>NZ_AYTD01000005.1 GCF_000503215.1 Pseudomonas canadensis | reverse complement strand
AGCAGCTGATGTCGTCGATTAAGGAGGTGATCCAGCCGCAGGTTCCCCTACGGCTACCTTGTTACGACTTCACCCCAGTCATGAATCACACCGTGGTAACCGTCCTCCCGAAGGTTAGACTAGCTACTTCTGGTGCAACCCACTCCCATGGTGTGACGGGCGGTGTGTACAAGGCCCGGGAACGTATTCACCGCGACATTCTGATTCGCGATTACTAGCGATTCCGACTTCACGCAGTCGAGTTGCAGACTGCGATCCGGACTACGATCGGTTTTATGGGATTAGCTCCACCTCGCGGCTTGGCAACCCTCTGTACCGACCATTGTAGCACGTGTGTAGCCCAGGCCGTAAGGGCCATGATGACTTGACGTCATCCCCACCTTCCTCCGGTTTGTCACCGGCAGTCTCCTTAGAGTGCCCACCATTACGTGCTGGTAACTAAGGACAAGGGTTGCGCTCGTTACGGGACTTAACCCAACATCTCACGACACGAGCTGACGACAGCCATGCAGCACCTGTCTCAATGTTCCCGAAGGCACCAATCTATCTCTAGAAAGTTCATTGGATGTCAAGGCCTGGTAAGGTTCTTCGCGTTGCTTCGAATTAAACCACATGCTCCACCGCTTGTGCGGGCCCCCGTCAATTCATTTGAGTTTTAACCTTGCGGCCGTACTCCCCAGGCGGTCAACTTAATGCGTTAGCTGCGCCACTAAAAGCTCAAGGCTTCCAACGGCTAGTTGACATCGTTTACGGCGTGGACTACCAGGGTATCTAATCCTGTTTGCTCCCCACGCTTTCGCACCTCAGTGTCAGTATTAGTCCAGGTGGTCGCCTTCGCCACTGGTGTTCCTTCCTATATCTACGCATTTCACCGCTACACAGGAAATTCCACCACCCTCTACCATACTCTAGTCAGTCAGTTTTGAATGCAGTTCCCAGGTTGAGCCCGGGGATTTCACATCCAACTTAACAAACCACCTACGCGCGCTTTACGCCCAGTAATTCCGATTAACGCTTGCACCCTCTGTATTACCGCGGCTGCTGGCACAGAGTTAGCCGGTGCTTATTCTGTCGGTAACGTCAAAACACTAACGTATTAGGTTAATGCCCTTCCTCCCAACTTAAAGTGCTTTACAATCCGAAGACCTTCTTCACACACGCGGCATGGCTGGATCAGGCTTTCGCCCATTGTCCAATATTCCCCACTGCTGCCTCCCGTAGGAGTCTGGACCGTGTCTCAGTTCCAGTGTGACTGATCATCCTCTCAGACCAGTTACGGATCGTCGCCTTGGTGAGCCATTACCTCACCAACTAGCTAATCCGACCTAGGCTCATCTGATAGCGCAAGGCCCGAAGGTCCCCTGCTTTCTCCCGTAGGACGTATGCGGTATTAGCGTTCGTTTCCGAACGTTATCCCCCACTACCAGGCAGATTCCTAGGCATTACTCACCCGTCCGCCGCTCTCAAGAGAAGCAAGCTTCTCTCTACCGCTCGACTTGCATGTGTTAGGCCTGCCGCCAGCGTTCAATCTGAGCCATGATCAAACTCTTCAGTTCAAACATCTTTGGGTTTTTAAGAAACCCTAAACTTGGCTCAGCAATCGTTGGTTACATCTTTGATTTCTCGCGGAGTAACTTGTGATGCTGATAATCTTGTTGACTATCAGTCTGACTCCACAAGTACCCACACGAATTGCTTGATTCAGTTGTTAAAGAGCGATTGGTTAAGATCTTTCATCTCAACCGAGGCGCGCATTCTACAGCAGCCTCATTTGCTGTCAAGTGATTATTTTCAGAAGCTTTCGAAGATTTCTTCAACAACTTCAACCACTTCAACCACTTGCGCTTCCGATCTCTCGTCAGCGGGAGGCGAATTCTACAGCGTTACGCGCTGCTGTCAACACCTCTTTTTCAACTTCCTTTTGGCTTCGATGAACTGAAGCAACCTGCTGCCGAAACCTACATAACTCATTGTTTACCAAGGAGTTTTCCGTTTCGACTGCGCCGGAAGTGGGGCGAATTATAGACGTCTGAAATCTGCCGTCAACTCTTAATTTGTTTTTTCTATCAGAAGGGCTGAAAACCGCTAAATCCGCCTTTTTTAGCCTCTCGATAAGGATAATTGAGCAATATATTGCCCAACCTCAAACAGTTAAGCATCATAGCGCCGACGCTTCTCTTAATATGACTTCGGACGAACACTCCCAAATGACCACCTCCCCCCGCAGCCTGGCCTCGACATTGTTCCCCGTCGGCCTGCTGCTGATCGCCATGGCCTCCATCCAGTCCGGCGCCTCGCTGGCCAAGAGCATGTTCCCTGTCGTCGGCGCACAAGGCACCACGGCGCTGCGCCTGATTTTCGCCAGCGTAATCATGCTGCTTCTATTACGCCCATGGCGCGCCAAGTTGACGGCAAAGTCCCTGCGGACGGTGATCGTCTACGGAATGGCATTGGGCGGCATGAACTTCCTCTTCTATATGTCCTTGCGCAGCGTACCTCTTGGGATTGCGGTCGCCCTGGAGTTCACCGGGCCGCTTGCCGTCGCGATCTATGCCTCTCGGCGCGCCGTCGACTTCCTCTGGATTGCCCTGGCGATCGTCGGCTTGCTCTTACTTATCCCGATGGGCGAAGCGAGCAGCGGTATCGATTTACTGGGTGCGGGTTACGCCCTGGGTGCAGGGGTCTGCTGGGCGCTCTACATTCTGTATGGTCAGAAAGCCGGTAATGACAACGGCGTACAGACCGCCGCCCTTGGCGTAATGATCGCGGCCTTGTTTGTTGCGCCTATCGGTATCGTCCATGCGGGCAGCGCATTGCTGACGCCTGCCCTGATCCCGGTCGCCATCGGTGTCGCCATTCTGTCCACCGCCCTCCCCTACACACTGGAGATGGTTGCACTGACGCGCCTCCCCGCCCGAACTTTCGGCACACTCATGAGCATCGAACCGGCGTTTGGCGCCCTCTCCGGCCTGTTGTTCCTGCACGAACACCTGTCACTCGCACAGTGGCTGGCGATCACGTGCATCATCCTGGCCTCCGTAGGCGCTACTGTGACGATGCGCAGCGAGTCAAAGCCACTGGTACCAGCGGATTGAAGCCTGTTTGAATCTAGCTCTGGTATTTACCATTCATTTAGGCCATGTTTAAGCCGTAAACGAATGTCATTCATGGAGAATTTCGACAAGGACAGCGCGAACGCTACACCCGAGAGCGAGTAAAGCCAGCCTGTAGTATTGCAGGCCGGCTATTAAGGATAGGAATGAAGCGAATTTTGATACTGTTAATGGTCATGGCGATTACCGGTTGTGCCGCGACCACCAAGACAGAAGTGAAACGTGGCAAAAAAGGGCTGCATATCAACTGTTCCGGCCTGTCTTCTTCCTGGGACCAGTGCTACACCAGTGCAACCAACTCTTGCGGCGCCAAGGGCTACCGGGTTATCGCAAAGTCCGGCGACAATTCCGAGGAACCAGGGGACTACCCCTTCGGCCTCAACCCTGCTGGCTACACCAGCCGCAGCATGATCGTCATCTGCAAGTAGTCGCTTGAGCAGTCACCCCCTGACTGCTCTCATTAAATTCCAGCTACAAACCCAGCCCTTCTTGCCGTTGCGTCTAAACTCCTGCTCGACTATCGAGCCAAGAGAGTTCCCATGACGCACAACAAGAAAATCGTATTGGTAGTGGGCGCCGGAGACGCAACGGGTGGCGCCATTGCCAAACGTTTTGCCCGCGAAGGCTACGTGGCGTGTGTCACCCGCCGCAGCGCCGATAAATTGCAGCCGCTGGTAGACAGCATCCACGCGACAGGCGGTGAAGCCCATGGCTTTGCCTGCGATGCCCGTAAAGAAGAAGACGTCATTGCGCTGATCGACCAGATCGAAACCGACCTGGGTCCGATTGAAGCCTTCGTGTTCAACATCGGCGCCAACGTGCCGTGCAGCATCTTGGAAGAAACCGCACGCAAGTATTTCAAGATATGGGAGATGGCTTGCTTCTCCGGGTTCCTGAATGCACGCGAGGTGGCCAAGCGTATGGTCACGCGTAATCGAGGCACCATTCTGTTCACAGGTGCCACCGCAGGATTGCGCGGCGCGGCAGGGTTTGCCGCCTTCGCTGGCGCCAAGCACGGTATCCGGGCACTCGCGCAAAGCATGGCGCGGGAACTGGGGCCCAGGAACATCCACGTCGCCCATGTGGTGGTCGATGGCGCCATCGACACCGACTTCATACGTGACAATTTCCCGCAGAAATACGCGCTCAAGGACCAGGACGGTATCCTCAACCCCGAGCACATCGCCGAGAACTATTGGTACCTGCACAGCCAGCCACGCGACGCCTGGACATTTGAACTGGACCTGCGTCCCTGGAATGAACCCTGGTAAGCACGACCCCACAATAATAAGCAGCGAGCATCGACCATGCGTAAAACCCTGGAATTCTTCTTTGACCTCGGCAGCCCCGCCACCTACCTGGCTTACACCCAGTTACCCGCACTGTGCGCTTCAACCGGTACGCAGCTGATTTATAAGCCCATGTTATTGGGCGGCGTGTTCAAGGCCACGGGCAACGCCTCTCCCATCACCGTTCCCGCCAAAGGTCGCTACATGTTTGATGACCTGGCGCGCTATGCCCGCCGCTACAACGTACCGCTCAAGTTCAATCCGCACTTTCCCATCAACACCCTGGTGTTGATGCGTGCAGTGACCGGCATCCAGCTGCGTCAACCCGAGCACTTTGACGCCTTTGTGGATTGCCTGTTCCGCGCGCTCTGGGAAGACGGTCGCCACTTGGGAGATCCCGTCGTTGTGGCTGCCGTGCTAACCGAGCATGGTTTCGATCCGGAGGAGGTCCTGGCCTTGGCCAATGACGAAGCGGTAAAGGCCGCCCTCAAGGACAACACCGAACACGCCGTGAAACGCGGTGTGTTCGGTGCGCCCAGCCTATTTGTAGGCAACCAGCTGTTCTTCGGTCAGGACCGTCTGGATTTTGTGCGTGAAGCACTGACTTAAATCTCAATCGCCAAGCGCCCTTGCGCGCCGCTTGCGAGCACATCGTAGGCGGCGTTCGCACTGTGCAAATTGAATGCACGCCCATCCAGGATCGGCTTGAGCTTACCGGCATCGATCAAGCGCGCGGCCTCGGCAAGAATCTGCCCGTGATGCTCACGCCCCTTACCGGTCAGCAACGGCAGCAAGGTGAACACACCCGAGTAGGTCGCCCCACGAAACGACAATGGGGCCAGGCTGTGTTGCCCCCATCCCAGGCAACTCACGACATGACCGTGATAGGTCTTGGCGGCTCGAAAGGATGCATCCAGCGTTTCGCCGCCGACAGTGTCATACACAATGTCGAAGCCTTCGCCCGCGGTGTGCTGCGCGACGTACTCTTCGACCGTCTGCTGCTGATAGTCGATAAACGTCGCACCCAGCCCCTCGATTACTGAGCGATGCTTGGCGGATCCCGTGGCATACACCTGCGCTCCGCGAGCAATCGCCAACTGCACTGCAACATGCCCTACACCGCCCGCGCCGCCTTGGATCAGTACTTTGTGCCCGGAGCCTACATGCGCCCGGTCCACCAAGCCCTCCCACGCAGTGATCAGCACCAGCGGCAATACCGCCGCTTCACGCATGCTCAACACCTCAGGTTTCTTCGCCAGCAAGCGGACATCGACGGCCGCGTACTCGGCCAATGAGCCCTGTGCGCCACCAATGCCGGTCGCCAACCCATAGACATCATCGCCCACATGCCAATCACCGACGTCAGGACCTACCGCTTCCACGGTACCTGCCACATCCATACCGAGCACTGCCGGTAATGGCTGCCGGGCGTGGGCAGCCTGGCCTGCGCGGATTTTCCCGTCCAAAGGGTTAAGGCCACTGGCGCTGATTCGGACCAGGACTTGGCCAACGCCTGCTACCGGTTTGGGAATTGTCGTCAGCCAGAATGGCGCGTCCACGGCATCCACAATCAAAGCGTGCATATCAGTCATGTTGGCGATCTCGCGTCATCGAAGAATGAAATCAATGATCCGCCAGCCAATTCATGCTGATAAGACACCAAAAGACTATAGTTCCTATGCTTAATAGGCATGAGTTGGAACCCCCAATGGATAAACTCAACGCAATGGCGATTTTCGTTCGAGTGATCGAACGCGGCAGCTTTTCCGCCGTCGCCCGGGAAATGCAAACTACCCAACCCACCATCAGCAAAGTCCTGCGCGCCTTGGAAACCGAACTGGGTGGCAAGCTGATTGCCCGCAGTACACGTCAACTGTCCCTGACCGACGAAGGTCAGCGGTACTACAGCCATTGTCGTGAAATCCTCGCCGCCGTGGACGCCGCCGAACACAGTTTCCAGACCGGCAAAGAGGCGATCGCCGGCCCATTACGCGTGGGTTCGTCGGTAAGTTTCGGCCGCCTGCAGATTGCTGCACGCTTGAGCGATTTCCTGCAGAAATACCCTGACGTACAAGTAGACCTGCAACTCAACGATCACCTGCAAGACATGGTCAGCGAAGGCTTGGACGTAACCCTGCGAATCGGTGAACTGCGCGACAGCGGCTTGATCGCCAGGCAAATCGGCACCACCCACCGCGTCACCCTGGCCAGCCCGGCCTACCTGGCCAAACATCCCACGCCGAAAACCCCGCAGGATCTCAGCCAGCACAACTGCCTGCTGTTCAACCTGCTCAGCAGCCAGAACCAGTGGGTTTATGAAAAGAATGGCGCGCGACACAGCGTGCGCATCACCGGCAACGCCCAGAGCAACAACTCCGAAGCGGTGCGGGAGATGGTGTTGACGGGGCTTGGCATTGCGCTGTCGCCCCTGTGGTTGTTCCATGACGATTTGAAAGCCGGCCGCGTGATTGCGGTATTGCAGGACTACACCCCGCAACCACTGCCGATCCATGCGGTGTCAGCACCCAATCGCCGGCAATCGGCCCGGGTCAAGGCATTCGTCGACTATATGGCCGACGCTTTGGCCCAGGCCCCCGAACTGCAGGCGGTCAAATAGCCGCAGTGCGCACCTGCAACCATTCAAGCGCGGCACCGTCGAGCAATGGACTCAAACGCTCACGTACCTCGGCATGGTAAGCGTTGAACCACTCACGCTCGTCTACCGTCAGCAGCGACGGTTCCAGGCAGCGCGTGTCGATCGGACACAGGGTCAGGGTTTCAAACTTGAGGAACTCGCCGAACTCGGTCTTGCCGGCTTCGCGGTTCAGCACCAGGTTCTCGATACGCACGCCCCAGCGTCCCGGACGGTAAGTGCCCGGTTCGATGGAGGTGATCATCCCCGGCTGCATCGCCGTTTGCGGCGCAGTGGCCGCCTGATAGGCAATCACTTGCGGACCTTCATGCACATTGAGGAAATAGCCTACGCCGTGCCCGGTACCGTGGCCGTAGTCCACGCCTTCGGCCCAGATCGGCGCGCGAGCAATGGCGTCCAGCAGCGGTGACAGGATGCCTTTCGGGAAATGCGCACGGGACAAAGCAATCACGCCCTTGAGCACGCGGGTGCAGTCGCGCTTCTGTTCCTCACTCGGCGTACCGATTGGCACCATCCGCGTGATATCCGTGGTGCCGCCGAGGTACTGGCCGCCCGAATCGATCAGCAGCAGGCCATCGCCTTCGATCACAGCGTGCTCTTCTTCAGTGGCGTGGTAATGCGGCATCGCACCGTTGGCGTTGTAGGCGGCGATGGTGTTGAAACTCAGCGACACATAACCCGGGCGACGGGTGCGCGCAGCGGTCAGGTGTTCGTCGATGGTCAGTTCGGTGATACGTTCGCGACCCAGCGCACTGTCCAGCCAGGCGAAGAATTCGCACAGCGCCGCGCCATCCTGCTCCATGGCTTGGCGGATGTGCTCCGCGTCGGCCAGGCTCTTGCGCGACTTGGCAAGTGTCGTCGGGTTGAGGCCTTCGATCAGCTTGACGCCGGCATCGAGATTTTCCAGCAAGCCAGCGGTAACGCGAGCCGGATCGACCTGCAAACTGGCGCCCGCCGGCACCGTACGCAAGGCATCCGCCACTTCGCTGTAGTCGCGCAGCGTCACGCCATCCTGTTCCAGCACCGCCCGCAGCTCGGCATCGACTTTGCTCAGCGCCACGAACAACGTGGCCTGCTGTTGATTGATCAATGCAAAGGACACAAACACTGGGTTGAACGAAACATCCCCTCCACGCAGGTTGAACAGCCAGGCGATGTCGTCCAGGGTCGCGATGAAGTGCCAGTCGGCGCCCTTCTCTTTCAAGGCCGCACGCAGCGAGGCGAGTTTCGCACCACGGCTGACGGTGGCCTGAGGCGGCAGGTGTTGATAGATCGGCTGGTTCGGCAGTGTCGGACGGTCTTTCCAGACTTCATCCAACAGGTCGATATCAGTACGCAGTTGTGCACCGCGCTCTGCCAATTTGCCGCCCAAGGTACGCGCCGAGGCCACGGCCATCACTGCACCGTCCACCGCGACGACGCCACCTTCCGGCGTCTGCTCGGCCAGCCACTCCAGCGGTCCGGGTTGGCCCGGCTGCAGTTTCACCAATTCGATGCCGCTGCCCTTGAGTTCCTTGGTCGCTTGTTCCCAGTAACGGCTATCGGCCCACACGCCGGCGAAATCCGCAGTGACAATCAGCGTCCCCACCGAACCATGAAACCCCGACAACCATTGCCGCCCCTGCCAATAGCCCGGCAGGTACTCGGACAAGTGCGGGTCGGCCGACGGCACCAGCAGGGCGTGAATGCCCTCGCGGTTCATCAGTTCACGGGTGTGCGCCAGGCGCTGGGGAACCGTTCCATGGGTCAAAGGCTGCGTACTCATTGTGTCTCCTGCTAACCACGAATAATTATTATGTGTTGCGATAAATGAATCAGACCGCCCAGAACGCCGGTGCACTGGCCAGGGCCGCCTTGATCAATTGCACCGCCTGGTCGATATCCTGCTCGGTGGTAAACCGGCCGAGGCTCAAGCGAATGGTGCGGCCGGCGCTGCGTGCATCATGGCCCAACGCCAGGAGCACGTGGGACGGCGCATTGCTCGCCGAATTACAGGCCGAGGTCGCGGAAAACGCGATCCCCGCACTCAACGCAGCGGCATTGAATTCACCTTCGCCAAACGTGAGGCTCAGGGTATGTGGAATACGCTGCGTCGCGCTGCCATTGAGGCGCACGCCGGCCACCGCTTCCAACTGATCCAGCAAGCGCTGACGCAAGGCGACGATTACCGCCTTTTCTTCAGTAAAAGACGCCGCCGCCAGGGCAAACGCGGTGCCCATGCCGGCAATCTGATGGGTCGCCAGAGTGCCGGAGCGCAAACCGCCTTCGTGACCGCCGCCGTGAATCTGCGCCAACACCTTCTGCTGCGCCCGTGGGCCGACGTACAACGCGCCGATCCCTTTGGGGCCATACAACTTGTGGGCCGAAAACGACATAAGGTCCACTGGCCATTGCGCCAGATCGATTGCCACCTTGCCCGCGCCCTGCGCCGCATCCACATGCAACAACGCGCCGTGTTCACGCACTCGCGCGCCGATGGCGGGGATGTCGTTGAGGGTGCCCAGTTCGTTGTTCACCAGCATCAGCGAAACCAGGAACGTGTCTTCACGCAAGGCTTCGCTGACGGCATCGGCACTGATCAGCCCATCGGCATCCGGCACCAGGTACGTGACGGCCACGCCGGCTTCCTGCAGTTGCCGGGCGGTATCCAACGTGGCCTTGTGTTCGATCTGGCTGGTGATGATATGCCCACCCGCCACGCCCCGTGCCTGGGCCACGCCCTTGATTGCAAGGTTGTTGGATTCGGTGGCGCCGGAGGTCCAGACGATTTGCTCGGGGTTGGCACCGACCAATTCGGCCACCTGGCGACGCGCGTGCTCGACCGTATGCCGCGCCGCCTGGCCGAACGCATGGGAACTGGACGCGGGGTTACCGAAATTGGCATTGAAGCCCAGACACTCGACCATTACCTGGATGACCCGCTCATCCACCGGGGTGGTGGCGGCGTAGTCGAAATACAGCGGACGTTTATTCATGACGTTAAAAACTCGCAGAGCAGGTTCCCGAGAGCAGCGTCTCAGGGGCACGGACCGGAACTGAGGTCGTCAGGTTTAACCGATCGAATACCATTAAAGAAGGACCACTTTATGTAAATGTGCGTAGGAACGCTCCTGAAATTCAGCTTAACAGGCTGAAGTCGCACCATGGCAAACAAAAAGCCCGAGGTTCCTTAGGGGAATCCTCGGGCTTTGTGCCGTCAGGCGCGGGATCAACTGGGACGACCATGCAGGGTCACGCTCCGTTCGGCATTCATTTCGCCCTGGCGATCAAAGCCGAAAGGCTTCTGTGGCTGTCCGGTCAGCGCGGCGCGCTGTTGTTGGTATTCATCAAACGACAAACCACGACGACTCAATGCTTCCAGGGCCAACTGCTTGGTTTCTTCCGCCGTGTAGGGGCGCAATTCTGGCGAAGGATGGGTCGCACATCCGGCGAGGACTGAGCTGACAATCAATAAGGAAACAGCGAGGAATCGGTTCATGGCGGCGGCCCTGCAAAGGAGGTTTCGAGTCAATGAACACAGGCTACTCCCGGCCCCGCACGGTGAAAAATCACCTGCCTTGATAGTCGCTATCAACCGCCAAGACACCTCCAATAGCAAGACCTCCATATTTCTTTATGATCTATAAATATGGAAATACGTTCATTTACGGAATAAATCCAACCCTCTATAACGGGTGCTACGCCGCATCGGCACTGTTGCCCACGCAACTGTTGCCAGCGCAACAGCCAATCAACAAATCACCAGCCAGACAACAGCGACACTTTTCGGCAGCAAGCCTGCAACCCACGCCAATCAAGGCTCGCGCCCGTTGGTATAGCTCTTGCTCAACAGGTTGCACCTACCGTTCTGCACCTCTGTTGAAAAAGGAACTGTTCATGACCCGTCCCCTGAATGTCGTTGCCCTCTCCGGTGGAACCTGGCGCCCGTCACGCACCCTGGTGCTGACCCAAGCGGTGCTCGCCGAACTGGCCACGTTGCTGCCGATCCAGACCACCCTGATCGAACTGGGCGACATTGCCCGACCTCTGGGAGGTGCGCTGTCCCGCGACGAACTGCCGGCAGACGTCGAATCCCAACTGTTGGCCATCGAACAGGCCGACCTGCTGATCGTCGCTGCGCCGGTGTATCGCGGCTCCTACCCCGGCCTGCTCAAGCATCTGTTCGACTTGATCGGCCTCAATGCCCTGATCAACACGCCGGTACTGCTTGCCGCCACCGGCGGCAGCGAACGCCACGCGCTGGTGCTCGATCATCAACTGCGCCCGCTGTTCAGCTTTTTCCAGGCATTGACCTTGCCGATCGGTGTGTATGCCACCGAAGCCGACTTCACCGACTACCAAATAACCAGTGAACTCTTAAAAGCCCGTATTCAACTGGCGGCAGAACGTGCAGCGCCTTTGTTTGCAGCGCACTCCCTCTCTCTGTTGAAAATCGCTTAAGGATTGGTCATGGATGTTTTCTGGTTTCTACCCACACATGGCGACGGGCATTACCTGGGCACCACCCAAGGTGCGCGGCCGGTCACCCTTAATTACCTGAAACAAGTAGCTCAGGCCGCTGACAATCTCGGCTACCACGGCGTGCTGATTCCCACCGGGCGTTCGTGCGAAGACTCCTGGGTCATCGCCTCGGCGCTGGTGCCGCTGACCGAACGCCTGCGTTACCTGGTAGCGATTCGTCCGGGCATCATCTCGCCGACTGTTTCTGCCCGCATGGCGGCAACCTTGGATCGCCTGTCCAACGGTCGCTTGCTGATCAACGTGGTGACCGGCGGCGACCCGGATGAAAACCGTGGCGACGGCAGTTTCCTCGACCACAGTGAACGTTACGAAGTCTCCGATGAATTCCTACAGATCTGGCGTCGTGTGTTGCAAGGCGAATCGGTAGATTTCGAAGGCAAACACCTGCGCGTGCAGAACGCCAAGGCGCTTTACCCACCGGTGCAGAAGCCTTATCCACCGCTGTATTTTGGCGGATCCTCCGACGCCGCCCACGACCTTGCCGCCGAGCAGGTCGACGTCTACCTGACCTGGGGCGAACCGCCTGCCGCCGTCGCAGAAAAACTCGCGGACGTGCGTGAACGCGCCGCACGCCACGGGCGCACGGTGAAATTCGGCATTCGCCTGCATGTGATCGTGCGCGAAACCGAAGAAGACGCCTGGAAAGCCGCCGACAAACTCATCGAGCACATCAGCGACGAAACCATTGCCGCCGCGCAAAAATCCTTCTCGCGTTTTGACTCCGAAGGTCAGCGGCGCATGGCCGCCCTGCACGACGGGCGCCGCGACAACCTGGAAATCGCCCCCAACCTGTGGGCCGGCGTCGGCCTGGTGCGCGGCGGTGCCGGCACGGCGTTGGTGGGCAATCCGCACCAAGTCGCCGAGCGCATCAAGGAATACGCGGACTTGGGGATCGAGAGTTTCATCTTCTCCGGCTATCCGCACCTGGAAGAGGCGTATCGCTTCGCCGAACTGGTGTTCCCGCTGCTGCCGGAACCCTACGCCAGCCTGGCCGGACGTGGCGTCACCAACCTCACTGGCCCGTTTGGCGAAATGATTGCCAACGATGTACTGCCAACGACAAAGGCCTGAACCGCTGCTCTTCTGTAGGAGCCGGCTTGTTGTGGTGAGTAGGGCTTGTCCCCCGACGGGTTCGCCGCCGATGCAAGGGGGCTGCTTCGCAGCCCAGCGCAGGGCAAGCCTGCTCACCACAGCAAGCCAGCTCCTACAAGGAAAATAGAGGAAACCCCGTGACAGCCAAACCCCACAGCGTCCTGCCCTCCCCCTTGCAGACCGCCAAACTGCTGGCCGCCGAATTCGCCCTCACCGCCGTCGAGCGCGACGAGCGCGGCGGCACGCCCAAAGCCCAACGTGACGCCCTGCGCCACAGCGGCCTGCTGGCCCTGAGCATCCCCACCCAATACGGCGGCCTCGGCGCACGCTGGAGCGAAACCCTGGGCATCGTGCGCGAATTCGCCAAGGTCGACAGCTCCATCGCCCATGTCTTCGGCTTCCACCACCTGATGCTTGCCACCGTGCGCCTGTTTGCGCGCCCGGACCAATGGCAACCCTGGTTCGAACAGACCGCGCGCAAAAACTGGTTCTGGGGCAACGCCCTCAACCCGCTGGACACCCGCACGGTGGTCAAGGATTTCGGCGGCTGGCGCGAGTTCTCCGGCAAAAAGAGCTTCTGCTCCGGCGCCAGCGACTCGGAAATGCTGATCGCCTCGGCGGTGGACGAAACCGCCGGCGGCAAGCTGCTGATCGCCGCAATCCCGAGCGGGCGCAGCGGCATCACCTTGCACAACGACTGGAACAATATCGGCCAGCGCCAGACCGACAGCGGCAGCGCCAGCTTCGAACGGGTGCGTGTCGAAGAATCCGAATTGCTGCTCGATCCCGGCCCACTGAGTACGCCCTTTGCCTGCCTGCGCCCGCTAATCGCCCAGTTGACCTTCACGCATATGTTTCTCGGCATTGCCGAAGGTGCCTTCGAAGAAGCGCGCAACTACACCCTGACCGAAACCCGCGCCTGGCATAAGTCTTCGGCTGAAGACGTGCGCCAAGACCCTTACGTGCTGCATCACTACGGTGAGTTCTGGGTCGCCCTGGAAGGTATCCGCCTGCTGGTGGAGCACGCCGCAGAGTTGCTCGACCAAGCCTGGGCCAAGGGCCCGAACCTCAGCGAAACCGAGCGCGGCCAGCTAGCCATTGCCATCGCCACCGCCAAAGTCGCCGCCACCCGTCAGGGTCTGGACTTGTGCAGTCGGTTGTTCGAAGTCACTGGCGCGCGCTCCACCCACGCCTCGCTACGGCTGGACCGCCACTGGCGCAACCTGCGTACGCAGACCCTGCACGATCCGGTGGACTACAAACTTCACGAACTGGGGGATTGGGCGTTGAACCAATCCCTGCCAATTCCTACGTTCTATTCCTAAGAGAGGTGCCCATGCAGCTGTTGACCCTACCGCCCTCGCCCGCACTCGCGACGTCGATCCGCGCCACGGCCCAGGTCTTCGAAGATCCGAAATCCCAGGCATTGCTCGACCATATCCAGCAAGTGGCGCCGAGCGAAGCCAGCGTGCTGATCATCGGCGAGACCGGCACCGGTAAAGAGCTGGTGGCGCGCCACATCCATAACCTCAGCGCGCGGCGCAACCGACCGTTTGTGGCGGTGAACTGCGGGGCATTCTCCGAATCCCTGGTGGAAGCCGAGCTGTTCGGCCATGAAAAAGGCGCCTTCACCGGCGCCCTCAGTGCCAAGGCGGGTTGGTTTGAAGAGGCAGACGGCGGCACCCTGTTCCTGGATGAGATCGGCGATTTGCCGATGGCAATCCAAGTGAAGCTGCTGCGCGTGCTACAAGAGCGTGAAGTCGTACGCCTGGGTTCGCGTAAGAGCATTCCGATTGATGTGCGCGTATTGGCCGCGACCAACGTGCAACTGGAAAAGGCCATCAACGCCGGGCATTTCCGTGAAGACCTCTATTATCGCCTCGACGTGGTCAGCCTGGAACTCAGCCCGTTGCGCGAGCGCCCCGGCGATATCCTGCCGCTGACCCGGCACTTCATCGAAGCCTACAGCCAGCGCCTGGGCTACGGCCCGATCACGATCAGTCGTGAGGCCGAGCACAAACTCAAGAGCTACAGCTGGCCCGGCAACATCCGCGAGCTGGAGAACGTGATTCACCATACCTTGTTGATCTGCCGTAACGGCGTGATCGAACGGGACGACCTGCGCCTGTCGAACATGCGCATCGAACGCCAGGACGACAGCCAGCACAGCACCGACAATAGCGCCGAAGCCTTGCTCGCGCGCGCCTTCCAGAAGCTGTTCGAGGAACAGGCCGGCGCCCTGCACGAAAAGGTCGAGGACGCCCTGCTACGTGCCGCCTATCGCTTCAGCCATTACAACCAGGTACACACCGCCAACCTGTTGGGCTTGAGCCGCAACGTCACACGCACGCGCCTGATCAAGATCGGCGAGCTGGCGGTGAACAAGCGCCGACCCGGTGAAAACGTGCAAGGCGAGCGCATGCTGCATTTATCCATTTAGGCGGCAGTGCAGCGCGTTGTCATGGCTGCGCTCGAAACTGCGCAGCACCTGGAACGAACCGAAGGTGACCGCCGTGGCCTGATGGGCGCGGATCAGCGTCCAGAAATCTTCCTCGCCATGCTCAAAGCACTGGAAAGCCGCCTCGCCGTCTTCACGCGAGCGCCATTGCAGGTAGTTGAGCACCCGCCGTCCGTCATCACTGACCTGCACACTTGCATTGATAAAGCCGCCGTGGCCCTGGGCCAGGCGTTCGCTTTGGGTGGTCAAGGCCGCCACCAGGGCGACTTGCTGCTGGGGCTCGATCTGAAATTCAATCAATTGAGTGAAGCTGCGATTTTTCTCTGATACCTGCATGAACACTCCCCTTCCTCTGTAGGCAGAATCTTGCGATTCGATGCCACGCAGGGTAAAACCTCTAGTTAAGTCAAGGTCAAGCGTTGTCTGGGAGTTTTTTCATGCTCAACAAAGAACTTACCGTCGGCCAACTGGCCGCCCGCAGCGGCGTGGCGGTCACAGCCCTGCATTTCTATGAAACCAAGGGGCTGATCAAGAGCAATCGCAATGCCGGCAACCAGCGGCGCTATCCGCGGGATGTGCTGCGGCGCGTGGTGGTGATCAAGATTGCCCAGCGTTTGGGCATACCACTGGCAACGATCGGCGAGGCGTTGCAGGCCTTGCCGGATGGGCGTACGCCCACGGCGCAGGATTGGGATCGTTTGTCCGCACTGTGGCGGGAAGACCTGGATGAGCGCATCAATAAACTGATGCTGCTGCGGGACAAGCTCAATGGCTGTATTGGGTGCGGGTGCCTGTCGATGGAGGCGTGCCCGTTGCGTAATCAGGATGACAAGCTCGGCGAGTGCGGGCCAGGTGCACAGTTGTTGGAGCCCACCCCCAAATCCTGAAGTGACAATCCAATCAAGGTGGGAGCTGGCTTGCCTGCGAAAGCGGTGTATCAGTAGCAGATGTGCAAGCTGACCCACCGCTTTCGCAGGCAAGCCAGCTCCCACAGTTGATCGGTGTTGGACTCAGAACCCAGGGGCAATCTGGCCTTTGTAACGGGTCAGGATGAACTGGCGCACCTCATCGGAATTCAACACCTTGGCCAGTTTCTGGATGCGCGGGTCGTTGATGTTATCCGGCCGCGCCACCAGGTACTCGACGTACAGCGACTTGCCCTTCTCCACGATCAACGCGCTGTTGGTATCGATCCCCGCTTCCAGGGCGTAGTTGGCAAACACAAACGCCAAATCCACCTGGCTCACCGAACGGGCCAGCAAGGCGCCTTCCAGTTCGCGAATCTTCAAGTGCTTGGGGTTATCCGCAATATCGCGCGGCGTGCTCAGGGTGTTGCTCGGGTCTTTGAGCTTGATCAGGCCCGCCTCATCCAGCAGCACCAGGGCGCGGCCAGTGTTGACCGGGTCGTTGGGGATCGACACCGTGGCACCGTCCTTCAGCTCCGCGATGTTTTTGATCTTGGTCGAATACGCGCCAAAGGGTTCGATATGCACACCCACCACCGGCACCAGGTCGGTGTGACGGGTTTTGTTGTAATCATCGAGGAACGGGCGGTATTGGTAATAGTTGGCGTCGATGTTCTTCAACGACAGTTGTTGATTGGGCTGGATGAAGTCGGTGAAGACTTTGATCTGTAAGTCCACGCCCTCCTTGGCCAGCACCGGTTTGACGAACTCGAGGATTTCCGCATGGGGCACTGGGGTCGCACCGACCACCAGCTTTTCATTGGCAACGGCATTCAACGACAGGACAGCGGCCAAAATGGCCAGGGACTTTTTCATACATGCTCCGAAGGCAGTTGTTATAGGAATCAACGGCGGCTGTAACGCGCCACCAAACGGTCACCGGTCATCTGCAGCGCCTGCACCAGCACCAACAGCAGCACCACGGTGACCACCATTACGTCGGTCTGAAAACGCTGGTAGCCATAGCGAATCGCCAAATCACCCAAACCACCGCCACCGATCACGCCGGCCATGGCGGTGTAGTCCACCAGCACAATCGCGGTCACGGTCACTGCCGCCAGCAGCCCGCCTCGGGCCTCCGGCAGCAGGGTGTGGCGGATTACCTGCCAGGTGCTGGCGCCCATGGACTGGGTGGCCTCGACCACGCCGCGATCCACCTCGCGCAGCGCGGTTTCCACCAGCCGCGCAAAGAACGGCGTACAGCCCACCACCAGCGGCGGGATGGTGCCCGGCACGCCGAGGGAGGTGCCCACCAGCAAGGTAGTCAGCGGGATCAACACGATCAGCAGGATGATGAACGGCAGCGAACGCAGCACATTGACCACCACCGACAACAACCGATACACCACCAGCGCCTCGTGCAACTGGCGCTTGCCGGTGAGAAACAGCAGCACGCCCAGGGGCAACCCCAGCAGCACGGTAAAACCCAGCGCAGCGGCAAGCATGCTCAGGGTTTCCAGGCAGGCCTGGCCGATGTCGGCCCAGTAGATGTTCTTGAACAGTTCGGCCATGGATCACGACCAGTCATGGCGCGGCGGCCTGGCACCGTTGAGCAACCAATTGCCCACCACGTGGTACTTCCAGCGCACCGGGTCGTGCAAGGTGTGGACCCGCGCGTTGCGCCAGTGGCGGTCGAAGTTGTGCTTCTTCAAGGTGGAACGAGTGCCACCCAGTTCGAACAGTTTGTTGCTGGCTTCAATCGCGACTTCAGTGGTCAGCACTTTGGCGCGGGCGACGGCCAGAGACGCGTGGGCGACGTTGTCTTCATCTGGAGCAGGGCGCGCGGCGTCCAGGGCAAAGCCGGCGCGGTCGAGCAAGGCTTCGGCGGCTTCCAGGCGAATATCCAGGGCACCGACCTGAATGATGGTGAGTGGATCCTCACTGGCTTTTTCCACCGCGGCGTCGATCCATGGCCGGGCGAATTGCTGCACGAACTGCACCGTGTCACGCAGCGCGGCGCGGGCAATGCCAGCGTCGATGGCGGCAGTGGTCAATTGTGCGAAAGGCCCGGCCAACGTTGGGGAATCGTAGGATTTATGCGTGGGAAACAGATTGAACGCCGGCACCCGCAGATCCTGTGCCAGCACCGTCCCGCTGGAAGTGGTGCGTTGGCCCATGCTGTCCCAATCGTCAACCACCACCAGCCCTTCGGTGCCACGCGGCACAAAGGCCAACTGGGCATTTTGCTGTTCATCCAGCGCCAGCACCGCCAGCCAATGGGCGTACAGCGAACCGGTGCAATAGCCCTTGCGCCCGTTGATCACATAGCCGTCGCCTTCGCGGCGAATAGTGGCCTGGATGTCCTGCACGTGCTTGCCGCCGGTTTCCGACAGCGCATTGGCAAACCGGTGACCTTGCAACGCCAGGCCAAAGAAGTGTGCCTGTTGCTCGGGCGTACCTTGCAGGCGGATATCTTCCAGCAGGCAGTAGTGGTTCTGCGGGATCTGCCCCAATGACGGGTCGGCTGCCGAAATAATCGCGATCACCTGGGCCAGCACCGCGTAAGACACCTGCGCCCCGCCGAACGCGCGCGGCACACTGATGCCCCACAGGCCGCTGTTGGAATACAGGTCCACCACCTCGGCGGGCACCTGGCGAGTGCGGTCGCGCTCGGCGTCCTGTTCCAGGAGGACGGCGGCGACGCGGTGGGCGACGGCAATCGCCTCGGCTGCATCGCGGATCAATGCGGCATGGGGCGTGTGGATCGGGTAATCGGCAGACACAGGCAGTACAGACATACAACGCTCTCGGGCGAATGGTTTGCCAGAGGTATTGCAGCTTCTGTGCCGGGTCCAAAACCGCGGGTTTGGCCTTAAAAACCCGCCCGGGTCCGCTTATGGCGCAGCAAACTGCCTGCTCGCTGTTGCCTGGCAGACACCTCGTCGGTTGCCTGCAGGCCCCGCCATACGTGGCCTATAGTGAAAAGACCGTGCCTCCACAACCACAACAACCCAAGGAGAACGAAATGAGCGTTAAACCCATTCCCGAGGGTTTCCACAGCGTCACGCCCTACCTGGGCGTCGAAAAAGCTGCCGAAGCCATCGAGTTCTACAAGAAAGCCTTTGGCGCCATCGAAGCCATGCGCCTGGACATGCCCGACGGTAGAGTCGGCCACGCCGAGCTGCGCATCGGTGACTCGCCGATCATGCTGGGTTCTCCCTGCGATGAAAGTGCGTTTGGCAGCCCGCGTGATGGCCACACCAGCGTCGGTTTGCATGTGTATGTCAATGACGTCGACGCGCAATACAAACAAGCCATCGCAGCCGGTGGCACACCGATCTCCGAACCCAAGGACCAGTTCTACGGCGATCGCTCCGGCACGCTGAAGGATCCATTCGGCCATGTGTGGTTCCTGGCCACCCACAAGGAAGACCTGACTGAAGCGCAGATTCGCCAGCGCGCGATGGAGATGTTCAAGCAAGCCTGAGCCTTTGTAGGAGCGAGCTTGCTCGCGAAAAACGCCATGACAATGCCTGCATTCAGGAGGCCGGCGTTATCGTTGACCTTCTTCGCGAGCAAGCTCGCTCCTACATCACACTTCATGAACAACCCCTCCACGTTTTCGCCCTTGCCCCGAACGCCGCGTGATTCCAGGATGCAGGCACTCATCACAAGGAGTCATTCCATGTTCGCCGGATTCCAAAAAGACAGCTGCCACGTCAACGGCGTCAGCATCAGCTACCGCAAAGGCGGTACAGGTCCCGGTCTGCTCCTGCTGCACGGGCACCCGCAAACCCACGTCATCTGGCACAAAATCGCCGAGCAACTGGCCGAGCACTTCACCGTGGTCGCGGCCGACCTGCGCGGTTATGGCGACAGCAGCAAGCCGCCGGCCAATGACCACCACACCAACTACTCAAAACGCGAAATGGCCCGGGACGGCGTTGAACTCATGAAAGCCCTGGGCTTTGAGCAGTTCTCGGTGCTGGCCCATGACCGTGGTGCCCGCGTGGCCCATCGCCTGGCCCTGGACCACCCGACCGCCGTGCAACGCATGGTGCTGCTGGACATCGCCCCTACCCTGGCAATGTATGCGCAAACCGACGAAGCCTTCGCCCGTGCCTACTGGCACTGGTTCTTCCTGATCCGCCCGGCACCGTTGCCGGAAGCCTTGATCGAGGGCAACCCGCAGCTGTACCTGCGCAGCGTGATGGGCAGTCGCAGTGCCGGGCTCAAGCCATTCACCGACGAGGCCTTTGCTGAATACCTGCGCTGCCTGAAACTGCCGGGCGCCGCCACCGGCATCTGCGAAGACTACCGGGCTGCCGCCGGCATCGACCTTGAGCATGACCAGGCGGATATCGACGCCGGCAAACACCTGAACTTGCCGTTGCTGGTGATGTGGGGCGCCGAAGGCACCGTCGGCCGCTGTTTCGAGCCGCTCAAGGAATGGCAGAAAGTCGCCACCGACGTGCGCGGCAAGGCCCTGCCGGCCGGCCATTACATTGCCGAAGAGGCTCCCGAATTGTTGCTGGGCGAAGTCCTGACCTTCCTTCGCTGACCCCCTGATTCACTCCCCCACGCAGGCGCGCCAACGCCTGCGACGGGGTCTGCTTGCCCAAAAAAGACTGCGAGATAATAACAATGACAATCAGAAAACTGCTGGGAACCCTGTATATCCAGGTGCTCATCGCGATCGCGCTAGGCGTGTTGATCGGCCATCAATGGCCGCAGATCGGCATCGACCTCAAGCCCTTGGGCGACGGTTTCATCAAGCTGATCAAGATGATCATCGGCCCGATCATCTTCTGCACGGTGGTGTCCGGCATCACCAGCATGCACGACGTAAAACAGGTCGGCCGCGTCGGCGGCAAGGCGCTGCTGTACTTCGAAGTCGTCTCGACCATTGCCCTGTTGATCGGCATTCTCGCCGCGCACCTGCTGCATCCGGGCGTCGGCTTCAATATTGACGTGAAGACCCTCGACAGCTCGGCCATCGCCGGTTTTGTCGGCCAGGCCGAACATGGAGAAGGCATCGTCGGGTTCCTGTTGCATGTGATCCCCACAACGTTTTTCGATGCGTTCTCCAAGGGTGAAATCCTGCCGGTGCTGTTCGTTTCCGTGCTGTTTGGCGTCGGCCTGGTGATGGTCGGAGAAAAGGGCCGGCCGCTGGTGGGTGTAATCAACCAGGCCAGCGAAGTGTTTTTCCGCATCGTCGGCATCATCAGCAGGGTCGCGCCGATCGGGGCCTTTGGCGCGATTGCGTTCACCATCGGCAAATACGGCGTCGGTTCGTTGCTGCCGCTGTTGAAACTGGTGGGCACCTTCTATGTCACGGCGTTTTTCTTTATTGCCGTGGTGCTGGGCAGCATCGCCCGCTATGCCGGGTTCAGCATTTTCAAGTTGATGGGCTACATCAAGTCGGAGCTGTTGATCGTGCTCGGTACCAGCTCGTCGGAGTCGGCATTGCCGCAGCTGATCCAGAAACTCGAAAGCCTGGGCGCCTCCAAGGGCGTGGTGGGCATCGTGGTGCCGACCGGCTACACCTTCAATCTGGACGGCACCAACATCTATATGACCCTGGCGGTGTTGTTCCTGGCCCAGGCCACCAATATCCACTTGCCGCTGGAACAGCAGTTGACGCTGCTGGCGGTGGCCATGCTGACGTCCAAGGGCGCCGGGGCGGTGGTCGGTGCGGGCTTCGTCGCATTGGCGGCAAGTTTGGCGGTGGTGCCGACCGTGCCGGTGGCAGCGATGGTGTTGATTCTCGGCGTTGATCGCTTCATGGCTGAATGCCGCTCGCTGACCAATATCATCGGCAATGCCGTGGCCGCGCTGGTGGTGGCAGCCTGGGAAGGTGAACTGGACCGCGAAAAAATGGCGCCTATCGCGCTCAAGCACGGCCGACATGCCCGCGCGGCCACCCAAGCGAAGATCGCTGCCGAGTAACCCAAGAGGGCCGGGTGTGCCGGAAGGCATACCGATCCGGTGCTATTCTGGCGGCTCATGCCGCCAGCCCTGTTTCTGATGACAAATAAGAAAGATACCGTGCCCCTACCCGAAGACCTGCGGGTGTTCCTGACCGTTATCCGCAAGGCCGGCTTCGCAGCGGCCGCCGATGAACTGGGCTTGTCGCCGGCCTATGTCAGCAAGCGCATCCAGATCCTCGAAACCACCCTGACCACCCGCCTGTTGCACCGCACCAGCCGGCGCATTGCCCTGACTGAAGACGGCGAGCGGGTGCAGCGCTGGGCTGTGCGTATCCTGGAAGACTTCCAGCAACTTTCCGATGAACTCTCCGACGCGCACGACAGCCCCCGTGGCCGTCTGCACCTGTGCAGCAGCTTTGGTTTCGGCCGCAACCATGTGGCGCCGGCCCTGTCGCTGCTGGCGGAACAGTATCCGGACCTGGAAATCCGCCTGGACCTGTTCGACCGCGTGGTAGACATCGTCAGCGAGGGCTTCGATTTGGAGATCCGCGTGGGCGACGACATTCCTGGCCAGCACATCGGCCGCCGACTGGTGAGCAACCGCCGCGTACTGTGCGCAGCGCCGGCTTATCTGCAGCGGCGCGGAACACCGCAACAGTTGAGTGACCTGGAGCAGCACGACTGCCTGGTGCTCAAGGAGCGCGATAACGCGTTTGGCATCTGGAACCTGGAACACAACGGCGCCCAGGAAAGCGTGCGCGTGCGCGGGCCGTTGTCGTCGAACAATGGCGAGATTGTGTTGCAGTGGGCGTTGGATGGGCGCGGGGTGTTGCTGCGCTCGATGTGGGATGTGAAGCCGTTACTGGAACAAGGCAAGCTGGTGCAAGTGCTGCACGGTTATACCCAGAGCGCCAACGTGTGGGCGGTGTACCCGACACGGTTGGCGTATTCCGGAAAGCTGCGCGCCTGCGTGGAGTTTTTGCAGGAGCATTTCAAAGGGCTCTCGATTTAGCTCAGCCAGGGATTGGCTGCCAGGTGCCGGTGCTCGAAAGCCTTGATCTGTTCACTGCGTTGCAAGGTACTGCCGATGGCATCCAGGCCCAGCAACAGCGCGGTTTTGCGCAGGTTATCGATCTGGAAAGGGATCACCTGGCCATCCGCCAAGCGAATTTCCTGGGCTTCAAGGTCCACGCTGATCTGAGCCTGATCTGCCTGGCTCACAGCCTTGCCCAGTCTCTGCAACACCGACTCGTCCAAAGTGATCAACAACACACCGTTGCGCTGGCAGTTGTCATAGAAAATCCCCGCAAAGCTGCTACCGATCAACGCGCGGATGCCCATTTGCTTCAAGCCCCATACCGCATGTTCACGGCTGGAACCGCAGCCGAAATTCGGCCCCACCACCATGAAACTCGCGCCCTGCCAGGCCGGTTGGTTCAGCACGAAGTCGGGGTTGAGCTCGCCGGACGGCAAGAAGCGCAAGTCGAAGAACAGCCCACGGTCCAGGCCGCTGCGGTCGATGCCTTTGAGGAATTGCTTGGGCATGATCACGTCGGTGTCGATGTTGGCCGCCAGCATCGGCGCGGCCTTGCCGGTGACCAGGGTGAACGGTTGCAGGCTCATGGGCGCGCTCCAAAGTGGCGGATATCAGTCAGGTGGCCGCGAATGGCAGCGGCGGCGACCATCGCCGGGCTCATCAGGTGGGTGCGTGCGCCCGCACCCTGGCGACCTTCGAAGTTGCGGTTGGTGCTGGAGGCGCAGCGGTCGCCGGGGGCCAGCACGTCGTCGTTCATGGCCAGGCACATCGAGCAGCCCGACTGGCGCCATTCAAAGCCAGCGTCGATGAAAATCGCCGCCAGCCCTTCGGCCTCGGCCTGGTCACGGACTTCGGTGGAGCCGGGCACGATCATCGCGCGGACGTGGCCGGCCACGTGTTTACCGCGCACCACGCTCGCGGCGTCGCGCAGGTCTTCGATACGGGCGTTGGTGCAAGAGCCGATGAAGGCGTGGCTGATGACAATCTCGCTCAGTGGCATGCCGGCTTCCAGGCCCATATAGTTGAGGGCACGGCGCATGTCCTGGCGCAGGATCAGGTCGCTGACGTCCTGCGGGTCGGGCACGCGGGCGCCGATGGGCGCGGCCTGGTCGGGGCTGGTGCCCCAAGTGACCATGGGTTCCAGGGTGGTGGCGTCGAGTTGCACCTCCCGGTCGAACACCGCGTCGTCATCGGTGTGGAGTTTTCGCCACTCCAACAGTGCTTTTTCCCACAGCTCGCCTTGAGGTGCGCGAGGTTTGCCCTTGAGGTAGGCGAAGACTTTCTCATCCGGCGCCATGAAGGCGCCACGAGCGCCCGCTTCCACCGCCATGTTACAGATGGTCATGCGCGCCTCGACGCTCAGCGCGTCGATGGTGGAGCCGCGAAATTCAATGGCGTAGCCCGTTGCGCCGGACGCGCCGATCTTGCCGATCAGCGCCATGATCACATCTTTTGAGGTCAAACCCGGCGCCAGGTCACCGTCTACGGTCACGCGCATAGTTTTCAGACGTTTGTAGACCAGGGTCTGGGAAGCCAGCAGGTGTTCGATTTCCGAGGTGCCGATGCCAAAACCAAAGGCCCCGAGGGCGCCGTAGGTGGTGGTGTGGCTGTCTCCGGCGGCAATCACCATGCCGGGCAGGATAAAACCCTGTTCCGGGGCGATCACGTGTTCAATGCCCTGGCGCTTGTCGAGGATGTCCAGCAGCTCGATGCCGAAGTCCCGGCAGTTCTCCGCCAGGTACGACACTTGCCGCGCGCCGCCTGCATCCGGCATCGCCGCGATGCGCTGGGGCGTGGTGGGGTTCACATGGTCGACCACGGCCAACGCCGTGCCCGGACGCCACACCGTGCGCCCAGCCTCGCGCAAGCCGCTGAAGGCCTGGGGACTGGTGTATTCGTTGATCACCTGGCGGTCTATATAGAGCAGGACATGGCCCTGGTCATCCAGGGGGCACACCGTGTGGGAGTCGATGTGTTTGTCGTAGAGGGTTCTGGCAGTCATTTCTTGGGCTCACTCAACGGTATGAGCCCATCCTACGCAGCGCCTCGGCCCCATCAATGCCGCTTGGGTGATGGCTTGGAACATGTTTCGTGTTCGATCAAGGCGTTTAAGCGGCCTGAATGTGAACCTGAAACATTTTCTTTCATATCCGGGTTAGGGATTTCTCATTCTCATCCGTCTTAACTTAGATACAGCCTGTCGCGTCAGCAAAAGCTACGACTGGCCTTTTCCGGGCCTTCACTGCCCCCTCCGATCAAGACCCTCATTCACATGTCGAAGAAGTCACGCTCCAAACTCTGGTTTCTCGTGCATAGCTGGTTGGCCTTGCCCATCTGGTTCTTTGTACTGATCGTCTGCGTCACCGGCACCCTGGCGGTGGTCAGCCAGGAGATCGTCTGGCTGGCCAACCCGGATATCCGCGCGAGCAAGCCGACGGACGACGCCGAACCGCTGAGCTATGACCAGGTGATCGCCGCGATCAAGCGCGAAGAACCCCAGGTGTTCGTCCAGTCGATCAGCCGCCCCGACGAATCCCATTTCGCCCTCAGCGTCGACCTCAGCTACCCCGACGGGCGCTCCGTCGAGGTCTACGTCAACCCCTACACCGGTGCGATCCAGGGCATCAGCCCGTCGTTCAACTTCCAGGCCTTTACCCGCGCCCTGCACGGCTGGTGGCTGGTGCCGTTCACCAATGGCTACAGCTGGGGCTGGTATCTGGTCTCGGCACTGGGTATTCCGCTGCTGGCATCGCTGGTCACCGGGCTGGTGGTGTACAAGCGTTTCTGGAAAGGATTCCTGCGCCCTACCCTGCGTATTCGCCATGGTGCGCGGATCTTCTGGGGCGACTTCCACCGCTTGAGCGGTATCTGGTCGATCTGGTTCATCGCGGTGATCTCCGTCACCGGCATCTGGTTCCTGATCCGGGCGATCCTGGGGGATAACCAGATCTCGATTTCCACCGAGCCGGTCATCCCGGTGATTGCACGGGAAAAAGTGCCGATGTCGGCACCCGGCGTGCCGGCTCCCATGATTCCTGTGGACGAGGCGATCAAGATCGCCACACAGCGCATTCCTGGCCTGGAGGCGAGCTTCATCAGCCTGCCGCTCAATGCCTATAGCCACCTGCAGATCGGCGGGCGCGGCTGGTATCCGCTGATGTTCCAGACCGCGCAGATCAACCCCTATGACGGCGAAGTCGCGGCGGCGCACTTGCTGTCCGACCGCTCGAAGCTGGAGTTCGTCACCGAATCCATGCGCCCGCTGCACACCGGCGACTTTGGTGGGATCTGGATCAAGCTGATCTGGGCATTCTTTGGCCTGATCATGAGCATGATGGTGTTGAGCGGCCTGCTGATCTGGACCAAGCGCACCGCCCTGGCCACCCTCAATGCCCTCAAGCGTGAAGCCAAGACCCAACACAAGCCGGCGGCCGCCCCCGCCAGGCAGGCTGAAACTTCGGAGGTCACCCCATGAGCAAGGTCGCTGCTGCTAAACCTTCGGCGCTGCGGGCCTTCTGGCTGAAATGGCGCTTCCACATCAATGTGCTGCTGTTGCTGATCCCCCTGGGCTTCATGCCCAAGTACTTCGCTGACGCGGCGCTGTTTCGTGGCGACACCGGCATCGGCGAGCGAGTGGCCGGTGAGGTGCAGGTCGGGCCCTGGAGCCTGACCCTCGCGGAGTTCCGCAATGAAGGCCCGCGCCCCGACCCAGCCGGGCCGATGAAGTTCTTCAATGCCGCCCTGTGCGACACCTGTGCCGAACAGGTCAAGGCCACCTACCTGCGCATCGGCAAGCCGCGCAGCCTGCGCGCCGCCGGGGTGATCTTCTTTGGCACGCCGTACCGCATGGGCGCTGGCCTGCCGATCCCGGAACGCACACCCGCCGACGCCGAACTGTGGGTCACCATGGAAGGCTGGGACGGCACGATGCACCAGGGTTCCATCCCGTTGAGCCAGGCCTCGCCTGCCACTATTGCCTGGCTGAACAAGCAAGGAGTTAAACCATGACTTTGATGCGCATGACCCGCGCCTGTGGCGTCCTGCTGATGTGCGCCGGTTTCAGTACCGTCGCCCTGGCCCACAACCCGATGTGTGAGTGCAAGGAAATCCCCGGCGAGCAGATCCAGTGCAAAGGCGGCTTCTCCGACGGCAGCGGCGCACCCGGCGTGACCCTCGATGTGATCGGCTATGACGAAACCATCCTGGTGCCCGGCAAGCTGGGTGAGGACTCGACCCTGACCTTCAAGAAACCGTCCGCCGAGTTCTACGTGCTGTTTGATGCAGGCCCCGGCCACGTGGTGGAAATCGACCAAGCGGATATCCAGCCGCAATGACGACCACACAGGTTGTACGCCCCGCCGGCGCCGGTCATGAAACCCTCTACGTGCTGCTGTTGTGCCTGATCATCCTCGCGGTGGCAGGCTCGGTGATCGCGCTGCACGGTGAATCCCAGGAAGTGGCGGCCGTGCCCAGCCACCAATTGGATGCGCGCCGCGACCTGAGCGCCGCCGAGCAAGGCATCTACGCCGACCTGCGGGTGACCCTGGATGAGATCCAGCTGTTGCAGCAGGAGCAAAGCGCGCTGCCCAGCCCGGCGCAACTGGCCGAAGAAGGCTTCGCGCCCTTTGCCCAGGATGCCAGTTCGGTCAGCCGTGGCGATCATCGCTGGCGATTGCTTGAGCCCTCGGCCTACCTGGGCTTGAGCCAGGCACCGGCCACCGCCGGCTCGCTGCTGATGCGCGTGCACGGTACCGAACCGGATATCTGGCTCAATCGCCAGGCCAACCTCGCCGCCCCTTCCGACCTCACTGACCAGGCGCTGATTGCGGCCGGCTGGCAGCAAGTGGTTGCGCAATTCGATGCCGGCGTCACCCGCCAGCACCGTCACTGAACGAGAAGACCGATTGCCCATGTCTATTTCATCTCCCCTGTTGCGCCTGTTGCTGGTTGGCCTGCTCAGCCTGATGCTCGCTCCATTGGCTAACGCCGAGGCTGCCAAGCGCCTGCGTATCGGTATCACCCTGCACCCTTATTACAGCTACGTGGCGAATATCGTCGGCGACAAGGCCGAAGTGGTGCCGCTGATTCCGGCCGGTTTCAACCCGCATGCCTACGAGCCACGCGCCGAAGACATCAAGCGCATCGGCACCCTGGACGTGATTGTGCTCAACGGCGTCGGCCATGATGATTTTGCCGACCGCATGATCGCCACCAGCGAACGCCCGGACATCCCGGTGATCGAGGCCAACGCCAACGTACCGCTGCTGGCGGCCACCGGTAACGCCGCGCGCGGCGCGGGCAAGGTGGTCAACCCGCATACCTTCCTGTCGATCAGTGCGTCGATTGCCCAGGTCAACAACATCGCCCGCGAATTGGGCAAGCTCGACCCGGACAACGCCAAGGCCTACACCCAGAACGCCCGCGCCTACGGCAAGCGCCTGCGCCAGATGCGCGCTGATGCCCTCGCCAAGTTGACCAGCGCGCCCAACCCGGACCTGCGCGTGGCCACCGTGCACGCGGCCTATGACTACCTGCTGCGCGAGTTCGGCCTGGAAGTCACCGCTGTGGTCGAACCGGCCCACGGCATCGAGCCAAGCCCGAGTCAGTTGAAGAAGACCATCGATGAACTGCGCGCCCTGGACGTGAAGGTGATCTTCTCGGAGATGGATTTCCCGTCCACCTACGTCGACACCATCCAACGTGAGTCCGGGGTCAAGCTGTACCCGCTGTCGCATATTTCCTACGGCGAATACAGCGCCGAGAAGTACGAAGTCGAGATGACCGGCAACCTCAACACGGTGGTGCGAGCCATTCAGGAGTCCGGGTCATGACGGCGGCGGAACAACTGAGTGCAGTCAGCGTCGGCCCGACACTTGAGTTCGACGAGATTGCGCTGACGCTCGGTCGCACCGTGATCCTTGATGACGTGAGCTTCCAGGTACAGCCGGGCAGCATTCATGCGCTGGTCGGCCCCAACGGCGGCGGCAAAAGCTCACTGATCAAGACACTGCTGGGCCAGACACCTCATCAGGGAAGGTTGAGCCTGCACTGGCCGGCCACGCCCGGCACCATTGGCTATGTGCCCCAGGCCCTGGAGTTCGACCGGGGCTTGCCGATGACCGTGGATGATTTCATGGCGGCCATGTGCCAACGGCGTCCGGCGTTTCTGGGCCTGTCCAAGCATTACGCCGGCGCGATTGGCGATGCGCTGGAGCGCGTCGGCATGCAAGACAAACGCAAGCGGCGCATGGGCGCGCTGTCCGGCGGTGAGCGCCAGCGCGTGTTGCTGGCCCAGGGACTGATCCCGGCGCCGCAGCTGCTGGTGCTGGATGAACCGATGTCGGCGCTTGATGAAGCCGGTATCCAGGTGTTTGAGCGCCTGCTGAATGACTGGCGCCTGGCGGGAATCACCGTGCTATGGATCGAACATGACCTGGAAGCTGTGGGCCGCCTGGCCGACCACGTCACCGGCCTGAACCGCCGCGTGCTGTTCGACGCCACGCCCAAAGAGGCGTTGACCCCGGATCGCCTGCTGACCCTGTTCTCTACCCACCCTCGGAGCCCGGCGCAATGAGTTATGAAGCCTTTCGCTTGATGGTCCAGGGCTGGGCCTCTGCCGGTTATCTGCCGGAGGCGCTGGCCTACGGTTTTGTGGTCAACGCCCTGCTCGCCGGTCTGCTGATCGGCCCGGTACTGGGCGGCCTGGGCACGCTGGTGGTGGTCAAGCGCTTCGCGTTTTTCTCCGAAGCGGTCGGCCACGCGGCGCTGACCGGCGTGGCGGTGGGCATCCTGCTTGGTGAACCCTACACCGGCCCGTATGGCGCGCTGTTCGGCTACTGCCTGCTGTTCGGCATCCTGCTCAACTACCTGCGCAACCGCACCGGCCTGGCGCCGGATACCTTGATCGGCGTGTTCCTGTCGGTGTCCCTGGCGCTGGGTGCGAGCCTGTTGCTGATCCTGGCCGGCAAGATCAACGTGCATATCCTCGAGAACGTACTGTTCGGCTCGGTATTGACGGTCAACGGCAACGACCTGCTGGTGCTGGCAGTGGTCGGCTCGTTGGTGATGGCCCTGGCACTGCCGTTGTACAACCGCATCATGTTGGCCAGCTTCAACCCGCAATTGGCGGCGGTACGCGGTGTAGCGGTGAAGACCCTGGACTACCTGTTCGTGATTCTGGTGACGCTGATCACCGTCGCGGCGGTCAAGGTCATCGGCGCGATCCTGGTGGGTGCGCTGCTGGTGATTCCCGCCGCTGCGGCGCGCCTGTTGAGCCAGTCGCTCAAGGGCTTCTTCTGGATCTCCGTCGCAATTGCCACCATCAGCACCCTGTGCGGGATCCTGCTGCCGATCATCTTCGACCTGCCCGTGCCGTCCGGCGCCGCGATCATCCTGGTCGCCGGTATCGCCTTCGCCCTGGCCGCCATCGCGCGCGGCACGGTGCCCAGCCTTAAAGGGAATCTTGGATAATGCGCTCCGTTCTTTCTCCCCTGGCCCTGGCCATCGCTTGTTTGTTCACCACGCCGTTGGTGGCGGCTGAAGCGGCCAAACCGGCTGCCCACGCGGCAAAGCCGGTCAAAGTGCTGGCCTCGTTGCCGATCACCTACGGCCTGGCTGAAGTGCTGCTCAAAGGCACCGACGTGCAGCTTGAACGCGCCGCGCCGGCCAATCTGCCCGGTTCGCGACAAGTGTCCTACTTCACCGGCCGTGGCGCCCCCGCCCTGAATAAGTTGGCGCTGGATGCCGACGCCGCCATCGGCCTGCGTTCGCTGTGGGCCGACGACCCGCTGTACCCGGTGGCGCGGCGCAGCAATATCCGCATCGTCGAAGTCGATGCTGCACGCCCGGTGGACGGCGGTCTGCCTGGCATCGCGGTGCAGCCGGGCGTCACCGATGGTTTGAACAGCCAGCCGTGGCAGTCGAGCAACAACATGGGACGCATGGCCGATGTGCTGGCCGCCGACCTGAGCCGCCTCGCCCCCACCGCCAAGCCGAAGATCGACGCCAACCTCGCCGCCCTCAAACAGCGCCTGCTCAAGCTCACCGCCGACAGCGAAGCACGACTGGCCAAGGCGGATAACCTGAGCGTGGTCAGCTTGAGTGATCACTTCGCGTACTTGGTCAGCAGTTTGAACCTGGAAGTGCTCAGCACCGATGCACGGCCCGACGCGGATTGGACGCCTGAGGCGTTGCAGAAACTGAGTGCCGATTTGAAGGACAATGAGGTCGCGGTGGTGCTGCATCATCGGCAGCCGAGTGAGGCGGTGAAGGCGGCTATTACTGCCGGTGATTCGAAGCTGTTGGTGTTGAATGTGGACGGTGCCGAGCCGGTGACAGAGCTGCAAACCAATGTGGATCAGGTGATCAAGGCGCTGACCCCGTAACATCCACACCGACATGAATGGCATCATGCCGCCAGAACTCCAGGTCGCAATCGATCAACCGCTGGTGCTGGTCATAATTGACCCGGGCGATCCGCAAGCCCGGGCTGCCCACCGACACGCGCAACGCGGCGGCGGCTTCCACTGGCAGTGAGGTCGGCACGATTTCAAAGCGCACGCGCCCGTAGTGCAGGTCGTATTTGCGCGCATACAGCTCTGTCATCGACTGATTCAAATCACACGCCAGGATCCCGGGAAAATACTGCGGGTTCAGGTAGTGCTCCACATACAGCACCAAGCGCCCATCGATCCGCCGGCCCCGGCAGATCTGGATCACACTGGACAGCGCCGGCAACTGCAACCACGCACACACCGCCGCCGATGCCGGCTGCAACCGCGCCGAAATCACTTCGGTGGACGCCACGCGCCCCTGGTCGCTGACCATGGCGTGAAAGTGGCTGCGTTGCATCAGGTTGTAGGCCAGCCGTGGCGACGAGACAAACCAGCCGCGCCGCTCCTCGCGATAGATCTGGCCTTGGGCTTCCAGTTGTAACAAGGCTTCCCGCACCGTAATCCGGGTGGTACCAAACAACTCGCTGAGCTTGCGCTCGGCGGGCAGTTTGCTGGCAGGCGGCAACAAACCGTGGTCGATCTGCTCTTGCAGCGCCAGGCCAATGGATGTCACCGCCTTGATTGCCTCATCACGCATCAACGTTACCTATCTGGACTAGACCAGCACCGTTCGGGTGCATAAACCGCGCTGCATTTGGGCTGTTGCGGTTGCACGCCAGCCTAGGCATTGCAGATGACCGACAGATGACAGTCCGCGTCGATCCCCCGCAGAACACCCTGCAATACATCGGCCAAGTCCAATCAATGCGGGCACTTGGACATGGTCTACGCTCATCCTGAACTTAGCGACATCTAAGCTTTGAAAACGACATCGACATGAAACTGTCATCCATCGCGTCTAGATTGGCTCAGGTATTGCTCTGACCTAGACCAACAACACAGCAGAAAAAACCGCCGCGTTGAAAACGCCCAAAGGAGCTTCGGATGAAACAGCTTTTCCTGGCATCACTGTTAGGCTCGACCATTGCCATGTGCACCGCCGCCATGGCCGCTGATACCGATCTAAAAACCCTGGAAGCTGCCGCAAAGGCAGAAGGCGCTGTAAACAGCGTCGGCATGCCCGATGACTGGGCCAACTGGAAAGGCACCTGGGAAGACCTGGCCAAGACCTACGGCCTCAAGCACATCGACACCGACATGAGCTCGGCCCAGGAAATCGCCAAGTTCAAGGCTGAGAAAGACAACGCCAGCGCCGACATCGGCGACGTGGGCGCAGCGTTCGGTCCGATCGCGGTGAAGCAGGAAGTCACCCAACCATACAAACCGTCCACCTGGGCCCAGGTTCCGGATTGGGCTAAAGACAAAGATGGTCATTGGGCCTTGGCCTACACCGGCACCATCGCGTTTATCGTCAACAAGAAGCTGCTGCACGGTTCTGAAGTGCCAACCAGTTGGGCGGACCTGCAGAACGGCAAGTACAAGGTCTCCATCGGTGACGTGAGCACCGCGGCACAAGCAGCCAACGGTGTACTGGCAGCGGCCATTGCCAATAAAGGCGACGAAAAGAACATCGCTCCCGGCCTGCTGTTCTTCACCAAGATCGCCCAGCAAGGCCGTCTTTCGCTGTCCAACCCGACCATCGCCACCATGGAAAAAGGCGAAGTCGAAGTGGGCGTGGTCTGGGACTTCAACGGCCTGAGCTACAAGGCCAAGATGGCCAACCCAGATGACTACGTGGTGTTGATCCCATCGGACGGCTCGGTGAAATCCGGCTACACCACCATCATCAACAAATACGCCAAGCACCCTAACGCCGCCAAGCTGACCCGCGAATACATCTTCAGCGACGCCGGCCAGCTCAACCTGGCGAAAGGCAATGCGCGCCCGATTCGCGCTGAAACCGACCTGAAACTGCCGGCCGACATCGCCAAGAACCTGATCCCGGGCGAGCAGTACACCAAGGCCAACCCGCAGCCGATCAAGGATGCGGATGCCTGGGAAGCCACGTCCAAGAAGCTGCCTCAGTTGTGGAACGAGCAGGTCATCGTAGAGATGAAGTAATCGAAGCAAACCTCTGTAGGAGCCGGCTTGCCGACGATCGCGGTCGAACATTCAACCTGTATGTTGACTGATGCACCATCATCGCCGGCAAGCCGGCTCCTACCGATCTGATACCACCTGATCCAAGCCCATCTGTTGCGGAGCGCCAGCCCCCATGAAGCACACTGTCATCCTTGTCGTGCTCGACGGCCTGAACTTCGAGGTTGCCCGACACGCCATGGGGCACTTGCAGGCCTACGTCGGCGCAGGACGCGCAGCCCTCTACAAACTGGAATGTGAACTGCCCGCCCTTTCCCGCCCGCTGTATGAATGCATCCTCACCGGCGTGCCTCCAATCCAGAGCGGCATCGTGCACAACAACGTCTCGCGCCTGTCCAACCAACGCAGCATTTTCCATTACGCCACCGACGCCGGGCTGACCACGGCAGCGGCGGCTTACCATTGGGTCAGCGAGTTGTACAACCGTACGCCCTTCCTCGCCGCCCGCGACCGTCATACCGACGACAAGTCACTGGCGATCCAGCACGGGCATTTCTACTGGAATGACCATTACCCGGACTCCCACCTGTTTGCCGACGCCGAGAGCCTGCGCCTCAAACACGCGCCGAACATCCTGGTGGTGCACCCGATGAACATCGACGACGCCGGCCACAAGCACGGCCTCGACACCCCGCAATACCGCAACAGCGCACGCTCGGCCGACATTATCCTGGCCGACTACCTGCAAGTCTGGCTCGATGCCGGTTACCAAGTGCTGGTGACCGCCGACCACGGCATGAACAACGACCGCTCCCACAACGGCCTGTTGCCGGAAGAGCGCGAAGTGCCGCTGTTCGTTCTCGGCAATGCCTTCAGCCTCGACCCCAACGCTACACCGAAACAGACCGACCTCTGCGGCACCATCTGCGAGTTGCTGGGCGTGCCCCACGACAAACCTGTCTGCCGGGAGCTGTTGAAATGATCCGTGGCAAATGGTTGGCGCTGCTGTGCCTGGTGCCCTTCGCGCTGTTCTTTATCGTGTTTGAAATTGCCCCGCTGGTGTGGGTGCTGATCAACAGCCTGCAAACGGAAGAGGCCGGTTGGGGCGTGGAAAACTTCGTGCGCATCTTCGGCTCGAAATTCTACCTGCAAGCCATCCAGTTCAGTTTGGAGATCAGCTTCTACTCCAGCATCTTCGGCATCATCATCGCCACGCTGGGCAGCTACTCGTTGCGCCGGGTGGATTCGCCGCTGCGCAATTTCGTCACCGCCTTCGCCAACATGACCAGCAACTTTGCCGGTGTGCCCTTGGCCTTCGCGTTCATCATTTTGCTGGGCTTCAACGGCAGCATCACGATCATGCTCAAGCAGGCGGGGATCATTCAGGACTTCAATCTGTATTCGAAGACCGGCTTGATCATCCTCTATACCTACTTCCAGATTCCCCTGGGCGTGTTGCTGCTGTACCCGGCCTTCGATGCGTTGCGCGAAGACTGGCGTGAGTCGGCTGCACTGCTCGGCGCGAATGGCTGGCAGTTCTGGCGGCATATCGGCCTGCCCGTGCTCACCCCGGCCCTGCTCGGTACGTTCGTGATTCTGTTGGCCAACGCCTTGGGCGCCTATGCCACGGTGTACGCCTTGACCACCGGTAACTTCAACGTGCTGCCGATCCGTATCGCCGGGCTGGTCTCCGGTGATGTGTCCCTCGACCCGAACATGGCCAGCTCCCTGGCCGTGGTGCTGGTGGCGCTGATGACCGTGGTCACCGTGGTCCATCAACTGCTGCTCAAGAGGAGCTACCATGTCTCGCGCTGAAGCCGGCCCGGCCTCCCTCTACCATCGGGTGGTGGTGTGGCTGCTGTTTGCAATCCTGGTACTGCCGTTGATAGGCACCTTCGTCTACTCCATTGCCAGCAGTTGGTCGGCGACCATCCTGCCCGCCGGCTTCACAGTGAAATGGTACGTGCAACTGTGGAGCGACCCGCGCTTCCTGATGGCCTTCGGGCAATCGTTGCTGGTGTGTGTCGGCGCGCTGATCCTGTCGGTGGTGCTGATTTTGCCGCTGCTGTTTGTGGTGCATTACCACTTCCCCAAGCTCGATGCGCTGATGAACATCCTGATCCTGCTGCCCTTCGCGGTACCACCGGTGGTGTCGTCAGTGGGCCTGCTGCAACTGTATGGCTCCGGGCCGATGGCGATGGTCGGCACGCCGTGGATTCTGATCGGTTGCTACTTCACCGTGGCGCTGCCGTTCATGTACCGGGCGATCACCAACAACCTGCAGGCGATCAACCTGCGCGACCTGATGGACGCGTCACAACTGCTCGGCGCCAGCACCTGGCAAGCGGCGATCCTGGTGGTGCTGCCGAACCTGCGCAAAGGCTTGATGGTGGCGTTGCTGCTGTCGTTCTCGTTCCTGTTCGGTGAGTTCGTGTTCGCCAATATCCTGGTGGGCACCCGCTACGAAACATTACAGGTGTATCTGAACAACATGCGCAACAGCAGCGGCCACTTCACCAGTGCCGTCGTGATTTCCTATTTCTTCTTTGTGCTGGTGCTGACCTGGGCCGCCAATATCTTGAACAAGGACAAAAGCCAATGAGCTTCGTCAGCGTCCAACACCTGCAAAAAGGCTACGCCGGCACTCCGGTGTTCAGTGACATCAACTGCGAGATCGCCAAGGGTGAGTTCGTCACCCTGCTCGGTCCGTCCGGTTGCGGCAAATCCACGCTGCTGCGCTGCATCGCCGGCCTGACCTCGGTGGACAGTGGGAAAATCCTGATGGATGGGCAGGACATCGTCCCGTTGAGCCCGCAGAAACGTCACATCGGCATGGTGTTCCAGAGCTATGCACTGTTCCCCAACATGACCGTGGAGCAGAACGTCGCCTTCGGCCTGCGCATGCAGAAGGTCAATGCCGACGACAGCCACAAGCGCGTGCAGGAAGTGCTGCAATTGGTGGAACTCAAGGACCTGGCCGGTCGTTACCCGCACCAGATGTCCGGCGGCCAGTGCCAGCGCGTGGCCCTCGCCCGCTCCCTGGTCACCCGCCCGCGCCTGTTGTTGCTGGATGAGCCGCTGTCGGCCTTGGACGCACGCATTCGCAAGCACCTGCGCGAACAGATCCGTCAGATCCAGCGCGAATTGGGGCTGACCACCATCTTCGTGACCCATGACCAGGAAGAAGCCCTGACCATGTCCGACCGGATCTTCCTGATGAACCAGGGCAAGATCGTGCAGAGCGGCGATGCCGAAACCCTCTATACCGCGCCTGTCGATGTGTTCGCCGCCGGTTTCATCGGCAACTACAACCTGCTGGACGCCGACAAGGCCACCCAGTTGCTGCAACGCCCGATCAGCAGCCGCATCGCCATTCGCCCGGAGGCCATCGAGCTGAGCCGCGACGGCGAACTGGACGCCCTGGTGCGCAGCCACAGCCTGCTGGGCAACGTGATTCGCTATCGCATCGAGGCGCGCGGCGTGGAGCTGGTGGTGGATGTGCTCAACCGCTCGGCCGACGACCTGCACCCGGACGGACAACGCCTGGCACTTTCCATCGACCCAAGCGCCCTGTGTGAAGTAGCCTGATGCAACGTTTCATTTGAGAGAGCATGACGGATGGCATTGGTAATTTTTGATCTGGACGACACCCTCATCCACGGCGACTGCGCCACCCTGTGGAGCGAGCAGATGGGCCGCCTGGGCTGGGTCGACCCTAAATCGTTCATGCGCAAGAACCACGAACTGATGGATGCCTACAGCCAGGGCAAGCTGAAGATGGAAGACTTCATGGACTTCAGCCTGGAGCCGATGATCGGCCGCACGCCGGAGGAGATCGAACATCTGGTGGAGCCGTGGGTCGAGGACGTGATCGAACCGCTGATCTACAGCGACGCCACCAAGACCATCGCCCGCCATCGCGCGAATGGCGATCGGATTCTGGTGATCTCGGCGTCGGGCACGCACCTGGTCACGCCGATTGCGGCGCGGATCGGGATTGATGAAGTACTGGGGATTGAATTGGATGTCAGCCACGGCGTGTACAGCGGGCGCACCGTGGGTGTGCTGACCTATCGCGAGGGCAAGATCACCCGGTTGCTGGAATGGTTGGAAAAGGAAGGTGAAACGCTGGAAGGCGCGTATTTCTATTCGGATTCGCGCAATGATTTGCCGTTGCTGTTGAAGGTGGATCATCCACAGGTGGTGAACCCGGACCCGGTATTGCGCGAGCACGCCGAAAAAGCTGGCTGGCCAATCCACGATTGGACCTGACACACCACTCCCTGTAGGAGCCGGCAAGCCGGCTCCTACCGTTTTGATCGCGTTGCAATTCAGGCCAAAGATTCGTCGATCACCAACACCAACTTCCCGGAAATCTGGTTGGTCGCCAGCTCGGCAAACGCCGCCTCGGCATCCTTGATCGGGAAGGTCTTGGCCAGTTGCGGGCTCAGCCGCCCTTCAACAAACAACGGCCATACATGCTGGCTCAAGTCACTGAACAGGTCGGCCTTGAACTGATCACTGCGGCTTCTCAGGGTCGAGCCCAACAACTGGATACGCTTGCCCAGTACCTGCGCCAAGTCCAACTGAGCCTCACGGCCGCCCATCAAGCCGACCAATACCCAGCGCCCATCCAGGGCCAGCAGCTTCAGGTCCAGCGCGGCATAGTTGCCACCGACCGGGTCGAGGATCACATCAAACGGCCCAAAATCCCGCAACCCTTCGAGGCCATCGGTGCGCACCACGCCGCCCTGGGCGCCGAGTTCTTCGCAATAGGCCAGGCGCTCCGCCGAGCCGACGCTGACCCAGCACGGGCTGCCGAACGCCTTGCACAGCTGGATCGCCGCCGAGCCCACACCACTGGCGCCGGCATGCAGCAACACCTTTTCGCCAGGCCTGAGACCGGCCAGTTGGAACAGGTTGAGCCACGCAGTGCTGTATACCTCAGGCAATGCCGCCGCTTCGATCAGCGACAAACCTTCTGGCACAGGCAATACATGACGCGCATCCACCACCACTTCTTCAGCCATGCCACCGCCGGCCAACAGCGCGCAGACACGGTCGCCAACCTGCCAGGATGAGCCCGACCCCACTTCGCTGATCACCCCGGAACACTCCAGGCCCAACACCTGGCTCGCGCCCGGCGGCGGCGGATAAAGCCCGGCGCGCTGTAATAAATCGGCGCGATTCAGGCCCGCTGCCGCCACGCGAATGCGAACTTGCCCTACATCGCAGGTAGGACTGGGTTCTTCCAACCACTCCACATGACCGTCAACGCCTTGCAATGCTTTCACAGTGCCTCCATAGTGAGTCTGGACTGAGCCCGTAGCTGTATCGCCGGGCTTTTTGCATTATGCGACCGGACCATATGGAACCGGCTCCCTCAAAGACGGCCTAATATGCGTTATCAATTGCCCCCGCGTCGAATCAGCATGAAGCATTTGTTCCCCAGCACCGCCCTCGCTCTTTTCATTGGTCTCGGCTTCGCGTCGACATCGACCAATACGTTCGCAGCCAACAGCTGGGACAACCTTCAGCCGGATCGCGATGAGGTGATTGCCAGCCTTAACGTCGTCGAACTGCTCAAGCGCCATCACTACAGCAAGCCGCCGCTGGACGACGCGCGCTCGGTGATCATCTATGACAGCTACCTCAAGCTGCTGGATCCGTCGCGCAGCTACTTCCTGGCCAGTGATATCGCCGAGTTCGACAAGTGGAAGACGCAGTTCGACGACTTTCTCAAGAGCGGCGACCTGCAACCCGGCTTCACCATCTACAAGCGTTACCTGGACCGCGTCAAAGCGCGTCTGGACTTCGCCCTGGGTGAGCTGGGCAAAGGCGTCGACAAGCTCGACTTCACCCAGAAGGAAAGCCTGCTGGTCGACCGTAAGGACGCGCCTTGGCTGACCAGCACCGCCGCCCTCGATGACCTGTGGCGCAAACGCGTCAAGGACGAGGTGCTGCGCCTGAAGATCGCCGGCAAAGAGCCTAAGGCCATTCAGGAGCTGTTGACCAAACGCTACAAGAATCAGCTGGCACGTCTGGACCAGACCCGTGCCGAAGATATCTTCCAGGCCTACATCAACACCTTCGCGATGTCCTACGATCCGCACACCAATTATCTGTCGCCAGATAACGCGGAAAACTTTGATATCAACATGAGTCTGTCGCTGGAGGGCATCGGTGCCGTCCTGCAAAGCGACAATGACCAGGTCAAGATCGTGCGCCTGGTGCCGGCAGGTCCGGCAGACAAGACCAAGCAAGTGGCTCCGGCCGACAAGATCATCGGTGTTGCCCAGGCCGACAAAGAAATGGTCGACGTGGTCGGCTGGCGCCTGGACGAAGTGGTCAAGCTGATCCGTGGGCCGAAAGGCAGCGTGGTGCGCCTGGAAGTGATTCCGCACACCAATGCACCGAACGACCAGACCAGCAAGATCGTGTCCATCACCCGTGAAGCGGTGAAGCTCGAAGACCAGGCCGTGCAGAAGAAAGTCCTCAACCTCAAGCAGGATGGCAAGGACTACAAGCTGGGCGTGATTGAAATCCCGGCCTTCTACCTGGACTTCAAGGCGTTCCGCGCGGGCGATCCGGACTACAAGTCCACCACCCGCGACGTTAAGAAAATCCTGACAGAACTGCAGAAGGAAAAAGTCGACGGCGTGGTCATCGACCTGCGCAACAACGGCGGCGGTTCCCTGCAGGAAGCCACGGAGCTGACCAGCCTGTTCATCGACAAGGGCCCGACCGTGTTGGTGCGCAACGCTGACGGCCGTGTGGATGTGCTGGAAGACGAGAACCCGGGCGCCTTCTACAAAGGCCCGATGGCGCTGCTGGTCAACCGCCTCTCGGCCTCGGCTTCGGAGATTTTCGCCGGCGCCATGCAGGACTACCACCGCGCCCTGATCATCGGCGGACAGACCTTCGGCAAAGGCACCGTGCAGACCATCCAGCCGCTGAACCATGGCGAACTGAAACTGACGCTGGCCAAGTTCTACCGGGTTTCCGGGCAGAGCACCCAGCACCAGGGCGTACTGCCGGACATCGATTTCCCGTCGATCATCGACACCAAGGAAATCGGCGAAAGCGCCCTGCCGGAAGCCATGCCGTGGGACACCATCCGCCCGGCGATCAAGCCCGCTTCGGATCCGTTCAAGCCATTCCTGGCGCAGTTGAAGGCTGACCACGACACCCGCTCCGCCAAGGATGCCGAGTTCGTGTTCATCCGCGACAAGCTGGCCCTGGCCAAGAAGCTGATGGAAGAAAAAACCGTCAGCCTCAACGAAGTGGACCGCCGCGCGCAGCACACCGACATTGAGAACAAGCAACTTGCACTGGAAAACATCCGCCGCAAGGCCAAGGGTGAAGATCCACTCAAGGAGCTGAAGAAAGAAGACGAAGATGCGTTGCCGACCGAAGCGGATAAAACCAAGCCGGAAGACGACGCCTACCTGGCCGAGACGGGCCGGATCCTGCTGGACTACTTGAAGATCACTAAGCAGGTGGCCAAGCAGTAAATGATGGCGATTTAATGTGATCGCTCAGCAGAGTGTCATCATATAGACATCATTCTGTCGTGAAATGAAGGACCGCAGGTTTCCAGCCTGCGGTCCTTTTTTTTCGATCGAGATCGCCATGACCATGACCGAACAGCTGAATGCATTGGGCGTTATCCTGGCTCAAGGCAGTTTGCACAGCCTGTTCCAACCGATCATCAGCCTGTCTGAACGGCGCATTCTCGGCTATGAAGCCCTCAGTCGTGGTCCTTCCAACAGCCCGTTGCACTCCCCCATCGCCCTCTTCTCGGTGGCCAGCCAGGCCGGGCGACTCAGTGAGCTGGAGATCGCCTGCCGCGAAAGCGCGTGCCGACGTTTCAGTGAACAGAAGCTGCCGGGCAAGCTGTTCCTCAACGTCTCGCCACAATCCCTGATGGAAACCGCGCATCAACCGGGACGTACCCTGCAATTGCTGCGTGACTTCGGCATCCCACCCAGCCAAGTGGTGATCGAACTCACCGAGCAAACCCCCACCAACGATATCGACCTGCTGCAAACCGCCCTGCACCACTACCGCAACATGGGGTTCTCAATTGCCCTGGATGACTTGGGCGCCGGTTATTCCAGCCTGCGCCTATGGTCGGAGTTGCGCCCGGATTACGTGAAGATCGACCGACATTTCATCGACGGCATTCATCAGGACGCGCTCAAACGGGAATTTGTCGGCTCCATCCTGCAAATCGCCAAGGCGTCGCGTGCCCAAGTGATTGCCGAAGGAATCGAGTTGCCTGAAGAGTTGGCCGTACTGACGGAGATGGGCGTGGACCTGGTCCAAGGTTACCTGCTCTGCCGCCCGCAGGAGCAGCCGCCGCAGGAAGCGCGCCTGATGCTGCCCAAGCCCGACAGCGCCAACGTGGCGCTGAACGACGAAGGCAGCGACCTGAGCGCCTTACTCAGCGAACAGCCTGCGGTGGATCAGGACACCGCCACCGCCCAGGTGCTGGAAGCATTCCGGCGCCAGGCCAACCTCAATTCCCTGGCGGTGCTGGATGGGCGTGGGCACCCTATCGGTATCGTTCACCGGCATTCACTGTCGGATGCGCTGCTGAAACCTTTCGCCACCGACCTGTTTGCGCGCAAGCCCATCAGTCGCTTGATGAGCACCGACTTTCTGGCAGTGGAGCTGAGCCAGTCCCTGCAACAAGTCAGCCGTTTGCTCACCAGCCGCGCGCGGCAACGCATCGAAGAAGACTTCATCATCACGCTCAATGGCGATTATCTGGGCCTGGGCCGGGTGATCGATGTGCTCAAGCTGATCACCGAATTGAAGATCCAACAAGCGCGCTACGCCAACCCGCTGACCCTGCTACCGGGCAATGTGCCGATCCAGCAGTGCCTGACGCGCCTGTTGCAGCAACAGCGTGAATCGGTGATCTGCTACGTGGATATCGACAGTTTCAAGCCGTTCAACGATATCTACGGCTATGGGCGTGGGGATGAGGTGTTGTTGTGCCTGGCGCAGTGCTTGAACGACCGTGTCGACCCTAGCCGCGACTTTGTCGGGCATATTGGCGGTGATGATTTTTTGCTGGTGCTGGGCCCGCAGGATTGGCGCAAACGCCTTAATCAGCTGCTGGATGACTTCCACACCCAATGCCGGCGCTTCTACCGTGCCGAACACCTTGAAGCAGGCTGTTTCGTGGCGCTCAACCGCCAGGGCGTGCGCCAGGAGTTTGCGCTGCTGTCACTGTCCATCGGCGTGGTGCATTTGTATCCACAGGCCTGTGGACAACTCGATGCCAGCCAGTTGGCGGAGCTGGCCTCGCAGGCCAAGCACCATGCCAAGGACATGGCCGGCTATAGCATCCATGTGATCGACAGCATGGACGCGCTGCCCCAAGCGCTTTAGGCCTCTGCGGATTCCGGGTATTCGTATTCAAACACCCGCACCACTTCGGAGGCGTGCCAGGAGGCCGCGGCCACACCGTCGGACGGCCCGCTGAAGCGGCCCAAGCGCTCGACACATTCAAAGAAACCGGTACGCGGCAGGCGACTGGCGCCCTGGCTGATCACCAGCGAGCTGCGCAGCGGCTGCTCGGCCTTGGCGTCCAGCGCCGCCAGGTGTTCCAGGGCGGCGGCCAGGGTTTGCATGGCCGGTGTAGGGAATTGCAGGCGCTCCAGCAGCGCGCGGTAGGTCAGCAGATGGCGCTGGCGGCGCGCCTGGTCCAGTTCGTTGAGTAACCCATCCCAGTGTTGACGGCTGATACGTAGGCTCAAGATTCATCCCTCCAACCTGCAACGCCCAATTCCCAGGCCAGGCTGCGGCGGATCGCTGCATCCGGCTGGCGTTCACCACTTTCAATCAATCCAAGATACGAGGGGCTGATACCCACGGTGCGGGCCAGGGTCTCGATAGCCAGGCCTTTGGCTTCGCGCAAGCCGCGCAGGGCTGCGAGCGGGCGCAGGTCCTGATCAGGGGCAGCTTGGGCAGTCGATGAGAGAGGAGGTAGCGTTGGCTGTTGCTGACCGGCAGCTTTTAGCAGCGCCTGGTATTGGTCCCATGGCAACACCGCGTATTCGGGTTCGCCATTGCGTGAAATTATCTGAATATCCATGACCGCCCCGTAGGATAACAACACTTACTGAGTAAGCTCTTTCCTTAGGAGTGTAATCCTAACAGCCACAAAGGTCGCAGGGGGATAGTCACATCATCCGTTTTTTTGCGGGTTTTCCTTGGACAGCAGCACGGGCGTCGCAGGCAGGCGCTCAACCACGGCAAGCTTTTCCGGACGCTGGGCGTCGCGCCAGGCGCGAAAAGCGCTCAGTTCGCCGTCCAGGGTCTTCATGACCCATGCCAGCACGGCAATGTCGTCCAGCATGCCAAACATGGGGATAAAGTCCGGGATCGCATCAATCGGGCTAAGGAAGTACATCAAGCCTGCCACCACCGAGATCAGTGCCTTGGGACTGATCGCCCGGTACTCGCCGCGCCAGTAAGCCAGGCACAAGGCCTGGAGCAATTTGAGGTCATCCTTGAGCTTGCCCAGTCGATTACCCTGGCTGGAGCCCTTGGCAGCGACGGCGAACAGCAGCGTCGGCAAGCGGCCACGGCCCAGGAGACGTGCAGCCATGGGCAGGAATCGGGTGAAATTGAAGGGTGGTTTCATCGGTCACTCCAGTTCCAGGCGACATAAAAGGTTATCCACACAAATTGTGGATAACCTTGTGAACAGAGCCTATTTTCTGCGCTGAAAGCCACGTACTACAAGGCTTGCAGTCAGATCGGGCGTTTTTTGCGCACTGAAAAAAAACCCAAGATTTCATTGACTTGGCATTGATGTGCGGCTACCCGTACTCGAGTCTTATATCAGACTGTTGCAGGTTGCAGGCGTTCGATCGGATGTTCGCGGGCTCGGATTTCGCAACCCCCAGAAACAACAACGCCCCGTCGAGACGGGGCGTTGTGTGTTCAGGCGCTTATTACTTCTTGGCAGCCGGTGCAGCAGGAGCGTCAGCCTTGGCTGGGTCCTTGATGGCCAGCAGTTCCAGGTCGAACACCAGCACGGAGTTGGCTGGGATCGCTGGGCTTGGGCTTTGTGCGCCGTAGGCCAGGTCGGAAGGAATGTACAGCTCGACCTTCTCGCCGACGTGCATCAGTTGCAGGCCTTCGACCCAACCTGGGATCACGCCGCTGACCGGCAGGTCAATCGGGCTACCGCGATCCACGGAGCTGTCAAAGGTAGTACCGTTGGTGAGTTTGCCGGTGTAGTGCACAGTCACCACGTCAGTCGGCTTAGGCTGGGCGCCGTCGGCTTTCTTGACGATCTTGTACTGCAGACCGGAAGCGGTGGTGACGACGCCGTCTTTCTTGGCGTTGTCTTCGAGGAATTTCTTGCCGGCGGCTGCCGACTCTTCGCTCATTTTGGTCATGCGTTCTTCAGCACGCTTCTGCAGTGCGGCAAACGCTTCAACCAGCTCGTCGTCTTTGAGCTTCTGCTCTTTCTTGCCGACGGCATCTTCGATGCCTTGGGCGACTGCTTTGGAGTCCAGGTCATCCATGCCTTCTTGGGCAAGGCTCTTGCCCATGTTCAGGCCGATGCCGTAGGAAGCTTTCTGCGCCGGGGTTTTCAGCTCTACGCTGGTCTGCGAATCACAACCCGCAAGTACCAGGCTAACCAGGGCCACCGCCGCCGCCAACCGATGCTGTTTCATGCTATTTCCTTGTTCATGCGCCAAAAGGGCATTCGAATAAAGTCGCGAGCTTATCAGGCGGCCACGACCAATGGCTACCGGCATGTGAGCGGGAAACTTCTGATAAGTTCACGTGTTTAAAAGCATTTTCATTCATGATGGAGGCCCGCGACGGATCGCGGGGCAGCCCACTACCGGGCTCATGGCCACTTGCCGCACTTGTGCCGTAGTGGCATAACAGCGCTACAACTCGACAAGGATAGTTATCTTGCGCATTTTTTCCCGTGTTTTACTCCTGATATTCGCCATTTTGGTCCTAGTACTGGCCGTGGTGCTCTATTACACCGTCAACCCCAAGCTGCCGGACTACGTGCCCGTGGAGCAGGTGCACTACCAGGACCAATGGAGTGCCGCCGACCGCCAGACCTATTACTTCACGCCCCAGGGCACCCAGGTAAAAGGCCTGCACTACGACTGGTTCACCGCCCTGGAATTGCCGTTTTCCGAGCAGCGTTTTGCTACGCCGGCGTATCTGGCGCGCTTCGGTTTCCTGGTCGATCCCAAGCAAGTGCCCACCGCACAAAACCCCGGCAACCTGCCGGTGGGTTTCGCCCGGCATAAAAACGCCGACAGCAACGCCGAATACCTGGATATCACCTGCGCCGCCTGCCACACCGGCGAACTGCGTTACAAAAACCAGGCCCTGCGTATCGATGGCGGTTCCGCCCAGCACGTATTGCCGTCCAGCGTGCCAACCTTGCGCGGCGGCAGTTTTGGCCAGGCCCTGGTCGCCAGCCTCGCCGCCACCTATTACAACCCGTGGAAGTTCGAGCGTTTCGCCCGGCAGGTGCTGGGGGATCGCTACGACGCCGAGCACAAGCAATTGCGCCAGGACTTCAAGCAGTCGCTGAACAAGTTCCTCAAGGTGGCCTGGAACGATACCCACCGCGGCCTCTACCCCACAGAAGAAGGCCCCGGCCGCACGGACGCCTTTGGCCGTATCGCCAATGCCAGCTTTGGCGATGCCATTTCTGCGGACAACTATCGCGTCGCCAACGCACCGGTGGACTACCCGCAGCTGTGGGATATCTGGACGTTCGATTGGGTGCAGTGGAACGGTTCGGCCCAGCAACCCATGGCACGCAATATCGGTGAAGCCCTGGGTGTCGGTGCGACGCTTACTTTTTTCGACGCCGCCGGCCAGCCGCTTCAGGGCGATGCGCGTTACCCGTCCAGCGTAAGGGTGCGCGACCTCAACCTGATCGAAGAAACCCTGCAACGCCTCAAGCCACCGACCTGGCCCGAGGACCTGTTCGGCAGCATCGACAAGCCGCTCGCCGCCCAAGGCCGTGCACTGTTCGCCGAAAACTGCGCCGGCTGCCACGTGCCCAGCGTCATCCAGGAAGGCGGACGCCCGGTGCAACAGCTGAAAATGCTGCCAGTGGACTACATCGGCACCGACCCCGGCACCGCCAGCAACATCGCCGATCAGCGCTATGACCTCAGCGCGTTGCAATGGGACCTGGCGGAACTGGCCAAGCTCAACGTAGAGCTGCACCCGACGCCGACCGAGCCACTGGACCTGAAAAAGATGTCCGTGGCCAAGGGCCTCGCCTACGTCACCGCCTTCGTCGAAGAACATGCCTACCGCGCCGCTGGTGTGACCCTGGCCGAGCGCCCGCGCCTCGACGGTTACGGCCTGCCCATCGGTGTGCGCGAGTTGCGTGCTTACAAGGCGCGGCCATTGGCAGGCGTTTGGGCGACACCGCCGTTCCTGCATAACGGTTCGGTGCCGACGATCTACCAGTTGCTCTCGCCTCAGGACGAGCGCAGCACCACCTTCTATAAAGGCACGTTCAACTACGACCCGCGCCACCTCGGCTTCGAGACCGGTGCGTTCAAGAATGCCTTTGTGTTCGATACCAAAATCACCGGCAACCACAACAGCGGTCACGAATTCCGCGCTGGCCAGCGTGGCAACGGCGTAATCGGCCGTGGCCTGCTGCCGCAGGAACGCTGGGCGCTGCTGGAATACCTCAAAGTGCTGGGCGGCCCGCTGGAGCAACAACTGCCATGATGATTCGATCACCCTACGACCGACCTTCCCTGCTCGCCCGCCTGTGGCTGCGCATCGGCGCGTTCCTCGGCAAGACCCTGCTGTGGCTGGTGGGCCTCGGCCTGCTCGGTTGGCTGGGCGCCAGTGCCTGGTACGCCTGGCAGCACAGCGGCCCGGTGTCACCGAACGAGCAAATTCCGTCCGGTGAGGCGGCGATGACCCAAGGCATCATCCAGACGGCGGTGCGCATCGTTGACCAGCACCGTGAAGGCACGCGCTACCTGCGCGATGCCCATGCCAAGGCCCATGGGTGCGTGAAGGCCGAAGTCAGCGTGTTGGCCGACCTCGACCCAGCGCTGCGCCAGGGCGTATTCACCGAGCCAGGCAAGACCTGGCAGGCGATGATGCGACTGTCCAACGGCAACGCCTACCCGCAGTTCGACAGTATCCGTGATGCGCGGGGCATGGCGCTCAAGCTGCTGGATGTGCCGGGCAAGCAACTGCTGGCCGACCAACAGGCGCGCACGGAACAGGACTTCGTGATGTTCAGCCATCCGAACTTCTTTGTCAGCGATGTGGCGGAGTACGCGCAGAACATCGGCGCGCAAGCGGACGGCAAGAAAGTCCTGGCGTTCTTCCCCAAGGTCGACCCAAGGACCTGGCAGGTGCGACATCTGTTTATCGCCCTGGCGACCCTGGCGCCGGCACCGGCCAGCCCGACGCAAACCACGTACTTTTCAGTGTCGCCCTACAAGTTCGGTGCGGCCAACGCCAAGTTCCGTGTCGCGCCCGACCCGCAAAGTTGCCCGGAGTATGTGTTGCCCAAGCAAAACCAGGACCTGCCAAACTTCCTGCGCAGCGCCCTGAGCCAGCAGCTGTCCACCGACCGCACGCCTGCGTGTTTCGTGCTGCAGATCCAGCGGCAGAACCCACAAAAATTCATGCCGATCGAAGACACCAGCATCGAATGGAAAGAGAGTGATGCGCCCTATGAAACCGTGGCCAAGGTACGTATCCCGGCGCAGGATTTCGACACCCCCGAGCAGAACCTGGCGTGCGACAACCAGTCGTTCAACCCTTGGTTTGGTGTAGCGGAGCACCGTCCCATCGGCGGTATCAACCGCTTGCGCAAGGCTGTGTATGAGGCGGTCAGCGATTACCGCCACAGCCGCAACGCCCCGTAAAGAATGCGTAACAATGGATCCGACGGCGTAAGGATTGCGTCGGGTCTATTGAGCCGTTTTCACCTCGCCTCTACCTTGAGCACCTACCCCAACACCCGTAGGAAGTCATCGTGGAAAGTTCAACTTTAGGCATGATCGTCCTGACAATGATCGCGCTGTTCGGCACTGCCGCTTTCTGTTTCGAACACCTCGCCAGCCGCGACGAGAAGAAAAAGAAAGCCAAATAGGCGGGTCACCGAAATCCGCAGAACCCCAGACTTTCAAGGGATACCCCGGCACCGGGATATCCCTTGTTTTCGTTCGTCTGCCAAACACTCATCTATACACCGTCTTAATGTCGCGCCCCCCAATGAGTGCCCGAGCTTGATACCCGGGCCCTTAACCTCCCCCGGCTTATTCACCAAGGGGAGTTTCACCGTGTTCACACTGACCTTCATTTACATCGCCAGCGGCTTATGTGCCGTCGGTCTGTTCGCTTACTTGGGCTACGCCCTCATTCGTGCTGAAAAATTCTAGGGAGCTCGCCATGTACGACTTGATGTTCATTGGCCTTTGCCTGGTGTTTTTCGCAACGACTGCCATGGCCATTGTCGCCATGGGCAAGATTTGAACGGAGCTACGACATGTTAAGCACTGTGCTGGAATTTGCGCTGATCCTGGGGTTGATGACCGGGCTCGCCGTACTGATGGGCAAGTGGCTGACCCGGGTCTTCACCGGGAACCGCCACGCCCTGCCGGAACGCGGTACCTATCGCCTGCTGGGCATCGACCCGCAGGAAACCATGGGCTGGGCCCGCTACGGGTCGGCGCTGTTGTTGTCGAACGCGGCGATGATGCTGCTGGGTTATCTGGTGCTGCGCCTGCAAGCGGTGATGCCGATCAACCCGCTGGGGCTCGCCGCACAAACGCCGGACCTGGCGTTCAACACCGCCGCGTCGTTTATCACCAACACCAACTGGCAGGCGTACTCGGGTGAAACCAGCCTGTCGAACTTCAGCCAGATGGCGGTCATCACTTTTCTGATGTTTGTCGGGGCTACTTCTGGCGTCGTCGCAGCGGCCGGTTTCATCCGTGGATTGAGCCGTTCCAGTTCGGCCGATATCGGCAACTTCTGGGTCGATTTCACACGCACGCTCTACCGGGTGATGCTGCCTTTGTGCGTGGGCATGGCGTTGGTCTACGTGTGGCAGGGCATGCCGCAGACCTTTGCGTCCCAAGCCCTGGCCACTACGCTGGAGGGCGCGCAGCAACAGTTGATTGTCGGCGCGGTTGCCAGCTTTGAATCGATCAAGCATATCGGCACCAACGGCGGCGGGTTCTTCAGCATGAACGCGGCGCACCCGTTCGAAAACCCCACGCCGCTGACCAACGCCCTGCACATCCTGAGCATGTTGCTGATCCCTTCGGCGCTGACCTACACCTTTGGCAGCATGCTGTTGCAACGCCGTCAGGGTTGGGTTTTTTTCGGCACTTTCCTGGTCATGTTCATTGGCTTTATTGCGCTGGTGTACGGCGCCGAACAACAGGGTAACCCGCTGTTGACCGAGGCCGGTGCCAACCAGGCGCTGTCCATCGAACAGAGCGGCGGCAACATGGAAGGCAAGGAACTGCGCTTCGGCATCGCCGACAGCAGCTTGTTCATCGCCACCACCACCGCCGCGACCACGGGCTCGGTCAACGCCATGCATGACTCGTTGACGCCCATGGGCGGCTTCGTGCCCCTGGCGCAGATGATGCTCAACTGCGTGTTCGGTGGCGACGGCGTGGGCTTTATCAACCTGATCCAGTACGCCCTGCTGACGGTGTTCCTGGTGGGCATGATGATCGGCCGTAGCCCGGAATTCCTCGGCAAGAAAATCGAGGCCCGAGAGATCAAACTGGTGATGCTGTCGGTGCTTGCGCATCCCATCAGCATCCTCGGCTTCACCACCCTCGCAGCCTTATGGCCGGACACCATGGCCAGCCTCAACAACCTCGGCCCGCACGGCTTCAGCGAAGTGCTCTACGCCTACACCTCCGGCACCGCCAATAACGGTTCGGCCTTTGCCGGGTTGAACGCCAACACGCCGTTTTTCAACACCACCATCGGCCTGGCGATGTTGATCGGACGCTTCTTCACCATGCTTCCAATGTTGGCCGTAGCCGGCTCGCTGGCGATGAAGAAAACCGTACCTGCCGGCGCTGGCACCATCCCCACCGCCACCCCGCTGTTCATGTTGCTGGTGGTGTTCGTGGTGCTGGTGGTCGGTGGCCTGACCTTCCTGCCGGCGCTTGCGCTCGGCCCGCTGGTGGAGCAACTGCAGCTGCTCTCCGGCCAGACGTACAACTGAGGACACGTAGATGACCACTCAATCACTCTTCAAAGGCCTGCTGCGCCCGGTGCTGGTGTCGGCGGTGTTTTTCATGCTGCTGACGGGGCTCGCGTACCCGGCGTTCACCACCGTGGCGGCGCAATTGTTGTTTCCGTTCCAGGCACAAGGCTCGTTGATTGAACGCGATGGCCTGGTGATCGGCTCCAGCCTGATCGGCCAACACTTCACCCAGCCCCAGTACTTCCATGGGCGCCCGAGCATGACCCTCGGCGCCGACCCGCAAGACCCCAGCAAAAGCATTTCGCAGCCCTATAACGCCGGCTCCAGCGGCGCTAGCAACCTCGGCCCGACCAGCCAGAAGCTGGTGGACCAGGTGGCCGCGCGGGTCCAGGCCTATCGCCTGGACAACGCCCTCGCCGCCGACGCCCAAGTGCCGGTCGACGCCGTGACCGCTTCCGCCTCGGGCCTCGACCCGCATATCTCGGTGGCCAACGCGCGCCTGCAACTGGCACGGGTCGCCCGCCTGCGGCACATCCCCGAACCCGAGCTGCTGCATCTGCTCAGCCAACACACCAGCGCCCGCGTCCTGGGCTTGCTCGGCGAGCCACGGGTCAACGTACTGCAACTCAACCTGGCGCTGGATGCTCGTCAGCCCTCCATCGCGGTCAGTGAGTAAGAGATGATGAAGAATGCCCGTTTGCCCCTGTTTGACCGAAGCATCCTGCTCACTGCCGCTGTTGATGCACTGAAGAAACTGCTGCCCCAGGCCCAATTGAAAAACCCGGTGATGTTCGTGGTGTACCTGGGCAGCATCCTCACCACGCTGCTGTGGCTACAGTCCCTGGGCGGCCAGGGTGAAGCGCCCAGCGGTTTTATTCTCAGTATCACGTTGTGGCTGTGGTTTACCGTGCTGTTCGCCAACTTCGCCGAGGCCCTCGCCGAAGGCCGCAGCCGTGCACAGGCCGCCAGCCTGCGTGGCATGAAGCGCCAGACCCTGGCCAAACTGCTGCAACAACCGCGTCACGGCAGCGCCTGGTTGCCGCTGGAAGCCAGCCAACTGCGCAAGGACAACGTGGTATTGATCGAAGCCGGCGACCTGGTGCCGCTGGATGGCGTGGTGATCGAAGGCGTCGCGTCGGTGGATGAAAGCGCAATCACCGGTGAATCCGCGCCGGTGATCCGCGAGGCCGGCGGTGACTTTTCCTCGGTCACCGGCGGCACCCGCGTGCTGTCGGACTGGCTGGTAGTGCGTATCAGCGTCAACCCCGGCGAATCCTTCCTCGACCGCATGATCTCGATGGTCGAATCGGCCAAGCGGCAGAAGACCCCGAACGAAGTCGCGCTGACGATTTTGTTGGTGGGCCTGACCCTGCTGTTCCTGCTGGTGATTGCCACCCTGAGCCCCTACTCGATCTTCGCCGTGGCCATGAGCGGCAGCGGCAGCGTGATCAGCGCCACTGTACTGGTGGCCTTGTTGGTGTGCCTGATCCCCACCACTATCGGCGGTTTGCTCTCCGCCATCGGCGTGGCGGGCATGAGCCGCATGATGTCGGCCAACGTGATCGCCACGTCGGGCCGTGCGGTCGAGGCGGCGGGGGATGTGGACGTGCTGTTGCTGGACAAGACCGGCACCATCACCCTGGGTAACCGCCAGGCCAGCCACTTTTTGCCGGCACCGGGTGTGAAGGAAGCGGACCTGGCGGACGCCGCGCAACTCGCCTCCCTGGCCGACGAAACCCCGGAAGGCCGCAGTATCGTGGTGTTGGCCAAGCAGAAGTTCGACATTCGCGCGCGGGACATCAACGCCCTCGGCGCCAGCTTTGTGCACTTCACCGCGCAAACCCGCATGAGCGGCGTCGACCTGCCCGAAGGCCGGGCGATTCGCAAAGGCGCGGCGGACGCGATTCGCAGCCATGTCGAGGCATTGGGCGGCAGTTTTCCTGCGGCGTTGCAGGCCAAGGTCGATGAAGTCTCGCGGCGCGGCAGCACACCGCTGGTGGTGAGCGACGGGGCCAAAGCGCTGGGCGTGGTGGAACTCAAGGACGTGGTCAAGGGCGGGATCAAGGAGCGCTTCGCCGAGCTGCGGCGCATGGGCATCAAAACCGTGATGATCACCGGCGACAACCGCCTGACCGCCGCCGCCATCGCCGTGGAGGCGGGTGTGGATGACTTCCTCGCCGAGGCCCGCCCGGAAGACAAGCTGCAACTGATCCGCGACTACCAGGCCCAGGGCAAGCTCGTGGCCATGACCGGTGATGGCACCAACGACGCGCCGGCGCTGGCACAGGCAGACGTGGCGGTGGCGATGAACAGCGGCACCCAGGCGGCGAAAGAGGCCGGGAACATGGTCGACCTCGACAGCAACCCGACCAAGCTGATCGAAGTGGTCGAGGTGGGCAAGCAGATGCTGATGACTCGTGGCGCCCTGACCACCTTCAGCGTGGCCAATGACGTGGCGAAGTACTTTGCGATCATCCCGGCGGCCTTTGTCGCGACCTATCCACAGCTGGGCGCCTTGAACGTGATGCACCTGAGCAGCCCCAACTCGGCGATCCTCAGCGCGGTGATTTTCAACGCGTTGATCATCATCGCGCTGATCCCGCTGGCCTTGCGCGGCGTGACCTACCGAGCGATCGGCGCGGCGGCGCTGCTCAACCGCAACCTGCTGGTGTATGGCGTGGGTGGGGTGCTGGTGCCGTTTGCCGGGATCAAGCTGATCGACATGCTGCTGACCGGGCTCGGACTCGTGTAAGCCATACCTGCCCTCAACCGTGGGCGTCGGCTTGCCGGCGCCTGTCTTCATCAGGAATGACATGCCTGCATTAAATCAGGAACGCCCCGACCCCGACGCCCTGCTCGCCCGGATACAGCAGGAAGAACAGGCCGCCTTGCGCGGCAAACTGCGTATCTACTTCGGCTCCAACGCCGGGGTGGGCAAAACCTGCGCCATGCTCACGGCGGCGAAACGTGAAGCGGCGCTGGGCCGTGACGTGCTCGCAGGGCTGGTGGAAACCCATGGCCGCGTGGAGACGGCCGATCTGCTCCATGGCCTGGAACAACTGCCCCGCGCCACCCTCCTGCACCGTGAGTTCGCCCACAGCGAGTTCGACCTCGACGCCGCCCTGCTCAAGCATCCCGCCGTGGTACTGGTGGATGAACTGGCCCATAGCAACGCCCCCGGTTCACGCCATCCAAAACGTTGGCAAGACGTCGAAGAGCTGCTGAGTGCGGGCATCGATGTGTGGACCACGCTCAACGTCCAGCATCTGGAAAGCCTGAATGACCTGGTCAGTGGGATCATCGGTATTCGGGTGCGTGAAACCATACCGGATCATGTGTTCGACAACGCCCACGAAGTGGTAGTGATCGACCTGCCACCCGATGATCTGCTGCAACGCCTCAAGGAGGGCAAGGTATACCTGGGCCCTGCGGCGGCGCGCGCGTCGCGGCATTTCTTCCGCAAGGGCAACCTGCTGGCCTTGCGCGAACTGGCCTTGCGGCGCACGGCAGACCGCGTCGACCAGCAAATGCGCACCTACCGTCGCGAACGCTCGATCAATACATTGTGGCCGGCCCGCGAGCGGTTGCTCGTCGGTATCGCAGGCGACAGCGGCGACGAGCGACTGGTGCGCGAAGCTGCGCGCCTGGCGCAAAAACTCGAAGCCGACTGGATCGTGGTGCATGTGGCCACGCACCAAGGGCGCGGCGCCAAGCGTTACCTGACCGCCATGAAAACCCTGACCCTGGCCAGCGAATTCGGCGCCGACACCGCTACGCTACCGGGGATGGACGTAGCCGAAGCCCTGGCGGCCTGCGCGCGCGAACACAATGCCAACCGCCTGGTATTGGGCCATCATCCACGTCAGCCGTGGCGGTTGTGGCATCAATCGGTCAGTGATCGGATCAGTCGTCATCATCCGCACATCGACCAGATTGTGATCGCTCACGGGTTACTCCCAGGCAAACCGCCTGCATTCGAAAAAGTCGCACCACAACCTGGCACGCGGCTGGCCTACCTCTGGGCCAGTCTGGCCTGCTTTGCCGCGAGCGCCATCGCTGCCTTGCTGCTTCAGGTGTTCGACCTGGCCAACGTGGTCATGCTGTTTTTACTCACCGTCGTACTGGTGGCGCTGCGTTATGGACGCGGCCCGGGCGTGTGGGCAGCGATGCTCGCGGTGCTGTGCTTCGACTTTTTCTTCGTGCAGCCGCGTTACTCGTTCACGGTCACCGACACGCAATATTTCTTTACCTTTGCGCTGATGCTCGGTATCGCCCTGATCACCGGGCAACTCACTGCACGCCTGCGCCACGAGGCCCGTACGGCCGCAGCTCGAGAACGGCGCGCGACCTCATTGGCGCGTCTCGCCCGTGACTTGTCGGCCGCACTGACCGTGGAGCAAATCAGCGAGGTGGCCCTGCGCACCTTCAGCGGCGTCTTTGAAGCGCGGGTCGGCCTGGCGTTGCCGGACGCCGCCGACGGTGTGCACAGCGCTGGCGCTGGCGGCCTGCCGATTGACGACAGCATCGCCCAATGGGCCTACGACCATAGCCAGGCGGCCGGCCACGGTACTGACACATTGTCCGCAGCCAAGGGTTGCTACTTGCCACTCAAGGCGCCGATGCGTGTGCGCGGCGTGCTGGTGCTGGAACTGGCGCAAAGCGAGCGCCTGAACGATCCGCAGGAACGTCGCCTGCTGGAAGCCTGCATGAGCCAGTTGGCAATTGCCTTGGAGCGGGTGCACTTCGTCGAAGTGGCCCAAAGCACCCTGGTGCAGATTGAGGGTGAAAAAATGCGCAACACCTTGCTGGCCGCCATTTCCCACGATCTGCGCACGCCGTTGACCACCCTGATCGGCGCCGCCGACACCGCCCTGCCCCACGCCCCACCCGGCCCACTGCCCGAACTGCTACAGGGCATTCACGAACAAGCCACATCGATGCAACGCTTGATCGAAAACCTGCTGGACATGGCGCGTATGCAGGAGCGCGGCGTGCGCTTGAACCGACAGTGGCATTCCCTGGAAGAAATCGTCGGCAGTGCCCTGCGCCAGTTGCGTGAGCCGTTGGCGCAGCACGTCGTAAATACCCTGCTGACCGCACAGTTGCCGTTGGTGGAGGTTGACGCGCTGATGCTCGAACGGGTGCTGGTCAACCTCCTGGACAACGCCGCCAAGTACACCCCGCCCGGTACGACCATTACCGTCAGTGCAGACAAAATCGGGGACAGCATCGTACTGGAGGTCAGCGACACCGGCCCTGGCGGCGCGCCGGCGCCTCTGTTTGAACCCTTCGCACGCGGCCAGCAGGAGTCGTCCATCACCGGCATCGGCCTGGGCCTGGCACTGGCCAAACGCATCGTCGAAGCACACGGCGGGCAGATTGAAGCCAGGCCCGGCCAGCAGCGCGGCATGCATTTCATCATCACGCTACCGGCGGGCAGCCCGCCCTCTCTGGAACCCCTATGAGCACAGCACGTATTTTGATTGTCGAGGACGAGGCCAATATTCGCCGTTTTGTCGGTATCGCCCTGCAGGATGAAGGCTTTCAGGTGTTCGAGGCCGACAGCGTCAAACGCGCCTTGATCCACGCCGCCAGCCGTCAACCTGACCTGGTGATCGTCGACCTCGGCCTGCCGGATGGCGATGGCAAACAATTGATCAGCGAACTGCGCGGCTGGCTGTCGGTGCCGATTCTGGTGCTGTCGGCGCGTGATCGCGAAGAAGAGAAAGTCGCCGCCCTGGACGCGGGTGCCGATGACTACCTGACCAAACCCTTCGGCGTGCCCGAGTTGCTCGCGCGTATCCGCGCACAACTGCGACGGCATGGTCAGACCGGCACCGTGGCGGCCACCAGCAAGGTGGCGTTTGGCGACATCGAAGTCGACTTGGCGACCCATGAAGTGTGGCGCCACCGCCAGCCGGTGCACCTGACGCCCATCGAATACCGTTTGCTCTGCGCGATGATTCGCGGCCAGAGCCGGGTGCTGACGCACCGGCAATTACTGCTGGAAGTCTGGGGCCTGGATTACGTGGACCGCGCGCACTACTTGCGTGTGCATATGGCGCACTTACGACGCAAACTGGAGGCGGACCCGGCGCAGCCGAAGCATTTCATCACCGAGTTGCAGGTGGGTTACCGGCTGATGGGCTTGTAACGTCATTCATGCGACCGGCGTGGGCGATTAACCACTGACGAAAACTACGCACCGCCGCCGGCGGGTTGCGGTGGTGCGGTTGCATCAAGTGCAGGCGACCGCGACTGTGCATGCTGTGGGGCAAGGCCATTTGCAGACGGCCGGACTCCAAGTCGCTTTCCAGCAAGCGCTTCCAGCCCAAAGCGACGCCATGCCCCATCACCGCCGATTGCATCAACAGTTGATAGCTGTTGGTCCGCAAGGCATGACGCGGGGTGTAATAGTCGGCTCCGGCATCAGTGAACCAGTCGGCCCAGGTCAACCAGTCGTGGTGGTGGTCCTCCACGATCAGCAGGGTATGAGCGTGCAGCAAGTGGTGCAGGTCGCGAATCGGGCCGTGACGCTCAAGGTAACCAGGGCTGCACACGGTGATGACCTGCTCGCTGTCGAACACCGGCGACAGTTCAAGGCCGTGGGGCGCGGCCAATTCATCCAGGTGATAGAACAGGCCCAGGTCATATTCGCTGACATCCAAGTGGCTGGGGCTTTCGCTGCACAGGATGCGGATATCCAAGTCCGGGTGGTCGTGCTGGAACTGCGGCAACAGACCGGCCAGCCAGATGGAACTGATGGTGGGCGTGCTGGCCAGGGTCAACTGGCGATCGGCACCGCGCCTGCGCAACTCGGCGGACTCGCGATCAAGCTCGCGCAACAGGCGTTGGACGGTACGGAAATAACGCACCCCAGCGGGTGTCAGGCTCAAGCCCTGGGCCAGCCGATAGAACAGTGGACGGGCCAGGTCTTCTTCGAGACGTTTGACCTGCCGGCTGACCGCACTTTGGGTCAGATTCAGTTCGTGGGCCGCCTGGGTAAAGCTCAAATGGCGGGCGGCCGCTTCGAAGGTCTGCAAGCAATTGAGGGGAGGAAGATCGACGTTTCGGCGCGACATGAGCAAGTCCATTGGCAATAACGGGCCCAGGTTACCCCAGGCCCGCAGAGATCACGTTGGCGAGCATCCTGCCAGTTGCCTGCTCAGAGTGCGACCCTGGCCACGCGCTTACTCCATTGCCTACGGTGCTCAAGCTGGCCATTTTCCCAGGCGGTCTGCTCCGCTTCGATGTAGAACCACTCGGCGTCGGCGTGCACGCTCAAATGGCTTTCCACCTCCACGGCCCACTGGTCGCGACCGACTCGGTAGTGCCATTCAATGTCAGCCTGCGTCGACAGCGGATCCCAGGGCAAGGTGCGGTATTGCTCGGTACAACGTTGGTCCACCGACAGGCCATGGTCGGTAAAACGCACCGAACCCAAGTCATCTTCGATTTTCACGCAGACTTCACCACTGCCGACGTCTTCGATCAAGGTGCGTTTCGGCGCAGCGGCGCGTAGGACCTCCATCGCTACCGGCGTAGCCGACTGCGGTGCTTCGAACGGGCAGTCCACCGCCTCGCCTTTGAATATCGGCAGTTGCAGGCTTTGCAGGGTGGGTAGCAACGTCAGGGTGGTCAATTCACGGCTCGGCCACAGCAGCGGGAAACTCGCCGTGCTGAGCGCCAGACGCAAACGGTAGCCGGCGGGCAGGCGCATGCCGATGTGGTCGAGGTTTAACTGCACGTCCATGGGTTCACCGGGGACTACCGGCGTTACCTGGGAAAAATCCTCACGCAGTGTGAGATTAAGCACACCGTAGCTGATCTGGGTGACTTGCCCGTCCGGCGCTATCGCATTCAGCCGGGCGACCAATTGACCACAGGAAGTGTCGCTTGCCAGGCGTAACGTAAGACGTGCATCGCCGAGCAACGCCAGCGGCTCGGTCAGCGGCAGGGAGTCGAAGCACAACGAATGGGCGTCATCGCGACGTTGATCCGTTGGGCCATCGGGGCCAAACCAGATGGCGCAGTACTCGCCCTGGTGCAGGCCGGTGGTCAGCGGCGAACAGAGGCTGCGCGGCGCCGCCAAGGGCTGTGAGCCCGCGCTCAGGCCTTGATCGCCCAGGCTGAAATCCGTCCATTGCACCTGCGGATCCGGCCAACCCGAGGTCTGCACCCAGATCCCTGGCCGCTCGGCATAACTGCCCTTCGGCGGCAGAATATCCTGTAGGTAAAAGGTGCAGGCTGCGTCATCCATTACCCCGTTATCGATGCCCTTGAGCCAGTGATCCCACCAGCGTTTGGCCTCTTGCAGGAAGCCGATGGCCGGGTTGGGCACGGCAAAATGCGGGTACTTGTGGATCCACGGGCCGATCATGGCTTTCTTCGGGCCCGGCAGATTTTCCATCAGGCGCGAAACCGTGTTGCGGTAGGCATCGCCCCAGCCGCCCACGGCATACACGGCCGCCTTGATCTTCGAATAGTCCTCGCACACCGAGCCGTGGCGCCAATAGTCATCGCGGGTCTGGTGTTGCAGCCAGGTTTCGGCCAGCAGCGGCATAGCTTCCAGGCGTTGGTGCCAGAGGTCTTTCCAGTCGTCGCCCACCAGCAAAGGATCCGGCACCGCTGCGCTGAAATTGAGCATGGTCGCGGCCCAGCCGAAATTCTCCATCAACAGGTTGCCACCCTTGTAATGGATGTCGTCGGCAAAGCGGTCATCGGTGGAGCACAAGGTGATGATTGCTTTCAACGCCTCGGGCTGGCGTGCCGCGACTTGCAGGCCGTTAAAGCCGCCCCAGGAAATCCCCATCATGCCGACATTGCCGTCGCACCAGGGTTGCCGGCACAGCCAGTCGATCACTTCGAGGGCGTCTTCCTGTTCCTGCAGCAGGTATTCATCGGCCATCAGGCCCTGGGATTCGCCGTTGCCACGCATGTCCACCCGCACACACACGTAGCCCTGCCCCGCCATCCACGGGTGAGTCAGCGCATCGCGTACGGCGGTGCCATCGCGCTTGCGGTACGGCAGGTATTCCAGGATTGCCGGGAAGGTCTGCACACCGGCGACTTCCGGCAACCAGATGCGGGCGGCCAGTTGAGTGCCGTCCTTCAAGGGGATCAGGCAGTGCTCGATTTCGCGCACGGTGTAAGCAAATTCAGTGACGATTTCCATCAGTAACTCCTACAGCGATTCAATCGATCAGCGGGCGAAATCCGGCACCGGGCTAGCGCCGCGCAGTTCCGTCTCGGGGGTCCGCTGAAGGCGTTTCACATCCAGCAATGCGGGATTTTTCAACCAGAAGATCAGCGAAGTACTGGCCAGCAACACCAGGATCATGCCCGGCAGACCGCCGAGGTTGGAGAGCATCTTCACCCCGTCGATGCCGACAAACGCGACCATCACCCACGATACCGAGCCGATGATCAGGCCCCAGACAATCTTCAGCAGCGGGTTGCCGTCCAGGTCAGAATCGGCCGTCACGCCTTTGCTGCACAGGTTGGCGATAACGTCGGTGCTGGAGTCCGCGGCAGTGACAAAAGAGATGAACGCGACGAACAGCAGGAACGCGATCATCACGCCGCTGGCCGGCAGTTGCTGGAACATCTGGTACAGCACGTGTTCCACGCCCTGCTCGTTCAGCACACGGTTGAGGCTGCCGTCGCCCAGCGCATCGAAGTACAGGCTGGTGCCGGAGAAGATGCAGATCCACACCGCTGTGAACAACGCCGGGTAGAGCATGTTGATATGAATGAATTCACGCACCGTGTAGCCACGGCCGATCTTGCCGAGGAACAACGCGCTGACCGGCGCCCAGGCAAACCACACCGACCAGTAGAACACCGTCCAACTGTGCGGCCAGGTGTCGCCACTGGCGGCGCCGGTGAACAGGCTGCGGCTGAAGAAGGTGTCGAGGTACACGCCCAAGGACTCGACGCCGAGGCTGAACATGTACAGGGTCGGCCCGCACAACAGCACAAACAGCCCCAGGGCCAGCATGATCCAGGTGTTGAACGAGGACAGCATCACAATGCCTTTCTGTAGACCGCTGGCGGCCGACGCGACAAAGGTGATGACGATGATCGCAATGATGATGGCCAGGCGAAGCGGCGTGGTTTCACCGCCGATGTACTGGGCCAGGCCGCCGGCCAGGGTCAACGCGCCGGTGCCCAGGGACGAGGCCATGCCGGCCACCAGGGCGAACATCGCCAGGGTGTCGATCAGCCCGGCATAGCGCCGGACCCGCGCTTCGCCCAGCAACGGTTCAAGCATGGCACCGATGGAGAAATTGCTGCGACGGTTGTAGAACACCAACGCAAACACCAACGAGGGCACCAGGTAGATGGCGTAAGGCGTGATGGTCCAGTGCAGGAACATCGTCGACATGGCAAAGCTCTTCGCCGCCGAACTGCCCGCCTCGATCGGCAGGCTGGTGGGTGGGCCGTACAGGTGGTAAAGCGGTTCGGCGGTGGTCCAGAACAGCACGCCCACCGCCAGGGTGGTGCACAGCGCCACCATGAACCAGCGCCATTTGCTCAGCAGAGGCTGGGCATCTTCACCGCCGATACGCACCTTGCCCAGTGCAGAGAAGTACACGACAGCGGTCAGCACCACCATGGCAAACGAGCCTGCACTGAACAGCCATGAGAAGTTTTTCAGGATCAGGTTGTTGAGCTGTTTACTGACTGCAAGGAACGCATTCAGGTCGACGTAGCTGGCGATCACCGCCGCCAGCAGGATCAGGAACGTTGGCCAGAACACCAACGGACGCAGTGGATATTTCATAGAGAGCCATTCCCCTTGCAGACTATTTTTATGTTGGAGAGCGAGCCCCCGCAGCATCCTGCTGCCGGTCACTCGCCTGGAAGTCTTCGCGTGGCTATAGATAAACGTTTAAGCGTCCGACGGCGCAATCAACCAATGAGCATGGGGGTATTCCCTCACGTCATGGCGCACCCGTACAGTTCAGGACGAATAAGCAGTGCACACTGGCAGGGCATAAGAAGAAGAAATCGCAGACGAAAAAAAGCCCGCTCAATGAGCGGGCTTCTTGTGGCGACCTGGCGTTCAGTGTTCCAGGTTACCGAATATGGCGCAGCGGACGGGACTCGAACCCGCGACCCCCGGCGTGACAGGCCGGTATTCTAACCGACTGAACTACCGCTGCGCGTAACACATGAAGCGAATGGTGGGTGATGACGGGATCGAACCGCCGACATTCTGCTTGTAAGGCAGACGCTCTCCCAGCTGAGCTAATCACCCTTCGTTTCGGTGTGGGCGGCATCATACACCAAAAATCCGCAATGTCTTGATTTAAATGCAATTTATTTGAAATATTTTCTCAGGCACGACAAAACCCAGCAAAAACGGGCTTCTACGCCTTCAAACGCGAGTCTATTGCGTTTACCCGCCCCTTGGCCGCACAATTAAAAACCATTCTCAATAACACCTGAGCCACGCCTATGTCTGCGGGTGAACCGCCCTTCCAACGGGAAATTACCCAGCTCTACAGCGAGCATCATGGTTGGCTGCTCACTTGGCTAAGACGCAAGCTGGGCTGTCGACAGAATGCCGCCGACCTGGCGCAGGACACGTTTGCACGCATCTTGAACGCGCGTGAATCCGTCGCCGGCATTCGCGAACCCCGCGCGTACCTGAGCACCACCGCCCGGCGCTTGCTCATTGACCAGGCGCGGCGCAAGCAGATTGAACAGGCTTACCTGCAGGAATTGGCGCTGACGGTGGACACGCTCGAAGGGTTCCAATCCCCGGAGCAAATCCACACCACCCTCGAAGCCCTCGAACAGATCGCCTTTATCCTGGAAGGCATGCACGAATACTCGCGCCAGGCCTTCGTGTTGTATTACCTCGAAGACATGACCCAGCAACAGATCGCCCGGCAGCTCAAGTTGTCGGAACGCACCGTGCGCAAGTACCTGATCCAGGCGCTTATGCATTGCAGCCACAGCATGGACACTTGATCGAGCATGTCGGACGTCGAAGAACAAGCCGCCGAATGGATGCTGCGCCTGCACGACGGCGAATGGGACGAGGCCCAGCAGCAGGCGTTCGAGCGCTGGAAGCAACAAGGCCCGCATCACGCCGCAGCCGCCGCACGCATGGAAACTATGGTTTCGCGCATGCAGGCCTTGCGCGGTAAAAAAGCCCCTGCCCGCGCTGCATTGAATGCGGCCTTTGCTCAGCCGAAAACCCGTCGCAGCAAGCACGCCCTGCGCGCGCTGGTATTGGCGTGCAGCGTGGCGATCCCAGCAGCGGCCTTGTTGATCAGCCCCTATCCGCGGCAGTGGATGGCCGATGTACGAAATGGCCCTAGCCAATGGCAAACCCTGCAACTGGCGGACGGTTCGACACTGACGCTCAATGGCATCAGCGCAGCGAACCTGCATTTTGATAGCCAGCAGCGCCGTATCGAGCTGTTGCAAGGCGAAATCCTGGTGGAAGTCGCCCACGACAGCACCCGGCCGTTTGTCGTGCAGACCCCGCAAGGAACGCTGCGTGCGCTGGGCACGCGGTTCGTGGTCAAGCGCGAAGGTGATGTCACGGTGCTGAGCATGCTCCAGTCGCGCGTGGCGGCACAAAGCGCGAACGGCCAGCAGACACTGGAAGTCGATGCAGGGTCGCGAGCCCTGATGCACGCGAACCAAGTGCGCCTGGCCGGCACTGTTGAGCCGAGCAGCATCAACGAAGCCTGGCGACGCCATCAATTGGTGGTGGAGAACCAACCCTTGCCCGACGTGCTCGACGAAATCGCCCGGCACCGCAGCGGCCGCGTGCAGTTTGATCGCGCCGCGCTGCAAAGCCTGCGCGTGTCTGCCGTGATCCCCCTGGACGACAGCGACCAGGCTTTGCAATTACTCGCGCAAACGCTGCCGATCCGGGTGCAGTCCTACACTCCATGGCTGATCGTGGTTGGCCCCGAGCCAGCACCCAATAAATAATTATTCGCATTTGCTTCCGGTTTTTCCGAGGCTGCCCGTCAAGGAAGGTAATTCGACACATAAAGGACTGCCTTCACCATGCACACCCCTTCCTACCCACGCGGACGCTTTCGGCTACTGAAAAGTGCACCGCTTTCCTTGGCCCTGTTCACTGCCGGCACCTTGAACATCGGCCTGGCCCAGGCGGACGCCGTCAGTGTCGCCGCCCAGTCCTATGACATCCCCGCCGGACCGCTGGGCAGTTCGCTCAACCGCTTCGCCCAGCAGGCCGGTGTGGCCATCGTGTTCCAGTCCCACGAACTGGAGGGCCTCAAAGGCCCAGGCTTGAAAGGCAATTACGGGATTCAGGACGGGTTTGACAGGTTGCTGGAAGGCAGCGGCTACCGCGCCGTGCAAGGCGTTCAGGGATACGCCCTGCAACCCGCCCCCATCGCTGGCAATGGCACCATGGAACTGAGCCCGACTGCCGTCACCGCCAACCAGCTGGGCAACGTCACCGAAGGCACCGGTTCCTACACGCCCGGCACCATCGCGACCTCCACACGCCTGGTGCTGACGCCCAAGGAAACCCCGCAGTCCGTGAGCGTGGTCACCCGTCAGCACATGGATGACTTCGGCCTGAACAACGTCGACGACGTGATGCGCCATACCCCCGGCATCACCGTTTCGGCCTTCGACACCGAGCGTACCAACTACTACGCCCGGGGCTTTTCCATCAATAACTTCCAATACGACGGCATCCCCTCGACCGCACGCAACGTCGCTTACTCTGCGGGCAACACCTTGAGCGACATGGCGATCTATGACCGTGTCGAAGTGCTCAAGGGCGCCACCGGCCTGCTCACAGGTGCAGGCTCACTGGGCGCGACGATCAACCTGGTGCGCAAGAAACCCACCGCAGACTTCCAGGGCCACGCGACCCTCGGCGCCGGTTCGTGGGACAACTACCGCAGCGAGCTGGATGTCAGCGGCCCCATGACCGAAAGCGGCAACGTGCGTGGCCGCGCCGTGGCGGCCTATCAGGACAAGCATTCGTTCATGGACCACTACTCGCGCAAGAGCCCGACGTACTACGGCATCATGGAGTTCGACCTGTCACCCGATACGCTGCTGACCGTAGGCGGCGATTACCAGGACACCTTGCCGAAGGGCTCATCGTGGTCGGGCAGTTTCCCGCTGATCAACTCCAAGGGCGACCGCAACAGCGTCAAGCGCTCGTTCAACAACGCCGCGGACTGGAGCAGTTGGGAGCAATACACCCGCACCGTATTCGCCATGCTCGAACACGACTTGGGCAATGGTTGGGTCACCAAGCTGCAACTGGATCACAAGATCAACGGCTATCACGCGCTAATGGGCTCAATCCAGGGCGACCAACCGCAGCCGGATGGCACCGCGCAACTCACCTCGGGCAAGTACACCGGGGAAACCGTCAGCGATTCCGCCGACCTGTACGTCAGCGGCCCATTCAGCCTCGGCGGTCGCGAGCATGAACTGGTGCTGGGCGGCTCGATCAGCGCATCGGAATGGAAAGGCAAAGGCTACTGGAACCTCTCCCCCAATATCGTCGACTTCAATAACTGGCATGGCCACGCCACGATACCGGACTGGGGCAAGGCGCAATCGCTTACCGATGACACCGTGCGCCAGACCGGCGCCTACGTGACCACGCGACTGAACCTCGCCGATGACCTCAAGCTGCTGCTGGGCGGTCGCGTGGTCAATTATCAGGTCACGGGCTACAACCCCAACTACCGTGAGTCCGGGCGTTTCGTCCCGTACATCGGCGCCGTCTACGACCTCAACGACACGTACGCGGTCTACGCCAGCTACACCGATATCTTCATGCCGCAGGAAAACTACAACCGCGATCGCGACAACAAGTTGCTGGAACCGGATGAAGGCCAGAACTGGGAACTGGGCGTGAAAGCCGACTTCCTCGACGGACGGGTGAACGCCAGCGCGGCGTACTTTGAAATCCGCGAGTCCAATCGCGCACTCTCCGACGACGAATACAACAACCAGACACCGATCCCGAACAACTACGCCTATAAAAGTAGCAAGGCCGTCACCAAGGGTTATGAACTGGAGATGTCCGGCGAGATTGCCCCCGGCTGGCAACTCCAGGCGGGCTACACCCATAAGGTGGTGCGCGACGACAAGGACGTGAAGATCTCCACCTTCGAACCCGAAGACCAGGTCAAGCTGTTCACCACCTACAAACTCAAGGGCAACCTGGACAAACTGACCATCGGCGGTGGTGTGCGTTGGCAAAGCGTGGGTTGGCAGGACATCTACAACTCACCGAAGGGTGGGTATGAAGAGTTTTCCCAGGATGCTTATTGGCTGGTGGATCTGATGACCAAGTATCAGGTCAGCAAAAACCTGTCGGCGACGCTGAACGTCAACAATATCTTCGACAAGCACTACTACACCAACATCGGCTTCTATAACTCGGCCGCTTACGGTGAGCCGCGCAACTTCATGGTCACCACTCGCTGGGATTTCTGATTGCCCCATAAAAAACGCCGCCGATCATCGGAAATGATCGGCGGCGTTTTTTTGGTTTTACAAACCCCAGACAGCAAAAAGCCCGCTCATTGAGCGGGCTTCCTGTGGTGACCTGGCGTTCAGTGTTCCAGGTTACCGAATATGGCGCAGCGGACGGGACTCGAACCCGCGACCCCCGGCGTGACAGGCCGGTATTCTAACCGACTGAACTACCGCTGCGCGTAACACATGAAGCGAATGGTGGGTGATGACGGGATCGAACCGCCGACATTCTGCTTGTAAGGCAGACGCTCTCCCAGCTGAGCTAATCACCCTTCGTTTCGGTGTGGCGCGCATTCTACGGAGCGACCTTAAGTCTGGCAAGCACTTTCTGAAATCTTTTTTTTGATAGCTTCCAATGGCTTAGGCAGGGTTGGCCTGGGACGTTATCAAGAGAATAATGCCCCCCTTTGTATAAAGGAGAGACTCACCCCATGTGGTTCAAGAACCTGCTTATCTATCGCCTGACCCAAGATCTGCCTGTTGATGCCGAGGCGTTGGAAGCGGCCATGGCCACCAAACTGGCGCGCCCTTGCGCGAGCCAGGAATTGACCACTTATGGTTTCGTCGCGCCTTTTGGTAAAGGTGAAGACGCTCCCCTGGTTCACGTCAGCGGTGATTTCCTGCTGATCGCTGCGCGCAAGGAAGAACGCATCCTGCCGGGCAGCGTGGTGCGTGACGCACTGAAAGAGAAAGTCGAAGAAATCGAGGCCGAGCAGATGCGCAAGGTCTATAAAAAGGAACGCGATCAGATCAAGGATGAAATCATCCAGGCCTTCCTGCCACGCGCCTTTATCCGTCGCTCCTCCACCTTCGCCGCCATCGCGCCGAAACAGGGCCTGATCCTGGTCAACTCGGCAAGCCCGAAACGCGCTGAAGACCTGCTGTCGACCCTGCGTGAAGTGATCGGCACCCTGCCCGTTCGCCCGCTCACGGTGAAAACCGCGCCAACCGCAATCATGACCGACTGGGTCACCACCCAGAAGCCGGCCGATGACTTCTTCGTCCTCGACGAATGCGAACTGCGCGACACCCACGAAGACGGCGGCATCGTGCGCTGCAAGCGCCAGGACCTGACCGGCGAAGAGATCCAACTGCACCTGACCACCGGCAAAGTCGTGACCCAATTGTCCCTGGCCTGGCAGGACAAGCTGTCCTTCATGCTCGACGACAAAATGACCGTCAAGCGCCTGAAGTTCGAAGACCTGCTGCAAGACCAGGCGGAACAGGACGGCGGCGACGAGGCCCTGGGCCAACTGGATGCGAGCTTTACCCTGATGATGCTGACGTTCGGCGATTTCTTGCCGGCGCTGGTTGAAGCATTGGGCGGTGAAGAGACTCCGCAGGGTATCTAAACCGTGTGAAATTCAAAATGTGGGAGGGGGCTTGCCCCCGATAGCATTCTGTCAGTTAAAAACACCTATGACTGACAGACTGCAATCGGGGGCAAGCCCCCTCCCACATTTGATCGAATCCAACAAAAAAGGACATCCCCATGCGCGCACTCGCCGCCTTGAGCCGCTTCGTCGGCAATACCTTCGCCTACTGGGTGTTGATTTTCGCCGTCGTCGCCTTCCTCGAACCCGGCTGGTTCATTGGCCTTAAAAGCGCCATTGTCCCGCTGCTGGGCCTGGTGATGTTCGGCATGGGGCTGACCCTCAAACTCGATGACTTCGCCGAAGTCGCCCGCCACCCCTGGCGTGTGGCATTGGGCGTGGTTGCGCATTTCGTGATCATGCCGGGCGTGGCGTGGTTGCTGTGCCAGGCCTTCCATCTCCCCCCGGAAATCGCCGTCGGCGTGATCTTGGTCGGTTGCTGCCCAAGCGGCACCTCGTCCAACGTGATGACCTGGCTGGCCCGTGGCGACCTGGCGTTGTCGGTGGCCATCGCCGCCGTCACCACCCTCCTCGCCCCGCTGCTCACGCCAGCATTGATCTGGCTGCTGGCCTCGGCCTGGCTGCCGGTGTCGTTCATGGAGCTGTTCTGGTCGATCCTGCAAGTGGTGTTGCTGCCGATCGTGCTCGGCGTGCTGGCGCAACGCGTGCTCGGCGACCGGGTTCGGCATGCGGTCGATGTGCTGCCACTGGTGTCGGTGGTGAGCATCGTGATCATCGTCGCGGCGGTGGTGGCGGCGAGCCAGGCGAAGATTGCCGAGTCGGGCCTGTTGATCATGGCAGTGGTGATGCTGCATAACAGCTTTGGTTACCTGCTGGGTTACTTCACCGGCCGCGTGTTCAAGTTGCCGTTGGCGCAGCGCAAGTCGCTGGCGCTGGAGGTGGGCATGCAGAACTCCGGGCTGGGCGCCGCGCTGGCCAGTGCGCACTTTTCGCCGCTGGCGGCGGTGCCGAGTGCCTTGTTCAGTGTCTGGCACAATATCTCCGGTGCATTGCTGTCGACTTACTTCCGCCGCATGAGCGAAAAGGAAGACCGTCGCGCCCTGGAGAACACCCCGCAAACTTGATCAGCCGAGCACTTTTCGGCACTCTAACGCGCTTCGCGGGGACGACCCCGCGACGCGCTCAAGCGACTACTCCGGGGACGACCCCACCTAGTGTTAGGAGGTCATCATGTCCTGGATCATTCTGTTTTTCGCGGGTCTGTTTGAAGTCGGCTGGGCCGTCGGCCTGAAGTACACCGACGGTTTCAGCAAGCCACTCCCCACCGCCCTGACGATTGCCGCCATGGCCATCAGCCTTGGCCTGCTGGGGCTCGCCATGAAGGAACTGCCTCTGGGCACCGCCTATGCCATCTGGACCGGCGTGGGTGCAGTGGGCACTGTGATCGCTGGGATTATCCTGTTTGGGGAATCCATGGCGTTGTTCCGGTTGGCCAGCGTGGCGTTGATCATTTGTGGGCTTATTGGCCTGAAAATCTCCACATAACCCTTGTAGGAGCCCGCTTGCGGGCGATGGCGGCCTGAAGATAGCCGTCGCCGGCAAGCCGCGCTCCTACAGGACCGTGCCGCGCAGCTGAGTAACTTTCTCCTGCAACTGCGCCGGCGTCGCCAACTCGACCGCCACCGGCTCACCCGCCACCAACACCACCCGCGACCAGATGCGATGGAAGAAGCCCTTCTTCGGATCCCGACTGAAGAAACTCCCCCACAACCCCTGCAACGCCATCGGAATCACCGGCACCGCCGTCTCTTCCAGAATCCGCGTCACGCCACCACGAAACTCATTCATCTCGCCATCGGCGGTCAGCTTGCCTTCGGGGAAAATGCACACCAACTCGCCGTCCTTCAGGTACTGCGCAATCCGTGTGAAGGCCTTTTCGTAGATCTGGATATCTTCATGACGCCCAGCAATCGGAATCGCCCCGGCGGTACGAAAGATAAAGTTCAGCACCGGCAAACGGTAGATCTTGTAGTACGTGACAAAGCGAATCGGCCGACGCACCGCGCCGCCAATCAACAGTGCATCCACAAACGACACATGGTTGCACACCAACAACGCCGCGCCTTCATCCGGGATCGCCTGCAGGTTGCGATGCTCCACGCGGTACATGGAATGGCTGAGCAGCCAGATCATGAAACGCATGGTGAACTCGGGGACGATCTTGAAGATGTAGGTGTTGACCGCGATGTTGAGCAGCGACACCACCAGGAACAGTTCCGGGATCGACAGCTTGGCCACGCTCAGCAGCAGGATCGACACGATGGCCGAGACCACCATGAACAGCGCGTTGAGAATGTTGTTCGCGGCGATCACGCGCGCGCGTTCGTTCTCGGCGGTACGCGACTGGATCAGTGCATACAGCGGCACGATGTAGAAGCCGCCGAATACACCCAGGCCGAGGATATCGAACAGCACCCACCACGCCTGGCCGTAGCTGAGCACGGCAAGCCAATCGTTGGCCTGCACGTTCTGCGGGAAGCCGCCGGAGTGCCACCACAGCAGCAGGCCGAACACCGTCAGGCCGAATGAACCGAACGGCACCAGGCCGATTTCGACCTTACGCCCGGAGAGCTTTTCGCAGAGCATCGAACCCAGTGCGATACCCACCGAGAACACCGTGAGGATCAGTGTCACCACGGTCTCGTCGCCGTACAACCACTCCTTGGCGTAGGCCGGGATCTGCGTCAGGTAGATGGCACCGACAAACCAGAACCACGAGTTGCCGACGATGGAGCGCGAAACGGCCGGCGTCTGCCCCAGGCCCAAGCGCAGGGTGGCCCAGGACTCGCTGAAGATATTCCAGTTCAAGCGCAGTTCCGGGGTCGACGCGGCCGCGCGCGGAATGCTGCGGCTGGCCAGGTAACCCAGCACCGCTACGCCGACAATCGCCACGGACACCACGGGGGCGTAATGGGTGGACGACATCATGATCCCGGCGCCGATGGTGCCGGCCAGGATCGCCAGGAACGTGCCCATTTCCACCAGGCCGTTGCCGCCGACCAGCTCATCGTCATGCAATGCCTGGGGCATGATCGAGTACTTCACCGGGCCGAACAGCGCCGAGTGAGTGCCCATGGCAAACAGCGCGAGCAGCATCAGCTCCAGGTGGTTGGTGAGGAAGCCCGTCGCGCCCACGGCCATGATCACGATCTCGCCGATCTTGATCGCGCGGATCAACGCGTCCTTGTTGAATTTCTCGCCAAACTGCCCGGCCAGGGCCGAGAACAGGAAGAACGGCAGGATAAACAGCAATGCGCAGAGGTTGACCCAGATCGAGCGGTCACCGTCGATAGTGAGCTTGTAGAGAATGGCCAGGATCAGCGATTGCTTGAAGATGTTGTCGTTGAAAGCGCCCAGCAACTGGGTGATGAAAAACGGCAGGAAACGCCGTGTGCGCAGCAAGGTGAATTGCGAGGGGTGGCTCATCGTCCGTGTTCCTGCGTGGCCTGTTTTTTTGTAAAAGCTGTCAGGCCACGACTTTACCTAATCCGGCTTACTTATTCGCTAGTCCTGCAATGCAAGGCGAAACAAAAAGCTCACCTTTATAGGCACCCTGCACGGTGCGCTTGGCCACGATCAGCCACATCAGCGCCAATGCCACCACCAGCACGCTGCCAAAAACGCTGAAGAACCCCAGGTGCAGCAGGCTCGCCAGCTTCAGCGTCGCCAGGGCATACACGCCCAGCGGGAAGGTGAAACCCCACCAACCGAGGTTGAACGGGATACCGGCGCGCAGGTAACGCAGGGTGATCAGCACCGCAATCAGCATCCACCACAGGCCGAAGCCCCACAACGTAATGCCCGCTACCAGGCCGAGGCCGTTGGCGATCTCACCGACACCCGGCAAGCCATTGGCCGCAAAGATCGCCGGCGCATCGCCCCCCAGCAGCAACATGCCCAGCGCACCGGTGCCGATGGGACCCAGGGCCAGCCAACTCGACGCGGCCATATTGGCGTGGGGCAGTTTGTGCAGGGCCATGCGCAGCATCAGGATGGTCAGGATGCTGAACGCCACCGGCAACGAAAACGCCCACAGCACATAGCTGGTCACCAGCATCACCAGTTGCGAATGCGCGTCTGCCAGGTGCGGCGCGAGCAGCCCACCACTGGCCGCGGCAACTTCAGCGGCAACCACAGGCAGCAGCCAGACGGCGGTCATCTGGTCGATGCTGTGTTCCTGGCGGGTGAACATCATGAAGGGGATAAGCACGCCGCAGGCCAGGGCCATGCCCACGTCCAACCACCACAGGGTTTCAGCCAGCGGTATCACACCGGCGCCCCAGCGCGGCAGGCCAAATAACAGCAAGCCGTTGAGAATCGTCGCGAGCCCCATGGGGATGGTGCCGAAAAACATCGAGACGGTGGAGTGACCGAAAATACGCCGCGCCTCGTGGAAAAACATCACCCAGCGGGCCGCGTACAACACGCTGAACAACACAAATAGGCCAACAGTGAACAACCACAACGCCTCGGCGATGGCGTGCAGGCCAGGCAGGTTGACTGGCAACTGCGCCAGGGCCAGTGCGAGCACACCAGTGCCCATGGTGGCGGCAAACCAGTTCGGCGTGAACTGGCGGATCACTTCCCGTGGATGGGTCAGGTGACTGAAGGGTTTGTAACTGATGCTATTCGAGCAGGTCATGATGGCAATCCTCTTCCTCGCATGAGGGTGAGACCATGGTAGAACCGAATCGAATATCTATATAACGGGTAATATCTCTATCTATTATCTACTTTACCTATATATCGTCAGACGCTGCCTTCGCACTCGATCACCAGAATCCGCGCCGGCCCTTGCGGGTGGGCCACGTGCTCGGTGCCGACGCTGGCGTAAAAGATGTCCCCGACGCCCAGCTCCGCCACCTGTTCGAAACCATTGTCGCGGTAGTGCATCTGCACCCGGCCATCGAGCACCACAAACACTTCTTCGCCGTCGTTGATATGCCAGCGATAGGGCTGGTCGGTCCAGTGCAGGCGCGTGGTGATGCCATTCATGTTGGCGATGTCCAGCGCCTCCCAGGCACGGCTGCCGGTGAAGTCCTTGCTGCGGATGATCTTCATGCGCGAATCTCGATCAGGCGGATACGGGCACTGATTATTACCCATCAGCCGCCTGTCGTCGCCCGCACGCGCGCCGAATCCTGCAACAGCAAGGCAATGAGCGCACCGACAGCCAGCAGGATGAGGACCGCGCCGTAGCCGTCGGTGGTGGCGATCAGGCCAAAGCTGCGAATCAGGTTGCCCGCCAGTAACGAAGGCAAGCAGAACGCCAGGTAGCTCAGCACATAGAACGCCGACATCAGCCCCGCGCGCTCGTGGGGCAAGGCCAACGGCACCACACTGCGCAAGGCGCCAAGAAAGCCCGCGCCAAAGCCACTGCCGGCGATCAGCGTGGCGATGAAGAACAGGGGCAGGCTGGCGCTGTGCACCGCCGTGAGGATCAGCGTTACACCGATGGCCAGCAAGCCGGCGCCGAGACGCAGCACCTTGTCGGCCGGACGATTACGCAAGGTAAAGATCATCAACGCGCCGCTCAGGGTCAGCACGGCCACCAGGCCGCCACCGATCAGGTTGGAGGTAGACCCGGTGGCGGCCCGCACCAGCGACGGGGCCAGTGACAAGTAGAAGCCACCCATCGCCCACACCGCCACATCCACCGGCAATGACAGCCACAACGCCCGGCGCGCCTGGGGCGGTACATGCAATGTTGGGCGCAGCGACGCCAGTGCGCCGGGGATGCGGCTCACCGTTTCCGGCAGGCGCCATACGTAGAGGGCCTGCAACAGCATCAAGGCCAGCAACGTCCAGTAGATCAACTGGGTCGGGAGGGGCGCGAATTCCACCAGCAGACTGCTGCCCATCGCCCCGCAAGCCATGCCCAAGAGCGGCGCCACGCTGTTGACCAGCGGGCCCTGTTGGCGGTCGGTGTCGAGCAGTGCCGCGCCTAATACGGCGGTGGCCATGCCAGTGGCAAACCCTTGCAACGTGCGGGCGGCAATCAGCCAGGCCACGCTGCCTTCATTGATAAACAGCAGCATCGCCAGCATATCCAGGAGCAGCGCAGCAAAAATCACCGGCTTGCGCCCCAGGTGGTCCGACAAAGAGCCGACGGTCAACAGCGCCGCCAGCAGGCTGAGGGCGTAGACACCGAAGATCAGCGTCAGCATGCCTGCCGAAAAATGCAGGCCTTCCTGATACAGGTGGTACAACGGCGTCGGCGCACTCGAAGCGGCCAGGAAGGTCAGCAAGGTGATCGCGAGAAACACCAGGCTGGAACGATGGGAAACAGGACTGGACATGCACACGCTCCGCTAAAGCTAATATTTTGCTTTTGCAGAGTGTGCTACCCGCCAGCGCTTAAAGCAAATTCTTTGTGTTAAGGTCACAAACATGGCGATAAAAGAAGGCCTTCGCCCGGGGGGCCGCAGTGCCCGGGTACAAGAATCCGTCCATTCGGCGGTGCGTGAACTGCTGGAAGCCCACGAGCGCTCCAGCGTCACCGTGCCCATGATTGCCACACGCGCAGGCGTCACGCCCTCGACTATCTACCGGCGCTGGGGCGACCTCTCCGTGCTGCTCGCGGACGTGGCCCTGGCGCGCATGCGCCCCGACAGCGAACCCGCCAACACCGGCAGCCTGCGCGGCGACCTGCAGGCTTGGGCCGAGCAATACTTGGATGAAATGAGTTCGGAGCCGGGCCGCAACATGATGCGCGACCTGCAGTGCACGATCACGCCGGGATACTGCGTGAGCATCCTGAGTGGGCAGTTGCAGGCGATTGTCGATCGCTACCCGCAAAGCACGCCGCCGAGCGTGGACCACCTGATCAACCTGATCGCAGCGCCAACGGTGTTTCGCATTCTATTTTCGAACGCCCCGCTGACAGTGCAAGAACTGCACGCCCTGATCGAACTGGCACTCAACGCCTGAACCTCCCCTGTAGGAGCCGGCTTGCCGGCGATGGCATAACGCTGGGTGTACCTGCTATACCGAGCCGCCTGCATCGCCGGCAAGCCAGCTCCTACACCTACCTGCCTTTGATCCAACCACTCAGGCCGGCTGTCAGGCCGCCGTGCTCTTGCTTTTGATCTTGATCCTAGGCGCCCCGTCAAACACGCTGGCCGGAATTCGACAGGGATTTGGGGGGGTAAACCGGCAGGGATGCCGGTTTAGCCGCCCCGCGCCATGGATGGCGCGTGGCGGCGGCCCCCCAAATACCTGTCGGATTACGGGCACACCGAGCCTAGGCGAGGTGCCGAGTGTTGGGGCAAGAGCCCTTTGGTTACTTTGGGGCTTTTCCAAAGTGACCCGCCGTAAGGGCGGAACCAATACCAGCCGTTACCCAAATAACGGATATGTACCCGATCAGATCCAACATCCAGGTCGGCTGTCAGACCGCCTTCGCAGGCAAGCCAGCTCCCACAGCGGTGCAAAAAAAAACGGCCTCATCCGAGGCCGTTTTTTCATTGCGGATCGCTGCTCAGGTACGCATCCCACGCCCGCTCACCAACAACCGCGCACAGCCGATATACAACACCACCGTGGCGACGATCATAAAGGTGATCGCCACGCTGATCTTGATATCCGACACCCCCAGGATGCCGTAGCGAAACGCGTTGACCATGTGCAATACCGGGTTGGCCAGCGACACAGTCTGCCAGAACGGCGGCAGCAGCGTGATGGAGTAGAACACCCCGCCCAGGTAGGTCAGCGGCGTCAGCACGAAGGTCGGGATGATCGAAATATCATCGAAGTTGCGCGCAAATACGGCGTTGATGAAGCCCAGCAGCGAGAAGATCGTCGCCGTCAGCACCACCACCAGAATGGTGACTCCCAGGTGATGCACCTGCAGGTGGGTGAAGAACAGCGACAGCAGGGTCACGATCACGCCCACCATCAAGCCACGCAGCACACCGCCCAGGGTGTAGCCGATCAGGATGGTGTGGGGCGACACCGGCGACACCATCAATTCTTCGATCGAGCGCTGGAACTTGCTGCCGAAGAAACTGGAGACCACGTTGCCGTAGGAGTTGGTGATCACCGACATCATGATCAAGCCCGGCACGATGTACTCCATGTAGGTGAAGCCACCCATGTCACCGATCTGCCGGCCGATCAGGTTACCGAAGATCACGAAGTACAGGACCATGGTGATCGCCGGCGGCAGCAGGGTCTGCGGCCAGATCCGGGTAAAGCGTTTCACTTCGCGATAAACGATGGTTTGCAGCGCGACGAGGTTAGGTTGCAGTTCGGAACTCATACCGCCACCTTCGCCAGATTTTTCTCCACCAGGGACACGAACAACTCCTCAAGGCGATTGGTTTTGTTACGCAGGCTCAGCACTTCAATTTGCTGGGCCGCCAACTGGGTGAACAGCGCGGTGATGCCCATGGCCTTGTCCACCTGCACTTCCAGGGTATGGCTGTCCACCAGGCGGCTCGGGTAGCCGAGCAGTTGCGGCGGCGCCGATAGATTGTTTTTCAGGTCGAGCAAAAAGGTTTCCACATGCAACTGACCCAGCAGGTTACGCATGCTGGTGTTCTCGACGATGGTGCCGTGGTCGATGATGCCGATGTTGCGGCACAGCTGCTCAGCCTCTTCCAGGTAATGGGTGGTGAGGATGATGGTGATGCCCTTCTCGTTCAGCTCGGTGAGAAAGGTCCACATCGAGCGACGCAGTTCGATGTCCACGCCGGCAGTGGGCTCGTCGAGGATCAGCAGGCGCGGCTCATGCACCAGTGCGCGGGCGATCATCAGGCGGCGTTTCATGCCGCCGGACAGCGAACGCGAAGGCACGTCGCGTTTGTCCCACAGGCCCAGCTGGGTCAGGTACTGCTCGGCGCGCTCCTTGGCGACTTTCGCCGGGATGCCGTAGTAGCCGGCCTGGGTCACGACGATGTCGAAGGTCTTTTCAAACTGGTTAAAGTTGAACTCCTGGGGCACCACGCCGATGGAACGCTTGAGCGCCGCCGGGGATTTGTCCAGGTCATGGCCGAAGATATTCACCGTGCCACTGGTCTTGTTGACCAGGGTCGAGAGGATACCGATGGTGGTGGATTTGCCGGCGCCGTTAGGGCCGAGCAAGGCGAAGAAGTCACCTTCGGCGACGTCCAGATCGATACCACTCAGGGCCTGGAAACCGTTGCCGTAGGTTTTGGTTAGCTGCCGGATGGACAGAGCGGAACTCATATCGGATTACGCACCAAAGAAGGGAATAGAAAGAGTAGATGGGGGCGCAGCCCAGGTAGTTCAACGGCGGCGCATGACAAGCATGGTGCTTGCCCGCGCCGCACAAGTACAGTCACCCGTATTAATAGTGGGTATTAAGTCAACGCAGTCATGACCGCTTTGCGGTAGGCCGGACGTTGTTGCAGGCGCGCATACCAGGCCTCTAGATTGGGCATCGCAGGCCGTTCGATGGGCATTTCGAACCAGGCGTAGATAAAGCTGCCCAGGGGAATATCACCCATGCCGATCTCGTTGCCCGACAGATACGGCTGTGTAGCCAGCGCCTCATCAACGGTTTTGAGCACATCGATACAGGCCTGGCGACCGGCATGGATGTCTTCCCAGTTCTGTTTTTCCGCCGGGGTGCGCAGCACGCCCCAGAACACAATCTTGAACGGTTCGGCGAAGGTCGACGTGGTCCAGTCCATCCACTTTTCCGCGTTGGCCCGGGCTTTCACCTCTGTCGGATACCAGTTGGACGCCTGCTTGGCGCAGAGGTAGCGCACGATGGTATTGGACTCCCACAGCACGAAATCGCCGTCTTCGATCATCGGCACCCGGCCGTTGGGGTTCAATGCCCGATATTGCGGCGTATCGACCACACCAAAAGCCCCGCCCGCATCAATTGCCTCATAGTCCAGGCCGAGTTCCTCGGCGCACCACAGTGCCTTCCTGACGTTTGATGAATTTTTACGACCCCAGATTTTCAGCATGACCGCGCCTTATTGTTGATGAACATGGCTTGATGAACGCAGCAGCATACGCCGGTTCACGCGCGGCTTAAATCGCTCTGCATATCGCCCAGCAGGGTCGGCATGTCCTCGCTGAACAAGTGGGGGTAACACTGCTGAATATGCGCGAAGAAAAACGCCTCGGGCACGTCAGAAAATTGCCCGTGGTCGACCACATATTCCATCGAACGTTGGCCTTGGCGATTGAACGCGTGGAAAACGCTGTCGTGGATGCCATCGAAGTCCAGCGGCGGCACATCGAATACATCGCACAACTGCTGATTGAACGCAGGCGTGGCCTTGACCCAGCGATCGTTGAGGTAAAGCTCGGTATAGCCGTGCATGGCGAATACGTCACTCTTGAGCAAGGTGATCAGGCGCGGCGTCGACAAATGATTGCGTACATCCGCCAGGCCGATGCGCGCCGGAATGCCGCAGTGGCGCGCACAGGCGGCGAGCAAGGTGGCCTTGGGCACGCAATAGCTTTCGCCGCTGGCCAAGGCGAAGCTGGCACTTAATGTGTCTGGGTCGCGGCTGAAGGTGTAGGGGTTATAGCGAATCGCCTCACGCACGGCGTAGTAGAGGCTGACTGCCTGGTCACTTAAGTTCGCACGGGTTCCACGGTGTTTTTCGGCGAACTCCACCACCGCAGGGTGGTCACTATCGATGAAGCGGCTGGGACTCAGGTAGGTATCCATGAGCTTTATCTCCGAAGGAAGCCTGGAGTCTAACCACAGGCCTGCCGGGGAGATAACGACGAATCGGCCAAATCTCGTTACACCCTGATCACCCCGCTTGTTCGGATGCCGACTAAGCTCCCTGGTGGTTTCGCCCCTGGTTTCACGGAGGATTGAATATGCTGTTGTTGTGGATACTGGTGCTGGTGGTCGGCATTGCCTACCTCGCACACCGCCGCGTCGCGCCCCTGCCCGCCTTGGGCGTGGTCGCCGTCTACCTGCTGGCGATGGGCGCTTGGAGCCACGCACCGGGTTGGCTGCTGCTGGTCTTCTGGGTGCTGATCGCCGTGGTAGCCGCGCCCCTGCTGCTGCCCGACCTGCGCCGCCAATACTTCACCAAGCCACTGTTCAGTTGGTTCCAGAAAGTCCTGCCGCCGATGTCCGAGACCGAGCGCGACGCGATCGACGCCGGTACCGTCTGGTGGGACGGCGAACTGTTCAGCGGTCGCCCGGACTGGGACAAGTTGCTGGCTTATCCCAAAGCGCAACTGACCGAAGAAGAACAAGCGTTTATCGACGGCCCCACTGAAGAACTCTGTGCCATGGTCAGCGACTGGGAAATCGGACAGGCCATGGACCTGCCGCCCGCCGCCTGGGAACACATCAAGACCCACGGCTTCTTCGCCCTGATCATTCCCAAGGAATATGGCGGCAAGGGCTTCTCCGCCTATGCCCACTCCCAGGTCGCGATGAAACTCGCCACTCGCAGCGGTGACCTGGCCTCGACCGTGATGGTGCCCAATTCCCTCGGCCCGGCCGAACTGCTGCTGCACTACGGCACCGAAGAACAGCGCAATCACTACCTGCCGCGCCTGGCCCGTGGCGATGACATCCCGTGCTTCGCATTGACGGGCCCACTGGCCGGCTCGGATGCGGGCGCTATGCCCGACACCGGCGTGATCTGCAAAGGTGAATGGGAAGGCAAGGAAACCCTTGGCCTGCGCCTGAACTGGGAAAAACGCTACATCACCCTCGGCCCGGTCGCGACCCTGCTCGGCTTGGCCTTCAAGGCACATGACCCGGACCATCTGCTGGGTGAAGAGGAAGACCTGGGCATAAGCCTGGCACTGATCCCTACCGACACCCCCGGCGTAGAAATCGGCCGTCGCCACCTGCCCCTGGGCGCCGCGTTCATGAACGGCCCCAACTCCGGCAAGGATGTGTTCATCCCGCTTGAGTTCCTGATCGGCGGCCAGGAAATGCTCGGCAAGGGCTGGATGATGCTGATGAACTGCCTCTCCGTGGGCCGTTCGATCTCCCTGCCTGCGGTGGGCACTGGCGCGGCCAAGTTCACCAGCCTGGTGACCGGCCAATACGCCCAGGTGCGCGAACAGTTCAACGTGCCGCTGTCGGCATTCGAAGGTATCCAGGAAGCCTTGGCGCGTATCGGCGGCAACGCCTGGCTGATGGACAGCGCACGCATGCTCACCGCCAACGCCGTGGACCTGGGGGAAAAACCCTCGGTACTGTCGGCCATTCTCAAGTACCACCTCACCGAGCGTGGCCGCGAGTGCATCAGCCACGCCATGGACGTGCACGGCGGCAAGGGCATCATCATGGGCCCGAACAACTACTTGGGGCGCAATTGGCAAGGTGCGCCGATCTTCATCACTGTAGAAGGCGCGAACATCCTGTCGCGCAACCTGATGATCTTCGGCCAGGGCGCGATTCGTTGCCATCCGTTCGTACTCAAGGAAATGGCCCTGGCCGGTCGCGAAGACCATGACCAGGCGTTGAAGGAGTTTGACGGGCTGCTGATGCAACATATCGGTTTCGCCGTGAGCAACGCCGCCAGCACCTTGGTGCTGAACCTCGGTGTAGGGCATTTCGAGAAGGCACCGGGCAACCGTTTGAGCCAGGGTTACTTCCGCGCACTCAACCGCCAGGCTGCTGCGTTCGCGCTGCTGGCCGACCTGAGCATGATGCTGCTGGGTGGCGAGCTAAAGCGGCGCGAACGCCTCTCGGCACGCTTGGGTGATGTGCTGAGCCATATGTACCTGGCGTCGGCCGCCCTCAAGCGTTACCACGACCTGGATTCGCCGGACCACCTGGAACCGCTGTTCGCCTGGGCCATGGAAGAAAGCCTTGGTGAATCGGAGCGTGCGCTGGATGAACTGCTGAGCAACTTCCCGAACAAGGTGCTGGGCTGCCTGCTGCGGGTGATCGTGTTCCCGTTCGGCCGTCGTCATACCGGTCCGTCAGATGCGCTGGATGCCGAAGTGGCGGCGGTGATCGGCCGCGCCAAGGGTGACCCGACCCTGGAAGAGTTGCTGGCCGGCTGCTACCGCCCGCAATCGGCGGAAGATCCGGTAGGCGCCCTGCAACATGCCTACGACCTGCTTGGCGCCAGCCATCCCTTGCAGAAAAAACTGCACACCGCGCTCAAGAGCGGCCAGGTCAAACCGACCGCCGGCGAGCACGCCATCGATGCGGCACTGCACGCAGGCGTGTTGCAACCGGCCGAAGCACAAACCCTGCGTGATGCCGAAGCGGCACGGCGCAAGGTGATCGACGTGGATGATTTCAGCAAGGAAGAGCTGACCCAGGCTGAGGGTAAGGTCCGCTAAGTCGAGCGGTCATATAAAAACGGGCGCGAGAGGCATATACTCTCGCGCCCGTTTTTGCTTTAGAGGACTTATCTCGTGTCCAACGTCGTTGCCGATCATCTCGTCTTGCTCGACCATCTGCGCAGCATCCTGGTTGCCGTCGGCGAAGCCGAACAGGTGCCCGAGGAAAGCCATTCTCTGTTCCTGGAGCGTTTCGACGAATTGCGCGCCCTGCTGCCGATCGACCCGATCGAAAGCCAGTACCTGGGCCAGGACCTGATGAGCCAGGTCATCCTGCGCTACCCGCAAATCGCCCACCTGGTGCCGCGCGACCTGCTGTGGTTCTTTGGCGGTGACTGCCTGCACTTCATGCCCGACGAAGAACTGGACCTGTACCAGGCCCTGGAAGAGCGTCGCTTCGAAGCCGAACAGAACGACGAACCGTTCGACTGGAACCAGGAAAAGCAGCTGCTGGCCATGCCGGTTGACCAGAGCAAGCACTGATTCCCTTGTAGGAGCCGGCTTGCCGGCGATGGCGGCCTTGAGTCCTGCACTGGGTTCAAGGGCCAATCGTCGGCAAGCCGGCTCCTACGGTTTCGACCGCATTCCTACCGTTTGCGCAACGTCGGCTCCTTCGCCATGCACGCCACCAGATAATCAATAAACACCCGCAACTTCGGCGGCAAATACCGCGTGGGCGAATGCAGCAACCACGCCTCGCCATGGTAGGACGCAATGAAGTCCCACGCCGGCAACACCTGCACCAACCGCCCCTCCTCCAACGCATGGCGCGCCGTAAAATACGGCAAGCTGCCAACCCCCACATGCTGCAACACCGCATCCAGCCGAACCCCGGTGTGGTTCGCGGCATAACGCCCACGCACCGCCACCGTCACCGCCTTGCCGGCCTGGCGGAATTTCCAGCGCGAGTCTCCGGGTGTCTCCCCGAGGTAGATGCAACTGTGCGCCAGCAGATCATGGGGATGCTCCGGCGTCCCGTGTTCGGCCAAGTACTGCGGCGTCGCACACAACAGATGCTCGATGGGCAGTAACTGCCGGCCCACCAACCCCGGCGGCGGGCTGTCAGTGATGCGGATACTCAGGTCGACATTGTCATCGATCATGTCCACTTGGCGATCCTCCAGGATCAACTGCACATCCACCTTGGGGTAACGCCGCAGGAATTCCGGCATATGCGGATGCACCACAAACCGCCCCACCGCCTTGGGTACGCTGACCCGCACCAGCCCCTCGGCTTCATGGGTGAACTGGCCGCTGATCTCCATCACCGAACGCGCCGCGCTGACCATCTCCTGGCAACGCTTGAGTACCTCTTCCCCGCCTTCGCTCAAGCGCAATTTGCGTGTGGTGCGTTGCAGCAAGCGCGTCGCCAGGGCCTTCTCCAGGCGCGAGATGCTACGGCTCACCGAGGAAGGCGAAGCCCCCAGTTGCCGGGCGGCTTCGGAGAAATTGCCGGTTTCCACCACTTTGACGAAAATCGCCATTTCGCCCAGCAGCGGCAAAGGAAGATTGATGCTCATGGTGCACAGGTCCATTGATAATTGAGCGGATTATCACCCATCTACGCACTATTTATACTGCTCGCAGAACCCTGATGCGGATGTAGATGATGACCGAGCGCCTGTTTTTTACCCACGATCACCTGACTGCCGAGCTGGAAGTGTTGAGCTGCACACCCCATGAGGAGCAATTTGCAGTGATCCTGCAGTCGACGATTTTTCACCCACAGGGCGGTGGGCAACCTTTCGATACCGGCTGGCTCGGTGAAGCCACTGTGCTGCGCGTCACCCAGGCAGCAGACCGCGTGGTGCATTACGTCGACCGGCCATTGGAACCGGGTCCGATCACCGCAAGGGTCGATGAACAGCGCCGTATGTTGAACACCCGGCTGCATTCCGCCGGGCACTTGATCGGCAACGTGGGCGAGACCTTGGGTTGGATGCCGATCAAGGCCCATCACTGGCCCGGCGAAGGCAAGATCACCTTCATCCGTGGCGAAGCGGCGCAAGCCATGGACGCCGAGGCGATCCAGCAACAGGTCAACCAATGGATCGCTGCGGATTACCCACGGCACATGAACCTGGAAGACGGCACCCGCGAAGTCGGCTTTGGTGAATTGCCCGCGTACGCCTGCGGCGGTACTCATGTACAGGCACTGAGCGAGTTGGGCCAGGTGACCATCCTGACCTTGTCAGAGAAAAAGGGCGCGCTGTCCGTGCGCTACGAACTCGATTAAACCTCACTCGCCCCCGTCCGCCCCGGTTCCACCACAAACGACTTGAGGGTCGATACCGTGGCCATCGGGTCGCGGGGGTCGGTAATCACCCGCAGGTTCGTGAGCATCTTGCCCTCCTCCACCTCCACCGACACATATCCCCGCTGACGGCTATCGAAAAACTTCACATGCGGGTTGAGCGGCAACAGCTTGCTGAACGCATCAAAGGGCGGTCCGTCAGACGTCACCGACGTGCCGACGAATTCCGTGGCCACCACCCGCGAGTCCGGGTTATTGCCATCGGCATGCAAATCCGTCACCCAGAACGAATGGATATCACCGCCCCAGAACACCGGGTTGCTGACCCGGTTACGCTCGATGGACGCCAGCATCCGCGAACGGTTGGCCATATAGCCATCCCACCCGTCGGTCCAACGCCCCGGCTTGTGGTTGGTCAGATCACGCTGGGTCAGCGGCGCGACCAGCAGGTCCTGGGCGATGATGTTCCACTGCGCCTTCGACTGGGCAAACCCCTGGTCCAGCCAGGCTTCTTGCTGCCAACCAAGCATGGTGCGGCCAGGGTCGCGCAAGTCGTGGCAGAGGTTATCGGCGATATGCCCCTGGTGGCTGCCATTGGCCGGAATGCACGGTTGTTCGGAACGGTATTGCCGACCGTCCAGCACGTGGAAACGGGCCAGTCGGCCGTAGTCCAGGCGCCGATAAATGCGCATGTCCGGCCCCTTCGGCAAGCTGCTGGCACGCAGCGGCATATGCTCGTAGTAAGCCTGGTAGGCTGCCGCACGCTGCTGCAGGAATTGCCCGACCGGTATCTTCGGGTCCTGGGACCAGCGGTTGGCGTAGTCGTTCTGTACTTCGTGATCGTCCCAGGTCGCCACGCTCGGTGCAGCGGCGTGCAGGGCCTGTAGATCCGGATCGGTTTTGTACAAGGCATAGCGGTTGCGATAGTCGCTCAGGCTCACCGCATTGCCGCTGCCATGGGGGCGGATGATCTTGCCCGAATCCGCCGCGTAGGAACTGTCGTAGATGTAGTCGCCGAGAAAGAACACCAGGTCGGGCTGTTCCTCTGCCAAATGGCGATAGGCACTGAAATAGCCGCGCTCCCAATGGGAACACGAGACAAACCCCAGACGCGCCGACGCCATGGCATGCACCGCCGGCGCCGTGCGCGACTGCCCCACTGGGCTTTGCGTACCCAGCCCTTCGAACTGATACCAGTACGGTCTGCCCGCCTCGAGCCCCGCGACTTCTACATGCACCGAATGCCCCCAGCGCTCGCTGGCCATGGCTTCGCCTTGGCGCACCACGCGGGTCATCGCGGCATCGCTGGCGACCCGCCAACGCACGGGTACGGAACGGCTCAAGCCACCCCGGCCATCCTCGGCATTGAACAACGGCGCCAGGCGCGTCCAGATCACAAACCCATCGGGCAACGGGTCACCGGAAGCCACGCCGAGGGTGAACGGATAATCCACGCCGGCACTGCGCGCAAACGGACTGAGGATCGAAAACGTGGTGGCGACAGCCAGCCCGGCAAGCACCCGGCGTCGGCCATGATCGACCTCGCCACTCACGGCCGAAACTCCCACTCCTCACGCACGGTGGCGAACACCAGCATGTCTTCATGCACGCCGTTCTTGAGAAATGCCCCGCGCATGCAGCCTTCGTACTGCAGGCCGATTTTCTCCATGACTCGCGCCGACTCTTTGTTGCGACTAAAACACTGGCTGCCCACGCGATGCAGGCCCAGTTCGGCAAACCCGTAGTCCATCAGCGCGGTGGCCGCTTCGGTCGCATAACCCAGGTTGCGCGCGTTCGCCGCCGCCCAGCCGCCGAGATGCCCATAGTGATGTTTCGCATTGATGCGCAGGCTGGCGATACCGATCAATTCACCGGTGTCGCGTACATGCACCCCAAGACTCAACAACCCATCAGAGCGAAATTTTGCCTGCATGCCCTCGATAAAATCCTGCGCTGTTTCGAGGGTGTAGGGCGATGGAATACTCGCCGTGTTGTCGGCGATTTTCGGGCCGTTGGCGAGCGTGCACAACGTCTCGGCCTGATGGTTTTCCAGTGCGCGCATTAACAGTCGCGGGGTGGATATCTGTGGCAGTTCACGGCTCATTTCCAGGGGCCCTCGATGTAAAGTTTCTGAGAATGCCCCTGCTGCATGTCAATTCTGTTACGTCACAAAAATGTCTTGAGAATTGCCTGAAAGACTTGTCCTAGAGCCCTCAAAACGTCAATTAAAGTTAACCAATCGGTCATTTTTGGTTGTTAGCGTGTCGCCCCTAATTCAATAACGGGGTAACGGAATGAGAACCTGGGACGAACCGAAAAAACGCAAGGCGCACATCGAACTGATCCCGATGATCGACGTGATGATGTTCCTCCTGGTGTTTTTCGTACTCGTGAGCCTGAACGTGATTCCGGCCCTCGGCATGAAGACGCAACTGCCCAGCGCCAGCAGTTCACAGCAGCTCAAACCACAGAACAAATTCATCCTCACCCTGGGCCTGGAAGGCCAACTGCAACTGGATGGCAAGGACCTCACAGTCGATGCGCTGGTGCCGGCGCTGAAGGCGGCCGAAAAGCCTGACACCAAGTCGACCATCATCGTGAACAGCGACAAAGGCGTGGAGGTTTCGCGTCTGGTGGAGGTGATGGACACCCTGCGTCTGGGTGGCTTTACCTCCGTGTCCATTGCCACGCGTAAGTCCTGATCATGTACGTCTTGTTTCGTGCGCGTCAGCTGCTGGGCAGTGTCCCGGCCCTGATCGCCCTGGTGCTGATTGCACTGGGTATCCAGTCCCAGACCTTGAAGGTCGAGCCGGTGTATGACGAGTCGGCGGTCGAGTTGGCGCTGGTCGAGCCAGAGCCGGAAGTGATCCCCGAGCCGGTGGTGGAACAAGAGCCGCCACCGCCGGTGATCGAGGATGAAGAGGCCGAACCGGCCCCGCCACCGCCGCCACCTAAACCCTTGCCGAAACCCAAGCCTGAGCCCAAGCCAAAACCTGTGCCCAAGCCAGTGGTCGCCAAGCCAACGCCCGCCCCGACACCACCACCAGTCGCCGCCAAACCGGCACCGGCGCCCGTGGCCCAGGCCGCGCCGACACCCGCGCCGCCTGCGCCACCCAAAGTCGACGGCCAAGCCCTGGAAGGCGGTTACCTCAAGGGTTTGCGCAACGAGTTGGACACTTACAAGCAGTACCCCACCGGACGCCAGGCCTCCCTCGAACGCCCCACCGGCGAAGTGGTGGTCTGGTTGTTGGTAGACCGCCAGGGTCGGGTTCTCGACTCCGGTTTGCAGACCCAGGCGTCGAGCATGTTGCTCAACCGGGCCGCCACCAACAGCTTGCGTCGTATCAAGCAAGTCAAGCCGTTCCCCGAGCAAGCCTTCGGGGGCCGCAATGAGCAGCGCTTCACCGCCACCTTCAACTACAGCGTGCAATAAGCACCCGACACCAGGACGACAGAGATGAGGTTCACACGGATTCATCTGGCACTCGTTGCCGCAAGCATGGGCCATGGAATGGTCATGGCCGACACCAGCAACAGCGACGTCGGGACGATTGGGGTTCAGGGCAAGGCCACGGCAGGTGGCGGCTACATGGTTCAGGAAGAAAGCATCAAGGGCCGCTCCACCGTGACCAAGGAAGCGCTGGATAAACAGACCGCCACCGGCAACGCCGTGGACAAGCTCAAGTACACGCCGGGCTTGAACATCTCCAGCGAAGACAACACCGGCCTGTCCGGCTTTCGCTTCACCATGCGCGGGCTCAACTCCGACCAGGTGGGGATGTCGGTGGACGGCATGCCGATCAACGACTCCGGCAACTACGCGCTGTACTCCAACCTGCTGGGCGACCCGGAAAACATCGAGCAGATCTTCGTCACCCAAGGCTCTTCGGAGGCCGACGGCCCGCACATCGGTTCCAGTGGCGGCAACATCGGCATCGTGACCATTCGCCCGACCAAGGAAACCGGGGCGTTCGTCAAACAGGTGATGGGCAGCAACGCCACGCGCAAGACCTTTGCCCGCCTCAACACCGGCGAGATCAATGGCCTGAGCAACTGGTTGTCGGCGTCCCACACCGAAGGCCAGATGTGGCGCGGTTCGGGCGCCGTGCGCGCGGACAAAGTCGAGTGGAACAGCTTCTTCGACGCCGGCGATGGCAACACCGCCAACCTGATCCTCAAGTACCACGAGCAGGACAACAACAGCTACAGCCAACTGACCAAGGCCCAGTACCAGCAGAACGGCCGCAAGTACGACCCCTACCCGGCCACGCCTACCGTGGGCAGCAACGGCAAGTACAACAGCTACTACGCCTTGGCGCAGAACCCGTTCCAGACATTCACCGCCGTGCTCAACACCCAGTTCAAACTGGCGGACAACCTCGCGCTGTCGGTGATCCCGTATTACTACTGGGGTAACGGCAGCGGCGTGGGCTCGTCCAGCTATGCGCTGAACCGCGGCTCCAACCAAGGCGGCGTGTTCGACCTGGGCAACCTGCCGACCGGTGCCCAATACAACGCCGACGGCACCCCGAACAACGGTGTGTACTACCGCCCTTCGCGCACCCAGACCTGGCGTCCGGGCATCACCACCAAACTCAACTGGGACCTGGGAGATCACAGCCTGCAAGTCGGCTACTGGTACGAGCGCGCACGTCAAAGCCAGACCCAGCCGTTCATTCCGCTCAAGGCCAGTGGCAAGCCGGTCGACACCTGGCCGGACTCCAACGAGGCCGTGGTTGATGCCAATGGCAACACCATCCAGGGTCGCGACCGCTTCACCATCACTCCGGCGCAAAAGGTCTGGGCCCAGGACACCTGGTACATCAACTCGGACTGGACCCTGATCGCCGGCCTGGCCTACATGAACGTCAAGCGTGACGGCACCAACCACGGCAGCCTCACCGAGCAGCCGGAAAAACGTAACCAGACCTACAACAAACTGCTGCCCAACGCCGGCCTGAAATACCAGTTGGATGAACGCGATCAGCTGTTCTACAGCCTGTCGCGCAACATGCGCATCCCGCAGAACTATGTGCTGTACGACAAGGGCGTCGGCTCCATCGACTCCAAGCCGGAAACCAGCTGGAACCACGAGTTGGGCTGGCGCTACACCGATGAAGACATGACCGTCGCCGCCACCTTGTTCTACATGCAGTTCAAGGATCGCCAGGTGTCGTCGCGCGACATCAACGGCGACTTCGCCGACATCAACGCCGGCTCCGTCAACAACAGCGGCCTGGAGCTGGAGTGGAGCGGTCTGCTGCCGAATCACTTCAACTACTACACCTCCTACACCTACACCAAGGCCGAGCAGCAAGACGACCTGACCGTGTACAACGCCGGCAAAGCCATCCTGTTGCCCACCAGCGGCAAGCAGTTCGCCAACGTGCCGAAAAACATGCTAGCCGCCAACATCGGCTACGACGACGGCCGCTTCTACGGCACCTTCGGCGGCAAGTACACCAGCAAGCTCTACGGCGACCTGACCAACGACGAAGCCATCTCCGGCCGCACCGTGTTCAACGCCGGCGCGGGTATCTACCTGCCGGTGGACAAGAAGGTGGTCAAGGACGCGACCCTGCGCCTGAACGTCGACAACCTGTTCGACAAGAAGTACCTGGACGGCGTGTACACCACCAAGACCAACGCGGCCAGCTACAGCGGTTTCCGCGACGGCGACCCGGCCTACATCGTGGGCCTGGAACGCACCGTGACGGTCTCCCTGGAAGCCAACTTCTAATTGCGAGGTAACTGAACATGGACATGAACCTGCTCCACGACATCACCTTTTATGTGATGTATGCCGCGATGGCCATCGCGATCTTTATCACCATCGAGCGCGGGATTTATTTCGCGTATGTACGCCGCCAAGCCCGCGCGCTGACCGAGGTACTGGGCGCCAATGTGCACAGCGAACGCGACTTGCCGGAAAGTCTGACCCGCCGTGACAGCCTGCCGCTGAGCATGGTGTTGCCGGTGCTGGCGCAGAAAGCCTCACAAGGTTCGCGCAAGGACCTGGATGACGTCATCGAAACCCAGTACCTGACCACCCGTGCACCACTGGCCCGCAGCCTGTGGATCATCGAAACCATCACCACTGCCGCGCCGCTGTTGGGCTTGCTGGGCACCATCCTCGGCATCATTGACACCTTCAAGGCGCTGGCGACGGCGGGCGTGTCCGACCCAGGGCAGATTTCCGGTGGTATCGGCACGGCCTTGTTCGCCACCGGCCTGGGCATCGCCATCGCGCTGTTCTGCGTGGTGTTCCATAACTTCTTCCAGGACAGCCTGGAACGCATCAACGATCAGCTGAAAATCCTGCTGATCCGCGCCGCCACCGGCGCCCGCGTGCAGAGTGAAGTACCGCACCTGGTGCCGACGCCGCTGCACAGCCGCACGGCGTAACCCCGTAGTGAGCGGGCTTGCCCCGCTCACCACATCAGTTGAAGAGAGTGTCATGTCCGTTTCCTTGAAATTGCGTATCGCTGGCCTGGCAGGCTTGCTCATGAGTCCGCTGGCCCAGGCGGACTTTTCGATTCCGGGTTTTGAATTGGTGCATACCGTGCCGCTGGACACCGCCCTCGGCACCGACGACTTGCGCCAACCCGGCCCAGTGTGGAGCGAGCTGTTTGACGGCGCAAAAAACCGTATCGACATTGGCCAGTTCTACGCCGCCGATCATCCAGGCTCCGTGATGGACCGTGTGATCGAACGCCTGGAAGCCGCCGGCAAACGCGGTGTGAAGATTCGCTTTTTGCTGGAAGAAAAAGGCATCAAGTTGTCGGAAGCGTCCACCCTGGAACGCCTGCGCGCAATCCCCAACCTGACCTTTCGTGTGCTGCCCTACGCACGCGTGAGCGGTGGGATCATCCACGCCAAATACCTGGTGGTGGATGGCAAGCAGGCGTTTGTCGGCAGCCAGAATTTCGATTGGCGCTCGCTGGAACATATCCACGAAACCGGGCTGCGTATCACCGACCCAACCGTGGTGAGCCAGGTGCAGGCAATCTTCGAACAGGACTGGAAAGCCCAGCAGGCCTTGGCCGACAACCAACCGGTACCGCTGCCTGCCGTGAGCAACGCACCACCGCGCACCGGTAACTACCTGGTGGCCAGCCCGCAACGCTACAACCCACCGGGCGTAGGCGATTCACAGCTGGAACTGCCGCGTTTACTGAGCGAAGCGAAACACGAAGTGCGCGTGCAACTGCTGGACTACTCACCACTGTCCTACGGCCCGGACAAGACCCGCCCGTACTACGCGGTGATCGACAATGCCGTCCGTGCGGCGGCGGCACGTGGGGTGTCGATCAAGCTGATGGTGTCCAACTGGAATACCGACAAGCTGGAACTGCCCTACCTCAAAAGCTTGGCGGTGCTGCCTAACGTCCAGATCAAAATCGTCACCCTCCCCGAGGCCAAGCAAGGTTTTATCCCGTATGCGCGGGTAATCCACAGCAAGACCATGGAGATCGACGGACAGGTTGCCTGGATCGGCACCAGCAACTGGCTGGGCGGGTATCTGGATAATTCGCGCAATCTGGAGGTGGTGATGCGCAGCGAAGCGATGGCCAAGCGTGTCGGGGCATTGCATGAGCAATTGTGGGACGGACCCTACGCTAGAGCCTTGAACGTGACCGAGGAGTACCCCGAGCCCCACCCTGGCCAGCATTGACCAGAGGCACCTGAGTAGTGGTAGTGTGTGGAAATGTTTCTGACAGATTGATCAGAAACGTCCTACTCACTACCTGCAAAGGAATGCGTCCCTTCATGCACTTTCCACTCAAGCAATTGGCGGCTGCCACCCTGTTCGCGGCGAGCCTTTCGGCCATCTCCAGCCCCGCTTTCGCCAACGTCACTCCGGACCAAAGCACAGCGATTCTGAAGCATTTCAACGAAACGTCCGTCACCGATTTCCGTGGTTTCCTCGGCGCCCTGGCCAAGGGCGACCTGGGCAAGACCAGCGATGTCGGCCCGGCGATCAGTGCGTTTCTTGATAACAAAACCTTGAGCGCGGATCAGCAGAACGAGATCAATCGCCTGCTCGGTATCTACACCCGAGTGAAGTACGGCAAGGCCGCCACCGAAACCCTGCGCGAACTGGTGGAAATCCCGACCTTTAACGTGGACGGCCTGCCGCAGTACAAGAACCCGGAATTCATCAAGATCGCCGGCAAGATCGAGGCACTGGCCAAGGCCTTTAACCTGACCTTCCGCAATATCGACAACCGTGTGTACGAAATTTCCCTGGAAGGCAGCGGTGATGAAGTGGTTGGTATCCACGCCCACGCCGACGTGGTGCCAGTGACACCGGAAAACTGGGTGTTGAAAGACGGCACCAAGCTCGACCCGTTCAAGGTCACGCTGATCGGTGACCGCATGTACGGCCGTGGCACCGAGGATGACAAGAACGGCATCGTAGTGGCGATGTATGCCATGAAAGTGATCAAGGAAGAGAAACTGCCGCTGGCACGCAATTTCAAGCTGCTGGTGGACACCACCGAAGAAACCTCCGGCGACGCAATTCCGTATTACTTCGAAAAGAACCCGACACCGCAATACAACCTGGCGCTGGATGGCGGCTATCCGGTGGTGATCGCCGAGAAAGGTTACGGCACGGTGATGGCCACCTTCCCGCGCCGCAAGGGTGAAGGCAAAGGCGCGGAAATCATTTCGATGACCGGCGGCATGGCGACCAACCAGATTCCGTCAGCCTCGGTGGCGACGTTCGTGAGCGACAAGCCTGCCGAGTTGGCTGCCAGCCTGCAACAGGCCGGTACTGAATACGCCAAGAACAACGGTGGCGATTTTGAAGTGGCCGCCAAGGTCGACGGCAAAGACGTCAAGCTGACCGTCACCGGCGTGTCCGCTCACTCGTCCGAGCCGGAGTCCGGGGTCAACCCGGTGGCGCGCATGCTGGAGCTGATCCACAGCGTCGATGGCAAGATCGCCCTCAAGCACAACCACATCACGGATGCTGCACGTTATGCGTCCGACAACTGGGGCCTGGATTACCTGGGCGGCAAGTTGGGTGTGGGCTTCTCGGATGATTTCATGGGGCCGCTGACTACTTCGTTGACCTTTGTCGGCCTGGATGACAAGGCCTTCAAACTGGCCGTGAACCTGCGCGTGCCGAAGGGCAAGTCACCGGAAAAACTCAAAGCCGAGATCGCCGAAAAATTGAGCGCCTGGGACAAGAAAACCAAGGTCAAGGTGGGCTTCACCTACTCGGTGGCCGAGCCGATGTACCGCAACCCGGAAGGTGAATGGGTGAAAGCCCTACTGGCCGTGGCCAGTGAAAATCTGGGTATGGAGCACAAGTTCGGCACCTCGGCCGGCGCAACCTCCGTGCATGAACTGCCCAACGGCGTGCAATTCGGCCTGGCGCGTCCGGAAGTGAAGTACACAGGGCACACCGACAACGAGTTCAAGACAGTTGACCAGTTCCTGCTGGACCTGCAGATCGTCACCGAAATGATGGGCCGTATCGGCCAACTGCCGAAGCTCTGATAAAAAGCAGCCCGCCGCAACGGCGGGCTCTTCAGGCCTGCAGCATCAACATATCCTCGAAAAAACCACCGACCGGTTCCGTGGGATGGCACAGCTGGATTTCCAGGACCCAGGCCATTTCACTCGGCGGGATCTCTAGATCAGCCAGCTCCTTGTTCTCGAACAGCGCATGGGGGAAATCCGCGAGGCGATGGCCCGCGAGATTACGCGCCAGCCTCCAGCCTTTTGCCACGGCGCTCTGCTCGGCGAAGTCATAGAGTTCACGACCGGTAAGCCCCTTCAGCCAGGCGTCGCGGGTTTCGTCGAACACCTCATGCAGTGCGGTCCTGCACGCCAGGTGCAGCGGCGCGTCACCGAACACAAAGGTATCGCCGTAGTCACCTTCATAACCGTCCCACACCGGGCCCAAATCAACCACGACGATATCGGTGGCGCGCAGCCTGCGCTGGCGGTCAATGCCTTCGCGCGGTGGGCGTACGGTGTCGTCGCCAAAGCGGATATAGGTCGGGTGCCAGGTGTGGGAAGCGCCCATGGCTTGCAGTTGGTCGGCAGCCATGTCGAGGGCTTCGCCGGTGGTCATGCCCACCTGCAGTCGGCTGGCAATCGCCGCCAAGGCACGGATTGACTGATCGCGCGCGGCCAGCATGCCGTCCAGTGAATAACGTGGGCCGACTTTCTCCCAGATCGGGTGCAGCGCCTTGGGTGTCGTGCCGGCACTCGACCGGCCACTGGGCACAAAGGCCTCCGCGACGAATCGATGGCCGGGCAAGCCGGCGTCCAGACACTCCGTGCGCACCTGGCTGATCATTGCGCCATTACCGCAGGCATACACCTGGGCAGCTTCCCAGTCATGCCCATGGCTCAAGGCAACTTCCTGCACTCGCCCTTGGGAAGCCAACACCGGGTGCCAGTGAAAACGTGGGTGATCAATGACCGATTGATCCAGGAACGCGCGGTCATAGAAATCTGCTGGCTGCCCGCCGCCCCAGTACAAGGTCACATCCACATCGCGCGTGAACGCCGTCAGGAGGATGGGCTTGATACCCGCGTAGCCGGTGCCCGTGGCGAACAAGACGACGGGCGCATTGTCATTGTCCTGCCAGGTACAGGCGCCAAACGGTCCTTCCAGTTGCACCAGATCGCCGGCCTCCAGGCCGCCCAGCAGGGTCTCGGAAAACAGCCCGCCGCTCACCCGGCGAATCTGGAATACCAGGCGCCCATCGTCTTCGGCCGGCAGGTTGGCGATCGAGAAACACCGCGAGTCGCCGTCGACCAGGCGGAACTTGAGGTACTGGCCCGCCCGCGCTGCCAGCGGCCTGTCCGGCATCAGCACCAGCTCAATGATGTCGGGGCTCAGTGCGCGTTTGCTCACGACCTGCGCCTCGACCACCAGCGCGGGTGTATCCAGCGACCAACCGGGGATTTCCAGGCGCATGTCGCCGCAGGCGTGGCTCTGGCACAACAGCATTTCATTGACTGCCAACGGATAGCAGGGTAAGGGGGCATCCGGCGCCAGCTGCTTGGCCCGGTACACCCCTTCTGCGACCACCACCTTGCAGGAGCCACAGGCTCCGCGTCGGCAAGAAAACGGCACCGACAGGCCGTTGGCGAGCATCGCATCCAGCAAGAGTTCGTCACCGGCCTCAAAGGTTTTCCCCGAGGGGGACAGTTCGATGACATGACGTGTATTCATAACAACCTCGGGGTGAGTGAGCCGTGATTGTTGCGCTAGACTAGGCCCATTAAAACCTCCAGTTTTGGATACTTTAGATGGTCCAGATGCGAAAATGGCGCCCGCTGCTCAAGCTGGACGACAGTGCAAGCCAGGCGTCTTACCGCAAGATCGCCGAAGGCCTGGTGACCGCGATCGTTGAAGGTCGATTGCCACCCGGCACCTTGCTGCCGGGCACCCGGGAGATGGCGCAGTTGCTCGACGTCAACCGCAAGACCGTTATCCTGGCCTACGAAGAGGCCATGACCAAAGGCTGGCTGGTCAGCGAGCCGCGACGCGGGACCTTCGTCAATGCGCAGTTGACGGCCAAGCAACTGCCGAGCCGCGCGCAGGCGCCCTTCGCGCCGCCCATCCTGGCGCAGACAACCGCGCCCTATTTCGCCCAGAACGCTCAGGTGACAGCGCTGAATCATCGGCATGACGCGCTGTTTTTCGACAACGGCACCAGCGACCACCGCCTGCTGCCCCAAGCCGTGCTGCACCGCTACTACCGTAATGCCCTGCGTAACAGCTTTGCGTCCAACACCCTGCGCTACGGCAGCGAGGGCACCGGCTATCATCTGCGCTGCGCGCTGGCCGAGATGCTGCGCAACAATCGTGGGTTGACGGTCAACGCCGAAAACATCTGCCTGACCCAAGGCACCCAGATGTCGCTGTACCTGACCGCCAGCCTGTTGCTCAAACCCGGCGACGTGGTGCTGGTGGAGCGCCTGAGTTACCCGCCAGCATGGGAAATTTTCCGCAGGTTGGGTGCGCAACTGGTCACGGTGGACATCGACGAAGAAGGCTGTCGCACGGACCAGATCGATCGCCTGTGTCGCGAACACAAGGTGCGGATGATCTACCTCACGCCACACCACCAGTTCCCCACCACCGTGAGCCTGCACGCGGCGCGGCGGCAACAGTTGCTGGCATTGGCGGCGCTGCATGATTTCTGCATCATCGAAGAAGATTACGACCACGAATTTCACTTCAGCGGGCGCCCCTACCTGCCCCTGGCCAGCGATCGCGCGCAGCGACATGTGATCTATGTCGGTTCGTTGTCCAAGGTCCTCGGCTCGACGTTTCGCTGCAGTTATGTGGTGGCTCCCACGCAGGTGGTCGAAGCCCTGCATAGCAATGCCGCACTGATGCTGGGCGATGCCGACGCAGTCGCGCAGAAGATGCTTGCCGACTTGATCAACGATGGCGAACTCAAGAAGCACCTGCGCCGGGTATCAAAGGAATACCGCGCCCGCCGTGAGACCTTGCAAGACTGCCTGCAGGCGGCGTTCGGTGATCGGATCCAAGTGCGCGAGCCCGAAGGCGGCCTGGCGCTGTGGGTGCGTTTCGACGATGCAATCGATGTTGACCAGATAGTAAGCGCGGCCCTAGACCACGGGTTGGTCGTACGCAGCGGCCGGCAGTTCTCACCGATGGACCAAGCAGAAAATGCGCTGCGCCTGGGTTTCGCCTCGCTGAACCAGGAAGAGATCCGCGAGGCCACATTACGCCTGGCCCAAGCGGCAAGCCCGCACGCACATAAAAATGCCGATCATCACTGATCGGCATTCGGTTAGAGCGGCAGCAGGAAGCGTGATCGCTCCTCGGTCCGGGCAAGCTCCGGGAACTCCAGCAGCAGCGCCCGGTTGCCCCGGCCGATATGCTCCATCACCGCCCGCGTAATGTACTCACGTACCATGCCCGTGGAGACGTAATACATGGCCCAGGCTTGTTCGGGCGTACAGTGGCCGATCTGTTCCTCGATGTCCTTGTACGCCTTGTCATCGTCCGACTTCACGTCGCGCTGATATTCGGCTTGGCCCATGATGGTTCTCCTTCACTGACACGTCTGCTGCAGCCCGGACCGCCTATTCATTCACCCGATCAGGTCCCGCTCTTCACCTTGGTCCACACCCGCGTGCGGATTCGCTCCAATTTCAAGGGCAACGGTTCCAGGGGAACCAAGGTGGCGATCGTCTCTTTGGACGGGTAAATCCAGGGGTTGTCGCGCAACTTCTGCTCGACCAACTCGGTGGCATCCTTGTTGGCGTTGGGGTACAGCGTGTGGTTGGAACTCTTGGCAATCACTTGCGGGTCGAGCATGTAGTTGATGAACGCCAGCCCCTGCTTGGCATGCGGCGCATCCTTGAGCAGCACAAAGTTTTCCGACCACACCAGCCCGCCTTCACGCGGCAGGCTGTAGGCAATCTTGCGGCCGGTGTTGTTTTTCTCATTGATGGCTTGCGCCGTCAGCGCTCCGCTCGCCCAACCCACCACCACGCAAATATTGCCGTCGGCAAAATCAGCGTCGGTCCTGGAAGAGTCGAAGTAGAGGACGTAAGGACGGATCTTCAACAGCAGCGCCTGGGCTTTCTGGTAATCCTCAGGGTTCTGGCTGTTGCTCGGCAGCCCGAGGTAATGCAAGGCGATCGAAATGATTTCGCTCGGCGAGTCGAGCATCGCCACGCCACACGACTTGAGCTTGCTGATGTTCTCTTCCTTGAAGATCAGGTCCCAGCTGTCCACCGGGGCATTGTCACCCAGGGCGGCCTTGACCTTATCCACGTCATAACCAATGCCGGTGGTGCCCCACAAATACGGCACGGCATACCGGTTACCCGGATCGTTGGCGGACAGCAGCGCCAGCATTTCGGGATCGATGTGCGAGAAATTACTCAGTTGGGAACGGTCCAGCGGCGCAAGCACACCGGCCTGGATCAGGCTGGGCAAGACATTCGAGGTGGCGACGACAACGTCATACCCGGTGCGCCCGGCCATGACCTTGCTCTGCATGATCTCGGCACTGTCGAAGGCATCCAGGTGCATCCGGGTACCGGTTTTCTGTTCAAATTCCTTGGGCGTCTCCGGCGCGATCAGCCCGAACCAGTTATACAGATTGACCCGGGGTTCGGCCGCCGAGACCGGCGCACTGGCACACACAGACACCAGCGCAGCCATAAAAATGGCGCGCAACTGGGGTTGACTCATCTCGCTATCCTTGTCAAAACGACAGGCCATCATGGCCTGCATCCACTGGAGGGTGAATATACTCGGCACGCCCGATTAGTAAATACCCAGAAGTACTTAGCCCAGCCCCATGAATACCTAACCCTAAAGGGGTAGTAAATGTCGCTCGACCTTCACAACCTGGCCTGGCATCGGTCCGCCGGAACGCTGATCATGCAGCTGAACCGCCCGGCGTTCTGGAGTTCGCTGGTTCGCGTGGTAAAGGAATATGTCCAGATCGACAATTGGGTTGTGCTGATCTTCAGCGACCAACAGGTGCGGGTCATCAGCCTGACCGAAGTCGCCGATGCAGACGAAGTGGACGCGCTGACCCAGCGCTATGTAAAAGGGCTGTACCTGCTGGACCCGTTTTACATCGCCAACCGGGAGAACCCGCAGAGTGGTTTTTTCCATCTGTCCGACATCGCGCCGGAGCACTTTCTGACCACCGAGTATTACCACCAGTATTTCGCCCAGTACGTCAGCGTGGACGAGGTGCAATACAACGTACAGCTCGACGCTGACAGGACGCTGTGCATGTCATTTGGCAGCAACGTGCGATACAGCCCGCAGCAGATCACGACGCTGGACATGATCAAGCCCTGGGTGATGGCTTTGATGCATCAACGCATGTGCTTTGAGGGTGATGCGGAAAAAAGCCAAGCCGAGCCGCCACCGTGGTCTGAGGCGATCATGCAACTTGGCGCACAAATCACAGCGCGCGAAAAAGATGTGCTCCGGCTGCTGTTGAGCGGTTTTTCCAACAAAGAGATCGCCGGCAAGCTGAACCTGTCGACCGAGACCATCAAAGTTCACCGTCGCAACCTTTACAACAAGCTGAGCATCAAGTCTCAGTCCGAGCTGTTTGCACGGTTTTTCCTGCCTGGGCAGGAGGGCATTGCCGGACCCGCCCCGTGACGAACGATAGGACCTTCAAGACTACGATGCGGTTCGCCGCACGGGTCCTTTCTTCATAGAAGCATCATCTACGCTGTAGACGGACTCCCCTGCGCTGGGAGAGAGGTCAAGCTGACGTCCAAGTCGACTGATCAGCAGCGCCACGGAGTCAGCGTTGCTCAAAATCGTATCCATCCTCTTGAGAGGGTCACTGCGAAATATTCGCCGAGCATCGTCGAGTGCATCTCCCCCGGTAACCGACAAAATATGCTGTAAAAGGCTGTCTTGTGGATCTACATTCTTCACGATCTGGAACAGTTCCGTGAACGGCGTAAAGAGACACAGGCGTTCAGTCTGGCGCTGTTTCAGGCGTGCTTTGAAGGCCCGGTTATCCGGAGTGTCATTCCTGATAAGATCGAGAAATGGATGAGAGGCATCCAGGCGGGCAATGTCCTCCGTTGCGCACACATGATGAGAGAGTTCATGGATGAGGGCGATAGCACGGGCATGGACGTTGACATAAAACGGCTTGGTTAGAAACGGCTTGTACTCCAACGTAGGCTTGAAAAACTCCTGGGTTAAATAAATGACCTGGTCTGCGTCAGGCACCACGACAAACGCCATGACAGCCGTATTACCAGGGGGCGGGGTGCCGCGCGAAACCCCAACGACGAAGCGTTCTGAGTTCAAGGTATTGAGTGAAGGGGCTGTGAGAGCGTTGAATACCTTGTCAACCACTGACTGTATTTTCTCGATATGTTTCATTTCTACGACTTGTAAATCGAAGGTCTCCTTGATAACTGCGAGCGTGGGAGTGGAGGCTTGTAGGGTAGCGGCAACCAGACGTAAGTTCTCCTGCGCGTTTTTTGTATAGTAGGTCGCCATGGCCAATGCTTCAGTGATCATCAAACCCCGTTTGGGATAGAGGGTTCGGATGGCTTCCATACCGGATGCTTCGATGTTCATACCTTCACGAGCTAGCGGGCATGAATAAAATTGATTGCTCAGTTTAGCGAGTGCTCGTCGAGCATGCAGTAACGGAACTTGGCTACTGAGCATCCATTGTTGGCGGGTGTTTTTTCGTATCAGCGGTCCATCTCCCAGGGAACTGAAAATACGCCAGTGCTCACCCTGTTGTTTGACTTGAAAGACTTTGCCTTCGACGGGCGCATAGTGGCGTTTCTGAGCTGATTGGTAGAGCCCAAGATCGCCAACGCTGGTCATCTCCTGTAGCGCGAGATCGGTTACCTCATGGGGTTGCAACCGGGTTCTTTCAGGCGCGGTGATGTCGATGGCGGGCCATGTTGCAACGGCTTCGGACGTAATGGCATCAGGTTGCACAGGTAACGTCTGCTCTGAAATTTCTGGCATTGACCGGCGAAGCAATGCCATTTGCGCAACGCCACTCACGAACTGCGAGATTGCCGTGCGCCAATGATGATCTTGCAACGCGTCGGCAGAAGCCTTGAACAGTTTGTAGCTCTGCCAGACGAGCAACGGGTATTCCAGCTTTGCGGCCAGAAACGGAATGCCTTGGTATATACCGCTGGAGAAAACGCTCTTCGCCAGGTTCCAATAGGCAACGGCGTTGGAGATGGAATGGCATCCCAACAATTTCAACAACAGCTCGAAGTTGTCTGCAAATAGCTGTTTGAACAAGCACCCGACGATGGGATTTGAGGCCAGTTGCAACGAGCTTCTGGAGGCATTGTTCGGGTTGAAAAACGTCGTGATTGCCGATTGTGCTGCCTGAGGAAGCAACCTGAGCACCCAACTTTGTAGCGGGCCAAGTGACCAGAGTTCTGTCAGTAAACTCGCTTCGTCGGCATATTCCTTAAGGCAGTGACCTTGACTGTAAGGCGCATAGAGAACGTGAGGCCCCTGACCTGATGCAGGGCTGATCACGTAAATGCCCACGGCTTTGACCGCTGTGGCGCCTATGGAGGTCAGCAGTTCAAGCGGGCGGATAGTGGCATTGGCACCTGTAACGGCAGCACGGGCAATCGAATCCGGCATGTCCATGATCTGCTGGATATAACCGAACGCTGTTGCAGTCATTTGCTTTGCCAGGAATTGGGCATGTGCATGTTGCATCAGTTGCCAGGGTAATTGCCGGGCGAACCGCTGTTGACGCTCAAGCAGGTCGGGATTAGCAGCCGTGAAGAGCCCTCGTAGATAGTCTTGATAGGTGCCACTGATGTTCAGCGCCTGGATGTGTGTGGTAAGGGTTTTTGCGTCCAGCTGGCTGGAGAGCAACGCTGACCCCGTCGAAGTAAAGCGCGGTGCCTCAGTTCCCCATTCATCTCGATGGCTCGTCGCATAATCGACCAGGGTCAACGACTTCTCGACAGCGCTCCTGTGTGCAGGGACGGTGACTTCAATCTGATCGGGGGTGACGCGGCTCTGGTTGTCGAGCGTGCGTAACAACGTTGACAGTTTGTTGCGCGTGAAATCGGCCAGTGAGTCGATACCATGAAGGTAGTCTTTGTCCGCTTCCACGCTGTTTCGATACTGCTCCAGCAGTTCAACCTGTAGTTGCTGGTCCGCTACGGGAGCGTTGGCCACCCATTCAGGTAATGAGTGCCGCAGGATCAGTGCCTGGGCGATGGCCGTAGAGCGCTCCACGTTAGTCGGCGCGAGTGTCTGCGTTATTTGGACCTGCCAAATGTCCTGCAGGTATTGGGCGGGTAGCTTCGGGCTAAGCAGGTGAGTGATCTCGGCTTTTCTTTGCTGCTCGTAGTGCCGGTGCAGGTATGCGACCAAGCCGTCTTCGATCAACTCGAAAGACCCAACGGTATAGACCTGATGCAGGAGGCGTTCGGACCGAGGGAGGTTTTCCAGCAGTGCAATGCGTTCTTCGGGCTCAAGCAAGCGCTGGTTCAACGTGGTTCTGAGGGCGGCCAATGAACTGAAAACCTCCAACCCCAGCGCTGGGCTCCAAAGAATGGTTTTGCCGGAATATTCGGGATCTTGCCCCCCTCGTTCGGTTAGCACAAAACAGTTGCTCAATGCGGCGCTGACGTCCCGCTCGGCAGTCGTCAGCGTCAGTGACAAGGCATCGGGTCGGAAAGCGTTCATGCTACGTCGCGTATCACGTTTGTAACTGTCAAGGACCGTCAGGATGATTGCCCGGTCGCTGGGCCGTAGTGAATTGTCCAGGACCCTGAGCTTTGCTTCCGCCTTCAATCCAATGGTCATCGCCTTCTCGAGCAGAAGCCGCAGGTCGGGAACCCGTTGGTCCACCAGACGCAGGTGGCCTTTAAAGCCTTTCAGCGAGGTTTCGATGATTGTGTTGAAGGCGGGTAATTCCAGATCGGGCACCTTTTTAGCAACACCCTCGGAGGCTACTGAAAAGAATCCGCTGTTGGGCGAAGGCGTGAGGACCTCCGACTCCCCGCAGAACCGTGCCAGAAAATGGTCGACCATATTGACCGACGATACCGGTGTACGACGTTCGGTATCACCGGGAGGACTGCTGTAGGTATTTATAAAAATATTCGCGGCATCGCGAAAGGCTTCTTCTGTGCTGGAGAGTTCAGAATTGAGTTGTGCGATGGCGGAACGGTAGAGAGTCGGGCGAGTTGCCAGTCTGCCCTCCAGTTCGGTATGCAGACTTTCGAGTTCTCGCAGTTCCGTGCGAACCGTTTGCAGGGCTGACTGCCCTTCTTGCGGAAGGTCAGCAGAGGGGTACCAGGACGCCGCCAACTGAGTGCTCCAACGTCCTTTGGCATCCAATCCCCGTAACGCTGGATCAATCATCGCGCGAACATCAAGCAGATGGTCAATCAGCGCGTCGATGTCCATGGTGCCTTTGCTCTGACGGTACATTTCCAGGCCATACTCCAGGTTCTGAGCCTGTTTTTCGATGACCGTACGCATCAGGCCCGGGAACACCGCTCCTGTGAGAGGGCTCGTAATGACCGTTGAGGTACTGAAGCTGATATCGAAATAACGTTGCGGTCGAGACAGGTAGTTCTTCCAGTCGTCAGGCTGCTTCGGTGAGTTCACTCTCTCCTGAAGACGGGTTTTCAACTCTTCCACATCAGGGTCCGCCAGTACGCCTTCACTGGGGGTATAAAGAATGGCCTGTGCATCTGTCTCGCTTTCTATTGGACGGATCATGAGGGCGCCGGCCAGTTCAACAAAGGAGACATCTGATTCGCCCAACAGTACTTTTTCGACGCGCAGGGCGCTGGCACTGTCAGAAGAGAGTGCATCGGAGGTCAGCAGGCGTGTCTGGATTTCAAGACTTTGGTCCGTGGAAATATTCGCCTGTTGCTGCTGATCAAGCAGGCTGACCCGGAACCTGTCGCTCATGGCCGCCGCAAAGTAATCCAGGCGCGAGGGCCCTGCTCGGCTCGCCGCCTGCCAAAATAGTGAAAGCTGGGTTTTTATTTGCTCCATCAACCCTTGGGCCAGCGTTTGTACAGACCTCTCCCAATGCAACTGATCGTCCGCCGCACGGTTTGACTGCTGAGGGTCGGGGGCTCTGCCAAGGTTACTGTATTGCCGGGTTTCGCCTGCAGGCCAACTGTTGTCGACGAAGTAGGCAAGCACGGTTTCGCTCAATGAGCGAGTTGTGGTTTGGGATGTCTCGGCTATGTGGCAGCTCACGCGTGTATCGCGTTGATTCAAGCCCGGAAAGTGTGCAGCCAGAGCCGTATTGATCGCCTGTTCCAGCATTGACGTCAAACTTGGCGCTGAGTACAGCTCCTCAAGCATGCCCTGAGCATTGTTGCGCAGGTTATTTTGGAGTGCGCGCTGTTGTTCTTCAAAAACGGCGCCGGCTACGGATACAGTGGTGAGCGTGAGTGTTTCGTTGGTGCTCAACGCCGCTCGCTGAGAGAGAGACAGGTAACGAAACAACGCTTCTCGTTGTTCGGATACCTCCAACCAGGTACTCATTGTCGATTTTACGCTGGCAACGCTATCGAATCTTTCCAGGCCCCGGCACGGTGTGTAGAGGAACGCGCCACCACCGGGCGCAGGTCTCATCATGAACGCACCGGCGAGTTCGATTGACGGTTTTCCGGGCGTGGTCAAATGAAGGCTTTCAACTTGCATGGGTGGTTCGTGCGCCATGCGCGCAGCGTGGGTGGCGGAATACACCGCGTCGAGCCAGTCGAGATCCTCAAGGGTGAACGCTCGCGCGCGCTGGCGCTCCGTCAGTTGTTCTCTTACTGCAAGTGTTTCGGTGAAAAAATAGGGAGGGTTATCTTCCATGATGAGGCCTTATTACAGTCGTGGCGATGGCTTCTTCGCTTGTATGGGCGGGAAAAACATTGATCTTTCGATCACATCCGTACGTACGGCGGATGGTTGGCCCGCAAGGTTGCGTGCATAGCTGCACAACGTGATGGGTAGCTGAGATACCCGATAGGTAGAACTGCCGGTGGAAAGTGCATAACGGACATCGTCGATGTCTTGGCAAGAAGCGCCATTCGAAGCGTCCATATAGAAGTAGTGGTGCGTGAAATCTGTGTGTTGGTTGTCCCAATCGATGCTGTAACTCAGGTTGATCCGAGGTGTCGGCGCTGGAGCGGTCAAGAACACGGAGTGCGTGAATACATTGTGGAGCAAGGCAGGCGTCAGGGCTTCGTTCTGGCTATCTATCCCTACAATGCACAACACATGAGCCCCTAGCGCCGGCCCGATCTCTTGATTGATATAGCCATCGGTTGACGCTATCGCGCTGTGATAATCGTTGGGAAACCTACATTCCTTAACGTCATGTACTGCCTTGAATCGATAGTAAGCATTTTGGAGCGAGAATCTGATATTCCAGGTGGGCCGGACGTTTCGTCCAAGCACGTCCTGCTGCTTATGCACATAAGGATTCAGTTTCCACGGTTCTTCAATGATGATCTCGACGGCTTTCAGCTGACAATCCACCGTATTGTTCAAGAATTGACCATCAACAAAACAATGATGCAGGTCATTGGCTGGATAGCTGTAGTTGAACTTGGCCGCTTCGCACGCCGAGTTGTTTTGGCAGTTGTTAAGGACGTCGTTTTTAATGACCGCTGCTACTTTGCTGACAATGCCTGTCACTTCATTGGTACTGCGATCCAACATCGGGCTTCCGGAACTTCCGGACTGAAGATCTCGACAACGGTTTTTTATCGCACCAGGAAATACGCCAGGATGTTCGACAAAACTGTCTACCCCCGTTTCTTTGCAGACGCTCATGCGCAGCCCGTTCTGTCGAAACCCAATCGGGGATCCCACATTGATCACTTCACGCTCGCCTGAATGGCGATGAGTCGCGAGCTTGAGTGGCATGATTCCCTCTGAGATGAGTGTGGTCAGCGGCGTATCAAGTTCAAGAACCGCCAAATCGGTGCCGACCATGCTGCTCCAATGGGCAGTTTTAACCCGGAAAGTCCGGTGCTGTGCAGGTGTATCGTGGAAGTATCTGAAGGTGATACTCGCTTCAATGGTTTGGTTGATATATGCCGTGCCGTAGCTAAAGAACACGCAGTGCCCACTGGTCAGCACATAGGCTGGGCCGACGGCATTATCCTGACGGTTTCGGGTATCCAGTAATATCGCATTGCAGGTTTGGCCGATGGCGTTTTTCAAATGACCGATGCCAGACCATAGCGAGTAACGCTGGTCGTGGTTAAGCAATGCCACGGATGAGGTTTGATCAGTCATTCCTTCAGTCAAATCTCTGGCATGGATTTGACCGGTAACACAATACAAAGCAAGTAATAAAAAGGGGATGAAATGCCGATATAACATAATAGGTCTCGGAGAATGGCAGCAGTGGTAAATGCCAAATTGACTCGACACGTCCAATTGATGGGACAGACTGGACTCGTTCTATGAGCGACCGAGAAAAAGCTCAAGTGACGTCATCAGTGGTCGGGTATCACCCTGGGTGATGAACGCATCACGGAATGCCTTGCCGGTAGTAGGGTTGAACAGCCCCTCGCGCTCAAAACGTTCAAACGCCTGCCTGGCGAGTACACCCGACCACTTGTAGGAATAAGTTCTGGCCCCATAGTCACTCCCCAACGGTTCGAAACTGTTGACTGGACGGGTATCACCAGGCCACTGCAAGAGCCCGACTTCTGCATTGACACTGGTGAAGACATCATGAGGTGTTCGACCGTCGCCGTAAGTCCGGTGCAACTCGAAGTCGACGAGCCCGGCGAGCAAGAGAGAGGCCGTTTCCCAACTGGTTTGAGTATGGACAAATCGCTTCACCCTATAGGCGATATCGTCAGGCAGGGGTTGTCCAGTCTGGAAATGCCCTGATAGCCAAATCAGGAACGACTGTTTGAAGCAAAACTGTTCCAGAACCTGGCTGACGAACTCCGAAGAGTCATGGCTCAATTGACCGATGCCTGATATCGCCCGATACGGTGCGGCGGTTAACAGTGCTGCAGACAATGGCCAAACTCGTGCAACAAGACCCTTAGTTGCAAATGATCAAGCAAGCAGGGTTGGGTCTCGGTGGGGGGCTGCAACCGGCTGTTCAGCACCACCAAGGGGCTTCGTGGCCTGCCTTCGGCGGTGATCCGCCGGTTACGTAAACCTGAAGCATCACCAAATCCCGCTGCTTCTTGTCGGCGATAGGGGTTAATGAACAAATATCCGATCGGCTCCGCATACTCTCTGAGTTCAAATACCCGCACATCCTCATGCCAGGTATCGGCAGCCGCGTGTTCGATCAGATCAACACCGAACAGCGTTTTTGTGAAGGCGCACAATCGTTGCAACACCGTCTCCAAGGGGAAGTAGTTGCGAAATGCCTCTTGGGAAATGCCTGCCACGTCCTGGCGAATTTTTTCAGCGAAATAATGAATGTCCCAAGGCTTCACATCCGTAATTCCATGCTGTGCAGCGAAGCTCTCAACCTGCTCCGCATCTTGGGCAAACAGGCTTCGCGACAACTCGATCTGGTGATGTAAAAAGTCGACGACCTGCTCGGTCGTGTCCGCCATCTGATCCGCCACCGCCAGTTGGGCAAAGTTGGAATAACCCAAGAGCTGCGCTTTTTTATGGCGATCATCAAGCAGTACCGTCAACACCCGTTCGTTGTTGGTAATCAGGTCATCAGGACCTGTGCCAGAAGCACGGCTGTAGTAAGCAGCCATCATTTCCCGACGCAGGTCCCGGTTGTCCGCATAGTTCACAATGTCGCGATAGGATTGAGTTGAAAGGGTCAGCAACCAACCCGTCAAACCTGCTGCTTGAGCCGCGACCTCCATGCGTGCCAGCACAGCGTTCGGCAAACCGATCAACAACGATCTGTCTTCGATGTGCTTGCTCCATGCCGTGTTCGAATCCTCCAGCCGTGCCAGAAACTCGAACTGAAACTTGCTGATTTCCATGTTCAGGCTTGTCAGTTGCAACTGCTGCTCGGACGACAGATCAAGGCCGGCCAAGTGGTACTTGCGCAAGATTTTATGCAGTGCACGTTTACGCTCTTCATTGAACAGCGCAGCAATCGGGCTATCGGCGAGCCGCCGATACAGCTGATACAGCTCGCTGTTCTGTGCCTGCTCACTCTTGTACTGCTCTGCCAGCTCCTGACAGCGCGTAATTGCTTCCTGCCAGACTGGCGCTATGCGGGTGGAACCCAGTAGCTGGAGGATAGTGAGGGTGCCGTCCAGGCGTGCTTCCAACTCATCTACGGCGAGCACGAGATCGTCCCATGTTGGGAAGGATTTCTGACTGGCAATGATCTCTGTGGTCATGACACGACTTTCAGCAATGATCGCCTGGACAGCCGGTATCAAATGCTCTGCTCGTATGGCAGAGAATGGTGGTAAGTCATACCGCTGCAAAAGTGGATTGTTCTCGGACATCGGCTTCTCCTTGAGACGGGGCGGTGAAAAAACCAGTCTAGGAGGATCAAGTGTCCGTGGGACGCTATATATGCGTGGGGGAAATGCCGAGCTGTCGACCCATATCACCGAGGGTTTAGTGTTTGCCGGTCGCCTTGAACTGGCGAACCGCTGCGCGTGGAAGGTGCCATAGTACGAGTTCCTGAATAGGATTCAGGGAAAGATGCCCGTACCCGCAAACGCTCCTCTCCAGCGACAAACGCTATCGCGACCATTCGGATTTCATGGACTCATTTCTGGACTGAAAACGTCGAGATACCGATGGTTCTCGGCTGATCGCACTGGAACGAAAAAAGACGCCTAAGCGTCTATTTTCAATAACCTACAGACTTCCATGGAACTCTGTAGATCGATATTTGGAGCGGGAAACGAGACTCGAACTCGCGACCCCGACCTTGGCAAGGTCGTGCTCTACCAACTGAGCTATTCCCGCAAATGGCGTCCCCTAGGGGACTCGAACCCCTGTTACCGCCGTGAAAGGGCGGTGTCCTAGGCCACTAGACGAAGGGGACACACAACTGAAGCACATGGTGTGTGTTTCAGTGTCCAGAGGTTAGATCCGAAGATCATGCCCTGGTTTCACTCAGTGCCGCCCGAAGGCCACACTGCTTAAATTGGAGCGGGAAACGAGACTCGAACTCGCGACCCCGACCTTGGCAAGGTCGTGCTCTACCAACTGAGCTATTCCCGCAAATGGCGTCCCCTAGGGGACTCGAACCCCTGTTACCGCCGTGAAAGGGCGGTGTCCTAGGCCACTAGACGAAGGGGACACACAACTGAAACACATGGTGTGTATTTCAGTGTCCAGAGGTTAGATCCGAAGATCATGCCCTGGTTTCACTCAGTGCCGCCCGAGAGCCACACTGCTTAAACTTGGAGCGGGAAACGAGACTCGAACTCGCGACCCCGACCTTGGCAAGGTCGTGCTCTACCAACTGAGCTATTCCCGCATATTGGCGTCCCCTAGGGGACTCGAACCCCTGTTACCGCCGTGAAAGGGCGGTGTCCTAGGCCACTAGACGAAGGGGACACACGTACAACATTCACTACTTAGCTGCGTTTCGCTGTGTGCTTTACGCGTTAAGTGGCGCGCATTCTATGGATGGATTGAAAGGTCGTCAACCCCCAAGGATAAATTTATTAAAATCAATGACTTCGACCTGCTTTCAGGGCCTGAAGGCGAATTGTGCGTGTCCGGGCTTTGACGCCTATATTCTGGCGCCCGACAAGACGCTATAGTTCGCTCCAGCAAATGATGGCAATGTGCATCCATGCAGGGAGCGCCTATCTATATATAGAAGCAAACTACCCGGGCAACTGGTCGATCAGTCCTATCCGCCGGATGGCCCAGTCACTACACTCCACTGTAAACCCTATAAAGAGGTCACACCGGTGACACCACTCATGATCACCCTGCTGGTAATAGCCGGGATCGTAATACTGATCGCCATTGGCTACATGAACCACGTGGTGGAAAACAACAAGCTGGAAAAGAAGCGCACCGAGATCGAGCTTAACGATCGCCTGCGTCGCTGCGGTGAAATCACCGAGACCTTCCCCGGCCAGTTGATGACCCCGGCGCTCAAACTGTTGATGACCCGCCTGGAACTCAACGTCAACCAGCGCCTGTTGAACCTCAACAAAGGCAGCGCACCGCTCAAGGCTCGCATCGCCGAGCTGAATACGCTGGTGGCCCAAGGCGAATCGATCCCGGTGAACAATCCGCCCGCGCCGATCCAGACCGAAGCCAAGGCAAAGGATGTGCGCTTCCTGCTCGAAGCCCTGCACGGCCAGGTCACACGCGCCGCCCAGGACGGTTTCCTGCCGGCCAACGAGGCCAAGCACTGGATCCGGGAAATCCGCCATATCCTGGTGTTGCTGCACATCGAGTTCTTCAACAACCTCGGCCAGCACGCCTTGCAACAAGGCCAGCCGGGCCAGGCACGCCTGGCGTTCGAGCGTGGCGTGCAATACCTGCGTAAACAGCCGGAGCCAGTGATCTACAGCGCACAGCTGCAACAACTGGAAGCCCAGCTTGCCCGCGCCAACTCCACGGTGCTGACCAACAGCAAGCCCGCCGAAGACGAGGTCAACGAACTGACCGAAGGCCTCAAAGTGGTGGATGCCGACGCCGAGTGGAAGAAGAAAGTCATCTACGACTGATTGCGCGGTAGTTGGGCGGGCCTGTGGTGAGCGGGCTTGCTCCGCGCTGGGCTGCGCAGCGGCCCTAAAACCTAACCCCCCGATCTGTCTGCCAGAACGAGGGGTTTTTATTGGGGCTGCTACGCAGCCCAGTGCGGGGCAAGCCCGCTCACTACAAGACCAGGTCTGTACAAACAACCTACCGCTTCACAAGATGCCATCACTTTGCATCTATCCCCCCGCCCCCGACTAGCGTAAAAAAGTGCCCCTTACTCCGTGAAGTCAGAGGCCTGTTATGCCTGTCGCCGTCATTGATGGACAACCGCTGCACTACTTGGACCAGGGCACCGGCCCGGTCGTACTGCTGGGCTCAAGCTACCTGTGGGACGCCGACATGTGGGCGCCGCAGATCGAAGCGCTGTCGCAACAATACCGTGTGATCGTGCCCGAGCTGTGGGGCCATGGTGAATCCGGTGCATTGCCCGCGCAAACCCATTCCCTGGACGACCTCGCGCGCCAAGCCCTGGCCCTGCTCGACCAGCTGGATATCCCAGCGATCAACCTGGTGGGGCTCTCGGTCGGCGGGATGTGGGGCGCACGCCTGGCACTGCTGGCGCCCGAGCGGATCAACAGCTTGGTGCTGATGGACACCTACCTGGGCGCCGAGCCCGAGGCCACGCGCCAGTATTACTTCTCGCTGTTCAAGATGATTGAAGACGCCGGTGCCATCCCCGAGCCGTTGCTGGATGTGGTCGCGCCGATCTTCTTCCGTCCGGGTATCGACCGCGAATCAGCGCTGTACCAGGATTTCCGCCGGCAACTGCAGGGTTACTCGAAAGAACGTCTGTTGCAGAGCATCGTGCCCTTGGGTCGATTGATCTTCAGTCGCGAAAACGTACTGAAGCAACTGCCGCGACTGGACGCCGACACCACGTTGCTGATGTGCGGCGAGCAGGACAAACCGCGCCCTCCCGCCGAGTCCAAGGAGATGGCGGGCCTGATCGGTTGCAGCCTGATCCTGATTCCCGAAGCCGGCCATATCAGCGCCAGGGAAAACCCGGACTTCGTCAACGAAGCCCTGCTGACCTTCCTCGCCAACAACGCCTGACCACCCTCCCCTGTGGTCGTTGCCAACGCGCGGCGATCACAGGCGGAAGTGCCCCACCATGCCCTTGAGTTCCGCGCCTAACTGCGCCAGTTGAATGCTCGACGCGGCGTTGCCTTGCATGCTCAGCGCCGACTGATCGGCACTGGCGCGGATGCTGGTGACGCTGCGATTGATCTCTTCGGCCACCGAACTTTGCTCCTCGGCCGCCGCGGCAATCTGCTGGTTCATCTGCTGGATCAGCGACACTGCCACTGCGATGCTGCCCAAGGCACTTTCGGTTTCCAGGGCATCGCTTACCGCCAGCTTCACCAACTCCCCGCTTTGCTGGATCTGCTGCACAGATGATTGCGCAGCGCTGCGCAAGGTGCTGACCAGTCGTTCGATCTCCTCGGTGGATTGCTGGGTACGCTTGGCCAAGGCCCGTACTTCATCGGCGACCACCGCAAAACCTCGGCCCTGCTCGCCGGCGCGGGCGGCTTCGATGGCGGCGTTAAGGGCCAGCAGGTTGGTCTGTTCGGCCACGCTTTTGATCACACTCAACACGGTGCCGATATTTTGAATTTCAGCGCTCAGGCTCTCGATGCTGGCGCTGGCAGAGGTGCTGGATGTGGCCAGCAATTCAATGCGCTGCAAACTCTGGCGCACCACCTGTTGGCCGCTGTCGACTTTATCATCTGCCGTCTGTGCGGCTTGCGCGGCCTCTTCGGCGTTGCGAGCCACGTCGTGCACGGTGGCAGTCATCTGGTTCATCGCCGTGGCGACCTGTTCGGTTTCTTCTTTCTGGCTGCTGACCTCGACGTTGGTCTGCTCGGTGACACTGGACAATGAATGCGCCGAACTGGCCAGTTGCTCGATACCGGCTTGCAGGCCTCTGACCATTTGGCTCAGGCCATTACCCATCTGTTGCATCGCCTGCATCAACTGGCCGATTTCATCACGACGGCTGACCTCCATGCGCCCGCTCAAATCGCCGGCGGCAATCTGCTGGGCCACGGCAATCACGCTGCGCAGCGGCGCGACGATCAAGCGGGTGATCACCCAGGCCGCAATCAAACCCACCAACAACGCCAAGGCCGAAGAGCCGATGATCAGCATTGCGCTTTTCTTCAACTGCGCCTGCATCGACTGGTCTTCGGCGTCGTAGGCCTGGTTGACCCGGCTGACGACCTGTTCCGCCCTATCATGCAGCTGCTTGTAGACCACCTTTTCCTGGGCCAGCAGCCCGGTGTACTCGCCGAGTTTTTCACTGAACGCGGCGATATGCCCGGAAACTTCATTGAGCACGGTCTGGTAGCCGGAGTCCTTGACTGAGGTCTTCAGTTGCTCGACCTGGGCAAGAGCCTGGTCAGCCTGCTCGATCTTGCCCTGCTCTGCGTCGTCTTGATCGGCCTTGCGGCTCTGGTCGAGCCGCACATGGGCTTCATTCATTGCTTGCAGCATCAGGCGCGACACCTGGCTGACCTGCCCCGCCTGCTCGATAAACTCAGCGCCTTCCTTGCCCTGGCTTTCCTTCAAGCCATAGGCACCGTCGTCCGCCAGCCCGGCCTGCAACACGTCGAGGTTATTGGCCACACTGGACACCGACCAACTGGCCATTTCCAACGCCAGGTCTTTGGTCTGGGTCAATTCGACAAACTCATCGAACGCCTTGCGGTAGGCCTCCAAGGCCTGTTCGACATCGGTCATCACCGGCACGTTGGCCGCCGACTGGGACTTGAGACTGGTCGCGAGAGCCGCCAGGGCATCGACGCTTTCGTGCAGGGCGTCAACGGCCTTGGGGTCGGCATGCAACGCGTAGTCCTGCTCGATCAGGCGCACCTTGAGCAAGCCGCTGTTAAGCGACGACATGGCCTTGAGCCCTTCGAAACGCTGGCCAACGGTTTGCAGGGACCACACACCGATCGCCGCGACCAAGGCCGTCAGCAGCAATACCAGGGTGAAACCCAAGCCCAGTTTTTTCGCCATACCGAGGTTGGCGAATTGTCGTTGCACGGCCGAAATCATTGCACTTGAATCCTCTTGCAATGGCGGTTGCCATCAAGCCCGGTTTACACAGGCGAGATTCGCAACCACAAGGCACTGAACACAAGTCGTTGGCGCCACAATAATGGCAAAAAGCTACACGCCCGTCGTTTTCAGAATGGTCGAGGTCGATCTGGCGGGCCCCATGGCGCGGAACAACGCCAAGGCCCGTTGATCATCGGCATAGGCCACGTTGATGCGCAACCACTCACTGGGCTCGCTGGTTGGACTGAATAGCGCTCCCGACGACAACAAAACCCCGAGCCTGCGGGCACATGCCTGCAACCGCGATGGATCGCCTGCCCTTGGTCGCGCCCACAAAAACATGCCGCCAGCAGGTGCGGCGAACACCTCCCACTCCTCGTCCTCCAGCACCTGCAGCGTAGCCGTCATTTGCGTATTCAGCCGCTTGCGCAAGCGCTGTACCCATTTGCGATAAGTGCCATTAGCCAGCAGCGTGGCCACCACCGATTCGGCGAAGCGTGAGGTGCCAAAACCGGTCAGGGTCTTGAGGCTGGCCAACTGCGCGATGATCGCGGCGCTGGCACTCAGGTAACCCACGCGCAAGGCACTGCTCAAGGTCTTGGAAAAGCTGGCGACGTAGATCACCCGATCATCATGGGGTAACGCCGAAAGGCGCGTACAACTGGGGTGCTGCAGGTCGCCGAGGACATCCTCTTCGATGATCAGGAAGTTGTCGCGCTGCGCCAGCGCCAGCAAACGCTCGCCCACGGTACGACTCAAGCTGGAGCCGGTGGGATTGTGATACAGGCTGTTGACGAATAGGCACTTGGGCCGATGCTGCTGCAGCAGCGCTTCCAGCGCCGGAATGTCAGGGCCACCAGGCGTTCGCGGCACTTGCAGCAATTGCACGCCGTGGAAGCCTAATTGCCAATAGAGGTTGCCGTACCCGGGTGTTTCGACCACCACGCAGTCGCCGGCCTTGAGCAACGTGCGTATCAGCAGGTCCTGGGCATGGCTCGCGCCCGCTGTGATGAGGATACGGTCCTGGTGGGCGGCAATGTGGATTCGACTCAGACGCTTGAACACTTGCTCGCGCAGCGCCGGCAACCCCAATGGCGTGCTGTAATTGAACAGGCCGGCGGTGTCGGTTCGAGTGACTTCACGAATCGCGTAACTGATGTCATCGCTTTCACGCCAGGCATCGGGCAACCAACCGCAGCCCAGCTTCAACTCGCCCAGCGGACTATCGACGAAGGCGCCCCACTCCCGCTCCGCGCCTTCATACCACTGGCCCTCATACAACGTTGACGGCTGGGCCACGCTGAAACCCGAACCGTGCTTGGAAACCAGCAATCCCTGGGCGACCATCCGCTCGAACGCCTCGATCACGCTGGATTGGCTGAGCAGGTTATCGAGGGCCACCTGTCGAACGGACGGTAAGCGTGTGCCGGGGCTCACCCCACTCATGCGAATCCATTGCGCCACAGCGCTGATAATTTGCTGCACCACCGGTACAAGGGCTTGTCGATCGATCCCTAAATCCATGCGCCACTCACTTCAACTGACTGATATTCAACCCAGAACAGTTAAGCACAGAAGCGCATTTCGACCGCGCGCCAAGTCTTATTAAAGTATTGATTTTATTGAATTATTTACCTATTGATACACATTCTGACAGGGCACGGTGCCAGCTATGGAAACGCCCCACACCCCCCCAAACCTTTTCGAATGAAGGGCGGCGTGAGGTCCTAGATAGCGGTCGCACCACCGTCCACCGCCAAAGCTTGGCCTGTGGTAAATGCGGCGCCATCACTGCACAGGTATAGGACCGCGCTGGCGATTTCCTCGACCTTGCCGATGCGCCCGACCGGGTGCATGGCGGCGGCAAATTCAGCCTTGCGTGGGTCGGCCTCATAGGCGCGCCGGAACATATCGGTATCGATCACCGCCGGGCAGACTGCGTTGACGCGGATTTTCTTCTTCGCATACTCGATGGCCGCCGATTTGGTCAGGCCGATCACCGCATGTTTGGAGGCCGCATAAATGCTCATCTTCGGCGCAGCCCCCAGGCCCGCGACCGAGGCGGTGTTGACAATGGCGCCGCCGCCCTGGGCCAACAACAGCGGCAACTGGTGCTTCATGCACAACCACACGCCTTTGACGTTAACGCCCATGATTGCGTCGAACTCATCCAGGCTGCCATCGGCCAGCTTGCCCTTTTCGATCTCGATCCCGGCGTTATTAAATGCATAGTCCAGGCGACCATAGGCGGCGATGGTCTGGGCCATCAATTGCTGCACTTGCGCCTCCAGCGTGACGTTGCAACGCACAAACAGCGCTTCGCCACCCGCCTGGTGGATCAGGGCGACGGTGCCTTCGCCGCCCACCGCGTCCAAGTCGGCAACCACGACCTTCAAGCCTTCGGCGGCGAACGCCAACGCGGTGGCGCGGCCAATACCGGCAGCGGCGCCGGTCACCAGGGCGACCTGGCCGGAAAACGTCATGCTCATAGAAGATGTCCTGTGGGAGAAAATAGCCGTGGGTCGAGTCTAGCCAACGTCGCCTTGGACGCGTCAGCACTATCAAACCGCCGGTTGGCGCTGCATGGATCGCAGTGATAAGAGACATAGGTCAACTATCAACACCACCTATCGACCGGCATTCGCGCTCTCGGTGAACCTTGCTCCCTACCCGTTGAAGGTCTATCACTTCAGGTTCATTTCCAGAAGAGTCGCTGCCATGACCGCCCAGACCAACCGCCAGTTCCTGCTCGCCAAGCGCCCGGTCGGCGCAGCCACCCGGGACACCTTCACTTATCAGGAAGTCCCGGTGGGCACGCCCCAGGAGGGCCAGGTGCTGGTGCGCAACGAATACCTGTCCCTCGACCCAGCCATGCGCGGCTGGATGAATGAAGGCAAGTCCTACATTCCGCCTGTCGGCATCGGTGAGGTAATGCGCGCACTGGGTGTGGGAGAGGTGATTGCGTCAAACAACCCGAAATTCTCTGTCGGCGACTACGTCAACGGCGCCCTTGGCGTGCAGGATTATTTCCTGGGCGAGCCACGTGGCTTCTACAAGGTTGATCCGAAACTGGCGCCTTTGCCGCGCTATCTGTCCGCGCTGGGCATGACCGGCATGACCGCCTACTTTGCGCTGCTGGAAACGGGTGCGCCCAAGGCCGGCGAAACCGTGGTGATCTCCGGCGCGGCGGGCGCCGTGGGCAGCATTGCCGGGCAGATCGCCAAGCTCAAGGGTTGCCGCGTGGTGGGCATTGCCGGCGGCGCCGACAAGTGCAAGTTCCTGATAGATGAATTGGGCTTCGACGCCGCCATCGACTACAAAAGCGAAGACGTGCCCGCTGCCCTCAAGCGCGAGTGCCCCAAGGGCGTGGACGTGTATTTCGATAACGTCGGCGGCGATATTCTCGACGCCGTCCTCAGCCGCCTGGCACTGAAGGCCCGCGTGGTCATCTGTGGCGCCATCAGCCAGTACAACAACAAGGAAGCCGTGAAAGGTCCGGCCAACTACTTGTCACTGCTGGTCAATCGCGCGCGCATGGAAGGGTTCGTAGTGATGGACCACGCCGCAGGCTTCGCCGCTGCCGGGCAGGAAATGGCCGGCTGGATGGCCCAAGGCAAACTCAAGAGCAAAGAAGATATCGTGGAGGGGCTGGAGACGTTCCCAGAGACGTTGATGAAGCTGTTCAACGGCGAGAATTTCGGCAAGTTGGTGCTGAAGGTCAACTGACCCCCAGCTTATGTAGGAGCCGGCTTGCCGGCGATGAGGCCCTTGAGCATTGATCTCAAGGCCGCTATCGCCGGCACGCCGGCTCCTACAGGGGGTGTTGTTCAGGCGATCTCGGCAACGACTGCCGCCAACGCTTTGGCCGGATCGGCCGCCTGGCTGATCGGACGGCCAATCACCAGGTAATCGGAACCCGCGTCCAGCGCCTGTCGCGGCGTCAGGATACGGCGCTGGTCATCCTGGGCACTGCCCGCCGGACGAATCCCCGGGGTCACCAGTTGCAGCGACGGGTGCGCGGTTTTCAAGGCCTGGGCTTCCAGCGCCGAGCACACCAGGCCGTCGAGACCGGCTTTCTGCGCCAGGGCCGCCAGTCGCAGCACCTGCTCCTGAGGCTCGATGTCCAAACCGATGCCGGCCAGGTCTTCACGTTCCATGCTGGTGAGCACAGTCACGCCGATCAACAAAGGCTTGGGACCGCTGCGCTGTTCCAGCACCTCACGGCACGCGCTCATCATGCGCAGGCCACCGGAGCAGTGCACGTTGACCATCCACACGCCCATTTCGGCAGCGGCCTTGACCGCCATGGCGGTGGTGTTCGGGATATCGTGGAATTTCAGGTCGAGGAACACCTCGAAACCTTTATCACGCAGGGTGCCGACGATTTCTGCGGCGCAACTGGTGAACAGTTCCTTGCCGACCTTGACCCGGCAAAGCTTCGGGTCCAACTGGTCAGCCAGCTTCAGTGCGGCGTCACGAGTGGGGTAATCCAGGGCGACGATGATAGGAGTCTGGCAGACGGACATTGGAATGGGCTCTCAGGCAAGTCGAAATCGGCGCGGATTGTAGCGCAAGCGGCGGCGTTGCGGGATCCGATGATCGGTAAATACTGACCAAGCGCTATCGGGCAGGCATTTACGGGCAATTATTTCAAAGCTGATACATTCACGACATGCCCCCAACACGCCCCACCGCTAGCCTCGCTCGCACGACCCACCGACCAGCACTTCCAGCCATGGGGCTGGACGCCTATGCTGACCGCAACGACCAGGCAGATGATCGCATTATGCAGACCCCTTCCGTCTCTGTGAACGACGAGCAAAAAGGCACAGTGATCGCCGATGACAAGCGCTGGAACACCCGCGCGCTGATCGTTGACGACGATGTACCGATCCGCGAACTGCTGATCGACTACCTCGCCCGTTTTGGCATCCTGGCGCATGGCGTCACCGACGGCACCGCCATGCGCCAGGCCATGCAGGCTGAAACCTTCGATGTGGTGGTGCTCGACCTGATGCTGCCCGGTGAAGACGGCCTTTCGCTGTGCCGCTGGCTGCGCGCGGAGTCGGACATTCCGATCCTGATGCTCACCGCCCGCTGCGAGCCGACGGACCGCATCATCGGCCTGGAACTGGGCGCCGACGACTATATGTCCAAGCCGTTCGAGCCGCGTGAGCTGGTAGCGCGGATCCAGACCATCCTGCGCCGTGTGCGCGATGACCGCACCGAACAGCGCGCCAACATCCGCTTCGACAATTGGCGTCTCAACAGCGTATTGCGCCAACTGGTGGCCGACGATGGCCTGGTGGTGCCGCTGTCCAACGCGGAATTCCGCCTACTGTGGGTCTTCATCGAGCGCCCGCGCCGGGTGTTGAGCCGCGAACAATTGTTGGATGCCGCCCGTGGCCGCTCCATTGAAGCCTTTGATCGCAGCATCGACTTGCTGGTGTCGCGCCTGCGGCAAAAACTCGGGGACGACCCCAAGGCCCCGCAACTGATCAAGACCGTGCGCGGCGAAGGCTACCTGTTCGATGCGCGGGATATCGGTTGATGCGCAACGCCTTCAACACGCTGTTCGGTCGACTGTTTGGCGTGTTGCTGGTGGCGATTGTGCTGGCCCACGTGCTGGCGATCTCCTGGTTTCGCTATTACGGCCCGCCCCCGCCGCCGCCACAGGAAACCTTTGTCGAACAGCCTGACGGCACGATGAAGCCCCTGCCCAAGCACAAGCGACCGTGGTTTGGCGGCCCGGTGGTGCCGCTGACGTTCCAGTTCATCTCGTTGATCATCGCCGCCTGGTACGGCGCCAAGCTGCTGAGCCGGCCGATTCAGCGCCTGAGCGAAGCCGCCGAGCGCTTGAGCCTGGACCTCGACAGCCCGCCCCTCGACGAGTCGGGACCGCGTGAAGCACAGCAAGCCGCGTCGACCTTCAACCTGATGCAACGGCGCATCCGCGAACAGGTCAGCCAACGCGCGCGCATGCTCGGCGCGGTCTCCCATGACCTGCGCACGCCGCTGTCACGCTTGAAACTGCGCCTGGAACAGATCGAAGACACCCGGTTGCAAAGCCAGATGCGCCAGGACCTGGACGACATGATCGGCATGCTCGACGCCACCCTGAGCTACCTGCACGAACAACGCACCAGCGAAACCCGACACTGGCTGGACGTGCAAGCGTTGGTCGAGTCCATGAGCGAAAACGCCCAGGACCAAGGCTCCGACGTACAATTCGCCGGCACCTGCGCGCCGCTGCAGGTGCAGCCGATGGCCTTACGTTCGTGCCTCAACAACCTGATCGACAATGCCCTGCGCTATGCCGGTACGGCGCGCATCGAGCTGACGGACAGCCGCGAGGCCTTGGTGATCCGCGTGATCGACCACGGCCCCGGCATCGCCGCCGACAAGCGTGAGGCGGTGTTCGAGCCGTTCTATCGGCTGGAAGGCTCACGCAATCGCAACTCTGGCGGGGTCGGCCTGGGCATGACGATTTCCAAGGAAGCGGCCGAACGCCTCGGGGGTCGGCTGCACCTGGAAGAAACCCCCGGCGGTGGCTTGACCGCCGTGATGTGGTTGCCCAGGGCTTAAAGCGGTTTGTCTTCCCGTCGCCCCTGGGCCTGGGTCGCGCTCCAATCCATCAACAGGCTGTAGGCCACCGCCAGCAGGGTCGGGCCGATAAACAGGCCGATGAACCCAAAGGCGATCAAGCCGCCAAACACCCCAAGCAGCACGATCACCAGCGGCAGGTTGCCGCCACGGCTGATCAGGTAGGGCTTGAGCACGTTGTCCACGCCGCTGATGATGAACGTGCCCCATACGCCGAGGAACACCGCGTAGGTGTAGTCGCCCTTCCAGGCCAGCCAGGCCGTGGCCGGGATCCACACCAGCGGCGGGCCCATAGGGATCAGGCTGAGCAGGAAGGTGACGATGCCCAGCACCAACGCACCCGGCACGCCGGCGATCCAGAAGCCGATCAACGCCAGCAGGGCTTGCGCGGCGGCGGTGCCGATCACGCCATTGACCACCCGTTGCACCGTGCCGGCCACCAGTTCGATGTAGTAGCCGGCGCGATCGCCGATCAAGCGTTCCAGCAGACGGTGCACGAACATCGCCAGGCGCGGCCCGTCCCGATAGAAAAAGAACACGAATACCAGGCTCAGGGTCAGTTCCAGAATCCCCCCACCGATTTGCGCACTGCGCGCCAGCAACCAATTGCCGACCTGCCCCAGGTACGGCTTGATGCTGACCATCAACGCTGCCCCCTGCTGATCAATGCTGTCCCACATGCCCACCAGCCGCTCGCCGACAAAGGGGATCGAGCCGAGCCAGGTAGGCGCTTCCGGCAAGCCGTCGACCTGGATATCCTTGATCAATGCGGTTGCATCGCGCACATGGTCCGCAAGGTTGAAGCCCAGCCACACCAGCGGCAGCGCCACCAGCAGCATCCAACCCAACGTCAGGATGCCGGCAGCCAAGGATTCCCGGCCACCCAGCCAGCGGGTCAGCAGGACCATCAGCGGCCAACTGGCAAACGCCAGCACCGCACCCCAGAACAGCGCCGACCAGAACGGCGCCATCACCCAGAAGCTGGCACCGAACAGCACCAGCAGCAGGATTTGCACCAGTAGGCGATCGTTATTGAGCATGTAGGATCTCGAAAGGAAGACTGTAGGAAGACAGCTTAGGCGAACGGCGCGGGTCCGTTCGCCCTGTTACGCCTAGCGTATCAGATGCAGGTGCAGGCCCTTGGCGTCACCCGTGCCGGTTTCCATGCGTGCGGCGCGCACGCCTTTGTCGACCAGCGCCTGGCGCCAGGCTTCGGCGGTCGGGCCGGTCAGGCTGACGCGCAACGTGGCATCCAGGTTCAGGCCACGAGAAATCAGGGTCAGCCAGGTGTCGTCAGGCTCGCCACCCAGGGCGGGAAAATCCAGTTCGCCGGTGCTTTTCAATTCACGCAGCAGGGTTGCCGAGGTGGGTAGCAGGTCGGCCAGCGGCGCGTTGGCATCCAATTGCTCCACATGCAAATAGGCGCGGCGGTTGCCACGGGTGATGCCGTACAGCGCCACCAGGGAGTTTTCCTGCGGCGCCGCGAGGCGCAGCAGCAGGTATTCCTGCTGGCCGTCGGCGCCGACCAGCTTGGCGTTGCCGAACACTTCATTGGCCCACAGGCTGCTTTCACCGCAATCCCGTGCCTGGCACCAGAACAACAACTGCGCGCCCTTCTCCTGCAAGGCTTCACGCGTGGCCTTGAACGCGGCGTTGGAGCTGTGTTCGGCGGGCAGTTCATAGGTGACGGCGGTGGTCTGGCCGCGGGCGATGGCCTGGCCTTCATAACGCAGTTGGCCGCTGATCTTGCGGATCGCACCCATGGGGTAGATACGTTCTTTTTCTTCGGCGGGACGGTAGTCGACGATTTGCGAGTCGACCTGACGGGCCACGGTGGGCAAGTCCTGGCTGCCCGGTACGTCGGCGGCGAATACCAGTGGGCTCAAAAGGCTCAAGCCCAGGATACGGATACATCCTTTACGCACGCTCATAAGATCAACGAGCCCTGGCCATCGGAGGTCGCAGCGGTGTTGAGTTTGTTCATGGTTGACTCCCTTTCAATCCGCCCAGCCTCGGCAGTTGACCGCCCCAAGTCAAGGCGCGGAGAAGAACCGATTGAAACAGTCTGCAACAAGGACCGCGCCGGACTCATCATTCAGGTGTAAATGGTGGCCGCCTGGCAGCGTGGTTACGGTAAAGGGTAACAGGGAAAGCAATTCGGAATGTTTCGCCAGCATGCCGTCGGCAGCGACCACCAACTGGGTAGGGCAACTCACGCGTCGCACGAAAGCCATCGCCTGTTCCTCAGTCAGGCGAACCGGTGAGGCCAGGGTCAAACGGCTGTCGCTACGCCAAGTGTAACCACCCGGCACCGGCATCAAACCGCGCTGCGCCAGCAGTTCGGCGGCTTCGCGACTGACAGCCACCACGCCTTTCATGCGTGCCTCGACCGCGCGATCCAGGGTGCTGTAGACCGGCTTGCGCTTGTCCTGCAGGTTCAATTGCGCCTGCAAGGCCATGCCCAGCCGCTCGGCGGCATTCTCACCGCTGGCGGTCGGCGGGATCACACCGTCGATCAATCCCAGGTGCGTCACACGCTCCGGCAACGCGCCGGCCAACACCAAGGACACGATGGCACCGAGGGAATGGCCAAGTAATGCAAAACGTTTCCAACCCAGTTGTTCAGCGACTTGCAGCACGTCAAAGACGTAATCCCACAAGGCATAACCGGCACCGGTAGGACGATGCGCCGAATGCCCGTGCCCAGCCATATCCAGCGCAACGATGCGCAACCCCTGAAGTTTTGGCGCCAGCCGCGCAAAGCTGTTGGCGTTGTCCAGCCAGCCATGAAGGGCGATCACCGGCAAACCGTCCTCGGGCCCGAATAAATGGGCCGCCAGTTCGATATGGGGCAGGCTCAGGCGCACCTCTTCAACCGGGGTGCTCATGCGCAGTTGCGCTCGCGGGCTTCCCAGCGGGAGAACAGGTTCTTGATCAGCGTCGCGGTGTCTTGGGGCCGTTCAAGAGGAAACATGTGGCCGCCGGGCATGGTGAGCATTTCGCCCATGGGCAGGCGCCCGACGCCGCTGGCGTGGTGACGCATCACCACCCTGCTCTGCCGGCCGCGCACCACCGCCAGTGGCACCTTCAACTGGCGCACTTGGCCGGGGCTGGTGTGGGGCACGCCACGGTAGATGCTGATTTCGGTGGCCGGATCGAAACGCAGCCGCAGGCGATCACCCACTTGCAGCAGGCCGTGTTGCAGGTAGGCGTCAAAGCATTCGGGGTCAAAGCCACGGAACAGGGTTTTGCCGGAGAAATAGCTGCGCGCGGCGTCCAGGTCGCTGAATTCTTCCCGACGGCCCAAGGTGCGCCCGGCCGGGGTCAGCCGGTCGATAAACCCGAAGCGTTTGGCCGCGCGAATCACCCAACGGTCGGCGCGGGTCAGCACTGGCGAGTCCAGCATGACCACGCCACGGTACAACTGCGGGCAGCGCATGGCCGCGTGCAGGTGCAACACGCCGCCGAGAGAATGGCCCACGCCCCACACCGGTTCCGGTTGCTGCTCCAGGTGGTGGATCAGCTCGTCCACCAGGTTCTGCCAGTTATCGTCCACCGGAAACCGGGGGTCGTGACCGTGCTGTGGCAGATGAGCCACCGCGTACTCCGGAGCCAGGGCGGCGAACAACTTGCCGTAGGTGGCCGAGGGGAAACCATTGGCGTGGGCAAAAAACACGTGCTGCGACATACCGGATCCATCTACAAAAACAGAGATTGATTGTCACCATGCCCGGCCGGCACAGCAATGACTGTAACTGCCAGGAATGATGACACTCACGCCACACCTATCGTGCCGGCGGGTTCTCGCCCAGCGGCACCACAGCCATGGTCAGGCGCGACACGCAACTGGCCTTGCCCTCATCGTTGGTCAGGCGGATGTCCCAGACCTGGGTAGTGCGGCCAATATGGACGGCCTTGGCCACCGCTGTCACCCGCCCGCTGCGCACACCGCGCAGGTGGTTGGCGTTGACCTCCAGGCCCACGCAATAAAACTTGCTCGGGTCGATACACAGATAGGCCGCCATGGAGCCGACGCTCTCGGCCAACACCACCGAAGCGCCGCCATGCAGCAAGCCGTAGGGCTGATGGGTGCGATGGTCGACCACCATGCTCGCGGTCAGGGATTCGTCGTCGAAGCTTTCAAAACGGATGTCCAGCAGTTCACCGATGGTGTTTTTCTGGATTGCGTTGAGTTGCTCGATATTCGGTTGGGTGCGCCACAGGCTCATGGAGAGTGTCCTTATTGGTTTTATTACGGCCCTAATCCTGCCACAGAACGGTTTCGGAACGCTCGCTCCATGTCTGGAAATATTCGCCGTAACTCGATTCGATCACGTTGCGCTTGATCTTCAAGGTCGGCGTCAGGAAGCCGTTCTCTACCGCCCAACTGTCTTTGACCACCACCAATTGGCGTAGGCGCTCATGCTTATCCAGCGCCCGGTTGACCTGTTCCAGCCAGCGCTCCAGGCTGGCACGCAGGGTTGGCAAGTCCTCACTCACTGCCGATAACACGCACAAGCCTATCGGCGCGATCAATCCATCACCCACCACGCACACCTGCTCGATACGCGGATGCTCGGCCAAGCGGTTTTCAATCGGCGCCGGCGCCACGTATTTGCCTTTGCTGGTCTTGAAGATTTCCTTGAGCCGTCCGGTCAGGCGCAAACGCCCCTCGGCGTCCTGCTCGCCTTTGTCGCCCGTGCGCAGGAAACCCTCGGCGGTGATGGTTTCGGCGGTTTTCTGCGGGTCCTTGTAGTAGCCGAGCATGGTCGCGCCGCTGCGGACCTGGACTTCGCCTGTCGGGTCGATACGCACTTCCACCCCGGGGCACGGCAAGCCGATCCAACCGAGGGTCTGCTGGCCGGGGCGGCAGACATGGGAGTAGCCGCAACTCTCGGTCATGCCATACACCTCAAGCACATCCAGGCCCAGGCGTTGATACCAGCGCAGCAACGCCTCAGGCACAGGCGCCGCTCCCGAAAGCGCGATACGCAACGCGTCCAGGCCCAAGCCGGCGAGTACCTTGTGGCCCACACGCTTACCGATGAAGGGCAGGCGCAACAAGGTGTCCAGGCGCTTTGCGGGAATCTTGGCGTAGACGCCCATCTGGAATTTGGTCCAGATACGCGGCACGCCAAACAGTGCGGTCGGACGTGCCCTACGCAGGTCCGTCAGAAACGTCTCCAGGCTTTCGGCGAAAAACACGGTTTGCCCGGTATAGATCGAGGCCATCTCGACAAACATCCGCTCCGCCACATGGCACAGCGGCAGGTAGGACAACAACCGGTCGCCCTCACCCAAGCCAAACAACTCCGTACCACGGGTGGCGGCAAACCCCAACGCGCCGAAGGTGTGCATCACGCCCTTCGGCAGGCCAGTAGTGCCGGAGGTATAAATGATGGTGGCCAGGTCCGAGGCCGCAGGTGCCGGCTCATCCTGGATCGGCGAGCAGGCTTGCAGATCGGCCCAACTGAAATCGAATTCGCCCGCTGGGCACAACGGCAGGCTGATGGTCGGCACATCCGCAGGCACGCCGGGCGCCATGGCTGGCCAATCATCAAGCTTGCCGATAATCACCAGCGCCGCCTCGGAATGGGTCAGCACATGGGCGACAGAATCAGCGGTGAGATTGGGATACAGCGGCACCGAGACATGCCCGGCCATCCAGATCGCCAGGTCGGCAATGATCCAGTGGGCGCAGTTTTTCGAAATCAGCGCAATGTGCGAGCGGGGAGGCAACTCCCGGGCGCGCAGCCAGTGCGCGGCGCAGCGGGCCTGGTGGCCGACGTCGTCCCAGGTGAGGCTTTGCACGTCGCCACCACCGACCGGCTGCACCAGAAAGGTTTGGCGCGGATGTCGCGCTTCACGTTCGAAGAAGACCTGCAACGGCAAACGAAAAGCGACGGGCATGGGACGCGCTCCTTTGTGGTCCGACGATAGCCAACCAAGCACTTGCTTGGTTGACTATATAGCACACACAAAGCCGCGATAAAGCCTACGGGTTCTTCACACTGACCAGGCTCATCAGCCCCGCCAGCGGGAAATCCCCTTCCAGTTCCGCCAGGCTGGCGGTGTGCATCGGCTGCGGCTGGCGCTGGTGGCCGTGCTGCAGAAAGCTGATCAGGCTGCCCACCAACGGTTGATGGCTGACCAGCAGCACATTGTCATCAGTGTCGAGCTTTTCCAGCACCTGCGACGGATTACCCTCGGGCGTCAGCCACGGCACTGTGCGAATCTCAGGCTCAAAGCCCAAGGCCTCACGCACCAGCTGCGCGGTCTGCTGCGCCCGCACATAGGGGCTGGCAATGATCGCGCTGAGGGGCTGGCCGATCAGTTGCGCAGCACTGCGCAACACTTCGGCGCGGCCATGCTCGGTGAGGTTGCGCTCGGCATCGGTGCGCGCATGCCCTTCGGCCTCACCGTGGCGCAGGATCCACAGCTTCACAGTTTCGGCTCTTCATCGCGCACCGGGTGTGGCGCCGGCGGCACGCTGTGGGCGGCTTCGCCCTCGGGTGCGCGCGGGGTCGGCCAGTCGGCGAACGGCCACGGCTTCTGGTCGGTGTGGAAGCTGCCGAAGCGGCCGATCTGCGCCAGGAACTGGCTGAGGCTGTCGCCAAAGTTCATCAGGCCCAGGTTCGGGGCGCCGTAGACCAGGCGGTAGATCAACTGCACCACCACCAGCGCGCCGAGCAGGAACTGCGCCACTTGCCACACCAGGGCAAACACCAGCATCCACAGAATGCGCAGGCCAATGGATTCGTACTTGGGAGCTGCTTTCGGATCGTTCATGACGCGTTCCTCAGTTGAAACCACTGGTGGAAATAAAGTCGACATCGGTTTTCGGCTCGGCACGCATCAGCAACTCGATGACCTGGTCCAAGGTGCGCCCTTCAAACAGGATCGCGTGCAACCCGGCGACCAGCGGCATATACACACCGACTTCCTGGGCCTTGGCCTTGAGCACCTTGAGCGTGTTGACCCCTTCGGCGACTTCGCCCAGGCGCGTGACCGCGTCTTCCAGGCTCAGGCCCTGGCCAAGGGCGAAACCCACCTGGTAGTTGCGGCTTTTCGGTGAGGAGCAGGTGACGATCAAGTCGCCCACGCCTGCCAGACCCAGGAAGGTCATTGGGTTGGCGCCCTGGTTCACCGCAAAGCGGGTCATCTCGGCCAGGGCGCGGGTGATCAACATGCTCTTGGTGTTTTCGCCCATGCCCAGCGCGACGGCCATGCCGGCGATGATCGCGTAGACGTTTTTCAGTGCACCGCCGAGCTCGACGCCAAAACGGTCGCTGCTGGCATAGACGCGGAAAGTGCGCCCATGCAACACGGCCTGGACACGTTCGCAGAGTTCTTCGTCTTCACTGGCGACTACGGTGGCGGTCAACGCGTGTTCGGCCACTTCCCGTGCCAGGTTCGGCCCGGACAGCACGCCAATGCGCGCTTGGGGAGCGATTTCCTCGAGGATTTCGCTCATCAACTTGAAGGTCTGTGCCTCGATGCCCTTGGTCAGGCTGACCAGCAACTTGCCGGCCAGACGCTCGGCGTGGGGCGCCAGCACCGAGCGCAAGGCGCTGGAGGGCAGCGCGACGAAGCACAGGTCGCACGCCGTGAGGGTTTCGAGCAGGTCGGTGACCGGCTCGACCGCCGGATGAATCTTGATGCCTTTGAGGTAACGCGGATTTTCCCGGTGCACCCGAATGGCCTCGGCCTGTTCGGGGTCGCGCATCCACTGGCGCACAGCGTGGCCGTTCTCGGCCAGCAGGTTTGCCACGGCGGTACCAAAACTTCCGCCTCCCAGGACCGCAATAGGGCGCTGTTCAGTCATATGCAATCCGTTAATCCATACCAGTGGCGATGGCGGCATTATACGGGCCGACCCGCTGGCGGCCAGCCCCCGTATCAATTCGCGCGTTTGTCGGAAAATGCCACATTTACATGGAGTAATTGCAAGTCCGGCGACTGGCAAAAGGCCCCACCTCAGTTAACATGGGCGGCTATCCGCAATTATCAAGGCCGTGCCGTGTATTTGGGCCCTCCTCCCCGTTCATCTCTGTGGCTGATGCTGTTGTGCTGCACGCCTGCCATGGCCGACGACCTGTTCCTCGACAGCCAGCCGCTGCCCCAGGTATTGACGGCCACGCGCCTCAAGCAATCGGCCGCCGCCGTGCCCGGCAGCATGACCGTGATCGACAGCGAGCTGATCAAAGCCAGTGGCGCGCGGGATATCAGTGAGTTGCTGCGCCTTGTGCCGGGGATGATGGTCGGCTACACCAGCGGCAATCAGGCGGCGGTGAACTACCACGGCACCAGTGCCAGCGATGCGCGGCGCATGCAGGTGTTGATCGACGGCCGCTCGGTGTACCGCGCGGGCCTGGCCACCGTGGACTGGAGCGACATTCCGGTGGCCATGGAGGATATCGAGCGCATCGAAGTATTCCGTGGCCCCAATACCGTCAGCTACGGCGCCAATGCCTTGATGGCGGTGGTGAACATTCTTACGCGCTCGCCGGCCAACAGCCACGGCACGCGGGTAAAAGTGGTGCGTGGCGAACGCGGCATCAATGATTTCTATGCCAGCCAGGGCGCAGGCTGGGAAACCGGTGACTTGCGCCTGTCCCTGTCCGGGCAGCAAGACGACGGTTTCGACAGCGATGCATCCGGGGCCGACCGTCGTGACAGCCGCCGCCTCAGCCGCTTCAGCCTGGCGATCAGCCAGACGCTGAACACGCAGCAAAGCATCGACTTGCAACTGGATGCGAAAGAAGGCACAAACCAGCGACCGTATACCTACAGCCCGGTCTTCGCCGGGATTACCGAGGGCGGTAACAATTCCGACGTCACCGCCAAGGATTATGCCGGCTCCCTGCGCTGGAACTTCGACTTCAACCCGGATCACAGTCTGTATATCCAGGGCTCCGCCCAGCAGTGGGACCGCCAGCAAATCTGGAAGGCGTGTGACGCCAAGGTCTCGTTCAGCCCCGAGCTGACCCAGTTGTGGCAGATGAATCCCAACTACGCCGAACTGCTGGCCCGGCACATGGACACCTACAGCCAGGGCAGCGCACCACCGGGCAGCGCAGCCGAGCAGGCGTTGGCCAACCAAGTGCTGCAACAGTGGCGCGACGGTGCCAGTCAAAGCGTGTGCGGCGACATCGACCAGAGCACCCGCGAAAGCCGCTACGACCTGGAGATTCAAGACACCCTCAGCCTGTCCGACAGCCTGCGCCTGGTCAGCGGCATGAACTACCGCTATGACCGCGCCGACTCCGACACTTACTTCAACGGCACGTTGGACGACACCACCTGGCGCCTGTTCGGCCAGTTGGAATGGCGCGCCAGCGAGCATTGGCTGCTGCAAGGCGGCGCCATGTATGAAGACACTCACCTGAGCGGCAACTCGCTGACGCCACGGGTGGCGGTCAACTACCTGATCAACCCGCGCCACGGCCTGCGTGCGGTGTACTCCGAGGCGATCCGCTCGCCGGACATGTTCGAGAACAACGTCAACTGGAGCTACCGCGTCACCAACCTCAGCTCCCCGGCCTACGGGCAGACCACCGGGCAATACTTCGTAAAGACCCGGGGCCCAGGTAACCTCGATAAAGAGATGATGAAGTCACGGGAACTGGGGTACAACGGCTTCTTTGCCGACATCGGGCTGAACATGGACGTGAAACTGTTCTACGACGAGATCACCGACATGATCAGCTCGCCGCTGCGCAATAACCAGTACATTGCCAGCAACGCCAACAGCGCCCGGTTTACCGGCGCAGAGTCCCAATTCGACTGGCGTGTGAGCAACGCCGACCGCCTGCGGCTCACCTATGCTTACGTCGACGCCAGCACCAGCAACCCGCTGGACAAAGCCCAGACCGCGCGCAACAGTGGCTCCGCCGGCTGGTTGCGTGAGTGGGGCCAGGGTTGGTCCAGCGCGCTGTTCTACTATGGCGATGACGCACTCAACCAATATCGCTTCGAACGGGTCGACCTGCGGGTCGCCAAGCGCATTGCCCTGGGCAAAGCCAACGTGGAGCTGGCCGGCATGTTGCAAGAACGCCTCGACAACCAGCCCACCACCTGGGCCGACAACAATTATGACCATCGCCACGTGCTCTACTTCAGTGCCGAGCTAGAGTTCTGACATGGGCGACTCGTCACGGATGACTGGCGTGTTGATCACTCGGCTTTGGCGGCGTGCCGTGCTGCTCGCCTGCCTGCTGCTGGCCGCGCCGGCGTGGAGTGCCGATATCCTGCTGACCGCCGCTGAAGACGGCGCCGGTGTGCAAGCCTTTGCCCAGGCCCTGGCACAGCAACGCCCCGAAGACCGTGTCACCTTTACAGCCCTCAAAGACTTGCCGGCACCCGGCCGCCTGCCGGCAACCACGCGCTTGATCCTGCTGGACCTGCCCGGCCTCGACTGGCGCCTGCAAGAGCCTCAGGGCCCACCGACCCTGGTGCTGCGCATCAGCCGCCTGCAAGCCCATCAGCGCCTGGGCAGCATGCCGCACCCACGCATTAGCCTGCTGTGGAGCGACCCGCCGCTGGATCGCCAATTGCGCCTGATCGCGGGCATCCTGCCGCAGGCGCGGCGTATCGGCGTGCTTTATGGCGCCGACAGCGAATTCCTGCTGCCCGAGCTGAAACAGCACTCCACCTCGCTAGGCCTGGAGATCGTGCCCCAGCTCTGGGACAACATTAATGACAGTCGACCGCTCCAAATCCTGTTCCGCAACAGTGATGTGCTGCTCGGCCTCGACGACCCGCAGTTGTACAACCCGAAAACCGCGAAGAACCTGTTGCTGAGCAGTTACGCCCAGCAATTGCCGCTGATAGGCCCGAACGCGGGCTTCGTACGAGCCGGCAGCCTGGCCAGCACCTACAGCGACCAGGCTGACTGGCTGGCCGTGCTTGACCGTCTACTCGACCATTCGCCGGCCAACTGGCCGCGCTCGCTGTACCCGGATCGCTTCAAAGTCGTGGGCAACCCGCAAGTCGCGCGCTCACTGGGGATCGAACAGGTGGACGAAGCCAGCGTCGCCACCCGATTGGCCGAAGGAGAAAAACGCCCATGACCTTGCGTCGTCGTTGGGACATCAACACCCGTACCCAGCTCATTACCCTGGGCCCGGCGCTGTTGCTGACGTTGCTGTTGATCAGCTTCTTCACCTTTGTGCGTATCCAGGATTTGCGCCAAGAACTGGACCACACCGGCCAACTGATCGCCAACCAACTGGCGCCGGCCACCGAATACGGGGTGATTTCCGGCAACAATGACGTGCTCGACAGCCTGTTGCGCGCGACGCTGGCCACGCCGCACGTGCGCTTCCTGGAGATCCAGGACAGCAGCGAGAATATCCTGGTGTATGTCGAGCAACCGTCGGAGAAGCACGACCGCTCACTGTCGGTGAAAGTGTTCCAGGCACCGATTCGTCTGCAACACATTCAACTGGGTAACGATTTCTTCCAGGACAACCTCAACGAATCCAAGGCACCGCGCGCCGATTACCTGGGCCGGGTGATCGTCGGCATGTCCAACGACGCGTTCAGCCAGCGCCAGCAGGAGATCCTGTTCAAGGCCGGCATCCTCGCGCTGTTTGCCCTGCTGTTTACCTTCCTGCTCGCGCGGCGCCTGGCCGCCAGCCTGTCCCAGCCGATCAGCGCCATGGGCCATGCGGTGAAGGCGATCCAGCAAGGCGACTACCAGACGCCGCTGCCGATTGTGGATGACTCGGAGCTGGGCGACCTGTCGCGGCATATCAACAACCTTGCCGAAGGCCTCAACCAGGCCAGTCGCGAACAACAGCAGGCCATGGCCCAGTTGATCCAGACCCGCGAAGAAGCTGAGCGCGCTAACAACGCCAAGTCGGAGTTCCTGGCGATGATGAGCCATGAACTGCGCACGCCCATGAATGGCGTGCTGGGCATGTTGCAGTTGCTGGAAACCACGGAGATGACCGAGGAGCAGACCGAGTACGCGGCACTGGCTTCGGAGTCCACCGAGCATTTGCTCAAGGTGATCAACGATATCCTCGACTTCTCGCGTATCGAACGCGCCGCCCTGGAACTGGAGCATATTCCGTTCAACCTGGCGGACCTGATCAACAGTTGCGCGCAGGCCTTCCAGCACAGCGCCCAGCAACGTGGGCTGGCGCTGAAACTGGCGATCCCGCTGGGGATGGACGCCTTGCAGGTGCAGGGAGACCCGACGCGGATCCGCCAGATCCTGGTGAACCTGATCGGCAACGCCTTGAAGTTCACCGAGCACGGCAGCGTCAGTGTCGAGCCCCACTGGCAGACCCTCGACCATGAACTGGTGTGGTTCACGTGCACCGTGCGTGACAGCGGCATAGGCATTTCCGCCGAACGCCTGGAGGCGATGTTCGACGCGTTCCAGCAGGCTGACAGTTCCATTTCAAGACGTTACGGCGGCACCGGCCTGGGCCTGCCCATCGCACGCACCCTGGCCGAACGCATGGGCGGCACCCTGCGTGCCCAAAGCGAAGAAGGCCGCGGCTCGGTGTTTACCCTGGAAATTCCCCTGGCCATCGACCAGCACAGCGTGCCGCCGATTGCCAGCGACGCCGACGGCAAAGCCGGCGCGGGTGATGGTCGTCACGTGCTGCTGGTGGAAGACAACCCGGTCAACCGCACGGTGGTTGAGGCCATGCTGCGCAGCCTGGGCTTCGAAGTGAGCCTGGCCACCGACGGCGCCGAAGCGATCCGCAGCGCCGAGAGCCTGATTTTCACCGCAATCCTGATGGATTGTCGGCTGCCGGTCATCGACGGCTATGAAGCCACCCGGCAAATCCGTCAGTTACCGGGCTGTGCCGATCTGCCGATCATCGCCCTGACCGCCAACGCTTTACAGGGCGACCGTGAAGCCTGCCTGGCAGCGGGAATGAACGATTACCTGGCCAAGCCGTTCAAACGCACGGATTTGCAGCAAATCCTGCAGCGTTGGGTGCAATAGCGCCGCGCCATCAGCCAACTCCGACTGGCGTGAAAGGCGAAAGTGCGGCAGTCTTAGGCACCCGAACGGGCCCATAAACAGGCCCGGTTTAAAATTTCAGTGAACAAGTGTACATTCAGTGCCTTGCCGCTGTGACTTTCACTACAACGCAATAGTCTATGTGTAGGCTGCCGACATGAGGCATGAACGCTTCATTCGGTTCGGGAAGATTTACCCTACCCTGCCGCATGGGATTATTGAGGAGCTCGCATGACCAAACAAAACGCCTTTACTCGGGAAGACCTGCTGCGCTGCAGTCGCGGTGAGCTGTTCGGCCCAGGTAACGCGCAACTGCCCGCCCCGAACATGCTGATGGTGGATCGCATCACCCATATCAGCGAAGAGGGTGGCAAGTACGGCAAAGGTGAATTGGTCGCCGAGCTGGATATCACCCCGGACCTGTGGTTCTTCGCCTGCCATTTCGAAGGCGACCCTGTGATGCCAGGCTGCCTGGGCCTTGACGCCATGTGGCAGCTGGTCGGTTTCTTCCTCGGCTGGCAAGGCCTGCCGGGCCGCGGTCGTGCCCTGGGTTCGGGCGAAGTGAAGTTCTTTGGCCAGGTCCTGCCGACCGCCAAGAAAGTCACCTACAACATTCAAATCAAGCGCGTCCTCAAGGGCAAGCTGAACCTGGCCATCGCCGATGGTTCGGTGAGCGTCGACGGTCGCGAGATCTATACTGCCGAAGGCCTTCGGGTCGGCGTATTCACATCCACTGACAACTTTTAAGGGTTATCCGCATGCGCCGCGTCGTTATCACTGGTCTGGGCATTGTTTCTTGCCTGGGCAATGACAAAGAGACCGTCACCGCTAACCTGCGTGCAAGTCGCCCTGGCATCCGCTTCAACCCGGAATATGCCGAAATGGGTCTGCGTAGCCAGGTTTCCGGCTCCATCGACCTGCCCCTCGAAGAGCTGATCGATCGCAAGATCTATCGCTTCGTCGGCCACGCTGCCGCCTACGCCTACCTGGCGATGAAAGACGCAATCGCCGACTCCGGCCTGAGCGAAGACCAGGTCTCGAACGTACGCACCGGCCTGATCGCCGGCTCCGGCGGCGCATCGACCCTGAACCAGATGGAAGCGCTGGACATCCTGCGCGAAAAAGGCGTGAAGCGTGTCGGCCCGTACCGTGTCACGCGGACCATGGGCAGCACTGTGTCGGCCTGCCTGGCCACGCCTTTCCAGATCAAGGGCGTGAACTACTCGATTTCCTCCGCCTGCGCCACCAGTGCACACTGCATCGGTACTGCGGTTGAGCAGATCCAGTTGGGCAAGCAGGACATCGTGTTCGCCGGCGGCGGTGAAGAAGAACATTGGAGCCAATCGTTCCTGTTCGACGCCATGGGCGCACTGTCCACCCAGTACAACGAAACCCCGGAAAAGGCCTCCCGCGCCTACGACGCCAAGCGTGACGGTTTCGTCATCGCCGGCGGTGGCGGCATGGTGGTGGTCGAGGAGCTGGAACACGCTCTGGCCCGTGGTGCCAAGATCTACGCGGAAATCGTCGGCTACGGCGCCACTTCCGACGGCTACGACATGGTTGCCCCAAGCGGTGAAGGCGCCATCCGTTGCATGCAGATGGCCATGTCCACTGTAGATACCCCAATCGACTACCTGAACACCCACGGCACCTCGACTCCGGTCGGCGACGCCAAGGAAATGGAAGGCGTGCGTGCGGTATTCGGCGACAAGGCTCCGGCCATCAGCTCTACCAAGAGCCTGTCCGGTCACTCCTTGGGCGCCGCTGGCGTTCACGAAGCGATCTACTGCCTGCTGATGATGGAAGGCAACTTCATGGCCGGTTCGGCCAACATCGACGAGATTGATCCGGTGGTGGCTGACATGCCGATCCTGACCAAGACCGTTGAGAATGCAAAAATCGACACCGTGATGAGCAACAGCTTCGGCTTTGGTGGCACTAACGCTACCCTGGTGCTGAAACGCTGGCAGGGTCAGTAAGACCTGTAGCTTGATTGCATGAAAAAGCCCCGACTGGTTCGGGGCTTTTTTGTGGGTAATGGATTTGAGACCGAGTCGGCTTCATCACAGGCAAGCCAGCTCCCACATTTGAAACGCATTCCCCTGTGGGAGCTGGCTTGCCTGCGATAGCGCCAACTCGGTACCCGGCCCTACACCGAAAATCGCGCCACCATCGTGTTCAGGTCCACCGCCAAGCGCGACAACTCCTGGCTCGCCGCACTGGTCTGATTCGCCCCGGTCGATGTCTGATGCGCCAGGTCGCGGATGTTGATCAAGTTGCGATCCACCTCCCGCGCCACCGCCGCCTGTTGCTCGGATGCGCTGGCGATCACCAGGTTGCGTTCATTGATCAAGGTGAACGCCGAGGCGATTTCCTCCAATGCCGTGCCCGCCGACTTGGCGATATCCAAGGTCGAGCGTGCTCGCGTATTGCTCTGCTGCATCGAGCTGACCGCCTGATCGGTGCCTTGCTGGATCCCGCTGATCATCTGCTCGATTTCCTGGGTCGACTGCTGGGTGCGATGAGCCAAAGCCCGCACTTCGTCGGCTACTACCGCAAACCCACGCCCAGCATCCCCGGCGCGCGCCGCTTCAATCGCCGCGTTCAACGCCAGCAAGTTGGTCTGCTCGGCAATCGAGCGGATTACGTCCAGCACCTTGCTGATGCCATAAACCTTCTGCGCCAGATCCTCGACCTGCGTCACGTTGTCGGTCACGTCAGTGGCCAGCGCCTCGATCGACACCACAGTCTGATGCACTTGCTCGCGCCCATGCTGGGCAATGCGGTCGGACTCGCGGGACGCCTGGGACGTGGCCACTGCGTTGCTTGCCACCTCCTCCACGGCTGCCGTCATCTGGTTCACCGCCGTGGCGGCCTGCTCGATTTCCTGATTCTGCTGGTGCAAACCACGGGTGGCGTCTTCAGTCACGCAGCTAAGCTCCTCCGAGGCGGACGCCAACTGGTTCGACGACTCGGAGATACGCCGGATGGTATCGCGTAGATTCTCCTGCATACCCTTGAGCGCCTGCTGCAGACGCGCCGGCTCATCATTGCCACTCACATGGATCTCGCCGGTCAGATCGCCACTGGCCACGCCCTGGGCGACTTTCAGAGACTGGGCCAGGGGCAACACGATGCTGCGTGTCAGCCACACTGCCAGGCCGATGGTAATCAGCGCCGTAAGCACGATCATGCCGACCACCCAGCTGCGCGACTGGCTGAACACGCTTTGCGCCAAGCTTGCAGCTTGATTGGCATTGGCTTTGTTGAGGTTGACCAGTTCGTGCAGGGTCGTGGCCATTTCATCGGCGATCTGGTTCATCTCGCCATTGACCACCCTGATCGCGTCTTCCAGCTGGTTGGCCTTCGAAAACCCCATGACCTGCTCCTGGCGTTGCAGGTATTGCTGCTCCTGGGCCTTGAAGCGATCAAACAGCGTGCGTTCCTCGGGCAGCACAATCAGCGCCTCGTAGAGGGTCTGCGCATGATGCAGGCCGCTTTTCAGCTCGCCCAGTTTCTGTTCGTTCTGCGCCAGCGCCTGGGAATCGCGGTTGACCAGCAGGCGCAAGGTCAGCGCCCGAACACGCAGCAAGTCCTGACTCATCTGCCCCACCGCCATCACGCTGGGCAGCCAGTTATTCTCCACCTGGTCCGATTGCTGGCGCATATTGGCCATCTGCAACAGGGCAAAGCCGCCCAGGGCAAATACCATCAACGCCAATAGGCCAAACCCCAAGCCCGCGCGCGGGGCGATATTCAGACTTCTGATACTCATGCCTTGGCTCCTTCCAATTTCGCTGCATCCATTTGCAGCTGGCTCTTGAAAGGTATCGGCCTATTGCTCGTTTTGCGTAAGACGAAAACGCGATATCAACGTGCTACACCATCGCGGGGCGCTTTAGGCAGGATCGCCAAAAAGTTGTCCCGTGCGACTTTGCGAGCGACGTCCTCCGGCAGGGCATCCAGGAACGGGTCGAAGCGGCGCATTTCCTTACCGAGCTTGTTGAACCGCCCTACAACGTCCGAGCCCAGCATAAACCGCTCCGGGAAACGCTCCACCAGCTTGACCCACTCCGGGCGCGGCTGCCCTGCGTCATCCAGCAAATACGGCGTGAGCATGCTCCAGGACAGGTCGATGTACAGGTTGGGGTAAGCCTCCAGCAGGCGGCTCAGGGTCGGCAGCAAAAAGTCCATCTGCACCTGATGGCGGTGGATTTCCTTGCTGGTGCCGGCGTGGGCCCAGATAAAGCGGGTGTGCGGATGGTTGCGCAGCGGCTCTTCCACTTCAGCCAGGTACAGCGGATTGCGCTCACGCTTGGAGGTGATGTTGGAGTGCAGCATCACCGGCAGGTCGTTTTCTGCCGCCAGGTGATAGATGCGGGTCATGGCTTCGTTATTGGCACGCGGGGTGTCGCCTGCGGTGATGGCGGTAAGGTCGTCATGGCGGGTGAAGACCTCACCGATGCCTTGCCACAGCCCTGGGTTGAGGTCGAGCATGCGCTGGATATGGGCGGCCGAGTTCTTGTCGTTGGGGTTGAAGCCGGACAGGAACGGATGAAAATACTGGCGTTGCTCTGGGCTCAGTTTATTGACCGCTGCGGCCACAATCACATCGGTGGCGCTGTACCAGTAGGCATCGGCATCGTCACCGGCGTAGTAGCGCGGCCGCTTGGGTTCATCTTCGTGCCATTTCTTGGCGACCGGGATGCCGGAAATCATCACATGCTCGATGCGGCTGTCAGCCATGGCATTGAGCAGCTTGTCCATGCCCGCGGTTTCCTGGAAGAAATCCACGTAATGCAGGTGCGCGTCGCTGTAGGCATAGTCGCGGGCCTGCGCAGCAAGGCTGCTGGTGGTGAGCAACAGGGCAAGCGTCAGGCGGGTCAACGGCACGATAAAACCTCGATAAGGGCTGATACGGGTAGACCTTGCTCAGGCTGCCAGGGTTCATCCGGCAAAAAACACGGAACACCGAAGTGCCAGCATGCTCTATAACTGCATGACCTTCATCCTGCCACCCTGTGAGGTTTACCATGCCTGTTACCGTGAATACCCTGAACCAGGACAACTTCCGTCATAGCGTCAATATCAATAACCATGAGTTGTTTACCGACCTGCCTAAAAGCCTGGGCGGCGACGATTCGGCGCCCTCCCCCCATGACTACTTCGATGCCGCGCTGGCGTCGTGCAAAGCGCTGACGGTCAAGCTCTACGCGCAGAAGAAAGACATTCCGCTGACCGGCGTGACTGTGGAAGTCACCCACGACGCCACCGAAGAGCAAAAGGGCAAATACAAGCTCAACGTCAAGCTGACGCTCAAGGGCGTGCTCACCGACGAGCAACGCGACGAACTGCACCGTGTGGCAGATCGCTGCCCGGTGCACAAGCTGATGACCACCGCCGACGTCACCATCGAGACAAAGCTGTCGGAAGGCGCCTTCAGCCAATAGCGGCAACATCCTTCCGAGCGGGTTATGCTCAGCAGCATCTAACCCGCTCAGACTGGGACGCACCATGACCACCCTCACCGTGATCCGCCCTCGCCCCGAAGATGTCGAAGGCCAACCGATCCTGCGCCCGCTGCCGTCGCGGGAATGCCGCAGCGTCGGGCCTTTTGTGTTCTTCGACCATATGCTGCTCACTCGTTACGCACCGGGCGATGGCATGAATATCCGCCAGCATCCGCATATCGGGCTGTCGACCCTCACCTATTTGTTTGAAGGTGCGCTGCAGCACAAGGACAGCCTGGGTTCGGATCAGGTGGTGCAGGCCGGTGATGTGAGCTGGATGACGGCCGGCAGCGCGATTGCCCATGTCGAACGCACCCCTGAGCCGCTCAAGGCCAGCGGTTTTAGCCTGCATGGGTTGCAAGTGTGGCTGGCCTCACCCAAGGACCACGAGACCGGGCCGGGACATTACAGCCATCACCCGGCAGCCAGCCTGCCGGTGAGTGACAATCTGGGCGTGCAGATACGCCTGATCGCGGGCGATGGGTTCTGCCTCAAATCGCCGGTGCCGGTGCTGTCGCCCACGCTGTATGCCGAGGTGCAGATGCAAACGGCCACAACCCTGCTGATTCCGGATGAGCATGAGGAACGCGCGGTGTATGTGCTGGAGGGGGAAGCGCAGTTGGACGGCGAGACGCTTGAAGTGCACAGCCTGGTGGTGCTGCCGGCTGGTAAGGAGATGACACTGTTTGCCGAAAGCGATTGCCACCTGGTGGTGTTTGGCGGCGCGCCGCTGGATGGGCCTCGGCGGATCAATTGGAATTTTGTCGCGAGTGATCCAGCGGTGATCGAACAGGCCAGGCAGCGGTGGGCGGCTGGGGATTGGCCGACGGTGCCGGGTGAGTCTGAAAGAATTGAGTTGCCGGTGAGGTAGCATTCGCGAGCAAGCCCGCTCCCACATTTTGACTTGTGAACAGCGTCAAATGCGGGAGCGGGCTTGCTCGCGAAGAGGCCAAAACAGGCGCTGAAAAATCAGCCCTTGAACACTTCTTCCAGCAAGTTATGCATCGACTGGAAAGCCCGTTTGGCCGTCTTCGCGTCGTACATCATCTTGCCCGGCACATTCGCATGCGGGTCGGTGAACGAATGCACCGCGCCGCCGTAGCTCAGCAGTTGCCAATCCACACCGGCCGCGTTCATTTCATCTTCGAACGCCGGCAGTTGCTCTTTAGGGACCAATGGGTCAGAAGCGCCATGCAGCACCAGCACTGAGCCCTTGATGTTCTTCGCATCCGCCGGGTTCGGCGTGTCGAGGGTGCCGTGGAACGAGATGGCAGCCTTGACCGGCGCACCGGTACGCGCCAGCTCCAGGGAGCAGCACCCGCCGAAGCAGAAACCAAAGGTCGCCAGTTTCGAGGTATCAACCGCTGCCTCAGTCTGGCCCTGCAACTGCTCGAAGGCCGCCTGCATACGCTTGTTCAACAACGCACGGTCGTTCTTCAACGGCATCATCGCCGCACCGGCTTCATCGCCATTCGACGGACGCACGGTCTGCCCGTACAAATCGGCAATCAGCACCACATAGCCCTTGCTGGCGACGCTCTTGGCGATCTCTTCGGCACCCGCACTCACTCCCATCCAGTTCGGCGCCATCAGCAGGCCCGGCAGCGGGCCCTTGTGGCTGGCATCGAACGCGAGACGGCTTTCGTAAGATTGGCCATCAATCTGATAGACCACGGAACGTACTGTGACTTGGCTCATCATTTACTCCAGTTGAGGTGCACTAGAACGAAAAAACCCGCCGAAGCGGGTTTTTCTACGTCAGGGTCAAACCGACAGTTCAACCAACAGCTTGTTCAGGCGGCGCACATAGGCGGCCGGGTCTTTCAAGCTGTCGCCAGCGGCCAGGGCCGCTTGGTCGAAGAGGATGTGCGACAGGTCGCCAAACCGCTCTTCGCTTTGCTCGCCGTCGAGTTTCTCGATCAGCGGGTGAGCCGGGTTGAATTCGAAGATCGGCTTGGAATCCGGCACTTTCTGGCCGCTGGCCTCGAGGATCTGGCGCATTTGCATGCCCAAGTCCGCTTCGCCGATGGCCAGGATCGCCGGGGAGTCGGTCAGACGGTGGGAAACCCGCACTTCGCTGACCGCATCGCCCAGGGACGCCTTGATACGCTCAACCAAGCCTTCTTTGGCCTTGGCGACTTCTTCGGCTTCTTTCTTCTCTTCTTCGGAATCCAGGTTACCCAGGTCCAGGTCACCGCGGGCCACGTCGACGAAGGATTTGCCGTCGAACTCGTTGAGGTAGCTCATCAGCCACTCATCGATACGGTCGGTCAGCAGCAGCACTTCGATGCCTTTCTTGCGGAAGACTTCCAGGTGCGGGCTGTTTTTGACCTGAGCGTAGGTTTCGCCGGTCAGGTAGTAGATCTTGTCCTGACCTTCCTTGGCGCGTGCCAGGTATTCGGCCAGGGACACCACTTGCTCGCCGCCTTCTTCGTGAGTCGAAGCAAAACGCAGCAAGCCAGCGATTTTTTCTTTGTTGGCAAAATCTTCCGCCGGGCCTTCTTTCATGACCTGGCCGAAGTTTTTCCAGAAGCCTTTGTATTGCTCAGGCTCGTTCTTCGCCAGTTTTTCCAGCATGTCGAGTACACGCTTGGTCAGCGCCGACTTCATGGAGTCGATGATCGGGTCTTTCTGCAGGATTTCCCGCGACACGTTCAGAGACAAATCGTTGGAGTCGACCACACCTTTGATGAAGCGCAGGTACAACGGCAGGAAGGACTCCGCCTGGTCCATCACGAAGACGCGCTGTACGTACAGCTTCAGGCCTTTCGGCGCTTCACGCTGGTACAGGTCGAACGGGGCACGGGCCGGTACGTAGAGCAGCGAGCTGTATTCCAGCTTGCCTTCGACCTTGTTGTGGCTCCAGCTCAGCGGGTTTTCGTAGTCGTGACCGATGTGCTTGTAGAACTCCTGGTATTCCTCGTCCTTGATCTCGGTACGCGGACGGGTCCACAGCGCGCTGGCGCGGTTGACCACTTCCCATTCCTGGGCAGGTGCCTCTTCGCCTTCGGCGGCCGCTTGTTCTTTCGGCAGCTCGATCGGCAAAGCGATGTGGTCGGAGTACTTCTTGACGATGTTGCGCAGGCGCCAGCCATCGGCGAATTCGTCTTCACCGGATTTCAGGTGCAGGACGATGCGGGTACCACGGTCGGCCTTGTCGATAGTGGCGATTTCGAACTCGCCCTCGCCTTTGGACGACCAATGCACGCCTTCGCTGGCGTCGAGGCCGGCACGGCGGCTGAACACTTCCACTTGGTCGGCGACGATGAAGGCCGAGTAGAAGCCCACGCCGAACTGGCCGATCAGGTGCGAATCCTTCTTCTGGTCGCCCGACAGGTTCTTCATGAAGTCGGCAGTACCGGATTTGGCGATGGTCCCCAGGTGGGTGATCGCATCTTCGCGGCTCATGCCGATACCGTTGTCTTCGATCGTGACGGTCTTGGCGTCCTTGTCGAAGCTCACACGGATTTTCAGTTCGGCGCCACCTTCCAGCAACTCAGGCTTGGACAGGGCTTCGAAACGTAATTTGTCGACAGCGTCAGAGGCGTTCGAGATCAATTCGCGAAGGAAAATTTCCTTGTTGGAATACAGCGAATGGATCATGAGGTGCAGCAGTTGCTTCACCTCGGTCTGGAAGCCCAGGGTTTCCTTTTGAGTTTCCACACTCATGGTCATCAAACTCCAATTGGATGGCAGTGGCCGCGCCCTTGAGGGTTGGCGGCGGGTTGTCATCAAAGTTGGGGGCTAAGACCAGGATTTCAAGGGCGGCTCTGTTCCTCGATCTTGAAATGCGCGCGGGCGGTGGCGATAGGTTCTGCGGCCGTGCTCTGCCAGGCGGTGATAGCCACGTTCGCCACCCGTCGACCCTGGCGCCACACCTGGCATTTGGCATAGGTGTCGCGAAACTGCCCGGCGCGCAGGTAATCCAGGGAAAAGTCGATGATTTTCGGGATGCCCGGCGCGCCCGTGAACACCAGCAGGTACAGCGCCGCCGACAGCTCCATGAAGCCCGCAATCACGCCGCCGTGCAGCGCCGGCAATATGGGGTTACCAATATTGTCCTTGTTGGCCGGCAGGCGGAACAGCAATTCATCCCCCAGTCGCGTGCATTCAATGCCGATGAGCTTGGCGTAAGGAATGAGGTTGAGCAGCGCCTCGTAATCACCGCGCTCATGGGCCTGTTCCAGGCGGGTCTTGAATCGGTGCGTCATGCCTGTTCTCCCTTTATCGCGCTGCCCAATCCTTGTGTGCCCCTGAGGCGTTTGCCCATGCGCATGAACGTGCCCACCACATGGGCGATGGGTTGCTGGGGGTCATCCTGGAAGGCAAAGCCGCGGGTGAAGATGACGTCGGTGGTCACCCGGTAGCATTGGGCGAAGCCATACACGGGTTTGTGGGGCGCAGCGGGATGCATGTAGTCAACGCGCAAGTCGAGGGTCGGGCACACTTCGAATTCCGGCAGCACACACAGGGTGGCCATGCCGCAGGCGGTGTCCATCAGAGAAGTCAGCGCGCCGCCATGGATCACCCCCGACTGGGGATCACCCACTAAATGCGTGGCGTAGGGCATGATCAAGGTGATGCCCTCCTCGCTGGCCTGATGAGCGGTAATGCCCAGCACCTGACAATGGCGCAAGGCCGAAACAAAGCGCGTCGCGCGCTCTAACAGGGGATTTTCGGTCATTCGTTCCAGACTCTTATTAGTGTTGATTCGCGGAAGGGGTGGGTGGGCAAAAGTTCCGGTTAGTCAGCGATTTATATATCTATGGAATAAAAGGAACTAATGCCGAACCGCCATGCTCGAAAGGCCAGTAGATATCTTCAATAAGGAGAAACACCCATGCGCAAGACTTTAGCTATTTCCATGATGCTCGCCGCTGCCCTCGGTCTCGCTGCCTGCGACAAGAAATCCGAAGACAAAGCCCAAGACGCCGCCGCGCACTCTGAGCAAGCTCAGAAAGATATGGCGAAGGCTCAGGATAAAGTGAACGACGCTGCGAAAGAAAACGCCGATGCTGCCAAAGCTCAGGCTGAATCGAACGCAGCCGCCGCAAAAGAAGCAGCACCTGCTACCCCAGCCACCGGTTCTTGAGACCGCGGCTTGAAATAGCCTGGCTGCAAAAAGAAAGCCCGCTTAGATAGCGGGCTTTACTTTGTCTGGGTTTCTATTTGTAGGCCGTAGTTAGCCCACTTCTTTAGCCGGTTCCGGCGGCGGCGCGTCCGTTTGCGTATACACCATCACTTGCAGCACGTCGGAATGAAACTCCCGACGGTACAGCACCAACACCACCCCGCTGCTCATCAACATGAACAACCAGGGGCTGACAAACCACGCCAGCATCGTCATGCCGAAGTAATAAGCGCGCAGGCCGAAGTTGAACTGGTTAGCGGCCATGGAGATCACCCGCGCCGCGCGCAGGGCAAACGCATTGCGCTCCTGTTCCGACACATGCCGCTCACCGATCATCGGCGCCGAACCCACCAGCACCGCCGCGAAGTTGTACTGGCGCATGCACCAGCTGAATGTGAAGAACGCGTAGACGAACACCAGCGCCAGGCACAACAACTTGATCTCCGACATGCCCTGGGACGCCTGCTGCACCATGGGGATATCCGCCAGCAACGACACCGCGCGCTCCGAGGCCCCGAGCACGGTGAGAATACCGGCGAGGATGATCAGGGTACTGGAGGCAAAGAACGAGGCGTTGCGCTCGAGGTTGCCGATCACACTGGCGTCGGCGATGCGGTTGTCGCGCAGCAGCATGCGGCGCATCCAGTCCTCGCGATACAGATGCAGCACGCTGGCCAGGCAGGCCGTGTCGCGGGCTTTCCAGGTGGCATAGCGGGTGTAGCCGCCCCAGCACAGGACGAACCAGAGGGCGGCAAGCAGGTGGATTTGATTGGTTTCGATAAACGACATGCGGGTCCTATTAAGCGGCGATTTGGCAAACACGAGCGATCGTAGGAGCTGGCTTGCCGGCGATGGCAGCATATCAATCACAGAATACGTTGGCTGACACACCGCTATCGCTGGCAAGCCAGCTCCTACAGGATCGTGTTCTATAAGCATAAAAAATGCCCCGTATCGATTGATACGAGGCATTTCCTTGTAACGTAAACCCGCTTGTTTAAGCGATAGCTTCGCTACGCTTGCCGAGCATACGATCAACCACAAACGCCACAGCCAGTGTCATCACCGACGGCACCAGCCACGCCAGGCCCTGCTCGCTCAGCGGCAGGTTGGCCAATTGCGCAGGCATCCAATCCGCGAGGCCAGCGCCCTTGAGCGCATCAATGCAACCAAAGATGAACGACACCAGCATCACCGGACCGACGATGCGCCCCTGCTCCAGCCAGAAGTCTTTGCAGAAGCTCAACGCCACCAGCACGATGCACGGCGGGTAGATCGCCGTGAGTACCGGGATCGAGAACGCGATCAGCTTGGTCAGGCCCAGGTTGGACACGAACAGCGAGAACAGCGCCAGGATCACCACCAGCGTCTTGTAGGACAGCGGCAGGATACGGCTGAAGTACTCGGCGCAGGCGCAGGTCAGGCCTACGGCGGTGACCAGGCATGCCAGGGAGATCAGCACGGCCAGGAAGCCGCTGCCCAGGGAACCGAAGGTGTGTTGCACATAAGCGTGCAGCACCGCCGCGCCGTTGCTTGCACCGGCGGCAACCGCGTGGCTGCCCGAGCCGAGGCGGAACAGGCTGATGTACACCAGGGCCAAGCCCACACCGGCGATCAGGCCGGCAATGATCGCGTAGCGGGTGATCAGCTTCGGCGACTCAACACCACGGGACCGGATCGCATTGACGATCACGATGCCAAACACCAGTGCCCCCAGAGTATCCATGGTCAGGTAACCATTGATGAAACCTTGGGAGAACGGCGCAGCCACGTATTCCGGGGTGGCGACACCCACTTCACCGGCCGGCAGGGCAAAGGCGGCGATACCGAGGATGGCCAGCGCAATGATCTTCAGCGGTGCGAGGAAGCGCCCCACAGTGTCCAGCAGTCGTCCTGGGTACAGGGAGACAAAGAACACCACCAGGAAATACACCGAACTGTAGAGGAACAACGCCAGCGGGCTTTCGCCGGTCAACGGCGCCAGGCCCACTTCAAAGGACACGGTGGCGGTACGCGGGGTGGCGAACAGCGGCCCTACCGCCAGATACGCCGCCGCCGCCAGCAGGCCACCGGCGATCTTGCCGATCGGGCTGCTCAACGCGTCCATACCGCCGCCGACCTTGGCCAGGGCGATCACGGTGACCACCGGCAGGCCGACGGCCGTGATCAGAAAGCCCAGCGCTGCCATCCAGACGTGAGGTCCGGACTGCAAACCAACGATAGGCGGGAAGATGATGTTGCCGGCGCCCACGAACAGGGCAAACGTCATAAAGCCCAACGCCAGGATATCCTGGCTTTTCAACACTTTCATTTCGGGAAATACCACACTACTGAATCGGAATTTAGAGAGGGATTCCCTATGGATGAGGGAAATACTGCCGGCCCTTATGGGAGCCGACCGGTCTAGCGCGGGGCTTCCTTTTGGGATGCGCACGCATAAAGAGGCGGCTAGGGTACAGAAATTGGCTGACGAACGCACTGTTGCGGGGCGGACTGTCCGATAAGCGACATCTCTATGTCGCGTTTTCATACTTAATCTGGCAATGCAGATAAGTTACACAGCCATGCCATACAAAAAACTGTAGGAGCCTGCTTGCCGGCTCCTACAGAAAATGTGGTTACTTAGAAAGCACAAAGGCCACCCGAAGGTGGCCTTTGTGTTGGTGAAGCGTCAGTTAAGCGCGAGGCTTACTTGACAGCCCAACCGGTCAGCTCGGACAAAGCCTTGCCGATGTCTGCCAGCGAACGCACGGTTTTAACGCCTGCGTCTTCCAGGGCAGCAAACTTCTCGTCTGCAGTGCCCTTGCCGCCAGAGATGATTGCGCCAGCATGGCCCATGCGCTTGCCAGCAGGGGCAGTCACACCAGCGATGTAGGAAACAACCGGCTTGGTCACGTGTGCCTTGATGTAGGCAGCCGCTTCTTCTTCAGCCGAACCGCCGATCTCACCGATCATTACGATCGCTTCGGTCTTCGGGTCTTCCTGGAACAGTTTCAGGATGTCGATGAAGTTCGAGCCTGGGATCGGGTCACCGCCGATGCCGACGCAAGTCGACTGACCGAAACCGGCGTCAGTGGTCTGCTTCACAGCTTCGTAGGTCAGGGTGCCGGAACGGGAAACGATACCGACCTTGCCTGGCAAGTGAATGTGACCTGGCATGATGCCGATCTTGCATTCGCCTGGAGTGATCACGCCTGGGCAGTTAGGGCCGATCAGGACTACGCCCAGCTCGTCGCACTTAACTTTAGCGTCCAGCATGTCCAGGGTAGGAATGCCTTCGGTGATGCAGACGATCAGCTTGATGCCGCCGAATGCTGCTTCCAGGATCGAGTCCTTGCAGAAAGGAGCTGGAACGTAGATCACGCTGGCGGTGGCGCCAGTGGCAGCTACAGCGTCTTTCACGGTGTTGAACACTGGCAGACCCAGGTGCTCGGTGCCGCCCTTACCAGGTGTTACGCCGCCAACCATCTTGGTGCCGTATTCGATGGCTTGCTGGGTGTGGAAACTACCTTGCGAACCGGTAATACCCTGGCAGATAACTTTGGTGTCTTTATTGATCAGGACGCTCATTATTTGCCCTCCGCAGCTTTGACAACTTGTTGAGCAGCGTCGGTCAGGCTGGTAGCCGCGATGATGTTCAAACCGCTTTCTGCCAGTACTTTAGCGCCCAGTTCAGCGTTGTTACCTTCAAGGCGAACAACAACCGGGATTTTAACGCCGACTTCTTTCACTGCACCGATGATGCCTTCGGCAATCATGTCGCAACGAACGATGCCGCCGAAGATGTTGACCAGTACTGCAGCGACGTTGGAGTCGGACAGGATGATCTTGAAAGCTTCGGTTACGCGTTCTTTGGTAGCACCACCGCCCACGTCGAGGAAGTTGGCTGGTTTGCCGCCATGCAGGTTGACGATGTCCATGGTACCCATGGCCAGGCCAGCACCGTTGACCATGCAGCCGATGTTACCTTCCAGGGCTACGTAGTTCAGTTCGAACTTGGCAGCGTGCGCTTCGCGCGGATCGTCTTGCGACGGATCGTGGAAAGTCTTCAGCTTAGGCTGACGGTACATGGCGTTGGCGTCGATGTTGATCTTGGCGTCCAGGCAGTGCAGATCGCCGTCAGCCTTGATCACCAGCGGGTTCACTTCCAGCAGGGCCAGATCGTGATCCTGGAACAGCTTGGCCAGACCGACGAAGATCTTGGCGAACTGGGCAACTTGCTTGCCTTCCAGGCCCAGCTGGAAAGCCAGCTCGCGACCCTGGAATGGCTGAGCGCCAACCAGTGGATCGATAGTAGCTTTCAGAATTTTTTCTGGGGTTTCTTCGGCGATCTTCTCAATGTCCACGCCACCTTCGGTGGAAGCCATGAACACGATGCGACGGCTCGAACGGTCAACGACAGCGCCCAGGTACAGCTCTTTAGCGATATCAGTGCACGATTCAACCAGGATCTTGGTGACTGGCTGGCCATTGGCATCAGTCTGGTAAGTCACCAGACGCTTGCCCAGCCACTGCTGTGCGAAGGCCTTGGCGTCTTCTTTGCTGCGAACCAGCTTAACGCCGCCCGCTTTACCGCGACCACCGGCGTGGACCTGGGCTTTGACAACCCACTCGCTGCCGCCGATTTTGTCGCAAGCTTCTGCTGCTGCTTCCGGGGTGTCTACTGCGTAGCCCTTGGAAACTGGCAGGCCGTATTCAGCGAACAGCTGCTTACCCTGATACTCGTGAAGATTCATGCTTTTTACCGTCTTCGTTAGGTACTGCGCATTCGGCGCTGCGCTCATTATGAGTGCCGCGCCACCTGTGACTGCTGCTTGCGCAACTTGCGGGGCTCAAGGCCCGTAAAGCTGCGCAAGACTGCGTCCAGCGGATATTCCGCGGTGAGTCTTGCGCGCAAGGCTCACGACGGGCAACTCCGCCGTGGTTTCTTATTATCTCGCTTAGCGCTTCTTCTTGTTGGCGATGTGGATGGCGCCGCCATTCACTGCCAACGCGGCTTCATGCAGCGCTTCGGACAGGGTCGGATGGGAGAAGACCATCATGCCCAGATCCTCGGCACTGGTGCCGAATTCCATACCGATCGCGCCTTGCTGAACCAGTTCTGCAGCGCTTGGGCCAATCACGTGGACGCCCAATACGCGGTCAGTCTTGGCATCAGCGATGACCTTGACAAAACCACCGGTGTCGTTGGCTGCCATGGCACGGCCAGAAGCGGCGAACGGGAAGGTGCCGACGTTAACTTCAACGCCTTCAGCTTTCAACTGCTGTTCGTTCTTGCCGACCCATGCAATTTCCGGGTGGGTGTAGATAACCGATGGGATCAGGTCGTAGTTCATCTGGGTCTTGTGGCCCTTGATGCGCTCGACAACCATGATGCCTTCTTCGGAAGCCTTGTGCGCCAGCATCATGCCACGCACCACGTCGCCGATGGCGTAGACGCCAGGCACGGTGGTCGCGCAGTGATCGTCAACGTGCACATAACCGCGCTCGTCGAGGGTCACGCCGCTGTCAGCTGCCAGCAGGTCGGTGGTCACTGGACGGCGACCCACGGCTACGATCAGCTTGTCGAAAGTGATGGTTTTTTCACCATCCTTGTCGGTGTAGTTGACGACAACTTCTTCACCGTTGACTTTCGAGCCGGTCACGCGAGCGCCCAGCTTGATGTCCAGACCTTGTTTGGTCAGGGTTTTCAGCGCTTCTTTGGACACAGCGGTGTCGGCAGCCAGCAGGAACGTGTCCAGGGCTTCCAGCACGGTGACTTCGGAACCCAGGCGGGACCATACCGAACCCAGCTCCAGGCCGATTACGCCAGCGCCGATCACGCCCAGGCGCTTAGGCACTGCTTGGAATTCCAGGGCGCCAGTCGAATCAACGATCACGTTCTGGTCAACTGGAGCAGGCGGGATGTCGATTGGACGCGAACCAGGGGCCAGGATCACGTTCTCGGCTTCGATGATTTCGGTCGAGCCGTCTGGCTTGGTGATTTCAACTTTCTTGCCAGCCAGCAGCTTGCCGTGGCCTTGCAGGGAAGTCACGCCGTTGGCCTTGAACAAGGTGGCAACGCCGGAAGTCAGGCCTTTAACGATGTTGGCTTTACGGCCGACCATTGCTGGCACGTCCATGGTCACGCCAGCATGGTTGATGCCGTGGATCGCGAAGCCGTCTTGGGCTTCGTGGAATTTCCAGGAGCTGTCCAGCAGCGCCTTGGAAGGAATGCAACCGACGTTCAGGCAAGTACCGCCCAGTGCCAGTTTGCCTTCCTTGTCGGTGTATTTTTCGATGCAAGCAGTCGAGAGGCCCAGTTGTGCGGCCTTGATGGCAGCAACGTAGCCGCCAGGACCTGCACCAATCACTACGACGTCAAATTTCTGTGTCATGAAAATAGATCCTCTATTAGCTTCAAGCTTCAAGCTCGGAGCTTCAAGCTGCAAGCCAAACTGCGTTTACTTGCAGCTTGTAGCTCGCAACTTGAAGCTGCTTCAATCAAATATCCAGAAGAAGACGAGCCGGGTCTTCCAGCAGGTTCTTGATGGTCACCAGGAAAGTCACGGCTTCTTTACCATCGATCAGGCGGTGATCGTACGACAGCGCCAGGTACATCATTGGGCGGATCACGACTTGGCCGTTGATGGCCATCGGACGCTGGATGATGTTGTGCATGCCCAGGATTGCCGCTTGTGGTGGGTTGACAATCGGCGTCGACATCATCGAACCGAAGGTACCACCGTTGGTGATGGTGAAGGTACCGCCGGTCATCTCGTCGATGGTCAGCTTGCCGTCACGGGCTTTCTTGCCGAAGGTGGCGATGCCGCCTTCGATTTCAGCCAGGCTCATCAGTTCGGCGTTACGCAGTACTGGAACCACCAGGCCACGGTCGCTGGACACGGCAACGCCGACGTCGGCGTAGCCATGGTAAACGATGTCGTTGCCGTCGATGGAAGCGTTGACTGCCGGGAAGCGTTTCAGCGCTTCGGTGGCCGCTTTCACGAAGAAGGACATGAAGCCCAGGCGCACGCCGTTGTGGGACTTCTCGAACAGATCCTTGTACTTCGAACGCAGGGCCATGACTTCGGTCATGTCGACTTCGTTGAAGGTGGTCAGCATCGCCATGTTCGACTGGGCTTCAACCAGACGCTTGGCCACGGTGGCACGTACGCGAGTCATCGGAACGCGCTTCTCGGTGCGGTCGCCAGCGGCGAACACAGGAGCAGCGGCGGCCGGGGCAGCAGCCTTGGCAGGTGCGGCAGCTGGAGCGTTTTTCTTGGCTTCAACAGCAGCAACCACGTCTTCCTTGGTGATGCGACCGTCTTTGCCGGTGCCTTTGACGGACGCCAGGTTGATGCCGTTCTCTTCAGCCAGCTGACGGGCAGCTGGTGCAGCGATCGGGTCTTCAGCGCCAGCAGCCGGAGCGGCGGCAGGAGCAGCGGCGGCTGCCGGTGCAGCGGCAGCAGGAGCAGCGGCAGCAGCGCTGCCCTCTTCGATCGAGCCCAGTACCTGGTTCGACAGAACGGTAGCGCCTTCTTCGGCAACGATTGCGCCCAGCACGCCGTCAGCTTCGGCCAATACTTCCAGCACGACTTTGTCGGTCTCGATGTCAACGATCAGGTCGTCACGCTTTACAGCGTCGCCTGGTTTCTTGTGCCAAGTGGCAACGGTGCCATCGGCAACCGATTCCGGGAATGACGGGGCTTTGATTTCGATAGCCATTATCTGTGTGTCCTTAAAATTCGGTTTCAGTCAGCGCGAAGGCGTTAAACAGTAAAAGCATCTTGCAGCAGTTTTTCCTGCTGCTCGGCGTGCATCGACGCATAACCACATGCAGGTGCAGCAGAAGCATCGCGACCGGCGTACTCCAGGTTCAGCGCCTTGTTGTGGTTACCCATGCTGCGACGCAGGTGATGCTGGCTGCTGTACCACGCGCCCTGGTTCATCGGTTCTTCCTGGCACCACACCACGTTGGTGAGGTTGGTGTAAGGCGCGATGGCCTCCATCAGGTCGTCTTCCGGGAACGGGTAAAGCTGCTCGATACGCACGATGGCGATGTCTTCGCGGCCTTCGGCACGACGTTTTTCCAGCAGGTCGTAGTAGACCTTGCCGCTGCACAGGACCAGGCGAGTCACCTTGGCTGCGTCCAGCGTGTCGATTTCTGGAATAACAGTCTGGAACGAACCATCAGCCAGATCTTCCAGGGTCGAGATGGCCAATTTATGACGCAATAGCGACTTCGGTGTCAGCACTACCAGCGGCTTGCGCAGCGGGCGGATCACCTGGCGACGCAGCAAGTGGTAGATCTGGGCCGGGGTAGTCGGCACGCACACCTGGATGTTGTGCTCGGCGCACAGCTGCAGGTAACGCTCCAGACGGGCCGAGGAGTGCTCAGGACCCTGACCTTCATAACCGTGTGGCAGCAACATGGTCAGACCGCACAGGCGACCCCACTTGTGCTCGCCGCTGGTGATGAACTGGTCGATTACCACTTGGGCGCCGTTGGCGAAGTCGCCGAACTGGGCTTCCCAGATCACCAGCGCGTTTGGCGTGGTGGTCGAGTAACCGTATTCGAACGCCAGAACCGCTTCTTCGGACAGGAACGAATCGTACAGATCGAAACGTGGCTGGCCTTCGTACAGGTTCTGCAACGGGATGTAGGTGCCCGCGTCTTTCTGGTTGTGCAATACCGCGTGACGGTGCGAGAACGTACCACGACCGATGTCCTGGCCGGTCATGCGGATCGGGTGACCTTCGAACGCCAGGGTCGCGTACGCCATGGTTTCGGCGTAACCCCAGTTGATCGGCAGGCCGCCGGCTTGCATCTTCTGACGGTCTTCGTAAATCTTCGCCACTTGGCGCTGAACCACGAAGCCTTCTGGAATTTCCAACAGCTTGGCGGACAATTCCTGCAGGGTTTTCAGATCGAACGAGGTGTCGTGACGCGCAGTCCAGGCGTGGCCCAGGTACGGACGCCAGTCCACGAACAGCTCTTTGTTCGGCTCTTTAACCAGGCTTTTCACTACGTGCAGACCATTGTCCAGCGCGTTGCGGTATTCATCGACCTTGGCCTGAACACGCGCATCGTCAACCACACCGGCCTTGGTCAGGCTTTCGGCGTAAAGCTCACGGGTGGTGCGCTGCTTGGTGATTTGCTGGTACATCAACGGCTGGGTGCCGCTTGGTTCGTCAGCTTCGTTGTGACCGCGACGGCGGTAGCAGACCAGGTCGATCACGACGTCACGCTTGAACTGCATGCGGTAGTCAATGGCCAACTGGGTCACGAACAACACAGCTTCCGGATCATCACCATTCACATGGAGGATCGGCGCCTGGATCATCTTGGCAACGTCGGTCGCGTACTCGGTGGAGCGCGCGTCCAGCGGATTGCTGATGGTGAAACCTACCTGGTTGTTGATGACGATGTGAACCGTACCGCCCGTCTTGAAGCCGCGTGTCTGCGACATCTGGAACGTTTCCAGGACCACGCCTTGACCGGCAAATGCCGCGTCACCGTGGATGGAAATTGGCAGAACTTTTTCACCGGTGGTGTCGTTACGACGATCCTGGCGAGCACGGACCGAACCCTCGACCACTGGAGAAACGATTTCCAGGTGGGATGGGTTGAAGGCCATGGCCAGGTGAACTTCACCGCCGGTAGTCATCACGTTGGACGAGAAGCCCTGGTGGTATTTAACGTCACCGGAACCCAACTCGACCTTCTTCTTGCCTTCGAACTCGTCGAACAGCTCACGCGGGTTCTTGCCGAAGGTGTTGACCAACACGTTCAGGCGACCACGGTGGGCCATGCCGATCACGATTTCCTTGGTGCCGTAGGAACCGGAACGCTGGATCAGCTCGTCGAGCATCGGGATCAGGCTTTCGCCGCCTTCCAGGCCGAAACGCTTGGTGCCCGGGTATTTGGTACCCAGGTATTTTTCCAGGCCTTCGGCAGCGGTTACGCGCTCAAGCAGGTGGCTGCGTACGTCAGCGGACAATACCGGACGACCACGCACACCTTCCAGGCGATGCTGGAACCAGTGGCGTTGCTCGGAATCGGTGATGTGCGTGAACTCAGCGCCGATGGTGCGGCAATATGTCTGCTGCAACGCTTCGTGAATTTCGCGTAGGCTCGCTTCCTCTTTGCCGATGAACAGGTCGCCGGCACGGAAGGTCGTATCAAGATCGGCATTGGTCAAGCCGTAATGATTGATCGACAGGTCAGCAGGTGCAGGACGCTTCCAGAGCCCCAGCGGGTCAAGCTGGGCCGCCTGGTGGCCGCGCATCCGGTAGGCCTGGATCAGTCGCAATACTTCAACTTGCTTCTTCTCGTGCTCACTGCTCACGCTCCCGGCAGAAACCGGTTGGGCGCGGCGCTGGTTCTTTGCCAGCAGCACAAATTGATCGCGAATCGTTGCGTGCGATACATCGGTGGCAGCGTTGCCGTCTGAAGACAACGTCTGAAATTTGGTGCGCCATTCTTCTGGCACAGCGTTAGGGTCGTGCAGGTAGAGCTCATAAAGCTCTTCCACATAGGCAGCGTTACCACCTGAAAGATAGCCGCTGTTCCACATGCGCTGCATCACGCTTTCTTGCATGCTTGGTCACCCTCGATTTGGGGACACCACCGGCGAAAACACCGAGTTTGCTTGCAAACGGCCAAGTGCAGCGACCAAAACAAGCCACTTAGGATCACGCTGATAGTTCGGGTACCAACCCGAATGCCCCTGCTTGTCTCATTTCTTCAAAATAAGAGCCGCGGCTTTGTAAGTCGCTGCTCAAGTTAAAACTACGGCGCCGGTTGAAGCCTGCGCCGTAGCATTTACGGGCACAACGGTCCTGCTTTTACTACAACGTCAGTTACACGCCGCTCTGCAGCAGCATGTTACGGATGTGACCAATGGCCTTAGTCGGGTTCAGGCCTTTGGGACATACGTTGACGCAGTTCATGATCCCGCGGCAGCGGAATACGCTGAACGGGTCATCCAGCGAAGCCAAACGCTCGGACGTCTTGGTATCACGGCTGTCTGCCAGGAAGCGGTACGCTTGCAGCAGGGCAGCTGGACCCAGGAACTTGTCCGGATTCCACCAGAAGGACGGGCACGAAGTCGAGCAGCAAGCGCACAGAATGCACTCGTACAGACCGTCGAGCTTCTCGCGCTCTTCCGGGGACTGCAGACGCTCGATGGCCGGAGCCGGCGTGTCGTTCTGCAGGAACGGCTTAACTTTCTCGTATTGCTTGTAGAAGATGCTCATATCGACGACCAGGTCACGGATAACCGGCAAACCTGGCAGTGGACGAACGATCAGCTTGTTGCCTTTGACCACGGCGGACAGCGGCGTGATGCACGCCAGGCCGTTTTTGCCGTTGATGTTCATGCCGTCGGAACCGCACACACCTTCACGGCAAGAGCGACGATAGGAGAAACCTTCGTCCTGCTCTTTGATCAGTGCCAATACATCCAGCACCATCAGGTCTTTACCACCGGTATCGACCTGGAATTCCTGCATGAACGGCGCGGCGTCCTGATCAGGGTTGTAGCGGTAAACACTGACTTTCAACATGGCAGCCACCCTTAGTAAGTCCGAATTTTCGGTTCAAACGTCGGAACCGTCTTCGGCGAGAAGTTCACGGCACGCTTGGTCACGCGCTTGTCACCCGGGAAGTACAGGGTGTGGCACAACCAGTTTTCGTCGTCGCGATCTTCAAAGTCTTCACGGGCGTGGGCACCACGGGATTCCTTACGAACCTCGGCGGCGATTGCAGTCGCTTCGGCCACTTCCAGCAGGTTTTGCAGTTCAAGGGCTTCGATACGAGCGGTGTTGAACGCCTGGCTCTTATCGTTGATCTTGACGTTGGCGATGCGCTTGCGCAGGTCAGCCAGCTGGGCGATACCCTTCTGCATGTATTCGCCGGTACGGAATACACCGAAGTAGTTCTGCATGCAGCTTTGCAGTTCGCGACGCAGGGTAGCCACGTCTTCGCCATCAGTGCGCTCGTTCAGAGCGTTCAGGCGCGCCAGGGCGGCCTCGATGTTGGCGTCGGTAGCGTCGTCGTATTCGATGCCGTCGGTCAGCGCCTTTTCCAGGTGCAGGCCGGCAGCACGGCCGAAGACCACCAGGTCGAGCAGCGAGTTGCCGCCCAGGCGGTTGGCGCCGTGAACCGATACGCACGCCACTTCGCCTACAGCGAACAGACCGTGGATGATCTCGTCCTCGCCTTCGGCGTTCTGGGTGATCGCCTGGCCATGAATGTTGGTCGGCACGCCGCCCATCATATAGTGGCAAGTCGGAACAACCGGCACCGGAGCAACCACCGGGTCAACGTGAGCAAAGGTCTTGGACAGCTCACAGATACCTGGCAGACGGCTGTGCAGTACTTCTTCGCCCAGGTGATCGAGCTTCAGCAGTACGTGGTCGCCATTCGGGCCACAGCCGTTGCCGGCAATGATCTCTTTAACCATCGAACGAGCCACAACGTCACGACCCGCCAGGTCTTTCGCGTTCGGAGCATAACGCTCCATGAAACGCTCGCCGTGCTTGTTGATCAGGTAACCGCCTTCACCACGGCAACCTTCTGTAACCAGTACACCAGCGCCAGCGATACCGGTCGGGTGGAACTGCCACATTTCGATGTCTTGCACCGGTACGCCAGCACGCAGTGCCATGCCGACGCCGTCACCGGTGTTGATCAGGGCATTGGTGGTCGACGCGTAGATACGGCCTGCACCGCCGGTCGCCAGCACGGTAGCCTTGGCGCGGATGTAGGTGGTTTCACCGGTTTCGATGCAGATGGCGATTACACCGACGAATTCGCCCTGGGCGTTTTTCACCAAGTCGACCGCGTAGTACTCGTTCAGGAACGTGGTACCGGCTTTCAGGTTGCCCTGATAAAGGGTGTGCAACAGCGCGTGACCGGTACGGTCGGACGCGGCGCAGGTACGGGCAGCCTGCCCGCCTTTACCGTAATCCTTCGACTGGCCGCCGAATGGACGCTGGTAGATACGGCCTTGCTCGGTACGGGAGAACGGCAGACCCATGTGGTCCAGCTCGAACACCGCGGCCGGGCCTTCCTGACACATGTATTCGATCGCGTCCTGGTCACCGATGTAGTCGGAACCCTTGACGGTATCGTACATGTGCCAGCGCCAGTCATCGTTCGGGTCGGCGGAGGCGATGGCGCAGGTGATGCCACCCTGGGCCGATACGGTGTGGGAACGGGTCGGGAACACCTTGGTGATCACGGCAGTCTTGTGACCGCCCTGGGCCAGCTGCAGCGCAGCGCGCATGCCAGCACCGCCGCCACCAATAATGATGGCGTCGAATGAAATAGTTGGAATGTTAGCCATGAATCAGATACCCCAAAGAATCTGCACACCCCAGACGAAGTAAGCGAACATCGCGACGCCGCATACTGCCTGGAAGAGGAAACGTACTGCAGTCGCGGACTTGCCCAGCGCCATCGGCGTCAGGTAGTCGGTCGCGATGGTCCACATGCCTACCCAGGCGTGTGCGCCCAGGGCAACAAGGGCCAGCAGACTGAAGATTCGCATCGCATTGTGGGAAAACAGGCCGTGCCATTGCTCATAGCCGATGCCCGGGTTTGCGACGAGGTATCCGATCAGGAAAATGAAATAAGCCGCGAGAACGACCGCAGACACACGCTGTGCCATCCAGTCATAGAGGCCCGAACGCGAAAGGTTCGTAACGCTGGTTACCATATCCAAACTCCTGCCAGAACGATCAGCACCACGGAAATGGCGATGATGATTTTCGAGCCCAGGCGGCCGCCTTCCAGCGTCTCACCGATGCCCATGTCCATGATCAAGTGGCGCACACCGGCTACCAGGTGATACAGAAGAGAAGACAGGAGGCCCCATGCTACGAACTTGGCCAGCGGGCTGGTCAAGCATGCCTTCACCTCGGCGTATCCTTCCTCGGAACCCAGGGATTTGCTCAATGCATAAAGCATGATGCCCAAGCCCAGGAACAGGATGATGCCGGAAACACGGTGCAGGAACGACGTAACGCCGGTGATGGGGAGTTTGATGGTCCTTAGGTCTAGGTTTACAGGTCGTTGGCTATTCACGGCTTTTTTTCACACTGAAGAGCCCCTAACAATCAGGGCAAAGTTGTTGGGGAGTGCACTGGTCAGGTAAGCACCACCCAGGGAGTGCGACCCCCAATGAAAGCAAGCCCAAAAGCCCTTGGCGGTCGGTGGCCGAGTATAGACAGTTAGGTTACTAATGACAACGCGCACTCCTCACCCTAATAGCGGATTGCGCTGGGGGAATAAAAGGCGTAAATGGCAGGCAATTTCGAGGAAAAAGTACGGTTAAAGCCTTCTGCTGCAAGACTTTAGGCAAATTGACATCTGGATTTATATCAATATAGTGGTGCGGGCCCTGCGTGGGGGGTCTGTCTGATGATTTGAAGCATAAATAGGAGGCCACATGGCTGACAAAAAAGCGCAGTTGATCATCGAGGGCGCAGCCCCCGTCGAGCTGCCCATTTTAACCGGCACCGTTGGTCCCGATGTTATCGACGTACGGGGCCTGACGGCCACGGGCCGTTTCACATTCGACCCAGGCTTCATGTCGACCGCCTCTTGCGAGTCGAAGATCACCTATATCGACGGTGATAATGGCATTCTGCTTCATCGCGGCTACCCGATCGAGCAACTGGCTGAGAAATCGGACTACCTGGAAACCTGCTACCTGCTGCTAAATGGCGAGCTGCCAACAGCCGAGCAAAAAGCCCAGTTCGTCAGCACCGTGAAGAACCACACCATGGTTCACGAGCAGTTGAAGACCTTCTTCAACGGCTTCCGTCGCGACGCCCACCCGATGGCCGTTATGTGCGGCGTGGTCGGCGCCCTGTCGGCCTTCTATCACGACTCCCTCGACATCAATAACCCGCAGCATCGCGAAATCTCCGCGATCCGCCTGGTTGCCAAGATGCCGACCCTGGCCGCAATGGTTTACAAGTACTCCATGGGTCAACCCATGATGTACCCGCGCAACGACCTGACGTACGCGGAAAACTTCCTGCACATGATGTTCAACACGCCGTGCGAGATCAAACCGATCAGCCCGACGCTTGCCAAGGCCATGGACCGGATCTTCATCCTCCACGCCGACCACGAGCAGAACGCCTCCACCTCCACCGTCCGCCTGGCAGGTTCTTCGGGTGCCAACCCGTTCGCCTGTATCGCCGCCGGTATCGCCGCACTCTGGGGCCCTGCCCACGGCGGTGCGAACGAAGCCGTATTGACCATGCTCGATGAAATCGGCGATGTCTCGAACATCGACAAGTTCATCGCCAAGGCCAAAGACAAGAACGATCCGTTCAAGTTGATGGGCTTCGGTCACCGCGTCTACAAGAACCGCGACCCACGCGCCACCGTGATGAAGCAGACCTGCGACGAAGTGTTGAAGGAACTGGGCATCAAGAACGATCCGCAACTCGAACTGGCCATGCGCCTGGAAGAGATCGCCTTGACCGACCCGTACTTCATCGAACGCTCGCTGTACCCGAACGTCGACTTCTACTCGGGGATCATCCTCAAGGCAATCGGCATTCCAACCAGCATGTTCACCGTGATCTTCGCCCTGGCGCGGACCGTGGGCTGGATCTCCCACTGGAAAGAAATGCTCTCCAGCCCGTACAAGATTGGCCGCCCGCGCCAGCTGTACACCGGCTACGAGTCGCGTGACATCACCCAGCTGGAAGATCGCAAGTAAGCATCGCTTAGTTGCACTGAAAACGGCCTCCCTTAGTGGAGGCCGTTTTTATTTGTGCAGGATTTGAGAAACAGTTTTGTCAGATCAATCCCTAATTTATAGACAAAAAAATACCCCGGCCTTTCGACCGGGGTATTTTCCTATCCAGCTACAACCTTAGTGAGAAACCGCCCCACTCGACCCCAGGCCAGTTTGCGAACGCACAAACTGCGGGAAGTACAGCGCACGCTCTTTCTCTGCCGCCGCCGACTTGTCGGTAATGGAGAAGAACCAGATGCCGACGAACGCAATGATCATCGAGAACAGCGCCGGGTACTCATAAGGGAAGATGGCTTTTTCATGGTGCAGGATCGAGACCCAGATGGTCGGGCCCAGCACCATCAGGCCAACGGCACTGATCAAGCCCAGCCAGCCGCCAATCATTGCGCCACGAGTGGTGAGGTTTTTCCAGTACATGGAAAGCAGCAGCACCGGGAAGTTACAGCTGGCGGCAATGGAGAACGCCAGGCCAACCATGAACGCGATGTTCTGGCTTTCGAACAGGATACCCAGGCCAATCGCCAGGACGCCCAAGGCAACGGTGGTGATTTTCGAAACGCGAATCTCATCCTTGTCGTTGGCCTTGCCTTTCTTGATCACGCTGGCGTACAGGTCATGGGACACCGCCGACGCACCGGCCAGGGTCAAGCCGGCAACCACCGCGAGGATGGTGGCGAAGGCCACGGCCGAGATGAAGCCCAGGAAGATACTGCCACCCACCGCGTTGGCCAGGTGCACCGCCGCCATGTTGTTGCCGCCCAGCAAGGCGCCTGCCGCATCCTTGAACGCCGGGTTGGTGCTGACCAGCAGGATCGCGCCAAAGCCGATGATGAAGGTCAGGATGTAGAAGTAACCGATGAAACCGGTGGCGTAGAACACGCTCTTACGCGCTTCTTTAGCGTCGCTGACGGTAAAGAAGCGCATCAGGATGTGTGGCAGGCCAGCCGTACCGAACATCAGCGCAAGCCCGAGGGAGAACGCGGAAATCGGGTCTTTCACCAAGCCGCCGGGGCTCATGATCGCCTCACCTTTAGGGTGAACCTTGATCGCCTCGGAGAACAGGGCATTGAAGTCGAAGTTGACGTGCTTCATCACCATCAGTGCCATGAACGATGCACCGGACAGCAGCAATACAGCCTTGATGATCTGTACCCAGGTGGTCGCCAGCATGCCGCCGAACAGTACATACATCACCATCAAGATACCGACCAGGATCACCGCAACATGGTAGTCCAGGCCGAACAGCAGCTGAATCAGCTTGCCCGCACCGACCATCTGCGCGATCAGGTAGAACGCCACCACCACCAGCGAGCCACAGGCCGAGAGGCTGCGAATCTGGGTCTGGCCCAAGCGATAGGACGCCACGTCGGCAAAGGTGTACTTGCCCAGGTTACGCAGGCGCTCGGCGATCAGGAACAGAATGATCGGCCAGCCCACCAGGAAGCCGATCGAGTAGATCAGGCCGTCATAACCAGAGGTGTAGACCAGCGCGGAAATCCCCAGGAAGGACGCCGCCGACATGTAGTCACCGGCAATCGCCAGGCCGTTCTGGAAACCGGTGATCTTGCCGCCGGCCGCATAGTAGTCGGCCGCCGATTTGTTGCGCTTGGAGGCCCAGTAGGTGATGCACAGGGTGGCGCCGACAAACGCGACGAACATCACGATGGCCGAAACGTTCAGGGGTTGCTTGTGCACTTCACCGGTCAATGCATCCGCCGCCCAAACGGCCGGGGCAAAGAGCGAAGCGCCGAATATTGCCAGTAGACGCCGGATCATTGCGCAGCCTCCTTGAGAATCGCATTGTTCAGGTCGTCAAACTCGCCATTGGCCCGGCGCACGTAGATGCCGGTCAGGATGAAGGCGGACACAATCAGCCCGACGCCCAGGGGAATGCCCCAGGTAATCGACGAGCCGGGGCTGATCTTGGCCCCCAGTACTTGTGGCCCGTAGGCGATCAACAGGATGAAAGCGGAGTAAAGCCCTAGCATGATCGCCGAGAGAATCCAGGCGAACCTTTCCCTTTTTCTCACCAGCTCCTTGAAACGCGGGCTGTTTTGAATCGAGAGGTAAATGCTGTCGTTCATTGTTTTTATCCTCGCAGCACAGCTTTTTTATTATTGGAACGTATCCACTGTATGCGGCTGCACAAAGGGTTCCAGACGACCTTAGTATTAGAACGACATAGGCGTTGTCGCCAGTTTTGAACTGATCGAATTGACAGCCTTTGGCACAAAAACGACAAAGCCCGCCTGACGAAAACGCCAGGCGGGCTTGCAAGGTGCTGTCTAGACGCTTCGGGTGTTATTTACCGGTCCACTCGGCGACACGCTCAGGGTGCTTGGCGACCCAATCCTTGGCGGCGGCATCAGGCTTGGCGCCTTCTTGAATCGCCAGCATGACTTCGCCGATTTCATCCTTGGAGGCCCATTGGAATTTCTTCAAGAAGGCCGCGACTTCCGGCGCTTTCTTCTCCAGGCCCTTGCTGCCGATGCTGTTGACGGTTTCAGCAGCACCATAAATCCCTTTTGGATCGTCCAGGAAACGCAGTTTCCACTTGGCGAACATCCAGTGTGGCACCCAACCGGTGACCGCAATGGATTCCTGTTTGTCTTCGGCACGGGTCAGCTCGGCGATCATCGCCGCGCCCGAGCTGGCTTGCAGCTTGTAATCGAGGCCGTATTGCTTGATCGCTTCATCGGTCTTGAGCATCACGCCAGAACCTGCGTCGATGCCGACGATCTTGTTCTTGAAGGTGGTGTCGGTCTTGAGGTCTTCGATGGACTTGGCCTTGACGTACTCCGGTACGATCAGGCCGATCTTCGCGTCCTTGAAGTTGGGGCCGTAGTCGACCACCTTGTCCTTGTTCTTGGCCCAGTACTCACCGTGGGTGACCGGCAGCCAGGCGGAGAGCATGGCGTCGAGCTTGCCGGTGGCAACGCCCTGCCACATGATCCCGGTGGCGACGGCTTGCAGTTTCACGTCATAACCGAGCTTGGCCTTGATCACTTCTGCCGCCACGTGGGTGGTAGCCACGCTGTCGGACCAGCCGTCCACATAGCCGATGCTCAGGGTCTTGCTGTCGGCGCTGGCCAGTGTGGAGCTCATCGCAACTACCAGAGTGGCAGCTGCGCCCAAGAGTCGTCGCATCTTCATAGTACTTCCCCGAAAGTGCTGCGCCCGGCGGATGCCGAGCGACGTCAACCTGTTGTTATGTGGTGCACCGCGCCCCCTTCACGCGCATCGATCACGGTAGTGCGCCGTCAGCGGAGTACTGACACTTCGATCATCAACCTGCTCGGGTGTTGGACCTGCTCTGTCAGCGACATCCTACAAGCAAGGAACGACATCACATCGCCAGTAGGATGTTTTGTAGGACTTGACGCCAAAATCCCGCCCGAACTTTGCATGTCAAAATTATGCAGCCCCACTGAGTCGGGCCAAATCCGGGTAAGATGCGCGCCTTTGCTCTTCCAGATAAGCCGACCATGCCCGCGACTGCCCGCTTCCCTGCCCTGCCCTATTGCTTCGCCTTGATCCTCGGCCTGCTGGCCCTGTTCGCTTACTGGTATGGCCTCGGCCGGCCCGTGGTGCTGCCCGACGTCGCCAGCGCCACGCACAAGATGCATTGCGCGTCCTATACACCGTTCGATAAAGACCAATCGCCGTTCGACCAGCCATTCACGCTGCGTCCGGAGCGCATGGACGCTGATCTCGCCCTGCTGGCCACTCGCTTCGAGTGCATTCGCACTTACTCTATGACCGGCCTGGAAGCCTTGCCGGACATGGCGCGCAAGCACGGGCTGAAGGTAATGGCCGGGGCCTGGGTCAGCAGTGACCCGGTGGCGACCGCAAAAGAAATCAACGAATTGATCGCATCGGCCAACGCCCACCCGGATGTCGTAACCTCGGTGATCGTCGGCAACGAAGCATTGCTACGCAAGGAAGTGACCGCCAAGCAGCTGGTGGCGCTGATCCAGACGGTCAAGAGCCAGATCAAGCAGCCTGTGACCTACGCGGATGTGTGGGAGTTCTGGCTGCAGCACCCGGAAATCGCCCCGGCGGTGGATTTCCTGACCATCCACCTGTTGCCTTACTGGGAAGATGACCCGTCGGGCATCGACCAGGCCCTCAAGCACGTGGGCGATGTGCGCCAGACCTTCGGCAACAAGTTTGCGCCCAAGGACATACTCATCGGTGAAACCGGCTGGCCAAGCGAAGGCCGCCAGCGCGAAACGGCCGTGCCGAGCCGGGTTAATGAAGCCAAGTTCATGCGCGGCTTCGTGGCCATGGCCGAGGCCAATGGCTGGCGTTACAACCTGATCGAAGCCTTTGACCAGCCGTGGAAGCGTGCCAGTGAAGGCGCCGTGGGTGGTTACTGGGGCCTGTTTGATGCCGATCGCCAGGACAAGGGCATCCTCGCCGGGCCGGTGACCAATGTGCCGTACTGGCCGCTGTGGTTGGGCGTCGGCGGGATTATCCTGCTGGGCACCCTCGCATTGGGTGGTCGAGTACGCAGCGCGCGTGCCGCGCTTGCCCTGCCGTTGTTGGGCGCCGTTGCGGCCTGCTCCATTGGCACCTGGGCCGAGCTGACCCGCGTGACGGCGCGCTTCAATGATGAATGGATGTGGGCTGGGTTGCTGCTGGTGTTGAACCTGCTGGTGCTGGCCCATGCGGCCTTGGCCTTGAGTGCACAGGAAGGTTGGCGTGAGCGGGCGTTCAACTGGCTGGAGCAACGCGCAGGCTGGCTGGTGGCGATTGCCGGGTTTGCCGGAGCGGTAATGATGCTGGCATTGGTCTTCGACCCGCGCTACCGCAGCTTTCCGAGCGCGGCGCTGGTGTTGCCGGCCCTGGTGTACGTGATACGTCCGGTGACGGGACCGCGTCGGGAGATTGCGTTGCTGGCCTTTATCATCGGTGCGGGCATTGCGCCGCAGTTGTACCGTGAGGGGTTATTGAACCAGCAGGCTTGGGGCTGGGCGGTAGTGAGCCTGCTCATGACGGCAGCCTTGTGGCGCTGCTTGCGGGCACGCAAGACTTAAGACCGCTTTCGCGAGCAAGCCCGCTCCCACATTCGACCGCATTCCAAGGATGTACTCGGTCAAATGTGGGAGCGGGCTTGCTCGCGAAGAGGCCCTATCAGGCGCCGCGGGGCTTCCTGACCAACCGCAACCCCGCAATCACCACGGCAAACACCGCAAACGTGGTGTTGTACAACGCCAGTGCCGGCAACCCGAACACCATCCCCAGCACCGCCAACCCCCACCCCGCCCGACCCGGCACGAAAAACGCCAGCACCGACGTGATCAACGCCGTCCAGCCCAGCACCTTGAAGTGGATCATCAACCCTAGGTTCGAACGCAGCTGGCATTCCCAGCGGCTCGCCTCGTCCGCGCAGAGGCCCACCCACTGGCCATCTTCCATAAAGCCATAGCGCGCACCGTAACTGGCGGCCAGCCACAGCGGCAGTGCAATAAGCAGCAAAATCAGCGGCAAACGACGGGACATGGGGTACTCCGATAGGCAAAAACGGCGCTCAGCTTAATGCCCCGGCAGCCGTTAGCAAGGCGCATACACACAATTAGTGTTCACCAAAGCGTGGCAAAGTGTATCGTCTGGCTACTATTACCCCGATTCCGACGTTTTTTTTCCGACATTTCGTGCCGCGTGATGGCACTTCGGCGACTGGACGGCGGTCATAGCCTGCGAACTTCATTAAGTACGTTTCCTCCTAGGGATTAAGTCATGCTCCGTTCCTTGCGCTGTGCTGCCTTGCTGGGCAGCCTTTTTCTGAGTGCGTCAGCACTGGCCGTCGACATTGACCAAGCCAGCTATGGCTACCCTTTGACCAACCCGTTTGAAGCCACCATCGCCACCACGCCGCCTGACCTTCGGCCGAAATTGCCGAGCGATGACGAGATCAATCAGTCCGACTACACCCTGAACATGCGCCCCGAGCGCGAATTCAGCCTGCCGGACAACTTTTGGGCGGTGAAGAAACTCACCTACCGCATCGCCAAGCAGGACCGCGCCGCGCCGCTGATCTTCCTGATCGCGGGCACCGGTGCGCGCTTCGACAGCAGCATCAACGAATACCTGAAAAAGCTGTATTACCAGGCCGGCTACCACGTGGTGCAACTGTCGTCGCCCACCAGCTTCGACTTCATCAGTGCCGCCTCGCGCTTCGCCACGCCGGGCATCACCCAGGAAGACGCCGAAGACATGTACCGCGTGATGCAAGCCGTGCGCGCGCAGAACGCTTCGTTGCCAGTGACTGACTTCTACCTCACCGGCTACAGCCTCGGTGCCCTGGATGCAGCGTTCGTCAGCAAGCTCGACGAGACGCGCCGCAGTTTCAACTTCAAGAAAGTCTTGTTGCTGAACCCGCCGGTCAACCTCTACACCTCGATCACCAACCTCGACAAGCTGGTGCAGACCGAGGTGAAAGGCATCAACAACACCACCACCTTCTATGAGCTGGTGCTGAACAAGCTGACCCGCTACTTCCAGCAAAAGGGCTACATCGACCTGAACGACGCCCTGCTCTACGACTTCCAGCAATCCAAGCAGCACCTGACCAACGAACAGATGGCCATGCTGATCGGCACCTCGTTCCGCTTCTCGGCAGCCGACATCGCCTTTACCTCGGACCTGATCAACCGCCGCGGACTGATCATCCCGCCGAAGTACCCGATCACCGAAGGCACCAGCCTCACGCCATTCCTCAAGCGTGCACTGCAGTGCGACTTCGACTGCTACCTCACCGAACAAGTGATCCCAATGTGGCGCGCCCGTTCCGACGGCGGCAGCCTGCTGCAACTGATCGACCAGGTCAGCCTGTATGCCCTCAAGGACTACCTGCACACCAACCCGAAGATCGCCGTCATGCACAACGCCGACGACGTGATCCTCGGCCCTGGCGACCTCGGCTTCCTGCGTAAAACCTTCGGCGATCGCTTGACCGTCTACCCGCTGGGCGGCCATTGCGGCAACCTCAATTACCGCGTCAACGCCGACGCTATGCTGGAGTTCTTCCGTGGCTAAATATCTTCTGCTGCTTGCCGCCCTGATGTGCGCAGGCGTGGCCAATGCCGACAACAGCAAGGCCCACGAGCCGGTCAATGTCGGCGCCGACGGTTTCAAGGAGCCGCTGACCAAGCTCAAGTTCAACCCAGGGCTGGACCAGCGTGAGTTCGAGCGCTCATCGCTCACCGCACTCAACGTGTATGACCCGCTGGAATCGTGGAACCGTCGCGTGTACCACTTCAACTACCGCTTCGACCAATGGGTGTTCCTGCCGGTGGTCGACGGCTACCGCTACGTCACCCCGAGTTTCCTGCGCACCGGCGTGAGCAACTTCTTCAACAACCTGGGCGACGTGCCCAACCTGTTGAACAGCCTGCTGCAACTCAAGGGGCATCGCTCCCTGGAAACCACCGGCCGCCTGTTGGTCAACACCACTATCGGCATCGCCGGCCTGTGGGACCCGGCGACCGCCATGGGCCTGCCGCGCCAGAGCGAAGACTTTGGCCAGACCCTGGGCTTCTACGGCGTACCCGGCGGCGCGTATGTGGTGCTGCCGATCTTCGGCCCATCGAACCTGCGCGACACCACCGGCCTGATCGTCGACTACGGTGCCGAAACCCAGATCAACTTCCTCAATGTGTCCGAAGTCAGCTCCAACCACCCGGAAATCTGGGCATTGCGCGCAGTGGACAAGCGTTATCAGACCAGCTTCCGGTATGGCCAGATGAACTCGCCGTTCGAGTACGAGAAGGTGCGCTACATCTATACGGAATCGCGAAAGCTGCAGATTGCCGAGTAAACGCCCACAAAAAAGGCCATTCGATTGAATGGCCTTTTTTATTGCGGTTACGGTAAGCCCGGTCTGTTAAGAATGTTCGACATCACGGCAAGGCAATCCGTAGTTATTCTCCCCCTTGTCGCCTTTTCTAAGCAGTCGGATGGTCACAACTAATAAACCCACGAACGGTAGCGCATACCACAGGATATAAGCGCCAGTCGTGTTCACATCGTGAAGCCGCCTAAATGTTACAGATAGCCGGGGGATGATCGTAAGTACAACGTAAACGCCTAGCGGGATATAAAACCACTTGCTGTAGGCAACCCCGGCCCAGCCTGCTACTACAATTGAGCCGTACATCAGCAGGTAGTCTAAAACTGCAAACGCCCAATACTCCCTTCTACAAGCGCGCCCGCTGAAGTTGGCATAGTTTTTTATCGCCTGAAAACACCAGTTCATCCTTAACTCCCTACTCGATCCGTTTTCTTAGTGCGTGACTTCACGGGAAGGCACGCGACGCATCCTATAAATGCCTTGAAAACCGAACTGTAGGATTAAGCTTAAACAACTTTTCAGTCTGTATTCGCTGCGAACTAATCAGCGCTTAACGGCTCGCCATACCCTGCCAACTACTTGCACGACGACCAACACCACCGCCCCGGCAATGATCCCCGCCACGCCATTCAGCAGCGTCGGCACCAACCACGCCACCCCGCCTGCGCCCTGGCTGACCGTCTCGATCCAGTGATGCACCACCGGCACGCCGTGGGTGAGAATCCCGCCGCCCACCAGGAACATCGCCGCCGTACCGATTACCGACAGGCTCTTCATCATGTACGGCGCCGCACGCAGGATGGCACCACCGATGCTGCGCGCCGCCTGGCCAGGTTTCTGGGTGAGCCACAGGCCCAGGTCATCCAGCTTGACGATGCCGGCCACCAGCCCGTAGACACCCACGGTCATGACGATGGCAATGCCGGACAGCACGATCACCTGCTGCATCAAGGGCGCATCGGCCACGGTGCCGAGGGTGATGGCGATGATTTCGGCGGAGAGGATGAAGTCGGTACGGATGGCGCCTTTGATCTTATCCTTTTCGAAGGCTACCAAGTCGGTTGCCGGGTCCGAGACGGCCTCGACCAACTGCACATGTTGCGCATGGTCTTCATCTTTGCTGTGCAGGAATTTATGCGCCAGCTTCTCGAACCCTTCGAAACACAGGTAGGCACCGCCGAGCATCAACAACGGCGTCACCGCCCACGGTGCAAACGCGCTGATCAATAAAGCCGCTGGCACCAGGATCAACTTGTTGACGAAGGACCCCTTGGCCACCGCCCACACCACGGGAATTTCCCGCTCGGCACGCACGCCGGAGACCTGTTGGGCATTGAGGGCGAGGTCATCACCCAGGACGCCAGCGGTCTTCTTTGCCGCCATTTTTGTCATCAGGGCAACGTCATCGAGTACTGCGGCGATATCGTCGATCAACACCAACAAGCTGCTTCCTGCCATGAATCGCGCTTCCGTAAGAGTGGGATGACGCGAGCATAGCGCGGCGCAAGGCCCGGCGGGCAGATTGTTGAGGCTCGCAGATGGCCGGTGCTACCATGCGCAACCGCCAGTCTTGGCAAGGAAACTCCAGGTTTATGAGCACCATTCGCGAGCGCAACAAAGAAAAGATCCTGCGGGCGGCCAGCGAGGAGTTTGCCGACAAGGGCTTCGCCGCGACCAAAACCAGCGACATCGCCGCCAAGGCTGGGCTGCCCAAGCCCAACGTCTATTACTACTTCAAGTCCAAGGACAACCTCTACCGCGAGGTGCTCGAGAGCATTATCGAGCCGATCCTGGCCGCTTCCACGCCGTTCAACCCGGACGGCGCGCCCAAGGAAGTACTGAGCAACTACATCCGCTCGAAAATCCGTATCTCCCGCGACCTGCCATTTGCCTCCAAGGTCTTTGCCAGCGAAATCATGCACGGCGCCCCGCACCTCAGCGCCGACCAGGTCGAACAGCTCAACGCCCAGGCCAAGCACAACATCGCCTGCATCCAGGACTGGGTAGATCGCGGCCTGATTGCGCCGATTGAACCCAATCACTTGATGTTCACCATCTGGGCGGCGACGCAGACCTATGCGGATTTTGACTGGCAGATCTCGGCGGTGACCGGGAAGGCCAAGCTGGATGAGGCGGATTACGAGGCGGCGGCGCAGACGATCATCCGGCTGGTGCTCAAAGGCTGCGAGCCGGACTGACCTTGGTAGGAGCCGGCTTGCCGGCGATGAGACTTTCATATTCTGCGGCGCTCTTTCGAGCGCCATCGCCGGCAAGCCGGCTCCTACAAAGGGTGGTGTCAGGCTGATACGCCGGCGTCTGCCAACAGCCCGATCTCCTCGATCGCCGTGATCGCACACTGCTCATCAATGTCCGACGTATCCCCGCTGATCCCGATCGCCCCCAGCACCGCGCCTTCCTGATTTCGAATCAATACCCCACCCGGCGCAGGCACCACGCTGCCCTGCCCCAAACTGTTCAACGCCGCGATAAACGCCGGTCGCTGCTGCGCGTCCAGTGCCAGCAGGCGCGAGCCCTTGCCAAGGGCAATTGCGCCCCAGGCCTTGCCGATGGCGATTTGCGGGCGCAGCAGGCTGGCGCCGTCTTCGCGTTGCAGGGTGATCAAATGGCCGCCGCTGTCGAGCACGGCGATGGTCAGCGGCGCAGCGCAGATGGTGCGCCCTGCACTGAGGGCCTGGCTGGCCAGTTGGGTGGCGACTTTCAAGGTTAAAGCGCTCATGGTGCCGTCCTTCTTTTGTTATTGGGAAAGCGATGGAGGTCTGAATGATCAGATGCTCGATCAAACAAATAGAACACAATGACCTTTAATTTTGTATACAATATTTTCGCACAAAGGCTCCATGCGTCGAAAAAAGCCGTTCCGACGAACGCATAGGCCAGTTTATAAAATGCATTGACCTACGCCGCTCGCCGTGAATACACTTTGTCCAGACACCACTTGTATACAATTACAAAACGCAAGAGGCACCAATATCATGAGCAAAATGAGAGCAATCGAAGCCGCCGTCCTGGTGATGCGTCGCGAAGGTGTGGACACCGCCTTCGGTATCCCAGGCGCCGCGATCAACCCGCTGTATTCGGCCTTGCAGAAAGTGGGTGGCATCGATCACGTCCTTGCTCGCCACGTTGAAGGCGCCTCCCACATGGCCGAGGGTTACACCCGCACCAAGGCCGGCAATATCGGCGTGTGCATCGGTACCTCGGGCCCGGCAGGCACTGACATGGTCACCGGCCTGTACAGCGCGTCGGCCGACTCGATCCCGATCCTGTGCATCACCGGTCAAGCGCCCCGCGCCCGGATGCACAAGGAAGACTTCCAGGCCGTGGACATCACCAGCATCGTCAAGCCGGTGACCAAGTGGGCAACCACCGTCCTGGAACCTGGCCAAGTGCCGTACGCCTTCCAGAAAGCCTTCTATGAAATGCGCTCCGGCCGCCCAGGCCCGGTGTTGATCGACCTGCCGTTCGACGTGCAGATGGCCGAGATCGAATTCGACATCGACGCCTACCAACCCCTGCCCCTCGCCAAGCCGCTGGCAACCCGCGTGCAGGTGGAAAAAGCCCTGGCGCTGCTGGACCAGGCCGAGCGCCCACTGCTGGTCAGCGGTGGTGGCGTAATCAATGCCGACGCCAGCGAGCTGCTGGTTGAATTCGCTGAACTGACCGGCATCCCGGTGATCCCGACCCTGATGGGCTGGGGCACCATTGCGGACGATCACCCACAGATGGTCGGCATGGTCGGTCTGCAGACGTCCCACCGTTATGGCAACGCGACGATGCTCAAGTCGGACGTGGTGCTGGGCATCGGTAACCGTTGGGCCAACCGCCACACCGGTTCGGTCGAGGTGTACACCGAGGGCCGCAAGTTCATTCACGTCGACATCGAGCCGACCCAGATTGGCCGCGTCTTCACCCCGGACCTGGGTATCGTGTCCGACGCCGGTTCCGCGCTGACGATGTTCATTGAAGTGGCCCGCGAGTGGAAAGCCGCCGGCAAGCTCAAGGACCGCAGCGCCTGGCTCAATGACTGCCAGCAACGCAAAGCCACCCTGCACCGCAAGACCCATTTCGACAACGTGCCGGTCAAGCCACAGCGCGTGTATGAAGAAATGAACCAGGTGTTCGGCAAAGACACCTGCTACGTCAGCACCATCGGCCTGTCGCAGATTGCTGGCGCGCAGTTCCTGCACGTGTATAAGCCACGCCACTGGATCAATTGCGGGCAGGCCGGCCCGTTGGGTTGGACCATCCCCGCCGCCCTCGGCGTGGTCAAGGCTGACCCGAGCCGCAAAGTGGTGGCGCTGTCCGGCGACTACGACTTCCAGTTCATGATCGAAGAACTGGCCGTGGGCGCACAGTTCAAGCTGCCGTACATCCACGTGGTGGTGAACAACTCCTACCTCGGCCTGATCCGCCAGGCTCAGCGCGGGTTTGAAATGGACTACTGCGTGCAACTGTCCTTCGACAACCTCAACGCCCCGGAACTCAATGGCTATGGCGTGGACCACGTGGCCGTTGCCGAAGGCCTGGGTTGCAAGGCCTTGCGTGTGTTCGAGCCGAGCCAGATCGCGCCGGCCCTGCGCCGCGCCGAGGAAATGATCGAAGAATTCAAGGTTCCGGTAATCGTTGAGATTATTCTGGAGCGCGTGACCAATATTTCCATGGGCACCGAGATCAACGCCGTCAACGAATTCGAAGATCTGGCCTTGGTCGGCAACGATGCGCCGACTGCCATTTCCCTGCTCGATTAAGGAGAACCTTATGCCGCGTTTCGCCGCCAACCTGTCCATGCTGTTTACCGAACAGGACTTTCTTGCCCGTTTCAAAGCGGCCGCCGATGCGGGCTTCGAAGGTGTCGAGTACCTGTTCCCCTATGAATTCAGCTCTGCCGAAATCAAGGCGCAACTCGACGCCCACGGCCTGACCCAGGTGCTGTTCAACCTGCCGGCCGGTGACTGGGCCAAGGGCGAACGCGGCCTGGCCTGCCACCCGGACCGGGTCGAAGAATTCCGTGCCGGGGTCAAGCTGGCCATCGCCTACGCCCAGGTGCTGGGCAATACCCAGATCAACTGCCTGGCGGGCATCCGGCCACAAGGCGTTGACGACGAAACCCTGGAAAAAACCTTCGTCGCCAACCTCAAGTACGCCGCTGAAAAACTGCAAGCGGTGGGCATCAAGCTGGTGATGGAAGCGATCAACACCCGCGACATCCCGGGCTTCTACCTGAACAACACGGCGCAAGCCCTGTCGATTCGCGAACAGGTGGGCAGCGCCAACCTGTTTCTGCAGTACGACATCTATCACATGCAAATCATGGAAGGCGACCTGGCCCGCACCATGGCCGCGCACCTGGGTGAGATCAACCACATCCAACTGGCGGACAACCCAGGGCGCAACGAGCCGGGTACCGGTGAGATCAACTACCGCTTCCTGTTCGAACATTTGGACCGCATCGGCTACACGGGTTGGGTCGGCTGTGAATACAAGCCGTTGACCACCACCGAAGCGGGTTTGGGTTGGTTGAAGACCCACAACGCCATCTAATAAAAGAGGATTCTTTCATGGCTAAAATCGGATTCATCGGCACTGGCATCATGGGCCAACCCATGGCCGCGAACCTGCAGAAAGCAGGTCACCAACTGTTCCTTTCCGAGCACCATGGCAAGGCGCCGCAAGCGCTGATCGACGCAGGCGCCGTGGCCCTGGCCAACCCGCAGCAAGTGGCGCAGGAAGCCGAGTTCATCATTGTGATGGTCCCGGACACCCCGCAGGTCGACGACGTACTGTTCCGCAAAGACGGCGTCGCCGCCGGCCTGTCGCCGAACAAGGTGGTGATCGACATGAGTTCGATCTCCCCCACCGCCACCAAGGCGTTCGCCGCCAAGATCAACGAGACCGGCGCGCAGTACCTGGATGCACCGGTGTCCGGTGGTGAAGTCGGCGCCAAGGCCGGCACCCTGAGCATCATGATCGGCGGCGAGCCGCAGACCTTTGAACGCGCCTTGCCGCTGTTCCAGGCCATGGGCAAGAACATCACCCTGGTGGGCGGCAATGGTGATGGCCAGACCGCCAAGGTCGCCAACCAGATCATCGTCGCGCTGAACATCCAGGCGGTGGCCGAAGCGTTGCTGTTCGCCGCCAAGAACGGCGCCGACCCGGCCAAGGTGCGTGAAGCGCTGATGGGTGGGTTTGCTTCGTCGAAAATCCTCGAAGTGCATGGCGAGCGCATGATCAAGGGCACTTTTGACCCGGGCTTCCGCATCAACCTGCACCAGAAGGACCTCAACCTGGCGTTGGCCGGTGCCAAGGAACTGGGGATCAACCTGCCGAATACCGCCGGTACGCAGCAGGTGTTCAGCACCTGCACGGCGATTGGCGGCGGCAATTGGGACCACTCGGCGCTGATCAAGGGCCTGGAGCATATGGCGAATTTCTCGATTCGCGATAAGTAAGTGTTCACTTGAAATGCAA
>NZ_AYTD01000016.1 GCF_000503215.1 Pseudomonas canadensis | reverse complement strand
TGAGAAATTCGAATTTTCGGCGAATGTCGTCTTCACAGTATAACCAGATTGCTTGGGGTTATATGGTCAAGTGAAGAAGCGCATACGGTGGATGCCTTGGCAGTCAGAGGCGATGAAAGACGTGGTAGCCTGCGAAAAGCTTCGGGGAGTCGGCAAACAGACTTTGATCCGGAGATGTCTGAATGGGGGAACCCAGCCATCATAAGATGGTTATCTTGTACTGAATACATAGGTGCAAGAGGCGAACCAGGGGAACTGAAACATCTAAGTACCCTGAGGAAAAGAAATCAACCGAGATTCCCTTAGTAGTGGCGAGCGAACGGGGACTAGCCCTTAAGTGGCTTTGAGATTAGCGGAACGCTCTGGAAAGTGCGGCCATAGTGGGTGATAGCCCTGTACGCGAAAATCTCTTAGTCATGAAATCGAGTAGGACGGAGCACGAGAAACTTTGTCTGAATATGGGGGGACCATCCTCCAAGGCTAAATACTACTGACTGACCGATAGTGAACTAGTACCGTGAGGGAAAGGCGAAAAGAACCCCGGAGAGGGGAGTGAAATAGATCCTGAAACCGTATGCGTACAAGCAGTGGGAGCCCACTTTGTTGGGTGACTGCGTACCTTTTGTATAATGGGTCAGCGACTTATTTTCAGTGGCGAGCTTAACCGAATAGGGGAGGCGTAGCGAAAGCGAGTCTTAATAGGGCGTCTAGTCGCTGGGAATAGACCCGAAACCGGGCGATCTATCCATGGGCAGGTTGAAGGTTGGGTAACACTAACTGGAGGACCGAACCGACTACCGTTGAAAAGTTAGCGGATGACCTGTGGATCGGAGTGAAAGGCTAATCAAGCTCGGAGATAGCTGGTTCTCCTCGAAAGCTATTTAGGTAGCGCCTCATGTATCACTGTAGGGGGTAGAGCACTGTTTCGGCTAGGGGGTCATCCCGACTTACCAAACCGATGCAAACTCCGAATACCTACAAGTGCCGAGCATGGGAGACACACGGCGGGTGCTAACGTCCGTCGTGAAAAGGGAAACAACCCAGACCGTCAGCTAAGGTCCCAAAGTTATGGTTAAGTGGGAAACGATGTGGGAAGGCTTAGACAGCTAGGAGGTTGGCTTAGAAGCAGCCACCCTTTAAAGAAAGCGTAATAGCTCACTAGTCGAGTCGGCCTGCGCGGAAGATGTAACGGGGCTCAAACCATACACCGAAGCTACGGGTATCACGTAAGTGATGCGGTAGAGGAGCGTTCTGTAAGCCTGTGAAGGTGAGTTGAGAAGCTTGCTGGAGGTATCAGAAGTGCGAATGCTGACATGAGTAACGACAATGGGTGTGAAAAACACCCACGCCGAAAGACCAAGGTTTCCTGCGCAACGTTAATCGACGCAGGGTTAGTCGGTCCCTAAGGCGAGGCTGAAAAGCGTAGTCGATGGAAAACAGGTTAATATTCCTGTACTTCTGGTTATTGCGATGGAGGGACGGAGAAGGCTAGGCCAGCTTGGCGTTGGTTGTCCAAGTTTAAGGTGGTAGGCTGGAATCTTAGGTAAATCCGGGATTCTAAGGCCGAGAGCTGATGACGAGTTAACTTTTAGTTAACGAAGTGGTTGATGCCATGCTTCCAAGAAAAGCTTCTAAGCTTCAGGTAACCAGGAACCGTACCCCAAACCGACACAGGTGGTTGGGTAGAGAATACCAAGGCGCTTGAGAGAACTCGGGTGAAGGAACTAGGCAAAATGGCACCGTAACTTCGGGAGAAGGTGCGCCGGTGAGGGTGAAGGACTTGCTCCGTAAGCTCATGCCGGTCGAAGATACCAGGCCGCTGCGACTGTTTATTAAAAACACAGCACTCTGCAAACACGAAAGTGGACGTATAGGGTGTGACGCCTGCCCGGTGCCGGAAGGTTAATTGATGGGGTTAGCTAACGCGAAGCTCTTGATCGAAGCCCCGGTAAACGGCGGCCGTAACTATAACGGTCCTAAGGTAGCGAAATTCCTTGTCGGGTAAGTTCCGACCTGCACGAATGGCGTAACGATGGCGGCGCTGTCTCCACCCGAGACTCAGTGAAATTGAAATCGCTGTGAAGATGCAGTGTATCCGCGGCTAGACGGAAAGACCCCGTGAACCTTTACTATAGCTTTGCACTGGACTTTGAATTTGCTTGTGTAGGATAGGTGGGAGGCTTTGAAGCGTGGACGCCAGTCTGCGTGGAGCCAACCTTGAAATACCACCCTGGCAACTTTGAGGTTCTAACTCAGGTCCGTTATCCGGATCGAGGACAGTGTATGGTGGGTAGTTTGACTGGGGCGGTCTCCTCCTAAAGAGTAACGGAGGAGTACGAAGGTGCGCTCAGACCGGTCGGAAATCGGTCGTAGAGTATAAAGGCAAAAGCGCGCTTGACTGCGAGACAGACACGTCGAGCAGGTACGAAAGTAGGTCTTAGTGATCCGGTGGTTCTGTATGGAAGGGCCATCGCTCAACGGATAAAAGGTACTCCGGGGATAACAGGCTGATACCGCCCAAGAGTTCATATCGACGGCGGTGTTTGGCACCTCGATGTCGGCTCATCACATCCTGGGGCTGAAGCCGGTCCCAAGGGTATGGCTGTTCGCCATTTAAAGTGGTACGCGAGCTGGGTTTAGAACGTCGTGAGACAGTTCGGTCCCTATCTGCCGTGGACGTTTGAGATTTGAGAGGGGCTGCTCCTAGTACGAGAGGACCGGAGTGGACGAACCTCTGGTGTTCCGGTTGTCACGCCAGTGGCATTGCCGGGTAGCTATGTTCGGAATAGATAACCGCTGAAAGCATCTAAGCGGGAAACTAGCCTCAAGATGAGATCTCACTGGAACCTTGAGTTCCCTGAAGGGCCGTCGAAGACTACGACGTTGATAGGTTGGGTGTGTAAGCGCTGTGAGGCGTTGAGCTAACCAATACTAATTGCCCGTGAGGCTTGACCATATAACACCCAAGCAATTTGACTACTCTAACGAGCATCAGATTGCGGTGTGTGAAGACGAAAATGAACCGAAAGTTCGACGCTCACAAGCACCGAAAGCTGTCACATACCCAATTTGCTGAAGCGAGGCATAAGCCACGACTCAGTACCCGAATTTCTTGACGACCATAGAGCATTGGAACCACCTGATCCCATCCCGAACTCAGCAGTGAAACGATGCATCGCCGATGGTAGTGTGGGGTTTCCCCATGTGAGAGTAGGTCATCGTCAAGATTAAATTCCGAAACCCCATTTGCGAAAGCAGATGGGGTTTTGTTTTGGGCGGTCGAAAAGCACAAAGGCGTCCATTTCGACGACCTTCAGTACTAAAGTCCCGCGTTTCTATGCAATGACCCTGCGCATGGCTATCATGCGTGCCTCATTGTGAGGCGATATTTGCATGCTGACGCTGTTAAAACTTCTGAAAGATGGCCGATTCCACTCGGGGGAAGCGCTTGGCGCCGCCCTGGGTGTCAGCCGCAGTGCTGTCTGGAAGCAACTCCAGCACCTGGAGGCAGAACTCAATCTGCCCATACATAAGGTGCGAGGTAAGGGGTATCAGTTGGCGTCACCGCTGGTGTTCTTGGCTGCTGAAGATATTGCGTTGAATGCGCCCTCCTTGACGTGGCCCATTTGTATCTCTGACTCCGTTGACTCCACTAATGCCGAAGCCTTGCGTCTTGTTGATGCCGGGCACTCGGCGCCGTTCCTGGTGCTTGCGGAGCAACAAACAGCCGGCCGGGGTAGGAGGGGTCGGAAGTGGGTAAGTCCATACGCACAAAATGTGTATTACAGCCTCGTATTGCGCATCGAGTCGGGACTGCGACAGTTGGAGGGGCTGAGCCTGGTTGTGGGCTTGGCGGTCATGCAGGCCTTGCGCGAGTCGGGTGTGCAGGGCGCTGCTCTGAAGTGGCCAAACGACGTTCTGGTAGGGCAGAAGAAAATTGCCGGGATTTTGCTGGAATTGGTAGGAGACCCCGCTGATATCTGCCACGTTGTCCTCGGAATAGGCATCAACGTGAATATGCAAAGGGCTGACGAGGTGGACCAGCAATGGACTTCGATACAGTTGCAGACAGGTTCTCCGGTGAATCGCAATGCGTTGGTGGCGCAGTTGGGGCTGCAACTGCAAGGCTACCTTGAGCGGCACCGGCAGGGTGGTTTTGTCGCACTCAAAGATGAGTGGGAGCAGAATCACGCCTGGCAGGGGCGGTCGGTATCTCTTATCGCGGGTGTCAGCCAAGTCGATGGCGTTGTACTGGGTGTAGACCACCAGGGGGCGCTGCGCTTAAGCGTTGATGGTGTTGAGAAAATATACAGTGGTGGTGAGTTAAGCCTGAGGTTGCGTGATGATTCTTGAGCTCGACTGTGGGAATAGCTTTATCAAGTGGCGTGTGCTTGATTTGGGTGGTACGAGTGCATCGGCGGAAGGGGTTGTCGGTTCTGATCTGGCATTGATTGACAGTCTTGTGGCGCTTCCCGGGCTGTTGCTGACGCACTGCCGATTGGTGAGCGTTCGTGCCTTGGAAGAAACAAGCAAGCTCGTTGCGGCTCTGCATGAGGCTTTCGGAATTGCCGTTTCCTGCGCTGCTCCAGCACGTGAGATGGCCGGAGTACGCAACGGCTACGAAGATTTTGAGCGTCTGGGTCTTGATCGCTGGTTGGCAATGCTGGGCGGATTCAAGCTGGCGCGCGGCGCTTGCCTGGTGCTTGATTTCGGCACGGCAGCCACGGCGGATTTTATTGCGGCGGATGGCGAGCACCTCGGCGGTTTCATTTGTCCTGGTATGCCCCTCATGCGCAACCAGCTGCGAACTCATACACGCAAGATACGCTACGACGACGCTGCGGCTGAAAGGGCGCTGGAGCGCCTATCTCCAGGTCGCACGACGGTAGAGGCGGTGGAGCGAGGTTGTACGCTTATGCTCAGAGGGTTTGTAATGACTCAGTTGGAGTTGGCTCGAAGCTACTGGGGCGATGATTTCACTGTGTTTCTCACCGGAGGAGACGCCGATTTGGTGGCAGGTGCAGTGCCGCAGGCCCGACTCGTTCCAGATCTGGTTTTTGTCGGTTTGGCGATGGCTTGTCCTTTGTCCTGAGGTGACTATGCGTTGGTTGTTTTTGCTCTTACTTGTCCTTAACGCCTTCTACTACATTTGGCATCAGCAAGAAGCGCCGTTGCGCGCCAAAGATGTCACGCCCTTAAGCCTTTATAAGGGTGGGCAGCAGGACATCCGCTTGCTCAGTGAGTCCTCTGATGCCGTGGTGCGCAGAGATCGTGCAAAAGCAGCAGAGGCGCAAAATACCTGTTTGTACATCGGTGGTTTCGCGGATCAGCGACAGGCTCAGACTGTAGAGCAGCGGCTCACAAGCCTAGATATAAAGGCCAAGCTTCAATTGCTGAATACGGCTGAAGCTTCCGGCTATTGGCTGCGCGTAGCCCCTGAAAGCCGACGCCTGGCTGAGGATCTGCCTTTTGAGAACCTTGCTAAGGAATTCAATGAGTTAAAACATAAAATAATGTTGTGCGAAGGCGTTGCATCTCTCGAATAGTTTGCATAGAATGGCGCCCGCTTCGCAGTGAAGACCTTTAAGGTCTACAGCGTGAAGCGAAGGTCAATGCAGCTAACCTCATATTTTTAAATGAGAAAATGCTTGACAGAAGGTCGGCGTAATGTAAAATGCCGGCTCGCTTAGGAGGGGTTCCCGAGCGGCCAAAGGGATCAGACTGTAAATCTGACGTCTACGACTTCGAAGGTTCGAATCCTTCCCCCTCCACCATTTTTAGCGTGAGCTGCAAGCTCCGCGGGTATAGTTTAGTGGTAGAACCTCAGCCTTCCAAGCTGATGATGCGGGTTCGATTCCCGCTACCCGCTCCAAGTTTGCAGGTTGTGCAAGGTGTTTCGCTCTTGTAGCTCAGTTGGTAGAGCACACCCTTGGTAAGGGTGAGGTCAGCGGTTCAAATCCGCTCAAGAGCTCCATATGACAAGGCAGATATGAAAATATCTGCCTTTGTTTTAACAGCTGCCTCGGCTTGTTGGTGTTGCGTCTGGCTTTATCGTCGGGTGATTTCAAGTCTAGTGGGGTTGGTTGTTGTAAAGTCTTTTTCAGGCCTGCATAATGGTCGGCCTGATTTTGTTTTAGGTCAGTAGCTCAATTGGCAGAGCGACGGTCTCCAAAACCGTAGGTTGGGGGTTCGATTCCCTCCTGACCTGCCAGATTCACGTGGTGTATCTGGCTTTCTTTTCACAGGATCTTCATAGATGACTCCTAAGGCTGAAGCTCAAAGCTCTCGTTTCGATCTGGTCAAGTGGCTCGCTGTAGTTGCCTTGGTGGTCGTAGGCGTTGTTGGCAATCAGTACTATTCTGCTTCGCCGATCCTGTACCGCGTCCTCGCTTTGCTTGCTCTTGCTGCTGTTGCTGCCTTTGTAGGCCTGCAGACTGCTAAAGGCAAGTCTTTCGCGGTCCTGGTAAAGGAAGCTCGCACCGAAATTCGTAAAGTCGTTTGGCCGACTCGCCAAGAAACCACGCAGACCACGTTGATTGTTGTGGCTGTTGTTCTGGTTATGGCGTTGCTGTTGTGGGGGCTTGATTCCCTGCTCGGCTGGCTTGTTTCCTTGATTGTTGGCTAAGGGTGTCCCGTGGCTAAGCGTTGGTACGTTGTGCATGCTTACTCGGGTTACGAGAAGCATGTTATGCGCTCTTTGCTAGAGCGCGTAAAGCTGGCAGGCATGGAAGATGGCTTCGGCGAAATTCTGGTTCCCACTGAAGAAGTGGTTGAAATGCGGAATGGCCAGAAGCGCAAAAGCGAACGCAAGTTCTTCCCTGGCTATGTGCTGGTTCAGATGGACATGAATGAAGGTACTTGGCACTTGGTCAAGGATACCCCTCGTGTTATGGGCTTTATCGGCGGTACCGCTGACAAGCCTGCTCCTATCACTGACAAAGAGGCAGAAGCGATTCTGCGTCGCGTTGCTGATGGTAGTGACAAGCCTAAGCCGAAGACGTTGTTCGAGCCGGGTGAGGTTGTTCGTGTCACGGATGGTCCGTTTGCTGATTTCAACGGTACTGTCGAAGAAGTTAACTACGAAAAGAGCCGGATCCAAGTGGCGGTGCTCATTTTCGGTCGCTCTACTCCGGTGGAGCTAGAGTTCAGTCAGGTCGAGAAGGTCTAGCTGAACAAGCATCCCAACCCCGCAGCCTTAGGCTGTGGGGTTTTGTCGTCACTGGGATAAACGCGCAAGTAACCGGGGAGCCTTTCGAGGCGTTTGAACCCGTAATTGGAGTGCCTCATGGCCAAGAAGATTACCGCTTACATCAAGCTGCAAGTGAAGGCCGCTCAGGCCAACCCTAGTCCACCTGTCGGCCCGGCTCTGGGTCAGCACGGCGTGAACATCATGGAATTCTGCAAGGCCTTCAACGCCCGTACTCAGGGTCTTGAGCCAGGTCTGCCGACTCCAGTGATCATCACTGTATACAGCGACCGTAGCTTCACCTTCGAAACCAAGTCGACCCCGGCTTCGGTTCTGTTGAAGAAAGCTGCTGGTCTGACTAGCGGTTCCGCTCGTCCTAACACCGTTAAGGTTGGCACCGTGACTCGTGCTCAGCTGGAAGAAATCGCGAAAACCAAAAACGCGGATCTGACTGCAGCTGATATGGATGCAGCCGTGCGTACCATCGCCGGTTCTGCTCGTAGCATGGGCCTTAACGTGGAGGGTGTGTAATGGCTAAGCTGACCAAGCGCCAAAAGGCTATCGCTGGCAAAATCGAAGCGGGCAAGTCCTACAGCTTTGTAGACGCTGCTGCCCTGCTGACCGAGCTGTCGACTGTCAAGTTCAGCGAGTCCGTTGACGTTGCTGTAAACCTGGGTGTTGACCCACGTAAATCCGACCAGGTCGTTCGTAGCGCAACTGTGCTGCCACACGGTACTGGCAAGACTGTACGTGTAGCTGTCTTCACTCAAGGCCCAGCAGCTGAAGCTGCTCTGGCCGCCGGCGCTGATCGCGTTGGCATGGACGACCTGGCTGCCGAAATGAAAGGTGGCGACCTGAACTATGACGTAGTTATTGCTTCCCCGGATGCAATGCGCGTTGTAGGTCAGTTGGGTCAGATCCTGGGTCCACGTGGCCTGATGCCTAACCCTAAAGTTGGCACCGTAACTCCGGACGTAGCTACCGCGGTTAAAAACGCCAAGGCTGGTCAGGTTCGTTATCGCACCGACAAAAACGGCATCATTCACACCTCCGTTGGCAAAGTCGGCTTTGATGCCGTCAAGCTGAAGGAAAACGTTGAAGCCCTGATCGCTGATCTGAAGCGTATCAAGCCAGCTTCCTCGAAAGGTATCTACGTCAAGCGCGTTACCCTGAGCACCACTATGGGCCCAGGTCTGGTCATCGACCAAGGCTCGCTGGACGTATAAGACACAGATTGGCGCGAGAGATCGCGTCAATTGAAAAAATTGGGGTCCCTGCCTGGCGGGGGCTATCCAAGACCGTAGGCGACGCGAGTCTTAAACCACAAGCCTACGCAGATGGTGCTCCCGGTTCCTTACCGAATCAGACACCAAAACGACATCCGGCTCCGGCCAGATGAAACGGTAACAAGCAGGAGTTAAACCCGTGGCAATTAATCTCGAAGACAAGAAGGCCATCGTCGCTGAAGTCAACGAGGCTGCCAAAGCTGCTCTGTCCGCTGTCGTGGCTGATGCCCGTGGTGTGACAGTAGGCGCTATGACCGGACTCCGTAAAGAGGCTCGTGAAGCTGGCGTATACGTACGTGTTGTACGTAACACCCTGCTCAAGCGCGCTGTTGCTGACACTGAATACAGTGTCCTCAACGACGTGTTCACCGGCCCGACCCTGATTGCGTTCTCCACCGACCATCCTGGCGCTGCTGCCCGTTTGTTCAAAGAGTTCGCCAAGGGTCAGGACAAGTTCGAGATCAAGGCAGCTGCGTTCGAGGGCAAGTTCCTCGCAGCTAACCAAATCGACGTACTGGCAACACTGCCGACCCGTAACGAAGCTATTTCGCAGCTGATGAGCGTGATTCAAGGCGCTACCAGCAAGCTGGCTCGTACTCTGGCCGCAGTTCGCGAGCAAAAAGAAGCTGCCGCAGCCTAAGGCTGAGCAACTTCTCTCGCGGTTTTTTGTTTATTTCGATGGCCGAGTAGGCCGTCCCCCAATTCAGGAAATACAGCAATGTCTATCTCCCAAGACGATATCCTCAACGCCGTAGCTGAAATGTCGGTTCTGCAGGTTGTTGAGCTGATCAAAGCTTTCGAAGAAAAATTCGGCGTTTCCGCTGCCGCTGCTTCCGCTGGCCCAGCTGTTGCTGCTGTTGCTGCTGAAGAGCAAACCGAATTCAACGTCATGCTGCTGGAAGCTGGCGAGAAGAAAGTGAACGTGATCAAGGCAGTACGTGAACTGACCGGTCTGGGCCTGAAAGAAGCCAAGGCTGTAGTTGACGGCGCTCCTGCCCAGGTTCTGGAAGCAGTGTCGAAAGACGCAGCTGACAAAGCCAAAGCAGCACTGGAAGAAGCAGGCGCTAAAGTCGAGCTGAAGTAAGCATCGACCTTGCGTCTCCAGCCCAAGCGTTAAGCTGAAGGCTGATGGCTGGTGGCTCTTGCCACCGGCCTTTTTCCGTTCTTGGCTGTCGACTCGGTCGCCGCCATTAACGCGCTGTAGCCACCCGATGCGGTGGTGCAAACCATGGGGTTTGCGAGATTTTCTGGCTGCTCCCGTCGGGAGGGCCAAACAAGCAGGTGACCAAGCTGGGGAACGCTGATGGCTTACTCATATACTGAGAAAAAACGTATCCGCAAGGACTTTAGCAAGTTGCCGGACGTCATGGATGTCCCGTACCTTCTGGCTATCCAGCTGGATTCGTATCGTGAATTCTTGCAGGCGGGAGCGACCAAAGATCAGTTCCGCGACGTGGGCCTGCATGCGGCCTTCAAATCCGTTTTCCCGATCATCAGCTACTCCGGCAATGCTGCGCTGGAGTACGTCGGTTATCGCCTGGGCGAACCGGCATTTGATGTCAAAGAATGCGTGTTGCGCGGTGTTACTTACGCCGTACCTTTGCGGGTAAAAGTGCGCCTGATCATTTTCGACAAAGAATCGTCGAACAAAGCGATCAAGGACATCAAAGAGCAAGAAGTCTACATGGGCGAAATCCCATTGATGACTGAGAACGGTACCTTCGTTATCAACGGTACCGAGCGTGTGATCGTTTCCCAGCTGCACCGTTCCCCGGGCGTGTTCTTCGACCACGACCGCGGCAAGACGCACAGCTCCGGCAAGCTCCTGTACTCCGCGCGGATCATTCCGTACCGCGGTTCGTGGTTGGACTTCGAGTTCGACCCGAAAGACTGCGTGTTCGTGCGTATCGACCGTCGTCGCAAGCTGCCTGCCTCGGTACTGCTGCGCGCGCTCGGCTACACCACTGAGCAAGTGCTGGACGCTTTCTATACCACCAACGTGTTCAGCCTGAAGGATGAAACCCTCAAGCTGGAGCTGATCGCTTCGCGTCTGCGTGGTGAAATTGCCGTCCTGGACATCCAGGATGAAAAAGGCAAGGTCATTGTTGAAGCTGGCCGCCGTATCACTGCGCGCCACATCAACCAGATCGAAAAAGCCGGTATCAAAGAGCTGGAAGTGCCTCTGGACTACGTCCTGGGTCGTACTACCGCCAAGGTCATCGTTCACCCGGCTACAGGCGAAATCCTGGCTGAGTGCAACACCGAGCTGAACACCGAGATCCTGGCCAAAATCGCCAAGGCTCAGGTCGTTCGCATCGAGACCCTGTACACCAACGACATCGACTGCGGTCCGTTCATCTCCGACACACTGAAGATCGACTCCACCAGCAACCAATTGGAAGCGCTGGTCGAGATCTATCGCATGATGCGTCCTGGTGAACCACCAACCAAAGACGCTGCCGAGACCCTGTTCAACAACCTGTTCTTCAGTCCTGAGCGCTATGACCTGTCTGCGGTCGGCCGGATGAAGTTCAACCGTCGTATCGGTCGTACCGAAATCGAAGGTTCGGGCGTGCTGTGCAAGGAAGACATCGTCGCGGTACTGAAGACCCTGGTCGACATCCGTAACGGTAAAGGCATCGTCGATGACATCGACCACCTGGGTAACCGTCGTGTTCGCTGTGTAGGCGAAATGGCCGAAAACCAGTTCCGCGTTGGCCTGGTACGTGTTGAGCGTGCGGTCAAAGAGCGTCTGTCGATGGCTGAAAGCGAAGGCCTGATGCCGCAAGACCTGATCAACGCCAAGCCAGTGGCTGCAGCGGTGAAAGAGTTCTTCGGTTCCAGCCAGCTCTCGCAGTTCATGGACCAGAACAACCCGCTCTCCGAGATCACCCACAAGCGCCGTGTTTCTGCACTGGGCCCGGGCGGTCTGACCCGTGAGCGTGCTGGCTTTGAAGTGCGTGACGTACACCCGACGCACTACGGTCGTGTTTGCCCGATCGAAACGCCGGAAGGTCCGAACATCGGTCTGATCAACTCCCTGGCTGCTTATGCGCGCACCAACCAGTACGGCTTCCTCGAGAGCCCGTACCGCGTGGTGAAAGACGCTCTGGTCACCGACGAGATCGTGTTCCTGTCCGCCATCGAAGAAGCTGATCACGTGATCGCTCAGGCTTCGGCCACGATGAACGACAAGAAAGTCCTGATCGACGAGCTGGTAGCTGTTCGTCACTTGAACGAGTTCACCGTCAAGGCGCCGGAAGACGTCACCTTGATGGACGTTTCGCCGAAGCAGGTAGTTTCGGTTGCAGCGTCGCTGATCCCGTTCCTGGAGCACGATGACGCCAACCGTGCGTTGATGGGTTCCAACATGCAGCGTCAAGCTGTACCGACCCTGCGCGCTGACAAGCCGCTGGTAGGTACCGGCATGGAGCGTAACGTAGCCCGTGACTCCGGCGTTTGCGTCGTGGCTCGTCGTGGCGGCGTGATCGACTCTGTTGATGCCAGCCGTATTGTGGTTCGTGTTGCCGATGACGAAGTTGAAACTGGCGAAGCCGGTGTCGACATCTACAACCTGACCAAATACACCCGCTCGAACCAGAACACCTGCATCAACCAGCGTCCGCTGGTGAGCAAGGGTGATCGCGTTCAGCGTAGCGACATCATGGCCGACGGCCCGTCCACCGATATGGGTGAACTGGCACTGGGTCAGAACATGCGCATCGCATTCATGGCATGGAACGGCTTCAACTTCGAAGACTCCATCTGCCTGTCCGAGCGTGTTGTTCAAGAAGACCGTTTTACCACGATCCACATTCAGGAACTGACCTGTGTGGCCCGTGACACCAAGCTTGGGCCAGAGGAAATCACTGCAGACATCCCCAACGTGGGTGAAGCTGCACTGAACAAACTGGACGAAGCCGGTATTGTTTACGTAGGTGCTGAAGTAGGCGCAGGCGACATCCTGGTCGGTAAGGTCACTCCGAAAGGCGAGACCCAACTGACTCCGGAAGAGAAGCTGTTGCGCGCCATCTTCGGTGAAAAAGCCAGCGACGTTAAAGACACCTCCCTGCGTGTACCTACCGGTACCAAAGGTACTGTCATCGACGTACAGGTCTTCACCCGTGACGGCGTCGAGCGTGATGCTCGAGCACTGTCCATCGAGAAGACCCAGCTCGACGAGATCCGCAAGGACCTGAACGAAGAGTTCCGTATCGTTGAAGGCGCGACCTTCGAACGTCTGCGCTCCGCCCTGGTAGGCCACAAGGCTGAAGGCGGCGCAGGTCTGAAGAAAGGTCAGGACATCACCGACGAAATCCTCGACGGTCTTGAGCACGGCCAGTGGTTCAAACTGCGCATGGCTGAAGACGCTCTGAACGAGCAGCTCGAGAAGGCCCAGGCCTACATCGTTGATCGCCGCCGTCTGCTGGACGACAAGTTCGAAGACAAGAAGCGCAAACTGCAGCAGGGCGATGACCTGGCTCCAGGCGTGCTGAAAATCGTCAAGGTTTACCTGGCAATCCGTCGCCGCATCCAGCCGGGCGACAAGATGGCCGGTCGTCACGGTAACAAAGGTGTGGTCTCCGTGATCATGCCGGTTGAAGACATGCCGCACGATGCCAATGGCACCCCGGTCGACGTCGTCCTCAACCCGTTGGGCGTACCTTCGCGTATGAACGTTGGTCAGATCCTTGAAACCCACCTGGGCCTCGCGGCCAAAGGTCTGGGCGAGAAGATCAACCGTATGATCGAAGAGCAGCGCAAGGTCGCAGACCTGCGTAAGTTCCTGCACGAGATCTACAACGAGATCGGCGGTCGCAACGAAGAGCTGGACACCTTCTCCGACCAGGAAATCCTGGATCTGGCGAAGAACCTGCGCGGCGGTGTTCCAATGGCTACCCCGGTGTTCGACGGTGCCAAGGAAAGCGAAATCAAGGCCATGCTGAAACTGGCAGACCTGCCAGAAAGCGGCCAGATGCAGCTGTTCGACGGCCGTACCGGCAACAAGTTCGAGCGCCCGGTTACTGTTGGCTACATGTACATGCTGAAGCTGAACCACTTGGTAGACGACAAGATGCACGCTCGTTCTACCGGTTCGTACAGCCTCGTTACCCAGCAGCCGCTGGGTGGTAAGGCTCAGTTCGGTGGTCAGCGTTTCGGGGAGATGGAGGTCTGGGCACTGGAAGCATACGGTGCTGCTTACACTCTGCAAGAAATGCTCACAGTGAAGTCGGACGATGTGAACGGTCGGACCAAGATGTACAAAAACATCGTGGACGGCGATCACCGTATGGAGCCGGGCATGCCCGAGTCCTTCAACGTGTTGATCAAAGAAATTCGTTCCCTCGGCATCGATATCGATCTGGAAACCGAATAACACGTGACGCGAATCGAGAGCGGGGCCGTTTAGCCCGCTCTCTGCTCCGCCAGGAGGAAAGGCCTTGAAAGACCTACTGAATTTGCTGAAAAACCAGGGTCAAGTCGAAGAGTTCGACGCCATCCGTATTGGATTGGCATCGCCTGAGATGATCCGTTCGTGGTCGTTCGGTGAAGTTAAAAAGCCGGAAACCATCAACTACCGTACGTTCAAACCTGAGCGTGACGGCCTGTTCTGCGCCAAGATCTTTGGCCCGGTTAAGGATTACGAGTGCCTGTGCGGTAAGTACAAGCGCTTGAAGCATCGTGGTGTGATCTGCGAGAAGTGCGGCGTTGAAGTTGCACTGGCTAAAGTTCGTCGTGAGCGTATGGCGCACATCGAACTGGCTTCGCCGGTTGCTCACATCTGGTTCCTGAAATCGCTGCCGTCCCGTATCGGCTTGCTGATGGACATGACCCTGCGTGATATCGAACGCGTTCTCTACTTCGAGAGCTATGTCGTTATCGATCCAGGCATGACCACCCTTGAAAAAGGTCAGTTGCTGAACGACGAGCAGTACTTCGAAGCGCTGGAAGAATTCGGTGACGATTTCGATGCCCGCATGGGTGCCGAAGCTGTCCGCGAACTGCTGCACGCTATCGACCTGGAACACGAGATTGGCCGCCTGCGTGAAGAAATTCCGCAAACCAACTCCGAAACCAAGATCAAGAAACTGTCCAAGCGTCTGAAGTTGATGGAAGCCTTCCAGGGTTCCGGCAACTTGCCAGAGTGGATGGTACTGACCGTTCTGCCGGTTCTGCCGCCAGACCTGCGTCCGCTGGTACCGTTGGACGGTGGTCGTTTCGCGACGTCCGACCTCAACGACCTGTACCGCCGCGTGATCAACCGTAACAACCGCTTGAAGCGCCTGCTTGATCTGTCCGCTCCGGACATCATCGTGCGCAACGAAAAGCGTATGTTGCAAGAAGCTGTCGATGCCCTGCTCGACAACGGTCGTCGTGGCCGCGCTATCACCGGTTCGAACAAGCGTCCTCTGAAATCCTTGGCTGACATGATCAAGGGTAAGCAAGGTCGTTTCCGTCAGAACTTGCTCGGTAAGCGTGTTGACTACTCCGGTCGTTCGGTAATTACCGTAGGCCCGACCCTGCGTCTGCACCAGTGCGGTCTGCCTAAGAAGATGGCACTTGAGCTGTTCAAGCCATTCATCTTCGGCAAGCTGGAAATGCGCGGTCTCGCGACCACCATCAAAGCGGCCAAGAAAATGGTCGAGCGCGAACTGCCTGAGGTTTGGGACGTTCTCGCTGAAGTGATCCGCGAACACCCGGTTCTCCTCAACCGTGCACCGACCCTTCACCGTCTGGGGATCCAGGCGTTTGAACCGGTACTGATCGAAGGTAAGGCTATCCAGCTGCACCCTCTGGTTTGTGCTGCGTACAACGCCGACTTCGACGGCGACCAAATGGCCGTGCACGTACCGCTGACACTGGAAGCCCAGTTGGAAGCGCGTGCGTTGATGATGTCGACCAACAACATCCTGTCGCCAGCCAACGGTGAGCCAATCATCGTTCCGTCGCAGGACGTTGTACTGGGTCTGTACTACATGACCCGTGAAGCGATCAACGCCAAAGGCGAAGGTCGTGTGTTCGCTGACCTGCAAGAAGTTGACCGTGTGTTCCGTGCCGGCGAAGCCGCACTGCACGCCAAGGTCAAAGTGCGGATCAACGAAACCGTCAACGACCGTGACGGCGGCAGCGTGAGCAACACTCGTATCGTCGACACCACTGTCGGCCGTGCGCTGTTGTACCAGGTTGTGCCAAAAGGTCTGTCGTACGACGTCGTCAACCTGCCGATGAAGAAAAAGGCGATCTCCAAGCTGATCAACCAGTGCTACCGCGTGGTTGGTTTGAAAGAGACCGTGATCTTCGCTGACCAGTTGATGTACACCGGTTTTGCTTATTCGACCATCTCCGGCGTTTCCATCGGTGTTAACGACTTCGTTATCCCGGATGAAAAAGCTCGCATCATCGCGGCTGCAACCGATGAAGTGAAAGAGATCGAAAGCCAGTACGCCTCCGGCCTGGTAACCCAGGGCGAGAAGTACAACAAGGTAATCGACCTCTGGTCGAAGGCGAACGACGAAGTTTCCAAGGCGATGATGGCCAACCTCTCGAAAGAGAAAGTCATCGACCGTCACGGCGACGAAGTTGACCAAGAGTCCTTCAACTCGATGTACATGATGGCTGACTCGGGCGCACGGGGTTCTGCTGCGCAGATCCGTCAGCTCGCCGGTATGCGTGGCTTGATGGCCAAGCCGGACGGCTCCATCATCGAAACGCCGATTACTGCGAACTTCCGTGAAGGTTTGAGCGTACTCCAGTACTTCATCTCGACTCACGGTGCTCGTAAGGGTCTTGCGGATACCGCGTTGAAAACTGCTAACTCCGGTTACCTGACTCGTCGTCTGGTAGACGTTGCACAAGATCTGGTTGTAACCGAGATCGATTGCGGCACCGAGCATGGCCTGCTGATGACACCGCACATTGAAGGCGGTGACGTTGTAGAGCCGCTGGGTGAGCGCGTATTGGGTCGTGTTATTGCCCGTGACGTATTCAAGCCAGGTACCGAGGAAGTTATTGTTCCTGCCGGCACCCTGGTAGACGAGAAGTGGGTCGAGTTCATCGAGCTCAACAGCATCGACGAAGTGATCGTTCGCTCGCCGATCAGCTGCGAAACCCGCTACGGCATCTGTGCCAAGTGCTACGGCCGTGACTTGGCTCGTGGTCACCAGGTGAACATCGGTGAAGCGGTCGGCGTTATCGCTGCCCAGTCCATCGGTGAGCCGGGTACCCAGCTGACCATGCGTACGTTCCACATCGGTGGTGCGGCAAGCCGGACCTCCGCAGCCGACAGCGTTCAGGTGAAGAATGGCGGTACCGTCCGTCTGCACAACCTGAAACACGTTGAGCGAGTGGATGGCCACCTGGTTGCTGTGTCCCGTTCCGGTGAGCTGGCAATCGCTGATGACTACGGTCGTGAGCGCGAGCGTTACAAGCTGCCGTACGGTGCTGTGATTTCGGTTAAAGAAGGTGACAAGGTCGACGCTGGCGCAATCGTGGCCAAGTGGGATCCGCACACTCACCCAATCGTTACCGAAATGAAAGGTACCGTGACCTACGTGGGCATGGAAGAAGGCATCACGATCAAGCGTCAGACTGACGAATTGACCGGTATGACCAACATTGAAGTACTCGACGCGAAAGATCGTCCAGCTGCCGGTAAAGACATCCGTCCTGCCGTGAAGATGGTCGATGACAACGGCAAGGACTTGTTGCTGCCAGGCACTGACGTAATCGCTCAGTACTTCCTGCCAGCCAACGCCCTGGTCGGTGTAGCGGATGGTGCGAAGATCGCGATCGGTGATGTTATCGCGCGTATCCCGCAAGAGACTTCGAAAACTCGAGACATCACCGGTGGTCTGCCGCGTGTTGCCGACTTGTTCGAAGCGCGTCGTCCGAAAGAAGCGTCGATTCTGGCTGAAGTCAGCGGCACCATCGCGTTCGGTAAAGAGACCAAGGGCAAGCGCCGTCTGGTCATTACTCCGAACGACGGTACCGATCCGTACGAAGAGCTGATTCCGAAGTGGCGTCACCTGAACGTCTTCGAAGGCGAACAGGTAAACCGCGGCGAAGTTATCTCCGACGGCCCGAGCGATCCACACGACATCCTGCGTCTGCTGGGTGTGAGTGCGCTGGCCAAGTACATCGTTAACGAGATCCAGGACGTTTACCGCCTGCAGGGCGTGAAGATCAACGATAAGCACATCGAGACCATCCTGCGTCAGATGCTGCGTAAAGTTGAGATCGCTGAATCCGGCGATTCCAGTTTCATCAAGGGCGACCAGATGGAACTGACTCACGTACTGGTAGAGAATGAGCGTCTGGGCGCGGAAGACAAGTTTGTCTCCAAGTTCACTCGCGTGCTGCTGGGTATCACCAAGGCGTCGTTGTCCACTGAGTCGTTCATCTCGGCGGCCTCCTTCCAGGAGACCACTCGTGTACTGACCGAAGCAGCGGTAACCGGCAAGCGCGATTACCTGCGCGGCCTGAAAGAGAACGTGGTTGTGGGTCGTCTGATCCCGGCCGGTACCGGTTTGGCTTACCACAGCGAGCGTAAGCGTCGCCGTGATGCTGACAAGCCGCTGCGCGTAAGCGCCAGTGAAGTGGAAGCTGCACTGACCGAAGCGCTGAACTCTAGCGGTAACTGAGTTCTGCACTAGATAAGTCTGGGCCCCGGCAGCCCCACTCGTCGGATCGAGGCATTTTTGCCCCGGTTCGGGGAGTGGGGATGTCGGGGCCTTGCCTTGACTGGGGGCAAGATCCTCTTTAGACTCTTGTACCCCTAAATTTGGCGGGAATTCGTTCCTGCCATTTTGCTTTTCTTGCAAGACAATAGCGTCGCAAGACAACAGTGGAGCTAGTAGATGGCAACTATCAACCAGCTGGTACGTCAGCCGCGCAAGCGTATCGTCGAGAAATCCGACGTACCTGCGCTGCAGAACTGCCCGCAACGTCGTGGCGTATGCACCCGTGTGTATACCACCACGCCGAAAAAACCTAACTCGGCACTGCGTAAAGTATGCCGTGTGCGCCTGACCAACGGTTTCGAGGTTTCCTCGTACATCGGTGGTGAAGGTCACAACCTGCAAGAGCACAGCGTGGTACTGATCCGCGGCGGTCGTGTAAAAGACTTGCCAGGTGTTCGTTACCACACCGTACGCGGCTCCTTGGATACTTCCGGCGTTAAAGGTCGTAACCAGGGTCGTTCGAAGTACGGTACCAAGAAGCCTAAGTAGTAGCGGCTTTTTGTAAAACTGAATCATCTTATTTTCTGAGTCGATAAGAGTAAGGTCGGAGGCGTCCCGCAAGGGCACCGATTCCGAACGAACCTGAAGACCGTTTGAGGGCTTATCCATGCCAAGAAGACGCGTAGCAGCCAAGCGCGAAGTGCTTGACGATCCAAAATACGGAAGCCAAATCCTGGCCAAGTTCATGAACCACGTGATGGAAAGCGGCAAGAAAGCCGTTGCCGAGCGTATCGTTTATGGCGCGCTGGAAAAGGTTAAAGAACGCAAGAACAGCGACCCCCTGGAAATCTTCGAGAAAGCTCTCGACGCCATCGCTCCGCTGGTCGAAGTGAAGTCGCGCCGTGTAGGCGGTGCTACTTACCAGGTTCCGGTCGAAGTTCGCCCGTCCCGTCGTAACGCTCTGGCAATGCGCTGGTTGGTAGACTTCGCCCGTAAGCGCGGCGAGAAGTCTATGGCTCTGCGTTTGGCCGGCGAGCTGTTGGACGCTGCTGAAGGTAAAGGTGCTGCTGTTAAGAAGCGTGAAGACGTGCACCGTATGGCTGAAGCTAACAAAGCTTTCTCGCACTACCGCTTCTAATCTTAGCTTCACTAATTTTGCGAGGGCTTTATGGCTCGTACTACTCCGATTAGCCGCTACCGTAACATCGGTATCGTTGCTCACGTGGATGCTGGTAAAACCACCACCACCGAGCGCGTACTGTTTTACACCGGCAAAAGTCACAAAATGGGCGAGGTGCATGACGGCGCCGCGACCACAGACTGGATGGTTCAGGAGCAGGAGCGTGGTATTACCATTACTTCTGCTGCTATTACCGCCTTCTGGAAAGGTTCCGAGAAGCAGTACAAAGACGAGCATCGCTTCAACGTAATCGATACCCCAGGCCACGTAGACTTCACCATTGAAGTTGAACGTTCCCTGCGCGTACTCGACGGCGCTGTCGTTGTGTTCTGCGGTACCTCGGGTGTTGAGCCTCAGTCGGAAACCGTATGGCGTCAAGCCAACAAGTACGGCGTTCCACGTCTTGTTTACGTAAACAAGATGGACCGTGCTGGTGCCAACTTCCTGCGCGTGATCGGTCAGATCAAGCAGCGTCTGGGTCACACCCCGGTGCCAATTCAATTGGCTATCGGTTCCGAGGACAACTTCCAGGGTCAGATCGATCTGATCAATATGGAAGCTGTTTACTGGAATGATTCCGACAAAGGTATGGTTCCTGTTCGTAAGCCTATCCCTGCAGAGTTGCAGGAACTGGCTGACGAGTGGCGCAACAATATGGTTGAGGCTGCTGCCGAAGCCAGCGAAGAGCTGATGAACAAGTACCTCGAAGGTGAAGAACTCACCAACGTGGAAATCAAGGCTGCTCTGCGTCAGCGTACTATTGCTGGTGAGATCGTCTTGGCTGTTTGCGGTTCTTCGTTCAAGAACAAGGGTGTTCCCCTGGTTCTCGACGCCGTTATCGACTACCTGCCGGCTCCAACCGACATTCCTGCTATCAAGGGTACCAACCCTGATAACGAGGAAGAAGAGATGGAGCGTCACGCCGATGACAGCGAGCCTTTCTCGGCTCTGGCGTTCAAGATCGCAACTGACCCATTCGTGGGTACTTTGACCTTCGTCCGCGTTTACTCGGGCGTGTTGGCCTCCGGCGACGGCGTGATCAACTCGGTTAAAGGCAAGAAAGAGCGCGTGGGTCGTATGGTGCAAATGCACGCAAACGCCCGTGAAGAGATCAAGGAAGTGCGCGCTGGTGACATCGCGGCCCTGATCGGCATGAAGGACGTCACCACTGGTGAGACTTTGTGCGACGCTGCCAAGCCAATCATCCTGGTTCGTATGGACTTCCCGGAGCCGGTTATTTCGGTTGCCGTAGAGCCTAAGACCAAGGATGACCAGGAAAAAATGGGTATCGCTCTGGGCAAACTTGCTCAGGAAGATCCATCTTTCCGCGTCAAGACTGATGAAGAGACTGGTCAAACGATCATCTCCGGCATGGGCGAGCTGCACCTGGACATCCTGGTTGACCGGATGCGCCGTGAGTTCAACGTCGAAGCCAACATCGGTAAGCCTCAGGTTTCCTATCGTGAGCGCATCACGAAGAACTGTGAAATCGAAGGCAAGTTCGTTCGTCAGTCCGGCGGTCGTGGTCAGTTCGGTCACTGCTGGATCCGTTTTGCTCCTGCTGACGAAGGTCAGGAAGGTCTGCAATTCGTGAACGAAGTGGTAGGTGGTGTTGTTCCTAAGGAATACATCCCTGCCATCCAGAAGGGTATCGAAGAGCAGATGAAGAACGGTGTTGTTGCCGGCTATCCGCTGATCGGCCTGAAAGCAACCGTTTTTGACGGTTCTTACCACGACGTCGACTCCAACGAGATGGCGTTTAAGGTGGCTGCTTCCATGGCAACCAAGCAACTGGCCCAGAAGGGCGGTGGTGAGTTGCTTGAGCCAATCATGGCGGTAGAAGTTGTTACACCTGAAGACTATATGGGTGATGTCATGGGCGACCTTAACCGTCGTCGCGGCATGATCTTGGGTATGGAAGACACGGTTTCCGGCAAAGTGATTCGCGCCGAGGTTCCGCTGGGTGAGATGTTCGGTTATGCGACCGACGTTCGCTCCATGTCCCAGGGTCGCGCAAGCTACTCTATGGAATTCAAAAAATACAACACAGCTCCGGCGCACATCGCTGAAACTGTATCCAAAAAACAAGGCTGATTCAGTCCTTTAGGCAAGGAGTTAATTGTCGTGGCTAAAGAAAAATTTGATCGTTCCCTACCGCACGTCAACGTTGGCACCATCGGTCACGTTGACCACGGTAAAACCACTCTGACTGCTGCTCTGACTCGCGTTTGCTCCGAAGTTTTCGGTTCCGCAATCGTTGATTTCGATAAAATCGACAGCGCACCAGAAGAAAAAGCTCGTGGTATCACCATCAACACCGCGCACGTTGAATACAACTCGCTGATCCGTCACTACGCTCACGTTGACTGCCCAGGTCACGCTGACTATGTGAAGAACATGATCACCGGTGCTGCTCAAATGGACGGCGCTATCCTGGTTTGCTCGGCCGCTGATGGTCCGATGCCACAAACCCGTGAGCACATCCTGCTGTCCCGTCAGGTAGGCGTTCCGTACATCGTGGTTTACCTGAACAAGGCTGACCTGGTAGACGACGCTGAGCTGCTGGAACTGGTTGAGATGGAAGTGCGCGATCTGCTGAGCACTTACGACTTCCCAGGCGACGACACTCCGATCATCATCGGTTCTGCTCGTATGGCTCTGGAAGGCAAAGACGACAACGAAATGGGCACCACGTCCGTTCGTAAACTGGTTGAGACTCTGGACAGCTACATCCCAGATCCAGTCCGTGTTATCGACAAGCCGTTCCTGATGCCAATCGAAGACGTATTCTCGATCTCCGGTCGCGGTACTGTTGTAACTGGTCGTATCGAGCGCGGTATCGTTAAGGTTCAAGATCCACTGGAAATCGTTGGTCTGCGTGACACTACCGTCACCACCTGCACCGGTGTTGAAATGTTCCGTAAACTGCTCGACGAAGGTCGTGCTGGCGAGAACTGCGGCGTTCTGCTGCGTGGTACCAAGCGTGACGACGTTGAGCGTGGCCAGGTTCTGGTCAAGCCAGGTTCGGTTAAGCCGCACACCAAGTTCGAAGCTGAAGTGTACGTGCTGAGCAAAGAAGAAGGCGGTCGTCACACTCCGTTCTTCAAAGGCTACCGTCCACAGTTCTACTTCCGTACTACCGACGTAACTGGTAACTGCGAACTGCCGGAAGGCGTAGAAATGGTAATGCCAGGCGACAACATCAAAATGGTTGTCACCCTGATCAAAACCATCGCTATGGAAGACGGTCTGCGTTTCGCAATCCGTGAAGGCGGCCGTACCGTTGGTGCTGGCGTTGTAGCTAAAATCATCGAGTAATTATCTCTTCTGAGATAGCTCTGATGTTTTGAAAAGGCCCCCGCTCAGCGGGGGCCTTTTTTATTGGGTTGACACCTATCAGGGCCGTCTATAGAATTGCGCCTCCTTTTAACGGGCGTATTGCGCTCGCTGGGAATAGCAGCCGGAGTCTGAAATCCAATGCAAAATCAGCAAATCCGTATCAGGTTGAAGGCTTTTGACCATCGCCTGATCGACCAATCCACCCAGGAAATCGTGGAAACCGCGAAACGTACTGGTGCACAAGTGCGTGGTCCAATTCCACTGCCTACCCGTAAAGAGCGGTTCACCGTTCTGGTCTCCCCGCACGTCAACAAAGACGCGCGCGACCAGTACGAGATCCGTACTCATAAGCGCGTACTGGACATCGTCCAGCCAACGGATAAAACCGTTGATGCACTTATGAAGCTCGATCTGGCGGCCGGTGTGGAAGTACAGATCAGCCTCGGCTAAGACTTGGGTCTTAGTCGTGTAACGCTCTGAAATGGGCGGCCATAGCGGGTGAAAGCCCCGTACACTCATGAGGTTTACAACATGACTATTGGTGTAGTCGGTCGTAAATGCGGTATGACCCGTATTTTCACCGAAGAAGGTGTCTCCATTCCGGTCACGGTCATTGAGATCGAGCCGAATCGCGTCACCCAGTTCAAAACTGAAGAGACCGATGGCTATCGTGCAGTGCAAGTCACTGTCGGCGAGCGTCGTGCTTCGCGCGTGACTGCTGCTCAAGCAGGTCACTTCGCTAAAGCAAACGTTGCAGCTGGTCGCACTGTTATGGAGTTCCGTCTCGAAGACGGCGACTACCAGGCTGGCGATCTGATCAACGCTGAAATCTTCGCTGCTGGTCAACTGGTTGATGTAACCGGTCAGTCCAAAGGTAAAGGCTTCCAGGGTACGATCAAGCGTTGGAATTTCCGTGGCCAAGACAACACTCACGGTAACTCCGTTTCCCACCGCGTCCCGGGCTCTATTGGCCAGTGCCAGACTCCTGGTCGTGTATTCAAGGGCAAAAAAATGTCCGGTCATATGGGCGCTGAGCGCGTGACCGTGCAGTCCCTCGAAGTAGTGCGCGTCGACGCTGAACGCAATCTGTTGTTGGTCAAGGGTGCTGTTCCTGGCGCTACTGGCGGCAACCTGGTTGTACGTCCGGCGGCCAAGGCTCGCGGTTAAGGGGAAGCTGACATGCAATTAAATGTAAATGACGCTCAAGCGATCGAAGTTTCCGAACTGACGTTTGGCGGCGAGTTCAACGAGACGCTGGTTCACCAAGCAGTCGTGGCCTACATGGCCGGCGGCCGTCAAGGCAGCAAGCAGCAAAAGACCCGTTCCGACGTTCGTGGTGGCGGTAAGCGCCCTTGGCGTCAGAAAGGTACTGGCCGTGCTCGTGCCGGTACTATCCGTAGCCCAATCTGGCGTGGCGGTGGTACCACTTTCGCAGCTCGTCCGCAGGATCACTCGCAGAAGCTCAACAAGAAGATGTATCGCGCAGCTCTGCGCTCCATCCTTGCTGAACTCGTGCGTACTGACCGTCTGGTCGTGGTTCAGGACTTCGCTGTTGAGAGCCCGAAAACCAAAGATCTGCTGGGCAAACTGAACAACATGAGCCTGACCGACGTTTTGATCGTGTCGGAAGCTGTTGATCAGAACCTGTACCTGGCTGCTCGCAACCTGCCACACGTTGATGTACGTGACGTGCAAGGTTCCGATCCAGTTAGTCTGATCGCATACGACAAGGTGTTGATCACCGTGTCGGCCGTGAAGAAATTCGAGGAGCTGCTGGGATGAACCAGGAACGCGTATTTAAAGTTCTGCTTGGCCCGCACGTTTCCGAAAAGGCTACGGTTCTGGCTGACAAGAAAGGCCAGTTCGTTTTCAAGGTTGCAACTGACGCAACCAAGCTGGAAATCAAGAAGGCCGTCGAAAGCCTGTTCAGCGTGAAAGTAGAGCGTGTTACTACCCTGAATGTTCTGGGTAAGAGCAAGCGCACTGCTCGCGGTCTGGGCAAGCGTAATGACTGGAAGAAGGCAGTTATCTCCCTTCAGCCAGGCCAAGATCTCGATTTCAGCAGCAGTGCTGAGTAAGGAAGGGGTGCATCATGGCAATCGTTAAATGCAAACCGACTTCCCCTGGCCGCCGTTTTGTGGTCAAGGTGGTCAACCAGGAGCTGCATAAAGGCGCTCCTCACGCACCGCTGCTCGAGAAAAAATCGAAGTCTGGTGGTCGTAACAACAATGGTCGTATTACCACTCGTCACATCGGTGGTGGCCATAAGCAGCATTATCGTCTGGTCGATTTCCGTCGCAACGACAAAGATGGCATCGCTGCCACTGTCGAGCGTATCGAATACGATCCAAACCGTACTGCTCACATCGCTCTGCTGCTGTACGCAGATGGCGAGCGTCGCTACATCATCGCCCCTAAAGGCGTGAGCGCTGGCGACCAGCTGATCGCAGGTGCTTTGGCACCGATCAAGCCGGGCAACGCTCTGCAACTGCGCAACATTCCAGTTGGTAGCACCGTACACGGCATCGAATTGAAGCCAGGTAAAGGCGCGCAAATCGCTCGTTCCGCTGGTGCTTCGGCTCAGCTGATCGCTCGTGAAGGTGTCTACGTGACCCTGCGTCTGCGTTCTGGTGAGATGCGTAAAGTGCTGGCTGAATGCCGCGCGACCCTGGGCGAAGTCTCGAACTCCGAGCACAGCCTGCGTTCGCTGGGTAAAGCTGGTGCCAAACGCTGGCGTGGCGTTCGCCCAACCGTTCGTGGTGTTGCCATGAACCCGGTTGACCACCCACACGGTGGTGGTGAAGGTCGTACCTCTGGTGGTCGTCATCCGGTATCGCCATGGGGCTTCCCGACTAAGGGCGCGAAGACTCGTGGTAATAAGCGTACCGACAAAATGATCGTCCGTCGTCGCAAGTAAATAGAGGGATACGACAGTGCCACGTTCTCTGAAAAAAGGTCCTTTTATTGATCTTCACCTACTGAAGAAGATCGAAGTGGCGGCGGAAAAGAACGATCGCAAACCAGTTAAGACCTGGTCGCGTCGTTCGATGATCCTGCCACAAATGGTCGGTCTGACCATCGCTGTACACAACGGTCGCTTGCACGTCCCAGTTCTCGTGAACGAAGACATGGTCGGCCACAAACTAGGCGAGTTTGCCGGTACCCGCACTTATCGTGGGCACGTGGCAGACAAGAAAGCCAAGCGTTAAGGGGTTAGGAAATGGAAGTAGCCGCTAAGTTGTCGGGCGCTCGAATCTCCGCCCAGAAAGCCCGCTTGGTCGCCGACCAGATCCGCGGGAAGAAGGTGGGCGAAGCGCTCAACCTGTTGGCTTTCAGCAGTAAGAAAGCCGCCGAGATCATGAAGAAAGTGCTGGAGTCGGCCGTAGCCAACGCCGAGCATAACGAAGGCGCAGACGTTGATGACCTGAAGGTCAGCACCGTTTTCGTCAACGAAGGGCGTTCGCTGAAGCGCATCATGCCACGTGCCAAAGGCCGTGCTGATCGCATCGTCAAGCGGTCTTGCCATATCACTGTCAAGGTTGCTGACAAGTAACGGAGTCGAAGAGATGGGTCAGAAAGTACATCCCATTGGCATTCGCCTGGGAATCGTCAAGGAGCACACCTCCGTCTGGTACGCAGACGGTCGGACTTATGCGGACTATTTGTTCGCTGATCTGAAGGTGCGTGAGTATCTCCAAGACAAACTAAAAAGCGCGTCCGTAAGCCGTATCGATATCCATCGTCCGGCCCAAACTGCACGTATCACCATCCACACCGCTCGTCCAGGTATCGTTATCGGGAAGAAAGGTGAAGATGTTGAGAAACTGCGTCAGGACCTGACCAAGCAAATGGGTGTGCCTGTGCACATCAATATCGAAGAGATCCGCAAGCCGGAACTCGACGGTATGCTGGTTGCGCAGAGCGTAGCTCAGCAGCTGGAGCGTCGCGTAATGTTCCGTCGCGCTATGAAGCGCGCTGTACAGAACGCCATGCGCATTGGTGCCAAAGGCATCAAAATCCAAGTGAGCGGTCGTCTCGGCGGTGCTGAAATCGCACGTACTGAATGGTATCGCGAAGGTCGTGTGCCACTGCACACCCTGCGTGCCGACATCGACTATGCCAACTACGAAGCTCACACCACTTACGGTGTGATCGGTGTAAAGGTTTGGATCTTCAAAGGCGAAGTAATTGGTGGTCGCCAAGAAGAACTGAAACCACAAGCACCAGCGCCTCGTAAAAAAGCTGCTAAGTAAGGGGTACGCCAAATGTTGCAACCTAAGCGTACGAAGTTCCGCAAGCAGATGACAGGCCACAACCGTGGTCTGGCTCAGCGCGGTAGCAAAGTCAGCTTCGGCGAGTTCGCGCTGAAGTCTGTAGCTCGTGGTCGTCTCACCGCTCGTCAGATCGAGTCAGCGCGTCGTGCTCTGACCCGTCACGTAAAACGTGGCGGCAAGATCTGGATCCGTGTATTCCCGGACAAGCCGATCTCCAAAAAGCCTCTCGAGGTTCGGATGGGTAAAGGTAAGGGTAACGTGGAATACTGGGTAGCCCAGATTCAGCCAGGCAAAGTCCTGTATGAAATCGAGGGTGTTTCTGAAGAGCTGGCGCGTGAGGCTTTCGCCCTGGCTGCTGCAAAGCTGCCGCTCGCCACCTCCTTTGTTAAACGGACGGTGATGTGATGAAAGCGAATGAACTTCGTGAAAAATCCGCACAGCAGCTGAACGAGCAACTGCTCGGCCTGCTGCGCGACCAGTTCAATCTGCGTATGCAGAAAGCAACTGGCCAGTTGGGGCAGTCTCATCTGCTCTCGCAAGTTAAGCGTGACATCGCTCGCGTGAAGACTGTGCTCAACCAGCAGGCAGGTAAGTGATCATGGCTGAAGCCGAAAAGACTGTCCGTACGCTGACTGGCCGTGTTGTCAGCGACAAGATGGACAAAACCATCACCGTTCTGATCGAGCGTCGCGTTAAGCACCCGATCTACGGTAAATATGTTAAGCGTTCGACTAAGCTGCACGCGCACGACGAAACCAATCAGTGCCACATCGGCGACAAAGTCACTATTCGTGAAACTCGTCCGCTGGCCAAGACCAAGTCTTGGGCACTGGTTGATGTTCTCGAACGCGCTGTGGAAGTCTAAGGACTAGGGGTCGGAGAAATTATATGATTCAGACTCAATCCATGCTCGATGTGGCCGATAACAGCGGCGCTCGCCGCGTTATGTGCATCAAGGTGCTGGGTGGCTCCCATCGTCGTTACGCTGGTATCGGTGACATCATCAAAGTTACCGTGAAGGAAGCAATTCCTCGCGGTAAAGTGAAAAAAGGCCAAGTGATGACTGCTGTTGTAGTCCGCACTCGTCACGGCGTACGTCGTGCTGATGGCTCCATTATCCGCTTTGATGGCAACGCTGCTGTTCTTCTGAACAACAAGCAAGAGCCGATCGGCACCCGTATCTTTGGGCCAGTGACCCGTGAACTTCGTACTGAGAAGTTCATGAAGATCGTCTCGCTCGCCCCAGAAGTGCTGTAAGGAGATCCGACATGCAAAAGATTCGTCGTGACGACGAGATCATCGTGATCGCCGGCAAAGACAAAGGTAAGCGCGGTAAGGTGCTTAAGGTTCTCGCTAATAACCGTCTGGTTATCGGTGGTCTGAACCTGGTCAAGCGTCATACCAAGCCTAACCCGATGTCGGGCGTGCAGGGCGGTATCGTCGAGAAAGAAGCTCCGCTGGATGCTTCTAACGTCGCCATCTTCAACGGCGAAACCAACAAGGCTGACCGCGTTGGTTTCAAAGTAGAAGACGGTAAGAAAATTCGTGTCTTCAAGTCGACCCAAAAAGCGGTTGATGCTTGAACACTGCTAGGTAGATTAGACCATGGCACGACTACAAGAGATTTACCGGAAGGAAATCGCCCCTAAGCTTAAGGAAGAACTTAAGCTTGGGAACGTGATGGAAGTTCCGCGCGTTACCAAAATCACCCTGAACATGGGTCTGGGCGAAGCGATCGGCGACAAAAAAGTCATTGAGCACGCTGTTGCTGACCTTGAAAAGATCACCGGCCAGAAAGTCGTTGTGACCTACGCTCGGAAATCCATCGCTGGCTTTAAAGTCCGTGAAGGTTGGCCGATCGGCGTCAAAGTGACCCTGCGCCGTGAGCGTATGTACGAGTTCCTGGATCGTCTGCTGTCGATCTCCCTGCCTCGGGTTCGCGACTTCCGCGGCCTGAATGCCAAGTCCTTCGATGGTCGTGGTAACTACAGCATGGGCGTGAAAGAGCAGATCATCTTCCCGGAAATCGACTACGACAAGATCGATGCTCTCCGCGGTCTGGACATCACCCTGACCACCACTGCCAAGAACGATGATGAAGGTCGCGCCCTGTTGCGTGCTTTCAAATTCCCGTTCCGCAACTGATTGGAGTAGGACCATGGCCAAGATGAGCATGAAAAACCGCGAGCTGAAGCGTCAGCTCACGGTTGCCAAGTACGCCAAGAAGCGTGCAGCACTGAAAGCAATCATCGTTGATCTGAACGCAAGTCCAGAAGCACGTTGGGAAGCTACAGTTGCCCTGCAGAAGCAGCCACGTGACGCAAGCGCTTCGCGCATGCGTAACCGCTGCCGCCTGACCGGTCGTCCACACGGCGTTTACCGCAAGTTCGGCCTCGGCCGTAACAAACTGCGTGAAGCGGCAATGCGTGGTGACGTACCAGGTCTGGTTAAAGCCAGCTGGTAAGTACTTTCAACGTCCAGGTGGCCAATATCGCAAGATACTGACCGCCGGTGACCTTGAATCTGGAACAAGCCCCTTTTGGGGCTTGTTTCATTTCCGGAGTGTGTCTAAAATACGCGGCTCGCCTGAGCCCGTGTTTTTTACCCGGAGATTCTCGGCGACATATGTAGCCGCAAGGCTAATTTTTTTGTATTAGGAGCGTCTAGCCCATGAGTATGCAGGACCCGTTAGCGGACATGCTAACTCGTATCCGTAATGCCCAGATGGCTGAAAAGTCCGTCGTAAGCATGCCATCTTCCAAGTTGAAGGTAGCTGTTGCCAAAGTCCTGAAAGACGAAGGCTACATTGCGGGTTATCAGATCAGCAGCGATGTAAAAGCACTGCTGTCCATCGAGCTGAAGTACTTCGAAGGCCGTTCGGTCATCGAGGAAGTGAAGCGCGTTAGCCGTCCAGGCCTGCGTCAGTACAAGTCCGCTGAAGATCTGCCGAAAGTTCGTGGCGGTCTGGGCGTGTCTATCGTCTCCACCAACAAAGGTGTGATGACGGATCGTGCTGCGCGCGCTGCCGGTGTCGGCGGCGAAGTTCTTTGCACTGTGTTCTAAGGGGGGATAAGCATGTCTCGCGTCGCTAAGAACCCCGTTAAGCTGCCAGCCGGTGTCGAAGTCAAATTCGCAGGCCAACAGCTTTCGGTGAAGGGTGCCAAGGGTACTCTTGAACTGAACATCCATTCGTCCGTTGAGATCGTTGAAGAAGCTGGTGAGCTGCGTTTCGCTGCTCGCAATGGCGATCAACAAACTCGCGCAATGGCCGGTACCACGCGTGCGTTGGTAAACAACATGGTCCAAGGCGTAAGCCAAGGCTTCGAGCGTAAGCTCCAGCTGGTCGGTGTTGGTTACAAAGCGCAAGCAAAAGGCACGGTTTTGAACCTGGCCCTTGGCTTCTCGCACCCTGTGGATTACGAACTGCCAGCGGGCATCACTGCTGAGACCCCTAGCCAGACCGATATCCTGATCAAGGGCATCGATAAGCAGCTGGTAGGTCAAGTGGCCGCTGAGATCCGCGACTTCCGTCCACCAGAGCCGTACAAAGGCAAAGGTGTGCGCTACGCGGACGAAGTCGTCCGTCGTAAAGAAGCCAAGAAGAAGTAGGGCATAGCAAATGACCGACAAAAAAGTTACTCGACTGCGTCGCGCTCGCAAAGCACGCCTGAAAATGCACGAACTCGAAGTCGTGCGTCTCTGCGTGTTCCGCTCGTCGCAGCACATCTACGCCCAGGTCATCTCGGCCGACGGCAACAAAGTCCTGGCAAGCGCCTCGACTTTGGATAAAGAACTGCGTGATGGTGCCACTGGCAACATCGACGCGGCCACAAAGGTTGGCCAGCTGGTCGCTACGCGTGCTAAGGCCGCTGGCGTCTCGCAAGTGGCTTTCGACCGCTCTGGCTTCAAGTACCACGGTCGCGTGAAAGCGCTGGCTGATGCTGCTCGTGAAGCTGGGCTGGAGTTCTAAGTTATGTCAAATAACGACCAAAAGCGCGACGAAGGCTACATTGAGAAGCTGGTTCAAGTTAACCGCGTAGCCAAAACCGTTAAAGGCGGCCGTATCTTCACCTTCACCGCGTTGACCGTGGTAGGTGATGGTAAAGGCCGTGTTGGCTTCGGCCGTGGCAAGTCACGTGAAGTGCCTGCTGCGATCCAGAAGGCAATGGAAGCTGCTCGTCGCAACATGATCCAAGTTGATCTGAACGGCACCACTCTGCAGTACGCAATGAAGTCCGCCCATGGCGCTTCGAAGGTGTACATGCAGCCGGCTTCTGAAGGTACCGGTATCATCGCTGGCGGCGCTATGCGTGCTGTCCTCGAAGTTGCTGGCGTTCAGAACGTTCTGGCCAAGTGCTATGGCTCGACTAACCCGGTAAACGTGGTTCACGCCACTTTCAAAGGTTTGAAAGCTATGCAATCTCCTGAGTCCATCGCTGCCAAGCGTGGTCTGACTGTCAAGGAGATCTTCTGATCATGGCTACCGTTAAAGTAACGCTGATCAAAAGCATGACCGGCCGCATCCCTAACCACAAACTGTGTGTTAAAGGTCTGGGTCTGCGTCGCATCGGTCACACTGTAGAAGTCCTGGATACTCCCGAGAATCGCGGGATGATCAACAAGGCTTACTACATGCTGCGTGTAGAGGGTTAATCGATGAAACTCAATGATCTGAGTCCAGCGCCGGGTTCCCGTCGCGAAAAGCATCGTCCGGGCCGTGGTATCGGTAGCGGTTTGGGTAAGACTGGTGGCCGTGGCCACAAAGGTCAAACCTCCCGCTCCGGTGGCACCATTGCTCCAGGCTTTGAAGGCGGTCAACAGCCGCTGCATCGTCGCCTGCCTAAGTTCGGTTTCGTATCCCTGAAGGCCATGGACCGCGCAGAAGTGCGTCTGTCCGAGCTGGCTAAAGTGGAAGGCGACATCGTTACTGTGCAGACCCTGAAAGATGCCAACGTGATCAACGTCAACGTACAGCGTGTGAAAATCATGCTGTCCGGTGAAGTGACTCGCGCTGTCACTATCGGCAAGGGAATCGGCGCCACCAAAGGTGCGCGTTCGGCTATCGAAGCAGCTGGCGGCAAGTTCGAGGAATAAATGGCTAAGCAAGGTGCTCTCTCAGCGCTCGGCAAAGGCGGTATGTCTGAACTTTGGGCTCGTCTGCGTTTTCTGTTCCTGGCGATTATCGTCTACCGAATAGGCGCACACATCCCGGTTCCAGGTATCAACCCGGACCGACTCGCAGACCTGTTTCGACAGAATGAGGGGACCATTCTTAGCTTGTTCAACATGTTTTCCGGCGGCGCGCTGGAACGGATGAGCATCTTTGCACTGGGGATCATGCCGTACATTTCGGCATCGATCATCATGCAATTGATGACCGCCGTCAGCCCGCAGCTGGAGCAGTTGAAGAAGGAAGGTGAAGCTGGCCGTCGCAAGATTAGCCAGTACACCCGCTACGGCACTGTCGTCCTCGCCTTGGTTCAAGCTATCGGCATGTCCGTTGGCCTGGCAGGGCAGGGCGTTGCGTTCACTGGTGACTTTGGCTTCCATTTCGTCGCGGTATCCACATTTGTGGCTGGTGCGATGTTCATGATGTGGCTGGGTGAGCAGATTACTGAGCGTGGTGTTGGCAACGGTATCTCGATGTTGATTTTCGCAGGTATCGTCGCCGGTCTTCCGAGAGCGATCGGGCAGTCTTTCGAGTCTGCACGTCAGGGTGATATCAACATTTTCGCCCTGGTTGCCATCGGTTTGCTGGCAGTAGCGATTATCGGTTTTGTGGTGTTCATTGAGCGTGGCCAGCGTCGTATTGCTGTTCACTACGCCAAGCGTCAGCAGGGCCGTAAGGTTTTTGCTGCGCAGACCAGCCACTTGCCGCTGAAAGTGAATATGGCCGGTGTTATTCCGGCAATTTTCGCGAGCAGCATTTTGCTGTTTCCGGCTTCGTTGGGTACCTGGTTTGGTCAGTCCGAAAACATGGGCTGGCTGCAGGACCTCTCTCAGTCGATCGCTCCTGGTCAGCCGTTGAATATTCTGCTGTTTAGTGCAGGGATTATTTTCTTCTGCTTCTTCTATACGGCGTTGATGTTCAATCCGAAAGACGTAGCGGAAAACCTGAAGAAGTCCGGTGCCTTTATTCCGGGCATCCGTCCAGGTGAGCAGTCTGCACGCTACATTGATGGCGTTCTGACTCGTTTGACCCTGTTCGGTGCTCTATATATGACGGCCGTGTGCTTGTTGCCCCAGTTTCTGGTGGTTGCAGCAAACGTTCCGTTCTACCTTGGCGGGACCTCGTTGCTGATCGTGGTCGTGGTTGTGATGGACTTCATGTCCCAAGTACAATCGCACCTCGTTTCGCACCAGTACGAATCCCTGATGAAGAAAGCCAACCTGAAGGGCTACGGCAGCGGCATGTTGCGCTGAGTACCCCATAAGGTTCGAGGAGTTGGTGATGAAAGTTCGTGCATCGGTGAAAAAGCTGTGCCGTAACTGCAAGATTATTCGCCGCGAAGGTGTTGTTCGAGTAATTTGCAGCGCGGAACCGCGTCACAAACAGCGCCAAGGCTGAGTGTGATCCGCTTGAAGCCCGGCAGCTAGTGCGCTGCCGGGTTGATTATTTGTTATTACAGCGATATTATCTCGCGCCCTATTTCTTGGCTTCCGGGGCGTAGGTAGCTGTCAATTGGAGTCCCACTGAATGGCCCGTATTGCAGGCGTTAACATTCCAGATAACAAGCACACTGTTATCTCGCTGACCTACATCTATGGTGTTGGTCGCACTACTGCGCAGAAAATTTGCGCAGTTGCTGGGGTAAACCCAGCCGCTAAGATCAAGGATCTGAGCGACGAGCAGATTGAACAGCTGCGTGGCGAAGTGGCGAAGTTCACCACTGAAGGTGACCTGCGTCGCGAAATCAACATGAAAATCAAGCGTTTGATGGACCTCGGTTGCTATCGCGGTCTGCGTCATCGTCGTGGTCTTCCAGTACGCGGTCAGCGTACCAAGACTAACGCGCGTACCCGTAAAGGTCCGCGTAAGCCGATCCGCAAGTAATCGCCCCAGCGAATCGACAGGAAAATTATCATGGCAAAACCTGCTGCTCGTCCTCGTAAAAAAGTTAAAAAGACAGTGGTTGATGGCATCGCCCACATCCATGCTTCTTTTAACAACACAATCGTGACCATCACCGACCGTCAAGGTAACGCGCTTTCTTGGGCTACCTCCGGTGGTTCGGGTTTCCGCGGTTCCCGCAAGTCCACCCCGTTTGCTGCTCAAGTAGCTGCTGAACGTGCTGGTCAAGCTGCGCTGGAATATGGCCTGAAAAACCTCGACGTTAACGTCAAGGGTCCAGGTCCAGGTCGTGAGTCTGCTGTCCGTGCTTTGAACGGCTGTGGCTATAAGATCGCCAGCATCACCGACGTGACGCCAATCCCGCACAACGGGTGCCGTCCGCCGAAGAAGCGCCGCGTGTAATCCAGGAGATTGTAAAGAATGGCTCGTTACATTGGTCCAAAATGCAAACTCGCTCGTCGCGAAGGCACCGATCTCTTCCTGAAGAGCGGCGTGCGCGCGATCGAATCGAAGTGCAACATTGAAGCAGCACCTGGTATCCACGGCCAACGCCGCGGTCGCCAGTCCGATTACGGCACCCAACTGCGTGAAAAGCAGAAGGTCCGTCGTATCTACGGCGTTCTCGAGCGTCAGTTCAGCGGCTACTACAAAGAAGCTGCTGGCAAAAAAGGTGCAACCGGTGAAAACCTGCTGCAACTGCTCGAATGCCGTCTGGACAACGTTGTATACCGTATGGGCTTTGGTTCGACTCGTGCCGAATCCCGTCAGCTGGTATCGCACAAGTCGATCAGCGTTAACGGTCAGACCGTAAACGTTCCGTCCTACCAGGTTCGTGCTGGTGACGTGGTCGCAGTTCGCGAGAAAGCAAAAAACCAACTTCGCATTGTCCAAGCTCTCGATCTGTGTGCCCAACGTGGCCGCGTAGAATGGGTAGAAGTAGACACTGAGAAGAAGTCGGGCGTTTTCAAGAACGTTCCTGCTCGCAGTGATCTGTCCGCCGACATCAACGAAAGCCTGATTGTCGAGCTCTACTCCAAGTAAGGGCTAGAAAATAGGTGCATCCATGCAGATTTCGGTAAATGAGTTCCTGACACCCCGCCACATTGATGTGCAGGTTGTCAGTCCAACCCGCGCCAAAATTACTCTCGAGCCTCTCGAGCGTGGTTTTGGCCACACCCTGGGCAACGCGCTGCGCCGCATCCTGTTGTCCTCAATGCCCGGCTGTGCAGTAGTCGAGGCCGAGATTGACGGTGTGCTCCACGAGTACAGCGCCATCGAAGGTGTACAGGAAGACGTAATTGAAATCCTGTTGAACCTTAAAGGTCTGGCTATCAAGCTGCACGGCCGTGACGAAGTTACGCTGACCTTGTCGAAGAAGGGTTCGGGGGTGGTTACCGCTGCCGATATTCAGCTGGATCATGATGTCGAGATCGTTAACCCCGATCACGTAATCGCTAACCTGGCGTCTAACGGCGCCCTGAACATGAAGCTCACCGTAGCTCGTGGTCGTGGTTATGAACCGGCCGACTCGCGTCAGAGCGATGAAGATGAAAGCCGCAGCATTGGTCGCTTGCAGCTTGACTCTTCGTTCAGCCCGGTTCGCCGTATCGCATACGTGGTGGAAAACGCCCGTGTCGAGCAGCGTACTAACCTGGACAAGCTGGTTATTGATCTGGAAACCAACGGTACTCTGGATCCTGAAGAGGCTATCCGCCGCGCTGCAACCATCCTGCAACAGCAGTTGGCTGCGTTCGTCGACCTCAAAGGTGACAGCGAACCAGTGGTAATCGAGCAGGAAGACGAGATCGATCCGATCCTGCTTCGCCCGGTTGACGATCTGGAACTGACTGTACGTTCGGCTAACTGCCTTAAGGCGGAAAACATTTACTACATCGGCGACCTGATTCAGCGTACCGAAGTAGAACTGTTGAAGACTCCGAACCTGGGCAAGAAATCCTTGACTGAAATCAAGGACGTTCTGGCCTCCCGCGGTCTGTCCCTCGGCATGCGCCTCGACAACTGGCCGCCTGCAAGTCTTAAGAAGGACGACAAGGCGACTGCCTGATCGTCGTAATCACCGAACGTGAGTTTGGTAAGGAATGAACCATGCGTCATCGTAAAAGTGGTCGTCACCTGAGCCGTACCAGCTCGCACCGCAAGGCCATGTTCCAAAACATGGCGGTGTCGCTGTTCGAGCACGAGCTGATCAAAACTACACTGCCGAAAGCTAAAGAACTGCGTCGCGTTGCTGAGCCGCTGATTACTTTGGCCAAGACAGACAGCCTGGCTAACCGCCGTCTGGCTTTCGACCGTACTCGTTCGAAAGCTATCGTTGGTAAGCTCTTCAACGACCTGGGCAAGCGTTACGCTACCCGTGAGGGTGGCTACCTGCGCATCCTCAAGTGCGGTTTCCGCGCTGGCGACAACGCGCCTATGGCGTACGTCGAGTTGGTTGATCGTGCTACTGCCGGCGAAGCTGTAAGCGCCGAGTAAGACGACAAGCTGTATCGAAGAACCGGGCCTAGTGCCCGGTTTTTTGTGCCTGTGATAAAAGCGTGTTCAATACAAGCTTCCGAGGATTGTGCTTGGCACTATGGGAGATGGAGTGTTCGGTAGGAAATATCTATCGACGCCTACAATTTAATGAATTTGTAGGTGTCATGTTGATGATCAATACTCCTTCCAAGCCGATTAGCCGGCAGTTCCAAGTCCGACCTGAGGGAAATTGTGCATGAGCCAGAATAAAATCCTTACCACCGCCAGCGGCGCCCCCGTTGCGGACAACCAGAATTCCCGTTCCGCCGGCCCGCGGGGCCCATTGCTGCTCGACGATTTTCACCTGATCGAGAAGCTCGCTCACTTCAACCGTGAAAACATTCCTGAGCGTCGTGTGCACGCCAAGGGTTCGGGGGCTTACGGTACTTTCACGGTCACTACAGACATCACGCAATACACCAGCGCCAAGCTGTTCGAGTCCGTTGGCAAGCAAACCCTTACCTTCCTGCGGTTTTCCACCGTTGGCGGTGAGCGTGGTTCGGCTGATACCGAGCGCGACCCACGTGGTTTTGCCTTGAAGTTCTACACCGAAGAAGGCAACTGGGACATCGTGGGTAACAACACCCCTGTGTTCTTCATTCGCGATCCTTTGAAGTTCCCGGATTTCATCCACACACAGAAACGCTTGCCGCAAAGCAATCTGAAAAGCGCGCAAATGATGTGGGATTTCTGGTCGCACTCCCCCGAGGCGCTGCACCAGGTCACTATCCTGTTCTCGGACCGTGGCATCCCTGACGGCTATCGTCACATGCACGGCTTCGGCAGTCACACCTACAGCCTGATCAACGCCAAGGGTGAGCGTCACTGGGTCAAGTGGCACTACAAGACCAAGCAGGGCATCAAGAACCTGGCGCCGGCTGAAGCTGCTCGCCTGGCTGGTACTGACCCTGATTACGCCCAGCGTGATCTGTTTGGCGCGATCGAGCGCGGTGATTTCCCGAAATGGCGCGTGTGCATCCAAATCATGACCGAGGCCCAGGCCAACGCTCATTACGAGAACCCTTTCGATGTGACCAAAACCTGGTCGCAGAAGGAATTCCCGTTGATCGAAGTCGGCGAGTTGGAATTGAACCGCAATCCGCAGAACTACTTCGCTGAAGTGGAACAAGCTGCATTCGGCCCAAGCAACATGGTTCCTGGTGTTGGTCTGTCGCCAGACCGCATGCTTCAAGGTCGTGTGTTCGCTTACGCTGATGCGCATCGCTATCGTGTTGGCACTAATCACCAGCAACTGCCGGTGAACGCGCCGCGTAACCAGGTGAATAGCTACCAGCGCGATGGTTCGATGGCCTTCGGTAGCAATGGCGGCGCAGCGCCTAACTACGAGCCAAACAGCTACACCGATGCACCAAAGCAAGCACCGCAGTATGCGGAGCCTGCATTGGCCCTGAGTGGCGCGGCTGACCGTTACGATCACCGTGAAGACACGGATTACTACAGCCATGCCGGTGCGCTGTTCCGCTTGATGAACGATGAGCAGAAGGCCTTGCTCACCAACAACATTGCCGGCGCGATGGGTGGCGTTTCCAGTGATGTGGTTCAGCGCCAACTGCAGCACTTCTACAAGGCCGATCCGGCTTATGGAGAAGCAATCGCAAAGGCGTTGGGTGTATCGCTTAACTGACTCTAAACGATAAGCAGAACCGCCCTCATTTGGGCGGTTTTTGCGTTATTTCAGCTACTTTTCTCCGAAAAACATCACTTTTCTGCCGTTGATCCCGTGACCTTCAAGTCATCATGGTTCAAACTACAGACTTTCAAGCAGGGAGATGTAGGGCGATGCAAGGTCACCCCGACGTAATCGATTACCTCAACACGTTGCTGACGGGCGAATTGGCTGCTCGTGACCAATATTTCATCCATTCGCGCATGTACGAAGACTGGGGCTTTACCGAGCTCTACGAACGTATCAACCACGAGATGGAAGAAGAGGCACAGCACGCCGACGCACTGATGCGCCGTATCCTCATGCTCGAAGGCACGCCGCGTATGCGTCCTGATGATCTGGATGTGGGTACTACGGTGCCTGACATGCTCGCTGCCGACCTGCGCCTCGAGTACAAGGTCCGTGCCGCGCTCTGCAAAGGAATCGAGCTCTGTGAGCAGCACAACGACTATGTCACCCGGGAAATCCTGCGGGTACAGTTGAATGACACCGAAGAAGATCACACCTACTGGCTCGAAAAGCAGTTGGGCCTGATCAAGCTGATTGGCCTGGAGAATTACCTGCAATCGCAGTTCTGATTCCCGGCTACAAAAAAAGCCCCTGTCACCGCAAAGTGACAGGGGCTTTTCTTTGGGCCCGAAAAAGTCAGGCCCGGTCGCGTTCCAACAATGGTTTCAAGTAGTAACCAGTGTGCGACTGCGGCATTTCGGAGACTTGCTCCGGTGTGCCCACGGCAATGATCTGGCCACCTTTGGAGCCGCCTTCCGGCCCCAGGTCTACCAGCCAATCTGCCGTCTTGATCACATCAAGGTTGTGCTCGATCACCACCACGGTGTTGCCGTGGTCGCGCAAGCGGTGCAGCACGTCAAGCAGTTGCTGGATGTCCGCGAAGTGCAGGCCGGTGGTCGGCTCATCGAGGATGTACAGGGTCTTGCCGGTATCGCGCTTGGACAGCTCGCGAGACAACTTCACCCGCTGCGCCTCACCACCTGACAGCGTGGTCGCCGACTGCCCCAGCTTGATGTACGACAAGCCCACGTCCATCAGCGTCTGCAGCTTGCGCGCCAACGCTGGGACCGCGTCGAAGAACACCCGCGCTTCTTCGATGGTCATCTCCAGGGTTTCGTGGATGCTCTTGCCCTTGTACTTGATCTCCAAGGTTTCGCGGTTGTAGCGCTTGCTCTTGCATACATCGCACGGCACGTAGATGTCTGGCAGGAAGTGCATTTCCACCTTGATCAGGCCATCGCCCTGGCACGCTTCACAGCGCCCGCCCTTGACGTTGAACGAGAACCGGCCCGGCCCGTAACCCCGTGAGCGGGATTCCGGAACCCCGGCAAAAAGTTCACGGATGGGCGTGAACAAGCCGGTGTAGGTCGCCGGGTTGGAGCGCGGTGTACGACCAATGGGGCTTTGATCAATATCGACCACCTTGTCCAGGTGTTCCAGTCCCTTGATGCTGTCGTGGGCAGCGGCTTCCAGGGTGGTCGCGCCGTTCAGGGCGGTGGCACTCAAGGGGAACAACGTATTGTTGATCAGCGTCGATTTACCCGAGCCGGAAACACCAGTCACGCAGGTCAGCAGACCCAGTGGAATTTCCAGGTCGACATTGCGCAAGTTGTTGCCACGCGCGCCCTTAAGGTGCAACGCCAGCTTCTTGTTACGTGGCGTGCGTTTGGCCGGCACTGCAATCTTCACACGACCAGACAAGTATTTGCCGGTCAGTGAGTCCGGATGAGCCATGACTTCGGCCGGCGTGCCTTCAGCGACTATATGCCCGCCATGCACACCCGCCCCCGGGCCAATGTCGACCACATAATCCGCCAGGCGGATTGCATCTTCATCGTGCTCGACCACGATCACCGTATTGCCGATATCCCGCAGGTGTTTCAAGGTGCCCAGCAGGCGATCGTTGTCGCGCTGGTGCAAGCCAATCGACGGTTCATCGAGGATGTACAACACACCCACAAGGCCAGCACCAATCTGGCTGGCCAGGCGAATCCGCTGGGCTTCACCGCCGGACAAGGTGTCGGCACTGCGATCCAGCGACAGGTAATCCAAGCCAACGTTGACCAGGAACTGCAAGCGCTCGCGGATTTCCTTGAGGATCTTGTCAGCGATTTCGCCACGGCGACCGGTCAGCTTGAGCACACCAAAGTACTCACAGGCATCGCCGATTGGCAGGTTGGTCACCGCCGGTAGTGTCTTCTCGCCCACCCACACATGCCGCGCCTCGCGACGCAGGCGAGTACCACGGCAATCCGGGCACGGCTGGGTGCTGAGGAATTTCGCCAGCTCTTCGCGCACGCTGGCCGATTCGGTCTCGCGGTAGCGACGCTCCAGGTTTGGCACAATGCCTTCGAACGGGTGGGAGCGCTTGACGATATCGCCACGGTCGTTCAGGTATTTGAAGTCGACGTTCTGCGAGCCGCTGCCATGCAGGATGACCTTCTGCTGATCCGCCGGCAGTTGGTTGAACGGCACTTCCAGGCTGAACTTGTAATGCGAGGCCAACGACCCGAGCATCTGGAAGTAATAGACGTTGCGCCGGTCCCAGCCGCGTATCGCGCCCTCCGCCAGCGTCAGGTCGCCATTGACCAAGCGCTTGATGTCAAAGAACTGCTTCACGCCCAGGCCATCGCAAGTCGGGCAGGCGCCGGCCGGGTTGTTGAAGGAGAACAGCTTGGGTTCCAGCTCGCTGATTGCATGGCCGCAAATCGGGCAGGCAAAGCGCGCGGAGAAGATGATCTCTTCGCCCGGCTCGTCGTCCATCGGTGCAACCAATGCAATGCCGTCGGCCAGCTTCAACGCGGTTTCGAAGGATTCCGCAAGGCGCTGCTGCAGGTCGGCGCGCACCTTGAAGCGGTCGACTACTACATCAATCGAATGCTTCTTTTGCTTGTCGAGCTTCGGCGCTTCATCCAGCTCATACAGCTTGCCGTTGATGCGTGCGCGCACAAAACCCTGGGCCCGCAGTTCTTCGAAGACGGAAAGGTGTTCACCCTTGCGCTCACGGATCACTGGCGCCAACAGCATCAGCTTGGCGCCCTCCGGCTGGGCCAGCACCAGGTCGACCATCTGGCTGACGGTCTGGGCTTCCAGGGGAATGTCGTGGTCCGGGCAACGCGGAATACCCACGCGTGCATACAGCAGGCGCAGGTAATCGTAGATTTCGGTAATGGTGCCCACGGTGGAGCGCGGGTTATGGGAGGTCGATTTCTGTTCGATGGAGATCGCTGGCGACAGGCCTTCAATGGTGTCGACGTCGGGTTTTTCCATCATCGACAGGAACTGGCGGGCGTAGGCCGACAGCGATTCCACATAGCGACGCTGGCCTTCGGCATACAGCGTGTCGAACGCCAGGGACGATTTGCCGGACCCGGACAAGCCGGTGATGACGATCAGTTTGTCCCTGGGCAGGGTCAGGTCGATGTTCTTCAGGTTGTGGGTTCTAGCCCCACGAATCAGGATCTTGTCCAAGATGGCCTCGCACGGCGGGCGTGAATAATGCCGGAGTATACGGCTAAAGACTGGATGAATATACACTGTCAAAAGGCCGCTTGCAGCCTTAGATGAAAGCTGCGCGGCAAAGCGCCGCATATACCCTCTCAATCGATGGGACTGGTAGAATCGCCGCCGGTTCACACGAGGTTTTTCCATGCACGATCCCCACAGCGAACGCATGAGTAGCGGCGAGACCCGAGCGGCAAGCGGTCTGGCCCTGGTGTTCGCCTTCCGTATGCTGGGCATGTTTATGGTGTTGCCGGTGCTGGCGACCTATGGAATGGATCTCGCAGGCGCGACCCCCGCATTGATCGGCCTGGCCATTGGCGCCTATGGCCTGACCCAGGCGATTTTCCAGATTCCGTTCGGGATCATTTCCGACCGCATTGGCCGTCGTCCGGTAATCTACCTCGGGCTGATCGTGTTCGCCCTCGGCAGCGTGCTCGCGGCCCAATCCGACTCTATCTGGGGTGTGATTGCCGGACGGATCCTGCAAGGCGCCGGCGCGATTTCCGCAGCGGTGATGGCCTTGCTATCGGACCTGACCCGCGAACAACATCGCACGAAAGCCATGGCCATGATCGGCATGACTATCGGTCTGTCGTTTGCCGTGGCCATGGTGGTCGGTCCCTTGCTGACCCGTGCGTTCGGCTTGCATGGCCTATTCCTTGCCACCGGCGGTATGGCGCTGTTTGGCATCGTGATCGTTGCCTTTATGGTGCCGCGCTCCACCGGCACGCTGCAGCATCGCGAGTCGGGCGTCGCACGCAAGGCGCTCTTGCCGACGCTCAAGCATCCTGACCTGCTGCGCCTGGATTTAGGTATCTTCGTATTACACGCGATGCTGATGTGCAGCTTCGTCGCCTTGCCCCTGGCGCTGGTTGAAAAAGCCGGCCTGCCCAAGGAGCAGCACTGGTGGGTCTACCTCACTGCGCTGCTGATTTCGTTCTTCGCCATGATCCCGTTCATCATCTATGGCGAGAAAAAACGCAAAATGAAACGAATCCTGCTCGGCGCCGTCACGACGCTGATGCTCACTGAGCTATTCTTCTGGCAGTTCGGCGACAGCCTGCGGGCGCTGGTAATCGGCACGGTGGTGTTCTTCACCGCGTTCAACCTGCTGGAGGCTTCATTGCCTTCGCTGATCAGTAAAGTTTCACCCGCTGGCGGCAAGGGCACGGCGATGGGGGTGTATTCCACCAGCCAGTTCCTCGGTTCTGCACTGGGCGGCATCATGGGGGGCTGGATGTTCCAGCATGGCGGTTTGTCGGTTGTGTTCCTTGGATGCGCCGGGCTGGCTGCACTTTGGCTGGCCTTTGCTGTTACCATGCGCGAACCTCCCTACGTCACGAGCCTGCGTTTGCCGCTATCGCCTGAGGCGATCCGCGAAAGTGGTCTGGTAGAGCGCCTCAAGGCAGTCGTAGGGGTAACAGATGCAGTCGTGGTCGCGGAAGAAGCGGCCATTTACATCAAATTGGACACCGAATTATTGGATCGCGCGACGCTCGAGCAACTGGTCAACCCAGTGCCGACAGCGCGCCCAGCCTAGGAGAACGTTATGGCCCGTGGGGTTAACAAAGTCATATTGGTCGGTACATGCGGCCAGGATCCCGAGGTTCGCTACTTGCCTAACGGTAACGCCGTGACCAACCTGAGTCTGGCGACCAGCGAACAGTGGACCGACAAGCAGACCGGCCAGAAGGTCGAGAAAACCGAATGGCACCGTGTGTCGATGTTCGGCAAGGTTGCTGAGATCGCTGGTGAGTACCTGCGTAAAGGTTCGCAGGTGTACATCGAAGGCAAGCTGCAAACCCGCGAGTGGGAAAAAGACGGCATCAAGCGTTACACCACTGAAATCGTGGTCGACATGCAAGGCACCATGCAACTGCTGGGCGGCCGTCCACAGGGCGACCAACAGGGCCAGGGCGGCATGTCCAACTCGGCACCGCGTCCACAGCAGTCGCGTCCACAGCCAAGCCAGCAGCCACAGCGTGAGTCGCGTCCAGCGCCACAGCAGGCCGCTCCGCAGCCGGCTCCGGATTTCGACAGCTTTGATGACGATATCCCGTTCTAGGATTCTAAAGTCCGGAACACGCAAAACCCCCGTTTGGCTCAGGCCTCGGGGGTTTTTTATTGGCCGTGATCAGCGTCAGTCGAAGCGGCGATGACAACCATATCCTTGAACCGGCCTAACACGGCCGAACCGTCATCGATACGCGTCGCCAAATGCAGCGGCGCCACCAGGCTCTGGCACTCCGTCAGCTCCCGATACACGATGCCGTCCCCGCGCAGCCGCTGCATCGACGCTGGCACGATGGACACACCAAGTCCTGCCGCCACTAGGCTCAATGTCGCCGTCATGCGCGGTGCTTCCTGGACCACCTGCGGGCTGAACCCCGCTTCACGACACGCCACCAGAATCGCGTCATACAACCCCAACCCCACGCGACGGCGATAGAGCACGAAGGATTCGGTCGCCAGTGCCTTCAAGGGTAGGGGAGAGCCTGCATCAAGCGCCAGCGGATGCTCGGTGGGCAGCGCCAGCAGCATCGGTTCCACCAGGATGGGTTCGTCCTGCAGCGACTGAGTCCCACTGAGAGGCGAGCGGATAAACGCCGCGTCGAGTTTTTCGTGTACCAAGGCATCCAGCAGTTCGCCGGTGCCAGCTTCCTCCAGCACCACTGTGACGCCGACAAAGGTTTCGCGAAACAGCCGCAGCACACTCGGCACAAAAGGATGCAGCGCCGCCGAACTGGTGAAGCCGATCGCCAGGCGCCCACGTTCACCGCGTGCGGCACGGCGTACCACCTCTGCAATCCCTTCAGCGTGCGCAAGGATCTCCCGGGCTTCATCCAGCAACGCGAGCCCGGCGGTGGTGGGGCGTACACCACGGGGCAGGCGCTCCATCAACACCACGCCCAACTCGGCCTCAAGGTTTTGCAACATCCGCGTCAACGGGGGCTGCTGCATGCCCAGGCGTTCCGCCGCGCGGGTGATGTAGCCTTCTTCAGCGATGGCAACGAAGGCCTTGAGTTGGCGAAGCTCCAGCATAGGAATACTTTTCAGGTATGGGAGGGCTTCAATCCTGGCATTTGTTCTCATGGCTCACAAGATTTACGCTGTGGCCAACCTCAAAAAGAAGGAAAGCCGTGATGACCTGGTCTGCCAAGCAATACACGATGTTTGAACAGCAGCGCACCCGTCCCGTTCGCGACCTGGTGGCGGCCATTCCAAACACTGACGTCCGCACCGCCGTGGACCTGGGCTGCGGCCCCGGCAACTCCACCGAGGTGCTGGCCGAACGCTTCCCGCAAGCCCACGTCACGGGCATGGACAGCTCCGACGACATGCTGGCCGACGCCCGCAAGCGGCTGCCGGCGCTGAACTTCGAGTTGGCGGATATCGGGGCCTGGAGCCCGGCGCAAGCATTCGATGTGATCCTGGCCAACGCGTCCCTGCAATGGCTACCGGACCACGCCACGCTTTACCCCCACTTGGTCCACCAACTGACGCCCGGCGGTACGCTAGCGGTGCAAACCCCGGACAACCTCGATGAGCCCGCCCACCGGCTTGCCCGCGAAGTCGCGGCAGAGGGTCCATGGGCGGCCAAGATCGGAACGGTCAAACACAACGAGCGCCACACCGCGAGCTACTACTACGAACTGCTGAGCAAGCATTGCAGTACGGTCGATGTGTGGCGCACCACCTATCAGCACCCGCTGGTGGATCACGCAGCCGTGGTGGAGTGGTTCAAGGCATCGGCGCTGAGACCGTTCCTCGCGCCTTTGACCGACAGCGAAAAAGCCGCCTTCCTGCAGGAATACCAGGCGCGGATTACACAGGCCTATCCAGCCCTAGCTGATGGCACGGTGTTGCTGCCGTTTCCGCGCCTGTTCATCATTGCCACTGCGTAGGCCGTGGTGACGCTATCGCCGGCAAGCCGGCTCCTACACGGGGGCGAGGAACTCATCGGTCGATACTACGGTTGCGTAGCCGAACGCCAGTGATGCCATGTAAGCGTCATGCACCTGAGCAGCCGGGATCACCTTGCCATTGAACTCCAGATCCCGCGTGGCGCAGGCGTCATGGATCAGCGTGACCTTATAGCCCAGGTCCGCTGCTGCACGTACCACCGCGTCGATGCACATATGGCTCATGCTACCGACCACCACCAGGTCCGTGATGCTGCGTTGTTCCAGCAGTGCGCGCAGGTTGGTTTCGCGAAACGCATTCACAAAGTGTTTAAGCACCACCGGCTCATTGCCTTCGTTCAGCACTTTGCTGTGCAGGTGCGCACCCTCGGAACCCGGCGTGAAGAATGGCGCGTCCTCGGAGGTGAACTCGTGACGCACATGAATCACCGCATCACCCGCCTGGCGAAACGCCTGCAGCACCTGCGCGGCCTTGTCTGCTGCGGCGTCCACGCCGTCGAGTGGCCACTTGCCCTGAGGGAAGTAGTCGTTCTGGATATCGATTAGGATGAGCGCTTGCTTGGCCATGTGTATTGCCTCGTGATGGGTTGATGGGCCCAGTATCTTAGCTGGCGCCTGCACCGGGGATTGGCTGCACCGACAATAACAGGGGGAAAACTGACAATGGCGGTCGTCGAGCTGGGCGTGTTGATCTACCAAGGTGCGCAGTTTGCGGCCGTGCATGGCTTGACCGACTTGTTCGGCGTGGCTAACCGCATCGCCGCCGAGCATCAGTCCGCGCAATTGCCGTTGCTGCGGGTCAGCCATTGGCAGGTGGATGTTACCGGCAAACCGGCGCGCGTATTCAGCAGCCATCCCGGCCCTGACCAGCCGATGATGGCCGTATTGGTGCCGCCGTCGATTGGTGAATTCACCGAAGACCAGGCGCCGCCCGCGTTGCTGGAATGGATCCGCCAGCAACACGCGGCAGGCACAGTACTGGGCGGTGTGTGCATTGGCTCGATCATGCTGGCGCGCAGCGGGTTGCTCGACGGACGCAGTGCCACGACGCACTGGTCTTCCGCCAAATCCTTCGCGGCCCGTTACCCGGCGGTGCGCCTGGAGGCGGATAAGCCCATCGTTGATGATGGCGACCTGATCACCACCGCCGGCTTGATGGCCTGGTCCGAACTCGGCCTGCGCCTGGTCGATCGCCTGATGGGCCCGAGCATCGCGGCCGATACCGCGCGTTTCCTGGTGATCGAGCACAGTGACAGCGCCAGCCAATGCGGCAGCAACTTCGCGCCGATACTCGGCCACGGCGACGCGGCCATCCTCAGGGTTCAGCACTGGCTTCAAGCCAGTGGCGCGGTGGATGTTTCCCTTACGGCAATGGCCCAGGAAGCGGGTTTGGAAGAGCGCACTTTCCTGCGGCGCTTTCGCAACGCGACGGGCTTGAAACCCACCGAGTACTGTCAGCACTTGCGGGTGGGCAAGGCGCGGCAGATGCTGGAGTTTACCAACGGCACCATCGACCATATCGCATGGACCGTGGGTTACCAGGACCCCGGTGCCTTTCGCGCCACCTTCAAGAAGATCACCGGCCTTTCGCCCAGCGACTACCGCAGCCGTTTCGGCGTGTGAATCGTGCAGAACGCCGCCGCGTTAACGCGTCGTCGTGCAGAATAAAACAGGCCAACTGCCATCGGTTTTTCGGCAACTGGTTGATTTGAATGCAATCCCGTGCGAACGCGCCTTGGCTTGATCTCTGCAACGTTCCGTCTACACACATGGCGGGATGGCCAAGGGGGACGCATGACCCCGACTCAACGCAAGAAGCTGGTGGTAGCTCACTCCACACGTGAGGGGGCGCCGCTACATGAGGTCGAAACCAACCGCGCCCTGGCGCGCTGGTTGGCGCAGATTCTCGGGCTCAAATTCGGCGGCAGCTACGACCCTGATCTGCACGCGGGGCGGGCGCTGTACCTGCTGCCCACACAAACCCTGGTCGGTCAGGCCCAGGCGCGAGCGCTGAATATCAAAGGCCCGGAGGATTTGTGGGGCGGTTACGTCGACCACGACTTTATTTGCACCAAAGCCATCAGTCATGGCTTGCTCGGCCCTGACGCTAAAGCGCCGGAAGGTTGGTCGGCGTTGTTCTGCGAGCGTGTACGCAATGTCGTGCTGGACGGCTTGAGCGTCTTCGCACTTGAAGACGCGCGGCTCGCCGCCACACGCTTGCTCCACAGCGGCCCCATCCGCTTGAAACCCGTGCACGCCTGCGCGGGCCGAGGCCAGGAAGTTATCCACAGCCTGGATGAATTCGAGGCCGTGCTGGCGCGATCCGAGGCCGCAAAACTCTTCAACGAAGGGGTTGTTCTGGAGCAGGATCTGCACGATGTGGTCACTCACAGCGTTGGCCAAAGTTTTATCGGCGACCACGTGTTCAGCTACTGCGGCGAGCAATACCTGACGAAAGATGGGCAGGGCGAAGAGGTCTACGGCGGTTCCAACCTGCTGGTCGTGCCCGGCTATTACCAAGACCTGTTGCAACTCGAACTGGCCGACGACGTACGCGAAGCCATCGAACAAGCCCAAGTGTTCGACACGGCCGCCGATGAGGCCTACCCCGGCTTTTATGCCTCGCGGCGTAATTACGACATCGCGCAAGGCCTGGACAGTAATGGCCAACGCCGCAGCGGCGTGCTCGAACAATCCTGGCGCATGGGCGGGGCCAGTAGCGCGGAAGTCGCAGCGCTGCAAAGTTTTATCAACAACCCTGGCCTGCGTGCGATCCATGTGTCCTCGGTGGAAACCTATGTGGACCAACCGCTGCCGGCCAATGCCATCGAGGTGTATCGCGGCCCGGCGCAAAGCAGCGAGTTTCTTCTCAAGTACGTGACGGTTACCTCTTATGACGGCTAGAAGTGAAAGCATTGCGATCGATATCGACGACGAACAGATGAGCGGCACCTTCCTGAGCCCCAAATCCAAAGTCCCCGGCGTGTTGTTTGTGCACGGCTGGGGCGGCAGCCAGGAGCGAGACCTCGAGCGGGCCAAAGGCATCGCCGGCTTGGGCTGTGTATGCCTGACCTTCGATCTGCGCGGGCACGCCGGCACCGGTATTCCATTGTCCCGCGTCACCCGCGAAGACAACCTGCGCGACCTGATGGCGGCCTATGACCGACTGCTGTCCCACCCGGCGATCGACACCTCGGCAGTGGCAGTGGTGGGTACCAGTTACGGCGGCTACCTCGCGGCGATTCTCACCTCATTGCGCCCGGTGCGCTGGCTGGCACTGCGCGTGCCGGCGCTGTATCGGGATGACGAATGGCTCAAGCCCAAGCGTGACTTGGACAAGATGGACCTGATGGATTACCGCAGCACGTTGGTCCACGCCGAAACCAATCGCGCCTTGCACGCGTGTTCGGCGTTTACCGGTGATGTGCTGATCGTCGAATCGGAAACCGATGACCACGTGCCCCATGCCACCATCATGAGCTACCGCGCGGCGTGCCAGCAGACCCACTCCCTGACCCACCGAATCATCGACGGCGCCGACCATTCCCTCAGCGACCCAGTGTCCCAGCAGGCTTACACCTCAATCCTGGTGGACTGGATCACCGAGATGGTGGTGGGCGAGCGGTTGAGCATCATTCAGTCCCGTTAAAGCGTTCAGGCGGGTGTCTTCTTCACCCGCAACGCCTTCGCCTTGGCCTCCACGCCCAGGTACATCACTAGCGCGATCAGCAACGGCAAGATGAAGTAAATCGCCCGATACGCGATCAGCCCGGCAAGCAAACTGCCCCGCGACGCCTCATGCTGCAACAGCGCAATAAACACCGCCTCCAGCACGCCCAGCCCGGCCGGAATGTGGGTGAGCACTCCGGCAATCGCGCTGATCAATAACACGCCCAGCACCAGCGGATAGTCCAGCTTGGCCGGCAACAGGGTAAAAATCACCGCCGCCATCAGCGACCAATTCAACGCGCCCAGCAGCAACTGCAAGCACGCCATGCGCACCGACGGCAGGTTGATTTCCATGCCGCGAATCGTCCACGCACGTTTCTTCGAAAACTGGCAGGCCACCAGATAACCCAGGCTGGCCAGTACCAACAACGCGCCAATGCCCTGCAAGGCCGTGGTGCTGACCTTCCACCCCGGCGGCATGGTCACCAAGCCGCTGCTGAACACCACCCCGGCAATCGCCATGTAGCCAAACCAATTGGTGGCTAGGCTCAGGCCGAGGATCTTGGCGATATTGCCGGTACTCACCCCCAAGCGCGAATACAGCCGATAACGCATGGCGATGCCGCCGACCCACGCGCTCAGGTTGAGGTTGAAGGCGTAGCTGATGATGCCCACTGGCAGGATCTGCTTCCACACCAGGTTCTGGCGAATGTAGGTGCGGCCGATCAAGTCGAAGCTGGCGTACACCAGAAAACTGCACAGCGTCAGCGCGCCTGCGATCACCAGTGTGCGCACCTTGAAGTCGCCCAGGGTCTGCACCACTTCGCTCCAATCGATACGCCGAGCGAGCAGGGTGAACAGCACGATCAGCATCAGGAAGAAGACGATGGTCAGCGGTTTCTTCCAGCGCTTGAATCGGGATTCAGCGGTCATTGGACTGGCTCTCGATGGGTTTCAACCGTGGCTTGTGCGCCGGCAACCATCCCGTCAAGGCCGGGAAGTGGCGCATCACATGAAACACCAGGAAACCCACGGTCAACCGCCACAGCCACAGGCGCGGCTTGCGGTTCTCCGGCATGGTCTGGCAGTGGTCTTTGGCGAGTGTTTCCAGGCGTTCGTAAAGTTGTTGATTGAACGCGCGGTCACGAATCAACACATTGGCTTCCAGGTTCAGCGACAGGCTCAACGGGTCCAGGTTGCTCGAACCCACGGTGCTCCATTCGTCATCCACCAACGCGACTTTGCCGTGCAGCGGGCGCTGGCAGTATTCGTGGATCACTACGCCATCTTTGAGCAGATAGTCGTAGAGCATCCGCGCCGCCAGCTTGGCCAGCAGCACATCGGGCTGGCCTTGCATGATCAGTTGCACCTGCACGCCACGGCGCGCGGCATTGCGGATTTCGCGCAGCAGGCGGTAGCCGGGGAAGAAGTAGGCGTTGGCGATCACCGCACGTGTTTGCGCCTTGCTCAGCGCGTGGATATAGGCTTCTTCAATGTCATCGCGATGCTGCACGTTGTCGCGGTAAATCAAGCGCACCAAGCCATCGCCCTGGTCGGTGGACCACAATGGAGGCCGTTGCTGGCGCCGCCGCCAACCCCGTCGCGTGCGGACTTGGCGACCACTTTGCGCCAAAGCGAAATGATGCAGGTCTGCTACGGCCGGACCCACCACCTGCACCGCGTAATCCTGCTTGGCTTCGGGACCGAAATCTCCCAGGTGATCGGCGGAAAAGTTGATCCCGCCGATAAACGCCACCTCCGCATCCACCACCACAATCTTGCGGTGCAGGCGACGAAACCAGTTGGTGCGAATGCCCAGGGTCTTGGACGCCGGGTCAAACATCTGCACCGTCACGCCGGCGTCCGCCAACTCGCCCAGAAATGACGGGCTCAGTTCGCCGCAACCAAAGCCATCGAGGCTCACCACCACCTTGACTCCACGCTGCGCGGCCTCGATCAGGATGCCGTGCAGCTCATGGCCCACCTTGTCTTCGAAAAGAATGAAGGTCTCCAACAGAATTTCCCGGCGGGCCGCGCGCAGGGCTTCGAACACCTTGGGAAAATACGCCTCGCCGTTCTCCAGTAACTCAACCTGGTTGCCATGCTGCCAGCCGTAGTCCAGGTCGCGGGCCTTGGCTTCGTCCGGCGGCTGGTCGGTGGAGATATGTTCCACGGCCACGTTCATAGCTCGACCTCCACTGACAGCGGCACATGGTCGGACAGGTGCGACCAAGGCCGCGTCGTTAGCACCCTAGGGTTATGCACCTTCAGATTGCGCACATAAATCCGGTCCAGCGGCAGCAACGGCAGGCGCGCCGGGAAGGTGCGTGCGGGTTTGCCCATGGATTCAATAAACACTTCCTTCAAACCGGCCTTGCTCAGGTCGGCCTTCTGGCGCCAATCGTTGAAGTCACCAGCCACCACCAGCGGCGCGTCGGCTGGGATCTCGCTGATGCGCTGCTCGATCAAGCGCAGTTGCTGCTGGCGGTGCACCTCGCGCAAGCCCAGGTGGATACAGATCGCATGGATCTCCTGGCCGGTGCCCGGCAGGCGCAGCACGCAATGCAGCAGGCCACGGTTTTCATGGCCGCGTTGGGAGATATCGAGGTTGTCGTGGCGCACGATCTGGAATTTCGACAACAGCGCGTTGCCGTGGTCGCCGTGGGGGTAGACCGCGTTGCGGCCGTAGGCGAACTGCGGCCAGATGCTGTCGGCGAGGAATTCGTATTGCGGCATGTTCGGCCAGTCGCTGAAGCGCTGTGGATGGCGTTCGTGGGTGCCGTGGATTTCCTGCAAAAACACCATATCCGCGCCCACGCTGCGCACCGCTTCACGCAGCTCGGGCAGGATGAAACGTCGATTCAGGGCGGTAAAGCCCTTGTGGATATTGACCGTCAGCACCGTGAAGCGAGTGATGGCGACGCTGGGGGTGATGGGCACCCAGTCGGGAATCGCAGCCATGATTGCTCCTGTGAAAGAAGTGGGGGCCTGGCCCCCGTTTATGGCTGACTCTGATTTTTGGCTGAAAGTTTCCAACGTCCTACAGACGGCACAATGATGCCGCTGAAGGGGAACGATCAACGCGCAAACCCGTCAGTTCCTTACAGACCCTTCTGAAGGAGATCGGTGTTTTGCTGAATCTAAAGACCGCATTACTGCTCGGCGCACTGCTGTTTTGTGGCAGTGGCGCACTGCAAGCGGCGGCCACCGCGCCGGAACCTGAAGCGCCGGCCAAGCCGGAATTGCTGGTGGAGGGCGGGCTGCTGGGGGCAATCAGTTCCAGCATCGATGATGTCCAGCAAAAGCTCGACCTCAATCAGAATCTGATCGATGAATGGCGCCTGCGCGCGGACCGAGCGGCCGACGAGGTCGGGCGGCTGGTCAACCAGACCGCTGCGCGCTCACCCTGGAGCGTGGCGGGGGATTTCCTGCTGCTGTCCGGCGTGTGGGTTGGCGCTTTTGTGGCGATGACGCTGCTGGGGCGATTTATCGTACAGCGCCTGGGCCGTCGCTCGTTCTTCGAGCGGCGCAAACGTCTGCTAGCGGTGCTCGGGTATGTGATTCCCTATACGACTCCCGCGCTTATCTGTCTGCCGCTGACGCTGTATGTCAGCCACTTTCTGCCCACCTCTGTAGGCCGTGCGCTGGCGCTGTGTTTTGCCTACGCCACCAGTAGCGGTATCTTTTCCACCTCGATGCTGTTGTGCGTCATCGTCATGTTCAATGTTGGCCACAAGCGCCCGGCGGTGCAGATTATTCGCGACTACTGCCCCAAACCGCTGTTCCTGATCGGCTTCCTCGCCGCCCTCAGCGATGCGCTGACCAGCCCGCAAATCGCCCGTCAGTTGGGCGGCAATATCACCAGCAGCATTGCCGTGTTTACCGGGCTGTTTGCGGCGGTGATTTTCGGCATGCTGGTGATCCGCCTGCGTCGTCCGGTCGCCCATCTGATCCGCAATCGACCACTGGCCCAGCGCCTCAAACACCCGGCGTTGCAACAATCGCTGCGGATATTTTCCGGCCTGTGGTATTGGCCGATCCTGTTGATGGTGCTGGTGTCGGCGATCAACCTGATCGGTGCTGGTGACGACAACCAGAAAGTCCTGCGCTGCGCACTGTTCACCACGATCCTGCTGATCGGCACGGTGTTCCTCAGCACGGTGCTGCAACACCTGTTCAAGTCCCGCAGCCAAGTGGCGATCCAACGCAGCAGTGCGTACAAGGAACGCTTCCTCAGCCTGTTGCACGCGATCCTGCGCATTGTCATGGCCATTGCGTTTATCGAAATTCTCGGGCGGATCTGGGGCGTGTCGCTGTTCGAGTTCGCCCAGCGCAACTCGGTGGGCCGGGCCATCAGCGATTCTCTCAGCAGCATCGGCCTGATCCTGCTGATGACGTGGCTGTTCTGGGTGGTGCTCGACACGGCGATCCAGGAAGCGCTGAAACCGCCGGTCAACAAACGCTCCAGCCGCCAACCGAGCACGCGGGTGAAAACCATCCTGCCGCTGCTGCGCAATGCGGTGAAGATCATCCTGGTGGTGATCTGCGCGATCACCACCATGGCCAACCTCGGCATCAACGTCGCGCCGCTGCTGGCCGGTGCCGGCGTGGTCGGCCTGGCCATTGGTTTTGGCTCGCAGCAACTGGTGCAGGATGTAATCACCGGGCTGTTCATCATTATTGAAGACACCCTGTCCATTGGCGATTGGGTGGTACTCGACTCCGGCCACGCCGGCACCGTCGAAGGCCTGACCATCCGCACCCTGCGCCTGCGCGATGGCAAGGGTTTTGTGCACTCGGTGCCGTTCGGGCAGATCAAGGCGGTCACCAACCAGTCGCGGCAATTTGCCTATGCGTTTTTCTCGGTACAGTTCACTTACGACACGGATGTGGACAGGGCGGTGGAACTGATCCGCGAGGCGGGGCAGTCGATCCGTGACGACGTTTTCCTCAAGTACAACCTGCAAGGTCCGCTGGAAGTATTCGGCGTCGACAAGATGGACCTCAACGGCGTGGTGCTCACGGCGCAGTTCCGCACGGTGTCGGGCGGGCAATATGCAGTAAGCCGTGCATTCAACCAACGCTTGAAAAAGCTTGTGGATAACTGTGACCAGGTGCATTTCGCGCAGACTTATCCACAGCAGGTCATGGTGCCTGCGCGGACGGCCCTTGAGCATGAACCTACCGAGGCTGGCGCGAAGATAGTTAATCCGTGACGGTTGCGCTACAAACCCGCAAAATGCAACGATTCTGGCCAAGACCAGAAAACCTTCGTTCCAAACAGACCGGGCCTGCTCAATCTATGCGAATGCGCCTTATGTTACTGGGCGGCGGGAATGCCCTCGGGCAGGCGCTGATTCGCCTCGGTGCAGAGGAAGACATCGGTTTCCTCGCACCCAAACCGCCCCAAGACGGCTGGGATGCCGCGAGCCTCACCCAATTGCTCGACGACACCCGTCCCGATGCGTTGATCAACCTCGCCTACTATTTCGACTGGTTCCAGGCAGAAGCGGTCAGCGAAACCCGCCTGGCTGCCCAGGAATTTGCCATCGAGCGCCTGGCCGAGTTGTGCCAGCACCACAGCATCACCCTGTTGCAACCGTCCAGCTACCGCGTGTTCGATGGCTCCCGCGCCACCGCCTACAGCGAAAAGGACGAGCCGGTGCCCCTGGGCCTGCGCGGCCAGGCGTTGTGGCGCATCGAGCAGAGCGTGCGCGCCACCTGCCCGCAACATGTGCTGTTGCGGTTTGGCTGGCTGTTGGATGACAGTGTCGACGGTACCTTGGGGCGCTTCCTGGCTCGGGCGGAGAAACCGGATGAATTGCTGATGGCCGACGACCGTCGCGGCAACCCGACGCCGGTGGACGATGCGGCACGGGTGATTATCTCGGTGCTCAAGCAGCTCGATTGCGCGGCACCGCTGTGGGGCACTTATCACTACGCCGGCCAGGAGGCGACTACACCGTTGGCACTGGGCCAGGCGATTCTCACTGAAGCGCGCAACTACCATCCGCTGGCGATCGAATCCCCTACCGCCCAGGCGCACGCGGCCCGGCCGGATGCGAGCGAAGAACCGCAACACGCGGTGCTCGCCTGCAAGAAAATCCTTCACACCTTCGGCATCAAGCCACGGGCATGGCGGGCGGGGTTGCCGGCATTGCTGGATCGGTTCTACCGTCATACCTGACCCCCAAGCGCGTAGGAGCCGGCTTGCCGGCGATAGCATCACCTCGGTTTAACTGAAAGACCGAGGTGTCTGCATCGCCGGCAAGCCGGCTCCTACTAGGGGGGCGGTGTGGTTTAGAACTTGTAGCCGATACCCACCATGTAAACCATCGGGTCCACGTCAACATTGACCTTGGCGCGAGTGCCTTGGCCCAGGGCGTTGTTGTCCACAGTCGCCTTGGTGCTGATGTCGATGTAGCGCGCCTGGGCGTTGATCATCCACTTGTCGTTGATCATGTAGTCCGCACCGATCTGCGCGGCCCAGCCCCAGGAATTTTCGGCCTTGAAGTTGCTGAAGCCTGCGCCTTGGGCACGGCTGCCAACGTGTTCGTCGTAGATCCAGGTGTAGTTGATACCGGCGCCGACGTACGGCTGGAAGGCCGACTTGTTGTCCAGCGGGTAGTACACGATGCTCAGGGTCGGCGGCAGGTGTTTCAGGGTGCCGAGCTTGCCGTTCGCGGCGCCGAGGGCGGTGTTCTTGATCTTCACATCATGCTCGAACGGCGTGGCGGCCAGCAGTTCGATACCGACGTGGTTGGTCAGCATGTAGGCGAAGTTCAGGCCCAGTTGGGTATCGCTGCTCATGGTCGCCTTGCCGCCCAGGTTGGCGCCGGCCAATGGGCCCTGGTCAACTTTGACATGGCCGCTGTCCGCCTTCGGGTTCACGGTGATTGCACCGGCGCGCACCAGAATGTCGCCCGCTTCGTGAGCGTGTGCAACGGGGGCGACGAGGGCGAGCGCGAAGAGGGACGCGCCGAGCAGAGACTTGTTCATGGGAGCTCCAAAGGACGTTTAAAAGTTGTACGTCCAATGGTAAAGATCGTTCCGTCCGGTCTTTTGACTCAGCTCAATGAAAGGGCGATCAGCGCTATTCGGGCAGCTCGTACATATAAATTTTCTCAGCGTCCATCTGGTAACCGGCGTCGGCCAGTTCGCTGGTGGACGGTTTGACCTGCATCGCGCCTTCGATCCAGTACGGCTGGTACAGCTCATCGAGCTTCACGCCGATTTCGCTTTTGACATGCACGATCTGGTTCGAGGGTGGCGGCGGTACATGGATGCACGCGCCGAAATACGGCACCAGCAAGAACTCCGTCGTGCGGCCTTCCTCACTGACTTCCAGCGGCACGATGTAGCCCGGCAAGCGGATGTGCTGGCCGTCGAGGCTTTGCACCACCGGGGCGTTGGGCAAGTCCTGCTTGGCCGCTGGCGCTGCCTCGACCGATAACGCATCGGCCATGTTCGACAAGTCGTGCAGCGGTTTCATGTTGGGGATTTCCGGCGGCGCGTCTGGCGGGATCATCTCCTGCCAGGACAAATCCTTGGGCTGATCTTCCGCCCAGGTGGGAACTGCCACCAGCAGCAACAACGCAAATAGCGCACGACGCATCGCAACCTTCCTCATAAACGTATGGACAGGCCATCGGCCAGGGATTGCCGATAGGCGCGCCACGCGGGCACGCTGCCCATCAACAGCGCGGCGGCCAGGATACCGGCGAGCAGCGTCCATTCATATTCGCTCGGCCAGGCCATCGGCAGGTCCAGGCCGCAATTGGCCTGCAAATACCCGCGCGAGGCGGCGATGCACACATACAGTAAACCCACCCCGGCGATTACGCCGGACAGTGCCAGGGCGAAGGCTTCGAAGATCAGCAACGTTGCGATATGCCACGGCCGCGCACCCACCGAGCGCAAAATTGCCATTTCGCGGCGGCGCTCGTTGAGGCTGGTAAGGATCGCCGTGAGCATGCCGATCAAGCCTGTGAGCACCACGAACAGCGAGATCACGAACAGCGCCTTCTCGGCAGTGCCCATCATGCTCCACAACTCTTGCAGCGCCACGCCGGGCAGGATCGCCAGCATCGGTTCGCCACGGAATTCGTTGATCTCGCGCTGCAGGGCAAACGTGGAAATCTTGTTGTTCAGGCCGAGCATGAACGCGGTGATGGCCTGCGGCGTGAGGTCCATGTTGCGCGCCTGGTCGGCACTGATGCGGCCTTTGCCTTGGGCCGGTACGCCATTGTGCCAGTCGATATGGATCGCCTCCATGCCGCCGAGGCTGATGTGCAACGTGCGGTCTACCGGCGTGCCGGTGCGCTTGAGAATGCCGACCACGGTGAAGGGTTTGTCATCGTGTTTCACCAGGCTGACCACCGCCACGCCATGAGCCAGCACCAGTTTGTCGCCAAGTTTGTAATGCAGCGCGTCAGCCACTTCGGCACCGAGCACCACTTCAAACGGGTCGATGGCGAAGGCGCGGCCGCTGGCCAGTTCAAGGTTTTGCTTGCGGCCGTATTGGTAGTGCTCGAAGTAGGATTCGTTGGTGCCCATCACGCGGTAGCCGCGATGGGAGTCACCGAGGGAAATCGGGATCGCCCACTTCACCTGGGGGCTGGCGGCGAAATGTTCGAAGCTGTCCCAGCGGATGTTGTTGGTGGCGTTGCCGATGCGGAACACCGAGTACAGCAGCAGGTTCACCGAGCCGGAGCGCGCGCCGACGATCAGGTCGGTGCCGCTGATAGTGCTGGCGAAACTGTTGCGCGCTTCAACGCGCACACGTTCCACCGCGAGCAACAAGCAGACTGAAAGCGCGATGGCGAACGCGGTGAGGATCGCGGTAAAGCGGCGGTTAGCCAGGCTGGCCATGGCTAGACGGAACAGATACATCTCAAACCTCTGCGGGCGTGGCGGCGCGATTGAGTTCGGCCAGCGACAGGTTGCGGTCGAACAGCGAAGCCAGGCTCTGGTCATGGCTGACAAACAGCAGGCTGGCGCCGGCTTCGCGGCATTCGGCGAACAACAGCTGTAGGAAGGCTTCTCGGGCGTCGTAGTCCAGAGCCGAAGTGGGCTCGTCGGCGATCACCAGCTCCGGCTGGCCAATCAACGCACGGGCGGCGGCGACGCGTTGCTGCTGGCCGATGGACAGCGAGTCGGCGCGGCGATCCAGCAGGTTTTTGTCTTTCAACCCAAGGTGCGCAAGTAAAGCAGCGGCGGCTTGGTCGACACTGCCGTGGCGCTGTTTCGCCCGCTGTGCACGCAACGTGGAAAAGTGGCAGGGCAGCTCGACGTTCTCGCGCACCGACAGGAATGGCAGCAGGTTGAACTGCTGGAAGATGTAGCCGGTGTGGTCGACGCGGAAGCGGTCGCGGGCGCCGGCCGATAGCTCGGTCAGCTCCTGGCCGAGCAGGCGGATGCTGCCCTGGTTGGGTGTCTGCACGCCGCCGAGCAGGCCCAGCAGCGTGGTTTTGCCACTGCCGCTCGGGCCCTTGAGAAACAGGGTTTCCCCCGCTTCCAGGCGGAACGCGGGGATGTCCAGCAACTGGGGGTGACCGGGCCAGTTGAAGCCCAGGTCAGACAGTTCGATCAATGCGTGTGTCATGGGAACTCAGAACTTCAAGGTGGCTGCTGTGGCCGTGGCTTCCACACCTTGCTGGCCACTCGGACCGATCAGTTGTACCTGAATTTTCTGGGTGGCGGGGAAGGTCTTGAACACCTGGGTCAGGTCGAGGTTGCTCAGGGCCGTCGGCGTGGCGCAGGTGAACTGGTAGTGGGCGTGGATTTCGCTGTGGTCGTGATGATGCTCGTGGGCAGCCGCGCCTTTGCCGTCGGTGGCGTGGTCATCATCGTCGTCGTCATGATCGGCTTCCGGCTTGTCACCGAACAACGGGCTGTTGAGTTCCTGGCTGCTGACCACGCAACCGGCGCCCTTGGGCAAGTTGAACAGGGCGACAGGGTTTTCCAGCTGTTTGCGCACGGCGACGACCTTGGCTTTGTCCGCCGGGGTGGTGGCCAGGTGTTCGAAACCCACCAGGTTCATCGCCGGGCTGTCCAGTTCCAGCTCCAGGGCCTGGCCGTCAAGCACTGCGTTGAGACGGCCGACGCCATGTTCGTGGGCGCCAAGGCTACCGTGTTCATGGTCGTGATCATCATGAGCGTGGGCAACCGCCAGTGGCAGCAGGGCAAACGGCAAAGCAAGCAACAGACGGCGCATGAGAAGGCTCCAGAAGATGAAAGTTTTGTTATGTGATCTTATAACAATTGCCGCTGAGTTTGACCGCCCGCTTGGCGTTGCGCAAGCCGCATGGGAGCATGCTTGTCAGAAAAGTGCAGGAGTAAGGACGATGTTGCGAATTCGTGGAACGGTCGGCGACTTGCCGGTGGACTTGACCCTGGAGCTGGACGACGGCGATTGGGCACGGCTGGGCGCGCAGTTGCAGGCGACGCCTGTCCCCGCCGCAGCGACAGTGGCGCCGGTCAAGCAGAATGACGACCTGTGGCAGAATGCCCAGGACCTGTTGCGCAAGGCCGGCCAGCTCAGCGGCCTGGAGTTGCTGGATCAGTTGGAAGGCTTGGCCGGCGATGCGGCGTCAGGCAAGCGCCTGCTGGTGCGCCTGCGCCACAGCTCGAACGTAAAAGTGGCCAGCGGCGCAGATACGCCGCTGTACAGCTGGGTTGGCGATTAGTACAACGCGGCAAACAACTTGCGACGGTACACGGTCACCAGTGGGTGATCATTGCCCAGCAGTTCGAACACCTGCAGCAAGGTCTTGTGCGGCAGGCCTTCGCTGTAGCTGCGGTTGCGGATGAACAGCTTGAGCAGACCTTCGAGCGCCGCGTCGTACTGCTGGCGCGCCAGTTGCTGGATCGCCAGTTGGTAGGCCGCTTCGTCATCCTGCGGGTTTTGCGCCAGGCGGCTTTTCAGCTCGGCGGCATCCGGCAGATCGGCAGCCTGGCGCAGGAAGGTGATCTGTGCCTTGGCCCCGGCGAGGGCGGCTTTGTGGTCGTCGCTTTTCACCGCGTCCAGCACGGTCTGGGCTTCGCCCAGTTCACCGCGCTCGGCCAGGCAGCGTGCGTAGAGGATCAGCGCAGCAGCGTTGGTGTTGTCCTCGCCCAGCACTGTCACCAGCACGGCTTCTGCATCGGTGATGCGACCTTCGGCAAACAACGCCTGGGCCTGCTCCAACGGATCCGCCGCCGCCGGTGGCGGCATCTGTACATGGGGCTCCAGCATCGCGCGCACCGCCGACTCCGGCTGCGCCCCGGCAAACCCATCCACGGGCTGGCCGTCCTTGAACAACACCACTGTCGGCAGGCTTTGAATGCCAAAGCGCGCAACGATATCCTGCTCGGCCTCGCAATCGACCTTGGCCAGCAGCAACTCACCCTGATAACTCTCGGCAACTTTCGCGAGCATCGGCATCAACGCCTTGCACGGCGCGCACCACTCGGCCCAGAAATCCACCAGCACGGGTTTTTCGAAGGAGTTCTGGATCACTGCCTGGTCGAAGGTGGCGGTGGTGACATCGAAGATATACGGCGTGGGTTGACTCATGAGGCGTCTCGAATAAAGCGGGAATGGGGCAACTATAAGGGCTGGCGAGCCTGGCTGAAAGTGCGGCGGATTCGGCACCGCTTTCGCGAGCAAGCCCGCTCCTGCAGGGGGAATGCGGTCACATGTGGGAGCGGGCTTGCTCGCGAAGGTCTCACGAGCGCCGGGAATGGTACAGACTCACCTTGCGAAACTCCCAAGGCTCCGCCAGATCCGGCAACGTCAGCGCATCAAGAATCGCCAGCCGCTGGTAATCCGGGTGCTGGAAGTCGCGCACGCGCGAATCTGCCACCAGCGCTTCGCGGCCTCGGGTCAGGAATTGGTCGAGCAGTGGCAGGTTCGCGCGGTCGTAGAGCACGTCGGCGACCATGATCAGGTCGAAGCGGTCGGCTTCGGCGAAAAAATCGGCGGAGTAGCCCAGCTCCACGTCGTTGAGCGCGGCATTCGCCCGGCAGGCCGCCAAGGCCAGCGGGTCGAGGTCGCAGGCCACTACTTCCAACGCGCCGGCCTTGACCGCCGCAATCCCGGCCACGCCGGAGCCTGCGCCAAAATCCAGCACGCGCTTGCCGGCGACCCACTCGGGTTTCGCCGCCAGGTACCGCGCCAGCGCCAGGCCGCTGGCCCAGCAAAAACTCCAGTAGGGCGGTTCATGCAGGATGCGCTGGGTTTCTTCGGGACTGAAGGCGCGGTCCATGTTGTCTGCATCCAGCAGCCACAACGACAGCTCGGTGCCCGGCAATGGGCAGGGCACCAGCTGCGCGTCGCCGATCAGTTCGCTCAGGGCCGCTTGCAGGTCCAGCGGTGGCGTCATGGTGCCTTGACGAGTTGCAGGGGGCCGGTGGTCTGGGTGATCGCTTGGGTGATGCGCACGGCGGGCAGGTGCAGGATCAGTTGGCCGGACTGGCTCGCGCGCCCGCGCAATTCAACCCGCGCACCGGCTGGGAACGCCTCGGGGTTAAAGCGCAGGCGGAAAGCCAGGGGCTGGCCGTTGCCGGTCAGCACGCTGCTGGCGAGCAATTGCTGTGGGCGCGAACGATCGTCGATCACCAGCAGGGCCATTTCGACTTCGGCACCGGCCGGAATGTTGGTCAGGCTGCCGCTGATTTCCCGCTGGTAGGCGGGCAGGGGGCCCATGTCTTCAATGCCGGGGACTTTTTTCTCTTGTGCCGGCGTGGGCTGAGGTGCGGCCGGCTTGGGGGCTTCGCTGCTGCAGGCGACCAGGAAACTGAACAGGGTGAGCAAAACAAGTGGTCGTAACTGCATGTACGGCTCCAGAAAGGACAAAATCCGTGGCTTTAAAAATATGAAACATAATAGTCAGCCTATATACCGTAAAGGCTATGGCTTGTCTTGCCACAGGGATGCGCTACCATGGCCCTCCCTTTATTTGTTGCCTGCCTACCATGCACTGTCCCTTCTGCGGTGCCAACGACACCAAGGTCATTGACTCGCGTCTGGTCGCCGAGGGCGATCAAGTGCGTCGCCGGCGCGAATGCCTGGCCTGCGGTGAACGTTTCACCACCTTCGAAACCGCCGAACTGGTATTGCCACGTCTGATCAAGTCCGACGGCAGCCGCCAGCCTTTCGACGAAGAAAAACTGCGCGCCGGTATGCAGCGCGCCCTGGAAAAACGCCCGGTGAGTGTTGAGCGGCTGGAGGCGGCGCTGGTGCATATCAAGCACAAGCTGCGCGCCACCGGCGAACGCGAGGTCAAGAGTCTGGTGGTTGGAGAACTGGTGATGGGCGAGCTGCAAAAGCTCGACGAAGTTGCCTACATCCGATTCGCCTCGGTGTATCGACGCTTCCAGGATCTCAATGAGTTCCGCGAAGAGATCGACCGCCTGGCCCGTGAGCCTGCCAAAGAATGAACCCACCGTCTGCCGAACAAGCTGTGCTCGACGCCCATTACATGGCCCGCGCCCTGGAACTGGCGCGCAAGGGCCTGTACACCACCCATCCCAACCCACGTGTGGGTTGCGTGATTGTGCGTGATGGGCAGATTGTCGGCGAAGGCTGGCATGAGCGGACCGGCGAACCGCATGCCGAGCCCAATGCCCTGCGCGCCGCCGGTGCCAAGGCCCGAGGTGCCACGGTGTACGTGACCCTCGAACCGTGCAGCCATCACGGGCGCACGCCGCCTTGCGCTGATGCGTTGGTCACCGCGGGTGTCGCCCGCGTGGTGGCCGGGATGCAGGACCCGAACCCGGAAGTGGCGGGGCGCGGCATGCAGCGCCTGGCTCAAGCCGGTATCGAGGTGCGCAGCGGTGTGTTGGAAGCTGAAGCACGCGCGCTGAATCCGGGTTTCCTCAAGCGCATGGAACACGGCCTGCCCTTCGTGCGTGTCAAGCTGGCGATGAGCCTGGATGGCCGCACCGCGATGGCCAGTGGCGAAAGCCAATGGATCACCGGTCCGGCCGCCCGCGCCGCTGTGCAACGCCTGCGCGCCGAGGCGAGTGTGGTGCTGACTGGCGCCGACACGGTGCTGGCCGACGGCGCCCGCCTGACTGTGCGCGCCGCCGAACTCGGCCTGGATGAAGCCACCACCGCCCTGGCCATGTCGCGCCCGCCGTTGCGCGTGCTGATCGACGGCCGCCTGCGGGTGCCGCTCAATGCGCCGTTTTTCAAGGCTGGCCCGGCGTTGGTCATCACCTGCGTGACCGCGGAAAACCAATTCCCCCGTGGCCCCGAGTGCCTGGTAGTGCCGGGCGTCGATGGCCAGGTCGACCTGCGCTCGGCGCTGGTGGCGCTGGCGGCCCGTGGCGTCAACGAAGTACTGGTGGAAGCCGGCCCAAGCCTGGCCGGTGCATTTGCCCAGCAAGGCCTGGTGGATGAATACGTGATTTTCATCGCCGGCAAGTTCCTCGGTTCCGCCGCGCGGCCTTTGTTGGACTGGCCGCTTGAGAAACTGGCCGATGCCCCCCAACTCAAGATCACTGAAATGCGCGCTGTGGGCGATGATTGGCGAGTCACTGCCATCCCTGTGCCAGCAGCGAGCGTATAATTTTCTGCCTGCGCCCAGCGCGGTAACGTTTTCCAGGAGAAGGCCATGTTCACCGGCATCATCGAATCCATCGGCAGCATTCGTGCAATGACCCCAAAAGGCGGCGACGTTCGCTTGTCGGTTGAAACCGGCAAACTCGACCTTGGCGACGTCAAGCTGGGCGACAGCATCGCCATCAACGGCGTGTGCCTGACCGTCATCGAGCTGCCAGGCAACGGTTTTGCCGCCGATGTCAGCCGGGAAACCCTGGACTGCACCGCGATGAACGACCTCAAGGCCGGTAGCCCGGTCAACCTGGAAAAAGCCCTGACCCCGACCACTCGCCTCGGCGGTCACCTGGTCAGCGGCCACGTCGACGGCGTCGGCGAAGTGGTCGCGCGCAGCGAAAACGCGCGGGCCGTGGAATTTCGCATCCGCGCGCCGAAAGAGCTGGCCAAGTACATCGCCCATAAAGGCTCGATCACCGTCGACGGCACCAGCCTGACTGTGAACGCCGTGAATGGCGCCGAATTTGAACTGACCATCATTCCCCACACCCTCAGCGAAACGATCATGGCCTCGTACCAGCCGGGTCGCCGAGTGAACCTGGAAGTGGACTTGCTCGCCCGTTACCTGGAGCGCCTGTTGCTGGGCGAAAAGGCCGCAGAGCCTGCATCCGGTAACATCACTGAAAGCTTTCTGGCCGCTAACGGCTACCTGAAATCCTGACCAAGGGGGTGCCGCGTGGCGCTCAATAGCATCGAAGAACTGGTTGAAGACATCCGCCAAGGCAAGATGGTCATCCTGATGGATGACGAAGACCGCGAAAACGAAGGCGACATCATCATGGCCGCCGAGGCCTGCCTGCCTGAGCACATCAACTTCATGGCCAAGCACGCCCGCGGGCTGATCTGCATGCCCATGAGCCGTGAGCGCTGCGAGTTGCTCAAGCTGCCGTTGATGGCGCCGCGCAATGGCTCGGGTTTTGGTACCAAGTTCACCGTCTCGATTGAAGCCACCACTGGCGTCACCACGGGCATCTCCGCCGCCGACCGCGCCCGCACCGTGCAGGCCGCCGCCGCGAAAGACGCCAAGGCCGAAGACATCGTCAGCCCCGGCCACATCTTCCCGTTGATGGCCCAACCGGGCGGCACCCTGGCCCGTGCCGGCCACACCGAAGCCGCCTGCGACCTGGCGCGCATGGCCGGTTTCGAGCCGAGCGGGGTGATCTGCGAAGTGATGAACGATGACGGCACCATGGCGCGTCGTACCGAACTCGAAGCCTTTGCCGCCGAACACAACCTCAAGATCGGCACCATTGCCGACCTGATTCACTACCGCATGATCCACGAACGTACCGTTCAGCGGATTGCCGAGCAGCCACTGGACAGCGAACTGGGCCAATTCAATTTGGTGACCTACCGTGATTCAGTGGAAGGCGACGTGCACATGGCCCTGACCCTGGGCAGCATTTGCGCCGAAGAACCGACCTTGGTGCGTGTGCACAACATGGACCCATTGCGCGACCTGCTGATGGTCAAGCAACCGGGCCGCTGGAGCCTGCGCGCCGCTATGGCTGCGGTCTCCGAGGCCGGCAGCGGTGTGGTGCTGTTGCTCGGTCACCCGCTGGATGGCGATGTCTTGCTGGCGCATATCCGCGAAACGGCTGACCACGCGCCGGTGAAAAAACCGACCACCTACAGCATCGTCGGCGCCGGTTCGCAGATCCTGCGTGACCTGGGCGTGCGCAAAATGCGCTTGATGAGTGCGCCAATGAAATTTAATGCGATATCCGGTTTCGACCTGGAAGTAGTAGAATACGTGCCCTCCGAATAAAGGCTGGCGATTTTCGCCCCTTGTTCGCGGTTCAAATATCACTAAGGGACGCGTCATACACGCGTCCCGGCTCTTTAAGAGATTTGTCGAATGACCCTGAAGACCATCGAAGGTACCTTCATCGCCCCCAAAGGCCGCTACGCCCTGGTGGTTGGCCGCTTCAACAGCTTCGTGGTTGAAAGCCTGGTAAGCGGTGCCGTGGACGCCCTGGTTCGCCACGGTGTGAGCGAGAGCGACATCACCATCATCCGTGCCCCTGGCGCCTTCGAAATTCCACTGGTTGCGCAGAAAGTTGCCCAACAGGGTGAGTACGCGGCAATCATTGCCCTGGGCGCAGTCATTCGTGGCGGTACTCCGCATTTCGAATATGTGGCCGGTGAATGCACCAAGGGCCTGGCCCAGGTGTCCATGGAGTTCGGTGTGCCAGTCGCCTTCGGCGTGCTGACCGTTGATTCCATCGAGCAAGCCATCGAGCGTTCCGGCACCAAGGCCGGTAACAAAGGCGCTGAAGCTGCCCTGTCCGCCCTGGAAATGGTCAGCCTGCTGTCGCAGTTGGAGGCCAAGTGATTTCCGACGAGAGCGACAACTTCAACCCGCGTGAGCCACGTCCAGCCGATGCTGGCAAGCCGTCCAAGAACGAGAAGCGTCGCGCTGCTCGTCAGTTGGCGACCCAGGCGCTGTACCAGCGTCACCTGGCGGGCGCTTCGTTGAACGAGATCGAAGCACAGTTTCGCGTCGACAACGACTTCACCTTCGCCGACCTGCCGTACTTCCACGACATCCTGCACGGTGTGCATGCGCACCTGACCGAGATCGACACGGCCTTGGCACCTTGCCTGGACCTGACCATCGAAGAGCTGGACCCGGTTGAACTGTGCGTGATGCGCCTGTCCGCGTGGGAACTGCTGTATCGCGTCGACGTGCCGTACCGCGTGGTGATCAACGAAGGTATCGAACTGGCGAAAGTCTACGGTTCGACCGACGGCCACAAGTTCGTCAACGGCGTACTCGACAAGCTGGCCCCGCGCCTGCGTGAAGCCGAAGTGAAGGCGTACAAGCGCTAAACCGCGCTTGAATCCTTGATGGGCGAGTTTGAGCTGATCCGCAATTACTTCGCCGCCGCGCCCTGTGCGCAAGGCGGCGAAGGCATTGCACTTGGGATTGGTGACGACTGCGCCTTGCTGGCGCTCCCCGCCGGGGAGCAGCTGGCAATCTCCACCGATACCTTGGTGGCCGGGGTGCATTTTGCCGACCCCTGCGACCCGTTGCTGCTGGGCCAGCGCTCGTTGGCCGTGGCGGTAAGCGACCTGGCCGCCATGGGCGCCAACCCCCTCGCCTTTACCCTTGCTCTCACCACACCGACGGTCGATGCCGATTGGCTGCAACGCTATGCCCAGGGTTTGAACCTGATGGCGCAAAGCTGCGGCGTGGGCCTGGTGGGCGGCGATACCACCCGTGGGCCGTTAAGCCTGACCCTGACTGTGTTTGGTCGCGTACCCGCCGGGCGAGCCTTGACCCGCAGCGGTGCGCAGCCGGGTGACCTGCTGTGTGTCGGCGGCGAGCTGGGCAATGCGGCCGGCGCGTTGCCGTTGGTATTGGGCGAGCGCAGTGCTGACGCGGCCATCGCTGATCCACTGCTGGCCCACTACTGGTCGCCGCAACCGCAGTTGGGCCTGGGGCTGGCGCTGCGCGGCAAGGCTACGTCTGCCATGGATATTTCCGACGGCCTCCTGGCTGATTGCGGGCATATCGCCACAGCCTCGGCTGTCAGTCTGTTGATCGAGCGTCAGCGCTTGCCTTTGTCTCAGGCGCTGTTGGCGTTTGTCGGCGATGACGCGGCGCGCATAGCGGCGTTGAGCGGGGGCGATGACTATGTGCTGGTGTTCACCCTGCCACCCGTCGAGCTGGCGCCGTTGCTGGCCGACGGCTGGCCGGTCCATGTGATCGGACGGGTCGAGGCGGGGCAGGGCGTGACACTGCTGGACGCCAACGGGCAAGACATCACGCCAGCCATTCGTGGTTATCAACATTTTCGCGGGATGCCCTGAATCGGCGAGCTGCGCTACCCTCTATAGCGTAATTAAGGATGCAAGGCCCTGTAGGAGGTCGCCACCATGGATGTGCGCCGTTGGCTGCTGATAGTGCTGTGTGCCTTTACGTCGTTGGTCCAGGCACAGGGCGTGCCCGGCAAGGTCATGCTGGCCAGTGAAGAGTGGAACGACTACACCAACAAAGACGGTAGCGGCCTGGCCTGGGACGTGCTGCGCAAGGTGTTCGAACCTGCCGGAATCACGCTGCAGACGCGCTCGGTGCCCTACACCCGCTCGGTCGGCCTGGCCCAGCGCGGCGAAGTGGATGGCTGGGTCGGGTCCTATCGCGATGAAGCCACGGGTGTGTTGTACCCCCACTGGAATTTCGATTCCGACCACATCTACGCCCTCGGCCTGGCCAGCACGCCAGCGCCGACGGTAGCCACGCTGGGCAATTACCGCCTGGCCTGGGTGCGTGGCTACAAGTACGAGGAGTACTTGCCCAATGTGCACCGTTTCAACCAGATCGAGCGCCGCGACGGTATTTTGCCGATGCTGGAACACGCGCGGGCCGACTTCTACATCGATGCGCTGACCGAGGCCAAGTACGTGCTCAATCAGGCAGGTGATCCGTCGAAGTTCGCACTGACTCACATCGCCGAACTCCCGTTATACATCGGGTTTGCCGATAACGAACGGGGCCGCGCCTTGATGGGCGTCTTCGACCAGCGCATGGCGGCCCTGGTGAAAAGCGGCGAGTTAAAGGCGATTTTCGAGCACTGGAAACAACCCTATCCGTTCTAGATCCCCTGTAGGAGCGAGCTTGCTCGCGAAAAACGCAAGCACGCCGCGGTCACTCAGAATGCTTGCGTCATCGTTGACGATTTTTCGCGAGCAAGCTCGCTCCTACATAGAATCAATAAGAAGGCCAATCGAACCTATTGATCTTTATCAGCGATAATTCAGCTTAAGCGTATGTAGGAACCTGCTGTTACAATGGCCGCCATCGTAAAAACTGAAATCAGGAGCACACGGTGCCCGTCGTTTTCGTCGCCGCTTCCAAGCTGCCTACCCCTTTTGCCACGTTCACCATGAACGGCTTTCTCGAAGAAGCCACCGGGCGCGAGCACGTTGTGCTGAGCTTGGGCGATATCGCTGATGGCGCGCCGGTGCTGGGGCGTGTGCATTCCGAATGCCTGACCGGCGACGCGCTGTTCAGCCAGCGCTGCGACTGCGGTTCGCAACTGGAAGCCGCCATGCGGGCCATCGCCCGTGAAGGCCGTGGCGTGCTGCTGTACCTGCGTCAGGAAGGCCGTGGCATTGGCCTGATGAACAAGATCCGCGCCTACGAGCTGCAAGATGGCGGCGCCGATACCGTTGAAGCCAACGAGCGCCTGGGCTTTGCTGCCGACCAGCGTGACTACGCGATCTGCCTGCCGATGCTGGAGCACCTGGGCGTCAAGTCCCTGCGCCTGATGACCAACAACCCGCGCAAGGTCAAAGCCTTGACCGAGATGGGCATCACCGTGGCCGAGCGCGTGCCGCTGCACACCGGGCACAACCCGCACAACAAGCTCTACCTGGCCACCAAGGCCAGCAAGCTCGACCACATGATGGGCAACGAGCACCAGGGCGAGGTCGACCGCGCGTGACCCGAGGCCAGGTGAAACGGCGACTGTCCTTCAGTTGGTGGCAGTACCTGGCCCTGGCGCTGCTCCCCCTGTTTGTGATCAACCTGGTGTTCGGCCAAGCCGAATCCTTGCTCCCGGTGCTGGCCATGCCGTTCTTCATTGCCGGCGTGGCCTCGATGTTTCTCAGCCTGCGTTACTTCCACGGCTATAAGCACGCGTTGATCGCCACCTCCAAAGCCCTCGATACCCCGGAAGAACCGGCTGCCTGGATGACCTTGGCGGCCCGTCGGCGTACGGCGTTGCTGGTGGCAGCCGTCCCGGCCTGGATCGGCGCGCTGGCGGTGTTCGTCGGCCTGGAGGCGGTGCCGCTGTTCCTGCTGGCACTGTCGACGCTGGTGCTGTTCTACCTCTACCGCATCCCCCGTCAACTGGGATGAGACGTCGCTGGCTGGCGGTTTTGCTGCTGGCGTGCTCTGCCCAGGCTTTGGCGGCCGAGCGGGTGGTCAGCCTGGCACCGTCCCTGACTGAAATCGTCGCTGAATTGGGTGCTGCCGACGTGCTGGTGGGGGTACTCGATGGCGGCGATCGTCCGGCTGCGCTGGCGCAAGTGCCGTCAGTGGGGCGTTACGGCCAATTGGACATGGAGCGCCTGCTCAGCCTCAAGCCGGATCTGATCCTGCTGTGGCCCGGCAGCGTCGGCCCGGCCCAGCGTGCGCAGTTGCAGCGGCTGAACATCCCGGTTTATGTCGCTGAGCCCCATAGCCTTGAACAACTCACCACCCAGGTCCAGGCCATCGCCGAGCAATTGGGCCGTGCTGAAGCCGGCCGGCAATTGGCCGCGCAATTACGCCAACGCTTGGTCGAACTGCGTCAGCGCTATCAGCGTGCCGAGCCATTGCGTGTGTTTTACCAGGTGTGGAACCAGCCGCTGTATACCGTGGGCGGCGGGCAGATCATCAGCGATGCGTTGAATGTGTGCGGTGCGCGCAATGTGTTCGATGACCTCAGGCTGCCCGCGCCGCAGGTGAGTATTGAGTCGGTGTTGCAGCGTGATCCCGAATTGATTCTGGTCGGGGATCAAGCACAGAAGGAGGCCTGGAAGGTCTGGCCAGCGATGGCGGAACGGGTGCGAGTGGTGCCGGATAAGGGCCTGGAGCGGCCCAGCGGGCAGATGCTGGAGGCGGTGGCGCGGTTGTGTGAGGTGATCGCGCCTCGCTAGAGGTCCGGCGTCCAAGTCACGCCAACCATCAGCGCACGGCCCTCTTCCCGGTAGCCAAATTGCTGGCCTTGATACTGATACAGCGCCCGGCTGTAGGCTTTGTCCAGCAGGTTATCGACCTTCATGTTCAGCATGATTTCGCGGTTCAGCGCCCAACTGGCGCGCAACCCGAGCAACCCATAGCCACCCAACGGCTGCTGGTTTTTCGGGTCGTCGTAGCTGCTGCTGACTGCCTGCCAGCTGGCGCCGATGCCGAATTGGTCGAATTGGCGATCCAGGTCCAGGCTCACGGTGCGCCTGGCGCGACGCGCCAGCGTACGTCCGGAATCGCGGTCTCGTGGATCAATCATTGCCAGTCCCAAGCTGCTTTGCCAGCCGAACAGCTCTTGCTTGAGCGCGGCTTCGAAGCCGTTGATGCGCGCCGAACTGACGTTTTGCGGGCCGTCGCTGCCGAACACGATCGCATCTTGGATATCGGTGCGGTACAGCGAAGCTTCCAGGCGGCTGGTGTCGCTGAGTTGGCTACGCCATTGCACTTCGTAGCTTTTCGAGGTTTCGGGCTTCAGGTCAGGGTTACTGTTCTTGAAGCCGTATTCGTCCGGGTAGTACAAGTCATTGAACGTAGGGGCGCGGAAGCCCTCGCTGTAGCTCAGCAGCAGATCATTGTCCGAGTTGATCGGTAAGGTCAGGGTGCCGCTCCAGCTGTTCTGCCCGCCAAACTGCTGGTTCTGGTCGCGCCGCAGGCCCAGCTCGGTGGAAAACCCTTCGCCGTGGAAGCGATGCTGCACAAAGGCTGCGCGGTTCCAGCGGCTGTTCTCGGTAAAGGTGGTAGAGCCATGGAGGCGGTCTTCGTACCAGTCACCGCCGAGTATCAGGCTGTTTTGCTCATTCAGTGTCAGATCGTTCTGCCAGTTGATCGAGTCGCGGTAGGTGTTGAACACGCTGAAATCGTCACTGAGGGTGTCGCGCTTGGTATCGCGGTTCTCGCTGTGGCCCAGTTCCAGGCGCGATTGCCAGCGTTCGTTGAGTTTGGCATCCACGTAGCCGCTGGCGCTGCTCACGGTGTAGTCGGTGTAGGGCTTTTGCCCCAGCGTTTGCCCGGTGGCGAAGTCGTAGCGGCCGAAGCTGTTGTCGTACTCCGACTTGCCACGGTTATCCAACAGATTGAAACCCGCTTCCAGCTCATCGTTGAAGGCGTGGCTAAGGTTCAGGCTGATGGACTGGTTGCGGTAGGCATCATGGTCGCCATCGCTGGGAAATGACGTGTGCGTCGAGTTAATTCCGGCGGTCTCATCCAGGCTCGCGCCGAGGTTGAAGCGCGTGTGTTCATCGCCACCGGACAGACCGAGGCTGCGCTCCCAGGTTTGGTGACTGCCAAAGCCCATTTTCAAGCGCGGCTGTAGACCCTGCTCGGCATTACGTCGAGTGAACACCTGGATCACGCCGCCAATCGCATCGCTGCCATAGATCACCGAGCGCGAGCCGCGCAGCACTTCAACCCGTTCAATCTGATCGACGTTCAGGTACTGCAGGCCGCTGTCGCCGGAAGTGGTGTTGGCGATGCGCTGGCCGTCCACCAGCACCAGGCTTTGTGCGGATTTGGTGCCACGGATATAAATCCCCGGCAGGCTGCCACGGCCACCGGTCGGCGCGACTTGTACGCCAGGCACGCGGCTGAGCAGGTCAGTCACGCTGGTGGGTTGCAGGCGGTCGATATCGTCGCGGGTGAAGACGGTGTTGGCGGCGCTGCTGTCGTTGCGGGACTGGACCTGCCGGTTGGCGCTGATGACCACATCGGGGAGTTTCAAGGCGTCGTCGCGGGTGTCGGCGAGCAGGTCGGTGGCAGGCAGAAGAAGAAAGGGCAGGGCAAAGTGCAGACGATTCATGGGCTGTCCATAGCGTTGTAGGTGCCGGCTTGCCGGCGATGGCGGTCTGTCTGACACATTGATGTTGAATGTGCGGCCGCTATCGCTGGCAAGCCAGCTCCTACAAGTGTTCGGGGTGTTACAGGCGGAGTAGTGCCATGCGCTCGCGCACTGACGCTTCAATGCCGACCTCATCCAACCCGCATTCCGCCAGCATCTGCGCAGGCTTGGCGTGCTCGACGTACACATCCGGCAGGCCCAGGTGCAGCACCGACTTGAGGATATTCTCCCGCGCCAGGAACTCGCTGACGGCCGCACCGGCACCGCCCATGATGGCGTTTTCTTCGACGGTCACCAGCAGCTCATGGCTGCCGGCAATCTCACGCACCAGGTCTTCATCCAGCGGTTTGACGAAGCGCATGTCGACCACGGTAGCGTCGATTTTCTCGGCTACTTTCAGCGCTTCCGCCAGTTGCACGCCGAACACCAGGAACGCAGTCTTGCTGCCTTGGCGACGCACGATGCCCTTGCCGATCTCGATAGGCTCAAGGTCTTTCTCGATCACTGCATTCGGGCCATTACCGCGTGGGTAACGCACAGCCGCCGGGCCGTTGTACAGGTGGCCGGTGCTGAGCATCTTGCGCAGTTCGTTCTCGTCGCTCGGTGTCATCACCAGCATGCCGGGGATGCAACGCAGGTAAGACAAGTCGAAGCTGCCGGCGTGGGTCGGGCCGTCTTCGCCCACCAAACCAGCGCGGTCGATGGCGAACAGTACGTCGAGGTTCTGCACTGCCACGTCATGTACCAACTGATCGTAACCGCGCTGCAGGAAGGTGGAGTAGATCGCCACCACCGGCTTGGCGCCTTCACAGGCCATGCCGGCGGCGAAGGTCACCGCGTGCTGTTCGGCAATTGCCACATCGAAGTAGCGCAGCGGGAAACGCTCGCTGAAGGCTACCAGGTCGGAGCCTTCCTTCATCGCCGGGGTAATGCCTACCAGGCGCGGGTCGGCGGCGGCCATGTCGCACAGCCATTCGCCGAACACACCGGAATACTTCGGCCCGCTGGCCTTTTTCGGCGCAGCGGCGGGAGCGTCAAGCGGTTCCAGCTTGGTGATGGCGTGGTAGCCGATCGGGTCGACTTCCGCCGGGGCGAAGCCTTTGCCTTTCTTGGTGACGATATGCAGGAACTGTGGGCCCTTGAGGTCACGCATGTTGCGCAGCGTGGCGATCAGGGTGGGCAGGTCGTGGCCGTCGATCGGGCCGATGTAGTTCCAGCCCAGCTCTTCGAACAGGGTGCCCGGTACCAGCATGCCCTTGGCATATTCTTCGGTACGGCGGGCAATTTCCCACGCGCCAGGCAGACGCGAGAGCACCTTCTTGCTGCCTTCGCGCATGCTGGCGTAGGTGCGGCTGGAGAGGATCTTGGCCAGGTAATTGGACAGGCCACCGACATTGCGCGAGATCGACATGTCGTTGTCGTTGAGGATCACCAACATGTTGGCGTCCACTTCCGGCGCATGGTTCAGCGCTTCGAACGCCATGCCGGCGGTCAGCGCGCCATCACCAATGACCGCAATCGCCTTGCGATCGCTGCCTTGCAGGCGGGCGGCAATCGCCATGCCCAGCGCGGCACTGATGGAGGTGCTGGAGTGGCCGACGCCAAAGGTGTCGTACTCGCTCTCGGCGCGGCGCGGGAAGGCGGCAATGCCGTCCTTCTGGCGCAGGGTGCCCATCTGCTCGCGGCGCCCCGTGAGGATTTTATGCGGATACGCCTGATGGCCCACGTCCCACACCAGCCGGTCATCCGGGGTATCGAATACGTAATGCAGGGCGATGGTCAGCTCGATGACGCCCAGGCCGGCACCGAAATGCCCACCGGTCTGGCCGACCGTGTAGAGCAATTCCAGGCGCAACTCATCGGCCAGGGTTTCCAGCTCGGCTTCACCCAGTCGACGCAGGCCGACCGGCGTGACAGCACGGTCAAGCAGGGGCGTGGACGGGCGCTTGCGGGGAATCTCTTGAAACGTCGTGGGCATCAGGCGAATCGTTATAGGTATAGAAGAGGCGGCAGTTTACCTCAAGCATCGCAAACTGCCCACGCAGAGCACCGAACTTGGCCGATATGCGGCCGCAAAGGCCGCCGTTATCAGTGCCGACGTTCGACGATATACCGCGCCAAGTCACGCAGTGGCTCTGCTGCCGCGTCGAAAGGTCGCAGGGCGTTCAGGGCCTGGTCACGCAGTTCCAGGGCATAAGCCTTGGCGGCTTCCAGCCCAAGCAGTGCCGGATACGTCGGTTTGTCCCGTGCGATATCGGCGCCTTGGCGTTTGCCCAGGGTGGCCGTGTCACTTTCTACGTCGAGAATATCGTCCTGCACCTGGAACGCCAGGCCGATGGCCAGCGCGTAGGTCCTCAACGCCGTCAATTGAGCGCCTTCGGCACGCCCACTGGCCAGCGCGCCCAGATGCACGGCGGCTTCGATCAAGGCGCCGGTCTTGTGGCGGTGCATGTACTCCAGGGCTTGTTGATCGAGCTTCTGGCCGACCGAACCCAAGTCGATGGCCTGGCCACCCACCATGCCGGCCGGACCCGCTGCCACGGCCAGCGCCGTGACCATGCGCAAACGGATCTCGGCGTTGACGCTGCTCAGCGTCGGGTCCAGTAGTGCGCTGAACGCCAGGCTTTGCAGGCCGTCGCCGGCGAGGATCGCGCAGGCTTCATCAAAGGCTTTATGGGTGGTTGGCTGGCCGCGACGCAAATCGTCGTCGTCCATCGCCGGCAAATCGTCATGCACCAGGGAATAGGCGTGGATCAACTCCACCGCACAGGCCGCGCCATTGGCCTGCTCGGCGTCTGCGCCCAAAGCTTCGCACGCCGCATACGCAAGCAACGGACGCACGCGCTTGCCACCATTCATCACGCTGTAGCGCATGGCTTCGTAAAGACGCTTGAGTTCGGGGCTTGGCGCAACAAACAAGGGTTCCAACGCCGCATTGACCCGGGCTTGGCTACTGGCCTGATACGCGTCGATCATTCGGGCTGTTCCGCATCGAAAGGTTCTTCGGCCAACTCCCCGTCACGTTCCAGCAGCACCTGCACCTTCTGCTCCGCCTGCGCCAAGGCGCTCTGGCAGTCGCGGGTCAGGCCGATGCCTTGCTCAAACGCCGTCAACGAGTCTTCCAGCGACAACTCGCCGTTCTCCAGACGCTCGACCAGGGTTTGCAGGTCGGCGAGGGATTGTTCGAAATCGAGTGCAACTTTTTTGCGGGCCATGGCGGCTATTCCGGTAGACGGTAAACCGGCGCGACACTAGCAGACATGGGGATTCTGGGCAAATGAGTGGGGGAGGGTGTTCAGGCGGTGAGCCGAATAAGCGCCCTATTCGGCTCATCAAATGAGCCGAATACCCATTTTATTCGGCTCACCGCCGGTCAGGATCTTTGTGCCATTGACGAGCACTGTTCTTGTGATGTTTTCAACTGTGCTTCAAATGTCTGCAATCCCACGTGCATTTCCTGTAGCGCGGCAATTTTCAGGGCTAGTTCCTGCTTCTTGTCTGCGATTGCCTGGTCCGCCCGCTCCCAAGGCAATACATCGCCTATGTGGCCTGCAAGAATTTCCTGCAACTCCTTGAGCTTGAACCCCAATTGCTGCGCGCACTTGATAAACATCAGCAGCTCAACGTTTTGCGCCGAATAGACCCGGTATTGGCCCTGACGCTGTGGCGCAGGCAGCAGCCCAATTGCCTCATAGTGACGAATCGCCTTGATGGTCGTGCCCGACAACTGCGCGGCTTTGCCGATGTACATGAAAACTCCTTTTTTCCGTTAAAGCGCCGACCTGTTTCAGCCATGTATCCCGCTGCGCCGCAGTGGAGCCCAACACCGGCCCGAACAGCAGCGTCTTTGCAGTCTTGACACCACAAAGCCCCAGCGTGGTCTTGCGCATCTGGTGAATGCCCGGCATGCGATAGAACCAACGGTAATACCATGGCGGCGTGTCCAGGGTCACCAGTAAATGTGCCGTTCGGCCATGGAGCAGTTTGTCAGGAAAAGCCTTGCCCGCTCGGTATTTAAAGGCAAAACCGGGTAGGAAGATTCGGTCGATAAAGCCCTTCATCAACGCCGGGATGCCACCCCACCAGATCGGGAAAACAAATGTCAGGTGAGTGGCCCAGAGGATGTCGGATTGTGCGCTGAGCAGGTCGGGCTCCAGCGGCTGAATCTGGGTGTAACCGTGATGAAGGACGGGGTCGAAAGCCAAGTCGCCCAAGCGTAGGACACGTACTTCATGGCCGGCGTTTTTTGCCGCCTGGATGTAGGTATCGGCCAGGGCTGAACAAAAGCTGGAGGCGGAAGGATGGCCGAGGATCACCAGGGTACGCGGGGTCATGGGGAGGTCCTGAACAGGGCGTTCCAGGGTAAAGGCTGCTGTATAGGGGAGAGTCAAGTCAGTAGTCCGCAATGGCCAGCAGGACGTTTCTGTAGTTATTGAAGGGTCCTTCTTGGAACCACCTTCGCCCCTTGTGACAGTCAATGTGCCTGACTAGCCTGCCTCAAAACTCCAGAGTGACATGGCATGAGCGAACCCTGTATCGGCTTGACTACACCTCCAGCGGGCTACAGTGACTGGCTGACCGACCTGAAAGGCCGTATTCATGCGGCGCAACAGCGCGCAACACTGGCAGTGAACCGGGAATTGGTATTGCTCTATTGGCAGATCGGCCACGACATTTTGACCTGCCAGGCGGAGCAGGGCTGGGGCAGCAAAGTCATAGATCGACTTGCCCAGGATTTGCGTGCGGCCTTTCCCCGAATGAAGGGTTTTTCGCCGCGTAATCTCAAGTACATGCGTGCTTTTGCCGAGGCGTGACCAGATGCTGAATTTGTGCAACAGGCTGCTGCACAATTGCCTTGGGGCCACAATGTGGTGTTGCTCGACAAACTCCCCGGCCCCGAAACCCGCCGCTGGTACATGGCCCAGGCGATAGAGAACAACTGGTCGCGTAACTCGCTGGTGATGCAAATCGAAAACCGCTTGTTGGAGCGCAGTGGCAAGGCGGTCAGCAACTTCGAGACCCACCTGTCCAAACCACAATCCGACCTGGCGCGTGAGTCGCTGAAAGACCCTTACCGTTTTGACTTCCTCAGCCTGGCCCTGGACGCGCAGGAGCGCGACATAGAAAACGCCTTGATCAAGCACGTCACCGACTTTTTGTTGGCGCTGGGCGCCGGTTTCGCCATTGTCGGCCAGCAAGTACTGCTGGATGTCGGAGGCGATGAGTTCTTTGTCGATCTGCTGTTCTATCACGTGAAGCTACGCTGCTATGTGGTCATCGAACTGAAAGCCGGCAAGTTCAAACCCGAGCACCTGGGGAAGCTGAGCTTTTATCTGGCTGCCTTCGATGCCCAGCTTAAACATCCACAAGATGGGCCCACCATCGGCCTGCTGTTGTGCAAGAGCAAGAACGAAGTCGTCGCCGAATATGCGTTGCGCGATAACAATCGACCGATTGGTGTAGCGGAATATCAACTGGTTGAGTCGTTGCCCGCAGAGCTGCGAACCAGCCTGCCAAGCATCGAGCAGATCGAGCGGGAGCTGGCGGGTTAAAACCGACTGATAGCCTCAAAACCCCGGCGGAATATACCCCGGCACAAATGGCACATTCAGGCACTTGCCATGCAGGATCCGGCCATCCTCAATCCGGAACAGCACGATCTTCTTCGCCTTATCCACCGTGGCTTCCAGCTTGCAATCCGAACTGTGCCCGACCTGCTGGTAATACTCCGTGTACACCATCCCGTTCCCGGTGTGATTCATTGAAGTCCCGGCGGCTTCAGTGGTCGTCCATGAAGAGGATTTGTGCCAGGTCATCACCACCTGCGTGTCGCCATTGGGCGCATTCTGCTTCTTCATCGAGTCGGGCTTGCCGAATAAATCCAGCGCCTCTTGCACGTCACGGCCTTCCCAGCGCGACTGTGCAATCAAGTGACACCCGTTTATAAACAGCACGGCGGGCAACAAAAGCCCAGCCAGCAACAGCCTTGTCCATGTAGGCATCGTGAATCCTTCTTGTAGGTGAGTGTTGCTCAGCGCTTGTTGCCCAGCATGTCGTCGAGGTCATCGATCATCTGGCTCTTCTCCTGAGTCGGCCCCAACTGCTCGAACATGGCCTTGGTGGTCTGGATCATCTGCAGGTGGGTCATCTTGCCCATGGCGATGGTGTCCTTGCTCTTGCCCGGTTCGCAGACATACGCGAGCGTACGGTCGAGCCAGAACTCCTTTGGCGTCTGCCACGTGTTGGAGACTTTCAAGTGCGTAAGGGTGTAGGAAAACGGTGCAACCGACTGGCCATTGAGAAAGCGCACCTTGCGCGTGGAGCACTGCACTTCGATGTTGTACACATCGATCATCGGCTTGCCCGGTTCTTCATACACCACCGTGACGGCCACCAGTTTCGCGCCCTTGTTGTGGTTCGACGGCACCACGGAGGTACGGTCGGCCACATACATCACGTTTTTATGGGCGCGGCCGCTGCCGTAGATGATCGACCAGTCGCCGATCGGTGTTTCTTCATCGGCCACTACCGACGTTGTGTTGATCAGCAAGACGGGCAGCAGTGCCAGGCAGCGTCCGACTTTGGTTAAGGTATTCAATAGCGTCCTTCCTTGAGGCTCGAAATAAGCGAAGGACTTTAGTGGTGAGGCGGTGCCGTCACAATTAGGGCGAGTGTGCTAATGGCGCATTGCTAGTTAACCAAAAAAAGCCTGCGTTTTAAGGCAGGCTTAGTGTGTGCAGCGGTTGAGTTAGTCCTTACGCGCCGTCAACGCCGAGTAACCATTCATCAAGTTGCGATAGTTGGGAATGCGCTGGGACAACAGGTTCCCCAGGCCTTCGATATCGTTGCGCCAGTCGCGGTGCAACTCACACGCCACCGAGAACCAGTTCATCAACTGCGCACCCGCTTGCGTCATCCGGCTCCACGCCGCCTGCTGCACCGTGGTATTGAACGTGCCCGATGCATCGGTCACCACAAACACCTCAAACCCTTCCGCCAGCGCCGACAAGGTCGGGAACGCCACGCACACATCCGTCACCACGCCCGCAATGATGATCTGCTTACGACCGGTGGCCTTGATCGCCTTGACGAAATCTTCGTTGTCCCACGCATTGATCTGGCCTGGGCGGGCGATGTAGGGCGCGTCCGGGAACATCTCTTTCAGCTCTGGCACCAGCGGGCCATTTGGGCCTTGCTCGAAGCTGGTGGTGAGAATAGTCGGCAGGTTGAAGAACTTGGCCAGGTCGGCCAGGGCCAGCACGTTGTTCTTGAACTCGTTGGGCGAGAAGTCCTGCACCAGGGAAATCAGGCCGGTCTGGTGGTCGACCAGCAGAACAATGGCGTCGTCTTTGTTGAGGCGGTTGTAGGTTGCAGTGCTCATGGTTGAATCCTTTTATGTTTAGGTTGGTTGGGCGTTGCGTTCAACATGGGCACAGATTAATGGGTGGGGGCTGGGGGATAAATCGGGTGAAACCGGTAATACCGTCAACTCAGAGGTGACAATGGTTGGAGGGCCAGCAGTATCAGTCCCTTTCATTTGAAGGACGTTTCCGAGAGAATCCCAAGCGCATTGCGCCAGCGGGAGTGCGTGACTAGGCTGCGGGTCGTCATTGGTTTATTCAGTGATCGGGTTTAGTCGCCCGGACTTCGCTAGGCGCACGCGCCATCCCAAAGACAGGTGTCTTCTCACCTGCACTTTATGGTGGCTGTGCGCAGGGCACCTCCGGGTGCGCCGGTGCCTAGCGGCCGGTCGACTAACCTGCGTACAGCCGCCACCTCTACTCGTTTAGTCGCGAAAAGACGGTGGTATTCACTTACCGCTAGAGGTTTTGCTATGGATAACGATTGTTCGGATTCACGCTCGTCGCGTGCAGCCAACCCATTTGTAGTCAATGAAGAATTGAGCTTTGAGGATGCCTGGGTGCGTGTGGCGGAGTTGCTGCAGTGTGCGGTGGCTACGTCGCAGGTACTTGGGGAACCGCTGGGTGCGCCACAGAGGGCGGTGATGCATTTGGTGGAGTTGGCGAAGATGGTGGCGGATCGGGCGGTGGAGTGTTTGCAGCCTAGCTAAACTGCCCGCTTTGGGTCATTCAATTGTCCAATAGCCTGTTGGACAATTGACTTGGGTTTCTTGCAGACATTAAAAAGCCGGCTTGTGGCCGGCTTCTCGGGGACTGCTTCAGCTTGTTTTTGACAAGCCTCACCAGCCTTCAAATCGCTCAGCCCACGTTGCGTCGGGCTGAATAGTAGGGGCATCAGCGGGAACTCCTCCGCATCGCCGAGCAGGGTGAATAGCCTAAAGCCACCCCCTGCCAAATGTGCGGCGCATGATACCCACATTCACCTCAAATGCCCACCTCCGGATCCGATTTAGAGCCTTCCCAGCCCAATAAGTGCTCATCGAGCGGCACGGGCGGGCGGCGGTTATTCAGCGTGGACCACCAGAACACCCACCCCACAATCTGGAAGTTCTGCTCAAACCGTTGCTCGTACGTCAGGTACTCGTCCGGATGTTCAGCGTCATTGTGACTACGCATCCGCAACCCACCCCCAGGTCGCTTGTAGAGGTATTTGATGCGGAGCATGCCGTCGTGTTCAAAGGCGTAGATTTCGCCGTCGAAGATTTGGGTGCGGCCTCGGTCGATGGCGAGGGTGGCGCCTTGTTGGATGATGTCGATCATGCTGTTGTCGACCATGTAGGCGCCCAGGGCGCGGTCGGGGTTGACGGTGAGGGCTTGCAGGATGTGCAGGGTGACGCGGATGCGTTCGGTGGAGATGAATGAGGGGTGGAGGTCGATCTCCACGTCGATTTTTTCTGGATGACAGGCGGGGCCTGTGAGGTATTTGCCGCTTCCTTCGCGGGTGGTGGGCAGTCCTTTTCGGGTCGTCGGGCCTTCCAGCAGGAAGTTGGCCGGTGGGTGTTTGGGGCCTTCGCCGGTGCGCAGCCAACGGCTGGAGATGCACAGCAGTTCTGCGATCTCGTTGAGTCGGCCCATGGGTACACCGCGCTTGAACCAGTTGTTCACGTGTTGAGGCGTGACGCCGCGGTTCTTGGCGAAGTCGGAGGCGGAAAGATGGACTTCCCGCAGTAGCGCTTTTAAACGATCACCTGATGTATTCATAAACACAAAGCTTACTGACCGGGAAAACAGATCAAATAAACCATGCGTTGAGTTGGTCATGTAGGTCTTTGCTTAGTTGTAGTCTGATACGTCGGATTAAAACTTAAATTAAACATCTTCTATAAATAATTGAACTTGCTGTTTAATTTTTCCCACAAAAAAAGCCCCGAATGATCGGGGCTTTTTCAATTGCCGGGGCAATGAGGAGCGGGTATCAGCCTTTGTAGGCAGCGACCGACTTCAGGATCTCGGCGCGGGCGGCATCTGCGTTGCCCCAACCGTCGATCTTCACCCATTTGCCTTTTTCGAGGTCTTTGTAGTTCTCGAAGAAGTGTTTGATCTGCTCCAGCAACAGGGGCGGCAGGTCGGTGTATTCCTTCACGTCCACGTACAGCTGGGACAGCTTGTCGTGTGGCACTGCGATAACTTTGGCATCGCCGCCGCCGTCGTCGGTCATGTTCAGGATGCCGACTGGGCGCGCGCGGATTACCGAGCCTGGGGTAACCGGGTAAGGGGTTACGACCAGCACGTCGAGGGGGTCACCGTCGTCGGCCAGGGTGTTGGGGATGAAACCGTAGTTGGCCGGGTAGAACATCGGGGTGGCCATGAAACGGTCAACGAACAGGCAGTCGCTGTCTTTGTCGATTTCGTATTTGATCGGCGCGTGGTTGGCCGGAATCTCGATGGCGACGTAGATGTCGTTCGGCAGGTCTTTGCCAGCCGGAATCTTGCTGTAGCTCATTGGGCGTTGCCCCCGTTAATTGGCCATTAAACATGGCCGGATTGGCCTAAAAGTGGCGGCGATTATAGGCACATTCTGACGCCGATGCCATGCGCCAGACGTCGTACGGTCATTCGTCTTGTGGCTGGTAGCGCGGGTCGCTGGCTTGCAGTTGGGTGAGGCGGGCCAGCGGATCCTGGCGATAGAAGCGGCTGAGTTGCGCGTACACCTGGGGATAGTGGCTGACCAGCAAATCCGGGGCGCTGAAAAAATATTCGCTGGTGACGGCAAAGAATTCAGCCGGGTTTTCGGCGGCGTAGGGGTCGATCTCAGTCTCGGCGTCCGGGTTGGCGTCCAGCTGACGGTTGAGGTCGTCGTAGGCGCTCTGCATCACGCTGGCCCATTCCTGCACGCGCATGTCGTTGTGCAGCGGCGGCAGGCCGTTGGCGTCGCCGTTGAGCATGTCGAGCTTGTGTGCCAGTTCGTGAATGACCAGGTTGTAGCCTTCCCAGTTGCCACTGGCCAGCACACCGGGCCAGGCGAGGATCACCGGGCCCTGTTGCCAGGCTTCGCCGCTGTGTTCGCCGTCCCATTCGTGTTCGATGCCACTGCTGTCGCGATGGCGCTGCGGGCTGACGAAGTCGTCGGGGTACAGCACGATTTCGTGGAAGCCCTGGTACCAGTCGAGGTCACCCAGATTCATCAGCGGCAGTTGCGCCTGGGCGGCGAGCAGCAGGCGTTGTTCCTGGTGCAGTTCGACGCCGGGCAGGGCGGTCAGGTGTTTTTCCGCAAGAAACACCACGCAGGCTTCGCGCAGCCACTGGTCCTGCTCGGCACTGATGCCGTCGAGGAAGGTCAGGTGGTGGCGCACCCGCTGCCAGGTGTCTTCGGCAATCGGGTGCTTGGCCAGCAAGCGCCGGCGACGCCAGGCGCTGAGGGACCACATCGCAGGTTACTGCGGCTTGGCTTCGGAGGATGTGCGGCCAAACCGGCTGCGGAACACACCAATGATCATCGGCACCAGCGAGAGCAGGATGATGAACACCACCAGCAGCGACAGGTTTTTCTTGATAAAGGGCACGTTGCCGAAGAAGTAACCCAGGGTCACCAGGCCACCGACCCACAGGATGGTGCCGAATACGCTGAAGCCGAAGAAGCGCGGGTAGGGCATTTTCGCGATGCCGGCAACGAACGGCGCGAAGGTGCGCAGGATCGGCAGGAAGCGCGCCAGGGTTACGGTTTTGCCGCCGTGCTTGTCATAGAAGTCGTGGGTCTTTTGCAGGTAGTCGCGGCGGAAGATTTTCGAGTTCGGGTTGCTGAACAAGCGTTCTCCTGCCGTTCGTCCAATTACATAATTGGTGCTGTCGCCCAGGATCGCCGCCAGCATCAGCAGGCCGGCCAGCAGCACCGGGTCCATGCCGCCGCCTGCGGCCACGGCGCCGGCGATGAACAGCAACGAATCACCCGGCAGGAACGGCATGACCACCAGGCCGGTTTCGCAAAAGATGACCAGGAACAGAATGGCGTAGATCCACGGACCGTAATTGGTTACCAGCAGGTCGAGGTAGACGTCGAGATGCAGGATAAGGTCGAGCGGGTTGAAATCCATGGATGGCACCTGTGTGAATGGCCCGGCTCAGCAGGCCTGTGCGGAAGCTCGGGTAATAAGGCTACAAGTGTATGCCGCAATTCTTACAACCCTGAAAGGTCCGCATTATACGGATTGAGCGGTGAAAAGCGTGTTGGTTTTGTAGCGGGGGATGTCGCAATGCCGCGGCGGTCGCTGCTCACCTGTAGGCGCTGGCTTGCCAGCGATGCAGGCGCCTCGGTGTAGCAGTGAGACCGAGGTGATGCTATCGCCGGCAAGCCGGCTCCTGCAGGTGATGGGGGTGTTCAGTCTTCGCTGATCGGCAATACGTAGTTCTTGAACTCCGTATCTTCGCGAAACCCAATCGACTCATAGGTCTTCTGCGCCACTTCATTGTCGCTGCTGGTCGATACCCGCAACCGTACCGCGTGGGTCTCCTTGGCCATTTTTTTCGCCGTGCGCATCAGGTTATCCGCCACCAGTTGCCGGCGTGCGTCTTCAGCCACATAGATGTCATTGAGGATCCACACCCGCTTGAGCGACAACGACGAAAAGCTCGGGTACAGCTGGCAAAAGCCCAGCAGTTTTTTGTCGTCATCATCCGCCAGAGCCAGGTAAATCACCGATTCCTTGCGGCGCAGGCGCTTCTCCAGAAAGGCCCGTGACGAATCCGGGAAGGGCAAGGCCCCGTAGAACTCACGGTATTTGACGAACAGCGGGGTCAACAGGTCCAGGTGTTCCAGGGTCGCTTGAGTAATCCGCATGCCAGGCCTCAACTTCCAAATGGGGTATGACCACACAAGCGGCCGTGACTCGATGCTGCCTAATGGCGCGAAAAAGCGCAATCGTGCCGCGATCAGTCATCCGGTGAACTGAGCAGGAAATTGCCTTTCATCAGGTCCGGATCATCCGATTCAATGGTCTGGACCTGCGCTTCGTCCTTGAGATTGACCCCCGACAGCTGGCGACGACACGCCTCTCGCATCAAGTACAGCAAACGGTGGGCGGCCATGCCATAGCTCAGGCCTTCCAGGCGCACATTGGAGATGCAATTGCGATAGGCGTCGGTGAGGCCGACCTTGGGGTTGTAGGTGAAGTACAGCCCCAGGCTGTCCGGTGAACTGAGCCCCGGCCGTTCGCCGATCAGGATCACCACCATCTTGGCACCAAGCAATTGCCCGATTTCATCGGCCACCGCCACGCGGCCTTGTTCCACCAGGATGACCGGCGACAAGGACCAACCTTCCCCGTGGGTTTGTTCTTCCATGCGTGTCAGAAAGGGCAGGGTATGTTTATGCACGGCCAGGGCGGATAAACCATCGGCCACCACCACGGCTAAATCCACGCCGCCGGGGTTGGCTGACGCATGGTCGCGCAGCGCTTGGGCGGATTCATCACTCAGGCGCCGACCCAAGTCCGGGCGTTGCAGGTAGCTGTGTCGGTCGGCAGCGGCACTGTGCAGCAACAGCGATTCACGCCCGCGCTCGGCCAGCTGGCTGCTGAGGCCCGCATGGTCAAAAGGTAAATGCACCGCGTCCCGCGCCTGGGCGTGGGCAAACTGAAAATCCAGCTGCGCATTGGTAGGAATGCTGGTGCCGGTGCGGCCCAGGGCAATGCGCGCCGGGGTCAGGCGGCGCAGTTCCAGCCAGGGGTTGTCAGGCAGGTCGAGTTGCACGGGCGGCTCCTTCATCCCAGTTGCGCCAAAGCTTGGCGAAAGGCCGGTGGCAGGCTGTTGCCGAAGTGCACCTTGCCGTCGGCTTGCGTGAAAATACCCATTTTTGCCAGCCACTGTTCAAACTCCGGCGCCGGTTTTAAACCCAATGTTTGCCGGGCGTAGAGCGCGTCGTGGAACGAAGTGGTCTGGTAGTTGAGCATGATGTCGTCGGAGCCGGGGATGCCCATGATGAAGTTGATCCCGGCCACGCCCAGTAGGGTCAGCAGGGTGTCCATGTCGTCCTGGTCGGCTTCGGCGTGGTTGGTGTAGCAGATGTCGCAACCCATGGGCACGCCGAGCAGCTTGCCGCAGAAGTGGTCTTCGAGGCCGGCGCGGATGATCTGCTTGCCATTGTAGAGGTACTCCGGACCGATAAATCCTACGACGGTATTCACCAGAAACGGTTTGAAATGTCGGGCTACCGCGTAGGCGCGGGTCTCGCAGGTTTGTTGGTCGACGCCAAAGTGCGCATTGGCCGACAAGGCGCTGCCCTGGCCGGTCTCGAAATACATCAAGTTCTGGCCCAACGTGCCGCGATTGAGGCTTAAACCCGCCTCGTAGCCTTCCTGCAACACGCTCAGGCTGATGCCGAAACTGGCGTTGGCCGCCTCGGTGCCGGCGATCGACTGGAATACCAGATCCAGCGGCACGCCACGGTTGATGGCCTCGATGGAGGTGGTGACGTGGGTGAGTACGCAAGCCTGGGTCGGAATCTCATAGCGCTGAATGATCGCGTCGAGCATCTCCAGCATGGCGCAGATCGAGGCGATGCTGTCGGTGGCCGGGTTGATGCCGATCATGGCGTCACCGTTGCCGTAAAGCAGGCCGTCCAGAATGCTCGCGGCGATGCCCGCCGGTTCGTCTGTAGGATGGTTCGGTTGCAGGCGTGTGGATAAACGCCCGCGCAGGCCCATAGTGCCGCGAAATTGCGTGACCACGCGGATCTTCTGCGCCACAAGCACCAGGTCCTGTACGCGCATGATCTTGGACACGGCGGCGGCCATCTCTGGTGTCAGACCTGGCGCCAAGGCGCGTAAGGAATGTTCGTCGGCCGCATCGCTGAGCAACCAGTCGCGCAGACCGCCCACGGTCAAGTGGCTGACCGCGGCAAACGCTTGTTTATCGTGGGTGTCGATGATCAGGCGGGTGACTTCGTCGCTTTCGTAGGGGATCAGCACTTCTTGCAGGAAGTGCTTCAGCGGGATATTTGCCAGCGCCATCTGCGCCGCCACCCGTTCACCGTCGTTCTGTGCGGCGACGCCGGCCAGAAAGTCCCCGGAACGCGCGGGGCTGGCCTTGGCCATCACATCCTTGAGGCTGTCAAAACGGTAGGTTTGTGCACCGACCGCGTGGGAAAAGCTTGCCATACAGTGTCTCCTTGACGACGCGGGCGGCTGCCCGCGTCGAGGTTTACGGCAGTTAGTGCAAGGCGGCCTCTGCGGCCTGGATCGCCGCGAATTCTTCTTCAGGCGTGCCTGCTACCAAGTGATGCCGGCTGTAGAAAGCAAAGTAAGCAATTAATACTCCATAGATGATCGCGGCGCCAATCACCACCCGTGGATCCACCAGAAAGCCCGCTACCACGGCCACGCAGGCCAGCACCAGCGCAACGCCGGAGGTAAAGATGCCGCCCGGTGTGCGGTACGGACGGTCCATTTTGGGGCGACGGATGCGCAGGGTGATGTGCGCGGCCATCATCAGCACGTAGGAAATGGTTGCGCCAAACACCGCCACCAGAATCAGCAGGTCACCCTGGCCGGTCAGCGACAAGCCAAAGCCGATGATGCCGGGGATCACCAAGGCCAGTACCGGCGCCTTGCTTTTATTGGTCTGGGACAGTTTGCGCGGCAGGTAGCCGGCGCGGGACAGTGCGAAGATCTGCCGCGAATAGGCGTAGATGATCGAGAAAAAGCTCGCGATCAGGCCCGCCAGGCCGACCAGGTTGACGAAACTGCCCATCCAGGTCGAGCCGCCGTAAGACAATGCCAGTGCTTCAACCAGCGGGTTGCCGGATTTGATCAGCGCGTAAGTACCCGCGCCGCCCGGTGCAATCACGAGGATAAGCAGGGCAAAACTGGTCAGCACCACAATGGCGCCGATCAGGCCGCGAGGCAGGTCGCGTTTTGGGTTCTTGGTTTCTTCGGCGGCCAGGGGCACACCCTCTACCGCGAGGAAGAACCAGATGGCATAGGGAATTGCGGCCCACACACCTACATAGCCAAACGGCAGGAAAGTGCTGGCGCCCTTGGCCTCGGTCACCGGAATGTCCAACAGGTTGGCGACATTGAAGTGCGGCACCATCGCGACCAGGAACACACCCAATGCAATTGCGGCCACGGCGGTGATCACAAACATCAACTTCAGGGCTTCGCCCACGCCAAAAATGTGGATGCCGATAAAGATGATGTAGAACGCCAGGTAAATCATCCAGCCGCCGATACCGAACAGCGACTCGCAATACGCGCCGATAAACACCGCGATGGCAGCGGGGGCGATGGCGTATTCGATCAGGATCGCAGTGCCCGTGAGAAACCCGCCCCACGGCCCGAATGCGCTGCGGGCAAAACCGTAGCCGCCGCCAGCGGTAGGAATCATGGAAGACAGTTCGGCCAGGGAAAAACACATGCACAGGTACATGGTGGCCATCAGCAATGTGGCGAGGAACATCCCGCCCCAGCCGCCTTGGGCCAGGCCGAAGTTCCAGCCGGCGTAGTCGCCGGAGATCACGTAGGCAACGCCGAGGCCGACCAGCAACACCCAGCCGGCGGCGCCTTTTTTCAGTTCGCGTTGTTGGAAGTATTGAGAGTCGACTTTTTCGAAGTCGACGGAGGATCCAGTAGGTTCGCTAGGCATGAGAAGTACCGTCCGTTCTTATTGTTTTGGTTGAGCGCGAACAGGCGTGGGCACCGGTAGACCGGTGCCCACGAGAGGGTCAGAAGAAACCGAGTGGATTAATGTCGTAACTCACCAGCAAGTTCTTGGTCTGCTGATAGTGATCCAACATCATCTTGTGCGTCTCACGGCCCACGCCGGACTTCTTGTAACCACCAAACGCGGCATGCGCCGGGTACAGGTGATAGCAGTTGGTCCACACGCGGCCCGCCTTGATCGCGCGGCCCATGCGGTAGGCGCGGTTGATGTCGCGGGTCCACACGCCGGCGCCCAGGCCGAACTCGGTGTCGTTGGCAATTGCCAGGGCTTCGGCTTCGTCCTTGAAGGTGGTGATGCTCACCACCGGGCCGAAGATTTCTTCCTGGAATACGCGCATTTCGTTGGTGCCCTTGAGCAGGGTCGGCTGGATGTAATAGCCGCCGGCCATGTCGCCGGTGAGCTTCTCGACCTTGCCGCCGGTCAGCAGTTGCGCGCCTTCGCCTTTGGCGATTTCCAGGTAGGACAGGATCTTGTCGAACTGCTGCTCGGACGCCTGGGCGCCGACCATGGTGTCGGTGTCCAGCGGGTCGCCGCGTTTGATCGACTCGATTTTCTTCATCACGACTTTCATGAAGTCGTCGTAGATCGACTCTTCCACCAGCGCACGGGAAGGGCAGGTGCACACTTCACCCTGGTTGAAGAACGCCAGCACCAAGCCTTCAGCGGCTTTCTCGATAAAGGATGGCTCGGCTTTCATGATGTCGGCGAAGAAGATGTTCGGCGACTTGCCGCCCAGTTCCACGGTGGACGGAATGATGTTCTCGGCCGCCGCATGCATGATGTGCGAGCCGACGGGCGTCGAGCCGGTGAAGGCAATCTTGGCAATGCGCTTGCTGGTGGCGAGGGCTTCGCCGGCTTCTTTGCCGAAGCCTTGAACCACGTTCAACACGCCAGGTGGCAACAGGTCTCCGATCACCTCCAGCAGCACGGTGATGCCCAGCGGGGTTTGCTCGGCGGGCTTGAGCACCACGCAGTTACCGGCGGCCAGGGCCGGCGCGAGTTTCCACGCGGCCATCAGGATCGGGAAGTTCCACGGGATGATCTGGCCGACCACGCCCAGCGGTTCATGGAAGTGGTAGGACGCGGTGTGTTCGTTGATTTCGGCGCTGGTGCCTTCCTGGGCGCGGATGCAGCCGGCGAAGTAGCGGAAGTGGTCGGCGGCCAGTGGGATGTCGGCGTTGAGGGTTTCACGCACGGCCTTGCCGTTGTCCCAGGTTTCGGTGATGGCCAGCAGTTCGAGGTTCTGTTCGATGCGGTCGGCGATTTTCAGCAGGACCAGCGCGCGGTCCTGGGCCGAGGTCTTGCCCCAGGCGTCGGCGGCGGCATGAGCGGCATCCAGGGCCTTGTCGATGTCTTTGGCGGTGGAGCGCGGGAATTCGGCGATTGCCTTGCCATTGACCGGCGAGGTGTTGGTGAAATAGTTGCCGTCGACCGGCGCAACGAACTCGCCACCGATGTAGTTGCCGTACTTGGCCTTGAACGAAACGATGGCGCCTTCAGTACCGGGGTGTGCGTAACGCATGGTGGGTATCTCCTGGCTTTTATGTTTATTCGGAGTGCAGCGCTGCTGCGCTTACAAAGCGTAGAGCAAAGGTTGGGCCACCGCTTCGCCCGCCAGGTAAATCAACGGGTTAGGCTTTGTAGCAAGGCGTTGCTGTGGCAGGCGCGATACAGGCGATGTGACAGTTTGTGCCACAAACGGTACAGCCTGTGACCGGTGGGTCGCCCTGGGATTGCATTGGCTGGATGGCTGGGGGATGCTGGCAGTTCTCACGCAGGGAGAATAATAAGAAATGCACAACGATCATTTCAGTCGCCATGCCCAGCAAGTCCTCACCGTGGCCCATGGCCGCGACCCGTCCAGCGATCCATCCATCGCCCGCTCCTGGCTGCGTTGCCTGGAGGACTACCACCTCGACCCTGCGCAAACCATTGCACCCACTGTGCTTGAACATGGTCGCTTGCTGGAAAGCCGCGAGCGTCTGCAGCAAGTGCTGCACATCGCCGGCAGCGAGATGAACAGCTTGCATCAACAGCTCTCGGGCGCCGGCCATGCGGTGTTGCTTACGGATGCGCGCGGGGTGATCCTCAACTGTGTCACCGCGCCGTCCGAGCGCAAGATTTTCGAGCGCGCCGGGTTGTGGCTGGGTGCGGATTGGAGCGAGGCCTGCGAAGGTACCAATGGCATCGGCACCTGCCTGGTGGAGCGCCAATCCCTGACCATTCATCGTGACGAACACTTCCGTGGCCGGCATACCGGGCTGACCTGCTCGGCGAGCCCGGTGTTCGACCCTCATGGGGATCTGCTGGCGGTGTTGGATGTGTCCTCGGCGCGGGAGGCGGTGTCGCGCCAGAGCCAGTTCCACACCATGGCGCTGGTGAACCTGTCGGCGAAGATGATCGAGAGTTGTTACTTCCTGCGCCATTTCGAAAACCATTGGCTGTTGCGTTTTCACCTGCAGGCCGAGTCGGTGGGGCTGTTCAGTGAAGGGCTATTGGCGTTCGATGGCGAAGGGCGAATTTGCGCAGTGAACCAAAGTGCCCTGAACCTGCTTGGGCAGTTGCGGGGCGGTTTGCTGGGACAGCCTGTGGAGGGGTTTTTCGACTGTTCCCTGGATCAATTGCTCGGCCGCGCCAGCGCCAATGCCACGGCCAGTTGGCCATTGCGCACCCGCGATGGTCGACAACTGTTTGCCGCATTGCGCGGGCAAGTGCGCAGCGTACCGGCGCCTTTCATCAAGCCTGCGCCTGCGCCGTTGCCCGGCATTTGCCTGGGCGATCCGACGCTGCAACAAGATTTTCGCAAGGCGCTGCGGGTGTTCGAACGCGATGTCCCGTTGTTGATCAACGGCGAAACCGGTTCCGGCAAAGAAGCCTTCGCCAAGGCGGTGCACCTGGCCAGCCAACGTGCCGACAAGGCGTTCGTCGCACTCAATTGCGCCGCCATCCCGGAAAGCCTGATCGAGAGCGAGCTGTTCGGCTATCGCGGTGGCAGCTTTACCGGTGCGCGCAAAGAGGGCATGCAAGGCAAGTTGCAGCAAGCCGACGGCGGCACCCTGTTCCTCGATGAAATCGGCGACATGCCCCTGGCGTTGCAAACCCGGCTGTTAAGGGTGCTGGAGGATCGGCTGGTGGTCCCGCTCGGCGGTGAGCCCCAGGCAGTGAACGTACGAATTATCAGCGCCACCCACCGGAATTTGCTGGAGCGTGTGCAGGACGGCAGCTTCCGCGAAGATTTGTATTACCGGCTCAATGGCCTGGAAGTCGGCTTGCCGCCTTTGCGCGAGCGTAGCGATAAGTCCCAGCTATTGGATTTCCTGCTGGCCCAGGAGGCCAATGGTGAGTCGGTCGCCCTCGACCCGTCGGCGCGTGGGGCGTTGTTGGCGTTTGCCTGGCCGGGTAACGTCCGGCAGTTGCGCACGGTACTGCGCACCCTGGTGGCGCTGTGTGAGGGTGGGCGTGTCGGCCTGGAGGATTTGCCCGCGCAGATTCGTCAGGCCCGACCCGTGTCGGTCACGCAGGCCAAATCGATGGAATCGCCGTTGGAAGACGCCGAGCGCCTTGCATTGCTCACTGCTTTACAGCAACAACGTTGGCACATGACGCACACGGCAGAGCAACTGGGCGTCAGCCGCAACACACTGTATAGAAAGCTGCGCAGGCACGGCATCGCACGTCACGCCCTCAGCTAAAGGGTGCGATTTTCGCCCCCCTGCGCTAACCTGCCTCGATGTTTTACGAGGTCGACTATGCACATTCATATTCTCGGTATTTGCGGCACGTTCATGGGCTCGATGGCAGTACTGGCCAAAGAGCTGGGCAATCACGTGACAGGCTCCGACGCCAATGTCTATCCGCCCATGAGCACGCAACTCGAGGCCCAGGGCATCGAGCTGACCCAAGGCTACGACCCATCGCAATTCGATCCGGTCCCGGACCTGGTGGTGATCGGCAACGCTATGTCGCGTGGCAACCCGGCGGTCGAATACGTACTCAATAAAGGTTTGCCTTATGTGTCCGGCCCGCAGTGGCTGGCCGACCATGTGCTGCAAGGCCGCTGGGTACTCGCGGTTGCGGGCACTCATGGCAAGACCACCACCAGCAGCATGCTGGCCTGGGTGCTGGAACATGCGGGCATGAGCCCGGGCTTCCTGATCGGCGGTGTACCGCAGAACTTCTCGGTGTCGGCGCGCCTGGGCGATACGCCGTTCTTCGTGATCGAGGCGGATGAATACGACAGCGCCTTCTTCGACAAGCGCTCCAAGTTCGTTCACTACCGCCCGCGCACGGCGATCCTGAACAACCTGGAATTCGATCACGCCGACATCTTCCCCGATCTGCCGGCCATCGAGCGTCAGTTCCACCATTTGGTGCGCACTATTCCAAGCGAAGGCTTGGTGATCCACCCGACCACTGAGCCTGCCCTGCAGCGTGTGATCGAGATGGGCTGCTGGACCCCGGTGCAAACCACCGGCGCGGGCGGGCAGTGGCAGGTCAAGCTGCTCAGCGAAGACGGTTCCAGATTTGAAGTGCTGTTCGAAGGCCAAGCCCAAGGCATCGTCGAATGGGACATGACCGGCCAGCACAACGTCGCCAACGCCTTGGTCACCCTCGCAGCTGCGCGGCATGTAGGCGTGGTGCCGTCCATGGGCATTGCAGCGTTGAGCGCTTTCAAAAGCGTAAAGCGCCGCATGGAAAAAGTCGCTGATGTGAATGGGATTACCATTTATGACGACTTTGCCCACCACCCCACTGCCATTGCTACTACGTTGGATGGCCTGCGCAAACGGGTCGGTGATGCGCCGATCATCGCGATTGTCGAGCCGCGCTCCAACTCCATGAAGCTCGGTGCCCACCGCGATGGCCTGCCGGAAAGCGTCAACGATGCCGACCAAGTGGTCTGGTACGCGCCGGCCAACCTCGGTTGGGACCTGCCGGCGATTGCTGCCCTGTGCACTGTGCCGTCCATCGTCTGCGACTCCATCGAAGGCATCATTGAACACGTCAAGCACCAGGCCAAGCCGGGCACCCACGTGGTGGTCATGAGCAACGGCGGTTTTGGTGGCCTGCACGGCAAACTGGCCGAGGCGCTGAAATGAGTGGCCCGGAACGCGTCACGCTGGCGATGACCGGCGCCTCCGGTGCGCCTTATGGTTTGCGCCTGCTGGATTGTCTGGTGCGTGAAGACCGTGAGGTGCACTTCCTGATCTCCAAGGCCGCGCAACTGGTGATGGCCACCGAGACCGACGTGGCGCTGCCGCCCAAGGTACAGACGATGCAGGCCTTCCTCACCGAATACACCGGTGCGGCGGCGGGGCAGATCAAGGTGTATGGCAAAGAGGACTGGATGTCGCCCGTGGCGTCTGGTTCGGGTGCGCCGGCAGCGATGGTGGTAGTGCCGTGTTCCACCGGAACCCTGTCGGCGATTGCCACGGGTGCCTGCAACAACCTGATCGAGCGCGCAGCGGACGTGACCTTGAAGGAGCGCCGCCAGTTGATCCTGGTGCCCCGTGAAGCGCCGTATTCGAGCATTCACCTGGAGCACATGCTCAAGCTGTCGAACATGGGCGTGACGATTTTGCCGGCCTCGCCGGGTTTCTATCACCAGCCGCAGACCATCGATGACCTGGTGGATTTTGTGGTGGCGCGCATTCTCAACCTGCTGAACATTCCCCAGGACATGCTGCCGCGTTGGGGCGAGCACCATTTGAGCAGCGATGAATAAGGCGCTGCTGATCGTGCTGGCGCTGCAACTGACGGGCTGCGCCACGGCGCGCACGTTGGACGCGGCGCAACCTGGCGCGCCGGTGGTGTATGCCGGCACGCGGTTGGATTTGTATGCAATGAATGGCGGTTGCTGCGCCAAGGACCGATTTGGTGCCGAGGCGCCGGCTTATCCCGGTGTGGATCTGCCGGCGAGTGCGTTGCTCGATACGTTGTTGTTGCCGCTGTCGGTGTTGACGGTGTTGGGCGTTGGCTTCAATGCCACAGGCGGTTTGTAGGAGCGAGCTTGCTCGCGAAGATCGTTAAGGAAAGCGCGGGTGTCCTGGAAGAACTCGGCGCCTGGGCGTTCTTCGCGAGCAAGCTCGCTCCTACAGGTATTTGAAACCTATTATTTGCCTAGCTTGCGCAACTCATCCGACTCCACCACCCGCACCCCATCCTGCTCTTCCAGCGCCAGGCGCCACATGGCCCGGGCCAGTTCGCACACTTCGATGCCACGGTATTTGCCGGGAATCAGCTTCGACAACGGCCCGGCCAGTTGTTCGGCCAAGCGCGGTTCCAGCCGTTCCCCCAACAGCAACGATGGCCGCACGATGGTCAGTTGTGGCCAGTCCTGGGCTTTCAACGCCTCTTCCATTTCCCCTTTGACACGGTTGTAGAAGATCGAGGATTTCGGGTCGGCGCCAATCGCGCTGATCACGATCAGGTGGCGTGCGCCCATTTCCCGCGCGCGTTTGGCGAAGGCCACGACCATGTCCAGGTCGACGGCGCGAAAAGCCACTTCGGAACCCGCCTGTTTGAGGGTAGTGCCCAGGCAGCAGAAGGCGATATCCACCTGGCCGCTCAGTTGCGGCAGGAACACTGCCGGGTCGCCCACCGGGTTTTCCAGGTGCGGGTGTTCGGCCAGTGGCTTGCGGCTGGGCGCGAGCACCCGGGTCACGGTAGGTTCGTTGAGCAGGCGGTCGAGCAGGTGTTCGCCGGTGAGGCCAGAGGCGCCAGCGAGCAAGATATGCTGCGGTGTCAGGTACATGGTGTTTCCCCCTCGTTACACATTACAGCTTAGTTGCCTTTGGCTTCCTTGCTATTCATTGAGACGCTTTCGAGCGCCTTTCGTGCCTGCTGTTTGCGTAATAATTGCCAGTGGGCGATCACGCCCTTGGGGGCCCAGATTTGCGGTTCGGAGGCTTCGAAGTTGTCCGCCTGTTCGCGTTCGGCCACATGCAGTTGCGCCAGCTTGAAGGCTTGCTGCAAGTCGTCGGTCTGGTTGAAGGCTTGGGCGAAGAGGGCGTCGCCAAAGTAGGTGAAGTCAGCTTCCTCGGAGCAACCGAAGGACACGCGATCGGCACGGGACGCGGTCATGATCAAGGTACGATCATCCTTCAAGGCCGGGATGAAACCACCGGAGTAGCAGGCGGAAATCACCACGATCTTGTCCCGGTTCTTGAGCGGCGCCAGCACGGCGGCCAACTCATCGGTGGGCAGGTCGGCCAGCTCCATGCGCGGTTGGTCCAGCACCAGCTCGTGTTCGTGGGTGCCGTGGCTGGTCATGTAGATAAACACCAGGTCTTCCGGCCCGGTGCGGTCGGCCAGGGTCTGCGCGGCGCGGCGCAGGCTTTCGCGAGTGGCCAGGGGGCGGTCGGCAATGTGGTCGCGGTGGTTGACCAGGCGAATCTGTCCGCGTGCGCCAAAGCGGGTGGCGAGCATGTTGCTGACATAATCGGCTTCGCGCAGGAACACGCTCTGCTTGCCGTCGCCGGCCACGGCCAGGGTGTACAACTCCACGGCCGGAGTGGAGGTGGGCACGGCGGCGAGGGCGGCGTCGAGCAAGCGGCCCTGGGCGAGCACGCCGATCTCCAGCGGGTCGGGCAGCAGTTTGCCGTCGGCGTCACGCACGCGCATGCCGTTGACCCAGGTGCCGGCCTGTACGGTACCGTCGGTGAGGGCCAGGGTGCCTTTACCTTGATAGCTGTCGCTGTCGAAACCGCCGATATAGAAGCTGCCGTCGGTGAGGTTCAGGCGGCCTTCACCCGTGAAACGCCAATCGCTGAACTGGCCGACATAGTGGCTGCCGTCGACGCCGATCAATTCGCCCTTGCCGGTGAGCGCGCCTTCCTTGAACTGGCCGATCCACACGTCGCCGTCGGCGTTCTCGTAGCGGCCTTTGCCGTTCAGTTGATTTTGTTTGAACTGGCCGACATAGATGTCGCCGTCGGCACTGTTGAACGTGCCATTACCTTCCAACTGGCCATCAACGAAATGACCGCTGAACTGGTTGCCGCTGTCGTCGTTGCGCTGGCCTTCGCCATTCGGCTTGCCGTGGGCGAATTGGCCCTGATATTGGCTACCGTCGGCCAGTTCCAGGCGACCGAGGCCGGAATACTGGTCGTCCTTGAACTCGCCGCGGTAGGTCATTTGCCCCTCTTTAAGGGTGCCTTCACCGTTGCGTCGACCATTCTTGAAACCGCCCACATAGTGGCTGCCCGCCGTGGTCAGGCTGCCCTGGCCGTCGAACAGGCCCTGCTTGAACTGGCCTTTATAGACTTCGCCGTTGCTGCCATGCCACTCGCCCTGGCCGTGCCACTGGCCTTTGTCGAACTGGCCGGCGTACCAACTGCCGTTGGGATAGTCCACGCGGCCCTGGCCTTGCAGCAAGCCATCGACCACATCGCCCCGGTAACGGCCGCCGTCGGGCAGGCGCGCATCGGGCGGCAACAGCGATTCGCCGTCTCCGCAAGCGGTGAGCAACAGGGCAAGGGCGAGGGGAGCGAGTGGGCGCATAGCGGGATCCGGATAATTGAGCGCCGAGTATGCCGCAGCTGCGAGTTTCATACATAAATTTACATACGCTGTGGTGAGGATTTTGCCTCTCCACAGACCCGTAGGAGCCGGCTTGCCGGCGATGCTCTTCAACGATGGCGCAGGCATTCGGAGGGAATGCGGCGGCTGTGCGTTTTTCGCTGGCAAGCCAGCTCCTACAGGGCGGGGGGTTACACAAAGTAGAGTGACAACGACTCCGCAATGTAAGCCGGTTTTTCCTGGCCTTCGATTTCCAGGGTGGCAGTGGCCTTGAGCAGCCATTGGCCGGGCTTTTTCTCGGTGACGTCATTGAGCTTCACGTTCAGGCGTACCTTGGAATTGACCTTGACCGCCTGGATGAAACGCACGCTGTCCAGGCCATAATTGACGGCCATCTTCAGGCCTTCGGGCACTATCAGCAGGTCTTCCATCAGCTTGGGCATCAGTGACAGCGACAGGAAACCGTGGGCGATGGTGCTGCCGAACGGGGTTTGCGCGGCCTTGACCGGGTCGACGTGGATGAACTGATGATCGCCAGTGGCTTCTGCGAACAGGTTGATACGCGCCTGGTCGATGGTGAGCCATTCGGAACGTCCCAGTTCCTTGCCGACATAATCTTTGAGCTGCGCTACGGGTACATAGGGCATTGCGTCTCTCCTTGGTTCATCACGCTGTGTACAACGTCTGGTTTTTTATGGGTTACAGAGAACCAATGTAGATCATCATGGCCAATCGGCTCGGTCAACCCACCATGCTTTTGGCGAATGCCGGTGCATAGGGCGGGCGTGCTTATAATGCGGGCGAGTCTTGAGGGGGAAGAACGGATGCTGTTACGTGGCCTGACCTGGCTGGTGCTGTTTCAACTGATCGGCACGGCGATCAATCATTTGCTGTTGCCGGTGCTGCCGGGGCCGATCATCGGCTTGCTGCTGATGCTGGGTTTCCTGATCTGGAAGGGCGAAGTCGGCGAGCCCTTGAGCCTGGCCGCCAGCAGTCTATTGCGTTACTTGCCGTTGCTGCTGGTGCCGCCGGCGGTGGGGGTGATGGTGTATGCCAAGGACATTGCCGCGGATTTCTGGGCCATTGTTGGCGCGCTAGTGCTGTCGCTGGTGATCGCCATGGGCCTCGTCGGTGTGTTGATGCAGCAGATGGTCAAGCGCAAGGAGAAGGATCAATGATCTTCGACTGGCAGGGCGCGTGGACGGCGGTGATTCATCACCCGTTGTTCGGCATCGGCATCACCCTCGGCGCTTATCAGCTGGTACTGGCAGGGTTTGAGAAAACCCGCTGGATCTTCCTGCAACCGGTGCTGGTGTCCATGCTGCTGGTGATCGGCGTGCTGATCAGCTGTGGCCTGAGCTACGCCGAGTACCGCAAGAGCACCGAGATCATGGGCATCCTGCTCGGCCCGGCGACGGTGGCCCTGGCGGTGCCGCTTTACCTGAACCTGCGGCGCATTCGCCAATTGTTCTGGCCGATTTTTACTACGCTGGTGATAGGTGGGGTGTTGGCCACCGGCCTGTGTGTGCTGCTGGGTTGGTGGTTTGGCGCCGAACACATGATGCTGATGACCATGGCCCCCAAGTCGGTGACGTCGCCGATCGCCATGCTGGTGGCTGAACAGATTGGCGGCGTGGCGGCGCTGGCGGCGGTATTTGTGCTGATCACCGGCGTGATCGGCGCGATGATCGGTCCGGCGTATTTGTCCCGCCTGGGTGTGCACAGCCCCGAGGCGCGCGGCATGGCGCTGGGCATGACGGCCCACGCGGTGGGCACCTCGGTGGCCCTGCAGGAAAGCGAAGAATGCGGCGCCTTTGCAGCGCTGGCGATGAGTCTGATGGGCGTGGCCACGGCGGTATTCCTGCCGCTGGCCGTGTCGATGATCGTTTAAATCGGGTTTAAGGAAACCTTTATGAGTCTGGCGCTGTTCCCGCTCAATACCGTGCTGTTCCCTGGCTGCACCCTCGACCTGCAACTGTTCGAGGCGCGCTACCTGGACATGGTCGCGCGTTGCATGAAAAAGGGCGAAAGCTTCGGCGTGGTGTGCATTCTTGACGGCCAGGAGGTGGGCACGGCACCCGACGGCTACGCATTGATCGGCTGTGAAGCGCTGATCCGTGACTTCAAACAACAAGACAATGGCTTGTTGGGGATTCGTGTCGAGGGCGGGCGCCGCTTCCGCGTGCGGGACGCTGGCGTGCAGAAAAATCAGTTGCTGGTGGCCGAGGTGCAATGGCTCGAAGAACTGCCGGATCAACCCTTGGAAGAGGAAGACGCCGACCTGCTGGCGCTGCTCCAAGCGTTGGCCGAGCACCCGATGGTGGCCTCGCTGGACATGGACGCCCACGCCGACGGGCAGCAAGCCTTGGGCAATCAGTTGGCGTATCTGCTGCCCTTTACCGAGGCCGACAAGATCGACCTGCTGCAACTTGATGACCCGCAGCAGCGCCTGGATGCGATCCAGATGCTCCTCGACGAGCTGCAGGGCGAACTGTTCACTTAATAGGCGTAGCGCAGCAGGGCGTGGGGCGTGCCGGTGAGCGCGATGAAACTCAGCACCGCGACCAGCGCCGGCAGCAACAGCCACCAGGTTTTTTGCGACATGGCCGGCAGCGGGCTTCGGTACTGGCTGACGCCCAGGCTGAACGCGCACACCGTCATCGCCAGCAGTGTGCCAGCCAGGATGTCCGTGGGCCAATGGGCACCTAGGTAAACCCGCGACAGCGCAATGAACGCGGCGGGAATGCAGCCCAGCAACATCCAGGTCAGGCGCAACCGCACGGGTTGCCCGCGACCGGCCAGGATCGCCAGGGCCAGGAAAAACGCGAACGCCCCGGACGCATGGCCGCTGGGCATGCTGAAACTGGTCAATGGGTCTGTCAGAATTTCCGGGCGGCCTCGCGCGAAAAACAGCTTGGTCCCCGTGTTGATCACCGCAGCCCCGGCCAGCGTTGCGCCGACAAACACGGCATGGCGCCATTGTCGCGCCAGTAGCAAGAGACCGGTGAACACGGCACTGGCGAAGAACATCTTCTTGAATTCGCCCAGTTGGGTGATGCGTACCATCACCTCGTCCAGCCAGGGGCTGCGGTGTTCCTGCACCAGGGCGCTGAGGCCTTTGTCGAAGTTGTCCAGCGAGTGGTAGCCAATAAACAACGCAATCAACAGCACCAGGCTGGCACAGCCAATCCACAAGGTGGCGCGACGATGGCCGCGCAAGCTGCTGTTCAGGCTCAGTCCAATCAATACCGCAAGGCATCCCGCAACTACTGCCGCTTCGGGCCAGAAACCTTCGGGCAAAGGCAGACGGAAAGCCGCGCCGGTTGCCCAGCCTGGCAGCAGATACGCCACCGACCAGCCTGCGGCCGCGACGATGCTGACAATCGCAAAGCGCGGGAAGGGCATGTCGCACATCCCGGCCACCATCGGCAGCATGGGCCGCAGCGGGCCGATGAAGCGGCCGACCAACAGGCTGGCGATGCCGTACTTGTGGAAGTAGGTCTCGGCGCCGTTCATCCATTCAGGGTGGTGACGTAAGCCGGGCAAGCGCCGGATGTTCTGATGGAAATGTCGGCCCAGGAAGTAGGAAACCGCATCACCCAGTAGACCGCCGAGGAAACCCAGCAACAGGGTTTCACTGAGTGACAACGCACCGCTGCCGGCGAGGGCGGCAATGGCAAACAACAACACCGTGCCCGGCACGATCAACCCGGCGATGGCCAGGCACTCCACGCACGCGACGATAAACACCGCGACCGCCAGCCATTCGGGGTTCAGGGTCAACCAGCCGGTAATGCTATCGAGCCATTGGCCCATACAATCCCCTCCATCCAGGTTCGTGCACCTTGTAGGAGTCCGGCTTGCCGACGATGGCGACCTTGAGATCGCTATCGCCGGCAAGCCGGACTCCTACAGGTCGTGTTAAGTCAAAAAGTAGTCGCGGCCTTCGACCTGGCCGCGGCGCAGCGGGTTCCGCGTGCAATAAGGCGCGTAGCCAGCATCGACGAAGCGGTACATCAGGTGTTCATCACGGCCGCTGGGGATGCCCAGGCGCGTGGTCTGGATAATCTGGGTCGGGGTCTGGCCGACGTCTTCAACGTAGAGCAGTTCCTGATCGAAGCGCTTGGCGTCCCACATCGGCACCTTCAGCCCCAAGGCTTTGCACAATAGTGTCTGGCCAGCGCACAGCTTTTGCGAAGCGCGCGGGCTGCCGTCGGCATTCGGGTTGTTCAGCAGCATCTGCGCAAGGCTCGCCGGGCCGGATAATTCATCGACCCACGGATAGGCCGATTTGATCAACACGGCATTGCCCGGTCCATGGGCGCTAAAGTTCAGGGAATCGCCGCCACGGGCGTAGTACATGTAGATATGGCCGCCGTCCAGAAACAAAGCCTTACGTTTTTCTGTGTAGCCCAATGAAGCGTGACTGCCTTTTTCGGCCACGTAATAGGCTTCGGTTTCAATAATTCGCGCCGAAAGCCAGATTTTTCCCACGCGATGGCGTATGACTTTTCCGAGCAAATCTCGCGCGAGCGTTTGTGCGTCACGGTCGAAAAAGCTATCGGGCAGGGCGCTTGCGGGGAGTTGAGGCGATGAGCTGGGCATGGCAGTCAGGGGTAAATACGGCTAAATGTGACGGAATCATAACAACTCCCACCTTAATTACCGCTGAACCCCAGGTTTTTACAGTTCATTTCGACCATCCGCCCCTCACCGCTGTCAGTCGGGCGGCGTCACAGCTATAATCTGCCGCTTTCCTCCCTGCCAAGACTCCCTGACCATGACTGAGTCCGTTCTTGACTACATGACCCGCCTGGGTCGCGCTGCCCGTCAGGCCTCGCGGTTGATCGCCCGTGCGAGCACCGCGCAGAAGAACCGCGCCCTGCTGGCCGCCGCCGACGCTCTGGATGCTTCGCGCTCCGAGCTCACCGCCGCCAACGAGCAAGACCTGGCCAGCGGCCGCGCCAATGGCCTGGAACCGGCCCTGCTGGACCGCCTGGCGCTGACCCCGGCACGTATCGACGACATGATCGAAGGCCTGCGTCAGGTAGCCAAGCTGCCTGACCCCATCGGTGAAATCCGCGATATGCGTTACCTGCCGTCCGGCATCCAGGTCGGCAAGATGCGCGTGCCCTTGGGCGTGATCGGCATCATTTACGAGTCGCGCCCGAACGTGACCATCGACGCCGCGAGCCTGTGCCTCAAGTCTGGCAATGCCACCATCCTGCGTGGCGGTTCCGAGGCGATCAATTCCAACCGTGCCATCGCCGCGTGCATCCAGCAGGGCCTGGCCGTGGCCGAGTTGCCCGCCGAAGTGGTGCAGGTGGTAGAAACCACCGACCGCGCCGCCGTGGGCGCGCTGATCACCATGCCGGAATTCGTCGACGTGATCGTGCCACGCGGTGGCAAGAGCCTGATCGAGCGCGTCAGTCGCGACGCCAAGGTGCCGGTGATCAAGCACCTGGATGGCGTGTGCCATGTCTACATCGACATCGCCGCCGACATTGACAAGGCGATCCGCATCGCCGACAACGCCAAGACCCACCGCTACGCCCCATGCAACACCATGGAAACCCTGCTGGTGCACGTCGGCATTGCCGAGCGCGTGCTGCCGCCGCTGGCTGCCATCTACCGTGACAAAGGTGTTGAGCTGCGCGGTTGTGAGCGCACCCGTGCGCTGTTGGGCGCGGACGTAATTGAGGCGACCGAGCTGGACTGGTACACCGAATACACGGCGCCGATCCTGTCGATCAAGCTGGTCGACGACCTGGACGAAGCCATCGAACACATCAACACCTACGGCTCCAAGCACACTGACGCCATTGTTTCCGAGCATTTCAGCGATGCCCGGCGTTTCCTCAACGAAGTGGATTCCGCTTCGGTGATGATCAACGCCTCGACGCGTTTTGCCGACGGCTTCGAGTACGGCCTGGGGGCGGAGATCGGTATCTCTACCGACAAGCTGCACGCACGCGGCCCGGTTGGTCTGGAAGGCCTGACCAGCGAGAAGTACGTGGTGTTCGGCGACGGTCATGTGCGCACTTGATGGGTAAACGCATCGGGCTGCTCGGCGGTACTTTCGACCCCGTGCACATCGGCCATTTGCGCAGTGCCCTGGAAGTCGCGGATGCCCTTGCGCTGGACGAGTTGCGTGTGATGCCCAACGCTCGGCCGCCCCATCGCGATACGCCGCAAGTGTCACCGCAGCAGCGCCTGGAAATGGTGCGCCTGGCGGTGCAGGGCATATCGCCGTTGGTGGTGGACGACCGCGAGCTCAAGCGCGATAAACCGTCCTACACTGTTGACACCCTGGAACTGATGCGCGCCGAGTTGGCCGCGGATGACCAGTTGTTTCTGCTTTTGGGCTGGGACGCATTTTGCGGCCTGCCCTCTTGGCACCGCTGGGAGGAACTCCTCCAGCATTGCCACATCCTGGTTTTGCAACGCCCGGATGCCGACAGCGAACCGCCGGATGCCTTGCGCAACCTGCTGGCCGCGCGGTCGGTAAGTGACCCCTTGGCCCTGACCGGGCCGAACGGGAATATTGCATTCGTCTGGCAGACCCCGCTTGCGGTGTCCGCCACCCAGATCCGTCAACTGCTGGCCAGCGGTAAGTCGGTACGTTTCCTGGTGCCTGACGCGGTCCTGGCCTACATCGATGCGCACGGGCTTTACCGTGCGTCGAACTGAAAAGGCGCGCTTGAACGCACGAATCAATGTGCAGCGAGCGCCCGAACATACGAGCAAAACGAGTTTTATATGACGAACAAAGACGTAAGCAAAGTTAAGCGCAAAGGCACCTTCAAAAGCGCTCCGTTGCCAGTAGAAGCCCACACCGGCCCTGAGCTGGCCGGCGAAGAGCTGGTAAAAGTCGCCGTGGCCGCCCTGGAAGACGTTAAAGCCCAGGACATCCAGGTGCTTGACGTGCGCGACAAGCAGAGCATCACCGACTACATGATCATCGCCACCGGTACCTCGAACCGCCAGATCGGCGCGATGCTGGACAAGGTCCGCGAAGCCGTCAAAGCCCAGGGCGTGAAGCCATTGGGTGAAGAAGGCAAGGGCGACAGCGACTGGGTGCTGCTGGACATGGACGACGTGATCGTTCACATGATGACCTCCAACGCCCGCCAGTTCTACGACCTGGAGCGTCTGTGGAAAGGCGCCGAGCAGAGCCGTGCCGCCGATGGCAAGCACCACAGCCCGGAAGTGGGCCACGCGCACTTCGACAAGCTGAACAAAGACCAGGAATAAGGAACGGCTGTGCGCCTGCGTCTGATCGCTGTCGGTTCACGCATGCCCAAGTGGGTGGAAGAAGGCTGGCACGAGTATGCCAAGCGTCTGCCCGCTGAGCTGTCGCTTGAGCTGGTGGAAATACCGCTTAACACCCGGGGCAAGAATGCCGATGTGGCGCGCTTCATCCGTCAGGAAGGCGAAGCCATGTTGGCCAAGGTCGGCCCCAACGAGCGCATCGTCACCCTTGAAGTGCACGGCAAACCCTGGAGCACCGAGCAGTTGGCGGTGGAACTGGATCGCTGGCGCCTGGATTCGCGTACGGTCAACTTCATGGTCGGCGGCCCCGAAGGGCTGGCGCCGGAAGTCTGTGCGCGAGCAGATCAGCGTTGGTCGTTGTCGGCGCTGACGTTGCCGCACCCGTTGGTACGGATTCTGATCGGTGAACAGCTGTATCGCGCCTGGACAGTTCTGTCCGGGCACCCTTACCACAAATAATCTGCGCCTCTCCCGATGACCCAGCCGATCCGCATCAAGGACCACGAGAAAGACGCACGTCTTGTACGCGCTCGCGTGGTGTTTGGCGCAATCATGGTGGTGGCGTTGTTGGGCGTGCTGATCGCGCGCCTGTATTACCTGCAGGTGATCCAGTACGACTATCACTCCACCTTGTCGGAAAACAACCGGGTGCATGTGCAACCGATTCCGCCAACCCGTGGGCTGATTTTCGACCGCAATGGCGTGGTGGTGGCGGATAACCGGCCCAGCTTCAGCCTGAGCATGACCCGCGAGCGGTCCGGCGACTGGCAGCAGATCCTCGATGTGATCGTCGAGGTGCTGCAGCTGACGCCGGAAGACCGGGTGATCTTCGAAAAACGCATGAAACAGGGGCGCCGGCCGTTCGAGCCGGTGCCCATCCTGTTCGAGCTGACCGAAGAACAGATCGCGCGGATCGCGGTGAACCAGTTCCGTCTGCCGGGTGTGGAAGTGGTGGCGCAGTTGGTGCGGCATTACCCGCAAGGGCCGCACTTTGCCCACTCTGTCGGCTACATGGGGCGGATCAACGAGAAAGAGCTGAAGACCCTCGATCCGGTCAATTACAGCGGCACCCACCATATCGGCAAGACCGGCATCGAGCGTTTCTACGAGCCGGAGTTGCACGGCCAGGTGGGTTACGAAGAAGTCGAGACCAACGCCCGTGGCCGCGTGCTACGGGTGCTCAAGCGTACCGACCCGGTGCCGGGCAAAGACATCGTGCTGAGCCTGGACATCAAGCTGCAGGAAGCTGCCGAGATGGCCCTGGGCGGTCGTCGTGGCGCGGTGGTTGCCCTGGACCCGAAGACGGGCGAAGTGCTGGCGATGGTCAGTCAGCCGAGCTTTGACCCCAACCTGTTCGTGACCGGCATCAGCTTCAAGGCCTACGCCGAATTGCGCGATTCCATCGACCGGCCACTGTTCAACCGCGTGCTTCGCGGCCTGTATCCGCCGGGATCGACGATCAAGCCGGCGGTGGCGATTGCGGGGTTGGACGCGGGTGTGGTGACGGCCTCCAGTCGAGTCTATGACCCCGGCTACTACATGCTGCCCAACTACGATCATAAATACCGTAACTGGAACCGCACCGGTGACGGCTATGTCGACTTGGACACCGCGATCATGCGCTCCAACGACACCTATTTTTACGACCTGGCGCACAAGCTAGGGATCGACCGCCTCTCTGCCTACATGGGCAAATTCGGCCTCGGTCAGAAAGTCTCCCTGGACATGTTCGAAGAGTCACCTGGCCTGATGCCGTCGCGCGAATGGAAGCGCGCCACCCGCCGCCAGGCGTGGTTCCCGGGTGAAACCCTGATTCTCGGTATCGGCCAGGGCTATATGCAAGCCACGCCGCTGCAATTGGCCCAGGCCACGGCACTGGTAGCCAACAAAGGCATCTGGAACCGTCCACACCTGGCCAAGACCATCGAGGGCGAGAAGCCTTTGGACGAAAACCCGATCCCGGACATCGTGCTGCGCGACCCGTCCGACTGGACCAAGGTCAACCATGGCATGCAGCAAGTGATGCACGGCGCCCGTGGTACTGCGCGCAAGGCCGCGATTGGCGCTCAATACCGCATCGCCGGCAAGAGCGGTACGGCCCAGGTCGTGGCGATCAAGCAGGGCGAGAAATACGACCGCACCAAGGTTCAGGAACGCCACCGAGACCACGCCTTGTTTGTCGGCTTCGCCCCGGCGGACGACCCGAAAATCGTGGTAGCGGTTATGGTCGAGAACGGCGAGTCCGGCTCCGGCGTCGCGGCGCCCGTGGTGCGTCAAGTGATGGACGCCTGGCTGTTGGCCGACGACGGCAGGCTCAAGCCCGAATATGGCGGCCCCCCTTCAAGCACCGAGGTTACGGCCCGTGAAGAGTAATTTTGACCGCATCCTCTCCAGTGAGGATGTGATGCGTCGCCGTGCGACGTTGCTGCAGCGCATGCACATTGATGGCCCGTTGCTGATCCTGCTGCTGACCCTCGCGGCGGGCAGCCTGTTTGTCCTGTATTCGGCCAGCGGCAAGAACTGGGACCTGCTGATCAAGCAGGCCTCGTCGTTCGGCCTGGGCTTGTTGTCGATGGTGGTAATCGCTCAGCTTGAGCCGCGCTTCATGGCCCGTTGGGTGCCACTCGGCTATGTGGCAGGCGTGTTGCTTTTGGTGGTGGTGGACGTAATGGGCCACAACGCCATGGGCGCGACCCGCTGGATCAACATTCCGGGGGTGATTCGCTTCCAACCGTCGGAATTCATGAAGATCCTGATGCCGGCGACCATCGCCTGGTACTTGTCCAAGCGCACCTTGCCGCCGCAGCTCAAGCACGTGGGGATCAGCCTGATCCTGATCGGTGTACCCTTCATCCTGATCGTGCGCCAGCCCGACCTCGGCACCTCGCTGCTGATCCTGGCGGGCGGTGCGTTCGTGCTGTTCATGGGCGGATTGCGCTGGCGCTGGATCCTCAGCGTACTGGCCGCCGCCGTACCCGTGGCCATCGCCATGTGGTTCTTCTTTATGCACGACTACCAGAAGCAGCGGATCCTCACCTTTCTCGACCCGGAAAGCGACCCGCTGGGCACCGGCTGGAACATCATCCAATCGAAGGCCGCCATCGGCTCCGGTGGAGTATTTGGTAAGGGTTGGTTACTGGGTACCCAGTCGCATTTGGACTTTTTGCCGGAAAGCCATACCGACTTCATCATTGCAGTAATGGGCGAAGAGTTCGGCCTGGTGGGCATTTGCGCGCTGTTGCTGATCTATTTGCTGTTGATTGGTCGCGGCCTGGTGATCACCGCCCAGGCGCAGACACTGTTCGGCAAATTGCTGGCCGGTGCCTTGACCATGACTTTTTTTGTTTACGTTTTCGTCAACATCGGTATGGTCAGTGGCCTGTTGCCGGTGGTTGGGGTGCCGTTGCCGTTCATTAGCTACGGCGGAACTTCGCTGGTGACATTGCTGTCAGCGTTTGGGGTTTTGATGTCGATTCATACGCATCGCAAATGGATCGCGCAGGTTTGAATAAGGTGAAGATGTCAATGCAAGTAATGCGCGGCTGGGCGACTCGGCACGCGTCCTGGATGGGCCTGATTGGCCTGCTGGGCGCAACGCAAGAGGCGCAGGCCGGTGACTACGATGGTTCACCCCAGGTCGCCGAGTTTGTCGGTGAAATGACCCGCGACTATGGTTTCGCCGGTGAACAACTGATGGGCGTGTTCCGCGAAGCCCAGAAAAAGCAGGCGATCCTCGACGCCATCTCCCGCCCTGCCGAACGTGTGAAGCAGTGGAAGGAATACCGCCCGATGTTCCTGACGGACGCCCGTGTGGCGCGGGGTGTGGATTTCTGGCGCCAGCACGAGGCCGTACTGGCCCGCGCCGAGCAGGAGTACGGTGTACCGGCCCAGGTGATTGTCTCGATCATTGGCATCGAAACCTTCTACGGGCGCAATACCGGCAGCTACCGGGTGATCGACGCCTTGTCGACCCTGGGCTTCGATTACCCGCCGCGCGCTGACTTCTTCCGCAAGGAACTGCGCGAATTCCTGCTGCTGGCCCGTGAAGAACAGGTTGACCCGCTGACACTCAAAGGCTCCTACGCCGGTGCGATGGGCTTGCCCCAGTTCATGCCGAGCAGCTTCCGCGCCTATGCGGTGGATTTTGACGGCGACGGGCATATCAACATCTGGAGCAACCCCGACGATGCCATCGGCAGCGTGGCCAGCTACTTCAAGCGCCACGGCTGGGTAGCCGGCGAGCCGGTGGTGATCCGCGCCGATGTCACCGGTGACCGCGCCGATGAAGGCCTGACCCAGGGCATCGAGCCGGCCAAGACGGTCGGGGAGTTGCGGGCGCTGGGCTGGTCGAGTCAGAATGCGCTGCCGGATGATATGCCGGTCACGGCGTTCCGCCTTGAAGGCGAAAACGGCCCGGAATACTGGATGGGCCTGAAGAATTTCTACGCAATCACGCGTTATAACCGCAGTGTGATGTACGCCATGGCCGTGCATCAGCTGTCAGACATGCTGGTCCAAGCACGGGGCAACAAGTAATGCGGGCATCGCCGTTCAATCAACCGCTCAAGCTGGTGGCGTTCGCCGCGTTGTCCCTGCTGGTCGTCAGTTGCTCCACCAGCCGTGGCCCGGCGCCGAAGTCCGGGGGCGCGGTTGTCCGTTCCCAGCCGGGTCTGGATATCAACCGCGCGCACAAAGACGGCGCGCCGTGGTGGGACGTCGACGTGTCGAAGATCCCGGATGCTACGCCGACCCTGCACACCGGTCCGTACAAGGCCAACCCCTACACCGTGCTGGGCAAAAGCTACTTCCCGTTGCAGGAGTCCAAGACCTACGTGCAATCGGGTACGGCGTCCTGGTACGGCACCAAGTTCCATGGCCAGAACACCGCCAACGGCGAAGTGTATGACCTGTACGGCATGAGCGCGGCGCACAAGACCTTGCCGCTGCCCAGCTATGTACGCGTGACCAACCTGGACAACAATCGCACAGTGATCCTGCGCGTGAACGACCGTGGCCCGTTCTACTCGGACCGCATCATCGACTTGTCCTACGCCGCCGCGAAGAAACTCGGTTACGCCGAAACCGGCACTGCGCGCGTGAAGGTCGAAGGCATCGACCCGGCGCAGTACTGGGCCCAGCGTGGCAAGCCGGCACCGCTGATGCTCAATGAGCCGCAAACCCAACAGCCGCAAGTGACTGCTTCCACCGGCAAGATCGAGCAGTGGACGCCGCCGCCGGCACAGCACGCGCCTGATACGGTAGTCGTGCCCCATGCGGCGCCTGGTGCGTCCATGGCTGGCGGGCAATACCTGCAGGTCGGCGCTTTCGCCAACCCGGATGCGGCAGAACTGTTAAGGTCCAAGCTCAGTGGCATGGTCAACGCGCCGGTGTTCATCAGCTCCATCGTGCGTAACCAGCAAACCTTGCACCGTGTACGCATGGGCCCGATCGGCTCGCCGAGCGAAGTGGCACACGTTCAGAACAGTGTGCGCATGGCCAACCTGGGGCAACCCAGCGTCGTCACTGCTGAATAATAGAGAATTGATGGTTCAGGCTCGTGCGCGGGCTCGAACCCTGGTTGTTGGCTCGTTAGACAATAAAAACCCAGGGGCAAGGGGTGAGCGGGCAACCGAACACGCGACAGTCTGGCAACGGGCTGTCTGAATAAGTTTTGCCCGCGAGGGCAAGTTTCCATAAGCAATTTCGAGAGACGGATGAACATCACCACCTTAGCCAAACGCACGTGCCTGCTTCTTTCGCTGATCATCACCCCGGCCGCCTGGGCCGTTGAAATGGTGCCGGCTTCCCCGCAACTGGCCGCCAAGTCCTGGGTCCTCATGGATGCCGCCAGTGGCAACGTGCTGGTCGAGAGCAACGGTGACCAGCGCCTGCCGCCGGCCAGCCTGACCAAACTGATGACTGCCTACATCGCGACCCTGGAAATCCGTCGCGGCCAGATCGGCGAGAACGACCCGGTTACTGTCAGCGAAAACGCCTGGCGCACCGGCGGTTCGCGGATGTTCATCAAGGTCGGCTCGCAAGTCACCGTGAGCGACCTGCTGCACGGCATCATCATTCAGTCGGGTAACGACGCCAGCGTCGCCCTGGCCGAGCACATCGCCGGTAGCGAAGACGCATTCGCCGACATGATGAACAAAACCGTGGCCGACCTGGGCATGACCAACAGCCACTTCATGAACCCGACCGGTCTGCCGAACCCAGAGCACTACTCGTCGGCTCACGACATGGCGATCCTGGCGCGCGCGATCATCCGTGTCGACCCGGTGCACTACGCGATCTACTCCCAGAAAGAGTTCTTCTGGAACAACATCAAGCAGCCTAACCGCAACCTGTTGCTGTGGCGTGACAAGACCGTCGATGGCCTGAAAACCGGCCACACCGACGAAGCCGGCTACTGCATGGTGTCGTCCGCCGTACGTGATGGCCAACGCCTGATCGCCGTGGTCTTCGGCACCAACAGCGAGCAGGCCCGTGCGGCCGAAACGCAGAAACTGCTGACCTACGGTTTCCGCTTCTTCGAAACCCAGACCTTCTACCAGAAGGGTGCTGAACTGGCGACCGCGCCGGTGTGGAAAGGCGCAACCTCCCAAGTCAAGGCCGGCCTGGCTGAAGATCTGACCCTGACCATGCCTAAAGGCCAGCTGAAAAAGCTCGCTGCCAGCATGACCATGAACCCGCAATTGGTTGCTCCAATCGCCAAGGGTGACGTGATTGGCAAGGTCGAAGTGAAACTGGACGACAAGGTGGTGCACAGCGCCGACCTGATCGCACTGGACGCCGTCGACGAAGGTGGTATCTTCCGCCGCGTGTGGGATAGCATCCGTCTATTCTTCTACGGCTTGTTCAACTGATTGTGTGCACCTGCAAAGCCCCGCGTTGATCCGACGCGGGGCTTTGCCGTCGCCACGGCTTACCGCTTACGAGGCCGTTCTGCCATGACCGATAAAGAAGTAAAGGCGCCAAAGATCGAATTTCCGGTGGTGGACTATCCCATCAAGGTGATCAGCGATACCGGTGTCGGCCGTAAAGACCTAATCCTCGAGATCGTGCGCAAACACGCAACGATCAACGATCAGCGCGTGGATGAGCGCTCAAGCTCAACCGGCAAATACACCACGATCCAGTTGCACATCGTTGCGACCGATCAAGACCAGCTCTACAACATCAACAGCGAACTGCGGGCCACCGGCTTCGTGCACATGGTGCTGTGATGTCTCAAGTCCTGGGCTTTCGCGAGCTCGGCCGGATGGACTACGAGCCCGTCTGGCACGCCATGCAGCGGTTCACCAATGAACGCGGCACCTCGGCCCCCGATGAAATCTGGCTGGTGGAGCACCCGCCGGTCTTCACCCAGGGCCAGGCCGGCAAGGCCGAGCATCTGTTGCTGCCGGGTGATATTCCGGTTGTGCAGGTCGACCGAGGTGGCCAAGTGACTTACCATGGCCCGGGTCAACTTGTCGCATACCTGTTGCTGGATGTGCGCAAGCTGGGGTTTGGTGTACGCGACCTGGTCAGCCGCATGGAGACATGCCTGATCGAGCTGTTGGCCAGTTACGGCGTGACCGCCGCGGCCAAGCCCGATGCACCAGGTGTGTATGTCGACGGCGCGAAAATCGCCTCCCTGGGGCTGCGGATTCGCCACGGCTGTTCCTTTCATGGCCTGGCCCTGAATGTGGACATGGACCTGGCCCCGTTCCGGCGGATCAACCCGTGTGGCTATGCCGGGTTGGCGATGACGCAACTGAGTGACCATGCTTCACCGATTAAATTTGCCGAGGTGAGTGCCCGGCTGCGTGCGCAGCTCGTCAAACACCTCGACTATGCTGAGCAGACGACCCTTACGGGCGGAATCGACTGATTATGACTACTGATGCAGTGCAAACCATGATCCCGACGGTGGACGTTACCGACCGTCCGGCCCCGGCCCCGCGTGCCAAGGTGGAAGCCGGCGTCAAGCTGCGCGGCGCCGAGAAGGTTGCACGCATCCCGGTGAAGATCATTCCGACCACCGAACTGCCGAAGAAACCTGACTGGATCCGCGTGCGCATCCCGGTTTCGCCGGAAGTCGACCGTATCAAGGCCCTGCTGCGCAAACACAAGCTGCACAGCGTGTGCGAAGAAGCGTCCTGCCCGAACCTGGGCGAATGCTTCTCCGGCGGCACCGCCACCTTCATGATCATGGGTGACATCTGCACCCGTCGTTGCCCGTTCTGCGACGTCGGCCACGGCCGTCCGAAGCCATTGGACGTCAACGAGCCGGAAAGCCTGGCCATCGCCATCGCCGACCTGCGCCTCAAGTACGTGGTGATCACCTCGGTAGACCGCGACGACCTGCGCGACGGCGGTGCCCAGCACTTTGCCGACTGCATCCGCGAAATCCGCAAACTGTCGCCAAACGTGATGCTCGAAACCCTGGTCCCGGACTACCGTGGCCGCATGGACGTGGCGCTGGAAATCACCGCCGCCGAGCCGCCTGATGTGTTCAACCACAACCTGGAGACCGTGCCGCGCCTGTACAAGGCTGCGCGTCCGGGTTCGGACTACCAGTGGTCGCTGACCCTGCTGCAGAAATTCAAGCAGATGATGCCGCACATCCCGACCAAATCCGGCCTGATGCTGGGCCTGGGCGAGACTGACGAAGAAGTCATCGAAGTCATGAAGCGCATGCGCGAACACGACATCGACATGCTGACCCTGGGCCAGTACCTGCAACCGTCCCGCAGCCACTTGCCGGTGCAGCGTTTCGTGCACCCGGACACCTTCGCCTGGTTCGCCGAGGAAGGTTACAAGATGGGCTTCAAGAACGTGGCGTCGGGCCCGCTGGTACGTTCCTCGTACCACGCGGACGAGCAGGCCAAGCTGGTCAAGGCAAGCCTGGTTTCTTAAGTCGCGCCGCAGCCTCAATGTGGGAGGGGCTTGCTGTGGTGAGCGGGCTGCCCCGCGCTGGGCTGCGAAGCGGCCCCATCAACTGATGAGAACCACGGATGACTCAACTGACCGCTGCAGTACCTGCCCTTCGCAGCGAAGGCACCATCGCCTTGATCGCCCCCGCCGGCCCCGCCACCCTGGACGTCGAAAAAGCCGGCCAGTGGATGCGCACTCGCGGCTACGACCTGCGAATCTTCCCCGGCGTCTATGAACGCGACGGCTACCTCGCCGGCAGCGATAAAACCCGCCTCAACGACCTGCACAACGCCTTTGCCAACCCTGACATCGACGCCATCTTCTGCCTGCGCGGCGGCTACGGCACGCCACGCCTGCTCGATAGCCTGGACTTCGGCCTGCTGCGCGCCAACCCCAAGCCATTCGTAGGCTACAGCGACATCACCGCGTTGCACCTGGCCATCAGTCGCTACGCCGGTTTCGTGACCTTCCACGGTCCGATGCTCAACGCCGACCTGTTGGGGGACACGCAGCCACCTACCGAGTCTTCATTGTTCAGCATGCTTCGTGGCCAGTTGGGTGCTGGCAGCGTACTGGCGCACCCCGCAGCCTACCCGCTGACCACTATCGAACCGGGTATCGCCTGCGGGCGTCTGCTGGGTGGCAACCTGTCGATGATCGCGGCAGTCATGGGCACGCCTTTTGAGATCGACGCCGAAGGCATCATCCTGCTGATCGAAGACGTCAACGAGCCGATCTACCGCATTGACCGACTGCTGACGCACCTGCGCCTGGCGGGCAAGCTGGCGCAGGTGGCCGGTGTGCTGGTCGGGGATGTGGCGGGTGTGGACAGTGCCGCGCTGGAGCGCCTGCTCAAGCAGACCTTCGAACCGTTGCGCATTCCGGTGCTGTCCGGCTGGCGCAGTGGGCATTGCGATCCGAACCTGACGCTGCCGATGGGTGCGTTGGTACGGCTGGATGCGGGGGAGCAGCAGTTGGTGTTGGAGCAGGATGTAGTGTTAAAGCCGTAGCCTGTTGTCGCCCGTTAAACCGCCTTCGCGAGCAAGCCCGTTCCCACATTCAACCGCATTCCAAATGTATGTACTCGGTCAAATGTGGGAGCGGGCTTGCTCGCGAAAGCGGTAGCAGCCATAAGCCGATCTAACGGTTCTGCAGCGACTCCAGCAACTTCACCGTCGGATACCCATCCGCCGGCCAGCCCAGCGCCTGCTGCGCCGCACGAATCGCCTTGCGCGTATTGGCGCCGATAATCCCATCCGGGTTGCCCGCGTCATAGCCATTGGCACTCAAGGCCGTCTGCAGGTCGATACGCTGCGAGCGGCTCAATGGCCGCTCATCCTTCGGCCAATCGCCACGAATCACACCACCACCACCGAAACGTTCCGACAACAGGCCGACCGCCAAGGCGTAGGACGACGAGTTGTTGTACTTGAGGATCGCACGGAAGTTATCCAGCACCAGGAACGCCGGGCCACGATAACCTGCGGGCAGTAGCAGAGCGGCGGACAGTTGGTCGACGTTCGGCGGCATGCTCGCGCCAAAGGGCAGCTGAATACCGAGTTTCATCCACTCGGCAACGGTTTTGCGGATGCCACCATCGGCCAGCGCGTAATCGAAGTTCGCCGGCAGTTGTTTCACCTCAAAGCCCCATGGCTGGCCTTTCTGCCAGCCGGAGCTCTGCAGGTAGTGCGCGGTGGAGGCGAGGGCGTCAGCCGGGCTGTTCCAGATATCGCGGCGACCGTCGCCGTCGAAGTCCACGGCGTGGGTGTTGTAGGTGGTCGGGATAAATTGGGTCTGGCCCATGGCGCCGGCCCAGGAGCCTTTCATCTGGTCGGCCTGGATATCGCCGTGCTGGATGATTTGCAACGCGGCCAGCAATTGCGCCTGGGCGAATGCCGGGCGACGCCCTTCGTAAGCGAGGGTCGCCAGGGAACGGATCACCGAGTTATTGCCTTGGAACTGGCCGAAGTTGCTCTCCATGCCCCATACCGATACCAGCGCCTGGCGGTCAACGCCATAACGTTGTTCGATGCTTTGCAGGGTATCGGCGTACTTGATCAGCAGCGCCTGGCCGTTACGCACGCGCAGCGGCGAGAGGGCGCCGTCGAGGTATTCCCACACCGGGCGGGAAAACTCCGGCTGGCTGCGGTCGGCACGGATCACTGCCATGTCGGGGGTGACATTGGCGAAGGCGTTATCGAATACAGCGGCGGTGATGCCGGCCTGCAGGGCTTGCACACGGAAGCCAGCCTGCCATTCGGCAAAGGTCTGGGTCGGCTGGATGTCCAGATTATCCACCGCCAGCGGGGCCACAACAGCGGGCGCTACCACAGGGGCGGTCTGGAGCTTGGGCAGGGGTTGAGCGTCGGCGGCAGTGGGTTTTTCCGCGCAGGCGACGAGCAGAATGAGGCTGGAGGCAGCGATCAATTGGCGAAGGTGCCAACGACGGGAAAGACTAGAGGGCATGCACAGGTCCAGGGATTACAAATCAGGTGCAGACCTTATCATGTCGGAGGGGCGCTTGCCTTCAGGCAGCCAGAAAGTAAGAAGCCTCCCAGCTATTAGACTGGAAGGCTTCGCGGCGGTAGCTGCCTTTGCCCTTGCCGGCGCGTTCCTGACGGCTGCGGAACAGTGGCTGGGCGATGATGGATTTGGCCTTGTTGGGGCCATGCTTGGATGGCTTTTTGCTCATGGTCGTTACTCTCGATAGGTGGGATGGAGCGGTGCAAATCATCTGCCGATGTTGGACTGCTGTAAAGCCCGGCGATAGGTAGGAAGGTCACACATCACCTGTAGGAGCCGGCTTGCCGGCGATGGCGGTCTTGGGATCACCGTTACCGTCAACGGCCCCATCGCCGCCAAGCCGGCTCCTACAGAGAGCGGTGGTTACTCGGCGGGAAGGGTCAGGCGCTGGCCGGCCATCAGCAGCGACAAACGGCTCAGGCTCATCCACGGCGAACCGGCCGCCTGGCCTTTGATCTGTGCGTCGATGCGCTGCGCTTCCAGCAAGAGCTGCGCCCAGCGTTGTGCAGAGTGCCGTTGCAGCGCTTTGCTCATCAGCGGTTTGCGCTTGTCCCAAACCGGCGGTCGGGCTTGGCTGAAGGCCTTGTCCAACGGCGTGCCCTGGCTGTATTGCAGGGCAATATTGGCCAGTACGCGCAGTTCCCTGGCCAGGGCCCAGAGAATCACCGGAGGCTCCACGCCTTCACCGCGCAGGCCTTCGAGCATGCGCAGGGCGTGGGCGGGTTCGCCATTGAGGATCGCATCCACCAGCCCGAACACATCAAAGCGCGCACTATCCGCCACGGCGCCCTGGACGGTCTCGACGGTAATCTGCCCGTCTTCGGCCATCAGCTTGAGCTTTTCGATCTCTTGGGCGGCGGCCAGCAAGTTGCCTTCGACCCGAGCCGCGATCAGCTCCACTGCGTCCTGGGTCGCCGACAGCCCCGATTGGGACAGGCGCTGGCGTATCCATTGCGGCAACTGGTTGCTGTCCACTGGCCAGATCTGGATGAACTGGGTTTGCGCCCCTTCCACCAGGGCCTTGCCCCATTTGGTTTTCTGCGCGCTGCCGTCGAGCTTGGGCAGGCTGATCAACAGCACCGTGTCTTCGGCCGGTCGCGAGCAGTACTCCATCAGGGCGGCGGCACCTTTGTCGCCCGGCTTGCCCGAAGGCAGGCGCAGCTCCAGCAAGCGTTTCTCGGCAAACAGCGACATGCTCGCGCCAGCTTGCAGCAGCGTGCCCCAGTCGAAGCTGGCGTCGGCGCTGAAGACCTGGCGTTCGTCGAAGCCTTGCTGACGTGCAGCCGTGCGGATGGCGTCGGCGGCTTCCTGGCACAGCAGCGGGTCATCACCGCTGACGATGTAGACAGGCGCAAGGCCACCTTGCAGGTGTTTGGCGAGTTGGGCGGGAGCAAGTTTCATAGGCAGGGCGAACGGGGCGCTTGGGGCGCCCCGTCTGGCTTACTCGACAGGAACTTCAACAGGCGATTGTTTCGGTGTGTTGTCTTCGTACTCTTTGGCGGCTTTCAGCGCGTCAGCATCGGCCTTGGCCTTGTTGTCAGCTTGTTGCTGCAGGGCTTCCAATTGCACCGGCGTCAGCAGTTGCAGACGCAGGATCATGCGCTGAACCAGCTCGCGACGCATTTCCTTGCGCACCTGGACGATTTCCGAGTCCGAGCCCACCAGGTTGTTGCCATCGTGGCTCACGACCTTCTGGACCTGGATCTTGTCACCCATCAACGGCAGATGGTCGCGACCCTGGATTTGAAAGCTCAATTCGGTGCTCAGCTCGACGTCGGATGCACGCCCGGCGCTGGCGTAGCTCAGGTTACGCTGGGTTTCTCTCTCGTCTACCAGGAACAGTTTGTACGTCGCGCCGGTATAGACGTGCACGCCGCTGTTTTCCAGAACCTGGCGCAACTGCGTCACGGTTTCGCCGTAGGCATTGCGGGCGCTGACGTCCAGTTCCTTGATCGCCAGGTCGTTGGTGCCGGTGCCGCGCAGCTGGAAGCCGCAAGCGCTCAGCAGCACGGCAAGGCCCATCACCAGCAAATTGCGTTTGATCATTTTGTTGCTCCCCTTGAAACCATGTGGGCCTTATCGAGGCCCTGAAGGCTTTGTTCGGCGCAGGGTTAGAACCCTGCGCCCGATCCGATTAGCTAGCGACGATATTGACCAGTTTGCCAGGCACCACGATCACTTTGCGGATCGTCAGGCCTTCGGTAAAGCGCAGCACGTTCTCGTTGACGCGGGCAGCAGCCTCGACGTCTTCGCGGCTGGCCGTGGCCGGCATGTCGATCTGGCCACGCAGTTTACCGTTGACCTGGATTACCAGTTGCAGCGTGTCCTGTACCAGGGCGCTGTCATCCTGCACCGGCCAGCGCGCATCGATGACGGCGTCGCTGTGGCCCAGGCGGTTCCACAGGTCGTGGCTGATGTGCGGCGTGATCGGTGCCAGCAGCAGGGTGACCGTTTCCAGGCCTTCCTGTACCAGTGCGCGATCCTGTTCGGTGGCTTGTGGCGCTTTTTCCAGCACGTTCATCAGCGTCATCACCTGGGCGATGGCGGTGTTGAACTTGTGGTTTTGGCCCACGTCCTGGCTGGCTTGCTTGATGGCCAGGTGGGTGCTGCGGCGAATCAGTTTCTGCTCGTCGCTCAAGGCGGCCACGTCCAGCTTGCCCGGCAGGCCCAGGCTGATGTGGGCGTGCGCCAAGCGCCAGACGCGCTTGAGGAAGCGGTGCGAGCCTTCGACGCCGGAGTCGGACCATTCGGCGCTCATGTCAGGCGGCGAGGCGAACATCATGAACAGGCGGCAGGTGTCTGCGCCGAACTGATCGATCATCGACTGTGGGTCAACGCCGTTGTTCTTCGACTTGGCCATCTTCTCGGTGCCACCGATTTCCACCGGCAGGCCGTCGGCGATCAGCTTGGCGCTGATGACCTTGGCTTTGCTGTCGCGCTCAAGCTCCACGTCAGCCGGGTTGAACCAGGTGTAGGCACCGTTGGCTTCACGGCGATAGTAAGTCTCGGCGACCACCATGCCCTGGGTCAGCAGGTTCTTGAACGGCTCATCGGAGCTCACCAGGCCTTCATCACGCATCAGCTTGTGGAAGAAGCGCGCGTACAGCAGGTGAAGGATGGCGTGTTCGATACCGCCGATGTACTGGTCCACCGGCAGCCAGTGGTCAGCCGCGGATTTTTCTACCAGGCCGCCCTCATAGTGCGGCGAGGCGTAGCGGGCGTAGTACCACGAGGACTCGACAAAGGTGTCCATGGTGTCGGTTTCACGCTTGGCAGGCTGGCCGCATTTCGGGCAGCTGCATTCGTAGAACTCGGGCATGCGCGCCAAGGGCGAACCGGCGCCGTCCGGCACCACGTCTTCCGGCAGGACGACTGGCAGTTGGTCTTCCGGTACTGGCACGTCGCCACAGCTTTCGCAGTGGATGATCGGGATCGGGCAGCCCCAGTAGCGCTGGCGGCTGATGCCCCAGTCGCGCAGGCGGAACTGGGTGCGCGAGGCGCCGAGGTTTTTCTTGATCAAGGCGACTTCGATGGCGTCGAAGGCGCCTTGGAAGTCCAGGCCATCAAACTCGCCGGAATTGATCAGCTCACCGTGCTCGCCATAGGCGTCTTGCCACGGGGCCGGGTTGGTATCGCCCGAGCTGGTGCGCACAACGGATTTGATCGGCAGGCTGTACTTGGTGGCGAATTCGAAATCGCGCTCGTCGTGAGCCGGCACTGCCATTACGGCGCCATCGCCGTAGTGCATCAGCACGTAGTTGGCGACCCACACCGGCAGCTTCTCGCCGGTCAGGGGGTGTTCGACGAACAGGCCGGTCGGCAGACCTTTTTTCTCCTGGGTGGCGACGTCGGCTTCAGCCACGCTGCCGCCTTTGCATTCAGCGATGAACGCCTGCAGTTCAGGATTGTTCTGTGCGGCCTGGGTGGCCAGCGGGTGCTCGGCGGCCACAGCGACGTAGGTCGCTCCCATTAAAGTGTCCGGACGGGTAGTGAAGACTTTGAGTGCGCCCGCTTCGCCGATCGAATCGACGTTGTACGGGAACTGCACTTCCATGCCCTTGGATTTGCCGATCCAGTTGCGCTGCATGGTCTTGACCTGTTCAGGCCAGCCCGGCAAATCGTCGAGGCTCGACAAGAGCTCATCCGCGTAGGCGGTGATCTTGAAGTAGTACATCGGGATTTCGCGCTTTTCGATCAGCGCGCCGGAGCGCCAGCCGCGACCGTCGATCACTTGCTCGTTGGCCAGTACGGTCTGGTCCAACGGATCCCAGTTCACGGTGCCGCTCTTCTTGTAGATCACACCTTTTTCGAACAGGCGCGTGAACAGCCATTGTTCCCAGCGGTAGTAGTCCGGCTTGCAGGTGGTCACTTCGCGGGACCAGTCCACCGCGAGGCCCAGGCTGCGCAGTTGGGTCTTCATGTAGGCGATGTTTTCGTAGGTCCACTTGGCGGGGGCTACGTTGTTTTTCATCGCGGCGTTTTCCGCCGGCATGCCGAAGGCGTCCCAACCCATGGGTTGCAGGACGTTCTTGCCTTGCATGCGCTGGTAGCGGGAAATCACGTCGCCGATGGTGTAGTTACGCACGTGCCCCATGTGTAGCTTGCCGCTGGGGTAAGGGAACATCGATAGGCAATAGAAAGTCTCCTTGCCTGGCTGTTCACTGACTTCAAAGGACTTTTGCTCGTCCCAGAAGGTTTGGGCGGCATTTTCTATTTCACGGGGCTGATATTGTTCGTGCATGGCTACTTTTGAACTGAATAGGGGTGGCCTAATCCTCTTCGGTGCAACGTTCAGGTTGATCGACACCAAAAAGCGGCGCGTCCGTGCCCAAACCCTGCGGGAAGTGGAGTTACAGGAAGCGCCGTAGCATACATGACCCCACTCTATCGAGGGAAACCCTGATTGCGCAGGCAGGGCCGTCTGTCGCGGCGCCAGGCGCGCGCAGCCACGAGGACTACGCTGTTTATTGGGGAGCAAGTCTTTCTTCAATGAGGTGAGGGGATGGTTGAATCGCAAAGAATCGTATCGAAACCGGATGTCTACGAAGGACTGATCGACCGCTTGGGTCGTGCATTGGATGCAGCGAGGACAGCAGGCCGATTGCGTGATGAACGGCCTGTGGAGTTGGAACTGCGCGGTCTTAGTTGCGCGGAGCTGGAACTGATCAAGGTATATCTGGAAAGGAATGGGCGCAGTGCGCCTCCTCTGGTGGCAACCCCGCCAATCAAGGAGCCTGCGCACTCAGCCAAAGTGGTGTGGCTCAAGGACTTGTCGGCCGGTCGTGGCCCGGAAAGGCTCCGGTCCGCCCGCTACAAGTAATTCACTGCCCCTTGGACGGCTTCACCACGCCGTTTCACTGTAAAGCATGTCACCGTAAAGATTGTCGCTAAACCCCGTTACACCTTAGGCTTCGGGCATCTATGGAGATGCCCGATGCCTATTCGTTATTTCATCAAACAACTGCTCCTGCCGCCCGGCATTCTCTTGCTGCTGTTGGCACTTGCCTGGTGGTTTCGTCGCAGCCGCCCGCGCTTGGCCGCGTGCTGCTTTGCCCTGGGTTTTGGGGGGCTGTGGTTGATCAGCCTGCCGGTTGTGGTGGAGCGGGGCGCACGGGCCCTGGAAACCGAACCGGCATTGCCCCGGGAAGACTGGTCGACGCTGGCCCAGCGCGCCGACGCGATAGTGATATTGGGCTCCGGACGTGAGCGCGGTGACCCGGCCTGGGGCACCGACCAGCCCACCGGGATCGGCCTGGAGCGCCAGCGCTACGCCGCACGATTGGCCAAGGCTTCCGGCTTGCCGGTGCTGACCAGCGGCGGCCTGCATTACGGCACACCGCCCAGCGAAGCGGAGTTGATGGCAGTGTCGATGCAGGATGACTTCGGCGTAGCGGTGCGCTGGAAGGAAGAGCGCAGCCGTACCACTTGGGAAAATGCGCAGATGAGTGCCGAAATTCTGCTGCCCGAGGGTATCAAGCGCGTCGTGGTGGTGACCCAGGCCTGGCACATGCCGCGTTCGGTGTGGAGCTTTGAGAGAGCGGGCTTTACCGTGGTGCCGGCGCCCGTGGGTTTTCTGGGCGTGGACAACGCACGGCCACTGGGCGGGTGGATGCCGGAGTTCGTAGCGGTGTGGCGCAGCGGGCAGTTGATCAACGAAGCGGCGGGGCAGATAGGTTACCGTTTGTTCTACCGCTGAACATGTAGGAGCCGGCTTGCCAGCGATGAGTCCCTTGAGACATGTGTTCACTTTGAGGACGCCATCGCTGGCAAGCCAGCTCCTACAGGCGTTAGACGGTTTTGGACATCCGGCCCGCGAGCAGCGCCCAGCCAAACAGCCCCAGGCACACAATGATCAACGGCCATGAGCGCCATTGCAGGTACGGCGTGAGGTTGTGCATCGGCACCACTTCGCCGTAGAGGATGCCGCGTTCGAATTGCGGGATCTGCGCGGTGATCTGCCCAAACGGGTTGATCAGGCCGGTCACGCCATTGTTGGTGGCGCGGATCATCCAGCGACCGGCTTCCAGTGCACGCATCTGCGCCATTTGCAGGTGCTGCAACGGGCCGATGGAGCGGCCGAACCAGGTGTCGTTGCTGATGGTCAGCAGCAAATCGCTCTGCGCCGACAGGCCTGCGGCGAACTCCGGGTACACCACTTCGTAGCAGATGAACGGCGCAATCTGATAGCCCTTGGCCTGTAGCATCGCCTGGTCGGACGGTCCGCGTGCGAAGTCCGACATTGGCAGATCAAAGAACGCAATCAGGCCGCGCAGCATGTCCTGCAGCGGCACGTACTCGCCAAAGGGCACCAGCTTCTGCTTGAGGTAGGTGCCGTCGCCTTCGCCAACCACGGTGATGCCGTTGAAGTAGCGCTTCTGGTGATGCACTTCCTGGCGGATTGGCACGCCGGTGATCAGCGCGGTGTGCCGGTCGGCGGCGAACTTGCCCATCATGCCCAGGTAGCCTTCGACAGACTCTTTGAGCACCGGCACAGCGGTTTCCGGCCACACCAGCAGGTCGACGGGCTTGGAGGTGAAGCTCATGTCGCGGTACAGCGCGAGCTGTGCGTTGAGCTGCTCCGGGTCCCATTTCATGCTTTGTTCGACGTTGCCCTGGATGGCGGCCACGGTCAGTGGCGCACCGGAGGGGCTGGTCCAGGTGTGATGCTTGAGCGCCAGGCCGATGGCCCAGGGCGCGACCAGCAACACCAGGCCTGCGCCGATAAATGCGTTGCGCTTGCCAGCCAGCAGACGCGGCAGGTTGCACAGCAGCGCTGCTGTCAGTGCCAGGGCAAAGGAGATCAGCCACATGCCGCCCACTGGGGCCAAGCCCGTCAGCGGGCCGTCAAGCTGGCTGTAGCCGGAGTACAGCCACGGGAAACCAGTGAGGAACCAGCCGCGAAATGCTTCCTGGCCCACCCACAAGGCGGCAAACGTCAACGCATCCGCCAACGGCGCCTCATTGCGCCGCAACCAGCGCGCCCACAACCAGGCGGGCAGGGCGAAGAACCACGCGATGGCGGCGGTAAACAGCAGCATCAGGAAACCCGCCAGCAGCACCGAAGCGCCGCCGAAGTGGTGGATGCTGTAGTAGATCCAGCTAGTGCCGGCGCCGAACAGGCCGAAGCCGAAACACCAACCGCGGCCCAATGCCTGGCGCGGGCTCAGGTCCCGCAGCCCGACATAGAACAAGCCGACCGCGACCAGCGCAAACGGCCACAGGTCGAACGGCGCCAGCGCCAGGGTGGTGATGGCGCCGGCCACCACGGCCAGCAAATTACCGGGCCAGCCGGGGCGGGTTAGGCGCTGCATGTCATTCCTTAGCGGGCAATAGGTGTCAGGCGGATCAGATGGATGCGACGGCTGTCGGCATTCAGGATACGGAAGCGATACGCGCCGATCTCGGTGGTCTCGTTACGTTTTGGCAGATGGCCAAACGCACTCATCACCAGGCCGCCCACGGTATCGAACTCGTCATCGGAGAATTCGCTGTCGAAGAACTCATTGAAGTTCTCGATCGGCGTCAGCGCCTTGATCAGGAAGTCACCGCTGGGCAGCGGCTTGATGTAGCTGTCTTCTTCGACGTCGTGTTCGTCTTCGATGTCGCCGACGATCTGTTCCAAAACGTCTTCAATCGTCACCAGGCCAGCTACGCCGCCGTATTCGTCGATCACGATGGCCATGTGATTGTGGTTGGCGCGGAATTCACGCAGCAACACGTTCAGGCGCTTGGACTCGGGCACGAAGGTGGCCGGACGCAGCAGGTCCTTGATGTTGAAGCTGTCGCCGTTCTCCTTGAGGATCAACGGCAGCAGGTCCTTGGCCAGCAGGACGCCCATGACGTCGTCATGGCTTTCACCGATCACCGGGTAGCGCGAGTGCGCCGAGTCGATCACGGCCGGGAGGAATTCCCGTGGGGTCTGGGTCGCCTTGATGCTGATCATCTGTGAGCGCGGGACCATGATGTCGCGTACTTGCAGGTCAGCCACCTGGATGGCGCCTTCGACGATGGCCAGCGCTTCGCTGTCCAGCAACTTGTTCTGATGGGCCTCGCGCAGCAGCTCAAGCAGCTCCTGGCGGTTTTTCGGCTCGTGGGCAAAAGCCTGGGTCAGCTTACCCAGCCATGACTTCTGCCCGTTGCTCGATCGGTCTTCGCTCATAGCGATTACTCTGAATCCTTTATTGTTACAGTTGAGTGTTTTTAAACTTCGTCGTCCGCATACGGGTCCGGATGACCCAATTCTGCAAGCAACGTTTGTTCCAGTGTTTCCATTTCCTCGGCTTCGTCATCGTCTATATGGTCGTAACCCAAGAGATGCAAGCAGCCGTGGATGACTAGATGGGCCCAATGGGCCTCAAGTTCCTTGCGTTGTTCTTTTGCTTCGCGCTCCACCACGGCGACACAGATGACCAGATCGCCCAGCAGTGGGATATCCAGCAGCTCATCCGGTACGTCGGCAGGGAAGGACAACACGTTGGTCGCATAATCCTTCTGGCGCCAGGTGTGATTCAGTTCACGGCCCTCGGGCTCGTCCACCAGTCGAATGGTCAGTTCCGAATCGGCGGTGCGCTGGCGCAGGGCCAGGGCACACCATTCGCGGAACTGGGCTTCACTGGGGGCGGGCGCATCGGTGGCCAGCTGCAGGTCAAGCTCAAGCATCGCGGCGAACGTCCTTGGACAGCCCGTCATCGCGGTGTTCGAAGCGCTCGTAGGCTTCGACAATGCGCTGTACCAGCGGATGGCGCACCACGTCCTTGGGCGAGAAGTGCGTGAAACTGATGCCCGGCACGTCCTTGAGTACTTCAATCACATGGCTCAAGCCCGACTTGGTGCCCTTGGGCAGGTCAACCTGGGTAATGTCGCCGGTGATAATGGCCGTGGAGCCGAACCCGATGCGGGTCAGGAACATCTTCATCTGCTCGACGGTGGTGTTCTGGCTTTCGTCGAGGATGATGAAACTGTTGCTCAGGGTGCGGCCGCGCATGTAGGCCAGCGGGGCGATCTCGATCACCTGGCGCTCGATCAATTTGGCCACGTATTCGAAGCCGAGCATCTCGTATAGCGCGTCGTAGAGCGGCCGCAGGTACGGGTCGATCTTCTGGGCCAGGTCGCCGGGCAGGAAACCGAGCTTTTCGCCGGCCTCGACCGCTGGGCGCACCAGCAGGATGCGGCGCACTTGCTCGCGCTCAAGGGCATCCACTGCACAGGCCACGGCCAGGTAGGTCTTGCCGGTACCGGCGGGGCCGATGCCGAAGTTGATGTCGTTACCCAGGATTGCCTTGACGTACTTCTGCTGGTTCAAGCCCTTTGGGCGAATCATGCCTTTTTTGGTACGCAGGGCCACGCTGGCTTCAGCCACCGGATTGTTGGCCAAGTCTTCCACAGCCGATTCCTGCAAATACAGGTGCACGATTTCTGGCGACAGCTCGCTACCCTTGGTTTCGCGGTAGAGACGGCGCAGCAGGTTTTCTGCGGATTTAGTGTGCAGGGCTTCACCAATGAGCTCGAACTGATTGCCGCGATTGCGGATCTCGATGCCCAGGCGTTGTTCGATCAGGCGCAGGTGCTCGTCGAACTGTCCGCACAGGTTGGCGAAACGGAGAGCCTCAAAGGGCTCGAGGATGAAACGATGGGGTTCTGCTATGGGTGCGTTCAAGGTCGCTTTTAGCCGCCCTTTGGCTGTTGAGGTGAAATAGAGAATAACGCCAGCCGGCTGTGTGCGAAAGCACTTAAACGGCACATGTTGGCTGGCGATAATTCAAAAAGTGATTATGGGATCAACGACCCACGCAGCGAATGGGGCTGCGCCGCGTCGATGTGCACATCGGCAAACTGGCCGATCAGGGTCGGATTATCGCAACGGAAGTTTACGATTCGGTTGTTCTCGGTACGTCCCTGCAATTCGCCGGGGTCTTTTTTCGAGTAGTCGGTGACCAGGATGCGCTGGGTCGAACCGACCATTTGTCGGCTGATCTCGAAACCCTGCTGGTTCAAGCGGTGTTGCAGCGCGTTGAGGCGCTCTTTTTTCAGCGCTTCCGGGGTTTCGTCCAGCAGGTCGGCCGCCGGGGTGCCGGGGCGCTGGCTGTAGACGAACGAGTAGGAAAAGTCGAAGCCGACGTCTTCGATCAGCTTCATGGTCTGCTGGAAGTCTTTCTCGGTCTCGCCGGGGAAGCCGACGATAAAGTCCGAGCTGATGCAGATACCCGGCACCGCCGCGCGCAGTTTGCGCAGTTTGGATTTGTACTCCAGGGCCGTGTGGTTGCGCTTCATCGCCGAGAGGATGCGGTCAGAGCCCGATTGCACCGGCAAGTGCAGGTGCTTGACCAGTTCCGGCACTTCGGCGTGGGCCTGGATCAGGCTGTCGGAGAACTCCAGTGGGTGCGAGGTGGTGTAGCGGATGCGCTCGATACCGTCCACGGCGGCGACCACGCGGATCAATTCCGCCAAGTCGGCCAGGCGGCCGTCGTGGGTCTGGCCGCGATAGCCGTTGACGTTCTGGCCCAGCAGGGTCACCTCGCGCACGCCGTTTTCGGCCAGGTGGATGATTTCCGACAGCACATCGTCAAATGGCCGGCTGACTTCTTCACCACGGGTGTAGGGCACCACGCAGAAGGTGCAGTACTTGCTGCAACCTTCCATCACCGACACGTAGGCGCTCGGCCCGTCGATGCGCGGCTCGGGCAAATGGTCGAATTTTTCGATTTCCGGGAACGACACGTCGACCTGCGGCAGCTTGGTAAAGCGCGCGGCGTCGATCATTTCCGGCAGGCGGTGCAGGGTCTGCGGGCCGAAGACCACGTCAACATAGGGCGCGCGGTCGCGGATCGCGGCGCCTTCCTGGCTAGCCACGCAACCGCCGACGGCGATCACCATGTCCGGGTTGGCCAGTTTCAATTCGCGCCAGCGGCCCAACTGCGAGTACACACGGTCCTGGGCCCGCTCGCGGATCGAGCAGGTATTGAGCAGGATCACGTCGGCATCTTCGGCGCGGGCGGTGACTTCCAGGGCCTGGTGTTCGCCCAGCAGATCGACCATGCGCGAGCTGTCGTACTCGTTCATCTGGCAACCGTGGGTTTCGATGTAAAGCTTCTTGGCCATGGGAATCGTCAACTGGTGGTAAAGAACCGCGCATTATAGGGGGCATGCCCATTGGTTCCTAGCGTTGTGCATCGGGTGCCATGCTATAGTTCGCGCCCTCTTTTATATCCCCGATGTGTTATTCGCCCACCATGACCAAACGTGAAGCTCCAATCTACAAGGTGATTTTCCTCAACCAGGGCCAGGTGTTCGAAATGTACGCCAAGCAGATCTATCAGAGCGATCTGTGGGGTTTCCTGGAGGTGGAAGAGTTCGTCTTTGGCGAGCGCACCCAGTTGGTCGTCGATCCGGGCGAAGAGAAGCTCAAGGCGCAGTTCGAAGGGGTGGTGCGCAGCTTTGTGCCGATGCATTCGATTGTGCGCATCGATGAGGTCGAGCGTTTGGGCACGCCGAAGATCAGCGAAGCGCGTGGCACCAGTAACGTGATGCCGTTTCCGATGCCGATGCCTGAAAAGTAAACATCAACTATTTTGTAGGGCGTTTCTGATTCTGCTCTCATGCGTGTAGACATTCTGCTTAAAAAATAGCAGATTTTTGTTTGTGCAGAGAGGAGTGTCATGAATATACCAATAATAAAGCGCCTCAACATTTTTCCCATTCTTGTGGTGCTTAAGTTTAGATTGCGAATTAACCAACTTTCCAAATCATTCGACTCTGACATGCAACGGCATTAGTCCACCATTGTCCAGTTACGCCACGCATTAGTTAACACCGAGTTTCCTATCACGCAGTCATCATCGGACTTATCTGTTCGGGAGTAGCCCTGTGCGCGATCCTCGTTACGACATTCTGTTTGAACCGGTACAAATCGGCCCGGTTCGCACCCGCAATCGCTTTTATCAAGTGCCCCACTGCAATGGCATGGGTCATGTGCATCCATCGGCTATGGCCCGCATGCGTGGGTTAAAAGCCGAGGGTGGGTGGGGCGTGGTCTGCACCGAGGAGTGTGAGATCAGCCCGCTGAGCGAGTTCTCGCCCTACATAGAAGCGCGGTTGTGGGATGAGCGCGACATTCCGGCACTTGCGCGGATGTGTGAGGCGGTTCACCACCACGGTTCTCTGGCCGGCGTCGAGTTGGCGTTCAACGGTTACTCCGCGCCTAACCGCTACAGCCGTGAAATCCCCTGGGCACCCTCCAATACACCGGTGCGGGGTTATGACCCCGTGCAGGCGCGGGCCATGAGCCGTGCCGATATCCAGCAACTGCGTGCACTGCACCGGGCAGCTGCGCTGCGTGCGCGGGACGCGGGTTTTGACATCATCTATGTTTACGCCGGGCATGATCTGGGCCTGCCATTCCATTTCCTTACGCCACGTAACAACCGGCGCACTGACGAGTACGGCGGTGTGTTAGAGAACCGGGTGCGCCTGTTGCGCGAACTGATTGAAGACACCCGCGACGCAGTGGGTGACCGGTGTGCCGTGGCAGTACGCCTGGCGGTGGATGAGCAGATGGCGGGTGGCTTGAGTCGCGAGGGCGAAGGCGCTGAGATCTTCTCGATGTTGGCGGACTTGCCGGATTTATGGGATGTGAATGTCGCCGACTGGTCCAACGACAGCATGACGTCGCGCTTTGCTCCGGAAGGTTACCAAGCGGACTTCCTGCAGGGGCTTAAGGCGCTGACCCGCAAGCCGGTGGTTGGCGTCGGGCGGTTTACTTCGCCGGATACCATGGTCTCCCTGGTCCGCAGTGGCGTAATCGACCTGATCGGCGCAGCCCGCCCGTCGATTGCCGATCCTTTCTTGCCGAAGAAGATTGAAGAGGGGCGCGCGGAGGAAATTCGTGAGTGCATAGGCTGCAACGTGTGTGTCAGTGGTGATCACACCAGCACGCCTTTACGTTGCACCCAGAACCCGACCATGGGCGAGGAGTGGCGGCGCGGCTGGCACCCCGAGTCGGTCCAGCGAGCGCCTCAGCCTGGGCGCGCGCTGGTGGTCGGCGCCGGGCCCGCAGGGCTTGAGTGCGCACGGATATTGGGGGCGAGAGGAATGGATGTAGCGCTGGCCGACAGCCTGCGCACGCTGGGTGGGCGCGTGACGCTGGAGGCGCGCCTTCCCGGACTGGCGAGTTGGGCTCGGGTCATCGACTATCGACTGGATGCCTTGAGCCGCCTGGCGTCGGTCGAGATTTATCGGGAAAGCCCCATGCAAGTCCAGGATGTGCTCGACTTCGCTGCCGAGCACGTGTTTATCGCCACCGGCTCCCACTGGCGGCGGGACGGCTTGGGACGCGCCCTGCGTCACCCGATGCCGGGCCTGGAGTGCCTGCCCGTACTGACGCCTGACGACGTGATGGCCGGTGTGTTGCCGCCGTCACCGGTGCTGTTGTTCGACGATGATCACTACTACATGGGCAGCGTGCTGGCCGAGCATTTGGTGGCGCGGGGTGTGGACGTAATCTTCGTTACCCCGGCGGCGGATGTAGCGGCCTGGACCCATAACACCCTTGAACAGCATCGCATCCAGCGTCGCCTGCTGGAGTTGAGTGTCACGATCATCGCGTCTCACACGCTGGTCGGCGGCATGCCGGAGGGCGTGGTCGCCGGGTGTGTCTACACCGAGCGAACCCGCTTCGTTCCCGCCGCGTCCTTGTTGTTGGTCACCTCTCGAGCGCCCGAGCAAGCGCTGTATCAGGCGTTGCATAACGGCCCCGAACAAATGCGCGCGGCCGGTATCACCACGCTGGCGTTAATCGGCGACTGCGTGGCGCCAGGCACCATTGCAGCCGCTGTGTATTCAGGGCATCGCATGGCACGAGAGTTTGATGCGCCTGCTGATTCATTAGTTGTACGTCGAGAAATTCCTTTTATCGAAGTGTAGTCAGTCCTGCTGTTTCATTAATGACGAGGCCTATAATAATGAAAAAAATAATCCTGACGTTATTCGCAACACTGTTTATAAATACATTTCTCTTTGCCAATGAATATACGGTAATACGTTTTGGTGTTGACCCTAACTACGCCCCGTTTGCCTACAAGGACACTAAGGGGGCGTTGACAGGTTTCGAAGTTGATGTGGGTACTGCCATTTGCATTAACCTTAACGTTCGCTGCCAATGGGTCGAAAGCGATTTCGACGGCTTGGTCCCCAGCCTGAATGCCGGCAAGATTGATGCGATCCTGGCTTCAATGACGGTCACTGACGCACGACAAAAGGTGATCGATTTCTCCTCGGAGGTTTTTTCCAGCCCCACCGCCATGGTGTTTCGCCCAGGCACCGAGCTGTCCAAGAGCAAGGCCGTAGGCTATTTGCAGGGCAGCACCCAGGAAACCTACGCCCGGCAAGTGCTCGCCAAGCAAGGCTTGAGAATCGTGGCTTATGCCGATCAGGAGCAGGTGTATGCCGACCTGGTGGCGGGTCGTTTGGACGCTTCATTGCAGGACGCCCAGCAGGCGCAGAGCGGTTTTTTGCGATCCAACCAAGGAGCGGGGTTTGTGCTGGGGCCGTTGATTGAAAGCGAACTGATGCCTTCCAAAAGTGCCATCGGCATCGCCAAAGGCAATCAGGCCTTGAAAACCCTGCTGGATAAGGGGCTGGCGGCATTGCACGCCGATGGCACCTATGCCCGGCTGCAGGAGCAGTATTTCCCGGGTGTGGACATGTTCAGCGGCCAATGACCGGCGAGGGCGCAACATGCTACCCACTTTTACGCAATTCGCCGCGACCCTGGACGGTTTTGCACCGCTGTTATTGCGCGGTGTCTGGGTAACGCTGCAACTGGCGTTGCTGTCATTGCTGCTGGGGCTGGTCTTCGGCTTGCTGGGGGCCGGCGCCAAGTTGTCCAAGGTCAGGGCCTGGCGCATCTGCGCACAGCTCTACACCACCCTGATCCGTGGGGTGCCGGACCTATTGTTGATGTTGTTGATCTTCTATGGGCTGCAAACAGGCTTGAGTCGTCTGACAAATGCGCTGGGTTGGGCCTACATCGAAATCGACCCCTTCAGCGCGGGCGTGCTCACCCTGGGGTTTATCTACGGCGCCTATTTCACCGAGACCTTTCGCGGCGCCTTGCTGGCCGTGCCTCTTGGCCAGTATCAGGCCGCCAAGGCCCTTGGCATGACCTTCTATCAAGGCTTTGTGCACGTGATATTCCCGCAGATGATGCGCTTCGCCCTGCCAGGGCTGGGCAATAACTGGATGGTGTTGCTCAAGGCCACCGCGCTGGTGTCGATCATCGGCTTGGCGGACCTGGTGAAAGTGGCCCAGGTGGCGGGCAAGAGCAGCCAGCAATTGTTAGCTTTTTTGCTGTTTGCAGCGTTGATCTACCTGGTGCTCAGCAGCGTTTCAAACGCCGCGTTGCGCTGGCTGGGACGCCGCTACGGTGCCGGTGTGCAGGAGGCATCATGATGATTGAGCTGATCCAGGAATATTGGCGACCACTCCTCTATTCCGACGGTCAACAAGTGACCGGCCTGGCAATGACCTTATGGCTGACCAGCGCCTCGCTGTGTTTTGGCCTGTTGCTGGCACTGCCATTGTCCATCGCCAGGGCGTCGTCCCGGCGCCGCTGGCGTTGGCCGGTGCAAAGCTTCACCTATCTGTTCCGTGGCACGCCGCTTTATATCCAGTTGCTGATTTTCTACACCGGGATTTACAGCATTACCGCGGTGCGTGAGCAGCCACTGCTGGATAGTTTTTTTCGCGAGGCACTGAACTGCACGCTGCTGGCGTTCGCCCTGAATACTGGGGCCTACACCACCGAAATACTGGCCGGCGCCATTCGAGCAATACCGCGCGGTGAAATCGAGGCCGCGCGATCCTTGGGGTTTGACAGCTGGAAGCTGTATATCCACTTGATCATGCCCTCGGCCTTGCGCCGGGCATTGCCGTACTACAGCAATGAAGTGATCTTCATGCTGCATTCCTCCACGTTGGCGTTTACGGCCACGGTTCCGGACATCCTCAAAGTTGCCCGGGATGCCAACGCTGCGACCTTCTTGACCTTCCAGTCCTTCGGCCTTGCCGCAGCTCTTTACCTGTGCATCACGTTTGTCTTGGTCGGTCTGTTTCGCCTGGCTGAACGACGTTGGTTGCGCTTTCTCGATCCAGGCCGATAGGGGGCCGCTATGCAGACTCGCGTACATGAATTACTGGCGGCCGTGCCGGGTATGACCCGGCAGATCCAGAGTTTTCATTACGAGCCAGCCAATCCGGCAGGTAAGGTTTACCTCCAGGCGTCGCTGCACGCTGATGAGTTGCCGGGGATGCTGGTGTTATGGCACCTGAAGCAGCAACTGGCACAGATGGAGGCGGCCGGGCTGCTACTTTGGTCGGTCGTGCTGGTGCCGGTAGCCAATCCGCTGGGTTTGGAGCAGGTACTCATGGACGTGCCGCAGGGGCGCTTCGATAACGACAGCCGTGAGAACTTCAACCGTTTCTTCCTTGATGTCAGCCAGCAGGTCGGTGATGACGTGCAAGGTCTGTTGACTGATGATCCTTCCAGCAATCTACAACTGATCCGCTCGACCTTGCGGCAAACGCTTGCCAGCCAGGTATCGGCGACGCAGTTGCAATCCATGCGCGTGATCCTGCAGACGCTGGCTTGTGACGCCGATATCGTGCTGGACCTGCATTGTGATTTCGAAGCCGTGCAGCACTTGTATCTGTCGCCGGATTTCTGGTCACAGGTGGAGCCGCTGGCCCGCTATCTGGGCGCGGAGGCCTGCTTTTTGACCAAAGAAGCCGGTGGGCAGTCGTTCGATGAGTGCTTTACGTTGTTTTGGGAGCAAATGCAGACGCGGTTTGCCGGGCGCTTCTCGGCACCTGGGTTCGCTGTGACCGTGGAATTAAGAGGGGTTGCTGATGTGGATCATGGGCTGGCTCGTCAGGATTGCCAGGCGTTGATTAACTTTCTAATTGAGCGTGGTGCGATTGATAGCCAAGCGCCTCCGTTGCCGCCATTGCTCAATCTACCAACCCCGTTGGCAGGGGTAGAGCCGGTGACCAGCCCGACGGGAGGCTTGATCGTGTTCTGCGCGCAGGTGGGAGATTACCTGAAGGCAGGGCAAATCGTGGCGGAAATCATCGACCCGATCACCGATCGCGTGACGCCAGTGGCTTGCACACATGCAGGGCTTTTGTATGTTCGATCAATACGGCGAATGGCTAGCACCGGTATGACAATCGCCCATGTCGCCGGCCAAAAGGCATACCGACAGGGTTATTTGTTGTCGCCTTGATCAGGGCAGTGGTGAGAAGGGCGAACGCCCGTCGGCACTCTGCAATTCCTGCAGATAATTGCGGAAAATCTGCCCTAGCACCTGGGTCGCCACTTCCAACTCATCGCGCTGCATGTGCTCGGCGACTTCGTCGGCGGTGTCCAGTGCGTCTTCTGCGCCGTTGACCGCGGCCATTTTCAGCACGATATACGCTTGGACGTTGTTGGCCGGCACGCCTTCGCCTTTGAAGAACATGTTGCCCAGTTCGAATTGCGCTTGGGCGTGCCCTTGCAACGAGGCTTTCTCGAAGTAGCTCAAGGCCTTGTTGAGGTCGCGGGCCGGGTTTTTACTGTCGTGGAAGTACTCGCCCAACTCGTATTGCGCCTGCGCATCCCCGCCGTCGGCCTGTTTCTGGCACGCGCTCAGGGCTTCGGCCTGGCTGTCTGGCTGGGTATTGAGGGTGCAACGACCCATCGCTGGGATTAACAACGAGTTGCCGCCTGCTTGTGCATGTGCCAGCAGCGGCTGAAGGAGCAACAGGCAGCCCAGAACCAGGGTGCGGCCGGTGCGTTTCATGGGAATCGACTTACCTCTGACGGGGCGCGCGGACCCTCGGGGGATCCAATAAGCGCGCATTATGAAATAAGCAGGCCTCTGCTTACAAAGTCTTTACTCGTTTTTCTGCTGCTTGGGCAAGTTATCTGCCGGATTGCAGGTGATTTCTCTAAAAAACGCGGAAATCTCTGTAAGCAAAGTAGCAAATCAGACACCGTTTGCGCGGTGCCTGATTTGTACGACCCATTATTTCAATGCGGCAAAGGCGCGTTCGGCGGCATCGAGGGTCAGTTTCAACTCGGCTTCGCCATGGGCGATCGAGGTGAAGCCGGCTTCGAAAGCGCTTGGCGCCAGGTACACACCGCCTTCCAACATCAGGTGGAAGAAGCGCTTGAACAGATCGGCGTCGCTGCCCATCACGTCATCAAACGTGACGATATCGTCAGCGCCGCTGAAGTACAGGCCAAACATCCCGCCCGCCTGGGTGGTGACAAACGGAATGCCAGCGGCATCGGCGCGCTGTTGCAGGCCGTCGAGCAGGCGCGTGGTGTAGTCGGTCAGCTCGGCGTGGAAGCCCGGGCGGCTGATCAGGCGTAGGGTGGTCAGGCCGGCGGCCATGGCCAGCGGGTTACCCGACAAGGTGCCCGCCTGGTACACCGGGCCCAGTGGCGCGATGTGCTGCATGATTTCGCGCTTGCCGCCGAAGCAGCCCACCGGCATGCCACCGCCGATGATCTTGCCGAAGGTGCTCAGGTCCGGCGTGACGCCGTAGTGAGCCTGTGCGCCGCCGAGCGCGACGCGGAAACCGGTCATCACTTCGTCGAAAATCAGCACCACGCCGTGCTTGTCGCACTGCTCGCGCAGGCCTTCGAGGAAGCCTGGCGCCGGTGGTACACAGTTCATGTTGCCGGCCACCGGCTCGACGATGATGCAGGCCACGTCCTGGCCCACTTCGTTGAGCATCTGCTCGACGGCGGCAATGTCGTTGAACGGCAGGGTCAGGGTGTGTTTGGCGAAAGCCGCCGGCACACCGGCCGAGCTTGGCACGCCTTGGGTCAGCAGGCCGGAACCGGCTTTCACCAGCAGGCTGTCGGAGTGACCGTGGTAGCAGCCTTCGAACTTGATGATGCTGTCGCGGCCGGTGAAACCACGGGCCAGGCGGATCGCGCTCATGGTGGCTTCGGTGCCGGAGCTGACCATGCGCACCATTTCCATCGACGGTACGATCGAGCAGACCAGATCGGCCATCTCGGTTTCCATGGCGGTCGGCGCGCCGTAGGACAGGCCGTGTTCCAGTTGCTTGCGCACCGCGTCCAACACGTCCGGGTGGCTGTGGCCGAGGATCATCGGGCCCCAGGAGCCGACGTAGTCCACGTAGCGCTTGTCATCTTCGTCGGTGACGTAGGCGCCTTCGGCATGCTTGAAGAACAGCGGCGTGCCGCCCACGCTCTTGAACGCACGCACGGGGGAGTTCACACCGCCGGGGATGTGTTTCTGGGCATTGGCAAACAGCGTTTCGGAACGGGACATGATCGGGCTCTCTTAAATCAAATCTGAAAAAGGGCGTTGAACGCACGGGCGCGGCGCGTGACTTCCTGGGTGCTGTCGGCGCCAAACAGGCCATGCACCACCGCCAGCAGGTCGGCGCCGTGGGCTACCAGGGGGGCGGCGTTTTCCAGGGTGATGCCGCCGATCACGCAGATCGGCAACTGCAAACGCGCACGGGCCTGGGCCAGCATCTCTGTGGTGGCGGCCGGTGCGCCGGGCTTGGTGTTGGAATTGAAGAAGCGGCCGAAGGCGACATAGCTGGCGCCTTCCTTGGCGGCCTGCTCGGCCAGTTCGATCTGGCTGTGGCAGGTGGAACCGATGATGGCTTTGGAGCCTAGCAGGGCACGGGCCGGGGTCAGCGGGCCGTCGGTCTGGCCCAGGTGCACGCCGACGCCGAGGCGGGCGGCCAGTTCGGCGTCGTCGTTGATGATCAACTGGGTCTTGTAGCGCGAGCACAGCTCCCGCAGCTTTTCTGCTTCACGCAGGCGTCGGGCTTCGTCGCTGCTTTTGTCGCGGTATTGCAGCAGGGTCACGCCACCGTCCAACGCTGCTTCGACGTAGGCGAGGAATTTACCGGCCAGCAGTTGGCTGTCGGTAATGGCGTAAAGGCCACGTAGTTTCATCGGGCAGGCCCCTCTGTCGTCTTACGAGCAAAAATCCAGCGGCAGCCGGCGCGGTACAAACTGGCCCTGGCCGAGTTGTTCGGCATCACGCAAGGTGCGCCAAGTGTAGTTGAGGGCCGATTGCACGGCGCTCACCAAGCCTTCGCCCTGGGCAATCCGGCCGGACAACGCACTGGCCAACGTACAGCCCGAACCGTGATAGCTGCCGGGCAGGCGCTGGCAGGTAAAGGTCTGGCGCGTGCCGTCGCGGCTATAGAGGCGGTTGTGCACTTCGTGCTCGTCGCCATGGCCGCCGGTGATCAATAGGTGCTTGATGTACGGCAGCAGCTTCTCGGCGCATTCGTCTGCGGTGCCTTCAGGCAGCTCCGCGAGGATGCGCGCTTCCGGCAGGTTGGGCGTGGCAATCAGCGACAGCGGCAACAACCGCTCGCGCATTGCATAACCGACTTCGTCCTTGCCCAGGCTGCCACCGCCGCCGGCGCGTAGCACCGGGTCGCATACCACCGGCAGGTGCGGATGCGCCTGCAGCAGTTCGACTACGGTGTCGACCATCGCGGTGGAACCGAGCATGCCCAGCTTGACCGCCGCCACTTCTGAATCGCCGAGTACAGCATTGGCCTGAGCCAGTACCCACTCGCGGTCGAGCACGCGGAAATCGATGACATTGACGGTGTTTTGCACGGTCAAGGCGGTGACGGCCGGAGCCGCATGGCAACCCTGGGCGAGCAGGGCTTCGATATCTGCCTGCAAGCCGGCGCCACCACTGGGGTCATGGCCGGAGAGACAGAGGACAACGGGACGAGAGCTGTAGATATTCATGGTGCGCGAGCTTACCACCAAACGCTTTTGGCGGGGCTGTCTGGCGATGGTTGAATTTTGCCATCGCAGTGACGCTTTTTTGGCGGTTTTGCACTCGCTTTATATCGCTGAAAGCCTCGTTCTAGAGCCTTTCAAAAAATTATTTCAATGGTGTCCAATAGCCTTTAGTGGCTATGCTAGAGTGGATCCAAACTACTTACTGTATTGCCGGTGTACGTCTTCTCAAAAGGAATGGGGGGCTTTTTGACATAACCGGACAGGCCACGCTGGGGCTCTATGCGCTATTTGCTGATTTTATTGTTGTGCGGGTTGCCGATGCTCGCCAACGCCATCGAGTTTAACCAGGACACACAAAGCCTGCCGTTGGGGCGAGTGATGCAAGTGCTCGAAGACCCGACCGATGCCCTCACCATCGCGGATGTGATCGCGCCGTCCGCCACCGCGCAGTTCAAGCCCCACGTTAAAGACACCCTGAATGCTGGCTACTCGCGCTCGGTGTTCTGGCTCAAGGTCAATCTGCATTACCTACCCACTAATCCCGAAGCGCAGCGCACCTGGTTGCTGGAGCTGGCGTACCCGCCGCTCGACCATCTTGACCTCTACCTGCCCGACAACACCGGCACTTATCGGCTGGCAGGACGTACTGGGGATGCGCTGCCGTTTTCCGCCCGTGAGATCCGCCAGAACAACTACTTGTTCAAGGTCGACTTCACGCCGGGCGAGGCAAAAACCGTGTACCTGCGCCTGCAAAGCGAAGGGTCGATCCAGGCGCCTGTGACGCTGTGGTCCAGCACCGCCTATCTGGAGCAACAGCCGCTGCGCCTGTATGTGCTGGGCCTGATCTATGGCGTGTTGCTGGGGATGCTGGTCTATAACCTGTTCATCTACCTCAGCGTGCGCGACACCAGCTACCTCTATTACATCTTTTATATCGCCTCGTTTGGCATGTATCAGCTGTCGGTCAACGGTGCGGCGGTGGAGTATTTCTGGCCGAACAATCCTTGGTGGGCGAATGCCGCGACGCCATTCCTGATCGGCTCGGCGGCGTTGTTCGGCAGCCTGTTTGCGCGCAGCTTTTTGCACACGGCCCAGCACAGTCGCTGGATCAACCGGCTGTTGCTGGCGCTGGTGGCCTGCGGTGGCGTGGTGATGCTGCTGTCGTTGATGACCAGCTACGCGCTGGCACTGCGCCTGGCCACCGGTTTGGCACTGGTGTTTACCGTGACTATTTTTGTCGCCGCCATCAAGGCTTGGTATTGCGGCCAGCGGGTGGCGCGCTATTTCATCATCGCCTGGTCGGCGTTCCTGCTAGGTGGAGTGGTGAATACGCTGATGGTGCTGGGCTATCTGCCCAACGTATTCCTGACCATGTATGCCAGCCAGATCGGCTCGGCGATTGAAGTGGCGCTGCTGTCCCTGGCTCTGGCCGACCGCATCAATTCCATGCGCGAGCAACAAGCGCAGATCCTGCTCGATGCCAGCCAAAAACTTGAAGTGCTCAACCAGCAATTGGCCCGCAGCAACCGACTCAAGGACGAGTTCCTCGCCACCCTGACCCACGAACTGCGTACGCCCATGAACGGCGTGATCGGCTCCCTCGAACTGATGCAGACCGTGCCCCTGGACGCGGACCTGGCGCAATACCATCAAACCGCCGCCGGTTCGGCGCGGGACATGATGCGCATGGTCAACGGCATCCTAACCCTCACCGAATTGCAGGCCGGCCGCTTGAGCGCCCAACCCCAGGTATTCAGCCTGCGCGGTACGCTCGACACCTTGCGCCAGCAGTTCACCGCCAGCGCCCAGAGCAAAGGCCTGGCGTTCTCCATCGATGTGGCGGACGAGTTGCCAGACCGCGTACTGGGCGACGCCGACAAACTGCTGCAGTGCCTGGATTGCCTGCTGGACAACGCCTTCAAGTTCACCCACGAAGGCGCGGTGCGCCTGCGCGTGGTCGGTGTGCCCCAGAGTGGCGGTGGCCTGCGCTTGAGCTTTATCGTCACCGACACCGGAATCGGCTTTGCTTTCCTCGACGAAGCGACCCTGTATCAGCGGTTCTTCCAACTGGATGGCTCCATGACCCGCGAGTACGGTGGCCTGGGTATCGGCCTGGCGATCTGCCGGCAACTGATCGAGCTGCTGGGCGGGCGTCTCACCCATCATTCCGAGCCGCGCAAAGGCAGCCGCTTCCAGCTTGAAGTGGAGGTCAGTCCCCTAGCACCTGAATCCCGACCTGCGCCGGATAAGCAGCGCGCACCTCAGGAGTGCTCGGTGCTGCTGGTGGACGACAACAGCGTCGGCCAACTGGTGGTGCGCGGCATGCTGCTCAAACTCGGATACCGGGTGAAAACCGTGGACACCGGCCCGAACGCGTTGGCTGCCTTGCAAGCAGGAGATTTCGACGCAGTACTGTTGGATATCCCTGAAGGTGGCTTCTCGTTGTGTTGTCAGATCCGTGCATTGCCCGGCTGCGGTGAGTTACCGGTAATCGCCTTAAGTACGTCGCTGAATGCGTCGGAGCGTGAGCGCTGCCATGGCATCGGCCTCTCCGATCGCCTGGCCAAACCTGTGCGTTTCGAGGCCTTGCAGGCGGTGTTGGAGCGTCGGTTGCTGTGTCCGGTAGAGGGCGAAAGCGCCGGACATTCGGCGGGTATGCCACTTTTTTAAGCGGTATGACGGTGTTTAACTGAAAAAACCGGCCTCAATCGACGGGCACCGTGTAGGAGCGAGCTTGCTCGCGAAGAACGTCAACGATAACGCGAGCACCCTGTAAAAACGCGGTGCTCTCACGTTCTTCGCGAGCAAGCTCGCTCCTACAAACAGCCTCAATCGAAATGGGCCTTTTTCCAGGAGGCCCGTCATGAACCTGCATCAGTTTGCCGAAACCCACGACGTCACCAACCAGCCACCGTCCCTGGACGGCACCAACCTGTACCGTATCGATTTGCCCCTGCAGGAATGGTCGCGCCGCTTTGGTGCTGGCTGGGCAGAAGCGCGTATCGATGCCTACGGCGCACTGGCCGGTGGGCCGTTGATGGAGGCCGGGTTCCTGGCGAACCAGAACAAACCGGTGTTCAACAGCCATGACCGTTATGGCCATCGCATCGACCTGGTGGAGTTTCACCCGGCTTACCACGAACTCATGCGCACGGCCGTCGAACATGGCTTGCCGTCGCTGCCGTGGGCGCATCCGCAGTCCGGCGCTCATGTGGCCCGCGCCGCCATGACCTACCTGCACAGCCAGGCCGAAGCCGGCACCGGCTGTCCGCTGACCATGACCTTCGCTTGCGTGCCTGCCCTGCGCCTGCAACCGGACCTGGCCAAGACCTGGCTACCGAAAATCCTCAATACCCAATACGACCCGCGCAATGTCGGCATCGCTCACAAGGCCGGTGCCACTATCGGCATGGCCATGACTGAGAAACAGGGCGGCACCGACGTGCGCGCCAACACCACTCGCGCCTATCCGGTGGGTGCCGGCGGTCCGGGCCAGGCGTATGAACTGGTGGGCCACAAGTGGTTCTGCTCGGCACCGATGTGCGATGCCTTCCTGACCCTGGCGCAAACCGACAAGGGCCTGACCTGCTTCCTACTGCCCCGGCACCGCCCGGATGACACGCGCAACGAGTTCTACATCCAGCGCCTGAAAAACAAACTGGGCAACTGCTCCAACGCCTCCAGCGAAGTAGAGTTCCGTGGCGCCCTGGCCTTAATGATCGGTGAGGAAGGCCGTGGCGTGCCGACTATCATCGAAATGGTCGCCATGACCCGCTTCGATTGCATGGTCGGCTCCAGCGCATTGATGCGCCAGGCGCTGACCCAGGCCAGCCATCATTGTGCCCATCGTTTGCTGGGGGGGCGGGTGCTCAGCGAACAACCCTTGATGCAAAACGTGCTGGCGGACCTGGCGTTGGAAAGCGAGTCCGCGTTGGCCCTGAGCCTGCGCATGGGCCGCGCATTGGATCATTTAGGCGATGAGCAGGAAGCCAAGTTCGCCAGGCTCGTGACAGCCGTGGGCAAGTATTGGATCTGCAAACGCGCCCCGGCCATGATCAATGAAGCCGCCGAGTGCATGGGCGGTGCCGGGTACGTCGAGGACAGCATCCTGCCGCGCCTGTACCGTGAGGCGCCGGTGAATTCGACGTGGGAAGGTTCTGGCAACGTGCAGTGCCTGGACGTGCTGCGCGCGTTGTCAAAAGAGCCGGGCGTGCTGGAAGCGCTGTTTGTCGAGCTGGGGGATGGGCATGGCGACAAGCTACTGGCGCGGCATATCGAGCAATTGAAGTCAGCCTTTATGGACACCCAGGACATCCAATACCGTGCGCGCCAGCTTACCGAAGACATCGCCGTGGCGTTGCAGGCCAAGCTGTTGCTGGAAGCCGGCAATGCGGCGGTCAGCGATGGGTTTATCGCCAGTCGCTTGGGCGAATCGTCCGGTCGAGTGTATGGCACCCTGCCGCGTGGCGTCGACGTGGCGGCGATTGTCGCCAGGTCCACACCTTGTTGATTGCATTCAAAGTTTGCGTCTGACGGGGATACAGGCAAGATAAAGGCCTGCAAGTCAGAACACAGGATGCTTACCGTGACCGAAGCTTTTGTTGTCGTTCAAACCGCTGAAGAAGCCGTGGACCGGCTGGCGGCCCTGCATGAGCGTGCCACGGGCGCGCTCAATCAAGCCCTCAAGCAATACCTCAAGGACCGCGTCGAACCCGACGCCGAACAACGTGCGTTGTTCCGCTACCCGGAACTGCGCCTGACCTACCACTGCCACGGCGAAGTCCCACAGACCACCCGGGCGTATGCCAAGGTTCAGTTACCAGGGACCTACAGCGTTACCGTCACCCATCCTGCGGCGTTTCGTAAATACCTGCTGGAGCAACTGGTGCCGCTGATGCACGACTTCACCGTGACGGTGGAAGTCGGTGTGAGCCAGCAGAACATTCCATACCCTTACGTAGTGGAGCAGGGCGATGAACTGGCCGGCTCCGGCGTGACTGCGGCGACCCTGGCCCGCGTCTTCCCGAGTACCGACCTGTCGGCCGCCACTGATGGCATCGCCGATGGCCTGTACGACTGGGAAAACACTGACCCGCTGCCCCTGGCGTTGTTCGATGCGGCGCGCGTGGACTTTTCCCTGCGCCGCCTGGTGCACTACACCGGCAGCGATTGGCGCCATGTGCAGCCGTGGATCCTGCTGACCAACTACCACCGTTATGTCGACCAGTTCATCCTGCATGGCCTGGAACAACTGCGCAGCGACCCGCGTTTTATCCGCATGGTGTTGCCGGGCAACGTGGTGATCGACAAAGCGATGGACCACGGTGAAGCCTCGGCGATTGCTGCCGGGGTGGTGTGGCACCGTTATCAGATGCCGGCTTATCACTTGCAAGCCACTGACGGCCACGGCGTGACCTTGGTCAACATTGGCGTCGGCCCGTCCAACGCGAAGAACATCACCGACCACCTGGCCGTGCTGCGTCCGCATTGCTGGCTGATGATCGGCCACTGCGGCGGCCTGCGCCAATCCCAGACCATCGGCGATTACGTGCTGGCTCACGCTTACATGCGCCGCGACGGGATTCTCGACCGCGTCGTGCCGCCGAACATCCCGATCCCGGCCCTGGCCGAAGTGCAGTTGGCCTTGCAGCAAGCGGCGGCTAACGTCACCGGCGAAAAAGGCGAAGAGCTGAAAAAACGCCTGCGCACCGGCACCGTGTTGACCTACGACGACCGTAACTGGGAACTGCGCTGGGCACAGGAGCGGCCGCTGATCAACCTGTCCCGCGCCGTGGCCGTGGACATGGAAAGCGGCACTATCGCCGCCCAGGGTTATCGCTTGCGGGTGCCGTACGGCACTTTGCTGTGTGTGTCGGATAAGCCACTGCACAGTGAGATCAAGCTGCCCGGTTCGGCCAACGCATTCTATGAGCGTGCGGTCAGTCAGCACTTGAAGATCGGCATCGAGGCGGTGGATTTGCTGCGTACCGAACTCAACTCGCTGCACTCGCGCAAACTGCGCAGCTTCGACGAGCCGCCGTTCCGCTAAGCGGTTGGGATGGTCATTTAACGGTCAGGCCACTAGCATTGTCGGTCCTGACCGTTAGATGTTCCTTTGCCATGTCCCGTCCCACCCGTCCCGATTCGCGCCGCCCTGGCGTGAAACCTCCGTATTCCGCAGCGCGGCGTGTCGCCAAGGCGCCACCGGCCGAGCCGAAGCTGATCCTGTTCAATAAACCCTTTGACGTGCTGACCCAGTTCAGCGACGAAGGCGGGCGCGCGACGCTCAAAGATTTCATCGACATCCCCGGCATCTACCCGGCGGGCCGCCTGGACCGTGACAGCGAAGGCTTGTTGTTGCTGACCAACGATGGCCAGTTGCAGGCGCGGATTGCCGACCCTAAGCACAAGTTGGCGAAAACCTACTGGGTGCAGGTGGAAGGCGAACCGACCGAAGAGCAACTGCAACGCTTGCGCGAAGGTGTCGAACTGAATGACGGCAAGACCTTGCCTGCGCAAGCGCGGCAGTTGGATGAGCCCGAGTTATGGCCGCGTAACCCGCCGGTGCGCTTTCGCAAAAACATACCGACTTACTGGCTTGAATTGGTGATTCGCGAGGGGCGTAACCGCCAGGTGCGGCGCATGACCGCCGCCGTGGGCTTGCCCACCCTGCGTCTGGTGCGCGTGCGCATTGGCGATTGGACGATTGACGGCCTGGATCAAGGCCAGTGGAAGGAAGTGCCGGCGCGCTTATAAGGCGCCGGACTCGATCAGGCCGATCACCACGCTCTTGATGATGAACGCGGCCACGCCCAGGCCCAAGACGAAGAACAGGATGAACGAGCCAAAACGCCCGGCCTTGGACTTCTTCGCCAGGTCCCAGACGATAAAGCCCATGAAAATGATCAGGATCGTGACCAGGCCGGTCATCATCCATTCTTCGAAGAGGGCGGGATCGATGTTGTTCATGGCGAATTTTCCGACAAAGGCAGGCGGGCAGTATAAGGCCGCGCGATGCGCTCAAGGTTGACCTGCGTCGGTGCGACGCACGCCCGCTTGTAGAAGCCGGCTTGCCGGCGATGGCGTCCGAACGATCGGCACTTGGTTCAAGGGCCTCATCGCCGGCGAGCTGGCTCCTACAGGTTGGGGGTCAGGTTCTCAGGTGCGTCAGCGGCAATTCGGTGCTGTTAAGCACCTGATTCAACACAAAACTGGAGCGCACGCTGGTCACACCTTCAATGCGGGTCAGGTGACCTAGCAGCAGTTTCTGATAGTGATCCATGTCCGGCACCACCACTTTCAACTGATAGTCCGCATCCATCCCGGTGACCAAACTGCATTCCAGCACCTGGGGCAGGGTGCGGATTGCCGCTTCGAAGTTCTCGAAACGTTCGGGCGTGTGGCGGTCCATGCCGATCAGCACATAGGCGGTCAGACTCAGGCCAAGCATCTTGCGGTCGAGCAAGGCGACCTGGCGAGCGATGTAGCCGTCGTCCTCCAACTGCTTGACCCGGCGCGAGCACGGCGACGGCGACAAGCCGATGCGTTCGGCCAACTCCTGGTTGGAGATCCTCGCATCACGTTGCAATTCCGCCAAAATACTCAGGTCGTATCGGTCAAGCTTGCTCATTGGGATGGCCTTTGTCGTAACTATTGCGGTGAATTATCCATGAAGGGTTAAAAATTGCGCAAGCACTGTTTATTGACGCAATCTTCGCAATCATTTGCCGGGCGCTGGCGGGTATCGTTATCAACAGAATCACCGCCTGGACAACAGTCCAAAGCAGCCCGCCCAATCAGGCCCGCTGCGGCCGCCACCCCAGCAGGGTTGAGCCGGCCTCCAGGCTGCACACTGTCCACAAGACGGCGTGAGGTGAGCCAACGTCAAAAGCGTTGAGCCAAGACGAAGTTCTCAAGGGGTGGCCGACGGGTCACCCCTTTTCTTTTGCCTGCTGATAACCTGTCCGAGAACCGGGCCTGGCTTTTCCAGTCTCATGGACAGGCCCTAATCCGCAGTGAGGAATAGCATGAAGCGCATCTGGCGTTTGGCAGGTGTAGGTTTGCTGATGGTCACCGTTGGCGCCCAGGCAGTGGCCGACGAACGTGATACCGGGCCGCGTGGTGAGGGCGGTGGTCAGCATGAAAGAGGGCCGGAGGGCGGACGGCCAGGAGGCGGTAATGAACAGCCGCGTCCGCAGAACAACCCACCACGTCAGCAAAACAACCAGCCGCGCCCGCAGAATCAGCATTTTGATCGCGCAGGCCAGAACGGTGGTGGCCAATGGCAAGGGCGTCCCCAGGGCAATGAGCAGGGGCGGCCCCAGCCACAACCACAGCCGTCGAACAACCTGCCGATCCAGAGTCGCCCCGACACCGTGCGCCAGACCCAGGAACCGCGTCAGGGCTATTACCGTGACATCCCTCGACGCAATGACGGCAACCAACACTGGGAAGCCGGCGGCCCAGGCTCGCGCCCCGGCGACAACCGCTGGCCCGGTCGCCCTGACGGCCATGGCAACGGCTGGGGCCCAGGCCCGCAGCATCGCCCAGGTTATGTGATCGACCGCTTCCCTGATCGCAATTACCGCGTGCCTTACCGTGGCCAGGACTACTTCTACTCCGGCGGCTATTGGTATCGCCCGCAAGGCCCGCGCTATGTGGTGGTGACGCCGCCCTACGGCATCCGTGTGCATTACCTGCCGGACTACGCGCGTGAAGTGTGGATCGGCAGCGCGCTGTTCTTCCTCGCGGCGGGTTCCTACTACACCTACGAAAGCAGCTCCCAGCAATACGTGGTGGTGCAACCGCCAGCCGCCGTACCGGCACCGCAGCCCGCGCCGCAAGGCAATGGCTATGACGTGGTGGCGTATCCGGCCAACGGCCAGTCACCGGCCCAGGTGCAGCAGGACGGTTATGACTGTTATCGCTGGGCCGTGCAGCAAAGTGGCTTCGACCCGCAGCAAGTCACCTACGCCCCCGATCCGGCGGTGGTGCAAACCTACCGCCAGGCCCAGGGCAACTGCCTGAGCAGCCGCGGTTATCAGGTGCAGTACTAGGTTTTATTGCCTGTGACCACTTCCCGCGGGTCGGCGTGCACCAGCACTTCGGCGCGCGGGTAGGCCTTGTGAATCGCATCGGCGGCCTGGTCGCTGATGCCGTGGGCCACTGACAGTGTCAATTCCCCCGGCAATTCCAGGTGCAACTGCACAAACCAGTGGCTGCCGGAAATCCGCGTGCGCAAATCATGCGCGCCCAATACACCCGGTACGCCACGAGCCAGTTCGAGCATGTGCTGGCTCACGTCCGGCGGCAGTTCTTCATCCATCAACACCGCAAAGCTTTCACGGGCGATCTGGATGGCGCTCCATAAGATGTAAGCGGCAATGCCCAGTCCGAACCAGGCATCGACCTGATGGTAGCCAAACCCTGCCAGCACCAGCGCTACCAAGATGCTGCCGTTGAGCATCAGGTCGGAGCGGTAATGCAATGAGTCCGCACGCACGGCGTTGGAGCCGGTTTCGCGGATCACCCGGTGTTGCAGCATCAGCAAAGCCACGGTCAGTACCAGGGAAAACACGATCACGCCAATGCTCAACCACGGTGCGCCCACCGGTTCCGGATGTTGCAGACGCTGATAGGCCTGGAACGCGATCAACACCGCACTGCCGCCGATAAACAGCGCCTGCGCCATGCCCGACAGCGACTCCGCCTTGCCGTGCCCATAACGGTGATCGTCATCGGCCGGGCGCAACGCGTAATGCACCGCCACCAGGTTCAGCAGCGAGGTCACGCCATCCAGCAGTGAATCGGTCAACCCGGCAAGCATGCTCACCGAGCCGCTGAGCCACCAGGCGATGGCCTTGGTGATAATCAGCGCACAAGCCACGCCCACCGAGGCGCGGGTGGCCAGGCGCAAGAGCCTGGCGTGTTCGGGACTGCTGGTCATAGGCGGCTCGGATCCTTAAGCGGCGGGTTGCAGGCCCAGGCTGGCGAGCTGTTGCACACTGCCCTTGAACTGGATCATGCGCGGGTCGTCGAGCGGCAGGCTGCGGCCGGTTTCTTTCTGGATGATGCTTTGCAGCTTGGCGTTGTCGACCTTGCCGTCGGCGCCAATGGCTTCGTGGAGTTTCTGCGGATCGACCTGGGCGGTCTTGCCCGGTTCGAAGTAGATAGCGCCGGTGGCGAAGTCCACGCCGAACGCGATCAGGCCGGGGATCACATAGAACAGCAGGCCCACGGCGTCGAGCACGGCAATGGTCGGGTCGATCTTGCCGTCGATCTGGCCACGGCGGTCCGGGTAGAAGATCGAACCGCAGGCCGTCAATTGGCTCAGCAGGGTGACGGCGAGGACACCGCCAATGACACGGGAAGCGATACGCATGGAAACTCTCCTGAACACGATTGATACGGGACTATATGACAATACTGCCGAGCAACACCGCTCTAATGTGGGAGCTGGCTTGCCTGCGATGGCATCACCTCGGTTTATTTGAAAGACCGAGTTGTCAGCATCGCAGGCAAGCCAGCTCCCACCTTTGACCGCGTTGCCAGGCGCAGCCGGTGGTGTTTTTCAGACCAACGTCGGCACTCGGCAGTTCGCCGTTATACTCGCCGCTCTGCTTTGGAGCCAGTATGAATTCGTTGCCGATTGATGAAGTTTTACCTGCACTGCGTGACGCCTTGGCGAATCGCCATGAAGCCGTGCTCGAAGCGCCCCCCGGCGCCGGTAAAACCACCCGCGTGCCCTTGGCGTTATTGAACGAACCCTGGCTGGCCGGACAGACCATACTGATGCTCGAACCCCGCCGTCTTGCAGCCCGTGCGGCGGCCGAACGCCTGGCCAGTGAACTGGGCGAGAAGGTCGGCGAAACCGTCGGCTATCGCATTCGTCTGGACAGCAAGGTCGGCCCCAATACGCGCATCGAAGTGGTTACCGAAGGCATCCTCACCCGCCGCCTGCAGGATGACCCGGCGCTGGACGGCGTGGGTTTGCTGATCTTCGACGAATTCCACGAACGCAGCCTCGACGCCGACCTGGCACTGGCCCTGAGCCTCAACGGCCGCGAACTGTTTCGCGATGATCAACCGCTGAAAATCCTGCTGATGTCCGCCACCCTAGAAGGCGAACGCCTGGCCAGTCTGCTGGACGACGCGGCGATCCTGCGCAGCGAAGGGCGCATGTTCCCGGTGCAGATGCGCTGGGGCCGACCTTACCAGCCCGGTGAGTTCATCGAGCCGCGCGTGGTGCAGACCATTCTCGAAGCCCTGCATGACGAAACCGGCAGCGTGCTGGTTTTCCTACCGGGGCAGGCCGAGATTCGTCGGGTCAACCAGCAACTGGCCGACGCCCTCGGCGAGCGCATCGATGTGTTGTTGTGCCCGCTGCATGGCGAACTGGACCTCAACGCCCAACGCGCCGCTATCGATCCGGCACCCGCCGGTAAACGCAAAGTAGTGCTGGCGACCAACATCGCCGAAACCAGCCTGACCATCAACGGCGTGCGTGTGGTGATTGATGCCGGGCTGGCGCGAGTGCCGCGTTTCGACCCCGGCAGCGGCATGACCCGCCTCGATACCCAACGTATCTCTCGCGCCAGCGCCACCCAGCGCGCCGGCCGGGCAGGGCGCCTGGAGCCGGGCGTGTGTTATCGCTTGTGGTCCGAAGACCAGCATGAAGGTTTGGCCGCTTACGGCAGTGCGGAAATCCTCGCCGCCGACCTGGCCGGACTGGCTTTGCAGCTCGCGCGTTGGGGTGTCACACCCCATCAACTGGTGTGGCTGGATGTGCCGCCGACCGCCGCGTATGCCCAGGCCCAGGATTTGCTGGTGCGCCTCGGTGCTTTGAATGAAGACAAACTCACCGCCCATGGGCAGAAGATGGCCGAGTTGCCGGCCCATCCGCGTATCGCCCATCTGCTGCTGCGCGGGCAGGATTTTGGATTGGCGGCGACGGCCTGCGACGTGGCCGCATTGCTGGGAGAGCGCGACATCCTGCGCGGTGGCGGTGCGGATTTGCACAGTCGATTGGCGCTGTTGTCCGGCGAAGAACGCGCACGCGGCACCCAAGGCGGCGTGCAGCGGGCCAGGCAACTGGCGCGACAATATCGTGGTTACTTAAGAGGCCAGGCCACTCAAGCCGTTGCCGACCCCGACCATCCGCGCTGGCTCGGTGCCTTGCTGGCGCTGGCCTACCCGGACCGCGTCGCCCAGCAACGTCGCCCCGGCGGTGCGGAATATCGCCTGGCCAACGGCCGCGCGGCGCTGTTCGCCGAAGCCGACAGCCTGATGAAACAGGCCTGGCTGGTCATCGCCGACCTGGGCAGTCGCCAGGGCCAGCGCGAAGAACGTATCTACCTGGCGGCGGATTTTGATCCGGCGCTGTTCGACACGGTGCTGGCCGAGCAAGTGCGCAATGTCGACCAACTCGACTGGGACGAACGCGAAGGCGTCCTGCGCGCCGAACGCCAACGCAAAGTCGGTGAACTGGTGCTCAGCCGCGAACCGCTGACCGGCCTCGACGAATCCGCCCGCAGCCAGGCGCTGGTCAACCTGGTACGCCGCAAAGGCCTGGAACTGCTGCCGTGGACGCCGGAACTGCGCCAATGGCAGGCCAGGGTCATGCTGTTGCGCCAACTCGACGCCGGTAAATCCAGCGAATGGCCCGACATCAGTGACAAAGCTTTGCTCGCCAGCCTCGAACACTGGCTGATGCCTTACCTGGGCAAAGTCTCGCGCCTGAGCCATTTCGCCAACCTGGATATCTCCAGCTTCCTGCACAACCTGCTGCCCTGGCCACTGCCCCAACGTTTGGACGAACTGGCACCGCAGCATGTGAAAGTGCCGTCGGGTTCGTCAGTGCGTTTGGACTACAGCGAACAGCCGCCGATCCTGGCGGTACGCTTGCAGGAATTGTTCGGGCTGGCCGACACCCCGCGCATTGCTGGAGGGCGCCAAGTGGTGAAGCTGCATTTGCTGTCCCCAGCGCGGCGGCCGGTGCAGGTGACGCAGGACCTGGCGAACTTCTGGCGCAGTACCTATGCCGAGGTGAAGAAGGATTTGAAGGGGCGGTACCCGAAGCACTATTGGCCGGATGACCCGCTGGTGGCGGAGGCGACGGCGCGGATCAAACCGCGCAAGTGACTACTGGGCGGCAGGCAGCAGAAACCGCGCAATCACCGGCAAATGGTTGGAAATACGCAACGTATCCTCCTGCCGCACCTTGGCCTCCACCCGTTTGATCCGCGGGCTGTAGAACAGGTAATCCAGCGTACGATCCGGGCCGTCCACGCTCGGGTCGTTGGGGAAGTTCGTCAGCCATTTCTCACGATCAATCCCGCTGGATTGGCTGTTGCTCGGGATCATTGGGTATTTGTCCCACAGCAAATGCAGCTCGCTGTCCGGCGAATACTGCCCGCGTTTGGTGGCGTCCAGGCGTAGGAATTGCCCCAAGGGCAGCAGATTGAAATCCCCGCCGATCAGCCAGGGCGTGCCACGGCCCTCGAATTTATCCAGCAGTTTGACCGTAGTTCTCACCTGATTCTGCACCGCGCTGCGCCCAGGGGCATCGCCATCCAGGCGGGTGTTGAGCACCGCAAGTTGGCCGCCATCGCTCAAAGGCAGGTAAGTCAGCAGCAAAGCCGGCTTGGGTTGGAACTGGCGGCTGATGATATTGGCCTCGGGCGCCGGTAGTTGCAGGCGTTCGGCGTGTTCGATCTGGTAACGGCTGAGGGTCGCCAGTTTGCGGCCGACGCTGCCGAAGATGTGCAGGTTTGGCACGAAGTCGGCTTTCCAGTCGAAGGCCTGGGCGCTGCAGGGGTAGAGGTCGACCAGGCGCTCTTGCAACAGGGCAAGCTGGTCTTGGTAATGGGAGGGCTTGGCGTTTTCGTCGAGTTCCTGCAGCAGCAGGATGTCGGGTTGTTCGTCACGGATCACTCGCGCCACTTCGTCGAGGCTGGCGGCCATGTCTTCCACGGTGGGGCGGTCGTCCGGGCCACTGCCGTCGGCGGTGTCGTACCAGAACACGTAGTTCTTGCCGGCCAGGTATTGCACGTTCCAGGTCATGACCTTGAGCGCCTGCCCCGGCAGCAGCGTGGGCGCACGGGGCGCGACACAACTCACCGGCAGGGTTTCCTTCGCCTCGGGGCGCCAGGTCAGGCTGTAGATCAGGGCGGTCAGCAAGCCTGCGATGATCAGCAGGCTCAGCAAGGTGATGCGCAATAAACGGGTCATCGGCTCGGCTTATAGCGTTTCAGAGGTGGCACGGAGCATATCACCGCGCGTCGGCATCGCCACCGATCAGCATGAATAAACGAAACAGCACCACGCTGGTAAACAGTTGGAGGAAGCTGTGGGCACTGTCCAACAGCAAGCCAATCAGCGGCGCAGGTGTTGGATACGCTGCAACGCTGGCGCCCTTGAGCAACCACAGCGGCGTCATCACGCACAGCAGGCACACCAGGATCAGCCAGAAATGCCCACGGCTCAGACGGAAGCTTTCCTTCATTGCCTCCAACGCCGGCATGCCGCGCAGCACCAGCAGGTACTCGGCAAACGCCAACACCACCATCAGCCACAGCCCCGGCAGGAAATACAGCGACAGGCCCAGCAGAATCAGCAGGGTGCTCATCGCCGTCAGCAGGGCGAAGCGCGGCCACAGGGTAAGGGCCATGGCCCAGACATCTTTAGTGCGCGGCGACTCGCCACGGGTGCGAGCATCCAGAAACAGGATCAGCGCGCCGGTATACAGCGGGTACACCAGCAACCCCACTACCACGCTGTAGCCGGGAAACGCATCCGGGCCGACGACGTGGTTGAGCACCTGTTGCAGCAGGGCTTCGAAAATCACCAACGGCAGACACAGTTGGACGATGGCGCCCAGGTTGCGTTGGGTGAAACGGAAGGAGTCGCGCAGCACGTCTAACGGATTCATCAAGTTCATCGCAGGCCTGAAAGCAAGGGCAACACTTTAACCGATCATCACCGGAGGTAAGCAAACGTAAACCTTGAGTAAAGACCATTGAAACAACTCGTAACACCCCCATAACTAGGACGGCGCCTGATTAAAGGCGAGACCACGATTTCTACCGGCAATCTAACGAGGTCGCCATGAACAGCGAAGAGCAAACCCTGATCGATGGACTGTTTTCACGGTTGCAACAAGCCGAAACGGACTCAGCCCCCCGCGACGCCCAGGCCGAAGCGCGGATCAAGGAGCACATGACGCGCCAACCGGCGGCCGGGTATTACATGACCCAGTCGATCCTGGTGCAGGAACATGCGCTCAAGAGCCTCGACGCGCAGAACAAGCAGCAGGCGCAGCAGATCCAGCAATTGCAGGACGAACTGCAGCGGGCCAAGTCCGCGCAGCCTGCTCCGGCGAGCAGCGGCGGTTTCCTGTCGAGCATCTTTGGCGGCGGTGGTTCCCGTGATCAGCAGCCGGCTCAAAGTGCACCGCCGTCTTCTGGTGGCGGCTGGCGCGAACCGGCGCGGCCTGGGTTCAGCCAACCTGCCCCGCAGCAGAATTATCAACAGCCTGCTCCAGCCGCTCCGGTGGGCAGCGGCTTCCTCGGCGGCGCGATGAAAACCGCAGCCGGCGTGGCCGGTGGTGTATTGCTGGCCGAAGGCATCAGCAGCCTGTTCAACCACAACTCGCAACAGCCGCAAGTCGTGGAAGAAATCATTCGTGAGGAGCCAGCGCCTGCCAGTGACAACGGCAACTGGGGCAATGATGACCAGAAGTACGCCGGCAGCGACAGCTGGGGCAGCAACAATTCGGACAGCTTTGCCGACAGCGATTATTCCGACGATTCTTCCTCCTTCGGCGACGACGATTCCTTCGTCTGACCCACCCAGACCGGGGCGACTCGTTGCCCCGGTCTGATTTTTCCCGGAAACCTTCTCGCGGCTGGCATACTTGCACCCTTTCCGGGCCCTGGCGCCTGGCTGTCATGAGGACGTGCGGTGAAGAAAATTGCAGTGTTCGCCGATGTGCAAAACCTCTATTACACCGTCCGCCAGGCCTATGGTTGCCACTTCAACTACGCTGCGTTGTGGGCTGACATCAGCTCGCGCGGGCAGATAGTCGAGGCGTATGCGTATGCCATCGACCGTGGCGACAGCAAGCAGCAGCAATTCCAGCAGATCCTGCGCAACCTGGGCTTTACGGTAAAACTCAAGCCCTACATCCAGCGCAGCGACGGCTCGGCCAAGGGCGACTGGGACGTGGGCATCACCCTCGACATCATGGACGCTGCCGACCACGTCGACGAAATCGTGCTGGCCTCCGGCGACGGTGATTTCGATATGCTTCTCGACCGGGTTATCCACAAGCATGGCGTCGAGGCCGTGGCCTACGGTGTACCGGGGCTGACGGCCAATTCATTGATACGCGCCGCCAGCCGGTATGTGCCGATCGAAGGCGCGTTGTTGCTCAAATAAATGCTAAGACGGAGTTGGAACAGGTTTGGAACGTATAGCGGTCATCGACTTTGAAACCACCGGCATCACCCCGAGCAGCCGTTGCCGGGCCACGGAAATCGCGGTGGTCATCCTTGAGCGTGGCCAGATCGTGGACCGCTACCAGAGCCTGATGAAAACCGGTGTGCACGTGCCCGCGTTCATCGAACAACTCACCGGCATCAGCAACGCCATGCTGCGCAGCGCGCCGCCGGCGGAGCGGGTGATGAATGAGGTCAATGAATTCGTCGGCGTCACGCCGTTGCTGGCGCACAACGCCGCGTTCGACCAAAAGTTCTGGGACTTTGAGCTGGGTCTGATCCGCCGTACCCGTTTGCAGAAGTTCGCCTGTTCGCTGCTGCTGGCCCGCCGCCTCATGCCATCGGCGCCCAACCACAAGCTCGGCACGCTGAACGCCTACGCCCAACTGCCCCACACCGGCAAGGCTCACCGGGCGATGGCGGATGCGGAGATGGCCGCCAACCTCACGGCCCACCTGGCCCAGGAACTGCGCGGGACCCATGGCTTGCGTGAACTGTCCCATGATCTGCTGTGCACCTTGCAGAAAGTGCCGGCGGCGAAGATCAATGAGCACCTGAAGAAGCATCGCGGGTTCTGACTTCGCCACAAATCCGTGTGGGAGGGTGCTTTTGTGGTGAGCGGGCTTTTTGTGGTGAGCGGGCTTGCCCCGCGCTGGGCTGCGTAGCAGCCCCAAAACCTGACACTCCGTTCTAACTGAAAGAACGCGGCGCCCTTAATTGGGGCTGCTCCGCAGCCCAGCGCGGGACAAGCCCGCTCACCACAACGTATCGGTTGTCAGGCTATTGTGGCTGCACACACTCCAACGCCCGATCCACCACCCCCTTCGCCATCCCCACCAAATGCATCACCGCCCGCTGCTGCGCGCTCAGCAACTCAGCCGAATCCTGCACCGTCTCCACCGCGCAATGCAGCAAATCCGCCGCATGGGCGAGGGCGTCTTCGAAGCTCAGGTTGTCATTCAGAATGAAATGGGGCGCATCCGGGGCGCAGGCTTTGATGCAACTGACGCCATCGCCGGCAAGCCAGCGATGGCGGCGGTTCAGCCACCATTTTTCCCATTGCCCTCCAACTGCCCCAACGGCACCCGCCGCTCTATCGCGCTCGACAAAATAATCGAGGTCTTGCTGAACCCGAACTTCGCCACGCGGTTGATCAAGCTCTCCAGCTCCGGCATCGACCCCACCGCTGCCTGCATGATCACGCACGGATCGCCGGTCACCCGATGGCACTCCGTCAATTCAGGGATTTCCGCCAGCGCGTCATACACCTTCTGGCTGCCGTGATTGGTCAACCGCAGCTCAATCACGCACTGAATCGGCAAGCCCACTTTGGACAAGTCCACCTTGGCCTGATACCCGGTGATCACGCCACTGGTCTCCAGCTTGGCCACGCGCTCGGCCACGGCGGGGGCGGAGAGGTTTACCGTGCGGGCCAGTTGCGCGTAGGACGCGCGGCCGTCTTCGAGCAGAGCGCTGAGGAGCATGCGGTCGTATTTGTCCATGATAAGGCTCCGGTTGCGCGTGACTTTCGAAAGCACGGTTTATAGCCTTCACAACCATACTTTGAAAAGTGTATTGGCGTTTTAAACAGGTTTTGTAACTTATGTTTAACGACCTGTCTTTTTAGAATAAGCCTCCCATCTCCTGCCATAGAGCCGCCCAATGCCTGGCCCACGTCGCTTTCCCTTACCGTTGATCGCCGCCTTTTTTGCGCTGTATGTGATCTGGGGTTCCACCTATCTGGTGATTCGCATCGGCGTGGAGTACTGGCCGCCGTTGTTGCTGGCGGGGATTCGGTTTTGCACGGCCGGGGCGTTGATGTATGGCTTCCTGCGCTGGCGTGGCGTGCCGGCGCCGACGTGGCCGCAGTGGAAAGCAGCCGGGATGATTGGTCTTTTGCTGCTCACCGTGGGCAATGGCGGTGTCAGCGTGGCGGAACACATGGGCGTGTCGTCCGGCGTGGCGGCGCTGGCCGTGGCGACGGTGCCGTTGTTCACCTTGCTGTGTGGGTATTTCTGGGGCGCGCGCAACACTCGCTTGGAGTGGGCGGGGGTGATTCTGGGGATCATCGGCATCGCCATGCTCAATATGGGCAGCACGTTGCAATCGAGCCCGATGGGTGCTGTGTTGCTGTTGGTGGCGGCGGCTTCCTGGGCGTTTGGTTCGGTGTGGAGCCGGCAATTGCCGTTGCCCCAGGGCGCCATGGCCAGTGCTGCGGAGATGCTGGTCGCCGGCGTGGCGCTGTTGTTCGTCAGCGCGCTATCCGGTGAACGCCTGCAGGCCGCGCCGCCGCTGGAAGGCTGGCTGGCCCTGGCCTATCTGACGGTGTTCGGCTCGATCATCGCCTTCAACGCCTATATGTACCTGCTCAAGCATGTGCGCCCGGCGGCGGCCACCAGTTATGCCTATGTGAACCCGGCGGTGGCGGTGTTACTGGGGATTGTGTTCGTTGGCGAGACCATCGGTTTGGAAGAAGCCTTGGCCATGCTGGTGATTATCAGCGCCGTCCTGCTGATCAGCCTGCCCCAGTGGCGCAAGCCGAAGGCGGAAATAAGGTAAACTGCGGCGCATTGCGACCTTGCGCTGAATTTTTCCTACGGTAAACACATGACTTTCGCCACCCTTGGCCTGATCGAACCCTTGCTGCGCGCCCTTGAGACGCTTGGCTACCAGACCCCGACGCCGGTGCAGGCGCAAGCCATTCCGGCGGTGCTGGCCGGTCGCGACCTGATGGCCGCGGCCCAGACCGGCACCGGCAAAACCGCCGGTTTCGCCGTGCCGTTGTTGCAACTGTTGATGATGGAAGGGCCGAAAGTCGCCGCCAACTCGGCACGCGCGCTGATCCTGTGCCCGACCCGCGAGTTGGCCGAGCAGGTGCACGCCAGCGTCGCCGAGTACGCACAAAACCTGCCGCTGACCACTTACGCGGTGTACGGCGGCGTGAGCATCAACCCGCAGATGATGAAGCTGCGCAAGGGCGTCGACATCCTGGTCGCCACCCCTGGCCGCCTGATCGACCTGTTCCGCCAGAACGCGCTGAAACTCAACCAGCTGCAAACCCTGGTGCTGGACGAAGCCGACCGCATGCTCGACCTGGGCTTCTCCGAAGAGCTGGCGAACATCTACCGCATGCTGCCGAAGAAGCGCCAGACCCTGTTGTTCTCCGCGACCTTCTCCGATGAGATCCGCACGCTGGCCGGGCAGATGCTCAACGACCCGCTGAGCATCGAAGTCAGCCCGCGCAACGTCGCCGCCAACACCGTGAAGCAGTGGGTGGTGCCGGTGGACAAGAAGCGCAAGCCGGAGCTGTTTGTGCACCTGATGCGCAAAGGCCGCTGGAAGCAGGTGCTGGTGTTCGCCAAGACCCGTAACGGCGTGGATGCGCTGGTGGATAAGTTGCAGGGCCTGGGCATCAATGCCGACGGCATCCATGGCGACAAGCCGCAAGCCACGCGCCAGCGTGCGCTGGACCGCTTCAAATCCAGCGAAGTGCAGATCCTGGTGGCCACCGACGTGGCGGCCCGTGGCCTGGATATCGAAGACCTGCCGCTGGTGGTCAACTTCGACTTGCCGATCGTGGCCGAAGACTACATCCACCGCATCGGCCGTACCGGGCGTGCGGGTAACACCGGGGAAGCGATTTCCCTGGTGTGTGCCGATGAAGTGAACATGCTGTCGGCCATCGAAATGCTGACGCGTCAGACCTTGACCCGCCACATGGAACAAGACTTCGAACCGGAACACCGCGTGCCGGACACCGATGCCAGCGGGCAGGTGGTGAAGAAACCGAAAAAACCGAAGAAGCCTAAAGCGTCGGGTGGGGGCGGTAAGCGCAACCTGGGCAAGTGGGTGGACAGCGGCGACGTCGCGCCGGCTGAGCCATCGATCAAGCCGGTGCGCAAGGTGCCGGTGTTCAATACCGGGCCGCGTAAGAAGAAGTAAGTTTTTCAGCGCTGCTGATGGCCTCTTCGCAGGCAAGCCAGCTCCCACATTGACTGCATTCCAACTTTGGAACTCGGTTAAATGTGGGAGCGGGCTTGCCCGCGAAGGCGGCTCGGAATTCACCGCAAATCTCAGCGGTGAAGCCACTCCAACATCCCCCGCCCAGCCGCTCTGCCACTGGCAAAACACCCGGTCAACAGATACCCGCCCGTTGGCGCTTCCCAGTCCAGCATCTCCCCCGCACAGAACACCCCCGGCAATGGCTTGAGCATCAATCGCTCATCCAGCGCCTCGAACGGCACGCCGCCCGCGGTGCTGATCGCTTCATCCATCGGCCGGGTCTTCACCAGGGTCAAGGGCAGCGCCTTGATATCCACCGCCAACTGCGCCGGATCATTGAAGTGGTCAGCCGGCGCCAGCTCGCGCAGCAGTGCGGCTTTCACCCCATCCAACCCCAATTGACTGTGCAGATGCTTGCTCATCGAGCGTGAGCCACGCGGTTTCGCCAACGCGGCCTGAACCTTGTCCAGCGGCTTGCTCGGCAGCAGGTCGATATGCACGGTGGCCGAGCCGTCCCTGTTGATCGCTTCGCGAATCGGCGCCGACAGCGCGTAGATCAGGCTGCCTTCGATCCCGCTGGCGGTGATGACGCATTCACCCAGCCGAGGCTTGTCTTCCCCTAAACCAATGGCGACGTTTTTCAACGGCGCGCCAGCGAATTTGCTGACCATCAACTCGCTCCAGGCCGACACCTCGAAACCGCAGTTGCTCGGTTGCAGCGGGGCGTAAGGCACGCCTTTGTCTTCCAGCAACCTGAGCCAGGCGCCGTCAGATCCCAACCGTGACCAACTGCCGCCGCCAAGGGCCAGCAGCACGGCGTCGCTGTGGACAGTTTTTTCGCCTTCGGGGCTGTGGATAAGTAAGTCGCCCTCGGCATTCCAGCCCAGCCAACGATGACGGGTGTGGATAACCACGCCTTGGTCGCGCAGGCGCTTGAGCCAGGCGCGCAACAGGGGCGCGGCTTTCATGTCGGTGGGAAACACACGACCGGAGGTGCCGACAAACGTTTCGATGCCCAAGCCATGAATCCATTCACACAACGCCTCAGCCCCGAAACTACGCAGCAACGGCGCCATGTGCGGCGCACGTTCGGCGTAGCGTGACAGGAATGCCGGGTACGCTTCGGAGTGGGTGATATTCATGCCGCCCACGCCGGCCAGCAAAAACTTGCGCCCCACCGAGGGCATGCCGTCGTACAGGTCCACCCGCACGCCCGCCTGGCTCAGGACTTCGGCGGCCATCAGCCCGGCAGGGCCGCCGCCGATAATGGCAACGTGGGAAGGAGCAGTAGCGGACATCGGCAGGCCTGGTCAAAAACAAAGGGCGCCCATTGTAAGCAATACCGTGCAATTGTGGTGTTGTAGTGAGCGGGCTTGCCCCGCGCTGGGCTGCGCAGCAGCCCCCAAAAAGCCGCCGCGTCTTCTCAGAAAGAACGCAGTAGCAGGTTTTGGGGCCGCTGCGCAGCCCAGCGCGGGACAAGCCCGCTCACCACAGGGAGAGGTGTTGCCAGGCTTGGTCAGGCAAAACCGGTGTTGGCGTACGGTGGGTATTCATCCTTGCGGTCGGCGTCGGTGATCGGGCCGCCGGTGAGGCCATATTTATCCAGGGTCGGTACCAGGTTGCCAAAGAACGCGTCCTGTTGTTTTTCCCGCTTCACCACCTCGATGATCGGAAACACAAAGCTGGTCACGATGCCCAGACCGGCGGTGGCCCAACCCAGTACGCCGGCGAAGGTCCCCGCGATGGCCGCCGCATCGGCAATGCCGAACAGACCCGCGCCGCCTTCGATGATCGAGGCGACTGCCGCGCCGGTGCCCAGGGCGCCGCTGGTGAGGGAGAAACCAGCGTTGAGTTTATCCCCGGCAAACGCGCTGTTGACCCCGCTGATCAGGCCGAACACCCCGCCGATAAAGCTGCCGCTGCCGCCGACGATCTTGCCCAGGTTGCCCAGGCGGTTGAGGCCGTCGGTGTTCTGCACCATTTTGCCGGTGGGGAAGTCGCCGATCCCTTGGGGTTTGTTCGGGTCGATCGGGGTGGGTTTCCAGGTCATGCCGTAGCCGGCTTCCTTGGCGTACTTGGTGCCGCCCTCGGTAATCAGGCCGGCAAACTGCATGCCCGCCGCCACGCGCCCGGCGTTATCCGCCGGGCTGTTGCCGCCCGTGGCCGAGCGCGCCGCCAGTACGCCGCCGGCCAGCAAGGCGCTGCCGATGTGCAGCAGGCCTTGTTTGTACGAATCGCTGGCGTTGAGCTTCAGCCCGTCCACGGCCTTGGGCAGTACGTCGCTGATCTTCTGGCCTTGACGGTTCACGTCCCACATCGAGCGGATCAACGAGATCACGTCCTGTGGCTTGATCTGCGCGCCCGTGGCGTCTTTGAACATCTCCGGGTCGTCGGCCATGGCTTTCTCGATGATGGCCGTGGTCTTGGCTTCGTCGAAGTTGCCATTGGCATCGCCGAACGCCCCCTTGAGCACGTCGTCGTTGGCGCCGTTGACCAAGGAGTCGGACACCGCCTGGTTGACGTACTGCTGCACCGTCGATGAGTCCTGGGCCGAGACCTTGTCACCGAGGAATTCCTTGAGCAGCTCGGCGTGGGCGGCGTACTGGCCGATGGCGGTCATCGGGTCGGCATTCGGCTGGGCGAGGGCGTCTTCCAGGTCCTTGCCGTTGAGGATGTGGTCTTTGAAGAACTGCTCGATGTCCCCGGACTTGCCGGACTTTTGCGCGATGACACTGAGGTCCACATGCCCATCGCCGCCCAATGCCAGGTCGGTGAGGGTGGCGTCGGTGCCGGCCAGGCTCAGGGCGTCCATGAGCGACAGCGGTTTGCCATCAGCCCCTTTGGTGTTCAGGGCGGTGTTGAGCACATTGCCGCTGTTGATCTGGCCGTCCTGGTAGGCCTGCAGTTCATGCTTGATCGCCGGGTCGCTGTTGACGATATCGCGCATGCCGGACGCTTGGTTTTGCGAGAGGAAGGTCTTCACATCCGGGTCACTGGACAACTTGCCGATGGCGGCATCGAGCTGGTCGGTGACCTTGGATTTGGTCGGGTTGAGGTGGTATTCGGTGTCCGCCGTAATCCCCGCATACAGGTCGCCGTCGCCCACTTTGTCGCTGGCGGCCATGCGCGCGCGGGCGTCGCTGATTTCCATCATCACGGCGGCTTTGGTCTTGCCGTCGTAGTTCTCCGGGTGTTCGAGCACGTCCTTGGTCAGTTTGGAGGTGTCGACGTCGGCCACCGAGCTGCGTACCGCGGCGTTGCTGAGCATCATCAACACGCCGTGGTCGTCCTTGGGCGCCTGGTTTTCCAGCCACGCGCCGATGTTTTTCTGTTGGGTGATGCCGTCGGCCTTGGCGGTGGCGGGCAGGTCGCCGGCCATGTCGAGGGTGCGCAGCATGCCGGGGGTGGACCAATAGCCTGCGGCGCCGGTCAGCTCGGGGCTCAGGCCCGAGTCATCCTTGATCGCCTTGAGGTTGGCGGTGTTCAGGCTGCCGTTGTTGGCGCGCTGGTTGGGGCCCTGCATTTCCGGGCCGGCGCTGCTCACCAGGGAAATATTGGCCATGACGATGGCGGCGGACTTGGCGTTTTCCTTGGCCAGACCGGTGGCGTCTGGGTTCTTGCTGAGGAAGGTGCTGTAGGACTTCGAGGCGGCTGACAGATCCTTGTTCGATTGGCTGATGAACTTATCCACATCCGCGTGGGTAATCACCCCATCGCTTTTGCCCAGGCCGCCGCTGTCGAGGGCGTTCATCAGGCTCGGGCTGCCGGCCAGGTACTTGAGGCAGGCCTGGGCTTCGGGCGGCAGGTCGGCGGGCGGGTTGGAGAAGTCGATGGGGCGGTCGTGCAGGCCCCATTTGTCCCAGTTGTCGCTGAGCATTTTCGAGGCGGCGCGCGGACGGTCGAGATCACGCTCTTCCTGGGTTGGCGTGCCGCTGGTGTTGCCGACGATCTTGTCCCAGTCCTTGGCGCTGGCGTACTTGGAGTTGTCGATCCAGTTGGTGTCCACGGCGCCGTCGACGCCAAAGATACCGTTGGATTCTTTCACCACCGAGGCGTACAGGTCGGGGCTGATGGCCTGGGACACGATGACCTTGTCGCCGGAAGCTGTTTCGTAGCGGATCAACCCGTGGCCGAGTTCTTCCGGTGTACCCACCAGGCTCACGCTGCCGGCTTCATCGGCGCCGGCCAGGCGATAGCCTTCATTCTTGCTGTCGTTGATCAGGCCCCAGGTTTCGCCGTCGGACTTAACCTTTTCGTACAGGTCGCTGTTGGTTTCCTTACTAACGACGACCTTGTCGCCTGACAGAGTTTCGTAACGAATCATCCCTGGCCCCACTTCGTCCGCCGGGCCGATGCCTTTGTAGGTGTCCAGGCCCGGCGCGGTGTCGCCGGCCTGGGCGATGCGGTAGCCGTCGGCCTTGCTCTTGTTCAGCGCGTCCACGGCGTCGACTTTGCCGGCCATGCCGTCGAACAGGTAAGGGGTCATCTGCTTGATAATGATGATGTCCTTGCCGTCGCGGGTTTTCAGCTCCAGGACGTTGTCGGAAATCTTGGTGATGCTGGCGATGTTGGCCAGCGGCACGCCGGTGTTGCTGATGTCGGCCAGGTTCGGGTCGTCGAGGCGCTTGATCGCCTCTTGGTCGCCGGTGGCTTTGACGTCAGCGATTTTCTTGTCCTTGGTGTTGTCGGTCACCGCCAGGACTTTGAAATCACCGGGGTGGGCGGCTTCCTTGAAACCGGACACGGCGCGGGACATTGCTGCGTCAAAGGTGGCGGCGACTTTCTTCAGGGCGTCGTCATTACTGGGCGTCGTGCTACTGCCGATCTTGTAAGTTGCCATCGCGGGGTACTCTGAAAGCGGGAGAGGCCTTCAGGTTGACGACGGCGTGCGGCAGTTTTGTTGCAAAACGGCCGCCGACGCTAAGTTCCACAACGTTTCACGGCTGTGGAAAAGTATCTGGTCAAAAAACGTACAGTTTCTTACAGGCCATACGGCTAATGGCTTTCAGGCCCTTACGCTCAAGTTATCCACAGGTGGTTCCACAGGGATTGTGGGTAACGCCCACAGTTTAATGACAACCTGATGACGTCCACACCCGTTGCGCACTGTGGTGCAGGATGCCATGGCGGCGGGCGAGGGCGGGGCGGTCCTTGCTGTAGCCGCCGCCGATCACGCCCATCACCGGGATGTTTCGGCCCAGGCAGTGGCGCATCACGCTTTCATCGCGGGCGGCGACGCCTTGGTCTGTCAGCTTGAGGTAGCCGAGGGCGTCGTCCTTGTGCACATCGACGCCGGCGTCGTACAGCACCAGGTCGGGTTGGTACAGCGGCAGCAGGTAGTTGAGGGCGTCGTCCACCACCTTGAGGTAGTCGGCATCGCCCATGCCCATGGGCAGCGGAATGTCCCAGTCGCTCTGGGCCTTGCGCGCGGGGAAGTTCTTTTCGCAGTGCAGCGACACGGTGATAGCGTCTGGCGTGTCTTGGAGGATGCGCGCGGTGCCATCGCCCTGGTGCACATCGCAATCGAAGATCAGCACGCGATTGACCCGGCCGCTGGCCAGCAGGTAATGGCTGATCACCGCCAGGTCATTGAAGATGCAGAAGCCTGCCGGGTAATCGTAGTGGGCGTGGTGCGTGCCGCCGGCCAGGTGGCAGGCCAGGCCGTGCTCCAGCGCTTGTTCCGCCGCGAGTATCGAACCGCCCACCGCCCGCACGGTGCGCCGGGCCAGGGCTTCGTTCCAAGGCAGGCCGAGGCGGCGCTGGTCTTCGCGGGACAATTCGCCGCCCATGTAGCGCTCGATATACCCAGCGTCATGGGCCAGGGCCAGAATCTCGGGTGGGCAGAGTTGTGGGCGCAGCAACTGGCTGTCCTCGGTCAAGCCACTGTCCACCAGGTGGTCGCGCAACAGGCGGAATTTGTCCATGGGGAAGCGGTGGTCCGCCGGGAACTCGGGGCTGTATTCATCGTGGTAGATCAATGGCAAAGGCATAGGATTTTCTGACGGGAACCTGCGACGGATCTTAACAGCGCTGTACACTCACGCACATGGCAAGGGAGGGGACCCATGGAGCCGATACTGGAATTGGAAAGCGCACGCCTGGTGCTGCGCCAATGGCGCGACAGCGACTTGCCGGAGTTTGCGCGCATGTGCGCCGACCCGCAGGTGATGCGTTATTTCCCGGCCAAGCTGAGTCACCTGGAAAGCGCCGCGTTGATTGGCCGCATTCGCGGGCACTTCGCCGAATATGGCTTTGGCCTGTGGGCGTTGCAGCGCAAGGACACCGGGGAATTCATCGGCCTCACCGGATTGCTGAATGTCAGCTTCGAGGCCGACTTTACCCCGGCGGTTGAAATTGGCTGGCGCCTGGCCCGCGAGCACTGGGGCCTGGGCTATGCCAGCGAGGCCGCGTGGACCGCGTTGCGCTGTGGGTTTGATCGTTTGAATTTGGACGAAATCGTCGCCTTCACCACGGAAGCCAATCTGCCATCACAAAAAGTCATGCAAGCCATCGGTATGCATTACGATCCGCTGGCAGATTTTGAACACCCCAAGGTCGCAGCCTATGACCCGCTACGCCATCATGTTTTGTACCGCATCACCCGCGCCCAATGGTTGGACACGCTGCACGGATAGGCAGCCCGGAATGCCCCGTAGATTTTAGGAGTTGCTCTATGAGCCAAGTATTGGAAGATCTGGTGGACTTGCTGACCCTGGAGCCGATCGAGGAAAACCTCTTTCGCGGCCGCAGCCAGGACCTGGGTTTTCGCCAGCTGTTCGGCGGCCAAGTGCTCGGCCAGTCGTTGTCGGCTGCCAGCCAGACCGTAGAAGAAGCGCGGCACGTGCATTCCCTGCACGGTTACTTCCTGCGCCCCGGCGATGCGAAGTTGCCGGTGGTGTATTCGGTGGACCGTGTGCGTGATGGCGGCAGTTTCAGCACGCGCCGCGTGACCGCGATCCAGAAGGGCCACCCGATCTTCACGTGCACCACCTCGTTCCAGTACGACGAACAAGGCTTCGACCACCAGACCACCATGCCCGTGGTAGTGGGCCCTGAAAACCTGCCGTCGGAGCTGGAGCTGACCCAGCAACGCGCACACCTGATCCCCGAGCACATGCGCGACAAGCTGCTGTGCCCCAAGCCGATCGAAGTGCGCCCGGTCACCGAAAAAGACCCGTTCAACCCGCAGCCGTCCGACCCGGTCAAGTACGTGTGGTTTCGCGCCGACGGCGCACTGGCTGATGCGCCGGCGCTGCATAAATACCTGCTGGCCTACGCCTCGGACTTCGGCCTGCTGACCACCTCCTTGCTGCCCCATGGCAAGACCGTGTGGCAGAAAGATATGCAAGTCGCCAGCCTTGACCATGCGCTGTGGTTCCACGCCGACCTGCGTGCCGACGACTGGTTGCTGTACGCCATGGACAGCCCATGGGCCGGCAATTCCCGTGGTTTCTCCCGTGGCAGCGTGTACAACCGTGCCGGGCAACTGGTGGCGTCGGTGACCCAGGAAGGCCTGATTCGCCATCGCAAGGATTGGGCATGAGTCTGTCGGACATCAAACACTGGGTGTTCGACATGGACGGCACCCTCACGATCGCCGTGCATGACTTCGCGGCCATTCGCGTGGCCCTGGAGATTCCGCCCGAGGACGACATCCTCACTCACTTGGCGGCGTTGCCTGCCGATGTCGCGGCGGCCAAGCATGCCTGGTTGCTGGAGCATGAGCGCGAGTTGGCGCTGGGTTCAGTTGCGGCGCAAGGCGCAGTCGATCTGGTGCGCGAGTTGGCCGGGCGTGGTTACCGCCTGGGCATCCTGACCCGCAATGCACGCGAGCTGGCGCACGTCACTCTGGACGCGATCGGCCTGGCGGACTGCTTTGCCATCAAGGACGTGTTGGGGCGTGATGATGCGCAACCCAAGCCCGACCCGGATGGCTTGCTGAAGCTGGCGGCCGCTTGGGACGTGGCGCCGAGTGAGATGGTGATGGTCGGCGATTACCGCTTCGACTTGGACTGTGGCCGAGCGGCGGGGGCGCGCACGGTGTTGGTGAATTTGCCGGAGAATCCTTGGCCGGAGTTGGCCGATTGGCATGCTGAGGATTGCTCGGTGTTGCGCCGGATGATTTAGATCGGTCTCTGACGATTCAATGTGGGAGCGAGCAAGCCCGCTCCCACCGTTTTATTTCCGTCAGTTATTGGACGAACAACACCCGCTGGCCTTGCGGTGACGTAAACATCCCATCCCCGTTATGCCCCACCCCCGGCACCTCGACCAACGTGTGGCTCAACTGCGGATGACGCTGCTTGAGGTAGTCAAAATAGTTGTGCCCGCGAATCAGGCGATACGCGCCCTGGGTCTCGGCTGCGCAGCTTTTATCCAGCGCCGGGTGGTTCGGATCGGTGTCTTGCTGGCCCAGCAAGTAGGTGATGTTGCGTGATACATATGCCTGTTCCAGCTGCTCGGCGCTCTGCCCCTTGGCGTAGGCCGGCAGGTTTTGCAGGCCGTACTTCCAGTCGTTGAAGCCTGGGCAACTGGCCGTGTCGAATTTCACCGGGCGCTGTGGGGTGAAATAGGCGTAGGAGGATGGATTGGCCACTACGTAGCGCAGGCTGATGCCTTCGGTCTGCAGGGTTGGGTGGTCGTGTCCGGTGAGCGCGAAACGCTGCACCACCTGGCCGCCGCCGGAGTGACCGGCGACCACGATTTCCTTGAGCGCCGGGAACAGCTTGCGGTTGCCTAAGTGCTTGATGATCTGGTCGAGAGCGCCATAGGAGCTGATCTGCCCCGGACCGGTGGAGGGTTCGCCGGCCATCCAGTCGTTGCCATTCCAGTGCAGCAGCTGGTTGTCCAGGTGGTTACGCTTCACGTCGGATTCATTTAGAAACTGCGGCGCAATCACCAGTGTATGGGCGGCCTGGCCCGCATGCTCGGCGGCGTCTTCACCGCTTTGCAGGTAAGTCTGCGCATTGCGCAGGCGACCATGCACGATGATCAAGGCGCGGGTGACCTGGGGCAGCGGTTTATTCCAGTCCTGGCTTAAACCCAGACTGAGGTCGCCGGCCTCCAGGTGGAAACGATCGGGACTGACTTCTTTTACGCCATGCTCTTTTACGACAGGCTCGGCGGCCAAGGCGGAACAGGTGACCAACAAACCCAGCAGCAATCCCAATCGTTTATTCATCTAAAGACTCTTGGCGGTAAAAGTGTCGCATTGAGTGATCTGGCCCTGGGCGAAGCCGGTCTTGAACCAGCGAACCCGCTGTGCCGAGGTGCCGTGGGTAAATGAGTCCGGCACCACGCGCCCCTGACCCTGTTGCTGCAAGCGGTCATCGCCGATGGCATTGGCCGCATTCAGTGCTTCTTCAATGTCGCCGGGTTCGAGCCAGTTCAGGCGCTTTTGCGCACGGTTGGCCCATACCCCGGCAAAACAGTCGGCCTGCAGCTCCTGGCGCACCAGCAGGCCGCCTTCGCCTTGCATCTGCCGGCCTTGCTGGCGCGCCGCCTGAATCTTCGACGAGATACCCAGCAGCGTCTGCACGTGGTGCCCGACTTCGTGGGCGATCACGTAAGCCTGCGCAAAGTCTCCGGCGGCCTGGAAGCGTTGCGACATTTCCCGGAAGAAATCCAGGTCCAGGTACACCTGCTGGTCAGCCGGGCAATAAAACGGGCCGCTGGCCGAGGTGGCCCCACCGCAGGCGGAGTTCACCCGGCCGCGGAACAGAATCAGTTTCGGGTTCTTGTACGCCAACCCGTTTTCCTGGAACACCTGGCCCCAGGTGTCTTCGGTATCGCCCAGCACCGCGCGGACAAAATCCGCTTGCTCATCGTTGGCCGGCGGCGCCTGGCGCGATTGCGTGCTCACCGACGGCGCCTGTTCCATCTGGCCGGTCAACTGACCGAGGATCTGCAAGGGGTCCTGGCCGGTCAGCCAGCCGATGCCGACGATCAGCACAATGGCCGTCAGGCTCAGGCCCTTGCCGCCGCCAAAGCGCATACCGCCACCGCCGCCGCCACTGTCATCGCGGGCATCCACCACGTTGTCGCTGCGTCGGCCTTTTTTCCATAGCATGGGGCAATCCTCTCGGTGAACGGTCCTACATTGATTGGGAAAGAGTATGGCCGTTAATCGCGGCAATAACCTTCGCCGGTATCGACAATCAGGCAATCCTTTTTATCCGCCAACCATTTCAAACCGGTGGCTTCACCGTTGCCGGCACTCAGTTGCTGGGGGCCGTCCGGGCGGGTAAAGGCGATGCCGTCTTCGTTGGCCTCACCCTTGAAGGTGCCGGCGTCGTCATCATCAAGGCCGTATTTCATCGTCAGCAGGTAGTGACCTCGGCCGATGCTGTCGTCCTTGGCGATGGTCAGGTAGAGGCCTTCGACGCCGATCCATTTGCCGACCCATTTGTCGGTGGGCGGGGTTTGCGGCACCAGGGTGGCTTTTACGGAAGCCGGCGCGGGTTTGGGCGCTTCCTTGGTTTCCTGATTGCAGGCGGTGAGCAGGGCAAGGGCAGAAAGAGCAAAGAGGATTTTTTTCATAGCAGCAAGGCCTTGGTTGAAAAGTGTACAACTGGACGGTCAACGTGCAGCGTTGGACTCGAAACCGGTGATTTAGTGCGCTGTTCGCACGGTGTTTGGTTATGCTCTTAGAGCAGGCTCCGACCCGGCTGCTAGATTACCGGGTTGAGCTCGACCGCGCGCCACACACGAGAATCCGATGACCGTCAGTACCCCTTTATCCGGCGTCAACCATCCCTTCAAGGGCATTTTGCTGATTGTTTTGGCGACGTTTCTGTTTTCCAGTCACGACGCCTTGTCCAAATACCTGGCGGGGTTCTACCCGATCGTGATGGTGGTGTGGGCACGTTACTTGGTGCACACCTTGTTGATGGCCGGGATTTTCCTGCCGCAGTCAGGCTTGCGCGTGCTGCGCAGCAAGCGACCCGGGATGCAGGTGGTGCGGGCGCTGTGCCTGTTGGGCACCAGTCTGTTTTTTACGGCGGCGCTGCATTACATCCCGCTGGCGGAAGCCACTGCGGTGAACTTCCTCGCGCCGATCCTGGTGACGGCGCTCTCGGTGCCGCTGCTCGGTGAACACGTGACTCGTGGCCAATGGCTGGCGGTGATCTGCGGGTTTGTCGGCGTGCTGATCATCATCCACCCCGGTGGCGAACTGTTCACTCCGGCGGTGTTGCTGCCGCTGTGTTCGGCGCTGTTCTTCTGCTTCTACCAACTGCTCACGCGCATTCTCAGCCAGTACGATACGCCCACCACCAGCAACTTCTTTGCTGGCCTGTGCAATACCTTGGTAATGAGTGCGATGGTGCCGTTCTTCTGGCAGATCCCCACGCTATGGCATGGCGCATTGATGCTGGCGCTGGGCACCTGTGGCATGACCGCACACTTGATGCTGACCCAGGCGTTCCGCTTCGCGGCGCCGGCCTTGCTGGCGCCGTTCGGCTATTGCCAGATCGTGTTCGCGGGGTTGTTGGGCTGGCTGGTGTTCAACCATACCCCCGATGTGACCACGGTGGTCGGCATCGGGGTGATCTGCATGAGCGGGCTGGCCGCTGCCTGGCAGCAGCGGCGTAGGTAGAGTCAGACGTCTACTTTAGGAATCTTGCGTGGCGCCATGAAGTACATCCAGGTCAGCGCAATGAAGTACATCGCCGGGATCAGGGTGAACAACACGGTGTAGTTGTTGTTGGTCACGGTCAGGATGTGGCCGACGATCTGGGTCATGAACATGCCGCCAATGGCCGCGCACATGCCGCCGAAGCCGAACACCGTGCTCATCATGTGCTTGGGGGTGTAGTCCATCACCAGGCTCCAGATGTTGGCGGTCCAGGCCTGGTGCGCACCGATCGCCAGGGAGATGGCAAACACTGCGACCCACAACTGGCTAGAGCCGGCGGCCATGATCACGCCGACGATGCAGCAGGCAAACAGCAGCATCGACAGCAGGCGCGCCTTGATCGAGTTCATGCCACGACCGATCAGGAACGACGACAGAATCCCGCCCCCCACGCTGCCGAAGTCGGCCGTCAGGTAGATGATGATCAGCGGAATGCCCATTTGGGTCACGTTGATGCCCAGGTTGTATTGTTGGTTCAGGAACGGCGGCAGCCAGTACAGGTAGAACCAGAACACAGGCGCGGTCAGTGCGTAGGCGATGGCGAAGGCCCAGGTGCCGCGCATGCGCAGGATGCGGCTGAACGGTACGCCTGGTTGTTCCGGTTCGACTTGCTGTTGCACGTAGTCCAATTCGGATTGTTTAACTGTCGGATGGTCTTCCGGGTTGTAGTACTTCAAACCCCAGAACACCAGCCAGATCGCGCCAAGCGATGCCATGCACAGGAACGCTGCCTGCCAGCCCCACACGTGGAGGATCAATGGCAGCAGCATCGGCGTCATCATCGCGCCAACGTTGGTGCCGGCGTTGAAGATACCGGTGGCCACCGCACGTTCACCCGCCGGGAACCACAACCGCGTGGTCTTGACGCACGCCGGGTAGTTGGCGGCTTCGGTCAACCCGAGGATAAAGCGACACACCATAAAGCCGACTGCCGAGGTCGCCAGGCCGTGGGCGCCGGTCGCCAGGCTCCACAACAGCACCGCGCAGAAGAACACGCGTTTTACGCCGACCCGGTCGATCAAGCGGCCCTGCAGCACAAAGCCGATGGCGTAGCCGACCTGGAACCAGAAGTTGATGTTGGCGTAGTCCATCGCCGTCCAGCTCATCTCCTTGGCGAGGATCGGCTGCATGACGCCCAGCGCGGCGCGGTCGATGTAGTTGAGGGTGGTGGCGAAAAACACCAGGGCCAACATGCCCCAGCGCGTTTTGCCCACGGCGAGGGCGCCGCGGATCTTGTCGCCGATGCCGGCGTGCGGGGTGCCGTGGCGCGCGGCCAGGGCGGAGTTTTGCAGAGGCATGAGGTCGTACCCGTTTTTTGAAATTTTTATGGTGTGTTCTGGGTCTGTTACGTCATCGATGGTGCGCAGTGGCTAAAAAATCGTCAATTCGCCAAAGGGGCATAGTGTTCGATAATCGCACCAAAAACTAACTGGTTCGTACATTTTAATTGCTGCGGTTAGGCTAGGGGCGAATAATTTGCCATAAACAACAATTGCCGGGAGTCGCCCATGCAACGTTCCATCGCCACTGTTTCCTTGAGCGGAACCCTGCCGGAAAAGCTCGAAGCCATTGCCGCCGCCGGGTTCGATGGCGTCGAGATCTTTGAGAACGACTTGTTGTATTACGACGGCAGCCCCCGCGAAGTTAGGCAAATGTGTGCCGACCTCGGCATTGCCATCACCTTGTTCCAACCGTTCCGCGACTTTGAAGGCTGCCGCCGCGACCGCCTGGCGCGCAACCTGGAACGTGCCGAGCGCAAATTCGATTTGATGCAGGAACTGGGCACCGACCTGGTGCTGGTGTGCAGCAATGCCTCGGCCGACAGTGTGGGTGACGAGCGTATTTTGCTGGATGACCTGAGCCTGCTCGCCGAACACGCCGGCCGCCGTGGCCTGCGTATTGGCTACGAAGCGTTGGCCTGGGGCAAGCACGTGAACACCTGGCAGCAGGTCTGGAACCTGGTGCGTCAGGTCGATCACCCCAGCCTCGGCGTATTGCTCGACAGCTTTCACACCCTGTCGCTCAAAGGCGACCCGAGTGCGATTGCCGAGATCCCCGGCGACAAGATCTTCTTCGTGCAAATGGCCGACGCGCCGATCCTGGCCATGGACGTGCTGGAGTGGAGCCGGCATTTCCGCTGCTTCCCCGGCCAAGGCGAATTCGACCTGGCGGGGTTCCTTGCGCCGATCATCAAGAGTGGTTACACCGGGCCGCTGTCCCTGGAGATTTTCAACGACGGCTTCCGCGCCGCGCCGACCCGCGCGAATGCGGCGGATGGCCTGCGCTCCTTGCTGTACCTGGAAGAGAAAACCCGCGAGCGCCTGAAGCAGGAAGCCCCTGCACAGCCTGTCGAGATTCTGTTCGATACCCCGGCCGCCAGCGAGTACGACGGCATCGAGTTCCTTGAATTTGCCGTGGATGAAAGCCTCGGCGCCAAGCTGACCGTCTGGCTGGAGCGCCTGGGGTTCGTCAAGGCCGGGCAGCATCGCTCCAAGAGCGTGAGCTTGCTGCGCCAAGGTGATATCAACCTGATCCTCAACTGTGAACCCTATTCCTTCGCCCACAACTTCTTCGAGGCTCATGGACCGTCGTTGTGCGCCACGGCGATTCGGGTCAAGGACAGCGCCAAGGCCCTGGAGCGGGCGGTGGCGTACAAAGGCCAGCCGTATCGCGGCCTGGTCGGGCCCAATGAGCTGGAACTGGCGGCGGTACGTGCGCCGGATGGCAGCCTGATTTACCTGGTGGACCAGAGTGAAGGCGGCCTCTACGACACTGACTTCAACCTGCAACCTACCGCCTCATCCAGCGGCGGCTTGCTGCGCATCGACCATATGGCCATGGCGTTGCCGGCCGACAGCCTCGACAGTTGGGTGCTGTTCTACAAGAGCCTGCTGGATTTCGAAGCCGACGACGAAGTGGTGCTGCCCGACCCCTACGGTCTGGTGAAAAGCCGTGCCCTGCGCAGCCGTTGCAGCTCGATCCGCCTGCCGCTGAACATCTCCGAGAACCGCAACACCGCGATTTCCCACGCGCTGTCGAGCTATCGCGGCTCCGGCGTGCACCACATTGCCTTCGACTGCGCGGATATTTTCGCCGAGGTGCGCCGCGCCAAAGAGGCGGGTGTACCGCTGCTGGATATCCCGCTCAACTACTACGACGACCTGGCGGCGCGTTTCGATTTCGATGACGAGTTCCTCAGCGAGTTGGCGTACTACAACGTGCTGTACGACCGCGACGCCCAGGGCGGTGAGTTGTTTCATGTGTACACCGAGCCGTTCGAAGGGCGGTTTTTCTTCGAGATCATCCAGCGCAAGAACGGTTATGCCGGCTACGGCGCGGCCAATGTGGCGGTGCGTCTGGCGGCGATGGCAAAATCGCGCAGCGGTGCGGTGCGTCAGGCGCGTTTATAACGGCGGGTCAGGTGCTTTCTTTCAGGCCGCATCGCGGCCCATAATCACGGCCTGCATAACACTGGCCGTGAGCGCACCATGACCACCGAGGCACCTCGCAAGAGTCGTAAGAACAATCCGGAAAAGACCCGCGAAAACATACTCCAGGAAGCCATCGTCGAGTTTGTCCAGCAAGGTCTTTCCGGCGCTCGCGTGGACGCGATCGCCGAGCGTATCCACACGTCCAAGCGCATGATCTATTACTACTTCGGCAGCAAGGAGCAGTTGTACGTCGAGGTGCTGGAGAAACTCTACGGCGACATTCGCAACACCGAAACACGCATGAACCTCACGGCGCTGGAGCCCCGCGAGGCGATCCGGCGGCTGGTGGAATTCACTTTTGATCACCATGACCAGAACGTGGATTTCGTGCGCATCGTCAGTATCGAAAATATCCACAATGCCGAATATGTGAAGCGCACCGACACCATCAAGGCGATGAACAGCAAGATCCTTGAAGGGCTGGGCGAAACCTTGCGCCGTGGTGCCGAGCTGGGCTTGTTCCGGGAAGGGCTGGAGCCGTTGGACGTGCACCTGCTGATCAACTCGTTCAGCTTTTACCGAGTGTCCAACCGCCATACCTTCAGTGAGATTTTTCAGATCGATCTGTCGGATGAGGCGGTTAAACAGCGGCATCGGGACATGATTTGTGAGTCGGTGATGCGTTACTTGCAGGCTTGAGCAAGCCCGCTCCCACATTTTTTGATCCGGTTTCGGCAGTTAGGTATTCATGGCCTGGAAATGCGCCAACATACGCTGTGCATCCGGCACTTCCCCACTGAACAGCTCAAATGCCTTCACCGCCTGAAACACCGCCATGTTGCCGCCATCCAAGGTGCGGCAACCCAAGGCGCGGGCGTCGCGCAGCAGTTCGGTTTCCAGCGGGAAATACACGATCTCCGCCACCCACAATTCAGCGCGTAGCCAGGTGGCCGGAACGGGTGTGCCCGGCAGCTTGGCCATGCCCATCGGCGTGGTGTTGACCAAGCCATCGGCCTCGGCCAGGGCATTTTCCAGTTGATTGCCAACTTGGGCCCGACCGGCGCCGAAGCGCTGCGCAAGGTTATCCACAAGGTCGCGGGCGCGGCTGATGTCCACGTCAAAAATACTCAACTGCTCCACACCTTCAGCCAGCAGCGCATGCGCCACCGCCGCGCCCGCACCACCTGCGCCCATCTGCACCACGCGTTGGCGTGCCACATCCTTCAGGTTGCGCCGAAAGCCTTCGGCGAACCCCAGGCAATCGGTGTTGTGGCCGATGCGCTTGCCGTCCTTGAACACCACGGTGTTGACCGCGCCAATCCCGCGGGCCTCGTCGGACAGTTCATCGAGCAGCGGTAGGATCGCCTGCTTGCACGGGTAGGTAATGTTCAGGCCGGTGAAGTGCATCAACTCGGCGGCGTCCAGCAAGTCGGGCAGGGCGTTGATGTCCAGGTGCAGCGGCTCAAGGTCGATCAGGCGATACAGGTAGCGCAGGCCTTGGGCGTCGCCTTCTTGCTCATGCAGGGCGGGCGTGCGCGAGGCCTGGATGCCAGCGCCGATCAGCCCGGCGAGGATACGCGGTTTCATCGGGCCGACCCTTTGAGCAATTGGCTGAAATGTTCCAGGGCCAGGTGGTAGCCGTGGCTGCCGAAGCCTGCGAGGACGGCCTTGGCAATGGGCGACACAAACGAGTGATGCCGGAACGCTTCACGGGCATGCACGTTGGAGAGGTGTACCTCGATCACCGGCACTTCACTGGCCACCAGCGCATCGCGAATCGCCACGGAGGTGTGGGTCCAGGCTGCCGGGTTGATCACGATACCGGCGCAACGCGCACGGGCGCCGTGAATCCAGTCGAGCAATTCGCCTTCGTGGTTGGTCTGGCGGAATTCGATTTTCAGCCCGAGCTGTTCGGCGCTGCGACCACACAGGGCGGCGACATCGGCCAGGGTTTCATAGCCGTAGGTGGCGGGTTCGCGGGTGCCGAGCAGGTTGAGATTGGGGCCGTTGAGCACCAGCACGATAGGCGACATGGGATGTATCTCCACAGTTCTTGTTAGTTGTGCAGATAAAATGTACCGGTTAGTTAATTTGGTCAATTGATGGTGACGGATGTGTTCGATTACCGAACTGTTAATCAGACCTTTCACACAAGCGGATCAGATTAGATATCAATTGAAAATCATTCTCGACAACGCTTAATATGCCCGCCTGTTTCCTTTACATTCCAGGGAGTCGGTTTGTCGGACGTGGATCTCAAGGGCCTGTTCCTCAAGCACGCCGATACCCTGCGCGGGTATCTGGCGCGCAAGGTACGGGACCCGCAGTTGGCCGCAGACCTGGTGCAGGAGAGTTTCCTGCGCCTGGCGGAAAAGCCGGCCGGCGAGCGCATCGACAACTCCCAGGGCTATCTCTATCGAACGGCGAGCAATCTGCTGATCGACCATATTCGCCAGGAAGCGCGGCGCAAGACAGACTCCGTGCCCCATGAGGCGCTGGCCGAGATTGAAGATGAAGTGGCCGGGTTGGAGGCTCAGGCAATGGCGCAGCAACAGCGACAGGCATTGAAGCAGGCACTGGCGGAATTGCCGGAACGCACCCAGCAGATTTTCCGTCTCAACCGCATCGAAGGCATGACCCACGCCCAGGTCGCCCGGCACCTGGACATCTCCGACAGCTCCGTACAAAAGCACCTGGCCAAGGCATTGGCCTACGTGATGCAGCGCTTGCAGGACGGCGAAGTCGCGCCATCCGACGAATGAGTTACCGAAATGCGCCACTTCAGACGTCACAGCGTTACATAACGAAAAATTCGAGATTCACACGTGAATAGCCAGGGTCCGCAACAGCACAGCATTACCGAGGCGGCCGCCGAGTGGGCGGTGCGCTTGCACGCCGGTGCCCTGACCGAACAGGAGCAGGCCGAGCTGCAGCATTGGATCGCCTGCGACAGCCGCCACGAAGCGGCGTTGCGTTTTGCCGAACAGACATGGGCAGCGTTGGGCGATGTGTATAAGGAAGATCCCGTGCACCGCCAGCGCCCGTCAGTGGCGCCTGCGGCTGTGCGCCGAACCCAACGGCGCAGGCCATGGCAACGTGCGGCCGCCGTCGCGTTGGTCGTGGTGGTGGCGGGTGTTGGCTGGGTGCGCGGGCCGCAGGTGTTGCTGCGCATGCAAGCGGACTACATCACCGCCAAAGGCGAGGTGCGCACCGTGCACTTGGCCGACGGCAGCAAGGTCGAGCTGGATTCTGCCAGCGCTATCCGCCTGGACTACGACGGCGTGCAACGTCGCATCAGCCTGCTCCAGGGTTCGGCAATCTTTGACGTGGCGCCCATGGTCGGCGAGGAAACCCGGCCGTTCGTGGTGCAGAGTGCCGGTGGGCAAACCCGCGCGCTGGGCACGCGGTTTGTGGTGGAGCGTGAAGACGACAGCCAAGCGTGGGTCGGCGTGCTGGAACACAGTGTTGAGGTGTCCCTGAGCGCAACGCCGAAAAAGGGGCCGTCCGACAGGGTGGTCCAGGAAGGCCTGGCCGTACGCTACAGCCCTCAGCAAGGCATCGTCCCCTTGGACCAACTCGATGTTGCGCGCGCCACCAGTTGGCGGCGCGGTGTGTTGATCTTTGATCGCCAGCCGTTGGTCAACGTCATCGAGCAACTCAACCGCTACCGTCCCGGGCGCGTGGTGTTGGCCGACTCGGCGTTGGGCGAGCGTGAAGTCAGCGGCGTGTTCCGCCTCGATATGCTCGACACCGCCCTTGCCACACTTACCCAGGAACTCCAGGTGCAACGCCTGGACCTGGCTGGCCTCAGCCTGATCTATTGATGACCCGGTGGGGCCTGCTCCCACCGCTTGAAATCCCTCTTCCTGAAAAACTTTCAAAAACCCTTACTGACTTCCCGCGCCTCGTACGTCTTGCTAGGTGAGAAGCATTCGCATAAACAAAAAACGCTTAGCGCAGGGAACAACAGAAATGTCAGCACTCAACAAGGGGCGTATCACCGTTAGCCGGTTAGCCCTGGCCATCCACTTGGGCCTGTTCGCCGCTGCGGCCCCGGTGTACGCCGCGCAACCTCAGGCGAAGGCTGCACAACCGGCCGTGCTGATGATCGATATCCCTGCGCAATCCTTGGGCAGTGCGGTGCTGGCGTTCGCCGACCAGGCCGGCCTGCAAGTGCTGTTCGACAGCCAGCGTCTGGAAGGCTTGCAGAGTACGGCGGTGAAAGGGCAGTACAGCGTGCAGGAAGGCTTGGCGCGTTTGTTGGGCAATGCACCGGTGGAGTACCGCTTCAACGGCGAGCGCCAAGTCACCCTGACCCGCGTTGAGCAGAGCGGCGCCGCCTTGGCGCTGGGAACCACCACGATCACCGGCCTGCACCCCAACGACTGGGTGTATTCATCGCCCCGCTCGGTGAGTGTGGTCGGGCGCGAGCAATTGGATCGAAACCCGCCCCGGCATGCCGCTGAAATGCTGGAGGAGGCACCGGGCGTCTACTCGGCGGTCAGCCAGCAAGACCCTGGCTTGTCGGTGAATATTCGCGGCATTCAGGACTACGGCAGGGTCAACATGTCGGTGGACGGCATGCGCCAGAACTATCAGCAAAGTGGCCACCAGCAACGCAACGGCACGCTGTATGTCGACCCGGAGTTGCTGTCTGAAGTGGTGATCGAGAAGGGCGCCACTTCGACGATGGGCGGGGCGGGAGTGATCGGCGGGGTCGCCAACTTTCGCACCGTGGAAGCGGCGGACCTGCTCAAGGGCGGCAAGGAAATCGGCGGGCGTATCCGCTTGACCACAGGGCTGGGCGGGCGCAGCAACGGCACGCACTTTATCGGCAGCTCGGCGTTTGCCGTGGGCACCGACGTGTGGGACATGTTGGTGGCGGCCAGTGAGCGCCACCTCGGTGACTATAAGCCCGGTACCAAGGGCAGCATTGGCGAGCTGCGCACCGGCAGTTCCTTCCTGCCGGCCAGTGAAGACCGGATCAAGCACTCCACTGTGGAATACACCGGTTCGGTCATGCGTTCGCGACTGCTCAAGCTGGGTCTCAACTTGCCGGTGGATCAGCGTTTGCAACTGAGCTACCTGACCACCGAAGTCGGCTACGACGACGTCAACATGATGACCGCCGAAAAAGCCCAGCTCTGGGAGAAGCTCGGCAGCAGCAATGTCACGGCACAGAACTTCGCGCTGGACTACAGCTACACGCCGGACAACCCGCTGATCGATTTCAAGGCCAAGCTGTATTACGTCGATACCCGCAATGATCAAACCACGCTGACCCGTGGCAGCAGCAAGGGCTACGACGTCACTTACCAGACCAACACCTATGGTTTCCAGGCGCAGAATGTTTCGACCTTTGCCTTGAGCGAACTGTCCGTGATCAAGGCCAACTATGGCCTGGAGTTTTTCTACGACAAGGTCCGCCCGGACTCCAACCAAATGGTGGCCGCCGACTCGGCCGTGACGGCCTCGGCGGCGGAAAGCATCACGCCCAGGGGCGACCGGGCGATGGGCAGCCTGTTCACTCGCCTGGACTACGACTACGACAATTGGCTGAACCTCAACGCCGGGTTGCGCTACGACCGCTATCGTCTGCGGGGCGAAACCGGTTTGAACACCCGTACGTTCATCATTGGCACCACGCGGCAGGTTGGCTTGCCCATGACGTATGACGTGGATCGGGAAGAGGGGCATTTTTCGCCGACCTTTGGCCTGTCGATCAAGCCCGGCGTGGACTGGCTGCAACTCTTTGCCACGTACGGCAAGGGCTGGCGCCCGCCGGCAGTCACCGAATCGTTGGTCAGCGGTCGGCCCCATGGCGGGGGCTCCGAGTCGATCTTCCCCAACCCCTACTTGAAGCCTGAGACGTCCACGTCCTGGGAGGTTGGCTTCAATGTATTGAAGGAGGACCTGCTGTTCTCCGAAGACCGTGTGGGCATGAAAGTGTCCTACTTCAACACCCGCGTGGACGACTTTTCCTATATGGCCCTGGGGGTGCAGCCGCCGGGTTATGGCATCGCCAATATCGGTAATGCGGCGTATGTGAATAACCTGGAGACCACCCGTTTTCGCGGCCTTGAATACCAGTTGGATTACGACGCCGGGTTCGCCTACGGCCAGTTCAACTACACGCGCATGCTCGGCAGCAATAAATTCTGCAGCAAGACCGCGTGGCTGGGCGGTGTGACCAAGATCCAGAAAGGGCCCGGCAGCCGGGCGCCAGTCACTGCGATGGTGCCCGACGATGTGGCCAATGCGGGGCAGAGCTGCAGTGCGATCCTGGGCTCCTCCGAGCACATGCCGATGGACCGCGGCACTGCGACGCTGGGCGCGCGCTTCCTTGAGCGTAAGTTGGATGTGGGCGTTCGCGCTCGCTATAGCGGCGGTTACTACGTCAAAGGCGGCGCGGGTGTGACCACCTCGCAAACCGGCGTTTACCCGGCCGACTGGAAGCCCTACACCGTCTATGACCTCTACAGCAGCTACCGCGCCACCGACCAGTTGACCCTGCGCCTGGCCATGGAAAACGTCACCGACCGCGCCTACCTGGTGCCGTTGGGCGACGTGTTGGCCTTCACCCTGGGGCGTGGGCGCACCTTGCAGGGCACCGTTGAATATCAGTTCTGACCGATTTTGCCCAGTGACGGGCAAAACCACAGCAGGCAGTGGCTTGCTGTGGAGATACCACCCCATGACTTGGAGTTTTGCATGAGCATTTCTATTTCATACAGCACGGCCTACGCCACTAACACCGTTGCCCAGTACCTGAGCGACTGGTCGGCTTACTTTGGTGACCTGAACCACCGTGAGGGTTCGGTCAAAGAAGGTTCGAACACTGGTGGTTTCAATCCTGGCCCGTTCGACGGCACCCAATACGGTGTGTCGAGCACTGTCAGCAACGCGGCAGTGGTTGCTAACGGTGACCTGCATTACACCTTGTTCAATCCGCCGTCGCACACCTTGTGGGGTTCGATCGACTCCCTGGACCTGGGCACTGTCCTGACGGGCGGTGCGGCCGGCGGTACCTACAGCCTCGCCGAGCAGGAAGTCAGCTTCACCAACCTGGGCCTGTCGAGCCTGCAATCCGAAGGCCGTGACGGCCAGGTGCACAAAATCGTGTACGGCCTGATGAGCGGCGACAGCTCGGCACTGGCGTCGGCGATCGACTCCCTGCTCAAGGACATCGACCCAAGCCTGTCGATCAACTCGACGTTCGACCAACTGGCGGCTGCCGGTGTGGCCCATGTGGATTCGGCTGCGGTCGCAGCGTCCGATGTGGCGCTGGTGGGCGTGCAAGATGTGCCTCAGGACTTCGCCCTGGCCGCTTAAGCAAAAAAGCGAATGGCAGATCGCTCTCCCATTCGCCGTTTTACACACCGCTGTCGCCAAGCCTTCTAACTCTTCAGCGACGGCGGTGCCGAATTCTGCGCAGCGTCGCTTTGCCTGTCAACGCAGCGGCGCTGCCCGCTCAACCCCATGAGAATCCCCAGATGCGCCACGCCGGCAACGAAACCCTGGCCGCCCTCACGGCCTATAAAAGTGGCTTCTTCAACATCGGCCTGTTCTCGGCGGTGATCAACCTGCTGATGCTCGCTCCGGCGCTGTACATGTTGCAGGTGTACGACCGGGTGCTGGCCTCGGGCAATGAGATGACCCTGTTGATGCTGACGCTGATGATCCTCGGCCTGTTCGGCCTGATGGGCGCGTTGGAATGGGTGCGCAGCCAGGTGGTGATCCGCCTCGGTACGCAGATGGACATGCGCTTGAACCAGCGGGTGTACGACGCCGCGTTCGAAGCGCAACTCAAGGGCGGCACCCAGGCGGCGGGCCAGGCGTTGCATGACCTGACCACGCTGCGCCAGTTCGCCACCGGCCAGGCGTTGTTCGCGTTCTTCGATGCACCTTGGTTTCCGGTGTACCTGCTGGTGATTTTTCTGTTCCATCCCTGGCTCGGTGTGTTGGCGCTGGTCGGCGCGCTGCTATTGATCGTGCTGGCATGGGTCAACCATCACGTCAGCCAGGCGCCGATGGCCTTGGCCAGCCAACTGTCCATCAGCGCCAGCCAGCAGGCCACGGCCAACCTGCGTAATGCCGACACCATCGAAGCCATGGGCATGCTCGCCACGTTGCGTGCGCGTTGGTTCGGCCAGCATCAGGCGTTTTTGGCGCAGCAGAACCTGGCGAGTGAGAAGACCGCCACCGTTACCGCGTGGTCCAAGGGCGTGCGCCTGGCGTTGCAATCCCTGGTGTTGGGCCTGGGCGCCCTGCTGGCAGTGCAGGGCGAAATCACGCCGGGGATGATGATTGCTGGCTCGATCCTGATGGGCCGCGTGCTGAGCCCTATCGACCAGTTGATCGGCGTGTGGAAACAGTGGGGTTCGGCGCGCCTGGCCTTCGATCGGTTGTCGCAGATGCTGGCGGCGAATCCCGCGCGCCCGCAGCGGATGGCGCTGCCGGTGCCCAAAGGCCAACTGAGCGTCGAACAAATCAGCGCCTGTGCCCCCGGCAGCCGTCGGCCCGCGCTGGCCAATCTGGGCTTTAATCTGGCCGCCGGCGAAGTCCTGGGCGTAATCGGGCCGTCGGGCTGCGGCAAATCAACCCTGGCGCGGATACTGGTAGGCGCTTGGGCGCCCCTGGCCGGCAAGGTGCGGCTGGACGGTGCCGATCTGGCCTTGTGGGATAAGCAGCAATTGGGCCCGCACATCGGCTATCTGCCTCAAGACATCCAGCTATTCGCCGGCAGCATCGCGGAAAACATCGCGCGGTTTGCTGAGGTCGATGCGGATAAAGTCCTCGCGGCTGCACAAATGGCTGGCGTGCATGAGCTGATCCTGCAACTGCCCCAAGGCTATGACACGCAATTGGGAGAGGGCGGCGCCGGGCTGTCCGGTGGCCAGAAGCAACGCGTCGCGCTGGCCCGTGCGCTGTACGGCCTGCCCGCGCTGATCGTGCTGGATGAGCCCAACGCCAACCTTGATGAAGTCGGCGAGCAAGCTCTGCTCCAAGCGATCACCCAGCTCAAGCAGCAGCGCCGAACAGTGATCCTGATCACCCACAAACCCAACGTACTGACACTGACCGACCAGTTGCTGATCCTCAAGGAAGGTCAGCTGCAGGCCTTCGGGCCGACGGCGCGTGTGCTGGAGGCACGGCAGAAACCGGCAGCGCCCAAGCCGGTATCGACCATGAGCATGAGCTACCGCCTCGGTGAAGGAAAACAGGCATGAACCAGAGCAAACCTGTGTTGGTCAGCGACGCACCAAGCAACGTGCTGGCGCTGGATGACAAAAAGTACTCGCGCCTGGGCTGGCTGTTGGTACTCGGCGGTTTTGCCGGCTTCCTCGGCTGGGCCGCGTTGGCACCGTTGGACAAGGGCGTGGCAGTGCCGGGCAAGGTCATGGTGTCGGGGCATCGCAAGACCGTGCAGCACCCGGCCGGGGGCATTGTCGAGCGTATCGACGTGCGCGACGGTGACGTGGTTAGCGCGGGCCAGGTGTTGTTGCGCTTGAAGGAAACCCCGTTGCGCGGGCAGATGCAGTCCCTGCGCAGCCAGTACCTGGCGTCCCTGGCCAGCGAGGCGCGCTTGAGTGCCGAAAGTGAAGGGTGGTCGGCGATCACCTTCGGCCCCGAATTGCTCAACGATCCGGAGGCGGCGGCCACCCTGAGCCTGCAACGGCAGTTGTTCAATAGCCGCGCCCAGGCCTTGGCCACCGAGCAACAAGGCCTGCGTGAAACCATCGCCGGGGCCGAGTCGCAACTGCGGGGCACGCGGGATTCGCAAGCAAGCAAAGTCCAGCAGCGCGCGGCGTTGAATGAGCAACTGCAGGGCCTGCGTGAGTTGGCGCGCGAGGGGTACATTCCACGTAATCGCCTGCTCGACAGTGAGCGACTGTACTCACAGATCGACGGCGCCATCGCCGAGGACTACGGCCGCATCGGCCAACTGCAACGCCAAGTGATGGAACTGCGCCTGCGCATCCGCCAGCTCGGCGAAGACTTTCAGAAAGACCTGCGCGGCCAGTTGGCCGAGACCCGCACCCGCAGCGATGACCTGCGCAATCGCCTGGCGTCGGCCGAGTTCGAATTGGCCAACAGCCTGGTGCGTGCGCCCGCAAGCGGCGTGGTGGTGGGGTTGGACGTTTACACCGAAGGCGGCGTGATCAAGCCCGGCCAGGCGCTGATGGACATCGTGCCCCAGGGCGAGCCCTTGCTGGTGGAGGCGCGGGTGCCGGTGCAGATGGTCGACAAGGTGCACCCCGGCCTGCCGGTGGAACTGATGTTCTCGGCCTTCAACCAGTCCACCACACCTCGGGTGGCCGGCGAGGTGACATTGGTCTCGGCGGACCGCCAGGTCGATGAGCGCACCGACGAGCCCTATTACACGCTGCGCGCCCAAGTCAGCGCGGCCGGCATGCAGCAATTGGACGGCGTGCAGATCCGCCCGGGCATGCCGGTGGAAACCTTCGTCAAGACCGGCGAGCGCTCGATGCTCAACTACCTGTTCAAACCCCTGATGGATCGCACTCATATGGCCCTGGTGGAAGAATGAAGGCGCTGTTGTTGACCTTGTGTTTCGGTTGTTCCTCGGCGGCGCATGCCATGGGTTTGCTGGATGCCTACGACTTGGCCCTACGCAATGATCCGACGTTTCAGGCCGCGATACAGGAGCGTGAAGGCGGTGAAGAAAACCGTGCGATCGGTCGGGCCGCGTTGTTGCCGAACTTGTCGTGGAGCTATAACAACTCGCGCAACGAGTCCGAAGTGACGGCGGGAGATGTCAAAAGCGACCGTGATTACCGCAGTTATGCGTCGACCCTGACCTTGCAGCAACCGCTGCTGGATTACGAAGCCTACGCGCGTTTTCGTCAGGGCACCGCCCAGGCGTTGATGGCCGACGAGCGCTTTCGCGGCAAGAGCCAGGAACTGGCGGTGCGGGTGCTCAATGCTTACAGCCAGGCGTTGCTGGCCCAGGAGCGTATCGAGTTGAGCCGTGCACAGAAACGCGCGTATGCCGAGCGCCTGCAACTCAATGACCGCCTGCTCAAAGGCGGCGAAGGCACGCGCACCGATGTGCTGGAAACTCAGGCGCGGCTGAGCCTGGCCCAGGCCGAAGAAATCGAATCGCAAGACGCCCAGGACAGTGCCCTGCGCGAGCTGGAAGCCATTGTCGGCCAACCGCTGCAAATCGAAGAACTGGCGCCGCTGACGCGCCAATTCGAGATTGCGCCCCTGGAGCCCAACCGTTTCGAGACCTGGCGTGAACTGGCCATGGCCAACAACCCTGAACTCAAATCCCAGCACCACGCCTTGGACGTGGCCTCCTATGAAGTGGAGCGCAAACGCGCTGGTCACCTGCCCAAGGTCAGCCTGTACGCCACCAGCCGCCAGACCAACTCCGACTCGGAAAGCAGCTACAACCAAAAGTACGACACCAACACCGTCGGCATCCAGGTCAGCCTGCCGCTGTTTGCCGGTGGCGGCGTATCGGCCTCCACGCGGCAGGCGGCGAACCAGCTGTCCCAGGCCCAGTACGAGCTGGACGCGCAAACCTCGGCCACGCTGGTGGAGTTGCGCAAACAGTTCAACCTCAACACCAGCGGCGCGGCCAAAGTGCGTGCTTATGAAATGGCCGTCAGCTCTGCCACGGCTTTAGTCGCTGCGACGAAAAAGAGTGTGGCCGGCGGTGAGCGGGTCAACCTCGACGTGCTCGACGCAGAACAACAACTCTTCACCGCCCGCCGCGACCTGGCAAACGCGCGACATGCGTATCTGCTGGCGAGGATCCAGCTGAAGTATTACGCGGGGTTGCTGAGCGAGCAGGACTTGCGGGCCTTGGCGGGGTATTTCCAGCCTTCGGCATGAGTGGTTACAACCCGGCATTCGCCGGGTTTTTTGTGCTTACTAATCTGTGAATCAGCTTCGGGAAATGGAGCCGGTTGTCGGGTGACAGAGGAAAATTGTTACCAGGCGGAAAATAACCTAACGGATGGGTTACGATGAGAGTAGGCACTTACAAAGGATATGTGATTTCGGTGTTTATCAGGGATGAGCACTGCCCGCCCCATGTGCATGTGTGGGGGAACGAATGGGATGCGCGTTTTCGTTTCAGCTTTCTGCATGGGGAAGTGGAGTTGTGGGACGTAGAGCCTGAGCGACGGCAACCACCCATGGCGGTTTTGAAAGAAATACGCGGGGCGATCATGCAGCGGCACTACCTGGCGCGGGCACGCAGGATCTGGTGGGAATACCTGCAGACGGTCTGCCTGGAGAATCACTCCTGGGATTGGGAGGCGCGCGAGGTGTTGCCTGGGCTCATCATTCAGCCGGGTGTTTATGTGATCGCGCGCGCCCGGCACGATGTTGTGGGGCAGAAAACAATTTTGAACCTGGTCAGGGCGCCGGGTTTTGTGGAGATTGAACTATGAAGCAAATCGTAAAAGCCAAAGCCGTACCCTATAAACCACTCACTGAGGCCGACGTCGAAAAGGCGATAGCCCGAGGGCGCAAGACACGGCACCTTTATGCCCGCGCCAGTTCTGTGCGTTATGAAGACAACTGCATTTCCATCGGCTTCAGCGACGGCAGTCGCGTTGTACTGCCGGTGGCTGGCCTGCCCGAGTTCGCGGGGTTTTCCTTGGAGGACTTTGCGCAACTGGAAGTCGGCTTTGGCGGCAAGGCGCTGTGCTGTGAGGCCCAGGACCTGGATGTTTCGGTCACGGGCCTGATCGCCACCAGCAAACCGCTGATGGACCTGGCCACCAGCCTGGTCGCCTCGCGCAATGGCCGCAAAAGCAGCGCTGCCAAAGCCGCCGCCGCCCGCGCCAATGGCAAGAAGGGCGGACGGCCGCGCAAGAAAGAACCAGAGGACGTTGAGTTACCGCCGGGTCAATAACACCCCAGACTCCATATGGTGGGTCCACGGGAACTGGTCAAACAGCGCACACTGGGTAATCTTGTGCGTGTCGTGCAGTTGCGCAATATTCGCCGCCAAGGTCTCCGGGTTGCAGGAGATGTACAGGATGTTGTCGAAGCGTCGGGTCAGTTCGCAGGTGTCCGGATCCATGCCGGCGCGCGGTGGGTCGACGAAGACGCTGCCGAATTCGTAACTCTTCAAATCGATACCGTGCAGGCGACGAAACGGACGCACTTCGTTCAGCGCTTCGGTGAGTTCTTCGGCAGAGAGACGCACCAGCGTGACGTTATCTACCGCGTTTTCATCGAGGTTGCTCAGGGCTGCATTCACTGAGGTCTTGCTGATTTCGGTAGCCAGTACTTTGCGTACACGCGTAGCCAGGGGCAGGGTGAAGTTGCCGTTGCCGCAATACAACTCCAGCAGATCATCCGGGCGATCACCCAGGGCTTCATAAGCCCAGTTGAGCATCTTCTGGTTCACCGTGCCGTTGGGCTGGGTGAAGGCGCCCTCAGGTTGGCGGTAGCTGAAAGTGCGGCCGCCGACGTCGAGTTTTTCCACCACGTAGTCATGGCCAATCACATCGCGCTTGCCCTTGGAGCGGCCGATGATGCTGACATTCAAGTCAGCCGCCAGCTGGTTTGCGGCGGTGTGCCAATGCTCGTCCAGCGGGCGGTGATAGCACAGGGTGATCATCGCGTCGCCGGCCAGGGTGGTGAGGAACTCCACCTGGAACAGCTTGTGGCTCAGGGCTGCACTGGCTTGCCAGGCGGCCTTGAGTTGCGGCATCAACTGGTTGATGCGCAGGCTGGCGATGGGGAATTCTTCGATCAGGATCGGCGTGCGCTTGTCGTCCTGGGAGAACATCGCGTAGTGGCGCTCACCGCCTTCGCGCCACAGGCGGAACTCCGCGCGCAGGCGGAAGTTCTGCAGCGGCGAGTCGAAGACCTGCGGCTCTGGCGCGTCGAACGGGGCCAGAAGGTCACGCAAACGCGTGACCTTGTCTTGCAGTTGAGCGGTGTAGCTTGCGGCGTCAAAAGTCATGCGTTGAACCAGCCCAGCTTGATCACAAACAGAATCGACAGAATCACCAGTGCCGGGTTCAGCTCACGGTAGCGGCCCGAAAGCAGCTTGATGGCGGTCCAGGCGATGAAACCGAAGGCGATGCCGTTGGCAATGGAATAGGTGAAAGGCATTGCCAGGGCGGTGACCACCACTGGCGCTGCAACCGTGATGTCGTCCCAGTCGATTTCCGCCAGGCCCTGGGTCATCAGCACCGCCACGAACAGCAGTGCTGGCGCGGTGGCGTAGGCCGGTACGCTGGCGGCCAGTGGCGAGAAGAACAACGCCAGCAGGAACAGGACCGCGACCACGATGGCGGTCAAGCCGGTACGGCCACCAGCGCTCACGCCCGCAGCCGATTCGATGTAGCTGGTGGTGGTCGAAGTACCCAGCAGTGAGCCGGCCATGGCGGCGGTACTGTCGGCGATCAGTGCACGGCCCATTTTTGGCATATGGCCGTCCTTGCCCATCAGGCCGGCACGCTTGGCCACGCCGATCAGGGTGCCGGAGTTATCGAACAGGTCCACGAACAGGAACGCGAAGATCACACTGACCAAGCCGATATCCAACGCGCCTTTGATATCCAGCTGCAGGAAGGTCGGGGCCAAGGACGGTGGTACCGAGGTCACACCGATGAACGGGGTGAAGCCCAATACGATGGAGGCGATGGTCACCGCCAGGATGCCGATCAGCACCGCACCGCGCACGGCCAGGGCCTCCAGTGCAACGATCAGCACGAAACCGAGGGTAGCCAGGATCGGCGCAGGTTGTTTCAGGTCGCCCAGGCCGACCATGGTGGCTGGGTTGCTGACCACGATCCCGGCGTTATGCAGGGCGATCAATGCCAGGAACAGGCCGATACCGGCGGCAATCGCCGAGCGCAGCGGCAGTGGGATAGCATTGATGATCCATTCACGAATACGGAAAATCGACAGCAGGAAGAACAGCACCGCCGAGATAAACACCGCACCCAGCGCAACCTGCCAGGTATGGCCCATGTGCAGGACTACGGTGTAGGTAAAGAAGGCGTTGAGGCCCATGCCGGGCGCGAGGGCAATCGGGTAGTTGGCGATCAGGCCCATCACGGTCGAACCGATGGCGGCCGCCAGGCAGGTCGCGACGAACACCGCGCCTTTGTCCATGCCGGTCTCGCCGAGGATGCTCGGGTTCACGAATAGAATGTAGGCCATGGCCAGGAATGTCGTGATGCCCGCGAGAATCTCGGTGCGCACGTTGGTGTTGTGTGCCTTGAGTTGAAACAGCTTTTCCAGCATGCCTGCTCCCAGTGACGCGCTGTGGCGTCGTGATTTGTTGACCTCTAAGTCAAAGCACAAACTGCGCCAAGCGCCTGTGGTTTCAGAGAGGATCGGAAAAAGCGGCGCATCATACCAGCAGCCGAGGCCTTGAGGCATACTGCGCCGACGTTTAAACCAAGGTCATTTGCAGCATGAAAAACGCCAGCCCGTGGAGTCTAGCCCTGATCCCCTGTATCAGCCTGTTGCTCGGCGCAGCACCGGCCTGGGGCGCAGCTGCACCGCCGTTGAGCGAAGTGCGTGTGTTCCAGGTCGAGTCGGCAGCGTGTAAGGAAAGCATCCCCGAGCGCGCGCAGAGCACACAGATGTGTACGCACCGTGGGCCTACCAAGGTGTCAGTCATGGAAGTCGGCCTGGGCAACAACCCCATGGGCCGTTTTAATGGCGCAGAGCTCAATGGGCAGCGCACTGCGGTCTGCCAGGTGGGCAACATCAGCGAGGCCTGCAATGGGGCCGGCACGCTGATGGGCTACATCTATGTGTTTGACCTGAACGTGGAGGCCCAGGGCTGGTTCCAATACAGCAATTCCTCGATCAACCCCCCGCAGAACACCCTGACGACGCTGCTCAATATCCGCTGATCAATCACCTTGAACGCTCATTACCCCGGGAAGTCGTACCCCTGAGACGGCGATTTCCCTGAACGCCGCGGATGTCCACCAACCCGTGAGGTGTTTATGAGCGCAACCCCCAATGGCGCGGCGGCCCAACCGTTCGTCAGCCACTCGATACGTCTGAGCCTCAATGGCCAGGATCGCCAACTGGATGTATTGCCCTGGACCACATTGCTCGACCTTCTGCGCGAGCAACTCGACCTTGTCGGCAGCAAAAAAGGCTGCGACCACGGCCAATGCGGGGCCTGCACGGTGTTGCGCGATGGCAAGCGGATCAATGCCTGCCTGACCCTGGCGGTGATGTGCGACGGCGCTGAGCTGACCACTATCGAAGGCCTGGCCGACGGCGACCAACTGCATCCGATGCAGCAGGCGTTTATCAAGCACGACGCCTTCCAGTGCGGCTACTGCACCCCCGGCCAGATCTGTTCCGCCGTGGGCCTGGCCAATGAAGGCCGTGCCCACGACACCGCACAAATCCAGGAACTGATGAGCGGCAACCTGTGCCGCTGTGGCGCCTACAGCAATATCCGCGATGCCATCGAGGAAGTCCTGGAGGGCAAATCATGAACCCCTTCCATTACAGCAGGCCGACCGGCGTGCAGGAGGCCGTGCACCTCAGCAGCGCTGCATCGCGTTTTATTGCCGGGGGTACCAACCTGCTGGACCTGATGAAAGAAAACATCAGTCGCCCCGATCACCTTATCGATATCACCGGCCTGCCGCTGCATGACATTCAGCAAACCGCCGCTGGCGGACTGTTGATCGGTGCCCTGGTCAGCAATGCCGACCTGGCCTGGCACCCGCTGATCGAACAACGTTATCCATTGCTGTCCCAGGCCATCCTCGCTGGTGCCTCGCCGCAGTTGCGCAATATGGCCAGTACCGGCGGCAACCTGTTGCAACGCACCCGTTGCTACTACTTCTATGACGCCACGGTGCCTTGCAACAAACGCGAGCCCGGTAGCGGCTGCCCGGCACGCACTGGTCTGAATCGCATTCATGCCATCCTTGGCGCCAGTGAACAGTGCGTCGCGACGCACCCTTCCGACATGTGCGTGGCGTTGGCGGCGTTGGAAGCGCGGGTGCATGTGGAAGGACGTGCAGGTGCTCGCGTTATCGAGTTTGCCGACTTCCATCGCCTGCCCGGCGATGCGCCGCAGCGTGACAACCAATTGGCTGACGATGAGCTGATTACCGCCATCGAACTGCCCGCCGACAATCTGGCAAACCACAGCAACTACCTGAAAATTCGTGACCGCGCTTCCTATGCGTTCGCCCTGGTGTCCGTCGCTGCAGCTTTGGAGCTGGACGGCGACCGTATCGTCGACGCACGTCTGGCCCTGGGTGGCGTAGCCCATAAACCCTGGCGTGATCGCGCGGTGGAAGCCGCGCTGATCGGCCAGCTCGTCAGCCGCGAAACCTTCAGCCACGCCGCCGACGCGCTGCTGCAAGACGCAGAACCTCTGGAACACAACGGCTACAAGATCAAGTTGGCGCGCCGGGGCATCATTCGTGCCCTGAGTGACGCCGCTGTTGCAGGAGAACGCCCATGACCACCATCGGCAAACCCTTGGACCGGGTCGACGGTCTGCTCAAGGTCACAGGCAAAGCGCGTTACGCTGGTGAGTTTCCCGAGGACGGCCTGCTGCATGGCAGCGTGGTGTCCAGCACCGTCGCCAAGGGCCGCGTGCTGCGTATCGACGCTTCCAGGGCGTTGGCGCTGCCGGGGGTGGTGGCGGTAATTGATCACCTCAACCGGCCAAGAATCGCCAGCTACGACGACGCTTTCCAGGACGCCGACGCCGCCGACGGCTCGCCGTTTCGTCCGCTCTACAACGACCGCGTGCTGTACAGCGGCCAGCCCCTGGCCCTGGTGATCGCCGACAACCTTGAGCTGGCGCGGCATGCCGGCTCTCTGGTGGAGATCGAGTACGAAACCGAAGCCTTCGAAACCGACCTGCTGGCCATGCAGCAACAGGCTCACGCCTCGCCGCAAACCCCGCCCAAACCCCGCGGTGACTTCCAGGCAGTATGGATCGACGCGGCCGTCAGCCTGGACGTGCACTACAGCACGCCCATCGAACACCACAACCCGATGGAACCCCACGCCAGCACGGTGCTGTATCAGCCGGACGGCACCCTGCATATCCATGACAAGACCCAGGGCCCGCAGAACTGTCAGGCCTATGTGCAAAAAGTTTTCGGCCTGGAGAAAAGCCAGGTGCGCATCTTTGCCGCGTTTGTCGGCGGCGCGTTTGGTTCCGGCCTGCGTCCGCAGTACCAATTGCCGCTGGCAGTGATGGCCTCGTTGGCGCTCAAGCGTTCGGTGCGGGTAACGCTGACTCGCCAGCAAATGTTCACGTTCGGCTATCGCCCGCGCACTCTGCAGCGCCTGCAACTCGGCGCTGCCGCTAATGGGCGCCTGCTGGCGTTGGGGCACACCGCCATTGGCCAGACTTCGCGTTTCGAAGACTTCAGTGAACACGTCGTGGAATGGAGCGGCATGCTCTACCACTGCGACAACGTGCAGCTTACTTATAAGTTGGTGCCCCTGGACGTGTTCACGCCTTTGGACATGCGCGCGCCGGGCGCCGCCCTCGGCGTGATCGGCCTGGAGTGCGCCATGGACGAGCTGGCCTGCGCACTGGGGATGGACCCGGTGCAACTGCGGCTGATCAACTACGCCGAGCGCAACCAGAACGAAGACAAGCCCTGGTCGAGCAAAGCCCTGCGCGAGTGTTACCGCGAAGGCGCCGAGCGTTTTGGCTGGGGCCAGCGCAACCCGGAACCGCGCAGCATGCGCGACGGCCGCCAGTTGATCGGTTGGGGCATGGCCGGCGGCGTGTGGGAAGCCATGCAGATGAAGGCCAGCGCCAAGGCGCACATCGATGCGCAGGGCAAACTGACCGTCAGCAGCGCCACCACCGATATCGGCACCGGTACGTACACGGTGATGACCCAGATCGCGGCGCAGGCCAGCGGTGTGGCGGTGGAAGATGTGGCGTTTCTGCTGGGCGACTCATCATTGCCCACCGCGCCGTTGCAGGGCGGTTCATTCACGGTGTCCTCCGTCGGCACTGCCGTGCAGCAAGCCTGCGAGGCCTTGAATGCCAAGCTGCTGAACATCGCACGGCAGACTTACCCGGTGTTCAAGGACGCCGAAGCCGTGCGCTTCGAAGACGGTCTACTGCATACCGGCGACGTGAGTGTGTCGCTGGCGCAGTTGGTCAAGGACAGCGGCGAAGACGCGCTGCAAGTGCAGGTCGACAGTGAGCCCGACAAAAAACGCGAGGGCTACAGCACCGCCACTCACTCAGCCGTCTTCGTCGAGGTGCAAGTGGACGAAGACCTGGGCACCATCAAGGTCCGCAGGGTGGTCAGCGCGATTGCCGCCGGACGTGTGGTCAACCCGAAGATGGCCCGTAGCCAGATCGTCGGCGGTGTCGTATGGGGCATCGGCATGGCATTGCATGAAGAAACCCAGATCGACCATCAGCTGGGGCGCTACATGAACCACAGCCTGGCGGAGTACCACATTCCGGTTAACGCCGATATTGGCGACATTGACGTGGTGTTTGTCGAAGAACACGACGAGATCGTCAACGCCCTGGGGTCCAAGGGTGTTGGGGAGATCGGTATCGTCGGGGTGGCAGCGGCGGTGGCCAATGCGATTTATCACGCCACCGGCAAGCGGGTGCGAGAGTTTCCCATCACCCTCGACAAGGTGCTCTAGACCTTCGCTTGTTCTTCCACGGGCACATGCATGCGGTCACGGTTGGCCAGGGTCGGGAACAGCTTGATCCAGACCCCGGTCACCACCAGCGTACCGATCCCGCCCATGACCACGGCGGGCACGGTGCCGAACCAGTGGGCGGTAATCCCGGATTCGAACTCGCCCAACTGGTTGGACGCGCCGATAAACAGGCCGTTGACCGCACTGACCCGCCCGCGCATCTCATCCGGCGTCTCCAGCTGCACGAACGAGGCGCGGATCACCATGCTGATCATGTCCGCCGCGCCCAGCACCACCAGCACCGCCAGGGAGAACCAGAACGAGGTGGACAGGCCAAAGGCGATGGTCGCCACGCCGAACACGCCGACGGCCGTGAACATCACGCGGCCCACATGGCGGTCCACGGAAAACCGCGCCAGCCACAGCGACATCAATAACGCGCCCACCGCCGGCGCCGAACGCAGCAGGCCCAGGCCCCAGGCGCCGGTCAACAGGATGTCTTTGGCAAACACCGGCAGCAACGCGGTGGCGCCACCCAGCAGCACGGCGAACAGGTCGAGCGAGATGGCACCGAGGATATCCGGGCGGCTGCGGATGAAGCGGATACCAGCCAGCAGAGAATCCAAGGTGGCCTTGCCTTTGTTGAGTGGTGTCTGGCGGGCGGGCAGGTTGAGGGTCAGCATGCAGGCGATGAGGTACAGCACTACCGTGGGGCCATAGACCCAGACGCTGCCAAACGCGTACAGCAAACCGCCGAGGGCGGGTGCGACGATGGTTGCCAGTTGCTGGGCCGACTGCGAGGAGGCCACGGCTCGCGGGAATAAAATGCTGGGGACGATGCTGGGCAGCATCGCCTGGGTGGTGGGCATTTCAAACGAACGCGCGGCACCGAGCAGGAAGGCGAGGATGAAGATCATCTCGCGGGTCACATTGCCGGTCAGCCCGCCGATGGCCAGGCTCAAGGCAATCAGTGCCTGCACGGTCTGGCAGATGGCGGCGACCTTGCGCCGTTCATAGCGGTCTGCCACATGCCCGGTGTGCAACATGAACAGTACGCGAGGCACGAATTCCACCAGGCCGACCAAGCCCAGGTCCAGCACATTGCCGGTCAGTTGATAGAGGTTCCAACCGATAGCCACCGTGAGCATCTGAAAACCGCTGGCGGTAAAGATGCGCGCCAGCCAGAACGCGATGAAAGGGCGGTGGTTACGCAACAACAACGCGGGTTCACTAGGCATCGGGGATTCAGGTCAGGGCCGGAGGGAGCGCCGAGATTATCATCAAGTTGTAACAGATAGTTGCAAGAACTGATCTGAGGCAGTCTGTCACGCGGCAAAAGACCACACAGTTCAATCCCGAAAATGGGACTACTCTTTCAGCAATGCTTGATCCAGATCAATGTCCGCCTGGGCATCGATCTGGCGGCCTTAGGGCCAGATTCCCTACGCGGTGGGTTAAAAAAAGAAACGAATTGAAATTCGCCAGACTCCATATCCGTGGGGGCAGTGGGTGCAGGCTCCCGCCAGCAGCCGGTATTACCTGACAGAGGAAGACTTATGTTCGGTTTGGAGGCGCTAGATCTCGCCCGAATTCAATTCGCGTTCACCATCTCTTTCCACATCCTGTTCCCGGCGATCACCATCGGCCTGGCCAGTTACCTCGCGGTGCTGGAAGGCTTGTGGCTCAAGACGCACAACGACACCTACCGTGACCTCTACCATTTCTGGTCGAAGATCTTTGCCGTCAACTTCGGCATGGGCGTGGTCTCCGGGTTGGTCATGGCCTACCAGTTCGGCACTAACTGGAGCCGTTTCTCAGACTTCGCTGGCGCCGTCACCGGGCCGCTTCTTACATACGAAGTGCTCACGGCCTTCTTCCTCGAGGCCGGTTTCCTGGGCGTAATGCTGTTTGGCTGGAACAAGGTGGGGCGCAATCTGCACTTCTTCTCCACCGTGATGGTGGCCGTCGGTACGCTGATTTCCACGTTCTGGATCCTCTCGTCCAACAGCTGGATGCAGACGCCACAGGGCTTTGAAATCATTGATGGCCGTGTGATCCCGACCGATTGGTTCGCCGTGGTCTTCAACCCCTCGTTCCCTTATCGCCTGGCGCACATGGCCACGGCGGCGTTCGTAGCGACTGCGTTCTTCGTCGGCTCCTCGGCGGCTTGGCACTTGCTGCGCGGCAAGGACAACCCGGCGATCCGCAAAATGCTCTCGATGGCCATGTGGATGGCCCTGATCGTCGCGCCTATCCAGGCGGTGATCGGTGACTTCCACGGGCTGAATACCTTGAAGCACCAGCCGGCGAAAATCGCCGCGATTGAAGGTCACTGGGAAAACATCGGCAACGAACCGACGCCATTGATCTTGTTCGGTTGGCCGGACATGAAGGAGGAAAGGACCAAGTACGCCGTCGAGATCCCGTACTTGGGCAGCCTGATCCTCACCCACTCGTTGGACAAACAAGTGCCGGCGCTCAAGGAATTCCCACCGGAAGACCGCCCTAACTCGACCATCGTGTTCTGGTCGTTCCGGGTCATGGTCGGCCTGGGCTTCCTGATGATTTTCACCGGTCTGTTCAGCCTCTGGCTGCGCCGGGGCGACAAGATGTACACATCCAAACCGTTCCTCTACCTGGCGTTGTGGATGGGGCCGTCGGGCCTGATCGCGATTCTTGCCGGCTGGTTCACCACCGAGATCGGCCGTCAGCCGTGGGTGGTGTATGGCTTGATGCGCACGGCGGATGCTTCATCCGGGCATAGCCTGGCGCAGATGACGATCACCCTGGTGTTGTTCGTGGTGGTGTACTTCGCGCTGTTCGGCGCAGGCCTGGGCTACATGATGCGCCTGGTGCGCAAAGGCCCTGTGACCCACGAAAGCACCGAGCCAACCCACGGTGGCCCTGGCCAGAAACGCACACCGGCCCGTCCGTTGTCCGCCGCCGATGATGATGGCAACGATGACGACCGCACCCACATCCAGCACAAGGGGCATTGAGATGGGTATTGATCTTCCGCTGATCTGGGCCGTGATCATTATCTTCGGCATCATGATGTACGTGGTCATGGACGGCTTCGACCTGGGTATCGGCATCCTGTTTCCGTTTATCCCCGGCAAGACCGACCGTGACGTGATGATGAACACCGTGGCCCCGGTGTGGGACGGCAACGAAACCTGGCTGGTATTGGGCGGCGCGGCGTTGTTTGGCGCATTCCCGCTGGCCTATTCGGTGGTGTTGTCGGCGCTGTACCTGCCGCTGATCCTGATGCTGATCGGGCTGATCTTCCGTGGCGTGGCGTTCGAGTTCCGCTTCAAGGCCAAGGACCATAAGCGTCACCTGTGGGACAAGGCGTTTATCGGCGGTTCGCTGGCGGCGACGTTCTTCCAAGGCGTGGCACTGGGGGCGTTTATCGACGGCATTCCCGTGGTGAATCGCCAGTTTGCCGGTGGTTCACTGGACTGGGCCACGCCGTTCACGATGTTCTGTGGCGTGGCGCTGATCGTGGCCTATGCCTTGCTCGGCTGCACTTGGCTGATCATGAAGACCGAAGGCCCGTTGCAGGAAAAGATGCACGACCTGGCACGGCCACTGGCCTTTGTGGTGTTGGCGGTGATCGGCATCGTGAGCATCTGGACGCCATTGACGCACCCGGAAATCGCCTCGCGCTGGTTCACCCTGCCGAATCTGTTCTGGTTCCTGCCGGTTCCGATCCTGGTGCTTGTGACCATGTACGGGCTGATCCGCGCGGTGGCGCGTAATGCGCACTACACGCCATTCCTGCTGACGCTGGTGCTGATTTTCCTGGGCTACAGTGGCTTGGGCATCAGCCTGTGGCCGAATATCATTCCGCCCTCCGTGTCGATCTGGGACGCCGCCGCACCGCCGCAGAGCCAGGGCTTCATGTTGGTCGGCACCTTGTTCATCATCCCGTTCATCCTGGGCTACACCTTCTGGAGCTACTACGTGTTCCGCGGCAAGGTCACCCACGAAGACGGTTATCACTAGGAGGGGCGTTTCATGTCCGGCAAACCTTCGTTGCACGAGATCGAACAGGCCGAGAAACAGCCGTTGTGGCGGCGCCTGGGGTGGCTGGTGATGATCTGGACCGGCAGCGTGCTGGCCCTGTTTGTCGTGGCCAGCCTGATGCGCATGTTCATGAATGCGGCCGGCTTGACCACCCACTGACATCCCGATCCGGGCCTGACGGCTCGGCTTTCCAACCCTGCTTTTCGCGAGAGAAGCAGGGTTTTTTTATTTACGGGGTTTATTTACGGGCTTTGAGGATCACGAACTTTGGCGTGGTGGCGACTTGCTCGACACCCCGGAATAAGCGCGCCAGTTTGGTGTGATAACCCAGATGGCGGTTGCCGACTATAAAAAGGGCACCGCCCACCACCAGCGCTTCACGCGCCTGCTGGAACATGCGCCAGGCGAGGAAGTCACCGACCACCTGTTGTTGATGGAAGGGTGGGTTGCACAGAACGACGTCCAGTGAACCGGGTTCCTGGCCGGCAAGGCCATCGGCGGCGCGTATGACTACGTCGCGCGCCCCGAGAGCGGCTTGCCAGTTTTCGGCCGCCGATTGCACGGCCATATAGGACTCATCCACCAAAGTGTAATGCGCTTCGGGGTTTTGCAGTGCGCTGGCAATCGCCAGGACACCATTGCCGCAGCCCAGGTCCGCGACACGGGCGTTGCCCAGGTTTTTCGGTAGGTGGGGCAGGAACGCGCGGGTGCCGATGTCCAGGCTTTCGCGGCAGAACACGTTGGCGTGGTTCAGCACTTCGATCGCCGGCGTGTCCAGGGTGTAGCGGGTGGGGTAGGGCGAGCTGGCTGCCGGGCGCTCTTGCGCCGTGGCAATCAGCAGTCGCGCCTTTTTCACCGCAAGCGACGCCTGCATCGTCCCGATGTAACGCTCCAGTAATTCGCCAGCGGCCCTAGGTAAGTGCTTGATCATCGCCCCGGCGATAACTTGAGCTCCGGGCGCGAGTTGTCCCTGCAGGCGGATCAGTTGCTCTTCCAGCAGCGCCAGGGTTTTCGGTACGCGGATCAGCACACAGTCGAAAGGCCCAGCCGGAACCTGGCTGGCGGGGATGAATGCCACTGCATCAAACGCCTTGCCGTTACGTACCAGGTTCTTCTCCAGGCCCTGAGCAGCCAGGAACGAATCACCGCTGGACGTGACCTGAACCTGCCCCTGAAGGCTGGCCGCCAGCGCGCCGAAGCTGTCATTGAGCACCAGCACGCGAGTCGCAGCAGTCGGTTGCTGCTCGGCCAGATGGTTGAGCAGGTATTCGTCGGCGGCATCGAAGGCTTGCAGAGGATCGTTATGTTGCTCTGGCTGACGGATCAGGTCGAGTTGGGCGAAGGGGCTTTCGAGCAGGGGCATGGCGGGGGAGGCTCTGGGTCGTCGATGGGAGTTCTGCAATCGCTGCAGAACCCTCTGAGTGAACTACGGTGCGGGCCGGGGGGCAGCATCAACACTCAGAATTGACTGTAAATGTTACTTTTTTTCCAGAGGGATTACATGCGGTGTTTCCAGGCGATTAAAAACAGCCCATTTGGGATGCCCTGAGGACTGCGGCGATCTTGTTATTGACCCCCAGTTTCTTGAGTGCACCGGCGATGTGAAACCCTATCGTACGCTCTGACAGGCACAGGATTGTGGCGATTTCTGCGGCGGTCTTGCCTAAACCTGACCATCTGAGGATTTCTGTTTCTCACGGGGTCAGCTTGCATGGCTCTTTGAAACTGGGTTCGTCGGCAAATTTCTGTGCCACCACCGCATGCAGGGCATGACACAGCCACAGCACCTGGCCGGCTTTTTCATACAACTCCTCCGGGCTGACTTCACCTTTACTACGGCCCAAGGTCAGCATGCTGAAGACACCCTGGAAATCATGTACTGCTTGAGTCCAGCCTAGGTGTACGCCATGGGATTGGGCCAGTTGCCATAAACTGGGCGCGGCACCAAATGCCTTTTCTTCCCAGAGGATGGGCAATACGCAACGTTTGCAGTGGGCTACAACCGGGTCTACATCGAAAAAGTGTGCTTGTTTGTAGATATCATTCCATTCATTCGGATAGTTATTTATGTGAATTGGTTTCGTTTGGTTATTGGGTAGTTGAGAACTCATCGTAAAGGAACAAAATTGGAAGCCAAGTTCTAACGTGTGATTGAGGGCCATTTCAAAAACACTGGTTATCTGGTTCTCGCCTTCCAGTTTTGGGAGCCTTGTATTGCGCCAGCTAATCATCGGTCACTCTCCATGAGATGCTACTGGCTGCGGGTACGTCCTTACCCCCGCAGCTGCACGAGACTGATTGTAGGATATGGCCTACATATTTAAGTGAAAAAAGTTAAAAATTTTTTGTTTTGAAGAAGTCCCGCGTTGTGCAAAGAGTAAAAGTTTGTATAGGTTGCGCGCGTGTTTAATCTTTTTAATACAAATTAGAGAGTTGTCAGTGCTGTCAAATTGATGGCTATTAAAAACACTGCATCATCTGATAGGTCACTTAGTGTTTGCTAATAGCCAAATGGTTAGTCTCGGTCCATATACCGACGCCTTGACAAGCGCGAATGCCAGTACAAATCAGCGGTGTTTGCGCTCGTCACTTTGAGGGACACTAGGGCACCTGTAGAACGGAGCCCCCCATGACCGCCAGCGCTGAGAAATTTACCCGCCAGACCTTGCTCGACGTGCAATCGCTGACCCCCAGCCTGTTTACCCTGCGCACTACCCGCGATGCGGGCTTTCGTTTCACGGCGGGGCAGTTTGTGCGTTTGGGGGTTACCAAGGCGGACGGCAGCACCGTATGGCGCGCCTATTCGCTGGTGTCCTCACCGTTTGACGAGCATCTGGATTTCTTCTCGATCGTCGTCCCCGGGGGTGAGTTCACCAGCGAACTGAGCCGCCTGAGGGTAGGCGATACCTTGATGGTTGAGCGCCAGGCCACGGGCTTCCTGACCTTGAACCGTTTCGTGGATGGCCGCGACTTGTGGATGCTGGGGACGGGCACCGGGGTGGCGCCGTTCTTGTCGATCCTGCAGGACTTCGAGGTCTGGGAGAAATTCGAGCGCATCATCCTGGTGTACAGCGCACGGGAAGCCAAGGAACTCGCGTATCAGACGCTGATCAAGGAACTGGGTGAGCTTGAATACCTCGCCGAATACGCACACAAACTCACCTACGTTCCCACCGTCACTCGTGAGCAGCATCCTGGCGCGTTGAATGGGCGCATCACCACACTGATCGAAAATGGCGAGCTTGAGCGTGCAGCCGGCGTCGAGTTGACCCCGGAGCATTCGCGCGTGCTGATCTGCGGCAACCCGCAGATGGTCGATGACACACGCCAATTGCTCAAGCAGCGTGACATGAACCTGAGCTTGAGCCGTCGCCCCGGCCAAGTCGCGGTGGAAAACTACTGGTAATAAAAAAGGCGCCTCTAGCAGGCGCCTTTTTTCTCAAGCCGGTCTTTACAGGCGCGGCTTGTCATTCTGTGCCTTGAGCAGATCGCGGATCTCACCCAGCAACACTTCTTCCTTGGTCGGCGTCGGCGGCAGGCTTGGCGCCACGGCCTCTTCACGCTTCAGGCGGTTGATCGCTTTCACACCCATGAAAATCGCGAACGCGACAATCACAAAGTCGATGACGCTCTGAATGAACTTGCCGTAGGCCAGCACCACCGCAGGCACATCGCCCTGTGCTGCCTTGAGCGTTATCGCCAGGTCACCGAAGTCCACGCCACCGATCAACAGACCGATTGGCGGCATCACCACGTCGCCTACAAACGAGGAAACAATTTTGCCGAAGGCTGCGCCGATGATAATACCGACGGCCATGTCGACCACATTACCTTTGACCGCGAAGGCCTTGAACTCACTGATCACGCCCATAGGTTATTCCTTGTTACAGATGAGAAGGGTGGGACTCAGTGTAAGACAGTCGTAGCGGGCTTGCCCGACACAACCGTTAACACTGTTAGTTTTTATCGACACATTAAAACGCAAATAGTTTGCAAAGTGCCACCAGTCGCGCGCGAAATACGCCTGATATCAGTGACTTAACAGATTATTTTGTTAATCGGGTTGTTGTGAGTTTTCTATTTATCTTCTGACTCTCGGGTCACTAGCCTCTGGCAAGCACAACTGAATGTGCACTAAAAAAAACAGAGGAAACCTCGATGAAGAATCCAATGAGCCGCGCGCCTGTTTCAGCGCGATACGCGCTGGTACTGGCGACCGCCAGCCTGCTTTCCCTGTCCGTACACGCCGCCAACCTGACCCGCGACAACGGTGCTGCGGTGGGTGACAACCAGAACTCGCAGACCGCCGGCGCCAATGGCCCGGTGTTGCTGCAAGACGTGCAGTTGATCCAGAAGCTGCAGCGCTTCGACCGCGAGCGCATCCCTGAGCGCGTGGTCCACGCCCGTGGTACCGGCGCCCACGGTACTTTCACCGTCACCGACACCCTCAGCGACCTGACCAAGGCCAAGGTGTTCGCGGCCGGCGAAGCCACCCCGGTGTTCGTGCGCTTCTCCGCCGTGGTCCACGGTAACCACTCCCCGGAAACCCTGCGCGACCCGCGTGGTTTCGCCACCAAGTTCTACACCGCCGATGGCAACTGGGACCTGGTGGGCAACAACTTCCCGACGTTCTTTATCCGCGATGCCATCAAGTTCCCGGACATGGTCCACGCTTTCAAACCGGACCCGCGTACCAACCTGGATGACGATTCCCGTCGCTTCGACTTCTTCTCCCATGTGCCAGAGTCCACGCGCACGCTGACCGAGCTGTACTCCGACTCCGGCACCCCGGCCAGCTATCGGGAAATGGACGGCAACGGCGTGCATGCCTACAAGCTGATCAACGCCAAGGGTGAGGTGCACTACGTCAAGTTCCACTGGAAGAGCCTGCAAGGCATCAAGAACCTTGATCCCAAGCAAGTCACCGAAGTGCAGGGCCGTAATTACAGCCACATGACCAACGATCTGGTCACGCATATCAACAAGGGCGACTTCCCCAAGTGGGACCTGTACGTGCAGGTGCTCAAGCCTGAGGACTTGGCCAAGTTCGACTTCGATCCACTGGACGCCACCAAGATCTGGCCGAATGTGCCTGAGCGCAAAGTCGGGCAGATGGTGCTGAACCGCAACCCCGCCAACGTGTTCCAGGAAACCGAGCAAGTGGCCATGGCCCCGGCCAACCTGGTGCCGGGCATCGAGCCGTCTGAGGACCGCCTGCTGCAAGGCCGCGTATTCTCCTACGCCGACACCCAGATGTATCGCCTGGGCGCCAACGCCCTGCAACTGCCGATCAACGCCCCACGGGTGACCGTCAACAACGGTAACCAGGACGGCGCGATGAACTTCGGCAAGACCACCACTGGCGTGAACTACCAGCCAAGCCGTCTGCTGCCACGGGACGAGCCGCAAACCGCGCGCTACAGCCAGTCGACCCTGTCGGGCAGCACCCAGCAGGCGAAGATCCAGCGCGAGCAGAACTTCAAGCAGGCCGGTGATCTGTACCGCTCCTTCACGAAGAAGGAGCGTCAGGACTTGATCGAGAACTTTGGTGGCTCGCTGGCGACCACCGATGACGAGAGCAAGCACATCATCCTGTCGTTCCTGTACAAGGCCGACCCGGAATATGGCACCGGCGTGGCCAAGGTTGCCAAGGGTGACCTGGCGCGCGTGAAGGCGCTGGCGGACAAACTCACCGACTGACCATGCAACCCCCCTGTAGGCGCCGGCTTGCCGGCGATGACGTCCTCGAATACGCCATCGCCGGCAAGCCGGCTCCTACAAAGGGGGGTAATACGGAGGATTGGCTATGCGAATTTTCATAGGCGCTGTGTTGGCATGCCTGGCGTTCGGCGCGTGGGCCGAACCGGCCGACCCTGCGAAGCTCAAGGCACAACTACAGGACTACTATTTCGACGCCGCCCGACGAGGCGACCTCGACATGCTCAACACCTTTATCGACTCTGGCTACAGCCTCAACACCCAGGATGACAAGGGCTACACCGCGCTGATCCTCGCCGCTTACCACGGCCAGGGCCCGTTCGTGGAGCGCTTGCTCAATGCTGGAGCCGACGCCTGCGTGCAGGACAAGCGCGGCAACACGGCGCTGATGGGCGCGATCTTCAAGGGCGAGTTGAAAATCGCCAAACGCCTGCTAGCGACCGACTGCAACCCCGACCAACGCAACGGCGCCGGGCAGACGGCGGCCATGTATGCCGGGCTGTTCAAGCGGCTCGAGTTGCTGGATGAATTGAAGGCCAAGGGCGCCGACCTCAACGCCGAAGACCCGATCGGCAACAGCGCTTCACGATTGGCCAGCGGTGAAATCCGGACCCCGGCGCCGCGCTGAGCTATCATCGCGGTTTTTCGGTTGGAGGTTCTCAAATGGCAAAGGCCAAGCGCATGTACGGCTGCACGGAGTGCGGCGCGACCTTTCCCAAGTGGGCCGGCCAGTGCACCGAGTGCGGTGCATGGAACACCCTGACTGAAACCATGATCGAAAGCGGCGGCGCTGCGGCCCCCACCGGCCGCGCCGGCTGGACCGGGCAACAGGCGCAGATCAAGACGCTGGCCGAAGTCAGCGTCGAAGAGATCCCGCGTTTCTCCACGGCCTCCGGTGAATTGGACCGGGTGCTGGGCGGCGGCCTGGTGGACGGCTCGGTGGTACTGATCGGCGGCGATCCGGGCATCGGCAAATCGACGATCCTGCTGCAAACCCTGTGCAGCATCGCCAGCCGCATGCCAGCGCTGTATGTCACCGGCGAGGAATCCCAACAACAGGTGGCTATGCGCGCCCGTCGCCTGGGGCTGCCCCAGGATCAACTGCGGGTGATGACCGAGACCTGCATCGAAAGCATCATTGCCACGGCGCGTATTGAAAAGCCCAAGGTCATGGTGATCGACTCGATCCAGACGATTTTCACTGAGCAATTGCAGTCGGCACCGGGCGGCGTATCCCAGGTGCGTGAAAGTGCGGCGCTGCTGGTGCGCTATGCCAAGCAGAGCGGCACCGCTATCTTCCTGGTCGGTCATGTGACCAAAGAGGGCGCACTGGCCGGGCCGCGGGTGTTGGAGCATATGGTCGACACCGTGCTGTACTTCGAAGGTGAATCCGATGGCCGTCTGCGTTTGCTGCGGGCGGTGAAGAACCGGTTCGGCGCGGTCAACGAATTGGGCGTGTTCGCCATGACTGACCGGGGGCTTAAAGAAGTCTCCAACCCTTCGGCGATTTTTCTCACGCGTGCCCAGGAAGAAGTCCCAGGCAGTGTGGTGATGGCAACGTGGGAAGGCACCCGCCCGATGCTGGTGGAAGTGCAGGCGCTGGTGGATGACAGCCATCTCGCCAACCCTCGCCGCGTAACCTTGGGCCTGGATCAGAATCGACTGGCGATGTTGCTTGCGGTATTGCACCGTCACGGCGGTATTCCGACCCACGACCAGGACGTGTTCCTCAACGTGGTCGGCGGGGTCAAGGTGCTGGAAACCGCGTCCGACCTGGCGCTAATGGCGGCAGTCATGTCCAGCCTGCGTAACCGGCCGTTGCCCCATGATTTGCTGGTGTTTGGTGAAGTGGGCCTGTCGGGCGAGGTGCGTCCGGTGCCAAGTGGCCAGGAACGCTTGAAGGAAGCCGCCAAGCACGGCTTCAAACGGGCAATCGTACCTAAAGGCAATGCGCCCAAGGAGTCGCCGCCTGGGATAAAGATCATTGGCGTGACGCGACTGGAACAGGCGTTGGATGCACTTTTCGAGTAAACGCATACCCTTGTAGGAGCCGGCAAGCCGGCTCCTACAAGGGTTGGGCGAACATTCAGGTCTCCAGCAAGGCCGCCAATTCTCGGTGCAGTTCCTCCTCGTCACCCAGGTTCAACTCGATCAATCGTCGCAAATGGCTGATCGAGTCCAGGTCGATGTGCTGGCACACAAAACCCAATTGCCCGTGATCCTCATGGGTCAGTCGCACTTGCATCTTTATATGCGCCTTGGGGTCTAGGCGGATATCGACGTCGAACGGCAGCGCCTTGTTGCCCTTCCAGTCGTCGGGCCGTCGTATCAACAAGCCTTTTAACGACAAATCCACCAATCGCACCGTCCAGTCGCGGCCGTTTTGCCGCAGTTCTGTCTTGGCGTCAAAGGCGATGCGGCGAAAACGGCGGCGGTCAGACGGTTGCTCGGTCATGGTGAAACCCTCTGGAGATACGGGAATTGTAGCCCTGCGCCATCATCGGCCCGGTATTTCTGCTTTTTTTGTGCGCAGGAGGCTCTAGACCAACGTAGGGGGGTGGCCTTTGAGGCCAACAGCGCTAAACTCGGGATGGCTGTCCTTTCTGTCCACCCTGGCTGGAATATAAAAATGAAAAATAATAATAGCCTGCTACGCCACCTACCCTGGCTGGTGCTGGCAATCGTAGGAGCGTGCGCCCTAGGCGTAGTGGCCTTGCGCCGCGGCGAGGCGATCAATGCCTTGTGGATTGTGGTCGCTGCTGTGGCCATCTACCTGGTTGCGTACCGTTACTACAGTCTGTTCATCGCTAACAACGTGATGCAACTCGATCCACGGCGGGCCACCCCCGCAGTGCTCAACAATGACGGTCTGGACTATGTGCCGACCAACAAACACATCCTTTTCGGTCACCACTTTGCGGCGATTGCCGGTGCAGGTCCGCTGGTCGGCCCGGTGCTGGCGGCGCAAATGGGCTACCTGCCCGGCACGCTCTGGCTGATTGCCGGCGTGGTGCTGGCCGGTGCGGTGCAGGACTTCATGGTCTTGTTCCTGTCCACTCGTCGCAACGGCCGTTCCCTGGGGGACATGGTTCGCGAAGAGATGGGCCGCATTCCGGGGACCATCGCGCTGTTCGGCTGCTTCCTGATCATGATCATCATCCTCGCGGTGTTGGCGCTGATCGTGGTCAAGGCCCTGGCCGAGAGCCCATGGGGGATCTTCACGGTGATGGCGACCATCCCGATCGCGATGTTCATGGGCATTTACATGCGCTACATCCGCCCGGGTCGCATTGGTGAAATCTCGATCATCGGCGTGCTGTTGCTGCTCGGTTCGATCTGGCTGGGCGGGCAGATTGCTGCTGACCCGGTCTGGGCCAAGGCCTTCACCTTCACCGGCATTCAAATTACCTGGATGCTGATCGGCTACGGTTTCGTCGCCGCAGTGCTGCCGGTATGGCTGATCCTGGCGCCGCGTGATTACCTCTCCACCTTCCTCAAAATCGGCACCATCATCGCCCTGGCGATTGGCATCCTGGTCACCATGCCAGAGCTGAAAATGCCGGCCCTGACCCAGTTCATCGACGGCACCGGCCCGGTGTGGAAGGGCGGCCTGTTCCCGTTCCTGTTCATCACCATTGCCTGTGGTGCGGTCTCGGGTTTCCATGCGCTGATCTCCTCGGGCACTACGCCGAAACTGTTGGATAACGAAACCAACGCGCGCTACATCGGTTACGGCGGCATGTTGATGGAGTCGTTCGTGGCCATCATGGCCATGGTTGCCGCTTCGGTGATCGAGCCTGGCGTGTACTTCGCCATGAACAGCCCGGCTGCAGTGGTGGGCAGTGATGTGGTGACGGTGGCGCAAACTGTCAGCAGCTGGGGCTTTGCCATTACTCCGGAAGCACTGACGGCGGTCGCCCACGACATCGGTGAAACCACCATCCTGGCGCGTGCCGGCGGTGCACCGACCCTGGCGGTTGGTATCGCGCAGATCCTGCACAGTGTGCTGCCGGGTGAAAACACCATGGCGTTCTGGTACCACTTTGCGATCCTGTTCGAAGCGCTGTTCATCCTCACAGCCGTGGACGCGGGCACCCGTGCCGGTCGCTTCATGCTGCAAGACCTGCTGGGTTCCTTCGTGCCGGCGCTGAAACGCACCGAGTCGTGGACCGCCAACCTGATCGCGACCGCGGGTTGCGTGGCGATGTGGGGTTACCTGCTGTACCAGGGCGTGATCGACCCACTGGGCGGCATCAACACCTTGTGGCCGCTGTTCGGTATCTCCAACCAAATGCTGGCAGGTATCGCGCTGATGCTGGCCACCGTTGTGCTGATCAAAATGAAACGCCAACGCTACATCTGGGTGACCATGCTGCCGGCTGTCTGGCTGCTGATCTGCACCACCACTGCAGGCTTCATCAAGCTGTTCGACGCCAACCCGGCGATCGGCTTCCTGTCGCTGGCGAAGAAATACAGCGATGCATTGGCCAACGGCCAGATTCTTGCCCCGGCGAAGAGCATCGACCAGATGCAGCACGTGATCTGGAACGCCTACACCAACGCAACGCTGACGGCGCTGTTCCTGTTCGTGGTCTTCAGCATCCTATTCTATGCGCTCAAGGTCGGCGTCGCCGCCTGGGGCAACAAAGAACGCACGGATAAAGAAGCCCCGTTCCAGGCTGTTCCGGACGCGTGATCGAGGATTGCAACCATGTTCAATGACATCAATCGCCTCGGTAAATACCTCGGTCAGGCCGCGCGCCTGATGGTCGGCATGCCCGACTACGATACGTACGTCGAGCATATGCAAACCAAACACCCGGACAAGCCGGTGATGGACTACAAGGCGTTCTTCCGGGAACGCCAGGAAGCCCGTTACGGCGGCAAGGGTGGGCCCAAGTGCTGTTGACCCGGTAGTTCGGGTGGCGGCGATCCCTTGTGGGAGCGGGCTTGCTCGCGAAGGCGGTTTGTCAGTTGATGTATGTGCTGACTGATACACCGTATTCGCGAGCAAGCCCGCTCCCACATTTGTTTGTGTTCCTTCAGTTATAAGGAGAACTGCTTTTGTCCTCTCCCATTCCGGTCACCGTCCTCAGCGGCTTCCTCGGCGCCGGCAAGACCACCTTGCTACGCCATCTGCTCAAAGCCGAGCACGGCCTTAAAATCGCTGTGATCGAAAACGAATTCAGTGACGCCGGTATCGACACCCAATTGCTGGGCGCCGAGCCGGTGCAAGTCATGACCCTGTCCAACGGCTGCGTGTGTTGCACCATCCACACCGACCTGACCAAAGCCCTGTATCTGCTACTCGAACGCCTGGACAGCGGCGAGATCGCCTTCGACCGCCTGGTGATCGAGTGCACCGGCCTGGCCGACCCGGCCCCTGTGGCCCAGACTTTTTTCATCGACGAGGACCTGCGCGAGCGCTACATCCTCGACGGCATCATCACCCTGGTGGACGCCGCCCACGCCGAGCACCACCTGACCCAGACCATCGCCCAGGCCCAGATCGGCTTTGCCGACCGCCTGCTGGTGAGCAAGCGCGACCTGGTGGATGACGCCACCTTCGATGCACTCAGTGAACGCCTTACCCGCATCAACCGCCGTGCGCCGATCCGTGTGGTGGACCATGGCAACATCGACCTGGCTGAACTGCTCGATGTGCGCGGCTTCAACCTCAACGCTGGCATGAGCCTGCGCCCGGTGCGCGCTGCGCCGTCCATCGACCGTATCTCCAGCCTGGTGCTGCGCACCGACCAGCCGCTGGATATCGATCGCCTCAGCGAGTTCATGAATGAACTGCTGGAAGACCACGGCAAGCAGCTGTTGCGTTACAAGGGCGTGCTGAATATTGCCGGTGAAGACCGGCGCATGGTGTTCCAGGGTGTGCTCAAGCTCTACGGCTTTGATTGGGACACGGAGTGGGAAGAGGGCGAGGCGCGCGAGAGTGTGATTGTGTTTATTGCCGATGAGTTACCGGAAGACAAAATCCGCGAAGGATTTGCACGGGTTTACCAATCCTGAATTGAAATACGATCAAAAAATGTGGGAGCTGGCTTGCTCGCGAAAGCGGTCTTTCAGTGGATACATGTGCTGACTGAACCACTGCTTTCGCGAGCAAGCCAGCTCCCACATTGATTGCATTTCAACTCAAATTTTGCCCATAAAAAAGCCCGGCTCTTGAGCCGGGCTTTTTCATTCAAGCAACTGCAATCAAGCGCCGTACACCGGCAGCTTCTTGCAGATGGCCTTGACCTTCTCACGCACCGCGTCGATCACGGCTTCGTTGTTCAGGTCAGCCAGGATGTCGCAGATCCAGCCAGCCAGTTCCTTGCACTCTGCTTCCTTGAAGCCACGCGTGGTCACAGCCGGAGTACCGAAGCGCAGGCCGGAGGTGACGAACGGCGAACGTGGGTCGTTCGGCACGGAGTTCTTGTTTACGGTGATGAAGGCTTTGCCCAAGGCAGCATCAGCATCTTTACCGGAAATGTCCTGCTTGATCAGGGACAGCAGGAACAGGTGGTTCTCGGTACCGCCGGAGACTACGTCGAAGCCGCGCTCGATGAACACGCTGGCCATGGCCTGGGCGTTCTTGACCACTTGTTGCTGGTAGGTCTTGAACTCAGGCTGCAGGGCTTCCTTGAAGCAGATCGCTTTGGCGGCGATCACGTGCTCCAGCGGGCCGCCTTGGGCGCCTGGGAATACAGCGGAGTTCAGCTTCTTCTCGATGTCGGCGTTGGCGCGAGCCAGGATCAGGCCGCCACGTGGACCGCGCAGGGTCTTGTGGGTAGTGGTGGTCACGACGTCAGCGTAAGGAACCGGGTTCGGGTAGACGCCAGCGGCGACTAGACCGGCCACGTGGGCCATGTCGACGAACAGGTACGCACCAACCTTGTCGGCGATAGCGCGGAAACGTGGGAAGTCCAGGATCTGCGAGTAGGCAGAGAAACCGGCCACGATCATTTTTGGCTTGTGTTCAACTGCCAGGCGCTCGACTTCGTCGTAGTCGATCAGGCCGTTGGCATCGATACCGTACTGAACGGCGTTGTACAGCTTGCCGGAGGACGAAACGCTGGCGCCGTGGGTCAGGTGACCGCCGTGGGCCAGGCTCATGCCCAGGATGGTGTCGCCGCCTTGCAGCAGGGCCAGGTAAACGGCGCTGTTGGCTTGGGAACCGGCGTGCGGCTGGACGTTGGCGTAGTCGGCGCCGAACAGTTCTTTTGCACGGTCGATGGCCAGTTGCTCAACCACGTCGACGTACTCGCAACCACCGTAGTAGCGCTTGCCTGGGTAACCTTCGGCGTACTTGTTGGTCAGAACCGAACCTTGAGCCTCCATCACCGCAGGGCTGGTGTAGTTTTCCGAAGCGATCAGCTCAATGTGCTCTTCCTGGCGCACGGCTTCTTGCTCCATGGCGGCGAAGAGATCGGCGTCGTACTTGGCAATAGTCAAATCACGGCTGAACATGGCGGTCCTCAAGGATCGGGGGCAGAAAAGGAAGGCATTCTAACCCAATGGGTTTTAGATGGCATATGAAAGGACATCATGTCGCGGATAAGCGGGGCTCATCTGGGGATAGGCGGCGATGAGGCCAGTGGCCTCACCACAGGGTTTCAGTCGAACATGAACAGCGCATCATTGCTGAACTGCGCCTCGAACCGGTTCGCCGGCATCGGCCGCCCGAACAGGTAACCCTGCACCTCGTCACACCCATGCTCACGCAGGAAGTCCAGCTGCTCATGGGTTTCCACACCCTCGGCGATCACCGCCAGGTTCAGACTGTGGGCCATGGCGATAATGGCGCGGGCGATCTGCGCATCCTGTTCGCCGGAGGGCAGGCCATCCACGAAGGTGCGGTCGATCTTCAACACGTCGATGGGGAATTGCTTGAGGTAGTTGAGCGACGAATAGCCCGTGCCAAAGTCATCGACTGCAATGCTCAGGCCCAGGTTTTTCAGGCTGTCGAGGATCTGCATGGCCTCGTTGACTTCCCGCATCAGGATACTTTCGGTCAGCTCCAGCTCCAGGCATGCCGGCGGCAGCCCGGTGTCCTTGAGGATGGTGGCGATACGGGTGCCCAACTGGCCGTCGGAGAATTGCCGCGCCGAGATGTTCACCGAGACTTTCGGCACACGCACCTTGTTCTGGTGCCAGGTCTTGAGCTGTCGGCAGGCTTCGCTGATCACCCAGTCGCCCACGTCCACCACCAGGCCCAACTCTTCCAGTACCGGGATGAAGTCCCCCGGCGGCACCAGGCCACGACGCGGGTGACGCCAGCGCAGCAGGGCTTCGGCACCGGTCAGGCGTTTGCCGTCGCCGCTGAACTGCGGCTGGTAATAGAGCACGAATTCGTTCTGGTCCAGGGCGTGGCGCAGGTCGCTTTCCAGCTCCAGGCGTTCCAGGGCGCTGGCGTTCATGTCGGCCTGGTAGAACTGGAAGTTGTTCTTGCCGCGTTCCTTGGCGTGATACATCGCGGTGTCGGCGTTTTTCATCAACTGACTCAGCTCGTTGCCGTCCTGAGGGCTCAGGGCGATGCCGATACTGGCGGTGACAAAAAACTCGCGGCCTTCCAGCACGAACGGCTTCACTAGGCTGGCAAGGATCTGCTCGGCCACATGAATCGCACGGTTCAACGCCATTTCGCGGCTGATCCGCGGTTGCAGCAGCAGCGTGAACTCGTCGCCGCCCATGCGCGCCACGGTGTCGTCTTCGGCCACGCAGCCCAGCAGGCGCGTGGCCATTTCCTTGAGCATGCGGTCGCCGGCGGCGTGGCCCAGGGAGTCGTTGATCGGTTTGAAGCGGTCGAGGTCGAGGAACATCAGCACCACCCACGACTTCTGCCGTTCTGCCGACTGCAACGCGGTATGCAGGCGGTCCTGGAACAGCGTGCGGTTGGGCAGGTGGGTCAGGGCGTCGTAGTAGGCCAGGCGGTGGATGCGCTGCTCGCTGGCCTTGCGCTCGCTGATGTCACTGAAGAAACACACGTAGCTGGCCAGGTCGCCTTCATCGTCGAACACGGCGGTAATGCCGACCCACGCCGGGTAATGCTCGCCGTTGCGCCGCTTGAGCCACACTTCGCCTTCCCAAGTGCTGTGCTGGTGCAACTGCTTGAGTACGTAGCGCAGGTGGGCTTCCTGCTGTTCGTCGACGGTGAGCATATTCGGCAACTGGTCGAGCACATCGCTGACCGCATAGCCGCTGACCCGGCTGAACGCCTCGTTGGCCTGCACGATATAACCGGCGGGGTCGGTGATCAGAATCGCCGAGGTGGAGTGCTCGAATACCGTGGCCGCCATGCGCAGGTCTTTTTCGGCGCGGCGTTGCTGGCTGATGTCGCGGCCCACGCCGAGGACGCCCTCGAAGGCGCCGTGTTCGTCCCATACCAACACCAGGCGCAGCTCGATCGGCACTTTGCGACCATCTGCGCGCAGGCAGTCGAACAGGAACAGTTGGGTCTGCACCTCGTCGCGCAGCGTGTTCAGTGCCTCGATGTTGCCAAGCGCGCGGCTGACTTGTTCCATCAGACTGTAAATGCCGGTCAGCTGCTGCGGGTTGGCGATGATCGACTGCCAGCCATTTTTGAACACCCAGTCCACGTCATAACCGAGTACGGCATTGACCGAGGGGCTGACGTAGTTGAGGGCCAACTGGCTGTCTGTGGAGCAGATCACGTCGCTGATGCTTTCGGCCAGCATGCGGTAGCGCTGTTCGCTGTCACGCAGGGATTCGCTGGCCTCGATCTGGTCGGTGATGTCCTTGGCCACCCCAATGATGCGGGTGATCTGCGCCGTCTTGTCGCGGGCCAGGGCCTGCTCGCGGATGTCAAAGCGCCGCCATTGGTTGTTGCGGTGGCGGAAGCGCAATTGGCATTGCAATTGGGTGGCGTAGCCGATCTGGCGCTGCTGCTGGCGCAAATCGTGGTAATGCTCGGCGTCTTCGGGGTGCAGTAGGATTTCCCAGAAGTACTCGCCCATTTGCTGCAGTTCGGCCTTGTTGTAGCCGAGGGTGTGGCCCAGATGGTGATTGCTGAAAATCATGCGCTGGCTGATCACGTCCTGCACATACAGGTGGTCAGGCACGGTGCGTACCACGTCCGACCAGAAGCTTTCACGCTCCACCAGCGACAGCTCGATCAGCTTGCGGCTGGTGATATCGCTGATGCTGAGGATCACTGCCTTGAAGTCGTCCTGCTGCTCCGGCAAGCGCATCACCAGCCAAAGGTATTGCTCGTTGCCCGCCACGTCCTTGAGCTGGATTTCCAGTTCCAACTGGCTCTGCTGGGTCAGTACCGCCTCAAGAATCTGGTAGCCGATGGACGTGGCATTGCGCGGGGAGTCATCGATCAGACGCTCCCAGGCTTCTTCACAGGAACCCACGTTCAACAGGCGCACCGCCACCTGGTTGACCTCGGTGATGCGCAGCTCCTTGAGCAGTTGCTGGCGTTCGCCGGGGTTGTCCTGCAGCCAGGCGTGCAGTTGCTCGCGGGTCTCCAGTCGGGTCTTGTCGAAGAACGCATTCAGGCCCGACAAGTCGAGCACGCACAGGGCCACGCCGGTGCCTTCGAAAATGTCCTGGTAGCGCCGGCGGCCTTCATGCACCTGGCGCTGGCGGCGGCGCATGTTCAGCAGCACGATCACCGGGATCAGCGAGAACGCCAGGCCCAGCAGGCATTTGCCGATGAAGGCCGGCAGCAGTTGCTCCAGCACCGCAGTACGGTCGAACAGCCCGCGCAGTTGCCAGTCGCTTTTGCTTAGAGGGGTGACCAGTACGCTTTTATTCAGCTCGTCCGGGGTTAGCGCAGACGCCCACTGCGCCGGCATGCCGCTGTCTCGGCTGACAACCCGGTGGTTGATGCGATTCTCGATGACCCACAGCGGGCGCTGGCCCTGGCCGTCCTGGCGGGTGAGGTTGCTCAGGTAGTTGGGTGCCAGGCGCAGCGCCCAATACATCCGCGAGCCGCCGCTGGGCTGGTGCAGCAGCAGATAGATGAGGGTGCCGTCGTTGCTGTTGCTCAGGTAATAGGACTGGGCGTGGCTACGTTGCACCAGCTCTGCCAACCAGGCGGCGTCCTGGCTGTCGGTGGCGCTGTCACTGATCATCGCGCCGCTGGGGGCGAGCAGGGCGACGCTGCGCAGCTCGGGTAGCGAGCGTTGCAAGGTGCGCATCAGCGCCTGTTGCTGTTCGCTGTCACGCGGCGGCTCGACCATCGGCAGCAGGTTCAGGGCGATTTTCGCGCTGAGGGCCATGTTCAGGCTGATCTGTTCAGCCAGGTCGGCGCTGTAGTCGATGGTGTATTGCTGCTGGTTCTTCTGGTTTTGCTGCAACTGGTCGAGCAGTTGCCAGAACAATAACGCGAGCAACATGAGGACGAGCGTCGCCAATGCGCCTTTGAGGGTGCCGTGCAGGGGCGCTCCCGGCGCTATATGAGCGGCGCGCAGGGGAGTTGGCGGCGTGACTTTGGACAAGCTGTGATCCTGCGGTTTGGCTGGACTGGCGCGCGACGTGCACTATAAGCCGGACGCCCGGAGGGCGGCTAGCATGCCTTGACTTGTGGCAAAGTGCCAGCCCCGCCTGGCGGGCACTATAGGGCGCCGCCGGTGTGGATCAGGCTGTCCGCCAGCCGGGTCAGGATCGCCAGCGTGAACAGGCTGATAACCACAGAGGCCGTGCGGTTGATGGTGTGCGGCGTCAACCACGCGTACCCGCCTCGTTTGATGCGGGCCCCCAGCAGCACCCAGACGCAGCCCACCGGTATCACCACGGCGCTGAACTGTGCGACGAAATGCACGTACAAGGTCAAGTCGATAAATGTCTGCATCGGGACGATAAACGACACGATCAGTAATCCCTTGGGGTTGATCAGCGTGAGCAAAAAGAAGTTCAGCGTGGAGACCCGTGCCTCGGCCTCGGTGTGGAGTGTTTCGTCGGGGTGGCGCCACAGCAGGTAGCAAGTCCTGATCAAATAGCAGACCGAAGCGAACTGCACGAGCTTCAGGCTCCAGGGCGCGTTGTCGCCGATATGGCTGAGCAAGTAGCCCCAGAACGAGATCTGCGTCAGGTAAGCCAGGCACTCCAGCAGGCTCAGCGGCCAGGCGCGCCGGAACCCCGCGAGTAATCCCGAGCGCAGCAGCAGCGTGTTGGTAGGCCCCGGCATTAATAGCAGTAGCCCGAGTGCGGATAGGACGCCAAGCATGAAGGGTGTCTCCTGGAACCCCTGAGGGTTTTGACCGGCTAATCTAACAGATAGGCTTCGATACGCTCGGTCACTTAGGTTAACCTTGAGGATTCGCAACACTATGTACAGCGCCATGACGCTACGTAGGCCTGTTCTTACTTTTATGAGGTCCACATTTTGGCTCAATACGTCTTCACCATGCATCGGCTGGGCAAAGTTGTCCCTCCGAAGCGGGAAATCCTGAAAAACATTTCGCTGTCCTTCTTCCCAGGCGCCAAGATCGGCGTACTCGGCCTCAACGGTTCGGGTAAATCCACCCTGTTGAAAATCATGGCTGGCGTCGACACCGAGTTCGAAGGCGAAGCCCGCCCGATGCCAGAACTGAACATCGGCTACCTGCCGCAAGAGCCGATCCTGGACCCGACCAAGACCGTGCGTGAAGTGGTTGAAGAAGCCGTCAGCGTGATCAAGAACGCCCAGGCGCGCCTGGACGAGGTCTACGCGGCTTACGCTGAAGAAGATGCCGACTTCGACAAACTGGCCGCCGAACAGGCCAAGCTCGAAGCCATCCTGCAAGCCGGCGACGGTCACAACCTGGAGCGCCAATTGGAAGTCGCCGCCGACGCACTGCGCCTGCCAGCGTGGGACGCCAAGGTCGAATTCCTGTCCGGTGGTGAAAAGCGTCGCGTGGCCCTGTGCCGCCTGCTGCTGTCGGCCCCTGACATGCTGCTGCTCGACGAACCGACCAACCACTTGGACGCCGATTCCGTCGCCTGGCTGGAACATTTCCTTCACGACTTCCCAGGCACCGTGGTCGCGATCACGCACGACCGGTACTTCCTGGACAACGTGGCCGGCTGGATCCTCGAGCTCGACCGTGGCGCGGGTATCCCTTACGAGGGTAACTACTCCGGTTGGCTGGAAGCCAAGTCCGACCGTCTGGCCGCCGAATCCAAGCAGCAATCGGCCCATGAAAAAGCCATGAAGGAAGAACTGGAGTGGGTGCGCAAAGGCGCCAAGGCCCGCCAGTCCAAATCCAAGGCCCGTCTGCAACGCTTTGAAGAAATGCAGTCGCAGGAATTCCAGAAACGTTCGGAAACCAACGAGATCTACATCCCGGCCGGTCCGCGCCTGGGCGACAAGGTCATCGAGTTCAAGAACGTTTCCAAAGGTTATGGCGACCGCGTGCTGATCGACAACCTGTCGTTCTCTATGCCAAAAGGCGCGATCGTCGGCGTTATTGGTGGTAACGGTGCGGGTAAATCCACGTTGTTCCGCATGCTGATGGGCAAGGAAACCCCGGATTCGGGCACCATCGAAGTCGGCGAAACCGTGCAGCTGGCCTGTGTGGACCAGAGCCGTGAAGACCTGGATGGCAGCAAGACCGTGTTCCAGCAGATTTCCGACGGTTCCGACCAGATCCGCATCGGCAACTATGAAATCCCGTCGCGTACTTATGTCGGCCGTTTCAACTTCAAGGGTGGCGACCAACAGAAGTTCGTCAAGGACCTGTCCGGTGGTGAGCGCGGTCGCTTGCACCTGGCCCTGACCCTGAAAGAGGGCGGCAACGTCCTGCTGCTCGACGAACCGTCCAACGACCTCGACGTTGAAACCCTGCGTTCCCTGGAAGAAGCCCTGCTGGACTTCCCGGGCGCTGCCATTGTGATCTCTCACGATCGGTGGTTCCTTGACCGCGTCGCGACCCACATCCTGGCATACGAAGACGACTCCCAGGCGGTGTTCTTCGAAGGTAACTACACCGAGTACGAAGCGGACCGTAAAAAACGCTTGGGCGACGCTGCTGCCCAGCCGCACCGTGTGCGTCACAAAAAACTGGCCTGATTCGGGTTGGTGGTTTGAAAGAGCGGAGCCTTCGGGCTCCGTTTTTTTGCCTGGAATTTGATGGTGCGTGCGGTTTGATTTGAATCCCTGAAAGGGTGCATAAAAGCCGCTAAAACTGGATACAGTTATATAAAACGCACCATTTAAATTCACAAAGGCGACATTTTGCCCTGTCGCAGTGCGGAATGAATTGATAAAGTCCGGCTCAATCTCCGTTAACAACTAAAAATTTGCCGAGACTTTCCATGATCGAATCCGTCGAATCCTTCCTTGCCCGCCTCAAGAAACGCGACCCGGACCAGCCGGAATTCCACCAGGCCGTAGAAGAAGTCCTACGCAGTCTGTGGCCGTTTCTGGAAGCCAATCCTCACTACCTGACCTCGGGCATCCTGGAGCGCATCTGCGAGCCAGAACGCGCGATTACCTTCCGGGTGTCGTGGGTGGATGATCACGGCAAGGTCCAGGTCAATCGCGGTTTCCGTATCCAGATGAACAGCGCCATCGGCCCCTACAAAGGCGGCTTGCGCTTCCATCCATCGGTGAACCTGGGCGTGTTGAAGTTCCTCGCCTTCGAGCAGACCTTCAAGAATTCCCTGACCTCGCTGCCCATGGGCGGCGGCAAAGGCGGCTCGGACTTCGACCCCAAGGGCAAGAGCGACGCTGAAGTCATGCGCTTCTGCCAGGCCTTCATGAGTGAGCTGTATCGCCACATCGGCGCGGACGTGGACGTGCCGGCCGGCGATATCGGCGTGGGCGCCCGTGAGATCGGCTTCCTGTTCGGTCAATACAAGCGCCTGAGCAACCAGTTCACCTCCGTGCTGACCGGCAAGGGCATGACCTACGGCGGCAGCCTGATCCGCCCGGAAGCCACGGGGTTCGGCTGCGTGTACTTCGCTGAAGAGATGCTCAAGCGCAACAACCAGCGGGTTGAGGGCAAGCGCGTGGCGGTGTCCGGCTCCGGCAACGTGGCGCAATACGCGGCGCGCAAGGTCATGGACCTGGGCGGCAAGGTGATTTCCCTGTCCGACTCCGAAGGCACCCTGTACGCCGAAAGCGGTTTGACCGAAGAGCAATGGTCGGCCCTGCTGGAGCTGAAAAACGTCCAGCGTGGGCGCATCAGCGAACTGGCCGAGCGTTTCGGCCTGGAATTCCGCAAAGGCCAGACGCCATGGGAACTGGCGTGCGACATTGCCTTGCCCTGCGCGACCCAGAACGAACTCGATGCCGACGCCGCCCGCGCTTTGCTGCGCAATGGCTGCATCTGCGTGGCCGAAGGCGCCAACATGCCGACCACGCTCGAGGCTGTGGATATCTTTATCGAGACGGGCACCCTGTTCGCGCCGGGTAAAGCTTCTAACGCTGGCGGCGTGGCCGTGAGCGGCCTGGAAATGTCGCAGAACGCCATGCGCCTGCTGTGGACTGCCGGTGAAGTGGACAGCAAGCTGCACAACATCATGCAGTCGATCCACCATGCCTGCGTGCATTACGGCGAAGAAAACGGCCGGATCAACTACGTGAAAGGCGCGAACATCGCCGGCTTCGTCAAAGTCGCCGACGCGATGCTGGCCCAAGGCATCGTCTAAACCTCGGGCTCGATCCGCAGCACTTCGATCAACTGATCGCCGACGGGGCGCTGCCACAGCACTTCGTCGCCGACCTGGGCGCCCAGTAAGGCGCGGCCCAGGGGCGAACCCCAGTTGATCAGGCCTGCGCTCGCATCGGCCTGGTCTTCACCGACCAACTGGATGCGTTGCTGTTCGTCCTGTTCATTGGCGAAGGTCACCCAACTGCCGATCTGCACCTTGTCGGTGGAGGTGGCCGGCGCGACCACTTGGGCGCTTTGCACCCGCTGGTTGAAGTAGCGCAAATCCCGCTCAAGGTCGGCCTGGCGCTGTTTATCGCCCTTGGCGGATTCGAGGCTGTAAGCCTGCTGCAACTGCGCAACCTTGGCCTGCAATTGCGCCAAACCTTGCGCAGTCAGGCGATTGGGCTGCTCACTGACCTGACGCTCCACCGGCTGATCAGCCTGGGCGGCAGCGTTGTCCTCGTTTACAAAAGCTCGACTCATGACGTTCTCCCTCTTTGGAGTTGGGCCATGCTCGCCGCGATTTAGTTTCGCTGGATGTCTGGAAACGACCTATTGCGAACGATAGGCCCTGGCGGCGTCGCGGTTTTTCTCCTGTTGCCAGGCGCGCTCGCGGTCATCCCAGTGATTGTCCTTGTAGTCACGCAACTCTTCGTTCTCACGCATGGCCTTGCACTGGCGGAAACCGTCTTCCCAGCCTTCAGCGTATTCGCGGTCTTTCAGATAGCGCGGCACATTCTTGCGAAACTCACCGCTGATAACGCCAGCCGCCTGGCGACCGCTGCTGCAACCATCGTCAAAACCGTCGGCAAAGGCCGGTGGGTAACCTTTGGCCAGCAAATCTTCATGGGTCGATTGGCAGCCGGCCAACCACATCACTGCACACAGCAATACCGCAGACCGCCACATGGCGTACTCCCTGGCCGTTTCACGGCTGATAGGGAGAGTCTAGAAGGGGATTTGTCGGGGAGGTGTGAAAGGGAGGTGAGAATACTGTTGTTGTGTAGGAGCTGGCTTGCTGGCGATGCAGGCACCTCGGTGTATCAGTTGCTCTGAGGTGATGCGATCGCCGGCAAGCCGGCTCCTACAGGTCCTGTGGTCAATAGTGGTACCACTTCACTTCCAGCATCACTTCATTTACCGGCGTCGACAGGTGGCTGTATTCGCGTTGAGCGCTCAGACGTAATCCGAGATTGCGCGACAATTCCCACTGCTGGTTCAGGCTGATACTGCGACGCACCTCGCCATTGGTGAAGAAATCACCCTTGGCTTCCAGGCTCAGATTGCCCAGCGGGTTTTTCCACAGCACGCCCGTGTTGAAGCCTGCCGCTGGGGAGATGGCTTCGTTGAAGTCGTTGTTGTGTTCCACGCGCACGGTGCCGAGGGCGAAGCCGAGCATGTCGTCGCGCAGTTGCCAGGTGCCGCCAGCGCCGCCGTTGACGTGGGCAACCAGGGTTTCGTCGTCGTGCTTGCCCGGTACCCGCTCCAGGCCGCCAGTGACTTGCCATGACCACGGCTGCAACAGGGCGTTACGTGGGGTCAGGGAGCGGATGGTGGCCAGGTCCAGCTGCTGCAGTTGCCAGTGGTTGCCTTCGTACTGGCGCAGTTTCATCTGCAGGATTTCGATCTGCGCGCCCAGGGGGAAACCTTCGGCGTTGTCGTTGAGGTCGTGGTAGGCCATGCGCAGGCCGTATTCACCGAAGGACTTGTCGCCACGGGTGCCGATGCCGGCTTGCCAGGTGCGTGATTCATGGCCGTTTTCCGGGAGACCAGGGGGTGTGATCTTGAGGTCGGGCGCCGGGTTCTGGTTGATCGCGCGCAATAGTTCGAAGCTGCGCTGGGAGCGTTCGGTGTCGCGTTCCAGGCCGTTGGCGCGGTAGCGGCCGAGGCGGTAGGCGGCGTCGATGATCAGGGCCTGGCGATCGCGGGGCAGGGCCTTGAAGGCTGGCTCTTGCAATTGCTTCTGGTCGTCGCTGACCTTTAGTACCCATTGCTGCTCGTCGCTGTCCAGCGGCTTGGCGCGCTCCAGCAGCTCACGTTCACGGGAGGGCCGGTAGTCGATTTTCTCCACCAGGCCGGCATCTTTCACGGCCTTGACCGTGTCGGTCGGGATGGCCGTGAGCGGGAACTGTTCGGTCAGGCGCAGGCCGGGACGCGCCACTTGCAGCAATTCCAGCAGGCGATAGGAGCAGTTTTCGTCAAAGAAGAAGTAATCGAACTGGATCTGTTTGAGCTCCCACACGTGCTCGACCATGCGCTCGGTCTCGACTTGAGTGAGGTTGAGGCGATATTCCCACAGGTCGCGGTTCTCAAGGCTGCGGTACTCCGACAGCTTTTCCTGATAAGGCACCAGGGCGAACAGGCCGGGATAACCGCCCATCAGGCCTTTCCAGGCGTAGAGAATGCTGTTGTCGGAGCCTTCGATGTAGGCGCCGAAGTTGATCGCGTAGCTGAGCAGGGCGGTGTTGTTGCTCTGCACGTCGGCCTGGTCGATGCGCAGCAACGTGTGGCCGAACATCGACGACGGGCTGTTGAGGTAGGCCGCCGGGAAGATCATCACCGCGCTATGGGGGGCGACGTCCTTGAACCATTGCTTGAATTCTGTGCAGTCCACGGCAGGCAGGTCAGTGAGGTGCAACTGATCCTTGAGCCAGCGGGTCCGTGCGGGGTAAACGCATTGGGCGTGTTTTTCACCCAGGCTGGCCGGTGCGTAGAGCGCATCAACGGTGGCCTTGAGCTCGGCGTCCGGGTGGTGGGCGCCATCGGCCGCGAGGAAGAACTTTTTGTCGCTGACGTAACTGCGCCAGCCACTGATCTTGCCGGCTTCGTAATGGCCCAGGGAAAGCCAGAACGGATCATTCGCCAATTGCTGCAAACGTTGATCATCAAGGTGCGGGGCCGCATACAGCGGGGCGCAGGCGAAGAGTGCCATCCAGGCAAAGCGTTTGAGCATAGGGGCAACTTAAGTCGGATATAAAAGAGACCCAAAGGGGAGGCGGGTCCAAAATAAAACCCGCGCCTTAAGCAGGCGCGGGCGGATCGAGCTTAAGCCTGGGTTGCGTATTTCGCCAGACGGGCATCGCTTTTCAGTACCGCAATGGTGTTGTTGTGCACGTCGTCAGCGGTCACGTCAGCTTTGCTGAAGATCTGCTGGAAGTGCTCGTGGGTCACGGCCGCGAAGTGCTCGCGATCTTCCGGTGCCACGCCCAGTACCACGGCGTAGGTGGTCAGCGCTTCGCCGTTGCCCTTGGCCATGTCTTCGGACAGCTCGTTCATCATGCCATTCATGGCAATCCAGGACTTGCCGCCGTAGGTCAGGGCGCTGTTGGTGTTACAGCCGTTGGTGCCCGAGGTCATGCCGAACGTGGCGTTACCCGAAGTACCGTTGGTAGTGGAAGCCAGGAAGTGAGCTGGCGTGCCGCGCTGGCCTTCGAACAACATGTTGCCCCAACCGCAGTTCGGGCCACCTGGTGCTTCTGCCATTGCATTGAGGGAGACGACGGTGAAGAGAGTACCGAGAAGGATCCGTTTCATAGCTTTGTTCTCTTTGTGTGCAAACCAATGGACAAGGGTTCAGGCGCGTCGCAGCGCCCTAGGGGCCAGTTATTAGTCCAACCCGCGCAGTTTGGAGTTTAGGCACGTTCCAAGGGTTCCGTGCATTTTTATAAAACAATCCGCGATGTCGCGATATTTCTGCAGCTCATCTCCCACGTCTATGCTTTCCCGAAAGCGCGCCTTGCCAGAGCGCGTGACCGGGAGCCAGAATGCCGTCATCTGCCCCGCCTGATGTAAGGAAGCCCGATGCCTGATCCTGTTGCTGCCAGCTTGCGTCTAGCGCCCGAAGCGCTGACTCGCCCTTTCTCCGCTGAACAGTTCAGCTTCTCGACCACCAATGATTTGGAGCCCTTTCGCGGTGTGCTTGGCCAGGAACGTGCAGTTGAAGCCTTGCAGTTCGGTGTGGCCATGCCACGCCCCGGTTACAACGTGTTTGTCATGGGTGAGCCCGGTACCGGCCGCTTTTCGTTCGTCAAACGCTACCTGAAAGCCGAAGGCAAGCGCCTGCAGACCCCGGCGGATTGGGTCTATGTGAATAATTTCGATGAGCCTCGCGAGCCTCGTGCCCTGGAATTGCCCGGCGGCGCTGCGGCGGCGTTCATCAACGACATCAACGGTTTGGTCGACAACCTCGTCGCCACCTTTCCGGCGGTCTTCGAACACCCGACCTATCAACAGCGTAAAAGCGCCATCGACCGCGCCTTCAACCAGCGCTACGACAAGGCCCTGGACGTGATCGAACGCCTGGCCCTGGAAAAGGACGTGGCGCTGTACCGCGACAGTAGCAACATCGCTTTTACCCCGATGCTCGACGGCAAGGCGCTCGACGAAGCCGAGTTCTCGCAGTTGCCGGAAGCCGATCGCGAGCGTTTCCACACGGACATTTCCGAGCTGGAAGAGCGCCTCAACGAAGAACTGGCCAGCCTGCCGCAGTGGAAGCGTGAGTCAAATAACCAACTGCGCCAGTTCAACGAAGAAACCATCACCCTGGCCCTGCAGCCTTTGCTTGCACCGCTGTCGGAAAAGTACGCGGAAAACGCCGCCGTCTGCGGTTACCTGCAAGCCATGCAGGTCTATCTGCTCAAGACCGTGGTCGAGCAATTGGTCGACGACGCCAAGACCGACGCCCAGGCGCGCAAGCTGCTGGAAGAACAATATTGCCCAAGCCTGGTGGTAGGGCATCCGGTCAACGGCGGCGCCCCGGTGGTGTTTGAACCTCACCCGACCTACGACAACCTGTTCGGCCGCATCGAATACAGCACCGACCAGGGCGCGCTCTACACCACTTATCGCCAGTTGCGTCCGGGCGCGCTGCACCGTGCCAACGGCGGCTTCCTGATCCTGGAAGCCGAAAAAATGCTCGGCGAGCCGTTTGTGTGGGACGCGCTCAAGCGTTCCCTGCAGTCGCGCAAACTGAAGATGGAGTCACCGCTGGGCGAGCTGGGCCGCCTGGCCACCGTGACCCTCAACCCGCAGATGATTCCGTTGCAGGTCAAAGTGATCATCATCGGTTCGCGTCAGCTGTACTACGCATTGCAGGACGCCGATCCGGATTTCCAGGAGATGTTCCGCGTACTGGTGGACTTCGATGAAGACATCCCGATGGTCGACGAAAGTCTGGAGCAGTTTGCGCAGTTGCTCAAAACCCGTACCTCGGAAGAAGGCATGGCGCCGCTGACCTCGGATGCGGTGGCGCGGTTGGCCACTTACAGTGCGCGGTTGGCCGAGCATCAGGGCCGTTTGTCGGCGCGTATTGGCGACTTGTTCCAGTTAGTCAGCGAAGCAGACTTCATTCGCCACCTGGCGGGCGACGAGATGACCGATGCTGGCCATATCGAGCGCGCCCTCAAGGCCAAGGCCACGCGCACCGGGCGCGTGTCGGCGCGGATTCTCGACGACATGCTCGCCGGGGTCATCCTCATCGACACGGCCGGTGCCGCGGTGGGCAAGTGCAACGGGCTGACGGTGCTGGAAGTCGGTGACTCGGCCTTCGGCGTGCCGGCGCGGATTTCCGCCACGGTGTATCCGGGTGGCAGCGGCATTGTCGACATCGAGCGTGAGGTCAACCTTGGCCAGCCGATTCACTCCAAGGGCGTGATGATCCTCACGGGTTACCTGGGCAGCCGGTATGCCCAGGAATTCCCGCTGGCGATCTCGGCGAGCATCGCGCTGGAGCAATCCTATGGTTATGTGGACGGCGACAGTGCGTCCTTGGGCGAGGCGTGCACCTTGATCTCGGCCTTGTCGAAAACGCCGCTCAAGCAGTGCTTTGCCATCACCGGCTCGATCAACCAGTTTGGTGAAGTGCAGGCGGTGGGTGGGGTCAACGAGAAGATCGAAGGTTTCTTCCGCCTGTGTGAAGCGCGCGGTTTGACCGGTGAACAGGGCGCGATCATTCCCCAGGCCAACGTCGCTACGCTGATGCTGGATGAGAAGGTGCTGCAGGCCGTGCGCGCCGGGCAGTTCCACATCTATGCCGTGCGCCAGGCCGACGAGGCGCTGAGCCTGCTGGTGGGCGAGGATGCCGGTGAGCCGGATGCCGAGGGGCAGTTCCCGGAAGGCACGGTGAACGCGCGCGTGGTAGAGCGGTTGCGCGCGATTGCCGAGATGATCAGCGAGGAAGACCTCAAGGAAGCGGAGAAGGAGTTGGCACAGCAGGCGCTGGCCGAAGCCAAGCCCACCTGATGGCTGAGTGAGTTGTCGTGACTGGTGGGCTGTGGTGGTGAGCACGCTTGTTGTGGTGAGCGGGCTTGCCCCGCGCCGGGCTGCGAAGCAGCCCCAAAACCAGACAATTCAATCTCACTGGCACACCGCACCGGTCCCACTGGGGCCGCTTCGCAGCCCAGCGCGGGGCAATCCCGCTCACCACATCACGGGCAAAACCGTCACAAAATTGGCGCAGCTGTAGGGCCAATGGCCGTTGGTCCCTACAACCTTGGTTTGTCGTGGTTTTCTTCTATTCTGTGCTCAAGGGATATCCACAGGAGTCGCTGGATAGAAACAGCCTCGCCCCAGGCGCAGGTTGAACACCGATCTACCGAGGGTCGCCGCCATGCCGCGCAACCTTTGCCTTACCCGCCAGTGCTTCGGCCTGGTCACCCGTATCGAATGTTCCATTCGCCCTCTCGCGGGGGATAACGGGATGTGGACGTTGTTGTTTGCCGCCGGAATGACCGGTGAACAACCTTCCACCATCAAGTCTCAAGGCCCGTTCCCCGGGCCCTTCGCGGCAGAAAATATTCTGGAATCCATTGTGGACAGCCTGACCCAGCACGGCTACGAGAAGGCGGGTGACCCGCAGATCTGGTGCCTGCACATGCAGGCCCATCTGCGACAGCTCAACGGTGCCACCCACCACTGACCGCTACTTGCTCTCGGGTTTGTCCAGCTTGACCTCGAAGCCATATTGCACGGTGCTCAGGTCGGTGCGCTGGTAGCTTTCCAGGGTGGTCGGCTGGCCGTAGAAGTAATGCACGTCAAACATCGCTGTGCCGTATTCCTCGGCGCGGTGGCTGACGCCGAGGATTTCCTTGAGGTAATTGCCGCTGGCGTCCTTGGCGTAGAAACGCCAGCTGTCAGCGGGAAAGGCCTTCTGGTCGACGATCAGCGCGTTGTCTTTGAGTTCGAGCCCTTTGGGCAGCTTGCTCGCGTCAATCTCGTTTTTATCGATGGTCGCCAGGAACAGCGGAATCGAGCCCACTACAAAGGCCGGATTTTCCGGGAACAGATTGAGGTCATAAGTCAGGGTGCCGCGTGCCGGGTTCAGCTCAAAGGCCTCGGTCGGCAGCTCGATCGGCTCGCCGCGCTCGCCTTTTTCGTCGGCGGTGAAGAAGGTCACCGGTGATTCACTGCTGTTGCGCTCGCTGCCCACCAGGTCGTCATTGAAGGTGAATGGGTGGTCAAACACGATGTGCGCCGCGCTGGCGTCTTCGACCGACTGGCTGATGGTGACGCTGTTTTTCAGCTGGTCCTCGGTCATGCTCGCGTCTTTGAGCCAGTTGGCAGCGCTGTCGTCATACACGGTGACTGGCATTGGCAGGGCCTGCACGGTTTTCTGCAGGCTGTTCTTGTCGAAGCGCAGCACCGGCAGGTCGAGGTCTTTGCGGGTGCGTGTGGCGGTGGAAAAATCCAGCACGTTGACTTGCAGGTTGTCGATCTCGCCATTGAAGTACACCTTGGCGTAATGGCTGCTCTGCTTGCGTTCGAAGGCTTTCTGCTCATCGGTCAGCTGTTTTTCGAAGGCCTCCGACCAAGCCTTCTGCTTTTGCATTTCGGCCAGTTGTTTCTCGTAGAACGTGACTTGGGCGTTGCTTTCGTTGATCGAACCCGAGCGTGTGAGGAACTGCCCGGTGCTGTCCCGCGCCTGCACCAGCAGAGGGTTAGGCGATTCGTCGCCGACTTCCGATGCCAGTGGCTGGCTGTTGGTCAGCTCGATCTCGGCGTAGTTTTTTTCCAGCAAGACCAGGTTGAGGGTGATGTTGCCTTCGGTGCGCTTGTGGCCCACGTCCTTTTTCGACAGATCAAAGGTCAGCACCTTGCCCGGCGCCACCACTTCAACTGTGCCCTTGAGGCTGACAGGCTGTGGCTGGCTCTTGTTTTCCGTCTCGATCCCCTCGATGAACGGGTAGGTCACCGTCAGGTCATCGGGGTTGGTCAGGTTGGAACTGCTGGGGCTCAGTTGGATGCCCGGATCGGTTTCCGACCATTCCGGCTGGAAGGGGATCACCTTGTTGTTGCTCAGGGTCACCGATTGCCATTCCAGCCCATGGGGGAAGGGGAATTGGTCGGGGACGTTGAAGTTAAAGGGGAAGACCGGCTGTAAATCCGTCAGGTAGTCGGAATGGGAGGTCTTGCGCAGCACGAACAGGCCATTGATGTAAGTGTCCACCAGCGCCTGGGGCGTGGGGTAGTGCTTGAGCAGGGCCAGGGTGTCGTCGCCGTATTCGGTTTCGATGGGCTTGGTGGCGAGCTTGACCCGCGCCCGCTCCAGCAACAGCAGCGACCCCCCCAGGTCAGCGACGGCGTCGCGCAGCTTGGGGTCCTGGATGCTGTCGAGGGATTGTTCGAACTTGGCGGTTTTCTCTTCGAGGGTGGTTTGCTTCTGCTCGTCGCTGGGGGAGCAGCCGCCAGCCAGCAGCAATGCCGCGCACAGGCCGATACTGGCCAAAGGGGATCGCACATCCATCATCTGAGTTTTTCCTGTCCGACGTCATCGAGCGGAGTTGTAATTGGGCTCGACACTAGCAGAAAAATTCTCTTACAGATGCCGCACAGGTCAGTTTTCTCGCGGTTACAGCTGTCTTGTGGCGGCTGGTATACTCGCCGCCATTTCTAGCCTAGCTGTGTGAGATCCAATGGAACGCTTTATCGAAAATGCTATGTACGCCTCGCGCTGGCTGCTGGCGCCTATTTATTTCGGCTTGTCCCTGGGGTTGCTGGCGCTGGCGCTGAAATTCTTCCAGGAAGTGATTCACCTGCTGCCGAGCGTGTTCTCGATGGCCGAGTCCGAGCTGATCCTGGTGCTGCTGTCGTTGATCGACATGGCACTGGTCGGTGGCTTGCTGGTGATGGTGATGATTTCCGGCTACGAGAACTTTGTCTCGCAGCTGGATATCGATGAAAACAAGGAAAAGCTCAACTGGCTGGGCACCATGGATTCTTCGTCGCTGAAGATGAAAGTGGCGGCCTCCATCGTGGCGATTTCCTCCATCCACTTGCTGCGCATCTTCATGGACGCCAAGAACGTCGATCCGCAGCACTTGATGTGGTACGTGATCATCCACATGACGTTTGTGATCTCGGCGTTTGCCATGGGTTACCTGGACAAGGTCACCAAGCACTGATGCCCTGCGCTGGCCTTACTGCTCCACGAAGTAGTAAGGCTGGCGATTGATCGACATTTGCTTGATCACCTTTACCGGGGCCGCCAGGTCATCGGTATGGTCCAGCAGCGCAACGTTGCCGGGCTTGGCGCCGAGGTAACTGTGCAACTCGGCCTCGGTTTGCAGAATCGGTAAATAGGCCTGCAGGTAAAACACGCTGGCCCCGGCGATGCGCTCGTTGGGCCGGTACAGCACCACCTCCCTGCCTTCATCTTTCAACGTCTGAACCTGGCTGATCACCGGTACGAACGACTGGCGCACATCCGCTCTGGGGGCGAACCAGAAGGCGGCGATCAGGTAGCACCCCACGGCCAGAGTGAACACGCTGCCCACTACCGTTTTGTGATGCTTGTGCAGCGCGGGTTTGTGGGTTTTCAGCCAGTCCAGCAGCACCCGCGCATATTCCGCTGCCAGGACGGCGGCGGCTGGCGCGAGTGCCATCAGGTAAACGGTGCGTTTGCTCGACGCCAGGGTCAGCAGGGTGAACTGTGCCACCAGCCAGACGCTGAAGAACAGGTGGTAGCGGTTGTGCACCAGGCTTTTGCGGAAATGCCACAGACCCAGGTACACCAGAATATTCCACGGCAGGAACGCCTCGGGCAGCTTGGCGATGTAGTAGTAGAACGGCTCGTAATGCCCGGCCTCGACAAACGAGCCGCTGAAACGGCCGACGCTGTTGGTCAGCAACACTTCGGCCACCGCCTGCATGCCGCCGCGTTGGAACAGGAACCCCAGCCAGATCATCAGCGGCACCAGCGCCAGCAAGGTAAACAGCGCTGGCTTGAGCCAGTCGCCAATCTGCAGGCGTTTGTCCATCAGGCTGGTGCTGGCCAGGTACGCGAAAATCACAATGCCCGGCATGGCGAGGCCCAGCACGCCTTTGCTGAGGGTAGCGATCACCATCCCGGCGGTAAACAGTGCCCATGCGCCTGTGCTGGAACCTTGGCGGTCGGGTCGTACGGCTTGGTAGAACGCCAGCAACGCGGTGGTCACGCCGAGGGTGAGCAGCGAATCCTCACCGACACCGCGCACATTGCTCCAGTAGCTAGCCATGGTCGCCAGAATCAACGCGGCGCTGAACGCCAGCGTCTGCGGTCGTCCGAACCGGCGCAGCATCGTGTAAAGCAGCATCACGCTGAACAACCCGGCAAACGCCGAGGCCAGGCGTACCGCCCAAGTGGTGCCGCCGAACAGGCGAATCGCCCCGGCGTCTATCCACAGGCTCAGGGGCGGTTTTTCCAGGAAGGGCTCGCGAAACAACTGGGGCACTACCCAGTTATTGTCCAGGTGCATGGCCATGGCGATCCCGGCGACGCGGGCTTCGGTGGAGCCTTGCAGCTCATGGTTTCCCAGGGCAAAGAAGAACAACAGACCAGCAAGCAGGAGCAGCAGGGGAGCAGGGCGCGTCATGGAGTGTGGCTACCAGGGCAGGAGGACCGTCCGGGGGAACGGTCATTGCAATGGGCTAGTATCCGTGGGCGTTTCTGAATATTTCGTGAACGAGTGTTGGTTTTTTGTAAGGTCGGTCAGGGAGCCATCAAGCTAGGCAGTGCGGCTTGACCTTGCGGGCTCAGCACGGGCTGCAGTTGCTCCCAAGTGAAGCTCAGCTCGTTATCGCAGCCATCGCCCTGAGCGGGTGTCGACAGTTGCAGCCCTTGGGTGTTGAAGCTCAAGTCGAACGAGGAATAGCTGGTCACGGCCGGGCATCCTTCATCCGTGGTGGTCTGCTTGGCCAACCAGGTGCTGAAAGCGGCCGGCAGTTTGACCTGGCCCGAATAGGGCGTGTCCCATTCCTCATGGCCGCCCAACCACGTCCAAGGGTCGACTTTTTCACCGGTTTGCAGGTTCCAACTGTGCAGGCCCCAACTGATTCCGCCGCGCCCGTACCCCGCCGACCAGCGATAGAAACGCACGGTGATCCACTGTGATGACCAGTAGAACGGTTCCACCGTGATCTCGCTGGTCGTGGTGCTGCCGCCCAGGTCCAGTGAGTTGCGCCGCTCTCTATAAAAATCGGTCTGGCCATCCGGATTGATGGCCATGCGTGCGAGATCCCGGTTGATCTTATCGATGGCTTCCCCGTCGCCCTCGAGTTTCAGGATGACCTGCCCGCCTTGGGTCTTCACCTGATAGGCGTGTTCGGCGAAGGTCTTCTTCTCGACCTTCACCGCAGGCGGCGTCGCCTCCAGCGGGTTGTTGTAGGTGTCGCTGGCGCAACTGTCCGAGTCCGCACGTTTGAGCGTCAGCACCAGGCCTTTGCCGCCCAAGGCTTTGCTCCAGGTGCCGGTCAACGTATCGCCCTGCGGGTCGTCCAACTGCCAGAAACCGGTTTGGCCTTCTTCCACCCAGGGCTCGCTGGCGTTGGCTTGGGTCAGTTGAATGGGCGTAAGGATCCGTTGGTAGTAATAACTGCCATTGGCGCCGTGGGCACCGTTGAAACAGACGGTGATCGCGGATTTGCCCAAGGTGCCTGTCCAGACACCGGCCAGGTCGGCGGCGGTTGCGAGCAGAGGGGCGCAGGCGAGGGCGAGAGCGGCGAGTGGCTTGAACACGGGTATCGGACTTCCGGATGTCTGATAGAGGAGAGCAGGGTAATCGCAAGTGTGGCGGGATTCCAGACGCACAACAAAAGGCCGAGTCGCTGAACGCGTCTCGGCCTTTTTGTTACTGGAATGTTTGTGTGTCTTGGGTGAGGACCAGCACGCGCTCGACCAGCAGTTCGCCCAGCACGACCAGTTGCTGGGTGGCCAGCAGCTTGTGACGGTGTGCGCCCTCGAGTTCGAAAGCCAGGTCGGTGGTCATGGCGTTGAAGGAGGCGAGGGTTTCGCTGGCTTGGATTAGCAGGGTTTCGGGGGTGATGTCTGGGGCGAGGGTGAAGAGGGTTGCGGAGGGCGGATTGGGGGTGATCTTTTTCATAATGAAGCTCCCACACTGTTTAAGGAGCTACCGCCCCCTGCTGTCAAACAGGAATGGGTGGCAACTGTACGCGGGTTGACAGACCGGAAGTGTAGGAACCCGGCGCACCCGAAGATGCCCCACGCACAGCCGCCATGAACGAGGCGGAGTGCGTCAAGCATGCCGTCTTATCAAGGGGTGTGAAAGGTTACACTTTTCGGCCTGTCAAAGCCGGTCGCTGATGAGCAGCGACTGGGGGAAGTTAGCGTTGTGGCGGGGGTTGCGCCAGTTCATCAAGGGCGCGGTAGCTTGAAGGAAAATTCTGAAGGTCCGTCCTGTCGGGCTTTCCAAACCCTAGAAACAACAAAACCCGCACTAGGCGGGTTCTGTTGATGCTTCGAATTGGTGGGGCCGGGGTAAGTTGAAACGGTGCTATATCCAATTGATTTATATCGTAAATCCTATTTTCAAATGTTTGTAGGAATACTGTTTGGAATACCAACTATCAAAAAACGCGCCCTAGAAGCATTTTTCAATGCTTGCAAATGACATTGAAAAAGCGGTCGCCCAGTGTGATGCGGAGTTTTGAAATGTAGAGGTAATGCCTTCGGACCTAGCACAGGTTATGGCGAGCAGCGGTATCGCTTGCGCGCTATCGTTTTGCTACCATCGAGCAGGCATGTCCGGTAGCCCTGATGCCTCAACGATCTGCGAGGAAATAGAATTCAATGCAAGGAAAGCATGGTGAGCGATAGCCCTGACGCTACTCTAATTGGTCTCGCCTTAGAGAAGCTACTGAACGACTCAGACCTTGATAAGGTTATCGGCTGCCTAACTGAGACACCAGAAGAGAAGGAACAGCATCCGTCCCTGAGGCTTCTTCATCTGAGATTTAACGAAGATATTCCAGATATTGACGGACTTGCCGACCATCTATCGAGCGCTTCGATGGACTATGTCTTGAGTCGAAGGAGGCGTGATGCTTTCTACTTAGAGTTGAGTAAGGCAAAGAACTCAAGTCTTAGAGCTGTGCCAAAAATGATGAGAGCTGTTAAGGACGCTTTCATTGAATTCCGTTCCGCTTATCCTGAACGAGCAAGTGAAGTTGGGGAGGTTCTTGCTTACAGTGTTGCTCTTCATCATCTTGGTGCTGCACAGCTCGTTTCAAAAATGTCCCTAAAAACTTCCCATAATATGCCGGTACATGGATTGGATGGAATTCATGCGCGATTTGAAGGAGGAGTTTTAACGGTTTTTTTTCTAGAGTCGAAAGTGACTTCTACGGCGAGCTCTGGTGGAAGGGACTACGCAAAATCTTTGGCAGGCTTTGGTTCTAATAAGAAGCAGTACTTGAGAGAGTACGCACTGATAGGCGATGTGGGTAATCTGGATGTATTGAAAGGTGAGGAGCGAGAGCAATTGCTTGAGTTTCTGAACCCATACTCAACAAAAGACTTTCCAAAAAGAGAGCGCTCCATCGGAGTTATTTGTTACTCGGAAAATAAACTGTTCGCAAACACCATACCCGTAGATGATGGCGATCCTCGAAAGCATGAAGAACATTTTGCAAGCTTATACTCCGCTGATCGATATAGGCATCAGAAAAATCTCTCGAATCAGCTAGAAAAACATGGAGTAACTGCTGCAAAATGTGTGGTCTATCTCGTCGCAGTTCCTGATGTCGCCGTGCTACGTGAAGAGTTTTACAGAGCAATAGGAATTGAAGGAACAAATAGTGACTGTAAAAAATTAATAGACGACGAAGATATGGAGTTCGAAGATGAGTAGCTTTGCCACCGAACTCTCAAAGCGTCTACTCAAAGCGAAAGACTTCACCGATGCGCTGATTAATTTGCAGACTTTCGGTGCTGGGACGACCTTGCCAGAAGATATTTATTTATGCACGTCTAGGCCGGATGCAGCTCAACTCGACAAGCTTCTCTACTGCGCTTCTGTACTCGCCCATTCTCAGGACAGTGCGCATGTCTCTATTGCGCAAAATATTGCTTTGAACTCGGCACTTATCGCGTCGACACCTGAGGTTTTAGAAAGAACAGCAATAATTCTCACTGAGCTCGGAAATCTTCCTAGCGCTGCCTACACAGAGCTAAAGCTTAATGCGAAAAGAAGCAGTCTGACCAGCATTCTACAACGTAACCTCATTCGTGAACTTAATAGCGTTACGGTGGGTACTCATACGGTTGCACTCACTGATTATCAAAAGCAAATATGGAACTCGCTTGGAGATGGCGATGACCTCGCAATCTCCGCACCAACCTCCGCAGGAAAGTCATTTTTGGTAATTGAGCACCTATCAAGGCGTGCTATTGAAGACGACGAATTCATGTGTGTGTATATAGCACCAACCCGAGCCCTTCTCTCAGAGGTTCTTAACAAACTTAAGAAGCGGCTAGAGGATAATCAAGAAATACGTATCTCCGAAATCCCAACCTTTATGGACTCGAAGAAACAAATATTTGTTTTGACCCAAGAGCGATTTCAGATTCTCTTGGCTGGCACCAGTGCCTCATTCGATCTGATCGTGGTAGATGAAGCGCAGAATCTTTCCGACGGATCGCGAGGAATTATACTTCAAGATTGTATTGAGCAGGCATTCCATCGAGAGAAGGCGCCACATATAGTACTGCTAGCGCCAGGGGCCGAAGGTTTTAAGGAGGCGACTGAAAGTTTTGCCATTCCGAATGTTCGAGAGGCAAGTACTACCGTGTCGCCCGTACTTCAGAATAGGATCATAGTATCTAAAGTTCTTGGCGAGACGACGCTTGATTTTAAGCTCATTGATAGTGGTCTTGCTCATCCTATAGGTAACATTAACTTCACGCCTTCAGTTAACAGTTCCATCTCCTTATTAGCCGCTGTCGCTATCAAGCTAGGGCAGTCTGGAAGTTCGCTGATTTACGCTAAAACTCCAAGCGAAGCCGCGACGTTAGCGGCGATAATCTCACAAGCGAGTCAAGTGAAGAAAAAACATCAATCTAAATCAAATTTAGATCTTGTCGAATTTATCGAAGATCATATACATCCTGACTACCAACTTATCGAAATGGTTAAGAATGGAGTGGCTTTTCACTATGGACAGATGCCTGCTCTTTTAAGGGAGGCAATTGAGATAGCATTCAAAAAAGGTACAATTGATTTTTTGGTATGCACCACCACTCTATTTCAAGGCATAAATCTTCCGGCGCGTAACGTTTTTATCAATACCCCAAAACGGGGGCGTGGCGGTAAAACCTCTCTTGAACCGGCCCTCCTTTGGAATTTTGCAGGTAGGGCTGGAAGAATGTGCGACGATATTGTCGGAAATGTCTTCTTGGTGGATTATGATAATTGGGATGAAAGACCTCTTGATGAAAAAACTCCGTTTCAAATAGAGCCCGCTTTAGGGAAGACAATCAACAACGAAACTAAACTAGTAATATCTGCTTTAAATCAAGAGTTAGGTAAGGTCGATCCAAGGGATGAAAAGATAAGGCAGGTTATAGCGTGTGCTGGTCTTTTGGTTTCAAAAGCAAGACATGGGAGTTTGGACGATTTTATTCTCAGGACTGCTCCGGAACTAAGTTATTTTGATAGCAAAAATATGTGTGAGTCTGCAGAAAAAGCGTCTATTGCAATCTCTATTCCTGATGCTGTTTTGAATTTGAGTTGGACGTTAGATATCTTTGCTCTAGATGGTTTGCTGCTATATTTTGAGGAGCAAATTAGGCTTGGTAAAGAAGGAAAGCTCATTCCGCTGAGCCCAGCGGAGCTTGGTGATAAATCATTTAAACACTATATGTATATCTTTAACTTAATGTACAAGCTAATAAAAGGCTGGAAGGGTAACCTTGGGAATTACGTAGCGCCCATCGCTGTTAGATGGATGGAAGGGTTGCCATACCCCGTTATTATAAGTTATGAAGTTTCTAATGCGCAAAGAGCGTTGGATGAGGAGTTAAAGAATAAAGAGGCTATGCGGAGAACTGGAGCCAGAATCAGGGCTAGTTCGAAGACGGAAATTAATAAGAATCAAGTCATCAACAAAACGTTTGATACTATAGAGTCACTGATAAGATTTCAGCTCGTACAAATGGGTAAGGCGTATGTCGATTTGTTACGACACGCATTTCACAAGGCCGGATCCCCTGAAAAGGCTCTGCGGATTTTTGATTTTTCCATGGCGCTGGAGCTAGGAATAAGCTCTGTTACCGGGCAGGCTTTGTTGGAATTGGGCTTGTCTCGTATTGCTGCGGCGGAGATCCAAAAGCTTCTGGTTGAGGAGTCCAACGATGTTAAAAGTCTTAAAGAAGTGCTTCAGTCTTTCGAGTGGGACCTCTTTAAGCTGAGCCCAATAATCATATCCGAACTGGAGCGTTTGGGGCTCAAAACTGGGGCGGTTGACTCTGACGCAATTGCATAGCCAGTCAGCATGGTTGACTGTGAATTTGTCGATTGGTTGTGTGGGTTCGTAATAGAAGTCACAGTGGTAAGGGAGCTTTAGTTTATATGAATGGCACGGAAAGTTATTTCGCCGCTCTGCAGTGTGGTGAACTAAATTTATAACAGGCACTAAGTAGTGAGTATGCCAAAATCATCTTGAGATGGCTGGGTTTCGTTAGCTAATGACAGGTCAACTGTTATTTGGTTGCCGGCATTTTTTGTTTAGTGTGTGGGCTCATCATTAATGTTTAACCAAGGGTGGCGCCTATTCTATAATCTTTGGCTCATGATATTGTAGGTTTGGATGTGAGCCAAAATCCCTTGCTCTCGTTCAAGTTTGTCTGCTTCCTCTTTTAATTCTGAAGACCTGAACTCTCCAGAGGATACTTGGAATCCGTGTGAATTTCGGTCTGATGCGGTATTTGGAAGGCAAATACCAAAGATGTATTTGGCGTAGGGGAATTTATAAAGTGCTACAGTTATATGATCTCTCAAGTGTGTGCAAAGGAACTCTTCAAGTTGTTCATCTGTAACGCTCTTAGGTATAATTGGATAAACTAACCATAGATATAGTAATCCAGGTTTGTCTTTTGATTCGGATATGCTGCACCAAAATGTTGACGGATCTTCACTGATAATATCTTGCAAGGTTGCGCTAATAGTTTGACGGCTTAAGCGGGATTCGGAAGCCATTATTCTGAAATATTTTTCATGGTGTGAGAACGGCTTATCTTGCCCTACGATTAATGAGCCGGAGTTAAATTCAGTTGCTATGTGGTTGATTAAGTTGTCAATTGTATATGAGGGTGCTCTTATTCTATTACGCTCTGCTCTTATTTCACTTTCCATGTACATATTCCACAGTCCCGCTGGTATCAATTTTACACCTTGCACGGTATGAAAGGTCTCACTAGGTATATGGAAATCTCCATTTCCTGGTTGACTACACACATAAGCAGCGACTAGATTTTCTTCGCCACAAATCAAGAACCGTTCGGGCTCGCTCAGTGCCTCCTGCTTTCTCCGAAGGTAATCTATCAAGTCTCTAGTAGTGTCAAAGCAATCGAAAATTGCCTCAAGTGAGGTTTTACTAAATATATGAATAAATTCGGGGTATTTGGTGCCCACAGTCATAAAAGTACTGTCAACATTACATTGCGTGTCTATACGTAATCCTGGGTGCCCTAGAGACTCAAGGCAAATGTTCTCAGCACCATTAGCCACGGCTATGAGGTGTACGCGCATCTTTTCAGGGCTAGGAATTTTTAGTGGAAATGGTGATGAGGCATGAACGTCACAGAAAATGTTTTGAGGGAATTTTGTTATTTGACTAAGGGCGCCGCGTAGCTGACGAATACTTCCAGTTATGGCTTTTTTATACCAGCGCTTCCAAGCGACGTCCGAACTGGCTTTTTCATCAAACCGAATTAATTTGTCCGATATTATGATCATATCGTCACCAAACACTACCAGGGCATCGCATAGCTCTTTTCCTTTGGCATAATGAGGATTTTGATAGCTCCACATTGACAAAAAAGTTTTGCGTGTCAGTTCACCTAGCCTTTCTTCTGATTCGTTAAAGCTCATCCGTATGCTTTCCTGGAAAGTGTGTGTTGGGCTGAAGTATAGAATATCGAGCCATTATTCTGGCTAGATATCGCGTTGTCAAAGCTCTCTCTATAACGGCTACATAGTTTCTAGATCAGGACCATCAGTTAACCTCACATCGAATGTATAGCGATGTTTTGCCTATCCGTCTCAGGATCAGCGATGCAGTGAGACGGTAGTAATACTTGGTAGGCACGGAGCTATCCTTGAGATGATGATGCAGAAACCAGTGCACATGTTTGAGCTGCCAATTCCAAGGATTGTCGCGGTGCCACCGTTGTTGAATGGCCGCCTGCATAATTCGGGCTTGCCGTAGGTGTCGATGTTGTGTGGCTGTCGATCCGGTCAGCGCTCCGCTTAAAAACAGCGCCATATCGAATGGTTTAGTCATGCCCGACCTCCTATGTAAGCCGAAACCACATCGAGCCGGTTATGTCCGAGCTCAACGCTGATCCGTTGTCGAGCCCGTTGATCGAGGTCGCGGTCCAGGCGATAACAGTGACCACCATTGACCGGAGCTGAGTGGCCCGTGAGTTGCTCGTAACGCTCGCAGGCATAGGCTGCTCGCAACTCATGAAACCCCCTCAGCCCCTGCTTCTGTAGTAAATCACGGGCGGGCCGCACCGTCTGTAGCAGGAAATTCGCGTAGCTTTCGCCTTGGAGCAATAAGTTGCGGCTACCGGTCGTTGAGGCTTGACAGGCCATCTGCAACGCCGCCTTCACTTCTTTATCAGCCATAACCCATCGCGGCGCCGCAGCTCCGGACCGGCCGCCTTTGGTACCGTCCTGAATATTGATGCGACCGAATCGCTTCGCTTCACTTTGTAAGCGTGGCAGATCCGCCAGGATAGCTTCACGAAGGCGCATACCGGTTGCACGAGCCAAACATACAATCGCGGCAACCCGGTCGTTTTGCTGCTGGCGAAGCGCTTTAATCACTCTACTCAGTTGTTGGTGGTCTTGGCCATCCGGTGCTCGGGTGCGTACGCTTGATCGCTGCATACCGAGTGCCTTGCTCGGGCTGGCGATTTTCACGTACTGATCACCGCGTAGCGCGGCGAGAGTACGGTTGACGCTGCTCAGGCGGTTCTGCGCGGTGGCGATGCAGATTTCACCCTGTTGGATTTGTTGGCACAGGTGTGCGGCGTAGCTGTTCAAGGTACTGCGGTCTATCTGGCGGGAATCGTTATAACCGGGACCTTCCGCAGACCGGCACCATTTCACAAAGGCTTGCCAACGATCACTGTGTGCTTTGACCGTAGCGAAGTGTCCGCCGGCAAACATATCTTTCAGCGCTTGTGGGCCGGCATAGCTGAGCTGTCGGCCGTAGCCAAAGTTGCGCCCGTCACGCCGGCCGACCAATGCCATTTGCTTCACCGTTTTCATTGTCTTGCAGAAAGCGCAGTACGGCTTTCCAGTGGGTGCTGATCTTGTCCACTTGTAGCCAATGTGTGGGTTGAATCAGCAGGGCATTTTGCTGGTGCCGCAGCACTGCTCCTTCTTCGCGCAGTTGGTGGATCAGCAGGCCTATATCTGTCGGACCCAAGGCGGGTGTGGCGACAGCGGCGACACTGGCGACAACCGTTGTAGTTGCTGGTCCGAAGCATGGCGACACGGCGGCGACAGAAGTGGCGACACACCGCAATGCAGGTCGTGTTTGATGCTGAGCCTGGTAACGGCGCACCGCGTCATTGAGGCGGAACATGGCGCACCTCGAAGGTCTTTCCGTCATGAGAGTCCAGCCAGCTATGTGAGATCAATTCGACCAGCAGCGTAACGGTGCGATGACTGCTTTTGCGGGCAAAGCGAGGGCCATTACGATTAAGGTCGCGGACGGTAAATTGGCTCCAGCCTTTTTGCGTCAGCCAGCGCAGCAGGCGATCCGCTTCCTCACGCAACGTGTTGATAGGCTCTTGTTCTGTCAGGCGCTGAATCTCTGCCAGGTAGTAATCCATCAGCGTCGAGGCGCGCTGTATATGGGCTTCGCTCACCACATTCGCGTCTTCAATCACCGCCAAGACCCCGGCGATACGCAGCACGTTGGCTGCTGCTTTCCCCGCGACGGATTGAATGCCGGCCAGCTCGCCAAACTCACCAGATTGGCACTCGATGGTGTCATGAATATCAATCCAGGCAGTGCGAGCGCTGGGTGTCAATTCCAGTCTGCCAGGCTTAAGTGAACCATCCTTGTACAGCGACAGCGGCTTATCCAGCAAGGCGGTGATGCACGCTTGGTAGCGCTGAATCTTGGCATCTCGCGTAAGGTCGACGGCCTTGTACAAGCGCTGCCCCACCAGGCGTTTGGGCCAACTGATCAAGCAACGCCCAAGGATGCCTTGGCCATTGATCATCCTGTCTGTGAGTAGCTGGTTGGCCAGGTAAGGTTGCAGCATCAGATGTAGACTGAGGCGACGATCATAGGCGCGCAGGCTTTCCCCTGGCATGGAGCGCGCTCGGTCTATCGGGCTGCCATCCCAGAGCGCTGACAGGGTGGTTATGGCCTTGAGTTGGTTCTCTTTGCTCATCGTGCTGCTGCCCAAAAACTGGCCGCCCTCATCGTTGAATAACCCCATGCTGGGCAAGCCCTGGCATAGGTTTTTGATCAGCGCCTCAATGGTGGGCTCGGCGATGATCAACCTAGGCGGCACGGGGTCGGATAACTCACGAGCGTCGTGCTTTCCTCGAATGGCGGCGCGATTGGCTTTCAGTTGCTCCAAGTACAGCATCCACTGCCGTCGCTCCCACTCACGCGCAGCCGCCAGCGCCAGATGATCCACTGCGCTTTTCCGATCACCCGACGATGCCACCGTCAGCATGTACAGGGACAACGGATAAACACGGCCATCGAGATGCACATTGGCGTGCGACTGGGTCACCAGGGCGGCAGTGGCCAACACCGATTGCGCAGCCATGGCGCAGGGCACGCCGATGACTTCGGCCATACGTTCGACGGCTGGTCCCAATATTTGTCCCAACGCTTCGACCGGATACGCCAGCGGCTCGGGCCGGTATTCCAGCAGCGGCCGTGGCAGGTCGAACACTTCGCACAATTGCATCGTCATTCTCCTGGTGCTTCGAATTTCCCCCTCACTCTCCCCGCCACGGTTGTTGAGTGTTATCAGGGATCAAGGCCCCTGCAGCCTGTGAGGGTTGTCCATTTACGCGGGACGGGCGGCTCTTTACGACCGGGAGCTTGGGCATCTCATGATCTGGCCTCCTGAGCACCGATAGCGGTGGGCGGGTGGAGGCTGCGTTGGCTGACGAGACCAGCGCCGCGAGATCCTGAGTCTGTTGCAGGAAGTGATGCGATGACCGGGGCGTGCCTGACTGTCAGTCAGGTGCAGTCCATTCCTTGGGCTGCGGCACCATCATCGGCATCGCTGTTGCTGGTGACTTCGGTGTTTGTCATGCCGATTGTCACGAGGGGGGAAGCCGCAAAGCCCCATGCGAGTGGGGCTGCAGCAAGTTGAGATGCGCCCGTCTCTTTAGGGAGCAAAGAGACAGGCAAAAGATTGGCGCAAGAAATGGCCAAGCGGATAAGTTGCTGCAGAACAGCCAGGAGGGGGCATGAGTTGCCGCAGTGGGCATTCTGGAAGAAGTGGCATCCATCACATCGCTGTGACCGTGCGAGCCGCCGGACGCTAATCGCACTTGGGGAGAACCACCACGATGTGGCGTAGCCTCAAAGGTTCTGGCTACCTGGGTACTGTCTAGGACAGCGCTGGTACGGTTCTGGTTTAGCGCTCGTTTTGCTTGCGGTCAACCGGATTTTGGGGGGGGAATCTTGCGCCAATCGGTAGCGCTGGAAGACCTTGGAGGCCGGTGGCTTTCCATGGCCGAGTGGTCGTTCGTCGGTTTTTAATGTGAGCCTGCGTCATTGCATGGACTTGACCACCCATTTGCATCGTCACTGACCAGTCAATTGCATTCGTGCTGATCAACCGTTTGCGTTCGATTTGACCTGTACACGCCGTAGTGACGACCGGCTGATTCTGTTGAAAAAGTCAGCTTCGGTTTCCACGGAAGAAAAGTACGCGTCTGAGATTGAGATCCGTATTTTGGCGCAGACGGTTCAGGGCTCAGATTTTACGTAGTAGCGTGAAAAAAAGCGTTTTCACCGATCAATGCATGAGTAGTCAGGCCGGGTCGACTTTTTCAACACCATCGGCTGGGCAAAGGTCCATTGATCGAGCGGCGCAATCGGTACCTGGTGTTTGAGCCAAAGGTACCAGGGCACGCCTAGGGCGACGCCTTGACGCCGATGCCCAAGTGTTTGGAAATCAACGGTGGCATATGCCCTTGAAATGCGGGCGAAAAATGGCGTTGCGACAGATCTAGCGTTGTTGTATTGTTCTAGCAACGCTAGATTAAATTAACAACGCTAAATTGAGTGATGATATGAACAGGACAGAAACGGCTATTTTTGAACTGCATTTTGCAGAACTTTATCACACGGGGATGACGCTGATTCCGGCTTGGAAGGTACTTCACATGTTCGCCAAAGACCAGGGGCGATTGACAAAAGCTTTTTTTCGAGACGAGATTTTTTCGCTATGGAGTGACTACATCAGCGAAATCGACAACATCCACATCACCGTCAATGTTGTGCGCGCTGATCACGGTGTCTTGAAGCCAGCTGCGTACCTGCTGACGCGCAACGATTTCCGCTACACCGTTACCGATGATGAGAGCGACGACTGAGCCCGCAGACGATGGAAAATCCCGCCCAGGTACGACCAAGCCCCGCCGTTAAACGTGGGGCCGCGACCGTAGAAGAGGCACGGTTTTCGGATCCTCGAAGCAGGTAGGCACCATGTTCAGCGAACGTAAGCAATTGCTAGATACTCCCGACCTAGATGCAATGGATCGTATGCTTGATTCGGTGTTTGAAGCAGTCGCAAGTGGCGAGCTAGCTCCAGAAAAAGCTTCTAACGGTTTGAAAGAGGTGATCGGTCTCATCGACTGCGGGAACCTTGGCGGCGCGCAAGATTGGTTCGAAAAAGGCTTGTCGCATATGAAGGAAGCGAAGTAAAAAAATCCGCTTCACCATCAGCCCGCCAACTTAGCGGGCTTCGGCAGTAGGGATTGGCTGTTGTGGCCGTCAAATTCAAAAAGGGACTCAAAGTGAAAAAGATTACCCGTATTCAATCAGACTGTGGCCAAGGGGCCTCTTCCCTGGTTCAAGTCGAAGCTGTCGCTGTTCGAGAGGAATTATACAAAGGTCCCGAGACCACCAAGTCCCCGTTTGACATCGTGACCGTTACCGTGCAATCGGCAACCGTCAGTACGACCCATACATTCCACGGTGCCGATGGTGGCTATGGTGGGTTCGGTAAAACGTTTCTGCCGGGCATCTTGCCTCTTCCACTGCAAGAAGATGAACGATTCGGGCAGGCAGTCCGTGAGCTGATGAAAGCCATGGTTGATGTGCACATTTCCGATATCAAGCAGATGGCCGAGATCCTGCCTGTCGAGAAGGAGAAGGGTCATCTGAACCTGACGAGTTTCGAGACGGTGATCGAGTAGCAGCCGCTGCCGCAGGCTGCGCTGGCCCAAGGCTTTTGAGTCCCAGGGCCAGCGCAGCCTTGGGCAGCGATTGAGGTAAGCAGGAAAAGGTCTGTGCCTCCGCCAAGCTGATGGTCAAGTACGGGATTGTCCGATAATAGGAAGCGAGGAAATTTATGAGTAAACGATGTAAAGAGTCGCGCCACCGTTGGACGGACGACGGGGAGCCAACCTACGTTGCAGGAATGCTGACGCAACCGCAGACTTGCACTCGGTGTAGTGCCACAAGGGGGGATGTTGCGTCCATGTCGAGCGATGAGAAGCCAAAGCTGGCGCGGCTAATACCACCTGCTATAGCACTGGTAGTTTTGGCCGGGATTCTCTACTTGTACTTACGCCAGTAGCCATCTTGGAAGGCAGCGAGACCGTGCATTGAGCAACTAGTGCCCAATGCACCACACAGACAAAGCCACCTTATCCGAGGTCGTTCTCGCCACACTCACAAAGGCTTAGGTGGTGGTATGCCATCAGTACCATTGGCATACGCTGCGCTCGGGCATCATTTCGCCCGCAAGGTATTTCTGGGCGCGCAGGGCAACATCTACGCCAAATGGAAGCGGTAGGTGCACGACTTCCCCATAGGCCACCTCGATCTTTTTCGCGATCACCTGGTGGGCCTGCAATACCTGCACATCCGGCGACCCCTCCTGCTTGAATTGCTGGCCGTTTGCGTTGAGCGAATAGCTGCGTCCCACCTGGCAGTTCAGATTGATTGCCACCGTTGCGCTGGTTGAGCTCGCCGAAATGATTTCGGCGGTGCCATCGATCACTCCAATGCCCATCGAACAGGCCGTTTTGGATTGGTTGCAATCACGCACATCTATAGGTGGGTAGCTGAGTTTTGTTGCCCCGACGGATGAATCCCTGACATCCAAGCGCGCCCATACGCCATGCTCGTGCTGATCGAAGAGATTGGGGCCGTACGCGGACACAGTGACAACGGTCGAATCCCTCGGAACAGCCCAGGTACACCCCAGACGGCGTGTGGCAGCCAGTCGAGCGTGGCGCGAAGCGAACGCCTTCACTCGGTCGCTTTTTACCTGTCATGGTTGATCGCTTTGGGTCGGTTGCAGTGCTTCGATGCTTGGCTGACGCACTCGCGCTGAGTGGCGCCCGCTGACACACATCAACTGCAAACGGCTGGTCAGCGCGAATGCAAATGACTGGTCAAGTCGGATGCAAACAACTAGTCAGTGGCAATGCAATTAGGTGGTCAAGTGAGATGCAATTACGCAGAGCCCATGCGAGAGGGAATGCGGAGCCTTCCCGCTCGCGTGGGCTTGGCCGAGGAAGCTCTAAGAGAGAGGCGCAACGGCGACAGTCGCCACTTCTGTCGCCATACTGCAAGCCAGGTATTACGCGGGTTGTCGCCGGTGTCGCCGCTGTCACCAAATCAACCATCACTCCATCTGGGGAGTCATTTTCGGTTACCGGCGGCGTCCGGTGAGCGCTCAGCGTATCGGCACGACGTTGTGGTCCCTGGTTTGATTGATCGCAGATGCCGACAGGTTGCCAGTGGCCGCTTTCTGGATGTGCTCACTCCACCAGGCCATCATCGGACGCCGGCGTTCGATGTAGTCAGCTCGGTTGTAAGCACTTCGGACTTCGTCCTTGTCGACATGCGCCAGCGCGACTTCGATTAGCTCCGGATCCCACCCATGCTCGTTCAGGATGGTGCTGGCCATGGAGCGCATGCCGTGACTGACCAAGCGGTCCTGGAAGCCCATGCGTTTCAACGCCATGTTGGCGGTCTGGCTGTTGGCGTGGGTGCGCGGATTTCTATCTGCCGGGAACACGTATTCCCTGTGGCCGCTGTGGGGCTTGAGCGCCTCCAGTAACGCAAGTGCCTGTTCGGTCAGCGGGATGGTGTGCGGACGACGCTTTTTCATGCGCTCCGGCGGGATGGTCCAGATGCGTCTGTCGAAGTCGATGTCTGCCCATCGGGTGGTAGCCGCTTCGGCAGGACGGGTCATGGTGTGCAGTTGCCATTCGATCAGGCAGCGGGTGATCCGCTTGATGCTGGCGTTCGCGATTTCGATCATGAGCTCGGACAGCTCGTCTGGTCGTAGCGCGGCCATGTTTTCTTTTTTTGGTTTCTTGAATACCGCCCGAATGCCACTGAGGGGGGTTAGCGAAAATCAGCCCGGAGTTTACCCCGTAGGTCATGATCTCATTGAGCCGTTGGCTCAGTCGCTTCACTGTCTCGAGACTGCCTTTAGCTTCTATTGGGCGAAGCAGTTCGATGACCATCGGTGCGGTAATTTTCGAGAGCGGCGTTGTTTTCAGGTCTGGAAATACATGCAGCGTGAGCGACCGCCAAATGTCCTCGGCGTACGCTGGCGTGACGGAGTCCTTCTTCAGCTCGAACCAGGCGGTGGCCACGTTCTCGAACGTGTGTTCCGTCTCCGCTCGTTTGGCTTCGACCTGTGCACTGCGTTGCACTTTAGGGTCAATGCCTTGTGCCAGAAGCTCGCGCGCTTCAACCACTTTTTTCCTGGCGTTCGCTAGTGAGAGCTCTGGGTACGTGCCCAGTCCCATATTGATACGGTTTTTGGTTACCGGCTCGCGGTAGTTGAAGTTCCACAGCATCGAGCCGTTGCTCCTGACTCGGAGCTGAAGGCCATCACCATCGCTGAGGACGTAATCCTTGTCTTTTGCCTTGACGGCCTTGAGCTGGCGGTCGGAAAGCCGAAGGGCTGGAGCAGGCATGAGAGCTTCCTCTGACACCGTTTTGGTATTCCAAAAAATAGCACCGGAAGGCTTGGAATACCATTTGGAATACCCAAACGGCTGGAACTCAGAAAACCTCTGCGGAGCCCGATAGCGTTTAAATCCTTGATTTTGTTGGATTTCAGGCACAAAAAAAGACGTCCGTGGACGTCTTTAGTTGATCAAATGGTGGAGCCGGGGGGATTTGAACCCCCGTCCGCCAGTACTCCGCTGTCGGTACTACATGCGTAGCCGTTTCTATTAAGTTAACCCTCAGCGACCCGAAGGGCAGGGTGCTTTGGGCGAGTTGTGTAAGTTTTAGCCGCTTCGTCCACAACGTACTGCACGGCGATTCTGTTCTATATGACAATCACTTTGGGTTTACAGACATCCCCTGGTGATTGCTGGACCCGAAGGTACCAGAAGCTCAGGGCTAAGGCTGCTTACGCAGCGAGAGCGAATTCCTGGCCGTAGTTTTCGTCATTGGCAACTATAAGAAGTTGCAACAGTGGATTTACGAGTTCTGTTACCAACTCGGCATGCACCTAAAGTTTCGCAACCGGCGTCGAATCCTAAACGGCCCCGTGCTTGTAACTCGTTGTTTCATAGTGAGTGACAAGCCTTCGCAGTGTACGCCAAACCGTCACGGAAGGCCAACCCGAAGGTTGGTCTTCCGTGACTGAGCAGCCTATTGGCCACCTTTTTCGCTGTTCTGCAGGTCTTGCAGCGCCTTCGAGGTGATCTCGATGCACTTTTTGTCATCGCCCGCGGCGTGGGCCGCTTTGGCTTGGGAGACGGCAGTGTCTATCTCGCCGCTTTTGCCACTGGTGTCAGTGGCGAGCAGCGCTTTGCCGTTGTTGATTTTGTCCAGATTGATTTTGCACAAATCGGGCTCGCCCGCAGCGAACACAGGGGAAGCCAGCATCGCAGCGGTAATGAACAAGCCAGCAAGAGCGGAACGCTTCATAGGGTATCTCCTTGCACAAAAGGGCTCGACGCTGCTGGCGTTCAACGGCTGCCAGCGACATCACTGATGAGCCTCGTTTGTCGAGGCCTATGCAGATGACTACGCCGGCGCGCGAGGGTTCTGTTTTTATGCAGGTTCATTTTTGCAGGATCAGTGGGCGCGGGCTTGAGTGACGCGGTCAACCAGGTAGACCAACCCGTGATAATCAATACCGCCATGCTGGCTCAGACCGATCTCGCAGGTGCGGCTGGTGGAGATGCCTTCGCTGCAATATTGCACCGCGTCCTTGAGGGTGCGCAGTGAGTGGGCGTTGAGTTCCGGCGTGCTGAAGCCCTTGTCACCGGCAAATCCGCAGCAATGGATGCCTTCAGGGATGATCACGCTGTTGGAACAGCGTCGAGCCAGATCGATCAGCGCCTGGCTCTCGCCCAGGTGTTGGGTGCTGCAGGTGACGTGCACGGCGATGGGGGCTTCCTGAGGTGTGAAGTCAAGACGGTCCATCAAGTGGGTGCGGATAAAGCGTACGGGATCGTAGAGGTCCAGCCGCGTTTCGCCCAGGTCCTGCACGAGGCGCAGGGTGCAGGGGCTGGTGTCGCAGTAGATCGGATCGAGCCCGCCACGGCTGGCGTGAAGTAGGGCGCCGATCAGTTCCTGGCGCTTGTGTTCGGCCTGTTCGGCGTAGCCCTTGGAAGCGAAAGGCTGGCCGCAGCACAGGCTGTCCTGATTGTCGGGGAATACGACTTGGTAACCGGCTTTTTCCAGCAGGCTGCGGGTTTTGTCGTACAGCGACATCTGTTCCTTATCCCCCGCTGCAGGGCCCATGGCGCGTGAAACGCAGGCGGCCAGGTAGACCACCCGCGGTCGTTCGTCCGTCACCGCCGGGCTGAAACGGATGGCTTTTTCCGGCTGCGGCATGGCGTTAGTCCACTGCGGAATTTGCCCCTTGGACAGTTTGGTCACGCTGGCTGATAGCTTCGCCAGGCGTGGTGCGCCCAGCAGCATGCGGGCGCCGTTGGCCACATGCAGGGTAAAGCGCGCGCCTTGCAGGGCGGTGGAAAAATGGGTGGCGAGCCATTCGGCGGTTTTCGGACGGTCGGCGTCACGGCTGCGCAGTTTTTTCACCAAGTCGCCGGTATTGATTCCTACAGGGCAGCGTTGAGCGCAAAGGCCGGTCGCGGCGCAGGTGTCGATGCCCTGGTAGTGATACGCAGCTTCCAACTCAGTGGTGTCGACACCGGCGCGTTTCTTCGCCTGAATGTCACGCCAGATCACGATGCGCTGGCGCGGGCTCAAGGTCAGGCCTTTCGACGGGCACACCGGTTCGCAGAAGCCGCATTCGATGCACTTATCCACAAGCTCATCAGCGGCGGGTAGCGGCTTGAGGTGCTTGAGGTGGATTTGCGGGTCTTCGCTGAGCACCACGTCCGGGTTGAGAATGCCGTTGGGGTCGAGCAGGCGCTTGAGTTGCCACATCAATTGATAGGCGTCGCTGCCCCATTCCAGCTCCACGAACGGAGCCATATTGCGCCCAGTGCCGTGTTCGGCTTTAAGCGAACCTCCAAACTCCACCGCCACCAATTGCGCCACGTCGTCCATGAACGCTTGGTAGCGTGTGACTTCTTCCGCGCTGTTGAAGCCTTGGGTGAATACGAAGTGCAGATTACCTTCCAGCGCGTGTCCGAAAAGGATCGCCTCGTCGTAGTGATGTTTGTCGAAGAGCGCGATCAAGCGATTCACGCCGATTGCCAGTTGCTCAACCGGGAAGGTCACGTCTTCGATGATCACGGTGGTGCCGGTTTTGCGCACGGCGCCGACGGCGGGAAAGGTGTCTTTACGGATCGCCCACAGGCGGGCGTTTTCCACAGGGTCTTCGGTGAAGTCGACCTGTTTCTCAACCGGAAATTGAGCCAGGGACGCCATGATCAGCGCCAGTTGCTCATGCAGCAAAGTCGATGATGCCGCGCGGGACTCGATCAACAGGGCGCAGGCATTTTCCGAAAGTTGCTGTACGAAAGCCGGCATGCCTGGCTTGTTTTGTACCGAGCGCATGCTGCGTCGGTCCAGCAACTCGACGGCCGAGACTGGCTGGGTTTTGAGCACGGTGACCGCGTTGCAGCAGGTCTCGACATCTGGAAACACAATCAACGCAGAGGCTTTATTCGGGTGGTCTATGACGGTGTCGTAGGTGACCGCGCTGATAAACCCAAGGGTGCCCTCGGAGCCCACCAGCAGATGGCTGAGGATATCCAACGGCTCATCGAAATCCACCAGGGCATTCAGCGACAGCCCGGTGGTGTTTTTCAGACGGTACTTGTGGCGAATCTTGGCCGCTAATTCGGTATTGGCCCGCGTCTCGCGACCCAATGTCTCTAGCCGCTCAAGCAGCGCGCCGTATTGTTCACGAAACGCCTTAACGCTGGTGGCGTCTTCAGTATCCAGCCGGCTGCCGTCAGCCAGTACCAGGCGTATGCCGGCCAGAGTGTGGTAGGTGTTCTGTGCGGTGCCGCAGCACATGCCGCTGGCATTGTTGGCGACGATACCGCCGATCTTGCAGGCGTTGATCGACGCCGGGTCCGGCCCGATCTTGCGCCCGAACGGCGCCAGCCACGCATTGGCCTGGGCGCCGATCACACCGGGTTGCAGGCGGATTTGCGTGCCTTGCCCGCGAATCTCGCGGCCATTCCAGTTGTCGCCCAGCACGATCAGTACCGAATCGCTGATGGCTTGCCCGGACAGGCTGGTGCCGGCGGCGCGGAAGGTCACCGGTACGTGGTCGCGCTGAGCCAGTTGCAGCAAGGCAACGACTTCGTCTTCTGACTCCACGCGGATCACCAGTTGTGGGATCAGTCGGTAAAAGCTAGCGTCAGTGCCGAAAGCGAGGGTGGAAAGCGGATCGTCGAAACGCCGACTTTTCGGAATCAGTTGTGCGACGTCGCTTATGAAAGCAGCAGGCAGGCTCATCGGTCCTCCAGAAATAGCTGACGCCGGAATTGTATCCGGCGGCATTACGTGCAGGTCTTAGTGCACCAGCATACCGGTGAACCAGTAGGCCTGGGCCAGGGTGATCAGCCCGACGATGGTGGCGAAGAACAGGCTGTGCTTGAGAGTAAAGCGGAACAGATCGGATTCCTTGCCCACCAGGCCGGTAGCGGCGCACGCCACGGCGATGGATTGAGGCGAGATCATCTTGCCGGTGACGCCGCCGCTGGTGTTGGCCGCGACCAGCAGGGTGTCATTGACGCCGATCTGGTGCGCGGTGGTGGCCTGCAAGGAGCTGAACAGGGCGTTGGATGAGGTATCAGAGCCTGTCAGGAAAACCCCCAGCCAGCCGAGGAACGGCGAGAAGAACGGAAAGGCTGCGCCCGTGCCGGCCAATACCAGTGCCATGGTCGAAGACATGCCGGAGTAGTTGGTGACGAAGGCGAAGGCCAACACCATCCCGATCGACAGGATCGGCCAGCGCAGTTCGTAGAAGGTCTCTTTTAAAGTGGTAAGACCAGTCTTGATGTCGATTTTCAGTACCAGCATCGAGATCAGCGCGGAGAAGAAAATCGCAGTGCCGGTTGCAGAAATCGGGTCCAGTTTGAACACGGCCGGAATCGCGGTGGGGTTGGTCACGATCGGCGCGACCTTGATCACCAGTTGGTCCAGGTGTGGGATTGCGAAGTTGAATACCCAGCTGTACATCGAGCCCCCGGCAGCAAACATTGCCTTGAACGGCTTGAGGGTCCAGATGGTGACCAGCACGGTGAGAATCAGGAACGGCGACCAGGCCTTGAAAATCTGCCCGAGGCTGTAGGGCGAGACGATGGTGTTGCGTGGCAGGCCGAAACCGCCGGCACTGGCGGTGACCGCCGCGCTGGAGGTGGCGCCGGCGATTTGTGCGCCTGCGGTGCGTTTTGGCTGCCAGACTTTCAGGAACAACGTCAGGGAAATCAGACTGGCCAGGGCCGAGGTGATGTCCGGCAGTTCCGGGCCGATGAAGTTGGAAGTGAAGTACTGGGTGACGGCAAAGCTCAAGCCTGCGACCAGCGCAGCGGGCCAGGTTTCACGCACGCCGCGCACGCCGTCCATCATGAACACCAGCCAGAACGGCACGAACAGCGACAGCAGCGGCAGTTGGCGACCGGTCATGGCGCCGATCTTGAATGCGTCGATGCCGGTCACTTGGCCCGCAACGATAATCGGGATGCCCAGCGCCCCGAAGGCCACGGGGGCAGTGTTGGCAATCAGGCACAGGCCGGCGGCGTACAGCGGGTTGAAGCCCAGGCCGACCAGTAGTGCAGCGGTGATCGCCACGGGGGCACCGAAACCGGCGGCACCTTCCAGGAAGGCGCCAAAGCAGAAGCCGATCAACAACACTTGCAGGCGTTGGTCGTCGGTGATCGACAGAACCGAGCTGCGGATGATCTCGAACTGGCCGCTTTTGACCGTGAGTTTGTAGAGGAACACCGCCGCGACGATGATCCACGCGATGGGCCACAGGCCGTAGGCAAAGCCGTAACCGGCGGCGGCCAGTGCCATGTCCACCGGCATCTGGAAGGCGAAGATCGCCACCAGGATCGACAGCGCCAAGGTGATGCTGCCAGCCACATGGCCTTTGAGGCGAAACACGGCCAGGGCGAGGAAGAAGAATACGATCGGAATAACGGCCGCCAATGCGGACAGGCCGAGGCTGCCGAGCGGGCTATAGAGCTGTTGCCAGGTTTGCATAGTGGGGTGGCCCCTGATTGTTGTTGTTTGGTCAGCTTGGATAATTGGTAATACCAATTTACAATCGCTGTGGGCTAGAGTAAAAGCCTTGGTGGGGGTGTGTCAATTTGCCGCCCGCGAAACTTTGGTCGTAAGTCGGTAAGCAGGGTGTGCTGATCGGCTGAAACGAAGGCGTTCTGATAGGTGCTGCAAGTGCTGCGATAGGCGAGAATAGAGCCCCGGCGAGTGGTCGGGATGGTGGAGAGTGAGTGATGGGGTTTGATCAGGTGCGTCAGCGCCGCTTGTCCGATGACATTGTCGAGCAGCTTGAGGGCATGATCCTTGAGGGCACGCTGAAGTCGGGTGAGCGCTTGCCCGCCGAGCGTGCGTTGGCTGAGCAATTCGGGGTATCGCGTCCTTCTTTGCGGGAGGCGATCCAGAAACTGTCAGCCAAAGGTTTGCTCGTCAGCCGCCAGGGCGGTGGTAACTACGTGGCTGAATCATTGGGCTCGACGTTCAGTGACCCGCTGTTGCACCTGTTGGAGAACAACCCTGAGGCTCAGCGTGATCTTCTGGAGTTTCGTCAGACCCTTGAGGCCTCTTGCGCCTACTACGCCGCGTTGCGCGCGACGGAGGTTGATCGCGAGCGTCTTACGGCTGCCTTTGAAGCGCTACAGGATTGCTACACCCGGTCTGATGAGGTGAGTCGGGCCGAGGAGGGCGCAGCGGATGCGCGGTTTCACTTGGCTATCGCCGAGGCCAGCCACAACGCGGTGTTGCTGCACACCATTCGCGGTCTGTTCGACCTGCTCAAACGTAACGTGGTGACCAACATCGGCGGCATGTATCAGCAGCGAACGGAAACCCGCGACATGCTGATCAGTCAGCACCGGGATCTGTACCTGGCGATTATCGAGGGGCGCGCCGAGCAGGCACGGGAAGTCTCAACGCGTCACCTGCTGTATGTGCAGGAAGTGTTGGAAGAAGTGCGTCAGGAAGTTCAGCGCGTGGCGCGTGCGGAGCGGCGCAAGGGGATGTAGCCGAGGGACCTCCCAAGGCTACATCACAGCAAGGATCAGTCTTCCTTGCCCTTGTTGCGCACGGCGCGATGCAATTCGCGATTGGAGTCGCGCTCGCGCTCGGTATCGCGCTTGTCGTATTCCTTCTTGCCCTTGCCCAAGGCAATCTCGCATTTGACCAGGTGCTTGCTCCAGTACCAGGAAAGGCAGACGCAGGCGTAGCCCTTCTGCTGTACGGCGGCGGCGAGCTTTTCCAGTTCGCGGGCATTGAGCAGCAGCTTGCGCGTGCGCACCGGATCGGCAATCACGTGAGTGCTCGCAGTGGTCAGCGGGGTGATATGACTGCCAAGCAGCCATGCCTCGCCATCCTTGAGCAGCACGTAACTGTCGACCAGTTGCAGCTTGCTGGCACGCAGACTCTTTACTTCCCAGCCGGCCAGGACCAGACCAGCCTCGAACCGATGTTCGATGAAGTAATCGTGTCGCGCCTTTTTATTTTGCGCGATGGTCCCTGTGGGGTGTTTCTTTTGTTTAGCCATAGGGGCGGCATTATAGGGAGTTGCGAGCCTGTCGGCTACGGTCAACCTGCGTGCTTGAGCGTGTTGGACGAATCCCGGACAATGCGGGCAGTTCTCTGGTTTTTTTCTTTCGCGGATCGGGCTGTTCTTCCGCGATGTTTGCTGCTCAGCTGTGGAAATGACGCACACATGACGACGCATATTCAACGTTCAGCGCTGCTGCCCTATCCGGCACAGGCGCTCTATGACCTGGTCAACGACGTGGCGCGTTACCCGGAATTCCTGCCGTGGTGCTCAACGGCCGAGGTGCTGGAAAGCAGTGATGAGCACATGGTCGCCAGTGTCGGGGTCGCGAAGGGCGGCCTGAGTCAGCATTTTGTGACGCGCAATGTGCTGGTGCCTGGGAAATCCATTGAAATGAATTTACAGGAGGGGCCGTTTACCCAGCTCCATGGGGTATGGGTATTCAAGGTCTTAACGGACAAGGCCTGCAAGATCAGCCTGGACCTCTCCTTTGATTATGCGGGGCCTATCGTGCGCGCGACGTTGGGGCCTTTGTTCAATCAGGCGGCCAATACCCTGGTGGATGCATTCTGCCAGCGAGCCAAGCAACTGCATGGTTGAGATTGAGGTGGTGTACGCCGGCGTGGATCGTCAGGTTCTATTAGCGGTGACGGTGCCAGCCGGCACTAGCCTGCGTTCGGCGGTGCAGGCGTCAGGTATTGCGGCGCAATTCCCTGAGTTGGATCTGGCTGGCTGCGTTTTGGGTATATTCGGCAAAGTGGTCGCGGACGCTGAAGTGCGTTGTGTGCAGGCGGGTGATCGCATTGAAATTTACCGCCCCTTGCTGGCAGACCCAAAAGAAATACGCAGGTTGCGCGCAGCCAAGGCGGCGCTGGCCAAGCAACAGAATTCATAGGTCGGCCAAATGGCAGGCAACAAAAAGCCCGGCATGCCGGGCTTTTTGTTGAGCGTCGCAAAATTACTGCGGGTTGGTATCCAGAGGCTGTGGCGTCGGGACGGGAACCGTTTCCACGCCGTCGACGTCTTTCTGGATCTTGTCGAGCAGAGAGCCTGGCTTGGCCGGCACTTCGGACTTAGGCTTCTCGCCTTCCTGCGCCGGCGCAGTGACGTTGGTGCCATTGTCTTTGCCAAGCAAGGCTTCATCACGGCTTACGCCGGGCATGAAGTCGCCGGACAGGCTGACAAGCTGGTCATTGCCATTGAAAACGACGCTGACGCGCTCCTGTTGGCGTTCACCGCCACCAGGCTGCAGGCTGTAGAGATAATCCCAGCGATCGGCATGGAATGTGTCGGTCAGCAGGGGGTTACCCATGATAAACCGTACTTGCCGTCGGGTCATTCCGGGGCGTAACTGGTCTATCATGTCCTGCGTGACGACATTGCCCTGCTGGATGTCGATTTTGTAAACCCCGGGGAATGAACAACCGGCGAGTGCGAGCAGTCCCACAAAGGTGAAACTGGTTAGCAAGAGCTTGGTGTTTTGCATCGGTGGGCGACTTCCACTATCTTGGCTGGGACAACGTAAACGCCGATCATACCCGTATTAAGAGAAGCTGCGAAGCAGCATCCGCGAGAAAGCTAACCATGGTTGAAAATAGCGAACTACGCAAAGCCGGTCTCAAAGTGACTCTGCCACGAGTCAAGATTCTACAAATGCTCGATTCTGCTGAGCAGCGTCACATGAGTGCCGAGGATGTCTATAAGGCGCTGATGGAGTCTAACGAGGACGTCGGCCTGGCCACGGTTTACCGTGTACTGACCCAGTTTGAAGCCGCAGGGCTGGTGGTTCGTCATAATTTCGACGGCGGTCATGCAGTATTTGAACTGGCTGACGGTGGTCATCACGACCACATGGTTGACCTGGATACCAATGAGGTTATCGAGTTCACCAGTCCGGAAATCGAAGCGCTGCAGCACAAGATTGCTGAGGAGCATGGCTTCGATCTGGTTGACCATAATCTGGTCTTGTACATCCGTAAGAAAAAGTAACAAGCGTTGCAGATTCGCGCTGCAAAATGATCGAAGGCGACCTCAGGGTCGCCTTCGTGCTTTCTATAGAGGCGAAATTATCCGGTCAGGCCTTCGCCGCCACGACCATTTTTTTCGCGTGCGCCAAGGACTCCTTGGTCAAGTCGATCCCGCCGAGCATGCGTGCCACTTCTTCAACGCGTTCCGACTTATTCAACTTGGACACGGCTGTGTGTGTTGCATCACTGCCGCGCACCTTGTGCACAAACAGGTGCTGATGCCCCTGGGCTGCCACCTGTGGCAAGTGGGTGACCGTCAGTACCTGGCCACGATCCCCCAGGCGCCGCAACAACTGGCCAACAATTTCTGCCGTCGGCCCACCGATCCCCACATCGACTTCGTCGAACACCAGCGTTGGCACCCGTGAGGTTTGCGCAGTAATCACCTGGATGGCCAGGCTGATTCGCGACAGTTCACCGCCGGAGGCCACTTTTGCCAGTGCCTTGAGCGGTTGCCCGGGGTTGGCGCTGACCAGTAGCTCGACCTGCTCCAGCCCGTGGGGCTGCAGTTCGTTACTGGCGTTGGTGCGCAATTCAATGGTGAAGCGACCGCCGGGCATGCCCAGGCGTTGGATCTCCAGCTCCACTGCGCCGGCCAGGCTCGTCGCTGCTTGCTGGCGCAAGTCGCTGAGTTCGCGCGCCTTCTCTTGGTAATGGCGAGCGAAAGAGGCGAGCTCGTCGCCCAGGCGCTCGATGGATTCATCGTTGGCGTTCAGGGTCTCGATTTCATCCAGCAGCTTTTGCTGCATCGTCGCCACTTCGGTGGGCTGGATGCGATGTTTGCGCGCCAGGGTATAGATAGTGTCGAGGCGTTCTTCTATGTCCTGAAGACGTGCGGGGTCGGCATCGAAGTGGTCCAGGAAGCGATTCAGCTCACCGACGGCTTCCTCTACTTGAATCTGTGCGCTGGTGAGCAAGGTCGTGGCCTCGCTCAGTGAGCCGGAGGCGCTGTTCACGCTAGAGAGGCGATTGAGGCTGGCGGTCAATGCGTTAAGTACATTGCCGGAGTCACTCTCACTGCACTGCTCTACCACTTGGCGGCAAATGCCCAGCAAGGTTTCCGCGTTGGTGAGGTTCTTGTGTTCCTGCTCAAGCTGCTCCAGTTCGGTCTCGCCCAAGCCCAGACTTTCCAGCTCTTCGAGTTGATAGCTGAGCAATTGATGGCGAGCTCGTTGTTCATCGCCGGAGTTGGAGAGTCGCTCCAGCTCCTGGCGAGTCTGGCGCCAGCGCTGGGCGGCGAGTTGCACCTGTCGGGCAAGGTCTGTGGCGCCAGCGTACTCATCAAGCAGGCGGCGATGGGTATCGGTTTTCAGCAGGGACTGGTGTTCATGCTGACTGTGGATATCGATCAGCAGTTCGCCCAGGGCTTTTAGGTCGCCAAGCGGGCAGGGGGTGCCATTGATATAGCCGCGGGACCGACCTTCCGCTGTGATGACCCGCCGAAGGATGCACGGGCCTTCATTATTAAGGTCGCGCTCGGCCAGCCAGGCCTCTGCCTCGGGAATATCCGCCAGGTCGAAGGTGGCCAGGATGTCGGCCTTGTCCGCACCGGGGCGTACCACGCCGCTGTCGGCGCGATCACCCAGGGTCAAGCCCAGGGCGTCGAGCATGATCGACTTGCCGGCGCCGGTTTCGCCTGTGATTACGCTCATCCCACGATCCAGCTCGAGATCCAGGTGTTCAACAATGGCGTAGTTATGTACGGACAGGTGCACGAGCATGACGGCCGCTCCCAGGCTTTAGGTCTGGTTATTTATACAGTGTTTTATCTGAGGCTGACAATCCTGGTGCTTAGCTCGATTTGCTTGAGCCCGGCTTTTTTTAAGTGCAATCAGGAATGACCAAGCAGGAATTGATGAAGGTCAGTCGAAAGACTTTTGGTAACGCTTGCGCCCTTGAACCTGGAAATTGTGGCCCCATATACCCGAACAGAAGCGCGAGTTGAGTTCGCGCATGATTTTGAAAGGAGAAAACTATGGCTGACGAACAGACGCAGGATACGCAAACTCCAGACGCCAATTCGGCTGTCGGCGATGAGCTGGCGACTCGTGTGCAAGTGCTCGAAGAGCAATTGGCCGCTGCGCAGGACCAGTCTTTGCGTGTTGCCGCTGATCTGCAGAACGTCCGCCGCCGTGCCGAGCAGGATGTAGAAAAGGCTCACAAGTTCGCACTGGAAAAATTCGCCAATGACTTGCTGCCGATCATCGACAGTCTGGAACGTGGCCTTGAATTGTCCAACCCGGACGACGAAAACATCCGCCCGATGCGCGAAGGGATCGAACTGACCCTGAAAATGTTCCAGGACACCCTGAAGCGTTATCAGTTGGAAGCAGTCGATCCACAAGGCGGCGAACCGTTCAACGCTGAGCATCATCAGGCCATGGCCATGCAGGAAAGCCATGACCTGGAGCCGAACAGCGTGCTCAAAACGTTCCAGAAGGGTTATCTGCTCAATGGTCGCTTGCTGCGCCCGGCGATGGTCGTAGTGAGCAAGGCGCCTGCACCAGTTTCGCCTTCTATTGATGAGCAGGCTTGAAATACGCTGCAAAGCCCCCATCTATAAGTCAAGCGTTTAAGTGCTACCGCAGTTAGCCACCACTGCTGCGGCAACCAAATTCAAGTTTCGGGAGAGTAAATCATGGGCAAAATTATCGGTATCGACCTGGGGACCACCAACTCCTGTGTCTCCGTCATGGAAAACGGCAAAGCCAAAGTAATCGAAAACGCCGAAGGCGCGCGTACCACGCCGTCGATCATTGCTTACGCAAATGATGGCGAGATCCTCGTTGGTCAGTCGGCCAAGCGCCAGGCTGTCACCAACCCGCACAACACCCTGTACGCAGTAAAGCGTCTGATCGGTCGTAAGTTCGACGAAGAAGTCGTGCAGAAAGACATCAAGATGGTGCCTTACAAAATCGCCAAGGCTGACAACGGTGACGCCTGGGTAGAAGTAAATGGCAACAAGATGTCGGCACCGCAGATCTCGGCTGAAGTCTTGAAAAAGATGAAGAAGACCGCCGAAGACTACCTGGGTGAAGCTGTGACCGAAGCGGTGATCACCGTTCCGGCTTACTTCAACGACAGCCAGCGCCAGGCGACCAAAGACGCCGGCCGCATCGCCGGCCTGGACGTAAAACGTATCATCAACGAACCAACCGCAGCTGCTCTGGCTTACGGTATGGACAAGGCCAAAGGCGACCACACTGTGATCGTTTATGACCTGGGTGGCGGTACTTTCGACGTGTCGGTCATCGAGATCGCTGAAGTTGATGGCGAGCACCAGTTCGAAGTGTTGGCCACCAACGGCGACACCTTCCTGGGTGGTGAAGACTTTGACATTCGTCTGATCGACTACCTCGTTGACGAATTCAAGAAAGAAAGCGGCATGAACCTCAAGGGTGACCCGCTGGCGATGCAGCGCCTGAAAGAAGCTGCTGAGAAAGCCAAGATCGAGCTGTCCTCGAGCATGTCGACCGACGTGAACCTGCCGTACATCACTGCAGATGCCACCGGTCCTAAGCACTTGAACGTGAAGATCTCTCGCGCCAAGTTGGAAGCTCTGGTTGAAGACCTGGTTCAGCGCACCATCGAACCTTGCCGCATTGCGCTGAAAGACGCTGGTATCGACGTTGGTTCCATCAACGACGTGATCCTGGTCGGCGGTCAGACCCGTATGCCACTGGTTCAGCAGAAAGTGACCGAGTTCTTCGGTAAAGAAGCACGTAAAGACGTGAACCCGGACGAAGCGGTTGCCATGGGTGCTGCCATCCAGGGCGCGGTATTGGCCGGTGATGTGAAAGACGTGCTGCTGCTGGACGTCAGCCCGCTGACCCTGGGTATCGAAACCATGGGCGGCGTAATGACTGCGCTGATCGAGAAAAACACCACGATTCCTACCAAGAAATCGCAAGTGTTCTCGACCGCCGATGACAATCAGGGCGCCGTGACCATCCATGTGCTGCAAGGTGAGCGTAAGCAGGCTGCTCAGAACAAGTCCCTGGGCAAGTTCGACCTGGCCGAGATTCCACCAGCACCGCGTGGCGTGCCGCAAATCGAAGTAACCTTCGACATCGACGCCAACGGCATCCTGCACGTCGGCGCGAAAGACAAGGCGACTGGCAAAGAGCAGAAGATCACCATCAAGGCCAACTCCGGTCTGTCTGATGAAGAAATTCAACAGATGATTCGTGATGCTGAAGCCAACGCTGATGCGGATGCCAAGTTTGCTGAGCTGGCTGGCGCCCGTAACCAGGGTGATGCACTGGTTCACTCGACACGCAAAATGGTCGCTGATGCTGGCGATAAAGTGACGGCTGAAGAGAAGACCGCCATCGAAGCTGCTGTAGTTGCCCTGGAAGCCGCTGTTAAAGGCGACGACAAGGCCGCTATCGAAGCCAAGATCGAAGAGTTGTCGAAAGTCTCTGCACCGGTTGCTCAGAAAATGTACGCCGAACAAGGTCAGCCAGCTGACGGTGCTGCGCAACAGGCAGAGCCTGAAGCCAAGCACGACGATGTTGTCGATGCCGAGTTCGAAGAAGTCAAAGACCAGAAGTAAGTTGGTCGCCCGGTTGACCGCTATCAAGCGGTGACTGGTAGGATGTCGCCGCGCGGGAGCTTGCTCCCGCGTTGGCGTGTCTGGGGTATGCGAATTTTTACAGCATGCGACAGTGTTCGGATGCTGGCGGTGTGATCGGGAATGCTCCTGCTTTCCGAGCAGTAAATACCGCACTTTTGGCCGGGTCCCTGGCTAAAAAGTAGTAACGACCAGGATCGTTGAATTGACGTGAGTTGGGTCCGGGCCTGTATTGGGGCTCAACGAGTTTGGCAAGGCTCAGGAGGGTCTGGCTGAACGTCCTTAAGAGTGCAAAGACTTATGGCAAAGCGTGACTATTACGAAGTATTGGGTGTGGAGCGCGGTTCCAGCGAGGCGGACCTGAAGAAGGCCTACCGTCGCTTGGCGATGAAGCACCACCCGGACCGTAATCCGGATAGCAAAGAATCCGAAGAAATGTTCAAAGAGGCCAATGAGGCCTACGAATGTCTGTCTGATCCCAACAAGCGTGCGGCGTACGACCAGTACGGCCATGCCGGCGTCGACCCGAGCATGGGTGGCGGCGGTGCCGGGTTTGGCGGTCAGAACTTCTCCGATATTTTCGGTGACGTGTTCAGCGACTTCTTCGGCGGTGGCCGCGGTGGTCAGCGTGGCGGCGCCCAGCGTGGCAGCGACTTGCGCTACACCTTGGAATTGAATCTGGAAGAGGCCGTGCGCGGCACCAGCGTCAATATCCGTGTGCCGACGCTGGTCAACTGCAAGCCGTGCGATGGCTCGGGCGCCAAGAAGGGCTCGTCGCCCATCACCTGCCCGACGTGCGGTGGTATTGGTCAGGTCCGCATGCAGCAGGGCTTCTTCTCGGTGCAGCAGACCTGCCCGCGCTGCCATGGCCAGGGCAAGATCATTTCCGATCCGTGCGACTCCTGCCACGGCGAAGGTCGTGTCGAAGAGTACAAGACGCTGTCGGTAAAAGTGCCGGCTGGCGTGGATACCGGTGACCGTATTCGCCTGTCGGGCGAAGGCGAGGCGGGTACCCAGGGTGGGCCTACGGGCGACCTGTACGTGGTGATCAACGTGCGCGAGCACTCGATCTTCCAGCGCGACGGCAAGCACCTGTTCTGTGAAGTGCCAATCAGCTTTGTTGATGCGGCGCTGGGTGGCGAGTTGGAGATTCCGACCCTTGATGGTCGCGTCAAGCTCAAGATCCCTGAAGGCACGCAGACCGGCAAACAGTTCCGCATCCGTGGCAAAGGCGTTGCGCCGGTGCGCGGTGGTGGCGCTGGTGACCTGATGTGTCGTGTGGCGGTGGAAACACCGGTCAACCTGAACCGTCGCCAGCGTGAATTGCTTGAAGAGTTCCGTAGCTCGATGGAAGGTGATGACTCCCACTCGCCGAAGACTGCGGGCTTTTTCGATGGCGTGAAGCGCTTCTTCGGCGACCTGTAAGGAATTGAGTATGCGACGTATAGCCGTAATGGGCGCTGCCGGGCGCATGGGCAAGACACTGGTCGAGGCGGTGCAGCAGCGCTCGCCGGCCTCTGGGCTGACTGCAGCGATTGTTCGTCCTGGCAGCACATTGATTGGTGCGGATGCTGGTGAGCTAGCCTCGTTGGGGCGCATTGGTGTGTCGTTGTCCGGCAATCTGGAGCAGGTGGCGGACGAATTCGATGTGCTGATCGATTTCACCCTGCCCGACGTGATGCTGAAAAACCTGGCGTTCTGCCGCAAGGCGGGCAAGGCCATGGTGATCGGCACCACCGGTTTGACGGCTGAGCAGAAGCAGTTGTTGGTGGAGGCGGGCAAGGATATCCCTGTCGTGTTCGCCGCCAATTTCAGTGTCGGTGTGAATCTGTCGCTCAAGCTGCTGGATCTGGCGGCGCGCGTGCTGGGTGATGAGGCGGATATCGAGATCATCGAAACCCATCACCGTCACAAGATCGACGCGCCGTCGGGCACTGCGCTGCGCATGGGTGAGGCGATTGCCGATGCGTTGGGTCGTGACCTGTCGAAAGTCGCGGTATACGGCCGTGAAGGTCATACCGGTGCGCGGGCGCGGGACACCATTGGTTTCGCAACCGTGCGTGGTGGTGATGTTGTGGGTGATCACACTGTGTTGTTCGCCACTGAAGGTGAGCGCCTGGAAATCACGCACAAAGCCTCCAGTCGCATGACTTTCGCCAAGGGCGCGGTACGTGCGGCGCTCTGGTTGGAAGGCCGCGAGCCGGGCCTGTATGACATGCGCGATGTGCTGGATCTGCACTAATGAGTAGCTAAAGCAGGGCCTCATGCTTATGCTGAGGCCCCGTTTTTACCCGCTAAGCGACGTCCTGTCGCATTCCCCTGCCTTTTAGGCTCATTAGCGGTGGACCAAAAAAGCCTTTTTCTGTAAGCTACAGCTTTAGTGTGTTCACTAAAAGCGCGCAGAATAATTCAGTGAATAAGCGGAGTGACGTGTCCATACGTCACTCCGCTTTTTTACACCTGCGATCGCCCTTTCAGGCTTTATTTACGGGAGGTCTTCTTGACTAAGCCAGCCATACTCGCCCTTGCTGATGGCAGCATTTTTCGCGGCGAAGCCATTGGAGCCGACGGTCAGACCGTTGGAGAGGTAGTGTTTAACACTGCCATGACCGGCTATCAGGAAATCCTTACCGATCCTTCCTACGCCCAACAGATCGTTACCCTGACTTATCCGCACATCGGCAACACCGGTACTACACCGGAAGACGTCGAGTCTGATTGCGTCTGGTCGGCCGGTCTGGTGATTCGTGACCTGCCACTGGTTGCGAGCAACTGGCGTAACACGATGTCGCTGTCCGATTACCTGAAAGCCAACAACGTTGTGGCGATCGCCGGTATCGATACCCGCCGCCTCACGCGCATCCTGCGTGAAAAAGGCTCGCAGAACGGCTGCATCATGGTCGGTGACAATATCTCCGAAGAGGCGGCGATTGCCGCAGCGCAAGGTTTCCCAGGCCTGAAAGGCATGGACCTGGCCAAAGTCGTCAGTGCCAAAGAGAAGTACGAGTGGCGCTCCACTGTCTGGGACCTGAAGACCGACAGCCATGCAACTATCGAAGCTGCGGACCTGCCTTACCACGTAGTGGCCTACGACTACGGCGTCAAATACAACATCCTGCGCATGCTGGTCGAGCGCGGCTGCCGCGTGACCGTGGTGCCCGCGCAAACGCCTGCCAGCGAAGTGCTCGCCTTGCAGCCGGACGGCGTGTTCTTGTCCAACGGCCCAGGTGACCCTGAGCCATGCGACTATGCCATCCAGGCGATCAAGGACGTACTGGAAACCGAGATTCCGGTGTTCGGTATCTGCCTTGGCCACCAACTGCTGGCGCTGGCCTCCGGTGCCAAGACCCTGAAAATGGGCCACGGCCACCATGGTGCCAACCACCCGGTTCAAGACCTGGACACCGGTGTTGTGATGATCACCAGCCAGAACCACGGTTTTGCGGTAGATGAAGCATCCCTGCCGAGCAACGTGCGCGCCATTCACAAGTCGCTGTTCGACGGTTCCCTGCAGGGTATTGAGCGCACCGACAAGAGCGCGTTCAGCTTCCAAGGCCACCCTGAAGCGAGCCCGGGCCCGAACGACGTAGCGCCGCTGTTCGACCGTTTCATCAATGAGATGGCCAAGCGACGCTGACTGAGCGGCCTGCGGGTGGCCCCGAACGTCGGCGGCCCCCGCAGGCTCTTCAAAGATTGTTCAAGACGGCTTGCCGACTGACCTGCGGATTTGAGTGACAAACCCATGCCAAAACGTACAGACATAAAAAGCATCCTGATTCTCGGCGCTGGCCCGATCGTGATCGGCCAGGCCTGCGAATTCGACTACTCCGGCGCCCAGGCCTGTAAAGCCCTGCGCGAAGAGGGTTACCGCGTCATCCTGGTGAACTCCAACCCGGCCACCATCATGACCGACCCGGACATGGCTGACGCCACTTACATCGAGCCGATCAAGTGGCAGACTGTTGCCAAGATCATCGAGAAAGAGCGTCCGGACGCGCTGCTGCCAACCATGGGTGGTCAAACCGCTCTGAACTGCGCCCTGGATCTGGAGCGCGAAGGCGTCCTGGAGAAATTCGGCGTAGAAATGATCGGCGCCAATGCTGACACCATCGACAAGGCCGAAGACCGTTCGCGCTTTGACAAGGCGATGAAGTCCATCGGCCTGGACTGCCCGCGCTCGGGTATCGCCCACAGCATGGAAGAGGCCAACACAGTGCTCGAGAAGCTGGGCTTCCCGTGCATCATCCGTCCGTCCTTCACCATGGGCGGCACCGGTGGCGGTATCGCTTACAACCGTGAAGAGTTCGAAGAAATCTGTTCTCGTGGCCTGGACCTGTCACCGACCAAAGAGCTGCTGATTGACGAGTCCCTGATCGGCTGGAAAGAGTATGAGATGGAGGTTGTCCGCGATAAGAAGGACAACTGCATCATCGTCTGTTCCATCGAAAACTTCGATCCGATGGGCGTGCACACCGGTGACTCGATCACAGTTGCGCCGGCGCAGACCCTGACGGACAAGGAATACCAGATCATGCGTAACGCCTCGCTGGCGGTACTGCGTGAAATCGGCGTGGAAACCGGCGGCTCCAACGTCCAGTTCGGCATCTGCCCGAACACGGGGCGCATGGTAGTCATCGAGATGAACCCGCGGGTATCCCGTTCCTCGGCCCTGGCCTCTAAAGCTACCGGTTTCCCGATTGCGCGTATCGCCGCCAAGTTGGCGATCGGCTATACCCTGGACGAACTGCAGAACGAAATCACCGGCGGCGCTACTCCGGCGTCCTTTGAGCCGTCGATCGACTACGTCGTCACCAAGCTGCCACGTTTCGCGTTCGAGAAATTCCCGAAAGCCGACGCACGCCTGACCACTCAAATGAAGTCGGTCGGTGAAGTCATGGCCATCGGCCGGACCTTCCAGGAGTCCCTGCAGAAAGCCTTGCGCGGTCTGGAAGTGGGCGTTTGTGGCCTGGACGAGAAGCTCGACCTGAGCAATCCGGAAAGCATGAGCATCCTCAAGCGCGAACTGACCGTGCCGGGTGCCGAGCGCATCTGGTACGTGGCTGATGCTTTCCGCGCCGGTCTGTCGGTCGAAGACATCTTCGGCATGAACATGATCGACCCGTGGTTCCTGGTGCAGATCGAAGACCTGATCAAGGAAGAAGAGAAGGTCAAGACCCTGGGTCTGGCCAGTATCGACCGCGACTTGATGTTCAAGCTCAAGCGCAAAGGTTTCTCCGACATGCGTCTGGCCAAGTTGCTGGGTGTGACCGAAAAAGCATTGCGTCGCCACCGCCACAAGCTGGAAATCTTCCCGGTCTATAAGCGCGTTGACACCTGCGCGGCCGAGTTCGCTACCGACACCGCCTACATGTACTCAACTTACGAGGAAGAGTGCGAAGCCGCGCCGTCGGGCCGCGACAAGATCATGATCCTCGGCGGTGGCCCAAACCGTATCGGCCAGGGTATCGAGTTCGACTACTGCTGCGTACACGCTGCATTGGCCCTGCGCGAAGACGGTTACGAGACCATCATGGTCAACTGCAACCCGGAAACCGTTTCCACTGACTATGACACCTCGGATCGCCTGTACTTCGAGCCAGTGACCCTGGAAGACGTGCTGGAAATCTGCCGGGTCGAGAAGCCAAAGGGCGTGATCGTCCAGTACGGCGGCCAGACTCCACTGAAGCTGGCGCGTGCCCTGGAAGAAGCAGGCGTGCCGATTATCGGCACCAGCCCAGACGCAATTGACCGTGCAGAAGACCGTGAGCGCTTCCAGCAAATGGTTGAGCGCCTGAACCTGCGCCAGCCGCCAAACGCCACCGTGCGCAGCGAAGACGAAGCCATTCGCGCAGCCAGCAAGATCGGCTACCCGCTGGTGGTGCGTCCGTCCTACGTATTGGGCGGTCGTGCGATGGAAATCGTCTACGAAGAAGAAGAGCTCAAGCGCTACCTGCGTGATGCGGTGAAAGTGTCCAACGACAGCCCGGTGCTGCTGGACCACTTCCTCAACTGCGCCATCGAGATGGATGTGGACGCCGTTTGCGACGGCACCGACGTGGTGATCGGCGCGATCATGCAGCACATCGAACAGGCGGGCGTTCACTCCGGTGACTCTGCATGCTCGCTGCCGCCGTACTCGCTGCCGGCGCACATCCAGGACGAGATGCGCGAACAGGTCAAGAAAATGGCCTTGGAATTGGGCGTAGTTGGCCTGATGAACGTACAGTTGGCGCTGCAAGGCGAAGACATCTACGTCATTGAAGTCAACCCGCGTGCTTCGCGTACCGTGCCATTTGTTTCCAAGTGCATCGGTATCTCCCTGGCCATGATCGCGGCTCGCGTGATGGCAGGTAAGACCCTGAAAGAGATCGGCTTCACCAAGGAAATCATTCCGAACTTCTACAGCGTGAAAGAGGCGGTGTTCCCGTTCGCCAAGTTCCCTGGCGTGGACCCGATCCTGGGCCCAGAGATGAAGTCCACCGGTGAAGTGATGGGCGTGGGCGACACCTTCGGTGAAGCCTTTGCCAAGGCCCAAATGGGTGCCAGCGAAGTGCTGCCGACTGGTGGTACTGCGTTCATCAGTGTGCGTGATGATGATAAGCCACTGGTTGCAGGCGTGGCCCGTGATCTGATCAACTTGGGCTTCGAAGTCGTGGCCACCGCCGGGACCGCCAAGCTGATCGAAGCTGCCGGCTTGAAAGTGCGTCGCGTGAACAAGGTGACGGAAGGCCGTCCGCACGTGGTCGACATGATCAAGAATGACGAAGTCACCCTGATCATCAACACCACCGAAGGTCGCCAGTCGATCGCGGACTCCTACTCCATTCGTCGTAACGCCTTGCAGCACAAGATCTACTGCACCACCACCATTGCTGCTGGCGAAGCCATCTGCGAAGCGCTCAAGTTCGGTCCGGAAAAGACCGTGCGTCGCTTGCAGGATCTACACGCAGGATTGAAGGCATGACCAAATACCCAATGACCGTCCAGGGCTTCAAGGCCCTGGAAGAGGAGCACGCCCATCTGACCAAGGTCGTCCGTCCAAAGCTGAGCCAGGACATCGGTACGGCCCGCGAGCTGGGTGACTTGAAGGAAAACGCCGAATACCACGCTGCTCGCGAGCAGCAAGGTATGGTCGAGGCGCGCATCCGCGATATCGAAGGCCGCCTGCAGAACTCGGTGGTCATCGACGTGACGACCATTCCGAAGACCGGCAAGGTGATTTTCGGCACGACCGTGGAAATCGCCAACGTCGAAACGGACGAAAGTGTGGTTTACCACATCGTTGGCGAGGATGAGGCTGACTTCAAGCTCGGCAAAATCTCTGTCGGTTCTCCGCTTGCCCGCGCCTTGATTGCCAAGGAAGAGGGTGATGTGGTTGCTGTGAAAACGCCAGGCGGCGTGATCGAGTACGAGATTGTTGAAGTTAGTCACGTCTGAAAGACGGCGCCCGCTACGTGCGGGCGCCATGCTTTGGCAGCTCTCCCAGATGCTTTGGGTGGGTGGTCTGTGGTTGTTGCACATTGGCGTGTTGCCGGCGCTGGGCCTGATTGGCCTGGCACCGTTGCTGATCGATGAGATCGATGGATTACTCAGTGCGCTGCTGGTGGGTTTTGCGGCGGCGTGCGTGACGCTCCAGGCGTTGGTGCTAGTCAAGGCTGAAGGCTTGGGGAGTTTGTGGCGGGATATTCGCGGGCAACTGCTGTTGATGGCGCTGTATGCGTGTGCAATGTATTGCATTGTGCATGTCTGGCTGCCGGAAGCGTTGCGCTGGCAGCTATTCAGCTATCTTGTACTAGGGTTTTCTGGTCTGGTGCTGGTTATGCAGCCGGCGCCAGGGTGGAGTGGCAGGGCGCGCGAAGCGCGCCCGTGACCCTTGCTGTTATTTAAAAGTCATCATTTGAAGCGATGAACGTTCGACAGTTGCTTGTTGACGCTGAAGTTCTTGCGATACAGCAGCGCCATCTTGCCGATGACCTGGACCAGGTCCGCTTTGCCTGCCTTGCACAGTTCTGCAATGGCAGCCAGGCGCGCTTCGCGGTCAAGGATGTTGACCTTGATCTTGATCAGTTCATGATCGTTCAGCGCACGTTCGAATTCGGCTAACACACCTTCAGTCAAACCGTTATCTGCCACAATCAGAACTGGTTTCAGATGGTGGCCAATGGATTTGTACTGTTTCTTCTGCTCTTGAGTGAGCGGCATAATCTGACCCCTGCGTCTGATCTTGTAAAAAGCGGCGGCCAGTTTACCCGAGCGAGTCCGGGACCGCCCAGTTAATCACGACCCGTTTTATTTTTCGAGGTGGCCCGTGGCCCGTTCCAAAACCAGCCTTAAGTGGCTACAAGAACATTTCAACGATCCTTACGTCAAAAAGGCGCAGAAGGACGGCTACCGTTCGCGGGCCAGCTACAAGCTGCTGGAGATCCAGGACAAGGATAAGTTGATCCGTCCAGGCATGAGCGTTATCGATCTGGGTGCAGCCCCAGGTGGTTGGTCCCAGGTGACCAGTCGTCTGATTGGTGGGCAGGGCCGCTTGATCGCTTCCGACATTCTGGAAATGGACAGTATCCCGGATGTGACCTTTGTTCACGGTGACTTCACTCAGGATGCCGTACTCGCACAGATCCTTGAGGCTGTGGGAAATTCGCAGGTAGACCTTGTGATTTCCGACATGGCCCCCAATATGAGTGGATTACCGGCCGTTGATATGCCGCGCGCAATGTTCCTATGTGAGCTGGCGCTGGATTTGGCGGGTCGGGTTTTGCGTCCTGGTGGTGATTTTCTGGTGAAAGTCTTCCAGGGCGAGGGTTTCGACGAGTACCACAAGAACATTCGCAAGTTGTTCGAGAAGGTGCAAACGCGTAAGCCTGACTCATCCCGAGACAGGTCTCGGGAGCAGTACCTGCTGTGCCGCGGCTTCCGCGGAGTTGAAGGCGCTGCGAGTGAAGAGCGTTTTTGAGGAATTCGAGGAGGGCGATAGGTTTTTTTATATCGCTTTCGTCACGAAGCTTTACGAATATTGTGTAGTCAAAGTTTCACAAAGGGTTACAGACGGCGCCTGCCAGAGTTGTAGGTAATGTAGTAAGTTAGGCCGGTGAATATCATGCGAAGCGCGCGCCAGTAGCGGAGCTTGCTTCAGAGGGTAGTTAATTGAACGATATGGCAAAGAATCTGATCCTGTGGTTGATCATCGCGGCTGTCCTGGTGACGGTGATGAACAACTTCTCCAGCCCTAACGAGCCGCAGACCCTCAACTATTCCGACTTCATCCAGCAAGTTAAGGATGGCAAGGTCGAGCGCGTAGCGGTTGATGGCTACGTGATCACCGGCAAACGCAACGATGGCGACAGCTTCAAGACCATTCGTCCGGCAATCCAGGACAACGGTCTGATCGGCGACCTGGTGGATAATCACGTGGTGGTCGAAGGCAAGCAGCCTGAGCAGCAGAGCATCTGGACCCAATTGCTGGTAGCCAGCTTCCCGATCCTGGTGATCATCGCCGTGTTCATGTTCTTCATGCGCCAGATGCAAGGTGGTGCGGGAGGCAAGGGCGGGCCGATGAGCTTCGGCAAGAGCAAGGCACGCCTGCTCTCCGAAGATCAGGTGAAAACTACCCTGGCTGACGTTGCCGGTTGTGACGAAGCCAAGGAAGAAGTAGGCGAGCTGGTCGAGTTCCTGCGCGATCCGGGCAAGTTTCAGCGCCTGGGTGGCCGTATTCCTCGCGGTGTACTGATGGTTGGTCCTCCGGGTACCGGTAAAACCTTGCTGGCCAAGGCGATTGCCGGCGAAGCCAAGGTGCCTTTCTTCACCATTTCCGGCTCTGATTTCGTCGAAATGTTTGTCGGTGTCGGTGCCAGCCGTGTTCGCGATATGTTCGAACAGGCTAAAAAGCATGCGCCATGCATCATCTTCATCGATGAAATCGACGCAGTTGGCCGCCATCGTGGCGCGGGCATGGGTGGCGGTCATGATGAGCGTGAGCAGACCCTTAACCAACTGCTGGTTGAGATGGACGGCTTCGAAATGAACGATGGCATCATCGTCATTGCGGCAACCAACCGCCCGGATGTATTGGATCCTGCATTGCTGCGTCCAGGCCGTTTCGACCGCCAGGTGGTAGTTGGCTTGCCGGATATCCGTGGTCGCGAACAGATCCTGAAAGTACACATGCGCAAAGTGCCGATGGGAGACGACGTGGCTCCGGCCGTGATCGCCCGTGGCACTCCAGGCTTCTCCGGTGCCGACCTTGCCAACCTGGTGAACGAGGCTTCGTTGTTTGCTGCCCGTACCGGCAAGCGCATCGTTGAAATGAAAGAGTTCGAGCTGGCAAAAGACAAGATCATGATGGGTGCCGAGCGCAAATCCATGGTCATGTCCGAAAAAGAGAAACAGAACACCGCTTATCACGAAGCGGGTCACGCTATCGTTGGTCGCGTCGTGCCTGAGCATGATCCGGTCTACAAAGTGTCGATCATTCCTCGTGGTCGGGCGCTGGGTGTGACCATGTTCCTGCCGGAAGAGGATCGCTACAGCCTCTCCAAGCGCGCACTGATCAGTCAGATCTGCTCGCTCTACGGCGGTCGGATTGCTGAAGAAATGACCCTGGGCTTCGACGGTGTCACTACCGGTGCTTCCAACGACATCATGCGTGCCAGCCAGATTGCACGGAACATGGTGACCAAGTGGGGCTTGTCGGAAAAGCTCGGTCCTTTGATGTATGCCGAGGAAGAAGGTGAAGTGTTCCTGGGTCGCGGCGGTGGTGGTCAAAACGCCAGCTTCTCCGGTGAGACGGCCAAGCTGATCGACTCCGAAGTGCGCAGCATCATTGACCAGTGCTACGGCACGGCCAAGCAGATCCTCACGGACAACCGCGACAAGCTGGATGCCATGGCGGATGCGCTGATGAAGTACGAGACCATTGATGCCGATCAGATCGACGACATCATGGCAGGTCGTGCACCTCGTGAGCCTCGCGATTGGGAAGGCGGTTCGGGCACCTCTGGTACTCCGCCAGTGGTTCAGAATGAACGCCCCGAAACCCCGATCGGCGGTCCGGCAGCTGACGTCTAAGGCTTGAAATGACTTCTGTGTTGTCCTCCACCCGGTTGCCTTGCGGCAACCGGGTTCTTGATTTAGCCCATACGCATGTCATGGGCATTCTCAACGTAACCCCCGACTCCTTTTCCGATGGCGGCCGCTTCAGCCAGCTTGATGCAGCGTTGCGACATGCTGAAGCAATGGTTGCGGCGGGAGCGACCCTGATTGATGTGGGTGGTGAGTCGACTCGGCCTGGGGCCCGCATCGTTTCTCCCTTGGAAGAGTTGGAGAGGGTGGCGCCGATCGTCGAGCGTATTGCGCGTGAGCTGGATGTGATCATCTCGGTTGATACGTCGACGCCGGCCGTGATGCGCGAAACTGCCCGCCTTGGGGCGGGGCTGATCAACGATGTGCGCTCTCTCCAGCGCGACGGCGCCCTTGATGCGGCGGCGGCAACCGGTCTGCCGGTGTGTCTGATGCACATGCTGGGTGAGCCCGGCAACATGCAGGACAGTCCTCACTATGATGACCTTGTCGGCGAAGTCAGCGGTTTTCTCGCTGAGCGGGTCGCTCGGTGTGCTGTCGCGGGGATTGCTGAGGAAAAAATCATCCTCGATCCCGGCTTCGGTTTCGCCAAGACCCTGCAGCACAACCTGAGTCTGTTCAAGCATATGGAAGCCCTGCATGCCCTTGGTCGGCCCCTATTGGTCGGCGTTTCGCGCAAGAGCATGATAGGGCTGGCCTTGAATCGTCCAGTGGGTGAACGGTTGTATGGCGGCCTTGCACTGGCTGCGCTGGCGGTGACCAAGGGTGCGCGTATCTTGCGTGTGCATGATGTCGCCGAGACCGTAGATGTCGTGCGTATGATTGCCGCTGTAGAATCAGCCGAATAAGAATGATGGAGCACTTATGACTAAAAAATACTTTGGCACCGACGGTATCCGTGGTCGGGTCGGCGAATTTCCGATTACTCCTGATTTCATGCTCAAGCTGGGCTGGGCGGCGGGCATGGCGTTCCGCAGTATGGGCGCGTGCCGCATTCTGGTGGGCAAGGACACCCGTATCTCGGGGTACATGTTTGAGTCGGCACTGGAGGCGGGCCTGTCCGCCGCAGGCGCGGATGTGATGCTGTTGGGGCCCATGCCGACGCCGGCGATCGCTTATCTGACGCGTACCTTCCACGCTGAAGCCGGTATCGTGATCAGTGCCTCGCACAATCCTCATGATGACAACGGCATCAAATTCTTCTCGGGCCAGGGCACCAAGCTGCCGGATGAGATCGAGTTGATGATCGAAGAGTTGCTGGACGCGCCGATGACGGTGGTTGAATCCAGCAAGCTGGGCAAGGTGTCGCGTATCAATGACGCCTCTGGCCGCTATATCGAATTCTGTAAGAGCAGTGTGCCGAGCAGCACCAATTTTGCCGGCTTGAAGATTGTGGTCGACTGCGCACACGGCGCGACCTACAAGGTCGCACCGAGCGTGTTCAAGGAGTTGGGCGCGGACGTGACGGTATTGTCGGCCCAGCCCAACGGGCTGAACATCAACGAAAACTGTGGTTCCACCCATATGGAACAACTGCAGGCGGCCGTCCTGGCCGAGCATGCCGACTTGGGTATCGCCTTCGACGGCGATGGTGATCGCGTGCTGATGGTGGATCACACGGGCGCGATTGTTGATGGCGATGACCTGTTGTTCATCATTGCGCGTGACATGCACGAGCGTAACAAGCTGCAGGGTGGCGTCGTCGGTACTTTGATGAGCAACCTGGGGCTTGAGTTGGCCCTGGCGGACCTGGGTATTCCCTTCGTGCGCGCCAATGTCGGTGACCGCTATGTAATCGCCGAGCTGCTTGAGCGTAACTGGCAGGTGGGGGGGGAGAATTCAGGGCACGTAGTCTGCTTCCAGCACACCACCACAGGTGACGCGATCATCGCTGCGTTGCAGGTTCTGTTGTCCTTGCGTCGACGCGAAGAGAGTCTGGCCCAGGCGCGCCAGGCGCTGCGCAAATGTCCGCAAGTGCTGCTCAATGTGCGTTTTGGTGGCGGCGAAAACCCGATCGAGCACCCGGCTGTCAAAGAGGCGTGTGAGCGCGTGACCCTCGCTATGGCGGGGCGTGGTCGCGTGTTGTTGCGCAAGTCCGGCACAGAGCCTCTGGTGCGTGTCATGGTCGAAGGTGACGATGAAACACAGGTTCGCGGCCATGCCGAAGACCTGGCAAAACTGGTAACTGAAGTTTGCGCCTGAATTCGGCTTGCCAGTGATGATGTGGTTGGGTAACATCTGCGCCCACTTTGACCGACGAGGTACAGCATGCGTCGCACTATGGTAGCTGGTAACTGGAAGATGCACGGTACCCGCGCCAGTGTCGCTGAGCTGATCAATGGCCTTCGTCACTTGGCCTTGCCGAGCGGTGTTGATGTTGCGGTGTTCCCGCCTTGCTTGCATATCAACCAAGTGGTTGATGGCTTGAAAGGCAAGTCGATTCAGGTCGGCGCGCAGAACTCCGCAGTGGAGCCAATGCAAGGTGCGTTGACCGGTGAGATTTCGCCGAGTCAGTTGGTCGATGCGGGTTGTTCCTATGTGCTTGTCGGGCACTCCGAGCGCCGTCAGATGATGGGCGAGCGTGATGGGACACTCAATCGTAAGTTCGCAGCGGCACAGGCTTGTGGCTTGATTCCGGTGTTGTGCATAGGGGAGACCCTGGAGCAGCGGGAATCGGGCAAGACTCTTGAAGTTGTCTCGCGTCAGCTAGGCAGTATCATTGAGGAGTTGGGTGTTGGTGCGTTTGCAAAGGCAGTAATTGCTTACGAGCCGGTCTGGGCCATTGGTACCGGGCTGACTGCTACACCGCAACAGGCGCAGGATGTGCACGCAGCCATCCGCGCGCAGTTGGCGGCAGAGAATTCTGAGGTCGCACAAGGTGTGCGTCTTCTATACGGCGGCAGCGTGAAGGCGGCCAATGCGGTCGAACTGTTCGGCATGCCGGATATCGATGGGGGGCTCATTGGTGGAGCTTCCCTGAATGCAGATGAGTTCGGTGCGATCTGTCGCGCCGCGGGAAACTGAAAAAATGCTGGAAACAGTCGTAGTCGTTTTTCATCTGTTGGCTGCTCTGAGCGTCGTCGCTCTGGTTTTGCTGCAACAGGGTAAAGGTGCGGATGCTGGTGCGTCTTTCGGTGCAGGTGCTTCAAATACTGTGTTCGGAAGCCAAGGTTCCTCTACCTTTCTTAGTAAGTTTACTGCTATACTTGCCGCCGGTTTCTTCATAACCAGCTTGGGGTTAGGTTACTTTGCTAAAGAGAAAGCTCATGTGCTGACTCAAGTAGGTCTCCCAAACCCAGCAGTGTTGGAAGTACCAAAAGCAAAACCGGCTTCTGATGATGTCCCGGTGCTTCAAGAGCAAAAGTCGGCTACTCCAGCGACTGACGTACCTCCAGCTCAAGAGCAGAAGTAAGAAGGGTTGTAATCGCTGTATTGCCGAGGTGGTGGAATTGGTAGACACGCAACCTTGAGGTGGTTGTGCCCATAGGGTGTAGGGGTTCGAGTCCCCTTCTCGGTACCAATTATCAGGAGAGCCCGCTGTTGCGGGCTTTCTTGTAGGTGGAAGGTTACATTGACCCTGTAAGGGATCGGTCGTATACTTCCGCCCCAGCTTTGTCGCGGGGTGGAGCAGTCTGGTAGCTCGTCGGGCTCATAACCCGAAGGTCGTTGGTTCAAATCCGGCCCCCGCAACCAGTTTTAGCGGAGCCCCTTTTAAGGGGCTTTTTGTTAGCTGGACACTTTCAACGCCGCTGTTCGACGGCGTTTCAAGGATGGGCGTTTCGCCCATTTTTTTATTTTGCACAGCATGCACATACATGCACGAGGGGGTTCAGGTGTCGAGCAAGCTAGAAGAGTTGCAGGCCTTGCTGGCCCCGGTGGTCGTGGCCCTAGGCTATGAATGCTGGGGTATTGAGTTTTCGGCTCAAGGTCGCCACTCAATGTTGCGCGTTTATATCGATAAAGAGGGCGGCGTGCTGGTGGACGATTGTGCCATTGTCAGCCGTCAGATTAGCGGTGTGCTGGATGTTGAAGATCCGATCTCCGTTGAATACACCCTCGAAGTTTCCTCGCCAGGCATGGAACGCCCACTGTTCACTATTGATCAGTTTGCAAAATTTGCCGGTGAACAAGTGAAGATCAAGCTGCGTTCTCCCTTCGAAGGGCGACGCAACTTTCAGGGCCTTCTGCGCGGTGTAGAAGAACAGGATGTCGTGGTGCAGGTAGAAGACCATGAGTTCCTGTTGCCGATCGATATGATCGACAAGGCCAACATTATTCCCAGTTTTGACTGAGACGCGGATCCCGCGGATCCAATGGCTTGCGAAAGGCGAGGCGTACGATGAGCAAAGAAGTACTGCTGGTTGTTGAGTCGGTATCCAATGAAAAGGGCGTACCGGCAAACGTGATTTTTGAAGCGCTGGAGCTGGCCCTGGCCACTGCTACCAAAAAGCGTTTTGAAGACGAAGTTGATCTGCGTGTGGAAATCAATCGCCACACCGGTGCCTATGAGACTTTCCGTCGCTGGACGGTCGTCGAAGAAGCCGATCTTGATGATCCGGCCATCGAAACCTGGCCAAGCAAGGTTGCCGAAACGCATCCTGGTGCCAAGGTCGGTGATGTCGTCGAAGAAAAGATCGAGTCGATCGAATTCGGCCGTATTGCTGCACAGACCGCCAAACAGGTCATCGTGCAGAAGGTTCGCGAAGCCGAGCGCGCTCAAGTCGTTGACGCTTATCGCGAGCGCCTGGGTGAAATCATCTCCGGCACCGTGAAAAAAGTCACCCGCGACAACGTGATCGTCGACCTGGGCAACAACGCCGAAGCGTTGCTGGCCCGCGAAGACATCATCTCTCGCGAAACCTTCCGTGTCGGCGTGCGTCTGCGTGCGCTGCTCAAGGAAATCCGCACCGAGAACCGCGGCCCTCAGTTGATCCTGTCGCGTACTGCGCCGGAAATGCTGATCGAGCTGTTCCGTATCGAAGTGCCGGAAATCGCCGAAGGCCTGATCGAAGTCATGGCTGCGTCCCGCGATCCGGGTTCGCGTGCCAAGATTGCGGTCCGCTCCAAGGACAAACGCATCGATCCGCAAGGCGCTTGCATCGGTATGCGCGGTTCGCGCGTCCAGGCAGTGTCGGGCGAATTGGGTGGTGAGCGTGTGGACATCGTCCTGTGGGACGATAACCCGGCGCAGTTCGTAATCAACGCCATGTCGCCGGCTGAAGTGGCGGCAATTATCGTTGACGAGGATGCCCATGCAATGGACATCGCCGTTGGCGCAGACAATCTGGCTCAGGCCATTGGTCGTGGTGGTCAGAACGTGCGTCTGGCCAGCCAACTGACCGGCTGGACCCTGAACGTGATGACCGAATCGGACATCCAGGCTAAGCAGCAAGCTGAAACCGGTGACATCCTGCGCAACTTCATCGAAGAGCTGGAAGTCGATGAAGACCTGGCACAGGTGCTGGTAGATGAAGGCTTCACCAGCCTGGAAGAGATTGCCTACGTACCGTTGGAAGAAATGCTCAACATCGACGGCTTTGACGAAGACACCGTCAACGAGCTTCGCGCTCGGGCCAAGGATCGTTTGTTGACTAAAGCCATCGCTACTGAGGAAAAGCTGGCAGACGCCCATCCGGCCGAAGACCTGCTCTCGCTTGAGGGTATGGACAAGGATTTGGCGATGGAACTGGCGGTGCGCGGCGTAATTACCCGCGAAGACCTGGCCGAGCAGTCTATTGACGATCTGCTCGACATCGACGGCATTGACGATGATCGTGCCGGCAAGTTGATCATGGCCGCCCGAGCCCATTGGTTCGAGTAACTAGGCGCGGCCTGAGGAGAGAAGTGCATGACGCAAGTCACGGTGAAACAACTGGCCGATGAGGTCAAAACACCGGTAGAGCGCCTGTTGCAGCAGATGCGTGAGGCAGGTCTGCCGCACACCGCCGCCGATGAAGGTGTGAGCGATAGTGAGAAGCAGTCTTTGCTGACTCACTTGAAGAGCAGCCACAAGGCGAAAGTGGAAGAACCGCGCAAGATTACATTGCAGCGCAAAACCACCAGCACCTTGCGTGTTGCTGGTAGCAAGAGCATCAGCGTTGAAGTACGCAAGAAGAAAGTCTTCGTACAACGCAGCCCGGAAGAAATCGAAGCCGAGCGCAAACGCGAACTGGAAGAACGTCGCGCAGTAGAAAATGCTGCACGTCAGAAGGCTGAAGAAGAAGCCAAGCGTCGCGCCGAAGAAGAAGCGCGTCGCCAGCCTGCTGCTGCGCAACCTGCTGCCACTGAAGCGGTCGCCGCGCCTAGCGCTCCTGTAGAAGCTGTGCGTGAGGCCGCTTCGGTTGCCGCTGCACCAGCGCCTGCTGCTGACGCTCGTAAGCGTGACGAACCTCGTCGCCCAGACAAGCCACGTGCCGACGATAACAATCGTCGTGGCGGTGGTGGCGATGGCGAGCGCAAAAACGCTCCGCATCGTGCCTCGGTCAAAGAGAAAGCGCCTGCTCCACGCGTTGCCCCACGTACTACCGACGAAGAAAGCGATGGCTTCCGTCGTGGTGGTCGCGGCAAGGCCAAGCTGAAGAAACGCAACGCCCACGGTTTCCAGAGCCCAACCGGCCCTGTCGTGCGTGAAGTGAAGATCGGCGAGACCATCACTGTGGGCGACCTCGCTCAACAGATGTCGGTCAAGGCTGCTGAAATCATCAAGTTCATGTTCAAGCTGGGTACTCCGGCCACCATCAACCAGGTACTGGACCAGGAAACTGCCCAGTTGGTTGCTGAAGAGCTGGGCCACAAAGTGACCCTGGTCAGCGACACCGCCCTGGAAGATTCCCTGGCCGAGTCCCTGAAGTTTGAAGGTGAGGCGGTTTCCCGTGCACCAGTCGTGACCGTAATGGGCCACGTTGACCACGGTAAGACCTCCCTGCTCGACTACATCCGTCGTGCCAAGGTTGCTGCTGGCGAAGCCGGTGGTATCACCCAGCACATCGGTGCGTACCACGTTGAAACCGAGCGTGGCATGGTGACGTTCCTCGATACTCCTGGTCACGCCGCGTTTACCGCAATGCGTGCCCGTGGTGCCAAGGCGACCGACATCGTGATCCTGGTGGTTGCAGCGGACGACGGCGTGATGCCACAAACCATCGAAGCCGTTCAGCATGCCAAGGCAGCTGGCGTTCCGTTGGTAGTAGCAGTGAACAAGATCGACAAGCCGGGCGCCGATCTCGATCGCATCCGTAGCGAATTGTCGGTTCACGGCGTGACGTCCGAAGAGTGGGGTGGCGACACTCCATTCGTACCGGTCTCCGCGAAGATGGGTACCGGCGTTGACGAACTGCTCGAAGCTGTTCTGTTGCAAGCCGAAGTTCTGGAACTGACCGCTACGCCATCGGCTCCTGGCCGTGGTGTTGTCGTTGAGTCCCGTCTCGACAAGGGCCGTGGCCCGGTTGCTACCGTTCTGGTTCAAGACGGTACCCTGCGCCAAGGCGACATGGTACTGGTCGGTTCGAACTACGGCCGTGTACGTGCCATGCTCGACGAGAACGGCAAGCCAATCAAGGAAGCAGGTCCTGCTATCCCGGTCGAGATCCTCGGCCTGGACGGTACCCCGGACGCTGGCGACGAGATGAGCGTGGTTGCCGACGAGAAGAAAGCCCGTGAAGTGGCTCTGTTCCGTCAAGGCAAGTTCCGCGAAGTCAAGCTGGCCCGTGCTCACGCCGGCAAGCTGGAAAACATCTTCGAGAACATGGGCCAGGAAGAGAAGAAGACGCTTAACATCGTCCTCAAATCTGACGTACGTGGTTCCCTCGAAGCGTTGAACGGCGCCTTGAATGGCCTGGGTAACGACGAAGTGCAAGTGCGCGTTGTCGGTGGCGGTGTCGGTGGTATCACCGAATCCGACGCCAACCTGGCACTGGCTTCCAACGCTGTACTGTTCGGCTTCAACGTGCGTGCCGATGCCGGCGCTCGCAAGATCGTCGAGCAAGAAGGCTTGGACATGCGTTACTACAACGTCATCTACGACATCATCGAAGACGTCAAGAAAGCCCTCACCGGCATGCTTGGCAGCGACGTCCGGGAGAACATCCTGGGTGTGGCCGAGGTGCGTGACGTGTTCCGCTCGCCGAAATTCGGCGCGATCGCCGGTTGCATGGTTATCGAAGGTGTTGTGCACCGTAACCGTCCAATCCGTGTACTGCGTGAAGACATCGTTATCTTCGAAGGCGAGCTGGAATCCCTGCGCCGCTTCAAGGATGACGCTTCCGAAGTACGTGCCGGCATGGAATGCGGTATCGGCGTCAAGAGCTACAACGACGTCAAGGTTGGCGACAAGATCGAAGTCTTCGAGAAGGTTCAGGTTGCTCGCAGCCTCTAACTCGCGCACTTCCGGAGCCACGCCGCGTGTGGGCATGCAAATGCCCCGCGCAGCGTACGGACTCTAAACGCAACGCCCGGTCTGGCTTTTGTCAGGCCGGGCGTTTGCCGCTTTCAGACCCCACGGGTTTCACCGTGTGGCAGTAACAGGTAACAAGACATGGCAAAAGAATACAGCCGTACCCAGCGTATCGGCGATCAGATGCAGCGCGAGCTGGCCCAACTGATCCGTCGCGAAGTCAAAGACCCTCGCGTTGGCCTGGTCACCATCACCGCCGTAGAAGTGAGCCGTGACGTGGGTCACGCCAAGATCTTCATCACCGTGATGGGGCAGGACAGCAGCGAAGAAATCGCACAAAGCATCAAGGTGCTCAACTCGGCCGCAGGTTTCCTGCGCATGCAGTTGGCCCGTGAAATGAAGCTGCGCAGTGTTCCTCAGTTGCACTTCCACTACGACGAAAGCGTCGTGCGGGGTGCGCACCTGTCGGCACTGATCGAGCGCGCCGTGGCTGAAGACAGCCAGCATCCGTCCACACCTGAAGACGCCAAGGAGTAAGCGGTGGCTCAGGTCAAACGTATCCGTCGCAACGTCAGCGGCATAATCCTGCTCGACAAGCCCATTGGCTTTACCTCCAATGCCGCGTTGCAGAAGGTCCGCTGGCTGCTCAACGCCGAAAAGGCCGGGCATACCGGCAGCCTCGATCCTTTGGCCACCGGTGTACTGCCTTTGTGCTTTGGCGAGGCCACCAAGTTTTCGCAATACCTGCTCGATTCCGACAAGGGTTACGAAACCCTGATGCAATTGGGCAAGACCACCACCACGGCCGACGCCGAAGGTGATGTTCTGCAGGTTCGCGATGTGACCGTTGGTCGTGCAGATATTGAAGCGGCTTTACCCGGTTTTCGTGGGCAAATCAGTCAGATACCGCCGATGTACTCGGCGCTCAAGCGTGATGGCCAGCCTCTTTACAAGCTGGCACGTGCGGGCGAAGTAGTGGAGCGCGAACCGCGTTCTGTTACTATTGCGCGCTTGGAATTGCTCGCCTGTGAAGGCGACACTGCCCGCCTGGCCGTGGACTGCAGCAAAGGCACCTATATCCGTACCCTCGTGGAAGATATCGGTGAGCAGCTCGGTTGCGGTGCATACGTTGCAGAACTGCGACGCACCCAGGCTGGCCCTTTCAGCCTGGCCCAGACGGTCACGCTGGAAGAGTTGGAAGCCGTACACGCCGAAGGCGGCAACGAAGCGGTTGATCGCTTCCTGATGCCATCGGACAGCGGTTTGCTGGATTGGCCATTGCTGCACTTCTCGGAGCACAGCGCGTTCTACTGGCTCAACGGCCAGCCGGTACGTGCCCCGGATGCCCCGAAGTTCGGCATGGTACGGGTACAGGATCATAATGGTCGCTTCATCGGTATCGGTGAAGTGAGCGAAGACGGGCGCATCGCGCCGCGTCGACTGATTCGGTCAGAATGACCGGACGAGGGTGGCTGTTAACAGGCACGGTCACTACTCATTTTTAGATACAGGGATTTGTCCCTGGCCTGTTGAAACTGCCTTTTGGGTGGTTTCCTGAAAAAAGGATTGCCTCATGGCTCTCGACGTTCAAGAAAAAGCACAAATCGTTGCTGACTATCAGCAAGCTGTTGGTGACACTGGTTCGCCAGAAGTGCAAGTTGCACTGCTGACCCACAACATCAACAAGCTGCAAGGTCACTTCAAGGCCAACGGTAAAGATCACCACTCCCGTCGTGGTCTGATCCGCATGGTAAACCAGCGCCGTAAGCTGCTGGACTACCTGAAAGGCAAGGATCTGGGTCGTTATCAGACTCTGATCGGTCGCCTGGGTCTGCGTCGCTAATAAGCGATTGCGCTAGAGGTTGGTTGTCTGCCGTGTGCCAGTGGGATTCCCGCTGGCTCATGGTAGGCTCCCAGCCTCAAGTTTTATCTGGATACACGTTTTACCCTGGACCAGGTTCGGGCCGATTCCCGACATTGCCCAAGAATTTCGCAAGAAGACAAGTTCCCCCAAGAGCCACAAAGAAGGTAGGACACCGTGAACCCGGTTATCAAAAAATTCCAGTTCGGTCAGTCGACCGTTACCCTCGAGACAGGCCGTATCGCCCGTCAAGCCTCCGGCGCAGTGCTGGTTACCGTTGACGACGACGTTACCGTTCTGGTGACTGTAGTTGGCGCCAAGACCGCTGACCCGAGCAAAGGCTTCTTCCCTCTGTCCGTTCACTACCAGGAAAAGACTTACGCTGCCGGTAAGATCCCTGGCGGTTTCTTCAAGCGTGAAGGCCGTCCTTCCGAGAAAGAAACCCTGACTTCCCGACTGATCGACCGTCCGATCCGTCCGCTGTTCCCAGAAGGTTTCATGAACGAAGTGCAGGTTGTCTGCACCGTCGTTTCCACCAGCAAAAAGACCGATCCGGACATCGCTGCGATGATCGGTACTTCGGCTGCCCTGGCCATCTCCGGCATTCCTTTCGATGGCCCGATCGGCGCTGCCCGCGTTGCTTTCCACGAAAGCACCGGCTACCTGCTGAACCCGACTTACGAGCAACAGAAAGCTTCGAGCCTGGACATGGTTGTAGCCGGTACCTCGGAAGCCGTGTTGATGGTTGAATCGGAAGCCAAAGAGCTGACCGAAGACCAGATGCTGGGTGCCGTACTGTTCGCCCACGACGAGTTCCAGGCTGTCATCAAGGCTGTCACCGAGCTGGCTGCCGAAGCTGCCAAGCCAACCTGGACCTGGGCTCCACAAGCTGAAGCGACCGAACTGCTGGGCGCTATCCGCTCCGAGTTCGGCGCTGCCATCTCCGACGCCTACACCATCACCGTCAAGGCCGACCGTTACGCTCGCCTGGGCGAGCTGAAGGATCAGGTTGTGGCCAAGTTGTCCGGTGAAGAAGGCCAGCCTTCCTCCAGCGACGTCAAAGCGGCTTTCGGTGAAATCGAATACCGCACCGTTCGCGAAAACATCGTTAACGGCAAGCCACGTATCGACGGTCGCGACACCCGTACCGTACGTCCGCTGAACATCGAAGTCGGCGTTCTGCCGAAGACTCACGGCTCGGCGCTGTTCACCCGTGGTGAAACCCAGGCTCTGGTAGTCGCGACCCTGGGCACCGCCCGTGACGCACAACTGCTGGACACCCTGGAAGGCGAGAAAAAAGACCCGTTCATGCTGCACTACAACTTCCCTCCGTTCTCGGTGGGCGAGTGTGGTCGCATGGGTGGCGCTGGTCGTCGCGAAATCGGTCACGGCCGTCTGGCCCGTCGTTCGATCGCCGCCATGCTGCCTGCAGCTGACGTGTTCCCGTACACCATCCGTGTTGTGTCGGAAATCACCGAGTCCAACGGTTCCAGCTCCATGGCTTCCGTTTGCGGTGCTTCCCTGGCACTGATGGACGCGGGTGTGCCGATGAAGGCGCCGGTTGCCGGTATCGCCATGGGCCTGGTTAAAGAAGGCGAGAAGTTCGCCATCCTGACCGACATCCTGGGTGACGAAGACCACCTGGGCGACATGGACTTCAAAGTAGCCGGTACCGCCAAAGGTGTGACCGCGCTGCAGATGGACATCAAGATCAAAGGCATCACCGAAGAAATCATGGAAATCGCCCTGGGCCAAGCCCTGGAAGCGCGCCTGAACATCCTCGGTCAGATGAACCAGATCATTGGTCAGTCCCGCACCGAACTGTCGGAAAATGCTCCGACCATGATCGCGATGAAAATCGACACCGACAAAATCCGTGATGTCATCGGTAAAGGCGGCGCGACTATCCGTGCGATCTGCGAAGAAACCAAGGCTTCGATCGACATCGAAGACGACGGCTCGATCAAGATCTTCGGCGAAACCAAGGAAGCGGCTGAAGCAGCACGTCAGCGCGTTCTGGGCATCACTGCTGAGGCCGAAATCGGCAAGATCTACGTCGGTAAGGTTGAGCGCATCGTCGACTTCGGCGCATTCGTCAACATCCTGCCGGGCAAGGACGGTCTGGTTCACATCTCCATGCTGAGCGACGCTCGCGTTGAGAAAGTGACCGACATCCTGAAGGAAGGCCAGGAAGTGGAAGTGCTGGTACTGGACGTGGACAACCGCGGCCGTATCAAACTGTCCATCAAGGACGTAGCAGCAGCCAAGGCTTCGGGCGTTTAATCCCCCCGAGCTTTCAGCTGAAAAAGGGACTCTTCGGAGTCCTTTTTTTATGGGCGCTGGAAAGTAGCGGGAAATCAGCCGTTTAGCTGAATCCAAAAGCCGCAACTTGCATGCAGCCACGATGGTATTCATGCAACTTGCACGATTCCGAAAATTAGGTGTTTTTATAAGTTGTTGTTTTATATGAGTTTTATTGGCTCATCAGACTTGGCACACTGCCTGCAATATTCCTGTTAACGCTGCAGCATCAAGGTTTACGTACTGCAGACTTTTAATAAAACAGGAGTTACTCGTATGAAGAAGTTCGCTCTCGCTACTGCTACCGCTCTGACCCTGGCCATGGGTGCTAACGTAGCCTTTGCTCAGACTTCCCAAGCCCCTATGACGCTGGCGGCCGGTGAAGTGACCAAGGCTAAAGAGTCCACCTCGGATACCTGGATCACCACCAAAGTGAAAGCTGACCTGCTGACCGAGAAAGGTATTCCTGGTTCGGACATCAAGGTTGAAACCAACAAAGGCGTGGTTTCCCTGTCCTCCGAAGTCGCTATTTCGGACTCGCAAAAAGCGACCGCTGTAGCCATCACCAAGAAAATCAAAGGTGTCACTGCTGTTTCTGCTGATGGCCTACTGGCTGGCGGCGCAACCAAAGCTGATGGTATCGATAAAACCAAGGGCGCAGCTGCTAGCGCTAAAGAGTCCACCTCGGATACTTGGATCACCACCAAAGTCAAAGCTGATCTGGTAACCGAAAAAGGTATTCCTGGTACCGACATCAAAGTCGAAACCAACAAAGGTGTAGTGTCCCTGTCTTCGACCGCAGCGGTCACTGAAGCCCAGAAAACTACCGCGGTGAACATCACCAAGAAAATCAAAGGCGTTAAAGCTGTATCGGCCGACGGCCTGAAAGCAGAGTAACGCACCCGTTTCGTCTGAACCGAATGGCGGCGGCTTAGGGTGAGTTAGATATCCACCTGATGCACCTCTGGAGTTCATGCGACCGACCACACGGATGTGGTCATTACAGGCCCCGGCACTTGTGTCGGGGCCTGTTCTATTCTGGGCTGGAATACAAATGTTACAGCTATGGGAATCAAATGTGGGAGCGGGCAAGCCCGCTCCCACATTTGGAGTTGTGTTGCTTTGAGTTATTCGGCGTCCAGATGCATCGGCGTCACGACCCGGCCATCCTTCTCGGCCTGGCCCAAGTTGGCATCAATGAAGTACACCCGGTCATCTTCCAGCTGGCCTTTGTCCACCAGGTAGTCCTTGATGGTGCTGGCGCGGTCTTGGCCCAGTTGGCGCAGTAGCACTTCACTGCCACTCCAGAACTTGATCACGCCGTCACGCAGTTTCGCGCTACGGTCATCACTGCTCAGGTCTTTCCATTCGGCCGGCGGTTGTTGTTTCAGGCGGGTGCGGTAGATGCCTTCCAACAGTGGCGCTTTCTCCTTTTCGGGTACAACCAGTAACGACGCTTGGGCTGGAACCTTGTCGCCACGACGTTGAAGAATCTTGTAGTAGTTGTACTGGTATTCACGTTCCAGTCGCTGAGCGGCAAGGAAAGGTCCATCGCTGCTGGCTGCCGCTGTGCCTTCGATCTCCAGGCGCAGGGTAGGGCGTTCTTTCAGTGCTTTGGCCAAGGTGTTCAGGGCGCCCTCAGCATCCTTGTTCAGTTCACTGGAACCGGCGGCGAACGATACATTGCCGAGGTCTTCCGAGCCGCCGCCCGTCACCAACCCACCGATAAACTTGAAGGGCGCCGTTGCTGCACGCACTACCAGGTTTCGCAGGGTCTGCCAAACAATCGGCATCACGCTGAACTGCGGGTTATTCAGATCGCCTGTCACCGGCAGTTCGATGGAGATCTTGCCGTCGGAGTCCTTGAGCAACGCGATTGCCAGGCGAATCGGCAAGTCCACGGCATCGGCGCTGTCGACTTTATCGCCCAGTTGCAATTGCTCGACCACCACTTTGTTCTCGGCCTTCAGCTGACCCTTGGTGATCACATAGTGCAGGTCGAGGTTCAGTCGCCCCTTGCGGATACGGAAACCGGCGAACTTGCCGGAGTAAGGCGTCAAGGTGGTCAGCTCAACGCGTTTGAAGCTGGTTGCGATATCCAACGCCGCCATCGGATCGAACGGGTTCACGCTGCCCTTGATGGTCACCGGCGCATAACGGTCAACCTTGCCCTTGATATCGACGCTGGCCGGTTTGGCCTGGCGACTGTCGATAGTGCCTATTTGCCCGTTGAGCTGTTGAATCGCCGTGGCGAAGTTGGGCGTCAGGCTGAAGTCGGCAAAGTTGGCCGAACCGTCGTTGATCGCAATCTGGCCGATACGAATGCCCAGCGGCTTTTCCTTGCTGGCGGGCTTGGGTGATTTGTCAGCGGGTTGTGGGATCAACAGGTCATCCACGTTGGTGGTGCGGTCATCGTTGATCATGAAACGTGCATACGGCTGCAGCAGGTTGACCTTATCGATCGACAGACTGTCGCCGTGCTGATAATTCACGCCTTCGAGCACCAAGCGCTGCCATTTGAGGAAGTCGCGGGTCTTGAGGGTATCCAGGGTGTGCAACTGGTCGACCTGCGCTCGGCCTGTGACCTGGAGCTTCAGAGGATCGGTGCTTTTCAGGTTCACATCCAGATTGCTGCCGAGCATGCCGCTACGCAGTTCCAAGCGGATGAACGGGCTGATATAGGACTGCGCGACGCGCAGGTCGATGTCCTGGGTATTCACTTTCAGCTTGGCGCTGACCGGGTTGAGGTTAACCTCGCCGGTCGCCTGGATCTTGCCTTGCTTACCCAGGCCCGTGTCGACTTTCAATGTGAAGGGGTTCTGGTTGAGGCTATCGAAGTTCTGCACATCGACGTTCAGCGGGCCTACTTCCAACGCGACTGCCGGTTTGGCCTGGCGGTCAGCCAGGTGCACCTGATAGTTGCGCAACTGCACGTCCTTGAGCAGCACCTGCCAGGGTTTGCTTGGCGCCGCAGGCTCGGTTTTTGGCGAGTCTGCAGTGGCCGGTGCATTTTTGGGCTCCGGTGCCTTGGCCGGTTTGCTCGGCTGGCTGGCGAACAGTTTCTGCCAGTCCAACTGCCCATCGGCTTCCAGTGCCGCCCAGGTTTCCAGTTTGTTGCTGCGGATCTTGCCGACGACGACCTGCTGCTTGGCCAGGTCCACGGTGGTTTCGCTGACGTCCAGGCGCTCCAGGCGCACCAAGGGGCGGCCGTCCGGCGCCTTGATGGCAAATGGCGCAATGCTCGCGGCCGTGTTGGTCAGGCTCAGTTCGGTCTCTTTGGCCAGACTGAATTTATACTCGGTGCTGAAGTTGAGCACACCGTCTTCCAGCACCAATGGCAGCGCGTCGCGGACGTACGGCCACCAGGCTTTCATCTTGCCATCGGTGACTTTCAATGTGCCTTCGGAGGTGATCGGCACCAGGCTGAAATTACCTTTCCAGTCGATCTGTCCGCCTGCAGGCCCGGCTGCCACCAACGTCATGTCGGCGTTGTCTTCAGGCAGGGTGCTGAGATTTTTCAGCTCGAAGTCGAGCTTGTCGTAGAGGAATTCGATGGGTTCGCTGGGACGCAAATCTTCGAAATGCACATAGCCGCCCGCCAGCTTGATGCTGTCGATGCGCAGCGGAAACGGTTTGGCATTCGGATCGGTCGGGGTGGGCTCGCTGGGTGGCAGCTTGAACAACTGCGCGAGGTTCAATTGGCCGGACTTGTCGAACAACAGCTCGGTCTTGGGTTTGTCCAGTTGTACATCCGCGAGATGCAGGGCGCGGGTCCAGAGGCTGTCGATCTGCAGGTTGGCGTAGAGGCGCTCGAAACCCACTTGTTCCTTGCCTGGCTCACCGATTTTCAGCCCCCATGCCGTTACTTCCAGGCTGAACGGGTTGAGCTCGATCCGCTCAATCCGAGCCGGCACCGTGGCGTAATTGGCCAGTTGCTGGTTGGCAATGCGCAGCGCGACACCAGGGAGAATCAGGAAACCCAGCAAGCTGTACAGGGCAAGGGCAGTCAACAAGGCGCCAGCGGCGCGAATCAATCCTTTGGGCATGGGGCGGCGCCATCTATGTCAAACAAGAGTGCCTTGGAGTATGGCACGGGATTTCGGTTCCGAAGAACGGGTCCTTTGGGAAACGTCTTACAGCTGGAGTATCAGGGTTTTCAGGGGCGGCTGCTGATCCTGTGAGGGGAAGTCCGCGCCTGGCGTCATGATTGTCCAGTCACGTACGGGGCGGCCGGCCTTTTCCGCGCATCGCAGGACTTGTTCACGCCAGTCCTCCATGCTGACTTTCGCCAGGTTGTTGCAGCAGATCAGCACGCCATTGTCGGCGGTGGCTAGCAGCGCGGGCTTGAGCAGGCTCTGGTAATCGCGCAGCAAGTCGACTGTGCCAAACGCGCTTTTGGCCCAGGCTGGCGGGTCGAGCAGTACCAGATCGTATTGACGCTGCTCCAGGCGTGGATAACTCGGCAGCTTCTGCCCGCGCCGTTGGGTGATCGGCAGGCCCGCCAATTGGCGGATCGCCGGGAAGTAATCCGACTGCACAAATTCCATAGTCGGCAGTTGCGGGTTCAGCAGGCCATTTTCGCGACCGACCGCCAGGTTGCCCTCGGCGAAGTCCAGGTTGCACACCTCGCGCGCACCCCCGGCGGCCGCGCTCAGGCCAACGCCGCAGGTATACGCAAACAGATTCAGCACGCTTTTGCCGGCGCTGTGCGCCTTGACCCAGCCACGGGTGTTACGCAAATCCAGGAACAGCAGCGGGTCCTGCCCGGCATGGCGCCCGCGCACGCGGTAATTGAGGCCCCACTCGTGGCCGATCAGGTCTTCCAGCGCAGCGGACTCGGCACGATAAACCGTGTCCTCGCGGTCGATGCGCGAGTTGCCACGGGAACGGTCGTTGTACACCAGCAATAGTTCCAGGCCCATGTACTGGTTGACCTGTTGATGCAGGTCCAGCAGCTCTGCGGTTTCCAGGCATTGGTGGAAGCTCTGCACCAGCAATTGCGGGCCGTAGCGGTCGATGGTCAGGCCGCCGGCGCCTTCCTGGCTGCCATGGAACAGGCGATAGCAGTCAGTGCCTTGGGCGTGCAGCTCATTGATCAGGTCTTGGCGATGATCGAGGGCGGCGCGCAGCGCCTGATTCAGAGAAGACATGGAGCGCGCCTTGCTGGGGAAATAAGGGCGCGAAGTTTAACAGCTATGCGCCGTGGCCTACATCAACCCCATCCGCCGGTGCGCGCGTTGCACCGAACCATTGCGCATCGCCCAACGCAGCATCGGTGCACTGCGCTTGACCCCGGCACGGATCATCTGGCGTTGCAGCGGGCTTTGGTGTTGGTCGAGCATGGCGCTGGCCCAATCCGGCAGCAGGTCGATTCCGGCTTGCATCATCAAACTGCCAAAGGGCTTGGCCAGTAGGCTGGGGGAGGGCGCGTCAAGCAGTAAACGCAGTACTTCGCGGCTGCGATCGTCGCACAGCAATTGTGGGCGGATACGTGCCAGATAATCTGAAATTTCCTGCCGAGAGCGCGGAACATGCCGCGCACCTAACTGTTCGGCGACCAAGGCAATTTCGCTGTAGTAACGGTCCTGGTCTCGACCTGAAAGCTGCGGGTTGCGATAGCGCAGGTGAGCGGCGAGGAAGTTACTGACCTCCGCCACATGCACCCAGGTCAGCAACTCTGGGTCGCTGGCCGCATAAGGTCGCCCGTCCGGAGCGTGGCCGACGACCTGGAGGTGAATGGTGCGGACTTTTTCGATCAGCCATTCGGCGTCTTTGCGCGAACCAAACGTCGTGCCCGAGATGAACTGCGAGGTGCGCCGCAACCGCCCGAGCATGTCCTGACGAAAGTTCGAATGGTCCCACACGCCCGCCAGGGCCAGTGGGTGCAAGGCTTGCAGCATCAAGGCGCTGATGCCGCCGATGAGCATGCTGCTGAAGTCGCCATGCACCTGCCAACTCACCGAATCGGGCCCGAACAGGCCGGGGTCGCCCTTGGGGTTTTCCAGGTCCAGTTGGCCCAGCGACAGGCCTGTCAGGCTCATCAACTGGCTTTCGATACGGCTGCGGATAAATTCCATGGCGACTCAGGGGTTCCTATCGGTTCAAGCGTTTGTCGATCAGGCCATCCACCACGCTCGGGTCGGCCAGGGTCGAGGTATCACCGAGGCTGTCGAGTTCGTTGCAGGCGATCTTGCGCAAAATCCTGCGCATGATCTTGCCGGAGCGGGTTTTCGGCAAGGCCGGAGCCCATTGGATCAGTTCCGGCTTGGCAAAGCTGCCGATTTCCTTGCCGACCAGCTCCAGCAGGTGCTTTTTCAGCGCATCGCCGGGTTCCACCCCATTCATGGGCGTGACAAACGCATAGATGCCTTGGCCTTTGATGTCATGGGGGTAGCCTACTACGGCGGCCTCGGCCACCTGGTCATGCAGGACCAGCGCGCTTTCTACCTCGGCGGTGCCGATACGGTGGCCGGACACGTTGATCACATCGTCGATGCGCCCGGTGATCCAGTAGTCGCCGTCTTCATCGCGCCGCGCACCGTCACCGGTGAAGTAGTAGCCGGGGTAAGGTTTGAAATAGGTGTCGATCATGCGCTGCGGATCGCCGTACACGCTGCGGATCTGCCCCGGCCAGCTCGCTTTGATCGCCAGTACGCCGCTGCCGGCCCCGCTGAATTCTTTGCCCTGTTCGTCGAGCAGCACGGGCTGTACGCCAAACATCGGCTGGGTCGCGCAGCCGGGCTTGATGCGCTGTGCGCTGACCAAGGGGCTGAGCATGATGCCGCCGGTCTCGGTCTGCCACCAGGTATCCACAATCGGGCAGCGCTGCTCGCCGACGGCATTGAAATACCAGTCCCAGGCTTCCGGGTTGATCGGTTCGCCGACGCTGCCCAGCAGGCGCAAGCTGGCGCGAGAGGTGCTCTCCAGCGGGCCATGGCCCTCGCGCATCAAGGCACGCAACGCGGTAGGGGCGGTGTAGAAAATATTGACCTTGTGCTTGTCGATCACCTGCCAGAAGCGTGAGCTGTCCGGGTAGCTCGGCACGCCTTCGAACATCATCGAAGTCGCGCCGTTGGCCAGCGGGCCGTACACGATGTAACTGTGGCCGGTGACCCAGCCTACATCGGCGGTGCACCAAAACACTTCGCCCTCGCGGTAGTCGAGCACGTATTTGAAGGTCATTGCGGCTTGCAGCAGGTAGCCGCCGGTGGTGTGCAGCACACCTTTGGGTTTGCCGGTGCTGCCGGAGGTGTAGAGGATGAACAGCGGGTCTTCGGCGTCCATTGGCTCGGGCGGGCAGTCGCTGCTGGCCGCATCCAGGGCTTGTTGATACTTGAGATCGCGGCCTTCGCTCCAGTTAACGGTCGCTGCGGTGCGTTCTACTACCAGCACCGTGCTCACATTCGGGCAACTGGCCAGGGCTTTGTCGACATTCTGTTTCAGTGCTACCGGTTTACCACCGCGCACGCCTTCGTCCGCAGTGATTACGGTGCGGCAGTCGGCGTCGAGAATACGGTCACGCAAGGCATCCGGCGAGAAGCCGCCAAACACCACGGAATGTACCGCGCCGATCCGCGTGCAAGCGAGCATGGCGTAGGCGGCTTCAGGGATCATCGGCATGTAGATGCACACCCGGTCGCCTTTTTTTACGCCACGGCTTTTCAGCACATTGGCCAGGCGGCTGACGTTCTGGTGCAGTTGGCGGTAGGTGATTTTGGAAGATTTTGTCGGATCATCGCCTTCCCAGATGAAGGCCGGCTGATCGGCGCGCAGGGCGAGGTGACGGTCGATGCAGTTGTAGCTGACATTCAGTTGGCCGCCGGCAAACCACTGGGCTGCGCCGGTGTTGATGTCTGAGCGTTGGACGGTGTGCCAGGGGGTTATCCAGTCGAGAAAGCCTTTGGCCTGTTCAGCCCAGAACGTATCCGGCTGATCGATGGATTGGCGATAGAGGCGCTGGTAGTCCTCCTGACTGAGTTGCGCAGCCCGGCGGACGGCATCGGCGGTGGGGAACGTGCTGATATCGAACATGAGCGATCCTTATTCTTGTTTTGGCCACAAGTGATAAAGATGCACCCTGCAAGGGGAGGGTTCAAGGCCAACGTCCAAACGGACGTTGGCCCTGCGATACCTGGATCAGCCGCGGTGACGACCGCGGAAGTAGTTGATCAGGCCCTGGGTCGACGCATCTTCGGCCGAGGTTTCTTCGGCGCCGGTCAGGCGGTTGTAGACGCCCTTGCCCAGCTCTTTGCCCAGTTCCACACCCCATTGGTCAAAGGCGTTGATACCCCAGATCACGCTCTGTACGAACACTTTGTGCTCATACATCGCAACCAAGGCGCCCAAGCGACGCGGGCTGATGCGCTCGACCACGATGGTGTTGCTCGGACGGTTACCCGGGATCACCTTGTGCGGTGCCAGCTTCTGCACTTCGTCTTCCGGGATGCCTTTTTCACGCAGCTCGGCTTCGGCTTCGGCGCGGGTCTTGCCGAGCATCAGCGCCTGGCTCTGGGACAGGCAGTTGGCGTACAGCCACTGATGGTGGTCGGACACCGGGTTGAAGCTGACGATCGGCACGATGAAGTCGGCCGGGATGAGTTGGGTCCCCTGGTGCAGCAACTGGTGGTAAGCGTGCTGGCCGTTGCAACCTACGCCACCCCAGATCACTGGGCCGGTATCAGTGGCGACGGGTGTACCGTCCTGGCGCACGCTCTTGCCATTGGATTCCATGTCCAACTGTTGCAAGTGTTTGGTGATGTTACGCAGGTAGTGGTCGTACGGCAGGATCGCATGGCTCTGCGCACCCCAGAAGTTGCCATACCACACGCCCAGCAGACCCAGCAGCACCGGCATGTTCTGTTCGAATGGGGCGTTCTGGAAATGCTGGTCCATGGTGTAGGCCCCGGACAGCAGTTCCTTGAAGTTGGACATGCCGATCGCCAGGGCGATTGGCAAGCCGATGGCCGACCACAGCGAGTAACGACCGCCGACCCAGTCCCACATCGGGAAGATGTTTTCTTCGCGGATGCCAAAGGCCACAGCCGCCGCGTTGTTGCTCGATACGGCGATGAAGTGGCGGTACAGCTCGGCTTCCGAGCCACCCTGGGCCAGGTACCAGGCGCGTGCGGCCTGGGCGTTTTTCAGGGTTTCCAGGGTATTGAAGGATTTCGACGAGACGATAAACAGCGTGGTCTCGGCGCGCAGCTTCATGGTCAACTCGTGGAACTCGCTGCCGTCGATGTTCGCCAGGTAGTGGCAACGCACGCCTTTGTGGGCGTAGGACAACAGCGCTTCGGAGACCAACTCCGGGCCGAGGAACGAGCCACCGATACCGATGTTCACCACGTCGGTGATCGGCTTCTCGGTGTAGCCACGCCACAGGCCATCGTGAATGCGCCCGACCAAGTCGGTGATCTGGTTCAGCACCTTGTGCACGTCCGGCATGATGTTCACGCCATTCACCGACAGCTTGTCGCCCACCGGGCGACGCAAGGCGGTGTGCAGGGCCGGGCGGCCTTCTGAGGAGTTGACGGGCTCGCCGGCGTACAGCGAGTCGATCGCGTCTTTGAGGCCGACTTCTTTGGCGAGGCCCACGAGCAGGTCACGGGTTTCGCTGGTGATCAGGTTTTTCGAGTAATCGAGGAAAAGTCCGCAGCTGCTCAGGGTGAACTGGGAAAAACGCTGAGGATCGGCATTGAACGCTTCGCGCATGCTGAAATCCTGCATGGCTTGGCGATGTTGATTGAGCGCTTGCCAGGCGGGCAGAGCGGTAACGTCATGAGGAGTGCGGTAGTACGCCATCGCTGCGGGTTTCCTTTTATTACGGGGACTGCCTTTAGGACACTTCTAAGCCCGGAACGTCCAGTCTTTGATCAAGCATTGGGTTCCGGACAGCGCTAACCATAGCGCAGGGCGATTACATTAAACCTAGCGTGTCGATATGTCTTGGCTTTGTCTGCGCTAAGGCCGGTACTTTTTTATACCGGCCCTTTTTATTGACGCAGCGAGGAGGGCGATTGGAAGGGGTCAGTCGAGGGTCAGGTGCAGGTTGTCGATGAGCCGGGTAGCGCCGAGATAGGCGGCTACCAGGATCACGATATCCCGATCTTCGGCCGTGGCCGGGCGCAAATGCACGCCCTGGCGTACTTCGAGGTAGTCCAGGCGCAACCCGGCGGCTTCGATCTGCTGGACCTGTTCGGCGCGCAGCTTGGCGAAGTCGTGGTCACCGGCTTTGATCGCGGCGCCAATCTGACTGAGGCTGCGGTACAGCACTGGCGCAATGGCGCGTTGCTCGTCGGTGAGGTAGCCGTTACGCGACGACAGCGCGAGGCCATCGTCGGCGCGCACAGTGGGCTCGCCGATGATCTGGATCGGCATGTTCAGGTCATGGACCATGGCGCGGATCACGGCCAGTTGCTGGTAATCCTTCTGGCCAAACACCGCCATGTCCGGCTGGACCATGTTGAACAGCTTGCTGACCACGGTCGCCACGCCTTCGAAATGCCCGGGACGGCTGGCGCCGCACAGGCCTTCAGACAATTGTGGCACGCTGACGCGGGTCTGGCCGGTCATGCCGCCGGGGTACATTTCGTCGACGGTGGGCGCGAACAGCAGGTTGCAGCCCGCTTGCAGCAGCATTTCCTGGTCGGCGGCCAGGGTGCGCGGATACTTGTCCAAGTCTTCGCCAGCGCCAAACTGCAGCGGGTTGACGAAGATGCTGGCCACCACGAAATCCGCCTGCTGGGCGGCCTTGGTCACCAAAGTGGCATGGCCGCTGTGCAGGTTGCCCATGGTCGGCACAAAGCCAATGCGCTTGCCGGCGTTACGGGCGTGGGTAACCGCAGCCCGCAATTCACGTACGGTTTTTACGGTGTTCATGCAGAGAATCCGTGTTCGGCGCCAGGGAAGGTCACGCCTTTGACTTCGGCAACGTAAGCACTCAATGCGGCGTGAATGCTGTCCTGGCCGGCCATGAAGTTCTTGACGAACTTCGGCACACGGCCGCTGATCGACAGGCCGAGCATGTCGTGCAGCACCAGCACCTGGCCATCGGTGGCCGAGCCTGCGCCAATCCCGATCACCGGCACCTTCACGGCCTGGGTGATTTCTGCCGCCAGTTCGCTCGGCACGCATTCGAGCAGGATCATTGCCGCGCCGGCCTGTTCCAGAGCGATGGCATCGGCGCGCATCTGCCGCGCCTGGGCCTCATTGCGGCCTTGTACCTTGTAGCCGCCGAGGATGTTCACCGACTGTGGCGTCAGGCCCATGTGTGCGCACACCGGCACGCCGCGTTCAGCCAGCAGGCGGATCGACTCGGCCAGCCACACTGCGCCTTCGACTTTGATCATGTGCGCCCCGGCTTGCATCAGCTTGCCGGCATTCTGGAAGGTCTGTTCAAGCGTCGCGTAACCCATGAACGGCAGGTCGGCGATGATGAAGGCGCCATCGTTACCGCGTTTGACACTGGCCGTGTGATACGCAAGTTCATCGGTGGTGACGGGCAGGGTGCTGTCATTCCCTTGAAGAACCATGCCCAGGGAGTCGCCCACCAGCAACACTTCAACCCCAGCCTGGCAACTGGCGTGGGCGAAGGTGGCGTCATAGCAGGTCAGCATGGCGATTTTTTCACCTTTGAGCTTGAGGCTCTGCAAGGTGGTCAGGGTAATGTCTGGCATGAAAAGGGTCCTCATTCAGGCGCTTGGAAACAGCGAGTAACGCGCGTGAGTCTTCGTTTATACAGGCGCACTGTCTTGAGAGCAGTGCTTATATGGCCTGGATTGCGCCCTTTAGCGCCGGGTTGGCGGCAGCGGGACGCCTATAGTCGTGAGGAGGACACGGGAAGTCAATTGGATGTGTTACCGCATTGTTACGATGACGGTGTTACCGCTGTTACTGACGCGATTGTAGGAGCGAGCTTGCTCGCGAAGAGCGTGTTGGCCCCGCGTTGAATCAGGTTGCGCGCCTTATCGTTAACGATTTTCGCGAGCAAGCTCGCTCCTACAGGGGGAGGCGTTCCAGTCCGACGAATGGGCACGCAGCCAGTAGGTCACTTAGTTGCTGGCTATTGGGTAATTGCAGAGTAGCGGGTGCCAGTTCGGCCAACGGATACAGCACAAATGCGCGCAGGTGCATCTGGTAGTGCGGGACCTTGAGGCGCGGTTCATCGATCAGTTGATCGCCAAACAGCAGGATATCGAGGTCGAGCGTGCGCGGGCCCCAGCGTTCAAGGCGTTCGCGGCCCTGGTCGTTTTCGATGGCTTGCAGCGCATCCAGCAATTCCAGGGGCGCAAGGCTACTGTCCAGGGCGGCAACCGCATTGGTGTAGCGCGGTTGGCCTGGGAGCAGAGAGTCACTTTGATAAAAGGCGGACACACCCGCGACCGTGGTGCCCGGCAATTGCGCCAGTGCTTCGATAGCGTTGCGCAATTGCTGGTCCGGGGCAGCCAGGTTGCTGCCCATGCCGATGTAGATGCGTTCCACGTTTATTCGCCCGAGGCGTCAGCCGAACTGCGCTTGCGCTTGCTGCCACTGCGACGACGTTTCTTCGGGCCTTCGCCGTCGCCTTTGCTGCCGAGGTCACGAATCATGTCGCGGCGCTCGCTGTCATTGGCGTCCTGGTAATCGGTCCACCATTCGCCCAGGCCGTCGGTCTGCTCGCCGGCACTTTCGCGCAGGAGCAGGAAGTCGTAGCCGGCGCGGAAACGAGGGTTGTCCAGCAACAGGTCGGCGCGTTTGCCGCTGCGGCGTGGCAGACGCTCCTGCATGTCCCAGATCTCGCGGATCGGCATAGTGAAGCGTTTCGGAATAGCGATGCGCTGGCACTGTTCGGCGATCAGTTCATGCGCGGCTTCCTGCATGGCCGGGATCGGCGGCATGCCACGCTCCTGCAAGCGCAGTACGCGTTTCGGCAAGGCTGGCCACAACAGCGCGGCAAACAGGAATGCCGGGGTGACCGGCTTGTTCTGCTTGATGCGCAGGTCGGTGTTGATCAGCGCTTCGCTGATCAGGGTGTGGGTGTACGTCGGGTTGTATTCCAAAGCCTCGGCGCTGGCCGGGAACAGTGGGTCGAACAACTGCAGGTCCACCAGCATTTCAAAGGTGTCGGCGGCATAACCGGAGAGGAACAGTTTGAGCACTTCTTCGAACAGGCGCGCCGAGGGGATTTCCCGCAGCATCGGTGCCAGTTCGCGAATCGGTGCGGCGGTATGGCGCTCGATACCGAAGTTCAGCTTGGCAGCAAAACGCACGGCCCGCAGCATGCGGACCGGGTCTTCCTGGTAGCGCTGGACCGGGTCGCCGATCAGGCGGATCAGGTTGTTGCGAATGTCGTGTACGCCATTGGCGTAATCGAGGATGCGCTCGCTGACCGGGTCGTAATACAGGGCGTTGATGGTGAAGTCGCGGCGTTGCGCGTCTTCTTCCAGGGTGCCGTAGACGTTGTCGCGCAGGATGCGCCCGCTTTCGTTGCGGGAGGACTGATTGGTGTCTTCCTCTTCATCGTTTTGCGGATGGCCGGCACGGAATGTGGCGACTTCAATAATTTCGCGACCGAAGTGAATATGCACCAGCTTGAAGCGTCGGCCGATGATCCGCGCATTACGGAATTCGGCACGCACTTGCTCAGGCGTGGCACTGGTGGCGACGTCGAAGTCCTTGGGCGTGATATTGAGCAGCATGTCGCGTACGCACCCGCCCACCAGATAAGCCTGGTAGCCGGCGTTCTGCAAACGTTCGACGATGTTCACTGCATAACGGCTGAATTGAGCGCGTTGCAGCGAATGCTGGCTGCTGTTGAGCACTTCAGGCGTGCTGCGTTTGTGTTGCGTACGACGCAAGGGAGAACGGAATGACTGGAACAACTTCTTCAGCATGGGATGCACTGTTTGAAGGAATGTTCGGCCATAACGAAGAATGACCGCATGATGGGCGGGGATTCTAGCATTTAGTCAGGGGATGGTGTAGGAACAAGCTGCAAGCCCCAAGCCAAAAGCTTCAAGAGATTGCTGGACGGTCAAATCGCGGAAACTACAAGGGGAGCCGAAGCTCCCCCAGAAGTAGTTGCGTGCTCTATTTTTATTATTGATTTCGGGCTTCTTGTTTTTGTTGATCGCCCTCGCCATGAAGCTTCACCTTCATGACACTCCCAATCGGGAGTCAAGAGCAAACGGATTGCTTTGGTCGCTGTGTTGCTGATCTACGATCCAACCAGTTCAGGCTCTGCCTTAGGGCAGTTTTTGTTGTTCTCGGCCTGGTTGCGGGGCAAGCCCCAAATGCAACGCCTCTCCAAAAGAATCAGTTAGCTGCGCCTCCGCCGTGTTGTTTTTGTTATGCGTGAGTCGATTCGTCTTATTTTTATTGTCTTGTACAAAGCTTGTTATTGTTTTTGTACTAAGCATATAGCAGGGTGCGTGCCAACTTTTGCCTCACCTAGCAAAACCGGGGGGTTGAGGTGGTTTCGGGTTTTTGACAGGCCAAAAAAAGCCGGGGCTTCGTTACCGTAAGCCCCGGCTTTTGTTACGCGAAATATCCGCGGTAACAGTTTTTTCACATTGGTGGGTGTTACCTGTGGGCGCGCACCCTTAACTCTCGCTGGCCACACCGGTCTTGCGCCGTGGAATGCCCAGGCGCTGGCGGCGTTCCCACAGGCATTTACGGCTAACGCCCAGTTTGCGCGCCAGTTCGGTCTCGGTCATATGGTCCTGGTGCTCAAGGACGAAATGCTGGAAGTAATCTTCCAGTGACAAATCTTCCGTCGGTTCATGGCTGGTATTGCTACCGCCCTGTTGTGGGGCCAGGCCGATGAAATCGTCGTCCTCCAGGTCGCTCAGCTCGATATCGATGCCCAGCAGTTCGGCGGAAATCTCCGGGCTCTCCGACAGGATCACCGCGCGTTCCACCGCATTCTCCAACTCCCGCACGTTACCCGGCCATGAGTAATGCCGAATCGCCTGCTCGGCGTCCGGCGCGAACTTCAGGTCGGTACGGTTGATACGCGCGCTCTGGCGCAGCAGGAAGGCATTGGCGATCTCGTTGACGTCGGCGCCGCGCTCACGCAGGGCCGGCAGCTTGAGGGCGATCACGTGCAGACGGTAATACAAGTCTTCACGGAATTGGCCGATCTTGGCCAGGCTCTTGAGGTCGCGGTGAGTCGCCGCGATCAGGCGCACATCGACCTTTTGCGATTGCACCGAGCCTACGCGGCGAATTTCACCTTCCTGTAGCACACGCAGTAACCGCGCTTGTGCTTCCAGTGGCAGTTCACCGATTTCATCGAGGAACAGCGTGCCGCCGTCCGCCGCTTCCACCAAGCCCGCACGCCCGGCGCTGGCGCCAGTGAATGCGCCTTTCTCGTGGCCGAACAGCTCGGACTCGATCAGGGATTCGGGGATCGCCGCGCAGTTCACCGAGATCATCGGCGCCTTGGCACGCTTGGACAGGTTGTGCAGGGCACGGGCCACCAGTTCTTTACCGGTGCCGGACTCGCCCTGGATCAAAACATTTGAGTCAGTTGGCGCGACTTTACGGATCTTGCCGTACAGGTCCTGCATCGGTGGGCAAGAGCCGATGATGCCGATCTCGCCGTTGCTGTTATCAACCCCCGGCTTGTCGGCGGCTTTGCCCGCTGGACGTTGCTCGACCGGCGCACTGCTGGCCGATTGACGGTCACGCAGGATACGGGCCACGGCCTGAAGCATCTCATCATGGTCGAAAGGCTTGGCGATGTAGTCCACCGCGCCCATCTTCATCGAGTCGACCGCCGAGCGCAGGCTGGCGTAGCTGGTCATGATCAGCACCGGGGTGCCCTGGCCAAGCTTGATCAACTCGGTGCCAGGCGCGCCGGGCAGGCGCAGGTCACTGACAATCAGGTCGAACGTGGGAATGCTGAACCGCTCCTGGGCTTCCTGCACCGAGCCGGCTTCGCTGACCTGGTACTGATTACGTTCAAGCAGGCGACGCAAGGCAGAGCGGATAATGGTTTCGTCTTCGACGATCAAAATGTGCGGCATTGATTCAATTCTCTCGACGGTCTCAGTTCACAGCGGACGTCGCTTCGACATGACGCGGCAAGGTCACCCGAATACGGGTGCCGCGTTGGCTTTCGGTGTCAGCCGGGCTGTCGATGGTGATTTGTCCATAATGCTCTTCAACGATGGAATAGACCAGTGCAAGGCCCAGACCGGTACCTTCACCTGGGTCCTTGGTGGTGAAGAAGGGTTCGAACAATCGGTCCATGATGTTCTGTGGAATACCGCTACCTTCATCTTCGACGATCAGATCGACCGTATGTTCGAAAGCCTCGGTCTTGACGCGTACCGCACCGCCGGCCGGGGTGGCGTCACGGGCGTTGGACAACAGGTTGATCAGCACTTGGGCCAGGCGTTGTGAGTCGCCATCCACCCAGTGGTCGGGATCGCACAAATTGAAGAACTGTACTTCGAAATTGCGCCGGTTCAAGGCCAGCAGCCCAATGGCATCCTGCGCCACTTCGGCCAGGCATACCGCTTCATCCTGATTCTGATGGGCGCCGGCGTGGGCGAAGCTCATCAGCGACTGCACGATGCGAGAAACGCGCTTGGTCTGTTCGAGAATCTGCCCGCTGATCTCGGTGATTTCGCCGTCTTCCTCGCGCTCTTCCCGCAGATTCTGCGCAAGGCAGGCGATACCGGTGATCGGGTTGCCGATTTCATGGGCCACGCCCGCCGCCAGTCGGCCAATGCTGGCCAACCGCTCGGAGTGCACCAGCTTGTCTTCGAGCATCTGGGTTTCGGTCAGGTCTTCTACCAGCAACACCAGGCCGCTGTTACCGGGCGCCAGGGGTTCGTCGATGGCGGCTTTGTGCAGGTTGAGCCAACGGGTCTGGCCGTCGAGGGCCAGGTGCTGCTTGTGCAAATGTTCGTCGGGCAGGTTGATGAAGCCTTGCAGCAATTCTTTCCACGGGTCGCCCAGGGTATTGAGGCGTGAACCGACCACCCGCTGCGCTGCGATACCGGTGAGTTCTTCCATGGCCTTGTTCCACATCAGGATCTCCTGGTCCTTGGCCAGGGAGCACACGCCCATGGGCAATTCCTGCAAAGTCTGGCGGTGGTAGCGGCGCAAGGCATCGAGTTCGGCGGCGAGACCGGTGAGGCGTGAGTGGTAATCCTCCAGCCGGCTCTCGATGAAATGGATGTCTTCGGTGACGTAGTTTTCCCCGCCAGCCTTGTAGGGCAGGAAGGTTTCCACCATGTCCTGGGACACGCTCGGCCCCATCAGCCCGGACAGGTTGGCTTCAATGCGGTCGCGCAGACGGCGCAGGGCGTAGGGGCGCCGCTCATCGAATGGCAGATACAGATCACGCAGCGCCTGTTCAACTTCCTTCTGCGCCGCCTTGGCGCCCAGGGGCTTGGCCAGTTGCGTGGCGAACTCCTGGGGCGAGGCCGCATGCAGTTCGCGGCGTTGCGGACGGCGCACGTTATCCACCGCGCAGGCTTCGGCGGCGCTGGTTTCTTCCGGGCTGGCGTTGGTGAACAGGGAGATCAGGGTGAACATCAGGACGTTGGCGGCCAGGGAGGCAATCGCAGCCATGTGCCAACTGGTGTCATCCAGCACGTAGATCATGTTCAGCAACGGGATGTAGAAACCCTGCAGATTACCGACCAGCGGCAACAGCATAGTCACGATCCACACCAGGATTCCGGCCAGCAAACCGGCGATGAAACCACGGCGATTGGCGGTCGGCCAGTACAGTACCGACAGCACGCCTGGGAGGAACTGCAAGGTGGCGACAAACGCAACGATGCCCAGGTTGGCCAGGTCCTGCCCCGTGCCCAGCAACAGGTAGAACCCGTAGCCGGCCATGATGATCGCGACGATCAGCGCGCGGCGTGTCCATTTCAGCCAGCGGTAGATATTGCCTTCGGCTGGCGGCTGGTACAGCGGCAGCACCAGGTGGTTGAGCGCCATTCCCGACAGTGCCAGGGTCGTGACGATGATCAGCCCGCTGGCCGCTGACAACCCACCGACGTAAGCCAGCAGCGCCAAGGCCGGGCTGTTGGCAGCAATGCCAATGCCGAGGGTGAAGTATTCAGGGTTGGTGGTGGCGCCCAGTTTCAAGCCGGCCCACAGGATCAGCGGCACCGCCAGGCTCATCAACAGCAGGAACAACGGCAAGCCCCAACTGGCACTGACCAGCGAGCGCGGGTTGAGGTTCTCGGTAAAAGTCATGTGGTACATGTGCGGCATCACGATCGCTGAGGCGAAAAACACCAGCAGCAGCGTGCGCCACGGGCCTTCCTGCAAAGGCGTGTGCAGGGCGGCAAGGGCGGTCTGGTTTTGCAGTAGCCACAGTTCCAACTGCTGCGGGCCGTCAAACACGCCGTAGAGCGCATACAGGCCGACGCCGCCGATGGCGATCAGCTTGATCACCGACTCAAAGGCAATCGCAAACACCAGCCCTTCATGTTTTTCGCGGGTGGCGATATGGCGCGAACCGAAGAAAATCGTGAACAGCGTGATCAGCGCACAGAAGGCCAGCGCTACGCGATGTTGCACTGGCTCGCGGGTCAGGATGCTGATGGAGTCGGCCACGGCCTGAATTTGCAGGGCCAGCAACGGCAACACGCCGATCAGCATGAAAATAGTGGTCAGCGCGCCGGCCCAGGTGCTGCGAAAGCGGAAGGCAAACAGGTCGGCCAGGGAAGACAATTGGTAGGTGCGGGTGATCTTCAGGATCGGGTACAGCAGCACCGGCGCCAGCAGAAATGCGCCGGACACCCCGAGGTAGCTGGACAAAAAGCCATAACCGTACTGATAGGCCAGGCCCACGGTGCCATAGAACGCCCAGGCACTGGCATATACGCCGAGGGACAAGGTGTAGGTCAACGGATGGCGAATGATCGCCCGCGGAATCATTCCGCGCTCACTGATCCAGGCGACTCCGAACAACGCGGCCAGGTAGGCGGCGCTGATCAGCAGCATCTGGGTGAGGCTAAAGCTCATCGGCATCTTTTTGGCTCTGCAGGATGAAAGTCACGACGATCAGGATCAGCCACAGCAGATAAGGGCGATACCAGGCGCCCGTGGCGTCGATCCACCAATCCATGATGGCGGGGGAGAACAGGTAGATCCCGACGACCAGCAGCAGGACCAATCGATAGATGTACATGTTGGCCTCTGTCTAAAAACGTGCGGCGATGGTAACGGATGCTTGGCAAGCTGCAAGCGCCTTCAGCTCAATTGCGCTTCGGCCAGCGTGAGTGTGCGCGGGATCTGCGTGGCATCCCAGTGCGTAATCCCCCAATCCAGCAGTTCCCGCGGGCTGGCGTGCAACAGTTCGTCATCGGGTTGCTGGCCGAGGGCGCGCAGGGCTCTCAATAGCAAAGGCGTGGCCTGGTCGGGTGTCAACGGCGGGGAACGGTAGGATTTGCCCAGTTTATTGCCGTCCGGCTGGATGATCAGCGGCACGTGCAGGTAGCGCGGTTGGCGCAGGCCGAGCAGTTCTTGCAGGTAGAGTTGGCGTGGCGTCGAGTCCAGCAGGTCGGCACCGCGCACGATATCGGTCACACCTTGCCACGCATCGTCGAGCACGACGGCCAGTTGATAGGCGTAGAGGCCGTCGCGGCGACGGATGACGAAATCGCCTACATCGCGGCCCAGGTGTTGTCGGAATTCGCCTTGGACGCGGTCGGTAAAGTGGTACTCAAGCTCGGGAACGCGCAAACGGATGGCGGCGTCTTGCTGGTCGTGGCCAGCATTGCGGCATAGGCCCGGGTAGATGCCATTGTAGGGTTCAAGCTGTTTGCGCGAGCAGGTGCAGGCGTAGGCCAGGCCGTGGTTGAACAGGTCATTAAGCACTTTGGCGTAGGCTTCATGCCGCCCGCTTTGTCGGACCAATTCACCGTCCCATTCAAAGCCGTAGCTTTCCAGGGCGTGCAGGATCGCCGCTTGGGCGCCGGGCTCTTCACGGGGTGGGTCGAGGTCTTCCATGCGCATCAGCCAGCGGCCATGGTTGGCGCGGGCGTCAAGGTAGGAGGCGAGGGCGGCGACCAGGGAGCCGAAATGCAAGTGGCCGCTGGGCGTGGGGGCAAAGCGCCCGATATAGGTAGAGGCTGTCATGGGCCGGATACTACTGGAAATTCGGTAAACGCCAGCAACAAAAATGGGGCGTTCGCACGCCCCATTCGTTCAGCTCGGCTGGATTACTTGCCGACCTGTTTTTCCTTGATTTCAGCCAAGGTCTTGCAGTCTACGCAGAGGTCCGCGGTTGGGCGGGCTTCCAGGCGACGAATACCAATCTCGACGCCGCAGGATTCGCACCAGCCGTATTCTTCGTCTTCGATCAGTTGCAGCGTCTTGTCGATCTTCTTGATCAGCTTGCGTTCGCGATCACGGGCGCGCAGTTCAAGGGCGAACTCTTCTTCCTGGCTGGCACGGTCGGCCGGGTCCGGGAAGTTGGCGGCTTCGTCCTTCATGTGGTCAACGGTGCGGTCGACCTCTTGCATCAAGTCCTGCTTCCACTTTTGCAGGATCTTGGTGAAGTGCTGGCGCATGGGCTTGCCCATGTACTCCTCACCCTTCGCTTCGACGTAAGGTGTGAAGCCACTGAGGCTCTGCTGCTGTTGCTTTGCTTGGGTGGACATGAATAGACCGCCTCTCACTCTTCTAATCCATTGCGCAGGATTGCAACGTCACCGACACCTGCCGGCCCTGCGGCTGCAAGCGGGCGAACTTACCAGATAGATTCGGGGTGCGCCACTCCCGGTTGTCGAGGCCTATGGCAAATCGCTTGCAAACTGCGACAGCCCGCCATTGCTGGGTATGCATTGCCTCGAATGTTGATTTTAGTCGTTTTGCAGGCGCTTGCCCGGCCGGCACATGCCGCCGGGCAGGCAATAGAACATGTTTTCCCGCGCGGGTTCGGTAGAATCCAGAATTTGTCCTCACCGTTAAGGAAGGCTAATGGCTCAGCCCTACAGTGCGCGCAGTCGCGCCATCGAACCTTTTCATGTCATGGCATTGCTGGCGCGGGCCAATGAGCTGCAAGCCGCCGGCCATGACGTGATCCACTTGGAAATCGGCGAGCCGGACTTCACCACCGCCGAGCCGATCATCCAGGCCGGCCAGGCAGCGTTGGCCAACGGCAAGACGCGCTATACCGCCGCCCGTGGCTTGCCCGAGTTGCGCGAGGCCATCAGCGGTTTCTACCAGCAGCGCTATGGGCTGAACGTGGACCCCGAGCGCATCCTGATCACGCCCGGTGGCTCTGGCGCATTGTTGCTCGCCAGCAGTTTGCTGGTGGACCCGGGCAAGCATTGGCTGCTCGCCGACCCTGGCTACCCCTGCAACCGCCACTTCCTGCGATTGGTGGAGGGCGCGGCGCAACTGGTGCCGGTCGGTCCTGAAGTGCGCTATCAGTTGACCGCTGACCTGGTGGCCAAACACTGGGATCAGGACAGTGTGGGCGCATTGGTGGCATCCCCGGCCAACCCGACCGGCACGATCCTCACACGTGACGAATTGGCCGAGCTTTCCGGCGCGATCAAGGCGCGCAACGGTCATTTGGTGGTGGACGAGATTTACCATGGCCTCACCTATGGCACCGATGCGGCCAGCGTGCTGGAAGTCGACGACGACGCGTTCGTCCTGAATAGTTTTTCGAAGTATTTCGGCATGACCGGTTGGCGCCTGGGTTGGCTGGTAGCACCACCGGCGGCGGTGGGTGAATTGGAGAAGCTCGCGCAAAATCTCTACATCAGTGCGCCGAGCATGGCCCAGCATGCGGCATTGGCCTGTTTCACCCCGCAAACCCTTAGCATTCTGGAAGAGCGCCGCGCTGAGTTCGGCCGTCGTCGCGACTTCCTGCTGCCCGCCTTGCGCGAGCTTGGGTTTGGCATCGCGGTAGAGCCGGAGGGCGCGTTCTATTTATATGCCGATATCAGCGCGTTCGGCGGTGATGCCTTCGCATTCTGCCGCCACTTCCTCGACACCGAACATGTGGCGTTTACGCCAGGCCTGGATTTTGGCCGCTACCAAGCCGGCCACCATGTGCGTTTTGCCTACACGCAAAACCTCGATCGGCTACAGGAAGCGGTGGAACGGATCGCTCGTGGCTTGCGGAGCTGGCAAGGCTGATGCGCTTTCATCCTCCCCTCGAAGAAGCGCGGCTGATTCGTCGCTACAAGCGTTTTCTCACCGATATCGAAACCGTTACCGGCGAGTTGTTGACCATTCATTGCCCTAACACCGGCTCGATGCTCAATTGCATGGTCGAAGGTGGGCAGGTCTGGTTCAGTCGCTCCGATGACCCCAAGCGCAAGTTGCCGGGCACCTGGGAAATCGCCGAGACGCCCCAGGGTCGCTTGGCGTGTGTAAACACGGCGCGTGCCAATCAGTTGGTCGAGGAAGCGTTACGTGCGGGTGTCATCACCGAGCTGAACGGCTTTACCGCCTTGAAGCGTGAAGTGCCTTACGGTCAGGAGAAAAGCCGCATCGACTTCCGCCTGGACTATCCCGACGGCGCGGCCTACATCGAAGTCAAAAGTGTAACCCTGGGTTTTGACGGCACTTCGGTTGCCGCTTTCCCGGATGCAGTGACCCAGCGTGGCGCCAAGCATTTGCGCGAACTGGCCCATCTGGCGCGTGACGGTGTGCGAGCGGTGCAGTTGTATTGCGTCAACCTCTCGGGGATTGATGCTGTGCGCCCGGCCGTGGAGATCGACGCGGCCTACGCTGCTGCCCTGCGCGAAGCCAAGACGGCCGGGGTGGAAGTGCTGGCGTATGGCGTGCGCGTGACATCCGAGGAGATCTGCGTGGACCGGCGTCTGGACGTGCTGCTCGACTAGAGTTGCACCCACAACCCCTGGGCGTCTTCGCGTCCGGGCAGGGCGGTCAGGCTTTGCCCGGCGCAAGGGCCTGCGATGCACTCGCCGTTCTCGATCAGGAACAGCGCGCCGTGGGTGGCGCACTGGATCAGGCTGGCGCTGTCGTCGAGGAACCGGTCGGGCTGCCATTCCAGTAGAACCCCACGATGGGGGCAGCGGTTGATATAGAAGTAGGCAATGCCGTCCCGGCGCACGGCCAACAATTTGCAACCATCGATTTCAAAACCGAGGCTGCTGTCTGGCGCGAGGGTATCGGAGGAGCAGAGAAACTTCATTTCAATCCTTAAGTGCCTTGACGTTCAAATGCAAACAATTATCAAATGCCGGCTTCGCCCGTTGGCCGACCGGGCGCTCAATACGATGCGGGGCAGCGGTTATCTGTCACATTGATGAGCGTTTGAGCGGCCCTGCCCTTGGAAGGAAACCCTGTTATGCGCCTGAGTGCCAGCGCTATTGCGCTTGTTGTCGGACTGCTGGTCAACCCTGGGGCCCAAGCCTCTGAACTGCCTCAACGTTGGGTGAGTGCCGGTGGGGCGCTGTCGGAATGGGTGACGGCCTTGGGCGGTGAGTCGAAGTTAGTGGGCGTGGATACCACCAGCCAGCACCCTGAGTCCCTCAAGGCGTTGCCGAGCATTGGTTACCAGCGGCAGTTGTCGGCTGAGGGCATCTTGAGTTTGCGCCCGCAGCTGCTGGTGGGTACTGAAGAAATGGGCCCGCCGCCCATACTGGCGCAGATCCGCAGCGCGGGTGTGCAGGTGGAGATGTTCTCGGCGCAGCCTGACTTGCCGACGTTGAAGGGTAACCTCCAGCACTTGGGCAAGTTGCTGGGCGCTGAGGCCAGGGCCAACGCATTGTTTACCGGATATGAGCAGGCGATCGATCAGCAGAAGCGCTGGGTCGCCAAAGCTCAGTCCACCCAAAAGGCCCCCGGCGTTTTGCTGTTGCTGGGTCATGCAGGCGGCAAGCCGCTGATCGCGGGCAAAGACACAGCGGCTGACTGGATGTTGCAGCAGGCGGGAGGACGCAATCTGGCGACGCATACGGGCTACAAACCGTTTTCGGTGGAGTCATTAGCGGGGTTGAGCCCGGATGTGCTGGTGTTTGCGGATCGTGCCCTGACCGGAGATGCGGCGCGTGCGGCGCTGTTCAAGGAAAATCCGATCCTGGCGTCCACGCCGGCGGCCAAAAGCGGACGAGTGTTTGAAGTGGATCCGACCTTGCTGGTCGGCGGGCTGGGGCCGCGTATACCGCAAAGCCTCGCAGACCTATCTGCCGGGTTTTACCCCTCCCAGGCCAAGCCAGCCCCATGACCACTCTGGTAAAACCCAAGACGCTGTTTGTTGGGCTGGCGTTGTTGTGTGTCTTGGCGATCTGGCTTTCGTTGGCGCTGGGGCCTGTCAGCTTACCGTTGCTGGATACGCTCAAAGCCGCGTTGCGCTTGATGGGGTTGCCAATCGAGGCCCAAGGGCTGGAGCAGGCTGAGCTGATCCTGGGGCAGATCCGTTTGCCGCGCACGTTGCTGGGCTTGGCTGTCGGTGGTGTGTTGGCCTTGTCGGGGGTGGCGATGCAGGGGTTGTTTCGCAATCCCCTTGCTGATCCGGGGTTAGTCGGGGTTTCCAGCGGTGCTGCGCTTGGAGCTGCGGTGGCGATCGTCGGCGGTTCGTTTTTGGGTGGGCTGCCCGATGCGTTCGGGCCTTATCTTTTGTCACTCTGCGCATTCCTTGGCGGCCTGGGCGTCACCGCGCTGGTTTATCGATTGGGGCGGCGCAACGGGCAGACCAACGTCGCAACCATGTTGCTCGCCGGCATTGCCCTGACAGCGCTCGCCAGTTCGGCGGTGGGCCTGTTTACCTACCTGGCGGACGACGCCACTTTGCGCACCCTGACGTTTTGGAACCTGGGCAGCCTCAACGGCGCCAGCTATTCACGGTTATGGCCGCTTTTGCTGGTGAGCGCGGGCGTGGCGCTATGGCTGCCGCGCCGGGCAAAAGCGTTGAATGCTTTGCTGCTGGGTGAGTCGGAGGCCAATCATCTCGGCATCGATGTAGAAGGGCTCAAGCGCGAGTTGGTTTTCTGCACGGCGCTGGGCGTCGGGGCTGCGGTGGCTGCCGCGGGCATGATCGGTTTTGTGGGGTTGGTGGTGCCGCATCTGGTGCGTTTGCTGGCGGGGCCGGACCATCGAGTGTTGTTGCCGGCATCGGTTCTGGCTGGTGCAAGCCTATTGTTGTTTGCCGATCTGGTCGCACGGCTCGCGCTGGCACCGGCTGAGTTGCCGATCGGTATCGTCACCGCATTTATCGGCGCGCCGTTTTTTCTTTACCTGTTGTTGCGGGGGCGTGCCTGATGCTGCGTGTGGAAGACCTGCAGATCCGTCGCGGTCGCAAAACTGTATTGGCGGATGTCACCCTCGACCTGTTACCGGGCGAAGTGCTCGGCGTGTTGGGCCCCAACGGTGCGGGCAAAAGTACGCTGCTCGGTGGATTGTGCGGTGAGCTGCACCCCGACCAAGGCAACGTGTGGCTGGATCAGCGCCCGTTGAGTGAGTGGAGTGGTGCGCAGCGGGCACAGCGCCTGGCGGTATTGCCGCAAAGCTCGACGCTGGACTTTGCTTTCCGTGTCGAAGAGGTGGTCGGCATGGGTCGCCTGCCTCATCAGACCGGGCGAGCCCGCGATGATGAGATCATTGAGGCGGCGTTGCAGGCAGCAGATGTTGGCCACTTGAGCGGCCGCAGCTACCTGGCGCTGTCCGGTGGCGAGCGCCAGCGGGTGCATCTGGCACGGGTGCTGGCGCAGTTATGGCCGGGCGAGGCCGGGCAGACGTTGCTGTTGGATGAGCCGACGTCGATGCTGGATCCTTTGCATCAACACACCACCTTACAGGCTATTCGCACCTTTGCTGATCGGGGCGCGGCGGTGTTGGTGATCCTTCACGATTTGAACCTGGCGGCGCGTTACTGCGATCGCATTCTGCTGCTGGAGGCGGGACGGCCACACGCATTGGATACGCCGGTACAGGTGATGCAGCCTGAACCGTTGAAGGCTGTGTTTGGTTTGGATGTGCTGGTGCAGCCCCATCCGGAGCGTGGGCATCCACTGATCATTGCGCGCTGAAATCGGCTTTTTTATAGGCAAAAAAAGACCCGGCAAGAGCCGGGTCAAATAACCGTGATTAGCCTGATGAGGAGATAATCTGAGAGTCCGAACCAATGGTCTTTCAGTTATCGGCTGATCTCGCGATCAGTTGTGATAATCATAACGATTCTCATTTGAGAGTCAACCATTGTTTTTGCATGTTCTCTGCGTTTTCTCAAACGCTTGTTCGCAATTCCTGTAAATGTTGGGGTTAGTCGACGAGCTAATTCTTCTGGCGTGCCGATAGTGCGTCCAATTGACGGTTCAAGGCTTCCTTGCGCTCGGCAGGAATGTCATTCCAGTGCACATCCATCAACGCCCCTTCGATGGCATACAACAGGACTTTGGAGGCGCGAAAGCCACGCGTACGTACGGCCCGGTACGCATCGACCGCTCCCAGGCGGCGCAAGTCCGATGCACTGTGGATGCCCACCGCATGCAGCCACTGTGCGGACGTCTTGCCGAGGTTTTTCAGGTGTTGCAGCTCATCGTTCATCAAGCCTCCTTGCGACGGCCGAATGGTGCGGTGGGTATCGAGACCAGGCAAGCCTGCAAAGGAGTGTAGCGCTCAGTAGGAAAAGCGTAGTTCTTTAGTCGGAAACGGCCTAAAGCTCATAAGAATGGCGAGGTCAGGCAGGCAGGAAGTCCCCGGCTAGGCTGAGCGAGCCGGGGCTTAAGCAGAGGGTTTCAGCGGGTGCGGTAGCGTAGGCGAGTGCCGAAATTAACCGACATGAGGATCTCATCGGCGGTCAGCTCTGGCGGGAAGTAGGTGCCGGATATCTGTGCATGGGCCAGGCTGGCGCCTTCCAGTGGGCAATCGCGCAGGTCCAGGCCACGCAGGTCGGCAGAGCGAAAATAGGCATCGGTGAAGTCCACGCCAGCGGTGTTCAGCTCACGCAAATCCAGCCCGCGGAAGTCGCCGCCGCGCATGTCGATGACCCCGTCTTTAGGGCGTTCCTGGTTGAAGCCACGGATATCGTCTTTATGCAGGAGCGAGTAAAGCGGCGTATCAAGAAGCTTGGGGTGACTCATGACGGCGACTCCTGTTGGATTTATGACGCCATTATAGTGCCACTATTGCTTGGTCGTGCCCCCTAAGTAGACGACACGACCAAGAAATTTTTCTTACAGGCCAGGCAGGCGCTGACGAATATGCGCCACCAGCGCATCGAGGGTGCCACTTTCATTGGTTTCAACACGTTTGCTGAGGAGCAACTCCTCGGCAGTCAGCGGGTCGCGAGTGGCTTGCTGTTCTTCGATAACCGTCAGTGTCGCGTCGGAAGGATCATTTTTGTCCGCCTGACGTTGCGCCAACCAACTGGCGATAACGGCTTGCGGCGCATTGCAATCCAGGATCAGGAAGGGCGCGCCTGTAGCCTCAGCTACTTTGGCCGCTGCATCGCGTTGTTCGCGTTTAAGGAAGGTCGCATCCAGCACCACCGGGTAACCGGCGCGTAGCACGGTATCGGCAATTTCATTCAAGCGTGCGTAAGTTGCCACACTGGCGTCGGCCGCATAGATGCCAGCGTGTGGCGTGTTTTCCACCTGCTGCTCGCCGAACAGGCGCTTGCGCTCCACGTCTGAACGCAGGCGCACGGCGCCCAGGGCTTCAACCAATCGCATGGACACGTGGCTTTTGCCTACGGCCGACACACCGTGGGTAATGGCCAGGAAGCGCGACGGAATGGTGCTGTAGCTTTCCGCCAGGTTGGCGTAGTTGCGGTATTGGCGCAGGGTCGTGGCGCGTTGCACCGGGCTGGCTTCGCTCGGCATGCTGAACAGCGCGATCTTGGCTCGGACTAGAGCGCGATAGGCTTTATAGAAGTTCAGTACTTCCAGGCCTTGATAGTCGCCGGTCAGTTCCAGGTACTGGCTGATAAAACGGCGAGCCAGGGACTTGAGGCCCCGGTCTTCAAGGTCCATCGCCAGGAAACCGGTATCGGCATACACATCGGTGAAGCGGAACGGCTCGTTGAACTCGATGCAGTCGAAGATCACCACGTGGCCGTCGATCAAAGTGGCGTTGCCCAGGTGAATATCACCGTGGCATTCGCGGGTGAAACCGTCCTTTTTGCGCTGGGAGAACAACGGCTTGAGGCGCTCGAAGCTGCTTTCGGCCCAGGCCTGCAGAGCATCCAACTGAGCCAGGTCAGCCTTGTCGCTGAGGAACGGACGGATCTGGTCGAAGTTCTGGCGAACCGGTGCCATGACCTCATCCGGGGTGCCGGCCGGGTGTTCCTGCGGGACTTTTGGCGCAGTGAGGTGGAAGTGCGCGATTTGCTTGGCCATCTCATCGATGTGCGCGCTGGTCAGTTCGCCGTTGGCTTGCAAGGTGCTGAGCAGTTGGCTCTGCGGGAACTGGCGCATTTTCAGCGCGTATTCGACGACCGGGCCGTCGCCGCCCAACTGCGGCGCTTCGGCACTTCCGGTTATCGGCAACACTTCAAGATACAAGTCTTCGGTCAGGCGCTGGTTGAGGCGCAATTCTTCCCGGCAGAAGTGGCCGCGCTTTTCCAGATCGGTGAAGTCGAGAAAGCCGAAGTTCATCGGCTTCTTCAGCTTATAGGCATACGGGCCGGTCAGGACGACCCAGGAAATATGGGTCTCGATGACTTGGAACGCTTCAACCGGGTGAGGGTATAAAGCCGGATTTTGCAGGGCAGCGATCAGGGACTGGCTCACGGGCGATCCTTCAGAGTCTGGGGGAAAACATGGCGGGCATTATGGCCGCTACAAGCGGTCATGCAAACCGCTGTCCGGCTCATGTTGATCATCGATAAAGTGCGTATAATCCGCCGCCATGACTCGAACCCGATCTCCCCGTTCCCGTAAAAAACCTCCTTCCCGCGGCCTGCGCCCTTGGCTGGGCTGGGCGCTCAAGCTCGGCCTTGTAGGCCTCGTCGTGCTCGCCGGCTTTGCGGTGTACCTCGACGCCGTGGTTCAGGAGAAGTTCTCTGGCAAGCGCTGGACCATTCCGGCCAAGGTGTACGCGCGCCCGTTGGAGTTGTTCACCGGCCAGAAGTTGAGCAAGGATGACTTCCTTACCGAACTCGACGCCTTGGGCTACCGCCGCGAACCCGTGAGCAACGGTCCGGGTGCCGCAGCCGTCAGTGGTAACACTGTCGACCTGAATACCCGTGGCTTCCAGTTCTACGAAGGCCTGGAGAAAGCCCAGCCGGTGCGCGTGCGCTTCTCTGGCGATTATGTAGCTGAACTGTCGTCGCTCAATGGTTCAAAGTTGCCGGTGGTTCGCCTGGAACCGCTGATGATCGGCGGCATTTATCCGAAAAACCTTGAAGACCGCATCCTGATCAAACTTGATCAGGTGCCACCGTATCTGCTGGAAACCTTGGTTGCCGTTGAAGATCGCGATTTCTACAGTCACTGGGGTGTGTCGCCGAAGTCGATTGCCCGCGCAGTCTGGGTGAACACCTCCGGCGGCAAGATGACTCAGGGCGGCAGTACGCTGACGCAACAATTGGTCAAGAACTTCTACCTGACCAACGAGCGCAGCCTGACCCGCAAACTTACCGAAGCGATGATGGCGATGCTGCTGGAGCTGCACTACAGCAAGCAGGAAATCCTTGAGGCGTACCTCAACGAGGTTTTCGTCGGTCAGGATGGCCAGCGCGCCGTGCACGGTTTCGGTTTGGCCAGCCAGTTCTTCTTTGGTCAGCCGCTGTCCGAATTGAAGTTGCACCAGGTCGCGTTACTGGTAGGCATGGTCAAAGGGCCTTCCTACTACAACCCGCGCCGCAATCCTGAACGTGCGCTGGAGCGACGCAATCTGGTGCTCGACGTGCTTGAGCAACAGGGTGTCGCCACGGCTGAACAAGTCGCCGCGGCCAAGAAAATGCCACTGGGTGTAACCACCCGCGGCAAACTGGCAGACAGCTCCTTCCCAGGCTTTATCGATCTGGTCAAACGCCAACTGCGTGAAGACTATCGCGACGAAGACTTGACCGAAGAAGGCCTGCGGATCTTTACCAGTTTCGATCCGATCCTGCAGATGAAGGCCGAAGCGTCGGTCAACGACACCTTCAAGCGTCTGACGGGCCGTAAAGGTTCCGATGAAGTCGAAGCGGCCATGGTCGTGACCAACCCGGAAACCGGTGAAGTCCAGGCCATGATCGGCAGTCGCCAGGCTAGCTTTGCCGGCTTCAACCGTGCGCTGGATGCGGTGCGGCCGATCGGTTCGCTGGTCAAGCCAGCGGTCTATCTGACGGCTTTGGAAAAGCCGAGCAAATACACGCTTACCAGTTGGTTGTCGGATGATCCGCTGTCGGTCAAAGGTGCAGATGGTCAGGTGTGGACGCCGCAGAATTTCGACCGCCGCTCCCACGGTACCGTATTCCTGTATCAGGGGATTGCGCACTCCTACAACATATCCACTTCGCGACTCGGCCTTGAAGTCGGCGTACCAAATGTCCTCAAGACCATCGCGCGGCTGGGCGTTACCCGTGAGTTCCCGGCGTTTCCATCGATTCTGCTGGGCGCGGGGGCGATGACCCCGATGGAAGTCGCGACCATGTACCAGACCCTCGCCAACGGTGGTTTCAATACCCCGATGCGCGGAATCCGCAGTGTTCTGACCGCCGAGGGCGAGCCGCTCAAGCGCTACCCGTTCCAAATCCAGCAGCGTTTCGACGCAGGCTCCATCTACCTGATCCAGAACGCCATGCAGCGTGTGATGCGTGAAGGTACGGGGCGCTCGGTGTACAGCGTGCTGCCGGCGAACCTGACCTTGGCGGGCAAGACGGGCACCAGTAACGATTCGCGTGACAGCTGGTTTGCCGGTTTTGGTCAGGACGTGCTGGCGGTGGTGTGGCTGGGGCGTGACGATAACGGCAAGACGCCATTCACCGGTGCTACCGGTGCGCTGCAGGTCTGGACCAGTTTCATGCGCAAGGCCGACCCGCTGCCGTTGAATATGCCGCAGCCGGATAACATCGTGCAGGCCTGGATTGATCCGCACACGGGACAGGGCTCCGATGCCAACTGTCCGGGCGCGGTACAGATGCCGTATATTCGCGGCAGCGAACCGCCACCCGGCGCCGCATGTGGTGGCAGTGCCCCTGCTGATGCGGAATCGGTGATGGATTGGGTCAAGGGCTGGATGAATTAAGCAAAGAGGGTTTCAAGTGAACAAGTGGTTGTTTCCAGCTATTACAGCTCTGGCTTTGCTCGGCGGTTGCTCCAGCGTGCAGCGCGGCTCCATTCCCGTGGTGGACTCGAGCACGGCCGTCTCGAATAACGACCGGATCTCGGCCAATGGCGGGTTCCGCCAGACCGTCACCAATCGTCCTGCCCAGGCCAAGCCGCAAGCCATGCCGCAGGATTCGGGCGTGGTGGTGATGGTGCCTGGCGGTGGTGCTGCGACGTCGGCCCCAATCAGCGCCGAGCCATGGACCCCTGGGCCGAGCAACTCCGGCCCGATCGATACCACGCCGATCCAGACCGCCCCGATCAATCAGGGCACCTACAACATGCCGTCGACGCCGAGTGGCATTCCATCGTCGTCCAGCAGCGGTGGCCTGTCGGCTGACGAGCAACTGGATGGCCCGGTGCTGGCTTTGTTGACCACTGCCCAGCAACAGCAGGCGGGCGGTGATTTGAACGGCGCATCGTCGAGTCTTGAGCGTGCCCAGCGCGTTGCGCCGCGTGAGCCGCAAGTGCTGTATCGCTTGGCCCAGGTACGCATGGCCCAGGGTGATGCGCCGCAGGCGGAGCAGTTCGCCCGTCGCGGCTTGTCGCTCGCCAACGGGCGTCCCGACCTGCAAGCTAGCCTGTGGGCGTTGATTGGCGACGCGCGTGCCGCACAAGGCGATGCCGCTGGCGCTGCCCAAGCGCGTCAAAAAGCCAAGGTCAGCCTCTGATGGATGCACGGTTTCCCGCTATCGCCGAACAGCTGTTGCTCATAGAGCGAGAGTTGCGGGTGCAGGGCTGGTGGGACGATGTGTCCCCCAGCGCCGAGGCGCTCAGCAGTGTCGAGCCCTTTTCCGTGGACACCCTGGACTTTCACCAGTGGCTGCAATGGATCTTCCTGGTGCGCATGAAGCAGATTCTTGAACAGGATCTGCCTTTGCCCAACGCCTCGGGCATTCTGGAGATGGCCGAAATGGTCTACGCCGATCGCCCGCTAGAGAGCCTTGGTTTGCGTAACGCGCTGAAAAAGTTCGACCAATTGATCGTCGACGCTCGTTAATTGCCTGACTGCCGGTTTTTCCGGCAGTGTTGCGCACATTTCTACCGCTTGACGACATTCAGGCGAGTTTTATCCCTCCTCAAAGCCCTTTCTCCTGCGTTCTCATGCGCTTAGTTGGAAAAAAGCGCAATTATTGCTTGACTTGAAGGGCCTGAAACAGAAGAATCCAAAGTCCGCTGTATCGGGACTGCCAGAAGCAGGCCCGCTCAGCAGATCATGAGGCGCACATCCGCGCCGACCTGTTACACCCGCAACGCGTTACCTCGCGCTGGGTGGGAAAAGCCCGCAACACTTGGGACGATCCCAATACTTGCTCAGTCAGTGCTGACGTAGTCGGCGACCACCGTCGCTCATGCTCTGTTGAGAAGTAAACCTATTAAGACCCGTCGGTTTTCAACGGACGGTATTCTGGCGTTTTAGAGGTGAACAACGTGGAGCTTTTATCTGGTGGTGAGATGCTCGTCCGCTTTTTGCGTGACGAAGGCGTCGACTATATCTACGGGTACCCAGGTGGTGCTCTGCTGCATGTCTACGACGCACTGTTCAAGGAACCGGCTGTTACCCACATCCTGGTTCGCCACGAACAAGCCGCGACCCATATGGCTGACGGTTACGCCCGTGCCACCGGTAAAGCCGGCGTGGTACTGGTAACGTCCGGCCCAGGCGCCACCAATGCCATTACCGGCATCGCGACTGCGTATATGGACTCCATCCCGATGGTGATCATTTCCGGCCAGGTGCCCAGCACCATGGTAGGCACCGATGCATTCCAGGAAACCGACATGATCGGTATCTCCCGGCCGATCGTGAAACACAGCTTCATGATCAAGCATCCGTCGGAAATCCCGGAAGTCATGAAAAAGGCCTTCTACCTCGCGCAGTCCGGTCGTCCGGGCCCTGTCGTGGTCGATATCCCGAAAGACATGACCAACCCGGCCGAAAAGTTCGAATACATCTTCCCGAAGAAAGCCAAGCTGCGTTCCTACAGCCCGGCCGTCCGCGGGCACTCGGGACAAATCCGCAAGGCGGCAGAAATGCTCCTGGCGGCCAAGCGTCCTGTGTTGTACTCGGGTGGTGGCGTCATTTTGGGCGGCGGTTCTGCACCCTTGACCGAACTGGCCAAGCTGCTCAACCTGCCGGTGACCAACACCTTGATGGGGCTCGGCGCATTCCCGGGCACAGACCGTCAGTTCGTCGGCATGCTCGGCATGCACGGTAGCTACACCGCCAACCTGGCCATGCACCACGCTGACGTGATCCTGGCGGTGGGTGCACGTTTTGATGACCGAGTGATCAACGGCGCGAGCAAATTCTGCCCGAATGCCAAGATCATCCACATCGACATCGACCCGGCGTCCATCTCCAAGACCATCAAGGCCGACGTGCCTATCGTAGGTCCAGTGGAAAGCGTATTGACCGAAATGGTCGCTGCGCTGAAGGACATTGGCGAGGCGCCGAACAAGGAATCCGTTGCCAGTTGGTGGAAGCAGATCGACGAGTGGCGCGGTGACCGCGGCCTTTTCCCTTACGACAAGGGCGACGGCAGCATCATCAAGCCACAAACCGTGATCGAGACCCTGTGCGAAGTGACCAAGGGCGATGCCTTTGTGACCTCCGACGTGGGCCAGCACCAGATGTTCGCCGCGCAGTACTACAAGTTCGACAAGCCTAACCGCTGGATCAACTCCGGTGGCCTGGGCACGATGGGCTTTGGTTTCCCTGCGGCCATGGGCGTGAAACTGAGCTTCCCGGACACCGACGTCGCGTGCGTCACCGGTGAGGGCAGCATCCAGATGAACATCCAGGAACTGTCGACGTGCCTGCAGTACGGCCTTCCGGTGAAGATCGTCTGCTTGAACAACGGCGTGCTGGGCATGGTTCGTCAATGGCAGGACATGAGCTACAACAGCCGTCACTCCCATTCCTACATGGAATCGCTGCCGGATTTCGTCAAACTGGTTGAAGCCTATGGCCACGTCGGCATTCGCATCACCGATTTGAAAGATCTGAAGCCGAAAATGGAAGAGGCGTTCGCCATGAAAGACCGCCTGGTGTTCATCGATATCAAGGTGGATACCAGTGAGCACGTCTACCCGATGCAGATCAAAGACGGCTCGATGCGCGACATGTGGCTGAACAAGACGGAGCGTACTTAATCATGCGGCACATTATCTCCCTGCTTCTGGAGAACGAACCCGGCGCTCTGTCTCGTGTTGTCGGCCTGTTTTCGCAACGTAACTACAACATCGAAAGCCTGACCGTGGCCCCGACCGAAGACCCGACCCTGTCGCGCCTGACGTTGACCACTGTGGGCCACGATGAGGTGATCGAACAGATCACCAAGAACCTCAACAAGCTGATCGAAGTGGTCAAGCTGGTCGACCTGTCGGAAAGTGCCCACATTGAGCGCGAGCTGATGCTGGTTAAAGTGAAGGCCACAGGTGCCCAACGTGCCGAGATCAAACGCACCACCGACATTTATCGTGGGCAGATCGTCGATGTGAGCGCCAGCGTTTATACCGTTCAACTGACCGGGACAAGCGACAAGCTGGACAGCTTCATCCAGTCGATCGGGACGGCCTCGATTCTGGAAACAGTACGCAGTGGTGTCACCGGGATTGCCCGTGGCGACAAAGTACTCAGCATCTAACCCAAATTAGCGAATGGCCTTACGGCCTGGATATATAGAGGAACCTCATGAAAGTTTATTACGATAAAGATTGTGACCTGTCGATCATCCAGGGCAAGAAAGTCGCCATCATCGGCTACGGCTCCCAGGGGCACGCGCAAGCTTGCAACCTCAAAGACTCCGGCGTTGACGTGACTGTAGGCCTGCGCAAAGGCTCGGCCACTGTTGCCAAGGCTGAGGCCCACGGCCTGAAAGTGACTGACGTTGCTTCTGCCGTTGCTGCTGCTGACCTGGTCATGATCCTGACCCCGGACGAGTTCCAGTCCTCGCTGTATAAGAACGAAATCGAGCCGAACATCAAGAAGGGCGCTACCCTGGCCTTTTCCCACGGTTTCGCGATTCACTACAACCAGGTAGTGCCACGCGCTGACCTCGACGTGATCATGATCGCGCCGAAAGCGCCAGGTCACACCGTGCGTTCCGAGTTCGTCAAAGGCGGCGGTATCCCTGACCTGATCGCGATCTACCAGGACGCATCGGGCAACGCCAAGAACGTGGCACTGTCCTACGCTGCTGGCGTCGGTGGCGGTCGTACCGGCATCATCGAAACCACCTTCAAGGACGAGACTGAAACCGACCTGTTCGGCGAACAAGCCGTTCTGTGCGGCGGTACCGTTGAACTGGTAAAAGCCGGTTTCGAAACCCTGGTTGAAGCTGGCTACGCGCCGGAAATGGCCTACTTCGAATGCTTGCACGAACTGAAACTGATCGTTGACCTCATGTACGAAGGCGGTATCGCCAACATGAACTACTCGATCTCCAACAACGCCGAGTACGGCGAGTACGTGACTGGCCCGGAAGTGATCAACGCCGAGTCCCGTCAGGCCATGCGCAACGCCCTGAAACGTATTCAGGATGGCGAATACGCCAAAATGTTCATCAGCGAAGGCGCTACCGGCTACCCTTCGATGACCGCCAAGCGTCGTAACAACGCCGCTCACGGTATCGAAGTCATCGGCGAGCAACTGCGCTCCATGATGCCGTGGATCGGTGCCAACAAGATCGTCGACAAAGCCAAGAACTAAGTCGTACGTATCAAGGGAAAACGCGGCTTAGGCCGCGTTTTTTCGTTTGGGGGGCGGGTTCTGGTATAAAGCTGCATCGTTTGCGGGCGAACACGCGCCGCAAGTATCTGTCGAATTTTTTTCACACCGTTGCAAGGTAAAGTCCATGAGCGAACGTCCCGAAGAGCCAAACCAGGCTCCTGACGCCGAAAGCCTGCTGCCGATCGATGAACATGTCGAAGAAGGGCATGACGCTGAAGGCCGCAAGGTCCGGCATCGTGGCATCTATCTTTTGCCCAACCTGTTCACCACGGCGAACCTGTTTGCCGGGTTCTACTCCATCATCAACTCCATGAGCGCCCAAAGCGCGCTGGCGGCAGGTGATGCGGCGAGTGCCAGCAAGTATTTCGGCTTTGCTGCCATCGCCATCTTTGTTGCCATGGTGCTCGACGGCCTGGATGGTCGTGTTGCGCGCATGACCAATACGCAAAGTGCCTTCGGTGCCGAGTACGACTCGTTGTCGGATATGGTCGCGTTTGGTGTTGCGCCCGCGTTGCTGGCATTTGCCTGGGCGCTGGGTGACATGGGCAAGGTCGGTTGGATGGTTGCCTTCATCTATGTCGCGGGTGCTGCTTTGCGTCTGGCGCGCTTCAATACCCAGGTGGGAACTGCCGACAAGCGTTACTTCATCGGTTTGGCCAGCCCGGCTGCTGCGGGTGTGGTAGCGGGCATCGTCTGGGCGTTCAGCGATTACGGCATCCAGGGTTCGAAGATGTCGTTCCTGGTGGCCTTGATGGTGGCTGCGGCCGGCATGCTGATGGTCAGCAACATCAAGTACAACAGCTTCAAGGAGCTGGACCTGAAGGGGCGCGTACCTTTCGTGGCGATTCTGGCAGTGGTGCTGGTGTTCGCCGTGGTGTTCAGCGACCCGCCGCGTATTCTGTTGCTGGCGTTCCTGGTTTACGCCGCTTCGGGGCCGGTTCAGTACTTACTGCATCTGCGCCGCGACAAAACATTGCCTTAATGTAATTTCCCCCATACTCCGCAGTCTATTGGTGCATCAGTCCTCCAATGCTGCGGAGTTGCCATGTTAATCAAATTGCCCAAAGCGTCCGATTGCCACGAATCGGATGTCACACCTGAATCCTTCTATCTCTCTCGCCGTAGCTTGCTCGGTGGTGCGCTTGCCGGCGTTGCTGCCAGCAGCTTGCCGCGTTGGGCGAGTGCGGACGAAGCCTCGCGTTATGCCGATGTCGAAGCGGGCAGGGCACCGAGCTGGTTTGCCGAGAAACTGCCGGGCACGAAATGGCAGGCTGTCACGGTAAAGGACGAGGCAATCACCCCGTTCAAGGATGCGACCCACTACAACAACTTCTACGAGTTCGGTACAGGTAAGGGCGACCCAGCAACCAATGCGGGCTCACTCAAGACCGAGCCCTGGAGCGTGGTGATTGATGGCGAAGTCGCGAAACCAGGTCGATATGCCCTGGAAGACTTCATGAATCCGTATCAGTTGGAAGAGCGTATCTACCGTCTGCGCTGTGTTGAGGCATGGTCAATGGTTATTCCATGGATCGGTTTTCCGATCTCGGCGTTGCTCAAGCAGGTTGAGCCGACTTCCAAGGCCAAATACATTCGTTTTGAAACGCTGCAAGATCCCAAGAGCATGCCGGGCCAGCGGTCGAGTTTTGGCTTGATCGATTGGCCTTATATAGAGGGCTTGCGTCTGGATGAGGCGATGAACCCTTTGGCGATCCTGGCTGTGGGAATGTACGGGCGCGAACTGCCTAACCAGAATGGCGCGCCGCTGCGTTTGGTCGTGCCATGGAAATATGGCTTCAAGAGTGTGAAGTCTATTGTTCGCATCAGCCTTGTCAGCGAGCAGCCGAAAACCACCTGGCAGAGCATTGCAGCGGACGAATATGGTTTTTATGCAAATGTGAACCCTACGGTCGATCACCCGCGTTGGACCCAAGCGCGGGAGCGTCGTCTACCGAGTGGCCTCTTCAGCCCCAATGTGCGCGAGACGCAGATGTTCAATGGTTACTCGGATGAGGTGGCGTCTCTCTATACCGATCTCGACCTGCGGAAGAACTACTGATGCGTTACCCGATTTGGCGTATTGGCGTCTTTATAGTGGCGGCGGTATGGCCGTTGTTCTGGCTATATGAAGCTTGGAGTTCTGTCCTGGGGCCGGATCCGGGCAAAGTGCTGGTTGATCGGCTGGGCCTCGGCACGCTGATACTGCTGTTGATCACCCTGGCAATGACCCCGCTGCAGAAGCTTAGTGGTTGGGCAGGGTGGATAGCGGTGCGTCGGCAGCTTGGGTTGTGGTGCTTTGCTTATGTCGTGCTGCATCTGGCTGCTTATTGTGTGTTTGTGCTGGGGTTGGATTGGTCGCAGCTCGGCGTTGAGTTGCGCAAACGGCCTTACATTATCGTGGGCGCGTTGGGTTTCCTGTCGCTGTTGGTATTGGCGGTGACGTCGAATCGTTACAGTCAGCGTCGGTTGGGCAGCCGTTGGAAGAAGCTGCACCGTCTGGTGTACGTGATTCTGGGACTTGGCTTGCTTCACATGTTGTGGATTGTGCGGGCGGACCTCAAGGAATGGGCTATCTATGCTTCTATAGGTGCGCTGCTCCTGGTGCTACGGATCCCGCCTGTAATGCGTCGAATCCCGCGCCTTATTGCGAAAAAATCACTTTCTTCAACGAAAGCGTAATTAACGGTTGACGGTAGATTCAAGATGTCTATAATTCGCCCCACTTCCGGCGCAGTAGAAACGGAAAACTCCTTGGTAAACAATGAGTTATGTAAGTTTCGGCAGCAGGTTGCTTCAGTTCATCGAAGCCAAAAGGAAGTTGAAAAAGAGGTGTTGACAGCAGCGTGTAACGCTGTAGAATTCGCCTCCCGCTGACGAGAGATCGGAAGCGCAAGTGGTTGAAGTTGTTGAAGAAATCTTCGAAAGCTTCTGAAAATAATCACTTGACAGCAAATGAGGCTGCTGTAGAATGCGCGCCTCGGTTGAGACGAAAGATCTTAACCAACCGCTCTTTAACAACTGAATCAAGCAATTCTTGTGGGTGCTTGTGGGGTCAGACTGATAGTCAACAAGATTATCAGCATCACAAGTTACTCCGCGAGAAATCAAAGATGTAACCAACGATTGCTGAGCCAAGTTTAGGGTTTCTTAAAAACCCAAAGATGTTTGAACTGAAGAGTTTGATCATGGCTCAGATTGAACGCTGGCGGCAGGCCTAACACATGCAAGTCGAGCGGTAGAGAGAAGCTTGCTTCTCTTGAGAGCGGCGGACGGGTGAGTAATGCCTAGGAATCTGCCTGGTAGTGGGGGATAACGTTCGGAAACGAACGCTAATACCGCATACGTCCTACGGGAGAAAGCAGGGGACCTTCGGGCCTTGCGCTATCAGATGAGCCTAGGTCGGATTAGCTAGTTGGTGAGGTAATGGCTCACCAAGGCGACGATCCGTAACTGGTCTGAGAGGATGATCAGTCACACTGGAACTGAGACACGGTCCAGACTCCTACGGGAGGCAGCAGTGGGGAATATTGGACAATGGGCGAAAGCCTGATCCAGCCATGCCGCGTGTGTGAAGAAGGTCTTCGGATTGTAAAGCACTTTAAGTTGGGAGGAAGGGCATTAACCTAATACGTTAGTGTTTTGACGTTACCGACAGAATAAGCACCGGCTAACTCTGTGCCAGCAGCCGCGGTAATACAGAGGGTGCAAGCGTTAATCGGAATTACTGGGCGTAAAGCGCGCGTAGGTGGTTTGTTAAGTTGGATGTGAAATCCCCGGGCTCAACCTGGGAACTGCATTCAAAACTGACTGACTAGAGTATGGTAGAGGGTGGTGGAATTTCCTGTGTAGCGGTGAAATGCGTAGATATAGGAAGGAACACCAGTGGCGAAGGCGACCACCTGGACTAATACTGACACTGAGGTGCGAAAGCGTGGGGAGCAAACAGGATTAGATACCCTGGTAGTCCACGCCGTAAACGATGTCAACTAGCCGTTGGAAGCCTTGAGCTTTTAGTGGCGCAGCTAACGCATTAAGTTGACCGCCTGGGGAGTACGGCCGCAAGGTTAAAACTCAAATGAATTGACGGGGGCCCGCACAAGCGGTGGAGCATGTGGTTTAATTCGAAGCAACGCGAAGAACCTTACCAGGCCTTGACATCCAATGAACTTTCTAGAGATAGATTGGTGCCTTCGGGAACATTGAGACAGGTGCTGCATGGCTGTCGTCAGCTCGTGTCGTGAGATGTTGGGTTAAGTCCCGTAACGAGCGCAACCCTTGTCCTTAGTTACCAGCACGTAATGGTGGGCACTCTAAGGAGACTGCCGGTGACAAACCGGAGGAAGGTGGGGATGACGTCAAGTCATCATGGCCCTTACGGCCTGGGCTACACACGTGCTACAATGGTCGGTACAGAGGGTTGCCAAGCCGCGAGGTGGAGCTAATCCCATAAAACCGATCGTAGTCCGGATCGCAGTCTGCAACTCGACTGCGTGAAGTCGGAATCGCTAGTAATCGCGAATCAGAATGTCGCGGTGAATACGTTCCCGGGCCTTGTACACACCGCCCGTCACACCATGGGAGTGGGTTGCACCAGAAGTAGCTAGTCTAACCTTCGGGAGGACGGTTACCACGGTGTGATTCATGACTGGGGTGAAGTCGTAACAAGGTAGCCGTAGGGGAACCTGCGGCTGGATCACCTCCTTAATCGACGACATCAGCTGCT
>NZ_AYTD01000014.1 GCF_000503215.1 Pseudomonas canadensis | reverse complement strand
TGAGAAATTCGAATTTTCGGCGAATGTCGTCTTCACAGTATAACCAGATTGCTTGGGGTTATATGGTCAAGTGAAGAAGCGCATACGGTGGATGCCTTGGCAGTCAGAGGCGATGAAAGACGTGGTAGCCTGCGAAAAGCTTCGGGGAGTCGGCAAACAGACTTTGATCCGGAGATGTCTGAATGGGGGAACCCAGCCATCATAAGATGGTTATCTTGTACTGAATACATAGGTGCAAGAGGCGAACCAGGGGAACTGAAACATCTAAGTACCCTGAGGAAAAGAAATCAACCGAGATTCCCTTAGTAGTGGCGAGCGAACGGGGACTAGCCCTTAAGTGGCTTTGAGATTAGCGGAACGCTCTGGAAAGTGCGGCCATAGTGGGTGATAGCCCTGTACGCGAAAATCTCTTAGTCATGAAATCGAGTAGGACGGAGCACGAGAAACTTTGTCTGAATATGGGGGGACCATCCTCCAAGGCTAAATACTACTGACTGACCGATAGTGAACTAGTACCGTGAGGGAAAGGCGAAAAGAACCCCGGAGAGGGGAGTGAAATAGATCCTGAAACCGTATGCGTACAAGCAGTGGGAGCCCACTTTGTTGGGTGACTGCGTACCTTTTGTATAATGGGTCAGCGACTTATTTTCAGTGGCGAGCTTAACCGAATAGGGGAGGCGTAGCGAAAGCGAGTCTTAATAGGGCGTCTAGTCGCTGGGAATAGACCCGAAACCGGGCGATCTATCCATGGGCAGGTTGAAGGTTGGGTAACACTAACTGGAGGACCGAACCGACTACCGTTGAAAAGTTAGCGGATGACCTGTGGATCGGAGTGAAAGGCTAATCAAGCTCGGAGATAGCTGGTTCTCCTCGAAAGCTATTTAGGTAGCGCCTCATGTATCACTGTAGGGGGTAGAGCACTGTTTCGGCTAGGGGGTCATCCCGACTTACCAAACCGATGCAAACTCCGAATACCTACAAGTGCCGAGCATGGGAGACACACGGCGGGTGCTAACGTCCGTCGTGAAAAGGGAAACAACCCAGACCGTCAGCTAAGGTCCCAAAGTTATGGTTAAGTGGGAAACGATGTGGGAAGGCTTAGACAGCTAGGAGGTTGGCTTAGAAGCAGCCACCCTTTAAAGAAAGCGTAATAGCTCACTAGTCGAGTCGGCCTGCGCGGAAGATGTAACGGGGCTCAAACCATACACCGAAGCTACGGGTATCACGTAAGTGATGCGGTAGAGGAGCGTTCTGTAAGCCTGTGAAGGTGAGTTGAGAAGCTTGCTGGAGGTATCAGAAGTGCGAATGCTGACATGAGTAACGACAATGGGTGTGAAAAACACCCACGCCGAAAGACCAAGGTTTCCTGCGCAACGTTAATCGACGCAGGGTTAGTCGGTCCCTAAGGCGAGGCTGAAAAGCGTAGTCGATGGAAAACAGGTTAATATTCCTGTACTTCTGGTTATTGCGATGGAGGGACGGAGAAGGCTAGGCCAGCTTGGCGTTGGTTGTCCAAGTTTAAGGTGGTAGGCTGGAATCTTAGGTAAATCCGGGATTCTAAGGCCGAGAGCTGATGACGAGTTAACTTTTAGTTAACGAAGTGGTTGATGCCATGCTTCCAAGAAAAGCTTCTAAGCTTCAGGTAACCAGGAACCGTACCCCAAACCGACACAGGTGGTTGGGTAGAGAATACCAAGGCGCTTGAGAGAACTCGGGTGAAGGAACTAGGCAAAATGGCACCGTAACTTCGGGAGAAGGTGCGCCGGTGAGGGTGAAGGACTTGCTCCGTAAGCTCATGCCGGTCGAAGATACCAGGCCGCTGCGACTGTTTATTAAAAACACAGCACTCTGCAAACACGAAAGTGGACGTATAGGGTGTGACGCCTGCCCGGTGCCGGAAGGTTAATTGATGGGGTTAGCTAACGCGAAGCTCTTGATCGAAGCCCCGGTAAACGGCGGCCGTAACTATAACGGTCCTAAGGTAGCGAAATTCCTTGTCGGGTAAGTTCCGACCTGCACGAATGGCGTAACGATGGCGGCGCTGTCTCCACCCGAGACTCAGTGAAATTGAAATCGCTGTGAAGATGCAGTGTATCCGCGGCTAGACGGAAAGACCCCGTGAACCTTTACTATAGCTTTGCACTGGACTTTGAATTTGCTTGTGTAGGATAGGTGGGAGGCTTTGAAGCGTGGACGCCAGTCTGCGTGGAGCCAACCTTGAAATACCACCCTGGCAACTTTGAGGTTCTAACTCAGGTCCGTTATCCGGATCGAGGACAGTGTATGGTGGGTAGTTTGACTGGGGCGGTCTCCTCCTAAAGAGTAACGGAGGAGTACGAAGGTGCGCTCAGACCGGTCGGAAATCGGTCGTAGAGTATAAAGGCAAAAGCGCGCTTGACTGCGAGACAGACACGTCGAGCAGGTACGAAAGTAGGTCTTAGTGATCCGGTGGTTCTGTATGGAAGGGCCATCGCTCAACGGATAAAAGGTACTCCGGGGATAACAGGCTGATACCGCCCAAGAGTTCATATCGACGGCGGTGTTTGGCACCTCGATGTCGGCTCATCACATCCTGGGGCTGAAGCCGGTCCCAAGGGTATGGCTGTTCGCCATTTAAAGTGGTACGCGAGCTGGGTTTAGAACGTCGTGAGACAGTTCGGTCCCTATCTGCCGTGGACGTTTGAGATTTGAGAGGGGCTGCTCCTAGTACGAGAGGACCGGAGTGGACGAACCTCTGGTGTTCCGGTTGTCACGCCAGTGGCATTGCCGGGTAGCTATGTTCGGAATAGATAACCGCTGAAAGCATCTAAGCGGGAAACTAGCCTCAAGATGAGATCTCACTGGAACCTTGAGTTCCCTGAAGGGCCGTCGAAGACTACGACGTTGATAGGTTGGGTGTGTAAGCGCTGTGAGGCGTTGAGCTAACCAATACTAATTGCCCGTGAGGCTTGACCATATAACACCCAAGCAATTTGACTACTCTAACGAGCATCAGATTGCGGTGTGTGAAGACGAAAATGAACCGAAAGTTCGACGCTCATAAAACACCGAAAGCTGTCACATACCCAATTTGCTGAAGCGAGGCATAAGCCACGATTCAGTACCCGAATTTCTTGACGACCATAGAGCATTGGAACCACCTGATCCCATCCCGAACTCAGTAGTGAAACGATGCATCGCCGATGGTAGTGTGGGGTTTCCCCATGTGAGAGTAGGTCATCGTCAAGATTAAATTCCGAAACCCCATTTGCGAAAGCAGATGGGGTTTTGTTTTGGGCGGTCGAAAAGTCCCCAAATACTCGGCGTGATCACTTCATCGGTGCTTTCAGCTCCGCATTAATCTGGTTTTTCATACATGCTCGGTGGCGCTGGCACCCAAATGCGTTCGACGCGTTGAGCGCTCTCCAGTAGCTGCTAGAGGCTTGTAAGTGCGCGATGAATGGTAGGCGGGCATTGCGCTGACAGCGCGTGTCAGAGCGCGCCTGGAGAGGGGCGTTGGCGTGGTGCACCGCTCACAAAAGAACAACTTTGCAGGTGATGCACTTTTCTACAGGCGAAAAAAAAGACCTTGAATTTCAAGGTCTTTTTTTAAGATGGTGCCCCGAGGGAGACTCGAACTCCCACTCCTTTCGAAAACGGATTTTGAATCCGCCGCGTCTACCAATTCCGCCATCAGGGCTCAATGGCGGCGAAGTATAGAGATGAGATTACCGTTGGTCAATCACCTTTCATGGTCAATTTTGACTAATTCCGCTAGACTTCCCGGCCCTGCTAGACGAACTCCATCATGCGCGTTGCTGACTTTACTTTTGAACTCCCTGATTCGCTGATCGCTCGCCACCCTTTGGCCGAGCGTCGCGCCAGTCGACTGCTGACCCTGGACGGGGTGAGTGGCGTCCTCGCACACCGTCAATTCACTGATTTGCTTGAGCATTTGCGCCCTGGCGATCTGATGGTGTTCAACAATACCCGAGTGATTCCGGCGCGGTTGTTTGGCCAGAAAGCATCTGGCGGCAAGCTGGAAATTCTGGTTGAGCGAGTACTGGACAGTCATCGCGTACTGGCCCATGTGCGCTCGAGCAAGTCGCCGAAACCGGGTTCCTCCATACTGATCGATGGCGGTGGCGAAGCCGAGATGGTGGCGCGTCATGATGCGCTGTTCGAACTCAAGTTTGCCGAAGAGGTATTGCCGCTGCTGGAGCGCGTCGGCCATATGCCGTTGCCTCCCTATATAGACCGCCCCGACGAAGACTCGGACCGCGAACGCTATCAGACGGTTTACTCCCAGCGCCTCGGCGCCGTTGCTGCACCGACCGCAGGCCTGCACTTCGATCAACCGCTGCTCGATGCGATTGCCGCCAAGGGCGTCGAGACCGCCTATGTGACCCTGCACGTGGGGGCCGGCACGTTTCAACCGGTGCGTGTGGATAACATCGAAGACCACCATATGCACAGCGAGTGGTTGGAAGTCAGCCAGGAAGTGGTGGACGCTGTCGCGGCGTGCAAGGCGCGTGGCGGACGCGTAGTCGCAGTGGGCACCACCAGTGTGCGCTCGTTGGAAAGCGCGGCCCGTGATGGCGTGCTCAAGCCGTTCAGCGGCGACACCGATATCTTTATCTTCCCAGGCCGGCCATTCCATGTGGTCGATTGCCTGGTGACCAACTTCCATCTGCCCGAATCCACGCTGTTGATGCTGGTTTCGGCATTTGCCGGTTACCCGGAAACCATGGCCGCTTATCAAGCCGCCATCGCCAACGAGTACCGTTTTTTCAGCTACGGTGATGCGATGTTTATCACCCGTAACCCGGCGCCGCGCGGCCCAGAGGAACAATCATGAGTCGTATGTCGTTTGAATTGCTGGCCACGGATGGTAAAGCTCGCCGCGGCCGTTTGACCTTCCCGCGCGGCACCGTCGAGACCCCGGCTTTCATGCCGGTCGGCACCTACGGCACCGTCAAAGGCATGCTGCCGCGTGACATCGTCGCCACCGGCGCCGAGATCATCCTCGGCAACACTTTCCACCTGTGGCTGCGCCCGGGCACCGAAGTGATCAAGAAGCATGGCGACCTGCATGACTTCATGAAATGGCAAGGCCCGATCCTGACCGACTCGGGTGGTTTCCAGGTGTTCAGCTTGGGCGCCATGCGCAAGATCAAGGAGGAGGGCGTGACCTTCGCCTCGCCGGTGGACGGTTCCAAAGTGTTCATGGGCCCGGAAGAGTCGATGCAGGTCCAGCGTGACCTGGGCTCCGATATCGTGATGATTTTTGACGAGTGCACGCCGTACCCGGCTGACGAAGACGTCGCGCGGATCTCCATGGAGTTGTCCCTGCGTTGGGCCCAGCGTTCGAAGAATGCCCACGGCGACAACACCGCTGCGCTGTTCGGTATCGTCCAGGGCGGCATGCACGAAAGCTTGCGCAAACGCTCGCTGGAAGGCTTGGACAAAATCGGTTTTGACGGCCTGGCCATCGGCGGTTTGTCGGTGGGCGAGCCCAAGCACGAAATGATTAAGGTGCTGGATTACCTGCCGGGCCTGATGCCGGCTGACAAACCTCGTTACCTTATGGGCGTTGGCAAACCGGAAGATCTCGTAGAGGGTGTGCGCCGCGGTGTGGACATGTTCGATTGCGTGATGCCAACCCGTAATGCCCGCAATGGGCATCTGTTCATCGATACAGGCGTGCTGAAGATCCGTAACGCGTTCCATCGCCATGATGATTCGCCGCTGGATCCCACCTGTGATTGCTACACCTGCCAGAACTTCTCCCGTGCTTATCTGCACCATCTGGACAAGTGTGGGGAAATGCTGGGTAGCATGTTGAATACCATCCACAATTTGCGTCACTACCAAGTCCTGATGGCTGGTTTGCGCGAGGCTATTCAACAGGGTACATTGGCCGCCTTCGTCGATGCCTTCTATGCCAAGCGCGGGCTCCCTGTGCCGCCCTTGGACTGAGTTTTCCGACCCTAAGATTCACTATTTGCAACTGGAGTGCTAAATGAGCTTTTTTATCTCTAACGCCATGGCTGATGCCGCTGCGCCTGCTGCTGCCGGCCCTATGGGCGGTGGTTTCGAGTGGATTTTCCTGGTCGGCTTCCTGGTCATCTTCTACCTGATGATCTGGCGTCCACAGGCCAAGCGCGCCAAAGAGCAGAAAAACCTGCTGGGCAGCCTGCAGAAAGGTGACGAAGTTGTGACCACTGGCGGCATCGCCGGCAAGATCACCAAGGTTTCCGATGCTTTCGTGGTTCTGGAAGTTTCCGACACCGTAGAAATGAAGTTCCAGAAGGGCGCCATCGCCGCCACGCTGCCAAAAGGCACGCTCAAAGCGATCTGAGTAACAACCTTTACCAATCGACGGGGCGCGCAAGGCGCCCCGCGTTATAAGCGGGCGGCGTGATGCTGAACAAATACCCTCTGTGGAAATACGTACTGATCCTGGCGGTGCTGGCGATCGGTTTTATTTATTCCGCTCCCAATCTCTATCCTGATGACCCGGCGATCCAGATCACTGGCGCCAGCACTTCGCTGCAGGTCAATCAGGCCGACCTGGAACGCGCGAGCAAAGCGCTCGTTGACGCGGGTATCCAGGTCAAGGCGGCAACGTTGGCGGCTGATTCGAAGGGCGGCTTGCTGCGCCTGACCAAGGCAGAAGACCAATTGCCGGCCAAAGATGTCGTGCGCAAGGCCATGGGTGACGACTATGTTGTCGCACTCAACCTGGCACAGACCACGCCAACCTGGCTGCGCAAGATTGGCGCGCACCCGATGAAGCTGGGTCTGGACTTGTCCGGTGGCGTGCACTTCCTGCTGGAAGTCGACATGGACAAAGCCCTCGACGCTCGACTGAAGGTCTACGAAGGCGACGTGAAGAGCCTGCTGCGTAAAGAGCGCCTGCGTTATCGCAGCCTGCCGCAGCTCAACGGTGCCATCCAGCTGGGCTTCTCTGACGAAGCTTCCCGCGAACAGGCCCGTGCACTGATCCGCAAGAACTTCAACGATTTCGACATCGTACCGGCCGACCTCAACGGTCAACCTGTACTGCGTCTGGCGATGACCCCGGCCAAGCTGGCGGAAATCCGTGAATACTCCATCAAGCAGAACTTGACCACGGTACGTAACCGCGTCAACGAACTGGGTGTGGCTGAGCCAATCGTTCAGCGCCAGGGTGCCAACCGTATCGTGGTTGAACTGCCGGGCGTACAGGACACCGCTGAAGCCAAGCGTATCCTGGGTAAAACCGCCAACCTGGAATTCCGTCTGGCGGCTGAGCCGGGTGCTACTCGCGCCACTTCCGAAGAGTTCGAGTTCCGCGAAGGCAACCGTCCTCCTGCGTTGATCGAGCGTGGCTTGATCATCACCGGTGACCAGGTGACTGACGCCAAGGCTGGTTTTGGCGAGCACGGCACCCCTGAAGTGAACATCCGTCTGGATGGCCATGGCGGCGAACTGATGAGCCGCGCCACGCGCAGCAACGTCGGTCGCAGCATGGCGGTGATCTTCATCGAGCAACGCCCGGTGACCACCTATACCAAGCAGATGGTCAACGGCGTCGAGAAAGACGTGCCGGTTCAGACCTTCAAGGAAGAAAAGAAGATCATCAGCCTGGCGACCATCCAGTCGCCACTGGGTGCTCAATTCCGTATCACTGGCTTGAACGGCCAGGGCGAATCCTCGGAGCTGGCCCTGCTGCTGCGTGCCGGTGGCCTGGCTGCCCCAATGTACTTCGCTGAAGAACGTACCATCGGCCCGAGCCTCGGTGCCGACAACATCACCAAGGGTATCGATGCGGCCTTGTGGGGCATGCTGTTCGTGTCCCTGTTCATCATCGCCATCTACCGCTTCTTCGGTGTTATCGCCACCGTGGCCCTGGCGGGCAACATGGTCATGCTGCTGGCCCTGATGTCGCTGCTGGGCGCTACGCTGACCTTGCCAGGTATCGCCGGTATCGTACTCACCATGGGTATGGCGGTAGATGCCAACGTACTGATCTTCTCGCGGATTCGTGAAGAGATCGCCAATGGCATGACCGTACAGCGTGCAATCAACGAAGGCTTCGGCCGGGCATTTACCGCGATTCTCGACTCCAACCTGACCACATTGTTGGTGGGTGGGATTCTCTTCGCCATGGGTACCGGCCCGGTCAAGGGCTTTGCGGTGACCATGTCCCTCGGTATCTTTACCTCGATGTTCACGGCCATCATGGTGACCCGCGCAATGGTCAACCTGATCTATGGCGGGCGTGACTTCAAGAAGTTGTGGATTTAAGGGGCTGCCATGTTACGTACAATCAACTTCATGGGCGTTCGCAACGTTGCGTTCGGCGTCACCGTGCTCCTTACCGTTCTGGCGTTGTTCAGCTGGTTCCATAAGGGCCTGAACTACGGTCTGGACTTTACCGGCGGTACGCTCATCGAGCTGACCTACGAGAAACCGGCCGATGTGACCCTGGTGCGCAACGAGCTGGTCAAGGCCGGCTATCACGAAGCCATCGTGCAGAGCTTTGGTGCCACCACCGACCTGCTGGTGCGTATGCCTGGCGAAGACCCGCAACTGGGTCACCAGGTAGCCGAGGCCTTGCAGAAGGTCGGCGGCGACAACCCTGCGTCGGTCAAGCGTGTCGAGTTCGTGGGCCCGCAGGTCGGTGAAGAACTGCGCGACCAGGGCGGCCTCGGCATGCTGATGGCGCTGGTCGGTATCATGATCTACCTGGCGTTCCGCTTTCAGTGGAAGTTCGGTGTCGGCGCCATTGTGTCGCTGATCCATGACGTGATCGTCACCGTGGGTATCCTCGCGTACTTCCAGATCACGTTCGACCTGACCGTACTGGCCGCTGTACTGGCGATCATTGGTTACTCCCTCAACGACACCATCGTGGTATTCGACCGGGTTCGTGAGAACTTCCGTGTACTGCGCAAGGCGTCGCTGATCGAGAACATCAACGTCTCGACCACCCAGACCCTGTTGCGGACCATGGCGACGTCGATTTCCACTTTGCTGGCGATCGCTGCGCTGATGATTTTCGGTGGCGACAACCTGTGGGGCTTCTCCCTGGCGCTGTTCATCGGCGTTCTGGCGGGCACCTACTCGTCGATCTACATCGCCAACGTGGTGCTGATCTGGCTGAACCTCAACAGCGAAGACCTGATCCCTCCGGCCAGCACTGGCAAGGAGGTTGACGACCGTCCTTGATGGGCGTTTGTTGATCGGCTGTGACAAGAAAGGCGCGAGTATTGAACTCGCGCCTTTTTTTTTGCTCCAAGGCTGGGTATAGCGCGGACGTTTCGGTCCGCTTGTGATGGTCAGGAGGTTCACGTGAACAAGTCGTTGCTGGTTGGTGCGGTATTGGGTGCTGTCGGTGTGACTGCCGGGGGTGCTGTTGCCACCTACAGCCTGGTAAAAAGCGGCCCTGAGTATGCGCAAGTGCTGGCGGTGCAGCCGGTTAAAACCCAGATAAAAACTCCCCGTGAGGTCTGCAAGGACGTCACCGTGACCCGGCAGCGTCCGGTGCAGGATCAGCATCAAATCGCCGGTACGGTCGTAGGCGCCCTGGCGGGTGGTTTGCTCGGCAACCAGATCGGTGGCGGTAATGGCAAGAAGCTGGCGACTGTAGCCGGCGCGGTGGGTGGCGGTTACGCCGGTAACAAGGTTCAGGAAGGCATGCAGAACCGCGATACCTACACCACCACGCAAACCCGTTGTAACACCGTCAACGACATCAGCGACAAGGTGGTCGGGTACGACGTGCGTTACAACCTGGATGGCAAGGAAGGTTCCGTGCGTATGGAGCGTGACCCTGGCAGCCAGATTCCAGTCGACAAAGAGGGTCGTCTGATTCTGGGTCAGAACCAGCAGTAACCGGTTCTACAGGCATAAAAAAAGCACCCCTCGGGGTGCTTTTTTGTGCTCGCTCGCTTAGCGCTTCAGCGATGCAGGCAGGTGCGGCTGGATGGCCGTCAGTACTGCCTTGAAGCATTTGGTGTTGCCGGCAACGACGTGGCCTTTCTCAAGGAAATCGTGACCGCCCGTGAAGTCGCTCACCAAGCCACCTGCTTCTTGGATCAGCAGGGCGCCTGCAGCCATGTCCCACTCGGACAGGCCCGACTCCCAGAACGCATCGAAACGACCAGCAGCCACATAAGCCAGGTCCAGGCTCGCGGCACCGGCACGACGGATGCCGGCAGTCTGGCCAACGAGGGCGCGGAACATGCCCAGGTAGTTTTCCAGGTTGTCCATCTGGTCATCACGGAACGGGAAGCCGGTACCCAGCAGGGCGCCGTCCAGGCTGGTACGACCGCTGACGCGCAGGCGACGACCATTCAGCTGGGCGCCACGGCCACGGCTGGCGGTGAATTCTTCTTGGCGGACTGGGTCCAGGACGACGGCGTGTTCCAGGCGACCACGGTATTTGCACGCGATGCTCACGGCAAAGTGCGGGATGCCGCGCAGGAAGTTGGTGGTGCCATCCAGTGGGTCGATGATCCACAGATAGTCTTCGCCTTCGCCGCTGCCTTTGTGCAAGCCGGTTTCTTCACCGAGGATGCCGTGGGTAGGGTAGGCCTTGCGCAGGGCATCGATGATTTTCTGTTCGGCGGCGCGATCCACCTCGGATACATAATCCTTGGCGTCTTTTTCGTCGACCTTGATGGTATCCAGGCGCTCGATGGAGCGGAAGATCAATTCACTGGCGCTGCGGGCGGCGCGCAGCGCGATATTCAGCATGGGCTGCATGGATGTGTCACCTAAGGTTGTTAAAGAAAGCCGAGCATTCTAGCAGAAACTTTCTTCAGGTGAAGGACGACGTTAGCTTTCATGGCATAACCTTAGGCTGTTCTGTAAGATTTGCTCCCCTTTCCCGTGTCCGAGAGCGCCTCCCTTGCTGCAAAACATTCGTGTCGTCTTGGTCAATACCAGTCATCCCGGTAACATCGGCGGGGTGGCGCGAGCCATGAAAAACATGGGGCTGACGCGCCTGGTGCTGGTCGAACCGCGTGTGTTCCCGCACCACGAGGCTGATGCCCGTGCGTCCGGCGCCAATGACATCCTGGAAAAAGCCCAGGTTGTCGCCACCTTGGAAGACGCCTTGGTCGGCTGCAACTTGGTGCTCGGCACCAGTGCCCGCGACCGTCGCATCCCTTGGCCGCTGCTGGATCCGCGTGAATGCGGCACCAAAGTGGTCGAAGAAGCCGCCGGCGGCGCTGAAATAGCCTTGGTCTTTGGTCGTGAGGACTCCGGCCTGACCAATGAAGAGCTGCAGCGATGTCATTACCATGTGCATATCCCATCGGACCCTGAATTCAGCTCGCTGAACCTCGGGGCGGCGGTGCAGGTGTTGACCTACGAAGTGCGCATGGCCTGGCTGGCCGCTGCGGGTCAGCCGAGCAAGGTAGAGAAGGAAGAGGTCGCGTCGACCAAAAGTGGCGAGTTGGCCACCATGGACGAGTTGGAGCGGTTCTATGAACACTTGGAGCAAACCCTGGTGGCCATCGAATTCCTCGATCCGGAAAAGCCGCGGCACTTGATGGCACGCCTGCGTCGCCTTTACGGACGTAGCTCGGTCAGCCGGGCAGAAATGAACATATTGCGTGGCATCCTCACGGAAACCCAGAAAGCGGCCCGTGGCGAGCTTCTTAAGCGGAAGGATTAAAAATGTTCGAGCGTTTGCGAGAAGATATCCAAAGTGTTTTCCACCGTGACCCGGCGGCGCGCAACGCTTTTGAAGTGCTGACCTGCTATCCGGGCATGCACGCCATCTGGATTCACCGCCTTTCCGGTGCCCTGTGGGGCATGGGCTGGAAATGGCTGGCGCGGTTGGTGTCGAACTTCGGGCGGTGGATGACGGGGATCGAGATTCATCCGGGCGCCAAGGTGGGTCGTCGTTTCTTCATCGACCATGGCATGGGTATCGTGATTGGCGAGACTGCCGAGATCGGCGATGACGTGACCCTTTATCAGGGTGTGACCTTGGGTGGGACCAGTTGGAATAAGGGCAAGCGCCACCCAACTCTAGGTGATGGTGTGGTGGTAGGTGCGGGCGCGAAGGTGCTCGGCCCGTTCACTGTCGGCGCGGGCGCCAAGGTCGGCTCTAATGCGGTGGTGACCAAGGCTGTGCCGCCAGGTGCAACCGTTGTAGGTATTCCTGGCCGAATCATCGTCAAGCCGGAAGTCGGCGACGAGCAGGAAGCCAAGCGCAAGGCCATGGCTGAGAAAATCGGCTTCGATGCCTATGGCGTCAGCGAAGACATGCCTGACCCGGTGGCGCGAGCCATTGGCCAGTTGCTGGATCACCTGCAAGCGGTGGACGGCAAGCTGGATGGCATGTGCGGTGCGCTGAAGGACCTGGGCAGTCCGTACTGTGCGAAGGATCTGCCTGAGCTACGCGAAGAAGACTTCGCCGAGATCAAGGCCGAAACCAACCAGCAAGCTAGCTAAAGTACTTATTCCTGTAGGAGTCCGGCTTGCCGGCGATGGCGTCGTTAAGGTCGCTATCGCCGGCAAGCCGGGCTCCTACAAGGTTTACGCTTTATCGGCCACATGATGTTGAATGTGCCATTACCTCTCGCACCCTGCTATGATTCGCGCGCCCTTTTTACGGGTAATCCTGACTAAAGTACTAGGTCTTATAGTTGACTTAAATACTCGGGAATCGCATACTTGCCCACATTCTGAAACACCTTGGTAATTGTCCATGAGACTGACTACAAAAGGCCGATACGCGGTGACCGCCATGCTTGACCTGGCTTTGCACGCGCAAACTGGGCCGGTGTCCCTGGCCGATATCTCCGAGCGCCAAGGCATTTCCCTGTCCTATCTCGAGCAACTGTTTGCCAAGTTGCGCCGTAGCAACCTGGTTTCCAGTGTCCGCGGCCCAGGCGGCGGCTATCAGTTGTCCCGCGACATGCAGGGTATCCAGGTGGCTCAGGTGATCGACGCGGTCAACGAATCCGTCGACGCCACCAAATGCCAGGGCCTGGGTGATTGCCACGCCGGCGACACCTGCCTCACACACCACCTGTGGTGTGACTTGAGCCTGCAGATCCATGAGTTTTTGAGTGGTATCAGCTTGGCTGATCTTGTGACTCGCCGTGAGGTGCAAGAAGTAGCCCAGCGTCAGGACCAGCGCCGTTGCAACACCAAGGCGCCGCGTCTGGACAAGATCGAAGCGTCCGCCGTCGAGTGACAGCCGAAGAGCTAACGGCACGCCAGCCAGCCTGATTTAGGAGAAAGTCCATGAAATTGCCGATTTACCTTGATTACTCAGCGACCACCCCGGTTGATCCGCGTGTCGCGCAAAAGATGAGCGAATGCCTGCTGGTTGACGGAAACTTCGGCAACCCGGCCTCCCGTTCCCACGTATTCGGCTGGAAAGCCGAGGAAGCGGTCGAGAACGCTCGTCGCCAAGTCGCTGACCTGGTCAACGCCGACCCACGGGAAATCGTCTGGACCTCCGGTGCTACCGAGTCTGACAACCTGGCAATCAAGGGCGCGGCGCATTTCTATGCGACCAAAGGCAAACACCTGATCACCACCAAGATTGAGCACAAGGCTGTCCTCGACACCATGCGCCAACTGGAGCGTGAAGGTTTCGAGGTCACCTACCTCGAGCCAACCACCGACGGTATCGTCACCCCGGCCATGATCGAAGCGGCCCTGCGTGAAGACACCATCCTGGTTTCCGTGATCCACGTGAACAACGAAATCGGCACCATCAACGACATCGCGGCCATCGGCGAGCTGACCCGCTCGAAGGGCATCCTGCTGCACGTCGACGCTGCTCAGTCCACCGGCAAGGTCGACATCGACCTGTCGAAGCTGAAAGTCGACCTGATGTCGTTCTCTGCCCACAAGACCTACGGCCCTAAGGGCATCGGCGCCCTGTATGTGAGCCGCAAGCCACGTGTGCGCATCGAAGCCACCATGCACGGCGGCGGTCACGAGCGCGGCATGCGTTCGGGCACCCTGGCGACTCACCAGATCGTCGGCATGGGCGAAGCCTTCCGTGTAGCCAAGGAAGACATGGCTGCCGAAAACGTGCGCATCAAGGCCCTCAGCGATCGCTTCTACAAGCAGGTCGAGAACCTTGAAGAGCTGTACATCAACGGCAGCATGACCGCCCGTGTACCGCACAACCTGAATTTGAGCTTCAACTACGTCGAAGGCGAGTCGCTGATCATGGCGCTCAAGGATCTGGCGGTTTCGTCCGGTTCGGCCTGCACCTCGGCGTCCCTTGAGCCTTCATACGTACTGCGCGCCCTGGGCCGCAACGACGAACTGGCACACAGCTCGATCCGCTTTACGTTCGGCCGTTTCACCACCGAAGAGCAAGTCGACTACGCCGCGCAGAAAGTCTGCGAAGCCGTCAACAAGCTGCGCGTTCTGTCGCCGCTGTGGGACATGTACAAAGACGGTGTCGATATTTCCAAGATCGAGTGGGCGGCACACTAAATATAGAAGCCGCCACCCAAGCTCTGTAGGAACGTGGCGGAAAACGCAGGCGTTTCTACAGGGTTCCAGAGCGGCCCTGATGAGTGAGGATTCAGTACCATGGCTTACAGCGAAAAGGTCATCGACCACTACGAAAACCCGCGCAACGTCGGCAAGATGGACGCGGAAGACCCTGATGTCGGCACCGGCATGGTCGGCGCTCCGGCGTGCGGCGATGTGATGCGCCTGCAGATCAAGGTCAACGACGCTGGCGTTATCGAAGACGCCAAGTTCAAGACCTACGGCTGCGGTTCGGCCATCGCCTCCAGCTCCCTGGCGACCGAATGGATGAAAGGCAAGACCCTGGACGAGGCTGTCACCATCAGCAACACCCAGCTGGCCGAAGAACTGGCCCTGCCGCCAGTGAAAATCCACTGCTCGGTACTCGCAGAAGACGCCATCAAGGCGGCCGTTCGCGACTACAAGCAGAAGAAAGGCTTGATCTAAGCATTTGGCGACGAGTAAGGAGTCAACGATGGCTATCAGCATGACAGAAGCGGCTGCACAGCACATTCGCCGCTCCCTGAATGGGCGCGGTAAAGGTGAGGGGATTCGTCTGGGTGTTCGCACCACAGGCTGCTCCGGCCTTGCCTACGTGCTGGAGTTTGTCGACGAAGTGGTTGCGGAAGACCAGGTGTTCGAAAGTCACGGCGAGAAAGTGATCATCGACCCTAAAAGCCTGACCTACCTGGACGGCACCGAGCTCGATTTCGTCAAGGAAGGGTTGAACGAAGGCTTCAAGTTCAACAATCCCAACGTGCGCGGTGAATGTGGCTGCGGCGAAAGCTTCAACATCTGAGGCTATTCGTGGGTACTCCTTGTCATTTCGCTTTATTCGAGCTGCAGCCGAGCTTTCGGCTGGACCTTGAGCAGCTTGCCACGCGCTACCGAGAACTGGCGCGTGGCGTGCATCCGGACCGCTTTGCTGACGCCTCCGAGCGTGAGCAACGCCTGGCGCTGGAGCAATCGGCCAGCCTCAACGAAGCCTATCAGACGCTCAAAAGCCCCCCCAAGCGCGCGCGTTACCTGCTCGCGATGAATGGTGGCGAGTTGCCGCTGGAAGTCACGGTTCACGACCCGGACTTCTTGATGCAGCAGATGCAGTGGCGCGAAGAACTCGAAGACTTGCAGGACGAAGCCGATCTGGCCGGCGTCGCAGTCTTCAAGCGTCGTCTGAAAACGGCCCAGGATGAACTCAACGAAAGCTTCGCAGCCTGTTGGGATGATGCTGCGCAACGTGAACAGGCCGAACGCCTGATGCGGCGCATGCAGTTCCTCGACAAGCTCACCTACGAAGTGCGCCAGCTAGAAGAGCGCCTCGACGATTAACCCAGTGTGCTGCCCGTGATGCACGCCTGATAGACAGATAAGACCTGATTACCATGGCCCTACTGCAAATCGCCGAACCCGGCCAAAGCCCTCAACCGCACCAGCGTCGCCTGGCGGTCGGGATTGACCTGGGCACCACCAATTCCCTGGTTGCTGCCTTGCGCAGCGGCCTGTCCGAGCCGTTGCCCGACGCTGATGGCCAGGTGATCCTGCCGTCCGCCGTGCGTTATCACGCTGATCGCACCGAAGTCGGTGAGTCAGCCAAGCTGGCAGCCTCTAGCGATCCTCTGAACACTGTGCTGTCGGTCAAGCGCTTGATGGGTCGTGGTCTGTCCGACGTCAAGCAATTGGGCGACCAACTGCCATACCGCTTTGTTGGCGGTGAATCCCACATGCCGTTCATCGACACCATCCAGGGCCCGAAAAGCCCGGTGGAAGTGTCGGCCGATATCCTCAAGGTGCTGCGCCAACGCGCGGAGAAAACCCTGGGCGGCGAACTGGTCGGTGCCGTAATCACCGTTCCGGCTTATTTCGATGACGCTCAGCGCCAGGCCACCAAGGACGCGGCAAAACTCGCCGGCCTGAACGTACTGCGCCTGCTCAACGAACCGACTGCGGCGGCCGTGGCTTATGGCCTGGACCAGCACGCCGAAGGCCTTGTCGCTATTTACGACCTGGGCGGCGGCACCTTTGATATTTCTATCCTGCGCCTGACCGGCGGCGTCTTCGAAGTGCTCGCGACCGGCGGCGACAGCGCCCTGGGCGGCGATGACTTCGACCACGCCATTGCGGGCTGGATCATCAGCAGCGCCGGCTTGTCTGCCGACCTGGACCCGGGCGCGCAGCGCAACCTGCTGCAAACTGCTTGCGCGGCCAAGGAAGCGCTGACCGATGCTGCAAGTGTTGAAGTTTCCTACGGCAACTGGTCGGCCCAACTGACGCGCGAAGCCTTCGATGCGTTGATCGAACCGATGGTTGCCCGCAGCCTGAAAGCCTGCCGCCGCGCGGTGCGCGATTCCGGTATCGAGCTGGAAGATGTCGGCGCCGTGGTCATGGTCGGTGGCTCCACCCGTGTGCCGCGCGTGCGTGAAGCCGTCGCCGAAGCCTTCGGTCGCCAGCCGCTGACTGAAATCGACCCGGATCAAGTGGTCGCCATCGGCGCTGCGATCCAGGCCGATACCCTGGCCGGTAACAAACGCGATGGTGGCGAACTGCTTCTGCTCGACGTGATCCCACTGTCCCTGGGTCTCGAAACCATGGGTGGCTTGATGGAGAAGGTGATTCCACGCAACACCACCATCCCCGTCGCCCGCGCCCAGGACTTCACTACTTACAAAGATGGCCAGACGGCCATGATGATTCACGTGTTGCAAGGTGAGCGCGAGCTGATCAGCGACTGCCGCTCCCTGGCGCGCTTTGAATTGCGCGGCATTCCGGCGATGGTGGCGGGTGCGGCGAAGATTCGCGTGACCTTCCAGGTTGACGCCGATGGCCTGTTGAATGTGGCCGCGCGCGAGCTGGGCTCAGGCGTTGAGGCGAGCATCCAGGTCAAGCCGTCCTACGGCCTCACCGACGGTGAAATCGCCAAGATGCTCAAGGACTCGTTCCAATATGCCGGTGACGACAAGGTCGCCCGGGTATTGCGTGAGCAGCAAGTCGACGCCCGGCGCCTGCTCGAAGCGGTGCAGGGCGCGCTGGATGCTGACGGCGAGCGCCTGTTGGATGCCGAAGAGCGCATGGTCATCGACCTGCAAATGCAGGAACTGGCCGAACTGATGAAAGGCGACGATGGTTATGCCATCGAGCAACAGACCAAGCGCCTGTCCCAAGTGACCGATGCCTTTGCCGCCCGTCGTATGGACCAGACGGTCAAAGCCGCCTTGGCGGGACGCAACCTGAATGAAATCGAGGAATAATTAATGCCGCAGGTCATTTTTCTGCCACACGCCGAGCATTGCCCGGACGGTATGGTCGTGGAGGCTGAGACCGGCAAGTCCATCCTCGAAGTTGCCCATGACAACCACATCGAGATCGAAAGCGCCTGCGGCGGTGTGTGCGCTTGCACCACGTGCCACTGCGTCATCCGCGAGGGCTTCAACAGCCTGGAAGAGGCTGACGAGCTGGAAGAGGACTTCCTTGACCGCGCGTGGGGCCTGGAAGCGACTTCGCGTCTAAGCTGTCAAGCAAAGGTCGGGACGGAAAACATCACCGTCGAAATTCCGAAATATTCCCTCAACCATGCCGCCGAAGCGCCGCATTGATTCAAGGAAATGTCATGAGCCTGAAATGGGTTGATGTACAAGAAATCGCTATACAACTTGCTGAAGCTCATCCGGAGGTCAATCCTCTGACTGTCAACTTCGTCAAGCTGCGCAATCTGGTGATGGAGCTGCCGGACTTCGATGACATCCCTGATCGGGGTGGCGAGAAGGTCCTGGAGGCGATTCAAGGCCTGTGGATCGAAGAAGCAGACTGAGCCGCCTTTTTACGCAGTTAGGCAATACCCAATAACCCGCGTATAATTCGCGGGTTTAATTTTTCGTAAATTACCGTTTCTGGAGTTACACCATGGCTGTTCAACGTACTTTCTCCATCATCAAGCCTGACGCTGTTGCAAAAAACGTCATCGGCGAGATCACCACTCGTTTCGAAAAAGCCGGCCTGAAGGTTGTAGCTTCGAAACTCAAGCAACTGTCCAAAGCCGAAGCTGAAGGCTTCTACGCTGAGCACAGCGCTCGTGGTTTCTTCGGCGACCTGGTTGCCTTCATGATCTCCGGTCCTGTTGTTGTTCAGGTTCTGGAAGGCGAAAACGCTATCGCTCTGAACCGTGAGCTGATGGGCGCTACCAACCCTAAAGAAGCTGCTGCCGGCACTATCCGTGCTGACTTCGCTGAATCCATCGACGCCAACGCTGTACACGGCTCGGACTCCGAAGCTGCCGCTGCTCGCGAAATCTCGTACTTTTTCGCTGCTACTGAAGTAACCGCTCGCTAAGCATCGGCTTAAAGAGTGAGGGTGAATCCATGACTACATCGACTGTTAAAACCAACCTGCTGGGTCTGACCCAGCCGGAAATGGAGAAATTCTTCGACTCAATCGGGGAGAAGCGTTTCCGTGCCGGTCAGGTAATGAAGTGGATTCACCACTTTGGCGTCGACGATTTCGATGCCATGACGAACGTCAGCAAGGCCCTGCGCGACAAGCTCAAGGCCATTGCTGAGGTCCGTGGTCCCGAAGTGGTCAGCGAGGACATCTCCAGCGACGGCACCCGCAAGTGGGTGGTGCGCGTGGCGTCCGGCAGCTGCGTCGAGACTGTGTACATTCCCCAGGGCAAACGTGGCACCTTGTGCGTTTCGTCCCAGGCAGGCTGTGCCCTGGACTGCAGTTTCTGCTCCACCGGCAAGCAAGGCTTCAATAGCAACCTCACCGCCGCCGAAGTGATCGGCCAGGTGTGGATTGCCAACAAATCCTTTGGCAGCGTCCCGGCGACCGTCGACCGTGCCATCACCAACGTGGTGATGATGGGCATGGGTGAGCCGCTGCTGAACTTCGATAACGTCATTTCGGCCATGCACCTGATGATGGACGACCTGGGCTACGGCATCTCCAAGCGCCGTGTGACCCTGTCGACCTCCGGCGTGGTACCGATGATCGATGAGCTGGCCAAGTACATCGACGTCTCCCTGGCGTTGTCGCTGCATGCACCGAATGACGCATTGCGTAACCAATTGGTGCCAATCAACAAGAAGTATCCGCTTAAGATGCTGCTCGAATCTTGCCAGCGCTATATGGCAACGTTGGGCGAGAAGCGAGTGTTGACCATTGAGTACACCCTGCTCAAGGACATCAACGACAAGGTCGAACACGCGGTCGAGATGATCGAGTTGCTCAAGAACACCCCGTGCAAGATCAACCTGATTCCGTTTAACCCGTTTCCACATTCTGGCTACGAGCGGCCGAGCAACAACGCTATCCGCCGTTTCCAGGATCAACTGCACCAGGCCGGCTACAACGTCACCGTGCGCACCACCCGTGGTGAAGATATCGACGCCGCCTGTGGCCAATTGGTAGGGCAGGTGATGGACCGCACCCGCCGCAGCGAGCGTTATATTGCCGGGCGTGAGTTGAACTCCCCCGACGATCTGCCGCTGATTGCTGTGAATCGAATCTGAGAGAGGATCTCTATGCCCTTGCGCCTTGCGCTGCTTTTGCTTGTTACTGGTCTCGTGGCCGGTTGTGTTTCATCGGGTCATGAGAGCCCTTTGCAAACCGGTAAAGGCCGTGACGAGGCGCGTGTTGCCTATGTGCAACTGGGCTTGGGTTACCTTCGACAAGGCATGAGCGAACAGGCCAAAGTGCCGCTGAAGAAAGCCTTGGAGCTGGACAGCGATGATGCGCACGCCAATGGCGCACTGGCCTTGGTGTTCCAGGCCCAGGCCGAGCCTGAACTGGCCGAACAGTATTTCCACAAGGCTCTGGCCTCCCGTCCTGCCGACCCGCGGCTGCTGAACAATTACGGCAGCTTCCTGTTCGAGCAGAAGCGTTATGACCAAGCCGCCCTTTATTTCCAGCAAGCCAGCGCTGATACCCTCTATCCTGAGCGTTCGCGGGTATTCGAGAACCTTGGGGTGACCTCGATGCGCTTAGGTCAACGCGACAGCGCCCGCCAGCAACTGGAAAAAGCCCTGCATTTGAACAGTCGCCAGCCTCGGGCATTGCTCGAAATGGCTGAGATATCCTTTGATGACAGGCATTATGTGCCAGCACGTGACTATTACGAGCGTTTTAGCCTGCTCAGTGGGCAAAATGCACGTAGTCTATTGCTCGGCGTGCGCCTGGCGACGGTTCATGAAGAACGCGACACGGCCGCACGTTTTGGCCAGCAACTCGAACGACTCTATCCCGGTACGCCGGAATATCAGCAATACCTGTCGGAGCAATGATGAAAGCGGCGCACCCGGAAGTTGTAGCAGCTAATCGCGTAAACCCAGGCGACACCTTGCGCCAGGCCCGCGAAAGCAATGGTTGGTCGCTGGCGGAAGTGGCCCTCAAGCTCAATTTGACCACGACGTCCCTGGGCAACTTGGAAGCTGGCGCGTTCGATAAGCTGCCTGGGCACACCTTTGCCCGCGGCTATATCCGTGCCTATGCCAAATTGCTGGGTATCGACCAAGCCATACTGGTCCAGGAATTCGACCAATTTACCGGCACCGACTCCCAGGGCAGCAATGTCCACGGCCTGGGGCGCATCGAAGAGCCGGTGCGGGTTTCCCACACGATTTTGCGAATTGTCAGCCTGTTGCTGCTGATCGCGGTCATTGGTGGCGGTTTCGTCTGGTGGCAAGACCAGACCTCCCAGCGGGCCAAGGACTTGACCAGCAACGCAATGGAGCACGTCGAAGTCGAGAGCGCTGACGGTACCACCCAGATTCACCCGCTGGATGAGCCGGAAGACCAGGCCGTTGCCGAAAGCCAGGCCGCGCCGGAAGCACCGGCTGCCACCGAGCAGCCAGCCGCACCGGAAACCGCGCCAGCCGCGACTGCTGCCGCGCCGGCTCCTGCAACGCCTGCTGCCCCGGCTCACACTCCGGCCGCTCCAGTGCAGACGCCAGCGACTCCGGCTCCAGCCGCTCCTGCTGCCCCTGCGATTTCGCCGCCCACCACCCCAGCGTTGATCGCCGGTGATGGCCGTGTACAGATTACCTTCATCGCTGACTGCTGGACGCAAGTCACCGATGGCAACGGCAAAGTGCTGTTCAGCGGTCTGAAGCGTAAGGGAGATACGCTCGACCAGGGCGGCAAGCCTCCTTTGACGCTGCGTCTGGGCTTTGCCCGTGGCGCGCAAGTGGCCTACAACGGCCAGCCTGTGGACGTAGCGCCGTTCACCAGTGGCGAGACCGCTCGCCTGAAGTTGGGACAATAGTCATGCACGGCGAATCTCCAATCAAACGTCGCGTATCGCGCAAGATCTGGGTCGGCTCGGTGCCGGTGGGTGGCGATGCCCCCATCGCGGTACAAAGCATGACCAACAGCGACACCAATGATGTGGCCGCCACGGTTGCCCAGATCAACCGTCTGGAAGCAGCCGGCGTGGACATCGTGCGCGTCTCCGTGCCGGACATGGATGCTGCCGAAGCCTTTGGCCGCATCAAGCAATTGGTCAAGGTGCCATTGGTTGCTGATATTCACTTCGACTACAAGATCGCATTGCGCGTGGCAGAGCTGGGTGTGGACTGCCTGCGTATCAACCCGGGCAACATCGGTCGTGAAGACCGTGTGCGTGCGGTGGTTGATGCGGCTCGCGACCGTGGCATTCCAATCCGTATCGGCGTCAACGCCGGTTCCCTGGAAAAAGACCTGCAAAAGAAATACGGCGAACCTACCCCAGCGGCGCTGGTTGAATCGGCGCTGCGCCACGTTGAGCACCTTGAACGCCTGAATTTCCAGGACTTCAAGGTCAGCGTAAAGGCCTCCGACGTGTTCATGGCGGTAGAAGCCTACCGCCTGCTGGCCAAGGAAATTGTGCAGCCGTTGCACCTGGGTATTACTGAAGCGGGCGGTTTACGCTCAGGCACAGTGAAATCTGCGGTAGGTCTCGGTATGCTGCTCGCCGAAGGGATTGGCGATACTATCCGCATCTCGCTGGCAGCAGACCCTGTAGAGGAAGTGAAAGTCGGTTACGACATTCTCAAATCCCTGCGTTTGCGTTCCCGTGGCATCAATTTCATTGCCTGCCCGAGCTGCTCGCGGCAGAACTTCGACGTGGTTAAAACCATGAACGACTTGGAATTGCGCCTTGAAGACCTGCTGGTGCCGCTGGATGTTGCAGTGATCGGTTGCGTGGTCAACGGGCCGGGCGAGGCCAAAGAGGCCCATGTGGGCCTGACCGGTGGTACGCCGAACCTGATCTACATCGACGGCAAGCCGTCGCAGAAGTTGACGAATGACAATCTGGTGGATGAGCTGGAAAAGCTGATCCGCGAGAAAGCGGCCGAAAAGGTCGCGGCTGACGCAGCGCTGATCGCGCGCGGCTGATTGAACGAATTTAAGGATTTGATGTGAGCAAGTCTCTGCAAGCCATTCGTGGCATGAACGACATCCTGCCGGAACAGACGCCGCTGTGGCGCTATTTCGAGGGCACTGTCGCGCGCCTGCTGGATAACTACGGTTACAAGCAGATCCGCATGCCGATCGTCGAGTTCACCGAGCTGTTCAAGCGCTCCATCGGTGAAGTGACCGACATCGTCGAAAAAGAGATGTACACCTTTGAAGACCGCAACGGCGACTCCCTGACCCTGCGTCCGGAAGGCACTGCCGCCTGCGTTCGCGCTGTGCTTGAGCATGGCCTCACCGGTGCTGGCCAGCCGCAGAAGTTGTGGTACATCGGCCCGATGTTCCGCCACGAGCGTCCACAGAAAGGCCGTTATCGCCAGTTTCACCAGATCGGCCTGGAAGTGTTCAACATCGACGGCCCGGACATCGACGCCGAGCTGATCGTCCTGACCTGGCGCCTGTGGGGCCTGCTGGGCATCCGCGACGCGGTCAAGCTTGAACTCAACAGCCTGGGCACCAGTGAATCCCGCGGCCGCTACAAAGTGGCCCTGGTCGAGTACCTGTCTGCCCACCTGGACAAGTTGGACGAAGACAGCCAGCGCCGTCTGAAGACCAACCCATTGCGCGTCCTCGATACCAAGAACGCCGATACCCAGGCCGTGCTGCTCAATGCGCCGAAAATGGCCGACTACCTGGACGACGAGTCCCGTATCCACTTCGAGGGCCTCAAGGCTCGCCTGGATGCTGCCGGTATTCCGTTCGTGATCAACACCAAGCTGGTGCGCGGCCTCGATTACTACAGCAAGACCGTGTTCGAGTGGGTCACCGACAAACTCGGCGCCCAGGGCACCGTGTGTGCTGGTGGTCGTTACGACGGCCTGGTCGAGCAGATGGGCGGCAAGCCGACCACCGGCGTGGGCTTCGCCATGGGCATCGAGCGGCTGATCCTGCTGCTGGAAACCCTGGAGCGGGTCCCGGAAGAGATCTCCCGTCAGGTGGACGTGTACCTGTGCGCCTTTGGCGAGGCCGCCGAACTGGCTGCCCTGGCCCTGAGCGAAAAGGTTCGCGACCAACTGCCGAACCTGCGCCTGCAAGTCAATGCCGGCGCTGGCAGCTTCAAGAGCCAATTCAAGAAGGCCGACAAGAGCGGTGCGCTGTATGCACTGATCCTCGGCGATGACGAGCTGGCCCAGCAAGTGATAGGTTTCAAACCCCTGCGTGGCCAGGGCGAGCAACAGAACATTGCCTTTGATGCGCTCGCTGCGCACTTGGCCACCTGCGTCGTGCAGGGTTGAAGCTGTCGAACAGCCGAATTTAGCGATTAAGGAGTATTGGGGTGTCGAGTTCTGATGATGATCAACTGGCCGAGTTCAAGGACTGGTGGCAGCGTAACGGCAAGCCCCTGGTTACTGGCGGTCTGCTGGCTTTAGTGGTGGTGTTCGGCTGGCAAGCCTGGACCAAGTATCAGGCTAACCAGTCCCAAGGCGCCTCGATCCTCTATCAGCAATTGCTGGAAACCACCCTGACGCCGGACGGCAAGCCTGATCCTGCGCAGGTTGCAGACCTGGCCGGCAAGCTGAAGAATGAATTCGGTGGTAGCACCTACGCCCAATACGGCAGCCTGTTCGTCGCGAAAGTCGCGGTCGACACCGGCAAGCTGGATGACGCCGCCGCTGAGCTGAAGGCCATCGCCGACAAGCCGACCAACCCGACCCTGGGTGAAATCGCACGTCAGCGCCTGGCTCAGGTACTGGCGGCACAGAACAAGGCTGACGAAGCACTCAAACTGCTCGACGGCGATGCTGACAAGGCATTTGTAGCCACTCGCGAAGAGCTCAAGGGCGACCTGTTGGTCCAATTGGGTCGTACCGACGAAGCCAATGCTGCGTACCAAAAAGCCAAGGCGGCGCTGTCTGATGAAGCGGCGGTCGGTGGCTTACAAATCAAGCTGGACGACTTGGCCAAAGGGGATGCGTGACGTGATCCGTTGGAAACATGCAGCATTGCTGGCTCTGGCCGTTCTGGCCGCGGGTTGCAGCAGCAACAGTAAAAAAGAACTGCCTCCGGCCGAGCTGACGAGCTTCAAGGAAGAAGTGGTCCTGCAAAAGCAGTGGAGCCGCTCCATCGGTGACGGTCAGGGCGACACCTACAACATGTTGGTACCGGCAATCGACGGTGACAACATTGTGGCCGCTGACGTGACCGGCGTGGTGATCTCCATAGATCGCATGAACGGCGACGTGAAGTGGAAGAAAGACCTCGAATTGCCAGTCTCCGGCGCCGTCGGCGTGGGTTACGGCATGGTGATGCTCGGCACGCTGAAAGGCGAAGTCGTGGCCCTGGACTCCAGCACCGGTGAAGAGAAATGGCGCGCTCGCGTGACCAGTGAAGTCCTTGCACCGCCTGCCACCAACGGCGATATCGTCGTGGTGCAAACCCAGGACGACCGTGTAATCGGCCTCGACGCCAGCACTGGCGAACAGCGTTGGTTGTACGACAGCACCCCAGCGGTGCTGACGTTGCGCGGTACCAGTGGTCCGATTGTGACCAACAATCTGGCCGTTGCAGGCCTGTCGACCGGTAAAGTGGTCGCCCTGGATACCCAGAACGGCGTGCCGGCCTGGGAAACCCGTGTGGCCATCCCGCAAGGTCGTTCCGAGCTGGACCGCGTAGTGGACATCGACGGCGGCCTGCTGCTGTCCGGTGAAACCCTCTACGTCGCTACCTACCAGGGCCGTGTTGCCGCACTGGACCTGCAGAGCGGCCGCGTTAACTGGCAGCGTGATGCTTCCAGCTACGCCGGTGTCGCCCAAGGGTTTGGCAGCGTCTACGTAAGCCTCTCGTCCGGCACCGTTGAAAGTGTCGACGAACGTTCCACTACCGCGCTGTGGAGCAACGACTCCCTGGCTCGCCGTCAACTGTCGGCACCGGAAGTGTTCTCCAGCTACGTCGCCGTGGGTGACTTCGAAGGCTACCTGCACCTGCTGAGCCAGGTGGACGGTCGCTTCGTGGGTCGCGAGCGTATCGACAGCGACGGCCTGCGTGCGCGTCCGCTGGTCGTGGGTAACATGCTTTATGTGTTTGGCAACAGCGGCAAGCTGGAAGCCCTGACCATCAAGTAAGAACTATGCTTGGGGTAACACCCAGGCGGCCCCGCTTCGGCGGGGCATGCGGCATTTGATTATGCTGCCCCGAGCACCAGCCGCTGCCCTGCAGCGGCTTTTGTATTTTCTGAAATAACGAAGTGGAGAGCCGCATGGTTCCCGTAATCGCCCTGGTGGGCCGACCTAACGTCGGCAAGTCCACCTTGTTCAACCGCCTGACCAGGACTCGCGACGCCATCGTCGGCGACTTGTCCGGTCTGACCCGTGATCGCCAATACGGTGAGGCAAAGTGGCAAGGGCGCTCCTACATTATTGTCGACACCGGTGGTATCTCCGGTGACGAGCATGGCATGGACGAAAAGATGGCCGAGCAGTCTCTGCTCGCCATTGAAGAAGCCGATGTCGTGTTGTTCCTGGTGGACGCCCGTGCGGGCTACACCGCTGCTGACCAAATGATTGGCGAGCACCTGCGCAAGCGCAACAAGCGTTCCTATCTGGTCGCGAACAAGATCGACAACATCGATCCTGAAGCGGCCCGTGCCGAATTCAGCCCGATGGGCCTGGGCGATGCGATTCCGGTCGCCGGCGCTCACGGTCGCGGTATCACCCAGATGCTGGAAATCGCCCTGCGCGATTTCCCTAAGGATGATGTCGAGGAAGAAGAAGGCGAAGAGGAAATCGTTGCCGAAGGCGAGGAAGCCAAGCGCATTCCTGGCCCGAGCGAAAAAGACGGTATCAAGATCGCCATCATCGGCCGCCCTAACGTCGGCAAGTCGACGCTGGTCAACCGCATGCTCGGTGAAGATCGGGTTATCGTCTACGACCAACCCGGCACCACCCGCGACAGCATCTACATTCCGTTCGAACGCAACGAGGAAAAATACACGCTGATCGACACCGCCGGTGTGCGCAAGCGCGGCAAGATCCACGAGGAAGTTGAAAAGTTCTCGGTGGTGAAAACCCTGCAGGCGATCAAAGACGCCAACGTGGTGATCTTTGTGATGGACGCCCGCGAAGGCGTGGTGGACCACGACCTCAACCTGCTGGGCTTTGCCCTGGAGGCCGGTCGGGCACTGGTGATCGCGATCAACAAGTGGGACGGCATGACGCCGAGCGAGCGCGATTTCGTCAAGATCGAGCTGCAACGCCGCCTGTTCTTCGTCGAGTTCGCCGATATCCACTTTATCTCGGCACTGCACGGCACCGGCGTGGGCAACCTCTACGCGTCCGTACAGAACTCGTTCAAGTCTGCGGTCACCCGCTGGCCGACCAATCGCCTTACCCAGATCCTGGAAGACGCCGTTGGTGAGCATGCGCCGCCGATGGTCAACAACCGCCGGATCAAACTGCGTTACGCCCACTTGGGTGGTGCCAACCCGCCGATTATCGTGATCCACGGTAACCAGATCGAGAAGGTGCCGAAGTCCTATGTGCGTTACCTGGAAAACACCTACCGCCGTGTCTTGAAACTGGTCGGTACGCCGATCCGTATCGAGTTCAAGGGGGGCGAGAACCCATACGAAGGCAACAAGAACACACTGACTGACCGTCAGGTGAACAAGAAGCGTCGTTTGATGACTCACCACAAGAAGGCCGACAAGAAGCGCCGTGACAAGAAATAACGGCAGCTTCAAGTTGTGAGAGAGGGCTCCTTTGGAGCCCTTTTTTGTGCGCGGTGGTTTGTGCCTTGACCCGGTGCAGTTGGCAGCTTAAAACTTGGGGCTCATCTGCAGGGGCCTTTCGATGATCACCAGTAAGCTGCCGAATGTCGGCACGACCATTTTCACCACCATGTCGCAGCTCGCAGCCGAAACCGGCGCGCTCAACCTGTCCCAGGGCTTCCCGGACTTCAATGGCCCCCAGGCTTTGCTCGACGCGGTGGGCAAGCACATCGCCCTCGGTCACAACCAATATGCCCCTATGACCGGTCTGCCGGTGCTGCGTCAGCAGGTGGCCGCCAAGATTGCCCGCAGTTACGGCGCCACGGTCAATGCCGACAGTGAAGTGACCATCACCCCTGGCGCCACCGAAGCGATCTTCTGCGCGATCCAGGCAGTGATTCGCACGGGCGATGAAGTGATCGTGTTCGACCCCAGCTACGACAGCTATGAGCCTTCGGTGGAGCTGGCTGGCGGTTGCTGCGTGCATGTGCAACTGAGCCTGAACGGCTTTACCCTCGACTTCGAGAAGGTCAAGGCGGCGCTGTCACCGCGCACGCGCATGATCATTCTCAATACCCCGCACAACCCTACAGGTGCCTTGATCAGCCGCGCCGAGCTGGACCAATTGGCCGAACTGATCCGTGACCGTGATATCTATCTGGTCAGCGACGAAGTCTATGAACACTTGGTATTCGACGGCGTGTCTCACGTCAGCGTGTTGGCCCACGAAGAACTCTACCAGCGCGCGTTTGTGGTCAGCTCTTTTGGCAAGACCTATCACGTCACTGGCTGGAAAACCGGCTATGTCGTCGCACCGCCAGCCCTCACCGCCGAATTGCGTAAAGTGCACCAATACGTCAATTTCTGCGGCGTGACCCCACTGCAATACGCGCTGGCCGACTTCATGGCCGAACACCCGGAACACGTCGACGAATTACCGGCGTTCTACCAGGCCAAGCGTGACCTGTTCTGCGACCTGTTGGCGCCGTCCCGTTTCAGCTTTACCCGAGTGACCGGTACCTACTTCCAACTGGTGGATTACTCACAGATCCGCCCGGACCTGGATGACGTCGCCATGTCCTTGTGGATGACCCGCGAACACGGTGTGGCCACCATCCCGGTTTCGGTGTTTTACCAGACCCCACCCCAAGGCCAGCGCCTGGTGCGCCTGTGCTTTGCCAAACGCGAGGAAACGCTGCGCCAAGCGGCGGAAAAACTATGCGTGATCTGAGTGCACTGCCGAACCTGAACATCGCCCTGGTCCAGACCAGCCTGGCCTGGCATGACCGCCAGGCCAACCTCGAACATTTCGAACTGCTGTTGGAGCAAGCCAAAGGCGCCGACCTGATTGTGTTGCCCGAGATGTTCACCACAGGCTTCTCGATGGAGTCGCAAGCCCTCGCAGAGCCTGAAAACGGCCCGACCCATCACTGGCTCCAGGCCCAGGCGGCGAAGTACAACGCGGTGATTACCGGCAGTGTGATCATCCAGGCCGCCGACGGCAGCCACCGCAACCGCCTGCTGTGGGCGCGGCCGGATGGCGAGGTGCTGCATTACGACAAGCGCCATCTGTTCCGCATGGCGGGTGAGCATAATCACTACACGCCGGGCGAACGCCAGGTGCAGTTCGAATTGAAGGGTTGGCGTATTCGCCCGTTGATTTGCTACGACCTGCGCTTCCCGGTATGGAGCCGCGACGCCCAGGACACCGACCTGCTGCTGTACACCGCCAACTGGCCGGGTGCGCGGCGTTCACACTGGAACCGGCTGCTGCCGGCGCGGGCTATTGAAAACCTGTGCTACGTGGCGGCAGTGAATCGGGTGGGCACGGATGGGAAGGGCTTTGCTTACACTGGGGACAGCCAGGTGTTGGACTTCCAGGGTGAGACCCTGCTGAGTGCGGGGGAAGCGGACGGTGTATTTCAGGTGAGCCTGGACGCGGCGGAATTGGCGGCGTATCGCACCCGGTTTCCAGCCAACTTGGATGCTGACAGCTTCCAGTTCCTGTAGGAGCGAGCTTGCTCGCGAAAAACCTTAACGATAACGCAGCGCTATCAGGTAGCCAGCGGTGCCCTTGCGTTTTTCGCGAGCACGCTCGCTCCTACAAGGTCCGGAAACAGAAAGGCCCCTGGGGTCTTACCCAGGGGCCTTTTGTATGACAGCGAAACGCTTACGCCGCCTTGGCTTCCTGCTGGCTCAGCGAACGGTTCAGCGCGCTGAACAGCGCCTTGAAGCTGGCGGTGGTGATGTTTTCATCAATACCCACGCCATGCACCGGACGCTCACCGTTCACACGCAGCTCGATGTAGGCCGCGGCTTTGGCGTTGGTGCCTGCGCCGATTGCGTGTTCGTTGTAGTCCATGATCTCCACACCAATCGGCAGGCCTGCCACCAGCGCTTCCAACGCGCCGTTGCCTTTGCCTTTCCAGTGCAGGTTGGTTTCGCCCTGGCCCTTGCCGGAGACTTCCACCTCAACAAAGCTGTTACCGTTTTCTTCCTGCAGGCGATGGCTGACCAGCGCGTACGGGGTGTTGGCTTGCAGGTATTCACGCTGCAGCAAGGCGTAGATCTGCGGCGCTGTCATCTCCAGGCCCACACGGTCGGTTTCGGCCTGTACCACTTGGCTGAACTCGATCTGCATACGACGCGGCAAGCTGATGTCGTATTCCTGCTCCAGCAGGTAGGCGATGCCGCCTTTGCCCGACTGGCTGTTCACGCGAATCACCGCCTCGTAGCTGCGGCCGATGTCGGCCGGGTCGATCGGCAAGTACGGCACTTCCCACAGCGCATCGTCTTTCTGCTGGGAGAAACCTTTGCGGATCGCGTCCTGGTGAGAGCCGGAGAACGCGGTGTGCACCAGGTCGCCGACGTACGGGTGACGTGGGTGCACCTGGATCTGGTTGCATTCCTCGACGACCTTGCGCACGCCGTCGATGTCGGAGAAGTCCAGCTGCGGGTCGAGGCCCTGGGTGTACATGTTCAGGGCCACGGTGACCAGGTCGACGTTACCGGTACGCTCGCCGTTGCCGAACAGGCAGCCTTCGACACGGTCGGCGCCGGCCATCAGGCCCAGCTCGGTGGCGGCAACGCCAGTGCCACGGTCGTTGTGGGTGTGCAGGCTGATGATCACGCTGTCACGACGGTTGATATGGCGACCGAACCACTCGATCTGGTCGGCATAGATATTCGGCGTGGCGCATTCCACGGTAGCCGGCAGGTTAAGGATCATCTTGTGCTCAGGCGTCGGGTTCCACACCTCGATCACCGCATCACAGACTTCCTTGGCAAACTCCAGTTCGGTGGCGCTGAAGGTCTCCGGGGAGTATTCGAAGGTCCACTGGGTTTCCGGCTGCTGGGCGGCATATTTGACGAACAGCTTGGCCGCGTTGACCGCGATGGCCTTGATGCCGTCCTTGTCCTGGTTGAACACGATGCGACGGAAGGACGGCGACGTGGCGTTGTACAAGTGCACGATGGCCTTCTTGGCGCCGCGCAGGGATTCGAAGGTGCGTGCGATCAAGTCTTCACGGCCCTGGGTCAGCACCTGGATGGTGGTGTCCTCGGGGATGTGGTTGTCTTCGATCAGGGTACGTACGAAGTCGAAGTCGGTTTGCGAGGCGGCGGGGAACGAGGCTTCGATTTCCTTCACGCCGACGGCAACCAGAGTCTTCCAGAAACGCAGCTTTTTCACCGCGTCCATCGGCTCGATCAGCGACTGGTTGCCATCACGCAGGTCCGAGCTGCACCAGATCGGCGCTTCGGTGATGGTCTTCGACGGCCAGGTGCGGTCCGGGATGTCGATGGTCGGGAACGCGCGGTACTTCGAAGACGGGTCTTTGAGCATGCTCATCGGGAAATCCTTTGTTGTAGGGGCCGAGAAAAGGCGGCCTGCCGTGGAACTGTTATTGGGGATAAATCGCGGGACGAGGCAGATCGATTCAGCCTGGCAGTCGTGCGCTGACGAGGCACAGGCTGCGGTGCTGGCGGAGCTGAATGAGGGTGTGAGAGGTTTTCATAAGCCCAACCCTAACCGTCGGGGTGAAAGATGGCAAGCAGTCGCGAAAAATTGAGAGAAGTTCTGCTATTCACGTAGAAAACGAGATTTTGTGCCTGAGGATTTGTCGAAGGCTGGTTTTAATTGCGCGCCCATTATCAGGCGCGCAATCGAGCGTTTCAGGGCTGGAACGCGCCAATAAAGATCGCCGGGTCGACTCGCGCGTCGTTCAGGCTGACGTTCCAGTGCATGTGCGGCCCGGTCGCGCGGCCTGTGGCACCGACTTTACCCACCACCGCGCCACGCGCGAGCTGGTCACCGACTTTCACGTCGATCTTCGACATGTGGCAGAACATGCTGATAAAGCCCTGGCCGTGGTCAACGAACACGGTATTGCCGTTGAAGAAGTAGTTGCCTACCAAAATCACTTTGCCGTTGGCCGGCGTCTTGATCGGTGTACCGGCCGGCACGGCAAAGTCCAGGCCCGAATGGGGATTGCGCTCTTCACCGTTGAAGAACCGCCGCACGCCAAACTTGCTCGACAGCGGCCCGTTTACCGGTTTGTCCAGCACCAGGTTGCTCGGCAGGCTCGGGCTGAAACTTCGGTAAGCCTTGATCTGCACCGCCAGCTCCGCCTCGATGCGTTTCAGCTGCGCCGGGTCGGGGTTCACCTGGCTTTTGTTTTTCAGGGTGATGCGTTGTTCCGGGTACTTCTTGTAGCCAACGATAAACGGCAGGTTGCGCCCGCCGCTGCTGATGCGTTCGTTGCCTGGCTTGACCGTCAATGGAATACCGACAATCGCCAGCCAGTTGTCCGCCTCTTTCACCACAAGCACCGGCTTGCCCTGATAGGTGGCTTTTGGCGCCGCTGCTGCGGGGCCCAGCTCAACCACGGCAACGCCACCCGGCACTGGCTTGTTCAAGGTACGGGTGATGTAGCTGTCGGCGTTGGCGTTGAAGGCGAGGCAAAACAACATCAGCAGGCTAAAGAGACGTGGCATCAATCAATCCAATAACGAAAGGGTGACGGGTGTCAGGTGGTTGTCTTCCACCCGCACTTGCAATTGGCCTTCACCGAGACGCGCGGTGAGGCGCTGGCCGGTGTGGGTTTGCGCGGCATTGCGAATCGCTTGGCCGCGCTCGTCCAGCAGGATGCTGTAGCCGCGGCCCAAGGTCGCCAGCGGGCTGACCACCTGCAGCGTCTGCACCTGGCTCTGCAGTTGCAGGCGGCGCGCCTTGAGGCCTTCGCGCATGGCGCGGGGCAGGCGTTCGGCGAGGCTCTCCAGGCGCTGGCGCAGCAGTGCCAGTTGGCGACCGGGGTGCTGGCCGGCGAGGCGGGTTTCCAGGCGGATCAGGCGCTCACGGCGGGTATTGAGGCTGCGCTCGAACGCACGGCGCAGGCGCATGTCCAGGTCATCGAGGCGCTGGGCTTGCTGACGCAGACGTTCGCCCGGGTGACGCAGGCGTCGCGCCATGCCCTCCAGTCGCAGGCGGTCATGGCTCAGGCGATTGCGCATCAGCATCACCAGGCGGCGGTGCAGGTTCTCGACCTGGCGCACCAAATGGCTGGCGTCCGGTGCCAGTAATTCAGCAGCAGCAGAAGGGGTAGGGGCGCGTACGTCGGCCACGAAGTCGCTGATGGATACATCGGTTTCATGGCCGACAGCGCTGACGATTGGCGTGACGCAGGCGCCCACCGCGCGGGCTACGGCTTCTTCGTTGAAGCACCAGAGGTCTTCCAGCGAGCCGCCGCCACGGGCCAGGATCAGCGCATCGAAGCCGCGTGCATCTGCCAGTTTCAGTGCGCGCACAATCTGCGGGATGGCTTCGCGGCCTTGCACGGCGGTGGGGATCAGGGTCAGTTCAATGTTTGGCGCACGACGGCGGAACACGCTGATGATGTCGCGAATCACCGCGCCGGTCGGCGAACTGATAATGCCGATGCGCCGAGGGTGCGCCGGCAGCGGCACTTTGCGCTCGGCGCTGAACAGGCCTTCGGCGCTGAGCTTTTCCTTCAGCGCGTCGAACGCCAGGCGCAGTGCCCCATCACCGGCTGGCTCCACGGTGTCGAGGATCAGTTGGTAATCACCACGCCCCTCGAACAGCGAAACCTTGCCGCGTACCTTCACCGCCAGGCCGTCCTTCAGCGCCTGGCGTACCCGCGCGGCGTTGTTGCGAAACAGCGCGCAACGCACCTGGGCGCCGCTGTCCTTGAGGGTGAAATACACATGGCCAGAGGCCGGGCGGGCGAGATTGGAGATCTCGCCTTCGACCCAGATATTGGTGAACACGTCTTCCAGCAACACCCGCGCACGGCCGTTCAGCTGGCTGACAGTCAGGACTTCGCGGTCCAGGCCCAAACGGGCAAAAGGATCTTTAATCATGGGCGGCAGTTTATAGGCATTCGTGCAAGGTTTGGCAGAATTGCTCCACCAGCGCGCTCGGCCTCTGCGCGCAGGCCAGGGCCACGGTGCTGAGGCAGTCCGGGTCGGCCAGGGGCAAAAAGTGCACATTGGCAGGCGCGATGTCCTGCATGGATTTTGGTAACAAGGCAATACCGAAGCCGGCCTGGATCAACTGCAATTGGGTGGTCTTGCGTGACATCACCCGTGCAGCCTTGGGGAAAAATCCCGCACGCATGCACAATTCGGCTGACAGATAACTCAAGCCGCCCCGCTGGGGATGGGGGATCGAGATAAACGCTTCGTCCTTCAATTGGCCCAGTTCGATGGGCGCATTGCTATGCGCCAGCCCATGATTCGGCGGCACCGCCAGCAACAGTTGCTCGCTATATAGAGGCACGACTCGCACGCCTTCGCGCTGGCGCAACACGGGCAGGCGCAACAGCCCGACTTCCAGGCGACCGTCGGCGATTTCTTCCAACTGCGCTTCGGAGGACAGTTTGACGATGTCCATCGACACCCCAGGGCAGCGTTCCAGCCAGGTGCTGATGCCTTGCAGCAATGGGCCGCTCATCGGCACAGTGCTTGAATGGCTCAGGCGCAGCGTACCCAGTTCGCCATTACCCACCTGTGTCGCCATTTCGCTGGCCTTGAGCAATTCGCTCAGCAGGTTGCGTGCTCGCGGATAGAAGGCCTCACCCGCAGCGGTCAGTCGTGGTTGGCGTGCAGTACGCTCGAACAGTGGCGTTTGCAACTGGGCTTCCAGCTCCTTGATCTGCCGGCTCAAGGCGGATTGCGCCACAAACAGGCGCTCGGCGGCGGCACTGAAGCTGCCGCTTTCGGCGATTTCGACGAAGTAACGCAGTTGGCGGGTGGAAATCACACGTCATGCCTTTTCGAGATGGGTGGAGGGCTTTGAAGATATTAGTCGCATCTCTCGGCGCTGGCTAAAGTGAAGGCCATCTCTAATAAGGAATGACCCATGAACCCGGTTGAGCTGATGAGCCAGTGGTCGTTTGGTGGTGTGGATTGGCTGGTGATCGGCCTGGGCATTGTCGTGGCCTATATCGTGTTCGGTATCGCGGGATTTGGCACCGCATTGGTGGCGGGGCCGCTGCTGATCCTGTTCATGCCGCTGTCGAAGATCATCCCACTGCTGGTGCTGCTGGATTTTGTCGCGGCGTTTGGCAACCTGCTGCAATCGCGGCGGGACGTGAACAAGCCGGAGCTGCTGCGCTTGCTGCCGTGCATGGCGATCGGTTGCACACTGGGCGTGGTGTTTTTGCTCAATCTGCATTCGGACCTGCTACTGCTGCTGATGGGCTTGTTTATCAGCGTCTATGCGGTCTACAGCTTGGCAGTGAAGGCACGGCCAGCCCAACTGGCGGCGGGTTGGTCGGTTCCCATGGGCACCGTCGGTGGTTTGTTCGGCGCATTGTTTGGCAGTGGCGGCTTTCTCTATGCGATCTATCTCAATAGCCGCCTGCCCAAGGACGCCGCGCGCGCCACCCAGAGTGCGTTGATCAGTTGCAGCACGGTGGTGCGGCTGAGCCTGTTCCTGGTAGCCGGGGTGTATGCTGATTTGCCGCTGTTGATGTTGGCGGTGTGCCTGCTGCCGGCGATGGCCCTCGGGCTGTGGTGTGGGCGTAGGCTGACGATGCGTATGTCCCATGAGGCGTTTGTAAGACTGGTGACTTGGCTGGTGCTGGCGAGCGGTATTGCACTGATCGGACGCTACCTGAGCACTTGACCTGTGTGGGGCAGGGATTAAGCTGCCAGCCTTCAGGGCCTCATCGCCGGCAAGCCGGCTCCTACATTGAAATGCGATCAACTGTAGGAGCCGGCTTGCCGGCGATAGCGCCAGTGGCCACACCGCAGGACTCTCATGAATTCCCAAAGCATCCTTGTTCCGAAAATCTCCACTTTGCCCGTCCACGAACCCCGCGCCCGGGCAATCGTGCGCTGGCTGGTGCGCAAGAACATCATCAAGGAAGAACTCACCACTTGCGGCCGTACCGGCAATCGCATGGGCTATGCCCTCGCCGATGGCGCTCGCGCCGTGGTGTTGTACCCCGAGGCGCTGCCGTTCAACGAGCCGATCAACGGCCTGGAGATCATCTACAAGCGCTGCATCTACACGCCGGCCAAGGGTTTCCTCGAAGAAGCCGGTTGCCCGGAATGCCGCAAGGAAGTCGGTGAAGCCCTGTTCGAAAGCCTCGAAGACTGGATGCCCGGCCACACCGACAACTTCACCTGCCCGCTGTGTGGGCATGAAGACGACATCAACGGGTTCCTGTTCCTACAGCAATGCGGGTTTTCCAACCTGGGATTTATCTTCAACAACTGGGCGGAGGCCGGGTTCAAGCAGAGTTTTATCGATGAATTTGCCGATTGGCTGGACCAGAAGATGAGTTGGGTCAAAGTCGAGTTGTAACTCACTGCCGCGCACCCCTGTAGGAGCCCGGCTTGCTGGCGATAGCGCCCAATGGTCGAGCGCCAGGCTCGAGGGCCTCATCGCCGGGAAGAAGGCTCCTACAGAGGGCTGTTTTCCCCCATCTATCAGTATTACCAAGTTTGTCAGAGTTTTACATTGAGCCCGGCAGGGTGCATGTATATAATGGCGCGCTTCCATTTTCCCGCTCGGGAGCCCCCGCGATGCTGCGTATCAGCCAAGAAGCTCTGACATTCGACGACATTCTCCTAGTGCCCGGTTATTCCGAGGTGCTTCCTAACGAAGTCAGTCTCAAGACCCGCCTAACCCGTGGCATCGAGCTGAATATTCCCCTTGTTTCCGCTGCCATGGACACCGTCACTGAAGCCCGTCTGGCCATCGCCATGGCTCAGGAAGGCGGCATCGGCATCATCCACAAGAACATGACCATCGAGCAGCAAGCTGCCGAAGTGCGCAAGGTCAAGCGTTACGAAGCCGGTGTGGTGAAAGATCCGATCACCATCGAAGCCGACGCCACCGTGCGCGACCTGTTCGACCTGACCCGCCTGCACAACATCTCCGGTGTTCCGGTGCTGCACGATGGCGACCTGGTCGGTATCGTCACTTCCCGTGACGTGCGTTTCGAGAACCGTCTTGAAGTCACCGTCCGTGAAGTGATGACGCCCAAAGAGCGTCTGGTCACTGTCAAGGAAGGCGCCGACAAGAACGATGTGCGCGAACTGCTGCACAAGCACCGCATCGAGCGTGTGCTGATCGTCGACGACAAATTCGCCCTCAAAGGCATGATGACCGTCAACGACATCGAAAAAGCCAAGGCTTACCCGCTGGCCAGCAAGGATGACCAAGGTCGTCTGCGCGTTGGCGCGGCGGTCGGCACCGGTAAAGACACGGGCGACCGTGTTTCGGCCCTGGTCGCTGCCGGCGTTGACGTGGTGGTGGTCGACACCGCCCACGGTCACTCCAAAGGTGTGATCGACCGCGTGCGTTGGGTCAAACAGAATTTCCCTGACGTGCAAGTGATCGGCGGCAACATCGCCACCGGCGCTGCCGCCAAGGCCCTGGCCGAAGCGGGCGCGGATGCGGTCAAGGTCGGTATCGGCCCAGGCTCGATCTGCACCACCCGTATCGTCGCGGGTGTGGGCGTGCCGCAAATCAGCGCCATCGCCAACGTCGCCGCAGCCCTTGAAGGCACTGGCGTACCGTTGATCGCCGACGGCGGCATCCGTTTCTCCGGTGACCTGTCCAAGGCCATCGTAGCCGGTGCTTCCTGCGTGATGATGGGCTCGATGTTCGCCGGTACTGAAGAAGCGCCAGGCGAGATCGAACTGTTCCAGGGCCGTTCGTACAAGGCTTACCGTGGCATGGGTTCGCTGGGCGCCATGTCCCAGGCGCAAGGCTCTTCCGATCGTTACTTCCAGGACTCCTCGGCAGGCGCCGAGAAGCTCGTCCCGGAAGGCATCGAAGGCCGTGTGCCGTACAAAGGCACTCTGAGCGCAATCATCCACCAACTGATGGGCGGCCTGCGTTCCTCGATGGGCTACACCGGCAGCGCCGACATCGAAGAAATGCGCACCAAGCCAGAGTTCGTACGGATCACCGGCGCCGGCATGGCTGAATCCCATGTCCACGACGTGCAGATCACCAAGGAAGCGCCAAACTACCGCGTAGGTTGATGCTTCCAGCAAACTGTTAAGTAACCGGGGCTGTTCTTCAGCCCCGAGTTGTTTCTGATTCATTAGACGAGACTGACTTCATGGCCCTCGACATTCACGCCCACCGCATCCTGATCCTCGATTTCGGTTCCCAGTACACCCAACTGATCGCCCGCCGCGTGCGCGAAATCGGTGTGTACTGCGAACTGCATCCGTTCGACATGGACGACGAAGCGATCCGCGAATTCGCACCGAAAGGCGTCATCCTCGCCGGTGGCCCCGAGTCCGTGCACGAAGCCAACAGCCCACGCTGCCCGCAAGCCGTATTCGACCTGGGCGTACCGGTCTTCGGCATTTGCTACGGCATGCAAACCATGGCCGAGCAACTGGGCGGCAAAGTTGAAGGTTCCGAGCTGCGTGAATTCGGTTATGCCCGTGTCGACGTGGTCGGCAAGAGCCGCCTGCTGGACGGCATCGAAGACCACGTCGACGCCGACGGCCTGTTCGGCCTCGACGTGTGGATGAGCCACGGTGACAAGGTTACCAAGATGCCGGAAGACTTCCACATCCTGGCCAGCACCCCGAGCTGCCCGATCGCCGGCATGTTCAGCGACGAGCGTCGTTACTACGGCGTGCAGTTCCACCCGGAAGTGACCCACACCAAGCAAGGCGGCCGCATCCTGTCGCGCTTCATCCTCGACATCTGCGAGTGTGAGGCCCTGTGGACCCCGTCGAAAATTGCTGAAGATGCCATCGCCCAGGTTCGCGCCCAGGTCGGCACCGACAACGTATTGCTCGGCCTGTCCGGCGGCGTTGACTCCTCCGTGGTCGCAGCCCTGCTGCACAAAGCCATCGGCGACCAGCTGACTTGCGTGTTCGTCGACAACGGCCTGCTGCGCCTGCACGAAGGCGAGCAAGTAATGGCCATGTTCGCCGAGAACATGGGCGTCAAAGTGATCCGCGCCAATGCTGAAGATCAGTTCTTGAACAACCTGGCCGGCGAGTCCGACCCGGAGAAGAAGCGCAAGATCATCGGTCGCACCTTCATCGACGTCTTCGATGCCCAGTCCAACAAACTGGACAACATCAAGTTCCTCGCCCAAGGCACCATCTACCCTGACGTGATCGAGTCGGCCGGTGCCAAGAGCGGCAAGGCCCACGTGATCAAGTCCCACCACAACGTGGGTGGCCTGCCTGAGGAAATGAACCTCAAGCTGGTAGAGCCGCTGCGCGAACTGTTCAAGGACGAAGTCCGCCGTCTGGGCCTGGAACTCGGCCTGCCGTACGACATGGTCTACCGCCACCCATTCCCAGGCCCGGGCCTGGGCGTGCGGATCCTCGGTGAAGTGAAAAAGGAATACGCCGACCTGCTGCGTCGCGCCGACCACATCTTCATCGAAGAACTGCGCAAGGCCGACTGGTACCACAAAGTCAGCCAGGCATTCGTGGTGTTCCAGCCGGTGAAATCGGTTGGCGTTGTCGGTGACGGTCGTCGTTACGCCTGGGTCGTGGCCCTGCGTGCCGTAGAGACCATCGACTTCATGACCGCACGTTGGGCACACCTGCCGTACGAACTGCTGGAAACTGTCAGCGGCCGTATCATCAACGAGATCGAAGGCATTTCGCGCGTGACTTACGACGTGTCGAGCAAGCCGCCGGCGACGATTGAGTGGGAGTGATCCTGCAGTAGCAGGTGAACGCTGAACAACAAAACCCCGGCCATGTGCCGGGGTTTTGTGTTTATGGAATACGGTAAATGGATCACCCCGATTCTCTGTAGGAGCTGGCTTGCCAGCGATGAGGCCCATGAATGATGTGGCGGGTTCAAGGATGCAATCGCTGGCAAGCCGGCTCCTACAGTGGGCGCGTCAGGCTGCTCAGCGCCGCGCAATATCCGAAAAGTAAAACTTATCCAACGTATGCCGCGACTCGGTGTACTCGAACTGCCGCCCGTCCTGCAAAAACGTCTGGTTACTCACCACGATCACATGGCTCTGCCCTTCGAGGTCGAGGTGTGTCTGGTCGTCCTTGCCGCGTGGCAGGGCCTCGATGGTGCGTTGGGCATAGGCAATTTGCAGCTGCAACGTCTGTTCGATAAACGCGTAGATCGACTGTTCGGCGATGTCGCGGTCCAACCCCGGAATCACCTCGGCAACGAAATGGTTGATGTCGAGGATCACCCGTTTGCCGCCGATGCGCCGTACCCGTTTGATGCGGGTGATCAGGGTGCCGGGTTCGGCTTCGATGTGTTGCAGCAGTGAGCCTTCCAGCGGGAATTGAGTGAACTCGACCACTTCGGTGCGTACGTCATCGCCCAGGTCGGCGTGGGTTTCGTGGAAGCTGACGATGCCGCCCAGTTGGAACTCGATCGGGTTGGGCGACAACACGAAAGTGCCCTTGCCGTGGATTTTTTGCGCAAAGCCACGCTCCTGCAACTGCTCGATGGCCCGACGCACGGTGCCTCGGCTGGCCTGGTAGCTGTCCATCAGTTCTGTTTCGGAGGGAAGGCGTGTGCCGCGCTGCAGGCGTTCGGTGGTGATGCTGGCAAGCAGATCCGTATAGATCTGGTTGTATTTGCTCATGGGGATGGCTCTTTGCCGGGGTTGCGGTCAAGGCAGGAACCTTAGTGGCAGAGCGGGGGTTTGTCCATTAGACCCTTGGATTTATGCGGCTTGTAGCCATGCGCTGTCCTACAAAAAATAAACAAAATGTAACTCGTACAGACGAGTTGTTGCTTTAACTCGTGCAGACGAGTACTTTTGCCCTCGGCGTGCTGCCAATGACTGCCCCCAAATAAAAAAATCAAAGTGGAAACCAAGCATGAGCCACGACTATTCGACTATCGCCCGCGAGATTCTCGAGAACCTCGGGGGCAGCGACAACCTTGAGCAAGCTGCCCACTGCGTCACCCGTCTGCGCCTGGCGCTCAAGGACCCGAGCCTGGTCAACGGCAGTGCGCTGAACCAAGTGGATCTGGTCAAGGGCTCGTTCTTCACCGGCGGCCTGTTCCAGGTGGTGATCGGCCCCGGCGAAGTGGAAAAAGTCTACGCTGCCCTGCGCGAGCAGACCGGCCTCGCTGCCGCCACCATCGCCGACGTGAAGAAGAAGGGCGCCGACAAGACCAACGCCATGCAGCGTCTGGTGCGGGTGTTCTCCGACGTGTTCATGCCGATCCTGCCCGCGCTGATCATTGCCGGCCTGTTGATGGGCGTGAACAACCTGATGGGCGCCAAGGGCATGTTCATCGAGGGCAAGACGCTGCTGGAGGCCTACCCGAATCTGGATGGCCTGTGGAGCCTGATCAACCTGATGGCCAACACCTCGTTTGTGTTCCTGCCGGCGCTGGTGGGCTGGTCGGCGGCCAAGCGGTTTGGCGGCAGTGAAATCCTCGGCATCGTGCTTGGCCTGATGCTGGTGCATCCAGACCTGCTCAACGCTTGGAACTACGGCAAGGCGGTCGCCGGTCTCGACGGCCAGAGCCTGCCGTACTTCGATATTTTCGGCTGGTTCCAGATTGAAAAAGTCGGCTACCAGGGGCAGATCCTACCGATCCTGATGGCCGCCTATGTGATGAGCGTGATCGAGAAATGGTTGCGGGCGCGAGTGCCCAACGCGATTCAATTGCTGGTCGTGCCGATCACCACCATCGTCGTCACCGGCGTGTTGGCCCTGGCCATTATCGGTCCGGTAACGCGTCACCTCGGCATCCTGATCACTGAAGGCGTGGTCACCTTGTTCGACCTGGCACCGATGGTCGGCGGGGCGATTTTCGGCCTGCTGTATGCGCCGTTGGTGATCACCGGCATGCACCACATGTTCCTCGCCGTGGACCTGCAGCTTATTTCTACTCAGGGCGGCACCTTTATCTGGCCAATGATCGTCATGTCCAACCTGGCCCAGGGCAGCGCTGCGCTTGCGGTGTTCTACATGACCCGCAATGCGCGGGATAAAAGCATGGCGTCGACCTCGGCGATTTCGGCTTACTTCGGCATTACTGAGCCGGCGATGTTCGGGGTGAATTTGCGTTTCAAGTTTCCGTTCTATGCGGCCTTGGTGGGCTCGGGATTGGGCAGCATTTTCCTCGCGCTGAACAAGGTGCAGGCCTCGGCCATCGGGGTGGGAGGCTTGCCTGGGTTTATCTCGATCGTGCCGCAATCCATCGCGGTGTTTGTGATTGGCATGGTCATCGCGATGGTGGTGCCGTTTGTTTTGACCTGTGCGTTGAGCATCAAGATTGTTCGGCCTGGGTACAGGGTCGCCTGACCCGACGCCATCGCAGGCAAGCCAGCTCCCACATTTGAAACGCGTTCCCCTGTGGGAGCCGGGCTTGCCCTCGATGAGGCCCGAGAGGCCTGTACACAAATCAACTGAAGGAACCCACCATGCAAGACTGGCAACACTCGGTGATCTACCAGATCTACCCGAAAAGCTTCCACAGCCATGCGGGTAACGCCACCGGTGACCTGCTGGGCATCGTGGACAAACTCGACTACCTCAAATGGCTGGGTGTCGACTGCCTGTGGATCACCCCCTTCCTGCGCTCGCCGCAACGGGACAACGGCTACGACATCAGCGACTACTACGCCATCGACCCCAGCTACGGGACCATGGCCGATTGCGACCTGCTGATCAGTGAAGCGGCCAAGCGCGGCATCAAGTTGATGCTGGATATCGTGGTCAACCACACCTCCATCGAACACGAATGGTTCCAGCAGGCACGCAGTAGCCTCGACAACCCTTACCGCGATTTCTACATCTGGCGCGACCAGCCGAACAACTGGGAATCCAAGTTCGGCGGTTCGGCCTGGGAATACGAGGCGCAAACCGGCCAGTACTTCCTGCACCTGTTCGACCACACCCAGGCCGACCTGAATTGGGACAACCCCAAGGTGCGCGCCGAAGTGTTCAAGCTGATGCGCTTCTGGCGCGACAAGGGCGTGGGCGGCTTCCGCCTGGATGTGATCAACCTGATCTCCAAGCCCGCCGATTTCCCCGAGGACAACACCGACGGCCGTCGCTTCTACACCGACGGCCCGAACGTGCACGACTACCTGCAGGAAATGCACCGCGAAGTCTTCGAAGGGCATGACCTGATCAACGTCGGCGAGATGTCGTCCACCAGCCTCGAACACTGCATCCGCTACTCACGGCCAGAGTCGAAAGAGCTGTCGATGACCTTCAACTTTCATCACCTGAAAGTCGATTACCCGAACCTGCAGAAGTGGGTGAAGGCCGACTTCGACTTCTTGCAGCTCAAGCAGATTTTCTCCGACTGGCAACTGGGCATGCAGGCCGGTGGCGGCTGGAACGCGCTGTTCTGGTGTAACCACGATCAGCCACGGGTGGTCTCGCGCTTCGGCAATGACGGCGAGCATCGGGTGGTCTCGGCCAAGATGCTGGCGACCGCGCTGCACTTCCTCCAGGGCACGCCGTTTGTGTACCAGGGCGAAGAGCTGGGCATGACCAATCCTGGCTTCGACAGGATCGAGCAGTACCGCGATGTAGAGACCTTGAACATCTTCCGCCTCAAGCGCGATGCGGGTGAGTCCGAGGCGTCGAGCATGGCCGCGATCATGCAGAAGTCCCGCGACAACGGCCGTACGCCGATGCAGTGGAGTGCCGGGGAAAATGCCGGTTTCAGCAGCGGTGAGCCGTGGATTGGCATTCCGGCCAACGCGGCGCAGATCAACGTCGAAAGCCAACTGGATGACCCGGACTCAGTGCTGCATCACTACCGCGCGCTGATCGCCTTGCGTCGTCACGAACCGCTGATCCAGAAGGGCGTGTATCGCCAACTGCTGCAGGACCATTTGCAGGTCTGGGCCTACCTGCGCGAGGGCCATGGCGAACGCCTGCTGGTGCTGAACAACTTCTACGGCACGCCCTGCGAAATCCAGCTGCCGGACAACGTGATCAACCCGGCCCGCGAACAGCGCCTGCTGATCAGCAACTACCCCGACTGCCCGCAACGTACCGCCACGGTAGCGCTGCGTCCCTACGAATCGTTTGTGCTGCACCTGAAAGACTGAAATACCGCGACCCACTGTAGGAGCCGGCAAGCCGACTCCTACAAGGGAGCGTGCACCACGCAATAACAATAAGAAAAAATATTAGGAGCGTTTTATGAAAACAAGAATAAAGCTGGGCCTCGTTGCGTCTTGTCTAAGCCTGCCGTTTGGCGCTCAAGCCCTGGAATTTGCCGGTTACCTGCGCAGCGGCGCGGGCACCTCGACGGGCAGCGGTCCACAGCAATGTTTCCAACTGCCCGGGGCGCAATCCAAATACCGCCTGGGTAACGAATGCGAACAATACGCCGAGCTAGAACTGCGCCAGGACCTGCTCACCCTCGACGACGGCTCGGTGCTCAGCGTCGATGCCATGGCATCGCTCTACAACAAGTACGACCGTGAGCTGAAGTTCCAGGGCGAGAACAATGGCTCGGCGCGCATGCCGCAGATGTATGCGCAATGGTCCAACCTGCCCAGCCTCAATGGCGGTTCGGTGTGGGCCGGTCGGCGTTACTACAAACGAAACGACATCCATATCTCAGACTTCTACTATTGGAACCAGAGCGCCACGGGTGGGGGGATCGAGGACGTGCTGATCGGCGACCTCAAGTACAGCTACGCGATTTCCCGCAAGGACAACCTGTACCAGAAGGAATACGCCACCCGTCACGACTTCAACGTCGCAGGTTTCAAGACCAACCCCGGCGGTGAGCTGGAATTGGGCTTGAGTTACATCGAAAAAGCCGGCGGGCGCGACACCAACAGCGGTTGGGCGATCACCGCGCAGCACGTGCAAAAACCTTTCCTCGGCGGCAAGAACAAGTTCGCTTTGCAGTACGGCGAGGGCCCCGGCACTGGCCTGGGTTACACCGGCAATACCTTCCTGGACAACAGCAGCAAAAGTTACCGCGCCGTGGAGTTTTTCGACTGGCAGGTGACCCCGCGTTTTGGCGGGCAGATCGAGGCCGTGTATCAGAAAGACATTCGCCCAGGCTCAAGCGACCAGACCTGGATGTCCCTCGGTGTGCGCCCGGCATACGCCATCAGCGAGCAATTCAAACTGGTCACCGAGCTTGGGCATGATCAAGTCGAGGCCACGGGCGGAACGCGCAAGCTGAGCAAATTTACCTTCGCCCCGACCTGGTCGCCCAAAGGCCCGGATTTCTGGGCTCGTCCGGAGGTGCGCTTGTACTACACCTATGCAACCTGGAACGAAGCGGCCAAGCGTGCGGCGAATGAATTGGCGGCGGGGTCGGCGTTGTCCGATACCGGTGCCTATGGCACGGCGCGACATGGGTCGAACTTTGGCGTGCAAGTCGAATATTGGTGGAAATAATCAATTCTCTGTAGGAGCGAGCTTGCTCGCGAAAAACGCAAGGGCACCGCGTTCATCCAGGATGCGTACGTCATCGTTGACGTCCTTCGCGAGCAAGCTCGCTCCTACAGGGTTATTTACAGAACAAAACAGCAGGTGAAGTCATGACCACAACTCAACCCCTGGAATTGCTGGCGCCCTTGTCGGGTGTGCTGCTGGCGCTGGACAAGGTGCCGGACCCGGTTTTCTCCAGCCGCCTGATCGGCGATGGCCTGTGCATCGACCCCACGTCGCAGACGCTCTGCGCGCCGCTGGCCGGGGTGATCAGCAATATCCAGGACAGTGGGCATGCGGTCAGTGTCACCGACGACAACGGCGTCCAGGTGCTGATGCATATCGGCCTGGACACCGTGAACCTGGCGGGCCAGGGTTTCACCCGGTTGGTGCAGGAAGGCCAGCGGGTGGAGGTCGGGCAGCCGTTGATCGAATTCGATGCCGACTACGTGGCACTCAACGCACGCAGTTTGCTGACCTTGATGCTGGTGGTCAGCGGCGAGCCCTTCAGCCTGTTGGCGGACGGCCTGGTGCAAATGGGCCAGCCGCTGTTGCAGTTATCCCCAAGTGCGGTCGTGGAAGCAGCGGACGAAGAGGAGGGCGATGCAGTGTTCTCCAAGCCGCTGACCTTGCCCAACGCCAACGGCCTGCACGCCCGCCCGGCAGCGGTATTTGCCCAGGCGGCGAAAGGTTTCAACGCCAGTATTTACCTGCACAAGCAAACCCAGAGTGCCAACGCCAAATCGCTGGTGGCGATCATGGCGTTGCAAACCGTGCAGGGCGATACCTTGCAAGTGAGCGCGGCGGGCGAGGACGCCGAGGCGGCGATCAAGGCGCTGGTGGTCTTGTTGGCTGAAGGCTGTGGCGAGGTAGTGGCAAGCATTGCCGAGCCGGTCGCAACGCAGTCGCCGGCAACCTTGCTGCGGGGCGTGTGTGCATCACCGGGCTCGGCGTTTGGTCAGGTCGTTCAAGTGACCGAACCGGAGTTGATCATCACGGCGCAAGGCACGGATGAAGCAACGGAACGCGCTGCTTTGACGCGCGGCTTGCTCGCCGCCACTGAAGCGTTGCAGGTTTTGCAGGACAAGGCGGCTGGCAGCGCTCAGGCCGAGATTTTTCGCGCGCATCAGGAGTTGCTCGAAGACCCGACCTTGCTGGAACATGCCCACCGCCTACTGGCTGAAGGCAAGAGTGCCGCGTTCGCCTGGAACAGTGCCACGCTCGCGACCATCAAGCTATTCCAGGGGTTGGGCAACGCGCTGATCGCTGAGCGTGCGGCAGACTTGGCGGACGTCGGCCAGCGCGTGCTGAAACTGATCCTGGGCATACAAGACAGCGCCTGGGAGTTGCCGGAGCGCGCGATCCTGATCGCCGAACAACTGACGCCTTCACAGACCGCCAGCCTGGACACACGCAAGGTGCTGGGGTTTGTCACTGTCGGTGGTGGCGCGACCAGCCACGTCGCAATCCTCGCCCGTGCCCTGGGCCTGCCGGCTATCTGCGGTGTTTCGGCTCAGGTGTTGGCGGTGGCCAATGGCAAGCAGGTGCTGCTCGACGCCGACAAAGGCGAGCTGCACCTCGAACCGAACCTGGCCGAAATCGAGCAGCTGGACGTTGCGCGTAAACAACAGGTGCTCCGCCATCAGCGCGATGTGGCGCAGGCGTCGTTACCTGCCACTACCCGCGATGGTCATCACGTTGAAGTCACTGCCAACGTGGCTTCGTTGCAGGAAGTCGAGCAATCCCTGAGCCTCGGCGGCGAAGGCGTCGGCCTGCTGAGATCGGAGTTCCTGTATCTGGATCGCAACCGTGCCCCAAGTCCCGACGAACAGGCAGCGACCTACACCGCGATCGCCCGTGCCCTGGGCACCGAGCGCAACCTGGTGGTGCGCACCCTCGACGTGGGTGGCGACAAACCCTTGGCCTATGTGCCGATGGACGCCGAGACCAACCCCTTCCTCGGTCTACGCGGCATCCGTTTGTGCCTGGAACGCCCGGAACTGCTGCGCGAACAATTCCGCGCGATCCTCGCCAGCGCCGGTTTTGCACGGCTGCACATCATGTTGCCGATGATCAGCCTGCTGTCGGAACTGCACCTGGCGCGCAGGATCCTTGAAGAGGAAGCACTGGCGCTGGGGCTCACCGAGTTGCCAAAGCTGGGCATCATGATTGAAGTGCCGTCCGCCGCGCTGATGGCGGATGTGTTCGCGCCCCATGTAGATTTCTTCTCTATCGGCACCAACGACCTGACCCAGTACACGCTCGCCATGGACCGCGACCACCCGCGCCTGGCCAGTCAGGCCGACAGCTTCCATCCGGCGGTACTGCGCCTGATTGCCGCCACGGTCAAGGCCGCCCACGCCCATGGCAAGTGGGTGGGTGTGTGCGGCGCGTTGGCGTCCGAGGCGCTGGCGGTACCCGTATTGATCGGGCTGGGTGTGGACGAGTTGTCGGTCAGCGTGCCGTTGATCCCCACCATCAAAGCCACTGTGCGCGAGCTGGACCTGGCTGACTGCCAGATCATTGCCCGCCAGGTCCTGGGCCTGGAAGAAGCCGCCCAGGTGCGTGAGGCCTTGCGCCAATATCACGCGGCCACCGTAGAAACCTCACCTGTCGTGGAGCACTGAGTATGTTCGAGAAATTGCAGCGGGCGTTCTGGAAGGCCCTGACGCCGGATTTGATTGCCGAGACGGCCACTGCGCCGACGCAGAGCCTGTTGTCGGTCGAGGTGCTGAACGCGTTGGGTGGGGCGGATAACCTCAAGTCGCAGCAGCGTGTGGCGCTGACGCGGGTGAGGGTGCAGTTGCAGGATGTGGCGAAGGTGGATACTACGGCGTTAAAGGCAGCGGGGGTGCCAGGTGTGATGGTGCTGACGGGCGGAGTGGTGCATCTACTCACCGGCCTTTAAGCCTAGTGGAGATCCAAATGTGGGAGCGGGCTTGCTCGCGAATGCGGTGTATCAGTCAGCCTGTGTAGCGACTGACTCACCGCTTTCGCGAGCAAGCCCGCTCCCACATTAGTCTTAGGGTGTTTGGGAGTGTGTCTTACAACTGCGGGTTATCTTCTGGCGGCTTGGTCTTGTCCACACCCGGCACATGCAAGTTGCCTTCGACCACCTGGTTGCCTTCCAACTGCGGCTGGGTCACCCAGGTAAGGATGTCGTAGTAACGCCGGATGTTCGCCACGAAGTGCACCGGCTCACCACCCCGGGCATAACCGTAGCGGGTCTTGCTGTACCACTGCTTCTGCGACAGGCGCGGCAGCATCTTCTTCACGTCCAGCCACTTGTTCGGGTTCAGGCCTTCACGTTTGGCCAAGGTGCGGGCATCTTCCAGGTGACCGGTGCCGACGTTGTAGGCGGCGAGGGCAAACCAGGTGCGATCCGGCTCGGCAATGCTGTCGTCCAATTCATCCTTGATCTTGGCCAGGTACTTGGCGCCACCCATGATGCTTTGCTTGGGGTCCAGGCGGTTGGACACGCCCATCGCCTGGGCGGTGTTCTGGGTCAGCATCATCAGGCCGCGCACGCCGGTCTTGGAGGTGACGGCCGGCTGCCACAGTGACTCCTGATAGCCGATGGCTGCCAGCAGGCGCCAATCGACCTTTTCTTCCTTGGCATAAGCGCGGAAGTGTTTCTCGTATTTGGGCAACCGCTGCTGCAGATGCTGGGCAAAGGTGTAGGCGCCTACATAACCCAGAACATCGACATGCCCGTAGTAGCGGTCTTTCAGACGCTGCAACGTACCGTTCTTTTCGACTTTATCCAGGTAGCTGTTGATCTCGTTGAGCAGGCTGTTGTCTTCACCGGCGGCCACCGCCCAGCTCTGGTTGCTGGCGTTGCCCAGGTCGAACGCCACGCGCACGTTGGGGAAGTACACCTGGTTCATCGCCACTTCGTTGGAGTCCACCAGGGTCAGGTCGATTTGCCCTTCGTCCACCATGCGCAGCAGGTCGACCACCTCAACGGCGTCGGATTCTTCGTATTCAATCGCAGGATTCTGCTTTTTCAGCGCCGCCAGTTGCTCGGCGTGGGTGCTGCCCTTGAGCACCATGATCTTCTTGCCCACCAAATCGGCCGCGTTGGTCGGGCGCGACTGGCCGTTGCGGTAGATGATCTGCGGGGTGACTTCTAAATAAGGGTGGGAGAAACGCACCTGCGTCTGGCGCTGCTCGCTGCTGACCAGGCCGGCCGCTGCGAGAACCGGGCCGTTGGGTTTGCCCAGTTGGCCGAACAGGTCGTCGAGGTTGTCGGCGGTCTCGATCTCCAGCTTCACGCCCAGGTCATCGGCAAAGCGCTTGACCAGTTCGTATTCGAAACCGGTTTCACCGTTGCGGTCCTGGAAATAGGTCGCCGGGCTGTTCCGGGTGACCACCCGCAATACGCCATCCTCCTTGATTCGCTCGAGCGTGCTGGGTTTATCAACACAGGCGCTGAGCATCAGGAAGAGTCCGGTGGCGATGAGCCATTTGGCGCATCGCGGGCGCAAAGCAGTTGGGGAGAACATCTGCGCAGTATACGCAAACGGCCCACGGCGCCATATCTCGACAGCGCGGGTCTTGTCTGCTAGCGCCGGTAAAACTGTGCTGCAGCCCGCAGAAACGGGGCTTGGCGCGCGATTGTGACGGTTAAAATAACTGCGCCGGATGCCGGGCATGCCCCCTCTAAAGGGGGGTAATCCGGCCAACTGACGTCCGGCAGCAGCCACCGGTAGCGTTTCGGGTGCCGTTGGCGGCGGTTTACGCTAGAATGCACGGCCTCAAAGCACACCCCCTTCCCGAGGCTGTCCCGAAGATGTTGATCCTGCGCGGCGCTCCTGCCCTTTCTGCCTTTCGCCACAGCAAACTCCTTGAGCAACTGAGCCAAAAGGTTCCAGCTGTTACAGGCCTGTACGCTGAATTTGCTCACTTCGCCGACGTTACCGGCGTGTTGACCGCCGACGAACAGCAAGTGCTGGCACGCCTTCTGAAGTACGGCCCAAGCGTTCCGGTTCAAGAGCCTAATGGCCGCTTGTTCCTGGTTCTGCCGCGGTTCGGCACCATCTCGCCCTGGTCGAGCAAGGCCAGCGATATCGCCCGCAACTGCGGCCTGGAAAAAATCCAGCGCCTGGAGCGTGGTATCGCGTTCTACGTCGCCGGCCAGTTCAGCGATGCCGAAGCCGAGCTGATCGCCAGCAGCCTGCACGACCGCATGACCCAGATCATCGTCAGCCAGCTGGAACAGGCTGCCGGCCTGTTCAGCCACGCCGAGCCCAAGCCGCTGACCGCGATTGACGTGCTCGGCGGTGGCCGCGCCGCCCTCGAGAAGGCCAACACCGAGCTGGGCTTGGCCCTGGCTGAAGACGAGATCGACTACCTGGTCAACGCCTTCAACGGCTTGAAGCGCAACCCGCACGACATCGAACTGATGATGTTCGCCCAGGCCAACTCCGAGCACTGCCGTCACAAAATCTTCAACGCCAGTTGGGACATCGACGGCGAAAGCCAGGAAAAAAGCCTGTTCGGCATGATCAAGAACACCTACGTGATGCACAGCGAAGGCGTTCTGTCGGCTTATAAAGACAACGCCTCGGTGATCGTCGGCTCCGTCGCCGGCCGTTTCTTCCCGGACCCTGAAACCCGCCAGTACGGCGCGGTGCAGGAGCCGGTGCACATCCTGATGAAGGTTGAGACCCACAACCACCCGACCGCGATTGCCCCGTTCCCGGGCGCAGCCACAGGTTCCGGCGGCGAAATCCGTGACGAAGGTGCTACCGGCCGAGGCGCCAAGCCAAAGGCGGGCCTGACCGGTTTCACCGTGTCCAACCTGCAGATCCCAGGCTTTGAACAGCCATGGGAAGTGCCGTACGGCAAGCCTGAGCGCATCGTCACCGCGCTGGACATCATGATCGAAGGCCCGCTGGGCGGCGCCGCGTTCAACAACGAATTCGGGCGTCCGGCGCTGACCGGTTACTTCCGTACCTTCGAACAATCCATCACCACCCCGCGTGGCGATGAAGTGCGCGGCTACCACAAGCCAATCATGTTGGCCGGCGGCATGGGCAACATCCGTGAAGAACACGTCAAGAAAGGCGAGATCCTGGTCGGCTCCAAGCTGATCGTGCTCGGCGGCCCGGCGATGTTGATCGGCCTGGGCGGCGGCGCCGCTTCTTCCATGGCCACCGGCACCAGCTCGGCAGACCTGGACTTCGCTTCCGTACAGCGCGAAAACCCAGAGATGGAGCGTCGCTGCCAGGAAGTCATCGACCGTTGCTGGCAGTTGGGTGACAAGAACCCGATCAGCTTCATCCACGACGTCGGCGCGGGTGGTCTGTCCAACGCCTTCCCGGAACTGGTCAATGATGGCGACCGTGGTGGCCGTTTCGAACTGCGCAACATTCCTAACGACGAGCCGGGCATGGCCCCGCACGAAATCTGGAGCAACGAATCCCAGGAGCGCTACGTTCTGGCAGTCGGCGCTGAAGACTTCGCACGCTTCCAGGCCATCTGCGAACGCGAGCGTTGCCCGTTTGCGGTAGTCGGCGAAGCCACTGCCGAGCCACAGCTGACGGTTACCGACAGCCACTTCGGCAACAGCCCGGTGGACATGCCGCTGGAAGTGCTGCTGGGCAAAGCCCCGCGCATGCACCGTTCGGCTGTACGTGAAGCCGAGCTGGGCGATGATTTCGACCCAAGCCAACTGGAACTGGCCGACAGCATCGAACGCGTGTTGCACCACCCGGCCGTGGCGAGCAAAAGCTTCCTGATCACCATCGGCGACCGCACCATCACCGGCCTGGTGGCCCGTGACCAAATGGTCGGCCCGTGGCAGGTTCCGGTGGCTGACGTTGCCGTTACCGCCACCAGCTTCGACGTCTACACCGGTGAAGCCATGGCCATGGGCGAGCGCACACCGCTGGCCCTGCTCGACGCCCCGGCGTCGGGCCGCATGGCCATTGGTGAAACCCTCACCAACATCGCGGCTTCGCGCATCGGTAAATTGTCCGACATCAAACTGTCGGCCAACTGGATGTCCGCTGCCGGCCACCCGGGTGAAGACGCGCGCCTGTACGACACCGTCAAGGCGGTCGGCATGGAGCTTTGCCCTGAGCTGGGTATCACCATTCCGGTGGGTAAGGACTCCATGTCCATGGCCACCCGTTGGAACGAAGACGGCATCGACAAGACGGTCACCTCGCCGCTGTCGCTGATCGTCACCGGTTTCGCACCGGTCACTGACATCCGCCAGACCCTGACCCCGCAACTGCGCATGGACAAGGGCACCACCGACCTGATCCTGATCGACCTGGGCCGTGGCCAGAACCGCATGGGCGCCTCGATCCTGGCGCAGACCCATGGCAAGCTCGGCAAGCAGGCACCGGACGTCGATGACGCCGAAGACCTCAAAGCCTTCTTCGCCGTGATCCAGGGCCTGAACGCCGACGGCCACCTGCTGGCTTACCACGACCGTTCCGACGGTGGTTTGCTGACCAGCGTTGTCGAGATGGCCTTCGCTGGCCACTGCGGTCTGAACATCGTGCTCGACAGCGTTGCCGAGGATGCTGCCGAAATCAACGGCATCCTGTTCAACGAAGAGTTGGGTGCGGTGATCCAGGTTCGCCAAGACGCTACACCGGACGTACTCGCCCAATTCAGCGCCGCTGGCCTGGACGACTGCGTGGCCGTGATCGGCCAGCCGATCAACAACGGCGAGATCAACATCTCGTTCAACGGCGACACCGTGTTTGCTGGCCAGCGCCGCTTGCTGCAACGCCAGTGGGCCGAGACCAGCTACCAGATCCAACGCCTGCGTGACAACGCCGACTGCGCCGAACAGGAATTCGACGTGATCCTGGAAGAAGACAACCCGGGCCTTAGCACCAAGCTCAGCTTCGACGTCAACCAGGACATCGCCGCGCCTTACATCAAGAAAGGTATCCGCCCACAGGTTGCCGTACTGCGTGAGCAGGGCGTCAACGGCCAGGTGGAAATGGCGGCTGCGTTCGACCGCGCCGGTTTCAATGCGATCGACGTGCACATGAGCGACATCCTCGCCGGTCGCGTTGACCTCAACGAGTTCAAAGGCCTGGTAGCCTGCGGCGGTTTCTCCTACGGCGACGTGCTGGGTGCCGGTGAAGGCTGGGCCAAGTCGGCCTTGTTCAACAGCCGTGCCCGCGATGCGTTCCAAGGCTTCTTCGAGCGCAACGACAGCTTCACCCTGGGTGTGTGCAACGGTTGCCAGATGATGTCCAACCTCAGCGAACTGATCCCGGGCAGCGAGTTCTGGCCGCACTTCGTGCGCAACCGTTCCGAGCAGTTCGAAGCCCGTGTCGCCATGGTGCAGGTGCAGGAGTCCAACTCGATCTTCCTGCAAGGCATGGCCGGTTCGCGCATGCCAATCGCCATTGCCCACGGTGAAGGCCATGCCGAGTTCGAAAGCGAAGAAGCGTTGCTCGAAGCCGACCTGTCCGGCACCGTCGCCCTGCGTTTTGTCGACAACCACGGCAAGGTCACCGAGACCTATCCGGCCAACCCGAACGGCTCGCCGCGCGGCATCACCGGCCTCACCAGCCGCGACGGTCGCGTGACCATCATGATGCCGCACCCGGAGCGTGTATTCCGCGCCGTGCAGAACTCGTGGCGTCCGGAAGAGTGGAACGAAGACGGCGCCTGGATGCGCATGTTCCGTAACGCTCGCGTGTGGGTGAACTAAGACGGTGTACAAGCTCGCCTTCTTTGTGCCCGACAGCCACGTGGAGACGGTGAAGACCGCCGTCTTTGCCGCTGGCGGCGGGCGCATCGGCAACTACGACAGCTGCGCCTGGCAAGTGCTGGGCCAGGGCCAATTCCGCGCGTTGGACGGCAGCCAGCCGTTTATCGGGCAGGTGGGCCAGGTTGAAGTGGTTGAAGAATGGAAGGTTGAGCTGGTGGTGGCGGACGAGTTGATCGTGGCTGTAGTGGCGGCGCTCAAACTCAGTCACCCGTATGAGACACCGGCGTATGAGGTGTGGCAGTTGGCGGATTTTTGATTCGTTGGCTGCATAAACACGAAACCCGCTGGGCCAGTTTGGTCAGCGGGTTTTTTGTCGGCTGTTAGGGCCTCATCGCGGGCAAGCCCGGCTCCCACATTCGACCGCGTTGTCATGTCGTACATCAATCACTGTGGGAGCTGGCTTGCCTGCGATGGCGTCGGTACAGGCGCCTCAGATCTCTCCCACAGGTCTTTCAGGTTGTCCCTCGGAACTCCTCTCACTAATCTTCACCAGTCGCTGCCAATTCAGCGACCGGGACTGCAAGCCCGCCGAAATCATGTGTTGGACATGAATGAGATTCCTGGTCTCAACACTCCAGTCGCTAGTTAAGGCCAATCGCTGGCAAGCCAGCTCCCACATTTTGAATGTATTCACAGATAAAAAATGTGGGAGGCGGGCTTGCCCGCGATGGGGCCTGTTCAGGCAAAGATTTGTTAGGCCCCAGCCACAATCTGGCGACCGCTGACCAACCGCTCCAACGCGTCACCCAAGCCCGACGCTTTGTCACCAATCAACAAGTGCCAAACACCGCTTTCCAGCTGGCTCACACCCTGGCAACCCAGAGCCGTCAGGTCAGCTTCAGACAACACCGAGTCATCCCCTAACTCCACCCGCAACCGCGTCATCGCCACCGCTTCCAACTGGCGAACATTCCCTCGGCCACCCAAGGCATTCAGCCACTTCTCGGCTTCCTGCACATTCACCGCCACCGGTTTATCCACAGACGCAACCGCCACCGGCGCACTGGCAACAAACGAAGGCATGGCCAACCGAATCTCATCGGCAATGCTGTCTGCCATCGGCCCGACCACCACCTGCAAACTGCCGCCGTTACCTGGCCGGACGACCGCCATGGCACCGAGGGCTTTCAGCTGCGCATCCACCGCCTTGTTGCGATCCACCATGTCCAACCGCAGGCGCGTGGTGCAGGCGCCAACGCTCAGCAAATTCTGCGCACCGCCCAAGGCCTGGATGTAGGCCGTAGCGCGCTGGTTATCCGTCATCACCTCAGCCTGCACCACCTGGATATCTTCCCGCCCCGGCGTTTTCAGGTTGAAGCGGCGAATGCAGTAGTTGAACACGCTGTAGTAGATCAGCGCATAGGCCAAACCAACCGGGAATACCAGCCAGCCGTTGGTGGACTTGCCCCAGCCCAGCACCATGTCGATAAACCCACCGGAGAAGGTAAAGCCCAGGTGGATATTCAGCATATTGGTGACCGCCATCGACAGGCCGGTCAGCACCGCATGGATCAGGTACAGGAACGGTGCGAGGAACATGAACGCGAACTCAATCGGCTCGGTCACCCCGGTCAGGAACGAGGTCAGCGCCATCGATAGGAAAATCCCGCCCATTACTTTGCGGCGCTCGGGCAAGGCGTTGCGGTACATCGCCAGGCACGCGGCAGGCAGACCGAACAGCATCACCGGGAACATGCCGGTCATGAACTGGCCGCCTTTGGGGTCGCCAGCGAAGTAGCGGGTCAGGTCGCCCGTCACCACCGCGCCGGTGGCCGGATCGGTGAAGGTGCCGAACACAAACCACGCCATGTTGTTGAGGATGTGGTGCAGCCCGGTGACAATCAGCAGGCGGTTGAACACGCCAAACACAAACGCACCCAGGCTGCCGCTTTCCATCAACAACACGCCGAAGCTGTTGATGCCGTGCTGGATCGGCGGCCAGATCAAACCAAAGATCACGCCCAATCCGACCGCACTGAACCCGGTGACGATCGGCACGAACCGTCGTCCACCAAAGAACGCCAGGTACTCCGGTAGCTTGATGTCCTTGAAGCGGTTGTACAGCCCGCCTGCCATCAGGCCGCTGGCGATACCGGCAAGCATGCCCATGTTGATGGACGTGTCCATCACCTTGAGCGTGGAGACCATCACCAGGTAACCAATCGCACCCGCCAAACCGGCCGTGCCGTTGTTGTCGCGGGCAAACCCCACGGCAATGCCGATGGCGAAGATCAGCGCCAGGTTGGCGAAGATCGCCTGCCCGGCGTCGTGCATCACCGCGATGTTCAAAAGATCGGTGTCGCCCAGGCGCAGCAAGAGGCCGGCGATCGGCAGGATCGCAATCGGCAGCATCAGTGCACGGCCCAGGCGTTGCAGGCCTTCGATGAAATGTTGGTACATGGCGAGTCTCCTTTTTTCTTGTTGTTGTCAGCTCAGCGGCCAGTGGTGTTGACAGGCTTGGCGAACGGCTTTGGCGCTGCTCAGGTCGAGCAGCCCTTGGCTCAGTTGCCGGCATTGCGCCGCGTCCAAGTGGCGGACGCGGTCCTTGATTTCTCCGATCTGCGGCGGGCTTACCGACAGCTCGCTGACCCCCAGGCCCACCAGGACCGGCGTGGCCAACGGGTCGGAGGCGAGGGCGCCACACACGCCGACCCAACGCCCGTGTTTTGCAGCGCCCGCGCAGGTCTGGGCGATCAGCCGCAGCAGCGCCGGGTGCAGCGCATCGACGCGCGCGGCAAGGCCGGCGTGGTCGCGGTCCATGGCCAGGGTGTACTGGGACAAGTCATTGGTGCCGATGGACAGGAAGTCCGCGTGCTTGGCCAACTGCTCGGCCATCAGTGCGGCAGCGGGCACTTCGATCATCACGCCCAGTTCGGGGCGCTGGGTCAGTTCCAGCTCCACGCACAACTCATCCAAACGCTGGCGGATCTGCAGCAGCTCATCCACTTCACTGACCATCGGCAGCAGGATGCGGCAGCGCTCCAGTGGGGAGACCTGCAGCAGCGCGCGCAGTTGCTGGTCGAGCAGTTCCGGGCGCACTTGGGCCAGGCGAATACCGCGCAGGCCCAGCACCGGATTCGCTTCGACCGGCAGCGGCAGGTAGTCGAGCTGCTTGTCGCCGCCCACGTCGATGGTGCGGATGATCACCGACTTGTCGCCCATGGCATCCAGTACTGCTTGGTAGGCCTGGCGCTGCTCCTGTTCATCCGGTGCAGTGCGACGATCAACGAAGAGAAATTCGGTGCGCAGCAGGCCGACGCCATCGGCGCCATTTTCAAACGCCACCAGGGCTTCGGCACTGGAAGCGACATTGGCGGCCACTTCGATGGTCACGCCATCGCTGGTGCGCGCCGGCTGTTGAGCCTGGGCCTGTTGCTGCTGGCGACGCCGTTTCTGCGCGTCACGAATCTGGTGCACTTCGGCGTGGCGCGCGTCGCTGGGTGCCAGTTCCAGGCGGCCGTTGGCGGCGTCCAGCACCACACGTTGACCTTGGGGCACATCGAGGACTTCGGCACCCAACGCCACCACGCAGGGCAAACCTTTGCCGCGAGCCAGGATCGCCACGTGAGAGGTGGCGCCGCCTTCGGCCATGCAAATGCCGACGGCCTGTTGCGCGCTGAGTTGCAGCAGGTCTGAGGGGGTCAGTTCATGGGCGCTGACAATCGACCCCGCGGGCAATTCGAAATGCCAGGCCTCACCCAGCAACGCACGCAGTACCCGTTGTTGCAAATCACGCAGATCGTTGGCGCGTTCGGCAAACAGTGGTTTGCCCAGGGCCAGCAATACCGCGCATTGCGCCTGGATTGCATCGCGCCAGGCGTGAGTCGCTGCGCTGCCTTTTTCGATGGAGCCGGTCGCGGCTTCCAGCAGGTTAGGATCTTCCATCAGCGCGAGGTGGGCGGCGAAGATGTCTTCTTCCTCGACGTTCTTGCGCTGGCGCGCTTGATCCAGAGTCATGCGAATTTCGCTGCGCACTTGCTCCAGGGCGGTGTCCAGGCGTTGCAGCTGCTCATCGGCAGTATGGTGGCCGGCGTCTGCCGGCAGTTCGATACCCGTCAGGCGGAACAGCGGCCCACATACGAGACCCGGAGCAGCACACACACCTTGCAACACGCCGGCTTCGGTGTTGGCTCGGCGTGGGGTGGCAACGACGGGGGCGTGGTGTTCGTGCTTGATGGCGGCGGACAAGGCCGCGACCAGTGCCTGTAACGCCGCCTCCGCATCCTTGCCGCGACAGCTCACACGCACTTCATCCCCTTCGCCAATACCCAGTCCCATCAAGCCAATCAAGCTGTCACACGAAGCTGATTTTTCACCGAAATGCAGCTGTGCCTGGCTGCTGAAACCCTGGGCCGTCTTGCGGATCAACGCCGCCGGACGCGCATGCAAACCACCGCGATGCGTGATGCGCACGCTGGCGCTGACTTCAGTGGCCGAGTTATCCACAGCGGCTTGAACCGCTGCCGCCGAACGCGCCACGACCTGCAACAACGGCTCGCCGACCTTGATCGATTGCCCGGCTACCGAACGCAATTCGAAACGTTCGCCATTGGTCAGGATGATCAGGCTGATCAAGCTCTTGCACTGGCGCGCAATGCGGTCCAGGTCAAACTGCACCAATGCTTGCCCCTTGCTCACCTTCGCGCCTTCCTTCACCAGCAAGGCAAAGCCTTCGCCGTTCAGTTCCACAGTATCGATGCCCACATGCATCAACACCTCGGCACCGTTCTGGGCGCGAATCGTCAGGGCGTGCCCGGTGCGCGCGACATGGATGATCACGCCGTCACAGGGCGCATGCAGGCAATCGTTCAGGGGGTCGATGGCAATACCATCGCCCATGGCGTGGCTTGCAAACACTTCATCAGGAACGTCGCCCAGGGTCAGCACGGGCCCGCTTAACGGGGCGCTGAGGGTCAATTCATTATTGTTGTAGGACATGGGCACGGTACTCATCAGGAAAACACCACTCAGTGAGTGCGGGTAACTTTGCTCAGGTGACGCGGCTGGTCCGGGTCCATGCCTCGGGCTTGCGCCAAACCTGCCGCCATCACGTAGAAACTCTGGATTGCCAGGATCGGGTCCAGGGTCTGGTGTTCGGCGCGGCTCAGGGTCAGGTCGCGCTCGACGATGTCATCCGGCGCAGCCAGCAATACACGGGCGCCGCGCTGGCGCATGTCGGCGGCCAGGCTCAGCAGGCCGGCTTGCTCGGCGCCGCGCGGGGCGAAGACCAGCAGGGGATAGTTGTCGCCAATCAGGGCCATCGGTCCGTGACGCACTTCGGCGCTGCTGAAGGCTTCGGCCTGGATCGCCGAGGTTTCCTTGAGCTTGAGTGCAGCTTCCTGGGCGATGGCGAAACCGGCGCCGCGACCGATGACCATCAATTGCTGGCAGTCGCGCAGGGCGTCGATGGCAACCGTCCAATCTTGCTTGGCGGCGGCACGCAGGTCATCGGGCAGGGCGCGGCAGGCTTGCAGCAACTCCGTTTCCTGGTTCCAGTGGCCAATCAGCTGCGCGCTGGCGCTGAGGGTGGCGATGAAGCTTTTGGTCGCGGCCACACTGTGTTCCGGCCCGGCGCACAGCGGCACATGGAATTCGCAGGCGGCTTCCAGCGGCGAGTCTTCGGCGTTGACCAGCGAAATGCTCAGGGCACCGCGTTTGCGTAGCAGACGCAGGCTGTTCACCAAGTCCGGACTTTGCCCCGACTGGGAGAAACCAAACGCCACCTGGCCGCTGACTTTCATTGGCGCCTGCAACAGGGTCACTACCGACATCGGCAACGACGCCACCGGAATGCCGACGTGCTGCATGGTCAGATAGGCGAAATAGCTGGCGGCATGGTCCGAGCTGCCACGGGCGATGGTCATCGCCACCTGCGGCGGCTGACGGCGCAGGCGGCCGGCGATTTCCTCCAGCGCCGGGTCCAGGCGTTGCAGTTGGGCGGCCACGGCGTCGCAGGAGGCCAGGGCCTCTTCAAGCATTTTTGAAGTCAATGGTTTCTCCTTCGACCATTACGTCGGTGAGTGTCAGGGAGCGGTCCAGGCGCACGCAGTCGGCAAAGCTGCCGGGTTGCAGGCGGCCGCGTTCTTCCAGGCCCAGGTAGTCCGCAGGAAATTGCGACAGGCGTTGTGAGGCTTCGCTGATGGGCAAGCCGATCTTCACCAGGTTGCGCAGCGCCTGGTCCATGGTCAGCGTGCTGCCGGCCAGGGTGCCATCGGCCAGGCGTACGCCGCCCAGGCATTTGGTCACGGTGTGGCTGCCCAGCTTGTATTCACCGTCGGGCATGCCGGCGGCGGCGGTGGAATCGGTGACGCAATACAGGCATGGGATCGAGCGCAACGCCACGCGCATGGCGCCGGGGTGAACGTGGAGCAGATCCGGGATCAATTCGGCGTATTTGGCGTGGGCCAACGCGGCGCCGACGATGCCCGGCTCGCGGTGATGCAACGGGCTCATCGCGTTGTACAAATGGGTAAAGCTGGTGGCTCCGGCGGCGAGGGCGGCGACGCCTTCTTCGTAGCTGCCCAGGGTGTGGCCGATCTGCATGCGCACGCCGCGTTCGCTGAGGGCGCGGATCAGGCCGTCGTGGCCAGCGATTTCCGGCGCGATGGTGATCACGCGGATTGGCGCCAGGCGCAGGTAGGCTTCCACTTCGGCCATCAACGCGGTGTGGGCGAAGTTGGGTTGGGCGCCGAGTTTTCCGGGATTGATGTAGGGCCCTTCCAGGTGCACGCCGAGTACACGGGCGCTGCCGGTAGGACGTTGCTCGCAGAACGTGCCGAGCTGGCCAAGCACGCTGGAGATTTCCTCCACCGGAGCTGTCATGGTGGTGGCCAGCAACGAGGTAGTACCAAAGCGCACATGGGTGCGGGTGATCGTCTCGAAGGCATCGCGGCCTTCCATGATGTCCGCGCCGCCACCGCCGTGCACATGCAGGTCGATAAAGCCCGGCAGCAGGTAGGGCAACTCGTTTTCAGCCGGGTCGCAGGGCGTGCCTTCGATGGCGACGACCTTGCCGTGCGCGTGCACCAGGCGGCCGCGAATCCAGCCGCTGGGCGTGAGGATGTTGTCTTCGGACATGGGCAGTTCTCTAAATTCGCAGTTCAGCGGAATAGTCGTGGCGACGCAGTTCTGCGACGAAGTCGTAGTAGTCGTTGCGGCAGTAGGTGTCGGTGATTTCGATCGGGGTGTTATCGGCGGTGTAGCCGACCCGGGTCATCAGCAGCATGGCGGTGCCGGGGGCGATGCCGACCAGCTTGGCGAACTCGTCCGAGGCGTTGATCGCCTGGATATGCTGCAGGGCGCGCACCACCGGTTTGCCGATGCCTTCCAGGTACTCGTACAGCGAGTGGCCGATGGCTTGTGGCTGTGGCAGCACCGAGGCGGGCATGGTGGTCATTTCAATTGCCATCACCGTGTCATCCGCCTTACGCAAGCGCTTGAGGCGAGCCACTTTGTCGGCGGGCGACAGGCCCAGGCGGATCATCTCTTCGTGGGTCGGCTGGGTCAGTTCACGCTCCAGCCATTGGGAGCTGGGCACGAAACCCTTGAGCCGCAGCATTTCGCTGAACCCCGACAGGCGCGACAGCGGCTGTTCCAAACGTGGCGAAATATAGGTGCCGGAACCTTGGTTGCGGCGGATCAGCCCTTGGGCAAACAACACTTCCAACGCCTTGCGTGCGGTGACGCGCGAAATGCTCAATTGCTCGCTGAGAACGCGTTCTGACGGCAGTGCCTGCTCGGACGTCCACTGGCCGGCATGGATCGCCGCTTCCAGTTTGCGCGCCAATTGCAGGTACAGCGGCGTGGATTGTTTGTCGTCGGGGCGCAGGGCCAGGATGGGATTCATCGTTAAGGTTTCCGATGCGGTTATTGGAGTGTTGTCGCCCGGTATGGGCCGGAAATTAATACCACTTAAATACCATGTCAATGCAGTCAAAATGGTGCAGGCATTGGTTTTCGGGCTCTGTAATGGGGCCTGGTATCAAGTGGTATTAGAGAGGTCTTTATCACGCGCAGAACTGCGCAGCCCGCGGGGGTGAACTGGTATTCACCGGCGGGCGTGGGGCAGGGCAGGAATTTTTTCGAATTATTTTACGAACGGTACGAGATTACGGACGAATCTCGATCAGGGTGCCGTCTTTGACCAAGTTCCAAACTTCGCGCATGTCCACGTTGCGCATGCCGATGCAGCCGTCGGTCCAGTCCAGGGTGTGGAACCACTGTTCCGGGTAATCCTCGGTGTCGGGGGTGCCGTGGATCATGATCATGCTGCCGGGCTTCACGCCTTCGCGGCGGGCGCGGGCGGCGTCGCTGATGTTTGGGTAGGAGATGTGCATGGCCAGGTTGAAGCGGTCGCTGGTCTTGCGCCAGTCGATCCAGTACAGGCCCTCTGGCGTACGGCGGTCGCCCTCGATCAGCTTGTGGCCCTTGGGGTTCTTGCCCAGGGAAATGCGGTAGGTCTTGAAAGGCTTGCCGTCGTTGATCAACTGCAATTGGTGGGCAGACTTGAGCACCAGGACTTTTTCGACAGGCTTGCCGCCCAGGGTTTGCACGGTGGAGGCTGGTGACAGCGTGGTGAACGACAGGCAGAGCAGGGCAAGCACCCAGCGCATCAAAGACGGTATCCCCAGTGTCATGGCGCGGGCTTTCCCATCGCCGGCACGGCTTCGCTGCGCACCGGGAACGACTGTTGCCTGCGGTCAGCGAAAAAGTATTCCAGGGTACGCCCGACCGTGCGGAAAGCCAGCTCGGACCAAGGGATGTCGGCTTCATCGAACAGCTGCACTTCCAGGCTCTCGGGACCGGCGGCGAAGTCCAGGTCGAGCAGGTCGGCGCGGTAGAAAATATGCACCTGGTTGATGTGTGGCACGTCGATCAGCGTATAGATGTTCAGGTTGTGCACGCGGGCGCAGGCTTCTTCCAGGGTTTCGCGCATGGCGGCCTGTTCCACGGTCTCGCCGTTTTCCATGAAGCCGGCGGGCAGGGTCCAGTAGCCCAGGCGCGGTTCGATGGCGCGACGGCACAGCAGCACTTTATCGCCCCACACGGGTACGGTGCCGGCGACGATGTTGGGGTTCTGGTAGTGGATGGTCGAGCAGTGATCACACACAAAGCGCAGGCGGCCGTCGCCTTCGGGGATGCGTTGGGTGACCGGTTTACCGCACTGGCTGCAGAAATTCATGCTGGGGTTCCTGGAAAGTGCGTCTATCTTGGCGTGACGGGCAGGGCGCTGCAACAAGTTGTCGTTTAGCGACACGGCGCGGGTTTTGGGGTTGGGCGCCCGCGAGCTTTGGTGCATGATGCAAGGTAGCCAACAGACCGAGATGACTCATGCTGGACGAGCTACTTCGCCGGGTAAGCAATCACACCCCCCACACGCTTGAAACCGACGGGCGTTTCCCCGAGGCCGCGGTGCTGGTGCCGATTACCCGCAGTGACGAACCTGAGCTGATCCTGACCCTGCGCGCCAGTGGCCTGTCGACCCATGGTGGCGAAGTGGCCTTTCCCGGCGGGCGCCGTGACCCCGAAGACCCGGACCTGATCTTCACCGCGCTGCGCGAGGCCGAAGAAGAAATCGGCCTGCCGCCCGGGCTGGTCGAAGTGATCGGCCCGCTGAGCCCGTTGATCTCCCTGCATGGCATTCGGGTTACGCCGTATGTCGGCGTCATCCCAGATTACGTCGAATACCTGGCCAACGATGCCGAAATCGCCGCTGTTTTCAGCGTGCCCTTGGACTTCTTCCGACAAGACCCACGGGAACATACCCACCGGATCGATTACCAAGGCCGCAGTTGGTACGTGCCCAGCTATCGGTTCGGCGAATACAAGATCTGGGGGCTGACGGCGATCATGATCGTCGAGTTGATCAACCTCCTCTATGACGATGCCAAGATCAGCCTGCACCAACCACCCAAGAGTTTCATCAACATCTAAGCCATCGCTTGAATGGCAACGCCGTGAGGAAACACCATGAAATACCGCCTGGGCGACGCCCGCGTCGAGACGCATCCACACAGCTGGGTGGCGCCGAATGCCACGCTGGTGGGCAAGGTCAAGCTGGAGGAGGGCGCCAATGTCTGGTTCAACGCGGTGTTGCGTGGCGACAACGAACTGATCCTGATCGGCAAGAACAGCAACGTGCAGGACGGTAGCGTGATGCACACCGACATGGGCTACCCGCTGACCCTGGGCACCGGCGTGACCATTGGCCATAACGCCATGTTGCACGGCTGCACGGTGGATGATTACAGCCTGATCGGCATCAACGCGGTGATCCTCAATGGCGCCAAGATCGGCAAGCACTGCATCATCGGCGCCAATTCGCTGATCGGCGAAGGCAAGGAAATTCCCGATGGTTCGCTGGTGATGGGTTCGCCGGGCAAGGTGGTGCGTGAATTGACCGACGCGCAGAAACGCATGCTTGAAGCCAGCGCTGCGCACTATGTGCATAACTCGCAGCGTTATGCGCGTGACCTGGTTGAGCAGGAAGAATGAGCCCGATCGAGCGCCCCGTTGCGTCGCCGTGCGTGAGCATTTGTGCATTGGATGACGACGATATTTGTACTGGCTGCCAGCGCACGGTGGATGAGATTACGCGTTGGAGTCGCATGGATAACGCCGAGCGCCGGGTGGTGTTGGGGTTGTGTCATGAGCGGGCGGTGACGAGTGGGCTGGTGTTTATGGTTTCCGGGAAATCCGGCGGCTGAGTGCTATCCCCTGTAGGAGCGAGCTTGCTCGCGAAAAACTCGATGACACCGCGTATAGTCAGGTACCCCGCGTAATCGTTAATGTTTTTCGCGAGCAAGCTCGCTCCTACAGGTTTTCGCCCCATGCTCTTCCTGATCGCCTACATTAGCAGCGTCGTGCTGATCAACTTCGCCTTCTCCACCGCCCCGCACCTGGACGTTATCTGGTCTGCTTGGGGTGGCCTGGTCTTTATCCTGCGCGACATGGTGCAAACCCGCTTCGGCCACGGTGCGATCATCGCCATGCTGGCTGCGCTGGTGCTGTCGTATGTCACGTCCGACCCAGCCATCGCCCTGGCCAGCGCCACGGCCTTCGCGGTGTCCGAGTGCATCGACTGGCTGGTGTTCAGCATCACCAAGCGCCCGTTGCACGACCGCCTGTGGATAAGTTCGGCGCTGAGTATTCCTCTCGATACCTTCATCTTTTTCGGCTTGATCGGCGCGCTCACCCCAGCGGTAGCGGGCACCGCGCTGGTGTCGAAATTCGCCGGGGTCACGGTGGTGTGGTTGATCATGGCCTGGCGCATCCGCAAGCGCGCCGTCGTCAACTGAGGCCAATTGCTGCAGTTCATGTAAAATGCCGGCCTTTCTCCCAATGATCCGCTCCCCTGAGGACCTGAGATGACCCGAATCGGAACTCCATTGTCGCCAACCGCGACCCGCGTTTTGCTGTGTGGCTGCGGTGAGCTGGGCAAGGAAGTGGTAATCGAACTGCAACGCCTGGGCGTTGAAGTGATTGCCGTGGATCGCTACGCCAATGCGCCGGCCATGCAGGTGGCGCACCGTAGCCACGTGATCAACATGCTCGACGGCGCTGCGTTGCGTGCGGTGATCGAGGCCGAGAAGCCGCACTTCATCGTGCCGGAAATCGAAGCCATCGCCACCGCGACCCTGGTAGAACTGGAAGCCGAAGGCTTCACCGTGATCCCGACCGCGCGCGCCACCTCGTTGACCATGAACCGTGAAGGCATCCGCCGCCTGGCCGCTGAAGAGCTGGACCTGCCGACCTCGCCGTACCACTTCGCCGATACCTTCGAAGACTACAGCAAGGCCGTGCAGGACCTGGGCTTCCCTTGCGTGGTCAAGCCGGTGATGAGTTCGTCGGGCAAAGGCCAGAGCCTGCTGCGCAGCGCCGATGATGTGCAGAAAGCCTGGGACTATGCCCAGGAAGGTGGTCGTGCCGGTAAAGGCCGCGTGATCATCGAAGGCTTTATCGACTTCGACTACGAAATCACTCTGTTGACCGTGCGTCACATCGGCGGCACCACGTTCTGTGCCCCGGTCGGTCACCGTCAGGAGAAGGGCGACTACCAGGAATCCTGGCAGCCGCAGGCCATGAGCCCGATTGCCCTGGCAGAGTCCGAGCGTGTTGCCAAAGCGGTGACCGAGGCCCTGGGAGGTCGTGGTCTGTTTGGCGTTGAGCTGTTCATCAAGGGGGATCAGGTGTGGTTCAGCGAAGTCTCGCCGCGCCCGCATGACACCGGTTTGGTGACCTTGATTTCCCAGGACCTGTCGCAGTTTGCGCTGCATGCGCGCGCAATCCTGGGCCTGCCGATCCCGTTGATCCGTCAGTTCGGGCCTTCGGCCTCGGCGGTGATCCTGGTAGAAGGCCAGTCGACCCAGACTGCGTTCGCCAACCTGGGCGCCGCGTTGAGTGAACCGGACACGGCGTTGCGTCTGTTTGGCAAGCCGGAAGTGAATGGCCAGCGCCGCATGGGCGTGGCGCTGGCGCGGGATGAGTCGATTGAAGCGGCTCGGGCTAAGGCGACCCGTGCTTCGAAGGCTGTTGTAGTAGAGCTGTAAGGCAGGCCCTGTAGGAGCGAGCTTGCTCGCGAAGGCATTTCAGGCGCATTGCGCGTCGGATGTTCCTTTTTCGCGAGCAAGCTCGCTCCTACAGGTGATTCGGTCTATCAGACGACCTTGTTCAAGTCATTATCCCGCGTCTCTTTCAGGCACAGCACAGCAATCAAGCTGAGCAGCGCTGCCGCCGACACATACCCGCCGACATAACTCAGCCCACCCATCGCCACCAGCTTGGTCGCGAAAAACGGTGCGGCCGACGCGCCTACAATCCCGCCCAGGTTATACGCCGCCGAAGCACCGGTATAACGCACGCGGGTCGGGAACAGTTCCGGCAGCATGGCGCCCATCGGCGCGAAGGTCACGCCCATCAGGAACAGCTCCAAGGCCAGGAACAGCGCTACGGCCCAGGTCGAACCGTGAGTCAGCAGCGGCTCCATGGTGAAGCCCGACAGGATCGCCAGGATCGCGCCGACAATCAGCACCGGCTTGCGTCCGTAGCGATCACTGGCCAGCGCCGCCAATGGCGTCGCCAGTCCCATGAACAGCACCGCAAAGCACAGCAGACCGAGGAAGGTCTCGCGGCTGTAGCCCAGGGTTGAAACGCCGTAACTCAGGGAGAACGCGGTGGTGATGTAGAACAGCGCGTAACACACCACCATCGACGCAGCGCCCAGCAATACCGGCAGCCAATGCTGACTGAACAATTCCACCAGTGGCACCTTGACCGGCGCTTCCTTGGCGACGGCGTTGGCGAACACCGGCGTTTCGTGCAGCTTCAGTCGCGCGTACAGGCCAACCATCACCAGCGCAGCGCTGAGGATGAACGGGATGCGCCAGCCCCAGCTGCGGAACTGCTCGTCGTTCAGGCTCATGGCCAGAATCAGGAACAAGCCGTTGGCGGCCAGGAAGCCGATCGAAGGGCCCAATTGCGGGAACATGCCAAACCAGGCGCGCTTACCCTTGGGCGCGTTCTCGGTGGCCAGCAGCGCCGCGCCGCCCCACTCACCGCCCAAGCCGAGGCCTTGGCCGAACCGCAGCACACACAACAGGATCGGCGCCCAGGCCCCGATGCTGTCATAGCCGGGCAGCAAGCCAATCAGCGTGGTACATACGCCCATCAGCAGCAGTGACGCCACCAGTGTGGATTTACGCCCGATGCGGTCGCCGAAGTGGCCGAACAGCGCTGAGCCCAGCGGGCGGGCGATGAAGGCGATACCGAAGGTGAGGAATGACGCCAGCATCTGTGCGGTGCCAGAGGTCTGCGGGAAGAACACCGGGCCGATCACCAGCGCAGCGGCCGTGGCGTAGATATAGAAGTCGTAGAACTCGATGGCGGTGCCGACGATGCTCGCCGTGGCGACCCGTGCAGTCGAGTTGGTCGGGGCGGCGGCGGGCGCGGCCACGTTGTAGGTGGTGCTCATGGTGGTGTCCCTGATGGTCATTGCGCGTTTGGACGCGGATTATTATTGGTCGAACACCCATGGATCAGGGTTGTGCGCGGGCAGGCTCGGGATGGGAGCGAACACCGGTCGGACACGATAAGGCGGTGCCTGGACACGCTGGGTGCGGGTAGCACGCGGTCGGGCGCGGCTCTGGTAAGCCGCACCGATTATAGGAAGGGGTTTGAACATACAACAAGGGGGCTGACACGCCGCAAATCAAAATGTGGGAGCGGGCTTGCTCGCGAAAGCAGTGGGTCAGTCAGCTCATCTTCAGCTGGTCTACCGCATTCGCGAGCAAGCCCGCTCCCACAGGGAGAATGTGTTTCGCCAGCAGCTTATACGGCGACCGGCATCCGGCTGGTGTGCCAGATCAGCACCTTGCTCACGCGGTTGTCCTCGGTCTCGAGGATTTCCAGGCGGTAGCGCCCGATTTTCAGGCACACCGCGCAATCGGGAATGGTCTCCAGCGCTTCGGTGACCAGGCCGTTGAGGGTCTTGGGGCCGTCGCTGGGCAGGTGCCAGTTCAGGCTCTTGTTGAGTTCGCGGATCGATGCAGCGCCATCGATGATGTAGCGGCCGTCCGGCTGAGGCTCGATATGCGGGTTGTCGGCACTTTGCTCGCTTTCGAATTCGCCGACGATTTCTTCGAGAATGTCTTCCAGGGTCACGATACCCAGCACTTCGCCGTATTCATCCACCACCATGCCCAGGCGGCGCTGCTGCTTGTGGAAGTTCAGCAGTTGCAGTTGCAGGGGCGTGCTTTCCGGGACGAAGTAGGGTTCGTGGCAGGCGGCGAGCAACGCTTCCTTGGTCAGGCTGGCGTCGGGCAGCAGGTGCTGGATCTGCCGGGTGTTGAGCACGGCCTGCACTTGGTTGATATCACTGTGGAACACCGGCAGGCGCGTACGCTGGGAGGTGCGCAGTTGCTCGATGATCTCTTCGATCGAGTCGTCCAGGTTGATGCCGTCCACTTCACTGCGCGGCACCAGGATGTCGTTGACAGTGATGTTGTCCAGGGCGTGGATGCCGGGCATGCCAGGGGTGTGGCCTTCGTCGGATTCGGCTTCCCGCTCGTCGTCATGGTCGGGCAGCGGTTCGTCGCTCTGTTTCACCACGCCGGATTTGCGTGCGAACGGGCGCAGCAGCAACAGGCTGATGCCATTGAGCAGCCAGGCCAGCGGGTAGAGGATTTTCAGCGGCACGCCCAACAGCGTATTGCCAAAGCCCAGCACGGCCTGCGGATGGCGGACGGCGAGGGCGCGGGGCAGGTAGTCGGCCAGAACCAGCAGGATCGCGCAGGAGATCATCCAACCCAGCCAGGGCCCGTTCTGCGCCCAGGCATAGATGGCCAGCAGCGTGCAGAGGATCACCACGGCGGCGCGACACAGGCTGTTGCACAGGATCAGGCTGTTACGCGGAAAGCTCAGGCGGGTGGCGGCCTTGTCGCCCTGGCGTGTGCCGGGGCGCAGGGCCAGCAGGTGTTGTTGCGCGGCTTCGATGGCGGTGAATAGTGCGGCCCATAGGACCAGCAGGGCGATTACCGCGAGCATCGGCTCCAGTGGCAGGTTGTCCATGATCGCTGCCCGTCAGATATGCAGGATGTATTCGCGGACCAGCTTGCTGCCGAAATAGGCCAGCATCAGCAGGCAGAAACCGGCCAGGGTCCAGCGGATCGCCTTGTGCCCGCGCCAGCCGAGGCGGTTGCGGCCCCACAGCAACACGCTGAACACCACCCAGGCCAGGCACGCTAGCAGGGTCTTGTGCACCAAGTGCTGGGCGAATAGGTTTTCGACGAACAGCCAGCCGGAGATAAGCGACAGCGACAGCAGCGTCCAGCCGGCCCACAGGAAGCCGAACAGCAGGCTTTCCATGGTTTGCAGCGGCGGGAAGTTCTTGATCAGCCCCGAGGGGTGCTTGTGCTTGAGCTGGTGGTCCTGCAGCAGCAGGAGCAGGGCCTGGAACACCGCGATGGTGAACATGCCGTAAGCGAGGATCGACAGCAGGATGTGCGCGAGGATGCCCGGTTCTTCATCGATCACCTGCACCGTGCCGGTCGGGGCGAATTGCGCCATCAGTACCGTAAGCACCCCCAGCGGGAATAGCAGCACCAGCAGGTTCTCGACGGGAATCCGGTAGCAGGCCAGCAGGGTCAATGCGATGACGGCAGCCGCGATGAGGCTGGCGGCGCTGAAAAAATCCAGGCCGAGGCCGACGGGCGTCATCAAATGGGTAAACAGGCTGGCAGCATGGGCCAGCAGGGCGAGGACGCCAAGGCCGACGAGCAGGCGTTTGTCCGCCTTGGCGCCTTGGGCCAGACGAGTGCCCTGGTAGAGAGTCGCAGCGGCATACAAAATGGCGGCGGCGAGGCTGGGTAGCAAACTGGGTGACAAAGGGAGCATAAATCCTGTTAGGCAAGCCCGAAAGGCGCTGAGTTTGGCATACCCCCGCGTAACACGAAAGACTCTCAAGCCAGACAGCGGGTGTGCATGGCGGCAGTCTTCGCTATAATCCGCGACCTGCCCACGCCGCAGGCTCACCGAGCGCTGTTTTTAATAGCGATTTACCACAGCCTGGGCCGCCATTACCTCGGTCTATGAATAGGGCCTGAAAGGATCGCGCATGTTTGAAAATCTGACTGACCGTCTCTCGCAGACGCTGCGCCATGTCACCGGCAAGGCCAAGCTGACCGAGGACAATATTAAAGACACCCTGCGTGAAGTGCGCATGGCGTTGCTGGAAGCCGACGTGGCTTTGCCGGTGGTGAAGGACTTCGTCAACTCGGTCAAAGAGCGCGCGGTGGGCACCGAAGTGTCTCGCAGCCTCACGCCGGGCCAAGCCTTTGTGAAGATCGTCCAGGCCGAGCTCGAAAGCCTGATGGGCGCGGCCAATGAAGACTTGAACCTCAGCGCCGTGCCGCCGGCCGTCGTATTGATGGCCGGTCTGCAAGGTGCGGGTAAGACCACCACCGCCGGCAAGCTGGCGCGCTTCCTTAAAGAGCGCAAGAAGAAGTCCGTGATGGTGGTGTCGGCCGACGTGTACCGTCCGGCGGCCATCAAGCAGTTGGAAATGCTCGCTGGCGAAGTAGGCGTGACTTTCTTCCCGTCCGACCTGAGCCAGAAGCCGGTCGACATCGCCAACGCGGCTATTAAAGAAGCCAAGCTGAAGTTCATCGACGTGGTCATCGTCGATACCGCCGGTCGCCTGCACATCGACGAAGAGATGATGGGCGAGATCAAGGCGCTGCATGCCGCGATCAACCCGGTCGAGACGCTGTTCGTGGTCGACGCCATGACCGGCCAGGATGCGGCCAATACCGCCAAGGCCTTTGGTGACGCACTGCCGCTGACCGGCGTGATCCTGACCAAGGTCGACGGTGACGCCCGCGGCGGTGCTGCGCTGTCGGTACGTGCCATCACCGGCAAGCCGATCAAGTTCATCGGTATGGGCGAGAAGAGCGAAGCGCTCGAGCCGTTCCACCCAGAGCGTATTGCCTCGCGCATCCTCGGCATGGGCGACGTGCTCAGCCTGATCGAGCAGGCCGAAGCCACGCTCGACAAGGACAAGGCCGACAAGCTGGCCAAAAAGCTGAAGAAGGGCAAGGGCTTCGACCTCGAAGACTTCCGCGACCAGCTGCAACAAATGAAGAACATGGGCGGTCTTGGCGGCCTGATGGACAAACTGCCGAACATCGGCGGTGTGAACCTGGCGCAGATGGGCAATGCCCAGGGCGCGGCAGAGAAGCAGTTCAAGCAGATGGAAGCCATCATCAACTCCATGACCCCGGCCGAGCGCCGCGATCCCGAGCTGATCAGCGGTTCGCGCAAGCGCCGGATCGCCATGGGTTCCGGCACCCAGGTGCAGGACATCGGTCGCTTGATCAAGCAACACAAGCAGATGCAGAAGATGATGAAGAAATTCTCCGCCAAGGGCGGAATGGCCAAGATGATGCGCGGCATGGGCGGTATGTTGCCCGGCGGCGGGATGCCAAAGATGTAAAGAATTCGAGCAGAAGTTCGCTTCTGCTCCGACCCACAGGGATGTGGGATCTCCAGCAAACCCGCCGTTGGCGGGGGCTGACCGGCCGTTTTAACCGACGGCTCTATAGCAGATCTGAGTGGCACGCTGATAGGCGCCAGAAAAAGACATTTGCAAAAGTCCGGATATTCCTTAGAATATGCGGCCTTTCGGGCACCTATGCCCGCTGTGCATTTAGATTTGCAGCACCGACTACAGGAACGATGTTCACATGCTAACAATCCGTCTTGCCCTTGGCGGCTCCAAAAAGCGCCCGTTTTACCACTTGACCGTAACCGACAGCCGCAACCCGCGTGACGGTTCGCACAAGGAACAGGTTGGTTTCTTCAACCCTGTTGCTCGTGGTCAAGAAGTTCGTCTGTCCGTGAACCAAGAGCGCGTAGCCTACTGGCTGAGCGTGGGTGCACAGCCATCCGAGCGCGTTGCAAAACTGTTGAAGGACTCGGCTAAGGCCGCAGCCTGAGCAATATGAACGCGACGCCAGCTGTTGCTGATGATTTGATCGTTATCGGCAAGATTTACTCTGTTCATGGCGTTCGCGGCGAAGTGAAGGTGTATTCCTTTACTGATCCGACTGAAAACCTGTTGCAGTACAAGACCTGGACGCTCAAGCGCGAAGGTAGTGTGAAGCAGGTTGAGCTGGTCAGTGGACGCGGGAGCGATAAGTTCCTGGTCGCAAAGCTCAAGGGTCTTGATGACCGTGAAGAAGCTCGTCTTCTGGCCGGTTATGAGATCTGCGTGCCGCGAGACCTGTTCCCTGAATTGACCGACGGTGAGTACTACTGGTACCAGCTGGAAGGTCTGAAGGTTATTGATCAACTCGGGCAATTGTTCGGGAAAATCGATCATCTTCTGGAAACCGGCGCCAATGATGTAATGGTGGTCAAGCCTTGCGCTGGCAGCCTGGATGATCGCGAACGCCTGTTGCCCTATACCGAGCAATGCGTGTTGGCCGTCGACCTGGCAGCGGGCGAGATGAAGGTGGAATGGGACGCGGACTTCTAAGCGTGGCTAATTTGCGCATTGAAGTGATCAGTTTGTTTCCCGAGATGTTTTCCGCCATCAGCGAGTACGGCATCACCAGTCGGGCGGTGAAACAGGGGCTGTTGCGGCTCACCTGTTGGAACCCGCGAGACTACACGACGGATCGACATCACACTGTAGACGATCGCCCATTTGGCGGTGGTCCGGGCATGGTGATGAAGATCAAGCCCCTGGAAGACGCGTTGGTTCAGGCCAAGGCCGCCGCCGGGGAGAAGGCGAAGGTAATTTACCTGTCCCCTCAAGGCCGCCAGCTGAAACAGGCTGGGGTCCGCGAACTGGCGAATGAGGAAGCACTGATCCTGATTGCCGGTCGCTATGAAGGCATTGACGAGCGTTTTATTGAAGCTCATGTCGATGAAGAGTGGTCGATTGGGGACTATGTCCTGTCTGGCGGCGAGCTGCCGGCGATGGTCCTGATAGATGCGGTTACACGACTGCTGCCTGGAGCTTTAGGGCATGTGGACTCCGCGGAGGAAGATTCCTTCACGGATGGTTTGCTGGATTGCCCGCACTACACCCGACCGGAGGTGTATGCGGATCAGCGTGTTCCCGACGTATTGCTAAGTGGCAATCACGCACACATCCGGCGTTGGCGTTTACAGCAGTCCCTTGGTCGGACCTATGAACGACGCGCCGATCTTCTGGAAAGCCGCTCGCTTTCTGGAGAAGAGAAGAAGCTGCTCGAGGAATACATCCTCGCGCGGGACGATAGTTAACAACGTATCGATGGTAGGTCCATTGACTTACCTTAGGAGCACAGCATGACTAACAAAATCATCCTTGCACTCGAAGCAGAGCAGATGACCAAAGAGATCCCTACCTTTGCCCCGGGCGACACCATTGTCGTTCAGGTGAAAGTGAAGGAAGGCGACCGTTCGCGTCTGCAAGCGTTCGAAGGCGTGGTAATCGCCAAGCGTAACCGTGGTGTGAACAGTGCTTTCACTGTTCGTAAAATCTCCAACGGTGTTGGCGTAGAGCGTACTTTCCAGACCTACAGCCCGCAAATCGACAGCATGGCCGTCAAGCGTCGCGGTGACGTACGTAAAGCCAAGCTGTACTACCTGCGTGACCTGTCCGGTAAAGCAGCTCGCATCAAGGAAAAACTGGCTTAAGTCCAGCTTCCCGATGCAGAAAAAAGCAGCCTACGGGCTGCTTTTTTGTGCCTGAAATTTGTCTATTTGCCGGTATTTGTCCATGACCACCCGCCTCGAAGAAATCCAGCGCCGCACCGACCTGTCCGTGACCCACGTGACCAAGGCCGTGTTCCCGCCGACCACCAACCACCACAACACCCTGTTCGGCGGCACCGCCCTGGCGTGGATGGATGAAGTGTCGTTCATTACCGCCACGCGCTTTTGTCGCTTGCCGCTGGTGACGGTGTCTACCGACCGTATCGACTTCAATCATGCGATCCCGGCCGGCTCCATCGTTGAGCTGATCGGTCGCGTAATCAAGGTGGGGAACACCAGCCTCAAGGTTGAAGTGGAAGTGTTCGTAGAGAGCATGAGCGCCGATGGCCGCGAGAAGGCGATCCAAGGTGTGTTCAGTTTTGTGGCGATTGATGCCGATAAGCGTCCGGTGCCTGTGCTGCCTGGGTTTGTAGACTGATCCTGGACCGAGCCGCGGCCATCGCAGGCAAGCCAGCTCCCACATTTGATCGGTGGAGGGTACAAATCAGTGACCCGACACAAAACCCCTGTGGGAGCTGGCTTGCCTGCGATAGGATCTAACAGACATTACAGAAATCCGCCTGAGCCCCCATGCCCGCCATCGACCACCCCCTGATAGACCGTTTCCTTGACGCCCTCTGGCTGGAAAAAGGCCTGTCAGACAACACGCGCCAGGCCTACCGCAGCGACCTGGCGCTGTTCAACGGCTGGCTGCAGGAAAAAAACCTCGAATTGATCAACGCCGGCCGCGAGCTGATCCTCGATCACCTGGCCTGGCGTCTGGAGCAGAACTACAAGCCACGCTCCACCGCGCGATTCCTTTCCGGTGTGCGTGGGTTTTATCGCTATCTGCTGCGGGAAAAGTTGATCGCCCTCGATCCCACCCTGCAAGTCGACATGCCACAACTCGGCAGGCCATTGCCCAAATCCCTGTCGGAAGCCGACGTGGAGGCCTTGCTCGCCGCGCCGGATTTAAGTGAAGCCATCGGCCAGCGCGACCGTGCCATGCTGGAGGTGTTGTATGCCTGCGGCCTGCGGGTGACCGAATTGATTAGCCTCACCCTGGAGCAAGTCAACCTGCGTCAGGGCGTGCTGCGGGTGATGGGCAAGGGCAGCAAGGAACGGCTGGTGCCGATGGGCGAGGAGGCGATTGTCTGGGTCGAGCGCTATATGCGTGATGCTCGCAGTGAGCTGCTTGGCGGGCGGCCCAGCGACGTGCTGTTCCCCAGCCTGCGCGGCGAGCAGATGACCCGGCAGACCTTCTGGCATCGTATCAAGCACCAGGCCAAGGTCGCCGGTATCGGCAAGACCTTGTCACCCCACACGTTGCGCCATGCATTTGCCACGCATTTGCTCAACCACGGTGCGGATTTGCGCGTGGTGCAAATGTTGCTCGGCCATAGCGACTTATCCACAACCCAAATCTACACCCACGTCGCGCGTGCACGTTTGCAGGATATGCACGCCAAGCACCACCCGCGAGGCTGAAAACCGCCAATTTATCCCGTCACGGGCTGCCCTGCGGCCCAACTGTGGTAGGCTTTGCCGGTTAGTAAAGGGGACGGCCCATGCCCGAGTTTCCACATCGGTGCTACTGCTCCCGTCCCTGCATCTGCCTTCAGGAGTTCCCATGCGCTTGACCCAGATTATTGCCGCCGCAGCCATTGCGTTGGTTTCTACCTTTGCCTTCGCCGATGACGCTGCCGAGCAGACCATCCGCAAGAGCCTGGCCAACCTGCAACTCGATACCCCGATCGAAAGCATCAGCGCCAGCCCGATGGCCGGCCTGTATGAAGTCAAGCTCAAGGGCAGCCGCGTGCTGTACGCCAGTGCCGACGGCCAGTACATCGTCCAGGGTTACCTGTTCCAGCTGAAGGACGGCAAGCCGGTCAACCTCACCGAGAAAGCCGAGCGCCTGGGCGTGTCCAAGCTGATCAATGGCATTCCGGTAGCAGAAACCGTGGTTTACCCGGCCATCGGCGAGACCAAGACCCATATCACCGTGTTCACCGATACCACTTGCCCGTACTGCCACAAGCTGCACGCCGAAGTGCCGGCGCTGAATAAGCTGGGCGTGGAAGTGCGCTACGTCGCGTTCCCGCGCCAGGGCCTGGGTTCGCCGGGTGACGAGCAGTTGCAAGCCGTGTGGTGCTCGGCCGACAAGAAAGCAGCCATGGACAAGATGGTCGATGGCAAGGAAATCAAGGCGGCCAAATGTGCCAATCCGGTTTCCAAGCAGTTCGCCCTGGGCCAGTCCATCGGCGTGAACGGTACACCGGCCATCGTTTTGGCTGACGGCCAAGTGATTCCGGGCTACCAGCCGGCACCACAAGTTGCCAAACTGGCGCTCAGTGCCAAATAAATCAGTATCGTCGAAATGTCGACGATCAAGGCTCGCTGACACGTCAGCGGGTCGTTAATTGCAAGCCGCAGTCGTGCGGCTGTTTTCCACGGCCGACCTAGCGTCGGCCGTTTCATGGGGAGTTCTTCAGTGAAACCGGTCAAAGTAGGCATCTGTGGGTTAGGGACCGTCGGTGGCGGCACCTTTAACGTACTTCAGCGTAACGCTGAGGAAATTTCCCGCCGCGCAGGTCGCGGGATTGAAGTGGCGCAAATTGCCACGCGTTCGCCAAAGCCTCAGTTCGAAACGACCGGTATTGCGATTACCAACGATGTCTTCGCCGTTGCCACCAACCCTGAAATCGATATCGTCATCGAGCTGGTCGGCGGCTACACCGTGGCCCGTGAGCTGGTGCTCAAGGCCATCGAGAACGGCAAGCACGTGGTTACCGCCAACAAGGCGCTGATCGCCGTGCACGGCAACGAGATCTTCGCCAAGGCGCGTGAGAAGGGCGTGATCGTGGCGTTCGAAGCCGCCGTGGCCGGTGGCATCCCGGTGATCAAGGCGATCCGTGAAGGCCTGTCCGCCAACCGCATCAACTGGGTGGCCGGCATCATCAACGGCACCGGTAACTTCATCCTTACCGAAATGCGCGAAAAGGGCCGCACCTTCGAAGACGTGCTTGCCGAAGCCCAGGCCCTGGGTTACGCCGAAGCCGACCCGACTTTCGACGTGGAAGGTATCGACGCCGCTCACAAGCTGACCATCCTGGCGTCCATCGCCTTTGGTATCCCGCTGCAGTTCGACAAGGCCTACACCGAAGGCATCACCAAGCTGACCACCGCCGACGTGAACTACGCCGAAGCCCTGGGCTACCGCATCAAGCACCTGGGCGTCGCGCGTAGCACACCTGCGGGCATCGAGCTGCGTGTGCACCCGACGCTGATCCCGGCCGACCGCCTGATCGCCAACGTCAATGGCGTGATGAACGCCGTGATGGTCAACGGTGATGCGGCCGGTTCGACCCTGTTCTACGGCGCCGGTGCCGGCATGGAGCCGACCGCTTCGTCGGTGATCGCCGACCTGGTGGACGTGGTCCGCGCCATGACCAGCGACCCGGAAAACCGCGTGCCGCACCTGGCCTTCCAGCCGGATTCGCTGTCGGCGCACCCGATCCTGCCGATCGAAGCCTGCGAAAGCGCCTACTACCTGCGCATCCAGGCCCAGGACCATCCGGGCGTGTTGGCCCAGGTCGCCAGCATCCTGTCGGAGCGCGGAATCAATATCGAGTCGATCATGCAGAAGGAAGTCGAGGAGCAAAACGGCCAGGTGCCGATGATCCTGCTGACTCACCGCGTGCTCGAACAGCACATCAACGATGCCATCGCTGCCCTGGAAGCCCTGCAAGGCGTGGTCGGCCCAGTGGTGCGGATCCGCGTCGAACACCTGAACTAATGGTTTTGCTGCAAGGGCCCCGCAGGTTCGGCGGCCCTTGTTCAAGAATGCTCTAGAGGAGCCAGTCATGCGTTATATCAGCACCCGCGGCCAGGCACCGGCCCTGAATTTCGAAGACGTCCTGCTGGCAGGTCTTGCCACCGACGGCGGCCTGTACGTGCCGGAAAACCTGCCACGTTTTACCCAGGAAGAAATCGCTTCGTGGGCCGGCCTGCCGTACCACGAACTGGCGTTCCGCGTGATGCGCCCGTTCGTCACCGGCAGCATTCCGGATGCGGACTTCAAGAAGATCCTGGAAGAAACCTACGGTGTCTTCTCCCACAATGCCATCGCGCCACTGCGCCAGCTGAATGGCAACGAATGGGTACTGGAGCTGTTCCACGGCCCGACCCTGGCATTCAAGGACTTCGCCTTGCAACTGCTGGGTCGCCTGCTCGACTACGTGCTGGAGAAGCGCGGCGAGCGCGTGGTGATCATCGGCGCCACCTCCGGTGATACCGGCTCGGCGGCCATCGAAGGCTGCAAGCATTGCGAAAACGTCGACATCTTCATCCTGCACCCGCACAAGCGCGTGTCGGAAGTGCAGCGTCGCCAGATGACTACCATCTTTGGTGAAAACATCCACAACATTGCCATCGAAGGCAACTTCGATGACTGCCAGGAAATGGTCAAGAACAGCTTTGCTGACCAGAGCTTCCTGAAGGGCACACGCCTGGTAGCGGTGAACTCGATCAACTGGGCGCGGATCATGGCCCAGATCGTTTACTACTTCCACGCTTCCCTGCAGTTGGGCGGCCCGGCGCGTTCGGTGTCGTTCTCGGTGCCTACCGGCAACTTTGGCGATATCTTCGCCGGTTACCTGGCGCGCAACATGGGCCTGCCGATCAACCAATTGATCGTCGCCACCAACCGCAACGACATCCTGCACCGCTTCATGAGCGGCAACCAGTACGTCAAGGAAACCCTGCACGCCACCCTGTCGCCGTCGATGGACATCATGGTCTCGTCGAACTTCGAGCGCCTGCTGTTCGACATGCACGGTCGTAACGGTGCAGCGATTGCCGGCTTGATGGACACCTTCAAGAGTGGCGGCGGTTTTAGCGTGGAAGAAGAGCGCTGGACCGAAACCCGCAAGCTGTTCGATTCCCTGGCCGTGGACGATGCACAGACCTGCGAAACCATCGCTGAAGTCTATGCCCAGACCGGCGAGCTGCTCGACCCGCACACCGCTATCGGTGTGAAGGCCGCCCGCGAATGCCGCCGCAGCCTGGACATTCCAATGGTGATCCTGGGCACCGCCCACCCGGTTAAATTCCCGGAAGCGGTAGAGAAGGCTGGTGTTGGCAAGGCGCTGGAGCTGCCTGTGCACTTGGCGGACCTGTTCGAGCGTGAAGAGCGTTGCACCGTGTTGGCCAACGACCTGAAGGCTGTGCAGGCGTTTGTGAGCCAGCACGGAAATCGTGGCAAGCCGCTCTGATTCAATGGCTTCGCGAGGTTGCTCAAGCCCGTCTTAGTGACGGGCTTTTTCATTGGGGCAGGCCAAACTCCAACGGGCAACCGACAACAAAAAACAAGGAAACCAATACGGTGTTTTTATTGAGCCGAAGATGCATGTGGCTGGTGTGTCTGCTCTTGTTCGGTCATCTGTCGACGACCCTGGCAGCCGTTAGCCTGCCCTTCAAACTGGTCCCGGCATTTACGCCTCTGGCACCCTTGCCTTTGACGGCCGCCGAGCAGCAATGGCTGGCGACCCATCGAACGCTGAAGGTTGGTATCTCCATTGATGATTACCAGCCGATTGATATTACCCGCGACCATAATCGCTACCAGGGCATCAGCGCCGACTACCTGAGCCTGATCGGCGCGCGCCTCGATGTGCCCATGCAGGTGATGGGCTTCGCTGAGCGGGCGCAAGCGGTGGAAGCCTTGCGCAGTGGGGCGATTGATATTCTGACCAGCGCCAATGGCTATGAGCGGGATGTGCCTGGGTTGCGGTTTACCCGGGACTACATGCCGGATCGTTCGGTGGTTGTCGTGCGCCGCGACGACGCCACGCAGAACGAGGACCTCGCGGACAAGAAGGTGGTTTTGCTGGAGGGATATGCCAATGTCGGCAATGTGCATCGGGCCTATCCCGCCAGTCATATCATACTGGCTCCGAACCTTTACAGTGGCTTGGAGGCGTTGAACCAAGGGGATGCCGATGCCTTTATCGGCAATGAAGTGATCGTGCGTGCCTACAAGTCGCTGCGTCCTTACCTGGGTTTGCAGATAAAAGTGGAAAGCCGGCTGGCGCCGATTGGTTTTGCCTTTGCCTCCCGTGCGGCGGACCCTTTATTGGGCGCCATGCTGGACCGTGCCCTGGCGAGTATCGACGAGTCGATCCAGCGTGAAATCCTGGCGCGCTGGACCACTGGCCTGGGGGTGGACATCGCCGCAGACCGCATTGTGTTGTCGGCCCAGGAGCAAGCGTGGCTGTTGCACCATCCTCATGTGGTGGTGGCGTCCCAGCAACAGTCGCCGTACATCTTCAAAGACAAGGACGACCAATGGGTCGGCCTGAACGTCGATCTGCTAAACCGGATTTCACGCATGACGGGGTTGCAGTTCGTGATGGAGGAGGTGTCTTCCACCGCGCAGACCCTGGAGTTACTGGCAGCGGGCAGGGCGGATATGAACACCACGCTGGCCGAGAATCAGGAACGCAGGCAATTCCTGGATTTCAGTCATGGTTTTGGTGGCGCCGGGTGGGTGTTTATCCAGCGCAGCGACACGCCATTACTGGTCAGTTTGAGTGAACTGTCCGGCAAAGTATTGGCGTTGCCGGCACGCCATGTACTGGAAAACTTTATTCGTCGTGAACACCCAGACATCGAAATTCTCTCTGTCGATAACTATACCCAGGCCCGTGATCAAGTGATCCAGGGGCACGCGGCAGCGACTATCCAGAATGAAGTGGAGGTGCAGAGTTACCCGTCCGACGGCTTGCGTATCGGGCGTAGCGTCGAGGGCAAGTGGTCGTCCAACAGCCTTGTGGTGCGCAAGGATCAGCCCGAGCTGCTGAGTATTGTGAACAAGGCTTTGGAAGCGATGCCGGTGGCAGAGTTGAGCGCGCTGCGCTTGCGCTGGCTGGGCGCGGTGCCCATCCCTACATCGGCATGGCAGCGTGTGCCGCCATGGGCCTATTGGACGGTCGCCATGGCGCTGTTGTGTGTGTTGGTATCGCTGGCCTGGAATAGCCGGCTCAAGCGTCAGATCCAGCAGCGCTTGGTGGCCGAGCAACGACTGAGCGATCAGTTGGCCTTCAAGCGTGCCTTGCTCGACGGCATGCCCAACCCGGTTTTCGTACGTGACCTGGCTGGGCGGTTGGTGACCTGTAACACCAGCTATGAGCAGCAGTTGGCCACCCGGCGCGAGCAGATCCAGGGCCTGACCTTGATGGAGAGTGGCTTGATGCCAGAGGCTACTGCCGCACGCCTGCATGCAGGGCACATGGAGCAGTTGGCAACGCAGCGATCGTTATTTGTTGATCGCCAGTTGGAGTTCAACGGCGGCACTTTCCACGTGTATCAATGGACGGTGCCGTTTTTCGACGCGCGCGGCCAATTGCAGGGATTGCTCGGGGGGTGGATCGACATCAATGAGCGCAAAGTCCTGGAACATCAGTTGATGGACGCACGCCAGGCTGCTGACGAAGCGAATTACGCCAAAAGTGCATTTCTCTCGACGCTCAGCCACGAAATTCGTACACCGATGACTGCCATCATCGGCTTGCTTGAATTGGAACAAGAACGCGCCCTGGCCGAGGGTAAACGCGTTTCCGAAGCGCTACAGGTGGCCCATCGTTCGGCACGAGAATTGATTGAGTTAATGGGCGATAGCCTGGACCTGGCCAAGATCGAAGCAGGCCATTTGCAACTGGCGCCGCAGACCACTGACCTGAAAAGTTTTTTCGAGGGGATCCAGCGCCTGTTCGAAGCCACCGCACGTAAAAAAGGCCTGCATTTGACCCTGGCGTTTGACCCAGCGGCGCAAGGGAATTATTGGTTCGACCCGCTGCGTTTGCGGCAGGTCATGCACAACCTGCTGGGCAATGCGTTGAAGTTTACCGAGCAGGGTGAGGTCCGCCTCAGCGTCGTCACCCTGTGCGATGAGTCAGGCGCTGAATACCTGCATGTGTGTGTTGCAGACAGTGGGCCGGGGATTGGCGTCGAACAACAGGCCCGGGTGTTCAAGCCTTTTGTCCAGGTCAGCCCGCTGACGGCGGCTCAGCATGGCGGGACGGGACTGGGCTTGAGCATTTGTCAGCAACTGGTGGAGTTGATGGGCGGCACGATCTCCCTGAGCAGCGCGGCGGGCGAGGGCACGACGGTGTGCATTGACCTGTATCTGGAACGGGTCAGTGGCGACGACATGCCCATTGTGCCTGAGGTGACCCTGCCGACTGTCGGTCGCCGTTTGTCGGTGCTGGTCGTGGATGACCTGCCCGCCAATCGTCTGGTACTGGCTCAGCAGCTTCAATTCCTCGGTCATCGGGTGGTGGCCCTCGACTCGGCTGAGTTGGCCTTGCAGCATTGGCGAGATGACGCCTTTGACGTGCTGGTGACCGATTGCAACATGCCGGGTATGTCCGGCTACGCCTTGAGCGAAGCGGTCCGCGGGATTGAAGCGCAGGAGCGACGACCGCGCTGTGCGTTGGTAGGTTGTACCGCCAATGCCATGGAGGATGAGCACCAGCGTTGTCTTGAGGTGGGGATGGATGAACTGCTGGTCAAGCCGGTTACCCTTGAACACTGGGCCAGGGTACTCGCCCGCGTGGCGCCGTTGCGCACCTTCAATATCCAGACCTTGCATGCGATGACCCAGGCCGATGGGCCGGTGCTGCAGCGAATGCTGGAGGAGCTGGCGAAGAGTCTTGAACATGAGCACGACGCGATCAAGGCGGCGTTGGCGGAACAGGATTTCCCCCGGGTGATGGCCTCGCTGCATCGCCTCAAGGGCATTTGCTGCCTGGTGGATGCGCTGCCCCTTGCCAAGGCGTGTGTGGGGCTTGAAAGCTGCCTGCGTGAGCAACGTATTGAAGAAGTTCAACCCCTGTGGCTTGTGCTGAATGAAGCGCTGGCAGAGTTTAAAGTTGAGCTGGGGGCTCATTTGAATCCGCAAGAATAGGACGTGTCCTATGGGGCGCGCAGGGCCTTTTGAGTAGCCTGCGCCACCTCGCTTTTACGTCGTAGAGTTTTTCATGCGCTCCCTCAATGTCTTGATCCTCGAAGATAACCCGTTCCAACTGATGGCCCTGCACCAGATGCTCAATGCCAATGGTGTATTCAATGTAATGACGGCCGAAACAGTAGAGGCCGCCCGGCAGTCGTTGGCGAGCAAGGGGCCGGTAGACATTGCTATTTGCGACCTCTATCTGGAGCAAGGCGATGCCCTTGAGCTGATTCGCGAATTGGGCGAGCTGCGGCAGACTCAGGTGCTGATCCTGTTAAGCAATGCTGAGCCCAACGTATTGGAGGGTGTCGCCAACATGGCGCGTCAGGCCGGGTTGAATGTGCTCAGGTGTTTGCCCAAACCCGCCTCGGCACAGCTGATCGGGCAACTGCTGACGGTTTGCCGGCAACACTTACGCCCAGGGCCGCAGGTAGTGTCCTGGGAGAGGGTACGCCAACTGTTGGGGGTGAATGAGCAGGATGAATTGCCGCCTTCGGTGGATGCCTGCCAGGTAGCCATCGCGCGCTACGCCAGCGCCAGCTTTCAGCCTATCGTTTGCCAGGCAGGCGTATTGCAAGGGGTTGAGGTGCTGGCGAGGTGGTACCTACCTGAGGGAGAAGTGTTGCTACCGCATGAATTCCTGCCGGTGCTGGAGTTTGCCGGTATGGAGGAGGCATTTACCTGGCATGTGATGGAAGAGGCCCTAGGCCTTGTCAGCCAGATAGCGTGGGATACGGGCGAGATCTTGCCAGTGGCGGTGAACATTCCCGGGCGGATGCTGGAGCATGCGCATTTTCCCCAGAGGCTGCAGCGCCTGCTGCAACGCTATGCCGTGCCCGCCCATAGCCTGACGCTGGAACTGGTCGAAACCACCCGCTTGAACACCGACAGTGCTCATGTCAGCAGCTTGCTACGTTTGCGGATGATCGGTTGCAAATTGTCTATCGGTGACTTCGGCGTCGGCGGTACGAGTTTGCAGCGTTTGCTGGAGCTGCCTTTCACCGAGCTGAAAATACCACCGGCCTTTGCCTGTGGAATGGCGGGCGATGAGCGCAAAGTGGCCGTCGTTGCAGGCGCCATGAGCATGGCCAGCCGCATGGGCATGAACGTGGTGATGGCGGGCATTGAAACGACAGCCGATCGTGATGCGGCCTGTGCACTGGGCCCTGCCTGGTTGCAAGGCCGCCTGATTGCCCCGCCGATGGACGCTCAGGCACTGAAAGAGTGGCTCGGCCATGAGGCTAGGCCAACCCATGCTCCTGCACGTAGATAAACAATGATGCGTCGGTACTGAGCCCTAGCTTGCGCATGGCGCTCACTTTTTGCGCACTGACTGTCTGCTTGCTGCGATGCAGTTGTGCCGCAATCTCACCAACGGTCAGCCCTCTCGCCAGCAGGCGAATCACTTCCAGCTCGCGGGGCGACAGTTGCTCGTGGGACTGCAATCGATCAGTGCCCACGGCGCTCAGTGACTGGCGAATGGTGTGGGCCACATAGCATTGCTGCTGGCGTACCCGCCGGACGGCTTCAGGCAATTCATTCGCGAGGCTGGCTTTACTCAGCAGGCCCATGACACCCAGCTCCAGAATGGCGTGAAACAACCCAGCGTTGTTGAGCATGGTCACCACGACGATGGGCAGCGTTGGGTGATGCCGGCGCAGTTGTTCGATCAGTCGCAAACCGTCGGCCTGGGGTTCGGCGGGCATCATGAAATCGGTGATCAACAGGTCGCAGGCACAGTGTTGCAGCAATTGGGCAAGGGACTGGGGTGAGTTGGCTTCGCCGACGATTTCCAACTGTTCATCGCGTTCCAAGACGGCTCGCAGACCAATCAGGAAAATGGGATGGTCGTCGGCAAGGATGATGCGCAAGGGTTTTTCAGGTGCGCTTCTCAAGATAGATTCCCCGGACAATTCGGGGATTTTAGCCTGTTAACCCAGTGATGGTGGAAAGTGGGGTGTTCACGGTGCACAAAAACGCCGCTTTCCCTTCCTTGGGGCAGCGGCGTTTTCTGTTTCTGGCAGGCCCGGTCTAGTGTTACGAGAATAGTTTCTGCGCGACGACTATGACGGTGCCGACTGCGGCATAGAACCCTGTCGCGATACCCACCGGGTACCAGAAAGTCTCACAGGTTATCTTCAGGGATTCTTTGTTGAGTTTGTTCTGCTCTGCGTTCATACGTGCGATTTCAGCAAAAATACGTGAGACCTCGGCGTGCATTCTGTCTGTCGATGTTTGCTGTTCATTGTGTTTCGCCATCATCTTCATCCTTCGCAATAAGGGCCTTTTGACATGCGCTTTTACCTGCGTTGCAGCCTGACCAGCGCTCAACGAGTATAGGATTCACCTCCGGCCTCAACCCCCGGAAAACCTCAAATCAGCCACCCATTGCGTAAGCAGTTATGTGCGGCCGTTTTTTCGTTGTCATGTTGCAAGCGCATGCTGGAATCCGTCACCCCCTGACGGCCCCATAAAGACGATAAAGCGAACTTTCCTACGTCACAAACAGTCACTTAGGATAGATGCAGCTCCCGTTGAAACGATTGTTCCCGAACTATTGAGTGGTGATCGAGATGGAAAGTATCAGCCTATTGCTCGAAGAAGCACTGAGCCCTTATCAGGTTACGCTGACCACCTCTGGTGTGCAGGACGAGTGCCTGGTAACCGTGAAGAATCCTGCTGGCGCCATTGTGGTCGAACGTGAAGTCGACCGCGCCCAATTGATGGACAAACGCGTGCTGGTGGATGTGGTGGATTGCCTGCTGCGTGACATCAAAATTGCCGAAGGGCGCGTCGAACCCTCGGTCATCGCGGCCTTGCGCAACGCAGCCCAGACCCGCAACGCCACCGCCGCATGAAGAATTGTTTAATTATGGAAACTTCCTACAGCGTGGCCGGTCAGATTTCGTAACAGCAAGAGCAAACATTGTGCTCCGGTGTTTGTGCCTTGTTGTACTGGTCTTTGTAGGCCACGTTTAACCCCGAAGTGTCTCCCCACGCTCCGGGGTTTCTTTTTGCCTGCGATTTGTCAGGGGGCCGGCGAGTCCTGGAAAAAACTCGGGTTATCGCGCAGATACTGTTCACGCATGAAGGGGTCCAGCCATGAGGCGTAGGACTGCTGTATCTGCTCTTGTGGGATTTCGCGCAGGATCTGGTTGATCCTTTCGATGGCTTGGCGTCCCTGGGGCGTATCCGAGCAACCGATGTGCGTCCGTTGGTAAGGCGCCGAGCCTTTGATGGGGTAGAACATCAAGTCGTCCGAGACGATGCCCTGCTGCATCGCGTGATAGCGGATTTCCGGCCAATAACCCAACACCGCCTCCAGTCTGCCCAGGCGCTGCATCTGCAACAGGCTACCCAAGGCGTCGTTGCCGTAATGCAGTGCGAGCTTGTGCGCATCAGCGTGCTTGAGCTGTTCATCGATGACAGGCCCGTAGCTGCGCTCGGCGATGGCTCCCACCCTTGACGTGTGAGCATCGAGGAACGCCTGCAGGTCAAACTGGCCTTGCGTGATGTAGGGCGCCATGGCGTCCTGCTGGTCGTGTCGGATGGTGACGCCATTGCCGGCCACCACAAACGCCTGGCTGGAAAACACGACGTACCTGGCCCGTTCGGCCGTCCACAGCAATGACGGATCACAGGTGAACGTGGGCTCACGCAGCATTTGCATGCCCCGTGCGCGATTGACGTGCAGCACTTGGTGGCGGTACTCCGGCAGGCGTTCGATGAGTATCGGCAGTAACTGGTCCAGCGCACCCTGGCCTTTGCGTGGGCCTTCGAAAATGGTCAGGGGAGGCAGGTCACGTAATAGCCAGACCAGCGTGTCTTCAGCATTGGCGGTCGGGCCCCAGGCGAGCATGACGCCGAGGCAAAGCTGAGCAAGCCTGCGGATCATCAGATCGCGCCTGCCTCACGTAAACGCACAATGGCGGCAGCGTCATAACCCAGCCCGCCCAGCACCTGGCTGTTATGTTCACCCAACTGCGGCCCGACCCATTCGCAGCTGCCCGGCGTGTCCGACAGCTTGGGCACGATGCCCGGCATCTTGAAGTCCTTGCCGCCAGGCAACTTGGCCTTGAGGAACATCTCCCTGGCGAGGAATTGCGGGTCGCCGAGCATGTCTTCGGCGCTATAGATGCGGCTGGCGGGCACTTCGGCCTTATTCAGGATCTCTACCACCTGACCCAGCGGCAGCGAGTTCACCCAGCGATCAATTACCCCATACAGCTCATCACGGCGGCTATCGCGCCCGTCATTGCTGGCAAGTGCAGGATCGTTGGCGAGGTCTTCTCGACCGATGGCCGACATAAAGCGCTTGAAGATCGCATCGCCGTTGGCGCCAATCTGTACATGCTTGCCATCGGCGCTGGTGTGGATCGAGGACGGCGTGATGCCGGGCATGATGTTACCGGTGCGTTCGCGGATGAAGCCAAACACGTCGAACTCCGGAATCATGCTCTCCATCATGGCGAAGATGGCTTCGTACAGCGCCACATCCACCACTTGCCCCAAACCGCCATTGACTTCGCGATGACGCAGCGCCATCAACGCACCGATCACCGCCCATAACGCGGCGATCGAGTCGCCGATCGAAATACCGGTGCGGACTGGCGGGCGGTCTTCAAAGCCGGTGATGTAGCGCAGGCCGCCCATGGATTCGCCCACAGCACCAAACCCTGGCTGATCTTTCATCGGCCCGGTCTGGCCAAAGCCGGAGAGACGTACCATCACCAGCTTGGGGTTGAGGGCGTGCAGGGTTTCCCAGCTCAGGCCGAGTTTTTCCAGCACGCCGGGGCGGAAATTCTCGATCAGGATGTCGGCGTCGGCCAACAGTTGCTTGAGGATGGCCAGACCGTCGGGGTGCTTGAGGTTCAGCGTCAGCGACTGTTTGTTACGCGCCTGCACGAACCACCACAGCGATGTGCCCTCGTACAGCTTGCGCCATTTGCGCAGGGGGTCGCCGCCGTCGGGAGACTCGACCTTGATCACGTCGGCGCCGAATTCCGCACAGATACGGGAGGCAAACGGGCCGGCGATCAGGGTGCCGAGTTCGATGACTTTCAGTCCGGCAAGCGGTTTGGCGTTGAACGACATGAGGATCCTTGTCTGCGCAGGGCGTGGGTGTGATGCCTTTTAACATAGGCGAGTAGCCCTGGGCAGCGCAGGATTCGTTGAATAGCCTCGCCATCGGTTAGACTGGCCGCCTTTCCCTGTCTCTAGAAGCCCGTTCATGGCCCAGCCGTCCACGACCTACAAATTCGAACTCAACCTCACCGACCTCGATCGCTCGGTGTACGAGAGCGTCAAACAAACCATCGCCCGCCACCCGTCGGAAACCGAAGAGCGCATGACCGTGCGCCTGCTGGCCTACGCCCTCTGGTACAACGAGCAGTTGTCGTTCGGGCGCGGCCTGTCAGATGTAGACGAACCAGCCCTGTGGGAAAAAAGCCTGGATGATCGGGTTTTGCACTGGATCGAAGTCGGCCAGCCCGACGCCGACCGCCTCACCTGGTGCTCGCGCCGCACCGAACGCACCAGCCTGCTGGCCTACGGCAGCTTGCGCGTGTGGGAAGGCAAGGTAGTGCCGGTGGCGAATAACCTGAAAAACGTACACATCGCCGCCGTGCCCCAGGAAGTCCTGGAGACCCTGGCCAAGGACATGCCCCGCGTCATCAAGTGGGACGTGATGATCAGCGAAGGCACGATGTTCGTCACCGACGACCGCGGTCAGCATGAAGTCCAACTGCAATGGCTGGTCGGCGAACGCGGCTGAGACTGTAGGAGCCAGCTGTTGTGGTGAGCAAGCTTGCTTGCGCTGGGGTGCGAAGCGCCCCCAAAAAAGCGAGAGGCTGCTACGCAACCCACGGGAGCAAGCTCCCTCGCCACAACAAGCCAGCTCCCACAGCTGATCTGCGTTGCCTTTAGCATTGCTAACTAACTGTCAAATAGAAGAGAAGCTCCCGTCACCCCATGCGTATCGATCCTCGCCCGTTGCCCGCCGTCCTCCCGTTTCTCGGTGAACTGCCACCGCTGTTGACCCGTCTCTACGCCGCGCGCGGGGTGCAGTCCGAGGCCGAGCTGGATAAAAGCCTGGCCCGGTTGATTCCCTATCAGCAGCTCAAAGGGATTGATGCGGCGGTGGACTTGCTGGTGACCGCATTGGAGCAGCGCCAGCGTATCTTAATCGTCGGTGACTTCGACGCCGATGGCGCCACCGCCAGCACCGTAGGCACCCTGGGCCTGCGTTTGCTCGGTGCGGCCCATGTCGATTACCTCGTGCCCAACCGTTTCGAGTACGGCTACGGCCTGACCCCGGAAATTGTCGCTGTCGCCCTGCAGCGCGAGCCGCAGTTGCTGATCACCGTGGACAACGGCATTTCCAGCGTCGAAGGCGTGGCGGCGGCGAAAGCGGCGGGGTTGCAGGTGTTGGTGACGGACCACCACTTGCCTGGTGATGAGTTGCCGGCGGCAGATGCCATCGTCAATCCGAACCAGCCCGGCTGTGAGTTTCCGAGCAAGGCCCTGGCCGGCGTGGGTGTGATCTTTTACGTGCTGATGGCACTGCGTGCGCGCCTGCGCAGCTTGGGCTGGTACGACAACAAGCCGCAACCCAACATTGGTGAATTGCTCGACCTGGTTGCCCTGGGCAGCGTGGCCGACGTAGTGCCCCTCGACGCCAACAACCGCATCCTCGTGCATCAAGGCCTGGAGCGTATCCGCGCTGGCCGTGCGCGGCCGGGGATCAAGGCGATCCTGGAAGTGGCCAAGCGCGACGCGGCACGCATCACTTCTACTGACCTGGGCTTTATCCTCGGCCCGCGCCTGAATGCCGCCGGGCGCCTGGATGACATGAGCCTGGGGATCGAATGCCTGTTGACCACCGACGTTGCCGCTGCCCGTGAAATGGCCGCGCAACTGGATGGCATGAATCAGGACCGTAAATCCATCGAGCAAGGGATGCAGCGCGAGGCCTTGGCCCAGCTCAAGGACCTGCCGGTGGAGTCGATGCCCTATGGCTTGTGCCTGTTCGACCCGGAATGGCACCAAGGTGTAATCGGCATTCTGGCGTCGCGCATGAAGGAGCGGTATTTCCGACCGACCATCGCCTTTGCCGACGCCGGTGATGGCCTGTTGAAGGGCTCAGGGCGCTCTGTGCAGGGTTTTCATATCCGTGACGCCCTGGCGGTGGTCGCGAGCCAGCATCCCAACCTGATCGCCAAATACGGCGGCCACGCCATGGCGGCTGGCCTGACACTGCGCGAGGAAAATTTCCCACTGTTTGCCGAAGCCTTTGATGCTGAAGTGCGTCGGCAACTGCGTGAAGAAGACCTGACCGGACGCTTGTTGTCGGATGGCACTCTGGCGGTGGAAGAGTTTCACTTGGAGCTGGCCCGCGCGTTGCGACATGCCGGGCCGTGGGGGCAGCACTTTCCCGAGCCGGTCTTTCACGGTGTATTCCAGTTGGTAGAGCAGCGCGTGGTGGGTGAGCGGCACCTGAAGGTGGTGCTCAAGACTGAATGCGGGTCAGTGAAACTCGATGGCATTGCCTTTGGCGTGGACCGTGAGGTCTGGCCGAACCCGACCGTGCGTTGGGTGGAGTTGGCGTACAAGCTGGATGTGAACGAGTTTCGTGGGAATGAGACTGTGCAACTGATGATTGCCCACATCGAACCGCGCTAGACGCTGTAGGAGCAAGCTACCTGGGGTGAGCGGGCTTGTGTGGTGAGCGGGCTTGCCCCGCGCTGGGCTGCGCAGCAGCCCTAAAACCAAACGCCGCATTCTGTCAGACAGAATGCGGCGTTCTTGTTGGGGCGGCTTCGCCACCCAGCGCGGGGCAAGCCCGCTCACCACAAAAGCCAGCTCCCACGGGGGAAGAGCTTATTCGGTTTTGGCCTGATGCTTCACGATGATATCCACCAACCGCTTCGCCAGCGCCGGGTAGTTCTCATCGAAGTGATGCCCACCTGGCAACTTCAACGCTTCACCCACGGCTGTCTTGTCCGTGCAGCCGCTCTCGTCGACCTCTTCCGCGCCGTAGATGCACACCACTTTCTCAGGGGGCAGCTTAGCCATTTCCGGCCCAGTGGCGGCTTCTTTACCGGCGTTGCCCAACCAGCCTTCCACTTCAATTTCGAAGCTGCCCGTGCGCGCGAACGCCAGCAGAATGATCGCGTCCACGCGCTGCTGCTCGTTTTCCGGCAGGCGGTTGTAGATGGCCGGCAATACATCGGCGCCGAACGAATAACCGGTCAGTACGAAGCGCTTGGTGCCCCATTTCTGACGGTAGTGCTGCATCAGTTCGGTGAGGTCCTTTGCGCTTTGTTCCGGGGTCTTGTGCTGCCAGTAGTAACGCAGAGTATCGATACCCACCACCGGGTAGCCGATCTTGGCCATTTCACCGGCCACGTCACGGTCCAGGTCACGCCAGCCGCCATCACCGGAGAGGAACAGGGTGACGGTATCTTTCGCTTGGCCGGCCGGGACTTCAACCACCGGAATCGCCAGGCCGCCGTTGTCCGAACCTACTAGTTGCTTGCGCAACTCGTTGTTCAGCACTTGCGGGTAGTGAATGTCGTAGTCGCTGATACTGGTGGTGGCGCGCGGGGTGTCACGTACGAAACTGGCGCTTTCATCGTCAGGGTTATCGTTCCAGGCCACCAGCCAATTGCCGTGTGCGGCTGTCTTTGGCAGTGGATCCTTGCAGCCTTCCTGCACCAAGGCGAAGCCGACGGAGATGGCGTTGGCCTTGTCGTCGTTCTGGGTGGCCAGCCAGCGCCAGGCTAGGGCGGCGCCAGGGCCGATGCCGCTGACCAGCGTTGCTTGGCCCTTGAGCTGGCCCAGGGCGTTTTGCAGTGCTTGTTCCTGCAGCTTGCAGTCGTCCTTGGGCAGGATCACCTGGACAATCTGCGCCTTGCCGCCTTGGCTCAAGGCGACCAGTTGGCTGTCGGTCAGGATTTCATCGGGCATCACGGCCACGGCCACACGGGCTTTCGGCGTTCCGTACGGGGTTACCCGGGTCATCACCGAGCCATCGGCCTGGGGCAGTTGCTCCAGGGTTGGCTGCGGGGCAGGGCGGTTCCAGTACCAATAGCCGCCACCCAGGATCAGGGCGAGCAGCACTACAAAGGCCAACACATACCGCCAGGAGCGTCGAATCATCAGCGTTTCACCAATCCAGTCAAGCCGCCCGCGATCAGGGCGGCGGTATCGGCCAGTGCCACCAGCGGATCAAGTCCTGCGGGCACGGCCATGTAACGGGGTTCCCAGTCAGGCTGGAACTTGTCTTTGAAGCGGCGCAAACCTTGGAAGTTATACAGTTGCTCGCCACGTCGGAACACCATCGAGCCCAGGCGTTGGGTCAGCGGGGCGCCGCGTCGTGGTTGCAGGCCCGACAACGGCACCATGCCGAGGCTGAAGCGGGCGTAGCCGTGACTCTTATAGTGTTGAATCAGGCCGACCATCATGAACTCCATGGTCAGCTTGGGTGCGTCCGGGTGGGCGCGCATCAGGTCGAGACTGGCCAGGTCGTGGTTGTAGGTCTCGAGCAGGTTGGCGAAGGCCACCGGGCGCCCTTCGAAGCGAATGATCGCGATGCGAAAGTGCTTGAGGTAATCGTCGCTGAAACGTCCCAGGGAGAAGCCTTTTTCCCGTACGTTCTTACCGGTCAGCCAGGCATCGGAGATTACCTTGAGCTCGTCCATCGGCGCGGTGCCCGGCTCGCAGATCTCCAGGGACAGGCCGTCCCGCGAGCCGCGGTTCCAGGTGTAGCGCAGATCCTTCATCTCTTTGCCCTTGGCTTCCAGGTCAAAGCGTTTCAGGTCGACGCGGGCTTCTTCGCCCAGCTTGATGGCGGTGAGGCCGATGTCCATGTAGTACGGCAGGTTCTCGGCGCGGACCTGGTAGAACACCGGGCGCGCATGGTGAATGTCGCACAGGTCACGGAACTGCCAGATCATCTCGGCCCGTGGCTGGGTCGGGCCAATCGGGTCGTACAAGGCTACCAGGCTGCGGCCGCGACGGGCGTACATGAGGAAAGCTTCATCATTGGGGTGGAACAGCAGCGCTTTGTCGCCGGTAAGCGCCAGGCCTCCGTCGGGCTGGGACGAGGCCATCAGGATCTTGCTGGCGCGCTCCAGTTCGTCTGGCGTCGGCAAGTGGATCACCGGGCGCGCGGTGCGCAGCAGCCAGGTCAACGACACGATCACTAGCACCACGGCGGCGCCCAGCAGCGAGCGCAGGCCGCGTGGAGCGTTGGCGTCCAGGGTGAACTGCCACCACAGTTGATGGCTGTACGGTACGTCTTGATAAGCGAACAATAGCAGCCAGATCGAAGCGCCCAGCACGCAGACACTGGCCACCAGGTACAGCGGCGAGAAGGGCAGTTCGGTGAGGCGGCTGGCGCGATAAAACGAGCGTCGGAAGATCGCCAGCAGGATCGCGGTCATGGTCATCAGGCTGGCTTCTTCCCAGTCGAACCCCTTGAGCAGCGAGAGCAGGGCGCCGACCAACAGCAGCACCATGGTCAGCATCCAGGCAGCCGACAAACGTCGACGCAGACCCTGGGCCAGCAACAGGCACAGCACGCCGATCAGGCTGGCGCCAAAGTGCGAGGCGTCAATCAGGCGGTGGGGAATCAGGAAGCCGATGTTTTCCAGGCGTGAGTCGATTTCGGGCGTGGCGCCAGAGAACAGCAGGACCACGCCGGACAAAAAAACCAGCACGGCCAATACTGGCGCTGCCAGCCCCGAGGCGACCCGCAGGCTTTGCTGGGTCTGGAACAGGCGCTGTGCTTCGTTGACCAGCAGGAACACGCAGGCGATCAGCAGCGGCAACACCACGTAGATCATGCGATACAGCAGCAGGGCGGCGGCCAAAGGCGCGGCGCCCAGTTTGTCGGCGAAGGCCGCCAGCAGGATCGCTTCGAATACGCCCACACCGCCCGGCACATGGCTGAGCACACCAGCGGCCAAGGCCAGCAGGTACACCAGCAGGAAGGGCCCGAACGGCGGCGCTTCCGGCAGCAGCATATAAAGGACAGTGGCGGCAGCGGCCACGTCCAGCGCGGTAATGATCAGTTGCAGGAAGGTCAGGCGGCGACCCGGCAGGCGCAGGGTTCGACGACCGGCTTTTACCAGCAGGTTATCCGGGTAGGGTTGTTCCGGCAGGCGACGGCGATAAATGCCTATGCACAACACCGCCGACAACAACAGCACCGCGCCAGCAATACCGCCCAGCACAGCCTGTGGCAAATGCAGGTAGGTCGATGCGGCGGGCAGGTTGCTCAGTGTCGCCAATGCAGCCAGTGGCGGCAGTGCAGTACCGAGCGCCAGGCTGGCGAACACTGTCATGTGCGCGACTTCCGAAGCCCCGATGCCATGGCGTGCATATAAACGGTAACGCACCGAACCGCCGGAGAGCATCGACAGGCCAATCGCATTGCCGATGGCGAAGGCGGTAAAGCCACCGAGGGCCAGGGTTTTGGCGGGCAGGTTCACGCCCGCGTAGCGCGCGCCGGAAAATTCGTAGCCCAATAGAATGACGAAACCGGCGACTGCCGCCGCAAACGCACCCAGCAAGGCGGGCTTGGGCACTTCCAGGATCGAGTCGTGGAGGGCGTAGAGGTCCAGTTCCAACAGCAGGTGTCGGCAGGCGATCAGGGCGATGGCGAACAATAATAGGGTGACGGCCAGCCCGATGGGTTGCCGGTACTTGCTCACCAGATCCAGCCAACGTAAACGAGTGGGTGTGATCGGTTGTTCTGCTGTGACAGTGTCTTGTGGTTCAGACGAGTTGGCGCGCATCAATCACCTCGTGGATTGTGCGCGACAGGATGGAGGTATCCAGCCAAGTTACCAATCCCTATGGACAAAATAATTACAAATATTAACGCGTATCACCGGGTGCGGCGACAGCGGCCATTGGTCGTAGAGGGTAGCGATTGAGCATTCAGCATAGCTTGCAAAGAGATGGACTCAACAAACCGTGTAGGGTTTCATGAAAGATGCCATGCCATTGTTTCAGAAGAACTTTTTCACCGGATACAAAAAAGGCCACTCTTTCGAGTAGCCTTTTTTGATGTTTGGTTGCGGGAGCCGGATTTGAACCGACGACCTTCGGGTTATGAGCCCGACGAGCTACCAGACTGCTCCATCCCGCGTCTGTGGGCGGCATTCTACAGCCCAACGGCGGGGTGTCAACCGTTAATGGGCTGATGGGTCAAATAAGTGTGAATTTGTCGTTACACGTTGACCAAGGACGGTAAGTGCGCGACGAGTAAAGATTTTTTTGTCTTACAATTTTCGTACAGGAAGGAAAAACGAGCAGGCACAAAAAAGGCCACTCTTTCGAGTAGCCTTTTTTGATGTTTGGTTGCGGGAGCCGGATTTGAACCGACGACCTTCGGGTTATGAGCCCGACGAGCTACCAGACTGCTCCATCCCGCGTCTGTGTGTCGGCATTCTACAGAGGAACGCAGGTGTGTCAACCCGTGAATCGAAGAAAAGCGCTTGTGGTTCAATCGGTTAGCTCTCCAAGGTGGCCTCTCGATACCCCGCCAGCCCAGTGTGGCCGAGGGTTTCAGCTCTATCAGCAGGTAAAATTCGATTGAGAAAATAAATTCATCCGGGATTTTTCCTACCGCTCAAGCGGAAGAATTAAACTACTGGTGCTATATACAGGTGTGAATGCGATACTGGCCACCCGTAGGTACACACCCCCGTTTATATGACGCAGCGCAAAATCATCCACGTCGACTGTGATTGCTTCTACGCCGCCATCGAGATGCGCGATGACCCGGGCCTGGCGCAAAAACCGCTGGCGGTGGGTGGCTCGGCCGACCGGCGCGGGGTGATCGCCACCTGCAACTACGAGGCGCGGGCCTATGGCGTGCGCTCGGCCATGTCGTCACGCCATGCCTTGAAGCTGTGCCCGGACCTGACCATCGTCAAGCCGCGCATGGATGCCTATAAGGAAGCGTCGAAGGAAATCCAGACCATCTTTCGCGACTACACCGACCTGATCGAGCCGTTGTCACTGGATGAAGCCTATCTGGACGTGTCCGACAGCCCGCATTTCGGCGGCAGTGCCACGCGTATTGCCCAGGATATTCGCCGGCGTGTCTCCAACCAGTTGCACATCACCGTGTCCGCCGGCGTGGCGCCGAACAAGTTCCTGGCCAAGATCGCCAGTGATTGGAAGAAGCCCAACGGACTCTTCGTGATCACCCCGGACCAGGTTGAAGACTTCGTCTCGCAGTTGCGCGTGAGCAAGTTGCACGGTGTGGGCAAGGTCACGGCGGACAAACTGGCGCGCCTGGGAATCGAAGACTGCCTGCAGTTGCGCGAGTGGAACAAGCTGGCGTTGGTGCGCGAATTCGGCAGTTTTGGCGAGCGGCTGTGGAGCCTGGCCCGTGGGATCGATGACCGCGTGGTGCAGAACGACAGTCGCCGGCAGTCGATCAGTGTAGAAAATACCTACGACGTGGACCTGCCGGATCTCTCAAGTTGCCTGGCCAAACTCCCCGAGCTGATGGAAACCCTGGCCGGACGCATGGCGCGCATCGACAGCAGTTACCGGGCAGGCAAGCCGTTCGTTAAGGTGAAATTTCATGACTTTACCCAGACCACCTTGGAGCAGGCGGGGGCAGGGCGGGATCTGGAGAGTTATCAGCAACTGCTGACGCAAGCGTTTAACCGCGGTGGGAAGCCGGTGCGGTTGCTGGGGATTGGGGTGCGGTTGCTGGACCTGAGTGGTGGTAACGAGCAATTGGAGCTATTTACCCCTCTGTAGGAGCGAGCTTGCTCGCGAAGAACGCATCGGCACCGCGTTCATTCAGAATGCCCGCGTCATCGTTGACGTTTTTCGCGAGCAAGCTCGCTCCTACAAGGTTCAGCGTGCGCCTGGATCTGCGACGAGACGCCCCGCATCCTTGGTCAACGCCTGCAGGAATTCCTGCTGCAACTCGGGATCATTGCGGGTCAGTTCGATCAGGCTTTGCTCCAGCTCGCTGGCTTCTTCTTCCAGGCCCAGTTCAGACAAGCGCTTGACCCTATGCACCCACTGACTGACTTCGTCATCTTCCAGGTCGTCGTAGATCAGTCCGTGGGCTTCCAGCAACTTATTGCGCAAGGTGCTGCTGACCGCCAGCGTGGAGTCCGAATGCACGTCGTCCTGGCCATCTTCCACGCTGATCTTCAAGGTCGTGACGCGGTTCAGGTCCTGCTCGGCAAACGGGCTGTCCAACAGGTTCAGGCGCAATACGCCATTACGGTCGGTGGTCAGCTCATGGACTTGCTTGCCGGCGGTAACTTGCACCGGGCGTTCGCTCCAGGGCAGGCTCGAATACTCCACGCGCTTGTCGCGCTGGACTTCATCAATGCCCGCCAGGTTCTGTTGCGCACGGCCGTGGGACTGCACGTTCATGAACGGGTTTAGGCCGTCCACGCCGTAGATCAGCCAGTCACGCGTCACACTGGTCGGCAGGTTGCCAAGGGCGAATACGTTCACCACATTGGCGCCCGCGCCGGCCACCAGGGCTACGGCACCCAAAGGCATCTCATAGAGTTTGCGCCAGGGCTGGTAGGGCGTGTAGCGGTCGTAACGACGGGTGACTTCGAACTCGGTGACCTCGAAGGTCTTCTGTTCGTGAATGCGGACCCGGCGTTGCGGCAGCTCCAGCACTTTGGGTTCGCCTACATCAATCTGCAGGCTGTGGTCGAGCAACTTACGCTCGACCCGCTCCTCGTGCTCACTGCGTTGCGACATCTGGTTGGCGCAGCCGCTGACCAGCAGGGCGCCGCACAAAGCGGCGCCCCCCAGGGCTCTGGTGTTTCGCTTGAACATGACTTCTCTTGATCTGGTTTTCAGCGACGAATACGCGCCTGAAGGAAAGACAGCACGTCAGCCACCGGCAACGGTTGGGCTTCGGCTTCGGTCCGGCTCTTGTATTCCAGATTGCCATCGGCCAGGCCGCGGTCACTGACCACGATCCGGTGCGGGATGCCAATCAATTCCATGTCGGCGAATTTGATGCCCGGGCTGGTTTTCTTGTCCCGGTCATCCAGCAACACTTCAAAACCGGCGGCCGTCAGATCGGCATACAGTTTGTCGGTGGCTTCGCGTACTTGCTCGGTTTCATAACGCAGCGGCACCAGAGCCACCTGGAACGGCGCGAGGGCGTCACTCCAGATGATGCCTTTCTCATCGTTGTTCTGCTCGATGGCAGCGGCAACCACGCGCGATACGCCAATGCCGTAGCAGCCCATCTCCAGGGTGATCGGCTTGCCGTTCTCGCCCAGCACTTCGCACTTCATCGCCTTGCTGTACTTGTTGCCCAGCTGGAAGATGTGCCCGACTTCGATGCCGCGCTTGATTTCCAGGGTGCCCTTGCCATCCGGGCTTGGGTCACCGGCCACCACGTTGCGCAGGTCGGCCACGGTCGGAACCGGCAGGTCACGCTCCCAGTTCACGCCGAAGTAGTGCTTGTCGTCGATGTTCGCGCCGATGCCGAAGTCGCTCATCAGCTCGACCGAACGGTCGATGATGATCGGCAGCGGCAGGTTCAGCGGGCCGAGCGAACCTGCGCCGGCGCCAATGGCGTCACGCAGTTCGGCGTCGGTAGCCATGACCAGCGGGCTGGCCACGCCAGGTTGCTGGGCCGCCTTGATTTCGTTGAGTTCGTGGTCGCCACGGATCACCAGGGCGATCAGCTTGCCTTCTTCTTCGGCGCGCACGATCAGGGTCTTGATGGTCTTTTCAATCGGCAGATTGAATTTTTCCACCAGGGCCGCGATGGTCTTGGTCTCAGGTGTGTCCACCAGGCGCAGCTCTTCAGCCGGTGCTGGACGGGAGGTTTCCCGTGGCACGGCTTCGGCTTTCTCGATGTTCGCCGCGTAGTCGGAGCCGTTGCTGAACACGATATCGTCTTCGCCGGACTCGGCCAGTACGTGGAATTCGTGGGAACCGGCGCCGCCGATGGAGCCGTTGTCCGCTTCAACCGGACGGAACTTCAGGCCCAGGCGCGTGAACACGTTGCAGTAGGCCTGGTGCATGCGGTCGTAGGTGACCTGCAGTGACGCCTGGTCGGCGTGGAACGAGTACGCATCCTTCATGATGAATTCGCGGCCGCGCATCAAACCGAAGCGTGGACGGATTTCGTCACGGAATTTGGTCTGGATCTGATACAGGTTCAGCGGCAGCTGTTTGTAGCTGCTCAGCTCGTTGCGCATCAGATCGGTGATCACTTCTTCGTGGGTCGGGCCGGCGCAGAAGTCGCGGCCATGACGATCCTTGAAGCGCAGCAGCTCAGGGCCGTACTCTTCCCAGCGCCCGGATTCCTGCCACAGTTCAGCCGGTTGGGTACTCGGCATCAACACTTCCAGAGAGCCGGCAGCGTTCATTTCTTCACGAACGATGGCTTCGACCTTGCGCATCACCTTCAAGCCCATGGGCAGCCAGGTGTACAGGCCGGAGGCCAGTTTGCGGATCATGCCGGCGCGCAGCATCAGCTGATGGCTGATCACGACCGCGTCGGAAGGCGTTTCTTTCTGTGTGGCGAGCAAATATTGACTGGTACGCATGGTAGGCCGTTGTCGGTTGCTTGGACTTGAAATGACTCTGGATTGTACGGGCGCAAACTGCCGCCGTACAGGCATCAGAATGTAGGGATGTCTGTAGTGAGGGAGCTTGCTCCCGTTCGACAGCGCAGCTGGAGCCGGCTTTTGGGGCTGCTTCGCACCCCAGCGGGAGCAAGCTCCCTCACCACAAAAGCATGTGTGTCAGTCTTCCTGCGGTGGATTCAACCGAATTCGCCGATTCTCCTGAAACCAATGCAGCGCAATCAGCAGCAACGTCGGCACACCCAGCATGCAGGTGATCAGGAAGAAATTGTGATAGCCGAACTTCTCCACCATCACCCCCGAATAGCCACCGATCAGCCGCGGTAGCAACAGCATGATCGAGCTGAGCAACGCATATTGGGTGGCGGAGAACTTCAGGTTGGTCAGGCTGGAAAGGTAGGCCACGAATGCCGAGGTCGCCAGCCCCGAGCTGAAGTTATCCAGGGAAATGGTGAAGATCAGCATCTGCAGGTCCGGGCCCATGTCGGCGAGCATCACGAACAGCAGGTTGGTGCCAGCCGAGGCCACACCGCCGATGAACAGGATCGGCAGGATGCCGAAACGCACAATCAGCAGGCCGCCCATGCCGGCGCCAAGCAAGGTCATGATCAGGCCGAAGATCTTGCTGACCCCGGCGATCTGGTCCTTGGTGAAGCCCTGGTCGATGTAGAACACGTTGGCCATCACGCCCATCACGGTGTCGGACATGCGATAGGTAGCGATCAGCCCCAGCAGCAACAACGCCTGCCAGCGGTAGCGCAGGATAAAGTCATTGACCGGCGTCAGCACCGGCGCCAGGCCACGGCGGCCCATGGCCGAGAGGCATAGGGTGGTGAGCGTTATATAGAGGATGGCCCGCAGGAATGCGCGGTCTTCCATCAGCAAGTCCCACAGGCTCATGCCATGGAACAGCACGCTTTCGAAGTCAGTGTTGAACAGTTGGGTGAACATGGCCGGCACCGACACCAGCAACACGATCAGTACAAACACCGAAACCAACTGATGCACAAAGCTGTAGCGCCCGGCCTGCAATTGAGTGCGCAGTGGCACATTCGGTTCGCGCATGAAGAAGGTGGTCAGCAGCGCCGGGATCATCAGTACCCCGAACAGCACATAGGTGCCGGTCCAGGCCGAGTGTTTATAGTTGAAGCCGGTGGAGCCGAAACCTTCGGCAAAAAACAGTGCGCCCGCTGTGGCGAGCAGGGCTGCAATGCGATAGCCGGACATGTAGCTGGCGGCCAGAGCAGCCTGGCGGCTGTCGTCGGCGATTTCCAAGCGATAGGCGTCGACGGCGATGTCCTGGGTGGCGGACGCAAAGGCAACGATGACCGCGATAGCGATCAGCCAGGACAAGTGTTTCTGCGGGTCGCAAAAACCCATGCCGATCAATCCGAGGATCACCAGCGACTGGGCCAGCACCAGCCAGGAACGGCGGCGCCCGAGTTTGCCGAGCAACGGCAGGCGCCATTGGTCGAGCAGCGGCGACCACACCCACTTAAAGGCATACGCCAAACCGATCAAGCTCGCGTAGCCGATGGTTTCGCGCGCCACACCGGCTTCGCGCAACCACACTGAAAGCGTCGAGAACACCAACATGTAAGGCAGGCCGGCGGCAAAGCCGAGCAACAACAGGACTAACGTCGAGGGGCTGGCATAGGCGGCGAGCGCGGCGCGCCAGGTTTTACGGGGCATGGGCTGGAGTCTGCCTCAGATTTGCGGAAACAAAGCGCGCACTCTAACCGCTGTGCTCTACCGGGCGCCAGCCATGGCGCTGAATATCAACGCGATTGTTGCGGACAGTGACGCCTTCATCGCGCAAACGCGCGCGTTGCTCGTCACCCGAGGCACTGCCCACCGGCAGACTTATCCGACCGCCGGCACCCAGCACGCGGTGCCAGGGCAGCTTGGTGTCTTCGGGAAGCTGGCTTAGCGTACGGCCAACCCAGCGCGCCGCACGCCCGAGCCCCGCCAAGTGGGCCAGCTCACCGTAGCTCACCACGCAGCCTGCGGGCACTTGGGCCAGGGTCAGGTAGAGCGCGGTGCGGCGCATTTCGGCGGGGCTTTGTGGTGTTTCGGCGGGCTGATTCACGGTAGGCATATCCATTGATACCGACGGCACAATTGTAGGAAAGGTCTGTAAGTGTGCTGATGAGAATTGAACTCAACATAAATCCTTGAGTCAGTCCTAGCTATCTAACACGATAACCGCCCTTTTTCGCCAACCTTGAGCTCCTTATCCGCTTATGCTGTCCAGAACCCTGCTGTGCCTCGCTGTTTTCAGCGCCTCCACGCCTTTGCTGGCCGATACCGTCTGGTTGAAAAACGGTGACCGCCTGACGGGCAAGATCAAGGTCTTCGACGGTGGCAAGCTGCTGATCCAAACCGATTACGCAGGCGCCATCCCGGTAGACTGGAAACAGGTGAAAACCCTGGAGAGCGACCAGGAACTGCTGGTCAAGCAGGACGCCTATACCGGCGAGAAGGCCAAGTCCCTGAAAGCGGCGGACGATGGCAAAGTGGTCCTGGCCAACGGCGAAGCGCCCAAGACCGTCGAACTGGCCAGCATCCAGCAGATCATCAAGCCCAAGCCGGTGGTTGAAGACCTGGTGTGGAAGGGCAATGTAGACATGGCGCTGGACTATAAACGCGCCGATAAAGACACCAACGACTACGACATCGACTTCAAGACCACCGCCCGCCATGGTCAATGGCGCCATACCGGGCAGGGCGAGTACAACCGCGAGTTCCAGGACGACGTCACCACCACCGACAACTGGGCCCTGGAATACGACCTCGACCGTTTCCTGACCGAGCACTGGTTCTGGCAGGGGCGCTTGACCTACAAGCGCGACAAGGTTGAAGACCTGTCCCGTCAACGCACCGTCGGCACGGGCCCGGGCTATCAGTTCTGGGACGATGAGTTGGGCGCGTTCTCCCTGGGCTCGCTGGTCAACCGCACCGACTATGAATACGCCGACGGCGGCAAGGACAACTTCTACTCCCTGGCCATGAAGTGGAATTACAACCGCTACCTGGTGGGCAAGACCGTCGAGTTCTTCACCAACGGCGAAGTGGGCAAGCCCATCGGCGGTCCGGCGGAATACTCGTTGGACGCAGAAATGGGCCTGCGCTACAAGGTCACCGAGTGGGCGTCGCTCAACCTCAAGGCCGAACGCGACGTTATCAGTGGAGACTCCGACAGCAGCCTGAGCAAAACCCGCTATACCGCAGGCTTTGGCGTGGCCTGGTAACACGGGCGTACAAAACCTGCTTGGCAACCTTTGCCGATAATGATTACCTTGCGTTGAGATTCATTCCCATAGGCCCATAGGCCCATAGGCCCATAGGTCATGGAGCGGCTGAATACCCGAGGAGTCATACGTTGAGCGCACAGGTTGCCAAGAACGCCCGAGAGCTGTTGCTCAAGGAATACCGTGGGGCTCTCGCCACACAGTCCAAAGCCATGCCCGGCTTCCCTTTCGGCTCGGTAGTGCCGTATTGCCTGGACGAGCAGGGCCGCCCGCTGATCCTGATCAGCCGCATCGCCCAACATACTCACAACCTGCAGAAAGACCCCAAGTGTTCGCTGCTGGTGGGTGAGCGCGAGGCGGATGACGTGCAGGCCGTCGGGCGCCTGACCTACCTGGCTGAAGCCGAAAAACTGGAGGAGGGCGCAGCCATCGAGGCGGCGGCCGAGCGTTATTACCGCTACTTCCCCGATTCAGCCAACTACCACAAGGCTCACGATTTCGACTTCTGGGTGCTCAAGCCGGTGCGTCACCGTTATATCGGTGGTTTTGGCGCGATTCACTGGGTCGATCAGTTGACGTTGGCCAACCCGTTTGCGGGCAAGGCCGAGCGCAGCATGATCGAACACATGAACAGCGATCACACCAAGGCCATTGCCCATTACGTCGACCTCACCGGTTTACCGACTTCCGAGCCTGCCCAGTTGGCCGGTATCGACAGCGAAGGCATGCACTTGCGTATAGGCCAATCCTTATATTGGTTGCCGTTTGCGGAGTCTTGCAACACGCCGACACAAGTGCGCGAAGCCTTGGTTTCATTGGCTCACGCCGAGGTCTGGCCGAAAAAAGAAGCCGCTGACGCTTGAATTCACGAAACGGCGACGTCATCTAAGGTGGACTGGCAAGGCATTCTTGCGTTGAGGAACCATTTGATGCGCCCTTTTTTGTTGCTCTTTCTGCTGTTCCCGGTGTTGGAGCTGTTCGTATTCGTTCAAGTCAGCAGTGCGATCGGCTTTTTCCCGGCCCTGTTGCTGATCATTCTCGGCTCGATGCTCGGCGTTCTGGTGCTGCGCGTCGCCGGCCTGGCCACGGCGCTGCGTGCCCGTGAAAGCCTTAACCGGGGCGAACTGCCCGCGCAAACCATGCTTGAAGGCCTGATGATGGCCCTGGCCGGTGGCCTGCTGATCCTGCCAGGTTTCATCAGCGACGTGGTCGGCCTGGTGATGTTGCTGCCGTTTACCCGCAAATTGCTGGCAGGCAAGATGCGCCAGCGCGCCGAAGAGGCAGCGATTCGCCAGCGTGCGTTCGCCGATGACCTGCAACCCCGTGGCGGTCCGGCCCCGCGCCAGCCGCTGGGGCGTGAAGGTGATGTGATCGAAGGTGAGTTCGAGCACCGCGACAGCAAATAACCGCTTAGCTGGCACGGCACCTCTGGGTGCCGTGCTGCTTTCAGTCGTCGGCACACGCAAAAAAATTACGCCACGGCCCCTTGTAATAAGCTTATGCGCCCTTATGTAACGGTCACCGCAAGGTTTCTGGTGGCGACACCAGACAGACTTCCGCGTCTTGCTTGGCGAGGCGCGACCGGCACAGCCGGAATACACCCCGCCGGTATTGACACCGGCCGATGAAAAACACAATTAGGAGAGATCGACAATGAGCAAGCTTCGTCCTCTGCACGACCGCGTCGTAATCCGTCGTAGCGAAGAAGAAAAGAAAACCGCTGGCGGTATCGTTCTGCCAGGTTCGGCTGCTGAAAAAGCCAACCACGGTGTGATCGTCGCTGCGGGTCCAGGCAAAACCCTGGAAAACGGTGAAGTGCGTGCTCTGGCCGTTAAAGTCGGTGACAAGGTTGTATTCGGCCCTTACTCCGGCAGCAACACTGTGAAAGTTGACGGCGAAGACCTGCTGGTCATGGCTGAGAACGAGATTCTCGCCGTACTGGAAGGCTGATTCCCCCGCTCATTTTCCCGTTACTCCAAAGTATTTAAGGATTATCGATCATGGCTGCTAAAGAAGTTAAATTCGGCGATTCCGCCCGCAAGAAAATGCTCACCGGTGTCAACATCCTGGCTGACGCAGTAAAAGCGACCCTGGGCCCGAAAGGCCGTAACGTGATCATCGAGAAGAGCTTCGGCGCTCCGACCATCACCAAGGACGGCGTTTCTGTAGCAAAAGAAATCGAACTGGAAGACCGTTTCGAAAACATGGGCGCGCAGCTGGTCAAAGACGTTGCCTCCCGTGCCAACGATGACGCAGGCGACGGCACCACCACCGCTACCGTCCTGGCTCAGGCCATCGTCAACGAGGGCTACAAAGCCGTCGCTGCCGGTATGAACCCAATGGACCTGAAGCGCGGTATCGACAAGGCGACCATCGCTATCGTTGCCGAGCTGAAAAACCTGTCCAAGCCATGCGCTGACACCAAGGCTATCGCTCAGGTAGGCACCATCTCCGCCAACTCCGACAGCTCCATCGGCGACATCATTGCCGAAGCCATGGAAAAAGTCGGCAAAGAAGGCGTGATCACCGTTGAAGAAGGCACTGGCCTGGAAAACGAACTGTCGGTTGTTGAAGGCATGCAGTTCGACCGTGGCTACCTCTCCCCGTACTTCGTCAACAAGCCAGAAACCATGGTTGCCGAGCTGGACAGCCCACTGATCCTGCTGGTTGACAAAAAGATCTCCAACATCCGCGAAATGCTGCCAGTACTGGAAGCCGTTGCCAAAGCCGGCCGCCCACTGCTGATCGTTTCCGAAGACGTTGAAGGCGAAGCCCTGGCGACTCTGGTTGTGAACAACATGCGTGGCATCGTTAAAGTCGCAGCCGTCAAGGCTCCAGGCTTCGGCGACCGTCGCAAGGCCATGCTGCAGGACATCGCCGTTCTGACCGGCGGTACCGTTATCTCCGAAGAGATCGGCCTGAGCCTGGAAAGCGCTACCCTGGAAAACCTGGGCAGTGCCAAGCGCGTGACCATCTCCAAAGAAAACACCATCATCGTTGACGGTGCTGGCGTTGAGCAGGACATCCAGGCTCGCATCACTCAGATCCGTGCCCAGGTCGCCGAGACTTCGTCCGACTACGACCGTGAAAAACTGCAAGAGCGTCTGGCCAAGCTGTCCGGCGGCGTTGCAGTGATCAAGGTTGGCGCCGGTTCCGAAGTTGAAATGAAAGAGAAGAAAGCCCGCGTTGAAGACGCCCTGCACGCAACCCGCGCAGCCGTTGAAGAAGGCGTGGTACCTGGCGGTGGCGTTGCGCTGATCCGTGCTCTGGAAGCCCTGGCCAACCTGACCGGCGACAACGCTGACCAGAACGTCGGTATTGCCGTACTGCGTCGCGCTGTTGAAGCACCACTGCGCCAAATCGCTGCCAACTCCGGCGACGAGCCAAGCGTTGTGGTCAACGAAGTCAAGAACGGCAAAGGTAACTACGGTTACAACGCTGCGACTGGCGTCTACGGCGACATGATCGAAATGGGCATCCTGGACCCTACCAAGGTAACCCGTTCCGCGCTGCAAGCAGCAGCCTCCATCGGCGGTCTGATCCTGACCACCGAAGCTGCAATCGCTGACAAGCCGAAGGCTGAAGGCGCAGCTGGCGGCGGTATGCCAGACATGGGCGGCATGGGTGGCATGGGCGGCATGATGTAAGCCAGCCTTACCCGGCTAATAAAAAACCCGCCTGCAGTAATGCAGGCGGGTTTTTTTATGGGCGACTGTTCGCTCAGCCGATTCCGCGTCGTCGCAATAGCTTCTTGAACGTCATCCCGCGGGCCAGGGTGGGTTGGCCGATAAAGAGCACACGTGCAGCGGACCACGGTGCACTCGCACTGTCGAAAGGCTCTTCGGTAGGCACATGTGCGGTTGTGCTGGGTATGGGCCGCCCCCAGTGGCAGGCCAGCAGTGAACTGGCGGCGATACACAGCGACAGCATCAACGCGGGCAAATGTTTCTTGGGGGGACGCATGAACGGGCTCTCCAGCCGGATCCAAAGGACGGGACCCAGGGTGCAGGGGCTCTCCTGGATCAGGTGGCGAGATTACGGAGAATGCCAGCGGTGCACTGTCACAGGCTGTAACACGTTGGTTACTGGGGGCGTAGGGGCAGGATCAGAGTCAGACGTGCACCGCCCAGCGGGCTGCGCGCAACGCATAATTCACCGCGATGCCATTGGGTCGCGCGCTTGGCCAGTGCCAGGCCGAGGCCGAAGCCGCTGGGCTCATCGCCGCCCATGGCCAGGCGCACAAACGGTTCGAATACCTTTTCGCGGTTTTCGGCGAGGATGCCAGGGCCGTCATCGTCCACATGTAGCACAAGATGCTGCTCATCTTCGCAGGCAGCGCTGACGCACACTTGGTCGCGGGCATAGGTAATGGCGTTGCTTAACAGGTTGCGCACGATCAAATGCAGCAAGGCGCGGTCGCCGATCAGTTGCAGATCCACCGGTTCCGTCTCCAGGCTCAGGCGGCGATGGTGCCCGTCGAGCAAGGCGAACTCCTGATGCAGCCAGTCACGGATTGGAATGGGTTCATGCTGCAGGTCGGTGGGCGCACCGGCCATCCGGGCAAAGGCCAGGCTGGCGCGGACCAGGGCTTCGAGTTCTTCCACATCGGTTTGCAAGCGTTCCTGCAGGCGCGTGCGCGTGAGGGGATCGTCGCTTTTGCTCAGCAGGGTCAAGGCGAAACGCATTCGTGCCAGAGGCGTGCGCAGTTCGTGGGAAACGGCTTGGGACACCTCCCGGTGACGCTCGCTCATGGCGGTAATGTCCTGCGCATGTTGTTGCACGGTTTGCAGCAACGGCGTCCATTCCTTGCCCATGGCCGGCAGCATGGCGTTGGGCGTGCGAGCCAGGGTGCCCAGGCAGGCATTAAGTGCTTCTACATCGGCGCTGCGCTGGCGACGTGCGCGCAGACCCAGCCACATCCATAGCACCAGGGGCAGGCCGGCCACGCACGCGGTGATGCCATAGACCGGGAATTGCAGGAGGTCCTTGACCTCAGCCGTTCCCCACATCGGGCCGAACTGGATCAGGGTCGTGTCGTCGAGCGGAAAGTAAGTGATGTCTTCATCGCTGCTCTGCGCCGGTTGTTGGTGTTTGAGCATGATCAGGGCTTCGGGTGGCAGTTCGATCGCGTCCAGTTTGACCAGGCTGATCGGGTACTGGAAGCGCGCACGCAACGCGTCCATGCGCGCTTCACGCTGCTCGGCCGGCAAGGGCTTGAGCTGCTCCGCCACCAGGTAGCCCGGCCCGGCCATCAAGCGCAAAAAGCTGTATTCGCCGACGAACACCGAGGCGTTGGCGCACAGCCACAACAAATAAAGGGTCAACGCGCCCCAGATGGTACCGGCCACGATTGCCATCCAGGGCCGCACTTTAGAGAGCATGCCGAGCGCCTTGCGGGATTTCGACAAACAGATAGCCCTGGGCCGTGATGGTCTGGATGGTCACCGGGCAATCCAGGCTCATCAGCTTCTTGCGCAGGCGCGAGACGCGCATGTCCACGGAACGATTGAGGCCGTCGTATTCCAGGCCACGCAGGCTTTGCAGGAGTTGTTCCCGGGTCAGCAACACCCCGCAATGGCGGGCGAAGATCGTGAGTAAGTCGAACTCGGCCACCGAAAACTGCAAGGGCACCTCATCGAGCCAGGCGAAATGGTTGCCGAGGTCCAATCGAAACGTGCCCCACTGGTAATACGCACGCGGGGCTTGCGGATGGCGCCGCAGCAACGAGCGGATCCGGGCCAGCAACAGCAGCGGGTCGACCGGCTTGACCACATAGTCGTCCGCGCCGACGGTGAACCCGGTCAATTGCTCGGCGTTCTCGTCCAGCGCCGTCATCATCAGGATCAAGCCGGGGTAGTGGTCGCGGATCTGTCGGCACAGCGTGAAGCCGTCGATGCCCGGCAACATTACATCCAGGATCAGCAACGCCGGCTGTTCGTCGCGTATACGCTGGGCCGCGCGGTCGCCGCGATGTTCCACCGCCACGGTAAACCCTTCGGCGCGCAGGAACTCGGCGGTCAGCGCGGCCAGAGGGCGGTCATCTTCGATCAGCAGCAGCGTGTCGGACATGAAAGGGCGTCGTCGCCAGAGAATGGGCGCAAGTGTTACGCCCTTGAATAGGGGAGGCAAGGGCCGTTTGTTTGGCGGCCATTTTAGCGCTGGCCCTGTCATCGGTTTGTGAAGCTATAGTGAAAATCTCGTTCAACTAAAATATCGGTTGAAAAGCTTAATCGACGGGTCTCACAGGCCTATCCCTGAGCCACACTTGGCCTTAAGCTGCGCGAGCCAACACGGCCGTTACCGCGTACGGAGACACTGCCCATGCGAATTCTATTGGTTGAAGACAACCGCGATATTCTGGCCAACTTGGCCGATTACCTGGGGCTAAAAGGCTATACCGTGGACTGTGCGCAGGACGGTTTGTCGGGCCTGCACCTGGCCGCTACCGAGCATTACGACCTGATCGTGCTCGACATCATGTTGCCCGGCATCGATGGCTACACCCTGTGCAAACGCCTGCGCGAAGATGCGCGCCGCGATACGCCGGTGATCATGCTCACCGCCCGCGACCAATTGGATGACCGGCTGCAGGGCTTCAAGTCCGGCGCCGATGACTACTTGCTCAAGCCGTTTGCCCTGTCCGAATTGGCCGCGCGCATCGAAGCCGTACTGCGCCGCGCCCAGGGTGGCGGTCGTCGCGCCCTGCAAGTCGCCGACCTGCATTACGACCTCGATACCCTGGAGGTGACCCGTGAAGGCCGCCTGCTCAAACTCAATCCGGTCGGCCTGAAACTGCTGGCGGTGTTGATGCAGAAGAGCCCGCACGTGCTGCGCCGCGAAATCCTTGAAGAAGCGCTGTGGGGCGACGACTGCCCGGACAGCGACAGCCTGCGCAGCCATGTCCATCAATTGCGCCAAGTGATCGACAAGCCGTTCGCCAAGCCACTGCTGCAAACGGTGCACGGCGTCGGTTATCGCCTGGCTGAGGGTCGAGATGGAGTTTAAGCAAAGCCTTGCCCAACGGATCATCATTGCCTTTGCCTTGATGAGTGCGTTGGTGGCGGGAGCCTTCGCCATGGGCATTGTCGCGACAGTGCACCTGGTGGAAGAGAAGTTGATCTCGGCGGGCCTGGGCGGTGACCTGCAACGTTTGCTGCTGATGGACACGGTCGAAGACTGGCGGCACCGGCCCGAGCCGGATCAGCTGTTTTACTTCAGTGGCGGCCCTGGCGATTTTGAGTTGCCCAAGGATTTGCGCCACCTTGAACCCGGTTTCCATGAAGTGTTCCGCGAAGCGCTGTCGTACCACGCCATGGTCGAAGTGGTCGATGGCCGGCGCTACGTGCTGCTGCAGGATCAGAGCGATTTTGAAGAGCGCGAGCGCGTGCTGTTTGCCGTGGTGCTGGTGGGTTTCGTACTCAGCCTGGCGCTGGCGGTGTTCCTGGGTTGGGTGCTGGCGCGCAAAGTCATGGCGCCGGTTGTGCGGCTGGCCCGCCAGGTGCGCCACCGTGACCAACTGCTGGGCCTGGCCCCGCCGCTGGCGCCGGACTACGCAGCGGATGAAGTGGGTGAGTTGGCCGTGGCCTTCGATGCCACGCTGGGGCGCCTGCGTCAGGCGCTGTCCCGTGAGCAGTTGTTCACCAGCGATGTGAGCCACGAATTGCGCACGCCGTTAATGGTATTGGCCAGCTCTTGCGAACTGCTGCTGGAAAACCCGGCCATTGACCAGCGGGGACGTAACCAGGTGCTGCGTATCGCCCGGGCTTGCGAAGAGATGCGCGAACTGGTGCAGACCTTTCTGATGCTGGCCCGTGCCCAGCACGATGAATCGGCCATGTCGCAGCAGGTCAACCTCGCGCAGGTGGCCGATGATCTGCTCGGCATCTGGCGCGAGCCCATCGAGCAAAAAGGCCTGGAGCTGATCTACAACCCCGGTAACCCTCTGGATACGCGCTATAACACCACCTTCCTGCACGCCGTCATGGGCAACCTGCTGCGCAACGCCCTGCATTACACCGAGCAAGGGTTTATCCGCCTGACCCTGGAACCCACGGGCTTTGTGGTGGAAGACAGCGGCGTCGGTATTCCCGAAGACAAACGTGAGGCGATGTTCGAGCCGTTTGTACGCGGCAGCGAGAAGCGTGGAGAAGGCCTGGGCCTGGGGTTGTCACTGGTCCAGCGCATCTGCGAGAACCAGGGCTGGACCGTGAGTCTCAGCACCATGGAGCCCAACGGCTGCCGCTTTCATGTGCAATTGAGTCAGGTCTAGGCCTGACTTCGCCCTCTGCCGTTATCCTGCCAGAGATCCCGGTAAATCGGCGAAGATGGCCCCATGCTATTGCTTGTGTCTGTAAAGTCTTGAAATGTATGAGATTGGACAGGACAAGTTTTTCACAACGGGTTGACCTGTTGATCACAGTGCGCTGTTTACTTTTGTAGGCATCAGCAACTGGAGATCCGTTGATGTCTACCCCGATCAAACTCGAATTTTCCGAAAAGTACGACGACGAGCACGCGCAGAATTATTTGCTCAAACATCAGGACAATCTGGCCCGTCGACTGTCTCACAAACGCGACGAGCAATTGGCCCGTGGCGCTCTGGCGATGGCCGGCGAGCCGGGGCTGGTGTTGGATCTGCCGTGCGGTGCGGGGCGCTTCTGGCCATTGTTGGCGGAAAAACCCAATCGCGTGATTATCGGCGCGGACAACTCGGCCTCCATGTTGAAGGTCGCGACGGTCGCCCAGCCCGCTGACGTCGTGAAACGGGTACGACCTTTGCAGACTTCTGCTTTTGATATCGATCTACCGGATAACGCTGTCGACAGTATTTTCTGCATGCGCCTGATGCACCACATTGGTGATCCAGCGCATCGGTTGGCGATACTGCGGGAGTTTCAGCGTGTTACACGTGACAGCGTGATCCTTTCGCTGTGGGTGGACGGCAATTTCAAGGCCTGGAAGCGCAAGCGCACCGAACTGAAACGTCGCAAGAAGGGTGAGCAGGAAGGTTACCAAAACCGGTTTGTGTTACCGGCTGCTACTGTTGAAGCAGAATTCGAGGAAGCCGGTTTTCGTGTCCAGGAGTCCCTGGACTTCATTCCGCTCTACGCCATGTGGCGAGTGTATGTATTGCGCAAGAGGTAACAGGATGGCAGTTGAGTGCATAGCAGGCAGTCATGTAGCTCCCGAAGAACGATTTGATTACTTCTGGCGCCAGCAGGGCGAGTGGGTTGAAGAACCCAACCGTCGGCGAGGTGGAGAAAGCGGCGTGCAGCGCGTGATGAGCGCCAATGGACGTTTGCTTTACAGCAAGCGTCAGACCGGACATATCTACCGCAGTTGGTTACATCCGTTTGGCCGTCCCACCGTGTTGCGTGAGCGGGATGCGATCAAGGGCCTGCGCCTGTTGGATGTACGCGTGCCCGAAATGGTTTTTTGCGAGGCGCGCCGCGACCCTGAGCACCGCTGGCAGGCACTGCTGGTGACCGCAGCCCTCGACGGCTTCGACGAAATCGAAAACTGGTACGCCGCCGGTGGTCGTGAACAGTACGGCGAGTTGGTGCATGAGCGCGTGCTCAAGGAATTGGCCGGTACCCTGGCGCGTATGCATCGTGGGCGCTGGCAGCATGGTTGCCTGTACATCAAGCACATTTTTGTAAGGGTGACCGGCCAGGGCGACTCGGCCAACGTCGAAGTGGCGCTGCTGGATTTCGAGAAATGCCGCCAGCGCTTGACCGCTTATCGGGCCGCTTCCCATGACATGCTGCAACTGCGCCGCCATTCGTCGTGGAATGACGCGGACTGGAAGAAACTCAGCTACTTTTACGAGACGGCGTTTGGCAGCGCTATCAAGGGTTTAACCAGATGAAGCTAGAAATAGCACGAGGTTTGTTTTTGGTCGGGGCGCTGGGTGTTGCAGCCTTGGCGCTGGCGGCCTGGGAACAGCCTCGCACACAGGTGCTCAGTGCAACGCAGGGTGGCGCGCAATGTCTGTTGCCGCGCGTCGCCAAGGCGAGCACTGCGGCCAAGCCTGATCATGAGTTGTTGCTGTTCATGTTCGGCATGTCTCAAGGGATGAGGCCACAGAGTTGAAACGATTCAAACCCCCAGGAAAGGGCCTTGCGATGCGAGGCCCTTTTTTTTTCACCAAATTTTATCTGCTTTGGCCTGCGGTCTATAGACATAAACCCGTCAAATCAGATGCAGATGGTTATCCCAGAGCCCTGCCGGCAATTCCAACGGTTTTGCTACCAACGGTTTCTGGCGGCAATCGTAGAACCGGCAACGGCCTTGGCCGGAGGTCACGATAAAGCCGTCCTCGACTGCGCCGACTCCAGCACAGTCGGGCAGCGGTCCATCCAGGCGCAACTCGCCACTGTCCATGTCCCAGATAAAGAAGCGGTTGCCCCGAGGAGCCGTCAACGCGACCAGGCGCAACTCGCTGTGCACCGCGACGCTGGCGGTGTAGTGCCCCATGGCCTGCAACTGCTCATCGGCCACCGGGAACGCCACGAATGGCTGGCCCGGCCGTTTGATTGCCAACAATTCGGAACGCTCCTGTGACGCCCCCATGAACTGCTGCCCGGTAAGGATGGTACCGTCGCTGGCGATCCCCATATGGCGCACGCTGTTCATCTGCTGGCCCAGGGTTTCCTTGCTGATCAGCGTGCCATCGCGGTGCATCAGCACCAGGCTTGGCTCCATGGCGTTGAGGTTCATTTCCACGCGGCTTTCGGCTTCGGTGCGAATGCCGCCGTTGGCGACCACCAGCGTCTCACCGTCGGGCATCCACGACACTTGGTGCGGGCCGATGCCGTGGGTGGAGATCTCGCCGGTATGCACCAACCGCTCGCCTTCGAACCTGTACACGCCGAGCAGGCCACGGCCGGGGTCGGTCGTGTCGTTCTCGGTGGCGTACAGCCAGTCGCCGCTCTTGTGAATGACCGCGTGGCCATAGAAGTGGCGATTGGCCTTGGAGGTGATGGTTTGCAGCAGCGTGCCATCGCGCAGGTCGATCAGGTAACTCTCGGTGCCCGGGCGACGGGCGACAAACAGCGCAATCGGCAGCGTAGGGTGGTTGATGATGTCGTGGCAGCGTTGGCCGACCTGGGTAGCAAACACTTGCTTGCCGTCCAGGTGATAGCCCACGGCGTAGTGCTTGCCGTCTGCATCATCCCGCGCCGACAGCAGCAGCGGGCCCTTGTCTTTCCCTTTGAACAGCGTCCAGCCGCCCAAAGTGAGTGCACTGAGCAGCACGCTGCCAACCGCCAAAGCCTGTCGCCTGAGCATCATCAGTCACCGTCGTTGGCGTTAAAGCCCAGTTGGATACCCAGCGCCTTGGCCAATTCGCCTTCGTGCAGGCGGTGGACGACGTTGAGGCTGTCGTAGATATCGTTGAGCTGCTGGCGCCCGGCGTCGTCGGCCAGCAGTTCATTGAGGGTGCGCTGGTTGCTGGCGAACAGTTTGAGGGACGCGGCATAGGCGGCGTCGATCTTGTCGGCCAGCGGCTTCTGTTCGGACGGCAGCAGGCCACGCAGGCCTTTGTTGTCGACGCCGACCCATACGGTCTGGGCGGCGGCGAGGCTGGCTTCGAGGCTTTGCAGGGACGACTGGCTGCGCCATGCATCGGCTTGGAATGGCTGCGGGATGCCCTTGGTCTGGCGGCCCATCGGCGTGCCGAGTTTTTTCTTCAGGGTGTCCAGTGCGGTCACTTGAACGCGCAGCAGATCGGCAATGGCTTCGTGGGAATCGGCGTAACGCTGGTTCGGAAACTTGGTCATCTGCGCCAGCATGCCGTCGGTGCTGTTCCAGCTGGCCAGGATTTCTTCGGCCAGGGCCTTCTGACGGTCGCCGATGGCCACCAGCAGCGGGCAGTAACGGGCCTTTTGTGCGTCGTCGGCAATATCGGTCTTGGCGTCATAGAGGATGTATTCGTAGGCCGACAGGCCTTGCACCACCACGCTGGACTTGGCCAGGGCGGCGCCATCGATCTGCGGTTGGCTGGCGACCAACTGCTCGACCTGGCGGCCGACCAGGTTCTTCTTGTCTGGCCAGAACTGCACCTGCCACGAACGGTTGCCTTCGGCCAGCGGGCCGATCAACAGCGGTTGCAGCTCGGCCCAGGCCTTTTGCGCATGCAGGAAGTCGGCACGGGCAGTGTCCAGGCTCTCTTTGCCTTGGCAGTAGGCCAGGGCGCTGACGGCCAGTTGGCGGTCGGCTTCGACCCAACGGCTGTAGGTCGGCAGGATCACTTGCTTGGCAATGGCCGCCGAGGTCACCGCTTGCGGGTCTTGCGGCGAGCAGGCGCCGAGGGCGAGGGCGGCCAGGCTGGTGAACAACAACTTGGGACGGAACATGTCGAGCTCCCTTCTGTAATTGGGGCGAAGCTTATAAAGAATTCAGGAACGCCAGCAACGCAGCGCGCTGCTCGGCATTAAAGGACAACACATGCTGCTGCGCCGCTTGTGCTTCACCGCCGTGCCACAGCACGGCCTCCAGCGGGTTGCGGGCGCGGCCGTCATGCAAGAACTGGGTGTGGCCACTCACGGTTTGTGTCAGGCCGATGCCCCACAACGGCGGCGTGCGCCAATCGCGGCCACCGGCTTTGAATTCGCTACGGTTGTCGGCCAGGCCTTCGCCCATGTCGTGCAACAGCAGATCGCTGTACGGACGAATCACTTGGTTGGCCAGCTCAGGTTCAGCGGCATTGGCCGCCGTGGTGAACACGGGTTTGTGGCAACCCTGGCAACCGGCCTGGTAGAACAGGTTTTTGCCGGCCAGCACCTGCGGCGTGTTGACGCCACGGCGCGCCGGCACGGCGAGGTTACGGGTATAGAACAGCACCAGGCGCAGGATGTTGTCGCTGACTTCCGGCTCGCCATCGGGGCCATTGCCGTTGGGGGCCTGTTTGCAGGCGACTTGGGCATCGGTGCAGTCATCGAAGGGTCTCAACGAGGTGGTGAGGCCCATATCACCAGAAAACGCGTGAACATTTTGTTGATTGAGGTTGGGTTGCCCGGCTTTCCAGCCAAATCGCCCGAGCACGGTTTTTTGCTGCGCGTCGTCCCAGACCCAATTGGCGCGGCCGACGATGGCTTCTTTGTCGGCGGTCTTCGGGTTGGTGTTGCGCAGGATATCGGCGTCGCTGATGGCTTCGAGCAGGCCCAGGCCGATCATGGGCGGGGCGATGCGTGCGGAAAAACGCGTATCCGGATGCATCGGGCCGTAGCCGAGCTGGGTGATTTGCAGGTCCGGCTTGCGCAACTCGACCACCGTGCCGTCCTCGAACGTCACGTTGACCGGTGTGTAGTCGACTCGCACCTTGCCTTCAGGCAGCACGCCTGGCACGGCCATGTCCTGCAGTTGCCCGCCGTAGACCGGCTCGGGCACCACGCCGACCTGTTCGATGAGCTTGGCATACGGCGCTGCATCCGGAATCGACAGGCGTACCAGCATCGACACCGCATTGGGGGCGTCGGGCAATGGCGGATGTCCCCGTCCGTCTTTTATATGGCAGTTCTGGCACGCATTGGTATTGAACAGTGGGCCCAAGCCATCACGCGCGGTGGTAGTGGACGGCGCGATCACCCAGGGGCTGCGAAAGAAGCTGTTGCCCACGCTGAAGTCCAAGCGGCGGGTGGGCGACAGGTTGGCCGAGGGCAGGGAAAATGCATTCTGGTCGCGCTTGTTCACCGTCGCAGCGCCGCCCGCCCGTGATTCACCCGGCTCGGCCTTGGTAAACCTGGGCGCGTCATCGCAGGCGCTCAGGCTCAAGGCCAGCACGGCTGCGGACAGGCGAAAAAGCGAACGGAACATCGAGTTTCCCGGACGAAGACGAAAAATAAGGTCGCAAAGTCTAACAGGGCGTGGCGCAATGAATAAGAGCAATTATCGTTTGGTCGAATCCGATTCATTCCCGCTAGAATGGCCGCACATTTTTCTCTGGAGGTGGCCAATGCAGGCTCTCGACGCTTTGCTCAACCGTGTTTCCGTGCCGCGTCTGCTGGAACCGGCGCCGACCCAGGAGCAGCGCGACGTGCTGTTCGCCGCCGCCATGCGCGCGCCTGACCACGGCCAACTGCGCCCTTGGCGTTTCCTCACGGTTGAAGGGGCTGCCCGTGAGCAAATGGGCACGCTGCTGGCCGAAGCCGCACGCCTGCAGGACGCCGATGCGCCGCAAGCCGCCATCGACAAGGCCCAGAACGGCCCGTTGCGTGCGCCGTTGGTGGTGGTGGTGATTGCCCGTTTGCAGGAACATTTCAAGGTGCCGAAATCCGAACAATTGCTGGCAGCCGCCTGTGCGGCTCACGGCATCCTGCTGGCGGCGTATGCCCAGGGGATTGGCGCCGTGTGGCGCACGGGTGAACTGTCCTACTCGGCCCACGTTGCCAAAGGCCTGGGCCTTGCGGCCGACGAGGAAGTGATTGGCTTCCTCTACCTGGGCACGCCGCAAAACCCGCCGCGTACCGCGGCTAAAGAGGATGTGGCGGCGTTTGTCCAGGCTTGGACTGGTCTCTAATGGTAGGAGCCGGCAAGCCGGCTCCTACAGGGTTTTGTGCAAGCTGTTCAGACCCTGAACTGATCCATCAGCTTCATCTGCTGGCTGGCCAACGCATTGAGTTGGCTGCTGATGGCCGCCGACTCGGTGGCCTGGCCGGTGAGGGTTTCGGTCACTGTACGGATCGCCGAGACGTTGCGGTTGACCTCTTCGGCCACGGCGCTCTGTTGTTCGGCGGCGCTGGCGATTTGCAAGTTCATGTCGCTGATCACGGTCACCGCATCGCTGATCTTGCCCAAGGCCTGCACCGCTTGATGGATCTGCCCGGCATTGCTCTGGGCCTGGCTCTGGCTTGAATGCATGGTCGCCACCACGCCACGGGTGCCGCTCTGGATGCGCTCGATCACCAGGCGGATTTCCTCCACGGAGTCCTGGGTGCGCTTGGCCAGGTTGCGCACTTCGTCGGCCACCACCGCAAAGCCACGGCCGCTTTCCCCGGCGCGTGCCGCTTCGATGGCGGCGTTCAGCGCCAGCAGGTTGGTCTGCTCGGCGATGCTGCGGATCACTTCCAGCACCGAACCGATCTGCTCGCTGTTGACCGCCAAGGCTTCGACTTCGCCCACGGCCTTGCTGACTTCTTCGGCCAGGGTGGTGATGTCGCGAGTGCTCTGCTCGATGATCGACATGCCTTCGCGTGCCGACTGATCAGCCCCGCGTGCCGCGTTGGCGGCGTTGGAGGCGCTGTTGGCGACGTCGTGGGCAGTGGCACTCATCTCGTTGGACGCGGTAGCCACCTGGTCGATTTCGCGGAACTGCACTTGCATGCCTTCGCTGGTCTGGCGCGCGATGGCCGATGACTGATCGGCGGTGCCACGGGCTTCAGTGATACTTTGCTTGATCTGGGCGATGGTCGGTTGCAGCTTGTCGAGGAAGCGGTTGAACCAGTTGACCAATTCTCCGAGTTCATCCTTCTTGGTGTAGGCCAGGCGCTGGGTGAGGTCGCCGTCGCCACTGGCGATCTCCTTGAGCATGGCGGCCACGCTGTTGATTGGACGGGTTACCCCGGTGGCGGTCAGCCAGATCAGCAGCAGACCCAGCAGCGCGGCGGCAGCGCCGACCAGCAAGGCTTTGAGCGTACCGGTGGCTTGGGCCTTGTCGAGGACGTCCTGCAGTTTCAAGGTGTCGGCCAGCATCACGTTCTTGGGCAGCTTGATCACCACGCCCCAGGATTTTGCGTCGGCAATCGGCTTGACCGGGTAGACGGCGCGGATGGTGTCGTCCTGCTCGCGGATCATGGGTGACTCGCTGGCCAGCAGTTGCACGATCTCCTTGCCTTCGGCGGCGAGAATGTCGATCAGATTTTTGCCGACCTTGTCCGGCTGACCGCTATACGCCGCGATCAGGCCGGTACTGGACAGGATCTCCAGATGCGCCGCGCCGTCGAAGAGTTCTTTTTGCGCCGCGTCCGTCACTGCTTGCAGGGTGTTGAGGGCGATGTCGATACCGACCACGCCGATGACTTTGCCGTCCACGATCAGCGGCAAGGCAATGGTGGTCATCAGCATCTGCTTGCCGGCCACTTCATCGGCGTAGGGGTCGAGCAGGCACACTCTGCGCGTATCACGTGGGCAGGTGTACCAGATGTTGTAGGGCGTGCCGCTGAGGTTGGGGGTGGTCTTGGTCAGGTCTTCTTCAACCATGATGGTGTTCAGCCCTTCACCGCCGGCGCGGCTCCAGTAGCTGGAAAAACGGCCTTTTTCGTTGGACACGCGGGCCTTGTCGCCGACGAATTCGCTGTCCTTGCCATCCAGTCCATTGGGCTCGAACGACAGCCAGATACCCAGCACTTTGCTGTTGCGCTCGAAGGTGGTCTTGAGGCTCTGGTTGAGTTCTTCCCGCAAGGCAGCGGGTTCCAGGGACCGTTTGGCTGCCAGGGCGCGCAGGTCCTTGACTTGGTCGGCGAGGGCCGTCACCACCAACAGGTTTTCGCCAAAGGTTTTCTGCAATTGCACGGCCTGTTCGGCGGCTTTGGATTGCAGCAGGTTTTGCACACTGTTAGTGAGCATTCGCGAGCTTGAATCGCTGATCAGCTGATCGTTCTGATTGGTTTCGTAGAGGTTGATGCTGATGATCAGTGCGATGACCCCCAAGAGGCAAAGGCCTGATAGCAGCACGATTTTCAAGCGAATGGAGAGGGTGTCGAACATAGGTTCACTCACGAATGGACTTGTTGGAAGGCACGCAGTGCAGGCCAAGTCCATTCAGCGCTATGTCTGAAACATCGGCGTCATGATTCAATTCATGAGAGAGAGGCGATGAGCGGTAGGAAATACCCTACAGGCTACATTATACGGGCGCTACAAGCCGCTCCGGACGTGACCAGATCCACAGATTGCCCAGGCTCATCCCGGCAATCGCCAGGTAGATCGGCCAGCCGTGGTCGAGCATCACCAGCATCAGGAGGGCGCACAGCAGCATGCTCACGGTGGCGCTGACTTTGGCACGACGGGCGATGATCTTGCCGTTGCGCCAATTGAACAGGATCGGCCCGAACAGCCGGTGGTTTTCCAGCCAGGCGCTGAGGCGCGGTGAGCTTTTGGTGGCGGCCCAGGCGGCGAGCAGGATGAATTCGGTGGTGGGCAAACCCGGCACGACAATCGCTATCAACCCTATGCCCAGGCTGACGTACGCCAGCAGGCCGAAGAGGATCCGGGCGATTTTCGAGGTGGATTGGGTTTTGCCGGTCATAGGTAGAGATATCACAGAGAATCAATATGAAATGAGATCTAAATGTGGGAGCGGGCTTGCTGTGGTGAGTGGGGCTTGTCCCCCGACGGGCTCACCGCCGACCCAAGGGGCTGCTTCGCAGCCCAGCGCAGGGCAAGCCTGCTCACCACAGCAAGCCCGCTCCCACATTTTTATCGCATTCCAGCCAAGAGTCAGGCCAGTTCAGGGGCGCTAGCGTACGCTTGTTCCAGCAAGACAGTGAAGCGTACAAACGCGTCGATTGCGCCTTTTTCCACCGCTGCCTCTTCTTCAGCGTTGAATTCCAGGGCATCGAGCGTACGGGTGAAGCTCTTCCAGCCTTCAGCACGGCCACCGGCCGGCTCACCCAGGTGACGGGCACCGAAGGTTTCGCTCAGGCCCAGGCCCACGGCGCGCTTGATCAGGAACGCAGCGCCCAGTTTGGAGCCTTCGGACACGAACAGCCAGCCCAAGGCTTCGGCCTTGCTCGGGTTCTTCACGGCGCCGGCGACCGGTGCAGGCACTTCGGTGTCGAGGTCGCCCAGGTCCAGCTTGGCGGCTTCGGCGCGGCAACGTGCGGCCAGGTCCGGCACGATCTTGATCAGCTCGGCATCGTTGTACAACGCCACCAACTCCGACTGGAACAGGTACTGCGCGACCACGAAACGCGCGAAATTGGCCTGGGTTTCGAACGGCGCGTGGGCTTTGACCAGGGCGTCGAGCTTGGTGTGTGGCTCGTTGGTGATCTGGTTCAGGCGCTGGGAGCGTAGGCTTGGGCGTTCTGCGGTAGGAGAAGCGGTCATGAAAAAGTCCTTGAGAAGGGGAGCGCCTGGGTGCCCTAAAGAGAGCTGTTATCAACTAGACGAACAAGAAGACGCGGCACAGTAAAAAATCCTCACCTCGTCGGTGAAATTTCGACGAGGTGAGAGGGGCGGTTTAAATGTCCCAGATCACGTTGATCGCAAAGTTGCGACCCGGCTGGGTCAGGCGGTCGAGGTTGGCCGGGGAGGTCACGCCCGCTTCGCCGACGCCGTCGTAGCTGCGTACGTCGTCCCAGTTCCAGTATTTCTTGTCGGTGAGGTTGTAGAGGCCGCCATTGATGGTCACGTCGTTGGTGACTTTGTAGAAACCGGTCAGGTCGACGATGCCAAAGCCTGGGGTCTTGAAGGGGCCAGTGGTGCTGCCGTCAGGCGCGTGAAAAGTGGTGCTGTCGACGCGGTTCTGCTTTTTCACCAGGGTCCAGCTCAGCAGGCCACCGTAGTTGTCCTGGTCGTAGCCCAGGCCGAATACGCCCTTGAGCGGGTTGACGCTGTTGAGCGCCTCGCCATTGTCGTCGTTGCGGCCATAGGTGTAGCCGACCGAACCCTGGGTGTACAGGCCTTGCGGTGCGCCGAAGGCATCGAGGTTCAGGCGCCCTTTGGCTTCTATCCCTTTGATGGTGGCGTGCTTGATGTTGTTGGCTTCGAATTGCTGTGAGGTGCCGCCGGCGACGGAGGCGTCCTCGTCGATGAAGTCGCGGTATTTGTTGTAGAACACAGCGATATCAAACGAACCGGAATCGAAGTTGCCGCGAATTCCGGTTTCCACGCCCTTGCTGCTTTCCGGCTTTAGGTCTGGGTTGGGCTCGACGGTGTAGCCCTGCTGCAGGTTTTCAAAGCGGCCGTACAAGGCCTTGGCCGACGGTGTGCGGAAGCCTTCAGCGTATTGGCCGAACCAGGTGTAGTGATCGGTCAGTGCGTAGGTCAGGCCGAATTTGGGCGTCACACGGTGCCAGGTTTTTTCCTTGTCACTGTGGGCGTAGATCCGCGTCGGGTCGACAGTGTTGAGGAACTCTTCAGTCAACTTGGGTTTGAGTTGGGTGTAGTCGTAACGCACGGCGGGCAGGAAGGTCCATTTGTCCCAAGTGATCTGGTCCTGTGCGAACAACGAGTAGGTGTTGATGGTCGGGTCCGGGAAGTCACTGGCCTTCTTTACGCTATCGCTGGCAATCGGACTGGGCGCGCCGATGGCCGTGCAACCGCCGCCAACAGCCAGGCAGCTGGCTGCGCCTTCTCGGGAGCCGGTGACTTTCTGTTGCTTGAGGGTGGTGCCATAGGTCAGTTGGTGATCGGTTTCACCCAGGCTAAAGGCCTTGTCCAACTGGGCGTCGAACACCCACTGTTTTTCTTCGTAAAGGGTTTCGCGGGTGCGCAAGACACGGCGCGACGGCTGGTAGATCTCGGCGGTGGTCTGGTCGGTCTTGGCGATCTGGTAGTTGAGGCTGGTCTTGATCTGATCGGCAATCGGCGAGTCCAGGGCAAAGCGGTTTTCGATACCGAAACGCTCGCGGGTGATGGTGTCGTTGCCCGACCGCGCACGGTAGAAGTTGAAGCCACGCCCGCCGGTGAACGGACCACCCACGGCATTCTTGAGATTGACGTCGCGATCATCCTTGAACTTCTCGTACGTCAGGCCCAGTCGATTGTCGTCACCGTAGTTCCAGCCCAGCTTGGCCAGCACGTTGATGGTGCGCGCGTCCTCGGGGTTGGCGCCAGTGCGCGCCAGCCCCGTGGCGTTGTTGCCATCATAGGATTCCATCTCATGGCCGTTGCGCTGGCTCAGGTGCAGCAAGCCGTCGAAGTCTTGCACGCGTCCGGCGACGGTGCCGGAGGTCAGCCAGCTTTCATCGGCGGAGCTGTAGCCGGTCTTGAGGCGGGCGCCGACGTCCTTGCCGGGTTTGATGATGTCGTCCGGGTCGAGGGTGAAATAACTCACCGCACCACCAATGGCGCTGCTGCCGTACAGGGCCGAGGCCGGGCCGCGCAGAATCTCGACGCGTTTGACGATTTCCGGGTCGACGTAGTTGCGACGGGTCTTGGCGTAAGGGCCGTTGAAGAAGTTGTCCGGCACCTCCACACCATCCACTTGGGTGAGGATGCGGTCGCCGTCGATGCCACGAATATTGTAGCCCGAATTGCTCGAGCGGCCACCGGCACCGCCTACCGAGACGTTGGGCTCATAACGCACCAGTTCACGGATGGTATTCACGTTCTGGCGGTCCAGCTCTTCGCGATCATGCACGCTGACGGTGCTCGGTACGCTGCTCACGCCCTGCTCACTGCGGGTGGCGCTGATGGTCACCTGTTGCAGGTTGAGGGTGCTCCCCGCTGCGCGCTTTTCCAGGATGATGTTGTTGCTGCCCAGTTTGCGATAGCTCAGGTTGGTCCCCACCAACAGCCGGTCCAGGGCTTTTTCCGGCGACAACGGGCCGCGTACGCCTGGGGACGACACACCCTGGCCCAACTCAGCGGGCAGGCCGACTTGCCAACCGGTCACAGCGGTAAAGGCGTTGAGGGCCGAGACCAGCGATTGCTGCTCGATGCTGAAGTTGTAGTTGCCGTGGCTGCGTGCAGTAGGTTCGGCGGCGGTGGCCGTCATCACCGGCGCACCGGCCAGCAGGATGGCCGCGGTCAGCAAGGACAGGACGGGCGAAGAGGACCGGCGGTTGAAACGAGAGGACATCGAGAGCGCTCCGGGGTACGAATCTTATAGTTGCGAACTGAAACAAATAGGAATCAGTTGCATTGGCTAAGACGAGACGTACGATCCTCGGCTATCGAGTAAAAATAATTCTCATTTAGTTCAAGATCACCAGCGCCGGGTATTCCGACAGCTTGGCCGAGGTGATGTGGGCCAGGGAGCGCACCACGTCCAGGGGCTGGTCGAGGCGGTAATTGCCGGTGACGGCGACGCTGGCCAGTTGATCATTGGTGTTGACGATCCAGCCGGGATAATAACGGCGCAGCTCGGCGAGCACTTCGCTCATCGGGCAGTTTTCGAAGATCAGCCGGCCTTGCACCCAGGCCAGATCCTTGTTGGCGTCCAGCTTGGCCGGCTGGCCAAAACCCTTGGGCCCGATGCGGATACTTTCACCGGCGCGCAAGCGCACGCGGGCATCATCGAAGGTGTTGCTCAGGTCGACATCGCCGCGTTGCACTTGCACCTGCGCTTCGCCATTCAGGTAGCGCACGGCGAACGCGGTATCACGCACGCTGGCGCGCACGGGGCCGGCGTCGATTTCCAGGGGCAGGCCATGGTTGGGCACGACTTCGAAAAACGCCTCGCCCTGGTACAGTCGGGCGAGGCGCTGATGGTCCTTGATACTGCTGGAAAATGCCGAGTTGGTGTTCAGCAACACTTTGGAGCCGTCATCCAGTTGCAGGCGCTGGCGTTCGCCCACCACGGTGAGGTGGTCGGCTTGCAGACGCACCGGCAGGTTGCTGAAGCTGAACAGGCCGATCAGCAGCACAGCGGCGGTGGCCAGCGGTTTCCAATGCGGTTTGATGCGGCGCCAAGCGCTGGACTTGCGCGGTACGGCCAGTGCGACGGCGGCACTGTGAACCGGCGCGCGCTCCCATGCGGCTTGGGCCTTGGCGAAGGCGTGGACGTGGGCGGGATCGCTGGCCAGCCAGGCTTCGAATTCGGTCTGTTGCCCGGGTTGCGGGCACTGCAAGGCGATCAGCCAGTCAAGGGCTTGGTCCATGGCCGTGTCTTGCAACACCTCATGAGCCAGCTCGAGAGGGCGCAGTTTATTCGGGTCCGTCACGGTGTTCCTCGGGTCTTCGCCACGTTCTATTCAACTTTCTTGCAGCTGGGATCGACGCTTCTGTTGGGTGAAGCTTAAGGCCGATCCAGCCGTTCGGCCACACCTACGCAGATAGCCATAATCAATTTGAGTTCCTTTTGCACGGTGCTCAAGGACACTTCCAACTGATCGGCGATCTCCTGGTAACTGCAACCATGCAGGCGGCTGAGGATGAAGATCTGTTGTTGGCGGGCGCTCAACTGGCCGAGGCTGACGCTCAGGGCTTCGAGCATTTGCTCGGCTTGGGTGGCATCTTCGGGGGTACTGATGGGGGCGGCGACGCTTTGCAGGACATCCAGCGGAACATCTTCTTGCAGCGTGCGGGCCTGGATCCTGCGCGCACGCAGATGGTCCAGCGCCAGGTTGCGCGCCGTCTGAAACACGAAGGGTTCAAGGTGATCGATCGGCCGCTCGCTCAGGGCCCGAGTGACGCGCAGGTAGGTTTCCTGCAACAGGTCCTCGGCGGTGCTGTGGTTATTCACCATCCGCTGCAAGGTGCGAAGCAGAATCACCCGTTGGGTGAGAAAGACATGGTTGAAGCGAGATTGGCTCACAGTGATACCAGACCGGTTTGCAGTTAATGATAATGCTTATCATCAACGCAAATGGCAAGTGGCACGTTGCCCGGTGTTGCACAGGACAAATGTGGGAGCGGGCTTGCTCGCGAATGCATCACCTCGGTATTCAGATGAACCGAGGCGTCTGTATTCGCGAGCAAGCCCGCTCCCACACAAGCCCACTCCCACTGGATTACTCGGCGTTACACAATGCCAGGCAGTTATCCAACATACGGTTGGAGAAGCCCCACTCGTTGTCATACCAAGCCAGCACTTTCAGCAACTTGCCGCTGACTTTGGTGTGATTGGCATCGAAGATCGACGACAACGGGTTGTGGTTGAAGTCGCTGGAAACCAGCGGCAGGGTGTTGTAACCCAGAATCTTCGAATGCTGGCTGGCATCCTTGAGCAGCGCGTTGACCTGTTCGGCGGTGGCTTCTTTCTTCAACTGCACGGTGAGGTCCACCAGCGACACGTTGATCACCGGTACACGCACCGCCATGCCGGTCAGCTTGCCCGCCAGTTCCGGCAGCACCAGGCCGACGGCTTCAGCGGCGCCGGTTTTGCTCGGGATCATGTTCTGGGTGGCCGAACGCGCACGATACGGGTCGGTGTGGTAGACGTCGGTCAGGTTCTGGTCGTTGGTGTAGGCGTGAATCGTGGTCATCAGGCCGCTTTCGATGCCCAGCTCGCGGTGCAGCACTTGAGCCACAGGCGCCAGGCAGTTGGTGGTGCACGAAGCGTTGGAGATGATCTGGTGGGATTGACGCAGAATGTCGTGGTTGACGCCATAGACCACGGTCGCGTCCGCGCCCTTGGCCGGTGCGGAAATGATCACCTTGCGCGCGCCGGCGGTAATATGGGCGGCAGCTTTGTCACGTTCGGTGAACAGGCCGGTGCATTCGAACACCACGTCGATCTTGTGTGCAGCCCACGGCAGGTCGGCTGGGTTGCGAATGGCACTGACGGCAATCCGGTCGCCATTGACGGTCAGGCTTTCCTGATCGTGAGCGACCTCTGCTTCGAAAGTGCCATGCACGGTGTCGTATTTGAGCAGGTGGGCGTTGATCGAACTGTCGCCCAGATCGTTGATGGCGACGATCTGCAAATCCTGGCGGTAGCCTTGGGTATACAGTGCGCGCAGGACATTACGGCCGATACGGCCAAAACCATTGATTGCGATACGAAGAGTCATTGGAGAGTGCCTGTCGTCGATTTGTTGTAAGAATTACAAGATTATTCGCATAAAAATAGAAAACAAGCCTTTTTAGTGGCAATATTTTGTTCAATCTACAACGAGTGACCTGAATCAACTGGTCCGATGATCCAAACGACTCCCTGCCATCCCATGCGCTGCGGGCGTTTGATCAGCATAGACACTCAGGTCGCCACATCCGTTAGCCTGGAGTTCTACACATGCATCCCCGCGTTCTTGAGGTCACCGAACGGCTTATCGCCCGCAGCCGCGCCACCCGCGAGGCCTACCTTGCGCTCATTCGCGGTGCAGCCACCGACGGTCCGATGCGCGGCAAGCTGCAATGCGCCAACTTCGCCCACGGCGTGGCCGGTTGCGGCACTGAAGATAAAAATAGTCTGCGCATGATGAATGCCGCCAACGTGGCAATTGTTTCGTCATATAACGACATGCTCTCGGCGCACCAGCCGTACGAACATTTTCCTGAACAGATCAAGAAAGCCCTGCGCGAAGTCGGCTCGGTCGGCCAGTTCGCCGGCGGCACCCCTGCCATGTGTGACGGCGTGACCCAGGGCGAGCCTGGGATGGAGTTGAGCCTGCTCAGCCGTGAAGTCATTGCCATGTCCACGGCGGTAGCGCTGTCCCACAACATGTTCGATGCCGCGCTGATGTTGGGCATTTGCGACAAGATCGTCCCCGGCCTGATGATGGGCGCGCTGCGCTACGGCCACTTGCCGATGATATTCGTACCGGGCGGCCCGATGCCGTCGGGCATCTCCAACAAGCAGAAAGCCGACGTGCGCCAGCGCTACGCCGAAGGCAAGGCCACCCGCGAAGAGCTGCTGGAATCGGAGATGAAGTCCTACCACAGCCCTGGCACCTGTACCTTCTACGGCACCGCCAACACCAACCAGTTGCTGATGGAAGTGATGGGCTTGCACCTGCCGGGCGCCTCGTTCGTCAACCCGTACACGCCGCTGCGCGATGCGCTGACCCGCGAAGCCGCGCACCAGGTCACCCGCCTGACCAAGGCCAACGGCAGCTTCATGCCGATCGGCGAGATCGTCGATGAGAAATCCATCGTCAACTCCATCATCGCCCTCAACGCCACTGGTGGTTCGACCAACCACACCCTGCACATGCCGGCGATCGCCATGTCGGCGGGCATTATTCTTACCTGGGACGACATGGCTGACCTCTCCGAGGTGGTGCCGACCCTGTCCCACGTGTATCCAAACGGCAAGGCCGACATCAACCACTTCCAGGCGGCGGGCGGCATGTCGTTCCTGATCCGCGAGCTGCTCGAAGCCGGCCTGCTTCACGAGGACGTCAACACGGTGGCCGGCAAGGGCCTGAGCCGCTACACCCAGGAACCATTCCTGGTCGACGGCGAGCTGATCTGGCGCGACGGTCCGATCGAAAGCCTCGACGAAAGCATCCTGCGTCCCGTGGCCCGTGCGTTCTCGCCGGAAGGTGGCTTGCGTGTGATGGAAGGCAACCTCGGTCGTGGCGTGATGAAAGTGTCTGCCGTGGCTCCGGAACATCAAATTGTTGAAGCGCCGGCGGTGGTGTTCCAGGACCAGCAAGACCTGGCCGACGCGTTCAAGGCCGGTCAGTTGGAAAAAGACTTCGTGGCCGTCATGCGCTTCCAGGGCCCGCGCTCCAATGGCATGCCCGAATTGCACAAGATGACGCCGTTCCTTGGCGTGTTGCAGGACCGTGGCTTCAAAGTCGCACTGGTAACAGACGGGCGTATGTCCGGCGCGTCGGGTAAGATCCCCGCCGCGATCCACGTCAACCCCGAAGCCCAGAGCGGCGGGCCACTGGCGCGGGTGCGCGATGGCGATATCATTCGCGTGGATGGCGTGAAGGGCACCTTGGAGCTTAAGGTGGACGCCGACGAATTCGCAGCGCGCGCGCCTGCCACGGGCCTGTTGGGCAATAACGTGGGGGCCGGTCGCGAGCTGTTTGCATTTATGCGCTTGGCCGCAAGCTCCGCAGAGCAGGGCGCCAGCGCCTTTACCTCTGCCTTGGAGACGCTTAAGTGAAGCTTGCGCTGGTCGGTGATATCGGGGGCACCAACGCCCGTTTTGCGTTGTGGCGCGATCAGGAACTGCATTCGATCCGCGTGCATGCCACGGCGGATCACTCCAGCCCTGAAGATGCGATCAAGGTTTACCTCAAGGAGGAAGGCCTGGAAATCGGCGACATCGGTGCGGTGTGCCTGTCGGTGGCCGGGCCGGTAAGCGGCGATGAATTTAAATTCACCAACAATCACTGGCGCCTGAGCAAGACTGCGTTTTGCAAGACGTTGCAGGTCGATGAACTGCTGCTGGTCAATGACTTCTCGGCCATGGCCTTGGGCATGACCCGCCTCAAGCCCGACGAATTTCGCGTGGTCTGCGAGGGTACGCCGGAGCCATTGCGCCCGGCGGTAGTGATTGGCCCTGGCACTGGCCTGGGTGTCGGGACCCTGCTGGACCTCGGCGCTGGCCGTTTTGCGGCGTTGCCGGGGGAGGGCGGGCATGTCGACCTGCCCCTCAGCAGCCCGCGTGAAACCCAGCTGTGGCAGCACATCTACACTGAGATCGGCCACGTCAGCGCCGAAACCGCCTTGAGCGGTGGCGGCTTGCCGCGTCTGTACCGTGCCATTTGCGCGGTCGACGGCCACACGCCGGTACTGGAAACCCCCGAGGCCATCACGGCCGCAGGCCTGGCCGGCGACCCGGTGGCGATGGAAGTATTGGACCAGTTCAGCATCTGGCTGGGCCGCGTTGCCGGCAACAATGTACTGACCACCGGTGGACGCGGTGGCGTGTACATCGTGGGCGGGGTGATACCGAGGTTTGCCGACTTCTTTATCAACAGCGGCTTTGCCAAGAGTTTCGCCGACAAAGGCTGTATGAGCGACTACTTCAAAGGCATTCCGGTGTGGTTGGTGACCGCGCCGTATTCCGGATTGACCGGGGCTGGGGTGGCGCTTGAGCAGGCTTTTGCCATGTAGGAGCGAGCTTGCTCGCGAAGAACGTTAACGATAACGCAGCGCATCAGGTGATACGCAGCAGCTTCAGGATTTTCGCGAGCAAGCTCGCTCCTACAGATTGGCCATAACAACAAGGAGGACCCCGTGAGCGTAATCAGTAAATCGATTCTCCTCGTCGACGACGACCAGGAAATCCGCGAATTGCTGCAGACCTACCTCAGTCGCGCCGGTTTCCAGGTGCGTGGCGTGCCGGATGGCGCGGGGTTCCGCCAAGCGATGAACGAGGCGCCGTGCGACCTGGTCATCCTCGATGTGATGTTGCCGGACGAAGACGGTTTCAGCCTTTGCCGCTGGATCCGCCAGCACCCGCGCCAGGCGCAGGTGCCGATCATCATGCTCACCGCCAGTTCCGACGAGGCCGACCGCGTGATTGGCTTGGAACTGGGCGCCGACGACTACATCGGCAAGCCGTTCAGCCCCCGCGAGTTGCAGGCGCGGATCAAGGCCCTGTTGCGCCGTTGCCAGTTCGGCCAGGAGCGCAGCGTAGGTGGGGACGTGCTGGTGTTTGATGAATGGCGCCTGGATATGATCAGCCACCGCCTGTTTCATGTAGACGGCGAAGAAGTGATCCTCTCCGGGGCCGATTTCGCCCTGCTCAAATTGTTTCTCGACCACCCGCAACAGATCCTCGACCGTGACACCATCGGCAACGCTACCCGTGGCCGCGACCTGATGCCGCTGGACCGTATCGTCGACATGGCCGTCAGCCGCCTGCGCCAACGCTTGCGCGATACCGAAAAACCCCCGAGGCTGATCCGCACGGTGCGCGGCAGCGGTTATCAACTGGCAGCCAGCGTGGTTGCCGGCAATGCCCACTGAACATCTGACTGAACGCCGTCGCCGCTTCCCGGTGCCACGTTCGTTGCTGGGGCGCATGCTGCTGCTAACGTTGCTGGCGGTGTTGTTTGCCCAGGCGCTGTCCAGCGTGATCTGGGTCTCGCAGTTGCGTGCCACACAGCTCGAAGGCCTGGTCACCAGCGCCCGCAGCCTGGCGCATTCGATGACCGCCAGCGTGAGTTATTTCCGTTCATTGCCGGTGGCCTATCGCCCATTGGTCCTCGACCAATTGCGCAGCATGGGCGGCACGCGTTTCGTCGTGACCCTCAATGATCGCCCGTTGGACATGGCCATCCTGCCGCAAACCCCGCGTAAGCAGGCCGTGCTTGAAGCGGTCGATGAAGTGCTGAAACAAACCCTCGGTGCCGATGTGCATATCTCGGTGGAGTTTGTCAGCGCCGAAGACCTGCGCATCTTCAATGCCGGCCTCAAACTTGATGAACTGCCGCGTTCCTGGGCCCACTACGCACTGACCCTGGAGCCGGTAAACCCGCCGGTGCTGGTCACTCAGATTCAGCTCGCGCCTGGCGAATGGCTGTACATCGCCTCGCTATTGCCCGAGCCCTACACCAGTCTTGAAGAGCAAGGCCTGCCGTCCCAGCAGGTGTGGTTTATCGTGCTGACCAGCGGTTTTCTGCTGCTGTTCATCGGTTTGCTGGTGCATTGGCAGAGCCGACCGCTCAAGCGTCTGGCACGGGCGGCGCGGGACATGTCCCTGGGCGCCGATGTAGAGCCAGTCGCCGAAGGTGGCGGCAGCGAAGTGGTCGAAGTGGGCCGTGCGTTCAATGCCATGCGCGAGCGCATCAGCCGTTACCTGACCGAGCGCAGCCAGTTGTTCAGCGCGATTTCCCACGACTTGCGCACACCGATCACCCGCCTGCGCCTACGCGTGGAATTGCTCGAAGACGAGAACCTGCAAACCAAGTTCGGCCGCGACCTGGATGAGCTGGAGTTGTTGGTGAAGGGCGCGCTGCAATGCGTGAAAGATACGGATATCCACGAAAACATCGAGCCGGTCGACCTGAACCATGTGCTCGATTGCCTGGTGGAGCCGTACCTGGCGCCGAACGGGAATGGCCGCGTGACCCAGCATGGCCGGGCGTTGACGGCATATCCGGGCAAGCCGCTGGCGCTCAAGCGTTGCATCGGCAACCTGATCGACAACGCGTTGAAGTACGGTCAGAACGCCCACCTGTACATCGAGGACGATGGCGTGGAGTTCATCCTGCATGTGGATGACGAAGGACCAGGCGTACCCGAGCAACGCCTGGAGCAAGTTTTCGAACCTCACTTCCGCCTGGCTGGGCAGCAGCAGGGCTATGGCTTGGGGTTGGGAATTGCGCGCAACATTGCCCATAGCCATGGTGGGGAAGTGAGTTTGCAGAATCTGCGCGAGGGAGGGTTGCGGGTGACCTTGCAGCTACCCCGCGGTCTGGACTGAATAAACACAAAACCGCCACTCCCACATCTTGATCTCCGTTGAGTCAGATGCTCTGGCGCAATCGGGCCAGGTCACGCAATGGCGGCGCACCGAAGAGCCGGCTGTACTCGCGGCTAAACTGCGACGGGCTTTCATACCCCACGCGATACCCGGCCGCCGACGCTTCCAACCCTTCGGCGATCATCAACCGCCGCGCTTCCTGCAAGCGCAGTTGCTTCTGGTACTGCAACGGGCTCATGGCGGTGATTGCCTTGAAGCGGTGGTGCAAGGTCGAGACGCTGAGGTTCACTTCCTTGGCCAGGTCATCGATGCGCAGTGGTTGCTCGTAATTGCCGTTCAACCACTTGATCGCCTGGCTGACCCGATGGCTCTGACTGTTGGCCACGGCGATTTCATACAGGCGATAACCCTGTGGACCCCGCAACAGGCGATAAAGAATTTCCCGGTTGATCAGCGGCGCCAACATGGCGATGTCTTTGGGCGAGTCCAGCAGGCGCGCCAGGCGCAGCACGGCGTCGAGCAGTTGGCCGTCGATGCGGTCGACATACATGCCACGGGAGGTCGGACGCGAGGGCACGCCCATCGGCCCTGCTTCCGCGATCAAGGCCGTCAACTGCGCCGGGTCGATATTGATGCGCACCGACAGGTTCGGGTCTTCCGGGGTGGCATCAATGATCCGCCCGGCCACCGGCATCGCCACCGAGAACACCAGGTAATTGAGTGGGTCGTAGGCAAAGATCTCGTCGGCCAGGCGCACTTCCTTGCTGCCGCTGGCCAGAATGCACAGGGCAGGCTCCACCAGTACCGGCATGAAGTCGCGCGGCGTGTTGTGGCGGTTCAGGAACAAGGTGGTGATGGCGGTGCCGTAGGAGCCGTCCTCCCAGGTATGCCGGTGCACGATGCTGGCCAGTTCGGCGCGCTGTTTTTCCATCTCGGCATCGAGGGGCATGGCTTTATGTTCGGGCGACGACATGGAGCGTCCTCTACTGGCTACTTCGATGGGCTCAGCTTAGCGGCGGCTTTTCAAAAAGTGTTACGTCGATTCTGCACAATCCTTGCCTGATCCTGCGACGCATCGTGAATCAGGCAATCGCGGGGCCTGTCATCTCCCTGAAACAAGGCGTTGACCCATGGAATAAAACGTCTGCGCCAGACGTCCTCTCTACGCTTCTCGCAGGATTGTGCAATAAGCCGACAGGAATTGACTAACCGCGCCCGCCCCCGCGCCGTTATCTTTGATCCTGTGGCAACACGCCCTCACAGTGCTTGCCGAGCATCACTTCTCAACGGGAGAGTCGAACATGTCCACCCCCATTCCCGCGAGCCATATGGCCTTTATCCGCGCCCGCACCGGGTGCAGCACCGAACTCGGTGCACGCTTGAGCAGTTTGATCGAACCGGGCCGTCAGGCTCAGGGTTGCCTGCAGTTCTCGTTGCAGCATTCCCAGGTCGATCCCGATGTCTGGTTGATCTCCGGTTTCTGGAGCAGTGAGGAGGCGATGAGCGCCTACTTCAACTCACCAGCCCTGATGATCCTGACCGAGCTGTTGAATGACATGGTGGTCCGCAGCATGGACTTCCAGACCTTTACTGACGCATCCGCTGCACACGCCTACGGCGAGTACCTGCAACTCGCCGGCTGAAGGTCTAGAATGGCCGACTTTCCATTGGCCAGGACCAGCAACATGGCACGTAAACAATTTGCCCACCACGAAGCCGTTTCCGCCGTAGTACCGGGGGAGGGTGGCTACAGCGCCGCCGTCGCCGTCAAGGCACTGGATGGCATGGGCGCACCGCAGTTTCACAAGATCCTTGATGGACAAAAGTTCACCACGGCCTCCGACGCCGACGATGCGGCCACCCAGCAGCTTGAGTGCTTGGTCGATGTCGATGAAGAAGGCGTGCTGAACTGGGCACCCGCCGTCCTGTAGGAGCGAGCTTGCTCGCGAAAAATCCAAGGGCGCCGCAGCGTATCAAGATGCCCGCGTTATTAATGACGCCCTTCGCGAGCAAGCTCGCTCCTACAGGATTTATTTCGGTCGATACATCTTGAACAGGGCCTCAGGGCCCAACTGGAAGTAATCCGCCGGGCCGCCACCGCGCAGAATCGGCTCGGCGGCGGCGGTGTCGTAGATACCGTCCTTGAGCAACCACTTGGCTATGTGCACCGCGACCACCTCGCCCAACACCAGCCAGCTAGGCACCAATGCCTTGTCGGCGCGCTGAAGCTGGATGATTTGCGTCACCTTGCACTCGAACGACACCGGGCTCTCGCCCACCCGTGGCACGCCCACGATTTTCGAAGCCACCGGTGTCAGGCCGGACAATTCGAACTCATTCACCTCGGGTGAAACCGGGGCGCAACTCTGGTTCATCTGCTCGGCCAGCGGGCGGGTTGCCAGGTTCCACACAAACTCGCCGGTCTGTTCGATGTTGTTCAGGCTGTCTTTGCGCCCGACACTGGAAAACCCGATGATCGGCGGAATGTAGTTGAACGCGTTGAAGAAGCTGTAGGGCGCCAGGTTCAGGCGGCCTTCGCTGTCGTGGGACGAAATCCAGCCGATCGGCCGTGGACCGACGATGGCATTGAAAGGGTCATGGGGCAGGCCGTGGCCGTTGGCGGGTTCGTAGAAATGGATATCGTCGGACATGGCCTGTTCTGTTCTCGATTTCGGGACCAGCATCATACCCAATGTGGGAGCGGGCTTGCCCGCGAATACGGTGGTTCAGTCTCTACAATCGTTGACTGACACACCGCTTTCGCGGGCAAGCCCGCTCCCACATTTCGAACTGCGTTCAACGGTTAGTCGGTGGTTATGCGCGAGTGCTTACGCGTGTCCTTCATGGTCACATAGACCACCAGCGACACCGCGATACACGCGGTCACATACCAGTAGTAGCCGGTTTCCATGCCGATGCTCTTGAACCACAGCGCGATGTATTCAGCAGTACCGCCAAAAATCGATACGGTCAGCGCATACGGCAGGCCCACGCCCAGGGCGCGGATTTCGGTAGGGAACAGCTCGGCCTTCACCACGGCGTTGATCGAGGTGTAGCCGCTGACGATGATCAGCGCCGCCATGATCAGGAAGAACGCGCCCCACCAGCTCTGGATGGTGTGCAGGGTGGTGAGGATCGGCACGGTGAACAGCGTGCCGAGGATGCCGAAGGCGATCAGGATCGGGCGACGGCCGACTTTGTCCGACAGCCCACCGACGATGGGTTGCAGGCACATGAACAGGAACAGCGTCGCTGCCGAGATGGTGGTGGAGTCGGAAATGCTCATGCCGACGGTGTTCACCAGGTATTTCTGCATGTAGGTGGTGTAGGTGTAGAAGGCCAAGGTGCCGCCCATGGTCAGGCCGACCACGGTCAGCAGTTCCTTGGGGTGGCGCATCAAGGTGCGCATCGCGCTTTCCTTGGCTTTTTCCTTCTTGGTGAATGACTCGGTTTCTTCCATGCCACGACGCAGGTACAGCGCGACGACTGCGCACAGCGCGCCGATGGCGAACGGGATACGCCAGCCCCAGGCATACAACTGCTCGGTGGTCAGGACTTGTTGCAGCACGATCAGCACGGCCAGTGCGATGAGCTGTCCGGAGATCAAGGTCACGTACTGGAAGCTGGAGTAGAAACCACGGCGTTCCTTGGTCGCCATCTCGCTGAGGTAGGTGGCGGACGTGCCGTATTCGCCGCCGACCGACAACCCCTGCAGCAAACGGGCAAACACCAGCAGGATCGGTGCACCGATACCAATCATTTCATAGCCTGGGCTCAGGGCGATCAGCAGCGAACCAAAGCACATCAGGTAGACCGAGGCCATCAAGGCTTTTTTACGCCCGACTTTGTCGGCGTACAGGCCCATCAGCCAGCCACCGATCGGGCGCATCAGGAAGCCAACGGCGAAGATCGCGGCGGTGTTGAGCAGTTGGGCGGTGGTGTCGCCTTTCGGGAAGAAGGTCTTGGCGAAGTACAACGAGAAGGCGGCGTAGACGTACCAGTCGTACCACTCGACCATGTTGCCGACGGAACCACTGAAAATCGATTTGATGCGGCTGGAGGTAGTGCGCTCTTTCGTCGGCGCGGCCGCCGACCCCAGAGGCAGGGCGTTGGAGTTATCCATTGAAGGATCCTTCATCTAGTTGTTTTTATGGAGCGGCGCGTGCGCAGCCTGGCTCGAGCTATAGCAGGAGCTGTGCCAGGTGGATGAAGGCCCGCACTAGAGGGGTTCGAGGATTTTTTTGAGCGGAAAGCCGCTGATGATTTTCAATGGGTGAGCGGAAATCCGCTTATTGGCGCGGGCGCGCACTGCCCATTGTAGGCGCTGGCAAGCCAGCGCCTACAGGAAGGTGTCCCGCACCAACCCATGGCGCTGCATCTTTTCATTGAAGGTCCGGCGTGGCAGTTGCAGCTCGGCCAATACGGCCTTGATATCGCCCTTGTGCCGGGTCAACGCGGCTTTCAGGCAGTGGGCTTCGAAGGCCTCCTGCTGCGCAGCCAGGGATTGCCCAGCCTCGATGCCTTCCGGTTCCGGTTCGCCAAGGCCCAATACCTGGCGTTCGGCGACGTTGGCCAGTTCACGCACATTTCCTGGCCAATCATGGCTGAGCAGGCGCCCCAGTTGAGCGCCGCTCAGGGGTTCGACGCTGCGGCCCAGGCGCTCGGCGGCACTCTGTGCAAAGTGGTCGAACAGCAGCGGGATATCTTCGCGGCGCTCACGCAAAGGCGGCAGGCGCAGTTGCGCGACGTTCAAGCGATAGGCCAGGTCTTCGCGAAAGCGCCCGGCGCGGGCCTCTTCCAGCAGGTCCGGCTTGGTGGCGGCGATGATGCGCAGGTCCACGTGGATACTCTGGTTGGAGCCCAGTCGCTCCAGTTTCTGTTCTTGCAACACTCGCAGCAGTTTCACCTGTTGGGCCAGCGGCATGCTTTCGATTTCATCGAGGAACAGCGTGCCACCGTGGGCATATTCCAGTTTGCCGATGCGCTTGCCCTGCGCGCCAGTAAACGCGCCGCTTTCGTGGCCGAATAGTTCGGCTTCAAACAACTGCTCGGGGATGGCGGCGCAGTTGAGCGCGACAAAGGGTTTCTTCGACCGAGGGCCAAAATCATGCAGGCAACGGGCGACCATTTCCTTGCCGCTGCCGGTCTCGCCACGGATCAGTACGTTGACCGGCAGGCTCGCCAGGTCCAGCACCTGGCGGCGCAAGGTCTGCAAACCACGGGACACGCCGAGCAGGGTCGACTCCAACTGCGCGCGATGATCGGCCTGTTGATGCAGGCGGCGGTTCTCCAGGATCAGCCCGCGCTTGTCCAGGGCACGGCGCAGGCTGTTGAGCAGGGCATCGGGGCTGAAGGGTTTTTCCAGGAAGTCGTAGGCCCCGTCGCGCATGGCCTCAACCGCCATCGGTACATCGCCGTGGCCGGTGAGCAGGATGACCGGTAAATCGGCATCGCGGCGCTGTACCTCGGCCAGCAGTTCGAGCCCGCTGAGTCCGGGCATGCGCACATCGCTGAGGATCACGCCGGGGAAATCCTTGGGCAATTGCGCCAGGCATTCCTCGGCGCGGCTGAACAACTGCACCTCGAACCCCGAGAGGCTCAGCCACTGCTCGACGGCCGTGCGGATGCTGGCTTCGTCATCGACCACAATCACCGCGTTCAACATAGGTCGGGCGTCTCCAGCGCGATAGGCAGGGTCAGGGTAAATACCGCGCCGTCGCCGCGATTGCTGGCGATCAGGCGCCCACCCAATTCGTGCACGATAGCGTAGGACACCGCCAGCCCCAAGCCGAGGCCATCACCCACAGGCTTGGTGGTGAAGAACGGGTCGAACACGCTGTTCAGGTGCTCGTCGGCAATCCCGCCGCCGCTGTCGCTGACGGTCAGTCGCCACAGTTGTTGGTCGGCATGCAGGCGGATCTCCAGGCGTTTGCGCGGTTTGTCGGCCATGGCGTCGAGGGCGTTGCGCAGCAGGTTGATCAGGACCTGTTCCAAGCGGATGGCATCGCCGCGCACCCAGGCGGGGCGGGTCAGGTCCAGCACCACGCCGATGGATTCATCGCGCAGGCGCGCATCGAGCAGGTGCAGCGACTGGTCGACCACGGTGGCCAGGTCCAGGCGTTCACGCAAACCACTGGGGCTTTTGCGCGCGAAGGTCTTGAGGTGGCCGGTGAGGGCGGCCATGCGCGTGAGCATGTCGTCCAGTGGCGTGAGCGCCTGGTAGGCGTCGTCGACACGACCGTGATCCAGCAGCAGGCGCAACGTGGCCAATTGCATGCGTTGGGCGGTGAGTGGCTGATTGATTTCGTGGGCGAGGGCGGCGGACATCTGTCCCAGCGCCGCCAATTTGGCCGATTGCACCAAGCCATCCTGGGCGGTACGCAGCGCCTGGGTGCGTTCTTCCACCAGTTGCTCAAGTTCTTCGCGACTGCGCTGGCGCAAGCGGGCCAGGCGCCAGCGTTGGGTCAGGAACAGCACCAGGAACACCAGCGCCAGCCAGGAGCCGGCGGCAGCCAGGCCAGCGTTACGTTGATCTTCAAAGGCGAACTGCGGTTTGCGCAGCAGGTGCAAGGTCCAGCCTTCGGCCTTCAACGGCAGGGATTCCCAGATGTAATTGGCACTGCCATCCGGGCCGTTGACGCGCATCAGGTGGCTGTTTTCGTCGAAGCGTTGCAGGGTGCTGGTTTCGAGTGCCTGCAGATGTTTCTTGTCGTATTGGCGTGTGGCTTTCAGCTCGGCAAGGTCGCTGGCCGACAACGGTCGCAGGTTGCGATAACGCCAACCGGGTTGATTGGCGATGAACACAATGCCACGCGCATCACTGACCAGCAGCAGGTCATTGCCTTGGGCCCACTCACGTTCAAGTTCGGGGAACTCAAGCTTGACCACCATCGCGCCGAGGAACTGTTCGTGTTCATCGACCACCGCGCTGGAGAGGAAGTAACCGGGTATGCCGGTGGTCACGCCCACCGCGTAAAAGCGCCCAGTGCCCTGACTCAAGGTTTGGCTGAAATAAGGGCGAAACGCGTAGTTGTGGCCCACATAACTGCTGGGCAGGTTCCAGTTGCTGGCGGCCACGGCCAGGCCGGTGCGGTCCATCAATTCCAGGGTGGATGACTGCGCCGCGCCGTTGATGCGCTCCAGCTTGCGGTTGAGCAGATCCTGGGTCGCGGTATCCAGCGGGCCCTTCAAGGCATTGATCATCTCCGAGTCCAACGCCAGCACGGCGGGCAGGGCGCGGTAGCGTTCGATCAGGGTATGCAGCGAGTTGGCGTACAGCGCAAGCTGCTGATTGGCGCGGGCGGCGTCGTCCACCAGGGCCTGGCGTTCGGCGTGGCGCGTGGCCAAGGCCGCGGCCAGTAGCGCGCCAGCGATGATCAGCAAGGAATAGAAGGTCAGGCGCAGGGGGCGAGGGATGACGATCATACGGTGATGGGCAGGCACGGTAAGGGAGTGCACCATACCATGTGCCATAAAAAAGGCGACTGGGCCATGGCCACAGTCGCCTTTATGTTTGCAGGGGAAGCGCTTACTGCACTTCTACCGCCAGGCTTTCACTGATCTTTTTCTGCCAGATGGCAGGACCGGTGATGTGCACGGATTCGCCTTTGCTGTCGACAGCAACGGTGACCGGCATGTCCTTCACGTCGAACTCGTAGATCGCTTCCATGCCCAGTTCGGCGAAGGCAACAACACGCGACTTCTTGATGGCTTGCGCCACCAGGTAAGCGGCGCCGCCCACGGCCATCAGGTACACGGCCTTGTGGTCCTTGATCGCTTCGATCGCAGTCGGGCCGCGCTCGGATTTGCCGATCATGCCCAGCAGGCCGGTTTGCTCGAGGATCTGACGGGTGAACTTGTCCATCCGCGTCGCGGTGGTCGGGCCGGCTGGGCCAACCACTTCTTCGCGCACTGGATCAACCGGGCCGACGTAGTAGATGAAGCGACCCTTGAGGTCCACCGGCAGGGTTTCGCCCTTGTTCAGCATCTCGACCATGCGCTTGTGCGCGGCGTCGCGACCGGTGAGCATCTTGCCGTTGAGCAACACGGTTTCGCCCGGCTGCCAGCTCTGCACTTCTTCCGGAGTCAGGGTATCGAGGTTGACGCGACGGGCCGATGGGCCAGCTTCCCAGACGATTTCCGGGTAGGCGTCCAGCGGTGGCGCTTCCAGCGAGGCCGGGCCCGAGCCGTCGAGCACGAAGTGCGCGTGGCGGGTGGCGGCGCAGTTGGGGATCATGCACACCGGCAAGGACGCTGCGTGGGTCGGGTAGTCCATGATCTTCACGTCGAGCACGGTGGTCAGGCCACCCAGGCCCTGGGCGCCGATGCCCAGCTGGTTGACCTTCTCGAACAGCTCCAGGCGCATCTCTTCGATACGGTTCTGCGGGCCGCGCTTTTTCAGCTCGTGGATGTCGATGGATTCCATCAACACTTCCTTGGCCATGACGGCGGCTTTCTCGGCGGTGCCGCCGATGCCGATGCCGAGCATGCCCGGTGGGCACCAGCCGGCGCCCATGGTCGGAACGGTCTTCAATACCCAGTCAACGATCGAGTCGGACGGGTTGAGCATCGCCATTTTCGACTTGTTCTCGGAACCGCCGCCCTTGGCTGCCACGTCCACTTCCACGGTGTTACCCGGGACGATGGAGTAGTGGATCACCGCCGGGGTGTTGTCCTTGGTGTTCTTACGCGCGCCTGCCGGGTCGGCCAGGATCGAGGCACGCAGGACGTTTTCCGGCAGGTTGTAGGCGCGACGCACGCCTTCGTTGATCATGTCGTCCAGGCCCATGGTGGCGCCATCCCAACGCACGTCCATGCCCACGCGCACGAACACGGTAACGATACCGGTGTCCTGGCAGATCGGGCGATGGCCGGTGGCGCACATGCGCGAGTTGATCAGGATCTGGGCGATGGAGTCACGGGCCGCTGGCGATTCTTCGCGCAGGTAGGCTTCGTGCATGGCCTGGATGAAATCCACGGGGTGGTAGTAGGAAATGAATTGCAGGGCGTCGGCAACGCTCTGAATCAGGTCGTCTTGCTTGATCACGGTCATGAGTCGCGCTCCTCTATAAGGGAACATTCAATAAAGGTGGGCTCAGTGTTGCATCGGTCGGCTGAGCTCACCTTTCCAAGGCACGCCAAAGTGGTGCAGGCGCGACGCTAAAAAGGCGCGGCAGTATAACCCGGCTCGGTGGCCGATACACCCGACTATGGTCATGAATGCCTGGCTCGATTGGGTTGTAGGAGCGAGCTTGCTCGCGAAAAACTTGAATTTGATGGGTTTCGTCAGGCACCCCGCGTTATCGTTAGCGATCTTCGCGAGCAAGCTCGCTCCTACAGGTGAGAGTTATATGCCTGAACTGTATGTCGGCGAACGCCATTGGTCGGTAACGACCGGCAGCAACCTGCTGGATTCCTTGAACGAGGCAGGTGTGGCCGTGCCTTACAGTTGTCGCGCCGGCAGTTGCCATGCGTGTCTGGTGCGATGCCAGGGGGAGGTCGATGACAAGCAGCCCGAGGCCTTGAGCCCGGCGCAACGTCAGGACGGCTGGCGCTTGGCGTGCCAGTGCCAGGTGAGCGGGGACCTGCGCGTCGAAACCTTTGATCCTACGCGTGATGGGTTGCCGGCCCAGGTGGTGGGTATCGATTGGTTGAGCCCGAGTGTGCTGCGCCTGCGCCTGCAACCCGAGCGTGGCCTGCGCTACCGGGCTGGGCAGCATCTGGTGTTGTGGGCGGGACAAGTGGCGCGGCCCTATTCCCTGGCGAGCTTGCCCCAGGATGACCCATTCCTGGAGTTTCACCTCGATTGCCGTCTGCCTGGCGAATTCAGTGATCTTGCCCGCCAGTTGCAGCTGGGCGACCGTTTGCGGTTGGGCGAACTGCGCGGCGGCGCGCTGCAATACGATCCCGACTGGCAAAGCCGACCGCTGTGGCTGCTGGCGTCCGGCACCGGCCTTGGCCCTCTTTGGGGCGTGTTGCGAGAGGCCTTGCGCCAGGATCATCAGGGCGACATCCGCGTGATTCACCTGGCCCATGATACTGAGGGGCATTACCTGGCCGAACCCTTGGCGCAGCTGGCCGCACAGCATCCCAACGTGACGGTGGAGCTGTGGACGGCGGCGCAGGCGACCCAGGCATTGGCGCAACTGCGGCTTGTTTCGCGGCAAACTCTGGCTTTACTCTGCGGGCACCCGGCCAGTGTCGAGGCGTTTTCCAAGCGTCTGTTCCTGGCGGGACTGCCGCGTAATCAACTGCTGGCCGATGTGTTCCTGCCCCGTGGTTGAGCGCTGAACTCTACAGCCGCTAGATTCGCCATGACCGATGCCATCCTGCAACACCGCGAACGCGGGTTGCTGACCTTGCAGCTCAATCGCCCCGACAAGAAAAACGCCCTGACCCGCGCCATGTACACGCAATTGGCCGAGGCACTGGAGCAGGCCGATGCGGATGAGGACATCCGCTGCGTACTGATCCAGGGCAGCAGTGAATGCTTCACTGCCGGCAACGACATCGGCGATTTTCTCGAACAGCCGCCCAGCGATCTCGACAGCCCACCGTTTTATTTCATGAAAAGCCTGCTCAACTGCCGCAAACCGGTGATTGCCGCCGTGGCGGGCGTTGCGGTGGGTATCGGGACAACCCTGTTGCTGCATTGCGATCTGGTATACATCAGCCGCGATGCGCGGTTGCGCATGCCGTTTGTCAACCTGGGGCTGTGCCCGGAGTTTGGGTCGAGCCTGATTCTGCCGAGGTTGTTGGGGCACGCAAAGGCTGCGGAATTATTGTTGCTGGGCGAGGGCTTTACCGGCGAACAGGCGGCAGCCTGGGGCATTGCCACCGAGGCGTTGGGCAGCGGCGAGACGGCGTTGGCCAAGGCGCGGGAAATGGCCGAGCGCTTCGAAACCTTGGCACCGGGGGCGGTGCAGGTGACCAAGCAATTGATGAAAAGTGTTGATCGTGAGCAGTTGCGGCAGGTGATCGAGGAGGAGGGGGCGCTGTTTACCCAGCGCTTGAGATCGCCTGAGGCGATTGCGGCGTTGTCGGGGTTCATCACCCGGCGCTGATCAACATGTGGGAGCGGGCTTGACCGAGTTCGACACGAACTCTTGAAATGCAAAAAAGCCCCGCCATTCACATGGCGGGGCTTTTGTTTTTCAGCGTGTCACTCAGACCTGCGGGTCGCCCACGTGCAGGATCTTCATGCCATTGGTGCCACCGGTGGTGTGGTAGCTGTCGCCCTTGGTCAGGATGACCCAGTCGCCTTTCTCTACGACGCCACGCTTGACCAGCTCGTCGATCGCCTTCTGGCTGACTTCGTTCGGTGCCAGCGAAGCCGGATCGAACGGAACGGTGTACACGCCACGGAACAGCGCGGTGCGCGCCTGGGCTTCACGGTGCGGGGTGAACGCGTAGATCGGCACCGAGGAACGGATGCGCGACATGATCAACGGCGTGTAGCCACTTTCGGTCAGCGCGATGATCGCCTTCACACCGGGGAAGTGGTTCGCGGTGTACATGGCAGCCAGGGCGATGCTCTGGTCGCAGCTTTCGAACTCTTTGCCGATGCGGTGGCTGGAGGTCTTGCTGGTCGGGTGCTTTTCAGCGCCGAGGCAGATACGCGCCATGGCTTGCACGGCTTCCAGCGGGTACGGGCCGGCGGCGCTTTCGGCCGAGAGCATCACGGCGTCGGTGTAGTCGAGCACGGCGTTGGCCACGTCGGACACTTCGGCGCGGGTCGGCATCGGGTTCTGGATCATCGACTCCATCATCTGGGTCGCCACGATCACTGCCTTGTTGTGGCGGCGAGCGTGCAGGATGATCTTCTTCTGGATACCGATCAGCTCGGCGTCACCGATTTCCACGCCCAGGTCGCCACGAGCAACCATCACCGCGTCGGAAGCCTTGATCAGGCCGTCGAGGGTTTCGTCATCGGCCACGGCTTCGGCGCGTTCGATCTTCGCCACCAGCCAGGCAGTACCACCGGCTTCGTCGCGCAGCTTACGGGCGTATTCCATGTCGGCGGCGTCGCGCGGGAAGGACACGGCGAGGTAGTCCACTTCCATTTCGGCGGCGAGCTTGATGTCGGCCTTGTCTTTTTCCGTCAGGGCTGGTGCGGTCAAGCCACCCCCACGACGGTTGATGCCTTTGTGGTCGGACAGCGGACCACCGATCAGCACGACGCAGTGCAGTTCGGTCGGGGTCGCGGTTTCGACGCGCATTACTACGCGGCCATCATCCAGCAGAAGCTCGTCGCCGACGCCGCAGTCCTTGACCAGATCCGGATAGTCGATACCCACGACCTGCTGGTTGCCTTCGGTCAGCGGGTGGCTGGTGGAGAAGGTGAATTGATCACCGATCTTCAGCTCGATCCGCTTGTTGGTGAATTTGGCGATACGGATTTTCGGGCCTTGCAGGTCACCCAGCAGAGCGACGAAGCGGCCGTGCTTGGCGGCCAGGTCACGCACCAGCTTGGCGCGAGCCTTGTGCTCGTCCGGGGTGCCGTGGGAGAAGTTCAGACGGGCAACGTCCAAACCAGCCAGAATCAGCTGTTCGAGGACTTCCGGCGAGTTGCTGGCCGGGCCAAGGGTGGCGACGATTTTGGTACGACGGACGGACATGCACAGACTCCTGAGTTCAAGCGCTGGAGAAGGCTACTATGCTCTTTCGTTGTAGTCATTGTTCGTTTGCACTACTTATCGATGATTGACTTGTTTTCGCTGCGGCTGAATACGAACATCCTTGAAGATTTTCGACGAGGGGTCGATACACTGCACAAGACAGGAGAACCCTCATGCGAATTTTGCTCATTGCTGCCCTGGCCGTCAGTGTTGTCGGCTGCACCCGTTGGTCGATGGATCACCATCTGAACAATGCCTACCGCGCCTACAAGGTCGGTGACTGCGAGCGCGTTACCCTGGAATTGTCCCAGGTCGACCGTGAAAGTCGCACCCGACGTTATGTGCAGCCGGAAGTCTCGATGTTGCGCGGTCAGTGCCTGGAACGGCAAAAGCTGTTCGTCGACGCGGTACAGACCTATCAATTCATTATCAATCAATACCCATCGAGCGAGTACGCCTACCGCGCCCGCGCGAGGCTCGACACCCTGCAACAACTGGGGCATTACCCTAGTGCAAGCGTCGCGCAACCGCGACCAGCTTCTTTGTGATGATATTCGTCATTCCATAACTGGCCCGTTGCCAGTCTTGGGCTATTCTTTGAATGTTCATTTGTATAAGTTCTATGCAAATGGATGTGGGGCCCCGGACTGGGTGGCTGTCTAGCGGCAGGCAATTGCCTGTTGTCGCACCGAGATCCAAGGAGAGCGGGCGTATTACCCGTTCCGAATCACTGGCACGGCCGCAGTCATGGCCATTGGATGGCGATCTCACCATGTTTACCGACCGACGGATCGAGCGGCATCAGCTTCCTTGTTTTTTGCAAGTGTTTAATCGTCTTACCGACAAGCCCATCGGCTTTTTGGGAAATGTCTCTGAAGATGGACTGATGTTAATCAGCCAACTGCCCATGATGGTCGACGTGGATTTTGAGCTGCGTTTGAAGATTCCGGCGGCTGACGGCACCTTCCATCCCATTGATCTCACGGCGAGCTGCCTATGGAGTCATGAGGATGTAAACCCCCAGCACTATGATTCCGGGTTCAGGGTGCTGCAGGCACCTGAGGAATATGAGCAGTTGATCAACGTCTTATTGCATTACTTCAGCTTTGATCCTTTGCAGGCTTCGGCTTAGATAAAGAGTTGGCGGGCACTTTTCAGAGCACGCCAGCTTTCTTCCACCCCAGGTAGCGCGTGACCAACGCCGGTCCCAGTTCAGACGGCAAACTGTCCAATAGGGACAGGCCTTGGGCGCTGAGTCGGTCGTGCAGTTCGTTGCGGGTATTCAGGTAGTCGATGGTGCCGCTGTAGGCCAAGGCTTCGGGCAAGGTTTGTACGGGGGCTTGGCGCAGTCGATCGAGCGCTTCCTCGCGCAGGCTGACCACCAGCACCCTGTGTTGACGACTGATACGCTTGACGGCAGCCAGCAGTGTTTCATCATCCTCATCCCGCAGGTTGGTTATCACGATCACCAATGCGCGCCGTTTCTGCCGAGCCAGCAACTCGCTTGCTGCAGCCTGATAGTCAGCAGTCCGTCGAGTGGTATCCAGGTCGTATACCGCGTTGAGCAACAGGTTCAATTGGCTACTGCCTTTGACCGGCGCCAGGTAGCGTGGCTGGTCACCGGCAAAGGTGCACAGTCCTACCGCATCCCCCTGGCGCAACGCGACGTAGCTGAGCAGCAGGCAGGCATTCAGGGCATGGTCAAAGTGAGACAGTTCGTCATCCTGGCTACGCATGCGGCGGCCGCAATCGAGCATGAACACGATCTGTTGGTCGCGCTCATCCTGGTATTCACGAGCAATGGGTGTGCGTTGCCGGGCGGTGGCCTTCCAGTCGATCTGCCGTAGGCTGTCCCCTTCGCGAAACTCGCGCAACTGGTGAAATTCCAGTCCCAAGCCGCGCCGCTGGCGTTGGCGTACACCCAGTTGGCTCAGCCAGTTGTCCACGCCCTGGAGTTGGGCGCCGTACAGACGGGCGAAGTCCGGGTAGACGCGGGTAGTATCGCTCACTTCGATCAGTCGTCGTGCTGACCACAGGCCCATGGGGCTGGGCAGGTGAATTTCACAGCGGCCGAAATTGAAATGCCCGCGTCGCAAGGGGCGAAGGCGATAACCCAGTTCACTGCGTTCACCGGGGCGCAGGTCTATGGATTGGGGCATGTGCTCGACGGACAACCCGTCAGGGACATGATCGAACACCTGCACGCTCAGTGCCTGCGCAAAGTCATGCTCTAGAACCAGGCGGATTTCTCCCCAGCGGCCCAGTGCCAGGCTTCCGGGCATTTGCCGTTGCACGCGGGGCGAAGGGCGGTTACGCAGACGCATCGCATCCAGCAGCGCGAGCAGTAACAGTGCCAGTAGCAGCCCCCATGCGATGGCGTACAAGGTGTCGGGCAACTTGACCTGCAACGCTGCCGCAGTGCCCAGCACGATGCCCAAGCCCAGCAATACGCCCAGCCAGTTCAACAGCAGACGGGTCGGTTTCATGGGCGAGTCATTGCCGAGGCGCCGGGATCTGATCGAGCAGTTGCTTGAGCACCTGGTCGACTTCCAACCCATCGATATCCAGCTCTGGCGCGATACGTACCCGATGGCGCAGTACTGCCAAGGCACAATCCTTGATGTCGTCCGGCGTGACGAATTCGCCGCCGCGCAACAAGGCACGGGCGCGCGCGCCGCGCACCAGATCGATGGACGCCCGCGGGCCGGCACCGATGGCCAGCCCCGGCCAACTGCGGGTGGCGCGCGCCAGCCGTACGGCATAGTCGAGCACTTGTTCGTCGAGTGCCAGCTCACTGGCTATCTGCTGAAGCTGCAGCACATCTTCGGCCAGCAGTACCGTGCGCAAGGGTTTTACATCCAGCATGTCGGCCCGAGACGAGCGCGTGACTTCACGCACCATGTCCAGTTCTTGCTGCGCATCGGGGTAATCCATGCGCACCTTGAGCATGAAGCGATCCAGCTCCGCTTCCGGCAGGGGGTAAGTACCTTCCTGTTCAATAGGGTTCTGGGTCGCCAGCACCATGAACGGTTGGCCGATGGGCAACGCCTCGCCTTCGAGGGTGACTTGCCGTTCCTGCATCGCTTCGAGCAACGCGGCCTGGGTCTTGGCCGGGGCACGGTTGATTTCGTCGGCCAGCAACAAATGGGTGAACACCGGCCCTTTGCGCAGCTTGAACTGTTCGGTGTGCAGGTCATACACGGCGTGGCCTGTGACATCGCTGGGCATCAGGTCCGGGGTGAACTGGATGCGCGCGAAATCGCCCTCAAAGCAGCGTGCCAGGGCACGCACCAGCAGGGTTTTACCCAGACCCGGTACACCTTCGAGCAGCACATGCCCGCCGGCGATCAGCGCGGTCAGGACATCGTTGATCACCGGGTCCTGGCCAATCACCGCTTTGCGCAACTCATTGCGCAGGGCTTGGGCTTGCCCGCTGGCGCGTTGCACGGTTTCGCGGGTCAAGCCAGTGGCGCTTGGAAATTCACTCATAGGGCATTCCTGAGGGTTTGCAGGCACGCCACCTGACGGCTGAAATCGGCGCTGGAAAGCCGTTTCTCCGGGAGTGGGCCAAGGGCCTGGCTGATGATGTGAAAGGGTTGGCGCGTCAGGTGTTCAAGCGCCCGGCACTGTTCTGCATTGTCGAGGTGTTCAAAGCCGGGGTGACGGTGCCGGGCCGCGCGCAGGATATCGCGCTGCAAGGCATGCAGTAGTGTGCCCTGGCCGCTGCGGCGCAACAGGAAGTCAGCGCTGGCTTTGAGGTGTTCCTGCAATTGACGACGTGCATAGTCTGCGGGTTTACGGACCGGGCCTTGACGTTGGCCCGCCCGCCAAAGAGCCAGGATGATCAAGGTAGCGAGTGCTACCAGAGCCTGGGGGAAGTACCGCATCAGCAAGGTGAACAGGTCGTCGAAGTCGGTGTTGAACAGCAAGGTCACGGCCTTGCCCTGGTTCAGGTACCACAGCAACCAGGCATTGTCGTACTTGGCGATGCTCGGGGTTTTCCACAGGTCGCTGTCGGTGATTACCGTGACGCTGCCTTCCCCGAGGTCGAGTTGCATCAGGTGGCTCGATCTTGCGCTGTTGGCAGAGAATTGGGCCAGGTGCCTGGGGTCGGTGAGATTGAAGTCTGTGTCGAAACTGAAGTAAGCCGATGGGTTTTCATTGTCGATGTAGAGTTTGGTGAGGTCCGGGGCTTTCTTTTTAAGTGCTTTGTTGCTGGACGGTGCAGGTTCCTCAGGCTCGTCACTCAAGGTCTGGTGGATATGCAAACCATCGAGCAACAGGTCGCCGCTTTTGCCAGTCTCTTCATCCCACAACGCCTCGGCCACCAGCAACAAATGGCCGCCGGATTTGGCCCAACCCAGCAGTTGCTCTACCTGGCGGGGTGACATGTTGCTGCGCTCGCCGAGCAGCAACAGGCTGTTGCCCTTGGCTGGCAGGGTAGCCAGCCGCTCCAGGCTATTGCCGCGCTCAACGGTCAGGCCTTGTTGGCGTAGAAAGTGTTCGGCTGCCAGGTAGGGGTTGGCCAGGGCTTCTGGAGAAGGGCCGCGATCCACCACCTCATCGTAGGGAATTGCCTTGCTCCATGCGTAGTAACCACCCGCTCCAAGCAGGCACGCCAGCAAGAGTCCCGCCCACAGTAAAGGCCGGTTCATGGATTGCTCCCCCGGCTGAACAGAGTGCGCCAATCACTGCATAGCTGTTGCTGGACTGAAGGGGGAGGCAGGCGATGGCCGTAGGCGAGGTTTTGCCAATGCCTGGTCAAGTCGTCGCTGAACGCCAGCAGTTGTGGTTGTTGCAACTGGTTGACCCGTTCCAGGATCTGGCCTTCGGTGTCAGCGCTTTTCAGCGGCATGTTGAAGTCATGCAGCAGCCGGCTGAGCAGGCCGCGATATAGCAGGCCAAGGGCTTCCCTTGGCTGGGTGGGCCACAGGTGTTCGGCGGCACTGGCAATATCGTCGGGCAACGTCTCGAGGCCTAGCTCAAGGCCGAACAATTGCGCGGGGGCAACTTTGAGATCTTGTGGCTTGCGTAGCCTGCGTCGGCTGACAAACGTGCGCAACCACTCACGATAGCGCCAAACCAGCGTGATCAATGCACCGACAATAAGTCCCCACAGCAGTACCTCCAAACCTTGGGCGATGTGTTTGAAGGTATTGCTGTTGAGGTTGTCCAGCAATGCCTTCAGCCAGTCCGGAAGCTTACCGTCGCGGTGAGCCTTGTTTTTAACAGGCGGCTTGTCTTCGCCAAAGCGATAGCGCGTGACGGTTTCCGGATTTTTGAAGGGGGGCTTTTCCATCAGGGACTTGATGGATTGGCTTGCGTCCTGGGTGGCTAGCGGTTTTTGTGAGGGGGATGACTCTGCCATGGCAGGCGGGCTGAATGGCAGCAGCGACAGGCCCATCATCAGTAATAACAACGGCACCACGTTGCTCAGGCGCTGACGAAGACGGCGGAAGACCAACTCCAGGTCCCAGGCCTCTAATACCGTGCGGCGATTCAGGTAGAGGCTGAAACCGCAGGCTACATAGATAGGTTCCCAAAACACCAGGATTACGGCGTAGAAGGCATTGCTCAGGTGTTCCAGCCACAAGCCTTCCGAGCTTGTCGCCAGTATCAGGCGTTGCCAATCCCAATCCGACTCGAGGTTCTGGGGAATGAACAGATAGAAAAGCGTCATGCAACCGAACCACAGTCCGATCTCCAGATGCACCCCGATGGTGGTCAACCAGCGTGCGGCGCCAGCGTTACGTTGCTGCAGCACGCCCAGGCGTTTTTGGCGAGCGGGGCCATCCAGGCCTTCAAGTTGGCTCACCGGCATCACAAAGCTGCGGCTCAGGCTGAGTCGCCGCCAGGTCAGGCTGGCCAACAGTTGGCCCTTGAGCAGTCGCGGCCACTGGCGAACAGCCTGCTTTATGCTGGGCGTTTCGCCAAACAATGCCTTGGAGAGGATATACAGTGGCAAGCGGTCAAAGGCTGGCTTGAGCCACCAGAACAGGAAAATCGCGGTGGACGGGTACTTCCACAGCAGTGCCGTGAGCGCGGCGAACACTGGCAGAGTCACCAACGCCCAACTGCTCATCAGGAGCAGGCGGTGCTCGCGGGCCATCAACACGCCAAGATCCATCGCCTCCCAGGCAGTACGCGGGCGGATGACCACGCTGGCATCACTCAGGCGCATGGAGAGTCCTTCCGGCAAGGCTCAGGTAAGCGGCTACCAGAAGCCATAGTGCCGCGCCAACCAGGTACTTGATCCAGGGGGCTATCAGGGTGGCGGATGACCAATACGCTTCGATGAAGGCAGCGATCAACAGGAAGATCATTACTCCGCACAACATCTGCACGCTCTTGCGCGCCGCCAGCCGTAATGACTCGCCGCGGGTCAACTGCCCGGGAGCGATCAGCGCCCAGCCCAGTTGCAAACCAGCGGCACCGGCGAGGGCGATGGCCGTCAGCTCGAACGCGCCGTGCCCGATGACGAATGACCAGAAGGTCTGGCCGGAGCCGATTTCGGTCAGGTGCCCGGAGACCGCACCGATGACCAGGCCGTTGAAAATCAGAAAGAACACGCTGCCCAGGCCGAACAGCAAACCGGCGGCAAACGTCTGGAACGCGATACCGATGTTGTGCATCACGTAGTAGCCGAACATCATCCAGTCTTCGCTCGATGCGCGCTCAGCGGTGCGGCCCAGGCGGCTCGCATCGGGGTCATACATGCCCTGCATCTCTGCAACCTGCTGAGGGCTGACGATGCTGTAGATCAGGTCGGGAAACAGGTAGACCAGCAACGCGATACCTATCAGGCTGCCAAAGAACAGCAGGCTGGCTATCAGTACGAAACGCCACTGTTCCCGCACCAACCGGGGAAAACCGGCAAGTACGAACCCCAGCACATTTGCGGTCAGTTGGCTGCGATGACGGTAGAGCTGTTGATGGCCGCGCAAGGCCAGTTGTTGCAAGGGGTCTACCAAATAGCTGCTGTAGCCGCGTTCCTGGGCCAGGGCCAGGTGCTGGCACAGACGCCGGTACTGATGGGGGAAGTCGGCCATGTCACTGGCTTTAACCTTGCCTTGCTCCAATTGTTGCAGGTATTGGGCAAAGGCCTGCCATTGAGGCTGGTGACGGCTTTCGAAAAGACTCTGCTTCATGTCGGCCCCAACAGGCCACGGGCCACGCCGTTGAGTTGTTCCACGGCGCGGGCCGGGGATACGTGCAAGGGGGTGGCGAGAATCGAAGCCAACTCGTGAACGCGCTCCGTGGAAAGCTCACCCTGGCGTTCCGCAAAGCCAAGGATGGCCCGTTGTTCACTCAGATCCAGAGCGAAGGGCAAGCGTAGGGCGGTAGCTTGAGGAATCTGGGGACGCAGAAGCGGTTGTTCCCGGTAGATCACCAGTGTGCCGGCGGCCAGGTCGCCCAAGCGCTTGAAGTGAGGATGCTGCAGGCAACTGATCGCGCCGAGAAAGTAACCGAATGGCAGCATGTCGACAAACCGCAGCAAATTGCGGATCAGTGACGCGGACCAGCCGATCGGTGTGCCGTCATCGTGTACCACCCGCAACCCCATGACCTGTTTCCCAGGTGAGCATCCCTGGTTGAGTACTTCGAACAGCACCATGTACCACCAACTGATCAGGAACAGCAGCAGCGAACCCAGGCCGATGCCGACGTTGCCAAGCATGGCCAATGGCACCAGCAGAACGCCCATGACCACTGCGCGCACACCCAGGTCGAAGGCAAAGGCCAACACACGTGACGTCAGGCCGGCCGGGCGTAGGGGCAGCTCGATGCCCTCCGGGGTCTCGATCTGGTAGCGGGTATCCAATGGAGCTGACGGCATCGCGATCCTTGGCAGTGCAGAATGGCTGGGAGACACGGATGCTAGCAGTGTCGGCGGTGGAAGCAACCATTCAAGGTTTTGCTGGATGTTTGTACAGTTGATTTGGTGCTGGCCGTGGACGTCGTCCAGCGCCTAGACTTTGTCGATCTTCAGTACAGGAAAAGCCCGTGACCTCCATTTTCTGGTACGACTATGAAACCACCGGCATCAATCCGCGCAATGACCGCCCGCTTCAAGTAGCCGGCATTCGGACAGACCACGAACTCAATGAGATCGGCGAGCCGGTCAATCTTTATTGCCTGCCCAGCGACGATATCCTGCCCCATCCCATCGCCTGCGCGATTACCGGCATTACTCCCGCAATCCTCGCGGAAAAAGGCCTGGCCGAGGCCGATTTCATGACTCGGGTGCATGCTGAGCTGGCCGCCCCGGGTACGTGTGGCGCTGGGTACAACACCTTGCGATTTGACGATGAAATGACGCGCTACAGCCTGTACCGCAATTTCTTCGATCCTTACGCACGTGAGTGGCAGGGCGGTAACAGCCGCTGGGATCTGATCGACGTGATTCGCACGGCCTACGGCCTACGCCCGGAAGGCATTGAATGGCCGCAACAGGATGGGCGCGTCACGCTCAAACTGGAGCGCCTGACCGAAGCCAACGGTATCGACCATGGTCAGGCGCACGATGCTCTGTCCGACGTGCGAGCCACTATTGCCCTGGCCCGATTGGTTCGTGAGAAACAGCCCAAGCTGTTCAAGTGGCTGTTTCAACTGCGCAGCAAGCAGGCGGTGATGGACCAGGTGCGCTTACTGCAACCCATGGTGCACATCTCCGGGCGTTTTTCCGCCGAGCGTCATTATCTGGGCGTCGTAGTGCCACTGGCGTGGCACCCACGCAACCGAAATGCACTGATCGTCTGCGACCTCGGACTCGATCCTCAAGGGTTGCTGGACCTGGATGCAGATACCTTGCGCCAGCGCCTCTACACCCGTCGTGACGATCTTGCCGAGGGCGAGTTACCGGTCCCGCTCAAGTTGGTGCACATCAATCGCTGCCCCGTGGTTGCGCCCTTGAATGTGCTTCGGGCAGAAGATCGTGAGCGTCTGCACTTGGATATGAATCTTTATCAGGAGCGTGCCCTGCGGCTAACTGACGCACAGGAGTGTTGGCGCGATAAGTTGGCGGCTATTTATGCCGAGGAAGATTTCACCCCGAGTTCAGACCCGGAGCAACAGCTATACGATGGCTTTATCGGAGATCGTGATCGACGTTTATGTGAACAAGTCAGGATGGCCGAGCCTGCACAATTAGCTCGCCAGCAATGGCCTTTCGATGATCATCGGTTGCCTGAATTACTCTTTCGCTACCGAGCGCGTAACTTCCCCGATACCTTGAACAGTGAGGAGCAACAACGTTGGCAGCTTTTCTGTCAGCAACGTTTGACGGACCCGGAGTGGGGCGCGCCGAATACCCTTGCGGCATTTAAGCAGGCTAAACAAGAGTTTGCAGTTAGTGCGACACCTTTTCAGGCGGAGGTGCTTGAGCGGTGGCAGGAATATGCCGACTTGCTGGCCCATAAGGTGAATCTGTAGTCGATCGTCACACAATACACCGGCAATTAAAAACGCCAGCAGGCTGGCGTTTTTAATGTGTCGCGTATCAGGCGTAAGCCTGGCGAGGCTTAGCCCAGCAGGGTAGCCCAGCCTTCAACCACGTCACCGCCCCACTTGGCTTTCCACTCTTTCAAGGTTTTGTGGTTGCCACCTTTGGTTTCAATCACTTCGCCGTTGTGCGGGTTTTTGTACTGTTTGACTTTGCGAGCACGTTTGGTGCCGGTAGTTTTCACGGCGCCACGCGGTGCTTTAACTTTCGACTCTGGATCCAGCAGCGCGATGATGTCACGCAGGGATTTGGAGTATTCACCCATCAGGGCGCGCAGTTTGCCTTCGAATTCCAGCTCGGTTTGCAGTTTGTCGTCTTGGGACAGGTTCTTCAAACGGGCTTGCAGCTCTTTGATAGCTTCTTCGGTGGCACGGTATTCGTTGATCAGGGACATGTGGACTACCTTATGTAGAGCGCTGATTGAGAGGGACAGTGGCCCAATAATAGTCAGGCAGTTTACCCAAGTAAACATTTAAGCTCGCATTTATGTGAATTACATTGAATGTTTGTAGCATTGCTATGCATTCGAGTTAATTACTAGGGCGTAGGCCTTAAGATAATTCCCCTAAAATACGTGAACCTGCCATAGGGTGACGTACTAAATTCATATAAAGGTGGTAAAACCATAGGCTATTAAGGGACATGCCGTCGGCCGGCGATCAGAATAAGCGTCAACGAATACTGCAGTTTTCCTGCGCAATCGCTAGAATGGCGGCCTTTGCGAAGTTCTGGAGTTTCCCCCTAATGCGCACTTTTCGGCTGGTGATTGCTTGCCCGGACCGGGTTGGTATCGTTGCCAAAGTCAGTAACTTTCTGGCCTCCCACAACGGTTGGATCACCGAGGCGAGTCATCACTCGGACAATCTCAGCGGTTGGTTCTTCATGCGTCACGAGATTCGTGCCGATTCGCTGCCTTTTGGTCTTGATGCCTTCCGCGACGCATTTGCGCCGATCGCCGAAGAGTTTTCGATGACCTGGCATATCACCGACACCGAGCAGAAAAAGCGCGTGGTGTTGATGGCCAGCCGTGAATCCCACTGCCTTGCCGACTTGCTGCATCGCTGGCACAGCGATGAGTTGGACTGCGAGATCGCGTGTGTGATCTCCAACCATGACGACCTGCGCAGCATGGTCGAGTGGCATGGCATCCCGTATTACCACGTGCCGGTCAACCCGCAGGACAAGGAGCCGGCGTTCGCTGAGGTCTCGCGCCTGGTCAAGCAGCACGAAGCCGACGTAGTGGTGCTGGCGCGCTACATGCAAATCCTGCCGCCGGAACTGTGCCGCGAATATGCTGGCAAGGTGATCAACATTCACCACAGCTTCCTACCGTCTTTCGTCGGCGCCAAGCCTTACCACCAGGCGTCCCTGCGTGGCGTGAAGTTGATCGGTGCTACTTGCCACTACGTCACCGAAGAGCTGGACGCCGGCCCGATCATCGAGCAAGACGTGGTGCGTGTCAGCCACAGCGACAGCATTGAAGACATGGTGCGTTTCGGCCGTGACGTCGAGAAGATGGTGCTGGCCCGTGGCCTGCGTTACCACTTGGAAGACCGCGTGCTGGTGCACGGCAACAAGACCGTCGTGTTCTGATCGAACTGTTGTGATTGAAGAATGAAGGGCCTGGGCGTTAAATCGTCCCAGGCCCTTTTTCTTTATGCTGCCGAGGATTGAGTCATGAGTGATCCGCTGGACAAAGCCACCTCAAAAGCCCCCGCCACATTAGGGGAGGGGTGTTTGAGTCGATACGACCCGGATGACCTGAGCAGCGAGGACGGCACCGAATTTCCCGGTGCCGCCGAACTGTGGGAGCAGGAGCAGGCCAAGTCCGAGCCCAAGGACGCCTGATCAGATCCGGAAACTGCCAACCAATTGTTTCAACCGTGCCGCCTGTTGTTCCAGGTCGGCACAAGCACGCAGCGTCGATTGCAGGTTTTCCACACCTTCCTGATTGAGGGTGTTGATCTCGGTAATGTCCATGTTGATCGACTCCACCACCGAAGTCTGTTCTTCAGTGGCGGTGGCGACTGACTGGTTCATGCCATCAATTTCGCCGATGCGCTGGGTCACGCTATTCAGGCGTTCGCCGGCCAGGTTGGCGATGTCGACGCTTTCAAGACTATGGCGCTGGCTATCACCCATGGTGCTGACCGAGTCCCGCGCGCCGACTTGCAGCTCTTCAATCATCTTCTGCACTTGTTGCGCCGATTCCTGAGTGCGATGTGCCAGGTTGCGCACCTCATCTGCGACTACCGCAAACCCACGTCCGGCTTCCCCGGCACGGGCTGCTTCGATGGCAGCGTTCAATGCCAGCAGGTTGGTTTGCTGGGAAATGCTGGTGATCACTTCGAGGATCTGCCCGATGTTCACCGTTTTGCTATTGAGCGCTTCGATGTTGCTGCTGGAAGCGCTGATCATCGAAGACAACTGGTTCATCGCCTTGATGTTGCGTTCCACCACCTGTTGGCCATCCTCAGCCAGGTGACGTGCATCGCTGGCCTGATGGGAGGCTTGCGCCGCATTGCGCGCGATTTCCTGGGCCGCAGCGCCCAGCTCATTGATGGCCGCCGCGACGCTGTTGGTGCGATTGGCCTGCTCATCGGAATTGACCATCGACGAGTTGGAGGCACTGACGACCCGCAGTGCCACCTCGTTGACCTGTTCGGTGGCCGAAGACACTTCACGAATCGACGTATGAATACGCTCCACGAAGCGGTTGAAGGCATTACCCAGCGTGCCGAACTCATCGTGATTCTGGATGGTCAGGCGACGGGTCAGGTCGCCCTCGCCATCGGCGATGTCCTGCATGGCGCGGGTCATTACATGCAGCGGTTGCAACAAGATACGGATCAGCATGCCGAGCAGGGCAATGATGATCACCACTGCAATGAGCGTGGCGATGACCGCTGAGGTGCGGAACTCGCTGAGCATGGCGTAGGACTTATCTTTATCGACTGAAATACCGAGGTACCAGTTTACCGAGGGCAGTCCCTTGATCGGTGTAAAAGTCACGATGTTGTCTTTGCCGTTGGCCTCGACTTCGCTGAAGTCGGCGCTGATCTTCGGTGTATTTTTCGGATACACGTCGGCCAGGGTCTTCATCACCAGATTTTTGTCCGGGTGTACCAGTACTTTGCCGTCGGCGCTGACCAGGAACGCGTAACCCATGCCGCCGAAGTTCAGCGCGCCGATGTTATCCACCAGGGTTTGCAGGCTCAGGTCCCCTCCGACCACACCAATGCTCTGGGTGCCCTGGGTGCTGGGAGTGGCAACGGAAATGATCAACTTGCCGGTGGCCGCATCAATATACGGCTCGGTCAGGGTTGAACCGTTGCTGCTCTGGGCGCCCTTGTACCAAGGGCGGACACGCGGGTCGAAACCGTCTGGCATCTTGGTGTCTGGGCGGATGGTAAAGGCGCCTTTGCTGTCGCCGACGTAGGTCGCCATGAAGGAGGACGTCAGGGTTTTCTGTTCCAGCAGGCCAGCAACCGCTGACGGTTCGGGGTTGATGGCGATGTTTTGTGCGGCGTTTTCCACCAGGGCAATGCGCCCGGTGAGCCAGGTTTGAATGTTGCTGGCGGTCACATCGCCCATTTCATGCAGGTAGTTGTTGAGATCGTCGCGAATCGCGTTGCGTTGCAGGTAGTCGTTGTAGAGGGTAAACAGCGCAAATGCGGCAATGACGATAAGGGAGGCTGCAAGCAGGATTTTGTGGCTGAAGCGCAGATTTTTATTCATGGCTTGTAGGGTCCGCTAAGGTCTTAATATCCGAAGCGCGTCCTTATGGGAGGCGCAAAATGGCAGCGTCAAAAAAGGTGTGATACTTCTTGTGATGGTTCCGGTGGTCCCTGTGGGAACTATCTGACCTATTTTTGGACTTTGTGGGTCTCACACTTCTCTGTATCGACCTGGCCGCACTAAAGATTAACCATGGGTGACGAAATGCCTGACTCCTCGCAACTCCTAATCGGCGCCGGCCTCGACGGCCAGCCCATCGCCCAGGCCATGCGCCTGGCCAATCGTCACGGGTTGATCGCCGGCGCCACCGGCACCGGCAAGACCGTCACGCTGCAACGCCTGGCCGAAGCTTTCAGTGACGCCGGCGTAGCGGTGTTTGCGGCGGATATCAAGGGCGACTTGTGCGGCCTGGGCGCTGCGGCGAACCCGCAGGGTAAGGTGGCCGAGCGCATCGCCGGCATGCCGTTCCTCAATTACACGGCCAAGGCTTACCCAGTCACGCTGTGGGATATCCACGGGCAGTCCGGCCATCCATTGCGCACTACCATCAGTGAAATGGGCCCGTTGTTGCTCGGCAGCCTGTTGGAACTCACCGATAGCCAGCAGTCGGCGCTTTACGCGGCGTTCAAGGTGGCCGATCGCGAAGGCTTGTTGTTGCTGGACCTCAAGGACCTCAAGGCATTGCTCAACCATCTGCGCTATCACCCGGAGTTGCTGGGCGAAGACGCGGCGCTGATGACCACCGGTTCCAGCCAGGCACTGTTGCGACGCCTGGCAGTGCTGGAGCAGCAGGGCGCTGAAGCCTTGTTTGGTGAGCCGGCCCTGCAGTTGGAAGATATCCTGCAGCCTACCGGTGAGGGGCGTGGTCGCATCCATCTGCTGGACGCCAGCCGCTTGGTGCATGAGGCGCCGAAGGTGTATGCGACGTTCCTGTTGTGGCTGTTGGCGGAGTTGTTCGAGCAACTGCCCGAGCGCGGTGACGCTGACAAACCGCTGCTCGCGCTGTTTTTCGATGAGGCGCATTTGCTGTTCGCTGACACGCCCAAAGCGTTGCAGGAGCGTCTGGAGCAGGTGGTGCGGCTGATCCGCTCCAAGGGTGTTGGCGTGTATTTTGTCACGCAATCCCCAGGCGACCTGCCGGACAGCGTGCTGGCCCAACTCGGCCTGCGTATCCAGCACGGCCTGCGGGCGTTTACCACCAAGGAACAGAAGTCCTTGCGCGCCGTAGCCGACGGTTTTCGGCCGAACCCGGCCTTTGATGCCCTTTCGGTACTGACCGAGCTGGGCACGGGCGAGGCTTTAGTGGGAACACTGCAGGAAAAGGGGACGCCGGAAGTCGTCCAGCGCGTCCTGGTCGCACCGCCGCAATCGCGGATCGGCCCGCTCAGCGCAGCCGAGCGGGCGGCATTGGTGGCCAGTTCGCCGTTGCTGGGCCGGTATGACAAGCCGATTGATCGGGAATCCGCATATGAAGTGCTGATGGCACGCAAAGAGCTTGGGTCAACCGAAGAGGGCAAACCGGCCGCTGAGGAGCCCAGCTTTACGGACAAGGCCGGGGCGTTCCTTGGCACAACCGCAGGCAAGGCGTTGAAGTCCGCGATGCAGCAAGCCGCCAATCAGATGGGGCGGCAACTGGTGCGTGGCTTGTTGGGGTCGTTATTGGGCGGCAGCAAGCGCAAATAGCGAGTCAGGGCTTGGGCTTGGCGTGGGCCGCCAGGCGTTCAAGCGCCGCACGCAAGCCTGGGTTGCTGATGCCGTCGGCCGTTGCCTGAATAGTTTCGGCGGCACTGGGCGACAGGTCATGAATATGCTCCGCCACGCCGGGTTGGGTGGTGGGCGGTTGCACTTTGAACTGGATGCGCGTCAGACCGGCGAATTCATCAAAGGCCATCAATTGACGCTGCAGGCGTTTTTGCTGATAGCGCAAACGTGTCGCCCAGTGGCCATCTGTGACAATAAGCAGCAGGTTGCCTTCACGCCAGGACGCCACGCGGCAATGTTCGCGTGCAGCCGGTTGCAGTTGGGTTTCAAGCAGTCGTTGCAGGCGGTCCAGGCGTTGAGCATGGCCAAAGATGGCTTTCAGCGGCTTGGCATCACGAAGCAACACGGCGGGAGCGCGGGCTGATAAGGGGCGAAATGCCATTATTGGACACCTTAAGTAACAGAGCCGCCATCTTAGCAGAACCCACCTGTACGGCCCCAGGCAATGCATTCCGTGGGTTTTATTCATCAAATCAATTGGTAACTTCTGCGCTCCATGGGTTGAAGTTCCGGCAAAAGCCCTTATTTTAAACAAGCCCTCTCACAGCACCATGCCAGCATCGGGGAACAACGCCACTTTCCTCACCCACGAATCCGGGTAGAATGCGCGTTCGCATGCGGCCGTGAGGGCTGCTCGGGCCACTCACGGTGCGCCCTCCATCCCTATGTGTGGAAGAACCTGCCGATATGTTTGCGCCTTTGTTAAAGAAACTTTTTGGAAGCAAGAATGAGCGCGAAGTCAAACGCATGCTCAAGACGGTGCAGCTGGTCAATGCCTTCGAAGAGCAGATGGTTGCCCTTTCGGACGAGCAATTGCGCGCCAAGACCCAAGAGTTCAAGGCCCGCATAGCCAAAGGTGAAACCCTCGACAAGCTGCTGCCCGAAGCCTTTGCGGTCGCCCGTGAAGCCGGTAAGCGTGTCATGGGCATGCGCCACTTCGATGTCCAGTTGATCGGCGGCATGACCTTGCATGAAGGCATGATTGCCGAAATGCGTACCGGTGAAGGCAAGACCCTGGTGGCAACCCTGGGCGTTTACCTCAACGCACTGTCCGGCAAGGGCGTGCACGTTGTGACGGTGAACGACTACCTGGCCCGCCGGGACGCCAACTGGATGCGCCCGCTGTATGAATTCCTCGGCCTGACCGTCGGCGTGGTAACGCCGTTCCAGCCGCCGGAAGAGAAGCGCGCAGCCTATGCTTGCGATATTACCTACGGCACCAACAACGAATTCGGCTTCGACTACCTGCGCGACAACATGGCGTTCAGCATGGATGAAAAATTCCAGCGCGAACTCAACTTTGCCGTGATCGACGAAGTCGACTCCATCCTCATCGACGAAGCCCGTACCCCACTGATCATCTCCGGCCAGGCCGAAGACAGCTCGCGCCTGTACACCGAAATCAACAAGTTGATTCCGCGCCTGGAGCAGCACATTGAGGAAGTGGAAGGCGTGGTGACCAAAGAAGGTCACTTCAGCATCGACGAGAAGACCCGCCAGGTCGAACTCAACGAAGCCGGTCACCAGTTCGTCGAAGAGATGCTGACCCAGATCGGCGAGCTGGCCGAAGGTGAAAGCCTGTACTCGGCACACAACCTGGGCCTGTTGACCCACGTGTATGCCGGCCTGCGCGCCCACAAGCTGTTCCATCGCAACGTCGAATACATCGTGCAGGATGGCCAGGTCGTTCTGGTTGACGAACATACCGGCCGTACCATGCCGGGTCGTCGTCTGTCCGAAGGTCTGCACCAGGCCATCGAAGCCAAGGAACACCTCAACATCCAGGCTGAAAGCCAGACGTTGGCGTCCACCACCTTCCAGAACTACTTCCGTCTGTACAACAAGCTGTCCGGCATGACCGGTACGGCCGACACCGAAGCGTTCGAATTCCATCAGATCTACAACCTGGCCGTGATGGTCATTCCGCCGAACAAGCCGTTGGCGCGTAAAGACTTCAACGACCTGGTGTTCCTGACGGCCGAAGAGAAGTACGCGGCAATCATCAACGACATCAAGGACGGCATGGCCCAGGGTCGCCCGATCCTGGTGGGTACTGCCACCATCGAGACTTCCGAGCACGTGTCCAACCTGCTTAACAAGGAAGGCATCGAGCACAAGGTCCTGAACGCCAAGTTCCACGAAAAAGAAGCCGAGATCATTGCCCAGGCCGGTCGCCCAGGCGCACTGACCATCGCGACCAACATGGCCGGTCGTGGTACCGACATCCTGTTGGGCGGTAACTGGGAAGTGGAAGTCGCGGCACTGGAAAACCCGAGCCCTGAGCAGATCGCCCAGATCAAGGCTGACTGGCAGAAGCGCCACCAGGCCGTGCTGGAATCCGGTGGCCTGCAGGTGATCGCGTCCGAGCGTCACGAATCGCGTCGTATCGACAACCAGCTGCGTGGTCGTGCCGGTCGCCAGGGTGACGCCGGTTCCAGCCGCTTCTACCTGTCCTTGGAAGACAGCCTGATGCGCATCTTCGCCTCGGACCGCGTGAAGAACTTCATGAAGGCCCTGGGCATGCAGTCCGGCGAAGCGATCGAGCACCGCATGGTGACCAACGCCATCGAGAAGGCTCAGCGTAAGGTTGAAGGCCGCAACTTCGATATTCGTAAGCAACTGCTCGAGTTCGATGACGTCAACAACGAACAGCGTAAAGTGATCTATCACATGCGTAACACGTTGCTGGCTGCCGACAACATTGGCGAGACCATCGCTGATTTCCGTCAGGATGTACTCAACGCCACCGTCAGCGCACATATTCCGCCACAGTCTCTGCCAGAGCAGTGGGATGTTGCCGGTCTGGAAGCGGCGTTGAAGAGCGATTTTGGTGTCGACCTTCCGGTTCAGCAGTGGCTGGACGAAGACGATCACCTGTACGAAGAAACCCTGCGTGAAAAACTGATGGCCGAATTGCTGGCCGCGTACAACGAGAAAGAAGAACAGGCGAGTGCCGAAGCGCTGCGCACCTTCGAGAAACAAATCGTACTGCGCGTGCTGGACGATCTGTGGAAAGACCACCTGTCGACCATGGACCACCTGCGTCACGGCATCCACCTGCGTGGCTATGCGCAGAAGAACCCGAAGCAGGAGTACAAGCGCGAGTCGTTCACGCTGTTCTCCGAACTGCTGGATTCGATCAAGCGCGATTCGATTCGCGTGCTGTCCCACGTTCAGGTGCGTCGCGAAGACCCGATCGAGGAAGAGGCCCGCCTGCGTCAGGAAGCCGAAGCTCTGGCTGCGCGCATGCAGTTCCAGCATGACGAAGCACCGGGGCTGGAAGCGCCTGAGGTATTGGGCGAAGAGGTCGACGTGGCCCTGGCTCAAACCCCGGTTCGCAATGACCAGAAGCTGGGCCGCAACGAGCTGTGCTACTGCGGTTCGGGCAAGAAGTTCAAACACTGCCACGGCCAGATCGAATAAGATTTTTGCCTGACGCTGCTACACCCTGCGCCGCGACCGGCCTCTGCCGTCGCGGCGTTTTGCCATTAATTTCGCCGTTGCTCACGACGGCACAGACATCATCTGATTTTTAAGGAGCGCATTCATGGCTGTTGGTCTTGGTCCTTTGCCCACATTGCACCCGGTTGCAGGTTTTGAACTCGGTATCGCTTCGGCCGGCATCAAGCGCCCGGGGCGCAAGGATGTGGTAGTGATGCGCTGTGCCGAAGGCTCGACCGTCGCCGGTGTGTTCACCCTCAACGCGTTCTGCGCCGCGCCAGTGATCCTGGCCAAGCAGCGCGTTGCCGGCACGATCCGTTACCTGCTGACCAACACCGGCAATGCCAACGCCGGCACCGGCGAGCCAGGCCTGGTGGCGGCCGCGCGCACCTGCGCCAAGCTGGCCCAGTTGACCGGCGTCGACGCCAGCCAAGTGCTGCCGTACTCCACTGGCGTGATCGGTGAACCGCTGCCCGTCGAGAAAATCGAAGGCGCATTGCAAGCCGCGCTGGACGACCTGTCTGTGGATAACTGGGCCGCGGCAGCAACCGGCATCATGACCACGGATACCCTGCCCAAGGGCGCCAGCCGCCAGTTCGTGCACGATGGCGTGACCGTCACCGTGACCGGTATCAGCAAGGGCGCGGGCATGATCCGTCCGAACATGGCCACCATGCTCGGCTACATCGCCACCGACGCCAAAGTCTCCCGCGACGTGCTGCACAGCCTGATCCTCGACGGCGCCAACAAGTCGTTCAACCGCATCACCATCGATGGCGACACCTCGACCAACGACTGCTGCATGCTGATCGCCACCGGCCAGGCCAACCTGCCGGAAATCACCGAGGCCAGCGGTCCGTTGTTCGCGGCGTTGAAGCAGGCCGTATTCGAAGTGTGCATGGACGTCGCCCAGGCCATCGTGCGTGACGGCGAGGGCGCCACCAAGTTCGTTACCGTTGAAGTGAATGGCGGCGGCAATCACCAGGAATGCCTGGACGTTGGCTATACCGTGGCGCATTCGCCGCTGATCAAGACGGCACTGTTTGCCTCTGACCCGAACTGGGGCCGTATCCTGGCCGCTGTGGGCCGTGCCGGCGTGCCGGACCTGGACGTGAGCAAGATCGACGTGTTCCTCGGTGACGTGTGCATCGCCAGCCGTGGCGCCCGCGCCGAGACCTACACCGAAGCCCAGGGCTCGGCGGTGATGCAGCAGGAAGAAATCACCATCCGCATCGAGCTGGGTCGCGGCGCGTGCAGCGAAACCATCTGGACCACCGACCTGTCCCACGAGTACGTAAAGATCAACGCGGAATACCGTACCTAAGAGGATAAGCACGGTGAAACGAGTGCATGTAGCAGCCGCGGTTATCCGCGGTGTCGACGGCAGGATCCTGCTGGCGCGCCGCGCCGATACCCAGCATCAGGGCGGCCTCTGGGAGTTTCCCGGCGGCAAGGTGGAGGCCGATGAGTCGGTTGAAACCGCACTGTCCCGCGAATTGCAGGAAGAGCTGGGCATCCAGGTCACCACGGCGCGGCCGCTGATCAAGGTGCAGCATGATTACCCGGACAAACAGGTGTTGCTGGATGTCTGGGAAGTCTCGGCGTTTACCGGCGAGCCGCACGGAGTCGAGGGGCAACCGTTGGAGTGGGTGGCACCTCGGGACCTGCTTAACTATGAGTTCCCGGCGGCTAATGCGCCGATCGTTGCGGCGGCGCGCTTGCCTGCCGAGTACCTGATCACCCCTGGCGAACTGGAAACCCCGACGTTACTGCGGGGTATCCAGAAAGCTATAGCCGGCGGCATCAAGCTGGTGCAATTGCGTGCGCCCAATGGCTACGACCCTAAATACCGTGACCTGGCGGTGGACGCAGTAGGCCTGTGCGCCGGCAAGGCTCAGTTGATGCTCAAGGGACCGTTCGAGTGGCTGGGGGATTTTCCTTCGGCCGGTTGGCACATGACCTCGGCACAACTGCGTAAATACGCGAGCAAAGGTCGACCGCTTCCTAAAGACCGTTGGTTGGCGGCGTCTTGCCACAACGCAGAGGAGCTGGCACTGGCGGAAATGATGGACGTGGATTTCGTCACGCTGTCGCCGGTGCAGCCGACCCAGACTCACCCCGATGCACAGCCATTGGGATGGGAGCAGGCGGCAGAGTTGATCAGTGGGTTCAGCAAGCCCGTATTTCTGCTAGGCGGGGTTGGGCCCGCCGAGCGGGAACAGGCTTGGGAGGCTGGGGCTCAGGGTGTGGCGGGGATTCGCGCTTTCTGGCCGCAGGTTTGACGCGGACACTGTGGTGAGCGGGCTTGCCCGCGCTGGGCTGCGGAGCAGCCCCAAAACAGACAGCGTGTTGTGTCTGAGTCTGTGCGGCGGCCTTATTTGGGCTGCTTCGCAGCCCAGCGCGGGGCAAGCCCGCTCACTACAGGTTTGGCGTTTTCATAAGGCTAGTGTGGCTTAGCGGCCGCCTGCCACAAAACTTCCGCCACGCCCTGGCGCTTGGCAATCACCCGCGCCGCCACAAACAGCAGATCCGACAGCCGATTGATGTACGCCAGCTCCACGCCTTCCAACGACTCAACCGCATTCAACTGCTGACACCGCCGCTCCGCACTGCGCGCCAGGCTTCGGCATACATGGGCTTGTGCGATCAACGCCGAGCCACCGGGCAGGATGAAGTTCTCCAGCGGTCCCACTTCCTCATTCCAACGATCGATCGCCGCTTCCAGTCGATCCACTTCCGCAGCGTTCAACGCTTTGTACACCGGCATTGCCAGCTCCCCCCCCAGATCGAACAAACGATGCTGGCAAGGCGTAAGCACCTCGATCACATCCCTTAACTCCGGATGCTTGCCACTCTGTTCTTCGAGGCTGGCCAGCAACAAACCCAACTGGCTGTTCAGCGTATCCACCTCACCAATTGCCTCCACCCGTGGGTGGTCCTTAGGCACGCGGCGGCCATCGCCCAGGCCGGTTTCACCCTTGTCGCCGGTGCGGGTGTAGATTTTCGACAGGCGAAAGCCCATGGTCAGTGCTCCAGTTGATTCAATTCATAAGGAGGAATTTGGCTGCCGGCCAATGGCAGGCGCAGGGTGAAACAGGTGCCCTGGCCCAGGGTGGAGTGCACTTCCATCTGGCCCTTGTGGTTGTTGGTGATGATGAAATACGACACCGACAACCCAAGCCCGGTGCCCTGGCCGATTTCCTTGGTGGTGAAGAACGGCTCGAAGGTGCGCTTGCGCACGTTTTCGCTCATGCCGATGCCGTTATCTTCCACCTGGATCTCCGCCCATGGCGGGTTGAGGCGCGTGCGCAGGATGATGCGTCCCGGTTCGCTGTCGTCTTCACGCAGGTGAATGGCTTGGGCGGCGTTTTTCAGCAGGTTGAGCAGTACTTGTTCGAGTTCGTTGGCGGTGCCGGGCACCGGGCCGAGTTGAGGGTCGAACTGGCGGATGATTGCCTGGCCCTTGAAGTCGAAGCCGATGGCCAGGTCGAAATCGTTGCCGGCGATTTCCACGGCCTGGTCGATCAGCGCAGGCAGGTCGCATGGAGCCATCTGCCGGTTGCTGCGACGGCTGAAACTGAGCATGTGGGTGACGATCTTCGCCGCCCGCGCCCCGGCCTGCTGGATGCCATCCAGCAACTGCGGCACTTCGCGGCTTTGCAGGTAGTGGTTGACCGTTTCCAGCTCGATGCCAGCCTGTTCCGCATGCTCCAGGTTCTTGGGCAAATCGGGGGACAGGCGGCGGCGGATGTTCTGCACGTTATGCAGTATCGCCCCTAGCGGGTTGTTGATCTCATGGGCCATGCCGGCAGCCAGGCCACCCACGGAAAGCATTTTCTCCGACTGCACCATCATTTCTTCCAGGGACAGGCGCTGGGTGATGTCATCGATACGGATCACCACGCCGCGCCCGGCCCCGCCCATCAGCGGGTAGAAGGTCAGGGCGTAATGCTTGGCTTCGTCGTCCTTGAACCAGGTGACACGCTCGATGCGCTCCACGGTGTGTTGCTCAACCGCCGCCCGGATCTGCGGCAGGTAAGGCTTGAGTGGCTGGAACGCCAGGTAGATCGGCTGGTTGAGGGCTTCGTCCAGGCGTGTGCCGGAGAGGGCGCTGGCCTCCTGGTTCCATTGGGTGACGTAGAGCTGTTCATCCAGGGCGATCAGCGCCGAGGGCATCGAGTCGATGATGCTGTTCAGGTAATTCTGGAAGCCGGTGAGTTTCTTCTCGATCTTGCTGCGAACCTGCACTTCCAGTTCCAGTTTGCGGTTGGTGTGGCGAGTTTCCTCCGCCAGACCCTGAGCCTGGTCATACGCCGCCTGGGAGTCGTCCCGCGCGCGCTTGAGTTGTTGCTCACGGGCTTCGATGCGCGACAGCATGGTGTTGAAGGCTTCGGCCAGGCTGCCGATTTCATCGTGGTTGCCGCGACCGGCGCGCAGGGCGTAGTTCTCTTCGCGGGTGACTTGGCGTGAAAGCTCTTCCAGTTCGTGGATCGGCCGGGTGATCAGCCGTTTGATCTGGCGGGCGATGATCAGCCACAACAGCACGCTGAAAATCAGGATGCCCAGGCTCGCCGTCAACGTGCCGGTATAGAACGCTACGGGCAACTCGCTGCTGGCCACCAACAACAAATGCCCGGACGGCTGGCCTGCGCGGGGGAGTGTAATGACTTGGTTACTGCGAAACTCGGTCACGCGCCAGGCTTCGATGTGCCGATAGTTGTCCGGCAGGTGCAGGCGGTCGCCGTGTTGCATCTGCGCCAGGCGGTTGCCTTCGCCGTCGTACAGGGCGGCGGCGCGCAAGGGCGAATAGCTGGTCAGTTCGTTGAGCAGCGCGTCAGCCTTGGCCGGCGATTCGAGGGCTTCGGCGGCGAGCGCGGGGTTGGACACCAGGCGGCCGATGGCCTGTAAGGCCTGGGGCGCCATGCTTTCCTGGGAGATCCAGTAGGCGGCGCTGATAAAGGTCAGGTTGGCCACCAGTAACACGGTGGTCAACAGCACCAGCAGGGCGGCCAGCAGTTTCTGCCCGACCGGTAGGTTTTCAAGACGCTGGCGCAGCGGCATCAGGGTTTTCCCAGGTGATAGACAGGCGGGCAGGGTAGCGCGTGGCTCAGTCGCGGGGCAATCCGCGTGCAAGCAAGTGCTCCACCAAGCGTACTTGCAGTTGTTGCAGGTGCGGCAGGTTCAGTTGGTGACGAGAGGCCGCCTGGCAAGCATAGCCCAATAGATAGCTGATTTCGGTGCGACGGCCGGCGGTTACGTCCTGATACATGGACGAGTAGTTGGCGGCGGTGGCCTGGATCACCCGTTCCACTTCGTGTTGCAGGTCCTGGGCGGCAGCCGGTTGGCCGCAACACTCCAGCAGTTCGCCGAGTTCGGCGCACAGGGTTGCGACTTCGCAGTGATGGGCTTGCAGTTCTCCGTTACGGCACTGGTACAGCACGGTCAGCGGGTTGATGGCGCAATTGAGCGCCAGCTTGCGCCACAGCCGTGTGAGGATGTCGGTGCTCCAATCGTGGGGGATGCCGGCCGCTTGCAAGTCATCCAGCCAAAGCGGCGGGGTGGGGTGGCTTGCGTCTCCCAGCCAGGTGTAGCCATGGCCGGCAAACACCACACGCCAGTCGCCATCGCGAAACGCGCCTTCGGTACTGGAGGCAAAGATGCAGCGTGCCTGGGGCAGTTGCGCGGCCACAGCATCCTGGCTGCCGAGGCCGTTCTGCAACAGGATCAGTTCGACGTCGGGTGCCAGCCGGTGCTGCAGCTGAGCGACGGCGCCTTGGGCGTCGTAGGCTTTGCACGCCACAAGTAGACGATGAATCGGCTCTGGGCTGTCAGGCGTTTCACCAATCACCGGGTAAGTGTGTTCTATGCCCTGTTCCACCAGGGTCAGCCCCTTGGCTGACTGATAATCGGCCAGGCGCGCAGCATCGCGCAGGATCAACCGCACGGGCACGCCTGCACGCGCCAGACGTGTGGCCCACAGTGTACCCAGGCTGCCGGCGCCGAGAATATGCCAAGTGGTCGACATCAGTTTGTACTCCGAAGGGGCGCCCGCAGCGAACGGGACAAAAGAACCGCTATAATGCCCCGGCATTTTAGCTTGGGCGCGCTCCATCTCTACTGAGCCCGCCCCTTATATTGGAGAAATGACATGCCTTCGTTCGACGTGGTATCCGAACTGGACAAACACGAAGTCACCAACGCCGTCGAGAACGCCGTCAAGGAACTGGACCGTCGCTATGACTTGAAAGGCAAGGGCAGCTTCGAATTCAAGGAAAAAGAGCTGACCGTCAACCTGACCGCTGAAGCCGATTTCCAGCTGGAAGCGATGATCGAGATCCTCAAGCTGTCGCTGGTCAAGCGCAAGATCGACGCGCAATGCCTTGAAATCAAGGACGCCTACGCCTCCGGCAAGCTGATGAAGCAAGAAGCCGTCCTCAAGGAAGGTATCGACAAGGAGCTGGCGAAGAAGATCGTTGCTCACATCAAGGACGCCAAGCTGAAAGTCCAGGCCGCGATCCAGGGTGAGCAGGTTCGCGTCACCGGCAAGAAGCGTGACGACCTGCAAGAGGCCATCGCGGCCCTGCGCGCCAAGACCTTCGACATGCCGCTGCAGTTCAATAACTTCCGCGACTGATGGCACTTTGGGGAACCTGTGGGCGTTTTTGACGTCCCACGCCCCAGAACTTGCGCCGACTATTGAGCCCTACGGGGCTCAATTGCATTTATGGCCACTCAATACGCCGAACATCCGGTAAACAGGAGAATGTAGATGGATTTGAATGCTGAAGTGGATCACCTGATCAAGACCTCAGAGTCTTGGTTACCGATGATCATGGAATACGGCAGCCGGTTTTTGCTGGCGGTGGTCACCCTGGCCATCGGTTGGTGGCTGATCAACGTGTTGACGCACCGGGTGGGGCGTTTGCTGGCATTACGTAATGCTGACCTGGCGCTGCAACACTTCATCACCAGCCTGGCGAACATTGCGCTCAAGGTCATGCTGGTGGTCAACGTGGCCTCGATGATCGGCGTCGCCACCACCTCGTTCGTTGCCGCGATCGGTGCTGCCACCCTGGCCATTGGCCTGGCGTTGCAAGGCAGCCTGGCAAACTTTGCCGGCGGCGTGCTGATTCTGTTGTTCCGCCCGTTCCGCATTGGTGACTGGATCGAAGCCCAAGGCACTTCCGGCACCGTCGACAGCATCCAGATCTTCCACACCGTGCTGCGTACCGGTGACAACAAGACCGTGATCATCCCCAACGGCAGCCTGTCCAACGGTCTCATCACCAACACCAACCGTCAGCCGACCCGCAAAGTGGTGTTTGATGTGGGCGTCGACTATGAAGCCGATCTGCAGAAAGCCCGTGAAGTTTTGCTGGAGCTGGCGAAAGATCCGCGCGTATTGGCAGACCCGGCTGCGGTGGCGGTGGTGTCGACCTTGGGTGACAGTTCGATCACCGTTTCCTTGCGTTGCTGGACCAAGACGGCCGATTACTGGGACGTGGTGTTCATGTTGAACGAACTTGCACGGGACCGCTTGAAAGCGGCGGGGATTGATATTCCGTTTCCACAGCGGGTTATTCGTGTGATGCAGGAAACAGCTGCCAAGTAATCTGGGATCATTCTTGAACTTGGCCGTTAGGTCAGGTTCAAGGTGTAAGCGGTAACCTCGTTAGTTAGCTTGCTAGTTATTCCAGTGCTGAAACATTACAGCCATAAAAAAGCCGCTCCCTTGTTAAACAAGGGAGCGGCTTTTTTTGTTTAAGGCCGAAACCTTAACTCATCGCTGTAATAAAACTGTCAATTACAGGATGTTCAGCGGGTAGTTCGCGATCAAACGCAGTTCGTCGATCGAAGGCGAACCGTAGTACACGCCATCGCCCGAGCGATAAGTGGCTTGACGCAGGCGCAAGCTCAGGTTTTTCGCTGGACCGCTCTGTACCACGTACTTGGCTTCGATATCGCGTTCCCATTCTTTACCGTTCGACGTGGTGCCAGTGTTGGCGCCGCTACCGGTGACATAACGAGTCATGAAGCTAAGACCAGGAATACCAAAGGTCGCCATGTTGATGTCGTAACGCGCCTGGTAGGACTTCTCGCCTTCGGCGTTGAAGTCGGAACGGGCGATGGAGTTGGCCAGGAACACCGTGCCGCCGCCGTCTACACCGTAGCCATAGTCGCCGTCGCCGGTGACTTTCTGGGCTGCCAGGGTGAAGGTGTGAGCACCGATGGTGTAAGCGCCCTGCAAGCTGAACGCACGGTTATCAAGCTTGGTGGTGCCATCTTTCTCTGCGCGTTGCAGGCCGGCACCTTCGCTCTTGGTGTCGTAGATGTTGAAGTCCAGCGCGAAGGACTGATCGTCGCTCAGCGCGTGGGTCCAGTTCAGGTTGCTGTAGTACTTGCGGAAGTAATCTTCGGTCTTCGCGTAGTACAGGCTGCCGGTGAATTCAGGAGTGAACGAGTAGACACCACCGACAAAGTCGGTTTTGGTCAGGCCCAGGCTGTCATGGTAAGTCTGGTTTTGCGCGATGCTGGAAGTGAAGTGACCGCCTTCCAGTTTCAGGCCCTTGATCTCATTGCTGGTGATCGAGATACCTTGTGGCAGCTCTGGCAGCAAGCGGCTGTCGTCCGAGGCGAACACAGGCGCTGTGGTGTACTGGTCGCCAATTTTCAGGACCGTATCGGAAATACGGAACTTAACGGCACCGCCGCCTTTGGAGTAATCGTCTTGCGAACGACCGTCGGAGCCGGTTGGGAACAGACCAGTACCAGCGCGACCCTTGCCGCTGTCAAGCTTGACGCCCAACAGGCCGATCACGTCGACGCCGACGCCGATGGTGCCCTGAGTGAAGCCCGATTCGTACAGGGCGTTGAAGCCCAGACCGGTTTCCTCCGCACGACTTTTCGTGCCTGGGCCCGACGGGTTGTTGCGGAAATCGCGGCTGAAGTACAGGGCGCGAGTGTTGATGCTGAAAGTGCTGTCTTCAACAAAGCCTTTGGAATCGCTTTGGGCGGACGCCATTGCGAACTGCGTAGTGCCTGCTGAAACAGCCAGGGCGATCATGCTCCACTTCATCACGCGCATCGTGATTTGCTCCTTTGGTTTTAGGAAGAGTACTGCCGTCCCACCTATATTTTTGTCTGGGCGGCTCTTTCTTTTTGTGTCGGCGCAAAGTTATATCACGCTGACAATATTGGCGATACTTGCCCAACTTTCCTTTCAGCTTCTTTACGAGCTTGTCGTAGATTGCTATATCCATGTCGCAAATTCACAGCCTCACTGTAACGAGGCTGACAACTTCAATGCTGTTTTCCGACCGTTAAAAGAACGCAAAAAAACGTTACTTTGTTAAGTTTGAAATCTTCCTTGGCGCGCATTGAACCGCTGCTGTTTTTCATCGCGAAACACCTGCTTCCCGTCCGGTGCCGTTGCCGACGATATAGGGATGAATGCAGCAAGCGTGCCCAAACCGTAAATCGAATGTCATTTTTTCGTGAAAAACGTTACCGCTTCGTGAAAACCGCATAAGCACGGGGTTTTTACGCCGATTGGTTTGGCCTTGACGCTCGGGCTCTGTGCCTGTGTTGTGGTGCATAAATCCTGTATCTGGGAAAAACGTTACCCGTTCACCCCATTCAGTGGGTAATCGGCGGATCTCTTTGAGGCGCAATTGGGTCATTTTGGTGCATGGCCTCTGATGCCTCAGTGTTTGGGTGATGGCTCAATGCCTTGTTTTGTGAGGCCTCTGCATCGCGGTTTTCCTCGCAATGTTTTGATCTGTGCTTGGTCAATCGCCGAAGGTTTGGTGGTTGAGCGTAGTCGAAAAAATCGTTTGGATCGAAATGGTGCACTTTTTTTCGCCACGCCTTGCTTGGACGCGTATTGGTCGGCGTGAAGCAATAGCGATTCGCGGGTATGCTGGTGGCCTTGAACCTGACCTGCCGAACGGAGTGCCTGCGGTGTTCGCTTTAGATCAACGCCTTCAACAAGACACACTGGTCATCGGGGATTTCCCCCTGTGCCGCCTGCTGTTGTCCAATGACTCGAACTACCCTTGGTTCATCCTGGTGCCGCGCATCAATGCTATCAGCGAAGTGTTTCAACTGGATGTCGTCGACCAGCAACGCCTGTGGCAGGAAACTACCGCCTTGGCCCAGTTGCTTAATGAAGGTTTGGCCGCCGACAAGATGAACATCGGCGCTCTGGGCAACGTGGTCAGCCAGTTGCACGTGCATGTGATTGTGCGCAAACGTGATGATGCCGCCTGGCCTGCGCCGGTGTGGGGCAAGCATCCTGCGAAGCCTTATACCGATCAGCAAGTGTCAGCCATTCGTGCTCGTCTGCGCGAGCTGCTGCCCGTCGACTTCGTCTTTACCCAGGGTTGAATCATGGATCTGCAAGACCGCGTCAACGATCTGGAAAGTCGCCTGGCCTTCCAGGACGACACCATCGAGACTCTCAATGACATCCTTGTCACCCAGCAGCGCGCCGTCGAACGCCTGCAACTGCAGATGACCGCGTTGCTCAAGCGCCAGGAAGAAATGGGCGGTCAGTTCGAAACGTCCGAAGAAGAAGCGCCGCCGCCTCACTATTAATAGGCGTGCATAAAAAAACCGCGACCCAGCCAGGCTGGGTCGCGGTTTTTTTTGCTACGAAGCTGAGTATCAGCGACGCGGCAGTGCAGCGATCACGTCTTCGGCCTGCAGGCCTTTGTCGCGATTCATGACGGAGAATTCCACACGCTGGCCTTCCACCAGGACGCGATGGCCTTCGCCGCGAATGGCCCGGAAGTGGACGAATATATCGTCGCCCGAATCACGGGAAATAAAGCCGAAGCCTTTGGATGTGTTGAACCACTTGACGGTACCGGTATCCCGATTGGTCATGTCGTAGGTTTGCGACGAGGCCGCAGGGGACGAACGGTAGAAGCTGATGGCCAAGTGAAGAACAATGGCGGCCACAGCAATCACCAGGCTGAGCAGGATGGCCGGGTGGCCGCCGACTTCAGGCATGGGCGCCAGGAGGGTGAGGGTTTGTACGACGACAGTCAGAACTAACAGCGCGCTGACCAGGTTTTGCAGTTGATGACGTGTGCCTTTGTTCCAGTAAGGGATCACCGGTGCCAGCGTCAGGTTAAGAAGGCCGAACAAGGCCAGGTACAGAGCGTCGTGTTGTTCCAGATACGGCAGGCTTTCAGGCTGCAGGCTCGGGATAAAGGACAGCAGCAAAGCTGCAACGCCCGTTAGCAGGTGGACGATTTTCAACATTTTGATTAACTCACGTTAAGACGGATCACAAGGAAGAGCTGACTGGCACGGTTCGCTTCTGAACAATGGGAGGCGTTGGGCACGTGCGCGGGGTATCAGCCTATGCCGCTGCCGCAGAAAATAACGGCGTCGACACGCCGCCTATTTAACAGCAAAGGCTGTGCCTACTCAAATCAAGCATTTCGGGGGGTTGCAAGGGTGACGGCATTTCTGCGTCAAACGCTTGTCCTAGACACGTGCGGGCTTTTCCAGCAGCCTGCTGGGACGTTTCCCACATGGACTGAAGGCTTGGGCCGTGTCGTTCTGGCAGGCCAAGGCGGGACGAATTGCCGCGCCGGGCTGCGCATCACCGGCACACTTGCTAGAGTGGTCCTGCACCGGATCAATGAATGCTTGTCAATTGAAGGGGATAAACATGGCAATCGATATCGGTATCAGTGAAGAAGATCGTAAATCCATCGTCGACGGGCTTTCGCGACTGCTTTCGGATACCTATGTACTGTACCTGAAGACCCACAACTTCCATTGGAACGTCACGGGCCCCATGTTCCGCACGTTGCACCTGATGTTCGAAGAACAGTACAACGAGCTGGCGCTGGCCGTGGACTCCATTGCCGAGCGTATCCGTGCCTTGGGCTTCCCGGCACCGGGTGCCTACTCCATCTACGCCCGTCTTTCTTCCATCAAGGAAGAAGAAGGTGTGCCGAGTGCTGAAGACATGATCAAGCAATTGGTAGAAGGCCAGGAGGCGGTCACTCGCACCGCGCGCGGTATCTTCCCGCTGCTCGACAAGGTCAGCGATGAGCCGACGGCCGACCTGTTGACCCAGCGCATGCAGGTTCACGAAAAAACCGCGTGGATGCTGCGTTCCCTGCTCGAAAATCAGTAAACAACTGGCCTGAGCGGCGCCTTCCCGGCGCCGCTCGCTTGTTTCCGCGCATTTCCTGGCGTTGTCCTACGCCGATCAACTCCGCGTCTTCTGGCTGCCGCACTCTGCCTGCTGTTTTATAGGGTGATTGCCCAATGGGACACCCCATGGGCGGCTGTTTGGCAATGGAGTGTCAGGTGTATGTCACGCGGAGTGGGTAATGGAGTCATGGAAACCGGTGGTTTTCATAAAATAAAGGTCGACCCCTTTGTTAAAGGGTTCGACATGGGACTGGCCAAGCCATTGTCCCGGTCAGTGAGGCTCAACGGGTTTTCCACGTGCCTGCGGCTGGAGCAGATCTATTGGAATATCCTCACGGAAATCGCCAGGATCAATGCCTGTTCGGTCAGTGCGTTGCTGTCCTATGTGGATCGGGAAGTGCACTTGCGTCATGGCGGCGTGAAGAACTTCAGTGGGTTGGTCAGGGTGGTGTGTGTGGTTCACGCCCTGAAAGAGCGTGTTCAACCTTCTTAGCTACCGGGCTTCGGGGTCATGTCCTCCTTTAAGGCGGGCAAGGCCCCTGGGCAGAAAGCCGGCTGCGCTACCTCGATTTACCAGATATAATCCCGCGCTTTGCTGCGCGTGCCGGGTTGTTCCGGAGCAGGCGTGGCGCAGTAACGTTCTGATCGCCGAGACATCGCCATGCCCATGTACGACTATCAATGTGCTTCCTGTGGTCATCAGTTGGAAGCCATTCAGAAGATCAGCGCCGCGCCGCTGGTCGATTGCCCGGCCTGCCAAGCGCCGCAGCTCAAGAAAATGTTGTCCATGCCAGGCTTCCGCCTGAGCGGCAGCGGCTGGTACGAAACCGACTTCAAGACCGGCTCGAAGAAGAACCTGGCGGGCGGCGACAAAGCAGACTGAGTTGAACTCTACGCGCAGGCTCCTGCATTATCCGTCCCCTGCTTTAATGCACGGTGACGAGGCAAGCCTCCACCGAATTTCGAATTACGAGAAGTGAAACCACTACCATGATGCGCAGCCATTATTGCGGCCAACTGAACGAGACCCTGGAAGGTCAGGAAATCACCCTTTGCGGATGGGTTCACCGTCGCCGCGACCACGGCGGGGTGATCTTCCTCGATATCCGTGATCGTGATGGTCTGGCCCAGGTGGTGTTCGATCCGGATCGCGCCGAGAGCTTCGCCGCCGCCGATCGCGTGCGCAGCGAATACGTCGTGAAGATCACCGGCAAGGTACGCCTGCGTCCGGCCGGTGCCGTGAACAAGAACATGGCCTCCGGCGGCATTGAAGTGCTGGGCTATGAACTGGAAGTGCTGAACGAATCGGAAACCCCGCCGTTCCCGCTCAACGAATACTCCGACGTCGGCGAAGAAACCCGCCTGCGTTATCGCTTCCTGGACCTGCGTCGTCCGGAAATGGCCGAGAAGCTGCGCCTGCGTTCGCGCATGACCACCAGTATCCGCCGCTTCCTCGACGAAAACGGCTTCCTGGACGTTGAAACCCCGATCCTGACCCGGGCCACCCCGGAAGGTGCGCGTGACTACCTGGTACCGAGCCGTACCCATGCAGGTTCGTTCTTCGCCCTGCCGCAATCGCCACAACTGTTCAAGCAGTTGCTGATGGTGGCTGGCTTCGACCGCTACTACCAGATCGCCAAGTGCTTCCGTGACGAAGACCTGCGCGCCGACCGCCAGCCGGAATTCACCCAGATCGATATCGAGACCAGCTTCCTCGATGAAAAAGAGATCATGGGCCTGACCGAGCAGATGATCCGTAATCTGTTCAAGGAAGTGCTGGACCTGGAGTTCGGCGATTTCCCGCACATGACCTTCGAAGAAGCCATGCGCCGTTACGGTTCCGACAAGCCAGACCTGCGTAACCCGCTGGAACTGGTGGACGTGGCCGACCAACTCAAGGCAGTCGACTTCAAGGTGTTCAGCGGCCCGGCCAATGACCCTAAGTGCCGCATCGCCGCCCTGCGCGTGCCTGGCGGCGCGAGCATGCCGCGCAAGCAGATCGACGACTACACCAAGTTCGTCGGCATCTACGGTGCCAAGGGCCTGGCGTACATCAAGGTCAACGAGCGCGCCAATGGCGTTGACGGCCTGCAATCGCCGATCGTCAAAAACATCCCGCTGGACAACCTGAACGCGATCCTCGACCGCGTCGGTGCAGTCGACGGCGATATCGTGTTCTTCGGCGCCGACAAGGCCAAGATCGTCAGCGAGGCCCTGGGCGCACTGCGCATCAAGCTGGGTCACGACCTGAACCTGCTGACCTGCGAATGGGCCCCGATGTGGGTCGTTGACTTCCCGATGTTCGAAGAGAACGACGACGGCAGCTTCAGCGCCTTGCACCACCCGTTCACCGCGCCGAAGTGCTCCCCGGCCGAGCTGGAAGCCAACCCGGCGGGCGCGCTGTCCCGCGCCTACGACATGGTGCTCAACGGTACTGAGCTGGGTGGCGGTTCGATCCGTATCCACCGCAAGGAGATGCAACAAGCGGTCTTCCGCCTGTTGGGCATCAACGAAGCGGAACAGGAAGAGAAGTTCGGCTTCCTGCTCGACGCCCTGAAATACGGCGCGCCGCCGCACGGTGGCCTGGCGTTCGGTCTGGACCGTCTGGTGATGCTGATGACCGGCGCCCAGTCGATCCGTGAAGTGATCGCCTTCCCGAAAACCCAGAGCGCTGCGGACGTCATGACCCAGGCTCCGGGTGTGGTGGATGCCAAGGCACTGCGCGAGTTGCACATCCGCCTGCGTGAGACGCCTAAGGCTGAGTAAGGCTGCTGCGTGAAAGCGCACTGAGGTTTACGCAGTCTAAAAAGGCGCATCTTCGGATGCGCCTTTGCGTTAAAGGACTATTCCTCGCCTGGGGCGGGGTTGATCAAGGTTTCTACAGAATTTCGGAGTTGTGTTATGGCTGGCCATTCCAAGTGGGCGAACATCAAGCACCGCAAAGAGCGTCAGGATGCCAAGAAAGGCAAGATCTTCACCAAGTGGATCCGCGAGCTGACCGTCGCCGCCCGCCAGGGCGGTGGTGACCCCGGCTCCAACCCGCGTCTGCGCCTGGCGTTGGACAAGGCGCTTGGCGCCAACATGAGCCGCGACATCATCGACCGCGCCGTGGCCCGTGGCGCCGGTGCTGCCGATACCGACGATATGGTCGAACTGAGCTACGAAGGCTACGGCCCGGGCGGCGTGGCGGTGATGGTCGAGTGCATGACTGACAACCGCAACCGTACCGCGGCAGCCGTGCGCCACGCGTTCAGCAAGTGCGGTGGCAACCTTGGCACCGACGGTTCGGTGGCTTACCTGTTCGAGCGCAAGGGGCAGATCACCTTCGCCCCCGGCACGGATGAAGACGCGCTGATGGAAGCGGCGATGGAGGCGGATGCCGACGACGTGGTGACCAATGAAGACGGTTCCATCGACGTGTTCACCTCGTTCGCCAGCTTCTATGCCGTGCGCAATGCCCTTGAAGCCGCGGGTTTCAAAGGCACCGACGCGGAAATCGTGATGCTGCCGACCACCAGTGCCGAGCTGGACCTGGATGGCGCGCAGAAAGTGCTGAAGATGCTGGATATGCTGGAAGACCTGGATGATGTGCAGAACGTGTATTCCAATGCCGACATCCCGGAATCCGTCGCCGAACAGCTCTCCTAGGCACACCGCTCCCCTGTAGGAGCCGGCTTGCCGGCGATAGGGCCCTTGAGGACGCCATCGCCGGCAAGCCGGCTCCTACGGGGTTTCATGTCACCCTGCATGTTTTATGCTGGTTTCTCTTTACCTTATCTGCAGGCGTTATGACTTTAATCCTAGGTATCGACCCCGGTTCGCGCATCACCGGTTTTGGCGTGGTGCAACAGACCCCGCGCGGCTGTGTCTACGTCGCTTCGGGCTGCATCCGCACCGGCGCGGGCGAGTTGGCCGAGCGCCTGCAGATTGTCTATCGCGGCGTGCGTGAAGTGATCCAGACCTACGGACCGGTCACCATGGGCATCGAAAAGGTGTTCATGGCAAAAAATGCTGACTCCGCGTTAAAGCTTGGCCAGGCCCGTGGCGCTGCCATCGTTGCCGGGGCGGAGGAGGGCATGGAGATCGCCGAGTACACGGCGACCCAGGTCAAGCAGGCCGTGGTCGGCACCGGTGCGGCGAATAAAGAGCAGGTGCAGATGATGGTCATGCACATGCTCAAGCTCACTTCAAAACCGCAGATCGACGCCTCCGACGCCCTGGCCATTGCCATTTGCCATGCGCACACCCGCTCCAGCTTGCTGCCTCATGGGCTGGGTACGGCACGCAGTCGTGGCGGGCGGCTGCGTCTCTGATAGCATCAGCGCAATCGTAATTTCCGGTCAGGCCATGCGCTGACCCCAAGCTTTAAGGATCTGAACCGTGATTGGACGCTTGCGCGGCACCCTGGCTGAGAAACAGCCGCCGCACCTGATTCTGGATGTAAACGGGCTGGGGTATGAGCTGGAAGTGCCCATGACCACCCTGTATCGCCTACCGTCGGTCGGTGAGCCGATTACCCTGCACACCCACTTGGTGGTGCGCGAAGACGCGCAACTACTCTATGGTTTCATCGGCAAGCGCGACCGTGACTTCTTTCGCGAGCTGATCCGCCTCAACGGCGTGGGCCCGAAACTGGCCTTGGCGTTGATGTCGAGCCTGGAAGTGGATGAGCTGGTGCGCGCGGTTTCGGCCCAGGACACGTCGGCGCTGACCAAGGTGCCGGGTGTCGGCAAGAAGACTGCCGAGCGCCTGCTGGTGGAACTCAAGGACCGCTTCAAAGCCTGGGAAGTGGTACCGAGTATGTTCGCCCTGGTGCCGAATCAGCCGGATATGCCGGCGGGCCAAGTTGCCAGCGCCGAAAGCGATGCCGTCAGCGCGCTGATTTCCCTGGGCTACAAGCCGCAGGAAGCCAGCAAGGCCGTGTCGGCCATCAAGGACAAGAACCTGAGCAGTGAAGACATGATCCGCCGCGCCCTGAAGGGAATGATTTAAGTGATTGAAGCTGATCGTCTGATTGCAGCCACTGGCCCGCGCGACCGTGAAGAGGTCCAGGACCGCGCCATCCGCCCCCTGAGCCTGGCCGAATACATCGGTCAGCCCACCGTGCGTGAGCAGATGGAGTTGTTCATCCAGGCTGCGCGCGGGCGCAGTGAGTCCCTGGACCACACGCTGATCTTCGGGCCGCCTGGGTTGGGCAAGACCACCCTGGCCAACATCATCGCCCAGGAAATGGGCGTATCGATCAAGTCCACCTCCGGCCCGGTGCTGGAGCGTCCGGGGGATCTGGCGGCGTTGCTGACCAACCTCGAGCCCCATGACGTGCTGTTTATCGACGAGATTCACCGGCTTTCGCCGATCGTCGAGGAAGTGCTGTACCCGGCGATGGAGGACTTCCAGCTCGACATCATGATTGGCGAAGGCCCGGCGGCCCGTTCGATCAAGCTCGATCTTCCGCCTTTCACCCTGGTGGGGGCCACCACCCGCGCCGGTATGTTGACCAACCCTTTGCGAGACCGTTTCGGCATTGTTCAACGTCTAGAGTTCTATAGCACGGCGGACTTGGCGACCATCGTCAGTCGTTCGGCGAGCATTCTCGGTTTGCCGCTGGACCCGGAAGGCGCGTTTGAAATCGCCCGCCGGGCCCGTGGTACGCCTCGGATCGCCAACCGTCTGCTGCGCCGTGTGCGGGACTTTGCCGAGGTGCGGGCCAAGGGGCATATCACCAAGGCGGTGGCCGATCTGGCGTTGAACCTGCTGGATGTGGATGAGCACGGCTTCGATCACCAGGATCGGCGTCTACTCTTGACCATGATCGAGAAGTTCGACGGCGGGCCGGTAGGCGTCGACAGCTTGGCCGCGGCCATCAGCGAAGAACGCCATACCATTGAGGATGTGCTGGAGCCATATCTGATCCAGCAGGGTTACATCATGCGTACGCCGAGGGGGAGAGTCGTCACGCGCCACGCCTATCTGCACTTCGGGTTAAACATTCCGTCACGATTGGGCGAGATGCCTGTAGTAGACGAATTCCTCGATGCAGTGGACGATTAAAAGCTTCACGCCAGACGATTTATCCGAGGTTTGTGCTGTCCTAGTGGCTGGTGTCGTCATTCAGTCACTCGAAATGTTTCGATGGATTAAAAAACAGTTGCCCAGCCGGATTGGCAACCTGAGGAGTAAGCACTAGAGTATGCGCGCGCAAAACGGGGATCAGTCGTTCGCACATCGCTGTCGCGTTTATTACGAGGACACCGATGCGGGCGGCATCGTGTATTACGTCAACTACCTCAAGTTCATGGAGCGGGCTCGAACCGAGCGGCTACGGGAGCTGGGCTTTGCCCAATCCCAGCTGGCAGGGGAGGACCTGTTATTCGTCGTGCATTCCAGCGAGGCGCGCTATCACGCGCCGGCGCGGCTGGACGACGAACTGTTGGTCAGCGCTGAAGTAATCGAATTGAACCGTGTCAGCCTGCGTTTCAAGCAGCAGGTCAGGCGGGCAACGGATGCAACGCTGCTCTGTGAGGGGCAGTTCCTGGTGGCCTGTGTGCGCACCAATAGTTTGAAACCCCGGGCCATTCCCGAAGCTCTACGTGCGGCCTTTGCCGACGTAAGCGGCGCGGGTAAACAATCAAAGCAGGAGATTTAGCGTGGAACCTACCGTCGTCGACCATTCCTCCATGTGGAGCCTGGTCAGCAATGCCAGTGTTGTGGTTCAACTGGTCATGCTGACCCTGGTAGCTGCATCGGTTACCTCTTGGGTCATGATTTTTCAGCGTAGCAATCTGTTGCGTGCCGGTCGACGTGCCCTGGAGAGCTTTGAAGAGCGCTTCTGGTCGGGTATCGACCTGTCCAAGCTTTACCGTCAGGCGGGCAGCAACCCGGACCCGGATTCGGGCGTCGAGCAGATCTTCCGCGCCGGCTTCAAGGAATTCTCCCGCCTGCGCCAGCAGCCAGGTGTTGACCCGGAAGCGGTCATGGAAGGTGTGGCTCGTGCCATGCGCGTTGCCATTTCCCGTGAAGAAGAGAAGCTTGAGCAAAGCTTGCCGTTCCTCGCCACCGTCGGCTCCGTAAGCCCTTACATCGGCTTGTTCGGTACCGTGTGGGGGATCATGAACTCCTTCCGTGGCCTGGCCCAGGCCCAGCAAGCGACCCTGGCTACCGTGGCGCCAGGTATTGCCGAAGCCCTGATCGCCACCGCGATCGGCCTGTTCGCTGCTATCCCCGCAGTAATTGCCTACAACCGTTTTGCTGCTCGCGGCGAGAACCTGATTGGCCGTTACTACACCTTCGCCGATGAATTCCAGGCGATCCTGCACCGTAAAGTGCACACCAGCGAAGAATAAGCAGGTATCTCACGATGGCTTTAATCACTCGAGCTCGAACCAAGCGCAAGCCGGTCGCCGAGATGAACGTAGTGCCTTACATCGACGTGATGCTGGTGCTGCTGGTTATCTTCATGGTGACCGCGCCGATGCTCAACCAGGGTGTGAAGGTTGACCTGCCCAAGGTTTCCAGCGAAGCCTTGCCGCAAGACAACAACACCCAGGTGCTGACCATTTCGATCAAGTCCGACAAGACCTATTACTGGAACCTTGGCAGCGAAGTCGACACTCAGAAGCAGCAGGACAAGGCCCTGACCTTGCCGGCGATGACCGATGCGGTGACCAAGATCATTCGTTCCGGCAACGAAGGCGGCAAGCACACCCAGGTCTTCATCCGCGGTGACAAGGCGGTCGACTACGGCTCCGTCATGGGCGCCATGGGCGGGCTGCAGAAGGCCGGCGTGGGTAACGTTGGCTTGATTACCGAGGCGCCCTGATGCAGCAACAGCGAGAGCCGTCCGCCTCGGAAAGCTACTTCTGGCCTAGCGTCTGGGCAATTGCCCTGCACGTCCTGGTGTTTGGCATGCTGTTCGTCAGCTTTGCCATGACTCCGGACCTGCCGCCAGCCAAGCCGATCGTGCAGGCGACCCTGTATCAGCTGAAATCGAAAAGTCAGGCCACCACCCAGACCAATCAGAAGATTGCGGGTGAGGCCCAGAAGTCGGCTGCGCGCCAGACTGAAGTCGAACAGATGGAACAGAAGAAGGTCGAGCAGGAAGCGGTGAAGGCTGCTGCGGAACAAAAGAAAGAAGAGGCGGCTCAAAAGGCCGAGGAATCGAAAAAGGCTGACGAAGCCAAGAAAGCGGACGAGGCGAAAAAGGCTGATGAAGCCAAGAAAGCCGAGAAAGCTGCCGAAGCCAAAAAGGCCGAAGAGAAACAATTGGCTGATATAGCCAAGAAGAAGTCTGAAGAAGAAGCCAAGAAGGCTGCTGAAGAAGAGGCCAAGAAAAAGGCCGCTGAAGACGCCAAGAAGAAAATAGTCGAAGACGCGAAGAAGAAAGCCGCCGAAGACGCCAAGAAAAAAGCTGAAGCAGACGAGGCGAAGAAAAAAGTCGCCGACGACGCGAAGAAGAAAGCTGCCGCCGACGCCCAGAAGAAAAAGGCCCAGGAAGCAGCGCGCAAATCCGCCGAAGAGAAAAAGGCCCAGGCCTTGGCAGATCTGCTCTCCGACACGCCGCAGCGTCAGCAAGCCTTGGCCGATGAACGTGGTGATGAAGTCGCGGGCAGTTTCGACGACCTGATTCGGGCGCGGGCAGCAGAGGGATGGACACGTCCACCTTCGGCACGTAAAGGCATGACAGTAGTGCTGCAGATCGGCATGTTGCCGGACGGTACGGTGACTTCGGTCAGCGTGTCCAAGTCCAGTGGTGACGGTTCGTTCGACAGTTCGGCGGTTGCCGCGGTCAAGAATATTGGCCGGTTGACCGAGATGCAGGGAATGAAACCAAGCGACTTCGCTCCCTATCGTTCATTCAAGATGACATTCACACCTGAGGATCTAGCCTTGTGAGAAACCTTCTTCGAGGAATGCTTGTCGTTATTTGCTGTATGGCAGGGATAGCGGCGGCGGATGAAAAGAACATTCTGGTCACCAGCGGTAGCGATCGGGCCACCCCGATCGCGGTAGTGCCGTTCGGCTGGCAGGGCGGCAGCGTGCTGCCGGACGACATGGCCCAGATCGTCAGCGACGACCTGCGCAACTCCGGTTACTACGCACCGATTCCAAAAGGCAACATGATCAGCCAGCCAAACCAGGCCAGCGAAGTCGTGTTCCGCGACTGGAAAGCGGTGGGTGCGCAGTACCTGATGGTCGGCAATATCACGCCGGCCGGTGGTCGTCTGCAAATCACCTACACCTTGTTCAACGTGGCGACCGAACAGCAGGTCTTGACCGGCAGCGTGTCGGGCACTGCCGAGCAGATCCGCGACATGGCCCACTACATCTCGGACCAGTCGTTTGAAAAGCTCACCGGTATCAAGGGTGCGTTCTCGACGCGTCTGCTGTACGTAACGGCTGAACGTTTCTCTGTAGACAACACTCGTTACACTTTGCAGCGCTCGGACTACGACGGTGCACGGGCTGTGACCTTGCTCCAATCCCGTGAGCCAATCCTGTCGCCGCGCTTCGCGCCGGACGGCAAGCGTATTGCCTACGTGTCCTTCGAGCAGAAGCGTCCGCGTATCTTCGTCCAGCACATTGATACTGGCCGTCGTGAGCAGATCACCAACTTCGAAGGCCTCAACGGTGCACCGGCCTGGTCGCCGGATGGTTCGCGCCTGGCGTTCGTGCTGTCCAAGGATGGCAACCCGGATATCTACGTGATGAACATGGCTTCGCGCCAGATTTCCCGCGTAACCAGCGGCCCGGGCATCAACACCGAACCGTTCTGGGGCAAGGATGGTTCGACCATCTACTTCACCTCTGACCGAGGCGGCAAGCCACAGGTCTACAAGGCGAACGTGAATGGTGGTGGGGCAGAGCGTGTTACTTTTATCGGTAACTACAACGCCAACCCTAAGCTTTCGGCCGATGAAAAGACGTTGGTGATGATTCACCGTCAGGATGGTTTCACTAATTTCCGGGTTGCGGCCCAGGATTTGCAGCGCGGAACCGTAAAAATCCTCACAGATACCAACCTTGATGAGTCAGCCACTGTTGCGCCCAACGGCACCATGGTAATCTACGCCACCCGCCAGCAGGGCCGGGGAGTCTTGATGCTCGTGTCCATAAATGGACGCGTAAGGCTCCCACTTCCTACCGCACAAGGCGAAGTCAGAGAACCATCCTGGTCCCCTTACCTGAACTGACGCGGCGCTACAAAAAGAAGTACTTAACACACTGGGGTTCATTAGGAGTTTCACGATGGAAATGCTGAAGTTTGGTAAGTTTGCTGCTCTGGCTCTGGCTCTGTCCGTAGCCGTTGGTTGCTCGTCTAAAGGCGGCGACAATGCCGGTGAAGGCGCAGCTGTTGATCCAAACGCTGGTTACGGCGCTAACACTGGTGCGGTTGACGGCTCCCTGAGCGAAGAAGCTGCTCTGCGCGCTATCACCACTTTCTACTTCGAATACGACAGTTCGGACCTGAAACCAGAAGCCATGCGCGCTCTGGACGTTCACGCGAAGGACCTGAAAGCTAACGGCGCTCGCGTTGTACTGGAAGGTAACACTGACGAACGTGGTACTCGTGAGTACAACATGGCACTGGGCGAGCGTCGTGCGAAAGCCGTTCAGCGCTACCTGGTACTGCAAGGTGTTGCTCCAGGCCAACTGGAACTGGTTTCCTACGGTAAAGAGCGTCCAGTTGCTACTGGCCACGACGAGCAGTCCTGGGCTCAAAACCGTCGCGTCGAACTGCGTAAGTAATTCGTCATGCGAACGTGCCGTCGTGCTCTAACTGTATTGGCTCTCAGCCTCGCACCGCTTGCGGTGTGGGCTGCGGTTCCTGTGGAAGATAGCAACTCTGGCTATAACAATAGCGGGAGCAGTTATCCGCCAGCAGGTTATGGCACGAACGGCGCCTATGCGGGGGGAGCGGCTACGTCCGCTCCCTCGGCACAGGGCGAACTGTTCAACCAGCTGCAACGCATGCAGGATCAACTGGCGCAGCAACAAGGCACCATTGAAGTACTGCAGAACCAAGTGAACCAGCTGAAGCAAGAAGGCCTGGAGCGTTACCAGGATCTTGATCGACGCATTGGAGCCGGCGTTCAACCTGCCGCAACTCCTGATAATTCTTCTGCCGGTGGCGCGCCAAGCGCTGCTGCCGGTGGTGCAGCAGCAGGGGCGGCTGCCAGCCAAGCCCCTGCCGCGAGCAGCGAACCGGGTGATCCGGCTAAGGAAAAGCTGTATTACGATGCAGCCTTCGACTTGATCAAAGCCAAGGATTTCGATAAGGCCAGCCAGGCATTTACCGCTTTCCTGCGTAAATACCCGAACAGCCAGTACGCGGGCAACGCCCAATACTGGTTGGGTGAAGTCAACCTGGCCAAGGGTGATCTACAGGGCGCGGGCCAGGCATTTGCCAAGGTCAGCCAGCTGTACCCCAAGCATGCCAAGGTGCCGGATTCGCTGTACAAACTCGCTGACGTAGAACGCCGCCTGGGTCATACCGACAAGGTCAAAGGCATTCTGCAGCAGGTTGTGGCCCAATATCCGGGGACTTCCGCTGCCCAGTTGGCCCAACGGGATCTGCAACGCTTGTAAGCGATGCAGCCCGTTTAGAAGAAACCCGCGCCTGTCGCGGGTTTTTTCGTTAGAATCCACGCCCTTTTATGAAACACGCTTTTTGGGGTCTACGCGTTGGCGGGGTCCCTCAAAGTGCCTGACGGAGGCGGACAGCCTGTTTAGCTGTTACGCCCGTGGCGACTATGCAAGACACATTACGTATTACCGAAGTTTTTTACTCATTGCAGGGTGAAACGCGAACGGCTGGCCTGCCCACAGTATTCGTGCGCCTGACCGGTTGCCCCTTGCGTTGCCAATACTGCGACAGCGCCTACGCCTTCAGTGGCGGCACGGTGCGCACCCTCGATGACATCCTGGAGCAGGTCGCCGGCTACAAGCCGCGCTACGTCTGTGTGACCGGCGGCGAGCCGTTGGCCCAGCCCAATGCCATCCCGTTGCTCAAGCAGCTGTGTGATGCCGGCTACGAGGTCTCCCTGGAGACCAGTGGCGCCTTGGACATCTCTGCGGTCGACCCCCGTGTCAGCCGCGTGGTCGACCTCAAGACCCCCGACTCCAAGGAAGCGCACCGTAACCGCTACGAGAACATCGAGCTGCTGACGGCCAACGATCAAGTCAAGTTCGTGATCTGCTCCCGCGACGACTACGACTGGGCGAACTCCAAGCTGATTCAATACGGGCTGGACCGCCGCGCAGGCGAAGTACTGTTTTCGCCAAGCCACCATGACCTGAACGCACGCGACCTCGCTGATTGGGTGGTTGCGGACAATCTCCCGGTGCGCCTGCAATTGCAGCTGCATAAATACCTTTGGAACGACGAGCCAGGACGCTGATATGACTGAACACACAATGGATCAAAAACGCGCGGTAATCCTGCTGTCCGGCGGCCTCGACTCGGCCACCGTGGTGGCCATGGCCCAGGCGCAAGGCTACAGCTGCTACACCATGAGCTTCGACTACGGCCAGCGTCACCGCGCCGAGCTGAACGCCGCCGCGCGTGTTGCCCGTGAGATGGGCGTGGTCGAGCACAAGGTGATCGGCCTGAACCTCAACGGCATCGGCGGCTCGGCGCTGACCGACAGCAGCATCGATGTGCCGGAAGCGCCCAGCGAAGGCATCCCGGTGACCTACGTGCCGGCACGCAACACCGTGTTCCTGTCCCTGGCCCTCGGCTGGGCAGAAGTGCTCAACGCTCGCGACATCTTCATTGGCGTCAACGCAGTGGATTACTCCGGTTACCCGGACTGCCGCCCAGAGTTCGTCGAGTCGTTCGAGCGCATGGCCAACCTGGCGACCAAGGCCGGTGTAGAAGGGCAGGGCTTCCGTATCCTGGCGCCGCTGCAAAACCTCAGCAAGGCCGATATCGTCAAGGCTGGTGTAGGACTTGGCGTGGATTATTCGCTGACTGTTTCCTGCTATCAGGCAGACGATGACGGCCGTGCTTGTGGGAAATGCGACAGCTGCCGACTGCGTGCAGAAGGCTTCCAAGCGGCCGGAATTACTGACCCAACGCGTTATTTCTGATTTATTTCAAATAAGGTGTTGAATAATCCTTAGAAATCAGTATTATACGCGCCACCACACAGCGGGTCGTTAGCTCAGTTGGTAGAGCAGTTGGCTTTTAACCAATTGGTCGTAGGTTCGAATCCCACACGACCCACCATTTTTGGCGGTTTAGAAAATCCGGAAGGCCCACGCAAGTGAGGATTTCCGGGTTTTTTTTTGCCTGCTGGAATACAGAGAAAGCCCCAGGCATACGAAGTGCCTGGGGTTTTTTGTATCCGAGCCATTGTCAGGCTCTGTTCAAAACCAATGGGTCATGATCAGGCTTCAAGGTCATTATTGGGGATGAAAAACAGCTAAAGTCTTTGAATATCCTAGGATTGTCCGACAATCAACCGCATGAAAAACTCTTCATAAACCCCTCGCTCGAACGTTGGTAGCTTCCTCGTCGCTGCCCCACAATTCGAGTCCTAATAATGAATAACAAAACTCTTAAAGGCGCCTTGGCGCTCGCCGTTTCCCTTGCCTCAACCCAGCTGTTCGCCGGTGGATTCGCGCTCAATGAACAAAGTATCAGTTCAATGGGCACGGGTTATGCCGGTCGCTCCTCATCGGCCGAAGACGCCAGTACCGTGTTTGGCAACCCCGCCGGTATGTCTCGCCTGAAGCAGAATGAAGTCAGTCTCGGTGCGACTTACCTCGATGCCAAAACCGATATCAAAGACGCCAGTTCCTCGCAGTTCGGTGCCGACAACCCAGGCACCAACAAGGGCGATATGGTGCCCGGCATTGCCGTGCCGATGGGGTATCTGGTCACGCCTATCGATGAGCACTGGGCGTTCGGTTTAGGCATCTATGCCCCGTTCGGCTTGGTGACCGACTATGAGCACAGCTTCCAGGGCAATGGCTTCGGCAACAAGAGCAAGGTTCAGGTCATCACCGTGCAGCCGACGGTCAGCTATGCCTTCAACGACAAGGTGTCGGTAGGCTTCGGCCCGACCTTCAATCGCATCAATGGCGAGCTGGACTCCAATGTGCCGCTGGGTGGCGGCGCGGGCGAAAGTGTGAAGGTCAAAGGCGACGACAACGCCACCGGGTTCAACGCCGGTATCCTGGTGCAACCCCTCGAAAGTACGCGTATCGGCGTGACCTACCACTCGCAGGTGGTCTACCACCTTACCGGCAAGACCCACGCCTCCGGGGTGATCTCCGATGCCTTCGACGGTGGGCCCCAGCACTATGACGCCAGCTTGAACGTCACCACGCCATCCTCGGTGGATTTTTCGGTCACCCATCAACTGAATGACGACTGGACCCTCTACCTCGGCAGCACCTACACCCGTTGGAGCCAGTTGAAGAAGATCACCATCAACAACGATGGCGTGTCCGATCTCACTGCTCAATTTGGTGGCCTTGGCTCGATCACCGAGCAACAGCACTGGCATGACACCTGGTCCCACGCCATCGGCGCGGCGTATCGGGTCAACAAACAACTGGTGCTACGGACCGGCTTCTCGGTGGACCAGACGCCGACTAATAACACCGACCGTTCAGTGCGAATTCCTACGGGTGACCGCACTGTTTTCAGCCTGGGCGCCGGTTGGACCCCTGTCGACAACCTGACCTTCGATGTGGCGTATTCCTACCTCAAGGAAGAGCCGATCAAGGTCCGTCAGAACCTTTCCCAGGTGGGCCTGACCTACGATGCCAAGTATGAAAACAGCGCCAATGGCTTCGGCGGATCGGTGACCTACCGCTTCTGATGTTCGCAAAACCGCAAAGAGCCAGTTTTTTGGCATGGCTCTTTGCTATCTATGTGCTGTCAATCGATCGAAGTCTTGGTTAAATTGAGCATTGCTCAGCTCAAGACAGGGATCGTCATGACCACGCTTTCGCCTATTAATACCGGCAATACGCTTATCGTCCGTCCGACAGAAACGCCGCCTGCAACCCTGACGCACAACATTGAAGTCAGCCTGAAGAGGCCCTCTTCAGTCGTCAGCCTGGGCAACGTCGTCTCCGATACGCTTTCCGACACCTATTCCCGTCGCGGGCAATTACCGGGTCAAGAGACCGTGCGCGCCTGGGAAAGTGACAGCCAGGACGCGCTCAGCAAATCGCTCAACGCCAACTTCAATTCGCAGTCGACGGCCAACCGCTTCAGTGGCTTGGGCGCTGGCCTGATTGCGCAGTTCGCCAAGGGCGGGGCAGGGATTTCCCAGTCGGTGATGTTCGCGAGTGCCGACCGCGCGGCGAACGCAGGTGAAATCAAAGTTGATCAGGGTCTGCTGCACACCAAGGCCGACAACCTGGTCAGCCTCAGCATCAAGACCGCCAGCGGTAAGACCGTCACCTTCAGCCTCTCGAGCCAGACCGATGGCCTGGGCGTGCAGGCCACAGTAGACGGTGGCACCTTGAGCGATGAGGAACTGAAGGCCGTCGGCAAACTGGGCAGCGCCTTCCAGTCCGCCGTAGATGGATTGACGGCAACGCCGCCGAAGCTCGACCTGAGCCAACTGACGCAGTTTGATACCAAGCTGCTGGCGTCGGTGGACCTCAATGCCAAGCTCAAATCCCTGGACGGCCAGGACCTGAGCCTGGCCTTCCATGCGGACAGCCAAAGCCGCACCACCCGCATGAGGGGCCCGCTCGGCGAGTTGAACTTGGCCGTCGACCTGAAAAACGCCGCGATCCTCGGCAACGCCAAGCAACAGGCCAAGGCCCTGCAACGCTATCTCGCCCAATTCGACCGGGCACAGGAGCGCGGCAGTGCCAAGCCAGAGCTGATGGCGATGTTCAAAGACGCCTTCAGCGCCATGAATAGTCATTATCCACAGGGCGTTACCCTGCCCGAAGCGTTGACGCGCAACTCGACTGATCAGGGCTTGCTGACCGGCTTGGCGGACTTCAAGGCATCCATCATACAGGCCAGCGAATCGCCGAACCCGATGCGTCCGTCTGAGGTGGACAGTTTCGCCTATGAGGTTTCGCAAAAGACCCGCGTCGGCGGCACCAGCACCTTGGATCGCAGTGTCAGCCAGGACCAGCAGTCGAGCCTGTCCGCGAGTTTCCATAAAGGGCTCAAGGGCGGCAAAGCGCCTGCCCTGGACGGCAACGCAGAGTCGCAGAACTATCGCTACATACAAGTGCAGGACAAGGTCAGCAGCTCGGCCAAGCTCTCCTACAAGGACGGCCTGCTGGCCAGTGCAACCCTCGACCAAAGTGCCAGCCAGAACACCCGCACGCAGCAGTATGTGATGGGCAAGTTGGTGGAAGACACCACGGTGCCGAAAGAGGCGTCGGTCAAGCGCGACTACCTGGTGCTGCTCGAATACGCCGCCAAGGAAAGCAAGAAGTCCAAGGATGCGCTGGAGGAGTCCACTGTTAAAGAAGCCCTGGCCAGCCTGCATGCTTCGGTAATGTTGCAGGAAGATCCGTCCGCACTGGCACGCTGATACGGCTGTAAAAAAGGCGCCTCCAGTGATGGAGGCGCCTTTTTTTTGCCCGACAGACGCACCGACGAATGCCAGATTAGGCTTTTGCAAGCCTTGGATATTCTGTAGCCTTGCGCAGCTTCACTTTAACCCGTGCTTGATGAACACAATCACTTCGTCCGGCGGCGCCCGAAGGGCTCCAGAGCCGGTGGTACACTCGACTTTCGCGCAACTGCGCCTGCAGGTCTTGCGAACATGACGCAAATTTCCGAACGCCTTCTGGTTCAAGCCCACCTCGACGCCAAGCAGCCCAAGGCTCTCAGCGCTGACGAAGAGGCGAGCCTGCGTACCGCCATCGCCGCCGAGCTCAAGGCTCAAGACGCGGTGCTGGTTGCCCACTTCTACTGTGACCCGGTGATCCAAGCCCTGGCCGAAGAAACCGGTGGCTGCGTCTCCGACTCCCTGGAAATGGCCCGCTTCGGCGCCGCCCACCCGGCCAAGACCGTACTGGTCGCCGGCGTGCGTTTCATGGGCGAGACCGCCAAGATCCTCACCCCGGAAAAACGCATCCTCATGCCCACTCTGGAAGCCACGTGTTCCCTGGACCTGGGTTGCCCGGTGGAGGAATTCTCGGCGTTCTGCGACCAGCATCCCGAGCGCACCGTGGTGGTGTACGCCAACACCTCGGCGGCGGTCAAAGCCCGAGCGGATTGGGTGGTGACTTCCAGCTGTGCATTGGAAATCGTCGAAAGCCTGATGGACAACGGCGAGACGATTATCTGGGGTCCGGACAAGCACCTGGGCACCTATATCCAGCGTCAGACCGGTGCCGACATGCTGCTGTGGGACGGTGCCTGCATCGTCCACGAAGAGTTCAAGTCCAAGCAGCTTGAAGACATGAAGGCGTTGTTCCCGGATGCAGCGATTTTGGTGCACCCGGAATCGCCGACGGCGGTGATCGAATTGGCGGATGCCGTAGGTTCGACCAGTCAATTGATTGCTGCCGCTCAGCGCCTGCCGAACAAAACCTTCATCGTCGCCACTGACCGCGGCATTTTCTACAAGATGCAGCAGCTGTGTCCGGACAAGGTCTTTGTCGAGGCGCCTACCGCCGGCAACGGCGCAGCGTGCCGCAGTTGCGCGCATTGCCCGTGGATGGCGATGAACACGCTGGAGCGCACGCTGCAGTGCCTGCGTGAGGGCAGCAACGAGATCTTCGTCGAGCCGTCCGTGATTCCGCAGGCAGTGCGCCCGCTCAAGCGCATGTTGGATTTCACCCAGGCCGCCCGCCTCAAGCTGGCCGGCAACGCATAACCTTGCAGGAGCCGGCAAGCCGGCTCCTGCAAAGAGCGGTTACTTTTTCTGTTTGGGGATACGAACCAGCTGGCTGTCGGAATAGATGTCATGCCAGCTGCGTTTGCGCTTATCCACCAGCGACCAGATAAATCCCAGCCCCACGCACAACCACGACGCAATCGACACCACAAAGCGCAACAGCGCCTGCCACAGGCTGATCCGTGAGCCATCGGCGTTCTGCACGCGCACGCCCCACACCTGCATGCCCAGGGTCTGCCCGGAATGGGTCCAGAACTTGGCAAAGAAGCCGAACAGCACAAACAACAGAATCGTCGACAGCAACGGGTCGCCGTCCAGCGCGCCGGACTCGGTGAGGGTGCGCATCTTGGCTTCACCGACAAACGCGATCCAGATCAGCTTGTAGGCGAACGCGGTGACGATCAGAAGTGCAGTGCATAATAGGAAGTCATAGAACATCGCTGCCAGGCGACGGCCCAGGCCAACGGCGGGGAACTCGCCTTGGGGGCTCAGCAGGGGTTTTGACATGGCAGGGCTCTCTGATGAAAAAAGCCATTTTACGAGCAAACGCACATAAAAAAGCCCCTGATGTCACCATCAGGGGCTTTTTGTCGCAGGAGGGATCAGCCTTCTGCTTGTACTTCGTCAGCCTGCATGCCTTTTTGGCCTTGCACAGCAACGAACGTCACTTTCTGGCCTTCTTTCAGGCTCTTGAAGCCGTTGCCCTGAATAGCGCGGAAATGCACGAACAGATCCGGACCGCTTTCTGGAGTGATAAAACCAAACCCTTTCTCGTCGTTAAACCACTTGACGGTACCGCTCTGACGTTCAGCCATTTTCTTATTTCCTTGACGCTAAAAATTAATGACAGCCCCTTTCGCATGAAAGAGTACTGGGCTGGGTTGCAGGAAAGTAAGAGACGTCGAACGGGTTGTAGCTAAGTTTGGCTACTGCCCAGGTCCAGGTTCCAAGCGACCCATGCAAACACAGTGGGCAAACTCTACGCCAACTAATGGAGAAAAAACAAGCCCTGCCAAAAGCCCAGGTTTTGCTAGGGCTTATGGCACTTGGGTGGATGTAGTGGATCCCACTTATTCGATAGAGTTGATCACTTGTTATAGCGGGGTCCCTATAAGAAAGACTATCGGGAGTGCACTGTTTTATGGCGATTGCGTTACAAATTAGTGCGCGTTAACGCAGTCGCGTTACTTATAGAAACAGTCAATCAGCCACGGTAGTAACGTTGCGGTACAAATGGCATTTTACTTACACGAAGTGGCACCTTTTTCCCACGTACCAACGCAGACACTTCGGTATCCAGCGCGATGAATGCGCTGTCCAGGTAACCCATGGCCAGCGGGCCGCCCAGGGTCGGACCGAAGCCACCGCTGCACACGGTGCCGATCACGGTGCCGTCTGCGTCGACGATTTCCGCGCCTTCACGTACGGGCGTGCGCTCTTGTGGCAACAAACCTACTCGTTTGCGGCTCACACCGGTTTGCTGCTGGGTGAAGATGTTGTCCGCACCCGGGAAGCCACCGGCACGCGTACCGTCGGCACGGCGGGCCTTGGAGATCGCCCACAGCAGGCTGGCTTCGATTGGTGTGGTGTCGGCGTTCATGTCGTGGCCGTACAGGCACAGGCCAGCTTCCAGGCGCAGCGAGTCGCGGGCACCCAGGCCGATGGCTTGTACTTCGGTCTCGGCCAGCAGGCTGCGCGCAAGGCTTTCGGCATTGGCGGCAGGCACGGAGATCTCGAAGCCGTCTTCGCCGGTGTAGCCCGAACGGCTGACATAACAGTCCACGCCCAGCAGGCGCAGCGTGGCGAACTGCATGAAGGTCATCTTGGTGACTTCCGGTGCCAGGCGCGCCAGTACCTTCACCGCCGCCGGACCTTGCAGGGCCAGGAGTGCACGTTCTTCGAACAGCGGCTCAATGGTGCACAGGTCACCGATATGCTGGCGCAGGTGTGCCAGGTCCTGGTCCTTGCAGGCGGCGTTGACCACCAGGAACAGTTCGTCGTTACCCAGGTTCGCCACCATCAGGTCATCGAGAATACCGCCCTGGTCATTGGTGAACATCGCGTAGCGCTGCATGCCCACCGGCAGGTCGATGATGTCGACCGGCACCAGGGTTTCCAAGGCTTTAGCAGCATTGGCCCCGGTGAGGCGGATCTGGCCCATGTGGGACACGTCGAACAGCCCGGCCTGATCACGGGTGTGCAGGTGTTCCTTCATCACGCCTAACGGGTATTGCACCGGCATGTCATAGCCGGCGAAGGGCACCATGCGTGCGCCCAGCTCGATGTGCAGGGCGTGCAATGGAGTTTTCAACAGGGTTTCGGTGGACATATTCAGCTCCTGAAAAACGTGCTGGCGCGCCGTTAGGCGTCAGCACTCGATAATGTTGACCGCCAAACCGCCACGGGCGGTTTCCTTGTATTTGCTTTTCATGTCGGCGCCGGTCTGGCGCATGGTGCGGATGACCTTGTCGAGGGACACAAAGTGCTGCCCATCGCCGCGCAAAGCCATGCGCACCGCATTGATCGCCTTGACCGAGCCCATCGCATTGCGCTCGATACAGGGCACCTGCACCAGCCCGCCAATCGGGTCGCAGGTCAGGCCGAGGTTGTGCTCCATGCCGATTTCGGCGGCGTTTTCCACCTGGGATACGCTGCCGCCCAAGACTTCGCACAACGCGCCGGCCGCCATGGAGCAAGCCACGCCGACTTCACCCTGGCAGCCAACTTCTGCGCCGGAGATCGACGCGTTTTCCTTGTACAAAATCCCGATGGCGGCGGCGGTGAGCAGAAAGCGCACCACACCGTCTTCGTTCGCGCCGGGGATAAAGCGCATGTAGTAATGCAGCACCGCCGGCACGATGCCTGCCGCTCCATTGGTGGGCGCCGTGACCACGCGGCCGCCGTTGGCGTTTTCTTCGTTGACGGCCAGGGCGTAAAGGTTGACCCAGTCGAGTACCGACAGTGGGTCGCGCAGCGCCGACTCCGGGTGTTTGCACAACTGGCGATGCAGGGCCGCGGCGCGACGCTTGACCTTCAAGCCGCCGGGCAGAATCCCTTCGTTGCGACAGCCCGCGTCCACACAGTCCTGCATCACTTGCCAGATCTTCAGCAGCCCGGCGCGGGTTTCCGCCTCCGGGCGCCAGGCGCTCTCGTTGGTCAGCATCACCTGGCTGATGGACAGCCCGTAGGTGGTGCAATGGCCGAGGAGGTCTTTGGCATGCTTGAAGGGGAAGGTCAGCGCTGTGGCATCCTCGACAATCCGGTCGGCGCCGGCGGCGTCTTCATCCACCACAAATCCACCACCGACCGAGTAGTACTCGCGGCTGCGGATCTGGATATTGGCGGCGTCGAAGGCACGGAAAATCATGCCATTGGGATGGTAGGCGAGGGGTTTGCGAATCATCGCCAGGTGTTCTTTCTCGTTGAACGCAATGCTGTGTTCGCCGAGTAAATTCAAGTGGCCGTCCTTGCGCATCTGCGCCAGGCGGGTGGTCACGGTTTCGGTATTCACGGTGTCCGGGTGTTCGCCTTCCAGGCCCAACAACACAGCCTTGTCACTGCCGTGGCCTTTGCCGGTGGCGCCCAGCGATCCGTAGAGTTCCACCTTGATGCCGGCGGTAGCGCTCAGCAGGTTGTCACGCTTGAGGCCCTCGACGAACCGAGCGGCGGCGCGCATCGGGCCGACGGTGTGGGAGCTGGAGGGGCCAATGCCAATCTTGAACAGGTCGAACACGCTTAAAGACATGGTTGTTCTCCGGTTTCTTATTATTGGGCACGCATTCACGGGGGCACCCGATCTTGTAGGAGCCGGCTTGCCGGCGATGCGGGCCTCGAGGCCGCCATCGCCGGCAAGCCGGCTCCTACAGGGAAGGTTGCGTTTACGCTTCCTGATAGTTCTCGATCGATGGGCACGCACACACCAGATTGCGATCGCCAAACACGTTGTCCACACGCCCCACCGGCGGCCAGTACTTGCCTTCGATCAAGGATGGCACCGGATACACCGCTTGCTCGCGGGTGTAGGGATGGGTCCACTCGCTCACCAGTTCAGCGGCGGTATGCGGCGCGTTTTTCAGCGGGTTGTCGTCCTTGTCCAAGGTGCCGTTTTCCACCGCGCGGATTTCTTCGCGGATGGCAATCATCGCGTTGCAGAAGCGGTCCAGTTCTTCCTTGGATTCGCTTTCGGTCGGCTCGATCATCAAGGTGCCGGCCACCGGGAACGACATGGTCGGCGCATGGAAGCCGAAGTCGATCAGGCGCTTGGCCACGTCGTCTACGCTGATGCCGCTGCTGTCTTTGAGTGGGCGCAGGTCGAGGATGCATTCGTGGGCCACCAGGCCGTTGCTGCCGGTGTAGAGCACTGGGTAGTGCTCTTCGAGGCGACGGGAGATGTAGTTGGCATTCAGGATCGCCAGTTGCGAAGCGCGCTTGAGGCCCGCACCGCCCATCATGCTGATGTACATCCAGGTGATCGGCAGGATGCTCGCGCTGCCGAACGGCGCCGCACACACCGCGCCTTCCTTGCGCGCCATGGCCGCGTGGCCGGGCAGGAACGGCGTGAGGTGCGATTTGACGCCAATCGGACCAACGCCCGGGCCACCACCGCCGTGCGGGATGCAGAAGGTCTTGTGCAGGTTCAGGTGGGACACGTCGCCGCCGAACTTGCCCGGTGCGCACAGGCCCACCATGGCGTTCATGTTGGCGCCATCGATGTACACCTGGCCGCCGTTGTCGTGAATGATGCCGCAGATTTCGCGGATACCTTCTTCGAACACGCCGTGGGTGGACGGGTAGGTGATCATCAGCGCGGCGAGGTGGTCACGGTGCTCGATGGCCTTGGCGCGCAGGTCTTCGATGTCCACGTTACCGCGTGCATCGCACGCAGTCACGACCACGCGCATGCCCGCCATGTTGGCGGTGGCCGGGTTGGTGCCGTGGGCCGACGAGGGGATCAGGCAGATGTCGCGGCGCTCATCGCCACGGCTCTGGTGATAGGCGCGGATGGCCAGCAGGCCCGCGTACTCGCCCTGGGAACCGGCGTTCGGCTGCAGGGAAATCGCGTCATAACCGGTGGCGGCGCAGAGCATGGCCTCCAAGTCGGAGGTCAGCTCCAGGTAGCCAGCGCTTTGCTCAGCCGGAGCGAACGGGTGCAGGGCGCCAAACTCGGCCCAAGTCACCGGGATCATTTCGCTGGCAGCGTTGAGCTTCATGGTGCACGAGCCCAGCGGGATCATGGTGCGGTCCAGCGCCAGGTCCTTGTCGGCCAGTTTGCGCAGGTAGCGCATCAGCTCGGTTTCGGAGTGATAACGGTTGAACACCGGATGGCTGAGGACTGGTGACTGGCGCAGCAGCGCGGCCGGCAGGGTGCTGTCTACTTTGGCGGCGAAGTCCGGCAGGGCCTTACCGTCGGCGAAGATTGCCCACAGGGTTTCGATATCGGCCTGGGTGGTAGTTTCGTCCACCGACACACCAAGACGCTCACCATCCACCACACGCAGGTTGATGCGCTGGGTGCGCGCCTTGTCGTGCAGCGCGGCAGTGTTGGCGCCGGTGTTGAGGGTGATGGTGTCGAAGAAATTTTCCTGCTCGACCTTCAAGCCCAGGGCGGTCAGGCCCTTGGCCAGGATCGCGGTCAGCTGGTGCACACGCTGGGCGATTTGGGTCAGGCCTTTGGGACCGTGGTACACGGCGTACATGCTGGCGATGTTCGCCAGCAACACTTGGGCGGTGCAGATATTCGACGTGGCTTTCTCGCGGCGGATATGTTGCTCGCGGGTCTGCATGGCCAGGCGCAGGGCCGGCTTGCCGAAACGGTCCACGGACACACCGACCAGACGGCCCGGCATGTCGCGTTTGAACGCATCCTTGGTGGAGAAATACGCCGCGTGCGGGCCACCAAAGCCCAGCGGTACGCCGAAGCGTTGCGCGCTGCCGATGGCCACGTCGGCGCCGAACTCACCCGGTGGGGTCAGCAGGGTCAGGGCGAGCAGGTCGGCGGCCACGGCCACCAAGGCGTTGGCGGCGTGGAAACGCTCGGTCAGTGCGCGGTAGTCGAATACGTCACCGTTGCTGGCCGGGTACTGCAGCAGGGCGCCGAAGAACGGGCTGATGTCGGTCAGTTCACGTTCATCGCCCACCACCACGTCGATGCCCAAGGGCTCGGCACGGGTGCGCAGCACGTCGAGGGTTTGCGGGTGGCTGTGGATCGAGGCGAAGAAGGCGTTGCTGCCCTTGTTCTTGCTCAGGCGCTTGCAGAAGGTCATGGCTTCGGCGGCGGCGGTGGCTTCGTCGAGCAAGGAGGCGTTGGCGATTGGCAGGCCGGTGAGGTCGCTGATCAGGGTCTGGAAGTTCAGCAGCGCTTCCAGGCGGCCTTGGGAAATCTCGGGTTGATACGGGGTGTAGGCGGTGTACCAGGCCGGGTTTTCCAGCAGGTTGCGCAGGATCGGCGACGGCGTGTGGCAGTTGTAGTAGCCCTGGCCGATGTAAGTCTTGAACAGTTGGTTCTTGCCGGCGATAGCCTTGATCTTGGCCAGTGCGTCGGCTTCGCTCAGGCCGTCTTCCAGGCCGAGCACGCTGGTGCCCTTGATGCTTTCCGGGATCACGCTGGCGCTCAGGGCTTCCAGGGAGTCGAAGCCCAGGCTGGCGAGCATCTGCTGCTCATCTTCCTGGCGCGGGCCGATGTGGCGGGCGATGAATTCGTTGGCGGTAGTCAGATTAACGGTCATGGCGCGCTCCTCAAGCTTCAGCGTTGGCTTTGATCAGGCGGTCGTACGCATCCTGATCCAACAGCTTAGCCACTGCACTGGCATCAGCGGGTTTAAAGCGGAAGAACCAACCTTCGCCCATCGGGTCTTCGTTGACCAGCTCCGGGCTGCCATCCAATTTGTCGTTCACTTCAAGGACTTCACCGTCCAAAGGCATGTACACGCCGCTAGCCGCTTTGACCGACTCAACGGTGGACGCCTCGGCACCCTTGTCATAGGCCTGCAACTCCGGCAGTTGCACGAAAACCACATCACCCAGCGCGTTCTGCGCGAAAGCGGTGATACCCACGGTGACGCTGCCATCGGCTTCGGCGCGCAGCCATTCGTGATCTTCAGTGAAACGCAACTCGCTCATGGAAACTCCTCGGGGCCAGATTCGTCTGGTGGACGGGATTGGAATAATGGGGAGTTGCTTAGCAATATCGCGGCCAAGGTTGTTAAGTCGTTATAAATCAACGAGTTAAATAAAACGGTTATGACGATATGCCGATTCGCTGTAGCGATTTCGCTACACTCGGGCGTCTGAAAAAAAGCCTATGTGGATCAAAGCCTTGCATGGCGCGCAAAAAACAAGGTTGTAGCGAAATCGTTCCACTGTAGCGCTTTCAGTACACTGGATGTCGTTCCTGGACCAAACTTAACGCTCGAATTGCAATTCCTGTGGGAGCTCGGCTTCAGGGCTTATTTGGAATGCCGTATTTGCGCAGGCGATGGGCGATGGCCGTGTGCGAGGTCTGCAAGCGGCTAGCCAGTTGGCGCGTGGAGGGGTAGTGGGCGTAGAGCTTTTCCAGCAGGCTGCGTTCGAAATCTTCCATGGCCTGTTCCAGGCTGTCGACTTCGCCGTCGCCCTGGCGCGCCATCGAGGTGCCGGCAATGTCCAGGTCGCCGATGTCCACCAGGCTGCTTTCGCAAATGGCGGCGGCACGGAAGATCACGTTCTGCAGTTGACGCACGTTGCCCGGCCAGCGGTTGCCCAGCAGCGCAGGGTAAGTGCCGGGTGCCAGGCGGCACACCGGGCGCTGGATCTGGGCGCAGGCCTGCTGCATGAAGTAACGCGCCAGTAAGAGGATGTCCTGGCCGCGTTCGCGCAGCGGCGGCACTTCGACGTTCAGCACGTTGAGGCGGTAGAACAGGTCCTCGCGGAAGGTGCCCTCGCTGACCATTTTTTCCAGGTCGCGATGGGTGGCGCTGAGGATGCGCACATTGACCTTCACTTCACGGTCCCCGCCCACGCGCCGGAAGCTGCCGTCGTTGAGAAACCGCAGCAGCTTGGCCTGCAAGTACGGCGACATCTCACCGATCTCATCCAGAAACACCGTGCCCTGGTTGGCCAGCTCCATCAGCCCCGGCTTGCCACCGCGTTGTGCGCCGGTAAAGGCGCCTGGCGCATAACCGAACAACTCACTTTCCGCGAGGTTTTCCGGCAGCGCCGCGCAGTTCAACGCCAGGAAGGGTGCACTGTGGCGCGCGCTGATCGCATGGCAGGCACGCGCCACCAGCTCTTTGCCGGTGCCGGTTTCGCCCTGGATCAACAACGGTGCATCCAACGCCGCCACCCGCTGCGCGCGGGCCTTTAGCGTGCGGATGACCGGGGATTCACCGAGCAGCGCGTCAAACCCTTCGGCATGGTCATGGTGCAGCGCCGACAGTTGTTCGCCGATGCGATTGGGCTGATAGAGGGTGAGCAGGGCGCCGGCGTCGGTGATCGGCGTGGCGTCCAACAGCAGGGTCTGACCGTTGACGCTGATCTCGCGCAGCGGCAAGCGGAAGCCTTGCTCCAGCAGGGTGTCGAGTAGCTTCGGGTCATTGAACAGCTCGCTGATGCTTTCGCCGGCTGGCTCACGCCCATACAGGGCGATCAGCGCCGGGTTGGCCAGCAGGATCTTGCCCGCACTGTCCAGCGCCAGTACCGGGTCGGTCATGGCGGCCAGCAGGGCGTCGAGTTGCAGGTGGCGGCGTTGGCCGGGGAGGATGTCCACCACGGTGACGGCCTGTACGCCGTGCACGCTGAAAAGGGCGTCGCGCAGTTCTTCAAGCACCTCGGCGCTGAGGGTCGGTGCGTCGATGTAGACATTGGGCGGCACCATCTCCACCGCATCCAGGTTGAGATTGCGCCCACCGAGCAGGGCCAGGACTTCCTGGGTGATGCCGACGCGGTCGATGAAGCTGACGTGGATACGCATGGGACGCTAACAATTCTGGGGAGCGAGAGGCGGCAAGTATGCCAGAGGTGAAAACTGTAGGAGCGAGCTTGCTCGCGAAAAACGTCAACGATAACGCGGGTTGCTTGAATGCACGCGTTGATCTTGCGTTCTTCGCGAGCAAGCTCGCTCCTACAGGGGGGCGGTTATTCCAGGTGTTCGGGCTTGACCGGATCGCCTGCCTTCACATCCAGTTGACGCCGTACATCCTCGAACATCTGGTCGTACTGCTTGTGCATCGAGCCGTTCAACACGGCAATCTTCGGCATGCCGTATTTCTGCGCGATGTTCATCGCATGCCGGGCAAAGTCGAACGCCTGGTCCTTGGGCAGGAAAAACTCCTCCTTAAGGTCCTTGCCCTGCACCGAGCCATGGAGCTTGAACAGCATCCCCTTGCCTTCCTTGGGATCCTGGCTGACTTCGTAGTCGATGCACAGGTTGTAGCTGTAGTCATCCTTGTTCAGCGCGTGACGTTCAACGTGCAGGTGACCCGGTTCAAAGGTGGCCATAGGCGTCTCTCCTCTACTTCACAGATAGGTGATGCCAGGTGTTGCCGTGCTGATGCGCGTACCGGCGCTGCCCTGGACGATGGCTTCGATGTCCGAGAGTGAACCGATGACGGCGGTTTTGCCAGTCTGGCGGGCGAACTCGCAGGCGGCTTGTACCTTGGGGCCCATGGAACCGGCGGCGAAGCCGAGTTTTTCCATGTCGTCCGGGTGGGCTTGGCCGATGGCTTTTTGGGTGGGTTTGCCGAAATCGATAAAAGCGGCGTTGACGTCGGTGGCGATCACCAGCAAATCGGCTTTCAATTGTGAAGCCAGCAGCGACGAACACAGATCCTTGTCGATCACGGCTTCAATGCCGCGCAGCTTGCCGTCCTCGCCGTACATCGTCGGAATGCCGCCGCCGCCGGCACAAATCACGATACTGCCTTTGTCCAGCAGCCACGTGATCGGGCGAATTTCAAAGATGCGTTTGGGCCGTGGGCTGGCGACGACGCGGCGGTACTTGTCGCCATCCGGGGCAATGGCCCAGCCTTTTTCGGCGGCGAGTTTTTCCGCTTCGGCTTTGGAGTACACCGGGCCGATGGGCTTGGTAGGGTTCTGGAAGGCCGGGTCCTTGGCGTCCACTTCGACTTGGGTGAGCAGGGTGGCGAACGGCACTTCGAAGTCCAGCAGGTTGCCCAGTTCCTGTTCGATGATGTAGCCGATCATGCCTTCGGTCTCGGCGCCGAGCACGTCCAGTGGGTACGGCGACACCTGGGTGTAGGCCGCCGCCTGCAACGACAGCAGGCCGACTTGCGGACCATTACCGTGAGCGATCACCAGCTGGTTGCCGGCATGGATCTTGGCGATCTGTTCGGTGGCGATGCGGATATTGGCGCGTTGGTTGTCCGCCGTCATGGGTTCACCACGGCGGAGCAGGGCGTTGCCGCCCAGGGCTACGACGATGCGCATACAGAATGTCCTTCTAGAAAGCTCATGAACAACACGGTCCATGTAGGAGCCGGCTTGCCGGCGATAGTGCCTGTACCTCCAACAGGGATGTCGGCAGGTACATGGCTATCGCTGGCAAGCCAGCTCCTACAGAATATCCGTCAGATATCTGCGAGTGCCGACACCAGAATCGCCTTGATGGTATGCATGCGGTTCTCCGCCTGCTCAAACGCGATGTTGGCCGGCGACTCGAACACGTCCTCGGTCACTTCCACGCCATTGGCCAGGTTTGGATAACGCGCGGCGATGTCCTTGCCCACCTTGGTTTCGCTGTTGTGGAACGCCGGCAGGCAGTGCATGAACTTCACGCGCGGGTTGCCCGAGGCTTTCATCATCTTGGCGTTGACTTGGTACGGCAGCAGTTGCTCGATGCGCTCGTCCCACGCTTCCACCGGCTCGCCCATGGACACCCAGATATCGGTGTGGATGAAGTCCACGCCTTTCACCGCTTCCTTCGGGTCTTCGGTGATGGTGATACGCGCGCCGCTTTCTTCGGCAAACGCCTGGCATTGCTTGATGAAATCTTCGTGCGGCCACAGGGCTTTCGGCGCGCCGATGCGCACGTCCATGCCCAGCTTGGCGCCGATCATCAGCAGCGAGTTGCCCATGTTGTAGCGTGCGTCACCCAGGTAGGCGTAACTGATGTCATGCAGCGGTTTGTCGCTGTGCTCGCGCATCGTCAGGGTGTCGGCGATCATTTGGGTGGGGTGGAATTCAGCAGTGAGGCCGTTGAACACCGGCACACCGGCGAACTTGGCCAGCTCCTCGACGATTTCCTGTTCGAAGCCACGGTACTCGATGGCGTCGAACATCCGGCCCAATACGCGGGCGGTGTCTTTCATGCTTTCCTTGTGGCCGATCTGCGACGACACCGGGTCGATGTAGGTGACGTGGGCGCCCTGGTCATGGGCCGCGACTTCGAAGGCGCAGCGGGTGCGGGTCGAGGTTTTTTCGAAGATCAGCGCGATGTTCTTGCCCTTCAGGTGCGGACGCTCGGTGCCGGTGTATTTGGCGCGCTTGAGGTCGCGGGACAGGTCCAGCAGGTAGTGCAGCTCGCGGGTGGTGTGGTGCATCAGTGACAGCAGGCTGCGGTTGCGCATGTTGAAAGCCATGATGGATCTCCTTCTGTTTAGGTTATCCCCCTGGCCGGCGCCTTATGGGCGACGGCCAAGGCCTGGAAATTAATAGTCGATAGGGTCGCGGATGATCGGGCAGGTCATGCAGTGGCCGCCGCCACGGCCCCGGCCGAGTTCGCCGGCGCTGATGGTGATGACTTCCACACCAGCCTTGCGCAGCAGGGTGTTGGTGTAGGTGTTGCGGTCGTAACCGATCACCACGCCAGGCTCCACCGCCACCACGTTGTTGCCGTCGTCCCACTGCTCGCGTTCGGCGGCGAAGCTGTTGCCGCCGGTTTCGACGACGCGCAGCGCCTTGAGGTTGAGGGCTGCGGCGACGGTGTCGAGGAAGTTGGTTTTCTCGCGCTGGATGTCGATGCCGTGTGGCTTGCTTTCGTCCGGGCGCAGGGTGAACGGCACGATCTGGTTGACCACTTCGGGGAAGATGGTGACCAGGTCGCGGTCGCAGAAACTGAACACGGTGTCCAGGTGCATCGCCGCGCGGGATTTCGGCAGGCCGGCCACGATGACTTTCTCCACCGCCTTGTTCTTGAACAGGTTGCGCGCCAGTTGGCCGATCGCCTGGTGGGACGAACGCTCGCCCATGCCGATCAGGACTACGCCGTTGCCGATGGGCATCACGTCGCCGCCTTCCAGCGTGGAAGCGCCGTGTTCCTGATCCGGGTCGCCGTACCAGATCTGGAAGTCGGCGTTGGTGAACTCCGGGTGGAACTTGTAGATGGCCGAGGCCAGCAGGGTTTCCTGGCGTCGTGCCGGCCAGTACATCGGGTTCAGCGTGACGCCGCCGTAGATCCAGCAGGTGGTGTCACGGGTGAACTGGGTGTTGGGCAGTGGCGGCAAGATGAAGCTGGAATGCCCGAGGAAGTCGCGGAACATCTCGATGGTCTTGCCACCGAAGCTGCTCGGCAGGTCATCGGCCGACACGCCACCAATCAGGAATTCGCTGATTTTGCGCGGCTCCAGGCTGCGCAGCCACGAGCTCACTTCATCGACCAGGCCCAGGCCCACGGTGTTGGCGGTGATCTTGCGCTCCAGGATCCAGTCCAGCGCTTCGGGGATGGCGACGATGTCGGTGAGCAGGTTGTGCATTTCCAGCACATCAATATCCCGCTCGCGCATCTTGGTCACAAAGTCGAAATGGTCGCGCTTGGCCTGGGCCACCCACAGCACGTCATCGAACAGCAGTTCATCGCAGTTGTTGGGGGTCAGCCGCTGGTGGGCCAAGCCTGGGGAGCACACCATGACTTTGCGCAGTTTGCCGGCTTCGGAATGTACGCCGTACTTCACTTTTTCCGTGGTCATTACAGATCCTCCAGTGAACAAAAGATTCAGGTGTTACAGGGTCAGGAAGCCGTCGTAGAGCCCATAGGCCGCCACCAGGGCGCCAATGACCACTGCGGCGAAAATCAGCTTCTCGACGTTGGTGAAAATCGGTTTGCCCAGTTCATGCTTGGCCTTGGCGAACAGAATCGCGCCGGGCGCATAGAGCAGGGCGGAGAGCAGCAGGTATTTGGTGCCGCCGGCATACAGCAGCCAGATCGCGTAGATCAGGGCGATGGCGCCGATGAACAGGTCTTTCTTGCGCTCTTTCAGCGCGTTTTCGTAGGTCTCGCCGCGCACCGCCAGTAACAGGGCGTAGGCCGCCGACCACAGGTAAGGCACCAGGATCATCGAGGTGGCGAGGTAGATCAGCGACAGGTAAGTGCTGGCGGAAAACAGCGTGATCACCAGGAACAGTTGCACCATGGCGTTGGTCAGCCACAGAGCGTTGACTGGCACATGGTTGGCATTCTCCCTACGCAGGAACTCCGGCATGGTGTGGTCCTTGGCGGCAGCGAACATGATCTCCGCACACAGCAACACCCACGACAGCAGCGCTCCCAACAGCGAGATGATCAGGCCGACGCTGATCAGCACCGCGCCCCAGTGGCCCACCACGTGTTCCAACACGGCGGCCATCGATGGGTTTTGCAGCTTGGCCAGTTCGGGTTGGGTCATGATGCCCAGGGACAGCACGTTCACCAGCATCAGGAACAACAGCACGGTGATAAAACCGATCACTGTGGCCTTGCCCACGTCGGAGCGTTTTTCCGCACGGGACGAGAAGATGCTCGCGCCTTCGATGCCGATGAACACCCAGACGGTGACCAGCATCATGTTGCGCACTTGGTTCATCACACTGCCCAGGTCCGGGTTTTTCACGCCCCAGATGTCAGCGGTGAAGATATCCAGCTTGAACGCAAACAGCGCGATCAACACGAACAGCACCAGTGGCACGACCTTGGCGACGGTGGTCACCAGGTTGATGAATGCCGCTTCCTTGATGCCGCGCAGCACCAGGAAATGCACGGCCCACAGCAGCACCGACGCACCGATCACTGCAGCAGGTGTATTTCCCTCTCCAAATAGCGGGAAGAAGTAACCGAGGGTGCTGAACAGCAACACGAAATAACCGACGTTGCCCAGCCAGGCGCTGATCCAGTAGCCCCAGGCTGAAGAGAAGCCCATGTAGTCGCCGAAGCCGGCCTTGGCGTAGGCATACACGCCGCCGTCGAGGTCGGGCTTGCGGTTGGCGAGGGTCTGGAACACAAACGCGAGGGTCAACATGCCGATGGCGGTAATCACCCAACCAATCAACACGGCGCCGACATCGGCACTGGCGGCCATATTTTGCGGCAGTGAGAAGATCCCGCCGCCAATCATTGAGCCGACGACAAGTGCAACCAGTGCGCCCAATCGAAGTTTTCCGGGAGATTCAGACATCGCATAACTCCAATGCAGGAGAAGAGAGACCACAGAATAAATCCGTGCGCTAATCAAACAGCTGACTCAGATCACTTCATTGGCACATTCCATTGTGAATTAATGACTTAGGGTGCAAAGCCGTGGGCAATAGTTTTCCTCGCAAAGGTGCTTTCCAGAGCGGTCCCTGCGGTATTGGTCAATCATTTAGTGCTACGTGTGGACGTTTTAAGCTAGTCCGTTTTTCCGAATGTGCAAACTTTTCATACAGGCGACAATAAGTAGCCAATACACGACAAAGTAGTTGCCGTATTTAAATTCTAAATAAGCCTAAACCCTATAAACTGTCATGCCCTCGGGTTATTAGCGCCGTGTTTTATCGCGGTCTCTAATAAACGCTACACTCGCTGGGTTAATTAGTTGAGTGCACAGTTGTCAGCTAAAAGCGTTTTATTCATTCAGGAGTGTTCATGTCCCAACCCGCCCAGAAACTTCGGCTCAGTGCCCTGATCGCCCTGGTAGTGGGGTCGATGATCGGCGGGGGGATTTTCTCGTTGCCGCAGAATATGGCCGCTCGCGCCGAGGTGGGCGCCGTGCTGATCGGTTGGGCGATCACCGCCGTGGGTATGTTGACCCTGGCCTTCGTGTTCCAGACCCTGGCCAACCGCAAGCCTGAATTGGATTCGGGCGTGTATGCCTATGCCAAGGCCGGCTTCGGCGACTACATGGGCTTCTCGTCGGCCTGGGGTTACTGGATCAGCGCCTGGATGGGCAACGTGGGTTACTTCGTGTTGCTGTTCAGCACCCTCGGTTATTTTTTTCCGATATTCGGTCAGGGCAACACGCCGGTGGCTATCGGCTGCGCGTCCTTGCTGCTGTGGGCCGTGCATTTTCTGGTGCTGCGTGGGATCAAGGAGGCCGCGTTTATCAATCAGATCACCACCGTGGCCAAGATCGTGCCGCTGCTGATGTTTATCGTGATTGCCGGCGTGGCATTCAAGGCAGAAATCTTCACCCGAGATATCTGGGGCGCGGGCAACCCGACTATCGGCAGCGTGGTGGACCAGGTGCGCAACATGATGCTGGTCACCGTGTTTGTGTTTATCGGCATCGAGGGCGCCAGCGTGTACTCGGCGCGCGCCGAGAAACGCTCGGACGTGGGCCGCGCCACGGTCATCGGTTTTCTGGGCGTGCTGGCACTGCTGGTGCTGGTGAATGTGTTGTCCCTGGGGATCATGAGTCAGCCGGAACTTGCGCACTTGCAGAACCCGTCCCTGGCAGGTGTGCTCGAACACATCGTCGGCCCCTGGGGCGCGATGGCGATCAGCATCGGCCTGGCGGTCTCGTTGCTCGGCGCCTTGCTGTCCTGGGCGTTGCTCTGTGCGGAAATCCTCTACGCCACGGCCCAGGACAAGACCATGCCGGCCTTCCTGAAAAAGGAAAACGTCAACCAGGTGCCGGTCAATGCGCTGTGGCTGACTAATGTGATGATCCAGGTCTTCCTGGTGATCACGCTGTTTTCCCACAGCACCTACACCACCCTGATCTACTTGGCTTCCTCGATGATTCTGGTGCCTTACCTGTGGTCGGCCGCCTATGCGGTGCTGTTGAGCGGGCGCGGCGAAACGTATGAAGGCGCCCACGGCCAGCGCATGAAGGACCTGCTGGTGGGCCTGATTGCCCTCAGCTACGCCGTATGGCTGCTCTACGCCGGGGGCTTGAAATACCTGCTGCTGTCGGCGCTGTTGTATGCGCCGGGTGTGATCCTGTTTGCCCTCGCCAAGCGTGAGCAGGGCCAACCCTTGTTTACCCACATGGAAAAAGGCATTTTCAGCTGCGTGATCGCCGGCGCGGGGCTGGCGGCGTATGGGTTGTACAGCGGGGTGTTGTCGTTGTGAGACTGGCGTATCAGCCACCCTACGACTGGGCGGCAATGGTGGGGTTTCTGTCGGCGCGGGCGATCGGCGGGATGGAGACGGTCGAGGCGGGGGTGTACCGGCGCAGTATCAGCCTCGGCGGGCAGCACGGCTGGATCAGCGTGGCGATGGGGGATGGCGATTGGCTAGACGTGGAGGTGGGTTTTCCAGACCCGGCGGCGTTGCCTGAGATCGAACGGCGTCTGCGCACGATGTTCGATCTGGATGCCCAGCCCCAGTTGATCAACCCGCAACTGGCGACGGACCCATTGATGGCGCAACTGGTCGCAGCGCGTCCGGGCTTGCGTGTGCCGGGCACCTGGGATGGTCTGGAGCTGGCGATTCGCGCGGTGCTCGGCCAGCAAATCACCGTGGTCGCCGCGATTCGTCTGGCGGGCAAGTTGGTGGCGCACTACGGTCAGCCGTTGGCAACGCCGCATGTCGGTATCACCCATGTGTTCCCCGCCGCTGAGGTGTTGGCGGCGGCGGACCTGGCGACGCTGGGCATGCCCAAGGCGCGTGGGCGGACCTTGTCGGGCGTGGCCCAGGCGTTGCTGGATGATCCCCGATTGTTCGAACCCCAGGCCAGCCTCAAGGCTGGTGTGGCACGGTTGGTGGCGTTGCCGGGGATTGGCGATTGGACCGCGCAGTACATCGCCATGCGCCAGATGCGCGAGGCGGATGCGTTTGCGTCGGGGGATATCGGGTTGATCAATGCGTTGGTGGCATTGGAAGGTGGGCCGGTTTCGGCGCGGCAGTTGTTGGCGCGGGCCGAGGCTTGGCGCCCGCTCCGGGCGTATGCGGCGCAGCATTTGTGGGCGTCGCTGCAGCGGGCGGATTAAGAGTGCCTGTACTGGCCTCTTCGCGAGCAAGCCCGCTCCCACATTCGACCGCATTCCATGGAGGTATTCGGTCAAAATATGGGAGCGGGCTTGCTCGCGAATGCGGACTCAAGGTCACCACTGAGGCCGGTGTGAACCCAATTCCCCAGCCGGCAAATCCCACTGCAACGGCGTGCCGCTGATAGCGACCGGTGGCAACAATCGATGTGCCTGGCCCCAGGCTGTCTGCTCCGCCAACAGGCCTTGATCTGCTGGCTCTTCGGCGCGCAACGCTGGCTGCTCCGGCACCTGTCCCGCCTCTACCAGCAACTTCGCCGTACGCGCCAATGATAACCACGCCGAACCACCCCGCCCGGTTTTCACCCGTTCACTGAATGCCTGGATCGCACTGGCCGCCATCAAATACCCGGTCGCGTGATCCAGCGCCTGCAACGGCAGGGGCACCGGTTTGTCCGTCTGTTTCCAGGCCATGCCAGCGGCGGCGATTCCGCTGCTCATCTGCACCAGGCTGTCGAAACCACGACGGTTGCGCCACGGGCCGCTCCAACCATAGGCGTTGAGGCTCACGTCGATCAGGCCGGGGGCCAGGGTTTGCAGTCCATCGGCGGTGTAACCCAGCTGTTCCAGGGCATCGGCGCGGTAGCCGTGGAACAGGATGTCGGCTTCCTTGAGCAGGCCTTCGAAAACCTGCCGGCCTTCCGGGCTTTTCAAATCCAGGCGGGCGCAGCGTTTGCCCAGGGTCATTTCCGGTACTACGCCGGGCTCATTCCAGGTGGGTGAATCGATGCGCAGCACGTCAGCGCCCAGGCCTGCGAGAAAGCGGCTGGCCACCGGGCCGGCCAACACGCGGGTCAGGTCCAATACCTTGAGGCCCGCCAGTGGCCGCGCAACCGAGCCGAGCCAGGGCTTGTGGGTGGTGGTTGCAAAGGTCTGGCGCTGCACCAGCTCCTCAGCATTCACTGCCAGCCCTTGGGGATGTGCCTGCCAGGCTTGCCAGTCACGCATCTGCGCGGCGCAACCCCCTTCATCGACAAGCGCCTGCTCCAGCTCGGCGGCGTTCCATTTGGCGACCTTGACGGCCATTTCGGCCCGCTCGGTCACCTTGCCCAGCACACGCTCAGCCGCCGCGCGGTGGTGGGGCGCATTGGTGTGCAGTCGAATCCAGCCATCGGCGCTGGCATAGTCGCCGGCCACCGGGTCCCACAGCGGTGGTGTTTCCCAGCCTACCGGGCGGATCGAAGAAGAAAACCAGAAGGAGGCTAGGCGCCGGTCCACAATGACGCTGGGCAGGCGCCCGGTCTGTTGCTGGATCAGTTGCGCCACCGCCTGGCCGGCAGCGCCGATGCTGGCGCTGGCCAGCTCAGTGACGGCGAAGGTCGAGGGCAGGGCGCCGGCTTCGGTAAAGGTCAGTGGTGTTTGTGGTAGAGCGAGTGCGGCTTGGATGGGAGTCAGCAGGTCAGTCATCAAAGGCCCTCCGTAAGAGAAGGGCCACTATAGAAGATCATCAGGCCGGTGTGACAACCCCAGGTTCCAACGGCAGGTCGATACTGGCAACAAAACCGCCGTCAGGATGATTGGCTAAGATCAGGCTGCCACCATGGCGTTCGGCGGCGCGACGCGCAATCGCCAGGCCCAGGCCATGGCCTTGTGCGGTCTGGCCGGGGGCGCGGTAGAAGGGTTCGCCGAGCTGGCTCAAGTGTTCGGCCTCAACGCCGGGGCCGTGGTCGCGCACGCTGATCAGGATCCGATCACCCTGGCGCTGCGCATGCAGTTCAATCGGCTGGCCCTGTGGATTGAAGCGCTGGGCATTGCGCAGCAGGTTATCCACCGCGCGTTCGATCATGGTCGGCCAGCCCTTCAGGTGCAGGTCGGTGTCGGCGTCCAGTTGCACTAGCTGGTCCGGCGCGCCGAGTTGGGCGTCCTTTTGCAGGGTCTTGAGCAGGGAAGTGAGGTCGACCTCTTCGGCGCTGGCGTTGTCGGCATCGACACGGGCCAGTACCAGGATTTCGCTGATCAAGGCTTCCAGCCGGTCGCATTCACGGGTCAGGCGCGGCCAGAGTTTTTCCCGTTCTTCGGGGCTGGCGCGTTCGGCCAGGGCCAGGGCGATCCGCAGGCGCGCCAGGGGCGAGCGCAGTTCGTGGGAGACATCGCGCAGCAACTGGCGCTGGCTGCCGATCAGGCTTTGCAGGCGGGCGCCCATGCGGTTGAAGTCGGTAGCCAGCACGCCGAATTCATCGCGGCGGTTGGCCAGGCGCGCCAAGCTGTTTTGCTGATAGGTGGCCTGGCCAAGGTCATGTACCGCGCCACGCAAACGGCTGAGGGGCCGGGTGATGGACAGTGTCACCAACAGGCTGAACAGGGTCAGCACCACCAGCGCAATCGCCAACGCGCTCAACGGCCACAAAAGGCTGCTGCGGTGCCAGGCGTCGAGTTCCGGATGGGGGATGCGGTAGATCAGCAGGTAGGTGTCGCCGGTCTTTTCGCTGGTGTACTCGGCGGTCAGGCGGCGCCAGGGCAAGTGGCCGTCCTGGCTGTCATTCTGGCGCGCTTCGAAAGCGGCGGCGCGGCGCGGAAAGGTGCCGCGCACCACCGGCTCGCCGCTTTCATTCAGCACTTGTACGTCGATGTGGTACTGGCGCTTGCGCTGTTGCAGCAGATCCTGGGCGGCATCCTCGCCCTGGGCCTCGTAGAGTTGGGTCCACTCTTCGGCCAGGTTATTGAGACCGGGGTGACGGCTGAGAATCCAGGCGTCTTGATTGAGCATGTGCCCCAGCAGGATCGACAACCCGGCAACCAAGGCGATGGCCAGCCAGAAGCTGGCCAGGATGCGCCAGAACAATGAACGCACAGGAAACCCTCAAACAGGAAAAGCCCAGTGGCGAGGGCCACTGGGCTGGGAGTGTTAACGCGGGTGCATTATTGCGCTTTTTGCGGCTGTTGCGCTTTCCAGGCCTGGAATTCCTTCCATTCGGCGCGACGCTGTTCCTGCTGCTTGACGATCTCGTCGAACTTCTTCTGCTGGTCAGGCTTGAGGACCGCACGGATGTCCGCCTGGGTTTTCTGCTTGCCGGCGGCGATTTCGTCCTGCATGGCTTTCTGGTCAGCGGCTGGCAGTTTGTCCAAGTACTTCTTGGTCAGGTCTTTGCGAGCGTGCCATTGGTCGCCCATCAACTTGCCGATCTGCTGGCGCTGTTCCTTGCTCAGGTCCAGTTGGCTGAAAGGGCCGCCTTTGCCACGCGGACCGTGTTCACCGCCGTGGCCCGGGCCACCCATCATGTGGCCTTCCGGGCCGCCCATCGGGCCTGGGCCTTCAGGCATTGCCGCCATGGCAACGGTGGGCAGGGCAGCGGCGAACATCAAAGCGATAAGGGTCTTGCGCATGGTGATTCTCCTGTCTCTATTCCGGTGAGTCCGGATGTGAGTAGATTACGGAGATCAAGGTCAGCGGCGGTCAGGTGTGGGTAAAGCTTGGGTAAAGACGATTGGGGGGGCGCTGACAAAACCAGGAGCCCAGGGGCTCCCGATTTCAGAGGCTGTAATAGTAGCCCCGGCTACGCAACGCCACGATCCGTGGCCGGCCGTCCGGGTGTGGGCCGATCTTTTTGCGTAGGTTGCTGACGTGCATATCCAGGCTGCGATCGTAGAGGGTCAGCTTGCGGCCCAGGGCGATCTGCGCCAGTTCCTGCTTGTCCAGCGGTTCGCCGGGCTGGCGCAGCAGGGCTTCCAGCAGGCGGCTTTCGGAAACAGTCAGGGTAAACTCCTGCTCGTCGATACTGACCACGCCGCGCACCGGGCTGAAGCACAGGTCGCCCAATTCCAGCTGGGTCGACACGGCAGCCGGATGGCTGCGGCGCAATACGGCACGCAGGCGGGCAGTCAGCTCGCGTGGGTCGCAGGGCTTGGCCAGGTAATCGTCGGCGCCCAGTTCGAGGCCGAGGATGCGGTCCAGCGGTTCGCCACGGGCCGAGAGCATCAGCACCGGCAGTTCCGGGTGGTCGTTGCGCAATTGCTTGAGCAACTCAAGGCCACTGCCGTCGGGCAGCATCACGTCGAGCACCACCGCAGCCGGGGCGCTGTCGGCCAAGGCTTTGCGGGCGCTCAAGCCGTCATGGCAGGCACGCACCTGGAAGCCTTCCTGGCTCAACCAACTGGTCAGCAGCTCGCAGAGCTCCTGGTCATCATCTATCAGTAACAGCTCGCTCATGACTCACTCAATTTAGCCATTGTCGACGGCGACGGTGCCCACCACTGGCGAAGATCCCGCACAGCAGGGCGATCAGTGCGACGGCCCCGCCGGTGACGAACCATTGCTGTTGCTCGGTCAGCCAGCGGGTCAAGGCGCCGCCCTGTGTCTCTTTGAGTTGCTGGGCCAGGCGTTGGTTCTCTTGGCGAAGGCGACTCAATTGGGCGCTTTCGCGGGCAGCATCTGCGCTTTGCAGTTGCTTGCTCAGTTCTTCACGCTGGCGTTCGCTTTCTTTCAAACGTTGCTGCAACTCGGTGATCTGGGCGCCGACACTCAAGGACAGGGGCGTGGAACTGCCGGTGTTCGAGGTTTCTTCAGCGTGGGCCGAAGCCCCGATCATTACCACTGCCAACAGACACAACTGACGTAAGCGCATCGGAACTCCTGATTCCACACGAATATTCAGAACGTTGTCGGCAGGTTACCGAGAATAATGAGCCATTAGGCGTACGCCGAACCGATAAGGTTCGGCGCGGCCGTTATCAAGGCAGGACTTGCTTGAACGGCTTGATCACGACGTCAGCGTATACGCCGGCGGCGACATAAGGATCAGCCTTGGCCCAGGCCTGGGCATCGGCCAGGGAGGCGAACTCGGCAACGATCAGGCTCCCGGTGAAACCCGCATCGCCTGGGTCGTTGCTGTCTACCGCCGGGTGCGGGCCGGCCAGCACGATACGGCCTTCGGCCTGCAGCTGCTTGAGGCGCTCGACATGGGCCGGGCGTACGCTCAGGCGTTTTTCCAGCGAGTTGGCCACGTCGGTGGCAATGATTGCGTAGAGCATGTCAGTCCTCGGTTTTAGGCGTGGTAGGGGCAACGTCATGCAGGTGGCGCGACAGGTAGATACCCTGGCCTACCAGGAACAACACGGTCATGGCCAGGCTGCCGAACACTTTGAAGTCGACCCAGTAATCCTGGAAGGTAAAGGCCACGAACAGGTTGGCGGCGCCGCAGAACAGAAAAAACACGATCCAGGCCACGTTCAAGCGTGTCCACACCGGCTCCGGCAGGGTCAGCGCATGGCCCATGATTCGCTTGATCAGCAGGCGATCACCAATGAAGTGGCTGCCGATAAAGACCAGCGCGAACAGCCAGTTCACCACCGGCGCTTTCCATTTGAGGAAGGTTTCGCTGTGGAAGGCCAGGGTCAGTCCGCCGAATACCAGGCAGGCAATGAGGGTGAGCCATTGGCTTTTTTCCAGCTTGCGCTGGGAGATGAAGATAGCGCCATAGACGACGATAGAGCTGATGATCAGGACGGCGGTGGCGCTGTAGATGCCCCCGAACGACACCGGGTGACCGGCGATATCGATGACCCTGGGGTCGAGTTTGGTAACGATGAAAAACAGCAACAGCGGGATGAAGTCGATGAATTGTTTCACAGTAAGAGCCAGAAGCTGGATGTGGCGGCATAATAACAAACATCCTTGGTAGCGAAAGCGCCAGCTGACTTGAGGTTACACATCCCCGTGAATGTTGATTTGCACTGCCACAGCACGGCCTCAGACGGCGCCCTGGCGCCCGCGGTACTGGTCGCGCGTGCGTTTGAAAAAGGCGTGCGAGTCCTGGCGTTGACCGACCACGACACCCTCGAAGGTCTCGACGAGGCCCGGGTCGCGGCCCACAGCCTAGGCATGCAGCTGGTCAACGGCGTGGAATTGTCCTGCACTTGGGGCGGCGCCACCATTCATGTGCTCGGCTACGGTTTCGATCAACAGGCCCCGCCGCTGGTGCAGGCCATCGCCGATTTGCACGATGGCCGCTGGCTGCGGTCCGAAGAAATAAGTCGCAAGCTCAGCCTCAAAGGCATGCCCAACGCCCTTGATGGCGCCCGCGCCATCCAGCAGGAACTGGGCGACAGCGGTAATGCACCGGCCCGGCCGCACTTTGCCGACTGGATGGTGCGTGAAGGCTTTGTCAAAGATCGCGCCGAAGCCTTTCGCAAATGGCTGGGCGCCGGCAAGTTGGGCGATGTGAAGCAACACTGGCCGACCCTGGAAGACACGGTCGGGACCCTGCGTGCCTCCGGCGCCTGGGTTAGCCTGGCCCATCCTTGGCATTACGATTTCACCCGCAGCAAGCGCCGCAAGCTGATCAGCGACTATATTGGAGCGGGCGGCCACGCGATCGAAGTGGTCAACGGGCATCAACCCGCCGAACAGGTTGGCAGCCTGGCGATTCTTGCCCGCGAATTTGGTCTGCTGGTCAGTGCCGGCAGTGATTTTCATGGTCCAGGTGGGTGGTCCGAAATCGGCGAGTATCGCCAGGTACCCGAAGACCTGCCGCTCTTGTCGGGGCGATTCAAGCATGACCCCATTACTGCCACCGTCTGAACAGGTAGAACACGTGAGTCAATTCTTCCAGATTCATCCGGAAAACCCCCAGGCGCGCCTGATCAAACAGGCCGTCGAGATCATTCGCGCCGGCGGCGTGGTGATCTACCCGACTGATTCGTCCTACGCCATCGGTTGCCAGATCGGCGACAAGGGCGCGGTGGAGCGTGTAAGACGCCTGCGCCAGTTGGACGACAAGCACAACTTTGCGCTGATCTGCAGCGATCTGTCCCAACTTGGGCTGTTCGCCAAGGTCGATACCGGCACCTTCCGCCTGCTCAAGGCGCACACGCCGGGGCCCTACACCTTTATTCTCAACGCCACCCGCGAAGTGCCGCGCCTGTTGTTGCACCCGAAGAAGCGCACCATCGGCCTGCGGGTACCGGAACACCCCATCGCCTTGGCGCTGCTCGAAGAACTGGGTGAGCCGTTGATGAGCGTGTCGCTGATCATGCCGGGTGAGGATGAGCCTCTGTATGACCCATACGAAATGCGCCGCCTGCTGGAAAAGCACGTCGACCTGATCATCGACGGTGGCTACGGCGGCAACAAAGCCTCCACCGTGATCAACCTGGCCGACGGCGAACCCGAAGTGATCCGCGTGGGTTGCGGCGACCCGGCGCCGTTCATGGTCGAGGCCTGAATGTCGGCCGTGGAAACCGTCGACAGCCAGGCGGGCGCCCAGCAGGAACTGCCGTTTGCCATGGTGTATGGCCAGGCGGTCATGGAAATGCCCCTGGACCTGTACATTCCGCCGGACGCCCTCGAAGTCTTCCTTGAAGCCTTCGAAGGCCCGCTGGACTTGCTGCTCTACCTGATTCGCAAGCAGAACATCAACATCCTCGACATCCCGGTAGCGGAAATCACCCGCCAGTACATGGGCTATGTCGAGCTGATGCAATCGGTGCGCCTGGAGCTGGCCGCCGAGTATCTGGTGATGGCCGCCATGCTCGCCGAGATCAAGTCGCGCATGCTGCTGCCGCGCTCGGAGACGGTCGAAGCCGAAGAAGATGACCCGCGCGCCGAACTGATCCGCCGCCTGCAAGAGTACGAACGCTTCAAGGCCGCCGCCGAAGGCATCGACGGCTTGAGCCGCGTGGGCCGCGACGTCGTAGTGCCGAAACTCGACGCGCCTGAAGCCCGCGCGCGCAAGTTGCTGCCGGACGTGAGCCTGGAAGAATTGCTGATGTCCATGGCCGAGGTGCTGCGCCGTGGCGATATGTTTGAAAGCCACCAGGTCAGCCGCGAGGCGTTGTCGACCCGCGAGCGCATGAGCGATGTGCTGGAACGCCTCAAGGGCGGCGGTTTCGTGCCCTTTGTCGAGCTGTTCACCGCTGAAGAGGGGCGCCTGGGGGTGGTGGTGACCTTTATGGCGATCCTTGAATTGGTCAAGGAATCGTTGGTCGAGCTGGTCCAGAATGAGCCTTTTGCGGCTATCCACGTGCGGGCGCGAGCCGAATAAAGAGCTGAATCGATGAATCTGACTGAACCCCGCGAACTGGCGCCGCTGCTGGAGGCGTTTCTCCTGGCCTCTGGCAAACCGCAATCTTTGGAACGCCTGTTCGAGCTCTTTGAAGAAGCCGAGCGCCCTGAGCCGCCGGTGTTCAAGAAGGCGCTGGAGATCCTGCGCAAGTCCTGCGATGGCCGCGCCTTTGAATTACGCGAAGTGGCGTCGGGTTACCGCCTGCAGATCCGTGAGAAGTTTTCCCCCTGGGTCGGCCGTTTGTGGGAAGAGCGTCCGCAACGTTATTCGCGGGCGATGCTGGAGACCATGGCGCTGATCGCCTATCGCCAGCCGATCACCCGGGGCGAGATCGAGGATGTGCGGGGCGTGGCGGTCAACAGCCATATCGTCAAGACCTTGCTGGAGCGCGAGTGGATCCGCATCGTCGGCTACCGCGACGTGCCCGGCAAACCGGCGATGTTCGCCACCACCAAGGTGTTTCTCGACCATTTCAACCTGAAAAACCTCGACGACCTGCCGCCGCTGGCCGAACTGCGCGAGATGGAGGCCGAGCCGGTGCTCGACTTCGACGACGCCCCGGTGCCCGCGAGCCTGCAGGAATTGGCCGACGCCAGCGCCGAGCCGGAAGAGCCGAAGGACGAGACCAGTTTTCATACGTTGTTGCTGGAATTGGACGACATGGAGCAGGGCATCAAGACTGACTTCGACGACCTGCTGCGTGACGGCGTCGCCGAACCTGAAACTCAACCGAACGTTGAGGCTGAGCCTGAAGTCGAAGCAGAACCTGAGCCAGAGGAAGACATCCTTGGCGTTGCTGAGGCCCGCGCAAAACTCCTCGCCGCCGTCGCCGCTCTCGAACAACCGCCTTTGAGCGACGAAGAAGACGAAGCCCGGGCCCTGGCCGAAGCCATCGAAGCCGAGCGCCGCCAGTTCGAAGACTGACGCGATACACCTGTGGGAGCGGGCTTGCTCGCGAATGCGGTGTATCAGCTTGCAGATGCATTGACTGAGCCACCGCATTCGCGAGCAAGCCCGCTCCCACATTTAGATCTCCAGTGTCAGGTACAAAACATGAGTTCCACCAAAGACCCCTGCATCAGCATCTGCAAATTCAGCGATGACATCTGCGTTGGCTGTGGCCGCAGCAAGCGTGAGATCCGCGCCTGGAAGAAACTCGACAAAGCCGACAAGCGCAGCGTCCTGGCCGAAGCCGAGCTGCGATTGCTGGCCCTGGGCGCCACCGGTCGGCGGAAAAGCAAATGACTTGGCGCTTATCGACTAGTCTGTGATGCGCAACGCGCGTCTTGCGCGTATGATTCGCGACCCTTTGCCGAGCTATTCGGCCAAAGCCCCGCTTTCAACACTCTTCAGGCCACGCCTGAATCGACCCACCGGGAGGTGCTTAAGATGAACGACAAAGACCAGAACGACAGCCAGGAAATCGGCCCAGCAGGCGAAAAACTGCAAAAGGTGCTGGCGCGTATCGGCGTGGGCTCGCGCCGCGACGTCGAAGCCTGGATCACCCAGAAGCGCATCAAGGTCAACGGCGTCGAGGCCACCCTCGGCCAGCGCGTCGACCTGCACGATGCAATCACCATCGATGGCAAGGTCATCAAGCGTGAAGAGGCCGCCGAATCGGTGCGCCGCGTGATCATGTACAACAAGCCCGATGGTGAGATCTGCACCCGTGACGACCCGGAAGGCCGTCCGACCGTGTTCGACAAGATGCCTAAGCCGAAGGAAGGCCGTTGGATCAACATCGGTCGTCTGGACATCAACACCACCGGCTTGCTGATGTTCACCACTGACGGTGAGCTGGCCAACCGCCTGATGCACCCGTCCTACGAGATGGACCGCGAGTACGCCGTGCGTGTACGTGGTGAAGTCGATGATGAGATGATCGAGCGCCTGAAGGCTGGCGTGGTGCTGGAAGACGGCCCGGCCAAGTTCACCGACATCAAGCAAGCGCCTGGTGGTGAAGGTTTCAACCACTGGTACCACTGCGTGGTAATGGAAGGCCGTAACCGTGAAGTACGTCGCCTGTGGGAATCCCAGGGCCTGGTGGTTAGCCGCCTGAAGCGCGTGCGTTTCGGTCCGGTGTTCCTCAACTCCGATCTGCCGATGGGCCGCTGGCGCGAAATGAGCCAGTACGAAGTCGACATTCTCAGCGCCGAAGTCGGCCTGACGCCCGTCGCTATGCCGCAGATGAACGCCAAGAGCAAAGACAAGCTTGAGCGTATGCAGCGTAAATCGTCGCGCCCTGTGGCTCGCACCGAACGGGTTGCCCGCACCCTGCGCCCTGCGCTGAATGCACCGGCGACCGGCGGTCGTATTTCCCGTGAACCGCAGATTGAAGGTGAGCGTCGTCCAACCGCGCCGTCGCGCCAGGAAGGTGAGCGTGCGCCACGTGCGCCGCGTCCTGCTCCGTCGGGTGGTCGCAGCAATCGGGGTGAAGCCGATCGCCCAGCGGACAACGCCAGCACCAAGCGTCCAGCCAAGCCGGCGGCGAACAAGCGCCCTGGCCCGAAATTGGTCGCGGACGAGCCATCGGGCAAGCGCCGTGGCGCCCCGGCCGGTTCGGGTCAGCGTCCGGGTTTTGGTCGCAAGAAGCCGCAGTGATACGCTAAACGCTGCACAAAAACGCCAACCCTCGGGTTGGCGTTTTTTTTGGATCTGGATTTGAAATGCATTCAATTGTGGCAGCTGGCTTGCCTGCGATGGCGGTGGGTCATTGGGTAAATATGCCAACTGATCCACCGCCATCGCGGGCAAGCCCGGCTCCCACAGGGGGCCTCGTCATCCTGATGTGCTTCTAAAACGCGAAGGTGCCATCAAACACCGGCTTGTCGTCGAGCGCCAATACCCCGCTGGCAAAGATCAAATCCAGGTGATGGCTGCCTTTCTGCCCGCCCCCCAGGCCCAGGTGCAACCCACAATGGCGCTCCTCAAACCCGGCATTGCGCGCATACAGGTCCTTCACGCCTTCATTGGTGCCAATCCCCAGTTCTTCCACACGCCGGTTCGACGGGTTGGCGTTCAGGTACTTATTGAAGTCGTCCGCCAGCCCCGGCACGTCACTGGCCACGCTGCAGATGGTCGAGTTCTCGATCCACAGCTCCAGCGGTGACGCCAGCACGCCATATTTGCGTGCGAACGGGATGGTGCTGAGAAAGGTGCCGACAAACCGCACCTGGCCATTGATGGCCTCGCTGTGGGTGGCGATCTCGCCGGGGGCCAGGTCGTGGTTGCCGATGCCGTTGATATTGGTCCACTTCTTGATGCTGCTCATCGGCGCTTCCAGGCGTGAGCCGTGCTTGTCGGTAAAGCTCAACACCGTGGCCTGGGACATGCGCCGGATCAGCGTGGCATTGAGGTCAGCAATGCGCTGGGGCTCGACGCTGAAGGTGTCGTAGAAGTAGTCGCCGTAATCCTTGAACAGCAGGGACTTTTTCCAGTGCTCAGCCATCACGCCTTGCAGGGCGCGGATAAAGTCCGGGCCTTCGGCGCTTGGGTTGGGCAAGGTCGAGGAATCGTAGAGAAACAGGTACAGGTCGCAGGCTTCAATGGCTTCGGCCAGGGTGTCGCTGGCGGCCAGTTCCAGGCGCTGCACCTGGAAGTTGAAGCGGGCGGCGCTGCTGTGGGTGATCGCCTGGGCGATGGCGTCGTAGCGCTCGGTATGGCCCAGCAGCACGGTGGGGCTACTCAGGCCATTGAGGGCCGGATGGTGCGCGAGGTAGTAGAGAAAGTGTTCGACGGCGCGGGCCTTGTCCATGACGTACTTCCTTCTGTGCCTTGGGTAAGGGGGCAGGTGCCGTGCACGGCACCTGCCGAATGCCTGCCGGTTTTTAGAATGGCCACATCGCGGTGCCGAAGGGCACAACGGCATCGGCTTGCATCATTTCAACGGCGGCCTCATGGGTCGGCGCTTCAAACCAATCGTCGAGTTGCAGTTCGGTTTCCAGGTCGTTTTCCAGTGCTTGCATGGTGTATCTCCTAGAGGACGTTGTTTGAGAACGGCTTGCCAACGGACTTCGCTGGCAAGTGGGAAGAACCTAGGAGAGAGTGTTTCAAAATGCAAAATTTTTATTGACACGGTTTCATTTGGATTTTTTGTTCTGTTTTTTTGAGCGGGCTATTTCTTGAATAAATACAGGGAACTGGCGCGACTAATCTTTCGGAAATTTCCTACCGCCAATTTTTATCGAGATCATGGCTGTAACGTTAATTTTCCGTGCTGTAACGATTAATTTACGAGTAAATGGCGACATTATTGGTCGATCCAGCCCTGTAAGGATTACCTGACAGATCGTCGCACGCTTCTTTCGAGGGCGCCCTCAAGCTGGCGAGCGGTGTACAATCCGCCGCGTTTTACTGTGACCCCCTTGCGTAACCACGCAAAAGGCCAAGACCTCGGGGTGTACCCGCCCTGATCACTCCGCCTGGCCACGAGCCGGACGGGTTCGATTTCGTCACAGATAAAAACAAACAGGTGACGCATGACCGTTAGAAAGATGCTGTACTCCTGGTGCCTGCGCTGGGGTTTGAGCGGCGCTGCTTGAGTCGGTAATTCAAGGCAGCAACCTGCATTCAACATCATCAAACCTTGCGTGAGAGCCTTTTCATGAGTGTTTCCCCTTCCTCTTCAGGCGAGCTAAAACGCGGCCTGAAAAACCGGCATATCCAGTTGATCGCCCTGGGTGGCGCCATCGGCACCGGCTTGTTCCTCGGCTCGGCCGGGGTGCTCAAATCCGCCGGCCCGTCGATGATCCTGGGCTATGCCATTTGTGGCTTCATTGCCTTCATGATCATGCGCCAGCTCGGCGAAATGATCGTCGAAGAGCCGGTCGCCGGTTCCTTCAGCCACTTTGCCCACAAATACTGGGGCGGTTTCGCCGGCTTCCTGTCGGGCTGGAACTGCTGGATCCTGTACATTCTGGTGGGCATGTCGGAGCTGACGGCTGTCGGCAAGTACGTGCACTACTGGTGGCCGGAGATTCCGACCTGGGTCTCGGCCGCAGCCTTCTTCGTGCTGATCAACCTGATCAACCTGGCCAACGTCAAGGTTTTCGGTGAGGCAGAGTTCTGGTTCGCCATCATCAAGGTGGTGGCCATCGTCGGTATGATCGCCCTGGGCAGCTATCTGCTGGTCAGCGGCAGCGGCGGGCCACAGGCCTCGGTGACCAACCTGTGGGAACACGGCGGGTTCTTCCCCCATGGCGTCGGCGGGCTGGTGATGGCCATGGCGATCATCATGTTCTCCTTCGGCGGCCTGGAAATGCTCGGCTTTACCGCCGCTGAAGCGGACCAGCCACGCACGGTGATCCCAAAAGCGATCAACCAGGTGATCTACCGCATCCTGATCTTCTACATCGGTGCTCTGGTCGTGCTGCTGTCGCTGACCCCATGGGACAGCCTGTTGACCACCCTCAACGCCTCCGGTGATGCCTACAGCGGCAGCCCGTTCGTGCAAGTGTTCTCGATGCTGGGCAGCAACACCGCTGCGCATATCCTCAACTTCGTGGTCCTGACGGCGGCGCTGTCGGTGTACAACAGTGGCACCTACTGCAACAGCCGTATGCTGCTGGGCATGGCCGAGCAGGGCGACGCGCCCAAGGCCCTGGCGAAGATCGACAAGCGCGGTGTGCCAGTGCGTTCCATCCTCGCGTCGGCGGCGATTACCCTGGTCGCCGTGTTGATGAACTACCTGATCCCGCAACACGCGTTGGAACTGTTGATGTCCCTGGTGGTGGCCACATTGGTGATCAACTGGGCGATGATCAGCTTCTCGCACTTCAAGTTCCGCCAACACATGAACCGTACCGGCCAGGTGCCGTTGTTCAAGGCGCTCTGGTACCCGTACGGCAACTATGTATGCCTGGCGTTCGTGGTATTTATCCTGGTGATCATGCTGATGATTCCGGGGATCCAGGTGTCGGTGTACGCGATCCCGGTGTGGGTGGCGTTTATGGCGGTTTGTTATGGGATCAAGAATAAGCGCAAGGCCCGAGCGGCGGTGAGCACAACAGGGACGGTTCTGGAGTAGGACCTTTCTTCAAATCAAAGACCCGGCGCCATGCCGGGTTTTTTGTGGGCGTGGCCGGGTTAGAATCGCCTCTCGTTTTTCGAGCGTGCCCGGAGACCCCATGCAACTCACCGACATCGACGGCGGCGCCTTACAGCGCGATGAGCTGGAACGTCTGATCGACCAGCACAAAGGCCCATTGCGTCTGATCGGAGTGGATTTGAGCGGCGCCGATCTGTCACGCATGGCCTTGGATCACTGGGTGTTCGAACGCTGCATCCTGGTCCAGACCTCCTTTCTCGGTTCGCGCCTGGAAGACACCCAATGGAAAAGCTGCCGCGCCAGCCTCGCCATTTTCGAAGCGGCCAACCTGCTCGAAGCGCAGTTCCACAGTTGTGACCTGAACAACACCCGGTGGCAGCGCAGCAAGCTGTCCCAGGCGAGTTTTGTACACTGCAAGTTGACCGGCGCCAACTTCACCCATTGCGCCTCCCTGGGCCTGAGTTTCAGCGAAACCCGGCTCAACAGTGCCTTTCTGTCCGGGCTGTCGTTTGCACGCACCGTGCTGAATAACCTGGATTTCTCCGACAGCGATTTGTCGGATGCTGACTTCCGCAAGGCGGAACTGATCGATTGCAGCCTGGCCCACGCCCGCATCAACGGCGCCAACTTCGCCGGTGCTGACCTGCGGGGTGCGGATTTGAGCGGGTTTCGCCTCAATGATGCCAAACTGTTCAAAGGCGCCGTGATTTCCAAAGCCCAGGCGTCGATGCTGCTTTCTGAGTTGGGCTTGTCCGTTGCTTAAGGTTTTTGAAAGATGCTGGTGATTTCCAACAACGTCCACCTGCCCGACGCCGAGATTGAGCTGACCGCCATTCGCGCCCAGGGTGCGGGTGGGCAGAACGTCAACAAGGTGTCGAGTGCGGTGCACCTGCGTTTTGACATCCCGGCGTCGTCGCTGCCGGAGTTCTATAAGGAGCGCTTGCTGGCGCTGCGCGACAGTCGTATCACCAGCGAGGGCGTGCTGGTGCTCAAGGCCCAGCAATACCGGACCCAGGAGCAGAACCGCGCGGATGCGTTGGAGCGTCTGGTGGAATTGATCCTCAGCGCCACCAAGGTGGAGAAGAAACGCCGCCCGACCAAGCCGACCCTGGGGTCGAAAAAGCGCCGCCTCGAATCCAAGACCAAGCGCGGCAGTATCAAGGCCGGGCGCGGCAAGGTCGACTTCTAGTCGCCACGCGCCTCACGGGCCTTGGGTGCCTGGCGGTACAGGTACACGCTCAGCAACAGACCACCGAGGGCGGCAAGCGCGGCGAACAGGAAGATCGACGCAAAGCCGAAGCCGGCTGCGACAGCCCCGGCGAGTGGTCCGGTGATGCCCAGTGAAAGATCGATAAACAGCGAGTAGGCGCCCACCGCCGAGCCGCGGCTGGAGGCTGGCACCAGGTTGACGGCTTCGACGCCCAAGGCCGGAAACACCAGGGAAAAGCCGAACCCACTCAACGCCGCGCCGGCCAGGGCCAGGTTTGCGTCCGGTGCCAGCCACAGCAACAGCAGGCCGAGGATCTCCACTGACAAGCAGGCAATCGCCACGCGAAAACCGCCGATCCGGTTGATCAGGTTGCCGAACAACAACCGCGCACCGATAAAGCTGGCGCCGAACAGGCTCAGGGCCCACACCGCGTTATCCCAATGCTGGGTGGTGTAATACAAGGTGATGAAGGTGGCGATGGTGCCAAAGCCGATGGAACCCAGCGCCAAGGCGCAACCGTGGGGCAATACGCGGCCCAGCACATTCATGAAGGGCAGGCGTACGCCGGCAACAATCGGTGCAGCGACTTTGTTCCAGGCCAGCAGCAGGCCGACGATGGCCAGCAGGATAATGCTGACCCCCATGCTCCACAGTCCGAAATGCCTCACCAGCAACACGCCCAGTGGTGCGCCGACGGCCAGCGCGCCGTAGCTGGCGATACCGTTCCAGGAAATCACCTTGGCGGTGTTCTGCGCACCGACCCGGCCGATGCCCCAACCGATGGCGCCCGAGCCCACCAGGCTTTCCGCGCTGCCAAGGACCAGGCGGCCGATTAACAAGCTGCCCAGGCTCAAGGCCGGCAGGCTTGAGAACCACGCCGCGAACAGCATGAACACACCGCTCAGGCCACAGCCCACCAGGCCGATCAGCACGGCGCGCTTACTGCCCAGGTTATCGATGATTTTGCCCGCATACGGGCGGCTCAGCAGGGTGGCCAGGTATTGCACGCTGATCACCAGGCCGGCAATCACCGCGCCGTAGCCCAGTTCACTGTGGACATAGCCTGGCAATACGGCGAGGGGAATGCCGATGTTCAGGTAGCCAATGAAGGTGAACAACACGATGGAAACAACTTGCAGCGTGACCGCCATGGGGCGCTGGGTATCGGGCATGGGAGAGGTCCACTGTCGCGGCAGGTAAAGATAGGCTGCTAATGATACCGGTGGTTTGGCTCGCGCAGGGCGGTAAAACGCAAAAACCTCAGCTCAGAAAGACGTCAGGCTTGGGTAGGGGCGAGCAATTGGGTGGTGACCAGGGCGGCCAGTGCGTTTTCCTGGGTGCCGAAACGCTTGAGCAGCAGTGCTTGTTTGTCGGCGCTGAGGCGGTTCCAGATCTCGACCATCTGCAAGGCAGCGTCGAGTAAGGCGGTGTCCGGGTTGTCGGGGAGGGTATCGGTCATGGCGGGCGTCTCGATTGATTCAGGCAGTGTGGAAAGCGCTCAATGTTGCGCTTTCCACACGGTCTGGTACGGCGTCAGTCCTGGCTTTCGCTGTCGACTGGTTTTGCTTCTTTGGCCTCAGGCTGTTTGTCACTGGCCTGCTGCGGTGTTGGCTGCTCTGTAGGGTGCAGGCTTGGGAAGGGGAGATTAGGTATCTCGTGCATCGTCGTCGCTCCTCGCAAGGTCTGTTTTTTCAATCGCAGGTGATTCCGCGCTCTCAAAAAGCCTTGGCAGGATACAGCACTGCAAATGACAAAAAGATTTTAATGTCGGCAGATGGATGAACTTTCATCGTTTAAACGGTCGTTTGGCTAGAAGGGTACCTTGCCCAGGATCATGTCGCGGTACATCACGAAATCCCCCAGCAGGCTGTAGAACGGGTGTTGAAAGGTCGCTGGGCGGTTCTTTTCGAAGAAGAAGTGGCCGATCCAGGCAAAGCTGTAACCGGCAATCGGCAAGGCGATCAACAGGAGAAGCGAACCTCTGCCAATGGCATACGCCAAAATGCCGATCACCAGCGTGGTGCCGATAAAGTGCAGGCGCCGGCACGTGCTGTTGGCGTGTTCGCTCAGGTAATACGGGTAGAACTCAGCAAAGCTGTTGAATCGCTTGACGTTTTCCACGGTGACCGGCCCTTTTGATTGTTGTACCGCCCAACAGATGTTCGGCGGGGAGCTTATTTGAGTCTAGAGTGATCAGTGGTAACAGCCAGTGACAATAGATGCCACTTTAGTATCCTTGGCTTCCTGGCTGCCGTTTGAGCCTGCTTTATTAAGAAGACGCCATGAGCGAACGAACAACTTCTGCAAGCTGGGCGATGGGGATAGTCAAGGCATTGGAAATGGACGGCCTGGATTGCCGCGCCTTGTTCAAGCAGCTCGGCCTCGACTACGCCGCCCTGAGCGACCCCGATGCACGGTTCCCGCAGGATTCCATGACCCGCCTGTGGCAGCGGGCGGTGGAGCTGTCGGGCAACCCGGCGATCGGCCTGAACATGGGCAAAGTGGTGCGCCCGGCGTCATTTCATGTGGCCGGTTATGCGTTGATGTCCAGCAATACCCTGGCCGAAGGCTTCATGCGCCTGGTGCGCTACCAGCGGATCATCGCTGAAAGCGCCGACCTGAGTTTCAGATTGGTCCCCGAAGGTTATGCGCTGATTCTGACGGTACACGGTGACCACCTGCCACCCACCCGGCAAAGTGCCGAAGCTTCGCTGGCCAGTGCCTTGGCCCTGTGTGGCTGGCTGACTGGTCGCACGCTGCAGCCTCGAAAAGTGGTGCTGCAAGGTGAGCAACCGGCGGACCTGGCACCCTATAAACAAGCTTTCCACGCGCCGCTGGAATTCAACGCGCCCTATGACGCGCTGATTTTCGAACAGGCCGACATGGACGCGCCGCTGCCCACGGCCAATGAGGCCATGGCCCTGCTGCATGATCGATTTGCCGGTGAATACCTGGCGCGTTTCTCGGAAAGCCGCGTGACCCACAAGGCGCGGCAGGTGTTGTGCCGCCTGTTGCCCCAGGGCGAGCCCAAGCGTGAAGTGGTAGCCCAGACGCTGCACTTGTCCCAGCGCACCTTGCAGCGGCGCTTGCAGGAGGAGGGCACCAGCTTCCAGACCCTGCTCGATGACACCCGCCGTGAACTGGCCGAGCAATACCTGGCGCAGCCCAGCATGACCCTGCTGGAAATTGCCTACCTGCTGGGCTTTGCTGACCCAAGCAACTTCTTCCGCGCATTTCGACGCTGGTTTGATGCCACGCCCGGCGAATACCGGGCGCGGTTGCTGGAAGTGTCAGGCGTCAGTGGCGCCAAAACGCCGGAATGCACAGAACAAAGACCGTAATGATCTCCAGCCGGCCGAGCAACATGCCCAGCGACAGGATCCACTTCGCCGCATCCGGCAGGCTGGCGAAATTACCCGCCGGGCCAATGGTTTCGCCCAGGCCCGGGCCTACGCCCGAGACAGTACTCGCGGCACCGGTCAAGGCAGTCATCCAGTCCAGGCCCAGCAGCGACAAGGCCAGGGCAATGGCGCAGATGGTGATGGCGAAGAAGAACGAAAAGGTCAGGATCGAGCGTACGATTTCTTCGTCAAGACGGTGGCCGTTGTACTTCTGCTTGATCACCGCACGTGGGTGAATCAGCTGGTTCAAGTTGGCTTTAAGCAGGATATAGGCGACCTGGAACCGGAAGATCTTGATCCCGCCCGCCGTGGAGCCCGAGCAGCCGCCGATAAAGCCCAGGTAGAAGAACAGCATCAGTGAGAAGTTGCCCCACAGGCTGTAGTCGCCCAGTGCAAAACCTGTAGTCGTCACCACCGACGTGACGTTCAGCGCCACATGACGCAGTGCGTCCAGCCAGTGCAGGTTGGTGGTCCACCAGTACCAGGTGCCGAGCACCAGCCAGGTCACGATCAACAAACCGAGCAGGCCTTGTACCTGCTGGTCCTTGATCAGCGCTCGGCGGTTGCCGCGCAATGTGGCCACGTACAAAGTGAACGGCAAACTGCCGAGGATCATCACCACCACCGCCACCCAGTGCACCGCCGGTTGTTTCCAGTGCGCCAGGGATTCATCAGAGGTGGAGAACCCACCGGTGGAAATCGCCGACATCGCGTGGTTGATCGCATCGAACAAGCCCATCCCAGCCCACCAGAACGCCAGGCTGCCGAGAATGGTAATACCCACGTAGGCCGCTACGATCAGCCGCGCCACCATGTGCGAGCGGGGCATGACCTTTTCCGAGCGGTCCGAGGATTCGGTCTGGAACAGGCGCATGCCACCGATGCGCAGCAGCGGCAGGATCGCTACTGCCATGCCGATAAAGCCGATACCGCCCAGCCAGTGCAGCAGTGAACGCCACATCAGGATGCCCGGCGACATGGCATCCAGGCCGCTCAGCACCGTGGAGCCAGTGGCGGTGATGCCGGACATGCTTTCGAAAAACGAGTCGGTGTAGCTGATGTGCTGGGTCAGCAAAAAGGGCAGCGCGGCGAATATGCACACCACCACCCAGCTTGTAACGGTCAGCAGGTACATGTCCCGCGGGCGCAAGTGCACATGCTCGGGACGACCGGGAATCACCAGGGCCAGGCCAGCGATAAAAGTGATCATGCTGGCCCACAGGAACGAGGGCAGGTCGCTGGTGCGTTCGAAGATCACCAGGGTTGCCATGGGCACAACCATCGCGATCGCAAGGGTGATCAGGAAGATGCCGATGATGAAACCGATGATGCGCAGGGTCGGCAACGCCATGAAATTCGCTCGGATGTTTGAGGTGGCGCCATTCTACCTGCGGTGCAGGTCTTGTAAACCGGGGCTTGGAAGCGATGTGAGTCTAATGTGGGAGCGGGCTTGCTCGCGAAGGCGGCGTGTCAGTTGAAGAATTTGTATCTGATAGACCGCATTCGCGAGCAAGCCCGCTCCCACATGGATTGTGTTGTGTCTGATTGATTGTCGACATCCGCGCACAAAAAAGGCGACCCGAAGGTCGCCTCATTTAATTGCGTACTGATCAGAACTCGTGATCAGCGCTGTCCGGGTTCAGGTCGCTGATGCCCAGCTTGCCCGCAGCGGCTTCGATCGAACCGGTCTGCTTGACCAGTGCCGCGATGGCGTCACGGACGATCTGATTGCCAGCATCGTTACCAGCAGCGATCAATTGGTCGTAGTGCTCACCCTTGTTGGCGTGGTCAACCATGACTTGGATCTTCGCTTCAGTCGCTGCCAGGTCCGCTTTCAATGCGGTATCGGCAGCCGGGTCGGCCTTGGCCACCAGGGATGACAGGCTGGCGCCGGTCATTTTGGTGCCGTCGACGCGGGTGTACTCGCCCAAATAGACGTTGCGGATACCCTTGGCGTCGTAGAAATGCGAGTTGTGGGTGTTGTCGCTGAAGCAGTCCTGCTCGTCTTCCGGCGAGTTGGCTTCCAGGGAAACCTTCATGCGCTCACCGGCCAGTTCGCCCAGGGACAGGCTGCCCATGCCGAACAGCATTTTGCGCAGGCCGTCGGTGGCAGGTTCTGCCTCCAGGGTGGCGCGGTAGTTGTCTTCGACGTTGGGTTTCCAGTTGCCGACCATTTCTTCCAGGTCACTGACCAGCAGTTGGGTCACAGCGCTCAGGTAGGCGCGGCGACGCTCGTTGTGGCCGCCGGTGGCGCCGTCGCCGGTCAGGTAGTCCGACGCAGGACGGTTGCCGGCACCTGGGCCGGTGCCGTTCAGGTCCTGGCCCCAGAGCAGGAATTCGATAGCGTGGTAGCCGGTGGCGACGTTGGCCTCGGAACCGCCCAGCTCGTTGAGGCTGGCGAGTTTTTCCGGGGTGATGTCTTTCACGTCGACCTTGTCTTCGCCGACCTGGATTTCGTTGTTGGCGATGATGTTAGCGGTAGCACCTGGGTTACCCAAGGCGTGTTCGTAGGACTTGTCGACGTAGTCGATCAGGCCTTCGTCCAGCGGCCATGCGTTCACCTGGCCTTCCCAGTCGTCGATGATGGTGTTGCCGAAGCGGAACACTTCGCTCTGCAGGTAAGGAACGCGAGCGGCGATCCAGGCGGTGCGCGCGGCTTTCAGGGTTTCGTCGTTCGGCTTGGCAAGGAATGCGTCGATCGCGGTTTGCAGGGTTTTCGCGGTGGACTCGGCATCGCTGTAGACCGCGAACACCATGTCAGCGTAATGCGCGACCACGGCCTTGGCGGCGGCTTCGTCGACCTGGCCGGCAGGCGTGGCAGCCGCTGGAGCGGTAGTGCTGGCAGCCGGGGTCGGCGCCTGGGGCGCTGCGGCCTTGTCTTTACCTTCGCCGCAACCGGCGAGAGAAATGGCAATGGCCAGCAGACTGGCGGTGGCCAGGGGCATACGAATCATGGCGAACATCCTGCTTCGGTTGTTGAGGGGGCGCGCGGGGGAGCGCAAAAACTGCGACATAATGCGAAAGATTTGCATTTTGTGTAAAGGGTTAAACGCGGGAAATATTCAGTATCGGTTTACCGGGTCAAAGAATTGCGGCGTTGTTGCGCTCCGACTGCTTCAAGAACGCCGCCAGCTCTCGCGCCGGCAAGGGTTTGCTGTAGTGGTAACCCTGACCTTCATGGCAGCCTTCGGAGATGATATAGGCCTCCTGCTCGGCGGTTTCCACGCCTTCGGCGATCACTTGCATGCCCAGGCTTTTGCCCAGTTGGATGATCGCCCGCACGATGGTGGCGTCGTCATCATCATCCAGCAGGTCCTGCACGAAGCTCTTGTCGATCTTGATCTTGTCCAGAGGTAGGCTTTTTAGATAGCTGAGGGATGAGTAGCCGGTGCCGAAGTCATCAATCGCAATCAATGCTCCGGAACGGCGCAGGCTCAGCAGGTGCTGAGCGGCGGTGCTGATGTCTTCCATCAGGCCGGTCTCGGTGACTTCCAGTTCCAGGCTGCGCGGTGGCAGGCGGTAGATCTGCATCAGGTTGTTGACCACCCGCGGCAACTCGGTGTGGTGTAACTGCACGGTGGACAGGTTGACCGCCATGCGCAGCTCGGTGAAACCCAGGTCGTGCCATTCGCGTAGCTGTCGGCAGGCCTGGTCCAGCACCCATTCGCCAATCGGGATGATAGTGCCGTTCTGCTCGGCCAAGGGGATAAACAGATCCGGCGGCACCAGGCCGTGTTCCGGGTGCTGCCAGCGGATCAGCGCTTCCACGCCGACCACATGATGATCGCGGTAGCTGATCTGCGGCTGGTACACCAGGTGGAACTGGTCGCGGCTGAGGGCGTCGCGCAGGTCTTTTTCCAGCTCACGGCGACGGCGCATTTCGCTGTCAACGCTGGCGATATAGAACTGATAGCGATTGCGCGAGCGGGTCTTGGCGAGGGTCATGGTCTGCTCGGCTTTCTGCAGCAGCTTTTCGGTGCTGTCGCCGTCTTCCGGGAACAGGGTGATACCGATCGTGGCGCGCAGGCGGATGCCTTCGTGGTCGAGAGCGAATTCCGCTTCCAGGTCATCGAGGATGCTTTGCGCCAGTTCGGCGGCCTCGTAGGGCTGGTCGATATCGGCCTGCACCAGCGCGAACTGGTCGCCGCCCAATCGGGCCAGTGCGCCAAGGCGACCGCTGTGGGCGCGCAAGCGGTCAGCCAACGCCAATAGCAGTTTGTCGCCAGCCTGGTAGGTGAACTGCTCGTTGACACTTTTGAAGTCGTCCAGCCCCACACACAGCACAGCCACACGGCGCTGGCGGCGGCCGGCGTCGATAAGGATCTTGTCCAACTGCTCCTGTAGCTTTTGGCGGTTCGGCAGGCCAGTCAGGAAATCGTACTGCGCCATGCGCAGCAGGCTGCTTTCAGCTTCATGGCGCAGATGGGTATTGCGTTCGATGGATTCAAGCAACTGATTGGCAGTATTGATCCACAACCCCAGTTCGTTGCGCTCGTGGCCCTTGAGCTGCGGGATCTTGTGTTCGCTGGGCCGGTCGGGGTTGATGGAGGTCAGGTGCTCGATGATCCGTGACAGCGGCTTGGTCAGCAGCCAGTGGTAGACCAGGTACAGCACCAGCCCCATCGCCAGCGCGCGCAACACCCCGGAAATAAAGATGATCACCGAACTGACAATAAACCCCTTGCCGTAGGTGGCCGTGTCAAGGGTGATGCTCAGGTCGCCGTAATACTCGCTGTAGGGGCCTTTGCCGACCAAAGCGGTGGTGAATGTGCGTTCCTGGCCGAGTATCAGATCGGTCAACCAACGGCTGGACGATTGCTGCAGGGCGCGGCTTTTTTCGGCCAGCATGGTCTCGTTGGGATGGCCGATGGACGCCATGCGCACGGCGTCATCCTGGAACAGGCCCTCAATCACTTGCATGCCCATCTCGCGGTCCAGGCTGTAGACGGCCTGGGTCGAGGGGTCGCGAAACATGTCGAGGATGCGCTGGGCATCGCCGGCCACGGCCTGGCGCGTCTTGTAGGCATCGAAAACGATCTGCGCCACGCTCAGCGCTACGCCCACGATCAATGCCGACAGCAGCACAACCCGTAGCAACTTCACCGACAAGCTGTTCTTGAGTTCCAGCTTCAAAGGGTCATTCCTTGTTCCATGCGGGTAGCCTCAATATGCCATGAGTATTGGCAATCTGGTGAGGGCAGTCAAAGGAACATTGGGGTAAAACCGGGTTTGAAGCGGGAGGCGAGGCGGATTGCTGTCCGCCTGCCCGTTACGAGGCCGCAGCGACGGGTCGTTTAGAACGTCAGCGTGCGTTTTCCGATTTCCTGTGTGTTCGAAAAATCCACTGATTTCTGGGTGGGTTCGAAAGTCTGGTCAAGCATCTTGCCCAAAGCCTTGGCTGCGACGTCAGCAAAGGGTTGGGCCAGCGGTGCGAGGGACTTGGTGATGTCGCCAGCGGTTTTGACGAGGTCGCCAACGATAGGCAGAGCTGCGAGTGCGCCAATGGTCATGGTGATTTCTCCGACAGATAAGAAAGGCTGATTCCTCTCCAGAGACTGCGTGGCCAAGGCTTGTCACTCGGTTCCATGGCGCATGAAAAAGCCCGGCATTCGCCGGGCTCTTTTTTACTGCAAGCAGTGCTTAGGCAGTGAAGGTCTTGCCTTCGAACTGCTCAGCCACGAACTTCCAGTTGACCAGGTTCCAGAACGCTTCCACATACTTTGGACGCACGTTGCGGTAGTCGATGTAGTAGGCATGTTCCCACACGTCGCAGGTCAGCAGCGGGGTGTCGCCGTTGGTCAGCGGGTTGCCGGCGCCGATGGTGCTGGCCAGTGCCAGGGAACCGTCAGCCTTTTTCACCAGCCAGCCCCAACCGGAACCGAAGGTGCCGACGGAGGTTTTGGTGAACTCTTCCTTGAACTTGTCGAACGAACCGAACGCGGCGTTGATAGCTTCAGCCAATGCGCCGGTTGGTTGGCCGCCGGCGTTTGGCGCCAGGCAGTTCCAGTAGAAAGTGTGGTTCCAGACCTGAGCGGCGTTGTTGAAGATGCCGCCCGAAGAGGATTTGACGATCTCTTCCAGGGTCTTGCCTTCGAACTCGGTGCCTGGCACCAAGTTGTTCAGGTTCACGACGTAGGTGTTGTGATGCTTGTCGTGGTGATATTCCAAGGTTTCCTTGGAGATGTGCGGCTGCAGGGCATCGTGTGCGTAGGGCAGCGGCGGCAATTCGAAAGCCATGATGATTCTCCTAATCAGGTCAGTTGCGGTGAGCGCAAGGCCGATCACGGGCGGCCAAACAAGCGCCGGGGAGTTTGTACTCTTTGCGGCGCAGGGTCCGGATCATAGCACCGGGGGTGCGGCAAAACCACGCAACAACTGTGTGGGATAGAGGTTCCAGAGCGTTTTGGAATATTCCTCAGGCGGTGATCAGTTGATAGGCCACGCTGAACATCATCGCGGCCACCAACAGGTCGAGCAAACGCCACGTGGCCGGGCGTGCCAGCCAGGGGGCCAGCCACGCTGCGCCGAGTGCCAGGGTGGCGAACCACAGGAACGACGCGCTGGCGGCACCGGCCACGTAGGCGCCGGGCTCGGTCTGTTGGGCGCCGAGTGAGCCGATCAGCAACACGGTGTCCAGGTACACGTGCGGGTTGAGCAAGGTCACGGCCAGTGCGCTCAGCAGCACCGCGCGCAGTGAGCGCACCTTGAGATTGTCGCCTTGGTCCAGGCTTTGTTTCGAAAACGCCCGACGCAGTGCGCAGGCGCCGTACCAGATCAGGAATGCCGCGCCGCCCCAACGTGCCACCGCCAGCAGCACCGGGCTTTGCGCCAGCACCGTAGCCAGGCCGAACACCCCTGCGGCGACCAGCAAGGCATCACACACCACGCATAGCGCGGCGACGGGCAGGTGATGTTCGCGGCGCAGGCTTTGCGCCAGCACAAAGGCATTCTGAGTGCCGATGGCCATGATCAGGCCCAGCGCCACCAGCAAACCATTCAGATAACTCTGCCACATAGCATTTACTCCGCGTCTGCTGCCAGTTGCCGCAACACCTGCAGGGCGCGCTCGGCATCGGCACGCCCGACGAACAGGTGGTCGTGGTAATAGCCGGCAATTACATTGCAACTGATGCCGGCCTGGCCCAGCGCACTGGCGAAAGCGGCGGTGAGGCCTACGGCTTCCAGGGCCGAATGCACGTTCAAGGTGATCCACGCGGCGACGTAGTCAAACGCCAGGCCGGCCTGTTCCGCTTGTTGACGTTCAACGATCAGGGTCAGGCCTTCCTGCTCGCGAAAGCTGCCGATCACCTCGCAGCCAGCCGGGATGCGGTTGTCGGGCACGGTGCAGAACACGTAGTCGCCGTCGTTGAGCTGGGGGCTCATGCTGCGCAGCAGGGTTGCCAGGGCGATTTCGCCAGCCATGGGAGGTTCCTTATAAAGAGAGAAGCGATGCTGGCTATTCTCAGGGTGCAGGCTGTATAAGAAAAACCAATATTGCTGATCGCTCATTAGAGAAACTGATGTTCGACTATAAATTGCTCTCTGCCTTGGCGGCAGTGGTGGAACAGGCCGGCTTCGAACGCGCCGCACAAGTGCTGGGACTGTCGCAGTCGGCAATCTCCCAGCGCATCAAGTTGCTGGAGGCGCGCATTGGCCAGCCGGTATTGGTGCGGGCCACACCGCCGACGCCCACCGATATCGGCCGGCGCCTGCTCAATCATGTGCAACAGGTGCGCCTGCTGGAGCGTGACCTGCAAAGCCAGGTGCCAGCGCTGGATGAAGAGGGCATGCCCGAACGCCTGCGCATCGCGTTGAACGCCGACAGCCTCGCCACGTGGTGGGCCGAGGCCGTCAGTGGGTTTTGCGCTGAGCAGCATCTGCTGCTGGATTTGGTCGTGGAAGACCAGACCGTCGGTCTCAAACGCATGCGCGCGGGTGAAGTAGCGGCTTGTATCTGCGCCAGCGAGCGTCCGGTGGCGGGCGCGCGCAGCCTGTTGCTGGGTGCCATGCGCTATCGCGCGCTGGCCAGTCCGGCCTTTATCGCCCGGCACTTTCCCCAGGGCGTACGGGCGGATCAACTGGCGCGCACCCCGGCATTGGTGTTCGGGCCGGATGATTTCCTGCAGCACCGCTACCTGGCATCCCTCGGCGTGGACGGCGGTTTCGAGCATCATTTATGCCCATCGTCCGAAGGCTTCATCCGCTTGACGGAGGCGGGCCTGGGGTGGGGGCTGGTGCCGGAATTGCAGGTTCGCGACCAGTTGGAAAAGGGCATATTGGTCGAGTTATTGCCAGATAAGCCCATCGATGTGCCGTTGTACTGGCATCATTGGCGCAGTGGCGGGCAACTGTTGGGCTTGTTGACCGATCATCTGGCCCAGGCCTGTGGTCAATGGTTGGTGCCGTTGGAGTGATGGCGCGCGTCAAGGCAACAGCGATGAAAAACGAAAGAACATGGGGTAATACATGAAGATTCTGGTCACCGGCGCAAGCGGCTTCATTGGCGGACGCTTTGCGCGTTTCGCCCTGGAGCAGGGCCTGGACGTGCGGGTCAACGGGCGACGTGCCGAAGGTGTGGAGCACCTGGTCAGGCGCGGCGCCGAGTTTATCCAGGGTGATCTGAATGACGCCGACCTGGTACGCGACCTGTGCCGTGACGTTGAAGCCGTGGTGCATTGCGCTGGCGCCGTCGGCCTATGGGGCAAGTATCAGGATTTTCATCAAGGCAACGTGCTGGTCACCGAGAACGTCGTCGAAGCCTGCCTCAAGCAGCACGTCGGGCGTTTGGTGCATTTGTCATCGCCCTCCATCTACTTTGACGGCCGCGACCACCTGGGCCTGACCGAAGAGCAAGTGCCCAAGCGCTTCAAGCACCCTTATGCCGCCACCAAATACCTGGCCGAGCAAAAGGTGTTCGGTGCCCAGGAATTCGGCCTCGAAGTGATTGCCCTGCGTCCGCGATTCGTCACGGGCGCCGGCGACATGAGCATCTTCCCGCGCCTGTTGAACATGCAGCGCAAGAACCGCCTGGCCATCGTCGGCAACGGCCTGAACAAGGTCGATTTCACCAGCGTGCACAACCTCAACGAAGCCTTGCTCAGCAGTTTGCTCGCGCCGGGCTCGGCACTGGGCAGGGCCTACAACATCAGCAACGGTGCGCCGGTGCCGGTGTGGGATGTGGTGAACTACGTGATGCGTAAAATGGAGATGCCGCAGGTGACGCGGTATCGGTCCTACGCTTTGTCCTACAGCGTGGCGGCGCTCAACGAGGCGTTTTGCGCGATGTGGCCCGGGCGTCCGGAGCCGTCGCTGTCGCGCCTGGGCATGCAAGTGATGAACAAAGATTTCACCCTCGACATCAGCCGCGCCAGGCATTATCTGGACTACGAGCCCAAGGTCAGCCTGTGGACTGCCCTGGACGAGTTCTGCAGTTGGTGGAAAGCCCAGGATCCGGGGGGCAAGTAAGCACACAAGCGGCAACACTTCGGGAACCGAATCCGGCGTTCCGAGTCGATCAGTGCGCCGGGAACGCGGTTTATACTCCCGTCGCTCGCCACTTCACCGATTCAGGGTTGATACATGCGCAACGATGCTAAAGACGACTTCGACAACGTTCCCAGCCTGCGGGCCGATGTCGGGGATGACGATGATTTCGAATCCACCCCAGCCACCTCGGTGCGCTCGCGCAACACCAAGGTGGTCAAGGTCAAGAGCGCCAGCACCGGGCCATTGTGGGCCTTGATCGGCGCGCTGCTGATCGCCTTTGCGGGCCTGGCCTGGTGGAGCTTCCAGCAGATCTCCCTGATGGGCCAGCAGTTGGTGGCCACCCAGGAAAGCTTCGCGCGCATCAGCGAGGAAGCGGCGGGGCGCCTGCAGGACATTTCCGGCAAGGTGGTGGCCAGTGAGGCCAGCGTCAACAATGGCAGTGAGGCGCTGAAACTGCAGATCAAGCAGCTTGAAAACCAGTTGCTGGAGCAGGGCAAGCAGCAAGTCGGCGTGGCCGGGCAAGCCACCGAGTTGGATAAGCGTCTGGCGCAAATGACCGCCAGCACCACCGACCTGTCCAATGCCAACAGCAAGCTGCAGGGCCAGGTCCAGGCGCTGACCGACGCCGTGGCGACACTTAAAGCGTCGCAAGGTGATGTCGGCAAGCGTGATAGTGAAATCAAAGAGCTTTCCGCTGACGTGGCCGCCTTGAAGAAACAGGGCAACCCGAGTGCCGCCATTGCACGTATAGAGCAGGACCTTGTGGTGCTCAAGAGCGCCCAGGAGAACCAGCCGGCCAACAGCGATGCTCCGACCAATAAAGAGTTCGACGTGTTCCGCATCCAGACCACGCGCAACATCACGACCTTGCAAAGCCAGGTGCAGAACCTGAACCAGCAACTTAACGCGCCGGCGAAGATCACCCCTCTCGGCCAATAACGCGGCGATGGAAATGTCACCACTTGGTGACATTTCCCATCCCCTTCGTTACTTGCCGCCACCTCGCCCTTGTTTAGACTCCGGTCATCCCACAAAAAACAATAAGGGCTAACCATGACCACGCAACCACTGCCTGCCAGCAGTTGGCTGAACGCGCCTGCCCATCACGCTTGGCTCGCGGCCGAAGGTCAGCGCCTGCTGGCGTTTGCCAAGCCGTCCCGACTGCCCGACGGCTTTGGCAACCTGGACGACAAAGGCCAGTTACCGGCCGATGCCCACGCCGAAACCATGAACACTGCCCGCATGACTCACAGCTTTGCCATGGCTCACGCCCTGGGCATGCCGGGGTATGCCGAGCTGGTTGCACATGGCGTTGCAGCCCTCAGTGGACCACTGCGTGACAGTGAACACGGTGGCTGGTTCGCCACGGCCTACGCCCTTGATGGCAACCGTGGCAAGGCCGCTTACCTGCACGCGTTTGTTGCCCTGGCCGCCAGCTCGGCGGTAGTGGCTGGTGCGCCGGGTGCACACACCCTTCTGACCGACGCCATCCATATCATCGACCAGTTTTTCTGGAGCGAAGAGGAAGGCGTGATGCTCGAATCGTTCGCCCAGGACTGGAGCGGCATCGAAGCCTATCGCGGCGCCAACAGCAACATGCACGCCACCGAAGCCTTCCTCGCGCTGGCCGATGTCACCGGCGATACACGCTGGCTGGACCGCGCGCTGCGTATTGTCGAGCGCGTGATCCACACCCACGCCGCCGGCAACCAGTTCATGGTGATCGAACATTTCGACACGCACTGGCAACCTTTGCTCGGTTACAACGAAGACAACCCCGCCGACGGCTTTCGCCCCTACGGCATCACCCCCGGCCACGGTTTTGAGTGGGCGCGGCTGGTGCTGCACCTGGAGGCCGCGCGCCTGCAAGCCGGGCTCGCCACGCCCGAGTGGCTGGTGACCGATGCCAAGGGCCTGTTCGCCAGCGCGTGCGAATACGCCTGGTCCGTGGATGGCGCCCCCGGCATTGTCTACACCCTCGACTGGAACCAGCGCCCGGTGGTGCGTGAACGTCTGCATTGGACCCACGCTGAAGCCAGCGCCGCTGCCCAGGCCCTGCTCAAACGTACGGCCGAGTTGCATTACGAAACCTGGTACCGGCGTTTCTGGGAGTTTTGCGAAACCCACTTCATCGACCGTGTCCACGGCAGTTGGCACCACGAACTCAGTCCACACAATCAACCCAGCAGCAACATCTGGGGTGGCAAGCCGGACCTGTACCATGCCTGGCAAGCGGTATTGCTGCCTGCGCTGCCGCTGGCGCCAAGCATGGCCAGTGCCATCGGTGCTGGGCGCTATGTCACCAGATGGTGACATTTGTGCATCCCTTTGTTACCTGCGCCTGAAAAATCCATGTTTAAACTCCGTGCAGCGCAAGCCTAAGACTTGCATGCATAACAACAAGAAAAGGTACTCAGATGAACGCGATTAATCGCCTCGCCGTCGCTATTTCCATTGCCTCGTTGTTTCCTCTCTCTGCATTTGCCGCCGACTCGAAAGGTACGGTTGAAGTTGTGCATTGGTGGACCTCGGGCGGTGAGAAGGCGGCCGTAGATGTCCTGAAGGCCCAAGTTGAGAAAGATGGCTTCGTCTGGAAAGACGGCGCCGTCGCAGGTGGCGGTGGCGCCACCGCCATGACCGTGCTGAAAAGCCGCGCGGTCGCCGGTAACCCGCCAGGTGTTGCCCAGATCAAAGGCCCCGACATTCAGGAATGGGCGTCCACTGGCCTGCTCGACACAGACGTGCTCAAAGACGTCGCCAAAGAAGAGAAGTGGGACTCCCTGCTCGACAAGAAAGTCTCCGATACCGTGAAGTACGACGGTGACTACGTCGCCGTACCGGTCAACATCCACCGCGTGAACTGGCTGTGGATCAACCCGGAAGTCTTCAAGAAAGCCGGTATCACCAAGAACCCGACCACCCTCGAAGAATTCTACGCAGCCGGCGACAAGCTGAAAGCCGCGGGCTTCATTCCGCTCGCCCACGGTGGTCAGCCTTGGCAGGACAGCACCGTGTTCGAAGCGGTCGTTCTGTCTGTGATGGGTGCCGATGGCTACAAGAAAGCTCTGGTTGATCTGGATAACGCTGCGCTGACCGGTCCGGAAATGGTCAAGTCGCTGACCGAACTGAAGAAAGTCGCGACCTACATGGACGTCGACGGTAAAGGTCAGGACTGGAACCTCGAAGCGGGCAAGGTCATCAACGGCAAGGCCGGTATGCAGATCATGGGTGACTGGGCCAAGTCCGAATGGACCGCCGCCAAGAAAGTCGCCGGCAAGGACTACGAGTGCGTAGCCTTCCCAGGCACCGACAAAGCCTTCACCTACAACATCGACTCCCTGGCGGTGTTCAAGCAGAAAGACAAAGGCACTGCGGCTGGTCAGCAGGACATTGCCAAAGTCGTGCTGGGTGAGAACTTCCAGAAAGTGTTCAGCATCAACAAGGGTTCGATCCCTGTTCGCAACGACATGCTGAACAAAATGGATTCCTACGGCTTCGACTCCTGCGCCCAGACCGCTGCCAAGGACTTCCTGGCAGACGCCAAGACCGGCGGCCTGCAGCCAAGCATGGCGCACAACATGGCCACTACCCTGGCTGTGCAAGGTGCGTTCTTTGATGTCGTGACCAACTACATCAACGACCCGAAAGCCGACCCGGCCGACACCGCCAAGAAACTTGGCGCTGCGATCAAGTCAGCCAAGTAACACAACCCATCTGTAGGAGCGAGCTTGCTCGCGAAAAACTCAAGATCACCGCGTTCATCCTGTATGCACGCGTTATCGTTGAAGTCCTTCGCGAGCAAGCTCGCTCCTACAGGGGACGGTTCATCTGCTAGTCCTTTTTCCCTGTACTGGATTTTCCCATGAGTTCTGTTGCTGTGTTCAGCAAAGCCTCGCCGTTCGATGCACTGCAGCGCTGGCTACCCAAACTGGTGCTGGCGCCCAGCATGTTCATCGTGTTGGTGGGCTTCTACGGCTACATCCTGTGGACGTTTGTACTCTCGTTCACCAATTCCACGTTCCTGCCAAGCTACAAATGGGCGGGCCTTGCGCAATACGCGCGGTTGTTCGACAACGACCGCTGGTGGGTAGCGAGCAAGAACCTGGCCGTGTTTGGCGGGATGTTCATCGGCATCACGCTGGTTATCGGCGTGACCCTGGCGATCTTCCTCGACCAGAAGATCCGTCGCGAAGGCTTTATCCGCACCATTTACCTGTACCCGATGGCGCTCTCGATGATCGTCACCGGTACGGCCTGGAAATGGCTGCTCAACCCGGGCATGGGCCTGGACAAACTCCTGCGTGACTGGGGCTGGGAAGGCTTTCGTCTCGACTGGCTGATCGACCCGGACCGCGTGGTCTACTGCCTGGTGATCGCCGCTGTCTGGCAAGCCTCCGGCTTCATCATGGCGATGTTCCTCGCGGGCCTGCGCGGTGTCGATCAATCGATCGTGCGTGCCGCGCAGATCGACGGTGCGAGCCTGCCGCGCATCTACTGGAGCGTGGTGCTGCCAAGCCTGCGTCCGGTGTTCTTCAGTGCGGTGATGATCCTGGCGCACATTGCGATCAAGAGCTTCGACCTGGTGGCGGCGATGACGGCTGGCGGCCCCGGCTACTCGTCCGACCTGCCGGCGATGTTCATGTACTCGTTCACCTTCAGCCGTGGCCAGATGGGCATGGGTTCGGCCAGTGCCATCCTGATGCTCGGTGCGATCCTCGCGATCATCGTGCCTTACCTCTACTCCGAGCTGAGGACCAAACGTAATGACTAGTCTCGCCTCCAAATCACCTATCAGCCTGAGTCGCATCGCGATCTACGCGGTGCTGATTCTTGCCGTGCTGCTGTACCTGGTGCCGCTGGTGGTGATGCTGCTCACCAGCTTCAAGACCCCGGAAGATATCAGCTCCGGCAACCTGCTGAGCTGGCCGACCGTGGTTACCGGCATTGGCTGGGTCAAGGCCTGGGCCACTGTGGACGGCTACTTCTGGAACTCGATCAAGATCACCGTTCCAGCCGTACTGATCTCCACCGCCATCGGTGCATTGAACGGTTATGTGCTGTCGTTCTGGCGCTTCAAAGGCTCGCAACTGTTCTTCGGCCTGCTGTTGTTCGGCTGCTTCCTGCCGTTCCAGACCGTGCTGCTGCCGGCGTCGTTCACCCTCGGCAAAATGGGTCTGGCCAGCACCACCACTGGCCTGGTGTTTGTGCACGTGGTCTACGGCCTGGCGTTTACCACGCTGTTCTTCCGTAACTACTACGTGAGCATTCCGGATGCGCTGATCAAGGCCGCGCGCCTGGACGGTGCGGGTTTCTTCACCATCTTCCGTCAGATCATTCTGCCGATGTCGACCCCGATCATCATGGTCTGCCTGATCTGGCAGTTCACCCAGATCTGGAACGACTTCCTGTTCGGTGTGGTGTTCTCCAGCGGCGACTCCCAGCCCATCACGGTGGCGCTGAACAACCTGGTCAACACCAGCACCGGGGCCAAGGAATATAACGTGGATATGGCGGCGGCGATGATCGCCGGGCTGCCGACCCTGCTGGTCTATGTGATCGCAGGCAAGTATTTCGTGCGCGGCCTCACGGCCGGCGCGGTCAAGGGGTAATCATGGCTACGCTTGAACTTCGCAATGTAAACAAGACCTATGGCGCCGGCCTGCCCGACACCTTGAAGAACATCGAACTGTCGATCAAGGAAGGCGAATTCCTGATCCTGGTCGGCCCTTCGGGGTGCGGCAAATCCACGCTGATGAACTGCATCGCCGGGCTTGAGACCATCACTGGCGGCGCGATCATGATCGGCGACCAAGACGTGAGTGGCATGAGCCCCAAGGACCGTGACATCGCCATGGTGTTCCAGTCCTACGCGCTGTACCCGACCATGAGCGTGCGCGAGAACATCGAGTTCGGCCTCAAGATCCGCAAGATGCCCCAGGCCGATATCGATGCCGAAGTGGCGCGCGTGGCCAAGCTGCTGCAGATCGAACACCTGCTCAACCGCAAGCCTGGCCAACTCTCCGGCGGCCAGCAACAACGCGTGGCCATGGGCCGTGCCCTGGCGCGTCGGCCGAAGATCTACCTGTTCGACGAACCGCTGTCCAACCTCGACGCCAAGCTGCGCGTCGAGATGCGTACCGAAATGAAACTGATGCACCAGCGTCTCAAGACCACCACGGTCTACGTGACCCACGACCAGATCGAAGCGATGACCCTGGGCGACAAGGTGGCGGTGATGAAGGACGGCATCATCCAGCAGTTCGGCACCCCGAAAGAGATCTACAACAACCCGGCCAACCAGTTCGTGGCGAGCTTCATTGGTTCGCCACCGATGAACTTCGTGCCCCTGCGCCTGCAACGCAAGGACGGTCGCCTGGTGGCCCTGCTCGACAGCGGCCAGGCCCGTTGCGAGCTGGCGCTGAACACCACAGACGCCGGCCTGGAAGACCGCGACGTGATCCTCGGCTTGCGTCCGGAGCAAATCATGCTGGCGGTGGGCGAGGCCAACAGTGCCTCAAGCATTCGTGCCGAAGTCCAGGTGACCGAGCCGACTGGCCCGGACACCCTGGTGTTCGTGCAGCTCAATGACACCAAGGTCTGCTGCCGCCTGGCACCCGACGTGGCACCGCAGGTGGGCGAGACCCTGACCCTGCAATTCGATCCTTCCAAGGTACTGCTGTTCGACGCCAACACGGGCGAGCGACTGGGCACTGCTTCTTCATTGCCCGCACAGGGGCATGCCGACAATGTGGCCCAATTCAAAGGCCGTTGAAGCAGATAACTTGTTGTTTTAGATAAAAAAAGTAAACCGCGTTAGATAAAAACAGTTTAATAACAATAAAGACGAGGATGTAGGGATGAAAAAGCAACACAACAACACTCGGCTGATCTGCCAACTGTCAGCTGCAGCAGCCCTGGTATTGTCCGCCAATGCGATGGCAGACGATGCATTCAGCTCCAGTTCCAAGTGGATGACGGGCGATTGGGGTGGCGAGCGTACCAAGCTGATCGAGCAAGGTATCGACATCAAGGCTGACTACGTTGGGGAGATGGGCTACAACGCCAAAGGTGGTTACAACGACGACAAGACCGGTCGCTACTCTGACCAGTTCGGTCTCGGTGTGGCACTGGACCTGCAAAAGCTGTGGGGCTGGGATAACACCCAGGCCAAGATCCAGTTGACCAACCGTAATGGCCAAAACATCTCCAACGACCGTATTGGTGACCCGCGTGCCGGCACGCTGAGCTCGTCTCAAGAAGTTTACGGCCGTGGCCACATGGTGCGTCTGACCCAATTCTGGATTCAGCACCAGATGTTCGACAACAAGCTGGACGTGAAACTCGGTTACTTCGGCGAAGGCGAAGACTTCAACACCTTCCCATGCGACTTCCAGAACCTGTCGTTCTGCGGCTCGCAAGTGGGTAACTACGTCAACACCTGGTACAACTGGCCCGTCAGCCAGGCCGCGATCCGCGTGAAGTACAACATCACGCCTGAGCTGTATGCGCAAATCGGTGCGTACAACCAGAACCCATCGCAACTGGAGCACGGCAACGGCTTCAAACTCAGCGGCAGCGGCACCAAGGGCACCGTGATTCCGGTGGAATTGGTTTGGTCGCCGAAGGTCAACAACCTACCTGGCGAATACCGTGTGGGTTACTACAAGAGCGCGGCTGATGCTCCGGATGTGCGTGAAGACGTCAACGGTGGCAATGCGGTCCTCACGGGTGAAAGCTTCCGTACCCGCAGCAGCAAGAAAGGCTACTGGTTCGTTGCCCAACAGCAACTCACCACGCATAACGGCGACGCTTCCCGCGGCCTGAACATCGCGGCCAACGCCACCTTCCACGACAAGGAAACCAACCTGGTCGACAACTACCAGTCGATCATGCTGGTGTACAAAGGCCCATTCGACGCGCGTCCAAAAGACGACATCGGTATTGGCGTGGCTCGCCTGCACGTGAATGATGACGTAAAGAAAAACTCTGAACTGCTCAACGCCGCCAATGGCGTGAGCGACTATGACAACCCGCTGTACACGCCGATTCGCGAGACCGAGTACAACGTCGAACTCAACTACGGCTTCAAGGTGACCAACTGGCTGACCGTGCGTCCTAACCTGCAATACGTCGTCCAGCCTGGCGGCGTGGACAAAGTCGACAACGCGTTGGTGGCCGGTCTGAAAATCCAGTCTACGTTCTAACGCTGTTGCGATAAGCTCCTCCTCTCTGTGCGCATTTTGCGGGTAGCCATGGCTACCCGCTTTTTTTGGGCGGCACCGTGAAGACATTCAGGACTGTGGCACATGCATGAGCAACCGCTGCAACGCTTTTTCAAATCCCTGCGCGAGCGCCCGGTGTTCGCCTGGGAGCGCTTTCAGATGCGTGACGTGTTGGTGATCGACCATCCGCTGTGCCAGGCGGTGTTCAGTCGCCAGGGCGCGCAATTGCTGCACTTTCAGCCTACCGGTCAGAAGCCTTGGTTGTGGTGTGCGGCCAAGTGGCCGCAAGTCGGCGCCATCCGTGGTGGCGTTCCAGTGTGCTGGCCGTGGTATGGCCGTCACCCGAGCGAAAATGCCTGGCCTTCCCATGGCTGGGCGAGGCTGATCGACTGGAAACTGCTCGACAGCAGCACCGACGACGACGGCGTACGCCTGCACTGGCAATTGCAGTTGTGCGACTGGCAAGTCGACCTGCACGCGCATCTGGGCGAAACCCTGGAACTGCGCCTGAGCACCGAGCATCAGGACGAACTGCCGTGCCAATTGAGTCACGCGTTGCATGCTTACTGGCGTATTGGTCACGTCGATGAGGTAGCGCTGTCTGGGCTTGAGGGGGCACAAGGTTACGACCAGCTCAATCGCCAGGTTTGCCAGCAGGAAGGTGAGCTACGCGTGGAGGGCGGGTGCCAACGGGTGTTCCAGCACGAAGGCGAATTACAGCTCAAGGATCACGCCTGGCAGCGTGAATTGTGCATTGATACGGGCGACAGCGCCGACACGGTGGTGTGGCACCCAGGCAGCCGGCCACTGTTGGGCGTGAGCTTCAATGAGGCGTCGGGGTTTGTGTGCGTGGAGTCGGCGATGGCCGGGGCGAGCCTGGCGCCGGGGGAGCGGGCGCATCTCAGCCTGCAGGCAAGAGCGGGGGTTTAGCGTGGCATTGCGGTTGTTGTGGGCGGGCTTGTTGTGGTGAGCGGGCTTGCCCCGCGCTGGGCTGCGAAGCAGCCCCATTACAGGCGCGGTGTAGGTACCTGATGTACCGAGGTGCCCGTTTTTCAGGGCGGCTTCGCCACCCAGCGCGGGGCAAGCCCGCTCACCACATACAAACTCCCTCTCACCAGCAGCGGTGTTGCAGGTTTAGTTGAACTCATCCCCCACCGGATACCGGCTGTCATTCAAGCTCTCTTTGATCTTGCGCAAATGCGGCTGGAAATCCACCCCGCGACGCAACGTCATGCCGGTTGCCAGCACGTCCAGCACCGTCAGTTGGATAATCCGCGAGGTCATCGGCATGTAGATGTCGGTGTCTTCCGGCAACGGGATGTTCAGGCTCACCGTGCTGGCCTTGGCCAGCGGTGAGTTCTCGGCGGTCACGCCCAGTACGGATGCGCCATTCCCACGTGCGATGCGCGCCACTTCCACCAACTCACGGGTACGCCCGGTGTAGGAAATGATCACGAACAACTCGCCCGTGTGTGCCACCGACGCGATCATGCGCTGCATCAGCACGTCGGCGTGGGCGGTCACCGCCAGATTGAAGCGGAAGAACTTGTGCAGGGCATCCATCGCCACCGGGGCCGAAGCGCCCAGGCCGAAGAAGTGGATCTGCCGTGCCTGGATCAACAGGTCCACGGCCTTGCTGATCAGGTTCGGGTCGAGTGCCTGGCAGGCACTGTCCAGCGATGCAATGGCGCTGCCAAAGATCTTCTGGGTGTAGGCCTCAGGGTTATCATCGGCCTCCACCGCACGGCTGACGTAAGCGGCACCACTGGCCAGGCTTTGCGCCAGCTGTAATTTCAGTTCAGGGTAGCCGCTCACGCCGAACGAACGGCAGAAACGGTTGACCGTCGGTTCACTGACCGAAGCGGCCTGGGCGAGGGCAGCGATCGAGAAGCGGGTGGCCTGCTGTGGGTTGAGCAGGATGACTTCGGCGACTTTGCGCTCGGCCTTGTTCAATTCTTCGAGGCGGTTCTGGATCTGTTCCAGAAGATTTCGCACGCGGTCCATTCAGTCTTTCCTTCGGGCGACGATGCAAATTAGGGTGGCAACCAATCGATGAGTGGTCTTTTGCGGTGGCCTATCCTACTGAGGGTAGCTGAACACCACCACTCGGAATGCGTATTTCGGGAAAATGTTGTGGTTATTACTACATTTTTCCTTGAGTGATGCCTTGAAAAAAGGTATTTGTAGCTTAACTTGATAAAAGAACAAACATCATGCCTTCGATAACCGTAGAACCCTGCACCTTTGCCCTGTTTGGCGCCTTGGGTGATCTGGCGCTGCGCAAGTTATTTCCTGCCCTCTATCAACTCGATGGCGCCGCGCTCCTGCACGACGATACGCGCATCCTGGCCCTGGCTCGTGAAGCCGGTTCCGAGCAACAGCACCTGGCGCACATTGAAAAAGAATTGCGTAAATACGTCGGCAAGGAACTGGACGAAGCCATCGCCCAGCGTTTCCTGGCGCGCCTGACCTATGTTCACGTCGACTTCATGAAAGCCGATGACTACGTGGCCCTGGCGGAAATCGCCGGCACCGAACAACGCTTGATCGCCTACTTTGCCACCCCGGCGGCGGTGTACGGCGCGATTTGCGAGAACCTGTCCAAGGTCGGCCTGGCGGAAAACACCCGCGTGGTGCTGGAAAAGCCCATCGGTTCGGACCTGGAATCCTCGCGCAAGGTCAACGACGCCGTGGCGCAGTTCTTTCCGGAGAACCGCACCTACCGCATCGACCACTACCTAGGCAAAGAGACCGTCCAGAACCTGATCGCCCTGCGTTTCGCCAACAGCCTGTTCGAAACCCAGTGGAACCAGAATTACATCTCCCACGTGGAAATCACCGTGGCCGAGCAGGTCGGTATCGAAGGCCGTTGGGGCTACTTCGACAAGGCCGGCCAACTGCGCGACATGATCCAGAACCACTTGCTGCAGTTGCTATGCCTGATCGCCATGGACCCGCCGGCCGACCTGTCCGCCGACAGCATTCGCGACGAGAAGGTCAAGGTGCTCAAGGCCCTGGCGCCGATCAGCCCGGACGGTCTGACCACCCAGGTGGTGCGCGGCCAATACATCGCTGGCTACAGCGCCGGCAAGCCGGTGCCGGGGTACCTGGAGGAAGAGAATTCCAACACCCAGAGCGACACTGAGACCTTCGTCGCTCTGCGTGCCGATATTCGCAACTGGCGTTGGGCCGGAGTGCCGTTCTACCTGCGCACCGGCAAGCGCATGCCGCAGAAGCTGTCGCAGATCGTCATTCACTTCAAGGAACCGTCCCACTACATCTTCGCTCCCGAGCAGCGCCTGCAGATCAGCAACAAACTGATCATCCGCCTGCAGCCGGACGAAGGTATTTCCTTGCGCGTGATGACCAAGGAGCAGGGCCTGGACAAGGGCATGCAACTGCGCAGCGGCCCACTGCAACTGAATTTTTCCGACACCTACCGCAGCGCCCGGATCCCGGATGCCTACGAGCGGTTGTTGTTGGAAGTGATGCGCGGCAATCAGAACCTGTTTGTTCGCAAAGATGAAATCGAAGCCGCGTGGAAGTGGTGTGACCAGTTGATCGCCGGGTGGAAGAAATCCGGTGATGCGCCCAAGCCGTACGCGGCGGGGTCCTGGGGGCCGATGAGCTCCATTGCACTGATCACGCGGGATGGGAGGTCGTGGTATGGCGATATCTGATTTGAAACTGCCCCAGGGCGTAACCCCCCACGAGTACCGCACCCCGGTGCTGTTGGCGGAAGGGCTGGCTAATGACGTGGCCGAGCAATTGCGCACGGCCATCAGTGCCCGTGGCGAAGCGACCCTGGTAGTGTCCGGTGGCCGCAGCCCCGTGGCGTTTTTCCAGCACCTGGCCAAGCAGGCGCTGGACTGGTCCAAGGTCACCATTACCCTGGCCGACGAGCGGTGGGTGCCGGTGGAACACGCCGACAGCAATGCAGGTTTGCTCAAGCAGCACCTGCTGCAAGGCCCGGCGGCCAAGGCCAAGTTCCTGAGCCTGTACAGCGCTGCCGCCAACCTCGAAGACGCTGCCGAGCAGGCCGATCGCCTGCTGGCCGAATTGCCAGCCATTGATGTGCTGGTCCTGGGCATGGGCGATGACGGCCACACCGCATCGCTGTTTCCCAACAGCCCGAACCTGAGCCAGGCCCTGCAGGCCGACGGTACCCGCCGTTGCTGGCCGATGCTGGCGCCGACCGTGCCGCACCAGCGCCTGACCATGAGTCGCGCGTTGCTGGCCACGGCGAACTACACCGTGCTGTCGATTTCCGGCAGTTCGAAATTGACCACCTTGAGCGCCGCGCTGGCCAGTGACGACGTTGCTGCCATGCCGATTCGCGCGTTTTTGCAACCTACATTAGAGATTTACTGGTGCCCATGAGCCAAGGATCAGCCGCTATGAAAAGCCCTCAACCGACCGTGTCCATGGCGGATAAAGTTGCCTTGATCGACAGCCTCTGCGCCAAGGCGCGGATCCTGCCGGTGATCACCATCGCCCGCGAACAGGACATCCTGCCGCTGGCCGATGCCCTGGCAGCCGGTGGTTTGACCGCATTGGAAGTGACCCTGCGTTCCGAGTTCGGCCTCAAGGCCATTCAGGTCCTGCGCGAGCAACGCCCTGAACTGTGCACCGGTGCCGGCACCGTGCTCGACCGCCACATGCTTGAAGCTGCCGAAGTGGCCGGTTCGCAGTTCATCGTCACCCCAGGCATCACCCGCGACCTGCTGGAGGCCTCGGTGCACAGCCCGATCCCGCTGCTGCCCGGCATCAGCAATGCCTCGGGCATCATGGAAGGCTATGGCCTGGGCTATCGTCGCTTCAAGCTGTTCCCGGCCGAAGTCAGCGGTGGTGTGGCTGCAATCAAGGCCCTGGGCGGCCCGTTCGGCGAAGTGAAGTTCTGCCCGACCGGCGGCGTCGGCCCGGCCAACATCAAAAACTACATGGCGTTGAAAAACGTGATGTGCGTGGGCGGTAGCTGGATGCTTGACCCTGAGTGGGTCAAGAATGGCGACTGGGCACGCATCCAGGAAGTCACCGCTGAGGCTCTGGCGCTGCTGGATTGATCTGATTTACCGAATCGTTGTTGCTGTGCTTAACGGCATTTTTGCGGTGCACTTGGTCGGTGTACCGCTTTTTTTTGCCCGCTGAAAAGTGCACCACAACCGGAAGGAGCCCGGCTTGCCGGCGATGGCGCCATCGAGGTAGGTGCAAGTCTTGCGGGCCTCATCGCCGGCAAGCCGGGCTCCTACAAGGTATGGGTGTTCAGTTCGGTAATGGCTTTAACCAAGGCATTGATATCCGTTGCTGACGTCACCAACCCCGGCGTTACCCGGATACAGGTACCAAACGACGCACCTACGCGCGTCGTGGTGAACAGGTTGTAGTCCTTGAGCAAACGCTCCGTCATCACCTGCTGATCCCGTCCTATAAACTTGAACGCCGTAATTCCGCAATAAAGGCGCGGATCGTCCGGCGTCAGCACTTCGATCCCAGGCAGTACCCGCACCTGGCTTGCCCATAAGTCCCGCAAGTAGTTCACCCGCGCACCCTTGGCCGCCGCGCCGCCCAGTTGTCGGTGCTCTTCCAAGACCAGTGGCAAGGTCATCAGCGCCGGGAAATTCGGCGTGCTGTAGGGCGTACGTGCGCGAACGTCGGTGGCGGGGTAGTGGAACTCGCCCATGTCCGGATCAATGTCTGCCAGACGCTCTGGGGCGATGTACAGAAAGCCCAACGTCAGCGGGGCGCCAATCCATTTGTGCAGGTTGAAACCGGCAAACTGGATCCCCAATTCGGCCAGGTTGAATTCGATCTGGCCCAGGGCATGGGCGCCGTCGAGGATCACGTCGATGTGATGCTCGCGCGCAGCCTGGGCAATCGCGGCCACCGGCATGACAAGGCCGGTGCGGTGGGTCACGTGGGTCAGTGCCATCAGTTTCAAGCGCGGGTACTGCACGAATGCATTGCGATACGTCTGCACCAAGCTGTCGAAACTCGCCGGGTGCGTGTGGGACAGTTCGATGACTTCCACGCCGCGATAGCCCGCCAGCCAGCGCATGGCGCCTTTCACGGTGTCGTACTCCAGGTCGCTGATCAGCACCTGATCGCCCGGTTGCAGGCGGTTGTAGTTGCGGATCAGCGATTGCAGGGCTTCGGTGGCATTGCGGGTGAAGGCCACTGCGGCGGGGTCGGCGTCGATCAGCCCGGCCAGTTGGCAGCGGATCGCGTCATTTTCGCCACGCTCGAATTGCTGGCGCACATGCAACGAGTTGCTACGGTTGATAAACGCAACGTGTTCCAGGTACTGCGCCTGTACTGCTTGGCTCATGCGGCCGAAGTAACCGTTTTCCAGGTTGATCGGGCCGGGCTCCAGCGCGTAACGCTGGGCGATGGTGTACCAGTGAAGCTCGTTGTCTGCATTCCGTGGCATGGGCTGGGCTCTTAATGACGAGGGGCGGGTTTGCCGTGTTTTGCGCGCAGCGGTTCTAACAATTCAGCCAAGCCGTTGCTGTCGATTTCCTGCATCAGGGCCAGCAGACCACCCAGCTCGCCATGGGGGAAACCTTCGCGGGCAAACCAGTTCAGGTAGGGGCCGGGCAGGTCGGCGATGATCCTTCCCTTGTATTTGCCGAAGGGCATTTCGCGGGTGATCAGCAGTTCGAGTTTTTCAGGATTCATGAAGGCTCAGGTGTTTGTATCGAGAGCTTGGAAAATACAGGCATTCTGCATGAAGGCCAAATGACAGATCATGCAAATAACGTACATACAGATGGTTCAATTTATCGTAAGTTATTGAAATATAAGATTAATTTAATTTTTGAAAACCTGGCACGGGCGCTGCAACCACTAAGACAACCTTCTAACCCGTACAAGGAATTGAAAAATGACTGACATCAATAAAGAATCGATCTCCGTACTGAACGACCTGATCGAGACCAGCATCGACGGCCAAAAGGGTTTCAAGGAGTGCGCTGAAGACATCAAGCACCCAGAACTCAAAGCCCTGTTTGCCAAGCGTTCCGCTGACTGCGCCACCGCCGCCGCTGAACTGAAAACCGCCGTACGTGCCTTGGGCGGTGATCCGGAAGATTCCGGCAGCGTTGCCGGTGCCCTGCACCGTGGGTGGGTCGACGTGAAGTCTATGGTCACTGGCAAAGATGAAGAAGCAGTACTGAACGAAGCCGAGCGCGGTGAAGACCACGCGTTGAAGGCTTACCGTGAAGCGATCGAAAAGATCAACAAGCACAACCTGTTGGGCATTCGTGACCTGGTTGAGCGTCAGTATCACGGCGTACAACGCAACCACGACCAGGTGAAAGCCCTGCGTAACCAGGCTCGCGCTCAGTCTTGAGGCGTAGCTGAATAAGAAAAGCCCCGCTGATGCGGGGCTTTTTTATGCGCAAGGATTAGCCAATGCTGATCGGCGGCAATTCGGTCAAGGTCACGACTTGCTGCTTACGCGGCGCGAGGATCTCCGCCTCACCGTCCACCACCAACTCATCACGCTGGTTGAACACACGGGTGGCGATGCGCACGCGGAATTTCGGCAGCTTTTCGAGGATTTCCAGGCGCACTGTCAAGGTGTCGCCGATCTTTACCGGCTTCTGGAAGCTCATCTGCTGGCCGATGTAGATGGTGCCCGGCCCAGGCAACTCGCAGGCAACGGCCGCGCTGATCAAGGCGCCGCTGAACATGCCATGGGCGATACGCTCCTTGAACATAGTCGCCTTGGCGTACTCGGCGTCCAGGTGCACCGGGTTGTGGTCACCGGACATCGCGGCGAACAGCTGGATATCGCGCTCTTCCACCAATTTGCTGTAGTTGGCGGTCTGGCCGACTTCGAGGGCTTCGTACGGGGTGTTGGTTACCTGGGTCATCTAAAGGTGCATCCTGTGGCTAATCGGTAATTTAATTGACTGATTTTAAACAAAAAATTATTCGCAGCGAGTCGGCCTGCGTAATGTCAGCGCCTGGTCGAGCCACGCCAGCACATCCGCTGTGACAGCATCGCGGTTGGTTTCGTTGAACACTTCATGACGCGCCTGCGGGTAGACAGCCAGTTGCAGGTGCTGGCAGCCGGCGTCGCGCAACGCCTCGGCCAGACTGTTGAGACGCTTGCCCTCACTCACCGGATCACATTCGCCGCCCATCACCAGGATCGGCAGGCCCGGATCGATCTGAGCGAGATTGGACGCTTTGCTGATCTGCTGCAAGCCGCCTAGCAGGTCGATCCAGAGCTGGTTGGTACAGCGGAACCCGCACAGTGGGTCGTTGATGTACTTGTCCACCTCATCCGGGTCACGGCTGAGCCAATCGAAGGCGGTGCGATTGGGTTTGAACGCTTTATTGAACGAGCCAAACGACAGGAATTCGATCAGCGCACTACGCCCGCGCAACCCCTGGCGCAGGCGCTCGAACCGCGCGATCACCCGCGCGGCGCGGTACAGCGCCACCGGCTGGAAGTTCGAGCCACTGAGAATCGCCCCATCCAGGCTGGCGCTGTGGTGCAGGAGGTAGGCCTGGGCGATGTAACTGCCCATGCTGTGGCCCAGCAGAATGATCGGCAACCCCGGCTGCTGCTGGCCGATATGCTGGTTGAGGCTGGCCAGGTCGCCCACCACCTTGTTCCAGCCGTCCTTCTCGGCGTACAGGCCCAAGGTGCCTTCATCGGCGGTACGGCCGTGTCCGCGCTGGTCCAGCGCATACAGGCCGTAGCCGGCGCCGCACAGGGCCTCGGCTAGGCGTGCATAGCGTGCACTGTGTTCGGCCATGCCATGGGACAGCATCACCACGGCCTTGGCCGGGCCGTCGGGCATCCATTGATTGACGTACAGGCGGCTGCGGTCATTCGCGGCCAGCCAGAAGGTGCTGTGGTTCATGGCGCTTCCTTTGCTCAGGGTCGTTGCAGTGTATAGCTCATCTATTGAAGGGCAGCGTATCTGTCTATGCATCCTAGGCATCAGGGGCAAGATTCATACAATCAATGACACGATTTAGCGTATTTGCCTGTTTGGTCATAGCTGCTAACGTCCCCAAAGCTCCGCTTTTTATAGCGTTAGGAAAGCGGCCGGACACACTCAGGTAAGAGGACAAGAATAATGCAACCTGATTTCTGGAATGACAAACGCGCGGCGGGCGTTCCCAATGACATCGACCTGTCTGCCTACAAGTCGGTGATCGAGGTCTTCGAGCGCTCCTGCAAGGCTTTTGCCGACCGTCCGGCATTCAGCAACATGGGCATCACCCTGACTTACGCCGAGCTTGAGCGCCAGAGTGCGGCGTTCGCCGGCTATCTGCAACAGCACACCGACCTCAAGCCGGGCGACCGCATTGCGGTGCAGATGCCCAACGTGCTGCATTACCCGATTGCCGTGTTCGGCGCCTTGCGCGCCGGGCTGATCGTGGTCAACACCAACCCGCTGTATACCCCGCGCGAGATGCGTCACCAGTTCAAGGACGCCGGCTTACGTGCGCTGGTCTACCTCAACCTGTTCGGCTCGCGGGTGCAGGAGGTGTGCAGCGACACCGAGATCGACTACCTGATCGAAGCCAAGATGGGCGACTTCATGCCCGCCGCCAAAGGCTGGCTGGTCAACACCCTGGTCGACAAGGTCAAAAAGATGGTCCCGGCCTACAGCCTGCCGCGCGCGGTGTCGTTCAAGCGCGCACTGCGCATGGGCGCGGGCCTGGGCGTGACGCGCCACCCGGTGACCCTGGACGATATCGCCGTGCTGCAATACACCGGCGGCACCACTGGCCTGGCCAAGGGCGCAATGCTCACCCACGGCAACCTGGTGGCAAACATGCAACAGGTGCGCGCCTGTATGTCCCAGACCGGTGAGGACGGCCACCCGTTGATCAAGGAAGGGCAGGAGGTGATGATCGCGCCGCTGCCGCTTTATCACATCTATGCCTTCACGGCGAATTGCATGTGCATGATGGTCTCGGGCAACCACAACGTGCTGATCACCAACCCGCGGGACATCGGCGGCTTTATCAAGGAGCTGAAAAAGTGGCGCTTCACCGGGCTGCTGGGGCTCAACACGCTGTTCGTGGCGTTGATGGACCATCCTGACTTCAAGTCCCTCGACTTCTCCCACCTCAAGCTCACCAACTCCGGTGGCACTGCACTGATCAAGGCCACTGCCGAGCGCTGGCAGCAGATCACCGGTTGCGCCATCGGCGAAGGCTACGGCCTCACGGAAACCTCTCCGGTGGCCAGCACCAACCCCTACGGCAATAAATCCCGCCTGGGCACCGTGGGCATCCCGGTGCCGGCCACGGCGATGAAAGTGATCGATGATCAGGGCGTCGAGTTGCCCTTGGGCGAGCGTGGCGAGCTGTGCATCAAGGGCCCACAGGTGATGAAGGGCTACTGGCAGCAACCGGCTGCTACCGCTGAAGCGCTGGACGCCGAAGGCTGGCTCAAGACCGGTGACATCGCGGTGATCGACGAAGATGGCTTTGTGCGCATCGTCGACCGCAAGAAAGACCTGATCATCGTCTCGGGTTTCAACGTGTACCCCAACGAAATCGAAGACGTGGTAATGGCTCACCCGGCCGTGGCCAACTGCGCGGTGATTGGCGTGCCGGACGAGCGCACGGGGGAGGCGGTGAAGCTGTTTGTGGTGGCACGTGCCGAAGGGGTGAGCCTTGAGGAGCTGAAGGCTTACTGCAAGACCAATTTCACCGGGTACAAGGTGCCCAAGCACATTGTGTTGCGGGAGTCGTTGCCGATGACGCCCGTGGGCAAGATTTTGCGGCGTGAGCTTCGCGACATCGCCTGACCTCGAATTGAAATGCAATCAAAAATGTGGGAGCGGGCTTGCTCGCACCGCCGCTCCCACATTTGTCTTGTGTTGGCCTGAAGAACCCATTCCAGAGCCTTTTCCGGCGACATTTCAGCAATGTCTAAACCGTGACCAAATATTGTAGGACAGTCGCGTTTATGACCGCAGGGCCCATCTTTGGCTCTAGGCGACCTTTGGCAAAGCTGCTACTCTCGGCGCGCTTTGTGACGTCTCGGCCTGCTTGAAAGCGCCAGATTCACCTAAAAAAACATACACCAATAATAATCGCATCAAATGCGATGATGAATTCGCGTCGCTGACGTCGCTGAGGAGTGGGCTTCCATGAACGAAGACTTTTGGAAGGATAAGTACCCCGCCGGGATTGCTGCAGAAATCAATCCAGACGAGTATCCGAATATTCAGGCGGTACTGAAGCAGTCCTGCCAGCGCTTCGCCAACAAACCGGCTTTCAGCAACTTGGGCAAGACCATCACCTACGGTGAGTTGTACGAATTGTCCGGCGCCTTCGCCGCGTACCTGCAACAGCACACCGACTTGAAGCCCGGCGATCGCATCGCCGTGCAACTGCCCAACGTCCTCCAGTACCCGGTTGCCGTGTTCGGTGCCATCCGTGCCGGGCTGATCGTGGTCAACACCAACCCGCTGTACACCGCGCGGGAAATGGAACACCAATTCAACGACTCCGGTGCCAAGGCCCTCGTCTGCCTGGCCAACATGGCGCACCTGGCGGAAAAGGTCGTGCCCAAGACCGCCGTCAAGCATGTGATCGTCACCGAAGTCGCCGACCTGTTGCCGCCGCTCAAGCGCCTGCTGATCAACAGCGTCATCAAGTACGTGAAGAAAATGGTCCCGGCCTATCACTTGCCCAACGCGATCAAATTCAACGACGTGCTGGCCAAGGGGAACGGCCAACCGGTCAACGATGCCAGCCCGGCCAGTGGCGATGTGGCGGTGCTGCAATACACCGGCGGCACCACCGGCGTGGCCAAGGGCGCGATGCTCACCCACCGCAACCTGGTCGCCAACATGTTGCAGTGCAAGGCGCTGATGGGCTCCAACCTCAATGAAGGTTGCGAGATCCTGATCACCCCGCTGCCGCTGTACCACATTTATGCGTTCACCTTTCATTGCATGGCGATGATGCTGATCGGCAACCACAACATCCTGATCAGCAACCCGCGCGACCTGCCGGCGATGGTCAAGGAACTGTCGAAGTGGAAGTTCAGTGGATTTGTCGGCTTGAACACGCTGTTCGTGGCGCTGTGCAACAACGAGGCATTCCGCAAGCTGGATTTCTCCGCGCTGAAGGTCACCCTGTCCGGCGGCATGGCCTTGCAATTGGCCGCCGCTGAGCGCTGGAAGGCCGTGACCGGGTGTGGCATCTGCGAAGGCTACGGCATGACCGAAACCAGCCCGGTGGCCACCGTGAACCCGATCCAGCACATCCAGATCGGCACCATCGGCATTCCGGTGCCGTCCACCGTGTGCAAAGTCATCGCTGACGACGGCACTGAACTTGCCCTGGGTGAAACCGGCGAGCTGTGCGTCAAGGGCCCGCAAGTGATGAAGGGCTACTGGCAGCGCCAGGATGCTACCGACGAGATGCTCGACAGCGAAGGCTGGCTCAAGACCGGTGACATCGCGATCATCCAGCCCGACGGCTACATGCGCATTGTCGACCGTAAGAAGGACATGATCCTGGTTTCGGGTTTCAACGTGTACCCCAACGAGTTGGAAGACGTGCTGGCAGGCCTGCCGGGCGTGCTGCAGTGCGCCGCCATCGGTGTGCCGGACGAGAAGTCCGGGGAACACATCAAGCTGTTTATCGTGGTCAAGCCGGGCGCTACCCTGACCAAGGACCAGGTGATGGAGCATATGCGCGCCAACGTCACCGCCTACAAAGTGCCCAAGGCTGTGGAGTTCCGCGATGCATTGCCGACCACCAACGTGGGCAAGATCCTGCGCCGTGAGTTGCGTGATGAAGAGTTGAAGAAGCTCGGTCTTAAAAAGTAACCCCATAAAAAACCCCGCCGAAGCGGGGTTTTTTATTGAGGGGGGGTTACAGCGCGAACTGCGCGAATCCCACGCCAGCACCCGCCGGACGCACATCCTTCAAGAACGAATCCTTGTCCGCACTCAGCTCCAGCGTAATCTCCGGCTTGCGCTTGCCGGCGTTGCGTACCACCAAGCCTTCGATGTGCTCACGCAAAAACGCCGTCGGCACCTTCAGGTGCAGCAACTGGTCAGTCTCGGCGTTGTGCATCAACAGGTGGATCCACTCGTACTGGCCCACGGCAATCCGGCCCACTGGCAGGTCGAACCACCAGATGTTGCGTTTGCGGTCCAGGTCGGTGAAGTGGCAGTTGTTGACGCCGAGTACGGCACCGCCCAGTTCGGTGTTTCGGCGGGCGATGGCCTGTGCTTTATTGAGTTTCATAACCTTCCTACGGGATCTGTTATTCAGCGTGTGAGCCTGAATGTGCCGGGCATTCTCAGGGGTTGGCGGCAAAACATAAAGCCAAACCTGCGGCCGGCGATGAAATGCGTGGGTAAAAATAATTGAAACTCTGCTGAACGGCCTCGGGTCAATCTTTAGGTAATGACCCAAAACCCTTGATTGTTCTTTCGGAGAAATACCATGAGCAGTACATCTGACAAGGTTAAAGGCGTGGCAAACGAGGCGGTCGGCAATATCAAGCAAGGTGTCGGTAAAGTCACCGGCAACGACAAACTGCGCGCTGAAGGTGTGGTCCAGGAAAAGAAAGGCGAAGTGCAAAAAGCGGTAGGCGACACCAAGGACGCGGTCAAAAAAGCGACCAAATAACACTGAATCGCTGGCTGGTTACACGCAGCCCGACGGCCATCCACGGATGGCCGTTTTTGTGTCACCTGATGCGGTTAAAGTTTCGAAATTGTTTCAAGGTCGCCAAATAGGCTACCTTGATGTAGAAAACGGCCCCTGAGTCGCCCACGAACTCAACCTTTTTGCGGCGAAAGGAGACGCTATGATTTTTCCGGTTCTCGATGGTCTCAAGCTGCACAAAGTGCTGCTGCGCACCGTCAAGGAATTCGTCGATGACGAAATGCCCACGTACGCCTCGGCACTGGCCTACCAGATGCTGTTCTCGCTGTTTCCCTTCCTGCTGTTCCTGATTGCCCTGATCGGCTTTCTGCACCTGCCCGACTTTTTCACCTGGCTGCGCCTGCAGTCGGAACTGGTGTTGCCGCCGCAGGCGCTGGAGCAGGTCAACCCGGTGATCGACCAGTTGCAGCAATCCAAGGGTGGCCTGCTGTCGGTGGGTATCGTGATCGCGCTGTGGACAGCCTCGGCCGGTGTGCGCCTGATGATGAGCGCGATGAACGCCGCTTATGACGTGGTTGAAGGCCGACCGATCTGGAAGCGCTTCCCGCTGTCGATTTTCTACACCGTTGGCATCGCCGGCATGCTGCTGGCCGCCGCCGCACTGATGGTGCTGGGCCCGCAAGTGATGGAGTGGCTGGCCGGGCAGATCGGCATGCAGGAGTTCGTGGTCACCCTGTGGACCATCCTGCGCTGGCCGTTGATCGTGATTTTGCTGATGTTCGCCGTGGCCCTCATGTACTACGTGATGCCCGATGTCGAACAGAAATTCCGCTTCATCACCCCAGGCTCGGTGTTGGCGGTGGTGGTGTGGATCGTTGCCTCCCTGGGCTTTGGCTACTACGTCAAAACCTTTGCCGACTACAACGCCATGTATGGCAGTATCGGCGCAATCATCGTGTTGCTCCTGTACTTCTACATTTCCGCCGCCGTGCTGTTGCTGGGCGCGGAGATGAATGCGGTGATCGAGCACATGTCCGCCGAAGGCAAGGATCCGGGTGAAAAAGAGTTCGATGAGCCCGGCCACACCGATGAAAAACAACACGTCTCAGGCCTCGGCCGGGACCACTCCAAGCCCACTGCCGATGAAGTCTGATCGATGATCCGTGAAATCCTGAAAATGGGCGACGAGCGCCTGCTGCGTATCGCGCCCCCGGTTCCGCCGGAAATGTTCGACAGCCCCGAGCTGTGGCAATTGATCGATGACATGTTCCAGACCATGGAACACGTGGGCGGAGTCGGCCTGGCCGCTCCGCAGATCGGTGTCGACCTGCAATTGGTGATCTTCGGTTTCGAGGCCAGCGAACGCTACCCGGACGCGCCGCCGGTGCCGCAGACGATCCTGATCAACCCGCTGATCACGCCGTTGAGTCCGGTGCTGGAGGAAGGCTATGAAGGTTGCCTGTCCGTGCCGGGTTTGCGGGGTGCGGTGGATCGCTATCAGCAGATTCGCTACGAAGGCTTTGATCCCAAGGGTGAACCCATCGTGCGCTTTGCCGATGGTTTCCATGCGCGGGTGGTGCAGCATGAATGCGATCACCTGATCGGCCGGTTGTACCCGTCGCGGATCACCGACTTCAGCAAGTTCGGCTTTATCGAGGTGATGTTCCCGGACTTGGATCCCACGGCCGACGATTGATCCTGCATCTGAATGTGAGGCTGCTTGTTGTGGTGAGCGGGCTTGTTATGGTGAGCGGGCTTGCCCCGCGCTGGGCTGCGAAGCGGCCCTATCCAAGCCACCGCGGCGCGTCAGGCGCACTGCGGTGAAAGGTTTGGGTCTGCTTCGCAGCCCAGCGCGGGACAAGCCCGCTCACCACAGAAAAGCGATACTTCAATAATTGTTATCGGGTCGGTTTAATGAACCGCAACGTCATCCGATCCGACTCCCCGATCGCCACATACTTCGCCTTGTCCTGCTCGCCCAATCTCAGCGTCGGCGGCAACGTCCACACGCCAGCCGGGTAGTCCTTGGTGTCCTTCGGGTTGGCATTCACCTCACTCTGGCCCGCCAGCTTGAACCCGGCATCGGACGCCAGCTTCACCACCTGCGCGGTGGTCAGGTAACCGCTGTCCTTGATCGTTTCCAGATCCGCGCCATCCTTGGCCCGGTGATCTTCCACGCCCAGCACGCCGCCCGGTTTCAGTACCTTGTAGAACGCGCTGAACGTGGCCGGCGCAGTACCTGCCTCGACCCAGTTATGCACATTGCGGAACGTCAGCACTGCATCTGCCGACGCGGGTTTGCCGAACACCGGGGCCTTGGGATCGAACTCGACGACTTCAGCCTTACCGTACCGAGCCGGATCAGCCACGAATTTCTTTCTCAGGTTCTCTTCGGACGTGCGCGCGTAGGCGCTGCTGCTCGCCGCCTGCACTGCGGCGATGTAGTGCCCATGATCCTTGAGCAGCGGCGCCAGCACTTCGCTGTACCAGCCGCCACCGGGGGTGATCTCGATCACCGTCTGCTTGGCGCCCAGGCCAAAGAATTCCAGCGTCTGTTGCGGGTGGCGATAACCGTCGCGGGCGCTGTTGGCAGGGTCGCGCCAACTACCGGCGAGTACGCTCTGGTACTGCTCGGCGGTGATGGCTGCGTCGGCTGCCTGGCTCAAGACCGGGACGAGCAGGGCGGTGAGGGAGAGAGCTGCAAGCGTCGTTTTCATGATCATCCTGTAAAGGGCCACTGTGCCGCCGAGGCTAGCATGGGCCCTGCAGGCGCTGATCACACATTATCTGCGGTCAACCTCACCAAACGATCTAAGCCCATCGCGATCATGGGTTTGTTGCGCTTGTAGCGTACCAAGCGTTCGCTGAGGGATTGCGGCAGCACGGTGTCCTGAGTGAAGCCCATGCGTTGATACAACCCTTCCAGGTCTGGGTGACACAACAACCACAGGGTGCCGTCGACATCGGCAACCGCTGCCTCGATCACCCGCGCCGCCAGCCCTTGGCCGCGATAGGCAGGGTCAACGAACACCCCGGTCAACCATTGCCCACCTACCACGGGCGTCAGGCACAACCCGGCGACAATCTCACCGTCCCGCGCCACCCACAAACGCCCACCCTTGAGCGCCTTCATCGACGAATTGTGGTTGCGGTAAAACTTGTTCAGCAGCGGCCACAGCGGCTCTGCCAGCGGTTCGATGTTCAATTCGGGCATGGTGTTCAGGCAGCGTTATCCAGGGCCGGGGATTATAAGCGCCTTCTGCCGGGCAATAGGTGGTATACCCAGTGCTACATCCCCTGTCAGTGGAGCATGCATCATGGCCAAAGGTATGGATTCAAAGAAAGCCGCGAAGAAAAAACCGGCAAAGACCGCGGATGAAAAACGCGCCGACAAGAAAGCCAAGAAAACCGAGACAGGCCTGTTCGGTCACTGAGTTACAAGCTTAGAACCAAACGATCTGCAAGATTTTCGCGCCTCGTTGCACAGAGCAGGAAACACCTGCTCTGAGCTGCCGATGGCCAACTACCTTGATCCGACCCAACGCCGGGAAATCGAAGCCCTGGCCACCACCTTTACCGCAAGAACCGAATGGCCAACCTGGCTGCTGCTGATCGGCGTGTACGCCGGTTGGTTCGCCGTGATCCTGGGTAGCCATTGGCTGGGCTTGGGGTTGAGCCTCTTGCTGCTGATTCCTATCGTGACGCTGTGGCTGTCGGTGCAACACGAATTGCTCCACGGCCATCCCACCCGTTCGCTGCGGCTCAATAAGCTGCTTGGCTATGCGCCCTTTGCCGTGTGGTATCCCTACACGCTGTACCGCGACAGCCACCTGTTGCACCACAACGACGAAGACCTGACCCTGCCGGGCATCGACCCGGAAAGCCGCTACCTCAACCAGCAGCAATGGGACACCAGCTCGCTGTTCGAGCGTGGCGTGCATTGGCTGACCAAGACGGTGCTCGGCCGCTTCCTGCTGGCGGCGCCCTTGGCGATTGGCCGTCTGTCCCGTCACGAATACCGGCGGCTGCCCCAGGTGTGGCCGATGTGGCTGGCCCACAGCGCCGTTACCGTATTGATGCTGGGTTTCATCGCCCACTACAGTGCGCTGTCGGTGTGGCATTACCTGCTGCTGGTCAGCGTGCCGGCCTTGTCCCTGGCCTCGATCCGTTCCTACTATGAACACCGCCCGCACCTGCAGCCGGAGCAACGCACGGTGCTCAACGAAGCGTCCTGGCCGTGGACCTGGCTGTTCCTCAACAACAACCTGCACTTGGTGCACCACGACCTGCCGAAACTGCCCTGGTACTTGCTGCCCACGGTCTACCGCGCCCGGCGTGAGCAATGGGTGGCGCGCAGCGGCGGCTTCCTGGTGCAGGGCTATGGCCAGTTGATCAGCCGTCACGGCGTCAAGGCCATCGACAGCCCCCGTCACCCTTTTGCGTGAGAGATGACCATGAGTGACCACTATGCTGAGCTGTTGATGTATGTCGCGCCCGCACCGATCGAACAGGCCAACCAGCAGTGGATTGCGCGCATCCTCGACCACCTGGGCATGGGGCGACTCGACGCCGCGCATCTCGACCTGCACAGTCTGTGGCTCGCGCCTGAATTACTCCTGACCCAGACTTGCGGTTATCCATTGATGACCCAGCTGCGCGGGCAAGTCCGTGTCATTGGCCGCCCGCGCTGCGAGCTGCCCCACAGCAGTCAAGGCGAGCACTGCAGCCTATTGCTGACCCGCGATGACAACGCTCGCTTTACCCTGTCGGACTTCTACAACAGCCGTGGCGTTATCAACGGTCACGACTCCAACAGCGGCATGAACCTGCTGCGCGAACGCCTGGCACCCTTGCAACGCGACGGGCGTTTCTTCGCCAGCGTCGCCATCAGCGGCGCTCACCGCGAGAGCCTGCGCTGGCTGCGCGAAGACCGCGCCGACCTCGCCGCCATCGACAGCGTCACCTACGACTACCTGGCTCGTTTCGCGCCGCAGGAAGTGGCGGGGCTGCGCATCGTCAGCCGTAGCGCACCGAGCCCGACCTTGCCCTATATCGGCCCATTGGGCTTGAGCGATGAACAGGTCATTCAACTCCGCCAGGCCATGAATCAGGCGTTGCAGGACTTGCCGCAAGTCGCCGAGACGCTGGGCCTGCAGGCCGTGCTACCCGCCAGCGAAGACGACTACGAAGTGCTCCTGGACTACCAACGACAGGCCATCAACGCCGGCTTCCCGATACTTCAATAAGGTTATATAAAAATACCTTTTAAATATTATTAAAGAATAAGCAGCCTTGCTAGGATCGCTCCACCGGAACACCGGACATAACGCGCAACCTACTCAGATGGAGCCACTATGTCCGGCGCCGACACTTCTCACAGCGATTACGTGGGCGGATTGTTCCGCAGTCATTACGACTGGCTGTGCAGCCGTTTGCACCGCCACCTCGATTCCCGTGCCCACGCCGAAGACATTGCAGCCGACACCTTCGTCCAGTTGCTGAGTGCGCCGGGTGTCGTGCCCATCCGCCAGCCGCGTGCGCTACTCACCACCATCGCCCAGCGGCTAATGTATCAACTGTGGCGCCGGCGTGATCTGGAGCGTGCCTACCTCGACGCGCTCGACAATGACGAAACGGCTACCGCACCGTCTCCCGAAGAGCTGGCACAAATGCTCGAAGCCCTGCACGCCATCGACCAGTTGCTCGACGGCTTGCCGGCCAAGGTCAAGGCGACCTTTTTGCTCTCGCAGCTCAATGGCCTGACCTACCCGGAAATCGCCAGCGAACTGGGGATTTCCCAGCGTTCAGTCAGCGACTATATGACCCGCGCCTTCAACCGCTGCCTGCGGCTGTGCCTGGAATGAGCGACGAGCTGATCGACAGCGCCACGCGCTGGTACGTGCTGCTGCGCTCCGGCCAAGCCACGGCGGGCGACTGGCAACGCTATGGACAATGGCGCGCTGCCGACCCGCGTCATGATGCCTTGTGCCGACAGTTGGAAAGCCGCCTGGGCATGTTCCAGGTTCCCCAGGCGCAAGGGGTGAGTGGCAAGGTGTTGCAGCAGGCGCTGGAGGCATCGTCCAGTCGACGTCATGTGTTGCAGGTCGCTCTGGCCGGCGCTGGTGTGGCAGTTGGCGCGGCCTTGCTGGCCAAGCCGCTCGGCGTGCCGTTGACTGAACTCACGGCGGATATCCGTACCGGCACCGGCGAGCGCCGTGCCGTCACGTTGGACGATGGCAGCGAATTGCTGCTCAACGCGCAAAGCGCGGCCGACATCCAGTTTGATCCGCAACGCCGCCTGGTACGTCTGCGCGAAGGCGAGTTGTTGGCCAAGGTCGCCAGTGATCGCATCCGACCGTTTTTGATCCAAACCGACCAGACCCGCCTGCGCGCCTATGGCAACCGGTTCCTGGTGCGTGAACGGGCAGGGCTGGGCCAGGTGGTCGCCCTCAACGGCGCGGTGGAAATCGACGGCCAGAACGGCGAACGCCTGCAACTCGCCGCTGGCCATGAAGTGCATTACGACCGTGCCGGATTCGGTCCGGTGCAGGCCAGTTCCTCCGGCGCCACGGCCTGGGTCGACGGCTTCCTGCAAGTGCGCGACCGCCCGCTGGCTGAAGTCATCGACGCACTGCGGCCCTATCACAATGGTGTGCTGCGCCTGGACCCTTCCGTGGCGGGCCTGCGCGTCAGCGGCTTGTACCGGCTGGACAACCCCCAGCAAATCCTTGACACCCTGGCGCGCACCTTGCCGATCCACATTACCCGCCGCACCGGTTTGTGGGTGACTGTCAGTGCGGTATAGCCGATTCACTCGGTCCCTGTGGGAGCTGGCTTGCCTGCGATGCGAGCGGCTCGGTCTGTCAGTCCAACCGAGTCGACGTCATCGCAGGCAAGCCAGCTCCCACATAAAGCGAGGAGGCTATGCCTATGTGGGTTCTAAGGACATAACCAAACGATCTGCAAGTTTTCCCCCCGCTGACCCACATCACTCCCGTAAGCGCTGCGGGGAGCAGCGTTCTCGTGTTTCCTTGGGGGGAGCCAAAGTGAATCAGTTCAACCGTGTGCCGCTTCGAACCTTTGCCCTGGTGCCGTTGGCCAGTCTGTTTTTCTCGTTTGCCGCCGGTGCCGAAGAAGCACGCCAGGTCTATCACATCGCCCCTGGCCCGCTGGATGAAGTGCTGCTCAACATCAGTCGGCAAAGTGGTCAGGTGATCTCGTTCACCCCGCAACTGGGTAACTATTCTTCGGCCAGCGTGGACGGTTCGCTGTCGGCGCAACAGGCGGTGGATGCCGCGCTCAAGGGCACCGGCCTGCAAGTCCAGGTCAGTCCGGACGGTGCGTTCATCATCAAGGAAGGCGCGAGCAAAAACGCGACCAGCAACGTCAAGGCACAAACCAGCGCAGCGCAAGCGCCGACCCTGGACCGCGTAGTCGCCATCGGCACCCGGCGCAGTGATGCCACGGCCCTTACCAGCGCCGCACCGGTGGACGTAATCAACGCCGAAGAACTCAAGCAAACCGGCGCCACCAGCCTCAACCAGGCGCTGTTCCAACTGCTGCCGTCGTTCAACTTTCCGCAGAACCAGAGCGCCACCCGTGGCCAGAACCCCAAGGGCGCGTCCCTGCGTGGCCTGGCGCCGGACCAGACGCTGGTGCTCATCAACGGCAAGCGCCGTCATGCCTCGGCGGTGGTGAACATCTCCGGCGGCGTGCCGTTCATTGGCGCACAGCCGGTGGACCTGGATATGATCCCCATCAGCAGCATCGATCATGTCGAAGTGCTGCGCGATGGCGCGTCGGCGCAATACGGCTCGGATGCGGTAGCCGGTGTGGTCAACATTGTGCTCAAGGAACGTGACAGCGGTGGCCAGGTCAACACCCAACTGGGTAAATACGCCCAGGGCGACGGCTTCAGCAAAACCACCGACGGCTGGTACGGCCTGGGTTTGCCGGGGGATGGCTTTCTCACCTTGAGCTTCAACACGCTCAACAACAAACCCCCTGACATTGGCGACAAATACGTCGCCGACGGCCAACTGCAAGACCCGCGCTGGGGCGGTGCAGGGCGCGATAAATTCAACCTGGCAGCCAACGCCGAAATCGGCCTGAGCGACCAGTGGCGCCTCTACAGTTTCGCCACCTTCGGCCAGGACAAGTCGGTGAACAACACGCCACCGCTGCTGGCGAATAACCCGAACAACGTGCAGGGCATCTACCCCAACGGCACCATTCCCAAATATCGCTACCGCTATGAAGACGGTGCGCTCACCGTGGGCACCCGCTACGAAGACGACACCCTCGGGCGCTTCGACCTCAGTGCCACCTACGGTCGCGACAAGCACGATGAGTTGGCGTTCAACACCGTCAACCCGAGCTACGGCCTGAACAGCCCGACCAAATTCGACGTGGCCACCCTGATCAACGACCAGACCAACATCGGCCTGGATTACGCCAAGGATCTGGACGTCAACTGGTCAAGCCATCCGCTGACCGTCTCGGCGGGCATTGCCTATCGCCATGAGCAGTATCGTCTGGAGGAGGGCGACTACGAGTCCTACTCCTTTGGCGGCATCAACGGTGTGCAGGTCGGCGCGGTGCAAGCCTCCGGTCTCACGCCAGACGACGCCGGCACCTACAAGCGTGATGTCGGCGGCGTTTACTTTGGTCTTGAGCACCAGCTCACCGACAAATTCCAGGTCGGGCTGGCCGGGCGTACCGAGCACTATTCGGACTTTGGATCGGCCACCACCGGCAAGCTGTCGGCGCGGTATGACTTCACGCCGCAGGTGGGCTTGCGCGCCACGGTGAACAACTCCTTCCGTGCGCCGACCCTGGGGCAGATCGGCACGTCGTGGACCACCACCACCAACGTCGACATCAACGGCAACCCGGTGCTGACGCGCATGTTGCCCGCCGACAACCCGGCCGCCCGTGCGCTGGGTGCCGAGCCGCTCAAACCGGAAAAATCCACCAACTACTCCCTGGGCCTGGTGCTGCGCCCGATTGAAAACGCTTCGCTGACTATCGACGCCTACCAGATCTCGATCCGTGATCGCCTGCTCTACAGCGGCGGCATTTCCGGGCCGCGCGCCGAGCAGATCCTGCAGCAAGCCGGGTTTGGCCAGTACACCTGGGCGCAGTTCATGACCAACGCCGCCAACACCCGCACCCGAGGCGTCGACATCGTGGGCAAGTACAACCTGGACCTGGCGCAGTACGGCGCGTTGAGCCTGTCGGCCGGCTACACCAAGGCACGCACCACGATCGAGAAGGTCCACGAAAACCCCAACGGCTTCGACATCCTCACCCGCGAAGCCCGTGGCTTCCTGGAACACGGTTACCCCGAAGACAAGCTAGTGCTCGGCGCGACCCACCGCATCGGTGCGTGGACCATCGCCCTCAGCGAAACCCGCTACGGCGAATACCGTAAATACGCCGCCAGCGAAGCCAACGCCCAGTACGACCAGACATTCGGCGCGCAGTGGAACACCGACCTGGACGTGAACTACGCCTTCACTCAACAACTGCGTTTGTCAGTCGGCGCCAACAACCTGTTCGACAGCAAGCCCGACGACTTCAACACCCGCCTGCGCCAGACGCCGGGCCAGCAGTACAGCTACTTGTCGCCGTCGGCGCCGGAAGGGGCGTTTTACTACACGCGGCTCAGTTATGACTTTTAAGCAGGGGAAACCGAGTTGCGGCCATCGCCGGCAAGCCGGCTCCTACAGATCACCACGAGGTTCTGCATGAAAACACTTAAACACCTGCTCGGTGGCTCGCTGCTGGCACTGGCCGTCTTGGCGCAACCATCAACGGCCGCTGAAGCCGTCAAACCCATCCACTTCGGTGACATCACCTGGGAAAGCGGCAGCCTGATCACCGAGGTACTGCGCCTGATTGTCGAGAAAGGCTACGGCCTGCCGACCGACACTTTGCCCGGCAGCACCGTGAGCCTGGAAGCCGCCCTGGCCAAGGACGATATCCAGGTGATCGGTGAAGAGTGGGCCGGGCGCAGTCCGGCATGGGTCAAGGCGGAAAACGAAGGTAAAGTGTTTGGCCTGGGCGATACGGTCAAAGGCGCCACCGAAGGCTGGTGGGTGCCGGAGTTCGTGATCAAGGGCGATGCCGCGCGCGGTATCAAACCCCTGGCGCCGGACTTGAAGTCAGTGGCCGACCTGCCGCGCTACAAGGACGTGTTCCGCGACCCCGAAGACCCGAGCCGTGGACGCTTCCTCAACAGCCCAACGGGCTGGACGTCGGAGATCGTCAACAGCCAGAAGCTAAAGGCGTACAAACTCACCGACAGCTTCGTCAACTTCCGCACCGGCTCCGGCGCGGCGTTGGATGCCGAAGTGGCGTCGTCGATCCGTCGTGGCAAGCCGGTGCTGTTCTACTATTGGTCGCCGACGCCGCTGCTGGGTCGCTTCAAGCTGGTCAAGCTGGAAGAGCCGCCCTTCAACGCCGAAGCCTGGAAGACCCTCTCCGACGCGAAAAACCCCAACCCCATCGGCACCCGCTCGATGCCGGCGCGGCTGGCGATTGGTGTGTCGGCACCGTTCAAGGCGCAGTACCCGCAACTGGTCAGCGTGTTTGAAAAATTCGACCTGCCGATTGATCTGCTCAATGGCATCCTCGGCGAAATGAGCGAGAAACGTACACCGCCGCGCCAGGTCGCTGAAGCGTTCCTCAAGGACCACCCAGACGTCTGGCAGCAATGGGTGCCGATCGATGTGGCGACCAAGATCAAGGGAGCGCTCTGATGCTTAAAATCTTCGCTGCTGCGGTACTTTCGCTGGTCGTCGGTCTGGTGCTGGCGGCCGAACCTGCCACGTTACGCATCGGTTACCAGAAAAGTTCGGTGAGCATGGTATTGGCCCGTGAGCACAAACTCTTCGAGGAAGCGTTGCCCGGCACCCAGGTGCAGTGGATCGAATTCCTCGGCGGCCCGCCGCTGATCGAAGCGCTGAACGGCGGCAGCCTGGACATCGGCAATATCGGTGATATCCCGCCGATTTTCGCCCAGGCCGCTGGCATCGACTTGCAGTATTTCGCCGTAGAACCCAACGAGGGCAAGACCGAAGCGGTGTTGGTGCCAAAAGCCAGCAGCGTACAGAGCGTGGCCGAACTCAAGGGCAAGCGCGTGGCGCTGCTCAAGGGCTCCAGCGCCCACAACCTGTTCCTTAAAAGCCTGCTGCGCGCCGGTTTGCAATGGAAAGACGTGAATGTGGTGTACCTGTCGCCATCCGACGGGCGTGCCGCTTTTGAGCAAGGCAAAGTCGACGCGTGGGTGGTGTGGGACCCGTACTACTCCGCGGCCGTGGTCGACGGTTCCGCCCGCGTGTTGGGCGATGGCCAGGGCCTCAATCCGGCGGGCAGTTTCTTCGTGGTGAGCAGCCCGTTTGCCAAGCAATACCCGCAATCCATTGGCGCGATCATCCAGACACTGGCCAAGGCGCAGCGCCTGTCCCTCGACCAGCCCGAAGCCAGCATCGCGCTGATGGCCAAGACCCTGGGCCTGCAACCCGCGGTGGTCAAAAGCTACTTCGAACACCGTTCCTCCACGCCGATTCGTCCGCTGCAAGCCGCCGATATCGCCACCCAGCAACACACCGCCGACCTGTTCTTTGACAACGGCCTGATCCCGAAAAAGGTCGATGTACAGCAAGCTGTCTTCAAGGCGCCATGACCATGCAACCGATCTACATCGATTTTCTCAACGGCCTCGACATCGACGAACTGGGGCTTACCAATGACGAAATCCTCAGCGCCATCGAAGCGAGCCTGGCGATCCAGGGGCGTGGCGAGGCGGTGATCGAGCCGCGTACCCACCTGATTCCCGGCGGCGGGATCAACGGTCACTTCAACGTATTGCGTGGTGTGCTGGGCGGCGATATCGGCTATGCCGGTGTCAAAGTGGTGGGGGACTTTGTCGACAACTACCGCAAGGGTTTGCCCTCGGAATTGGCGATCCTCAACCTGCTCGACCCCGCCACCGGGATTCCCAAGGCCATCTTGGATGCCTCGGCGATCACCGACATGCGCACCGGTGCCATCACGGCCATCGGCGCCAAATACCTGGCCCGGCCCGACAGTAAAGTGCTGGCGCACATTGGTGCGCGTGGCACGGCGTATTGGAACGTGCGCTTGCTGGATCACCTGTTCGACTTCGACGAAATCCGTGTGCACTCACGCCGCAGCGAAAGCCGGGAAGCCTTCGCCGAGCGGCTGCGCAAGGACCTGGGCAAGTCGGTGATCGTCACCGACGATTGGGAGTCCACCGTGCGTGGCGCCGACATTGTGGTCGAGGCGTCGCGCCTTGATCAGCCCGAACCGTTGCTGCGCACCGACTGGATCAAACCCGGTGCTTTCGTGGTGCCCTACGGCACCATGAGCGCGGTGGAATTGTCCCTCACCGACATCATGAGCAAGCTGGTGGTCGATGATTGGGGCCAATGCAAAGGCGGGCTATTTGGCTCGCTGCGCGCCCATGTTGAGACTGGCAAACTCACTGCCGAGACCCTGCATGCCGAACTGGGCCAAATTGTTGCCGGCTTGAAAAGAGGCCGGGAAACCGCCGAGGAAACCATCCTGTTCTGGCACCGCGGCCTGAGCCTCAGTGATATCGCGTTGGGCCATGCGCTGCTGGAAAAAGCCGGGCGCCTGGGGATTGGCCAGCGGTTGCGCTGGGCATGATTCACTTCGATCCCGAAGGCTTGAGCCTCGCCGATTTGCTGGCGATTGCCCGCCAGGACGTACCCGCGGATTTCTCTGCGCAGGCCCGTCAGCGTATTGAAGAAGGCCATCAGTTGTTGGTGAAACTGGCGGCTGAAGGCACGCCAATTTATGGCGTAAATACCGGCCTCGGTGCAGCGGTGGATACGGCGGTAGCGCCCGTACAGGCGAGTATTGCGTTGGGTCGTGCGGTGGGGGTCGGGCGCCTTGCCAATCGCCAGGAGCTGCGCGCGATCACGGCTGCGCGGCTGGCCGGATTGGCTCAGGGGCGTTCGGGTATTTCTCCGGGGGCGGCGGATGCACTGCTAGCGTTGCTCAATTCCGGCGTCGAGCCCGATGTACCGTTGCTCGGCTCGTTGGGCGAGAGCGACCTGGCGCCACTGGCGCACCTGAGTCTCGCGTTGTCAGTGCCGCTGACCGGCAAAGATGGCTTGGCGCTGGTCTCTGCGAATGCGGCCAGTGTTGGGCTGGGCGCGTTGCTGGTGGCTGAGGCGCAGCGGGCCTTGGAGGTTTTGCTGGCGGCGCTGGCGTTATCGTGTGAAGGCTATCGGGCCAACCTCAGTCCGTTCCAGCCGTGGGCTTCGCGTCTGCGGCCGGCTCCGGGGCAAAGCGAGCAGTCGGCGGCGTTGTTGCAGTTGCTGGCGGGTGGTGAGTTGGCGGAAAGCCCACGGCGCTTGCAGGACCCGTTGAGCTTTCGCTGTGCCACGGTGGTCCAGGGTGCGGCGCAGCAGGCGCTGCACGCCCTGCATGAATTGGTTGAATTGGAACTGCGCAGCGGTGCGGATAACCCGGCGTTGATCAGCGAAGCGTCGCTTGTGCTGGCCACGGCGAATTTCGACAGCACCCACTTGGCGCTGGCCACTGAAGGGTTGGGCCTGGCGCTTACCCGTGTCGCCGCGTGCAGTGCTGAACGCATTGCCAAGCTGCTGTCGCCGGCTTCCAGCGATCTGCCGCGCTTCCTGATCACTCAACCCGGTCATGTCGGCATGGCCGCCTTGCAGCGCACCAGTTCGGCGTTGGTCGCGGAAATCGGGCACCTGGCCAATCCGCTGCCGGCGGTCAGCGTGCCGGTGGCGGACCGTGTTGAAGACTATGCGGGCCAGGCCATGGCGGTGGTCGACAAGACTCGTCGCTTGACCGAGCGGGTGCTGTGGCTGGCCAGTATTGAACTGATCGTCGCCGCGCAGGCGGTGGATTTAAGGGGGGCGCTTCGGCTGGGGCAAGGTGTGCGGCTGGTCCATCAAGCCGTGCGCAGCCAGGTGGCTCATCTTGATGAAGACCGCTCAGGCTCGGTGGATGTACTGGCACTGGCCACCTTCCTCGAATCCACCCCATTCCCTCTGTAGGAGCCGGCTTGCCGGCGATAGGCCCGTGAGGACGCCATCGCCGGCAAGCCGGCTCCTACAGGGGCTGCGTTTGCCTTAGGGATTCTCGGCGGCCAACGCCGCAATCACCGCCGGCCGCTCACCCACCCGCTGCTGAAACGCCGCCAGCGCCGGCCACTTATCCAAATCAATCGCGTGAAACGCCGCCCAGCGCAGCACCACAAACAGGTAGGCATCTGCCACCGAGTACTGCGCACCCAACAGGTAATCCTGGCGCTCCAGCGTCTGCACCAGCACCGTGAAACGCTTGAACAGCGTGGCCTGGAATGCAGCTTTCACTTCGCCCTGGATCGCACCGTTGAAGAACACGGCCAAGCCGCCATGAATCTCGGTGGCAATGAAGTTCAGCCATTCCTGCAGGCGCACGCGTTCCCAGCTGCCATTAGCCGGCGCCAGGCCTGCGGCGGGTTTCAGGTCGGCCAGGTATTGCAGGATCGCGCTGGCTTCGGTCAGCACCTGGCCGTTGTCCAGTTTCAGCGCCGCGACGTAGCCCTTGGGGTTGATCTGCAGGAAGTCTTCGCCGTCGGCGGTGGTCTTGGCTTGGTTATCCACCAAGACCAGGTCGAACGGCAGCGCCAATTCGCGCAGCACGATATGCGGGGCGAGAGAACAGGCGTGGGGGAAGAAATACAGTTTCATCTGGGGCAGCTCCGTTGAATTTGCGCCAGTCTCGCGGGCGTGGCACCGTGCGTAAAATTAAACGTTCAGACCCCTGCCATAAGGACAGCTACTGCCATGATGAACCTGATGCACTGGCGCTTGCTGGTGGCCGTGGCCGATCACGGCAGCATCACCGCCGCCGCCGAGCGCGTGGGCATGACCCAATCCGCCGCCAGCCAGGCTATGGCCGGTATGGAAGCGACGCTGGGGGCGCAGCTGTTTACCCGTGAACCGCGCAAGACCTTGCCCACCGCCCTGGGCTTGAGTGTGATCGAGCAGGCGCGAGTCATGCTTGGGGCGTTGCAGGCGATTCGTAGCACCGTGGACGAAGCCAGGCCCATGTTGCGTGGGACGATTCGCATCGCCAGTTTCCCCATGGTGCTGGCGACATTTCTGACACCCGCATTGCAGCGTTTTGCGCAGCTCTATCCTGGTATTGACGTCACCACCTTGGATGTCACTGACAACGAAGTGCTCACCCTGCTCGACACCGGCCTTATCGACTTGGGCGTGGTGCTCAACCCCACGCCCGAGCGCAATGCGACGGTGTTGGGCCGTGACTTGTGGATGGCCGTGCTGCCAGTGGAGCACGCGCTGGCGCAGCGCCCCGCCGATGCCACGGTGTCGCTTGAGGAATTGCTTGAGCAGCCTTTCGTGCTGGCTACCGGTGGCTGTACCGCTAATGCCCGCAGCCTGGGCGCCGCCGCCGGGCTGACCCTGCGCGATGTCCGCGTTGAGGTGCGTGAATGGAACAGTGCCTTCAGCCTGGTGCGTGAGGGCGTCGGCGTCACACTGGTGCCGGAAATGGCCTTGCCGTCCCAGCGCAAGGGCCTGCGCGTGATGGCGTTGGATGTGCCGCTGCACCGCGAATTTGCCTTGGTCGGCTCGCCGGATCGCCCACTGTCAGCCGCCGCCCTCGCATTGTTAAAAATGCTGGCTGACTAGTGGCCTTGCATAGCGCCAAGCCCTGTCTATGCTCACCCGGAACCGTTTATGACGCTTGGCATATAAAGCGATTTGGATGGTTATTTCCCCATGAAGGTGTGCCAGCAATAGCCAACAAATGAATGGAATGCGCCTTCCAGGCGCCGGGAATCTAGGGTGATCTGACCATGTTCTACCGCCATCACAAATCCGACCTGCAACAAATCGAACGTTTTTCCTGCGCACTCACCGAATCCAACGCCAAACTCGCCGCTATCAGCCGTTCCATGGCCATGATCGAGTTCGACCCCAGTGGCGTGATCCTCGACGCCAACGACAATTTCTGCAAAACCATGGGCTATAGCGTCGAGGAAATACGCGGTAAACATCACCGCCTCTTTTGCGACGAGCCCTACACCCACACCGATGCCTACGCCAAGCTATGGCGCGACCTGGCGCGGGGCGAGGCCCTCAGTGGCACCTTCATGCGCTTGAACAAGCATGGCCAGGAAGTCTGGCTGGAAGCCAGCTACATGCCGGTGCTGGACAAGGACAATCACGTTCAGAGCGTAATCAAAGTCGCGTCGGACATTACTGCGCGAGTCCATCACGAGCATGAAAACCAGAGCCTGATCGATGCTATTGGCCGTTCCATGGCGGTGATCGAGTTCACCCCGCAGGGCCAGATCATCAACGCCAACGAAAACTTCCTGAAGACCGTGCAGTATTCTCTGGATGAAATCGTCGGCCAGCACCACAGCATGTTCTGCCACCGTAATGAAGTGGAATCGCCGGCCTACAAGGCGTTCTGGGCGTCGCTCAATCGTGGCGAATACCACTCGCACCGCTTCGAGCGCAAAAACAAGTACGGCAAGACCCTGTTCCTGGAAGCCTCCTATAACCCGATCTTCGACACCAATGGCCGCCTGTACAAAGTGGTGAAGTTCGCCAGCGACATCACTGACCAAGTCACCACCCTGCGCACCGCCGCCGACTCGGCCCACGCCACCTCGGTGCAAAACGACGCCTGCGCACGCAAGGGCTCGGAGGTGGTGCAGCAAACCGTACAGATCATCGAAGAAATTTCCCACGATTTGAACCAAGCGGCGCAGAGCATCGATGCGGTGAGTAAACAATCGGACATCATCGGAGCCATCGTGCAGACCATCCGTAGCATTGCCGAGCAGACCAACATGCTCGCGCTCAACGCCGCGATTGAAGCGGCGCGGGCCGGCGAACACGGGCGCGGCTTTGCAGTGGTGGCCGACGAGGTGCGCAGCCTGGCCGCACGGACGAGCCATGCGACGGTGGAAATTGTCGATGTGGTGCGCAAGAACCACGACCTGTCGCTGAGCGCGGTGTCGAGCATGCAATCGAGCTTGAGCCGCACGGGGCTGGGGGTGGAATTGGCGAATGAAGCGGGGCAGGTGATCCTGGAAATTCAGGAAGGGTCACGGCACGTAGTGGATGCGATCGGTCAGTTCAACTCGACGTTGCAACTGCAATAACCCAAACCCTATAGGAGCAGGCCTGCCGGCGATGGCGATCTTGAGGACGCTATCGCCGGCAAGCTGGCTCCTACACTGATTTGGGTGGCTTTTAGATTGCGGCCAGGGTTTCTTTTACTGTCTGGGCCTGCGGGTCAGCGGTTTTGGCGGCTACCTGCTGTTCTTGCTGTTGCTTCAAGCGCTCGGCCACTTGCTTGGCGAAGGCATCCTGCTTTTCCTTCGACATGTTCTGCAAATCGGCTTCAGTCAACCCCTGCTCCTTGAGCAGTTGGTCACGGATGCGCTCGGCCGGGGATTTGCTCATGTAGTCGGTGAATTCCGAGCGTGCACCGGAAGCGGCGCTGGTCGCCGGCACATCGCTGGTCGACGCGCTGGTCTGCAACTGCACGCGGGTCTTGGCAAAGGCTTCGTCGATGCGGTCGGCGGCCTTGTCCAGTTCCTTCTGCGCGGCGGGCACGGTCACGCTTTGCTGAGCGGCTTGCAAGGCGCCGCTGTACAGCGCGCTGGCGGCGGCGTTGGCGGGGTCCATGTCGGGCCGCTTGATCTGTTGAACAGTCGAAACGGCTTGGGTGTTGTTGTTAACCAGCATGATCGGTCACCTGGGGGAATGTTCGGTGCCACAGGTGGAGCAAATAGTGTGCCGGGTGTGAAGTGCCCGGTTTTATTGGGGATCGCCTGGCCGCTGCGGCAAGCATTGTCCCGCAGGCGGCCAACCGTTGCCGTCAATGGGCGATGTTTTCCAGCGCCAGGTTCCGCGTGCGCGGCCCGAACCAACTGATGGTGATCATCACGATCAACATGCTGCTGGCAATGAACGCCAACACGCCCGGCGTGCCCAGGTGTTCGAGGATAAAACCGATCAACAAACTGCTGAACACCGTGGACAAGCGGCTGAACGAGTAACAGAAGCCTACTGCCCGTGCGCGGATGTTGGTGGGGAACAATTCACTCTGGTACGAGTGATAGCTGAAGCTCAGCCAGGCGTTGCAGAACGTGATCATTACCCCACAGATCACCAGCCCCACCGCCGTGGTTTGCAGGGCAAACAGGCTGCCGAAGATCATCGCGCCGAGGGCCGAGCCGACGATCTGCCATTTGTTTTCAAAACGGTTGGCCACCTTCACGAACAGCAGCGGCCCCAGCGGATAGGCGAGGGTGATGATGAAGGCGTAGAGCAAGCTGTGGGTCACGCTCACACCCTGGCCGGACAGCAACGCCGGCAGCCAGTTGCCGAAACCGAAGAAGCCGATGGCCTGGAACACATGGAACACGATCAGCATCAAGGCGCGGCGGCGGTAAGGGGGCTGCCAGATATCGGCGAAGCGGCCGCTGCCTTGCACGCTGACGGCTTCGGGTTCGGGCTCATCCAAGGGTTTGCCATGGTCTTTCTGGCAGCGCGCTTCGAGGTTGTCCATGATCAGACCGGCCTCTTCAAAACGCCCTTTTTGTGCAAGCCAACGCGGCGACTCCGGCAAACGCTTGCGCAGTTGCCAGATAAACAGCGCAAACACGGCGCTCGACAACACCACCCAACGCCAACCTGACACGCCGAACGGCGCTTGCGGCACCAGCCACCACGACATCAACGCCACCGCCGGCACCGACAGGAACTGGATAAAAAACGCAAAGGCAAACGCCGAGCTGCGCATACGCTTGGGCACCAGTTCCGAGAGGTAAGCGTCGATGGTCACCAGTTCAATGCCCAGGCCAATGCCGACCAGGAAACGCATGCAGATGATGCCCACGGCGGAGGTCTGGATGCCCATCAATACTGTGGCGACGGTGTACCAGATCAACGCAAAGGTGAAGATCGCCCGCCGTCCGAAGCGGTCGGCGATGGGGCTGAGCAGGCTGGCGCCGAGGAACAGGCCGAGAAAAGTTGCCGAGGCGAATGCAGCCTGGTCCGAGAAGCCGAATACGCCCTCGCTGCCGGTATGGAAAATTCCGTCACTGATCAGGCCGGGGCTGATGTAGGCGGTCTGGAACAGGTCATACAGCTCGAAAAAACCGCCAATCGACAGTAACGCCACCAGGCGCCAGACGGTGGCGACGGCGGGGAGGCGGTCGATACGTGCGCTGATGTGGGCGGCGCGGATGGGGTCGATGCCGTCGGTGATAGAGAGTGCGGGCATGGGAAAACTCAATAAGTGATCGGAATCTCAAATGTCTGAAACGCATCATCCTGGGGATGGTAACCCAGCACCCGCGTGGTTTCGCTCAGGTCCAGGCGCTTGAAGCGGTTATTGGATATGCCGTGGGCGATCAGGTGCTTCACGCCCTCGGCTTCCACCGAACGTTGCAGCAACTGCACGGCATCGCGTGGGCTGAGCCAGGCGCTGAGGTCGCGGGCGTTATTGAGGTCGTGGGTTTCGGGGAATTCGAAGGCGCCGATGCGCAGGGCGATGGTCGACAGCGGGGTCTTGGCAGCGTAATAGCCGCACAACGCTTCTCCGTAGCATTTGCTCACTCCATACAGATTGGCGGGCATCACCTGCATGCCGGGCGTGATCTGGCGGTCCACCGGGTAGCCTTCGATGGTTTGCGCGCTGCTGGCGAACACCAGGCGTTTCACGCCAGCGGCCACGGCGGCTTCGAACAGGTGGGTGGTGGCAAGGATGTTATTGGGCAGTAACTCATCGAATGACGCGCTGGCGTGGGGAATGCCTGACAAATGCACGATCACGTCGATCACGTCGATGCCGTCGAGCAAGGCCGCCAGACTGGACTGATCGCTGAGGTCGGCGTGCACGAAGCGGTGCTCGCCCAAGTCGAAATCCGGCGCGATGCGGTCGGTGAGGGTGAAGCGGTAACGGTCTTTCGAGGCGTCGAAAAACGTCTTGCCGATTCTGCCGCAGGCGCCGGTGAGCAGTACGTTGAGTCCTTTCACAGTGGCGTCCTTGTTTTTAGTTATGGCCGTCGAGGGCGAAGGTTTTAAAGCCAGGGCGCTGGCTGAGGCGCTGGTAATACGCCTCCACTGCAAGGTAGGGAGGATGTTCCAGCGGGGCGTTGCGCCAGCGGTGTACCGAGAGGCCGACGAGTATGTCCGCCAGGGTGAATTCAGCGCCGGTGACGTAGGCGCCGGTCTTGATCAACTGTTGTTCGAGCAGGCCCATCTTGTCATTCCAGGCCTGCACGCCGGCTTGAATGCGCTGTGGGTCCTGGTAGTCCGGGTTCTGGCGCACCAACGCATGGAACGCGTAGCCCCAGGACGGGTTGAGTTCGGTGGCTTGCCAGTCCATCCATTGCTCGACCCGGGCCCGTGGCGCGGGTTCGGCGGGGAGCAGGTCGTGGCGTTGATAGAGGCTGACCAGGTAACGGCAGATGGTGTTGGATTCCCACAACACGCCGTGGTCATCGATCAACACCGGCACCTGGGCGTTGGGGTTCAGGGCGAGGAAGTCGGCGGATTGGGTGGGCTTGAAGCCGATGCCCCAGTCTTCGCGCTGGTAGTCGATGCCGAGTTCCTGGCAGGTCCAAAGCACTTTGCGCACGTTGATGGAGGACGTGCGGCCCAAGATTTTCAGTGAGTGTCCCATGGTGCTTTCCTAGCGGTGGAGAGCAACCAATCTAGCAGGGTCAGGTACTCTCCCGCACCTGCAACTCAAACCCCATGTCCACCACCGGCTTGGCGATCTTGTTGCCTGCCATGATTGTCAACAAGTGCTCCGCCGCACGCCGCCCAATCGCCTCACGCGGGGTGCTGATGCTGCTCAGGCGCGGCACCATGAAGGACGAGGCTGGCAGGTCGTTGAAACCGAGCACCGCGACGCGCTCCGGCACTTTGATGCCATGGCGCATGGCTTCCAGCAAGGCGCCCTGGGCCAGGTCGTCGTTGCCGAAGAAGATTGCATCCACGTCGGGATGGGCGGCCAGCAGTTGCAGGAAGAGTTCGCCACCCAGGCCGACTGAGGAAGGGCGGGGTGTCAGCAGTTCCAGCGCCGGGTCGTACAAGCCGGCGTGTTGCAGCGCTCGACGGAAACCTTCGCCGCGCAGCAACGTGCGTTGGTCCAGTTGCGCGCCGATATACGCCAGGCGTTTGTACCCACGGGACAACAGATGCGCCGCCGCCGTTTCGCCCGCGCTCAGTTGCGAGAAACCCACGCAGTTCACCCCGGCGTTGGGGTCCAGGTCCATCATGTACACGCACGGCACATTGCTGGCCTCGACCATCCGTCGGGCGCTTTCGGTGCGATCAAATCCGGTCAGCAGCAAACCCCGTGGCTGGTAGGCCATGTAGTTGCGCAGTAGGTTTTCTTCTTCATCGCGGGAATAATGGAAGTTGCCGATCAGCACTTCAAAGCCCTTGGGCCGCAGCACTTGGTGGATGGCTTCGAGGGTTTCGATAAACAGCAGGTTGGACAGCGATGGCACCAACACCACCACCGAATGGCTCTGGGCTGAGGCCAGGGCGCGGGCGGCGGGGTTGACCACGTAGTTCAGTTCGGCGGCGGCCTGCTGCACTTTTTCCACCAGTTCTGTGGCGACGGTGCTGATGCCGCGCAGCGCGCGGGACGCGGTAATCGGGCTGACGCCAGCCAGGCGGGCGACTTCGTTTAGGGTTGGGCGACCCGTGGTGCGCAATTTTTTATCGTTCTTGGAGGTCATCAGGCGGCTTGCCAAACAAAAATCGAGGCACTAAGGTAGCGCTGTCTCCAAAAGGCTGCAAATTCTTGAACAAAGGGTTGCCTGATCCTGTTCAAAGCGTTGGAGCGGATGCACGCGTCACTCCATAAAAAAAGACAAGACGGCGCGGGAAAAGCCTGTTTTTGCACTAGCCTTACAGCGTGCAAAGGTAGCGCTATCTGCGTCCTGAGGTGTTTCATGAGTCAACCTGTTACCGCCCTGGTCATCATGGGTGTTTCCGGCTGTGGTAAGTCCAGTGTCAGCGAGGCCCTGTGCCGCCTGAACGGCGCTACCGCCATTGAAGGCGACAGCTTTCACCCTGCCGCCAACATCGAAAAGATGAGCGCCGGCCACCCCCTCAACGACGACGACCGCGCCGGCTGGCTCGACATCCTCTGCGATGAACTGCGCCGTTCGCTCAAAGCGGGCGAGCATCCCGTGCTCACCTGTTCCGCCCTGAAAAAGAAATACCGCGATCACCTGCGCGAAGCCGCGCCGGGCCTGGGTTTTGTCTTTTTGGAGCTGACCCGCGCCGTGGCCGCCGACCGCGTGTCCCATCGCCCTGGGCATTTCATGCCAGCCAGCCTCATCGACAGCCAGTTTGCCACCCTTGAATCGCCCAAAGGCGAACCGCTGACCCTGGCTCTGAACGCCAGCGAAGACAGCATCGAGGAACTGGCCGAGCAGACCAACGCCTGGTGGCTGCAACACGGCTTTGAACCTACTCATTAATTTTTTGCCGGAAAAGATAGCGCTATCCCCGGCAGGAAATTCAACACCCGCTTTAATAACAACAACAAACAGGAGAGACCCCCCATGTTTGGCATGTCCCACGAGTCTTACCTGCTGCTTGATGCAGTGGTCACTATCATCGGGTTGATCGTTCTGATCACCAAGTTCAAGGTGCATCCGTTCATTGCACTGATCATCGCGGCCGGCTTCCTCGGCCTGACCTCGGGCATGCCCGTGGACAAGATCATCAAGGCGTTCCAGGACGGCTTCGGCGGGGTGCTCGGCTTTGTCGGCATCATCCTCGCGCTGGGCACGATGCTCGGCAAGATGATGGCCGACTCCGGCGGTGCCGATCAGATCGCCCAGACCCTGATCCGCGCCTTCGGCAAAGAGAAGGTCCAGTGGGCCATGATGTTTGCCGCGTTCCTGGTGGGCATCCCGCTGTTCTTCGAGATCGGCTTTGTGCTGCTGATCCCACTGGTGTTTATCGTCGCGCGCCGCACCGGCGTGTCGCTGATCAAGATCGGTATCCCGCTGCTCGCCGGCCTCTCGGCGGTACACGGGCTGGTGCCACCGCATCCGGGCCCGCTGCTGGCGATCGGCGTGTTTGGCGCGGACATCGGCAAGACCATCCTCTACGGCCTGATCGTCGCACTGCCGACCGCTATCATCGCCGGCCCGATCTTCGGTACGTTTATCGCCAAGTACATCCCGGGCAACCCGTCCCAGGAACTGGTCGATCAACTGGCCCGTGAGTCGGAACACAAGAACCTGCCGAGCTTCAGCATCACCCTGATTACCGTACTGTTGCCGGTGTTCCTGATGCTGCTCAAAACCTTCGCCGATATCGGCTTGCCGGACGGCCACATCGTGCGTAACTGGATGGACATGATCGGTCACCCGATCTCCGCCCTGTTGCTGGCGTTGCTGCTGTCGCTGTACACCTTTGGCCATCGCCAAGGCATCCACTCCAAGCAGATCCTCAAATTGCTCGACGCCAGCCTGGCGCCGACCGCTGCGATCATCCTGATCATCGGTGCCGGCGGTGGCTTCAAGCAGATGCTGGTGACCAGCGGTGTGGGCGACGTGATTGGCCATATGGCGGTGAACGCGCAGATCAATCCGATCCTGCTGGCGTGGCTGGTGGCGGCGGTGATCCGTGTGGCAACCGGTTCGGCCACGGTGGCGACCATTACTGGCGCGGGCATTGTAGTGCCGGTGGTGGGGATGATTCCGGGGGTTAACCGTGAGCTGCTGGTGCTGGCAACGGGGGCGGGTTCGTTGATCCTGTCTCACGTCAACGATGCAGGGTTCTGGCTGGTGAAGCAGTACTTCAACATGACCGTGGCCGAGACGTTCAAGACGTGGACAGCGATGGAGACGATTCTGTCGATTGTGGCCCTGATCTTCATCATGTTGCTGTCGTTGGTGGTCTAACCGACACACTACAAAGGCCCTTTGAAAATGGGCCTATTGTGGCGAGCTGGCTTGTGTGGTGAGCGGGCTTGTGTGGTGAGCGGGCTTGCCCCGCGCTGGGTGGCGAAGCCGCCCCAACAAAAACGCCGCATTCTGTCAGGCAGAATGCGGCGTTTGGTTTTAGGGCTGCTACGCAGCCCAGCGCGGGGCAAGCCCGCTCACCACATAAACCTGTTGTGTCAGGTCTTGTGAACCAGCCCATCCGCCCTGAACATCCCGCGAATCCCCCGCACCGCCTGGCGAATCCGGTCCTGGTTCTCGATCAGCGCAAAGCGCACATGGTCATCGCCATACTCGCCAAAGCCGATGCCCGGCGACACACACACCTTGGCCTCCAGCAGCAGCTTTTTGGCAAATTCCAGCGAACCCATGGCGGCATATGCCTCGGGAATCTTCGCCCAGACGTACATCGACGCCTTCGGGTTCTCGACCATCCAGCCCAGTTCATGCAGGCCCTTGACCAGCACATTGCGGCGCTGGCGGTATTGTTCGGCGATGTCTTTCACGCACTGCTGGTCGCCTTCCAATGCCGCAATCGCCGCGACTTGCAGCGGGGTGAAGGTGCCGTAGTCGTGGTAGCTCTTGATGCGTGCCAGGGCGTTGACCAGTTCCGGGTTGCCGACCATGAAACCGATGCGCCAGCCGGCCATGTTGTAGCTCTTGGACAAGGTGAAAAACTCCACCGCGATGTCCTTGGCGCCCGGCACTTGCATGATCGACGGGGCTTTCCAGCCGTCGTAGACGATGTCGGCGTAGGCCAGGTCGTGGATCACCAGCACGTCGTACTGCTTGGCCAGCGCGATCACACGTTCGAAGAAGTCCAGTTCCACGCACTGCGCGGTGGGGTTGGACGGAAAGCCGAGGATCATCATCTTCGGCTTGGGAATCGAGCCGCGAATCGCCCGTTCCAGCTCCGCGAAGAAGTCCACGCCAGGCACCAGCGGCACCGAGCGCACCTGGGCGCCGGCAATTACCGCACCGTAGATGTGAATCGGGTAGCTGGGGTTGGGCACCAGTACGGTGTCGCCCTGGTCCAGGGTGGCCAGCATCAAGTGCGCCAGGCCTTCCTTGGAACCGATGGTCACGATAGCTTCCGACTCGGGGTCGATGTCCACTTCATAGCGGTCCTTGTACCAGCGCGAAATCGCCCGGCGCAGACGCGGAATGCCTTTGGACGTGGAGTAGCCGTGAGTGTCTTCACGCTGGGCGACTTGCACCAGCTTTTCAACAATGTGCGGCGGCGTGGCGCCGTCAGGGTTGCCCATGCTCAAGTCGATGATGTCTTCGCCGCGCCGACGCGCAGCCATCTTCAGCTCGGCAGTGATGTTGAAAACATACGGGGGGAGTCGATCTATGCGCGCAAAGCGGCGCGGCGAACCTTGGTCTGCCATTGTTGCCTCGAGAGTACGTAAGCGCCCGGAACCGTCCGAGCGACGTCGGCCACTGCGGTGGCCTGCGGGGCAGACAATACGGTCGATGATGGCCCGTTGTCCAGATGCGCCGAAAAATTCTCTACATGGAGTACGACGTGGATATGCCCCTATACTCGTTGCGGGTTTGTTCCCTCATAAGAAGGAGACTGTTCGTATGGATCAGCAGACAAAACAACCGTTAGAGCCACGCATGGAAGCCGGTAAAGCCCTGGTGATCGCCGGGGTGCAAGGGCGTTATTCGAAGGCCACCGTGGGGGATATCCCCAAACTGTGGGAGTTGTTCGATACCTGCATCAAGGACATCAAGAAGCGTGTGGGCGGTGTGACGTATGGCGTTTGCCATAACCCCAAGCATGGCGAATTCGACTACATGGCCGGTGTCGAAGTCCCGACCAAAGCCGATGTGCCAGGCAACTTCGAATGCATCGAAATTCCACCGCTCAACTATGCCGTGTTCCCGCATTACGGGCCGGTGCAGGCGCTTGAGCAAACCTACGAGCGCATCATGTTCGAATGGCTGCCGCACTCGGGATACAAGGTGATGGGCGCGGATTTCGAGCGCTACAGCGCGGACTTTGACGTGAGCAAGGGCACCGGGACGGTGGAGATCTGGTTGCCGGTGGGCGAAAGAGGCTGACGCCCCTTGTAGGAGCCGGCTTGTCGAATCGTCGCACCGCGGCGATGGCGACCTTGAATTTGGCGACGATCTTTCGGGCCTCATCGCCGGCAAGCCGGCTCCTACCGATGTATCAATACAGCGTGCTTCGGACCCGCTCTGGCATCTCCCGGTCATAGGCCTCGGCGTCAAATTGCCCATCATTGAGCCGTTTGTGAAACGCGCCGGCCGACGGTAATGCCGAGCGGTCCAGATGCTTCTCGGGGTTCCAGCAGTCCGAGCGCACAAACGCCTTGGAACAGTGGAAATACGCGGCCTCCACCTGCACCAGAATCACCGACCGCGCCGCTTTGCCATTCACCGCAAAACTCTCCAGCAGTTCCGGTTCGATTGAAATCTGCGCCCGGCCGTTAACGCGCAAGGTCTCACCAATCCCCGGAATGATGAACAGCAGCGCAATCCGCGGATCCTGCACCAGATTGCGCAGGGTATCGAGGCGGTTGTTCCCCGGCCGATCCGGAATCGCCAAGGTGCGCTCATCCACAATCCGCACGAACCCCGGCACATCCCCGCGTGGCGAACCGTCGATACCGTCCGGCCCGGACGAACTCACCACCACCAGTGGTGAAGCCCGCACCATTGCCTGGTAGTCCTCATTGAGAAACGGGATTTCCTTGCGTACGGCGCGCTCGTGGGGGAGGCCGTAGAGCGCTTCGAGTTGTTCGAGGGTTGTCAGCATGCTTACCATCTCCTTATCGTTCAAAATATCAACGCCAGCCGGCGCTCATACCCAATCCGCCCCTTATACGCCTCCCCGCTGTCCACCCACCCAGCCCCCAGATACAGCCTCATCGCCGCCCCATTATCCGCATCCACCGACAACTCCAGCCCCTTGATCTGCGGCCACGCCTGCAATGCCGCTGCGGGCAGCGCTTGCAGGCAGCATTTGCCAAACCCACGCCCTTGCTGATGCCGATCCACCTGCAACGCATGCAAGGTTGCGCTGTGTGCATCCGCCCAGTGGGGCAGGCAAGGCGGGCGTTTGAGCAGTAGGAATGCCACGGGCGTTTCGTCGGCGAGCAGGGCGAAGCCTTTGATGGCATCGGGATGGGGATTGACCAGCAGGCTGTTCAGCGCACAGTAGATATCGCCGGAATACGCCAGTTGTTCGGGGTGCACTTGCAGGGTGTCGAGTTGCTGTTTCTGCGCAAGGCTCAGCGTCTCATAAAGGGCGAGGCGGGTTTCCATCGGGGGCGTATCCGAAATCCTACAAAGAGGCATCGATTCTAGCGGGTTTGCCGGGGGCGAAATTTTTTTTAAGCGGCTTGTCGATTTGCCGGTTGGCCATTCGACTAAGGGTGTCTTCCGTGATGTTTTCTACCCCAAGGAGTATCGCCATGAGCACTGCCATCAACACCCTGATCGAACAATGGAAAGAAGCGGTCACCGCCAAGGATGTCGAGAAAATTGTCAGCTATTACGCCGACGATATCGTCGCGTTCGACGCCGTTGGCGCCCTGCAATTCAAGGGCAAGGCGGCGTACCAGGCACATTGGCAGGCCTGCATGGAATTCTGCCCTGGCCCCGGCGTTTTCGACTTTCATGAGCTGCATATCGTTGCCGGAGCAGACAGCGCCTTTGCCCATTGGCTGGCCCACTGTGGCGGCACCGGGCCGGACGGTGTGCTCAAGACTTGCTGGATGCGCGTCAGCGCCGGTTATCAACGCATCGATGGCCAATGGAAAGTGGTGCATGAGCACTGGTCCGCGCCGTTCGACATGGAAACCGGCGCCGGTCTGTTCGACCTGAAACCTTGACCTGCGCGATCTATAGTCAGTAGTCCGAAAACGGAGAAGGCCATGAAATACCTCTGCCTGATCTACAGCAACGAACAGGTGCTGCACACCTCGCCGGATAGCCCGGCAGACCCGGAGTGCTTCGCCTACGCGCAGTCCGTTCGGGCCAGCGGTCGCATGCTGGCTGCCGAGCCGCTGCAGTCGGTGAGCACCGCCACCACCGTGCGTATGCGCAATGGCAAGTTGTCGATCACCGACGGGCCGTTTGCCGAGACCAAGGAGCAGCTCGCCGGTTTCTACCTGATCGAGGCCCGTGACTTGAATGAAGCGGTCCAGGTGGCCGGTGGTATTCCGGCCGCTCGGGTCGGCAGTGTGGAAGTGCGCCCCGTGCGTGAATTGAATCTCTGAATACAACAACCCTAAGACTCAAGAGGTTTACACCATGTCTACGCAATCTGCCGAGTTTGAATTGTCCATCCGCCGTGTGATCGATGCACCGCCTAGCCGCGTGTTCCGTGCCTGGACCGAGCCCGCCTTGCTCCAGCAATGGTGGGGGCCTCACGGCATGACCACCCCCGAGTGCGAAATGGACCTGTGGGTCGGTGGTTTGTTTCGCACCTTGATGCGGGCGCCGGACGGTGCCGAGTACCCGACCCAAGGTGTGTTTCTGGAAATTGATGCGCCCAATCGGCTGGTGTTTACCGACGCTTTCATGCCCGGCTGGATACCTTCGGGCAAGCCTTTCATGAGCGCCGAAGTCACCTTCGAAGAGGTCGACGGCAAGACGCTTTACACCGCCCGCGCCATGCACTGGAGTGCCGAAGACAAGCAGGCCCACGAAGCCATGGGCTTTCATGATGGCTGGGGCCAGAGCCTGGATCGGCTGGTCACCCTGGTGACCGAGGGCATGCCCGATTGACCCATCCGGTCGAGGCCATTTATCGCCGCGAATCACGTCGAGTCCTCGCGACGCTTATTCGCTTGCTGGGCGATTTCGACCTGGCCGAAGAAGCCCTGCACGAAGCGTTTTTTGTGGCGGTGCAGCGTTGGTCGCAGGAGGGTGTGCCGGACAATCCACGCGCCTGGCTGGTATCGACCGGGCGCTTCAAGGCCATCGACCGTCTACGCCGCCAGGCACGTTTCACCCCGTTGTTGCAGGAGCAGGCCAATGCATTGGAAGCGGCTGACTGGAGCGATGAAGACGTGGAAGACGATCGCCTACGGCTGATTTTCACCTGCTGCCACCCGGCACTGGCGGCCGACGCCCAGGCGGCGCTGACCTTGCGCGAGATCTGTGACCTCACCACCGAAGAAATCGCCCGGGCGTTCCTGGCCACGCCGGCCACCATCGCCCAGCGCATCGTGCGGGCCAAGGGCAAGATCCGCGAGGCGAAGATCCCGTATCAAGTGCCATCCCGAGACGAATTGCCTGAGCGGCTGGACAGCGTGTTGCGGGTGATTTACCTGGTGTTCAACGAGGGATATTCGGCGTCCATGGGGGCCGATATGACCCGCGAGGATTTGACCCGTGAGGCCATTCGCCTGGGGCGTTTGTTGACGGAGCTGCTGCCCGAACCGGAAGTCATGGGCCTGCTGGCGTTAATGCTGCTGCACGAATCCCGTCGCCCGGCACGCACCACGGCCAGTGGGGAGTTGGTGTTGTTGGATGAACAGGACCGCTCGCTGTGGGATGTGTCCATGATTGGCGAAGGCTGCGCACTGGTGGAGCATGCACTTGGCACACGGCGCTTTGGTCCGTATTGCCTGCAAGCCGCGATTGCGGCTGTACACGCCGAAGCGTCCAGTGCGGGTGAAACCGATTGGCCGCAGATCGTCGGGCTTTACGATGTGTTGCTCAGGATGATGCCGTCAGCGGTGATCGAACTGAACCGTGCCGTGGCATTGGCCATGCGCGATGGCCCCTTGGCGGGATTGCAGCAGGTCGAAGGGATTCTGGCGCGTGGCGAGTTGCTGGATTATCACCTGGCGCACTCGGCACGCGGGGAGTTTTACCGGCAATTGGGCCGTGTCGAAGAGGCGCGAGTCGCCTACGAACGGGCGCTGGCCTTGGCCCAACAAGCACCCGAACGCAGGTTTATCGAAAAGCGTTTGGCTGGACTCTGAATCAAGGCTGCTGACGCGTTGCCGCCAATACGATTTCGCGAATGCACACATGCTGCGGCTGCTGGTAGGCATAGGCAATCGCCGAGGCCACGTCATCGGCGCTGAGTACGGTGCCGCCCATGGCCTGTTTCCACGCCTGATAGCCGGTCTTGATCGCCTCATCGGTGGTGTGGCTGAGCAGTTCGGTTTCCACCGCACCTGGGGCAATGGTGATGACGCGCACGTTGCTCGGCGACAATTCTTCGCGCAGGTTTTCCGAAATCCCGTGTACCGCGAACTTGGTGCCGACATACGCCACATGATTCGGGAAGGTCTTGCGCCCGGCCACCGAGCTGACGTTGATGATGGTGCCGCCTCGGCGCGCAACCATGCTGCCGGCCACGGCGTGGATGCCGTTGAGCAGGCCTTTTACGTTCACATCCAGCATCTGTTCCCACTGCGCCGGGTCTTGCTCGCTGACTGCGCCCAGCAGCATTACGCCGGCATTGTTGATCAGCGCATCGGCTGGGCCGAACCGGGCTTCGGCTTCTTGCACGGCGGCGACCAGGGCCGCGCGGTCGGTGATGTCGACCCCACGGTTCAAGGTGTTCGGCAGGCGCAGATCGTTGAGGCGATCAATGCGACGCGCCAGCAACAACAGCGGGTGCCCGGCGGCTGACAATCGGCGGGCGGTGGCTTCGCCGATACCGGAACTGGCGCCGGTGATGATGATCAGTGGCTTGCTCATGCATGAACTCCTGGGATAAGAAAAACCGATAACTGAATCGTGACTGCAGTATATTTACCGTCGCAAAGGCTGAAAAATGCCTTATTTCTCTGTCAGCCATCGGATTCAGCTATGGATGTTCGTCACCTCAAGGCATTTCTCGCGGTCTTTGAAGAGCGCAATATCACTGCGGCGGCCCAGCGTTTGTTCATCAGCCAGCCGACCTTGTCGGTAACCATCAAACAACTGGAAGACGAACTGGGCGTGGCGTTGTTTGTGCGTCAGCCACGGGGTGTGGAGGTGAGTGCCGAGGCGCGTGTGCTGTACCCCCAGGCACGACGCATGGTGGCTGAAGCCGATGCATTGAGCCGCCTGTTTCGCGGACGCGAAAATCGCATCGCCCTGGAACTGGGGGTGGAAGGCGATATTGCCGACAGCCAGATCGAAACCTTCCTGCGCATGGCGCACCAAGGCCTGCCGGGTTTGCTGCTGACCTTGCAGGAAGGCTGCGAAGGCGAAGGGCGCCTGGCCGTGGAGGAAATGTGCTGCGAGGACGAGTTGTTCCTGCCGCTTTGGGAAGAGTCGTACGTGATGGCGTTGCCTGCCGCGCATCCCATGGCGCAGCCGGGCAAGGAACAGGCCTGGACGCCGATTGAAGACTGGATCACCTGCCCGCAGCACGATTCCCATCAACGCTTGATGGCCTTGTACGGTCGCTCGCCGCAAGCGGTGGCCGGGCATGCCGGTTCGCTGACCCAGGCGTTGCATATGGTCGCGGCGGGTGTGGGCGTGGCGATGTTGCCGCATTCGCTGGCGGCGGAGCGGGCCGGTGTGGTGATTCGGGAGTGGCATTTGCCGGCCCCCACGCGTCGGGTGGGCTTGTGTTTTGCTGCGCAAGCCTTGGAGTCGCCCGCATTACGTGCGCTGCACGAGTATTTCCAGGCAAACCGCCCGCCGCAACTCGTAGCCGCTTGACTCATATCGAACGTTCAACGGTTGCCAATGTAGGAGCTGGCTTGCCAGCGATAGCGGCGTAACAGTCGATACACGCGGGACTGACCTACCGCTATCGCCGGCAAGCCGGCTCCTACACGGGTGGCGAACTATTCGAGCATCTGGCTCAACATCCAGCTTCCCGCCGGCCCTGGTGGATGTTGGCGCGACCACAGTGCATCCACCGCCACCGAGCGTGGCCAACCCCGGACGTTGAGTTCAACCAGCCCGGCATTACCAAAACGCTCCACCAACCAGCGCGGCAATTCCGCCCAGCCGAAGCCGAGTTGAGCCATCTCCATCAGCATCAGAAAACTCGGCGCCGACCATACACGGCCCGAGGGGCGCGTTTCGTTGGGGCTGATGATGCTCCCCAGGCGCAGTTCACGGTGTTGCTGCAAGGCTTGCGGGTCGATGTTTTGGACGCGGGTCAACGCGTGGGTGGGGGCGACGAACAGCGCGATTTCCGTGCGTTCGGCCACAGGCGAGCGCGTCAGGTCGGGCGGGTAAACCTCCTGGGCTTCGATCAAGGCAATCTGTGCGCGGCCGCTCTGCACCAGGGCGATCAAGTCTTCGCACTCGGCGATCAGCCATTCCAGTTCAAGGTCCGGGTAGCGTTGTTCGAACGCTTTGAGGGCGAGCTCAAAGCGTTCTGACTGGTAGGTGTCTGACATGGCGATCGTCACCTTCGGCTCCAACCCCTGGGCCAACTGGCTCGCCGCCAACTCCAGACGGCTGCTGGCCTCCAGCACCTGCTCGGCGCGTTGCAGCAGCACCTGCCCGGCGGGGGTCAGTGTCGGCTTGCGGCTGCTGCGGTCGAACAGCACCACATCCAGGTCAATCTCCAGGCTCGCCACCGCTGCGCTGACAGTGGACTGGCTCTTGCCCAGCTTGCGCGCTGCGGCAGAAAAGGAGCCTTGGGTCGCGGCCTGGACAAACGCTTGCAGCACTTCGTGGGAGGCCATGACTATCGCCTTGATCGATGGTTATTAGTTATGAAGTATCGATTTAAAGGGTAATCATGGCAACCATCGTCACTCACGGAGAAGGGTCATGCACCCCACCAAGTCGATTACTGAACGTGTTTGCCAAGCCCTGGGTTTTGAAGGCCTGGCGTTGTTGATCTGTACACCACTGCTGGTCTGGATCATCGGCCGGCCGGCGCTGGAAATGGGCGCGGTGACCTTGGGGCTGAGCCTGCTGGCGCTGACCTGGAACATCATTTTCAACAGCCTGTTCGACCGCCTCAAGGTGCGCCTGCAACTCTCGGGCGGCGGTTGGACGCGGGTGTTGCATGCGCTGATGTTCGAAGGCGGACTGATTATCGTCGCGGTGCCGTTGATCGCGGCGTGGCTGAACATCAGCCTGATGCAGGCGTTTATGCTCGACATCGGTGTACTGCTGTTTTTCCTGCCGTACACCTATGTCTATCACTGGGGCTATGACGTACTGCGCGAGAAGTTTCTACAGAAACATGCCGCCCGACGCCTCGATGCGCTGCCCCGTGATCCAGTTGCTGCCGTCGGCCAGCAGGACGCCGATGGCACCGCCAATATCGTCCGGTAAGCCTGCCCGGCCCAGGGCTGTGTTGTTGGCGACCATCGTATTGAGCGCCGCATTGTCGCGCACGGCGCCGCCGCCGAAGTCGGTTTCGATGGCGCCGGGCGCGAGGATGTTCACGGTGATCCCACGCCCGCCCAACTCCTTGGCTTGATAGCGGGTCAGCACTTCCATCGCACCTTTCATCGACGCATACGCCGCATACCCCGGCAGGCTGAATCGCGCCAGACCGCTGGAAATATTGATGATGCGCCCGTCATCGCTGATCAGCGGCAGCAGTTTTTGCGTGAGGAAAAACGGCGCTTTGAAGTGAATCGCCACCAGTTGGTCGAACTGCGCTTCGGTGGTCTCGGCAAAGCTGGCGTGGGCGCCGATGCCGGCGTTGTTGATGAGAAAGTTGAAGTGATCCTGTGCAAATACATCCTTGAGCAAGCGGCCGACTTCACCGACAAAGCCATCGAAGCTGCCACTCTGGCTCACATCCAGTTGCAACATGGCGGCGCGGCCACCCAGAGCTTGAACCTGTTCGACCACCGCTTGGGCTTCAGCCGCCGCGCTGTGGTAAGTGCCGATGATGTCAACGCCCTGTGCCGCCAAGTGCAACGCGGCGTTTTTACCCAGGCCACGGCTGGCGCCGGTGATGAGTGCGATTTTACGGGTCATGGTGCAGTCCTCTCGGGTGATCAGTGGCAGCGAGTGTATTTATTCGCGCATAACGTGATAAACAGCGCTATACCGGAATCACTGGCCGGATAAGGCGAACAATCCCATGAACAAACTTGAGCTGCTGCGCACCTTCGTGCGCGTCACCGAACTGTCGAGTTTTACCCAGGCCGGCGAGAGCCTGGGCCTGCCGCGCTCTACCGTGTCGGAACATGTGCAGGCGCTGGAAGAGTTGCTCGGCGCGCGTTTGCTGCAACGCACCACGCGCAAGGTGCAGGCGACCCAGGATGGCCGTGTGCTGTATGAGCGCAGCAAGGACTTGCTGGCGCACATGGAAGAGTTGGAAGGGTTGTTTCGCCAGGATGAGGCGCAACTGACCGGACGGATTCGCGTGGACATGCCCAACGTGATGGCGCGCAGCATGATTCTGCCGCACCTGCCGCTGTTCATGGAACGCCATCCGCTGATCCAGATGGAAATCAGCAGCTCGGACCGCCAGGTGGACCTGATCGCCGAAGGCTTCGACTGCGTGTTGCGAGTAGGCGCCCAGCCCGATCAAACCGTGGTGGCGCGCCGGGTGTGCAGCATGCCGATGGTCAACTGCGCGAGCCCGGCCTACCTGCAGCGCTACGGTGTGCCGCAGACCCTGGCGGACTTGGCGGATCATCAATTGGTGCATTACGTACGGCCGTTGGGCGCACGCTCATCCGGCTTCGAATACCTGTCGGGCGGCAAAGTGCTGCGGGTGCCGATGGCCGGGCGTGTCACCGTCAACAGCACGGATGCCTATCAAGCGGCGTGCCTGGGCGGCTTCGGCATTACCCAGGTGCCGTTGCTGGGGATACGCACCTTGTTGGCCAATGGAGAACTGGTGTCGGTGCTGCCGGATTACCCGGCGCCGCCGTTGGACGTGTCATTGCTGTATGCCGGCCAGCGTCACTTGCCGTTGCGGGTGCGGGTGTTCATGGACTGGTTGGCCGCGACGTTGCACGCCCACCTTTAACGCCGCGCCGACAATTGTTGCGGTGCCAGGAACGCGTCGTGGAAGTAATCGCGCACCGCCTGCATCGCCGGGGTAAACGCGCGCTCGCGGTGCCAGGCTAGGCCCACACTCATCGGCGTCACTGGATCGGTGACGGTGAGTGTTTCGATACGCTTGCCTTCCAGGGACCAGGGCCTGTGCACCAGGTCCGACAGGATCGCCACGCCGCTGCCATTGGCGACCATGCTGCGCACCGCCTCCACCGAACTGGTGCGCAGGCGCACCTTGGGCGTCTGCCCGGCTTGTTCCCAATAACGCATGGCGCTGTGTTCGGCCTCGTCGACGGTGAGCAGAATGTAGGGCTCCTGGGCCACATCCGCCAGGCTCACGGCGCCGCGTTCGCACAGGGGATGATGGCTGGGCAGCCATAGGCGGCGCTCCGAATTGAACAGGATTTCCGAGACGATATCCGGGTGAGTGAGGTTGGCAGTAAGTACCACCGCCATGTCGAACTGGCCGTCGAGCAACCCTTGTTCGATGGCCTGACGTTCCTGCTCAAAGACTTCGATGGTTACGTCCGGATGCCAGTGTTCCATGCGTTGCAAGTGATGGGGCAGGAAGTAGCCGAGCACCGTGTAACTGGCCGCCAAGCGCAGCACGCCGCGCGCGCGGTAGTCGGGCAGCGGGCTGTTCAGCGCGTCATCGACACTGCGCAGGATCACGTAGGCACGGTTGAGAAAGTGCCGGCCCGCGTCGGTCAGGTTCATGCCTTGGGCTGAGCGCACAAACAACTGCACACCGAGCATGGCTTCCAGTTCCTTGATCGCCGTGGTCACCGCCGATTGCGAGATGTTCAGGTGGATGGCCGCCTGGGAAATCTGGCCGATTTCGGCGGTGGCGACGAAGTAGCGCACTTGGCGCAGGGTCAGGGACATGCCGGGCTCCTCCAGTGGGTGGTGGTATGGAGTATCTGATTTTCAGAAGATGGGCCATCTGATAATAGATCTTCCCAAGGGGTCAAGCCGCAGCCTACTTTTCCTCCATCACTTAGGCGGAGCGACTCTGATGCAGGCAGTGGATTTCAATTCGGACATGGGCGAAGGCTTCGGCCCCTGGACCATCGGCGATGGCGTCGACGCCGAGCTGATGGCGTACATCAGCTCGGCCAACATTGCTACCGGCTTCCATGCTGGCGACCCCGGCACCATGCGTCGTACGGTCGAGCGCGCCAAGCAACTGGGCGTGGCCATCGGCGCGCATCCGGGTTTTCGGGACCTGGTCGGTTTTGGCCGTCGCCACATCAACGCACCGGCCCAGGAACTGGTGGACGATATGCTCTATCAGCTCGGCGCCCTGCGGGAAATCGCCCGGGCCCAAGGTGTGACCCTGCAACACATCAAGCCCCACGGCGCGCTGTACATGCACCTGGCCCGAGATGAAGAAGCGGCGCGGCTGCTGGTGAAGAACCTGCAAATCATCGAACCGACGCTGTTGTTGTACTGCATGCCCAACTCGGTGATCTGGCGCGTGGCCAAGGAGCTGGGGCAGCCGGTGGTGCGGGAGTTTTATGCCGACCGTGAGTACGATCTGACCGGCTCCATCGTGTTTACCCGCAATGTGCGAGCGCTGGATCCTGCGACGGTGGCGGCGCGCGTCCTGCGGGCTTGTCAGACCGGGCTGGTGCGAACCGTGGAAGGCGAAGACCTGTTTATTGAATTCGATTCCATCTGCCTGCACAGCGACACGCCGGGTGCCCTTGAGTTGGTAGAGGCGACCCGCGAAGCGTTGGACCGAGCGGATATCACCGTCAAAACACCACAATAAAAACGATTCCTCAATTTTTTCGCCTGCCTTTCTACAATGATTCCAAGAGGAACAGACATGGCTGAAACATCTCCCATCCGCTACAGCTTCGGCGGTGATGAACACCTGTTTGCCGAGGTCAGCGACAGCATGTCCCTGGAGGCCTTTTTCAAAGGCATGGCGGTGACCCGTGCCGTGGAGCGCCTGGCGCTGGAAGGCGTGCTGGATGTGTGCCTGGCCAACGCGTCGTTCCAGATCCGCTTTGACCCCGACCGCATCGCCCCGCATGTGCTGCTCGATGCGGTGCAGACCGCCGAAGCCCAAGCTGTGGCTGAACGCACCTTGCACACGCGCATCATCGAAATCCCGGTGCTGTACAACGACCCGTGGACCCACGAAACCCTGATGCGTTTTCGCGACCGCCACCAAGACCCCAGCGGTACGGACCTGGAGTACGCCGCGCGCATCAACGGGCTGGCCGATGTCGAGGCGTTTATCGCCGCCCACAGTGGTGCGCCGTGGTTTGTGTCGATGGTCGGATTTGTGGCGGGCCTGCCGTTCATGTTCCAGATGGTCGAGCGCGAGCGGCAATTGCAGGTGCCCAAGTACCTGCGACCGCGCACTGATACGCCGAAACTCACCCTCGGCCATGGCGGCTGTTTTGGCTGCATCTACTCGGTACGCGGTGCCGGCGGCTACCAGATGTTTGGCGTGACCCCAGCCCCGATCTACGACCCGGCGCAGCAACTGGCGTACCTCAAGGAACACATGGTGTTCTTCCGTCCTGGCGATATCGTGCAGTTCAAACCCATGGACCGTGAGGCCTACGACTTGGCGGTGGCCGACGTGGATGCAGGACGTTTCGACCTGCGCATCCGTCCCGTGGAATTTTCCCTCGACGCCTTTCTCGCCGACCCCATCGGTTATCCGAAATCCCTGCAGGAGGCACTGGCATGATCAAGGTCCTCAAACCCGGCCTCGCCACCTCCGTGCAGGACCTTGGCCGTGAAGGCTATTACCACTTGGGCATCCCGCCGTCGGGTGCATTGGATCAATATGCGTTGAGTGCAGCCAACCACCTGGTCGGCAATCCAGTCGGCGCGGCGGGCCTGGAATGCACGCTGATCGGCCCCGAACTGGAGTTTCAGCAGGACGCGCTGGTGGCCCTCAGCGGCGCCTTGATGTCGCCGCGCCTGGACGGTGAAGTGGTGCACCAGGACACCGCGTTCCAGGTCCGCGCCGGGCAGGTGTTGCGCTTCGAGTTTCCCAAGGCGGGCGCACGGACCTACCTCGCGGTGGCCGGCGGGATTGACGTGCCGTTGGTGCTGGGCAGTCGCTCGACTTACATCCTCGGCGCCCTCGGCGGGTTCCACGGGCGGCGCTTGCAGGAAGGTGATGAACTGCCCATCGGTGCAGCCAGTGGCGTGGGCCGGGCGGGCAACAGCCTGCCGATGGCACTGCGCCGATCAGTGGGCGGTGATGTGACTCTGCGTGTAGTGCCGGGGCTGTATTACGAGCGCCTCACGGAGGCGGCCAAGAGTAGCTTTTTTGTCGAACCGTGGACCGTGGGTTCCGAAGCCGACCGCATCGGGTATCGCTTCAAAGGCGGGAGTGCCTTGAGTTTCCAGCCACGTGAGCAGCCGTTTGGCGCGGGGTCGGATCCGTCGAATATCGTCGACAGTTGCTACCCGATTGGCTCGATCCAGGTACCGGCGGGATTGGAGCCGATTGTGTTGCACCGGGATGCGGTGTCGGGCGGTGGCTACGCGATGATCGGTACGGTGATCAGCGCCGACTTGGACCTGATCGGCCAGATGCAGCCGAACCAGCGGGCGGGGTTTGTGGCGGTGACGCTGGAGGAGGCGTTGGAGGCGCGGCGGGTGTACAAAAAACGGCTGAAGGCTATGACTGGGCTTTTCAATCACTGAAGAAATACAAATCCAAATGTGGGAGCGAGCAAGCCCGCTCCCACATTGTTGCCCTGTGTGGTGTCAGAAGAGTTGGGTGAACAGCCAGTAGAGGCTACCTGACAGCAGGATGGCCGCTGGCAACGTCAGCACCCACGCCATCGCCAGGTTGCGGATTGTGCGCATCTGCAACCCGCCCCCGTTCGCGACCATAGTCCCCGCCACACCCGACGACAACACGTGGGTGGTCGACACAGGCAACCCATACATATCCGCCGCGCCGATGGTCAGCATCGCCACCATTTCTGCCGAGGCGCCTTGGGCGTAGGTCAGGTGCGTCTTGCCGATCTTCTCGCCCACGGTCACCACGATGCGCTTCCAGCCGACCATGGTGCCCAGTCCCAGGGCGATGGCCACGGCGATCTTCACCCACAGCGGAATGAAGCGTGTAGAACTGTCGATCTGTTGCTTGAACAGTTGCAGCTTGCCCTGGGTATCCGCGTCGAAATTACCGACCTTGCCCTTGTCCATCAGGCGAATGGTTTCGCTGGTCAGGTACATGTCATTGCGCACGTTGCCCACAGCCTCGGCGGGCACTTTGGCCAAGGAACCGTAGCCTTTGACTTCATCACCGATCTGCCCGGCCAGGGCGGCGAGGGCGGGGACCAGTTCCGGGGTGGCTTCCTTGGTGCGCACGTAGGTCGAGAGGATCGGGCGCGGGTCGCCGGTCAGTGCCTGCGGCGCGCTTTTCACCAGTGCCACTTGGGTCACTTCGGCCACCGCCGCGAACTGCAACGACTGCTCGGCCGGCATGGTGCGGTTCAGCGCGTAGGCCATCGGCAGGGTGCCGACCAGGATCAGCATGATCAGGCCCATGCCTTTCTGCCCGTCGTTGGAGCCATGGGCAAAAGACACGCCGGTGCACGTGGCAATCAGCATGCCGCGGATCCACCACGGTGGCGGGGTGTCGCCTTTGGGTGCCTTGTACAGCGCGCGATTCTTGACGAACGCGCGCAGGGCCAGCAACAGCATCGCCGCAAAGGCAAAGCCGATCAGCGGCGACAGCAGCAAGGCGTAACCAATCTTGATTGCCTGGCTCCAGTCCACCCCGCTGGTGCCATCACGCCCGTGCATCAGGGCATTCGCCACGCCGACGCCGATGATCGAACCAATCAATGTGTGGGACGAAGACGCCGGCAAACCCAGCCACCAGGTGCCGAGGTTCCACAGGATGGCGGCGATCAACAGGGCGAAGATCATCGCGAAACCGGCCGACGAACCCACCTGCAGAATCAACTCCACCGGCAACAACGCAATGATGCCGAACGCTACCGCGCCGCTGGAAAGCAGTACGCCAAGGAAGTTGAAAAAGCCTGACCACACCACCGCAAAGTGCGGCGGCAAGGAGTTGGTGTAGATCACCGTCGCCACGGCATTGGCGGTGTCGTGGAAACCATTGACGAACTCGAATCCCAGGGCGATCAACAGCGCCACCCCGAGCAGCAAGAAGGGCGTCCAGGTGGTGAGTTGGGCGCCCATTTCGTGCATGTCATGCATCAGGCTGTAGGCGGTGAACAACAAGCCCATGGCGAGCACGGCGAAGAAGATGATTACCGTCACCAGGCCGGGTTTCTTGTCCAGCCTGGGTTTTGGGTCTGCAGGTGAGGCGTGGGTGGAGGCAGTCAGGGAAGGGGTGGCCATGCCGGAGCATCCAGTGTGATGAGGATGTCGTTCATAGTCATTGCAGAATGTTACAGAGATGCTGCCATACATCAGTGTTTAGGTGATTGAGCTGGCCGCTGGTCAGTAATCCTTGCGCTTTCTGAAGGCCCAGCGCCCGGCAATCAACGTGAAGGTCGCGACGAGCGCCACCAGAATCCAGAAGCCTTCCGGGTCTTGGGAAAGCGGCACACCGCCCACGTTCATGCCAAAAAAGCCGGCGATGATGTTGATGGGCAACGCCAGCACTGTCACCACGGTTAGGGTGAACAGCGTGCGGTTGCTTTGCTCGTTGAGGTTGGCGGCGATTTCTTCCTGCAACAATTTGATGCGTTCACCCAGGGCCATCAGGTCGTTGATGATCAACGCAAACTCCTCGGTGGATTTGCGCAGCTCCTTGACGTCTTCCTTTTGCAACCACTGCGGCGGCCGGTTGAGCAGGCGCAGCAGCGAGCCCGGCTCCAGCGCCAGCAGGCGTTGCAGGCGCACCAGCACCCGGCGTGCGGCGCCGAGTTCGGCGCGGTTGGTGGACAGGCGTGAGGACAGCAACTGGTCTTCGATATGGTCGACGCTGATGCTGGTCTTGCGCACGATCTGGGTCAGCACTTCACCCTGGTCGCGTAACAGGTGCACCAGTAAGGCCAGCGGCGAGCGAAAGCTTTCACCGGCTTTTACCGACGAGCGCAGTTTATCCACCGAGTGCAGCGGTTGCAGGCGCGCACTGATCAGCAAGCGGCTGCGGGCGCAGACCCACAGCGTGGAAATGTCCGACGAGACCATGCTGCTGAAGTTGAACACCACGTCGTTGACCACCGCCAGCAAGGCCGAGTCGACGTGTTCGATGCGCGTGGAACGCGAGCCTTCGTGCAGGGCTTCGAAGAACTCTTCCGGCAGGTCCAGGTGGGCCTGCATCCAGCGCTCGCACGCGGCGTGGGCTAGGTTCAGGTGCAGCCACAGGAATTCTTCCGGGTCACCCGGTTGGCGCAACGCCTGGAGCGCCGCCGCCGAATCTATCTGCTCACCCTTTTCCCCTGGGCGAAAACGAAAACCGTAGAGCAAGCCAAACAGGTCGGAATCCTGGTGGCTGTGATCGATGCTGTGGTTCATGAGGGCTCGCAGAAAAAGCGCCTGTAGGAGATTTCACAGGTTCGCATGCGCGAATCATTGCAAGTGGATTTGACAGTTTTGTGACGGTTTTGAATTTATTTCGTAGTGATGACATTTATTTGACCTTTTGTCAGGAGCCGTTCAAGAAGGCTCTAATCCGGCCGATTCAAGGCATCAAGGCCCGCTGTGGATGGGCGGTGCCTTTTGATTACAAGGACGTTAGGCGTGCACGCACCAATTCCTTGTATCGAGGCTTTTCCCCGATGAATGTTTTGCGAACCTCCTTGAGAGCACAAATCCTGTCGCTGCTCGGTGGCAGTCTTTTGGCGATGCTGTTGATCGCCCTGGCCTGTTTCAATTTTTTGTCCAACGGGGTGCAGAGCTATCGCAGCTTGATCGATGGGCCGCTGCTGACTTCACAATTGATTGACGAGGCCAACCTGCAATTCAAGGTGCAGGTTCAGGAATGGAAAAACGTCCTGCTGCGCGGCAAACAGCCCCAAGACATGGAGAAATACTGGAATCAGTTTCAGGACCGCCAGCGCGACGTTCAAGGCATCCTCACCCGGCTGGTCACCCAGACTCGCAGCGACCCGAGCCTGAGCCGACGCATCGAAACCTTGCGCCAGGAACACCAGCAACTCGGCGTGGCTTACCAGAAGGGCCGCGATGCCTACGTGGCCGCCGGTGGCGATGCAACGGCCGGCGACACCGCGGTGAAAGGTGTGGATCGCGCCGCCAGTGAGCAGATGAGTGCGTTGGTCAGCGACCTGCGCGAACAAGGCAGCCAGCAATCCAAGGCCATCAGCGCCTATGCCGAGCGCACCGTGCTGGTGGGGCTGGCGATCATGCTGTTGTCGGGTGTGTTGATCGGTCTGTTCAGCCTGTGGTTGATCAACCGCAACCTGATCCTGCCGATCCGTGGCTTGATCGACTACGTGACGCAACTGAGCCATGGTCGCTTTGCCGAGCGTGTTGCCAGCCGTCGTCAGGATGAGCTGGGCCACCTGGCCGCTGCCGCGAATACCTTGCGTGACTTTCTTGCCGAAACCTTCAGCCGTTTACAGCGCAGTGCTACCGACCTGGTCAGCGCCAGCGGCGAGTTGAATGCCATCGCCGGGCAGATGGCGACGGGCACCAATGATCAATTCAACCGAACCGACCAGGTGGCCACGGCCATGACTGAAATGTCGGCCACCGCCCAGGAAGTCGCGCGCCACGCCGCCAGTGCCTCCCGCGCGGCGGACGAGGCCGATCACTCGGCCCGCGAAGGCGGTGAAGTGATGAAAGTCACTATTGCCACCATCGGCCAGATGCGTAACGAGATCCTTAATACCGGCACCATCATCCGCCGCCTGGAAACCGACAGCGTGCGCATCGGCAAGGTGCTGGAAGTGATTCGCGGCATTGCCGAGCAGACCAACCTGCTGGCGCTCAATGCCGCGATTGAAGCTGCGCGCGCAGGCGAAGCCGGCCGTGGTTTTGCGGTGGTGGCCGATGAAGTGCGAAGCCTGGCGCAACGCACGGCGGCGTCGATCATCGAGATCAACGGGATTATCGAAGCGGTACAGAACGGCGCGGTGGATGCGGCTGAAGCCATCGTGAGTGGCCAGTCGTGCAGCGATGAGAGTGTGGAAAAGGTCACGCAAGCCGGTGCCATGCTGGCTCACATTACCCAGGCGGTGGAAGCGATCCGCGACATGAACCGCCAGATCGCCACGGCGGCCGAGGAGCAGACGTCGGTGGCGGAAGATATTTCGCGCAACATCACGCAGATCACCACCGTGGCCACGGCCAACCTCGATAACGTCAAGCGTACCGAAGCGGCTAGTCACAACCTACGTGGGCTGTCAGGTGAGTTGAATGAGGTGACGGCGCGCCTTGGCGCCTGATCAAACGGTCGGCAAGCTGAACGTGAACACGGTGCCGTGCTGCTCGGTAGTGGACACGCTCAGCTCACCACCGTGGGCATCGGCAATCTGCTTGACGATGTACAACCCCAGGCCGAGCCCGGCTTGGGGCGCATCGGTAACTGGACGCGCGTAGGGCTGAAATAATCGCGGCAGGGCTTGTGCGCTGATCTGCCCCGGGTTTTTCACCGTCAGCGTGAACTGCGACTGCTCGACCCTTGCCGTGACTTCAACCGGGCCATCGTGACTGCCGTGGTGGATGGCATTGGCGACCAGGTTGGAGAGCAGTTGCGCCAGTCGCTCCCGGTCACCTTTGAGCCCTTGAAGTTCGCCGATATGCGCAACAATTTCGCGTTGTGGATGAACGCTCTGCACCTCAGACACCACATGTTGCAACGCAGCCTGCAAGCCCTGGCAATCACCCATGCTCAAGGGAATGCCGCTGCCCATGCGCCCGCGGGCGAAATCCAGCACGTCCTCCACCAGTTGCGCCGCGCGCCGACCGCTGGTGAGGATATGGCGCACAATCTTGTCAGTGGCGGGGTCGGGGTGTTTGCGCAGCAGTCGCTCAGCGCCGAAGTTTATGGCGAACAACGGGTTACGCAAGTCGTGCCCGAGCACCGCGATGAATTGTTCACGCAATTCGGCGGTGCCACGTTCTTCCTGCAACTCGGCTTCGGTTTGTTGCTGGCTTTCTTCGGCTTCGATCTGCAGCGACAGCACGCGTGCAAACGACTCCATAGTTGATTGGATGGTGCTGCTGCGCAGTGACGCGGGGTTGGGGTCCAGCGCGCAGATGGTGCCGAAGAAGCGCCCATCGGTGCGGAACACCGGCACGGAAATGTAGCTTTCAAACTGATAGACACGTGGCGTGTGGTGGTCGTGGTAAAGCGGATCTTCGCTGGCTTTGTCGATCACCACGGACACGTGTGAACCGCGGATTTCGTGGCAGATCGTGGTGGTCAGGTCCAGCTCGCCTCCCACACCCAGGCCGAAACCCAGGTTGTCGAGCACCGCGCAGGCCGTCCAGGTGTCTTCCGTTACGCGAGCAACAGCGGCAAACCGCAGGCCGGTCATGTCACTGATCACCTTGAGCATGGCCGGTACAGCGCTGATACGCCCGATAGTGGCGATGTCGGCGGCTTTTTGCCCCATGTAACGGTCCCTGTTCGGGTGCAATGGCGTTATGCCTTGGCTGTAGCTTGAGAGTCTAACGGCCTTGTACTATGTGGGGGTAATTTCATTCGTCTCCAAGGCAGATTTCCTACGGTTTGCCGACGAGCGCCCACAAAAAACGCCACCCGAAGGTGGCGCTGTTTTGTTCAGAGGGTAATCAAGTGTCCAGCTTGTCTTCCAGCACAGCACCGGTCTTGGCATCGAGCTTCACTTCAAACTTCTTGCCAGCGGTGTCGGTCAAGTCAACTTCGTAGACCAGTACGCCGCTGTTGTTATGGTCCAACTCGGTGTCAGTGATGGTGGCACCCGCGTGTTTGGCCACGGCGGCAGCATTGAGTTTTTCGAAAGGCATCACTGCGCCGGACTTGACCAGGCCTTCAATCTGGTCTGGACGAACATCGGCCTGGGCCAGGCCAGCGGTCAGGGTCAGGGCGGTAGCGGCGAACAAAGCGGTCAGGGTTTTCATGATGTGTATCCTTCTGGTGAGCTGTTTAAGTGGGATCAGGTTAACCAGCGCAACTTAATTCACCCTTAATTATTTCAAGCGGTTGCGCAGTTTTTTCAATCCGTCACGCGCGGGGAATTTCATGCTGGAGGCTCACTTCAAAGGAGACTCGGCATGAAACGGTTAGTGAGTTGGATCTACGCCCCTGCATTCCTGCTGGGGTTTCTCGGTTACGGGCTTTGGCAGCCGGACAGCTTGATTCTGCTGTTCGTGATTGCGGTCGTGGTGTCATTCCTGGCAGAACAATGGTTGCCCTATGAACCGCAGTGGAATCGCAGTCTGGGCGATCGTCGGCGCGATACGTTGCATGCCCTGGTCAACGAAAGCCTGAACGCTGTGGGCTTGTTGATCCTGCCAGGGCTCACGGCGTTATTGGCGTTTGAGGGCATTTGGCCGCGTGGCTGGCCGTTGTGGGAGCAACTGCTGATGGCCATTGTGCTGGCCGATGCCGGCATCACCTTGATGCATTACGCCAGCCATCGCGTCCGGCCGCTGTGGCGACTGCATGCGGTGCATCACAGCGTGCAGCGGCTCTATGGTTTCAACGGGTTGATGAAGCATCCGTTGCACCAGGTGCTGGAAGCCACGGCCGGTTTGCTACCGTTGATCCTGCTGGGCATTCCCTTGGACGTGGCCCAGTTGCTGGCGTTGGCCATTGCCCTGCAATTGCTGCTGCAGCACTCCAATGTGGACATGCGCCTGGGGCCGTTGCGCTGGGTGTTCGCCTGGGCGCCGGTGCATCGCTTTCACCATATGAAATATGGCCGCGCCGGGGATGTGAATTTCGGTTTGTTCTTCAACCTGTGGGATTGGCTGCTGGGCACGGCGTATTACCGCGAACGCTATCGCATGGGGCCGGGGGATCTGGGGATTGGCAGTCGTCCGGACTTTCCGGTGGGCTATGGGGCGCAGTTGCGTGATCCCTTCAAGGCGGTTGGCTTGAGCAAGGAGCCGTCACTGCCGGACGATTTACGTTAACAGTTGAACATCCAGCTGACGCAATGAGGCGGCTGCCGTGACGCCAAACAGTTGCTTCATGGTCCGCGAAAAATGCGCCGAATCGGCAAACCCCGCACCGTGAGCCGCATCGGTCAGCGTGCCACCGGCAAGCGCCAGTTGCAGGGCGATGCGCAATCGTCGCCACAGCACCAAACGACGCACAGGTAAACCCAGTTGATGGGCGAACAGTCGCTCCAGTTGGCTCAATGACAGGTGCGCGGCCTGGGCCAGGACCTGGGCTGATACTTTGCCGTCGAGTTGTTGATCCAGTGCGGTGAGGGCGCGCTCCAGACGTGGATCATCCAGGCTGCGCCGAGGGAGTCGGCGCAATGCCTCCAGGGACAGGTCCTGGTGCAGCAAAGGGGCGAGATCAAACACGGCCGGTTCGGCGTACAGCACCGAGACCTCACCTTGAGTCTCAAGAATGGCGTGGGTTTGTCGCGACGGGATAAACAGGCGATGGGCCGTGGTGACCTGGCCATCGAGGCTGATCGTGATCGGTGAACCTTTGGAGGCCATCAACTGATGGGCGTAGTGCGCATGGGGCGCGGTGCGCCCCAGCTCGCCGAGGATCAGGCCGTAGTCACGGCCCAACCATAGGCGGCCTGACCATTCGGCCTTCACTCAGTACTTATAGTCGTGCAGCAGGTCCTGCACGCTGGAGGACGGCCAGCGCTTGTAGAACTTCAGCAGTTCGGCGGCGCGGTTGGTGAAGATGCCATCCACGCCGGCCTTCATCACTTTGTCGAAGTCCACCGGCTCGTCCACGGTGTAGACGTGCACCAGCAGGCCCTTGTCGTGGGTCAGCTTGTTCATTTCCGGTTTGACCAGGTCCGAATAGCTCTGGTCGCCGTGGTCTGTCAGCTCAGCCGAGGGACCGGTGCCGATGGCGCCGAGGCTCTTGGCTTCGTCGACCCACTTTTCGAACTCGGCCGCGTCTTTCGGCTCTTGCTTGGCGTAGTAGGCGGCCTTGGTGGTTTCGCCGGATTCAGCAAATGTCTGCTTGTTCTTCGGCTCGATGCTGCCTTCACCCACCCACAGCAACAGGATCTTCGGGGTGTTGGGCATTTCTTTCTGCAGCTCTTTCAGGCTCGCCACTTCGAAAGTTTGCAGCACCACGCGACCCTTGCCCTGGCCGACGCCGGTGTTGCTCTTGCCCAGCTTGGAGCCGGCGGAGCTCAGCCAGCCTTTGTCGAGCAGCTTGTTCTTGAGGTCAGCTTCGATGCCCGGGAATTGCTTGGGCTCCTTGGTTTCGATGTACAGGCCGGGTTTGTGCTGTGGGTTGCCTTCGGCGATCTTGATGATGTCGTCCAGGCTCTGGATTTTCAGGCCGACGAAACCTGGACGTGCGCGGTCCGGGTAGGCGGCGTTGAACCAGCTGCCGGCGTCGAGGGTTTGCAGTTCTTTCCAGGTGAACTCGTTGGCCGGGGCGTCCTTGCGATCAGGGAACTTGGTGGCCACGTCGGTGGTGCGCTGCAGGTTGTTGTCGTGCAGGGCGAACAGCACGCCGTCCTTGCTGCGCTGCAGGTCCATTTCCAGGTAGTCGGCACCCAGGTCGCGGGCGATCTTGTAGGCGGCAGCGGTGGACTCCGGTGCATCGTAGGACGCACCACGGTGGGCGATCACGGCCGGGTACGGAATGCCTTCATTGGTTGCCAATTCAGCCGGGCTGATCGGATCGGCAGCCTGCGCTTGGCCAAGGCCGAGCATCAGAGCGAGCAGCAGGGCGCTCTTGGTAAACGTGACAGGCATATGCGAAGTCCTTTCGTGGAGGTAGCTTTGAGAAGGCCTCCTTTTTAACAATTGATTGCGAAAGGCGCTATCACCAAACCGACATTAACGTGCGCAGGCTTCAATTTTCTCGGATTTTTTGCCTGGCATTGCAGTATTCTTGCCCGAAGCTGCCCCATTAGAGGGCGGTACTTTCCGCCACGCGTGTAAACCATCTTTCCAGTCCCTGTGGGACTTTTCAGTGAGGTTTACCATGCGCATCACCTCCGAGCTTATCTGCCAGGCCGCCGACCAACTCCACGGTTTTGTTGGCCTCAACCGCAAGACAGGCCAGTACATCGTGCGTTTCAGCGAAGACTCCTTCGGCATGGACGTGGCCGATGACGGCATCATTCCCACCGCCGAATTCGTCTGGCTACCGGCCCCGGAGCAGACCATGACGCTGTCCCGCGAGCGCATCCAGTTGCTGCTGGACCAGAACATCGACGAGCGCATCAACATCACCGAGCCGTTGCGGGTGTATATGCGCCGGGTGGAGATTGCGCAGATCAGTGCGTTGCGCAGTCTGGTGAGCTAGCTCGCTTCAAAACTGTAGGCCCGTTCGACTTTGCATACCCGGGTCTGGAAGGCCGAGTACCAAGTGGCGCGCCCCTGTTCGCGCACCGCCTGGTGCTCGGCCTGCTGCTTCCAGGCCAGGATGGCCGCTTCACTTTCCCAGTACGACACGGTGATGCCCAGGCCGTCTTCCCGTGCGGACTCCACGCCGATGAATCCCGGTTGTTCACGCGCCAGTTCCAGCATGCGGCTGGCCGCCTGGCCGTAGCCTTGATCGCCTTCGGTGCGCAGTGAGCTGAAGATCACCGCGTAATAGGGCGGCGAAGGTGTGCGGGCGATCATGCGGACACCGCCTGGCAAGCCTTGAGCAGGGCCATCGCCAAGGGCGGGGTAATACCTTGCAGCGCGGCGCGTTCGGGTTGGAAGAGGGTGGCGACGAAGAACGGGTGGTCGAGCAGTTCCACCGCGCGCAGGTCGCCGGTCGAATCATGGCCGCTGGGGATCAGGTCGCCTTCGAGCAAGGCATCGAGGAACTCGGGGTTCACGCCGTAACGGCAGCGATAACCTTCCTGCACATCCAGGGTGTCATAGGCCTCGGCGATCCGGGTGTAGGGCGCCAGGCGCACGCCGTCGGTGGCCTCCACCAGGGCACAGCTCAGTGGCGCGATCACGGCGCGCTTGGCCTGCGGCGCGAGTTCGCCATGCTCGGCATCCTTCCAGCCCAGGACATTGCGTGCGTATTCCAGCACGGCATGCTGAAAACCGCCGCACGTGCCGAGGAACGGTCGGCGTTGCTCGCGGGCAAACCGGATCGCCCGCATTGCGCCGTCAGTGTCGCGGTAAGGGCTGGCGGGGACGCACCAGAAACCGTCGAATTCATGCAGTGATTGGGGCAGGTTATCGGTGTCGAGCCACTGCACGTGAACCGCCAGGCCGAGGGTCTCGGCCGCCTGTTGCAGCGCCACGGGGATGGCCTGGTGGGCGATGACATCGGGGTTGTAATCGCCGATCAGGGCGAGGTGCAGAGGCGTGGTTTTCATCGTGTACATCCCATGGCTTGTGGTGTCCTGAGGCGCACTATAGATTGGCGTTCACGCAATCAATATTGGCGTTTTAGCACATGCTCAATGCGGTCACGCACTATTCAATTGACTACCCCGACTTATCGCTGATCCTCGCCCTGGTGCGCGGCGGCACACTCGCACGGGCGGCCGCGTTGTTGCGGGTGGACGTGTCCACGGTGTTCCGCGCGGTGCGGCGCCTGGAGGCGGCGCTGGGCCAGACGTTGTTCGAAAAAAGCCGCGCCGGCTACCTGCCCACCAGCCTGGCGAGCAACCTGGCGCAGCAGGCGGAACGCGCCGAGCAAGCGCTGGAGGCCGCGCGCATTGGTGTGGAGCAAGGTGGTGAGGTGATCAGCGGCACGGTGCGCCTGACCTGTACCGATTCTGTGCTGCAAGGCTTGCTGTTGCCGGCCCTGGCGCAATTCATGCCGCAGTACCCGGCGTTGATCCTGGAACTGAGTACATCGAATGACTTCGCCAACCTGAGCCGCCGCGACGCGGATATCGCGCTGCGCCTGACTCGCACGCCGCCGGAGCATCTAGTGGGCCGGCGCCTGAGCAATGTGGCGTATCGGGTGTGCGCCAGTCCGGGTTTCGCCCAACAACACGAAGGTCGCGAGCTGGCAGACTTGCCATGGATCGCCCCGGATGACTTCCTGCCCGACCACCCCACGGTAGCCTGGCGCCGCGAGCACCTGCCCGGCGTGCGTCCCAGCTATCGCTGCAACAGCATGTTGTCGGTGACCGAACTGGTGCGTGCAGGGTTGGGGGTGGCGGCGTTGCCGGACTTTCTAGTCGGGGACCGCCTGCAACCACTGGGCCCCGCATTGGCGGGGTACGACACGGCGTTATGGTTGCTCACGCGCCCCGATTGTCGGGCGCTGCGCTCGGTGGTGACACTGTTTGACGAGCTGGGGCGACACCTGCGGTTGCCTTAGGTTTTTCGCACAAAATGCTCGTGCATTTCGCTAGTCAGGCTTTCGATATGCTCTGTCAGTTGCTTGGTCATTTCCGTCAGTCGGGTGTTCTGCTCCAGCAGCTCCAGCAACTGTTTGGTGGTCTGCGCGGCCTGGGCCTGGCGCTCGGTGTTGGCAATCGCCAGCGCTTCGCGGTGCTGGGCGTCGGCGTCTGACTGCGCTTTGTCGCGAGCGGCCTGACGCGTCTGGGCCAGCAGGATCAGCGGCGCGGCATAGGCCGATTGCAGGCTGAAGGCCAGGTTGAGCAGGATAAACGGGTACACGTCGAAATGCGTGACGCCGGTCATGTTCAGCACCACCCACAAGACGACGATGGCGGTTTGCGCGCCGAGGAAGGTGGGCGTGCCGAAGAAACGGGCGAACGCTTCGGCCTTGAGGGCAAAGGTGTCATTGCCGAAGGTTGGCGCCAAGTGGGCATGGGGACGATGGAAGCGCAGGTGGTCGACGGCGGCGGTTTCGGTCTTTTCTGGGGTCATGGCGGGCTCGGATCGTTTGCTTGAAGACAAGCAAGCACTATAGACCGAGCCCCCAGCGCCCCGTATGAAGATCGGGTCAGTTGCCACCGCGCTCATTGGCGAATGCACTCACCGCCTGCACGGCCTCGCTGGTGCCTTCGCGGATCTGCAGGATTACCGTGCCGGCGCGGTTTGCCAGGTCGACCCCTTGCGCGGCGCGGTCGCGGGTGCCGTCCATACTGTGGATGGCCTGGCGGGTCTCCTCCTGAATCATCGCGATCATGCTGGAAATTTCCGCCGTTGAACCGCTGGTGCGGGCCGCCAATTGCCGTACTTCATCGGCCACCACGGCAAACCCGCGACCTTGCTCGCCGGCACGCGCCGCCTCGATGGCGGCGTTGAGGGCCAGCAGGTTGGTCTGGTCGGCGATGCCGCGAATGGTATTGACGATGGCGGTGATCTGCTGCGAGCGCTCGCCCAGCTTGGCGATCAGCTGTGAGGAGCCGTCGATGTCCGCCGCAATGTCGCGCATGCCACTGGCGGTTTGCTGGATCACTTCGGCGCCTTTTTCGGCGATGTCCCGGGTGTTCAGGGAGATGTGGTACGCCTGGGCCGCGCTGGCGGCGTCGGCGGTATGTTGTTGCACCATGGCGGTCACGTCCGAGGCGAACTTCACCACTTTGCACAGGCGTCCGCCGGCGTCGTACACCGGGTTGTAGTTCGCTTCGAGCCACACGGCCTGACCGTTCTTATCCACCCGTTCGAACTGGCCGCTGAACATTTCGCCCTGGTTCAGGCGCTTCCAGAAGTCGCTGTAGGTCGAGCTGCTGGCCACGGCCGCGCTGCAGAACATGCGGTGATGCTGGCCCTGGATCTGCGCCAGGGTGTAACCCATGCGCTGCAGGAAGTTGGCGTTGGCCGTGATAATGGTGCCGTCGAGGTTGAACTCGATCACTGCCATGGCGCGGCCGATGGCGGCCAGTTTGGCATTGGCTTCGCTTTCGGCCTGCAGGCGCGGCGTGACGTCCATGGCGTACTTCACCACTTTGATGACTTGACCTGCTTCGTCACGCACCGGGTTGTAGCTGGCCTCCAGCCAAACCGACTGGCCATCGCCCGCCACCCGTTCAAAGGTGCCGGACTGGAACTGGCCATTACGCAGGTTCGACCACAGCTGGTTGTACTCGGCGCTGCGGGCGAATGCGGGGGTGCAGAACATACGGTGGGACTGGCTCTCGATCTGCTCGGCGCGGTAGCCCATGGTCTGGAGGAAGTTGGCATTGGCTCGCAGCACAGTGCCAGACAGGTCGAATTCGATCACCGCCATGGAGCGCTCGATGGCATCCAGCAGGCTGGCCTGTTGGGCGACGGTGTGTTGCAGTGCGTTGATGGTTTTTTTATGGGCTTTAAATAGCATGTTCGGGGGCTCGGGCAAGCAAGCTTCTGGGTTTCCTTGGATATGCGCCTGCCCCCGTAAGGCATTCGCTATACGGTTGACTTGCTCATTGTCAGCTTCCTTGTACCGACAGCGGGGGTGGAACAACGGGTTCAGAGTGATCAGCCTGGCAAGAAGTTCGCCTCAGGGGCAGGACCTTTTTTGGGTAGCCGACAAATGGTGGCATTATGCTTTCTCTTGGCGTGCAGGCATGAGGACTCAGACGAGGACTCGTAGGACAACCTCAGGCGGAATGAGCGATCACTGCTTCGCTGATGTTGACCCGGTTACGCCCGGTGTCCTTGGCGGCATACAGCGCGCGATCCGCCGCATTCAGCCACATGGCGGCGTCGGTAAAGAAGGGCTGGAAATCAGCCAGGCCGATGCTCAGGCTCACGCGCAATTCAGGGATCTGCGGGTTGCGGTAATTGCTGAAGGTCTCGCGCATGCGTTCCATCACCTGTGCCGCCTCTTCCAGCGGAACTTGCGGAAGAATCACACAGAATTCATCGCCACCGTAACGCCCGGCCAGGTCGTTTTCACGCAAGTTGCGTCGCAACTCCAGGCTCAGTTGACGCAGGACCGCGTCGCCGACGATGTGGCCGTGGGTGTCGTTGATCTGCTTGAAGTGATCGATATCGATCAACGCGATGGTGGCATGGCTTTGCTGCTGTTGGCACTTATGAAATTTAAGGTGCAGCAAGTCTTTCCATGAGCCGTGGTTCAGCAGACCGGTGAGGCTGTCGGTTCGGCTGAGGGCGCTGAGTGCGCGTTTGTGTTCCGACAACTTAATCGCCAACTGATAGCAAACCGTGCCGATGGCCATGGGGTAGAGCGTCAGCATCGGCAGGCAGGTGTAGACCTGTGTGAGGCTGACGTTGGGGTTGAATTTGATGCCGAAAAACGCACAGGCGACCCCGACACCGGCCACTTGCGCCAGCAGCCCACGCAGGAACAGCCGCTTGCCGCCCGCCGCCACGTTGTTCATGGTCATCATGGAAAGGATGGTAACGGTTGTCAGTGGTGTGAACTGCGTGGCGGCGGCCCAGAACCCGCCGAACAATGAGTCGTACAGCAGATTGCGTTGCTCAGCCTGGTAGGGGAATTGCGAGCGCGCTGAGAGTTGGTAGGCCACATGTGCCCAGGCGAAACCGTTGAACAACAGGAATGCCCAGACCCACCCCGGCATTGCGAGCGGATAAAGAGCGCCTGTGACACTGATGCAGCCGATGCCCAAGCCGATAATCCTTGGCTTGTAGATACGTCTGGCAAATGAAAGCCCTTTGCCTCGTCTGTTTTCCATAAATTCCTGGAGCCGTTTTTTCTGCAGGTGCGGCAAAGTGCGTCAGCGGGTTGAACCGTTGATCGGATAATAATTGTGAATATTGTCAGTTATTCGCGTGGGAATAATCAGTGTCCTTCCAAGCCATTTGCTCAGGACAGCGTGCGAATACGTCAAAAACGACCTGGAATGTCGTTCACACAACAGGTTTTTACGGCTGCCGGGGCGACGTGACTTCGTAGCCGGCCAGGAACAGGTCGATAGCCGATTCGATCACACAGGCCTGACTGGCGGCGTCCAGGACTGGTTGGCCCAGGGTAATCTGCGGCCAGAATGCAAACGCCTTGAGCAGGCTCTGGATCTGGTGGGCGGCAAATGCCGGGTCGCTGCAATTGAGCCGGCCATCGTCCTGGGCGGCGCGTACCCATTGGGTAAAACCTTCTTCGCGCTTGCTCAGGCGGGTGACCATGTCTTGCGCGCGCTCCGGCGAATGGATGGTGGCGGCGATGGCGACCCGGGCCAGGTCGAGGAAATTGGCATCCGCCATCATCTTCATCTTCGCTTCCAGCAAGCCGCGCAATTGTTCGCGCAGCGGGCGGTCGCTGGCGTAGCTGACGTCGAGCTGCGCAACGCTGCTGGCCCAGAGTTGATGGAGAATTTCGGCGAACAACTCTTCTTTGCTGGGGAAGTGGTTGTACACCGTGCGCTTGGAAACGCCGGCGGTGGCGGCGATCTTGTCCATGCTGGTCACCTCGAAACCGTTTTCGCGAAATTCAGCGATGGCCGCGGCCACGATGGCTTCGCGTTTACGGTCGGTAAGGCGTTGAGGGGCAGTCATGGAGGGCGCTCGGTTCGTCAAGGAAAGTTACACTCTGTAGTTTACTTGCTGTGTATTTTGTTGCAATCTTGAAACTACACTGTGCAGTGTAATTCAAGAGCGGTCTGTAGGAGTCACCTGTAAATGGCCACGATTTCGTCCCGCGTTGATTCTTCGCCGGCAGCGCCCAAGCAAGACCAAGGGCACTTCAGCAACGATGCACCCGTGCAGCAGGGTGGCTTCGGCAAGACCTTGCGTATTTTTTGGAACATGCTGTTCAACAAGCCGCGCACCACGCGGCCGGTAGGACAGATTCCGGTGCAGCCGCTGACCCGCGAGCAGTTGCTGGCGGCGCCGGATCACAGCGTATTCCGTCTCGGGCATTCCACCGTTTTACTGAAAATGCGCGGCAAATTCTGGGTGACCGACCCGGTGTTCGCCGAGCGTGCGTCGCCGTTCAGTTGGGCCGGCCCCAAGCGTTTCCACCAACCGCCCATCAGTCTTGAAGAGCTGCCGCCGTTAGAAGCGGTGATTCTTTCCCACAACCATTACGACCACCTGGACCGCAAGGCTGTCGTCCAATTGGCCGATAAGACCCGCTACTTTCTCGCGCCGCTGGGCGTCGGGGATATTCTGGTGAAATGGGGCGTGGACGCCAGCAAAGTGCGGCAACTGGATTGGTGGCAGGGCACCGAAGTGGATGGCATCCGGTTTGTCGCCACACCAGCGCAGCATTTTTCCGGGCGGGGCCTGTTTGATGCCAACCAGACCTTGTGGTGTTCCTGGGTGATGCTCGATGGTGCTCGACGGATTTTTTTCAGCGGCGATACCGGTTACTTCGACGGTTTTAAACGTATCGGCGAACAGTACGGCCCGTTTGACCTGACGCTGATGGAAACGGGTGCTTACAACGTCGATTGGCCGCACGTGCACATGCAACCTGAGCAAACCCTGCAAGCGCATATCGACCTCAAAGGCCGCTGGTTGCTGCCGATTCACAACGGCACCTTCGACTTGGCGTTCCATGCATGGCATGAACCGTTCGACCGCATTATGGCCCTGGCCTGGGAGCGTAACGTGTTTATCACCACACCGCAGATGGGGCAGGCGTTCAGCTTGCACCAGCCTGACCGAGGGTATGCGTGGTGGCTGGAGGTAGAAACCCAAGGTGCAGAGGAGCGCCTCGCCAACTGAAGTAAGAGGCGTCGGAAAAAGGAGTTTTCAAGCTGTTTCAGAGCTGCGACAGACGCCAGCCAAGGGTGCGATGATCCCCGGAAAGTCATTTCTCGGGGGCGGATTTTATGGACGGTAAATGTCAGAAATATTGGCATGCAGGTATGACTTGCCCGACGGGCCAACCTGCTCCTGTTCTCGCTGAACGTTCAGGCCTGGCGACGATAGCCAACAATCATGCGAGCCCTAAAGGGATCGATTTCGGCGTCGAGCCCCTGGCTCGTGAAAACCCTGGGCGAAGCGTCCCCGTTCCAGGATATGACGTTCCGAGTCTTCCCCTGAAACCCTTGCGGGACCCATCGCTTTCATTGATTGCGTTGAGTGGAGTCGATCCTTCCGGGCCGGTGATGGTTGAAGTCCCCCTAGTAGAAAACAACACGGCCTTCACGGCGGATCACGCGCTGGGCGGCAGGCGCGTGGGGTTTGCCGAGCGGTTTGTAGATGACCACGAACATGAGCGGATCGAGCACAACTCATCCTTCCTGAGAGCCTTGGACATATTGCGTCGATCCGGAGCTGAGTTGATACCGGTGGCTGCCCACCGGGCCAATCACACCCTTCACACCCGCAACGAAATCGATGAGCTGGTGCGTGCATTCCGACTGGATGCCCTGGTATCCGACAGCCGCAGCAGCGCCTTCCACAGCGCGTGCTGGAGTGGCTACCCAGGGTTTGGCACGCCGCTCGAGGGTGGCGCGACGCTGTGGTTCTACGGTGCACGATGGGCGAAGGATTGGCTGCCGGCTTTGGTGCAGGGGTATCAAAACGGACGCCGACTGATGGACCGGCAGGACGAGCCACCCGCAGCGCTGAACTATCCCACACGGTGAGTCGCCCGCGTCGCGCAGCCAATGAGGAGTGGAGTTTTTAGACTGGCCACGGATCAACATTGGTCCTTCTTCATCTCTTACTCCTCAAGAGGTCTTATGTTAGGCATCGCATCTGTAGGGATCGCATATGGCATGGGCTCCATGGTCCGGCAAGTCGTACAGTCCTTCGCTGGAGGCTACTTACCCGTTGCTTCAAAACCCTTGCCCGCCGGTACTGAGTACCTCAGTGTCAACGAGCTAAGCAGGCAAATGGCCCTCCCGGGCGGGCTTACTTCGGCCGATCTGGTCACTCATCTGCAGGAGCGGATTCGCAGGCTGGATCCGCAACTGAGCGCTGTCATTGAGCTCAACCCCAAGGCGCTTGAAACCGCACGTGAGCTGGACCGTGAACGGGCCAGCGGCAACGTGCGCGGGCCGCTGCATGGCATTCCCATCTTGCTCAAGGACACGATCGAAACCGAAGGTATGCAAACCAGTGCAGGCGCGTTTGGGTTGGTCGGTGCAACGGCCGGTAAGAACGCCCCGTTGGTGGACTACCTGATCAAGCAGGGCGCAGTGATCCTCGGTAAAACCAATATGACTGAAATGGCTGGGTTCCGTGGGGGGGCCGATGGCTGGAGTAGTCGAGGCGGGCAAACCCGTAACCCTCATCAAGCGGATGCCGACGTGGGAGGTTCCAGTTCCGGTTCCGCCGCAGCGGTTGCTGCTGGCTTCGCGCCTTTGGCGGTGGGTGCGGAAACCAATGGCTCGATCATTGTGCCGGCAGCACGCAACGGTATTGTCGGGTTCAAGCCTACTGTCGGGCTGCTGGACCGTAACGGGATTATTCCGGCGAGCCATCACCAGGACACACCGGGGCCGATGACGCGTTCGGTGTTTGATGCTGCGTTGATGCTCAATGCCATGTCAGGCAGTGATCCTAAGGACCCGGCAAGTGTAGGAGCGCCCCAAGGTATCGATTACACGCAGTTGCTGGTACCGGGGGCCTTGAAAGGCAAGCGTATCGGCTACCCTGCCACGTTCTCCAAAGATGGCGAAACCCTGTCAGTGGAGAACAGCCCGCAGTTCAATCGGACACTGGACGTGCTTCGCGAGCAAGGCGCGGTGTTGGTGCCGGTCAACCTGCGCCTGGCCGATACCTCACGCTACGACGAACTGTTGCTCTCGGATGTGAAGGAAGAGCTGAACACCTACCTGGGCAAGCGCTCGGGGTTGCCGGTCAGGTCGCTGACTGAACTGATCCGGTTCAACGATTTACGTGACGGCAGTGAGACGGATCATCAAGCTGTGCTAAAGGAGATCGGCGCCTCAACGCTGACGCCAGAGGAACGCAAGCCACTGTGGGACGCGCTGATCCAGGATTTCAGAAGCACGATCGATGGCCCGATCAAGGCAGAAAACCTGGACGCGATGGTGTCGGATTTCGACACCAACAGTTACTTCGGTGTCGCAGCGGCCGGCTATCCGGGAATTGCCGTACCGTCTGGCGTCGATGAGGAGGGCCTACCCACCAGTGCCCACTTCTTCGGTACCCAATGGGCCGAACCCATCTTGCTGGCAGTGGCCCATGGGTATGAGCAGGCAGCTCAGGTAGCGGTTAAACCGGAACTTTGACGCCGTAACGTGCCGCTGGGGAGCGATGTGACAGGTTGGGCCCCAGGGCCAGGCGTGCTGTTTCATAGGCATCCCAGTCCAGGCGGTCGGGCAATGAGGGGATTGTCACCTTCTCACCCTGGGCAAGGCCTGCCAGCGCGGCATCCACCAGATTTTCCGTGGTCATGACGATGGTGTCGGGGAGGTTGTTCACTGGTAGTCCCGCGACATTCCAGAACTCGGTGGCGGTGGCGCCAGGCAGCACCACTTGAACACTGACACCTTTGTCGCTCAGTTCATGGTCGAGGGATTCGCTGAACGCCTGCACAAAGGCCTTGGTGCCGCTGTACACACCATTCAACAACTTAGGCGCGAGCGCGACTATTGAGCCGATGTTGATCAGGGTGCCACGACCCTGGGCAACGAAATTGGTCGCGGCAGCTTTTGCCAGGCGAGTGAGCGCGAGGACATTGAGCAAGATCATGGCGTCCATCTTGTCCGCGTCCGAGGCCAGCAGTGACGCCGTTGCACCGACGCCGGCGTTGTTCACCAGCAGGCTGATGCGGCTGTCTTCAAGCAGAATCTGTTCAATGCGCGACAGGTCGGCAGGCAAGTTGAGGTCGGCCGCCACTGTCTGGATGTCCCGTTGGGTCTCGGCTTTCAGTCGGGCCGCGAGTTGGTCCAGTCGTTGCTGGTTGCGTGCCACCAGAATCAGGTCGTAACCCTGGTTAGCCAGGCGGTCGGCATACACAGCGCCAATCCCGGACGAAGCGCCAGTGATCAGGGCGAAACCTTTGGATTGAGTCATTGCAGTTGCTCCAGAAGGGCCGGGGAAGGGCGGCCTTGTTGGAACCAAGATTATGGGTGTAATGTATTGGCTGCAATGTCGTATATCCCTCCTTTTGGGACGTGAGGTCTCGCCATGGTATCTATTGGTATTCTGCTGTTTCCCGGGTTCCAGATGCTCAGCCTGGGCACCAGTACCGTGTTCGAATTTGCCAACTTTGAGTTGGACCAGCCGTTTTATCGCGTGGACCTGTTATCGGAACACGGTGGGCCAATCAAAAGCTCCATGGGCTTCGCCATCGATACCGTGCCCTTCGGCCAACAGCACTACGACACATTGCTGGTGGTGGGAGACAACGAATTGCTGAAAGCCACGCCCGGGATGCTGACCTACTTGCAGCAAGCCATGTTTACCTCGCGTCGCGTGACATCGGCCTGCACCGGCTCCTTTTATCTGGCCGCCGCGGGGTTGCTGGAGGGCCGCAAAGCGACGACCCATTGGTACCATGCCCACACGTTTCGCCAGGCCTACCCGAATGTACGGCTGGAGGAAGACCGGATCTTCACCGTCGATGGTCCGCTCTGGACCTCCGCCGGCCTGACCGCCGCCCTCGACCTGGCCCTGGCACTGGTTGAGCATGACCTGGGTGTTGAGGTTGCACGCGCAGTGGCGCGTAAATTGGTGGTCTACCATCGCCGCGCAGGTGGCCAGTCGCAATTCTCCGCACTGCTGGAAATCGCCCCCAAATCCGACCGCGTGCAAACCGCATTGGTCTACGCCCGACAACACTTGCAGGCCGATCTCTCAGTGGAGCAGTTGGCTGAAGTCGCCCACTTGAGCCCACGCCAATTCAGCCGATTGTTCCGTGCCGAAACCGGCCAGTCACCCGCCAAGGCTATCGAGCGGTTGCGCATCGAGGCAGCCCGCCTGTTGCTTGAGTCTGGCGATCACTCCATCGATATCATCGCCCGCGAGACCGGCTTCGGCGACCCGGAGCGCATGCGCCGCGCCTTCCTAAGGGCCTTTGGCCAACCGCCGCAAATGATGCGTCGGGCGCTGCAACTGCAGGCTTGAAGCTCTATGTACCGCTAGGTTCAAGTGGTGCCGACGTTGCCCCTATCAAGCGAGAGAGGATGCCTTGCGCCACAGGCTCCGGTTCTTCGGTGTCGAACCGGCGCACACTCATCCCCCATCCCGGCGCAAACCCTGGGAAGAACACCAACCCTTCAGCTTCCAACCGAAACGCCAAGGCCAGGCGGGTTTCATCACCCACGTCATATTGGTTTTCAAACTGTTGAACCGCCTCAACCGCCACTCCGGCCTGGTGAGCCAGGTCTTCCCGGCTCCAGCCCAAGATCGCGCGGGCCTGCACGCTGTGCTTGGCGGTGAATTGATGCAGGACGATCTGCTGTTCTACGAAAGAGCTCATTGCCAGAGAGGACATGGGTTTTCTCCAGGTTCGACGGGGGAGGGCAAACTATACTGTGTTTTTGTACAGTTGTTTTGACCGCTCATCAACTGGATTCTCGAACATCCTCTATTCCACCCCTGGCGCCTCCCGAATGATCAGGTGGTCGAGGTTCTCGATGTTCGCGCTGAATACCCCAAACGTCTGCTCGGGATTCCTTTTGCTCGGCACCTGTTGCAGCTTCGGCGTCACCCCGTAGAAGAAGCAGTACAACGCTCGCTCACTGTCTACTGCTGCCTTGATCTGCTCTAAAAACGCTTTGCGCTTGCGATAGTTCTCTATGAGCTTTTTGCTCAGGTAGACGTTGACCGAGTAGGGCTTCTTGTCGAGCCACACTTTCTTTTCGAAATCGATGCGAAAGCTACTGGTGTAGTCTTTGATTTCTTTGATCTTGCCCCAGTAGATCAGGCCCTTGTTGTCTTGCAGGTATTCGATCTTCTTGAAAAACGTCCAGTAGCTCGCGGTGTGGTCACCGATCTTCAACGGCATGGACTTGAGCTTGTCCTTGTCGTCGATGTTGGACACGAAACATTCCACCGGGTGGGCGAACACGCTGGTTTTGTCTGGAGTGCTGTCGTTGGGGCTATGGGATACAGAGCTCCGGTTTGAAGGCACTTTCAGTGGATCGTATGGGACGTTTCCCTCTTTACTCACAACTGGTGTCTTGCGTTCGTACTGACGAGGGGTGAGGACAAACTCCGATGGGAAATTGTCCTCACGCTCGTCGTCATTTTCATCTGTCGCGGTTTTATGGCTACTGGTGTAACGACAACCCTCTATATGCCGGGTGCTGGTCTTGTTCTTGAAATGCGGCGTGCGCAGGTAATTGACGTTTTTGGCGTTGAAGGTGCTCAGTGCGTTGCTGGTATCAAACGCCGCACGACATTCATCATTAGGGCAGAGGAAGCTGTCCTTGTCTGAGTCGAAGTCGGTTGTTTCGTCGAAATTCAGGTCTCGTACGTCGTAGATCGACAACTTGTCATCGAGACTCAGGCTGTAGGCCGTGTCGAATTTCATCGGGCTCGGGTCCGTGAGAAGTTTCGCTATTAATAGCGGGATCCAGCGCAAATATCAGCAAGAACCTGCAACCCTTCGCCCGCTCAAGAAACACAGCGTTCCACCGACCGCAGTCAGTGCCCCCAATGCATAGAACATGCTGGCCGGCGCCGCATTGATCAGCAGATAGCCGCAAATCACCGGGCTCATCGCCCCTCCAAACGCGGCCAGGTTCTGCGCGCCGTAGTAACTGCCGCGCAGTGCATCCGGCGCGATGGTGTCGATAAACAGGAACTCGGAGGGGTAGATGATCATCTCGCCGAGGGTGAATACGAACATCGCCAGGCACCAGGTGAGCAGGCTGTCCGCGAGGCTGAAACCGATCAGTCCGGCAATGAACAGCAGCGTGCCGAGCACAATCCAGTAGCGCAGTTGTTCACGCTTCAGAAAGCGGCCGATCTGGTACTGCATCAGAATTACGGTAATGGCATTGCACGCCAGCACCGCAGACAGAATCTTCAGCGCCTCCGCGGGCTTGTAGGCCACCAGCAAGAACTGCGACAGATACAGGGTGTAGCGCCCATGGACAATGGTGCTCAGCAAGCTGCCGCTGGTGAACAGGATGAGTGTGCGGTCGCTGCGCAACGTGCGCAGGGTGGTGAGAAAACTCAAGGGCTTGTTGCTGTCATCCCGTTGGGTGGGCGGGATGCCGATCATCAGGAACAGGCTGCCAAAGGCGATCGCACTGGCAATCAGGAACGGTGCCAGTTGCATGTGGCCGGCGATCACCACGCCGACCATCGGGCCCGTGGCGTAGCCGACGTTGGTCAGGGTGTAGCGCAGGGAAAACACCTTGGCACGGTCACCCACCGGCAGGTTCTCGCTGATGATGGCTTTTGAGCCAATCAGGAACAGCGCCGACGCCGCTTCGGTGATGACCAGGGTCAGGGTGGTGAGGTAGAGGTTGCTGGCAAAAGTCAGCAACAGAAAACCGATGGAGCTGGAGAGCATGGCCAGGATCAGCAGCTTGCGCTTTTCCAGGCGGTCGATGATGTAGCCGCCGTACAGGCCCAGCAAGGTCGCGATAAAGACGGCAATGCCCATCAGCAGGCCGATGTCCTGCTGGTTCAGGCCAAGGCGGGTACTCAGCAACAGGGCCAGCAACGGGCTGGTCATGGCGCGGCTGACCACGATGGTCACCGAGCAGATCATCAGGCGGCGGATTACCAGGGAGTAGGTGGCCACGGTGGGGCAGATGTCCTTATTCGATCAAGTGCACACATTCCGTGTAGGAGCCGGCTTGCCGGCGATGGCGTCCGTAAGCTCGCTATCGGCGGCAAGCCGGCTCCTACAAGGTTGTGGGTTACTGGCCGGCGTTGATGGAGATTTTTTCTACGGCGCCTTGCTCCAGGTCCCACTTTTTCAGGATCTTGCCGTAGGTGCCGTCATCAATCATGCCCTGCAACGCTTCACTGATCGCCGTGACCAATTCCGTGTTGCTCTTCTCAATCCCAAGCCCCGTGAATTGCTTGGAAATCGCCAGGCCCACCGGCTTGTACTTGCCCTTGTCCAGCGACATCAAGTAGGGAATGGTCTCGCTGCCCTGCATCGCGGCATCCAGGCGATTCTGCTGCAACTGCGCCCGCGCATCCGCCGAACCTTCGGTGCCGATCACCACGATCGCCGGCTTACCCGCCGCCTCGCAGTTTTCCTTGCTCCATGCGGCAATTTCCGACGGCCAGGTGGTACGGCGGCTGGTGCCGACTTTTTTACCGCACAGGTCAGTCAATTCCTTGAGGTCTTCACGCTTGGCCAGTGTGTAGAGCTGCGGGCCGCTGGTGAAGTAGTCGATGAAGGTCACGGCCTTCTGGCGTTCGGCGGTGTCGGTCATGCCCGATAGCACGATGTCCACGCGCTTGGTGGTCAAGCCGCTGAGCATCTGCTCGAAGCCGGTCTCCTGCCATTTGATCTTCACGCCCAGGCGCTCGGCCAGGGCGTTGCCCAGGTCAAAGTCCAGGCCGGTGATCTTGTTGGTGGCCGGGTCCTTGAAATCCATCGGCGGATAGTTCGGCACGATGGCCGCGCTGATCTCGCCCTTGTCCTTGATTGCCGCCGGCAATGCCGCGAAAACAGCGGAGGAGGCCATCAGGCCTGCAAGCAACGTTGGGATAAACAATTTTTTCATGGGGGCGTTCTCGTTTGTTTTTTAGTTAAGTGCGAACGGCAGAAATAAAGCTTTGGGTACGCGGGTTTTGTGGGCTTATTAGAATTTCTTCCGGGCTGCCGGCTTCCACAATCTGGCCGGCATCCATAAACACCATGCGGTTGGAGACTTCACGGGCAAAGCCCAACTCATGGGTGACCACGATCATGGTCATGCCGGTGGTGGCCAGGTCGCGCATCACCGACAGCACTTCGCCTACCAGCTCAGGGTCGAGGGCTGACGTGGGTTCGTCAAACAGCATCAATTTGGGTCGCATCGCCAACGCACGGGCAATCGCTACCCGCTGTTGCTGGCCGCCGGACAACTCCACCGGGTAGGCATTGCGCTTGTCCGCCAGGCCGACGCGGGCCAGCAGTTCCAACGCATCTTCGATAGCTTCCTTGGGCGAGCGCTTGAGCACCTGGCAGGGGCCTTCGATGATGTTCTGCAACACGGTCATGTGCGGGAACAAATTGAAGCGCTGGAACACCATGCCGGTGGCCAGGCGCTGGCGGGCGATCTGCGATTCGTTCATCTCATGCAGCTTGTTGCCGACGACGCGGTAACCCACCAGTTCGCCGTCGACCCACAGCCCGCCCTTGTCGATTTTTTCCAGTTGGTTGACGCAACGCAGCAGGGTGCTTTTACCAGACCCCGACGGGCCGATGATGCACATGACTTCGCCTTGCTCGACCTCGATATTGATGTCGCGCAGCGCGTGATACTGGTCGTAATACTTGTTCAGGTTGACGGCCTTGACGATGCTTCTCATGGGGCAAATCTCCTCAACCCAGACTTACGAACGCTTGCCGGCGCCGCGGGCAAAACGACGCTCGAGGCGGCTTTGACCAAATGAAAGAACAGTCACCACCGCCAGGTACCAGATGCCGGCCACGATCAGCAGCTCCATGACCCGCGCGTTGGCGTAGTAAATGTTTTGCGCGTTGTGCAGCAGCTCCGAGTACTGGATCACACTGGCCAGGCTGGTCATTTTCACCATGCTGATGAACTCGTTGCCTACAGGCGGAATGATCACTCGCATCGCCTGCGGGAGAATGATCCTACGCAACGCCTGCAGGCTCGGCATGCCGATGGACTTGGCGGCTTCATACTGGCCGGTATCGACCGACAACAGGCCGGCGCGCACCACCTCGGCGGTGTAGGCGCCCTGGTTGATGCTCAAACCGAGCAGGGCGGCCACGAACGGCGTCATCAGGTCGACGGTGTCGATGCTGAACAGGCCTGGAATCGCGATCACTGGGAAAATCAACGCCAGGTTGAACCAGAGCAGCAGTTGCAAAATCAGCGGCGTGCCGCGAAACAGCCAGGTGTAGGTGATGGCCACATAACGCAGGATCGGGTTGGCCGACATGCGCATGATCGCCGTGATCACCCCGATCACCACGCCCAGCACCATCGCCAGGATCGACATGACGATGGTGTTCACCAAGCCCCAGAGGATGGCCTCAGACGTGAGGAACTGCCCGATGTAGGACCATTCGATCTGGCCGTTGGCAAACGCACGCAACAGCGCGGCCAACACGATCACGATCAAGGTGGCAAAAAACATCCGCCCGTAATAACGACGCGGCACGTGTTCGTACTGCGTGATATCGAACTGGTTCTCGGACAACTTGCGCTCGGCTTCCAAGCGCTCTGCCGGGGTTTGGTTCATGGTGAATCTCCAAAACTTACAACGCTCTAACTACTGTACGCGGTCCAAATGTGGGAGCTGGCTTGCCTGCGAAGACGCCAGCCCGAACACCGCAGATTTAAATCCGGAACCCCTGATAACTCTCTGCCCACTGCTGTTGAGCCGCTAATGCGGACTTCAACCGCCCAATCTGCTCCCGAACCCGCTCCGGCGCCGTCCCACCCCACCCACTGCGCGCCGCAATCGCCGCTTCCAGTGTCAGGCAGTCGCGCACTTCGGGTGTGAGCCGAGCATCCACCTCCGCCAACATCGCCGGCGAGGCTTCCCACAACTCAATCTCATGCTTCTCACACGCCTGTACCAGCGCGCCGGTGATCTCATGGGCCTCTTTGAACGGCACACCACGGGTCGCCAACCAATCCGCCACCTCGGTCGCCAAGGTAAAGCCCATCGGCGCCTGACGCCGCAGCTCTTCCACTTGCACCTTCATGGTCGCAACCATTCCCGCCATCGCCGGCAACACCAGCAGCAACGTATCCACACTGTCCAACACGCTGTGCTTGTCTTCACTCAAATCACGGTTGTACGACAGCGGCAGCGACTTGAGCGTCGACATCAACCCGGTCAGGTTGCCAATCAAGCGCCCAGCCTTGCCCCGCGCCAATTCGGCAATGTCCGGGTTCTTTTTCTGCGGCATGATCGAACTGCCAGTGGCGTAGGCGTCATCCAGCACCACCCAGCGAAATTGCCGCGACGACCACAGGCAAAACTCCTCGGACAGACGCGAAATATTCACCCCGAGCATGCCCGCCACAAACAGAAACTCCGCCACATGGTCACGGCTGGCGACGGCGTCGATGGAGTTTTCGCACGGCCCGGTGTAGCCCATTTCCTTGGCCGAATGCTCCGGCTGGCGCGCAATCGCAGAACCCGCCATCGCGGCAGCGCCCAAAGGCGACAAGGCCGTGCGCGCATCCCAATCCACCAGACGTTGCACATCCCTCAACATCGACTGCGCGTGAGCCAGCAAGTGGTGAGCGAACACAATCGGTTGCGCCTGCTGCAAATGGGTAAAGCCGGGGCAGATGCTCTCGATATGCTGCTCGGCCTGCTCCACCAACGCCTGCTGCAAACCCAGCACCTCGGTGGTGATGGTGCGCGCGTGGTCCCGTAGGAAAAGCCGCAGGTCATTGGCTGTCTGATCGTTGCGAGAACGCCCGGCGCGCAACTTACCGCCCAAGGCGCCAAGGCGCTCGGTCAATACGCGCTCGATGAAGGTGTGTACGTCCTCATCATCCAGGGTCGGATGCAGGTTACCGGCGGCGAAATCCGCACTGATCTCGTCCAGCGCGGCCAGGGTGCATAAGGTTTCCGACTCATCCAGCAACCCGGCGCGCTGCAACTCACGGGCATGGGCACGGGAGCCGGCCAGGTCGTAGGGCGTCAGGCGGAAATAGCGCTCAGGGCAACGCGACAACGCGGCCAATGCAGCAGACGGGCCGGTCTTGAAACGAGCGCCCCAAAGGCGGTCGGTGGGCTGGGACATGGGTATTCCTCACGCTTGTTTTTAGAAGAGTCGGAGGCAGTAAAAATAAGGTTTCAACTAGACTGAATCAGCGTCTGACGCGCCGTATTCAAGGTTGCCAAGGGCGGATGTTTATGTTCATTATCGCCGCCTGGCTATGTTCAAGGACTGGGTTGAAGCCTGTTGAATATGGCACTTGAGGTCAACGCGTATTATGGAAACTCCACTTTCCACTTCTGGAAACCTGCCGCCAAAACCCGGCACAAGACCGCCCCTGCAGTTGAGCGGGCTGGACTTCAAATTGCTGCGCGTGTTCATGGCCGTGGTCGAAGCGGGCGGCTTCAGTGCCGCGCAAAACGAGCTGAACGTGGGGCTCGCGGCCATCAGCAAACAAATCTCCGACCTCGAGATTCGCATCGGCATGCGCCTGTGCACACGGGGCAGGGAAGGGTTCGGGCTGACCGAAGAAGGCAAGTTGGTGTATCAGGCATCCATCGAGTTATTTACCTCGGTGGACAGTTTTCGCGACAAGCTTAGTTCGGCGCAAAATGAGCTTATTGGCGACCTTAGTGTGGGCGTTATTGATAACACCGTATCCGATGTTAATTCCCCGCTAATTGCCGCGTTGGGGAAATTACATAGCGAATCGCCAAAGATTAGATTGCGCCTACACGCCTCGCAACTGGACGAAGTTGAGCGCGGCGTGGTGGAGGGACGCTTGATCGTAGGCATCGTGCCGGTGTACCAGCGCCGCGAAGAATTCGATTATTTTCCGCTGTATGAAGAAAAGGCCCACGCCTACTGTGCCGTAGGACACCCACTCTTCGACGCGAACGACATCACGCCCGAGGTCTTGCGCCAATACGAAGGGGTGAACCATCGGTATGCGATCCACCGCGACAAGGCCAACTTCGTCAACTATGACAGCCGGTCCGCGTCGGCCTCACAAGTCGAAGCCGTCGCGATCCTGATCCTTACTGGCCGTTTCCTCGGCTTCTTGCCCGAACACTACGCTATGCCCTTGGTAAGAGAAGGGCGCCTGCGCGCACTGTGCCCGGAGCACGTTCACCTGAGCACCGCCTTCAACCTCATCCTGCGCCACAACGCCCCGCGCAGCCCGATGGTAAAAGCCTTCGCCACAGCCCTGGGCGTAGACCTCAAAGCCTCTGTCTGATCAACCTGTGGTGAGCGGGCTTGCCCGCGCTGGGCTGCGCAGCAGTCCCAATAAAAACGCCGCATGCTGTCAGACAGAATGCGGCGTTTGGTTTTAGGGCCGCTACGCGCCCCAGCGCGGGGCAAGCCCGCTCACTACAATGGTCAGCGCAGCACTTTCGCCCGCTTCTTCTTCGCATGAAAATGCCGAAAATGCGCATCCTGCGCCGCCGCCAACAACTCCCGATCCCCACGCGTATCGCCCCAGGCCCGCAGCCGATATTCGCCCAAATCCCCATACACCGCTTCAAGCCGCAGCACCTTGTTCTCACAACGGCAATTGTTCCCGGTGAGCTTACCGGTCAATACCCCGTCGACCACCTCCAGCTCAGTCCCAATCAACTTGATCCCGAGCCGATTCGCAAACGGCTGCAACACCAACGCCGGCGACGCCGAACACAGCGTGACCTCCGCACCGGAGCCCAACTCCTGCTCCACCGAAAGCACCCCCGCCGGGCGCATCAACCGTGCCCAGTTGCGCTGGCAATACTCCTCGGCCTTCTGCTGCACCCACGTCTTCTGCACCCCAGTCATAAAGGTGCGGATCAACTGCGCCTTCAACTCATCCCGGCTGATCTGCCGCACCAGAAAGCGCAGCCCCGGCACCGCCAGCTTGACCATCCGGCCATAGAACTCACCGGGGCCAAAGGCAAACTTGAGGAAGGGCACGAAACTGTCGTGGTGGGTCAGGGTGCCGTCGAAGTCAAAGACGGAAAGTACTTTGGCGTCAGCGGGGCCGGCTTCGAGCATGTCTGGGTTCACGGGTTGGCCTCGGTCCTATCTACTATTTTTTGAGTGTGCATCAGGTGTGACAGCGGGAGTTTACTCCCGTGCCAATCTTCCGACTTTGGCGTAAAGCCCTTCGGTGAAGGCATCCCGGTCACTCGACCGGTGACAACGCTGATGGCAATTGGGGCACAAGGCTACAGCATTGGTGATGCGATCCGAACCCTTCCGGGCGAGGTGGTCAGCTTGATGTGCTTCAAGAAGTGGCCATTCACCGGGCATAAAAAAGCCCTGAACGTGTCAGGGCTTAATGGGGTTGATGGGCTTAGGCATCAATCCCAGCTCAGCGCGCCGCCAGTCTGGTACTCGATCACACGGGTTTCGAAGAAGTTCTTCTCTTTCTTCAAGTCCATGATTTCGCTCATCCACGGGAACGGGTTAGTCGTCCCCGGATACTCTTCTTTCAGACCAATCTGCGACAGACGACGGTTGGCGATGAACTTGAGGTAGTCCTCCATCATCGCCGCGTTCATGCCCAGCACACCGCGTGGCATGGTGTCGCGCGCGTATTCGATCTCCAGCTGAGTCCCTTGCAGGATCATCTGGGTCGCTTCTTCCTTCATCTCGGCATCCCACAGGTGTGGGTTTTCGATTTTGATCTGGTTGATCACGTCGATACCGAAGTTCAGGTGCATCGACTCGTCACGCAGGATGTACTGGAACTGCTCGGCCACGCCGGTCATTTTGTTGCGACGGCCCATGGACAGGATCTGGGTGAAGCCGCAATAGAAGAAGATGCCTTCCAGCACGCAGTAGTAGGCGACCAGGTTGCGCAGCAGCTCTTTGTCGGTCTCGACGGTGCCGGTTTCGAACTTCGGATCGGAGATCGAACGGGTGTACTTCAGGCCCCAGGCGGCTTTCTTAGCGACCGATGGGATCTCGTGGTACATGTTGAAGATCTCGCCTTCATCCATGGCCAACGATTCGATGCAGTATTGGTAGGCGTGGGTGTGGATCGCTTCTTCGAAGGCCTGGCGCAGGATGTACTGGCGGCACTCCGGGTTGGTGATCAGGCGGTACACGGCCAGCACCAGGTTATTGGCGACCAGGGAGTCGGCGGTGGAGAAGAAGCCCAGGTTGCGCATGACGATGCGACGCTCGTCGTCGGTCAGGCCTTCAGGGTTTTTCCACAGCGCGATGTCGGCGGTCATGTTGACCTCTTGCGGCATCCAGTGGTTGGCGCAGCCGTCGAGGTACTTCTGCCAGGCCCAGTCGTACTTGAAGGGTACGAGCTGGTTGAGGTCGGCGCGGCAGTTGATCATGCGCTTTTCGTCAACGGCGACACGGGCGGCGGAGCCTTCCAGCTCGGCGAGGCCTTCGGCGACGTCGAGTTTGTCGAGGGCGGCCTTGGCGCG
>NZ_KI628540.1:395327-407387 GCF_000503215.1 Pseudomonas canadensis | reverse complement strand
AGGAACATGAAGTGCGCGGGCACCATGTAATCCGGCAGATGGGTTTTCAGCGCACGGCGCAAGGTTTCGCGCAATTGGGTTTCATTGGCGAGCGGGCCCTCGGCCGGCACGACATACGCCACCAGTTGTTTGCCGGTCGGACCGTCCTGGGCGACCACCACGGTTTCGCCAACGTTGTCCTGCTCACGCAGGCGCGCTTCGATCTCGCCCAGTTCGATGCGGAAACCACGGATCTTCACCTGATGGTCGACACGCCCGAGGTAATCCACCACGCCATCCGGACGGCCACGGGTCAGGTCGCCGCTGCGATACACGCGGCTGCCAGGTTTGCCGAATGGGTCCGGCACAAAACGCTCGGCAGTCAGTGCCGGCCGTTCCAGATAACCCCGTGCCACGCCTTCGCCGCCCAGGTACAACTCGCCAGCTACGCCGATGGGTTGCAGGTTGAGTTGCGAGTCCAGCACGTAGCCGCTGCGGTTGCCCAATAGCGTGCCGATAGGCGCGTAGACGGCACCGCATGGATCGCCACGGCGAGCCTTCCACAGCAACGGCGTGACCACGGTTTCAGTCGGGCCGTAACCGTTGAACAGGTAAGTCGGCTTGAGTGCGCGCCAGGCCAGGTCGTAGCTGGCCTGGGCTACCGCATCACCGCCAAAGCAGTACACACGCACCTTGGGTGGGTTGCCGTCACGCTCGGCATGCTCGGCCAACTGTTGCAGGTACACCGGCGGGAACACCGCCATGGTCACATTGTGGCGGTGCATTTGTGCGTAGGTGTATTCGGGCAGCCACAGGCTGTCGTCACGGACCAGCACGCTGGCGCCATTGATCAGCGGGTGCATCCAGCCTTCGTGGGAGCCGTCGAAGGCGAACGACATGAAGTGCAGTTCACAGTCAGCCGGCGATGTTTCATAGCGCTCGCCGGTGGCGATGATGTGCGCCACCAACGGGCCATGGGACACTGCCACGCCTTTTGGCATGCCGGTGGAGCCGGAGGTGTAGATCACGTAGGCCAGGTTATCGCCGTCCAGCTTCACGTCCGGCGCAGTGTCGCGGTAATCGGCCCAGTCTTCGGTGCGATCAATCGCCAGGGTGTCCAAGCCCTCGGGAATCGGCAGTTGCTGCAACGCGCGGCTATGGGTCAGCAACAATTGCGCACGGCTGTCTTGCATCATGTACAGCAGGCGGTCACGCGGGTATTCGATGTCCAGCGGCACATACACGCCACCGGCTTTCATCACCGCAAGGAACGCCACCAGGCTTTCGGCGCTGCGTGGCATGGCAATCGCCACGCGCACTTCCGGGCCGACGCCACGGGCGATCAAGGCATGGGCCAGGCGGTTGGCCTGGCTGTCCAGCTCGCCATAGCTCAGGGTTTGCGCGTCGAATTTGACGGCGATCGCCTGGGGGTTTTCCCTGGCGCGATCGGCTACCAATTCATGCACAAGACGCTCGGCCGAGAAGCCAGCGTCAGTCTGGTTCCACAATCGCAGGATGTGCTGCCGTTCATCCTCGCCCAGCAGGTTCAATTGGCTGATGGGCTGTTGTTGATCGGCAACCATTGCCTGCAACAGGTTCTGCCAATGGCTGCCCATGCGCGCGATGGTCGCAGGTGCAAACAAATCGGTGGCATAACTCAGCGATGCGCCGAGCTGGTTCCCGGACTCCTCGATGTCCAGGATCAGGTCGAAATGCGCGGCGGTTTCATCCCAGGTCACCGGGCTCATGTCCAGCTGCGCCAGGCGCTGCAAATGCTCGCCGGCCAGGCTGATGTGGTGGTTGAACGCGACCTGGAACAAGGGGCTCAAGCTCAGGCTACGCTCGGGTTGCAGGGCCTCGACCAGTTGCTCGAATGGCAAATCCTGATGCGCCTGGGCTTCCAGTGCGCGCTGTTTGACCTGGGTCAATAGCTGCCGGACAGTGGTCTGCCCGTCGACATCGGCCTTGAGCACCTGGGTATTGACGAAGAAGCCGATCAACCGCTCGGTTTCGACCCGGTTACGGTTGGCAATCGGCACACCGACACGAATGTCCTGCTGGCCGCTGTAGCGATGCAACAACGCCTGGTACGAAGCCAGCAGCACCATGAACAGTGTCACACCTTCGCGCTGGGCCAGGGTCTTGAGGCTGTCGACCAGCGTAGTCGGCAGCGCAATATTCAGGCGTGCACCCCGATGGGTCGGCACCGCCGGACGCTGGTGATCGAAAGGCAACTCCAGCACCGGCTGCTCACCGCCCAGCAGGTCACGCCAGTAATCGAGCTGGCGCGCTTTTTCCCCGGCCTCCATCCAGTCACGCTGCCATTTTGCGTAGTCGGCATATTGGATCGGCATCGCCGGCAATTGCAGCGCCTGGCCTTGGCTGTAGGCAGCGTAGAGCTGCACCAGCTCGTCGACCATCACTTGCATGGACCAACCGTCGGAGATGATGTGGTGCTGCACCAGGACCAGCACGTGCTCCTCTGCTGCCAGGCGCAGAAGATTCACACGCATCAGCGGCCCCTGGCGCAGGTCGAAAGGTCGGGCTACCAGCGCTTCAACCCTGGTCTTGAGCTGGGCGTCATCGGTGGGTTCCGACACCAGCTCGATCCGTGCCTGCGGGCTGACCACTTGTACCGTGCGGTCGGCCTCTTGCTGCAAGTGCGTGCGCAGGCTGTCATGGCGCGCTACCAGGGTATCGAAGGCACGTTGCAGGGCCACCTGGTCCAGCGGACCTTTCAAGCGCAGCGCACTGGGCACGTGATAGGCCGAACTGTGCGGGTCCAGCTGCCAGAGAAACCACTGACGCTCCTGGGCGTAGGACAGCAGCAAGGGTTGAGTGCGGTCTGCCGCTACCAGCGCCGGTGCCGAACCCTGGACGTCGCCCAGGCAGCTGACAAAGTCGCCAAGCACAGGCTGTTCAAACAACGTCTTGAGCGCGACTTCGATGCCCAGGCCGTGACGCACCCGAGACACCACCTGCGTGGCGAGCAGCGAATGACCACCCATTTCGAAGAAGTGATCGTTGAGCCCTACCCGCTCGGCGCCCAGCACCTGGGCCCAGATGGCAGCGATGCGTTGCTCCTTCTCAGTCACGGGCGCGACCCATTCGGCCAGCGAATGGCTGGCATCCGGCTTGGGCAGCGCGGCACGATCTACCTTGCCGTTGGGGCTCAGAGGCAGGCGTTCCAGCACCAGTAGATGCGCCGGCACCATGTAGTCCGGCAGCTCCTCGCGCAGCACGGCCTTGAGTTGGATGCGCAGTTCGGCTTGCCGGGATTCGTCGAGCGCTTGAGTGGCCACGACGTAACCCACCAACTGGTTGTCCGCAGCGATGACCAACGCCTCGCGCACACTGACCTGGGCCAGCAGGCGCGCTTCGATTTCGCTCAGTTCGATGCGGAAACCACGGACCTTGACCTGATGGTCGATACGCCCCACGTACTCGATCATGCCATCGGCACGGTAACGGGCCAGGTCACCGGTGCGGTACAGGCGACCAGTGCCGTCGGTGCAAAACGGATCAGGAATGAAACGGTGGGCCGTCAGGTCCGGGCGGTTGAAGTAACCCCGCGCCAGCAACGGGCCGCCGATCACCAACTCGCCCGCCACACCTACCGGCACCGGGTTGAGGTTGGCGTCCAGCAGGTAGATGGCACGGCCATCCAGCACGCGGCCGATCGGCATCATCGACGGCAGGGCTTCACGGCCATCCACATAGGCAGCGCAGTCCAAGGCGGTGGCGGTTACCGTGGCTTCGGTGGGGCCATAGGTGTTGAGCAGGCGCACATGCTCCAAGCCGGCTGCCCGCCAGGCATTCAAGCCTTCCGGCGGCATGGCTTCGCCGCCGATGTGCAGTTGGCGCAGGCGTCCGTAGTCACGCGGGCCCCGGTCGGCAAAGTCGCGCACCAGCAGCAGCCAATAAGCGGTGGTCAGGTCGACCACGGAGATGTCGTGTTCGATCAGCTGTTGATAGAAGGTGTCGCTGTCCCACAGGTCGCCGCCACGCACCACCACTGCAGCGCCGCAGCACAGCGCCGGGTAGAGTTGCTCGACGAAACCATCGAAATTAAAGGTGCCGAACTGCAGCACGCGGTCATGGGCTTGCAACGCAAACAACTCGGTGAAGACTTCCACATGCCGAGCCAGGGCGCCCAGATCGATGCCCACGCCTTTTGGCCGGCCGGTAGAACCGGAGGTGAACATCACGTAGGCCAGGTTGGCTGGCTGCGTGCTGGAAGACGGATTTTCGCTGCTGTAATCGACGAGCCAGTCGACTCCGGTTTCCAGGCAAACGAGGGTCAGATCCTCGCTGAGCGGCAACTGCTCCACCAACGGCTGCTGGGTCAGCAGCAGTTGCAGACCGCTGTCCTCGATCATGCACTGAAGGCGCTCGGCTGGGTATTTCGGGTCCAGCGGCACATAAGCGCCGCCGGCCTTGAGCACCCCCAGCAAGCCGACGATCATCTCCAGAGAGCGGTCCACCGCAACACCCACCAGGGTGTCGGCGCTGACGCCCAACTCGATCAGGCGATGGGCCAGTCGATTGGCGCGCACGTTGAGGTCGGTGTAAGTCATGTGCTGCTGATCCAGGATCAGCGCGGTGTTTTCCGGGTGCAATGCCGCTTGTTGTTCGAAGCGTTGCAATACGCTGGCCTTGGCGGGCTGAGCAACACCCCGCGGGTTCCAGTCTTGCAGCACGCGGGTGTATTCGTGTTCCAGCAGCAACGGCACGGCGCCCAAGGCCTGTTCCGGCGCACTGGCGAATTGCTGTAGCAAGCCCTGCAGGTAGGCGCCGATGTGCTGCACCGCGTCGGCAGCAAACTCGGCTCGCAAGTATTCCAGGTGCAGGCTCAGGTGCTCGCCGCCCTGCACGGTGAGGGTCAATGGGTAATTGGTGCGCTCCTGATGGCTCACAGCACTGAAACGCAAGCCGCTCTCCCCCGACTGCTCCAGGCTCTTGGCCACCGGGAAGTTTTCGAACACGACGAGCGTGTCGAACAGCGCCTCACCGGCCGAGCCGGCCCAACGCTGGATGTCGAACAGCGGCGTGTGTTCGTGGTCACGCATTTCCAGGTTCAATGCCTGAACGCTACGCACCCAATCGCTGACGCTTTGCGCCGGGCTGGCGGCAGCAATCAGCGGCAAGGTGTTGATGAACAGGCCGACCTGCTGCTCGACATTCGCCAGCTGCGCCGGGCGCCCAGATACCGTGACCCCACAGACGACGCTGGACTGACCCGTGTAGCGCTGCAACAGCAACAACCACGCCGATTGCACCAGGGTGTTGAGGGTCACTTGATGGGCACGGGCGAAAGCGGTCAGGCGCTGAGTCTGAATGGCATCCAACTCACACAGGAGTTCGCCGTATTCGTCACCCGTGTGCGCGGCGCTTTTGGCCACAGCACGTGCCAGGTGCGTCGGTTCTTCCAACTGCACCAGGCGCTGGCGCCAGAACGCTTCGCCCACCGCAGGGTCCTGCTGTTGCAGCCAAGCAATGTGCTGGGAAAACGCCGCGGCTACCGGCGGCAGCGCCTGGCCCTTGCAGGCTTGCAGCACTTCATTGAGGACTAGGGCATTACTCCAGCCATCCATCAGGATGTGGTGGCTGGTGTAGATCAAGTGCCAGTGGTCTTCGCTCGTGCGGACCAGCGCCACCCGCAGCAACGGCGGGCTCGCCAGCTCGAAGCCCTGGCGATGGTGCTCGGCGGCCAGGCTGTCGAGGGCCGCCGGCAGATTCGGACGGTCGCGCCAGTCGTATTCGATGAAGGGCAAGCTGACTTGGCGATGCACCACTTGCAGGGCCTGGCCCTGGTCGTCTTGCCAGACAAAGCCGGTGCGCAACATGTCATGCCGTGCCAGCACTTGCTCCCAGGCGCCTTGAAATACTGCAACGTCCATTCCCTGCACGTCGGCGCGCAATTGGCTGACATAGACGTCATCCTCACCTTGCTGGTAGAGGCTGTGGAACAACATGCCCTGCTGCATGGGCGACAGTGGATACAGGTCTTGCACGCTCCGTGCAGGCAGTGCCAGGTCGTCCAGCTGGGCTTGGGTCAGGTGCGCCAGGCTTACATCGGCCGGTGTCAGGCCGCCGTGCTGCGGGTTGAGGCAATGCGCGATCAACGCCAGCAGTTCCTGCTGGTAATCGTCCGCCAGCTGCTGGATGGTTGCTCTGTCGAACATCTCGCGACTGAACCCCCATTGCAGGGCCAATTCGCCGCCATACACCTGCCCTTCCACCGTCAGCCAATTGGCCAGCGGCGCCTCCGGGTCCTGAGCCTGACCGCTGCCCTGGGTCGACGGAACGAACAGCGCCGACTCGTTGAATTGGCGGTCGAACTGGCCCAGGTAGTTGAAGGTGATGCGCGGCGCGGCCAGGCTCGATAGGGCTTCGCGGGCCTCAGGCGTACCGAGGTAGCGCAGCAGGCCGTAGCCGATGCCCTTGTGCGGCACGGCGCGCAGTTGTTCCTTCACCGACTTGATTGCAGCCGACAGCTCGCCATCGGCTTGCAGGCGTACCGGGAACAGGCTGGTGAACCAGCCGACGGTGCGGCTCAGGTCGACGGTATCGAACAGGTCTTCGCGGCCATGGCCTTCCAGCTGGATCAGCGCCGCGGGCTGTTCGCTCCAACGGCTGATGACGCGCGCCAGTGCGGTCAGCAGCAAGTCGTTGACCTGGGTGCGGTAGGCCGCTGGGGCGTCTTGCAGCAGTTGACGGGTCTGTTCGGCACTCAAGCGGATTTCGACTTTGCTGCCCAGGCGGTTTTGCAGACCGCCCTGGGGGTTATCGCACGGCAAATCGGCACTCGCAGTCTGGGCCTGCCAGTACGGCAGTTGGTCATCCAGCGTCTGCGCGTGGGCCTGCAATTGCTGCGCCCACCGCTGGTAGGCGCTGGTCTTGGCCGGCAATGCGACGTTGCGGTAAGCCTGTTGCAGGTCTTCGAGCAGGATGCGCCAGGACACGCCGTCCACCGCCAGGTGATGCACCACCAGCAACAAACGTTGAGCGCCATCGGCCATCGTGACTAAGGCCGCACGCAACAAAGGGCCCTGTCCAAGATCGAGACTGCGCTGGGCCTCGTCGCAGAGTGCGGCCAACTCAGCGTCGTCTGCGACCTGGGTTTGCCACAACCCGGGCGTAGTCACCGACTCGGCATGGGCTTGCTGCCAACCGCCAGCTTGTTGCACAAACCGCAGGCGCAGGGCGTCGTGGTGGTTGATGAGTTGGGTCAAAGCGGCTTCAACGCGCGCAGGCTCCAGGGTTTCCCGTGGCGTCAGCAGCAACGACTGGTTCCAATGCTGGCGCACCGGAATCGCCTGCTCGAAAAAGCTGCGTTGCACGGGCGTGAGGATCACCTCGCCGGTGACCGCCCCCTGGTCGATGACCATCGCCTGCTCGAAGCTTGCCACCAGCGCCAGGCTGCGCACGCTCTGGTACTGGAACAGGTCCCGTGGACTGAGGCGAATACCCGCCTGGCGCGCACGGCTGACTACCTGGATGGAGATGATCGAATCACCGCCCAGCTCGAAAAAGTTGTCTTCCAGGCCGATCTGCGCCACCCCCAGTACATCGCTCCAGATCGCTGCCAAGGCTTTCTGCAGGTCGTTTTCCGGTGCGACATAGGCCTGCTGTGGCGTGGCGTCCGGCACTGGCAAGGCCTTGCGGTCGAGTTTGCCGTTGGCGGTTACCGGCAGCTTGGCCAGGTACACCAGATGGGTCGGCACCATGTATTCCGGCAGGCTGCTGAGCAGCCAGGCCTTGAGATCGACCGGCGTCTGGTCTTCCAGCACCAGGTAGGCCACCAATTGCTTGCCGCCTTGCACCAACACCACGGCTTCGCGCACCGAGGGGTGTTGCATCAGGCGCGTCTCGATTTCACCCAACTCGATACGCAGGCCACGCAGCTTGACTTGATGGTCGAGGCGGCCGAGGTATTCGATGACGCCATTGGCGCGCTGACGCACGCGGTCGCCCGTGCGGTACAGACGCGTGCCGTCACCGAAAGGACTGGGCACAAAACGTTCGGCAGTAAGTGCCGGACGTCGATGGTAACTACGAGCCAGACCAGTGCCGCCCAGGTACAGCTCGCCGCTGACGCCAGCGGGAACCGGATTGAGCTGGGCATCGAGCACGTAGGTGCCGAGGTTGGCGATAGGCCGGCCAATGGGCACGCTGTCGGCGCCTTCGTCGACACAGGTCCAGTGGGTCACGTCGATGGCTGCTTCGGTCGGCCCGTACAAATTGAACAAGCCCGCCTGAGGCAACTTGGCAAATACCTGCAATTGCGCATCCAGCGGCAAGGCTTCGCCACTGCACACGATGCGCTTGAGGCGGGTGCACGCTTGCACTCCCGGCTCATGGATAAACGCCTGGAGCATCGAGGGCACGAAGTGCAAGGTGGTGATGCCGTGCTGCCCAATCGTCTCGATCAGGCGCGCCGGTTCGCGATGCTCGCCGGGCGCTGCGACCACCAGGCGTGCGCCGGTCATCAGCGGCCAGAAGAACTCCCACACCGAAACGTCGAAGCTGAACGGGGTTTTCTGCAGGACCGCATCGCTGGCGTCCAGGCCATAGGCCTGCTGCATCCAGCACAGGCGGTTGACCAGCGCGCGATGGCTGTTGCCGGCGCCCTTGGGCTTGCCGGTGGAGCCCGAGGTGTAGATCACGTAGGCCAGGTTCAGCGCGTGAAGCGTAACGTTTACCGATTCGCGGCTGTAGCCATCGAGCCAGTCGGCAGGCTGGTCCAGGACAATCACTTGAATGCCCTCGGCAGGCAGCACTGGCAACAGGCTGTGCTGGCTGAGCAACAACTGAATGCCGCTGTCCTCGATCATGTAGGCCAGGCGTTCCTGGGGATACTCAGGATCCAACGGAACGTAGGCGCCACCCGCCTTGAGAATGGCCAGCAGACCGACCACCATTTCGATGGAGCGCTCGATGCAGATCCCGACCAGCACGTCCGGACCTACACCCTTCTCGCGCAAGGCATGGGCCAGCTGGTTGGCGCGGGCATTGAGCTGGGCATAGGTCAGCGCTGTGGCGCCGAACAACAGCGCGGGCGCGTCGGGCGTGGCCCGCACCTGGTCTTCGATCAGGTGATGGATGCCGCGCTCGGTCGGGTAAACCTCGGCGGTCTGGTTCCAGGTGTGGACCAGCACTTGCTGCTCATCCGCATCCAGCATCGGCAGTTCACCGATGCGCTGCGTACCGTCGGCCCCCATGGCCTGCAACAGACGCACCCAATGCCCGGCCATGCGCTCGATGGACGCCGCGTCGAACAGGTCATTGGCGTAGGTCAGCGCGGCGTAGAGGGTGCCGGATTTTTCATAGGTATCGAGGGTCAGGTCAAACTGAGTGGTGCGGCCTTGCCACTCCACCAGCGCCAGCTCCAGGCCGGAGGCCGTGCTGACGCTCGCAATGTCGGCCACCACCGGCTGATGGTTGTACATGACCTGGAACAACGGCGTATGGCTGAGGCTGCGTTCGACCTTGAGGGCCTCCACCAGGCGCTCGAACGGCAATTCCTGATGGGCCTGGGCGCCCAGTGCATGCTCCTTGATGCTTTGCAGCAGCTCAGTGACAAGGGTTTGCCCGCTCAGCTCGGTGCGCAGCACTTGGGTATTGACGAAAAAGCCGATCAGCCCTTCGACTTCAGTACGGTTACGGTTGGCGATTGGCACGCCGACGCGGATGTCGCCTTGCCCGGTATAGCGATGCAGCAGCACGTTGAACGCACCGAGCAACAGCATGAACAGGGTAACGTTGTGTTTTTGCGCAACGCTGCGCAGTTGTGCAGCCAGCGCGGGTTCGATCGCGAAGTTATGGCGCGTGCCCCGGTAGCTCGGCATGGCCGGGCGTGGGCGATCCGTGGGCAACTCCAGTACCGGGTGCTCATCGCCCAGGCGCGCGTGCCAATACTCCAATTGTCGAGCCTGCTCACCCGCTTCCAACCAGCGACGTTGCCACAGGGCATAATCGCTGTACTGGATCGGCAAGGCCGGCAGTTGCGGTATTTCATTGCGCTCATGAGCGTCGTAGCAGCGAATGAACTCCTCGATCAGCACGTTCATCGACCAACCATCGGAGACGATGTGGTGCAGGGTCAGCAGCAACACATGCTCCCGCGTGTCGAGCTTGAGCAATTGCACGCGCAGCAACGGGCCGTTTTCCAGGTCGAACGGCAGCAGCGATTGACGGACCGCGGCGTCGTTGACGGCCTGTTCGCGTTCGGCGGTAGCGAGGTGGCTGAAATCGACTTGCTCGACGGCCAATGACGTCGCCGTCGGCACTTGCAACAGGCGCTCGTCGGCCTGGCGCTGGAACACCGTGCGCAGGGTTTCATGCCGCGCGACCAGGCTCGTAAACGCTTGCTCCATCGCTTCCAGGCTCAACGTGCCTTTGAGGCGTACAGCACCGGGCAAGTTGTAGGCGCCACTGGCCGGGTCCAACTGCCAGAGAAACCACATGCGCTGCTGTGCATAGGACAGCGCCTGGCGATCCTCCGCTTCCACCCCTGCCGGAATCGGAAACCGGGAAAAATCCACACCTTCTTTCTGCAAGGCCTGCAGGAACAATTGGCGTTTTTCCAGGGGCAACCCGATAAACCGGCGAGCAAGTTTCAAGGAGTCTTCAGCATTCATTTCTTGGAGTCCGGAGCAATAGGCGGGAAGCACAAAGGCACGTCGTCCCTATAAAACGAACCGGACAGGGAAAAATTAGCGGGGAGTGGAAGGCGTGGAGCGGGGTGTCATCAAGGGTTACATCAATCTCGGCAGAGACACCCGAACCCGAGCTAGCATTGACGAACACCACTTTTTGCAACTACATTTAGTTACACGCAGGGAACGCCGTGTCCAAAAATGAAAAGCTGCTCGCCAAACTGCTCAATGAGCACATGGCATTTACCTGGCCTGAGCTCGTAACGCTGCTGCTACGGCTGGGCTACACACAGATTGAAGGGGCTGGAAGCCGGGTCAAGTTCGACATCGGCGACCCCAGTGCAATGATCACCTTGCACGAGCCTCACCCTGGCAACGAACTGAAACACTACATTCGGCGCCAGATCATTGAGCAATTGAGGTCAGGAGAACTGATTCAGTGAACAACCAACTGAAACACAAAGGCTACATCGGCTCTATCGAAGCCAGCGTCGAAGACAACTGCCTATTCGGCAAGATCCTGTTCATCAAGGCACTGGTGAGCTACGAAGGTAAAACCGTCGCAGAGCTGGACGCTGCATTCCGTGAGGCGGTGGATGACTACCTCACCACTTGCCAGGCCCTCGGGCAGCCACCGGAGAAGCCCTGCAAGGGCTCCTTCAATGTCCGGGTCGGCCATGACTTGCACTTGGCGGCTGCCCTGGCCGCGACCCGCAAAAAAGTGACCCTCAATGACCTGACACGCCAGGCCTTGAATGAGTTTTTACAACATCATGGCAATGACTCATGCCCTGCGGTTAGCTGATTACCCCAAGCGCCGATAACCCAACACTGCCGCCCCCAGCACCACCGCCCCCGCCGCCAACGCCACGTAGAACCCGCTGGTGGCGCCGAAGTGGTCGATCATCCAGCCGGAACTGGCAGCGCCAATGGCCACGCCGATGCTGAGGCCGGTGATCAGCCAGGTCATGCCTTCGGTCAGGCGGCTGGCGGGTACGATCCGCTCCACCAGGGCCATGGACACGATAAGGGTTGGGGCGAAGAACAACCCAGAGATAAAGATCGCCACGGCGAGCCCGGGAATGTTGGTTACCAGAAGCAACGGCAAGGTGGTCACAGCCGTAGCCACGCCACAGAACAGGAACTGCCGAGGCAACGACACCTTGAGTTTCAGGGTACCGAACGCCAGCCCTGCCAGGCACGAGCCAATGGCGTACACCGACAGCACGATACTCGCTGCCGCTGGTTGGCCCTGATGCTGGGCAAACGCGACGCTGACCACGTCCACCACGCCAACAATCACACCCATGGCCAGCAGCAGGATCATCAGGATCAGCACCGAGGGTGACGCAATCAGCCAGCGACCGTGGTGGCCCTGATGTGCATGCACAGGCGGTTCGGTCTCACGCTGCAATACAAA
>NZ_KI628540.1:0-395312 GCF_000503215.1 Pseudomonas canadensis | reverse complement strand
CCCACCGCCAGCAACAACGCAGCGACCAGAGGCCCCGCCTCCGGAAACAACACCACGCTCAACCCGACCGAAATCGGCGGGCCGATAATGAAGCACACCTCGTCCAGCACCGACTCCAGGGCAAACGCGGTTTGCAGCTTGGGCTGGCCCCGGTACAACTCGGTCCAGCGCGCCCGCACCATGGCCGACATATTGGGCATGCATCCGGCCAACGCGGCGAACAGGAACAGCAGCCAGTTCGGTGCTTGCAGCCGAGTACACAGCAGCAACATCAACAGCGCCCCGCCGCCAATCAATGCGGCAATCGGCAGCACTCGGCCTTGACTGTACTGGTCCACCAGCCGCGACACCTGCGGCGCACAAAACGCCGTCGCCAAGGCGAACACCGCCGCGACCGAGCCCGCCAGGCCATAGCCGCCATGTACCTGCGAGAGCATGGTGATCAAGCCGATCCCCGTCATTGATACCGGCATGCGCGCAAGCATGCCCGCCAGCACAAAAGCCCGGGCGCCAGGGACTTGGAACAACTCGGCGTAAGGGTTTGCCATCTTGCTCGACCTCTTCATGAATGCCCTGGAACTTGCTATTCACAAGAATCGAGGCAAAATACATACGGTGCGTATGTGACAAATCATGCTTAACATACGCAGCGTATGTCAATCTTTCCCTTGCCGATTGTGAGCCCAACCATGAGCCGTGCCCGTGCCGAAATGATCGAAGACACCCGCGCCCGGCTGATCGCCAGCGCGCGTCAGGCTTTTGCTACACAAGGTTACGCGAATACATCGATGGACGACTTCACCGCCCGTGCCGGTCTGACCCGAGGGGCGCTGTACCATCACTTTGGAGATAAGAAAGGTTTGCTGGCCGCCGTGGTTGGCCAACTCGACAGCGAGATGGATGCGCGTTTGCAGCGCATTTCAGATGAAGCTGAAGACCCCTGGAGCGGCTTTTGCGAATGTTGTCGTGCCTACTTGCGTATGGCACAGGACGACGAAATCCAGCGCATTGTGTTGCAGGATGCGCCGGCCGTCCTGGGCGACACCGGCGCCCAGCAACATTGCGTGGAGTCATTGCGCCAGTTGCTGGAGGCGCTGATGCAGGCCGAGGCGATCCCCTGCGTCCCGAGCCTTGCACTGGCGCAATTGATCAACGGCAGCCTGGTCAGTACCGCCCTGTGGATCGCCCGGGATGAACACCCGGACGAGCGGCTCGAACAAGGCCTGCAAGGTCTTGAACTGCTGCTACGCGGCCTGAGCCTCACACCAACCGCTTGATCTGCTTGTGCCGCCACACCAACCGGTAATACGTAGTCTGCAAGGCCAGCATTGCCAAGTAGGTCACGGGGAACGCCATCCACACGCCTTCCAGGCCAAAATGCGCGTTGAACAGGTACGCCATCGGCAGTTCGACGCAGAGCACGCAGAAAATCGAGATCACCACCGGCATCAGCACCACGCCGCTGGCACGCATGATCCCGCCAACCACCGCCTGGAAGCCAAAAACCAAGATGCTCCACAGCATGATGTGCAGCAGGTGTTCAGCCTTGACCCGTGCCGCATCGTCGGTAATGAACAGCCCGAGCAACCAGTGGGACAACACATAGCCCAACACAATCAGGCCTCCGGTAAGGCACAGGTTGATCAACAAACCGGTGCGCAGAATCGGCCCGATACGCTCTAACCGCCCAGCACCAATCGCCTGCGCACCGAGGATCGAGGCAGTGATGGCGATCGACAACGCCGGGAACTGCACGTAGTTGACGATCTGCGTCACCGCGCCATACGCCGCCGTGGCCTGGGAGCCGTGGCCGTTGACCAGGGCGAGGATGACCAATTCCGACAGTGACAGCACCACCATCTGCAGGCCGGTAGGCAAGCCGATGCGCAGGACTTTGCCGAGAATCACAGGGTCCAGGCGCAAGGCCGCGAGCAGTTCGCGGTCCGGCGCCATCACATGGTTTTTATGCCGAAGGCGCAAGATCAAAAACAGCATGGCCAACGCGTTGCCCACCAGCCCGGCATACACCGCGCTCTGGATGCCCATGGGCGGCAGGCCGATCCAGCCCCCAATCAGTGCCGGCGTGAGCAGCAGGCCGACCAGGGTCGACACCATCAGCGCCAGCAACGGCGAGATCGTGTCGCTGACGCCGCGCAGCAACTGGGTGTAGAGGATGAACACCAGCAACAACGGCATGATCAGCATCATCTTCTGGGCATAGCCAACCGCATCGTCCAGCACATCAACCGGCGTGCCCAACGCCTGCAATGCCGGACGCGCAAACAGACTGCCCAGCACCGCCGCGGTCACCCCCACCAGCGCTCCCAACGTCAGGGTTGCGCCAGTGATCACCTTGACCATCGCCGTTTCCTGCGCCCCCCAGGCCTGGCCGATCAGCACCGAGGCGCCCGCCCCCAGGCCGATCACCAGGGCAATGAAGAAAAACACGATGGGAAACATGCCCGACACCGCCGCCAGCGCCTGGGTGCCGAGCATCTGCCCGACATAGATGCCGTTGAGCGTGCCGGAAAAACTTTGCAGGAAGTTGGACAGCACCATGGGTGCCAGAAAGATCAGGTAGATCTGCCACAACGGCCGTTGTTGAGTGACTTCCATGAGGGTAGGGATCCAGGAATGGTGATCAGACTGGGAACGCGTTGCGCGTCAGCCAAGCCAGGTAGGTTTGCACGTCCACCGGCCAGTGCGCGATCTTGCCGGAAAAGTCCGTTGCGTCAAACGCAAACAGCGCGCGCGAAGCCTCTTCGAAACCGGGCAGGTCGCCGCCGATGGCGCTCATGAAACGATACCCGGCCTCCTTGGCCTGGCGTATCTGATCACGGGAAGCATGGGCAGTGCGAGCTTCATCCACCAGCCGGCGCAACGCCGCCGATGCACCGCCGCGCTGCTGGCCCAGCCATTCCCAATGACGCGGCAATAACGTGACTTCGCGTGCGACCACGCCCAGTTTAGGGCGCCCGACCGAGGGTGCAGCAGGAGGCTCATCGGGTACTTCGGCCTGGAGCGGTTGTGCGGGCGCATAGCCTGCCGGCCAGGGGAAATCGACTTGGAGGCCGGTGGCGTCATCGAATACCAGAAAGCTGCCCGCAGCATGATCAAGACTGGCGAGTGTATCGGCAACGTCGGCGTAGGGACCCGCCGCTACGCGCTGGTGGCCAACGAAGGCAGTGCACGTAGAAAGGTTTTGCGTAGGCATAGCTATTACCCGGATATTAATTGTTTTACCCGGATTATATTAGCCAAAGTTTTAGGAGATGCAAGGACTCTTGTGGTGAAACTCCCAACGGCTCACCCCTGAGCGGCGAACTAAATCGGATAACGTAGGAATCCAGGTTTTATTCCATCAATTCGCTCGATGGCAGAGTCAGTAATTTCTGATTGGACGCGTGACGGGCCTATCGATAGATTCCCCAACGAAGATAGCTTTTAGCCATCACTTTTAACTCCCCTGAATATCGAGCTTTCCATGAAAAAACCTGTCTCGTTGGCGATGCGTATCGGACTGGGCTTTGCGTCCATTCTGTCGTTGCTGGTGTTGGTCACTGCCGTCGGTATTCAACGCGTGGGTTTTATCGACAGCACACTCAAGGACGTGGCCGAAAAAGCCGCCGTGGTGCAGCGCTACGCGATCAACTTCCGTGGCAGCGTGCACAACCGCGCCATCGCCATTCGCGATGCGGTACTGGTCAAGGATGAATCATCGCTCAGCCGTCACCTGGCCGAGATCGACCAGCTCAAGCGCGATTACCAGGACTCCGCAGTGATGATGGATCGCCTGTTCGCCAACACCGTCACAAGCGCTGCCAGCGCCGAAGAATCCCGTCTTTTGGCGGATATCAAAGCCATCGAGACCCAGGCCCTGGCCTCCACCGAGCGGGTGATCAGCCTGCGTCGCAGCAATGACATCGCCGGCGCCCAGGACTTGCTGTTGGCCCAGTCGTCGGCCCATTACACCGAATGGCTCAAGCGCGTGAATGCCCTGATCGACTTCGAAGAAGCCCAGATCAAGCAACGCCTGGACACCGTGCAAGTCGCCGCCGGTAACTTTGCCGTGCTGATGCTGCTGGCCAGCGCCGTGGCAATCATCTTGAGTGTGCTGGTGTCCTTGTTGATCATCCGCAAGGTCAAGGCCACCCTCGGCGCCGAGCCGGAGGACGTCGCCGAGGCGATCCGCCGCCTGGCCAATGGCGACTTGAACCAGCCCATCGAAACCCGCTACCCCGACAGCGTGATGGGTATTTTGAAAAACGCCCTGGCCCGCCTGGGCGACACCATCACCGAAGTGCGCTCAGCAGCCCAGGCCCTGCGTCACTCCTCGGTCACCCTGTTGTCAGTGGCCAGCGACAACCGTCAGCAGATCACCTTGCAGACCAGCGAGGCCCAGCATGTGGCCGCCGCGATTACGCAAATGGCAGCCTCGGTCAGCGAGGTTTCAGGCTACGCCTCTGCCGCGTCCAAGGCGACCATTCTGGCAGACGCAGAAGTCGAGAGCGGCCACCGCTTGGTGGGCGAAGTGACCGTGGCCATCGAGGAGCTGGCAACCATCCTCGACCAGGCCACCAGCCGGGTCAACCAAGTGTCCAGCGACAGTGAAAACATCGAAACCGTGATCGAAGTGATTAACGCCATCGCCGCCCAAACCAACCTGCTGGCACTCAACGCGGCCATCGAAGCCGCCCGGGCGGGTGAACATGGCCGTGGCTTTGCGGTGGTGGCCGATGAAGTACGGTCGCTGGCGACGCGCACCCAGGAGTCCACCCAGGAGATCCGCGACATGATCGGCAAGCTGCAAAGCGGCACCCAGGATGCCGCCGACATCATGCAACGCAGCCGCAGCCTGGCCCAGGTCACCGTGGCGCAGACCCGCGACTCCCAGTTGTCATTGGGCAAGATCAGCCAGGAAGTGGGTGCGATCAATGCGATGAACGCGCAGATCGCCAGTGCTTCGGTACAACAAAGCGCGGCGGCGGAAGAAGTCGCGCAGAACGTCACACGCATCCATAGCTCCACCGTGCAATCGGCGGCGGGCTCCGAGCAAGTGGAGCATTCCAATCAGGAACTGGCGGAGCTGGCGGATCGCTTGAGTACCAAGGTGGCGTTTTTCAACGTGGCCTAGGGGCCGCCGGCCCTCTAGCCTCCCTCGGCCAGGCGACCTTCATGCTCGCCGGCCTGCAGGTGCGCCCCGAGCGCATGCGCAAGAACTTCGACATAACCCAGGGCCTGATCGTCACCGAAGCCGTGAGGCGACCGGAAAGGAAGATCAGCCCCAGCTGAGCCAAGTGGGAGAAAGGGTCGCAACTGGCGATGCAAGGTTGAAGACGCAGCCCACGGCACGGGCTGCATTTTCACTTGCATGCTCAATCAGGTCACTATTTTGCCTGTTTCTCTTTAATCACGTAATTGACATTATCCATATCAAACCTTTCGTCCTCGTAGCCCCTACCGCCCTTATTATTGGTACCTATATCCACTTCTTTCATCAGGCCCGGGCGACGGAGAAGTTCAGCCGCAAGTCGAGATTTATCAGTGGGAGGAGACGCCGCAGCCGCTTCTTTAAGACTATCGAAGCTGATGTAGTCATCTTTGCCCCAATACTGTTTGAATTTATCTTTAAGGGCCTCAAGCAAGTCCACGTCACTCATATTTTCATAATTCAGTGCAGCAGGTTGGTGGGACACCCGCTCAATAGTATCGCGCCCAATCAACCCGTCAGCTTTATCAGCATCGTGGTCGGAATCCAGGTGGCGATTAATCTGCGGCCGACTGAGGATCTCCTTGGCCAACAGGGTCATCCGATCGTCTACGGGGTTGCCAGTCAATGGCCGACCTGCGATTTCACGAAGCGATTGCTGGGTTATCTTGCCATGCTCGTTGGGATTGAAGTAGTCAAAATTATTACCCAACTCTGTCGTCAAATCTGAGTCTTTGGCCTGTTTGAAACCATTCGCGACCTCAGCATTCTGCAGGCTCATGCCGTTCGCTGCCGGTTGATAATTGCGTGCACCATAGTCGCCATATCCATTTTCAACACGACTGCGTTGCATGCCACCGTTAAACCTTGCCGGTCCACCCTGCATGCCACCGTTATACCCTGCTGGTCCACCCTGCATGTACGCTGCCTCCTGGGCCTCGTACGCATAGACCGCCTCATGCGCATCACCCTGGCTGATCAGACCATCTTCATGGCCGCCATGGTTGATACCATCGAGTAAGTTACTCATTCCTGGACGGCTAAGAATCTCCCTTGCCAGCATTGTCATTTGATCGTGAAACGGATCACCGATCAGCGGACGATTGGCAGCATGTTGAAGCGTTTCCTTCGTGACGAAACCGGATTCTCCCTGGAAATAAGGGAAGGCGTTGACAAAGTCTCGCGCAACTAACGAATTGGGGACTGGCCGAGAGGCCTCCATTGAGTTACTCATTGCGGGCTGATAACCAAACCTGGCGCGACCTTCCGACGGGCAAGATTGCGGGTAGTAAGTTTGTGTGGGCTGACCGAAAGGAGTATTTATCATTAAAACACCTCAGATAGTTGATGCAATTAAGCTGACCAACGCCCAAGTCAGCGTTGAATCAACAGCCATCTGTGGCAATTTGTAAAAGGACAGTTCCGTTAAACACGAACAAAAAAATTGATTTTCTGAATAACTAACACGTACCCAGAAAGCCTAGTACTGCCTAAGTAAGCGCCTGATCGTTACCCATTCCACACGCCAGCCGATGGTGCCGGCGATGAGGGATGACAGAGCATTGAATGGAACCTGTGTATGTGCAGTACGGCGGCCAGGTCGGTAACGTGGACCGCCATCGGAACTACCCACCAAAGGTCTGCGAAGGCCTGCGCAATGTCGGATCAAACGGATTGATCCGCGGCCCGATCGCAGCCGCTTCACGCTTGAGCAACTCCACCACCATCGGCAAGCGGCTCGGCCCCAGCCGATCACTGATGGTTGCCACACTCAGCGCCGCCACTGCATGCCCGTCGCGATTGAGGATCGGCACCGCCAACCCCGCCATGCCTTCCAGCACCCCGGTATTGCGTGCCGCATACCCAAGATTGCGCACATTCTCAACTTCCGAGCGCAACAGCACTTCGTCATACAAGTGGAAGTCCTTGAGCCGTGGCAGGTTGAAGCGGATCACCGTCTCGCGCTCTTCCTCCGGCAAGAACGCCAGGATCGCCAGGCTGCCCTGCCCCACGCCCAATGCCACACGCCCGCCGATGTCCCCGGTGAAGGTACGGATCGGGTACGGGCCTTCGCTGCGGTCCAGGCAGATCGCGTCGAAGCCTGAGCGCGCGAGCAAGAACAGCGAATCCCCTAATGACGCACTCAGGCGCAACATACTCGGCCGCACCAGATCACGCAGGTTACCGGTCTTGCCTGCATTCGCCGCGAGCGCGAAGAACTCCAGGCTCAGGCGATAGCGCTTGCTGCGCGCGTCCTGCTCGACCATGCCTTCGTCCATCAGGCTGCGCAGCAGGCGGTGGGTGGTCGGTTGGGACAAGCCAACCTGTTGCGCGAGCTGGGTCACGCGTTCGCCGCCCTCCGGCACGTCACCCAGGGTGCGCAGCAGCGCGAACAGTCGGGACACCCCACCGGGGCCGACTTCTTTGGCGCTATCGTTTCGTTCAGTGGAATCCATAACAACCAATCTCTAAGTAAATTCCGGTGAGTGAATAAATATGAAAATAATAGTCCATTCAGTGAAATACCATCTTCCACCCATCCTAGTCTTCGTCCTAATCTGCGTCCACAGGGGCGACATGAACAACTAACGGCAGCCGACTCAAGATCGAGCGCCAACGCACCGGCAACACTTCATTCGCATCTGCCCAAAACAAAAAAGCGCGTTTCGACGCGACTCAAAAAAAGGTGGAACGCAGACATGGCATTTCTCCAACTCCACGCCTTGAGCAAACGCTACGGCGCCGTCGATGCGGTGGTCGCCACCGACCTTGCAGTGGAAAAAGGCGAGTTCGTTTCCCTGCTCGGCCCGTCGGGCTGCGGCAAGACCACCACCCTGCAAATGATCGCCGGCTTCGTTGACGTCAGCGGCGGGCAGATCCTGCTCGACGGTCGCGATATCACCCATGCCAAGCCCGCCAGCCGTGGCCTGGGCGTGGTGTTCCAGAGCTACGCGCTGTTCCCGCACATGAGCGTGCGCGACAACGTTGCCTTCGGCCTGAAGATGCGCAAAGTGCCGACCGCCGAGATCGCCAGCAAGGTTAAGACGGTATTGGAACTGGTACGCCTGGCGCCGCACGCCGACCGATACCCACGTGAGCTGTCCGGCGGCCAGCGCCAACGTGTGGCCCTGGCCCGCGCCCTGGTGATCGAGCCACCGGTGTTGCTGCTGGATGAGCCGCTGTCCAACCTCGACGCCAACCTGCGTGAAGAAATGCAGTTCGAAATCCGCCGCATCCAGTGCGCCGTGGGCATCACCACCTTGATGGTCACCCACGACCAGGCCGAGGCGCTGTCCATCAGCGACCGCGTGGTGGTGATGCAGGCCGGGCGTGTGACCCAGATCGACGCGCCGTACAAGCTCTACGAACATCCGCGCACACGCTTCATCTCGGACTTCGTCGGCAAGGCCAACCTGTTGCCGGGCGACTATGACCAGCTGGGCACTCCGCAAGTGCGTCACGAAAGCGGTGACGGCGAGCTGACCCTGAGCCTGCGTCCGGAAAAGATCCAACTGGTGGACGCCGGCACCGGCCGACTGCAGGGCAAGGTGCTCGACAGTTACTTTTTTGGTAGCCAATGGCTGTATCGCATCCACACTAGCCTTGGCGAAATCACCGTGGTGCGCAGCAATGACGGCAGCGCGCCGCTCGGTTGCGGGGCGGCGGTGGGCCTGGACTGGCAAGCCAGCCTGCTGCGCGTGTTGGCAGCGGATGAGGTGCGCGCATGAGCCGGGGCTACCTGTTGTCGTTACCCGCCCTGGTGCTGTTTGTCGGGTTGCTGATTCTGCCGCTGGGCCTGACGCTGGTGTTGTCGTTCAACGTGTTCGATTACCAGGTGGGTGTGAAGGCGGATGAATGGACCTTCGCGCATTACCTGTCGTTGTTCAGCGATGCGTACTTCTACGAAATCTTCTGGCGCACCTTCTGGATCAGTGCCTTGGTCACCTTGCTCTGCGTGGTGATCGGCGTGCCCGAGGCGTACATCCTCAGCCGCATGGGTACACCATGGCGCTCGATTTTCCTGATCCTGATCCTCACGCCGCTGCTGATTTCGGTGGTGGTGCGCGCTTTTGGCTGGAGCCTGCTGCTCGGCGCGGACGGGCTGGTGAACCAAGTCATCCAATTCCTTGGCGGGCGCCCGGTGAAGCTGTTGTATACGCCGTTCGCGGTGATCATCGCCCTCGTGCACGTGATGCTGCCGTTCATGATCATCCCCGTGTGGACCTCCCTACAGAAACTCGACCCGTCGGCGGAACAGGCGGCGTTGTCCCTCGGCGCCAGCCAAACCACGGTAATGCGCAGGATTGTATTACCGCAGGTGATGCCCGGCGTGCTGTCCGGCACGCTGATCGTGTTCGGCCTGGCCGCCAGTTCCTTTGCGATCCCCGGCCTGCTCGGCGGACGCCGCCTGAAAATGGTCGCGACCGTGGTGTACGACCAGTACCTCTCGGAACTCAACTGGCCCATGGGCGCGACCATCGCGGTGGTGCTGCTGTTGGTCAATCTGCTGATCATGCTGAGCTGGAACCGCATGGTCGAAGGCCGCTACAAAAAGTCCCTGGGGGTTTAAGCACATGTCCAGAAACGGTCCTTTGGCCCTGGGTTTCCATACCCTGGTGGTGCTGTTCATGATGGCGCCGCTGGTGGTGGTATGTCTGGTGGCCTTCACCCCGGAAAACACCTTGAGCTTGCCCACGTCGGGATTCTCCCTGCGCTGGTTCCGTGCGGTGTTCGAGCGCGCTGACTTTATCCAGGCGTTCTACAACAGCCTGATCCTGGCGTTTACCGCCGCGAGTCTGGCCACCTTGATTGCAGTGCCGGCCGCCTTGGCGATCAGTCGCTATCAGTTTCCGGGGCGCAATTTTTTCAGTGCGTTGTTCCTGTCACCCATCATCATTCCGCACCTGGTGCTCGGCGTGGCGATGTTGCGCCTGTTCGCACTGATGGGCGTGAACGGCAGCTTCACCTGGCTGATGCTGGCTCACGTGGTGATCATCACCCCGTATGTGCTGCGCCTGGTGTTGGCCGCGGCGATCGGGATTGATCGCAGCGCCGAGCAGGCCGCCGAGTCCCTGGGCGCCAGTCGCTTTACGCTGTTTCGCCAGATCACCCTGCCGATGATCCTGCCGGGGGTGGCGGGCGGTTGGTTGCTGGCGTTCATCAACAGTTTCGATGAGGTGACGTTGTCGATCTTCGTCAGCTCGCCGGCGACCCAGACCCTGCCGGTGCGCATGTATGTGTATGCCACCGAATCCATCGACCCGATGATGGCGGCGGTGTCGGCGCTGGTGATTGCACTCACGGCGGCCACCATGATCCTGTTGGACCGGGTCTACGGCCTGGACCGCGTACTGGTAGGGAAACATTGATGGCCCTGTTCAAACGCCTGGCCGAAACCCAACGCCCTGCCCTGGCCTTCACCCTGGATGGGCAACCCGCCAGCGGTTTGCTCGGTGACACCTTGTTGACCGCCGTGCTGACCTGCGCCGAACACCTGCGCGGCAGTGATTTCAGCGCCGAACGACGGGCCGGTTTCTGCCTGATGGGCGCGTGCCAGGATTGTTGGGTGCGACTTGAAGACGGGCGTCGCGTACGCGCCTGTTCGACGCTATTGGAAGAAGGCCAGGCCATCCGCCGCGATCCGGGGCGCCAGTCATGAAGCCTGTGGTGATTGTGGGCGCAGGCCCGGCCGGGATCAGCGCGGCGCGCACGTTGCTCGACCATGGCATCAGACCTTGCCTGGTGGATGAAAGCCTGCGCGGTGGCGGGCAGATTTATCGGCGTCAGCCACAGGGATTTCAACGCACCGCCAAGCAGCTTTACGGATTTGAAGCACGCGAGGCCGAGGCCGTGCACCGCACAATGGATGAACTGGCACCGCTGATCGACTACCGCCCGGAAACCCTGGTGTGGAATGCCGAGGACGGGCGCCTGGATATGCTCAACAACGGCCGCGCAGAAAGCATCGAGTACGCGCAACTCATCGTCGCCACAGGCGCCACTGACCGCATCCTGCCCGTACCGGGCTGGACCCTGCCGGGCGTGTACAGCCTTGGCGCGGCGCAAATCGCTTTGAAGTACCAGGGCTGCGCCATCGGTGAGCGCGTGGCGTTTTGTGGCAGCGGGCCGTTGCTCTATCTGGTCGCCTATCAATACGCCAAGGCTGGGGCCAAGGTGGTGGCGGTGCTCGACAGCGCGCCGTTCAGTGCCCAATGCCGTGCCTTACCAGCGTTGCTCGGACAACCGACGACCTTGGCCAAAGGCTTGTATTACCGCGCCTGGCTGACGGCCCATGGGATTCCCGTGCATCAGGGCGTCACGCTTAAACAGATCGACGGAACGCAACGGGTCAGCGGCATTCAATGGGGTGATCAGACTCTGCCGTGCGACGCCGTGGCTTTTGCCCATGCCCTGCGCAGCGAGACGCAACTGGCGGACTTGCTTGGCTGTGAGTTCACCTGGAATGCCCTTAACCGCGCGTGGCTGCCACAACGGGACAGCGCCGGACGCAGCAGCGTCAACGGCGTGTACCTGGCGGGCGATGGGGCCGGGATCATGGGCGCGGACGCCGCGCAAATGGCCGGTGAACGTGCAGCACTGGCGGTGCTGGAGGACTCGGGTGTTGCCATCGATCAGCGCCGCCCTGCTGTGCTGGAGCAACAATTGGCGGCCATCCAACGCTTTCGTCATGGTTTGGAAACCGCGTTCCCTTTTCCAGAGAACTGGGCAGTCGAAGCCCCCGATGAATTGATCCTCTGTCGCTGCGAAGAAGTCCGCGTCGGCGACGTGCGCGCGGTGGTGGATGAGGGCCACTGGGAGATCAACCGCGTCAAGGCCCAATGTCGGGTCGGCATGGGCCGCTGCCAAGGCCGGATGTGCGGGTTGGCGGCGGCGGAAATTGTCGCAGAGCGCAGTGGCCGGGCCATCGAAAACGTCGGCCGCTTGCGGGGCCAGGCACCAATCAAGCCGCTGCCGTTTGGCGTGGAGGTGCAGCCGTGATTGATGTCATCGTATTGGGCGGCGGGATTGTCGGCGCGTCGGCCGCGCTGATGCTGGCGCAGAAAGGCCAGCGCGTGGCGCTGGTGGAGCGAGATTTCTGCGGCTCACACTCCAGCGGCGTCAACTACGGCGGCGTGCGGCGCCAGGGTCGGCCCTTGCACCAGTTGCCACTGTCGCAGCGTGCCCACCAACTGTGGGCAGACTTGCCGGGATTAATCGGTATCGATGGCGAATACGTGCGTTCCGGGCATTTGAAACTGGCGCGCAGTCACGCAGATTTCGGCGCCTTACAAGCGTATGCCGAGCAGACACAAGGATTTGACTTGAGTTTGCAGTTGCTGGATTACGTCGAGCTGCGCGCGCGATTCCCCTGGGTCGGTGACATCGCCGTCGGTGCCTCGCTGTGCCCGGAAGACGGCCACGCCAACCCCCGCCTGGTGTCGCCCGCCTTTGCCCGCGCGGCGAAACAACGCGGCGCTCACCTGTATGAACAGTCGCTGGTCACGCGTATCGAGCATGACGGCCAGGACTTCCAGGTGCACTGCGCCAACGGTCTGCATCTACAAGCACCGTGGCTGCTCAATTGCGCCGGGGCGTGGGCAGGTGCGGTGGCCGAACAGTTTGGCGAAGCGGTGCCTATGACCTCGGCACACCCGGCGATGCTGGTCACTGAGCCCTTGCCGGTGGTGATGGATGTGAGCACGGGCGTCGAAGGCGGCGGGATCTATGCGCGACAGGTTGCCCGGGGCAATTGCATCCTCGGCGGCGGTCGCGGCTTTGCCCTCGGCCCGCAGCAAGCGCGACCAGGGCAAGCTGCGGTGCTGGAGATTCTGCGCAATGCCGGCGAGCTTTACCCGTTTCTCAAGGGTGCCCAGGCCATCCGCACCTGGAGTGGCACCGAAGGTTACCTCCCCGATCATGAACCGGTGATCGGCCCCAGCAGCACCCAACCCGGCTTGCTCCACGGTTTCGGCTTTGCCGGCGCCGGGTTCCAGCTTGGTCCCGCCGTCGGTGAAGCCCTGGCAGAGATCGTCTGCACCGGTGCCAGCCGCCAACCTATCGAAGCGTTTTCCATCCGTCGTTTCCAAGCCTGAGAGGAAAAACATCCATGAACCCACGTATTGCGCTGTCCTGCTTGTCCCTCGCCCTGCTCGCCTCAACGGCCCACGCCGCGCCCACGCTGTACCTGGGCATGAACGGCGGCACCATGGAACGGGTCTACGCCGACAAGGTGCTGCCCGCGTTCGAAAAGACCAATAACGTCAAGGTGGTGATCGTGCCCGGCACCTCGTCGGACATCCTTGCCAAGGTCCAGGCCAACAAAGACAACCCGCAGATGCACGTGATGTTCCTTGACGACGGCATCATGTACCGCGCAATTTCCATGGGGTTGTGCGACAAGCTGGCGCCAAGCCCGACCCTGGAGCAGATCCCTACCAAGGCGAAGATCAAGGAACAAGCCGTGGCCGTGACCCTCGGCGTCACCGGCCTGGGCTACAACGCCAAGATGTTCAAGGAAAAAGGCTGGGCCGCGCCCACCTCCTGGATGGACCTGGCCGACCCGCGCTTCAAGGACAAAGTGGTGTTCCAGTCCCTGGCCTCCTCCACCTTCGGCCTGCATGGCTTCCTGATGTTCAACCGCATCCAGGGCGGTGACGAAACCAACGTCGACCCGGGCTTCAAGGCCTGGCCAAAAACCGTTGGCCCCAACGTGCTGGAATACATCGCCAGCTCCGCAAAGATCTCCGAAATGGTGCAGACCGACGAAGCCGCGATTTTCCCGCTCACCCCGACCCAAGTCGCCACCCAGAAACTGCTCGGTGTGCCCATGGAATATGCGCAACCCAAGGAGGGTGCGGTGGTGCTGAACGTGGCTGAGTGCGTGATTGCCCGCAACGACCAGCCGGAACTGGCGCAGAAGCTCGCCGCGTTTTTGCTGACCGCCGAAGCCCAGGCCCCGGCGCTGGAAGAAGGCGATCAGATCCCGTCTAACCCGACCACGCCGACCACCGACAAGACCCGCGCCCGGGTAGAAGCGATGCAAGGTTATTTGCAGACCGCTATTTCGATTGATTGGGACCAGGTCAACCAGGCGCGGCCGGAGTGGAATGCACGGTGGAGTCGGTCTATCGAACGTTAATCAAAGGGGAATAATCGGCAGCGCGCGTTTGTGCGCTGTCTTGCTGTACGCGCCCTCGACTACGGTTCTCACCCGCTCGCTCACCGGTTCGCCCATCAGGTAGGCGTCGATTTCTGCGTAAGTGCAGCCGTAAGCGTGTTCATCCAGCTTGCCCGGCACAAGCTCTTCCAGGTCGGCAGTCGGATGTTTGTGCACCAACTTGTCGGGGGCGCCGAGGGCCGTGGCGAGCAGGCGCACCTGGGTTTTGGTCAGGCCCGACAGTGGCGCCAGGTCGCAGGCGCCGTCACCGAACTTGGTGAAAAACCCCATCAACGCCTCGGCGCCGTGGTCAGTGCCGACCACCAGGCCGTTGTGCAGGTTGGCCACGGCGTACTGGGCGATCATCCGTGCGCGTGCCTTGACGTTGCCCTTGATGAAATCGACATGGGTGGCGCTGGCCTCGGTGGCGGTCAGGCTGGCCATGAGTCCGTCGACGCTGGCGGCGATGTTGAGGGTGTCGATCTGGTCCGGGGTGATGAAGTCCAGGGAGGCCTGGGCATCGCTTTCGTCGGCTTGGGTTTTGTAAGGCAGGCGCATGGCGATGAAGCGCGCGGCGTAGTCTTCGTCGCGCAGTTGCTCTACGGCCAACTGGCACAAACGGCCAGCCGTGAGGGAGTCAACGCCACCGCTGATGCCCAGTACCAACGCCTTGCTGCCGGAGCCGAGCAAGGTGGTCTTGATGAAATCTATGCGCCGTTGGATTTCCTTCGACTCACCGCCTTTGACCAGTTGCCGATTGATGTTCAGTTCCTGTGCGATACGTTCTTGCATGTCACACCTCCACGCTGCCAACATTGAACACTTGTGCTGCATACTGCAAAAACGAGGCGTCTTCGCAAACGTTCTTGATCGGGTCATCCGAGAATTTCACCACCGGTTCGCCGTGCACCCGCACCAGTTTCATCACGATGCTCAGCGGTTCGACGCCCTCCACATCGCAGGCCAGGCTGGTACCCATGCCAAAGCCGAATTTGGCCTTGCCACGCACGTGACGCAGGATCGGCAGGCATTTTTCGAAGTTCAGGCCGTCGGAGAACATCAAGTCCTTGGTCATCGGATCGATGCCCAGCTGCTTGTAGCGCGCCAGCACCTTGTCAGCCCAGACGATGGGGTCACCGGAGTCCTGGCGCAGGCCGTCATACAGTTTGGCGAAGTAAAGGTCGAAGTCCTTGAGGAAAAAGTCGGTGCTGATGCAGTCAGTCAGGGCAATGCCGAGACGGCCACGGTATTCGCGCACCCAGTTTTCCAGCGCGGCGTTCTGGCTTTCGCGCAGGCGGCCCAGTTGCTGGTGCACCATCAGCCATTGGTGGGCCATGGTGCCGATCAGCGGCAGGTCGAATTCGTAGGCCAGGTGCGCGTTGCTGGTGCCAACAAACTGGCCGGGGAAGTCGCGGCGCATGATGTCGACCACTTCACGCTGGGCCTTGAACGACAGGCGGCGCCGGGTGGAAAAGTCAGACACACGCAGGTCGGCGAGTTCTTCGCGGCTGAGGTTTTTCTGCAGCCAGTCGAATTTCTGGTAGAGCTTGCGGGTGACATCTTCCAGGGTCACGTCGGGGTATTTGCTGCGGTTACGCAGCTCACTGACCAGGGCCAGGACCGGCTGTTCGAACATGATGCAGTGCAGCATCGGGCCGACCACGCGGATGTTGAGTTGGCCATCGATTTCGCTGACGTGGATGTAGCGCAGGTTGAAGCGGAACAGACCGAGGAATCGCTCGTAGTCCGGGGTGAGGTATTCGCGAAAGCGTGGATTGAACAGAAAGCGCAGCTCACCTTCGCGCATACGCAGGCTGGCGAGTTGCTCCAACTCGGCACGGATTTCGGGAATCAGGTGGCCGAGCTTTTCCTTGGACCGCACGATGAAGTTGTACTCCACATCGACATTGGGGTACTGGTGCAACACGGCCTGCATCATGGTGAAGGTGTAGTAGTCGGTGTCGAGCAACCCCTGGATAACGGGCGTTTCGTAGTCGTAGGCACTTTCCATGGTATGTCTCCTTAACGCGCGGCCATCGCGGCCAGTTCTTCGCGGGTGCTGCTGATGACGGCACCGGCCTTGAGTAACTCGTTGACCGCCTGTACACCGCCCTCCTGCGTAATGCCTCTGCACGCCGGCAAGTGCAGAACCACTTCCAGGCCAGCCTTGAGCAGTTGCAATGCGGTGGTCTTGACGCAGTAGTCCAAAGCCAGGCCGCCGACGATCACGCGGGTCACGCCCTGGGCTTTCAGGTACTCGATCACGCCGGTAGAGAGTTTGTCGTGCAGGTCGTGGTAGCAGGCGCCGTAGGGGTGCAGGTCGGGTTCGACGCCTTTCCAGATGAAGTAGTCGTAGTCATAAGGCGTAGGTAATTCGTCGAGCAAGGTGAAACCCTCGGTGCCGGGTACGCAATGGCTGACCCAGGTCACATCGGCGTGGGTCAGGCCGGTGGCTTGCAGCATCTCGCTGTGCTGCGACACCACCCAGGGCGCATGCGGGGTGTGAGCGTCTTTGCTGCCGACGCGATGGCCCGCCAGACTCGCCATGTAGTTGAGCTCGGCACCAATCTGGTCGCCGCCGGCCACAGGCAATTCGTTGGGGCACAGCGGCGTGAAGCTTTTCTGGGCGTCTACGTCGAATGAAGCGATGGCGGATATCGAGAGGGTCATGGTGGTTCTCCTGTGGCCTGGAAACAAAAGTACACGTCATGTACTTTCATTGCAAGAAACATCTGGTTATCTATCCTGGAGCAAGTCCATGACATATCTGCTCGATTCGTTAGACTGTGTGTCATCGCTGTCTAGAAGGACGTCAACATGCCCCTGAGCCCCTACCTCCACACCGTCGACCTGTGCGTATTGTTTTATTGCCGCGCCTCCGGGGAACTGAAATTGCTGCTGAACAAACGCGACGCCGAGCCCTTCGCCGGGCACTGGGCGCTGCCGGGCGTGGTGGTGAATGGCGGCGTGCAAGATCTGAGCCTCAAGGACGCGGTGGAGCGCTTGCGCGCGAGTGACAAGGTCGGACTTGATCTGGCCTGGAGCGAGCAAGTGGGCACGGTGGGGGATGCGTTTCGTGATCCGCGCTGCTGGTCATCGTCCACTTACTACCTGGCGATCGTGGCGGATGAGGTAGAGCTGGGTGAGCATCAGGCCTGGTTTTCACTGGCGGGGGTGGCGGATGGCAGCATCAAGCTGCCGTTCGATCACAACAGCATCGTGGCCGCCGTGCAGGAACGCTTGTTTTCCAAATCGCTGTACAGCAGCTTGCCGCTGATGTTCCTGGGCGATGAATTCAGCGCGCCGGAAGCGACCACGATCTTTTCCCTGGTGCTGGCGCGGCCGGTATTGAAGACCAGTATTCGCCAGCGCTTGCTGAAGCTGACTGAGGCGGGGTACCTGCGCGAGACGGGGCGCAAGAAGAATGGTGAAGGCGGCAGGCCCCAGGCGACGGTGGAGAAACTGAAGCCTGGGGACATTTATTTCTTTGATCGCAGTTTTGCCGAGTGAACCACCCTCTGTAGGAGCCGGCTTGCCGGCGATGGCGGCCTTGGGCATTGCGCAGTTTTCAAGGGCCTCATCGCCGGCAAGCCGGCTCCTACAAGGTTTTTTCGGTCAGCTCATCCAGTTGCCGCCATCGACGTTGTAAGTCTGGGCCACCACGTAGTCGGACTCTTTCGAGGCCAGGAACACCGCCATCCCGGTCAGATCCTCCGCCGTGCCCATCCGCCCAAATGGTACTTCGCCCCCTACCCGCTTTTTCTTCTCGCCAGGCGCCAACCCTTCATGCTTGGCAAACAATGCATCCACCCCATCCCAATGCTCGCCATCCACCACACCCGGTGCGATGGCGTTGACGTTGATCCCCTGCTTGATCAAATTCAACCCCGCCGATTGCGTCAAACTGATCACCGCCGCCTTGGTCGCGCAGTAGATTGCCACCAACGGCTCGCCGCGGCGTCCGGCCTGGCTGGCCATGTTGATGATCTTGCCGCCATGGCCCTGGCTGATCATCTGCCGTGCGGCGGCCTGCAAGGTGAAGAGCGTGCCGGCGACATTGATCGAGAACAGCCGTTCGTAGCTGTCGCGGGTGATATCGACAATGGGCGCCAGGTCGAACAGCGCGGCGTTGTTGACGAGGATATCCAGCTTGCCAACCTGGGCGACCACTGCGGCAATCGCACCGTCGATGGACGCCTGGTCGGTGACATCCATGGCGACGGCATACGCCTGTGGGCCCAGCTCAGCCGCCGTGGCCTGGGCCCGTTGCAGGTTGATGTCGGCGATGGCCACGGTGGCGCCTTCGGCGATGTAGGCCTGGGCAAAGGCGCGGCCGATGCCACGCGCCGATCCGGTGATCAGCGCGCTCTTGCCTTCAAGTCGTTTCATGAAAAAGTCCTGTTGAAGTTATTTCGGGTAGCCGGCGCGTTTCATTTCGCGCTCGGTGGTGGACTGGGCTTCCAGCAGGGCCTGGTCAACCGACATGCCACCGGTCAGCGCCGCAGAGAACAGCTTGCCGACCGAAGTGCCAATGGCCTGGAACTCGGGAATGGTCACGTACTGGATGCCCACGTACGGCACCGGCTTGGCCGAAGGGTGCGCGGGATCGGCGTGCTTCATCATTTCCAGGGTCACCTGGGCGAATGGGGCAGCCTTCAAGTACGCCTCGCTGTAGGTAGATTGTCGGGTGCCCGGCGGTACGTTGGTGATGCCTTCTTTATCAGCGACCAGCTGGATGTACTCCTTGGACGTCGCCCAACTAATGAAGGCCTTGGCAGCGTCCTTGTGCTTGGACGTGGCCGGAATTGCCAGGGACCAGGCATACAGCCACGAAGAACCTTTATCGGTGACTTCGGTAGGCGCGGCAGCGAAACCGACGCTGTCGGCGACCTTGCTCTGGCTCTTGTCGGTGGTGAAGGAACCGGCGACGCTGGCATCGACCCAGATCGCGCATTTGCCGCTGTTGAACAGCGCCAGGGTTTCGTTGAAACCATTGCTGGACACACCCGGCGGGCCGTATTGCTTGAGGGTGTTGACATAGAAGTTGGCGGCCGCCGTCCACTCGGGGCTGGTCAGCTCGGGCTTCCACTGCTCGTCGAACCAGCGTGCACCAAAGGCATTGGCCATGGTGCTCAGCAAGGCGATGTTCTCGCCCCAGCCGGCCTTGCCGCGCAGGCACATGCCGTATTGGCCCTTGTCCTTGACGGTGAGCTTGGCGGCGAACTCGCCGAGCTGCGTCCAGGTAGGATGCGCGGGCATGCTCAACCCGGCCTGCTTGAACAGGTCGGTGCGGTAGTAGGTGACGGTGCTTTCGCCGTAGAACGGCAAGGCGTACAGGGTGTTGTTGACCGACAGGCCCTGGCGTACCGAGGGGAAGATATCGTCGGCGTCATAATCGGCCGGCAGTTGGGTCAGGGGTTCCAGCCAGTGCTTGGCGCCCCAGAGTGGGGTTTCGTAGGTGCCGATGGTCAGCACGTCGAACTGCCCGCCTTGGGTGGCGATATCGGTGGTGAGGCGCTGGCGCAGCACGTTTTCTTCCAGCACCACCCAGTTGAGCTTGATGTCCGGGTGCTGTGCTTCGAACACCTTGGACAGGCGCTGCATGCGGATCATGTCGCTGTTGTTGACCGTGGCGATGGTCACGGTGTCGGCGGCGTGGCTGGGCATGGCCAGCGTCAGGCTGGAAAGCAGGAACAACGCTTGCGGGAGCTTGGACATAGCGGTTTCTACCTGTTGTTTTTGTTGTTGAGGGCCGATTACAGCAGCTTGGCCAAGCCCCCACAAACGCCTGGAGGATGGGTGACTGATACTTTTTTAACCTGGATATGAACGTTAAAAAAGTATCAGTGCCAGGCAAAACCAGGGGTAGCGCGCCCATGACTGAGGCGCGTATTTTGGAGCGATTCCAAGAATCATAAGAATCCCGCCATGCCCATCAGCCGCGCCAAGCTGTTCGAGCACCGCCCCGCCGAACTCGAAGTGATCCTGCCCGAGCCGGACCACTGCTTCCGCTGGTTCGAACATGACTACCCCTACGACCTGGCGCGCTGGAACCACCATCCCGAATTTGAAATCCATCTGATCCGCCAAGGCAGCGGCAAACTGGTCGCGGGCGACTACATTGGTGCGTTCAGTGCCGGGCATGTGGCGCTGATTGGCCCCGACCTGCCCCATGACTGGATCGGTGAACTCGCCCCCGGCGAATACCTGAGCGGGCGCGACGTGGTGTTGCAATTCGACGGTGCCGCCCTCCTCGCCCTGCGCAAGACCCTGCCGGAACTCGGTGACCTGCAACCGCTGTTCGAGCGTGCCCGGCGCGGGCTGGAATTCACCGGCGACACCGCGTTGCAGGCTGCGCACTTGATGGAAGCCATCGGCGCCGCCCACGGCCTGCAACGCTTGATCCTGTTCCTGCAACTGCTCGACACCCTGAAGAACGCCCCGACACAACAGGCCAAGGCCCTGGCCAGCCCATGCTATGCACCGACGTTGGATGCACGCAGCGCCGAACGTATCAACAAGGCGTTTGACTATCTGATGCGCGAGCTGACCGGCGATGTTCGCCTGTCGGTGATCGCGCAACAGTTGGAGATGAGCGAGCCGGGCTTCTCACGCTTCTTCAAGCGCAACACCGGCCACGGCTTCATCGACCTGATGCGCAAGTTCCGGGTGCAGCGCGCCTGCCGACTGCTGTTGCAAAGCGACATGTCGGTGGCGGATATCTGCTTTGAAGTGGGCTACGCCAACCTGTCGAATTTCAACCGGCACTTCCGTATCGAAATGCACCAGACGCCGAGTGACTATCGACGGGAAACAGCGATGCACCTGTTCCAACACATTGAAAAAATGACACCCAATCAATTCTGACCAAAAGGTCGACTAAATCCCGTTTTTTTCAATTTGATCAACCCATTGAGCAAACTTGGTACAGCCTGTGCAAACGTTTGCGGTACGAACTTGCCTGCCAAGTTCACCCTTACCCGGAGAATCGGGTTCAAACCGCGTACGAATAGGGATTTTCAATGCACTCCACCTCAAGGCGTCCTGCCTCCTTTGGTGTTTCCTTGCTACTGGCCGCCGTTACGGGAGTACTCAGCGCCCCCATTTTGGCGCAGGAAAAACCCGTGGATGACTCAGCACAGGGCGAAACCCTCAGCCCGCAAGCCAGCCCGGCGAAAAAAGGCGCGTACCTGTCGGAATGGTTCAACCAGGACCTGACATTGATTGGCAGCAAAGACATCAGCTTCGGCCCCAAGCCACAGGATGATGTCTACCTGGAATACGAGTACTTCGGCCGCAAAGGGCCGTTCGAGTTGTACGGCTATGTCGACGTGCCGAAGATTCTCACCATCGGTAACAGTAATGACAAAGGCGTGTGGGACCATGGCTCGCCAGTGTTCATGGAGCACGAACCGCGTATCTCCATCGACTACCTGGCGGGCCGTAGCCTGGCCTTCGGCCCGTTCAAGGAATGGTATGTAGCGTTCGACTGGATCTACGACCATGGCAGCCGCAAGGAAAACCGCGCCAACACCTTGTACAGCGGCCTCGGCACCGACATCGACACCCATTCGCGGGTGAACCTGTCGGCCAACTTCTACGGGCGCTACCAGTGGGAAAACTACGGCGCCAGCAATGAATATTCATGGGATGGCTACCGTGCGCAGATGAAGTACATCGTGCCCATCGGCAAATTCGATAACGGCGCCTCGCTGACCTACATCGGCTTCACCAACTACGATTTCGGCTCCGACCTGCACAAGGACAACCCGGCGCGCACCGCCAACTCGCTGGTCGCGACCAATGTGTTGCTGTACTCGTTCACCCACCTGCGTTTCACCCTGGTCGGCCGTTACTTCCATAACGGCGGCAACTGGGAAGACGGCAGTGAGTTGAATTTCGGCGAAGGCAACTTCCGCGCCCGTTCCGACGGCTGGGGTTACTACGCCGGCGTGGGCTACCAATTCTGATAGAGGAGCTTTAGATGAACGCGTTTACACGTTTCTCCATGGCGGTCGGCCTGGCGCTGCTGCCCCACGTGGTGCTGGCCGATACCGCACCGATCAAACCCAAGGTGATGCTGATCACCATGTTCGCCCCTGAGGCGCAAACCTGGATCGATCGCCTGGAGCTCAAGCAGGAAGTCCGCGTCCCAGGGCTGTCCGCCGAATACCCGGTAATCCGCTGCAACACCCAGGACGTGTGCCTGCTGGCCACTGGCATGGGCCAGACCAACGCCGCCGCGTCCACGCTGGCCTTGGCCTTGTCGCCCAAATTCGACCTGCGCCAGAGCTATTTCCTGATCGCCGGGATCGCCGGCATCAGCCCCAAGCACGGCACCATCGGCACCGCAGCCTGGGCCCATTACCTGGTGGAATTCGGCACCCAGTGGGAGCTGGACTCACGGGATGCGCCCAAGGATTGGCCGACGGGCTATATCGGCATCAACACCAAAGGTCCCAACGAAAAACCACCGTTGGACTACAAGACCGAAGTGTTTGAGCTGAACCCCAAGTTGCAGGCCAAGGCGTTTGCCTTGTCACAAAAAGTGGAGCTGACCGAAAGCAAGGAGTCCGCCGCCTGGCGTAAACACTACCCCGCCGCCCCGGCCAATCAACCGCCGGAAGTCACCCGCTGCGACACCCTGGCGGGCAACACCTGGTTTTCCGGTACACGCCTGAGCGAACGCGCCGAAGTCTGGACCAAGTTGCTGACCGACAACAAAGGTGAATACTGCACCACCCAACAGGAAGACAACTCCACCTACGAAGCCCTGCTGCGCGCCAGTCGCGAAGGTCTGGTGGATATCCAGCGCCTGGCGGTGGTGCGTGCAGGCTCGGACTTCGACCGTCCGTACCCTGGCTACAGCGAAGTGGACAACCTGCTGAAGTACGCGGATCAGGGCGGTTTTGTGCCGGCGCTGGAAAACCTGTACCGCACGGGCAACCCGTTGGTACAGGCGATCCTCAAGAATTGGTCGGCGTGGAAGAACGGTGTTCCCGAGGCCTGACCACCAGGATCAAGGCAGGAAGATGATTTTGTCTGCGCTGCCTTGATTCACGGCCTCATAGCACTGCACCCCATCGGCCAGCGCCACTTCATGCAGGCCGGTGGGCAACGGCAACAAGCCCTCATCAAAGAAACGCCCGAACTGCTCCAGCATCACCGCGCATTGCTCGCAGTTGTAGAGCAACGAGTTGATCCCCACCACCGAGCCGCCTTTGCGATACAGCGCCAGCGCCGGCAGTTGTACATGACCGTCCACCGGCGCGGCGATGATCGCGATGCGACCGAACGGCGCCAAACCTGCAACGGCCGCCGGCAGCCAGAAACCGGTGGTGTCGAAGATCACATCAGCGCCGCCCTTGAATACCGCATTGACCTGCGCACCGAGCTCTTCCGGTTTGCCTAAGGTAACCGCTTCACAACCTTGCGCCTGCAATACCTCGGCCTGCTCTGGCCGACGTACAGCGGCCAGCACCTGGGCGCCACGGATTTTTGCCAGGGCCAGGGTGGCGCTGCCGACCGCGCCATTGGCACCGATCACCAACAGGCGCGTGCCTTGGGTCACACCACTGCGCTCGAGGGCGTCCCAGGCGGTGGTATAGGGCACACCGAGGCTGGCGGCCTGGGCAAAACTCAAATGGCTGGGCTTATGCGCCACGCCCTTGGCCGGCACAGTGAGGTACTGGGCGTGGGAACCGTCGGCAAAAAAACCCAGGTCACGGCCAGTGCCCCAAACCTCTTGGCCCAGCAGTTCCTGCGGTCCCTCCACCACCACACCGGCAAAATCACGACCGGGAATGCGCGGCAAAGTGGTGTAGGGAAAGCGACCAAGCACGTTTTTGACGTCACTGGGGTTAAGGCCGGCGGCCTTGACCTGCACCAGTACTTCACCGGCGGCCGGCACCGGGGTGGCGACATCAACGAAGCGCAGGGCGGCGAGGTCGCCGGTGGCGGAAAATTGCAGTGCTTTCATGGCCAATATCCATCGAAGTGAAAAAAGAGATCAGGAGAACCAAGTGCCCACCAGCTGCCGCCCCATGGGCCAGAGCTTTTCACCCAGCAACATGCCCATCAGGCCCACCAGGGCGATGGCCGGCGGTGCGGGCGAACGGAAATCCAAGGCGCCATAGATCACGCCGACAAACAGGCCGATGGCGAGGGAAATCAGGTAGTTCATGGGGGTAGCGCCTTGTGGGTGGATGCGCTCAGTGTAGAGGGCACCTTCCTGAAGCATCGGCCAAGTGCTTCAGAATTTCGGCCAACTCCTCAGCCGATGTACTGCGAAGGCGCTATACCGAGTTCGCGTCGGAACATGTCGCTGAAACTGCTGGGGGAATAGCCGAGGGAGCGTGCGATCGCACTGACTGGCTGGCCCTGGATCAACTCCGCCACCGCCGTGGCCAATTGCACCTGGCGGCGCCATTCGGCAAAGCCCATGCCCAGGTTATTCTGAAACAGCCGCGACAAGGTACGCACACTGGCTCCGGCGGCTTCGGCATGCTGTTCGAAAGCAATCTCCAGCGATGGCGCAGCCATGACCGCCTGGCACGCACTGATCAGTCGACGGTCGGCATCCACCGGCATCGCGATGCGGATCTGCGAGCGGCGCGCCCGCTGCAATTCCAGCAAGGCCAGGCTGACCACGGCGTCGTAATACGCCGCATCGCCGTTATCGCCCTGGTCCACCAGTGTGACGATCAGTTCACGCAGCAACCCACCGACCTCGATCACCTGCACCTGGCTGTCCAATGTGGCCGCCAGTGCCGGACGCAAGTAGATATTGCGCATCTGCAAATCCGACACCACGCGAATTCCGTGTTCCACCCCGGGCGGCAGCCAGACGGCACGCTGCGGCGGCACCACCAGGGCTTCGCGCGGCGTCTCGACCCACATCACGCCGCTCATGGCGTAGAGCAATTGGCCCCAGTCATGGCTATGGGGCTCAACGTACAGTCCACGCGGATAGGTACGCGCCAAGGGCTGCACGGGGACGGCGTGATCACTGAGGTCGGGAGGCGCAGCCAGGGCCATGATGTACACATCAATCAAGGGTGAGCCGCCATGGTAATGACCACCGTTCGACAATCCGAGTGAATTTTTACGGGTCACGCGGATCATTGGCTTATACCGACACAGCTCGGACGCGTGCGCTACAGGCTTGATCAAGGAGAGAGACCATGGATGCAATACTGCCGGTCAACGGCATGGCACGGATCGACTACACCCAGGACACCCTGTTCGGGCCGATTACCCGGCATGTCGAATGCCAAGTGAGCTTGCAACACCAAGCGGGTGGGACGGTACTGAAAGTGTTTCAACCGTTGCCGGACGATCTACGTGACGCGCAGACGGTGGTGTTTGCGCTGGAGGGACGACGTACCCGTGGCGTGGTGAAGCATCGTCGACACCTGGCCGACCATAGCCTGCGGCTCGAACTCGAACGCCAATAATAGGAGCCGGCTGGCCGGCTCCCGCAAACACATCAACCTTTGGCGGATTTGGCACACTCGCACCCGGTTGCCGCCGCACACGGCTCACCATGCGCATGGTGCTCCGCACAGCCCTGACAGCAATAGCCCTTGCCGTCCTTCATTACCGCGTCAGCTCCCAGCACACACTTGCAGTGTGGGCAGGCACAGGTCTTATCTGGCATGGTCAGACTCCTTTTTCTTGGTCGTCCCGGTGCGGCGGGCGCCGGCACCTTAAAGAGTGACTGCGGCCCGTCGGCGATGGTTCAAACCGTCAGTCGGCGCGGGTATTGCTGCGGTACATGAACACCAGGGCCAGGGCCAGGCAGACCATCGCCACAATCCGCGCACCCGACAATTCAATCGCCGGATTGCCCAGCCAACCGAAGTTGTCGATGAGCATGCCCATGCCCAATTGCCCGACGATCACCGCCACCGTCGCTACCGCCGTGCCGACGACAGGCACCGCGCCGACCATCACCATCATGTACACCACTCCGAACAAGGCCCCCGTGAGTTGCCATTTCGGCACATCCAGCAAGCTCACTGCCTGGGCGGGTTCAAAGAACAGGATCAACAACGCAGTGACAATCGCGCCCACTCCAAAAGTCACCAGGCTGCCGCGCAATACACCCACCGTCTGGCCCAGGCGACCATTGATGGCGGCCTGCACACTCAACACCGCACCTGCGGCGACTACTACTACCAGTAACAGAATCAGGTTCATCGCCTTAACCTCGCGCAATCAAAACAAGTGCCACCACAATCAGCGCCAGGGCAATCCAGCGCTCGCCATTGACCCGCTTGCGCGCCGCCCCGAACCAGCCGAAATGATCGATCAGCACGCTCTTGCCGACTTGCCCCGAAAGAATCGCGATCATGGTCATCGCGATGCCGATATGCGGCGTGGCCAGGGTCAGCACCACCACGTAGATCGGCCCCAGCAAACCGCCGATCAACTGCCAGCGCGGCAACTCGGACAACGCCGGGCCCTTTTGCGGGCCACTGAACAGCAGCAGTAGAAACAGGATGGCCGAGCCCACACCAAAGATGCTCAGCGTCGCCCACAAATGCCCCACCTGCACACCCAATGGCCCGAGCAGGCCCGCTTCAACCGACAAACCCATGCCAGCCACGATCACCAGCGGCAAAAGCAGTAGCCGCAGGACGTTTTTTTTCGGCTTGGCTAACGCCACGCCCTCGATGGAACTTGCTTGCATACACCACCTGCACATCTACAAAGGATTGGATGGCGAGCATTATCCGGTGGCCGTCCTGTGCGATAAATGGGAGCATACCAACAACACCTTTGCGCAAAACGCACAGCCTGGAGGCACGATGCAAGGCTTGAATGAACTGAGCTTCAAGGCGCTGCGCCTATTCGTCGCCGTACTGGACTTGGGCAGCTTTTCCGAAGTGGCGCGCCGAGAGGGCCTGGCGCCCTCTTCCATCTCCCGGCAGATCCAACTGATGGAACAGGCCCTCGGCCAGCAACTGCTCTACCGGCACACCCGCGCCGTCAGCCCTACCGAAGCCGGGCGCTTGCTCGGACGACATGCGCGGTTGATGCTGGAACAACTGGAAGCCGCCGGCCAGGCGCTGCAGGAACAGGAAAGCGAACCCAGCGGCCTGGTGCGCATCAATGCGCCGATGGTGTTCGGCCAGCGCCATCTCTCTCCTTGGCTGGGCGAGTTGTGCCGGCGTTACCCGAAGCTGCAACTGGATATCCAGCAAACCGACACCTATGTCGACCCGCTGCAAGACGGCACCGACCTGCTGTTCCGCATCGGCGTGCTCAACGACTCCAGCATGCAGGCGCGCATCTTCGCCCCTCAACGCTTCCGCATCGCCGCCAGCCCGGCCTACCTGGCCCGACACGGCGCACCGCAACATCCTGACGAACTGATCAACCACCAGTGCCTGGCCTACAAAGGCATTACCGGCCAGCAACGCTGGTTTTTCCGCAAGGGCCAGGGCGACTGGACACCTTATAGCGTCAAGGGCCCGATCACCGGCAACCATGCCGACACGCTCACCTACGCCGCCGAGCAGGGGCTGGGGCTGGTGGTGTTTCCGTCGTGGTTGATCGGCGACAGTTTGCGTGCGGGCGCTTTGCGGGCAGTGCTGACGGAGTACGACGTGGCGACAACATTGGAGCCGCAGCAGATTGCGGCACTGTGGCCGGGGAGCCGGCGCTTGTCGCTGAAGGTGCGGACGGTGATTGATTATTTTGTGGAATGTTTTGGAGGGGTGCCGTATTGGGATCGGTGACTTTTCCAAGTCGAGAAGAATGTCGCTATGAAGGAAATTTCCTTACAGAAATAGGTAGGTCCGTTCTGATTTTCCGGGCCAGTATTTCTGGCCTCTGCATGCTGAGGCAGACTCTGACGATATTTTTTTGAGAGAGCTGCAATGGAATTCACTTACCCCAAAAAATCGCGCGCTGCGCGAGCCGCTTCAGTCAGCGGTCTGGCCGTCTTTGATAGTGCACGTAGTTTTGGCTATATTTGGCCAAAATGCGGAGATAACCACATGACAACCGTACCTCTGGGCGAAGCGAAAAATAATCTGTCGAAGCTGGTTGATGAAGCTGCCGCCGGCAAGATCATTACCATTGCCAAACATGGGCGTGCGATGGCTCAGCTGGTGCCCGTCGGCAAATCCAAGGGTCGGAGAATCGGTGCAATGAAGGGCAAGCTCGTCATTCCTGAAGACTTCGATGCACCTTTGCCTGACGGCCTACTGGATGCCTTCGAAGGCAACCGCTTATGAGAATGTTGCTGGATACCCATATTCTGCTTTGGACGCTGAGTGAAGATCCTAAGCTATCCAGCAAAGCCAGGAAGCTGATTGAGAACGCAGCAGAGATTTACATCAGCGCTGCAACATTCTGGGAACTGTCAATTAAGGTCGGCCTGGGGAAACTCACCGTCGATCTGGATGAAATCCGTGAGTACTGCCTGGAAAGCGGATTCGTCGAACTGCCCATCACCTCAGAACATGCGATCGCGGTGAAGGACCTTGAGCACCGTCACAAGGATCCGTTTGATCGGCTCATCGTTGCGACCGCCATCAGCGAGCCCATGAAGCTATTGACCGCCGATCCGCAGGTCGCCCAATACACGTCCCTGGCAATCCTGGTGTGAATCGTCCCGATTGCTTCGTTGTGTCTACCCAAAGACCCACTGCCCAATCAACCAGGCATTCGCCCCACTGATCACCGCGAACAGAAACCACGCCAGCAAGCGTGTGGGTAGGCGATTCACGAACGGCCCCATCAGTTGCTTGTCACCGGTCATGCGGATCAGCGGATACAGCGCGAACGGCAACTGCAGGCTGAGCACCACTTGGCTGAGGATCAGCAATTTGCCGATGGCATCGTCGCCCATCAGCCATACCCCCAGGAACGCAGGGATCAGCGCCAGGCCACGTGTGATCAAACGCCGCTGCCAGCAGGGAATACGCAGGTTGAGGTAGCCCTCCATGATCACCTGCCCGGCGATGGTGCCGGTAAAGGTGGAGCTTTGCCCGGAGGCCAGCAAGGCAATGCCAAACAGAATACTGGCGAAGGCACCACCAACCAGCGGATCAAGCAGGTGGTAGGCATCCTGTATCTCGACCACGTCAGTGTGGCCGGTCTTGTGGAAGGCTGCGGCAGCGAGCACCAGGATCGCGGCGTTGACCAACAGCGCGAGCGCTAGCGAGCCAATGGTGTCGATACGCGCCAACTTGACCGCGTCCTGTTTGCTGGCCAGATCCTTGCCGATCAGCCGGGTTTGCACGATGGAGCTGTGCAGGTAGAGGTTATGAGGCATCACCGTGGCCCCGAGGATGCCGATGGCCAAATACAGTGGTGCAGCATCGCTGATGGCCGACAATGACGGGGTGAAACCACTGAACACGTCCGGCCAGAAAGGTTTGATCAGGACCAGTTCGATGAAGAAACACACGCCGATAGTTGCTACCAGCGCCAGCATAATCGCTTCAAGGCGGCGGAAACCGCGGTTCTGCAAGGCCAGGATCAGCAAGGTATCGAAGGCAGTGATGACAATGCCGGTGGTCAGTGACACCCCCAGCAGCAAGTGAAAGGCCAGGGCACAGCCGAGTACTTCGGCGAGGTCAGTGGCAATGATGGAGATTTCCGCAAGCACCCACTGGGTGCGTGCGGATCGCTTGCTGTAGCGCTCGCGGCACAGTTGCGCCAGGTCTTTTCCGGTGGCAATGCCCAACCGCGAGCACAGGCACTGCACCGCCATTCCCGCCAGGCTGGCCAGCAACACCACGAACAGCAGGTTGTAACCATAGCGTGAGCCGGCCTCGATGGCCGTGGCCCAGTTGCCTGGGTCCATGTAGCCAATGGAGATCAGCAAGCCTGGTCCGGCGAACATCAGCGCGCGCTTGAAGAACGAAGCCTTGGGGTCAACGGCGACGGAACCGGCGACTTCCGGCGGGCAAAAGGGGGCGGTAGCGATTTTTGGCAGGCTGAATTTCACGCGGTATCCCAGGCAAACACACTCGATAGAGACGCAGCTTATCAGTCGGATGCGACCGTGCGCATCACCGTCTCCCGCGGCAAGTCGAACGCTTCGACCACTTGCACCACCAGGTCCATCTCCTGGTTCAGCGCTTCACGCTCCATGCGCTGGCGAATCACACCTATCACCAGCACCGCCAGAGTGGTAATTGAATACGCCGGGCCGGAAAACGCGCGTACCCCGCTCACCAGCAGCATCGCTGCGGCCAGTGCCTGGCCCACCACCGGGATGGCCGTGGCCGCGCCACGACGCAGGATAAACCCGGTCAACCCGGCGAGCGCCGTGCCGCTCAACGCGGTGGTCGCCGATCGGCCGACATCGAAACGGTTGAACAAGCCCTGCTCCTTTTGCGCGGCGGCCTTGAGTTCGGCGTCGAACACCTGGCGGTCGGCGTTGCTGAGTTTGTCCTTGTACTGCTCGATGAGCTTTTCGGCGACCTGGGCTTCAAGGTCGGCCAATTCGACGGTATTGAGCGGCTCATCGAACTTGATACCCAGCCGCTGCACCACATCTTCGGCGATCTGGCGGTAACTCACGCCGTGGCCACGGGCCAGGTTCATAAAGGTATCGCCGCCCATGCGCTGCAACTCGATGGCCAGCTTGAGCGGCTCGCGCACTGTGGCGTCGATAGTCGCACTGCGCTTTTGCGCCATCAGTTCAGCGAGAAACTTCAACTCCTCGGGCCGCGCCTGCACCAGCGCCGGAAACAGCTCCGCGTCCTCTTCGGCAAAACGCACCTGCGGGCTGCGCTGGTCGGAGCGGATCATGCCGCGCCGCTCGTGCAACAGGTCTGTGTACTGCACCACCGTCTGCAACTGCGGCCAGTAGGCGGCATGATCGAAGGTCGCCAAGTGCACGTTGGTGACCTTGGCCTTGAGCGCCGGCGTCACCGGGATCGCATAGCGGCCGATGCAACGCTCGGTATCCGGTTTCAGGGCCAGCGCCCAGTCTTTGCTGGAGTGGCAATTGATCACGCGCCCGTTGAGCGGCGCCGATACATCATCCCACGGGCTCGACGTGCAGATCGCCCCGCCCATCAACAGCAGATTGTCCAATGGCAGTTCACGGGCGGTCTCGGGATTGGCGAGCAGGCTCTTGACCAGAATGCGTGCGCCAAGGGAATGGCCAATCAGGTTGATACGCCGGACTGCCAGGGACTCGCCGTGCAGGTAATTGGCCAATTCGGGCAGCAAGCTCTTGGCGACCTCGTCCACCCGTGCCTCGACGCTTTTGTAGTGATCGAGGAAATACGCAATGGCCTTGCCCACCCCGACAGTCGCCGCGCCCAGGCTGCCGCCGCCCAGCATTGCGCCGATCACATCCTTGAACGGTGCAAACAGGTTTTCCAGGAAATGCCCCGCCGGCCAGAACAGCATCAGGTTGGTGGAGCCTTCGATGCCCGCCAACTGCGCCTTGAAGCTGCCCAGCTGTTGTCGGTTGAAGAACGCCGAATAACCGTGGACATAGAGATTAAGCACATCGCCCTGGGGCTCACCACACATCAAGAACGTGGGCTTGCGGGTGCGGTGCATTTCATCCCACTGGTGCTGCATGGGGCAATGACTCCTGGTGACAAGGGACGGCGATAGTAACAAAGGGCGGGGTTCAACGTCGTACCGCTGGGGGAAAAGGCACCGCATTGGCCTCTTCGTCCTTTCAGAACAGGGAGGCGGCCTTGGACTTGGCTAGGTAACGCGCCGGTGAATCGCCCAGATTGCGGCGGAATACCGAAGTGAACGCGCTGGAACTGCTGAACCCTAACTCGAACGCCACATCGGTGATGGACGAGCCATGACTGAGCCGCGCCGTCGCCTCCAACAGGCACACCTGCTGGCGCCAGGACACAAAGGTCATGCCCGTGCATTCACGGAAGTTACGGGTGAAGGTGCGTCGGCTCATGCTCGACCAGTCGGCCATCTCGCAGATGGAGATCTTCTGCGTCGGGGCTTCGAGGAAGCGCTGACAAGAACGAGCCAGACGTGCTTCGGAGGGCAACGGCGCACTGAGGGGCAACTCGGGCATAGCGCCGATTTCATCGATCAACAGGGTCAGCACGCAGCGATCGCGAACACTGGGCGAGGCCGATGGCCCAATCGCCAGCGCCGCCTCCAGGAGATGGCGCAACAGCGGCGAGACGCCAAATACCTGGCAATAGTCCTGCAACCCTGCGCGCCGGGCCGCGTCGTCGTCCAGGTAAGTATTGAGCATCACCACATCGCCGCGCATGTGCATCTCATGGGAGACGCCGCCTGGCACCCAGATCGCGCGCTGCGGCGGTACGACCCAGTTACCGAGGTCAGTGAACATTTTCAGCGCACCGGTGGACGCATAAGCGAACTGCCCACGGCGATGGGTATGCCGTGGAAACACCGTGCCGGACGGGTACTCGCGCAGCGTCACCACCGCTTCGGGGCTGTCGGGTTCGTACGGGGAATAAGTGAAGGTCGGCGGCATGGCCCGATTTTGTCAAAGTATGACCTGACATAGCAAGCGGGCCACTACTCTGCCACCTAGAATCGTCGCTCCCCAAGTTGGGTTCATCTCGAAGGGATATTCGGAAAATGAGTGTCAAAAACTACTTGGACGTACGAGTAGACGGCGCCGTTCTGATGGTGGGTCTCAACCGCCCGCAGAAGCGAAACGCCATGTCTCTGGAAGTCATGCACGAACTGCGCGATACCTTCACCAATATGCCTGAAGGCATTGGTGCCGCCGTGCTCTACAGCACCAGCCAGCATTTCTGCACGGGGCTGGACTTGTCGGAGATCCGCGACCAATCGGTCATCGACAACGTCCAGGCCTTCCGCGAATGGCACAAAACCTTTGAACTGATCCAGTTCGGCAAGGTGCCCGTCGTCGCCGCCATTACCGGTGCCGCCATCGGTGGTGGCCTGGAAATCGCCACGGCCTGCAGCCTGCGCGTGGTGGATGACAGCGCCTTCTTCTCGCTGCCCGAGGCGATGCGTGGCCTGTACGTCGGCGTCGGCGCCTCGGTGCGCTTCCCGCGCATCGCCGGCATCGCCCTGATGACCGACATGATGCTCACCGGCCGCACGCTCTACGCCAAGGAAAGCTATGAGCGCGGCGTAGCCCAGTACCTGGTGCCGGTCGGCCAGGCGGTACTCAAGGCCACCGAGTTGGCGCACAAGATCGCCGGCAACCTGCCCATGACCAACTACGCGGTAACCCACGTGCTGCCGCGCATTGTCGATCAAAGCCAGCAGGACGGCCTGATGACGGAAGCCTTGATTGCTGCCGTGGTGTCTTCGGATATCCGCACACAGGATCGCCTGGCGGACTTCCTGGATCGCAAGAAGGACAAGATCCAGACCGCGCCAGCGGTGTAACTCCCGGTCGTGAACGTTGCCGAGCGCACCTCGGCAAACCATGGATGGCCTTCACAATCACTATCAACCTGGTGAAACCATGTTTCAGCACAGCACTCAAGACGATCTTTATCGCAGCAATGACGCGACCGATGAACGATTGATCAAAATCGAACGCAGCTGGCACAAACGCGCACAGATCAAGCTCGATTCCCAACGGCCGGATATCCAGCTTGACCTGCAGGCGCCGGACTTTCTCGAGGCCCTGTTACCTTTCGCCCATGATCCGCATTACCAGCACTACCCCCACGCCCTGAAACTGCTGATCCTGTCGGCCGGCTGGGTGATCTATAACCAGAAAACCATCGCCATCGAAACCGAAATCATTTGCCCGTCCTGCATCGACCTGCTGCAGTTGGGCCCGCGCCTGAGCTCCGCCAGCGCCGCGACGATTTCCGAAACCCTGGCGGATGAGGCTTATCACACTCTGTTTTCGATCAACATGTGTGAGCTGGCAATTACCCAGCGCGGCATGCGCATCAAATGGCCGGAGCTGGAACTGACCCGCCACCTGAACCAGGCCCAGGCCACCCTGTCCGAAGCGGATTTCAAGATCTACCGCCTGGCCTTCTCGCTGGTCTCGGAGACATTTATCAGCGACTACCTGGCCGACCTCAGCGACGCGCCGGAGATCCAACCGGTGTTTCGCCATGTGGTGGCCCTGCACAAAAAAGACGAGCTGGTGCACAAGCACATCTTCCCGCTGTTCGTGCAGCAGGTGGTCGGAGACTTCACCGCGCAGCAAACCGCCTTGTTCACCCGCGGCATCGCCAACTCCATCCGGATCTTCCCGATGCGCGAGATTTCGGCGTGGCGAATCATCCTGCCGCAACTGCTCGAAGTGTTCGGCGACCAATCGCTGCTACTACCGACTCAATTTACCGAGACCGGCGAAGCGGACTACTCGGCCATGCCCGAGATTCTCAGCTCCATTGGCATACACCCCGACGCGGTGCTGCCTGAGCTGCCAGTGATGAGCGAACCGGTCACCACCGTTTGAAACCAGCGTGCTGCTGATCAATACAAATTCAATAGAGTAATTGTCATGTGTGGATACATTGGCGTCTTTGCCAAACAACCTCGTGCGTTCAACCCGAACATGTTCGATGCCGCCCTGCGTGCAATCCATCATCGCGGCCCGGACAGCTCCAGCCAATGGTTCGACCCCCAAGGCCAGGCCGCCTTTGGCTATGTGCGCCTGGGACTGGTCGGCCTGGGTAACGGCACCCAGCCTATCGTGGCCGACGAAGGCGACTTGGTGATGATGGTCAACGGCGAGTTCTATGACTATCAACGCATCCGCGCCGAACTGGAGAGCGATGGTTGCCGCTTCAAGACCTCGTCCGACAGCGAAATCGCCATGCACCTGTACCGCCGCCATGGCGTACGCGGCCTCAAGCAACTGCGCGGCGAATTCACCATCCTGATCTTCGATCGCCTGCGCAAAAAGCTGTTTGCCGTGCGTGACCGGGTGGGCGTCAAGCCGCTGTACTACACCGAGCATGAAGGTGCCTGGTACTTCGCCTCCGAAATCAAAGCCTTGCTAGCAGCCGGTGTACCCGCGCAGTGGGACCACGAAGCCTACGCCAATCGCGGTTTCATCCTGCGCGACCGGACTGTGTTCAACAATATTCGCAGCGTGAAACCAGGTTGCTGGATCATCGCCGATGAAAGCGGCCTGCAAACCGAACAGTACTGGGACTGGGACTTCCCGGATGCCCAAGCCACCGAGCAGCGCAGTGAAGCCGAGATGATCGAGTCCCTGCGCAACACCATCGAAGAGTCCGTACGCCTGCGCCTGCATGCCGATGTACCGGTCGGAGTGTGCCTGAGTGGCGGTCTCGACTCGTCGGCCATGCTCGGCATCGCCACCGAGCTGACCGGCCAGCCATTGCAGGCGTTCCACTTGTCGTTCGAAGGTGAGCAGGCCTACGACGAACGCCAGTACGCCGAAGTGGCCGCACGGCATAACCGTGCCCACCTCAATGTGCTGTCGGTGAACTCCTCCGACATGGCGGATAACTTCGAAAATGCCCTGTGGCACGCCGAAATGCCCTTCGCCAACGCTCACAGCGTGGCCAAGTACCTGCTGTGCAAATATGTGCAGAATCAGGGCATGCGCGCCGTACTCACTGGTGAAGGTGCCGACGAAGTCTTCGGCGGCTACCCGCACTATCGTCGCGACATGGTGTTGTACAACCACGAAAACCAGGACCCGACCGCGATCGCCGAACTCAGCCGACGCCTGCATGCCAGCGAAGATCGCTACCTGCCCGGCGGCAAAAATGATGTGAAATGGGTGCAGGACGAACTCGGCCATGGCGTGTCCTGGCTGCAAACCCAGTCGGCGCTGTTCGGCCCCCTGGCGCAGTTGTACAGCGATGACTTCCGTGAGCGTTTCAGCAATACCGATGCCTATCGCGAGTTCTACGATCGCCTGAGCCCACGGGCGCTCAACGGCTGGGAGCCGGTGAACCGTTCGCTGTATATGGTGGCCAAGTCCAGCCTGCCCAACGTGGTGCTCACCTCCCTGGGAGACCGCATGGAAATGGCCGGCAGTCTGGAAGGTCGACCACCGCTGCTCGATCACCAAGTGATTGAGGCCGCGTGCCGCCTGCCAGTGAACATGAAAGTGCGCGGCGCCACCGAGAAATACGCGCTGCGCGAAGCCATGCGCCCTTATGTGCCCCAGGCTGTGCTGGATCGCAAGAAGCAGTACTTCCGCGCCCCGCCGGCATCCGAAAGCCCGCAATCGAAGCTGTATGAAATGATCAACGACGTGTTGAGCGGCCCGGCATTGAATAACGTACCGTTCTTCGACCCGCGTAAAGTACGCGCCTTGCTGGCAACCCTGCCAAGCTTGTCCACCGCCCAACGCGCTTCGGCAGACAACCTGCTGATGGAAATCGCCGGGCTGTGCCTGATGCAAAAACGCTTCGCCTTGAACTGACTTCCCGGCGGCACCTCGCGATCGCGGTGTGCCGCCTGACCCAAGGAGGGTCCATGCTGAAAAAACATCTGTCTCTTGCCGTGCTCGTCACCCTGGTATGGGGCGTCAACTTCCCCATCACCAAACTCGGCCTGCGCGCCATCGACCCGTTTGTACTCACGGGTATCCGCTTCGCCCTTGCCGCCCTGCCGCTGGTGTTCTTTATCAAGCGTCCCGCCGTCAAATTCAGCTACGTGGCCGCCTATGGCTTCATCTTCGGGCTGGGCATGTGGGGCGTGATCAACTATGGCATCCAGGTGGGCGTGAGCCCCGGTATTGCCTCATTGATCATTCAACTCAGCGTGTTCTTCACCATGGGCTGGGGCTTTTTGCTGTTCAAGGAAAAGATCCGTGGCGCGCAGATGCTCGGCGCCGTGCTGGCCTTGATCGGCCTGGCCGGAATCATCTCCACCCAGGAAGGTAACCACGCGGTGCTGGGCGTCATGCTGATCGTGCTCAGCGCGGTGGCCTGGAGCGTGGGCAACGTGATCATCAAGAAATCCGGAGTGAAGGAGATCTTCTCGTTCATGGTGTGGGCCAGCCTGATCCCGCCGATCCCACTGTTCCTCACGGCCTGGTTGATGCACGGCAGCGCCGCGTTCGAAGGTTTGCAGGCCAGCCTCGACCTGACGGCGGTTTTGTCGATCCTGTTCCAAGTGTACCTGGCCACGCACTTTGCCTACTGGGGCTGGAACTCGTTGCTCAAGCTGTACCCGGTTTCCACCGTGGCGCCGCTGTCGTTGCTGATTCCGGTGTTCGGTATCACCAGCTCGATGCTGATTCTGGATGAGCGCATTTCCACGCCGAACCTGATTTCTATCGGGATCATCATCGTCGGACTGGCTGTAGGCCTGTATCGCAGGCCAGCCAACCTCGCGCCCGTGGAACCGCAGCCAATTGTCCACATGGATAGATAGTCATGGCATAAATTCGGTATTTTGTTCGTGTATTGAGTGCTTTAGCTTGGGTCCAGTCCTGTACTGAACCGAAGGAAATACCATGAGCACGCCTGAATTTTTTGTCACTTCCGGCTACGGCGATTACATGCGCGAGCACCTGCATTACTCGCAGGCGGTAAAAATCGGCAATCGCGTGGAAACCTCAGGCCAAGGGGGCTGGGACGATGAGTTCAAGATCCCCGCCGCCCTGGCCGACGAGATCGCCCAGGCGTTTCACAACCTGGAACGCACCCTTGCTACTGCCGGCGCCAGTTGGGAGCACGTGATTCACGTCAACTCCTACCACGTCGGTGGTTTCCCGCCCGAAGTCAACGAAGCGATGGTCAAACACTACCGCCAGTACATGCCCCACCATGCGCCGATCTGGACGCAAGTCGGCGTCGAGGCCCTGGGCCTGCCGACCATGCGCGTGGAAATCCGCGTGACCGCGATTATTCCCTGACCCCGAACCTGCGGATCACCCATTCGACAAACACCTTGAGCCGCGCGCTCTGGTGACGATTGGGTGGATAGAGGATGTGCAGCGGCGTGGCTGGACACGACCACTGCGGCAGCACACTGACCAATTGGCCGTTGTCCACATAGTACTGAACGATGGCCTTGAAATGCTGCCCGACGCCCAGTCCGGCGAGCAGCATTTCCTTGAGGCCGTTGCCTTCATTGGTGGAATAGGCGCAATCGCCCACTTCGATGCGCCTGTCACCCTGCTCGAAAATCAGTGGTTCCGCTTTACCAGATCCGGCAAAAAAATAGCCGGCCTTGAGGTGGTTGAGCGCCAGATCCTCCGGGGAAAGCGGCACACCTCGGCGCTCCAGGTAATCAGGGGCCGCACAGGTCAAATACTCCAGGTCGGTCACCTTACGCCCGATCATCGCCATGTCATCCAGCTTGCCGGCGCGGATCACGCAGTCCACCCCTTCCCCCACAATGTTCACCGAACGATCACTGATACCCAAGGCAATGGTGATATCGGGATACTCGCGATGAAAATCCACCAGCGCCGGAATCAGCAGGCAATTGGCAAACGACGCAGGCGCATCCACCCGCAGATGCCCGCCGGGCTTGAGGACTTGCCCACGGATGGCGCTATCCACTTCGTCCAATTCTGCGACCAGGCGCCGGGCATGATGGTAATACTCCAACCCCTCGGACGTTGGCGCCAGAGCCCGTGTGGTGCGGTGCATCAGCTGGATGCCGAGGTGCTTCTCAAGGTCGGTGATCAGCTTGCTCACGGTGGAGCGCGGCAGCGTCAACTGGTCGGATGCACGACTGAATGAGCTGGTTTCGACGACGCGAACAAAGGCACGCATGGCGAGAAGTTGGTTCACAAGGATGACCTTCTGGATAGCTGCAACCGCTTTCAGCAGGCGAAATTGTCGATCTTGACCTGACCATCGGGAAACGTGGCAATAATCTCCAACTCGCCGCCCATCGCGCGGATATAGTCGCGCAACGTGCTGATATACATGTCGGTGCGCCGCTCCATCTTGGAGACGGCCGCCTGGTTGATGTTCAGTGCTTTAGCCAGGCTCGCCTGGCTTAACTGCTGGGCTTTGCGCAGCTCATGCAGTGGCATTTCCTGCAGGTGCTGCTGGAACAACAGCTTGGCTTCGGCACGGGATTGCGGCGTCATGCGCGCTTGCAGTTCAGCGAATTTCTTAGGCATGGTGACGACCCTTCCAACCAGAATTCGACCTCACAAAATATTCCACCAAAGGAATAATAAATTCAACCTGTCGAACAGCGTTTTACCTGAGTCTCTACCCACCCCGCTCAAAAACACAATTTTCGAAATGTAAAAAGCGCTCTAATACACCCTTGTTGATTGGTTTTAGAGATCCTGGAGTTCGCAATGCCCCATGAAGGCAACCTGTTACAAGCAGCTGTGGTGTTCCTGCTCGCCGCCGTGCTGACCGTGCCCCTGGCCAAACGCCTGCAACTGGGCGCAGTGCTGGGCTATCTGTTCGCGGGTGTGATTATCGGTCCGTCGGTGCTGGGTTTGGTGGGCAATCCGCAAAGCGTCGCGCAATTTTCCGAGCTGGGCGTGGTGTTGCTGTTGTTCATCATCGGTCTCGAACTGTCGCCCAAGCGGTTGTGGGTGATGCGCAAGGCGGTGTTCGGCGTCGGTCTGGCGCAAGTGCTGCTGACGGGCCTGGTGATGGGCGTGGTGGCTTTGTGGCTGTTTGGCCAGTCGTGGAACAGTGCGATCGTGCTCGGTCTGGGCCTGGCGCTGTCGTCCACCGCGTTTGGCCTGCAGAGCCTGGCCGAGCGCAAGGAGCTGAACCAGCCCCACGGCCGCCTGGCCTTTGCGATTCTGCTGTTTCAGGACATCGCCGCGATCCCGCTGATCGCCATGGTGCCGCTGCTGGCCGGCAGCGATCACCCGACCACCGAAGCCCAGGGCCTGCAGCATGTTTTGCAAATTCTCGGCAGCATCGCGGTGGTGATCATCGGCGGACGCTACCTGTTGCGGCCGGTGTTCCGCATCGTCGCCAAGACCGGGCTGCGCGAAGTGTCCACCGCCACCGCACTGCTGGTGGTGATTGGCACGGCCTGGTTGATGGAGCTGGTGGGCGTGTCCATGGCCCTCGGCGCCTTCCTCGCCGGCCTGCTGCTGGCGGACTCGGAATATCGCCACGAATTGGAATCCCAGATCGAACCGTTCAAGGGCCTGCTGCTGGGCCTGTTCTTTATCAGCGTGGGCATGGGTGCCAACCTCAGCCTGTTGCTCAGCTCGCCGCTGGTGGTGATCGGCCTGACGCTGCTGCTGATTGGCCTGAAACTGCCGCTGCTGTATGCCGTGGGCCGCATGGTCGGTGATCTCAATCGCGAAAGCGCCCTGCGCCTGGGCGTGGTGCTGGCGGCGGGCGGTGAGTTCGCCTTCGTGGTGTTCAAGATCGGCCGCGACCAGGGCCTGTTCGAACCACACCTCTACGACATCCTGGTGCTGACCATCACCCTGTCCATGGCGGTGACACCGTTATTGCTGCTGGTGTGCCCGAAGCTGTTCAAGCCCAAGGTCAAGTCGGTGGAAGTGCCGGAGGAATACCGCACCATTGAAAGCGACGCCCCGCGCGTGGTCATCGCCGGCATGGGCCGTATGGGCCAGATCGTGGCGCGGATCCTGCGTGCGCAGAACATCTCGTTTATCGCCCTGGACACGTCGGTGGAAACCATCGAACTGACCCGCAGCTTCGGCGGCATGCCGGTGTTCTACGGCGACCCGCAACGCCCCGAGATCCTGCACGCGGCCAAAGTCGACCAGGCGGAGTTCTTCGTGATCGCCATGGACGACCCGGAGATCAACATCAAGACCGCCGAACTGGTGCGCAACCTCTACCCGCACATGAAGATCATCGCCCGCGCACGTAACCGCCAACACGTGCATCGCCTGGTGGACCTCGACGCGTCACCGATTCGCGAGACCTTCTACTCCAGCCTGGAAATGAGCCGCCGCACGTTGGTAGGCCTCGGTTTGAGCCAGGCCCAGGCCGACGCGCGCATCACCCGCTTCAAGAACCACGACCTGCAAGTGCTGGCCGCACAACACGCGGTGTACGACGACGCCGCCAAAGTGATGCAAACCGCCCAGGAGGCCCGGGCAGAACTGGCGCGGCTGTTTGAGATGGACCGACTTGAGGAAGAGTCCGACAAGGTGTGAGGCTACGGGTGAACGATTTTGCGAATTTTCTGACAGAATACGGCGCAATTTCGTTCACCCCTGGAGCGCTTCATGGCCACTTTCACCAAGACCGCCGTCCTGCTGGCCCTCGCGTTGGCCGCGGGCAGTGCATTTGCCGCGTCCAAGCCGACCACGCAAACCATCTCCACCTTGGGTGGCAAGTTCACCTTCAACCTGCCCAAAGCCTACGCCGCCGACACCCTGCCGGCTGGCAAGGCCGAGGATGGCACCGCTGACACCCAGGGTACGATGTATGCCAACCAGACCACTAAAAGTGTGGTGATCGTCGCCGAAACCGTGCGTAACGATGGAGTAACCATCGGCGACAACGACGCGCAATTCCTGGACGGCGCCGTGGCCGGGTTCGTCAAGGACCAGAGCGCAGCACTGCCTGACTTCAAGAAACAGAGCGAGAAAAAACTGACGTTCAAAGGCCTCGGCCTGCGCCAGGTGGACAGCACCGCCACCCAAGGCGGCGGCAAAACGCTGAACTCCACGTTCCTCGGTGGTTCGGGTAATCACCTGCTGGTGATCCAGGCGATTTCGCGGGCGGATGATGCCAAGGGGCATGCGGCGTTGGTGAAGCAGATTACCGGCGGCAAATAACCCGATCTACCAAGCAACACATAACCAAAGTGGGAGCGGGCTTGCTCGCGAATGCAGTGTGTCAGTCACCGATGTTTCGACTGACCTACCGCATTCGCGAGCAAGCCCGCTCCCACATTTCTTAACGGTGTTTATTTCAGGCTTTTTTCCAGCCAGGCTTTCAGGTCCTGCACTTCCGCCTCGCTGATGGTATGCGGCATGCCGGGATACCCATGAAACTCCGGCTTCAACCCCAACCCCGTCAACACCTCATTCGCCCGCGTTCCCGACACATAGGGCAGCGCCTGGTCCAAGGTGCCATGGCCGATAAAAATCGCCAATTTGCCCAATGACGCATCCGGCTTCAGTTCAGCCTTGAGCACCGGGAGCACGCTGCCGCTCAACGCCGCAATGCCGCGCAGCAGTTCCGGCCGGCGCAGGCCCACCTCATAGGACATGATCGCCCCCTGGCTGAAACCCACCAGGAACACCCGATCCGGTTGGGTGTGATATTTGGCGGTGGCTTTGCCGACAAAGTCTTCGATCAACTGGGCGCTGCGTTGCAGGTCCGCCGTCTCGCCATCGTAATCGCCGTTGCCGGGTATCTTGGTAAACCAGCGATAACCGTGGGAATCCACTGGCATCGGCGCACGGGCCGACAAGTAAGTCCACGTGGAGGGCAGCGCGTCCTTGATGCCGAACAGATCTTCCTCGTTGCTGCCAAACCCGTGCAGGAAAATCACCAGCGGCTGGTTGCGTGCATCACCCTGGGTTTGTTCCAGGTAAGACAGCGGCAAGTCCGTATGCAACCTCTCGTCGGCATGGGCGGTACCGACGACCAGCGTCAGCGCCAGGGCAACCAGTTTGAGCATAGGGCATCACCTCAGGGTTTACGTAACAGATAAGTGTCCATGATCCAGCCATTGTCCAAGCGCGCCGCCTTGCGCACCCGTTCGATTTCTTCTGCGACTTCGCTGACTTTGCCGCTGATCAGTATCTCATCCGGCGTGCCCAGGTAGGCGCCCCAATAGATCTCCAAGTCCTGGTCCGCCACGCTGCGGTAGGAGTCTTCGGCGTCGAGCATTACAACCAACGTGTCGGCATCACTCGCCTGCCCCGCCGCCAAACGGCGCCCGGTAGTGATCTCAACGGACTTGCCAATACGGTTCAGCGGTACTTTGTGCTGGGCGGCCAAGGCTTGCACACTGGTGATGCCCGGGATCACTTCGAACTCGAACTCACTGCGGCCACTGGCAAGAATCGCCTGCAAGATGCGGATGGTGCTGTCGTACAGCGCAGGGTCGCCCCAGGCGAGGAAAGCGCCCACTTCACCGTCAGCCATTTCTTCGTTGATCATGCGTTCGAAGGTCTGCTGCTTGTCGCGGTTGAGGTCCTGCACGGCGGTGGTGTAGTCGATCTCGCCGCGCACCCGCTCGGGGCAGCTGGCCTCGACGAAACGGTAGCCAGGCTCGGTGATGTAGGTCTCGCAGATCTCGCGACGCAGGTCGATCAACTTGTCTTTGCTCTGGCCCTTGTCCATCAGGAAAAACACGTCGGTGCGGTTGAGCGCCTTCACGGCCTGCATCGTGATGTAGTCAGGGTTGCCGGCGCCAATGCCGATGATCAGGATGCGTTTCATGGGTTGCTCTCATTGCGGGGCGTGGATTTTGCCATGTTCGGGCGGCTAGGCGTGAGTTTCCAGGCGCAGTCGCCAGACGTCGTTGAAGCGCAGCTCAGTGGCGGACAACGGTTCGACGTCGATCAGGTAGAACATCGAGATCGGAAATTCCATGACGTACAGCATTGCCGCACGGATCACGAAGGGATGGGTGATGGCCACGACGTGGCCGGGTTGGGTTTCGAGGGATTTCATCCAACGGCCTACTCGTGCGCAGACTTGGTCCACGGATTCGCCGCCATGCGAGGCACTGGCGCTGTTGCCAAGCCAATCCATCAATTCGTTGCGATCTATCGCGTCGATGTCCTTGCCCTTCCACCGACCAAAGTCAGCATCGCGCAAGGCTTTTTCGACTTGGGGATGCCTGCCGAACAAACCTGCTGTCTGTCGGGTACGCGCCTCGGGACCGCACAATAAGCGCAAGTTTTTCTTGTAGCGGCCGGCAAGGGACAAACCCGCATTTCGCCAATCCATCGCAACGGACTCGTCATCGGGAAAACGCCCCTTTTTTTGCTGGAGAGTCACGGCATGGCAGATAAGTGTCAAACGAGTGGCCGGCATCACAGAGTGCTTCAACGACAAGGATGAGGCCACCAAGACTGGCGCAGTTCTCGCTAGGGCGCAACGCCTTGTGCCAGATAAAGCACCTGGTAACCCGCGCCAGGATATTCGGCGTCCAGCGCCTTGGCGGACAGCGTAAACCGCACCAACCGCCACGCTTGCACATCCAACGCGAGGAACACTGCGAACGTGTCACTGTGCTCAGCCACCTGCTGATTACGCTGTTTCTCCTCGGCCAAGATCGCGGCGCGGTTCGCCCCTGGCGCCAATGCCCACTCCTCGCGATACAAACTCAACGCGCCCTGTGCCGGGCCACGTTGCAGGTCCAACGGCAACCAGCTCTCGATATGTGGGCGGCCAAAGCTGTCGAGCACCTTCTGAAAGCGCTCACCCAGCAGGAAGTCAGCCGCCTGCAGCGGGTCGGCCCAGAGGTAAACCGACGAATACACATTACCCCCGCGCTCCTGGGCGATAAACGCCTTGAACAGCAACCCCTCGGCGTTATCCCACAACGGCCCCAATTGCGCGGCGCGTCGGCGGATCACGCCCATGTCGTAGTCGGCAGGCAAGCGATGTGAATACTGTTTGGCAAACATGGACAAACTCCTGGGCACGTTGAGTGTTTAGCTTGCGCAGCGACGATGATTTCAACAAGATATCAACCGATATAAGTGCGATAAGGATCCAATATGACTGACGCACCCAAACCGCTGGATATCGACACTGTCCAAGCCTTCGTGCTGGTGGCCGATTTCGCCAGCTTCACTCGCGCCGCCGAAGCCCTCGACACCTCCCAGGCAGCGATCAGCCTCAAACTCAAACGCCTGGAAGAACGCCTCGGCTATCGCCTGCTAGAGCGCACGCCACGCCATGTGCGGTTGTCGCCCCAAGGCGAACAATTCATCGTCGCGGCCCGCGCCCTGCTCAATGCCCATGAACGCGCCTTGGGCGATATGAACAGCCACGCGCCGCGACGCCTGGTGATCGGCATCAGTGATCACGTGGCCGGCCCCGACTTGCCGACCTGGCTCAATCGCCTGGCCGCTTACGATCCGTTGGTGATCCTTGAAGTGCGCATCGCCTCCTCCCGCGACCTGGTCGCCGCCTTCGACCGCAGCGAACTTGACGCCGTGATCGTGCGCAACGAGGGCGACCGCCAGGATGGCGACGTGCTGGCGGTGGAACGCTTCGGCTGGTTCGCCGCCCCCACCTGGCAACACAGCCCCGGCACGCCCCTGCGCATGGCCACAATGGCCGCGCCCTGCGGCGTTCGCCACTTGGCCACACGCGCACTGGATGAGGCACGCATCGACTGGACCGAAGTGTTCGTTGGCGGCGGTGTCATGGCCGTGGGCGCCGCCGTCAGCGCCGGATTGGGCGTCGCCGCCCTCGCCCATCGCGTTGCGCCGGCAGGTGCGGTGGAAGTGAGTGAGCAATACGGGTTGCCCGCCTTGCCCGTGAGTGAGGTGGTACTTCACAGCCGCATCACCGATGTGCGCTCACGGGAAACACTGCGTGCCTTGAGCGCGACCTTTCGCGGCGTGCTGCAACGCTAATCAAACCACTCGCGTCGGCCTTCAAAGGTGCCGATGATCAACTCCACAATCATCCGCACCGCCTCCACATCCGCCACCTGCGCATTCACCGCCAGCCACACCTGGCGCTGCATGCTCTCGGCCAACAACCCCGGCAACGCCACCAGGCCCCGGTCAAAACTGCTCATGTAATGTGGCAGCAACCCAATGCACGCACCGCAACGAATCATCTCCAACATCAGCGAATACGCATGCACCTGCACCACCGCCGCCAAGCGCTGCTGCACCACCCGGTTCCACGCCTGCAACGCGCCCACCTGCGCATCAGGCTGCCATTGCACCAGCATGTAGTCGTCGAGGTCTTCGACACTGTCCGGGCGTGTGGTCAACCGCGAATAACGCTTGGCGATATGGGGCAAGTAATGTAGGCGCGCCAGGGCCTGTGGCGGCTCGGTGGCAAAGCTCGGACCAGGCACGGGGCCATCGGTGTCCGACAGCCATAGCACCACATCCACATCCACCGCTTGCAGCGACAACTGGCTGTCGATGGAGATAATCTCCAGGCGCACGCTGGCATTGCGGCGCAACAAAGCGATCAGGTCGCGACCAAGGATGTCGTGCAGGATCGGTTCGGCCACTGCCAGCCGAATCAACGGCTGCTCCGTGACCGGCAAGCGCCGTTCATGGGCCAGGGCAATCAATTGGGCCTGCAACTGCTGGCCATCGCGACTGAGCACCAGACCATTGCCCTGGTAGGTGAACAGCGAATGCCGTAAATGTTCTTCCAACTGCGCCAGGCGCTTGCGCAACAGCGTCGCCTTGATATTCAAGCTGCGCGCCGCCTGCATGAAGCAGCCGCAGCGCGCGCTCACCAGAAAGTAGCGCGCCACCTCCGGCTCGATCTCATGGGCCAGGGCCAGCCAGCTACTGCGTCCCTCGGTGGGGGCGCGATAAGAGGACGGCCCCTGGGGGGCGGACGGTTCTAGAAATGCCATGGGAGACTCCCTGTCTTGTCGGTCTGTGCATCCAATGCGGGTTGACGCGGGTTACTCCAGCACCTTGTTCAGCTCGGCGCCGTCGATACTCAGGGTTGCGGTGTTGAGCATGCCTTCGAGGTACGCCTTGGCGATCTGCTCCTGACGTTGGACACGCAGGGCCTGGGTCAGGCGCTCGCGCAGTTCGTCGAGGGTCGCAGTACGCGCCGGTTGCTGGCCGGTGAGTTTGAGCACATGAAACCCCGCCGCGCTCTGCACCACGTCCGACACGGCGCCGACCTTGAGGCGCGACACGGCATTGCGCACTTCCGGCACCAGCTGTTGCAAGGGTTGCATGCCTGAGTCACCGCCGCGCGCGGCGGAGTCGGTGTCCTGGGAAAACTGCGTGGCCAGGGCGGCGAAATCACCTGGCGCGGCCTGGGCACGACGGCTCAGTTCCTGGGCCTGGCGGCGCACGTTGTCGACGGTTTGCGGGTCATTGGTCGCCAGGAAAATCTGGCTCACCCGGTACAATGGCGGCGTCACCCATTGCGACTTGCCACTGTCGTAGGCCTGCTGCAACTCCGCCGCGCTGGGGTAATCGGCCGGCACCTGGCTGACCGAGAGCATGTAGTCGCGAAACACGATCTGCTCGGCGGCGGCGCGGGTCTGCTGTTCCACGTCCGGGCGCTGGCGCCAGCCCTGGGCGTCGGCCTGTTCGAGCACCGCCTTTTGCGCCAACCGTGAACGAATCCAGGTTTCCAACGCGCCACGGTTACCGCGCAACTGCTCACGGGACTCGGCAGGCAGGCTGGCCAGCACGGTTTTCAGTTCCGTCAGGTCGATCTGCTGATTGCCCAGGCGGGCCACCGCCGGCCCGGCCGATACAGGATTGATCACCGGCGCCGGTTGCTGCGCCGCCACCGGGTCACTGCCCGGCCGCAGGCTCAAGCCCACCGCCACCACCAGCAAGACCAACGCACCCGCGCCGACCATCAAGGTAGGTTTCTTCACAATACCGGCGCCTCGGCTTCAGCCTGCAACTGCGCGGCCTGTTGGCTGTATTCACGCAGGTAAACGATAAATTCCTGTAACAGGCGATCCCACAACTCCAGCTGACTGCGCAGGTGCGTAGCGCCCACGCCCGCCACCACCACGTCCATTTCCATCAACAAAAACTCGCCCTGCACCGACAACCGCGCAAAGCGTCGCGAAGCGTTCCACACCTGCGCCAGACCTTCAGGCAATTCGCCCTGGATGCGCAGCGCACAGCTGTAGGTGAAGTCCACATAGCTGCCCTGCTCCACCGCCGGGTTGCCGAAACGCACGGCAAAACCGATGCCCTGACTGGCGCTGAGCAATTGCACGACGCCGTTCTGTTCGGTCTGGTTGACGCGGTAGCCGGCTTCCTGCAGCAGCTCGGTGAGGCTCTGGGTGGTGACGCTGGAGATCAATTCGTTCATGGTGATTTCTTCCCTGTCGATCAATGATTGGCGGTTGCCTGGGGTGCATCGAAACGGCTTTTGTACAAATCGTCGCCAAAGCCCTGGGCGAGTTCCTCGAACTTGACCCGCGCGCTGCTGGCGAAGGGCTGGCGAATACTCATCACCTCGGCCACGTCGATTTTTTCGTAGGCCGCGAGCAACTGCTGGGCCACGCCGTACATCTGTTGATTCTTGACTGAACATTGCTGCACTTGTGTGTCACGTTCGCTCAGTTGTGCCTGCAAGCGCGCACGCTCGGCCTCTTTGCCCTTGGCCAGCACCAGCAGTTCGTCATAGGCCTTCTTGAACTTGCCGATCTGCTCGTTGCTGGCCGCCACCTGGGCCTGAGCTTGACTGTGCAGGCTCTGTTGCTGGCCGGCCATTTGCTCGGCCACGCCACGCACCTGGGCGAGTTCGGTGGTCAGCTGCTTGATTTGCGCCTGGGCCTGCTTGGCCTGGTTTTCCGCCGCAATCCGCGCGGCGCTGGCCTGGGCCTGTTCGCTTTGCAGGGCCTGCAATTGCTGGGTAGTGCTGCGCAGTTGCGTACGCAGGCGTTCCTCCATGCCTTCAGCCGACGCGCCGGTGGTGACCAGCAGCAGCAACAGCCCGCAGATTCGCGTGTTCATGTGGCATCTCCGTGCGCATCAAAAGCGCGTGTTGAGTTCCAGTTGCATCACATCGACTTCGAACGGCGCGCCATACACTTCAGACGCGCTTAACCAACGCGCACTGGCGTAGATGTTCTTTTCGATGCCGTAGTTGGCGCCAATGAAATACCCCTTGGCGTTGGTGCCGCCCAGGTGGAACGACGAATCGTTGAAGCCGTCAGGCAGTGCGTCAGGCTGGATGTATTTGTAGCCGGCCAACACGTTCCAATCGCCGCGTTTGCGCATTTCCAGCGCGCTGCCGAGGGTGAACGACACCATCAGCGCATTGCCGCCACTTTCAAACTGGCCCTTGCTGTTGATGTTGTTGACGATCTGGCCTTCGCTGCGCTTGAGCATCTCGCCCTTGTCGTAGGCCAGGTTGTGGATGAAGTTGCCTTGGGTGCGCAGCTTGAAATCGCTGGGCAGCTCGGCATCCCAGGCCAGGTTCAGGTCGAGCACATCGAACTTGGATGCCAGGCCGACGAACTGCGGTTGCGGGGTCAGGCCTGGGGTGGCTGGATTCGGCGTAATGTCGCGTAGCAGGAACACGCTGTTGCCCTTTTGCATGAAGGCCAGGCGCGAGCCGTCACTGTCACACGCCGGCTGGCCGGACCACGGCTGGCAAGCGCCGGAGCGTTTACCTTCGATATCGTCAAAGTGGTAGTAGGCCAGCGCGCCCTTCAGGCTGTTTTCGCGGTTGATCTTCCAGTTGGCGCCGATCTGCCCACCAAACAGCCACTTGGTGTCGCTGTCTTCCTTGTCGAAACCGTTGCTGCTGGCCGAGTCGGAGGTGTACTCCACCGGGAACGCGCCCAAGGTGCCGAACAGGCCCCACTGGCTATTGAGCGTATGGTTGAAATTGGCGGCGATACCGTCGAAGTTCAGGTCGCCCGAATACATCATGTCAGTGGAATAGAACGGGTTGGCGAATCGCCCGGCGGTGAGGGTCACGTCCGGCGTGGCCTTCCAACTCAGGTAGCCCTGATCGAGCCAGATGTCTTTCTTGCCAAAGCCGCCGCCCAGGGTCTGGGTGGTGGACACCGGGTTGTTGTCAGAGCCGGTGCCCACACGGATGCCGGCCGTCCAGTCCGGTGACAGCACGGCTTTCATGCCCAGGCGCGCGCGCAGGCGGAACAGGTTTTCGCGGTCCTTGGTGGTGTTGAGCAGCGGCGGCAGCTTGGTGTTGGTGTCTTTGTTGGTGTCGTACGGGCCGCTTTCATTGAGCTTGGCGTAGTCGACGATCTCGTTGCTGTTATTGCCCGAAAAATAGCGCGACTCGTCCCGCAGGCGGATATCGCCATCAAAGCTGATACGCGAGACCCAATCCGGGAAGGTATTGGGCTGGGCCCAGTTTTCCTGCTTGGCGGTGGCCATGACCTCGGCCTTGACCTGATCACGGATCTGATCCTTCACCGCCTGCGGCACGTACTGCACACGCACGTCACCCGGCGCAGCGGCGGGGCCTGCGGCCACCACCGGCGCGGCATTGGCCTGGCGGGCCTGCTGGGCCTCTTTTTCGGCCTGGGCGATCAGGCCGTTGGCGGTGTCCTGGGTCAGCACGCCTTGCTGCACCAATAGGCGGATCAGGTTGATGGTGACGTTTTCCGAGGGTGCGACCGGGGCTGCAGCCGCCTGGCCGACCAGGGTCGCGATGACCATGCCGACCGCCAGGGTCAGTCGATTCACGGGGGAAATCATGTGTACGCAACTCCTGTAAAAAACCGTAAAAAAGGGTTTGTTCAATCCGGACGCCGGCCCTTGAGTGACAGGCGCATGGGCAGCGTCAGCGACGCCGGCGGCTTCTGTGTGGCACGCGGTGCCTGGATCAAGGCGAGCATCTGCGCGTCGGTCTCGGCATCCCCGCTGGACTTGGTCACCAAGGCTTTGGTGACCTGGCCATCGGCGCCCAACCACAGGTCTATCTGTGTCGAGAACGCCTTCTTGCGCAGTTCAGGGTCTTCGCGCATCAGTCGCTGATAAGTGCCGGCCAGGTACTGCTTGTAAGTGCCCGTTCCCAACCCACCGCCACCACTGCCGGCCATGCCGCCGCCCTTGCCGGCGCCGATGTTGAAACCGTCGTTGCCGGACTGGGCGTCGCCGTCGATCTGCATCGGGTTGGCCAGGTCTTCGTTAGGCGAAGGCGGCGCTTCCTCGGCCGGCTTGACCTCTTCGGGTTCGGGGCTTGGCACCGGTTCCGGGATTTTTTCTTCGACCTGGGGCTCAGGCTCCTTGGGCTTTTCCGGCGGTGGTGGCGGTGGCGGCGGCAACGGGATAATCGTCGGCACCTTCGGTGCTTCGCGGCGCACGCCACTCATGTCATTGGCCCATTGCCACAAGAACCAGGCCGCCACGGCACCCAGCAACAGGCCCACGCCCCACTTCAACGGGCGCAACGGCGGCTTCTTCTTAATGGGCAAGGGCGCGATCGGGATCTGTGCGGTCATGTCTCAGCCCTGACTCGGTTTGCCGGTAACCAACCCGACCTGGGACAGTTCCAGCCGACGCAGCAGGTCGAGCACTTCGATCACCTTCTGGTACTGCACCATCGCATCGCCACGCACGATCACCGGGAAATCCGGGTTCAGCGCTTTCTCGATGCGCAGGCGTTCTTCCAGCTCGCCGAGGGTCACCGGGTAGGCGTCGAGAAACACCTGGCCACCGTCGTTCACGGAGATGGCCTTGGTCTTGGCCTCCGACAACGACACCGAAGCGCTGGCCTTGGGCAAGTGAATCTGGATGCCCGAGACCTGAGCGGTGGCGGTGAGGATAAACATCACCAGCACCACCATCAGCACGTCCACCAGGGGCGTGATGTTGATACTGTCGACGGCGGCATCATCGTCATCGTCGTGGGAGGTATTTACGGAAGCCATGGCAGATCTCCTCAGGCCGGAACAGCGGCGTGATGGTCACGACGGTGCGCGGCTTCACTGTGCTGGCTCTCGCCGTGCATCTCCGCCAGGCGGGTGATGAACTCGTCGACAAACACACGCATGTCCGCGCTGACTTCCTTGTTGCGCGTGATCAGGCGGTTGTAGCCAAACAGCGCCGGGATCGCGACAAACAGGCCCATGGCCGTGGCCAGCAACGCCGCCGCCATACCGGGAGCAATCGCATTGATGTTCACATCACCGGCCATGGCCGTACCGAGGAACACCACCATGATCCCCAGCACTGTGCCGAGCAGGCCGATATAAGGGCCGCCGGCGATGGCGTTGGACAGGGTCGAGAGCTTGGAGCTGAGCGCCTGGTTTTCGCGGGTGCGCACGCCGTCCATCGAGCAACGGATGGCTTCGATGGTGGCGGCCGAGACCGACGAGGTGTCAGCGCCCTGGGCACGCCGGGTGCGGATCTCCTTGACCGCTACCAGGTACAGGCGCCACAGCGAAGAATGGGCCAGGCGCTCACCCAGTTGGGCGTCGTCGGCGTACATCTCCAGGCGGGTGCCGATTTGTGAGAAGTGCTCGCGGAACACCTCGTTGGCGCTGCTGAGGCGGCTGACCTGACGGTTCTTACGCAGCATGATGACCCACGACTGGAACATCATCGCCACCAGGACCAGGATGATTACCCAGGCATCCACCGGCACCGCGTTGAGCAAGAAGCCCAGGCTGCCGAAACCAAAGCCGGACTGTTCTTCATCCACGCCATAGGCCACCAGTTTCGACTCGGCGCCCTGGGCGCTGGCATCGGCCTGCAACAGTGCCGCCGGACGCGCCACCTTGGACAGGCGCAACTCATCGATGGCCCCGGCGAATGGCAGGTGCGTGGTGCCCGCTTCCGGCAGATCGGCACCAATGGCCAGTTGGGTGTTGAACGCGGGCAAGGCAACGGCCAGGGTGGCAGTCTCGCGGCCATTCACATACAGCGTGACCTTGTCACCCTCAGAGGTGAACGCCAGGTGCTGCCATTGGCCGGGGTTCAAAGGTTGAGTCGACACGGCGCGCTGGCCGTCGATGTCCACGAACGGCATGCCCTGGTTCAGACCCAGCAACAGGCTATGGGCACCATCACGTCGGGCCAGCACGACTTGCTCGCCGCTGGCTTGGTCCAGGCGCAGCCAGGCGCTGAAGGTGAACGCGCCACCCGCAGCGTGTTGCAGCGAAGGGCTGGCCGGCAACATCAGCGGTTGACCGCTGAACTGCAAGGCACGGCCGATCACACCGTCGATGCTCGCACCGGTGGCGTTCAACGCGGTGTTGGCGTAGGCCGTGGTGTCGCGGGCCGGTGTGCCGTTGGCCCCGTCAAAATGGTAGAGCGCGGTGTAGTTCGGGTCGAACGTCAACTGGCCGTTGGCGGTGGCCGGGGCCTTCTGGTTGCCGTAGTACATCCACAGGTCCTGACGCTGACCGCCTTCGACCTTGGGCACATCGACCCAGATCAGCGCCATGCCCATCAATGGGTCGAAGCTCTCGATCTGGTGGTTGAACACGGTTTTTTCATCGGCGCTCACAAAACGCAGGTCGGCGCCGTCATCCTTGACCCCGTCAAAGGTGAAGTTGCCGGTGTGCAAGCGCACCAGCAGCGCGGTACGGCCCAGGGCCTGGTTGATCGCGGCGCCTTGGGCGGTGGTGTCCACCGAAATCTGTTTGCGGTAGTGCCAGTCGTCCTGCCACCAGGCATGGGCGGTGGCCGGGAGCGTGAAGCCCAGGCAGATCAACAGGCTCAGGAATAGGCGTTGCATGGGTGAAGTCTCCGGAAGAAAAAGTCAGAAAGTCGCCTGCACACTGAAGTGCAGTCGCGAGTCCTGTTTCTGGGTGTTCGGTCCATCAAGCAGCGGGTAGCCCCAATCCAGGCTGCCGGACAACCATTTGCTCAAACTGGCGCGGGTGCCCAGGCCGACACTGGCCAGGCTGTATTCGTCTTCTTGCTCGGGCAGCGGATCGTGCAGGCGCATGCGCGCGCCTTCGGCGAACGCGTAGAAGCGCCACTCCTGCACATAACTGCCGAGGAACTTGGCCAGGGACGGCGTGCGCAGTTCCTGGGAGAGCAAGTACCCCTCATCCCCGGTACGCTCCGCCGCCAGGTAGCCGCGCACCGACGTGGCACCGCCGGCGGAATACTGCTCGTTGGACACCAGCGGCCCCGACGCCAACTGGAAGCCGCCCTTGGTCGCCGACTGCCAATCGTTGGCGAAGGTGTAGGTGTAATTCAGGTCGCCCTTGAGCACGGCAAAACTGGCGCTGGCCTTGTAGCGTTTGTATTCGAACTCTTCGGCATCGCTGCCGTAGCCGAAGAAGGCGCGCGTGCCCACTACCAGGTTCAAGCCGAGGCCCAATTGCGATTGTTCGGTATAGCGAAAGCCGTTGTAGCCCAAGGTGAACGGCGCATATTTGAGGGGCACCTGGTCGCTGCTGGAACCGAACTTCATCTGTTCGTCGAAGTCCTTGAAGTCCACGCCAAACGAGAACGAGTTGGCCCAGTTGCCCGCCGCCGGCAGGTTGTAGATGGCCGACACGCCGTAGGAATGCCCTTTGCCCAGCACGTTGCTGCCGCCGATGGTGGCGATGTTGCTGTCGGACTGGTAGCCCGAGAACTGCACGGTCCAGCGCTCGTTGAGCGGGGCGCTGTAGGAGCCCGACCAGACCTTGGCATTCTCGGTGTCCTGGGGCGCGGTGAAGTAGGTCAGGGAAATGCTGTGGCCCAGTTGCCAAAGGTTGTCGTACCCCAGGGTCGCCACCGAGCGCAGTTTCTCGGTGTCGGCGCTGTAGTCGTTGTTCAGGCCGATACTGGCGTGCCAGGGGTTCTGGTCCTCCACCTGCAAATCCACATCCATGGTGCCGGGGCGTTGACCCTCGCGTACCAACGGCGTGACCTGGCGCCCAGCGCCGCGATTGAGGCCCGCCAACTGGGTTTGCACCGTGGCGAAGTCCGGCACCGCGCCCTCCTCCAGGGCCGGCACCTGCTCGCGGATTTCCACTGGCGAATAGTGCTTGGCACCGACCACACGCACCCGGCCGACCTTGGTCTCGCTGACCTGCAGATAGACGATACCGTCATCGACCTTCTGCTCCGGCAACTCGACAAACACCGACTGGTAGCCACGCGACTGGTAGATCTTCTGCAACGCATCGCGCGCGCCTTCGATATCGCCCAAGGTCTTCTGCGGCCCCAGGAACGGATACACCGCCTCCTCGATCGTCGCCGCATCCAGCACCGTATTGCCGCGCACGAAGTACTCGTTGACGTCGACCTTGCGCGCGCCCTCTTCTTCCTCGGCCAACACCGGTTGCGCCAGGCTCCCCAGCGTCACGCAACACAGCGCCAACGTTAATTTGAACAGATGCTCCACACCGCCCCCTGACTGTCTGATTTTGTGCGCCATCGCCGGACGCCCGGCGTGCGGCTGGCTCAATTGCTGGTGATCGAAGTGCTGCCGTGGCGTGCCAGCCAGGTGTGCAACAGGGCGAAGTTCAACGAGAACTCCGGCATGTGCAGCAAGGCGCCACAAAACACGTCACCGATGATTTTCTGGATGAGTTGCACCGCACGCGGGTTGTTGAGCAGCGTGGCGATGTCGCGGGTCAGTACGTGAATGCTCCAGACCTTTTGGTTGAGGTCCAGGCCGACGAACCAGCGGAACAACAGGTTGTAGTTCAGCTGTTCGTGCAGCTGTTGTTCGCTGGGCACCGAGTACAGCAGTTGCAGCAGGAGGATCTGCAGCACGGTGTGCGGGGCGATCGACATTGCGGGTTCGGCGGTGAGCCAGTCGCGATGCTGGTCGAGCACTTCGTCGATCTGTGGGCGCAGCAGCACCAGGGAGTGGCCTGCCGGGATGTAGCTGGACACTTCCTTGCGAGCGCCTTGCCAGTCTTCCTGGGAGACGATCCAGACCCAGGGTGCGCCGTAGCGATAGACCGACACCGGCTTCTTGCGCGCCGCTTCGACGATCTTTGACAGGCGCTGGTCGAGCTCCTGCATGCCCACTTTCGAGTAACGTTCCATAGTTCCCATCGCCCCACTCCTGGCATCCTGCTTGCGGCTGAAAAGCCCAACATTCTGGTGGGCTCAAGCGCGTTACACAGAGGAGACGGGAGTGGCCGGGGACTACCGAACTTTTGTCATGAAAGCTTCATTTTGGATTGGGTGGGGGGCATTTTTTATGGTGTACATATCCGTTATTTAGGTAACGGCTACTTAGGGTTCCGCTCTTACAGCGGCTCACTTTTGGAAAGGCCCAAAAGTAAGCAAAAGGCCTTCGCCCCAACACTCGGCACCTCGCCTAGGCTCGGTGTGCCCGTAATCCGACAGTGATTTGGGGGGCCGCCGCCACGCGCCATCCATGGCGCGGGGCGGCTAAACCGGCATCCCTGCCGGTTTACCCCCCAAATCCCTGCCGAATTCCGGCCAGCGTGTTTAACGGGGCGCCTAAGATCAAGATCAAAAGCAAAAGCACAGCGGCCTGACAGCCGGCTTGAGTGGTGTGAAGCAAAGGCCAAAGCAAACGCGGTCCTGTAGGAGCCGGCTTGCCGGCGATGGTCGTTAACGATGACGTGGGGTGTCTGGATGAACGCGGCGTTCTCACGCTTTTCGCCGGCAAGCCGGCTCCTACAGGGACCGCGTATCCACGATGCGAAGCGAGTCGCTCTTGATCTTGATTTTGATCTTAGGCGCCCCGTTAAACACGCTGGCCGAACGTAGGCTTGAATCCGTGGGTAACCCGGCAGGACGCCGGGTTAGCCGCGCTGGGCCAAGGATGGCCCATCGCGGCGGCCCACGGATTCAAGCCGGAGTGAGGGCACACCGAGCCTAGGCGAGGTGCCGAGTGTTGGGGCAAGAGCGTTTTGCTTACTTTTGCGCTTTTCAAAAGTGAGCCGCTGTAAGAGCGGAACCAATAGTGACCGTTACTCAAATAACGGATATGTACTCAATCAAAACCCCACCCCCTGCAACGGCAACTCATAAGACTTTTTAACCGTCCGAACCACCAACGTAGAAGAATAAGTCCGAATCGGAATATCCCGATAAATCTCCAAAAACCGATAGATATACTCGGTATATTCCGCAGCATCCCGAAACTTCGCCACCATCACAAAATCAAACTCCCCCGTCATCAAGTAGCAGTCCTGAATCTCCGGATGACCAGAAAGTATGTGCTGCATCCTGCGATCAATATCATTGCTATCCCTATCCAACTTGATCAGAAAAAACGCCGTCACCTGGATCCCCAACTTTCGCTCATCCAAGACCGCCACTTTCGCCTTGATAATCCCCGCGCTCTCCATGCGGCGAATCCGCCGGTAACAACTGGTGGACGATAGCCCCACACTGTCACTCAACAACTCCAGGCTCTGGTCGCAATCCTTTTGCAACTTGCCCAGGATTTTCAAATCCATGGCGTCTGTCATCGGTTCCAAATCGTCCTTGAAAATTGCAATGAATCCGTCGCAATGACGGGCCAATTTGCACAAATCCTGCGCAGTGGCTAGTTAACATCGATTCAGCTTAGCAGCCCGGCCAACACCTGGCCTTACGGCGGCATGAGAGGGATCTTATGATAGTCGCGAAACCGACATGGACCGCTGATATCCAAGGACTTTTCAGCGCTCCCTACTGGATACCCGTCAGCCAGCGCGCCGCCGTTGCGGCCACCTGGATCGGCTGCATGAATGCCTACGACGTGTTCCTGGAAGACCCGGCGTCGGTCAAGACCTGGTCGCAGACCATCTACCAGCACCTCGCGTCGCGCAACATGCCGCTGACCACCGACCAGCAGCAATTCTGGCCGATCGATGCCTTGGAAACCTTCCGCCTGTGGGTCAACCAGGGTTGGCGGCTGGACAGCATCTCGCCCTTCGACCCGGCCGAACGCATCCCACCACCGGCGTTGCCGCACCCGGTCAAGCGCGTACGCCAGGACATCCGCTCGCTGAGCGTCGACGAACTGAACCTGTACCGCGCCAAGCTGGATGACGTGATGCATATCGGCGACCCCGACAGCGGTTCGCCCTGGCAGCGTTACGCCTACATCCATACCAACTGGTGCCTGCATTACCAGGAAGCCTTCGCCCTGTGGCATCGCGCCTACCTGCTATATCTGGAAGCGTTGATCGACTGCGCGATCCCTTACTGGGACTGGATGGCCGTGGACGCCAGTATCGACGGCAGCTCCCAGGCCGGCCTGCCCCAAGCGTTCCTCGATGAAACCTATGTGCACCCGCACACCGGTGAAGTGCGGCGTAACCCATTGCGGTATGCGGCGGCCAAGGATGGCTGTTCCAAGGTTTGCGCCACCGCTCCGGTCGGCGACGTGGATTGCCTGTATGTGCAGCGCAACCCGCTGTTCTATACCCAGGGCGAGGCCTTTCGTTTCGAGCGCACCCAACTGTATGGCATGAGCCGGATCTTTCAGCAGCAGGTGGTCGATGCGCTGGCTTTCACCACGTTCAGCCAGCCGCAAGGCGTGCCGGGCTACCCCTGGGCCAACATCACCAGCTTCGACCCGCCGCAACCGAATGACCTGTACCCCAACCGCGCGCTGAATTTCGACGGGCTTTACGAGCAGCCCCACGACAACTATCACGGCTGGATCGGCGGTGACATGGCCGACAACGCCTACACCGCGTTCGACCCGGTGTTCTGCGCCTATCACGCCAATATCGACCGCATGCTGGAGGTCTGGATCCGCGCCAACCCGGCGGCGCAGTACACCACCCAGTGCCTGTTGCAGCCGTTCGCTGGCCATCAGGCCGACGAGGTGAGCTTCACCAGCGCCGACGCTTGGCGCTACACCACCCTCGGCGATATGGCCCAGGACAGCCGGCACATCGGCTACGACTACGGCACCCCGGTGGCCCCGCAGTTTGGCGCGGCGAAAGCTGCGTGCTGCCATCAAAAACCGGCTGCCATCACCGGCCCCTGGGTGGTGTTCGACCATGTGCGCTGCACCCACGACACCTACCTGATCGACGTCTTCCTCAATCAACCCGACGCCACGGCGCAACAGGCGAATGCCGACAACCCGCATTACGTCGGGCGCTTCAGCCGCATCGGCATGGGCCTGGTGGATGACAAGGGACGCTGCATCACCCAAGGCGTCTCCCGCGCCCTGAACGCCGCGCGCAACGTCAAGGCGCTGAACCTCAAACCGACCGATACAGCGCAGTTATCGCTGATCGTGACCCATCCCGATACTGGCCAGGTGTTGACGCCCGATGCGTACGCGCCCCTGCCTGGCTTTATCGCCCAACTGGTGTGGGACGACCCACGCCAAACCTCTGCCGGCCCCGCTCCGGACGCCGGTTGCTGCTCCACCAACACCAATGCTGGAGAACCAACATGAGCACGCCCTTCACCCAATTCACCTCCCCCGCCGAACAAGCCCCCAAGGACTACAACAAGCTGGGCCTGGAGAATCAACTGCCCACCTTCGAAACCAACTGGAACAACAACGTCACCGGCTGGACCCAGATGTCGGTGATCGGCAACCCCTGGTCCAACCTCAACGACGCACCGCGCTCGGGCTACTACAACCCGATCGAAAGCGGCTACGGCACGCAGACGCCAGTGACCATCACCTGGCAGCCCTTCCCCAATCGTCTGTGGACGTTCTTCTACAACAACGGCGCCGCCGTGGTCCCGCAACTGGGCGGCAAGGCCATGACCCTGGACCAGGTGATGCAGTTGACCGACCACGGCCAGATCACCCTCAACAACACCCTCTATTCGCTGTACCCGGACCCCAAGGCGACCCAACTGCAGATCCCCAGCGTGCTGTGCAAGTCCATCAACTGGAACGGCCCCTACGCCGACTTTTCACCCTCGGGCCCACGGGGCTGGCTGGATGAATACTGCGAGTGGTCGATCACCCGCGATCCCGACGGCAACATGCGCAGCATCATGTTCACCAGCGAGAACCCGGCGTACTTCCTGACCATGTGGAACATCGACCCGCAGGCCGTGCTGGGGCTGTACAAAGCCTATGTCGACCCACAGGTGAAGATCGAAGACCTGTACCTGCGCTACACCGCCAACGGCCCGACCGGCAAGGCCGGTGATCCGGTGCTTGACCCCACCACCGGCCAGCCCGCCTACGACACCGTGAACAAATGGAACAGCGGTACCGTGCGCATTCCGGGTGTGTCAGGCGGCGCGATGCACCTGACCTCAGGCCCCAATACCTTGAGTGCCGAGATCTACCTGGCGGCAGCGGCCACCATCCTGCGGCCGATCAAAAGCAGCGGCAACCAACAGAACCTGATCTGCTGCGCCCAATACGGGCAGAACTACCGCAACTCCGATCCGCATATCGGTTTCTCCGCCAACCAGGAAGCCGTCAAAGCCCTGATTTCCTTGACCAACCCCATCGGTCTGTACCTGCAACAACCGAAGTCCTTCAGCACCTGGAAAGGCCCGCAAGGCCAGGATGTGAGCAGCTACTGGCGCATCACCCGTGGCACTGCCGGCACCGGGCCGAACAACTCCGACCAGATCCTGCAGGCCGTCTTCGAAGTGCCGCAAAGCGCGGGGTTCTCGATCAACGACATCACCATCAACGGCACGCCGATCGACTACGTATGGGTGATCGCCAACGAGCTGAATGTGGCCCTGAGCGTAACCCCGGCGCCACTCACCGCCACGCCCCAAGAGTGCGATTGCGTGGCAGCCAACAACACCGATGCGCAACCCTGGCCTGTGCAATTGCTGCCGATTGACCTGTTCTACGGTCAGTCCCCCAGCGACTTGCCGGCCAGTTTTGCGCCCGGCAGCTCGGGCCAGTTCGTGCTGGTGGTGCAAGGCGCTGACCCAAGCACCACGGCGGCAGATGCGCGGGTGCAGTTTTCCAACCCTGGGATCACGGCTCAGGTCACGAAATTCCTGCCGGATGCCTCGGCGATTCCAGGGCAGACCGACAGCGGCGGCACCCAGGGCTACATCATGACCGTCACCGTCAGCAGCAACGCAGCGCCGGGGCTGGTCAGCGTGCGTGCGCTGAACCCCAGCGAAGCCGCCAACCCCAGCGCCACGCAGCATCCGTGGGAAAGCGGCCTGGCGCTGGTGCCTGTCGCCTGAGTACCGCTTGGCCGCCCATGCCTGGCGTGGGCGGTCGCCTCTTGAGTCTTGAGCAAGGAATGCGACCATGAACGGATGGCTTCGCCCGCTGCGCCGGGCACGCTTGAGTGTGTTGTGCTGGATCACCTGCGCCCTTCTTCCCCTGCTGGGCACCACGCCGGCCAATGCGGCCTCGGACGCCCAGAGCTGCGTCAGCCAACTGGTGTTCGATCCCACCAGCGGCGGCTTCCTGCCGGTAAACAACTTCGGCACCGAGCAGGACTTTCTCAACTGTTTCGGCTGGCAGTTGTTCATCGCCATGAACTGGCCGGTCAACCCCGGCTGGCCAGCCAACTCGAGCCTGGCCGGAGAGCCGGACACGCAAAGCACCGTGGCCCAGTTCGGCGTGCCGCCAACGCCCGGCCAGCCCATGAGCAATGCCCCGGTGTGGGCCAGCTACAAGGACGCCAGCGATATCTTCCTGCCCGGTGCGCCCAAGCCCTCCGGTTGGGGCGTGGAAACCCTGGTGCCGTCCAATTGCACCGCCACCGGCAACCTCAAGGCGTTTTCCACGGGCGCACGTAAATTCATTACAGCCACGTCGGAAAGCGCGATCAACCGCAAGCACCGCTTCCACTTATCCAGCGGTACCCAGGTGACGCTGCCCGATTCGATCATGGAAGCTTCCGGCGGCTGGCTCACGGACCAGTCGGGCAACCTGGTGTTTTTCGAGCGCAAGGTCGGCAAGGCCGAGTTTGATTACATCGTCGAAAACGGGCTGTACGACGCCGCCAACCAACTGATCGTGGCGCAGAACAGCGACAACCGGCACCCCGCAGGCCTGTCACTGCCCGCAGGCAAACTGGTGCGCGAGCTGCCGGCCCAGGCGCTGCCCCAAGAAGAACTCGGCGCCCTGGAACTCAAGGCAGCCTGGCGCGTGCTCACCAACAAACCCGAGCTGTACGGGCGTTACCTGACCACCGTCGCCTGGCTGCAGCGCCCCGACACGCTGCAATGCACCCAGGAAGTGGTGGGTCTGGTGGGCCTGCATATCATCAACAAGACACAGACCCAGCCGAACTTCATCTGGACCACCTTCGAGCAGGTCGACAACGTGCCGGACAACGGCACAGCAGGGCCCCAGGGCTACAGTTTCAACAATCCGGCCTGCACGGGTGATGCCTGCACGCCCAACGTTGCACGGGTGCAGTGCGATGCCACCCACACGCCGCCCAACTGCACGCCCCTTGATCAGCCAGTGCAGGCCACGCGACTCAATGCCACGCCCCAGGACCTGCAGGTGCTGAACACGGCGGTGCAGCAGACTTTCGCCCAGAAAACCCAGGGCCAATCAGTGTTCCAGTACTACAAACTGGTGAATGTGCTGTGGTCCAAGACGCCCAACGCGCCCAACGATCCCGGCCCTGGACCCAACGTGCAGGTGCCGCTGTCCTATGGGCCGTTTGTCAGCGACCAGAGTGTCGTTGTCGCCAACACTACGATGGAAACCTACGTGCAGACAGACAACTGCAACGACTGCCATCAGTACGCGGCGATTGCCGGCGGGTCCAAACTGGCGTCGGATTTCTCCTTTCTGTTTGGCAATGCCGACTCGGCGAAGAACACGCGCCTGATCAAACGCATCGAGGCGTTCAAGACCCTCAAGGATGAGCCGTAGCCGCAAGCCAACCACGGGGCGCAATTGTGGGGGCTTGTAGAGGTGAGGGGCTGCTTCGCAGCCCAGCGCGGGGCAAGCCCGCTCACCACAGGTCCTTCTGTAAATCTACAGGCTGATCTGCTTGCGCTCCTCATCCGTCAGCCGCGCCCGCGCCTGTTCACTCAGCGGCCCCGCGCCCAGTACCTGCACCGGGCTGTCGGGGTTGTAGCCGGAGGTTTTCTGCGCTGGCGCAGGTTCCTGTGGCAACGGCTCGCTGCCGAGGCTCAACACCTCAACCGTCATGATCGACGGCCGGCCCTGCTTGGACGCCGCCTGCTGGCTGCGCGCCGCGTCTTCCGCGGCCTGGGACGCCGCCGCCCCGGCCGCGCTGGCTGATGTCATGGCGTTGGTGTTGACCGCGGCAGACACCGGCACCCCGGACGACTTGCCCTGGCTCTGGATGTTCGCTGCGTTCACCACGCGCAAGGCGGCGATGTTGACGTTGCCCGACACACGAATGCCCGCCTCGCCCGCATCGATGGTGCCCAATGGCGCGATCAGGTCGATGTCTCCTGCCGGCACTTCCGGAATCGGGTTGAGCGTGGCGATCCCCGCACCGGTACTCGGCACCGACGGCGACAGGCCCACATTGCCCCAGTTGTCATAGACACGCTTGGGCGGCGTGTACACCACAGTGGTCTTGGAGCCGCGACCGGCGTTGATGTCACCCTCGCTGGTCCAGCCCATGATCGAACCACCGAAGGTGGTCATGATGCGGCTCTGGCCGAGCAGAATGCTGCCCATGGAATACAGCTGGATATCCCCCGCACCTTGAGTGATCACACCCGCCGTCGACGGTGGCGCCTCGCCTTCGATGCCGAAGGTCTGGCTGCCGCCTGGGGTGAGCATCTGGATCGAGCCACCGAAATTGGTGTGCACGCCCGAGCCGCCGAACAGTGTGATGTCGCCTTTGTAGGTAATCGGATTGCCGGCCACGTCCTTGTCGGGGAACAGCGCTGCAATGGCGGCGCGGCCACGCAGGTAGCTGCCCTGGCGCACGCTGCCGTCGGTGTTGTACTCGCGCCCTGCGGCCTTGAGTTCGGCAAAGTACAGGTTGCGGGCAAACACTCGTTGCTGCTCGGCGGGCAGCGCCGCGTAGTAGGCGCGTGCCTGCTCGGTATCGCCAACAAAACCGAAGCGCTCGGCGAGCCAGGTGACCAACTCGTTTTCGTACGTCTTGGCGACCTTATTGCCCTGAATCGACTCGCCAGGCTGCGCCAGGTTGGCGGGGTTCAGGTACGCCTCGACGAAGCGCAGGTAATCCGGCCCGTGGGGGCCGACGCCCGCCTGCATGACGATACTCGCCCCAGGACGGTTGTCCCCGGCCAACAGGGGCCCGAGGCTGGTCACGCTGGACTCGCCCAACGCCCCGGAACCGGTCAGGAGGATATTGCGCCCCGCCGACAGTTCCAGCAGGCCGGGGCCGGCGACCTGGAAGTTGCTGTACAGAATGTCGCGGCCGGCGGACACCACGGAGATGTCGTTGGGGGTGTTGTGAATGATCAGGTTGTCCTGGGGGAACATGGTTAAGCCAGCAGGCGAGCTCTGACCGAAGCGCCGACCGCTGCTGACGATATCCCGTCCCGCCATCATCCATACCGGCCCATTGCCCTCATACCAGGTCTGGCCTTCATGCAAGCTGCCCGCCGTTGTACCGAAGGTGATCACGCGGCCACTGCTGACACCGACCAGATCGCCGTCTCTCGCGTAAAAACGCGCGGGTTCAGCACTGCCACCGGGTGACAGCCCAGCCGTACCCGGCCCGAATACAAACAACGGCTGGCTGCCCGAGTTGCCGTTGGCCGACAGGTTACTGGCCTTCACCGCGTTGCCGATGCGGCCCTGGTACGCCGGATGCCAAGGGGTCGCCATGGTGCTCTGGGCTGTCCCGGATTGGCTGACGGTCATGCCACCGGCGTAGATCGAATCCTGGGCCAGGAACTGCAATTGGCCATTCTCGCCGGGCGCCAACAGCAGTGGGTAAGTGTAGTTGTCGTCGCCATTGGCCTGCGTCTCTGCCGCCTTACCGTAATACAGACTACCGCCGGCTGCCGTGGCCCTGACGATCGATGGATAGACCACCGCCAGGTCGGCCGTCGCGTCGGATCGACTGAAGGGCGTGAGGTTGCCGCCCAAGGAAAACAGGTCGATCGACGTGCCCTTGGTCCACAGTGTGAACCAACTGGTACCGGTGCCCTGTTCAGCCCCTTGAGCGAAGGGGGACAGGTGGGAGAGTACGACTCGCCCAGGGTCTTCGACGTTCTGCACCACCAGGTCACCCAGGGTCTGCAGATTGAACGTCGCATCACCCGGCACCAGGGTCATTCCACCGCGAGCAGCGCCGCGGGTCGCGACCAGTGGATCATAGGCACGGGTTTCGCCGGGGCTCTGGAACCTGGCGATACTGCCATACATCATGTCGACACTGCCCACGGTGGCGCTGCGAAATTGCACGTCACCTCGCAAGTTGACCAGTACACCATCACGATGGTCAGCGGTGCCGGCAACGCTGGCCGGGTTCAGTGCCCCTCCGATGCGCACGCGCAGGTCACCGCCACCGGTCAGCTGCAAACTGCCATCGCTGGCGACCCGGCCCGTACTACCCACAGCCAACACCAGGCCCTGACTATGCGGGTTCGCCTCGACATGGCTGGCGCTGTAGCCCAGCGTGTTCAACACGCCGGCATCGCCGCCGACGTTGACATCCACGTTGCCGCCGCCAAGGGCACCGAAACCGGTGAAACCGAGCATCTTGTCCGCTGCCGTCGTTGCGGTGTAGCTGCCGAAATTGATCCACCAGGCCGTCGGCTGGGCTTGCCCGCCCGTCCCTACGTCGCTGCTGCCCTGGCGCCACAGCCAATTGCCGACGGCAGCGGAGTCCACCCCTGCATCCTTGGGGTTGGGTCGCGCGGGGCTCAACGCGGTGAGGCTGGTGATATGACCGGCCAGGTCCCCTCCGACATTCAGCGTCAGGTTGCCCCCTGCCTCCGGGTACCAGGCCCGATACAGGCTGGTAGGCGAGCCATTGACAAACTTTTCAAAGAAGCTGCCGGGGTCGCTCAGCACCGTTTTACTGGACGGGTCAGTGCCTGTCGGCGTCGCCTTAGGCAGGTTGTAAGGGTCGCCGGCAAAGGTACCGGTCGACGAGGTGCCGGCCGTGTAGACGCCGTACAACGAATCCATGCTCAGGTTGCCCGCACTCAACAATTCCAGGTCGCCGGTGCCGGTGCGGATGACGCTGAATCGCGTGCTGGAAGGTGTGGCGGCGTATTCCTTGTCCGCCTTCAGCAGGCAGAACTCAGGCGCGCTGCCACACACCTCAGCCACAGTCGGGTAATCAATGCTCTGGAAAAACGCATCGGTCATCTCGGTATTGACGACCACAGTGACGCCTTGACTTGCCAACTGATCAACAGCGTATTGGGTGAATACATAGGTGACCTTGGGCTTGCAGTACTCCGGCGTTGCGGCACAGAAGTCCTCGATTGAACCCAGCCCGAAGCCATCGAGTACCGCCTGATCAATCGGGTCGCCTTCCTTGACGACCACACCGGCAAAGCCCATATCAATGACTGCCTGGGCGGTCCAGGTTTGTACGCCTTTGGCAGGTATTTCCTTGGCAAACATGCCGTAGTGGTTATCCGCCAAGTGAATGTCACCACTGCGCGGGTGGGCTTGCAGGATACGGCTGTCAGCCGCCTCGGTATCGGCGCCCGCTACCAGGCGCAACGACCACGATTGAGTGCCTTCGGCCAGCATCGGCGAGATCGCCCACACCTGGCCGGCGCCGCCGGAAACCCCGACGCGCAGTTGCACCGACGTCGCCCCGTTGGGCAGCTTCACATCGGTGCCGGCGGGGATTAGCCCGCCTTTAGGCAAGGCCTTGGTGCCGCTGAGCAGTACGATGTTATTGCTCAGCGTTGCGCCGTGCACCGTGGGCAGCGGCACGCCTTTGGGCCAGATCATGGCTTGCAGGCGGGTGCCCTCGGTCAACAGCGTGCCGGCGCCCAGTTGCGTGCCCGCCACCAGGGTTTGCGCCTGGCTGAGCAAGGTGCCAGCGGCGAACAGCAGGTTGCCGCCAGCATCGCGCACATCCGCCGACAACACGCTACCGGCGGGCACCACCAGGTCCTGAGCCAATGTCGCGGCCACCGGCAAGCGCGTGCCGGCCGCCACGGTCAACCCTTTGATCGGCAGGTCGTAGTTAAGCGTGGCGCCGGCTGGGAAGGCGGTGCCATCGGCGAGGGTCACGCCATTGCCCGGCACCACGATATTTCCGCCACTGAAATCGACACCCGGCAACAGCACCCAGCCTTTGTCATCCTCGGACACCGGCGGCTTGGCGAAACCGTCGTTGATGCTGCCGTAGATATTCAGGTCGCCGCCGGCACGCAGGGTCAGGCTGCCGGACTCGCCGCTGCCATACACCGCGTTGTTCTTCTGGCTGGTGGGGTTGAGGCTGGCGTAGCGATAGCCGGACAGGTCCAGATCGCCTTGCACCACCAGGTCGCCGTCCGGGGTCTTGCTGACGATTTCCACGCCTGGGCGCAGGTGGAAGGCATCGGCATACGTGGCGTTGTTCAACCCGGCGAGTTTGTTTTGCAACAGATCGTTATTGAGCAGCGCGGCATTGATAAAAGCCTCGCTCAAGGCGTGCTTGCCATCCAGGTAGCCTTGGGTGATTTCCTGATACGGCCTGCCGCTGGCGGTCGGGTCGGTTTTCTCCGGGGCATCGTCGTAGGTGGCCATGCCGTTGAGGGTAATCGAGCGCGCGCCCTGAATAGTCAGGCGCCCGCTGGCGTCGATATTGATGTCATTGCTGCTGCCGTCCGGGTTGAACAACCGTGGCGCGTTCAGCTCCAGGGTGCCGCGATTGCGCCCATCGTTGCCGGTCGCGCCGTCGGTGCCGTGGCGCAGGTCGATGCGCACGCCATCGGCCAGGGTCAGTTGGCCGGTGCCGGAGCCCAATACCACCATGGCGCGGTTCGGCGCGTCGATGATCTTGCCGTAGCTGTCCACGCGCAGCTTGCTGCCATGGGCGTCGAGTACCGCCGTGCTGTCCAGGGTCAGGCCATTTTTGCCGGCCAGGTTGATGCTGCCGACCCGCTCGCCGCTGGCGTCCACCAGGCCATTGACGCGCAGGCTGCCGTTGTCCACCGACACGCTGATGGTGCCGGCCTTGAGCCCGTTGCCGATGGTCAGGTCACCCTGCTTGAGCTGGAAGCTGCGCGCGCCGAACACTTCGCCCTGGTTGAGGCGCTGGTTGAGCTCGGCGAACTGTTGGTCGAGGGCGCCGCTGCTGCCCAGGCGTTGCGCCTGGATTTCCACGGTGCCGGCCTGGTATGGCATTGAAGTGCCGCCGGCCAGGTAGTGGCCGCTGCTGCTGCCGAGGATTTTGCCTTGCAGGTCGACGATGCCACCGGCCGCGTCCGTTGCCACGGCACGCAGTTTGCCGGCCTGGTTGTTCTTCGCGGACAGGTCGATGGTCGACCCCGCCGCCTGCAGGATATTGCCGCTGCGGCTGTCCAACAGCACATCGCCGCCCCAACCGTATTGGGTCACGTCGTTGAAGGGAATGGCGCGACCGGCCACGTCGATCAACGCGTCATCGGTCAACACCACATCGCCACGCGCGCTGAGGCTGACTTTGCCGCTAGGCAACACCACCGCGCTGGCCAGCCGAATGCTGTCGCCGTGCAGGGACAGTTCGGCCCCCTGGCCACTGGCCGCACCACGCGGGCCGGCGGACGCGCCGATGTCGATCGCACCGCCCGCCTTGATCACGTTCACCGAGCCAGCTTCACCGGTCATCAACGGCGTGCGGATAGTCAGGTTGCCGCCGCTGTACTGAAAGCCGCTGACCGGGTCGTAGGCGCCCTGGCTCTGGTACACCGACAGGCTGCCCTTATGGTTGGCCGTGATGCGCTCGCTGGCGTTCAGATTGACGTTGGCAAAGCCCAGGGCCAGGCGGTCGAAGCTTTTCACGTTGCTCGGCTGGCCAAAGGCGCCATAACCGAACTCGATCCGCTCGGCGTTGACATCCAGGCGCCCGCTGCCGGTGCCCGCACCACCCTCTACCACCGCGCCCGGAGGCGTGATCGCGCCCAGCCAGATCAGGTTGGCGGTGTGGATCGTCGCCACGTCGTTGGCACCACCGGCACCGTACAGGGCCGGGGTGGACAGCATCAGGTTGCTCAGCAGCGATTTGCCGGTGAGCGGGTCATAAGTGTCGAGTACCGCATTGCCGTAGAAGTTGAACCCGTCGCGGGCCGAGAGCTGCAGGGTTTCCAAGGCAGGTGCGCCGAACTGCGTATCGCCACGCAGCAATCGATCAAGCAGCGCCTGGCTGAGCGTCAGCCCGGCCGGCAAGCGATTCGTCGCCGCCGCTGCGGCCAGGGCGTCGGCGCTGCCCAGGTTGATGGTGCTCACGCCCAGGTTCAGGTGACGGGTGCCGTAACGCACCTGGTCGCCGAGTTGAAAGGTGCTGTCGGTCAGGGCCACGATGCTGCCGTTGGCGTACAGCCCGGTCTGGCCACTGCACGCACCGCTGCTGCAGGCACCGATGTTGATCCCCTGGCTGATCACACTGCCCACCTTGGGCGCACTGATCACGTTGAGCAGGCCATTGGACACCGCCAGCATGTTGGCCACCTGGTAGATATAGCCGTCGCGGGCATCGTAGCTGGCATTACCGCGCCCCAGGGTATTGATCGAAGCACCCTGCTCCACGACGATGGAGCCGGTATCACTCACCAGGAACACTTCCGGCGCGGCAAGGGTTGCGCCATTACGCAAGATCACATTGCTTTGGGCGCGGTTGACCCCGCCCGCCAGGTAAATGAAGTTCCCGGACTGGCCGTACTCCACAGCCGTCATCCCACCCACCATCAGCCGCGAAGCACCCAATGCATTCAGGCTATCGGCGTTGAAGGTGATGCCGGCGAACCCGGCTGTCGCCGCCTGTCCTGCGCCAACCACTTCGATCCCTTGCTGACTGCGGTCGATGACTGCCACCGTGCCGCCATACCCACCCGATGCCGCGCCAAAGCGCCCGATACCCTGGAACGAGAAGGCCTCGGCGCCGTCTCCCGGACGCAGGGCCAGTTTCAAGGTTTTCGCGTCGGCCTCCAGCATCGGCCGTGGCACGCCCAACCTGGCCGCATCGGCCCTGGCGAATTGGGCGTAACTGGTTTCGTTGTATTGGGAATAGCGCCGCAGGGTATCGGCAGAGGTCAGGATCAATTGGCTGGCCACGCTGTTGCTGATCCCGGTATGGGCAATCGACAGGTGCCCGGCAGTGGCCCACGAACCGTTGCGCATCAAGGTGGTCGCGGTGCCGCTGCCCAGCCCGGCCAGGCCGTTGATTTCGACGCGGAAGGCGCCTGGCATCAACGCGTAGGTCGACGGCATCAGCGTGTACGTGCCCGCCGGCAACCCCGGCACACCGGCGCCGATGGTGATCTGCTGACCAACCAATGGCGTCACGGCCCCGCCCTCTCCTGCGACCGGCGCGGCGTCCGGCTGTATCCCCGGCACAATGGCATAGATCGGGTTGGTGGACAGTCCCGGCAGCACGAACCCGCCATTGGCGCCAAATTGCACCAGCGGGCTGTAGCGCGCATCCGTAGAACCACCGCGCCCGGAAACAAAGCCGGCGCCCAACAGATCGCCTCCACCGGACAAGTCCAGGGTGGCGTCCGGCAACACGCTGATCGACTTGCCACCCAGCACGACACCGACATTCAGGTCAACTTCACGGGAGGGCAGCCCTCCCTGACCGATAAATTTTACCGTTTTACCGTTGTACTTGTAGACCTGGCCGTCCAGCGTTCCGCCATAAGGCAGCATCAACCCCTTGCCACTCACCGAGGTCAGGCTGCCGGGCAGCAGTTGCACCACGCTGCTGCCCATGCTGCCGATGTCGATCAACCCCAAGGGCGCGCGTACCACGCCCCCTTGGCGCACGGTGGCCGCGCCCAGTTGCAGGCGGCCGAACGCCGAATACGGGATAGGCGCATCGGCACTGCCCACGCGGCCGATGGTCAGCGTACGCAAGGGGTCAAAGTCCAAGTCAAGGGAGGTGGTGGTCGACTGCCCAAGATAACCGGCGATGACGCGGGCACTGACTTCAGTGGCCGGGTACAGCTGCGCGGCGCGCAAGGTCATATCGCCCTGCGTCAGCAACTGCGTGCTGACACCGGTAATGATGTCGTTCTCGGCTGCTCCGGCGAGAAAACGCAGGTCGCCCTGGCTGGTCAGGTTGACCTGATCGAACCCGCGACGCTCAAGGCTGGCCTGGCTGTTATCTGCCCGGAACAGGCTGCTACGGTTACCGAAGATGACATTGCCACGCACGTCGATCAGGCTGCCGGAGGCATTGAATTGCGCCTCGGTTGCCCGCTGGGACGGGGCCGGCAGCACCGGAATCGGTCGCACATAGAGGTCCTTGCCCGTCTCTTCAGGCGCGAGGAACCCCGCCAGCAGCAAATACGGTGCCGAAAGATTGATGCGCGAGTTGCCCGCTGCGGTTTCGCTGAGGCCGTAACCACGGCTGTACAGGCGCAGGCTCTGGCCCATGTTCAAGGTCACGTCGCCATCAACGCTCAACAGGCCGTTGCTCATCAGCGCCAGGTTATCGAAACCGCCCGCGCTGACTTGATCCACACCCAACCGACCATGCCCGGACTCCAGACTGGCGGCCGCATCTTCCGCGGTGCCGGCCAGCGCCGTCGGCTGATACACCTGACCCAACACCAGCTCACGCACCTTGAGGACGCGGTCAGTGACGGACGCCTTCTGGTAATACGGGGTGTCCAACGCCACATTGAGACTGCCGCCCGCCGCCCCGGCGCCACCGGCCCTGGCGACAAAACTGCCATCCAGGTACAGGCCATTATTCGACGCCAGCGTAATACTGCCGCCATTGCTGGCCGCTTGCACGGCGCCCTGCCCCGCCACGTTTATCAGGGCTTGGGTGCCGGACGCCTCCAGGCGTGCGCCGTTACGCACCACCACGAACAAGTCACTGGCCTTGGCCAGGCCGGTGTTGAGGTCGAACGTGCCGCCAATGTTGATGCTGCCGCCGTCACGCACCAGGCCATAGGTGCGCCCACGGTTGTCCACCGCCGTCGCCGCCCGAGCCGCGACGTCGATCACCGCCTGCTCGCCGACCCAGATCGAGCGGCCATGGCCGATGGCATTCACGGCTTCAGAAGCACCCGTCGTCAAGCCGCCCAGGCTGACACTGCCGCCCCAGGCGTTGAGCGTGCCGTCCAGCGTCAATTGGCCGACGCTGCGCAAGTTGATCGCCTGGCCGGGGTCCACATTGATGACCGCGCCTTGGCCCACAGTGAGCGCCGTGGTCGCCAGTTGCGCGGCGGTGGAATTGACATCGCCGGCGGTAAGGCTCAAGCCGGCGCCACGGCGTTGGGTCAGCACACCTTTGGTGGCGTCTTCCTGATACAGCGGCGGCGTCCAGCGTTCCAGCGCGGTGGCTGGATCGCTACCTGTTGGCATACCCGAGGCTTGAGCACCTAATCGGTAGACCGGCAGGCTGACATCGACCTGAGTACCGTCCGTGACGATCAGCCCTTCATTACCGGTGATGTCGTAGGCCGAGAAGCCCTTATTGAAGAAATCACCCGCCAGTTTCAGGGTGTCGCTGCCCAGCGCGTTGGCGCTTTCGCCGATCTGTACCTTATGCGCCTGCAACGCCAGGGTGCCGCCGCCGTTGACGCCGTAGCCGCGAATATCACCCTCCAGGGCCAGCTCACCGAGTGCGCCCAGGGTCACATTGCCGCCCTTGCCGCCAGTGAGTTTGCCATCCACGCCGAGGGTGGCACCGGAAGACGCATCCACCACACTGCCGGCGGCCAGGTTCACGTTGCTGGAACTGCGCAACGACACCTTGCCACCGTTCACGTACGCCACACCCGCGTTGGCAGCCGGATCCAGCGCCAGGTTGTTCCAGCGGCCACTGGTGTCCAGCTTGACGCCAGCAGCGACGTTCACACTCGAACCACCGGCCAGGATCGTATCCGCCACCGCACCGGCCTTGAGCGGATCGACCTGGCTGAGAATGTTGCCGGCGTTGATACTGCCGCCGTGGGCCGTGAGGTTGGCATTGATCTGCACACCCGGCCCGAACAAGGTGATGTCGCCACCGTCCGCCACACTGAGCGCGCCATTGACGGTCACCTGCTGCTTGGCAGCGACCTTGACCGCGCCCAGCTGATAGCCATTGAGCTGATCGCTGTCGAGCAGGATCTTGCCCTGGCGATCGAGTGGCAGCACGGTGTTGAGGTCCAGGCCGTCGGCGATTTTCTGGGTATTGCTGTCGATCAGCACCTGGTCGGAGGTACCACTGAGGGCGTAGCGCAGCGTGCCGGTGGTTTTGTTGTAGATCGGAATGTATTGGCCAATGATCAGTTGCGCACGCTGGGCCCTGGCTTTCTGGGATTGCTGGTAGCCGTCGAGATTGATGTTGGGTGCCTGGGTCTGGCGGTCACCCTGGAACACATCACTGATCAACTGGCCTTCCAGCACCGCGCTGGACGTGCCGACGACCAGCTTGCCGGCATCGCGGCCCACGGTGTAACCGGCTTCGTAACGACGCTGGGGAGCGATCAGCGGGTTGTAGTAATACTCGGTCTGGCCCCAGCGCGCGCTGTTGTCTTCATAGCCCTTGTAGAAACCGGAGTAGAGAATGTCCCCTGGCGCTTTCGACAGCTCATACAAACGGCCATTCGGGCCCTTGAGCCAGGTCTGCTGGATGTAACCGGCCTGCACATCCACCGTGCCGCCCGACAGGTTGATCTGCGCGCCCTGTTGGGTCACCACCTCCTTGCCGGTAAAGGTCAAGGTGCCGCCCTGGGCCATCCACTCGCCCACCGAGTGGCCCTGGGTGCCGAGGTAACCGCCCACTTCCAGCAAGCCCCCGGCGGTGTACCAGCGATCGGTGGCGTAGCCGTTGGTGCCGGCCGGTACAAACACCAGCTCGCGCAGGTCGACCCACACGTCATTGTTGATCAGTTGCCCGCCGTCGCGGTTGACCGGCGCATCGCGCTGCTCGTTGCCCTGCACGTTGATCTTGATGTTGTTGGCTTCCATCGCCACCTTGACGCCGATGGCACCCGACACGTCGATCATCGCACCATCACGCACCAGGCTGCGCTGGCCGGCGCTGACCGCTACCTGGCCGCCGGTAGCCAACGTGATCGAACCTTTTTGGAAGTCCACGGTGCCGCCGCTGACAATCTCGATGCGCGACTGATCGGTGCGGTCAACCACGGCGCTCAGGTTGTTGAACTGCCCGGTGATCAGGTTGGCAGGCGTGCCGTCGAGCTTGATCAGGCCGTTGTCTTTCTGGCTGTTAAGCGCCGTGCTGCCGCTGGCGTCGAGCAGGATCGCGGTGGTGCTGCCCTCGCCCAGGGTCACGCTGCCGTTGGTGTCGCTGGCGGCGTTGAGCAAGTGAATCGTGCCGCGTGTATCCACCGAGGTGCTGGCCAGGGCCACGCCATTTTGCTGCACCTGGGGACCGGTCAGGGTGATGTCGCCAGTGGAGGCCATGATCAGGCCGCTGTTGGTGACTTTACCGGCGGTGCTGCCAGCCTTGAGGCTGGTCGCCACCTCATTGCCACGAGTAGTGGAACGGTCGTTGCCCGCTGTGCCGGCCCCTTTGCGAATGTAAAAGCTGTCGCCGGCCGCCAGGGTGGTCTGGCCCTTGGCAGTGATGATGGTCCCGGCGTTTTCCACCTCGCTGCCCAGCAGCAAGGCATAGCCGCCTGAGTCCGTGGAAGTGGCGGCAGTGCGTGTCTGGATCAGCGCGCCGCGCTGTACTTCCACCTTGCCCGCCGCGTCGGTGAACGTGGGTTGGGTGCCATTGGTGTCGACATACAAGCCGCGCTGGGTGAACTGGTCATCCGTGATAGTCGCGGCCGCCGCCACCAGGTTACGCACGTTGACCTGGCTGGTGCCGCTGAAGACCACACCGTTACGGTTCATGATCATCACCGTGCCGGCGCCGTTGATCTGGCCCTGAATTTCGCTGGGGCGCGCATTGGGGTCATTGACGCGATTGAGCACGGCCCAGTTGGACTGCTGCTGGAAGTCGACAGTGGTATTGCGCCCGACGTTGAAGGTTTCCCAGTTGAGGATCGCCTTGTCGGCGGTCTGCTCGATGGTCACCGTGGTCTTGCCGCCAGATTGGCTCTGGGTGGGGCCCTTGGCGTTGGTCCAGCCCTGGCTCAGGCTGTTATCGACCTGCAGGCCGCCCTTGCCCAAGCCATCGGGGATGTTCGAGACCTGGCCGAACGCCGCCTGACGCCCCGCCGCTTGCGCCGCCTGCTGGGCCGCAATCGCCGCGACACTGGTGTTCAACGTGCTGATGGAACGCGCCAACTGCTGCTTGACCTGTGCCTGCTGGTTCAGCGAAGGAATCCCCGGGACCTGGCCGGCACCGGTGCGCGCTGCCGTGCTCGCCTGGGACGCGCCCTTGTCGGCAAACCAGCCGGAACTGAACGCCGTGGCCGCTTGGGCATTACCGGCCACCACCAACAAGGCAATGGCCTGGGCCAAAGGCTTGAGGCGCAGGACTGTCACTGGGGCTTTGAGGTTAACCGGTGATTTGCAGCGAACCATCTGGAATCTTCCTTCTTTGTTATCGCGCTGGGGCCAAGACAGGCTCACGTATGAGGGTTAGGCGGTTGGCGAGGCGCGGGACTGAACTTCTGTCACGCAAAGTTCATGCAGGGCTGTTAACGCAAAAAAATCAGCAACGGCACAGGCCGTTGCTGATCGGTGTTGCAGGTCGTTGAAGCGAGGGTTACAGCGGACGACCAATGGCGTTGCAGACGCTGGTGTTGCCGATGCCTTGAGCGTTGGAAGCGGTGGCGAAGGTGTCACGCACGGCTTTTTTCCAGTTGGCTGGCAGCGGTACGAAGCGGTTGTTGCTGATGGCGGTGTCGTTGTTACCGAAAGCACCGTAGTGACGGGCGAAGAAGCCGCGCACTTGGGTGGTCTGGGTAGCGTCGGCGTAGCACTGGCTGAAGATCAGGTTAGTGAAGCCCAGGATCGGGTAGCCGCTGGATGGGTAAGCGAAGGTGGCTGGACCGCTTGCAGTGGCGGCAAATACCGGCACCCAGTTGTCCGGGTTGGTCGCGTCGATGAACGAGCCGTCCGCACGGGCTTCGGTTGGCGCTGGAACCAGGCCGATCGCAGCCGATACGTTGGCAGGTGCTGGGGAAACACCGCCAACCTTGGCCACTTTGGTGGCGTCATCCAGACCGGCCAGGGTGGGCGCAGCGTAATCCGGGCTCATGTAGGTGATACGGCCTTCAACGGCGTTCAGTGCATCCATCACGCCCTGGCTGCCAGTGGCGGCTACAGCCGTCGATGGCAGACCACCGCCGTAGCTCGAGGAGAAGGTGGTAGTCACTGCGAAAGGCTTGGCTTCGGTGCATTTGGCATTCAGAAAGCGCGTGAACAGCTCAGTGGTGCCGCTGGACTCGCTGCGGTACACCAGGGCGATCGTGCCAGTGCGGCCGGAGTTGGTGATCTGGTTCCAGTTGGTCAAACGACCGGAGAACACGCCGCACAGTTGGTCAACGCTCAGGTCAACCGCGTTGGTGCCGGCCTTGTTGAACGGAATGGCAACCGAAGTGGCTACCGAAGGCACTTGGATCAGTTTGCCCCAGGCCGGTTGCTTGGCAGAAGCATAGGTCGACAGCTCGGTAGCGGTCAGCTTCGAGTCGCTGCCAGCCCAATGCACGTTCTTGTTAGTCACGCCAGCCACGAACTTGGTGTAATCGTTGGTCAGGAATGCAGCCTTGCCGTTGCCGCTGCCCACGCCGATGTACGGAGCGAAGCCAGTGGTGAGTACACCAGCGGTTTGATACAGCGGCTGTGGCAGGGTTGCGCCGCCGCCGTTGATGTCAGCCATTGCAGCCTGGGCCGAGCACAGTGCGGCGAGGGTCACGGATACCGCGAGAACGTTGCGCTTAAACATGAAGAATCTCCTTTCGTCGTGTTTGTACGTTTGGGGTAGAGGGCTCTTGCATGACGCCATGGCTTCTGCCCCAAGCCCTTTTGCGGGGGTGGCCAGGGGTTAAAACCATGGGAGAGAAAGTCGCAGTTTCCGATGACGGTTATGGGAAAAAACCTCGGGAGGAACACCTTGATTTCTAAAAAGATTCTCGGGTGTTTTGGTCACGGTTTTGAGCGGTTTCGGCGCAGGTGACAGCGAGGTTTCAGCAGCCATGGCTGGAGGCCGCACAGGGTGTGAAAATATGACGCAATAAGGAACCCGAGGTCGGTCGGGTGAGCTAGGTGACCAGTTGATTTATTTCAATGATCGGCAACAGCACCGCCATGACAATCACCAGCACCACCGCGCCCATCACCACGATCATCAGCGGCTCCAGCAACGCGGTCATGCCCATGGCGCGGCGTTCGATATCCCGCGATAAAGTCTGCGCCGCACGCTCTAGCATCGGTGGCAGCGAGCCGGTTTTTTCGCCACTGGCGATCAGGTGGATCAACACCGGCGGGAACACCTTCTCCACCGCCAACGCTGGGGCCAGGTTGACGCCCTCGCGCACCTTGGCGGTGGCGTCATTGACGCACTGGCTCAGGCGATCATTGGACAGGGTCTGCCGCGCCGCTTCCAGGGCGCGCAACAGCGGCACCCCGGCACCGCCGAGAATCGCCAGGGTCGAGGCAAACCGCGCGGTGTTCAGGCCCAGCACAAAACGCCCGATCAGCGGCAGGCGCAACACCCGGCTATGCCAACTCAAACGCGCCACCGGGTTGCGCAAATACAGGCGCCAGCTCCAGAAACCGCCGACGATCCCGGCAAAACACAGCCAGCCCCAGGCGCGGATAAAGTCACTGGCGTTGAGCATCGCCAACGTCAGCCCCGGCAGATCCTGGCGCGCCTGGGAAAACGCACTGACTACCTGCGGCACCACGTAGCTCAGCAGGAAAATCACAATACCAATGGACACCAGCCCCACCACGCCGGGGTAGATAAACGCAGTAAGAATCTTGCCACGCAGGTTGTTGCGTTCCTCGATGTAGTCGGCCAGGCGCTCCATCACCTGGGCCAGGTCGCCGGACTCCTCCCCCGCCGCGATCAACGCGCGATAAATCGACGGAAAATCCCGTGGCCGCGCCGCCAACGCATCCGCCAGGCGCATGCCGCCGCGTACGTCGGCGCGCACAGCGGCCAGGGTCTGGGCAATGTGTTTTTTCTCGGCCTGCTCCACCGTGGCACTCAAGGCCGCTTCCAACGGTAGGCTGGCGCCCAACAGGCTCGCCAGTTGCCGCGTGGCCCAGGCCAGGTCGTTGTCCGACAGTTTGGCGGTGAACAGGCTGCTGCCCGCCGCTGTTTGCTGATTGCCTTCGATCTGCACCAGCAGTGCGGTCAAGCCCCGGCTGCGCAGGCTGGCAAATGCCGCGCTCTGGCTATCGGCCTCCACATGCCCGGCCTCGACTTTGCCGCTGGCATCGGCGGCTTCATAGCGATAGCGATTCATCAGGCGTCCCGTGTCACACGCAGGATTTCTTCAGGCGCAGTGGCGCCGCTGCGCACCCAGCGCTCGCCGTCTTCACGCATGCTGAACATCCCGGCACGGCGCGCGGCCAGGCGCAGGTCCTGCTCGTTGGCGCCCTGATGGATCAAACTGCGTACATCGTCATCGACGCAAAACAACTCATGGATACCCGTACGACCGCTGTAGCCGATCTGATTACACTGCGCACACCCGACCGGGCGCCACGTGCCAGGCGCAGCCGGGTCCTCCTGCTTGCAGTGCGGGCACAGGCGGCGCACCAGACGCTGGGCCAACACGCCGAGTAACGACGAGGCCAGCAGGAACGGTTCGACGCCCATATCGATCAGGCGGTTGACCGCCGACACTGCATCGTTGGTGTGCAAGGTTGCCAGCACCAGGTGACCGGTGAGCGAGGCCTGTACGGCGATTTGTGCGGTCTCCAGGTCACGGATTTCACCGATCATGATGATGTCCGGGTCCTGGCGCAGGATCGCCCGCAGCGCCAGGCCGAAGGTCATGTCGATCTTGGCGTTGACCTGGATCTGGCTGATGCCCGGCAGGTCGTATTCCACCGGGTCTTCTACGGTGAGGATATTGCTGGTACTCGCGTCCAGCCGCGCCAAGGCCGCATACAGGCTGGTGGTCTTGCCGCTGCCGGTGGGGCCGGTGACCAGCACGATGCCGTGGGGTTGGCGGATCAGCGTATCCAGGCGTGCCAGCAATTGCGGCTCCATGCCCAGGGTCTCCAACTGCAAGCGCCCGGCTTGTTTGTCTAGCAGGCGCATGACGACTCTTTCGCCATGGCCGGTGGGTACCGTGGACACGCGAATGTCGATGGGCCGCCCGGCTACGCGCAGGGCGATACGGCCATCCTGGGGCAGGCGTTTTTCGGCGATATCGAGTTGGGCCATGATTTTGATCCGCGAGACCAGCGCGCCGTGCAACGCTTTGCGGGGTGAAACCACGTCACGCAGGGTGCCGTCGACGCGGTAGCGCACGACGGAGTGGGTTTCGTAGGGTTCGATATGGATGTCGCTGGCTTCGTCGCGGGCGGCTTGGGTCAGCAAGGCGTTGATCATGCGGATTACCGGGGCGCCGTCCTGGGTGTCGAGCAGGTCGGTGACTTCGGGCATGTCTTGCATGAGGCGGTCGAGGTCGACTTCGTTTTCGGCGGCGCCCACTACAGCGGCGGCGCTGCCGGTGTCGGCGTAGGCGCTGGTGAGCAGGCCGTCGAGTTCGTCGTCGCGGACCTGTTCGAGGTGGGTTTGGCCGAATTGGCGGTGGACTTCGCTGATGGACCAGCCGGGGGTTGAGGGGCACACGGTTAGTAGCATGCCCTCGGCGCTGGGGCGCAGGAGGATGCGTTGGGATTTGGCCCAGGCGTACGGGAGTAGGCTCATTGGGTTGGACCTGTTTTTAGGTGTACATATCCGTTTTTTGGGTAACGGCGACTATTGGTTCCGCCCTTACGGCGGCTCACTTTTGAAAAGCGCAAAAGTAAGCAAAACGCTCTTGCCCCAACACTCGGCACCTCGCCTAGGCTCGGTGTGCCCGTAATCCGACAGTGATTTGGGGGGCCGCCGCCACGCGCCATCCATGGCGCGGGGCGGCTAAACCGGCATCCCTGCCGGTTTACCCCCCAAATCCCTGCCGAATTCCGGCCAGCGTGTTTGACGGGGCGCCTAAGGTCAAAATCAAAAGCAAGAGCACAGCGGCCTGACAGCCGGCTTGAGTGGTGTGAAGCAAAGGCAAGGGCAAACGCGGTCGTGTAGGAGCCGGCTTGCCGGCGATGGTCCTTAACGGTGACGCGGGAACATCTGGATGATCGCGGCGTTCTCGCGTTTTTCGCCGGCAAGCCGGCTCCTACAGAAGACGAAAATCGTATCCACGATGCGAAGCGAGCCGCTTTTGCTCTTGCTTTTGCTTTTGACCTTAGGCGCCCCGTAAAACCACGCTGGCCGAACGCAGGCTTGAATCCGTGGGTAACCCGGCAGGACGCCGGGTTAGCCGCACTGGGCCATGGATGGCCCATTGCGGCGGCCCACGGATTCAAGCCGGAGTGAGGGCACACCGAGCCTAGGCGAGGTGCCGAGTGGTGGGGCGAAGGCCTTTTGGTTACTTTTGGGCCTTTCCAAAAGTGACCCGCTGTAAGAGCTGAACCATAAGTAGCCGTTACCGCAGCAACGGATATGTACCCGGCGCTCACTGCGGCACCGCCCTGATCACCGCCCGAGGCCCCTGCTGCTGCCCCCCAGGAATCGCCTTCTCCACCGAAGGCAACTGCGGCGCCTGCACATCCGGCATCGCCCAACTATGCTCCGGCTGCAACCCCCCTTGCGCCCGCCGCATAAACTCATACCGATTCAACGTAATACTGCGCCCCGCCCCACTGTCCCGAATAATGTAAGGCCGCAAAAACACCATCAGATTGGTCTTGTTCACACTGCGCTTTTCATTCCTGAACAACGCCCCCAACCCTGGAATATCCGACAACCAAGGCACCGCATCATTACTCTGGCTATACCCATCCTGCAGCAACCCGCCGAGCACCATGATCTGCCCGTCATCCAGCAAAATACTGGTATCGATCGCCCGCTTGTTGGTCACCGTCCCTGCCTCCACCGACGCCCGCGTATCCACCGTACTGACCTCCTGGTAGATATCCAGCTTCACCGTACCGCCCTCGGAAATCTGTGGCCGCACATTCAGCTTCAACCCCACCTCCTCACGCTGCACCGTCTGGAACGGGTTGTTGCTGGTGCCCCCGCCGCCAGTCACATAACTGCCGGTGACAAACGGAATCGTCTGCCCCACAAAAATGCTCGCCGCTTCGTTGTCCAGCGTCAGCAGGTTCGGCGTCGACAACACGTTGGTGCCACCCTTGCTCTTCAACGCACGCGCCAACACCTTGAGGTCGAGCACCTTGCCGATACCGGGAATATCCACCGTACCGTTGACCAAGCCCACGTTCAGCCCCTTGGGCAACACGTCGATACTGGTGGGGCTACCCGGCTTGCCATTTACGCCGCTGCCGCCGAGATTCACGCCACCAAACCCACCCTTGCCACCGAGATTGCCGGCCTGCCACTGCACGCCAAACTCAGTGGCATCGTCTTCGCCAACTTCCACGATCAAGCTTTCGATCACCACCTGGGCGCGGCGCTGGTCGAGCATGTCGATGACTTCACGCAGGTTGCGGTACAGCGGGTCCGGTGCAGAGATCAGCAAGGTGTTGGTAGTGGCGTCGGCCTGGATGGTCACACCCCCGGCGCTGAACGCGGTGTCCTGGTCTTTGGAGGTACCACTGGCAGTGTCGGTTGAACCCGTGGATTGACCGTAACCGGATTGCACACCACTGCCGGTGGGTGTGCCGCTGCTGTTTTGCGCGTTGCCCGCGCCTTGGCTGTTCTTGCCATTGCCGCCCATGGCGCTGAGCTTGCCACGCGCGTCGTCGCTGACGCCGGAATCGCTTTCGCCGGTCAATAACCCGCGCAGCGATTGCGCCAATTTGCCCGCCTGGGCGTTGCGCAGGTACACCACGTGCATGTTGCTGGGGTTGCTCTGGGCGTTGTCGAGTTTGTAGATCAGGTTGCGCGCCAGCTCGGTGCGCTCCGGGCTGCCGGAGCGGATGATGATCGAGTTGGAGCGCGGGTCGCCGATCACGTTGATCCTCTGGGTCTGGTCGGCGCCCTGGGTTTCCAGCAGTTCGGAGACCATGGCGGCGATGTCCACGGCGATGCCGTTCTGCACCATCACCACGTCGGTGTCGATAGCGCTGGGCGTGTCGATGCCGTTGATGATCTGCGCCACCCGCGCCAGGTTTTCCGCGTAGTCGGTGATGACGATGCTGTTGTTGCCGGGGTAGGCGTTGATCGGGTTGTTCGGCGACACGATGGGCCGCAGCACCGGGATCAGGTTCACCGCGTTCTCATATTGCAGACGGAAGGTGCGGGTCTGCATGCCGCTGCTGCCGGCGCTGTAGATCGGCCCACCGAGCAATTTGGCATCGGCTTCGGGCACCACCTGGGCCACGCCGCCGACGTCAACCACGCTGAAGCCCTGCATGCGCAGCGCCGCCAGCAGCATGTCGTAGGCCTGATGCGCCGGCACCTGGCCTTCGCTGACCAGGGTGAGGTTGCCCTTCACACGCGGGTCCACCAGGAATTGCTGGCCGGTGGCGCGGGACAGTGCGCGTACCACCGCCTGGATATCGGCGTCGACGAAGTTGAGCTGGACGGGCTGGTCACCCAACGGGTTGCGTGCCTTGACCACCGCCGGGGCATGGCCGCGTGCGCTGTTGGTGACCCGGTGTTGTACGGGAGCTTTGGGGACGGGTTCGCGCAGACGATCTTGCAGGGTCTCGCCGTTGCTACGCGTCTCGGCAAGTGGTTGGCCGAGCTCGCTGTCCACCAGCAACGGCTTGGGCGCCTGCTGGCTGCTGCACGCACTCAGGGCCAGCACCAGCAGCGGCGCGACCAGACGAAACGGGGGAACTGACCACTTCATGAAGCTTCCTTAGCGCCAAGCGCCTGATCCATGCGAACGGTCCCGGACACAGTGCCGGCCGAGTTGTCGACGGTGTCGAGGGTGCGCTGCAATCGCGCCTCGGACACCTCCAGGGAAAACGAACGGGTATTGCCCAGCAACCAACCCACCACGGCATCGGCCGGCGCGTTGTCGAAGGTCAGCCGCCAACCCGTGGGTTCCAGCGCCTGCAACTGGTAATGGCCTTGCAGACCCGCGCCATCCAAGGTCTGGCGCAGGGTGGCTTCGTCACCCTGACGGGGCGCGGCGACATCCTGCAACAGCACCTGCAAGGCTGCGGCCTGGGCGCGCAGCTTGGGGGTTTCGGCCTGCCAGTAATCGATCTTCTTCAGCGCGGGCTGCACCAGCACCAGCCAGGTCAGCAAGCTCGCCAGCACCAGCCCGGCACCACCGAGCAAGCGTTTTTCGCGCAGGGCCAGGCCGTTCCAGAACACCTGGGCCTGGCTGCGCACTCGCTGTACTTTATTCATCGCCGGCTCCTGGCTTCTCTGCGGCCTGGGCCGGGGCAATCGTCCAGGCATGCTCATCGCGGCTGGCGGTAAACCCGGCCTGGGCCAGCGCCGCCTGCCATTCACCCTCGGCGGCCGGGTTACGACTGTCGGCGAGCAATGCCACATGCAGACGCCCCTGCTCAAAGCTCAAGTTGTCGACGCTGCCGACCATGAATGGCAGGTTGCTGCCGGCCAGTTGCAGCAGGCTGGTAAAGCGTTGGCCGGGGTCGGCGGCCGCACCGGTCTGGCGGGCGGCCAATTGCTGTCGGGCTTGCTGCAGGGGGTTGAGCACCACTGGCAACTCAGGAAACGCTTGACGCACCTGTTGGCTCATCAAGGCTTTAAGGCGTTGGCCGTCCTCTACCTGACGTGCGGCGTACAGGTTGAGGCCGAAGGTCCAAATGGCGGTGGCGAGCGCGACACAGGCCAGCGCCCGGCCCCATCCAACAGTCGAAGGCTGGATGAGACCGCCGTGCAAGCCCCAAGTGGGTACAGGCCCACTCCAACGCTGCGCCGCGTCTACCAGTTGCACATCCAGCGCCTGCAAGCCGAGTGGGTGCACCGCGCCTTGTTGCAGGCTGTCACGTGTCAACAGATAGCCGTCATCCAACGCAGCAGCACCCACCGGCAAGGCATAAGGCGCCGGGTACAGACCGCGTAGTTTGATTGGCAATTGCGCGAGCCGCGCCAACCCGGCCTTGGGCACCCACGCGACGTGCACGCGCCCGTCGTTTTCGCGCGGGCCGTGGGCCACCTGCATCTGTTCGACCGGGCCGAGGATCAGCGCCTGCGCCGCGCAGGCCACCGCCGCCGCCGTTTTCGCGGCGGGTAGCGGTGGCAGCTCCAGGCTGGTGAGCAGGCTGTCGCGCGGGTGCAGGAAACAGTCGATTGCCTGGCGGGATGTAGCCAATTGCGTCAGGCTTTCGTACCCCTCTTCAATGACTGCGCCACGCTCCAACCAGGCAAATCTGACCCTGCTGTCAGCGGTCAATTGATCCAGGGGCGGCAAGCCGATGCGCAGGCGTTTCATACGCCCACCCGCGACCAGATGACCCGCGGCTGACGGTCTTCCGGGCGATGCAACAACGCGTCGATCGTCACCCGCCGCTGCTCGCGCCGGGCCTGACCCTGCACGCGAAACCATTCACTGGTGATGCCCACCTGGACTGTGTCCACCGCCACTTGGGGCAGCCGCAGGCGATTGACAAAATCCCCACGGTTGATGAACCACTGCCCACTGTCGCGCTCGGCCACCAGCCCGTGGGCCTGGGACAGGCTGAGCTGCGGAACCACCGCGCTGAGCACTTCGGCGCTGGCGGTGTTGCCGTTGATCCAGGTCTGGCCGGGCAACACGCTGATGTAGGCCTGCATGCGCTGCAACATGACGGGGTTGAGGCCTTCAATTCCACTCAGGTCATCCAGGCTGCGTAGCATCGGGTATTTGGCGGGCGGTTCATAAGAGGCAATCACCCGCTGGCTTATGCGCCGACTCACGGCCGGATCGACGCCGATCAGCCGGCACAGCCGCTCGAAACTCTGTAACTGTTCGGCATCCACCTGCTGGCGATTGACCAGGTTGCGCAGGTTGAACTTGCCCTGCTCGTCCTCGATCCGGCCCTCAAAGTCGCCCCTTTGAGGGCGGGCCCAAAGCTGGTCGAGGCGGGTCAGCACGTCCTTCTGGCGTGCGTCCCAGAGCATCTGTCGGCTGCGCTCAAGGCCACCCTGCAACAACCACTGGCCCTGGATGCGCAGCTGCTCGGCTTCCAGGCCGCGGGTGAACACGGTCTGGCGCGTGAGCATGGCGCCGGCCAACACCGCGACCACCGCAGCGATCAGCAAGGCGCTGATAATCGCCATGCCGCGCTGCTTCGCCGCTGGGGGCGAATACCGTTTCATAATGGGCCTTACAGCTGCCAGGAGCCGATATCGGCATTCACACCCTCGCCATCCGGCTGGCCATCGGCACCGAGGGAGAACACATCGACCTCACCGTTGGCGCCTGGGTTAAGGTAGTGATAAGGGTTGCCCCACGGGTCGTTGGGCAACCGCTCCAGGTAGGCGCGCCAGTTGCTGTTCTTCGCGTCCGCCGGGCGCTCCACCAGCACTTTCAGACCTTGGTTCATGTTCGGGTAGGTACCGTGGTCGAGCCGATAGAGTTTCAGCGCCTGCATCAACCCACCGATGTCCTGCTTGGCCGCCGTGGCCCTTGCCTGGTCCGGCCGATCCAGCACCTTGGGCACCACCATGGCGGCCAGGATCCCGAGGATGACCACCACCACCATGATCTCGATCAAGGTGAAGCCACGCTGCCCGCGAGGGCCTGGCAATGGGGACGTTAGGCGCGCGATATCCATCTCGACATTCCTTGGCTTGAGTGCAATTCGTGGCGCAGTGTTGCAAGAACACATGTCAGTCGTATTGAAAATCCTCGGGAGTTTCGGTCGCCAATCGGTCAACTGCCGGCGCTAGTCTGCGGGCCTGTTTCCCGGCTTTGAGAGCACCATGTACGGCCGTCGCAAGGAGCAAGGTTTTACCCTGATCGAGGTGCTGGTGGCGCTGGCGATCATCTCCGTGGCCATGGCCGCCGCCGTACGCGTGGCCGGGCTGATGACCCAGAGCAACGGCTTGCTGCGGGATAAATCGATCGCGTTGCTGGCGGCGCAGAGTCGCCTGGCGGAACTGCGCCTGGAAGGCCACTTGCGCAGCGGCAAGAAGACCTTCGAGTGCGATCAGGGCCGCCTGAAACTGCGTTGCGAGCAGACCATCAACGCCGATGGCCGCCTGTTTCAGGTCAACCTGCAGGTGCTCGACGCCAGCCGCGAAGCGCCACCCCTGGCGCGGCTGGACACCCAGGTCATGGCCGAGTGAGCAGCGGCAGCGCAGGGCCGTCCGGCAACTTGTCGAGGTTGACGCGCAGCTTCTCGCCACCGCGCTCGATCTCGACTCCATCGCCTTCGATGGCCGTCAACCGCACGCCGGGGCTGAGCCGCTCGCCCAATAGAAAGCTGCGCGGCGGTCCGTCGTTGAGACTGAGGATCGCCACCGCACCACGGGCGCCCGCCAGCACACCCGTGACCTTCACCTGCAGCGCCGTCGGCGCATTGGAAAACCATTGCAGCGCCGGGTTATCGCTGCGCGCCGCGAGTGCCTGGGGCGTGGCTTGGGGCGTGTGGGATTCTGCCGTGGTAAGCAGCAGCGGCGTCCATACCGCCACGCCCGCCAGGGCGGCCAGCACACCCAGCGCCTGCACGCCGTGGGCCAGGGTGAAACGATGGGCAAATGCCATGGGGAGGACCTCCTGTTTGTCCGTCGCACCAGCCTACAGATCAATTCGCACGCTTTTATTTCACAGACTCCCCAGTTCTCCAGGAAGCCCGCGATGAAACAGCAAGGTTTCACCCTGATCGAGCTAATGGTGGTGCTGGTGATCATCGGCATCGCCAGCGCCGCCATCAGCCTCACGATCAAACCCGACCCACTGCACCTGCTGCGCAAAGACGCCGAGCGCCTGAGCCAGTTGCTGCAAGTCGCCCAGGCCGAAGCCCACGCCGACGGCCGTCCCATCACCTGGCGTGCGGATGCCAAGGGCTTTGGCTTCAACCGCCGCAGCGATGATGGGAGGAGCGTGGAGTCTTTCCAGGGCGACACCCAACTGCGGCCGCGCCTCTGGGAAAGCACGCCCATGCAGATCAACATCGAACCCCGGCAAACCCTGGTGCTCAATGCCGAATGGATCAACCCACCGCTGCGGGTGGTGCTGTCCGACGGGCAACACAGCCTCAGCCTGCAACGCGACGCCGCCGGCTTGATGCGCGTAGTGAGTCAACCATGAACACCTCCCAGCAAGGCTTCACCCTGATCGAAGTGATGGTGGCGATCATGCTCATGGCGGTGGTCAGTCTGATCGCCTGGCGCGGGCTGGACAGCGTGACGCGCGCTGATCAGCATTTGCAGGCGAGCAGTGAGCAGACGGAGGTGCTGCTGCGGGCACTGAACCAGATGCAGCGCGACATCAGCTTGCGCGCCAGTGTTGAGCTGGTTGCCACCGATGTGTCGCAAGACGAGGCACCCAAAACCGAAGGGCTGGCCGCCGTGACCGTGCGCAGCTCCGACAGCAAGGGCTTCAGGCTGGACGTGATCCGCAGCGCTCCGACGGCCGGGGATGGGCTGCAACGCGTGCGCTGGTGGCTCAAGGGCGACTCGTTGTACCGCGCCGCCGCCCCGACGCGGGACCGATACCCGCTGCCGGCGGCCAAGGATGGGGTGGTGGTGTTGACCGGTGTGAGTGACCTGCAGGTGCGAGTGTGGGACGCAGACAAGGGATGGCGACAATTGAGCGGAAATCGTCGGGAGGATCCGCTGGGACTGGAAATCAGTCTGGTGCGGCAGACGCCTCAGGGCGTGGAAAAATATCGGCAGGTGGTGGGGCCGTTGGGGTCGATGAATTAACTCAACAACACCACCCCACCCGGCAACTCCGTGCACTTCGCCCCGTATGCATCGCGAATCAACAACGCCACGCCCGCCAGTTGCTGCAGACTGAACCGTGCCTGCACCCGGCGCTGTCCCAGTTGCTTGTTAAGCAATACAAGCATCCCAGGTCGGTACCGGTTGATCTCATCCACCACCGTCGCCAACGTGGCGTTGTTGAACACCAGCACCTGTTCACGCCAGGCCACGACTGCCTGGGTGTCGACTGTCGTCACCTCACTGAAACCGGCAGTGCTGTAGGTCAATTGCCGGCCACTGCCCAGGCTCATGCTGTTGCCGGCAGCGTCCACCGACAGCGACCCTTCGATACAGGTGACACACACGGTGTGATCGGTATGCCGCACGTTGAACCGCGCCTGCGCCGCGCTCACCCAACCCTCGCCGGCCTGGACCTTGAGCGGTTGGGCAACGTGGGCGAGCACTTCGACTTCGCCTTCAAGCAGTTCAATGCCCTGCCCCACCCGGCTGATGCGGGTCTGGGTGTTGAGCTCCAAGCTGATCCCCTCGCTTAACAGCACCTGGCGCTGCTCACCGACTTCAGTGTGATAGTCCGCGGTAAGCCCGGCAAAGCCACCCGGCACGCCGACGCGCACCATCACCACCGCGGCCGAAGCGGCAATCGCGCCGCCCAGGAACGCCCGTCGACCAAAGCTGCGCGGTTGCGCCACCTGGTCGAGGGCCGGTGTGAGGTTTTGCCACAGCACCTTGGCCTGCTCGAATGCCTGGGCATGCTCCGGGCTCTGCGCGCACCAGGCCTTGAGCGCCTTGGCATCGGCCACGGTGGCGCGGCCCGAGGTCAGCAGGAGCAGCCAATCGCGGGCTTCATCGTGCAGGGGACTGGCGGCGGATGGCCGGGCGTTGGGGAAGCTGAAAATATTCAAGCGCGCACGTACTCACGGATTTATCAGGGACTCGACACTAAGACGGTTTTCCGGCCCCGGGACCGAACCGCTGAATCACTTTTCTTTCGAGGCGCTTGGCACAGTGGCCCAGGGCGGCCTTGATTTCCTTCTCGACCATGCGCGTGGAGATGCCGAAACGCTGGGAAATCTCAAGGTGCGGCGCCTCTTCCAGGCGCGCGGCGATGAGAATTTTGCGGCGGCGTGCCGGCAGTTCGTAAAGCGCCTTGACCAAGGATTGGATCTCTTTCTGGCCGCCCACCACCCGCGACGGGTCCTGGGCTTCGTCGGCGCTTTGCAGCAGTTCTTCCACTTCGCTGCCGGTGAGCAGTCGCGCATCGGCCTGGCGGCGGTCAGCGGCGATGTTCAGGGCCATGCGGTACAGGTAGGCGTTGGGCTGTTGCAGGTTGGGCGGCACGTCCATGCGGTCGACCCGCAGGTAGGTTTCGTGCAGCACGTCGTTGGCCAGGTCTTCCGAGCCCAGGCGCTTGCGCAAACGCACCTTGAAGTCTTCGTAGGAGGCCAGGAACAAGCTGACCATCGTACTGTGCCCGGTATTTTTCATCCGCCCCAGGTTCCTTTCGCTGCTGTGCATTCCATGCGTGTTCCTGTTGTGTCAGGCATCAGAAGTAAAGTCACCGGTTGGCGCAGTGAACTCGGCGCCGGGCGTTGGACCCGGGCTGCGCTCAGGCTGCGCACCAGTGCTTCATCGCGTTGTTCATCGCCGGTAGAACTGACCAACCGGCTGTGTTCAATCACCCCGTCCGGGTTGACCCACACCTGCACCAATGCCCGAAAACTGCCGGGCCGGGTCAGCGGCGAGCGGCACAGGCTGGTCTCGATGGCTTGCTGCAATGCCGTCGCGTAGCTGTTGTTGATCCGCGCGGCGCTGCGTGTCGCCGCCCCCTTTGTGGGCGGTGGCTGGCTGACCTGCGGGGTCTGCAAGGTAAACGCATCGCTGCGTGCATAACGTGCCATCAGGCCACTCCCTGTCAGCAACATCGCCAGTGCTTCTTGCGCCGTAAAGCGTCCGCGTACCCCGATGGAGCGCCGGCCCCGCGTCAACTCGCGGTCCACCAGCACCGCCATCCCGGTGGCGCGGCTGTAGGCTTGCAGTGCATGTTCCAGGTCTTGCGCCGGCAGGTTCAACGACAGCAGCTGTGACTCTGCCTGCGCCGTACGACCGCCGGCCAACAGCAACAGCAAGACCAGGGCGCACATGACGCGCCTCCAGACTCCCTGTTCACCCCCTGCTCTGCATCGCTGCACGGCCGACGCGCCCTAGAAAACCGTCATCCTGAGGCCAGTTTATGAACCTGATGTTACGGTGATAGCAAAAAAAACATCACGGTGATGAGAAGCCCGCTGCACTAGACTTGCACGTCATGACGGGCCACTTCTGGGCCTCGCCAGGAGGCCACTGATGAAATCTTTACCGACCCTTGCCGCGTTGTTGCTGAGTGCCGCCTTGCCTTGGCTGGCTCACGCCGACGGCTGCCCAGAAGTCACGGTGGATGGCTACAAGGCCCCCGACTATGGTTGCCTGAGCCAACAGATGGGCAATGCCACGAACGCGGCCAAGGCGGCGAAGAAGAACCGTGAGGCGCAGGACATTTCCATCGAGAAAAGGCTGCCAAACGCCCTGGGGCTGTCGACGCCCGCGGCGACCGGTGTGCGCATGGGCAATACCTTCGGTACCTCGGTAAAACCGCAGCGACCTTGAAACGCTCAACCAAGCACGTGCATACAATCGGCCCCACAGCCCCGCCCCTAAGATCGTGACTTTCGATCACGCTTAAAAGTGCTGGAGAGTGGGCATGTGTAAACGAGTGAAGGTTTCCCTGGCACTGACATTGCTGGCCGCGCAGATAATGGGCAGTGCCTTTGCGGCAACACCCGCGGTGGCCGTGGCGCCCCAGTACGACACCAGCCACGTCTATGTGGCACCGGCGGAGGTCGACCGATTTGCCCAGAGTTTCCTGGCCACCTTCGGCGGCAAAAGCACAGACCAAGTGGTGGTGAATGTACTGCCGGTGCCAAGCAGCACCACCTCGCAATTGCTGCAGACTCCAGCGGGCACGGTGTCGTTGTTTGGTTTCACCACGCCGATCCCGCATCCATTTGGCCAAGAGCGCAACGGTTACCTGGTCAAGGACATGGACGCCGCCCTCAAGGCCGCCCGGGAAAACGGCGCGGCGGTGATCGTCAACGACTTCCCCGACCCGATCGGGCGTGACGCGGTGGTGCAATGGCCAGGCGGCGTCAACATGCAGCTTTACTGGCACACTAAGACCCCTGAATACGCAGCGTTCCAGACCGTACCGGAAAACCGTGTGTACCTCAGCGCAGAGCGTGCCGATACGTTCATCAAATCGTTCCTCGGTTTCTCCCACGGTAAAGTCCTGGTCGATGACAAACACGCGCCTGGCGTCGATATCGGTCAAGCCAAAGGCAGTTATCGTCGTGTCGACATCGAGTCGCCATTCGGGCGCATGGCAGTGTTGGTCACCAACGGCCAACTGCCCTACCCGTTCGGCCACGAGACCACCGGCTATCAAGTGGCTGACCTGAAGGCTACCCTGGGCAAGGCCACCGGCTCTGGCGCCAAAGTGCTGGTGCCCGCGTTCGACAGCAAAGGCCGTCGCAGTGCGTTGGTCGAATTCCCAGGCGGCTACGTCGCAGAGATCCATCAACTCATCGCAGTAAAATGACCCGTCGCACAGGCTGGGGCCTGGCCGTGCTGTGGCCGCTGCTCGCCGGCAGCGTCCACGCCGACGAGCAAGCGACGCGTCCGGCCATCAAGGCCAACCGCTGGCAGGAGGATTGGTCGGTACTGCAGGACCCGGCGCTGCGCACGCAGCCGCTGGACAGCTTGAAGTACATCCCGTTGTCGAGCGCCGACCCGTTGACCTATCTGTCCCTGGGCGCAACCTTGCGCGAGCGTTTCGAAATGAACGACGCCAGCGGCTTCGGCGTACGCAACGTGAAACGTGACCGCTACCTGATCCAGCGTTTTCAGGTGCATGCCGACCTGCACCTGAACGAAAACTGGCGGGTATTCACCCAACTCGAAGATGTGCGTGCCTACGATAAAACCACGATTGGCGGCGCCGACCAGAACCGGGTTGACCTGCGACTGGCCTTTGCCGAATACGTGAATACCTTCAGCAGCGGTACACTCAAGGCCCGTGTCGGGCGCCAGGATTTCGCCTTCGACCTGCAGCGTTTCATCTCATCACGGGACGGGCCGAATGTGCGGCAATCCTTCGATGCGCTGTGGGCCGACTGGGAAACATCCAATTGGCGCTTCATCGGGATTGCCAGCCAGCCGGTGCAGTATCAGGACGGTCGGCACTTCGACGACAAATCCAACAGCGACGCGCGTTTCCATATGGTCCGCGTGGAACGGCTGGTGGGCGGCAAGAACGAGCTGTCGGCCTACTACGGCGTGTATGAACGCAGCGCGGCGCACTACCTGGACGCGGACGGTGACGAAACCCGACACTTGATCGACGCACGCCTGGGCGGCGCGGCCATGGGTTTTGACTGGGACATCGAAGCGATGCTGCAAAGCGGCTCGGTGGGCAACAAGGACATCCGCGCCTGGGCTGGGGGAAGCCGCACCGGCTACACCTTCGACAGCCTGGCCTGGAAACCGCGCGTGGGCCTGCAACTGGACATCGCCTCCGGCGATCGTAAAACCGGGGATGGCACCGTCGGTACGTTCAATCCGCTGTTCCCCAACGGTTACTACTTTTCTCTGGCGGGCTACACCGGCTACAGCAACCTGATTCACGTCAAACCGTCAATCACAGTCAAACCGATCGACAAGCTCAGCGTGCAAACCGCGATCGGCCTGCTCTGGCGTCAAACCATCAGCGACGCAGTGTACACCCAGCCCAATCTGCCGGTCGCCGGCACCGCTGGCAGAGGTGATCGCTGGACCGGCGCCTATGCGCAACTGCGCACCGATTATGTGTTCAGCCCCAACCTCACTGGCGCCGTCGAAGCCGTCCATTACGATGTAGGTCAGACCCTGCGCGGTGCTGGCGGCGATGACAGCAACTACCTGGGCGTCGAGCTTAAATTCAGCTGGTAGAGCCAACCCAGCACACCCGTACAAGCCCTGTATACGCCTTAGCCCAAATAGTGAAGCTACGCTTTTTTCACCTGACCCAAGGAGTTTTCCATGAGCACATTCGTTGCCAAAGACGGTACCCAGATCTACTTCAAGGACTGGGGCAGCGGTAAGCCCGTGTTGTTCAGCCATGGCTGGCCGCTGGATGCCGACATGTGGGAATACCAGATGGAATACCTGAGCAGCCGCGGCTTTCGCACCATCGCATTCGACCGCCGTGGTTTTGGCCGGTCAGACCAGCCGTGGACCGGCAACGACTACGACACCTTCGCCGACGATATCGCCCAGTTGATCGAGCACCTGGACCTCAAGGACGTGACCCTGGTGGGCTTCTCCATGGGTGGCGGCGACGTGGCGCGCTACATCGCACGCCATGGCAGCGCGCGCGTGGCCGGCCTGGTGTTGCTGGGCGCGGTGACGCCGCTGTTTGGTCAGAAACCGGACTACCCGCAAGGCGTCCCGGCTGAAGTGTTCGCCGGCATCAAGGCCGGGCTGCTGAAGGACCGTGCGCAATTCATCAGTGATTTCAACGCACCGTTCTATGGCACCAACAAAGGCCAGGTTGTCTCAGAGGGTGTGCTGACCCAAACCTTGCAGGTAGCGTTGCTGGCGTCCCTCAAATCGACCGTCGACTGCGTCACCGTATTCTCCGAAACCGACTTCCGCCCGGACATGACCAAGATCGACGTGCCGACCCTGGTGATCCACGGCGATGGCGATCAGATAGTACCGTTCGAGACAACCGGCAAAGTGGCCGCTGCCTCGATCAAGGGTGCCGAGTTGAAAGTCTACAAGGATGCCCCCCACGGGTTTGCCGTGACCCATGCGCAGCAGTTGAATGAAGACCTGCTGGCGTTCCTGAACCGCTGAAACACCTAAACCCTCCTCTCCTTATTTGGCCGGGCTTGCCCGGCCTTTTTTTGCTCAAGAGAAACGCTGAGGCAGTACCAGACGCCCTGGCCCGCTGATCAGCACCGTGGTGAAAATGATCAACAGCAGCCAACCGAACTGCGCCTCGAACAGCGTCCACTCCGGGTGCACCACCAGCAAGGCAATCAGCAGCACACACAGGATCGGCAGGCACGCCAGACGCACCAGCACGCCGGCAATGATCAGCAGCGGGCACAGCACTTCAGCAAATATCGCCAACATTAGCGTGGCCGAAGCGCCCAGATGAAACGGATCTTCGATCAGCTTCAATTGCTCGTTGTAACTCAGCAGCTTGGGCAAACCATGTACCCACAACAGGAACAACGCTCCGCTGACCCGCAGAAACAGCAGCCCCAAGTCCTGACATTTTGATTCGTTCATGCGTACGCTCGGTAGGTCGACATAAACATCGATTGTGTCGGCCGAGGCGCCCTCACGCTTGCAAGTCTGTGCTGACCTCACTCCCCGACGCCGGCAAACGCCGCGACGATTTCATCGATCACCACCCGCACCCGTGCGGTGTGGCGCAGGTCGGCGTGGGTCACCAGCCACACGTCGTACGGCAGTGGCCGGGAGCGCTCGGGCCACAGGCGCACCAGCCCGTCACGCTCACCCGTGCACACCGGGATTTCGCCTATGCCGATGCCGGCAGCGATCGAGCGGCGCACCAGCAAACTGGAACTCAAGGCAGCAACAATGCGCCCTCGGCCCAGAGGCTCGGAAACCAGGGTCAGCTCTTTCTTGCTTTGTAGGTGAGGCTGGTAGACCACCAGGTCATGCCCCTCGAACAGGCTGCCCGGTTCAGGCACGCCGTGGCGGTCAATGTAGTCCTGGGAGGCAAACAGGCCCAACGGCCAACGGGCGATGCGACGGGCGATCAGGTCGGGGTTATCCGGACGCTGGTTGCGCACAGCGATGTCGGCCTCACGCTTGGCCAGGCTGAGCATTTGGGTGGAAGCGTCCAGTTGCACGCGCACGTCGGGGTGTTTGTCGTGCAGGCGAGCGATGGACGGAATCAGGAAGTCGATGGCCAGGGAATCGGTGGTGCTGACGCGCACGGTGCCCGTTAAACGATCATCCAGGCCTTGAACCTGGCGCTCAAGGTCGAGGGCTGAACGCTCCATTTTCTCCACCGACAGCAATGCAGCCTCGCCCACGGCCGTCAGCGCGTAGCCCTCGGACGTGCGCAGGAACAAGGTGGCGCCCAGGGACTTTTCCAGGGCGTTGACCCGCCGGCCGACGGTGGCCTGATCCACGCCCAATACCCGTGCGGCGCCGCGCAATGTGGACTCCCGGCACACCGCCAGGAACACCCGTGCATCGTCCCAGTTCATTGCGTCCTCCACTGCTGCATATATGCATTTATGTGCTGCTGAATCGCAGCATTATTGCATCATGCGACGTTGCTATCCTGTCGACCATGGAAATATCCAAGATGACCCTGCTGCACGGTTTCATTTGAATCAACCGTCGCGCAGCGTGGTCCCACTTCATACGCTCACCGCAACAGGACCCGCAAAATGCCCCTGCCTACCGACATGACCCTGATTGAAATCACCACCCCTGGCGGCCCCGAGGTGCTCAAGCCGCGCCAGGTGCCATTGCCCTCCCCGGTAGCCGGTGAAATCCTGATCCGCGTGCACGCCGCCGGCGTCAACCGCCCGGACGCTTTGCAACGCGCCGGCAAGTACCCGATGAAACCCGGCATGAGCCCAATCCCCGGCCTGGAAGTGGCAGGTGAAGTGGTAGCGCTGGGCGATGGCGTGACCGAGTACGCCGTCGGTGACAAGGTTTGCGCCCTCACCAATGGCGGTGGTTACGCCCAATACTGCGCAGTGCCCGCCAGCCAGGCGTTGCCGGTTCCCGAAGGCATGGACTGGATTCAAGCGGCGGCCATCCCGGAAACCTTCTTTACCGTGTGGGCCAACCTGTTCGGCATCGGCGGCGCCCACAAGGGCCAGCGGGTGCTGATCCACGGCGGCACCAGTGGAATCGGCACCACCGCGCTGATGCTATGCCGCGAGTTCGGCATCCAGGCGTTTGCCACTGCCGGCAGCGAAGAAAAATGTGCGGCCATTCGTGCCCTGGGCGCAGAAGCAATCAACTATCGCGAACAGGATTTCGCCCAGGTGATCGGTGATCAAGGGGTGAATGTGATCCTCGACATCATGGGAGCCTCCTACATCAACAACAACCTCAAGGCGCTGGCGATGGACGGCCGTCTGGTAATGCTGGGGTTCCTCGGCGGTGCCAAGGCCAATGAGGTGGACTTGCTGACCATCCTAGGCAAACGCGCAATCGTCACCGGTTCACTGCTGCGCGCACGGACCAAGGACGAAAAAGCCGCAATCGCCGACCAACTGCGCGAGCATGTATGGCCAGTGCTGTCAGCCGGGCGCTGCCTGCCGATGATCGACCAGGTGTTCGATTACACCCAGGCCGATCAGGCGCATGCGCGGATGGAAGGTGGGGATCATATTGGCAAGATTGTGTTGCGGGTTGCCTGATTATCCGGCGTAAACCGGGTAATCGATGTAGCCCTCTGCACCACCGCCGTACATGCCCTCTACCCGCAGCGGATTCAACGGCCACCCATTGAACAGCCGCTGCGGTAGATCCGGATTGGCAATGAACGGCCGCCCGAACGCGATCAAATCCGCCAGCCCCGCCTCTATCCATCGCGCACCGCGTTCAGCGGTGTAGCGGCCGGCGTAGATGATCCGTCCGCTGAACGTCTCGCGCACTGCACGGCGGAAGGTTTCAGGCAGGTCGGGGGCGTTGTCCCAGTCGGCTTCGGCAATGGAGACGTAGGCGATGCCCGACGCTTCCAGCACCTTGATGGCTTCGATGTAGGTATGGTGCGGGTCGTCTTCCACCAGGCCGATGTACACGCGGTCCTGATCGGTGCCACTGAACAACGGCGAGAAGCGCACGCCCAGGCGTTCCGGCCCGACCACGGCGCTCACCGCCTCAACAATCTCACGCAGAAAACGCAGGCGATTTTCCAACGAACCACCGTACTCATCGTCACGTTGATTGGCATGGGCCGAGATGAACTGGTTCACCAGGTAGCCATTGGCCGAATGGATCTCCACCCCGTCAAACCCGGCATCCAGCGCATTGCGTGCAGCCTGGGCGTAGTGCCCGACCAGCTCCTTGACCTCCTGCGTGGTCAATGCACGTGGCACGGGCGGCTGTTTCAACTCACCCTCGCCCGGCGCCGTTTCGATAAAGGCTTTGGCTTGCAGGGCCTGGAGGGCAGACGGTGCGATTGGCGCCGCCCCTTCTGGCTGCAAGGCGTTATGCGACACCCGACCGACATGCCACAACTGGGCAAAGATCACCCCGCCCTCGGCATGCACCGCGTCGGTGACCTTGCGCCAACCGTCGATCTGCGCCGGGGTGTAGATGCCCGGTGTCCAGGCGTAGCCCTGGCCCCGTGGCTCTATCTGCGTGCCCTCGCTGACCATGAAACCGGCACTGGCCCGCTGGCGGTAATACTCGGCCATCAAGTCGGTCGCGATATCACCCGGTTGGGCGCTGCGCTGGCGCGTCAATGGCGGCAAGACAATACGGTTGTTCAGCGTATGGTGACCCAGCTTTATTGGGGTACTTAAAACATTGTCAGTCATCTAATCATTTCCAAATTCTGGACGTGCTAAAGCATTGGCGACTTATAAAAGTCGCCAATGAACTCAGCGGTTTATTTAATTAAGCGGTCAGTTTCAGCAAGGCTTTAGCGACATCACTGGAACTGCCAGGATTTTGCCCAGTCACCAACAAGCCATCGGTAATGACAAAGGACTGCCAGTCAGCGCCTTTCTCATAGAGGCCGCCCAGCTTCTTGAATTCATCTTCCACCAGAAACGGCACCACATCGGTCAGTTCCACCGCCGCCTCTTCCGAGTTGGAGAACCCGGTGACGCGACGCCCCTTGACCAACGGTTCACCATTCACCGCCTTGACGTGACGCAGCGCGCCCGGTGCGTGGCAGACAAAGCCGATGGGCTTATCAGCACGCTCGAAGGACTCGATCAGCGCGATCGACACCGGCGATTCGGCCAGGTCCCACAGCGGGCCGTGGCCGCCTGGGTAGAACACAGTGTCGAAATCGTCGGCGTTGACCGAGTCCAGTTTCACCGTGGTCGCCAGGGCTTGCTGGGCGGCAGGATCGGCGGCAAAGCGCTGAGTCTGTTCGGTCTGGAAGTCCGGTTGGTCACTCACCGGGTCCAGCGGCGGCTGGCCGCCGGCCGGTGAAGCCAGTACGATCTCGGCGCCGGCGTCCTTGAACGCGTAATAGGGTGCGGCAAACTCTTCGAGCCAGAAGCCGGTCTTGCGGCCGGTATCGCCAAGCTGGTCGTGAGAGGTCAGTACCATTAATACTTTCATTTTCCAGTGCCTCGATAGGTGTGAATGTCAGTTTCTTCCGGCTGACCCAACAACTGTCGGGTCAACCCCAACGCCTCATCAAAAGGCGCCGTAGTACGGGTGATCTTGCTCATGACGCTGGTCCCCAACCACAACGCATACAGGCGCCGCGCCAGGCTGTCCGGGTGTTGCGTAATCGCTACCGAGCCGTCTTCGACGCCCTGCTGCAAGGCCTCGGCCAGCAACCCGATGGTGCGTGCAGTGCCACGTTGCAGGGCCAGGCGCATCGGCTCTGAAAGGTCTGACACCTCCGCACCGAGTTTGACGGCAAGGCATTTGCCCGCGTCGGTGCAGCCGGTCTGGTTGTCGATCCAGCATTGCCAATAAGCCATCAACTTGGCGTGCTGGGTTAAACCCGGCAGGTCGAACAGTTGCTGCATGCCGTGCACATAGTTGTCGAAGTAGTGGTCGAGCAATACAACGCCGAACGCATCTTTGGAGGTGAAGTAGTGATAAAACGAACCTTTGGGTACGTCGGCGGCTTGCAGTATTTCGTTCAGGCCCACCGCAGAAAATCCTTTGCGGCCAACAATCAATTGCGCCGTATCAAGAATGCTCTGGCGCACAGTTTTAGTTTCGTTGCTCATCGGATTAGACCAGTCGTCTAGTTCGTTGAGGGAATGTTAGGAGCCTGGTCAGGCTCGCACAATGTCAGATCCGCAAGGATTTCGGACATCCGCCAAAGTCGGTTGCCGTTTTCCCGGCAGCCGCCGACAATCCCTGCTCCCCCCACCCGGAGACATGCGATGCACAGCGTTGCGCTGATGGTTTACCCGAACTTCCAGTCCCTGAGCCTCAGCCTGGGCTCGGTGTTCGAGTGCGCGAACCTGCTGCGCGGCGAACCGGCCTATGAGTTTCACCTAGTGTCTGAGAGCGGCGGCGCGGTGATGACGTCCCAGGGCTTTTCGGTGAACACCATGCCGATCCGGCCGGAGGGCTACGACACGCTGATCGTCAGCGGCTACCTAGAGTTCCGCCTGCCGGAGGCCAACCTGCTGGAACTGGTCAAGGCCGCCTCCGCCCAGTCGCGACGCGTCGCCTCGTTGTGCATGGGCATCTTCGTGCTGGCCGAAGCGGGCTTGCTGGCAGGTAAGCGCACCACCACCCACTGGATTCACGCGCCAGCCTTTCGCAAGCGCTATCCGGACATTCATTTGGAAGAAGACAAGCTGTTCGTGGTGGACGGCCAGGTGTGGACCGGTGCCGGCATGAGTGCCGGGGTGGACCTGGCTTTGGCGATGGTGGAAAACGACCTGGGCAGTGATCTGGCCCGGCGCATTGCGCGCAAACTGGTGATCGCCCAACGCCGGGGCAGTGAACAGTCGCAGTTGTCGGCGCTGCTGGAGCTGGACCCCAAGTCGGACCGCGTGCAACTGGCCCTGGCCTATGCCCGTGAGAACCTGACCCACGACTTGTCGGTAGACGCCCTGGCCGATGTCGCCCGCCTCAGCCCGCGCCAGTTCAGTCGGGTGTTCCGGGAAGAGACCGGACAAACACCGGCCAAGGCCATCGAGTCGCTGCGGGTAGAAGCGGCACGGGCGATGATGGAAACCAGTCGCCACCCGGTCGAGGTGGTCGCCCGCGAAACCGGGTTTGGTGATCGCGAACGTATGCGCCAGGCATTTTTAAGGGCGTTCGGGCAGCCGCCGCAGGTGATGCAGCAGGCGTTTAATGCAGTGCCGCCCGCGTAATCAGGTAACTCACCAACTGCGGCTCATCCTCCAGCTCAATCGTTTGCACCGGACGCGGCAGGTTATCCAGCACCGTGCGCCAGAACGCTTGGGACACTTCGTCCTGATCATAGAAGCGCACCAGCCAATCGGCCTCGCCGCTGCACAGCACCTGGCTGGCGATGGCGCGGCCAATGCCTTTGCGGCGGTAACGCTTGAGGACGAACAAGTCGGCCAACTCCAGGGCGTCAATGCCCGGCAGCTCGCTGCCTTCGATCAACAGGAAGCCAGCGATATAGCCGTCCACCAACAGCAGGTTGGCGCTCCATTGCGGGTCCTGCCAGTAGCGGACCAGGTGTTCGTCATGGATGTAGAAACGCCCATCGGCCTCGACATCTTCCTGTTCCCAGTCAGAGGATTCATAGGCGTAGTACTGGTAAAGATTGCGGATCAGCTCGGCGTGCTCCGGGCCGGTCTGGATCAATTCGACGGTGACTTCGGGCATGAGACTCTCGGTGAAAAAACACAGGGCGCCATTGTTCACAAAACCGGTGGGCAGGCCAAGAGAGCGGCCAACCTTTCTACTTGCTGAACCGATTGCAAATAGGTGTTGCCTCTACCAAAACCTTGAAACATTTCGAATAAACTCCGCGAAATTGCCGCTCTCTTTCGAGGACACGTATTTTGACAAACGCCTGTACCGCCGGCCTGGACGTGGGTTTTGCCTCCCTGGACTACCTGCAAATCTTCATCCTGGGCGTGATCCAGGGCATTACCGAGCTGCTGCCGGTGTCGTCCACCGCCCATATGCGCGTAGTACCCGCCCTGCTCGGCTGGCAGGACCCCGGTTCAGCATTCTCCGCGGCGATGCAGTTGGCGGCGCTGGCGGCAGTGGTCAGTTACTTCTGGCGAGATGTGCGCCAGGTGACCACCGGCAGCATCGACGCCGTGCGCAGGGGTGACTACAACGATCGCTGGTTCAAGCTGGCGGTGGCGATTGTGCTGGCGACCATCCCCATCGGCATCGCCGGCCTGGCGCTGTCTTCGACCCTGAACGCGTGCAACTCGCCGTTGCGCGGGTTGATGGTGATCGGTATTTCCTGCGTGGTGATGGCCGTGCTGCTGGCGGTGGCCGAAGTGCGCGCACGCCACACCCGCGAGGTGAGCGAGATGCGCCTGCGGGATGCGTTGATCGTTGGCGTTGCGCAGATTGGTGCGCTGATTCCAGGGGTTTCGCGTTCCGGTTCTACGTTGACCGCCGCACTGTTCCTCAACTTCAAGCGTGAGGAAGCCGCACGATTCTCCTTCCTGCTCGGCTTGCCCGCCATCGCCCTCGCTGGCTTGAAGGAACTGTGGGTGCTGCTGCACGCCGACATGCCCGCCCATGCCTGGCCGCATTTGCTGTTCGGCCTGGTGGTCGCGAGCATCTCGGCGTTTTTTGCGATCTGGGGCCTGATGAAGTTCCTGGAGCGGTTCTCCACCTGGCCGTTCGTGATCTATCGCGCGTTGCTGGGGATTTTCCTGATCGTAGCCGTCAGCACCGGCTTACTGTAGGAGCGAGCTTGCTCGCGAAGAATGCACAGGCGCCGCAGCAAACCCGCAAGCCCGCGTTATCATTGACGACCTTCGCGAGCAAGCTCGCTCCTACAGTTTGCGCTCGGCCAGTTCTTCCAACAGATCGGCCGAAGGCACGAAAAACAGGCCGCCGGTGACCGCCGTGCTGAAATCCAGCAGGCGGTCATAGTTGCCGACCGGACGGCCGACGAACATGTTTTCCAGCATCAACTCCAGAGGCTCCGGCGAACGTGCATAGCCGATAAAATAGGTGCCGAACTCACCGGCGCCAGGGCGGCCGAAAGGCATGTTGTCGCGCAGGATCTTTACTTCATCGCCGTTCTTGTCGGTGATGACTGTCAGCGCACTGTGGGAATTGCTTGGTTTGGTCTCTTCGTCCAATTCAATATCCGACAGCTTGGTCCGCCCGATCACCTTCTCCTGGGCCTCCACCGTCAGGCTGTTCCAGGCTGTCATGTTGTGCAGGTACTTCTGCACCAGCACGTAGCTGCCGCCGCGAAATTCGCTGTCCTCATCACCGACAATGGTGAACCCTTCGGCCTTGCGCCCCACCGGGTTCTCGGTGCCGTCGACAAAGCCGATGATGCTGCGCATGTCGAAATAGCGGAAACCCTGGACCTCATCCACCACCTTGACGCTGTCGCCCAGGGCCGCCATCACGTGGGTGGCCAGTTCAAAGCACAAGTCCATCTGTTCGGCGCGGATATGCAGCAGGATATCCCCCGGTGTCGACACGGCTTTGCGCCCTTCCACGCCGAATTCACGGAACGGATGCAGCGCTGCCGGGCGCGGTGCGCCGAACAGCCGGTCCCACGCGTCCGAGCCAAACCCGCAGACGCAGGTCAGATTGCCCGCCGGCACGCGCTTGCCCACCGAACGCACCAAGCCGGCGATGTCCGCGCACCAGCCACGCACCGTGTCTTCACTGCCGGGGGCAACGGTGGCAACCATGAAAATCGCGCTGCTGGTGATGGGATGGCAGACGGACTGCGGCTCAAGGGGCGGCTGAACGGAGGATGGTGTCATGGTGATAGTCCAGGCTAAGGGGCGAAATTCAACCCGCGCAGATTAGCAGATCATGCCTGACAGCTCTCCCACACGTCGCGAATCAGCGCCTGCATCTTCAGCGCTTCGGCCCAGCGATCGCTGATTTCGCGGCCGTCCGCACCGGTAATCGCATAGGGCGGCGGCCCCAGTTCGCAGGTAAAGGACAGGCTCTGTGACATGTCGGGCCGGGCCAACCAGTCTTCGATCCCGTAGCGCCACCACTGGGTAAAACGCTGTACCCAGGCTTGGTGTTGGGGGAAGTCCAGGGAGACCTGCACCTGTTCGCTGCTGGCGACACGGCCGTGGAACCCCCAGCTGTGGCGCAAAATCGTGCGGATATGGTCGTCGTCTTCAGGCGCGCCGGGCTCAGGCAGTTCACGCCCGACCACGTAGTGGGACAGGTCGGCCAGCAGTTTCAAATCCGGCATTTGCGCCAGCAGATCGAGGGTGAACAGCAGGTCGTTGGTGAGGCGATAACGGTGGGTTTCCAGCAACACCGGAAAGTCCACCTGCTCGGCCAGGCGTTGCCAGCCTTCGATCAACCGGGCCGCCTCGGATTGAGTGCGCGGGCGTACGTCGGCTTGCAGGGTGAGGTGGTGGCAGCCATAGCGGCTGATCACATCCAGCGCCGCGGCCAGGTCATCCACCGATTGCGGGAACAATTGGCCCTCGATCTGCAAGCCTCTTGAGCTAGCCGCCGCGTGCAAACGCGCGACGTCAGCAGGCTGCCAGTAATGATCGGTAATGCCGTCAAAACCGGCGGCCTGGATACGGTCGAGTTGGGCGTCAAGGGCGCCAGGTTCGGTTTGCATCGCCCACAGGGATTGGAACACCAGGAATTGGCGCATATCAGCCTCGCAGCAGGGGTTTGAGGGACAGCTCGGGGTTGGCCAGGCTGGCGGGATCAAGAGGGATCCGGGCGCTGATCAGGCGCTCGCAAAGCTTGATGTCCTTGGCCACGCTGTTGCCCGGCGCCCAACCACAGGCGCCTTGTAAACGATGATCGGCATCGAGGTAAAACAGCAACAGGCCGCCGCTCGGTAATGGGCGGTTGACCACTGTCGGTGTGATTACGCCCACGGTCTGCAAACCCCAGTCGAACTGATCGGACCAGAAACCGGGCAGCGCCTCGAACGGCACTTCGCGCCCCAGCAGATTCAGCGCCGCATGCCGGCCCTGGGCTTCGGCATTGCGCCAGGTTTCCTGGCGCTGATAGAGACCGTCGAGGCGAAACTCACACACATCACCAGCGGCATAGATGTTCGGCGCGCTGGTACGCAGGCACGCATCAACACGAATGCCCTGGCCCACCTCCAGCCCTGCTGCCGCCGCCAGTTCGATGTTGGGTTGCATGCCGATGCCGACCACGACGAGGTCGCAGGGCAAGCGTTGCCCTTCTACCAACAGCACGGCATCGGCCTGGATTGACTCCAGCGCCACATTCAAACGCACCTCCACACCGTGCTCGCGGTGCAGATCCAGCAGCGCCTGGGAGATTACCGGCGGCAGCACACGCCCCGCCAGGCGCGGCCCGGCTTCCAACACCGTCACTTCACAGCCCAGGCCACGGGCCGTCGCCGCCACTTCCAGGCCGATAAAACCACCACCCACCACCACCAATCGCGTGCCGGGGCGTAAAGCACTGCGCAAGGCCAGCGCTTCATCATGGGTTCGTAGGTAAAGCACATTGGCCTGTTCCTGGGGCAATCGCCGCGCCCGGCCGCCGGTGGCCAATAGCAGACCAGCGTAAGGCAGCCACTGGCCGTCGGCGAGTTGCAGCCGATCTGGCTGCCGCTCCAGTCGAGTCACCGGGTTACCCGCGATGTGCTCGATGCCCAGCTCGGCCAGTCGCGCGCTGTCGCACAAGCTGTATCCGGCCAGATCCGCCGTGCCTTGCAACAGGCCTTTGGACAACGGCGGGCGCTCATAGGGCAAGTGCACTTCATCACCAATCAGGATCAGGCGGCCGGTATAACCTTCTTCGCGCAGGGTCAGCGCCGCCCGGCCACCGGCATGACCGGCCCCGACGATAATCAACGGAGCGTTCATCATCAGGCCGTGACAGCGAGCAACACCCGCCCCGCTTCGACCCGCACCGGGTAGGTCTTGAGGTTGACGCACACCGGCGCGCCGAGGGCCTTGCCCGTACGATAATCAAAACGCCCGTTGTGCTTGGGGCACTCGATCACGTGGTCCATCACCAGGCCGTCGGCCAGGTGGATTTTCTCGTGGGTGCACAGGCCGGCGGTGGCGAAGAATTCATTCTCGGCCGAGCGGTACAGCGCGTAGGTGTGCGGGCCGTGGTCGAAGCGCAGCACGTCTTCTTCGTCTATTTCGCCCACGGCGCAGACGTCGATCCATTGATCGTTCATGGTGTTTCTCTCCAATTACCTGGCGACTTTCCCACCTTGTGGTGAGCGAGCTTGTCGAACCGTCGCACCGTCACGCTGGGCTGCGAAGCAGCCCCAAAATCGGCGGCACAGTTTTGTCTGAAAGAACGCGGTGGATTTACTGGGGCTGCTGCGCACCCCAGCGCGAGCAAGCTCGCTCACTACAGTGGGTCGGGCGCTGGATGAAGTAGCTCGGATCGCGGCGCTGCTTCCAGATCGTCGGCAGGATTTCCTTGTACGCCTCGAACAGGTTGGCGTACGGCGGCGGGCAGTCGCTGCGGATCTCTTCGTGCAGTTGCGCCAGGGCGTGGTACGGCACCATCGGGTACATGTGGTGTTCGAGGTGGTAGTTCATGTCCATGTAGATAAAGCGCAGCACGCGGTTCATGTAGATGGTGCGGCAGTTGCTGCGGTGGTCCAGCACGTCTTCCGCCAGGCCGACGTGCTGGGTAAGGCCGAAGATATAGCCGAGCCAGGCACCGTAGAGGCTCGGCAGACCAATCAGCATCAGCGGTAGCCAGCTGTGCAGGTACAACGCGGTGCCAATCACCACCGCATAAATACCGACCCAGATCCGTGCCGCGCGAAACACCTTGGGCCATTCGGATTCGGGGATGAAGTCGGCTTCTTGGGCGCTCATCTTGCCAATGACATGCCGCGCCACACCGCTGAAGGTTTTCCAGGCCAGGGGCAGGTTGAACAGGCTCAAGAACATCATCAAAAAGCTTGGCGGACGCGGCTCGACGATCTCCGGGTCGCGGCCGACCACGATGGTGTCGGTGTGGTGACGGGCATGGCTCCAGCGCCACACGTGGGGTTCGAAGATGCACATGAAGCTGGCGACCTGATACAGCCCGTCGTTCATCCAGCGGGTCTTGAACGCGGTGCCGTGGCCGGTTTCGTGCCAACGCGGATTGGATGCAGTGCCGTAGAGCACGCCATAGGCGAGGAAAAACGGCACACAGGCCCAGGTGCCCCAGAACCAGTAGCCACCAAAACCGGTGACCAACAGTGCGAGCACCCAGATGGCCGTGTCGAGCAAGGCCGGGCCGTCGCGGCGCTGCATCAGTTCTTTCATGCGTTTGCGCGAGATGGGCGACTGGTACCAACTGGCCGAGACCAGGCCCTTTTCAGCCGCGCGGGCGGCTTCGGGGCCGGTGAGGCTGTAATCGCGCCGGGCGGTGTGAGCGGTGTGTTCAGGCATTGTTATTGTTCTCCGCAAGCGGGTGGTTTCAGGTGCTGTGTGAAACCCACCTTAGAGAACCAATCTTTCACCCTCAATGCCTTGAATCCATTCCCTATCAAGCTATCATCCAGGCCCAGCGGGGCTTGATAGTTTTCTATCAAGACGCTCAAAGGGGCCTGTCATGAACAACAATAAACGCCCAACCATCGCCACCGTCGCCGCCCAGGCGGGGCTCAGCGTGGCCACCGTCGACCGCGTGTTGAACGCACGTGCGCCGGTCAATCCCGAGACCGCCGAGCAGGTGTTCCAGGCGGCCGAAGCCGTGGGGTATTTCGCGGCGCGGTTGATCGGCCAGCGCATTCGCGAACGCCGGCCGACCTATCGTTTCGGCATCCTGTTGCTGGCCACCGCCCAGGCGTTCTATGCCAGCCTGGCGCAAGCCATCAACGCCGCCGCCGAACAGCATGCCGGTGCCAACCTGACGTGCCAGTTCGAGTACATCGTCGATCGCACGCCCAGCGCCATTGTCGCGCAGATCGAACAACTGGCCGTGCAATGCGACGGCCTCGCGGTGGTCAGCTTTGCCCATCCGCTGATCAACGCCTGCCTCAAGCAGATCCGCGAAGCCGGTGTCCCCGTGGTTGCCCTGCTCTCGGATATCCACGAACAGGCCGAAGAACCCTACGTCGGCCAGGACAACCATGTGGTCGGCCGCACCATGGGCTGGCTGCTCGCCCGCACCTGCGGCGCTCGCAAAGGCAGCGTGGGCATCCTGCTCGGCGGCCATCGGTTTCTCGGCCACCAGGCGCGGGTCGAAGGCCTGCACAGCTACCTGGCCGAGCACGCGCCGGGGCTCAAACCGTTGGAACCGCTGATCAACCTGGACAACTGCGACATCACCGAAGAAGCCACCCTCGACCTGATCAGCCGCCACAGCGACCTGCGCGGATTATGCGTGGTGGGCGGCGGCGGCGACGGCATCATCAGCGCCTTGGCGCAGCTGCCCAAGCGGCCGGCGTTGTGTTGCATCCTGCAGGAGTCGACCGCGCTGTCACGTCAGGCACTGGGCCAGGGGTTGATCGATGTGGTGATGGATTCGCAACCGGGGCAGACGGCGACGGCGTTGGTGCGGTTGATGGTGGAGTTGCAGAGTGCAGAGGGGTTCGATCCGGTGCGGCAGCGGGTGTATGTGCCACCGCAGATTGTGACGTCGGAAAATAGGGGCAGCTGACGCACAAATCAACCTGTAGGCGCCGGCTTGCCGGCGCCTACAGAGATTTGCGGAAATCTGCAGCACTCAAGCCGAACCGACTCATCTTGTTGTACAGCCCACCCCGCGACACGTTGAGCTGCCGCGCAGCCAGACGAATGTTACCGCCGGTGCTGTTGAGCGCGGCGACGATGGCGTGCATTTCGTGGCTGCTCAGGTCCTGGGCGGGCGGCGCTTCGTGGGCGCGCAGCGGGGTGCGTTGGCGGCTTTCCAGCGGCAGATCAACCGGTTCGATCAGTTCTCCCATCGCCAGGTTGGTCGCCCGTTCGATGCTGTTTTCCAGCTCGCGCACGTTGCCCGGCCAGCCGTAGGCCGACAGCAGCGCCATCGCCTCCGGCGAAAAGCCCTGCACCGATTTACGCAACGAGCGCGCGCAGCGGGCGAGAAAATGCTGCGCCAGCAGCGCAATGTCTTCACGGCGCATGCGCAGCGGTGGCACGGTCAGGTTCAGCACGTTGAGGCGGTAGTAGAGGTCTTCACGAAACGCGCCTTCCGCGACCGCCTGGCTGAGGTTGCGGTGGGTGGCGGCGATGATGCGCACGTTCACTTGCCGCGAGTTTTTCGCGCCCACGCGGGTGATTTCACCCTCCTGCAACACCCGCAGCAGGCTGACCTGGGCATCGAAGGACATGTCACCAATCTCATCGAGAAAGATGGTACCGCCATCCGCCAGTTCGAACTTGCCCGCCGAGCCGCCACGGCTGGCGCCGGTGAACGCGCCTTCGACGTGGCCGAACAGCTCGCTTTGCACCAGGTCTCGTGGAATCGCGCCGCAGTTGACCGCCACAAACGGGCCGTTGCAGCGCTCGCTGCCATTGTGGATGGCCTGGGCGAACAGCTCCTTGCCGGTGCCGCTTTCGCCAAGGATCAGGGTGGTGGAGTCGCTGCGGCTGGCGATGCGTCCAAGGTGCAGCGCGTCCTGGATCGCTCGCGAGCTGCCCTGGATGGTGTCGAAGGTGTAGCTGGCCTGGGTGCCGATGATGCGTCGGGTGATTTCGCGAATGCGGCGGTTTTCGCGCAGTGACACGATCACACCGCCCTGCTCCAGCGGGCACACCGAGACCAGGCAGGCGAGTTGGCTGCGGTTGTGCAGGAGGAAGGTGCAGTCGAGGTCGCGTACGGGTGCGCCAAGGGCGTCACTCAGTTCGCTACGGCCCAGTTGCTGGAACGGCTGCCCGATCAGCTCCAGCCCGACGCCAAACAGCTGCCGGGCATAGCGGTTGAGCGCCTTGATGCAGCCGCGTTCGTCCAGCACCACCAGGCCTTCGTTGAGCACTTCGAGGACAGTCTGCTGTTCTTCCAACAGCCCTTGCAGGGCCATCTGCCGCGATACCGCGTCGGCTGCGGCCTGCACCGTGCCGAGGGTATGGAAGTGAAACCAGCCGGGCTCGGCGGTCAGCGTCAGCATGGCCACGGTCTGGCCCTGGGCATTCTTGATCGGCGCGGCGGCGCAATGCATACGGCGCTGACGCAGGCCGATGCCGAAGTTCTCCTCAGCCAGCACGTACACCAGGTGATCCTCGGCCAGCGCCAGGCCGGTGCAGTTGGTGCCTTGCACCGATTCCAGCAGACGACTGCCCACCGGAGTGATGTCCAGCCCACAGAAATACAGGGTGGTACCGTCGGCATCGGTGAGGTTGATATGGCCGCGCGGGTTGTAGGCCAGCAAGCCATGCATGACCTGCGCAGCCGCCTCGATCAGCACGCGGTGGGTGGCCTGGGTGGCGGCCAGCGTGTGGGCGCCAACGAAGCGGTACGTATTGTCGGCCGGGTCGATACCGGCCTGGACGCTGCGCCGCCAAGAATCCCAGATCACTTGGCGCACGTGCGTCGGGCGGTCGACCTGGCCGGCCAGGCAGTCGCGCCAAGCCTGTTCCAGTGCGACAACCGGGCCATCATTCAGCGCGGCAGGCCCCAGGGCCGTGAGGTAGTCGAGGTCTTGCACGCTGAACGCCATGCTCATTGGGCGGTATCCATGTTCATGTTTTTGACATGTCAGTATAGGCATGTCATCAAAATGAACACTTTTTGTTTATAGATAATTATTAATCGTTATTTATCAACACGTTAAAAAATGGCACAAGCTTTGCTCTCACCCCTTTGCCATCAGGAGCGTCCTGCGGCCAATAACAACAAGGGGTTATTTCATGAGTACACAGAACATCCGCCTGGGCTTGATCGGTGCCGGCCGCATGGGCAGCTTCCACGGCCTGACCGCCGCGCGGCATATCCCCGGTGCCAGCCTGGCAGCGATTGCCGACCCAACGCCAGGCCAGGCCGCCCGCCTCGCCGCTGAACTGGGCGTGAGCAAGGTCTACACCGACCCGCAGCAGTTGCTCGACGACCCGGACATCGACGGGGTGCTGATCGCCGCCCCCGCCCGCAGCCACGCAGAGCTGGTGATCAGCGCCGCCCGCGCCGGCAAGGGCATCTTCTGCGAAAAACCCATGGCCATCACCCTCGAGGAAGCCGACCGCGCTATCGCTGCTGCGGCCGATGCGCGAGTGCCGCTGCAAGTCGGGTTCAACCGGCGCTTCGCCAAGAGCTTTCGCACCGCGCACCTCGATGTCGCCGCCGGCCGCATCGGCACCCCGCAGTTGCTGCGCTCGCTGACCCGCGACCCGGCACTGAACAACCCGGCCAAGTCGCCGCAATGGGTGATCTTCCTGGAAACCCTGATCCACGACTTCGACACCCTGCGCTACCTCAACCCTGGCGCGGAGGCGGTGCAGGTCTACGTGATGGCCGACGCATTGATCGCGCCCGAATACAAAAGCAAAGGCTTCCTCGACACCGCCGCGGTCGCGATCCGCTTCGACAACGGCGCCATCGCCACCGCCGAGGCCAACTTCCAGGCTGTGTATGGCTACGACGTGCGCGGCGAAGTGTTCGGCAGCGCCGGCATGCTCAGCATGGGCAGCCTCAACGATTCCGACCTGGTGCGCTACCTGGCCCAGGGCATCCAGGCCGACACCCAGCGCCTGGACACCGACCTGTTGCGCGACGCCTATATCGCCGAGCTCAACCACTTCGTCGACTGCCTGCGCAGCGGCGCCAAGCCCCTGGCCAGCGGCGAAGACGCGCGTGCGGCATTGGCGATTGCCCGCGCCTGCATCGAGTCATTCGAAACCGGCAAGGCGGTGGCCGTATGAGCCCCTTCAAGCTGGCTGTCAGCGCGGAGATGGTGTTTCTCGACCTGCCCTTTGTCGAGCGCGTACAGCGCATTCATGCGCTGGGCTTCAGTGCCGAAATCTGGAACTGGACAGACAAGGACATCGCCGCCCTGGTCGCTACCGGCGCCGACTTCACCTCCATGACCGGCTACATCAGCGGTACCCTCACCGACCCCGGCGGTATCCGCCAACTGCTCGACAGCGCCCGCGAATCCTTAGGGGTCGCCGAACGACTGAATTGCCCCAGCCTCAACCTGCACGGCACCGGCCTGGGTGACGGCGGCCTGCCCGTACAACCGGTGAGCCAGACCACCGGACGCATGTGGCTGAGCGCATGCAAGACCCTGGAAAAAATCGCCCGCTTGGGGGAAGACGCCGGTCGTGTGTTCCTGCTGGAAAACCTCAACACGGCAGTTGACCACCCTGGCACCCCCTTCGCCCGCGCCGACGATACCCTGGCGCTGATCGAGGCCGTGGGCAGCCCGTACCTGAAGATGAATTTGGACCTGTACCACGCGCAGATCTGCGAAGGAAATTTGATCGAACTGATCCAGCGCGCCGGCAGCGCCATCGGTGAAATCCAAGTGGCCGATGTACCAGGTCGCAAGGAGCCTGGCACCGGTGAAATCCACTACCCGGCCATTGCCAAAGCCTTGCACGCCATAGGCTACAGCGGCGTGGTCGGCCTGGAAGGCTGGGCCAGCGGCGACAGCGAGCTGGCCCTGGCGCGTTTCCGCCAGGCGTTCACCCTATAACAATAAAAGGATCACCCTTATGAATCGCTATTCGTTGTTTGCTGCCACCTTGTTGCTGCTGTTCAGCCAATGGACCTTCGCGGCTTATCGCATCGGCGTGAGCATTGCCCGGGTCGACGACAACTTCATGACCTACGTGCGCACCGGCCTGGAAGCGGCCGCCAAGCAGCAGGATGTGCAGATCCAGTTCGAAGACGCCCAGGGCGACGTGGTGCGCCAGCTTAATCAGGTCGAAGGCTTCCTCAACCAGAAGGTCGACGCGGTGATCGTACTGCCGGTGGACACCGCCGCCACCGCCAACATGACCCGTGCTGCCGTGGCGGCCAAGACGCCGCTGGTGTACGTCAACCGTCACCCGGACGAACGCACCCTGCCCAAGGGCGTGGTCACCGTGGCCTCCAACGACATCGAGGCCGGGCAGTTGCAGATGCGCTACCTGGCGGAAAAACTCGGCGGCAAGGGCAATGTGGCGATCATCATGGGCGACCTTGCGCAGAACGCCACCCATGACCGCACCGAGGGCGCCAAACAGGTGCTCAAGGAGTTTCCCGGTATCAAGATGGTCGAGCAGCAAAGCGCCGAATGGCAACGCAGCAAGGGCATGGACCTGACCAGCAACTGGCTGCTGGCAGGCACGCAGTTCGATGCCATCGTAGCCAACAACGATGAAATGGCGATTGGCGCGGCCATGGCTTTGCAGCAGGCGGGAAAAACCAAGGGTGAAGTGGCGATTGTGGGTATCGATGGCTTGCCCGATGGGCTGGCAGCGATCAAGCGGGGGTTGCTGACGGCGTCGGTATTCCAGGACCCGAAAGCCCAGGCGACCCAGGCCGTGCAGGCGGCGGTGCGAATGATCAAGGGCGAGGCGATTGAGTCGGAAGTGTGGGTGCCGTTTGAACTGATCAAGCCGGAGCAGGTGGCAGTGTTTGAGCAGCGCTACAAGTAGAGTGAAATACACAAATCCAAATGTGGGAGCGGGCTTGCTCGCGATTGCGGTGGATCAGCCAATGAATCTGTTGACTGACACTCCGCATTCGCGAGCAAGCCCGCTCCCACCTTTCTTACCGCGTCAGGCCTTTAGTCCAGGTCGCTGGCGTCATGCCGCTCGGCCAATTGCTCATGGGGCTCACCGGACACCCGATTCACCCGCCGGCCGCGCTGCACCGCCGGCCGCGCTTCGATCGCGTCTGCCCAGCGCAATACGTGCTTGTACTCATGCACCGACAGGAACTCCGCCGCGCCATACAAGCGACCTTTGACCAGCCCGCCATACCACGGCCAGATGGCGATATCGGCGATGGTGTATTCATCTCCCGCGATGTATTCGCTCACTGCCAGGCGCTGGTCGAGCACGTCCAGCTGACGCTTGGTTTCCATGGCGAAGCGGTTGATCGCGTACTCCATCTTGCTCGGCGCATAGGCATAAAAATGCCCGAACCCACCGCCCAGATACGGCGCGCTGCCCATCTGCCAGAACAGCCACGACAGGCATTCGGCACGGGCCGCAGGCTCGGTGGGGAAGAACGCACCGAACTTCTCGGCCAGGTACTGCAGGATCGCCCCCGACTCGAATACGCGAATCGGCGTGGCGCCGCTGCGATCCAACAGCGCCGGAATCTTGGAGTTCGGATTCACCCCCACAAAGCCGCTGCCGAACTGGTCGCCGTCGCCGATCTTGATCAGCCAGGCGTCATATTCCGCACCGCTGTGACCCAGCGCCAGCAACTCCTCCAGCAGGATCGTGACTTTCTGGCCATTAGGCGTGGCCAGGGAATACAGCTGCAGCGGGTGCTTGCCTACCGGCAGTTCCTGGTCATGGGTCGCACCGGCAATCGGGCGGTTGATGCTGGCGAAGGTGCCGCCATTTTCGGCGTCCCAGGTCCACACTTTCGGGGGTACGTAATCGGTCATGCTGACGGCTCCAGAGGCGTTTGCGATCGGCGAAGCGCTCCAGACTAAACCAAAGGTTGATGGCTCGTCACACAGTGAATGCCACCACCTTGCGGTCCGGGTAGAGCCGGGCCAGCAGGTCCAGTGCCTTGCGGTCCGCTACCGGGTCGCCAAACTTTGAAGCGATCACCGCACCGTTTATCACGAAGTAATTGATGTAGCCCGCCGCAAAATCCGGATTGCCCTTGCTGAGTTCGGCCTCGACCTCGGCCTTGCTCCAGTCCGGGTTACGGTTGCGATTGATCTAGCTGCTTTCGGTCATGATACCGGTGCCCAGGCCGTCAACCTCAATCCCGCCGCCCTCGCCCACCCGTTCGCTGCGAACAGGCCGGGCGCTGGTTTCCTCGGCGATCTGGGCCGCCAGCAGCGCATCCTCGTCGTGCTGCTTGTTGGGGATTGGTTTGGTCAGCCAGTTGCTGCCCCACCTGGACACCTAGCTCACAGGTGCAGCGCCACGCCCATGCCTGCCTCGGTGCGTGGCACCTGTACCCGCAGCGCAATCAACAAGGCAGCCAACAGCATCAGTACACCCGCGCCCAGAAACACCCCGCTGATGCCACTGAGACTGAACATCGCGCCTCCTCCGGCCGCGCCCGCTGCAATGGCGGACTGCACCGAAGCCACGACCATGCCACCGGCACTCTCAGCCTGGTCCGGCACGGCGCGGGCCACCCAGTTCGACCATGCCACGGGCACCCCGCCAAAGGCCATGCCCCACAGCGCCAGCAGCAACGCCTGGCCTGGGAGAGAGACTGGCAGCAACACCAGGGCCAGCGCCGCGACGCCCACTAATACCGGCATCAGTACCAAGGTGCCACGTGGATAACGCACCAGCATCCAACCGGCCAGCAGCGTGCCGACGAAGTTGGCTGCGCCGAACCCCAGCAGCATCAACGCCAACCCTTCTGTCCCCACCCCCGTGGTGCTTTCCAGGAAGGGTCGGATGTAGGTGAACAGCGCAAAGTGCCCGGTGTGAACCAGCACGCAGCCAAACATGCCGATGGCGATGCCTGGACGCAGCAGCACATCCAGTACCGTGCGCAAGCGTGCAGTCCCCGAGGGCGCCAGGCGGGGCAGCGTGAACAGTTGGAACGCCAGCGTCACTGCACCGACGGCGGCGGCGGCAACGAACGCACTGCGCCAGCCATACAGACCACCGAGGTAGCTGCCCAGCGGCACAGCAACCACCGTGCCCACCGCAATACCACTGAAGATGATCGACAGCGCGCGGGGCAGCAGCGCCGCTGGCACCAGGCGCATCGCCACGGCGGCGGCCATGCTCCAGAAACCGCCCAGGGCAACGCCCAGCAGGATACGCATCAGCAGTAATACCGCCAGGCTTGAAGAGAACGCCACCAACAGGTTTGACGCAATCATCAGCAGGGAGAAACCCAGTAGCACCACGCGTCGGTCGATCCCACGCGTGAGGCCGGGCACCAGCAGCCCGGCAAACAACGCCACCACTGCCGTCACCGTCACGGCTTGGCCGGCCAGCGCCTCGGACACTCCCAGGTCCATCGCCATTGGCGTCAACAAGCTTGCCGGCAGGTATTCCGCCGTCAACAAGCCGAATACCCCCATGGCCAGGGAAAACACCGCCATCCAGGCGGGCGCATCGGGCTCAACTTGGGCAGAGTGAGCGGCTTGGGCTACACAATCATTCATCACACGACATCCTCGGAAAATTAGCGCGACGGCCAGTCTAGGTTCGCCCATCCGGATGATCTATGATGCAGACCCTTGAGTTTTTGACCAAAACCCCGAACATGACAACAGTCGCCCCTTTCAATCAGTCCTCCGGCCTTATCGACGAGCTGCTGCGCGGCATGCGCCTGAGCGGGGTGCAGTACCGACGCATCCAGGCCGGACCGAGCTTCGGCATGGGCTTTGAGGCCAAACCCGGACACGCCTACTTCCACTTCCTGGCCGCAGGGACGGCCACCCTGCGAACCGACGACGGCGGCCTGTTTGAGTTATCGGCGGGCAATGCGGTGTTCATCTCCCACGGCGGCGCCCATGCGCTGTCCTCCGATGCGGACAGGCCTGTGCAGGACATCGATGGCTTTGGCGCGACCGCGTTGGGCGATACCGTCTGCGCCGTGGATGCGTCCCCCGATACGCCCCCCTGCACCTTGCTGTTCAGCGCCTGCATGGCGTTCGAACTCGGCAGTCTCCAGGGGCTCGGCAGTCTGATGCCGGCCTTGATGCTGATCGATGCCCAGGGCCAGCGGTACCCCGGCCTGATGCCGATCCTGGCGGTGATGGAGCGTGAAGTGTCTGCTGCCCGCATCGGCTACTCCGGCATCCTCGCGCGCCTGGCCGATGTGGTCGCCGCCATGATCGTGCGGGGCTGGGTGGAATGTGCCTGCGGTAATGCATCAGGATTGGTGGCGGCGCTGCGCGACACGCGACTGGCCGGTGCCCTGCTCGTCCTGCATCAGGACCCGGGTCGCGATTGGAGCGTGGCCGAATTGGCGGCGCATTGTCATGCTTCCCGTTCGGTGTTCGCCGAGCGCTTCCAGGCCACCCTGGGCATCCCGCCCCTGCGCTACGTGACGGAGTTGCGCATGCGCCTGGCCAGCCAGTGGCTGACCCTGGAGCGATTGCCTATCGAAGAAGTGGCGCTGCGCCTGGGCTATACCTCCCAGGCAGCGTTCAGCCGTGCGTTCAAGCGTATTACCGGCCATCCGCCGGGGGCCAGCCGCCAGCGCAGCCGGAGCCCGGCATGAACGAGCGCCTCGAAGACATCCTGGCCGACGCCGGCGTTCAGGTGGTTTTTTCGAGGACCCAATAATCGGCGGTGTCGACGTTGATATAGTTACCGCGCTCGATACGCATGACCACACGCACCTTGCCGTCCTCGGCCAAACGCTCGACGTACTCGACAAAAGGTTCATGGTCCAGGTAACTCTGGCGCGTACTGACAATCAGGTAGCCAGAACTGCGCGCGACACGCAGCAGTTCGTCCAGTGCGGTGACGGCCACATGTCCGTCGATGAACACGCCGCAACAGACCACCAGGTCATAGCGATCATCCGCGATGGCAGGGTTGCGCACGTTCAAGTCGACATCAGCCGTAAGCTGACTGTATGCGTTGGTCTTGCGTGCCTGCTCGACCATGCCGGCGGACAGGTCGACGCCATCGATCTCGCCGTAGCCGATCCCGGCCAGTTGCTCTCCCACCAACCCGGTACCACACCCGGCATCGAGAATCCGCGCACTGTGTGGCCGCCCCGATTTGACCAACGCGTGGGCCACCACATCCAGCAATTTTGCACAAACCCAGTGACCGACATACTTCTCACCAAAAGCGGTGTCTACGTAGCCTTGCGCCCATTCATCGTAGAAGGCCCGCAGCACCTCCTTTTCACCATTGAGCCGGTGGGATGCGGTCACCAATGCACTTTCCTCTGCCGTGTGTTTCATTGTCGATCCTCGATTGATGTCACGTGGGGAAATAAGCCTCAGCCCGCAAGCCGTTGGCTGCGCGCAATACCGGCGCGGAAACAGTCGGACAACGTCAAGCCTTCGCCTACGGCGTCCAGCAATGCTTCCGTCACGCCACCTGGCGTGGTGGCGCTGTGCAGGTAGTCGCGCCGGGCACGGTCATCCAGCCCCCGGGGCCTTACGGCGTTGGCCCACGCAATCACCTTGCCCCAGGGCGGCAGGTTGCACGCTGTGGCGCCCCTGGCAATGGCTTCCTGGGACACCTTGACGGCCAGGCTCTCGCAGTAGGTCAAAACAATCGGCAGGCAGGGGCCATAGACGGTAAAGGCGTCGAATTCAGCTTCCGATGGCAGGTTGATCAGTTCGATTCCCAGCCGGCGCAGCAACCCATCAACCAGGGCCGAATCGGCGCCATAACGCGCGCCGATGGCACAGGCGCCAGCAATCGTATCCGGTGCGCTGACCATGACACGGACGATCTGGGGAGGCGGCTGGAACAGGGACTTGATGCGCTCAACCGGCAAACCAGCGATAAACGAGACCAGCACAGTGCCGCTCTTGAGCTGCAGCCCGCTCAACGCCCGGTAGTCCTGAGGCCTTACGGTCAGCAGGATCAACTGCGACTCATCGACGACTCGCCGGTTGTCGGCATATCGGTCTTCCAGCCCGGCCTTCTTGAGCCTGCCCCGCGCAGCGCTGGAATGCCGATTGCTGAGCAACAGGTTGGCCCTGGGTAAGCCGGCGGCAATCAGCCCTTGGGCCAGGGCGACCCCCAAGTGGCCCGAGCCGACAATGCCGATGCGGGTGGACAACACTGTCTTGCAGTCATTCATATCCATAGCGACTTGACCCTTGACCGTTGGAAACAGCGGCATCACGCCTCGGATACCAGGCGCGAAGTCGCTCCTGCGCGGCGCACGCTCAGGACCTCCAGCACGCTCACACCCAGGATGCCAATCAGGACCAGCAGGGCTCCGCACACGAACCACAGGTCCAACGCATCGTTGAGGACCACCACCCCCAGTGCCACGCCTGCCACCGGCGTCAACAGCTGCAGCACGGACAGGCGTGACGCAAGGTATTTGGTCAGCAGCCAATACCAGCCCAGGAAGGTCCCCAGGACCAGAACCAGGGTCTGGAAGGTCAGGTTCGCGACCACCGCACCGTCGATTTCAAAGGTGGAGTGGCCCATGAAAAAGGTCAGCGGAAAGATCAACAGCGTCGCGATACTCACCTGGTAAAACAGGGTTTTCTCCGGTCGCGCACTGGCGAGCGTCGACGTACGCACTGCAATGGTGGTGGCCCCCCAAGCGGCTCCGGACAGCAGCCCGAGCCCATCCCCCAGCAGCGTGTTGCCTTGGGCACCGTCGCCCCGCCCCATGAAGGTAATGACGATGCCAAGGAATGCCAGCACCACGAAACACCATTGGCTGCCACTGAGACGTTCCTCCTCGCGCAGGAAATGCAGGCCGAAACTCGCAAACAAGGGGCCGGTGTACAGAAACACGGTGATATGGCTGGCACTGCTGTAGCGCAAGCCTTCAGCGATGAAGATCGATTCCAGAGCTACCAGGATTCCGACCACGATACCCGCGCCGACGGTGTTATCGCTGAACAGCCCGGCACCCTGGCGATACCACAGGTAACCCCCCAGGATCAGCGCGGAAATGGCATATCGAATTGTCAATTGCATCAGCGGATCGAGCTGCGGCGCGGCCAGTTTGATCAATACCTGCTGCCCTCCCCATAACAGGCACAGGACCATCATCGTGGACACGGAAAAGACATCGAGGGATTTGCGTGTGTCGAGCATCGTCATAGACCTTGAGCCACGGCATTGAAAAACATAGGTTCAAGGCTATGCGCATCACCTCTGGCAAGTAATCGATTTTTTGCTAAGGTGCTTGCATGAAACTCAACCTGGAAAAACCTCACCGCCTCCCTTCCCTCAGCGCCTTGCGTGCGTTCGAAGCCGCCTCACGCTGCCGCACGCTCACCGAAGCCGCCCAGGAGTTGTGCGTGACCGTGGGCGCAGTGAGCCGGCAGATCCGCCAATTGGAGGATGACCTGGGGCTGAGCCTCTTTCATCGCACCGCTAACGGCGTAACCCTCAATGAGTCGGGGCAGCGCCTGGCCCGTGACGTGTCCAAGGCCTTCTCGCTGCTGCTCAAGGCCACTCAGGACATGCGCCCGCAGACCGGTGCCAGCATCGTGTTGACTTGCACGGTATCCATCACCAGTCACTGGTTGAGCAAGCGGTTGCCGGCCATCACCGCGTATGCTGGCGGTAACCTTGCATTGACGATCGACCCGAGTTCCGAAGTGCGCAACCTCGACCATGGCGATGCCGATCTGGCGATTCGCTACTGCCCGCGCGAACTTGTGTTGAGCCATTCGGCGTTGCTGCTGCAGGACCGCTACTTCCCCGTTTGCAGCCCTGCCTACCTGAACAGCCTTGGGCCTGTCGACGAACCGCTGGACCTGGTGGGTGCGCGGCTGGTCCAGTCACCCTGGTACCACGACGATCGCTTGGGCAATGCCACTTGGGACGACTGGTTCACGGCGATTGCCAAGTGCGATACGCAGACGACGGCAGCGCTTTCCTTCAGCGGTGTGGGCTATGCCATGCATGAAGTGGCGCAGAACGGCGGGGTAATGATCGGCAGTTCTGCGCTGCTGCAAGACGAATTGGCCGACGGGCGCCTGGTAGCCGTGTTCGGCGACCGCCATCAACTCACCTCCCCCTACGAATACAGGCTGGTCTGGACGCAATCGGCACACCAGTCGCATGATCAGCAGTACCTGATCAATGGCCTGCTGCGCGCCGCCGGACAACCTTCGGCCTTTGCGCCGGGTAGGGTCTACGCCCCGGGATAGGCCCCACCGTCCATATTGATGACCGCCCCCGACAAATAGGATGCTCTTGGACTGGCCAGGAACAACGCCAGATCGGCCACTTCCCCCGCGCGGGCAAACCTGCCCATCGGGATCGATGCCTGCTGTCGCGCCAGGGTCTGCTCAAGGCTTTCGCCGCTGCGTTGAGCCATGCGTTCCAGGGTCGCCTGGGTACGGGGCGTCAGGGTAAACCCAGGGTTGATCACGTTGATACGGATGCCTTGGCAGCCATAAGCCTGCGCCAACCCCTGTGACGTGAGGATCAACGCTGCATTGGCTGCACCGCCGGCGAGATGCTCGGGCATTGCCACCCGGCCACCGATGCCGACGATATTGACCACCGCCCGCAGCGACGGCTGCGCCTGGCCAAGAAAATGGGCAAGCACCGCATGCTGGGTGTTGATGTAAGGGCAGAACTTGGCGCTGAACGCCTCCAAGTAATGGGCCGGAGTAAGTTGACTCACCGGGTGTCTCGCAGCGGCACCGGCACTGTTGACCAGCACGTTGATGGCGCCATGGCGCGCGCTGATTGCGTCAATGACCGCTTGAGCCTGATCGGCGTCTGACAGGTCGCCGGCAAAAGGATGCACGTGCAGGCCCGCTTCCTCGCACACGCGTTGCGCCTGCTCAAGCCGCTGATGTGACCTCGAAACAATTGCCACCCGCGCGCCTTCGGCGGCGAAAGCCTGGGCGCAGGCCAGGCCAATGCCTGAGCTACCGCCCGCGACCACTACCAGGCGTTGTTGCAAAAACAGATCCATTCGGGCGGGGCCTCCTTCAGGCGTTTTTTCTCAGCTGGTCAAGATAACGCTCCACTTCCCCGGACAGCCAATGGGAGAATTCGCGCTGCTTGTCTTCCGAACTTTCCCTGGGTGGCCACACCAGCCAATACGGATAGGCATAGGGCGCACTCACATCGCACAACTGGACCAACTCTCCGCGCTCGATAGCGTCATGCACCAGACTGCGCCGCTCCAGCGTGATGCCCTGCCCCAGGCGGACCGCCTCCAAGACCAGATTGGAGTCGTTGCTGCACAACCCCTTGCGTTCGTTGCCCATTTCAACACCCGCGGCCTCGCACCAGGGCAACCATGATTCAGTGTTGTAGATGATCTCGCTGTCGATGACCTCTTGCGGTGTTTGCGGCAGGCGCCCGCTATTGAAGTGGGGGGCGGCGACGACGACGACTTCATCGTGGAACAACAGCTTCTGCTCGACCCCTTCCCAATCCCCCTTGCCCATACGGATACCGATATCCACCGATTCCTGATGCAAGTTGGAGATGGTCAAGCTGGCTTGCAGACGAATGCTGATATGAGGGTAAAGCTGCTGAAAACGTGGTAGGCGCGGTAACAGCCAGGACCGGCCAAACGACGGCAATACCGCCACCACCAACTCCCCCATCTTGGGCTGTGCCTGGATCAATCGCGTGGCTTCGGCGATATCGCCCAAGGCTTTTCGGATCTGCAACGCGTACAGCCGCCCATCCTCGCTGACACGCAAGCCCCGCCCTTCACGCACGAACAGGGTCAAGCCGACAATCTCTTCCAGCACCTTGATCTGCTGGCTGATGGCTGAATGGGTAACGTGCAATTCCTTGGCTGCCAGGGTGACGCTCCCCAACCTGGAAGTGGCTTCAAAACTGCGCAGGCAGGTCAACGGGGGGAATGCACTCATGTAAGCTAAACTAACCTATTGTGGTAAAAATTATCGATACTTTGAGGGCTACACTCAGGATAAAGTAACCTCAAATTAACAATCCTGCCAGCTGCAGGCGTCTTTTCGTTCCACCGTCACCTCGCGAACCGCGGAGCGTCTTCGATGAAAACCACGATCATGGAACAGAGCGTCTCGACCGCCCGTATCACTCAGGCTCCGCAGGTATTGCTGGCGAAAATGGCGTTGGGCCGACATTCCCTGAAATGGCTGGTGACCAAGGATCAACTACTCTCTTTCTGGTTGGAACAGCAAGCCTATGTCGTCGCGCTGAAAGGGCGTCATTGGATGACGTCCCAAGGTACCGATGTCTGCCTGGAACCCGGGGATTTCACCTGTCTTGCCCCGGGCCTGATTCTGCTGGAGGGCGACGGGGAAATCGCGCTGTTCCTGGCCGCCGACGAGGCCAGTCCTCGCGTGCGCGGGTTGCTCCTGGATCTCTACAAATACCTCAAGCATCCCCACTGCACTTTGAAAATTACCCTGACGTAAATGGAGGCTTCATGAAACTGGTTGGCATGCTGGACTCGCCCTACGTGCGCCGCGTCGCAATCTCCCTGGACCTGTATGGCGTCGACTTTGAGCATCAGCCGCTCTCGGTATTCAGCACCTACGAGCGATTTGCCCAAATCAATCCGGTCGTCAAGGCGCCCTCCCTGGTGCTGGACGATTCAACCGTGTTGATGGACTCAAGCCTGATCCTCGAATACTTCGAAGCGCTGGCGCCGGCCGACAGGAAGCTTTTGCCCGATCGCGCCAGCGAGCGCGCCCAGGACCTGCAATTGATCGGGCTCGCACTGGCCGCCTGTGAAAAAACCGTACAGATTGTGTACGAGCATAATCTGCGCCCCGCCGAAAAGCTCCACAAGCCCTGGCTCGACCGGGTAACCGGCCAATTACTGGCAGCCTACTCGACCCTGGAAAAACGCCTGGCCCACGCGTCCGACGAAAAGCTGACTCAAGGCGCCATTACCGCTGCGGTGGCGTGGTCGTTCAGCCAGTTCACGGTCGCCTCAGTGGTCAAAGCCGAGTCCTTCCCGTACCTGCAGCGTCACGCCAAGCGCTTGGAGGAACTCCCGGCCTTCATGCAATACCCCATCCAATAAACTGGCTCAAACGCCACGCGAGCCGGTCCCCACCGGCTCCTCGCCCTGCGCCCACATGAACGCCGCCTATGTACACCGTATTTTTTTCACCTACCGCCAACGGTTATAAAATCCTGCTGATGCTTGAGGCCCTGGCGGTCAATTACGACATCTGCCACATCAACCTCGCCCGCGATGAGCAGCACCTTCCCGCGTATCTGCAGCTGAACCCGCACGCGAAGATTCCGGTGCTGCTCGACCACGACACCCAGCAAGTGGTGGTGGAGTCGGCGGCGGTGCTGCTCTACCTGGCGGACAAGCACGCCCGTTTTCGCGGGACGTCGCCCGAGCAGCGCTGGCAGGTGGTGCAATGGCTGATCTGGCAAGTCAGCAGCCTGGGACCGATGGCCGGCCAGAATTATCACTTCCACCATCAGGCTTCCCAACCCGAGGCATACTCGGCCAACCGTTATCTGAACCAGACCCGCACGCTGTTCCAGGTATTCGAGCAAGCCATCGCCGGGCGCGCGTTTATCTGCGGCGAATTTTCCATCGCCGACATGGCGATTTATCCCTGGCTGCGGCTGCACAAGGTGCTGCACATCAGCCTGGAGGCGCTACCTCACACCGTGCAGTACCTGCAGCACATGGCCCAACGGGACGATGTTCGACGCGCCTATGATGCAGGCGCGCCGTATCATGAGCGCACGCACGGCGACGTCGACAAGCTTACGGCCATTGCCGATCGCCGCGCGACGGGCTAGACCGCCGTGGCGTACTTGCCTGCATGAAAGATCAGCGGGTTGCCTTCATTGAGTGTGAAGCTGATGACTTCGCCGATGAAAATCCAATGATCGCCACCGTCGAACTCATTGCGCTTGATGCATTCGAACTGAGCAATCGCGCCATCGATCAACGGCAGCTGGTTTTCGCTGATTGCGTAGGGCACCTGGCTGAACTTGTCAGCGGTCGGCGTGGCAAAACGGTCGCTCAGCAGTTGTTGCTCATGGGCCAGTACATTGATCGCGAAGCCATCCGCCGCCTGGAATGCACGAGCGGTGTAAGATTCCTTGCGCAGGCTCCACAAGACCAGGGCCGGCTCCAATGACACCGAATTGAAGCTGCTGACCGTCAGCCCGGCAGGCGCGCCTCGATCATCCAGGGTTGTGACAACGGTGACCCCCGTGGCGTACTTGCCGTAGGCGTTACGCAACGCGCGCGTGTCCATCTGTTTTTCAAGCGTCTGCATTTCCCTGTCCACCTTTTCAGAGTTGGCCAACCACGGTGTGGTTGTCGATTGTCGTCAAGCATGCCGCCAGTATCTCCAGACCTTCGAGCAACACGGGCCGGGGAATGGTCAGTGGCATGAGAAATCGGATGACATTGCCGTATTGCCCGCACGCCAGCAGGAGCAAGCCGCGCTCGCGCGCGCATTGGATCAGTTGCCGGGCCAGGCGCGCAGAAGGTACACGGTGCGCCGCATCTTCAAACAGCTCCAGGGCAACCATCGCCCCCAGGCCGCGGATACGGCAATGGATACCAAGGGCGCCGGTGATTTCCTTGAGGTTGTCGCGCAGATCCTCGCCCAGTTCGCGGGCGACGTTGAGCAACCCTTGCTCATCGAATACCCGCAGGACGGCCAATGCAGCCGAGCAGGCCAGCGGGTTCCCGGCGTAGGTGCCACCGAGGCCGCCGGGCAGGGGCGCATCCATGATTTCAGCCTTGCCGGTCACGCCGGATAACGGCAGCCCGCCGGCAATCGACTTGCCGAACACAATCAAGTCGGCATGGACGCCCATTTGCTCCATCGCGAAAAAACTGCCGGTACGCCCCGCGCCACACTGTATTTCATCCGCGACCAGCACAATGCCATGCTGGTCGCACAAGGCGCGTAGCGCCACCATGAACGCCACAGGGGCTGCGACAAATCCCCCTTCACCCTGAACCGGCTCAATAACGATGGCAGCGATATCTTCCGGTGCGGCGTCGCTGCTGAAGATCCGGTAAATGCTGTTCATCGCCTCGACTACCGAAACGCCGGCGTCCGCATCCGGGAACATCGCCCGATAGACACCACCGGGCATCAGTCCCATGCCCTGGGCATAGGGGTTGACCTTGGCGGTCATCGCCAGGGTCATCAGCGTTCGGCCGTGATAGGCGCCGGTGAACACAATCACACCCGTACGGCGTGTGTGTACGCGGGCGATTTTCAATGCGCTTTCTACCGCCTCAGAACCTGTGGTCAGCAGCAGCGTCTTCTTGGCAAAATCGCCCGGCACCCTCGCGTTGATCGCTTCACACACCGCGATATAGCTCTCATAGGGCACCGCCGCAAAACACGTATGGGAAAACTGCTGCAATTGCGCCTGCACTGCGTCAACCACCTGCGGGTGCAGGTGACCGGTATTGAGCGCTGCAATCCCGCCGCAGAAATCCACGTAGCGCCGCCCTTCGACATCCCATAGCAGCGCATTGTCGGCACGCTCCACGTACACGGCATGGGCCTGGTTGACGCCCCGGGCGACTGCCTGGGTGCGTCGCTGCGCCAATGCCTGGGTTGTATCTTGCATACCCTTGCCCTCTCGTAGACGACAGTCAAAGCGGCTCCAGCCTTCACCGGAGCCGCATGCAGTGGGGGAACTCAGCGGGCCCGATAGGCTTGCAGCGCTGCATCTGCCTCGGCAGCCAGCTGCAGGCGGTCGCCGTAACGGTAGCTGTCGAGGAAGTCGAACTTGACCGGTGCATTGCCGCGATCAAATCGTGCCTTGAGCCCGCCCGGTGCATCATTGGCCCACTTGAGCAACGAATCGGCAAACTCCTGGCTCGCGCGGGAGATGAAGCGGTTGGAGAAGTCGGCGAAATCGATCGGCAAATGCTCGCGCTGCTCTTCGAACAAGCGCTGCAATACCTCGATGGTCTGCGCTTCGCTCTGCTGGCCGGCACGGTAGGCTTCCATGGCGGTGCAGGCGGCCTCAAACAGCGCTTCGTAATACGGGCTCTCGATCGACAGGTGCCCAGCATAGGTTGCCGTCTCGAACGCCTGTTCCAACGCCTCGTTATCGCCGGTCTTGAGGTAGTCGGAGAGAATCTTGCGAAACCGCAGCACGCCAATGTAACTGCCACTGATCCACACCCTGAACCACGCATTCCAGAGTGGGAAGCTGTCGAACGCGGTAAAGGAGTTGGCCACCAGGCGGTCGTTCACTTTCACCACTTCCAGGCTGTAATCCTGATATGAGAGAAAGTCCTCCTTGCGCCAGACGTCAGTCTGGACCGCCTTGAGGATCTTCGGTGCCACCCGCGCAATCGACTCGAAGGTATTGACCAGGCCACGAGAAAACAAGGGGTCGACAAAACCCACTGCATGCCCGAGCAAGCAGTAACGGTCCCCCACGCTTTCGCGGCTGGTGTAGTTGAGTCGGGGGGCTACGGTCCATTCGCGCACCCTGGCCGCGCCCTCGAAATGCCGGGCAACGGAGGGGTGATCGTCAAGAAACTGCTTGAACTCCACCTCTGGATCACCAGCAGGACCATGCTCGTCGATATCCAACTGCAGCCCGATGCTGCATAGCGGGTTGGTAGAGTGAGGATGATTGTTGAACGGGATGATCCACAGCCATCCGCCCTTGAACATATGGTGCAACGTGCTTTGCGCCAGGGGTGTAGGCGAACCGGAAGCCTGGGTCGACGCGATGACCTCTTCGTAGAGCTTTACCCCGGTCATATGCGTGAAGATCGACCGGGTACGCGCCTGCATTTCCCGGGCGCCCTGGCGTAGCTGGTACTTGTCGGCGATGGGCGAACGGTAACCCGCCGCGTCCACCACGTAGCGTGCACTGAGCTGTTCGCGGCCCAGGTTCAGGATCATGCCGTCGGCGGTTTCTTCAATATCCTGAATCCGCGCTTGTTGCTTGATGGTCGCGCCGAGCCTGGCGGCCAGGGCCAGGTAATAGGCGTCCACATCCTGCCGGAACAGATGGGCCTCGGGGGCGATAACCGGAGTGGACACCACATCCAGCGGGTTATGTTCCTGGTGTTTGCCGTTCCAGGCAAAACTGAACGCCAACTTGATCCCGGCCGATGAGGAACCCACATGCTTGATCAGCGAATTGAGTTCGCCGGGGTAGGCCAACTCCGGTATGGCGTAACGGTTGGCCAGGATTTTCAACAGCACAGCGCTCTCGGGCACCATCGATTCGCCCACTGCAAAACGCGGATGGGTGCCGGCGTCGATGATGACCACGCTCACACCTTCCTTGGCCAGGATAGCGCCCAACATGGTTCCGGCAATGCCACTGCCAATGATGGCTACGTCGTAAGTGTTTTCCATGACAACCTCGATCGGTGGTTATTGATTCAGTGAAAGTGCGCACTTGCGCGCTGTAGGAGTTCGGTGCTGACCTGAAGTACCTCGACGCTGTCCGTCTGGGCCTCGACCAGAAACAGATAGTCGGCCTGGCCCGTGGCTAGCCAATAGTCGGCCAAGCCTCGGGCAATGGCTTGGACGTCACGTCCAGGCATGGTCAGGACCAGCGTCGGTCCCTGGAAGCCATAGCGTGTGCAACAGATGGAGGTCGCCGCTCCGGCATTGGCGTTGATAAAGTCCGAGGGCGAAACACGGTCCTTGCTGGCCAGGCCTTCGACGATCTTGTCGGTGGTGGTCTTGGGATAAGCGTTGCCGTAATAAATGAACCCCACCTGAGCACGCACCGGGTCGAGGCGTTCGCGGTATTTGAGGTACAGCTCGCTGACGCTGGACAGCACGCTGTAGACCGACGGGTCAGCGCTTTTGAGGCCTTTGCGCAAGCCTTCATCAAGATCGTTGTAAGTGAAGTTGCTGGCATGAGCACGATCCAGGATTTTCATGAGACCCTCCTTGAAGTGACTTAGCTGTAGCGTTGGAACACAAGGCTGGTATTGAACCCGCCAAAGCCGATGGTGAGGCTCAGGCCGATCTGCGCCTGTGCCTGCAATGCCGTGCCGACGGGCAAGCGGAAATCCAGGTTCGCGATTGGCGTCTCAAGCCCGTGGATGGGCGGCACGACTCCGGTCTGCAGGCTCTTGACCAAGGCAATCGCCTCCAACGCCCCCGTTGCGCCCAATGTGTGGCCAAAGGCGCCTTTCGTGGCAAAGACGATGGGCTGGTAGCCGCTGAAGTAATCGGCATAGGCTGCGCTTTCCACCCGGTCATTGGTCAGGGTTCCCGAGCCATGGGCATTGACCAGGCCGATCTGGTTACGGTGAATCCCCGCCTCCTCCAGAGACCGGTCCAAGGCCAGGCGAATACCCGTGCCTTGCTCGTCCGGCGCAGTCAGCCCGGCGGCATCGTTGGCCGAGCCACAGCCCAGCAGATAGGCATAGGGCTTGCGCGCCTCCTGCCCTTGACGCTCCAGCACCAGGAACCCCGCGCCCTCCCCCAGCAGCGTGCCGTCGTGATGCTGGTCGAACGCCCGCAGTCGAGTCGCCGACATGGTGCCCAACGCGGTATGGGCCAGGCGTTTGGAGCGGCCGAGGATATCCGCACCGCCACAGACACAGGTGTCGGCCAACCCGGCTCGGATCAGGTAAGCCCCCAGCATCAGCGCATCCGAGCCCGACGAGCACGCGGTGGACAGCGCCAACGGCTGCAAACCGAGTTGCTGCGCGGTGGTCACTACCCATTCATGCAGCGGATCTTGGTGAAACGCCAGGCTGTCCAGACGATACCCAAGGCTGGTGCCGGCAATCAGAAACTGCCGGGGGTTTTGCCCGCTGACGGCCACTCGGGCATCGTCCAATGCCGCCTTGGCCGTGCGTTGCGTCAGATCCAGCAGCCGTGCCTTCGGCTCGGCGATGTCGCTGTCCGGCAGGAAGCCTGCCAGCGTGTTCTTGAGCGGATATTCGACGGGCAGATCACGTATGCCTGTCTGACCTTCTACCAGCCGCTCCCATACGGTCTGCAATTGAGACCCTAACGCGGTGGTCCATCCGAGACCTGTCACTACAACCTTGTTCATAGTGCCTCCAGCAGAAAAATCGGGAGTCGCCTCAGCCGTAGACCCGTTGAAATTCGTCAACCGGCTTGTCGTGCACTGGCGAGGGATAGTAGTTATCAAGCAACTCGCCCGAGACCAGCTCGATGCGCCGGGCAAACGGCTCGCTTTGCAGCCAGCGGTCGCTGTGGATGAAGGTTTCGTCGATATCGGCGGCATTGAAGCCCGGCAACTGCGATGGTTCGACGATCTTGCGGCGCTTCTTGTCCAGTACCTGGGCATAGGCCGAAGCATCGAAGTAGCGGATACGGTTGTCCTGTATCAGCGCGTTGATGCAGTGCCAGCGCTGTGGCAGGTACAGATAGTTGACGAAGATGTTCCTCACCGCGTAGACCTTCTGGCCGAGCAACTGGCTGACGAGCACGCCCGCCACGTTGGCCATTTCCGAGCAGAAACACGGCAACCGCGGCCCCTCGTCGAGCATGGCGTTGAGGTAGTCCAGGGGGCTGATCGCGGGAATCACCACGTCCCGATAGTGCTCATAGCGCTGGATGCAGGCTTCCCACTGGCTCGGGTCGAACTTCAACTTGACCACATTGGGCGGGTAGGTCTCGAACTGGTCGGACTCCTGCAGCACATGGCACATGTACCGGGGAATCAACGCCATGACATCCTCCAGTGAGGACAACGCGTAGCGATTGATCACTTCGCGGGCCGCAGCCGTAAGCTGTTCATTCATAGCAGTCACCTACTTGTAATTGACGATGGAGCCGGCGTCCTGAAAGACCAGGTCAATGCGGCCGGGGCGCTCGTAGCGCTTGAGCAGTTTCAATATGTGTTGCTTGAACGAAGGGCCGTCGCAGGACGGCACGATGGACTGATCGAGCGTTACTTCCAGCTCGAATCCCGCCAGCGCCTGATGTGTCGGCTTGACCAGCGTTCGGCAACTGATGACCCCTGGCAGCGTGCGGCAGATGTGCTTGATCGCCCCAAGGTTGACCTTCTCATCGTTGATCACCAGGAAGTCCGATTTACGCCCTTTGAAAAACAGATATCCCTGCGCGTCCTGGGTAAAAATATCGCCGGTGCGCAACCATGTCGTCCCGTCGATATCGACCAGAGGCGATTTCGCGCTGCGCCCGATTTTGCTGAGCAGCAACGTATTGGATGACACCAGCAACTCCCCTTGCCAAGGGCTCTCGGACAGCCAGTCGAGCCTCACTTGGGTGCCCGCCAACGGTAGCCCCACCGAGGCATACCGGGCAGGGTCGACGCGGTGGGCGGCCAACGTCGACACGCGGGGCCCGGCTTCGGTGATGCCGTACGTCAGATACAGCTCCAATTGCGGGTTTGCTTGCAGGCAACGTTGCACCTGCTCCGCCGGTACGTGGTCGCCCCCCACGCTCAATACGCGCAACCCAGGCGGTAAGCCGGACGGTTCGCAGGCATTGATCTGACGCAACAGCACCGGTGTCAGCGAACTGACCGTGATGCGATGCGCGGCGATATCGCGGGTGTATTGCGGCAGTAAAAAGGGCGGACCGCTGATGACCAACTGGGCGTCCAGCGTCAGGGTCGCAATGGCTTGGGCCACCAGTGCCGTCGAGTAATACAACGGCAGATTGACCAGCACCCGATCCTCTTTACGCAGCCCGATGCTGTGGGCATGTCGCAGGCCATTGGCTTGCAACGATTCGAACCGGTGCACGCAACCGCTGCTGAACGACGCTGAAGTGCCTGATGTGGTGATGATGACCTCACCAGGTCGCGTCGACGGCATACGCGGCGCATCGAAAATCAGCACACTCCAGCGACCGATGAGTTCAGCCCGTGCGCCTGGCCCATGGGGAATACCATCAATGCGCAGACTCGACTTCACCAACGCCGCGGCCTGGAAATCCTCGATGATCTGCCCAAACCGCTCAGCCGGGGTAGTCGGCGCAATCAACGCCGGTACCAGGCCGCTGTTGAGCACAGCGAAAAACATGTGCAGTACATCGATCGTGTTCGGCAAGGCGATGACCACGACGTGTCCGGGCTGCAGCGGACTGGTTTGCCAGAACCTCAGGTAGTCCGTGTAAGTGTCAGTCGCTGTGCAATGATCGCCTACGGATGAGGTGGCCGAAATATTCAACAGTTTATCGGCAGGAAAGAACTCCCTGCTTCGTTCGATTGACACAAGGCTATTCATTTCAATGAGCCTCAAGCTTGTTGACAATAAAGTCAGACAGGGTCTTGCAATTAAAGAAGTTGTCGGGCCCGAACTCTTCTTCACTGATCTTAATCTTGAATTCTTCTTCGCATTGAAAACGCAGTTCGATAAAACCAATCGAGTCCACGCCCACTTCCGAGGAGAACCCCGCCTCCTCTTTTATGTGCGACTCCGGGATATCCAGGTCCAACTTTTCGGAAACAATTTTCTTCAGAATCGCGATAACTTCTTGCCGGGTATGTACGCTCATGGAAACCTCGCTTTTATCAAAGGAAACAACGGGTATTACAGGTCAGTGAGAACTTCGCGTTTGCAGCATTTCTTTCGAAAGAAATACATGGGGATCCGGGCGTAACAGACGCCGGACCAAGGGTGTCGTCGTTGCAGTAATAATCAGCGCCATGAACACCAGGATGGTGTAGGCATCGATCGAGATCAGTTTGAGTTCCAGGCCAATCGCCAGGATGATCAGCTCCATCAACCCACGGGTATTCATCAGGGCGCCGACAATGGCCGAATCGGTCCGTTGCAGACCGCTGACACGCGCCCCCAGATAGGCGCCACCGAACTTGCCAACAAACGCACACACCAGGAATACGCCGAGCCAGATCAGGTTTTCCTGACTGCCAAGGCTGGCGAACGAGGTTTTGATCCCGGCGTAGGCGAAAAATACCGGCAACAGGACAAAGTTCAGAAACCCTTCCACCTGGTTACGCCAATAGTGAGTGAATTCAGGCACCTTCTTCATCATCAAGCCGGCGAGCAGCGCTCCGATTGCACAGTGCAGGCCCAACCAGTCAGTGACCCAGGCACACAGCAATACGTAGCTGATCACCATGGGCATGATCGCCGCGTGCTCGTCCCGCGCCTGGGCGCGGCGGATAAAGGGGATGACCAGGTAGCGTGTCAGGCCATAGAAACCGACGAATGCCACCAACAGTTGCGCAGCGAAATAGCGAGCATCGAGGGGATTGCCATCCACTCGGGAGCAAAACACTATCGCGCCCAATATCACCCAGCCCACTACGTCGGTGATCACAGCCGCACGCAATGTGACGTGGGCCACCAGCGTTTCCTGCAAGGCGAGGCTCTGGACGATCCGCGTCATGACCGGCACCGCAGACACTGCCAACGCAACACCGCAGAACCAGGCGAACCCCCATTTCGAATAGGTCGGCGCCAAGTGTTCATGGGCAACCAGTGCCACGCCTACGCCCAAGGCAAAGGGCAAAACCAGCCCGAGCAGGGCAATCGCCAAGGCGGCGAAACGCCCCTGTGCCGATGCTTCGGGGTGCCGTTGATTGATGTGCACACCGACTTGGAACATCAGGAAGATCAGCCCCAGGTCGGCAACATGCGCCAACCACCCGATGTGCTGGGTTTCAAACAGGCCCACGGACTGACCAAGGGATGATTCCAGGCGCCCGAACACCGTTGGCCCGAGCACGATACCCGCGGTTATCTCGCCCACCACGCGACATTGTCCAAGGCGCTCAGCCAGCCAACCAAATAGGTGACAAGCAAGTAATATAACGGCCAGTTGTATGAAAAACATAGTGAAGTACCCATGCAGTACAACGATTGAAAGAGCCACACAAGACACCGAACTTCAGGCATGCCTTCGGCATCCAGGCACGGTTTAAACCCACCCGCCACACAGTCATTGGCAGTACAGCAGTCCATCCATCTATAAAACTTAGCGATGCGTGCGCAGTTTACTTATCAACACTATCGGCAATCGAAAGTTCGACAACTGCGCGCGCGCCAGGCGAACGCATCAAGTAGTTGGCAGCGCCGCCCGTCAACGCAAGTAAAAGACTCGTCCAACAAATACCGGCCCAGCCGAAATAAGCATGAATGACCGGCGCAGCTATCGACCCTATGGCGCCGCAGCCGTAATAAAAAAACATATAAAGTGCAAACAGGCTATTGCGCTGGAGCGGATCTATTTTCAGCACGGTCGTTTGATTGGCGACTTGGGCGCTGAAGCAACCCAAGTCAAACAGCACCACTCCCGCGACAATCGCGAGCAGAGAATAGGGAAATACCAGCAACACAAGCACGCCCAGTCCGGTCATGCCGAAGCCGGCGCCAATCACCTGTCGGCTTCCCCACTTGTCTGCCCATTTTCCGGCCGGCCGAGCCATCAACAATCCTGCCAGCCCGGCCAGGCCGAGCATGCCTGCCTGTGAAGGGCTCAACGACATGGGTGCGCTGCTGACGTGGAGCATCAATGCGACCCACAACAAGCTGAAAATCAAAAACCAACAGCCTCCCAATAACGTAGCCCGGCGTAATGCCTCGTGGCGCATGAACAGAGGCGCAAGGCCGAGGAGCAATTGCCGATAACTGGCACTGCGCCGGGTTTCGATATAGGGCAACACCGCTCGACTGGCCAAGGCCAGCAGCAGCATCAGCAGCCCCACCACCACGAGCATCCCACGCCAGCCAAATTGATCAGCCAGAACACCGCCCATGAACCGCGCCAGCAGAATACCGGCGGCGATACCGGCACCCACCAGCCCGACCGTGCTGCCCTTCGGGTCAATCTGAAAGCCTAGGGCGTTGAGCTGCACCGCATTGGTGGCCATGGCGCCAATCACGGCACCGAGGCCGATCATGTACAACAGGTGCGTGCCGCATGCCGCCAGCAACAATGCCAAGCCCAACACCAGAAATTGAAGACTGACCACGCTGCGCTTGTTCCGCGAATCGCCAAGGGGCACCAGCAGCATGATCCCCAGCATGTATCCAACCTGGGTACTGCCGGCGATCAAGCCGGTGGCCGACACGGGGATGTTCAACGAGACCGCGATGGCCGGCAGCACAGGCTGCAATACGTAATTGTTGGCGATGGACAACCCTGCGGCGACAGCCACAAACCCCGTGACGAATCGCGTGTCGGATAGGCTCATATCAACGCTCTCCGTCAACGATTCCGTTGGGCAACCACTTCAATGCCCACCAGCATTTGCGGCTCGGCGAAAGGCAGCACATGCAACAGCGTGAACGCCGGCCGGATATCACGAAAGAAGGCGCCATGGACCTCGGCCGCCTGCCGCCACTCCGTCAATTGCGTCAGGTACATGCGGCTTTGCACCACGTCTGTGAGGGCGAAACCGGCGTCCTGCAGGATGCGGCTGATCTTTTCCAGGATGACGCGAGTCTGCTCGGCGACATTGGACGCGACGATGATTCCGTCGGGCCCGAGTGCGCCCGTCTTGGATATGTATAGGGTGTCATCCACTTGAACCGCCCGGGAAAACCCGAACACTTCCTCCCAGCTGGAGCCCGATGAATACCTTTCGCGCATAGTTCATCTCCTTATGAAACGGGGCCTGATGCGGCTTAGGTATGGAGCAGTGATCTTTCGGATCCAATGATCAAAACCATACGCCCGACGCCTTGGCGATGTCTAGGTTCAAGAACGCATATAGTTAACCTAAACTACCAATACGAACGATATAGACCGTTTAAAATACGATTAAATTTAAGTAAAACTACACTGTCAGTTAACATCCACTACCAGATCGAAGCGCCTTCATCGGCAAAATTGTCTTGATTTCAAGCTGTTGGCCGACAGCTCGACTGATCGGTCCGAAGGGCACCCGAATGCTCACTGGCGCGCCTGACCATTCGTCGGCTAACGCATATTGGCGGGAGGGGGGAGGAGTTTATGCACAAGCGAGTTGACAGACTGCTCCTGCGCAAGAGCAGTCCATTGAAGTCGACATTCGGATGGAGGGTGCGACGCGTTTAAACCCAACCGCCATCCACAATAAAGTTCTGCGCCGAACACATCGCCGAGGCATCGGAGGCGAGAAACAACGCCATATTGGCGATGTGCTCCGGCAGCACGCTGCCCGGCAAACACTGGCTGCGACTGATCAGTTCCTTGGCCGCATCGTCGACCCACATCGCCAGTTGTTTTTCCGTCATCACCCAACCCGGCACCAGCGTATTCACGCGGATCCGGTTCGGCCCCAGCTCTCGGGCCAGGGCGCGGGTCATGCCGTGGGCGGCGGCCTTGCTGGCGGCGTACACCGGGTAGCCGGCGGAAGCCATCATCCAGCCGACGGAGCCGAGGTTGATGATCGCCCCGCCGCCCGCGTTTTTCATCATCGGCACCACGGCCTTGGCGGCGAAGAAGGCGTGCTTGAGGTTGACGGAGATGAGCCGGTCGAACATTTCCGAGTCGACTTCTTCCAAGCTGTGGCGTACGTCATTAGCGGCATTGTTCACCAGCACCGTGATCGGTCCCAGGGAGTGTTCGAAGCGTGTGATGGCGGCCTTGTAGGCGATCTCGTCGGTGATGTCGCAGTTCACGAATTCCACCGTGTGCCCTCGCGAACTCAGCAAAGCCGCCAGGCGTTCGCCCTGGCTTTGCGCGCGGTCGACAAAGCCGACCTTGGCACCTTGCGCAGCGAAGGCGCGCACCATGAATTCGCCAATGCCTGAGGCGCCTCCAGAGATCAGGACCGTCTTGCCTTCGAGGTCGGGGTAAACAGCGTGCTGGCGGGTCATAAAAGCTTGCCTCATTTAATTAGTCTTATTTTATTTTGCAAAAATGGCGTTAAAGGCTATAAATTCGCTGCTCTATCGACAAAATATCGCACATTAGTAGAACTATTCCACTCAAAACAACAAAAGGAAGTTCGATCATGAAGCACCCTCGATACCTGCTGTCGGGCCTGGCGATGTCCATGCTGATCGCCAGCGGCGGCACCCAGGCCGCAGGCCTCACCAGTGAGCACAAGCCCTTCGGTAAAACCAATGACGGCACTGCCGTCGAACAGTACATCCTGCGCAACAGCCACGGCATGCAAGCCACGGTGATCACCTATGGCGGCGTGCTGCAGTCGCTCAAGGTGCCGGACAAACACGGCAAGGTCGAAGACGTGGTGCTGGGCTTCGACGACGTGCAGGGCTATCAAAGCGGCACTGCATTCTTCGGCGCGACCATCGGGCGCTTCGGCAATCGCCTGGCCGGCGGCGCCTTTGAGCTCGACGGCAAACGCTACCAGGTGCCGCTCAACGACGGCCCCAATTCGCTGCACGGCGGCGCCCAGGGCTTCGACAAACACGTGTGGAAAGCCACGCCCGTCAAGGCCAAGGACTCGGTGGGCGTGACCCTCACCTACCTGTCCAAGGACGGTGAAATGGGCTTCCCCGGCAACCTGAAGACGGAGGTCACCTACCGCCTCAACGACAACAATGAACTGCACATCGACTACAAGGCCACCACCGACAAACCCACGGTGCTCAACCTCACCAACCACAGCTACTTCAACCTGGCCGGCGCGGGCAATGGCGACATCCTCAAGCAGGTTGCCACGTTGCACGCCAGCCATTACACACCGGTGAATGCCACCTTGATCCCTACCGGCGAACTGGCGCCCGTCAAGGGCTCGCCGATGGACTTCCTGAAACCGACGCCCATCGGCCAGCACATCAAGGACGATCACCCGCAGCTCAAGTTTGCCGAGCCGAAGCAGGGTGGATTTGATTTCAACTGGGCGCTGGATAACAAAGGTGATGTGAAGCAGCTTGCGGCCGAGGTGCATGATCCTGAGTCGGGGCGGCGCTTGCAGCTGTTTACCACGGAACCTGGGGTGCAGTTTTATACCAGCAACTTCCTGGATGGGTCGGTGAAAGGCAAGGCTGGGAAGACCTATCTGCACTGGAGCGGTTTTACGCTGGAGACCCAGCATTTTCCGGACGCGCCTAATCAGCCGAAGTTCGCGTCTACCCGCCTGAATCCAGGGCAGACCTACACCCAGAACACCGTCTTCAAATTCTCCACCGATTAAACCTGTGGGAGCGGGCTTGCTCGCGAATGCGCCGTGTCAGTCAACTCATTCGGGTCTGACACTCCGTATTCGCGAGCAAGCCCGCTCCCACATTCAGTCTTCACAGGGCATGACTCAGCGTTGTTTCATGCGGTCGATGACCACGGCCAGCAGCAGGATTGAGCCGCGAATAACATATTGATAGAACGTGTCGATGTTCTTCAGGTTCATCGCATTCTCGATGATCGCCAAAATCAGCACTCCGGCGATCACATGGCGGATCATCCCTACCCCGCCACTCAACGAAACCCCGCCCAGCACGCACGCCGAAATCACCGTCAGCTCAAAGCCCTGGCCAATCATCGGCTGGCCGGAGGTCATGCGCGACGCCAAGATCACCCCGGCCAACGCCCCGATCACCCCGTGCACGGCAAAGATCAGGATCTTGGTGCGGTCCACATTCACGCCTGCCAGCAACGCCGCTTCCGGGTTGCCGCCGATGGCCATGGTGTTGCGCCCGTAGGTGGTGTAGTTGAGCAGCCAGCCGAAGAACAGGAAGCACAAAATGGTGATCAGGATCGGCACCGGCACGCCAAACAACTGGCCGTTACCGAAGACAAAGAACTGATTCTGGGACACGCCCACCGCCTTGCCGTTGGCAAAGATGTACGCCAGGCCACGCACGATCTGCATGGTCGCCAGCGTGGTAATCAGCGCATTGACCCGCAGCTTGGCGATCACGATGCCGTTGATCAGCCCCACCATCAGGCCCATCAGCAACGCGGCGCCAATGCCGAGCATGACGCTGTCGGTGTCGCGCATCACAATCGCCGCCACCACCCCGGCGCAGGCGATGACCGAGCCCACCGACAGGTCGAAGTGCCCCGACGCCAGGCAGAACAGCATGGTGCACGCAGCAATGCCCACGGTGGAAATCGCCAGGCCAAGCCCGCGCATGTTCAACGGTGAAAGGAAGTTGTCGATCAGCAAAGCGCACAGCAAAAAGATACTCACGGCGGCCAGCAGCATCGCCCAGTTGTCCAGCAATGCGCGCAGGTCCAGAGGCTTGCGCGCGGTGGGCAGCACGTTGTGTTGAGTGGTCATAATCGTCTCTCAGTTCGCCAGGCTGCGCGGCAAGGCCAATTGCAGCAGGTTGGATTCAGTCGCGTGTTCGCGGGTTTGTTCGCCGCGCAGCGCGCCTTCGCACAGCACCAGGATGCGGTCGGCGATGCCCATCACTTCCATGAGGTCGCTGGACACCACGATCACCGCAATGCCTTGAGCAGCGAGGTTATGGATGATCTGGTAGATCTCGGCCTTGGCGCCGATATCGATGCCACGGGTGGGCTCGTCCAACAGCAACACTTTCATCGGCATCGACAGCCAGCGGCCAAGAATGGCTTTTTGCTGGTTGCCGCCGGAGAGGTACATGATTTTTTGCGCAGCGGTGGGCGTCTTGACCTTCATGGCCTTGATCTGCTGGTCGGCGTTGCCCTGCTCCCAGCCGTCGCGCAGCAGCCAGCCAAACGTGGAATGGGCGCCCCGCGCGCTGATATTGATGTTCTCGGCGACGCTGGACAGCGGAATGATGCCCTCCTTCTTGCGGTCTTCCGGGCACAACAGCACGCCGGCGGCGATAGCATCCCGTGGTGACTGCAGATGCAGCGGCTCGCCGCAGAGTTGCAGTTGCCCGGCGCTGACACGCTCCAGGCCGCTAAGCAGACGGAACAGCTCCGTGCGCCCAGCCCCCACCAGTCCGAACAGGCCGAGAATCTCGCCCTTGCGCACGTTGAAGCTGATCGGCTCGCGCAGGCCGGGCCCCAGCAGGCTGTCGACCTTGAGCGCTACCTCGCCGTGCTCACGCGGGCGGTAGTCGTAGATGTCCTGGATATCGCGACCGACCATGCAGGTCACCAATTGATCATGGGTCAGCGCACTCATGTCGTCGAAGGTGCGCACATAACGGCCGTCCTTGAACACCGTCACCGCGTTGCAGATACGGAACACTTCCTCCATGCGATGCGACACGTAGAGCACCACTTTGCCCTCATCCCGCAGACGCGCGATGATCGCCATCAAGCGGTCGATTTCCCGCGCCGACAAGCTGCTGGTGGGCTCATCAAACGCAATTACATGGGCGCCACGGGACAGCGCCTTGGCGATTTCCACCAGTTGGCGCTGGCCCAGGGACAGGCGCCCGAGCTTTTCGGCCGGATCGATTTCATCCGCCAACCCCTTGAGGCAAGCGAGGGCCTGCTTGCGCAGGAGCCCTCGGTTGACCACGCCGAAACGCGCCGGCAAGTGCCCGAGGAACAGGTTTTCGGCCACGCTCATTTCCGGCACCAGGTGCAATTCCTGATGGATCACTGCCACGCCGCTGGCGATGCTGTCGGCGGCATTCTTGAAGGCCATGACCTGCTCGCCGATCTGCAGCGTGCCGCTGTTGGGGATGTAGGCGCCGCCGAGGATCTTCAGCAGCGTAGACTTGCCCGCACCGTTCTCGCCCATCAACGCGTGCACCTGTCCTGGGTGGGCGCTGAAGCTGATGCCATCCAGCGCCTTGACCCCCGGAAAGGTTTTGCCGATGCCGTCAAATCGCAAGGCGGCAGCGGTCATTGCCACAGCCCGATCTTGGTCAGTTCAGCCTGGAAGTTTTCACGGGTGATCAGGGTGACCTCGTCCATGGCCGTGTACTTCGCCGGTTCAGTGCCTTTAGTGACCCACTCGTACATCATCAGCGCGGTGTTGTAGCCCTCAATGTGCGGGCTCGGCAGCATCGAGCCGAAGAAGCCGCTGCTCGGTTTTTTCAGTTCGCCGATGGCGTCGGTGCCATTGATGCCGATGCCAATCACGTTGGCCGCCTTGAAGCCGGCGCTTTCAGTCGCGCGCACGCCGCCGAGCACGGTGTTGTCGTTCATGCCGCCGATGATCAGGTTTTTCGCACCGCTGGGCAGTTTCACCAAGGCCGAGTTCGTCGCGTCCATGGAGCCTGGGACATCCAGGGTCTTGGCCGCCGTAAACAAGATGTGATCCTTGGGAATGCCGGCTTCTTCCAGGGATTTGACCGAGCCATCGGTGCGCTTCTTACCGGTGTCGAGCTCGTTGAAGGTATTGATCACCGCATAGGTGTCCTTCCAGTCCCAGCCGCGTTTTTTCGCTTCGGCGGCCATGGCGGCGCCCTGCTTCTGGCCCACTTCAAAGGCGGCCATGCCCAGGTACGGCACGTCTTCCATGAAGTTGCCTTTGGCATCGACGAAACGGTCATCCACCGCGATGACTTTCAAACCATTGGCCTTGGCTTTGGCGACGATGGCCGGGCCGAGGGACACGTCCGGCGGGCAGATCACAAAGCCCTTGGCGCCGTTGGCGGCCAGGCTGTCGATGGCCGAGAGGGTTTTCTCACCGTCGGGCACGGCGATCTTGATCACGGTGAAGCCATGTTCCTTGCCGGCTTTCTCGGCAAAGGCCCACTCGGTCTGGAACCACGGCTCCTCGGCCTGCTTGACCAGGAAACCGATCTTCACTTCTTCAGCGGCCAGCAACAGCCCGCTCAAGCTCATGGCCGAGACCGCCACAGCGGCGCAGCACAGGGAACGCAAACCACGACGACGATTCATACGGGTGACTCCTTGTTGTTGTTTTTAAAGGGGGACTTATCCGGCAAAGCGGTGACAGGGTTTGCCTGGCACGTCGACCTCGATGGCCAATACCGCACCATCCAGGGGGTGATCCAAAGGGCTGGCGGCACTGGTGATATAGAGGGTGGTGAGGTTCGGCCCACCAAACACGCAACTGGTGGGGCGGCTGACGGGCAGCTCGATGATGCGGTCCACTTCGCCGTCGGGCGTGAGACGCAACAGGCAACTGCCGTCCCAGCGGGCGTTCCAGAGATAGCCGTCAACGTCCATGGCCGAGCCATCCGGCCCGCCGCGTTCGTGGGGGCCGAACCAGCGTTGCGCGGGATCGAGCTGGCCGTCCGCTTGAATTCCATACCGGTACAGCGTGCCATCCAGGCTGTCGCCAAAGTGCACGTGGCGGCCGTCGTCGCTCCACAGCAAGGTATTGGGAATGCCCAGACCACTGAGCAACGGCGTCACCTGCGCATCGGCATCGATACGGAACAGGCCGCCGGAACGCCGGATGACGGGCAGGTCTTCGCCCCGCTCGCCGATGTTGTTCTGCATGGTCCCCAGCCACAGGCGGCCCTGGGCATCGCAGCGCGCTTCATTGCCACGGTTGCCCGGTTGCGGGTCCGCGACGCACAGCAGGGTCAGGGCTTCGGTGGCCAGGTCAAGGCGATACACGCCGCTGCTCAAGGTCACCAACGCATCGCCGCTTTCACACGGGATGAACGCCGAGACATGCTCGGGCAACTGCCACACCTGCAATTGCCCGTCCATCAGGCGCAGCGCCTGTTTACCGGCGATATTGACCCAGTACAGCGCCTGAGTGGGCGCGTCCCAGAACGGACCTTCGCCCAGCTGCGCACGGTGCGGGGTAACGGCAATACACGACATGATGCCTCCTGGATTGTTGTTGTTCTCAGGTGCGCGTTACAGCGGGTCGCGAGATGGCGTGCCATCCACCAGCCGCTGGATACGCAACGGGTTGGCGTTTTTCAACGCTTCGGGCAGCAGGCTATCAGGGTAATTCTGGAAGCACACGGGGCGCAGGAAACGGTCGATGGCCAAGGTGCCGACCGAGGTGCCGCGGGCGTCCGACGTCGCGGGGTACGGCCCGCCGTGCACCATCGAATCGCAGACCTCCACGCCGGTCGGGTAACCGTTGAGCAGGATGCGGCCGACCTTCTGTTCCAGCAGCGGCGTGAGTTCGGTGAACTGTTGCAGGTCAGCCGGCTCGCCAATGATCGTGGCGGTGAGTTGACCGTGCAGCCCCTGCAAAGCCGCGCTGAGCTGGGCCTGGTCGGCGACTTCGACAAACACGGTGGTAGGACCGAAGACTTCTTCCTGCAGCACTTCATCGCCGTCGATCAACAGGCTTGCGTCGGCCGTGAACAACTGCGGTTGCGCTTGGTTGCCGGCCTGTTGGCGGCCCGCCAGGTGCTGGATGCCCGGATGTGCCAGAAGTTTTTCCAGGCCCTTGCCATAGCTGCCCAGGGTGCCGGCGTTGAGCATGGTCTGTGCCGGTTGGTCGCCGATCAGTTGCGCGACTTGCTGGGTGAACGCGGTGAATTCAGGCGAGGCGATGCCAATCACCAGCCCGGGGTTGGTGCAGAACTGGCCGCAGCCTTGGACTACCGAGGCAGTCAGGTCGCGTGCCACGCTTTCGGCCCGTGCAGTTAATGCCTGAGGCAGCACGATCACCGGGTTGATGCTCGACATCTCGGCAAACACCGGGATCGGCTGCGGGCGCGCTGCCGCCATGTCGCACAACGCACGGCCGCCTTTGAGCGAACCGGTAAAGCCCACCGCCTGGATCGCCGGGTGCTTGACCAGCGCTTCGCCGACGCCGCCACCGAAGATCATATTGAACACACCGGCGGGCATCTCGGTAGTTTCGGCCGCACGGATGATTGCATCGGCAACACACTCGGCCGTCGCCATGTGCCCGCTGTGGGCTTTGAACACCACCGGGCAGCCTGCCGCCAGCGCGGCGGCGGTGTCGCCGCCCGCCGTGGAGAACGCCAAGGGAAAGTTGCTCGCACCAAACACGGCCACCGGCCCCAAGCCGATGCGGTATTGACGCAAATCCGGGCGCGGCAGGGGCTGGCGATCAGGCAGCGCTTTGTCGATGCGCGCGCCGTAGAAATCACCGCGACGCAACACGTTGGCGAACAGGCGCATCTGGCCACTGGTACGCCCGCGCTCACCCTTGATACGCGCGGCGGGCAAGGCGGTTTCGCGGCAGACCAGCTCGACAAACTCATCGCCCAACGCATCCAGTTCATCGGCTATCGCATCCAGGAACTGCGCACGACGTGCCGCACTCAACGCACGGTACTCTGGATAAGCCTGCGCGGCAGCCTTGGCGGCGGCATCGACTTCCTGTGGCGTGGCCTGGTAGAACACCTGGGGCAAGGCTTCGCCAGTGGTGGCGTCGACGCTTTGCAAGGTGATGCTGCCGTTGGCGCTGCGTTGGCCGCCGATGTAGTTGTGGCCGAGGAACGAGGTCATAGGGTTCTCCTTTAAAGGGTGATGACGTTGCCGGGTTCGAAGGCCGCATCGCTGCTGCCGACACGGTTGACCAGCGGCGCGCCGAACTCGGCCTGGCTGATCTCGAACACATCGCCCGGCTGGGTGCGGATACCGTCAGCGAATGACAGGGTCGCGGTGCCGAAGAAGTGGACGTGCACATCGCCCGGCTTGAGGAACTGGCGGTACTTGAAGTGGTGGTATTCGAGGTTTTCCAGGCTGTGGCACATGTTGGCTTCGCCGCTGAGGAATTCGTTCTGCCAGATCACTTCGCCCTCGCGCAGAATGCGGCTGGTGCCCGCCAGGTGTTGGGGCAACTCGCCCACGCGCAACTCAGGGCCATAGCTGCAACTGCGCAACTTGGAATGGGCCAGGTACAGGTAGTTCTTGCGTTCCATGACGTGATCGGAGAACTCGTTGCCCACCGCGAAACCAACGCGATAGGGCTTGCTGTCCGGGCCGATGACGTAGAGGCCGCCGATTTCCGGTTCTTCGCCGGCATCTTCCGCGAAGGGAGGCGACGGGAAGGCCGCGCCGGGGCGCACCACAATGCTGCCGTCGCCCTTGTAGAACCACTCCGGTTGTACGCCCGCCTGGCCGGACTCTGGCTTGCCGCCCTCCACGCCCCATTTGAAGATGCGCATGGTGTCGGTCAACGCAGTGTCATCCCCGGCCTGGTGCATCTTGTCCCGCGCCGAGGCGCTGCCCAGGTGGGTCAGTCCAGTGCCGCTGATCAGCATGTGAGCCGGGTCCGGGTGGTCCAGTGGCGGCAGGATTTTCAGGTCGGCCAGCAAGGTGGCGTAGTCATAGCTGTCGCCCAGGCCCAGGCTGTCCACCTGTTGCGCCAGGCCGACACCGGCTTCGATCGCAGCCAGGGCCAGTTCGCGCACAGTGCGGGCGCTGTTGACCTCACGCACTTTGCTGCCTTCTACCACGCCGACGCGGCGCTCACCGTTACGCAATTCGAACTGAACTAAACGCATGCCATTTCTCCTGAATCAAGTACGTGTAGCGCCACGGGCACTGGCGGCAAATTGGTCGGCAGGCAGCACGTGCTTGCGCTCCAGCTGGCGGTAGACCACACCCGTCAGCAGCAAGCCAAACACCATCACTGCGGACAAAAAGTACAAGCCCGACGCCAGGTTGCCGGTGTATTCCTTGAGCGCGCCGATCACGAACGGGCCGATATAGCCGCCGAGGTTGCCCACCGAGTTGATCAACGCGATACCTGCCGCCGCACTGGCACCGGCAAAGAACCGTCCCGGTAAAGTCCAGAACACCGCCGTGCAGGAAAACAGCGCGAACGCCGCCAGGCACAGCGCGGCCATTTGCAGCACCGGCACGCTGAGCCAGGCGCTGCAGAACAGGCCGATGGCGCCCAGCACGTAGAGCACGGCGAGATGGCCGTAGCGGTCATTCAAACGGTCGGAACTGCGCGGGATGATCAGCAGGCCGATGATGCCGAAGATGTACGGCACGGCAGAGATGAAACCAGTGGTAAGGTCGCTGCCGCCGAACTGTTTGATCAGGGTCGGCAGCCACAGGCCCAGGCCATAAATGCTCAAGGTCACCGGCAGGTAGAACAGCGCCAGCAGCAGCACGCGCTTGTCTTTCAAGGCATGCAGCGGGTTGCCGTGGCGGGTCTGGCCGTAGGCTTGCAGGTCTTTGGCAAGCTCACCGGTCAGCCAGGTTTTCTCGTCCTCGCTCATCCAGTTGACCTGCTTGGGGCCGTCCGGCAGGTAGCGCAGCACCGGCCAGGTGAGCAGGATCGCCGGGGTGCCGATCACGATAAACAGCCACTGCCAGCCATGCAGACCAAGAATGCCGTCCATGCCCAGCAAACCGCCGGACACCGGGCCAGTGATCATCATCGCGATAGGTTGGGACAGGATGAACAGCCCGAGGATCTTGCCGCGATGGCGCACCGGGAACCACTGGGTGATGTAGTAGAGAACGCCCGGAAAGAACCCCGCCTCCGCCGCGCCGAGCAAAAAGCGCATCACGTAGAAGCTGTGCGGCCCCTGCACGAAGGCCATGCCGATGGTGATGGTGCCCCAGGTGATCATGATCCGCGCAAACCAGCGCCGCGCGCCAAAGCGATCAAGCATCAGGTTGCTGGGGATCTCGAAGAGAAAGTAGCCAATGAAGAACAACCCCGCACCCAGGCCATAGGCGGCGTCGCCAATGCCGACGTCGGCGCCCATGTGCAACTTGGCGAAACCCACGGCGGAGCGGTCCACGTAGGCGATCAGGTACAGCAGGATCAGGAAGGGAATCAGTTTCAGCGTGATGCGCCGAATAAGCCGCAGTTCCTGGCTCATGGGGTCGATCTCCGATTGTTGTTTTTATAGAAGCTCGGGGGACGCCTCTCGCGAAAATCCGCCAGGGTCATACCTCAGTTAAGACGGACTATATAGTATGACTATTTGCAAAACAACTCTTCCAAAGCAGCGTTTTTGCGCTTATGTTTAAGCACGCATAGAACATATAGTCATACAATAAGAGAATCGATCATGTCTGATAAAAAGCCCGGCCTACGCTCCGCCCAGTGGTTTGGTACTGCCGACAAGAACGGCTTTATGTACCGCAGCTGGATGAAGAACCAGGGCATTGCCGACCATCAGTTCCATGGCAAACCGATCATCGGCATCTGCAACACCTGGTCGGAGCTGACGCCGTGCAACGCGCATTTCCGCCAGATTGCCGAGCACGTCAAACGCGGCGTGATCGAGGCCGGTGGTTTCCCGGTGGAATTTCCGGTGTTCTCCAATGGCGAATCGAACCTACGCCCCACCGCCATGCTCACGCGCAACCTGGCGAGCATGGACGTGGAGGAAGCGATTCGTGGCAACCCGATTGACGGCGTGGTGCTGCTGACCGGCTGCGACAAAACCACCCCTGCGCTGCTGATGGGTGCGGCCAGCTGCGACGTGCCGGCCATCGTCGTGACCGGCGGGCCGATGCTCAACGGCAAGCACAAAGGCCAGGACATCGGCTCGGGCACCGTGGTGTGGCAGCTCAGCGAACAGGTCAAGGCCGGCACCATTACCCTGGACGATTTCCTCGCGGCCGAGGGCGGCATGTCGCGCTCGGCCGGCACCTGCAACACCATGGGCACTGCGTCGACCATGGCCTGCATGGCCGAGGCACTGGGCACTTCCCTGCCCCACAACGCGGCGATTCCGGCGGTGGATGCACGACGTTATGTGCTGGCGCATATGTCCGGCATGCGCGCGGTGGAGATGGTGCGCGAAGACTTGAAGCTGTCGAAGATCCTCACTAAAGAAGCGTTCGAAAACGCGATCCGCGTGAATGCCGCCATTGGCGGTTCGACCAACGCTGTGATCCATTTGAAGGCCATCGCCGGACGCATAGGCGTCGAACTCGACCTGGATGACTGGACCCGCATCGGCCGTGGCATGCCAACCATCGTCGATTTGCAGCCGTCGGGGCGCTTCCTGATGGAAGAGTTCTACTATGCCGGCGGCCTGCCTGCCGTACTCCGCCGCCTCGGTGAAGCCAACCTGATCCCCCATCCGAACGCACTGACCGTCAACGGTAAATCCCTGGGTGAAAACACCCAGGACTCACCGATCTACGGCCAGGACGAGGTGATCCGCACCCTCGACAACCCGATCCGCGCCGACGGCGGCATCTGCGTGCTGCGCGGCAACCTGGCGCCGCTCGGTGCAGTCCTCAAGCCGTCCGCCGCCAGCCCTGAACTGATGCAGCACCGAGGCCGCGCCGTGGTGTTCGAGAACTTCGACATGTACAAGGCACGCATCAACGACCCGGAACTGGACGTCGACGCCAACTCGATCCTGGTCATGAAAAACTGCGGCCCCAAGGGTTACCCAGGCATGGCCGAAGTCGGCAACATGGGCTTGCCCGCCAAGCTGCTGGCCCAAGGCGTAACGGATATGGTGCGGATCTCCGACGCGCGCATGAGCGGCACGGCCTACGGCACGGTGGTGTTGCACGTGGCGCCGGAGGCGGCGGCCGGTGGGCCGCTGGCCACGGTCAAGGAAGGTGACTGGATCGAACTGGACTGCGCCAACGGCCGCCTGCACCTGGACATCCCCGACGCAGAACTGGCGGCACGCATGGCCGACCTGGCGCCACCCGAGAAGCTGATTGTCGGCGGCTATCGCCAGCTGTACATCGACCATGTGCTGCAGGCCGACCAAGGCTGTGACTTTGACTTCCTGGTGGGTTGCCGTGGGGCGGAAGTCCCAAGGCATTCCCACTAATTGGGATGCTATGATGCCGCGTCTTTAAGCCAGAGCCTCCCTGTCGTCATGGATCACCAGCCGCCCAAGCCGCGCAAGAGCCAGCATGCCCAGATCGTTCAGGATTTGGGCATGCACATCGTTTCCGGTCGCTTCAAGCCTGAAGAACGGTTGCCCATGGAGGCCACGCTCTGCGAAGAGTACAAGGTCAGCCGCTCGGTGTTGCGTGAGGCTACCCGCGTGCTCAGCGCCAAGGGCCTGGTGTATTCCAAGCCCCGGGTGGGCGCCGTGGTGCGGCCGCGCTTGAAATGGCACCTGCTCGACCCGGACGTGCTGTCCTGGTTGATGCAATCCACGCCGCACAGCGAGTTCTTCAACACCCTGGCCGGGGTGCGGCGCATCCTCGAACCGGAAATCGCCGCCATGGCTGCGACCACTGCCACCGACGAAGACATCGCCACCATCGAGCAAGCCTACCTGGGCATGGAAACCGCGCAGACCCACGAACAGCTGCTGCAGGCCGACCTGGACTTCCACCGCGCGATTGCCGACGCCACCCGCAACGACCTGCTGGCCTACATGTGCAACATGCTGTCGCTGCCGTTGCGCGAGTCGATCAACATCACCAACCGCCGCCCGGACATCCAGGGCCTGAGCCTGCCCCGGCACAAAGCGATCCTTACCGCAATCCAGAACCGTGATGCCCTGGGTGCGCGGCATGCGTCGCTGGTGCAACTGGATGACACGCGGGTGGCGCTGGATACGGTGATGAATGTGCTCACGCCGCTCTGACCCCCAGGCCAAAACCACGCGCTATCAGGTGAACACCGCTCCCACAGGTTTACCTGTGGGAGCCTTATAGTGTGTAGGCGATCCCGACCTGAACGGTGCGGGGTTCGCCTGGGTAGGCATATACATTGCCGAACGCTCCCTCTTCATACTCGCGATTGAACAGGTTTTTCACGTCCAGGTTCAGCCGTACCTTGTCGTTGACCTTGTAGTAGCTGAGCAGGTCGACCACGGTGTAGGTGGCCATCGAGAACGGCGTATTGGAGGTCTGGCCAACGCGCTCGGCGACGTACTTGCCACCAGCGCCAAGCCCCAGGCCCTTGAGAGCGCCGTCTTGGAACTCATAGACGTTGAGTAGGCTGAAGCTGTTGCGCGGGATGTTGGCCAAACGTGAGCCAGTGCGGATGGTGTTGTCCTTTGTGACTTCAGCATCCACATAGGCATAGCCGCCGATCACGCGCCACTCGGGGGTGATGTTGCCGGCGACGTTGAGGTCGAAACCTCGACTGCGCACCTGACCGGCAGCGACACTGAAGGTTGAGTCAACTGGGTCGGTAGTGAGCACGTTTTTCTTCTCGATCTGGTAGATCGCCGCGTCGACACTGAGTTGGCGATCCAGCGCTTCCCACTTGATGCCCATCTCGTAGGACTTGCCCTTCTCCGGTTCAAAACCACCGCCTTGACGGCTGGCACCGGTGTTGGGCTTGAACGAACGGGCCGCGTCCGCGTACACCGCGATGGTGTCGGTGAGGTCGTAGATCACACCCATGCGCGGGGTGACTTCGTTATCGCTGGCTTCCCAGCTTTTACCGCCTGGCACGTAGGTGTGGTAATCGTGTTCGAAGCGCTCGAAGCGTGCACCAGCCAGCACTTTGAGGCGCTCGGTCAGGGCGACCTGGTCCTGGACGAAGGCGGCGTAGGTCTTGAGGTTTTCTTTGTCGTGGGTCGGCGTGCGTGTGAGCGCCGGGCGTGGCTGGCCGTAGACCGGGTTGAAGATATCGATGGGGTAGGCACCCACCGCGCCACTGGAACGCTGGATGATCGACTTGTAGTCGTAGTCTTCGAACTCGACGCCGGTGAGCAGCGTGTGGTCGAAACCGCCGGTGGAAAAATGCCCGGTGAGGTTTAGCTGAGTGTCCTTGTCGGTCCACTCCAGCTTGCGGTAGTTGAAGTTGCGACCCAGGGTGCGACCGTCAGCGGCCAGGCCGTTGGCTTCGATGGCATTGCCTTGCAGGGTGCCGTCGAGCCATTGGAAACCGCCGCCCAGGGTCCAGTTTTCATTGAGCAGGTGCTCGAAACGCAACTGGGCCATGCTGTTGTCGTTGTGCAGTTTGCCGGCGTCTTTTTCACCCCAGAAGGTATCGCGCGAAGGCGTGCCTTTTTGATTGGGGTAACGCGTCAAGCCACGGTCCAACGGGTGATTGTTGCGCATGAAGTCACCTTCGAAGATCACCTTGGTGTCGTCGGTGGCCTGCCAGGTGATCACCGGGGTCACGCCGTAGCGCTCGGTTTCTACGTGATCACGAAAGGTATCGCCGCCCTCGCCCACCACGTTCAAGCGATAGGCCAGGCGACCGTCTTCATCCAGCGGGCCGGACGCGTCGAGGGTGGCGCGCTGCATGCCCTGGTCATCCAGTTGGCTGCCGAGGGTCACCGTCGGCTCGGCCAGCGGTTGCTTGGAGACCACGTTGAAGGTGCCGCCGGGATCGCCACGCCCGTAGAGCATGGTTGCCGGGCCGCGCAGCACTTCCAGGCGCTCGATGGTGTTGGCGTCGGGCATGTTCGGGTAGCCGCGGTTGATCGGGAAACCATTGCGGTAGAACTCGCCGGTAGTAAAGCCGCGCACGGTGAAGGTGGTGAGCCCCTGCCCGCCGAAGTTGTTGGCACGGCCGACGCCGCCGGCGTAGTCCAGCGCGTCCTGCAAGCGGGTGGCGCCGATATCCTCGACCACCGCCTTGGACACCACGCTGATGGACTGCGGAGTTTCATGGATCGAGGTATCGGTACGCGTCGCACTCGCCGAGCGGGTGGCGTGGTAGCCCTGCACCGGGCCCTGAGCGGTTTCGTAGTCGGCTGCGCCAGTGATGCTGGTGGTTTGCAGCTCGATCGCGGCTTTTTCAACCGGTTCGACCTCCGCCCAGCTCAATGGGGAAAACGCCTGAAGCACACACACGGAAAGCAGGGTACGACGCATGAAGGATAAACCTAGTGAAAGAGCCAGACAGGACGGCATAACTGCCAATTATTGTGGCGCGCATGATAGGTCATATCATTACCGTTTGGCATCTATTCTCATTAACCACTTATCGAGTGACCGCGTTGTATCAACGCACGGCAAAAACAGCGCAAAAAAAAGCCACTCTCACGAGTGGCTTTTGTCACGCCATGACCGCCTTAGCGATAACGTTCCAACCAATGCGCATAAGGTGCAGGCAAGGTCCACGACGACTTCTCGACGCCCAACTCCTTGGCCGCGAAGTACGCCCAATGCGGGTCAGCCAAGTGCGCACGCCCCACCGAAACCAGGTCCAGGTGCCCGGCTTGCAAGGCGCCTTCCGCCAGTTGCGGCGTGCCAAAACCCCATGCCGATGTCACCGGAATGCCGGCTTCACGACGCACGCGCTCAGCGATCGGACCCATGAATGCCGGGCCCCATGGGATATTGGCCTCTGGGATGGTGAAGCCGACGCTGACACTTAGCAGGTCCAGGCCACCGGCCTTGAAACGACGGGCCAGTTCGATGGATTCGGTGAGGGTCTGCTCGTCGCGGCCGTCATACTCGATCACGCCGAAACGCGCGGTGAGCGGCAGGTTTTCCGGCCAGACTTCACGCACGGCGGCCAGGGTTTCCAGGAGGAATCGGCTGCGGTTGTCAAAGCTTCCGCCGTAGGCGTCGGTGCGCTGGTTGGAGTGCTCCGAAAAGAAGCTCTGGCCCAGGTAGCCGTGGGCGAAGTGCAGTTCGATCCACTCGAAACCGGCATCACGCGCGCGGCGCGCAGCGTCGACGAAGTCCTGGCGCACGCGTGCGATGTCGTCCAGGGTCATGGCGCGCGGTACTTGCGGCAGATTGGCACCGAAGGCGATTGCCGACGGTGCGATGGTTTCCCAACGGCGTGCATCGGACGCGGCCATATGGTCGTCACCTTCCCACGGGCGGTTGGCGCTGGCCTTGCGGCCGGCGTGGCCGATCTGGATGCCCGGCACCGAACCGGCAGCCTTGATGGCCTGGACCATCGGCACAAACGCCTCGGCGTGGGCATCGCTCCAGAGCCCGGCGCAGCCTGGAGTGATACGCCCTTCCGGCGCCACGGCGGTGGCTTCGACCACTACCAGGCCAGCCCCGCCACGGGCCATGCTGGCCAAGTGCACCAGGTGCCAATCGTTGACGATGCCGTCATCGGCCATGTACTGACACATCGGCGGAATAGCGATGCGATTGCGCAGGGTGACGTCTTTGAGTGTGAACGGTTCGAACAATGCGGACATGTTGACTCCAGCCAGTGGGTGGTTGATTCGATAGTTCGATGGTAATCGAACTATGGTATTCAACGATAGCCCCCTGTTATGATTCATTTCATGCGAGCCTTCAAACACCCCCCTCTTCAAGACCTGACTCTCGAGCGCCTGCTGTACGCCCTGAGTGATCCGGTGCGCCTGGAAATCGTGCGTTGCCTGGCAGGCGTGCCCGAAGCCACCTGCGGTGAGTTGGACGGCGGCCGGCCGAAGTCGAGCATGTCCCATCATTTTCGCGTGTTGCGCGATGCCGGGTTGGTGCAGACCCGCAGTGTGGGCACCACGCATATGAATTCATTGCGCGGCGAATTGCTTGAGGAACGCTTTCCCGGTTTACTCGGGTGCATCCTCGCCCAGCACTGAACCAAAATCAGGCTAGCGGATCGCCTTCGCCTTGCTCGACGTGCCGGCTCGGCATACCACCCAATTTGATTGCACCAATACGCCCTTGCAGTTGGTCGACAAACCGCTGCGCCTCCAGACGCGTGTTGAACATCATGCTCAAGTCACCCAGCCGTAGCAGACAACCTTCGGGTGAGTCCACGTCTTCCAATTCGATCTTCATACGTCCTCGCTTATTCAACCGCCGCAGGCAAGCGCGGCCGCACAGGTTTGCCATCCAGATGCACGCAATCCTTGCCGTTGCGCTTGGATTCATAGAGATTGCGATCGGCGCATTTGAGTACCGCAGACAGCTCGGCACCCGCCGTAAAGCGCGTCATGCCCGCACTGCAGGTGTAGTCATGGGGCGGCGCGACACTGCAGCGAATGGCATGCAGCAGGCGTAGCGCATAATCGGTCGCCGTGTGGGGGTCATCACAGACCAGTAATACGCCGAACTCCTCGCCGCCGATCCTGCCGAAACTGTGGCTGCCTCGGGTGGATTTAAGGCACGCGGCCATCGCACAGAGAATACTGTCGCCAACGTCATGCCCGAACTGGTCATTCTTCAACTTGAAACTGTCGATATCCAACATCATGAAATAGCCGGTATGACCGGCTGCAATCAGTTTGGCGAAACTTTCCATAAAGGCGCGCCGGTTCAATAGGGACGTCAGGTGGTCAGTGTGTGCCAGTTCGCGGAACTCACTTTCAACCAGCAGCACGGAGCGCAAGTTCTTCAAGTAAGAGAAATTCAGGATGAAGCCAATAGGCACTGATGACAGGCAAAATATGAACAGGTAAACCTCGACGTCAGCGTAAATACCTATCTGGATATTTGGCCACATCACCCACCAGACCAACGCTGCACATATCAGGAAATCCTGGGGCGTGATAAAGAGTACTGCGCTGCTGAGCACCAGCGTCAACGCCAGCGGCAAGGCAAATACCTGCAGTTCGAAGTTGGTGTGCAACACATAGGCGAATCCAACAGCCAGCAACACCATGTAGGCCACGCCAAGCAGTCGCCACAGGTAGAAGTGGGTCACCGTGCGGTGAAGCTGGCAGACCACCAGCAGGCCCAGCGTGACCATCAGCTTGTCCAGCCCAAACTTCATCAACGGATCAATCAGCAACACGCCCAACCAAGCGATAATCCCGATGATTTCAGCCTGCAAGATCGCCGGTGACAATAGCCTTTGCATCCGTGGCCTAAGCTTCAAATTAGCCGGCATTCGTTCATTCCCTGTACATGAGTTGCCTAATGACTGTCGGTATGACCCGATTGGAGACTGTGCAGGCTGATCGCAAATGAATAGGCCATGAAGCGTCTAACCAACACGACAAACGGCGGCAGCACTTCCAGTTGTGTCTTGGAATGAATTTTGAAATATCCCCTGTCGACCCCCTCCCGAACCAGGCGAATTACATGCGTCTTGGAGACCGATAATTTCTCGGCAAGTGAAAGATAGGAAGAAGACCGGAAACTCGCGCCGGTGTTATCCAGCGCACACGCGTCGTTATAGATAGCCAACATCAACAAGTGACCGGCATCTCGATTGACCAACCAATAACAATCCGGCAACAACTGATCCAGGGTCGAGTTACCCTCAAGGATCTTCGTAAAACCTTTGAAATAAACGGCCAGAAAATCACGGTCATCCACCCCATCCAAATGCCGAATCATCGTATTTTCCGGATAGAGCGTGCCCAGCGGCTGAACGACGGAAGTGAGCATCGCCCGCACTTCCTGGCACGCCTGGGACGACGGGCTGAAAACGCGGAAACGGCTATCCTCCGGGTGTCCCGCCACTTTCATGAACCCCAAGGCCCTGAACAGCAGGAAAATCGACTCCAGGCCGTTCCTCGAGCAAAACCCGCGCGCCACACACAATGCTTTCACTTCGGAAAGTAACGGCTCCGGCCTGGAAAAATAGGCACTTAATAGTGCAAAAGACACCATCAAACGATTGAACTTCAACGCCGTCTTGTAGAAAAACGGTCTTTTCGAATAGGGCTTCAGCAGCAGTGTGTAATGCGTGCGAATGCACGCCTCAAATTCCACATGGCATTCGGCTACGCGTGCCGAATGCTCCAGCGCCAACTTCAACGAACGACCACACATGAGAAAGAGCCCTGATCAAACAACCTGAATTCATTGATATCAATTGCACTCTTTATGCAACCAGGTCTCACAACAACTCACGTCAGAATAAAAGCCACTAATGGCGTTTTGCCTCGAAGTGCAATCTATCGTGATTAGAGTAAGGGACCCCATCGCTACCAAAATTGTTCCAATGGCCCGTAGCAACTGGGCGACCAGCAAAACTCTTGTGACATTTACTTACATATCGAAAGCGCACTCGAAAGCCAGGCGGTTTAAGCCAAATCCAGCCAAGTTGACTTAAACGTTTCAGTCTGCGGGGCGAACCTTACCCACCAGACGGCGTCCGAGCTAAGGCACTGTTGCTTACCGCTCGCCGCGAGGTCTTCGTTTGAAAGCTGCCATCCTCAAAAAGTACCGCCTGATCATCAAGACCATGGGCTACGTGGGCTGGGCGCTGTTCTGGCTGTTGCTGTGGGACGTCGCCGTCACCGTGGACTTCATGCTGTTTCTCACCGCCAAGATCAATTTACCGCTGATGCCCCTGACCCTGCTGGGTTCGGCGCTGGTGGTGCTGATCAGTTTCCGTAACAGCAGCGCCTACAATCGGTGGTGGGAAGCACGCACGCTGTGGGGCGCGATGGTTAATAACTCGCGCAGTTTTGCCCGTCAGGTATTGACGCTGCTGGACGACCCTGATGGCGAAGTCAACCCGGTCAAGGCCACCCTGTTGCGCCGCCATGTGGCATACGTGAACTGCCTGGCCGCCCACCTCAAGGGCCAGCCATGCCCTGAAGAAGTCCGCGCCTTCATTCCCAGCGAAGAGTTCGCGCGCAATGGCGCGACCAACAACTTCGCCAACGACATCCTCACCGGCTCTGCCGCGCTGTTGGCCAAGGAATACAAGGCCGGCCACCTCGACAGCATCCGCCTGGCGCGGCTGGAGTCGACCCTGGTTGACTTGTCCAACGCCCAGGGCGGCATGGAGAGGATCGCCAACACCCCACTGCCCTACCCCTACGTGTATTTCCCGCGCCTGTTTATCTCGCTGTTTTGCCTGATCGTGCCGGTGGGCCTGGTGGAGTCCTTGGGCTGGTTCACCCCGCTGGCCTCGACGGTGGTGGGTTTCATGCTGCTGGCCATCGAGCGCATTGGCACCGATTTGCAAAGCCCGTTCAACTCCAGCGAACACCAGATCCAGATGGAAACCATCTGCGAAACCATCGAGAAAAACCTGCAGTCGATGCAGCGTGATGCGCTGGGTGGCGAGCGTATCGGTTAAACCCTCCTTTGGCCCTCAAGTGCGTGCTCCCGCAGTCGATACACAGGGAGTACGCATGGGCCACACCCACCTCAAAACAACACATGCGACGCTCGACGCCACTGTTTTCCCCTTGCCAAAAATTATAAATACCCGCGGGTGAAGTCATGAATATCAAGCAAAAGCTGACCTGGGCGTTTGCCGCCATCGCGTGCGTCCCGGTTATTTTGGTCGCGGTACTGGTTGTGCTGAATCTGCGCGAGGGGGCCCAGGCCAATTTCCTCGACAGCAGCGGCCGTGAGATCCGCCAGATCGACAATGGCATGAAGCAGTTCTTCGACGGCATCAGCCAAAACGTCGACTATGTGGCCAAGGACCCGCGCGTTGTCGCGGCCAAAGACCTCAAGAGCTACGCCGGGGCCGACGCAGCCCAAATCCCCCTCACCCCCACCAATAAAGAACTGCTGGAAATTTTCGACCAGTTCGCCAAGAGCCATCCGAGCACCGCCTACCTGTCCCTGGGCTTGAAAGACGGCGGCTACGCCAGTTGGCCCGACGACACCAAACTCAACAATTACGACCCACGCGTACGCCCCTGGTACCAAGCAGCCATCGCCGCGCCGGGCAAGACCGTGCGCACCGGCGCCTACTATTGGGCGCCGGACGATGTGACGCTGATCGGCACCGTACACACCGTCGCCGACGCCACCGGGAATATCCTCGGCGTGGTCGGCCTGGACGTGTCGCTCAAGCAGCTCACCGAACTGGTGCGCAACATCAAGCTCGGTGACAGCGGCTACCTGATGCTAGTGGAAGCCAACGGCAACGTGCTGGTTGACCCCAGCGATGCCAAGCACAACTTCAAACCCCTGGCCGACCTGGGCCCGAACTACGCCGAACTGGCCAAGCGCGGCGACGGCGTGACCCGGATCGAGATCGATGGCGTGGCCTACATGGCCAATATGGTCAGCTCCAAAGACCTGGGCTGGCGTTTTATCGGCCTGATCAAGCGTGACGAAGTCATGGCCGGCGCCACCCGTCTGACCTGGTTGATCGCGGCCATTGCCGCCGTATTGGCGTTGGTGTTCGCGGTGGTCGGCGCCAGCTTTGCCAGCGTCATCGTACGGCCGATTCGCGGCGTGGCCGACGGCCTGCAAGAGATCGCCGAAGGTGAAGGCGACCTGACCCGTCAGCTCAAGGTACAAGGCAAGGACGAAACCGCCAGCCTGGCCGGCTGGTTCAACCAGTTCCTGAGCATGATCGCCCAGTTGGTGCAGCGTATCGGCAACGCCTCGTCGGACCTGCAGACCGCCGCCGCCGACACCAGCCAAGTCGCCAACAACATGAACCAGGCCGCCGGCCGACAACGCGAAGCCGTGGAGCTGGTAAGCACCGCGTTCAACGAAATGGTGGCCACCGCCAACGAAGTCGCCCGTTCTTGCAGCGCCGCCGCCACCAGTGCCGACGAAGGCTACCGCGACGTGCACGACGGCCAGCACCACATCGGTGAAGCCACCGGCAGCGTGCTCAAGCTCAGCGAAGACCTGCAGAAGTCGACCCAGACCATGCAGTTGCTGGAGCAGGACAGCAAAAACATCAACACCATCCTCGACACCATCCGTTCGATTGCCGAACAGACCAACCTGCTGGCGCTGAACGCGGCGATCGAGGCGGCGCGCGCTGGGGACCAAGGCCGAGGTTTCGCCGTGGTCGCCGACGAAGTCCGCGCCCTCGCCCGCCGTACCGCAGACTCCACCGGCGAGATCGACAGCCTGCTCGGCAACCTCGCTCGTCGCACCCAGGAAGTGACGCAGCAGATGCAAGGCAGTCTCCTGGTGTCCCACACCAGCGTGGAACGTATCCAGCAGGCCCGCGACAGCTTCGACAAGATCCGCGGCTCGGTGGACTCGATCCGCGACCAGAATACCCAGATCGCCACCGCCGCCGAGGAACAGCACCAAGTGGCCGAGGAGATCAACCGCCACATCGCGCAAATCCATGCCGACGCGCAACTGGTCGAAGGCTTTGCCCACTCGGCGCAGACCGGGTCAGGTCGTTTGACGGATATTTCGGCTCAGCTCAAGGGGTTGGTGGGGCGGTTCAAGTTTTAACAGGCCAGCGAGTGCGCAGAGCCACAATTTATCGCGAGCGGACTTGCTGTAGTGAGCGGGGCAAGCCCGATCACTACAAGTTGCGTGCGCCTTTAAGTATCACATCAGACCCTAGGCGACATTTAGCCACACGCCATCATCGCAGCACCTGTAATAGTCTATTGCAGGACTCTAATGTACTAACCAGTTACTTATCTTGCTAAAATCGCGTCTTTGCCCTCTCACATTCGAGTCCTTTCGACATGAAACGAGCATCGCGCGCCGCTGGCGCCTCTAGATTCTTACTGCTGGGCCTGGGCGTGATCATCGCCCTGCTCGGCCTCGCGCTCGCCATTGGCGGCGTCAAACTGGTCAGTCTGGGAGGTTCCTGGTACTTCCTGATCGGCGGCGCAATCATGGCGATCGCCGGGCTGTTGATCGCCGGCCGCAAGCCGGCCGGTGCGTGGTTGTTCGCAGCCTTCCTGATCGGCACGGCCATTTGGGCCGTGGCGGATGTGGGCCTGGTATTCTGGCCATTGTTCTCCCGCGTATTCATGTTTGCGGCCATTGGCATGGTGGTGGCGCTGGTGTACCCGTTGCTCGTCAACCGGCCTGCACGGGGCGCCTATGCGGTGGCTGCCGTACTGGCGGTGGGCGTAGCAGTCGCGGCAGGCAATATGTTCGTCGCCCACCCAAGCGTGGCACCGACCGGCGCCGGCCCTGGCATCACCCCGGTGGCTGCAGCGGATGCGCAGAAAGACTGGGCGCACTACGGCAACACCGAAGGTGGCAGCCGCTTTGCCGCGCTGGACCAGATCAACCGTGACACGGTCAACAAGCTCAAAGTGGCCTGGACCTATCACACCGGTGATGTAGCCATCAGCGACGGCAACGGTGCCGAAGACCAACTGACGCCCCTGCAGATCGGTAACAAGGTGTTCATCTGCACGCCGCACAACAACCTGATCGCCCTGGACGCCGACACCGGCAAAGAGCTGTGGAAGAACGAGGTCAACGCCAAATCGGCGGTCTGGCAGCGTTGCCGTGGCATGGCGTATTTCGACGCCACCGCGCCGATTGCCCAGCCGACCCAGCCCAACAGCTCGCCGATCACGGCCGCCAGCGTTCCGGCCGGTGCGCAGTGCCAGCGCCGTCTGCTGACCAACACCATCGATGCGCGCCTGATCGCCGTGGACGCCGACACCGGCAAGTTCTGCGAAGACTTCGGCACCCACGGCCAAGTGGATTTGAAAGCCGGCCTGGGTAACGTGCCGGACAGCTACTACCAACTGTCCTCGGCACCGCTGATGGCCGGCACCACCGTAGTGGTAGGCGGCCGCGTGGCCGACAACGTGCAAACCGACATGCCGGGCGGTGTGATCCGTGGCTTCGACGTGATCACCGGCCAGATGCGCTGGGCTTTCGACCCGGGCAACCCGGAAGACAAAAAAGCCCCGGCCGACGGCAGCACCTATGTGCGCAGCACCCCGAACAGCTGGGCGCCGATGTCCTATGACCCGCTGATGAACACCGTGTTCTTGCCGATGGGCAGCTCGTCCACCGACATCTACGGCGTGGAACGCACCCAGCTCAACCACAAATACGGCGCGTCGGTATTGGCGCTGGACGCCTCCACCGGTACCGAAAAGTGGGTGTACCAGACCGTCCACAATGACCTGTGGGACTTCGACCTGCCGATGCAGCCAAGCCTGATCGACTTCACGCCACCGGGCAGCGATAAAGCCGTGCCTGCGGTAGTGATCGGCACCAAGGCCGGGCAGATCTACGTGCTCGACCGCGCCACCGGCAAACCGCTGACTGACGTGCAGGAAGTCCCAGTCAAGGCCGCCAACATCCCTAACGAACCCTACTCCCGGACCCAGCCAAAATCAGTCGGCATGCCGCAGATTGGCGCGCAAACCCTGACTGAATCGGACATGTGGGGCGCCACGCCTTTTGACCAATTGCTGTGCCGCATCGACTTCAAGGGCATGCGCTACGACGGCCTGTACACCGCGCCGGGAACCGATAAATCCCTGAGTTTCCCAGGCTCCCTGGGCGGTATGAACTGGGGCAGCATTTCCACCGACCCAGTACACGGTTTTATCTTCGTCAATGACATGCGCCTGGGCCTGTGGATCCAGATGGTGCCGTCGCAGAACAAGGCCCAGGCCGCGTCCGGTGGCGAAGCGCTGAACACCGGCATGGGCGCCGTGCCGCTCAAGGGCACGCCGTATGCCGTGAACAAGAACCGCTTCCTGTCGGTGGCCGGCATTCCGTGCCAGGCGCCGCCGTTCGGCACCCTGACCGCGATCGACATGAAGACGCAAAAGGTCGCCTGGCAAGTGCCGGTCGGCACTGTTGAGGACACCGGTCCGCTGGGGATCCGCATGCACCTGCCGATCAAGATCGGTCTGCCGACCCTCGGCGGCACCTTGTCGACCCAGGGCGGCCTGATCTTCATCGCCGGCACCCAGGATTTCTACCTGCGCGCCTTTAACAGCGGCAACGGTGATGAAGTCTGGAAAGCCCGCCTGCCCGTGGGCAGCCAAGGTGGCCCGATGACTTACGTGTCGCCGAAAACCGGCAAGCAATACATCGTCATCACCGCCGGCGGCGCACGCCAGTCCACCGACCGTGGCGACTACGTGATCGCCTACGCCCTGCCATAACCCCCTGTTCGCGCGGCGCCTCCCTCCGGCGCCGCGCCTTCTGTCTGGAAGAACCCGCATGACCCCCACTTCTCCTATTCCCCTTGGGCGCCTGTTGCTGGGCCTGGCCCTGGGCGCCGCACTGCCCGTGCAAGCCGATGACACCACCCTGACCGGCGACTGGGGCGGCCTGCGCCGTGAACTCGACGCACAAGGCATCCGCTTTACCGGCGACTACAGCGGCGAAACCGCCTACAACGCTCACGGCGGCCAGCACCGTTCGGCGCGTTACTCGCAGAACCTCAAGCTGGGCGTGCAGTTCGACCTGGGCAAGCTGTATGGCTTCAATAATGGCGATCGCATTCAGGTCACTATCAACGACCGTCGTGGCAATAGCGCTTCCGAGGATTTGGTGGGCAATCGCCTGCCAATCCAGGAAAACTACGGCGGCCTCTACACGCGCCTGACCGAGCTGAGTTACGAGCGCACCCTGTTTACCCCGGCACTCAACGTCAAGCTCGGCTATATGGCCATGGGCAACGACCTCGGCGGCCTGGACAGCGGGATCCTGTGCAACTTCATGAACGCCGGTTTCTGCGGGCACCCGCTGAATATGTCCGGCGGCAGTGGCTGGACCAACTACCCGAATGCGCGCCTGGGTGCGCGGGTGAAATACGACTTCGCCCCCAACTGGCAACTGCGCGTCGCCGCGTTCAACGTGGACCCGGAAAGCAACGGCAATTCCAGCCGCGCCTGGAAGCTGAGCCCCAAACACACTACCGGCACCGTGGTGCCGATCGAGCTGGTGTACAAACACGCGGGCAACCTGCCGGGTGAATACAAGCTGGGCTATTACTACGACAGCTCCGACGTGAAACGCATCGGCAGCAGCAAGGAGGTCAGCGGTCGCGGCGGCCACTACCTGCTGATCGACCAAGCCGTTTGGGCTTCCGACTCCTCCGCTGGCCGCGTGCTGCACGCCTTCGGCCAATACTCCGCCGCCAGTGAAGCGGCCTCGCCGTTCAGCAAATGGTATGGCGCGGGCGTGGTGCTGTACAAACCGTTCGAAGGCCGGCCGCGTGACACCCTGGCGCTGGGTTATGGTCGCGCCGTGCCCAACCCCCGCAGCCGCGAGGTGCAGGAATTGGCCGCGTTCAACGCCGGAAACGACTACCCCAACCTGAACAATGCAGAACAGCTGATCGAACTCAGCTACGGCTACCAGGCCACGCCCTGGCTGACCCTGCGCCCGGATGTGCAATACATCCTCGAACCGGGGGCGTTCTCAGGCGAGAACATCGACAACGCGCTGGTGCTGGGCTTGCAAGTCAAGGCCGTGTTCTAGGCCTCACTCTGCTGATACTCGCGTGGCGTACATCCAAACTCGCGGCGGAACACCGTGTGCAGGTACTGCGCGGATTTGAAGCCGCAGCTTTGCGCAATATCGGCAATCGCCAGGGCCTGATTCTGCAGGCCCTTGGCGGCCGCGGCGAGTTTGAAGCGCAGGATCTCGTCATGCACGCTGCACCCGCGTTCCTTGCGAAAATGCGACTCCAGGGATGAACGCGATATCCCCACGTACCCCGCCACTTGGGCTGTCTTGATCCCTTGGCACGCGTACTGACGGATAAACAACAACGCCTGCATCACATACGGATTGCCCAAGGGCTGATGCAGGCTGGACGCTTGCACATTGATTGCCTCCGGCGGCACCAGGATCTGCTCCGCCTTACAAGGCTTGCCGTGCAACATCTGATGCAGCAACGCGGCGGCGGTACGGCCCATGGTTTCCGTACCCTGGATCACCGAACTCAACGGCACCCGTGTGAGGGTTCGGGTCAGCGGATCATTGTCGATGCCGATCAGCGCCACCTCTTCCGGCACGGCAATCCCTGCCGTGAGACACGCTTGCAGCAACTGCCGCGCGCGGGCGTCGGTGACGGCGATGATGCCGATGGGTTTTGGCAGGCTGTGCAGCCAGGCGATTTGCTGTTCGACAGCGCTGTCCCACAGCGGCGCACTGGTGCCCAGCCCACGATAGACCTCGACCTGCAAACCGTCCCGTTGCAGCAGGCGGCGAAAGGCTTTTTCACGCTCCTGGGCCCAGCGATTGGCCTGGGCTTCAGGCAGGCTGAAACAGGCAAACCGGGTCAGGCCGGCCTCGATCAAATGTTCGTAGGCCAACTTGATCAACGCATAGTTGTCCGTGGCCACGTAGGGAATGCCCTTGGGATAGGCGCGCGCATCCTCGTAAGAACCCCCAACCGCCACCACCGGCACCTTGCTCCCGGCCAGCGCCTCGCCAATCAGCGGGTCGTCGAAGTCGGCAATGATGCCATCGCCCTGCCAGCGCTCGATGCCTTTGAGGCGACACAGAAAGTCTTCTTCCAGAAACAAGTCCCAGGAGGCGCGAGTGCTGCTCAGGTAATTGCCGATGCCGGCGATGATGCCACGGTCGTAGATTTTGCTGCCGTTGAACAGCAAGGCAATGCGGTGCACGGGCGGTAGGGTTTTCATTGTTGTTGTCCTGGGCCGATCAAAACAGACTAGTCCCTGCCACGCAAAATCGCACCGTCTCTTGGTGATTTTCGTAATCGGCAGGCCGCACGCCGTTGCTAGTATCGAGCCACCGCCAAGAACAATAAGGAAAACGCCATGCCGTACTTCCCCGGTGTCGAGAAAGTTCGCTTCGAAGGCCCCAATAGCGATGCCCCCCTCGCCTTTCGCCATTACGACGCCAACAAGCTCATCCTCGGCAAACCCATGCGCGAACACTTGCGCATGGCGGCCTGTTATTGGCACACCTTCGTCTGGCCGGGGGCGGATATGTTTGGGGTGGGCACCTTCAAGCGGCCGTGGCAGCGCAGCGGCGACCCGATGGAATTGGCCATCGGCAAGGCAGACGCCGCCTTCGAATTTTTCTCCAAGCTGGGCATCGACTACTACAGCTTTCACGACACGGACGTCGCCCCCGAAGGCAGCTCGCTCAAGGAATACCGCCACCACTTTGCGCAGATGGTCGATCACCTGGAGCGCCATCAGGAACAGACCGGGATCAAGCTTCTTTGGGGCACTGCCAACTGCTTCAGCAACCCGCGCTTTGCCGCCGGCGCCGCCAGTAACCCGGACCCGGAGGTGTTTGCCTACGCCGCTGCCCAAGTTTTCAGCGCGATGAATGCGACCCTGCGGCTCAAGGGCGCCAACTATGTGCTGTGGGGTGGCCGCGAAGGTTATGAAACCCTGCTCAACACCGACCTCAAGCGCGAGCGCGAACAACTCGGGCGCTTCATGCGCATGGTGGTGGAACACAAGTATAAGATCGGCTTCAAGGGCGACCTGCTGATCGAACCCAAGCCCCAGGAACCGACCAAGCACCAATACGATTACGACAGCGCCACGGTGTTTGGCTTCCTGCATGAATACGGCCTGGAACAGGAGATCAAGGTAAACATCGAGGCCAACCACGCGACCCTGGCCGGGCACAGCTTTCATCATGAGATTGCCACCGCCGTGTCCCTGGGGATCTTCGGCAGTATCGACGCCAACCGAGGCGACCCGCAGAACGGCTGGGATACCGACCAGTTCCCCAACAGCGTCGAAGAGATGACCCTGGCCACCTATGAAATCCTCAGGGCTGGCGGTTTTAAGAACGGCGGCTATAACTTCGACTCCAAGGTGCGTCGCCAGAGCCTGGACGATGTGGACTTGTTCCACGGGCATGTGGCGGCCATGGATGTGCTGGCCCTGGCACTGGAACGCGCGGCGGCGATGGTCGAGAACGACCGGTTGCAGCAGTTCAAGGACCAACGTTATGCCGGCTGGCAGCAACCGTTGGGCCAGGCCGTGCTGGCGGGTGAGTTCAGCCTGGAATCACTGGCTGAGCATGCGTTTGCCCAGGAGCTGAACCCGCAGGCGGTGAGTGGTCGGCAGGAAATGCTTGAAGGTGTTGTGAATCGGTTTATCTACCGCTAGCACTGTGGCGAGCGGGCTTGCTTGTGGGGTTGGCTTGTATGTGGGGTGTTGGCTTGTTTGTGGTGAGCGGGCTTGCCCCGCGCTGGGGCGCGTAGCGGCCCCACTGCAGGCGATGTGTTTTTACCTGACACTCTGAGGTGCCTGGTTTTGGGGCTGCTTCGCAGCCCAGCGCGGGGCAAGCCCGCTCACCACAGCAAGCCCGCTCACCACGGATACAGTGTTTGTCTAGAGTCTTCCAACAACAATAAAAGGACGCACAATCATGAAACGTACACTCATCGCCACTGCCCTGGCCCTGCTCGCCCTGCCAGTCATGGCCGACTCAGCCCACCCGAAAATCGGCTTTTCCATCGACGACCTGCGCCTGGAACGCTGGTCCCGCGACCGCGACTACTTCGTCGCAGCTGCAGAAAAACTCGACGCCAAGGTCTTCGTGCAATCGGCCGATGCCAACGAGCAGAAGCAGATCTCGCAGATTGAAAACCTGATTTCCCGTGGCGTCGACGTGATCGTCATCGTGCCGTTCAACGCCACCGTGCTCACCAACGCCGTCGCAGAAGCCAAGAAAGCCGGGATCAAGGTAGTGTCCTACGACCGCCTGATTCTCAACGCGGACATCGACGCCTACATCTCCTTCGATAACGAAAAAGTCGGCGAAATGCAGGCCAGCGGCGTGTTGCAAGCGGCGCCCAAGGGCAACTACTTCCTGCTCGGCGGCGCGCCCACCGATAACAACGCCAAGGTGCTCCGCGAAGGCCAGATGAAGGTGCTGCAACCGGCCATCGACAAGGGCGATATCAAGGTGGTCGGCCAGCAGTGGGTCAAGGAGTGGAACCCCACCGAAGCCCTGAGCATCGTCGAAAACGCCCTGACCCGGAACAACAACAAAATCGACGCCATCGTCGCCTCCAACGACGCCACCGCTGGCGGTGCGATCCAGGCCCTGGCCGCGCAGAAACTGGCGGGCAAGGTGCCGATCTCCGGGCAGGACGCCGACCTGGCCGCGATCAAGCGCGTGATCGACGGCACCCAAACCATGACGGTGTACAAGCCGCTCAAGCTGATCGCCACCGAAGCCGCCAAGCTCTCGGTGCAACTGGCGCGTAACGAGAAGCCGACCTACAGCTCGCAGTACGACAACGGCAGCAAGAAGGTCGACACCATCCTGCTCACGCCTACCCCGCTGACCAAAGCCAATATCGATCTGTTGGAGAAAGACGGGTTCTATACCAAAGAGCAGATTGCCGGGCAGTGACCGCCATGTCCGACTACCTGCTGCAAATGAACGGCATCGTCAAAACCTTTGGCGGTGTCAACGCCCTCAACGGCATCGACATCAAGGTACGGCCGGGGGAATGCGTCGGCCTGTGCGGCGAGAACGGCGCCGGTAAATCAACCCTGATGAAGGTGCTGTCGGCGGTTTATCCGTACGGCACCTGGGACGGTGAAATCCTCTGGGACGGGCAGCCGCTCGAGGCTCAGTCGATCAGCGAGACCGAGGCGGCGGGGATCGTGATCATTCACCAGGAACTGACCCTGGTGCCTGACTTGTCGGTGGCCGAAAACATCTTCATGGGCCACGAACTGACCTTGCCGGGTGGGCGCATGAACTACCCGGCGATGATCCACCGCGCCGAAGCCTTGATGCGCGAGCTCAAGGTACCGGACATGAACGTCGCGCTGCCGGTGTCGCAGTACGGCGGCGGCTACCAGCAATTGGTGGAAATCGCCAAGGCCCTGAATAAACAGGCGCGCCTGTTGATTCTCGATGAGCCCTCCTCGGCCCTGACGCGCTCTGAAATCGAAGTACTGCTGGACATCATCCGCGGCCTCAAGGCCAAGGGCGTGGCCTGCGTGTACATCTCCCACAAGCTCGATGAAGTGGCGGCGGTGTGCGACACCATTGCGGTGATCCGCGATGGCAAGCACATCGCGACCACGGCCATGGCCGACATGGACATCGCGCAGATCATCACCCAGATGGTCGGCCGCGAGATGAGCAACCTCTACCCCACCGAGCCGCATGACGTAGGCGAGGTGATTTTCGAGGCGCGCAACGTCACCTGCTATGACGTCGACAACCCCAAGCGCAAGCGTGTGGACGACATTTCCTTCGTGCTCAAACGCGGGGAAATCCTCGGCATTGCCGGGTTGGTGGGCGCCGGGCGTACGGAACTGGTGTCGGCACTGTTCGGCGCCTACCCAGGGCGCTACAGCGCCGAGGTGTGGTTGGACGGCCAGGTGATCGACACACGCACGCCGCTCAAATCCATCCGCGCCGGGCTGTGCATGGTGCCCGAGGACCGCAAGCGCCAGGGCATCATTCCCGATCTGGGCGTGGGCCAGAACATCACCCTGGCGGTGCTCGATACCTATGCGCACATGACGCGTATCGATGCCGAAGCCGAACTGGGCAGCATCGACCAGCAGATCGCACGCATGCACCTGAAGACCTCCAGCCCGTTTTTGCCGATCACCAGCCTGTCCGGGGGTAATCAGCAAAAGGCCGTGCTGGCGAAAATGCTGATGGCCAAGCCCAAGGTGTTGATCCTCGACGAACCCACGCGCGGCGTGGACGTGGGCGCCAAATATGAGATCTACAAGTTGATGAACGCCCTGGCGGCCGAAGGGGTGTCAATCATCATGGTGTCCTCGGAGCTGGCCGAAGTACTCGGGGTCTCCGACCGCGTGCTGGTGATCGGCGAAGGCCTGCTGCGCGGTGATTTCGTCAACAACGGCCTCACCCAGGAACAGGTGCTCGCGGCTGCGCTCAGCCATAACAATAATGATCGGAAGACCGCGTAGATGAATCAGCTCAAACAGCTGTTTACCCGCTACAAAATGCTCGCCCTGGTGATCGCCGTAGCGGTGATCTGGCTGTTTTTCAGCTGGCAGACCGAGGGCGGGTTTCTCACACCACGTAACCTGTCCAACCTGCTGCGGCAGATGTCGATCACCGGGATATTGGCGTGCGGCATGGTACTGGTGATCATCAGCGGCGAGATTGATTTGTCAGTGGGGTCATTGCTCGGGTTGCTGGGCGGGTTGGCGGCGATCCTTGATGTGGTTTATCACGTGCCGCTGCTGGCCAACCTGAGCCTGGTGGCGTTGTGTGGGCTGATGATCGGCGTGGCCAACGGATACATGACCGCGTACCTGCGGATTCCTTCGTTTATCGTTGGCTTGGGTGGAATGCTGGCATTTCGCGGGATTCTGCTGGGGATCACGGGCGGTACCACCATCGCGCCGGTTTCGCCGTCGCTGGTGTATGTGGGCCAGGGGTATCTGCCGCATTCGGTGGGTATTGGGCTCGGCGTCTTGTTGTTTGCACTGACGCTGTTCCTCACATGGAAACAACGACGCAATCGCGCGCTGCATGGTCTTGCGGCACATTCCCTCGTGCGTGATCTGGTCCGCGTGGTACTTATCGGCGCCGTGCTGGCCGGGTTCGTCACCACGCTCAACAGTTACGACGGCATTCCCGTCCCCGTCTTGCTTCTACTCGTGCTTCTGGGCGTATTCAGCTACGTCACCAGCCAGACCGTGTTCGGCCGCCGCGTCTACGCGGTGGGCAGCAACATGGAAGCCACGCGCCTGTCGGGCATCAACGTGCAGGCGGTGAAGCTGTGGATCTTCGGCATCATGGGCGTGATGTGCGCCCTCGCCGGCCTGGTCAACACCGCCCGCCTCGCTGCCGGTTCGCCGTCGGCGGGGAATATGGGCGAGCTGGATGCCATCGCTGCGTGTTTTATCGGCGGCACGTCCATGCGTGGCGGCTCGGGCACGGTGTACGGCGCGTTGTTGGGCGCGCTGGTGATTACCAGCCTGGACAATGGCATGTCGATGCTGGATGTGGACAGTTACTGGCAGATGATTGTGAAGGGCAGCATTCTGGTGTTGGCGGTGTGGGTGGATGTGAGTACGCGGACAGGTCGTCGGTAACGGTCCGGAAAAACACCGAAGCTCCCACATTGAGAGGTGGCGTTAGCGGCATTTGGTCATGGTTTGAGAAGCGCCAGCAAGGCGTGTCGCGTTTAATTGCAGGACGTTTCCTAGACAATCTTTGTCGCCTTGTGCCTGCAGGAATCAATGGCGAGCCTGCGATCCACCCTCGCGCGCCTGAAGCCATCAACAGCGCAGGCATAAAAAACAGGCGTAAAAAAGCCACTCCGAAGAGTGGCTTTTTAGTGAGTTACTGGCTCAACACAACATCGCGCATCGCCGGGATGTAACCGTAGTCGTAAGCCTCCTGCACAAACGAGCGATCGCCTTTCAATACAATCCTCACGGTGGGTGCTTCGGTGCCGCCGATGCGGTAGTCATCGCCGCTGGTGGGCACGCTGTCGATAAACGAGGTCACCAGGCCATTGGGCATCACGCAATGGGAATACGTCTGGAATGGCTGCGAAGGCGGATTGCCAAGCACCAGACCGGAAGCGTTCATCAGCGTATAGGGACCAAACAGGTGATCACTGACAAACCCATAAACGCCATCCGGGCCGGTCACGCCGTCCGCGTAAGTGAATTTGTGGCTGATGGTGAACAGGTAATACTTGTCGTCCTGGAACACATAGTGCGGACGCTCGGTCTGGTCGTTGACCCCCACGGCAGTGACCAGGGGCGGCAGAATTTCCCACTCGTCACCGTTAAGGTCTTTGGCCACGGCGATGCCGATGCAGCCAACCTGATAACGTGCCCCGCCGACATCTTCATGCCCTGGCGGCACCAGGCCTATTTCATTCGGGCCCACTTCGTGAGTCCCGCGCTCGCCGGCAACGTTGCCTTCAAACACCATGTACAACTTGCCATCTTTGGGATCGATAAAGGGGCTGGGATCGCGAAAGTTCCAGGTCGAATTTTGCGCTTCGGTTTGGTAATAGATGCCGTCGGCATCAAACAGTGATTTGACCTGATCAAAGCCCTGCAGGGTAACGCCGGTATCCGACGTAACCACTTGGCCCCTGACTTTGGCAATGGTGGCGCCCGGTGTGACGCAGGTGTAGTACAGGTCGATATCACCGTTGTTATTCAGCAGGATCGGTGTGCCTGCCCATTCACGCGTGGTCGGCGAAACCCCTTCGGCCATGACCCGGCCGCCGAAGATCCAGTCCTTGCCGGTGCGCGAGTACCAATAGCAGATACGCGCATGGCCATGGCGGTCTTCCCAATCGCGCTTGATGTCGTAGCGGCCATCGGCGTTGATGAATTGTGGGTCATGGGGACGACGGTCGGCGGTCAGGGTGAAGATCACCGACCAGCCATTGACCGATACCACTGTGCCATCCAGTTCACGCAAGGGCATGGTGTCCCAGATAAAGACCGTGTCACTCATGACAGGAAAGTCAGGACTCACTAACGGCTGTGTTGTCGTCGGGTCATTCTCATTAACTTTCAGCGCATCGGCCCGTGTCCAGCGAGTGGGTGTGTGATTCGCGTGTTTCATGATGATGTCCTTTTGCTGACGCTTAAGTGACAAGCGAAGATTAAATAGCACATGACAGCCAACAACTTAATAGTGGCTGAAAGAGCAAGAGATAGTTGGCTCTGCAAGTGCGAAATAAGGTTTAACATGGAAACCTACCTGTCGCAACATGAAGAATTATTTAGATTACAAAGGCCATCACTGTATTTATATCCTTGATATAAATACAATGGCACCCGTATTAAATGATCGCTAAGTAGAAAGCTAGCTAATCAACTACCAAAGATCAGGGCTACCGACTGGGCGCCGGCATTCTTCTGGGTAAAGTCCTTGGCTTGTGCGGCGGTCTTCAAGGTATAGCCATAGTTGGAAAGGGCCGTCCATTGCGCTTTAGGCGACTTCTGATTGGTGATCGGCGGGACACTGTTGGTATCGGTGAACGTGCCAGTGCCTTTGTCGTCCAACATGCCTTTATTTTGGCTGCCTTCGCCAAAGTAGTTACTTTCAGAAAGGATATTGGCGTTTTGTGCCAGGGTAAAACCGAGGTGGAAGTTATTGATGTAGTTGTTGTACACATGAAAATAACCGTAACGCATCAAGCCAGGCGCACGCACTTCCATGTTGTCGAAGCGGTTATGGCACAGCGTCAGGCGCGGATAACCATTAAACTCTGCTTTATTATCATCCGCCGGGTGGCCGAAGATCAGGCCATACTTGTGGCTGCCAAAGAAACAGTTGCTGATGGTGGCATAATCGGCCTTTTCACCGATATACAGCAGTTTATCTTCACTGCCGTCAGTGGTGGACCAGCTGTGCCCGACGAAAGAGCAATGGTCAATCCAATACTTGCTGCCGTAGTTCAAGTAGACCTGAATATCGTCATTGGCCTTGATATTTGCCGAATGCTTGAAGATAAGATTCTGCAGAATAATGTTCTGCGACTGCGCCGTTGCACGCAGGTGAATATTCTCCAGGGTGCGGTTCTGGAACGAGCCAATCAGGGTCTTGTTGGCGCCCATGTTGACTTTAGTCAGGCTCGACGCCGAGATATTACTGTTGATCACCAGTACCCGTGGGGTGGTATCGCCGATATTAGCCTTGAGTTGATCGAGTGTGGTGATACTGACCACAGGGCCGGACCAGCCACCTGTCACTTTTGCCGCTTGGGCGAAACCGGTCAAACCGGTGAGTTTGCTTTCTGGATAGGACATGAGTTCCCTCTCTATCAATAAAATGGCTCGGTAAGACGAGCCTGTGCATCAAGTTAATCCGTTAACTTGCACACAGTGTTTGGCAGGACTGAGGTTGCCGGGTGTTGGTCGATCAGCGCTTAAACACTGTGTTTATGTACAGTATTCTCGATTCACCGGATCGTCAACCCTTACGCAGCCAAAAAATGTGGGAGGGGGCAAGCCCCCTCCCACATTTACCCTGCTGTGTTCTTTTGGCCGTTACTTGGACACAGGCATCGCAAACTCCGCGCCCTGCTCGATGCTCTCCGACCAGCGCTGCATGATCGACTTCTGCTTGGTGTAGAAGCGCACGCCCTCAGTGCCGTAGGCATGCATGTCGCCGAACAGACTCTTCTTCCAGCCGCCGAACCCGTGCCATGCCATCGGCACCGGGATCGGTACGTTGATGCCGACCATGCCCACTTCAATCCGTCGTGCAAACTCGCGGGCGATATTGCCGTCGCGGGTGAAGCAGCTCACGCCATTGCCGAATTCGTGGTCGTTGACCAGCTTGATCGCTTCGCCGAAGTCATTCACGCGCACGCAGGCCAGCACCGGGCCGAAGATTTCTTCGCGGTAGATGCTCATCTCTTTGGTCACGTGATCAAACAAAGTCGCGCCAAGCCAGAAGCCGTTTTCCAGGCCCGCTTCGGTGGGCACGTAGTCGCGCCCGTCGAGCAGCAGTTGCGCGCCGGCCTGTACGCCTTGTTCGATGTAGCCGCTGATACGCTCCAGCGCCGCGCGGGATACGATCGGGCCCATTTCGGCCTTAAGGTCGCGGCCGTCGGTGATGCGCAGTTGCTTGGCACGCTCGGTCAAGGCGGCGATGACTCTGTCACCCACATCGCCCACCAGCACGGCGACGGAGATGGCCATGCAGCGTTCGCCGGCACTGCCGTAGGCGGCGCCCATCAGGGCGTCGACGGTTTTTTCGATATCCGCGTCGGGCATCACCACCATGTGGTTTTTGGCGCCGCCCAGGCCTTGCACGCGCTTGCCATTGCGCGCGCCGGTCTCGTAGATGTATTGGGCAATCGGGGTAGAGCCAACGAAGCTCACGGCCTTGACGTCCGGGTGTTCGATCAGCGCATCAACCGATTCCTTGTCGCCCTGCACCACGTTGAACACGCCTTTGGGCAAGCCGGCTTCGCGCAGCAGTTCGGCCATGAAAAGCGACGCGCTTGGGTCGGTCGGGCTTGGCTTGAGGATGAAGGTATTGCCCGCCGCGATGGCGATCGGGTACATCCACATTGGCACCATCACCGGGAAGTTGAACGGTGTAACACCGGCCACAACGCCGAGCGGTTGGCGCATCGTCCAGTTGTCCATGCCACGGGAAACCTGGTCGGAGTGTTCGCCCTTGAGCAGGTTGGGAATGCCGCAGGCAAATTCGAGAATGTCGATGCCACGGTCGACTTCACCCTGGGCGTCGGTAAAGACCTTGCCGTGCTCGGCGACGATGATGCGCGCCAGGTCATCCTTGCGTGCACGCAGCAGGTGCAGGTATTCGAACAACACGCGGGCGCGGCGGATGGGTGGAGTGTCGGCCCAGTCGGCGAAGGCAGCCTGGGCAGCGGCCACGGCTTCGGAGACAGTTTGGCGGCTGGCCAGGGCGACGCGGCCAGTCTTTTCGCCGGTGGCCGGGTTGTAGACGTCCTGATAGCGATCATCGCGGCTCACGCGCTGGTCGTTGATGTAGTGCTCGATTGTGGTTGTCATGGCAGTAAATCCCAGGTGGGTAGCGTTGGGACACACCATAGGCTTCCGATTTGTTCCAAACCAGAGCAGAATCCAGAACTTATTGTCCATTAATGCGAACAATACAATTATGGAAAAAACTGAGATCGAAGGGCTGTGGACCCATATTCACTGGCTGTCGGTGCTGGAAGAACAAGGCACCTACACCGCCGCTGCCGCGCGTCTGGGCGTCAGTAAGTCCGCCGTGAGCCAGCGCATTTCTGACCTGGAAAAAGCCACCGGGACGCGGTTGGTAACGCGGACCACACGCAGCGTCAGGCTGACCGATGCGGGGTTGTCGCTGACCCGTGAAGTGCGCAGCGCCTACAAGCAAATCGCCCGCAGCTTCTCGTCTGTGCGCGACTCGGTCGGAGAGATTCGCGGGCTGGTGCGGCTGACGGCGCCCGTGGCGTTTGCCCGTCAGCAATTGGTGCCGCATCTGTCGGAGTTTTTGCAACAGTACCCGCAGGTGCGCATCCAACTGGATGTGTCGGACGCCCTGAGTTCTCTGGCCGCCGAAGGGTACGACCTGGCCGTGCGCCACGGTTTCCAGGTGCCGGAAACCCATGTGGCCTGGAAGCTGTGCGACACCGGCTCGGTGCTGGTCGCCACCCAGGATTACCTGCAGCGCCACGGCGAACCGCGCGAACCCGGTGAGCTGTCCACCCACAACTGTCTGTTCTACCCACGAGGCACCGATCAGCCTGCCTGGACCTTCGAACGCGGCACTAAACACGTCGAACGCCTCACCGTGCCCATCGCCGGCAGCTTCGCCACCAATAACAGTGAAGCCCTGCGCGATTCGGCGCTCAACCACCTGGGCATCGCCCTGCTGCCGGACTTCAGCGCCCATGCCGCCCTATCCAGCGGCAAGTTGGTGCAGGTGCTCAAGGGCTGGACGCTCAAGGGGGCGTTTGCCGATGAGATCTATTTGATCCGACCGTACTCGCCGCATGTGCCGAAGGCGGTGAGTGAGCTGGTCAGTTACTTGAAGGGGAAATTGTCCGGCGGGTTTCAATACAAAACCCACTAATGGCCTGGTCAAATCAACTTTAAGTGGATCTTTTTAAGGAACCAATTGGCCCGTAGGATTCTCTTGCGGCCACAACACTCCAGGCCGTTGCAGCTCCATCTCAAGGGCTCCCGTGCGGGGAGTATTGATCATCATGAACTGGAACATCGTCCCCTCCACCGCCTTTCAAACCACCGCTGCGGTGATGTCCGCCATTGCCCTGCTCGGCTGCCAGCCACCCACGCGGGCTGACTTCATCAAGTACCCGTCGTTGCAGCAACGCTGGTCGATGATCTGCGACCCGCGCAGCAACCTCGCCGAGGCAAATGTGCAGGGCTGCCAGAATTTCCATGAGTGGCAAGCAGCCAGCCGCGGACCGGTGCTGGGCAATCTGATGAATCAGAACCTGGGTAAGTAAGGCGTCAGCTTTTTTCTCGCAGGATATTGCTCGGCAGAACTAAAAGTCCATAATGGACAAATTAGTTTATCCGTGGAGACACCGATGTCCAGCACACCCCATGTGATCCATCAGGCCCAAGCCCGCGAGTTGCTCGGTCAAATCGATGTACCGCAGATCCTGCGCAAACTGTTCCGTGACCTGGCAACCGGGCAAGCGGTGCAGCCGGCGCAACAACTCGTGGAGTTCCCGCAAGCGGCGGGCGACTTCATCAACTACCTGGGCGTACTGGCCGAGGATGGGGTGTACGGTGTCAAGACTTCGCCCTACATCGTGCGTGAACAAGGCCCGCTGGTGACGGCCTGGACCTTGCTGATGTCGATGCAGACCGGCCAACCATTGCTGTTGTGCGATGCGGGCGAACTGACTACGGCACGTACTGCGGCAACGACTGCACTGGCGGTGGATGCATTGGCGCCTTTGGCAGCGCGACGATTGGCGATCATCGGCAGTGGCAAGGTGGCCCAGGCGCACCTGCACTATGTGAAAGGCTTCAGGGATTGGCAGAGTATCAGTGTGTTTTCGCCAAGCCTGGTCAATGCATCCGCCGATGCTATCGCACACATCAAGCATCTGGACCCACGGGTAAACATCACTCACAGCTGCGAGGCGGCGGTGGCCGATGCAGACGTGATCCTGCTGTGCACGTCGTCGGCCACGCCGGTGCTCGATCCGGCGTGCCTGAGCAAACCGGCGCTGATCACGTCGATCAGCACCAACGCTCCGCGTGCCCATGAGGTCTCGCCGCAAAGTCTCGGCGCGATGCAGGTATTCTGCGACTATCGCCGTACTACCCCAGGCGCGGCGGGTGAAATGCTGATCGCCGCTGAACAACACGGCTGGGACCCGCGCACCGTGGCTGGTGACCTACCCGAATTACTCAGCGAACAGGTGCAGCGTCCGTCCTACGACTGCCACGTATTCTTCCGTTCCATAGGCCTGGGCCTGGAAGACATCGCCCTGGCCAATGCACTCTGGAGACAGTTATGAGCCACGCAGACTTCATCATCATCGGCGGCGGCATTGCCGGCGCGTCCACGGGGTTCTGGTTGTCGCAGCACGGCAAGGTGTTGGTGCTGGAGCGCGAAAACCACCCGGCCTATCACTCCACCGGGCGCTCAGCCGCGCTGTACACCGCCGCCTATGGCACCCCGCAGGTACGCGCGTTGACCCTGGCCAGCCGAGATTTTTTCGACAACCCGCCCGCCGGTTTCTGTGAACACCCGCTGCTGACGCCACGGGGCGAAATGACCGTGGATTTCATTGGCGATGCGGCCGAGTTGAACGCCCAGTACTTGAGCGCCAAGGCCACCGTGTCGCAGGTGCAATTGCTCAGCGCCGACGAAGCCTGTGGAAAATTGCCGATCCTGCGCCGCGAAAAAGTCCACGGGGCGCTGTATGACCCCACCGCCAGCGACATCGATACCGACGCCCTGCACCAGGGCTATCTGCGTGGCATCCGCCGCAACGGCGGCGAAGTGCGCACCGGCAGTCATGTGCTCGGTTTGAGCCGCGACGCCGACGGCATCTGGCACGTGCAAACCCAAGATACAACCCATACCGCGCACGTCATCATCAACGCTGCCGGGGCCTGGGCCGACCATATCGGCGGGCTCGCCGGCGCCGCATCTATCGGCTTGCAGCCCAAGCGGCGCTCGGCGTTCATCTTCGCCGGTCCCGAAGGCATCGACAGCCACCATTGGCCAATGCTGGTGGCACTGGACGAATCCTTCTACATGAAACCCGACGCTGGCATGTTCCTCGGCTCACCGGCCAATGCCGATCCCGTGGAACCCCAGGATATCCAGCCCGAAGAACTGGACATCGCCATGGGCATCTACCAGATCGAAGAAGCCACCACCCTGACCATCCGCCGCCCGACCCGTACCTGGGCCGGCCTGCGCAGCTTTGTGCACGACGGTGATCTGCTCTCGGGTTTCGACCCGATGATACCGGGCCTGTTTTGGGTAGCGGCACAAGGCGGCTATGGCATCCAGACCTCGCCGGCCATGGGCCAGGCCAGTGCTGCATTGGTGCGTGGCGCGCCGCTGCCGGAGGCTCTGACGCAGTTCGGCCTCGACGCTGGTATGCTCTCCCCTGCCCGCCTGGAGCCCCATTGATGAACACCGCTGAACAAGACAAGGTCATGCAGAACTTCCGTGCGATGGCTGACGCCATCGCCACCCTGTTCTTCCCCCACGCTGAAGCGGTGTTGCATGACCTGCGCTCGCAAAAAGTCGATTACATCGCCAACAATCTGTCCAAGCGCAGCATCGGTGATGACTCGGCGCTGGAGGACATGCTCAGTGATGACGTCAGCGATGTGAACATAGGCCCGTACGAAAAGCTCAACTGGGACGGTCAGAAAATCCGCAGCCTGAGTACCGTGCTGCATGACCACAAAGGTCGTCGGCTGGCGGTGCTGTGCATCAACCTGAATATCTCACTGTTTGAAAATGCCAAGGCGGCGCTGGACCTGTTCCTGTCGCCGAGCAAACTGATCCCGCAACCGGACTCGCTGTTTCGCGATGACTGGCAGGAGCGCATCAACACATTTCTGCATGCGTGGATGCGCGAGCGTCAGTTGAGCCTGAACCTGCTGACCCGTGACCACAAGCGTGAGCTGGTGCTGGCGCTGCACGCCGAAGGGGCGTTCAAGGGCAAGAGCGCCTCGAACTATGTGGCCAATGTGCTGGGCATGGGGCGGGCGACGGTCTACAAACACCTGAAAGAGTTGAAGGGCTGATCGACTTACCCCTTGTAGGAGCGAGCTTGCTCGCGAAAAAGTCACTGACGACGCGTTAAGCCATAATGAACGCGTTATCGTTAGCGTTTTTCGCGAGCAAGCTCGCTCCTACAGGGGGCAATCAATCGCCGTAGATGTCGGACTTGAAGTACTGCTGCGAGATCTTCTGGTACTCACCACTGGCACGAATGCCATCGATGGCCTCGTTCAACTCGCTGACCAACTCGGTATTACCCTTGCGCACCGCAATCCCTGCACCCTCGCCCACGTATTTCGGGTCCTTGAGTTCCGGACCGACAAACGCGTAGCCCTTGCCCCGTGGCATTTGCAAAAAGTCGTTCAGGGGGATGGTGTCGGCAAAGATCGCATCCAGCCGCCCGGCCGCCAGGTCCATGTAGATCTCTTCGTTATTGCTGTAGCGCTTGACGTTGATGCCCTTGGGCTCGAACACCTCGGTGGCATACCGGTCGGTGGTGGTGGCGCGCTGTACGCCGATGGTCTTGCCCTTGAGGCTGGCATATTGGTCATCTACCACGGCGCCTTCCTTCATCACCAGCCGCGATGAGGTGAAGTAATACTTGTGGGTGAAATCCACCGACTTCTTACGGTCTTCATTGATGGTCATGGACGACAACGCCATGTCGATTTTCTTCACCTTGAGCGAAGGAATCAGGCCGTCGAACTCGCCTTCAACCCATACACACTTGACCTTCATCTGCGCGCACAGCGCATTACCGATGTCGTAGTCGAAGCCGACGATCTTGCCTTCTTCCGTCTTGGACGCGAACGGCGGGTAAGCCGCCTCAATGCCGATGCGCAGGGTTTTCTCGGCGGCCATCAAATGGCTGGAGGCAAGTAAGCCTAGGGCCAATGCGGTGATAAAGGGGCGCTTCTTCATGGAGTGTTCTCGCAAGTTGTTGTTGGTTTGGCAAGCCTGAAGAAAGAGATGAAGCCAGTTTTTTGTACTTATAATTCCATATTGGACTTTTACGTCTTTATCGTCAATCACCCTGCTTGGCGGTTCAACACCCATGACTTTTTTGCACAACGCAACGGTGTTTTTGAGCGTTCTGCTCTGATTTCTGCGTGCCTATACTCGGTCCAGCTTCTCGGTTCAGCCGAGGCAAAGTCCCACAACAATAATTAAGGACAGCCACCATGACCCAGCCCTTCCTGGCCGCTCGGGATTTTCTGCTCGCTCACCGCACCGACTACGCCACCGCCGTACGGGATTTCCGTTGGCCGCAACTGGGCGAATTCAACTGGGCCCTGGACTATTTCGACGCCATGGCTGAGGGTAATGCGGCGGATGCGCTGTGGATCGTAGAGGAAGACAACAGCGGGCAGCGCTACAGCTTCCAGCAACTGGCTACGCGCTCCAACCAGGTGGCCAACCACCTGCGCGCCCTCGGCGTGCGCCGGGGTGATCGTGTGTTGTTGATGCTCGGCAATGATGTGGCGTTGTGGGACACCATGCTTGCCGCATTCAAGCTCGGCGCGGTGGTCATCCCGGCCACAGCGTTGTTGAACCCCGATGACCTGCGCGACCGCATCGAGCGCGGGCAGGTTCGTCACCTGGTGGTGGGTGAAGCACATGTGCACAAGTTCGCCGGGCTGGCGGACGGTTGCAGCCGCGTCTGTGTGGGGTCTGCCCCTGCCGGTTGGGTCGCGCACAACGCGGCCTTTGAATACCCCGAGCAGTTCGAGGCCGAAGGCCGCACCCTGGCCACCGATCCGATGCTGCTGTATTTCACGTCCGGCACCACGTCCAAGCCGAAGATGGTGCTGCACAGCCACCAGAGCTACCCCGTCGGCCACCTGTCGACCATGTACTGGATCGGCCTGCAACCGGGCGACCTGCACCTGAATATCTCATCACCGGGTTGGGCCAAGCACGCATGGAGTTGCCTGTTCGCCCCGTGGAATGCCGGCGCGTGCATCTTTATCCATAACGTCGCGCGGTTCAGCGCGCCGGCCTTGCTCAGTGCGTTGGAACGCTACGGCGTGACCAGCCTGTGTGCGCCGCCCACGGTATGGCGCATGCTGATCCAAGAGGATCTCGCCAGCTACAAATCACGCTTGAGCCTGCGCGAACTGGTAGGCGCCGGTGAGCCGCTGAACCCGGAAATCATCGAACAGATCCAGCATGCCTGGGGCCTGCCGTTGCGTGATGGCTTCGGCCAATCGGAAACCACTGCCCTGGTGGGCAACACGCCCGGCCAGGTGCTCAAGCCCGGTTCCATGGGCCGCCCGTTGCCGGGCTATCAGGTTGCGCTGCTCGACCCGGATGGCAATCCTGGTACTGAAGGCGAAGTCGCCCTGCCCCTGGACGCTCGTCCGCTCGGCCTGATGCTCTGTTATGAGGACAGCCCGGAGAAAACCGCCGAGGTCATGCGTGACGGCTACTACCGCACCGGCGACACCGCGCAGATCGACGCCGACGGCTACATCACCTTCGTCGGTCGCGCCGACGATGTGTTCAAGGCCTCCGACTACCGCATCAGCCCATTCGAACTGGAAAGCGCCTTGATTGAACACCCGGCGGTCATGGAAGTGGCCGTGGTGCCGAGCCCCGATCCGTTGCGCCTGGCGGTGCCGAAGGCGTTCCTGATCCTGGCCCACGACGCAGCGGGCAGCCAGGAACTGGCCCGGCACATCCTCGCCTTCGCCCGCGAAAATCTCGCCCCTTACAAGCGGGTGCGACGCATCGAGTTTGTCAGCGAGCTGCCCAAGACCATCTCCGGAAAAATCCGCCGCGTGGAGCTGCGGCAGATGGAGGTGGTGCGGCGCCAAAGCGACACACGCGGTGAACAGGAGTATTTCGAAGAGGACTTTGCCTGACCGGTCAGAAGTCCACCGTGGCCGACAGCTGCAAGGTGCGCGGGTAACCCGGCGAGAAGGCGCCGTACGAGGCCACGCCCGACCAGTACTCACGGTCAAACACGTTCTGTACGGTCGCGCGGAAGGTCGTTGGCCGGCCTTCGATCTTGGTCGCATAACGCGCGCCGGCATCGATGCGCGTCCATGAATCCAGTTCCTGGGTATTGGCCTGGCTGACGTACTGGCTATCGGTGTAGATCGCACCGCCGGTGAGGGTGAAGCCTTCCAGCCACGGCGTGTCCCACTCGGCCCAGAGGTTGGCCTGGATATCCGGCACGCCTACCGGTTTATTGCCACGGTTGGCGGCAGTCGCGGACCGGGTCAGCTCGCCATCGAGGAAGGTCACGCCGCCCATCAAGCGAGTGCCGGGCGCCACTTCGCCGAACATGCTCAGTTCGAGGCCTCGGTTACGCTGTTCGGCCTGTACTGAATACACACCGTTGGCGCCCAATTCGCCGCTGGGCTTTTCAATCTGGAACAGCGCCACGGTGGTCACGAAGGTGCCGTGCTCATACTTCACGCCAAGTTCGTGCTGCTTGGACTCGTAAGGTGCAAACGTCTCGCCGGCATTGGCAGCGGTACCGGGGGCGATATCACCTTTGCTTAGGCCTTCAACATAGTTGTAGTAGAGCGACACATCCTCCCAGGGCTTGAGCACCACCCCCACCAACGGCGTGGTGGCGTTGTCTTTGTAGCGCGAGCTGACCACACCGGTGGCGCTGTAGTTGCGCGACTCGATGTCCTGGCGGCGCACGCCCAACGTCAGCTGAATGCGGTCATCCAGAATCCCCAAGGTGTCGGTCAGCGCCACGCCGGACAGTTCCGATTCGGAAATGCGCAGCACCTTCGGCGTGTTGATCGATTGCTTGGGCGTGTCGACCGGATGGTAGATGTTGGAGCGGATCTCCGTGCCGTTGGTGATGCCCCGCGACAGTTCATCTTGGTAACGGGTCGCCATCAATGTGGTGGTGTGGGTGACCGGCCCCGTGGCGAACAGCCCGCGCAGGCCCACGTCAGCGGTCGAGCGGTCGACGTTGAATTTATAGTAGCCCGGGATATTGCTGGTGTCGCCGGCGTCATTGAGGATGCGCGGCACCTGGTCGGACATGCGTTTCACATCCGACTTGCCGCCACCGGCATGGACGAACACGGTCAGGTTGTCGTTGAGGTCGTATTCGCCGCCGAGCAAGGCCGATTGCTCCTTGGTATCGGACCAACCCCATTTCTGCGGCAGGCTGGTGCGGCCATTCGGCGCGGACGGAACTTCTACTCCTGGCGCAATGGTGAAGGGCCGCGAGGCGCCCTCCCAGCTTTCCTTCTGGCTGATGTAGTCGAGGTTCAGGCGCAGGCGCTCACCGCGATAATCCAGGGCAATGGCGCCGATACCGACGTCGCGGTTCTGGTTGTCCACGGCGGTATCGCCGCCCTGCAGGCTGCCGTTGAAGCGCACGCCAAACTGGTTTTCGTCACCGAAGCGTCGGCTGATATCCAGGTGACCGCCCACTTGGGAGTCCGAAGCGTAGCTGCCGGTGAAGCGCGTCAAATCCTGGTCCAGCGGGCGCTTGGGCACGATGTTGATCACCCCGCCCACGCCGCTGTTCGGTGAAATCCCGTACATCAACGCGCCCGGTCCCTTGAGCACTTCGACGCGCTCAGCGTACTCGGTAAACGCCCGGTAGTTGGGCGCCACGCCGTACACACCGTCGTAGGCCAACTCGCCCAGGTTGCCCTCGCCGATGGCAAAGCCCCGGATGAAAAACGAATCGACAATACCGCCAGTCTGGCCGGTTGAGCGCACCGAAGGATCCCGCTCCAACGCATCGGCCACGGTCACCGTTTGCAGGTCGGCCAGGGTCTTGGCGGTGTAGCTGGTGACGCTGAACGGCGTGTCCATCACGTCCTTGTTGCCCAGCATGCCCAAACGCGCGCCACGGGCGACCTGGCCACCGGCGAGTACCTCCGGCAAGTCGGTGGGGCCGTGGTAAACGGCGTTGACGTTCGTCGCGTCAAGGGTCAGGCTTTGCGCGCTGTCGTCGGTCGACGCCTGGGTGGCAGCCCAGGCGTTGGTGCTAGCGGCGGCGAGCATCAGGGCAGTACGGACAGCGAGGGTTAACCGGCTGGCAACGGGCATGGCATCAGGGTCCTTTCATCGTGAGAAATGAGCATTACCCCTGATGCCAGCCGACGCGGGAAAAAGTATCAGCGTCCCGCACGTTTTTTTACCGAGACCGACTCATGCCAACCACCCGTGTCCTGATTTACCTGCTGTTCACGATCCAACTTGTGTCGATGGGCGCCATGGAAATGAGCGGCCCATTCTGGCCCTTGCACCTGCGCGGGCTGACCGATTCCGACACCCTGTTCAGCTTCGCCAGCATCGCGGTGTACGTGGGGCCGATGCTTGGCATCCTGCTGACCAGTGCGTTCTGGGGCCGTATCGGTGATCGCTACGGCCACAAGCTGATGATGATCCGCGCACTGGTCGGGCTCACCTTGACCCAACTGGGACTCGCGCTGTTCAGCGACCTTTGGACCATCCTGATCCTGCGCTTCCTGCAGGGTGCATGCGCCGGGTACATCGCCCCGGCGCAGGCGTATGGGGTGAGCATAGAGGCGCATTCGCGGCGGGCGCGGCTGTTTGCGCTTTTGCAGATTTCCACCAATGTCGGCTCATTGCTGGGCGCGGTGGTGGGCGGCTTGATCCTCGACCATGCGACGTTCTTCTGGATCAACCTCAGCGCCGCCGCACTCTGCGCGGTGTGCACGCTGGTGGCGGCGGTGACTTTGCCGGATGTTGCGCCGGTCAAGAAAACCGCGTCCGCTGACAAGGGTGGTGTGTGGCAAGGGTCTGCGTTACTGCCGCTGCTGAGCGTGATGGGCATTCTGCTGCTCGCGCGAATGCTGCCGCAGACTTCGTTCTCGCTTTATGTGAGCAGCACCTTCGCCGTGAGCAACGCGGTGGTGGGCCTGTGCTACGGCTTGCTGGCGCTGGGGTTTATCCTGTCGGCCACGGCTTGGTCGCGGCATTTCGAGGGCCGTACGCAAGCCGACACGCTACGGCGCATCGCTTACGTGGTGCTCGGTTGCATTGCCCTCACCGGCCTGGCCGGGGTCACCCGCGAACCTGTGGTGTTTGTGTGCACCTACTTCATCTGGGGCGTGCTGTTGGGCGCGACCACCCCGGTGCTGACGGCGCTGATCTCCAAGACCGTCGATAGCTCCCGTCAGGGCCATGTGCTGGGCCTCGCCCAAGGCACCGCGCAGTTCGCCTCGATTGCCGGCATCTGCCTCGGCGGGTTGCTCAGCCAGGTGTATGGCCTGGCGTACACCTACCTGTTCGTGTGCCTGGCGTACGCGTTGGCCTGGGTTGCGATTCTCGCGTTGCGTTCCCACAGGGTTGTCCCTTAGCATTGGGAATACTTCTCAATTGCACGGATCCGCGCCATGAGCGAAATCCTTACCGCCGATAACCAGCAGCACCTGCGCGCGATCGAGGCCCTATACAGCGGCCATCACGGTTGGCTGTACGCCACGCTCAAGCGCAAACTCGGCAACGCCATGGACGCGGCCGACCTGGCCCAGGACACCTTCACGCGCATCCTCGCCTCCCAGGTCACGGTGATCGACCAGCCACGGGCGTACCTGAGCTGTGTGGCCAAGGGCATCCTGGTCAACTGGTATCAGCGCAAGGCGTTGGAACGCGCTTACCTGGAGGCGCTCGCCAGCGTGCCGCCCCATGAAGTGCCTTCGCCGGAAGCGCATTTTGTGGTGCTGGAGACCCTGCACGAGATCGACGCGATGCTCGACGCCCTGCCGTCACTGGCCAAGCGGGCGTTCCTGCTGTCGCAACTCAACGGCCTCAAATACCAGGACATCGCCGAGCAACTGGGCGTATCGCTGATCACCGTCAAACGCTACATGAAACAGGCTTTTGTGCAGTGCCTGATGCTGGTGGAATAAGTGCTCAGCCTGCGCAAGCAACCCCCGTTAGCCCCCGAAGTCCTCGAAGAAGCCGCCGAGTGGCTGATGCGCTTGAGCGAAGGCGGCCTCAGCGACCACGAACGCGCCGAATGGGAGCGCTGGAAAGCCAGCAGCCCCGAGCGTGATCGCGCCTGGGCCCGTGCGCAGTTGCTGCAAAGCAAGTTGGACGGCCTGCCGCCGGCCCTGGCCATGTCGGCACTGGATCGGCCGAGCCACCCGGAACGCCGTGCAGCCCTGGGCAAGCTGGCCCTGCTGCTGGCGATGATGCCGGTCGGCTGGGGCAGTTGGAAACTGGCGCACACCCAGCAGTGGACCGCCGACTACCGCACCCGCGTGGGCGAGCGTCGCGAATGGGTCCTGGCCGACGGCTCGCGCATCACCCTCAATACCGACTCCGCCATCGACGTGCTGTTCGACAGCCAGCAACGCCTAGTGCACTTGCGCGAAGGTGAAATCCTGGTGCAGACCGCCCAGGATGCATCCCGCCCGTTCCTTGTCAGCACCGGCCAGGGCCGCATGCAAGCCCTGGGCACGCGTTTTACCGTGCGCGAATTGAACTCACGTACCCACCTGGCCGTGCTCGAAGGCGCCGTCAAAGTAATGCTGGCCGACAACCGCCAGGTGGCGCCGTTGGTGGTCAACGCCGGGCAACGCATGGATTTTTCCGCGCAGACCTTTGGCTCGCTCACCCCCACCGACCGCAATGTTGGGGCCTGGACCCAAGGCATGCTGATGGCCGACAAGATGCGCCTGGCGGATTTCGTCGCCGAGCTGACCCGCTATCGCCGAGGCTTCGTGCGCTATGACCCGACGATTGCCGAGCTGCGCATTTCCGGCGCCTTCCCCATCAGCGATACCCAACGCACCTTGAACATGCTGGTGCAGACCTACCCAGTGCTCGTCAGCGGCCACTTGAACGGCTATTGGGTCACCCTGTCGCCCGCCTGAGCGGGCGCGAAAAATAAAACACCGCTCGGGTGATACTTTTTCCGATCTCGACTGGCACACACAGGAACCCCCCTTTTCCTCTCGTCCACAGGGCTCCCTTTGATACTTGTGATTCGCAGCGCGCTGCTCAGCCTGGCCCTGGCCAGCGCCGCCATGGCCGCGCAGTTGGATGCGGTCGCGGTCCGTGCCTACCAGATCGCGCCAGGCCCGCTCGGCGCCACGCTGTCGAGCTTTGCCGTGGACGCGGGCATCGCCCTGTCGTTTGTCCCGGCCCTCACCGAAGGCCTGACCAGCCCTGGGCTGTCCGGTACTTACTCAACCCAGGAAGCCGTCACCCGCCTGTTGGCCGGCAGCGGCCTGGACATGGTGTTGCGCAGCGACGGCACCTACACGCTGGTGCAGCGCCAAGTCACCCTCTCGGACACCACGGTCAGTGGCGTCGAGCTACGCGCCAATAGCCTGCCACCGTTGTATTCAGGCGGCCAAGTGGCCGTCGGCGGGCGACTGGGCATGCTCGGTAATGCGGATGTGATGGACGCACCGTTCAGCGTCAGCACCTACACCGCCTCGTTGATCAAGGACCAGCAAGCCACCACCGTGGGCGATCTGCTGGAACGCGACTCCTCGGTGCGTTCCACCGGGCAGACCGGCGGCATTGTCGACTCGTTTTTCATCCGTGGGTTTCCGGTGGGCGAAGGCAACCTCGGCGAATTGGCGTTCGACGGCGTGTACGGCGTGGCCTCCAACTACCGGGTGTTCACCGAATACGCCGAACGTATCGAAGTGGTGAAAGGCCCCGGCGCGCTGCTCTACGGCATGTCACCCAACAGCGCGGTGGGCGGAGTGATCAACGTGGTGCCCAAGCGCTCGCTCGAGGAAGACCTGACCCGCTACACCGCCAGCTATGCCCAGGATGCGCACGTCGGTAACCGGATCGACATCAGCCGCCGTTTTGGCGGGGAACGCCGCTTTGGTATGCGTCTCAACGGCGGCGTGCAACAAGGCGACACGGTGATCGACAAGCAATCCCGTGAAGTCGGCATCGGTGCGCTGTCCCTGGATTACCAGGGCGACAGCCTGCGGACCAGCCTGGACCTGATTTCCCAGGAAGAAACCTTCGACGCCGCGTCCCGACCGTTCCTGATCGCCTCCGGCGTAAAGATTCCCGACGCCGCCAATGGCCGTACCAACGTCAGCCAGGACTGGGGCTGGTCGCGCACCCGGGACAAATCCGCCCTGCTCAGTGGCGAGTACGACCTCACCGACAACTTGACGGTGTTTGCCCATGCCGGTGGCGGCAAATCGGCGGTGGCGCGCCTGTCCGACCAGACGCCAAGCATTGTCAACACGGCCGGCGACACCTCATCGATCCCCGGTTATTACCGCTTCGAAGTGCAGCGCTACACGGTGGATGCCGGTGCGCGCCTGCGCTTCGACACGGGGCCGATCAGCCACAGCGGTACCCTGCAAGTCACCCGCTATCGCGATGAGCTGTCACGCGGGATAATCTCCGGCGCGCCGGTGCTGTCGAATATCTACCACCCGGTCGAGCGCCCCAAACCCTCCATCGCCAAGCCGGACGCGCCGAAAGTCTCCGCCACCGAGTTATCCGGCGCGGCCATTGCTGACACCCTGTCGATACTCGACCAACGCGTGCAGGTCACCGTGGGCTTGCGCAAACAGAACATCCAGTCCCATAACTACAACGCCGCCGGTGCCGTGACCACGGCCTACGACGCGAGCAAGACCACGCCGCTGTTCGGCGCGGTGGTCAAGCCCTGGGAGCATGTGGCGTTCTACTACAACTACCTCGAGGGCCTGAGCAAGGGCGATGTGGCACCGTCCAATGCGGCCAACGCTGGGGAGATCTTCGCGCCTTACGTTTCCAGGCAGCATGAAGTCGGGGTGAAGCTCGATTACGGCACCTTCATGTCGACGCTGGCGCTGTTCCAGATCCAGAAACCCACGGGTGAACTGGCCCTGGGACGCTTCTCGGTGCAAGGCGAACAACGCAATCGCGGCCTGGAACTGAGCCTGTTTGGCGAAGTCGCCCCAGGCACGCGCCTGCTCGGTGGCGTGACCCTGCTGGATGCACAGCTCACCAAAACCAGCATCGCCGCCAACCAGGGCAACACCCCGGTGGGCGTGCCCGAAGTGCAAGCCAACCTCTGGGCCGAATGGGACACCCCGTGGGTCGAAGGGCTGACGTTGACCAGCGGCGCGATCTATACCGCCAGCCAGTACGTCAACCAGGCCAACACCCAACAGCTGGATGCCTGGACCCGCTTCGATGTCGGCGCGCGCTACAGCACGCGCATCGCCGAGCGTCCGACCACCTTCCGCGCCACGGTGCAGAACCTGTTCGACCGCGAATACTGGTCCGGTGTGGCCTCCTACGGCGCGTTTTCCCAGGGTTCGCCACGCACCCTCCTCCTGTCGGCCACGGTCGACTTCTGATACCTGCAAGGGCTCACATGATGCGTTCGATTGTTCGATGCGGCCACGTTTTGGCGGCGCTGTTGTTCACCGGGTTGCTGGGCACGCCTGCGCTGGCGGCGCCCACCACCGTCACCGATTTGCTCGGGCGCCAGGTCAAGGTCAATCTGCCGGTGCAGCGGGTGATTCTGGGCGAAGGCCGCCAGTTGTACCTGGTGGCGGCGCTGGATACGCAAAACCCCATCGAGCGCATCGTCGGCTGGCGCAAGGACCTGATCCAGTCCGACCCGGACACCTACAACGCCTACCTGCGCAAATTCCCCGAGATCGCCAACATCCCCACCTTCGGCGGTTTTGAAGACGGCACCTTCGACATCGAACAAGCGATTTCCCTGCGGCCCGACGTGATCATCCTCAATATCGAGGCGCAACACGCCACCGATGACGCGCGCTACATCGAGAAGCTCGACGCCCTGAGCATTCCGGTGGTGTACGTGGACTTTCGCAACCAGCCCATGACTAATACCGAACCGACCATGCGCCTGTTCGGCCAGTTGTTCGGCAAAGAAGACCGGGCCGAGGCGTTTATCACGTTCCGCAACCAGCAGATCCGCCGTGTGACCGAGGTGATTGCCGCGCAGCAGCCCAAGCGCCCCGACGTGTTCATCGAGCGCATCGGCGGCTACACCGACGATTGTTGCCTGAGTTTCGGCGATGAGAACTTCGGGCTTTTTGTCGAGATGGCCGGCGGTAACAACATCGCCAAAACCATCATCCCCAGCACTTTCGGGCAACTGAATCCTGAGCAGGTGATCGTGGCCAATCCGGACCAGGTGGTCGTCACCAGCGCCAACTGGGAGGCTTTCGCGCCGGGCGGCCATTGGGTCGGCGTCGGCCCTGGCGCAGACATGGACCAAGCCCGGCATAAGCTGGCGTGGTACACCCAACGCCCGGCCTACGCCGGGATCAAGGCCCAGCAGACCCAGGCCTTCCACGCGATCTGGCATCAGTTCTACAACAGCCCGTATCAGTTCGTGGCGATCCAGCAATTGGCCAAATGGTTTCACCCGACGCTGTTTGCCGACCTCGACCCGGAAGCCGCGTTTCGCGAGTTGCATGAACGATTCCTGCCGGTGCCCTACGCGCCTGGTTACTTCGTGAGCCTCAAGCCATGACCGCCTACCGTCAACTGGTGCTGCGCAAACGCCTGATCCTGGCCATCCTGACCCTGCTGTTGCTGTGCAGTGTGTTGCTGGATTTGGCCCTCGGCCCGGCGCGCTACAGCCTCAGTGAAGTGCTCGGCGCCCTGCTGTCGCCGGACAGCGCGGCGCCCCAGGTGCGCGTGGTGATGTGGGATATCCGCCTGCCGGTCGCGCTGATGGCTGTGGCGGTCGGCGCGGCGTTATCCCTGGCCGGGGCGCAGATGCAGACGATCCTCAACAACCCGTTGGCCAGCCCGTTCACCCTGGGGCTTTCCGCCGCCGCCAGCTTTGGCGCGGCCATGGGATTGGCCTTTGGCGTGGCACTGTTTCCGCTGGCGGCGCAGTACATGGTGCCGGTCAACGCGTTCATCATGGCGATGCTGTGCGCACTGCTGATCCACTTCCTGAGCCTGCGCCGTGGCGTCACCGCCGAAACCATCGTGCTGCTCGGCATTGCCCTGGTCTTTACCTTCAACGCGCTGTTGGCGCTGGTGCAGTTTTTCGCCACCGAGCAAGCCGTGGCGGCCGTGGTGTTCTGGACCATGGGCAGCCTGACCAAGGCCACCTGGCCTAAGTTGGGCGTGATCTGCCTGGTGATCCTGATCACCCTGCCGATCTTCGCCAAACGTGCCTGGGCCCTGACCGCCCTGCGCCTGGGCGACGACAAGGCCGCCAGTTTCGGTATCAACGTGCGCAGCCTGCGTTTCCAGACGCTGATCATGGTCAGCCTGCTCGCCTCGTTCCCGGTGGCCTTTGTCGGCACCATCGGCTTTATCGGCTTGGTCGGCCCGCACATCGCCCGCATGCTGATTGGCGAAGACCAACGCTTCTTCCTGCCCGCCTCGCTGCTCACCGGCGCGTTGATTCTGTCGGCCAGTTCGGTGGTCAGCAAAACCCTGATCCCCGGTGCGATTTTCCCGATTGGTGTGGTCACCTCACTGATCGGCGTGCCGTTCTTTATCTCCCTGATCCTGAGCGGGAAGAAAAACTCATGGTAAGCATTCAGTTGCAGGATCTCGGCGCCAGCTACGGCCAACGCAGCATCATCAGCGGCGTGTCCACGGCCCGCTTTGTCGGCGGCCAGGTGGTGGCGGTGGTCGGGCCCAACGCGGCGGGCAAGTCCACCTTGTTCAAGCGCATCGCCGGGTTGATCGACGGGCCGGGCCAGGTGATCCTCCAAGGTTCGACAAAGGGCTCCCAAGCCATCAGCTACATGCCCCAGGGCCTGAATGCCAGTGCGCGGTTGACCGTGTACGAATCGGTGTTGCTGGCACGCAAGCAACTGTCCCCCGCCTGGGCCGTGCAGGATGACGAACTGGCACTGGTCGAGGAAATGCTGGCAGCCCTGGGCATCACCGGATTGTCCATGCGCAACCTCGGCGAACTCAGTGGCGGCCAGCAACAGTTAGTGTCCATCGCCCAGACGCTGGTACGCGAACCCGACGTGCTGCTGATGGACGAGCCCACCAGTGCCCTCGACATGCATCGGCAGGTGCAGGTGCTGAACTTCATGCAGGCCCTGGCACGCAAGCGCCAGGTGATCGTGTTTATCGCCCTGCATGACCTCAACCAGGCGCTGCGTTTTGCCGACCAGGTGCTGGTGATCGCCGACGGCACCGCCCAGGGAAGCGGGCCGTGCCATCAGGTGATCAATGCGCGGATGCTGCGCGAGGTGTACAAGGTCGAGGCGCGCATCGAGCGATGCAGTCGGGGCCAGCCTCACATTTTGATCGACGACATCGTCTGACTGGCCCATTTCTCTTGAATACTTGCCTGATCCTCCGACTTATCGACTAACGGATAGATAGCCCTTGTGCACTGGTCTAGAGTTCGTCGATAAGCGGCCAGTGCATTGACTATCAAAAAGGCCGCACCTACCGTTGATCAGCAGGTGAGCCATGGAATTACGAATCAACCAAAAGGCCTATCAGGTCGATGCCGACGCGGACACGCCATTGCTGTGGGTGATCCGCGATGACCTGGGCCTGACCGGCACCAAGTACGGCTGCGGCCTGGCCCAGTGCGGCGCCTGTTCGGTGCTGGTGGATGGCAATGTGGTGCGCTCCTGTGTCACGCCAGTGGCCGCCTTGGTCGGGCGTGAGATCACCACCATCGAGGCAATTGAAAGCGATGAAGTGGGCAAGCGTGTGGTCGCGACCTGGGTCGAGCATCAGGTCGCGCAATGCGGCTATTGCCAGTCCGGGCAGGTGATGGCGGCCACTGCGCTGCTCAAGCACACCCCCGCGCCCAGCAAGGCGCAGATCGAGGCGGCGATGATCAACCTGTGCCGCTGCGGCACCTATAACGCCATACACGCGGCCGTCGACGCCCTGGCCAAACAGGAGGGCGCTTGATGAGCATCCTCAACGAACTGCTGGATGCACCGGTCAACCTGTCGCGCCGCCGTTTTCTGGCGAGCACGGCCGTGGGTGCACTGGTCATTGGTTTTGGCCTGCCACTGGGCTCGGGCCGGGTGCAAGCCGCCACCGCCGCTGAACGCGGCACCCAGGTGCCGGCGTTCCTGGAGATTCGCCCCGACGGCACAGTGCGCCTGCTCAGCCCGTTCATGGAAGGCGGACAAGGCACCCACACCGCCATGGCGCAGATCGTCGGCGAAGAACTGGATGCCGACCCCGCCACTTTCATCGTCGAAGCCGCCCCGCCCGGCGAGGCCTATGTGGTGATGGAGAACGGTATGCGCATCACCGGCGGCAGCATGTCGGTGCGCATGAGCTACCCGACCATGCGTCGCCTTGGTGCCCTGGCCCGGGCGATGCTGCTGCAGGCTGGCGCTAAACAATTGGGCGTGCCGGTTGGCGAACTGACCACCCAGCCCGGCCGCGTGGTGCATGCGGCGTCCGGACGTTCGCTGGGTTATGGCGAACTGGCCAGCAGCGCGCTCGACATGCCCGTACCAGATCCCGCCAGCATCACCCTGCGCGACCCGAGCCAGTTCCGCTGGATCGGCAAGCCGGTCAAGCGCCTGGATGCTTACGACAAATCCACCGGCAAGGCGCTCTACAGCATCGACCTGAAAGTCGATGACATGCTCCACGCGGCGGTACAACATGCGCCACGCCTGGGCATGACCGTCGGCAGCCTGCGCAACCAGCCTCAGGTCGAAGGCATGAAAGGCGTACATTCGGTGCACGTGTTGCCTGGCGCGGTGGCGGTGGTGGCTGAACGTTGGTGGCACGCCAAGCGTGCGGTTGAAGCGATCCAGGTCGACTGGCAGGAAGCGGCCGCCGACTCGACATTGCGCGTCATGCCAGCGGACTTTTCCAGCGACAAGCACTTCGACTTTCTCGCTGCCCAGCAAGGCCCGGTCCGCGACGACGAGAACGAAGGAGACGTCGCCGCCGCGCTGAAAGGTGGCAAGACCCAGCTCGAGGCGACGTATCACAACCAATACCTCAACCACGGCCAACTGGAGCCGCCGTCAGCCCTGGCGCGCTTCAACCCGGATGGCAGCCTGGACATCTGGCTGCCCAACCAGGCGCCGGACATGTTCCGCGCCGACATCGCCAAGCGCACCGGCCTCGACCCTGCGCAAATCAACCTGCACTCGCCGCTGCTCGGTGGCTTTTTCGGCCGGCACTTCCTGTATGACTCGGCCAACCCCTACCCGCAGGCCATTGCATTGGCCAAGGCGGTGGGCCGTCCGGTCAAGCTGATCTGGAGTCGCGAAGAAGAATTCTTGCGCGATGTGCTGCGCCCAGTGGCAGTGGTCAAGTTCCGCGCCGCGCTGGATGACAAAGGCTTGCCGGTCGCCATTGAAGCCGTCAGTGCGACCGAAGGCCCGACCGAAGCCCTCGCTGGCAAACAGGGCGATAAAATCGACCCCACGGCGGTTGAAGGGTTATCGGGCAAGTCCTACGCCATCCCCAACAAACGCATCGCGCAGATCTATGTCAAAGGCGCGCCCATGCTCGGTTACTGGCGCTCGGTGGGCAATTCGCTCAACGACTTTTTCTACGAGTCGTTCCTGGATGAGCTGGCGGACAAGGGCGGGCATGATCCCTATGAGCTGCGCCTGCACCTGCTGCGCGACAACCCACGGCTGACCACCTTGCTGCAAGCGGCGGGTGAACTGTCCGGTGGCTGGAAGCGCGGCCCCTTCACTGCCGAGGATGGCACTCGACGCGCACGTGGCGTGGCCATGGCCTCGCCATTCGGTTCCCACACGGCGGCGATCGCTGAGGTGTCCATCGAGAACGGCAAGGTCAAGGTGCACGATATCTGGCAAGCCATCGACCCCGGCAGCATCGTCAACCCGGCGATTGTCGAGGCCCAGGTCAATGGCGCCGTGGCGTTGGGCTTGTCCCAGACCTTGCTGGAGGAAGCGGTGTACGTGGACGGCAAGCCACGGGCGCGCAACTACGACTTGTATCCGATCCTGGGGCCCGCGCAGATGGCACGGGTGCATGTACGGATAGTCGAGAGTGGCGAAAAGATGGGCGGTATCGGCGAGCCGCCGTTGCCCGCCGTGGCTCCGGCCGTGGCCAACGCGGTGGCGCAATTGACAGGCCAGCGCGTGCGCAGCCTGCCCTTGAGCCGACACACTTTTAGCTGACCTTCAGGAAACGCCCATGAACAACCGTCGATTCGCAAGAACCGCAGGCTGGCTGGCGCTGCCCTGCCTGGTCGCCGCAGGCCTGCTGGCCTGGTACGTCACCCGTGAACCGGCTACGCCGTTCGAACAGGAACAGGCCGGAGCCCGCTTCGAGCCCGCCTTGGTCAGCCGTGGCGAGTATGTCGCCCGCCTCAGCGATTGCGTGGCCTGCCACAGTCTGGCGGGCAAGGCGCCGTTCGCCGGGGGCCTGGAAATGGCTACACCGCTGGGAGCGATCCACGCCACCAACATCACACCGGACAAACAGACAGGCATCGGCACTTACAGCCTGGCCGATTTCGACCGTGCGGTGCGCCATGGTGTGGCACCGGGTGGCCGCCGGTTGTACCCGGCCATGCCCTACCCGTCCTACGTGAAACTCAGCGATGACGACATCAAAGCGCTGTACGCGTTTTTCATGCAGGGCATAAAACCGGCCAACCAACCGAACATTCCCAGTGATATTCCCTGGCCGCTGAACATGCGCTGGCCCATCGCCCTGTGGAACGGCGTGTTCGCGCCCACCGCGACTTACGCGGCCAAGCCCAATCAGGACGCCCTGTGGAACCGTGGTGCCTACATCGTCCAAGGCCCCGGCCACTGCGGCAGTTGCCACACGCCCCGCGGCCTGGCCTTCAATGAAAAAGCCCTGGATGAATCCGGCGCACCGTTCCTTGCCGGCGCGCTGCTCGACGGCTGGTATGCGCCGAGTCTGCGCCAGGACCCCAACACCGGATTGGGCCGCTGGACTGAGCCGCAGATCGTGCAGTTCCTCAAGACCGGACGCAACGCCCATGCGGTGGTCTACGGTTCGATGACCGAGGCTTTCAACAACTCCACGCAGTTCATGCAGGACGAGGACCTGGCGGCCATCGCCCGCTATCTCAAGTCATTGCCCGGCGACCCGCAGCGCGACGGCGCACCCTGGCAGTATCAGGCGGTGGCGGCGGTTCAAGACGCCCCCGGCGCCCACACTTACGCCACCCGTTGCGCCTCTTGCCATGGTCTCGACGGCAAGGGCCAGCCCGAGTGGATGCCGCCCCTGGCCGGCGCCACGTCAGCACTGGCGAAAGAAAGCGCCTCGGCGATCAACATCACCCTCAACGGCTCGCAACGCGTGGTAGCGGCCGGCGTGCCGGATGCCTACCGTATGCCGGCCTTCCGTGAGCAATTGTCCGACGCGGAAATCGCCGATGTACTGACTTACGTGCGCAGCACCTGGGGCAATAACGGTGGCACGGTGGATGCCAACGCGGTGGGCAAGTTGCGCGGGCACACTGATCCGGCGAGCAGCAGCCCGATCATCCTGCACATGCGCTGAGTTCAGGGCTTCAGGTTTTTCACGCTGGCAAACGTTGCCTCTCCCCGCGCCTGCTCCAATACGTTCATGGGCGCGGGCGTAGGCAACGCATGCATCACCGGCTTGAGCACGATGGATCGCTCGCTGTCGGTGACGGAGCGCTCGTCGCTGGGCGGCACACCGAAGTATTCGCGGTAGCACTTGGAGAAGTGCGGCGTGGACACAAAGCCGCAGAGCACGGCCAGTTCCACGATGGAAATGGGCGTCTGCTTGAGCAACTGCCGCGCCCGGATCAGCCGCAGCCTGAGGTAGTAGCGCGATGGCGAACAGTGCAGGTATTTCTGGAACATGCGCTCAAGCTGGCGACGCGACAACGCGACATACGCAGCCAGCTCATCCAGGTTGATCGGTTCCTCCAGGTTGGCCTCCATCAACGCGACGATTTCCTGCAGCTTGGGCTGCTGGGTGCCGAGCATGTGCTTGAGTGGCACGCGCTGATGGTCCTGCTCGTTGCGGATGCGCTCGTACACAAACATGTCGGAGATGGCCGCCGACAGCTCATGCCCGTGATCACGGCCGATCAGGTGCAACATCATGTCCAGAGGCGCCGTGCCGCCCGAGCTGGTGAGACGGTCGCGGTCGAGGCTGAACAGGCTGGAACTGACCGTCACCCGTGGAAACGCCTCCTGCATGGCCGCCAACCATTCCCAGTGCACGCTGCATTCATAGCCATCCAGCAAACCGGCGCGCGCCAACACAAAGCTACCGGTACAGATACCGCCCAGTCGCTTGGCGTAACGCGCCTGGCTGCGCAACCACTTGACCAGCTCACCCGTCACGGTGCCCTGGATGCCGATGCCACCGCAGACAATCACAATGTCGGCGGACGGCACGCTGAGAATCGAACCGTCCGGCGTGATGGGCACGCCGTCACTGGCCCACACGGGATTGCCGTCCGGGCTCGCGGTGTGCCATTTGTAGAGTTCCTGGCCCGAGAGCTGGTTGGCCATGCGCAAGGGCTCGACCGCCGAGGCCAGTGACATCAGGGTGAACTGGTCCAGCAGCAAGAACACGATGCTGCTTACGGGGCGGCCACTCATGGCGGTGAGGCTGCGGCCACTGGTTTTTGCGTGCGTTCGGGCTGCCGCGCGGTGAGCAAGCCGACCAGGGAAATCATCAGGGCCAGGCCGATGGTCGATGACACTTCAAAACGGTGTTCAGGCGTGACCAGCATCACCGTCAATGCGGCACAGATGAACGCAATGACCAGCCAGGTCAGCCAGGGAAACAGCCACATCTGGAAAGTCAGCGTGACGTTGCGCTGTCGCAGGATCTTGCGCATGCGCAACTGCGACACGGCGATCACCAGGTACACCAGCAAGGCAATGGCGCCCGAACTGGCCAGCAGAAACTGGAACAACCCGGCCGGCGCGAAGTAACTGAACAGGGTCACGCCTGCGCCCAGGATGGTGCTGGCAATCACCGCGGCCCTCGGCACGCTGGCCGCCGAGGTCTTCTTCATCAACGTGGGGGCATCCCCGCGCTTGCCCAGGGAAAACAGCATGCGCGAGGCAATGTAGATGGAGGAGTTCATGCAACTGGCCACAGCGATCAACACCACCCCATCAACCAGCAGCTTGGCGTGGGGAATGTTCATCAGCTCCAGGGCGCGCTGATAGGAGCCTACCGAGGCGAGTAACGGGTCATTCCACGGCACTACGGAAATCACCACGAAGATCGACAACAGGTAGAACACACCAATGCGCCACATCACCGAGCGCGTGGCCCGGGCGATGTTCTGCGCCGGGTTACTGGACTCAGCCGCCGCGATGGTGACCGCCTCGGTGCCGATAAAACTGAACATGATGGTGATAAAGGCCCCAACCACCGCCGACAGTCCGTTGGGCGCGAAACCGCCGTGTTCCTCCATCAACCGGCTCAACCCACTGACCTCGCGCTCGGGAATCCAACCCATCAGCACCGCAAAGCCCAAGCCGATGAAGCCGATGATCGCGATCACCTTGGCCATGGCGAACCAGAACTCGAACTCGCCGTACTTGGACACGCTGAACAGATTGGTGACCACCAACAAAAAGATCGACAACAAGGCAAACAGCCAAGCGTCGATCTGCGGGAACCACTGGTTGAGAATATGCCCGGCGGCCAGGGCCTCGATGGGGATCACCAGCACCCAGAACCACCAGTACAACCAACCGATGGTGAAGCCGGCCCAGCGCCCGATGGCCTGGTCGGCATAGGTCGAGAAAGACCCGGTATCGGGGTTGGCCACCGCCATCTCCCCGAGCATGCGCATGACCAGCACCACCAGCGTGCCAGAGAACAGATAAGCCAGCAGCACCGCCGGCCCCGCCGCCGCAATCGCATGCCCGGAACCGACAAACAACCCCGCGCCGATAATGCCTGCAATGGAAAGCATGGTCACATGACGCGGCTTGAAGCCTTGCGCCAACTGGCCGTTGGAATCGTTGGAATTCAGGCTATTCATTGTTTTTGTTGTTCTCGGTGATCGACGTCAAGGTGTACTGACTGAAGAGTCAGGCGATCATCATTTCTTAATGATGGGTCACCTTACGCGGCCTGAGTTCATCAAAAATAGCCTGGGAGCGGCGGGAGTTGGTCTGATATCGACATTAGGCTGGGCAAAAACCAGAAGGCAACGTTGGAAAGGAATGGTGTTTCCAGGTCAGCAACCCATGGAGTAGGCTCTGTCAAAGCAGTACTCCAACATTGGCAGGACGCTTGCAATGCCTAACGACAGCAACTACGCGAAAGATCCCATTCGCCAAGCCACACCCGACGACGTGCGTGCCCTGATCCAACTGGACACCTACGCAACCGCCCACACCCATCGCCGCGTGTTCATCCATGATGCCGTGGTTCGCCAACAATGCCTGGTTGCCGTCGACACCGCTGGCCGATGCGCCGGTTACCTGGTGCTGACCCATGACTTTTTCGATCATGGCTTTGTGGCGCTGGTCGTCGTGTCGCCGGCGCATCAGCGTCAAGGTGTGGCGCTGCGGTTGCTGGCGGCGGCGCAGGCGGCATGCAAGACGCCCAAGCTGTTTGCTTCGACCAATGCGTCAAACACCGCAGCCCAGGCGCTGTTTGCAAAGGCTGGATTCGCGCCGAGCGGGCAGATCGACAACCTGGACGACCACGACGCTGAGCAGGTGTATGTGAAATTCATCCACCCCCTGTGATTGCGTTCCCCATCGGCTCCACGCCCTCTCCATCGAACCTCCCGTAAAACTCCACCCCCCTTGTGCACACTGGCGCCTCCCAAAACAGCGATAACGTTTTAGAGGTCTCCATGCTCCGAATTCTTGCGACTAGCCTCCTGCTGATGTCGGCGCCCACGGCGATTGCAACGCCGCTCACGGCAGAACAGCTTTCGGCCATCGACCGTTATGTAACCTCGCAAATGGCCCGACAGCAGTTGCCGGGGCTTGCCCTCGGTGTGTATCGAAACGGCCACACCGTATTCGCCAAAGGCTATGGACTGGCGAATGTGGAACTCAACGTGCCCATGAGCGCGGACAGCGTTTTGCAATCCGGCTCGGTGGGCAAGTCCTTTACCGCAACGGCCGTCATGATGCTGGTGGAACAAGGCAGGGTTGGCCTGGATGACAGCATCCGGCAGTATTTTCCCGAAGCGCCGGCCAGTTGGGCGCCAATTACAGTAGCCAACCTGCTGTCCCACACGTCCGGGCTGTCGGCCTATGACACGCCTGCGCTGCAAAAACCCGGCGCACCGCTGGATATCCGCCAGGACTTTACCGACGCCCAACTGACGGTGGCCATTGCCAAACTGCCGATCAACTTCAAGGCGGGCGAAGGCTGGGCGTACGAAAACACCAACTTCGTATTGCTCGGCATCCTGATCCATCGCGTCAGCGGGCAGCCCTATGGCGAGTTTCTCCAGCAACGTATTTTCACACCGTTGGGCATGACCTCGTCGCGCGTCATCTCAGACCTCGACCTTGTGCCCAACCGTGTCTCGGGTTACGAAAAGGTGGACGGTGTGTTGAGGAACCAGGAATGGGTCTCGCCGACGTTCAACGCCACCGCAGACGGCACGCTCTACTTCAGCGTGCGCGACCTGGAGCGCTGGGACCGTGCCCTTTACGATGAAACTCTGCTGAAAAAAGCCTCATTGAGAAAAATGTGGACGCCCTACCCCTACGCCGGCAAACAGCGTGCGCAAGGCTATGGTTTCGGTTGGGAAATTCGCACGATCAACGGGCACCCCGTGGTCGAGCACGGCGGCTCCTGGCAAGGCTTTACCTCGTCTATCTCGCGCTACCTCGACGACAGGCTGACGGTGGTGGTACTGACCAACCTGGATGCCGAGCACAGCTACCCGGAAGTCATCGGGCGTGACGTGGCGGGTTTGATCGAGCCTGGCCTAAATGAGCATGGCCGGAAAAAAACGTCCCTCTCCATCATTCCTCCACAAAACCTCCCATGAATGCGCACGTTGGCTGTGCACAATCAGGTTCATCACAGTGCCCCATCGAACGGGTCACGCGGAGAGCCCAATGATTCCAGCCCTGTACGTCGCAAAAACCGGCTTGTCGGCCCAGGACACCCAGCTGACGACCATTTCCAATAACCTGGCGAACGTCTCGACCACCGGTTTCAAACGCGATCGTGCCGAGTTCCAGGATTTGCTCTATCAAATCAAGCGCCAGCCGGGCGCGCAATCGACGCAAGACAGTGCGTTTCCGTCGGGCCTGCAACTCGGCACCGGCGTGCAGATCGTCGGCACCCAGAAGAACTTCAGCGCCGGCAGCCTGCAGACCACCGGGCAACCGCTGGACCTGGCCGTGAATGGCCGGGGGTTTTTCCAGGTGCTGCAACCGGACGGCACCCTCGGCTATACCCGTGACGGCACCTTTCATCTGAACGCCAATGGCCAGGTGGTCACCGCCAGCGGGTTCGCCCTGGAGCCGGCCGTTGTGGTGCCGGACAACGCCAAGACCTTCACCGTCGGCCAGGACGGCACGGTGTCCATCACTGTGGCCGGCAACCCCGCGACGCAAGTCATCGGCAACCTGCAGACCGCCGACTTCATCAACCCGGCGGGTTTGCAGGCAATCGGCAACAACCTGTTCCTGGAAACCGCGTCCAGTGGAGCGCCCCAAGTCGGCATGCCGGGGCTCAACGGCTTTGGCACCACGTTGCAACGCTCCCTGGAGACTTCGAACGTGAGCACGGTTGAAGAGATGGTCAACATGATCACCACGCAACGGGCCTATGAGATGAATTCCAAAGTGATGGCCACCGCCAACCAGATGTTGGGCGCACTCACCCAGAAGCTATGATCAACACATGACAGCGTGGGCCATGGAGCGGCAATCACGACAAGGCCTATTCACCGAGCAGACTATGAACGATTACCCCGTCGCATCAACATCCCGGCCCAACAGCATCCGAGAGAACCAGGCCTTGGTGCTGATCGCGGAAGACGAGCCCGAGATTGCGGATATCCTGATCGCCTATCTCAAGCGCAGCGGCTTTCGCACCGCCCACGCCCTTGATGGCCGGCACGCGCTGGAACTGCACCTGAGCCTCAAGCCAGACCTGATGCTGCTGGATGTGCTGATGCCCCATGTCGATGGCTGGCAAGTCCTGGCCGAAGTGCGCCATCGCGGCAACACTCCAGTGATCATGCTGACCGCGCAGGACCAGGACATGGACAAGTTGATGGGTTTGCGTATCGGTGCCGATGACTACATCGTCAAGCCATTCAACCCGGCCGAGGTGGTGGCACGTACCCAGGCGGTTCTGCGGCGCTCCGTCAACTACAAATCCGGTGTCGGCGCCAGCGTGTTGCGCGTGGATGGGTTTGAAATCGATATCGAAAGCCATCAGGTCACGGTGAACATCGAAGGCACCACGTTGCCGCTGCTGCTGACCGTCACCGAGTTCAGATTGCTGGCGCAGTTGGCCCGAGCGCCGAAACGCGTGTTCAGCCGCGCAGAATTGTTGTCGCTGTGCTCGCCGGAGAGCGACAGCCTGGAACGCACGGTCGACAGCCATATCAGTAAGTTGCGCCGCAAGATCGAAGACCTCGGGCTGCAAGGCGTGCCGGCGAGCATTCGCGGGGTGGGTTATCGGTTCGGGAGTGGCGCGTGAAACTATTCAATGGCTTGAGCCGCCAGATCATCTTGTCCATGTCGGTCGTGGTGCTGTGCGTGATCGCCTTGGCGGTGATCGGCTCCTATGTGTTCTACGCCCTGCTCTGGACCTACTGGCCACTTACGGACGAGCAGGTCGATGAATGGATGCCGGCCAATGCCGAATGGGCGTGGATGGGCTTGACCACCTGCGTCAGCCTGGCGGTGGGCGCACTCGTGGCCACCAAGTTATCCCGTCGCATCCTGATGCCCTTGAACTCGGTGGCCGAAAACCTGCGCAAACTGGCGGACGGCGACCTCGATGTGCAAGCCGTGGCCGGCGACGAGTCCATCGGTGAGGCGGCTATTTTGGTGAATGACTTCAACAGCATGGCCCAACGTTTGAAACGCATGGCGCAGGAGCAGGCGTTCTGGAACGCGGCGATTGCCCACGAACTGCGCACGCCGCTGACCATCTTGCGGGGGCGCCTGCAAGGTTTGGCCGAGGGCGTATTCGAGCCGGACACAGCGCAGTTCTACAGCCTGCTCGGGCAGGTCGAAGGGCTGGCGCGGATGATCGAGGACCTGCGCGTGGTGGGTCTGGGTGACAGCGGCTACCTCGAAGTCAACGTGCAAGAGGCCGACCTCGCCGCAGGGGTTGAGGACGATGTGCGGCTGTTCGAACCGAGCCTGGCCGCTGCTGGTTTTACCCTGCAACTGGACCTGCAACGCCGCATTCTGCGCTGCGATCCCGCGCGTATCCGCCAGGCCTTGCTGGCCCTGCTGGACAACGTGCGTCGGCACGCGACACCGGGCAACGTCAACGTGCACCTGAGCACGCGTGATGGCGTTCATTACCTGAGGGTACGCGACGACGGCCCAGGCATTGATGAGGACTTTGCAACGCACCTTTTCGAAGCCTTTCAACGCGGCGAAAACTCTCGCTCACGCGCCCAGGGTGGCAGTGGCTTGGGCCTGGCGGTGGTGCGTGCGATTGCCATTGCCCACGGCGGCGCGGTGACGTGTCGAAAAATGGAAAACGGCGGAACGCTGTTTGAACTCAGCTGGAACCTTTGAGTAAACCAGGCCCCGCCATGTGCATCTTGTCCATGATGTTCAAAAAAAACCAACGCTATCGATGCTTTGTCTTATTGAACGCCGAGCATGTTTGCATTGCGTTCAAAAGCTGCGTTGCAACGCCTCGAAACGGGCATTGGATAGAAGTTGAACGTATCAACCTGTCGTGGCTGGGGCATCCCGTCCCCAGCCGTGCCCGGATATCTTAACGAGTGTGAACATGAGCCCTTCCCTATCACTCCTCGAAGAGTCGCTGCGACTGCACACGGCCCGCCTGAAACGACTGCAAAGGTTCTGGGTGCCGCTGCAACAGCGCGCGCCAAAGTGGGTGCTGGCGCTGTGGATCATCGGCGTTTTCGTGTCACTGGCGACGCAATGCTGGTGCCATTGGTTCGTGACCGCGCCGCTGATCTGCGTGTTGATCGTCGCAGAAATCGTGATCGACGAGGCGCAGATGACACTTCAGTTGCGCACCGATGCCGTTCGCGATTCGCTGCGCGCAGCGCGTGGCGGCTATTCATATGCCTGATATCGTGGTGAACGGGCTTGCCCCGCTCACCACAACAAGCCCGCTCACCACAATTGCTCGGAAACCTTGAGCAGAAGGCTATGCCTACCGGGAAACCAATCCCGGATTGAACATCCCCTCAAAACGCACCTTGTTCGCCGCGTAATACGCCGCCACCGCCTTGTCTGCCGTACTCTCCCGCGCCTGCATCATCAGCGCTTCGAGGTCGGCCTGAGGGACGGAGAAATGCGCAAAGAAGTACGCCACCTCGGGGTGTTGCTGGCTGAAGCCTTTACGGGCCATGGCGTGGATCTGCTCCGCGCCGCCGAAAACCTGCTTGGGATCATCCAGATAGCGCAGCGACCATTTGGAGAACATCCAATGCGGGCTCCAGGCGTTGACCAATGACCACTTGTCGCGCTTGAGGTTGCGGTCCAGCTCGTTGAGCATGCCGCTTTCCGAAGACCCCACCAGTTTGTAGCCCCTCAGCTTGTAATCCTCAATCGCCTTGACGGTGAGCTTGTACTGGCCGTTGCCGACTTCGGAGGTAAAGATCTTGCCGTCGAACTTCTCGCGGATCCCGGGTTTGTTCAGGTCTTCCACGCTGGAGACTTCCGCCACCGGCACCGAAGTGGGTACAGCCATGCCGATTCGCCCTTCATACAGCACGCCAAGGTCTTCAAGCCGGTCCTTGTACTTGTCGTAGAACGCCTTGTGAGTGCTGGGCAGCCAGACCATCGGGATCAGGTCGATATTGCCGTTGGCCAGCGCCTGGAACTGGATGCCGATGTCGGCCATCACCAGCTTGACCGGTTGCTTGAGATGTTCCTGCAAGGCCGTACTGGCGAGCTTGACGGTGATTTCCGTGTCGGACCAGTTCACCCAACCGATGCGGACCGGTGGTATCTCCTCTGCGTGGGTCACCGCCGCACTGGCGCCCAGCGCGAGGCCTAGCAGGTAGGCACAGGCTTTTTTCCGATAGTGCACACGAGCATTCATCAGACGTTCTCCTAAGGGATTAGGCCGATCTTAGCGACGACTGCAGCGCATCGCAATAAAAATGTACATGCCTGTAGAGCATTATTGACACCCATGTACATTTATCCTAGTTTCAGATCGCCGAGCCTGATGATGCCCACTACGGAGCACCGAATAATGTCCAGCGATCCCCTGCTGCAGCCCTACAAAATCAAGCACCTGACCCTGCGCAATCGCATCATGACCACGGCCCACGAACCGGCCTATCCGGTGGACGGCATGCCGCAGGCGTTGTACCGCGCCTACCACGTCGAACGCGCCAAGGCCGGCGTGGCCTTGACCATGACTGCAGGCTCCGCCGCCGTATCGCGGGACAGCCCGCCGGTGTTCAATAATGTGCTGGCGTACAAAGATGAAGTGGTCGGCTGGTTGAAAGACCTGACCGATGAGTGCCACGAACACGGCGCCGCAGTGATGATCCAGCTGACGCACCTGGGCCGACGCACACGCTGGGACAAGGCCGACTGGCTGCCCGTGGTCTCGCCGTCACACCGTCGTGAAGCGTCACACCGCTCCTTCCCGAAGAAGATGGAAGACTGGGACATCGAGCGGATCATCAAGGACTACGTCGACGCCGCCGAGCGCATGAAAGCCGCCGGGTTGGATGGCCTGGAACTGCAAGCCTACGGCCATTTGATGGATCAGTTCTGGTCACCGCTGACCAACGAGCTGGACGGCCCTTACGGTGGTTCGTTGGAAAACCGCATGCGCTTTACCTTCGACGTCCTGCGCGGCATTCGCCAGCGCGTCGGTGAAGAATTCCTGCTAGGCGTGCGCTACACCGGCGACGAAACCGTGCCGGGTGGATTCACCGCCAGCGAAGGCCTGCAGGTTTCGCACATGCTCAAGGACAGTGGGCTGGTGGACTTTCTCAACGTGGTACGTGGGCATATCGATACCGATGCAGGGCTGACCGACGTGATTCCGATCCAGGGCATGCGCAACTCGCCGCACCTGGATTTCGCCGGCGAAATCCGTGCGTCCACCGGCTTCCCCACCTTCCATGCGGCGAAAATCCCGGACGTCGCCACCGCACGCTACGCCATTGCGTCGGGCAAGGTGGACATGGTCGGCATGACCCGCGCTCATATGACCGACCCGCATATCGTGCGCAAGATCATCGAGCGCCGTGAAGAAGACATTCGCCCCTGCGTCGGCGCCAACTACTGCCTGGACCGCATCTACCAGGGCGGCGCCGCCTACTGTATCCACAACGCGGCCACCGGCCGTGAAACCAGCATGCCCCATGACATTCCCAAGGCAGCGGTGAAGCGCAAAGTGCTGATCATCGGCACGGGCCCTGCCGGGCTGGAAGCGGGCAGGGTTGCCGGCGAGCGCGGGCATGATGTGACAGTACTGGAAGCGGCGGACCGGCCCGGCGGGCAAATCCGCCTGACCGCCCTGAGTGAGCGGCGTCGCGAGATGATCGGCATCATCGACTGGCGCATGGCCCAGTGCGAACGCCTTGGCGTGAAATTCCACTTCAACACCTGGGCCGAGGCCGAGACGGTGCTGGCCCATGAGCCGGACGTGGTGATCGTCGCTACCGGCGGCATGCCGCACACAGAGGTGCTGGCTCAGGGCAATGAATGGGTGGTGTCGACCTGGGACATTATTTCCGGCGACGTCAAACCGGGGCGCCATGTGTTGATCTTCGACGATGCCGGCGACCATGCCGCGCTGCAAGCCGCCGAGGTGATTGCGCAAAGTGGCGCCAGCGTCGAAATCGTCACCCCGGACCGTGCGTTCGCCCCGGAAGTCATGGCCATGAACCTGGTGCCCTACATGCGCAGCCTGCAGGACCTGGATGTGACCTTTACCGTGACCTATCGGGTCGAGTCGGTGGAGAAACGCGACGGTCGCTTGCTCGCCCGCTTTGGCAGTGACTACGGCGCGGTGCACAAGCAACGGGTAGTCGACCAGGTGGTGGTCAACCATGGCACGATTCCCCTGGATGACCTGTACTTCGACTTGCGCAAGCATTCCAGTAATGGCGGCGCGGTTGAGCAGCAGGATTTGATTGCAGGGAACGCGCAGAACATCGTGACCAACCCTGAAGGTTGCTTCCAACTGTTCCGGATCGGCGATGCAGTGGCCGCACGCAACACCCATGCGGCGATCTACGATGCGTTGCGGTTGGTCAAGGACCTTTAAAAACGCTCAAACACCCCCGGTGTGGTTTCGGCATAGCCAAACGCCCCATAGAAGCGGTCCAGTTCGCGCCGCTTCAAGGCCTTGCCGGTGAACACGCTGACATACTGGGGAATACGCCGGAACCGCACCACCACCTCTTCGGCGGTGTTCATCGAGATATAGCCGATCTGCGTCAGGTAGATGGTCCGGGCACGCACATCAGCCGCCTCTTCATCGTAGCCAAAACGTCGGAACATCCCGGTCAGGGCATTGATGCGGGTGTCGTCAGCCTGCGCGATTTCTGCCGCGACTTCCGCCGATTGCATCGCCCAACTGCGTACGGCAAATTCGAATTGTGAGTCGAACAGCTCCGGGTTCAGCCAGCATTCGAAGACGTTGAGAATAGCCTCGGAAATACTCTCGGCATAGCGGTCGCACTGGTGCACCAGGTTGCCGGTGTTCTTGTCGCGCCATCGGGTCAACAACGCAGCAAGCAGTTGCTCCCGATCTTCGAAAAACCAATAGAAACTGGTGCGTGACAAGCCAAGCTGCTTGGCCAGGGGCATCACGCGCACGGCGTCGATACCGGACTCTTTCAGGGCCGCGTAGGCTGCGTCCAGCCACACATCGACCGAGCCGCGCCAGCCTGTGTCCTGGTTCTTGCCTCGCGGTTTTGCGGGTTGCGACATCCTTGGGTCACCTTTACCTGGGAATTGCCGGTCACTCTACACGCCCAAGCAGGACAGCGCACAGAGAGTGTACAGCGACGTACATTTTACCCTTGGCCACCGCGCTCAACGCCACTCAACTCGGCTGCGGATGAAGACTTGATCCAGCGGGTGATCAATGCCAGGGAGCCGGGCGCATAAGCATGACGCCCCAGCCCTGCGAACAGATACTCTTTCCATACGGGCCACTGCGTTACCAATTGATAATTGAACAGGCTAGCCCTTAACAAGCTGTGAGTTGCGTTGGGGATCACTACCGTTTGTCTTTGCCTGATGCCTGCAAATAGATCCCGGTAGAGACGCGAGTCCTCGGAAGTATCGACGTTCAAGTCCAGCGCCCCCCAGATCGCCAAGACCGGCCCCTTCATGGTCTTCAATGCCGCCGTCACATCTTCGTTGTAGTTTTTCTGGACGAAGTTGAAATGGGCCGCGTCCATGTGGGGAAAAAGGTCAGGGTTGTAGGTTTGATCCGACGCGCCGAAAACCCGGTCGTTCTTCGCATATTCGACCTTCACGGCTGCGTCGATTTCATCCTGGGTCCGCCCTTCATCTGCCATTCGTACCCGCGTGTAGTACATGCCTTGTCGGCGCCAGTTCACGGCTGCGCCGACAATCACCGAAAAACCGGGGTCTCCTTCACTGGCGGCGCGTGGAATCACCCAGCCGCCTTGGGAAAAACCCAGAAACCCGACCTTATCGGCTACAACGCCCTTTTGCTCACGCACCAGGGCAAGTGCAGCCAGGGCTTCCGTGGCGCGGTCCGACATCGACTGGTTGAGCCAATTCCCCGTGCTCTGCCCGACCCCCTGTTTGTCCCACGTGAAAACGCCTATTCCAGCGTCGAGCAAACTGTTGATGAGCGGGAAATAGCCGTCGGACGCAAAACGGTCCATGGGCCCATCCCCATGAATGATCAGGACGATGGGCCCCGCTTGCACATCGGGAGGCAATGCCAGCGTCCCAACCAACTGCGCCCCTCCTGAGCGAAACGTCAGCGTCGAAACCCGGGCATTGCTGAACGCCATATCGGACAGATTCTGCAGAACGAAAACAGTCAAGCCCAGCAGCACTGCGCAGATACCCGCGACGCCAAACATCACAACCTTCTTATGCATCCTGATCGCTACCCTGTCTGTCGGCCGAGCCACAGGGGCATGCGCCCCTGCTCGTCATGCGGTCAATAAAACTCATCCAGCAAACAGTAGAACGCTATGCGTCGATGATCCGGCTCCACGCCATAGGCCCTGAAAAACGGAGCGACCCAGGCGGCCCCACAGTTACGCTCAATACTTCGGGCGGCCAGCGCAAGATCCTGATAGATGTCACTGATACCGAGCCGACCGCAGTCGATGTAGCCGGTAAAACGGCTGCCTTCCATCATGAAGTTGGGCAGGCAGGCATCGCCGTGGGTGACCGCAAGATCTTGGACCTTGGGACGTGACGCCAACAATTCTGCAAAGGCTTCGGCAGCAGTCCGGCCTGTTCGATCATCGTCAAAATCGTCCTCGTCAACGAGGCCAGCAAGCATTCGGCTCCTGGCGATGGCTATGCGCTGCTCCAACGAGTGATCAAAGGGACATAGCTCAACAGGCACCTGATGCAGCGCGCGCAAGGCTGTTGCGAGGATGCTGATGAGCTCGGATGGAGACACGCTGGCGCAATCGGACAGATCCTTTCCGGGAACAGCCGTCATCAGCAACCAATGCCGATCACGTTCCGTCGTGGCATCAAGCACTGTCGGCCCAGGCAAGTTCAGCCCGTTCATCCAACCCAGTCGCTCAATCTCTTGCGGCAGCTCGCTGTGTACGCCAATAGGCTCGGACTTAACGAACAGGTCCTGCGCACCGGCACCGCGAACGCGAAAAACCTCGGCCCCGGATTCGCCAACCGTTTGACGCTCGATCGTCGCCCCACCGAACTGCCGGGACCACTGGGAAGGAAAGTTCATCAGCGCTTTACTCTCTTATCAACAAAAGCAGCCATCGTCATTACCAGCCCCCCTTCCTTGCGAGACAACATTCTTCACCAGCATCGATAAGACAGGAATTCAGGTATCGGCTCATGGGCCGACTCCAGGTGGTAAGTGATGGGGTTGAAGAAAAGCGTACCCGGTATGAGGCAGACGGCAGCACCCGGTTTGCTGTTCTAAAGAAAACGCAAATTAGCACTTTGTTTTTTGGATAATCCACACGCTAAAGGTAAAGAGTTGTGAAAGAGTTCCCCTCGGTTTCACATCCCGCGTGGAGCCGCACGCGTATCGGGAGCAAGCAGGCTCACTGCCGAATCATGCTACTGACCTTCAATTGTCCTTTAGCGTCGCTGCACGCCCTACCCCAACTCACGCCTGAGCTGCTCTCGATCCAACGCCCCATCCCAGCGTGCAATAAACAGCGTGGCAACGCCGTTGCCGATCACGTTGATCAGCGCGCCGCCTTCCGAGATAAATCGGTAAACGCCCAACACCAGCACCAACCCCGCCGCAGGAATTACATCGATCGAACCGAGGGTGGCGGCCAGGGTGATGAACGCGCCGCCGGTCACACTCGCCGCGCCTTTGGAGGTCAGCAGCAGGATCAACAGCAAGGTCACTTGGTGATACAGCGACACATCGATGTCCAGAGCCTGGGCAATGAAGATCGCCAGCACCGTCATGTTGATGCAGCTGCCGTCCAGGTTGAAGCAATAACCGGACGGCACGACCAGGCCGACAGTGGACTTCTCACAACCGAGTTTTTCCAGCTTGCCCATCAGGCGCGGCAAGGCGGATTCCGAGGATGAGGTGCCCAGCACCAACACCAGTTCTTCACGGATGTACTTGAGGAACTTCCACAGGCTGAAACCGGCCAATCGCGCGACCACGTTCAACACCACGAACACAAACACCAACCCAGTGAGGTAGTAGCACACCAGCAGGTTGACGTACGCCCCCAGCGACTGCACGCCGTATTTGCCGACGGTGAATGCCATGCCACCAAACGCTCCCAGCGGCGCCAGGTACATAACGATCTTGAGCATGCGGAAGAACGCCTTGGCCACCAGATCGATGGTGTTCAGCAAGGGTTTACCGGTATCGCCTAGTAGCTGCAGACCGAACGCAAACAACACCGAGATGAACAGCACCTGGAGGATGTCGCCGTCGGTAAACGCGCCGAACACCGTACTGGGCACGATATGCGTGAGGAACCCGACCACGCTCTGATCGTGGGCCGCCTTGGTGTAACCGGCAATAGCCGATGCATCCAGGCTTGCCGGATCGATATGCATGCCCGCGCCCGGCTTGAGCAGGTTGACACCCATCAGGCCGACAACCAGCGCAATGGTCGTCAGCACTTCAAAGTAGACCAGGGATTTGAAGCCGATGCGGCCGATGCGCTTGAGGTCCTGCATGCCGGCGATGCCGCTGACCACCGTGCAGAAGATGATCGGCGCGATCAGCATCTTGATCAGCTTGATGAAGGTGTCGCCCAAAGGCTTCATCTGTTCGCCCAGGTTTGGGCTGAAATGGCCGAGGATCACCCCCAGCACAATGGCCGCGAGGACTTGCACATACAGGTGCCGGTAGAACGGTGTGCGCTGTGGCAGCGCTTGGATCGACGAGCTGATTGTTTTTGTCATGGCTCTGCCTATGGATTATGTGAGGGGCGTCGCTGGCGTTTCAGGTCACCACGTTGATCGGTTTGTTGGCGGCGAATGCCTCGATGTTGGCCAGCAGCACCGCCTTGAGGCGCGCGACGCTGCTTTGACTGGCCCAGGCGACGTGGGGGGTGATCAGCAAATTGGGGTGATCACAGTGCAGCAACGGGTGGTCGGGTTGCGGCGGTTCCACGTGCAGCACATCCAGTGCAGCGCCGCCCAATTGGCCGCTGGCGAGACCGGCGAGGACGGCGTTTTCGTCCACCAATGCACCGCGTGCGGTATTGATCAACAAGGCGCCGGGTTTCATCCGCGCGATTTCGACGGTGCCGATCAGATAACGGGTCTGGGGTGTCAGCGGGCAATGCAGGGTCAGTGCATCGGCCTTGGCCAGCACCTCCTCGAACGCCACGTAACCCGCCCTCACCTGCTGCGCGCCACGGTGTTCGGCAAACATCACACTGATGTCCAAGGCCTTGGCCAGGCGCGCGACGCGACTGCCGATATCGCCGCGACCGACGATGCCCAGGGTCGAGCCTTGCAGGTCCTGGATCGGTGCGCCGTGTACGCAGAAGTGCGAAGACTGTGGCCACAGAAGCGCCGAGGCAGCGCGGTACGCCATCAAGTGACGACGCAGCGCAAACAGCGAACCGATCACCGACTCCGCCACGCTGACCGCGCTGTAGGCCGGCACGTTGCACACCGTCACGCCCTGATCACGGCAGGCGACGAGGTCCACGCAATCGTAGCCGGTCGCCGCCACGCAGATCAGCTTCAGGCGGGGCAATTGCTCCAGGGTGACGCGGTCCAGGCGTACCTTGTTGGTGATCGCAACGTCGGCGTCTGCCAGGGCTTCGAGTACGTGATCGGGGCTGGTGTGTTCACGCTCGGTCCAGTGGCTGGCTTGGACGGGACGCGCCAACGGGGACGGCAGGCTCGCGCCGTCGAGAAACACGATATTCATGCAGCTACCTGCTGGGAAATTTCGATGAGGTTCAGATCGGGGTCACGCACATACACCGAGCGAATCGGACCGGTTGCACCGGTACGCAGCACCGGGCCTTCGATGATCGGCCAGGTTTCAGCCTTCAAATGGGCGATCACTGCTTCCAGGGGAATGCTAGCGATAAAGCACAGGTCCAGCGCCCCAGGCACTGGCAGGTGGGCCTTGGGCTCGAACTCATGCCCACGCTCATGCACGTTGATTTTCTGACTGCCAAAACGCAAGGCGACGCGGCCATTGCCAAAGGTCTCCAGGCGCATGCCCATGACGCGGGTGTAGAAGTCTTTGCAGGCGGTCAGGTCGATAGTGGTAAGGACCAGGTGGTCGAGATGATCAATCATGATGGGCTACCGGTTGGGTCAGGGTGTGTACGTGTTCGGGAATGGGGTGCAGGTCCAGGCGTTTGCCGGCCTTGAGGATCTGGCTGGGGGTGGCATGGCCGATCAGACCGGGTAACCGGGCAGAGGCGGCCAGTACGCGGTCCAGCTGCAGGCCGGTGTCATAACCCATCAAGTCGAGCATGTGCACCAGGTCTTCCATGCACACGTTGCCGCTGGCGCCGGGTGCATAGGGGCAACCACCGAGGCCGCCAAGCGAAGCGTCGAAACGGTCGATTCCGGCCTGCAACGCCGCCAGCGTATTGGCCAGGGCCATGCCTCGGGTGTTGTGGAAATGCAAGGTCAGTTGCAGCTCGGGAAAGCGCTCGCGCACCTGCCGCGACAGCGCTTCCACCTGTGTGGGATAGGCCATGCCGGTGGTGTCGCACAGCGTGATGCCGCGCACGCCCAGCCTGGCAAAACGTTCGACCCATCCCAGCACATCGTCTGCCGGCACATCACCCTGCATCGGGCAGCCAAACACCGTGGACAACGACACATTGACCGCCACCGGCCCGCGCCCAATCACTCCCACCACGTCCCGAAGCTGAGCGAACGACTGCTCGCGGGTCATGCGCAGGTTGGAGCGGTTATGCGGCTCGCTCACCGACATCACCAGGTTGGCCTCATCGATGCCACAACCCAGCGCCCGTTCGGCACCGCGCACGTTGGGCACCAGCACCGTGTACTCCACGCCCTTTTGACGATGGATCCCGGCCATCACGGCCTCGGCATCGCGCAACGCAGGGATGGCCTTGGGTGAGGTAAACGAAGTCACTTCGATCTTGGCGTAGCCGCACTGGCTCAGTTCGTCGATCAACGCGATTTTCTGTTCGGTGTCGATAAAAGTCTTTTCGTTCTGGAAGCCGTCACGGGTCGCGACCTCCTGCAGGTACAGGCGTTTCATAGCGTTACTCCTTGATTCAGATCAGGCCGCGAGTGCGCCAGGCTTCACGGGTCGGCGCGTCGATACCGATGCCGTCGAGCACCGCATCGGTGTGCTGCCCAAGGGTGGGCGCGCGCGAGTGCACGCGACCGGGTGTCGCCGTCAACTTGGGCACGATGCCGGGTAAGATGACGGCGGTGCCGTCGTCCAACTGGCTGGCGAGCAGCATGTCGCGGGCCTGGTAATGGGGGTCGGCGGCAATGTCCGCGGCGTCGTAGATCTTGCCGGAGGGGATGTTCGCGTCCTGCAGCGCGGCCAGCACCGCATCGAGGTTTCTTTCGGCGGTCCAGGTGGAAATCGCTGCATCGATGCGCGCCACATGGCGCACACGACCATCGTTCTGCGTCAGTTCCGGGTCGTCGGCCAGGTCCAGACGCTCGATCTTTTCCATCAGGCGCCGGAAGATGCTGTCACCGTTGCCTGCAATCAAGGCGTACTTTCCATCCTTGCAACGATAGGCATTGGTCGGCGCGATGCCTGGCAGGCTGCTACCGGCCGGTTCGCGCACGCTGCCGAACACCGAGTACTCGGGAATCAGGCTTTCCATCATGTTGAAAACCGACTCATACAAGGCCACATCCACCTGCTGGCCAGCACCGCGATTCTGCTCGCGATGACGCAAGGCAAGCAGCACACCGATCACGCCGTGCAGTGCGGAAAGCGAGTCGCCTATCGACACTCCCACCCGCACCGGCGTGCGCCCCGGTTCACCGGAGAGATGGCGCAGGCCGCCCATGGCTTCACCGATTACACCAAAGCCTGGCAAGTCGCGATAAGGCCCGGTCTGGCCGTAGCCGGAGACCCGCAGCATCACCAGACCAGGGTTGATTGATGACAGCTCATCCCAGCCAAGGCCCCATTTCTCAAGGGTTCCAGGGCGGAAGTTTTCAATCAGGATATCGGCGTCCTTGACCAGTCGCTTGACCACCTCGCGGGCTTCGACCTGGCGCAGGTCAAGGGTGACAGACTGCTTGTTGCGCGACTGTGCGGCCCACCACACCGACGTACCGTCGTGCAGCAAACGCCATTTACGCAGAGGATCGCCGGTGATGGGGGGTTCGATCTTGATCACTTCGGCGCCGAACTCGGCGAGGATCTTGGCGGCGAAAGGTCCGGCAATCAGTTGGCCCATTTCGACCACCTTGATGCCTTCCAGGGGTAGGCTCATGACGTTGTCCGTTCTTGTTGGAGGTGATGGCCGGATAATCCCTCCAAAAACAGGCCGTGAGAATGTCAAAGATTTCCACTACTCTTTCCTGATGGGAAACACGGAGATGGAAGTGATCAATCTACTGCAATTGGATCTGGCCTCCCTACGCCTGCTGGTGCTGGCCGCCAAAACAGAAAATCTCACCCAGGCCGCCAACAGCGCACACATGACCGTTTCCGCCGCGAGCAAACGGTTGGCCGAACTCGAACGCGTCACCCACTGCACCCTGTTCACCCGCGTCCCCCGTGGCCTGCAATTGACCCCGGCAGGACGTGGCCTGGCCGAACATGCGCGCACCCTGCTGGACGTGGCCCAGCAAATGGCCCATGACGCCAACGACTACGCCAAGGGTGTGCGCGGCCACGTGCGGTTGTTTGCCAATACATCGGCGGTGATCCAGTTCCTGCCGGCGGACCTGGCGAGTTTCCTGGCCGCCAACCCGCACGTGCGTATCGAATTGGAAGAAGCACTCAGCGATCGCACCATTCACGCCGTGGAAAACGGCGAGGCCGAGATCGGCATCTTTGCCGACAACGTGCCCGCTCCCGGCTTGCACACGCAGCCCTATCGACGTGACCGGCTGGTGGTGCTGGTGCCGCAAACCCATCTATTGGCACAGCGTTCAAGCGTAACGCTGGCCGACACCCTGGACTTTGACTATGTCGCCTTGAACCAAGGCAGCTCGCTGCTGAGGCGTATCAACGATGCCGCCGCCAGCACTGGCAAGCGCCTCAAGGTGCGTATCCAGGTCAGCAGCTTTGATGGGATTTGCCGGATGATTGAAGCGGGGCTGGGGATCGGCATACTGCCGCTGGGGTCGGTGCATTCCGAGTTGCTGGCGTCCAAGCTGCGGGCGATACCGCTTGAAGGAGAGTGGGCGTCGCGGACCTTGTATGTCGGCGTGGCGGACGCGACGCGCCTGTCGCCAGAGGCGGCGAACCTGTATCGCTATTTGAGCAATCTGGAGGTTGCACTCGCGTAGAAGCCTTGATTGGCGGTGACGGCAGGTCAATAGCGGTGAGGATAGGTTGCCAATTGTGTAGACGAAGGCACTTCAAGGCCTCATTTGCTGAATCGCAGGCAAAAAAAAGCCACTCGTTAGAGTGGCTTTTTCTTTGTGTTTGGAGCGGGAAACGAGACTCGAACTCGCGACCCCGACCTTGGCAAGGTCGTGCTCTACCAACTGAGCTATTCCCGCGTCTTGGTGATGCGCATTCTATAGAATTATCGGAACCCGTCAACCCTTTGATTCAAAAAAGTTTTATTTCTTTTCAACGGTAGTGCGCAGATGCGGCCAGGCAGCGCGTAAATACTGGAGCATGGACCACAAGGTCAGGCCAGCGGCGATCAGCAGCAAGGCGTAGCCAGTCAGGACCCAGAAGGAGAAGTCCGACGGGTTGGCCAGCAGGATAACCAGCGCAAGCATTTGCGCGGCGGTTTTCCACTTGCCCATGTTGGACACGGCTACGTGAGCGCGGGCGCCGATTTCGGCCATCCATTCACGCAGGGCCGAGACGACGATCTCGCGACCGATGATCACGGCGGCTGGCAATGTCAGCCACAGGTTGCCGTGTTCTTGCACCAGTAGAACCAACGCGACGGCCACCATGAGCTTGTCGGCCACCGGGTCCAGGAACGCGCCGAACGGCGTGCTCTGCTCCAGGCGACGGGCCAGGTAGCCGTCGAGCCAGTCGGTGGCGGCCGCGAAGGCGAACACGGAACTGGAGGCCGCATAGCTCCATTCGTACGGCAAATAGAACAACAGAATGAAAATCGGGATAAGCAGGACGCGTAGAACGGTGATCAGATTAGGGATATTCATCGGCACAACTGGCTACGAGGTGGAAAGGCATTCTATTCGCTGTGCAGATTCGCATAAATCAACTCAGCGAGCTTTTTACTGATACCGGGTGCTTTGGCTATTTCGTCAATGCTGGCACGGGATAGCTCTTGCAAGCCACCAAAATGTTTAAGCAAGTCGCGTCGTCGTGTCGGCCCGACCCCCGCCACCCCTTCCAGGGTTGAGGTTCGTCGGGTTTTGCCACGCCGGGCACGGTGGCCGGTAATGGCGAAACGGTGGGCTTCGTCACGGATCTGTTGGATCAGGTGCAGCGCAGGTGAGTCGCCCTTCAAGGTGAACTCATGGGCGGCATCATTCAAGTACAACGTCTCGAAACCGGCCTTGCGCGTGGCGCCCTTGGCCACGCCGAGCAGGATCAGATCCGGCACCGCCAGCTCGTTGAGCACGTCGCGGGCCATGGACAACTGCCCCTTGCCGCCGTCCACCAACAGGATATCCGGCAGTTTGCCCTCGCCGTCCTTCAGTTTGCTGAAGCGCCGTGTCAGGGCCTGGTGCATGGCGGCATAGTCATCGCCGGCGGTGACGCCTTCGATGTTATAGCGCCGATAATCGGATTTGATCGGCCCTTCCGGCCCGAACACCACACAGGACGCCACGGTGGCTTCGCCGCTGGAGTGGCTGATGTCATAGCACTCCAGGCGCTGCGGCGGCTCGTCCAGGTTGAGGACTTCGGCCAGGGCATCGAAGCGCGCGGCGACGTGCTGTCGATTGGCCAGGCGCGCACCCAGAGCCTGTTCGGCATTGGTCACGGCCAGTTGTTGCCAGCGCGCGCGGGTGCCGCGTACACGGTGGCTGATATCCAACTCGCGGCCGCGCAGTTCGTGGATCGCCTCGATCAGCGTGGGGAAATCTTCATGCACCACGTTGACGATCAGCTCCGACGGCAAATCGCGTTCGGGACTGCTGACGTAGTACTGGCCAAGGAAAGCTGCCATGACTTCGGCCACTTCCTCATCTATACCTGTCTGCGGGAAGAAGTTCTTGCTGCCCAACACCCGCCCGCCACGCACGCTGATCAGGTGCACACAGGCGCCGCCCGGGTTGACGAAGGCCGCAATCACGTCGACGTCGCCGGTGCCGCCTTCCATGCTCTGCTGGTCCTGCACGCGGCGCAGCAGCGAAATCTGGTCACGCAGCTCGGCGGCGCGCTCGAAGTCCAGGGTGCTGGCGGCCTGCTCCATGGCGCCGGAGAGCTCATCGGTCAAGGCATTGCTGCGGCCTTCAAGGAACATCACCGAATGGCGTACATCCTCGGCGTACTCCGCCGGTTCGACCAGGCCCACACAAGGCGCCTTGCAACGCTTGATCTGGTATTGCAGGCAAGGCCGTGTGCGGTTCTTGTAGAAACTGTCTTCGCACTGGCGCACAAAAAATGTCTTTTGCAGCAGGCTCAGGCTTTCGCGGATCGCGCCCGCACTGGGATAGGGTCCGAAATACTTGCCCTTCTGCTTCTTCGCGCCACGGTGAATGCTCAGCCGCGGGAAGTTGCCGTCGGATAAAAACACATAGGGGTAGGATTTATCGTCTCGCAGCAGGATGTTGTAGGGCGGCCGCCACTCCTTGATCAGCGTCTGCTCAAGCAGCAGCGCTTCGGTCTCATTGGCGGTGATGGTGGTTTCGACCTGAGCGATACGCGCCACCAGCGCAGCGGTTTTCGGCGCGAGACCGGTCTTGCGAAAGTAGCTCGCCAGACGGTTCTTCAGGTTCTTGGCTTTGCCGACATACAGCAGGCGCGCCTCGCTGTCGAACATGCGGTACACGCCGGGGCGGCCGCTGCAGGTCGAGAGAAAGGCACTGGGATCAAACGGCGTGGTCATGTCAGGCGCTGGCGTCCACCATGCCGTGGCGCACCGCGAGCAGGGTCAATTCAACATCACTGCTGATGGCGAGCTTCTCGAAAATGCGATAGCGGTAGGTGTTGACGGTCTTGGGCGACAGGCACAGTTTGTCAGAGATGCTCTGCACCTTCTGGCAGCCGACGATCATCAAGGCAATCTGGATTTCCCGCTCCGACAACGCATCGAACGGTGAGTCGCTGACGGGCTGGAAGGATTTGATGGCCAATTGCTGGGCAATCTGCGGGCTGATGTAACGCTGGCCGGCAAACACCAGGCGAATGGCTTGCACCATCTCCGCCAGGCCTGCGCCCTTGGTCAGGTAACCCGCCGCCCCTGCCTGCAACAAGCGCGTCGGGAACGGGTCTTCTTCACACACAGTGACCACCACGACTTTGATGTCCGGATGGCTGCGCAACAATTTGGTCGTGGCACCAAGACCGCCTATACCGGGCATCTTGACGTCCATCAGCACCACATCGGGTTTCAACTCCCGAGCCTTGATCAGGGACTCTTCCCCGGACTCGGCCTGGCCGACTACTTGCAGGCCATCGATGTCAGCCAGCATTCGTGTAATGCCTGTACGAACGAGATCATGGTCATCGACTACTAGCACCCTAATCAAGCAGACACCTCGCGATATGGTCTTATAGGTTGCTGAACACCTTAGCAAAAAACCAAGGCGCAGACCTAGCTGCAAGCGTCATATATATAGTGTTTGAACACACAGTAGCCGCCCACCGAGAAGTGGACGGCTCTATTTACTGGGCAGCGGGTCAGGAATCCTGGGGCTGCGGCTTGGTTTTTCCATTATGCGCAAAAGAAAGAATGCTCGGCCAGGGTCGAGGTCAAACGGCGGATAGCGTCTTGGTCCTCCTTGAACATGGCGCGGTAGTCCGCCAGGACTTTCTCTTCAATCTGGCTCAGACTTTCCAATTGAATCGGGGTTGCCGTACCCGTCAACACGTACAACACATCCACACCTATTTGTGCCACAAGAGACAAGTAGTCCGCCCTAGGTGCCCGTCCCCCACTTTCGTATTTCACTTGTGCATTGGCTTCAACACCACCTATTTCACCAAAAACCCTTTGCGACAGGCCAAGCCGTTCTCTTTCTTGCCTCAAGCGCGAGCCTATTCCACTCATTTGAATGCCTTTCCAAATTTTTCACACTCATACAGGTAGTTAGTTCCAGCGTACGCCCATGAACATGACGTTGAAACGACGTAGGAAGGTCGCCTCCTTGACCAATATGCGCTGATTGGAATGGGCCACAGAAATTAGCTGGATGGGCAGGCACGTTCCATGCGCCAGAAGCAATCCTCCTCACCGACAATGCTCAAGCCCCTGCGCTGATAAAGCCTTCTGGCCGGATTGGTCTTGAATACGGTCAAACGCAACAGACCCAACGCCTGCGCCTTGGACGCCATCTGCTCCAACACCCAGCTGCCTGCGCCAAGTCCGCGGCAGGCCTGGAGCATGTGCAGCTCGCGAATATAGAGCGCGCGGCTATCGCGGCTCAGGCTGACAAAGCCCATCACTACATCGTCATTGCAGATCAGCCAGTTTTCACGGCCGCCCCAAGCGACGTCGAAGCCATCGTTGGACCACATCAGGTCGTATTGCTGGTAGTAGCGGCTCATGGCCTCGAAGGTCAGGCTTCTGGCGAATGGCAGGTCCCGATCAGTTGCCGCGCGCAGTTGGAACGCCATGTTAGACAGCCACCACTTGCCCAGCCCACTGCCCACCCTCACGACGGGCAATCACCAGCGAGTCGCCGACACCGGAGGCGGCGGCGACTAAACCGCCATCAGCCGCCCAGATAGCGCTGCGACCAGCGCAGACATAGCCACCGGATGGACCACCATGGTTGGCCATCAACACCAGCAGCCCATGTTCGGCCGCATAGCCTTGGAGCAATGTGCTATCGGTCGCGTAGCCGCCCTCGCTGATCAGCACACCCGCGGCATAAATCGTAGCACCCGCCTCAGCCGCCCGACGTGGATGGCTGGCATGGGAGAAGTCCGCGCATACCGCCAAAGCTATCCGATCATCCCCCCACTCCAAGGCCGAACCGCCCTGCCCTGGGACAAACGCAACCTCTTCGCCAGGGTGCAGGTGCTGTTTGGTGTAGATCGCCAGCGAGCCATCCCCCCCTAGCACCAGTGCGCCGATCAACACGCCCAAGCCAGGCGCCAGGCGGATAGGCATGCCCACCACCGCCGTCAACCGCAGCTCCTGCGCCATTTCGCGCAGCGGCTTCAAGCCCCTGTCGCCTGGCTCAATCGCTAACCCGGCCGCCAGGGACGGTTCATAACCTGTCAACGAAAGCTCTGGAAACACCAGCAACTGCACACCCTGCTTGGCCGCCGCACGCATGAACACCAGGTGCCGCTCAATATTGGCCGGCAGATTGCCCGCGATAGAAACGGATTGTGCAGCAGCAATGGTCAAGGCGGTCATGGTCGCGTTCCAGCAATCATTGTCAGAGTGTGACCAGCATATCGGCACTCTCCCATAGCCGTAAGTCCCCCACGACGATAGAAATTTCTGATTGAAACCACCCGTGCGCGTCGAGTAAGCTCTGCCCATCATTTGGAGACACACCATGTTGCAACTCACCCACATTCAGGTTTGCTCTGCTGCCAGCGCCCCGCGCTCGGTGTCGGCTACCCGTGTGAACGGTTCGAGCGCACTGGTCAGCTTTTATTTTGGGTATTGGTTTAGCCACTGGCGCGCCTGATACCTGAAATCGGCGCCCACTACTCAAGGGGTCGCCTACCAGAGAAATCTAACCCCCGGTCGGCTCCCCGACCGGGGGTTTTGTTTTTTCAGCCTCTAAAACTTTTTGAAGAACACTTAAAGGACACACGACATGAACTACGCCACCTATTACCGCTACGACACTTCCACTGCATGGCGATTTAGCCAGCTCCGCTCGGGACAGCCTGCCGCCTCCGATCGGTCACCTCTTGGTGGCAAGCCAACACACGTAGCCAATACGGCCAATTGTCGAACACCCCAGTAGGGCAGAGCGCGCGGGAACAGCCCGCCGCATGCCCAGGAAGCCTTGAACATGAATTCTGCCACCGCCGCTCTGCCGATTTCTGCACTGACCAGCGCCAATGAAGCCCTGACCCAGCGCCTGCCCAGCGCCCTTGAGCTCAAGCACCAACTGCCTCTCAGCCCGTTCCTCAACGAACAAGTCCACGCCCATCGCCAAGCCGTGCGCGCCATCCTCAATGGCGGAGATTCCCGCTTGCTGGTGATTGTCGGCCCGTGCTCGATTCACGACCCTGAGTCGGCCATGGAATACGCACGCAACCTGAAGAAACTCGCGCTGGAAGTCAGCGACCAGATGCTGCTGGTGATCCGCGCCTACGTCGAAAAACCGCGCACCACCATCGGCTGGAAAGGCCTGGCCTACGATCCTCATTTGGACGGCAGCGATGACATGGCCGCCGGCCTCACCCTGTCCCGCGAACTGATGCGCGAAATGCTGCGCCTCGGCCTGCCGGTCGCCACTGAGCTGCTGCAACCTATGGCAGCCGGCTACTTCGATGACCTGCTCAGTTGGGTCGCGATTGGCGCGCGCACCACCGAATCGCAGATCCACCGCGAAATGGCCAGCGGCCTGGGCATGCCCGTGGGCTTCAAGAACGGCACCGACGGCGGCGTCGCGATTGCCTGTGACGCGATGCGCTCGGCATCCTACCCGCACCGTCACTTCGGCGTCGACAGCCAGGGCCACCCGGCGATCATCCAGACCCCAGGCAACCCCGACACGCACTTGGTGCTGCGCGGCGGGCACCGTGGGCCGAACTACGATGCGCAAAGCGTGGCGCAGGTGAAGCACGACCTGGCCAAGTCCAAGGTAGCGGCGCGGATCATGGTCGATTGCAGCCACGCCAACAGCGGCAAAGACCCATTGCGCCAACCGGCGGTGTTCAACGAGGTGCTGGAACAGCGGTTGCAGGGCGACACCTCGCTGATCGGCATGATGCTCGAAAGCCACCTGTTCGAAGGCTGCCAGCCGTTGAGTGCGTCGATGAAGTACGGCGTGTCAGTGACCGATGGTTGCCTGGGTTGGGATGGCACCGAGCAACTGCTGCGCCGTGCTGCCGAGCGTCTCCGCGCACGCTGACCTCTGGTGCTGACCTTTGTAGGAGCTGGCTTGCCAGCGATAGCGGTGCATCAGCTACAAATTTGTTGCCTGACACACCGCTATCGCCGGCAAGCCGGCTCCTACAGTTGGACGTTGTTGAGCTCAGCGAAGCGGATAAAGCGCCTCATCAAACTGCTCAAGCTTCGGAAACACCAAGGGCTGCTCATCCGCCAGCCCTTGCAGCCGTTGCGCATACCCCACCAGGAAATCCTGCCGGGCCTCGGCGCTGATGTATGGCACATGCCACGCCACAAACGGCGCCAGCACGTCATACCCCACATACGCCAGCGTGCCGCGCAGAATTGGCCGCAACATGTCCTCCAGCGGTCCATGAATCGCGCCCTCGCCAAACATATGCTCGCGCCCGCCCAGGGTCACCGTGACCATCGCCCGCTTGCCCGCCAGGCCGCCTTGATCGTAAAAGCGCTTGCCGCCGTAACACACGCCCGACACCAGCACCCGGTCAATCCAGCCCTTGAGCATGGCCGGTGCGGAGAACCAGAAGATCGGAAAGTTGAGGATCAGCAGATCTGCCCACAACAGCTTGTCCAACTCGCCCTGGATATCCGCGGCGATCGACTGCTTCTTCACCCCCAGCCGCTGCTCCAGGGCATACACCAGGTACTCGGGATTTTCCCGCGATGAAAAGTCCGCCGCCGACGCCACCGGGTTCCACTGCATGGCGTACAAATCGCTGACCTTTACCTCATGCCCCTGGCCTTCCAGCGTGGCCACCGCCTGATCGCGCAAGGCAGCGGTGAATGACTGCGGCTCGGGGTGCGCGTGAACAATCAAAACCTTCATACAAACTCCTCAAACGGTGTGCGCCGCCCGTTGGGCCAGCAAATGATCGAGCCAGTCGGGGTCCATCTCGGGCTCCGATGAAAACAGCAGGCCGGTGTAGTCCTGGTACGGCGGGGTAAAAATCGCGCTGCGAGTGCCCTGGTCCACCACCCTGCCCCGCTGCATCACCACCACTTCGTCGGCGATGGCGCGCACGGTGGCGACGTCATGGGTGATAAACAAGTAGCCCACGCCCAGTTGCTGCTGGAGGCGGTTGAGCAACTTCAGCACGCCCTCCGCCACCAGTTGATCGAGGGCCGATGTGACTTCATCACAGATGATCAGTTGCGGGTCAGCTGCCAAGGCGCGGGCAATGCAGATACGCTGTTTCTGGCCACCGGACAGTTCCCTCGGTTGGCGCTCCATGAACACCGCCGGATCCAACTCGATCATCTCCAGCAACTCGGCGACACGAGCGCGCATCGCCTTGCCCTTGAGCCCCAGGTAAAACGTCAGCGGCCGGCCAATGATGTCGACGATGCGCTGGCGCGGGTTCAGCGCGGTGTCGGGGATCTGGTAGATCATCTGGATCCGCCGCAATTGCTCCTTGCTGCGCTGACGAAAGTCGACCGGCAACGCCTCGCCGTCGTACAGCACTTGCCCCGCCGTGGCCGGCAACAGTCCGGTAATCAACCGCGCCGTGGAGCTCTTGCCGCTGCCCGACTCGCCGATCACCGCCAGGGTCTGGCCGCGATAGAGCTTCATCGACACGTCATGCAGCACCGGCTGATGCCCATAACTGGCGCTCACTTGGCACACCTCCAGCAGTGGTCGTTCCTGCGTCGAACAGGCCTTGGGCTCGGTGCGAAAACTGCGCACCGCCCACAGGGATTTGGTGTAGTCCTGCTGCGGCTGGCTGAGCATGCTGCGGGTGTCGGCCTCTTCTACCAACTTACCGTGGCGCAGCACCATGATACGGTCGGCCATCTGCGCCACCACCGCCAGGTCGTGGCTGATGTACAGCGCGGCACTGCCGTAGGTTTTCACCGCATCGCGGATCGCCGCCAGCACTTCTATCTGGGTGGTCACGTCGAGGGCCGTGGTGGGCTCGTCAAAGATGATCAGGTCCGGGTGGCAAGCCATGGCCATCGCGGTCATGACACGCTGCAACTGCCCGCCGGAGACTTGATGAGGATAACGCTGGCCAATGGTTTCCGGGTTGGGCAGGCGCAGCACGCGATACAACTCCACCGCCTCACGCTCGGCCTGGGCGCGATCGATACCGCCGTTGATCACCGCCGTTTCCACATGCTGATCGATCAGGCGATGCGCCGGGTTGAACGACGCCGCCGCGCTCTGCGCTACATAGGCAATGCGCAGGCCACGCAGCTTGCGCAGCGCCTCGGGCTTGGCCTGCAGCAATTGGATGCCATCAAAACACACCGAGCCGCCAATGATGCGGCAACCGTCCCGCGCATACCCCATCGCCGCCAGCCCCAGGGTGGATTTGCCCGCCCCCGACTCGCCGATCAAACCCAGCACTTCACCGCGTTGCAAGGTCAGGTCGATGCCCTTGATCAGCGGGTGCCAGGCGTCTTCGTAATGCCCTTCGATCTGCAGGTTGCGGATTTCCAGCAATGGCTTGTCCATCCTTCAACACTCCTTCAGGCCGCTGGATTTGTGCAGCATCCAGTCGACGACAAAATTCACGCTGACGGTGATCAACGCCACCGCCAGGGCCGGCAGCAACGGGCTGATGTCGCCGAAAGTGATCAACACCGCGTTGTCACGCACCATGCTCCCCCAGTCGGCAGTGGGCGGCTGAATGCCCAGGCCAAGAAACGACAACGCGCTGATAAACAAGAACACAAAACAGAAGCGCAGGCCGAATTCGGCAATCAGCGGCGCGGCAGCGTTGGGCAACACTTCACGGGTGACCAGCCACCACAGACCTTCGCCGCGCAGGCGGGCGGCTTCGACAAAGTCCTGCACCACCACGGTCATTGCCACCGCACGGGACAGGCGAAACACCCGTGTCGAATCCAGCAATGCAATCACCAGCACCAGTGACGTGGCGTTGGTGCCCACCACGCTGAGGATCAGCAAGGCGAAGATCAGTTGCGGGATCGCCATCAGCACATCCACCACCCGCGACAAACCCTGGTCGATCCAGCCACCCTTGATGGCCGCCACCAAGCCGCTCAAGCCACCCAGCAAAAACGCTAGCGTAGTCGTCAGGAAAGCAATGCCCAGCGTGTTGCGCGCGCCGTACACCAAACGGCTGAACATATCGCGCCCCAGGTTATCGGTGCCCAGCAGGAACTGGCCGCTCCAGGGCGCAAAGCCCTCGCCCACTACCTGGGTTTCGCCATAGGGCGCCAGCAACGGCGCGAACACAGCCACCGCGATGTACAACAGAATAATCAGCAAGCCGAACTTGGCGCTCAACGGCGCACGGGCCACTTGGCTCAGCAGGTTCATGGGCTACCCCTTGGGATGCATCAGGCGTGGGTTGCTGGCGATGGACAACACGTCCGCCCCGGTATTGAGCAAGATGTAAGTGGCGGCAAAGATCAGGCTGCACGCCTGCACCACCGGGATGTCGCGCTTGGATACCGAGTCCACCAGCAACTGGCCCAGGCCCGGATAGACGAACACCACTTCGACCACCACCACCCCCACCACCAGATAGGCCAGGTTCAGCGCGATCACGTTGACGATCGGCGCCAGCGCGTTGGGCAGCGCATGCCGCCAGATAATCCGCGACTGACGGATGCCCTTCAGGCGAGCCATTTCGATATAGGGGCTGGCAAGCAGGTTGATCAGGGACGCGCGGGTCATGCGCATCATCTGCGCGATCACCACCAGGCTCAGGGTCGCCACCGGCAGTACCGAGCGTTCCAGGAGCGTGCCAAAGGTGGCATCCGGCGCCAGGTTGGACAGGCTGGGGAACCAGCCGAGTTTCACCGAGAACACCAGGATTAGCAGGTAGGCGACGAAGAACTCCGGAAACGACACGGCGCTCAACGCCGAGGTATTGAGCAGCCGATCGAACCAGCTGTTGCGGTACAGCGCCGCCAGCATGCCCAGCACCAGCGCCGTGGGCACCGAGACCAACGCCGCCAATGCAGCCAGGCTCAGGGTGTTGCCCAATCGCGCGCCGATCAGCTCGGCGATGGGCCGTTGATTGGCCAGCGACGCCCCCAGGTCACCGTGCAGCAGGCGCAGCAACCAGTGCGCAAAGCGCGTGAACGGCGGCAGATCCAGGCCCAGCTGCGCGCGAAACGCCGCCACGGTTTCCGGCGTGGCGGACTGACCGAGCATGGCCTGGGCAATATCCCCCGGCAGCATGCCCACGGCGAGAAAGATGATCACCGACACGGCGAACAACGACAGCACACCCAGGGCCAGGCGTTGCAGGACCAACTTCAACAAGCTATTCATCGTGCGATTCCTTGACTGGGCACGCGTTCAAAGACATCACCGCCCTAATGTAGGAGCTGGCTTGCCAGCGATGCGGCCAGCGGCATCACCGCCAGCCTCCGGTCCGCCATCGCCGGCAAGCCGGCTCCTACAAGGGTCAGGCCTGCCACCACCGCTCGATCAACCGCAGCCCATCCAACTCACCATAGGGCGCGGTCAGCGGCCCGTGGTTGACCTTGTTCGAACGCGCCGCCACGGAGCTGGCAAACAGCGGCACAATCGCGCCACCGTCATCCCGGCACAGAGCCTGCATTTCGTTGTACATCTCCTGGCGCAACGGCGCGTTCATCTCGCCACGGGCGGCGTTGAGCAGTTGGTTGAAGCGCGGGTTGTCCCAGTGGGTTTCATTCCACGCCGCGCCTTTGGCGTAGCCGATGCTGAACATGCGGTCGGCGGTCAGGCTGCTGTACCAGAACGAAGTGGTGAACGGCTGCTTCATCCAGACGTTGGAGAAGAACCCATCGGCCGGTTCACGCACCACATCGATGTCGATACCCGCTTGGCGTGCCTGCTCCTTGAACAATACCGAGGCGTCCACCGCACCGGTGTAGGCCGCGTCAGAAGCTTGCAGGCGCACCTTGAGCGACTCCACACCGGCCTTGCGCAGGTAGAAGCGCGACTTGTCCGGGTCGTAGGCGCGCTGCTCCAGTGCCGCGTTGATAAAACGACTGCCGGGCTGGATCGGGTGGTCGTTGCCCACCAGGCCGTAGCCGTGCAGTACCGAAGCCAACAGCGTCTCACGGTTGATCGCGTGCTTCATGGCCATGCGGATGTCGTTGTTCTTGAACTCGTTGCTGTCGCACAGCATCGGGAAGGTGTAGTGCTGGGCGCCTTTGGTTTCCTCGATCACCAGCGCTGGATTGCGCTTGAGCAAGGCCACGGTCTTCAGGTCGACCTTGTTGATCACATCCACCTGGCCGGTGACCAGCGCATTGACCCGCGCGGCGCCGTCGGCGATGGCAAGCAATTCGGCACTGGCGAAGTGCGCGCGGTCGGGTTTCCAGTAGTCGGGGTTGCGTTCAAGGTCCATCCGCACGCCGGGTTCGAAGCTTTTCAGGCGATAGCCACTGGTGCCCACGCCGGCTTGCCAGTCAGCCACGCCGTCCTTGGCGGGCATGATCACCAGGTGGTAATCGGCGACAACGTAGGCGAAGTCGGCATTGCCTGAATGCAGTTCGAACACCACCGCATCGCTGCCCTTGGCGCTCACACTGGCGACATCACCCAGCACGGTCTTGGCGGCCGAGGTGGACTTGGCGTCCAGGTGATGGTTGATCGAGGCCACCACGTCTTCGGCGGTCAGACTTTTACCGTTATGAAAGGTTACGCCAGGGCGCAGGTGGAAGGTCCACACCCGAGCATCCGGCGTGGACTCAAAGCGCTCGGCCAGTTCGGGAATCGCGCTGCCGTCCACCGCGATTTCCGTAAGGGTGTTGTACACCGCCGAGAAACCGACAAAGGTGAAGGTATCGACCCAGGACCCCGGATCGCGGGAATCGGTGGTGCTGCCACCGGCCAGGCCCAGGCGCAGCACGCCGCCGGGTCTGGGCGTGGCGTCTGCGGCAAACGCCTGCAACGGCAAGCCCATGGAAAACGCCGCGGCCACCGCGCCAGCCACGGCGCTGTGTTTGAGGAAGTCGCGGCGGTGCATCGCTTGAGTCATTTTGTTGTTGTTTTCGCTCATGGTCTTGTCTCTCTAAAGGTCAACAGGCACAGGCATGTTTCAACTCGATCAAGGTCACGCCATTGCGTTTGAAAGCGTTGCGCAGGTCCGTCTGCAATTCATCCAGGTTGCGGGGCTGGTTCACGGCGCAACCGAACGCCTGGGCGAACAGCGCGAAATCCGGGTTGCGCGGCAACACGCCGATGGGTTCAATGTCAAGGTTGAGCATGTCATCGCGGATTTGACCGAGGGCGTCGTTGTTCCACAACAGCACCACCAACGGGCTGTCCAGCTCTTCGACGGCAGTGGCCAGTTCCTGGGCGGTGTAGAGGAAACCACCGTCGCCCACCAGCACCAAACCCGGCCGTTGTGGCGCGCCGAACTTGGCGCCGATGCCTGCGGGCAAGCCGTAACCCAAGGTGCCGTAGCCGGTGGGATGCAACCAGCTGCGCGGCGCACGGCTGCGGTAGACGTAATTACCGGTGTAGGCCAGTTGGGTCATGTCGCTGCTGATGAACGCATTAGCCGGAAGTTCGGCTTCGATACGGTCGAGAATGGCTTGGTGGATGGACTGCAACGGCCCGTGTCCCAACTCGACCGCCTGCAGCAATGCCGCCACTGACGCGATGGCGGCGTCAGCGTTGCGGGATGTGGCCGGGAGGCGCTCCAGCAAGGCCAGCACGGTCTGCTGTGCATCGCCTTTAAGTGCCACGGCACAGGGATAGAAGTCATTGAACTTGCGCACGTCGATATCCACCCGCAACAGCTCGCCGTTGAGGGGCAAACGCTCACGCCAATAGTCGGTGTCGGCCATTTCCGTGCCCACCGCCAGCACCACATCCGCTTCGCTGATCAGTTGCCAGCCAGGTTCGACGCAGAGGGTGGAACCGGCATTCAGCGGGTCGTTGATGGGCAACAAACCCTTGCCGGCCACGCTGGTGAAGCACGGCGCCGCCAACTGGGCGCTCAACCGTTGCAAAGCCTCGCCCGCCGCCAATGCACCGCCACCGGCAATGATCATGGGCCGCTTGGCTGACGCGAGTTTGGCCACGGCCTGCTCCAAGGCTTCAGCCGACGGCAAGCCGCGACCAGGGCGGCGCACTACCTCGCTGCTCCAGTCCCGCTGGATCGGCGCGGCCAACACGTCCAGCGGCACCGAGATATGCACCGGACGGGGTCGCTCGCTGTCGAACACCGCGTAGGCGCGGGCGACCAATTCAGGCAAATCCTCGGTGCTCAGTGCCACCGCCGAAAACGCGGTGATCGGCGCCGTGATGGCGCGCTGGTCCTGGGTCTCATGCAGGATGCCCCAACCTTTGCCGAGGCTGGCGGTACTGTTGACGCTCGAAATCACCAGCATCGGAATCGAATCAGCGTACGCCTGGCCAATAGCGGTGGCGGCATTGGTCACGCCGGGACCGGTGATCACAAAACACACCCCCGGCTTGCCGCTGACTCGCGCGTAGCCGTCAGCCATAAAGCCGGCACCTTGCTCATGCCGTGTGAGCACATGGCGAATACCGCTGCCGGGCAGGCCGCGATACAGCTCCAGGGTGTGCACACCGGGGATACCGAACACCGTGTCGACGCCATAATTGGCCAGCAACCGCACCAGGGCCTGCCCGCCGGTCAGGGTTTTATCGTGCATGTTCATCTCCTAGACGGATCATTGCATCGACCGCCGTGGCGCCCTGGGCATTGACCAATAATGGGTTCACATCCAGCTCCAGCAACTGCCCGGCGTTGGCGCAGGCGTAGTCCGCCACGGCACGGATCGCGGCGACCAGTGCATCCATATTCGCCACTTCCCGCCCGCGAAAACCTTGCAGCAATGCTGCGCTGCGCAGGCTGAGCAAGGCGTTGCGGATCGCGCTGTCGGTGGTCGGCAACAACAGGCTGCGGCTGTCCTTGAGCAGTTCCACCAGGATCCCGCCGGCGCCGATGACCAGGGCCAGGCCGAAGTCGTTTTCGCGCTTGATGCCCACGATCAACTCGGCCAATGGCGGTGTAGCCATGGACTCCAGCAGCAATTGATCGAAGACGACATGCGGCGCATAAGTCCAAATATGCTCGCGCATCTGCTCAAGTGCGCTGGTCAGGGCCATGCCGTTTTGCAGGTTCAACACCACGGCACCGGCCTCGGTCTTATGCGGCAACTGTGCGCTGACCGCCTTGAGCACCAAGGGATAGCCCAGCAACTCTGCATCGTTGAGCGCCCTTCCCGGCGTACTCAGCACGCCGGCCGGTGTGGTCAGGCCGAATGCACGCAGGGCTTGCTTGGAGGCCCACTCGTCCAGGGCCCCGCCGCTGTCGTCCAGGGCTTTTGGGCACAAGGGCTCGAGGATCGACTCGCCTCGCTCCAGCAACACGCGACGGTTGTTCTGGTAATCGGCAATCCGCCCCCAAGCCGCCAATGCATCCTCTACGCCTTGCAGCGCAGCGATTCCCTGAGCATGCAGGCGCTCGCGGGCATGGGCCGGCAAGAGTTCGGGAAACGCCGAGGTGACAAATCCGGTCTTGCCATGCCGGCCGAGCGCGGCGCAGAACAGCGTTAGCAGCAAGTCGCACTCCTTGCGCTCGCCGGTGAATTCAGCCGGGTAATCCAGCACCAGCATGGCCGCATCGGCATCGGTTCGCAGGGCGGTGTCGAGCATGGCGTTGAGGGCTTCACGGTCGCCCCAGATGGCGGTGGTGAAATCCAGCGGGTTGACCAGGTTCGCGTAGCTGGGCAGCACCTGGGCCAGTTCAACGCGTTGCTCTTCGTCCAGTTTCGGCAAGGCCAGATGATTGCGTTCGGCATAATCGGCAATCAAGCCCGCATCGCCACCCGAACAGGCCAATGCAATCAAGCGATTGCCCGCCGGCAGATTGCCGCACGCCGCAGCTTTGAGGGTTTCGACAAAACTCACTGGCCCGCTGACGCGAATCACGCCCAGTCGCGCAAACAGGCTGTCGTACAGCGCGTCGGAGCCAGACAACGAACTGGTGTGACTCAAGGCCAGCTCGGCACCGATCTGCGACACGCCGGTTTTCAGCGCGATGATCGGAATGCCTTTCTCCAGGGCCTTATGCGCTGCTCGGGCAAACCCCGGCACATTCTTCAAGCCTTCCAGGTGCAGGCCGATGGCGGTGACGCGTGGTTCATCAAGCAACACATCCATCAGTTCGGCAACGCCCAGTTGCGCCTGGTTACCGACCGAGGCCATGTAGGCCACCGGCAGCGAACGGTCGCTCATCGACAGGTTGTAGGCGAAGTTGCCACTCTGGGTGAGCACCGCCACGCCCTTCTCCACCGACTTGCCGCCGTGGGCCACCGGCCACAGCGCCGAGCTGTGCAGGTAATCCAGCAAGCCGTAGCAGTTGGGGCCAAGCAAGGCCATGTCGCCCGCCGCCTTTAAGAGCTGCTGCTGCATGGCGGCGCCGCTGGCACCGGTTTCGGCAAAACCGGAGGCGTAGCAAATCGCGCCACCGGTGCCCATAGCGGCCAGTTCAGCGACGCAGGTCAGCGTCAATTCACGGTTGGTGGCGATAAACACCGCATCCGGCCCACACGGTAAATCGGCCACGCGACGCACACAGGGGATGCCATCGAGGCTGTCATATTGCGGGTTGACCAGCCACATCGGACCGGTAAAACCACCGTCGGCACAGCGCTTGAGCGCGCGCGCCATGCTGCGTCCGCCAACGAATGCCAGGTGCCGGGGCGCCAGCAGACGCTTGAGGTTGTCGCGAATAGCCTGGGACATACGCTCTCCTCGCCGCTTAACGCAACAGTGGCCGCAACAGTTCACGGGCGATGATATGGCGCTGGATTTCCGATGTGCCTTCCCAGATCCGCTCGATCCGTGCGTTGCGCCAGATGCGCTCGACCGGCCCTTCATCCATCAAGCCCATGCCGCCGAAAATCTGCACGGCTTCGTCAGCGACCTTGCCCAGGGTTTCACTGGCAAACAGCTTGGCCATGCCAGCCTCGCCATCGGTCATGTTGCCTTGGTCCATTTTCCAGGCGGTGTGCAGGGTCAGCAGTTCAGCCGCGCGAATCTGCGTGGCCATGTCGGCCAACTTGAAACTCACGCCTTGGTAGCTGCCGATCGGCTGGCCGAACTGTTTGCGGTCCGCCGCCCATCGCAACGACACATCCAGCGCGCGCTGCGCCTGGCCGACGCAGTTGGCGGCCACCATCACACGGCCAGCGGTGAGCCAGGCGTTGGCCACTTCCCAGCCTTTGCCCACTTCGCCCAGTACCTTGGACGCCGGTACGCGGCAGTCGTCAAAGAACATTTCGTAGGTGTGATAACCCCGGTTGCTCACGCACTTGGGGCCACGGCGGATGGTCATGCCAGGCGTCCCCCGATCCACCAGGAACGAAGTCACCGCGTTGCGCTGTCGACCGTTGTGTTCGTAGGTATCAGTGACCGCAAACACGATGGCGAAATCGGCGTGCCCGGCGTGGCTGATGAAGTGTTTGCTGCCGTTGATCACGAAGTCATCGCCACTGCGCACGGCGCGGGTCTTGATGGCATTGGCGTCGGAACCGGCGCCGGGTTCGGTCAAGGCAAAACAGTCGATTTTCTTGCCTTGCACGCAGGGCAACAGGTAGTCGCCAATCTGCGAGCCGGTGCACGCCATCAGGATCTTGGACGGCCGCGCGACAAACACATGCAGCGCCCACGAGACTTTGGACAACTCCCGCTCGATCAGCGCCTGGGACAGGTAGTCCAGGCCACCGCCGCCCACTTCTTCCGGCATGTTGAAGGCATAGAACCCAGCGGCAATCGCCTTATCGCGAATCTGCGCAGCCAACTCGGACGAGACCTCATCGGCACGGTCCACCGCCTCTTCATGGGGCAACAATTCCTTGGCAACAAAACTGCGTACAGCGTCCACCAACATGTCTTGTTCTTGGCTGAGTTGGAAATTCATGGCGCTACCTGTTCGGGGTGTTGTTGTTATTTGCCGGAGAAATTCGGGAGGCGTTTTTCCAGGGAGGCGCGCAAGGCTTCGGCGCCATCGGCACTGCGTCCGCACAACAAGCCAGCGGCCAGTTCGGCCTGCAGTTGCTCGGGCAGGCTGCGGTCGGCGCCTTCACGGATCAGGGTCTTGGTCTGGGCGAACGCGAAGGTCGGACCGTTGGCCAGGCGCGTGGCGAGTTCGGTGGTGTGGGCGTGCAGTTGATCATCCGCAACCACCTCTGCGACAAGGCCGGCGGCCAGGGCGCGGTCGGCGCTCCACAGTTCGTCAAGGAACAGCAGGCGCTTGGCTTGTTCGCTGCCGATCAGGCGCGGCAAGTGCCAACTGGCACCGGCGTCGGGCGAGTAGGCCATGCCTGTGTAGCCGGCTTTGAAGCGCGCCGATTGGGCGGCGACGCGCAAGTCGCAACACAGGGTCAGGTCCATGCCCGCCCCGACGGCGGTGCCGTTGATGGCGGCAATCGTGGGTTTGTCGAGGGTGTGCAGGCGAGTCATCAAGGCGTGGGCGGTTTCGGTCCAGCCATAGGTTTCGAGGGCGCCACGGGCTTCGGCATCAGCCCACTCGGCCAGGTCGGCCCCGGCGCAAAAGCTGCGTCCGTTGCCGGTCAATACCACCACGCGTACAGCGGGGTCAGTGTTGAAGGCGTCGAGCAAGGCGTGCAGGTGCTTGAGGGTGGGAATGTCCAAGGCGTTGCGCTGCGGGCCACGGTTGAGGGTGATCCAGGCAACGCCAGCTTGCACATGAGTAAGCACGGGCGAATCGGTAGTCATGGCTTCCTCGAATTATTTTAGTTGGCTTGAGGGGTGCGACATGAGGCGATACTAAACAAGTGTTCAGTAAGAAGGCAATCGGCAAACCGCAAATATTTTCAGAAGGGGAAATGGCCGACCTGAACCTTGCGTTCAGGCGGCTGCAGAAGACTCAGGGTTTGAGCTGATAACGCTGGCGGCCACCGGCCTGCAGGCCATCGACCCAGGCTTCGCAGATCTGGATACCCTGCTGCGGCGTGAACGTGCCGGGGTTGAGCCCCGACTCCAGCCACAACCCGTCGAGCAGTGCGCTCAGGCCGATGGCGGCCAGATCGGCGTCGAAGTGCTTCCAGCCCTCCTCCTTGGCCATGTCGGTCAGCGCCGAACGCATGATGGTGCGGTATTCGCCATAGGAGTGTTCGTGAGCCCGGTTGATCGCCGGCGCGGTCTTGACCGCGCCCCAGAACACCAACCAGGCGTCCAGCAGGTGCGGGTCGAGCAATTCGGCGGAAAATGAGCCACGGAACAACGCCGACAGGCGCTCCCGAGGGTTCGGCGGCGCCTTCGCCATGGTTTCGCGCAGCAGGCTCATGACCTGGTCGGTGATGGTGCGGTAGGCCTCCGCCACCAGCTCATCCTTGCCCGAATAGTGATGGCTGATCAACCCCACTGACACCCCGGCCTCGGCGCTGATCTTGCGGATCGACGCCCCCTGGAAACCATCACGCTTGAGACACGTGAGCGTGGCCTGGACCAGATTGGCCTTGCGCACTTCCGGGTCCATCCGGGAAAAACGGGATTCCTGGGTCATGCGGCAAATTCCTACGATTGAGTCGGCATCACGACTCTACCTCAGTCGCGATAGCCCGGCGACACCCGATCCAGCATCCGCAGCAACGCCGCCCAGGCCAGTTGCATGGCGTCCAGGTCGACCAACTCACCCTCTTCCAGCGGACGGCCAGGGTTGTTGAATTGCTGTTCGGTGTAGGCGCAGACCTCGTCAGACGGCAGCACCAGCTTGCCGCACGCCTGGGCGGCAATCTGGATATCGCAGGCCTTCTCCAGGTAATACATGCGCAGGAACGCCTGGCTGACCGTCTCACCCACCGTCAGCAAACCATGGTTGCGCAGCATCAGCACCGGCTTGTCGCCCAGGTCCCGCACCAGCCGCTGCTGCTCATCCATGTCCAGGGCCACACCTTCGTAATCGTGGTAGGCCACCTTGCCGTAGAACTCCATGGAGATCTGGTTCACCGGTAACAACCCGCACTCCAAGGCCGCCACTGCACAGCCTGCGCGGGTGTGGGTGTGCAGCACGCACTGAGCGTCTTCGCGGGCGCCATGAATCGCACTGTGAATCACGAAGCCCGCCGGGTTGACCGCATACGCCGAGGGCTCCACGGCGTGACCGTCCAGGCCGATCTTCACCAGGCTCGAGGCGGTGATTTCGTCGAACATCAGCCCGTAGGGATTGATCAGGAAGTGATGCTCGGGCCCAGGAATGCGCACCGAAATATGCGTGAAAATCAGATCACTCATGCGGTAGTGCGCGATCAATCGATAGCACGCGGCGAGCTGTTCACGCAGCTGCTGTTCGATGGAGTGAGTCATTTTTATTCTCCAGGCAGGGGGGGTGGTGAGGGCGACGCTAATCCAGTCAATAGTAAAAAAACAAGTTGATTTTTTACTGACGCTCACCTCCTATAGAAAAATAACAATAACAGCGCCTGGAGTATCCGCACCATGTCGCACCCGACCTTTCCCCACCTGTTCGAACCGCTGGAGCTGCGTGGCAAACGTCTGAAAAACCGCATCATGTCCAGCGGGCACGATACGTCGATGCCTACCGATAATCGGGTCAATGCGCAGTTGATCGCCTATCACCGTGCTCGCGCCGAGGGCGGTGTGGGGCTGATCGTGTTACAGGTAGCCGGGGTGCATGACAGTGCGCGCTATACCTCCCATGTGCTGATGGCGACCGAAGACGGCTGCATTGACAGCTACCGCGAATTGGCCGAGACCTGCCATGCCCACGGTACCGTGGTGCTGTCGCAGATCTTCCATCCGGGCCGGGAAATCATGGAGTCGGCCGATGGCCTGCTGGCCGTGGCGTACTCGGCGTCAGGGGTGCCGAATGAACGCTTTCGCGTGATGCCACGAGCGCTGGACCAGGCGATGATCAACGAGATCGTCGCGGGTTATGCCTCGGCTGCCAGACGCTTGCATGAGGCCGGGATCGATGGGGTGGAAGTGGTTGCCAGCCATGGGTATCTGCCGGCGCAGTTTCTCAATCCTCGGGTAAACCGGCGTACCGATGATTACAACGGTTCTCTGGAACATCGGTTGAAGTTCTTGAGGGAAATCATCGAAGCCGTAAGGGCCGCCACCGACGAACAGTTCATTATCGGGCTGCGCATTTCTGCCGATGAACGCGACGCCGAAGGCCTCACTGAAAACGAGTCGCTTGAAGCCGTTCAACACCTGCAAACCCAGCTGGATTACGTGCATATCGTCGCGGGCACATCAGCGTCCCTGGGCGGCGCAGTCCACATCGTGCCGCCCATGGCGATTGCCGCCGCGTACCTCGCCAACGAGGCGGCGACGTTCAAGGCCAGCCTGTCGATTCCGCTATTCGTCACTGGGCGAATCAATCAACCCCAGGAAGCCGAACTGATATTGGCGCGGGGCCAGGCCGATGTCTGCGGCATGACGCGTGCGTTGATCTGCGACCCGCTGATGCCGGCCAAGACTCTTGAGGGCCGTGCCGAAGACGTGCGGGCTTGCATCGCCTGCAATCAAGCCTGCATCGGTCATTTTCACAAGGGGCTGCCGATCTCCTGTATCCAGCATCCCGAGACTGGCCGCGAGTTGGTGTTTGGTGAGTTGCAACAGGCAGTGAAACCCAAACGCATCATGGTGGTGGGCGGTGGCCCGGCGGGCATGAAAGCAGCGGCAGTCGCCGCGAAACGCGGGCATGCGGTAACGCTGTACGAAGCCAGCGGTCAACTCGGCGGGCAAGTGTTGCTGGCCCAACTGCTACCACGGCGCAGCGAATTCGGCGGGGCCAGTACCAACCTGCAACGTGAAATGGAACTGGCGGGGGTACGGGTGGTGCGCCATACCCGGGTTGATCGTAAATGGGTGGAACAGGAACAGCCCGATCACGTCATCATTGCCACCGGCGCCGAGCCTTATTGGCCAGCCTTCGAACAGGGTGGCGAGCTTCAGGTGGTGGACGCGTGGCAGGTGCTGCGCGAGCAGCTCACGTTGGGCCGCTCGGTGGTGGTGGTCGATTGGCGTTGCGACTGGATCGGCCCCGGTATTGCTGAGCGCCTTATGCGCGCCGGCCATCAGGTGCAACTGGCGGTCAATGGCACCCACTGTGGGGAAAACCTGCCGCTGTATGTACGCGATCAACTGGCGGGCGAACTGCATCGGCTGGGCATCCCGATCATCCCTTACGCCCGCCTCTATGGCTGCGATGACACCACGGTCTACTTGCAACACACCGCCAGCGGCGAGCCGATGCTGTTGGAAAATATCGACACGCTGGTGTTGTGCCAAGGCCACCAGCCGGTAGACACTCTGGGCGCGGAGCTGCAAGGCTTGGTGCCCTTTGATCGTATCGGCGACTGCCTGGCCCCGCGCACCGCCGAAGAAGCGATCTACGAAGGACTCAAAGTGGCGTGGAACCTGTGACAGACAATCCCCAGCAACTGTTTCTCGGCACGCGCATTCGTGGGCTGCGCAAGGCGCGTGGCCTGACCCTCACGGCCCTGGCGCAGGCCAGCGAATTGACGGCCGGCTACCTCAGCCAGTTGGAGCGTAACCTGGCGTATCCATCGATTCCCGCATTGTTCAATATTGCCCGCAGCCTGGGCGTGACCATCCAGTGGTTCTTCGCCAGCGAAACCGTAGCCGCTGTCGAGGACGAAGGCTATGTCGTGCGCAAAGGCAACCGCCAGAGCATTCATTACGAGGACGGCATCGTCGACCAATTGCTGACGCCGTTGCCCAACCACCAACTGGAAATGCTCCAATCAAGCTTCCCGCCGGGTACGTATAGCCAGCAGAACTACAGCCATGAAGGCGAAGAAGCGGGATACGTACTGAGCGGCCAGTTCGAGTTGTGGGTAAGTGAGCGACACTTCCTGCTGCAGGCCGGTGACAGTTTCAGCTTCGCCAGCCGTGAGCCCCATCGATACGGCAATCCTGGCAAGGTAGAAACCGTGGTGATCTGGGTAATTACACCGCCGACATTTTAGGCAGCTCATACAAATGGAGACGTTTCCTACGGGAACTGGCGACAGTGGCAACGCGGCCATCAATGGTTAGGGTCCCTTTCCCTTGCTATAAAAATGGCTACTTCTCTTCGAGGGTGTAGCCATGTCGTTATTGCATTTGCTGTTTGGGAAGCCGACCCAGGATGAGTGGGAGCGTGCGAAAGAGGTCAAGTCCCGTAAAACCTGGAAAGTCGTATACGGAGGCATCGGCTTGGATGCCGCCGAAGTCTTGGAGTCACAGGGTTACAAGGACGCCCTGCACCAAGTACGCAAAATGGAGGCTGATCATTCATGGGCTTGCTGATCATCGTCCCATTACTGGTCAGCGGATACATGGTCTGCATCAGGCACCCCTTCTTCTATGTGCGCCTGCACCGTTTCCAAGGGCAACTGCTCTATTTGCAGGTGGCCAGAATGGGGATGGCTTGCCTGATTGTCTCGACCCTCCTGACCGCAGCCGTCCTGGCAGTGTCAAAGCAGGCGGTCCCGATCATGGGTCATGTCATTGCAACAGACTACAGCAGCTACTTGGGCACGCTATTGGTGCAACTTGATATTGCCAACGGAAAAAACGGCACTCTATGGGTTTTCCTGATACAGGTCGGGCTGACGGCCCTGGTTATGCCTTTCTTCTGGTCAGCGTTCTATGTGGGCGCGAAGAAGAAAATATTGCAGCTGGAAACAGACGTCCAGCTCCACTCGCTGCTGGCGCTGGGTGTCCTTGAGGGTACACCTTTCAGAGTTTTGCTGAGAGAGTCCATCGCGCAGTGCCGGCCGTGCATGTTCAGCTTGAACGATCGCAAGGTCTATGTCGGAATCGTACTGTTCGCCGGCACACCGACCGAGTCCGAAGGTGTCGATCATGCCTTCACGCTAATCCCCCTACTCAGCGGTTACCGAGACAAGGACACACTAGAGGTCACGCTGAATACTCACTACTCAAATGCAGCCACCCCGCCGCCCATCACACTGATCCAGGAAAATGTCGTTTCCGCCACACAGTTCGACTTCACGATCTGGAACGCGGTCCACACCCGCAAAAACCGCAAGCCGCGACAGGGCGAGTTCCATCAACACCGCCCCGCGCGTCCGATGCACGCTGAAAGCCTCTGCGCCTGAGGCTCCAACGTCAGTCAAACTTCCAGTTCAACCTGACGCGAAACATCTGCCCATCGTTATTGAACTTGGAATCATAGCCAGTCCCTGCTCCACCGATGCCCGGAATCACCGCGACGTTCAGCTTGTCTTCACCCAGGTCGTAGTACAGGTATTCGGTCTTGAACGACAGGTTCTTGGGGATGGCCTGTTCGATACCAGCTCCCACCGTATAACCCATCTTGAAATGGCTCTGGTCGTCGCTGAACTGGGTATTGCCTGTGGGGCCGAACATGTCGACGTTCTGGCTGGTTTCGCCATAGGCCAGACCAGCCGTGCCGTAGACCAGGGTGTGGTCGAACGCATAACCGAAGCAACCGCGCAGGGTCCCAAGGTACTTGATCTTAGATTCGAATTTGTTGTTCAGCGCTAGGTGGGTATTGAGTTGGGCGGTGCGGATGCCGCGCCGCCCCCTTGCTGGCAAGTAAAGCCTGAGAATCCTGGATGACGGAGTTGACGAACGGTCATGCGAATGTTCAGATGCCGCCCTGTTTCAGGTGCCCCCTGCCGCCGTGCTTGGGGTGAAACGGGAAACCGGTACGCTCTTTGAGCCAGTCCGGTGCTGCCCCCGCAACGGTATTCGCGTGACCCCTTCGACACACCACTGTGGCCTGCGCGCCATGGGAAGGTGAAGGGATCCATACGCGAGAGCCCGGAGACCGGCCTGGAATTTCTGTTAGGCAAACTCCTGCGGTGGGCGGGCATGGGCCGGTGTCGGCGTGTGCGCGATGCCTTCTCCTGCGTGCTTCTGCGAAGATACTTTCGAGAAGACTATGATTCGACGTTCCCTGATCCCTTTGTTCGGCTCGCTGTTCAGCCCCCTGTTGCTGGCCGACGACAACACCCTGGTACTCAACCAGCAGATCGTCTCCGCCCCCTCCGTGGAATCCACCACCGTCGCCGCCATGGCCCAGTACGGCAGCAAAGTGGAGATCGTCACCCGCGAACAGATCGAACGCGCCGGCCCCGCCGCCGACGTGACGCGGGTGATGCAGATGTTCATCCCCGGCCTCTACGTGGCGCCGAAAAACGGCCCATTCGACTACGGCACCTATTCCCTGCTGGGCGGGCGCAACGATGACACGCTGATCCTGCTCGACGGCGTACGCCTGAACAACCGCCTGTATGGCGGCCTGTACCTCGACACGCTGCCGGCCAACGCCATCGAGCGCATCGAAGTGCTCAAGGGCGGCCAGAGCCTGCTGTTCGGCACCCAGGCGGTATCGGGGGTAATCAACATCGTCACGCGCAGCCCGCAGACCCGCGAGACGTCCGGTGAAGTGAACCTGGGAGTCGATACCTTCGGCGGCACCACCGGCGATGCGCGGGTCGAGAAGATCTTCACCAACGGTTGGGGAGACCTCGGCCTGCTGGCGTATGTCAGCCGCAACGCCTCCGAAGGCTACCAGCCGTTTCGCAACAGCGACTACAGCGGCCGCGTCAGCGACAAAAAACGCTCGTACGAAGTGACCACCTTAGGCACCAAGGCCATCCAGTCGTTTGGCGATGACTCGCGCCTGGAGCTGTTCTACCAATATGCCGATGCCAACCTTGATTTCGCGCGGCCGGTAAACAACTACAAGACCACCAACGACCGCGTGCAACAGATCGCCACGGCCACTTTCGAACAGGCGATCAACGAGCGCTTGAGCTACTTCGTCAAGGGCCATATCAACGATTGGGACACGCGTTATACACGGATCGACAACACCGCGAGTGGCGGCCGCAATGTGCGCAATCACAATGACTACTGGGGCTTTACCGATTGGGGCGTGCAGGCCGAAGGCAAGGCTGAATTGCCAGGCGGCCATGTGCTGGTGGTGGGCAGCGACAACCAGTGGTTCAAGGGTCAGGACGATGTACTGGTGATCGACGACAACAAGGCCCAGGCCCATGCGCTGTATACGCAGTTGCGGCCACAGATCGACGCATTGCCCAATTGGCACCCCAGCATCGGCGTGCGCCATGAAGCCATGAGCGGCGGCGACAGCGCAACCGTCGGCATGCTCACCTCCCTCTACGACCTCAACGACCACTGGACCCTGCGCGGCCAATACGGTACGGCCTACAAACTGCCCAACGCCGAGCAGTTGTTCGTCAACGAGCCAGGCGACGAAATCGGCAACCGCAACCTCAAGCCGGAGAAAAGCCGCAACGCCGAGCTGGGTATCGATTACAAAGGGTTGCTGGCCGAGCGTGATTTCAGCGCCAGCGTCACGCTGTTCAAACGCAAGATCACCGACCTGATCACGCTTGACGATGTGCAGTGGGTCAACGGCCAGGGCCAGATCCAGATGCGCGGCTTCGAGGCCGACGCCAAGCTTGCACTCGACGACCAGTGGAGCCTGCAAGCCGACATGACGCGCAACCTCACCGAGTCCCGCACCGGGGTCACTATCAACGACATTCCGAGCTTTTTCGCCCGTTCACGGATCGGTTTCGAATCGGAAAATCGCTTATGGGGCGCAGGTACTGCGATCCGCTATATCCGCGACATCACCAGCTCGAAAAAAGTCGAATACGGCCACTACTCCGTGGTGGACGCCGATGCCTATCGCTACCTCGACACCGCCCACCAGCACCGCCTGAGCGTGTTGGTGGAAAACCTGTTCGACCGCGACTACGTCACCAGCCGCGCCAGCAACGTCGATAACCTCGGCCGCCCGTTCACATCGCAGGTGCGTTACACGTATCGTTTCTGATGACTGAGATCACCAAAATCGACGGGGTGGACTTCCATCCCGACTGGTCTCGCATGCCGGACCACGCCCGCCATGTATTCCTGTGCACCGGCCCGCGCTGTACGCAGCGCGGCGCCTTGCAACTGTGGAAAACCCTGCGCCGCCGGTTGCTGGAACATGAACACATCGAAGTGCCCGGTGGCGTGCTGCTGACGCGCACCCATTGCCAGTTCCCGTGCAACCTCGGGCCGGTACTCACGGTATATCCCGAACGCTGCTGGTATGGCGTGCGCAACAAGGCCGATGTGCTGCGCCTGGTGGATGTGCACCTGGTGAGTGGCGATGTGGTGCAAGACCTGCTGATCAAGGACCTACCATGAGAAAAACCTGGTTATTGCCAGTCGCGCTGTTCTGCTGCACACCGGCGCTGGCAGACAGTTATCGCAACTGCGCCCAGGATTGGAGCGTGCCCCCGTCACCGCCTTCGCGCATCGTGGCACTCAACCAGCACGCCGCCGATCTGCTGCTAGCGCTGGATGCCGGGCCTTCGCTGGTGGGTGTCGCGTATCTGGACGACAACGGCATTGCACACCGGCATGGCGAGTACTTTGACGTGCCGGTCATCGCGACGAAATACCCGTCCAGCGAAGTGCTGTATGCGCAACGTCCGGACATGGTGGTGGGCGGCTTTGCCAGTGCGTTCGGTGATGGGGTCACCTCCCGCACCGGGATGGCAAACAACAGAGTGGCGTCCTACCTGCTGGAGTCCGCCTGCGCGGGTCACTCCCTGGATTATTTTGGACATATCCGCCAGGACCTGTTTACCCTCGGCGCCCTCCTGCACAAAAACCAGCGCGCTCAAATGCTGAGCGATGCGTTGGATGCTGACCTGGCACACGCCCACGCGCTGATCGGGGATGCCCGTCCGCTGTCGGTGTTTTACCTGGACAATGAAGTGGGGGGACTCGATAGCGAAGGTCAACGGGGTTTTGTCACCACCTTGCTGGCAGCTTCCGGTGCACGCAATGTACTGGCCGATATCCCGTTGTCACGGGTGACCGTCAGCAATGAAACTCTGTTGGCCAAGGACCCGGACGTGATCCTGCTGGCCGACGCGCTGTGGTCACCGGCCAGCCGCAAGCGGCAGTTGCTGAACAGCGACCCGGTGCTTTCGAAGCTGCGTGCCGTGCGCGAGAACCGCCTGATCGACATTCCCTTCACCCACGTGGTGCCCAACATGGGGAGCGGTCAGGTGGTTCTGTCATTGACACAGCGGTTCAAGGCGCTGGCAATTCGTGACCAGCGGTAAAGAGTCCTTTTCGGATTCGGCGGTTTTTCCGAAGGAACGACGGGCGGATACTCGACTCCATTGTTCACACCCCTTCAGGAGTTACTGATGTCTATCCCAACGCACAGTATCCCGGCCTTCGGCCTCGGCACTTTCCGCCTGCAAGGCCAGGTGGTGATCGATTCCGTCAGCACCGGCCTGGAACTGGGCTACCGTGTGATCGACACCGCGCAGATCTACGAGAACGAAGCCGACGTCGGCCAGGCAATTGCCGACAGCGGCGTGCCGCGTGACCAGTTGTTCATCACCAGCAAGATCTGGATCGCCAACTTCGCCGAAGGCCAGCTGATTCCAAGCCTGCGCGAAAGTCTGGGCAAACTGAGGACCGACTACCTGGACTTGACCCTGATCCACTGGCCCTCGCCGGACGACCAGGTGCCTGTTGCCGAATTCATGGGCCAGTTGCTGGAAGCCAAGCGCCTGGGACTGACCCGCCAGATCGGCATTTCCAACTTCACCGTCGACTTGATGAAACAAGCGATTGCAGCCGTTGGCGCCGAAAACATCGCCACCAACCAGGTCGAACTGCACCCCTACCTGCAAAACCGCAAGGTCGTGGACTTCGCCACCGCCAACGGCATTCAGATCACGTCGTACATGACGCTGGCCTACGGCGAAGTGCTCAAGGACCCGGTGATCCAGCAAATCGCCGAACGCCATCAGGCGACCCCAGCGCAAGTGACGCTGGCCTGGGCCATGCAATTGGGCTACGCAGTCATCCCGTCGTCAACCAAGCGCACCAACCTGGAAAGTAACCTCAAGGCCCTGCAACTGACCTTGAGTACTGCCGACATGGCACAGATTGCCGAGCTGGAACGCGGCCATCGCCTGACCAGCCCCAAGGGTATCGCACCGAAATGGGATTAACCCCCGGCTGCTGGCTGGGATAACTCGCGCAACCACGGCAACACCCGCAGGCCGGCAGTGGCTGCGGGTGGGTCAATGATGTCCATGAAGTGTTCAAGGTTGACGTTGTCAGGCACGCCGGGCAGCCGCACCAGCACCGCCGGCGTTACGTCAGCGCGGGTACTCAGGTCCAAATGATCGTAGACCAGCACGTGGTGCGCCTGGGGTTGAGACCCGCAAGCATGAGCCGTCAGCCCCGCATTGATGATCAGCACATCAAAGGGCAGAGCCGGGATAGCGGTGAGCAACTGGGCCTCTTCAACGGTTTCCACCGGTACGATCCGGAAGTACCCCAGCCGATTGAGCATTTTCTCGATATACAAACGTTGCAGGTGTTGTTCATCGGCAATCAGGATGGTCAGTGCTTTGTTTGGCATGGCGAATCCCTGGGCAGGCAGCGCTCGTCAGTGAACGAGCCCCATTTTCCAGACATACCCCGAAGACAAAATCAGGTTTATTCCTACTCCATGTAGGAATTCTCCCAAACCCACCGAATAGACATCCACTTCAGTCAAGTCTGCTTGATGCGTTCGCTCAAGTTATGATGCAAGCTATCAATGGCGTGGCCAATGGCTTCAACCGAAGCCGCCAATGCATCACGGTCCCCCCTTTCACACACGCCCTCCAGCGCCTCACAACAAGCGACCAGCGCCGCCGCCTTGACCATGCGAGCGCCACCTTTGACCCGATGGGCCAGGTCATGCAACTTGCCAAAGTCCGCGTGTTCTTGCAGCGCCGATAGCAGCAAGCGGTCCACCGCGAGGCTACCGAGCAATGGTGTCAGCAACTCATTGAGCCCGGCAGTATCATCGCCTGTCAGAGCGACTAGCGTACTCAAGTCACATACCGGCACGCCCTCTTTCACCACCGCTGCCGCGGTGCGCGACGCCAACGCCGTGCGCAGATCATCCAGGCCGGTCGGTTTGAAGAGACAACCGTCCATGCCCGCCTGCCGGCAGCGCTCGGTCTCCTCCGGTTGCGCGTTGGCGGTAAACCCCAGTAGCAGACACGGCATCAGGCCACGCTGACGCTCCTGGGCACGGATATCACGTGCCAATGTGTAGCCATCCTTGAGTGGCATATTGCAGTCGGTGATGACGCCATCAAACTGCCCGGCCTGCCACAGGGCAAAGCCCTCAGCGCCGTCCTCGGCTGTGACGATGTGATGTCCCAGGAAGCTCAGTTGTCGAGTCAACAGCAAGCGATTGGCCGGGTAATCATCGACCACAAGGAGGTTCAATGCAGGTGTCGCAGGCGCAGGTTTAACAGGTAAAGAAAGCGCCGTTTCGGTGGTCAACGCCAGCGCCAACGTCACGTCCACTCGCGTCCCCTTGCCCTGCACACTGCTCAAATGCAATTGGCCGCCCATCATCTCGCACAGGTTGCGGCTGATCACCAACCCAAGGCCGGAGCCACTGCGCGCCGATTGGTCGTTGTTGCTGCCTTGGAAAAACGGATTGAACAAGCGCTGCTGATCTTCGGCACTGATGCCAATCCCCGTATCTTCCACAAGCAACCGGAGGTTCAAGTGGTCACCGACCAATGCCGGTGTGCTCTGAGCGCCCAGACGCACCTGCCCGGTGGCGGTGAACTTGATGGCATTGCCCAGCAGGTTGGACACCACTTGCTTGAAACGCAAAGGGTCGATCAGCACCGTTCGATCGATCAGCGGATCAAGCTCGACTTGCAGCTGCAGCCCCTTATCCCGAGCCAACCCCTCGAAAACGCGCGCCACGGAGGCCAACAACTCATGGAGATTGGCCTGCTCCAGGCTCAAGGACAGGTGGCCGGTTTCAATCCGTGCAATGTCCAGGATATCGCCGATCAACTCCAGCATGCTCCGGGACGCCATCGACGCCACCTCTAGCGCGTCCTGATCGACACGGCCCTGCTCGGCGTTTTTCAAGGCCAACTCAAGCATACCGATCACCGCATTCATCGGTGTGCGAATCTCATGGCTCATGGTCGCCAGGAAGGTGGTCTTGGCACGGTTGGCGGCGTCGGCTTCCTCCTTGGCTTCCTGCAACTGGCCAAGCAGGCGCTGGCGCTCGCTGACATCCACCCAGCCGGCGATCATGCCCACGACGCTGCCATTACTGTCACGGTACGGCAGCATCCACTGGTAAATGGTCAACACACCACCTGGCACCTTGAGTACGCGATCCTGGATCTGCGGCTCGCCCCGCTCCATCAGGTCCAGGTAATCGGCATGGAACGACTGGGCCTGCGGCGGGTTGCCCGTGTCGGTTTGCACCACAGTCTTGCCGATCACGTCCTCCAACCTGAAGCCAAACACATCAAGGTAAGCGTTGTTACAGGCCATTAACCGGCCCTGGCGATCGCGCACGTAAATCGGATGGGGTGTGCCGTCGATCAGCACGCTCATGAATCGCATCTGGTCGCTCAAGGCCCGCTCTGCCTGGGCGCGCTTGCGTATCAGGTTGCGCAGGTAGAGCCCCCAACCCAGCGTCACCAGCAGCAGTAACGCGGCCAGACCAAACCCCTGGATGATCACATTGCGGTGGCTGCTCCAATAGCTGTCTTCGATGATGATCTCGCTGCGCCAACGGTTGGTCAGTTCGTCCATTTCTTCAGGCGTGATACTCAACAACGCCTTCTCGAGAATTGAATACAGCTCCAGTTGGCTGCGGTTGACACCGAAGGCAATGCGCGCCGGTTCCGTGCCGATCGTGGTGGTGATACGCAGACGGTCTCGATAATTGCGCGCAATCATGTAGCGTGCGCTGATCAACGAAACAATAGTCGCATCGACACTCCCCTTGGCGACCAGGTCCATGGCGGCCTCAGGGTTCTCGACGTCGACAAACTTGATACCTGGATAATCCCGGGCTATCTGTGCACCGAGGCTGTTGCCGCCAATGAACGCCAGCCGTTTTCCGGGCATGTCTTCCAGGGTGAGCAGCCGTTCATCACTGGCACGCGCCACCAGCACGTAGGGGTTGGACAGGTAAGGTCGGGTGAAACGGACTTTTTCGGCACGCTCGACGCTAGGCGTAATGACCGCAAGCATGTCCACTTGCCCGCTGCTGACCTCATCAATTTGCCGAGGTAAAGAATTGCTGTGGACCATCTCGAACTTCAAACCCGTGCGCAAGCTGATCCGCGACAACACCTCATCGCTCAGCCCCGCGAATTGCCCCTGCTCATTCAGGAATGACAGCGGCATGAACTTGTCGAGCACCGCGACCTTTACCCGAGGATGCTTCTCCAGCCAACGCTGCTCACCGTCGCTCAGGCGCAACCGGTCGGCCTCCAGGAAGCCACTGTCTCCGGCACTCCAGCGGCGCAGGATGCTCATTTGCTGGTTGGCCGGGATCACGGCCAGCGCTGCGTTGATGATATTCAGCAGGCGGATGTTATCTCCGGAGAAAGCGAACCCGAACGGGTTGACCTCCAGCCCGGAAAAATCGGCCACGCGCACATTATTGAGGTGATTCTTTTGGATCAGATAACGGGTACTGATGACGTCGCCCAGGTACACATCCGCCTGGCCAAACGCGACGGCGCCGATGGCTTGGTGGGTCGAACCGTACAACATCAGTTGCGCCGCTGGGTAATAGGCTTGCACCGCGTCAGGCTGCATGTAGTGGTAGAGCATCGCCACGCGTTTGCCGGCCAGGTCGGGGCTCAGTAAATGACTGTCACCCGCGCGGGTTACCAGCACAGGTTGATCATTGGCGTAGGAACGAGACAGTATCAGGCCCTTGTCGGCGGCTTCGTAGCCATTGGCCGACCCGACTAAATCCACTTCTCCCAGCTTGAGTGCCTCGATCACCTCATCGCGGGTGTCATAGCGTCGAACTTCAATGGGCACGCTTAAGATAAGGCTGATCAACCACGCGTAGTCAGCGGTGATACCTTCAAAATCATTGTTGTTGCTAAGGTCGAAAGGCGCGTAGTCCGGCGCCGACACCCCCATCACCAACGTGCGCCGCTGGCGTAACCAGCGCCAGTCGCTTTCATCAAGCGCCACGCCTGGGTTCTCAAGAGTGGCGTGACCGAGGAGTCGTAGGGAGTGCGGCTCATCCAGGGCCATCGCTGCATGGGAAAACAACCCGATCAGCAGGACAGCCGTGAATCTCAACAGCCGGGAGGTGGTCATTTCAGATCAGATGATTGCGCTGGGCGAACTTGGACAGGTGCACTACCGAAGACATACGCAGCTTCTCCTTGAGTCGCGTCTTGTAGGTGCTGATGGTTTTGTGGCTCAGCAGCATATCCTCGGCGATTTCCTTATTGCTCAGGCCCAGAGCCAGCTTTTGCAGCACCGTCAATTCGCGGTCCGACAGCGCTTCGACCAGTTCTTGCTCGGTGGTCTGCAAATCGTCACGGCGCACTGAACTGTTGGCCACGCTGGGGAAGCAGCTGTAGCCGGAGCGGATCGCCCTGATCGCCTTTTGCAACTCGTCCAGTTCACCCGTCTTGGCCACGAAGCCCATGGCCCCGGCGCGCATGCAGCGGGTGGAGAAGAACACCGCCAGGTAGGAGGTCAGCACAAGGATCTTGCATGGCAGCTCCAACGCCTTGATCCGGCTGATCACCTCCAGCCCGCCAAGCTTGGGCATGGCCAGGTCGAGGATGATCAGGTCCGGGCGCTGCTCACGCGCGCACTGCATGGCGTCGGCGCCGTTGCCCGCTTCATAGATTTCACCAAAGCCTTCTTGCTTCAACAGGTACTTCACGGTGGCACGGATAAAAGGGTGATCATCCACAATTAAAGCTTTGCTCATAAGACTCCCCCGAGGGATCAGTACGCTTACATATCACACGGGACCCATCTACCTGTGAAAAGTAACAGTTCCGACAAACGGTACTGATTACTCTGCATGACACTTCAGGTAGGACAGACCCCTCCTTTTGATAGAACACTGTCAATACGTTGAGCTGCGCCTTGGTTTCTAAGGCGCAAGGGCGCAACCTTAACAACGGTGTGGCTTATCAAATGAAGGGATAGTCTCGATTGCTTGTAGGACTTTTCCTCGTAACAGCATAGTCAGCTTTGCGCGGGACAATCCCAGACAGCCGGGGATTACTCGGTAGTACTTGGGCTCCAGAACGCTTGCACCACCAGGGTCGACATCGAAATTCGCGCCACCAGCGCGTCCAGTTCGTCACCGTCCACCGACGTCACGGCCAAGGTGGCTTCGATCTCCACTTCTTCCGTGCCAAAGGGACGCACGTCCACATCGCTGGCCGGGTAGTTGCAACGTGCCAGCTCCGCTTCCAGCAAAGCCAGTACGGCTTTCTGCTGGGTACGCCGGGCGATCACATACAAGATGTTGGTGACCTCTGCCGACACCACGTCCAACGGCTGACGGTTGATGTTGTTGACAATCGGTCGCAGCAAGGTGTTTGCCGCAAGCACAAACAGCGTGCCAAGCAGCGCTTCGAGCACTAGGTCGGCCCCCGCGCAGGCGCCCACCGCCGCCGATGCCCAGAGGGTGGCCGCCGTATTGAGCCCACGCACGTTGCCCTCTTCACGCATGATCACACCGGCACCGAGAAAGCCGATGCCCGAGACCACATAGGCCACCACCCGCACCGCGCCTTCCGCGCCGCCGAGTCGGCTAGCCATGTCGACGAAAATCGCCGCGCCCACTGCCACCAGCACGTTGGTGCGCAGGCCCGCCGTACGCTGGCGGTATTGACGTTCGAAACCGATCAAGCCGCCGAGGACAAAGGCCGCAGTGAGGCTGACCAGAGTGTCGACCAGAGATTCAAGGTTGATGTTGTTGATTGCTTGCATAGGAAATCTTCCCTGTTCATTGCCAGCCAAACTTACGGATGTAGTAGCCCTTCACCGCCTGGGTCAGCGCCATATACGCCAGCAGAATCACCGGCAGGAACACGAAGTACAGCGACGGCAGCGCCTGCAACTTGAAGTAATGCGCCAGCGGCCCCATCGGCAGGAAAATCCCCACGGCCATGATCACGCCGGTCATCACCATCAACGGCATCGCCGCACGGCTTTGCAGGAACGGGATTTTCGGGGTGCGGATCATGTGCACGATCAGCGTCTGGGTCAGCAACCCCACCACGAACCAGCCAGACTGGAACAGGGTCTGGTGGTCGGGAGTATTGGCGTCAAAGACGTACCACATGAGTGCGAACGTGGTGATGTCAAAGATCGAACTGATCGGCCCGAAAAACAGCATGAAACGACCGACATCTCCTGGCTGCCAGCGCTGGGGTTTACTCAGCATCTCGTCGTCGACGTTATCGAACGGGATCGCAATCTGCGAAATGTCATACAGCAGGTTTTGCACCAGCAGATGCATTGGCAGCATCGGCAGGAACGGAATGAACGCGCTGGCCACCAGCACCGAGAACACGTTGCCGAAGTTGGAGCTGGCAGTCATTTTGATGTACTTGAGCATGTTGGCGAAGGTGCGACGGCCTTCCAGCACACCCTCCTCCAGAATCATCAGGCTCTTTTCCAGCAGGATGATGTCGGCAGCTTCCTTGGCGATATCCACCGCGCTGTCTACCGAAATACCGATATCGGCGGTCCGTAGCGCCGGCGCATCGTTGATACCATCGCCCATGAAGCCGACCACATGCCCATTGGCCTTGAGCAAGCGCACGATGCGTTCCTTGTGGCTTGGCGTCAGCTTGGCGAACACATTGGTAGTTTCCACGGCCTTGGCCAGTTCGGCGTCGGTCATGTCCTCAATGTCGTTGCCCATCAGCAGACCCTGTTGCTCCAGGCCCACTTCGCGGCAGATCTTGGCGGTGACCAGTTCGTTGTCGCCGGTCAGCACTTTCACTGCCACGCCATGGGCCTTGAGGGCTTTGAGCGCAGGCGCGGTGCTTTCCTTGGGTGGGTCGAGGAACGCGACGTAACCGATCAGCGTGAGGTTATTCTCATCCGCCAGGCTGTAGGTGTCACGCCCCGGCGCCATCGGTTGCGCGGCCACGGCGACCACGCGCAGGCCTTCTTCATTGAACGCGGCGGTGACCTGACGGATACGTGCCAACAGGTCATCGGTCAGTGCTTCATTGACGTCGCCATGGCGCACGTTGTTGCACACCGACAGAATCTCCTCCACGGCACCCTTGCAGATCAACAGGTGCGGCTGGCCCTGCTCGGCGACCACCACGGACATGCGGCGGCGGTTGAAGTCGAACGGGATCTCATCGACCTTCTGGAACGCCGTGCCGACTTTCAGCTCGCGATGTACCTCCACATGCTCCAGTACCGCCACGTCCAGCAGGTTTTTCAGGCCGGTCTGGTAGTAGCTGTTGAGGTAGGCCATTTCCAGCACGTCATCGGACTCTTCACCCCATACGTCCACATGACGCGCCAGGAAAATCTTGTCCTGCGTCAGGGTGCCGGTCTTGTCGGTGCACAGCACGTCCATGGCGCCGAAGTTCTGGATCGCGTCCAGGCGCTTGACGATGACTTTTTTACGCGACAGAAACACCGCGCCCTTGGCCAGGGTGGACGTGACAATCATCGGCAACATTTCCGGGGTCAGGCCCACGGCAATCGACAGCGCGAACAGCAGTGCCTCGGTCCAGTCGCCCTTGGTGAAACCGTTGATGAACAGCACCAGCGGCGCCATCACGAACATGAAGCGGATCAGCAACCAGCTGACCTTGTTGACGCCATGCTGGAAAGAGGTGGTGGCGCGATCAGTCGCGGTCACGCGCTGGGCCAAGGCGCCGAAATAGGTGCTGTTGCCGGTGGTCAGGATCACCGCCGTCGCCGCGCCGGACACCACGTTGGTGCCCATGAACAGGATGTTCTCCAGGTCCAGCGGGTTGCGGGTCTTGGCGTCCTGCTGCTGGGCGAACTTCTCCACCGGCATCGATTCACCGGTCATTGCCGCCTGGCTGACAAACAGGTCCTTAGCGCTGAGTACGCGGCAATCGGCGGGGATCATGTCCCCAGCGGACAGTACGATCAGGTCGCCCGGCACCAGTTGTTTGATTGGCAGTTCGATGCGCTTGGCTTCATCGCGGCGCAGCACCGTAGCGGTGTTGCTCACCATGGCTTTCAGCGCATCGGCCGCCTTGTTGGACTTGGCCTCCTGCCAGAAACGCAGCAGCGTCGACAGCACCACCATGGAGAAAATCACCGTGGCGGCCTTCATGTCTTCGGTCAGCCAGGAGATCACCGCCAGCAAGGTCAGCAGCAGGTTGAACGGGTTTTTGTAGCAGTGCCACAGGTGCACCCACCATGGCAGCGGTTGCTCATGCTCGACTTCGTTGAGGCCATATTGCACGCGCAGGGCATCGGCTTCCTGAGTCGTCAAACCTTCGGAATGGCTGCCCAGGGTGCCGAGCAATTGCACCGCACTGCTGTTGGCCGAGACCACCAGGGTTTGCGCCAGGGTCGGCGGCACTTCGCGGCTGACGCTGGCGTCGGTCACGGTGTCGAGCATCGCCAGGCGGCGGAAATGCCGGGCGATGTGCCGGGTCCGCAGGAAGCCGGCAAAGAACTCTTTCAACAGAGTCAGGTTCATGGTGTTACTCCTGCGCGAGGAAAAAACCGTCGTGCAGGTACCGCCGTCTGCACCGCGCCCGTTTTATAGGCACAGCCAGCTTGGCCCGCCTGTCGTAAAAGACAGGCGCGTCCGTAGCATCCCGAGGTGAGGCGGGTGCTGGTCAGCGTCGATGAGAGGGATTCGGGCAGGTGCCAGGACTGGCGCTGCCGGGATGCCGCTTCTCGCTTTTAGTGGCGAGACAACGGCATCGGAAAAATGCGCGTTACCTTGCCAAGCCTGTGCCGGTTACCGAAACCGGCCGACTACTGTCACTCGAACAAGTACCCACTGAGGGTCTCCGCTATTGATGAAAACGCGCGAAGCTTACGCCCCGATGATGAGAGAGTAAACCGTAGGAAAGTTTCCGTATGGGGAATAAGAAGATTCTTCAGGATGGGTTCAGGAAGGTGCATCCACTTGATCTCGCGGCACCAACGTCAGGTAATCACCCACCTGCCCACCTGCCAGGGCCTTGACCTGAATCGATACGCTGTTCACCTGACGCCCCATCGTGATCCCTTCGCGGGTGCGTACCTGCACATAGCCAAGCTTAGGCCAGAAACGTTCGGCCTTGGCATTGCCGATGACTACCGTCAAACGCAGCCATTGAGCGCCGCTGCCCGCAGCCCAAGCCTCAAGATCCGCGTGCAGCCGCTGCGCCAACCCAGTGCCATGCAAGCGTGCATCCACCAGCAACAGCCCGATGTGCCAAACACCAACAGCCAGCAAGTCCGCCGCAATGTTCACCACCGCCACCAGCTGGTGTTCCAGATCGCGGTAACCCAGCCAATACATCCGACTGCACGCCCACCCTGCGGGCAACTGTCCCTGCAATTCCTCATGCGCTTCGGTCGCAGTGGCCGGTTCGCCGTTGACCGCGATGAAGTAATCCGGCGCCCGCTCAAAAAACCGCTGCAACTCGACCTCATCGCGATTACCCAGTTCAACGACCTGAATGCCCACGACAGAACACGCCGGCAACCCGTGTGAATCAACTTCCATGTCCATCGTTCTCAATCGTCCCGCGTCAGCACTTCCAGCAACTCAATCTCAAAACGCAGGTTGCTGTTGGGCTTGATATGCGCGCCCATCGACCGCTCGCCATAGGCCAGATGCGCCGGCACGAACAGGCTGCGCACACCGCCTACCTGCATGCCCATCAAGCCCTTATCCCAGCCCTTGATCACACGCCCGGTGCCAATCACACACTGGAACGGCTTGCCGCGCTCCCAAGAGGAGTCGAACACCGTGCCGTCTTCCAGGGTGCCGGTGTATTGGGTGGTGATCAGCGCGCCTTTAACCACGGCTTTGCCGGTGCCGGGGCGGATGTCGGTGATTTGGAGTTCTTCGGGGCTCATGGGGAATCCGTTGGATAGATAGTGTTTGCTTGAGTTGTGTTTCGCAGATAGGGCATTAAATCCAAGTCGACAATCGCCCAGAATCCACCGGAAAAATCAGGATTATTCAGGTGGACATCAATCGCTAAAACTTGCGGAAGCTGTTCTTGATCGGCAATCACCCCTTCAAGGTGCAACGCCAAGGCCTCGCGGACATTATGCAGCGCTTCGGAAAAAGACCTTCCCGCAGAGAAACACCCCGGCACGTCAGGAATGGTCACGCCGTAGTCCGAGTCCGCGTCCTTGTGTACTACCACAGGAAACTTCATTTTTCCTCCTCTGGATAAGCCCTTGAGGGTCATTCAGCCGAATCATTATTTGAGCCTTACTGTTTTTTTACCAGCGTGCTAATCACCTCCGCACAGAATGTGGGTGCGCAAGCAAGAAAAGAGCAGTGACATTTCCCTTTATCTCGCAGGACGTTTCCGAGAGAATCCCAACCGCTTGCGCCGCTCAAATCACGTGGCTAGTCGTCGTCGGTCACTGCCCATTCAGTGACCGGGTTTAGTAACCCACGATGTGATTAGGCGCCAAGCGCCCCCTTATGCAAGGCGCCTTTTTTCGGCCCTGCGTTATGGTGGCCGTGCGCAGGGCACCTTCGGGTGCGCCGGGTCCTAATCACCGGTCTACTAACCTGCGTACGACCGCCACCCTGTTTAGTAGCGCAGGTATCGGCTCTCTAACGTTGATTAGGAGTTGAACCCATGGACAAACCTGTCCCCGCGCCACCCGCTTCAGAACTGCAATTCTTCACCACCACCCCAGACCTCAGCTTCGAAGACGCCCTGGCCCATGCCAGCAGCGTGTTGCGTTGTGCCGCCGTTGCGGCGCAAACGGCCGGGGATCAACTGGAAGGGACTTCACGCACGTTGGTGCTGTCGGTCATGCACCTGGTGGACATGGCCAGTGTGATGGTGGATCGGTCGCTGGAGTGTATGCAGCCGAGCTAATACAATGTCGCTCAGAGTGAGGGAGCATGCTCCCCACTTTAATCGCTTGCACTGCCCCTACGAAAAAATACGAATTTACTGTGCCAAAATCCAACGCTAGCCTATTTCTGGCTAGCAACACTCACGGTCATCCTGCTCCGAGTCCATTTACTCTGAACTGGGAATATCAGAATGACCATCGGTTCCAACTTCAATTACCCCGCAGACACAGCCCAACACCCCCATCGAAAAAAGCGATCCAACAAGAGCAAATGGGCAGCCAGGTTCCCTAATCCACCTGATTTATGTTTCGACTACCGCGCGCTCGTGGAGCAGGTCAATGGAATTGCCCAGGCTACTGAACCCCACCATAAAATATGCATTATTGGCGCTGGCATTACGGGCTTAACAACGGCACGTGAACTTCACCGGTGCGGCTTCACAGATATTACGTTAATTGAAAAGTCAAAGCGTATTGGCGGCAGGCACCTCACCGCTCTTGGGAATCACAATACCAACACCGTAGGCAGACCGCCTTTCGAGATGGGCGCAATGAGAATGCCGTTCTTCAACACATCAGACGAACCGCCTAAAGATGGGCGTTCACTCATGGCCTATTACGCTAACGAATTCGAACTGCGCCACACAGACTTCCCCAATCCAGGCAGCCCTGCGGTGCGATCCACAGGTATATTTCTACGAGAAGGAAGCGTCGATGACAGCGCAGAACCCACCATGCTTATCTGGAAAAACACGGATGGAAAAACGCCGCCTCCAGGTCAAACACTGGGCAATGTTTTCGCAAAATGGAAAGCCTTCGCCGAGCGCATGACGTTGATCGTCTCCGAACATTACGGTACTGAAGGCTGGGAGAACATGTGGAATTTAATAGTCAAAAAATACGAAAGTGTTTCCTTCCGCGACTTGGTCCAAATGCCAAGCATCGGTAGCTGGCAATCAAGTGACCCTGGAAACTTCGGTGGCATGGGCATGACTGCACAGGAATCCGCGGTTTTCTACGCCATCGGCATTGGTGATGGCAGTTGGGGAGCCTTCTATGACGTGTGTTCACTTTACCCTCTGCGCACGGCGATATTTGGATTCAGCAGTCATCTGCAATTAATCCACGGGCGTGTGAACGCGGACGGCACACCGATGGTGTCGCCTTACTTAGACCATCCCGAGCCCTTGGATTCGAGAGGTCTAGCTTTTAACAAACCCAACTACATCGGACTTGGATCCCTGGCCGAATCCATACTCTTTATCAAGCCCGAAGACACACATGACTCTTTATACGAGCACCTCATAAAAACTCACTCCGGGCTCATGACCCATTGTGCAGTAACAAAGATCAAGAAACAGAAAAACGGGAAAACACGAGTCTATTTCGACTGGAACATCACACAAAAAGAAAACGTAAAAAAAGAATTCATCGATTATGACTCCGTAGTGATGACACTACCTTCATGGCTGATCGAAACGCAAATATCAATTGAAAACTTCAACCCGGAAATGCTCCCCTTTGAAATCATAGACGCCTACAAAACAGCTCATTGGGAAACCAGCTGCAAAGTGTACGCGCCACTTAAAAAAACGTTTCTCTCTCACAATAAAAAAATCCCTCAAGCCATCGTGACGGATAGCTTGGTTCATGATGTATATACCTACCGCTACAACCCTAACAATACCTACGACTGCATTCTTCTCAGCTACACATGGGAAGACGACGCCACAAAGCTATCGGTATTCACCGATGAAGAACTCGTTGATAGGTGCATCGAAGACCTCGACAGAATCCTTTTGAAATCTACCAATATCAAAGAAAAAATATCACCCTACATCGGTCGTAATCACGCGGTAGTTCAACGATGGATGAATGATAAAAACTCGCTTGGCTGCGCAAAGCTTTATCGTGCAGGTACTTATTACGACGCCATGAAACTACTGAAATACAATCGAGACTTTTCTCACAAGTCAGGCTTGTACCTCTGTGGTGAATCCTTCTCTGTCGATGCGGGCTGGACGGAGCCCTGCTTCAGGGGAGCAATCGATACCGTGATAAACATTTGTAATAGAACGCAAGCCGCTTTCAACGGAGGTTTCACTATGGACGACTACCCAACCTATAAAGCCGAACCATAAAAGAAAAAGACTACAACGTAACGGGAATCACCTGACTTTTAATTGAACACTTGCTCGCCTCTTATAAACGCCCAACCGAATCACGGTTGTATAACAATAAGAGGTCACCGCCATGAGCGAACCAGCAAGCCCCGCACGCGTAGCCGTCATCCAACTGGACCCTCAGGTTGGCGTGAACAACCGAGCCAACAATCTGCGTCAAAGTCTTGCACTGGCGACAGAAGCGGCAAACGGTGGAGCGAACCTGATCGTACTGCCCGAGCTTACCAATTGTGGGTATTTCTTCAGCAGTCGCCAGGACGCCTTTGATCATGCCGAACTGGTTCCAGGCGGCGAAAGTGTGCAGGCGTGGATAGATTTTGCCTGTAAGCACCAGGTGTACCTGGTGGCAGGCCTGTGTGAAATAGACGGTATGCAGTTGTTCAATACAGCGGTGCTGCTAGGCCCCGACGGGTTTATCGGCAAATACCGCAAGGCGCATCTATGGAACCTGGAAAAGCTCTGGTTCACACCTGGTGATACCGGATTTCCAGTATTTGAAACCCCGATAGGCCGTATTGGCCTGCTGATTTGTTGGGATATCTGGTTCCCGGAGGTGCCACGTATCCTCAGCCAGCAGGGCGCCGATATTATTTGCAGCCTGAACAATTGGGTGTGGACGCCACCGCCGCTGTTCGATGAGGCAGGCAAATGCATGGCGTCGTACCTGACGATGACCGCCGCCCACGTCAATAACGTGTTTATCGCTGCCGCCAGCCGCATTGGCGAAGAGCGGGAAGCGCGTTACCTCGGATGCTCGTTGATTGCCGGAACCAACGGCTGGCCGATTGGCGCGGTAGCTTCAGCCAATCGTCAGGAAATCCTGTTCGCCGACATTGATATCACCAGCGCCCGCAGTGCTCCGATCTGGAACAGCCTCAATGACCTGCAGCGTGATCGACGCAATGATCTCTACGATCAAATGCTCGGCTACTCCCAACACCCTGCCCTTCCGCGCTGATCAGAGGGTGTGCTATGAAAACACTCATTACCGAAACAAGGTCCAACCGGTCCAGGGCAGATCTCACCGTCCTGATACTGGGGTTAGCCAGTGTGCTACTGGTGCTGTGGGTGGCGCTCAGCAACCAATGGTCCTGGCCAGGCTACGCCGAGATGGTCGCAAGCCTTCCCCACCCTGTTGCCTGGCTACGGTGGATAGTCGGGGATATCAGTGAAGTAGCCTTCTACAAGCACGAACTGGCATCGCTCGGTTTGTTGGGCGGCGCCTACCTGGCATGGTGGGCAAGCAAGCACGGTAAAGCCTGGCAGGGATTTTCTATTTCCTACGGAACAGGGTTATGGCCTTGGTTGGTAACCAGTTCACTGCTGGGGTTAATGCTGAGCAATCTACTGTGGGGCTGGAGCGTCACCGCACAGACGTGGCAACCAACGTTTGCGGCATTCGTCTCGTTACCAGCAGCCATGGTGCTGATGTTCGGCGGCGGCTGGAAAGTTGCCGTAAACGGTGCAGTGTTGGGCGCATTGCTGGTGACCCCCATTTGCCTGCTGATCGTGAACTTCGTGTGCGTTCCACTGGGTCTTCCAGTAGTGATCGGCAATGTGGTGGGCATGGCGATCGGCAGTGTCATTGCATTTGTAGCGTGTCGTCGAGTGCCGTCGCTGGTGAGTTCTGATTACACAGCCCCCGCCAAGCCGGCACCCGCGAAGCCGCCCACTTACGGTATCGCCTGGGGCCTGCGTCGGGTGTTGGCAGATTTCTCCGAAGCGCCATTTTTCGGAAACGAACTCGCGAGTCTCGGGTTGCTGGCAGGTGTGTTGGTGGCCTATGCACTGAACCCGATCAGCCCGGCGTATGGATCTGGCCTGGTTTTGCACCTGCTCGCGGCCCAGGCGCTAACATCGGCTCTGGGCGTCGTGATCTGGCGAAAACAGTGGATGAAACGAGGATGGTTTCCGACCTACGTTCCACTGGTCTCTGCAGTGCCAGCAGCTGTATTAACCCATGGTGGTAGTTGGACAGTCATCGGTTCAAGTGCTCTGCTTGGGGCTCTGGTCGCGCCGCCACTAGCCTGTGCGATTGCGGGCCGCTTGCCCGCACACTTTCACCCGTACATTGGCAATGTCACCTCAATGGCGTTGAGTACGTTGATGATAGTGCCTTTGGTGGGTTGGTTGATCGAGATGTAGCCCTTGCCCCACGCTGTATTCCTTATGCAGCGTGGGAACAGCTTTTCCCCCTTACAGCCAATGCCAAAACCGACTCCAAAACCCCCGCCCCAAATCATCCTTGCACCGCGCATACTGCGCCGCATACAGCTGTGAACGCGCCTGCACCTTGCTCGCCACCGGCGGCAGCCAGGCCTTGGCGGCGTAGGTGCGTTGGCGGTAGCCGCCCCAGCCTTCGTGGTAGTTCAGGTACTGGCCGTAGGCGTCGTATTTGTAGACGCCGTTGACGGTGTAGGTCTTGTCCATGTACCAACCGACAAAGTCGATGGCGTCGTCGAAGTCCTGGCGACTGGCGCCGCTGCGGCCGGTGCTCTTGCGGTAGTCGTTCCACACTTCGTCCTTGGCCTGGGCGTAGCCGGCGGCGGTGGAAACGCGGCCCCAGGGGATGATCCACAGCAGGTATTTGCGGGGGGCCAGGGCGTCCTGGCGGAAGCCGGACTCCTGGTACATGATGGCGAACGGCACCTGAATCGGCACGCCCCAGCGTTTTTGCGTGACGTTGGCGGCGTCGTACCAGTCGTCCTTTTCGCGGAAGATACCGCAGAGGTCATTGGGCGTGCGTGGCGGCGAGGTGCCGCACGCCGCCAACAGGGAGGTGAGTAGTAAAAGTCCGACGGCTTTGGCTGCGCTCAAGGGGCACCTTTGCGAGATACGCGTAAAAAGACCGGCATTTTACGCGTTCATTGAGGTGAGTGCCGATGTGTCATCCAGTTGTTTTGATAACGGCGGTGACCTCCAATTCCAGCATTCCGCCGCTGGGCAACCCCGCCACGCCGACCGCCGAACGTGCATGCCGGCCCTGCTCGCCAAACACATCAATCAACACCTGGGAAGCGCCGTCGACCACGTTGGAAAAGCGCTGGAAACCCTCGCCGCCAAACACAAACCCTCGTACAAACAGAATGCGCTCGACGTTCTCCAACCCTACCACCTGATCCAGCACGCTCAACGTGCGCAACGCGCAGGTTTGACCGGCCTGTGTCACCCGCGCTGGCGAGGTCTGGTCCGTCACCGGTCCGCTGATCACGCCATCGCCCAGCCGGCACACTTGTCCACTCACATAGGCCACACCCGCATGAATCGTCACCGGCACATAGTCACCCTTGGGGCCTGGCGCCTCGGGCAGTTGCAAGCCCAAGGCGGCGATACGCTCGCGAATACTCATGCGGGCTCCTCGACAAACGCCACATGCCCGCCCAACCAGCACCCCTGCACCTGCCCTGCCGCATCGTGACGAAAGCGCAGGGAAATCTGCGAAGGCCGGCCCATTGCGCGGCCCTGGCGGATGTACACCGGACGATCGTCAGCGGCCACCAAGCCAGTTTCCAGCAGGCCAAAAGACAAGGCCGCGGCGGCGATGCCGGTGGCGGCGTCTTCCGGGTAACCCGAAGACTTCGGGAACTGTCGCGCATCAAACTGGCGACCTTCAAGGTCCGACGGCGCGTAGGGATACAACCCCGTGGAACCAATGCGCTCGCACAGTTGCTCCATGCGGCGGAAGTCCGGCTTGAGGCTGTCCAGCACGGCCACGCTCTTCAGCGCGATCAGGGTCTTGACCCGGCTGGTGCGGGCGTTCTGGATCGGCAACGGCGCCAGTTCATTGGACGTGATGCCCAACACCGACAGAATTTCGGCCTCCACCTGCGGGTCGCTCAAGGTTTCAACCTGCCCTTTGGGTTGGCTGATTTCGACTTGAACGTGCGGCGTGCCGGCATTGGTAATCCGTGCATCAACCCGCCCGCTCAACGTCCACAGCGCCAGGCGCTCCTTGTGCAGCATGCCCAATTGATCCAGCAGCCAAATGGCGCCGACGGTGGCATGGCCGCACATTTCCATCTCATGGTTGGGCACCCAGAAACGCAGGGCAAAATCGAAATCGCTGCCGGCCGGTGCGGCAAACACAAAGCCGCATTCATGACCGTAATCGCGGGCGACTTGCTGCATATCGGCATCACTCATGCCGTCGGCCAGCGCCACGGTGGGCGCCGGGTTGCCGCCACGCGCGGTGGCGGGAAAGACATTGACCAGATGAACCTCGGGCGTCATTTCGCCTCTCCCTTGAGGGTGGAAACAGTTGGCGCCACCGCGTCGACGATGGTGTTGGTGTAGACCTGCTGCGGGTCGAGTGTCACCGGGTCATTCTCGACGGCGTTCATGAAACTGATGTTCTTCTCGACGCCGTCTTTTTCGATACGCGGCGTGGCCGGATAGGACGGCAACGAAGCCGTCCAGGCGGCGTCGAAGATCGCCGCATCGGTGTGGGCGAAGTACGGACGCACCGACTCGCGGGCCTTGTCCGGTTCGCTGGCGATCAGGTGTTCGGCTTTCCAGATAGCGCGCACCAGTTTCTCGGCGGTGGCCTTGTTGCTGCTCAACCAGTCCTCGCGGGCGATCATCGCGGTGAACAGGAAGCCGTCCAAGGGTCTGTATTCGCCCTTGGCCAGGTCCATCAGCACAAACCCGCCCTGCTGCGCCGCCGTGGTGACGGTGGGCGGCGACAGCGAGAAACCGTTGATGCTGCCCTGGGAAAACGCCGCCAGCATGTTCGGCGCACCGCCGATGGGCATGATGGTGAAGTCCTTATCCGGGTTCAGGCCGGCGTCCTTGGCCAGGTAGCGCACCAACATGTCGGTGGTGCTGCCGGGGCCAGTAACGCCGATCTTCAAGCCCTTGAGGGCCTCGGCACGCGCCGAGATGGGCGACGCGGCCGACACACCGGCTTTGCGCGCCGACTCGCCGTCGATCACCACGGTGCTGCCGAACTGGGTCTGCACGGCGGCAAACGCCTGCACGTTCTGGCCTTTGGACCGCGCGCGCACTGCGACCGCAGGCAAACCAACATAGGCATCGGCATCGCGACCGAGCACGGCCGTCAACGCCGCCGAGCCACCTTTTTGAAACACGATCACTTCAACATTCAGGCCTTCTTCGGCGAAGTAGCCCTGTTTCTGCGCGACGTAGATCGGCACATACAGGAAGCCTTCGCTGGGGAACGCCAGGGTGACCTTGGTGAAGTCCTGGGCCTGGGCGGCGGGCAGGAAGGCAGCGCACAACAGACCGACAATCACAAGACGCTTATGCATGATCAAGCTCCAAACCAGAGGGGGTTAAACCGCGACTTCACGTTCCGCTTCATTGGCTTTCCACGGCATCAGCTTGCTTTCGGCCACCTTCACCGCCGTGTTCAGGATCAGCGCCAAAACAATGATCCCAACCAAAGCGGCAAACACGCCGGCGGTGTCGAACTGCGAGGCCGCATCCGATAGCAGATAACCCAGCCCACGGTTGGCCGCGATGATCTCGCCCACCAGCGCGCCGATCAGCGCATAAGGCACCGACAACCGCAGGCCGGTGAACACCCAGGTGAAGGCCGAGGGGATCACCACCATGGTCAGCAGGTCACGTTCCTTGGCGCCCATCAAGCGCAGGATGGTCAGTTGCTCGCGGGACACGTTGCGCACGCCGCTGTAGGTGTTGAGGAACACCAGGAAGAACACCACCGCGGCGGTGAGGATGACTTTCATCGGCAAACCGATACCGAACCAGAGGATGAACAGCGGCGCCAGCGCCACTTTCGGCAGGCTGTAGAAGGCCGTCAAAAACGGATCGAGGATGTCGGCCAGCAACTTGGCGCGACCCAGTACAAGGCCTGCGATCAAACCTGCGAGAGAGCCGATGAAAAAGCCCAGCACCGCCTCCAGGGTGGTGATGCCGGCATGGTAGAAAAATACGCCATTGAGCAGGATTTTCCACAGGCTCTGGCCCACGGCCGAAGGGCGGCTGATGAAGAATTCCGCGCCAAACCAGCGCGACACGCCTTCCCACAACAGCATGAGGAACACCAGGAACAGCAAGCGATAAACCCGAATCATACGACCTCCAGCGAGTGAGCCAATGAAGAAGGGTCAGCGGCGCAGGCAACGTCGGGCGCCAGGCGTTTCCACAGTTCGGCGCAGAGTTCCACGTAGCGTGCGTCCGAGCGCAGTTGCACCAGGTTGCGTTCACCGCTCAGCGGGATATCGAGCACATGGTCGATGGTGCCGGGGCGACCGGCGAACACCACGCAGCGGTCGGCGAGCGCAATGGCTTCGTCGACGTCATGGGTGACGAACAGCACGGTCTTGTTGAGCTTGCGGCACAGGCGCAGCAGTTCGGTCTGCAGCGTCAGACGCATTTGCGCATCGAGGGCGCCGAAGGGCTCGTCCATCAGCAGGGTTTCCGGGTCGCTGGCCATCAAGCGCGCCATGGCCGCGCGTTTGCGCATGCCGCCGGAAAGCTGGTTGGGGTAGCTTTCGCCGAAACCGGTGAGGCCTACCAGCGCCATCAGCTCTTCGACCCGTGCTTCGATCTCGGCCTTGGGCACGCGGCGAATCTGCAGCGGCACCGCGATGTTGCCCGCCACCGTGCGCCAAGGCAGCAAGTGATCGGCCTGGGTCATGTAGCCGACCCGGGTGTTCACGCCTTTGACTTCAACGCCGTCGTAGTGCACTTCGCCGACCGTGGGGCCGAACAGCCCGGCGGTCATGTTGAGCAAGGTGGACTTGCCGCAGCCCGACGGGCCGACTAGGGTGATGATTTCGCCGCGCTGGACCTCCAGCGACACATTGCGCACGGCCACAAATTGGCGGCCCTCGACGTTGAAGCTTTTTTGCACGCCTGAAAATCGGATAAAGGGTTTTGCGCTCACCGCCCCTCCTCGTCCGGTACGCCGGACTTGTCTGTTGTTGGTGAGCAGAGGATGAAGGGATGACAGATTTGTGGCGCACGGGATCGGGCCGGATCATGCGCGGGATCGGGACACCGGTGATTGGGGTTGCGCCAGGAGGAACCGACTCGAATGTGGGAGCTGGCTTGCCTGCGAAGGCGGCCTACCAGACAACCACTACCTAACTGTCACACCGCAATCTAACTGTAGGAGCTGGCTTGCCAGCGATAGCGGCCTGACAGCCGACCACAATCTAATTGTCACACCGCAATCCAAATGTGGGAGCTGGCTTGCCTGCGAAGGCGGCCTGACAGCCGACCTGGATGTTGGATCTGATCGGGCACATATCCGTTATTTAGGTAACGGCCACTTATGGTTCCGCCCTTACGGCGGGTCACTTTTGGAAACGAGCCCGGAATGCCGGCCCAGCCAAAAGTAACCAAAAGGGCTCTTGCCCCAACACTCGGTATCTCGCCTAGGCTCGGTATGCCCGTAATCCGACAGGGATTTGGGGGGCCGCCTGAGATCAAAAGCCAGATCAAAATCACGATCACGATCAAGAACGGCTCGCTTCGCATTGTGGTTTGTGCTGGTGTCAGCTACGGCGCCATTCATCCGGGGAGATGCCCAACACCCGGCGGAACACATGGGCCAGGTGCGATGGCGATTCGTAGCCGACGTTGTTGGCGATCTCCAGCACTGACAGGCGTGTATGCCGAAGCAGGGTCTGCGCCCGTTCCAGGCGCAGCCGTTGCACATAGGCCAACACCGTCTCACCGGTGTGCTGCGCAAACAGCCGGGTCAGGTGTCGGCGGGACAGATGGAACACTGCCGCAATGTCATCCAGCCCTGGCGCATGCTCGAGATTGCCTTCCACGTAGGCTTTCACATCGCGCACCAACATGGCGCCATGGCGCTCGGTGGAAGAGCGTTGCAGGCTCGGCTGACTGAGGGAGATCGCCAGGCATTCGAGCAACAACAGGTGATCGGCCTGGGCCAGTTGGCGGCGGCGATCTACGTAGGGGTCGGGTTGGCTGAAGGCTTTTTTCGCCAGCAATAAATGGTGCAGCGGCGCGGAGGTTTGCCAGATGCCCAGGGTGGGCACGCGCAGCAGGCGGTTGGCGTCACCGGACAGGTCACGCAGGGCGTAGCGCATGTAGTCAGGGTCGACGTAGAACGCCAGGTGGCCCTGGCTCGCCGTGAGTGATGAGGAAGAATGGCTGCATTGCGGCGGCACCAGCACGAACTGGCGGTCGATCACCGAGGTGCTGCGCCCGCTGTCTTCGTCCTTGAAGCGCAGCAAGCCATGCTCGGGCACCATGAGCATGAACTCGTCATGGGCATGGGCACCGGTTTCATAGGCGCCATTGGAATTGAAGACGCTGTAGATATCACGCATCGCCAGGCACTGCCGGTGGGTATTGAAATGCTGACACTAGCATGTTTGATGCCAGTGAAAAGCAGCGTCCCTGCTGCAAGCATTGTTAAGCCAACGGCACTCGGCGCGTGGTCAGGGCCATCCGCCCTACCAGGAAGCTCAAGGCCGCGCCCAACAACAGCATGGCCAAGGTGCTCCAGGCCGCACGGGAGAGCTGTTTGGCCGCGACTTCGCCGGCTTCACGGGCTTTCTGCTCGGCCTGTTGCTTTAGTTCATCAACCTTCTGCATGGCCTGCTGATAGGCCTGGGCGTAGTTGTCGACGATCTGGGTAGCTTCTTCCTTGCTCTTGCCGGTGCGGGCCGCAACGATATTGACCAACGCGTCTTTGTCCGCTGCATTCAGCGCGGGCTCACCGGAAGCCTTGACGCGTTCGAACCATTGCTTCAACGCATCGCCAGCCTGGGCAGGGTTGCTGGCTGCGGCGGTCGCCGACTGCTTGCCATCGGCAGCGGCCTGGTCGGTTTTCTGTTCGACGTTGGCCGGGTCCAGTTCAGGCTTGCCACTTTGCTTGAGCAAGGTGTCCAGCTCGCCTTGCAGGCTGTTCCAGTCCAGTTGGATGCCCTGCTCGTTCAACTGCTGCTTGACGCTGTCGCCAATGCCCGGTGCTACCGCGGCAATGCCGCTGCCGGCAGCCGACAGGCCTTTACCTACCACATTGCCGGCGGTGCCGACGACACTGGCGGCCAAGCCCGCCAGCAGCCAGGTGGTGAGCAGCGTGGTGAGGGTCCAGGTCAGTACGCCGTGCAGGCCGCCGCGATCAGGGGCCGTGCGGCCGGCCACAAAGGCGCCGAGGCCAACAGAGACCAGGGTCGAGACAAACAGCCAGATCCCGGCGCCCGTGCCGAACCCACTCAAAGGGTTGCCGGCTTGCATGGGGTCGACGGCGCTGGCGCCGATGGCGGTGCCCAACACACTCAGCACCAGGTAACTCACCAGGGCAATTGCACTCCCGGCCAGTACCGCACTCCAGGACACGCGAAACGGCGAACGGTTGGTTTCATAGACAGGGGTCATGATTGATCCTTTTTGCGTTATTGACCGCCTCAGTCTGGCGAGCCAAGTACCGCTCGTCCCCGCGCAAATGCACCGGGATGAATAGTGCATTTGCACCCCACCCCAGGCAATTGGTCTGCACTATCCTGAAGCCCCGGTGTCGTAATTCCACGCGTCTAAAACCCGGAGAAACCATGACCCAGGATGTCCTCGCCAAAGAAACCAACCGCCGCCAACTGCAGCAGATTGTCTCCGGGGTATCCGACGGCATCATCCTAGCGGAAGTCGACCAAACCATCCTCTGGGCCAACGAAGCTGCGCTGAACATGCACGGCATCGATGACGTCGCTGCACTGGGTGCCAATACCCAGGCCTACGCCGAACGATTTGCCCTGCGCTATCGCAACAACCACCCGGTGCTGTTGGAGAACTACCCCCTCGCCCGCGTCGCCGCTGGCGAAGAGTTCAGTGACGTGGTGGTGGAAGTTTCCCCCACCGAGGACGCCGACAGAACCTGGGTCCATCGCCTGCGCAGCCTGGTGATCAGTGACTCCCACGGTGAGCCGGAATTGCTGGTGCTGATCCTCAGCGACGCCACCGAATGGGCCAGCGCCGAACAACGCTTCGAAAGAACCTTCAACGCCAACCCGGCGCCGGCGGTGATCTGTCGCCTGAGTGACTTGCGTTACATCAAGGTGAACCAGGGCTTTCTGGAGATGACCGGCTACAACCGCGACCAGGTCATCGGTAAATCCGTCTATGAGCTGGACGTGCTGGAACAGGCCGAGCGCAAGGACCTGGCCATCCAGCGCCTGGGCGAAGGTGCGACCATCCCGCAGATGCAGGCCGAGCTGCGCCTGCCTGAGGGCGGCAGCAAACTGGTGATCGTCGCGGGACAACCGCTGGACATGAACGAAGAGGACTGCATGCTGTTCTCCTTCATGGACCTGGAGCCGCGCCGAAAGGCGGAAATCGCCCTGCGCCAGAGTGAGGAGCGCTTCGCCAAATCGTTCCGCCTGACGCCCGTGCCAACCCTGGTGTGTAGCGCCGCCAACCGCCAGGTGGTGGACATCAACGAAGCCTTCATGAGCATCACCGGCTATACCAGCGAGGAGCTGATCGGCAAGTCCATCGAAGACATCGACTTTATCGACAGCCCGCAGGCGGCCGCGCAATTGTTCGCCAACCTGGAAAAAGCCGGCAACCTCGACGGCCAGGACCTCAAAGTGCGCAAGAAAGGCAACGAGGTGATCGACTGCGTGGTCTCCGCCGACACGGTGATCATCCAGGATGTGCCCTGCTATCTGCTGGTGATGATGAACATCACCGAACGCAAACGCTCGGAGCTGGAACTGGTGGCGGCCATCGAAGAAGTGATGCAGGACGCCTCCTGGTTCAGCCAGACCCTTATCGAAAAACTGGCCAACGCCAAGAGCGTCAACAGCCCCAGCCAACCCAATGTCGCCTTCACCGACCTCACCGCCCGGGAGCGCGATGTGCTGGGGCTGATCTGCGAAGGCTTGGCTGACAAGGAGATCGCTTCGCGCTTGAAACTGGCGCCCAACACGGTGCGTAACCATGTGGCCACGGTGTACTCGAAACTGGGAGTGCACAGCCGCAGTGCGGCCATCGTCTGGGCCCGTGAACGCGGGCTGTTTGCCGGGGAATTGCGCCTCAAGAAATAGACCGTGGAAGTACAAATGCACTAGTGCACTTAGTGCGAATTCGCCTTATTGCAGCGGGCAGCACGCCATAACCTTCAAGCATCGAACTTAGGCCTGAAGGAACCCGCATGTTTACCCTCTCTCAACTGCGAAATTGCATCGAAGAAGGCCTGTCGCCGCTGACGTGTGAATTCACCCTGTGCCGGGACGCGTCCCTGACCCTCAAGGTCTACGACGCCGAGACCGGCCGTGTGGATCTGGTGGTGACCGGGATCAGCACCAACCGACTGCAGACCCCGCAAGAAGTCGAAAAGATGGTGGAAGAATTGCGCTACGAACTGCAGAGCAACACCATGGGCAAGCTCACGCTGGATGACTTGCCTTCAACGACGCACCAATGAAATAGAATATCCCGCCTGCGACGATGAACGCCCCCAGCATGTAGAACATGTAGTAGGCCGGCAGGCTGGCCAGTACCAGCCCACACAACACCGGCCCCAACGCGGCACCCAGGTTGGACAGGTTCTGCGCCCCGTAGTACATGCCGCGCAGGTGGTCCGGGGCGATGCGGTCGATAAACATGTACTCGGCCGGAAACACGATGATCTCCCCCACCGTGAACACCACCATCGCCAGCACCCACCACAACACGCTGGTGGACAGCGCGAACCCGACGATTCCCAGCATGAACATGCCCAGCCCCGCGATCAGCCATTGGCCCAGGTAGCGATGCGAAATACGCCGCCCGATCACGTACTGCAAGGCAATCACCAGCACCGCGTTGGTGGTCAGCACGGCGCTGACCACGGTGTAGGTGTATTCGGCTGTGGTGGTGGTCACCAGGTATTGCGACAGCCACGCGGTGAACTGGCCGAAGACCACCGCACTGAGCACGCCGCCGAGGGTGAAGCAGACCAGGCGGTGATCCCTTAAGAGCACCCGCCCGACGGCGAGGAATGGCACCGGCTTTTGCGTGGCATCCACGGTGGTCAGGGTGCGGTCGCCCCAGCGCCAATACAGCAGGAAAAAGCCCACCCCCAACAGCGCCGAGAGGATGAACGGCAAGCTGATATCCAACTTGGCAATCATCGCCCCGAAAAAAGGCCCCACGGCATAACCGACATTGGTCAGGGTGTACTTGATGGAAAACACTTCGCTGCGCGCCTCTTCGGGCAACAGGCTGGCAAAGCCGGCTTTGACGGCGATATCGATCACCGCGTACGCGAGGTTGATCAGGATCAGGCAGGCATAGAACACCCAGAAATGCTGCACCAGCACCGTGCCGATAAAGCCCAGTACAAACAGCGCACTCAGCCCCAGCAACAACCGGTAGCTGTTGATGCGGTCGACAAGGAAACCGCCATACACGCTGAGCAACGAGCCGACGATCAGCGAGCTGCCGATGACCAGGCCAACCTGGGTGATGTCGAGGGCAAAGCGGTGGGTAAGGTAAATCACCAGGTAGGGAAAGGTGATGGCCTTGGCCAGCGTCAGCATGAGCGTGGCCGAAAGCAGCAGGTTTACGGTGCGGGGGTAGTTTCTTATTGTGGCAAGCATCCTGCTCTCGATCGTTGAAGGTAACGCGGCGTCTATGGCCGGTTACCTTAACCCAGGGCAGGCACTACCGACACGGTCATTTCTTGACGGGGGTGATCTCGAGAATGGTGCCGTTGGTGGTCTTGAGCAGCACGAATTTATCGCCTACCCGCGTCCATTGGCTGTCTTCCTCAGGCTGCTTGAGGCCGCGCTTTTTCCAGTCGCTGACCGCCGATTCCTTGCGCATCAGCATGTCCGGCGCACGGTCACCCTCTTTCAGGTCACGGGTGTTGATGTTCGAAGGTTGCACGGTTTCCTGGGGGGTGTCACCGGCCTGCACGATAAAGCTGGCGGTGGACAAGCTTGTGGCGACCAGCAGGCTGGCAATCAGGGATTTGGCTTTCATGGGTGCTCCTTCAATGAATGATGCGTACCCAGGTTCGGACCGCTGCGATGCGTGATCATTCCATCGGGCCTCTCACTGCCCCAATGGGTTGGGGCCGCTTCGCGGCCCAGCGGGAACAAGCCACCTCGCCACCGCAATGGCTAATCAACTGCCAAGGGTGTGCCTTGATGGAACACCATCTGCCACTGCCCTTCTTCTGCCCGCCATACCGAGCTGCGCAACGAGGTCCCGACTCCGTTCCGGTGACAGCGATAGGTGACCAACGCTACATGCTCGCTCAGCATTTTCACCACGAACTCGGTCATGCTGCGCGCAGAAAACACCTCATCCTGCAGCCCGTCGATCACCTCGGCCTTGCTGCCCCACACATGGCCGCTGGCGCCGAACTCAACAAAATCATCGGCCAGCAATCGTGCCAACCGCCTTGTATCCGAACGGGTCGCGCTTTGCTGTAGTGCCTGTTCCAGCCCGAACAAGTGCGCGTGTAAATCCATGCTCATTGCCTCCATGAAATAAATCCTGTAATTTTTCATGAAATTTATCGAAATAAATTTCATGACCCCACAAGAAGAACTCGCCACCCTCGCCGCACTCATCCACGACCTGCGCAAGCACAAGAAGCTCACCCTCGCGCAGTTGGCGCAAAAAATCGAGCGCTCGGTGGGTTTCCTGTCCCAGGTCGAGCGCGGTTTGTCCCGCCCGACCGTGGCGGATTTGACCGCCATCAGCCACGCCCTCGACGTGCCCACCACCTATTTCTACAGCCAGCCCAAACCCAAGGCCGTGGACTGGATCACCCGCCCCAACGAGCGGCGCACGGTGTATTACGCCAATGGCATCACCGACATCCTCGTCTCACCGAGCATGAATGGCGCCTTTTCGATGCTCGACAGCCTGTTGGCCCCTGGTGCCAACAGCGGTGAACAAACCATGAGCGATCGCGCCGAACAAGCCGGTTTTGTGCTGGAAGGCGAGTTGACTTTGTGGGTTGAAGGTGAGGCCGACTCGGTCACCCTCGGCCCAGGCGACAGTTTCCACCTGGCCAGCTTCGCCCATTGCCGCTACGCCAACCTGACCGACCTGCCCGCCCGCGTGTTGTGGGTTTACAACTAGGAGTTGCACCCGTGAAAAGCCATGCCTCCACGTTACTGGCCGAAGTACGGACCTTTCGCCAGAACCATCCCGATGTGCGCTACGTCGACCTGATCGCCCTGGACATTCCCGGGCACTTCTACGGCAAGCGCTACCCCATCGAGATGCTGGAAAAAGTCGCCGCCGGCAGCCCGCTGAAGCTACCGCAGAACGCCGTGCTGCTGGGGGTTCAGGGCGGGTTGTTCAAGATTGGTGATTACTGCTTCAACGACGGTGACCCGGATGCCAACCGTCGTCTGGTGCCAGGCACGCTCAAGCCGGTGAGCTGGGAGTCGCAGCCCCTCGGCCAGATGCTGATCACCTCGGACGGCACCGAAGCGCCCATCGAATTCGAACCCCGCGAAGTGCTGGCCAAGGTGCTCGAGCGCCTCCAGCACAAGGGCATCCACCCGGTGGTGGCGTTTGAACTGGAGTTCTACCTGTTCGACAAAAAGCTCGACAACGGCCTGCCACAATTCGCCCGTGACCCACTGAGCGATGACGCCGACGACCAGCCCAACTTGCATATCGAACGGCTTTCGCGCTTCGGCGAAGTGCTCGACGATATGGCGCAAACCGCCAAGGACCTGGGCATCGACATCACGGTGATCACTGCCGAGATCGGCCCCGGCCAGTTCGAGATCAACTTCGGCCACCTCGACGATGGCATGCGCGCCGCCGACTGGGCCGCCCTGTTCTGCCGCAGCACCCGTGGCGTGGCGCTCAAGCACGGTTACCGCGCCAGCTTCATGGCCAAGCCGTACCTGCAATACCCCGGCAGCGGCATGCATGTGCATGTCAGCCTGTACGACGGCGCTGGCAATAACCTGCTGGCGGCGCACCAGCAGCAACCGCTGCGGCACGCTGTGGCCGGCTGCCTGGAATTGTTGCCCCATTGCATGCCGATCTTCTCGCCCAACCACAACGCCTTCCGCCGCCTGGGCGGTACGGTCAACGCCGCTACCCGTGCCAGTTGGGGCTTTGAAGACCGTGACGCGTGCGTGCGCATTCCCGAGTCCGACCCACGCAACCTGCGCATCGAGCACCGGCTGGCCAGTGCCGATGCCAACCCGTACCTGGTGCTGGCGGCGATCCTCGTCGGCCTGGAACACGGCCTTGAAGCCAAGCGCGAACCCATCGCCCCGCTGAACGAGGACCGCAGCAGCGGCACCGACTTCCCCCTGGAAATGCTCGACGCGGTACGTGCCATGCAGCATCAACCGGTATTGCGCGATAAGCTGGGCGCCGAATTTGTCGACGTGTACTGCGAAAACAAACGCCAGGACCACCTGGCCTTCCAACAAGAGATCAACGCGCGGGAATACCGCTGGTTTCTCTAACCGCCACTTTCTCTAACCGCCACCGGAATCACCGATGACCGACCAAAGCGCCCCGGCCCTTAAGGAAATCTTCAACGTCGAACGCCTGCAACACATCGCCGATGAAATGACAGCGGTGTACCCGGCGTTCGACGCCAAGGGCTTCCTCAAGCACGCCAAGGCCGGGTTGGCCGAGTTGTCGGTGATGCAGCGCATGGCGCGGGTCAGCGAAAGCCTGCACGCGGTGATCCCGCTGGATTATCCGCAGACCCTCAAGCTGCTGCATGCACTGGCGCCGCGCCTGAACAGCGCGTTTGTCAGCCTGTTCCTGCCGCATTTCGTGGCAAGTTACGGGTTGCACGACTTCAAGCGCTCCATGGCAGCTCTTAAATACTTCACCACCTTTGGTTCCGCCGAATTCGCCATCCGCCACTTTCTGCTGCACGACTTCCCGCGCACGCTGGCGGTGATGCAAACCTGGTCGCTGGATGACAACGAACACGTGCGCCGCCTGGCCAGCGAAGGTTCACGTCCGCGCCTGCCTTGGTCATTCCGTTTGGCCGAAGTGCAGGCCAACCCCGAGCTGTGTGCGTCGATCCTCGACAACCTCAAGGCCGATAACAGCCTCTACGTACGCAAGTCCGTGGCCAACCACCTCAATGACATCACCAAGGACCACCCGGAATGGGTGCTCAGTCTGATCGAAGGTTGGAACCTGGATAACCCGCACACCGCGTGGATCGCCCGCCACGCCCTGCGCAGCCTGATCAAGCAAGGCAACACCCGCGCGCTGACGATCATGGGTGCGGGCGCCAAGGCCGAGGTGAAGATCCACCACCTACAGGTCACGCCGGCGGTGATCAACCTGGGCGACCGCATCAACCTGTCGTTCAGCCTGGAGTCCACCGCCACTACCCCGCAGAAACTGGTGGTGGACTACGCCATCGACTACGTGAAAAGCGCCGGCCACAGTGCCGCAAAGGTGTTCAAGCTCAAGGCGTTTACTCTCGGCGCTGGCGAACTTCACAGCATCCGACGTGAGCAACATATCCGCGAGTTGACCACGCGTAAGCATTACCCCGGCAAGCATGTCGTCCATGTGTTGATCAACGGCGAGAGGCTTGCCAGCGCCGACTTCGAACTGCGAAACGACTGACACAAATCAAAGAAAAGGCTCTAGAACGGGCCTTTCAGCCACATAAATTGTCGAACAATCCTGGCTTTCTCAGTTGCGATCCATTATCATCCAGCGCCTTCTCGCTACCCACCGGGTAGCTGTTTCAATGTGTCACCCGAGGCGCCCATGTACCGTTTTTCGTTTCACCGTCCCCTGATTGCCATCAGCCTGGGGCTTGTTGCTCCTGGCGTGTTTGCCGCGCTGCAACCCCTGGCCGAAGCACCACTGGCCAGCGACACCGAGCTGCACTGCCACTTCAACCGCGACGCCAGTACCGACTGCACCACCACCTACCGCTATACGATCCTCAAGCCGAGCGGCCGCGAAATGCTCTCGCGTATCGACTTCGATTATTCCGAAGGCGACACCTTTGAAGTGATCAGCGCGCAGTCCACCCAGCCCGGCGCCAAGCCAGTGGCGCTGGATGCGACGCAGATCGACACCCGCACCGCGCCCAATCCGGACCAGGGCTTCAGCCGCAACAAACAGACCTCGCTGGCCTTCCCCAACCTGCGCGTCGGCACGCAGATTCGCTACACCGTAAGCGAGCACCACGCCGCCAAACCCTTGATGACCCAGTTTCACTACGTGCTCAAATTCGGCGCCAGCCCGGCGCGGCGCGACCGGTTCAAGGCGCGTTTTACTGCCGAGCGCCCCATCCAGTGGCGCAGCGAACTGTTCGAGGGTTTCAGCGTAACGCCGTCGCAGAATGGCAAGACCCTGGACGTGGTGCAAAAGGCCCCGACCTACCTCAACTACATCAACGAAGCCTCCAACGCCGCGTTGCTGCGCATCCCGCGTATCGAGATAGGCAGCGCCCTGGAGCGCCAAGCGTACTTCGGTGCGTTCGCGCAGCGCTACAACCAGATCCTCGGTGCCAACCTGCCGCCACAAGGTGCTGCTGCCGTGGTTGCCGTGCGCGGTTTGGCGCCGGCCGAACAGGTCGCGGCATTGATGCAGCACATCAACGATCACTATCGCTACCTGGGTGATTGGCGGGCGACAGAGCGCGGCTACGTGCCCTTCAACCTCGCTGAAATCGAACAACACGGTTATGGCGACTGCAAGGACCTGGCAATCCTGCTGACCGCCTTGCTCAAGGCCAGTGGCATCAAGGCCGAGACCGCCTGGGTCAGCCGGGGCGATGTGGTCGAGTCGCTACTGATCCCCGGCACCCAGGCGCCGAACCACGCCATCGTGCGCGCCGAAGTGGACGGCCAGGTGTGGTGGCTCGACCCGACCAACCCGGTGTTCGCCCCCGGCCAGGTCATGCCCGATATCCAGGACCGCTGGGTGCTGGTCAACGACGCCCAGGGTCAGGTGCGCGAGGAACATATCCCGCTGGAACGCCCCGAAACCACCCTGCGCCTGGACAAACAGGTGCACTACGACAAACAAGGCGACGGCGCGACCCAGGCCACGATCACCTTCAGTCGCCTGCCGCTGATGCAGCTGAGCGTCGCCGACCGCCAGCAAGGCAGCACCGCCACCGACCAGGACATCTGCGCCAACTTCGGCAACGAGATCAGCGACTGCCAGATCACTCGCCCTGCCACCGGCTTTGTGGTGCATGACGGCTATACCGTCACGGCCAAAATGACTGATCAGCGTGCGCTGGAAAAGCTGGCGAATGACTACGTATATAGCGATGAATCGCTCAAGGGTCGTTGGGATGGTTTTATCAACTACCGCCGCCAAGGGCAGCAGGCCGAGCTTGATCTGGGCAACCCGCAAACCCATGACTACAGCATCACCCTGAGCGGCGGGCGGATGGAAAAAACCATCCCGGGTTGCCAGGTGCGGTCGCCGTGGTATGACTTGGACCTGCAGGGTTCGCAGGAGAATGGTGGGCTGCGTTATCACTATCGCCTGAGCCAGAAGGTGCGTTGGTTGAGCCGTGATGAGATTGTCAGCAAGGCGTTCGGGAAAATGATCGAGGATGCACGGGCTTGCGCGGAGCAGGTGCATCAGGTGGTGAAACTCTAACCCCTCTGTTGGGCAGGCCTGGCATCAGGCCTCGCCCAACAACAACCCCTGCTCCCGCGCGCACAACTCCACCACGTAATCCCACAACACCCGCAGCCGCACCGATTTGTGCAACTCCCGGCGCGAGCTGATCCAGTAACTGCGCTGGATCCCCTCCCCCGGCAGCAACGGCACCAGTTCCGGGTCGCCGGCCGCCATGAAGCACGGCAACACCGCGATCCCCAACCCGGAGCGCGCGGCTTGGTGCTGGGCAATCACGCTGGTGCTGTGGAACACCACCTTGGGGTTGCGGCAGAAGCTGCTGAGGAATTTGAGTTCCTGGCTGAACAGCAAGTCGTCCACGTAATCGATCCACGCGTGCGCGGCGAGGTCTTCGCGCTTTTCGATCGGTGGGTTGCGGTCCAGATAGGCACGGCTGGCGTAGAGGGCCAGGCGGTAGTCGGTGAGTTTGCGGGTGACCAGTTGATCGACGCTGGGGCGTTCGAGGTGGATGCTGATCTCCGCTTCGCGGTTGAGAATGCTGACAAAGCGTGGCACCGCCACCAATTCCACTTCCAGCCCGGGGTAGCGATCAAATAGCCCACCCATCCGACTGGCCAGGAACATCACGCCCAAGCCTTCGGCCACGCCGAGGCGGATCTTGCCCAAGGGCGCGGCGGAGTGGGTCAGTTCGTCTTCGGCCAACAGCGCGACGTTTTCCATGGCTTCGGCGTGCTTGAGCAGCGCTTCGCCGGCCGGCGTCAGTTCGTAGCCCTGGGCATGCTGCACGAACAGAGCGGTGCCAAGGCTTTTCTCGATCGCCTCGATATGCCGGGCCACGGTGGCATGCGTGGTTTTCAGACGTTGCGCGGCGGTGAGCAAGCGGCCGCTGCGCTGCAGCTCCAGAAAATACCGCAGGTCGTTCCAGTCGAACATGACGCCTCCCTCACTTGGACATAAATACTGTCTAAAGCTGTACCCGGTACCTGTGGTGAGCGAGCTTGCTCGCGCTGGGCTGCGCAGCAGCCCCAAAACCGGAAGCCTCGTTGCATCTGAAAAACCGCGTTTGCATGCAGGAGGGGCCGCTTCGCGCCCCAGCGCGAGCAAGCTCGCTCACTACATTGAGCAAAGCCCCAAGGGTCATGCTGTTTAAAAACGCACAGCAGCTGGGTAAAAACTAACATTTTTAAGACGAAAACTAACAACTAGGATGGAGCCAATAAGAAAAACAAGCGAGGCCTCAGATGCCCATTGCAACTGCTGAATACGATTACATCGTCGTAGGCGCCGGCCCCGCGGGCTGCCTACTGGCCAATCGACTGTCCGCCAACCCTGCCCACCGCGTGCTGCTGCTTGAAGCCGGCGGCCGTGACAACTACCCCTGGATCCACATTCCCGTCGGCTACCTGTTCTGCATCGGCAACCCACGCACCGACTGGTGTTTCAAGACCGAAGCCCAGGAAGGCCTGCAAGGCCGTGCGCTGAGTTACCCACGGGGCAAGGTGCTGGGCGGTTGCTCCTCCATCAACGGCATGATCTACATGCGCGGCCAGGCTCAGGATTACGACGGCTGGGCCGCAGAAGGCAATGCGGGTTGGGCCTGGAAAGACGTGCTGCCGCTGTTCAAGCAGAGTGAAAACCATTTTGCCGGCGGCTCGGAATTCCACAGCGATGGCGGTGAATGGCGCGTCGAACAGCAACGCCTGCACTGGCCGATCCTCGATGCCTTCCGTGATGCGGCCGCGCAAAGTGGTATTGCCAACATCAATGACTTCAACCAGGGCGACAATGAAGGCTGCGGCTACTTCCAGGTCAACCAGAAGGCCGGCGTGCGCTGGAATGCGGCCAAGGCGTTCCTCAAGCCGGTCCGTCAACGCCCCAACCTGACAGTATTGACCGAAGTGGAGGTCGACCGCGTACTGCTGGAAAACGGCCGCGCCTCCCAGGTAATCGGACGCCAGCAGGGCCAGCAACTGAGTTGGAAGGCACGCAAGGAGATCGTCCTGTGCGCCGGCTCCGTGGGGTCGCCAGGCATCTTGCAGCGTTCGGGAATCGGTCCATCCAGTGTGCTCAACCCCCTGGGCATCGACGTACTGCACGAACTGCCGGGCGTTGGTGGCAACTTGCAGGACCACCTGCAACTGCGGCTGATCTACAAACTGGAAAACGCCCGCACCCTCAACCAGATCGCCGGCACGCTATGGGGCAAGATGGGCATGGGCCTGCGCTACCTGTATGACCGCAGCGGCCCATTGTCGATGGCGCCCAGCCAGCTCGGCGCATTTGCCCGCTCGGGTCCGGAACAGACCTCGGCCAACCTCGAATACCACGTGCAGCCGCTGTCACTTGAGCGTTTCGGCGAACCGCTGCACGCATTCCCGGCGTTTACCGCATCGGTCTGCGACTTGCGCCCGCAAAGTCGCGGACGCATCGACATTCGCTCGGCCAACCCAGCGGATGCACCGCTGATCCGCCCCAATTACCTCAGCCATCCGGAAGATTTGCGGGTGGCCGCTGATGCGATCCGCCTGACACGCCGTATCGTCGCCGCCCCGGCGCTGAGCCAGTTCAAGCCAGTGGAATACCTGCCAGGCGATTCGCTGCAAACCGAAGACGAATTGCATGAAGCCGCCGCGCGTATCGGTACTACTATCTTTCATCCGGTTGGCACATGCCGCATGGGCAGCGATAAAGACGCGGTGGTGGATGCGCAACTGCGGGTGCATGGCGTGCCTGGCTTGCGCATTGCCGATGCATCGGTCATGCCGCGCATCACGTCCGGCAACACCTGTTCACCTACGCTGATGATCGCGGAGAAGGCCGCGCAGCTGATCCTTTCGCCGAATACAAGGAGTCTCGCCCCGGAGAAAGAACTGGTTCATGCAATCTGAATAGCGGCGCCAGACCTGGCGCCGACAGTGGAACAACAATAAATAATCACTGTGAGGGCTACCCGATGTCAGAACATGCTCAACCCCTGGGTTCGGCGGTCAACACCGTCATCACCCGCAACGACTCAAAGAAGGTCATCTTCGCCTCGTCCCTGGGGACGGTGTTCGAATGGTATGACTTCTTCCTCTACGGCGCCCTCGCGGCGGTGATCAGCAAGCAGTTCTTTGCTGGGGTCAACGACACCACGGCGTTCATCTTTGCCTTGATGGCCTTTGCGGCCGGCTTTGTGGTGCGACCGTTCGGCGCGCTGGTGTTTGGACGCTTGGGCGACATGATCGGGCGCAAATACACCTTCCTCGTCACTATCATCTTGATGGGCGTGGCGACTTTCTGTGTCGGGCTATTGCCGACCTACGCCAGCATCGGCATTGCGGCACCGATCATCCTGATCGTGCTGCGCATGCTGCAAGGCCTGGCGCTGGGCGGTGAATACGGCGGCGCAGCGACCTACGTGGCGGAACATGCGCCCGCCGGCAAACGCGGCTTCCACACCAGCTGGATTCAATCCACCGCGACCCTCGGCCTGCTGCTGTCACTGCTGGTGGTGCTGGCCTGCCGTTACTTCACCGGTGACCAGTTCGAAGTGTGGGGCTGGCGCATTCCGTTCCTGTTCTCCATCGTGCTGCTGGGTATTTCCACCTGGATTCGCATGAGCCTGCATGAGTCGCCGGCGTTCCTGAAAATGAAAGAGGAAGGCAAGTCCAGCAAGTCGCCGATCCGCGATTCGTTTGGTAAATGGGAAAACCTCAAGATCGTGCTTATCGCCCTGTTCAGCATCAACGGCGGCCAGGCGGTGACCTTCTACGCGGCGCAGTTCTATGTGCTGTTCTTCCTCACCCAGTTCCTGAAAATGGACCCGGCCCTGGCCAACATGCTGCTGATCATCAGCGTGGTGATCGGCGCGCCGTTCTTTATCTTCTTTGGCTGGCTGTCGGACAAGGTGGGCCGCAAGCCGGTGCTGATGCTCGGCCTGCTGCTGGCGACCGCGCTGTACTTCCCGATCTTCAAGAGCCTGGCGCACTACACCAACCCGGCGATGGACCAGGCCAGTCACCAGGCCCCGATCACCGTGCTGGCCGACCCGGCCACTTGCACCTTCCAGTTCGATCCGGTGGGCAAGGCCAAATTCGACAGCCCGTGCGACAAGGTCAAGACCTTCCTGGTCAAGCAGGGCCTGCCCTACAGCAGCGCCGCCGCACCGGCCGGCAGCCCGGTGCAGGTGAGCGTAGGTGACGTACGCATCGACGGGTTTGACGAAAAAGCCCTGCGTGGCGCCGTGACCCTGGCCGGTTACCCGTCTTCGGCGGATGTGGCGCAGGTCAACAAGACCATGGTGGTGGTGCTGATCGTGGCGCTGATCCTGATTGCCGCCATGTGCTATGGCCCCCTGGCTGCGTTGATGGTGGAGTTGTTCCCGACCCGCATCCGCTACACCTCGATGTCCCTGCCCTACCACATCGGTAACGGCTGGTTTGGCGGGTTCTTGCCGACCGTGTCGTTCGCGCTGGTGGTGTACACCGGCGATATCTTCTACGGCCTGTGGTATCCGGTGGTGGTGACCGGGGTGAGCCTGATCGTGGGGCTGTTCTGCCTGAAAGAAACACGGCACGTGGATATTGATAACAACTGACTGAAGGCGCCCCTTTCCCTTGCCGGACGGGGGCGCACACAAATTGCTGTATATCCATACACATAATAGTTGATCAAATCCCTTCTTTTGCCCATTCTGCTCTTCATTCAATAGCGTAACGAACGGGCTGAGCATGCGGCTGTACCTCTGTGAAAAACCCTCCCAGGCCAAAGATATCGCGGCCGTGCTCGGCGCCAGCCGCCGTGGCGACGGGTGCTGGCTGGGCAATGGGGTCACGGTCACCTGGTGCATCGGCCATCTGCTCGAAACCGCCCCACCCGACGCCTACGACGCCAAGTACAAACGCTGGGTGCTGGCCGACCTGCCCATCGTCCCGGAAAAATGGAAGATGCGCGTCAAGCCCAAGACCGCCAGCCAGTTCAAGGCGGTCAAGCGTTTGCTGGGAGAAGCCCAAGAACTGGTGATCGCCACCGACGCCGATCGCGAAGGCGAGATGATCGCCCGCGAGCTGGTGGAACATTGCCGCTATCGCGGGCCGATCCAGCGTCTGTGGCTGTCGGCCCTCGACGATGCCTCCATTCGCAAGGCCCTGGCGGCACTCAAGCCCGGCGCCGAGACCTTCAGCCTGTACCACTCGGCCCTGGGCCGTTCCCGCGCCGACTGGCTTATCGGCATGAACATGAGTCGTTTGTTTACCTTGTTGGGGCGCCAATCCGGTTACCAAGGCGTCTTGCCCGTGGGACGGGTGCAAACGCCGACCTTGCGCCTGGTGGTGGACCGCGACCGCAGCATTGCCGATTTTGTGCCGGTGGCGTACTGGGCGATCGATGTCGATCTGCGCCACGAACGCATGACGTTCACCGCCCAGTGGCGTGCGGCCGAGGATGCCTGTGATGACCAGGGCCGGTGCCTCAACCCGCAACTGGCACGAGACGCAGCCGATGCCATGGCCAATGCCGCCATCGCACGGCTGGTGAAACTGCGTACCGAGCGCATGCGCGAAGTCGCTCCCCTGCCCTTTGACCTGGGCACCCTGCAGGAAATCTGCTCGAAGAAACTGGGGCTCGGCGCGCAGGAAACCCTGGATATCGCCCAATCGCTGTATGAAACCCACAAAGCCATCACCTACCCGCGCAGCGATTGCGGCTACCTGCCACTGAGCCAGCACAGTGACGCGCCGAAGATTCTTGCTGCGCTGGGGCGCGCTGATGCAGCCGTAAACGAGCTGATGCCACATATCGACCCGCAACGCCGCTCACGGGCGTGGAACGATGCCAAGGTCAGCGCCCACCACGGCATCATCCCGACCGGCGCCGGCAAGGATGTCGGGCAACTCACCGGCAAGCACCGTGCGGTCTACACCTTGATTCGTGCACGCTACCTGGCGCAGTTCCTGCCCAACCATGAATACGACCGCACCCAGGCGGATTTCGACTGCGCGGGGCAAGCGTTGCGCACGGTGGGCAAAGTGGTGATCGACCCGGGCTGGAAACGCGCCTTGCCCGAAGCCTTGGTGCCAGCCAAAGGGCGTGAAGCGCCAGCCCCACAAGCGTTGCCGGCATTGGTACAGGACCAGGACTATGCCGTGGCCAAGGTCAACCTCAAGGACCTGTGGACCCAACCGCCCAAGCCCTTTACCGAAGGCGACCTGATCAAGGCGATGAAAAACGTCGCCAAGCTGGTGGAAGACCCGCTGCTCAAGCAAAAGCTCAAGGACACCACCGGCATCGGCACCGAAGCCACCCGCGCCGGCATCATCCAGGGCCTGTTGGACCGTGGCTACCTGGTGAAGAACGGTAAGGCGCTGTCGGCCACCCCGGCAGCGTTCAGCCTGATCGACGCCGTGCCTCGCGCTATCGCAGACCCCGGCACCACGGCAATCTGGGAGCAGGCGCTGGATATGGTGCAAAGCGGTGAAATGAGCCTGGAGGAATTCGTGGCCAAACAGGCGGCCTGGATGAGCAAGCAAGTGGCACGTTGCAATGGCATGCGCATGACCATCACCGGCCCGGCCAGCCCGGCAGGCAGGCCGAGGCGCCGCGCCGTGGAAAAAGAAACGCAAGAGCGCGCCACGCAAGACTGCAGCCAGCCCTAAACGGACGAAAAAGCCGACAACTGCGGGGTAAATCGCGAAAAAAACCGGCGAATGACGTTTTTCGACGGGTTTAACGCCGCTTTGGACCTTGCCGCCGCGCGGGCCGTCTAGGATTCTGTAAGGGGAGCCTGACTAACCAACAAAAACCGGAGTGGCCGCCATGAAAACCGTTGCAGAAGTGCTCAAAGCCAAGGACAAGAAAAACCAGGAAGTCCATGTCATCAAACACGACCACACCGTGTTTGAAGCACTGGTCAGGATGTCGGAGAAAAACGTCGGGGCCTTGCCGGTCGTCCAGGATGACGTGGTGGTAGGCATCATCAGCGAGCGTGATTACGCCCGCAAAATCATGCTCAAGGGGCTATCGTCGGTCACCACAAAGGTGCATGAGGTGATGAGCTCTCCGGTGATCACCGTCGACACCCATAAAAAGGTGGATGAGTGCATGAACATCATGACCGACAGTCACCTGCGCCACCTGCCGGTGGTCGAAGACGGCAAACTGTTGGGCCTGCTCTCCATCGGTGACTTGGTAAAAGAAGCCATTGCCGACCAGGCTGACCTGATCAAACAGCTGGAGCAGTACATCCGCGGCGAATAGGGGAACCCATGCTCGACATGCTGGAACATCAAGAGGACCACCTCGACACCCTGTACCGGGCCATGGCAGACCGGCGTTTTCTGGTGTTGACCGGTGCCGGGATCAGCACGTCGTCGGGCATTCCCGATTATCGCGACAGCGAAGGCGTGCGTCGGGGCAAGGCGCCAATGATGTACCAGGAATTCCTCGCCACCCCGCAAGCGCGGCGCCGTTATTGGGCGCGGGCGATGCTGGGGTGGCCAAGGGTCCGCATTGCACAACCGAACAAGGCGCACCTGGCCCTGGCGACGCTACAACAGCGCGAGCGCATCAGTGGGTTGATCACCCAGAACGTCGACACCCTGCATGATCAGGCCGGCAGCCATGACGTGATCGAACTGCACGGCAGCCTGCACCGGGTGCTGTGCCTGGATTGCCAATTGCGCAGCCAGCGTGACGCAATCCAGCGACAGATGGAAATCGACAACCCCTATTTGGCGCAGGTCCACGCGGTGCAGGCGCCGGATGGCGACACGTTGCTCGACCCTGCTTTGGAAGAACACTTCCAGGTCCCCCGCTGCCCCCATTGCGATGGCGAACGCTTGAAGCCGGATGTCGTGTTTTTTGGCGAGAACGTAGCGCCAGCAACAGCAGCCAGGGCGATGGCTGCGGTAGAGCATGCCGAGGGTTTGCTGGTGGTGGGCTCGTCGCTGATGGCTTATTCGGCGTTCCGCCTGTGCAAGGCCGTGGTCGAACAGGGCAAACCCGTCATTGCCATCAACTTGGGCAAGACCCGGGGGGATGATCTGTTACAGGTGAAGATCGAAGCTGAATGCGAGCGCTTGTTGCCCTTGCTGGCTGAGCGATTAGCCTGATATCCGCCTGACTTGCACCTCCAGAAAATGACGCCCAAGTCACGTTTTCCCGCATTCTCCCTTCACCACGGCGATTTATGTAGTGATCAAAAATAATCACTACATAACCGTTGACGTAACCTTTTTGTCCTTGCATTATCGAGACGTCTCCCGGATCGGGAGCGTTGGCAACAAGCGTTTTGAACAAGCTCGTCTGACCGCCGAGCTGTTTTTTCCGGATGTGCACTGCCCACAAGGCGGATTGATGAAGCTGACCGGCCCGCAGGGCTCGGTACAAGACGCTCAAATGCGGCTTGTCTTCGTTATGAAAGCATTGCGTAGCAGTTCATCAGCAAGACTACATGCATCAGGTTCAAGACCCTGCCCGTATTCGGCAGACAGTCGCCGACGCCCGGTTTTCGCAACCGGAGACAACTAAAGATGTTTTAACGAACTAACTGATAGATCGCCAACTGGTCAAGGGGCTTACACATGAATCTGAACAACCAACCAACTATCGATGAATTGGCTGAGATGTTCGCAGCGCAGAAAGACACACTCGACGACCATATCCTGTGGATTGGCAAATCGGGCGAAGTCCAAATCGACTGCCTGGCGCCCCACACCGAAGAAGCCGAGTTCGACCGCAATAACCGTGAATTGGCGGCGCGCCTGAAGATGTACCGTCGCGGCCAGGGTTATGTCGGCAAGAAAGCGGCGGCCGATCGCAACTTTATCGAGCAGGTCTTCCACACACTTAATACCGAATGGCAGAACCTCAAAGGCCAATCGCACGTTAAAGTGATTGATAGATACTGCTGATAAATACTAATTAGCTTATTAAGTCCGCTCGGTTAGCCGAGCGGGCTTTTTTATTGCCATTATTCTTTTTTATCGACGCAAATTTGCCGGCGACGCATTCCTTAGGACACCGCCGTGCCCAAGACCGCTATCGTCGGCAAGCCGGTTCCTACAGGGTCAACGTGGGAAGCGGCCTTTTGCCGCTTCATCCCGGAAAATATCAAACAATACTTGCGCCGCTGCCGAGAGCTCATGTCCTGGCTTGGTCAGCACACCAATCGGCCGTTCGATCACCGGATCGCTCAAGGTAATGCAATGGGCGCCCGCCTCCTCCATTTGCCGTGCGCACAACGCTGGCACCGCGCTGACACCCAAACCACTCGCGACCATCTTGCCCACTGTCGCCAGTTGATGGCTTTCCAGGGCGACCGGCAACTTCATCTGTAAAGCGCCCAAGTGTTCTTCCAGCATCACCCGTACCGTCGACGGCCGTTGCAACGTGATAAACGGCTGCTCCAGCAAGGTTATCCAATCGATTTCGGCGCAGGCAGCCAAGGGCGAATCACCCGGCACCACGGCGATGAAGCGATCGAGGTACAACGGCGTAAACGCCAGTGATGAGCCTTCAGCAGGCTCAAACGCCACGCCCAGCTCCACCTGCCGGTCGCGCACCATCTCCAGCACTTGCTCATTGATCAAGTCATGCACGGTCACATTCACCTGCGGGTAACGCGCGCGGAATATCTTCAGGATCGGTGGCAGCAAATTGCCCGCAAACGATGGCATCGCCGCGACCGTGACTCGCCCGCGTTGCAGGGTGAAACGCTGGCGCAGTTCGTCTTCGGCGTTGTCCCAGTCGGCAATCAGCCGGCGCGCCAGGGGCAGCAGGGATTCGCCCTCAGGCGTCAGGGCAACGTTGCGTGTATTGCGGCTGAACAGGCGCCCACCCAGGCCTTCCTCCAGCCCCTTTATGGTCAGGCTCAGCGCCGATTGGGAAAGGTGCAGGCGCTCGCAGGCGGCGGCAAAACTCAGGCTCTGGGCCACGGCGAGAAACGCGCGCATCTGTTTAACTGTCATGACGCTACTCCAAATGGCCGGGCGACTATGCTGTTTTTTAAATCAATCAACCTTAAAAAACAACTTAACAAATCAATCAGCCGGAGCAACACTCGACTCATTGGCTGGCCCACAAACAATAAAAGAGGTGCATATGGCAGGTTTCGATAAACGCGTGGCGTCCTACGAGGAAGCACTGGCAGGCCTGGAAGACGGCATGACCGTACTCTCCGGCGGTTTTGGCCTGTGCGGCATTCCGGAAAACCTCATCGCCGAGATCAAGCGCAAAGGCACCCGCGACCTGACCGTGGTTTCCAACAACTGTGGCGTCGACGGTTTCGGCCTGGGCGTGTTGCTGGAAGAAAAACAGATCAGCAAGGTAATCGCTTCCTACGTCGGTGAAAACGCCCTGTTCGAGAAGCAATTGCTCAGCGGCGAAATCGAAGTGGTGCTGACCCCTCAAGGCACCCTGGCCGAAAAAATGCGCGCTGGCGGCGCCGGCATCCCTGCGTTCTTCACCGCGACCGGCGTCGGCACCCCGGTGGCCGAAGGCAAGGAAACCCGCGAATTCAACGGTCGTCCGTACCTGATGGAAGAATCCATCACCGGCGACTTCGCCATCGTCAAAGGCTGGAAAGCCGACCACTTCGGCAACGTCATCTATCGCCACACCGCCCAGAACTTCAACCCGTTGGCCGCCACCGCCGGCAAGATTACCGTGGTCGAAGTGGAAGAAATCGTCGAACCGGGCGAGCTGGACCCGGCGCAGATCCACACCCCTGGCATCTACGTCGACCGGATCATCTGCGGCACGTTCGAGAAGCGCATCGAACAGCGCACCGTGCGCAAATAATCCGCCCCCAGCCCGAACAATAAGGACACATAAAAATGGCTCTTACCCGCGAACAAATGGCTCAACGCGTCGCCCGCGAAATGCAGGACGGCTTCTACGTCAACCTCGGCATCGGCATTCCGACCCTGGTGGCCAACTACATCCCCGAAGGCATGGAAGTGATGCTGCAATCGGAAAACGGCCTGCTGGGCATGGGCCCTTTTCCTACCGAAGAAACCATTGATGCCGACATGATCAACGCCGGCAAACAAACAGTCACCGCGCGCATCGGCGCGTCGATCTTCTCCTCCGCCGAGTCCTTCGCGATGATCCGTGGCGGCCACGTCGACCTCACCGTGCTTGGCGCGTTTGAGGTGGACGTACAAGGCAATATCGCCTCATGGATGATCCCCGGCAAGCTGGTCAAAGGCATGGGCGGCGCCATGGACCTGGTGGCCGGTGCGGAAAACATCATCGTGATCATGACCCACGCGTCCAAGGACGGTGAGTCCAAGTTGCTCAGCCAGTGCAGCCTGCCGCTGACCGGCGCCAACTGCATCAAGCGTGTATTGACCGACCTGGCCTACCTGGAAATCGAAAATGGCGCTTTTGTCCTCAAGGAACGCGCACCTGGCGTCAGCGTTGAGGAGATTGTGAGCAAGACCGCCGGTAAACTGATCGTCCCGGACCACGTTCCAGAAATGCACTTCCAGTGAGGACAGATTCCATGCAAGACGTCGTGATTGTTGCTGCCACCCGCACCGCCGTGGGCAGCTTCCAGGGTTCGCTGGCGAACATTCCGGCACCGGAACTGGGCGCTGCCGTGATCCGTCGCCTGTTGGAACAGACTGGCCTCGACCCGGCCCAAGTGGATGAAGTGATCCTCGGCCAGGTACTCACCGCAGGCAGCGGCCAAAACCCGGCGCGCCAGGCCTCGATCCTCGCCGGCCTGCCTCACGCGGTGCCCAGCCTGACCTTGAACAAGGTCTGCGGCTCCGGCCTCAAGGCCCTGCACCTGGGCGCCCAGGCCATCCGTTGCGGCGACGCCGAAGTGATCATCGCCGGCGGCATGGAAAACATGAGCCTGGCCCCGTATGTACTGCCCGCCGCACGCACCGGTTTGCGCATGGGCCACGCGAAGATGATCGACAGCATGATCACCGACGGTTTGTGGGATGCGTTCAACGACTACCATATGGGCATCACCGCCGAGAACCTGGTGGACAAGTACGGCATCAGCCGTGAAGCCCAGGACGCGTTCGCTGCGGCGTCTCAGCAAAAAGCCGCTGCTGCTATTGAAGCAGGCCGCTTTGTCGATGAGATCACCCCGATCCTGATTCCCCAGCGTAAAGGCGATCCAGTGCCCTTCGCCGTAGATGAACAGCCTCGCGCCGGCACCACTGCCGAGTCCCTGGCCAAACTGAAACCGGCGTTCAAGAAAGACGGCAGCGTCACCGCCGGCAACGCCTCCAGCCTCAACGACGGTGCCGCCGCCGTGCTGCTGATGAGCGCCGACAAGGCCAAGGCCCTTGGGCTGCCGGTACTGGCGCGTATTGCCAGCTACGCCAACGCGGGCGTCGACCCAGCCATCATGGGCATTGGCCCGGTCTCGGCCACCCGCCGCTGCCTGGACAAAGCCGGCTGGAGCCTGGGCGACCTGGACCTGATCGAAGCCAACGAAGCCTTCGCCGCACAATCCCTGGCGGTGGGCAAAGAGCTGGAATGGGATGCAGAGAAGGTCAACGTCAACGGCGGCGCCATCGCCATCGGCCACCCAATCGGCGCGTCAGGCTGCCGCGTGCTGGTGACGCTTCTGCATGAAATGATCAAGCGTGATGCCAAGAAAGGTTTGGCAACGCTGTGCATCGGTGGCGGCCAGGGTGTCGCGCTGACGCTCGAACGCAACTGATTCAAAGAGCAACACGGAAAAGGCCTGGTTCCACGAAAACCAGGCCTTTTCTTAATGCGTTCTATCTGAAAAACGCAGTTCAAATGTGGGAGCGGGCTTGCTCGCTCCCACATTTGATCTTTATTGCCTGTCGGATTGGGGCACCGCAAACACCGCATTCGCCCGCGCCACCACCTTCTCCCCCACCTGCAAGCTCACCGTGGCAAACGCCATCTGCCGCCCCCGCTTGTGATGCTCCAACCGCACCACAATCCACTCCCCGACCTGCACCGCCCCCAGGTAATCCAAGGTCATGCTCGCAGTAATCAACGGCAGTGGCGGCTCGCTGGAAAAGGCCATCGCGTAACCCATGCCGATGTCCGCCAGGGTCGCCAGCACGCCCCCATGCACGGTGCCGCGTCCATTGGCGTGGCGATTGTCGGCACGCAGGCCGATCTCCAGTTGCAGGCCCTCCCCTCGGCAATAGGCCGGGCCGAGCAGATCCAGCAATGGACTGCTGCGGGGCAATGACACAAAACCTTCAGGTACGGCGTGAGTGATCATGGCGGATTCTTCCCTGGAGTGAAGGTTGAGATGTACGCCTGGCCGCAAGCAGCGGCCATTACCATCTACCGCGCAAATCCCCCGCGATGCTTTGCGTTAATCCACCAGACCCGCTTTAATCGCCGCATCCACTCCCTCAAGGAACTGCAATGCGCCACCCGGACGGCAAATCCCTCGCACTTCGTGCCCCTCTTTTGACACTGCTCGCCGGCTTGGCCCTGGTTGGCTGCTCGCCCAGTGACCACTCGCGCGCACGGGTGATCAACGGCGAACAAAGCCGTGCCGGCGCGCAATTGGCCTACGAACACGAACTGAGTCTGGCCCTTCCCGGCGCTTTGCTTTCACCGCGCATGCAGGCCACTCGCGAAGCCTGCGAAACCGCGCGTTTTGGCGCCTGCAATATCCTCGGCATCACCGAAAACGACAGCGGCGGCCAGATCATCCTGCGCATCGCGCCGACCGGCGTGGAACCGATGGTCACGATGGCTGCTGAAGGTGGCAAACTCGGCCAGCGCATCACCACCGCTGAAGACCTGGCCGATGCCGTTGCCGATGTGCGCCGTCGCCAGGACCGTCTGCAAGCCCAGCAGCTACGCCTCGACGAACTGGCCAAACGCAAGGACATCACCGTCAGTGACCTGATTGCCTTAAGCAAGGAACAGGCGGGCATTGAAAACGAGCTGCAGGAACTGGCACAGGTTGCCGCCGGCCAGCAACGCCGCGTCGATACCAACCGTGTGACCCTGAACTTCCGCTCCTCCGACGGTGCAAACCAGCAGTCGAGGTTCAGCCGCATGCTCAGCAGCTTGGGCGACAACCTGGTGGACGGCACTGCCGACGCCCTGGAGCGGTCGGCCTATGTACTGCCGTTCGTGATCCTGGCGTTTCCGGTGGTGTGGTTGTGGGTGTGGCTGTGGCGCCGCTTTGTTGTGAAGAGCCGCCCTGTGGTGAGCGGGCTTGTCCCGCGCTTAGGTGCGAAGCACCCCCAGAATGAGCCGCAGAGTGACACCTGAAAGTCCTCAGTGTCTTTGATTGGGGCTGCTACGCACCCCAGCGCGGGACAAGCCCGCTCACCACAAAGCTGATCAGCGCTTCATGCACCGCTGATAACGTTCATTCACCCGCTTGGCGAACCAGGCGGTAGTGAGATTGCGGGTGATTTTGGGGCTCTTGAGCACGATGCCCGGCAGGATCGCCCGTGGCATCGGTTTGCCCGCGGCCTTGTCGGCCAGGGCAAACACGCGCTTGTAGAGGGTGGTGTCTTCAAAGTCCAGTTGCTCGCCTTGCTCCAACTGGCTGCGGATGCTGGGGTTGCGCATGTCCAGCTTCGCACCCAATGACCGCACCGCCAGCTCGGTAGTGCCCGGCAGCAGTGAACCGTAGCGAATCAGATCTCCATCCAAGGCCAGGTCGGTGCCCGAGGCACGGCTGACGGCAGCCTGGAACGCGGCATTGCGGCTGGCGTACCAGCCGGCATTGAAGTCGGCAAACCGGTACAACGGCTGGTCATAGTTAACCGGATAACCGAGCAAATGCGCGATACCGAAGTACATGCCGCCCCGGCGGGTGAACACTTCGCGGCGAATGCTGCCGTCCACCGTGTAGGGATAACCTCGCGCTTGTTTCTGCGCAAAGTCGATACTCACCTGCATCGGCCCTGCGGTATGCACCGGGTTGAAGCCACCAAACAGGGTCTTGCCTAGGGGCACCATGCTGATGAAGTCATCGAAGATGCCACTCAGGTCTTTCTCCGTACGTGCAGCGCCCAGGCGATCGGCGTAAGTCTTGCCGGTGGGCGAACGCAGTTGCAGTGCGCTGCGGACCACAAACGCCGGCACATGGACTTTTCCGGCGCGCCGCAGGATTTCATCCTGGGCGATCTTGCCCATGTTCGGCACGGGTGGGTCCACTTGGTAAGTGGACTCCTGCTCGGTCACCGCCAGCACCGCGCAGATGTTTTCCGTGCTGGGGTAGATTTTCTGGGTATCGAAGGCGGTGTAGATGTCCTGGGCCCACCCCTTGCGATCAGACACCTGGGCCGGTAGCAACTGCACGATCTGCGCCTTCACCTCGGCTTCGCCGCGCTCCGGCTGTTGCGGGTTGCGTGTGGTGGAGCAACCGGCCAGTACCAGTAAAGTGGTAAAGCACAGGATCAGGCGGCTTGGGTACATGGAGCTTCCTTGGGTGGCGGCGGGCCGGGGCATTGCAGATATCGACCGGTAAGTCTAACCAGGGTTCGCCCACCTTGCGCGCTCGCCAGTGACCCGAAAAATGTGACAGGATCGGTCATCGACCATTCGTACACGGAGTTTGAATGCCATGCTCAGCCTGAACTTCCTGATTACCTGCCTGATTGTCGTATTGATTCCCGGCACCGGCGTGATATTCACGGTGTCCACCGGCCTCACCGCCGGCAAGCGCGCCAGTGTATTCGCAGCGTTGGGCTGTACCGCCGGGATCATCCCGCATTTGCTGGCGTCTGTTCTCGGCCTGTCCGCCCTGCTTCACACCAGCGCATTGGCATTCGACATGCTCAAGTACGCAGGCGTCGCCTACCTGCTGTACGTAGCGTATGCCACCTGGCGCGATCGTTCGGCCTTTGCGGTCAGCGAAACACCGACGCTCTCCAGCGCATGGACCCTGATGTCGCGCGGCTTGTTGATGAACATTCTCAACCCGAAGCTGACCATTTTCTTCCTGGCCTTCCTGCCCCAGTTCGTCACGCCTGGTAGCACGGCGCCAGCCCTGCAAATGCTGGTGCTGAGCGCTGTATTCATGGCAATGACATTTGCGGTGTTCGTGGTGTATGGCCTGCTGGCCAACGTATTTCGCCGCGCGGTGATCGAATCACCACGGGTACAGAACTGGCTGCGCCGCAGCTTTGCGGCAGCCTTTGCGGGGCTGGGGTTGAACCTGGCGTTTGCGCAACGCTGACACCACACAAAACTGTAGGAGCTGGCTTGCCAGCGATAGCATCACCTCGGTTTTACTGAAAGACCGAGGTGCCTGTATCGCCGGCAAGCCAGCTCCTCCAGTGGAGGCAGGTTTAGATCCCAGCCAACGCCAAATCCATCGCAAAGTAGGTGAAGATCAAGTCCGCCCCCGCGCGCTTGATCGAGCCCAATGCCTCGCGCACCACACGGTCCTCATCAATCGCACCCGCCTGGGCACCGAATTTGATCATCGCGTATTCGCCGCTGACCTGGTACGCCGCCACCGGCAGGCGCGAGGCTTCGCGGATGTCGCGGATGATGTCGAGGTAGGCACCGGCAGGCTTGACCATCAGCGCATCCGCGCCTTCCTGTTCGTCCAGCAACGATTCGCGCACCGCTTCGCGGCGGTTCATCGGGTTCATCTGGTAGCTTTTACGGTCGCCCTTGAGCGCGCTGCCGCCGGCTTCACGGAACGGGCCGTAGAGGGCCGAGGCGAATTTGGTCGAGTACGCCATGATCGGGATATGAGTGAAACCGGCATCATCCAGGGCGCGGCGAATCGCCTGAACCTGGCCGTCCATCGCCGCCGAGGGTGCGATGACATCGGCACCCGCTCGGGCAGCGGCCACGGCTTGCTTGCCGAGGTTGACCAGGGTCGCGTCGTTGTCGACATGGGCACCGTGCATCACGCCACAGTGGCCATGATCGGTGTATTCGCAGAAGCAGGTGTCGGACATCACGATCATTTCCGGCACGGCGTCCTTGATGATCGAGGACATGCGCGAGACCAGGCCACGTTCCTTCCAAGTGTCGCTACCGCTGGCGTCCAAGTGGTGGGACACGCCAAAAGTCATCACCGACTTGATGCCGGCGCGGGCATAGCGCTCGATCTCGCCGGCCAGTTTCTTCTCAGGGATACGCAACACACCGGGCATGCTGGTGATGGGCACGAAATCGTCGATTTCTTCTTCGACGAAGATCGGCAGTACCAGATCGTTGAGGGTGAATTCGCTTTCCTGGAACAAACCACGCAGCTCCGGGGAGCGGCGCAGGCGGCGTGGGCGGGTTTGGGGGAACTGGCTGGTCATGGCTTTCCTATCAGAAGGCAGAAATCTTTGGGGCAGAAGGCAGAAATCTTTGGGGCGAAAGCTTATGCCCCTTGGCCCCGGCAGCACAAACGCCAAGGGGCCAATAGTGTATTGCGCCGCCCGTAACAATGCATTGATCTAGAGCTGCAATCGCCCTTCGATACACACCGCAACAGCGCCACCGACCCAGATTTCATCGCCCTCACGCTCAACACGAATCCGCCCTGCCCGTCCGATGGCCGTGCCCTGGCTAACCACATAGCACTCAGGCGCCAGGCCTTCGGCCAGCAGCCATTGGGCAACGCCAGCGTTCAGGCTGCCGGTGGCCGGGTCTTCTTGGGCGCCATCGCCCGCGATGAAGGCGCGGACTTCAAACTGTGCGTCCACATCATCCTGCGTGGGATCGCAGGGGGCGATCACGCCCACCGCCAAACCCAGCAGTTGCGAATAGTCCGGTTGTAGAGCCAGCACTTGATTGCGATCCGACAGCATCACTGCCAGCCAGCCCGCGCCGTTGTCGACCCATTGGCTGCGCACAATGGCTTCAGGCGCCAAACCCAGCGCCAGACGCACGCGCTCGATCAACAAGGCCTCCACCGGCCCGGAGCGCAATAACGGCGGCGCGATAAATGCCAGCTCATCGCCCTGGCGACGGATACGCACCAGGCCGATTTCGCACTCCTGGATGATCTCCTCGCCTTGCGCAATCCCGCCGGCCTTCAGCCACGCGTGGCAACTGCCCAGCGTCGGGTGCCCGGCGAACGGCAGCTCCGTCAAGGTGGTAAAGATTCGCACCCGGTAGTCGGCCCTGGGATCACGCGGCGTCAGCAAAAACGTGGTTTCGCTGAGGTTGGTCCAGTTGGCGAAGTCCGCCATCTGCTGATCCGTCAGGCTGTCAGCACCGAACACCACCGCCAGCGGGTTGCCTTTAAGCGGCACGCTGCTGAAGACGTCCAGTTGCTTGAAATCAAAAGTCGGCATGCTTCAACTCGGAATATTAAGGCCACGGATCACTGCCGGCCGGGCGACGAAACCGTCCAGCGCGCGCAGCACATTAGGGAAGTCGGCGATGCCCACCAGGTCACCGGACTCGTAGAAGCCGATCAGGTTGCGGATCCACGGGAAGGTCGCGATGTCGGCGATGCTGTACTCGTCGCCCATGATCCATGTGCGGCCCAGCAGGCGTTTCTCCAGCACGTCGAGCAAGCGCCGGGATTCGGCGGCGTAGCGGTCACGGGGACGCTTGTCTTCGTAGGCCTTGCCGGCGAATTTATTGAAGAACCCCAACTGGCCAAACATCGGCCCGATGCCGCCCATCTGGAACATCAGCCACTGGATCGTTTCATAGCGGGTGGCCGGATCTTCGGAGAGCAACTGGCTGGTTTTCTCCGCCAGATAGATCAGGATCGCGCCGGACTCGAACAGCGCCAGTGGCGAACCGCCAGGGCCATTGGGGTCGATGATCGCGGGGATCTTGTTGTTGGGATTCAGGGACAGGAACTCGGGCGACAACTGGTCCTGGGTCTCGAAGCTGACTTTGTGGGCTTCATAGGGCAGCCCCAGCTCTTCGAGCATGATCGAGACTTTTACCCCATTGGGCGTCGGCAGCGAGTAAAGCTGCAAGCGTTCGGGGTGCTGCGCGGGCCATTTGCTGTTGATCGGGAAAGCGGCGAGTGGGTTCATCGTAAGTCCCTGTTCAGAAAGTCCCCATCATAGCTATCACTACGGTGCCCTGCATGGGTCATCAATACGCAACAACCGCTGGCTATTATCCCGCATGGGCGAACCAATAGGCCCGAGGGCACTCTTAAGTGCACTCAAACGGTGAATGGAGGCAACACGTTTTATTGACAGGGAACACCGCAGGACGCTGGATGCGTCACTGGGCCGGGCTTGTCCGCCTTAATCCGATGCACTGAAGACTCGACACTAATGATTATCAAGCCTCTGTGCCTTGCGCTACGCCTGAAACGATATTCATACATCATGTTGCCGCTGCTGCTCGTAGGCGGTGCTATCGGCCTGACCCTGGAGTCGCGCGTCAGCAGCGCCGAGCCGGTGGACGGCGTACAAACCCTGGTGTTCCTGCGCCATGGCGAAAAACCCGCCGGCGGCTTGGGCCAGCTCAACTGCCAGGGCCTCAACCGAGCGATGAACCTGGCCACCCTGCTCCCGGAAAAATTCGGCAAGGCCAACTTCGTGTTCGCCGCCAACCCGACACGGAATGTGGAAGAAGGCGAACTGGACAATTCCTACAGCTACATTCGCCCGTTGATGACCATCACCCCCAGCGCCATCAAATTGGGCCTGCCGGTGAACATCAAGTTTTCGGCGAACGATACCCACGACCTCGCTGACGAGTTGGTGGAGGACAAGTACCACAACTCCATCATCTACACCGCCTGGTCCCACGGCTATCTGCCGGAGCTGATCAACAGGGTGGCGAGCGAAGCGTCGGGCGAAAAGCACACCATCACCGATGACTGGTCCGGCAGCGACTACGACACGCTCTACGTGCTGACCCTGACCTGGCATAACGGCAAGGCCTCGCTGCTGAGCCGCAACTACAAGCAAGGCTTGAACGACGGCGACAAAAGCTGCCCCGAACCGACGCAGGTGAGTGCCGATAGCTGACAGCGTATGATGCGCCGCTATCGACTCACCTGCGGATCATCACCATGCCTGACCTCACGTCCTCCCAACCCAATCGGGGCTGGTCCTTCTGGTGGAAACCTGCGCTGTTCCTGCTGGTTGCCTGCGTCGGCCTTTACTATGTGAAGTGGTCGCCCTACTACCTCAAGGCTTTCGTTGCCGCCGACAACCACAGTATCGGCACCTCGATCCTCAACGATCAACAAAGCGCGCCTTTGGCAGCGGCACTCGCCTACGCCCAGGTGTATTTCCTGGCGATCTGGAAAGCCGCCGTGCTGGCGGTGATCCTCGGCTCGCTCCTGCAAGTGCTGATTCCACGGGATTGGCTGCTGCGTCTGTTTGGACGTGCCGGGCTTGCCTCGACGTTGCGCGGCGGGCTGTTCGCGTTGCCGGGCATGATGTGCAGCTGCTGCGCGGCACCGGTCGCGGCGGGCATGCGCCGCCAGCGGGTATCGGTGGGCGCGGCGTTGGCGTTCTGGATCGCCAACCCGGTACTGAATCCGGCGACCCTGGTGTTCATGGGCTTTGTGCTGGGCTGGGGCTTCACCGCACTCAGGCTGGTGGCGGGCATTGTGCTTGTCGTCGGAGTGTCGCTGGTGGCACAGCGTATTGCCGGTCCGGAGCAGGTACCGGAAGCGGCGCTGGATGCGGTGGCCGAAGCCAGCATTGGCGAGTCGCAGCCGTTCTTGAGTCGTTGGCTGCGCACTTTGTGGCAGCTGTTCTGGAGCACGATTCCGATCTACATCCTGGCGGTATTGATACTGGGCGCGGCGCGGGTCTGGCTGTTTCCCCATGTGGACGGCGCCATGACCAACAGCCTGGTGTGGCTGGTGCCGCTGGCGATTGTCGGCACGTTGTTCGTGATTCCCACCGCCGCAGAGATCCCTATCGTACAAACCATGATGGCCCTGGGCATGGGCACTGGCCCAGCGGTGGCGCTGCTGATGACCTTACCCAGCGTGAGCCTGCCGTCACTGCTGATGCTGCGCAAGGATTTCGATACGCGGGTGCTGGTGACGGTGGCCGGGCTGACAATCCTGGTGGGGGTGGCCTGCGGCTTGATCGGCGCCGCTATCCTTTAGCCTGGGCGCGCTCGCGCAGATACGCCACCACGGCGCCCTGCTCGCCGGCAAACTCGATACGTGCGCCTTTGCTTTCACGTTGGAAGGCGTACATCGGGTCGTAATATTCCCGCAAAAGCCCTTCGATCCAGGCCCGGTGCAGGTCTACGGCGCCGCTGTGGGCCTGTTCTACCAGGGCGTCCTGCAGGATCGCCTGCAACCGCTGGTAACGCTCACCGCCCAGGCGCTTGTGGATATTGGCCAGGCTCTGGGTCAGGCGCTCGGCGAACAACGCCTGGCCGCGCTCGCCAAACACCTCGACGAATTCCGCACACAAGTCCACGACGTAAGCTTGCAGGATCCGTTCGACCCGGCCTGCCACGCTGTCTTCCAACCACACCATCGGGAACGACTGCATACCCTTGTGCAACGGCAGTGGCAACGCGCAACTGCCGATCATGCGGCTTTCGTCCTCGACCACAAACTGCTCGATACCGGCGGCGCGTTTCTTCAGCAGGTCCACCGCCAGGCGGTTTTCGAAATCGATGTTGGACGGCTGCGCCGTGGCGCGCTTGCCGAAGCTGGAACCACGATGGTTGGCGTGGCCTTCCAGGTCCAGGGCATTGCGCAATTGACCGAGCACCTCGGTCTTGCCGGTGCCGGTCATGCCGCCCAGCAATACAAAATCACACTGGGCCGCAGCCTGCTCAACGGTCTCCAGCAAAAAGCTGCGCATGGCCTTATAGCCACCGCCCACACGCGGGTACTCGATACCCGCCTCGGTCTTTAGCCACTGCTGCACGATCTGCGAACGCAGCCCTCCACGGAAACAGTAGAGGTAGCCATCGGGGTTGGCCTGGGCGAAACGCGCCCAGTGTTCGATGCGCTCGGCCTTGATTGCGCCGGACACCAGTTCATGTCCGAGCACGATGGCCGCCTGCTGGCCTTGCTGTTTGTAGCAGGTGCCGACCCGCTGGCGCTCGTCATCGGTCATCAGCGGTAGATTGACTACACCTGGAAAGGCGCCTTTGACGAACTCGACCGGCGCGCGGGTATCCATCATCGGCCGGTCGTTGAGAAAGATGTCGCGGTAGTCGGTGATATCAGTCGCCATCAAATCACCTCAACCGCGTGGGTCTGTCGCTCGACCAGTTCGCCGATAGGTTTCAGGACCAGGCCCAGTTCAGCCGCCACAGTGTGGAATTCGGCATCGCCCTCGGGCGTGACGGCGATCAACAGGCCGCCGCTGGTCTGCGGGTCGCACAGCACACGCTTGTGCAGCTCCTGAAGACGTCCGAGTTTGCTTGAATAGCTGTCGAAGTTGCGCAACGTACCGCCGGGCATGCAGCCCTGATCCAGATAATCTTCGATCCCGGCTAAGCGAGGGACATTGTTGTACTCGATGCGCGCCGTCAGGCCGCTGCCATCGGCCATTTCCACCAAGTGGCCCAACAGCCCGAAACCGGTGACATCGGTCATCGCCGTCACCCCCGCCAACTTGCCGAAACGACTGCCGGGCTTGTTCAGGGTGCACATCCAGTCCCGGGCCAGGCCGATATCTGCTTCGCGCAATTTGCCCTTCTTCTCGGCGGTTGTGAGGATGCCGATGCCCAGAGGCTTGGTCAGGTACAGCCGGCAACCGGCGCTGGCCGTGTCGTTGCGCTTCATATGGCGCTTTTGCACGAGGCCGGTCACTGCCAGCCCGAAGATGGGCTCCGGGGCATCGATCGAGTGGCCGCCCGCCAGGGGAATACCGGCTTCGTCGCACACGGAACGGCCGCCACGGATCACCTCGCGGGCAATCTCCGGCGCCAGCACATTCACCGGCCAACCCAGAATGGCGATGGCCATCAACGGATCGCCGCCCATGGCGTAGATGTCACTGATGGCGTTGGTGGCGGCAATCCGGCCGAAATCGAAGGGGTCATCGACAATCGGCATGAAAAAGTCGGTGGTGGAGACCACGCCGCGCTCATCGTCAATGGCGTACACCGCCGCATCGTCGCGTGAAGCGTTGCCCACCCACAGCTTGGGGTCGAGGTGCTGTGCGCCGCTACCGGCAAGGATCACCTCCAATACCTGGGGCGATATCTTGCAGCCACACCCCGCGCCGTGACTGTACTGGGTAAGACGAATCGGCTCGTTCATGTAGGACCTCACGCTATCAAGTGCGCGAATTCTAACAGACAGCAAAAGGCCGGCTGGACTCTTGTGAGCACAGCCGGCCTTTTGGTTTCAGCCGTTATTGCCGGGCAGCAAGCAAACGCTTGTGACGGTTACGACGGGCAATGTTCAAACATTCGATCGCCGCCGAGAACGCCATGGCCGCATACACGTAGCCTTTAGGCACATGGGCGCCGAAGCCTTCGGCGATCAACGTCATGCCGATCATGATCAGGAAGCCCAGGGCCAACATCACCACGGTCGGGTTGTCGTTGATGAACTTGGCCAGCGGTTCGGCCGCCACCAGCATCACGATCACCGAAGTCACTACGGCAATGATCATGATCGGCAAGTGCTCAGTCATGCCCACAGCGGTGATGATGCTGTCGATGGAGAACACTAGGTCAAGCAACAGGATCTGGCCGATGGCCGCGGCAAAACCGATGGCCACGACGTTGCCGGCGCTGGTTTCCTTCTCTTCCGGCTCCGGGTCCATGCTGTGATGGATCTCGGTGGTTGCCTTCCACACCAGGAACAGACCACCGGCGATCAGGATCATGTCCTTCCACGAAAACGCCTGGCCAAACACTTCGAATACCGGTGCGGTCAACTGCACGATGAACGCGATGGTGCTCAGCAGGCCCAGACGCAACACCAACGCCATGCTGATACCGATGCGTCGTGCCTTGGCCCGATGCTGCTCCGGCAGCTTGTTGGTGAGGATCGAAATGAAGATCAGGTTATCGATGCCCAGCACGATCTCCATGACGATCAAGGTCGCCAGGGCAACCCAGGCGGTGGGGCTGGCGGCCAGTTGTAAAAGGTAATCCATAGGTCAGTCCTGACGTTCTTCGTAAATATAAAGGGCGGGAAATTAGGCTTCTTTGCTGTTCGATTCGCTTTCTTTGTCTTCCTGATCATCCTTGTTCTGCGGGTTGATCAGGCCGTTTGTCGCTTCACTCAATGCCTGCTCGGCCGCCTTGTGCGTGTCATCGATGGCTTGCTTGGCCGATTCGGTGGCCTTGCCCAGCACCTGCTGCGCGCTTTTCTCGACCTGATCGCAGCCGCTGATCACTACCAATGTAAGCGCAAGCAACGATGCCTTGCCCAGGGAATTGAGTTTCATGATGTCTTCCTCGTTAGAACCATTGGGTCCAAATAGTGGCCCCGCGATAGCGAGGCATTCTATGCAGGTGAACAGTTCAGGAAAATTCGTATTTTTCTCGAGTATACTTCGGCTTTTACGAAGTTATGGTCGTCATGCTCAATTACCGACAACTGCACTACTTCTGGGTGGTGGCCAAGACTGGCAGCATCGTGCGTGCGTGTGAGCAGCTTAACCTCACGCCCCAGACCATCAGCGGGCAGATCAGCCTGTTGGAGCAAACCTTTGGTATCGCGCTGTTTCAGCGTGTCGGCCGTCAGTTGGAGTTGACTGAAGCCGGGCGCCAGGCCCTGCCCTACGCCGAGCAGATGTTCCAGACCGGCAATGAATTGGAGGCCATGCTGCGCGCGCAGCCCGATGAACAGCAGATTCTGTTCCGTGTCGGCGTGGCGGATGTGGTGCCCAAATCCATCGTTTACCGACTGATCGCACCGACCATGGAGTTGAGCGAACCGATCCGCATCACCTGCCGCGAAGACAAGCTCGAACGCCTGCTGGCAGACCTGGCCATCCAGCGCCTGGACCTGGTGATTTCTGACAGCCCCATGCCAACGCACCTGGACATCAGGGGCTACAGCCAGAAGTTGGGAGAATGCGGTATCAGCTTTTTCGCCACCCAAGCGCTGGCCGACGCATATGGCGGGGATTTCCCGCAGTGCCTGCACGGCGCGCCGCTATTGATCCCAGGGGCGGAAACCGTGGTCCGCAGCCGTTTGCAGCGCTGGTTCGCCGAACAGCAGATCCAGCCGAAGATCATCGGTGAGTTCGATGACAGCGCCTTGATGCAGGCCTTCGGCCAATCCGGCAGCGGGATTTTTATCGCCCCCAGCGTGATTGCCGATGAGGTGGTGCGCCAGTACGGCGTGGCGCTGATTGGCCAGACTGTGGCGGTGACCGAGTCGTTCTACGCGATCTCGGTGGAACGCAAGGTCAAGCACCCCGGCATCGTGGCGATTACCGAAGGCGCTCGACGGGAGTTGTTTACCACCCTGCCCTGACGGTTCAAGCCTGGGAGGCGACCGGGTGCTTGGCAGTCATCAACCACAACGCCAGCAGGATCGACACCAGGATAAACCCGGACGCAGCAAAGCCCAGGCTGCCCAGGCCGAGGGTGTCGATCACATGGCCACCTACCAGGGCGCCCAGGCCGATGCCCAGGTTGGCCCCGGCGATGTTCAGCGACGCGCCAAATGCCGGCGCATGGGGCGCGGCTTTCATCAAGCGCACATGGCTGACCAGAAACATCGCCGCCTGGGTCACGCCCCACACGGCCATCGCCGCCGCCAGGCCAATGGTGGAATGGATCGCCGGTACCAACGCCACCATGCCCGCAATCATGAAGCCGCAGAACACCATCGACGCGATCAACGGGTGGCGATCCACCGCACGCCCGCCCAACGAATTGCCAATCAGCCCGACCGCACCGAAGCCCATCAGGCACCAGCCCACCAACGTACCGTCGAAACCGGCCAGTCGCTCGAGAATATCCGCCAAATAGGTGTACGCCGTGAACATGCCGCTGAACACCAGGATCGACAGCAGGATATGGCCCTGCATCAGCGGGTTACGCAGGATCTTGAACTGCGAGCGCAGCGTCACTTGATCGTTCTTCGGCTGGGTCACCGGCAGGTAGATAAACAGCAACAAGGCCTTGGCCAATGCCACCACCGCAAGGATGGCAAACGCGCTGCGCCAGCCGAACATATCGGAAATCAGCGTGCCCACCGGAATGCCGAACACCGTGGCGCAGACGATGCCGAAGCCGATCTTCTCAATAGCGCGCCCGGCGAATTCGGGGCCGACGATGTCCACCGCCGTTTCGCTGGCCAACGCCCAGAACACCGGCAAACCCAGTGCCGGGATCAGCCGCGCCACTGCCATCACCCAGATATTCGGTGCCAGCGCCGCCACGGTATTGGCCACGCCGAACAGGATCAGAATGCTGATAAACAGCCGCTTGCGTGGGAAACGCGCGCAGTAGGCCGTCAGAAACGGCCCAAAGGCCGCCACGGTAAACGCAAACAAGGTCACCAGCAGCCCGGCTTGGGACACACTCACATTCAGGTCCCGGGCGATGGAGGGCAGCAGGCCGACGATGACGAATTCCGTGGTCAGCACGGTAAAGCCGGCGGCCGACAGCAGCAGGATGGGAAACAACATGAAAACTCCAGAAACGACGACATCAACGACAGCCCGAAGGGCGCGCTGAAGGATAGGAAAGATGAGAGGACGGAATCTTAACAGGGTTTTGCAAAGGCTGGGGCGGGCGGGTGACGCAATGCCGCACCGACGGGGACATTTCCTACAGCATGCTAGACTTCGCGATCCGCGTCCTACAGCCTTTTCTGCCTGTGCCGCCGTGCCTCCAAAAACTAGAGACAAGTGTTTATGACTGCTGCCCCTTCCCTCCTGCAACGACTGGCGCGCGTCAGCCTGGTCACGCAAATCGTCATCGGCCTGATCGCCGGCATCCTGCTGGCCTTACTGTTGCCCGAGGCAGCCAAGGCCACCGGATTCATCGGCAAAGTATTCGTCGCGGCGCTCAAGGCCGTGGCACCGATCCTGGTGTTTGTGCTGGTGATGGCGTCGATCGCCAACCATAAGCACGGCCAAGAAACCCATATAAAACCGATCCTGTTCCTCTACCTGCTGGGCACCTTTGCCGCCGCCGTGGTCGCGGTGATTGCGAGCATGTGGTTCCCCTCCTCGCTAGTGCTGGCAACCCACGACGCAACCGTGACCGCGCCCGGCGGCATCGGTGAAGTGCTGCAAAGCCTGTTGTTGAGCGTGGTGGACAACCCGGTCAGCGCACTGATGAATGCCAACTTCATCGGCATCCTGGCCTGGGCTATCGGCATGGGCGTAGCCATTCGCCATGCCGGCGAGACCACCCGCACCGTGCTCGACGACCTGTCCAATGGCGTCACACTGATCGTGCGGGTGGTGATCCGCTTTGCGCCGCTGGGTATTTTCGGCCTGGTGGCCTCGACCCTGGCCACTTCCGGCTTCGGCGCCCTGCTCGGCTACGCCCACCTGCTGGTGGTGCTGATCGGCTGCATGCTGTTCGTGGCGCTGGTGGTCAACCCGGCCATCGTCTTCTGGAAACTGCGTCGCAATCCTTACCCGTTGGTGCTGTTGTGCCTGCGGGAAAGCGGGATCACCGCGTTCTTCACCCGCAGTTCGGCGGCGAACATCCCGGTCAACCTGGCGTTGAGCAAACGCCTGGGCCTGCATGAAGACACGTACTCGGTGTCGATCCCGCTCGGTGCCACCATCAACATGGCCGGCGCCGCGATCACCATCACCGTGCTGACCCTGGCCGCCGTGCACACCCTGGGCATCGCCGTCGACCTGCCCACCGCCGTGCTGCTCAGCGTGGTCGCGGCCGTCTGCGCCTGCGGAGCTTCCGGCGTGGCGGGCGGTTCGCTGCTGCTGATCCCGCTGGCGTGCAGCCTGTTTGGCATTCCCAGCGAGATTGCCATGCAAGTCGTTGCTGTGGGGTTCATCATCGGGGTGCTGCAGGATTCGGCGGAAACCGCGCTGAATTCGTCCACCGACGTACTGTTCACCGCCGCCGCCTGCCTGGGCAAGGAAGAACAGCCGGCTTGACCGCCGGCCACAAAAAAGCCCGGGGTCGTTCTTCAGTGAACGACCCCGGGCTTTTTTGTGGCTGGATGCTTAGAACGCGCCCATGTAATCACGCTTGCCCACTTCTACGCCGTTGTGGCGCAGCAAAGCGTAAGCGGTGGTGACGTGGAAGAAGAACTGCGGCAGGCCGTAGGTCAGCAGGTAGGATTGGCCGCTGAAGCGCTTCTCTTTCGGCGTGCCTGGGCGAGTGACGATCTCGATGCCTTCCTTGCCGTCGATCTGCTCGGGCTTGATGGTGTCGACAAAGGCCAACACCTTGGCGATCAGCGCTTGCAGGTCGGCGAAGGTGACTTCGGTATCTTCGTATTTCGGCACTTCGATCTCAGCCAGGCGTGCGGAAACACCCTTGGCGAAGTCGACGGCGATCTGCACCTGGCGCACCAGTTGGAACATGTCCGGGAACAGACGCGCTTGCAGCAAGGCGTTCGGCTCGATGTTCTTGGCGGTGGCGTGGGCTTCGGCCTTGGTCAACACGCCGCTCAGGGCGGTGAGCATTTGCTTGAAGACAGGAATGGAAGCGGCGTACAGGGAAATAGTCATGGCAGTCTCTGGGTAATGTCACGGTTTGAACCAGCGGCGATTATAGCCATGCCTATCGCTTGTCTTTTATTTTTTCAGGATTAGGCTAAGGGCCTTCACTGCATAGGGAAAGCGCGATGACCGCCGAGCACGACACCGAGACCCCTGAGCCGCGCCTGAACAGCACGGAAATCCGGCTCCTGGGCTGCCTGATCGAAAAACAGGCGACCAACCCGGAAACCTATCCCCTGACCCTCAATGCTCTGGTACTCGCCTGTAACCAGAAGACCAGCCGTGAACCGGTCATGAACCTCAGCCAGGGCCAGGTCGGCCAGAGCCTGCGCACGCTGGAAGGCCAAGGCTTCACCCGCCTGGTGATGGGCAGCCGTGCCGACCGTTGGGAACACCGCGTGGACAAGGCGCTGGAGTTGGTGCCGGCCCAGGTGATCCTGATCGGGCTGCTGTTTTTGCGCGGGCCGCAGACCGTCAATGAGCTGCTGACCCGCAGCGGGCGTATGCATGATTTCGAAGATGCCGAGCAGGTGGTCCATCAGCTGGAACGCCTGATTGCCCGAGGTCTGGCGTTGCTCGTGCCGCGCCAGGCGGGGCAGCGCGAAGACCGGTATACCCATGCACTGGGTGATCCGGCGGATATCGAAGTGATTATGGCCGCGCGGGGAAGCCCGGTAGAACGCGGGGCTGTCAGCGGCGTATCGGTCGAGCGCATCGAGGAGCTGGAAGCGCGGATTGCGGCGCTGGAAGAACGGCTGGCTAACCTGTAGGAGCCCGGCTTGCCGGCGATGGTCGTTAACGGTGACGCGGGCATTGTGGATGCATGCAGCGTCTGGGCGTTTTTCGCTGGCAAGCAGCTCCTACAGGAGGAGCGGCGTTTTTGAGTCAGGTTCGGGCGAATGCCACGGCTTTTTCAAACTGTTCGTGCGTCGGTCGCACCCCGGTATAAAGCACAAACTGCTCCAACGCCTGGATCGCGATCACTTCCAGTCCGGTAATCACTCGCTTGCCTTGAGCCCTTCCACGCACAATCAACGGCGTTTCGGCGGGGATCGCCACCACATCGAACACAGTTTCTGCAACGTCCACCGCCTCGACGTCAAACGCCAACGCGTCTGCCTCAGCGCCGCCGGTCATGCCGATGGGTGTCACGTTGATCAGCATCTGCGGGCGCAGGTCACCCAACTCGGCCAGCCAGTCATACCCCAGGTTCTGCGCCAGCGCCCGGCCTGCTACTTCATTGCGGGCGACGATCACGCCATTGGCGTAACCACCGTCACGCAAGGCACTGGCCACCGCCTTGGCCATGCCGCCGCTGCCACGCAGGGCGAAGGTCGATTCCTTGGGCACCGCGTGCTTTTTCAGCAACTGTTCGATGGCGATGTAGTCGGTGTTATAGGCCTTGAGGTGCCCGTCGGTGTTGACGATGGTGTTGAGGGAGTCGATGGCTTGAACCGAATCGTCGAGTTCGTCCACTAAGGCAATGGCAGCTTCCTTGAACGGCATGGAAACCCCGCAACCACGGACGCCCAGCGCGCGGATACCACCGATCGCGCCGGGCAAGTCCTGGCTGCTGAAGGCTTTATAGTAGAAATTCAGACCCAGCTGTTCGTACAGGTGGTTATGAAACCGCAGGCCGAAATTCCCGGGGCGCGCCGACAGAGACATGCACAGTTGGGTGTCCTTGTTGGGGTGCATCTGCATGGGTAACTCCTTTGAGTAAGCAAATGGGTACAGACCTTACACAACCTTTACCTAGCGGCTGTGCTGTTTTTCAGAAATACGTTGTCTTAAAAGTATCCCCGCGACATTACTTGAGTCTATTGATGACAGACCACAAGCGCTGGGGCTAACCGAGGAATGACCATGATTCGTACAATCCCCAAGATCGCCTTGCTTGTTGGCGCACTCGCTATGGCAGGCCAAGCCTCAGCCCACGGTGGTGGTTGGGGTGGCCCGGCCGTATTGGGTGCTTTAGTCGGCGCCGCAGTCGTGGGCTCCGTGGTTGCCAGCCAGCCGCGTGAGGTCTATGTGCAGCAGCCGGTGTATGTGCAACCGCAGCCGGTGTATGCCCCGCCGCCGCCGGTCTACTACGCACCGCCGCCACCGGTGTATGTGCAACAGCAGGTTTATTATCGCCCGGCACCGGTCTACTACGGCCCTCCGCGTGGTTATTACGGTCCACCGCGCGGCTACTACGGCCCTCCTCACGGCTACTACGGCCGCGGCTGGTAACCGAACCGTCTGAAACAGGCCTCGCAGGATTGCGGGGCCTTTTTTTGTGTGAAAAGTCCGGATTCAGGGCGTCAAGGTCGCTCTGAGGACAATGCCCGGCGCGAAATCGCACATCATCGAAGCCAATGTTTACTTGCCCAATCGGGCCTCGCGCTGTCATGTTTGTGTCACAACTTACTTCCACTATCCATCCTGTCCACCCAATAACAACAAGGACGACTGACCATGCCCACGCAAAACCCGCACCGCACCGCTGGCCTGTGTACGTCCAGCAAGGTCTACAGCGCCCTCACCGAACTCAAGCACCTGGAAGGCCACCGCAGCGCCAAATTCCTCGCGCTGCTGGCAGAAAACCTGGTGCGCAAGGGTTTGCTCAGCGAGCAGGAAGTAGTGAACATGCTTGATCAAGTGGTGGACTGACGCCTCACGTCGATGTCGACTATCGAGACGGTTGATTTTTGCTACGCCAGCCTGCCCCGTAAAGTGACCCCCATAGCGATTGGAGGTCCTTATGCCCACTATTCAGATCATGTCCGTCATCGGCAGCGCCGTCCCCGCCCCGCTTCGCAAGCTGGGTTTGCTTGCCTGCTGGTACCTGGTACGCGACGGCGAAGCCATCAGCGGTCCTTTTAAAAGCAGCGTGGAAGCAGCTGCAAGCTTGAAGCTTGAAGCTTGAAGCTGCTTTTTAGGGCAATGGCAGCTTGACTCGCGGCTTGCTTTCCACAAACAACGCCCAGCTGGACATGAACAACGCCGCCACCAGCGGCCCGATCACAAAGCCGTTCAAGCCAAACACCGACAAACCGCCCAGGGTCGAGATCAGGATCAGGTAATCCGGCATCTTGGTGTCCTTGCCCACCAGGATCGGACGCAGCACGTTGTCTACCAGGCCGATCACGAATACGCCAAACAACGCCAGCACCACGCCTTGCCAGATGGCGCCGCTCAACAGGAAGTAGGCAGCCACCGGCCCCCACACAATCCCCGCGCCCACCGCCGGCAACAGCGACAGAAACGCCATCAGTACCGCCCAGAGCAATGCACTGGGAATATCCAGGAACCAGAAGATAAGCCCGCCGAGCGCACCCTGGGTCACGGCCACCAGCACATTGCCCTTGACCGTGGCACGCACCACCCGGTTGAACTTGAGCTGCAACCGGCGCTTCTGCGGCTCGGCCAACGGCACCGCCGTGCGCACCTTGCGCACCAGTTCCGGGCCATCGCGCAGCAAGAAGAACAGCAAATACAGCATGATGAAAAAGCTCACCAGGAAATCAAACGTGCCCTGCCCGAAGCTGAACGCCTGGGTTGCAAAGAACTGGCTGCCCTGCATCGCGCTCTTGACGATTTTCTCGCGCAAACCTTCCAGGTTGCCCATGCCAAAGCGGTCCAGCAGGTGCTGGAAGTACGGCGGCAACACATTCTTGAACTGCTCGATATACCCCGCCACGTCCAGCTTGCCGCTTTCCACGTTCTTATAAAGCGTCGCGCCCTCTTGCACCAGCAAGGCGCTGGTGATGATCACCGGCAGGATCGCAATGACCAGGCAGGCGCTCAAGGTGGCCAGGGAGGTGAAGTTGCGGTTCCAGCCAAAGCGCAGCTGCAGGCGACGCTGCATCGGGGCAAAGATGATGCCGAGGATCACCGCCCAGAACACCGCGCCATAGAACGGCAGCAGTATCCAGATAAAGGCGACGGTCACCAGGCCCAGCAGCAACAGCAGGGTTTTGAATTGCAGGTTGGTTTGATTCATGTCCGGTCCATGTCAGAAAAGCAGAGGGCCCATGTAGGCCCTGTTGCTTAGTCCGCAGCGAAACCTGGGAGTGCCCTCGGTTATTGAACAAGCATAGACCGCCTCACTGAATCCCCTTCGCCTCGTTCAACAGCGTCTGGATCATCTGCTCCTGCGCGTCATAACGACCTTCGCCAAAATGGGTGTAACGCACCTGCCCCTTGGCGTCGATCAGGTAATGGGCGGGCCAGTACTGGTTGTCGAAATTGCGCCAGATCGCATAGTTGTTGTCGATGGCCACCGGGTAGGTGATACCCAGCTTGCGCACCTGGTCCTTGACGTTGCCGATGATGCGCTCATAACCGTATTCCGGGGTGTGGACGCCGATCACCACCAAACCGTCCTTCTCGTATTTCTTCACCCATTGCTTCACATACGGCAGGGTGTGCTGACAGTTGATGCAGTCGTAGGTCCAAAAATCCACCAGCACCACTTTACCTTTCAAGGATTCGCGGGTGAGTTCGGGTGAGTTGAGCCACTCGACCGCACCGGCCAGCGATGGCATGGTGCCCTTGGTATTGTCCCGCGCCGGGTCGGCCTTGACCTTGCTCACCACGTAATCCACCACTTTGGGCACGTTTTCCAGCACGCCTTTTTCCAGGCTGCTGACCCCTTCGGACGATGTGCCGGCGAGCAGGGTCTTGTCCGCTCCGGTGGAAATCACCACCGCCGCCGCCAGTACCGCCACCCCGGCACCACGGCGCAGCCAACCGGTCACTGGAATAGAGGCCTTGAGTCGATTGACCAGGCCACGCCCGGCAAAAATCAGCGCACCCAGGGACAAGGCGCTGCCCAGGCCGTAGGCCACCAGCAACAGGCTGGTCTGCGCATTGGCGCCTTGCAGCATTGCGCTGGTCAGGATCACACCCAGGATCGGCCCGGCGCAGGGCGCCCACAGCAGGCCTGTGGCGACGCCGATCATCACTGACTTCAGCGGACCGGACAGCGTGCGGCTGTCAGGATCGATACGGTTGCCCAACAACACGAAGGGGCGCGCCAGCCAGCCACCGACCCGCGCCGAGATCAGCGAAAGCGCAAACAGCCCCATCACGATCAGCGCCACGTAACGGCCGGTGTTATTGGCCTGTATCACCCACTCCGTGCTGACCACCGCCAGGCTGGACACCAGCGCGAAGGTCAGGACCATGCCGCCGAGGGTCAACAGGATCGAACGGCGGGTGCGGTCGACGCCGGCGAACAGAAACGGCACCACCGGCAGGATACAGGGGCTGAGGACGGTCAGGATACCGCCCAGGAATGCGATGAGTAGCATGGTGTTCACCTTATCGAGTGGGGAGACGGCGTCACGCTGTCTGGTGGTCCAGCGCCTGGCCGAGCGGTGTGCGGCGGCTGCCGTCCTCTACCAGCAGGTCATGGCGGGCGGCGTGTTGCACCGGCGTCAGTTGGAAGCAGGTGCTGGCGGCGCAGCTGCTTTTCTCCACGGCGGCGTTGGCGTGCACGGCAGTGCCGGCAAAGGCAAAGGCGGTGGCGGTCAAAAAGCGGGTCAGCGGGTTCATGGCGGTCTTCCTGTGGTAAACAATGGGAGGGGACAGCGGGACTCAGTTATCGCCGACGCAACCGTCGCCGAACTTGAGGTAATCCAGCACCTGGGTCTTGTCGTGGGAGTCCAGGTAGGTCATGCGCGCATTCACCACGCCGCAGGTGGGCTTGGAGTCCTGGCTCATCGATACCACTTGCTTGATGTCCAGGTGCGTGCCGTAGTTGTAGGTCTGAGCGGTAACGGCGGCTTCGGCGCGGGCCGACAAGGTGCAGATGTTCAGGGCGGCAAACAGGCAGGCGGCGTAGATGGCTTTAGTGTTCATGGTGGTTGACTCCAGGTTCTCAGGGTTGGAGGCGGTGTGCCTCGTTGGAATCAATTAAAAGCCCCTGAGGTATCGCGCCTGTGTCGGAAAACCGCGCGGATAAATCGATACGTATCCACAGCCCCTGCCGATACACAGCGATACAAAAAGCCCAAAGGACGACCTGGATCAATAAACCGCCCTCACCGCTCGGCTACCTTCGCGACCTTTTGCGACCCGTGCCCATGCCTCCCATCCTCGCTCCCGAACTGCTCGCCCCCGCCGGCACCCTGAAAAACATGCGCTACGCCTTTGCCTACGGCGCCGATGCGGTCTACGCCGGCCAGCCGCGCTACAGCCTGCGGGTGCGCAACAACGAGTTCGACCACGCCAACCTGGCCCTCGGCATCCAGGAAGCGCACACCCTGGGCAAGCGTTTCTACGTGGTGGTGAACATCGCGCCGCACAACGCCAAGTTGAAGACCTTCCTCAAGGACCTGGCCCCGGTGATCGCCATGGGCCCGGACGCGCTGATCATGTCCGACCCTGGGCTGATCATGCTGGTGCGCCGGCACTTTCCACAGATGCCGATCCACTTGTCGGTGCAAGCCAACACGGTGAACTGGGCCAGCGTGGAGTTCTGGCAGCAGCAAGGAATCGGCCGGGTCATCCTGTCGCGGGAATTGTCGCTGGAAGAGATCGATGAGATCCGCCAGCAGGTACCGGCCATGGAGCTGGAAGTGTTTGTGCACGGTGCCTTGTGCATGGCCTATTCCGGGCGCTGCCTGCTCTCGGGTTACATGAACAAGCGCGACGCCAACCAGGGCACCTGCACCAATGCTTGTCGCTGGAAATACCAGGCCACCCCCGCGGTGGAAAACGCCACGGGGGATATCGTCCAGCAATATCAGCCCACCCTGGGCATTGGCGCGCCCACCGACCAGGTGTTCCTGCTCCAGGAAGCCAATCGCCCCGATGAACAGATGCCCGCCTTCGAAGACGAGCACGGCACCTACATCATGAACGCCAAGGACCTGCGCGCCGTGCAGCACGTGGAGCGCCTGACCCGGATGGGCGTGCACTCACTGAAGATCGAAGGCCGCACCAAGTCGCACTTCTACTGCGCGCGCACCACTCAGGTGTATCGCCAGGCCATCGATGATGCGGTGGCCGGTCGCGCCTTCGACCGCACCCTGATGACCGACCTCGAATCCCTGGCACAGCGCGGCTACACCGAAGGTTTCCTGCGTCGCCATGTGCACGATGAATACCAGAATTACCAGAACGGTAGCTCCGTGTCGGAACGCCAGCAGTTCGTCGGCGAGCTGACCGGCGAACGCCGGGGCGAGCTGGCCGAGGTCAAGGTGAAGAACCACTTCGCTGTGGGCAATCACCTGGAATTGATGACCCCCGCCGGCAACTTCCACTTTGACCTGGAGAGGATGCACAACAGCCAGGGCGAGGCTGTCGAGGTCGCGCCGGGGGATGGGCACACGGTGTATGTGCCGGTCCCGGCGGAGATGGATGTGCGCTTCGGCTTGCTGATGCGTGATGTTTAAATGTTGCCCAACCTTTGTGGCGAGGGCGCTCGCTCCCGCTGGGGCGCGAAGCGGCCCTAAAAGCCGGCGCCATCTGCGCTGTCGAACGGGACGGTTCGACAAGCGCCCTCGCCACAGGCCTCAGATCCTGAACTGACCGACCAACTGCCCCAACCGCTGGCCCAGCTCCGCCAGGCTGCGGGACGTCTGGGCGCCCAGCTGAGTCTCATCGGCGACGCTGTCCACCGCCACGGCAATCTGATGCACACTGCGGTTGATCTCTTCGGCCACGGCGGTCTGCTCTTCGGCGGCGCTGGCAATCTGGGCGTTCATCGAATTGATGGTGCCGATCAACTGGGCCATGGTGTCCAAAGACGCCCCGGCCTCGTTGGCCTGTGCCGAGGTGCCGTCGCCGGCATCGCTGGAGCGGCGCATGGCCTCCACCGCGGCCTCGGTGCCTTTTTGCAGGCGGTCGATCATGCCCTGGATTTCCTGGGTGCTGGTCTGGGTGCGGCTGGCCAGGGCGCGTACTTCGTCGGCGACTACCGCAAAACCACGTCCGGCCTCCCCTGCCCGCGCTGCTTCGATGGCGGCGTTGAGCGCCAGCAGGTTGGTTTGTTCGGCGATGGAGCGGATCACGCTGAGCACGCTGACGATGGAGGACACGTCCTGCTGCAGGCTGTCGAGGGACACGCCGCTGGTGCGGATATCGCTCACCAGCGCGTGGATCTGCGCAATGCTGCCGTCCACCACACGCTTGGCGGCCTGACCTTCGGCATCGGTCTGCTGGGCCGCGACCGAGGCGCCCTGGGCACTGCGCGCCACTTCTTGCGCAGCCGAAGACATCTGGTTGATCGCAGTGGCGACCTGATCGGTCTCGTGGCGCTGGCGTTCCATGGCCTGTTCGGAGCGCTGGGCCTGATCAGAGACTTGGCTGACCAGGCCAGTGAGTTGGCTGGTCATCTCAGTGATCTGGCGAACCAGGCCGTGGATCTTGTCGACAAACCGGTTGAACGCGCCCGCCAGGTCGCCCAGTTCGTCCTGGCTGGTGATGGCCAGGCGGCGGGTCAAGTCGCCTTCGCCGGCCGCGATGTCGTCGAGGTTGGCTTTCATCAGGTTCAGCGGGCGCAGGATGGTGTTGGCCAGCAGCATGCCCACGGCAGCGATCACCAACAACACCACCACAGCCACGCCGAGAATGCTCAGCAGCACGCCCTCCATGCGCTTGTGCACCTTGGCTTCGACCACCGCGACCTGGGCCTCAATGCCGTCCAGGTTCACCGACGTACCGATGACCATGTCCCATTTCGGCAGGTATTCGGTGTAGCCGAGCTTGGGCACCAGTTCGGTCTGGCCCGGCTGGGTCGAGCTGTATTGCAGGTAGTGGGTGCCGTCCTTGCCGACCTTGACCAGGTCACGGTTGACGTACACGCCATTGGGGTCGCGGTTGTCCTTGAAGCTCTTGCCCACGCCGTCGGGGCTGTTGCCCTTGAACAGGCGGATGGTCTCGGAGTCGTAGCCGAAGAAGTAACCGTCCTTGCCGTAGCGGGTGTTCGACAGGAGCTTGACCACTTGGGCACGGGCGGCGGTATCGCCGGGGGCCGCCGCGTCGTAGAGCGGTTTGATCGTGGTCATGGCCACTTCGACATAACTTTGCAGCGTGGCCTTGGCGTCGTTGAGCAGGCGCTGGCGGGTTTCATCCACCTCGTTGCGCGCCTGCCCCTGCAGGATCCACACGGTGGTCAGGCTGATGACCACGGCAAACAGCAACACCGGCACTATGGCGAGGGACAGGACTTTGGCCTTGAGGCTCAGACGCATGGCTTTTCTCTCTTATTCGTGGCGACTTGAGAGTTTATCGGCCGGTTGCGAAATACCTGTAGAAGCCGGCTTGCCGGCGATAGCGGTCTCGCGGACGCCATCGCCGGCAAGCCGGCTCCTACAGGTTGGGGGGTGTCAGAGGGTCATGGCGGCCAGCCAGCCGAACGCCAGCAACGGAATGTTGTAGTGCAGAAACGTCGGCACCACCGTGTCCCAGATATGGTGGTGCTGACCGTCGACATTCAGGCCGGAGGTCGGACCGAGGGTGGAATCCGAAGCGGGCGAACCGGCATCACCCAGTGCACCGGCCGTGCCGACGATGCACACGATGGCCACCGGGCTGAAGCCCAGTTGCACGCACAGCGGCACAAAGATCGCGGCCAGGATCGGCACCGTGGAAAACGACGAACCGATGCCCATGGTCACCAGCAGGCCCACCAGCAACATCAACAACGCGCCGACACCACGGTTGTGGCCGATGAATGCCGCCGAAGTTTCCACCAACGAGCGCACGTCGCCGGTGGCCTTGAGTACTTCGGCAAAGCCTGACGAGGCGATCATGATGAAGCCGATCATCGCCATCATCTTCATGCCTTCGGTGAACAGGTCGTCGGTATCGCGCCAGCGCACGATGCCCGACACCGAGAAGATCAGGAAGCCGGCCAGGGCGCCGATGATCATCGAGTCCAGCCACAGTTGGATAATGAACGCCGAGGCAATCGCCAGGCCGGCCACCAGCAGGGTCAGCGGGTTGTAGTGCACCGCCACCTGCTCGACCCGCTCGATTTTTTCCAGGTCGTACACGCGCTTCTTGCGGTAACTGATAAACACCGCCACCAGCAGGCCCACCACCATGCCCAGCGCCGGCAAACTCATGGCGTGGGTAACGTTGACCTGGCTGATGTCCACACCGCTCTTGGCCACGTTGGCCAGCAGGATTTGGTTGAGGAAGATATTGCCAAAGCCCACCGGCAAGAACATGTAGGGCGTGATCAGGCCGAAGGTCATCACGCAGGCGATCAGGCGGCGGTCCAGTTGCAGCTTGGTCAGCACGTACAACAAGGGCGGCACCAGCAGCGGAATAAACGCGATATGAATCGGCAGGATGTTCTGCGACGCAATCGCCACCACCCACAACAGGCCGATTAGCAGCCATTTGACATGGCTACCGCCGTTGGCTTCCTGGCGGTCCACCAGCAGCAGCGCCTTGTCAGCCAAGGCGTGGGCCAGGCCGGATTTGGCAATCGCCACGGCGAAAGCGCCGAGCAAGGCGTAGGACAATGCCACGGTTGCACCACCGCCCAAGCCGCCGTTGAAGGCCTTGAGCGTGGCGTCGATGCCCAGGCCACCGGTCAAGCCACCCACCAGGGCGCCGACGATGATGGCGATGACCACATGCACGCGAGACAAACTGAGCACCAGCATGGTGCCGACCGCGGCAATGACTGCGTTAATCATGGTTACCTCAAGCAGAAAAACTTAAAAAACAGGCATGCCCGCGCCCAGGCGGCCATAGCGTGGCAGCCAGCGTGCAGGCTTGAAGGAGGTCTTATTAGAGGGCGCGCACTTTGCAGCAGGCGGACGCTCATGTCAAAAACCTGTGGTGAGCGAGCTTGCTCGCGCTGGGCTGCGCAGCGGCCCCAAACAAAAAGGGCGGGAGCGCTACGCACTCCAGCGCGAGCAAGCTCGCTCACCACATAAACGCCCTCTCCACAAAAGCAGGTTTAAATTGACTGTTTGAATAAAGAAAACTCCAAAACCGCCGATATAGAGCCTCTATGTGTTTTCAGGTAAGGATGTACCGATGTCGCTTAGACAGCTCTCCATTCAATGGAAAATCACCCTGCTCGCCGGCCTCTGCCTGCTGGGAATCGTGACCCTGCTGGTGGGTCTGTCGTTGTATCGCATGGAGCAGAGTTCGCAGCAGGTCAAGGCATCCAGCATGCAGATGCTGGATGAGGCCGCCCAGGCGCGCATCGAGGCCCAAGGCGAAGTGCAGGCATTGGGCATTCGTCGCCAATTCATGGACGCCTATCAATACGGCCATGGTTTTTCCCGCCAGGTGCTGTTCTTGCGTGAGCAGGCCGAAAAGCGCTTTCTCGACGCTTTCGACACCCGTGAAGACCTGACCCGCCAGGTCAAGGCTGCGTTGCAGGCCAACCCGGATTTGCTCGGTCTGTCTCTGGTGTTCGAAGCCAACGCCCTGGACGGCAAGGATGAGCTGTTCGCCGGCCAGGCCGAGTTGGGCAGTAACGACAAAGGCCGCTTCGCCCTCTACTGGTCGCAGCCTACACCCGGCAAGCTAGAGTCGATGGCGCTGCCGGAAAGCGACATGTCCGACACCAGCGTCGGTCCCAGCGGTGAAAAGGCCAACGCCTGGTTCACCTGCCCACGCACCACGCTCAAGCCGTGCGTGATCGAACCGTATTTCTACAGAATCAACGGGCAAAACGTGCTGATGACCAGCATCGTCTTCCCGTTGATGGTCAACGGCAAAGTCATCGCCTCGCTGTCGGTGGACATCAACCTCAACAGCCTGCAGGCCGTGAGCCAACAGGCCAGCCACAAGCTGTACGACGGCCAGACCCAGGTGAGCATCCTCAGCCCCACCGGGTTGCTCGCCGGCTACAGCCCGGACGCGAGTAAACTCAGCCAACGCTTGGACCAGGTCGATACCGCCAACGGTGCGCAACTGATCGGCGCCCTGGCCAGCAGCACGCAAATCCGTAGCCTGCGGACTGACCACCAACTGAAGGTACTGGCACCGTTCGCGCCAATCCCGGACGGCAAGTCCTGGGGCGTGTTGCTCGATGTGCCGGAGAAAGTCCTGGTCGGCCCTGCTGAAGCGCTGAAAGCACAGATGGACGCCGATAACACCCGTGGCACCTTGCTGGAACTGGGCCTGGGCCTGCTGGCTGCGGTGGTCGGCTTGATCCTGGTGTGGTTGATGGCACGCAGCGTGACCCGCCCGATCCTCGGCGTGGCCCGCATGCTGGAAGACATCGCCAGCGGTGAAGGCGACCTCACCCGCCGCCTGGCCTACGACAAACAGGACGAGCTGGGCCAGTTGGCCGGCTGGTTCAATCGTTTCCTCGACAAGCTGCAACCGATCATTGCCGAGGTAAAACGCTCGGTGCAGGACGCCCGTGGCACTGCGGATCAATCCGCTGCGATTGCCACTGAAACCAGCGCCGGCATGGAACAGCAATACCGCCAGGTCGACCAGGTGGCCACCGCGTCCCATGAGATGAGTGCCACGGCCCAAGACGTGGCGCGCAGCGCTGCCCAGGCGGCACAAGCCGCCCGCGACGCCGACCAGGCCACCCGTGATGGCTTGAAGGTGATCGACCACACCACGCGTAATATCGGGGAGTTGGCGGCGGACATGAGCACGGCCATGACCCAGGTCGAAGGCCTGGCCGCCAATAGCGAAAAAATCGGTTCGGTGCTCGAAGTGATTCGCGGCATTGCCGAGCAGACCAACTTGCTAGCCCTTAACGCCGCCATCGAAGCCGCCCGCGCCGGTGAGGCCGGCCGTGGCTTTGCGGTGGTGGCGGACGAAGTGCGCAACCTGGCGCAGCGCACTCAGGAATCGGTTGAAGAAACCCGCGTGGTCATCGAGCACCTGCAAAGCGGCACCGAAGAGGTGGTCGGCGCCATGGGCAACAGCTATCGCCAGGCCCAGGGCAGTGTCGAGCAGGTTGGGCAAGCCGTGACGGCCTTGCGCCAGATTGGCGACGCCGTGACGGTGATCAGCGACATGAACCTGCAAATCGCCAGCGCCGCCGAAGAACAAAGCGCCGTGGCCGAGGAGATCAACAGCAATGTGGCGACGATTCGCGATGTGACTGAGTCGCTGTCGGAACAGGCGAATGAATCGGCAAGGGTGAGCCAGGCGCTGAACAGCCTGGCGAATCAGCAGCAGGGGTTGATGGATCAGTTCAGGGTCTGATCAGACCCTTGTCGAAGCGACAGGCTTATCCCTGACGCTTCGGCAATTCGATCAGCACTTTCAGCCCGCCCAACTCGCTTTCCTGCAACTGCAGCACCCCACCCCACACATCAACGATGTCCCGCACGATCCCCAACCCCAGGCCATGGCCATCGATCTGTTCATCCAGGCGCGTGCCTCGACTGAACACCTGGTCGCGTTGGGTTTCAGGAATACCGGGACCATCATCTTCCACCGCCAACCGGTAGCTGTGCTCAGCCTCGGTGACGGTCAAGCGCACCTCCGCATCCGCCCATTTGCAGGCGTTATCCAAGAGATTGCCGAGCAGCTCCAACAGGTCTTCACGGTCCCAAGGCAGTTGCAGGCCTGACGCAGCGTGGTAGCTCAGGTCCAGGTGTTCGCCGTGGATCATGTTGAGGGTGGCGAGCAGGCCGGGCAGTTCTTTTTCGCAATCAAACAGCGCGCCCGGCAGGGTTTCCCCAGCCAGGCGCGCACGGTTGAGCTCACGGTTGAGGCGTTGTTGCACCTGCTCCAACTGATCGCGCAACAGCTTGCTCAGTTCGGGACGATCCTTCAGCGCCTCGCTCGATGCGGCGCTCAACAGTACCGCCAGCGGAGTCTTGAGGGCATGGCCGAGGTTGCCCAAGGCATTGCGTGAACGCTTGAGGCTGTCTTCGGTGTGCGCCAGCAGGTGGTTGATCTGCGCCACCAACGGCTCCAGTTCCAGCGGCACCTGGGTGTCGAGCTGTGAACGCTGGCCCTGTTGCAGTTGGGCGATCTGGTTGCGTGCGGTTTCCAGCGGACGCAAGGCCCGGCGCACGGTGACCCGTTGCAGGATCAGCACCAGTAGCAGCGCCGCCAGCCCGAGCACCAGACCGATCTGACGCATGAGACGGAAGCTTTCCCGCACCGGGGTGTAGTCCTGGGCCACGCTGATGGAAATCGACTGGCCGAAGCGTTTGTAGTCCGAACGCAGCACCAGCAGTTGCTGGCCTTCCGGCCCTAGTTGCAGATTGCCCTTGATCCCGGCTTCGGGCAGGCGCGGCAGTTCCTGATCCCACAGCGAGCGCGAGCGCCAGTGGGTATCGGCAAAGTCGATGCGGAAGTAATGCCCGGAAAACGGACGCTGGTAGGCTGGCGACAGGCGTTGTTCATCCAGCTGAACGCCGTTCGGTCCACGCACCAGCGCCACCAACAGGTTTTCGGCGTCGTTGCGCAAGCCGGCCTCCAGGTAACGCTGCAAACCGGCTTCAAACAACCACAAGCTGGTTTGTGCCAGCACCACGCCGACGATCACCATCACACTGATCAGCCCCAGGCTCAGGCGTCGTTGGATGGACTTCATGCAGGGCTGGCGCCAAACCGGTAACCCTGGCCGCGCCGGGTTTCAATCACGCTGCGGCCCAATTTGCGGCGCAGGTGGTTGACGTGAACTTCCAGCACATTGGAGTCGCGCTCGGTCTCACCGTCGTACAAATGTTCGGCCAAGTGGCTTTTGGACAGGATCTGTTCGGGGTGCAGCATGAAGTAGCGCAACAGGCGAAACTCGGCGGCGGTCAGTTGGATCTCCGCGCCATCGCGCAGCACGCACTGACGGCCTTCGTCCAGGTGCAGGCCAGCCGCTTGCAGGGTGGGTTGGTTGGCCTGGCCATGGGAGCGGCGCAACAGCGCCTGAATGCGCAGGTGCAGTTCCTCGGGGTGAAAGGGTTTGCTCAGGTAATCATCGGCGCCCGCCTTGAGTCCTTCGATGCGCTCAGCCCAGGAGTCGCGGGCGGTAAGCACCAGGACCGGCGTGGTCAGCGCAGCAGCGCGCCATTGCGCCAGCACCTCAAGGCCTGGCAGGCCCGGCAGGCCGAGGTCAAGAATGATCAGGTCGTAGGGCTCGCTTCGGCCCTGGTACACCGCATCACGCCCGTCCGCCAGCCAGTCGACGGCATAACCCTGGCGTTGCAGGCCGGCCAGCAGTTCATCGACCAGAGGCACGTTGTCTTCTACCAACAGCAGGCGCATCAGTCTTCCTCGTCTTTGATCAGCACACCGGTGCTGGCGTCCAGCTTGATCTCGCGCACCACGCCTTCGGTGGTCACCAGCTCCACTTCATAGGCATATTGGCCGTGTTTCTTTTCCAGCTCAGCCTCCAGCAGGCGTGAGCCGGGGTAGCGCGCCATGGCCTGCTGCAACAGTTGCTCCAGCGGCAGGATCACCCCCTGCTGACGCAGCGCCAAGGCCTCATCCTGATTGAGGTCGCGGGCCGCCAGGCTGGAGCAGAATGCCATGAGCACCAGCGCGACACGACTGCTGGCGCATAGATTTACCTTCATTACGTATCCTGATGATTCTTGAGAACCCGCCCGGTGAGCGCGTCCAATTCAACGTCCCATTCGATGCCATGGGCATCTTCCAATTCGACCTCGTAGACGTACTTGCCGTAGGCCTCGTCCAGGTCGGTGTCCAGCAGTGTCGAACCGGGGTGCAGGGCCAGGGCCGTGGCTTCCAGTTGATCGAAGGCGACAATAGTAACAGTGGCCGGCACTTTCAGTGGCTTGTCGGGGTCCACGGCTTGGGCCTGGGTCGCCGTGAGGGCGATGATACCGGCAGCAAACAGCGCGGTGAGGCGCTTCATGATAAGTCTCCGTTACAGGATGTTTTCCTACGCCGGTCACCGTACGCGCTGCAACTTAACTGAAACTGAATTGCCACCATGGCAATTCCCTGCAAGGCCTTTTCACACATTCCGCGAGATTTTCTATAATGCCCCGCTCGCTCGAACAGAGACCGGTATGACAGCCATCCACATCAAGTTTCCCGCGCTGACGCTCAAGGCCGGCAAACGCGCCTTTGCCCGCATTCGCGAGCAAGGCCTCACGCCGGCCGACGTCGGCATCCTGCCCGGCGCAGCCGGCGGCCCCAAGGCACTGGGTATCCAGGGATTGGACCTGGCGCTGTTCGGCGACTGGTTACCCCGCTCGCCACGGGAGCGGGCATTGGTCGGTGCATCCATCGGCTCCTGGCGGTTTGCCAGCGCGTGCCTGCCCGACCCGGTGCAAGGCCTGCTGGACCTCGGTCGCCTGTACAATGAGCAACGCTTTGCCAAAGGCGTGACCATGGCCGAGGTCAGCCAGAGTTGCCAGCGCATGCTCGACGACCTGCTGGCCGGCCGCGATGCACGGGTGCTGGACAACCCGGACTACCGCCTCAATATCATGGTGGTCAAGAGTCATGGCCTGCTTGCCGATGACCACCGTGGACGCCTCGGGCTGGGCCTGTCGTCGGTGATCGCCGACAACCTGCGAGGCCGCGCGCGGCTGTCGCGGCATTTCGAACGCCTGATCATCCACGACCCCCGCCAGGCGCCACCGGTACATCCACTGAAGGACTTCCCGTCGCGCTTCCTGGCCCTGGAATTGGGCAACCTGCGCCAGGCCCTGCTGGCCTCGGGCTCGATCCCCATGGTCATGCAAGGCGTGCGCGACCTGCCGGGCGCCGGTGCCGGTACCTACCGCGATGGCGGCCTGCTGGATTACCACCTCGACCTGCCCTACCACGGCGATGACATCGTGCTGTACCCCCACTTCACCGACCGAGTCATCCCCGGCTGGTTCGACAAAGGCCTGCCGTGGCGGCGCAGCAACCAACAGGGCCTGCAGGACGTGTTACTGCTGGCGCCGTCCAAGGACTACCTGGCCCGCCTGCCTCACGGCAAACTCCCAGACCGCAGCGACTTCAAGCGCTTCATGGGCGACGACCCCAGCCGCAACAAATACTGGCAGACCGCGATGAGCGAAAGCCAACGGCTGGGAGACGAATTCCTGGCATTGGCCGATAACGGCCGCTTGGGCGAGCGCCTACAGCCCCTGTAGCCGCCACCTCCCCACTAACCACGATGCGAAGCGAGCCGCTCGTGATCTAGCTTTTGATCTTGATCTCGCTTTTGATCTCAGGTGCCCCGTCAAACACGCTGGCCGGAATTCGACAGGGATTTGGGGGGGTAAACCGGCAGGGATGCCGGTTTAGCCGCCCCGCGCCATGGATGGCGCGTGGCGGCGGCCCCCCAAATACCTGTCGGATTACGGGCACACCGAGCCTAAGCGAGGTGCCGAGTGTTGGGGCAAGAGCCTTTTGCTTACTTTTGGGCTTTTCAAAAGTGAGCCGCCGTAAGGGCGGAACCCATAGCAGCCGTTACCTAAATAACGGATATGTACCCGGTCAGATCCAACATCCAGGTCAGCTGTCAGGCCGCCATCGCTGGCAAGCCAGCTCCTACAGTTGGATCGCGGGGTGACAGTTAGAGTGTGGTCGGCTGTCAAACCGCCAGCGGCAGCAAGCCCCCTCGCCACCTGCCATCAACATTTCACCCGCAAGCCGCCCCCTACAGAGGGACGGTATGCGCAGCAACGAATCAAGCTGTTAAACTCGCCGCCTGCCAGACATCGACCGAGCTGAAAACACTGTGGAAATCTTCAAAGAATTTACCTTCGAATCCGCCCACCGCCTGCCCCACGTACCGGAAGGCCACAAATGCGGGCGCCTGCATGGGCATTCGTTCAAGGTGGCGATCCACCTGAGCGGCGACCTGGACCCCCATACCGGCTGGATTCGCGACTTCTCGGAGATCAAGGCGATTTTCAAGCCGCTCTATGAACGTCTCGACCACAACTACCTCAATGACATCCCAGGCCTGGAAAACCCCACCAGCGAAGTGCTGGCCAAGTGGATCTGGAATGAATTGAAACCCCTGCTGCCTGAGCTCAGTGCGATTCGTATCCACGAGACCTGCACCAGCGGTTGCATCTATCGCGGCGAATAAGCCGGCGCGATGAAAAAACCACCCTTGCGGTGGTTTTTTTGTGCCTGGCTCCCTTACAGTCATGGCTCCCTACCCACAAGGAGCCCGCTGCAATGATGCGCCCCGCAACGAGTCATGATGTCGCTGCTATCGAGGCTATCGTCCAGGCAGCCTACGCGCCATACATCGAACGGATCGGCCGCAAGCCCGGGCCGATGCTGGAGGATTATCACCAGCAAGTGGAAGCCGGTGGCGTGCATGTGCTGGAGCATGCCGGGCGGGTCCGGGGGGTTATTGTCCTGCGGGACACAGACGGCGCGCTGTTGCTGGATAACCTCGCCGTCTCCCCGGACGCCCAGGGCCTGGGCTTCGGGCGGTTGCTGATGGATTTCGCCGAACAACAGGCGCTCGGCGCTAACTGCGCCGCCATCCGCCTGTACACCAACGAAGCCATGAACGAGAACATCACGCTGTACACCCGTCGGGGCTATGTCGAGACCCACCGGGCCGAAGAACATGGCCTGCGGCGTGTGTACATGACCAAGCAACTCCGGGAGTAACCCATGGAAAACACTTGGCTGGCCCAGGCCAAACGCTTGCAGGCGTTGGCGTCCACCGGGCTGCACTTTTGCACCGATGATTTCGAGCGCGAGCGCCTGGAAGAAATCGCCGAGATTGCCCACAACATGCTCGCGCAATTGGGCAATGTGCCCTTGGAGCGCATCACCGGGTTGGTCACGGATTTTGCCAAACGCTACTCGACGCCGATGATCGACGTGCGCGGGGCGGTCATCCAAGGCGAGCGGATTCTGCTGGTTCGCGAATTGACCGATGGCTGCTGGGCGTTACCGGGCGGTTATGCGGATATCGGTTTGTCGGCGGCGGAAAACATCGTCAAGGAGATTCGCGAGGAAGCCGGGCTGACGGTAACGGCGCGGGCCCTGTACAGCGTGACGCACAAGGCCAAGGGTCTGTATCGACCGGATGTGCGCGACTTCTACAAACTGTACTTCCTGTGTGAACCGGTGGATCAGTCGGCACCGATGGCGGGGTTCGAGACCACCGAAGTGGGCTTTTTCCGTCTGGACGAGCTGCCACCGCTGTCACGGGGGCGCACTATTGAAAGTGATCTGGAGGCCGCATTCGCCTTCCACCGTGGCGAGACCACCCAGACGCTGTTCGACTGATCCAATTTGTATCACTGCTGCACCGCTTTCGTGCCCAATTGGGCACGGCGAACATTCCTGCCTGCGTTGTCCCCCTGTTTAGCTATAAATACTGTGCACGGTGCACAGCACCCGTCGTGCGCTCGTCACTGCTGCCGGTTTGGCACGCGCGGTGCAATAGGCCTGCGTCACTCATTCAGGGAGCAAAGCACATGACGCAGCAAGAACCGGGCAACGATTACCCCCTCAGCGAAGTCCCGATGCATGCGCGCAAAGGCCTGGCGTCTACCGCCATGGTGCTGCTGGGCTTTACCTTTTTTACCGCGACCATGTTTGCTGGCGGCAAGCTGGGGGTGGCGTTCAGCTTTACCGAGATGCTCGGCGTCGTGGCCCTGGGTAACCTGCTGCTGGGTATCTACGCCGCAGGTCTGGGTTACATCGCCTTCAAGAGCGGGCTGAATTCGGTGTTGATGGGGCGCTTCTGCTTTGGCGAAGTGGGCAGCAAGCTCAGTGACTTGATCCTCGGCTTCACCCAGATCGGCTGGTATGCCTGGGGCACCGCCACGGCCGCCGTGGTGCTGGGCAAGTATTTCGAACTGAACCAGGGCAGCGTGCTGGCGTTGATGGTGCTGTTCGGCCTGGTGTTCTGCGCCACGGCGTACGTTGGTTATCGCGGGCTGGAGATTCTGTCCTACATCGCAGTACCGGCGATGGGCATCCTGTTGTTTCTGTCGATGTGGGTGGCCACGGCCAAAGTCGGCGGGCTGGATGGGCTATTGGCGGTGGTGCCGACCGGTGAACTGGACTTGTCCACGGCGATCACCCTGGTGTTCGGCACCTTTGTCAGCGGTGCGACCCAGGCCACCAACTGGACACGTTTTTCGCGCTCGGCCAGGGTGGCGGTGCTGGCCAGCCTGATCGGTTTCTTTATCGGTAACGGCTTGATGGTGCTGATCGGCGCCTACGGTGCCATCGTCTATCAACAACCGGATGTGGTCGAAGTGTTGCTGCTGCAAGGTTTTGCCATGGCAGCAATGGCCATGTTGCTGCTCAACATCTGGAGCACCCAAGACAACACCATCTACAACTTCGCGGTGGCCGGCTGCAATCTGCTGCGCACCCAGCGTCGCAAGACCGTGACACTGGCAGGCGCGGTGATCGGCACGCTGCTGGCGTTGCTCGGCATGTACGACATGCTGGTGCCGTACTTGATTCTGCTGGGCACGGTGATCCCGCCGATTGGCGGGGTGATCATGGCGGACTTCTTCTATCGCTATCGCGGCCAGTACCCGCGCTTGGCAGATGCGCGTCTGCCGGCATTCAACTGGCCGGGGCTGGTGGCCTATGGGATGGGTACCGTGCTGGCGTTCAACTCGCCTTGGGTCGCACCGTTGGTGGGTATCGTCGCCGCGTCGTTGACCTACATCGTGCTTACCGCCGTACTACGCGTGCGTGCGCCTTTGGTTGACGTCCAGGCATGAGCCTGACTATTGCCGACGTGCTGGCGTTGCCGGGCCTCGAACCCATGCGCCTGCGCGCCGGCGCGGCCGGCCTGGATAATGCCGTGCGTTGGCCGTATGTGGCGGAAAACAGCGGGATCGCCGAATGGGTATTGGGCGGCGAACTGGTGTTCGTGACCGGGATCAATCACCCACGCGACGAGGCCAACCTGCTGCAACTACTAGAGGAAGCCTGCGAACGTCAGGTGGCCGGACTGGTGGTCCTGACGGGGCCCGCATATATCCAGGCGATTCCCCCGCGTTTGCTCGACGCCGCCGAAGCCGCGGGCATGCCGCTGATCGAACAGCCTTACTCACTGAAAATGGTGTTGGTGACCCAGGCCATTGGTTCAGCACTGATCCAGTCCGAGCAGTTGGGGCGCTCGCGGCATGATGTAATGGAGCGATTGCTGACAGGCGATTACCAATCCCTGGATCTTTTGTTGCACCGGGCCTCACAACTGGGCATGGCAGTGGCCGGGCATTGGCAGGTGGTTCAATTGCAACTGGAAGGCAGTGAGTTGCTCTTTGCCCAAGGTGATGCGGCTTCTGTGGAGGCGCAGCTGGCTCGCCAACATGACAGAATCAGCCGTCGATTGCGTCAACTCTCGGCCGGCTTGCCGGTATTGGGCCGTGCCGGGCAATGGACGATGCTGCTCCCTGCTCCGGATGCTGTCGCAGCATTGGCTAACCGCCAGCAATTGGCCAACTGGCTCAAGCCGCTGAACCTGCGCCTGGCACCACTCAAACTGTTTATCGGCCTGAGCGCCGCCGCTCACCCACCGGCACACCTGGCCCAGGCGCAGGATGAAGCCCGCCAGGCGCTGGCCGCTGCGCGACGCTTCAGCGAGCGCGCCGGGTTGTGCGTGTACGACGAACTGGGCGTACTCAAGTTGCTCAGCGGCGTACGTGATCGCGCCCTGCTCGACCAGTTCCTCAATGAGCGCCTGGGCCCGCTACTGCGCCATGACCTGCACCATGGCCCCAGCCTGATGCCCACCCTGGAAGCCTGGTTCCACGAGAATGGTAACCTTGTAGCCGCCGCTCAGCGGCTGGCCGTGCATCGCAACACCCTGACGCACCGCGTCCAGCGCATCGAAGCCCTGTGCGGCCTGACGCTGGATAATGCTTATGATCGCCTGGACATCGGCATTGCGCTGATGATCTGGCGGCTGTCTGCCTGATTGTTTTTAGCCAAGAGGAACTTGCCCATGCACATCATCAACGCCCGCCTGCGCAACCGTGAAGGCCTGCATGATCTGCACCTGGAACATGGCCGGATCGCCAGTATCACGCGGCAATCGGGGACACCGACTGCGGCGGCCGACGACCTGGACGCCGCCGGCAACCTGGTGATTCCCCCCTTCGTCGAGCCGCATATCCACCTCGACGCCACCCTGACGGCCGGCGAACCGCGCTGGAACATGAGCGGTACCCTGTTCGAAGGCATCGAGTGCTGGGGTGAGCGTAAAGCTACCATCACCCAGGAAGACACCAAGACCCGCGCCAAAAAGACAATCCAGGCCCTCGCTGCCCACGGGATCCAGCATGTGCGTACCCACGTCGACGTCACCGACCCGGACCTCACGGCGCTAAAGGCCATGTTGGAAGTGCGCCAGGAAAGCACACACCTGATCGACCTGCAGATCGTCGCTTTCCCCCAGGAAGGCATCGAGTCTTATCGCAATGGCCGCGAGTTGATGGAAGAAGCCATCCGAATGGGCGCCGACGTGATCGGGGGTATCCCGCACTTTGAATACACCCGCGACCAGGGCGTGAGTTCGGTGAAGTTCCTCATGGACCTGGCTGAACGTACCGGCTGCCTGGTGGACGTACACTGCGACGAAACCGACGACCCGCACTCACGCTTTCTCGAAGTGCTGGCCGAAGAAGCCCGCAGCCGCGACATGGGTGCCCGCGTCACTGCCAGCCACACCACGGCCATGGGTTCCTACGACAACGCTTACTGCGCCAAGCTCTTCCGCCTGCTGGGGCACTCGGGAATCAGCTTCGTCTCTTGCCCAACCGAGAGTATCCACCTGCAAGGCCGCTTCGACAGCTTCCCGAAACGTCGCGGCGTCACCCGGGTCAATGAGCTGCTGGAGGCCGGCATGAACGTGTGTTTCGGCCAAGACTCCATCGTCGATCCCTGGTATCCCCTGGGCAACGGCAACATCCTGCGGGTACTGGAAGCGGGTTTGCACATTTGCCACATGCTCGGCTACCGCAACCTGCAAACCGCCCTGGACCTGGTCACTGACAACAGCGCCAAGGCGATGGCCCTCGGTGACCGCTACGGCCTGGAGCCCGGACGGCCAGCCAACGTGTTGATCCTTTCGGCGGACAGCGACTACGAGGTCATCCGCAGCCAAGGCTTGCCGCTTTACTCGATTCGCAACGGCAAGGTGTTGATGAAGCGCCAGCCGGCGCAGGTTGAGTTTGCGTGAACGCCTGGCTCAGACGATCGAATCGATATCCAGTGTTTGCGCCCTCCCCCATTCGTGATGAAGCACAGGAGGAATGCGGGCGACCTGCGACAGCTCATGGTTTTCACGGTGGCTGAACCAGCGCTTGAGGCTGGGTTGCAAGTGGGCGCTATGGGCTTGACTGCCGTAGACATCACGGGCCTCCAGGCGTCGCCAGCGCAGGGTCGCAAGGCGCTCTCGACTAATGTGCAAGCGGTCTATTTCGGTATTCAGAGCTTCGCTGTGTTCATAACTTCGGTCGTTGGCAGGCCTTAGACGCGCCAGTTCCCGGCGCTTGTTGCGCAGTTGCTGGCGCATGGTCTCAAGCGCCAGGTCGAGTAACTCGAACTCTCTTGGTGTGATCAGCGGGCCGTTGTTTTCCTGGGTTTGTTGCCAGCGACGCAGCGTCGCCCACGCCGCCGGAATGTAGCTGGCGGTCATGAAGTGCTGGTTGGCCTGGAACAGCTGTTTCAGCAAGTTATCCCGCTCGGGCATGTCGCCATGGAGTTGCAAGGCTCGGTTGCAACCGGCCTCCTGGATGGACTCACAACCGGGCTTCCACAACACCGAAGACTGCGTGCCGTCCGGCAACATGATCGGCATGAAATGGTGTTGTTCGCCGTGGTGTCGGTAAGGGTTTCCACCCAAACGCACCAAACCGGCGGCGAACAACAGGCCGCCCGGCGCAGGGGCGCTGAACAGTGTGATGGCGCCAGGGATCCAGAGTTTGGCGGTGGTGTTCATCCACGGTGCCGGCACGCTGGGGACCGGGTCGTTGTGATTGACGATGCGGTGGTGGACCAGGGTTGAAGCGCCCTCAGTGAACTCGGCGTCGGCGGCGCGGGGGGAGCCGTAGGTGTAGAGTAGGATGTTGTAGTTGCCCTCGGGCGCTCGGCGTAATCCTTCCGCCAGGAGCAACGCGATTGCGCCGCCCAGGCTGTGGCCGCAGATGATAATTCGTTGGCCTGTGTAGAATTGGTCGAGGTAGCGCAGCACGAAATTGCGCATTGCGCAGTACGCTTGGTAGAAACCTTCATGTGCCTTGCCGACACCTTCCACAAAAGCTACCTGATGGGCGTTTGCATCACGCATCCCATCTGCGGCGCTGGCGGTTCCACGCACCGCGATCAGGATTACCTCATCGTGATGGGTGATAAACGCCTGGGTATCCGTACCGAGCTTTTCATCATCGAAGAAATGCAGATTCGCCGGATGTTCCTGTTTATCCCCCAGCTCGGGTTGGTTTTGTGGATACAGTTCAGGATCGAAGGGAAGGATCTCAAAGCGCTGGGAGTAAGGGACCTCTTCGTAAAGGGGGTAAAAACGCTGCACTTGTTCTGCATCGAAACGCCACGCCTCGTGGAAACCCGAAAGCTGTTCGGCGAACAGATGTCCGACGCTGGGATTAAGGGGGAACCGCACTTGGTCCTGGGGTTTTTTAGGTGGCTCTTGGCCGAAGTTGCAATAACTCAAGGTGGCCATCAATGCCAACTGATAAAGGTTCAAGGCGCAGAAATCGTCTTCGATTGAAAGCATCGGACGGAAGGCTCGCAGTGGCCGGACCTCCAAAGCAGTGTGGTTGTTGGGAAACAACACGACTCCTGCCAAGTTTGATTGGGGCGGTCCAAACCCCAAGTCGCCCATCATTTTTAATGCATGCCGCTGGGGTTGATGACTCCGCTGCGCAATCGGTGGCAAGTGGGCGACATGGCGGACTAAATCACGCACTTCGACCTGGTAGAACCGGTTGGCCTTTTGCTGAGCAGGATTACTTTCGGAGCGCCGACCATCAGCGACAGTAAAGCGAGTCTGCTCAGCCCGAACTTGAAGCTCAGTGATAGGGAGCTTGTAGGTGGAGCGCAACATGAGCCGCTGATACGGCTGTTCTGTTCCTGAGTACATATCGTCGAAAACAAGCACCACAGGCCCGCAAAAAAGATTGTGTAGCTTGGCAACCCCCTCTGCATTCAACCTGCCTTTGTACTCCTGCCCAGCGCTATCGTAGACGGTGTAAGGCAGTCCACCGTACGCCGTGCCCTCGCCCAACTCATTGACCAGACTAAAGCTCACCCAGTGTCCGCGCACTGGACAGGCCGGCTTGCTTTCATTGAAAAATGATTGCCTCTGTGCATCCTGCATCATGGACTTACTCCTTGTTAATTGCATGACGGATAGACATCACAAACGCGACCATCCGGCATTTTTATAGGCTTAAAGTCGGTGGTATTGCCGTTACAAAACGCATCCATATCTTCAAAGCTTTTACCTCTACAACGCTTCCAGCCGCCCGGAACGACTACCCAGTTATCACCAACAGCCGGTTCTTCCTTATCAGTGACGGTCAACGTCAACCTGAGCGTTTTTCCCGCTAATTGATCACGGTGAGCAACACCACCCGCCACAGACTTCTGCAACTGTCCCTGTTCATTTATCGAGCGACATTGCAGAAGCTTCCTGATCGCATGAAACGGCCCCACCGTCCTGAACCGCCAATGACATTGCCCAACCATTTCCTGGACACCCGACTCAGGCATTCCAGATTGATCATCCCCGCTATCTCGTATGGCGATGCCTGCACGATCTCCACCTACGTCCGTATCACGCTTTCCCCACTTCGCATAAAACTCAAACTCCAGACTTCGCAGTACCGAAGGGCAGCCCTCGATTTTTTCGTTCAGCGGCAACTCATAACTCACCCGACTTGCCAGAGGTTTGTAGTCCGTAAAAAAGACTTTCCGCTCAGGCCTCTTTCCTCGACGTCGCGGCAAAGTGCAGAATTCACCCGTAGCGGGCAAATAATTTGCGGCCGTTTTAAGCTCAAACTCCGGCGGCAGATCCACCTCCAGCGTAAAGCTATCAACCGGCTTGCCCGCACACCCTGTCAGCCCCAGCATCCCCACCACACCCCACACACCTAGCCTTCGCCTACTCATCTTTTTTCCCCATCAGTCTCCACTGCTCCACTACCCGCTCAAAGTGATCCGCCGGTGCCTCCCCAGCCAGCGGTTGCCACCGAATAACACTCTCCCGTATGGCCTCCTCCAACCGTCGCACCACCAGAAACTCCAATCGCTCGGCCCCCCGCCATTGCCAGACGCGCGCCTGCTCCAACACCTGGCTCAGCCAGATTCTCGGGTCTTGGAATTCCACCAATGCAACCAGGTCTTCGCTGTGTTCGGCCAACAGGTAACGCAGGATATTGGCGTGCAGGATGGCTTCGGCGTTTGGGTTGGGTGTGTTCAGCCAAGGGACCGGGTCGGGCAGCGAGTTCTCGCCAGGGGCCGAGTTGTCAGCGATGCGCCAGCGGTCTTGGTGCCAATAACAGACGCTGATCAACGGGCCGAGGAATGCCGGCCAGTGCTCTGCGGACATATAGGCCAGCGCACGCGCCAGGGTGCGGTTGTCGTGAAAGCGGTACAGCGATTGCGCTTCTTCCGGTCCCGTCAGCAAACGATCGCGCCAATGTCGAGTCACGGCCGTCAGGTCATCGCTCGGCAAGCTGCCCAGCCAACCCCAGTTACTCTCGGGCTGTTGCAGGAGGTCTCTTAATGCAGGCTCGTTCATCTGCTTCAGCCGCAGGATCACAGGGCCTTCCATCGCGAGTTCCGCCAGTACCGTCTCACCATAGACGCTGCAATAGTCCGACAAGCTGCGCACCGCCAGCAGCGGCGCGCGCGCGGCGCTCTGCCCGTCGAGAATCAAACACAGGTGCCGCCCGACCTGCTGTTGTTGGGCCATCCAGTGGCCTGGCATGTCCTGCATCAGGCAGCCCTCCCCGGCAAATCACACAGGCCTTCACGGCAGCGCTCGCACACCGGGCAGTAGTCCGCCCCCAATTGCCTGGCCAGGGTCATGATCGCGCCTTGTACCTTGGAGACCTCTGGCGCATCGGCCACACTCAAGGCGCTCGCCAATTGGGTCGCAGACGGTAAACCGCCAAGGGCGATGGGACGACTGCTGAAGATGCCTCCCGCCTGGATGACCAGATGCTCTCCACCTGCCTTGAGGCTCAGTTGCGCCCCGGCATCGATTACCAGGCTGGCACCGGATTTAAGGTGGAGTTGCTGACCAGCCTCAATGACCAAGGTCTGCGCCACGTGGGTCCGGCTATCGCCCTGCACATCAAGGTAGTCGCTCGCCTTGAGCAGCACTTTGCGATCGCCGGTGACCTGACGATGCTCTTCGCTTTCCAAGTAAACCGTGCTTAGCCCATGGATGACTTCTCGCCGCTCTCCCACGACCTCCAACCGGCTGTCATGACCGACCCGTTGCTCCAGGTCCCGCTGCGCACGCAGGTAGACAAGCTCCTCGCCACGACGGTCTTCCAGGTACACCTCGTTGGCACCTTCACCACCACGGGAACTGCGGCTACGCAAAACGCTGCGGGTCTTGTGCTGCGGCAAGGAATAGGCCGGCCGGTGCAACGCATTCGGCAGGCAGCCGTTGATCAAAGGGCGGTCGGGATCCCCGTCCAGGAAGGTCACCAGCACTTCCATACCGACCCGCGGGATCATCGTTGCACCAAACCCGTCACCGGCCCACCCGGACGCCACGCGCACCCAACAACTGCTTTTATCATCCGTGTTGTCTAGGCGGTCCCAGTGAAAGCGCACCTTCACCCGACCATGGGCATCGCAATGCACGTCCTCACCGGCAGGCCCGGTCACGGTTGCGGTCTGGCTGCCATTGATGGTCGACTTGGGATGCCTGAGGGGCGGTCGATGCACAGCCTGCCAAGGCGTTGCGGTAAAACGATTGCGATAGCCCTGGAACAGGTCGGTTGTGGGCGTTGCTTCCTCCAGCACCTGGGGTTGATAACCCTCATGACGCACTGACGTAATCAACCACAGGTCGTTGCAGGATGGGTCGGGGTGGTCTCGTATCTCAAGGAAGTGCCCGCTGCGCAGAATTGGCTGATCACTCTTGCCCAATGCCCGATGCCGGTCGCGCTGGTGACGCTCCAGGCTCCGACATGCCAATTGCTTGCCACGGGTATGACCGGTGAATCCCGCGGGATACTGATAGTCCTCAAGGGGGAGTGTCGACGCTACACCCGCGCTGTCGTGCAGATGCAAGGAGGGATGTTCGAAGTCGTAATCACGAAGCACCGTTTTTTGGCTGCGAATGCCCAGGCGTACGTCGAAACGCTGGATAACCGGCGCATCTGCTTGTGGCCCGCCAGGAGCGCTATAGCGTTGCACGGGTAAACGCCGAAACACGGTCTGGTCATCGCCAAACACCAGCAGATGAGTGTCCACGCTGTGACGAAAATGGTAGTGAATTCCCTCCTCTTCACACAACCGCTGGATGAAGTGAAGATCACACTCTGCGTACTGCACACAGAACTCGCGCGGCGGATAAACCACGGGGCCAAGCTCGAAAACGTATGCGTCCGCCAGGATGCCATGTTGCTCAAGGACCTCTGCGATGATCTGTGGCACGCTGCGCTGCTGGAAAATCCTCTGGTCACGTCGGTGCGCAAGGTAAGCCAGCCGGGGTGCCAGGGTCAGGTGGTAGCGCGTGGTGCGCCGACCGGGGTCATCACGGCCAATGGCGTAGATCAACCCGTGCAGGCCCCCGTTTGTTTCGCCGAAATCCAGGTAGGCGGGTTGGTGGAGCAGCGCCTCCAGATCAAGACAAGGGTTTTCGCTGACCACCTGTATGTGGATGAAATACGGTTGATCGAGGGTTTCACTGCCTTTAAATGCCAGGACTTGCGAATCGATGTTGATGGGTGGAAGAACCAGATTGAAACGTGAAGAAACAAACGCGTTAACCATCCGTTGTTACCCGTCGTTAATGAATGAAAACCCTGAGATATTCCCTCGTGCCAAATGTGAAATTAGTGGCCGAGAAAAAGTGCTGGAACGCCCCAAAGCTTAGTCATTTCAGACAGGAATCGGCCGCTTAAAAATAAAAAAGAAGTTTCGTACGGCGAAGTTGGAAGTATCTTTTACAAAATAATAAAACGAGCCAGCGTGCCATCCCTTAACAACAAGAAATGTCCTACGCAAACTTGCACCAGCATAACTAACTAACATAGAAACGGCCGACACTGATTTACAGCGTCAGCCGTTAAAAAACTTCATGCCTGCAGCAGCGCAGTGCCGAACAGACTGACGCTCAGCAACGTCTCGCCCTGAGTGAGCAAGCGAACCGGCGCAATGCCACCTGGCATCACCACCGACACCTCGCCACTCTCGACCCAGCCCGCCCGCCAGGCGGCACACGCCACCGCACTGGCGCTGGTTCCGGAAGACGCGGTGGGCCCCTCTCCCCGCTCGAATACCCGTGCGATGACTCGATTGCCGGGCTGGCGCGCCGCCCATTGCAGGTTCACCCCTGCCGCACAGGGCCGGCCACTACCCGCAGGCGGTGCAAACGCAATGGCCTTCAAGGGTTCGAACAGGGCGGGTTGCCGCATCTGTGTGTTGTCCGGCAACGCCGACACCTGCTCGACCAGCGTCACGCAATGGGGGTTACCCACCCGCACAAATTGGCTGGTTGCCCACTGTGGGTCGATCGCCGCCAACTCGCTCACATGACTCAGTCCAGTTTCATCCACATCCCTCTGCGCGCCCACCGCCTCGGGCCCGAAACCCGGCCTCCCCAACTCAAGCCAGAACCCCGCCACCTGTTCAAGGATTGCCGGTTCAACCCGTGTCGACACGGGTGATGCCGCGTCCGATTTGTCGTGGTGCACCCGCAACTCACAGGCCTCACTCATCAGGGCCTGGTCGGTGAGTGCCTGGGCGAAAATCGTCAAGCCGTTGCCACTGCGTTCGGCCAGGGAGCCGTCGGTGTTGACGATCAGCAGGTCAAACGGCGGCTCGGCCTGGAACGGCCCGACCAGCAAGCCATCACAGCGATGAGCCTTGGCACCGGCCGGACGTGGTAGCGAGCCCCAACTGCATTCGGCGGCGATAGCCGACGATGTCCAGTTGCTGCGGGTACGCGCAGCCCGCGCAGCGCTCTCGGGTACAGCAATGCCCGCGTCTCTCAATGAGGCCGGGCTGACCACGCCGTAGATATTGCCGCGGGCGTCGTAGAACAGTGCCATGAGGTCGTCCACTTGGGCATGTGCTGAAGGAGGAGCAGATTGTGTGGGATCTCGACGCTATACACCATCCTGCAAGCACTACACGCTCAGTTCCCCTGGATGGACGTTTTCATCAGGCCGATGCCCGCAAACTCCTGCGCCATCCTCGCCGCCTGTCACTGCACGCCACAGCGGCGGATAGGGTAGTGATCGAGAGTTACAAGGGTAGCGCCGAGGTGGTTGAGGTCAACGTCTATGGGCCAACGTCTGCCTGACCAGGTGCCGAAGGCGGCCTGGAAGGTGGTAATCCACCGAGAGAACCCTGGGGTTCAAAAGCCCCCGCAGGGATTACGCACCTTCCAGACCGCCTCCTACACACTCAATGCTGCTTGTGTGGCGGCGAGCCGTACTGACGTTCCAGATGTGTAAAAATAAAATTCCCGACCGCCGCAATCCCAAGGGAACCCGGCTCGCGTGCCACGGCCTGATGTGCAAGGATGTCACGCCGGACATCGTTCGTAGAACGCAAAACCAAGGATTTTTCATGACTGCCATCCCCACCTCAGCGCCCGTGGTTCCCGGACGGCTGGAGCAAATGTCGACCCGTATCGCTTTCTTCATTGCCGGATTCGGCATCGCAGCCTGGGCGCCGCTGGTGCCCTATGCCAAGGCCCGTGCGGATTTGAGCGAAGGCACACTGGGCCTGTTGTTGCTGTGCCTGGGTGTCGGCTCGATCATTGCCATGCCGGCCGCCGGTGCGTTGGCATCGCGTTTTGGCTGCCGTCGCGTGCTCAGCGCCGGGACGATCATGATCTGCCTGGCATTGCCGATGCTGGCGACGGTCAGCTCAATTCCGTTATTGATGGCGGGGCTGTTCCTGTTCGGTGCCGGCCTCGGCACCGTGGACTCCACGGTCAACCTGCAGGCGGTGATCGTCGAGAGAGCCAGCGGCAAGACCATGATGTCGGGCTTTCACGGGCTGTTCAGCCTGGGTGGGATTGTCGGTGCGGCGGGCGTTTCGGCGTTACTGGGGCTAGGACTGTCGCCACTGCAGGCGACCCTGGTAGTGATCGTCATCACGCTGGCGGCACTGCTCAAGGCCGCGCCGCACTTGCTGCCCTACGGCAGCGAGAGTTCGGGCCCGGCGTTTGCCGTGCCCCACGGCGTGGTGCTGTTCATCGGTTGCCTGTGTTTTATCGTGTTCCTGGCCGAGGGTGCGGTACTCGACTGGAGCGCAGTGTTCCTCAGTGCCGAACGCGGCGTGGACGAAGCCTATGCAGGTTTGGGTTACGCGGCCTTTGCCTTGACCATGACGGCCGGGCGATTGACCGGCGATGCCATCGTGCGCCGACTGGGCGCTACGCGGGTGATCGTAGCCGGCGGCGCACTGGCGGCGGCAGGTACATTCCTTGCCACATTGTCTCCGGCCTGGGAAATGGCCTTGCTGGGTTATGCACTGATAGGTGCCGGTTGCTCCAATATCGTGCCGGTGCTCTATACCGCTGTTGGCAAGCAGACCGTCATGCCAGAACATATCGCCGTGCCGGCCATCACCACCCTGGGCTATGCAGGGATATTGGCTGGGCCGGCGGTAATCGGATTCATCGCCCATGGCAGCAGCCTGGCCACCGCCTTCCTGTTAATTGGAGGGTTACTTGTGGCGGTGGCTGTCAGTGGAAAAGTCTTGCGGGTCTGAACGTAGGGCGGCATCGTCGGCTTGAGGCTTTCAAGCCGCAGATGCGCGCCTGCATACCTTACTTCCCCTTCTCTGCCTTGTCGTTCTCCAGCCAGCGGTCAATGCTGTAGTTCTTCAACCAACCATCGTCGTTATGACTGCCGAAGATGTTGTAGCCGTTGGCTTTATGACTGTCCAGAGAGGCTATCAATCCTGGTCGTTCCATCAAATTCTTGGCCAGGTAGACCTGTTGTTCGCTGTACATTTTCAAGGGAAACCCGGTGCGCACATCGCGTAAAGGCTCGCCGTTCTTATCAGTCTGGTTCGGATCCTTGCTGATCTCGATGAGTGTGTCTTTTTTGACGTACCGGTGTTTTTCGAAAAAGAATGTGCGGTCTTCGGACTTATCCCTGAAATCATCAAACATACCTCTGAATGCCTGGACGACCTGAGCGTCGGTTTTCGCATGGAACGGGTCCGCGCTTTGTGTATTGGGGTTGGTATTGCCGATCTGTGAGTCGCCAGCCTTGGTCAGGCTGTCATGAGTGATTTCGCCACCCTTGGCAGTAATCGCATCGTTCAATCGGGGCCGGTTAAGTATCTCTCGCGCCAACATAATGGTGCGCTCTGAGACCTTGCTGCTGCTGGGCTCCTCTTTGGCTATCTCTTGTAAGGAGTTCTGGGTCAGCCGGCCATCTTTCTTGAAGGCGTCCAGCAATGGCAGGTTGTTCTTCAAATCAGTCGCCAGCAGATGGTCATCCGAGCTGACGAAGGGGTTGCCAACTTTTGTCATGCCTCCATACATATTCTGGCCGTCGAAGTGCCGGTCGGCGCCGTTCGCGAAACGGGTGTTGAATGGCTGCGCCGCCGGCAGCGGCTTACCCAGCGCACGCGCATCGACCTCAAAGCGAGACTGACCGCTCCCCGTTGGCCCAGGTGTGTTGGACCCAGCCGTTTGCGTATAGCTCAGATTATTGACACGACCAATCATGATTCACCTCCACCCTATCTAGATTTCGTAGCCTGGGCCTTGATTGCCTGATCTTCGAAAAGGCATCGAAATCAAGATGGCACAAGCAGCGATTGAGTGGTCCCCAGAAAACAACGGTTCCGAAGACAGTCATCCAAAACACTGGATATGCCTCAGGGAATGTTAAGCGCTTGTAACCAGATCCCCTGCCGCGCATCCCCACCCTGGAAAATCCCACTGCTCAAAAACAACGACATCTAGCGCCGGGACAACTTGCTCCAAAAACTGGCTAACATGGAAATTACAGAACTGGGCGCCGACTCCTCCGTCAACACCCGAGAACCTTTGTCAAAATCTTCGGCGGTGGGCGCCTTGAAGCTGAACTTCGGCGAGGATGTGAGGTTGAGCCCCTTTGGCTCTCTTGGATTTTTTACCTCTTGTGCAAGTGCAGCCAAGTTCGGGGCGTTGTACTGAGAGTATCGGGATTCAAATGTTGTCGAGTTCATGGTCCAGACCTAATCCGGTAGATGAAGGCCCCCATCGGCATTCAATAACCGGTGGATATTTTCTTGGTGGTAGCTCTTTGCAACCAGCTCCACCTGATTGGAGGGTATGGCTGCGCCAAGCGCTTGCCGCCCCCCTGCCGTGTAGTGCACAGCAGGGGGCCCCAGGTCTAACGAAGCAGTGCGTCCAATTCCTGTCGAGAGATCTTTCCATCGCGCTGCCAACTGTGAACGTTGTCCATAGCCGACATCAGGTTCGAACGCGCCATGACCTCCCGCGCCAACTGGACGAGATGATCGCTGCATGGATGGCGCATCGCAAGCGCATGGAGGTCACGAAGCTTGATCGTGCCGCTGCAGAATCCACCTTTCAATTCATTGAAATGATTCAGCATTTCCTGAACGAGTTGCTTGTCGTCTTTCGACTTCAACGGGTTGTCTGACTGAATAAAGCTCCTGATATCGCCCTTGGACAAACGCCCGTCCAGTCCACCGGTGCTGCCATTTCGATCGAGCGATTGCAGCAGCCCAGGACGACGCAGCAGTTCGTTCGCCAGCCGAATATTCGCGTCCGTTGAAGGGTTACCGGTCAACGGTCGATTGGCCATTTTTTCCAAACTCTGTTGCGTGACGGAGCGCGAAGGCCAGCGCCCCCTGAACGCGTCATAATTGTTCAAAAGCGCCTGGGCCAATTGCTCGTTGCTCTGCTTTGAATAATGAGGGTCCGGCAACACCGGGGTCGGACGCGGAGGTGGGCCGGGGTTCGGGCGTACATTTTCTGGGAGTGGGCGCGGCGGTGGGCCGGGGTTCGGGCGCACATTTTCTGGGAGTGGGCGCGGCGGTGGGCCGGGGTTCGGGCGCACATTTTCTGGGAGTGGGCGCGGCGGTGGGCCGGGGTTCGGGCGCACATTTTCTGGGAGTGGGCGCAGCGGTGGGCCGCCGAATATCGGGCCGCAATGACTGGAATGCGAGGTGAAATGGATGCCTGCCGAGACCTGAGCACGTGTTGCGGTGGCAGACCGTTCGTTACTGGGTTTTTCCGCTCCGGGGGAAGTTTTATCAAAATTAGGAGCGACGCTCTGATTGTATGCTGATACCGACATTCCAGTTCTCCAGTTCGGTGTATTCAAGTGCCTGACCTTGAATCGCCAAGGAAGCCAGCGAAGGCAGGCATTTGCTGAGTGGCAGAACGGTAGGAGCCGGTTCCTGAGAGCGCTGAAATTTTCCAGAATTGAAGTAGGAAGAGCATCTGGACGAGTGAGAGACAACCCACTCTATCGGCAGGACTTGCCGCTCTCCTGGATCAGGAAGAGCGGCACTTTTTCAATCAGAACCCGACGCTGGCCTGTACGAAGAACGTACGCGGCTCGCCCAGGTACAACCCGGCATTGTTGTCGCTGGAACGGGTGTAGTGCTGTTGATCGAAGACATTTTTTACGCCCACACCCAGCTTCAGGTTGGACAACTGCTCGCCAAAGTCATAACCGCTGCGTACGTTGACTGAGACGTAACCGGGGATATCACCGTACTGACCGTCAGCTGTGCCCTGAGTGACGTAGGTGCTTGTCGTGCCTGGTGCGCGCTGGCCGGACTGGGCGTACACATCCAGGTTATGGGTCCAGCGGTTGACGTCGTAGCGCAGGCCCAAGGTGGCCACTTCACGTGAATACAACGGCAGGTCACGGCCCTTGAACGGTACGTCGCCCTCCGAGGTGGCCTTGGTGTAGGTGAAGCCGGCATTCGCAGTCAGGCCATCCAGGCGTGGGTCCAGGTTCGACAAGTCGTAATGGGCCGAGGCTTCGATGCCGGTGTGCTTGGTCGCACCGAGGTTGGTCCAGCCCACGTCGTTACTGACGTATTGCAGCTCATCCGAGAAGTCGATGTAGAAGAACGTCAGTTCGCCGCCCCACACATTGTCGTTGTAACGCGTACCCACTTCGTAGGTCTTGGCCTTTTCCGGGTTCAGGCCATTGGCAGTCTGATCGCCTGTGCCGCCCTGGCCCAGTTGGAAGTATTGCAGGCTGCCAAACGAAGTCTCGTAGTTGGCGAACAGTTTCCAGGCGTCGGAGACGTGGTACATCACGCTCAAGGCCGGCAGCGGTTCGTTGTTGTGGACTTCACGGCGTTTTTCCTGGGTACGCGTGCCGTTCAAGGCAACCACCGGGCGGTCGTGCCATTCGGTACGGATGTCCTCGAAGCGGATACCGGGCGTAATGGTCCACTTGCCGATATCGACTTTGTTATCGATATAGAACGCGTTGGCCTCGGTCCCCCCGGTGCGGTCCTGGTAGACGTGACCATCGCTCTGCCCACCCGGCGTCGGCACATTGTTGACCAGGTTCAGGCTGGTGGCCTGCTCATGCATACCTTCCTTGAGGTAGCGATAGCCCAGGCTGACTTCCTGGGTACTCGGGCCCACGTCGAACACATGGGACACCCGCGGCTCGATGCCAAAGGTGTAGTAGGTGCGCGGGTAGGAGCCGATCGTCTTGAGGTCGCGGTTGGCGATGTTGCTGCCGCGGAAACTGTCGGAATAGTAAGTCAGCACTTCGGCCTGAGTGCGGTCGTCGATCTGTCGGATGTACTTGAAGGACACGTCCTTGCGGCGACCGCTGAAGTTGTCCCAGTCACGCACCGATTGGTACGGGTTGGCATCGAACTGCTTCTGGGTCAGGCCGCCGGGCATGTCGGCGCTGGCGTCGTAGTAGTGGAAGTTCAGCGAGAAGTCGTCTTGATCGGTCGGCGCCCAATGGGTCTTGAAGATCACGTCGTCGATGTCGTTGGAATTGTTGCTATTGCGGTAACCGTTGCCATTGACCCCGGAGTACAGCAAAGCGGCGCCGATACCGTTGTCGGCGGTGCCGCCGATAAAAGCGTTGTCCACGTGCTTCCAGCCGCCGTGGGCGGAGGTTTGCAGGGTGGTGCCGACTTCGCCGGAGAATTTCTCGGGAATGGCACGGGTCACGAAGTTGATCACGCCGCCGACGTTTTGTGGCCCATAACGCACGGAACCGGCACCGCGCACCACGTCGATGCTGTCTAGGTTACCCGCTGAAATCGGCGCCATCGACAATTGCGGCTGGCCATAAGGTGCAAATGCGGCTGGCACGCCGTCGATCAGAACGGTAGAACGTGGCGACAGGCGCGACGTCAGACCACGTACGCCGACGTTGAGGGAAATATCACTGCCGCCGGTGCCGTTGGATTCCTGCACCTGCACGCCTGGCACACGACGCAACACGTCGCCGACATTCATTGCGCCCTGCTCTGCCATGGCTTCGCGGCGAATCACCGTGCGGGCGCCGGGATGGTTCTGTACGACTTCAGCGTTGGCGTCGCCGAGCCAGTCGCCGACCACCTTGATGTCGGTTGCGCCCAGCTCGAGGGGCGAGCCGGCTTCACCGGTGCCGCTGTTCAGCGGGCGCAAGGTGACGGAACCGGCGTCGATCTGGTAGTCCAGGCCGCTGCCTTGCAGCAACTGGCGCAGGGCTTGTTCAGGGGAAAGGTTGCCGTCTACTGCCGGCGCCTGCTTGCCCGCGACCAGCTCGGGGCTGAAGAACACTTGCAAGGAAGTCTGCTGGCCCAACTGGCTCAGCGCCGCGCCGAGGGGCTGGGCCTGGATATGAATGGCGTCGGCCGCATAGGCCGTAGGGAGCGCGGCACTGACCGCGAGCGCCAGGGCCAGCGGCGCCCAGCGGGAGATTTTATTGTTGTTAACGGCGAGTTTTTTCACGTCGAACCTAGTCCTGTGATCGCAAGAGTATGCGGCTGTTAATGCAAACCAGTTGCAGATGCAGGAGAAGACGAAGAACTCGAAAATAACCTGAATGTCAGCGTGAAATAATTTCCTGGCTGCCGTCCGGCAAGGTACGCAAGGCCACCGGCAGTATATGCGGCAAGGCCTTGAGCAAGGCGTCGGTGTCGTTGGCCTTGAACACGCTGGTCAGGCGCAGGCTACCCACCGCAGGCGTACTGACCCGCAGCGGTTGCTCGCGATAACGCGAAACCTCGCGCGCCACTTCGCCAAGCGAAGCGTTGTTGAAGACCAGCTTGCCCGTGCGCCAGGCGGTCAATTCCTCGGTGTTCACGGCGTAGGCCGCTGCCACCGACCCTTTGTTGTCGACGTGGGTACCCAGGCCTGCCGTCAGCGTCACCACCGTGTCCGCTGAGTGCCCTTGCACCTTTACGGTCCCGGCCTCGACCATCACGCGAGTCTGGTCTTCATCACGACGCACATCAAAGCGCGTGCCGGTCACCGTCACCTGCCCTGCCCCGGCGGCCACCACAAAGGGTCGACTGGTGTCATGCTCGACGCTGAACATCGCCTCGCCCTGCTTGAGTTCCACGCCACGCCGGCCTTTTTCAAAATGCACCGCGACCACGCTGCGGCTGTTGAGGTCCATCACCGAACCGTCGGGCAAGGCCACCTGGCGATGTTCACCCAGGCGCGTGCTGAACTCGGCACTGTAGGGTTTGGGATGATCGAGCCCGCTGAACAGGCCCAAACCCACAGCGACGGCGACCACACTGGCGGCGACCGCATAACGCAACACGGCGCGGCGCTTGGGCCGCTCCACCGGGGTCTCACACAACGCCTGCAAACGCGCCTTGGGTAGCAAGTCGGTGGCGCTCCACAGGCCTTGCAACACATCGAATTCATAACGGTGATCGGGATGCTCGTTGCACCATGCATCAAAGCGTTGGCGATCGGCAGCGCTCAATTGGGCGTCTTGCAGGCGCACAAACCATTGCGCGGCTTCGTCTCGGGCACGGTTATCCATCATGGAAGATCCTGTTTCAAAGCGGGCAGTCATGGCGCCATCGCGTCCAGGCGGTCGCGCAGATGCCGCAGGGTGCGGATCATATACTTTTCCACCATGTTTTTAGACAGCCCCAGGCGTTCGGCGATTTCCTGCTGCGTCAGGCCTTCGATCTTTTGCCAGATGAAAATATTGCGGCAGTTGAGCGGCAGCTCAGCCAAGGCCCGCTCGATTGAGTCCGCCAACTGGATCGCGTGCATGAAATGCTCCGGGTCGCCGCTGTGGGGCGAGCGCTGATCAAAGGCTTCCAGCGTGATGGCCTCGCGACGGTCTTCGCGTCGATAGGCATCCACTGCGATATTGCGCGCAGTCTGATGCAGATAGGCGCGCGGTTGCTCAACCTCGGAGGAGGTTGACTCCAGCACCCGCAAAAAGGTGTCATGGGCCAGGTCTTCGGCCTGCTGACGGTTTCTCAGGCGGCGCGTCCAGGTTCCGATCAACTCTTCGTAATGTTCGAAAAAGCCTGTTCTGCGGGGCGGCTGAGGGATCATCGCGGGTGCACTGGAGAGGCGGGGCGTGAATAGTAATGCTTCCTATTAAGCGGGGCAATTGCTACCCGCCGGATGACCTCGAACTAATGAGTGCTGGTCACCTGCTTGAGTCGGCTGAGCTTTTCTCGACTGCCGCACACGCTCATCTGGCACCATTTGCGCTGCTTGTTCTTGGAGATATCGAAGAACACCCAATCGCAGTCAGCTGCGCCGCAAATGCGCAATGCGTGCAGATCACCAGAGACCAGTAACTGCGTGGCCTCGATGGCCAAGCGCCCGAGCACCATGGCGGTCAGCTCCTGCGCCGTGGTGCAGGGTTTCCACGCCCAGGCAGGTTTGCCCTCCACGGAACGGAGCACCCGCCAGGCAACGCCCTGCTGGAACATCTGGTTTACATGCTGCAAAGCGTCATCGGGCGCGGGCTCCTGTAACGACAAGGGATAAAACACCGCGTACAGGCACTCCCTGAATGCAATGATCGCGTCCAGGTCCGGCTGGTAGGCCATGGATGACGCAAACACCATCGGTTTATAGTCGTCAAACTCTCGGGCCGAGATCAACGACGCATGTAATGCCCACTCGAAGAAGAACTGAAAGCTGGTGAGTCGCTCCTCTATGACCTTGAGCGAAGTGCCAGGGCGACGCCCATTGGTGGTATTGATAAAGTCCAACACACAGGCTCCACCAATCAGACGGATCGATTTTGCAGTGCCCGTGAAATGTGTCATGCCTACTCCTGAAAAAACGCGTTCTCCCTGCGATGGCGCAGATTACCTTGTTTTTTCAGCGTGCAAAGCGTGTCATCCCCGCGCAAAGACAGACGGCTAAGTGCGAACGTCGTTATGCGCAAGCCAATCAAGAATCGTCGCAACCGACTGTTCCACTGAAAGCGCCTGGGTGTCCAAGTGCACTTCCGGAAATACCGGTACATCGTAATTGGAGTCGATACCGGTAAAGTTCTTGATCAAGCCCGCTCGGGCTTTTTTATAAAGGCCCTTTGGATCACGTTGCTCGGCGGTTTCCAACGGCGCGTCCACATGCACTTCAACAAAGCACTCATTGCCGATGATCGAGCGCGCGTAGTGCCGGCTCGCCGACGAGGGTGAAATCAGCGCCACGATCACGATCAGCCCCGCCTCCAGCATCAGCCGCGCCACCTCGGCGACACGCCGGATATTCTCGTCGCGGTCGCTGTCGGTAAAACCCAGGTCTCGGCACAGCCCGCCACGTACCGAGTCGCCGTCGATGATCGCAGTGATCCGGCCCTGTTCCTGCAGGGCATTGTCCAACGCATCGGCAATGGTCGACTTGCCGGACGCGGAGAGCCCGGTCATCCAGATGACCACGGGGTTGTGTTTCATGCCAGAGCGGTGACTGAACGCAAACGCGTGCAGGTTCCGGTGCGGCGTGTCTGGAAAATAACTCATGGCTGCTCGCTCTCCTTCACCGAAACAGGCTGTTTACCCAACAGGAACACCATCACGCATTGCACGAACAGCAACAGTGCCACCACCCAGTAGACCGTCGAGAAGGACCCGGTCAAATCCTTGGAGAACCCGCCCAGGAAATTACCGCACACGCCGCCCAAGCCGATCAGCACGTTGGCAATACCGAAGGCCTGGGTCAGGCGGCTGACAGGCACGATTTGCCCGATGTAACTGGGGACGAGCCCGAAGATAGGATAAAACGCCAGCGCAAACAGAAACGCCGCCAGGTAGAACAACGGCAGGCTGTTGAAACTGAACACCAAGGTGGCAGCCAGCCCCGCGCTCAGGAAACACATCGCCAACGACGCACGTACGCCCACCTTGTCGGCAATCCACCCCACCAGGAAGCCCGACGCCATGCCCACCGCACCGATGGTGGTCCAGATAAACCCGGTGTCCTGTACCGACACACCCAACTCATCACGCAGGAACGGCGCCAGGTAAGTCTGGAACGGCAACAACGCCATGCCATTGAGAAAGGCGATGGCCCAGGTCAGGTACAACGAACGACTGAGCCAGGGCTGCCGACTGTCGAAGGCGGTGGCGCGCTCCCCGGAAAACCCGGTGTCCTGGCTCGCTGCGAGGTTGCGTAACAGAAACCAGGCCACCACGCACAGGACCACCGAGATCAGGCCCGCGGTGAGCCAGATCGAGCGCCAGCCACCATTCAATGTCAGGAACGACACCAGCAAACCGTTGATGAATACGCCGTAGCTGGTGCCGCTGGAAATCAGCCCCATGACGCGGGAGCGATTTCCCGGGCTGAAGCCTTTGGTGACGATCTCCGCCAACGGGATGTACACCGAGGCGGAACAGCCACCGAGCAGGATCAACAACGCCCCCGACAACCAGACGCTGTGACTGACGCTCAACCCCAGCAGTGCCAGGGACGTCATCACCGTCGATACCAGGCTGATCTTCCAGCCCTCGAAAAACCGGCTGATATAGCTTGTAACCGATGAAAACAGCAGGAAGCCAATCTGCGCGCCGCCGGTGATCAGGCCCACCGTGGTGTAGTCGAAACCGATGTCGCGGCGCATGTCCACCACCAGGTTGGCGAACAGGTAGACGCCAAAGCCATAAGTGCTGGCCACGAACCCGGTAAGGACCACCGCCAATACGACGCTGTCCAAGGGCCGGGCATTGCTCTGTACGAGTGTGCTCATCAAGCCCTCCTTATTCGGCGCGCGCCGTGTGGATGACGAAATCACAATCCATCATGTCGTAGTCATCCTTGAAGTCGCCGTAACTCTCATGGTCAGTGAACCCGGACTTGAGCACTTCTCCCTTCAATTCACCCGGCAACAGGGGATAGACCTGCAACCGGTACTGTTCTGCGTTATCAAAGGAATAGATGAACTCACACAGACGCTCATTGACCTCCCCCAGACTGACCGACGCATTCGTACCGCAGTAGTAGTAATTTCCGCTGGCCTTGTACTTGCCGGCACGAATGGCGAAAAAATTACGCTGATCCACAATCAGCAAGCCACCCGGCTTGAGCAAGGAGCGGAATTTCGCCAGCACCCGCAACCGATCGTGGGCGGCAAAGACATGACACAACGAGCTGCCCAGGCACACCACAGCATCGAACTGGCCAAGCTCCTGGGAGTCCAGTGAATGCCAGTCTCGGTAATGGGACTGAATGTCCAGGCCATGCTTGCGAAAGTTCGCCCGCGCCTTGGTCAACATGGTGCTACTGCCGTCCGTGGCCACCACTTCGAACCCCGCCTGCTTAAGCTGGACGGCATGGAAACCGCTGCCCGTCGACACGTCGATCACCGAGTGCACACCGTGGCTACGCAGCAGGTTTTCGAAGAACCCGTCCTCCCCGGCCTTGCGTTTATTCCAATCGATCAACTCATCCCAACGCTCGACGAAATCCGGAGAGTACTGCGTGGCATAACTGGCAACTTCGCTGTGCTTGTTTCTGAAAACTTGATTCATCACACACCTACCAGGTTGAATTCTTGAAGGACAGGTATTTGCTCGCCAGCTCGCGGGCAAATTCGGCGGACTGCTCGATGGCCATGGTGTTCTTGGAATACCCCAGCATCGATTGCATGACGGCCATGCACTGCGGGTTGTAAGTGACCGAACCATCGCAATGGATTTCATCAATGCCATCCTGGCTTTGGCAGATGCTATTGATGCGTACCGCCTCGTCCTGTGGGCACGCGTTGGAGAACTGCACCTGGATCCGCCCATCGTGCAGCCACACCGGATACCCGCCCGGAAGCCCAAGAGGCCCCGGCGCATGCACCAGGACCGGCACGGGCGAAAACAGCCCTTCGATGACTGTGACCGCAGAGCACGCGGTGAGGAACTGCCCATCCACCCCGCCCAGGCGACGGAACTCGGATTTCACCGTCGAGAAAATCGCCTCGGCCGGCAGGCGCCCCACTTCCGGTCGATCGCGCACTTCATACAACAAGCGGTAATTGGCACGCGGCGGTAAACCACCGCGCGGCACGTAGTGGCTGAAGTAATGCTGGGCATACAGCTGCACGTGCACATCAGCGGGTGCACATTCGAGCAACCGTGCAATGGAAAAACGTACAGCCGGAATCAGGTTGGCCACATTACCGACGCCAATGTCCGGCGCCAGGCCGATGCGCGCCAGGATCGGGTTGACCGCATCGGGGAACGCCGCATTCACGGTTTTGGTGCTGATGCCGGAGGCTTTTACCGCCTGCATCAGGCAATGCATCAACGTCAGGTGCATGGGCAGCCAGGGGCCGAACTGGGCCTGGTCGAGCTTTTCGAACGACAGCTTGGGCAGCCCGGTGATCACCCGCCATGACTGCAGCGACGCACAGTTCACCAGCATATCCGGGGCTTCTTCACGCAGCAGCTGCGTGACCTTGCCGACATCCGTCAGGTCGGCAACGACGGGCTTGATGTCGATAAACTGGCCCAACTGCGCACACGACAACGCCACCAGATTGCACAAGCGGATCGTGGCTTCTTCATTGCGCCCCAGCACCACAAAGTCGAACGCGTTTTTCGGTCCCAGAATCTTGAGTATCTGCAGGCACAGGTTGCCGGCGCCCACCAGCAACAGCTTTTTCTTGCGCACCGGAAGACTCATCGCGGGTAGGCTCCGTTGTCCACCGGGATGACCCTTCCGGTGATGTGACGCATCGCATCGCCCAACAACAGCAAGATAACCTCAGCCACGCCACCAGGCAGGATGGGGTCCTTGAGGACTTCCTGGCGGGCGTACTCGGCACGTCGGTATTCGGGGATGGTGCCGTAGATGGCGGTTTCATGGATCAGCGCCGGGGACACCACATTTACCCGCACGAACGGCGCGAAGTTCCAGGCGTTGGCCTTGCTCAGGCCGATCACTGCCGCCTTCGTGGCGCCGTAGAGCGCGTCGCAACTGCCCACTTCACCGGCCACCGAAGCGATGTTGACAATGCTGCGCTGGGCTTCGTGCGGCATTTCCCGTTCGGCGAAGTCTTTGGAGAGATAGACCAGCGCCTTGAGGTTGACGGTGAGGATCTCGTCTATCTGCTCATCGGAGTAGGCATAGACACTTTTACCGTGATAAATACCGGCGTTATTCACCAAACCATAAATACTTGCATGGCGCTCATAGAGTCGTGGAATGAACCCCTTGATAACGGTCATATCCGAAAAGTCGGCAATGTGCGCCTCGAACACATCAGCGCCATAGAGACCTTGCAGTACTTTCAAGCCCTCGGCATCCTTATCCGCGCCGATAACAAAATAACCCTGTAGAATCGCCAGTTCCACAGTGGCCCGGCCAATCCCGTTGGCCGCTCCGGTAATAATCAACTTCTTCATGCAACAATCCCTATTGGCAAAATTCATTCATGCGCGCGTAAAACGTACGGTGATATTCGTACATCGCCTTTAAATTCGGATATTGATCAAATGCGTTGATATCAACGTGCGGAGTATCTGGAGAAACAATCCGCTCACTGTTTTCCGCGTCGACATGCCAACGTCGCCACGTTTTCCATTGTTGTGGGCACTCACGCTTCCACGTCATCGCGTGTGGCATAAACTCTATATTCAAATGATCACAGAGTTTACGGATCACCCGTTCCGGCTCTGCGGCCAGGTCATCCGCATTGATCACATAAGGCACTTTGCCGGTCAGCTTGGTGACCACGCAAAATATGTCGTATAGCGCTTTATGCCCAATAGCCTGTAATGGCATATCGGGATGCACCCGATGATGGGAAATAATGCTGCTGGCGGGTTCACGAATAAGAAAGATATTGTCCTGTTGCGCGAGAAAGCCAACATCCACTTTCAAGTCATCCAAACAGTGATAACACATGTCTTTATGAAAAACGTTCGCACGCTCACGGGCATTAAGCAGATGCTCTTTTATGCCTGGGTAAGTGGTGGGCAAACTGTGATCCCACTCATCCGAGGGAATCGCCGAGTCCTCGGAAAACGCCATATGCGCAAACGGCTCATGGAAAACCTCGAAATCGCCCCGCTCGATAAACACACGTTCGAGCACCGTGGAGCGCGAACGTGGGTGTGCCCACAACCCGATCATCCTGTTCATGCGATCACCCCAAATTCAGCGGCGAGCAACGCGTTGAGCGCGCGCTTGAACGGCGTCGTCACTGGGCAGAGCCGAACGCAGTAATCCGCCAGGCGCCGATGCGCGCTGTTGGCTTCATTGCAGGCGTTGATGAAGGCTTCATGGTTACCGAAGTCGTAGGGTTCGATGCTGTCGACAAAGTAGGCTTCGTAGAAATACGGAATGCGGATCAGCTTTGCGAAGGTCGACGCCGGCGGTTTCTGAGGTTCCAGCGCAGGCACGACGGGTTTGCCATGGCTTTCGCGCTCGATCAGGAACTCCACCACCTCCGGTGTCAGCGTGTAGCAGGTCGCCGTATGCCCGGTCTTCTCCAGGTGCCAGCAATGTTTGTTGCCACGCTCGTCCACATCGACCTTTATGCTGGACAGCAGGGTCTTGACCGGCGTCTTCGAGGACGCCACCAGCGCCTGGATCTGCTCGTAGATCATCAACTCAGCCCAGCGCAGCTCCTCGGCACTCAACGCCAGACCACGCTCGGCGGCCTGCAGCGTAAACTCGGGCTGGCAGGCGAAACGCCCGATCATGAACGTAATGACGTACTTGCAGCGGGCAGTGTCGATACCCTTGCTGCGGGCAGTCGCCCTACCGCGCTCGATGGCCTGGATACCGGCCTGGAATTGCGCAACCGTGAAGCAGAACGTGATATTCACCGAGCCGCCCTGGGCCACCAGGTGTTCAACCGTTACCAGCCCTTCCAGGCTACCCGGCACCTTGACCATCACGTTCGGCGCCAGGCGCTGCAGTTCCAATCCCCGGGCGCTCATGCGTTCAGTGCAGCGCACGTCAACCGGGTCGACCTGGGCGGAAATCCACCCTTCGGCCTGCGCCGACTGAATCCAACGCGGCTTGAGCGTGGCGGCCCCTTCGACGATGACTTCGTTGTACAGCTGCTTGCGCAACTCGCTGGGAGACAGCTTGCCCAAGTTGAAACGTGAGGACCAATACTCGCGCTTTTCGAGGATGACGGCCGTCACTAACCGAGGGTTGGTGGTCGCACTGCACAAGCCCCAGGGCTGGGAGAATTCATCCGGCATCAACGCTTCTATATAAGTCACAGCGGCTGGGTATTTTTCCAGCAGGTGTTTTTTATACGGTAGGTATACGGCAGGCGATGAGTCCCACCACACTTCTGAAGATTGATCGTTGCGTTTGAGCCGTTCCAGGTAACCAAGTGTGTTCACGACGCCTCCTCCCTGAGTCAATTAAAAATGGTCAATACTTCACGCATGTCAGCAATCGGCAATGCTCCGGCCGCGGCCAATTGCGCATGCCGATGCGCGGGACCAAAGCCCAACACTTTTATATTGGCCGCTACAGCCGCCTGGATACCCGTCACACTGTCTTCCACCACCAGCGCATCACTCACGTCGATGCGGTAAGTTCGGCAGGCCGTCAGAAATACCAGGGGATCAGGCTTCCAACTACCCAACTCGTAACAACTGAATATTCGCCCTTCAAAATAAGAAAACAGCCCTGCCAGGCGTAAGCAATGCTCTATCTTGCTGCGGGGTGCACTTGAGGCTACGCAATAAGGAACTTCCAACTTTTGTAATACTTCCAGCACCCCATCCGAGGCTTTCAAACTGAGGGTCAGTGCTTGCAGCGCTCGCTCGCGAAAGTGCTGTTCAAACTCCGCATCCAAACTGACATTTAATATCTGCTCAGCTTCGCGCAAACACTCGGCAATCTTCCGCCCACGGAAGCGCTCGATAAAACAGGTGACATCAAGCAGCGGGTCGCCCTGAACAAGGGCATTAAGCATGGAGATCAATACAGACAGGGTTATTTCTTCACTTTGGACGAGAACACCGTCGCAATCGAAGATAACTAACTTAGGCACGCCAACTAAGGCCGCTGCTTTTACCTGAACTGGTAGTTCCCCTATATCGGCCGAAAGGCACATAGAAATCTCTTATAGGTGGCCCCGCGATGACTTCCGAACTACCAACGGAGCGGGTTGATGTGTGCCTATAAGACACGGGGCGAAAAAGCCTGTCAAACGCTTTTGAGCGGTTTTTTAGTATCTTATGGTTATTTTTTATAGTTCTGTTATTCCATTTTTCACCATGGTTGTAGTCGCTAATTTCACACGGGTGAACTTCCCTTGCGCGCGATCAGTCAGCTACTTGAACTCACGAATTTAAGGTCGGTGAGCAATGCATATCTCGTTGGAGCAACAAGTGGCGCTGGTGACCGGTGCCAGTTCCGGAATCGGCGCCGGCGCGGCCAAGGCTCTGGCGCAAGCCGGAGCAGCCGTGGTGCTGAACTACAACAGCCAGGCCGCACCGGCCAAGGCACTGGCAGAGCAGATCAATGCCGAGGGCGGCCGGGCGATTGCCATCGGCGCCAACGTTTCTATAGAAGAAGAGGTGGAAAGGCTTTTTGCCCAGACCCTCGATGCCTTCGGCCACCTGGACATCCTGGTGGCCAACTCCGGGATGCAGAAGGACGCCAACCTGGTGGACATGAGCCTGGATGACTGGAATGCGGTGATCGGCGTCAACCTTACCGGCCAGTTCCTGTGTGCCCGCGCAGCGGTGCGCATCTTCAACCGCCAGGGCGTACGCGAAGGCGTGTCGCGGGCGGCGGGCAAAATCATCCACATGAGTTCGGTGCACCAACTGATCCCGTGGGCCGGGCATGTGAACTACGCAGCGTCCAAGGGTGGCGTGGAGATGTTGATGCGCACCCTCGCCCAGGAAGTCAGTGAACAGCGCATCCGCATCAACGGGATTGCGCCGGGGGCGATCCGTACCGCGATCAATCGAGCCGCCACCGAAGGCGCGGCAGCACAAGAATTGCTCAAGTTGATTCCCTATGGGCGGATCGGCGATGTGGAAGATGTGGCCAACGCCGTTGTGTGGCTGGCCAGTGATGCGTCCGACTATGTCGTTGGCAGCACGCTTTTTATTGACGGCGGCATGAGCCTATATCCGGAGTTCCGTGGCAATGGTTGATTTGAAGAACGAACAACAGAGCGCCATCGATGCCCACGGCATCATCGGCGATATGCGCAGTGCCGCATTGGTGAACGATAGAGGCAGCATCGACTTCTTCTGCTGGCCGGAGTTCGACAGCCCGTCGATCTTCTGCTCGCTGCTGGACAGCCCCGATGCCGGCATTTTCCAGCTCACCCCGGACCTGCCCAACGCGCGCCGCGAACAGATCTACCTGCCCGACACCAACGTGCTACAAACCCGCTGGCTCAGCGATGAGGCCGTAGTGGAGATCACCGACCTGCTGGCCATCAGCGAAGAAATCGATGACCTGCCGCTGCTGATCCGCCGCGTACGTGTGGTCAGCGGCAAGGCCGACATTCATCTGCGCTGTGCGGTGCGCCATGACTACGCGCGCACGCTCACCCAAGCCACCCTTGACAACGGCACGGTGTGCTTCAGCGCCGAAGGCCAACCCGGCCTGCGTTTGTCCGGCAGCCACCCGTTGCAGATCAAAGACGGCGCCGCCGTGGCCAGCTTTACCCTGGGCCAGGAAGAAGGTGCCGAATTCGTCCTTGGCGGCCAGGAGGATGAACGGGTGGGCAACAGCTGCACGGACCTGGCATTGGCCCATACCTTGCAGTTCTGGCGCGGCTGGATCGCGCAATCGAACTACCGTGGGCGCTGGCGCGAAATGGTCAACCGTTCGGCCCTGGCGCTCAAACTGCTGACCTCGCGTAAACACGGCGCGATCATCGCCGCCGCCACCTTCGGCCTGCCGGAAACCCCCGGCGGCGAACGCAACTGGGACTATCGCTACACCTGGATCCGCGACGCATCGTTCACCGTGTATGCTTTCATGCGCCTGGGGTTTGTCGAGGAAGCCAACGCTTATATGCGCTGGCTCAAAGGCCGCGTGAGCGACTGCTGCGACCAGCCGACCAAGATCAACATTTTGTATGGCATCGACGGTCGCCAGGAATTACCCGAGGCCGAGCTTGAGCACTTCCAAGGCCACGGCGGCGCCAAACCGGTGCGTATCGGCAACGAGGCGTTTGACCAGATCCAGCTGGACATTTATGGCGAGCTGATGGACGCGGTGTATCTGGTCAACAAGTACGGCGAAGCCATCTCCCATGAGGGCTGGAAACATACAGTAGAAGTTGCCGACCAGGTCTGTGAAATCTGGAACACCAAAGACGTGGGCATCTGGGAAATGCGCGGCGAGCAGCATCACTTCCTGCACTCACGACTCATGTGCTGGGTAGCGCTGGACCGCGCCATCCGTCTGGCCTCCAAGCGTTCGTTGCCGGCGCCGTTTGCACGCTGGGACCAGACCCGCCAGGCGATCTACGCCGACATCTGGAGCAATTTCTGGAACGAAGAGCGCGGGCATTTCGTGCAGCATACCGACACCACCGCGCTCGACGGTTCGATGTTATTGATGCCGTTGGTGAGGTTTGTCGCGGCCACCGATCCACGCTGGCTCTCGACCCTGGAAGCTATCCAGAAAAGCCTGGTGCGCGACGGCATGGTCTACCGCTATCGTAACGACGACAGCCAGATCGACGGCCTGCAAGGCACTGAAGGCGCGTTTGCGGCCTGCTCGTTCTGGTACGTCGAATGCCTGGCCCGCGCCGGGCAAGTTGAAAAGGCCCACCTGGAATTCGAGCAATTGCTGCGCTACGCCAACCCGCTGGGCCTGTACGCCGAAGAGTTCGACACCCAGGCCCGCCACCTAGGCAATACACCCCAGGCCTTGAGCCACCTGGCGTTGATCAGCGCGGCGACGTTCCTGGATCGCAAGCTCAGCGGGGAGAAAACCACCTGGCAACCCTGAAGTGGCCTGTGCACAATGGGCGGCCACTCGACCACGGACAGGAACGCCATGCGCCAGGTACTGCTGATCATCGACGTGCAACCTTCCTTCAACCCGCCCACGTGGCTGGTGGACGGCATCAACACCCTGCTGGGGCGCATGCCGTCAGTCGCCACCGTGGAGCGCCACGACGAGAGCGTCACGCCCTTCGCCCGGCAACTCGGCTGGCAACCGGCGCCGAACGACCAAAGCCTGGTGGCCGCTGATCGCATCTTTATCAAACACGGCTATGCGCCAACCCCCGAGACCGTTTCCTACCTGAAAAGCCTCGCGCCGCAACGTGTACTGGTGTGTGGTATCCAGACCGACACCTGCGTGCTGGCGGCGGGGTTCGCGCTGTTCGACGCGGGATTGCAGCCGACCTTGATCAGCGACCTGACGGTGGGTTCGTCGCTGGATCGGTCGGGGCAGTTGGGGGTGGATCTGTGGCGGCATCATTTCAAGCATGTGCTGAACAGCACCGAGCTGAGTCTAGACAAGTAACACCACTGCGTTTATCTGCACGCCATTGCGTCATACCTTTGGACTAGAGTTCCAGCATCTAACAGGAGCCTCCGATGACGATCGCCACCTCGCTGCTGTACGCACGCACGCCCATGCTCGATATCGCCTACGAAGCCCACGGCCCCCTCGACGGTGAGCCGGTGATCCTGCTACACGGTTTTCCCTATGACCCGCGCGGCTATGACGCGATTGCGCCGGTACTGGCCGAGCGTGGCTACCGGGTACTGGTGCCGTACCTGCGCGGTTACGGCCCGACGCGGTTTATCAACGAGCAGGTGATGCGTTCCGGGCAGCAGGCCGCATTGGCCAAGGACCTACTGGACTTCATGGATGCGCTGGCGATCCCGCAAGCCACCCTCGCCGGGTACGACTGGGGTGGGCGAGCCGCGTGTATCGTCGCGGCGTTGTGGCCACAGCGCGTGCGCGGGTTGGTGACCGGCGATGGCTACAACATCCAGGACATCGCCAAGTCACTGAAGCCCAGGGCGCCGGTGACGGAGCATCGCTTGTGGTATCAGTTCTACTTTCACACCCAGCGCGGTGTGGACGGCTTGACCGCCAACCGTGGCGAACTGTGCAAGTTGCTGTGGTCGTTATGGTCGCCGTCCTGGGCCGAGGGGCCGGGGCTGTATGAGCAGACCGCGCCGTCGTTCGATAACCCGGATTTTGTCGAGGTGGTGATTCACTCCTATCGCCACCGCTTCATGTATGCGCCCGGCGACCCGACGTTGGAAACCATCGAGCAGGCGCTGACTTTGCAGCCGCCGATCTCGGTGCCGAGCATTTCGCTGTGCGGCGCCGATGATGGAGTGGGGCCACCGCCTGAAGTGGATGATGATGTCGAGCATTTCAGCGGGTTTTACCGGCGTCAGGTGCTGCCCGGCGTGGGTCACAACATCCCTCAGGAAGCACCGCAAGCCACGCTGGATGCGCTGCTGGAGTTGCTGGGCGAAAAGCGTTCGCGGTAAGCCTGGGGCGTCACCGACAAGGCGCGAAGGAAGCTGCGGCGCAGGGTTTCTTCACAGCCAAAACCACACTGCACGGCGATGCGTTTGATCGACGCCGCGCTGTCAGCCAATTGCCGACGCGCGGATTCGACGCGGATCAATTCGACGGCACGTGCCGGGGTCTGACCGGTTTCGGCGCGGTAGTGGCGTACAAAGCTGCGTTCGCTCATGCCGGCTTGGACGGCCAGGGTGGCGATGTTCAGGTCCAAGGTGAGGTTTTCGGCGATCCAGGCGTGAAGTTCGGCGAAGCGGCTGTCGTCTTTTTGCAGGGACAGGGTCACGCTGAATTGGGACTGGCCGCCGGGGCGCTTGAGGAACACCACCAGGTGCCGCGCCACTTCCAGGGCCACAGCGCGGCCCAGGTCTTCTTCCACCAGCGCCAGACACAAGTCGATGCCAGCAGTGACGCCGGCGGACGTCCATACGGCGCCTTGCTGGATGAAGATCGGGTTGGACTCCACCGTCAACGCCGGGAATTTGCGCGCCAATTCTTCGCAACGTGTCCAATGGGTGGCCACGCGACAGCCATCGAGCATGCCACTGGCGGCGAGCAGGAACGCGCCGGTGCACACTGACGTCATGCGCCGGGTGTGACGGGCTTTCTCGCGCACCCACTCCACCAGCGCCGGGTCTTCGGCGGCGCCGTATACGCCCCAGCCGCCGGCAATCACCAACGTATCGCACGGCGCATCGACGGCGGGCAGCGGCTCGGCCAGCAGTGCCAAGCCAGCCGACGTCATCACCGGCTCCGCTTGGGCAGCAATCACCGACACGGCGTAAGGCAACGGCAGGCCGCGCTGACGCGCCAGGTCATTGGTGGAGGCGAACACCTGCAACGGTCCGGTGACATCAAGCACCTGCGCGTTATCGAAAGCGAGGACGTGGACGATTCTGGACATGATTGGCGTGATTCGTGGGATCAATGGCGTATTCGCCAAAGCCTAGGCCTCTAGAGTGAAGCCGTCCACCCCTTTGACGGAGCGCTATTAATGACCCTGCAGATTGGCTTTGTATTGTTCCCCGGTATCCAGCAACTGGACCTCACCGGTCCTTATGACGTACTGGGTTCGCTGCCGGATGTGCAGTTGCACTTGGTGTGGAAAGACCTGGAACCGATCACTTCCAGCACTGGCCTGGTGTTCACACCGACCATGACCTATACCGACTGCCCGCGCCTGGATGTGATTTGCGTGCCTGGCGGCTCCGGTGTTGGCGCGTTGATGGAAGACCTGCAGACCCTGGACTTCCTCAAGGTCCAAGCTCAGACCGCCCGCTACGTGACGTCGGTGTGCACCGGCTCGCTAGTGCTCGGTGCCGCCGGTTTGTTGCGCGGGCGCAAGGCGACCACACACTGGGCCTACCACGACCTGCTCGCCCCGCTCGGTGCAATTGCAGTGCAAGAACGCGTGGTGCGTGACGGCAACCTGCTGACCGGTGGCGGCATCACTGCCGGCATTGACTTCGCGCTGACGTTGGCTGCCGAGTTGTACAGCGAAGCGGCGGCGCAACTGGTGCAATTGCAGATTGAATATGCGCCGGCACCGCCGTTTGAATCCGGGCGTCCGGATACGGCGCCCAAGCATGTGTTGGAGGAAGCCAACAAACGCACGGCTGAATCGCGCAGGGTGCGTGGGGAGATCGTTGCGCGGGCGGCGGCTCGGTTGGGGTGATTCTGCATAGCTTCTGGGGATACTGCAAAAGCGATGTTTGGGTCGGGCGGGGGACATATCCGTTACCCAAACAACGGATATGTACTCAGCCTGGCCGAGACATCACCGCCAAACGCACAGCCAGCACCGTCAGCACCGTCGCCAACCCCCACTTCTGCAGCCAGGCACCCTTCGAGCGCCTGGCAAAAAACCGACTGAGCACTCCACCAAACACCCCCAGCAGCACATGAAACACCGCTGCAATCAAAGTCAGCACGCCCCCCAGCACCATCAACTGCACCGCAATAGACCCCACCTCCGGCCGTACAAACTGCGGCAAGAACACCAGAAAAAACAGCAAAGCCTTGGGATTGAGCAAACTGTTGAGCATGGCTTGCAGGAACACCCGCCCCAAGGGCACACGACTGACATGCACGGCGTCGCCTCCAGCATTTTTCTGCAACGTCTTGAACACCAACCACAACAGGTAAACCACCCCCGCATACCGAATCAGGTCAAAGGACGGCGGCCAACTGGCAACCAGCGCCGTCACCCCAGTGGCGGTCAAGGCGGTCAGCAGCAGGTCCGCCACGCCGATGCCGAGGGCCGACGCCATCCCACCGCGCCAACCATGGGTCACGCCATGGCTGATCACAAAGGCCATGTTCGGCCCCGGCGACAACAGCAACAACAGCACAGCACCGGAAAATACCGCCAGGGTCGCAAGGTCGATCATGCTCAAGCCCTCCACCGGGAAAGCCCGCAGATTAGTCCGTGCACGTTAAGCGAACAAAAAATTGTGCTGGATACATTCTTCTCCAGTAATTGCGAATCGCTACGACCAACGTCTAGAATGCGAAACATTATCAATTAAGACAGCTGCGCCAGGATGCCCATGTCGAGCGATCACCCACTGGACCATGCCGCCATCGGCCAGCTTTACCATGCCCATCATGCCTGGCTGCGCGGCTGGTTGAGCCGCCGCACCGGCTGCCGTGAACACGCCGCCGACCTGGCCCAGGAAACCTTCGTGCGCCTGCTCAATGCGCGCCGCCAGCAAACCTTGCAACAACCGCGCGCGTACTTGAGCAGCATCGCCCGCAGCCTGATGATCGACCAATACCGGCGCCGTGAACTGGAACGCGCCTACCTCGAAAGCCTCGCGCATTTCCCGCAAGTCGAGGTGCCATCGGAAGAAACCCGCCTGTTGATCCTCGATAGCCTGGAGCGCATCGACCGCCTGCTCGACCAGCTCAAGCCGCGCGTGCGCGAGGCCTTTTTGCTGGCGCAACTGGACGGCCTGACCTGTGCGCAGATCGCCCTGCGCCTGGGTGTGTCGAAGGCCACGGTGGAGCGTGACCTGTCCAAGGCCCTGCACGCGTGTTACCGGTTGCGTTATGTCGAAGGCTGACGCGCAACTGGTCGACCAGGCCATCCAGTGGATGATCACCCTGCGCTTCAATGTCGCCGACGACGCCGCCACGGCCGCGTTCGAACGCTGGCTGCACACCAGCGCCGAACACCAGCGGGTGTGGCAGCGGGTGGTGACGATGAATGACGATTTCACCCAACTGCCGGCCCAAGTCGGTCGGCATGCCCTGCGTGGGGCGCGCCAACGCATCAGCCGCCGTGAAGGCTTGAAACTGCTGGGCCTGGTGGCCGGCGCCGCCGGTTTGACCTGGCTCGGTCGCGACTACACGCCCCTGCCCGCCTTGATGGCGGACTACCGTACCGCCACCGGCGAACGGCGCTGGGTAGCATTGAACGACGGCAGCCGGATCCAACTCAACAGCGCCAGCGCGATCGATGCGTCGTTCAACGCAGAGCGGCGCCTGGTGCAGTTGCGCCAAGGGGAAATCGTGGTGAATACCGGGACCGACAACCGCCCGTTCTGGGTCCAGACCCGCGACGGTTACCTGCGCGCCCTCGGCACGCGATTCCTGGTGCGCGAAGAAGCCCAAGGCACCCTGCTTGTCGTGCAGCAAGGCACGCTGGCGGTGTTTGCCAACAGCCAGGCGGCCAGCGCACGCCAGGTCCTCACGCCCGGCGACCCCATGGTGTTCAACCGCAGCGGCATTCGCCCGGCGGTCGCCAACGGACTTGATCCCTGGGCCTGGAGCGACGGGGTAATCAGCGCCCACAATATGCGCCTGGACGACTTTCTCACCGAGCTGGGCCGCTATCGCAACGGCGTGTTGCGCTGCAGTGAGGCAGTGGCCGGGCTGCGGGTGTCGGGGACTTATCAGTTGGACGACACCGACCAGGTGCTGGGCCTGGTGGCGCAATCGCTCAAGCTCGATGTCACTTACCGCAGCCGCTATTGGGTGACCGTTTCACCGCGCGTGTAATTTTTCAAAAAATAAATGAGGTGAATTCTCATTGCCGCTCGACCTGTAAGGAAAGGCCGATCAACAGGCCGGTTCTGTCCACTTCCTTCAGGAGCATCCCGCGGTCATGCAAGCGTTCCCCTCCCCACGTTCCCCCCTCAAGCGCGCGGTCCAGGCCGCCTTGCTTGGCGTCTGCCTGAGCGGCGCCCTGCCACTGGCCGTGATGGCCGAAACACCGGCCAACGACACCCAGGCCCGCGACTGGAATATCGCCTCCGGCGCCCTGGCCAGTGCGCTGGACCAGTTCGCCCGTCAGGCCGGCATCAGCCTGTCGTACGACGCCACCAGCGTCGCCGGCAAAACCAGCTCGGGCCTCAATGGACGCTTTGATCCTCAGCAAGCGCTCGAACAACTGCTGCGCGGCCAGGGCCTGCAAGCCCAACGCCAAGGCAACAGCACCTGGATGCTGCTGCCGCAAGCAGGCGATGCCAGCACACTGAACCTGGGCGCCACATTGATCAACGGCGAACGTTTGGGCGCCACCACCGACGGCACCGGTTCCTACACTACCGGCGCGGTCACCATCGGCAAGGGCGAACACAGCCTGCGGGAAACCCCGCAATCGGTGAGTGTGATGACCCGCCAATTCATGGACGACCAGAACGTCACCACCATCGATGACGTGATGGAACGCACGCCCGGCATCACCTCCTACGAATCACCCATGGGCGGCAAGTATTTCTACTCCCGAGGCTTCAAAATGCTCGGCCAATACCAATACGACGGCGTGCCCCTGGACATGGGCAAGGACTACGTCCAGGCCGACAGTTTCAGTGCGAACATGGCGATCTACGACCGTGTGGAAGTGCTCAAGGGCGCCGCCGGCATGCTCAAGGGGGCCGGCACCGCCAGCGGTGCGGTGAACTTCGTGCGCAAGCGGCCCCAGGCCAAGCCCACCACCAGCCTGTCGTTGTCCGCCGGCACCTGGGACAACTACCGCGCCGATGTCGACACCGGCGGCCCGCTGAATGACAGCGGCACCCTGCGTGGTCGTGCGGCGGTGAGCCAACAGACTCGCGGCTCCTACATGGACATCGCCAAGCGCCAGGACCAGGCGTTCTACGGCGCGCTGGATTTCGACATCACGCCAGACACAACCCTGGGTGTCGGCGCGAGCTACGAAGATGTCGACGCCACCCCGTGCTGGGGCGGGCTGCCGCGCTACGCCGACGGCAAAAGCGCCAACCTGAGCCGCTCGACCTGCCTCGGCCAATCCTGGAACGACTGGCAAAGCCGGCGCACCACGTTCTTCGCTGACGTGACCCACCACTTCAACGATGATTGGAAACTCAAGGTCGCGGCGGTACACAGCCGCAACCTGCAAGACACAAAATATGCCGCCAGCGAAGGCACCATCAACTACGGTGACCCGGCGCCCACGGCCAACTCCTATGCGGCGTTGATGGACTACGACCACAAGGACTACGGCCTCGACGCCTATATAGACGGCAAGTTCGAAGCCTTCGGCCTGCAACACGAACTGATCCTCGGCGCCAACGGCAGCCGTGGCACCCAGGACGACGTATACGCGATCCAGAACCTGCCCAAGCGCCAGAGCATCTACCAGCCCGACCACCACTTCCCGGAACCGGCCGACAACACCTTCTGGCCGAACATGTACCGTGGCGGCACGGTCAAGGAAACCGCCACGCAATACGGCACCTACGCCACCTTGCGCCTGCGCCTGGCCGAGCCCTTGATGTTTATCGTCGGCAGCCGTGTGAGCTGGTACGAAAACCGTCGCCAGTCCAACAACCTGGCCTGGGGCGAATGGGCTGTGCAGGACGCACGAACCAAGGAAACCGGCGAAGTCACGCCGTTTGCCGCACTGATCTACGACCTTGACGAGCACCTGTCGGTGTACGCCAGCTACGCGGATATCTTCCAGCCGCAAAGTTCCTACGCCACCGCCGACGGCGCAGCGCTCAAGCCCAAGATCGGTGACAACTATGAGCTGGGCATCAAGGGCGAATGGTTCGACGGTCGCCTCAACAGCTCCCTGGCCCTGTTCCGCTCCATCGAGAAAAATGGTGCCGAAACCGACTACGCCAGTTTCTGCCCGACCTCCGCCGATGGCTATTGCTACACCGACAAAGGCAAGGTGCGCGCCCAGGGCGTAGAGGCCGAAATCAGCGGTGAAGTGCTCGAGCGCCTGCAGGTATTCGGCGGCTACACCTACACCCAGACCAAGTCCCTGAACAACATCGACACCCGTAAAGAAGGTGGCGTATCCAACACCTACGTGCCTCGGCACATGCTACGGCTGTGGGGTGACTATCACCTCGACGGTGCGTTGTCGAAATGGAGCGTAGGCACCGGAGTCAATGCGCAAAGCAGCAACTACCGCGTGCAGGGCATCAAGCTCGAACAGGCCGGTTATGCGACCTGGAACGCCCGCGTGGCGTACCGTATCGACGACACTTGGACCGTCGCACTCAACGGAAATAACTTGTTTGATAAAAGCTACTTCAACACCGTCGGCACAGCCTCCTGGGGCAACTTCTACGGTGAACCGCGTAATTTCACCGTGAGTTTGAAAGGCGACTTCTGATCCGGCGAAAGCCCCGCAAGCAGGGCGCTTAGTGCGCCCTGCAACTCCCTCTTTGTCCCCCTTTCCTACGTCGCTTCGAAAAAGGTTTTTCCATTAAGCAGGAAAAATCTCACATTTGTTCCTACACTCAAAATCAGCCCTGATGACCGAGTGTCCAGACAAGGAACGTCAATAAAATGCCGAATAAAAGACTCATTAACCTGTCTAGCATGCCACCTCCGCACCATAGTCAATTCATTGACTGAGCACAGTAAGGGAACACTCCTTTAGTCACTACCCCCGCAAACCCCCTTCAAATGGATAGCTACATTTTGGATGGAAAGTTGCGTATTACCCAGAGTAGCCAGTTTGACCAGCGCTCTAAAGCAGCCTGCTGCTTTATTGAACAAACAATCAAACAGCGAAGCCTGGAGTGCAATGAGGGATGTTTTTATGCGAGAGAAGTCGTCCGTCGACAGTTTGTTTTTAACGCGCGCCGGGTTTGTTGAGTTTTTTGTTGTTTTCGTCAAATTGATCCATGGCCTGACGGCCATTTTGCCCCCACTGGTCCTGGTGCTGTTCCTGGACCCGATGGACCCAGAGATGCGTGCCCACTTCCTGGGCCTGCTGGTGTTTTTCGCGGTACTGACCATCATTCTGTTCCAGGCTCTGGGCATCTATTCCGAAGAATTGTTCAGCAACCGGCTGCGCCTGAAAACCAAGATCAAGGCCTGGTCGGCGGCCTTCTGTTTCCTGTTGTTCATGTACCAGATCCTGCAGATGTTCCCGCAATTGACCCCACGCAATCTGGTGACATGGTACGTGGCCAGCCTGGCGTTGTTCTGCTTAGAGCGCTTGGTGATGCTGCGGCTGTACCGTCGGCTGATGCGTGCCGGAAAATACCTGCAACGCACGGTGATCCTGGGTTTTACCGACACCGCCGTGCACGTCGCCGATCACCTGCAGCGCAACGGAGATATCCGTTCCGGCCTGATCGGTTTCATCGACGACCGCACCGAGCGCATTCCCAAGGAGCTAAGCAACCTGCCCCTGCTGGGCAACACCCGCGACCTGGAAAAACTGATCCGCGCCGAGCAGGTCAACCAAGTGATGATCTGCCTGCCCTGGGCCGCCGAGCAGCGCATCCACGGCTTGGTCAACCGCCTGCGGCAGTTATCGGTGAACGTGATGCTGGTGCCGGACATGGCCGCCCTGCGCTACGGCCACAGCAAGATCACCGATGTGGGCGGCATCCTGATGTTCAACACCTCGCAATTGCCATTGCGCGGCTGGTCGCCGGTGATCAAGCGCTGTGAGGACTTCCTGCTGGCCAGCCTCGCGCTGGTGTGCCTGTCGCCGGTGATGCTGGCAACGGCGATTGCGATCAAGCTCGACTCCAAAGGCCCGGTGCTGTTTCGCCAGAACCGCTACGGCTACAACGACAATGAAATCCGCGTGTTCAAGTTCCGCTCGATGTTCACCGATCAGAGCGACTTCACTGCCGAACGCCAGACCACCCGCGAAGACCCGCGCATCACCCGTGTGGGCCGCATCATCCGCAAGACCAGCATCGACGAGCTGCCGCAACTGTTCAACGTGCTGCTGGGCAACATGTCCATGGTCGGCCCGCGCCCGCATGCCACGGCAACCAAAGCGGCGGGCGTTCCCTTCGAAGTGGCGGTGAGCGAATACAGCTCGCGGCATCGGGTGAAGCCGGGCATCACCGGCTGGGCGCAGATCAACGGTTACCGGGGGGAGACCGACACCCTGTTCAAGATCCAGAAACGGGTCGAGTACGACCTGGAGTACATCTCCAAGTGGTCGGTGTGGTTTGATTTGTACATCGTCTTCATGACGGTCCCGGCCGTCCTTTCCACCAAGGAAGTCTATTGATGAACACACTCAACGGATTAATTCCCTGCATCATTTCCGGTGGTTCGGGCACGCGGCTGTGGCCGGTGTCTCGGCAGAACATGCCCAAGCCGTTCATGCGCATGCGCGACGGCCAGAGCCTGCTGCAAAAAACCTTCCAGCGCGCCGCCAAATTGCCCGGCGTAGAAAGCGTATTGACGGTGACCAACCGCGACCTGCTGTTCCGCACCCTGGATGATTATCGCCCGGTCAACAAAGCCCACCTGCCCCTCGACCTGTTGTTGGAGCCGTTTGGCCGCAACACGGCGGCCGCGATCGCCGTGGCGGCGCTGCATGTGCAGGAACACTACGGCGGCGACGCGCAGTTGCTGGTGATGCCCGCCGACCATTTGATCCTCGATGAAGTGGCGTTCGCCGAAGCCGTGACCCGGGCCCGCGAGCTGGCCGAAGCCGGCTACCTGGTGACCTTCGGCATCCAGCCAGACCACCCGGAAACCGGCTTTGGCTACATCGAACAAGGCGAGCCGTTAAGCACAGGCCATCGGGTCAAACGCTTTGTCGAAAAGCCCGACCAGGCCACCGCCCAAGCCTACCTCGACGGCGGCAAGCACCTGTGGAACGGCGGCATGTTCTGCTTCAAGGCCAGCACCTTGGTGGACGAGCTCGCCACCCATGCCCCTGACGTGCTGGAAGCGGCGCGCGCCGCGCTCGAGCACAGCATGAGCCTGCAAAACAAGACCTCGCACCAGCGCGAACTGGACTCGGACGCCTTCGGCCGTGCGCCGGATATTTCCATCGACGTGGCGCTGCTGGAGAAGTCCAAGCAAGTCGCCGTGGTGCCCTGCGACATCGGCTGGAGCGATATCGGTTCCTGGGAAGCCCTGCGCCAACTCACCCCCAGCGACGCTCATGGCAACCAGGTCAATGGCGAGGCGATTCTGCATGACGTGCACAACTGCTACATCGACTCGCCCAAGCGCATCCTTGGCGCCGTGGGTGTGCGTGACCTGATCATCGTCGACACCCCGGATGCCCTGCTGATCGCCGACGCCCACCGCAGCCAGGATGTGCGCTACATCGTCGCCGAGCTCAAGCGCCAGAACCATCCGGCGTACAGCCTGCACCGCACGGTCACCCGGCCGTGGGGTACCTACACCGTGCTGGAAGAAAGCAGCCGCTTCAAGATCAAGCGCATCGTGGTCAAGCCGCAAGCGTCGCTGTCGTTACAGATGCACCACCACCGCAGCGAGCACTGGGTAGTGGTTAGCGGCGCGGCGCAGATCACCAACGGCGAGCGCGAGTTCCTGATCAACGCCAACGAGTCCACCTACATCCCCGCCGGGCACAAACACCGCCTGACCAACCCCGGCATCATCGACCTGGTGATGATCGAGGTGCAGAGCGGCGAGTACCTGGGCGAGGACGACATCGTGCGCTTCGACGACATCTACGGGCGCGCCCCGGCTGAAGTGAAAAAATGATATGCGTACGTCACTGATCATCCCGACCCGTAACGCTTCCAGCCACCTGGCGCGCCTGTTGCCGGCACTGAAGATGCAGACCCTGCAACCTGACGAGATGCTGGTGGTGGACAGCGCCTCCAGTGATGACACCGTGGCGCGCTTTCGCGCATTCGGCGCACGGGTCGAAGTGATCGACGCACGCGACTTCAACCACGGCGGCACGCGGCGCTGGGCCAGCGAACAAGTGGCCGGCGACGCGCTGATCGTGATGACCCAGGACGCGATCCCCGCCACCCCGGAGACCTTCGCCAACCTGCTCGCCGAATTGCAGCAGGACCCGCTCTACGGCGTGGCCTACGGCCGCCAGCTGCCGCATCCGGATGCGGGTGTGCTGGGTGCGCAATCGCGGCACTTCAATTACCCCGAGCAGAGCCGCAGCAAGAGCCTGGCCGATGCGCCGGAGCTGGGCATCAAGACCTGCTTCAGTTCCGACTCGTTTTCCGTGTACCGGCGCAGTGTGCTGGAAGCGGTGGGCGGTTTTCCGGCGGATGTGATCGGCAGCGAAGACGCCTATGTCGCGGCGCGCATGCTGCTCGAAGGCTACAAAGTGCGCTACGCCGCCACGGCGCTGGTGCATCATTCCCACGATTACAAACTCTTGGATGAATTTCACCGCTACTTCGATATCGGCGTGTTCTACGGTCGCGAACCGTGGATCAAACAGGCCTTTGGCGACGCGGGTGGCGAAGGCAAGCGCTATGTGCTGGCCGAACTCGCGGCCTTGCGCAAAGCCGGAGCCTTGCACCGCGCCCCCGAAGTGCTGGTGCGCAGTGCGTTCAAACTGCTCGGCTACCGGCTGGGCCATCTGGAGCGTCGCCTCCCCCTCGCCCTCAAGCGGCGCATCAGCATGTTTCCCGGTTATTGGAGGTGAGCATCATGACCCACAGGAAGTCCCCCTTGATGAAACGAACCCTGCTCGTCGTGGCCATGTTGGCCCTGGCCGCCTGCAATACGCCGGCACGCATCGTCCCGCCCGACGGCGATACGGTCGAGGAAGGCAAACGCGCCCTCGACCAGCTTGCCCAACTGCCGCCGGCGGTGGAACGCATCCGCATCGGCGACCAGTTGCGCATCGTGCGCGATGCCGGCGAAATGCCGACACTGTCGGCGTTCAACGTCAGCACCATTTATGAGCTGACGCTGTACACGGTGCAGACCGACGGCAAGATCAACTACCCGTTCCTGGGCCCGGTGCAGGTCGCCGGTCGCCCGCCTTCGGAGCTGGCCACGGAGTTGACTACCAAACTGGCGCCCATTTACCGCGAACCGCGCGTAACGGTAAACATCAACCAGGCGCCGGGCAGCTCGATCATCGTCGGCGGCGCGGTGAACAACCCGACGGCGGTGCAGCTCGGCACGGCCAACACCCTGGAACAAGCCATTATCGGTGCCGGCGGCGTCAGCCCGGCGGGTAACGCGAGCATGGTCGCCCTGCTGCGCGAAGACGCCCAGGGCGCGTATCGCGCGTACTTCCTGGACTTCAGCCAGTTACTCAAGACCGGCCCCAACGGCCGCAAACCCGTGCATCTGCAACGCGGCGATGTGGTGTTCGTGCCCAAATCCAACGTGGGCGAGCGCATCCAAGGGGTGGATACCTACATGAACCAACTGATCCCATTCACCAAGTCCATTGGGGTGGGCTACAACTACACCCGAACCAGCGGCGGCAATAACTAAAGGAGCGACATCCCATGATCGAGATCCGTTCTTTTCGTGATCTTCTGCGCTTGTTCTTCATCTTCCGGCACGAGTTCAAACTGGCGGCGATTGCCGCGCTGGTGATCATCCTGCTGGGGGCGTTCCTGCTGCCGGCCAAGTACGAATCCACCGCGCGGCTGTTGGTGAAGCCGGGGCGTGATTCGACCTTGCCCATCGAGATCAGCAACCGCCAGGCGCTGGTGATGCCCAGCACCCAGCGTGACCCGATTGTCGACGAGGAGCGCCTGCTCACCGGCCGGCCCATCGTGCGTGCGGTGGCCGAGCATTACCTGGAAGTGATCGAAAACGCACCACCTCCGGAAGGTTTCTGGAAACGCACCAAGTACTACGTCAAGAGCGGCGTGGGGGCGGTGTTCGACGGCGTGCGCGTGGTCATGGAAACCGTGGGCATCGTCGAAAAAACCACGGCAGTCGAACGCCTGGCCGCCAGCCTGGAGAAGAACTTCGAGGTGAGCCACGCCGCCGGCTCCACGGTGATGGACATCACGTTCAAGTGGAGCGACCCGGAAATCGCCCAGGCGGTGGTCAAGGATTGGGTCGAGACCTACATCAACGAGCGCACCGAGGCCTTGGGCCGCAAGAGCCTGTATGCCTTCTATGAAGGCCAGGTGGCCAACAGCGCGACCGAGATCAAGAGCTATAAGGAGCAGATCCTCACGCACCTGAACCAGATCGGCGCGGCGAGCATCACCGACCGTCTGGAGGATCTGTCCGAGCGCATCAACGTACTGCGCGGCGAGACCTTCAATACCACGCGGCTGATCGCGTCCTCCGATAGTGCCATTGCGAGCACGCGCACCCAGCTCAAGGGCCAGCCCAAGGAAGTCACCACGGTGCGCCAGATCGCACTGAACCCGCAGCAGCAGGATTTGCGTCGCCTACTCAACCAGAAGCTGCTGGAAAAGGCCGACATGATGCGCACCTACACCGACAACGCGCCGCCGGTCAAAGCCCTGGACGCGTCAATTCGGGCCATGCAGGTGCAGGTCAACAACGAGAGCAACACGGTGCAAGCCTCGGAAAACCGTGCGCCAAACACCTTGGAAATCCACTTGCAGCGCGTGTTGCTGGATGAAACCAGCAACAACCTGGCGCTGCGCACCCAACTGGTTCAACAGCAGAAACAACTGGTGAACCTGGAAGCGCAGCGCAAGGAGGCCCTGGAGATTGAACCGGAGCTGGCCCGCCTCTCCCGGGAGCTGAACACCACCGAGCGCAACTACGCGCTGTACGTGGATAACCTGGAAAAATCGCGCATCGACCGTGAGCTGGACAACAGCCAGATAAGCAACATCGCCGTGATTGAAGAAGCCACCCTGAACCCGGGCCGCATTTTCCCGAAAACCCTGGTGATGCTGGTGTTGGCGATCCCGTTTGCCATCGTGGTCGGCCTGCTGGTGATCTACCTGTGCTACCTGCTCGACCAGCGCATTCACGACGGCGGCCTGGTGGAGCGCAAGTTCGGCCTGCCCCTGTGGACCACCCTGCCGGAGCTGGACACCTCCACCGCGCAAAGTACCAACGCGTTCAATGCGAGCATCTACCGTTTGTACAGCCTGCTGCAGCCCGACCGCATTGCCGAGCAAGGCCTGACCCTGGGCCTGACCTCGGCGCGCCATGGCGAAGGGGTGACCTTCGTGGTGGAGCAACTGCGCCAATTGCTGCATGAGAACGGCATCAACGTGCGGGTCGGTGGGCTGGAAACCGCCGCGCCGGGCGAAGTGGTGCTGCTCGACGCCTCGGCACTGCTGGACAACCGCGAAGCGTTCGTCAACCTGCGCCGCGCCGACCTGATCGGCCTGGTGGTGGAAGCGCGCAAAAGTACCGTGCCGGTGGTGGAGCACGCGCTGTCGATCCTCAACACCGCGTTTGGCAAGGTGGACGGCATCATCATCAACCGTCGCAAGTTCGAAGTGCCAAGCAAAGTGCTGCACACCATCGGCAAATACCGGGGTGCATTCTGATGCGCATTGCCTTGCTCGCGCCCTTGCCGCCGGAAAAGAACGGGATCGCCGACTACGCGAAGCATTTCCGTACGGCACTGGAACAACTCGGTGTGACGGTGCTGACACCGTTGGCCGGCGTGGCGGGCAATTGCGAGGCGATCAAGCAAGCCATCGGCGGTTTCGACTGGCAAAGCGTCGATGTGGTGCACGCCGAACTGGGCGGCGGGCGGCTCGGGGAATTCCTGGCCTTGCGTGAACTGCGCAAGGCTTATCCGCAGTTGCCGTTGACTGCCACCGTGCATGACCCGGAGCGCATCGTGTGGCGGCGTGAGCACCTGCCCTTCCCCTTGAATCTGTTGGAACGCCTACCCAGCCCATTGCCCCAAGCGGCGGTGGTGCTGGCCGACCCGCTGACCCTGCGCGAAGAACGCCAGGTCGCCAAGGGGCTGACCCGGCTGGTGACCCTCACCCGCCTGGGTGCCGACTGCTTGACCCAGCGCATGCAACTGCCGGCCAGCAAAGTCGCAGTGATCAACCACGCCAACCTGGCGATTGCACCGGCTGCATTGCCGTCGCTGGATACCCTGCGGCTGCTGTATTTCGGCTTTATCTACCGGGGCAAAGGCATCGAAGACCTGGTGCAAGCCTTGGCGGATGTCTTCAAGCAAGCCCCCGAATTGCGCGACCGCGTGCGCTTGACCCTGGCCGGCGGCACCGCCGCCGAAATGGCGTTTGGCGCGGGCGGCAACTACCTGGAACAGCTGAACGCGCAGATCGCGGCATTGGGCCTGACCGACGCCATCGACTGGCAACTGAACCTGCCGGCCGATCAGATCGCCCAGACCATCCAGGCCCACCATGTAATGGTGCTGCCCTACCGTGAATCGAAAAAACTCGGCCTGCTCGGGCGCCAGCGCGGCACCAGTGGCGCGTTATCCTGGGCCGCCGCCTGCGGGCGCGGCGCGATCACTTCCGACGCGCGCGCATTCGCCGAGGAAGTCGCCAGCGGCAACGGCGCGATCTACCCCGAAGGGGATGTCGCCGCGCTGGGCGAACAACTGCTGCGCCTGGCCCGCACGCCATCGCTGGCGCGGGATTGGGCCGAACGCGCCGGGGAAATCGGCCGCGAGCGCCTGTGGCCGTTGACCGCGCAAAAATTCAAACAGCTCTTCGAGCAAGCCATCAGCGGAGCCCCTTATGGCGCGTAAACGCACCTATCTCGCCACCTTTGCGCTGGTTGCCGCCCTGGGCCTGACCGCATTCTTATGGGGGCGCCAGGCGGATGCCGAAAGCCATGTGCTCAAGGGCTCCAAAGAAGTGGTGTGGAAGGATTTTCTGGGGGTGAATGCGCAGTTCCTGTGGTTCAGCCCCGAGCGTTATCAAAAGCAGATCGACCGCCTCAAGGCACTGGGACTGGAGTGGGTGCGACTGGATTTGCACTGGGACCAGTTGGAAACCGCGCAAAACCAATACAAGCTCGCCACCCTCGATGAACTGGTGGGCAAGCTGCAACAGAACCAGATCAAGTCAGTGTTTTACCTGGTGGGTTCGGCACGCTTTATCACCAGCGCGCCACCGCTGTCGCTGTACCCGGACCAGTACCCACCAAAAGACCCCAACGTGTTCGCCAACCGCATGGCGCTGCTCTCCCAGCGCTACCCCAGCGTCGATGCCTGGCAAGTCTGGAACGAACCGAATCTGATCGGCTTCTGGCGTCCGGTGGCGGACCCGGCCGGCTACGCGAATCTGTTGACCGTCACCACCAACGCCTTGCGTGCCGTGAACCCGAACAAACCAGTGGTCGCCGCCGGCATGGCGTTCTTCAGTGAAATGCCCAACGGCCAGACCATGTTTGACGCCTTGGGCGCACTGGGTTTGGCCAGCCTGAACACGATCATCTCCTACCACCCCTACACCCAACTGCCCGAAGGCAACGACCCGGCCAACCTGGATTTCATCGCCAAGACCACCCAGCTCAACCAGGCCCTGCGCAACGGCGGCGTGCAAACCTTGTGGAGTACCGAGTGGGGCTGGTCGACCTACAAGGGGCCCAAAGACGCCCAGGACATCATCACGCCACAGGCGCAGGCCGACTACGTGGTGCGCCGCCTGGCGCTGATGAGCGCGATGGATTACGACAAGATTTTCCTGTTCACCCTGAGCGACCTCGACCAGCGCGCCAGCGTGCGTGATCGCTCCTATGGCTTGCTGGACATCGACACCAATCCCAAGCCGGTCTACACCGCGCTGAAGAACTTCCTCGATATCAGCGGACCGAAGCTCACACCGGGCGATCCGCCAGCCGCCGACGCGCTGCCCGACGGCTTGTTCAGCATTGGCTGGACCCGCACCGACGGGCGCAAGCTGTGGTTTTTCTGGTCGGCCCTAGGCGGCAACGCGCACTTGCCGGGCTTGGCCAGCGCCACTCTGTACGACCCGCTGCGCGGCACACAAACCCCGGTGAGCGGCACCGATGGCCTGACCGTTCCGGTCAAGTCGAACCTGCAAATTCTGTTATGGGAGTGAGGCCTGCCATGCGCATTTTATGGATCCTGCCCTACTCGCCCTGGCCCGCCACCAGCGGTGGCAAGACGCGCCAGTTCCACCTGCTGCGCAGCCTGGCCGCGCGTGGGCACCGGATCACCTTGCTGCTGCATGACAAACACCCGGTGTCGCTTACCGACCGCCAGGTGCTGGAGGCCTTTCTCGAACAGTTGATCATCCTGCCGCGTCGCCCGTTGCGCAGCGTCACGACGCTGCTCGCCGGGCTGTTCGCGCCTTACCCGTTGCTCGCCAGTGTGAATGGCCTGTCGGGTGGATTGCAGGACACCTTCAACTGGTTACTGGGTGAACATTGGGATGTGGTGCAGATCGAACACAGCTACAGTTTTCAACCCTATGAAGAGGCACTGGCGCGTAAATCCCAGCCGTTCGTGCTGACCGAACACAATGTCGAATCAGCCCTTGGTGCGGCCACTTATGACCGCTTGCCAGGTTGGTCGCTGCCCTTCATTCGCTATGACCAATGGCGCTATACCCGCTGGGAACGCCGGGTGATGCGCCAGGCCACGCACGTGGTGGCGGTCACCGACAGCGATGCCAAGACCCTGGAAAAAATCGCCGGCAAACCCGTGTCGGTGGTGGTCAATGGCGTGGATTGCGATCACTTCGCCGCCGCCCGACCCGACCCGTCGACCCGCCGCGTGCTGTTCCTGGGCAACTATGAATACGCGCCCAACGTCGACGCCATCGAGTGGGCCCTGGATGAAATCCTGCCCAAGGTCTGGGAGCGTTGCCCGGATGCGCGCATGAGTGTGTGCGGCTTCGGCATGCCGGACAGTTGGCGTGAACGCTGGCCGGACCCGCGTATCGAGTGGCAAGGGTTCGTACCCAACCTGCTGAAACTGCAGTCGAGCTGTTCGGTGTTTCTGGCGCCATTGCGTCACGGCGGCGGTTCCAAGCTCAAGGTGCTGGAAGCACTGGCTGCCGGCCTGCCGTTGGCAAGTACCGAGCAAGGCGTGTCGGGGTTGGACCTGGTGGAAGGCCTGGACTACCTCGGCGGGCAGACCGCCGCGAGCCTGGCCGACGCCGTGGTGCGCCTGCTGCAATTTCCCGACGCCGCCGCGCCCATGGGCGAAGCCGGCCGGGCCTATGTGCGGCGCGCCCATGACTGGAGCGTCGCCGCCAGCCAGTTGGAAAAGGTGTACGCCAACCTTTCGCCCGTGAATCAAAAGGAGCCCGCATGCGTGTAGGCCTGGATTACCGCACCGTCGGCACCTCGCCGCAATCGGGCATCAGCCGCCAGGTGTATGCGCTGGAAAGCGCCCTGCACGGTCTGCCGGGCATCGAGCTTGAGCGATTTACCGTGGCGCCCCTGGGCGATGAAACCCGTTTGCAGGCCCATTGCCCGGTGTGGGGCTGCGCCAAGACCGCGATGCACCAGCCGCAGAATCGCCTGCGGTTCGAGGCCGGTTTTCTGCCGCGCGCATTGCGTGAACAGCAGATCGACCTGTACATCAGCACCTTCAATATGGGCCTGCCATTGCCGCCCAAGCCGAAGGGACTGCGCACGGTCGTGCTGTTGCATGATCTGTTTCAAATCACGCTGAACAACTACCACGCCAACCGTCTGAAGGCGCTGATCTACAAGACCAGCGATCGCCTGTCGATTGCCTACGCGGTGCACAGCGCTGACCGGGTGTGGACGCCGTCGCACTACAGCGCCGATGAAACCGCGCGGTTGTTTCCCAAGGCTGCCGGCAAGATTCGCGTACTGCCCAATCAGGTCGATGGCTTTTGCGAACTGGCGGCGGACCTCAGTGCGCGCCAATTGCCAAAGCGCTATTGGCTGCTGGTGGGCACGCGTGAGCTGCGCAAGAACGTGCCGTTCCTGGTCGACGCCTGGCGGCAGGCGCGACAGCAATCCCCCGCCGTGCCGGAGTTGGTGCTGGTGGGCAGCCTTGAGCATTTACCCGAGGTTCAGCGTACCCTGCCAGGGATTCGTGCGCTCAGTGGCGTGTCGGACGCCGAATTGCACGCGCTGTACCGCCAGGCCTCGCGCCTGTGGCAGCCGTCCTATGCCGAAGGTTTCGGCCTGCCGGTGATCGAAGCCTTGAGCGTCGGCACCCCCGTGGCGGTAGCCAGCGGCACCTCGCTGGATGAAATCACCCCGCCATCGGCGCCGCGTTTTTCGCCCACCGACGGCCCGGCATTGACGCAGTTGATGCTCAGCCTCGGCGAGCGCACTGAAGACGAATCACCCGAGCAAAACCGGCAATGGGCACAACGCTTCAACCATCACGCCTACCGCCGACGCCTGGCCGAATTGATCGAGGAATTGAAGTGAGAGTGAACCTGCCCAGCCTCGTCGCCATCCTCCTAGGCCTGTTGTTTGGCGCCGTCGCCCTGCTGCTGTCGCCGGCCAAGGCGTTCCTCGCCGTGGTCGGCGTGGCCGGTGCGGTGACCATCCTGCGCTTTCCATTCTGGGGCCTGTTGCTGTTCGCCCTGGTGGCTACGTTCATGCCGTATTCCACGATCAACCTGGGCATTCGCAGTACCGTCAGCGAAGCCATCTTGGCGCTGACCTGGGGCGCGGTGCTGTGGAACAGCTTCCTGGCACGCTGGCCGGATACACCGAGCCTCACTCGACGCCCGACCGACCAAATGCTGTTGTGGCTGATGGTGTTCAGCGTGTTTCCCTTCATTGTCGGCCAAGTCACCATCCACGCCGACAGCAGCGGCGTGGCCAACTGGCTGCGTTGGTTGCTGAACTTGTCGGGGGTGTTCCTCTGCGCCAAGTTGCTGGTGGACCACAAGCACCGCGAATCCCTGGTGATCGCCCTGCTGCTGGGCAGCCTGGCCATGCTGGTGCTGTCGATTGCGGTGTTCGTGCGCACGCGCTCCGGGGCCGGCATTGCGCCGGTGCTAGCACTGTTCAACTACGGCAACTTCGACATGCTCAAATTCGGCCTGGAAGCCATGTCTTCACGCATGGGCTCGCCGTGGATGCACCCGAATGCCATCGGCGGGATCATGGCGCTGTTGCTGCCCCTGGCCTTCTGTTTCGGTATGACCGAGCAAGGCTGGAAACGCGCGCTGGGCCTGGTCGTGGCATGCCTGGGCGCGGCGGCCTTGCTGTTGGCGAGTAGCCGTGGCGCGATGGTCAGCCTCGCGTTGGTGCTGCTGTGGATGGCCACGCGCCGGGTGCCGTATACCGGCCGCCTGCTGATGATCGGCGCGGCGCTGACCGTCGTGTTGGTGATGGCCTATCCACCGTTGCAGGAACGCCTGGCGACGATCTTTTCTTCGAGCAACGCCAGTACCGAAGTACGTTTCGACGAATACCGCATGTTCCCGCAGGCGGTAGCGTCGTACCCGTTCGGCATCGGCTTCAAGGTCGATCCACCGGTGCCGGACACTCACTTGCTGGGCATCTCCAACCTGTGGCTGAACTACATCTACAAAACCGGCATCGTCGGCATGCTGTTCTTTATCGCGGTGACCGTACGCTGGTGGCGTGAAGCGCGGCCGGAAAACGGTCCGATCCGCCTGACCAAGGACAACGCCATTTGGTTGGGTACCACGGCGGGGATTCTCTCGGCACTGGTCAGTGGCCTGTTCGACCACTACTTCAGCTTTGCGGTGGTGATGGTCGCGCTGTTCTGGCTGATGGTCGGCATCAACGTGTTGGAGGCACGCCGGCTATTTCCGGCACGCCTGCCGCAGGTGAAACCGGTGGTCTTTCGCAAACCCGTGCTTGATGGCGCCAAGCCCTGATGCTGGGCTCCGCCGTCTGGCTGACGCTGGCGACACTGCTGGGCCTGTGCCTGGGTTTTGCCCGCGAATGGCTGCTGGTGGCGGCCTGGGGCGCAGGCGAGCGCAGTGACGCATTCCTGATCGCGCTGTTTTTGCCGGAAGCGCTGCGCATGTCACTGGCCGGCGGCGTGCTGAGTGCCGCGGCGCTGCCGCTGTACCTGGCGCGCCAGGACGACGAGCGGCTGGGCTGGCTGGCGGTGTTGTTCCCGGCGTTGCTGTCGATCGCGCTGGTCACCAGCCTGCTGCTGACTGTATTGGCGCCGTGGCTGGTGCAACTGCTCGGGCCCGGCCTGGCGGCCAGTGCCACGGCGCTCGCCAGCAGCAACTTGCAGATTGTCGCCTGGTGTGTGCCGGGGCTGATGCTGCATGCGCTGTTCAGCATTCCGTTACAAGCCAGCGAGCGCTTTGTACTGGCGGGCCTGGGCTCGTTGCTGTTCAACCTGCCCCCCGTGGCCTACCTCGCCTTCGCCGGCACCGCCACTCAACCTCACTCATTGGCCCTGGCCTGCCTGGCCGGCAGCCTGTTGATGCCGTTGGCGTTGCTGCCGTCGATGTGGCGCCAGGGCTGGCGGCCGTGGCATTGGCAGCGGTCGTGGGCACCACTGCGGGAGCTGGGCCAACGCATCGGCCCGCTGCTGTTGAGCAACGGCGCCAGCCAGGGCCTGGCCTTGATCGAACGGCTGGTGGCGTCCTTGCTGGGCGAAGGTGCGGTGACCTGGGTCAACCTGGCGCGCAAGCTGATGAACCTGCCGCTGATTGCGCTGATGAGCCTCAACCAGGTGTTGCTGGGCATGATGAGTCGGCGCCAGGGCGACGCGCGCCTGGCCCTGCTCAAGCGTGGCCTGGAAACCGCCAGCGTGCTGACCCTGCCCGCCGGAGTCGGCCTGGTGGCGGCGGCGCCGAGCCTGGTGGCGTTGCTGCTGCCCAAGCAATCGCTGGACTCGCCGTTGCCGCTGCTGCTCGCCTGGTTTGCCGTACCACTGGTGTTCGGCGCCTGGAACGCCCTGCTCGCGCGCTACGCCTACGCTGCAGGCGATACGCGCCAGCCATTGCGTTGTGAACTGCTCGGTAGCCTGGCCAATGTGCTGTTGCTGGGCGTGCTGCCGTTTGTGTTCGGCCTGGCCGGGATTCCGCTGGCTGCGCTGGCCGGCGTGCTCTGCACCGCGTTGTTGTTGATGCAACGCCAGGCCTTGCTCGGCGCCCTGCCCTGGGCTCGGAGCTGGCTGCTCAGCGCGGTGCTGATGGGCGTGGCGGCGTTGGCGCTGTTTCGGATTGAAGGCATGTGGCTGCAACTGGGGCTAAGCACCCTGGCTGGCGCGGTGGTATTGCTGGGCATGGCACTCTGGCTGAGACCGTGGCGCAAGGCATGAATGATCGATCAGGACAACTCATATGAAACATCGCTGGATTCAAATGGATATCGCCAAAGGCATCGGCATCCTGGTGATCGTGTTTGCCCACAGTTGGTTCGTCGCCACTTCGCCGGACTTGCTGTACCCGGTGCTGGCGTCGTTCATCTTGCCGCTGTTCTTTTTTCTGTCGGGCGTGTTCTTCAAGCCCGAGCAGCCGTTCGTGGAGATGGCGATACGCAAGGCCGATGGCCTGCTCAAACCGTTTTTCTTCACCATGCTCACCTATGTGATCGTGCGCAGCATTCTGCGTGGCCAGCCGCTTTTGCCGGATATCGGCGGTGTGCTGTACGCCTCGGTGGATACCATTCCGTGGCAGGCGCTGTGGTTCCTGCCGCATTTCTGGGTGGCGATCCTGTTCAGTTGGGTGATGCTGCGCCTGATCCAGCGCCTGAAGCTGTCACTGTTGCTCAGTTGCGCGCTGGTAACGCTGCAGTTGATTGTGGGCGTCTGGATGCTGCCGTGGTTCTGGCAGTTGCCAGTCGCGTTCGGCGGGCATACCTGGGTGCTGCCGGGCCTGCCGTTCAGCCTGGATATCACCTTGATCAGCAGCACTTATTTCATTGTCGGCTACCTGCTGCGTGATTGGCTGCGCACCCACGCGGGCTCCTGGCTGACCCTGTTGATTTCGATTGCATTGTTCGTTGTGGTATTCACCTTCACCTGGGACACCATGGACCTGGCGCAGCGACGCTACGACCACTGGTTCTGGACCACCCTGCCGGCCGTGATCGGCGTGTACGCCTGCTGGGCGCTGGCGCGCGTATTAATGGTGTCGACCTGGGTCACGCGGGCCATGACCTATATCGGTCAGAACACCTTGATCCTGCTGATCTTCCACGGCGAGATCCAGCACAAGACGGTCGACCTGCTGGAGCGCCTGGGGCTGCCCGCGTTTGTCGCGGCCTGCGTGGGGTTTGTGGTGGCGGTGGTGGTGCCGTTGTTGATCGGGGAAGTGATCAAGCGGGTGGCGTTCCTGCGGTTTTTCTACTTTCCGTTTCCGGTGCGCAAGGCGCCTGTCGCAAAAACGGCGCCTTGAGGGCGCCGTTCAATCATTGCGTCAGAAAGCGTATTTGACACTGGTCATCAGGTTGCGCGGCGCTCCGTACATGCCGTGGTTGCCGGCGTAGCTGAAGTACTCGCGATCGAACAGGTTATTGACGTTGACCGAGGCGCTCAGCTTGGACGTCAGGTCATAGCGCACCAGCAAGTTGGTGATGGCGTAGCTGCCCTGGCTGAAGGTGTGCAGGTCTTCGCCGACCTTGCTCTGCCAGTTCACTCCGCCGCCCACGGTAAGCTTGTTGAACGCGCCGGGCAAACGGTAGGAAGTGAAGGTCTTCAGGCTCTGGCGCGGCAACGTCGTGACGATGCGTTTGTCGTCGGCATCGGTGCTCACCGCATAGGCATAGCCAGCGGAGGCTTGCCAGCCGTCAGCCAGTTCGCCGTTGAGCTCCAGCTCCACGCCTTCGGTGGTGGTGCCTTGCTCGTTGCGATAGGTGTTGCCGCCCGGGGTGTCGATCCAGATGGCCAGGTTGTCCTGCTCCAGCTTGAACAGCGCCAAGCTGGTGTTCAGCCGCTCGTCGAAGAAGCTGCCTTTGAGGCCGACCTCATACCCTTTGCCCTCCATCGGCGGCAGCGCCTTGTTATTGATGTCGCGCACCCAACTGGCCTGGGGATTGAAGATCTTGGTGTAGCTGGCGTAGGCCGACCAGTTGTCGGTGAGGTCATATACCACGCCGGCGTAAGGGATGTAGACGCCAGTTTCCGATTCGTCAGTGCGGGTCGCCGTGCCGCCGTAGGGTCGATCTTCGGTCTCGCGCTTCCAGTCGATCACCCGGCTGCCGAGGATCACGCTCAAGTCATCGGTCACTCGCAGTCGCGTGCTCAAGTAAGCAGCATATTGGCTCTCATCCACCGAGGATTTACCGGTGACATTGAACGCGGGCTTGACCGACTGGCCACCCCAATTGAACAGGTTGTCGATGGCACCGGCCGGCGAGCCGGAATAGTCGTAATGCCAGCCGCCGTAACTCGGCACGCTTTCATTGTATTTGGACAAGGTGACGCCCGCGATCAGCTCGTGCTCACGCCCGAGCAGGTCAAAGGGGCCGGTGGCGTAGAGGTCGATGTTGTCCTGGCGCGGCGTACCGGAGAAACGCACCGGCAATTGAGTGGTACCACTGCCGTTCGCGTTGAGCGAACCGTTGACGTAGTTGAAGACTTCATCGAACTGGTTTTCAGTGTGGGTGAATTCGGCCTTGGCGCTCCAGCCGCTGTCGAACGTCTGCTCAATGGCGGTGAAAAAGCTCGTCTGCTCATGATCGTTGTAGGACCACGCCGGCGCGGTGTTTAGCGAGCGGCTAAGGTTACTGCGCGAATCGTCGGTAAAGCGTGTGGGCAAACCGGAACGCGCCGGCGAATCGACGTCGGTGCGCAGGTAGCTGAAGCCCAGTGTCAGCAGCGTGTCTTCGCTGAGGTCGAACTCGGTGATGCCATAAAGCAGCTGCGTTTCCTGCTTGTAGCGATCGATCCAGGCGTGTTCGGTCTTGTAGTCCGCGACCAGGCGCCCGCGCACATTGCCGGTTTCGGTCAGCGGGCCGGAGACGTCCAGGCCGGTGCCATAGCGGTCCCAGGTGCCGCCTTCCGCCGTGACACTGGCGCGCGTCTCGGTCGTCGGGCGCTTGCGAATCAAGTTGATGGTCGCCGCCGGGTTGCCCATGCCGCTGATAAGGCCGGTGGCGCCGCGTACGATTTCAACGCGGTCATACATGGCCATGCTCTGGGTGTAGTTGTCCATGCGTGTGGCGGTGGGCACGCCGTCGATTTCGAAGTTCTGGATCTGGAAGCCGCGCGAGAAATAACCGTCACTCTCCGCCCCAAGGCCATCGCGCAACACGATGATGCCGGGAGTGGCATCGAGGGTGTCACTGAGATTGGTGAGACGTTGGTCATCCAGGCGCTGGCGGGTCATTACGGTGAGCGACTGCGGGGTTTCCCGAGGCGTCAGGTTCAGGCGCGTCGAACTGCTGGAGGACTGCGTGGTGTAAGAGCCAGTGCCCTCGGTGGTCGAGCCGGGTGCCTTGCCCGAAATGGACACGGTGCCCAGCTGCAATGCGCCATCGCTCGGGCGCCGCGCCAGTGAGTAAGTGTTGCCGCTGCCATGCACGGCTTGCAAGTTGCTGGTACTGAGCAGGATCGCCAGGCCGGTATCCAGGTCATGCCGCCCGCGCAGGCCTGGGCTGGTCTGGCCGTCGGTGAGCGCGGCCGGATAGGACAGCAGGATCTGGCTGGCCTGGCCGAACTGGTTGAGCGCCTCCGCCAGCGAACCTGGCGGGATGTCGAATTCCACTTGCGGTGCTGCGTGCACCCAGGCCGACGCCAGCAACAGCGGCGTGACCACAGTGACGCTGGCAATGCCCTGCATGACGGCAAGGGCCAATGATGTCTTCAAGCGTATGTTTTTCTTCGGTGTGTGCGGCTGCATGCCCTATTCCCCAGTGAAGGTAGTGTCTGGGGATACAAGTCTCGTGAGATTCGCAAACGGACCACCCAAGCGCGAAATAAATTCACACAAGCTTCTGGCGCGGCTTGAGGGCGACCCAGAAACGGGTGAAATGCTGCACGTCCAGCTTCAGGGTTTGCGCCAGCGCCGCGATAATCCGGTCGGTGTCGGACAGCGGATAGGTGCCGGATACGCGCAAGCCGCGCACCGCGGGATCACACGCCAGGCGCCCGCGACGGTAGCGGCTCAGCTCTTCGAGGAAGTCCTCCAGGCGCATGCCCTGAGCGACGATCATTCCACGACTCCACGCCAGTTCACCGTCCCGTTGCGGGCGCCGGGCGAGCAAGGTGTGGGCATCAAAACTGATGAGTTCGCCCGCCTGCAGCAGCAGGCTGCGCGACGGGATCTGTGCCGACAGCGCGCCCTGGTCTGCGCCCAATTGGGTAAAGCCATCGCGCTGGCGCACACTGAAGCGACCACTGACCGCACGGGTCAGGCCTTCGGCGGTTTTCACCCACAGCGGGCGGATATCCGTGGGGTTGGGGTCCACCAGGATTTCACCACGCAGCACATGGATCTGGCGTACATCCGCGGTGTATTTGACGTCGATGGCGGTGTCGGTATTGAGCTGCACTTGGGTGTTGTCCGCCAAACCGATGCGCCACTGCTCGCCGACGGTGGTGCTGAAGTCGCTGGTCCAGTGTTGCAGCAGCGCCGCGTCTTTGATGCTCCAAGCGGCGGTGCCTGACGCCAGCAACACGGCGAGGTGCTTGACGACCTGGCGACGTGACAACGCCGGCAACAGCGTCGCGCGGGCCAAGGCTTGATGGGTCGGTGTGCGCACATCCTGCAAACGCTGGAAAAATCGCTGGGAATGTTGCCAGGCCTGTTCATGGGCCGGGTCCTGCTCACGCCAGCGCTGCCATTCGGCGCGGGTCTGCTCGCTGACGTTCGGCACCTGCAGCTCCAGTTGCCAGTGCATCGCTTGCTCGGCGACCTCGATCGATAACGGCACCGGATTCATGACCGCTGGCTGTCCAGCAAGATGCATTGTGCACCCGCCTTGACGATGTAGCGTTTGACCGTGGTGATGCTGGTACCGAGGCGCTCGGCGATCTCGCCGTGGCTCAGGCCATCGAGCTGCGACCACAGGAACGCCTGGCGCACGGGCAAGGCCAGGCGGCTGAGCACTTCATCGAGGGCCATCAGGGTTTCGAGGAGGATCCACTGGGTTTCGGCGTTGGGCGCGGCGTCTTCCGGCAACAGGGCCAAGGCCTGCAAGTAGGCTTTTTCGAGTTTCTGCCGACGGAAGTGGTTGGACAGCACGCTTTGCGCCACTTTCGCCAGGAAGCTGCGCGGCGCGTGGATTTCAAGGGGCTGGTTCTTCGCCAGCAGCCGCAGGAATGTGTCCTGGGCCAGGTCGGCGGCGCTCTGCGGGCAGTTCAAGCGACGCCACAGCCATTGCTGCAACCAACGGTGTTGCTGGCGGTACAAGGTGGCCAGTTCAGTGGGGCTTACCGCAGGAGTCGAAGACATGGAGGCCGCGCGCGAAGAATAAGGCGTAAATGATAACGGTTATCATATTCTTCGCAGAGCTGTTACTGCAAGTTTCTGCTACGGGAGCCGGCTGCCCGGCTCCCGTACAGGGTCAGTCATCCAATGGCTGCGCTGCATGCTTGGCGGGCTTGCCAGGTTTGGCGCCAGCCTTGGCACCCTGCTTCTCCGCTGGTGCGGCAGCGGGTTCAGGCTCGGCCGGTGCAGCGGCTTCTTTCTCGGCCATCGGCATCTGGTCGATGGCGCTGAAGAATGCCTTCAGGTCGAGGGTATCCGGCGGTACGGTCTTCTCGAGTTTTTTCTCGCCGTCCTTGCCCACCAGGATCACTTTGGTGCCGCTGCCGGCGCCCAGCTTGAGGGCACGGATCAGCGCGTTGGTTTCCGGCGGGGTGAGTTTCCTGCTGTCCTTGGGGTCCTTGGCGAATTTCTCGCCTTCAGCACCGATGCTGCCGAACTTCACGGTGTAGAACACCATGCTGCGTTCTTCAAAGGACTGCTTGGTCGCAGGCTCGTCCAGCTGATTTTTGACCTTGGCCAAGGTGTCGTTGCCGGCATCAAGCTCCACCACCACCAGCGGCCGGGCCTTGCCCAAGTCCTGCTTGAGCGGGTTGATATCATCAGCAGCCAACAGCGGCCCCGTAAAAGCCATCAAGGTAGCCAGGGTCAGCGACCGGATGAGCATGCGCACCTCCTTTGAATTCCATGCAGGGTTCTTGAGTTTCATGTCTGCGACAGTCAAATTCAAGGATGATTCCTACACCACTTTAAGAAAGCGTAGGTCAGGACGCCCGCTACGCAAGGGTTTGGTGGCCGCGACTGTCATTGTTTCCACTGATTGCGGAAACATCATGAGACCTTCCACTGCGGCCAATGCCGAGCAAATACGGGTGCCACAAGGGGGTCGGCATCCACGTGCGCCAGTGACTGGGAAAAGCCCGGCGCCAGGCCGTTCAACGCCTCCCGTGCCTCGTCCCAGCGCGACACTGCAGCCGCCATCAAGCCCAGCGCGTTAGGCGTATTGTTGGCGGCAAACAACTGGTCGGCAAACTGATCGGCAAACACCACCCAGGCCTGGTGCAGGTAGCGGCGGGTGCCAGTGACAAGCTGCGCCTGCACGGTTTCGTTGACGTTACCGAGCCAGCGTTGCGGGTAGTCGATGATGCCGATGGCCGAGTAGCAATTGGCGGCGATGTACACCAGCCCGCGAATGATCTGCGCGCGGTTGCCGCCCAAGAGCTGGGAGGCGGGAAATTCCAGGCCCAGGTGGATCAGGATCGCAGCGCTTTCCGTCAGCACCTGGCCGTCCGGGGTCACCAGGGTGGGCACCTGTTTGAGCGGGTTGATGCGGGCCAATTCGTCACTGCCCTCGCCCTCCGCCCAGGAGGCTGCGTCTACCCGTCGCCACGGCACCCCACAGCGCTGCAGGGCAATTTCGATCATGCAGGAGCCGGATTCGTCGATGCCATAGAGCGTGTACATGGGCTTTTCCTCCTAGCGTTGCAGTTTGGCCTGCAAGGTGGCCTTCACTTGCGGCCATTCCGAATCGATGATGCTGAAGCGCACCGAGTTGCGCTTGCGGCCATCGGGCATGATGCGTTCGTGGCGCACGATGCCTTCCTGCACGGCGCCGAGCCGCAGGATCGCCGCGCGGGATTTTTCGTTGAGTTCGTCGGTGGTGAATTGCACGCGCACGCAGTCGAGCACTTCGAAAGCGTAGGTCAGCAACAGCAGCTTGGCTTCGGTATTGATGCCGCTTTTCTGCGTGGACAGCGCCAGCCAGGTATGGCCGATCTCCAGCTTGCGATTGACCCGGTCGACCTTCCAGAACCGCGTGCTGCCGACCACTTGGCCGGTATCGCGGCGCACCAGGGTGAAGGGGATCACGCTGCCGGCGTCGCGCCCCGCCAGGGCGGTGTCGATGTATTTATCAACAGTGTCCGGGCCCGGTACGTTGGTGACCTTGAGGTTCCACAGTTCGCCATCGGCCGCGGCCTCGAGCAAGGCGGCCTTGTGTTCCCTTTGCAGGGGCAGGAGTTCGACCGTCGTGCCGGTCAGGGTAAGTTGGGTCATGAGGGGCTGCGCCGTCTGGGTGGTCATCAGAGACAGAGAGTGCAGGCTCGCGCCCTGACGAATCAAGCGTTTTAAAACAGGCCCATTTGCCCACCGACCAGGGTGCTGAAATCGTCATTCACGAACGGCAGGATCGCATCGGCGACCGGCTGCAATTGCCGGGTGACGTAGTGGTCGTAGTCGATGGGCGCCTGCCGCACTTCCAAGGGTTCCGGGCCGTTGACGCTGATCACGTAGCTGATCCAGCCGCCGCGCTGGTATTGGCGCGGGCGGTTCAGGCGATCGTTGTACTCATCGGCCAGGCGCGCGGCGCGCACATGGGGCGGCACGTTGCGTTCGTAATCGTCCAGTCGGCGGCGCAGGCGTTTGCGGTAGATCAGCAACTCATCGAACTCGCCGCTGAGGGTACGGCGCACGTAGTCGCGGATGTAGTCCTGGTGGGGCTGGCGATGGAAGATGCGCTGGTAGAGTTCCTGCTGGAACCTGCGAGCCAGGGGCGACCAGTCGCTGCGCACGGTTTCCAGGCCTTTGTAGACCATTTCCTCGCTGCCATCGCTGCGTACCACCAGGCCGGCGTAGCGCTTCTTGCTGCCCTCTTCCGCACCACGGATGGTCGGCATGAGGAAGCGGGTGAAGTGGGTTTCGTACTGCAATTCCAGGGCGCTTTGCAGGCCGAGCGCGGTGAGCAGGTGCTCGCGCCACCAATCGTTGACGTGCTGCACCAAGGCTTGGCCGATACGACTGGCGTCCTCTTGGGAATGCGCACTGCCGAGCCACACGAAGGTCGAGTCGGTGTCGCCGTAGATCACCTCATAGCCTTGGGCTTCGACCAGTTCGCGGGTCTGGCGCATGATCTGGTGGCCACGCATCGTGATCGACGAGGCCAGGCGTGTATCGAAGAAGCGGCAGCCGCTGGAGCCGAGTACGCCGTAGAAGGCGTTCATGATGATTTTCAGCGCCTGGGACAGCGGCGCGTTATGTTCGCGCTTGGCCACTTCGCGGCCTTCGGAAACCCGTGCGACGATGGATGGCAGACAATGCCGGGTGCGGGAAAACCGTGCGCCACGAAAGCCTTCCACCGAATCACTGTCGTTAGGATGTTTGAGGCCTTCGATCAAGCCAACCGGGTCGATCAGGAAACTGCGGATGATCGACGGGTAGAGGCTTTTGTAGTCGAGCACCAACACCGATTCGTAAAGGCCAGGGCGCGAGTCCATGACAAATCCGCCGGGGCTGGCCTGGGGCGGCTTGTCGCCCAGGTTCGGCGCGACGAAGCCCTGGCGGTGCATCAGCGGCATGTACAAATGGGTGAACGCGGCGACGGAGCCACCTTTGCGGTCAGCCGGCAGCCCAGTGACGCTGGCGCGCTCCAGCAGGAACTTGAGCAGTTCGGTCTTCTCGAAAATCCGCGTGACCAACTCGCAGTCCTTGAGGTTGTAGCGCGCCAGGGCGGGCTTGTCCTCGGCGAACATACGGTTGATCTCGTCCATGCGCTGGTACGGCGTGGAGATGTCCTTACCTTCACCCAGCAAGGTTTGCGCGACATTTTCCAGGCTGAAGGATTCGAAATTCCAGGTGGCCGAACGCAGGGCTTCGATGCCATCGATGATCAAGCGCCCCGCCGCCGCCGCGAAGTAATGGTTGCGGCTGCCGTGTTCGCGCCAGGCCATCGGTTCTTCACCACGGCCAAGCATGAGCGGCACGTTGAGGCGCTGGGCATGTTCGTGGAGCACGCGCAGGTCGAACTGCACCACGTTCCAGCCGATGATCGCATCGGGGTCGTGCAGCGCCAGCCATTGGTTGAGGCGTTCGAGCAGTTGGGCACGGGTATCGCAGTAGTCGAGCTTGAAGTCCACCGCGTCGGTGTTGTTCGGCGGGCCAAGCATGTACACCTGGCGCTCGCCGCAGCCTTCGAGGGCGATAGAGTAGAGATCGCCCTGGGCAGTGGTTTCGATGTCGAGGGACACCAGTTTCAGCGGCGGACGGTAGTCGGGCGCGGGTTTCATCTGCGCGTCGCAGAGCACACCGCTGGCGTCGGGTGTGCCGCCAAACCACACCGGCGCCGTGATGAAACGCTCCATCATGTAGCGCTCGGGCGGGCGCACGTCGCCTTCGTAGACGTCGACACCCGCCGCGCGCAGACGTTTTTCCACATCCATCGCCTGGCGGTGCTGGCGGGTATACAGGCCAAGGACGGGGCGGTGATGGAAATCGCACAGCTGCAACGGGCGCAACTCGATATCGCGCTCGCCCTTGAGCAGCCAATCCAGCGGCTTGCGATGGGCCTCGGGGATGAACATCACCGAGGTCTGCACGGGTAGGCGGATAAACCTCGGGCCCTGGTCGGTGGCCAGCCAGAAGCTGACCTCCGTGCCCGCCGGGGTATCGCGCCAATGCCGGGTCAGGACAAAACCCTGCTGTAAATCCACCGTACCGCACCTCAGGAATCGCTTTCAGGGCGTGATTCTACTCGGCATCCGCGCGCGCAGACCGTGTTGGTAAAAATTTGTTGCATCGCGCTAATAATAATTACTATCATTTGCACCGGAGTCGTATCCGCGCAGTGAGGACGCGCAACGCCGTTGCCCTTTTCCTCACACATGACGGTTAGCCGTCAGGATCGCCCATGCCCGCCCCATTCGCCGTGCCGTTTCGCCCGACCCTGCTCGCCCTGTGCTGCTCCCTGAGCCTCAGCGCTCATGCTGCCACCCCAGCCACCCCGCAGGATGCGAACACCGGTCAGGAGGGCAACACGCTGGAACTGGGCGCTACCAACATCAATGCCGACGCCCCCGCACCAAGCGCCCTACCCCCGGTGTACGCCGGCGGCCAAGTGGCACGCGGAGGTCAATTGGGTGTGTTGGGCAACCAGGACATCATGGACGTGCCATTCAGCATGGCCTCCTACACCGAGAAACTGATTCGCGACCAGCAGGCCGAGACCGTCGGTGATGTGCTACTCAACGACTCGTCCGTGCGCCAGGCGTCGGGGTTTGCCAATCAGGCGCAGACCTTCATGATCCGTGGCCTGCCACTGAATGGCGACGACATTTCCTTCAACGGCTTGTACGGCATCCTGCCGCGACAGATCATCTCCACTGACGCCTTGGAGCGCGTGGAAGTGTTCAAGGGCCCCAATGCCTTCATCAACGGCGTGACGCCCGGCGGCTCGGGGATCGGCGGCGGTGTGAACCTGCAACCCAAGCGGGCCGATGATGTGCCGTTGCGTCGATTCAGCACTGATATCAGCAGTGATGGGCGGGTGGGCGAACACTTGGATATTGGCCAGCGTTTCGGTGAAGACAACCGTTTTGGCGCACGGGTGAACCTGTCCCAGCGCGAAGGCGACACCGGTATCGATGATGAAAGCCAGCGCTCGAAGCTGTTTGCCGTCGGCCTGGACTACCGTGGCGATGCGTTGCGCTTGTCGAGTGACTTTGTGTACCAGAAGCAGCGTATCAACGGCGGGCGCAATTCGGTCTTCCTGGGCACCGCCACCCATGTCCCGGATGCACCGTCGGCCGACACCAACTACGCGCCGAGCTGGAGCAGCACCAACCTTGAAGACACCCTGGGAATGCTGCGCGCCGAGTATGACTTGAACGATAACTGGACGGCCTATGCGGCGGCAGGCGCCAAGCACACCCGCGAAATGGGGCGCTACTCGTCGGTGACCCTGACCGATAACCTGGGCAATGCCACCGCCAGCGGTTCGACCATCGCCCATGAAGAAGACAACAGCAGCGTCATGGGCGGCCTGAACGGCAAGTTCCAGACCGGCCCTGTAAGCCATCGACTCAACTTCGGCTTGGCCGGCATCTGGACCCAGGCGCGCAACGCTTATGTGTTCGCCAGCCCACGCACCCCAACCAATATCTACAACCCGGTGACCGGTGCCCCACCGGCCCTGAACAACCCACGCAATACACCGGGCACCGACTTCAGCGACCCGACCATCACCGCCAAGACCTTTGTGCGCAGTACGGCGGTGTCCGACACGCTGGGGTTCTTCGATGACCGCCTGTTGGTGACGGTCGGTGCACGCCGCCAGCAAATCGTGGTGCAGGGTTACAACTACATGAGCGGCACGCGTACCGCCAACTATGACGAATCGATCACCACGCCGGTCTACGGCCTGGTCTTCAAGCCTTGGGAGCATGTGTCCTTCTATGCCAACCGCATCGAAGGTTTGGCCCAAGGCCCGACGTCGCCTGTCAACTCCGGGGGCAGGACGGTGATTGGCGGCGGCCAACCCTTTGCACCGGCCCGCTCCAAGCAAATCGAAGCAGGCGTCAAGGTTGATATGGGCACCTATGGGGCAACACTGGGCGTTTACCGTATCGAACAACCTGGGGCTGGTTACGTTCAAGTCATCGATGCAACGACAGCGCGTTATGTCCGCGAAGGCCTGCAAATCAACAAAGGCGTGGAACTGAACGTCTTCGGCGAACCGATCAGCGGCCTGCGCTTGCTGGGCGGCGTGACCGTCATGAAGACCGAACTCAAGGACACGCAAAACGGCGCCAACGACGGTAACCGCGCAATCGGCGTGCCTTCGTTCCAGCTCAATGCCGGCGTGGATTGGGATGTGCCTGGCCTGCAAGGCGTGACCCTCAACGGCCGCATGTTGCGCACCGGTGGGCAGTACGCCGACGCCGCGAACAACCTGAGTCTGCCGGCATGGAACCGCTTCGACGTAGGCGCGCGCTACAACTTCAAGGTGGCCCAGCGTGACGTCACCCTCGGCGCCACCGTGGAAAACGTCGCCAACGAAAAGTACTGGGAATCGGCGCAGGGCGGTTTCCTGAGCCAAGGCGATCCACGTGTTGCCAAGCTGTCGGCCAGCGTGGACTTCTAACAGGGCGGCAACAACGTGAGCCGGCAGATTTGCGCATCGCCGGCTCACCACTAGACTCAGGGCTTCTCTCACACGGAAGTCCTGAGAATGAAGTTATCTCGTTCCCTGCGCCAGGCAATCGCCCTGGCCACCCTGCAGAATCCAGCCGGTGCGACGAAGGTGTTGAACGTTGAGACACCGGAAATCCGTGCCGGCCTCAAAGACCTCAAGGTCGGGCAGAGTGTGGTGGTGACTTACACCGACACCCTGGAGATCACCACCGCTCACGAAGGCTGAGACTAATCAAAGACGGGCATCATTGAGGATGCCCGTTACCCTCAAGCCTGGCGGGCCTAGCTCAGGTAGTTTTCGATATTGCCCATCTGTTCGTCCCAGCCACGGGAATTCATTTTGAAGGCCTTCTGCCGTCGTGCCTCAGGCACGGCATCAAACCCGGATTCGACCACCCGCAGCAGAATACCCGGCGCCCGATCCTCAATCGTGAATTCCACCAACGTTGGGGTTTCCTGGTAGTAGTCGACATCCTCATCTACCGCATAGGGATGCCACCAGAAAGAAAACAGTGTTTGCGGCAGGATGCGTTCGATCCTGGCCTTCCAGATCACATGTTCGTAGCCCGGATAAGTGATCGGCGCCTCGATTCTTTGCCCGGCAACGAAGGTTTTGCCTGTAAGGGCGATACCAAACCATTGGCCGAATTGCTCGGCATCGGTGATGGCCTCCCAGACCTGCCTACGTGACGCGTTGAGCAGGGCTTTTCGTTCGATTCGATCCAATACGTGCATAAGTCACCTCCTCCATTGACAGTAGGCGACATCGAACAATGCGCAGCCTTTCGGCCACGCATTGGTGTTGCGACTTACTTCAGAACTTCCACTTGGCGTTGACCATCGCGTTACGCAGCTCGCCGTAGGAACCTGAGTTGAACGTGCCCATGCCGTCGTAATACTTCTTGTCGAACAGATTGTTGACGTTCAGTCCTACGGACAAGTGCTCATCCACCTGGTAGTTCGCCAACAGGCCCGCCACAGCGAAGGAATCCTGGACCGCCTTGTAGCACGGCCCGGTGTAGTTGATCTGCGTGGTGGCATACGACTCGCGGTAGGTGTAGCCGCCGAATACGTTCCAACCGGCAGCCACTTCACCGGAAATCTCGGATGCGCAGCGTGTCGGCGAAAGGTAAATTGTCCCCCTCCCCTCGAGGTGATCACGATGACTCAACAGCTCCATGGAAGTTGCTTCTGCAAGGCCGTGCACTATCAACTCGACAGCCTGGATATGCCCATCAGCCACTGCCATTGCGACAGCTGCCGCAAGGTGCATGCGGCGGCATTTGTGGCGACGGCAGGCGTGATGCGTGAACACTTTCGCTGGACACAGGGCCAGGAGTTGCTGGCGTCCTTCGAATCGTCGCCGGGTAAACTGCGGCATTTCTGCTCGCGCTGTGGTTCACACCTGATGGCGGAGCGAGGGCATCAACCCCACGTCATTGTGCGGGTGGCGACGCTGGATGACGATCCGGGCGTCAGGCCCACCGCGCACATCTGGACCGCCCATGATGTGCCTTGGCTGGTCTACGAAGACGTAGACCAATGGGACGAGTGGAAAGCCTGAATCACACCTTGGGGTCGCCGGGCGCTTTTGCCGGAGTCGCATATTGCGGTTTCAGATGGCCTTCCTGGTCGAGCAGCCAGGCGTCCATGATTTGGCGCACCACCGGGCCTGCCACGCGGCCACCGGCCTCGCCGTTTTCGATCATCACCGAAATCACGATCTTCGGGTGTTCGGCCGGCGCGAAGCCAACGAACAGGGCGTTGTCGCGATGGCGTTCCAGGGTCTTCTCCCGGTTGTAGCGCTCACCTTGCTTGATCGCCACCACTTGCGCCGTACCACTCTTGCCGGCAATGCGGTATTGCGCGCCTTGTGCGGCAGCGCGGGCGATGCCACGCGGATCGTGCATCACCAGTTGCATGCCGTGATTGACCTGTTCCCAGTCACGCGGGTCCTTGAGGACCACGTTGGGCATGGGGTTTTCATCCACGGGTGGCACACCATTAATGGTCTTGGCCAGGTGCGGTCGGTGCCACACGCCTTTATTGGCGATCAGTGCGGTAGCCTGGGCCAGTTGCAGTGGCGTGACCTGCATGTAGCCCTGACCAATGCCGAGGATCACGGTTTCGCCCGGGAACCAGGGTTGCCGGCGCGTGGCGCGCTTCCAGGCCTGGGAAGGCATCAGGCCGGCGGACTCTTCGAACATGTCCAATGAGACTTTCTGGCCCAGGCCGAACTCAGCCAGGTAGTCGTGCAGGCGATCGATGCCCAGCTTGTGGGCCAAGTCGTAAAAGTAGGTGTCGTTGGAACGCATGATGGCCGCGTCCATGTCCACCCAACCGTCGCCGCTGTGGTTCCAGTTGCGGTATTTGTGGTCAAAGTCCGGCAACTGGTAGTAGCCAGGATCGAATACTCGGGTTTGAGCAGTGACAACACCACTGTCCAGGCCGGCGATGGCGACTTCCGGCTTGATGGTCGAACCTGGCGCGTAGAGCCCGCGTAATACACGGTTGAACAGCGGACGGTCGATGGAGTCGTGCAGCGCGGCGTATTCCTTGAAGCTGATACCGGTAACAAACAAGTTCGGATCGAAACTTGGCTTGCTGACCATGGCCAGTACTTCACCGGTTTGCGGGTCCAGTGCAACCACCGAACCACGGCGATCACCCAAGGCTTCTTCTGCCGCTTCCTGAAGGTGCACGTCGAGGCTCAGCACGATGTTTTTGCCGGGGATCGGGTCGGTGTGCTTGAGTACGCGCAGTACGCGGCCCTGAGCATTGGTCTCGACCTCTTCATAGCCGACGTGGCCATGCAACTCGGATTCGTAGAAGCGCTCGATACCGGTCTTGCCGATGGACTGCGTACCGCGGTACTCCACGGAGTCGAGGGCTTTGGATTCCTTCTCGTTGATCCGGCCTACGTAACCGATAGAGTGCGCAAAGTGAGCGCCCAACGGGTAATGGCGGACGAACTGCGGTTCTACGTCTACGCCTGGGAGGCGGAACTCGTTCACGGCCAGCAGCGCGATCTGCTCTTCGGTCAGTTCGTAAAACAAGGTCACAGGGACGAAAGGATGGCGCGCCTGTTTCAGCGCCTTGTCGAAGACAGCGCGGTCTTCGGTAGGCAGGTGCAGCAAGCTGACGATAGCGTCCAACTCCCCCTTGAGGTCGGTAGTGCGTTCGCGGGTGATGGTCAGGTTGTAGCTGGGGCGGTTGTCGGCCAGTACCACGCCGTTACGGTCATAGATCAACCCACGCGTCGGGGTGATCGGCAATACGTGGACACGGTTGTTCTCGGAAATCGTGGAGTGATAGTCGAACTGTACGACCTGCAGGAAGTACATGCGCCCCACTAGCGCGCAGGTGATGCCGATCACCAACAGCGCGCAGGCGAGCAGGCGCTTGTTGACTAGGCGGTTCTCTTTTTCGTGATCTTTGATCGGTATGGGTTCAGGCATTTCTACAGCATCTCGTTGAATAAGGTCGACGCCGCGTCCTGCGGATGAAAGATCAATCCCTGTGAAAATGTGCTGCACCATACCAAAAATGCGGAAACACTTTGTATCGAATTCCCGAACGGCATGCTGATGAGCCGTTTTTATGAGAGGAATTGCGCAGAGGAGTCACAGGGTTGTCGAATTGATTTGCGATGACTGACTTTTCGACCGCCCAAAACAAAACCCCATCTGCTTTCGCAAATGGGGTTTCGGAATTTAATCTTGACGATGACCTACTCTCACATGGGGAAACCCCACACTACCATCGGCGATGCATCGTTTCACTACTGAGTTCGGGATGGGATCAGGTGGTTCCAATGCTCTATGGTCGTCAAGAAATTCGGGTACTGAGTCGTGGCTTATGCCTCGCTTCAGCAAATTGGGTATGTGACAGCTTTCGGTGTTTTGTGAGCGTCGAACTTTCGGTTCATTTTCGTCTTCACACACCGCAATCTGATGCTCGTTAGAGTAGTCAAATTGCTTGGGTGTTATATGGTCAANCTGAGTTCGGGATGGGATCAGGTGGTTCCAATGCTCTATGGTCGTCAAGAAATTCGGGTACTGAATCGTGGCTTATGCCTCGCTTCAGCAAATTGGGTATGTGACAGCTTTCGGTGTTTTGTGAGCGTCGAACTTTCGGTTCATTTTCGTCTTCACACACCGCAATCTGATGCTCGTTAGAGTAGTCAAATTGCTTGGGTGTTATATGGTCAAGCCTCACGGGCAATTAGTATTGGTTAGCTCAACGCCTCACAGCGCTTACACACCCAACCTATCAACGTCGTAGTCTTCGACGGCCCTTCAGGGAACTCAAGGTTCCAGTGAGATCTCATCTTGAGGCTAGTTTCCCGCTTAGATGCTTTCAGCGGTTATCTATTCCGAACATAGCTACCCGGCAATGCCACTGGCGTGACAACCGGAACACCAGAGGTTCGTCCACTCCGGTCCTCTCGTACTAGGAGCAGCCCCTCTCAAATCTCAAACGTCCACGGCAGATAGGGACCGAACTGTCTCACGACGTTCTAAACCCAGCTCGCGTACCACTTTAAATGGCGAACAGCCATACCCTTGGGACCGGCTTCAGCCCCAGGATGTGATGAGCCGACATCGAGGTGCCAAACACCGCCGTCGATATGAACTCTTGGGCGGTATCAGCCTGTTATCCCCGGAGTACCTTTTATCCGTTGAGCGATGGCCCTTCCATACAGAACCACCGGATCACTAAGACCTACTTTCGTACCTGCTCGACGTGTCTGTCTCGCAGTCAAGCGCGCTTTTGCCTTTATACTCTACGACCGATTTCCGACCGGTCTGAGCGCACCTTCGTACTCCTCCGTTACTCTTTAGGAGGAGACCGCCCCAGTCAAACTACCCACCATACACTGTCCTCGATCCGGATAACGGACCTGAGTTAGAACCTCAAAGTTGCCAGGGTGGTATTTCAAGGTTGGCTCCACGCAGACTGGCGTCCACGCTTCAAAGCCTCCCACCTATCCTACACAAGCAAATTCAAAGTCCAGTGCAAAGCTATAGTAAAGGTTCACGGGGTCTTTCCGTCTAGCCGCGGATACACTGCATCTTCACAGCGATTTCAATTTCACTGAGTCTCGGGTGGAGACAGCGCCGCCATCGTTACGCCATTCGTGCAGGTCGGAACTTACCCGACAAGGAATTTCGCTACCTTAGGACCGTTATAGTTACGGCCGCCGTTTACCGGGGCTTCGATCAAGAGCTTCGCGTTAGCTAACCCCATCAATTAACCTTCCGGCACCGGGCAGGCGTCACACCCTATACGTCCACTTTCGTGTTTGCAGAGTGCTGTGTTTTTAATAAACAGTCGCAGCGGCCTGGTATCTTCGACCGGCATGAGCTTACGGAGCAAGTCCTTCACCCTCACCGGCGCACCTTCTCCCGAAGTTACGGTGCCATTTTGCCTAGTTCCTTCACCCGAGTTCTCTCAAGCGCCTTGGTATTCTCTACCCAACCACCTGTGTCGGTTTGGGGTACGGTTCCTGGTTACCTGAAGCTTAGAAGCTTTTCTTGGAAGCATGGCATCAACCACTTCGTTAACTAAAAGTTAACTCGTCATCAGCTCTCGGCCTTAGAATCCCGGATTTACCTAAGATTCCAGCCTACCACCTTAAACTTGGACAACCAACGCCAAGCTGGCCTAGCCTTCTCCGTCCCTCCATCGCAATAACCAGAAGTACAGGAATATTAACCTGTTTTCCATCGACTACGCTTTTCAGCCTCGCCTTAGGGACCGACTAACCCTGCGTCGATTAACGTTGCGCAGGAAACCTTGGTCTTTCGGCGTGGGTGTTTTTCACACCCATTGTCGTTACTCATGTCAGCATTCGCACTTCTGATACCTCCAGCAAGCTTCTCAACTCACCTTCACAGGCTTACAGAACGCTCCTCTACCGCATCACTTACGTGATACCCGTAGCTTCGGTGTATGGTTTGAGCCCCGTTACATCTTCCGCGCAGGCCGACTCGACTAGTGAGCTATTACGCTTTCTTTAAAGGGTGGCTGCTTCTAAGCCAACCTCCTAGCTGTCTAAGCCTTCCCACATCGTTTCCCACTTAACCATAACTTTGGGACCTTAGCTGACGGTCTGGGTTGTTTCCCTTTTCACGACGGACGTTAGCACCCGCCGTGTGTCTCCCATGCTCGGCACTTGTAGGTATTCGGAGTTTGCATCGGTTTGGTAAGTCGGGATGACCCCCTAGCCGAAACAGTGCTCTACCCCCTACAGTGATACATGAGGCGCTACCTAAATAGCTTTCGAGGAGAACCAGCTATCTCCGAGCTTGATTAGCCTTTCACTCCGATCCACAGGTCATCCGCTAACTTTTCAACGGTAGTCGGTTCGGTCCTCCAGTTAGTGTTACCCAACCTTCAACCTGCCCATGGATAGATCGCCCGGTTTCGGGTCTATTCCCAGCGACTAGACGCCCTATTAAGACTCGCTTTCGCTACGCCTCCCCTATTCGGTTAAGCTCGCCACTGAAAATAAGTCGCTGACCCATTATACAAAAGGTACGCAGTCACCCAACAAAGTGGGCTCCCACTGCTTGTACGCATACGGTTTCAGGATCTATTTCACTCCCCTCTCCGGGGTTCTTTTCGCCTTTCCCTCACGGTACTAGTTCACTATCGGTCAGTCAGTAGTATTTAGCCTTGGAGGATGGTCCCCCCATATTCAGACAAAGTTTCTCGTGCTCCGTCCTACTCGATTTCATGACTAAGAGATTTTCGCGTACAGGGCTATCACCCACTATGGCCGCACTTTCCAGAGCGTTCCGCTAATCTCAAAGCCACTTAAGGGCTAGTCCCCGTTCGCTCGCCACTACTAAGGGAATCTCGGTTGATTTCTTTTCCTCAGGGTACTTAGATGTTTCAGTTCCCCTGGTTCGCCTCTTGCACCTATGTATTCAGTACAAGATAACCATCTTATGATGGCTGGGTTCCCCCATTCAGACATCTCCGGATCAAAGTCTGTTTGCCGACTCCCCGAAGCTTTTCGCAGGCTACCACGTCTTTCATCGCCTCTGACTGCCAAGGCATCCACCGTATGCGCTTCTTCACTTGACCATATAACCCCAAGCAATCTGGTTATACTGTGAAGACGACATTCGCCGAAAATTCGAATTTCTCAGTTAAGAGAACTCACAAATTTTACCTTAGCCTGATCCGTTACCAGTGAAAGTAACGTTCAGTCTATCTTTCTATCACATACCCAAATTTTTAAAGAACGGTTCTGAAAAAGATCAGAGCTAATTATTCGATTCGAATAGTTAGCTCTGCACTTTTACAAACGCATGAATCAAGCAATTCGTGTGGGAACTTATGGAGCAGCTGATGTCGTCGATTAAGGAGGTGATCCAGCCGCAGGTTCCCCTACGGCTACCTTGTTACGACTTCACCCCAGTCATGAATCACACCGTGGTAACCGTCCTCCCGAAGGTTAGACTAGCTACTTCTGGTGCAACCCACTCCCATGGTGTGACGGGCGGTGTGTACAAGGCCCGGGAACGTATTCACCGCGACATTCTGATTCGCGATTACTAGCGATTCCGACTTCACGCAGTCGAGTTGCAGACTGCGATCCGGACTACGATCGGTTTTATGGGATTAGCTCCACCTCGCGGCTTGGCAACCCTCTGTACCGACCATTGTAGCACGTGTGTAGCCCAGGCCGTAAGGGCCATGATGACTTGACGTCATCCCCACCTTCCTCCGGTTTGTCACCGGCAGTCTCCTTAGAGTGCCCACCATTACGTGCTGGTAACTAAGGACAAGGGTTGCGCTCGTTACGGGACTTAACCCAACATCTCACGACACGAGCTGACGACAGCCATGCAGCACCTGTCTCAATGTTCCCGAAGGCACCAATCTATCTCTAGAAAGTTCATTGGATGTCAAGGCCTGGTAAGGTTCTTCGCGTTGCTTCGAATTAAACCACATGCTCCACCGCTTGTGCGGGCCCCCGTCAATTCATTTGAGTTTTAACCTTGCGGCCGTACTCCCCAGGCGGTCAACTTAATGCGTTAGCTGCGCCACTAAAAGCTCAAGGCTTCCAACGGCTAGTTGACATCGTTTACGGCGTGGACTACCAGGGTATCTAATCCTGTTTGCTCCCCACGCTTTCGCACCTCAGTGTCAGTATTAGTCCAGGTGGTCGCCTTCGCCACTGGTGTTCCTTCCTATATCTACGCATTTCACCGCTACACAGGAAATTCCACCACCCTCTACCATACTCTAGTCAGTCAGTTTTGAATGCAGTTCCCAGGTTGAGCCCGGGGATTTCACATCCAACTTAACAAACCACCTACGCGCGCTTTACGCCCAGTAATTCCGATTAACGCTTGCACCCTCTGTATTACCGCGGCTGCTGGCACAGAGTTAGCCGGTGCTTATTCTGTCGGTAACGTCAAAACACTAACGTATTAGGTTAATGCCCTTCCTCCCAACTTAAAGTGCTTTACAATCCGAAGACCTTCTTCACACACGCGGCATGGCTGGATCAGGCTTTCGCCCATTGTCCAATATTCCCCACTGCTGCCTCCCGTAGGAGTCTGGACCGTGTCTCAGTTCCAGTGTGACTGATCATCCTCTCAGACCAGTTACGGATCGTCGCCTTGGTGAGCCATTACCTCACCAACTAGCTAATCCGACCTAGGCTCATCTGATAGCGCAAGGCCCGAAGGTCCCCTGCTTTCTCCCGTAGGACGTATGCGGTATTAGCGTTCGTTTCCGAACGTTATCCCCCACTACCAGGCAGATTCCTAGGCATTACTCACCCGTCCGCCGCTCTCAAGAGAAGCAAGCTTCTCTCTACCGCTCGACTTGCATGTGTTAGGCCTGCCGCCAGCGTTCAATCTGAGCCATGATCAAACTCTTCAGTTCAAACATCTTTGGGTTTTTAAGAAACCCTAAACTTGGCTCAGCAATCGTTGGTTACATCTTTGATTTCTCGCGGAGTAACTTGTGATGCTGATAATCTTGTTGACTATCAGTCTGAC
>NZ_AYTD01000011.1 GCF_000503215.1 Pseudomonas canadensis | reverse complement strand
ATCCGGATTGTAGTAGCGATGACGGTTGTAGTGCAGCCCACTTTCTTGGTCGAAGTATTGGCCTTGGAAACGAAGCGGATTGTCCACTTTTCCTATGTCGAGACGGCTGATTTCGCCGTAGGCGCGGTAGTGCGCGGACCAGACGATTTCGCCGTTGGTATCGGTGAGTTCCTGCGGGGTGCCGAGGTGGTCGAGTTGGTAGTGGTAGGGCTTGGTTTCCTTTGGACCAAAGCCTTCCAGCAGCGCCAATGGCCGGAAGCTGTCGGGCTCGTAGAGGTAACTGCGGTGGCGATCCGTCTGGTGTTCGGCGATGAGTCTGTCGCCTTGCCAGAAAAACTCGGTAGTTGTGCTATCAACGGTCTTGCTGATGCGCCGCCCAAACGGGTCGTAGCGATAGCTGGCGGTCTGGCCGTTGGGTTTTTTGATGCCGATCAGGCGGTGCTGGCAGTCGTAGCGGTATTCAGTAACGAGTTGATGGCCTTTGCCACGCCGTTCGCGGATAAGGTTGCCGAAGGCGTCGTAGTCGTAATGGTGGTCGCCTTGGATCATCAGGCGGTTGCCGGCCACGATGTCGGGGCCGGGGCGGTTTTGCATGAGCAGGTTGCCGGCGGGGTCGTGGCCGAAGCGTTCTTGCTCGCCTTGCGAGTGGTTGGCCCGGGTGAGGCGGTTTAGCGGATCGTAGTGGTAGTGGTGGTCGCCTTTGTGGGTGTCGAGCAGGCGGGTGAGGTTGCCGGATTTGTCGTAGTCGTAGTGGCGTTGGTAGAGGGTGTGTTGCTGTTGGGTAACGGCGTGGGCGTGCAGGCGTTGTTGATCGTCGTAGTGGTAGTGGCTGATCAGTTGGCCTTGTTGGCGTTGGTGTTCCTGACCGGCCTTGAACAGGTGGGAGGTAAGGGTTTCACAGTTCAGTTCGACGGTGACTAGGTGGCCGCCTTTGCCGTGGTTGAACGCCACCCGATTGCTGTCGGGCAGGCGTAGGTTTTGCAGTTGGCCGCAGGCGTCGTAGCCATAGCGCAGCGTGCCCCAGCCTTGGTGTTCGGCGGTGAGACGGTTTTGGCTGTCGTACTCGTAGGCCAACGCCCAGTGGCCATCTTCGACGCTTAGGAGATTGCCTTGACGGTCGTAGGTGTAATCGACATGGTTGCCGTCGGGCAGGGCTTTTCTTACGAGCCGTCCGACATAATCGCGCTCGTAGTGGGTAACCAGCTGACTACCGTCATCGCCATGCTCGGTCTTTTCCTGCAGGTTGCCGTTGAGGTCGTAGAGGTAAGCAGTGCGCTGGCCGTCAAAGCCGGTTTCCTGTTGGATCAGGCCATTGGTGTGATACTGGAGTCGGTAGGTTTCGCCCACCTCATTTTCGATCTCGGTCAGCAATAACCGCACATTGTCGTAACGGTATTTGATCTGAGTGCCATCGGCGTTGATGCGCCGGCTGATCAGGTGCAGGCCATCGGCGTATTCGTAGCGAGTGACGTGGCCGAGTTCATCGCGTTCGGAGGTGATTTTTCCGTACGCGTTGTAGGTATATTTACGCGTATCACCGCTCGGCAAGACGATTTGGACTAATCGTCCTACGTGGTTCCACTCAAATTGCGTGAGCGCGCCGTGTTCGTCTTCCAGGCTGATTTTTCGCCCGAGATCGTCATAGCGGTAGCGCTTGACTCCGCCATTCGGCAACTGCTCTTCAAGCAATTGCCCGTGCTCATTCCAGACCAGTCGGTGACAGCTGTGATCCGGCAGCCAAACCTGCGTCAGTTGTCCGCGTTTGTTGTAGCTGTAGTCAGTAGCGTTGCCGTCAGGATCGGTCCTACGCGTAACGTCGCCCTGGTCATTACGCTCATACTTCCAAACCGCTTCACCACGCCGCACAACCCGTACGAACCCATTGTCATGCTCGTAGGTCGTCGGCTCATCATTCCCCCGAAACAACGCCACCAAACGCCCAGCTTCGTCGTACTGGTAGGCCGTGATCGCCCCCAACGGATCTTGCTCAACCGTCAGCCGGCCTTTCTCATCGTAGGATTTGAAGTGCTCAGCACCGTCAGGATCCACCCGCTGCACCAGCCGCGCCCGCTGGTCATGCACATAGACTTCCTGGCTGCCATCGGCGTTAAACACCGTGACTTGACCGTTATCGTCCCAGGCATAGCGTGTGTCCATTTGCGAGAAACTGGCCCAATGCCGGACACATCGCGCGGCCTTACCAGACCTTTCCCACTCCCAGAAGAAACTCGCCCCACCCGCCAAACCACGCTCAAGAATGACGTGCTGCTCGTCGTACCGATAAACCTCGCTTTCGCCTACGGCGTTGGTCGCAGAAACCAGTCGTCCAAAATTGTCATAGGCGTAGGAAACAACGTTCTGCTCCCTCACCCAAACAAACGGCCCGTCATCCACGTCCCGCTCAACCTGGTAATCCACCGCCACAATGCGACCCAACGCATAGCGCAAAAACAGCGAACGCCCCACGCCGTTATCCAACCGCTCAATCTGCCCCAGGTAATTCCGGGAAATGCGCAACCGGTTGTCATACGCATCGCTAATCGCCGTCAGCACACCGTCGCGAAAATGGTAGAAGCGCGACCCTTGAGACAGGACTAACTCATCGGGCAGCGACCCCAGGTAGATCGCCGCTTCGGCCAGGCTATTGGTGATCGCAGGCCGAGAAACTGTGGGCAGGGGCAGGGTAGTCGACCGATTTTCATGATCGATCCACACCACCGAATCACCGGAAACACTCAGCCGATGCGCCAGCGAGTGACTCCAGCCAAACCCCAACCCGCAATCCACTTCCACCGCACTGGTGCGATACAGCCGGGTCCACTCAAACGGCAAGATCCCGTCCAGCTTGCCATCGGTCAGGGTCAGCAGTTCCTCACCCGTGACCATCGACACCGGACAGCCGTTGGTGGCCGTCTTGTCCGAAGACGCCGCCGCATCCCCAGCCGGATTCTTCCCAACAGCAGGCGCATCATCCACATGCTCCGCCTGCTTCAGCATCGCGTTCTGCCGCGCCTTCCAGCGCATCTGCAGCCTGCCTTGCTTCAACCCACCAACCACCCCGCGAACCGCGACCGCCTTGTAGCGATCCACGGCCTGCATGAACTTCGTCAGAATCCCCAAAAGCCCCCTGACAAAACCCGTCGCCGCATCAAGAATCTGCCCGCCATACTTGACCAGTCGCAGACTCAAATACGCCACACCCGCCGCCGGTAACGCGATGGTCAACACCACGCCGATCACGAGATCAATCAGCAACGACACCACAAACCCTGCCGCCATCTCGGCCATTTCACCGGGCGGCAATGCGTCCAACCAGATCATCGCCGTGCGCAGCATCAGGAACAGCGCCGCTTCATCACTGGCCAGCAGCATCGCCTGTTCCATGACTTTGGGCGCATCGGTGGCGAGCTGCGCCAATTTGGCCGCTTCTGCGCCCAGCTGTTCGACGTACTTCAACGGGTCATCAAGAATCGCCTGCACCAGCTTGATGCTGTCCCACACATCACGAATCGCCGCCCAACTGCCCGCCAGTACGCCGCTGCCAATCGCGCTGGCGGTGGACTGCTCCCAGCGCGGTTTAAAACCCGACCACTCAGAACGAAGCCACTGCTCCAGGTTCCCGGTCAGCCCAGCGTAAGAGGCAAACAACGCGTCCACTTGCTCAGTAGAAACGCCCCCTTGCACCCGCACTTGATAGTGCCCGCCCGCCGCGCAGTGGTGCGAGCCTTTGCCTTGTTCATCCAGCATGATCACGGTAGAACTGCCGTCATCCAGCCCGATCACCTCCACCGGGATGTTGCCAATCGGCACGTCATACACCGACTCGAACAGGCTCTCGATCTTCAGCTCGCCGCCCACCGGGCACTGGGCCACGGTGGAAAAGTCAGCATCCGCAATGCTTACCGCCCGCTGCGATTCCCCCACCCGCAACACCCGATCCATCCCCAGCAGCGACGGCATATCCAGCCCATGGCTCACCGAATCCAGTGCACGCGAGTACCACGCGTCCATGTGCTGGCGATAAATCACCAGGCTCTGATGGAAGCCATCCAGCTCAAATTCGATAAGGGCAATGCGGGAAGGGTGGGTCATCCGTGACGTCTCGGCAAAGGGCAAGGCGTCGGAGCATGCCGTAGCAAAACGCAGCGGGATGAGCGGTTGAGAAATTCAGAAAAGGCTGACTGAACACGGGGGAAAAACGCAAAAAACCAACCCAAAGGGCTACAGAAAAAAGCGACAAAACTGATTGCAGCGCGGCAGCTTAAATAAAAATCGCTCTCATCCTTGCCCGATTTTCCGACATGGCCGTCATGGTTAATAGAACCTCCCTTACGCAGGATTTCCCATGTCGCGCCTTGCTCGTCCCTTGCACCCACTGGCCTTGTCAGTGGCGATGGCTTTTGCCGCCGTGCCGTTGCTGACCGTCCAGTCCTCCTTTGCCGAAGAGAGCAGCAGCGCCGTGCGCAGTTTCTCGATTCCCGCCGGTGATTTGAGCCAGGCGCTCAATAGCCTGGCCGAGCAGGCGGGCCTGGTGCTGGCGTTTGATGCAAGCCTGACGCGCGGCAAGCGCAGTAAGGGTTTGAGCGGGCAATACGACACCGATGTGGCGCTGAACCAGTTGCTCGACGGTAGCGGCTTGCAGGCCTTGAAGATTTCCGCCGACCGCTACCGCCTGGAAGCTATCCCGGATAACGGCGGGGTCATGGAGTTGCAGGCCACCACCATCAGCGGCGCATACCAGACCGAAAGCCCGACCGGGCCGGTGTCCGGCTATGTGGCCACGCGCAGCTTGTCGGGCACCAAGACCGACACCGCGCTGATCGAAACGCCGCAATCGATCTCCATCGTCACCAAAGACCAGATGCGCGCGCAAAACGCCGAGAGCCTCAACCAGATCCTGCGCTACAGCGCCGCCGTCATTCCGGAAACCCGTGGCGCCACCGCATCGCGCCTGGACCAGTTGACCATCCGCGGTTTCTCACCAGCCACTTACCTCGACGGCCTGCGCATGCCCTCGAGCCGTGACGCCTTGCCGCAAAAGGACGCTTTTGACCTGGAACGCGTCGAAGTGCTGCGCGGCCCGGCTTCGGTCCTTTACGGCCAGGGTACGCCGAGCGGCGTGATCAACATGGTCAGCAAGCGCCCGCTGGACACCCCGTTTCACGAAGTAGGCGTGGAATACGGCACCTTCAACAAGAAACGCACGACCTTCGACCTGAGTGGCCCATTGGATGATCAGGGCGTGTATTCCTACCGCGTGGCCGGGCTTTTCGACGATGCCGACGGGCAGGTAGAACACACCGAGACGCGCCGCCAGTCGCTATCCAGCGCCTTCACCTGGCGCCCGGACGACGCGACCTCGCTGACCCTGCTCGGGCATTTCCAGAAGGACCCCAAAGGCGCGTCTTACGGTTCGGTGCCTGCCTGGGGCTCGGTGCTGCACAGCCCGACCGGGCGCAGCATCGATGTGGATTTCTACGACGGTGAAAAGAATTTCGAGAAAAGTGACCGCGAGTACTACAGCATCGGCTGGGCATTCGAGCATCACTTCGATGACGTGTGGACCGTGCGCCAGAATGCGCGTTACCTGCGCAGCGAAGGCCAGTACCGCAGCCTCTACAGCAACTACCTGATGACGGACTATCGCACCATCCGCCGCTCGACCATCGCCAGCGATGTCGACCTGGATGCCTACACCCTCGACAACCAGGTGCAGGCCAAATTCGATACCGGCCCGTTGCAGCACACTTTGCTGATGGGGCTCGACTACCAGAACACCAGCACCGACACCCTGTCCGGCTCGGGCGTGTACACCGCCGGCCCGACCCAGGATATTTTCAACCCGGTCTACGGCGCGGCCGTTCCGGTGCCGGCCTACACCACCGACGGCACCTCGCGCAGCGAGCAGACCGGCGTGTATCTGCAAGAACAGATGAAATGGGACAAATGGGTCCTGTTGCTGGGCGGGCGCTATGACTGGGCCAGCACCGACAGCAGCACCAAGACGATTCGCACCGGCGCCAAATCCGAGTCGTCCCTGGACAGCAAGGCGTTTACCGGCCGTATCGGCCTGGTCTATCTGTTTGATAATGGCCTGGCACCCTATGCCAGCTACGCCGAGTCGTTCAACCCGCAGTCGGGCACCGGCTACGGCGGTTCGGTGTTCAAGCCGACCGAAGGCAAGCAGTACGAAATCGGCATCAAGTACCAGCCGCCAGGCAGCAACAGCTTTATCACGGCAGCGATCTTCGACCTGCGCCAGACCAACGTGCTGACCACCGATCCGGACCCGACTCATCTGTGCGGCTCCGGACGCTGCCAGAGCCAGGACGGTGAAGTGCAATCCCGTGGCTTTGAGCTGGAAGGCAAGGCCAGCCTCAATGACAACCTGGACATCACCGCGGCCTACGCCTACTTGGACAACCGCATCAGCAAGTCCAACAACACCGTGCGGTATGCGCCCGTCAGTGACATCGGCGTAGGCCCCGCCATCGCGGCCGAAGGCACCACCACCTACGGCGTGCCGCGTCACACCGCCTCGGCGTGGGCCGACTACACCTTCCACGATGGCAACCTCAAGGGCTTCGGTGCCGGTGCGGGGGCTCGGTATGTCGGCTCGTCCTGGGGTGATACGGCCAACACCCTGAAGGTGCCGGGCTACACCCTGTTCGATGCGGCGGTGCACTACGACATCCCGAACATCACCAGCCTGAAGGACAACCTGCGACTGGCGCTCAATGCCACCAACCTGGCGAATAAAGAGTATGTCGCGTCCTGCTACTCCTATTCGTGGTGCTGGTATGGCTCGCAGCGTACCGTACAGGCAAGCGCTACGTACCAGTGGTGAGGTAAAAAAAGGCCTTGGCGAAAGGATTCGGGAGCAGCATCGCCAAGGCCGAAACCGGCTAGCGCTTAGCGGGCTCAATCCATTTGTTGACCACCGGCGCCTGCCACCGCCCAAGGGCATCGAGCAGGGCGCCGGGGTTGTCTTCGACGATCAGCATTTGGCTGTGTTCGGCCTTGATGAAGCCTTCCTGCACGCCGTGCGCGAACAGGCCCTGCAACGGCACGAAAAACTGTGCGGTGTTCAGGCAGGCCACGCCTTTGTGGTGCTCGCCCAATTGCGACAAGGTCATCGCTTCCAGCAGTTCTTCAAAGGTGCCGAGGCCACCGGGCAGGGCGATGAAGCCATCGGCCAGTTCGCTCATGCGCGCTTTGCGGCTGCGCATGTCTTCGGTGATTTCATAGGTGCTGAGCCCTGGATGCATGTGCCCGAGTTCATGCAGCAATCGGGTGATGACGCCGATCACTTCGCCACCCTCGGCCAGTGCGCTGTCGGCAATCACGCCCATCAGGCCTTTGGCACTGCCGCCGTAGACCAGGCGAATACCGCGCCGGGCGATTTCGCGGCCCAGCGCTTTGGCGTCTTCACTGTAGCGAGGGTGGGTGCCGAAGTTGGAGCCGCAAAACACCGTGAGACTGCGCATTAGAAATCCTGGCTGGGGGGAGGGCGTCGCAGTTTCACGGCTGTTGGCCGACAAGAACAGCGCCAAGAAATCACCTGATGACTAGGCCACCAAGCATTCCAGGATGCGCCGGCCCAGTGCTTCGGCGCTGGCCTGGGAGTCGATGTTGGCAAACCCCAACAGCAGGCCGGGACCTGAGTGCTGCACGACATTCCATTCGCTCAAGGCTTCCGCGAAGAGACCGACGCTTGCCAGTTTCTGCACCAGCAAGCGGTCCGATTGCGGGATCTTGAACCGCAGGATCAGGTGCATCCCGCCAGGTTGTGCATCAATGGAAATATGCGCGCCTAATACCTTGCGCAACCCGTTGGCGGTGGCTTCGCGGCGCTCACCGTACAGCTTGCGCATGCGCTGGATATGCCGGGCGAAATGCCCTTCGGCGATAAAACTGGCGACGATGGCCTGGGTCAGTTCCGGGCAGTTGCCGAGGAAGCTCTGGCTGACCTGTTCGAAACGCCCGACCTGGGAAGCGGGTACCACTAGGTAGGCCAGGCGAATGCCGGGGAACAGCACTTTGCTGAAGGTACCCGCGTAAAGCACCCGGCCCTCGCGGTCCAGGCTCTTGAGGGCAGGTAATGGGCGGCTGATGTAACGGTACTCGCCGTCGTAGTCGTCCTCGATGATCCAGGCGTGTTCACGGCGGGCCCAGTTCAGCAGTTCCAGGCGGCGCGGCAGCGACAGCGACACACACAGCGGGCTTTGATGGGCCGGGGTGACGACCACGGCGCGGGCGGCGCTGAGGTGCTGTACGCAGAGGCCGTCCTGATCCACAGGCACGGGGATGGACTTGATCTTCAAGTGGTCCAGCAGTGGTCGTGTGGGCAGATAACCGGGGTCTTCGACCAGCACCGCGTCGCCGGGTGAGAGCAACGCATGGGTGACCAGGCTCAGGGTGTTGCGGTAGCCCGACGTGACGAAGATCTGTTCCGGCGTGCAGTGGATCCCCCGCGCCACCTGCAAGTAACTGGCGATAGCGGTGCGCAGCGAAGGCAGGCCGTAGACCGGCGGGTTGGACATGTCCGCCAGTTGTGTGGCACGCACGCAGCGAGCGGCGATTTTCGACCAGATCTTGCGTGGGAAGGCGTCCAGCGCCGGCAGGCCCATCTGGAAGGGGCGCACCTGTGACTGTTGTCGCACCGCGTTGTAGGGCGTGATGACCACGGGCGTAGGTTGGGCGCTCTCGATGCCGTGCGCCACCACCGTGCCTGCCTGGCCGCGAGGTTCAAGGTAACCCTCTGCGGCCAGCAATGCGTAGGTGCTGTCGATCGTGCCGCGCGCCAGCCCCAGTTCCTTGGCCAGCGCCCGTGCTGCCGGGACACGTTGGCCAGGCTTGAGCAGGCCCTCCGCGATGGCGCTGCGAAAGCGCCAGTAAAGCTGGCGGTATATCGGCTCGGCCGAGGTAGGGTCCAAAGGGGGCAACGTGTGCATGGGGGGAGATTTCCTGGTCGCGGCTGCCTTAACTGTAGCGGCTGCATGACCTGTACCCAAGGACCATAACTGCAACATTTGACTAGACCATCATGGTCCGGTCACCGGGCCCATTCTTGGCTCTTTAGAGGTGAGCCATGGCGCTGCAACATGGTGCCTTCACTCAACGTCAACAGGATTTATCATGACCACTCGCCTCGATTACACCCAAGCATCCCCGGAAGGCTACAAGGCTTTCGGTGGCGTCTATGTCTACCTGCAGAACAGCGGCTTGCCCAAGGCGCTGATCGACCTGGTTTACCTGCGCGTCTCGCAGATCAACGGCTGCGCCTTCTGCATCGACATGCACTCGCGTGACCTGCTCAAGCAAGGCTTGGCCGTGGACAAGCTGGTGCTGGTGCCGGTGTCGCACGACGCACGGGATGTGTTCACCGCCCGCGAACGTATCGCCCTGGCTTTCGCTGAAGCGGTCACCCGCAGCGACGTCTCGGACGCAGAGTACGCAGCGGCCGCCGCCGAGTTCAGCGCCAAGGAACTGGCCGACCTGACTTACGGCATTGCCTTGATGAACGCATTCAACCGCCTGGGCATCACCTTCCGCACCACGCCGGCTGCGGCTAACTGAAACCTTGCGCAATAAGGCAATTTAATGGCCCCTTTGTAACAAAATCCTCGCCAGAATCGCTTTTATTTTCAGGTGGTTAGGTGAGGATGCAAATGCGCTCTGTTGGAATCATGCTGATCGCCTGCTCCCTGGCCGGCGGCGCGGCTGCCGTGCAGGCACAGGAGCTGCGCGAGGGTGACAAGTACATGTGCAGTTGGGGCGCCGGCACCGCCGCCAGGGCTCAGGAACTGAAGCTGTCGGGCGTGTCGTTGTACGCGGCGCGGCAGAAGATCCAAAGCATGAAGTTCAGCAAATCATGGATGCGCATGATGGCCATGGGCATTACCGAACAGACCTACGACAGCCGTTCACGGCTCAAGCCCGAGGCGATCCGCCAGGGCTTCTATCAGGATTGCGTGCGCTACAAAGTCGCGCGCAAATAACGGCTTAACGTGACAGCGGCGAGCTGGCGTCTTCCTGGAAATACACCTTCGCCGTCTCAATAAACTGCCGATTGGCCTGGGACAGGTATTCGCTGGCGCGCCAGCACAGGTTGAAGTGCATGAATTGCGCCGGCTCGAATGAAACGCCGGCCAACTCTGGTTCTTGCTCCTGCACCGATCGCAGCAAGGTGGACACGCCCATGCCGTTGCGCGTGGCGGTAATCACCAACGGCACGAAGTTGCTTTCCAGGGCGATGTTGAAACGCACGCGGGCGTTGCTGCAAAAGGCGTCCAGCAGATGGCGCTGCAGGAAAGTGTTGTCGAACACCAGCATCGGTTCGTGTTGCAGCCGCTGCGCCGAGATGGACGAGAGGCCCGCCAGCGGGTGATCTTCGGCCATGCACAACACCATCTCATCGCTGCCGAGCAGCACCGACTCCCACGCCGGATCAACCCGCCGCGACTCCAACAACGCCACATCGATGTCCCGCGTGGCCAGGCGTTCGCTGATGTCATCGGCGCTGCCTTCCACCACATGCATGGCAATGCCGGGGTACTGTGCGCGAAATTGCATCAGCAGGTCGGGAATATGGCGGATGCCGTACATGGGCGGTACGCCCACGCGGATTTCGCCGCTGTGCAGTTGGGTCAGGTCCTGCAGCTCACGGCGGGCACCGGCCAAGCCTTCAAGGCACGCCTCGGCGCGTGCCAGGAACAGCTGGCCTTCGGCAGTCACGCTAATCTGCCGCGTCGCGCGGTTGAACAGGGCCACGCCCAACTCATCCTCCAACCGGCTCACCGCCATGCTCAGCGCCGGCTGTGCCACGTGCAACGCCTGGGCGGCTTTGGTGAAGCTGCCTTGACGGGCGATCTCGACGCAGTACTCCAGCGCTTTCAGGTTCATGACGGCTCGCATAACAAAGAGTGATGACTGGCTTCACAAATGGATATTTTCTGTGATGAAGGCAAGTCTATAGCCTGTCGGCATTCTTCTCCATGCCGAGTACCCCACCATGCCCAACCATTGGCTCTTCACACTGATTATCGGCGCGCTGGGCGGCAGTCTTGCCAGTTGGGCGGGGTGGCCGTTGCCCTGGGTGATCGGTTCGCTGGTCGCCGTGATGCTGACCCGTTGCGCTGGCAGCCTGGTGCCGGAAATTCCCCGTGGCCGCCAAGCCGGGCAACTCATCGTGGCGGTTGCCATCGGCTGTCATTTCACGCTGCCGGTGATGCAGCAGGTGGCGGCTCATCTCGGGCTGATCGTCACGGCGGTGTTGCTGACGCTGGTACTGGCGCTGTGTTCGGTGCTGATCCTGCATCGCTGGGGCGTGCCGTTCGGCACGGCGTTCTTCGCCTTGATGCCGGCCAACTCCAGCGAGATGGTGCACCTGGGCCGCCAACGCCAGGCGGACACCAGCTTTATTGCCGCCGCCCATAGCATCCGATTATTGCTGATTCTTTTGACGGTGCCGGCTGTCGCCACTTTCGGCATGCCCCCCGTCGCTGCGCATGCGCCATTGCCGGTGATCTGGCCCTGGCTGATCTTCATCCTCGCCGTGGGCTGGCTGGCGGCCTTGGGTTTCAAGCAGTGCAAGTTGCCTAACCCCTGGACCTTCGGGCCGTTCCTGATTTGCGCGGTGGGGGTGGGCTGCAATCACCTGTCGATGAGCATGCCGGGTTGGCTCAGCGGCAGCGGCCAGTTGCTGATTGGCTGCGCATTGGGCGTCGCGTTTGACCGCAGTTTCTTCCGCCGCACGCCGGGCCTGCTGGGCAAAGTGCTGCTGCTATTGATCGGTTCGGTGATTGCCAGCGCATTGGCCGCTTGGGCGCTGGGTGCCGGGTTGGGCATGCCGTGGCTGTCGCTGGCCCTGGGCATGATGCCCGGCAGCGCGCCGGAAATGAGCCTCACCGCCGAGGCCCTGGGTCTGGCCGTGACCCTGGTGACGGCGATGCAGGTGATCCGCATGTTGCTGATCCAGGCGGCGTGCCTGCCGTTGTATCGCCTGTTGGATCGGCCTTCTGAAGCACCGTCCAGTGCAAAATCTGCGTAGACCTGTCCAACTTCGCCCCGGCGCCACTCGCCATACTGGCGCCAGGTAACCGAAGAGGCCCGAGCCATGACTGACTATGTATTCACACCTACGCCAACCCCCTCCCTGGCCGTGCAGGGCAGCGAAGCACGCTTCCCGCTACGCCGGGTGTTCTGTGTGGGTCGCAACTACAGCGAACACGCTCGTGAGATGGGGCATGACCCGGACCGCGAGCCGCCATTCTTCTTCATGAAACCGGCGGATGCCGTGGTGCCGGCCGAAGGCGTGATCGCCTATCCGCCGCTGACCGCCGACCTGCACCACGAAGTGGAGCTGGTGGTAGCCATCGGCAAGGGCGGTGTGGACATCAGCCCGGAACAGGCGTTTTCCCACATCTGGGGGTATGGCGTCGGCATCGACCTGACCCGCCGCGACCTGCAAGCCCAGGCGAAAAAGCTGTCACGCCCGTGGGATTGGGCCAAGGCTTTCGATGCGTCCGCACCGACGACTGCGCTGCAACCGGTGAGCGTGGTCGGGCATCCGTCCAGCGGCAAGATCTGGCTCAACGTGAACGGTGAACAGCGCCAGGTGGGCGACCTGGCCGACCAGATCTGGTCCGTCAGTGAAGTGATCAGCCATGCGTCGAAGTCCGTCGCGCTCAAAGCCGGCGACCTGATCTTCACCGGTACGCCCGCAGGCGTCGGTGCGTTACAACCGGGCGACGAGATCAGCGCTGGCATCGACGGCATCGGCGAGTTGCGTTTCACCCTCAGCCAGGGTTGAGGCTACAGTGGTGCCCAGGCCACCCGAGAGACCGTTATGCCAGGCACCCGCGTCACCACTTACGGCATGGAACAGCGCAGCGACCGCCCCGACTTCTACATTCGCGACAAACGCGGGCGAGCGGCGCTGACCAGCCCCCATCGCCATGAGTATTTCCAGATCCAGATCAACCTCGGCGGCGACACCGTGCAGCATATCGGCGGCGCGGTGCGGCAGTTTCCGCGCAAGGCCCTGGCGTTTATCCTGCCCCATCGCTTGCATGTGATTCCCCACCCTGAAGATGGCGAATTCATGCTGATCAACTTCAGCCAGGCGTTTTTCCTACCGCAGCTCACCTGCGATCCCCTGGACCTGGAAGACATTCCCATCGGCCAGGCGCCGGAGCTGTCGCCGTTTCGCTTCCAGGAGCAGTTGGACTTCATTCTCGAAGACGCGGCGTTCGAGCAGGTGCAAACCTGGCTTGCCCACATGCGCGAACTCGATGCCCACCGCACCTTCGGCGCCCGCGAACGCCTCAAGGGCTACCTGTTTCAACTGATCGGCCTGGTCTGTGAGCAGTACGCCGAGCCCTTGCAGGCTTTCGCCGCCAACAATGCCACGCGGCGCGGGCGCAAGGATGCGTTGGCACGGGTGCAGGGCTATATCCGCGAGCACTTGCATGAACCGACCCTCAACCTCACGGATGCAGCGGCGGCGGCGTTCCTGTCGCCCAACTACCTCACTCACTTGTTGCGCAAGGAAACCGGCAAACCCTTCTCGCAACTGGTGCTCGACCGGCGCATGCAGATGGCGCGCACCTTGTTGCTCAACAGTGCGCAAATGATTGGCGTGATCGCGCACCGCTGCGGTTTCACCGACGAGGCGTATTTTTCCCGGTGTTTCCGCAAGGCCCATGGGGTGGCGCCAGGGCAGTTCCGTCGACAGCAGCAAAGCGAGGCGCTGTAGGGCGTTTTACAAATCCACGACATTCACTGTGTTTCTATTTGCATACAATTGCGCCCTCTACTAGGGAGGCCAGTATGCAAACGCTCATCCGCCTGGCGACGCAGGACGATGTCGACACGCTCTTCGCCATTCGCACCTCGGTGGTGCAAAACCATTTGAGTGTCGAGCAAATGGCCGACCTGGGCATAACGCCCCAGGTACTGGCTGACAGCATCCGCGCAGCGCCCTGCGTTTGGATCGCCGAGGCGGAGGGTCAGCCTGCCGCTTTTGCCATGGTCGACCTGGCCGAAGGCGAGGTATTCGCGATGTTCGTGCGGCCGGCTTTCGAGAACCTGGGCCTGGGGCGTCAACTGATGGCGGTGGCCGAGGCCGCACTGTTTGAACACCATGATCGGTTGTTCTTGATTACCGACGGCCGTGACGGAATCCGTGCCAACGGGTTTTATCAGCGGCTGGGTTGGAGCGTGGTCGGCCCGGTGGACGGCGATGATGTGCGTTACGAGAAGAGCAGGGCGCAATAACGTCATGAACCCACCCGAGCCGCCGTCGTCCAACAGCTTTCGCTACTTTGTGCTCGGTGTGCTCTGTGCTGCGGTGTTGCTGGGGTTCTATTTTGTGCGGCTCAACGCCGAGATTGACCGCGAGCGGGAAGCCGCCAACGAACGCCTGGCATTGTGCAGGCAGGTAGAAAGTGTAAGGCGCTCGGTACTGCCCAATAGCCTTGAAATACACGAAGCGTGTAAGCAATTGAATGGACGTATATCCAATAGTGCGACGCCGCTTTAATCCAATAGCCCTTTTTTATAAGTGGAAATAGTATCGGTAGTTGCACCAAAAAGTGGCACACATAGATCGTGCCACCTTAAAAAATGTGTGGTTATTGAATGACTTACAGCGATTTTAATCCGACGAAAGGATTAAAATAATCTTGTTACAGGTTTTTACAATCGTTACTATAGCCGGGCGTTCACCTCCCACGGTTTATGCATTTTTAAATCCCAAGTTTCCATCAGCTACTTGGGATTTTTTTTGCCTGCGATTTGACCTTCGCGTCACACTTCACCGTCAGCGAACTCCGCGCGCATCCGCCCATTGCGTTTGGCTTGATACAACAACTTGTCGACCTCTTCGACAAACCCCAGCATCGGGCTGTCGGGTTTCACGATGCGCGTACCGACGCCCAGACTCAGGGTCAGCAGGTTCGACACCGCCGAAAAACCATGCTCGATCTGCTGCTGGCGGATCAGGTGCAGGCAGCGCTGCGCCACTTGCCTGGCAGACTCTGCGTCGGTTTCCGGGAGCAGCCACACGAACTCTTCGCCGCCGATACGTGCAATGAAATCCCGTGGTCGGTTGGCCGCCTGAGACAAGGTATTTGCAACTTGGCGCAGGCATTCATCGCCCTTGATATGGCCGTAATGGTCGTTGTATTGCTTGAAAAAATCGATATCCAGAATGATCAGCGACAGGGGCAATTGGCTGCGCTGGGCGCTGGCCCATTCGCGCTCCAGCACGGTGTCGAACATGCGCCGGTTGGCGATGCCGGTGAGGCCGTCCTGGTAGGAGTATTCCTCAAGTTGTTTTTGCAGGCGCACCAGGTGTTCTTCGGTCTTCTTGCGCTCGCTGATATCGAACATGAACCCGATCAGCGCCTCGACCTCGCCGTCCTTGCGCACCACATGCACCACATCGCGAATCCACACGTAGTCGCCATTCACGGTCAGCGCGCGGTAGTCCGCTTCGTGGTCCACCCCGGCGCGCGATTGCGACACGCAGAAATTCACCACATATTCCCGATCATCCGGGTGCATGCGCTCGACCCAGTCGTCCACGCTCACCCAACTCTGCGGGGTCCAACCCAGCAAAGCCTCGATCTGCGGGCCGATGTAGCTGAAGGTCATGCTCTGCCAATCGATACGCCAAGGGATGGCCTTGGTCGACTCCAGCAAGGTCTTGTACACATCGCTGTCGGGCTGGCTCGGAGGGTCGATGCTCATGGTGGTTTGGCTCAGATGATGGCGAAAAGCCAAGAGCGTCTTGTGATCGACGCTTCGAGTCAAGCGCTCGCCAGCGCAGCAGACGAGAGGTCGAACAGCGGGTTTTCTGGCGTCAGTGATTCGGCGTTTTCGAGGCGAAATGAGGCATGGCTAACACTTTTGCATTAATGCTTCCATGCCCGGTAGAACCTCTTCTACTCTGTCTCCATCACAACTACCGGGTGAGGCCCAGGGATGGGAACTTGTCATGATTTCAATCGCTGATCTCAACCGCATCATGGCCTCGGGTTTCCTGCCGCTGGCGTGCGATTGCACGCTCAACAGCGACGGCTCGTTGCGCATCAATATCTTCGAGCCAGTGTCCGGCCGGGTCGACCTGCTGCTGACCGGCGTGTCCCCCGAAGGTTTGGACAGCATCCGTTCCATCTCAAACCTGATTGGCGAGTTGCGCACCGAAATCAAGGCCGGGCGCCGGGGTTTTGCGGCAGTCGGCTAGCCGTTGACGCTGTGGGTCGGCGTATCGAGCGCGCCGTAATAGCGCCAGCAGCAATGGCGGTGTTCCGGCACGATCACGCAGCCGCTGAGGCTGGCAATCAGCAGTGCGGCAACCAGCATATAAAGTCGGCGGGACATGGTGTTTCCTCTTGGGTTGATCAGCGTTAATCCTTCAACGTTGCCACCTGCGTAAATCCGTCGCGAAGCTTGCAAACCTTTCATCAAGCGCCTTCATGCCCTGGGCAATACTGCCTGCGACAATAATCTGCGCGTCCTGCGACGGATTTTTCGACACACCCCGTTCAACCCATCAGCGACCGGCACTTTCGCCCGTTGCATGAAGGAGTTGCCATGAGACCCCTGGCCACATTGCGCTTTGCCTTGCTTGCTCCGCTGGCCCTTGCCGCGTTTGTCAGCACCCCGGTGTTTGCCCAGACCGAAATCATCATCCGCCAGGCGCCGCCACCGGAGCGTGTGGAAATGGTTCCCGTGGAGCGACCGGGCTACGCCTGGGACCGTGGCCACTGGCGCTGGGAAGGGCGTGGCTATGGCTGGGTGCCAGGCCACTGGCAGCCAGTGATGCGAAATGCGCGCTGGGAGCCCGGCCATTGGGAGGCCCACGGTCCCAACTGGTACTGGCGCGAAGGGCATTGGATCCGCTGACCGAGAATTGCCCGATTGAAAGACTCTGATCCGGACGTTGAACTGCTCGCACGTATCGGCAACAACGAACCTGCGGCCGTTAACGAAATGGTGACGCGCAAACTGCCGCGTCTGCTGGCGCTCGCCAGCCGGATCCTGGGGGATGCCGACGAAGCCAAGGACGTGGCCCAGGAAAGCTTCCTGCGCATCTGGCGCCAGGCGGCCAGTTGGCGCAGTGGCGAGGCGCGTTTCGACACGTGGCTGCATCGGGTGGCGCTCAACCTGTGCCATGACCGCTTGCGTCGGCGCAAGGAACGTCCTTTGAACGAGGAGGAGGCGCTGGAGCTGGCGGACAGCGCACCACCTCTGGATGAACAATTGGAAAGCGCCGACCGCAATGCGCGCATGGCCGCCGCGTTGGCCGCTTTGCCTGCGCGTCAGCGCGAGGCGATTGTGTTGCAGTACTACCAGGAGCTGTCGAACATCGACGCAGCGGCCCTGATGAATATCAGCGTCGAGGCACTGGAGAGCCTGCTATCGCGGGCCCGACGCCAGTTGCGCAGCCAACTTGCCGATACACCCGGGCTTGCCCGCCCAGGAAGGGGAACATCATGACACCCGAACGATTTGCTTATCTGGCCGACGCCTATGGCGCCAACCTACAGCGTTGGCCCCTGGCTGAGCGCGGGGCGGCTCAGGCGCTGCTCGACGGCGGTAATGTCAGTGCCCGAGAAGTGTTGGATCAGGCCGGTTGGCTCGACGCCCAACTGGACAGCCATCAACTGGCATTCACCGACCCGGCGCTGGCCCGGCAGATCCGCCAGTCGGCGTCGCGCCGGACGTCGTTCTGGTCGCGCTATGCCGCTTGGCTGTCACCGGCGGGGCTGGTGGGTGTGGGTATTGCCGGTGTTGTCACCGGCATGCTGGTGGCGTCCATGAGCGTACCGCTGCCGATGGTGTCCGCCGAGGTGTTGCCCAGTGTGTTTGACCAGGGCGATGCGCAAGTCATCTTTACCGTCAATGCCGAGGAATCCGAGCAATGAGTACCCAATCCCTTAAACCGTGGTTGCTGGTCTCGGTGTTGCTCAATGTGTTTTTGATGGGCGGGGTGGGCGGGGCGGTTTACCACTGGATGGCCAGTGCCAAGCCTGCCGAGGCGGCGGTCAACCAGCATGGGCTGCGGCAGGCGATGGTCAAGTTGCCGCCGGAGCGGCGACGGGAACTGCGCCAATTGTTGCGCCATAACCGTGCCGATAGCCAGCCGCTGGTAATGGCCGGGCGGGAGGCGCGGTTGGGGGTGATCAAGCAGTTGGAGGCACCGACGCTGGACCGGGATGTGCTGGTCACCGAATTGGCCAAGGCTCGCGAGGCGGATATGGCGCTTCGTGCCTTGGTGGACACCACGTTGGCGCAGTTTGCCAGCACCTTGCCCCAGGTCGAGCGGCAAAAACTGGTCGAGGCGTTGTACCTGCGCGGGCAGGGCAAACCTAAAGAAAAACTCAAGGAGCCGGCAGCGGATTCAAGATAGCGGGCAAAAAAATCCCGCCGGGAAGGGCGGGATCGGGATTCAGGGTTGCCCGTGAATCAAGCCGGGAACAGTTCGCTCAGCTTCATCGCCAGCATCATGTCGCCTTCGGTGCGCAGTTTGCCGCTCATGAAGGCCTGCATGCCGTCAGTATCGCCGCTGACGATGCCTTCCATGGTTTCGCCGTCGGTCACCAGGGTAACTTGGGCGTCTGGGTTTTCGCCTTCCAGCAGTTCGCAGGTGTTGTTTTTCACCACCAGCGAGAAGTTCTGGGTGTCGTCGATACGGAAACCGAACACCAGGTCCAGGCCGTCGGCGGCGGCTGGGTTGAATTTGGCTTTCATTGCTTCTACAGCTTTGGCTACGTCAGTCATGGTTTCGATCCTTTAGGGTAGAGTCCAGTGACCTTGGGGTCACGGTTGGCCGCAGTTCATCGGAACGTGATGAGCTGCGGCGCCTTCAACAGTTGCAAGTGGGTATGACTGTTGAAGGAAGCCAGTGCCACCTCGCGACCGCGGAATTTCAGCTGGTTGAGCGAGGTGTTAACAATTTGCCAGTTCAGTTCGAAGGCCTGCGCGGCAGGCATCCGGGTAATCAGGTGGAGCAAGGCGGTGATGGTGCCGCCGGAGGTGAATACCGCAATTTTCTGCGTGTTGTCCGCCGCTTCAAGAATGCGTTGCAAGCCGCCCTGGACACGTTCCACAAAGCCCAGCCAACTCTCCAGCCCCGGTGGATCATAGGTGCCGGCCAGCCAGCGCTCGATGATCAGGGCGAAGATGCGCTGGAATTCGCTGCGGTTCTGCGCGGCATTGCGCAGGATCTCCAGGGCGTCGGGTTCGGTGGTGAGCAGATCGGGGAGCAGGGCGCGGATGATCGCGTCGGCATCGAATTCGTTGAAGGCGCTGTCGATTTCCAGCGGCGGCACCGGCAGGCCCAGGGCACTGTACTGCTCGAACGCGGCGGTGGCGGTGTGCTGCTGGCGGCGCAGGTCGCCGGCCACACAGCGGTCGAACACCAGCCCCATGTCGGCCAAGTGGCGGCCGAGCACCTGTGCCTGTTCCACGCCGACGGGCGACAGGACGTCATAGTCGTCTGCACCGAAGGAGGCCTGGCCATGTCGAATCAGATAGATGCTGCCCACGTCCGTTTTCCCGGTACGTTGAAAGTCTGGCGAGGTTATGAGGATGCCTGCGAGCTGTCAATGAAAAAACATACGCTTGTTTTAAAAGCGCGTTGGAGGGCGCCTGGTGGCGGTTTGAGCACTGGCTCCCGGCAAGCCCCGTCGGTATGCTTGGGCAATCCGCGCCTGGCGCACTGCATTTGTAAGGAGAACCATGGATTTTTTGGCCGAATACGCGAGCTTTCTGGCGAAGACCGTCACTCTGGTGGTCGCTATTCTGGTGGTACTGATCAGCTTCGCGGCCCTGCGTAGCAAAGGTCGTCGCAAATCCGCCGGTCAATTGCAGGTCAGCAAACTCAATGATTTCTACAAGGGTTTGCGTGAACGCCTGGAATCGACGCTGCTCGACAAGGACCAGCTCAAGGCCCTGCGCAAGTCCGAAGGCAAGGCCGAAAAGAAGAAGGGCAAGCAGAAAGCCGAGTCCAAGCCACGGGTGTTCGTGCTGGATTTTGATGGCGATATCAAGGCGTCGGCCACCGAGAGCCTGCGCCATGAAATCACCGCTTTGTTGAGCCTGGCCACGCCGAAGGATGAAGTGGTGCTGCGCCTGGAAAGCGGCGGTGGCATGGTCCACAGCTACGGCCTGGCTTCGTCGCAACTGGCGCGTATCCGCCAGGCCGGCGTGCCGTTGACCGTGTGCATCGACAAGGTGGCGGCCAGCGGCGGCTACATGATGGCGTGCATCGGCGAGAAGATCATCAGCGCACCGTTTGCCATCCTCGGCTCCATTGGCGTGGTAGCGCAGTTGCCAAACGTCAACCGTCTGCTGAAAAAGCACGACATCGACTTTGAAGTGCTGACTGCCGGTGAGTACAAACGCACCCTCACGGTGTTTGGTGAAAACACCGAGAAGGGCCGCGAGAAGTTCCAGGAAGACCTGGACATCACCCATCAACTGTTTAAGAACTTCGTCTCGCGTTACCGCCCGCAGTTGGCGATTGATGACGTCGCGACCGGAGAAGTGTGGCTGGGTGTTGCAGCCCTCGACAAGCAACTGGTCGATGAGCTGCAAACCAGCGATGAATACCTGGCCACCAAGGCCAAGACCGCCGAGGTGTTCCACTTGCACTATGCCGAGCGCAAGAGCTTGCAGGAGCGCGTAGGCCTGGCGGCCAGTGGTTCGGTGGACCGCGTGCTGCTGACCTGGTGGAGCCGGTTGACCCAGCAGCGATTCTGGTAAAAATGCTCAGCGGTGCGCAGGTTTCATCGAGGCCTGTTGCACTGCTGGTATGGGGTTTCTCATTAATATCCCCACCACCAGCGCCCCCAGCAATCCCAACAACCCCGCCACCCACAGCACGCCACTGAACCCACCCACAAACGCCTGCCGTGCCAGCGGCTGCACCAACAGCCGTGCCGACTCCGGCAACAACCTCATCGCCGCTGGCATATCACCCGCGACGACGCGTGAAGCAATGCCGTTAACCTGGGCCCGCCATTGTGTGTCGATGCTTGCGCTCAACAACTGTTCGCTATGGCTGCTCAATAATGCCCCATACACACCGACCGCCAACATGATCGCGCTGAAGCGCATGGTGGTGCTCATACCGGACGCCATCCCGGCACGGTCTCGCGGCACGCAGGCCATGATGTTTTTTTGCGTATCGCCATTGAGCAGACCTGCCCCGGCCCCTGTCACCGCAATCGCCAAGGCAAAGGGCAGGTAACCCCCCACGTTTACCGCCCAGGCGCTCAAGAGGTTGCCGCAGCCCACCAGGGTCAAGCCGGCCGCCATCATCGTTGCTGGCGCGAAACGCCCCGCCAGGCGGGCGCCAATGCGTGGGCAGATCAACATGGTCAGCGCAAACGGCAGCATGCCCAGGCCCGAGGCGATCGCGGAGAACCCCAGGCCGTTCTGCAGGTAGAACGGCAACAAGGTCATCATCACCTGGGCACAGCCGGCGTAGGCGAACATGCCCAGCAAGGCTCCGATAAAGCGCGGGTGACGGAACAGTTGCAGGTCGACCATGGGGCGCTGTTGTACACGTTCGACGACGACAAATACGCCCAGCAAGGCCGCGCCGCCTATGAGCCGGGCGTAGGTCAACGGGCTGTCCCAGCCGATGCGATTGGCTTCGATCAAACCCCAGATCAGGCACAGCAAAGCGGCGCTGAAGGCCAGGCTGCCCCAAGGGTCGAGTCGCGCCGACTGGGTATCGCGGGATTCCTCAATGGCGCGCAGCACCAGCGCCATCAGCCCCAGGCCCACCGGCAAGTTGAGATAGAAAATCCAGCGCCAGCCCAGGTACTCGGTGATCAAGCCGCCCAAGGTCGGCGCGGCGGTCATGGCCACACCCATGCACGCGCCCCAGAAGGCCCAGGCTTTTGCCCGTTCCACGTCGTCATGGAAGGTGTGGCCGATGGAGGCGAGCGCCGAGGTCAATAGCAGGGCGGCGCCGACGCCTTTGATCGCGCGTGCGATGTCCAGGAACACAGCGTTGGGCGCTGCGCCGCAGCCCAGGGAGGCCAGGATAAAAATGCTCAGCCCCCAAATCAGGGTCTTCTTGCGGCCAAAGCGATCGGCGATGCTGCCGGCGGGCAACAACAGTGCGGCAAAGGCCAGCATATAGGCGCTGACGACCCACTCGATGTCGGCAAAGTTCGCCCCCAGGTCGCGGGCGATGCTGGGCAGCGTCACGGCGACGATGTTGGTGTCGAGCACGATCAGCGAGCAAACGCCGGATGCGGTCAGCAGTGTGAGGCGTGGACTGATCCGGCTCATGGTTGAATTACCTTGCAGGCAATACGAAGAAGGCGGTTGACGGGCATCGCAAGGGCTCTCTAGTGTTCAGGTGCTGTGAGCTTATTCCCTCCCGGCAATATCTTTGTTAGTCGCCGTGAAGCACTTCATTACCTTTGAGCTAATGCTGTTATGGATATTCGTCATTTTCGCTATTTCCTGGCCGTTGCCCGCCAGCGCAACTTCACGCGGGCCGCGGAGCACTTGGGCATTGCGCCCCCGACGTTAAGCCGTCAGATCCAAGACATGGAAGCGGCGCTGGGGACGCGTCTGTTTGTCCGCCAGCAACGCGAAGTCAGCCTGACCGAAGCTGGTGCTGCCTTATTGATCGAAGCCGAGGCTACCGTGCGCCAGTTCGAGTTCGCCCAGCGCAATGCTCAGCGCGCCGGACGTGGCGAGATCGGCCATATCGAATTGGGCTATGTGGCGTCGGCGGTGTATTCGGGCCTGTTGCAGCGGCAAATGCAGGCGTTCGGCCAGGCGTTTCCGGATGTGAGCGTGAATGTGCGCGAATGTGCGATGGCGACGTTGCCTGGCGCGGTAGCGGACGGGCGTGTCGATATCGGTTACATCCGCTCGCCCATGACGCTGCCGGAGGGGGTCGAGGCGGTGCGCCTGGACAGCGAAGGGTTTGTCTTGGCGCTGCCCCAGGACTCCTGGCTGCTGGGGCTCAAGGCCATCGGTTGCAAGCATTTGGAGAACGAGACATTCATCTTGCCGGAGCAAATCAGCGGCACCTTGCAGGTGGCCGCGCAAGGTGGCTACGCACCGCGCCTGGGGCCGCAACCCGGTGGGTTGGTGGCGGTGGTGGCGCTGGTGTCACTCGGGCAGGGCGTGGCGGTGGTGCCGGCGTCCATGGTGGGGCATGTCAGTTTGCCAGGCGTGGTGTACCGCAGCATTCAGGGCGTTGACGCATCGTCGTGGCTATCGCTGATTCACCGGCGCTTCGAAAAAGCGCCGGCGGTCGCGCGGTATATCCAGCAGGTCAAGCAGACAGTCGCGTCTGCACCGAATCGGCCAGACGCGTGAGGATCAGGCAGCACGACACCGCGCCGGCATCCAGCACGCCGAGGGAACGTTCGCCCAAGCGACTGGCGCGGCCGATCTTGGCCACCAGGTCCTTGGTCGAGTCGCGGCCCTGTGACGCGGCGGCTTTCATCGCATTCAGAGCGTCGCTGAAGGAGGCCCCTGAGGCATGCTCGCGCTCAAAAGCCTCAACCGCCGGGATCAAGGTGTCCATCAGGCATTTATCGCCCACACCCGCGTCCGTGATGTCCTGCAACGAGGTCAAGCCGCCGCGCAGCAAATGAGCAAAGGTTGCGGCGTCGATGTCATCACTGCTGCGCACTTCATCGGCCATGCCGATAAACAGGCTGCCATACAAAGGCCCCATGGAGCCGCCGATGCCTTCCATCAAGCTGAGGGTCAGCTCGTCGAGCGCCTCGGCCAGGGTCAGTTGGCGTCCTTCAATGGTGCGCCCGCAATGGGCGAAGCCCTTGGCCATGTTGATGCCGTGGTCGCCATCGCCGATGGCGCCGTCGATTTCACTGAGGTATTCGCGGTTGGCGACGATCACGCTGACCAGGTCGCTGACGATGGCGCCGCCGTCACAGGTGGAAAAATGCTGGCTCATGGTTTACTCCGCCTGGGTCATGCCGATGGAGCGGCAGGGTTGATCGATCAGGGTGGCAAGCTCTGCGTCGAGGCCGAGCAGGGTCAGGGTCACGCCCATCATTTCCAGGGAGGTGAAGTAGTTGCCGACGTAGCAGCGGTGAATCTTCAAGCCTTTGGCCGTGAGTTGTTTTTCGACCTCGGCATAGAAAACATACAACTCCATGACCGGCGTGGCGCCCAGGCCCGAGACCAGTACCACCACGCTGTCGTCCTGGCCGAAATCACGGTCGGCGAGGATCGGCGCGAGCATGCGTTCAGCCATGGCGGCAGCCGCTTCGATCGGGATCACCTCGATGCCCGGTTCGCCATGATGGCCGATGCCCAGCTCCATCTGGCCGTCAGGGATCTGGAAGTTCGGCTTGCCCACTGCTGCAATGGTGCAGGGGGTCAGGCCGATACCAATCGAGCGGCAGTTATCCACGGTTTTCTGTGCGACCCGGATCACCTCGTCCAAGTCGTAGTGCTGCGCGGCAGCAGCGCCACCGATCTTCCACATGAAGATCTCCCCGGCCACGCCACGGCGCTTGGCAATCTCGGCCTTGGGGGCGGACGCTACGTCGTCGTTGGCGACCACCGTGCGGATGCGCATGTCTTTGCTGGCGGCCATTTTCATCGCCAGCTTCACGTTCATATTGTCGCCAGCGTAGTTACCGTAAAGGCAGGCCACGCCTGCGCCATGGTCGGCGGCGCGGAAGGCGTCGAAGAAACTCTTGGCGGTGGGTGAGGAAAAAATTTCGCCGACCGCCACGGCATCCACCAGGCCCGGGCCGACATAGCCAAGAAAAGCCGGCTCATGGCCCGATCCGCCGCCAGTGACAATGCCGACGCGGCCCGGCGCAGAAGGCTTGGCCTTGACGATGACGCGTGGGTTGGTCTCGAATTGGCGCAGTTCGGGGTGCGCGACCAGAATGCCGCGCAGCATGTCCTCGACCACCTGGTCCGGATCGTTGATGACTCGATTCATAACGCGGGTTCCTGTTCTTGTTCTAGTGGGCACATGGATCAACTGTGGGGGCTGGCTTACCGGCGATGGCGGTGTGTCAGATAACACCTGCATCGTCGGGTATGCCGCTATCGCCGGTAAGCCGGCTCCTACAAGGGTGTGTGTCGTCTGTGGGTCAGGGTTCCAGAACGACCTTCAGCGACTTGTCGCCGCGCTCCATCACCGCGAACGCTTCCTTGAAATCCGCCAGCGCGAATTTGTGGGTCACCACGTCGCGCATGTCGATCTTGCGGTTGCCGATAAAGTCGATGGCGCGTGGGTACATATACGGCCCTAGGTGTGAGCCGAGAATGTCGAGTTCCTTGCGGTCACCAATGATCGACCAATCTACTGTGGCCTCGTCATTGAACACACTGAATTCGACGAAACGCCCCAGTTTTCGCAGCATTGCCAGGCCCTGGTTCACTGCCTTGTGGTGCCCGGTGGCTTCGATATAGATGTCGCAGCCATAGCCGTCGGTGATCTCGCGGATCTTCGCCAGCACGTCCACCTCGGCCGGGTTCCAGACTTCGTCGGCGCCCATGCGCAGGGCCAGGGCGGCGCGTTCGGGTTTCATGTCCAGCACGATGAGCTTTTTCGGATTGCGCAGGCGCACGGCACCGATGATGCCCAAGCCCAGGGTGCCGGCGCCGGCGACCACCACGATGTCGTCGTGGTCGACATTGGCGCGTTCCGCCGCGTGCAGCGAGCAGGCCAGCGGCTCGATCAAAATCGCTTCGTCGGGGGCAATGGACTCCGGCACTGTGTGGATGATGCCTTCCTTGGTGAAGATCATGTACTGGGCCATGGCGCCCTGCACATTGTTCTGGAAGCCATACAGGTCGTGCTTCTGGCACATCCAGTATTGGCCGTGGTTGCAGAAGCGGCAGCCCCAGCACGGCACGATCTGTTCGGAAATCACCCGATCACCGACCTTCACTCCGCGTTTTTCTGCACCTGGGCCCAGGGCAACCACGCGGCAGACGAATTCATGGCCGGGGATCATCGGCGGCTTCACGTAGCGGGGTTGTTCGGCGTCACCCCAGAACGACGGGGCGCCGCGATAGGTCTTGATGTCGCCCATGCAGATGCCGCACAACTCGACTTTGGTGAGGATTTCATCGGGGCCGGGCGTAGGCACGTCGACGATTTCCAGGCGGTAATCTTCCGGGCCATGGCACACCACGGCCTGCATGGTTTTCGGGATGACTGGGGACAGTTGTTCGGGTGTGCGTTCGGTGACGGTGGACATGACAAAACCTCACGACAAGAAGATGAATTACTGAATGCTGTAGCCGCCGTCGATCACCATGTTGGCGCCGGTGATCATCTGCGCCGCATCACTGAGCAGGTACAACGCCAGCCCGGCGATTTCTTCCGGCTGGGCAAAGCGGCCCGCCGGGATCTGCAACTTGGCCTTTTCACCCACGTCGCCCGCCCAGGCTTTCTTGCCCAGGGCTGTCTCCACAATGGTCGGGGAGATGGCGTTGACGTTGATGTGAGGGGCCCATTCCATGGCCAGTACTTTGGTCATGCCGACAATGGCTGCCTTGCTGGCGCAATAAGCGACGTGCCGGTCCAGGCCGATCACGGCGGCCTGGGAGGCGAGGTTGACGATGCGTCCGCTGCCTTGGGCGAGCATGTGCCGGGCGCAGGCCTGGGCCACGAAGAAGCTGGCCTTGAGGTTGATGTCCAGGGTGGTGTCCCAGGCGCTTTCGCTCACGTCGATGGCCTTGTCCAGCAGTACCACGCCGGCGCTGTTGATCAGGTAATCCAGGCGTTGGAAGTGTTCGAAAACCGTGTCGATGGTGGGTTGTATCTGGCCGATCTGGCCGAGGTCGACGGCAATGCCCAGATGCCCGGCGCCCAGGCTGGCGGCTACCTCGACCACTGCCGGCTCACGGTCCAGCAGCGCCACGCGGGCGCCGCGTTCTACCAGCAGGCTGGCACAGGCCAGGCCGATCCCGGCAGCGCCACCGGTAATCACCGCGCAACGGCCGGTGAGGTCGAAGGCTTGGTTCCAGAATCCAGACATGAATGACTCCATTTTTGAAAACGGTGGAGATCCAATGTGGGAGCGGGCTTGCTCGCGAAAGCGGTTTGTCAGGGGGTATATCAGTTGGCTGATCCACCGCTTTCGCGAGCAAGCCCGCTCCCACATTTGGAATGCATTTATAGGCCGAAACCGTTATTTGCCGCCGCTGACTTGTTTGTACAGCGCATCGGCGTTGGCATTGGTGACCGGCACCCACGGCAGGATGTAGTTCTTGGCCGTGCCGTCCCCCCATTTCACATCCTTGGCATAGCGCTCCCAGATCACCGACTGCGGCTTGTAGTCCTTGCCGGCCAGTGCACGCAGCGCCACGTCCAGCGCGCCCTGGGACTGGGCCTGGGCGTCTTGCAGGAAGGTGGTGACTTCGTCTTTTTTCGCCGCCTGGATCGCGTCCGGCATACCATCGATCGAGGTGACCGGCACGTCCTTGGAGGTCAGCCCGTGGGACTTCAGGGCCTGCACGGCGCCGAGGGCCATGTCGTCGTTCTGCGCGATCACGCCGTTGATGCCTTTGGGGTGGGCGTTCAACCAGTCTTCAGTGAGCGCCAGGGCCTGGGCGCGGTCCCAGTTGGCGGTCTTTTTCTCGATGATCTTGATGTCCGGGTGTTTGCCCAGCACTTCCAGTTCGCCTTTTTCCCGGTCGATTTGCGCCGACTGGCCAATCGGCCCCTGGATAATCACCACGTTGCCTTTGCCATTAAGTTTGTCGACCATGGCCTGGGCCTGCAGGCGGCCGCCTTCGACATCATCGTTACCCACATACGGCACAGAGGCATCGGCTACTTTCGTATTGGAGGCGATGACCACCACGTCGTTGCTCATGGCCGCCTTGACGGTGCCGACGCCGGCCTTGGTGTCGATCGGTACGAACAGGATGGCGTCGTAGCGTTGGGTCACCATGTTTTCGATCTGGTTGTTCTGGGTGAGGGCGTCGTAGTTGCCGTCGAACACGGTCAACTGCACGGTGCCGTCCTTGACCGCCGGGTGTTCCTTGAGCTCGCGGACCCAGTTCTGCATGAACTGGCCCTTGAGGCCGTAGACGGCTGCGCCGACCTTGTAGGTCTTGCCATCGGCGGCCAGGGCGATACTGCAGGCGAGCAGGGAGAGGGCCGCTGTGGCGGCCAAGGTGGTACCAAGTTTCATGAGTAGAACTCCGGTTATTGTTGTGGGTCGTTCTCTAGCGTTTTTTCTTGCGCCACACGTCGATCAGTACTGCGAACACAATGATCAGGCCCTTGGCGACCTGCTGGTAATAAGAGGACACGCCGAGCAGGTTCAGCCCGTTGTTGATCACCCCGATCAACAGTGCGCCGAACAGCGTGCCGACAATGCTGCCGGTGCCGCCCGACAAGCTGGTGCCGCCGATCACCACGGCGGCAATCGCGTCCAGTTCATAGGACACCCCGGCCTGGGGCAGGGCAGAGGTGGTGCGGGCCGAGAGCACCACGCCGGCCAGTCCGGCGAGCAGGCCCGAGACCACGTATACCGAAAACATCACCTTGCGCACGCCGATGCCAGAGGTGCGTGCGCTCTTTTCATTGCCGCCGACCGCGTACACATAGCGGCCGTAGGTCGTGTAGCGCAGCACCATCCAGAAGATCAGCGCAACCACGGCGAAGATGACGATTGGCACGCCGATCGGGCCGATCTTGCCGATGCCCAGCGCCAGGTAGGCGTCGGGCAGGTCGGTGATCGGGCTGCCATCGTTAAGGATGAAGGTCATGCCGCGCGCAATGCTGAGCATGCCCAGGGTGGCCACGAAGGGCGGGATCGACAGGTTCGCGACCATGAAGCCGTTCACCACGCCGAGCATCGCGCCGGCAAACATCCCGGCACTGACCGCCGCCAGCACGCCGTACCCCTGGGTCGCGACCATGGCGCTGCACAACCCGGCAAAGGCCAGGATCGAGCCCACGGACAAGTCGATGCCCTTGGTCAGGATCACATAGGTCATGCCCACCGCAAGGATGCCGTTGATCGAGGTCTGGCGCAGGATGTCCATCCAGTTGCGCCAGGTCATGAAGTATTCACTGGAGAACGCCATCACCACGCACAGCAGGATAAACACCAGCGGCAGGCCGAAGCGGTCGAGGGACAGACGCAGGCGATTGCGCGGCGCGGCAGTGACAGGTGCTGCGAGGGTTTTGGCATTCATGAGGCAAGACTCAACAAGGCTTCCTGGGAAAGGGCGGTGTCGGTGCTGATGGTCACCAGCCGGCCGCCCTTGAATACGGCGATGCGATCGCTCAGGTGCAGCAGTTCCGGCGCTTCCGACGACACCACGATGGCAGCGCCACCGCCGCGTACGAATTGGTCGAGCAGGTGGTAGATCTCCTGCTTGGCGCCTTCATCGATGCCACGGGTCGGTTCGTCACACAGCAGGCAGACCGGCTCGGTGGACAGGCATTTGGCGAGCACCACTTTCTGCTGGTTGCCGCCGCTCATGGACGCCACCGGCAATTCCAGGGACGTGGTCTTGATCTGCAGGCGCTTGACCATGTCCTGGGCCAGTTGGGTTTCTTTGCGCGCATTGATCAGCGACCAGCTCGAAAGGCGCTTGTAGGCCGACAGGGCAATGTTGGAAAGAATGCTGCCGGTGAGCACCAGGCCACTGTCCTTGCGATCTTCGGTGACCAGCGACATGCCGGCATTGATGGTCGCCTTCGGCAGCCCGATCGGCATGGGCTTGCCTTGCAGGGTGACACTGCCGGAGTCCGCGACCGTCAGGCCGTAGATGCAGTTGAGGAACTCGCTGCGCCCCGAGCCCATCAAGCCATAAATGCCGAGGATTTCGCCTTGGCGCAATTGCAGGCTGATGTCGTGGAACTCTCCGGTGCGGCTCAGGTTGTCGACTTGCAGACAAGTGTTGGCAGCGCATTCGCGACCGACCTTGTGGTCGATGCGAGTCAATTCCTGGCCGACGATGCCGCGTACCAGATGGTCGCGATCAATGTCCGCCATGCGTCCGCTTTCGACGAAGGCGCCGTCGCGGAAGATGCTGTAGTCGTCGGCGATCTGCGCCAGTTCGCTGAGGCGGTGCGACACATACACAATGCCGGCGCCCCGGGCCGTCAGGCGGCGGATGGCCTTGAACAGGGTTTGCGCCTCGTGTTCGCCAATGGCCGAGGTGGGTTCGTCCATGATCATCACCTGGCAGTCATGGCTGAAGGCCTTGGCGATTTCTACCAGTTGGATCTGCGCGACGCTCAAGCGGTGCATGGGGCTGGTGGCATCGACGTCGAACTCCAGGCTTTCCAGCAATTCGCGGGTGCGCCGGTTCAGAGCCTTGTTGTCGACGATGCAACCGGCGCGGCGTGGTTCTCGCCCCAGCCAGATGTTCTCGGCGACGGTCATATAGGGGATGGGTTCCAGCTCCTGGGTGATCATCGCGATCCCCGCTGCCAGCGCTTCACTCGGGCGGTTGAACTGCGCCGGTGCGCCGTTGAGCAGAATGCTGCCGGCGTCACGCTGGGTGATGCCCATCAGGATGCTCAGAAATGTCGATTTGCCTGCGCCATTGCCGCCGCACAGGGCGTGGACGCTGCCGGCCCGCAGAGAGAGGCGCCCGTCACGCAGGGCAGGGACCCCGGCGTAAGCCTTGGCGACGTGTTCAGCCTGGAGCAGTAATGGCGTGGCCATCGGCGTGTCCTCGTGCTGTGAATTCTTATTAGGTCGCACAGTCATGTTTCGCTGTGATCATATGTGTATCAAATGAAATTCTGATCAGTCAATCTGTTTCATGTAAAAGCACTGATTCTCGTCTTGTTCGTCAATAATGTCTTTTTAGGCGCTTTTGACTGGCAAGTCAGTTAAATCATGCTTGACAGTGAGGGGTGGTTGGCGGCGAAATGCCTGAGCGAAATTTCATTGAGTGATCATATGATCAGTCATAAATACGATCACGGCAGCGGAGCCAGACGCCATGAACACACCTTTCCCGGTGGCTATCGGATGCGATGAAGCGGGTTTTGAGCTCAAAGAGCTGTTGAAGCGCCATATCGAGGCGCTGGGTTACCCGGTGACCGACTTCGGCACCCATTCCACCGCGCCGGTGCTTTACCCCGACATCGCCCTGGCCGTGGCCAACGCGATCAATGCCGGGCAGCAGCGCCTGGGTGTGCTGGTGTGTGGCACCGGGATCGGCATGGCCATTTCCGCCAACAAGGTGCTGGGCATTCGTGCGGCGCAGGCCCATGACACCTATTCGGCGGAGCGGGCGCGTAAGAGCAACGATGCGCAAATCCTGTCCATCGGCGCGCGAGTGATCGGTGCGGAGCTGGCCAAAAGCATCGTCAAATCATTCCTGGAGTCGGAGTTCGAGTCGGCGCGTTCCGGCGCCAAGGTCGAGCGCATCAATGCGATCGAGCGCGACGGGCATCAGTAGTGGACTAAACGGGGCAAGAGTCGGGAGAATGCGCCTTTGACGCCGAAACGGAAGCCCGTCCCCATGAGTGACAGTACCCAGCGCATTGCCAGCGATATCGATCAGATGACCGAAGTGGCAATGCTCTATTACCTTGAGAACGTCACTCAGGAAGCCATTGCCAAGCGCTTTGACCTGTCGCGGGCGAAAGTCAGCCGCTTGCTCAAGCGTGCGCGCGATGAGGGGATCGTCGAGGTGCGCGTGCTGCAGCACCCGGCCATGAACAACGAGCTGGAGCAGGCATTGGTGCAGCGCTTCAAGCTGGACCGCGCCTTGATTGCCGTGGACCACAGCGACCCCGACACCCAGCGCTCGGCCGTTGCCAGTCTGGTGGCCAACTACCTGAACAAGACGCTGAGCGATGGCATGATTGTCGCGGTAGGCATGGGGCGTAACGTCGGCGCAGTGGCGGACAACGTATTCTTGCCGGTGACACGCAATTGCACATTTGTCTGCGCCATCGGTGGTTCGCTCAAGGCCGGCGAATACATGAACCCCGACCATATCTGCCGGCGCCTGGCGCTGCGCTTCGGGGGGGAGAGTGAAAGCTTGTATGCCCCGGCCCTGGTGGCGAACCCGGAGTTGCGCGGGGTGCTGATCAATAACGACACCGTGCGCTCCACGCTGGACCGGGCGCGGCGCGCGGATATTGCGTTGATCGGTATTGGCGACATGAGTGAGAACAGCAACATGGTGCGCATGGGCTGGTTCTCACCGCAGGAAATCGCCCAGGCCCGGTTGTCCGGCACCGTGGGTGACATGATGGGCTATGACTTTATCGACATTCACGGGCAACCGGCGGTCAACGCGATCCAGGGGCGGGTGATCGGGTTGACGGTGCAGGAGTTGTTTCGCATACCGGATGTGGTGGCGATTGCCAGCGAAAATACCAAGGCGGCGGCGACGCTGGGGGCGTTGCGGTCGGGGGTGATCAATACGCTGGCCACGACGGTGACCAATGCGCATACCATTCTGGCGTTGGATGACGCTACCCGTAAGTCCTGACACCACGATGCCCCTGTAGGAGTCGGCTTGCCGGCGATGGCGTTTGTGAGGACGCCATCGCCGGCAAGCCGGCTCCTACAGGTGAGATTACAGATCTTGTAATAGTTTTGCGTTGTAGGAAGTTTGCGTTTCAGATGTAGGATTCAAGTCCTTTTGTTATTTCAGGATTTGCATGAACACCCTTTCGGAGCCCCCCAGTCGTCTTTCCCCAAGACTTGCGCTGCCGCTGTTCCCTCTGAAGCACCCCGTATTCCGACTGCTAACCTTGTACCGGTCCACTGACCGCGCCTTGCCGTGCCCGGCATTCTGAAAATCGATGACTGAAGAGACTCAATAAATGGAATGGTTAGCGGATCCAACGGCCTGGCTCGGGCTGTTGACCTTGATTGTGCTGGAACTGGTGCTGGGCATCGACAACCTGGTGTTTATCGCGATCCTGGCGGACAAGTTGCCGCCGGAGCAGCGTGACCGTGCGCGGTTGATCGGCCTGTCCCTGGCGCTGCTGATGCGCCTGGGCCTATTGGCGAGTATTTCCTGGCTGGTGACCCTGACGCAGCCGTTGTTCGAGGTGTTCGACAAGAGCTTCTCGGGCCGTGACCTGATCATGTTGTTTGGTGGTGTATTCCTGTTGTTCAAGGCCACCATGGAATTGCACGAGCGCCTCGAAGGCCATGTGGTCCAGCGCACGGGCAATGCCGCCTACGCGATGTTCTGGCCGATCGTGGCGCAGATCGTGGTGCTGGATGCGGTGTTCTCCCTGGATGCGGTGATTACCGCCGTGGGCATGGTGGACGAGCTGGCGGTGATGATGATCGCGGTGATCGTGTCCATCGGTGTGATGATCGTCGCGAGCAAGCCATTGACCCGCTTCGTCAATGCGCACCCGACGGTGATCATGCTGTGCCTGGGCTTCTTGATGATGATCGGTTTTGCCCTGACCGCCGAAGGCCTGGGTTTCCATATTCCGAAGGGTTACCTGTACGCAGCGATTGGTTTCTCAATCCTGATCGAGTTGTTCAACCAGATCGCACGGGCCCGCCGCAAGAAGTCGGCGCAAGGTGTGTTGCCAGTACGTGAGCGTACGGCCCATGCCGTGATGCGCTTGCTCGGCGGTCGTAGCCTGGCGGTGGAAGAGGTGAGCGATGAGGTTGCCGACCTGCTGGGTGAGCCAGATGCTGGGCAAGGCCCGCTGTTTGATCGGCGCGAGCGCGTGATGATCAGTGGTGTGCTGCAACTGGCCGAACGGCCGATCCGCACACTGATGACACCGCGGGCCAAGGTCGACTGCATCGATCTGGCGGATGATCCCGACAGCATTCGTCTGAAACTGATGCATTCGTCCTACTCGCGACTGCCGTTGATCCGCAACGGCGCCGTCGATGAACCGCTGGGCTTTGTGCACAAGAAGGAGTTGCTCAAGGAATACCTGGCCGGTAACGAGCCGAACCTGGAGCACCTGGCACGCCGGGCGATCAACCTGCTGGACAGTTTCTCGATCCTCAACGCCCTGGAGCAGATGCGTCAGGAATCCACCCACATTGCGTTTGTGATCAACGAATTCGGTGACTTCATGGGCGTGTTGAGCATGACCGACATCCTGGAATCCATCGCCGGTGAGCTGCCGGACGCCAGCGAAATCGAAGGGCCGGATATTGTCGAGGAGGGCGCTGGTTTCCGCGCCAATGGTGCACTGAACCTCAATCAGGTGCGTCAGCGCACGGGCTTCAACGCGGTTGCGACCGACGATTATCAGACCCTGGCCGGCCTGGTGATGAGTCTGCTGGATCGCCTCCCAGTGGTGGGCGACAGCCTGGAACATGAGGGTTGGCGCCTGACGGTGGCGGCGGTGGAGGACCGCCGGGTGACGCAGGTCAGCCTGCTTCGGTGCGTGGATTCCTGATGGGGGCGTAAGCGGTGTCACTCAGCTTCGATTGATGCCTGGAGTGGCGCCGCCGGGTGTTCTGCCGTCACGTCTGAGCGCGGTTTTTTGCTCTTCGAGCGTTTTTTTCCGAAAGGCATCGACGATGTCTTTCAGGCGTTTGGCGTTTGCAATGCCAAATGCCGGGTGTTTTGGGTGCGACAGCCTTGCGGTCGCGTTGAACAAGCCGGCCAATGCAGTCAGTTCCGAAAGGTCGGATATCGGCCAAAACACCCCGGATGCACTTGCCACCGCCACTTTCATCGGGTGTGCGCCGCCTGCTGCGTCACCGACATGTACGTTACAGAGCAGTTGAAGGTAGTCCGCCATTTGAGCCAGCGGCAGGCCGTGGCGTTTTTCTGCCAGGAGCGTGTGCACGGGGATCGCCGCAGTCAGTTTTAAGTTGGGCTGAGTGATTGCGTCGTAGTAAGTGTAGGCCTCCATAGTGAGCTTTCGCAGGTTTGGAGCAGAGGGGGCGCATGTGTCGGGCCTCTGCGTGACAAAAAAATGCCCTTTTTTTGACTGGTTTATCAGTACGTGGTTGGCTTCTGGATCGATCAGCCACATTAGAATCCCCAGGAATTTGGTGTATTCGGAGCTTCTGGTGCTCATGTCTGATTTGAATTCAATCAGGAAGAACCTGTCTTCATGGGCGGTTAGCACATCGCCCGCTGCACTTTCAGCCTTGCCGTCCAATTTCGCGAGTAGTGGCGGTGTTGCCGCCATTTCTTTCACTGCCAGATCGAGCTTTTCCTTGGCCTTATTACAGGTGTTTTGCTGTGTTTTGTCTGAGGGATTGCACAGCAGTAAATGATTGTTCAATTGGAACCAGCCAAGCGCATCTGAAATCAGTGTCTGCTGTTTTTCGCGGTGATGGATCCACTGAATATCGCGAAATGCCAGAATCAACGTATCTTCCCAGGGCTGGTCAGTATTCTCTGTTGCAGTAGCAGTGCTCATATCCATCCCCTCAGTTAACCGCCACGCCACTGAATTTCACCACGTTATCCTCACCCTTGAGGCTGCGAAACCTGATCTTGAGTGCCGGGATGCTCTCCAGCTTCCCGCGCACGGGCTGGAACACCATCGTCACTCGGGTCGGCACATTGCGTACCAGCGCAAATGCGTTCCACTGGTCAGACTTAGATTGGCCGACCTGCAGTTGCTCGACATCCAGGGAGCCGCCGGTTTTTTCAAATAGGGTGCTTTGCTTAAGGTCGCGCATTTCGCGGTCGACATTGGTGTTGGTCAGTTCCAGCAGGCAGCTCGGTGCCTGGCCAATCTGCTCACACTCCAGCAGTTCGATGCGTACACCGTCGACCAGCTCTATACGCTTGCCAAACAGGTTGGCGCCGTCATTTTCAGTCATCAGCTTTTGCGATTGGGCAAATTCGAAAGTGGGTTTGGCGTACTCACTGCCCAAAATGAAAAAACCGCCGGCGAGCAATACGGCCAGGATCACCGAAAGCGTGCCTTTTATCGCATCCGGCAGGCGACGCGCCTGCCAGCCAATAGACAGTGCCGCGAGGAACAGGAACACGCTGATCACCAGAATCAAGTTTTTCCAGTTGAGAAAGCCAAAGCCGAACACGCTGGGATCGGGAAACACATAGGTGATCAGCGCCCACATGGCGCCCAGCGTTGCGCTGATACCGGCCATGACTTTGGTGATTGCAGCATTGAGGCGTTTTTGCGGAAGCAGAGGAGTGTCCATACGCAGAAGAAAATCCATCGAGGCGGTAGAGGTGGTGCCGAACATTAACTCAATGAAGGCATTGAGCTATTATCCAGTAAGTGGCCGCCCGGTAAAGCATTTCGATGCGCTGTCTATCACGCACGGGGCGTGATCGGTTTATGCGGGCGTGTGAAACGTAAGCGTTGTCAGAATCACCCCGCTGGGGTGCAGATCCGTCGACAAGCCTTCGATTAGCGGACGGGTGCCCAATGTGATGATCGCGATGTAGATCAGCAGGCAGAATGACTTGAGTCGCTCGAAATCATGCTGGGCGAGCTCAAGTTGCAAGGTGGGTGACGGGCGTTTCTCCAAGACTTCAGCTTCAATGGTCTTGAACATTGCCGACCTGGTGGCTGAGACTAATTTGAGCAGCTTAGACGCTAGGTCGTACCGTGCAAGAGGGGACGCTGGACGTAGCGGTCGAAAAGCTCTTCCACAGTTTTTTCCTGATCTTTAATGGGGTAGAAACCCTCGATAATTTCCATCAGTTCGCCCATGACGTAAACCAACAAGGTGGGCGTGCCCTTGACATGGGGGTGTTGCGGAGTGTTTGCGCAGTCCAGCACCAGGCTCACGATATCGGGATGCCTGGCAGCAATCCGTTCGAACAATGGGCCGGTGTCTGCGCACGCAGGGCAGCGAGCTGAAACGAACAATAGAAACACGGGGTGGGAGGTACTCAGTACCTTTTCATATTCCTCGGCGTTGGTAATGGTTGCGGTGGCAATTCCCATGATAGTGGTCCTCCTGGACAGTGCGAGTGTCTGCCCACGCTAAGTCGAGGAATCACTGCCGTCTACTGTCAACCTTCACAGGTCGCTATCGCGCTCCAGGCGTTCCCGCGCCTTGCGCGCCTGGCTTGCGCATTTCTTGTATTCAAGGTTGTCCCTCGAAGCCTTTGCCTGGCGGTAGCCGTGGTGGTTCTGGCTGGTGTAGTTGGTGCTCAGGGCTGCGTTGAGCTTGCGCAGTTCTTCCTTGCATTCGCGGCGGTCGTTACTGGCCCAAGCACTGCCGGCCACCAGAAAGGAAAGCAAGACCAGGGTGAGGCGGAACTTCATCAGGGCGGAGTCCTTGTCGGAATGAATGTGCCAAGGCTAGCCCAGCGTGGGGATTTTTCAACGCGCCAGACGCACTGCAACGGTGCGCGGTAACGCCGTCGTAGCGCACGCAACTGGGTCTGTCACCGCTGTGTGGGGCCTTGGGTAGCAAAGTGATTTCAGGTGCTGGCTTAACGCCTTATTGCACATCATCTTTTATCTAGTTGATTTAACACAGATTTATCCATGTCGTTTTTTTCTGTTGCCGCGTGTGGCACACTTTCTGCTGTCTATTCCGTTGTTACATACTAAGTTCCGGTATAGCGGAATACACAACTCCTGGAGTGCTTGTCATGCATCACCGACCTTCCGTGTTTAAAGCGTGTGTTTTTCTCTTCGCCGCATCGGCTTCCCTCGCAAGCATCGTGCAGGCGGCGGACAGCAAGCTCGATGATGTGCTCAAGCGTGGGCACTTGATCGTGGGTACAGGCAGTACCAATGCGCCGTGGCACTTCCAGGGAGCGGATGGCAAGTTGCAAGGGTTTGATATCGACATCGGCCGCATAGTGGCCAAGGGCTTGTTCAATGACCCAAGCAAGGTCGAGTTCGTGGTGCAGTCGTCTGACGCCCGGATTCCCAACCTGCTGACCGACAAGGTCGACATGAGTTGCCAGTTCATTACCGTCACCGCCAGCCGTGCCCAGCAGGTCGCGTTCACCCTGCCGTACTACCGCGAAGGCGTGGGCCTGCTGCTGCCGAACAACAGCAAGTACAAAGAGATTGAAGACCTGCAGGCTGGCGGCGACGGCGTCACCGTGGCTGTGCTGCAAAACGTGTATGCCGAAGAGCTGGTGCACCAGGCGTTGCCCAAGGCCAAGGTCGACCAATACGACAGCGTCGACCTGATGTATCAGGCCGTGAACTCCGGTCGCGCCGATGCCGCCGCCACCGACCAGTCCTCGGTCAAATACCTGATGGTGCAGAACCCAGGCCGCTACCGCAGCCCGACGTACGCCTGGAGCCCGCAGACCTATGCGTGCGCCGTCAAGCGTGGCGACCAGGACTGGCTGAACTTCGTCAACACCGCGCTGCATGAAGCCATGACCGGTGTCGAGTTCCCGACCTACAAGGCCTCGTTCAAGCAATGGTTCGGTGTCGACCTGCCGGAACCCGCGATCGGCTTCCCGGTTGAGTTCAAGTAAATCGAAAACCTGGGGCGTCGCTGACGGCGCCCCAATCAGGTACTGCTGACCATGAACTATCAGTTGAACTTTGCCGCCGTGTGGCGCGACTTCCCCAGCTTGCTGGCGGGGCTCGGCCTGGGCCTTGAGCTGGCGCTGCTGTCGATTGCCATCGGCTGTGTGATCGGCCTGATGATGGCGTTTGCCATGCTCTCCAAGCACCGTGCGTTGCGGATCTTCGCCTCGGTGTACGTGACGGTGGTGCGCAATACGCCGATCCTTGTGTTGATCCTGTTGATCTACTTTGCGTTGCCCAGTCTCGGGATCCGTCTGGACAAGATCCCGTCGTTCATCATCACCTTGTCGCTGTACGCGGGTGCCTACTTGACCGAAGTGTTCCGCGCCGGGCTGTTGAACATTCCCAAGGGCCTGCGGGAAGCCGGGTTGGCTATCGGTCTGGGCGAATGGCGTATCCGCGCCTACATCACCGTACCGGTGATGCTGCGCAATGTGCTGCCCGCGCTGTCGAACAATTTCATTTCGCTGTTCAAGGACACCTCGCTCGCCGCTGCTATCGCGGTGCCGGAGCTGACCTATTACGCCCGCAAGATCAACGTCGAAAGCTACCGGGTTATTGAAACCTGGATGGTCACGACGGCGCTCTACGTGGCTGCCTGTTACCTCATTGCCATGCTGCTCCGTTACCTGGAACAGCGTCTGGCGATCCGTCGTTAAGCGAGGTTTCCATGTACGAATCCCCCAGCTGGCTGCATGAGTTGTGGATCGCCCGGGATACCCTCTGGGCGGGCTTTCAAGCCAGTGTTTATGTGTCTGCGTTGGCGATTATCTTTGGCACCCTGATCGGCATTGTCGCCGGGTTGATCCTGACCTACGGCAAGTTCTGGATGCGTGCACCGTTTCGTCTGTATGTCGACCTGATCCGTGGCACGCCGGTGTTCGTGCTGGTGCTGGCGTGTTTCTACATGCTGCCGGCGCTCGGTTGGCAGATCACCGCGTTCCAGGCCGGTGCGGTCGGGTTGACGCTGTTCTGCGGTTCTCACGTCTCCGAGATCGTGCGCGGCGCGCTGCAAGCCATTCCCCGTGGGCAACTGGAAGCGGGCAAGGCCATCGGCCTGACGTTCTACCAGTCCCTGGGCTATGTGCTGCTGCCCCAGGCGCTGCGCCAGATTTTGCCGACCTGGGTCAATTCCTCCACGGAAATCGTCAAGGCCTCGACCTTGCTCTCGGTGATCGGCGTGGCCGAGTTGCTGCTCAGTACCCAGCAAGTGATCGCGCGCACCTTCATGACCCTGGAGTTCTACCTGTTCGCAGGCTTTATGTTCTTTGTCATCAACTACGCCATCGAGTTATTCGGGCGCTACATTGAAAAGCGGGTGGCCTTGCCATGAACCAACCTCACACCAACCAACCGCTGCTGAACATCCGTGGCCTGCGTAAGCAATACGGCCAGGTGGAAGTGCTCAAGGGCGTTGACCTGTCCATGCAGCGCGGCAACGTGGTGACCTTGATCGGCTCCAGCGGCTCGGGCAAGACCACACTGTTGCGTTGCGTCAACCTGCTGGAAGAGTTCCAGGGCGGCCAAATCACCTTGGATGGCGAGTCCATCGGTTACAGCGAAATCGCCGGCAAGCGCGTGCGCCACCCTGAGCGCGTCATTGCGCAGCACCGTGCGATGACGGGCATGGCGTTCCAGCAATTCAACCTTTTCCCCCATTTGACTGCGTTGCAGAACGTTACCCTCGGCTTGCTCAAGGTCAAGAAAATGGGCAAGGACGAAGCCGTTGCGCTGGCGGAAAAATGGCTGGACCGCGTAGGACTTCTAGAGCGTCGCAACCACTTCCCCGGCCAACTGTCCGGCGGCCAGCAACAGCGTGTGGCGATTGCCCGCGCCATTGCCATGAACCCCAGCCTGATGCTGTTCGACGAAGTCACCTCGGCCCTCGACCCCGAGTTGGTGGGCGAAGTGCTCAGCGTGATCAAGGGCCTGGCGGAGGAGGGCATGACCATGTTGCTGGTCACCCACGAAATGCGCTTTGCCTATGAAGTCTCGGACAAGATCGTTTTCATGAACCAGGGCCGCATTGAAGAACAGGGCACCTCGAAGGACATCTTCGAACGCCCGCAATCGCCGCGCCTGGCGGAATTTCTCAAGAACATTCGTTTTTAATCAGGAGCCTTTTTTATGAGCATTACTCGTTACGGTGCCGGTAGCACAGCCGGCGGTGGCCAACCCCGTCCGTTCGCCCGTGCGGTGGAAGCCGATGGTTGGTTGTACGTCTCAGGCCAGGTGCCTGCGGTGGACGGCGAAATCATCACTGGGGGCATCATCGAACAGACCCGTCAGACCATGCGCAACGTGGTGGCGATCCTCGAAGAAGCGGGTTACGAATTGAAGGATGTCGTGCGCGTCGGCGTGTGGCTGGAAGACCCGCGGGACTTCTGGAGCTTCAACAAAGTGTTCGGCGAATACTTCACCCCGGAACACGCTCCGGCGCGGGCCTGCGTGCAGGCCAATATGATGGTCGATTGCAAGGTCGAGATCGATTGCGTGGCGTACAAGAAAAAAGGCTAAATTGCCCGCCGCTTTCTCTCTAGGAGCGAGCTTGCTCGCGAAGATCGTCAACGATGACGCGCGTAGTCTGGATGAATGCGTTGTCCTTGGGTTTTTCGCGAGCAAGCTCGCTCCTACAGGGGCCTCAACCAACTTGGGACAGATGATTGCCATGACCGAAGACACCATCAAACGCCGCGCCAAAGGCCTGGACCGTGCATTCGATATCCTCGATTTCCTCAAGGAAATCGGCCAGCCCCTGCGCCCGAATGATATTGCCAGCGGCATCGGCAGCCCCAAGTCCACTGTCTATGAACTGGTTGCGTCGCTGCTTGAGCGGCGCATCCTGGAAACGGTGGGCAAGGACGGTCACGTCTACCTCGGCCGCCAGCTGTATTTTCTCGGCCAGGCGCACCTGCGCCATTTCGACCTGACCCGCGAGGCCGATCACGCCTTGCAGGAAATCGTCAGCCAGACCCACGAAACCGCGCAGATGTGCCTGCTCAACGGGCGCAAATACACGGTGGCGCTGATGCGTGAAGGCGAGCGGCATTTCCGTATCTCCTCGGACATTGGCGAAAACGCGCCGATCCCGTGGACCGCTTCCGGGCGCCTGTTGCTGGGGCACTTGAGCGACCAGCAGATCATCGACCTGATCGATCACGACGACTTCATCCTGCCGGACGGTCAGCGCCTGCCGCTGGAGACCTTCCTGGCGCAAATCCGTCAGGCCACCCTCGATGGCTTCTTCTCCTTCGACAGCGTTGCCGACACCTTTACCCACTGCTTTGCCGCCCCGGTGCGGGACGCGCAAGGCATCAGCATCGCGACGCTGTGTATCGTCGCCCCACGCGCCGATGCCACAAAAAACTACAACGACTATCGCCGGGTGTTGATCGACAGCGCCAACAACCTGGCCCGGCGTATCAACGAATAGGAGTTTTCCATGTCTGCCATCAATGCCGTTGAAAAGGGCGCCGCCGCCGTCGGGGCCCACCTGGTCCGTGACGTCAGCCTGCCCGCTCTGGTACTGCACCGTGACGCCCTGGAACACAACATCCGCTGGATGCAGGACTTCGTCAGCAAGAGCGGCGCCGAGCTGGCGCCCCATGGCAAGACCAGCATGATGCCGGCGCTGTTTCAGCGCCAGATCGAAGCGGGTGCCTGGGGGATTACACTGGCCAACGCGGTGCAGACTCGCGCCGCTTATGCCGGTGGCGTGCGTCGCGTGCTGATGGCCAACCAACTGGTGGGCGCGCCGAACATGGCGTTGATCGCTGATCTGTTGGCCGACACGGACTTCGACTTCCACTGCATGGTCGATCACCCGGACAACGTTGCTGACCTGGGTCTGTTCTTCGCCGCCCGTGGCCTGCGCCTGAACGTGATGATCGAATATGGCGTGGTCGGCGGCCGTTGCGGCTGTCGCAGCGAGCAGGAAGTGCGTGACCTGGCCAAGGCGATCAAGGCCCAGCCGGCCCTGGCCCTCACCGGTATCGAAGGCTACGAAGGCGTGATCCATGGCGAGCATGCGATCAGCGGCATTCGCGCCTTCGCCGCCAGCCTGGTGCGCCTGGCCGTGGACCTGCAGAACAACGGTTCTTTCGACCTGCCCAAGCCCATCGTCACGGCGTCGGGTTCGGCCTGGTACGACCTGATTGCCGAGTCGTTTGAAGAACAGAACGCTGCTGGCCGCTTCCTCAGCGTATTGCGCCCCGGCAGCTACGTGGCCCATGACCACGGTATCTACAAAGAGGCGCAGTGCTGCGTGCTAGACCGTCGCAGCGACCTCAGCGAAGGCCTGCGCCCGGCCCTGGAAGTCTGGGCCCATGTGCAATCGTTGCCCGAGCCGGGTTTTGCGGTGATCGCCCTGGGCAAGCGCGACGTGGCCTACGACGCTGGTTTGCCGGTGCCACTCAAACGCTACAAGGCCGGAATTTTGCCGGCGCAAGGTGATGACGTGGGCGAGTGCAAGGTCACGGCGGTGATGGACCAACATGCGTTCATGAGCGTGGCGCCGGGGGTTGAATTGCGTATTGGCGACATCATTTCCTTTGGCACATCCCACCCTTGTTTGACGTTTGACAAGTGGCAAGTCGGCTGCCTGGTGGATGAGCAGTTGCAGGTGATCGAGAGTTTGCATACCTGCTTCTAGACCGCGTCGCTCCCTTCGCGAGCAAGCCCGCTCCCACACTTGAAATGCATTCCAAATGTGGGAGCGGGCTTGCTCGCGAAGGGGCCATCAGCCCCAACCGAGATAATCGCCATGACCACCCAACCCCGCATCGCCCTGATCGGCGAATGCATGATCGAACTGCAACACCGCGCTGACGGCAGCCTGCACCAGAGCTTCGGTGGCGACACCTTGAACGCGGCGGTGTACCTGCGCCGCGAACTGGGCGCTACCGGCCACGTCGACTACGTCACTGCCCTGGGCGATGACAGCTTCAGCGATGCCATGTGTCAGCAATGGGCGCAGGAAGGCCTGGGCCTGGGCATGGTCCAGCACTTGCCTGGACGTTTGCCGGGTTTGTACTGCATCCAGACCGACGCCAATGGCGAACGAAAATTTCTCTACTGGCGCAACGAAGCCGCTGTGCGTGACTGTTTCACCACGCCCGCCGCCGAGCCGATCCTGGCCGCTTTGCCGGACTACGACGTGGTGTATTTCAGCGGCATCACCCTGGCGGTGTTGGGTGACATCGGCCGTGAGCGTTTGCTGCAAACCTTGGTCGAGACCCGTCGGCGAGGGGGCAAGGTGGTGTTCGACAACAACTATCGGCCGCGTCTTTGGGCCAGTGTTGAAGCGGCCCGCACGGCGTATCACCGTGTCTTGGCCGAGGTGGATATCGCCTTGTTGACCGAAGATGACGAGCGTGCGTTGTTTGGTTATGCCGACAGTGAACAAGTGTTCGCGGCGTATCCGGGGATTGAAGAGGTGGTGCTTAAGCGTGGGGCGGATGAATGCCTGATTCGTTGCAAGGGCGAGCGCTTTGCCGTGCCGGCGCTGAAGGTGGAAAAGGTGGTGGATACGACAGCGGCGGGGGATTCGTTCAGTGCGGCGTATTTGGCCAGCCGGCTCAAGGGTGGCTCGCCGGAGGAAGCTGCGCTGGCCGGGCATCGGCTGGCCAGTCGGGTCATCCAAGTACCCGGCGCACTCATTCCCCAAGCCTGACACCGCCTCTGTAGCAGCCGGCTTGCCGGCTCCTACAGAGGGGTGTTGATCAATCGCGGTAGAACACCTGCACCAGGTGATACCCGAACTTGCTCTTGATCGGCCCGTGAACCACCTTCACCGGCTTCTTGAAGATCACCGCATCAATCGCCCCCACCATTTGCCCTGGCCGCACTTCACCCAGATCGCCGCCGCGCTTGCCGGACGGGCAAGTGGAGTACTTCTTGGCCAGCACATCAAAGGCTTCGCCCTTGGCGATGCGCTGCTTGAGTTGTTCGGCTTCTTCGCTGGTTTTCACCAGGATATGACGGGCTTGGGCTTTCATTGATCTCTACCAGGTACGTGCAACGGCGCGCGATTATGCCTGAACTCATTCAACCACGCTGATCATGCTGCGGATTTTCGTGGCCAGCAGGTCGATGGAAAACGGCTTGGCCACCATGTCCATGCCGTCCTCCAGAAAGCCCTGGCGCTCAGCGGCTTTTTCCGCGTAACCGGTCATGAACAATACGCGCAGTCCAGGGCGGTGTTGGCGTGCGATCTCTGCCAGTTGCCGGCCATTCATGCCCGGCAGTCCGACATCGGTGACCAGTAAGTCCACACGCAAATCCGACTCCAGCAGCGGCAGTGCCGCCCGTGCATCCGCCGCCTGGTGGGCCGTGTAGCCCAGTTCATCGAGCACATTGACCACCAGCATGCGCACCGCCGGGTCGTCTTCGACCACCACCACGGCTTCACCGGCCAGGGCCACCGGGGCTTCACCGAGGCTGGCGGGCAAACTGCTTTCCAGTGCAGTGCCATACAGGCGCGGCAGGTACAGACGCACGCAGGTGCCCTGGCCCGGTTCGCTATGAATGGTCACGTGGCCGCCGGACTGTTGGGCAAAGCCATAGATCATCGACAGCCCCAGGCCGGTGCCTTGGCCGATGGGCTTGGTGGTGAAAAAGGGATCGAAAGCCTTGGCCAGAATCTTCGGTGCCATGCCGGTGCCGTTGTCGCACACACCGAGCATCACGTAGTCGCCAGCCTTGACCGGTTCAAGGGTGGCGATGTCGGTGCCGTCCAGGTAGCTATTGGCGGTTTCTATCAGGATTTCACCGCCGTCGGGCATGGCGTCGCGGGCGTTGATCACCAGGTTGAGCAGAGCGTTTTCCAGTTGGCTGGCGTCGGTGTTCACCGGCCAGATGTCGTGGCCCAGTTGTACCTTGAGCGCGATGTGCGCGCCTTTGGTGCGCCGGAACAAGTCTTCCAGCGAGGCGACCAACTGGTTCGGATCCAGCGGGCGCCGGTCCAGCGACTGTCGGCGCGAGAACGCCAGCAAACGGTGGGTGAGGGCGGCGGCGCGATGGGCTGAGGACACCGCCGCGTCAGTAAAACGACCGATCTCGTCACTGCGCCCGGCAGCGATATAACGCTGCATCAGGTCCAGGCTGCCGATGATGCCAGTGAGCATATTGTTGAAGTCGTGGGCAATGCCGCCGGTGAGCTGGCCGACGGCCTCCATCTTCTGCGCATGGCGCAGTGCATCTTCGGCGCGCTCGCGCTCGTACATCTCGTTTTGCAGGCGCTGGTTGGCTTCGGCCAGGGCCTGGGTGCGTTGGGCTACGCGTTCTTCAAGGTTTTCGTTGAGGTGACGCAGGGCTTCTTCGGTGAGTTTGCGTTCAGTCTCATCGATCACAAAAATGTAGAAACCATTCACCGAGCCGTCAGTGCTGAAGCGCGGCAGGTACTTCATCAAGGCGTGGCGTGGGCGGCCGTCGTGGTGCGGAGTAATGGTCATGAAGCTGCACGCCTTGCCCTTGAGCGCGGCGGCGATCTTGTCTTCACGTCCGGCATACACCTCGTCGCCGAGTACTTCGCGGATGGTCTTGCCGTACAGCTCCTGGGGCGTCATGCCGTACCACTCCAGGTACGCGCTGTTGTTCAGGCGAAAGCGCTGTTCATGGTCGACGTAACCGATCAGCACCGGCATGGCGTTGATGATCAGCTGCAACTCGGTCTGGCTCTGGCGCAGGGCCTGTTCGGTGTGTTTGCGCTCGGTCAGGTCTAGCGCGGCCCCGAGGAACCGTGTCGGCCGACCTTGATGATCCTTGTAGCAGCGGCCACGGGCGAACACCCAGCGTATCTGGCCATCGGCCTGCAACAGGCGGTATTCCTCGGCGTACTCGGTGCCGAAGGTGATGCAGTGCTTGATACTGCGCGCCACCATGCCACGGTCTTCAGGGTGTACCCCGTGCAGGTAGTCGCTGATCGGCAACAGGCGCGCATCGCTGGGGTTGACGCCGTGCAGGTAGGCGAAATGCGCGTCGGCGATAAAGCGGTCTTCACCGATATCCCAATCCCAGGTGCCTACCGCGTCGGTGGCGGCCAGGGCCAACTGCAAGCGTTGCTCGGTGTTGTGCTGGGCTCTGCGGCGTTCGTTGGTTTCGATGGCGGTGACGAGGATGCCGGCCACTCGGGTGCTTTCATCGCGGATCGGGCTGTAGGTCAGGTCCAGCCAGATTTCCGTGTCGCGATTGTTGCGCTGCAGCACGAAACGCTGCTCGCTGAAGGTGCGCACCTGGCCGCTGAGTACGGCGTCATAGATCGGCGCGGTAAAGCCTTCCAGCTCCGGCCAGGTCTGATGCGTCGGCTGCCCCATTGCTTCAGGATGTTTGTTGCCGGCCAACTGGGCGAAGCCGTCGTTGTAGAGTTGCGTGAGTTGGTCGCCCCACAGCAGGAGCATCGGCATCGGCGAGTGGACGACGATATCCACGGCGGTGCGCAGGCTTTGCGGCCAACCACTGGTCTCACCGAGCGGGCTTTGCGCCCAGTCCAGCCGCGCAATCAATGCGGCGGCTTCGCTACCGGTGGATGTTCCAATCATGAAAAAGCCCTGAGCGTAACGCTTTGAAAGATGACAACACCCATTATCCCGTGACTTGGGAATGGCTGACTACCCCCGAAAAATAGCATGCATTCGGGGTTTGTCTTAAAATGAGTGCGTCAGGGCTGAAGCCTTTCATCCTCGGGCGAGTTCAGGGCGGTCGCGGAACTGCTCCAGCGCCTTCGGGTTGGCCAGGGCGTCGGTATTCTTCACCGGCTCACCGTGCACCACATTGCGCACCGCCAATTCGACAATCTTGCCGCTGATGGTGCGGGGGATATCGGTGACAGCGAGGATCTTCGCCGGCACATGGCGCGGTGTGGTGTTGGCGCGAATCACCTGGCGTATCTGCTGCTCCAGCGCGTCGTCCAATTCCACACCGTCGTTGAGGCGTACGAACAGCACCACGCGCACGTCGTCCTGCCAGCGTTGGCCGATGGCCAAGCTTTCCTGCACTTGTGGGACTTTTTCCACCTGGCGGTAAATCTCGGCCGTGCCAATCCGCACACCGCCGGGGTTGAGCACCGCGTCGGAGCGCCCGTGGATCAGCAGGCTGCCGTTGGGGCGCTGTTCGGCGTAGTCCCCTTGGGCCCAGACGCCGGGAAACTGGCTGAAATACGAAGCCAGCAGTTTCTTGCGCTCCGGATCGTTCCATAGCCCGATGGGCATGGCCGGGAAATGCCGGGTGCACACTAGCTCGCCTTTTTCGCCGACCAGCGGCTGGCCCTGTTCATCCCACACCTCGATGGCCATCGCCAGGCTCTTGCACTGCATTTCACCGCGACGCACCGGCAGCACCGGGTTGCCGATCACAAAGCAGGAGACGATATCGGTGCCACCGGACATGGACGACAGGCACAGCTCGCCCTTGATCTCGCGGTACACGTAGTCGTAACTCTGGGGCGATAGTGGCGAACCGGTCGAAATCAAGCCTTTGAGACTGCTCAACTTGTGGCTCAGGCGCGGTTGCAAGCCGGCCTTTTCCAAGGTGGCGAGAAACTTGGGACTGGTGCCGAACACGCTGATCTTCTCGGCATCAATCAGGTCGATCAGCCGCTCGGGGCCTGGATGAAACGGCGAACCGTCATACAGCACCGCCGTGGCGCCGATGGCCAGGACCGACACCAGCCAGTTCCACATCATCCAGCCGCAGGTGGTGTAGTAGAACAGGCAGTCCTCGCGGGACAGGTCGGCATGCAGGCCGTGTTCCTTGAGGTGGGTGAGCAGCACGCCGCCGGTGCCGTGGATGATGCACTTGGGGACGCCGGTGGTGCCACTGGAATAGAGGATATACAGCGGATGATCGAATGGCACCGCGACGAATTCAGGCTCGCCGCCGGGCTGATAGAAGTCTTGCCATAGCGCGACGCGGGCGTGGGTCTGATAGTCCTCGATCCTTGCTTGGGGGCGTGCGTACGGCACGATGATCAACTGCTCCAGGGACGGCAGGCGTTCGAGGATTTCATTGAGCTTGGCGGTCTGGTCGATATCGTTGCCGGCATAACGATATCCGGCGCAGGTGATCAGCACCTTGGGTTCGATCTGGCCGAACCGGTCTATCACACCCTGGGTGCCGAAGTCCGGCGATGAGCACGACCAGATTGCGCCGAGGCTGGTGGTGGCAAGCATGCCCACCAGGGTCTGCCAGGTATTGGGCATACACGCCGCGACGCGATCACCCTGGACCACGCCGGCCGCCCGTAGGCTGTTTTGCAGGCCGGCGACATGGGCGGCCAGTTCGGCGTAGGTCAATTGCTCGCGCTGGCCGTCTTCACTGAGGGCGACCACGGCGGGGTGATCGTCGCGGCGGCGCAACAGGTGCTCGGCAAAGTTCAGGGTCGCGCCGGGAAACCATTGGGCGCTGGGCATTTCGGTGTCTTCGATCAGCACCGCGGTGGGCGGGCTGCGAAACTGCACGTCGAAGTACGTCACGATCGCCCGCCAGAAATCCGCGCGCTGGTCGATGCTCCACTGGTGAAGCGCCGGGTAGTCGCTGAGCTGCACGCTGTAGCGTTCGTTGATGTAGCGCCGGAACTGGTCCATCCGCGTGTGGGCGATGCGTTCCGGGGAGGGTTGCCAGAGGATCTCGGACATAGTGGGCCTCCTGTTATTGTGCCAGCCAGCCGCCGTCGATATTCCACGCCGCGCCGCGCACCTGGCTGCCGGCTTCGCTGCACAAGAACAGCACCAGCTCGCCCAATTGCGGCGGCGTGACAAACTCCAGGGACGGCTGCTTCTCCGCCAGCAGATCATGCTGCGCCTGCTGCGGGTCCACGCCGGTGGCCGCGCGATCGTCGATCTGTTTTTGCACCAGCGGCGTCAGCACCCAGCCGGGGCAGATGGCGTTGCAGGTGACGTTACTGGTAGCGGTTTCCAGGCCGACGACCTTGGTCAAACCAATCACGCCGTGCTTGGCTGCCACATACGCGGCCTTGCCCACCGAGCCGACCTGGCCATGCACCGAGGCGATATTGACGATACGCCCCCAGCCCTTGGCTTTCATGCCCGGCAAGCTCAAGCGTGTGCTGTGGAACACCGACGACAGGTTGATCGCAATGATCGAGTCCCAGCGCTCCGCCGGGAAGTCTTCCACTGCCGCCACATGTTGGATGCCGGCGTTGTTCACCAGGATATCCACGCCGCCGAATTCATGCTCGGCGTAGGCGATCATGTCGGCGATCTGCGCCGGGTCGCTGACGTCGGCCGGATGATGGCCGACCTTGCCGCCGAAAGCCTGAACCTGGGCGATCACCGCGCTGGCGTCGCCGAAGCCGTTGAGGATCAGGTTGGCGCCGGCCTTGGCCAGGCTCAGTGCAATCCCTAAGCCGATGCCGCTGGTGGAGCCGGTGACCAGGGCGGTCTTGCCGTTCAATGTCGTCATGAAAACCTCACACAATGCCGGTGGCGTAGAAAGTACCGATCACCACGAACACCGCGAGGGTCTTGATAATCGTGATGCCGAAAATGTCCTTGTAGGCTTCGCGGTGCGTCAGGCCAGTGACCGCCAGCAGCGTGATCACCGCGCCGTTGTGGGGCAGGGTGTCCATGCCGCCGCTGGCCATGGCCGCGACGCGGTGCAGCACTTCAAGGGGGATATTGGCCGCATGGGCCGCCGAAATAAAGCTCTCGGACATGGCCGCCAGGGCGATGCTCATGCCGCCCGACGCGGAGCCGGTGATGCCGGCCAGCAGGGTCACGGTGATCGCTTCGTTGACCAGCGGGTTGGGGATGCCCTTGAGCCAGTCCGCCAGCACCAGAAAGCCTGGCAGCGAGGCGATCACGGCACCAAAGCCGTATTCGGACGCGGTGTTCATTGCCGCCAGCAACGCGCCGCTGACCGCGCTCTTGCTGCCTTCGGCGAGCTTGCTTTTGATTGCCGAGAAGCCGAACACCAGCACCACGATAATCCCCACCAGCAATGCCGCCTGCACCGCCCAGATCGCGGTGAGCTTGGCGATTTCGGTGGTTACCGGGGTGGTCATGCCTGGCAGGGCAAGGCTGTGGGTCTTGCCGTACCACTGCGGGATCCAGTGCGTGAACAACAGGTTCATCACACCCACCAGGATCAGTGGTGACAGCGCGATCCACGGGTTGGGCAGTGCCAGGTTATCGGCGGTTTCCGGCTCGTTGCGCAGTTCGGTACCGTAGCCTTCACCGGCCCGTTGCGCCTTGTTGCGTTGGCGCGCCAGGTACAGCATGCCGGCGCAAAACACGAAGATCGTGCCGATCAGGCCCAGCCACGGCGCCGCCCAGGCGGTGGTGTTGAAAAAGGTGCTGGGGATGATGTTCTGGATCTGTGGCGTGCCGGGCAGCGCGTCCATGGTGAACGAGAACGCGCCGAGGGCGATGGTTGCCGGGATCAGGCGTTTCGGGATATTGCTCTGGCGGAACATCTCCGCCGCGAACGGGTACACCGCAAACACCACCACGAACAGCGACACGCCGCCGTAGGTGAGCAGGGCGCAGACCAGCACGATCACGAGCATCGCCTGACGCGTGCCGAGCAGACCGATCGCGGCAGCGACAATGGAGCGCGAAAATCCCGACAGCTCGATCAGCTTGCCGAACACCGCGCCGAGCAGGAACACCGGGAAATACAGTTTGATAAAACCGACCATCTTCTCCATGAACACCCCGGTAAAGGCGGGTGCGACGGCGGACGGATCGGTAAGCAATACAGCGCCGAGCGCGGCGATGGGGGCAAACAGGATAACGCTATAGCCACGGTAGGCAGCCAGCATCAGCAACGCGAGCGCTGCCAGGGCAATGATCACACTCATGGTGTGTCTCCATCGGATTGTTATTTTTGTGGGGTGAGGCTTTGGAGGAGGGCTATAGCGAGATATGTGCCAATTAGCTAAGTGTCTGAAATATATGAATAAATTACGGCGATTGGATTGACGCTATCAGATTTGTCCCATATTTGAGACTCATGAAGATCTAATGTGGGGGCGGGCTTGCTCGCGAATACGGGTATCAGCCAAGAATTAGGCGGCTGGCACACCGTATTCGCGAGCACGCCCGCTCCCACATGGGAATGTCTTCGTATGTAGAATTGTGTCTCTTTATTGAGACTGAGTGAGACCCAGCGCCACCATTTTCTTGTACAACGTCGACCGCCCGAGCCCCAACCGTTTGGCCGCTTCCACCACATTCCCCTCACAGGCCCGCAACGCCGTGCCGATCACCTGCCGATCAAACCGCTCACGCGCTGCGCTGAAGCTTTCTCCCTCAACCGCCGCTACCGCGCTGCTACGCTCCACCGGCGTAAAGGTGCCGATCGCCGCCCGGATCTCCCCGGCATTCAGCACCAGGTCATCACTCAGCAGCGCCGCGCGCTCCAATACGTTGCGCAGCTCACGGATGTTCCCCGGCCACGCATGCTGCGCCAGCAGCGCCAAGGCTTCACGGTCCAACTCATGCTGGCTGCGCAACTCCTCAAGAATCGCCTCGCTCAACGCCGGAATGTCCTCCAGCCGCTCACGCAATGGCGGCACCTGGATCGGCAGCACGTTCAGCCGGTAATACAGGTCGGCGCGGAACTCGCCCCGTTTGATCGCCGCTTCCAGGTCCATCGACGTGGCCGCGATCACCCGCACATCGCTGTGCAGCATTTCATTGGAGCCGACCGGCTCGAATTCCTTTTCCTGCAACACCCGCAGCAATTTGCTTTGCAACGGCAGGGGCATGTCGCCGATTTCATCGAGGAACAACGTGCCGCCCTGGGCAATCTGGAATTTGCCCGGACGGCCCTTGCGGTCGGCGCCGGTAAACGCACCCGGCGCGGTGCCGAAGAACTCGGCTTCCAGCAGGTCAGCGGGAATCGCTGCACTGTTGATACTGACAAATGCCTTGTGCGCACGGCTTGAGGCGCCGTGAATTGCCTGGGCGAGCAATTCCTTGCCGGTGCCAGTCTCGCCCAGCAGTAACACCGGCGATTCGGCGCTGGCACTACGTCGCGCACGGCGTTTGACTTCGAGGCTGGCGGCGCTGGTGCCGATAAAGTGCGCGAAGTTGTATTTGCTCTGGCGCGAACGCAGCAAGGAGCGCGTCGAGGCCAGTTCCTGCTGCATGCTCAAGTAACGCTCAATCAACGGGGACAGGTTGCGCAGTTCATCGAACAGCGCAAAACCAATCGCGCCGATCACCGCGCCTGCGTCGTTGTGGATCGGCAAACGCATCACCACCAACGGGCCTTTGGGCGTGTCCTGGATATCCAGCAGGATCGGCTGGTCGTTGCGCACCACCTGGCGTAACAGACTGTTGGAGATTACCTGTTCACACGGCTGGCCGATGGCTTCGTCGGCGCTCTTGAGGCCGAAACGCTTGGCGTAGCGCTCGTTCATCCACACGATATTGGCGTCGCGGTCGACAATCACCGTGCCTTCGCTGGACTGCTCGATGATCTCGAACAGCGACTGGATTGCCAGGCCACGCACCTGCTGATAGTCCTTGAGGTTATCGGTGATGTTCATGTTTAGGCTACCAACACAAATTGGACATGGAGTCGCGATCCTTGTGGGAGCGGGCTTGTTTATAAGGGAATATGCGCCGCTGCCAGCAGCTCTTTGGTGTACGGATGTTGCGGTGCATCGAACACCTCATGGCTGGCGCCGCGCTCCACCACCTGGCCGTCCTTGATCACGATCATGTCATGGGCCATGGCGCGCACCACGGCCAGGTCATGGCTGATAAACAGGTAAGTCAGGCCGTACTTGTCTTGCAGCTCGCGCAGCAACGCCACCACTTGCTTTTGTACCGTGCGGTCGAGCGCCGAGGTCGGTTCGTCGAGCAGCATCAGTGCCGGCTTGAGTACCAAGGCGCGGGCGATGGCGATGCGTTGGCGCTGGCCGCCGGAGAATTCATGGGGGTAACGGTGGCGGCTGGCAGGGTCGAGGCCCACATCCTTGAGTACCTGGATCACCTGCGCATCGCGGTCGGCCAGGCTGCACGGCGCGTGCACCTCCAGGCCTTCGCTGATGATCTGCTCCACGGTCATGCGTGGGCTGAGGCTGCCGTAGGGGTCCTGGAACACCACCTGCATCTGCTTGCGCCATGGGCGCATCTGCTGGTTATTCAGCGGGTCGAGGGCTTCGCCCTGGAAGCGGATGCTGCCGGTGGAGTCCAGCAGCCGCAGGATCGCCTGGCCCAGGGTGGATTTGCCCGAGCCGGACTCGCCGACAATCCCCAGGGTCTTGCCGCGTTGCACGCTGAGGCTGATGCCGTCTACAGCACGCAGGTAGGTCTTGCGCCGGAACAACCCGCCGCCGAGGGGGAACTGCACGGTCAGGTCGTCCACCTGCAAAACGGTTTCGCGTTCGTCACTGCACAGCGCATCACCGTCCGGTTCGGCGTCCAGCAGCAGGCGGCTATACGGGTGTTGCGGCGCATTGAACAGGCTCTGGCAGTCGGCCTGCTCGACAATCTCGCCTGCGCGCATCACGCACACGCGCTGGGCGATGCTGCGCACCAGATTGAGGTCGTGGCTGATCAGCAGCAGCGACATGCCCAAGCGTTGTTGCAGGGACTTGAGCAGCAACAGGATCTTGCGCTGCACGGTCACGTCCAGCGCGGTGGTGGGTTCGTCAGCGATCAGCAGTTCCGGCTCGCAGGCCAGGGCCATGGCGATCATTACCCGCTGGCGTTGCCCGCCGGACAGTTGATGAGGATAGGCCTTGAGCCGCTCCTGGGGTTTCTGGATGCCCACCAAGTCAAGCAATTCCAGGATGCGCGCCTGGGCTGCCTTGCCACCCAGGCCCTTGTGCAACAGCAGGGTTTCGCCGATCTGCTTTTCGATGCTGTGCAACGGGTTCAGGGAGGTCATCGGCTCCTGGAAGATCATCGCAATGCGGTTACCGCGTAGCTTCTGCAGGGTCGCCGCCGATGCGCCGATCAATTCCTGGCCGCGGTACTGGATAGAACCGGTGGTTTCAGTGCCGGCTTCGGGCAGCAGTTGCAGGATCGAGTGGGCAGTCACCGACTTGCCCGAGCCCGACTCGCCCACCAGCGCCAGGCACTCGCCGGGGCGAACGTCCAGGCTCAGGTTGCGCACCACGGTCTGGCCGCTGAAGGCGACGCTGAGGTCGCGGATTTCGATCAGGTTCATAGGCGGTCACTCATGAGCGTGGGTCGAAGGCATCACGCAATGCCTCGCCGATAAACACCAGCAGCGACAGGATCAGCGCCAGTGTGAAGAACGCCGTCAGGCCCAGCCAGGGCGCTTGCAGGTTCTGCTTGCCCTGGGCGATCAACTCGCCCAGGGAGGCGCTGCCTGCCGGCATGCCGAAACCGAGGAAATCCAGGGCGCTCAGGGTAGAAATCGCGCCGGTCAGGATGAACGGCAGGTAACTCAAGGTGGCCGTCATGGCGTTGGGCAGGATATGCCGGCGAATGATCTTGCCGTCACCCAACCCCAAGGCCCGTGCTGCCTTGACGTATTCCAGGTTACGCCCGCGCAGGAACTCGGCGCGCACCACGTCTACCAGGGCCAGCCAGGAAAACAGCGCCATGATCCCCAGCAACCACCAGAAATTCGGTTCGACAAAACCGGACAGGATGATCAGCAGGTACAGCACCGGTAGCCCGGACCACACCTCCAGCACGCGCTGGCCAATCAAATCCACCCAGCCGCCGTAATAGCCCTGCAATGCGCCGGCCGCAATACCGATGGCGGCGCTGATCGCGGTGAGCGCCAGGGCAAACAGGATCGACACCCGCGCACCAAAGATCACCCGCGCCAACACATCCCGCGACTGGTCGTCAGTGCCCAGCCAGTTCACCGCCGAGGGCGGGCTGGGGGCAGGGCGGGTCAGTTCGTAGTTGGGCGTGTCGTCGCTGAACGGGATCGGCGGGAACAGCATCCAGCCGCCGTCCTGCTCGATCAGCTTTTTCACGTAGTCACTGCGATAGTCGGCCTGGAACGGCAGCTGGCCGCCGAACTGTTGCTCGGTGTACCGCTTGAACACCGGGAAATACAGTTCGTTCTTGAAACTCAACACCAGGGGCTTGTCATTGGCGATCAACTCACCGCCGAGGGTCAGGATAAACAGGCCGATAAACAGCCACAGCGACCACCAGCCGCGTCGGTTTTTCTTGAAGCGTTCGAAACGGCGGCGCGCCACGGGAGACAGGTTAAGCATCAGGCGTTCCTCGCGGCGAAGTCGATACGCGGGTCCACCAGGGTGTAGCAGAGGTCACCGATGAGTTTTATCAAGAGGCCGAACAACGTGAAGATGAACAACGAACCGAACACCACCGGGTAATCGCGGGAGACGGCGGCTTCGTAGCTCATGCGGCCGAGGCCATCGAGGGAGAAGATCACCTCGATCAGCAGGGAGCCGGCGAAGAACACGGCGATGAACGCCTGGGGAATCCCCGAGATCACCAGCAACATGGCGTTGCGAAATACGTGGCCGTACAACACGCGCCTTTCGCTCAGGCCCTTGGCGCGCGCGGTCACTACGTACTGGCGCGTGATTTCATTGAGGAATGAGTTTTTGGTGAGGATGGTCAGCGTGGCGAACCCACCGATGACCAACGAGGTAACTGGCAACACCAGGTGCCAGAAATAATCGGCAATCTTGCCCACGGTACTCAGCTCTTCGAAGTTCTCCGATACCAGCCCGCGCACAGGGAACCAGTTCAGCGACGTACCGCCGGCAAACACCACGATCAGGAACATCGCAAACAGGAACGCCGGCATTGCATAGCCAATGACGATCGCGGTGCTGCTCCACACATCGAAGCTGCTGCCATGGCGCACCGCCTTGCGAATCCCCAGGGGGATCGACACCAGGTAGGTGATCAGCGTAGCCCAGAGGCCGAGGGAGATGGTGACGGGCATTTTTTCCAGGATCAGATCGATCACCGTCTTGCCGCGAAAGAAACTGTTACCAAAGTCCAACTGCGCGTAGCTCTTGAGCATCAGCCACAGGCGTTCCGGCGCAGGCTTGTCGAAGCCGTACTGTTTTTCGATGTCCGCGATCAACTTCGGGTCCAGCCCACGGCTGGCGCGGGAACCGCCGCTGATGCCTTCGCCGGACGAGCCGCCGACGCCACCGCCGCCAATGCCTTGCAAGTGGGCGATGGCTTGCTCCACCGGGCCGCCGGGGGCCGCTTGTACGATCACGAAATTCACCAGCAGGATGATCACCAGCGTCGGGATGATCAGCAGCAGGCGCCGCACGATATAGGCAAACATCAGCGCGCCCCTCCGCGTTTTTTCAGCTCAGCGTTCATTTGTTCGTTGGTCAGTGGGGTGGGGCTGATTTCCCACCAGGTTTCCAGGGCTTCGTCGTTTTTCGCCTCGATGGCCGGGCGGCCGAAGCGGTTCCACCACGCGGCGGACGTGCCGGGCGGGTAGTAATTGGGGATCCACAGGTAATTCCATTGCAGCACCCGGTCCAGCGCGTGGGCGTAGGTGAGCATCTGCGCTTGGGTGTCGGCCTTGACCAGACCCTTGATCAGGCTGTCGACGGCCGGGTCCTTGAGCACCATGTAGTTGTTGGCGCCGGGGTCAAAGGCGGCGGCCGAGCCGAAGTAGTTGTACAGCTCCATGCCGGGCGACGTGGTGACCGGGAAACCGGTGACGATCATGTCGTAGTCCCGTGCCATTACCCGGTTCACATACTGGGAGGAGTCGATGCGGCGGATATTCAGAGTGATGCCGATCTGCGCCAGGTTGCGTTTGTACGGCAGCAACAGGCGTTCCAGGCCGCTTTGCGCGTTGAGGAAGGTAAATTCCAGCGGCTCGCCCTCGGCGTTCACCAGTTTGTCGCCGTCCGGTTTCCAGCCGGCTTCCTCCAGCAAGGCCAGGGCCTGCAATTGCTTGTCGCGGATCATGCCGCTGCCGTCGGTGACCGGCGCCTTGAATACCTGGGTGAACACCTCGTCGGGCACCTGGCCGCGCAAGGGCTCAAGAATCGCCAGTTCTTCTGGGGTCGGCGGCTGGCTGGCCGCCAGCGGGCTGTTGGAGAAGAAGCTCTGCTGGCGGATGTACATGTTGCGCATCATCTGCCGGTTGGCCCATTCGAAGTCCCACAGCATCGCCAGGGCCTGGCGCACGCGGCGGTCCTTGAACATCGGTTTTTGCACATTGAACACATAACCCTGCGCCGGTTGCGGCATTTCCTTGGCCAAGTGCGCGCGTTGCAGGCGACCGTCATCCAGGGCCGGGCCGTTGTAGCCGATGGAGTAACCGGTGGCGGAAAACTCGCGGTTGAAATCGTAGGCGCCGCCACGCAATACCTGGCGGGCCACTTCGGTGTCGCCGAAATACTCCAGGCTCAGGTGATCGAAGTTGTACAGGCCACGGCTGACGGGCAGGTCCTTGCCCCACCAGTTCGGGTCGCGGGTAAAGGTGATGGTGCTGCCGGAGTCGATCTTGCTGACTTTATAGGGGCCGCTGCCGAGAGGCGCTTCATAGCCGCCGCCGTTGGCGAAGTCGCGGGTCTTCCACCAGTGTTCCGGGAAGACCGGCAGGGTGGCGATGTCCAGGGGCAGGGTGCGGTTTTCATTGCTGGAGAAATCAAAGCGTACCTGACGTTCGCCTTCGACTTCGACGTGCTTGACGTCGGCAAACAGGGTGCGAAAGCGCAGGCTGCCTTGGGTCATCAGCAGGTCGAAGCTGTAGCGCACGTCTTCGGCGGTGATGGGTTTACCGTCCGCAAAACGTGCCTTGGGATTGAGGAAAAAACGCAGCGACAGGCCGTCATCGGCGCGCTCCATTTTTTCGGCCACCAGGCCGTAAACGGTGTAGGGCTCGTCCAGGGAGCGCTGGGCCAGGGGCGCGTACAGCCAGCCGTCGACCTGGGAAACCCCGATGCCTTTGTCGATATAGGGCAACACGTGGTCAAAGCGCCCGATCTCGATGGCCGAACGGCGCAGGCTACCGCCCTTGGGGGCATTCGGGTTGGCGTAGTCGAAATGGGTAAAGCCGGCGGGGTACTTGGCCGGTTCGCCGTACACGGTCAGGTACGGTTGCGGTGCCGCGATCACGGCCGTGCTGGCCAGCAGCAGGGCCAGGGTTGAACTAAAAATGTAGGAAAAAGCCAATCGCATTGTCAGCCTTGAACGCCGTGTGAAGTATAAAAGGGATTTGTACGCTAACGGCATCAGCGTCGCCAGTCATCACATGCACAACGGCCCACCTGAAGGCGGGCCGTTGTTTAGAGCATCAGCGCAGACTGGATCAGTCCTGGCGGCTGGTGACTTCCAGCAGGTGGTAGCCGAACTGGGTTTTTACCGGGCCTTGTACGGTGTTGACCGGGGCGCTGAATACGACAGTGTCGAATTCCTTGACCATCTGGCCTGGACCGAACGAACCCAGGTTGCCGCCGTCGCGGCTGGACGGGCAGCTGGAGTTGGCTTTGGCGATTTCTGCGAAATCGGCGCCGCCTTCGATTTGGGCCTTGAGTTCGTTGCACTTGTCTTCAGTGGAAACGAGGATGTGACGGGCGGTGGCTTTGGCCATGGGGAGTAACTCCTTGAATGAAAAGGGTGAGCGTACCGGATTCAGGCGGTTATTTCTTGGCAAAGTTCCGTTGGGGTGGTTGGTGGTTGGTGGTGGTGTACATATCCGTTGCTGCGGTGATGGCTGGTATTGGTTCCGCCCTTACGGCGGGTCACTTTTGGAAAAGAGCCCCAAAAGTAACCAAAAGGGCTCTTGCCCCAACACTCGGCACCTCGCTTAGGCTCGGTGTGCCCTCACTCCGGCTTGAATCCGTGGGCCGCCGCGATGGGCCATCCTTGGCCCAGCGCGGCTAACCCGGCGTCCTGCCGGGTTACCCACGGATTCAAGCCTGCGTTCGGCCAGCGTGTTTGACGGGGCGCCTAAGATCAAAATCAAGATCAAGAGCGACTCGCTTCGCATCGTGGATACGCGGTCCTTGCCGGCGAAAAACGTGAGAACGCCGCATTCTGTCTGGTTCCCCGCGTCATCGTTAACGACCATCGCCAGCAAGCCGGCTCCTACAGGACCGCGTTTAGCAGCCATCACGCTACCAGCAAAAGCTAAACCCCAGGCACCAAAAACGCCGCCTCCAACAACTGCCGCGTATACCCATGCTGCGGCGCGGCAAAAATCCCCGCCGCATCCCCCTGTTCCACCACCTGGCCATGTTTCACCACCATCAACTGATGGCTCAACGCCTTGACCACCGCCAAATCATGGCTGATAAACAGATAGGTCAAGTTGTACTTGGCCTGCAAACTGCGCAACAACTCCACCACTTGCCGCTGCACTGTGCGATCCAGCGCCGATGTCGGCTCATCCAGCAAAATCAGGCGCGGCTTGAGCACCAACGCCCGGGCAATGGCAATGCGCTGACGCTGCCCACCCGAGAACTCATGGGGGTACCGATGCCGCGACTCCGGATCCAACCCAACTTCCTTGAGCGCCGCAATAATCGCCGCTTCCTGCTCCAATGGCGTCCCCATCTTATGGATACGCAACCCCTCGCCAACGATCTCACTGACACACATCCGCGGGCTCAAGCTGCCAAACGGGTCCTGGAACACCACCTGCATCTCCCGACGCAACGGACGCACCTGTTGCTGGCTGAGCTTATCCAATTGCTGCCCTTCAAAACGAATGCCGCCCTTGCTCGCGATCAACCGCAGAATCGCCAGGCCCAGGGTCGATTTGCCCGAGCCGCTTTCGCCAACGATTCCCAGGGTCTGCCCCTGGGGCAGGCTGAAGTTGATGCCGTCCACCGCCTTGACGTAATCGACGGTATTGCGCAAAAAGCCCTTCTTGATCGGGAACCACACTTTCAGGTCATCGACTTCCAGCAACGGAGGGCCGACTTCGTTGCCGGCCGGTCCGCCGCTGGGCTCCGCTGCAAGCAGTTCCTGGGTATACGGATGCTGGGGCGATTGGAACAGCGTTTCACAGTCGGCCTGCTCGACGATGCAACCCTTTTGCATCACGCACACGCGGTGGGCGATGCGCCGCACCAGGTTCAAGTCATGGCTGATCAGCAGCAGGGCCATGCCCAGCCGCGCCTGCAATTCCTTGAGTAGTTCGAGGATCTTCAACTGTACGGTCACATCGAGGGCCGTGGTCGGCTCATCGGCGATCAGCAACTCCGGCTCATTCGCCAGGGCCATGGCGATCATCACCCGTTGGCGCTGGCCTCCGGACAGCTCATGGGGAAGGGCCTTGAGGCGTTTGTGCGGTTCGGGAATGCCCACCAGGTCCAGCAACTCCAGGGTCCGCTGGGTGGCGACCTTGCCTTGCAACCCCTTGTGCAGGCCGAGTACTTCGTTGATCTGCTTCTCGATGGAGTGCAGCGGGTTCAACGAGGTCATCGGCTCCTGGAAGATCATCGCAATGCGGTTGCCGCGAATGTGGCGGATGGTTTTTTCTTTCAGCGTGAGCAGGTCCTGCCCGGCATAGTTGATGGTGCCGGAGGGGTGCCGCGCCAGTGGGTAGGGCAGCAGGCGCAGGATCGAGTGGGCGGTCACCGATTTGCCTGAGCCGCTTTCACCCACCAGAGCGATGGTCTCGCCACGTTTGATGTCGAAGCTGACGTTATTCACCACGCGGTGGTGATGGTCGCCCGTGACGAACTCGACGGAGAGGTCGCGGATTTCGATCAGATTGTCCTGATTCATCTCATTTCCTCGGGTCGAAGGCATCGCGAGCGGACTCGCCGATAAACACCAGCAAACTCAACATGATCGCCAGCACGGCAAAGGCACTCATGCCCAGCCACGGCGCTTGCAGGTTGGATTTGCCTTGGGCCACCAGTTCACCCAGCGACGGCGAACCGGCCGGCAAGCCAAAACCGAGGAAGTCCAGGGCGGTGAGGGTGCCGATGGCGCCGGTGAGAATGAACGGCATGAAGGTCATGGTCGACACCATCGCGTTGGGCAGGATATGCCGGAACATGATCGCGCCATTCTGCATGCCCAAGGCCCTGGCGGCACGCACGTATTCCAGGTTGCGCCCGCGCAGGAACTCGGCGCGCACTACGTCCACCAGGCTCATCCACGAAAACAGCAGCATGATGCCGAGCAGCCACCAGAAGTTGGGCTGCACGAAACTGGCGAGGATGATCAGCAGGTACAGCACCGGCAAGCCGGACCAGATCTCCAGGAAGCGCTGCCCGGCCAAATCCACCCAACCGCCGTAGAAGCCCTGCAAGGCCCCGGCGATCACGCCGATGATCGAGCTGAGCACTGTCAGCGTCAGGGCAAACAGCACCGACACACGGAAGCCGTAGATGACCCGCGCCAGTACGTCGCGGCCTTGGTCGTCGGTGCCCAGCAGGTTGACGCTGGAAGGCGGCGCGGGCGCCGGCACTTTCAGGTCGTAGTTGATGCTCTGGTAGCTGAACGGAATAGGCGCCCACAACGTCCAGGCATCCTTGGCCTTGAGCAGTTCCTGGATGTAGGGGCTCTTGTAATTGGCCTCCAGCGGGAATTCTCCGCCAAAGGTGGTCTCCGGGTAGCGCTTGAGCGCCGGGAAGTACCAGCCGCCGTCGTAGTGCACGGCCAGCGGTTTGTCATTGGCGATCAGCTCGGCGCCCAGGCTCAGCACGAACAGGATCAGAAACAGCCACAGCGACCACCAGCCACGTTTGTTGGCCTTGAACCGTTCGAACCGGCGGCGATTGAGGGGGGATAGATTCATCTCAATGCTCCCGGCTGGCAAAGTCGATGCGCGGATCGACCAGGGTGTAGGTGAGGTCGCCGATCAGTTTCACGATCAGCCCCAGCAGGGTGAAGATAAACAGCGTGCCAAACACCACCGGGTAGTCGCGGTTGATCGCCGCTTCAAAACTCATCAGGCCCAGGCCGTCGAGGGAGAAGATCACCTCCACCAACAAGGAGCCGGTGAAGAAGATCCCGATGAACGCCGAAGGGAAACCGGCGATCACTAGCAACATCGCGTTGCGGAACACATGGCCGTACAGCACGCGGTGGTTGGTCAGGCCCTTGGCTTTGGCGGTGACCACGTACTGCTTGTTGATCTCGTCGAGAAAGCTGTTCTTGGTCAGCAGGGTCATGGTGGCAAAGTTGCCGATCACCAGGGCTGTAATGGGCAGCGCCAGGTGCCAGAAGTAATCGAGGATCTTGCCGCCCCAGCTCAGTTCGTCGAAGTTGTTCGACGTGAGCCCGCGCAAGGGGAACCAGTCCAGGTAACTGCCACCGGCAAACACCACGATCAGCAGGATTGCAAACAGGAACGCCGGGATCGCATAGCCGACGATGATCGCCGAACTGGTCCACACATCAAAATGGCTGCCGTGCCGCGTGGCTTTGGCGATCCCCAGGGGGATCGACACCAGGTACATGATCAGCGTGCTCCATAACCCGAGGGAAATGGACACCGGCATCTTCTCCTTGATCAAGTCGATGACCTTGGCGTCACGGAAGAAGCTGTCGCCAAAGTCCAGCTGGGCGTAGTTCTTGACCATGATCCACAAGCGTTCCGGCGCCGATTTGTCGAAGCCGTACATCTTCTCGATTTCCTTGATCAGCGCCGGGTCCAGGCCCTGGGCGCCGCGGTAGCTGCTGGAGCCGGCCACCGACACTTCGGAACCGCCACCGGCAATGCGGCTGGTGGCGCCCTCGAAGCCTTCAAGCTTGGCGATCATTTGCTCCACCGGACCACCGGGAGCGGCCTGGATGATGACGAAGTTGATCAGTAGGATCCCGAACAACGTGGGGATGATCAGCAATAGGCGGCGAAAGATATAGGCCAGCATTTAATCGCCTCCGCTCGCCGGATCGGCGCTGGTGTCTGGGTCTGAGGTGACGGCGGGTTTTACGTCAGGCTTGGCCCACCAGGTGGCGGTGCCGACGTCGTAGCGCGGCGGGACTTTGGGGTGGCCCAAGTGATGCCAATACGCCACGCGGAACGTCTTGATGTGCCAGTTCGGGATCACGTAGTAGCCGAACTGCAACACGCGGTCCAGGGCTTTGGCATGCGCCACCAGGCTTTTGCGCGAGTCGGCGTCGATCAGCTCTTCCACCAGTTGGTCGATGGCCGGGTCCTTGAGACCCATGTAGTTGCGGCTGCCGGGTTTGTCGGCGCTGGAGGACTTCCAGAACTCGCGCTGCTCATTACCCGGCGAAGTGGACTGCGGAAAGCTGCCCACCAGCATGTCGAAATCCCGCGAGCGAATACGATTGATGAATTGTGAGACGTCGACCCGACGGATCACCAGGTCGATGCCCAGGTCGGCCAGGTTGCGCTTGAACGGCAGCAGGATGCGCTCGAACTCGGTCTGCGCCAGCAGGAACTCGATCTTCACCGGTTTGCCGGTGGTGTCGACCATCTTGTCATCGACGATGCGCCAGCCGGCTTCTTGCAGCAGTTGGTAGGCCTCGCGCTGCTGGGTGCGGATCATGCCGCTGCCGTCGGTCTTGGACGGTTCGAAGGCCTGGGTGAAGACCTCGGGCGGGATTTTGTCGCGCAGCGGTTCGAGGATCGCCAGTTCATCCGGGCCGGGCAGGCCGGTGGCGGCCATCTCCGAGTTTTCAAAGTAGCTGCGGGTGCGGGTATAGGCGCCGTTGAACAGCTGCTTGTTGCTCCACTCGAAATCCAGCAACAGGCTGATGGCCTTGCGCACACGTACGTCCTGGAACATCGGCTTGCGCATGTTGAACACGAAGCCCTGCATGCCGGTGGGGTTGCCGTTGGGGATTTCTTCCTTGATCAGGCGACCCTGGGCCACCGCCGGGATGTTGTAGGCGTTGGCCCAGTTCTTGGCGCTGAATTCCAGCCAGTAGTCGAACTGCCCGGCCTTGAGGGCTTCCAGCGAGACAGTGCTGTCGCGGTAGTAGTCGGTGATGCGGTTATCGAAGTTATAGAAACCCTTGGCGACCGGCAGGTCCTTCGCCCAGTAATCCTTGACCCGCTCGTAGCGGATCATACGCCCGGCCTTGACCTCGGCGACCTTGTACGGCCCGCTGCCCAGCGGGACTTCGAGGTTGCCCTTGGCAAACTCACGGGTCGCCCACCAATGCTTGGGCAATACCGGCAGTTGTCCGAGGATCAGCGGTAATTCGCGGTTGTTGGTGCGCTTGAACTTGAACAGCACCTTCAGCGGGTCTTCGGCGATCACTTCGTCGACGTCGGCGTAGTAGGTGCGGTAGATCGGCGAGCCCTCCTTGATCAGTTCCTGGAAGGTGAACACCACGTCTTCGGCACGGATCGGGTGGCCGTCATGGAAGCGGGCTTCCGGGCGCAGGTAGAAGCGCACCCAACTGTTGTCCGGGGCTTTTTCGATCTTGCCGGCGACCAGGCCGTATTCGGTGATGGGCTCGTCCAGGCTTTGCATGGCCAGGGTGTCGTAGATCAAACCAAGGTTATCGGCCGGCACGCCTTTGCTGATGTAGGGGTTGAGGCTGTCGAAGCCGCCCATGGCCGACTCGCGGAAGGTGCCGCCCTTGGGCGCATCCGGGTTGACGTAGTCGAAGTGCTTGAAGTCGGCGGGGTATTTCGGTGGTTCGTTGTAGAGCGTCAACGCATGTTGCGGGGCGGCTTGGGCCGCGGTGCACAGCAGCAGGCCGCCGAGCAGTGCAGTACGCAAATACATCATTGGGCTTTCTCCGAAGCTTTCAGCCACCACGCGCTCAGGCCCAGGCTATAGGGCGGCGTGGTGACAAAGGCGAACCGGTTGCGGTACGCCAAGCGATGATAGTTGAGGTACCAGTTGGGAATACTGTAGTGCTGCCACAGCAGCACCCGGTCCAGGGCACGGCCGGCGGCCAGTTGCTCCTCGCGGGTCTTGGCGGCCAGCAGTTGTTCCAGCAGGTGATCGACAATCGGGTTGGCAATGCCTGCATAGTTCTTGCTGCCCTTGATCGCGGCCTGGCTGGAGTGGAAGTACTGCCACTGCTCAAGGCCCGGGCTCAAGGTCTGGTTGAGGGTGATCAGGATCATGTCAAAGTCGAATTGATCCAGGCGCTGCTTGTACTGGGCGCGGTCGACGGTGCGCAGGCGCGCGTCGATACCGACGCTGAGCAGGTTCTCGACATAGGGCTGCAGGATGCGCTCCAGGTTCGGGTTGACCAGCAGGATCTCGAAGCGCAGCGGTTGGCCGTCCTTGTTGAGCAGGCGTTGGCCGGAGAGTTTCCAGCCGGCGTCCCCGAGCAAGGCCAGGGCGCGGCGCATGGTTTCGCGGGGGATACCGCGCCCGTCGGTCTGGGGCAGGCTGAACGGCTGGGTAAACAGGTTGGCCGGCAATTGCTCGCGGTAGGGCGAGAGCATCAGCCATTCATGGCCGGTGGGTACGCCGGTGGCAGAGAATTCGCTGTTGGGGTAATAGCTCAAGGTGCGTTTGTAGGCGCTGCTGAACAGGGTGCGGTTGGTCCATTCGAAGTCGAACATCAGCCCCAGGGCTTCGCGCACCTTGGTTTGGCTGAAGGTCGGCCGCCGGCTGTTCATGAACAAGCCCTGGCTCTGGGTCGGGATCTGGTGGGCAATCTGCGCCTTGATCACGTCTCCCCGGTTCACCGCCGGGAAGTTGTAGCCATTGGCCCAGTTTTTCGCCTGATGCTCGATATAGATATCGAATTCGCCGGCCTTGAAGGCTTCGAAGGCCACGTCGCTGTCACGATAGAACTCCACTTCGACCTTGTCGTAGTTATAGAAGCCCTGGTTGACCGGCAGGTCCTTGCCCCAATAGTCCTTGACCCGCTCGAACACCAGTTGCCGGCCAGGCGTGACCTTGCTGATGCGGTACGGCCCGCTGCCCAAAGGCGGTTCGAAGGTGGTGGCCTTGAAATCGCGGTTTTTCCAATAGTGCTGGGGCAATACCGGCAATTCGCCCAGGCGCAGGATCAGCAACGGATTGCCGGCGCGCTTGAACACAAAGCGGATGCGGTGCCGGTTGAGAATATCCACCCGCGCCACTTCCTGCAGGTTGGTGCGGTACTGCGGGTGGCCTTCGGTCAGCAGCGTGCGATAGGAAAACGCCACGTCGTAGGCGGTGATCGGCTTGCCATCGTGGAAGCGCGCTTCCGGGCGCAGGTTGAACACCACCCAACTGCGGTCCTCGCTGTACTCCACCGACTGGGCGATCAGCCCATAACTGGAGGTGGGCTCATCGCCGGAGGGTGCGTACAGGCCGGTTCCCACCATCAACGGCTCGTTCAACTCGTTGACGCCGTATTGCAGGAAATTAGGTGTGGAAACCGGGCTGGAGCCCTTGAAGGTATAGGGGTTGAGCGTATCGAAGGTGCCAAAGGCCATGACCCGCAATGTCCCGCCTTTCGGCGCTGCAGGGTTTACCCAATCGAAGTGGGTGAATTTGGCCGGGTACTTGAGGCTGCCGAACTGCGTATAACCGTGACTCTCGGTAATCGCCGCGTTCGCACCAAAGCTCAAGGCCAGACTTATTAGTAGAAGGAGGGGACGCTTCAAGTCAGGGATCCGATCCAGGCGGCTTGCGCTTTATGATCGGTACAGTAACAGCTTGTTCCGGTTGGAAAAAGCCGGTCGGCTGACGGAGATTCCATGTGGCGCTGGCTTGCGTGGTGAGCGGGCTTGCTGTGGTGAGCGGGCTTGCCCCGCGCTGGGTTGCGCAGCAGCCCCGTTGGCTATACGCATTGTTCCAGACAAAACGCATTGCATGGTTTTAGGGCTGCTGCGCAGCCCAGCGCGGGGCAAGCCCGCTCACCACAAAGCCCGCTCACACAAACAAGCTTTGTTTGTTAGTCAGCGTGGCCCGGAAACTACCAGCATCTGCCCCGGCTTCAGCGCCTGGCCAGTGCGCGGGTTCCAACGCTTGAGATGTTGCATCTCAACGTTGAAACGCTTGGCGACGATGTACAGCGAGTCGCCTTTCTTGACCTTGTATTGCACCGGCTTCTTGCTGTCAGCCTTGGCCACCAGCTTGCGCGTGTCCTGCATCACCAGGGTCTGGCCGACCTTGAGGGCCTGGCCGTTGAGCTTGTTCCAGCGCTGCAGGTCATGCACGTCGACCTTGTTGGCCTTGGCGATCAGCGTCAGGTTGTCGCCACTGCGCACCTTGTAGCTGCGGGTACGCCCGGCAACCCGAGCGGTCTCGACTTCGTCGAACACCTGCTTTTTCGGACGCATCGCCAGCAATTCTTCAGGCTTCATCGTCGAAAGGGTGCTGGTGAGCAGTTGCGCCTTGGAGCTCGGCACCAGCAGATGCTGCGGGCCATCCAGGGTGGTGCGCTGCTTCAGCGCGGGGTTGAGCTGGAACAGTTCGTCTTCGTCGATCTCGGCCAGCGCGGCAACCCGTGACAGGTCCATGCTTTGCTTGACTTCAACCACTTCGAAATACGGCGTGTTGGCAATCGGGTTCAGGTTGACGCCATAGGCCTCGGGCGCCAGCACCACTTGGGACAGCGCCAGGAACTTGGGCACGTAGTCCTTGGTTTCCTGGGGCAGGGGCAGGTTCCAGTAGTCGGTCGGCAGGCCGAGCTTCTCGTTGCGCTCGATCGCCCGGCTCACCGTGCCTTCGCCTGCGTTGTAGGCGGCAAGGGCCAGCAGCCAGTCACCGTTGAACATGTCGTGCAAACGGGTCAGGTAGTCAAGGGCGGCGGTGGTGGAGGCGGTGATGTCGCGACGGCCATCATAGGCGCGGGTCTGGCGCAGGTTGAAGTAGCGCCCGGTGGAGGGGATGAACTGCCACAAGCCGACTGCATCGCTGCGCGAATAGGCCATTGGGTTGTAGGCGCTTTCAATCACTGGCAGCAGCGCCAGCTCCAGGGGCATGTTGCGTTCTTCAAGGCGTTCGACGATGTAATGAATGTAGAGGCTGCCGCGTTCGCCGGCGTTCTCAAGGAAGGAAGGGTTGCTGGCGAACCACAGTCGCTGTTGCTCGATACGTGGGTTGACGCCTACACCATCCTGCAATTGAAAGCCCCGTCGCATACGTTCCCAAACATCCTGGGGCACTTCGGGAGCCGGTTTTTCCGAAAGCCAGATGACGGGTTTCTGTTTGATCTTGGCGCTGAGGTTTGGCTTGGGTTGCACGGTGGATTGTGCGGTGAAATTGCTTGATTGGCAGCCCGCCAGCGTAGCGGACACAGCCACCGCCACAGCTTGAGCCAGGCGGGTCAATGCGTCTGAATGGTTGGATTTACGAATAGATGACGACATTGGCTGGAAGTAAGTTCCGGGCAAAAATGTCGGGCGATTCTAGAAACCCGTTTGGTTCCGGTCAACCATTCAGAAATTACGTATCAGATTGCATCCCGTTAGAACTTATCTTTCCAAGCCCTCAAGCTAGCAAACACCTCGGCCCCAGAGCGGTTGTCGCGGCCATTCCGTTCGTCCGCTTTTTGTTTAACGGATGTTTCAGAGGTGCGCAGAAAGGGGTTGGTGCGCTTTTCCAGGGCCAGGTTGGAAGGCAGCGTGATCTCGCCACGTTCGCGCAATTGGCGGACGTTTTCCACCCGTTCGGCGATATCGGCGTTATCCGGTTCGACGGCCTGGGCAAACTTGAGGTTGCTTTGTGTGTATTCGTGGGTGCAGTACACCAAGGTGTCGGCGGGGAGTGCGGCCAAGCGCTCAAGTGAGGTGTGCATCTGTTCCGGCGTGCCTTCGAACAGGCGCCCGCAGCCGGCGGCGAACAGGGTGTCGCCACAGAACAGCACGCCCTGATGATAAAAGGCGATATGGCCCAGGGTGTGGCCAGGCACGGTATAAATGTCGAAGTCCCAGCCGAGCACCGTGATACGGTCGTTATCGTTCAAGGCTACGTCCCGCGCCGGGATCTTTTCGTTGGCCGGGCCGTAGACCTTGGCGTCAGTCACCCGTTTGAGTTGTTCGACGCCGCCGACATGGTCGTGGTGGTGGTGAGTGATCAGGATGTCGCTCAGGACCCACTCAGGGTTTAGCTTGAGCCAGGCCAGCACCGGCGCGGCATCGCCGGGGTCGACCACGGCGCAGCGCTGGGTGCTCGGGTCTTGTAACAACCAGATGTAGTTATCGGTGAAGGCGGGCAGGGCACTGATCTGTATCATTCTTCGATTCGCCAAGCTGAACACATTGGTGCATCTTAGAACGTCTAGGCGAGTTGGAGAATGCAATGACTGATAAAGCGTTCGCCCAGGCCGATCCTGAGTGGCTGGCCCTGATCAGCGCAGCCCGTGAATGGCTGTCCGGTCCGATCGGGCAATTTCTGCTGGACGAAGAACGACGCATGCTCGACGACGAGTTGGGCCGGTTCTTTGGCGGCTACCTGGTGCATTACGGCCCTTCGGCCGAAACGCCGCCGTGTGCGCCCCAGGTTCAGCGTAATGTGCGCCTGGGTGCACCGTTGCCGGGGGTGGAGATTGTCTGCGAGGAACAGGCCTGGCCGTTGAGCGAGCACGCCGCCGATGTGGTGGTGTTGCAGCATGGCCTGGATTTCTGCCTGTCGCCCCACGGCTTGCTGCGCGAAGCGGCGAGCAGCGTCCGTCCGGGTGGCCATTTGCTGATTGTCGGGATCAACCCCTGGAGCAGTTGGGGCTTGCGCCATGTGTTCGCCCACGACGCCTTGCGCCAGGCGCGTTGCATCTCGCCGCAACGGGTGGGGGACTGGCTGAACCTGCTGGGCTTCGCGCTGGAGAAACGTCGCTTCGGGTGCTATCGTCCGCCGCTTGCGTCGACCAAGTGGCAAGCCCGTCTGGCCGGCTGGGAGCGCCGCGCAGGTGCCTGGCAATTGTCGGGTGGCGGCTTCTATCTGCTGGTGGCGCGCAAGATCGTGGTCGGGTTGCGGCCAGTGCAACAGGTGCGCCGCGAGCCGATGGGCAAGTTGGTGCCGATGCCGATGGCCAAGGTCAACCGCAAGCAAAGCGACGCATGACCCTCTTTTTAAATGAATACCGAGCAACCGATGACCGATAGCGTAGAACTCTTCACCGATGGCGCCTGCAAGGGCAACCCCGGCCCTGGCGGCTGGGGCGCGTTGCTGGTGTGCAAGGGCGTGGAGAAAGAGTTGTGGGGCGGCGAACCCAATACCACCAATAACCGCATGGAGCTGATGGGCGCCATTCGCGGCCTGGAAGAACTCAAGCGCCGTTGCAACGTGCTGTTGGTGACCGACTCGCAATACGTGATGAAGGGCATCAACGAGTGGATGGTCAATTGGAAGAAGCGCGGCTGGAAGACGGCGGCCAAGGAACCGGTGAAGAATGCCGACCTGTGGCAACTGCTCGATGAGCAATGCAATCGCCATGACATCACCTGGAAGTGGGTGCGCGGTCACATCGGCCACCCTGGCAACGAACGCGCCGACCAGTTGGCCAACCGTGGCGTGGACGAAGTGCGCGGCTACAAGCAGAGCTGATGCCGACTCACGTGTTAATATCGCGACCCTTGAATCACACTACACCGTTGAGAGCTGAACCCTGATGGCCATCCGATCTGTTGTACTCGATACCGAAACCACCGGCATGCCGGTGACCGACGGCCACCGGATCATTGAAATCGGCTGTGTCGAATTGATGGGTCGCCGCCTCACTGGGCGTCACTTCCACGTCTACCTGCAACCGGACCGCGACAGTGACGAGGGTGCGATTGGCGTCCACGGCATCACCGACGAATTCCTCAAGGGCAAGCCGCGTTTCGCTGAAGTTGCCGATGAGTTCTTCGAATTCATTAACGGTGCGCAGCTGATCATCCATAACGCGGCGTTCGACGTCGGCTTCATCAACAACGAATTTGCCCTGATGGGGCAGACCGATCGTGCAGACATTTCCCAGCACTGCTCGATCCTCGACACCTTGATGATGGCCCGTGAGCGTCACCCCGGCCAACGCAACAGCCTCGATGCGTTGTGCAAGCGTTATGGCGTCGACAACTCCGGCCGTGAACTTCACGGCGCCTTGCTCGACTCCGAGATTCTTGCCGACGTCTACCTGACCATGACTGGCGGGCAGACCAGCCTGTCTCTGGCCGGTAACGCCTCCGATGGCAGCGGTTCGGCGGAAGGCTCGGGCAACCGTCCTTCGGAAATCCGCCGGTTGCCGGCGGATCGCAAACCGACCCCGATTATTCGCGCCAGTGAGCAGGACCTGGCCGAGCACGCGGCGCGGCTGGAAGCGATTGCCAAGTCGGCGGGTGCTCCGGCGTTGTGGACCCAACTGACCCAGCAATAACCCACCCTCCCTGTAGGAGCCGGCTTGCCGGCGATGGGCCCTTGAACCCTGCGATAGTTTCGAGGCCGCCATCGCCGGCAAGCCGGCTCCTACAAGGGGTGTGTTGCCTGTTCGAAATCTTCATTCGCCACATCCGCTTCCAGCTTCTACCCTTGAGTGCATAGCCCTCAGGACTACAAGCGCTGATGTATAAAGACCTGAAGTTCCCCGTCCTTATCGTGCACCGCGACATCAAGGCCGACACCGTTGCCGGTGACCGGGTCCGAGGCATCGCCCGAGAGCTGGAACAAGAGGGTTTCAGTATTTTTTCCGCAATGGATTACGCCGAAGGACGACTGGTGGCTTCTACCCATCATGGCCTGGCATGCATGCTGATCGCCGCCGAAGGGGCTGGTGAAAATACCCACCTGCTGCAAAATATGGTCGAGCTGATCCGCCTGGCGCGGCTGCGGGCGCCCAATTTGCCGATCTTTGCGTTGGGCGAGCAAGTCACCCTGGAAAACGCACCGGCTGACGCCATGAGTGAACTCAACCAGCTGCGCGGCATTCTCTATCTGTTCGAAGACACCGTGCCGTTTCTCGCGCGGCAAGTCGCGCGTGCGGCGCGCACTTACCTGGATGGCCTGTTGCCGCCATTCTTCAAGGCGCTGGTGCAGCACACCGCTGACTCCAACTACTCCTGGCACACCCCGGGCCACGGCGGTGGCGTGGCCTACCGCAAGAGCCCGGTGGGGCAGGCGTTTCATCAGTTCTTCGGGGAAAACACCCTGCGCTCGGACCTGTCGGTATCAGTGCCTGAACTCGGCTCGTTGCTGGACCACACCGGCCCGTTGGCCGAAGCCGAGGCCCGCGCTGCGCGCAACTTTGGCGCTGACCACACCTTCTTTGTGATCAACGGCACCTCCACCGCGAACAAGATCGTCTGGCATTCCATGGTCGGGCGTGATGACCTGGTGCTGGTGGACCGCAATTGCCACAAGTCGGTGCTGCACTCGATCATCATGACCGGCGCCATCCCGCTGTACCTGTGCCCCGAACGCAACGAACTCGGGATTATCGGCCCGATTCCCTTGAGCGAATTCAGCCCCGAATCCATCCGCGCCAAGATCGACGCCAGCCCGCTCACCCATGGCCGCCCGCCGAAAGTGAAACTGGCCGTGGTCACCAACTCCACCTACGACGGCCTGTGCTACAACGCCGAGCTGATCAAGCAGCAACTGGGCAACAGCGTCGAGGTGTTGCATTTTGACGAGGCTTGGTACGCCTATGCCGCGTTTCATGAGTTCTTCTCCGGGCGCTACGGGATGGGTACTTCGCGTACGCCAGACAGCCCGCTGGTGTTCACCACCCACTCGACCCATAAGCTGCTGGCGGCCTTCAGCCAGGCCTCGATGATCCATGTGCAGGACGGCGGCGCACGCCAGCTGGACCGTGACCGTTTCAACGAAGCCTTCATGATGCACATCTCCACCTCGCCGCAATACAGCATCATTGCCTCGCTGGATGTGGCGTCGGCGATGATGGAAGGTCCGGCCGGGCGTTCGCTGTTGCAGGAAATGTTCGACGAGGCGCTGAGTTTCCGCCGTGCCCTGGCCAACCTGCGCCAGCACATTGCTGAAGAGGATTGGTGGTTTTCGATCTGGCAGCCGCCATCAGTAGCGGGAATCGACCGCGTCGTCACCGCAGATTGGCTGTTGCACCCTGAGGATGATTGGCATGGCTTCGGCGACGTAGCCGAAGACTATGTGTTGCTGGACCCGATCAAAGTCACGCTGGTGATGCCCGGCCTCAATGCCGGCGGAGCCCTCAGCGATTGCGGAATTCCCGCAGCGGTCGTCAGCAAATTCCTCTGGGAGCGTGGTCTGGTGGTGGAAAAAACCGGGCTGTATTCCTTCCTTGTGTTGTTCTCCATGGGCATCACCAAGGGCAAATGGAGTACCTTGCTCACCGAGCTGCTGGAATTCAAGCGCAGTTACGACGCCAATGTCAGCCTGGCCAGTTGCCTGCCTTCGGTGTTTGCACAAGGGCCGGCGCGTTACCAAGGGCTGGGTTTGCGCGACCTGTGCAACCAACTGCACGGCTGTTACCGCAGCAATGCCACGGCCAAACACCTCAAGCGCATGTACACCGTCTTGCCGGAAATCGCGATGAAACCGGCGGACGCCTATGACCAATTGGTGAGGGGCGAAGTGGAGGCGGTTTCCATTGACGCCTTGCAAGGCCGCGTCGCAGCGGTAATGCTGGTGCCTTATCCGCCTGGCATCCCATTGATCATGCCGGGCGAGCGCTTTACCGAGTCGACGCGCTCGATCATCGATTACCTGGCGTTTGCCCGGACGTTCGATAGCAGTTTCCCCGGTTTTGTCGCCGATGTTCATGGGTTGCAACACGAAGATGACGGCAGTGGTCGTTGTTACACCGTCGATTGCATCAAGGGTTAAGGATGGTTATGCAAGCTGTAATGAACCCGAAGTATCCGGGGCTCAGTGTAAGGGTCGCCGACGAAGGCTTTGATGCCTACGTGTGGGGCAATGATTTCAGCTTTGAGGTCAGCGCCTACGGTGAGCCGCAGATGGGCAAGCGGGTCGATCAATGGCCCGTGGAACGCATCTTGCCGTACCGCAAGTGCTATGGCATCGACCCCGAAGAGTTCGCCAGTTTCCGCGATGCGCCCGACAGTGCGATCTTCATGGCCTACCTGGATGATCGCCCGGTGGGGCATATTGTGGTCAGCACCAACTGGAACGGTTTTGCCCATGTCGATGAGCTGGCGGTGGCCTTGCCTGCGCGGCGTCACGGGGTGGCGAAGGCGTTGCTGGATGTGGCGCAGTTCTGGAGTCGCAAAAAGAATCTGCCGGGCATGATGCTGGAAACCCAGAACAACAACCTCGGCGCCTGCCGTTTGTACGAGCGTTGCGGTTACGTGATGGGTGGGGTCGACCACCTGCGCTATCGCGGCATCGACCCGCAGACCCACGAAGTGGCGATATTCTGGTATCGGCTGTTCAAAAGCGAAGTCGACAAGACTTAACCCGCCAGCAGGCCCTCGGCCTTCTGCGTCACGATCTCCAGCAGCGCATTCAGCGCCGGCGAGGACGTGCCGTCCTTGAGGGTCAGCGCGTACAGGCTGACCATGATCGGCGGCGACACGGGGCACGCATCCAGCCCCGCCTCCCGTGCGCCAAAGGCGGTGAAGGGGTCAACCACCGCCAGGCCTTCTCCGGCTTCCACCATGCTGCGCATCATTTGGTAGGTCTGTACGCGCGTCTGTACCACCGGCAGCGGGCGCAGGGCCTGCAGCTTGGCATCCAGCAGGCGGCTGAGCGGGTCCTGGCCTTCCAGGCCGATCATCGATTGCCCGGCCAGGTCCTGTAGCGCGATGTATTTCTGTTTGGGCTTGAGCCAGCCATGGGGGGCGAGCAACTGCAGTTTGCCTTGGGCCAGTACCGTGCTGTGGATTTGCGGATGTTCCGGGTCATGCAGGCTCAAACCCACATCGGCTTCGTGCAGCAGCAGGCTCCTGACAATCTCTCGGGTCGGTTGGCTCGACAGGTTACACGGTGTGTCCTGAAAGCGTCGGCGCAACGCTGCAATGCTTTGCGGTAGCAGTTGACTGGCCAGGGGCGGCGTGCAGAGGGCGCGCAGAGTGGGGGCATGATGGTGTTTCAAACGGCTGGCCAGACGTTGCACCGGCTCCAGCGCTTCATAGACGTGGGCGATTTCGGCTTGCAGTTCCAGGGTTTCCCGGGTGGCCTGCAAACGTCCACGCACACTGGCGAACAGCATGAAGCCAAGCTGCTGCTCGGCGTCCTTGAGCGCCGCTTCCACTTCGCCCACGGAAAGTTGCAACCACTCGGCGGCCAAGCCTGGGTGTCCGGTCTGCAAGATGGCCTGAATCACTTCGATATGACGTAAACGCATCGCCGGAGTCTATGTGCAGCGGGCCGGGTATTCAATAGAATGGCTGCGCTGATCATCAACGACCACAGCCGGCTACCGGCGTTAACAACAAAAACAGGTCTGGTCTCATATGCCTTTACCCTCGATATGCCTCGGGGTAACGGTCAAGCAACTGCTGGTCCTGGTGACCGTCGGCTGTGTGGCTGCTTATCTCTTCGACACTCAAAGCGAAACTCCGCCGGAAAACCTGGCACTTGAAGCCTTTATCCGTTCCCAGGAGCAGGTAGTGGAGCAGGTGGGCTCGGTGCTGGGCATGGAGTTGGTCAGGCAGGTGGTCGCGCATCCCGGCTACAACTCCGCAGGCTACCAGCGTTCGCTGTATGCCGTTGACGGCGAGAGGGGGCGGCTGATGGTGACGCTGAAGAAGGTGCAGGGAGAGCAGAGCATTGAGGTCACGGAGATCCGTCGTCCGTGATCACCCCAGCCCAGTCAATGCCGTCAATGGCCAGGACTGAGCAGGTGGATAGGGCGAGATCTTATGAAGCGAGGGTGGTTTGCGATTCGCGCACAAGAATGGTGCCCGATTGGATCAATTTGAATTCGTCGCCTTCCAGTTTCTCTACACGGTCGCCAATGGCCAGCTTGTAGGTGGTGGTAGGTGCCGAGCCAGCCAGGTCGCCTTGCGCCGGGTTGGATTCCTGGAACTCATGCACCGAATACACGCGTCCTTCTGCGTCTCTGGCATGAAACTGTCCGACTAATACTGCTGCCATCTGTTTAGAACCTCTGGAGATAAACACTCGATTTGCGGTTCTGTAGACCGTCATGGAGCGGGGTAGTTTACTTACGGAATAAAAATACTATTCGCTGATATTTTCAGATGCTTCCTACGTGTCGCAGTGCCAGGCAAACGCCCGCAGGAATATCAAAACCTTCTGGTGAACACGCCGCGAAGACTCTATAACTACAAGCTCCTTTAGTCAGACGTCGGGAAACCCCAATGAGCAAGGTCTACACCGTCGCCGTCGTGGTCGGCAGCTTGAGAAAAGACTCGATCAACCGCAAGGTCGCACTGGCACTGGCCGAACTGGCCCCTGCCAACCTGAAGTTGAACATTGTGGAAATTGGCGATTTGCCGCTCTACAACGAAGATATTGACGGGTCCACACCGCCGGCAGCCTACAGTACTTTCCGCAAACAAGTGAGCTCATCCGACGCGGTGTTGTTCGTGACCCCGGAATACAACCGCTCCGTGCCCGCCCCGCTGAAGAACGCCATCGACGTCGGTTCGCGCCCTTACGGCCAGAGCGCCTGGAGTGGCAAGCCGGGCGCGATCATCAGTGTGTCGCCGGGTGCGATTGGTGGGTTTGGCGCCAACCATCATCTGCGCCAGTCCCTGGTGTTCCTTGATGTGTGGTGTATGCAGCAGCCAGAAGCTTACCTGGGGGGCGCGGGCAACGTGTTTGACGACGCCGGCAAGGTGTCGGAAAAGACCAAGCCGTTCCTGCAGGCGTTTATCGATGCCTACGGTAAATGGGTGGAAAAACAGCACGCTTGATTTGCAACGAGATCAAATTGTGGGAGCGGGCTTGCTCGCGAAAGCGGAGCGTCAGTCGATGTATTTATCAACTGACAGCTTGCATTCGCGAGCAAGCCCGCTCCCACATTGGGTTCAGCGCAACCAGTTGGTACGCGCCAGTTCGATCACTTCATCGCCACGGCCACTCATCACCGCCTTGAGCATATACAGGCTGAAACCCTTGGCCTGTTCCAGCTTGATGGTCGGCGGCATCACCAACTCCTGGGTCGCGGTGACCACGTCCACCAGCACCGGGCCGTCATGGGCGAGGGCGCGGCGCAGGGCCGGTTCCAGGTCTTCGGACTGCTCCACGCGAATGCCGAGGATGCCCATGGCGTTGGACATGGCGGCGAAATCCGGGTTTTTCAGCTCGGTACCGGCATCCAGATAGCCCGCAGCTTTCATTTCCATGGCAACGAATCCCAAGGAAGAGTTATCGAACACGATGACTTTCACCGGCAGTTTCAACTGCGCCAAGGAGATGAAATCCCCCATCAGCATGGCGAAACCACCGTCACCCGACATCGAGATCACCTGCCGATCCGGAAAGGCTGCCTGGGCACCAATGGCTTGGGGCATGGCATTGGCCATCGAGCCGTGGTTGAACGAACCGATCAGCCGGCGCTTGCCATTCATCTTCAAATAGCGCGCAGCCCACACGGTGGGCGAGCCGACATCGGCGGTGAAGATCGCATCGTCATCCGCCAATTCACTGAGCAGGCGTGCGACGTATTGCGGGTGAATCGGTCGATTGGCTTTCGAGGGTTGAGCGAGGTCGTCCAGCCCTTGGCGGGCTTTCTCGTAGTGCTTCAGGGAGGTTTCGAGAAAGCTGCGATCGGTCTTGCGCGTCAGGCGCGGCAGCAGGGCGCCGATGGTTTCGCTGACATCCGCGGCAATACCCAGGTCCAGTGTGGCGCGGCGGCCGAGCGCCTGCGGATTGCGGTCGACCTGAATGATCTTGGCGTCAGTGGGGTAGAACTGGCGATAGGGGAAGTCGGTGCCGAGCATGATCAAGGTGTCGCAGTCGAGCATGGCATGGTAGCCGGAGCTGAAGCCGATCAGGCCGGTCATGCCTACGTCGAACGGGTTGTCCCATTCCACATGCTCTTTACCGCGCAGTGCATGCACCACGGGAGCGCCGAGGGCGTCGGCCAAGGCCACCACTTGATCATGGGCGCCGGCACAGCCGCTGCCGCACAGCAGGGTGGTTTTCTGGCTGCTTTCCAGGATCTCGGTGAGGCGTTGCAGGTCCTGTTCCGCCGGCAGCGTGCGTGGCGCATGCAAGGTTGGCCAAGGCTTTAGCTTGTCTTCCACTTCCAACAGCGACACATCGCCCGGAATCACCACCACCGCGACGCCCCGATTGAGGATCGCCGAACGCATGGCGCGGTGCAGCACATGGGGCATCTGCTCGGGGTTAGTCACCAGTTCGATAAAGTGGCTGCATTCCTTGAACAGTTCCTGCGGATGGGTTTCCTGAAAGTAGTTCAGGCCGATCTCCGACGACGGGATCTGCGCGGCAATCGCCAGCACCGGCACATGGTTGCGATGACAGTCGAACAGGCCATTGATCAAGTGCAGGTTGCCCGGCCCGCAACTGCCGGCGCATACGGTCAATTCGCCGGTGGCCGCCGCTTCGGCGCCAGCGGCAAAGGCAGCCACTTCCTCGTGGCGCACATGCATCCATTCGATGCTGTCCATGGTGCGCAGGGCGTCGGTGAGGCCGTTCAGGCTGTCGCCGGTCAGGCCCCAGATGCGCTTGATGCCCGCCTGTTCAAGGGTGGTCGCCAATTGCTGGGCCAGGTTGATTTTCGCCATGAAGAACTCCAATCGTCAGTGAGGTTAAAAACTGCTGATCAATAGGGGACAGTTCGATCACGGCGGATGTTCATCCTTTAATGTGAAGATTGCGTCATGGCTGCGCGGTACTGCCGGGTGCGTCGCGCCAGAAACCATTGGTCGCGCACCAACGCCATGCACGGCGCAACATTGGCTTTGGGCAAATGGCCGCGGCTGAGGCGGCGCATCTGGTAGCGCACCACGGCGAGGATGGCGAGGGATGCCAGGGGTTTGCGCTTCCAGTCCATGGGTTTGAGTTGCGGGTTGGGGTCGCGGCCTTCGCGCCAGTGCTGGATCAGTTGCGGCTCCAGCGTCAGGGCCGTGGCGATCCCGGCCATGGCGACGCCGCTGTCCAGCACCTGTTGCACGATGGGCAGGCGGCGAATGCCGCCGGTGACCATCACCGGCATCTTGGCGATGGTCGCCAGTTGGCTGGCGAACTCCAGGAAGTACGCCTCACGTGCCAGGGTGCGACCGTCACGTGCTTCACCTTGCATGGCCGGCGCTTCGTAACTGCCACCGGATAACTCCAGCAGGTCGATGGGCAACGGGTTGAGCATTTCGACCACGGCGCGTGCGTCGGCTTCTGCAAAGCCGCCCCGTTGGAAGTCGGCAGAGTTTAGTTTGACGGCGACACAAAACGACGGGCTGACGTTAGCGCGCACTGCACGAATCACTTCCAGCAACAGCCGCGCGCGGTTCTCCAGGGAACCGCCCCAGCGGTCGGTGCGCTGGTTGCTCAGCGGTGAAAGGAACTGGCTGAGCAAGTAGCCATGGGCACCGTGGATCTGCACGCCGGTAAACCCGACTTGCTCGGCCAGGCGTGCGCTGGTGGCGAAGCGCTGGATCACGTCCTGGATGTCGTCTTCGGTCATGGCCTTGGGCGTGGCAAACATCTTCGAGAAACCGGCCAGGTCGAGCGCCACGGCGGACGGTGCAATGGCCTGCTGGCGCAGGTTGGCCGGCGTCTGGCGACCTGGGTGGCTGAGTTGTACCCAGAAGTGCACGCCGTTGTCGCGCGCCACGTCGGCCCACTCGCGAAAGCTCGCCAGGTGCTGCTCATCCTCAAGCGCCACGCCGCCGGGGCCGGTCATGGCGCGGCGGTCGACCATCACGTTGCCGGTGATCAACAAGCCGGGCTCGCCCTGCGCCCAGGCCTTGTACAACTGCTTCAATTCGCGCGACGGTGCCTGATTGCCATCGGCCATATTTTCTTCCATCGCGGCCTTGGCGATGCGGTTGGAGAGGACTTGACCATTGGGCAATTGCAGGGCTTCAAAGGGTGACATGGGTTGACTCCTGAGCGAGGGAGGCCTCAGGCTAAGCTTAAAGTTAACTTTAATGTCAAGCGCGGGGCGGTGATGAATATTGGTGAGCTGGCAAGGCAGAGTGGGTTAGCGGCTTCGCGGATCCGCTTTTATGAGGCTGAGGGGCTGATCAGCCAGGTGGGGCGCCAGGCCAATGGTTATCGACGATATGCGCCGCAGGCGCTGCAAACCCTGCAACTGATCCAGAGCGCGCAACAGGCAGGCTTTACCTTGCAGGAACTCAAGGCACTGATGCCGGCGCCGGGCGAGCACAAGCGCGAAGAGTTGATCGAGGCATTGGAGCGCAAGGTCGCGCAGATCGAAGAGATGCAAGCGCAACTGGCCCATAGCAAGGCGCAACTGCTGGGGGTGATCGAAGCGGTACGGGCGCAGCCGGAAGGTGTGCCCTGCAGCGTAGGGCAGAAGCAGGTATTAGGATTGATCAGCGAGAACCTGTAGGGGCGAGCTTGCTCGCGAAGACCTCACAGGCAACACGTTCATCCAGGACTCACGCGTTATCGTTGACGATCTTCGCGGGCAAGCCCGCTCCTACAGTAGTTTATTGGCGACGACGGAACAGCGGTAGCGGTTCATCCGTGGCGGCCTGGTACGTCACCGAGAAGTCCTTGAGGCTTTCCAGCGCTTCGTACGGGTCTTTGTCGGCGCGCAGGGCGAAGGCATCGAACCCGCAGCGGCGCAGGTAGAACAACTGGTCGCGCAGCACGTCACCAATCGCGCGCAGCTCGCCTTTGTAACCGTAACGGTCACGTAGCAGGCGTGCGTTGGAGTAGTTGCGGCCGTCGGTGAAGGCCGGGAAGTTCAGGGCGATGACCTGGAAGTGCTCCACGTCGTCACCGATCTCTTCGGCTTCTTCATCGGCGTCCAGCCACACGCCCAGGCCGCCGTCGCGGGCCTTGAGGGCGTGGCCGTGTTCGCGCCACAGGGCCAACGGCACGATCAGGTCGTCGCAGTTGGAGATGCCGTCGAAGCTCGCGTCCTTGGGCAGCAGGTGCCAGGTTTCATCGAGGACTTCGTTGTTCTTAATGATTCGCTGCATAGACGCGCTCCTTGAACAGGTCGATGCCGATGCGCTGGTAGGTGTCGATGAAACGCTCATCTTCGGTGCGCTGTTCGATGTAGACGTCGATCAGCTTGCCGATCACCTCAGGCATGGCTTCCTGGGCGAAGGATGGGCCGAGGATCTTGCCCAGGCTCGCATCGCGGCTGGCGCTGCCACCCAGGGACACTTGGTAGAATTCTTCGCCTTTCTTGTCCACGCCCAGGATGCCGATGTGGCCGACGTGGTGGTGACCACAGGCGTTCATGCAACCGGAGATGTTCAAGTCCAGCTCGCCGATGTCGAACAGGTAATCCAGGTCGTCGAAACGGCGCTGGATCGATTCGGCAATCGGGATCGACTTGGCGTTGGCCAGGGAGCAGAAATCGCCGCCCGGGCAGCAGATGATGTCGGTCAGCAGGCCGATGTTCGGCGTGGCGAATCCGCCTTCGCGCAACTCGCCCCACAGGGTGAACAGTTGGCTCTGCTCAACGTCCGCGAGAATGATGTTCTGCTCGTGGGAGGTGCGCAGTTGACCAAAGCTGTAGCGCTCGGCCAGGTCGGCCACGGCGTCCAGTTGCTTGTCGGTGATATCGCCCGGTGCAACCCCGGTAGGTTTCAGCGACAAGGTTACGGCCACGTAGCCCGGCTTTTTGTGCGCCAGGGTGTTGCGGCCACGCCAGCGGGCGAAGCCTGGATGCTCTTGGTCAAGTGCTGCGAGCTCGGCGTCCTGATTGCTCAGGGCCTTGTACTCAGGGTCGACGAAGTGTTTGGCGACGCGGTGCACTTCGGCTTCGGTCAGGGTGGTCTGGCCGCCGCGCAGGTGTTCCATCTCGGCGTCGACTTTCTGGGCGAACACCTCAGGGGTCAGCGCCTTGACCAGGATCTTGATCCGGGCCTTGTACTTGTTATCACGACGGCCATAGCGGTTGTAAACCCGCAGGATCGCGTCGAGGTAGCTCAACAGGTCCTGCCACGGCAGGAACTCGTTGATAAAGGCGCCGACGACCGGGGTACGGCCGAGGCCGCCACCTACCAATACGCGGAAGCCCAGTTCGCCGGCTTCGTTGTGCACCGGTTCCAGGCCGATATCGTGCACTTCGATGGCCGCACGGTCCGAGGTCGAGCCATTGATGGCGATCTTGAACTTGCGTGGCAGGTAGGCGAATTCGGGGTGGAAGGTGGTCCACTGACGGACGATTTCGCACCAGGGGCGTGGGTCGATCAGTTCGTCGGCGGCAACACCGGCGAATTGGTCGGTGGTCACGTTGCGCAGGCAGTTACCGCTGGTCTGAATGGCGTGCATCTGCACGGTGGCCAGTTCAGCCAGGATGTCCGGCACATCTTCCAGCGCCGGCCAGTTGAACTGTACGTTCTGGCGGGTACTGATGTGGGCATAGCCTTTGTCGAAGTCGCGGGCAATCTTGGCCATCATGCGCGTCTGGCGCGACGTCAGTTGGCCATAGGGCACGGCCACCCGCAGCATCGGCGCAAAGCGCTGAACATAAAGGCCATTTTGCAGGCGCAGAGGGCGGAACTCTTCTTCGCTCAGTTCACCTGCTAGGTAGCGTCGGGTCTGATCACGGAACTGCTTGACGCGGTCCTCGATGATGCGCTGATCGTATTCGTCGTATACGTACATATAGGTCCTGTTCTCGGCAAATCTGCGCGCACGGCCGCGCACTCCCAACGGAGCCGGCGCACGATACCAGTTTGCGTTTATGCGCAAAAGTGATGTTTGAGTATATGCAAATAACCAAAATGACTAATGAGAACGGTTATCGCGATACCCACATTTGTCATGCGGGCAATCGTCGACTTTACTGTGATCGTGTCTGAACGTTATCACCTATAAAACCGACAAGAGGCGATGCGATGAGCAATTCGACAAAAGCCCGTAAACCCGACAGTACCGTGGACGCCTGGGCCATTCTGTTCTTGATAATCCTGGTGGTTGGGACTGCCGTGTTCTGGGTCAGCCACCAGTAGTCATAGATACGGACCCCTGTAGGAGTTGGCTTGCCAGCTCCTACAGTCAGGTTGGGTTTACACGCCAGCCAGGTGCAGCACCAGTTGCACGATGCCAAACAGCGTCAGCGCGAACACCGCCGTAAACAAAACCCCCAGGATCACAAAGTGGCTGGGCTTGCCGTGGGTGAAATCCCGCGCGCGGTTCTTGCCGCTTTGCACGCCAAACGCGGCGGCCATGACGCTGTGGAGCATCTGCCAGAAGGTCGGTGGCTTTTGATCGTCCATGGGTCCCTCGACACCAGGTGTGTGAGGGACAGCATAGACAATCCAGCGACGCTTAGTTGTCGTAACCCAGGTTCGGCGCCAACCAGCGCTCGGTCACGCTCAGGTCCTGGCCTTTGCGCGCGGTGTAGCTCGCCACCTGGTCCTTGTCGACCTTGCCCACGGCGAAATACTGCGCCTGCGGGTGGGCGAAATACCAGCCGCTGACCGCTGCCGCCGGGAACATCGCGTAGTGTTCGGTGAGGAACACGCCGCTGCGCCCCGCTTCCATCTCGCGTGCCTCGGGGTCGAGCAGTTGGAACAAGGTGCCTTTCTCGGTGTGATCCGGGCATGCCGGGTAGCCGGGGGCAGGGCGGATGCCGCTGTACTGCTCCTTGATCAGCGCTTCGTTGTCCAGTTGCTCGTCCTTGGCGTAACCCCAGTAGTCTTTACGCACTTGCTGGTGCAGCCATTCGGCGCAGGCTTCGGCCAGGCGGTCGGCCAGGGCCTTGACCATGATCGAGTTGTAGTCGTCGCCCGCGTCCTGGTAGGCCTTGGCGACCTCTTCGGCGCCGATGCCGGCGGTGGNAAACCGCCGATGTAGTCGGTCACGCCGCTGTCCTTGGGCGCCACGAAGTCGGCCAGGGAGAAGTTCGGCTTGCCGTCGGTCTTGATGATCTGCTGGCGCAAGTGGTGCAGTTTGGCGATCGGCTGGCCGTCTTCGCCGTAGACTTCCAGGTCATCGTCCTGCACCTGGTTGGTCGGCCAGAAACCGAACACCGCACGGGCGCTGATGAGTTTTTCGTCGATCAGCTTCTTGAGCATTTCCTGGGCGTCGGCGTACAGCGAAGTCGCCGCTTCACCGACGACTTCATCAGTCAGAATGCGTGGGAATTTGCCCGCCAGGTCCCAGGAAATGAAGAACGGCGTCCAGTCGATGTATTCGGCCAGTACGTTGAGGTCGATATTGTCCAGGACCTTGGCGCCGGTAAAGGTCGGCACTACCGGCGTGTAGGTGCTCCAGTCGAACTGCGGCTTCTTGGCGATGGCCGCCGGGTAGCTCAGGCGTTCGGTGCGGGCGCTGCGGTTTGCGGTGCGCTCGCGCACTTCCACGTATTCCTCGCGGGTACGCTCCACGAAGCCGGCTTTCAGCTCCTTGGACAGCAACTGAGTCGCCACACCGACTGCACGCGAGGCGTCGGTGACATACACCACGGCATCGTTGCTGTACTTGGGCTCGATCTTCACCGCCGTATGCGCCTTGGACGTGGTAGCACCGCCGATCATCAGCGGCAGGTGGAAGTCCTGGCGCTGCATCTCGCGAGCCACGTGCACCATCTCATCCAGGGACGGCGTGATCAGGCCGGACAGCCCGATGATGTCGCACTTCTGCTCCTTGGCCACCTGCAGGATCTTCTCCGCCGGCACCATCACGCCGAGGTCGACAATGTCATAGCCGTTGCAACCCAGCACCACGCCGACGATGTTCTTGCCGATGTCGTGCACGTCGCCTTTCACCGTCGCCATCAGGATCTTGCCCTTGGCTTCCGGCTTGTCGCCTTTTTCCAGCTCGATAAACGGGATCAAGTGGGCCACGGCCTGCTTCATGACGCGGGCGGATTTCACCACCTGGGGCAGGAACATTTTGCCCGCGCCGAACAGGTCGCCGACGATGTTCATGCCAGACATCAGCGGGCCTTCGATCACTTCGATCGGGCGTGCAAACGACAGCCGCGATTCTTCGGTATCTTCAACAATATGCGTGGTGATGCCCTTGACCAGAGCGTGTTCCAGGCGCTTGTTCACGTCCCAGCCACGCCATTCCTCGGTTTCGGCCTCTTTTACGCTGCCGTCGCCCTTGTACTTGTCAGCGATGGCGAGGAGGGCGTCGGTGCCGTCCGGCGTGCGGTTGAGTACCACGTCTTCAACGGCGTCGCGCAACTCGGCCGGGATCTGGTCGTAGATCTCCAGCTGGCCGGCGTTGACGATGCCCATGGTCAGACCGTTGCGGATCGCATACAGCAGGAACACCGAGTGGATCGCCTCACGCACCGGGTTGTTGCCACGGAACGAGAACGACACGTTGGACACGCCGCCGGAGGTCAGCGCGTACGGCAGTTCGTCACGAATGTAGGCACAGGCGTTGATGAAGTCGACAGCGTAGTTGTTGTGCTCTTCGATACCGGTGGCGACCGCGAAGATGTTCGGGTCGAAGATGATGTCTTCCGGCGGAAAGCCGACTTCATTGACCAGGATGTCGTAGGAGCGTTTGCAGATTTCTTTCTTGCGCGCTTCGGTGTCGGCCTGGCCGGCTTCGTCGAACGCCATCACCACCACGGCGGCGCCATAGCGCTTGCACAGCTTGGCGTGGTGAATGAACTGCTCCACACCTTCCTTCATGCTGATGGAGTTGACGATGCCCTTGCCCTGGATGCACTTGAGGCCAGCTTCGATCACGTCCCACTTGGAGGAGTCGATCATGATCGGCACGCGGGAGATGTCCGGCTCGCCGGCAATCAGATTGAGGAAGGTCACCATGGCCTTCTTCGAATCGAGCATGCCCTCGTCCATATTGATGTCGATCACCTGGGCGCCGGCTTCCACCTGCTGCAAGGCGACTTCCAGGGCCTCGGTGTAGTTGTCCTCGCGGATCAGGCGGGCGAACTTGGCCGAGCCGGTGATGTTGGTGCGCTCACCGACGTTGACGAACAACGAGCTGCGATCGATGGTGAAGGGTTCCAGGCCCGACAGGCGGCAAGCCTTCGGGATATCCGGGATCTGGCGCGGTGCGTAACCGGCCACGGCCTTGGCGATAGCCTCGATGTGGCCCGGCGTGGTGCCGCAGCAACCGCCGACAATGTTGAGGAAGCCGCTCTGGGCAAACTCTTCGATGACCTTGGCGGTTTGTGACGGCAACTCATCGTATTCACCGAATTCGTTGGGCAGGCCGGCGTTCGGGTGCGCAGAAACGTGGGTGTTGGCCTTGTTCGACAACTCTTCCAGGTACGGACGCAGCTCGCTGGCGCCCAGGGCGCAGTTGAGGCCCACGGAAATCGGCTTGGCGTGGGCCACGGAGTTCCAGAACGCTTCGGTGGTCTGGCCCGACAGCGTACGGCCGGAGGCGTCGGTGATGGTGCCGGAGATCATGATCGGCAGTTCGATGTTCAACGCTTCGAACACACCTTGCACGGCAAAGATCGCGGCCTTGGCGTTGAGGGTGTCGAAGATGGTCTCGATCAGGATCAGGTCGGCACCGCCTTCGATCAGGCCTTGGGTGGCCTCGGTGTAGTTTTCCACCAGTTCATCGAAGGTCACGTTGCGGTAGCCGGGGTTGTTCACGTCGGGCGACAGCGAGCAGGTGCGGCTGGTCGGGCCGAGCACGCCGGCGACGAAACGCGGCTTGGCCGGGTTTTCGGCGGTCTTGGCGTCGGCAATCTTGCGCGCCAGGCGTGCGCCTTCTACGTTCAGTTCATAGGCCAGTTCTTCCATGCCGTAGTCGGCCATGGAGATGCGCGTGGCGTTGAAGGTGTTGGTTTCGAGGATGTCGGCGCCAGCATCCAGGTAGGCTTTTTCGATGCCACCGATCACGTCGGGCCGGGTGAGCACCAGCAGGTCGTTGTTACCCTTGACGTCGCTTGGCCAATCGGCGAAGCGTTTGCCACGGTAGTCATTTTCCTCAAGCTTGTAGCTCTGGATCATCGTGCCCATACCGCCGTCGAGGATCAGGATACGTTCCTTGAGGGCTTGATGAAGGGCTTGCAGACGAACGCTACGATCGGACATGGGACTACTCTGGTCAGGCATTTCGGAGGGCGTGAATCATAACAAACCTGTGCCGATTTAGAGCATGCGCAGTTTTTGCATGAATATCGTTCATGTTGGAAGGGGGCGTGGCCCGGTAGAATCACCGGCAAATTTTCAGCGTACGTATTGAATCGGGACCGGATACATGTCACTTCGCCTCATCACCAGTGCTGCCCTGGCACTGGTCGCCTGCATTGCGCAGGCCGACGGACCCGCCCCGGCGATTTCGTACACCCGCGACATTCAACCGATCTTCACCGAGAAATGCGTGGCTTGCCATGCCTGCTATGACTCCGCCTGCCAACTGAACCTGGGCAGTGCCGAAGGCGTAGCGCGAGGTGCGAGCAAAGTACCGGTCTACGATGGCGAGCGCAGCCAGGCGACGCCGACCACTCGGCTGTTCTATGACGCTTTCGGCAAGCAGGCCTGGCAGCAGAAGGGCTTTTACTCAGTATTGGATGCGCAGGGCAGCCAGGCTGCGCTGATGGCGCGCATGCTGGAGTTGGGTCATAACGCACCGCTGCAACCCAACGCCAAGCTGCCCGAAGAGATCGTACTGGGCCTGAACCGACAAAACATGTGCGCCATGCCCGGCGAGTTCACTGCCTACGCGGGTGCCCATCCCAAGGAAGGTATGCCGCTGGCGGTCACCGGCCTGACGGACCAGCAGTATCAGACCTTGCAACGCTGGCTCGCGTCCGGCGCGCCTATCGATGAACAAGGCTTGGCACCCAGCGCCAAGGAAGCACTGCAGGTACAGCAGTGGGAAAACCTGCTCAACCAGCCCGGGGCCAGGGAGAGCCTGGTAGCGCGCTGGTTGTTCGAGCATTTGTTCCTCGCCCATCTCTACTTCGAAAACGGCGAGCCGGGGCATTTCTTCCAGTGGGTGCGCTCGCGTACGCCGAGCGGGCAGCCGATTGACCTGATCGCAACTCGCCGCCCGAACGATGACCCAGGCACCCAGGTTTACTACCGCCTGTGGCCGGTGCAGGGCGTGATCGTGCATAAAACCCACATCACGTACCCGCTCAGCGCCGAGAAAATGGCCCGCATCAAAGCGCTGTTCTACGCCGGCAACTGGCAGGTCAACGCCTTGCCTGGCTACGGACCGGGCCGTCGCGCCAACCCCTTCGAAACCTTCGAGGCGATTCCAGCCAAGGCGCGTTACCAGTTCATGCTGGACAACGCCGAGTATTTCGTACGCACCTTTATTCGTGGGCCCGTGTGCCGTGGGCAGATCGCCACGGACGTGATCCGCGACAATTTCTGGACCCTGTTCCAGGACCCGGACCATGACCTCTACATCACCGATGCCCGTTATCGCGGCCAGGCCACGCCGTTGCTGGCCATGCCGGGGCAGAACGATGACGTAGGCAGTGTGCTGAGCCTGTGGCTCGCTTACCGTGACAAGCGTAATCAATACGAAGCGCTGCGCCGTGACAACTATGCGGACGTTCCCGCGCCAAGCTGGTCGTCGCTGTGGGCCGGGAATGACAACGCCTTGCTGAGCATTTTTCGCCACTTCGACAGTGCCTCGGTGACCAAGGGCTTGATTGGTGAAGTGCCGCAGACGATGTGGCTGTTTGACTATCCGTTGCTGGAGCGCACCTATTATCAGTTGGCGGTGAATTTTGATGTGTTCGGCAATGTGTCGCACCAAGCCCAGACCCGCTTGTACTTCGACCTGATCCGCAACGGCGCCGAGCAGAACTTCCTGCGCCTGATGCCTGCAGACTCCCGCGAAGACTTCCTCGATGACTGGTATCAAAACAGTGGCAAGCTCAAGTTGTGGATGGACTATGAGGCGATTGATGACGACAAGCCCACCGGCTTGCATCTGAGCGAAAACGATCCGAAGCGCGACTTTGCCAACCAGTTGCTCACGCGTTATGGCGATCTGAATGCCAGCCCGGACCCGATCAACCGCTGCACTGGCGCCTATTGCTCCCGTGATGGTATCGACCCGGCGTTGCAGGATGCCGAGCAAGCGCTGAGCCGCCTGACCTCACGCCCGGCCGCCGGGCTCAAGGTTATCGATCTATTGCCTGAAGCGACGATGCTGCGGGTTGAGACTGCCAGCGGTAAGCGTGTGGTCTACAGCATGTTGCGCAATCGTGCTCACAGTAATGTGGCGTTTCTGTTGGGTGAGGCTTATCGCTATCAGCCGGGCCTGGACACAGTGACCATCTATCCGGGTGTGTTGAGCAGCTATCCGAACTTTATGTTCAATATTCCGGCGCAGGACGTGCCGGAGTTTGTGGCTGAAATGGAGCGGGCCAAGGATGCCAAGCGGTTTGAGAAGATTGTGGATCGTTGGGGTGTGCGGCGTAGTCATCCGCTGTTTTGGCAGTATTTCCATGATTTGTCGGAGTACATTCGAGAGACAACGCCGGTTGAGGAGGGGGTGTTGGATATGAATCGGTATGAGAATTTGTGAGGGTTTTTTGGAGTGAATATCCGTTATTTGGGTGATGGCGGCTTATGGTTCCGCTCTTACAGCGGGTCACTTTTTGAAGAGCGCAAAAAGTAACCAAAAACGCTCCGCCCCAACACTCGGCACCTCGCCTAGGCTCGGTGTGCCCTCACTCCGGCTTGAATCCGTGGGTAACCCGGCGTCCCCCCCGGCTCCTACAGGACCGCGTTTGCCTTTGCTCTACACCACTCAAGCCGGCTGTCAGGCCGCTGTGCTTTTGCTTTTGATTTTGATCTTAGGCGCCCCGTTAAACACGCTGGCCGGAATTCGGCAGGGATTTGGGGGGTAAACCGGCAGGGATGCCGGTTTAGCCGCCCCGCGCCATGGATGGCGCGTGGCGGCGGCCCCCCAAATCACTGTCGGATTACGGGCATACCGAGCCTAGGCGAGGTACCGAGTGTTGGGGCAAGAGCCCTTTGGTTACTTTGGGGCTTTTCCAAAGTGACCCGCCGTAAGGGCGGAACCATACGCGGCCGTTACCCAAATAACGGATATGTACATCCCCCCCGCAAACAAACCTATCCCGACAAAAACACTAGGACTTTGTACCTGCGTAATAATTTGGCGTAAACTGCCGGCAAGCCTGTGAGGAGTTTCCATGACTGCCATAACCATTACTGACGCCGCCCACGATTACCTGGCTGACCTGCTGTCCAAGCAGAACACCCCGGGTATCGGCATTCGCGTCTTTATCACCCAGCCCGGCACCCAATACGCCGAAACTTGCATCGCCTACTGCAAGCCTGGTGAAGAAAAACCTGAAGACACCGCCCTGGGGCTGAAAAGCTTCACCGCCTACATCGACGCCTTCAGTGAAGCCTTCCTCGACGACGCCGTGGTCGACTACGCCACCGACCGCATGGGCGGCCAGTTGACCATCAAAGCGCCAAACGCCAAGGTGCCCAACGTCAACGCCGACAGCCCGGTGAACGAGCGTATCAACTACTACCTGCAGACCGAAATCAACCCAGGCCTGGCCAGCCACGGCGGCCAGGTCAGCCTGATCGACGTGGTCGATGACGGCATTGCGGTGCTCAAGTTCGGTGGCGGCTGCCAAGGCTGCGGCCAAGCGGACGTGACCCTGCGCGAAGGCATCGAGCGCACCTTGCTGGAGCGTATTCCAGAGCTTAAGGGCGTGCGTGACGTGACCGATCACACGCAGAAAGAAAACGCCTACTACTGAGTAAGGCGTTCACTGCGAACAAAAAAAACGGCGCCCCGTGAGCGCCGTTTTTTTATTCTTTAAAATCAACGGATTGTGATAGTTATCTGTCAAAGGAGATTAACTTTTGAGCCGGGCTTGCCCGCTCTCACAGGGTTCACCATATTTATTCAGTTAAAACAGTTATTTATGTTCTTAAGTTAATTTTGTTTGTTATGGGCGATAAAGGTGCGCATGGCCTGCCCGGTACAGCGATGACTCACTGAAACTGTCACTGGCCAGCACCCGGCCCACCACAATCAGCGCCGTACGCCGAAAGCCCTTGGCCGCCACTTTCCCGGCAATGTCGCTCAGCGTTCCTATCGCCCAATCCTGATCCGGCCAGGTAGCCCGGTGCACCACGGCAATCGGGCAATCCGCGCCGTAGTGTGGCAGCAGTTCAGCGACGATCTTCTCCAAGTGATTGACCCCCAGGTGAATCGCCATGGTGGTGCCATGCCGGGCCAGGCTGTCGAAGTCCTCGCCGGCCGGCATGCTGGTCTTGTCGGCATAGCGGGTCAGGATCACGCTCTGGGCGATGTCAGGCAGGGTCAGCTCCGCCTCCAGCAAGGCTGCACAGGCAGCCACGGCGGTGACGCCGGGGATGATCTGGAAGGGAATGCCCAACTCCCGCAGGTGGCGGATCTGTTCACCAATGGCGCCATACAGGCTTGGGTCGCCGGAATGGACGCGCGCCACATCCTGGCCCTTCTCGTGGGCGGCTTTGATCAGATCAATGATCTGCTCCAGGTGCAATTCGGCGCTGTTGGCCACAGTTTCCGCTTGATGACCTTCCAGTACCGCGGCCGGCACCAACGAGCCCGCATAAATAATCACCGGGCAACTGCGGATCAGCCGCTGGCCTTTGACGGTGATTAATTCCGGGTCGCCGGGGCCTGCGCCGATGAAGTAGACGGTCATGGGGAAATCCTGATGAAAAACGGGCGAGCATGAAGAATGCTCATGATCGGGAGGGGCGATTATCGGGTTTTCAGCCGGCGCACGCCAATGCAAAGGTGGCCTGGGCGGTTTTTTTGCGGGTGATCAACAGGCGGGCAGGGCCGCCGGCGAGGTGCTCGGCAAGGGCCAAGGCGGCACTTTCCGCGATGCCATAGCAGCCGGTGTGGGCGAAGGCGATCTCGGATTTGTGGCTCAGGCGATCTTCAAAGGTCGTCAGCTGCTCGGCGCTGAAACAGTGCAACGGCAGGTTCAGCGTTTCGGCCAATGCGAGTATTCCCGGCTCGTCTTTTTTCAAATCAATACTGGCCAGCGCAGTAATCTTATCGCGCTCGATACTGCCCTCGGCGAGGGCAGTATTAAACAGGCCCAGCAGGGTATGAACGTCACAACCCCGCTGGCACCCCAGGCCGACCACCAGGATCATGCCGAGTATTGATCATCACGGTTGCGGCGGAACAACCAGGCGCTGATCAGCCCCAAGGCCAGCCAGAAGGCGACATTGGTCAACTGTGAAGCGATCTTGAACTGCGCTTCCAGGGCCTCCGGGGCCAGCATCGAATGCACTTCCGGCTGTGGTGCGCCGATCACGTGCGGTACGGCGAGGATCGCTGCACCCAGTACTTTCAGCAGCCAGTTGCGACCAAACACGATCAAGGCGATGCCAGCAGCGGTAGACGCCGCAGTGCCGATCCACCAGGTCTGGCGCAGCGCCAGGTCGGCGGCGGCAGTGCCCGGCAGCTCAGGCGGCAGGCCCATCGTCGGTGCCAGCACGAAAGTTGCGTAACCGGCCAAACCCCACAGCAGCCCTTGGGCGGTGCGGGTTGGCGCACGCAGCGTGTAGAGACCGGCCAGCATCAGCGCAAAACCGACGGCGACCACCAGGTTGCCGCCCGTGGTGGACAGCACGCGCTGCCAGCCGTCTTCCGGCTCCCAAGCTTCGGCGTCATGGGTATGGGCGGCAGCACCTTCGGCGTGTTCGTGGGCCACTTCGGTAGCCGCCGGCGCTTTTTCAAAGGTTTCCGCCTGCAGAATCAGCGGGGCGACCCAAAAGCTTTGCAGCAGAGTCAGCAGCAAGGCGGCCAGCAGGCCGGTGAAACCTGCGGTTTGCGCGATACGCTTGATCATGTCGGCAGGCCTCAGTGGCACGGGAACGCGGCGCTGTGGCGGGTATCGTGGGCGGCGTTGTGTACGGCCTCGATGTGCGAGAAACCGGCGAAATACACCAGGCACGCGCCGAGGATCGACGCGCCGATGGCGGCGGTCAAGCGTTGGCTCAGGGTCGAGGTGCTGCTGGCGGAGTGCGAGGTGCTGCTGATGATCGACATGGCGCGTCCCTTTCAGGTGTCAGGGTGAAACGAGCGCATGAAAACCCCGCGAGCCGGGCACGCAGGGTTTAAACAGCGCCCGCCCACCGCGGGTTTGTTATCTGATTTTTTCGGGCCGGTCTCCGGGCTTGCGAGGGGCATTGCGCCTATTAAGCGTCGCCTTCCCATGCCTTGGAGGCACAGTGGATCTGACACTTCGCTCGCTTACCGTTGCGGGGGCAGCACCGGACTGGTCATATCGCTATGACGCACCGGTTTCCCGTTTCACCCTGTGAGGGGCACCCGAAACAAGATGTGTAGGAGAGCATGGGGGTGGGAGGGGAGTCAATTGGGGTGTGTACATATCCGTTGCTGCGGTGATGGCTGATATTGGTTCCGCCCTTACGGCGGGTCACTTTTGAAAAGAGCCCAAAAGTAACCAAAAGGCTCTTGCCCCAACACTCGGCACCTCGCTTAGGCTCGGTGTGCCCTCACTCCGGCTTGAATCCGTGGGCCGCCGCGATGGGCCATCCTTGGCCCAGCGCGGCTAACCCGGCGTCCTGCCGGGTTACCCACGGATTCAAGCCTGCGTTCNTGGCTGATATTGGTTCCGCCCTTACGGCGGGTCACTTTTGAAAAGAGCCCAAAAGTAACCAAAAGGCTCTTGCCCCAACACTCGGCACCTCGCTTAGGCTCGGTGTGCCCTCACTCCGGCTTGAATCCGTGGGCCGCCGCGATGGGCCATCCTTGGCCCAGCGCGGCTAACCCGGCGTCCTGCCGGGTTACCCACGGATTCAAGCCTGCGTTCGGCCAGCGTGTTTGACGGGGCGCCTCAGATCAAGATCAAGAGCGACTCGCTTCGCATCGTAGATACGCTTTTCGTTTTCTGTAGGAGCCGGCTTGCCGGCGAAAAACGTGAGACCGCCGCGTTTTGTCTGATTCCCCGCGTCATCGTTGAAGACCATCGCCGGCAAGAACTAGGCGTCCCCCCGGCTCCTACAGGACCGCGTTTGCCTTCGCCTTTGCTCTACACCACTCAAGCCGGCTGTCAGGCCGCTGTGCTCTTGCTTTTGATCTTGATCTTAGGCGCCCCGTTAAACACGCTGGCCGGAATTCGGCAGGGATTTGGGGGGTAAACCGGCAGGGATGCCGGTTTAGCCGCCCCGCGCCATGGATGGCGCGTGGCGGCGGCCCCCCAAATCNCGTCCTGCCGGGTTACCCACGGATTCAAGCCTGCGTTCGGCCAGCGTGTTTGACGGGGCGCCTCAGATCAAGATCAAGAGCGACTCGCTTCGCATCGTAGATACGCTTTTCGTTTTCTGTAGGAGCCGGCTTGCCGGCGAAAAACGTGAGACCGCCGCGTTTTGTCTGATTCCCCGCGTCATCGTTGAAGACCATCGCCGGCAAGCCGGCTCCTACAGGACCGCGTTTGATTTTGCTTTTGCTTCACACCACTCAAGCCGGCTGTCAGGCCGCTGTGCTTTTGATTTTGATCTTAGGCGCCCCGTTAAACACGCTGGCCGGAATTCGGCAGGGATTTGGGGGGTAAACCGGCAGGGATGCCGGTTTAGCCGCCCCGCGCCATGGATGGCGCGTGGCGGCGGCCCCCCAAATCCCTGTCGGATTACGGGCACACCGAGCGTGAGCGAGGTGCCGAGTGTTGGGGCAAGAGCCCTTTGGTTACTTTGGGGCTTTTCCAAAGTGACCCGCCGTAAGGGCGGAACCAATACCAGCCGTTACCCAAATAACGGATATGCACCCGGTCTCACCCATATCCCAGGCATAAAAAAACGCCGCGTACCTCACGATACGCGGCGCCTCTTCACATCAACACCTTAGGCTTGAATCACCGGAATGTTGGCGCTAGCTGCGATCTTGCGGAACTCAGCAATCTGGTCGAAGTTCAGGTAGCGATAAACGTCACTGGCCATGGTGTCCAGTTTCGCCGCGTAGCCCATGTACTCTTCGACGGTCGGCAGGCGACCCAGGGTAGAAGCCACTGCCGCCAGCTCGGCCGAAGCCAGGTAGACGTTTGCGCCGTCACCCAGGCGGTTCGGGAAGTTACGGGTCGACGTCGACACAACGGTCGAGTTCGGCTCTACTCGTGCCTGGTTACCCATGCACAGCGAGCAGCCCGGCATTTCCATGCGCGCGCCAGCCTTGCCGTAGATGCCGTAGTAGCCTTCTTCGGTCAGTTGGTGAGCGTCCATCTTGGTCGGCGGCGACAGCCACAGACGAGTTGGCAGCTGGCCCTTGACCTGCTCCAGCAGCTTACCGGCCGCGCGGAAGTGACCGATGTTGGTCATGCACGAACCGATGAACACTTCGTCGATCTTCTCGCCGGCAACGCTCGACAGCAGACGGGCATCGTCCGGATCGTTCGGTGCGCAGAGGATCGGCTCGTTGATCTCGGCCAGGTCGATCTCGATGATTTCAGCGTATTCCGCGTCGGCATCGGCTTCCATCAGCTCAGGATTCTTGACCCAGGCTTCCATCGCTTGGGCGCGACGTTCCAGGGTGCGTGGGTCGCCGTAACCTTCACCGATCATCCAGCGCAGCAGGGTGATGTTGGAGTTCAGGTACTCAGTGATCGACTCTTTCGACAGCTTGATGGTGCAACCGGCAGCCGAACGTTCAGCCGAGGCGTCGGACAGCTCGAAAGCCTGTTCCAGCGTCAGGTCGTTCAGGCCTTCGATTTCCAGGATGCGGCCGGAGAAGGCGTTCTTCTTGCCTTTCTTCTCTACAGTCAGCAGACCCGATTGGATCGCGTAGTAAGGAATGGCATGAACCAGGTCACGCAGGGTGATGCCAGGTTTCATTTTGCCTTTGAAGCGCACCAGGATCGATTCCGGCATGTCCAGTGGCATAACGCCAGTGGCTGCGGCGAACGCGACCAGACCGGAACCGGCCGGGAACGAGATGCCCATCGGGAAACGGGTGTGGGAGTCACCACCGGTGCCGACGGTGTCCGGCAGCAGCATGCGGTTCAGCCAGCTGTGGATGATGCCGTCGCCTGGACGCAGCGAAACACCGCCGCGAGTCATGATGAAGTCAGGCAGGGTGTGGTGGGTGGTCACGTCGATCGGCTTTGGATAGGCCGCGGTGTGGCAGAACGACTGCATGACCAGATCGGTCGAGAAGCCCAGGCACGCCAAGTCTTTCAGTTCATCACGGGTCATCGGACCGGTGGTGTCCTGGGAACCGACGGTGGTCATCTTCGGTTCGCAGTAGGTGCCAGGACGAACGCCTTTGCCTTCTGGCAGACCGCAGGCCTTGCCGACCATTTTCTGTGCCAGGGTGAAGCCTTTGCCGGTGTCGACAGGCGCTTCTGGCAGCTTGAACAGGTCGGTTGGGCCCAGGCCCAGTTCGGCACGCGCCTTGTCGGTCAGGCCACGGCCGATGATCAGCGGGATACGGCCGCCGGCGCGGACTTCGTCCAACAGCACCGGGGTCTTCATTTCGAAGGTGGTGATGACTTCGTCGGTGCCGTGTTTGCAGACCTTGCCAGCATGCGGGTACAGGTCGATCACGTCGCCCATGTTCATGTTGGTAACGTCAAACTCGATTGGCAGTGCGCCCGCGTCTTCCATGGTGTTGTAGAAGATCGGAGCAATCTTGCTGCCGAAGCAGAAGCCACCGGCGCGCTTGTTCGGCACGTACGGAACGTCGTCGCCGAAGAACCACAGTACGGAGTTGGTCGCGGATTTACGCGAGGAACCGGTACCGACCACGTCGCCGACGTAGGCGATCGGGAAGCCTTGGCCGCGCATTTCTTCGATCTGCTTCATCGGGCCGGTCTTGCCTTGCTCGTCCGGCACGATGCCTTCACGGGCCATTTTCAGCATGGCCAGGGCGTGCAGCGGGATGTCAGGACGGGACCAGGCATCGGGAGCAGGGGACAGGTCGTCGGTGTTGGTTTCGCCGGTAACCTTGAAGACGCGCAGGCTGATCTTGTCGGCCAGGGTAGGGCGGTTGCTGAACCACTCGCCGTCAGCCCAGGACTGGATCACGGCTTTGGCGTGCTCGTTGCCGTTACGGGCTTTTTCAGCCACGTCGTGGAATGCATCGAACATCAGCAGGGTGTGCTTGAGTTGGGCGGCGGCGACCGGTGCCAGTGTGGCGTCGTCCAGCAGCTCGACCAGGGTCACGATGTTGTAGCCGCCTTGCATGGTGCCAAGCAGTTCAACGGCGCGTTGCTTGCTGATCAGGGGGGAAGTGGCTTCGCCCTTGGCCAGGGCAGACAGGAAACCGGCCTTGACGTAGGCAGCTTCGTCAACGCCTGGTGGAATGCGGTTGGTGATCAGGTCAACGAGGAATTCTTCTTCGCCAGCCGGAGGATTTTTCAGCAGCTCGACCAGGCCTGCGGTTTGTTCGGCGTTAAGCGGCTGGGGAACAATACCCAGGGCTGCACGCTCTTCGATATGTTTGCGGTAGGCTTCAAGCACAGTTATTACCCTCATCAGTGGTCCCACGGGACGCTCATCCAGAAATGAACGGCACGCATGCGCTCGGGGGCTTTTTGGGCCGCAAAGCCAGCGCTGCCGGCATTCCTCACAGAAGCTGCTTTCAAAGTTTTACGCCTGCAGAACGGAGCTGATGAGGGTTGGCGAGGGCATTGACCTACCGAGTCATTGACCATCGCCAACACCGTTCTGAAGGAACGACTGTGCTCGTGACGCTTTGAAAACAGCTTCCAGCGGATTATTGGCGCCTTACAAGGCCGGATGATTCTACGGCAAAAAATTTCTAAAGGTAAGTTGCCTCGCCAAGTTTGCAGGGTGATGAAGGTTAGACAAAGGGCTAACATGGCGCATTGTTTCGCTGATTTGCGTGCCGTTGCCCATGTCCAACCAAACCATCAAGACCCCCTGCGTCGGCCTGTGTTCCACGGTCTACGGCGATCTCGTGTGCCGTGGCTGCAAGCGCTTTCACCATGAAGTGATCCAGTGGAACGGCTACGGCGAAGAGGAAAAACGTGCGGTCTGGCTGCGGCTGGAGCAGCTGTTGGTTCAAGTGATGGCCGGCAAATTGGAGGTCTTTGACCCCAAGACCCTGCGCGGCCAACTGGAACAGCGCAAGATCCGCTTCGTGCCGCACCAGTCCGAATATTGCTGGGCGTACCAATTGATCGCTCGCGGAGCACGGGTGATCAATAACCTGGAGGCCTACGGCATGGTGCTGTTGCCCGAGTTTCGCGACTGGCCCTTGCCGGACCTGCGCGATGCCATTGATCGGGAGTTCTTTATCCTTTCCGAAGCCCACTACCAGCGCTATATCGCGCCGGGGTTTCTCAAGGATGCGTTTGGCGCCTAGCTGTCAGGCGTTGGTGGCCTGTTCCACCAGGCGGTCCATCACTTCTTCGGGCTTGAGCACCAACACGTCGCTTTCCAGCGTATCCAGCACAACCTCTGCGGTGTTGCCAATCAATGCGCCGGAAATGCCCGTACGCCCCACGGTACCGATGATAGTCACCGCCGCCTGCAGCTTGTGGGCGAGATGCGGTATCAACACGTCCGCCGGCCCTTCCTCGATATGCAGGTGTTTGTCATCCACATCGAACTCCGCCTGAAACGCCCTGCATTGCTCGCGATAACGTGCCTCGATGGTCTCCCTGAGCTGAAACGTCGGGTCCGCCGCCGACAGCATCGGCGAGGGATGGGCGCTGATTACATGCAATTGCGCCTTGGCCAGGTGGGCGATATCAAAGCCATGGTCGATGATCGAATTATGCAGTGAGCGATGTTCACCATCGGTATTGCCGACATCGATCGCCGCCAGGATCACGCCGTCGGTCCACGGCGTAGCGGTCTTGACCAGCAACACCGCCGTCGGGCAATAACGCAGCAACTTCCAATCCGCAGGCGTCAGCAGTGCCTTTTTCAATGGGCTGTCCGGGAAGTGCTGTTTGATCACCAGCCCACAGCCTTCGGCCTGCTGCACGTCGATAATGGTTTCATGCAAGTTGGCATTCCACGCCTGCTCGGTGCTGACGCTGTAGCCGTCTTCCTGCAAGCCCGACTTGAGCAGGCTCAGCAGCGCCGAGTGCTCATGCTTTTTGTCGCAGACCAGCAAATGCAGGTGCGCGCCGGTGACCCCGGCAATCAGCTTGGCACGCTTGAGGGCCAGGCTTTCCGAATGCTCGGGCTCGATGACCACCAGGATGCTGCGGATGGCTTGCATGGTCGGGATCTCCATAAAAAAGGGCGGGGGCCTGGAACAACTATAGTTGCTGGCGCGCGCACGTCATGTTGATGCACATCAAGGCCGGTGGCTGGTGGTCTGCGGCGGGGTCGGTATAATCGCCGGCCTTTTGTGATCCTTTTGCCCGTGAGCCCGATGAACCTGCCAGAAATCCACGAATTCCTCGGTTGCCGCACCCCTGACGCCTGGGTCCAGGCCGCGCTGGCCGATCAGGACACCCTGCTGATCGACCACAAGAACTGCGAATTCAAAGCCGCCAGCACCGCCCTGAGCCTGATCGCCAAGTACTACAGTCATGTGGACCTGATCAACATGATGTCGCGCCTGGCCCGCGAAGAACTGGTGCACCATGAACAGGTCATGCGCCTGATGAAAAAGCGCAAAGTCGAGTTGCGCCAATTGAATGCCGGTCGCTACGCCTCGGGTTTGCGCAAAGTGGTGCGCACCCATGAGCCGGTCAAACTGGTGGATACCTTGGTAGTGGGCGCGTTTATCGAAGCGCGCAGTTGTGAGCGTTTCGAAGCATTGGTGCCACATTTGGACGAAGAACTCGGCAAGTTTTACTTCGGTTTGCTGAAAAGCGAAGCGCGGCACTTCCAGGGTTACCTGAAGCTGGCGTACCAATACGGCGACGCCAAGGACGTCGCCCAGGTGATCGAGCGGGTGAGGGCGGCCGAGCAGGAACTGATCGAATCACCCGACATCGAGTTCCGCTTTCACAGTGGCGTGCCAGCCTGAGGCCACGGCCACGCCGATCAGCGCGGTGATTCCGGCGAGCAGCAGGATCACCGCCTGCGTGCCCAGAGGCGCCGCCAACACTGCAATCGCCAGTCCCGCCAAGGGTTGCGGCAGGTTGTTGAGCAGGGTGATCACGCCCACGGTCTTGCCGAAGTCCTGCACGGGAATCACCCGCTGACGGGTGCTGCGCAGGTAGACGTTGAACATCTTGTCGAAACCGGTGACCAGCAGGAAGCCCACGGCGTAGAGCCACACGTCAGGGCTGACTGCCATGATCACCGCTCCGACTGCAATCATTGAATACGACAGCCCGCCCAGCACTTTCAGCGGCAGCCCGGCCCGCGCCAAATAAAACAGAATCCCGATGGTCACCAAGGCGCCGGCTGCCTGCAGCAGGGCATAGGTGTCCTTATCCTGCGCAAATTGGCCGGTCACCATCGCCGCAGATGTGGCCAGCGTGACGCCGATGATCAGGTTCACACCCACGGCCAGCGTGATGACCCGCTTCAATTCCGGCAGTCGGCGGATATGCCCGAAGGCAATCTTCAGTGGCCGCAGCCAGATATCCCGATGCTGCTCGAAGGTTTCCAGGCGTGTGGTGCTGGAGCGTTGCCACGCCCGCATCGCCAGGTCAGCCAATAAGAACAGCCCGGCCACCCCGAGTACGACCCAGTGCCAGGCCCATACTTCCAGCATCAGCGCCGCTACCAATGGCCCGAGCACCAGCCCGCTCTGGTCGGCAATCTGCGAATAGGAAAGTGTCTTGGCATAGCTGTAGTGGGGGAAGACATGAGGCATCAGCACTTCTCGCGCCATGATGCCCTGGGTGGTCAGCACACCGCAGAGCGCCGAGAGCAGGACGATCCAGAGGATACCTTCGAATACCCCGTACAAAATCACGGCCACCCCGCAAGCCAGCGCCCGGCAAACCTGGCTGATATGCAGGATGCGCACCGGTGCGAACTTGTCGCACAATGCGCCACACACCGGGAACGCGAGATAACGCGGCAGCGACTCGACGAAAAAGGCCAGTCCGGCCCAGGCCACGCTCTGGGTAGTCTGGAACACGATCAAGGGCACGATAAACAGCAGAATCTGGTCCGCCAGTCGCGACAAGAACAACGAAACAAAGAACGCCAAGTAATCCTTGCGCATACAACTCCCTGTGGATGGCGTTAAAGATTGCAGGTTATTTGTTAAAAACTCTTAAAAGCATGAAGCTTCGTCGGCCAATGCTGGCCCGCTGCTTTAGTTGCCCAGCTTGCCACCTATAATGCCCGCTCTTCAATCTGTGTCTGCATACTGAGAACTTATGGAAAACCTGGGGCTGGGCAAGGTCTTGCTCGTTGAGGACGACGAAAAACTGGCAGGGCTGATCGCGCACTTTCTCGCGCAGCATGGCTTTGAGGTGCGCGTGGAGCATCGGGGCGACGAGGCCCTGGCCGCGTTCCTGGAGTTCAAGCCGAAGATCGTCGTACTCGACCTGATGCTCCCCGGCCAGAGCGGCCTGCATGTGTGTCGCGGGATCCGCACCGTGTCCGACACGCCGATCGTGATCCTCACGGCCAAGGAAGATGACCTGGACCACATCCTTGGGCTGGAGTCCGGTGCCGACGATTACGTGATTAAGCCGATCAAGCCCCCTGTGCTGCTGGCGCGCCTGCGTGCGCTGCAACGACGCCAGGCGCCGGAGCCGACCGTACGAGGCTCGCTGGCCTTCGGACGGCTGGCCATCGATCGCAGTTGCCGGGTGGTCAGCCTGGGCGATGACAAGATCGACCTGACCACCATGGAGTTCGAGCTGTTGTGGTTGTTGGCCAGCAACTCGGGGACGATCCTGTCCCGCGATGACATCCTCAACCGTATGCGTGGCATTGCGTTCGACGGTCTCAACCGCAGTGTCGATGTGTACATCAGCAAACTGCGTGGCAAGCTTAACGACAATCCGCGCGAACCGGTGTGCATCAAGACCATCTGGGGCAAGGGCTACCTGTTCAACCCGTTCGCGTGGGAGGCTTAGATGCTGCGGCTCTATATCCGCCTGTACATCATCCTGGCGCTGGGCCTGGCGGGGGCGATCTGGCTGGTCAACTACACCTTCGACGAGCTGCTGCCCGAAGCCAATGAAACCTATAACCGCGAAGCCTTGCGCGGGCCGGCCTATGGTTTGGTCGAGCAGTTGCGGCCCTTGCGGGGTGACGCCCGTCAGGCACGCCTGGCCGAGCTGCAACCCCATTACGGCCTGCACCTCAAGCTGGTGCAGCGCGATGAACTGGCGCTGGATCAGCGTGAGCAACAGTTGCTGGCGGCCGGGCAGTTGGTGGTGCGGGGCGACTTCATGGAGTTCATCGCCAATATCGACGGCGGCCCGCAATTGCTCAATATCAAGCTGCCCGACGAGCCGAAATGGCTGTACTTGTGGGCCTACAGCCTGCTGGGGCTGAGCCTGGCGATCGTGCTGTATTTCTGGGTGCGCCCGCACTGGCGCGACCTGGAGCATATACGCCTGGCGGCCCAACGTTTCGGGGATAACGATCTCAGTTCGCGCATCCTGCTGCCGCGTCGTTCCACCGTGCGCGAGCTGGCCGGGCACTTCAACCAGATGGCTGAGCGCATCGAAAGCCTGATCGCCAACCAGCGTGAACTCACCAACGCCGTGTCCCACGAACTGCGGACGCCAATTGCGCGGCTGTCGTTCGAACTCGACCAGCTCAAACAACAGACCGATCCACGCCAGCGCGGCGAATTGATCACCGACATGTATGCCGACCTTGGCGAGTTGGAAGAAATGGTCTCCGAACTGCTCACCTACGCCAGCCTGGAGCGTGGTGCTACCCAAGTCACCCGCGAGAAAATCGAGGCCCACAGCTGGCTCGACAGCGTGATCGGCAGCGTGGCGCTGGAGGCTGAAGCGGCGGGTATCCAGCTGTCGTTGCGCACGTGCGAGGTGGACTTTATTCAGATCGAGCCGCGCTTTATGGCGCGCGCGGTAATCAACCTGTTGCGCAACGCCATCCGTTACGCCGAACGCCGTGTGGAAGTGTCGCTGGTCAAGTTCGGCAGCGGCTACGAAGTGCGGGTGTGTGACGACGGCCCCGGGGTACCGGAAGAAGGCCGCTCGAAGATCTTCCAGCCCTTCATGCGCCTGGACGCCAGCCGCGACCGCCGCACTGGCGGCTTCGGCCTTGGCCTCGCGTTGGTGCAGCGGGTGTCGCAATGGCACGGTGGCCAGGTGCAGGTGCTGGACTCGGAATGGGGCGGCGCCTCATTCCGAATGACGTGGGCGTATGCCGAATAATGGGGGCAGCCGGGATTATTGTGGTGAGCCGGCCTGTTGTGGTGAGCGGGCTTGTTGTGGTGAGCGGGCTTGCCCCGCGCTGGGTGGCGCAGCCACCCCAATAAAACCACCGCATTTTTTCAGACAAAATGCGGGGTCTGGTTTTGGCGCTGCTCCGCAGCCCCGCACGGGCAAGCCCGCTCACCACAGTTAACGACCTGTTAGAAGCTGTATTCCAGCACCCCCATCACCGACGTCTGCAACCGCCGCTCCACAATCGGGCTCTTGCCCGCTTCATCCGCCAGGTACTGCACATCCAGCAAGGTCGAGAACTGGGTGTGCTCGCTGATCGGCAGGCTCCACACCAGGTTCATGCCATTACTGATATTGCCCGCACCGGCTTTATAGGCTTTGAAGCGGCTGCGGGCGGCTTGGCCGGTGGTCACGCCGTACCAGGTCTGCAAGTAGTCACGGTCACCGAAATGGCTGCTGAGGCTGGCGTCGACGGAGCCGAAACGACCTTCATACAGGTTGGTGCCCAGACTCAATTCCAAGTGGGTGAACGCCTTGCCGCTGTCCTTGTGATCATCTTCCTTGAGGGCATGTTCCAGCGTGGCACCTATAATCACGCCGCCCAGGTTGTAGCTGGCACTCACACCCAGCTGCGGGCGTGACTTGATCTCGCCCATACCCTTGAGGCGCTTGGAGCCGAGGTGCATGGACTCGCTTTTGTCCTTGCGCGAAGCGCTGGCACCGACGTAGGCACTGAAGCTCAAGGCATTGCCTTCGTAGCCCCAGCCGAGGCCCTTGTCGGTGTCGAGGAAAATCCCCCAAGGGCTGACGATGGCACCGCCAAACACTGGGGCGGTCATGCGTTCATCGCTGCCGCTGTAGCGCGGAAGATTGGCCACACCGGCCTTGAGGCTGTAGGTCCAGTCCTCGGCCAGTGCGCTGTTGGCGCCCGCGAGTAAACACAGTGAGGTAATGGACAGACAGAGGTTTTTCGGGCTCATCAGGGTTTTCATGTCGGTTAGAAACTCAAGGGTGGATGGGTACGTTTGAAGGAGTAGCCCGACGCGCTCAGGCCGTTGATCTGGCGGCTCACGGTGTCACCCAGGCCATAGCCGTTGCCGGCCAGTACGGCGTGGGCGTTGTCCACGGGCAGCAGGATGTAGTCGGTCAGCGGTTCGTCGTGCAGTTGGCCGCGAATCACCAGAAAGCCTTCTTCGAGGCGCACGCTGATGCCGCTCAATGGCGCGTCGGGTTCGTGGGTGTTGAGTACTTGGTAGGTGCCGACGGTGTCGGCCCAAGCCAAAGGCAGCGGCGGCGGGTCGATGCGTTCGCCAATGGCGATGCGCTGGCCGTGGCTGCGCGCGGTGAGCATCTGCCGGCCTTGCACGGTGATGACGTCGAGTTGGACCTGGCCTAGCTCACCGAGATCCTTGAGCCAGAAACCGAAGACTTTCTTCTGGGCGCGCAGCCAGCCGTGATCGTCGCGCAATAGTTCGAAGTTGAAACCGGCCAGTTCGCCAAGCAGCCGCTGGTCATCATCTTTGATCCGGAACACGCCCCAGGCGGTGGCGTAGAACCCGGCCAGGCGCTTGCGGTCGATGGCGGCTGGCACCTGGCGCAGCTTGAGTCCGTGGCGGGGTGCCTGGCAGTCTTCGCTGCAGACCTGCTCGCCGGTTTGCGCCTGGAGCATCAGGCGCAGGGTGTCGGTTGCCAGTGTGGCGACCAGATCTTCGGCATTGCTTTCGTTGGCCATGATGATCACGGCCAGTTGATGGTCCGGCAGCAGGGTCAGCTGTGCGGCGAAATCATCGCCACCACCACTGTGCTGGTAGGTGCGCACCCCTGGGCCGATCGGCTCGTCACCGCAGGGCGCCAGAAACCACGCCAGGCCGATCTGGCAATCGAAGTCCAGGGCGTTGCCGGTATTTTGCTGGGTAAACATTTCATCGATGGAGCGGCTGGTCATTACCCGGTTGCCTTTGTAGAGGCCTTTGGCAAACAGCATCTGCACGTAATGGCTGAGGTCCCTGGAGCTGGCCCACAAACCGCCGGCGGCGATGTCGCGCAGTTGCGCATCGGTGCTGGCGACGCCTTCCTGATAGCCCTGGGCGCGATAGCCGATTTGCGCAGCCGTCCCGACAAAGCTCGCGTGGTCCATCTCCAGCGGTTTGAGCAGGCTGTGTTGCAGCTGGGCTTCAAACTCCTTGCCGCTGCTGCGCTCGATGGCAGCGCCCACCAGCGCATAACCCAGGTTGGAATAGGCCACTTGCGTACCGGGCGGTGTGCTCAACCAGACGCCGGACAGGCGCATTGGCATCTGCCCCATGGCGTAGTTGTTGCGCAGGTCACGCAGGTGTTCACTGGGCAAGCCGGACTGATGGCTGAGCAGGCGACGCAAGGTGATGTCGCGGTCGGCGGCCTGCTGGTCGGTATGGAAGCGCGAGCGCACATAGAACTCGCGCAGGGTCTGCTGGATCGGTGCATCCAGCGCCAGTCGCTGTTGTTCAACCAGTTGCAGGGCCGCGCTGGCGGTGAGCAGTTTGGAGATCGCACCGGCCCGGAAGGCGGTGTTCGGCGTCGCTGGCAAGCCCTTGGTTTTGTCGGCCATGCCGAACCCGCGAGTCCAGATCAACTCCTGGCCGTTGACCAGTGCAATCGACAAGCCGGGCACATTGGCCTGGGCCATGTCGCGGGGAATCCGGGTTTGCAGGTAGCGGATGATCGCGCTGTAGTCGCCCTTGGGAATCGGCGGCGGGGCAGGTGACTGCCCCTGGCAGCCAATGCTGCCCAACAGGCAACCGAGCAACGGAAGACCGCGCAATGTGCGAAGCATGACGAGCACCCGACAGGTGGTTTGGATGCTCGAATGCTAGGGCTGCGGCGCCCGAGGGTCTTTGACAGCTTTGTCGAGAAACTGTCAAAGACTGTTAACGGGCCACGCCGTGACGCTCATGCCATTGAGCGATCGACTCTTCGGGGTACTCATCGAACTGCAGGTCGCCCTTGCGTAGCGTGACCTCTACCCAGGGCGCCTTGGACCCCAGCATCAAGTGCGTATGCTCCGGTGGCACCGGCAATGGCGTATCGACGGCCGAGGCAAACGGATGGATCAGCTCCGGCCATTCCGGGCTGAACAGCCACAACGCGCTGCCGCATTGCGAGCAGAAATGCCGCTCGGCCGTACTCGCATGGGCGCGGCTGGCGCCTTCGGGCTTGAGCTTGGCGTGGTAGACCGAAATGAATTTGCGCCCGCGCACCTTCAGGCTCTGGGTGTCGCCGGCCAGGTTGATCGCATAGCCGCCACCGCCCTGGGTCTTGCGGCAGATCGAGCAATAGCAACGCTGATAAGGGTAGGGATGGGCACTGGCAAGGCTGAACGTGACGGCGCCGCAATGGCAGGATCCTTCAAGCTGCATGGGCTGACTCCTTTGGCAAGGTGACTGTTCAGCTTAGGCGCTTTGCGGCATCAACGTGGCAATCAGCGCACGAATGGTGCCGGGCAACGCTTCCAGCTCCCGCACCAGGATGCTGCGCTCGCGGATCGCCCAGGGCTCATCCAGTTTTACGGCGACCAATTGCATGGTGCGGCTGTGTCGCACGGCGGCCGACTCCGGAATGATGCCGATCCCCACACCGGCCTCGACCATCCGGCAGATCGCCTCGAAACTCGACACCTGGATACGCAGCGAGAGATGTTTGCCCAGCCGCTCGACGTGTTCGCGCAGGAAGCTCAACAAGGTACTGCCTTCGTGCAGGCCGATATGCTGGTAGGCGAGGGTCTGTTCCAGTGTGACTGAGGGTTGGTCCGCCAGTGGATGGCCGACCGGCACCATCAGCACCAACTCATCGGTGCTGAAATGCAGCACCTGCAAACCTGCCGCTTCCACGGGGCCGGCGATGATGCCCATGTCGCTGGTGCCATCGAGCACGCCGCGCACGATGTCGCGGGACAGGCGTTCCTGCAGGTCGACGGTCACGCCGGGGCGCTGTGACAGAAAACCTGCCAGCACTTCGGGTAGGAATTCGGTGACGGCCGTGGTGTTGGCAAAGATGCGGATATGCCCGGCGGAATCCACGCCGTATTGGGTGAATTCGCTCTTGAGGTAGTCCACCTGACGCATGATCAGCCGCGCATGGTGCAGCAAGCGTTCGCCCGCCGGGGTGATCTCCACGCCACGGCTGTCGCGGTAGAGCAGGCGGGTGTCGAGTTGGCCTTCCAGGGCTTTGATCCTTGCGCTGGCGGCAGCCGGCGAGAGGAACGCACGCTTGGCGCCCTGGGTCAGGCTGGGGGATTCGGCGATATGGATAAACAGGCGCAGGTCGGCCAGATCGAAGTGCATGCAAGGCTCCCGGTACAGGATGGCGGCGTTCAGCATAACCGAACGCCGGTTTATTGAAATGCAAATTCTCAGAAGGGCGATAGGCTTGCATGATCCGGGGCAGACACTCACTGCCCGAGGACCTGCACCCGATGAGCGCCACCGATTGGATCGGCCGAAGCGAAACCGCCCACGACCACCTTAGCCATAACCTGCTCAAGCGTATCGCCGCTACGTTCGGTGAAGAAGTGCCCGAAGACGGCGCGGACATCCCGCCGTTGTGGCAGTGGTGTTTCTTCCAGGACCCGTTGCCGGAAACTGCGCTGGGCAGCGACGGTCACCCGGCCCGTGGCGGATTCCTGCCGCCGGCCGACAACCGCAATCGCATGTGGGCCGGTGGGCGCATCGAGTTCCTGCAGGCACTGCGGGCCGGTGAGGCGGCGACGCGCGTGTCGACCATCACCCAGGTCGAAGAAAAAACCGGTCGCACCGGTTCGCTGCTGTTTGTCACCGTGCGCCACGACTATTCCCAGGACGGCCGCCTGGCGATCCGCGAGGAACAGGACATCGTCTACCGCGAACCCACGCCGCCCAAATCCGGCAGCGGTGACGCGCTGGAGCAGGGCGAATGGTCTGAAACCGTCGATCCCACGCCCACCCTGCTGTTTCGCTACAGCGCAGTGACCTTCAACGGTCACCGCATTCACTACGACTACCCCTATGTCACCGGCACCGAAGGTTACTCAGGCCTGGTGGTGCATGGGCCGCTCATCGCCACCCTGAGCCTGCGCGCATTCTTACGCGCCAACCCTGGCGCAACCTTGCGCCGTTTTGCCTATCGCGGCGTGCGCCCGTTGATTGCGCCGCAGCCGTTTGAAGTGGGCGGCCGCGTGACCGAAGCCGGCGTGGCACAGCTGTGGGCCGGCAACGTCGATGGCCTGGCGCAGCAAGCCAGCGTGCATTTCGAATAATCCAAGAACAACAGGCGGAGAGCCGTTAATGAACCCGAATGACAATGAAGAACTCAATGCCATCCGCGAAGGCGTGCGCGCCTTGTGCGCTGAATTCGATGCCGCTTACTGGCGCAGGATTGACGAGGAAAAGGGTTTCCCCGAAGCCTTCGTCAAGGCGCTGACCGACGCTGGCTGGCTGTCGGCGATGATCCCCGAAGCATACGGCGGCTCCGGACTGGGCCTGGCTGAAGCCTCAGTGATCCTTGAAGAAGTGAACCGCTGCGGCGGCAACTCCGGCACCGTACATGGCCAGATGTACAACATGTTCACCTTGCTGCGGCACGGCAGCGACGCACAGAAACGCTTCTACCTGCCCAAGCTCGCCAGCGGCGAATTGCGCCTGCAATCCATGGGCGTGACCGAGCCCACCACTGGCACCGACACCACCAAGATCAAGACCACGGCAATCAAGCGTGGCGACAAGTATGTGATCAACGGCCAGAAGGTGTGGATCTCGCGGGTCCAGCATTCCGACCTGATGATCCTGCTGGCGCGCACCACGCCCTTGGCCGAGGTGAAGAAAAAGTCCGAGGGCATGTCGATTTTTCTGGTGGATCTGCGCGAAGCCATCGGCAACGGCCTGACCGTGCAGCCCATCGCCAATATGGTCAACCACGAAACCAACGAGCTGTTCTTCGACAACCTGGAGTTGCCGCTGGACAGCCTCATTGGTGAAGAGGGCAAGGGCTTTAAGTACATCCTCGACGGCCTCAACGCCGAGCGCACGCTGATCGCCGCCGAATGCATCGGTGATGGCCGCTGGTTTATCGAAAAGGCCAGCGCCTATGCGCGTGATCGCGTGGTGTTTGGCCGGCCCATCGGGCAGAACCAAGGCGTGCAGTTCCCGATTGCTGAAGCGCATATCGAGATCGAGGCGGCCGACTTGATGCGTTGGCGCGCCTGTGAGGAATACGACAGCGGCGCCAATGCCGGGGCCAGTGCCAACATGGCCAAGTACCTCGCGGCCAAGGCGTCCTGGGAGGCGGCCAACGCCTGCCTGCAAACCCACGGCGGTTTCGGGTTTGCCTGCGAATACGATGTGGAGCGCAAATTCCGCGAGACGCGCCTGTACCAGGTGGCGCCGATCTCCACCAACTTGATCCTGTCCTACGTGGCCGAGCATTTGCTCGAACTGCCACGCAGCTTCTGAGGGCCTGACCATGAGCCATACCCAAGCTTTGTGTCGGTTCCTGGCCGAACTGGATTACGCGCAACTGCCGGAAGACGTCCTCGCGCGCACCGAAGATTTGTACCTGGACTGGTTGGCCTCGGCACTGGCGAGCCAGGGCGCGCACCCAATTGCGTTGTTCGAGCGTTACGCGCAGAAAATGGGCCCGAGCAGCGGCCCGGCGCAGGTGATCGTCAATGGCGGCAGCACCAGCGCGTATTTCGCCGCGCTGGTCAACGCGGCTTCATCCCATCTGGTAGAGCAGGACGATCTGCACAACAGCTCCGTCCTGCACCCGGCGACCGTGGTGTTTCCGGCCGCGCTGGCGGCCGCCCAGGACCTCGGCAGGTCCGGTCGCGATTTGCTGCTGGCTTCGGTGGCCGGTTATGAAGCGGGTATCCGCATCGGCGAATTCATGGGCCGTTCCCACTACCGCATCTTCCACACCACGGCCACCGTCGGCACGTTGGCGGCGGCGGTAGCCGTAGGCAAGTTGCTGGATTTCAGCGAAGAACAATTCATCAACCTGCTCGGCAGCGCGGGTACCCAGGCGGCCGGCTTGTGGGAGTTCCTGCGTGATGCCGCTGATTCCAAGCAACTGCACACGGCGAAAGCCGCAGCGGACGGCTTGCTCGCCGCTTACCTGACGGCGGATGGGCTGACCGGTGCGCGCAATATTCTTGAAGGCGATCAAGGTCTGGCTGCCGGTATGTCCAGTGATGCCGAGCCGGCCAAATTGTCTGCCGATCTCGGCAGTCGCTGGGCGTTGCTGGAAACCTCGTTCAAGTTCCACGCCTCATGCCGCCATACCCATCCGGCCGCCGATGCGCTGTTGCATTTGATGCAGCGCGAAGGCCTGCAGGCCGAACAGATTGCCCACGTGGAAACCCGGGTGCACCAGGGCGCCATCGATGTATTGGGCCGCGTGAAAGTACCGACCAGCGTGCACCAGGCCAAGTTCTCCATGGGCACCGTGCTCGGCCTGATTGCCGTGCATGGCAAGGCCGGTCTTACAGAGTTCCATGAGCTGGCGTTGACCGATCCAGCGGTCTCGGCGTTTCGCGACAAGGTCAGCATGACCCTCGACGCCGAAGTCGACCGCGCTTACCCGCAGCGCTGGCTCGGTCGCGTTACCGTCACCACGCTGGATGGCCGCACGCTGCACGGCGCCATCGACGAGCCCAAGGGCGATCCGGGTAACACCCTGAGCCGTGCGGAGCTGGCCGATAAATTCCAGCGCCTCAGCCAATTCAGCAACGCCCGCACACCGGCCCAGGCCAATGCCCTGATCGACAAGGTCTGGGACCTGCGCAACGCCGTATCCATGGCCGACTGGCTTTGAGGAACTGTCATGACTAACCCAAGACCGCTGGACGGCATCACCGTTGTCAGCCTGGAACACGCGATTGCCGCGCCGTTCTGCACCCGTCAACTGGCCGACCTGGGCGCTCGCGTGATCAAGGTCGAGCGCCCCGGTGCCGGCGATTTTGCCCGTGGCTACGACGAGCGCGTGCGCGGCCTGGCTTCACACTTCGTGTGGACCAACCGCTCCAAGGAAAGCCTGACCCTGGACCTCAAGCAGGACGAGGCCGGCGATATTCTCGACGCCCTGCTGGCTGACGCCGATGTACTGGTGCAGAACCTGGCGCCCGGCGCCGCCGCGCGCATGGGCCTGTCGTTCGAGGCATTGCATGAGCGCTTCCCGCGCCTGATCGTCTGCGATATTTCTGGCTACGGCGAAGGTGGACCGTATGAAAAGAAAAAGGCCTACGACCTGCTGATCCAGAGCGAAGGTGGCTTTCTATCGGTGACCGGTGGCCCCGGTGAAGACCAGATGGCCAAGGCCGGTTGCTCCATCGCCGATATTTCGGCGGGCATGTACGCCTACAGCGGCATCCTCTCGGCGCTGCTGCTGCGCGGCAAGACGGGAAAGGGCAGCCGCATCGACGTGAGCATGCTGGAAAGCCTGGTGGAATGGATGGGCTACCCGATGTACTACGCGTTCGACGGTGCACCGCAGCCACCGCGTGCCGGGGCAGCGCATTCGACGATCTATCCCTATGGACCGTTTCCCACCGGCGACGGCGGCACCGTGATGCTCGGCCTACAAAATGAGCGCGAATGGGCGGCGTTCTGCGACAAGGTGTTGCTCACCCCGGCATTGGCGACCGACGAGCGTTTCTCCGCCAACTTCAAGCGCTCGGCCAATCGCGACGTGCTGCGCCAGATCATCGTCGACAGCTTCACGCAGTTGGATGCGGAGGCGGTGATCCTGCGCCTGGAAGACGCGCAGATCGCCAGCGCCCGGGTCAACGATATGCAAGGCGTGTGGGACCACCCGCAACTCAAAGCCCGCGACAGCTGGCGCGAAGTCGATAGCCCGGCGGGGCCGTTGCCGTCGCTGCTGCCACCGGGACGCAATGCCGCGTTTACCCCGCGCATGGACGCCGTGCCCGCGTTGGGGCAGCACAGCCAAGCCATTCTCGACCAGCTCGGTTTCAGCGCCGACGCCATCGAAACCCTGAAAACCCGCGGCGTCATCTGACCCCGCGCCCCGTTGTAGGCGCCGGCTTGCCGGCGATGGCGGCCTTGAGCATGCACTGATTTCAAGGGCCTCATCACTGGCAAGCCAGCTTCTACATCGGGCGTGACAATAAGGAATTGTGTGATGCCAAACCCTCTTGTGCGCTCTGCGTTGTTTGTACCCGGTAGCCGACCGGAGCGATTTTCCAAAGCCTTGGCCAGCGGTGCCGACGCGGTGATCGTGGATTTCGAGGATGCGGTGGAAGAGCCGCTCAAGCGCCAGGCGCGGGATAACCTTGGGGCGTTTTTGACGGCCAATCCCGCCGCCCAGGTGTGGGTGCGGATCAACGCGCCGGAACATGCCGGGCATTTTGAGGATGTGGCGTTCTGCAAGGCGCATCCGAATGTGGCGGGTGTCCTGTTGCCGAAGGTCGAAAGCGCAGCCCAGGTCGCCGTAGTGGCGGCCACCGGCAAACTCATCTGGCCGATCATCGAGAGTGCGCGGGGTTTGCTGGCGGTGGCCGAGATCGCCCATGCACCGCAGGTGGAGCGCCTGTCATTCGGCGGGTTGGACCTGGCGCTGGACTTGAACCTGAGCAGCAATTCTGCGGCCGCCCAGTTCGCCCTGGACCAGGCGCGCCTGGCGCTGATCGTGCATTCCCGTGCCGCCGGTCTGGTCGCACCGCTGGATGGCGTGCACCCGGCCATCGATGACCCTGAAGGCCTGCGCCGCTCGATCCGGCATGCCTATGAGATGGGGTTTGCCGGGGCGCTGTGTATCCACCCCAAGCAGGTGGCCGTGATTCACCAGGCGCTGGCGCCAAGCGCCGAAGACCTGGCCTGGGCCCAGCGCGTGGTGGATGCCGGCGCCCATGGGGCAGGGGCCTATCAGATCGATGGGCAGATGGTGGATGCGCCGGTGTTGCTGCGCGCGCAACGACTGTTGGCGGCTCAGATCTAGCGTTCGTCCAGACCGAACGCAGGTATCAAAAAATCGAAATTCACTACACGCGTGACATCAGGCACCTTGCCCTACAACACAACAATAAGAAGGTGATTTCCCATGCTCAAGCTTTCCCGGGCGCTGCTGTGCGCCGCCACCTTGTTTGCCGCGGGCCTGGCCCAGGCGGCAGACCCGATTGTCATCAAATTCGCCCACGTGGTCGCCGAAAACACCCCCAAGGGCCAGGGCGCGCTGCTGTTCAAGAAACTCGCCGAAGAACGCCTGCCCGGTAAGGTCAAGGTCGAGGTGTATCCGAACTCGTCGCTGTTCGGCGACGGCAAGGAAATGGAAGCGCTGCTGCTGGGCGATGTACAGATGCTGGCGCCGTCCCTGGCCAAGTTCGAGCAGTACACCAAGCAAGTGCAGATCTACGACCTGCCGTTCCTGTTCAACGACCTGGCCGCCGTCGACCGTTTCCAGGCCGCCCAGGGCAAGGAACTGCTGACCTCCATGCAGGACAAGAACATCCTCGGCCTGGCCTATTGGCACAACGGTCTCAAGCAACTCTCGTCGAACAAGGCGCTGCATGAGCCCAAGGACGCCCGTGGCCTGAAATTCCGTGTCCAGGCTTCAAGCGTGTTGGAAGAGCAGTTCAAGGCGATCCGCGCCAACCCGCGCAAGATGAGTTTTGCCGAGGTGTATCAGGGCCTGCAGACCGGCACCGTGAATGGCACCGAGAACACTTGGTCGAACTATGAAAGCCAGAAGGTCAACGAGGTGCAGAAATACTTCACCGAGTCCAACCATGGCCTGATCGACTACATGGTGATCACCAACGCCAAGTTCTGGAACGGCCTGCCACCGGACATCCGCAGCACGCTGGAGCAGATCATGGTCGAGGTTACCGTCGAGGTGAACAAGCAGGCCGAAGCGCTGAACCAGTCAGCCAAGCAGAAGATCGTCGATTCCAAGACCAGCGAAATCATCGAACTGACCCCAGAGCAACGCCAGTTGTGGCGCGAAGCCATGCGCCCGGTGTGGCAGAAGTTCGAGGGTGAGATCGGGGCTGACCTGATCAAGGCCGCCGACGCGTCCAACCAGTGATCGATTGCTGAAACAAACCCGACTCCTGTGGGAGCGGGCTTGCCCGCGATGGCACCGCCTCGGTGTTCCTGAAAGACCGAGTCGCCCGCATCGCAGGCAAGCCAGCTCCCACATTGATCCGGTTTCGTCAGTGACTTGTTGTGAATACCCCCGTCTAGTTTCGCGAGGTTTTGCCATGCAAACGCTAAGGCGCGTCTGGGAGCACCTGGAGGAAGGTTTTATCGCCTTCCTGCTGGCCGCCATGACCCTGGTGACATTTGTCTACGTCATGCTCAACAACATCTACACGCTGTTTTTTGCCCTGGCCGACAAGTGGGCCTTCAGCAGCAACTTCTTCAATGCCCTGGGTGACCACACCATGACCTGGGCCCAGGACATGACCTGGAGCGTGGCGCTGACCAAGGCCATGTTCGGCTGGCTGATCTTCTTCGGTATTTCCTATGGCGTGCGCACTGCCGGCCACCTTGGCGTGGACGCACTGGTGAAGTTGACCAGGCGCCCGGTGCAACGCGTGCTCGGCATGCTCGCCTGCCTGTGCTGCCTGGCCTACGCCGGGCTGTTCATGGTCGCCAGCTACAAGTGGGTGAGCGCCGTGATGGGCGCGCATATCGGCGCCGAGGACCTCGATCAGTACGGCATCGATGTGGGCGATATCGTGATCATCGTGCCCATCGGTTTTGCCATGGTGTTCATCCGCTACCTGGAAATTATCTACCGCATCTTTACCCACCGTCAGGTCGGGTTGGGGCTGGCCGATGAGGCTGGTGAGGCCAGCAAGTTGGCCGGCAGCCATGAGGAGCGTCACTGATGGCCGTGCTCTGTCTATTCCTGTTGTTGTTCGTGTTCATGTTCCTCGGCGTGCCCATCGCGATTTCCCTGGGCCTGTCCGGCGCCGTGTCAATCCTGATGTTCAGCCAGGACTCGGTGAGCTCCCTGGCGATCAAGCTGTTCGAGACCTCCGACGCCTATACCTTCCTGGCGATTCCGTTCTTCCTGCTCTCCGGTGCGTTCATGACCACCGGCGGCGTGGCGCAACGCCTGATCGACTTTGCCAACGCTTGTGTCGGCCACATCCGTGGTGGCCTGGCGATTGCGGCGGTGCTGGCGTGCATGTTGTTTGCCGCGCTGTCCGGTTCGTCTCCGGCAACGGTGGCGGCGGTGGGCTCGATTGCCGTGGCCGGCATGGTGCGTTCCGGTTACCCGAAGGAGTTTGGCGCCGGGATCATCTGTAACGCGGGCACCTTGGGCATTCTGATTCCGCCGTCGATTGTGATGGTGGTGTATTCGGCGGCCACCGAAACCTCGGTCGGCAAGCTGTTCATGGCCGGCGTGATTCCAGGGGTGCTGCTGGGCCTGATGCTGATGATCGCGATCTACATCGTGGCGCGCATCAAGAAGCTGCCGGCCCAGCCACGGGCGACCTTGCGCGAGTGGCTGACCTGCGCGCGCCGTGCCTTTTGGGGCCTGTTGCTGCTGGTGATCATCCTCGGCGGCATCTACAGCGGCATGTTCACCCCGACCGAAGCCGCGGCGGTGGCGGCGGTGTACTCGGCGTTTGTCGCGCTGTTCGTCTACAAAGATATGAAGCTGCGCGATTGCCCCAAGGTGCTGCTGGAGTCCGGGCGCCTGGCGATCATGCTGATGTTTATCATCGCTAATGCCATGCTCTTTGCCCATGTGCTGACCACCGAACAGATTCCCCAGGAAATCACTGCGTGGGTGCTGTCTGAAGGTCTGACGCCGATTGGCTTTTTGATCATGGTCAACGTGGTGTTGCTGATTGCCGGCAGTTTCATGGAGCCGTCAGCCATTGTGCTGATCCTGGCGCCAATCTTCTTCCCGATTGCCATGAAGCTGGGCATCGACCCGATTCACCTGGGCATCGTGATGGTGGTGAACATGGAGATTGGCCTGGTTCACCCGCCGGTGGGGTTGAACCTGTTTGTGACCTCGGCGGTGACCGGGCTGACCCTGGGGCAGACTATCCGGGCGGCGTTGCCGTGGCTGATGATCTTGTTGGTGTTCCTGATCATGGTCACGTACTTGCCGTTTATCTCCCTGGCGTTGCCGCACTGGCTTGGTATGTAGTCGCCCCCCTGTAGGAGCCGGCTTGCCGGCGATGAGGCCCTTGAATTCGGTACAGCAATCAAGGACGCCATCGCCGGCAAGCCGGCTCCTGCAAAGGGCGCTGGGTCCTTTAATGGTCCAGCGAACTCAAGATCGCATGGGCCACTTTCACTCGCTCCCCGTTCGGGTAGTTCTTGTTTGCCAGGATCACCACCCCCATCCCCTTGCTTGGCACATACGCCACGTACGCACCGAACCCATTGGTCGAGCCGGTTTTGTTCACCAGCGTGTCGGCATGCGGCGCTTGTGGCGGGGTCAGCCAGTTCACCGGATGCGGTTCCATCGCCATTTTTGTCGAGTTGCCCTCCACCAGGGCGTCCAGCTTGATCGGGTAAGGGTACATCTCCCAGCCCAGCCCCTGGGTCATGCCCTCGACAGTGTAGTAGCCGGTGTGTGTGGTGGTGATGGCTTGTTGCAGCACTGGGTCCAGTGTCGCCGGGCGCATATTGACCTCTACGTAATGCAACAGGTCCGAAGCGCTGGTCTTGATGCCATAGGCCTCGCTGTCCATCGCGCCGGGGCCGACTCGCACGGGTTGTCCGTCCTTGCCATAGCCCTGGGCGTACAGGTTCATCTGGCTCTTGGGAACAGTGACGAAGGTGTGCTTGAGCCCCAGTTTCGCAAGCAGGGTTTTCTCCATCAGTTGATCAAACGGCTGCTTCAGGCTCTGCGCCGCCAGGTAGCCGAACAGGCCCAGGCTCGGGTTGGAATACAGGCGTTGGGTACCCGGGGCGAAGTCGGGTTTCCACTGCTGGAAGTAGCTGATCATGTGCTGGGTGTTGTCCGCCGCGCGGGGAAATTGCAGCGGCAGGCCACTGGCGGTGTAGGTGCCCAGGTTGAGTAGGCTGATGTGGTCGAACTTGCCGCCGCGCAACGCTGGCAGGTACTGGCTGGCCGGGTCGGTGAGGGTCAGTTTGCCGCTCGCCACGGCATAGCCGGCGAGGGTGGCGGTGAAGGTCTTGCTGACCGAGCCGATTTCAAACAGGGTGTTCTCACTGACAGGCTGTTTGGCGTCTTTACTGGCAACGCCGTAGTTAAAGTATTGCGCCTTGCCGTCCTTGACGACACCGACAACGAGGCCTGGAATAGACTGTTGCTGCATCAGCGGCTTGACGCTGGCATCCACCACGGCGCGCAGGTCGTCGGCGGCCAGGCAGTGGCCGGTGGCGAGAAATAACGCCAGGGCGCCCAAGTTACGCACTCCGGACAGGGAGAGTTGAGGCATGATATCGCTTCCATGAGAGTGATCGATTGAATGAAGAGCCTGCGCGGGCGTGGCCAATGTAGGCAGTTCGCGGGCGTTGGGCAAACGATGATATCTCGCACCTGCCATTAGATTAATTGGGGTCAAGCATGCTGCGCTCCCATCTTCCCCTCAATGCCTTGCGTGCCTTTGAAGCCTCGGCCCGGCATTTGAGTTTTACCCGCGCCGCCATCGAGTTATGCGTGACCCAGGCGGCGGTCAGCCATCAAGTCAAAAGCCTGGAAACGCAGTTGAACGTGACCTTGTTCAAGCGCCTGCCCCGTGGCCTGATGCTCACCAGCGAAGGCGAAACCCTGTTGCCGGTGGTGCGCGACTCGTTTGACCGCATCGCCCAGACCTTGAGCCAATTCGAAGGCGGGCATTACCGCGAAGTGCTCACGGTGGGCGCGGTCGGCACCTTTGCTGTGGGCTGGTTGCTGCCACGGCTGCCCGAGTTTCAGGCGCGTTACCCGTTTATCGACCTGCGCCTGTCCACCCACAACAACCGTGTCGACGTGGCGGCCGAAGGCCTGGATTATGCGATCCGCTTCGGCGCGGGTGCCTGGCACGGCACCGACGCCTGTGAGCTACTGGCAGCGCCTCTCACCGTACTTTGCGTGCCGCCATTGGCCGAGCAACTGCACGCACCGGAAGACTTGCTCAAACACACCTTGCTGCGCTCCTATCGCACCGATGAATGGAACCTGTGGTTTCAGGCCGCCGGTCTACCCGCTGATACTTTAGTGCCGCGCAGCATCGTGTTCGATTCTTCGTTGGCGATGATGGAAGCCGCCTTGCAAGGCATCGGAGTGGCACTGGCGCCGGCGATGATGTTTTCGCGGCAACTGGAGAGCGACGTGATCCGCCAGCCCTTCGACGTCGGCATTAGCACGGGCAGCTATTGGTTGACGCGTTTGCAGTCGCGCGCTGAAACGCCAGCGATGCTGGCGTTTAAAAGGTGGATGTGTGAAAGCGTAAACGCTTAAACCAGGTACTTGTTGAACCAACCCAACGTTCTTTCCCACGCCAGATTCGCCGCCGCCTCGTCATAGCGTGGCGTCGAATCATTATGGAAGCCGTGGTTGGCGCCCTTGTAGATATACGCCTCATACGTGGTGCCGGCGGCCTTGAGCGCCTGCTCATACGCCGGCCAACCCTCGTTGATCCGCGTATCCAGCTCACCGAAATGCAACATGATCGGCGCCTTGATCCGTGGCACGTCCTTGGCTTGCGGCTGGCGCCCATAAAACGACACGGCCGCACCTAGTTCCGGGTAGGCCACCGCTGCCGCGTTGGTCACGCCGCCGCCATAACAGAAGCCGGTAATCCCGACCTTGCCCGTGCTGCTGTCGTGTTGCATCAGCCATTCGATGGCGGCGAAGAAGTCGTTCATCAGCTTGGTCGGGTCGACGGTCTGTTGCAGGGCCACGCCTTTTTCATCGTTGCCGGGGTAACCGCCCACCGAGGTCAGGCCATCCGGGGCCAGGGCGATGAAGCCGGCCTTGGCCAGGCGCCGGGCGACGTCTTCGATGTAGGGGTTGAGGCCGCGGTTTTCGTGGACCACCACCACCGCTGGCAGCTTGCCCGTGGCTTTGGCTGGGCGCACCAGATAGCCGCGCACCGTGCCGTTGCCTTTGGGCGAGGGGTAGGTGATGTAGTCGGCGACGATGTCCGGGTCGGTGAATTTCACTTGTTCGGCCAGCGCGTAGTTGGGGCTCAGGGCCGCCAGCAAGGCCGAAGCGGTGAGGCCGCCAAAGGTGAACAGCGCAGCGCGGTCGAGGAATTCGCGGCGGTTGATCTTGCCGTGGGCATAGCCGTCGTAGAGTTCCAGCAGTTCGGGGGCAAAGTCTTTCGCGGTCAGACGAGTCATCGGTGCATCCTCGATTAGCGGTGGCGGTCAATGTAGCCCAGGATCAGCCCTCGCGACCATGGGCGACGGCGGCCAATTGACCGGTGTCGACGCGCACGAAGATCGAATCGCCGATGGCGGTCAGTACGTCACCGGCGTACACCTCGCAGATCACGCGGGTCTTGCGTCCCACGTCACCGTCGACCCGCGCGCGCAGGGTGAGGGTGATGCCCATGGGCGTCGGCTTGATGAATTTGATCCCCAGGTTGCCGGTGACGCAGTCGATGCGCGGCAGACTGCCGGGTTCGCGCCCTTCGGCGCGGTAGTGGTAGGCCATGGCGGTCCAGTTGGAGTGGCAGTCCACCAGCATGGCGATCAGGCCGCCGTAGACCAGGTCGGGCCAGCCGCTGTAGTGGGCTTCGGGCAGGTGCTCGGCGACGAGGTGGATGCCGTCCGCGTCCCAGCGGCTCTTGATATGCAGGCCATGGGGGTTGCTGCCGCCGCAGCCGTAGCAGATGCCTTCCGGCGCGGTAATGTCCTGGAGTGAAGGGGGGTGCATGCAGAGTCCTTATATGTGCGTGTGCGACTACTCTGTTTAGCAGGACAGGCGCCGGATGGGAATAAATCCCTGGTGTGGCGTGTTAGCTCAGTACCTGTGTCCTTACCTCTAGCGGAGCGTTGCATGAAACGTCTTATGTCCCCGGTCGCCGTACTGGCCTTGATCCTTGCTTATGGTGCCAGCGCCCAGGCGGTGGAGTACAAGGACGTCAACCGCACCGCCAGCCAGATCAGCTTCACCTACAAGCAATTGGGGCAGCGGGTGTATGGCACGTTCAGCGAGTTTGAAGGCGCCTTGACCTTCGACACGCAAAAACCGGAGGCCGGGCATGCCTTGCTCAAGATCCAGCTGGCCAGTATCGACGCGGGCAGCCCGGACGCCAACGGCGAGCTGCAACGCGCGTCCTGGTTTGATACCGCGACGTTTCCGGTGGGCGTGTACGAATCCACCGGCGTCAAAGCCTTGGGCGACAACCGCTACACGATCAGCGGCAATCTGACCATCAAGGGCACCACGCGCCCGGTGGACGTGGACGTGGTGCTCAAGGAGCAGAGCGGCATTGGCGTGTTCGACGGTGAGTTCGTCCTCAAACGTGGCGACTTCAAGATCGGCGAGGGTGAGTGGGCCGGCAACAGCGTGGTATCCAATGACATCAACATCAAGTTCAAGATGGTTGCGCCGCAGCGTTAACGCGCGAACTTCTTTGCGCCGGCCACGCAGCCGATCACCGCGACCGTCACCAGCACCATGCCCAGGCTGACCTGCTCATGCAGCAGGCCTGCCGCCAGCGCCAGGCCGAAAAATGGTTGCAGCAACTGCAACTGGCCGACGGCGGCAATGCCACCCTGGGCCAGCCCGCGATACCAGAACACAAAGCCGATCAGCATGCTGAACAGTGACACATAAGCCAGGCTCAACCAGGCGGGCAGGCTGATGCCGCTGAAACTCGACGGCGCAAGCATCAGGCTCAACGGCACCACCACCGGCATCGACACCACCAGCGCCCAGCAGATCACCTGCCAACCGCCCAGGCTGCGCGACAGCTTGGCGCCTTCGGCGTAACCCAGGCCGCACACCAGCACTGCCAGCAGCATCAGCAGATCGCCGGCCGGTGCGGCGCTCAAGCCTTGGGCGACGGCATAACCCATCACCAGCACACTGCCCAGCACGGAGAACAGCCAGAACACCGGCCGCGGTCGCTCGCCGCCGCGCAACACGCCAAACACGGCGGTGGCGAGGGGCAGCAGGCCGATGAATACGATGGAGTGGGCCGAGGTCACGTATTGCAACGCCAGGGCGGTGAGCAAGGGGAAGCCAATCACCACGCCTAGGGCGACAATCGCCAGCGGCACCCACTGATTGCGCGCGGGGCGTTTTTCCTTGAATAGCCACAGCAAAGACACGCCGAGGACGGCGGCGATCGCGGCACGGACCGTGGTGAGAAACACTGGGTCGAATTCCATCACGGCCAATCGCGTGGCAGGTAATGAACCGCTGAAAATCACCACGCCGATAAAACCGTTGATCCAGCCCTGGGTACTGGTGTCCAGGGTGTTGAGAGGGGATGTACGTTCCATGAGGGAGTGCCCGAAGCAGGAGGGGTTGCGTTCAGGCCATCCTAGGGGCGAGCATTAAGACAATCAAAAAATTGTCATGGATACATCCCAATGCCGCGCGCCCGCTACAAGTCCTTGGTCGACACCTTTGCTGGAGCCATCCGCAGCGGCCAAATGCCGCCTGGCACGCGCCTGCCGACGCATCGTCAATTGGCCGCCGAGCATGGCCTGGCACTGGTCACCGCCAGCCGCGTGTACACCGAGCTTGAGGCCATGGGCCTGGTCAGCGGCGAACCCGGGCGTGGCACCTTCGTGCGCGAAATCTCGTTGCCGCCCGGGCAGGGCAGTGGTCAGATGACGGTGACGGCGGGCATGCTCGACCTCAATTTCAACTATCCCTCGTTGCCGGGCCAGGCAGACCTGTTGCGCACAGCATTGCGCCAACTGGCGCTGTCCGGCGACCTTGAAGCGCTGTTGCGTTACCAGCCCCACGCCGGGCGTCTGCATGAGCGCGCGGCCTTTGCGCGGCACTTATTGAACCGTGGGCTTACCGTGGAGCCCGACCAAGTGCTGCTGGTCAGTGGCGCGCAACATGGCTTGGCGGTAACGATGATGGCGTTGCTCAAACCCGGTGATGTGATTGCGGTCGATGCGTTGACCTATTCGGGCTTCAAGGTACTGGCCGAAACCCTGCACCTGGAAATTGTAGCGATCCCGGTGACGCCGACCGGCCCGGACCTGGAAGCCTTGCAAAACCTGTGTCGCAAGCGCCCGGTGCGCGCCGTATACAGCATGCCGACCCTGCACAATCCCCTCGGTTGGGTGATGGATCTGGCCCAACGCGAACGGCTGGTGTCCATCGCCCGTCAGCACAATCTGATGATCATCGAAGACGCGGCCTACGCGTTCCTCGCTGAAGACCCACCGCCCCCGGTGGCGACGCTGGCGCCGGAACGCACGGTGTATGTGGGTGGGCTGTCAAAAAGTGTGGCGACGGGCCTACGCGTGGGGTTTGTCGCGGCGCCGATGGAATGGGTAAAGACGCTGGAGCGCACCCTCATGGCCACCACCTGGAATGTACCCGGCGTGATGAGCGCCATGGCGGTGGCATGGCTGGAGGATGGCACCGTGGCACAGCTTGAGGCGCAAAAGCGCGAGGACGCCCAGGCACGCCAGGCTTTGGCCGCTCAGGTGTTCAAAGGGCTGACCACCATCAGCCATCCCTCGTCGTATTTTCTATGGCTGCCGTTGGCGGAAGACGCCCGGGCCGATCAGGTCGCCATGACCTTGCAGCGCGACAATATTTCAGTGTCCACCGCCGAGCCGTTTGCCGTCTCGGGACATGTCCCGCACGCGTTGCGGTTGGCCTTGGGTTCGGTGCCGATGTCGGCACTGCGCGAAGCGTTGCTCAAGGTGCGCAAGGTGGTGGCGTGGTGAGCCGGTTTCGGCGGCTCACCGCTGGACATCAGTACTTGTAAGCCTGACGCCCGATCAGCAACCATTTGCCTTTCTGTTTCTGCCAGACCTGGAAGTTGTCGATGTCGGTAGGCACTTCAACGCCGCTGTTCACGGCCAGGGCATGGAAGTGGTTGCGTACCAGCGCGGTGTCGCCTTGCAGGGTGATGGTCTGGTTCTGCATTTCCAGGGTCTTGAAGGCGCTGGTATGGGTTTCCAGGTCAGCGATGAATTGGTCTTTGTTCTGCACCTTGCCGCTGGAGTGGCCGTAGGTGAGTTTGTCGGCCGTCAACGCGTGAAGTTGCTTGAGGTCCAGGTGCAGCATGGCTTGGGTCAGTTGGTCGACCGCTTGTGCCACATCCTTTTCGGCAGGGGCAGGCGCGGCTGCGACATAACCGGTGAACAGGCACAGAAATCCGATCAGCACTTTGACGTTTTGCATGGGTGTTTCCTTATTGTTGTTGGGGGCTGGCACGACAGCTTAAGTCGTCGTACAACCATGCAATATTTCGGGTGGGGAAGGAAAGTGAAATTTCGAAATATGTTGAATAGATTAGGCCTTAAGGCGTTATAAAACACACGCAAACTTATACGATGTCTCAACACGTCGATCTAATTATGCCTCGCTTCCTGTGCAAGTAGCACATCGCTATGTTACTGCCGAAACCTGACACTGCCCGAGAGACAAAATGGATTTTGACTGGCACAGCGACATGCTCACCCGCGCCACTCCGGTAACCCCACACTACAAAAACACTCAAAACGTGCGCCGCTTCATGCGTGAACACTGCGGCCCAGGGTTCAAATTCGACCGGCCGTTCATGGCCTGGATCCGCAACGAGGTGCCCAAGACTCTGGGCGACGTGGTGGACGAGTGGCAACGCCGAAACGAGGATTCACGCCCATGACACCCGACGAAAAATACCAGGCCGCCCAGCAACGCCTCGGCTATCAGTTGGATGAATTCAAAGTCGGTGGCAACTACACGCCACTGGTCCGGGACGCCAACCACCTGTACATCAGCGGCCAGATTCCCCGGGTCGGCGATGCCATCGTGCTGCCGGGCAAGGTCGGAGACACCTTGACCTTGGCCCAGGCGCAAATCGCCGCCGGTATCAGCGCGTTGCGCTGCCTGGGGTTGCTGAAGCAGGCCTTGGGTTCGCTGGACCAGGTCAAGGCAATCCTGCGCATCACCGTGTACGTGCGCAGTGCCGAGGAGTTTGACCAGCAGAGTGAAGTGGCCAACGGCGCCTCGGATCTGTTGCACGAGATCCTTGGCAGCGCCGGGGTGCATACGCGTACGTCGGTGGGGGTGATGCAACTGCCGAAGTCGGCGGCAGTGGAGATCGATATGATTGCCGTCGCCCACAGCGCTTGATGTGACACGCGATTCAACTGTAGGACCCGGCTTGCCGGCGATGGCGTTGGTCCAGGCTGCGCAACCATCACAGTTAGACCGCTATCGCCGGCAAGCCGGCTCCTACAGGGAGGGTGTTTAGTCAGTTGCCAGCGGGGGTGTGCGCGGTGGAATCAGGCGTTTGCTGCCGATTGACTCGTACGCCGAAGCAAACCGCAGCAACGCCGAATCGTCATATGCCCGTCCGGCAAACGTCAGCCCCACTGGCATGCCGATATCCGCCATCACGCCCATCGGCACTGTGACGGTCGGTACGCCCAGGTGGCGGATGGCGAGGTTGCCGTTGGCGACCCACACGCCGTTGCTCCAGGCGATGTCAGCCGACGCTTCATTCACGTCAGCATCCGCCGGGCCTACGTCAGCCACGGTCGGGAACAACACGGCGTCGAGACCGAGCGTGTCCATCCAGTCTTCCAGGTCGATGCGGCGGGTCTGTTCCAAACCGCGCAGGCCATCGGGGACCGTGCTGATCTCGTTCCACGGGGTGATGCCGCGTTCGGCCATGCGCACGTATTCGTCCATGCCCGCGGCCAGGTCGTCCTCACGGTTGGGCAGGGTGCCGGGGTCGTGGGGGAAGATTTTCGGGCCGTCCACATCCGCCAGGCGGTTGAGGGCCGGGTCATTGTTGGCACGCAGGAAGTCATCAAAGGCCCAGGCCGACAGTTCCCACAGTTCATCGTGGAGGAACTCCTTGGAGACCAGTCCACGGGTGAACACGGTGGGTGCGCCAGGGCGGTCGCCTTCGCAGTTGGACACCAGCGGGAAGTCTACGTCGATGACTTCGGCACCGGCCGCAACCAGCGCCTGGCGCGCGTCGTTCCACAGGTCCATCACGCTGGCGCGGGTGTTGATCTTCTGCCCGGTAGGACCGCCGATGCCGGGTTTTTCACTGGTGCCTGCGTCAGGGTCGGCGTTGATGTACATGCGCGGCACACCAAAGCGTTTGCCGGCGAGGGATTCGCAACTCACGGCCAGTTCAGCGTAGGACGCCGGGCGCACCGAGGCGACGCTCGGGATCGGCACCCACGGCTGCAAACGCCACAGGTCGCCACGGGTGTCCGGGTCTTCGGCCACCACCACATCGAGCACTTCCAACAGGTCGGCCATGGTGCGGGCGTAAGGCACGACCACGTCCATGGTCGGTGTGAGCGGCCAGTTGCCGCGCACCGAAATCACGCCACGGGACGGGGTGTAGGCGCACAGGCCATTGTTGGACGCCGGGCCGCGTCCGCTGGACCAGGTTTCTTCGGCCACGCCAAACGCGGCAAAACTGGCCGCCGTCGCGGTGCCGGCGCCGTTGGACGAACCGGAGGCAAACGGCGCCGTCAGGTAGTCGGCGTTATACGGGCTTTCCGCCCGGCCATACACACCACGCTGCATGCCGCCATTGGCCATCGGCGGCATGTTGGTCTTGCCCAGGCAGATGGCGCCGCCGCCGCGCAGGCGTTCGATGGTGAATGCATCACGCTGGGCGACCAGGCGGGCAAACGCCGGGCTGCCGGAGGCGGCGGTCAGGCCCTTGACCAGGTAGCTGTCTTTGGCGGTGTAAGGAATGCCATCCAATGGCCCCAAGATTTCGCCTTTGGCCCGGCGTGCATCGGACGCCTCGGCTTCTTTCAGGGCGTCGGGGTTGCGCACCACCACGGCGTTCAAGGCGGTGGCGGTCTGCGGGCCGTCATAGGCCTCGATACGCGCCAGGTAGGCCTTGACCAGTTCAACCGCCGTGGTCTGGCCGGATTCAAGCGCAGCGCGCAATTGGGCAATGGAGACTTCGGTAACTTGCATCACGTTTTTTCGCCGCCTTCAAGTGGGGGTATGGCGGCAGTCTACGTACAGATATTTCACAAAACCAGCGCCGCATACTCCGCATAGGCACCACGCATCACCTGCCAGGTGGCCTCGTCAGCGGGAATCAGATGTTCGATCCGCAGGGAGGTGAGGGTAATGTCCTGGGGCATGCCAAACGTGGTGAAGGTGGACAAAAAACTCAGTTCACCCTGGCGTGAGCGCACGCGGGTCAGTACCAGCGGCGGCATGTGCGCGGGCAGTTCGGTGTTGGCCGGTGTCGGCAAACTCGCCAGTAATGCGGCCAGTTCGGGATTGCCCAGCGCTTCACGGGTGGCGCGCTGCCAGGCCAGGGCGCGGATCTCCTCGGCATTGATCAGGTGATCGCCCAGGCCGCCCGGCTGCAGCAGCGTCGACAGCAAGTTCACGCCCTCAGCGGCATCCGCCCGGATGCCCACTAATTCAAACAGCAGGCCGGTACTGGCATTCGCCGCCAGCACTTCCCACTGGCTGCCCAACAGGATGGCAGGGGCCGGATTGTTGGCGTGCAGCACATGGCTGACGGCTTCGCGGATTGCTGCCATGGCCGGCGAGGCGAGCGGGGTGGCGGTGTAGCGCGGCGCATAGCCGGCGGCGAGGAATACGCGGTTGCACTGCTCCAGCGGTGCCTCCAGTGCCGTCAACAGATTATGCAATGTGGCGGTGCCTGGTTTGGCGCGACCGGTCTCGATGCAACTGAGGTGACGCTGGGAAATGCCGGTGATCAGGGCCAGGTCGAGTTGGCTCAGCTTGGCGTGCCGGCGCAATTGGCGCAGCTGTTCGCCGGCAGTAACAAGGTTGTCCATGGCGGAATCATGACCTCCGAGGTCATTGCGAGGGTCCGAACCTTATCACTAACGTGGGCTTCCATCACTTCAAGGAAGAGACCATGAGCAGTCGCTTTATCGCCCTGGCCGGTTTGCTGGGATTTTCGTTCTACACCCTGGCGACGATGCTGACAGCCGAACAGTCGCTGTGGGCCTTTGGCCGTGAACTGATGTCACGGCCGGACACCGCGCAGGTGGTGATCGACCTGTATTTGATGGCGGTGCTGGCGTGTGTGTGGATGTACCAGGACGCACGACGTCGCGGGCGCTCGGTGGTTTCGTTGCTGCCGTATTTTGTGCTGACGGCAGTGTTTGTGTCGGTGGGGCCGTTGCTCTATCTGGTGGTGTACGGGGGGCGTGATGAATGAGCTTTTGCACGTCTACGCACTCTGTGTGCTGGTGCTGTGCCTGAAGATGTTTGCGATTTCCTGTTATCAGGGGATCTTTCGGATACGGCGCCAGGCGTTTACCAACCTGGAGGATGCAGCGTTCTTCAAGCGTGCTGCGCATTCAGCGGAACTGCCGCAAGTGATGAGGGCGACCAAGGCCTGGGCGAACGACTTGGAGAATATTCCACTGTTTTTCGTGTTGGGCGGGCTGTGTATTGCGTTGGGGGCGAGCGGCGCTGTGACGGCAGGGTTATTTGTCTGTTTTACCCTTGCACGGGTTGCGCATACGGTGATGTATTTGGTGGGGTGCCAGCCCTGGCGGACGCTCGCGTATGGGCTGGGCGCAATCTGCCTGCTCGGGCAGGGCGCCACTGTGGTTGCCAGGCTGATGGTGATTTCCACTTAACCATAGGGTGCGGTTCCCGTTCTATCCACCAACCGGATGCTATCGCGCCCGCCACGCTTGGTTTCATACAGCGTGGTGTCGCCTTGCTCGATCAACGCCGTGAGGCTCGGTGGCGGCTGGTCGAACAGGTTGGCGCCGATGCTCAGGGTTACCGGCGCCGGCGTGGTGAAGGTCTGCGCGGCCAGCTTTTGGAATTGGTCACGCAGGCTGCTGCCCAGTTCGACGATTTGCTCGGTGCACGCCGGGTTCAGCAGGATCACGAACTCATCCCCGCCCAGGCGTGCGGCCAATGCTCCCTGGGGCACCACGCTGCGAATCATCTCGCTCAAGGCGATCAGCAAACGGTCGCCGGCGGTGTGGCCGTAGAGGTCGTTGACCGACTTGAAGTTGTCGATGTCGATCAGCAGCAACGCGCCGGGTTGCGCCGGCGAGACCTGGGCCAGCAGGCGCGGTGCGCGCAGGTCGAGGGCGCGGCGGTTGTACAGGGCGGTCAGTGGGTCGCGGGCGGCGAGGCGGGCAATCTGTTGTTCGCGTCGGTAGCGTTCGGAGCCGGTCATCGACAACGCGATCAGCATGATCGCCATGGCGCCTTCCACCAGGGAAATCTGGATGATCTCGCCCTTGAACGCGGCGAGGTCGATCAAGGTGCCGGGAATCAGCACCGACAGCGCCTTGGCCACATAAAACGCGCCGTGGATCAACAGCACATAGCGTAGTTGCACGGCGCCGATGCTCAGGGATTTGCCATGGGGCCGCAGTAAAAAGCTGGCGCGCAGGGTCGGCAACGCCACCAACAGCGACTGTACCGCCAGCATGGCTTTAGACCATGAAGGATCACTCGGCAGCATCAGCATGCAAAACCAGGCCACCAGCATCAGCAGCCACACGGGCGACAAGCGTGTTTGCGTGAATCGCGCCACACCGAGCAAGAACAGGAAATGCGCGGTCACCAGCAAGCCGTTGGCGAACCAGATGCCGATCATCAAATAGCCGTTGATGCGCAGCAGGGCGAGGGTGGAGCCGATGCTGATGGTGGCAAAACCGGCGCTCCAGCACAGCAGCGAAGGTTCGCGCACGCTGCGCCATTCAACGGCCAGGTACAGGGCGGCAGCGGCTGCCAGGGCAACGGTGAGTGCCAAAATCGTAGGAGGGTCGAGCGTCATGTGCTGCCGGGTCTGCCAGGGTTGCGTTGAAAACCGCGATTGTAAGCGTTCGCGCGAGGTTTTCGGAGGCTTACTGGCGAACGGCTATCAACGCATTCAATTTAACGCACTGGCAACGTCGCGCGGAACACCGTTCCCGACGCCAGATCTGACTCGACCTCAATTAAACCTTGATGGGAGGTGACAATTTCAGAGGCGATGAACAAGCCCAATCCAAGACCTTCCGCTGGGCCGTGTTCAATGACCGACCGTTGGGAAAAGCGCCCCATGGGATTGAAGATGAACGGCAGGACATCGGCAGAAATGGGGTTGCCACCGTTGCGCACAGTGAACACCACCGTCTCTGCGCGAGTCGCCAACTCGACTGTGATGGGTAACTGTGCATCGCCGTGTTGCACGGCGTTACTGATGATGTTGGAAAATACCTGCTCCATGCGCGGGCCATCAAAGCTGCCAGTCGCCTGGGCTTTTGCTTCGAAGACGATGTTCGAAGCCGGGTGAAAGGCTCGGATCTCCTCGACAATGCGTTCACAGATCGGTGCAAGATCGACCTCAGTACGCTTGACCGGAATGCCTGGCCCCATCTGACAACGTGTCAAATCCAGCAGATCACCGACGATCTGGCTGGCACGTTGCACACTGGTATAGATCTGCGTGGCCACACGGCTGCCGCGCTCGTCCACAGTCGGCGAGCGCCGGAGCATGTCGGCGCCCAGCAGAATCGCGCCCAACGGCGTGCGCAGGTCGTGGCCGAGGATGCCCAGGAAAACATTGCGCGACGCTTCTACGGCACGTGAGTAACTGGCGATGGATTCTGCCAGTGCCTGGTCGATGGCTTCATGGAAGCGGTTCATGTCGTCGACTTCCAGCGCCGTACCGTGTTTGACCTGATCAAGCCACTGGCTGAGCACGCTGGTGCGCAACGCGCGGTATTCAGACACCATCTGGTCGATGGAGAAACCCGCCATCAAGCGTGTCACCGCGTGGGTTTCAGCCGGGCTTTCTTCGTCATTCTGCGGCGCCAGCCCTTGCGCCTTGTCAGTTTGCTCCTGCACGGTCTGGGTGGTGCGCAGGTCACTCACGATGGCGCGAAGCATCTGCTCGGCATGATCGCGCAAGCCTTCACGGTCGAGGTCGGCCCCAGGCGTCTGGATGGTGCGGGCAAAGTCTTCCCACGCCTGAAGGATCGGCTCGAGGTTCGCGAGAATGAAGTCAGGCAGGCGCATACGGGAGGTCCTTGGATGGGCAGAAGCTCACGGGAAACTGCCAAACAAGGATTTAAGCACGGAATGGCTATACGCAGGCGTCCTTGCCTGCGTCAGTCGTGGGCGTAGGCGCGATCAAATGCCTTTGGTGGAGGGTAACAAGACCGTCAGAATGCCCACCAGCGGCAGGAACGAACACAGCTTGTAGACGTACTCGATACCGTGGGTATCAGCGAGCAAACCGAGCAAGGCTGCGCCAATCCCGCTGAACCCGAACATCAGGCCGAAGAAGATCCCGGCGATCATGCCCACGTTACCCGGCACCAGTTCCTGGGCATACACCACGATGGCCGAGAAGGCCGACGCGATGATGAACCCGATCACCACGCTCAACACCGCCGTCCAGAACAGGTCGACGTAGGGCAGGGCCAGGGTGAACGGCGCGGCACCGAGGATGGAGAACCAGATGACTTTCTTACGGCCGATCTTGTCGCCGATCGGGCCGCCGGCGAAGGTGCCGACGGCCACGGCGCCGAGGAACAGGAACAGGTACATCTGGGAGCTTGCGACCGACAGCTGGAATTTCTCGATCAGGTAGAAGGTGAAGTAGCTGGTCAGGCTGGTCATGTACCAGTATTTGGAGAACACCAGCACGGCCAGCACCACCAGGGCGAAGGTCACGCGGCCCTTGGACAAGCCGTGGGTGGCTTTGCCGCCTTGCTTGAGCTTGAACAGGTTGAGGTGGTTGCGGTACCAGCGGCTCAAACCGTAAAGCACCAAGATGGCGAACACTGCAAACAACCCGAACCAGGCGATATTGCCCTGGCCGTAAGGAATGATGATCGCGGCCGCCAGCAACGGGCCGAAAGCACTGCCGGTGTTGCCACCGACCTGGAACGTCGACTGCGCCAGGCCGTAGCGACCGCCGGACGCCAGGCGCGCAACGCGGGAGGTTTCCGGGTGGAAGGTCGACGAGCCGACGCCCACCAGGCCTGCTGCAAGCAGAATCGCCGGGAACGTGCCGACAAACGCCAGCATCAGAATGCCGATCAAGGTGCAGACCATGCCCGCCGGCAGCAGCCAGGGTTTCGGGTGGCGATCGGTGTGGTAGCCGATCCACGGCTGCAGCAGGGATGCGGTCAGCTGGAACGTCAGGGTGATCAGGCCCACCTGGGTAAACGACAGGCCGTAGTTGGCCTTGAGCATTGGGTAGATCGACGGCAGCACAGCCTGGATCAGGTCATTGATCAAATGCGCCAGGGCGCAGGCGCCGAGAACACGCATGACCAAAGGGCTGGCTTGGGGTGTGGTGGTTGCAGCGGCGGGTGACGCGGTGAGGGTCGACATGCAGGCATTCCATACAAGGCAGCTAATCAGAGGCGGCAACTTCTTAAGGTCGCCATCCATTACAAAATGATTCGGCGTTCATGCTAGATTCGTCAGGGATGCCTGTCTCGCGTAATTCGGGCGACAACCATCGCAAAAAGGGCGAAATCATCAAACCACTGAACGAATTCCTCCAGGAAATCAACGAAGGTGCTTGGGCGGTCATCAGTTCCGCCACGGATTATCCGGAAAACTGGGTGATCCCCGACCACAGCCACGAGAAGCACCAACTGCTCTACGCCATCGAAGGCGTGATGGTGGTGTACTCGGCGCTCAACCAATGGACGGTGCCGCCCAATCGCGGGATCTGGATGCCCGCCGGGCAGGTGCATTCCCTGCGTTGCGTGGGCACCCTGAAAATGCGCAGCGTATTTGTGCGCCCGGATCGTTTCCCGAACATGCCCGGCGAGCCGAAGACGGTGAGTATCTCGCCGCTGCTGAGTGAACTGATCAAGGCCTCGGTGAGCCTGAAACCGCCGTATGCCGAGGACTCGCGGGATGCGCGGATCATGCACCTGATCCTCGACGAGCTCGCCATCCTGCCGGCCTTGCCACTGTCCTTGCCGCAGCCCGCCGACCCGCGCCTGCAGCGCATTTGCCTTGCGCTGCAGGAAGAGCCCGGCGACGCCTCCACGGTCGCCCACTGGAGTGAGCGCCTGAACCTGGATCAGAAAACCATCCAGCGCCTGTTCCGCAAGGAAACCGGCATGACCTTCGGCCAGTGGCGCCAGCAGGCGCGGCTGCTGCTGGCATTGGAGAGGATTGCGGTGGGGGAGAAGGTAATCGATATCGCCCTGGAACTGGGTTACGAAAGTCCGAGCGCTTTTACCAGCATGTTCAAGAAACAGTTCGGCAAGACGCCGAGTCATTTCTTCAGGTAGGCGCCTGCGTGAGGTTGGCGTGCAGGTCCAACAGACCGTTGAACGCCTCAATGTCCAGCGGTCGGCTGAGGAAATAGCCTTGGCCCTCCTCACAGGCCACGCTCTTGAGTAATGCCAAGTGCTCGGCGGTTTCGATGCCTTCGGCTGTCACCGTCAGTGCCAGGGCCCGGCCCAGGCCGACAATCGCCTGGATGATCGCCTTGTCATCGTCGCTTTCTTCCAGGCGGGTCAGGAAGCTGCGGTCGATCTTCAAACCATCGAATGGGAACGCCCGCAGGTAGCTCAGGGATGAGTAACCGGTGCCGAAGTCATCCATGGCGATACGCAGGCCCAAGTGCTTTAGCGTATGCATGACCTCAAGTGCACCGTCGGTATCATCGAGCATGACGCTTTCGGTGATTTCCAGTTCCACCCGTGCCGGGTTGATACCCGACGTCGCCAATGCCTGGCGTGCGCGCTCGACCAGGTTGCCGCGCTTGAATTCGGTGGGCGACAGGTTCACCGACACAAACAGATGCTCTGGCCATTGGGCGGCACGCGCGCAGGCGGTTTCGAGTACCCAGTCGCTCAACGCCAGGATCAGCCCGGACTCCTCGGCAATCGGGATGAAGGTGTCAGGCGCGATCAGCCCACGCACGGGATGTTGCCAGCGCACCAGGGCTTCGGCGCCGACCATTTGCCCGTCGGCGATGCGATAGCGCGGCTGGAAATGCAGGCGCAGCTCGCCGTGTTTGATCGCATAGCGCAGGTCGCTCTCCAAGCGGCGGCGTTCGATAATCCGCGCGTTCATGTCGCCGGAGTAGAACCGCCAGGTATTGCGCCCCGCAGCCTTTGCTTCGTACAAGGCAATGTCGGCGTAGCGCAGAAGTTCCGTGGCTTCACGGGTATCGGTGGGGGCGATGGCGATTCCGATGCTGGCGCTGACAAACACCTCCTGCTCGTCGATTCTGATCGTACGCTCGATGGATTCGATCAAGCGCTTGCACAGGGCTTCGACTTCGTCTTGAGTGCCTGCATCGGTCAGGATCAGTACAAATTCATCACCGCCGATTCGCGCGACCAAATCCCCATGGCGAACACAGTCCGCCAGGCGGGCCGACACTTCATTGAGCACCCGATCACCGGCAGCGTGCCCAAGCAAGTCGTTGACCGGTTTGAACCGGTCGAGGTCCAGGCTGAGCATGACCAACGGCTGCTCCAAGGACGACAAGGCCTTGAACTTGCCCTCCAGAAACGCCTGCAGGCGCGTGCGATTGGGCAGCCCGGTGAGGGCGTCATGCTGGGACAGGAACTCGATGCGTCGACGGGCCTCGACTTCTTCCGTTACATCGGTGGCCGTTCCGCGAAACCCGCCACATGGCATCTGCCGTGCGGCCAGTCGAGTGCTGCGTTCCAGCCCCAATGCATCGACGTACCGACACTGCACGCTGATATCCGGGCGACGTTCGGGGGCGCTGAGCCACTGGGAGAGCAGGCCGCTTTCGGTCTCCAGCAAATCGTTCATTGTGGCGCCGATCCAAGCGTTGCGCACCAGCCCGGTCACGCCTTCAAAGCGTTCCGACAGGTAGGTAAAGCGCCAGCCGGCGTCGATTTCCCATACCCAATCGGAACTGGCTTCCACCACATCGCGAAAGCGGGCTTCGCTGGTGGCCAGGGCGTTCTGACTGTTCTGCAGCGATGAATGACTGGCGTCCAGGGCAAGTGCGGCGGCGGTGGTGCGCCGCGAAATGACCCAGGTCATCACGCACACCAGCAGCGCAGCCAGGCCCAGCAGCGGCAGGCCTACGCCCATCAGGCGCAAGCCGGGACGAGCCGGCTCCCAGTGGAGGCTGCCGGCCGAGCCGTTGGCGCCGAGGGGGAAGAGCAAGGTCTTGCCGATTTCATCGGCGGTGGCGACGTGCAGTTTGTCCACGCCGAATTCATCGCCGATCACCGACAGTTTGGCGCTGTCGAGGATATCGATAAAGATCAGCACCGACGCTGTTCGGCCGTCGGGCAACACCGTGGGGTCGGTACCGGGGGTGATGGCGGCGGCAGCTACCAGTGCAGGGCTGCCGTGCACATTGATAAAAGCCGTGGCGGGTGTCTCATTGTCTGCGCCCGCGCGAGCCTGCTCAAGAATCTCGGTGATGGGCCCACCGAGCCACTGGTTGAGTTCGACGGTCTGTAACTGGCCGTCAACGACGGCATACACCGTGCGGTTGGCGTCGTCGACCACGAACAAGCCTTGAAAGCCGAAATCATCGAACAGCGTGGCGCCGATGTTGCCACGGACAAAGGCCCAATCAGCGTCTACCGTCATATGCAAATGCTTGTAGGCGTCACTCCAGAAGGCGTAGTCCTTGACCGTCACCCGCAGGGACTTTTCCAGCGACTGCACGGCTTTGCGGGTATAGAACGCACTTTCAGCCTGCTCGGAGCGGTCCAGTTCATGGGCCAGATAGACCAACGAGTAGGCCGCGGCGGCAAACACCACAGCCAGCAAGGCCATGAACCTGAAGAGTGAGGTGCGCGCCAGCGACAGACTGGTGCGATCGGAAAGCGAGCGGACGATAGGGGCGAGAGCGTTCGGCATAGTTTCCCGCAGGGCGTCGCTGCTTGTCAGGGGTATCCCTTGCTATCGGCAGCTCTGGCAAAACATTTAGACCGCCGGGGAGGGTGGCTGCTGGCGCGCGTTGCCAACCATGTCAATAGGGCCGCGACGCTCAGCACCGCAGCACTCAACTCGAATGTCGCCTGATACCCGCTCAGGTCGAACATCAGGCCGCCCACGATAGCGCCGGAAGCGATGGCCAGTTGGATGATCGCCACCATCAAGCCACCCCCTGTCTCGGCGTCGTCGGGCAGGGTTTTTGACAGCCAGGTCCACCAACCCACGGGGGCGGCGGTGGCGACCAGGCCCCAGAGCCCCAGTAATAGCGTGGTTATCGCTGTGGAACTGCCAAACATGACCAGCGCCAGCGCAATCCCGGCCATCACCAGCGGAATAATGCCCAGCGTCAGGAACAGGCTTTTTTTCAGGAAACGCTCAATCACCAACGTCCCCGCAAAACCAGCCAATCCCAGCACCAGCAAGATCAACGACAGCCCGGACGCACTTACCTGGGTGACGGCCTCCAGAAACGGCCGCAGGTAGGTGAACAACATAAACTGGCCCATGAAAAACACACTCACCGCCAGCATGCCCAAGGCCACCGGCGTGCGTTTCATCAAGTGCAGCAGGCTGCTGTTTTTGGCGACGCCTTGAGCCTTGATTGAAGGCAGGCTGATCATCAACCAGGCCGCTGCCAACGTCGCGACGGGGACGACGCAAAAGAACGCCCCGCGCCAGCCGATCAAGCCGCCGACAAAACTGCCCAATGGCGCGGCGATCACCGTCGCCAAAGCGTTGCCACCATTGACGATCGCCAGCGCACGCGGCACCTGGGGCTCAGGCACCAGGCGCATGGCCGTGGCGGCCGACAATGACCAAAAGCCGCCGATGGCCACGCCGATTAACGCACGGCCGAGCATGAACACCGGGTAATTCGGTGCCAGCGCCACCACGGTGCCAGAAACAATCATCAGCACGGTCAAGGCCAGCAAGAGGCGCTTGCGCTCGACCCGCGCCGCTACGCCTGCGATCAGCAGGCTGGTAAGCAACGCAAACAGACCAGACACCGAAATGCCCTGGCCGGCTTGCCCCTCGGTAATCTGCAAGTCGGCCGCCAGGGGCGTGAGCAGGCTTACGGGCATGAACTCGGACGCCACCAGGGCAAAGGCGGCCAGGGACATCGCGAGCACAGCGCCCCAGTTTTTCGGGGTGTCGGAGATCACTTCAAGTTGCTCCTGAAAAAGCTGGTCAGCTTGTCGAACGGGATCAGGCCGACTCGGTCGTACAGGTCCACATGGCCGGCATCCGGGATGATCACCAGTTCCTTGGGCTCGGCAGCACGCTGGTAGGCGTCCTCGCTGAACTCAAGGGAATGTGCATTGGCACCGGCAATCAGCAGCAGTGGTCGTGGGGAAAGCGTCTCGATGTCGTTGAACGGGTAGAAATTCATGAACTTAACGTTGCTGGTCAGCGTCGGCCGCGTGGTGTTTTGCGGCGAGGCACCCGCCGGGGTGAACGCACCACGCGGCGTGCGATAGAAGTCGTAGAACTCATCGCCCACGGCATCGCCGGTCAGGGTCTGAGGCGTGCCGCCGGTGTAGACGGTGTTGCCACCCTGGAACTCTACATAACGCTGGTTGGCGGCTTGCAGCAGTACTTGCTGGCGCTGCGCCAAGGTCACGCCGCGTTTAAGGCCGTTACGGTTGGCTGCGCCCATGTCGTACATACTCACCGTAGCGATGGCTTTGAGGCGCGGGTCGATCTTTGCCGCTGCGATGGCAAAGCTGCCGCTGCCGCAAATGCCAATCACGCCGATGCGCTCGCGGTCGACCATCGGGCGGGTGCCGAGGTAATCCACGGCGGCGCTGAACGCTTCACTGTAAAGATCGGGCAACACGGCATTGCGCGGCTCGCCAGCGCTTGCGCCCCAGAACGACAAGTCCAAGGAAAGGGTGACAAAGCCCTGCTCGGCCATTTTGGTGGCGTACAGATTCGCGCTCTGTTCTTTGACGGCGCCCATCGGGTGGCCCACGATGATTGCCGCATTTTTTGAAGAGGGGGCAAGGTGCTTGGGCACAAACAAGTTGCCTGCGACCGTCATGCCATATTGATTGTTGAAGGTGACTTTTTCGACGGTCACCCGCTCGCTTTGGTAGAAGTTGTTAGCACCATTGGACATATCGGCTCCCAGTGTCGACATTGAGGTCACCAGCAAACTCAGGGTGAGCAAGAGGCTTTTCATCGGGGGTTCCTCGAGAAGGTTGGTCCGCGCATTTTCCCGAGTGAGAGCAGGGTTCTGTAGTGCGTTTGACTGGAATACTTGCCTGATCCTCTGAGTCTTGTAGTTTGCCGGGGACGGCCATGGGCGCGACGGGGTAAAGTCCGATGAAGAGAGGAAAGAGCCTGTAATGACCACTCATCAAACATCCTTGAATGCGCTGATCCAGGCCATCGGCTCGCGCGTGCACGCGCCCGGTGACTACCCCATGCCGATTCCGGGCCTGGGTTTTTATCACCGTGATCAGCCTGCAACACCCGTCGTGTGCATGGTGGAACCGTGCATCGTGCTGGTCGCCCAGGGTGAAAAGCAGTTGTGGGTCGGTGGCGAGGGCTACCCGTATGACACGTCACGCTTCCTGGTGACCTCCCTGGACATTCCCGCCAACTCCGAAGTGCTGGCGGCCAGCCCAGAGCAACCGTGCCTGGGGCTCACGTTGAAGCTGGACTTGCGCATATTGGCCGAGCTGATCGCCCAGAGTGAGCTTCCGCCAACGCGGGAGCGGGCAGTGTTGAAGGGCGTGGGTATCGGCACGGTGACCGAGGGCATGCTGGCATCGTTTGCGCGCCTGGTGGCGCTGCTCGATGAACCTGAAGCCATCCCGGTGCTAGCGCCGTTGATTCAGCGCGAAATCCATTACCGGCTACTGAAAAGCGACCAGGCGAACCGATTGCGCCAGATCTGCTCCGTCGACGGCCAGGGGTATCGGATTGCCAAGGCCATCGATTGGCTGAAGCTCAATTACACCGCGGCCTTGCGCGTAGACGAGTTGGCCGCGCGCGTGCAAATGAGCGCAGCGACGTTTCACCATCACTTTCGCCAACTGACGGCAATGAGCCCGTTGCAGTATCAGAAGTGGCTACGCCTTAACGAGGCGCGGCGCTTGATGTTGAACGAGCATCAGGACGTGTCCAGCGCGGCGTTCAAGGTGGGCTATGAAAGCCCCTCTCAGTTCAGTCGCGAATACGGCCGGTTGTTTGGGGTGCCACCCAAACGTGATATCGCGGCGCTGCGTGGCAGGACCGAGGTCAATGATCGGACGTCAAATTAGCAAAGAATATGCACCCGATCAGCCGCGCAAACAGGTTCAGGGTTTCCGGCAGGTTGGGGTCCTCAAACAGCATCGCTCTTGAATCGAGCGCGCACAGAGCGCCAAACAGGCGGCCATCGGGCAGGAAAATCGGCGCGCCGGCATAGCTCTCAATGGCGAATTGCTTGACCACCGGGCGGGCTGCGAAGCGGCCGTTCTGGCTGATCTGCGGGATGAACAGGGTTTGCGGGTTGATGCAGAACTCGCTGCACAGGGTGGTTTCCAGATCGAGCACATCGTCGACATGGATGCCCATGTCCCCGGTGTCGTGCACCGAGCAGACTACCCATTCCAGGTCGGTGAACTTGGCGATGCCGGCAAAGCGCATCCCCGTCAGGCGGGTGACCAGTTGCAAGATGCTGGTGGTGGCTTCTATTTCGGCGATGGCAGCACGCTCATCGGCGCTGAGCAGGGACTGTGGTGCGGTGACGCTTGGAACCATGGGGATACTCCAGTAGCGTGGCGGCCCGAGCCGCCACGCGCTTTCAGGTGTTAGTTGATACGCGGATGTTGCTCGGCCAGGTTCTTGCGCTTGGCCTCCAGTTCGGCAATTTCGGCATCGATGTCTTCGATCTTCTGCTCGATATTGTCGTGATGCTCCTGCAGCAGTTCCTTGGCTTCTTCCATGTCCGAAGCGGCCGGCGCTGCGCCACGCAGTGGCTTGTTGGCGGTTTCCTTCATGGTCAGGCCGGTGATCAGGCCGACCACGGCAAACACCATCAGGTAGTAAGCAGGCATAAACAGATCGTTGGTGCTTTCCACCAACCAGGCTACGGCGGTCGGGGTCACGCCAGCGATCAGCACCGACACGTTGAATGCACTGGCCAACGCGCTGTAGCGCAGGTGAGTCGGGAACATTGCGGGCAGCGTCGAGGCCATCACGCCGATGAAGAAGTTGAGGATCACGGCGAGGATCAGCAAGCCCGCGAAGATCAGGCCGATCTTACCGCTGGTGATCAACATGAACGCCGGGATGGACAGGAACAACAGGCCGATACTGCCGGCGATGATGAAGGGCTTGCGGCCGATCTTGTCACTGATGAAACCAATGAACGGCTGCACGAACAGCATGCCGACCATGATCGCGATGATGATCAGCACGCCGCTGTTTTCTTTGTAGTGCAGGTTGTGCGACAGGTAGCTCGGCATGTAGGTGAGCAACATGTAGTAGGTCACGTTGGTCGCCGCCACGATGCCGATGCAGGTCAGCAGGCTGCGCCAGTGCTTGGTCGCTACTTCCTTGAACGAGACTTTGGGGCCGTGGGTCAAGCCTTCGCGGTCGCCTTGCTCCATTTTGTCCATGTGCTGCTGGAAGGCTGGGGTCTCTTCCAGCGCATGACGCAGGTACAGGCCGATAATGCCCAGGGGCAGGGCAAGGAAGAACGGCAGGCGCCAGCCCCATGACTCAAAGTCAGCTTCGCCCAATATGCTTGAGATCAGCACGACAACGCCCGCGCCCAGCACGAAACCGGCGATGGATCCGAAGTCCAGCCAACTGCCGAGGAAGCCACGCTTGCGGTCCGGGGCATACTCGGCGACGAAGATCGAGGCGCCGGTGTATTCACCACCCACCGAGAAGCCCTGGGCCATTTTGCACAGCAACAGCAAAATCGGCGCCCAGATACCGATGGAGGCGTAGGAGGGGATCAGGCCGATGGCAAAGGTGCTCAGGGACATGATCACGATGGTCGCGGCGAGGACCTTTTGCCGTCCGTATTTATCGCCCAGAGCGCCGAAGAACAGGCCACCCAGGGGACGGATCAGGAACGGCACCGAGAACGTGCCGAGTGCAGCGATCATTTGTACGCTGGGTGAGGCGTCGGGGAAGAACACTTTGCCGAGCACATAGGCGACGAAACCGTAGACGCCAAAGTCGAACCATTCCATGGCGTTACCCAGGGCAGCGGCGGTGATTGCCTTGCGCACCTTGGTGTCGTCGACGATGGTGATGTCTTTCAATCCGATGGGCTTGACGCTTTTCTTACGTAATTTCATGCGGGACACTCTAAAGCAGAACAGGGGAGGTGCCATCGTTGCGATGGCACCGCTCTGTCAGTTCAGATACAAGCGGACATGAAATAATTCACCACTATTTTGCTTTTTTTGCATTCTTTGTGGTGAGCAGGCTTAGTGGTGATCGGGCTTGCTGTGGTGAGCGGGCTTGCCCCGCGCTGGGCTGCGAAGCGGCCCTAAAACCAGGCACCGCATTTTTGTCTGAAGAAATGCGGTGATTACATTGGGGTGGCTGCGCCACCCAGCGCGGGGCAAGCCCGCTCACTACAACTAAAGGAGAGGAATCCGAATGCCTGCTGCCGCTTCGCGCCTGACCTACCGCCGCCCACAACCCGGTGACGTGCAGCGATTGTTCGCGATCTACGGCGATCCGCAGACCAACCTGTTCAATCCCGCCGGCCCCATGGCCAGCCTGGAGGTTGCACAACGCCTGCTCGATCACTGGCTCAAACAGTGGGCTACCCAAGGCTACGGCTGGTGGGCGATTGCACGCGTCGAAGCGCCGGATCACATCATCGGCTTTGGTGGAATCGCGCCAATGGATTACCTGACCGAAAGACGCATCAACCTGGGTTACCGGTTTGCGGTGCAAGCCTGGGGGCAGGGCTACGCCACCGAGTTGGGCCGTGATGCATTAAAGCTGGCCTTCGAAACACTTGGCTTGCCCGAAGTGTTCGGGTTGGTACGTCCGGATCACGCGGCATCCATCCGTGTACTGGAAAAGATCGGCATGCAGCCTTTCGGTACGCTCGATGATGTGCCGGGCAAGGCACCCAGCCTGGTACTACGCGCTCGTCATCCTACAACTGCTTTTGCCTGACATTTCACAGACCCGCGCAATACCTCGATAAACGGCAATCTTTGAGATTGACAGTGTTCAGGCGTCCCGATATAAAAGTCGCAGTTGTACGACGACATATGACGTTACATGTGTCCTACCTAACAAAAATAAAAAGTGATGCCATGAACTTGAACGAGCCCATCAACGCTCACCGCGTTGGCCAAGCTGTAGGCAACTATCGCTGGACCATCTGCGCGATGCTGTTCTTCGCGACTACCGTCAACTACCTCGACCGCCAGGTGCTCAGTCTCTTGGCCCCTCAGTTGTCCACGCAATTTGGCTGGAGTAACACCGATTACGCCAATATCGCGGCGGTGTTCCAGTTTGTCTACGCGATCTCCATGCTGTTTGCCGGGCGTTTTGTCGACAAGATCGGCACCAAGGCGGCTTATGTGGTGGCAATCGGTATCTGGTCCACGGGCGCCGTCATGCATGCGTTCTCGGTGCCGATGGGCGAGGGCATCGCTGCCATCAGCGGGGCGATAGGCCTGGCGGTGATCCCGGTGTCGATTGCGGGCTTCATGCTGTCCCGTGCGGTGCTGGCGATTGGCGAGGCGGGCAACTTCCCGATTGCGATCAAGGCCACCGCCGAGTACTTCCCCAAGAAAGAACGCTCGCTGGCCACCGGCATCTTCAACTCCGGCGCCAACGTGGGCGCGATCCTGGCGCCGATTTGCGTGCCGTTGATCGCCGGTCTCTGGGGCTGGGAAGCCGCGTTCATCGTGATTGGCGCGTTGGGTTTCGTGTGGGTGGCGGTGTGGATCGCGCTCTACCAAAAGCCGGATGAACAGAAGCGCCTGTCGGCGGCGGAGCTGGCTTACATCCGCAGCGACCAGACCGTGCAACCCTTCACCCAGGCACCGGCCGGCGCCGTGGAGAAGAAAGTTTCGTGGTTCAAGCTGCTCACTTATCGCCAGACCTGGGCCTTTGCCTTCGGCAAGTTCATGACCGATGGCGTGTGGTGGTTCTTCCTGTTCTGGTTGCCCACCTACCTGTCGGCGCAGTACGGCATGAAAGGCGCCGATATCGTCATGCCGCTGGCGGTGCTGTACAGCATGACCATGGTCGGCAGTATCGGCGGCGGCTGGTTCCCGAGCTACTTCATGGCACGCGGCGATGCGCCCTACGATGGCCGCATGAAAGCCATGTTGGTGATCGCGCTGTTCCCGCTGGTGGTGTTGCTGGCGCAGCCATTGGGCTATATCAGCTTCTGGGTGCCGGTATTGCTGATTGGCGTGGGCGCCTCGGCGCACCAGGCGTGGTCATGCAACATCTTCACCACGGTGTCGGACATGTTCCCGCAGAAAACCGTGGCCTCGGTGGTCGGTATCGGCGGCATGGCCGGCGGCCTGGGTGGCGTGGTAATGACCAAGATCGGCGGTTGGGTGTTCGACTACTACAAGTCCGTCGGCGACATCCATACCGGCTACATGATCATGTTCGCCATCTGCGCACTGGCCTACCTGGTGGCCTGGAGCGTGATGAAGACGCTGGTGCCACGTCACAAGGAAATCACTGACCTGTAAGGTCTTATGTCCCGCGCCGCAACGGCGCGGGACCACTTTACAGCGTGAGCGCCCAGGTCTGGCTGACCAGGGATTTGCCGAAGCTGTCTATCGTTTCTTCCTCGACCAACGCGAACCCGGCCTTCTGATACAGCTTGCGTGCATCGCCGAGGACGTCCACCGTCCACAGTTGCATGCGTTGGTAGCCGACCTGCCGGGCAAAGCGCACACACTCATCCACCAGCCGTTGGCCGATGCCCATGCCGCGCGCACTGGCGTCCACGTAGAGCATGCGCAGTTGGGCTGTGGTTTCGCCGTGGCGGATAACGAACACCGAACCCACCACTTCGCCGTCCTTTTCCGCGATCCAGCAACGCTCGCAGGTTGGATCAAATGCCCTCAGGTACTTGGCGACCGTCTCCGCCACTAATGCTTCGAATTCCCAGTTCCAACCATATTCACGGGCATACAATGCGGTCTGTTGTTGCACCACCACGCCCATGTCGCCTGGCTGTGGGTCGCGTAGCAGATAGCTGGGCGCCGTGCCTTGCAGCAGGGCCTGGATGCGCTTCATAGCGTCGATGAGTTGCCGCTGTTGGGCTTCCGGCAGGTTGTCGAGCAGGGCGATGACTTCGCTTTGGGTCTGCTGTTCCAGCGGCGCCAGCACCGCACGGCCGTGGTCGGTGAGGTGCAGTTGCACCGCTCGGGCATCGGTGGCGGAGCGGACTTTCTGGATCAGGCCCTTCTTTTCGAAACCACTGGTCAATCGGCTCAGGTAACCCGCGTCGAGGCTGAGCATCTGGCACAGGTCGGCGCTGGTGAGATCACCACGGGTGGACAATTCGTACATCACGCGGATTTCGGTGAGCGAATAGTCGCTCTGCAGCAGATGTTCCTGCAGCACGCCGATCTGGTGGGTGTAGAAGCGATTGAAGCCGCGCACGATGCCGGCGCGTTCGACAAGCAGGGGAGTGGACATGCGGGAATGCTCGAATGGTTGCCTGAAGCAATTATATTGTTGCTTAAGGCAACCATGTCAAACACTTTGCTTAGCGGTTACGCGTCACCCGCCAAAGGGTGTTGGCCAAGTCATCGGCAATGATCAGCGCACCTTTGGGGTCCACCGTCACACCGACCGGGCGGCCACGGGTCTTGCCGTCGTCTCCGCGAAAGCCGGTGGCAAAGTCGATCGGTTCGCCGGACGGCTTGCCGTTGCTGAACGGCACGAAGATCACTTTGTAGCCCACCGGGTTGTCGCGGTTCCAACTGCCGTGCTCACCGACAAACACGCCGTCAGCGAACTGCTCGCCCATTTGCGGGATGGAGAAGTCCACGCCGAGCGCTGCCACATGGGAGCCCAGGCTGTAATCCGGCTTGATCGCGGCGGCGACCTTGGCCGGGTTCTGCGGTTGGGCGCGCGGGTCGACATTCTGGCCCCAGTAGCTGTAGGGCCAGCCATAGAACGCGCCTTCACGCACCGAGGTCAGGTAGTCCGGTACCAGGTCGGGGCCCAGTTCGTCGCGTTCGTTGACCACGGTCCAGAGTTGCCCGGTGTCCGGCTGGATCGTCAGTGCCGTCGGGTTGCGCAGGCCTGTTGCATAAGGCTTGTGCGCGCCAGTGGCGGCGTCGATCTGCCAGACCATTGCGCGATCGATCTCCACTTCCATGCCACGTTCGGTAACGTTGCTGTTGGAGCCGATACCCACGTAAAGCTGACTGCCATCTGCACTCACCGCCAGGGATTTGGTCCAGTGGTGGTTGATCTGCGCCGGCAGGTCGGTGACCTTGGTGGGCGGGCCAGATGCCTTGGTCTGGCCGTCGGCGTAGTCGAAACTCACCAGCGCATCCTGATTGGCCACGTAGAGCTTGCCGTTGGCAAACGCCAGGCCGTACGGCGCGTTGAGGTTTTCGGCGAACACGGTCTTGAGTTCATAGGTGCCGTCGCCATCGGCGTCACGCAGCAAGGTCAGGCGGTTGCCGCCCTTGACCTTGGTGTTGCCTTCGGCCTTGATCAGGCTGGCGATCACATCCTTGGGCTTGAGTTTGGCCGCGCTGCCGCCACGGCCCTCGGCGACGAGGATGTCACCGTTGGGTAGCACCAGGGTCTGGCGCGGTATGGCCAGGTCGGTGGCGATAGCGGTCACGCTGTAGCCTTCCGGGACCTTGGGTTTTTGCTCGCCCCACGGCACTGGTTCGGCAATCTTCATGCTCGGCAGCAGGCTGCTTTGCTGCTCCGGCAGTTTGGGGTCAGGGCCGCGGGCCTGGGTCTTGTCGCCTTCGCCACCGCAGGCGGTCAGCAACAGGGCGGCGCTCAACAGGGTCAGGGTGCTGGACGTTTTCATTTGGCATCTCCCGAACGCAGGTCAGACAGGCCGATCCACGCAGCCACCAGTGCCAGCAGCGTAACGATCACCGACAGCACCAGGCCGGCGGGCATCATGGCGTATGCATCCTTGGCATGCTGGAAAGCATTGATCAAACCCAGTACCCAGGCCGCCAGCAGCAACAGGAAGTAAGTGGCAGGTCGTCCGGATTTGCGCCGCGCACGAAGCAGGTTGACCAGCGCGAACAACAGCGCGAACCCACTGAACACCAAGGCGCCGGCAATCAGCCAGGAAGCGAAGTTGGCCCATTGAATCTGGTAGGTCTGGCCGTAGGCAACGTCGCTGAGCAGGGCACCCAGAAACAACGGTACGCTGCCAGCCAGCAAGAGTGCATGCAGCGGGCCTGGCCGTGTTGCGTAGTAGGCGGGGGGGATAGTCATGGGGGGCGGCTCCTTATCGTTCAGCGCTCCTGGATTCAGGGCGCAATGACTTCGCATAGGAAAGGAGCGTGGCGTTCGCGGGAAAGTTCACTGGGGTTTCATGTCCAGATGTTTTTCAAACCATTGGGCATAAGGCGTATTGGCAACCTGACAGCGATTGAAGTCCGGGCTTCCATCGCTCCACCAGACGGGGCCGCGTTCGCCAAGGTCGACCTTGGCACCGTGCACCTGGTGTCGCGCCACCCTCAGTTGTTGCGGGTCACCCGAGGCCTTGGCCGCCTTGACGGCACGGCGCGCGTCCATCAATGCATTGACCAGGCGCTGGCGGGTGTCTTCGTCCAGCGCCGGGTTGGTGCAGCGCCAGAGTTGGCCCTTGACCACAAAATAGCGCCCATCCGGCGTGCTAATCATGGTGCCAGCGTACCACCCGCAGTACGCCCCACATCATCGAAAACACAATCGCCATCCATCCGGCAAACAGGCTGAAGAGTGTCATTGCAAGGTTCATAGCCACCTCCGTTGCGTTGTCGTCTCGCTGTTGTCCTTATAGGTGACTGCCTGCGAAAACCAGGATTCAACTTATTTTCCAGAGTGAACCCCTGGCGGTGTTACCCACCTAAGCTCTTATAATTCCCACGATTGTTCACCTCCAGGCCTCTCCATGACCCACCCTCGAATCGGCTTCGCGTGCCAGTACAAGCACCCCGAACGCCTGCTGTCGGCCAGCGCCTTGAAGTTGATCGAAGGCCCCTTCAACCCGCGCACCACCACGTTGCGCTGGATGGACAGTGTCACGCCCCAAGTGGCCCGCGACAAATTGGTGGAGGTGGTCACCCACAACCTGGCGGCTCAATTGCGCCTGTTGGCGTATGTCGCCGAATTGCCGCCAACCTTGCGCATGCTGCGCCTGAGCAGCGATCTGTTGCCGTTCTACAGCCATCCGAAAATCGCCGCGGTGTACAAGGACCCGGCCATCGAGCATCAGTTGGTGGAGGGGTTTGCCGCGATCGGTGACTTGGCGCGCGCTGCGGATATCCGCCTGTCGTTCCACCCCGGCCAGTACTGTGTGCTGGGTTCGGAGAACCCTGGCGTGGTGGAAAACAGCCTGGCCGAATTCGAATACCACGCCGACATGATCCGCATGATGGGCTACGGCCGACGCTTCCAGGACCTCAAGTGCAACGTGCATATCGCCGGTCGCCTTGGTGTGGCGGGTACCCGCGCGGTGTGGGCGCGCCTGTCGGAAGTGGCGCGCAACTGCATTACCTTCGAGAACGACGAGAAGACCTACGGCCTGGACCACTGCCTGCAAGTCGCGGACCTGGCGCCAGTGGTGCTGGACATCCACCACTGCTGGATCAATGAAAACGACTACATCGACCCCCACTCGGAACGGGTCGCCCGTGTGATCGAAAGCTGGCGCGGCGTTCGCCCGACCATGCACTACTCCCAACCGCAGGAGAGCCTGCAGGAGCTGGGGTTCGACGCCGAGCACAAGCTGGAAATGGACGCGCTGTTGCAGGTGGTTTCCAAGCGCGACCTCTACGCCCACAGCGCGCAAATGTGGAACCGCTGGACCAACGATTACGCGCTGCAGTTTCTCGACCGCTTCGACATCATGCTCGAAGCCAAGGACAAGAACGTCGCGGCCCTCGCGTTCTACGCGCACTGGCAGCGGCGCGTTGTGTGATCAACCCCCAGCGTGCATGCTGGCTGGCCTCACATAAGGAACCTTGCCATGCCAACCCTGCATTTGCTCTGCGGCAAGATCGCCTCCGGCAAGTCCACGCTCGCAAAGACCCTGGCCACCGAGCACGCGGCCATTGTACTCAGCGAAGACCACTGGCTTGCCACGCTTTACCCCGGTGAAATCCGCTCCATTGCCGACTACATCCGTTGTGCCCAGCGAATACGCGGCGTACTGGGCCCATTGGTGATCAATGTGCTGCAGTCGGGTACCAACGTGGTGCTGGATTTCCCTGCCAACACCTTGGCTAACCGCGAATGGCTGCTGGGCTTGGCACAGGTCGCCAAGGTCCGGCACTGCCTGCATTACCTTGAACTCGACGACGCCACCTGCCGGGCCCGGCTGCACGCGCGCAATGCCCAGGGTGAGCATGACTTCGCCGCCACTGATGCCGAGTTCGATCTGATTACCCGCCATTTCTGCGTGCCGACTGAAGCAGAAGGCTTGGTGATCGAGAGGCATCGCCCATGAGTGCATCGCAACCCATGGGTGTGGACGCCGAGGGTTTTATCCTCACGGTTCCCGACGCCCCCGTGCAGCGTGAGTTTCAGCCTTTGCTCGAGGATGCCTGCGGCCTGCTCTCGCAGCCAGGCTTGGGGGTTGACGGCATTTATGTCTATGGCAGTGTTGCACGCGGCGATGCGCTGCCGGGTGTATCCGATCTTGATCTCACGTTGGTGCTGAGCGAGCCGCCTACCGCTGCGAGCCTGGAGCGGTTGGAACGGATTCGGTGCGACCTGGCGCTGCGGCACCCGTCAGTCACCAAGGTCGATTTCGATATCGGCAGCCGCGCGCAGGTACTGGCTGTTGAGAATAAACATCGTTGGGGGTTCTGGCTCAAGCACCATTGCCGGTGCGTATGGGGCAATGATCTGGCGGTGCAGTTCGAGCGGTTTCGGCCATCACTGGACATCGCCTTGGCTGTGAATGGTGACTTTGAAGCGGTGCTGAGCGCCTACCTCAGCCGCATTGCGCGTGCCGACACCGAACACGAGCGGCTTCGCCTGCAGCGCGAAGCGTCACGCAAGCTGATCAGGGCGACCCAGATAGTGTGCGGGGTAGAGGGGGCGACTTGGCCGCAGACATTGGAGGAGTATGTGGCGCTGTTCGTGCAGAGGTATCCGATGCGGGTGACGCAGGTGGCGTTTTTTCTGTTTGAGGCTCGAAACCCGGGTGCTGACAGTGAAAGGTTCTTGGCCCGGCTTCAAGCGTTTCTGGGGTGGATGGTTTTACAGCGAAGTCATACGGCCGTTCCTCTGTAGGAGCTGGCTTGCCAGCGATGGCGACCTAACAGCCGACCACAATCTAACTGTCCCCCCGCGATTCAAAACTGTGGGAGCTGGCTTGCCTGCGAAGACGGCCTAACAGCCGACCACGCTCTGACTGTTGCCCCGCGATTCAAAACTGTGGGAGCTGGCTTGCCCGCGAAGACGGCCTGACAGCCGACCAGAATGTTGGATCAGACTAGGTACATATCCGTTATTTAGGTAACGGCTGCTAATGGTTCCGCCCTTACGGCGGCTCACTTTGGAAAAGCCCCAAAGTAAGCAAAGGGCTCTTGCCCCAAATCCCTGTCGAATTCCGGCCAGCGTGTTTGACGGAGCGCCTAAGATCAAGAGCAAGAGCGGCTCGCTTCGCATCGTGGTTAGCGTGGGGGGATAGTACCTGGGGATGTCGCAGCCGCCGCTGAGCGAGCAGATCCAGGTGCTGGAGCAGGCGCTCGAGGTCACGCTGTTCGAGCGTTCGCGGCGGGGGGAAGCAGGGAATATCGACCTGGCCTTTGCCCGGCTGGACGGCGACCTGGGCCCGACGGTTCAGTCGCTGCCGTTGCGGGAAGACCGCTTGATGGTGGCTTTGCCCTGCCACCATGCTTTGGCCGCGCGTACGCGCACCAGCCTGTCGAGCTTGGCCAGCGCGCTGTATTCGGCGAGCCTGCGCCATAAGGTACGGGCGGGCGCCGTGCGCGGAATCTTCCAGTCGATGGTCGAGCTTTCCGATAACGCCGACCTGATGGGCAAGTTCCTGGGCTGCCCTGCCCGAAGCTGTTCATGTACGGCGAGCAGAACGCCGGGCTGTCCTACCTGCCGCACATCCAGGCCCACGGCGTGCGGCTGGCGCCGATTGTCGAGTGCGGGCGCTTCCCGATGTATTCCAACCCTGGCGCGATGTGGCAGCAAATCGCTGACTTTCTCAGGACTTGAATCGCCCCACCAAGCCATTTAGCTCATCCGATAAATTCGACAACCGCCCAGAGTCGTCCTGCGCCGAGTTGGCCAGGCTTTCCACCAGCCGCGCCTCGTCGTAGATCTGCTGGATATGCCGGTTGATCTCCTCGGCCACGCTGTGTTGTTCCTCGGCGGCGGCGGATATCTGCAGGTTCTGGTCACGGATCTCATTGACCGACGTCTGGATGCCTTCAAAGCTGTCCCGCGCGCTTTCGATGGACGACACGCTGGCCCGCGACAAGTCCAGGCAACTACCCATCTTCTGGGTGACTTCCTGGGTCTTGTTTTCCAGGGTGCCGAGCAGTTGCTCGATCTCACCGGTGGAGTCGGACGTGCGCTTGGCCAGGGCACGCACTTCATCGGCCACCACCGCGAAGCCACGGCCCTGGTCACCCGCACGGGCGGCTTCGATGGCGGCGTTGAGCGCCAACAAGTTGGTCTGTTCGGCAATCGCACGGATGGTGCCGAGGATCTGGTTGATGCTGCGGCTGCCGGCTTCCAGTTCGACCATGGCCTGGGATGACTCGGTCAGGCGGCGCCCCAGGCGGTTGACGTTGTCGGTGGTGACTTCGATCTGCTGCTTGCCCTCGGCCACGCGCCGGTGCCCGTTCTCGGCGGATTCCGCCGCGCCACTGCAGGAGCGTGCGACTTCGTTGGCCGTGGCGACCATTTCGTTGAACGCCGTAGAGACAAGTTCTACCGCCTCACGCTGGCGCCCGGCCGCCTCGTTCATGTTGTGCGCCACCTCGCTGTTGACCTTGGAGGCGTTCTGCAAATTGGCCGAGGCGGCGCCGATGTGTTGGATCAGTTGGCGGATCGCCGCGAGAAACTTGTTGAACCAGCCGGCCAGTTCGGCGGTTTCATCCTTGCCCTGGACCTGCAGTTCGTGGCGCAAGTCGCCTTCGCCCTGGGCGATGGACTGCAAGCCGGTACTGACCTGGCCGATGGGCTTGACGATGACCTTGGAAAACGCTGCCGCGATCAGCCCGAAGATCAGCACCAGCACCGCGACGATGATGGCGGTGAGGTAGGTCATGCGCGTGGCTTCGGCCATGACTTCACGGTGTTCGATCAGCCCGATGTAGCGCCAGCCGAGGCCGGGGGAGGTCCACACGTTGGCCATGTAGCGCACGCCATCGATCACCACTTCAGTGGAGCCCTGTGCGGTGTCGGCCAACTGTGCGTAGGCTGTGCCCAGGTCTTTGAGCGGCTTGAAGTTGTGGGCGGCGTTGCGCGGGTCGACCAGCACCACGCCGTCCTCGATCAGCATCACGTAGCCGCTTTCGCCCAGTTTGATGCTCTTGAGCAGTTCGGTGAGGTTTTTCAGTGAGACGCTGACCACGAACACGCCCTTGGCCTTGCCGTTTTCCAGCAGGGCGCGCGCGGTACCCACCAGGGCGACGTCATCTTTGTCGTAGTAATACGCGGGGGTGCGCACGGTCTTGCCGGGGCTGGCCATGGCCGCCTTGTACCAGGGGCGGGTGCGCGGGTCGTACTTGGCCAGTTGCGGGTCATCCGGCCATTTGGCGTAGGTGCCGTCTTCCAGGCCGATGGACAGGATGGCCGCCGCTGGGTGTGTGGCGCCAAAGCGCGCGAAGCGGTCGATCACCGCTTGCGCCTCGGCGGGCATGGGCTGGCTGGCCGCGTCGGCAGGCTGGTAGTTCTTCAGCGTGTTCACTGAGGTGTATACAGGATCAGTGGCCATTTGATCGACGTTTTGCAGCGTACCGTCGAAGAACTGGCGGATATTGCCGTCGATCTGACGGATTTCCCGGGTGCTGCCGTCGATAAACTGATCCACCGCCTGGGTCCGCGTGTTCATGACCGAAATCACGGCCACCAGGCTTACCGGGATGAAAGCAACGGAGACAAATGCGAGTACCAGCTTATTTTTTATTTTCATCGAGACGACCATCAGCGTGAAGGGCGGCCAAATCGTCGCGCACCTCGATCAGGATTGCGGCGATTTGCTATCACTGATGTTTCGGCCCGGTCCCGGTAAATCTTTAGGGTTTTTTGTACACAATACAAAGTGCTTATTGTTCTGTATCCAATCAATACACATCACGCAGATAACGCTTCTGCTCACTTAACTGCCGCCAGTACTCCACGGCACCCTCGACGCCAAGCCCGCCGTGGGTTTGCGCGACTTGGCGCAGGGCCTGGTCGACATCTTTGGCCATGTGGCTGGCGTCACCGCAGATGTACAGCTTGGCGCCATCCTGCAACCAGCGCCACAGCTCGGCCCCCTGTTCGCGGATGCGGTCCTGCACGTAGACCTTTTGCGCCTGGTCGCGCGAGAACGCCAGGCTCAAGTGGTTGAGCAGGCCGTCGCGCTGCATGCCTTGCAGTTCGTCCTGATAGTAGAAATCGCTGGCGGCGTGCTGTTCGCCGAAGAACAGCCAGTTGCGCCCCTGATGACCCAGCGCGCGACGTTCCTGCAAGAACGCGCGAAAGGGCGCGATACCGGTGCCGGGTCCGATCATGATCATGGGTACGTCGCCGTCAGTGGGCGTGCGAAAGTGCTTGGACGGCTGCACGAACAGCGGCACTTCGCCGTCGCCGACCCGGTCAGCCAGGAACGTCGAGGACACACCCTTGCGCTTGCCATAGCGCACGGCAGCCACGGTGAGATGCACTTCCTGCGGATAGGCCTTGGCACTCGAAGCGATTGAATACAAGCGTGGTTGCAAGCGCTTGAGGGTGCCCAGTAATTCATCCGCCGAGCACTCGATGGGGTATGCCTGCAGCACATCCGCCAGTTGCCGGCCCCACAGCCAGTCATTCAGTTCGGCCTTGTGTTCGGGGTTGAGCAAGTGCTTGAGGCCAGGGTTGGCGCTGCGCTCGGCGATGAAGGCCAAGGTGTCGCTGCTGGGCCGGGCGATTTCGAAGTGTTGGGTCAAGGCCTGTTGCAGCGGCACATCGCCGAAGGTCTCGATGTTCACGCTGGTATGGGCGTTCAGGCGGGTGAGGTCGAGCAGTTCGTTGACCAGTTCGGGGCAGTTGCGCGGCCGTACGCCCAGCGCATCGCCGGCTTCGTAGGTCAGCCCGGAGCCGGCCAGGTCGAGGGCGAACTGACGGGTTTCCTTGTGGGGACTTAGCGGGTTCAGGTGACGGTTGAGCAGCAGGCGTGAGCCGTACAATTTGGTTTTACCGGCGGGGGTGGCGGGCGCGACGGGCTTTGTCGGGGCGAGGGTTTGCTGGAAACGCACCAGCCACGCATCGGCCAGTGCTTCGAATTCGGTGTCGCAGTCGACGCGTTCCAGCAGGCGGGTGGCGCCCAGTTCCAACAGGCGTTGGTCGAGTTGCTTGCCGTGGTTGCAGAACTGGTCATAGTTCGGATCACCCAGGGCCAGCACTGCAAAGCGCAAGGACTCCAGGCGCGTCTCGGCAGTGCTGAGGCTGTGCCAGAAACCTTCGCCATTGTCCGGTGGGTCGCCGTCGCCAAAGGTGCTGCTGATCAGCGCCAGGGTGTGGGTGCTTGCCAGTTTGCTCGCCGGGAAATCCGACATCGCGCTCAGTTCCACGGCAATGCCCGCGTCGCGCAGCCGTTTGGCAAAACGCTCGGCCAAAGCTTCGGCGTTGCCGGTTTGCGAGGCCCACAACAAGGTGACGGCTGGGGAGGGCGCTGCGAGGGATTGCGTATGGCTGAACAAACCGCCGAGCAAGCCGTTCAACCACAGCCGCGCGGCATCGGCCAGCGGTGCATTGGCGGGCATGGTCGGCACGCCGACCGCCTGGCGTGCGGCGTTGGACTGCAGGCCGCTGAGAAAGCCGGCGAGGTAGGTGCGCTCATTCTCGCTCAAGGGGGGCGCGGGTAGGTTGCGGATGCCGGCGATTTCGGCGAAGGCGTCGAGGCGCGACATGGCGGTGTCCTCTGCTACGGGGGAAGGGCGGTCCAGGAATTGGTGTTCGATCAGCTCGACGCCGGCCAGGGCGACGGCGCAGTACTTGAACTCCGGCTGTAAGGAAATCGGGTCCACCGCGTCGTTGGTCACCGCGTTGATTGCCAGGTTTTCACCGAATAAATCGTTCCAGTGGAACGGCGCAAAACAATTGCCTGGCCGCACACGGTCGGTGACCACGGCGGGCAGCACGGCGCGGCCGCGCTGGGAGCGTATCTCGACTCGATCCTTGTCCTTGATACCCAATCGGCTCGCGTCTTCGGGGTGTATTTCCACAAAGGGGCCGGGGTTGAGTTTATTCAGGGTTGCAACCTTGCCGGTCTTGGTCAGGGTGTGCCATTGGTGCTGCACGCGGCCGGTGTTAAGCACGAAGGGGAATGCGTCTTCCGGCATTTCTGCGGGTGGCATATGGGGGCGGGCGAAGAACTGGGCTTTGCCGTTTTCGGTGGCGAAGGCGAGGGTGCCTGTGTCCAGGTAGCGGATCGGGTTGCGGTCCGCGCCATCCTCCGCCGCGCAAGGCCATTGCAGCGGCTTCTCACGCAGGCGCGGGTAGCTCGCACCACGCAGGTCGTAGCCGGTCTTGGGGTTCCAGGCGCGTTTGATTTCTTCAAACACGTCGGCGGCGGATGCATAGGTGAACGCATCGGCAAAGCCCATTTCGCAAGCGACCCTGGCAATGATCTGCCAGTCGGGCAGGGTCTCGCCGGGCGCATCCACGGCCTTTTGCATCAGGCTCAGGTTGCGCTCGGAGTTGATCATCACCCCTTCGGCCTCGGCCCACAGCGCGCCGGGCAACAGGATGTCGGCGTAGCGGTTGGTCTCGGTGTCGAGAAAAGCATCCTGGGTGATCACCAGTTCGGTGGTTTGCAGGCCTTTGATCACGGTCTGCCGGTTAGGCACGCTGGCGACCGGGTTGGTGCAGATGATCCAGCAGGCCTTGATCTGCCCGGCGGCCATCTGTTCGAACATCGCCACGGTGCCGCTGCCAGCCTGGCGCGGCAGGCTGTCGTGGGGGATCTGCCACAGGTCTTCGATAAAGGCGCGGTCGGCCTCGACCAGCACCGAACGTTGCCCCGGCAGTCCAGGGCCCATGTAACCCATTTCGCGCCCGCCCATGGCGTTGGGTTGACCCGTGAGGGAAAACGGCCCGCTGCCCGGACGGCAGATGGCACCAGTGGCCAGGTGCAGGTTGCACAGCGCGTTGGTGTGCCAGGTGCCGTGGGTGCTCTGGTTGAGACCCATGGTCCAGCAGCTCATCCACTCGGCGGCCTGGCCGATCCAGTCGGCGGCTTGGCGGATATCGGCTTCGGCCAGGCCGGTGATGGCGGCGACTTGATCTGGCGAATAGTCCTCCAGGAATTCCGGCAGCGCCTCCCAGCCTTCGGTAAAGGTGGCGATAAAGGCAGGGTCGGTGTGGCCGTTTTTGACCAGCAGATGCAGCAGACCATTGAGCAACGCCAGGTCGGTGCCGGGTTTGATCGGCAGGAACAGGTGGGCCTTGTCTGCCGTGGCACTGCGCCGTGGGTCGACCACGATCAGCTTCGCCCCGGCCTTGACCCGGTCCATCATGCGCAAGAACAGGATCGGGTGACAGTCAGCCATGTTCGCGCCGATCACGAAGAACAGGTCGGCGCGATCGAAGTCTTCATATGACCCCGGCGGGCCGTCGGAGCCGAGGGAGAGTTTGTAGCCACTGCCGGCGCTGGCCATGCACAGCCGCGAGTTGGACTCGATGTTGGGGGTGCGGACGAAGCCCTTGGCCAATTTGTTGATCAGGTACTGGGACTCCAGCGACATCTGCCCTGACACGTAGAATGCCAAGGCGTCCGGGCCGTGCGTGTCGAGGGTGTGACGCAGGCGGTGCGCGGTTTCGCGGATGGCGTTGTCCATGTCGATACGCACCGGGTCATGCTCCCGGGCCTGGCGTACATAGGCGTTTTCCATGCGCCCGGACTCGGCGATGGCTTGCCCGCAGGTGGTGCCCTTGGTGCACAGGCGGCCAAAGTTGGTGGGGTGGTCCTTATCGCCGATCACCTTGACCACTTTGTTGTCTTGCACCTGCATGACGATGCCACAGCCCACGCCACAATAGGGACACACACTGCGTATGCTTTGGTTGGCCATCTGAAACCTGCGTAAACAAAAAAGGCGCCTTGCAACCCTCCGTTCAGAACGGGGATTACACGGCGCCTTTGTCGTGAGAGGGCAGTCAGCGTTGACTGCTTGGTTGGGGTGTTCCTAGCAAGTCACGCGCCAGGTTTTTGAACTGCCCCTTGATACCGAGGCGCCGTCGGCGCGGGGCAAGCCCGCTCACCACAGAAAACCATTCATTCATGGCGAGTCATGCACTTTTATGACGCGAGATGCACCAGTTGGAGGCGCTGGAGGTGGTGCTTGGCATCGCCGACTCCCCTGTTGAGCCGTGAACACAGGCCTTGCATCCGCTTGGCACAGACCCTGCAAGCTCCCCCTCAACCCACTTCGGTCAACGACGATCGACACCAGGGGCAATAGCGGAGAATCCGGCGCAGTCGTCCGATCCGAACCCGCATAAGAACAGGCAAAGACGCCTGGAACCGCAAGGTTTCAGGCGTTTTTTTTTGCTTTTTTAAAACCGTGATGAGCTTTGTCGGGTGCTTACTATGAACCATCTCAAAACCTTGATCGTCGTCGGCAATGGCATGGTCGGCCACCACTGTGTGGCGCAATTGATCGAGCGCGGCGCGCTGGATCACTACCGTTTGCATGTGTTCAGCGAAGAGCCGATGCGCGCCTATGACCGGGTGCACCTGTCCGAGTATTTCACTGGCCGCGACGCCGAGTCGCTGGCCTTGTCCGACGCCTCGCTGTACCAGACGCCGGGTGTCACCCTGCATCTCGGCGTACCGGTGCTGGAGATCGACCGCGCCCGCTGCGAGGTGATCACCGCTGACGGCTGCGTCGCCTATGACAAGCTGGTGTTGGCCACCGGCTCCTATCCGTTTGTGCCGCCTATCGAAGGCGCCGAAGGCGATTCACGGCTGGTGTATCGCACCCTTGAAGACCTGGACGCGATTCGCAAGGCAGCCGCCAATGCACGACGCGGCGTGGTGGTGGGCGGCGGCCTGTTGGGCCTGGAAGCCGCCAATGCCCTGAAAAGCCTCGGCCTTGAGGCCCATGTGGTGGAGTTCGCGCCGCGCTTGATGCCGGTGCAACTCGACGACTTTGGCGGCCTGGCACTCAAGGCGCAGATCGAACGGCTGGGCGTGGGCGTGCATTTGTCGCGCGCCACCCAATCCATCAGCGCGGGTGAGCAGTACCGCTACCGCATGAATTTTGCCAATGACGAGTTCCTTGAAACCGACCTGATCGTATTCTCCGCCGGTATCCGCGCCCAGGATGCACTGGCACGCCAGGCCGGCCTGGACATCGGCCCGCGTGGCGGAGTGGTGATCAATGACGAATGCCTGAGCATCGACCCGAACATCTACGCGATTGGCGAATGCGCGTCCTGGAACGGCAGCCTGTTCGGCCTGGTCGCGCCGGGCTATCAGATGGCCCGTGGCGTTGCCGCACTGCTGTGCGCGCAAACCGCCGAGCCGTTTGTGGGTGCCGACATGTCGACCAAACTCAAGTTGCTCGGCGTCGACGTGGGCTCCATCGGCGACGCCCATGCCCACACGCCGGGCGCGCGCAGCTACCAGTTCATCGACGAAGCCAGCGCCAGCTACCGGCGCCTGGTGGTGGATGCGTCGGGCAAACATGTGATCGGCGCGGTGTTGGTGGGCGACAACAGCTACTACGACACCCTGCTGCAATACATGCAAAACAGCATCGCGCTGCCGTCCGAGCCGGCCAGCCTGATCCTGCCGTCGTCCAACGGCGCACCGACCCTCGGCCCCGGTGCGCTGCCGGAATCGGCCACCGTCTGCTCCTGCCACAACGTGACCAAGGGCGCGATTTGCTCGGCCATCGACGGCGGCTGCAGCGACCTCGGCCTGCTCAAAGCCCAGACCAAGGCCTGCACCGGTTGCGGCGGCTGCGCCGGTTTGCTGAAGCAGGTGTTTGAACATGAACTGATCGCCCGTGGCGTCAGCGTCGACAAGAGCCTGTGCGAACACTTCGCCTACACCCGGCAGGAGTTGTACGCCCTGGTACGCGTGGAAGGCATCCTCACCTTTGACGAACTGCTGGCCAAACACGGCCGTGGTCACACCGGCTGCGACGTGTGCAAGCCGGCGGTGGGCTCGATCCTGGCGTCGTGCTGGAACCAGCCGATCATGGATGCGTCCCTGGTGCCGTTGCAGGACACCAACGATACGTTCATGGCCAACATGCAGAAAAACGGCACCTACTCGGTGGTGCCGCGTATTCCAGGCGGCGAAATCACCGCGGATAAACTCATCGTGATTGGCGAGGTCGCGAAGAAATATGACCTCTATACCAAAATCACCGGCGGCCAGCGCATCGACCTGTTTGGTGCACAACTGCACGAACTGCCGGATATCTGGAGCGAACTGATCGCCGCCGGGTTTGAAACCGGGCACGCCTACGGCAAATCCACGCGTACGGTGAAGTCCTGCGTGGGCAGCACCTGGTGCCGTTACGGCGTGCAGGACAGCGTGAAAATGGCGCTGTTGATCGAGGACCGTTACAAGGGCCTGCGCTCGCCGCACAAGCTCAAATTCGCAGTGTCCGGCTGTACCCGCGAATGCGCCGAAGCCCAGAGCAAAGACGTCGGCGTGATCGCCACCGAGAAGGGCTGGAACCTCTACATCGCCGGCAACGGCGGCATGCGCCCACGCCATGCGGAGCTGTTCGCCACCGACCTGGATGACGCCACGCTGATCCGCTACATCGACCGCTTCCTGATGTTCTACATCCGCACCGCCGACAAGCTGCAACGCACCTCGGTCTGGCGCGAAAGCCTCGAAGGCGGCCTGGATTTCCTCAAGGACGTGATCCTGCACGACAGCCTGGGCCTCGGCGCAGAGCTGGAAGCGCAGATGCAGCTGGTGGTCGACCGCTACGAATGCGAATGGGCCAACGCCCTCGCAGACCCGGAAAAACTCAAGCGCTTCCGCACCTTCGTCAACGACAAACGCCCCGACCCGGACATCCACTTCGTCCAGGAGCGCGGCCAACGCCGGCCGATCATGGCCGCCGAACTCAACCTGATTCCCGTCACCGAGGAGATTGCCTGATGAGCCAAGCCAACCCGCAACGCAACCTGACCACCTGGAAAGGTGTGTGCAGCGAGACCGACCTGGTGAGCAATTCCGGCGTGGTGGTGTGGCTGGACGGCGCGCAAGTGGCGCTGTTCTACCTGCCGGGTGCGCAGGACCAGACGTTGTTCGCCATCGACAACCATGACCCGGAATCCGGCGCGAATGTGATCGGACGCGGCTTGATCGGCAGTATCAAGGGCGACCTGGTGGTGGCGGCGCCGATCTACAAGCAGCATTACCGGCTCGAGGACGGGCAGTGCCTGGAAGCGCCTGATCAGAGGCTGCGGGTTTGGCCGGTGCGGTTGAACGCTGGGGTGGTGGAATTGGCATTGGATTGATGCTGTGTGCAGGGTCTTGCGTCGAGCCGACTTACTGCGGTGAGCGGGCTTGCTTGTGGTGAGCGGGCTTGCCCCGCGCTGGGGTGCGAAGCAGCCCTAGAACCAAACCCCGCGGGTTGTCTGAATAAACACGGTGATCTTACTGGGGCTGCTTCGCACCCCAGCGCGGGGCAAGCCCGCTCACTACAACAAGCCCGCCAGTTGCTGAAGTCGCGTTAAGATGCCGCCTGGACCTCACTCAGATCAAGGACACTGTATGCCGCTTATCACGGAGCGCGTCGCGCTCGCCCGCAATGGCGCCAACGAAAAAGTCATTTGCCGCATGGCTTCAGGCTGGGCGGTCATGGGTGATGTACAGTTTCTACCCGGTTACTGCCTGCTGCTGCCTGACCCGGTCGTTGCCAGCCTGAACGACCTGGACACCGAGGCCCGCACAGCCTATCTGTTGGACATGGCCCGCCTTGGCGATGCGGTGTTGCAGGCTACCGGTGCGTTGCGCATGAACTACGAGATCCTGGGCAATTCCGAGCCGGAGTTGCATTGCCATCTCTTCCCGCGCTATGCCTCGGAACCGGACGACAAACGCACGATGCCGGCGTGGTTTTATGATTGGAAAAACGCGGTACCGTATACAGAGCATGAACATGGGACGTTGTGCCGAGCTATTGCCGAATTGTTGGAAAATCCGTCAACCTACTAAAAAGCCTTCGGGGACTGGTCCGCTTCCCGTCATCGTATTGGCGTTGTCTACTAATATCGCAGGTGTTAGGAACTTGTTATGGATGGCAAAAACCTCGTTAAGTATTTGCAGCAATCGGTCTCGGCCACCACGATAATATCGTCGAGTAAGCAAGATAAAACATTCAACTTGTATGGGAAGCCCTACAGGCTTGTGGCTTGGGACGAAGTAGAATATCGAAAGGGTCTGAAAGGGGCATTGAAAATTTTTCAAAATAATTGCCCAACCCTCACTGAAGAAAGTTTTTCCAATGCAGTTGCTAAAGTATGCGTGTCCATGAGTACTTGTGAAGAAGCAGCTGATGCGTTGATTGACCACCTTGCCGGATTAATCAAGAAGCGCACTACGTGCATACCAATTCAAGGTATTGATATGCGCGTCCCATCAATGGATCTTGGGTTTGGCGTTCTCTATCGGCGCGATGAAGGACTCCTTCCAGAGTTGTTAAAGGATGGCACAGCACGTTTTAGTTCTCAGCATGATATCAATGCTTTGGATTCATCACATTGCTATCTTGAAGTTGAGTCTGTCACGGATGACAGAGAGGCTATCACCAGAGCGCTTGAACTCGCGGAATACCTTTGTGCCTTGCTTTCACTGCATGTTGGATCTTCCTCCTACAGAGCCTGGAAACGTTCAAGTAACTGGTATGACAAAGATTATGGTGATTTTTTTCCCAGGCGCAGAAAGGTTTCGATATGGGGTTCCGAATCGGGAGACTCTACTGTTTATTATCAATACAACGATACCGAGAGCCCGTTCCATAACTTCCCGTACGAACTGAATTTCAGGCTTCTGAATCCCGGGCTTGATGGGTATCAGGCTATTTGTGAACCCTTATCTATGCTTCAACCTGAGGAACCCGTCACCACTTACCATTTGGTAGATGAGTCCGTCCGCAAGATCATCGTAGAGGAATATCGGCCGCTTCTTCAGAGTTACCTGAAGAAAACATCGGTTGAGAAGTCCGTCGCTCAATCCATTTATTGGTTTGGTAAAGCGGTTAATGCTGATACCAATGAGCAGCAATTCTTGTTTTTCGCAATCTCATTAGAGTGCCTGCTCACTGGCAAGGAGGTGCAGACATTTATGACTTCAATGGGCAGTATCACTCAAAAAATATCGGAGCGGGCTGCGTTTATCTTTTCTGAATTGCCCGCTGAGCGCTTGGGTATCGAAAAGGAAATAAAACTACTCTATGGTATTCGAAGTAAAATCGCGCATGCGGGAGAGCGGGCAGATAATCAAGAAGTGTTGAGAATAGAGACGTTGACAAGAGCCTTGATATTAAAAGTTTCCAATCATGAGTTTACAACGTTCGAAGAGATTACCGAGTGGGTCAAAATGAAGCAATACGGTTTTCCGGATTAAGGTAAATCCATCCTCTTCATCCCGTGCATGCCAGGATTTCGTCGACCTCGGCAATCTTGGCATAATCCATCGCCAGGTTGCTCAGCGACAGCGCATGCACATCTTCCGCGGGCCACAGGCGCCCGGACAAATCGGTTTGGTCGAAGGTGTAGCAGGCATCCGAAACCACCGTCACCGCAAAACCCAGGTTGCCGCCTGAGCGTGCCGTGGCCTCGACCGAGTTGTTGGTGATCACGCCGGCGATCACCAGTTGCCGGATCCCGCGCGCGTGCAGCCAGCGTTCCAGTCCTGAGGCGACGAAGGCATCCGGAACGTTCTTTTCGGTCACATGCTCATGCGCCAGCGGTTGCAGCGCCGGCTGGAATTCGCAGCCCGGCTGGCCCGGCCAGAACACCGAGTCGGGCGAGCGGGACATGTGCCGGATGTGAACAACAGGGCGGTCGGATTGACGCCAGGCAGTCAGCAGACGCTGTATCTGCACTTCGGCGTCGGGGTTGTTGCGTCGTCCCAGCTTTGGTCGGTTCATGCCTTGCTGCATGTCGATGATCAGCAGTGCGGCGTTGATGGCTAACGATTGCATGGCACCTCCTTTTGCGGGTTGGGCTCGAAACATACCACGAGGGTAAACGGTCATGAAGGTTGGGTTTACTTGAAGGACATTGACTGAATAAGGAATAGATCAATGATCCGCAAAGCATTACCTGGCGACGCCAACGCCATCGCCCAGGTGCATATCCGCAGTTGGCAGGAAGCCTATCGTGACATGATGCCTGCCGAGTTCTTGAATGGGCTGGATGCAACGCTGGCTCGGCGCGAATCCTTTTGGGTTCGCTCGATTGAGTCGGGCGAGTCCGACGTGTGGGTCGCGGAGCTGGACGGGCACGTTGTGGGCTGGATATCGGTCGGTGCCAGTCGTGACGAAGAAGCTGCCGGAGCAAACACCGGTGAGGTCATGGCCATTTATGTTTTAGCCAAGTATTGGCAAGCCGGCGTTGGGCTGGCGTTGTGGAATGCGGGCCTGCAGTTCCTGAGGGAGGAGGGGTTTCAGGGTTTGACGCTTTGGGTCTTGAGCCGAAATGAAAGGGCTATCCGGTTTTATCGCAGGATGGGCTGTGTCGAGGACGCGGGGAGTGAACGTAATCTTCAGAGGGGAGGTGTCACTCTGGTAGAAATGAGGTATCGGTTGCCCTTTGGACCAGGTTGAGCACATTCACATACGCACGAAACATTTCAGCCATCCCCTCGGCATAAACCGCGATCTCTTCAGCCGTTCGCGGACTGTTGGAGAACTCCTTCCCCACTGAACTGAGCGTGGTCAGGATCAAATCACTGGCTACCGTACGCGTGTCAACCGACACCTCAGGCAACAACTCCAGCATGAACCCCTTGAACGCCTGCCGTCCCGCCGCGCGCACCTCCAGGGCCTCCGGCGCATCACGATAGAGCGGCGCCGCGTCACTCAGCGCACCGCGCATCTGCGCTTCTTCGCATTCCGATTGGATAAAGGCGTGCACCAACGTTCGCAGGCGATCCAGTGGCGTTTCGTCGCGTTTCTCCAGGATGTCGCGCAGCATCTGGGTGGTCTGCTGCCACTCATCACTCTGCAACCGGAACAGAATCGCCGCTTTGTTGGGGAAGTACTGGTACACCGACCCCACGCTCACGCCGGCCTTTTCCGCGACCCGTGCAGTGGTGAAACGGGTGGCGCCTTCCTTGGCCAAAACCTGAATAGCCGCTTGCAGAATCGCCGCCACCAACTCGGTGGAACGGGCCTGTTGCGGGTGTTTGCGCGTGGAAATACGTGGGGTCTGGCGGCTGGTCATACGGGGCTCCTGAAGCAGGGCTAATGCGAATAGCGAAGGATGCGAATGACTCGCATACTTTTAATGCGACGAATTAGTCGCATCTTAGTCCCACCTCACTGGAAATCAATTATGTCGAGCCTGACCACCGCGCCTCTGGCGCCCCTTATCGAACGTCTTTATGCCCAGGCCAATGCGGCCACCAGCCCGCTGGTGAACTCGGTATCCAAGGAAGAACGCGAACGGCTAATGCACAGCAAAACCGAATACATGGCGCTGTATTCGATGCTCAAGGACCTGTGGCTGCCCGTGTCGCGGGACACCGGCAAGCTGCTCTACATGCTGGCGCGCAGCAATAAGGCGCGGGCGATTGTGGAGTTTGGCACTTCATTTGGGCTGTCGACCTTGTTCCTGGCTGCCGCGCTGCGTGACAACGGCGGCGGTGTGCTGATCGGCAGCGAATTCGAAGCGTCGAAGATCGCCCTGGCGCGCGAGCATTTCATCGAAGGCGGCGTGAGCGACCTGATCCACATTCGCGAAGGTGACGCGCTGGTGACCCTGGCCAGCGACTTGCCGGATGTTGTCGATCTGTTGCTGCTGGACGGCGCCAAGGCGCTGTATGGCGACGTGCTGAACCTGGTGGAAAACAACCTGCGTCCTGGCGCACTGGTAGTCGCGGACAACACCGATTATTGCCCTGAATACCTGGCCTATGTGCGCGCCCCGGAGAACGGTTACTTGTCGGTGCCGTTTACCGATGACATCGAACTTTCAATGCGCCTGGGGTAAGCGAGTATTCAGCGCTTGCTGGCCGCCAGCCTTGCAGCGAACAACACAAAGATCATACCGGTGGTGTGGTCCATCCACTGGATGACCTTTTCGCGACGCAGGAAAGCGGAAAGCGACTGCGTGGCGCCGATCAATATTGGAGACCACAGCAGACAACCGGGGTTGATCCCCAGCTTGGCTTGCAACGCCTGGCGCTTGCCTTCTACCGTGGCAGTCCTGAGCACCAGCGCCATATCGAGGCCGGGCGTGAGGGTCAGCAGCGTAGCGGCGGCGAGGAGGATATTGGTAATGGGCATGGGGGGATTCATGATGGGTGGAGGTTTGCCTAAGCAAATCTCCATTATCCTGGGATGAGCGATTTTCCTGTGGTGAGCAGGCTTGCCCTGCGCTGGGCTGCGAAGCGGCCCCATCGATGAGCGACGTGGTGTGTCTGGCTATGGGGCTGCTTCGCAGCCCAGCGCGGGGCAAGCCCGCTCACCACAACAAGCCCGCTCACTACAGAAAGCGGGCTTGCTACTGTAAACGTAGGCTCAGCGATTGAACCGCTCAACCAACGCATATTGGGTGGACGCGTTGTTCGTCAGCTCCTTGCTCAGGTCCGTGGATTGATGGGCTTGTATCGACGTCTGGTCGGCCAGTTCGGCGATGGTGGTGATGTTGCGGCTGATTTCCTCGGCGACCGCGCTCTGTTCCTCGGTGGCGGCGGCGATCTGGGTGGTCATGTCAGTGATATGGGACACCGCTTCGCTGATGCCGACCAGCGCCTGGTCCGCCTCCAGCACCCAAGCCACACCTTCCTGGGCCTGGCGCTGGCCGTGTTCCATGCTTTGCACGGCATTGTTGGAGGACGCCTGCAGCTGGGTGATCAACCCATGGATCTGGGTGGTGGACTGGGACGTGCGTTGTGCCAGCTGCCGCACTTCGTCGGCCACCACGGCAAAACCACGGCCTTGCTCGCCGGCACGCGCCGCTTCGATGGCTGCGTTGAGGGCCAGCAGGTTGGTCTGGTCGGCAATGCCCTTGATCACGTCCACCACGCTGCCGATTTCGTCGCTGTCCTTGGCCAGTTGCGCCACGGTCGCGCCGGTTTCGCTGACCACCGCAGACAGGCGTTCGATCGCCTCACGGGTGTCGCGTGCCACTTCGCGCCCGCGCCCGGTCAGGACGTTGGCTTGCTGGGTGGCGTCGGCGGTGCGTTGCACGTGGCTGGCGACTTCCTGGGTGGTGGCGGCCATCTGGTTGACGGCGGCCGAGACCTGTTCGGTTTCGACACGCTGGCGGTCCAGGCCTTTGGAACTAGCGGTGGCCAACTGATCGGATTGCCCGGCCAAGGCACTGAGTTGCTCGGCGCTGTCCTGCAAGCGGGTGAGGCAGGTCTTCAGGCGTGCGTTCTGGCTGAGGAACGCCGTTTCGAGACGTGCCTGTGGTCCGCTGGCGTCGCTGTACATCTGCGCGATCAAGGCATCCGAGGTCGAGGGCTCCACACCGTGCAACAGACGCAACGTGCTGCCTTGACGCCAGCGTGAGCAGAGCACGCCCACCGGGATTGCGACTGCAACGGTCACAGCAATGGCGACGGGCGCGCTGAGGAACAAACCGGCGAGGCAGCCGGTAAGCCCGGTTGCCACATACGGCACACAACTGATGGCCGCCGGCAGCCAGGCATCCTGCCGCGGAACGGCCGGTTTACCTTGGCTGATGCGGCGGTACAGGGCCTGGGCCCGACGGATTTCATCCGCCGTGGGCTTGACCCGCACGGACTCGAAACCAACGACTTTGCTGCCATCGAATATGGGGGTGACGTAGGCGTTGACCCAATAATGATCGCCGTTTTTCGAGCGGTTCTTGACGATGCCCATCCAGGGCAGGCCTTGTTTGAGTGCACTCCACATGTGCGCAAACACGGCGGGGGGCACATCGGGGTGACGGACGATGTTCTGCGGCGCGCCAATCAAGTCAGCGCGTTCAAAGCCGCTGATGTCGACAAACGCGTCGTTGCAGTAAGTGATGACACCTCGGACATCCGTGGCGGAGATGAGTTTTTGCGAAGGCGCGAGGGAAATCTCACGCTGTGTTACGGGCTGGTTATTGCGCATTCCGACTACTCCCTGGTTGCCCTCAGTCCATCGGCGCCATCTGCGAAAAGGTTAATCCACATTGGTCAATTCGCCAGCCACTGGTCAAAAGCCTGAAACTTCCTGCCGAAAAACCTCATAATGGCGGCCATTTTTGTTTAGCCGTTATTCTGGTGTGCCCCCATGGAAATCAAGGTCAATTTTCTCGACAACCTCCGGCTTGAAGCCAAGTTCGACGACTTCACGGTGATTGCCGACCAGCCCATCCGCTACAAAGGCGATGGTTCGGCACCGGGGCCGTTCGATTACTTCCTGGCGTCGTCGGCGTTGTGCGCGGCGTACTTCGTGAAGCTGTACTGTCAGACGCGCAATATTCCCACTGAGAATATTCGCCTGTCGCAGAACAACATCGTCGACCCGGAAAACCGCTACAACCAGATCTTCAAGATCCAGGTCGAGCTGCCGGCCGACATTTCCGACAAAGACCGCCAAGGCATCCTGCGTTCCATCGACCGTTGCACGGTCAAGAAAGTGGTGCAGGCCGGGCCTGAGTTCGTCATCGAAGAAGTCGAAAACCTGGACGCTGACGCGCAGGCGTTGTTGATGCCCAACTCGACGTCAGAGGGTGGCACTTATATCGCCGGCAAAGACCTGCCGCTGGAACAGACCATTGCCAACATGTCCGGCCTCCTGGCCGGCCTGGGCATGAAGATTGAAATCGCGTCGTGGCGCAATATCGTGCCCAACGTGTGGTCGCTGCATATCCGCGATGCACATTCGCCGATGTGCTTCACCAACGGTAAGGGCGCGACCAAAGAGGGCGCCTTGGCGTCGGCACTGGGCGAGTTCATCGAGCGGCTCAACTGCAACTTCTTCTATAACGATCAGTTCTGGGGTGAGGAACTGGCGAATGCGCCGTTCGTGCATTACCCGGATGAGCGCTGGTTTCAGCCGGGCCCTAACGACGAGCTGCCAGGTGAAATCCTCGACGCCTACTGCCTGAAGGTCTACAACCGCGAGGGCGAACTGCGTGGTTCGCACCTGTTCGACACCAACTCGGGCAATGAAGAACGCGGCATTGTTTCGCTGCCGTTCGTGCGCCAATCGGACGGTGAAGTGGTGTACTTCCCGTCCAACCTGATCGAAAACCTCTACCTCAGCAACGGCATGAGCGCCGGCAACACCTTGGCCGAAGCCCAGGTGCAGTGCCTGTCGGAGATCTTCGAGCGCGCCGTGAAGCGTGAAATCATCGAAGGCGAGTTCGCCTTGCCGGACGTGCCGGCCGAGGTGCTGGCCAAGTACCCAGGCATTCTCGCCGGTATCCAGGGCCTTGAAGCCCAAGGCTTCCCGGTGCTGGTGAAAGACGCGTCCCTGGGCGGTGAATTCCCGGTAATGTGCGTGACCCTGATGAACCCGCGCACGGGTGGCGTGTTCGCCTCGTTCGGCGCGCATCCAAGCCTGGAAGTGGCGCTGGAACGCAGCCTCACCGAACTGCTGCAAGGCCGCAGTTTCGAAGGCCTCAACGACTTGCCGCAGCCGACCTTCGAAGGTCAGGCGGTGACCGAGCCGAATAACTTCGTCGAGCACTTCATCGACTCCAGTGGCGTGGTGTCGTGGCGCTTCTTCAGCGCGCAGTCGGATTACGAATTCGTTGAGTGGGACTTCACCGGCGAAGGTGCCGATTCGAACGCCCAGGAAGCCGCGACCCTGTTCGGGATTCTCGAAGGCATGGGCAAGGAGTCCTACATGGCGGTGTACGAGCACCTGGGCGCCACCGCGTGCCGCATCCTGGTGCCGGACTATTCGGAAATCTACCCGGTGGATGACCTGATCTGGGACAACACCAACAAAGCGCTATTTTTCCGTGAGGATATCCTCAACCTGCACCGCCTCAACGAGGAAGAGTTGCAAGCGTTGGTCGAGCGCCTGATCGAAAGCGAGCTGGACGACTACACCGATATCACCACCCTGATCGGCATCGAATTCGATGACAACACTGCCTGGGGTCAGCTGACCATCCTGGAGTTGAAACTGCTGATCTTCCTGGCCTTGCAGCAATATGAAGAGGCCAAGGAGTGCGTGGAGATGTTCCTGCAGTACAACGACAACACCGCTGAGCGTGGCCTGTTCTACCAGGCGATGAATGCGGTGCTGGAGATGGAACTGGACGATGACCTGGAACTGGCGGACTACGAAGCCAACTTCCGTCGCATGTTTGGCAATGAGCGGATGGATGCGGTGATTGGTTCGGTACAGGGCGATGTGCGTTTCTATGGTTTGACGCCGACCAGCATGAAGCTGGAAGGGCTGGATCGGCATTTGCGCTTGATCGACAGCTACAAGAAGCTGCATGCGGCGCGTGCCAACGTCACCTCAGCCTGACACAACTTTCTGTGGGAGCTGGCTTGCTGTGGTGATTGGCTTTGGTATGGTGAGCGGGCTTTTGTGGTGAGCGGGCTTGTCGAATCGTCGCACCGCCCGCGCTGGGTGGCGAAGCCGCCCCAATAAAAACGCCGCATTCTGTCAGGCAGAATGCGGCGTCTGGTTTTAGGGCTGCTTCGCAGCCCAGCGCGAGCAAGCTCGCTCACCACAAAAGCCCGCTCACCACAGCAGGCCGGTTCACCACGCAGGCCAAGCTAAACTACTTTAGATAAGTGCCAAGGCTTGCGCCAAATCCGCGCGAAGATCCTCCACATCCTCAACCCCCACCGACAAGCGTACCAACCCATCCCCAATCCCCAGCTGCGCCCGCGTTTCCGCCGGGATGCTTGCATGGGTCATGATCGCCGGGTGTTCGATCAGGCTTTCCACGCCGCCAAGGCTTTCGGCCAGGGCGAAGATCTTGACGTTTTCCAGGAAACGCGTGGCGCCGGCCAGGTCGCTGTTCAGGTCAATCGAAATCATCCCGCCAAACCCACGCATTTGTTCGCGCGCCAGTTCATGCTGGGGATGGGACGTGAGGCCCGGGTAATAAACCCGTGCCACTTGCGGTTGCTGCTCCAGCCAGGTGGCGAGGTCCAGGGCGTTGCTGCAATGGCGTTCCATGCGCAGCGCCAGGGTTTTCACGCCGCGCAGGGTGAGGAACGCGTCGAAGGGCCCGGCGATGGCGCCGACCGAGTTTTGCAGGAAGCCCAGGCGCTCCGCCAGTTCGGGGTTGTCGCCGACAATGGCGATGCCGCCGATCACATCGGAGTGGCCGTTGAGGTATTTGGTGGTGGAATGCACCACGACATCAAAGCCCAGCTCCAGAGGACGCTGGATCCACGGGCTGGCGAAGGTGTTGTCGGCCACACAGATGATGCCGCGATCACGGCAGATACGTGCGATGGCGCTCAGGTCGGTCAGGCTCAGCAGCGGGTTGCTGGGGGTCTCGACCCAGACCATGCGCGTGTCGTCCTGCAGGCTCGCTTCAAACGCCGACAAATCGCTCAGGTCGACAAAGCTGAAACGGTGCCCGGCGCTGCGTTGGCGCACTTTATCGAATAGCCGGAAGGTGCCGCCGTACAGGTCATTGCCGGACACGATATGGGCGCCGGCATCCAGCAACTCCAAGACTGTCGAAATCGCCGCCAGCCCGGACGCGAAAGCAAACGCCTGGCTGCCGCCCTCCAGGTCGGCCACGCAGCGTTCCAGGGCAAACCGCGTGGGGTTGTGGGAGCGGCCGTAGTCGAAGCCTTTGTGCACGCCGGGGCTGTCTTGCAGGTAGGTAGAGTTGGCGTAGATCGGCGGCATCAGCGCGCCCGTGGTCGGGTCGGGGGACTGTCCAGCATGGATCACACGGGTGGCAAACGCGCTTTTATCGGACTGACTCATGCAAGGGATCTCCGTAGGTGGTTGAGCAGGTCGACGCGGGTGATCAGGCCGTGGAAGCCTGACGCGTCGGCAATGATGGCGACCAGGCCGCGATCCAGCTCCGCCTGCAGTTCGGCCAGGCTAGCGCTGGGTGCCAGGGTTTGCAGGGTGTCGGTCATGGCGCTGGAGACGATCATGGAAAAGTGCGTGGCGTCCTGGTGCAGGCCCAGCAGGATGTCGGATTCATCGATCACACCGACCAGTTTTTGACCGTCCACCAGCACTGGCAACTGCGAGACATCCGCCAGGCGCATGCGCTGGAAGGCGGTGAGCAGCGTGTCGTCGGGGCTTACGCTGATCACGCGGCCGTCTTCGAAGCGCCGCGCGATCAGGTCGCGCAGGTCGCCGTAGTGCTTGTAGTGCAGCAGGCCGGCGTCATTCATCCATTGGTCGTTGTAGACCTTCGACAGGTAACGGGTGCCGGTGTCGCAGACAAAAGTCACCACGCGCTTGGGCTCGGTCTGTTCGCGGCAGTAACGCAGGGCGGCCGCGAGCAGGGTGCCGGTGGAGGAACCGCCGAGAATGCCTTCGGCCTTGAGCAACTGCCGGGCATGGTCGAAACTTTCTTCGTCGCTGATCGAATAGGCGTGACGCACGCTGGACAGGTCGGCAATCGACGGAATGAAGTCTTCGCCAATGCCTTCCACCGCCCAGGAGCCCGGCGTTTCCATTTTGCCACTGCGGCTGTATTCGGCCATCACCGAGCCCACCGGGTCGGCCAGCACCATGGCCAGTTCGGGTTGCACGCGCTTGAAGAAGCGCGTCAGGCCGGTGAGGGTGCCGGCAGAGCCGACGCCGACGACGATCGCGTCGACATCATGCTGGGTCTGCGCCCAGATTTCCGGCGCGGTGCTGGTTTCATGGGCCAGGGGGTTGGCCGGGTTGTTGAATTGGTCAGCGAAGAACGACCCCGGAATATCCTTGGCCAGGCGCGCGGCCACGTCCTGGTAATACTCGGGGTGGCCCTTGCCCACATCGGAGCGGGTGATGTGCACCTCGGCGCCCATGGCCTTGAGGTGCAGCACCTTTTCCGTGGACATCTTGTCGGGTACCACCAGGACCACCCGGTAGCCCTTGGCCCGACCGACCAGTGCCAGGCCCAGGCCGGTGTTGCCGGCGGTGGCTTCGATAATCGTGCCGCCGGGGCGCAAGCGGCCGTCGCGTTCGGCGGCGTCGATCATGGCCAGGCCGATGCGGTCCTTGATGGAACCACCGGGGTTCTGGGATTCAAGCTTGAGAAACAACGTGCAGGGGCCGGTATCGAACCGGCTGACCCGAACCAGCGGCGTGTTGCCGATCAATTCGAGGACGGCGGGGCGGGAAAGCGTGGGCATGTCGTCACCTGAATACGAATGGGTTGGACAGCAAAAGGCAAAGCATGGGTTCGACGATAGGCCGGGATCGGTCCGGTCGCAACCGGACGGTCCGTTGGCTGTCTGTTTTTGGCGCATTAGCCGGCCGGGTTCAGTACCTGCTGCAAGCGCGTGACGACGGCGCTACTGGCGGCCTGCATGGGTGCGCGCAATTCGCTGCCGATCAAGCCTTGCACAGCCAGCGCGGCTTTTACCGGTGCTGGATTGGGCTCCATGAACAGCGTGTTGATCAGTGGCAGCAACTGGAAGAATGTCGCTCGCGCTTCAGCCAGTTGGTTGTCGCGCACTTGCTGGAAAAGCGCCACAAATTGCTCGGTGTGCAGGTGGGCCGAGGCCGCAATCGCACCGGTCGCGCCGAGGCACAGTGCGTTGAAAATCTGTACGTCTTCGCCACACAACACGTCCACGTCACCGCTGGCCAGCAGTGCAAGGGTGTTGCCCAGGTTGCCACCACAATCCTTGATCGCCACGATGCGCTTATGGGCGACGATGTTGAGCAGGGTCGCCTGCTCGAAAGTAGCGCCAGTGCGGTAGGGAATGTCGTAAAGAATGATCGGCACGCTGGAGGCATCGGCCACCGTGCGGAAAAACGCCTCCAAACCCGCTTGGGACGGGCGGATGTAACTCGGCGCCGGCACCAAAAGCCCAGCCACCGGGCGTTGCAGGATTTCACGCTGGAAGTGCAGCAGCTCAATCTGGTTATAGCCCGCCAGGCCCATCACCACGCGGTGCGCCGGCACCCATTGCAACACCGCATCGAGAACCGCCAATTGTTCCTGACGACTCAGCGACGCCGCTTCCCCGGTGGTGGTGCACACCATGATCCCGGCCACGTGTTTTTCCAGCAAGTGGCTGACCAGGCGGTGCAGGCCAATGAAATCAATGGCGCCGTCATGGAACGGTGTGACCACGGGAACCCAGATACCTTGAAACGATGACATGCACTTTCTCCTGATGATTGACCGCTGGAGTCACCGTCAGAAGGGCAGAGGGAATTGTGCAAGGGAGGAAGGCCGTCGCGCTCAATGTCCTGTCAGCTCATCTGACGGGACAGCGCGCCCCGGTCACATGAGCGACTGTTTCTTCGATTTGAGGGCGTGCGCAACGCAACCTTGCGCCTTGGCAGGGGAGCCAATGACGGAAAGGTTAACGGAGGACATTGCGGACATTGGCTGACACACCCTGAATAAGGCTTCCATCTTCATGGAATATTGCAGAGTGTGTCAACGGGGCTTATTCGAATTTATCGATACGCGTGTCGGAGTAGTAGAACGCGTTCTTGTCCGTGCTCGACTCGTAGAAGTAGGCGTAGTCGGTCAGGTAGTACAGGTGGTTCACCCGGTTGTATTCATCGTTGTCGAAGCTGCACTTAAGGGCCTTGGCCGCCCCGAGCAGGCCAGGGTTGAGCTCGCTGGCTTGCAGTTCGCGTTCAACTAAGCAGCGGGTAGTCTGGACTTTGGTACGGCTGCCAATCAGGCTGTTGAGGCTGGCGCGGGTGGTTTGGTAGACCACGGTTTCGCCAACTGGCAGGGCCTTCCAATTGCCGGTGAAGCTCAATTGCGTCAGCGCCTCGCTTTCTGCCATGCCCGAGGAGCTGTAGGTGTTTTTTGCCACCAGCGGGATGAGGTTACGCCAGCTCACCGTGTGGCTTTCATAACCCTGCCCGCGGGTGGCGATGGCCAATTGCTCGCTCGCCGCGTCTTGGCTGATGAAGTCCGCACTCTGAAACTGGCTGGTTTCGCCCTTGAGCGTCGACGTGCCGGTCATATGCACGTATTTGAAGGCGCGCGCGGGTTTGTCCAGGTTCAACTGCGTGATTGCGGCTAGCACCTGTGGTTGCACCGAGGTCAGTGCGATGTTCATCGGCGCCTTCAGGCGTGGTTTGAACACCGGCAGCGCGGCGATTGTCTGTGGCGTCGCGCAGACTTTATTGAACAACAACTCATAGTCGGCATTGCTGCCGGCGATCTTCTGCGGCGTGGGAAAGCTGTCGACACGGCCGTCGCTGACGCGATTGTCGGCGTCCATGTCGTAGCCGGCCAGTTCCTTATAGGTCCCGCCCGTGCAAGACACCGCAAAGTGTTCACGCTTCTGGGCATAGGGGGCGTTGTAGGGCATGTCGTTGAGCACCGCCGGTTCGTCGAAGGCGGCCCAAAAGCGCGTTTCGCCATTCACCGTCTTGATGCTGTTGGCGTCAATCAATACCTGGCTATCGTGCGCGTTGGCCTGCACCAGGCGCCAGTCTGGCTTTGGCGTTTCGGCACAGGCGCGTATGAACGTCTGGTTGGCAGCCAAGGTCGCGCGCAATTGCGGCGACAACTTGCGCGCCGCGCTGTAACGGCCAGCGCTGGCCGGGTAGACCCGTTGTGAGCCGTCCAGGTACAGCAAGTGCAGTTGCGGCGATGAGCAAGCGGCCTCGAATTGCATGGTGCGCCGCAGACCACTCGGGCCGCCCGGCATCAGCAGCTCGAAGCTGAGCGAGTCGCCCTCGCGCACGATGCTGTTTTCAACCAAGGGCTGGGTGAGGGTGTCGGCGAACATGCGGTCGACTTGGTTTTTCTGGGTGGCACAACCGGCCAGGGTCGCGAGGCTACCGATGAGCAAGAGAGAAGTAATAACGCGCACGAGAGCCTCGTTGAGTCCATTCAGGGAGATAAGAGTGGCGGCCGATTGAGCCGAATCTGTAGCCGGATGTTGCGAGACAAAAGCCTAACGAGCATGACGGCATCTGTACAGCACTAGCATGGCCGCCGCCGGATATGTGCGGGTCGCAATCGTCCAGCCGTACTTTCTGCCAGCCGATAGTCTATTCGGACATTCCGGGAGAACCTTGATGATCCGACGCGCGTGTTTGGCCACTTTGCTGACCCTGTCTGTGTCGACCGCCTTTGGCGCCTCGACCTACGATCATTTGTATGCCTTTGGCGACAGCTATTCCGACAATGGCGCGGGCGAAGCACTTACCTCCCGACTTGCCGCGCAGCAGGTCAAGGACGCCCAGGCACTGCCTGGCCCGCTGTACTGGAAGGGACGCTGGAGCAACGGCCCAACCGCCGTCGAAGGCCTGGCCCAGGCGTTGAAGACACCGCTGACCGACTACGCCGTGGGCGGCGCCAAAAGCGGCCACGGCAACTACTACACGTGGCTGATGCCGACCCAGGACACAGGCGTGCTCGGCCAAGTCGCCGAGCACTTGCAGGCCGCCAAGTCCCACAAGGCCGACCCCAAGGCGCTGTATTTCATCTTCATCTCGGCCAACGATTTTTTCGAATGGGCCGACTTCTCCCATCCTGAAACCATCGAGGCCTTGAGCGAGTCGAGCCTGGCCAACATCCGCAACGCCACCGAGCAACTGGTGGCCGCGGGGGCCAGGCATGTAATGGTGGTGGGCACGACGGACCTCAGTCACGTGCCCGCCGTGGTGCAGGGCAACCAGGTCGACAACGCGAAGCACTACCAGCAATTGCTCGCACAGAAGCTCCCGGCCATATTGGCGCAGATTGGCGTGGCGAAGGTCACCTACTTCGATCACCTGGCGTTCAGCGACGCGCTACGCGCCAATCCGCAAGCCAATCGATTCACGGACCTGGACACACCGTGCCAGGCCACCTACCCGGACGTGAAACCGGTGTGCGCCGATGCCGATGCGCATTACTATTGGGACGAATGGCACCCCACCCGCAAGGTCCACGCCCTGGCGGCAAAGGCCATGCTCAAGGCATTGCCTTAGCCGGCGGCCACCGCCGCTTCAATGGCAGCGATGTCGATCTTCTTCATGGTCATCATTGCGTCAAAGGCGCGCTTGGCGACGGCCGGGTCCGGGTGGGTGACGGCGTCCGTCAGCACGCGCGGTGAGATCTGCCACGACAAACCCCACTTGTCCTTGCACCAGCCACAGGCGCTTTCCTGGCCGCCGTTACCGCCGATGGCGTTCCAGTAACGATCCGTCTCGGCCTGGTCATCAGTGGCCACCTGAAATGAAAACGCCTCGGTATGGGGAAAGATCGGCCCGCCGTTGAGGCCGATGCAGGGGATGCCCAAGACGGTGAAGTCCACGGTTAACACGTCGCCCTGTTTGCCGGACGGATAATCGCCGGGTGCCAGGTGCACGGCGTTGACTTTGCTGTCCGGGAAGGTCATGGCGTAGAAGGTGGCAGCCTCCAGGGCGGTGCCGTTGTACCAGAGGCAGAGGGTGTTTTTGCTTTTCATGGTCGGTCTCCACAGGAAAATGGCTGTGTGGAGTCTAGACGGCGAGTTCGTCTCGGGTCATGTCGCGTACTCATGGGTCAAAAGCGCTCGTCCAATATCGCCGGCAAAGTGATGTCCTTGACGAAGCTGGCCGAGGACAGGCTCAACGTCATGCGTACCACCTGCACCACATCGTGCACAGGAATCGAGTGGCCTTCATCCCGCTGCGCGGCTTGCTCGCGCGGCGTGCCCAGGGGATCCTCAGTGTTCAAGTACCCCAGATTCAGACAGGTGATAGCCAGGCGCTGCTGGCGATAGCCTTCACGCAACGCATCGGCAATCCCGCGCAAGGCAAACTTGGAGGCCCCGAAGGCGACCTCCGGACGGCCACTTTGCGGCAGGCCGGAAGTGGAGCCGGTCAGGATGATCCTCGGGTTTTGGCTTTTAAGCAGCATCGGCAACAGGCGCTTGATCAGCAGCAGGGTAGAGGTGATGTTGCAGGTGACGATGGCCTCGATCTGCTCATCATCGTCGGCCAGGAAGTTGTAGGCCGGGTCGAAAGCAAACTCTTCCCAGATGCCTAGGTTGTAGATCAGCGTGTCCAAGCCGTTATCGGCAATCGCCTCGGCGATGACGTGCGCAGCCTGGGTGGGTTTAGCGAGATTGGCCTCGATCCACTGCACCTCGACGCCGTTCTTGTGAGCCAACTGCTCGGGGCGGCTGCGGGACACGCCGATCAGCGTATCCCCAGGCTCACCGAGCCCTTCGATCAGGGCTTTGCCCAATCCTTTGCTTGCGCCTACCACCAGGGTTTTCATTGCATGTCTCCTTGACTGTAAAACGTGATTTAAGCCCTGCGCGCCATCAACAACACCGTCGCCGCCGCCGACAGCAAGCCTGCGCAGCACCGATTGAAAATCCGCTTGCCCCGCGGCTCGGCAAACCAGCGGCGCATGTGCAAGCCCATATAGGCGTAGGCGCTGATGGCGATCCACTCCAGCACCAGGAACATTGCGCCGAGCAGCGCGAATTGCGGGGTGATGGGCTCGCCGGGCACTACAAATTGCGGGAGGAAGGCAGTGAAGATCAGGATTGCCTTCGGATTGCCCGCCGCCACCAAAAACTCCTGCCGCGCCAACGCCCACAATCCCACCTTGGCCGTCGCGGACTGCGCCTCTGCCTCCGGATTGGCCCGCCACAACTGAAACGCCAGATAAAACAGATATGCCGCGCCCAGGATCTTGATCCCGTAGAACAACAGCTCCGACGTTTGCAACACCACCGCCAACCCGGCGGACGCGAGGGCGATCATGCCGGCGAAGGCCAGCAAACGGCCGATGCCCGCCAAGCATGATGTGCGGTAGCCGTAGCGTGTGGAGTTGCTCACGGACAGCAGGTTGTTCGGGCCCGGCGCCATGTTGAGGGCGAAGCAGGCGGGGAGGAAAAGGGCGAGGGTGGCGAGGTCCATGGCGGCTCCGGGTTCGCGGGGGCGGGGAGGTGTGAGGATAAGGGGAGTGGAAGTCGTTGGACAGCCTCAGCCGTTCTTGTTTTGAGCTATCGTGGCATTTGCGACATCAGCGGCCATCTGTTCAGCACTGCGCATCCCGTCAATCCGTAAGAGCGGTACCGTCTGCTGTGATAGCCATGCCTCATGCCACGCCCGGTTACGCCCTGAGAAATTCGGATCATCGTACTGCGAAGCCCATTCCCGAAAAGCCACGTGTATCGCGTACATATCACCACCGGGTGCGATCCGCTCGCCAAAACGCGCCTTCTCGCGGGCAGCCAGGCGTTCGAGGCGAACGGGCGTGGGGGTGGCGACGAACACGATCAAGTCAGCATCGGCAATCAACGCATCGCCCCACACCATGCAAGAACCACTCAGCACCCAGCCGTCGTCACCGAGTGCTTGTTGCATCAGGGAAACGCGGTCGCTGGGAGGTCGCTTGGTTGTGAAAGGAGGGTTGGTGGGCATCCAGTAAAAGTCATCGACGTCGACGTGTCGTATACCGAGCCGCGTGGCGAGGTTGTGACCCAGCGTGGTGACGCCCGCGCACGATGCTCCTGTGATGTAGATCCGCATTTTTCCTCCATGAATACAAGCCGGGTCCCAGGTCAGGGATATGTCCGATAAGCAGGACGACTCTGTCGTCCTGCCCAGGCATTTCAGGGCAAAGGTTTCGGGTTGACGGTGTACCAACCCGACGGGGTTTTGGCACATATCTGCGGCCTGAGCGGTGTTTCAACGGTGTTGTTGCCTTGAGCGGAAAGTTGGCGAACGGCAATCACGCAACCTGCCTTGAACGTGCTGATTTTGACCATCTGAAGTTCCATTTCATAGTCTTTGCCGGGCTCGGGAATGAGTGTGACAGGCGCGGGAAAGCAGGACATTTGCGAACCGCCCATGGCGAACCCTGCAATAAAGGGTTTACCCGCCGGAATGACGTGCTCGTCAAACACTTTGGGTGACTGGTTGATGGCTTTGCTTGCCTTGCTCGCAGGCATGCCAATCACGCTGTTCTGACTGTCAGTGGCCCTGAAAGGGTAGAGGCCCGCAGAGTCGACATGGGCTGTTTGCCAGCCGGCTTCTTCGGGCGTTTTGGTCAGCAGGGACCCGTTGTAAAACGCCTCGCAAGTCTGGCCGCTGAGGAAGCCCGCGTTGGTGGTGTCCCCCGTGATGAAACGGACGCGGGCTGAGTTGGCCGGGTCGTATTGGCTGATCTGGGTTTCGTTGCGAACGTCGGTTTTGGTGGTGGCGCAGCCGATAAGCGTCAAGCTGAACGCCAGGGGAAAGAGAAAACGCATGGTTAACCTTCATATTCTGTAAGAGTGGGGCTTGAGAGGCAGCGATTGATGCCTTCGCCTAGGCGTCGGGTTGAGGCCTATTGATCAGCGTTCCAAACCGCCAGTTCATAGCCATCCGGATCGGTGAAGTGAAACCTGCGTCCACCAGGGAACGAAAATGTCTCGCGGGTGATGACAGCCCCCAGGGCTTTGAGTCGCTGCTGCGTGGCATCGAGATCATCGGCGTACAAAATAACTAACGGGCCACCCGGCCGAACCGGCTCCCCCGTGGTGAACCCGCCTGTCAGACGCCCATCGCTGAACTCCGTGTAGAGGGGGCCGTAATCGACGAACGTCCAGCCGAACGCGCCGCCGTAGAAGGCTTTGCTGCGGGCAATATCGCTGACGTTGAATTCGATGTTGTCGATTTGCCGATCTTTACCTTGAGCGCTCATGCGTGCCTTCCTGGCCGATGTTAAGAGCGGCGAGTGTAGCGTGAACGTCCGCCTGCATGAAGACGGGAATCGTGCCTATGATGCACCCGACTACAGAATTAATCGGAGCGGACAGCGTGCTGAAGATTGGAATCCTGGGCGTCGGTGAGCTGACGGAAAAGGTGGTGATCGGCCTGCGGCGCAGTGGGTTTGGCGGGCGGGTGTTGCTTTCTGCGCGTAACCACGAACGTGCGCAGCAGCTCGCTGAACAGTGGGACTGTGAGGTGATGGCTGACAATCAACAGGTTGTCGATGGGGCGGACTTGTTAGTCTTGGGCGTGCGCCCGGAGGTGGTCGATCAGCTTTCGAATGAAGTGCAGCTTAGACCTGAGCAAACGCTGGTGTCGTTGGTAGCAGGATTGAAGCTGGCCGAGCTTCAACGCCGGTTCCCGCAGGCGCGTGTCGTGCGCGCCATGCTGTCCTATGCCGCCCAGATCAACCAGACGACTGTGGTGATCACGCCCGGTGGCGAACCCTATGCAACACTGCTGGGCGCGCTCGGTTCATTGGTGGTGCTGGACGAGGAAGAGGCGTTCGAACTGGCCACTGTCGCGGCCTGCATGAACGGTTGGTTCTATTTCTTCCTGAGTGATCTTCAGCAGTGGTTTACCGACAAAGGCCTGTCCAAGGATCAGGCTGCCCAACTGGTGATGGGCAACCTGCAAGACTGCTTGGCCAGCGCCCGTCACCAGCCATCCGCGAGTCTGGAAGGGTTGGGTAGCGCGATTGCGACACCGGGCACCTTTACCGCGGCTGGGTTGGAGGTGTTGAGAAACAAAGGCGCGACACAGGCATGGCGCGAGGCGGCTGACGAGGTGCTTGAGCGGCTGCACAAGCCTGCACGTTTATAGCCGGTGATGTTCCAGCAAGAAATCCACAAACACGCGGATCCGCGCGGGCATGCTCGCACCGCCGACAAACACCACGTGGATCGGCTCCCGGTCGCCGGGGTTCCAGGATTCCAGCAGGGGCACCAGGTGACCGCGTTGCAGGTCTTCTGCAACCGTGAACTCGCCGATGCGTGCGATACCGGCGCCTAACCGCGCCAGTTGAGCGAGTGCTTCGCCACTGCTGCATTCGATATTGCCGTTTATCTTCAGGGAAAACTCCCGGCCGTCACGGGCGAAGGGCCAGTCGGATTGCGCACGGCGGAAGTTGAAGCGCAGGCAGTTGTGGCGCAGCAAGTCGTTGGGTTCCAGAGGTGTGCCGTGTTGCGCGAGGTACTCCGGCGACGCCACCAGGACCTGGCCGGTGTCGCCGATGCGCCGTGCTGTCAGCGGGCTGTCTGGCAGGTCGCCAAAGCGGATCGCGACGTCAGCCTGGCCGCCGAGGATGTCGACCACTTCGTCGCCCAAGGTCAGGTCCACCACAATGTTCGGGTAGCGGGCGCTGAACGCCGCCACCAACGGCACGATGGCCATGCGGCCGTGGCCCAGGGCCGCACTGACCCGCAGCCGGCCTTTGGGCGCGCCTTGGTCGGCGATGGCTTCTTCGACTTCCGCCATGTCGGCCAGGATGCGCCGGGCGCCGCGAAGGTACGCCTCGCCTTCGGCTGTGAAGGCGAGGGCGCGGGTCGTACGAATCAACAGGCGGGTGCCCAGGCGTTGTTCTGTGCGTGCGATGACGCGGCTGACGGCCGAGGGCGTCAATCGTAATGCCCGCGCTGCTGCCGACAGGCTGCCTTCCTGCGCCACCATTGCAAATACCGCCATCTCACCCGACCTGCCGTTGAAATCCATTTTTGCCTCGTGCGCAAAGGTGATTGCCAATTAAACGGTCTAGTGCCGTCAAAGCGTTGATCGTAGCATTTGCGGCATAAATGAGGAGTCTTCCATGCGTATCAATCCACCCCTTGTAGCCCTTGCTGTCGGTGCCTTCGGCATTGGCGTCACTGAGTTCGCGCCCATGGGCATGTTGCCCACAATCGCCAATGACCTTGGCGTTTCGATTCCCACTGCGGGGCTGTTGGTCAGCGCCTACGCCCTGGGGGTATTGCTCGGCGCGCCACTGATGATCTTGACCACTGGCAAGATCCCCCGTCGTCACTTGCTGGTCGGGCTTATGGCCATTTTCACCCTGGGTAACGTGATGTCGGCGCTTGCAACCGGCTATTACGACCTGTTGATTGCCCGCGTCATCACTTCGCTCAACCACGGTGCGTTTTTTGGCGTCGGTTCCATCGTCGCGGCTAGTGTGGTCGCGCCGGACAAGCGCGCCGGAGCTGTCGCCGCGATGTTTATGGGCCTGACCCTGGCGACCATTGGTGGCGTGCCACTGGCGACCTGGTTTGGTGAACTGCTTGGCTGGCGTACGGCGTTCTGGGGCATTGGCGGACTGGGCCTGGTAACCATGGTCGCGCTGTGGTTCGCGCTGCCTAACCTGCCGCTGCCGAAAAGCGACGGTGTGCTGGCCGAAATCAAGGTGCTGGGGCGCGGTTCGGTACTGGCGGCACTGGCCCTGACCGTGGTGGGCTCCAGTGCTATGTTCACCGTGTTTACCTATATCGCGCCGATCCTGAGCAACCAGACCCATGCGTCTACCCCCTTTATCACGGCCATGCTGGTGCTGTTCGGCGTCGGGTTGACCCTGGGCAATATATGGGGGGGCAAGGCAGCAGATCGCTCGATCGACCGGACCCTGATCGTCTCGCTGAGCGCACTGATTCTGGTCCTGCTGGCCTTTGCATTCCTGATGCGTTGGCCGATACCGGCAGCGGTGAGCATCCTCATCTGGGGTATCGCCAGCTTCGCCGTCGTGCCGCCGTTGCAGATGCGTGTGATGGAAGCGGCCAAAGATGCGCCGAACCTGGCCTCGGCCGTGAACATCGGCGCCTTCAACTTCGGCAACGCGATTGGCGCAGCAGTGGGTGGCGCAGTGATCAACGCAGGGCTGGGCTACCCGGCGATTTCCCTGGCCGGCGCCGCGATGGCGGGCTTGGGGTTGCTGATGGTCGTGACGTTCGCCTGGGGTTCTCGAGCGCGCATGGCTGCGGCGGTTTAGCAGGTGCGCACCAAAGGGTTCACTGCGGCGCCTTCAGAAAACGCTGTTCATGGTCTGGATGCGGCAACAGGCAGGTGTCGTACTGCCCAAAAATCCGATAGCGATTGCGTGCGACGCGGTCGTAAGCCCAGTCCCGAAGCGCGCGTGGGATGATGCGCAACAGCAGCAATGGACGCCACACGGCAGGCAGTTGCGCAACGATCTCGAACACGGCGTCCGAACGCACCCAGTAATGGTGGTTACGAATGACCGCCAGGGTGTCGAACTGATCCAGGGGCAGCCCCGCCCAGGCCAGCAACGCCTGGCCTTCGGGGGACTGCACCGCCGCCAAGCGCACGCGCCGTTGGCGGTCGTGACGGATCAGGAACCTCGCCCAACCGTTGCACAGCTTGCACACGCCGTCGAACAGCACCACGGTTTCGCCAGGCTTGAGCAACGGCGCGAGGGACGGGCGGGTTTGGGAGGCGGGCATAAGCGTGGGTCCAGTCGTGCCGTGTGAGCCTGGATCATACCCGTGTTCGCGAAAGCAAGGGCGCCGCGTCTTTTTCCTCCGAACCCACGTCATGCAAGGAAATCCTCGACGTCTCCGGCAACGCCAACCCACCCGCCAACGCCAGCAACGCCACGGCAATCAGGTAAAACGCCGGTGACAGATTGCTGCCGGTGGTGCTGATCAACCAGGTCGCCATCAACGGCGCGGTGCCGCCGAAGATCGTATAGGCCAGGTTGTAGGTGATCGCCGAGGCGGTGTAGCGCGTGCGGGTCGGAAACGTTTCCGACAGCAAGGCTGCCGTGACCACCCCACACAGCACGGCCCCCACCGCCAGCAGCATCACGCCGACAATGGACGCCGCGAACGAACCGGAGCTGGCCATCAGGAATGACGGATACACCACGACCATCAACAGCACGCAGGCGGTCATCACGGTGACACGACGCCCGACCCGATCCGAATACAGCCCCGCCAGCGGGCAAATCGCCGCCGCGAAGATCAACGCAATCAGCGACACCAGCAACGCCATCGCCCGACTCAAGCCGCCCGCCACTTGCAGATAGGTCGCGAAATACGTGGTGAACATATAAAACGACAGCGCCGTCAGTGACACAAAAGCGCCCAGGCAGCAGATCGCCGCACCATGGTTGCGCAGGGTTTCCTTGAGCGGGGAGTGGGCCACCGTGTGTTCTTCCTTCACGGCCTGGAAGGCGGGCGTCTCGTCCAGCTTCCAGCGCAGGTAAAGCCCCACCAGGCCGAGCGGCGCGGCGATCAGGAACGGCAAGCGCCAGCCCCAGCTGCCCATCGCCTCGGCGGATAACGACGCTTCCAGTGCATACGCCACCACCGCGGCGGCAGCGAAGGCGGAAAACGTCGACACCGGCACGAAGCTGCCGTACCAGGCGCGCTTGTCACTGGGCGCGTGCTCCATCAGATAGGCACAGGCCCCGGCATATTCGCCCCCGGCGGAGAACCCTTGGGCGCAGCGAATCAGCGACAACAGGATCGGCGCCGCTACGCCGATGGCTGCGTAGGTCGGCAGCAGGCCGATCAGGGTGGTGGCGCCGGCCATCAAAAGGATCGTCATGGCCAGCGTGCGTTTGCGGCCGATACGGTCGCCGAGCATGCCGAAGAAAATCCCGCCCAGTGGCCGGAAGGCAAACGCCACGGCAAACACGGCGAAGGTCTTGAGCAATGCCACGCTGGCGTCGCCGCTGGGGAAGAATTGCTGGGCGATGGTGGTGGCAAGGAAACCATAGACGGCGAAGTCGAACCACTCGACAAAGTTACCGATGCCGGCGGCGATAATGACCTTTCGCAAGGTCTGGGGGCTGACCTGTTCGGTGGATGGGCTCGTCATGGGGTGAGGCCTCGGGATAGGTGCGGGGATGGCTGATTATCGGGGCTGGCGGTTGGGCGGCGGGGCCCAAAAGAGTCGTCCGCGTAGTCAGTAGCGACTTGGTCGAGTTGGGGGAGGCAGGAATTGGGCCAGGTGAGGCAAGGAGCGGGTGCGCAACTTTGGTTAAGACTTTAACAATGGTTTACATCGCTGAACCTTTGATGCCGTTATGGTTTGTGGCTACTGGCAAACATGATGATTACCCCATGCAGTCGAGCGACAAACTTTTGAATCCGGAGCTGATCAATATCCGGCGGCTGTTCACAACGCCCTTGGCCAGCATCCAATACCCGAACGCCGACACGCTCAACGCCGAGCTCAAGGCGCTCGTCACCCACCGCATGGCCCAGGATCAGTGCGGCGCCCAGCGCAGCAACGATGGCGGCTGGCAATCCGCGAACGATTTTCAAGCGTGGGGTGGGGACGCCTGCGGCGCGTTGGTGGCATTCGCCACGCAGTTCGCGACTGAACTGACCGCGGTTCATCACGAAGGCTTCGGATTAACCGTGCCCGGTTTCGAGTGGAAGCTCAACGCGTGGGCCAATGTGAACGAGGCGGGCCACAGCAATGCGCTGCATGGGCACCCTGGCGCATTTTGGTCGGGCGTTTACTGGGTCGATGCAGGAGGCCGTGAAGAGGACGCCACCGTCGGCGGCGACCTGGAATTCGTTGATCCGCGAGGCATGGTGGCCTCGACCTACAATCCCGCCTTGCGCATGCGGGTCGAGGATTGCCTGACCGCCGGGTTCAGCAGCACCTGCGTTGCCAGCAGCGGGACATTGATCATGTTTCCGTCCTGGTTGATGCACTCGGTACGACGCTTTGAGGGGACGCGGCCGCGGATCTCCATCGCGTTCAACTTTGGGGTATGAGAGGCGCGCGGACTGCTCCCATGACCTGCCGAATGACTTGCGCAAGTATCCTGATGCCTTCATCAATCTGCTGCACAGTAAGCCCGGCATAGCCCAGTATCAGGCTTGCCGGTCGTTCTCTTGCCGACGTGAACAACGGCGATAGCGGATACACACCTATCCCGCGCTCAAGCGCCATCGCCTGCAATGCGCTTTCATCCCGGGCATGCAGGGTTGGCAATAGCAATACACCGTGCAACCCGGCCGCCATGCCCTCCAGTTTTCCAAGCCCCGCCAAGTGGCGGTCGACGGCATCCAGCAGGGCTTTTCGTCGGCCTTCGTTGTCACGGCGCAAGCGGCGTAGATGGCGTTCGTAGGCGCCACTGTCGATCAACGAGGCAAGCACGTTTTGCTCCCAACGGGTTTCGTTGCGATCGGTCAACCGTTTGGCCTCGCGAAACACGCCCACCAGTTCGCGCGGCAGTACCAGGTAACCCAACCTCAGTTGCGGCGAAAGCGCCTTGGAGAAGGTGCCGACGTAGATCACGCGGGCCTCGGCATCCATCGATTGCAAGGCGTCGATGGGACGCTGGCCATAACGGAACTCGCCACCGTAATCGTCTTCGATGATCCAGGCGCGATGGCACTTTGCCCAGTTCAGCAGTTCGACGCGTCGCGCGATGGACAGCACGGCGCCCATGGGGAATTGGTGCGACGGAGTGACGTAGGCCAACCGTGCGCGCGGGTCATCCAGCAACAGGTGTGTCTGCAAACCGGATGCATCCACCGGGATGGGCAAGGCCGTTGCGCCGGTGGCCTCGAAGCAATAGCGGGCCATGCGGTAGCCGGGGTCTTCGAAAATGAAGGCGTCGTCAGGGTTGAGCAGCAAGCGGGCACACAGGTCTAGCCCTTGCTGGGAGCCGTGCACCACCATTAGCTGCTCGGTATCGCAGGTCAAGCCACGGGCGCGGCGCAGGTAGCCTTGCAGCGCCTGGCGCAAAGCGGCTTCGCCTTCGGGCTGGCCGTAAGGCCGCGTAGGTTGGCGTTTGATCAGTTCGGCTCGATAGGCGCGGTTCCAGCCCAGTGCCGGAAAGTCCCGCGAGGCGACCGCTCCGTATCGGAAGTCGATGCGCGCGGTGGGAGAAATCATGTGATAGGGCGTGAGAGCGGCAACCCGCTGCCCATAGCGCGACAATGGGGGTGGCGGGCTGTCGTGGGGCACGGTGCCAACGACAGGAAGCGCAACGGTAAGGGCTGCGACCCTGGCGGCCTTGCCCACGGCGGTCACCACAAACCCTTCGGCAGCCAATTGCTCGTAGGCGGCGGTGACCGTGGTGCGCGAGACCCCAAGCGTCTCCGCCATGGCACGGGTGGAGGGCAGCTTCGCGTCGGGCGCCAGGGTGCCGTCCTCTATCTGCGCTCGCAGCTTGGTGTAGAGGCGGCGTTCCGCGCCGCGCCTGGGGTTCGATAACTGGCCCATGGAAAAACCTCAAAACTGGTACTTTTTGCGGTGCCGGTGATGCGCGAGATTATGACGTCTCTTCTCTGCGAAATGAATGCACGCCATGGAACTTGAGCTGACAACCACGACGATCCTGGTGACCTTTGCCGGGGTCTTTTTGATCTGCTTTATGAAAGGCGCCTTTGGCGGCGGCTTTGCCATCGTCGGTATTCCGCTGCTGTCGCTGGTGATGGACCCGATCACTGCCGGCGGCTTGCTGGCGCCGTTGTTCATCGCCATGGACCTGTTCGGCCTGCGCTATTGGAAACCGTCGACCTGGTCAAAGCCCGACCTCACGTTACTGGTACCTGGGTTGGTGGTCGGAATCGGCGTTGGCTACCTGCTTTTTCGCGTATTGGATCACCGTGCGATTGCCATCGTGATGGCGGTGGTCACGCTGGTGTTCGTCGGCCTGTGGTTCAGGGCCGGGGGAAATGTCAGTGTGAAGCCGCGCTCAACACCGAAGGCCGTGGCCGCTGGGGTCACCTCGGGAATCACCACCATGGTTGCGCATTCCGGTGGGCCCCCGTTGGCGATGTACTTGCTGCCACTGGGCCTGAGCAAACAGGTTTACGCCGGGACCACCAGCCTGTTTTTCACCGTGGGCAATGTGCTCAAGGCGATTCCGTGGTTGATCCTCGCCAGGCCTACCGGCAACGTGTTGGGTCTGGCGCTTATCTGTTTGTTCGCCGTGCCCAGTGGCGTGTGGCTGGGCTGGCGGCTGCATGCGCGATTGGATCAGCGCCAGCTCTATCGCGCCTGCTATGGCTTGCTGAGTATCACGGCGCTGAAGCTGCTGTGGGACGGGATTGGGGGCTACTGGGCCTAGGGGTGGAACCTACGTCCCAACGCATCCAGCCGCACTGCAATCGGCGGTAATCGCTCGCTGCTGCGCGCCAGGGTTTCCACATCGTCGGCGGTGCTTTGCGCAATGCTCTGCACCGACTGCAACCGCCCGACAATCTCCAGGTTCGCCGTGGTCTGTTCGCGGGTGGTGGTCACGATCCGTCCATTCAGATCGTCGATGTGCGCAATGTCGCTTCCCACCGCGCGCAGCATGTCGACGGCTACCTGACTGTCTTCAACGCAACGCTCCACGCCTTGGCGGCTGTCGTGCATGGCTTCCACGGCCTGGCGGCTGCCGTGTTGCAGGCCTTCGATGATGGTCTTGATTTCCTGGGTGGACACCGCCGTGCGCTGCGCTAGGCTGCGCACTTCGTCGGCGACCACGGCAAAGCCGCGGCCTTGCTCGCCGGCGCGGGCGGCCTCGATGGCCGCGTTGAGGGCGAGCAGGTTGGTCTGGTTGGCGATGCTGTTGATCACTTCGAGCACGGTGCCGATCTGCTCGGCTTGCACGGCCAGGCCCTGCACCGTTTCGTGGGTGCCGTTGAGGCGTGTGGCCAGTTGGGTGATTTCCTGCTGGGCACGGCTGACGCTTTCCTGGCCGCGCTGGATCTGTTGACTGGCCTTGCCGGCGTGGTCCACCGCTTGCTCGACATGCACGGCGATATGGCCCATGGCGTCTTCCATGCGCTGCATCGAGCCGGTCATCTGGGTGATCTGCGCCAATTGATGCCGAGCGCCTTTTTCCAGGGTACCGCTGGCGCTGGCCAGTTCCTGGCCGAGTTGGCCGAGGCCGTGGGAGTCGCGGGCGACGCCGTCGATCAGGTGCGTGATCTGTTGCAGGAAGTGGTCGAAGCGCGTGGCCAACGACACATGCACCTTGCCTTCGCCATGGGTGGTTTGCGCGCTGAATTGGGACGTGACTGCGAGCATCTTCTCCAGCATTTCCTGGCTCTCGACCGCTTCGGCTTGGCTGTGCACGGCGAGGTAGAGCAGGGCGACGGTTTCCATCACCACGTAGAAGGCGTGGACGAACACCATGGTCCAGCCGCCGTGATGCTCCATCACAAACACCGGGAACCCTTGGTGTTGCAGGGCATGGAAGACCACGTGATGCACGGCGATGGTGGCGGCGGCGACCAGGATCGGCAGCCAGTCACGATAAAACGTCAGCACCGCCAAAAGCGCGAAGATCCCGAAGTGCGATTCGATCACGCCCTGGGCCTGGTTGATGTGCAGTGCCGCCATGATCATCAGGCCCGCGCCGAGGGCACAACGCATCACGCGGGTGCTGCCTATCGCACGGTACAGCGCCGTGAGCACCACGCTGGTGCCGCCGCCGATGATGGCGGCTTGCATCAAGGTGTCATGCCAGAACGCCAAGCCTAGGGAGAACAGGAACATCAACCAGATCAACGCCAGCATGATGCGGTCGGCTTTACGGTAGTGCTCGAAAAAACGCGCGCGGGTGGGCATTCACACTTACTCCCTGTGGTCTGGCCGAATCAAAGTGAGGGGCAGGGTGGAGCGAATCAGGTGTTTTTAGTTTTTATTGGATTCAGTGATGCCAACGGTTATCGGCATCCGGCGGCGGGACTTGAGGAACGGCTACCCGGGCGGGTAGCCGTTGATCGGATCACGATCAGAAGCTGTATTTGGCCGTGACGCCAAAGCTGCGCGGGTTACCGTAAGTGTCGGTCGAACCCCAGATCGGGCTGGTGGCGATGGCCGAGTAATAGGTGCGGTCGAAAATGTTGTTCACGTTCAACTGCAGGTCCAGGTGTTTGTTCACCTGGTAACCGGCCATCACGTCGGCAACGGCATAACTGCCTTGTTCCAGGCGATAGGTATTGCTGTTGGCGAGCACCACATCGTTGTACATGCGGCTCTGCCAGTAAACATTGCCACCGATGCGCAGTTTTTCCAGTGGGCCCTGGAAGCGGTAGGAGGTGGTGAGTTTGAACAAACGTTCCGGGGTGTCGGTGTCGAAACGCTGGTTGTTGTTGGCCGCATTGGTGTCCTTGATGTAATGCGCACGGGTGTAGGTGAAACCGCCGCCGACCTGCCAGTTTTCGGTGAGTGCACCTTGCAGCTCAAGGTCTATGCCTTGGCTACGTACCAGGCCGGAGGCTTCGTAGCACGCCATGATCGGGCAACCGGCTTGGCTCTCGGGCAGGGTCGCACGGTTTTTCTGGTCGATCTGGAACACCGCCAGGCTGGCGTTGAGCGCGCCGTTGAAGTATTCGCCCTTGATACCGACTTCATAGTTTTCGCCGACGATGGGCTTCAGTGGCTTGTCCGAGAAGTCGCGGCTTGTCTGCGGTGTGAAGATGTCGGTGTAGCTCGCGTACACGGAGTACTGGTCGTTCAGGTCATAGATCACGCCGGCGTAGCGCGTGAGGTTACGGGTGACTTTGTAGTCGCCGTCGCCTTGGCGGTCATCGTAGTCATACCAGTCCACGCGCGCGCCGAGGATCACCTTGAGCGGGTCTGCGAGGTTCAGGCGGGTGGTCAGGTAAACGCCGTCCTGGGTGGTGATGCTGTGGCCTTTGCCGTCACGTACGAAGTCCGGTTTTGCCCCATTGAGCGGGTAATTGGTGTCGTAGGGGCTGTATTCCTTGGACGTGGCGTCGTAGATGCGCTTGCTGGTACCGACCACCACTTCATGGGTGCGCCCGAACGCTTCGACCGGGCCGCTGAGGAACGTGTCCAGGCCGTACTGCTTGTCGTCCTGGTGCGATTGATAGGCGGTGCGCGCCAGTGTGGTCTGGTAGCGCGACTGGTAGGTGCCGGTGAACACACCGTCCAACTGAGAGGAGGAACCTGCGATGTGGAGCTTCCAGTCGTTGGCGAAGCGATGTTCGATATCACCGAAGACAGTGTCGATGGTCAGCTTCTTGTTTTCCCAGTCGGAGCCGGGGTTGGTGGAGCGGGGCAGGTTCAGGTGATGGCCGTCGGTGCCGATGGGCAGGCCGCCCCAGAAGAAGTTGGTCTGGTCTTCCTGGCGCGAGAAACCCAGGGTGGCGGTGGTGTTTTCGCTGAGGTCAGCTTCACCGATGGCGTAGAACAGGCCGTGGTCGCTTTCTTCGCCTTTGCGGAAACTGTTGGCGTCGCGGTAGGAGCCTACGACGCGGCCACGCAGGGTGCCGCTGTCATTCAAGGCGCTGGAAGCGTCGAATTCGCCGCGATAATCGTCCCAACTGCCGGCGGCACCGGTGATCGATACCTGCGGCGTGGCGGTCGGGCGCTTGCGCACAAAGTTGATCGCCGCCGAAGGGTTGCCGGCGCCGGTGACCAGGCCGGTGGCGCCACGGATCACTTCTACACGGTCGAACATCGCCAGGTTGGGCTGCACGCTGTTGGCGTAGCCGGAATAGGAGCTGGGGATGCCGTCAAACATCATGTTGTCGATGTCGAAGCCACGTGATCTGTACGTCTGCCGGCCAGGACCGCTGGACTGGCTGAGGAACAGGCCGGGCGTGTTCTTGACCACGTCGTTGACGCTGGTCATGGCCTGGTCGTCCATGCGTTGGCGGGTGATGACCGTGACGGCCTGGGGTGTTTCACGCATGGTCAGCGGGAGTTTGGTGGCGGTCGCCATCTCGCCGGTGGTGTAGGACTGGGTGCCTTCGGTGGTCTGACCCAGCTGTTCAGTGCTGATCTGGGTGGCACCCAATTCGAGCGGGGCGGTTTTTTCCGCCTCAGCGGCGAAGGCCGCCGTTGAACTTGCAAGACAGACGGCCAACGCCATCAGACTGGGTGAAAAACCTTTGCCGCCGTGTTGTTGCACAGACATGGAACTGACTCTCCCCGAATGCCTTCCATGGCGAATAATAAAGATGTTGATAATTATTCGCATCAGTGTGGCAGATTGAGTTCGAAGGAAAAAGCCTTCGGAGAGAATTAGTTAACGTTTTTTTCACAATTGACTGGCAGCGATTTGCTAAATCGGCCCCAGCAAACGCGATCTCATGGATGACTATTCATGCCTTGGAATGGCCACCCGACTCGTCGCCTTGACTTCCCTCAGCGCCAGACTCGATTGAATCGACGCAATCCCCAACTGGCGCCGCAACACGCTCTCGACAAACTCGCTGTAGCTGTCCAGATCTTCCGCGAGGACCTGCAACAGGTAATCCGCATCACCGGTGATCTTGTGGCACGACAGCACCTGCGGCAGCTCCTTCACCACCGCTTCGAACGCATCCGGTGCATGATCGGTGTGGATCGCGAAACGCACATGCACGAACGCCATGATGTTCAGCCCGAGCAGCTTGCGATCGAGATTGGCCTGGTAGTCTTTGATTACACCTTCCTCTTCCAGGCGTTTACGCCGACGCCAGCAGGGCGTGAGGCTCAGGGATAGACGCTCGCTCAACTGCGCGTTGGAAATACTCGCATCTTCCTGCAGTAGCGCGAGGATGGCGAGATCGGTGTCGTCAAGAACGACCTGCTTGGTTTTATTTTTCATAACTGGGCGCTGTAGGGGTAAATATTTCCGATAAAACTAACAGTGCCGCAAATAAAAGCAAAGAAAGCCCGAGGCTGCCAGAACAAAATAGACCCTGTCTTTTACTGGCGGATGCCCACTCATGTTGACTGTTTTTAGCGAAGCCCACCGTTTGCACCACGGCACTGAACTGAAGGACGGCGTGCTCAAACCGTCGTTCGAACAACCCAGCCGCGCCGACACCGTGCGCGATCGCGTCAGGCAGGTGGGCCTGGGCGATATCATCACGCCGCGCCGCTTTGACCGGGCCTGTTACGTCAACGCGCACAGCGAACGCTACGTGGCATTCCTCGAGTCGGCCTGGGCCGAATGGACCGCCATTGGCCGTAGCCATGATGCATTGCCCCTGGTGTGGCCGGTGCGTGACCTGGCCAACCATCAAGTCCCGGACTTCATCGACGGCAAGCTCGGTTTCTTCGCCATGGACGCCGGCTCGCCGATTACCCGCACCACCTGGGATGCGGTCAGAACCAGCGCCGATATCGCCTTGACCGGCCTGGCGCTGATCGACGAAGGCCATCACAGTGCATTCGCCCTGTGCCGCCCACCAGGTCACCACGCAGCCCGCGAATACATGGGCGGTTATTGCTACCTCAACAACGCAGCGATTGCCGCGCAGCAGGCTATTACTCAAGGCGCCAAGCGCGTGGCGGTGCTGGATGTGGATTTCCACCACGGTAACGGCACGCAAAATATTTTCTACGACCGCCCTGACGTGTTGTTCATTTCCCTGCATGGCGATCCGGCAGTCTCTTACCCGTACTTTTCCGGCGCAGCCAGTGAGCGCGGCGCGGGCGCAGGGGAGGGCTTCAACCTGAATTATCCGTTGCCGAAAAACACCACGTGGGCGCACTACCAGACCGCTTTGATCAATGCGTGCCAGCAACTGCGCGACTTCGCGCCCGAGGTGCTGGTGATCTCCCTCGGCGTTGACACCTTCAAGGACGATCCCATCAGCCACTTCCTGCTCGACAGCCAGGACTTCCTCGGCATGGGCGAAATCATCGCCAGCGTCGGCGTGCCCACCCTGTTCGTGATGGAAGGCGGCTACATGGTCGATGAAATCGGCATCAACGCCGTCAACGTGCTGCACGGTTTTGAAAGCAGCACCCGATAACAACAACCCGTCGTCTTTTCTTCTGCCAAAACTCAAAAACATAACAAGAGGTTTTGTGATGAAAACAACCACGTCCGGGCTTTGTGAAAAGCCAGCGTTGCAACGCACCCTGAGCAACCGCCATATCCAATTGATGGCCATGGGTGGTGCAATCGGCACCGGCCTGTTCATGGGCTCCGGCAAGATCATTGCGCTGTCCGGCACCTCGATCATCCTGATCTATATGATCATCGGGCTCTTCGTGTATTTCGTGATGCGCGCCATGGGCGAGCTGCTGCTGTCGAACCTGAACTTCAAGAGCTTCGCTGACTTTGCCGGCGCCTATCTGGGGCCGCGTGCAGCGTTCTTTCTCGGCTGGTCGTATTGGTTGAGCTGGAGCGTGGCGGTAGTGGGGGATGCGGTGGTGGTCGGTGGCTTCTTCCAGTACTGGTTTCCCCATGTGCCGGCCTGGATGCCGGCGGTGGGCATGTTGCTTACGCTGTTTGCGTTGAATGTGCTGACGGTGAAGTTGTTTGGCGAAGTGGAATTCTGGTTCGCGATCATCAAGATCATCGCCGTAGTGACCTTGATTGGGGTGAGCGTGGTGTTGATCGCCAGCTCGTTTGTCTCGCCGACGGGCGTCACCGCTTCGCTGATGCACTTGCTGGATAAACAGGCCGCGTTTCCCAATGGTTTGTTCGGCTTTTTTGCCGGGTTCCAGATGGCAATTTTCTCCTTTGCCGGCACCGAACTGATCGGCACTGCCGCCGCCGAAACCCGTGCGCCGGAAAAAACCTTGCCCAAGGCGATTAATTCGATCCCGTTGCGCATCATCCTGTTCTACGTGCTGGCTCTGGCGTGCATCATTGCGGTGACCTCATGGCAGCAAGTCTCGCCGAGCAAAAGCCCGTTTGTTGAGTTGTTCCTGGTGGCGGGTTTTCCGGCAGCGGCGGGCATCGTCAATTTCGTGGTGCTGACCTCCGCGGCGTCGTCGGCCAATAGCGGCGTGTTTTCCGCCAGCCGTATGTTGTTCGGCCTGGCTGACCTGGGGGATGCGCCGGGGATCTTCCGGCGTTTGTCGAAGAGCAGCGTGCCGTTTATCAGCCTGGCGTTTACGACACTGCTGATGTTGCTGGGGCTGGTGTTGCTGTTTGTGGTGCCAGAGGTGATGACCGCCTTCACCATCGTGTCGACAGTGTCGGCAATCCTGGTGATTTTTACCTGGTCGACGATCCTGGCGTCCTACATCGCCTACCGCAAGAAGCGTCCGGACCTGCACGCCAAATCCCTCTACAAAATGCCTGGCGGCGTACCGATGGCCTGGTTTTCCCTGGGGTTTCTCGCGTTTGTGCTGGGCCTGTTGGCGTTGCGGCCGGATACACGCTTGGCGCTGTGCGTGATGCCGGCCTGGTTTATCTGGCTGGGAGTTGCTTATCAGTTTTCACGCTTTAAGGGAGGCCATTGGATGAAGGCGCCGCATTCGGTCACAAGTGATCCGCATCAATGACCGCCTTGGCAAACGCTTCGGGCGCTTCCTGAGGCAGGTTGTGGCCCACGCCGCCGTTGATCAGGCGGAACTCATACTTGCCGGTAAAACGTTTGGCGTAGTCCTCGGGCTGCGGATGCGGTGCACCGTTGGCATCGCCTTCGAGGGTGATGGTCGGCACGCCAATCGAAGGCGCCTGGGCGAGTTTCTGCTCCAGGGGATCGTACTTCGTCTCACCTTGGACCAGGCCCAGGCGCCAGCGGTAGTTGAACACGCTGATCGCGACGTGATCCGGGTTCTCCAGGCCCTTGGCGCTGCGGTCAAAGGTGGCGTCATCGAACTTCCATTGCGGCGAAGCCAGTTGCCAGATCAGCTTGGCGAAATCGTGGGTGTTTTTCTGGTAGCCGGCTGCACCGCGCTCGGTGGCGAAGTAGAACTGATACCACCATTGCAGTTCAGCTTTAGGCGGCAAAGGGTTCTTTCCCGCCGCCTGGTTGCCGATCAGGTAACCACTGACCGACACCAGCGCCTTGACCCGTTCCGGCCACAGCGCCGAAACGATGTCGGCCGAGCGTGCGCCCCAGTCGTAGCCACCGAGTACGGCTTGCTTGATCTTCAGCGCGTCCATGAAGTCGATCACGTCACTGGCCAGGGCAGCCGGTTGGCCGTTGCGCAGGGTGTTGTCCGAGAGGAAACGCGTACCGCCATAACCCCGGGCATAGGGGATCAGCACGCGATAACCCTTGGCCGCCAGCAGCGGTGCGACCTGGGCGTAGCTGTCGATATCGTAGGGCCAGCCATGCAGCAGGATCACCGCCGGGCCGGTGGCCGGGCCAACTTCAGCGTAGGCCACGTCCAGCAGGCCGGCCTTGACGTGCTTGAGGGCACCAAAGGCGGTTTGTGGGCTGGCGACGGCGCGGGTAGGCGCCTCGGGCATTTCGGCTCGGGCCATGCCCAGAATGCCGAATTGCGACAAGACCACGGCCAGGAAAAGGGAGTGGCGGTTGAAACGGCGAGTCAACTGAGTGTGCATGGCGAGCCTCCTGCGGCTGGATGTGTGCCTGGTGCTCAGTTGAACGCCGGGCTGTATCTGGCCTGTTTCAGGAAACCCGTTGAGTTAAAGGCTGTGTATCGCAGTGAGCTCTGTACACACTGCGATACAAACCTTGCAGACGTTGAATTGAGAAGCCCCCAGTCACCCCTTCAGCAGCCGCTGCCAGGTAGGACGGATCGGCGGCTAAGACAGCACGATCTCATAGGGTTCACGCATTCTCTCCAGCAGCACCTGGGCCAGCATCGGTGCCAGGCCGATCTGCGGGTCGCCAGCCAACTGGCTGGCATAGGCATGGGCTGCATGGAGCTTGCGTGCGACGGTCCACGTGTCCAGACGCACCTTGCGTGCGCGTTGCCAGGGGATGATTGCGCCTTCCCGAGCGGGCCAGTGCCAGGCCCAGATCGGCAGTTCATACAGACGCGCGCTCACCAGGCTGCAGGCGTTGGCGCTGGCGCGGCCGACGGTTTCGTGGTCGTCATTGCCGTCATTGCGCCAAGTGCTGAACACGACATCGCCCGGTTGCAAGTAGCGCGCGATGAATTGGCTCAGTTGCGCCTCGCGGCCGGCGAGGGCATCGTCACAGAAGCCGCCGCGAATCCACTTCAGGCTGTGCAAGGGCATACCCAGGCGGCGTAGGGCCTCGACACTTTCCTGGGGCCGTACCACGCTCAGGCGGCTGGCGGGCCAGACGTCGGACCCTGGGTGGCTGGCGCTGCCATCGGTGATCGAGATGAGTTGCAGTGGATGCTCCAATGTACTGAGCAATTGCAGCAGGCCGCCACAGGCCAGCACTTCGTCACCGGGATGGGGGGCGATGATGACCACACGCGCGCCCGGTGGCACCAATGAGGACGGGGAGATAGGAGGGATTTGCGCCAACTGCGGGGCGCTGTTCCAGATTTGCTCGGGGCCGCGACGGCCGTCGCTTAAGGAAGCAAGCTTCATGGGGTGTCACATCCTTGTCGGTTGATGCTGGGTCGTGGTCCGTTGACGGGACGACACTCTTCTATCCACTACAGGCTCCGCCGCAGTGGCTGCATGGCACTCCACCCTTGGAACGCCAGCAAGGCGTCATCAGCATAGACAAGGATCTGTCGGTTTTACATTTTGTAATGTCGTTTTTTTCAAGTAGCGTGCATCAGGGTCTTCAAGTAATCACCGAAACCACCCTGGGCGCGGGCGTCCAGGCGCGCACTGGTGATCACCTGCGGGGTATGGCTCCAGGCGATGGAGGCGCCGCACAACTCCAGGTTACGCACCAATTGCACATCCTCATGGCACGCCAGGGGTTCGAAGCCACCGGCGCGGACATAGGCACCGGCGCTCACTCCCAGGTTGGCACCGTGGATATGCCGATGGCCGTCCCGCGCCTCGTAAGCCTGGTTATAGCGAATCTGCGCTGCAGAGTCGAAACCTTCACCCCAGGCGTCCACGGTGACCGTGCCACACACAGCATCGGCCCCTAGCGCCAATTGGGCCACCAGCCAATCAGGCGCCACGCGGCTGTCGGCGTCGGTGCAGGAGATCCAACGTGCACCCTGGTTGAGCAGATGCCGCGCGCCCACGCCACGTACGTGTCCCACGTTGCGCGCCTGGGCTTCCAGGCATTGCACTGGGTAGGCCTGGGCAATCACGGCGCTGTCATCGCTGCAACTGTCGAGTACAACCAAGACAGTCACTTCCTCACCCAGTAAACCTGGATGGCTGGCCGCGATCAATGCCGCGCTCAGGCAGTCCGCCAGCAAGGCCTGTTCATTATGTACCGGGATCAGAATGCCGATCATCGCAAGCCCTCTAGGGTGGCGACCGAAGTGCCGTCACGGCTCCACAAGTCGAGTAGGAAGTCGTGTTCGTGGTGGCTGCAGACGTTAGGCATGTCTAAACGCTGATGGAGCAGGGTGTGCACCTGCTCGGCGGTTTGTGGGCAACCTTCGATGTCGGGGCGCCAGTGACAGGCCAGCACTTGGCCGTTGTCGGTCAGCGAAGCGCGAGCACGATCTACCAGCGCGCTCAGGTCATCGCCGTCGAGGTAATAACACAATTCGCTAAATACGATCAGGTCGAACTGGCCCGCGGGCCACTGTTCGGGCAATCGACTTTGCTGCACCTCGGCATGCGCAAAGCCCAGCAAGCGACCGCGTGCCAGGGCGACGGCGGCCGAGGCTGTGTCGCAACACAGCAGGCGGTCACAGCGGGGCGCGAGTTCGAAGCTGAGTTCGCCATTGGCGCAACCGGGCTCGAACACCGAGGCATAACGTGGCCGGGTGAGCACCGCCAGGGTCAACGCGCGTTTGCGCCGTTCGTACCAGCGTTGGCGAAAGGCCCAGGGGTCGTCGTTATTGGCGAACAATTGGTCGAAATACGGTGTGGCCACACTCATACGAATACCACTTCAAAGGGCTGCAAGAGGCGCTCCACCACATAGGGCGCCAGCACGGGCGCCAGGCCGATCTGCGGATCACCCTCCAACTGGCTGGCGAAGGCATGGATGGCGTGGCGTTTGCGGGCTACCGCTTCACAGGTCAATGGAATCTTGCGGGCGCGGTACCAAGGCACCTGGTCATCCTCGGGCGTTGCCCAGTGCCAGGTCCACACCGGCAGTTCATACAGGGTTGCGCCGACCGCAAGGGAGGCCTTGGCGCTGGCACGGCCGACGGCTTCATGGTCGCAATGACCGTCTTCGCGCCAGGTGGTGAATACGACGTCGGTGGGTTTGAGGTAACGCTGGATAAACGCCGCGAGTTCATCCTCCCGCGCCGCCACCTTACTGTCGGTAAACCCCGCACGCAGCCATTTCAGGCTGTGCAGCGGCAAGCCGAGACGATGCAGCGCCTGGGCCGATTCCTGGGGGCGCACGACGCTCAAGCGCTCGACTGGCCAACGCCGCGAGCCGGGATGACTGGCGCTGCCATCGGTCACCGAAATCAGTTGGATCGGACGGCCAAGTGCCGCGAGCCCCTGCATCAAGCCACCACAACCCAACACTTCATCATCCGGATGGGGGGCGATGATCACCGCCCGGTGGCCTTCGGGAACCAATTGCGCAACGCTGATCGGCGGCAGCTCGGCCATCTTTGGCGATGCCTGCCAGCGATGCAGCGGCGTGCCTTGGCCAACGATTGGATTGGGTTTCATAACTGCCACCTCCCTGTGGGTTCGCCGGCGACCAACTCGCCAAGGCCGGCCAAGTCGCGCTCGGCGTGACTCTGGCGTACATACACCGGCAAGTCCGCCATCAACTGGGCGAAATGCGGATCCTTGCAGTACGGCCCCGCACCCACAGCGCGTCCGACGTGGTGAATCACTTGTTCGACGGTGTCCTCGATACAGGCCCGAGTCTGTTGCGCCAGCTCCCTGGCATTGGCCTCGGGTTCGCGGTCGACCTGTTCCGCGCTGGCGCGCAGTACACAAGCGGCGCTGTTCAGTGCGCTGTCGACCGCCCCGAGGTGGGCGAGGGCGTGGGGCTCGGGGCGTTTGCTGCACTGCTCACGCAGGGCTTCTGCCAGGCGTTGGGCCGCGCCGTACCAGCAGGCGGCAATGCCAATGCCGCCTTGCCAGAAACCGGGGCGCGCGAGGTAATCACCCGGTCCGCCCACGGCCAGCCCCCAGGCCTCGTCGAACACTATTTCCACACTGCCGGTGGCGGCCATGCCCACGGCGTTCCAACCTTCGTCCGTCACCACGATACCGGGTTGATCCATAGGCACCGCCACCAACTGCTGGCGGTCTTCTTCGTCCCAGGCCGTCAGCAAGCCATGGCTGACCACCGCCGCGCCGGAACACCAGGCTTTACGCCCTTGTACCTTCAGGCGATGGCCATCTTTGAAAACGCGCACCTTGGCGGTCGGGGGCTCAGCTGCCCACATGCCCCAAATGCTGCCCAAGGGGGGTAAGGGGCTATTGAGTTCGGCAATGATTGCCAACGCGTCGGTGTGGCCCTCGAACAGCTTGCACAAGCGCAGGTCATGGGCAGCCACCTGTGCCAAGCGGCTGAACCGTTCCAGGGTCTGACCGCTGCCCGGTAAGGGCAGTTGGTCCAGGCCTTCCTCCTGAAGCGCCTTCAGGGCCGCGCCCAGGGCTTGCGTGTCCGCGTAGCCCCGGTAGCCTTGAAGGAATCCATGCAGTGCCATTTCACACCTCGTCTTCACGCTGCAATTCAAACAGTAACAACGAACGCCCAGTCACCGCGTACTCATGATCAAAATCAAAGCGTTCCTGGCCGCGTACCGCCGGGGAGTTGGTGTCGAGCATGCAGGTCCAGAACTCGCCTTCGGGCACCGGCGGCAGGCGGAAATTGACCATGTCGTGGTGGGCATTGACCACCAGCAGCAAGGTGGCATCGGCGCCGGCACGGCGTATCCCGGTTTCCTGGGCGCGGCCATCCATCAACATGCCCAGGCAGCGGCCGTGGCTGTCTTGCCACTGTTCGGTGGTCATCTCATTGCCATCCGGCGCGAGCCAGGTGACGTCCTTCACGCCGATGTCTTCGTTGTAGTCGCCCACCAGAAAGCGCCCACGCCGCAGAATCGGATAAGCCAGGCGCAGCTTGATCAGACGCTTCACAAACTTGAGCAAGGCCTTGCCGTCGTCGTCCAGGTCCCAGTTGACCCAGCCGATCTCGCTGTCCTGGCAATAGGCGTTGTTGTTGCCGTGCTGGGTGCGTGCGAACTCATCACCGGCCACGATCATCGGCGTGCCTTGGGCGAGCAGGAGGGTGGCGAAGAAGTTGCGCATCTGGCGCAGGCGCAGTTCGTTGATTTCCGGATCGTCAGTCGGCCCTTCGACGCCATGGTTCCAGGACAGGTTGTTGTTACTGCCGTCCTGGTTGTTTTCGTCATTGGCCTCGTTGTGCTTGTCGTTGTACGACACAAGGTCGTGCAGGGTGAAGCCGTCGTGGGCGGTGATGAAGTTCACCGAACTGTAGGGACGACGGCCACGATGGTTGAACATCTCGCCCGAAGCGGTCATGCGCCCGGCAAAGTCCGCCAGTTGGCCGTCATCGCCTTTCCAGAAAGCACGCACGGTGTCGCGGAAGCGGTCGTTCCATTCCACCCAGCCCGGTGGGAAGTTGCCCACCTGATAACCGCCGGGGCCGCAGTCCCACGGCTCGGCGATCAATTTGAGCTGACGCAATACCGGGTCCTGACGACAAGCGACCAGGAAGCTGTGACGTTCATCGAAACCATCGCGGTAACGGCCAAGAATAGTCGCCAGGTCGAAGCGGAAACCGTCGACGTGCATCTCATTGGCCCAGTAACGCAGCGAGTCGGTGACCATCTGCAATACGCACGGATGGCTCAGGTCCAGGGTATTCCCGGTGCCGGAATCGTTGATGTAGAAACGCTTGTCATCCGGCATCAGGCGGTAGTACGAAGCGTTGTCGATACCGCGCATGGACAGGGTCGGGCCGCGCTCGTTGCCTTCGGCGGTGTGGTTGTAGACCACATCGAGGATCACTTCGAGCTTCTGCTCATGCAGGTGCGCGACCATCTCCTTGAACTCGGCGATCTTGCCGCTGGCCAGGTAGCGCGGGTCGGGGGCGAAAAACGCGATGCTGTTGTAGCCCCAATAGTTGGTCATGCCTTTTTGCAGCAAATGCTGGTCGTTGACGAAGGCATGCACGGGCAGCAGCTCGACTGACGACACACCCAACTGGCGAATGTGCTTGAGCACGTCGTCTTCCATTAAGCCAGCGCAGGTGCCGCGTACGGACTCGCCCACGGAAGGGTGGCGCATGCTGATCCCGCGCAGGTGGGTCTCGTAGATGATCGTGCGGTCCCACGGCACCCGCACCGGCTGGTCGTTGCCCCAGGTGTGTGCTGGGTCGATGACTTTGCATTTGGGCACGAAGGGTGCGCTGTCGCGTTCATCGAAACTGAGGTCGTCATCCGGGTGACCGATGGTGTAGCCGAACAGCGCCTCGGACCATTTCAATTCGCCCACCAGCTGCTTGGCATAGGGGTCGATCAGCAATTTGTTGTGGTTGAAACGGTGGCCGTTGGCGGGGTCATACGCACCGTACACACGGTAGCCGTAAATCAGCCCTGGGTGGGCGTCGGGCAGGTAGCCGTGGAAGGTTTCGTCGGTGTATTCCGGCAGTTCGATGCGCTCCAGCTCGACTTCGCCTGAATCATCGAACAGGCACAGTTCGACCTTGGTCGCGTTGGCCGAGAACAAGGCAAAGTTGACACCCAGGCCGTCCCAGGTCGCGCCAAGGGGGAAGGGCAAACCTTCACGAATCCGCGACGGCTCGTTGCCCGGCGTCGAAGGGGTTTTATCGGGTTTGCTCATTGAGTTGCTCCTGCAAAGGTCTTTTTTCGGGCCGAATGCGGCCGTGCTGACGAAATTTCAGCTGGGAGTCTGGAAGGTGAAATCACCTCTTGCCGACAGCGCCGGCAAGAGGTGAGGGGTCAAGGCTTGGGCTTTTTGGGCGCCGGTGGTTTTTTAGCGGCCGGTGGCGCCGGCTTGCTGGCCGCAGGCGCCGCTGGCTTGGCTTTCGCCTGCGGCTTGGGAGCGCTGGCCTTGGGCTTGGCCGCTGCCTTGGGCTTGCTTGGCGTCAGCGCTTCGGCTTCCGCCAGTTTGCGCGCCATCTCCCAGTGGCGTGCATCTTCACCATGGGGTTTGCCTTCGGACTCCCAGATCTGATGCGCCAGTTCGCGTATGCGTTTGTCTTCAGTACTCATCACAATGCTCCTCACAGAAAATTTTCAGCTTTCTTGATCATCAGGATTGATAAAGACATTGACCGGGAAATCCCCCAGGGCAGCGCTAACCAACAGCTCCTTGTCTGGTGTGACTGCACCTGTATGAAAAAGTCCCTTCCAGTTTTGCGTTGTGGCGGCGAACGGTAATTTCACCCGTGTATCGCCCCAAACCTGCGCATTGATCTGAGGGTGCACACCGTTTTCAAGCAGGTGATGGGGCCAGCGTGGCACCAACACCAGCAGGTACTTGCCCTGGTGTTCGCGAGAGAATGCGACCACCCGGTCAGCGTGCTCGCCGACCACTTCCAGCGGCGTGTAGGTGCCGCTGCGGAACACTTCAGGCAGGGCCTTGCGCAAGGCCAGCACCTGAGCAATCAACGCCTGTTTGATACGCCCGTCGCGCCAGTTGAACAACAGTTCGCCGATGTCCGGTGGGGTCGCCAGCGCCTGTTGCCGTGCGCTGAAATCCACCGGGCGACGGTTGTCCGGGTCTACCAGGCTGAAGTCCCAGAACTCATCGCCCTGGTACAGGTCCGGCACACCCGGCACGGTCATACGAAGCAAGGATTGCGCCAGGCTATTCAACGCGCCCGCCGGGGCAATCACCTGAGCGGCATTGCCGATGGCGGTACGCAGCGCGTGGCCTTCATCGCTGAGCAACAGCCGTGAAAGGAACGTTTCGACACCTTGTTCATAGGCTTCGTTGGGCGCGCTCCAGCTGCTCTGCAACTTGGCTTCGCGCAGGGCCTTTTGTTGCCACTGCCACAGGCGCTGCTGGTAGCCGTCAAACTCAGTGCCCTGATCCAACGGCCAACTACCGAGCAAGACTTGATAGAGGATCAATTCGTCGCCGGCCGAGGGCGCGGCGTCGGTTCGCAATGGAGCGGCCAGGGTGCGCCAGTGTTCCACCTGTTCAACAAACCACGGCGCGCACTCACTCAGCACCGCCAGGCGCGCACGGGTGTCTTCGCCGCGTTTGTGGTCGTGGGTGGCAGTCGCCAGGAGGTTGTCGGGGAAGGTCTGCAAACGCTGCTGGTTGACAGCATGAAAGTCGGCCAAGGGCGCGCTGAACTGCTCTGTGCTGAAGCCCACGTCGTTGCGCGACAGCAGTACCGCCGAGCGATAGAACGCGGTGTCCTCCACGGCCTTGGCGGCGGCGGGCGACGTCAATTGCTGGAAACGCACGCAAGCATGCTTGAGGATCTTGCGTTCACGGCCTACCGGGCGATTGCGCCAGGGTTGACCGCCCAACCATTTTTCCAGGTGATCGAGTACCGGCCAGTCGCCTTCGCCTAAGGTGGAGCGTGCGCCGTCCATGGCGTGTTGGAACACTTGGTCGTCAGCGTCGCTGCGGCCACGTGCGCTGATGTAGGTGCGGTACACCGGGAAATGCACGATCAGTTCCTGCAACGCGCGGCGGATGGCGCCTAGGGTCAGGTCGCGGGTCATCACATCGTCGCGGGCTACTTGCAGCAGGGCCTGGGCCACACTTTCGAAGTCGCCGCCGAGTGAGCCGTTGAGGATTTGCTGGCGCGCCAGTCGCGCTTCCTCGATGAAGGCCGAGGGCCGTTCGCTGTGACGGGTCCACAGTTCGGCCAAAGGTTCAAAACCGTCCGGGTGATGTTGCAGCAGCGACAGCTGGTTCATGAATTCGTAGCCGGTGGTGCCGTCCACCTGCCAGTCTTCGCGCAGTGTTTCGCCTTCACCGAGGATTTTTTCCACGAAGATCGGTAAATGCCGCTGCGGTGACAGCGAATCCACCCGGCGCCGCAGCTTGCGGCAATACCCGCGCGGGTCGGCCAGGCCGTCGATATGGTCGATACGCAGGCCATCCACCAAACCTTCGCTGATCAGTTCGAAAATCTTGCCGTGGGTGGCTTCAAATACGGCGGTGCGTTCCACGCGCAAGCCGCCCAGTTCATTGACATCGAAGAAGCGCCGCCAGTTGATATCGTCCGCTGCGGTGCGCCAACTGGCGAGTCGATAGGCCTGTTGTTCGAGCAGGTGGTGCAGGCGGTCAAAATCGAACGTCGCCAACTGTCTGTTGATGGCCTGGCGTACTTCGTCTTCAGTGGCCCGCTCGGCCAGGGCTTGTTTGAGCCAGGCGGCCTCGTGGTAAGCATCGTCCTGATAGGCCAGGGCGCTGAAGCGGTCGGACAAGGGCTTGAGTAATTCATCGCTACCCAAAATCACCGCGTAATCCCGTGGGCAGATCGGAAAGCGATGCTCGTAATGCTCGACGTAGAACGCGCCGTGGGTGGCATCGAACTGCAGGGTCACCGTGCCAGTCTGCAAGGCTTCACCGTAGTCGCTGCCGAGGAACGGCATCAGCAACTGGCCTTTGAGCAGCGGGTCGGGCGAGTGCCACTGGATATCGAAGAACTCGCTGTAGGGGCTCATGCGTCCCCATTCCAGCAGGTCCAGCCACCAGGGGTTATCCGCACCGCCCACGGCCATATGGTTGGAGACGATGTCGAGGATCAGCCCCATGCCGTGTTCACGCAACGCGGCGACCAGGCGGCGCAAGGCGGCTTCGCCACCCAGTTCAGGGTTGACGCGTGTGGGGTCCACCACGTCATAGCCGTGCATGGAACCGGCGCGGGCGCTGAGCAGCGGTGAAGCGTACAGGTGGCTGATGCCGAGGCGGGCGAAGTAGGGCACTAGGGGCACCGCGTCGTCCAGGGTAAAACCTTTATGAAATTGCAGGCGCTGGGTAGCGCGCAGGGGCAGTGCTTTCATCGGTCACGCTCATAGGCTTGGTTGCGCGCGACGGCCAACAGTTCGAGGCGGCGGGCGGCCCCGGCATTGTCGAGCAGGCTGGAGGCCTCACCCACAAAGCGACGGCGCCAATTGGGGTGGGTGTCGGTGGTACCGGGCAGGTTGGCCTGCTCCTCGACGCCGAGCGCATCCTCCAACGGCAACAGCACCAACGGTGCGCGGGTGTGGCCGAGGTAGCGCACGCTGGCGTCGATCATGTGGTCGGTCTCGTTGCGGATCTCATCGACGAAGTTCTGCGGGTCCTGGCTCAAGGCCTGACGCAGTGCCTGGCGTTCGCGCAGGCGGTGTTCGCTCCATTGCTCCACGGTAGGCGCATCGATAAGGCCGAGCTGGATGTTCCAGTCGATATCGCGGCTGTGCCACCAGCCGTTGAGCGTCGGCAAGTCGTGGGTGCTGGTGGTGGCCAGGGCGTTGTCCGTCCAGTCGAGGATCGGCTTGAACTGGCCGTCGTGGTTTTGCTCGAACAGCAACACGCGCATGCCGAGGATCGAGCGGGCGATGAGTTTTTCGCGCAGGCCGTCCGGCACCGTGCCCAGGTCTTCACCGAGCACGATGGCTTGGTGGCGATGGGATTCCAGGGCCAGCAGGCGCAACAGGTCGTCCACTGGGTAATACAGGTAGGCGCCTTCACGCGGCGAGGCGTCCATGGGCATCACCCACAGGCGTTGCAGGCCCATCACGTGGTCGATACGCAGGCCACCGGCATGGGCGAAGTTGGCGCGCAGCATCTCGATAAAGGCGCGGAAGCCGTTGCGCTTGAGGCCTTCAGGCGAGAACGCGGAGATACCCCAGCCTTGCCCGGCGCGATTGAGAATGTCGGGTGGCGCGCCCACGGTCAGGTCCGCGAGCAGTTCATCCTGACGACTCCAGGCTTGGCTGCCGCCGCCGTCGGCGCCCACCGCCAGGTCGGCGATCAATCCGACGCCCATGCCGCTGCCGCGAGCGGCTTGTTGCGCGCGCTCCAGGCAGCGGGCGATCAGCCATTGGCTGAAGGCGAAGTAGCCGATCTCATCCTGGTTTTCTGCGGCAAAGGCTGCGAGTGCCGGACTCTGTGGGTTGCGCCAGTCTTCGGGCCAGTGGCGCCAGTCAAGATCCTCACCTTTGGCGGCGCGCGCGGCTTGCACCGCTTCGAAGCGGCAATGGTTTTCCAGCGCTTCACCACCGGCCTGGCGGAAACTCAGAAAATCGGCGTGTTGTGGATGCTGGCCGTGGCGGAAGTCTTCGTACAGCTTCCGCATCAGACGCTGCTTGGCCTTGGCAGCTGTGGGCCAGTCGATCAGGCTGTGTTGTTCCAGGTCGTGCAGTTCATCCGTCAGGCCGAGGGATTCAATGGCGTTGCGCACTTCGCGCTCACCCAAGATGCAACCCGGCGAGGCGTACAAGCTGTTGAGGAACAAGCGACTGGAGGGCGAATACGGGCTGTAGCGCTCGGTGTCGGCGCTGAACATGGCGTGCATCGGGCTGATTGCCAAGGCATCGGCACCGCGTTCGGCAGCCGAACGGGCCAGATGTTCCAGGGCCAGGGTATCGCCAAAACCGCCATCGCCCAGGCGGCGCAAGCTATACAGTTGCGCGCTGAGGCCCCAGGCACGGGCGGGGCGACTGTCGACGGCTTCGGCGACGCTGTAGCAGTGGGTGGGGGCGACGGCCAGGGTGAACGTCTGCCCGGCGATATGCACTTGGTGATAACCCAGGGCGATGACGCCGGGCAACACCGCGTCGCCATCGAGGCGCAGCTCCAGGGTTTCACCGTCTTCGAGGCTGACCCGGCACAGGGTGTCCGGGTCAAAGTAACGGGCCAGATCCAGGCTTTCGCCGCTGTCGATGGTCATCAACGGTGGCAGGTGTTTGTCTTGTTGTGCCTGCTCCAGTTCAAGCAGGCTGGCGTCGATCTCTGCATCGCTGTCGGCCGGGTGGCCCAGGCCTTTGAGAACGGCGCGCAAAGCGTCGGGTTTCACACGTTGCGGGCGGCCGTTTGCGTCGATCCAATCGACGGCCAGGCCCGCTCGGCTGGCGAGGATTTCCAGGTTCGCTTCGCTCAAGGGTGCTCTCCAACAGGGGATAGGGTAACGCGTGCGCTACACGCCAGCAGCTGGGCGCCGAGGTTGGCAGGCGTTTCGAAAAGGACAGCGCCCGCCGCTGGGTGATCCAGCGGCGCGGCACTCAGGTTGAGGTCGATCTGCAACAGGCTGCCGTTACCCAGGCGCCAGCGTGCGCTGACGGCCCCCTCGGCCAGCACCTGCGCACCCAGCGCGAGGCTGCCCGGCAAGTGCGGCACGATATGGTGGTGGCGCAGGTTCAGCAGTTGGCGGTAGAGCTGGGCGTGCGGGTTGTCGGTAAACGACGGGGCCGATTGTTCAAAGGTGGTCGCGTCGTTGGGATCGGGAATGCGTTCACGTCGTTCCGGGTCCTTGAACGCGGCGAAATCAGCAAACTCATTGCGCCGTCCTTCACGTACCGCTTCGGCCAACTCGCCGTGATGGTCGGTGAAGAACAGGAATGGCTCGCTGGCGTTGACTTCGTCGCCCATGAACATCAGCGGGATCATCGGTGACAGCAACAGGAGGGTGGTCGCCGCGTTCAACGCTTGCGGCGAGCACAGCTGATGCAGGCGCTCGCCCAGGGCGCGGTTGCCGATCTGGTCATGGTTCTGCAAAAACGCCACAAACGCGCTTGGCGGTAGGTGCCCACTGGGTTCGCCGCGTTCATGACCATGCCGGGTGGTATGCCCCTGGAAGATGAAGCCTTCGCCCAGGCAGCGCGCCAATTTGGCGGTAGGCTCTTCGGCGAAGTCACTGTAGTAGGCGTCGGTTTCGCCGGTCAGCAGTACGTGCAGGACGTTATGAAAGTCATCATTCCATTGCGCGTCAAAATCGTGTTGGAGCAGGCTGGCTTGATTGAGCTCGTTTTCCAGCATCAGCCAGACGTGTCGGCCGGTGTCGATTTGTTCGCGAACGCGGTGAGCCAGTTGTTTCAGAAAATCCGGGTTGTCGATGGCATGTACCGCGTCCAGGCGCAGGCCGTCGAAACGGTATTCCAGCAGCCACATCAAGGCGTTATCCAAGAAGAAATCCCGCACTTCACGCCGGTCGAAGTCGATACCGGCGCCCCAGGGCGTGTGCACGTCTTCCTGGAAGAAACCTTTGGCGTACTGGCCGAGGTAGTTGCCGTCGGGGCCGAAGTGGTTGTAAACCACGTCGAGGATCACCGCCAGGCCGTGTTCGTGGGCGCTGTCGATCAGGTGCTTGAGTTGATCAGGCGTGCCGTAGGAAGCCTGGGGGGCATAGGGTAGGACGCCGTCATAGCCCCAGTTGCGTTCGCCGGGGAATTGCGCCAGCGGCATCAATTCAATCGCGGTCACACCCAGCTCGGCGAGGCGTGGCAGGTGCTTCTCGACGCCGGCGTAGCCGCCCATTGCGCCGACATGCAGCTCATAAATGACGGCTTCGTGCCAGGGACGGCCTTGCCACTGGCTGTGGCGCCATTGATAGGCGAGGGGATCGACAACTAGGCTCCAACCGTGCACATCCGAGGCCTGGGCCCTGGAGGCAGGGTCGGGTACATCCACTTCCCCGTCGATATTGAAGCGGTAGCGCGTGCCCGCCGGGCACGCTATTTCGGTTTCAAACCAGCCATCCGCCTGCGGCAGCATGGCAATGGACTTGCCGTTTTCCAATTCAACGCTGACATAAAACGCGTCTGGCGCCCACAAGGCAAAACGCGTGTGTTGCGCGTCCAGCATGATTGCGCCGTGGGGCCAGGTTTCCAGAGTCCGTAACGGCATCTATAGAGACCTCCCGTTGATTATTTAGCGGATTTCCCCAAGGCCTTGGCCACAAGCTGTTCGTACAGTTCGGCGTAGGGTTCCACCGCCTGGCTCCAGTTGAACGGTTGCGTCATCGCTCGGCAGCGCATGGCATTGAGCAGGCCAGGGTAGGCAAACACCTTGAACGCGCGGCTCAAGGCTTCTTTGTAACTCTCGACTGTGGATTCATTGAACAGGAAGCCTGTCACGCCATTTTCGATGGTGTCGGCCAAGCCGCCGGTATTACGCGCAACGGGCAGCGAGCCGAAGCGCTGGGCGTACATCTGGCTCAGGCCGCACGGCTCGTAGCGCGATGGCATCAGCAGGAAGTCACTGCCGGCGAACATGCGCCGGGCATCGGTCTCGTTGAAGCCGATACGCACACCGATCTGCCCAGGGAAGCGCAGCGCCAGTTCACGCATGGCGTTTTCTTCTTCCGGCTCGCCGCGACCGATGATCGCGATCTGCCCACCTTGCTCGACAATAAAGCTGGCCACGGCTTCGGTCAGGTCGAGGCCTTTTTGAAACACCAGGCGTGAGACCACGGCGAACAGCGGGCCGGTGGATTCACTCAGGCCAAACAGCTCGCGCACTTGGGCCGCGTTGACCGCTTTGCCTTCCCAGTCGCCGATGTTGAAGTTGTGGGTCAGGTGCGGGTCGGTGGAGGTTTCCCAGCTGTCTTCAATGCCGTTGGGAATGCCGCTGAGCAAGCCTTGCTGGGTCTTGCTGGCAAGAAAGCCATCAAGGCCGCAGCCGAATTCCGGCGTGGTGATTTCCCGGGCGTAGGTGGCGCTCACCGTGGTGATGTGGCTGGAATACGCCATGCCGGCCTTGAGGTACGACATCTTGCCGTAGAACTCCATGCCTTCCTGCTGCAAGGCGTGGGGTGGAATGCCCAGTTCCGGCGTCGAGGCCAGGCTGATCACGCCCTGATAAGCCAGGTTATGAATGGTGAACAGCGTCGGCGTGCGTGACCCACGCCAGTGCATGTATGCCGGCGCCAGGCCAGCGGGCCAGTCGTGGGCGTGCACCAGGTCCGGGCACCAGTGGATTTGCGCAAGGTTGGCGGCCATGTCGGCGGCGGCCAGGCCCAGGCGGGCGAAACGAATGTGGTTGTCCGGCCAGTCGCGGCCGTTATTGGCGCCGTAGGGTGTGCCTTCGCGCTCGTACAGCTCGGGGCAGATCAGGACATAAATGACCAGGCCGTCCTTGAGGTCCATGCGCCCGATCTTGCACGGCGGCAGCGCGGCGTGGCCACCCAGCTCACCGATGATATGGATCGGGTTATCGCTCTCCATCACCTGCGGGTAACCGGGAATCAACACCCGCACGTCGTGCAGGTGGGCCATGGCGCGGGGCAGGGCCGCGGACACGTCGCCCAGGCCGCCGGTTTTCACCAGGTCGGCAAATTCAGAGGTCACGAACAGGACTTTCTTGCGATTAGGATTCTGACTCACGATCGGCCGCACAGTGGTGGGCAGGTCGACCAACGAAGGTCCCCCTACCGGCTGACTGACACGCTCTCCCTGAATATCTACAGCGGCACTGATCATAGTTCTCTCCCACATGTTGGTCGGCTAATGGCCCGCTGCCATTAGCTCCGATGGCCACATCCTGCGGCCAGGCGCACAAGCACTGTACAAACTGGCAAGGCGTATGCCAGTTGCACGGTTAGCCAAAAAAGATTGGATGGACGGGCATTTCGCGTGAACCACGCGTGCACGCCTTACCTTAAAACTGGACCTACGGCAGAGTTGGAAAGTTTCGATTTTTTGCGGGGTTTTTGTTTTCGAACGGACCCATCGGTCATGAGTCTAGGACAGATCCTAGAGCGCGTAGGGTTTCTGGGGGAATTTTGTAGGACAAAAACTTGTAACCATATGCTCTCGTAGAAAACACCGGTATGCAGGGAGCAGGCTTGCCCTGCGCTGGAGTGCGAAGCGCTCCCGACCGGATCTCGACATCAGCGCCGCTTAGCGCCCCAGCGCAGGGCAAGCCTGCTCAACACAAGGTTCAGTGAACACCAAGCGGGTGCGGGTTGCCCTTGAATGGTGCGTCAGCCCAGCACGCGAATGGGCACGCCGCTCGCCCACGCGTGAATATCTTCGATCATCTGCGCGTAAAACTGCCGGTAATTCTGTTCACTCACATACCCCACATGCGGCGTCGCCAGCACATTGGGCAGGCGGCGGAAGGGGTGATCCACCGGCAACGGCTCCTCGGCATACACATCCAGCGCCGCTCCCGCCAAGCGACCGTTTTCCAACGCCTGCACCAGCGCCGACTCATCCACAATCGGCCCGCGCGCCGTATTGACCAAGCGAGCGCTTGGTTTCATCCAGCTCATTGCTTCGGCATCCACCAACCCACGGCTGCGGTCGCTGAGCACCAGGTGGACGGTGAGAATATCCGCCTGTTCAAACAACGCTTGCTTGCTGACCCAGGTCACGCCCGATTCCGCCGCGCGTTCCGGCGTGAGGTTTTCACTCCAGGCAATCACCCGCATGCCGAACACCTGGGCAAACTGGGCCACTTTCTGGCCGATGCTGCCGAGGCCGAGAATGCCTAGGGTCTTGCCATGCAGGTCACCGCCCAGGCCAATCTGCCAGTGGCCGGCGCGCAAGGAATTGGCCTCGGCCAGCAGATTGCGGGTGGAGGCCATGATCAGCGCCCAGGTCAATTCCGGCGCAGCGTGTTTATAGCTGTCGGTGCCGCAGACCGTGATGCCCAGCGCCTTGGCCGCAGGAATGTCGATGGCCGCGTTGCGCATGCCGCCAGTGACCAGCAATTTAAGTTTGGGCAGACCTTGCAGCAGGGTCTTGTCGAAGGTCGAGCGTTCGCGCATCACGCAAATCACCTCGAAGCTCTGCAAACGCTCGATCATGGCGGCGGTACCGGCCGGGTAATCGTGCAGGAAATGCACCTGGCCCACGGCCTCAAGCACCGACCAATCCACCACGCCACTGGCCACATTCTGCCAATCATCAATGACTGCAATCTGTACCGACATTCACGAGTGCCTCGAAAAAGGTTGGATTAAAGGGCGTTCAAACCCTGCAACAGCGCTTTATGAAACTGGGCCGGTTCCTCCATCTGCGGTGCATGCCCCAAGCCCGGGAACTCCACCAGGGTTGCATGGGGAATCAACTTGGCCACTTGCTTGCCCAACACGGCATAGTTGCCGAGCTTGGCCTTGACTGCCGGCGGTGCAACGTCCTTGCCAATAGCGGTGTTATCGGATGTGCCGATCAGCAGCAGTGTGGGCATTTGCAGGTTCTTGAACTCGTAGTACACCGGCTGGGTGAAGATCATGTCGTAAATCAACGCCGAGTTCCATGCGACCAGGGTATGCCCCGGGCCGTTGCTCAGGCCGGCGTACATGTCTACCCAACGCTCGTACTCGGGCTTCCAGCGTCCGACGTAATAGGTGTTGAGTTGGTAGTTGCGAATGCCGTCGGCGCTGACTTTCAGTTCACGCGCATACCATTGGTCGACGGTGAGCGACGGCACGCCCAGCGCCTTCCAGTCTTCCAGGCCAATCGGGTTGACCATCGCCAGCTGTTCGGTCTGCTCGGGGTACATCAGCGCATACCGGGTGGCGAGCATGCCACCGGTGGAATGACCAATAACGGTGGCCTTTTGAATGCCGAGTTTTTCCAGCAGTTGATGGGTGTTGGTCGCCAACTGCTGGAAACTGTATTGATAATGGTCGGGCTTGCTGGAGCTGCAAAAACCGATCTGGTCCGGCGCAATGACCCGGTAACCGGCGTCGCTCAGGGCCTTGATCGAGCCTTCCCAGGTGGCGCCGCAGAAGTTCTTGCCGTGCATCAGCACCACGCTGCGGCCGTTGGCCTGCCCTTTGGCGGGCACGTCCATATAGCCCATCTGCAGGGACTTGCCCTGGGATTGAAAGTCGAAATGCTTGAGTGGATAGGGGTATTCAAAGCCTTGCAGCTCGGGGCCATAGGTGGCAGCGAAGGCGGGTGCGGTACTGGCGGCGAGCAGGCCGGCGATGCAAAAAGCGCGGATCAGAGGCATTGGCAAGGCTCCGAGAAGGGTGCTCGGATGCTGTTGCGGGGCGATTAACTGGGGATTAACACCCAGTGCAAGGTCACGGCAGCGAGTACGCCATAACGCAGGCTTTTGGCCAGCGTCACCAGCAGCAGGAATCGCCACAACGGCTCACGCATCACCCCGGCCACCAAGGTGAGTGGGTCGCCAATGATTGGTACCCAGCTAAGCAACAACGTCCAATGGCCCCAGCGCTCGTAATGGTAACGAGCCTTGTCCAACTGCTTGTCACTGACGGGAAACCAGCGCCGCCCCTTGAAGTGCTCAACCCAACGCCCCAACCACCAGTTCACCACGGAGCCCAGCACATTGCCCAGCGTGGCAGCGCCCAGCAGCAGCCACAGGCTGTAATGCCCGCTGAGCAGCAGGCCCACCAGCACGGCTTCCGATTGCAGAGGCAACAGCGTCGCGGCGCCAAACGCCGCGAAGAATAACCCTAGATAGCCGGCGATCATTGCGCCGGGTATTGCGCCACCACCACGTCTTTGCCTTCACGGGTCAGGCCGATGACTTGATAGTCCTCGCTGCGGCCTTCGACTTCCATGCCCGGTGAGCCCATGGGCATGCCCGGCGCGGCGACGCCCAGCAGGTCATCGCGATTGCGCAACGCCAGCACCTGTTCGGCGGGCACGTGGCCTTCGACGAACTTGCCGTCGATCACGGCGGTGTGACACGAACCCAGGCGCGGCGCCACGCCCAGGCGTTGCTTGACGGCGCTCATGTCGGCTTCGACGTGGTCATTGACCTTGAAACCGTTGCTTTCCAGGTGACTGATCCATTTTTTGCAGCAACCGCAGTTGGCGTCACGGTGCACGTCGATGGGAATCAGGTCGGCGGCCTGGGCCAGGGTGGTGGTGAACAGGGCTGACAGCAGGGCCAGGCGCAATGTGGTTTTCATAGGAACTCGCGTGTAGGAGAAGGCCGTCGGGATGGCGGCGATCATGACGCTGTCATCGCAGGCAAGCCAGCGCCTACCGGTTGGGAATGTTTCCAAATTATACGAAGGGAGGGTTTTCCAAGCGGTGCTTGAGCTGGTCCAGGGCAATGGTAGACAACTCGATCATGCGTTCATGCAAGGTGGCCAGTTGCAGCTCGGTCTCGTAGGTCAGCACCCGCTTGAACAGCGTGCCGCCCTGATGAGGCAGCAGGTAGTAGTGAATGGAGCCATCAACGGCCAGGGAGGTGAACACCGTCTTGAACTCGCCAGGGCGCCGGGCGATCTGCACGCGGTAACTCATGGGCACGCGCACCCCCAGCAAGTCAATGAACTCGGTAAAACGTGCACCGGCAGGCAATGAACCGGCGTTGCCGGTATCGGCGCTGAGGGACGTGGGGTGCCATTCGTGCCAGCGATCCGGTTGGGTCACATACTCGTAGACGGCTTCGATAGGGGCTCGGATAAAGCGTTCCTGACTGATCCGCTCCAAACGGACCGACTGCTCGGCAGCTCGCATGGCACACCTCCTGTGTTGCGACTAGGAGCTGTCAGAATAGTCCCACTCCCGCACATTGCACGGGAGTGTTTCAGCCGTTTATCAGCGCACCTTGAATCGACCCATCAAGGCAATCACCCGGCCATTCGCCTCCAGCAGGCTTTGGGTATTGGTTTCGGTGGCATGGCCGCTCTGCACCAGTTCTTCGACCATTTGTCGGATCTGCACCATGCTGCGGTTGATCTCCTCGGTCACCGCGCTCTGCTGCTCGGCCGCCGTGGCGATCTGGGTGCTGAGGTTGTTGATATGGCTGACCGAACCGGCCATTTCATCCAGGCCAGTGTTTACCCGTGCCGTGGCATCCGCCGCCGACTGGCAACTGGCCTGGGTGTTTTCCATGGCGGCCACCGAGGAGCTGACGCCCGCGGTCAGGCGCGTGAGCATGTCGTTGATCTGCGAGGTGCTGGCCTGGGTGCGGGCAGCCAGCGCACGCACTTCATCGGCCACCACCGCAAAGCCCCGGCCTTGCTCGCCAGCACGCGCGGCTTCAATCGCCGCGTTGAGGGCGAGCAGGTTGGTCTGGCCGGCAATCGCACCAATCACACCGAGGGTTTCAGTGATGCGTGCGGCGTCCTGGCGCATGTTTTCCACGCTGTGGGTGGCGCTGGACACTTCGCCGATCAAGGCGCTGACGCTGGTGGATGCTTCACCCACCACCACGCGGGAGCGGTCGGCATGCTCGTTGGCGCGCTGGGTGAACGCGGCGGTTTCGGCGGCGTTTTGCGCGACGGTGTCGGCGGTGGAGCTCATTTCGGTAATGGCGGTGACCGTCTGATCGGTCTCCGAGGCATGTCGCACCAGGATCTGATTGGTGTGCGCCGAGGTCCGTTGCAGTTGCTCAAGGCTCGACGACATGGCGCCGGTGGCCTGGGTCACTTCACCAATCATGTTCTGCAGGTAGACGATAAAACGGTTCACTGAGTGGCCAATGGCGCCTAGCTCGTCTTCGGCACGGATGGTGATGCGTCGCGTCAGGTCGGCATCGCCGGCAGACAGCGCGTCGATATTGGATTTCAGCGATTTCATGCGCTGCACCAGTTGGCGGATCGCATACACCGCGAGCAGCACCAGCAGCAACACCATGGGGATTTGCAGCAGAGCCAGGGTGCCGAGTACGTCATCGCGCTGTGCAGTGATCAGCGAGGTAGACAGGGCGGTGGCGAGGAACCACGGCGTGCCACCGATCGGGCGCATATAGAAAGTGCTGGCCACGCCCTGATTGTCGAACTCGCTACGCTGCAGCGCCTGGTCTCGATTGGTCAGGGCCTTGCTGACCTGGGCGGCAAACGCCGAGGTGCCGGTGAGTTCGCTGATGTTTTTCAACACCACCGGGCCGCTGATGCGCGAACTGTTGCTGATGATCTTGCCGTCGCCCTCGAAGATCAGCATTTGCCCGCCGATGTCTTTTTCTTTACTGGCTACCAAGTCATTAAAGAAGCCCAGGGTCACGTCGATGGTGGCGACGCCGTACGGCACGCCGTCGCGCTGGATTGCCATGGCGCAGTTGGTGCGTGGCTCCTGGCTGGCGTCGTCCTTATAAGCGGCCGCCCAGGCGCACTGGCCACGCGGGGAGGCCAGGCCGCCTTTGTACCAGCTCTGGTCGTAATAGTTGGGGGCGGGGTCGCTGTTCCAGAAAGTGTTGACTGCCAGTTTGCCCGAAGCATCCCGGTGCCAGAACGTGCTGTGCTTGTTGCGCCCCGGTGTGCGCTGGTTGGGCAGCGGCCAGATCCCGCCACCGAAGACTTTCAGCTCGCCGTACTGGTCGACCAGGCCAGGCAGGACCTTGTCGATGGCATCGCTGTCGAGCAACGGGATGGTCTGGGTGATGCTGCGTTGCTGGGACTGAACCTTGTTCAGCTCGCCCTGGATCTGTTCAGCCACCTCGGCGATGCGGTTGAGCACCACCTGTTCTTCGGTGTGACGCAACGTGGGCGCGACCAACTGGCCGATGCCCACTACGGTCAACACAAATAACACCAGGACGAACAGCACCAGGAACAGGGTATAGCGGGCTTGGATGGAGCGCAGTGGGGGCATGGGGTCGTCCTTACGAAGCATTTATCACCGACGTGGCTTTGTTGGAGCTTCGTCGGGCTATCGGCTTGGCGAGGAGGAGCTTTAGGTACGGTCGTGCAAGAAAACGAGCGCCTGGCGAGGGCGCTCCTTCGGTCAGATATCCAGCATGGCCATTACCGCTTCCGGGTAACGCAGGCCAGCGGTTGCCTCGACAGGGAAGATCGCTTCCAGCGCCGCCAATTCGGCCGGGCTGAGGCTGATCTCGAGGGCGGCAACGTTCTCTTCCAAGTACTTGCGCTGCTTGGTGCCGGGAATCGGAATAATGAAGTCACCCTGCGCCAGTACCCAGGCCAGCGCGAGTTGACCGGCACTCACGCCTTTGTCGGCGGCCAGTGCCTGCACTCGCTTGACCAGTTCCAGGTTCTTGCCGAAGTTTTCGCCCTGGAAACGCGGGCTGAAGCGGCGGTAGTCATCGGCACTAAAATCATCCGGACTTTGCAGGGCGCCGGTGAGGAAACCACGCCCCAGCGGGCTATAAGGCACAAAAGCAATGCCCAGACGTTGGCAGGCGGCGAGGCAGCCGTTGTGTTCCTGATCGCGGCTCCACAGCGAATATTCGCTTTGCAGGGCGCTGATGGGATGCACGTTATGGGCCCGTTCCAAGGTCGCGGCGGACGCTTCGCTCAATCCCAGATAACGCACTTTGCCTTGTTGCACCAACTCGGCCATGGCGCCGACGGTTTCTTCGATGGCGACATCCGGGTCGATGCGGTGCTGGTAGTACAGGTCCAGTGTGTCGACGCCGAGGCGTTGCAGCGTGCCGTCAATCGCCTTGCGAATGTACTCGGGGCGACCGTTGACGCCACGCAACGCCGGGTTGGCCGGGTCGCGCACAATGCCGAATTTGCTGGCCAGGAACACTTGGTCACGTTTACCCGTGATGGCTTTGCCGATCAGTTCTTCATTGGTGTGCGGGCCGTAGATGTCGGCGGTATCCAGAAAGTTGACACCGAGTTCCAACGCGCGGTGCAGGGTCGCGGTGGCTTCCCGGGTGTCGCTGCCGGGCGTGTAGAAATCGCTCATGCCCATGCAGCCGAGGCCGATGGCGGAGACGAGGGGACCGTTGGTACCGAGTGGACGGGTGTGCATGGGGTCAGCTCCTGGTTGGGAAGGCCTGCATTGTCACGCTCGACAAAATCGGGATAAACCGGCTAAAAGCACTAACACTATTCGGTATTTCTAAATAATCAGCTCAAGGAGCCGGCGCTTGGACCGTTTCAACGCGATGCGCGTGTTCACCCGGATCGTCGAACTGCGGGGCTTTGCCAAGGCCGCCGACAGCCTGCAACTGCCCCGTGCCTCGGTGACGGTGCTGATCAAGCAATTGGAGGCGCACCTCGGCGTGCAACTATTGCAACGCACTACACGGCAGGTTAGCCCGACACTGGATGGCGCCGCGTATTACCAGCGCTGTGTGCAATTGCTGTCGGACCTTGAGGAAACTGAAGCGGTGTTTTCCGCCAGTCGGCAGAACCCACGTGGCACGTTGAGCATTGATATGCCGGCGGGTATTGGCCGGTATCTGGTGATACCCGCACTGCCCACGTTCACTGCCCTGTATCCGCAGATTGAGTTGGAAATCGGCTTGAATGACCGGCCGGTGGACCTGATCCGTGAAGGCGTCGATTGTGTGCTGCGCGGTGGCCTGGCGCTGGACGATTCACTGGTGGCGCGACCGCTGGCGATGATGGATCAAATCACCCTGGCCAGCCCCGCTTACCTCGACCATATGGGGGTGCCCGACACGCTCGACGACTTAGCCCACCATCAGATGGTCGAATACGTCTCGGCCGCCAGTGGCAAACGGTTTGGCTTGGAGTTTCTACTCGCCTCCCAATTGCGCACGCTCAATTTGCCAAAGGTGGTCGCAGTCAACAGCGCCGACGGCTACTTCTGCGCTTGCGAAGCAGGCTATGGGTTGATCCAGGCGCCGTACTATCACGCCAGAGAACGACTGGCCCAAGGCACCCTGGTGGAAGTACTGCCCCGGTTTGCCGTGCCGACAATGGCCTTGACGGCGCTGTACCCGCCGCACCGCCAACTGTCCCAACGCGTGCGGGTGTTTGTGGATTGGCTGGTCGAACTCTGCGCCACCCCCGGCACCGGTTTGCGACGCTAAGCCTGTGCCTTTCGATAGGCCCCAGGCTGTTGCCCCGTCACCTTGTGAAACGCCCGGGTAAACGCCGCCACTGACTGATAACCCACCGCCAGCGCGACATCCGCCACCGTCTGGTCCTGCTTGAATAACTGGCAGGCATGGCGCATGCGCATCATCAGTAGCACCTGGCCCGGTGACTGCCCGCACAGTTCATTGAAGCGCTTGAAAAACGCCGAACGCGACAGCCCGGTACAGGCGGCCATGCTTTCCAGAGTCCAGGCATCGGCCGGGTGCGCGATCAACTGTTCCAGCAAACCGGCAAACGCCGGCTGCCGACCCAGCGCCGCCAGGCCGCCCAGTTCGCTGTTATCCAGCACCTGTTGGCGCAGTACATATAGAAACAGCAGGTGGCAAAGCCGTTCCAGCAAGGCCGAGGAGGGCGCAGGCAGGCGCTGGCATTCTTGCAGGATCAGTTCGAACAGGTTGCGCGCGGCAGTCAGCGAGGGATCGCCCGCCCGCAGGATGATCCACGCGGGCAGGGTGTCGACAATCATCGCCGACAGACCGGACTGGAAGTGAAAGAACCCACACACCAGGCCGACGCCATCGCTGGCGGCGCTGTCCAGGGGCACCATTGGCACACGCGGGCATTCCTGCGCACCCACCGCCGTGGGCTCGCCGGAGAGGCGATATTCAAGGTCGCGCAGCAGGAACACCGCATCGCCGTTGTCGAGGCGATGAGGCGTGGCGTCGCCGTCGATATGCAGCCAGCACTGGCCCTGCACGATCAGGTGGAAACTCGCGCTCGCCAGGCCGTGGGTGCTTGCATGCCAGTCGCCGCAATAACGACCTACATGGAATAGGCTGGTGTCGAGTTCGAGGCTGTCTAATAACCAATCGACAAGTGCACTGGACGAATTCATCTAATGGAAAGACTCAAGAGCAAGTAATCGCTACTTTAGACTATTGAGGCGATTTTTTATAACCAACAGACTGGATACACGAACCCATCAGGAGACTGCTCCATGTCCCGTGTACCCTTGCTCACCCCTGAAACCGCGCCGGAAGCGGCCAAGCCTTTCCTGGAAAACGCGCTGAAAGGCTCGGGCTTCATCCCCAATTTGCTTGCGGTGCTGGCCAATGCGCCGGCCGCGCTGGAAACTTACATCACCGTCTCCGCTTTGAACGCCAAATCCGAACTCGGCCTCGCCGATCGCGAGGTGGTGCAACTGATTGCCGCCACCACCCACGGCTGCGATTTCTGCGTGGCCGGCCACACTGCGGTGGCGCGTAACAAAGCCAAGTTGCCGGAAGCCGTCATCGAAGCCCTGCGTCAACGCGGCGAGTTGCCCAATGCCCGCTATGAAACCCTGGCTGCCTTTACCCGCGAAGTGATCGCCACCCGGGGTGATGTGAGCGATGCGGGCTATGACGCATTCCGCGCCGTCGGTTACACCGAAGGCCAGGCCCTGGAAGTGATTCTGGGCGTCAGCCTGGCAACCCTGTGCAACTTCGCTAACGTGTTTGCTCGTACCCCGCTGAACCCCGAGCTGGCGCAATACCGTTGGGAAAAACCCGCAAGCTGAAGTTGGCCCACCCGCTGTAAAGGAGAAACAGGAATGCTTGACCCCATCTTGAGCCGTTGGCTCGACATCCAGGCGCAGGCCTTGGACGTGGGCAGTTGCGATCCACAGGAAGTGCTGCCGCGGCTGGCAGAGGCCAACGTGTTGCGCATCGGCGTGCCGGCTCAACTGGGCGGCCTGGGCGGCGATGTGGCTGGCGCCGTGGAGGCCATCGCCAATGTCGCCAGCCATTCCCTGGCGGCGGCGTTCGTGTGCTGGGGCCAGCGCTCGTTTATCGAGTATTTGCTGCAGAGTCCGAATGCGCGGCTGCGTGAACAGCTGTTGCCGGATTTGCTCAGCGGCAAGTTGGCGGGGGCGACAGGACTGTCAAATGCGATGAAGTTCTTGTCGGGCATTGAGACCCTGCAGATCAGTGCCGAGCCGTCCAACGATGGCTGGACCCTCAACGGCCGCCTGCACTGGGTGACCAACCTGCGACGGAACGGTTTTGTCGCGGCGGCGGCCATCGAACTGGCGGAGGGTGGCGCGCCGTTTATCCTGGCCATTCCGGACTCGGTGGCGGGCTTGCAGCGCTCTCGCGACCTGGAACTGCTCGGCTTGCAGTCAAGCAACACCGCCGCCCTGGATTTGCATGGCGTGGAGCTGAGCCGCGATTGGCTGCTGCATGAAGACGCACGCACATTCCTGCCGGCGGTGCGCCCGGCGTTCCTGGGCCTGCAGTGCGGGATGTCCATCGGGTTGGCACGTCGTTCCCTGGCGGAAGTCGCCAACCATCTGGGCGCGACCCGTACGGTACTGCGCGAAGAACTGGAAACCCTGCGCGTGACCCTGGATCACTTGGTCCGCGACTTGAAAAGCGGTCTGCTTGCCGGGCGTTTCGCCGCCGAACCGGTGCCGCTGTTCAAGCTGCGCATCGCCCTGGCGGAGACTGCCGCCAGCGCCGTGCAACTGGAGTTGCAGGCCAGCGGCGGCAAGGCCTATCTCACCGCCCACGGCAATGGTTTTGCGCGACGTTGGCGTGAGTCGGCGTTTGTGCCGATCGTGACCCCAAGCCTGGTGCAATTGCGTACTGAACTGCAGCGTCAGGCCAACCTATGACAAGTGCCGTACTGAGTGCCCAGGGGATTTGCCTGGGCTATGCCAGCGGGCCGGTGTTACAGCACTTCGACCTGCACTTGCAACCCGGTGAAGTGGTGTCGATCCTCGGTCCCAGCGGCGTGGGCAAGTCCAGTCTGTTGCGCGTCCTCGCCGGTTTGCAGGCACCGCAAGGCGGCAGTGTGCGCGCGTTGGGCGAGCCCTTGAAGGGTCCCCATCCACGCGTGGCGGTGGCGTTCCAGGACCCGAGTCTGTTGCCCTGGCTAAGCCTGGAAAAGAACGTCGCCTTTGGCCTGGATTTCGCCCGGCAACCCCATTTGAGCGCTGACGAGCGCCGCCAGCGCGTCGACCATGCCATTGCCGCCGTCGGCCTGGAGCATGCGCGCCAGCAATTCCCGGCGCAGCTGTCCGGCGGCATGGCCCAGCGCACCGCATTGGCCCGTTGCCTGGCGCGCCAGCCTCAGGTGCTGTTGCTGGATGAACCCTTCGGCGCCCTGGACGAAGTGACCCGCGCCGACATGCAACACCTGCTGCTCAAGGTCAACCGCGAACAGGGTTCGGCGGCGGTGCTGATCACCCATGACATTGACGAAGCGCTGCTGCTGTCCGACCGCATCCTGCTACTGGGCAACCGCCCGGCGCGGACGTTGGGCGAATGGCTGATCGACCTGCCGCAACCCCGCGAAGAACAGGTGGAAGCCATCGGCGCGCTGCGCATCGAGATCCTTAAAACCTTACGGCAGGCGAGCCGCCCTCAACCCAACCCCCTTGATCTGCTGGAGCCTGCCCATGTGCCTGGATGACCTGACCCATTCGCGCCGCGACTTTCTCAAACTCTCCGCCGTACTCAGCGCCGCCGGCGCGTTGCCGCTGCTCAGCAGTTTGCAAGCCCGCGCCGCCAGCGAGCCGGATGCGCCGGTGCGCATCGGCTACCTGCCGATCACCGACGCTACGCCGTTGTTGGTGGCGCACAACAATGGCCTGTTCGACGCTGAAGGCATCAAGGCTGAGCGCCCGGTGTTGCTGCGCAGTTGGGCGCAGGTGATCGAGGCGTTCATCTCGGGCCAGGTCAATGTGATTCACCTGCTATCTCCCATGACTGTATGGGCACGTTACGGCAGCAAGGTCCCGGCCAAGGTGGTGGCCTGGAACCATGTGGGCGGTTCGGGCCTGACCGTGGCGCCGGGCATCACGGACGTGAAACAGCTGGGCGGCAAATCGGTGGCGATTCCGTTCTGGTATTCGATCCATAACGTGGTGGTGCAGCAGTTGTTCCGCGACAACGGCCTCACGCCAGTGGCGCGGGCGGCGGGCAGTGCGATTGCGGCCAATGAGGTCAACCTGATCGTGTTGCCGCCTTCGGACATGCCGCCGGCCCTGGCCAGCCAGCGCATCGATGGGTATATCGTCGCCGAGCCGTTCAATGCCCTGGCGGAAAACCTCAAGGTTGGCCGCGTGCAACGCTTTACCGGCGACGTGTGGCGCAATCACGCGTGCTGCGTGGTGTTCATGCACGAACACGACCTGGTCAACCGCCCGGAGTGGTCGCAGAAGGTGGTGAACGCCATCGTCAAGGCGCAGGTCTGGACTCGCGATAACCGCGAAGAGGCGGTGAAGTTGCTGTCCAAGGACGGCCCGAATCGCTACACCCCGCATGCCGAGCCGGTATTGAGCAAAGTACTCGCACCCGCCGCAACTGACCGTGCCGCCTACCTGGCAGACGGTGCGATCCAACACGGCAATTGGGATGAACACCGTATCGACTTTCAACCTTATCCATTCCCCAGCTACACCGAGGAGTTGGTACGGCGTTTGAAAGACACGCTGATCGAGGGCGACAAGAAATTCCTCGCTGACCTCGACCCGGCGTTCGTCGCCAAGGACCTGGTGGACGACCGCTTCGTGCGCAACGCCATCGAGGCCGTGGGCGGCATGAAGACCTTTGGTTTGCCGGACGGCTATGAGCGGCATGAGGAGATCGGCGTTTGAACAACCGTGAAATCCCGGGCTGGTTGCTCGGGTTGAGTGGCTTGGCGGGGTTGCTGTTGCTCTGGTGGCTGGGGGTGAAGGTGTTTGGCGCGACGGAGGGGTTGTCTGCGCGTTTTTCCCTGGCCGCCACCTTCAGTAGCCTGTGGGAATTGCTGGGGCGCGGTGAGCTGTATGTGCATATTGCTGTGAGCCTGAAGCGCATTTTTGTCGGGTTGTTCCTGGCGTTGTTGGTAGGCGTTCCGTTGGGGCTGCTGGTGGGCAGTTCGCGCAAGCTGGAAGCGGCGACCACGCCGGCCTTTCAGTTCCTGCGCATGATCTCGCCGCTGTCGTGGATGCCCATCGTGGTGATGCTGATGGGGGTAGGGGATCAGCCGATCTATTTCCTGCTGGCGTTTGCCGCCGTGTGGCCGATCATGCTCAATACCGCTGCCGGCGTGCGGCAGTTGGACCCGCGCTGGCTACAGCTGAGCAGCAGCCTGAGTGCGACGCGCTGGGAGACCTTGCGCCGGGTGATCATTCCTGGAGTGGTCGGGCACGTGCTGACCGGCGTGCGTTTGGCCATCGGTATCTTGTGGATCGTGCTGGTGCCATGCGAAATGCTCGGGGTCAGTGCCGGGCTGGGCTACTACATCCTCGACACCCGTGATCGGCTGGCCTACTCGGAGCTGATGGCGATGGTGCTGCTGATCGGGTTGCTGGGCTTTGCGCTGGATGCCTTGGCGCGTTGGCTGCACCAGCGTTGGGTGCACGCCGGTTGATTGGTCGAGCCAAAGTTTTTCATCGCCTGTAACATGAGCGCCTGTCGGACCTGTTCGCCCTTGCGCGTAGGACAGGTTCGACGCTTCATTTTCAAGGTTCAGGAACCCGTCATGACACAAAAGCAGCGTTTGAAATATTCGATTCTGATTGCCCTGGCCGTACTGGCGACGATGTTTGGCCTGTCCTATTTGCAGAACACCGGGGTTATCAGTGAGAAGACATTCCAGACCATCGCCATTGCCGTCGCAGTGGTCGTGGTGGTGATCAACGGCATCATGCGCCGCAAGGTCAAGCTATAAGGGCGATCAGGCTCGGCCTTCGAGCACCTTGGCAGCCTCTTCATGGAGGCTGTAGCTTTTATCCGCATTGAGGGTGATCACGCCCTCGCTGCACAGGCGCTTGAGCACCTCGCGCACGCTGAGAAACGACAACGGGATGCCCAGCTCCAGCAGATGACTGTGCACACCGCGTACCCCGAGGGTGCGCCTGTTGTCGGCGGCGGTGAGCAAGGCGTCGATGACCTTCAGCCGGATCAGGCTGGTGCGCAAGCCAAAACACTTGAGCAGGTGGCGGATACGCTGGTTGCCTTGTTGTTCGGGCGTTTTGCCGAACGCTTGTGCGCCGTTGCCGAAACTGGCCTCGGCAGCCGGTGAATGTCCATCCGTGGGCACTTGCGGGTTGTACATGCAAAAACTCCTTATCAGAGCCTGATCAGGAAAAAATGAGCGCTCTTAGTTGATAAGACGAACGAGCGAGCGAAATCATGAAGTCCCGGATGTAGAAATTTTGTCAGTATCGGTTTTGTCACATCTGCGCGGCCTTAAATAAACGCGCTGTCGCGCTAAATTATTCCTGGTGATTTGCGTTCTTACGGTGGGGTCATTACCCCTTGTGAGGCGGTTAAATCTGACGGTGGAGTTTGCGTGATTATTTCCAATGGGTTGTCCAGGGTATGTGTGGCGGGCGTGTTGCTGGGGTTGAGCCTGGCCGTCTCGGCGCGGGAACAAGTGACGCAAGCCTCGGCGGATATCCGGCGTACCAGTTATGGCGTGCCGCACATTCGCGCCAACGATGAGCGTGGCCTGGGCTTCGGCATCGGCTACGCCTACGCCCAGGACAACCTGTGCCTGCTGGCCAATGAAGTGGTCACGGTGAATGGCGAGCGCGCCAAGTTCTTCGGCCCCGAGCAGGCGACCCTGGAAGAGCGCAACAACCTGGCCAGTGATGTGTTTTTCACGTGGCTCAATACGCCGGAGTCGGTCGCCGCGTTCTGGAAAGCGCAAAGCCCGCAGATCCAACAGCGTATCGAAGGTTACGTGGCCGGCTACAACCGCTACCTGAAAGAGCAGGGCGCTCCGGCGCAGTGCCAGGCGGCGTGGGTGCGGCCCTTGGTGGCTGAAGACTTGGTCAAGCTGACCCGTAGGTTATTGGTGGAAGGCGGTGTCGGCCAATTCGCTGAAGCCCTGGTCGGTGCGACGCCGCCCCAAGCCACAGCCAGTGTATCGACCGACTCGAAAGCCTTTGAATTGGCCGCCGCCAATCAGCAGCGCTTCGCCTTCGATCGTGGCAGCAACGCCGTAGCGGTGGGCCGCGATCGTTCGTTCAACGGGCGCGGCATGCTGCTGGCCAACCCGCACTTCCCGTGGGTGGGCGGCATGCGCTTCTATGAAATGCACCTGACCATCCCCGGTCAGCTGGATGTGATGGGCGCTGCGTTGCCGGGCCTGCCGGTGATCAATATCGGCTTCAACCAGCATGTGGCGTGGACCCACACCGTGGACACGTCCAAGCACTTCACCCTGTATCGCCTGACCCTGGACCCGAAGGATTCCACGCGCTATCTGCTCGATGGCAAATCCGTGGCCCTGGATAAAACCACGGTGACGGTGCAGGTCAAGCAAGCCGATGGCAGCCTCAAGGGCCAGTCGCACACCGTCTATAGCTCGCAATTCGGCCCGGTGGTGCAATGGCCGGGCAAGCTCGACTGGGACAGCCATTACGCTTTCAGCCTGCGTGACGCCAACCTGGGCAACGACCGCGTGCTGCAACAGTGGTACGCGATGAACCGCGCGGGCAGTCTCGACCAACTGAAAACCTCGGTGCGCACCCTGCAAGGTATCCCGTGGGTCAACACTCTGGCCGCCGATGACCAGGGCCAGAGCCTGTACATGAACCAGTCGGTGGTGCCCAACGTCAGCGCGGCCAAACTCGCACAATGCAGCGACCCCCGTGCCGGCCTGCAGATGATCATGCTCGACGGCGCCCACAGCGCCTGCGCCTGGGACGTTGACCCACGCGCAGCCCAGGCCGGCATCTTCGCGGCCGACCAACTGCCGCAACTGCAACGCACCGACTACGTCCAGCACTCCAACGACTCGGCCTGGCTAGCCAACCCCAAGGCGCCGCTCACCGGCTTCTCCCCGGTGATCAGCCAGGACCACATCGGCCTTGGCCCACGCGCGCGTTTTGCCTTGCAACGCCTGCAATCCCTGGACAAACCGATCAGCGTCACCGACCTGCAAAACATGGTGATGGACAACGAGGTGTACCTGGCGAGCCAAGTCATGCCCGACCTGCTCGCATTCTGCGCCAAACACCTCGGCGCCGACGCCACTGCGCTGCAACCCCTGTGCACCCACCTGAAAAACTGGGACCAACACGCCAACCTCGACAGCGGCATCGGCCTGGTGCACTTCATCAACCTGGTGCAACACCTGCAGCAAATTCCCGATGCCTGGCGCGTCGCCTTCGACCCGGCGCAACCCCTCACCACGCCACGTGGCCTGGCTATCGAGCGCACCGATGTCGCCAAAGCCCTGCGCGAAGCCATGCTGGCGTCCACCGCCGACGTCGCTAAACTCGGCCTCACCGCCGAAAGCACCTGGGGCGACCTCCAAGTCTCCGGCCAAACCCCGATCCACGGCGGCCCGCAAGAACTGGGGATCTACAACGCCATGCAAACCGTGCCCCGCGCCGACGGCAAGCGCGAAGTGGTCAGCGGCACCAGCTACCTGCAAATCGTCACCTTTGACGACGAGGGGCCCAACGCCCAAGGCGTACTCGCGTTCTCCGAGTCCAGCAATCCGGCGTCAAAACACGCCAAGGACCAGACCCAAGCCTTCTCCCAGAAAAAGCTCAGCCCGTTGCCCTTCACCGAAGCGCAAATCAAGGCCGACCCGCACTATCAACAGCTGCGCATCAAGGAGTAGGGCAGGTACGCAACCCCTTGATGCCAATACGAAATATTTTTGAAATCAAGGGGTTGCACGCTTTGGCAAATACGTACATAATGGCGCCCATCGAACGCAATGAAGCATTAAAAACTTCAATGTATTCAATGAGTTAGAGTAGAGGCAGGGTTTTACAGCCCACTCAAGTTTTTATCCGGTGAGTGTCAGCAGTCAGGACATTGATCGTTTGAGGCCGAGTAGCAAAATGGTTATGCAGCGGATTGCAAATCCGCCTACGCCGGTTCGATTCCGACCTCGGCCTCCACTCTTAGAAACCCCGTAGATTAGCGTCTACGGGGTTTTTTATTGGCTTCGAAAACGTTTTGGAAGTCTGGTGCGTTAGGAATTGACTCTGAAACGCCTTGCCATTGCGCAAGGCTTTCTGCCGTTCGTCAAGTACATCGCACTCGCAGACCACTACCTGATCCCATGTTTAAGCGCCGATATCCCGAGCGTAAGAACGGAGAGCCAGCATGGAAATCAATGAAAATGCCCCTGGGAATATTTCTCAGCAGGATGTAACCCGCGGCACCGACAATGAGACAGGGCACGATCCGAAGCGCGATGAGGAGGGTGTTCCGTTGCCACCGGACGATGACGCGCCTCTTGAAGAGGACATGTCGGATGTAGACGCCGCTGATTCAGTGGCGAGCGAGCATCCCGACAACTGAACATTTGTAATTCAATGAGCCCGACCGCTGCGTCGGGCTTATAGGACCTGAGACCTGACGATCCTCTGGTCTTTGACTTCACCTGCATACGCCCGCAATTTCTCCTGCTGCGCCGCCAGCAGCGCGCAAATCTTCATCAATGCCACTGCCTCATCCGGCGTCTTGCCGCTGGCCGCCAAAGCGCTCAGCTCAACCACCGACCACCCAATCACCGCCGACGCATCTTCCAGGTCGTAGAACAGTTCCTGCTGCGCCGTCCTGGGCCCGTCGAGGCCTTGTATCAACTCATCCATTTATCCATCCTGCCGCTGCAGTTCAAGCCCCATCACATCCATCCCGATTTCAGCCAGGTCCGTCTTGAACGGAATTTCTCCGATCCACTTGAACCCAAACGCCTCATAAAACCGTCGTGCATCGGGATTGGACTTGAGCACCGTCAGCCACAGCGAGCGCTCACCACGCTCTACCGCCTGGTCGCAAATGAACTGCATAAATCGCTTGCCATACCCGCGCCCGGCGGCGGATTTGAGAAAGTAGATCTTGCGCAGTTCTGCGCCAGCTTCGCCTGTTATGGGCGCCGGCGCCGACCAGTTGACCTTTGCCAGGCCTACGACTTGCGCGTTGTCATCTGAAGCGAGCAGCCATAGAGGGCTGTCGGATGTTTCGAGTGATTGGCGTAAGGCGTCGTGGGAAAAGTCCCGATCAAGGAACGCCTGCAATCCGGCAGGCGACCAGATGTGTGCAAAGTGTTCTCGATAGGTGGTGCAGCCGACTTCGCGCAAGGCTTCAAGATCGGCTGGGGTCGCTGGATAGATACGGAGCATGGTGGTTCTCGTGTCAGTCGGTTGCCAGGCGGTGATCATGCGACATTCGCGCTTAAGGAACGAGGCTATCGTCGAAATCTTCACGTTCGATGGTTGTATAAGCTTGCTCGCGAATCCCGCCTTCGGAATAGGTACAAAGCCGCCGTGTGGCTTTTTTTCCCTGCGGACGCACGACCACTCCCTCGCTCATCTCGGGGTCGTTGGGTTCTCCGGGTGTAAAATTAGTGCGCACCATACGGTCGAAAACGGCGTAGGTTACCCCATGATTGGTAAAGCGCAGATGAGCTTCGCCTCCACCGGAGTAGGCCGTGGAACTGAGCCAGAAGTGACCCTTCGGTGGGCTCGGTTTTTCGGGGTAGCTCAACTCGATTTTGCCGGGCGTACCAAATCGGTATTGCACATAGCCGGTTGTCGCTGAGAAATCGTGTGATGCGCAAACCGAGATCATTTTCGGCCCGGAGTCGCAGCCGAACAGCAGTGTTTCTTGCGTCTTGCACAGATAGTTCTGTTCCGACGTCCCCGCAAGCGCATCGAGGGCAATGGCACCCATCGTCAGGAAGCAAATGCCCTTTAGCATCGTGACGTTAATCCCCATGAGTTTTCCCGTTTTTTTCAATGGAACCGTTATCAGTATTTGTTCTGGTTGGATGCTCGATGACGCAGTGTGTGTTCCCAGTCAAGCGTGTGCAAATGTCTCACTTGCCCCCAGTCACATCCAGAAAGGTCCCGGTAACAAACGACGCCTCTTTACCTGCCAGCCACAGTATGGCCCGCGCCACTTCTTCGGGCTCGCCGCCCCGGCCCATCGGGATGCTTTCCTTGACGCGATCCACGCGACCCGGTTCTCCGCCGCTGGCGTGCATTTCGGTGTAGATATGCCCTGGGCGAACGCAGTTGACGCGGATGCCGTCGCGCGCGACTTCCTTGGATAGCCCGATGGTGAAGGTTTCCAGTGCTCCCTTCGACGCTGCGTAGTCGACGTACTCGTTGGGGCTGCCCAACCGCGCGGCGCCCGAGGAGACGTTGATCACGCTGCCGCCGTTGCCGCTGTGTCGAAAAGACATGCGCTTCACGGCTTGCTGCGCGCAGAGCATCGGGCCGATGGCATTGATTGCGAAGATGCGTTGCATGCGGGCAAAGTCGAGGTCTTCAAAGCGCGATTGAAGCGCGATGATTGCGGCGTTGTTGACCAGAACGTCGATGCGGCCGAACGTCTCGTCGATGGCTCGGAACAGATGCGCGACCTGTTCCGGGTCGGCACTGTCGGCGCGTATGGCCAAGGCGCGTCGTCCGAGCGCTTGCACGTCAGCCACCACGCCGAGTGCGGCGGCCTCATTGTTGATGTAGCTGATGACGACGTCATAGCCTTGCGCTGCGGCGAGCCGCGCCGTTGCCGCGCCTACACCCCGGCTACCGCCGGTGATCAGAATCAGGGGAGCTGAAGGGCCGGTAGCCATGTCTTGAACCTTTTATGAGGGAGGTGAATTTAGCCAATTAGCATCGTGCCGGTGGCAATCACTGCGCACGCCAGGACTTTGCGGACAGTCAGTGTCTCGCCCAGGAAGAAATAACCGATCAACGCCGCAAACAGTACGCTGGTCTCGCGCAAGGCCGAAACCGATCCCATCGGCGATTCAGACATGGCGTAGATAACAATGCCGTAGGCCAGCAGGGAGACCAGTCCACCCATCAAGGCGGTGATGAGCCCCGGGCGCGGGGCAAGCAGGCTGCGTGCGCCGCGCAGACCGATATAAACCAGCGGCATCAGTACGCCCCAGAGGGCGCACATCCAGGCGGTATAGGCCAGCGGCGCACCTGAAAGTCGCGCGCCTATGCCATCGGTGACGCTGTAGGCTGCGATGAAAAAACCCGTGCCCAAGGCGTAAGGCAAGCTGGGGACCGCGAGCCTGCGCTGCCTGAAAGCCAATGAAATAATGCCGCTCGACACCAGTGCAATGCCGAACAGGGCGCTGGTGCTGAGGGTTTCGCCAGCAAACACCATGGCGAACAATGTGATCAAAATGGGCGAGGAGCCGCGGGCGATCGGGTAGGTTTGCCCCAGATCACCCACCTTGTAGCTGCGCACCAGGAACAGGTTATAACCGACGTGCAAGACACCCGAGAGCGCGGCGTAAGGCCAACTGGCAGCGGCAGGCGCTGGGAGGTACAGCGCAAAGCCCATGCTGACGAGGGCGACCGACAGGCACATCACGGTCATCGACCAGAGCCTGTCGGTGCCGACACGCAGCAGCGCGTTCCAGCTGGCGTGCAAGAGGGCGGCGAAGAGGACGAGTAATACGATAGGAAAGGGCATGCGCCATGTTAAGCAAACTGGCGGCTGGACAACAGCGAAGTCCCTTCATCCTGGCATGAGCCATTCCTCATACTGTCAACGATAGTGTTGCTGGGCCTGAGTCGACTCCGCCAGCAGCCAGTTACGAAAGCTGATGATGTGAGGCTGTGTTTCGAGCCCTTTGGGACAGACAAAGAAATAGGCGACCGGTGAGGCGAACGGCACATTGAACAGCCTCATGAGGCTGCCGTCGTTGATTTCGGCCTCGACATGGCCGCTACGGGCCAAGGCGATGCCCTGGCCCAGCAAGGCGGCTTCTATGGTCATGTTGGTGTCAGCAAACCTGACGCTTTCCTTGAGTGTCGAAACGCCCACGCCGACGTGCTCGAACCAGGCTTCCCACTTGGGCACCAGGTCTGCGCCGTCACGCGTAAGTAGCGGGTAACGCAACAATTCGGCGGGCTCGTTCGGGGTGCCAAAACGGTTAAGCAGGTCAGGGCTGGCCACCGGGAAAATTTGCTCCCTGAGCATGAACTCCGAATGCAAGGCGGGGTAATGACCGTTGCCCAGGCGGATCGCGACATCTGAATCCGCGCTGGAAAAGTTGATCGCTTTGTCACTGGTTTCCAGCGTGATTAGAATTTCCGGGTGCTGCTGCGACAGACCTGGCAACCGGGGCAGCAACCATTTCAGTGCGAAAGAATAGGTGGTGCTGACCTTGAGCCGAACCCTGCCTTTTTGTTCTCTAAGGTCCGTCAATGTGGCTTCCAGGTTCATGAAAAACTCGCGCACGATAGGCGCCAGTGCCGCACCGGCTGGGGTCAGCCGCAAAGACTTGCCGCGTTGGAAGAGTTGTAACCCCCAGAGGTCTTCAAGGTGCTTGAGTTGGTGGCTGACGGCGCTCTGGGTCACATGCAATTCTTCTGAGGCTGAAGTGAACGTCGCATGTCGGGTCGCGACTTCGAACGCGCGAAGCGTGGCAGTGGGGGGGAGATCTCTCATTGGTGGGTCCCGGCGAGCCTTGTTGTAATCAGTTTTTCCATGAGTGTAGGCTCATGCCAGCCGAATGGTGTGCGCTCATTGAAGCCGGACAGCCTGGCGTTGTGAATTGTTGTGAAGCACAGGTTAATGGCCCATTGCCCATGCTAACGTCGGCGCCAGGCTATCGTCAGCACGACGATTTCATTCATACCTTCAGGGGAGCAGCGCCGATGTCTACTACCGTAACGCCCGCCGGCAGCGGGGCAAACACGCCTAAAGCGTCACCTTCGGCGTTCGATGACAAGTTGAACATTGCCAAGTCCAGCAAAGTGATTGCCGACTATATGCGCCAGACCGGCAAGTCGGCCATCACCAAGCAGGAGCTGACCCAGTTGGCCAACAATGCCTCGGGCAAAGTGCCTGCCGAGGTGTCCGATGCTGCCAAGTACATGGAGCGTCACCCTGACGTGTTCACCGCCATCGAAACCCACGACGTGGCCGGTGCCGATAACCTGTCGGGCGTGTGGAACTTCGATTGGGCGGCCAACGGTGGGCTGAAAGGCACCGCCACCGATGCCATTGCCAAGATGCAGGATACATTCGATTTTGCGATCGCCAAGTCGGCGCAAATCACCGAAATCAGCACTGCCAAAAAAGCCGAGCTGGACTCGACCAAACAACGGCCGCAGAACTGACGGCAGCTTGTACCGCCGGGCTTACAAACCCTACCAACAGGTTACACGATAGCCGTGACGCATTTGAGTTGGCACTGTCATATCCGGCGAGAAGTTAATCTCGTCAAGTAAGAGAGTGTGGTCATGAAGTTGAGTTATCTAACCAAGGCGGCAGTGGTTGTCGCGCTGTTGTCGACCTTGTCGGGCTGCTGGATGTTCATGCCGCCGGGTGGCGGCGGTGGTGGTGGTCACGGTGGAGGGCACGGGCAAGGCGGCGGCCCTGGCGGTGGTGGCGGCCCGCGCTGACGGGTAGAGATAGGAGGCAAGCCTTGATGAAGGGCTTGCCTCTTTTTTTGCCTCTGATAAACCCCAGGCAAAGAAAAGCCCGCGTGGGGCGCGCGGGCTAAAAGGATGTTCATTAGGAGCTGGATTCACCCTATTCCTCTATCTGTGAAAGGTTTGTGAAAGCTTTGGCAAAAAAGTGTATGCCTCAATCGTGACGTGGCTGTACGGGGCAGGGCAGTCCATAACCCTCTACTGTCGCTGGCATACCCCTCCGCTTGGATGCCGCGTTATGTTCATGTCTACCAGCCTGTTGTCTGCTTTTGTGCTGTTTGCCTTTGTGTCTTCGATCACCCCGGGGCCCAATAACACTATGTTGCTTGCGTCGGGCGTGAACTTCGGGTTTCGCCGCTCGATGCCTCACGCGCTGGGGATCAGCATTGGTTTCATGCTGCTGGTGATTTCGGTAGGCCTGGGGTTGGGCGAGGTGTTCAAGGTGTTTCCGTGGGCGTATACCGTGCTGCGCTACGTGGGCGCAGCCTACCTGCTGTACCTGGCGTGGAAGATTGCGACGGCGGGCGGCATGTCCGACAGCCCTGATGAACAGGGCAAGCCCATGACCTTCCTTGGCGCGGCGGCGTTCCAATGGGTGAACCCCAAGGCCTGGATAATGGCGTTGGGAGCAATCACCACCTATACGCCGGCTGAAGGCTACGTCACTAATGTGCTGGTGATTGCACTGGTGTTCGCCGTGGTCAACCTGCCCAGCGTCTGCGTGTGGGTCGTGTGTGGCAGCGGCTTGCGCAATGTGTTGCGTGAGCCGCGCTGGTTGCGGGTGTTCAATTGGTCGATGGCGGCGTTGCTGGTGCTGTCACTGTACCCGATGCTGGTTGTCAGCTGAGGGCCGCTTCAGACGGGTGAGATGGTTGCCAGCAGGCCGATGCCGATGGTGAGTACCAAAAAGCCGAACAGGAAAAGTGCCATCTTGGTCATAAGGCCTCCGAAGGGAAGGGGGTGGGGATGGCGCTATTGTCCGCCCAGGAGGCGTTTCGATACAGATGCAGATGGCAAAGAAAAAACGGTATCAGATGCGCTTGCGGCTGTTCTGCCGGGGGCTTTGAAGGGTTAAGGTTTTTTCAGGCTCAGTGCCTGAGACAGCCAACGCATTTGCCCCTAAGATGGAGCCCAGTGCATCAACAATAAGAGTGGGCCAACCCTCGATGGAAAGACGTCAATTCAGCGGTGGCATGAAAGGCAAGAACCTGCGCTACCTCAACGAAACCTCGCAGCCGGCGTCGGTCACCCGCGTCGGCTTCCTGTTGCTCGAACACTTCTCCCTGCCGGCCTTCACCCAGACCCTCGACACGTTCGTTACCGCCAACCTGCTGCGTCCCGACCTGTTTGCCTCGCGTACGTTCGGCTGTGATGAGGGTGAAGTCATCAGCGACCTTGGTCTGGTGATCCGCCCGGATGCACGCCTGGACGTGGTGGCGCTGCAAGACCTGGAACTGCTGGTGATCTGCGGCGGCTTTCGCACGGAACTCAAGGCCGGCGAAGACTTCATTCATTTGCTGCGCGCTGCCGCCGAACAGGGCATCAGCCTCGCCGGCCTGTGGAACGGTGCTTGGTTCCTTGGCCGTGCCGGACTGTTACAAGGCTATCGCTGCGCCATCCACCCGGAACATCGCCCGGCACTGGCAGAAGTGTCCAAGGCCACCCACGTCACCAGCGAACCCTACGTGATCGATCGCGACCGCCTTACCGCCTCGAGCCCGTCTGGAGCCTTCCACATGGCGCTGGACTGGATCAAGGGCCTGCATGACAAGGCCCTGGTCGAGGGCATCGAAGACATCCTGGCCTTCGAAGAATCCCGCTACCGGCGCATCAAGCCCACCGAAAATGTCAGCGTCAGCGCGCCCCTGCGTGAAGTGGTGAAGCTGATGGACGCCAACCTCGAAGAACCCCTGGAGCTGGACCAGTTGGCCGTCTACGCCGGCCGCTCTCGGCGCCAGTTGGAACGCTTGTTCAAGGAACAACTGGGTACCACGCCGCAGCGCTACTATATGGAACTGCGCGTGACGGAAGCGCGGCGGCTGTTGCAGCACACCGAGTTGTCACAGGTGGAGGTGCTGGTGGCGTGTGGGTTTGTTTCGCCGAGTCATTTCAGCAAGTGCTATAGCTCGTATTTCGGATATCGCCCCTCGAAGGAGAAGCGGTTGGTCAAGTGAGGTGTGGCTGACTCATCAACTGGGGAGCATGCATCTACCTGTGGTGAGTAGGCTTGCCCTGCGCTGGGCCGCGAAGCGGCCCCACTGCAGGCACCGCAGTTCTTCAGTCGGAAATCGGCCGTCTGGGTTTAGGGCTGCTTCGCAGCCCAGCGCAGGGCAAGCCTGCTCACTACAGAGAGCTCAGAATCGGTCCAGGCGATAGGGTGCCAATGATGGCGCTTGCCCCCCACGCGCTAACTCACCAACCCACTCCGCCGTCACCGCCGCCTGTGTCAGCCCTAAATGCTGATGCCCAAACGCAAGCAGCACCTTCCCGTCACACACCCGGTCAATCACTGGCAGCGAGTCTGGCAATGACGGCCGAAACCCCATCCACGGCGTTGCACCTTCTGCACTCAAGTCCTCGCGAAACAACCCCTTGCTCAACCGATGCAGTTGCCAGGCACGCTCCATATTCGCAGGCCGATCAAGGCCGGCGAATTCCACCGTGCCGGCCAGGCGCAAGCCGTCGGTCATGGGCGTCATGATGAATTTACGCTCCAGGGAGGTGACCGCAAACGGCAGACGGTGGTGTTCATTGGGCAGCATCAGGTGGTAGCCGCGCTCGGTGTCCAGCGGGACTTTTTTGCCGGTCAGGGCGGCGGTCAGTTTGGCCGAATGGGCGCCGCAGGCGATCAGGACCTGACGCGCGCTCAGCGGTTCCTGGTCAGTGGAGAGTGAGATGCCCTGTGCGTCGACGCGGCCATCCAGCACCTGGCGTTTAAGAAACTGCACGCCGCTGGCTCTGGCTGCCCGCACCAGTTCGCAGACCACGTGGTAAGGATCAAGAAAGTGCCCGGTGCCGGGAAAAAACAGCCCGCCCTGAATGTTGTCGCTCAACTGCGGTACAGCCCCGCGTATGGCATCGCCGGACCAGAACGCCACCGGCACCTGCTGCTGTTGCATGCGCTGCTGCAAGGCATTGAGGGCTTCCCGTGAATCCGCCCGTTCAAACACCAGCAGCGAGCCATCCTCACGCAGCAACTCCGCGCGCCCAATGCTGTGCAGCAAGCGCTGCCAGGCGCCCAGGCTGCCTTCATTGAGCGCGCGGATACCCGCGACCGTGCGTTGATAGTTCGCCGGACGCAGGTTCAGCAGCAAACGCACGAACCAGGGCAGGGCGTGCGGCAGGTATTTCCAGTCCAGGCGCAGTGGGCCCATGGGGTCCAGCAGCATGCCGGGCAAGCGCTTGAGGATCGATAGGTCGGCGATGGGAAACACTTGCTCGGTCGCCAGGTGCCCGGCGTTGCCGTACGACGCGCCCATACCCGGTTCCTGCGGGTCGACCACCAGCACTTGGCGCCCCTGACGAGCCAGTTGCAGGGCACAGGCGACGCCGATGATGCCGGCGCCGACCACGATGATATCCGGATCGGACATGGCCTACGCCTCCCTCTGGCCATCGAGCAAGCGCCGCAGCAGCAAAGGGTTGCCGTGCTGGAGCGCGGCAGGCAACAGTGCATCGGGGAAGTCTTGATAACATACGGGGCGCAAAAACCGTTGGATCGCCGCCGTGCCCACCGACGTGCTGCGCGAATCGGATGTGGCGGGAAAGGGCCCGCCGTGAACCATGGCATCGCAGACTTCCACACCCGTCGGCCAGCCGTTGACCAGCAGGCGACCGGCCTTGCGCTCCAGAACCGGCAGCAGGGCTTTGGCGCTTGGCAGATCGTCTTCGTCCAGATGCAGGGTGGCGGTCAGTTGGCCTTCCAGGTGTTCGGACACCTGGCGCACTTCTTCATTGTTGGCGCAGACGACTATCAGCGACGCCGCGCCGAAGACTTCGGCCTGCAGGTGTTGATTGGCCAGGAACGCTTGCGCCTGGGTCACAAACACATGGGCCTGGCCCTGGTTCGGGCCCGTCGCCGGCAAACCCTGTGCGACAACCTTGGCGTGTTCGGTCAATGCGCCCACGCCGGAATCGTAGGCACTGGCGATACCGGGTGTGAGCATGGTCTGCGCCGCGCAACTCGGCAGCAACTCACTGGTGGTGCGGATGAAGCGATCCAGGGCCGGCCCTTGCACCCCGATCACCAACCCTGGGTTGGTGCAGAACTGCCCGGCACCCTGGGTCAATGAAGCCACGAAGCCCTGGGCCAATGCTTCACCCCGGGCGGCCAGTGCCGCCGCAAACAGGTACACCGGGTTGATTGAGCTCATTTCCGCATACACCGGAATTGGCTCGGCCCGTGCCTGCGCCGCCTGTGTCAACGCCACGCCACCGCTGCGCGAGCCGGTAAAGCCAACTGCCTTGATGCGCGGATCGGTGACCAACGCAATCCCCACCTCGCGACCTGAACCGTACAGCAACGAAAACACGCCCTCGGGCAAACCACAGGCCTGAACGGCTTGCGCCACCGCCCGGCCCACCAGTTCACTGGTGCCTGGATGCGCGCCATGGGCCTTGACCACCACCGGGCAACCGGCGGCTAGCGCGGAGGCGGTATCGCCACCCGCCACGGAAAACGCCAGGGGGAAGTTGCTCGCACCAAACACGGCCACCGGGCCCAGCGCGATATGGCGATGGCGCAGGTCTGGGCGAGGCAGCGGCTGGCGTTGCGGCTGTGCGGGGTCCACCCGCACATCCAGCCATTCCCCGGCGCGTACGGTGCGGGCGAAGGTGCGCAGTTGGCCGCAAGTACGCCCGCGCTCGCCTTGAATGCGCGCGTGGGGCAGGCCGGTTTCGGCGACGGCACGTTCGATCAGCTCATCACCCAGGGCTTCGATTTGCGCGGCGATGGTCTCAAGGAATGTGGCTCGAACCTCCAGCGAGGTTTCGCGGTACCCATCAAACGCGGCCCACGCCAGAGCGCACGCCTTGGCCACTTGTTCGCCGTTGCCGCCCGGATAGGCCGGTTCCATGGGGGTGTCGGTCGCGGGATTGACCGCCCGGATCGCCTCGCGATTGCCGGTAGTGGCGTGCTGACCGATCAGCATTTTGCCCGTCAGAGTCATGGGATCGTCCTGGTAGAAAAGAGGTTGGCCGCTGCGAGAACCGCAGCGGCGCGCAAGGGGTCAGGCGACGTTCTGTTCCGCCGACCAGGTGGCGTACCACTGGCGGAACAGCGCGTACTGGTTTTCGGCGTAACGACGTTGCGCGTCGCTGAGCGCGTCGGTGTCGTTGAAGTGCAGGGCGTAGCCTTTATCACCGTTGAGCACCATCAAGTGCTTGTAATACAGCACCAGGTCGCAGCCTTCATCGAACGACGACAGCACCGCCAGCGCCGCTTCCAGCTCATGGGCCTGGCGACGGGCCTTGGCATCGCCCTTGGCGGCTTTTTTGCTCAAGGCCACCAATTGCAACACTTCCCGGGGCAGCGCGTTGCCGATGCCGGTAATGGCGCCGGTGGCGTTACAGTTGACGAAGCCGTGCACCACCTGGGTGTCCACGCCGACCATCAAGGTCACGTTATCGTCCTGGGAGGTGATGTGTTCGGCGGCGTAGCGCAGGTCGGCACCGCCGCCAAATTCCTTGAAGCCGATCAGGTTCGGGTGTTCGCGGCGCAGTTCGAAGAACAGGTCGGCGCGGGTGGCGAACCCGTAGTAGGGGCTGTTGTAGATCACCGCCGGCAAATTCGGCGCGGCCTTGAGGATGGCCGAGAAGTGCGCCTTTTGCGCGGTGGCCGAGGCACCACGGGACAGCACGCGCGGAATCACCATCAGGCCATGGGCGCCGACCTTGGCCGCATGGGCAGCATGGGCCACGGCTTCGCGGCTGTTGACCGCGCCGGTGCCAACGATGGTCGGCACACCGGCTGCCACCAGGCGTGCCACGCCTTCCTGGCGTTCGGCCTCGGTGAGCAACGGCCAGTCGCCCATGGAGCCGCAGTACACCACGGCACTCATGCCGATATCGATCAACTCGCGGCCCTTGGCGACCAGGGCGTCGAAGTCCGGCTTGCGCTCGGCGGTGCACGGGGTCATCAGGGCGGGGATGCAGCCGGTGAAGATGTTGTCGCTCATTGTTCTAACTCCTTGGAACGTTCAGTACAAACAGGGAAGGGTTCAGATGCCCCAGGCAAAAGGGTCACGCTCGTCGATCAGCAAGGTGCTGTCGGCGGTCATGTAGGCGCTGCCAGTGATGAAGGGGCGGATGTGCTCGCCGTCCCATTCGTAGCGGCCTTCGAATTGGCTGCCGGTGATGCTGGCCTGGGTCCAGGTTTCACCCGGCTTGAGTTTTTCATCGGCGGCCAGGCAGGCCAGCTTGGCGCTGGTGCCGGTGCCGCAGGGCGAGCGGTCGTAGGCTTTACCGGGGCACATCACGAAGTTGCGGCTGTCGGCAAGGTCGTCATCGGCGAACAACTCGATGTGATCGATCAGTGCACCGTCTGCACCGTGAATGCCTTGCTCTTCCAAGGCCTTGAGCATCGCCCAGGTGTAGTCGGTAAGCGCATCCACGTTGTCCATCTGCAAGCGTTGGCCATGGTCCGACACCAGGAAAAACCAGTTGCCGCCCCAGGCGATATCGCCGTAGGCCACGCCATGCCCCGGCACTTGCACCGGCACCTGCTGGCGCAGGCGATAGGCAGGCACATTGCGCAGGGTTACGCTGCCGTCTTCGTGCAGCGTGGCCGCCACCGGGCCAACGGGCGTGTCGATCGTGTGCACGCCGGGCTGGATACGGCCCAGGTGGTGCAGCGACGCAACCAGACCGATGGTGCCGTGGCCGCACATGCCGAGGTAACCGGCGTTGTTGAAGAAGATCACGCCACAGATCGCGCCTGGCGTAACGGGCTCGCAATACAGCGCGCCCACCAGTACATCATTGCCACGCGGCTCCAGCAGGCAGGCGCGGCGCCATTGATCATGCTCGGTGCGCAGGCTGTGCAGTTGATCGGCAATCGTCGCGCCGTTCAGCGCCGGGAAACCGCTCATGACCAGGCGCGTCGGTTCGCCGCCGGTGTGGGAGTCGATCACATGCAGTCGCTTCATAAAAGGCTCCTGAATCAGTAAGTCGCGGGTGTCAGCGGCGCGTGAGGTTCGTCGACCGCTTCGCTTTCATCGGCTTCGTGTTCCAGCCGTACCAGGTGAGCCGGCACGCCAGTGGCTGCGCCCCAGTAGTAAATGCCGAGTGCGCAAACGGCGACGACAATCGTGTCGAGCGGGTGGCTGATCACGCCGATGCCGCCAAAACTGCCGAGCTTGGACAGCAGGATCGTCACCGCGTAAAAGCCGATCAGCCAGGCAGACGAGCGCACTTGCTGCTTGAGGTTGATGTGTGCGGTCGGCACCCAGCGTGCGCACAGCAGGTACACCACGAACATCAGGATCTGCAGGCCGAGCAGCCACGACACCGTGCCCCAGCCAGACCAGTACACAATCAGTGCGGCGATGATGAACGACAGCGGGCCCAGCACCGCCATGCCCTTGACCCGGAACGGCCGCGCCATCTGCGGTGCATTGCGACGCAGCGCGGCAACAGTAACCGGGGCCACGGCGTAGCTGAGGATCAGCGCCGCAGACACCACATTGATCAGTGCTTCCCAGGACGGGAACGGCAGGGTCCAGAACACCGACAAGCCAAAGGTCAGCCATAGCGCGGGCCGTGGAATGCCGGACTTCTCATCGATACGCGTGAAAATCTTGAAGAACGTGCCGGTCTGCGCCCAGCCATACACCACACGGGGCGTGGCATTCATGTAGATATTGCCGCAGCCGCTGGGGGAGATCACGGCGTCGGCCACCACCAGATAGGCCAACCAGCCCACGCCCAACGCCAGGGCGATATCGCGGTAGGGCAGCGCCAGTTCCTTGCTGATCCCGGCCCAACCATTGGCAAGCATTTCCGTGGGCACGCCACCGAGGAAGGCGGTTTGCAGCAGCACGTAGATCGCGGTCGACAACAACACCGAAAGGATCAAGGCAATTGGAATCGTGCGTTGCGGGTTCTTCACTTCACTGGCCACCGAGATGATCGGCGTCAGCCCCAGGTAGGCAAAAATCACCCCGCCGGCCGACACCGCCATCTCGATGCCCGACAGCCCAAACGGCGCGAAACCCTGCACCTGGAAGTTCGCCGGTTTGAAGAAGGTGAAGAGCACGCCGATCACCAGCAACGGTACGATGAACTTGAACACGCTCACCAGGTTGTTGGCGATGGCGAAGGTCTTCACGCTGCGGTAATTGAGCACGAAGAACAGGCACAGCAGGGCGAATTGCACCAGCCAACCCAAGGTGGTCGGGTCGCTGGAACCGGCCTTGGTCAGCTCCGGAAACCACGCCGCTGCGTACTGCCGCGAGGCGACCACTTCGATGGCCACCAGGCTGGAAAACGCAATCAGGGTAATGAAACCCATCAGGTAGCCCAACAGCGGGCCATGGGAGTAGACCGGGTAGCGCACCACGCCGCCGGCACGCGGCAATGCGGCGCCCAGTTCGCAGTACACAATGCCCAGCAGCAGTACCGCGAAACCACCGATGAGCCAGGAAATAATGCCCGCCGGGCCTGCGATTGCGGATACGTGGCTGGCTGCGAACAACCAGCCCGAACCAAAGATGGCACCCAACCCGATAAAGGTCAGGTCCATCAGGGAAAGCTGTTTCTTGAACTTGCCTTGAGCTGACATAGCGTCGCCTTCTTGTGAGTTATTGGATAGGCATGCAGTGGCCATAGAGTGAACTCATGAACGGCGGCGCGATTGATGTTTTTTGCTGGCATCGATGACGAAATCAGCACAGTTTTGGTGGCTCGACAGGGCGCCGGGCATCGGGCAATCTGCTAGTCGTCCAGGCAAACAATGGGAGCAACCGTCATGATGCAGAGCGCGTTTGCGACCCTTTGCCAAGGGAGCAACCCCCAAGACATCGAACAGTTATTGGGCAGTGTCACGCAGCTATTGCCGATGCTGGACGTGATCCCCAATGCGGCGATTTTCATCAAGGACACCCGGGCCCGCTATGTGCTCGCCAACCGCACCCTGGTGCAGCGCTGCGGCCTCAAGCAGTTGCAACCGCTGCTGGGCAAGACCAGTGCCGAAGTCTTCCCCGCACAACTGGGGCCGGGGTACACCGAACAGGACCGGCGCGTGCTGGAGCAGGGCTTTGTGCTGGAAGATCAGCTGGAACTGCACTTGTACGGCACCCGCGAACCCGGCTGGTGTTTGACCCACAAGTGGCCGCTGTACAACCATTCGGGCGCGATCATTGGCCTGGCCGGTATCTCGGTCGACCTGCAGACCGCCAGCGAAAGCCACCCGGCGTACCAGCGCCTGGCCGCCGTGGACGCGCACATCCGCGCGCACTTCAACCGTCGTGTGCCCTTGGGTGAATTGACACGGATCGCAGGGATTTCGGTGGCGCAGTTGGAGCGCTACTGCAAGCGCGTGTTCCACCTCACGCCACGGCAGATGATCCAGAAAGTGCGGCTGGAGCATGCGCACCAGCTGTTGCACACCGATCTGCCGATCACCGAAGTGGCGTTGCAGTGCGGGTATACCGACCACAGCGCGTTTACCCGCCAGTTCAAGGCGTCGACGGGGTTTACGCCGAGGCAGTATCGGCAGTTGGAGTAGTCGCCCCACATTGCAATGCAACGAATGGCCCCGGTTGTGGCTCCTATGCTTACGAGCAACCTTTGGACGACAACAGGGATCAGGCATATGACGGCGGCTGAAAACAACCATGTGAACTGGCTGGTGGAACAATCGATGCTGCACGCGGCACGCCAGCGGGCCAAGCTCTATTCGGGCCAGGGCCGGTTGTGGCAACAGCCGTATGCGCAGACCCGGCCCCGTGATGCTTCGGCCCTGTCGTCGGTGTGGTTTACCGCGTACCCGGCGTCCATCGTGACCCGCGAGGGCGGCACGGTGCTGGAGGCTTTGGGGGATGAGGCGCTGTGGCAGGCGTTGTCGAAGATCGGCATCCAGGGCATCCACAATGGCCCGCTGAAGAAGTCCGGCGGCCTGAAGGGCACGCAGCACACGCCAACTATCGATGGTAATTTCGACCGCATCAGTTTCGAGATCGACCCGCAGTTGGGCACCGAGGCGCAGTTGCAGGCGTTGACGCGCATGGCGGCGGCGCACAATGCGGTGATCATCGACGATGTGATCCCGTCCCACACCGGCAAGGGCGCGGATTTCCGCCTGGCCGAGATGGCCTACGAGGACTATCCCGGCCTGTACCACATGGTAGAAATCCGCGAGGAGGACTGGGCGCTGTTGCCCGACGTCGCTGAAGGCCGTGACGCGCAGAACCTCAGCCCCGCCCAGGTCGATGCGTTGCGTGACAAACACTACATCGTCGGTCAGTTGCAGCGGGTGATCTTCTTCGAACCCGGCGTCAAGGAAACCGACTGGAGCGCGACGGACGTAGTGCTGGGCGTGGACGGCAAGCCGCGTCGCTGGGTGTACCTGCATTACTTCAAGGAAGGCCAGCCGTCGCTGAACTGGCTGGACCCGACTTTTGCCGCACAGCAGATGATCATCGGTGATGCGCTGCACGCCATCGACGTGATGGGCGCGAAGATCCTGCGCCTGGACGCCAATGGTTTTCTCGGTGTGGAGCGCAAGCTGGACGGCACGGCCTGGTCCGAGAGCCATCCACTGTCGATTACCGGCAACCAGTTGCTCGGCGGTGCGATTCGCAAGGCGGGCGGTTTCAGTTTTCAGGAGTTGAACCTCACCGTGGACGACATTGCCTCGATGTCCCATGGCGGTGCCGACCTGTCCTATGACTTCATCACCCGCCCCGCGTACCAGCACGCGCTGCTGATGGGCGATGCCGAGTTCCTGCGCCTGATGCTGCGCGAAATGCACCGCCAGGGCATCGACCCAGGCTCGCTGATCCATGCGTTGCAGAACCACGATGAGCTGACGCTGGAGTTGGTGCATTTCTGGACCCTGCACGCCCATGATACGTTCCTGTACCAGGGGCAGACCTTCCCCGGCAATATCCTGCGTGAGCACATTCGCGAACAGATGTACGAGCGTCTGGCAGGTGAGCACGCGCCGTATAACCTCAAGTTCGTGACCAATGGCGTGTCGTGCACCACCGCGAGCATTATCACGGCGGCGCTGGGCATTCGTGATCTGGAGGCGATCACCGCTGCGGATATCCAGCAGATCCGCCAGATCCATTTACTGTTGGTGATGTACAACGCGATGCAGCCGGGCGTGTTTGCCTTGTCGGGTTGGGACTTGGCGGGCGCGCTGCCGCTGGCGGCTGAAGAGGTCGAGCACTTGATGCAGGATGGCGATACCCGCTGGATTCATCGCGGGGCTTATGACCTGGTGGACCTGAACCCGGATGCGGAGCTTTCGGCGGGCCATATGCCGCGTTCGAAAAGCCTCTATGGCAGCTTGAACAGCCAGTTGCAGGATCCGGAATCCTTCGCCTCGCAACTGCAGAAAATCCTCGCTGTGCGCCGTGCCTACGACATCGCCGCCAGCCGCCAAATTTTAGTGCCGGAGGTTGAAAACTCGGCGTTGCTGGTGATGGTCCATGAATTACCGGCCGGCAAAGGCACGCAAATTACCGCGCTGAACTTCGGTGCCACACCCATCACCGAAACCCTGCATTTGCCGGATATCGCTGCCGGGATGGTGGTGGACATCATCAACGAGAGGGTGGAGGGCGACCTGACGGCGGAGGGTGAATTCACCATCACCCTGGATGCGTACGAAGGGTTGGCGCTGCGGGTGGTCAGTAGTTCGCCACTGTGACCACCCCCCCCAAGATCAATAGAGCTGGGGCACGATCAATTCCGGCGGGGTCGGGTTGCGCGAGTAATCCTCCTGCCGCACGCGCTGCGGCAGTTCGATCACCGGTAGCTCGACTTCCTCATACGGCATCTGCCCAAGCAAGTGGTGGATGCAGTTGAGCCGGGCTTTTTTCTTGTCATCGGCCTGCACCACCCACCACGGCGCTTCGGCAATGTGGGTGCGCTCGAGCATGATTTCCTTGGCTTTGGTATAGGCTTCCCAACGGCGACGCGACTCCAGGTCCATGGGGCTGAGTTTCCATTGCTTGAGCGGGTCGTGAATGCGGCTGAGAAAACGCAGGTGCTGCTCCTGGTCGGAAATCGAAAACCAGTACTTGATCAGTTGAATACCGGAGCGGGCGAGCATGCGCTCGAACTCGGGCACGGTGCGGAAGAATTCTTCGTACTGGTCCGCGTTGCAAAACCCCATGACCTGCTCGACGCCAGCGCGGTTGTACCAGCTGCGGTCGAACAGCACGATTTCGCCGGCGGCTGGCAGGTGCGAAACGTAGCGCTGGAAGTACCACTGGGTCTGCTCGCGGTCATTCGGCGCGGGCAGGGCGGCGACTCGGCAGACCCTGGGGTTCAGGCGTTGAGTGATGCGCTTGATCACGCCTCCTTTACCGGCGGCATCGCGCCCTTCGAACAGGATCACCACTTTGTGACCGGTCTTTACCACCCAGCTCTGCAATTTCACCAGTTCGCCTTGCAGGCGGAACAGTTCGCTGAAATAAATCCTGCGCGCGGCTTTCTCGGCGCTTTCACCGACGTGCTCGTCAAACAGTGCGTTGAGGTCGTGCCCGTCTTCGGATAACTCCAGTTCCAGCTCTTCGTCACTGTGATCCAGCAATTCACGATGGATGCGCTGCATCAAGGCATCTTCTATTGAGGACATGGGCGGAACTCGCGTGGTGGGGATGGCAAAGTCTTAGTCGCATTTTGTTACTAACCAATGACATCAAATGCCGTGATTGCGGTGGGAGAGGGGGACAACCAGGCGTTTTGCCACTCCACGTTCATAAAACCGTAACAAGAATGTTGCAGAGTTCCCGGGCCCGAAATCACAAGGATTTTCCTTAATGAAACGTCTGATGAAGTCTGCTGCACTCGCCGTTGCGGTTTCTCTCAGTGCCACCTCGGTGTTTGCTGCCGAGAGCATCCGCCTCACCGGTTCCGGTGCGAGTTTCCCAGCCCCGATCTACCTCACCTGGTTCAAGGATTTCAGCAAGAAGACCGAGGGTGTCACCGTTGATTACCAATCCAAAGGTAGCGGTGCGGGCGTACAGGACTTCCTGAACAAAACCGTCGACTTCGCCGCCAGCGACTCGGCCATGAAAGACGAAGACATCGCCAAGGTTGCCGAAGGCGCGCAACTGCTGCCGATGACTGCCGGTGAAATCGTGTTGGCGTTCAATCTGCCGGGCAATCCTAAAGAGCTCAAATTGCCACGCGATGTGTACTCCAACATCTTCCTGGGCAAGATCACCAAGTGGAACGATCCGAAGATCGCTGCCGCCAACCCAGGCCTGAAACTGCCAGACATGCCGATCACCGTAGTCGTACGTGCAGACTCCAGCGGCACCACCGCTGTGTTCACCAAGCACTTGGCAGCGATCAACCCTGAGTTCCAGAAAGACCTGGGCGAAGGCAACACCGTCAACTGGCCCGCCAGCGACAAGTTCATCAAATCGCCGAAGAACGATGGTGTGACCGCCACTGTGCGCCAGACCCCAGGCGCGATCGGCTACATCGAATACGGCTTCGCCAAACTGGCTAAGGTTGACTTTGCCCAGCTGCAGAACAAGGCCGGCAAATACGTGGTACCGAACGCCGAGAGCGGCGCCGAAGCCCTGGCTGCGGTGAAAATGCCGGAAAGCCTGGTGGCCTGGCTGCCGGACCCGGATGGCGCCAAGTCCTACCCGATCACTTCCTACACCTGGATGATCTTCCGCAAGGACAACGGCAACCCAGCCAAAGCCAAAGCCATGCGTGAAATGGTCGAGTACAGCCTGACCGAAGGTCAGAAAATCGCCGACTCGATGGGCTACATCCCACTGCCTCCATCGGTTGTCGATCAAGTTCGCAAAGCTTCCGCCAACATCCAGTAAGGCCGCCAGGCCGCTCCCGGTATGGGCTGTCAGCCATGCCGGGAGCGTTCCCCCCTTGTTCCGGAATTAGCCAATGAACACACCTTTTGTCGTACCGGTTAACCCGGATTCTGCGTGCCAGCCACCCTCTACGAAGGATTTCCTGGTTGACCGCACCTTCCGTGCACTTGCACGCATAGGCGTAGTGCTGGTGCTGGCGCTGGTTTTCGCGCTGGTCTTCGAAGTAGGACGCAAGGCACTTCCCGGCATGGAAAAGCACGGTTTTGATGTGCTGTTCGGCAGTGTCTGGGACGTTAACCAAGGCAAGTACGGCATTCTGCCAGCTATTTGGGGCACGCTTTACAGCGCCCTCATCGCGTTGTTGATCGCAGGTTTTTTCGGCGTCAGCATGGCGATTTTTCTCACCCAGGATTTCCTGCCGGCAAAACTCGCGGCGGTGTTTCGCACCATCGTTGAACTGCTCGCAGCCATCCCCAGCGTGGTCTACGGCCTCTGGGGCATATATGTGGTGATCCCGGCCATCCGCCCGCTGACTGCGTGGCTGAACACTGAACTGGGCTGGATCCCGTTTTTCGGCACATCCCTGAGCGGACCGGGCCTGCTGCCGGCGGCGCTGGTGCTAGCCATCATGATTCTGCCGACCATTGCCGCTGTTTCCCAGGATGCTCTCACCGGTGTGCCGATGAAAACCAAGCAGGCCGCCTACGGCATGGGCACCACCCACTGGGAAGCGATTCTCAAAGTGATGGTGCCATCCGCCGCGACCGGCATCTTCGGTTCCCTCGTGCTAGGCCTCGGTCGCGCCCTGGGTGAAACCATGGCCCTGGCCATGCTGGTGGGCAACGCGAACAACATCTCGCTTTCGCTGTTTGCACCGGCCAACACCCTGGCGGCCTTGTTGGCGCTGAACTTCCCCGAAGCCGGCCCGAACGAGATCGAAGTGTTGATGTACGCCGCACTGGTCCTGATGTTTATCACGCTGCTGGTGAACATCATCGGTTCGATGATCATGGTCTACGCCCAGCGGGGTACCAAATAATGACTGATCTCTCTACGCCTATCACCGCCATGCCTAGCCTGCAGCGCCGGTTCGAAGGCCGCGCATTGCGCAGCCTGGTGCTGACCACGCTGGTGTGGCTCGGTGCGCTGCTGGCCAGTGTGCCGTTGATTTCCGTGCTCTACATGCTGATCACCCGTGGCGGCGCACGCCTGAGCCTGGAAGTGTTCACTGAACTGCCACCCACCGGCTTCGAGACCGGCGGTGGCTTCGGCAACGCCATGGCCGGTACGTTCGTGATGGTCGGTATTGCTGCCGCCATCGCCGTGCCGGTTGGCATCCTGGCTGCCATCTTCCTTGCGGAGCTGGGCCCGGACAGCAAACTGGCCAACGCCTCGCGCTTTGCCGCCAAGATGCTCACCGGCTTGCCATCGATCCTGGCGGGTGTGTTCGCCTACGCCTTGGTGGTGATGACCACCGGAACCTACTCGGCGCCGGCCGGTGGTGTGGCGCTGGCGGTGCTGATGCTGCCAATCGTGGTGCTGACGGCTGAAGAGTCGATGAAGATGGTGCCCAAGATCATGAAGGACGCGGCGTACGGCATGGGCTGCACCCGCTCGCAGGTGATCTGGAAAATCGTCTTGCCCACCGGCATGCCCGCGATCCTGACCGGCGTGATGCTCGCTGTAGCACGTGCCGCCGGCGAAACCGCACCTCTGTTGTTTACCGCGCTGTTCAGTAACTACTGGATCTACCACGACGGCAGCCTGGCGGTCATGAATCCGACGGCGTCGCTTGCCGTGTTGATTTACAACTTCTCCGGCATGCCTTTCGACAACCAGCTCGAGCTCGCATGGGCGGCCTCGTTGGTGCTGGTAATGATCGTGCTGGTCGTGAATATCGTGAGCCGTATTTTCGGCAAGCCCAAGTACTAAGAACGGGAGCACCTGAATTTTGAACGTCTCAACTGCGCAAAAAGCCGCTCCGTTTGTCACCCAGGCACCTGTGGTCATGGACTGCAAGCTGGACAAGATTTTCTACGGCAACTTCATGGCGGTGCGTGATAGCCATGTGCCAATCGAGAAAAACAAGATCACCGGCTTCATCGGGCCGTCCGGCTGTGGCAAGTCGACTGTGCTGCGTAGCCTCAACCGCATGAACGACCTGGTGAAAGGTTTCCGTTTCGAAGGCCACGTGCATTTCCTCGGCCAGGACGTGTACGGCAAGGGCGTTGATCCGGTGGTCGTACGCCGTTACATCGGCATGGTGTTCCAGCAGCCGAACCCTTTTTCGATGAGCATTTTTGACAACGTGGCCTTTGGCCTGCGCCTGAATCGCTATAAGGGCGACCTGGGCGACCGCGTCAAGCACGCGCTGCAAGGCGCGGCGTTGTGGGATGAGGTCAAGGACAAGCTCAAGGTCAGCGGCCTCTCGCTGTCCGGCGGCCAGCAGCAACGCCTGTGCATCGCCCGCGCCATCGCGACCGAGCCGGAAGTGCTGCTGTTGGACGAACCTTGCTCGGCGCTCGACCCTATCGCCACGCGCCGTGTCGAAGAGCTGATGGTCGAGTTGAAAAAGGATTACACCATCGCGCTGGTCACCCACAACATGCAGCAGGCGATCCGTGTGGCCGACACCACCGCGTTTTTCTCGGTGGACATCTCCCAGGGCACCCGTACCGGTTATCTAGTGGAAATGGGCCCGACCGCGCAGATTTTTGAAAACCCGCGTGAGCAAATGACCGGGGACTACATCAGCGGCAAGTTCAGCTGAACCATGCACCGTCTTTCAGGAATGCCAATGCCTGCAACACATCGTCTTGATCTGGCGGCGATCGAACGCGCACTGCGTGAGGTCCAGGCCCGTTTTGCCCAGCTCAGCCGGGACTTCACCGAGCCACGCGACCCGCTGACAGACGAAGTGCTGCAGAATGTGCTTGAAGGTTATGCCCTGATTGACGACTATGTTGCGCGCGGTGTCGACCTGTTCGACCTCCAGCAACTGAACCTGATGCTGGAGATCAATGCCACGGTGCTCTGTGGCAAAGACCCGGTACGCCGGCAGGAATACGCGCAACACCTGGCAGCGACCGAAGTGCACTTTTTCAACAATGTCGAAGGTGGCATCAAGGATCTGTACAACTGGTATTGCAAGCACCATAACGAATCCGTATGGAAGCGAGCAGCCGGGGTCTACGTGCGGGTCCTGAGCAAGCCGCAGTTATTCATTGAAGGCAATCACCGCAGTGGGTCGCTGATCGTCAGTTACCTGCTGATGCGCGAGGGGTTACCACCGTTTGTGCTGACCCTGGACAACGCCGAGGGTTATTTCAACCCGTCCTCGGTGATACGCAACTCCGCCAAGCATGGCGTCATGGCCTTGTACGAATTGCCCAAGATCAAGAAAAAATACGCAGCGTTCCTGGAAGATAACGCCCCAGACCCAACCGAGTTTTTCCTGAGCGACACACCAGCGCCCGCCCACCTAGGGGGCCATTGATGGGAAGGTACCCAGTGCTCGACACGATCAAGCGTGTGTTCAAGCGTCAGCGAATCCGTATTTCGTTCGACATCGACGACACACTGGCCTGCCAGCTCCACCACAGTGCGACCGAACACAGCCGCTTGCCGGCGTGTGTGCACCGTTGGTTGGGTGAGCCCCTGCGCAGCGGAACGCGCTCTTTGACCCGTGAGCTGCGTCGCCAGGGCTGCAGTGTCTGGGTCTACACCTCGTCCGGCCGCACGCCGTCCTACATCCGCCGTTGGTTGTTGCTGTACGGCATCCATGTCGACGGCGTGGTCAACAGCGTGCGACATAACCAGGCCCTGACCGAACGCGGGCTGACGAGTACACCGTCAAAATTCCCACCGGCCTTCGATATCGATTTGCATGTTGATGATTCTGAAGGTGTTCAGCTTGAAGGCTTCGACCACGGGTTTCGCGTGGTGGTCGTGGACCCGCAAGATGAGCAGTGGGCGCAGCGTGTGTTGGAGGCTGTTGCACAGGTCCAGGCGCAGCTGGCTCGCCAACAGCCCCAGAGGCACAAAGTCCCTGTACGGGCTTATCCAGGGCTGACGTTGAACGGATAAAACAAATGGGGCGACTGATTGATCAGTCGCCCCTCGTGTTTACTGGTTGTTCAACGCCCCAAGAAACTCAGTATGGCGCAACACCTTCGAAAACATCGACAGCGTGAAGTTTTCGGCCGCCTTTTGCTGTTCGTCGGTGAACGTCGCTGTGCAGTCGGCCAGCGTCACCACGTTGTAACCCTTCTCATAACCTGATCGAACTGTGCCTTCGACGCAGCAGTTGGTCAGGAATCCCGCCACCACCAGGTTCTGGATGCCATTGTTGCGCAGCACCAAGTCCAAACCCGTGGTTGCGAAGCCATCCAACCCGCGCTTGCCTTCCACAAGTATATCCCCGGGCTCATGGCTGATCGCCTCGGTCATCTCGGCGCCCCAACTGCCGGAAAGGAAAGCTGCGCCATCGGCAACGCCCTTCAAGATTCCATAGTCACGCTTCGTCAGTTCCGGGTAGCCCTCAGCGAACTGGATCGGCAGGTGAATGATCTTCACGCCCAGCGCGCGTGCCTGTTGCACGGTCGTCGCGGTGTTGGCCAACATGTCGGACTGGTGCATCACGTCTTTGACGGCGTCATGAAACACGCCACCTGCGGTGGTGAAGTCGTTTTGGAACTCGATCAGGACAAGTGCGGTGGCGTTTGGATTCATGATGAGGCTCCGAGAGATATCACTGAATTGGACCCTTCAGAGTATATTCACTGAATCCAAGAAACCAGCGCCAGCGACGGAGTCTGTCGTCGAGTAGTTACGGGGACGCACGCTTCACCTGCTTCCTGGAGCGTGATGTCCATTGCGTTGGCAGGGCGCCACGATAGCGGGTCAGGTGACACACGTAGTTGGATGACATTGCGGTTTTACATCAGATGCTTACCTAGCTCACTGATCTACCAAGCTTTTTTACCGACTTGCTGAAGCAAGAAAGCTGCCCCGCGACCTTGCGTCAAAGCGACTGGATCTATATATTCCCAACCCTGCAACACGCGCTGCCGCCCGAATGGCGAAACTGGTAGACGCATGGGACTTAAAATCCCCCGCTCGTAAGGGCGTCCCGGTTCGATTCCGGGTTCGGGCACCATCATTTGGTTTCACGACCTCCCAGGACGTCGCTGAAGCCCGCAAAGAACCTGCCTTGCGCAGGTTTTTTTGTGCCCAGGTTTTTAGCCGGATGTACTCCTGCCCCTCGCTGAGCCCACCAAAACGCTGACGAGTCTTTTTGAACAGATACTTAGCTGTGATTTCAAGATTCAGTCAAAGCGCGTACGAAGTAACACTCAAGAAATCAGGACGTTTCTGACGCTGACAGTGCTTCCACAGGGCCGCTGTCGCGGTATTAACTTGGGCACCTTTATTGAGGGTCTGCTCATGTCTGAAGATTTGCTTAAATTGTTCTCTACCGAGGTCATGCAAAACGGGCCGGAGTCGACGCTGCCTTGTAACTTGAGCGACCAGTGGCTTGAGGTTTTATCCGCGCAGTTGGAGGATTTTTTCGAGAATGATTTGGATGAGTGCCTTTCACTCCCCATGATGGCGGTACTTCATATTCTGTTCGCGAAAAATAAAGGGGAGGCGATCTCGGAAACTCACGACAGGCTTTTTGATCATCTTTGCAACTATCGGATAGAGCTGGGGTTGGAAGAGATCAGACGGAAAACGGATGTGAGTGTAGAGCCCGCCAGTTTAGAGGCCATCCTCACGAATCGCACAGTGACCTTTGAGAGATAGGTCGATTGATTACTTCGAAGTACAAATGATGTGCCCGGCCCTGCATTTATTCACCCAACACAACCTCCTAGAGTTCATCCCATTCGCCGCCCCGTCATTTCGGCAGGGTGTGAACTGGAGAACGTCTGATGCCCTGTGTAAATACAACTGAATCGCGCAATAACCTGGTGGAGTCCACATCGTGACGCGTCCTGTCAGTATCGACTTCGTGTCGGATGTCATGTGCCCTTGGTGTGCACTCGGCGCTGTAGCGCTGCAACAGGCTATCGAGAATCTTGCGGGCGAAGTTGCGGTGGAACTGACCTTCAAACCCTTTGAGCTGAACCCGGATATGCCGCCCGAGGGAGAAAACGCCGTTGAACACATGATGCGTAAATATGGCCGCACGAGAGCCGAAGTTGCCGCGCGCAATGACGTAGTGATCGCCCGTGGCAACGCCTTGGGCTTCACGTTCGACTTGGCGAAGCGTACTCATTTCTACAACTCTTTCGACGCCCATCGGCTGTTGCTCTGGGCGTTAGTTGACGGTCGCCAAGTGGCGCTGAAGCACCTTCTGTTCAAGGCGCATTTCAGTGATGGGGAGAACATCAGCAGCCGCGACACCTTGGTGCGTCTTGCCGGTGAGGCGGGGCTCTCGACCGTACGCGCCCAAGGGGTGCTGGACAGCGGGGAGTTCGCCGTTGAAGTCCGTGAGCTTGAAGACTTTTATTTCAGGCGCGGCGTCAGTTCTGTCCCGGCCATGGTACTGAATGGGCGTCACCTGGTGGCTGGCTCACAATCCGTCGAGGAATACGAACAAGCCATCAGGCAAATAGCAGGTGACGCCGTGATTACACGAACGGCTGACCACTGAACCCGCGTGGCAAACGCTGCAAACCTGGCAGGTCGGTAAGGCGCTGCGTCCACGCGCTGCGCCAGTCAACGTGGGTCTGAGTCTTGGCTTTTCGATTGGCACGGCGAGCGGCGTTGCGCTGGGTCCGACGCGCTTCTTTATAGGCATCGGTATTGCGGCAGGTACGGCATTTGACCCGGTTCAGCTCGGTGCTGGAAGGGAGGTTGGTGCCGTGGTGGCCACAGGCCAAGTGACCTGCAACCTTGAAGTGAATGACCATGTAAGCGTCTCCTTCTTGGGGGTACGCACATCGGTAGACCCACGATGCGCGCGGGGAGGGCGGGGTTTTGAAAAACCTCGACACCTAGGGTTACGACCCCAACAACCAGACAGCGTTCGGTTTTGGCTATAGACCTGTTCAAGCCTGGGACCTGAGGCTAACCTGCCACGCTACCCATCAAGAATAAGGAAGCAATGATGAGCGTCGACTCCCTGCCAATCGAGGGCAGTTGCCGTTGTGAGCGTGTGCGCTTCAGCGTGAGTGCCGCCCCGGTGATCACTATGGCCTGCCATTGCACCGGCTGCCAGAAGATGTCTTCCAGCGCGTTCTCATTGAGCGCGCTGATTCCCGCCAGCGGCTTCACGGTGACCCAGGGTTGCCCGGTGATCGGCGGTATGCAGGCCGTGGATCGCCATTATTTCTGTCCCCATTGCATGAGCTGGCTGTTCACGCGACCCCATGGCATCGATGAGTTCGTCAACGTGCGCGCCGCCTTACTGGATAACGCCAGCGGTTACGTGCCGTTCATGGAGACCTGGACCCGCGAGAAGCTGCCGTGGGCCTCCACCCCAGCGGTGGAAAGCTTTGCTCAGTTGCCCGAGCCTCAGGAATTTCCGCGCTTGATGCAGGCCTACGCCGAGTTCAGTCGATCAACGCCAGCAAGTCAGTAGTGCCCACATCCAACCCCGCCTGGGTCAGCAAGGTTGTGGCCTGGCCACGGTGGTGGGTCTGGTGATTGAAGAAGTGCACCAACAGGCTGAAGAAGTTTTTATCGGCGCTCACGCCGCGCATGTTGCTGTAATGCAGGCGATGGTCCAGGTCGATCTCCTGCACGGTGTGGCTCCAATCGACAATGAGTTGATCCAGCCAGCTGCGATGGGCTGCCAGCTCGCGTATATCCGCGAAGGCCAATTGTTTGAGATCGGCAGGGGCAGAAACTGCATTCAGCGGAGCCAATGCTGCGTAGCCTGCTGGATGCTGCGCAAAACGCTTGAGCCAGACGGTATCGCCCAGCGCCAAGTGGTTAAGCGTACCGAGGATCGAGCCGAAAAACGCCCGTCGATCCCTCGCCAACTCCGCGGCCGTCAGTGTCAGGGCCGCGTCATAGAGCTTGCGGTTCATCCACTGGTTGTAATTTGCCATCAGTGCGATGTGCTCAGTCCGGTTCACTTGGGTTTTCTCTGGAAGTCGCGATAGCGTCATGATAGGCCGTGACCGCCCGGCGGTCATGGTGTTCCGGCAAGGCCGGGCTATGGTTGATAGACGCCAACGCTGCGCCCTCGGAGGGTGACACCATGAACACCAGTGATTTACTTGAACAACTCTTGCGCGCCGGGCAAGGCGGCAGTGCGTCATCCGGCGGACTGGGTGGGCTCCTCGGTGGGTTATTGAAAGGCACCAGCACCGGTAATGCTTCGGCCGGTGGCGGCCTGGGTGGGTTGTTGGGAGGCTTGGGCGGTATGTTAGGCGGTGCGTCTGCGACACGTCCGACGCAAGGGCGTTCCGGTGGGATGAACTACGCCGCACTGGCGTCGTTGGGGATGGCGGCATTTCAGGCGTATCAAAGCTGGCAACGCCAGCAAGCCAGCGCGCCGCAGCAAGCGATCCAAACGGTTGACCAACTCGAAGGTGCACAGGCTGAAGCGCATAGCCATGGGGTGTTACGTGCGCTGATTGCAGCGGCCAAGGCCGATGGCAAGATCGATGAGCAGGAGCAGCAGATGATCTCCGCCGAGATAGGTCGCCATACCGATGACATCCAATTGCAGCAATGGCTGGACGCCGAAGTCGCCAAGCCGTTGGATGCAGCGGACTTTGCTGAATACGCTCATGACCCGGCGTTGGCGTCAGAGATCTACCTGGCCAGTGTGATGTTGGTGGACGATCAGCAGGACGCCGAGCGCAACTACCTGGATGACCTGGCGGGGCAGTTGCAAATCGACGCGCAATTGCAACTGCACCTGGAACAACAAGCCAAGGCCTAGAACCGTAATGTGGCCCCGGTGGTGAGCCATTGCGCGCGCTCACCGATCAGGCTGCGCCCGACCACCAGGTCCACGTCGACAAATTCGCCGACGTGAAACCTGGGCCCGGCCTGCCATGCCTGGTCACCGCCATCCTGGCCGTAACGCTCGGCGATCAGCGTCAATGAATGCGCCACCTGGTACTCAAGGCCAGTGCCCCAGGTCAGGCGGTGTTTTTGGTCGCCGTCGTTGTAGGCGTGGGACCAACCGGCATTCAGGTTCAACCGCAGTGGCTCCAGTGGCTGCCATGTCAACGGGATATTGAAGTCGGCGCCATCAAAGCCATGTCGGCGGTCGTGTGCAAAATGCGCACCGGCTGACACGGCCATTTCCAGCCCCAGATCTTCCCGCGACCATACGTGCGCCTTGAGCTGTGGGTTCACTTGGGTTTCGCCCTTGTCTGCGCTGGTAGCGCGGGACAGGGCTGCGCCCCATTGCACCGAAGGCAGCGCCGCAAAGGTGCAGGCAGGCGACAGCGTTTCAGTGTGAGTGCTGCCATCGTGGCGGTTGGCGGTGTGCCAGGCGTCGACATTGCATTCGCCCGGCGCATTGATCGCGCCGTCATCGACCACGTAAGAACCACCGGCCGCATTGGCCTTGGACAGCAAGGCAATCGCCAACAGAATGCCCAGGGTAAGTCCGATAAAGATCAGGTTGCGCTGCAACGCGCGACGCTTGGCCGGTGGTAGCAGCAACAGAGTATGACGCGCACCTCGGTAGTGACGCGCACGGTATTTGGCGAACCCGTCCTGGCGGGGTTGCGTGTGTTTTTTGTGCATGATGCACCTCGCATGAATTCAGCTTTCTACGGTCAGCACCGAAATGCCGCTGGCTTTGGCCTGGCAGACCAGCTCGCAAGTGTCGTCACCACCGGGTAGGGCGATGACCACGTCCGGGCGGCTGTCGGTCAGCATGAAATGGTTGCGCTGGCGTTCCGCCTGCTTGCCGTGGCGTTGCCAGTTGGGCGGGTAGCGCACCACGTCGATGCTCAGTTCCCGTGCCCAGTCCTCGACGTCGCTGCCGAGGAATTGGTTGCCGCCGTGGATCAATACCTGCACCGGGCGCAGGCGGTGGTAAGCGTCCAGCACTTGGCGGGACATTTTGGTGTCGGCGTAATGACGACCTGCACAGATCAAGACGCGCATAAGGTGATTCCTTGTGTTGCACGGTGGCGGCCGGGCGACCGCCACCGTTTAAACGGCGGGGGGGATCAGTACCACTGCTTGAAGCGGCGGATGTAGATCGTCTTCATCAGTTGGGCCACGCAGCAGTAGCTGAGCAGGGTGCCCACCAGCCATGGGAAGTACGCCAGCGGCAGCGGTTGCAGGCCTACCAGGGTGCCCAGTGGCGAGAACGGCACGTAGATCCCCAGCACGATCACCACACAAGTCATCATCAATACCGGCCAGGCGGCGGTGCTCTGGAAGAACGGGATCTTGCGGGTCCGTAGCATGTGCACGACCAGGGTTTGCGAGAGCAGGCCCTCGATGAACCAGCCGGACTGGAACAGGGTCTGCATTTCCACACTGTTGGCGGCGAACACGTACCACATCAGTGCAAAGGTGGTGATGTCGAAGATCGACGAGGTCGGCCCGATCCAGATCATGAACCGGCCGATGTTCTTCGCATCCCACTTACGCGGCTTGGCCAGGTACTCCTTGTCCATCTTGTCCCACGGCAAGGCGAGCTGGGAGATGTCGTACATCAGGTTCTGCAACAGCAGGTGGATCGACAGCATCGGCAGGAACGGAATGAACGCACTGGCCACCAGCACCGAGAACACGTTGCCGAAGTTGGAGCTGGCCGTCATGTTCAGGTACTTCATGATGTTGCCGAAGGTTTCGCGGCCCTTGAGCACGCCTTCTTCCAGCACCATCAGGCTCTTCTCCAGCAGGATGATGTCGGCCGATTCCTTGGCGATATCGGTGGCTGTATCGACCGAGATACCCACGTCGGCATCGCGCAGTGCCGGTGCATCGTTGATTCCATCACCGAGGAAACCCACGGTGTGGCCGTTGGCTTGCAGCGCCTTGAGCACGCGGGACTTCTGCAGCGGTGTCAGCTTGGCGAACACGGTGCGTTCTTCCACGCGGCGCAGCAGCGTGGCGTCGTCCATGGCTTCAATTTCAGCTCCCAGCAGCGGCTGGCCTGGATCGAGACCGACCTGGCGGCAGATCTTGCTGGTGACCACGGCGTTGTCGCCGGTCAACACCTTGATTGCCACGCCGATCTGTTGCAGGGCCGCAATCGCAGGGCCGGCGGTTTCCTTCGGTGGATCAAGGAAAGTCAGGAAGCCCTGGATCACCAGGTTGCGCTCGTCGGCAGTGGTGTACTGTTGGCGTGCCATCGATTTAGGAATGTGGCGGGTGGCGACCACCAGCACACGGAACCCGTCTTCGTTGTAGTCGTTGGCAATCGCCAGCAGTTCTTCACGGCGACGCTCGTCCAGCGGCACGGCGGCGCCCGCTTCCATGACATGGGTGGAAATGCTCAGCATCTCTTCCACGGCACCTTTGCACACCAGCAGTTGGTCATCGGCAGCATCCTTGACCACGATGGATAGGCGACGGCGCACGAAGTCGAACGGCAATTCATCAACCTTGCTGTAGGCGAACGGCACCTTGAACTTCGGGTTCTGCTCCGAGAATTCCACCACCGCCTGGTCCATCAGGTTCTTCATGCCGCTCTGGTGATGGCTGTTGAGCCAGGCCAGGGACAGCACGGCATCATCACGCTGGCCGAAAGCGTTGACGTGGTGTTCGAGGATGATCTTGTCCTGGGTCAGGGTGCCGGTCTTGTCGGTGCACAGCACGTCCATCGAGCCGAAGTTCTGGATCGCGTTGAGGCGCTTGACCACCACTTTGCGCTTGGCCATGGCGGTGGCGCCCTTGGCCAGGTTGGCGCTGACGATCATCGGCAGCATTTCCGGGGTGAGGCCGACGGCCACCGCCAGGGCAAACAGGAACGCATCGCCCCAGTCGCCCTTGGAGAAGCCGTTGAGCAGGAACACGATCGGCACCATCACCAGCATGAAACGGATCAGCAACCAGCTGACGCTGTTCACCCCGCGATCGAACGCGGTTTGTACTCGGGAACCGACAATCGCTTTGGCCAGGGAGCCAAAGTAAGTGCGCGGCCCGGTGGCGACCACCACGGCTTTTGCACGGCCGCTGACCACGTTGGTGCCCATGAAGCAGATGTTCGGCAGGTCCAGCAGGTTGCCCTGGTCGGCAACCACTGGCCCGGCGGATTTCTGCGTGACGTTACCCAGGGTGTCGTACTTTTCCACCGGCAAGGCTTCGCCGGTGAGCACCGCCTGGCTGATGAACAGGTCGCGGGATTCGATCAGGCGGATGTCCGCCGGGATCATGTCGCCGGCCGACAGCTGCACGATATCGCCGGCCACCAGCTCGCGCATCGGCACTTCGCGCAGGGTCGGTTGCGAACCTACCTGCTCACGGCGCAACACGGTGGCCGTAGTGCGTACCATGGCTTTCAGCGCTTCGGCGGATTTGGCCGAGCGGTGTTCCTGCCAGAAGCGCAGCAGGCTGCTGAGTAGCACCATGGTCATGATGATGATGACTTTGGTTGGGTCAGCGTCTTCGCCTTCCTGCATCGGCAGCCAGCAGTCCGTGAAGAAACTGATACCGGCCAGGGTCAGCAGCACATAGATAAAGGGGTTATTCAGTGCCTGCAGGAACTGGACGATGGCGTGAGGCGGCTTATCGTGGGCAACTTCGTTGTAGCCTTCACGTTGCAGGCGAGCGGAGGCGTCCAGTTCGGTCAAGCCGTCCTGGGTGGCACGTACGTTCGCCAGGGTGGCCGACAGGCCGTTGTGGGCTTCGCGGGCGGCACGCATCGACAGTTTGGTGTCGGCGTCGGTGCCATTCTTTTTGTGCAGAGGCGGGTTTTTTACGGCGCTCATTGTCTGTACTCCTGTCGCCAATTTTCGACAAAACATACCCGGTACTTACCTGAATACAGGCGAGCGAAAGCATGCCGAGTCGCTAACTTCGCGATCGGTTTAAATAAGGTGTTCACATAACTTCTACAGTGCCCGCTAACAGCGCGTTAGTTAACTAGCGCGCAGCGGGCTACTACTGGACGTGTTCATAAAGAACTCCAGAACATGGATCAGGAAGTTGCTGTTTCCAGCCGGGTCAGGCGGCGCGAGCGCTCACATAAAGACCGAGCATCAAGCTGGCCTGTGCCAGGCTGGAAACCTTGGGTCTCTGTGGGTCTTGAGGGTCGGCGTGATCCCAGTGCTGCACCAGTTGGCCGCTTTCCGGGCAGATACGCCAATGCGCCAGCGGGTAGGCCGGGCGCACTTGAGGGGAGGGTGCAGCAAAAGCAGAGCGGGTAGGCGAAAAACCTACGGGCTCACGGCACAGCTTGGCGCGCAGGGCGGCCGCTAGTGTGCGTACATCAGGCAAAACAAGGGCTTGGAAGGTCATAACACACCTCGGGACCGGACGAGCGACCGGCGAGGCAGTTACGGTGGAGCATCGAGCTCTAGCGCAGCTTACCGGACCGGGGTGGCGAGTCCTGTCATATTCTGGGTTTGGCGCCCGATGCCCGCGTAAGCGGTGCTCGGACAGCGACTAGATACTGTGTCCATTGGCTTCTTTTGTGAGGTTTAAAAAAGGCCCCAGTTGCGGGCACGGGCAATCTACTCACGACGCCGCAGGATGTCAACGCTTAATGTATTAATTCATTACAAGTTCAGAGTTCGTTCAGACAGAAGGCCTGTTTCATTTCGTTAGGTACTTACACTTAGTCAGGGTTTCGAGTGTGAGGGTATTTATTCTCCGCTAAGGAGATGAGCGGGCTTGCCCGTATCCCCCCTGGGAGGATACGATCAGCGCATCGCCGAAGGAGCCTCTCAATGAGCGAACATGCCCACCAAACCCACGAAGCCATCGTTAAACGCCTCAAGCGTGCCGAAGGTCATTTGCGCAGCATCACCAGCATGATCGAGGGGCAGCGCCCGTGTGTGGATATCGCCCAGCAATTGCACGCGGTGGAGAAAGCCATCTGCCAGGCCAAGCGCACGCTGATCCAGGACCATATCGACCATTGCCTGGAAGGCAGCGTGACGCTGGATGGCCAGGCCTCGTTGGCCGAGCTCAAGCAACTGACCAAGTACCTGTAGGCCGCGAGGGGAGATTCCCATGTTCGATGTGCTGAGCAATAAGACGTACCGGCGCCTGTTCTTCGCTCAGATTATTGCGCTGATCGGCACTGGCTTGACGACGGTGGCCCTGGGGCTGCTGGCATTCGACCTGGCGGGTGATCAAGCCGGTACCGTGCTCGGCACGGCGTTGGCGATCAAGATGGCGGCCTATATCGGCGTTGCGCCGGTGGCGGCAGCCTTTGCGGAGCGTTTGCCGCGCCGGGCGATGCTGGTTAGCCTGGACCTGATCCGCGCCCTGGTCGCCTTGGCGTTGCCGTTTGTCACGGAGATCTGGCAGGTCTATTTGCTGATTTTTGTGCTGCAGTCTGCCTCGGCGGCATTTACGCCGACCTTTCAAGCGACCATTCCCGAGATCCTCCCCGATGAAGCGCAGTACACCAAGGCCCTGTCCCTTGCGCGCCTGGCGTACGACATGGAAAGCGTGATCAGCCCGATACTCGCGGCGATGTTGCTGAGCATCATCAGTTTCCACAGCTTGTTTGCCGGGACGTCAGTGGGCTTTTTTATCTCGGCGCTGCTGGTGTCTTCGGTGCTGCTGCCGCAGGCCAGAGCGGCGGTGCGGCGGGGTATCTATGACCGCACCACCCGTGGTCTGCGGATTTTCCTGGCGACCCCGCGTCTGCGCGGTTTGCTCGCGCTCAACCTGGCGGTGGCGGCCGCGAGTGCGATGGTCATCGTCAACAGTGTGGTGCTGGTACAGTCGGGATTTGCCTTGCCGCAACGCTTCACGGCGTTTGCACTGGCAGCGTTCGGGGCCGGTTCGATGATGGCTGCATGGGCGTTGCCGAGGGTGCTGGCGCGCCTCAGTGATCGCACCGTGATGATTTCAGGCGCCGGCTTGCTGATCATGGGGCTCAGCGTGGGTGTCTACCTGTCGGATTACCGACAAATGCTGCTGTTGTGGTGGATGCTGGGCCTGGGTTATTCCCTGGGGCAGACCCCAGGCGGGCGCCTGTTGCGTCGCTCCGCTCATGCCGAAGACCGGCCTGCGTTGTTTGCTGCGCAATTCGCGTTGTCGCATGTCTGCTGGCTGCTGACTTACCCCTTGGCCGGCTGGCTCAGTGCCAACTTCGGAATGTCGCAGACATTTGCCAGCCTGGCGTTTGTGGCTACCTTGGCACTGATCGCCTGCGCCAGCCTCTGGCGGCCAGAACATGAGCAACCTGCGGTGGTGCATGAACACCCTGATCTGCCCGGGGGGCATCCGCACTTGGCACGCAATAAAGCGGGAATGCACGGGCATGCCTACGTCATCGATGACCTGCACCGCCGCTGGCCAGCTTGATCAAATGCCTTGCGCGGCCAATATCGCCAGATAGATCAGCACCAGCCCACAGGCGGCATAACTGATGCGCTGCCAGGTGGGCGAGGCATTCTGGCGCAACAAGTTGACCAGCCCCGCGAGCAGAAAGCACGACAGCACCGACGCCAGCATGAAGCCGGCAAAGAACATCAGCGTCTGCCCGTGGCTGGGCGTGGTGCCGACGATGCCTGACAGCGCGCTGCCCAACGCGCCCCAGTAAACAATGTTTTTCGGGTTGGCCAGGGAGATCGCCGCCCCGGTGGCCAGTGCGTTTTGCCGAGTGCTGGCGGGTGCATCGTCTGACTCAGGTAGCTTCCAGGCGTCGATCAGGCTGCGAATGCCGAGCCAAGCCAGGTACAACGCACACACCACCGTCAACGGCACGCGCACGGCGTCATGCTGGATCAGCAAAGCGATGCCGGTCAGGCCGATTATCGCCCACACTGCATCGCCCACCAGTGAACCGAACTGCACCAGCAAGGCCGGTGTGAAGCCGTGCAGCAAGCCACGGCGCAAAGTCTCTGCCAACACCGCGCCGGGTGAGAGGCAGAACACGAAACCGAATACCAGTGCGTAGAAAAAGATCGTCAGCATGCCCACATTCCTTCAAGAGATGGCAGGCAGTGTGAGGATGAGCCGAGGTGGTGTCTTGGACCAGATTGCGCTGTTCAGCGTTTAACCGCGCTTTGATAGAGACCCGGGGTGATGCCGTAAGCGGAGCGAAAGTGCCGATTGAGGTGGCTTTGATCGGCAAAGCCCAGGTGATGGGCGACGTCGGAAGCTGCCATACCGTTGCGTAATAGGCCTTTGGCGCGGCGCGTACGCAACTGCATGGCCCACTCACGGGGCGTCAGCCCGGTTTCTTTCTGGAAGGCGCGCAGCAGGTGGAATTTGGAGAGACCCACCTCAGCGCCAAGGTGGTCCAGCGTCAGGGGTTGATGCAGTTGCTCGGCAAGCAGTTCCTGGGCGCGACTGATCAGAGGCTTGCCGGTGCCGGTGCCGGTGCCGGTGCCGGTGCTGCCTGGCAGACGCACACCGCTGATATCCACGACTTCCCCCAACAGCAGCACCAACGCCTCTTCATTCAGTTCGCGAACCAGCGTGTCGTTACTCAACGCGCACTTGATCGCCGTCGCCAGTCGCAGCGCAAGGTCGGGTTGGAAGCACAGTGATCGATCAAACTCCAGATGCGCCAGCCCAAGGTCCGTCGCCAATTGATCCGCGGTGGCGTACAGGCTCACAAAGTGCCAGGGCACACCGTCTGCCGCGCCGCCACCCTGAATCTGGCCGGGGTTGTACAAGGTGATGGAGCCGGGTCCGGCGTGGAACTCCCGACGGTCGAGCCAGACTTTTTCTTCGCCCAGCAGGTTCACGCCGATCACGCATTCATCATGACTATGACGGGCAAAGGTCAGGCCGGTGCAGGCGGTGCTGCTGATTTCATAGCGGCCCAGCCAGGCGTGTCGCACGGCGCTCATTGATTCAACTCAGTCAGGAGACAGGCACGAGCATACGCTGGCAAGCGGGCTCAGATCGACCGTTGATTGACGCGGTGCGAGAGTTCGTCGGCGCTTTCCTTGCGCTCCGAATAGCGGTCCACCAGGTCCGGGCGCTCGCGCAGCAGCAGGGTGAACTTCACCAGTTCCTCCATTACATCGACCACGCGGTCGTACAGGGCGGAGGGCTTCATGCGGTCCTGATCGTCGAACTCCATGAACGCCTTGGGCACCGAGGATTGATTGGGGATGGTGAACATGCGCATCCAGCGCCCCAGCACGCGCAACTGGTTAACCGTATTGAAGGACTGCGAGCCGCCGGACACCTGCATCACCGCCAAAGTTTTACCTTGGGTCGGGCGCACGGCGCCAAGGGCCAGCGGCACCCAGTCGAGCTGCGCCTTGAACACCGCTGACATCGAACCGTGGCGCTCGGGTGAGCACCACACCTGGCCTTCGGACCACTGCATCAGTTCCAGCAGCTCTTGGACTTTGGGGTGGTCACGCGGCGCATCGTCGGGCAGTGGCAAACCGCTGGGGTTGAAGATGCGCGTTTGCGCACCGAAGTGCTGCAACAGGCGTGCGGCTTCTTCTACCAGCAGCCGGCTGAAGGAGCGTTCGCGGGTCGAGCCGTAGAGCAGCAGGATGCGCGGTGGTTGGGCTGAGCCGTCCGATTTTGACGGGAACAGGGTCAGGTCCAGGTTGGGCAGGGTGGTCATAGGGCCTCCGATTACAGCTCGGCAATTCGAGCGAGTTCTGCCTTGAGTTCAGTTGGGCTGAGCTCGGCAAACGGCAGGATGAAAAACGCTCGACAGCGCGTGGCAATGGTCTTCAGCGTGGCGTCGAATGCCGCCTGCACGCGTGCATCGTCACCCTGCACATCCGAAGGGTCTTCCAACCCCCAGTGCGCCTTTACCGCTGGCCCGAAATACACCGGGCAAGCTTCGCCGGCCGCCTTGTCGCACACGGTAATCACCACGTCCGGCGGGCTGCCTTCGAACACGTCGTTGCCTTTGCTGTACAGGCCTTCGGTGCGGATGCCGGCGGCCTGCAAGGTGCTCAGGCTGCGCGGCAGGACCAAGCCCTTGGGAAAGCTGCCGGAGCTGATCGCCTCGAAACCGTCTGGCGCCAAGTGGTTGAACATCGCTTCGGACAGGATGCTGCGGCAGCTGTTGGCGGTACACATGAACAGGACTTTCATGGAGCGATCTCCTTTTAGAAACTCAGTCGCAAGGCGAGGGCGGCGAGGGTGATCAACAGCACCGGCAAGGTCAGCACAATGCCGACCTTGAAGTAGTAGCCCCAGGTGATGGTGATGCCCTTGCGTGCCAGGATATGCAGCCACAGCAAGGTGGCGAGGCTGCCGATGGGGGTGATTTTCGGGCCCAGGTCACTGCCGATCACGTTGGCGTAGATCATCGCGTCCTTGACCACGCCCACGGCATGGCTGGACTCAATGGACAGCGCGCCGATCAACACCGTCGGCAGGTTGTTCATCGCCGAGGACAGCAACGCCGTCAGCACGCCCGTGCCCATGGCTGCGCCCCACACGCCGTAAGTGGCGAAGGTATCGAGCCAGGTCGCCAGGTAGGTGGTGAGGCCGGCGTTACGCAAGCCATAGACCACCAGGTACATACCGAGGGAAAAAACCACGATCTGCCACGGCGCTTCCTTCAGTACTTTGCGCGTGGAAATCTTGTGGCCCTTGGCGGCGATCACCAGCAGGAGCACGGCGCACACGGCGGAAATCGCGCTGATCGGAATGCCCAGCGGTTCCAGTGCAAAGCAGCCTACCAGCAGGATGCCCAGCACCCACCAACCGGCACGGAAGGTGGCGCGGTCGTGGATGGCGCTGGCGGGGTCCTCAAGGTCCGCGGGGTCGTAGGTTTGCGGGATGTCGCGGCGGAAGAACCACAGCAGCACCGCCAGCGTGGCCGCGACGCTGACAAAGTTCACCGGCACCATCACGGCGGCGTATTCGTTGAAGCCGATCTTGAAGTAGTCGGCCGAGACGATATTCACCAGGTTCGACACCACCAGCGGCAGGCTCGCCGTATCAGCGATAAAGCCCGCGCCCATGACGAACGCCAAGGTGGCCGCTGGAGAAAAGCGCAGCGCCAGCAGCATCGACATCACGATCGGCGTCAGGATCAGTGCCGCGCCGTCGTTGGCGAACAGCGCCGAGACCAAGGCGCCGAGCAACACCATATAGGCAAACAAACGTCGGCCGCGTCCACGTCCCCAGCGTGCGACATGCAGCGCAGTCCAGGCAAAGAAGCCGGCTTCGTCCAGTAACAGGCTGATGATGATCAGCGCGACAAAGGTCCCCGTGGCATTCCAGATGATGTGCCACACCACGGGAATGTCAGTCACGCTGATCACGCCGCAGGCGAGGGCCAGGATCGCGCCCATCGTGGCGCTCCAGCCGACACCCAAACCTTTGGGCTGCCAGATGACCAGGACGATGGTGAAGATGAAAATGGCAATTGCGACAAGCATGAATAAAGGCTCCGATGGCTCAGCAGCAGGTGCTGGCCCGTTGTGGTCTGTCGCCCATTGCATCCAGACGCTGCGCGTCGTTATGCAACCATGGCTGGTTGGCTTGTAGGGTGGTAAGCAGCACTTCGGTCACCCACTCGGGCAATGCCGGGTTGATGCGGTAGTAGATCCATTGACCCTGACGACGATCCAGCAGCAACCCGCAACTGCGCAGTTGCGCCAAGTGGCGGGAGATCTTGGGCTGGCTGTCATCCAAGGCATGGATCAGTTCGCACACGCAAAGTTCGCCTTCACGCAGGATCAGTAACGTCAGGCGTGCCCGGGTGGCATCGGCCAGGCATTTGAAGAGGGTGGGTGGGGCGATGAGGTCCGACATGGCCAAGGCCTGTGTATATATGGTTATTCGAATATACGGATTTCCATATGTATCAGTCAAACCCCGTTTCAATTGATATGGATCAAATGCCGTGGAATCCGCCACAAGTGTTTGAAATTAAAATGAAACACGAATGTCCTAAAGTGCCTGCCCATTGCTGATGAAGGAAGAACCCGCGTGACCCGTGCCACTCGCAACCTGCGCAAGACCCTGGATTCCGTCGCGGAAAATAACGAAACCGCGGCGTTCGACCTGATGCGCGCCGTTGAAAAACTCGGTGATGAAGTGCTGCGCCAGCGCCTGCTCAATACCATTCACCGGCTCAATCAGGATGCCTATGAGTTGCGCGAAGCGCGTGATTCGGTGGAGCAGGTGTCGGTCCGGCTCGCCTGAGCAAGATCGTTCAAGACAAGCCCATTGTTGTGCTGGCATGCTTGTCGACTGTCTGTCGATGAGCCGTTTCCATGCCTACCGCCTTACCGCATTACGCCTTCGCTCGCGGCGCCATTGCCGTTATTCCCTTGTCCCTGGCCTGCGCGCCTTGGGGACTGCTGGCCGGTTCCATGGCCATCGATGCGCAGTTCAGCCCGTTGGAAGCTCAGGGGTTGTCCGCCATCGTGTTTGCCGGTGCGGCGCAATTGGTCGCCATCGGCATGGTCAAGAGTGGCGCCAGTCTGATTTCAATCGTGTTGACCACCTTGCTGCTGACCTCCCAGCATTTGCTCTACGGCATGCACCTGCGTCCGATTTTGTCGCCGCTCAAGACCCGCTGGCGCATGAGCCTGGGCTTTCTGCTCACCGATGAATTCTTCGCACTGGTCAGCCACTACGACCGTGAGACCTTCAACCGCTGGTATGCGCTGGGTGTGGGGCTGACGTTCTATATCGCCTGGAACCTGTTCACTCTGGCCGGCATCGTGCTCGGCAAGAGCATCCCCGGTCTTGACCAACTGGGCCTGGAGTTTTCCATCGCCGCCACCTTTATCGCGCTGATCACGCCGGTGGTGCGTGACGTCCCCACTGTGGTCTGCGTGGCGGTGTCACTGGTGTTTTCGGTGTGGCTGAGTTTCCTGCATTGGGAATCGGCGGTCGTGGTGTCCGGCGTACTGGGCATGAGCGCGGGTTATGCCTGCAAGCGACTGGGAGTAGGGCAGCAATGATCTACATCATGATCGTGGCGATGGGCCTGGTGGTCTTTTTCAACCGTTACCTGTTTATCGAGCCGCGCCTGCCAGTGCGCCTCAACCGAGGGGCGCGGGAATTTCTCGGGTTTGCAGTGCCGGGCATGCTCACGGCAATTTGCGGGCCGATCATTTTCCTGGCGGATCATCATCTGAACCTGAGCCCGGCCAACCCTTACCTGTTGGCGGGTATCAGCGCGGTGGGGCTGATGTACTGGACGCGCAATGTGCTGGTCACCGTGTTGTTGAGCATGGCGTTGTTCTACCTGTTCCGCTGGTTGCTCTAAAACCCAGGCGAAAAAAAGCCCGCGGGACGGCGGGCCGAAGGCAGACTTCTAAAAATGAGCGTGGCCAATATAGGCCGCGCCTTCTCCCTTTACAGTGAAACAAAGTTCATGCAGTCGTCAGTCCGGTACGCGGCAATGTTACAGTCGCGTTTTTTTCCAACGGAGCAATGGCATGCACAAGGTGGTAATTGGCGCACTGGTACTGGCGGCCCTGGCCGGTTGCGCGGGTTCGAAGATGAAAGAAGCGCGCGCAGGAACGCCCTACAAGACCCTGGCGTCGGACAAGGCCACCCTTGTCGTTGCCGAATGCGTGCAGTTCGGCTGGCAGGACGAAAGTGTGTTCGGCGTTGATGCCGGCGGCTTCAAGGAACCGATCGAGGCGGGCGGTTACACCGTGTACACCACCGCTGGCGATTACTTTGTTGATGTGCAAAGCGCGGGTGCCGGTTCTTCCATCAAGTACTACGCCGCAGAAGACAACATGCCCGCCAAGCGTCGTTTGGCCGCACTCGCGACCTGCCTGTAATCCATTGCCTTAGACGATTTAGGAAATGCCTGGCACGACAGCCGCCGGGCATTAGCTTATGATTCACCCGCTCGCCCGACATGATGGCTCTTTACCAGTACACGGACGTCGAGGCCTAAACGTCGGGCGAGCATCCCTTCCTTTCTTCAACGCGGCATGTAGCCCAAGTGCCAGCGACGGGGAATCTTCAGTGACACCAACCCCAGCAACCCCGCCAACACGCCGCTGACCATCAGCGCTTTCAAGCCCATCTGCTGTTCCAGCAGTGCGCCAATCACCGCCCCCACGAACATGCCTGCCCATGGGATCAACTGTACGCGCCAGCCACTGCGTCGCTCTCCGAGCAACCAGCGCCCCAGCCCACGACCAAAACGCGAAAGCGCCCCGGTGACATAAGTCAGCCCCACCGGCAAACCGTTGACCTCTTCCACAGCGGCATTAAGCATGCCCATCGCGATGATCGCCGCCAGCAGCGCGGGCAGCGCGTCCGCATAAGGCAGCCATGCCGCGCCGCACAACAACGCCGCAATACACAGCAGCAACGGCAAGGCGTGGCGACGGCTCATTCGACTGACCACCACCCCCAACGCGTTGCCGACCACAAATGTCGCGACCAGCAACAACAGCCGTCCGGTCAGCCCAAGATCCCCCGCGCTGATCGCCACCGCCAGACGCGTGGTGTTGCCGCTCATGAACGAAACGAAATCGCCGCTCGCCATGAAGCCGATGGCGTCGGTCATGCCCGCCAGTACCGACAGGCTGGCCACTAGCATCAGCCCGACTCGGCCCCGCCAGCGTTGCCGGTGAGCGAGTGCAGCATTGGCGTAAGGCTTGCGGGGCGAAGGCAGCATAGGGCCGGGTTCCTCGGTGAGATTATCCGGCCACTACCGTAGGACGCTTTCAGCGCGCGTGCAATGACCTCAGACAGCTTCCAACGACCAACCTGTGTGGTGCCAATCCAGGAAATGGGTGGGCTTGATCGATAGAATGAACGCCGCGTCATGGGAGACCACCAGCATTGCCCCGTTGAAACCTTGCAGCGCCTGCTCGAAAGCCATCACCGACTCCAGGTCCAAGTGGTTGGTCGGTTCGTCCAGTAACAGCAGTTGCGCCGGCACTTCGCGCCACAAGGCAATTGCCATCGCGGCCTTCAAGCGTTCGCCACCGCTGAGTTGCCCGGTGGGTTGGGTGACGCGCAAGGCATCCAGTTGCAGCAAGGCCAGGCGTGTACGCAATTCGGCTTCGGCCAGGGGGGTGTCGAGCAGGTTGAGGTGTTCGACGATGGAGCGCTGATCGTCCAGCAGCGCAAGGTGCTGATCAATGTAGGCGCAGGGCAGATGCACCTTGCATTCACCCGCGACGGCCTGCCATTTACCGGCCAGTACCTTCAGCAACGTGGACTTGCCGCAGCCGTTCGGCCCACGTACGGCAACGCGCACCGGACCTGCGAGATGCACATTCAGACAGGTCGACGGCAGCCACGGCAACTGTGCGTCCACCAACGACAACACCTGCCTCCCGTTGGGCACCGCTGATGCGGGCAATGCCAACAGCGTCGGCGTTTCTTCTTCGACCCGTTCATAAGCCTGGCGCACCTGGGTATCCAGTTCGTGTTTATGTTGCCAATGCGCGCTGCGCACGGTGCTGACGATTTCCGTGGCGGCGCCTTTCCAGCGCGCCTTGGTGAAACGGTCGACGTTGGCGGTTTCCGCATGCTTGCGTGAGCGCGCGGCGTTGCGTTGCAGGCTGTCGTGTTCCTTTTGCAGGCGCCGCCGTTCGCGGCTGCGCTCCAGGCGTGCATGGTCCAGCGCGGCGATGGCGGCCTGTTGTTCGGCATCACGCTGCAGGCGATAGGCCTCGTAGTTGCCGCCATAGACGTTTACGCCCAGGGGCGACAGTTCAATGATGCGCGCCATGGCGTTGAGCAATTGCCGATCATGGCTGACCACCACCAGGCCACCACGCCAAGCGCTGAGCACACGAAGCAGCCAGGCGCGGCCTTCGCTGTCGAGGTGGTTGGTAGGTTCATCGAGCACCAGCAGCGGCGGCGCGGCCAGCAGCGCGCCGATGATAGCGACCCTGGCCAACTGGCCGCCGCTGAGTTGGTCGGCCGGGGTATCAGAAGCCAGCTGCGACAGCCCCGCGCCGTCCAAGGCACTGCGCAAGCGTCCGGCCAGGTCCCAGCGGTCGTCGATCAATTCCAGGTCTTCGACCTGTGCGGCGCCTCGGGTCATGCGTTCAAGGGCTGCCAATATCTCTGCGGTGCCGGTGAGATCGGCGACCGTTTCCCCTGGCGCAACCGCGATGCTCTGCGCAACGTAGATCACTCGGCCTGGGCCATTCAGCGAGCCAGAGGAGGGCGCCAGCAGCCCAGCGATCAAGCGGGCGAGAATGCTTTTACCTCGACCATTGCGCCCCACAATGCCGGTAGGTGTGTGATCGATGGACAGGGTCAAGTCATCCAGCAGGGTTTCGCCATTGGCGAACTGGAAGCTCAGGTGTTGCAGGGAAACAAGGACGGGCAGCCGGTTGACGTCAGTCATCAGCACCTCCAAAAAAATGTCGGACAGGCCAACAAGCGCGCCAGGCGGCTCGTTGCAGATACATTTTGGAAGGCTTAGTGGTTCACGTCGGCGGTCGTCCTGCAGATCAGAAGGGAGGCAAAGCCTAACCCGTCTTGGCTTTTTTCGGCAAGTCCGCCGCCAATTGCTCAAGAAACATCGCCAAGGCCACTTCTTCGGCCTTGAGCCCTTTGCGCAGGCGCGGCTTGGGCAACTTGGAGAGTTCGCCGAGGCTGAAATGCTCCAGCACGGCAGGGTGGATGTAACACTTGCGGCACACCGCCGGGGTGTTACCCAACTGCTTGGCGACATCCTTGACCATCGACACAACATGCCTTTTGGCATCGGATTCGGGCTGCCACTCCAGTTCCCGCAACACGGCCAACGCCATGGCGGTGCCGGCCCAGGTGCGGTAATCCTTGGCGGTGAAGTCGGCGCCGGTGAGTTTGTGCAGGTAATCATTCACGTCTTGGGAGCTGACGGTGTGCCGCTCGCCATCCTCATCCAGGTACTGGAACAGGTTCTGGCCCGGCAATTCCAGGCAGCGTTTGACCACTGTCGCCAGTCGCCGGTCCTTAACGCTGATTTGGTGCTCGACGCCGCTCTTGCCGCGAAACTGGAACTTGATTTCGCTGCCTTTTACATCCACATGACGGGTGCGCAGGGTGGTCAGCCCATAGGACTTGTTGTCGCGGGCATACTGGGTATTACCGACGCGGATCAGCGTAGCGTCCAGCAGCGTCACCACGGTGGCCAGCACCTTTTCGCGGGTAAATCCGGGCTCGGCTATCTGCGCTTCGAGCTGTTTGCGCAATTTCGGCAGTGCACTGCCGAATTCCTGCAGCCGCGAATACTTGTCCGTGTCCCGCACTTCGCGCCAACGCGCGTGATAGCGATACTGTTTTCGCCCGCGTGCATCGCGGCCGGTAGCTTGCAGATGGCCGCGCGGGTCGGCGCAGATCCACACATCGGTGTAGGCCGGCGGGACGGCAAGGGCGTTGAGGCGCTTGATCTCGTCGGCATCCGTGATGCGTTCGCCCTTGGGGTCGAAATATTGGAACTTGCCGCGCAGCGTCTTGCGGCGTATGCCGGGCTGGGTGTCGTCAACGTAATGCAGGTCGCGGGGCAGCGCAGAGTCGGACATGGGGCGGGATTCCTTGGCAACAAATCAGGCCGGTATGTCTGATGGACCGCAGCGGTGTGCGGTCGTGCCAAAAGGTTGCTTACGCCAACACCGCGACGGCCTTGATCTGTGCCCAGAGTCTCTGGCCGGGGTGGAGTTGCAGTTGGTCGCGGGAGAAACGCGTGATGCGCGCCAGCAACGGCGTGCCACCCGCGTCCAGGCGCACCAGCACATGCGCGCTGTTGTCTGCCGAAATCTCTTGCGTGACCGTAACCGGCAGGCGGTTGAGGATGCTGCTGTGTTCCTCCGCTTGCAGGCTGAGGCTCACATCCCGCGCCTGCACCTTGATACGCAACGCTTTGCCCACCGCCAACGGCGCATGGGCTACACGCATGTGCAAGGTGCTCGCGGGCAGTTGCAGGGTGAGCAACTGATAGTGATCGTCATAGGCACTGACCGCGCCGTTGATCACCACGCCGGCATCGTCACCCAGCGCCAGGGGCAGGTCGAGCCGCGCCAGGGTTTCGCCGATGGGGCCGCTGGCCAGCGCCTTGCCGTCGCTGAGCAAGACGATGTGATCGGCCAGGCGCGCCACTTCATCCTGGGCATGGCTGACATACAGCACCGGGATATCCAGTTCATCGTGCAGGCGTTCGAGGTACGGCAGGATCTCGCTTTTGCGCTGGCTATCGAGGGCGGCCAGGGGTTCATCCATCAACAACAGACGGGGGCTGGTGAGCAAGGCGCGGGCGATGCCGATGCGCTGGCGCTCACCGCCGGAAAGGTGCTGGGGATGGCGGTCGAGCAGGTGGCCGATGCCTAGCAATTCGGTGGCATGGGCCATATCCACACGGCGTTGCTGACGGGGAATGCGCTTGAGGCCGAACTCCAGGTTGGCCCGCACCGACAGATGCGGGAACAGGCTGGCCTCCTGAAACACGTAGCCCAGGCCGCGTTTATGGGGCGGTACGAACAATCCGTTGCGGCTGTCTTGCCAGACTTCATCATTGATCTGGACAAACCCGTCTTCGGCGCGCTCCAGCCCGGCGATACAGCGCAGGCAGGTGGTCTTGCCGGAACCGGAATGCCCGTACAGCGCCGTCACACCGCGACCGGGCAAATGCAGGTCAACCTCCAGGGCAAAACCCGAATACTTGAGTTGCAGACGTATATCAATCATCGACATCAACTCCAGCCCATCTTGGTTTTACGGCTGGAATACAGCGCCAGCAACACCAGGAACGCGAACACCACCATGGAGCCGGCCAGCCAATGGGCCTGGGCATACTCCATGGCTTCCACATGGTCGTAGATCTGCACGGACACCACCCGGGTCTTGTCCGGGATATTGCCGCCAATCATCAGCACCACGCCGAACTCACCGACGGTGTGCGCAAAACCCAGGATGGAGGCGGTGATAAACCCTGGCCGCGCCAGGGGCAAGATGACGGTGAAGAACGTGTCCCAAGGATTGGCACGCAAGGTTGCGGCCACTTCCAGCGGGCGTGTGCCGATGGCGGAGAAGGCGTTTTGCAACGGCTGCACCACAAACGGCATCGAATAGATCACCGAGCCAATGACCAACCCGGCGAAGCTGAAGGTGAGGGTGCCCAGGCCCAGCCATTGGGTGAACTGCCCGAAGTAGCCATTGGGCCCCATGGTCAACAGCAGGTAAAAACCGATCACCGTCGGTGGCAGCACCAACGGCAGAGCGACGATGGCGCCAATGGGGCCGCGCCACCAGGAACGGGTGCGTGACAACCACAGGGCAATCGGAGTGCCGATGATCAGCAGGATCACGGTAGTCAGTGACGCCAGCTTGATGGTCAACCAGATGGCGGAAAAATCGGCACTCGATAACGGCATTTACTTGGCCAGCTCGTAACCATAGGACTTGATGACGGCAGCGGCTTTAGGCCCCTTGAGGTAGTCGACCAGCGCCTTGGCAGCGGCGCTGTCCTTGCCCTTGTTGAGGATCACCGCGTCCTGTTTGATCGGGTCATGCATGGCGGCGGGAACGATCCACGCCGAACCGCTGGTGACTTTGCCGTCTTTGTAGATCTGCGACAAGGCCACAAAGCCCAGCTCTGCGTTGCCGGTGGACACGAACTGGTAGGCCTGGGTGATGTTCTGGCCTTCGACGATCTTGTCTTTGACCTTCTCGGTCAGACCTTCCTTGGCCAGCACTTGGGTGGCGGCGAGGCCGTAAGGTGCAGCTTTCGGGTTGGCGATCGACAGGTGCTTGAATTCGCTTTTCTTCAACACTTCACCTTTGGCGTCGACGTAACCTTCCTTGGCGGACCACAACGCCAGGGTGCCGACGGCGTAGGTGAAGCGCGAGCCTTTGACGGTGTCGCCTTCGGTTTCGAGCTTTTGCGGCGTGGTGTCGTCGGCGCTCAAGAATACTTCGAACGGCGCACCATTCTTGATCTGGGTGTAGAACTGGCCGGTGGCCCCGTAGGCTGCGACCAGTTTGTGGCCGGTGTCTTTTTCGAAGTCGGCGGCAATCGCCTGGATCGGTGCGGTGAAGTTAGCGGCGACGGCCACCTGGACTTCATCGGCATGGGCCGAACCGAAGGCGAGGGCAGCGACCAGGATGGCCAGGCGTGAGGCGTGAATCTTCATGAAGCAGCTCCTCTGAGGGTGTACGGCTTGTTATAGGTAGAAGGCTTAACCGCTATGTATGTGAATATATAGCGGTTGGCCATTGCCGGTACAGTGCAAAGTTGCCACAGGTTCTACGGGTTGAGTTTGGCCAAGGCCTGCTCCGCCAGTTCGCGCGTCAGGTCATAGGTGGTGGTGTCTTTGCCCAGGCGCAGCGCCTGGCCGGACCATAAATTGCTGAAACCTGCTTCATCCTTGGCCTTGAGCGGGATCAATGCGCCGCCGGAGGTCGGGAATGCCGGCGCGGCTGGGTTGATTGCACCCAACTCCCGCATGACCCGGTTGACGATGCCCCGTGCCGGACGACCGGTGAACAGGTTGGTCAGCGCGGTTTCGCTGGCCTGGGCATGGCGCAATGCGTGGTGGTGCGAAGGCGTGACATTGGCTTCAGGCGTAAACAGGTAAGCCGTGCCGATCTGTACCGCCGAGGCGCCCAGGGCAAAGGCCGCGACAATCCCGCGTGCATCCCCGATCCCGCCGGCGGCAATCACCGGCACGCTGACGGCGTCGACCACTTGCGGCAGCAGGGCGAACAGGCCGATCTGGGTATTGAGGTCATCGCTGAGAAACAAGCCACGATGCCCGCCCGCTTCACTGCCCATGGCGATGATCGCGTCGCAGCCGTGCTGCTCCAGCCAGATTGCTTCTTCCACGGTGGTGGCCGAGGACAGCACTTTCGCACCCGTGGCTTTTACCCGATCCAACAGGGCTTTTTCTGGCAGGCCGAAGTGAAAACTGACGACTTCGGGACGGAATTCCTCGATGACTTGGCAAGCCGCTTCATTAAACGGTTCGCGGTTGGACACGGGCGTCGGCGCCTCAAAATCGGCACCCAATTCACGGTAGTAGGGTTCCAGCAAGTCCTTCCAGCGCCGATCACGCGCTGCGTCGGGGGCTGGCGGCTGGTGGCAGAAGAAGTTGACGTTGATCGGGCGTGGGCTGGCCTCACGGATAGCGGCCAGCGCTTCGCGCAGTTGCGCGAGACTCAGTGCGGCCGCTGGCAATGAGCCCAGCGCGCCAGCTCTATTGGCCTCGATGACCATGGCCGTGGTGGTGCCCACGGCCATGGGCGCCTGGATGATGGGCAGTTCGATCCCCAGCAGATCGATAATGCGGGTGTCTGGCCAGGTGCTCATGGGATGTCTCTCCAGCGTTAGTGAGGCTTTGCCCTGTTTTAGCAGGGCCCATGACACCCGGCCACTCTGTTTTATTCACTGGACGAGCGGCACGTTTCGTGATGTGCCATTAGTTGAAGGCGTCTCCCAGCACCGCGTGAATCCGCTCGGCGATATGGGCCGCATGGGTTTCCAGGGCGAAGTGGCCGGTGTCGAGCAGTTCCACCACCGCGTTTGGGTTGTCGGCTTGATAGGCGTGTGCACCTGGCGGGATGAAGAACGGATCGTTCTGGCCCCAGATCACCAGTGTTGGCACTTGCTTGGCCTTGAAGAAGGCCTGGAACGCCGGGTACAGCGTCAGGTTGTTGCGGTAGTCGAGGAACAGGTCCAACTGGATCTCGTCATTGCCGGGTCGCTGCATGAGCAGTGCGTCGAGCATGTAGGACTCCGGTGCCACCAACTCGGGCTGATTCACGCCGTGCAGGTACTGGTAGCGCGTGCCTTCCAGGCTGATTACCGCATTGCGGATCACCTCGCGGTTGGCCTGGCTTGGTTCGGCCCAGTAGGCGCGAATCGGTGCCCAGGCGTCCCCCAGACCTTCCAGGTAGGCGTTACCGTTTTGCGAGATCAGCGCGCTGACCCGTTCCGGGTGCGCCACTGCCAGGCGTAGACCTACTGGTGCGCCATAGTCGAAGACGTACAGCGCGTAACGCGTCAATTCCAGCGCATCGACAAAATGTCCGACGGTGATCGCCAGGTTATCGAAGCTGTAGTGGTAGTCGCGCTCGGCAGGCACCTCGGTAAAACCGAAACCCGGCAAATCCGGTGCGATCACCCGAAAGCGCGTAGCGAGCAACGGGATCAGGTCGCGGTACATATGCGACGAACTGGGGAAACCGTGCAGCAGCAACATGACCGGCGCGGAGGGGGCACCGGCTTCGCGGTAGAACATGCGTACGCCGTCGGCATCGACATGGCGGTAGTGAACGACGGAGCTTGGAAGGGTCATGATGAGAGCACCTTTGTAACTTGATTGGATTTATATACTGGTTACCGCTTTCAAAGGCTGTGCCGAAAAAAGTAACCTGTCAAACTATTTATAACGGTTTCAGATTAATTTTGTGTAACTATCCAAGTGGCTAGATAGCGGTTACTATGTCGACGCCCTGACGAGGAATGACCATGACTATCCCAGCCTCCCTTGAACCTTATGTACTCGCCGACGACCCGGTGCTGGACATGCTCAACACGCGCGCCAATGTCGACGCCCAACCGCATGACTTCTGGCAGTCCGATGCCGACGTCGAACGTTGGCTGGTGCGCCTGGGGTGGGTTGAGGAGGAGCAGGTGCCTGTGTTTGAAGCGGGCGCATTGCTCCGGGTGGGCCGGGAGTTGCGCGAGGTGATCCGTGTATTGCTGGAAGCGCGCAAGGAAGGAGCGCAAGGCGATCCAGCCGCACTGAATGGCTTTTTGCGCAAGGCCGTCAGCCATCCGCAGTTGGCTTGGCCGGCGTCGGGGGAACTACGCGTTGAGCGTCAGCGCAAGCTGCAAACCCCGGAGCAATTTTTCTCGATGATTGCTGAAGCCGCAGCGCGGTTGTTGGTGGACGGGGATTTCAACCTGATCCGCACCTGCGAACATCCGGAATGCGTGTTGTGGTTCTACGATCGCACCAAGGCCCATAAGCGCCGTTGGTGCAGCATGGCGCTGTGTGGCAACCGGCATAAAGTCGCCGAGTTTCGCAAGCGCAAGCTGGGTTAACCCTTGCGCTCACGCTCCAGCAACTGCTGCTTACGTTCCACGCCCCAACGATAGCCCGACAGGTCGCCGTTGCTGCGCACCACACGATGGCAGGGAATGGCGACCGCGAGGCTGTTCGCGCCACACGCTTGAGCCACCGCGCGGAACGATTTCGGCGCGCCAATGCGCTCTGCGATCTGCGCGTAACTGGCCGTGCTCCCCGCTGGAATTTCGCGCAAGGCTTGCCACACCCGCTCCTGAAATGCCGTGCCGCGCAGATCCAGGGGCAGGTCCAGGCCGAGCGCAGGTGCTTCGATAAACCCCACGACCTGTGCCACCAACTGCTCGAAGCGCTGGTCGGCGCCTACCAGTTCGGCCTTGGGAAACTGATCCTGCAGATCGCGCACCAATTGGCCGGGATCCTCCCCCAGCAGAATCGCGCAGACGCCACGGGCGCTCTGCGCCACCAGGATCGCCCCCAGTGAACACTGCCCGACAGCGAACAAGATCGCCGTGTTAGTGCCGCCAGCTTTGTAGTCGCTGGGTTTCATGCCGAGAAGCTGGTCAGCCGATTCATAAAAGCGGCTATTGGAATTGAAGCCGGCGTCATACAACGCGTCCGTCACCGAGTGCGAGCTTTTGAGCCCATCGCGCACCTTGCGCGAACGGTGCGCGGTGGCATAGCCCTTAGGCGTCAGGCCGGTGACGGTTTTGAACACGCGGTGAAAGTGGAAAGGGCTCAGGTTGGCCTGGGCGGCCAGCGCATTCAGGCTGGGCGGCGTCTCGGCTTGTTCGATATGTCGGCAAGCTTGCGCCACCAATTGCGCGTGGTGCGCAACCAGCAGAGTCTGGTCTCCCGCTGCACGTTTGCTGGCGCGATAACCGGCGGCTTCGGCCTGCACCGGGGTGTCGAAGAACTCGATGTTTTCCGGGCGCGGTAAACGTGAGGCGCTGCTGGGGCGACAGTACACGCCAGTGGTCTTCACGCCGTAGACGAACAGCGCATCAGCCTTGGGGTCGCGGGCGAGGATCGCCGCCCAGCGTGGGTCCTGTTCGGTTGTCATGCTTGGCACTCCTGACGGATTCCGTTCAGATTAATCGCGCCGCGCCTACCTGGCACTCTGAAGCTTGCGGTCAAATCAACCGGCAGTGCGAAACGTGAGGTTGATGCGTTGCGGCCCCATGACCGGATGCACACCGTCCTTGATCGGCATCACTCCGTGGAAGCGCAGGCGATCCACGCCGCCCCAGACCACTACGTCGCCATGAAACAGTGAGACTTTCCGGGTTTTGTCACTGCGTTCGTGTCCACCAAACAGGAAAATCGCCGGCAGGCCAAGCGACACAGATACAACCGGTTCGCTATAGCGGCGTTCGTTTTTGTCCTGGTGCAGGGACATTTTGGCGCCGGGCACATAGCGGTTGATCAGGCAGGCATCAGGGGCAAAGTCGGGAAAACCCGCCTCTGCCGCCGCGTGCACCGCCAATTGACGCAAGACATCTGGCATCTTCGGCCACGGCTGCTGGCTGCGCGGGTCGAGTGGCGAGTAGCGGTAGCCGGACGTGTCAGTGGTCCAGCCCAGGTCTCCGCAACTGCTCAATGCCGCCGACATGGTAAAGCCGCCGGGTGTGACCATTTGTCGAAACGGTGATTGAGCCAGCACCCGCCGCAGCTCCGGCAGGAGGCGCTCAATCCAGGGCAGGGCGTAGCCCCTTAATACGTAGGACTGTTCGCCAATTTGCTCACGCCCTGCGGGTTGTTGCAGGGCGTCGTCGGCGAACAGGTCAGCGGTGGGGCCGGGCATCGGCTTACAGCGCCTTGCTCACATTGATGTCGGTGATTTCATCACTGTCATCGTGAATTTTCGCCAGGGCTTGCTTGGCTTCTTCCACGCTATTGGTCTGCAGCTGGGCGAACTCAAAGCGGCGTTCGCCGTTGAGCTTGTACTTGATCACGTATTTGGTAGTGGTGTTCACGGCTATTTCCTGTGAAGTGTGCGGATCAGCTCAGCTTGGAGCTGGTACGACGCACAATGCGGATCTTGTGGGACAACGCGGGTTTGCGGGTGACGCTGATTGCGCGACGCGTGACTACGTCCAGCGTGATGTTCCAGAACCCGGTGCTCGGCGCAGTGATTTTGGCGGGGAACTTGTCGAAGGCGCCGCCGTGATAGGTGTGACGGCCGCCATTCTTGAAGCTGCGAAAATTCGCATCGCTCATCAGACGGATATTACAAGTCTGAGAGCATTCGATGACGACAATGTCGCCCTCGTTGAGGTGCTCACGCTGGTGGATGAATTTCATGGGTGGAGACTCCAGAAGGGCTTTTTCTGAAAAATCAGAACGATACGTAGGTTAAGATGGAGTTTATCAGCCCCAGCGTGTTTATTATCGGCCCGTCTTCAACGACGTCGACAATTTAAAACAGTTATTTACCGAGTTATCAGGGATAAATCCTACTTGGGCGGGAGAAAATTACCATGTCCGCTGTCGTAGGGTCTTTATCGGAGGTTTTAGTATGAAATGGAGTGTGTTGGTTCTGGCCCTGGCGATTGGTGGGTGTGCTTCGGTTGCAGATATCAAGCAGACCCCTCCGACCTTGGCAGTGATTTCCGGTAAAAAACCGAAGGAATACGCTGCGTGTGTGGTACAGAAGCTGTCGGCGACTCGCCGGCCGCCGCAGATCGAACCGCATAAGGACGGCGGTGTGCAGGTGATTGTGCCGCAGAAATTCTCGGCCGATCCTTCGGCGATCTTCGAGATCGATGAGCGCTCCAGTGGCAGTAGCATCAAGCTTTACGAGAGCATGTCCAATGTGCCGATCCGTCCGGGTGACGTGAAGAAGGCCGGCGAGGACTGCATTTCCGGCTGATCTGGCCTGCTCAACCCAGCGACTTCCAATCCGATAAAAAAGCCTGGCCGCGTATGCGTAAAGCCAGGCTTTTTTTTGTGCTGCGTTTTTGGAGTTGTCGCGAGGGGGTCATTCCCCTACCATTTGTAGGCTTATGCCGTAAGAGTCTAAGCATATAACTATAAAATGGAGCCGTGATGATGTCTCTGGAACGAGTACTGATGGGCAGTGCGCTGATGTTGCTATTGGGCAATGCCCACGCGCTGGAGGGGAGGAAGATCTTTGCCGAGGGCGGTTCGCAGCCGGGTGCCATGCCGTGTGTAGCCTGTCATGGTGCCGATGGCGCGGGGATGGCCGCAGCAGGCTTTCCCCGGTTAGCGGGTTTGCCCGCGCCGTATGTGCGTAAACAACTGGAGGATTTCAAAGGTGGCAGCCGTTCAAATCCCGTGATGCAGCCGGTGGCGAACGCGCTCACGGACGCTGAAATCGAGGCGGTCAGTCAGGCGCTGGCGGCAATGCCGGGGCCTGTTCCACAGGCGGTCTATCGCGGCGATATGCCGCTCAATGCTGCACAAAAGCTCGCACAACAAGGCGCCTGGGAACGGCAGATTCCGGCCTGTGCCAGTTGTCATGGCCCAGCAGGGACGGGGCTCGGTGACGCATTCCCGCCCCTGGCCGGCCAACCCGCCGCTTACCTGGCAGCGCAATTGATGGCTTGGCAAAATGGCACCCGCCACAACGATCCGAATGACTTGATGGGGCACATCGCTAAGTCCCTCACGGCAGAAGAAGTGCAGGGTGTGGCCCAGTATTTCGCTTCGCTGAAACTGGAGGCCAAGCCATGAGTCCGTTGATATTAGCCTTGGGCCTATTGGCTGTTCCCTCGGCTAACGCCGCCACGATCGCCATGGAAGACCAATCACAGTTGCAACCCGCCAGCCACGCTGCGGTCAGCCAATTCCGGCCGCCTCAAGAGAGCGAACTGCCCGACAATGCTTACGGCAAGCTGGTGAGAGAGGGGTATGCGTTGTTCGTGGATACTCAGCGGCTGGCACCGAAATATGTCGGTAACGGACTCAACTGCAGCAACTGCCACCTGGACCAGGGTCGTCTCGCCAACTCGGCGCCACTGTGGGCTGCGTACCCGATGTACCCGGCCTATCGGAAGAAAAACGACAAGGTCAATACCTTTGCCGAGCGATTGCAGGGCTGTTTCCAGTTCAGTATGAACGGCGGCACACCCCCGGCCGCAGACAGCTCTGAGATCGCCGCGCTTTCGGTGTATGCCTACTGGCTGGCGAGCAAGGCACCGCTGGGTGTCGAGCTGCCTGGTCGTGGCTACCCAGACGTTGCGCAACCGGCCAAGGGTTATAACCTGGCTCAGGGTGCCCAGGTGTACCAGGAGCAGTGCGCGGTCTGCCACGGCGGCGAAGGGCAGGGCCAAAAGGTCGGTGAGCACTATGTGATGCCACCCCTGTGGGGCAAGGATTCCTACAATTGGGGCGCCGGCATGCACCGCATCAATACGGCGGCGTCCTTCATCAAACACAACATGCCGCTGGGCAAGGGCGGCAGCTTGAGCGACCAGCAAGCCTGGGACGTTGCAGCCTATGTCAACAGCCATGAACGGCCGCAGGATCCGCGATTGGTTGACGGTTCTGTGGAGAAAACCCGGGTCAAGTTCCACGCCAACGATGGCGTCAATCTCTACGGCCAAAACGTAGAAGGCGTGCTGATCGGGCAGGGCATCCGTTAAACTGTTACCCGATCAATGCAAAAATGCCGCGCAAACCCTCGGTTTGTGCGGCATCTGCCTTTTTGGGAAGTCTTTCATGAAGCGTGAACACGTCAGGGCTCGCCAGGCCGAAGGCCAGATATCGGCCACTCACATCATCCAGAACCCTGCCGATCTTGGGGAGTGGATCGTATTCTTCAAGAAAAGCGGCGGCTGCAGTTTTTTCCTGGTGGACGATCAGGATGAAGTCGAGTCGTTCGCGCGCCTGGATGACCTGGTGGAGACCATCCGCAGCCTGGGCATCAAGTTTGCCGATATTCAGTTGTAAGCCTCAAGCTTATTTGCAGACCACCACTACACTGCGACTCTTGTAGTTACCCACGTCCTGCCCCAGGGTCTTGTCGCTTTCCTTGAGCGACGGCGTGCCTTCGGTACCGACGATGCGGTAGCCGGTACCGGCACACGAGGCGTCAGCCTTTTCGTAGCAGCTGGCCCAGGAATTGGCTTCGCCTGAGCAATCGATGGTCAGACCTTGTTCACCGTTTTTCAGGTAGACGTCAGAAGTGGTGGTGCAGCCGGCGAGTGCCAGTACCGCAGTCAGTGCCAGAATCTTGTTCATGTGTGTTCATCATCGAGGGTGTTGGAAGGGCGCTGACACTGTCGTGGGGCGTTTCGGCGAGATTATAGCGAACTGCCATGTACGTACAGACAAACACAAAAAAGCCCCGGTCAAACGGGGCTTTTGCGCAGCGCTTGGACGATTACTTGCCCTTCGGCCGCTTGCTCGATGCGTGGCCCGCTTCATCCACAAACACCTCAGCTACCGCGATAGCCTGGCTTTCGGTCGGGAATACCCCGGCGACGCTGTCACCGTGGAAGTTGATCAAGTGCCAACCGTCCGCTCGCTGTGTGATCAGGTAGCCGTTCACGCCTTTTGGTTCTGACATCTATCAAGTATCTCGTGGTGTGGTTCAAGGGCCTTATGATAGCGCCAAATGCAGCGATTCAGCGCAAGTTATTCCAGGTCAGTGTTCCGGTTGCAAAAGCGTGCTAAAAAGAGTGCAGCCCTTTGAAACATTGAGGTGCAGCCGTTTTTTGCCGCGGCGGTGGGAGCGCGGTCCATAAGGCCAGCGGAACTTACGCCGAGATTTTTTCTCTATGATGACATCGCAACGCCAGCAGGACCCATTGTAAGGTGACTGCGGCCTGATTAGACTGCGCCGAATTCCGTACGCACAGCCCTTTGTAAGGACTCATATGATCAAGAAATGCTTGTTCCCAGCAGCCGGTTACGGCACTCGCTTCTTGCCAGCGACCAAAGCCATGCCCAAAGAGATGCTGCCGGTGGTGAACAAGCCACTGATTCAGTACGGCGTCGAAGAGGCACTGGATGCCGGCCTGAACGAAATTTCCATCGTCACCGGCCGTGGTAAGCGCGCGCTGGAAGACCACTTCGACATCAGCTATGAGCTGGAAAACCAGATCAAGGGCACCGACAAGGAAAAATACCTGGTCGGCATCCGCAAGCTGCTGGACGAGTGCTCGTTCTCCTACACCCGTCAGACCCAGATGAAAGGCCTCGGCCACGCGATTCTGACCGGCCGCCCGCTGATCGGTGACGAACCGTTCGCCGTGGTGCTGGCGGATGACCTGTGCGTCAACCTGGAAGGCAAGGGTGTTCTGGAACAGATGGTTGATCTGTACAAGAAATACCGTTGCACCATCGTGGCAGTCCAGGAAGTGGACCCACAGGAAACCAACAAATACGGCGTGATCGCGGGCGACGAAATCGGCGATGGCCTGATCCGCGTGCGTGACATGGTTGAAAAACCAGCACCGGAAGACGCACCTTCGAACCTGGCGATCATCGGTCGTTACATCCTGACCCCGGATATCTTCAAGCTGATCGAAGAAACCGAGCCAGGCAAGGGCGGCGAAATCCAGATCACCGACGCCCTGTTGAAGCAAGCCAAAGACGGTTGCGTGATTGCCTACAAGTTCAAGGGCCAGCGCTTCGACTGCGGCGGCGCTGAAGGCTACATCGAAGCGACCAACTTCTGCTACGAGCACTTCTATAAGACTGGCAAGGCTTACTGATTCAAGCTGTAAGCGTCCCGGTCCAAAAAAGCCACCTTCGGGTGGCTTTTTCGTTTTTCAGCCCCATGTAAGTCGGTATGCTGATGTTCTGCCGAGGAGAGTGAAATGGCCTACGATTTTGACCTGTATGTGATTGGCGCCGGTTCCGGCGGTGTTCGTGCGGCGCGTTTTGCCGCAGGCTTTGGTGCCAAGGTGGCCGTGGCGGAAAGCCGCTACCTGGGTGGCACGTGCGTCAACGTCGGCTGCGTGCCGAAGAAACTGTTGGTGTATGGCGCACACTTTGCCGAAGATTTTGAGCAGGCCAGCGGATTTGGCTGGTCGCTGGGTGAGGCGAATTTTGATTGGGCCACCCTGATCGCCAACAAAGATCGTGAGATCAACCGCCTGAACGGCATTTACCGCAACCTGCTGGTCAATAGCGGCGTGACCCTGCATGAGGGACACGCTCGTCTGGTGGATGCGCATCAGGTCGAAATCAACGGCGAGCGCTTTACCGCCAAACACATCCTGATCGCGACGGGTGGCTGGCCGCAGATTCCGGAAATTCCGGGCCGTGAACATGCGATTGGTTCCAATGAAGCGTTTTTCCTCAAAGAGTTGCCCAAGCGTGTATTGGTTGTCGGTGGTGGCTACATTGCCGTCGAGTTCGCGGGGATCTTCCACGGCCTGGGTGCACAGACAACCCTGCTGTATCGCGGTGACTTGTTCCTGCGTGGTTTTGACGGTTCGGTGCGTACGCACCTGAAGGAAGAGCTGACCAAGCGTGGCCTGGACCTGCAATTCAATGCAGACATCGAGCGCATCGACAAGCAAGCGGATGGCAGCCTCAAGGCCACGCTGAAAGACGGCCGCGTGTTGGAAGCGGACTGTGTGTTCTACGCCACTGGCCGCCGTCCGATGCTGGACAACCTTGGCCTGGAGAACACAGGCGTGAAACTTGACAAGCGTGGCTTCGTCGAAGTGGATGATCTGTATCAGACCGCTGAGTCGTCGATCCTGGCCATCGGCGATGTAATCGGGCGCGTGCAGCTGACACCGGTTGCGTTGGCTGAAGGCATGGCCGTGGCGCGTCGCCTGTTCAAGCCGGAGCAATATCGTCCGGTGGATTACGCCATGATTCCGACGGCGGTGTTCAGTCTGCCGAACATTGGTACTGTTGGCCTGACCGAAGAGGAAGCGAAAGAGAAGGGTCATAAGGTGCAGATCTTCGAAAGCCGTTTCCGGCCAATGAAGCTGACCCTGACTGAATGCCAGGAAAAAACCCTGATGAAGCTGGTGGTGGACGCTGACACCGACCAAGTGCTGGGTTGTCACATGGTCGGTCCGGATGCCGGCGAGATCGTCCAGGGCTTGGCGATCGCGCTCAAGGCGGGCGCGACCAAGCAGCATTTCGATGACACCATCGGTGTGCACCCTACGGCGGCGGAAGAGTTCGTCACCATGCGCACGCCTGTGTCAGGCTGATCAGCTCTCGGGTGTTGCCTCTGGCGCCGTCGCAACGGCGGCTGCCAGGCGCAATGCCTCGATACTGGCCTGGGTTTTGATCAGTTCCAATTCCAGGATTTTATTGGATTGTTGATGTTCAGCCAACGCTTCCTGGCGTGACTGGCTCTCCAGCACCGCAACGCGCAGACGCTCCTGAAGCAGGGTGCGCTCGCTGTCAATCAGGCTCACCTGTTCGCTCAGCTTGAGCTGCTGGGCCTGGTCTTTGCGGGATTGCTCCTGCAGCGCCGTCAACTCTTTCGATGTCACTCGATGTTCAATCAGCAGTCGCTCATTGTCGCGGTGCAGTTGGGTGATTTCATCCTGGCGCACCATGGCGCTCTGCTGGGCTTGGCGCAGCTCGGCTTGGACCTGTTGCAGTTGCCCTTCGTGACGACGCTGTTCCTGCTCGCGCTGCTCCTTGATCGCATTACGGTAATGCTCCAAGGCATCCCTTGCGTGCAGGTGCTTTTCTTCCAGCGAGCGAATCTGTTCGTCCTTATCGCTGATCCGTAATTCGTAATCACTGCACGCCTGGCTCAGCCCGGCGTTACGGGTTTGTTCGGTCTGCAGGCTGGTACTGGCGGTTTGCAGGGCCGCGCTTTCTTCTGCCAGGGCGGCGGCCTGGACATCAAATTGTTGCTTGAGTTGGCCGTGTGCTTCCTCAAGGGCTTCCAGTTGGGCGAGCAGGGCGGCTTTCTGTTGCTCGAACTGCGCCAGGGCCAGGTCGATAGGCTCCTGGGCTTTCTCCTTCAAGCGTTGCGCCAGGCGCGCTACCAGTTCACCAAGCTCGTCGTCGATGGGCGCTTCGGTGATGGTGGCTCGGCTTTCGCTCTCATCCAGCTCCTTCAGATAGCGATGAATCGTGGTTTTCGAGCCGGTATTGCCCATTTCGATGCGTACGGCGTCGATGCTGGGGTTTTCGCCACGGGCGAGGATCGCCAGGCGTGCCGTCTGAACTACTGCTTTGTTAATGCCGCCGCGAGCCATGGGGTCTCCGTCGATTTCGTAATGTGGTATGTATCATGTATATACATACTATATCACAAATAAAAAATCGTTTAAATTCACGATTTAACAGATAGGATATTGGCGTATTATCCCGTGTCATTGACATTTAATCCGCCAAAGCAACTGCCAGCAGTACGAATGGGCCTTTCATGAGCGATCTGGATCGTTACCTCAACGCCGCCACACGCGATAACACGCGACGTAGTTATCGTGCGGCCATCGAGCATTTCGAAGTGAGCTGGGGAGGGTTCCTGCCCGCGACCAGCGACAGCGTGGCGCGTTATCTGGTGGCGCATGCCGGAGTCTTGGCGGTCAACACGCTGAAGCTGCGGCTGTCGGCACTGGCGCAGTGGCATACGAGCCAGGGTTTTCCCGACCCAACCAAGGCGCCGGTGGTGCGCAAAGTGCTCAAGGGCATTCGTGCCGTGCACCCGGCGCAGGAGAAGCAAGCCGAGCCTTTGCAACTCAAGCACCTTGAGCAGGTGGTGGCTTCTCTTGAAAAGGAGGCGAAAGACGCAGCCCACGACGTGTCTCGGCTACTGCGCGCCAAGCGCGACACTGCATTGATCCTGCTGGGTTTCTGGCGAGGCTTTCGCAGCGATGAGCTGTGTCGGCTCGAGATCGAGCATGTGCAAGCGACGCCTGGTGCCGGGATTAGCCTGTATCTGCCGCGCAGCAAAAGCGACCGCGACAACCTCGGCAAGACTTATCACACACCGGCGCTTTTGCGCCTGTGCCCGGTGCAGGCCTACAGCGAGTGGCTTAGCGCCTCGGCATTGGTGCGTGGCCCGGTGTTTCGCGGCATCGATCGCTGGGGCAACCTGGGGGAGGAGGGGTTGCACCCCAACAGTGTGATCCCGCTGCTGCGCCAGGCGCTGAAGCGCGCCGGCATCCCCGCCGAGCAATACACCAGCCACTCACTGCGCCGGGGCTTTGCCACGTGGGCCCATCGCAGCGGTTGGGATTTGAAGTCGTTGATGAGGTACGTCGGCTGGAGCGACATGAAATCCGCCATGCGCTATGTTGAAGCGACGCCCTTTCTTGGCATGACTCTGGCGACGCCACCGCTGCTTTGAGATTTCTTCTATTAATACAGTCACCTGATAGGGAAAACCAATCGTCAGCATCAGGTTTGCCAATGAGCCATCGGCCAAGAGAGTGGGTAGGATTCACTTCATCAACTTACTAAGCCCTTCTACAAACCTGACGGAGAGTCAACGATGCCTATCATCAACAGCCAAGTAAAACCGTTCAAAGCTACCGCCTACAAAAACGGCAACTTCGTAGACGTGACCGACGCTGACCTGAAAGGCAAATGGTCCGTGGTGTTCTTCTACCCAGCCGACTTCACCTTCGTTTGCCCAACCGAACTGGAAGACCTGGCCGACAACTACGCCGAATTCCAGAAGCTGGGCGTCGAGATCTACAGCGTGTCCACCGACACCCACTTTGCCCACGCTGCCTGGCACAACACTTCGCCAGCCATCGGCAAAATCCAGTACACCATGATCGGTGACCCAACCCTGACCATCTCCCGCAACTTCGACGTACTGATCGAAGAAGCAGGCCTGGCAGACCGCGGTACTTTCGTGATCAACCCAGAAGGTCAGATCAAGATCGTTGAGCTGAACGACGGCGGCGTTGGTCGTGACGCTTCCGAGCTGCTGCGCAAGATCAAAGCCGCTCAGTACGTTGCTGCCCACCCAGGCGAAGTGTGCCCAGCCAAGTGGAAAGAAGGCGAGGCCACCCTGGCTCCGTCCCTGGACCTGGTCGGCAAGATCTAAGTCTGTGAAGTCTCAAGGGCGGTATTCCGCACTTAAGTAAGCTGCATCCGCCCCCAAAACGCCCGGGCGAGATTCGCTCGGGCGTTTTTTTTGTCTGCAATAAACCGAATCAATAGGAAATCGCCCGTATGTTGGACGCCAATCTTAAAGCTCAGTTGAAGTCATACCTGGAACGGGTCACCCAGCCGATCGAGATCGTCGCCTCCCTCGATGACGGCGCGAAATCCCAGGAAATGCTTGCCCTTTTGCAGGATGTTGTCAGCCTCACCACGCTGATTACCCTGAAAACCGATGGTGATGATGCGCGTAAGCCGTCGTTTTCCATCAACCGCCCGGGTGCCGAGATCAGCCTGCGTTTCGCCGGCATCCCCATGGGCCATGAATTCACTTCGTTGGTGTTGGCCTTGCTGCAAGTCGGTGGCCACCCGTCGAAGGCCAGTGTCGAAGTGATTGAACAGATCCGCGCTCTTAAAGGCGAGTTCAGCTTCGAGACTTACTTCTCGCTGTCCTGCCAGAACTGCCCGGATGTGGTCCAGGCGCTGAACCTGATGGCCGTGCTCAACCCGAACATCCGCCACGTCGCCATCGACGGCGCGCTGTTCCAGGCGGAAGTCGACGAGCGCCAGATCATGGCGGTACCGAGCGTTTACTTGAACGGTGTGAACTTCGGCCAAGGCCGCATGGGCCTGGAAGAAATCCTCGCCAAGCTCGACACCAGCGGCATCGAAAAAGCCGCCGAGAAAATCAGCGCCAAAGACGCCTTTGATGTGCTTGTGGTCGGCGGTGGCCCAGCCGGTTCTGCGGCGGCGATCTACGCTGCACGTAAAGGCATCCGTACCGGCGTTGCTGCTGAGCGCTTTGGCGGCCAAGTGCTGGACACCATGTCCATCGAGAACTTCATCTCGGTACAAGAAACCGAAGGGCCGAAACTGGCCAGTGCGCTGGAAGCCCACGTACGTCAATACGATGTGGACATCATGAACCTCCAGCGCGCCAGCAGCCTGGTGCCCGCGAAAAACGCCGGTGACTTGCACGAAATCCGCTTCGAAAGCGGTGCGACCCTGAAGTCCAAGACCGTGATCCTGGCCACCGGCGCCCGCTGGCGCGAAATGGGGGTGCCGGGTGAGCAGGAATACAAGGCCAAAGGCGTGTGCTTTTGCCCGCATTGCGACGGTCCGCTGTTCAAGGGCAAGCGTGTGGCGGTGATCGGCGGCGGTAACTCAGGCGTTGAGGCGGCCATCGACCTGGCCGGTATCGTCAGCCACGTCACCCTGCTTGAGTTCGACAGCAAATTGCGCGCCGACGCCGTGTTGCAGCGCAAGCTCTACAGCCTGCCGAACGTTGACGTGATCACGAGTGCGTTGACCAGCGAAGTGAAAGGTGATGGCCAGAAAGTCACCGGCCTGGCGTACAAGGATCGCGACAGCGGCGAGTTCAAGACCATCGACCTGGAAGGGATCTTTGTACAGATCGGTTTGCTGCCCAACACTGACTGGCTCAAAGGCACCGTTGAACTGACGCCGCGCGGCGAGATCATTGTCGATGCGCGGGGGGAAACTTCACTGCCCGGCGTGTTTGCTGCCGGTGACGTGACGACGGTACCCTACAAGCAGATCGTGATTGCCGTGGGTGAGGGCGCCAAGGCTTCCCTGAGTGCTTTCGATCACTTGATCCGGACTTCCGCCCCGGCGTAAATCCGGAACCGGAAATGAAAAACCCCATGAGTGATCATGGGGTTTTTTCGTTACAGCGGTGCGGGCTGGATAATCTCGACCCAGTACGCGTCCGGGTCCTTGATGAAGGCCAGGCTCTTCATGCGGCCATCGCTCAGGCGCTTCTGGAAGTCGCAGCCCAGGGCTTCGAAACGTTCGCAGGCAGCGACGATATCCGGCACCGAGATGCAGATATGGCCAAAACCACGTGGGTCGGTATTGCCATTGTGGTAGGCAAAGTCGGTGTCGTTTTCGGTACCGTGGTTGTGGGTCAGTTCCAGGATGCCTGGGATCGACTTCATCCACTGGGTGCGCTCGGCGGCGTCGGCCGGGATCTGGGATTTGTCCACCAGGGCCAGGAAGTACAGGCTGAATTCGGCTTCCGGAAAATCACGCTTTTCAACCAGGGAAAAACCCAGGACGCGGGTGTAGAAGTCCAGCGACTTGGTGATGTCCTTGACCCGCAGCATGGTGTGGTTGAACACGAAGTTCGTGGTGGCGGTGTCCGGTTGGGCGGTAACGCCCGGGAAAGTGTTCAGTTCGTGCAGGCTCATGGGCCCTCCAGAAAAAATGGGGCAAACGCAGCTCTGAAATGTGAGCGGTTCCTTGGCTTGCGGCTGGCATCCGTGCAGCCGGACCATGATACGCAAGGCTTGCCCCAGGCGCCAAATGAAAAAGCCCATGCAGGCCTTGCGACACAGGGGCGCCGGGGCTCAAACTTTGGCGCTTGAACCTTGGGTACTTTTCGCAATGATCGCATTTCGTAAACCGCTGTTGAGCGCTGTGTGTTTGCTGGTGGGCAGTTCCTTCGTGCTGGCGGCCGACCCCGAAATTCATTGGCCCAGTGGCTGGCAGGTCGAAGAGGTCGTACCGGATGGCGAAGCGCCTTCCAAACCCCAGGTGGTGTCGCGCCAGCGTGCAATCAAGAATGATGAAAATGGCACGACCCTGATGGTGATGGAGTTGACCGGTACGCCGATTGAAGCGGGGCATAAGGTTAATCTACAAGGCGTACTGCTGGAGATGCGCAAGTCCATCCAGAAAGATTTTGCCCAGGGTGGTTATCAAAGTGTATGCAGCAAGATGCACCCTACAACATTGAGTCGTCTTGACGCGTTGGAAACTACATGTGTGATAACCGAAAACGGACGCCACGTGCTTTCGCAAACATTGGTGGGCGCGGTTGATGCCGATAAGGCGTATGTTTTTTCATACGCAGGGCAGGCGGATGCGTACGAAGCAAGCAAGGAAGAAGTCAGCTCGGTGCGCGATAGCCTCAAACTCTAAGTGTGTAATGTGCGACGTTTCTGAACATTATGAAACGTTATTTAAGTTCGGTTTCGAACCCTGGAATTAAAAAAGCCCCGCATAAGCGGGGCTCTTTCTTAGTGCAGTGCGATCAGCCGCGAAGCCAGGAGTCTACAGTGGCGGCGCCGTACTGTTCTTTCCACGCCTTGAGGCCACGGTGGTTGCCGCCTTTGGTTTCGATCAGCTCACCGGTGTGCGGGTTCTGGTAAACCTTGACCACACGTGCGCGGCGCTGTTTTGGTGCGTTGACGGCAGCAGCGCTGGACTTGCCCGGGTTTGGATCAAGGATGGAAATGATGTCGCGCAGGCCTTTGCCGTAGGTCTTCATCAGGCCCTGGAGCTTTTCTTCGAATTCGATTTCTTTCTTCAGGCCGGCGTCGTTCTTCAGGGATTCCAGCTGGGCAAGCTGCTCTTGAAGGGCTTTTTCGGCTGCGCGAAATTCGGCGAGTCTGGACAAAATAGGTACTCCAATAGTGTGTTTGGCTGATATCAACTGCAGACAAAGCTATAAGCCAAGCGCTTTAAGGCGACTCTAGAAAGAAGCCGTCCCGCGAATTCTGCACAGGCTGGAAAAATTGTAGTAGTTAATTTGCTACGAGTAAATCATGTCTTTTGGCTAAATAACATTATTTCAGTGCAGGTAGTGCATGGCTATTCAATGGCTTGCCAGAGATTTAATAAATTCATCGCTGGGCAAAGGCTTTCCGAACAGGTAGCCCTGCAAAAAATCCACGCCTTGGGCGGCCAGGTAGTCGGACTGTTCGGGCGTTTCCACACCTTCTGCTACGATGCCTAAATCGAGTTTGCCGGACAGTTCTATGATGCTGTCGAGAATATGCCGTGATAGTGCATCGGCACCGATCATGGCGACAAAACTCTGGTCAATCTTCAAGTAGTCGACATTGAAGTTACGTAAATAGCCCAGGCTGGAGTGGCCGGTTCCAAAGTCGTCAATAGCGATCATTACCCCCAGTTGATGCAGGGCGTCAAACAGGCGGCGAGTGATGTCGGTGGGCACGATCAGTTCGCGCTCGGTCAACTCCAGCACCAACGTCACTTGGCCCACGGGAAAGGCGGCGAGAAACTCACGGCAATCATCCACCAAGGCCAAATCCTGGCAGTGGCGTGCGGTGATATTGACGCCGATATGAAACCCAGGGCTGAAGCGCGCCGCATGGGGCGCCAGTTGTACGGCGGTCTGGCGCAGGAGGGCGCGAGTCATCGGAACTATCAGGCCCGAATGCTCGGCCAGGGGAATAAACAGGTCGGGCCGCACCAGGCCTTCTTTTGGATGCTGCCAGCGCATGAGCACTTCACATCCCGCCCACTCGCGAGTATCACCGCGTACCACCGGCTGGAAATACGGAATGAATTCATTGGCGCCCAACGCCCGCTGCAATTCGTGAGTCGGTGCCGAGGAGCGCTTTTGCAGCCAGTGCGCCAAAAGGCCAGCCAATACGCCAAAAAACACGATCAGACTGAACAATGCCGGGTATCGCGCCTGCATGTAGCGCCAGACTTCACCCGCCGGCATACCCGCGTCGACGCTGTAGTGATAACGCCCGGACACCAAGTGATGGTGGGCCACCGCGAACGCCGGCACCGCGGTGTCATGCACCTTGCCATCAGCCCCCAGCCAATTCGGGCCCACTTGTAATATCAGGTGGGCGTATCGGCTGATCAGACGCAGGGCGTTGGTCAAGTGGTAGCCATCAATCGACGCAAAAGCCGCCTTGTCGCCGTCAACCAGCCGGTAGACCAGCAGTGCGGTGTCGGGTGTCACCGGGTTGCCATTCATCAACCATAACCGACCGTCCACATAGTCATCCGGGTTGACCGGTGACTCGTAGTTGCTGCCGAACAACGAGCTGCAATAGATGTTTTTTTGCCAGGACAGGGTGGTCGCGCGCACAAACGGGCGACGCGTGACTTGTTCTCGCAGGGCCAGTTGCACGCCGTTATCACAGGGCAACCCCGCCAGCGGTAGCAAGGCCTGGGCGGCGAGGGAGGTATTGTCGAGCATCAGGTCGAATTGGCGCACCGCCTCCTGGGCGGTCTGGGCGGTGCTTTGTTGCAAAGTACGTTCGGCCTGCCAATGAAGGATAACGACGCCGAGCGCAATCGGTAGCAGCGCGCTCAGGGTTGTGATCAGGTAGCGAGTGGCGCGTTTTCGCGGGCCGTTGACGGTCAGGGGCATGGAGTGAACGGCCTGTTGCAGGGATCGGATATCAGTCGATGATAGATGGCTCAACCGAAATAAGCTCGCGACACCTACCCATTTGGCCAGTACGCGGCGCTACAACTCTACGCATTGGGCAATACGGATAAACGCGAGCGCTGCTGGGGAAGACTGACGCCGGTCCAGTACGGCAAGCCCAACCTGGCGCGGTACACGCGGGGATAAGGCGCGCTGTACATACCGTGTGTCATGTCCAACCGGTAACGACGCTTGCGCTACCACGCTCACTGCATCGCCCCGGCTGACGGTTTCCAGGGTACTCAGCAGCTGCGAGCAGCGATAACGCACAGTCGGGCTCAGACGCGCCTCGTTGAACAGTCGCATCACCAGCTCAGTGGAACCGGCTTCAGTCAGCGCAAAAGGGTCGTTGCACAAATCCTTGAGACTAACGTGTTCACGGGCGGCCAGTTGATGGTCAGCCGGCAGCAGCGCCACCATCTGGTCCTCGAACAGTGGGAACGTGTCGAAGCGCTCTTGTTCCAGCACAACAAAGCCGATATCAATTCGGCGTTCATCGAGCCATTGGATGACTTGCCTGTCCGGCCCTTCATCAACGTGTACCTCGATACCCGGATACTCCAGGCGGAACCGGCTGAGGATCTTTGGCAGCAGGTAGGCCGAGGAGGTGGGGCCGAAGGAGCCGATGCGCAGCGTCCCGCGTTTCATGCCCCGGGCGTCGGCGGCTTCCTGTTGCAAGGTATTCGCCAGGCCCAGCATCCCCCGGGCGCGCGCCAGTAACTGCACGCCGATGTCGCTTAGTTCGACCTGCGCCTGATGGCGCCTGAACAACGCCACCCCCAGCTCCTGCTCCAGGGCTTTAATCGCGTGCGACACCGCCGATTGGCTGATACCGAGGCGGTGGGCGGCGCTGGTAAAGCCTTGCAGCTCGGCTACCAAGGAAAAGATTTCGAGTTGGGTCAGGGTCATGAGTAATCACTCATTTTACGATGACACCGTATTACCAGAAGAATGCACGCATCCTCAAGCCATTGGAGCCCTATCCTGTGCATTCAAGCCCCGATCGCATCACTTATATGAAGCTGGCCGCCGTCACCATGATCTGGGGCGGCACCTTCGTGGCCGGTCGCTACCTGGGCGGGACGATCGACCCTCTGCTGGCGGCCAGCCTCCGGTTTGCACTGGCCAGCCTGGCATTGCTGGGATTCCTGGGCTTGGCACGCATCCCGTTGGTCCGACCCAATCCGCGGCAGCTCCTGCAACTGGTGATGCTGGGTTTCTTCGGCATCTTTTTCTACAACCTGTGTTTCTTCTATGGATTGCAGTTAATCAACGCATCGCGCGCCTCATTAATCGTGGCGCTGAACCCGGCCGTCATCGGCCTGGCGTCCTGGTGGTTGTTCCAGGAGCGCCTGGGTGCCAGCAAAGTCGCGGGGATCGTGCTCTGCCTGGCGGGTGCCGCCATGGTCATCGTCAGTCGCAACCCCCAGGTAATGAGCGAAGCAACCAACACGTGGCGTGGGGATTTGCTGATCTTCGGCTGCGTAGTGGGGTGGGGCATCTACTCACTGTTTTCCCGTGGCTTAAATCAGAGCCTGGGGCCGCTGCAGACGGTCACCTGGTCGATACTGCTGGGAACGCTGATGCTTACCGTCATCACACTGATCATGGGGCGCTTTACGCTGGAGGCGATGGGCCGCGTGTCTCTCGCGCAAGGACTGAGCTTGATGTACCTCGGCGTGCTGGGTTCTGCGCTGGCCTATATTGGTTATTACGACGGTATCCGACGAATCGGCGCGACACGTTCCGGCGTATTTATCGCGCTCAACCCACTCACCGCCGTGATCTGTGGCGCTCTGTTGCTGGACGAACCGTTGAGCCTGCCCATGCTGGCCGGCGGGGCAGTGATCCTGCTCGGCATCTACCTCTGCAACAAACCCCTTGCACGCGCCAGGGCAATGGGGATTTGATAAGACTACGGACAAACGTGGTTACGCTGTGTAGAATCGATTTACGCATACAAGAATATGGACTTGCGCTCACGCAAGCCTAAGCCGTCAGAGACTGATGACCCCATGAAGCTACTCGGCTCCCCCCTCATCTTTGGTGACTTCCTCGCCCGCAGCGTGCGAGGCCTTTCCTGTGCGCCACCCTGCAACCTCATCCTTGCTCGCCACTAATACTGTGTCTAATACAAGAATGATGAGGTGCCACCATGGCAGATCTATACGAAAACCCAATGGGCCTGATGGGCTTTGAATTTATCGAATTTGCGTCGCCGACGCCGGGCACCCTGGAGCCGATCTTCGAGATCATGGGCTTCACCAAAGTCGCGACCCACCGTTCGAAGAACGTACACCTGTACCGCCAGGGCGAGATCAACCTGATCCTCAACAACGAACCCAATAGCATTGCCTCCTACTTTGCGGCCGAACACGGCCCCTCGGTGTGCGGCATGGCATTCCGCGTCAAGGACTCGCAAAAAGCCTACAACCGCGCCCTGGAACTGGGTGCCCAGCCGATCCATATCGAAACCGGCCCGATGGAACTGAACCTGCCGGCGATCAAGGGCATCGGCGGTGCGCCGCTTTACCTGATCGATCGTTTTGGCGAAGGCAGCTCGATCTATGACATCGACTTCGTATACCTCGAAGGCGTGGAGCGCAATCCGGTCGGTGCAGGCCTCAAAGTCATCGACCACCTGACGCACAACGTCTATCGCGGCCGCATGGCGTACTGGGCCAACTTCTACGAAAAACTGTTCAACTTCCGTGAAGCGCGCTACTTCGACATCAAGGGCGAATACACCGGCCTGACGTCCAAGGCCATGAGCGCGCCGGACGGCATGATCCGCATCCCGTTGAACGAAGAGTCGTCCAAGGGCGCGGGGCAGATCGAAGAGTTCCTGATGCAGTTCAACGGCGAAGGCATCCAACACGTGGCGTTCCTCACCGAGGACCTGGTCAAGACCTGGGACGCGTTGAAGAAGATCGGCATGCGCTTCATGACCGCGCCGCCGGACACCTACTATGAAATGCTCGAAGGCCGCCTGCCGAACCACGGTGAGCCGGTGGACCAACTGCAGGCACGCGGTATCCTGCTGGACGGCTCTTCGGTGGAAGGCGACAAGCGCCTGCTGCTGCAGATCTTCTCGGAAACCCTGATGGGCCCGGTGTTCTTCGAATTCATCCAGCGTAAGGGCGACGATGGGTTTGGCGAGGGCAACTTCAAGGCGCTGTTCGAGTCCATCGAACGCGACCAGGTGCGCCGTGGTGTATTGACCGCCGACTAAACGTAAAAAAGCCCGGCCGAGGGTAACCCCGGCCGGGCTTTTTATCGCCTGCGCATCAGGCTTTGCGTTGGCGGACCAAGTGCTTGAAACCTTCGAACACCAGCACCATCACCGCCAGCCAGATCGGGATGTAGGTGAACCATTCGCCACCTTTGATCCCTTCCCCCAGGATCAATGCCACGCCCAGCAGCAGCACAGGCTCCACATAACTGAGCAAACCAAACAGACTGAACGCCAGTAAACGGCTGGCGATGATATAGCTCACCAGCGCTGAGGCACTGATCAGGCCCAGCATCGGGATCAGTGCATACAGTTTCGGGTGGGCATCCATGACCGCAAAGCCTTGCTCGCCACTCTGCACAAACCACCAGGCCACCGGCAGCATCAGCGCCATATCCAGCCAGAGCCCGCCCAGGTGGTCGGTCTGGAGGTATTTGCGCACGATGAAATAAACCGGGTAACCAATGATCACCACCAGCGTTGCCCAGGAGAATCCACCCGCCTGGTACAACTCGTTGAGTACACCGAGGGCGGCAAAAAACACGGCGATCCGTTGCAGATAGGACAGTTGTTCACCCCACACCAGACGCCCGGTCAGCACCATGGTCAGCGGCAACAGGAAGTAACCCACCGACACATCCAGGCTGCGCCCATTCAGCGGCGCCCACATAAACAGCCATAGCTGCACGCCCAACAAGGCGGAAGACAGCAACACACCCGCAATCAAGCGCGGCTTGGCCGCAAGCAGTTGCGCCAGCTCCCACACCCGTCGCCATTCGCCGCTGACGATCATGAAGATCGTCATGCACGGCACGGTGAGCAACATGCGCCAGCCGAAAATTTCCAGGCCGCTCAAGGGCGTGAGCAATGATGTGAAGTAATACATCACGGCAAACAACACTGAGGCCAAGACCGATAAAACAACACCTTTAGACACACTATCCTCGCGAAAACCGTTGATACAAAAGATGAGGGGATTATGGAGCTTTTGGCGGGAGAGGGTTGCGCTGTTTTGGGGCGTTTTTCAGGAAAATCCTGTAGGAGCGAGCTTGCTCGCGAAGAACGTCAACGATTACGCAGCGCTATTAGGTAGCCCGTGGTGTCCTTGCGTTCTTCGCGAGCAAGCTCGCTCCTACACAGTGGAGGGGTTATGCGCGTGGTATGCGACCGGAGACGAAATGCCCCACATCATTGAACCCCGGCGTGGATGAATGCCCCGGCGTCACCAACGAATCGATAAACGCCTCATCTTCGGCGCTGATCTTCACCTCCAGCGCGCCAATATAGGCATCCCACTGCGCCTCGGTACGCGGCCCCACAATCGCCGAACTGACCGCCGAGTTGTTCAGTACCCAGGCAATCGCAAACTCGACGATCCCGACGCCACGACCTTGGGTGTACTGCTGGATCTGCTGGGCGATGCGCAACGATTCCACGCGCCATTCGGTTTCCAGGATGCGTTTGTCCTGGCGCGCCGCGCGGCTGCCGGCTTCGGGGGTAACGTCCGGGGCGTATTTACCACTGAGCACGCCGCGGGCCAGTGGGCTGTAGGGCACCACACCCAGGCCGTACGCGGCTGCCGCGGTGATCTGCTCCACTTCGGCCTGGCGGTTGACGATGTTGTACAACGGCTGGCTGATCCCCGGTTTGTCGACGCCCAGGCGCTCGGCCACGCGAATCACCTCGGCGATGCGCCAACCGCGATAGTTGGACAGGCCCCAGTAGCGGATCTTGCCCTGGCGGATCAGGTCGCCAATCGCCGATACCGTCACTTCCAGCGGCGTGTTGTGGTCTTCACGGTGCAGGTAGTAGATGTCCAAGTAGTCGGTATCGAGGCGTGTCAGGCTGGCCTCCAGCGCGTTGAAAATGCGCTTGCGGCTCAAGCCGCTGCGGTTGGGCAAACCGTCCACCGGGCCGATGCCGACCTTGGACGCCACCACCCAATCCTGGCGATTGCGCACAATGGCTTCGCCGACTATTTCCTCGGAGCGACCGCCGGTGTAGACGTCCGCCGTGTCGATGAAATTGATGCCCTGGTCCCAGGCCTTGTCGATGATGCGCAGCGAGTCCTCGGTGTTGGTCTGTTCGCCAAACATCATGGTGCCCAGGGTCAAGGCACTCACCTTCAACCCGGACTGGCCCAATGTGCGGTAAATCATGGATAACTCCTCAAGGCGGGAAATGTACCCATGCAATACCAGACTCAGCCGCTCTGGGACAAGCCCTGCGCGCGTTTCTTCATGGGCTCAGCAATGTCTGGCAACGCTGCTGTAAAAAGCGATGCAGCACCTTCACGCGTTCCGACACCTGCAGACGGTGAGGGCACATCAGGTTGAAGGGCGTGGGTTCGCCTTGCCAATCCGGTAGCAAGGGCACCAGTCGACCGGCCTTGATGTCTTGGGCAATGTCCAGATTGGCCTTATAGGCGATTCCGTGACCGGCCAACGCCCAGCGTCGCACGATTTCACCGTCATCGCTCAGGTAATCGCCCGACACCTCGACCTCTTGCAGCACCGTGCCCTGGCGGAAATACCAGGTGTTGTTGGCCCGGCCCTGGCGCATGTAGCGCAGGGTGTTGTGCTGCGCCAGGTCAGCCGGAGCGAGGGGTGTGCCATGGCGCGCCAGGTAAGCCGGGCTGGCACAGGGGATGCGGTGGTGATCGGGCACCACCGGGAGCGCCACCAGGCTGGAATCCCTTGGCACGCCAAACCGCAGGGCGATGTCGACGGTGTCGCGGAACAGGTCGGCATTGCTGTCGTTGAGCAGCAATTGCAGGCGGATATTTGGATGTTCGAGCTTGAATGCATCCAGCCAGCCCAGCAACACATTGCGCCCGAAATCCGAGGGCGCCGCCAGCTGCAGCAACCCGCTGAGGCTCTGGCCCTGTTGCTTGATCGCCTGTTCGCCCTCGGACAGGGCTTCCAGCGCGACGCGCACGCTCTCGAGGTAGCGCCGACCTTCCTCGGTCAGGCGCATGCTGCGGGTGGAGCGTGCCAGCAGGCGAATGCCCAGGCGGGTTTCCAGGCGCTTGAGGGCAATACTGGCGGCCGCCGGGGTCAGGCCGAGCCCGCGTGCGGCGGCAGACAGGCTGCCGGTATCGGCGGTGCGCACGAAAACTTCAAGGTCGAGGGTCGAGCTCATTTGTAAAAATCCTTTAAAGATCTTGTCGTTTTACCGGGATTTTTCGCCGATTGCCAAGCTGTGAAGATGAACGCTCATTTTCTCACTCAGGAATTTCCCCATGACTTCTTCCCTCAACGGCAAAACCGTCATCGTGATCGGCGGCAGCAGCGGTATCGGTGCCGCCGTGGCCAAGGCCGCGGCCGCGCGGGGCGCGCAGGTGGTACTCGCCGGGCGGCGCTTGGTGTCTGGCGTGGAAAATGGCCTGCGCAGCGAACCGGTGGATGTCACCGATGCGGCCTCCCTGCAGCGCCTGTTCGAGACCGTGGGGCGCTTTGACCATCTGGTCTACACCTCCGGCCCCAACGTGCGCGCCAAGCCGCTGGTCGAGACCGACCTGAACGAGGCCCAGGAAAATTTCAATGTGAAGCTCTGGGGCTCGCTGCGGGCGATTCAACTGGCACTGCCATACCTGGACGAACACGGCAGCATCAGCCTGACCTCTGGGCAACTGGGACGTAAATTGGCGCCGGGCCAGTTCATCAAGACGAGTATCAACGCGGCGACTGAAGCGTTGGGCAAGCAGTTGGCGAAGGAGCTGGCACCGCGTCGGGTCAACGTGATCAGCCCGGGGGTCATCGATACGCCTGCGTATGCAGGCTTGGCGCAAGAACAGCGCCTGGCGATGTTCGCCAAGGCGGGCGGCGCATTGCCGGTCGGGCGCGTGGGTCAGGCGCATGAGGTCGCGGCGGGGTATGTGCTGGCCATGGAGAATGGCTTCATGTCCGGTGCCGTGATTGACATCGACGGCGGCGGTTTGCTCTGACGTAATTGTCGGCGCCGGCTGAGGGGTAGGCCTTCAGTGCATAGCTATCTATACAGTTCTGAGTACGGCGCTGGATCTGTGGCTAGGGAGCTTGCTCCCGCCAGCGCTCGTATGGACGACCGCTCTCTAACGGCTGCCCCGCCATCCGGATGTGGGGGCTTGATTGCCTGCGAAGGCGGCCTGACAGCCGACCTGGATGCTGGATCTGATCGGGTACATATCCGTTATTTAGGTAAAGGCTTCTATTGGTTCCGCCCTTACGGCGGCTCACTTTGGAAAAGCCCCAAAGTAAGCAAAGGGCTCTTGCCCCAACACTCGGCACCTCGCCTAGGCTCGGTGTGCCCGTAATCCGCCAGGTATTTGGGGGGCCGCCGCCACGCGCCATCCATGGCGCGGGGCGGCTAAACCGGCATCCCTGCCGGTTTACCCCCCAAATCCCTGTCGAATTCCGGCCAGCGTGTTTGACGGGGCGCCTAAGATCAAAGGCAACATCAAGATCAAGAGCGACTCGCTTCGCATCGTGGTTACCATGGTTGCCGTGGCTACCGTGGTTGCCACAGTGTTGTGTAGACGCCTCTACTCATCGCCGGCAAGCCGGCGCCTACAGGGCAAGGTTACGCCTTGAGGGTACGGGTCATTCGCAGCGCCAATACGCTACCGGCGACGATCACCGCTGCCAGCAGGTATAGCGCCACATCCGTGGACCCGGTGGCATCCTTCACAAAGCCGACGATATAAGGGCTGAGGAAGCCGGCCATCTGGCCCATGGAGTTGATCAACGCCAGGCCTCCTGCCGCCGCGCCGGCACTGAGCATGGCGGTGGGCACCGGCCAGAACATCGGCAGGCCGGTGAGGGCACCCATGGTGGCGATGGTCAGGCCGAGGATTGCAATCGCTGGGGTCGTGGCAAAATTCACCGCGATCACCAGGCCCACAGCGCCCATCAACATCGGCACCACCAAGTGCCAGCGACGCTCTTTGCGCAAGTCGGCGGATCGACCCACCAGCAACATGAACACGGCCGCCAGCAGGTAGGGGATCGCGCTGAGCCAGCCGATCACCAGGTTATCGCTGAACCCCAGGTTCTTGATGATCGACGGCAGCCAGAAGTTGATGGCGTATACGCCGCTCTGGATGCAGAAGTAAATCAGGCCGAACGCCCAGATCGCCGGATTCTTGAACACTTCGGCCAAGGAGTCGGTGGTGGTTTTCGGCTTGTTCGCCAGGTCGGTGGCCTGGTCGGCTTCCAGCACTGCGCGTTCGTGGGGCTTGAGCCATTTGGCGTTGGCAAAGCTGTCGCTGAGCAGGAAGTAGGCGAGGGCGCCCAGCACGACAGTCGGGATGCCTTGCAGCAGGAACATCCACTGCCAGCCCGCGAGGCCACCTTGGCCGGCAGCGAAGTGGTTGAGGATCCAGCCGGAGAACGGGCTGCCGAGCAACCCGGAAACCGGGATCGCCGACATGAACAGCGCCATGATCCGCCCACGGCGGAAGGTCGGGAACCACTGCGAGAGGTACAGCACCACGCCGGGGAAGAAGCCCGCTTCGGCGGCACCGGTGAACAGGCGCAAGGTGTAGAAGTGTGTCGGCGTGGTGACGAACAGCAGGCAGGTAGACAGCGTGCCCCAGACGATCATCATCAACGCGATCCAGCGCCGTGGACCGAACTTGGTCAACGCCAGGTTGCTCGGTACGCCGCACAGCACGTAGCCGATGAAGAAGATCCCGGCGCCGAGGCCGTACACGGTTTCGCTGAATTTCAACGCATCGAGCATCTGCAACTTGGCAAAGCCAACGTTTACCCGGTCGAGGTAATTGAACAGATAGCAGATGAAAATGAAGGGGATCAGGCGCAGGGTAATGCGCTTGTAGATGGCGTTTTTATCGTCATCGGTGGCCAGTGGGGTCGTGGCGCTCTGTGACATGGCAGTCTCTCTTTATTATGATTTTTTGCGATGCGAGGGTAACGTTGATCGCCCACTGAGTCTCGGCCACCTGGCAGGCCGCTGTCTTTGTGCTTGCGCACAGCGAACCCGGCTTTGCGCTGTGCCTATGAACAACCCCGCTTTTTAAGGAATTTAACCCCATGTTCGAGCTGGATCATGACCTGGCGCAGGATATCGTCGATCGAACCATGGCGATCCTGCCTCACAACGTCAATGTCATGGACAGCCAGGGCCTGATCCTCGGTAGTGGTGAGCCCGAGCGTATCAACACCCGGCATGAAGGCGCACAACTGGTGCTCGCCAACGGCCGGGTGGTGGAAATCGACGGCCAGACCGCCAAGCACCTCAAGGGGGTACAACCGGGCATCAACCTGCCGCTGCTGCATGACGGGCGCCTGATCGGCGTGCTCGGCATCACTGGCGAACCGGAGGGCCTGCGCACCTACGCCGAACTGGTGCGCATGACCGCCGAAATGCTGGTCAGCCATCGTCACCAGCAGGCCGAGCAACAATGGCGGCGTCAGCGCTGTGATGATCTGCTGGCCTTGCTGCTGGCGGAAACCGGCGATTCGCCACGCCTGTTGGACGAAGCCCAGCAACTGGGGCTCAAGCCGCAGCTGGCACGCACGCCGTACCTGTTTGAACTGGGCGCGGGGCAATCGGCGGAAGCGTTGAGTGCGTGGCTTGCCTCGCGTTATCCGGACAGCTGGTGTGTCAGCTCGGCGCAATACTCATTGCTGTGGTGCCGGCCGGCATCTGTGCAGGTCGACAACCCGCGCTTGCTAGAAAAACTCGAAAGCCTCGGTTGGAACATCTTGCGCGTTGCCGTGGGTGGGCAAGCGGACGGCCTGACCGGCCTGCGCCGTTGCTATCGGCGTGTCGGCGATCTGCTCGCTTATGGCCGTGATGTGCTGCCGCAGTCGCGCCTGCTGACCCTCAATCGCTATCGCTTGCCCGTTATGCTCTGGCGCCATCGCAATGACGACGCGCTCGACGAACTGCTCAACCCGCTGCGTAAAGTGCTGGCCAAGGACAGCAATGGTCAGTTGCAGGCGACTCTGCGCAGTTGGTGTGAACACGACGGGCAAAGCCAGGCCTGTGCGGACGCCCTTGGTATTCACCGCAACAGCCTGCGTTACCGCATGGAGCGTATTGCCGAACTCAGTGGTGTCGACCCGTTGACCCTGGACGGTATGCTCGCCCTCTACCTCGGCGTACAGCTGCTGCCCCAGGCTTTGTCTGAATGAACAACAAAGCGCCGTCGTACTTGTGCATCTGACCGGCGTCAGCAGCCCTGGCAACTGGCAGCATGGGCATCATAAAAACCGGAGAAAGCCCATGAAAATCATCATCGCCCCCGACTCGTTCAAGGATAGCCTGAGTGCCGAAGGCGTCGCCCAGGCCATTGCCGAAGGGTTGGCCCAGGTTTGGCCGGATGCACAGTTGGTTCAGTGCCCGATGGCGGATGGCGGTGAAGGCACGGTGGATTCGGTGCTGGCTGCCTGCAATGGCGAGTTGCGTCACCACACCGTACGCGGCCCGCTTGGCGCAGCCGTCGACGCACATTGGGGCTGGTTGGCCGACAGCCACACCGCGATCATCGAAATGGCTGAAGCCAGCGGTTTGCAGTTAGTCCCTCCGGGCCAGCGCGACGCATGCAAAACGACCACCTATGGCACCGGCGAACTGATCCGCGCCGCCCTGGATGCCGGCGCCCAGCGCATCATCCTGGCGATTGGCGGCAGTGCCACCAACGATGGCGGCGCGGGTGCGATGCAGGCGCTCGGCGTGCAACTGTTCGATGCCGAACATCAAGCGCTACCCGCCGGTGGCCTGGCCTTGGCCCGTCTGGCGCAGATCAGCCTTGAACATCTGGACCCACGCCTGGCCCAGGTGCGCTTTGAAATCGCCGCCGACGTCAACAACCCGCTGTGCGGCCACCACGGTGCGTCGGCGATATTCGGCCCGCAAAAAGGCGCAAATCCCGAGCAGGTCCACCAACTGGACGCCGCCCTCGGCCACTTCGCCGACCACTGCGCGAAGGTGCTGCCTAAAGATGTACGCGACGAACCGGGCAGCGGCGCTGCGGGTGGGCTGGGATTTGCCGCCAAGGCCTTCCTGGGCGCGCAATTTCGCGCCGGTGTCGAGGTAGTGGCCGAACTGGTCGGCCTGGACGAAGCCGTACGCGGCGCCGACCTGGTCATCACCGGGGAAGGCCGCTTCGATGCCCAGACCCTGCGCGGTAAAACTCCGTTCGGCGTGGCGCGCATCGCCCAACAACACAACGTGTCGGTCATTGTGATTGCCGGCACATTGGGCGATGGCTATGAGCAGATGTACGCCCACGGCGTGGACGCGGCGTTCGCCTTGCCTTCCGGGCCGATGAGCCTGGAACAGGCGTGCGCTGAGGCGCCGCGTTTGTTGCAGGAGCGGGCGGCGGATATTGCGCGGGTGTGGCGCGTGGCAACACGCCGCTGACGTAAAACCCCGGACATGGGACAATCCGCGCCTTTTCGACACGGAGAGTCCCCATGATGCGCCCCGCACTCCTGGCCCTGTTTCTGACAGGCGCCACCGCCCCAGCCTTTGCTCAACCACCGACCGAGACGGTCCCGCTGCTGCGGGAGATCAAGCAGTGGGTCATCGGTTGCGACAACCTGCGCAATTGCCACGCCCTTAGCGCGCCCAGTGGCGTCGACGAAGAGGATTACAGCTCGTTGACCCTGCACCTCTGGCACCAGGCCGGTCCTCAAGGGTATCTGCGTTTGCGTTTTGATCATCGAGGGGAGGACGTGGATCTGTCCACATTGCTACTGGATGGTAAGCCGCTGGGCCTGGAACTGACGCAGGACTTGCACATCGAGCTGGACGACCAGGGTGGCGACCCTGAGGTGCAGTCCTTCGGGGTGATCGAGGACGCGGCCGCGCGGCGTTGGTTGCAGCGTTTGCGCAATGGCCAGCGACTGCACTTGCCGGGCGACGAGGCGGCCCATGTGTCGCTCAGCGGCCTGAGTGCTTCGCTGCTGTTGATGGATGCTGTACAGGGACGCTTAGACAACGTGACGGCCCTTTCCCGACCCGGCAAGGGCGCGGCCAGCGAGGTTGCGCCACGCGCGCCCGCGCCGGTGCTGCGTAAGTTTACAGCCGCTGCACCGCTGACCGCAGAGGAGCAGGCGGGCCTGGTGGCTGCTGCATTGCAGGCCGTGAAGCCCGAGGAAGGTGAGCCCGAGGCCACAGTCGGCGCGTTGACGGCGCAACAGGCAATGACGGTAACGCGTTATGACTGTGCGGCCTATAACTGCGAGTTCGACGTCAGCAGCCGTGAGCGCCAGGCGCCTTACAAGGAAACGCCGATGGACCTGCAGCCGCTACCCCTGGAAGACGCCGCGCTGCAAGGCTCTGTCGGGTATGACGAAGCGTCCGGAACCCTGAGTTATTTCTACAAACAACGTGGGATCGGGGATTGCGGTGGTGGTGCATCCTGGGTGTTTGACGGCAAGCGCTTCCAGCTCAGTGAGTTCCACAGGATGCCGCGCTGTACCGGGGTCGGTTACGGTGATTGGCCAGCGTTGTGGACGACGGTGCCAGCGCCCTAGCCATCTGGCTCACATCGCCTCTACACTGGTCGGCCACTTGTCTTTCAAAGGATGAAACACAATGCACACACCTGAACCCCACATCGTGATCCAGCGTTTCAGCGAGGCCCACCTTGAAGGCGTCGCTGCGCTCTATAACGAACCGGCCGTGTGCCGTCAGGTGCTGCAAATGCCTTTCCAGTCGGTCGAGGCGTGGCGTAACAAGCTGGTACAGGACAACGAGCGGCGCCTGCAATTGGTGGCCGTGCACGGTGGCGAGGTGATCGGCCAGCTTGGCCTGGAACAATACCTGCGGGTACGCCAGGCCCATGTCGGTTCATTTGGTATGGGCGTGGCGACGGCGTGGCAGGGCAAAGGGGTGGGCTCGCGCTTGCTGACCGCCGCGCTGGACGTGGCCGACAACTGGATGAACCTGCGCCGGGTGGAACTGACCGTGTACGCCGACAACGAAGCGGCACAGAGGCTGTACCGCAAGTTCGGTTTTGAGGTCGAAGGTGTGTTGCGTGATTACGCCCTGCGTGACGGCCAGTTTGTCGACACTGTCAGCATGGCGCGCCTGCGCCAGTCGGCTTAGCCCAAGGCAAATGCCACCGCAGCCTGCGCATGCAGCTCGGTGGTGTCCAGCAGCGGCAGGTCGCTGTGCTCGGGCTTGATCAACAGGCTGATTTCCGTGCAACCGAGGATGATCGCCTGGGCGCCACGTGCGGCCAGGGACTCGATCACGCCTTGGTAGACCTTGCGTGACGCATCGCTGATCACACCGACACACAATTGCTCATAGATGATCCGGTGCACGGCCTGGCGCTCGTCCGCCCCGGGCACCAGCACGGTCAGGCCCTGGGCCGCCAGGCGCGACTTGAGGAAGTCCTGCTCCATGGTAAACGCGGTGCCGAGCAAGCCGACTGTCAGCGTGCCGGCTTCCACGGCCGCCGCACCCGCGGCATCAGCGATGTGCAGGAACGGAATCGACACCGCCGCTTCAATGCGCGGCGCTACCAAATGCATGGTATTGGTACACAGCACCACACACTCGGCGCCACCGGCCTGCAGACGGCGCGCGGCATCTTCGAGGATCAGTGCAGTGTCATCCCAACGGCCGGCGTGCTGGGCCTGTTCCACCGGGCCGAAATCCACGCTGTACATCAACAGTTGCGCCGAACGCAGCGGGCCAAGCTGGTCGCGCACGCGCTGGTTGATGATGCGGTAATACTCGGCGCTGGACTCCCAGCTCATGCCGCCGATAAGGCCGATGGTGCGCATGCGATGCTCCTGACAAGGAAAGTCGCTTCACCTTACCCAGCGGCCGGGGATTAGTCATACGCAGTTGGCCGCGAAATGACCGGTGCAGTTTTACATGTCCAGGTTGACCCAACCCGGCTTGGCTTCCTCTGGCGCTACCGCGTTGATTTGCTTGCCAGTCGCCTGCTCCACGCGTCGCGCCACCTCCGGGTCATCGGCAAAGGGCATCAGGCTGGCGTCGTCCAGGCTTTGGTCCGACTGCCCGCGCAGGCAATACTCCACCGCGCCGTACAGGCACACCATCATCAGCAGGCCCCACACGTCAGGCGATCCGCGCATCGAGCTGCGCCATTTTCAAGTCCGCGACTCGCACCGTCCGCCAGGTGTTGTAGGCCATCAGCACCATCCCCGTGAGAAAGAACACACCCCCGGCAAACCGCACCACAAACCCCGGATGGCTGGCCTGCAAGGCTTCGACAAAGGAATAGGTGAGGGTGCCGTCATCGTTGACCGCCCGCCACATCAGGCCTTGGGTAATGCCGTTGACCCACATCGACGCGATGTACAGCACGGTGCCGATGGTCGCGAGCCAGAAGTGCAGGTTGATCAGCGGCACGCTGTGCATCTGCTCGCGCCCGAACACTTTGGGGATCATGTGGTACAGCGAGCCAAAGGTGATCATCGCCACCCATCCCAGGGCCCCGGCGTGTACGTGGCCGATGGTCCAGTCGGTGTAATGGGAGAGGGCGTTGACGGTCTTGATCGCCATCATCGGCCCCTCGAACGTCGACATCCCGTAGAACGCCAGGGACAGCACCAGGAACCGTAGGATCGGGTCGGTGCGCAACTTATGCCAGGCGCCGGACAAGGTCATCATGCCGTTGATCATCCCGCCCCAACTCGGTGCCAGCAGAATAAGCGACATGGCCATGCCTAACGACTGCGCCCAATCCGGCAAGGCGGTGTAGTGCAGGTGATGCGGACCGGCCCAGATATACAGGGTGATCAACGCCCAAAAGTGCACGATGGACAGGCGATAGGAGTACACCGGGCGTCCGACTTGTTTCGGCACGAAGTAATACATCATCCCCAAAAAGCCGGTAGTGAGGAAAAACCCTACGGCGTTGTGCCCGTACCACCACTGCACCATGGCATCGGTAGCCCCGGAATACACGGGGTACGACTTGAACCAATCCACGGGGATCGCCAGGTGATTGACCACATGCAACATGGCGATCACCAGAATAAATGCGCCGAAAAACCAGTTGCCCACGTAAATATGTTTGGTTTTGCGTCGCACCACGGTGGTGAAAAACACAATGGCATACGCCACCCACACCACGGCCATCCATACCGCGCCGGAGAATTCGATCTCGGCGTATTCCTTGGTGGTGGTGTAGCCCAGTGGCAAGCTGATCAGCATGATCACGATCACCGATTGCCAGCCCCAGAAGGTGAACGCCGCGAGGCCATCGGAAAACAGCCGCACCTGGCACGTGCGCTGTACCGCGTAATAACTGGCGGCGAACTGCGCGCTGCCGGCAAAACCGAAGATCACCAGGCTTGTGTGCAAGGGGCGCAAACGGCCAAAGGTGGTCCAGGGCAAGTCCAGGTTCATTTCCGGCCACACCAGTTGCGAGGCGATCCACACGCCCATGGCCATGCCCACCACACCCCAGACGATGGTGGCGATTACGAATTGGCGGACGACTTTATAGTTATAGGCCTGCCCGATTGTTGCTGTGCTCATGCTCAGTCCTCCCACGGTTCCACGTGGCGGCACTGTAGGAAGCGTGGGTAAAACAAAACAGGCTCAGAAAAACCTCATTGTTGCGGATCAGTTTTAAGCCGTACGTTGAGCGACTGCATCTGCCATGATCAGGCTTCGCAACCTGGCTCACCCAAGGAGATCCGCAATGGACGATGTACAACAACTGGGCGAGATGCTTCGTCATTACGCAGACAGCGAAGCGCATAAAAAACAGCAATTCGATCTGCAGTCGGCCCGTTGGGCGCAAAAGCTCAATGAGTTGTTCGGCCAGATCGAACAGTGGCTTGAGCCGGTAAAGACGGTCGGGTTGCTGGAGGTGCATCGTGAGGCGTATGTCGCCAGCGGCCCCAGCGTGCCGGTGGAGACATCGACGTTCAAGACCGAGAAACTGACGGTGCAGATCACCGGCAAACCGGTGGAATTCGTGCCAGACGTGATGGGCGTGGGCGGATTGATCTCCGTGTCGGTCATGGGCTTGACCGCTGCGCGGCACGGCAGCGTTTCGCTGGTGCTGCCGGCGGATAAAAACGATTGGCTGTGGAAGAAGACCAATGGCCTGAAAGACCCGGACACCTTTGGTTTCGACGCGAATTTCCTGGCGTCGCAGTTGCAGAGCCTGATTCCACGCGAACGTGCCTGAACCTCTGGCGGTAGGCGCAGGGCTATTTTCCCAGGATTTGCTATACCTACAGCTCACTGTTCCAGCGCCGACCGCCAGGGAGTTCATCGATGAAACTAAGGCTATTGATCAGCACGCTGTGCATTACTTCGCTTGGACTGGCGGGTTGTGCCAGCAAGATTACGCAACCGGATGAATACTCCGGTTTCCTCTCGGACTACAGCCAACTAAAGGAAGCCAAGTCGCCTTCCGGCGCTGAAGTGATGCGCTGGGTCGATCCTCAATTGGATTTAAAGCGCTATAGCGCTGTGTATATCGAGCCCACGCAGTTTTACCCCAAACCCCAGGCAACGGCGAAAATTCCGGACAGCACCCTGCACGGTATCAACAATTACTTCAACCAGGCGCTCAAGCGTGAGCTGGTCAAGTCGCTGCCCCTGGCCGAGGGCCCCGGCCCGGGTGTGATCGTGGTGCGCGCGGCCATCACCGCAGTCAGCAGCAAGACCGAAGGGCTCAAACCCTATGAGTTTGTACCCGTCGCACTGGTCGCTGCCGCCGTCAGTACCGGCACTGGCATCCGTGACCAGGAAACCACCCTGGGCACGGAGGCGCAGTTTCTCGACGGCGCCAGCGGCAAGGTACTCGCTCAGGTGGTGCGCAAAGGTACCGGCAAGCCGCTGGCCAATGATTCGCAAGTGATGAAAGCGGAGGATGTGAAAGGCGTGATCGATGGCTGGGCGTCGGACCTGCACCAGTCGTTCGTCAAGCTCAAAAAGCACTGAGCCCAGCGCTGGCCGGCGTGTTGTGAAAACAACCGCCGGCCAGGCAGCATTACTTGAGCGGCGTCAACGGCGGCAGTTTCCACTGGCCGTTAGCCACCTCCGGCTTGGGCAGGTAAATGCGCAGTACGGCATAGAAGGGCGCAGGCGGTGCGGGCAACCAGTTGCTCTGTTCAGCCTTGGGCGGCTCGTGGTGCTGCAACGCCAGGGTCAGCCCACCGTCAGCATCACGCTTGAGGTTAGGCAGCATCCGCGAATTGATCAGGTAGCGTTTCTTGTGGTTGGGCGCCAATTGCCCGGTCTTGGCCTCGTACATGGTCAGTGACCAGAACGCATCGGCCGGCGGTAGTTGGTCTTTGGCAAAATGGACGGTGTAGCTGTGACGCGCACCGTTGGCCGGCTTGCCTTCGCTGTCGACCGCGTAGGTCAGGTAGGCAACTTCGTCTGGCGAGTTGCCGAACAGGCGCAGGTTGGCCCCGGCGTACCGATACAGGTAATTGTTTTTCAGGCGGTCACGGCTGCCATGCAGTTCACCACTGGTTACTTGATGGGTATCGAGCTTGTCTTTCTTGAACGCTGCAAACTCGGCCTTGGCGTCTGCGATGCCGTCTTCCAGGGCTTTGCGTTGTTCGGCGCTCAGTTGGCCGACCTTGAACGGCTCACCCGGCGCGATGCCGATCTTGGCAAAGCGAGACAGCACGTCTTTCTCGCTGTCCTGAGGCTTGGCGTAGGCCAGCATAAAGTTCAGGTATCGAAACAGTTGCGGGCTGTCTGTCATGGCTGCCGTGGGCTTGGGCCATTCGATTTTAGCCACCTTGGCCGGCATAGGTTGTTTCACGTAGCCGCTCAGCGGCTGCACCTTATAGCCGTTCTGGATCTGTTTGACTTTGGTCAGGTCTTTTTCGTCAAACAACTGCGTGCGGTAGAGCGCATACACCAGGTTGCTTTCGCTATAGATCACCCGGTCTATGTCCACCGGCTGCTGACCCTTCCAGTCAGGCCCCGCGATCATGTAGTGGCCGCCATTGTTTCCAGTGTTTCGGGTACCCAGGTAGGCGATGTTCTGGCTATAGAGATCGATCAACTGCACTGAGTAATACCGATCGTCTTCGATCCGGGGCAACGTCAGTACCAGTGGCTCCCTGCGCAGATCCATCCAGACGAAGGAGTAGGGCGTGTCCGGGTTGGGCTTGAGTTGCGACGTGTCTTTAGGCCCCAGCACCTGAGCGGAGTGACTAATACGGTTAATCGGCGTTTTGAAACCTGTGCCACCTTGATCAACGGCCTGGGTATAGAGCGTCTTGTACATCTCAACGACCGGGTAGCCGTATAGATAGGCTTCCTTGGCGATCGCCCGGGCTTCGCCTGGGGTGGCGGTGAAGTCCGCCCAGACGCCGGTGCTCATGAGTATCGAGAGGCTCGCCAACAGCAGGCGCGTCGGTTTTCCAATCATGTCGTTGCGTCCTTCGTGAGTGCGTTTTGAAGAATAGGGCTGAGTGGCGCGGGGAGGCGTTGAGTTTCCGGTTTTCTTGGCCGAAGGTCACGTTAATCTCTGTACGTTTGACGCAAAAATGCCGCCCATGCAGGCGGCACTCAAGAGCGAACGGGCATTAATGCTATGGCAGCATCGATTTGACTTTGACGCGTAATTGATCGATCGAGAACGGTTTGGCGATCAGCTGCATGCCGTCAGACACGTCGATATTCTCGGCATAACCGCTGGCGAACAGGATGGGCAGTGCAGGGCGCAATGCGCGCACTTTGGTCGCCAGTTGCTTGCCGTTCATGTCCGGCAGGCCGACGTCGGTCATCATCAGGTCGATGGTGTTATCGGTGTTCTGCACCTGCGCCAACGCCTCTTCAGCATTGGCTGCTTCCAGCACAGTGAACTCCAACTCCTCCAAGACATCGACGATGAGCATGCGCACGATGTCATCGTCTTCGACGACAAGGATGGTGGAGGTGACTGCGGACATAATATGAAATTCCCAAAAAAAGACGAGGGTTTACACGCGGCCGTTCTGACAGGCCTCTTCCTTGAGTAAGCGCGCACTCATGACAAGTTCCCGCGGGCCGTAAAAACAATGCGATAGAAAAGCCATAGAGAATAGCCTGTTCTTTTATAGGAATCAGTACAAAACCGTTCCAGAAAAATGGTCTTGCCAGCCACTTTGGGGCAAACTCCCGGTTTTTCCACACTTGGCCAAGGCATGCCCATGACTCCAGCGTCGTCCGTCGATGAAAAGAGCTTTCGTAACCTCCTGAGCCGAAACGTCGCGCTGCCCTTGAGTGTGGGCGTGCTCAGCGCGGTGTTCTTCGTAGTGCTGATCACCTATCTGTTGTCGGTGATCCAGTGGGTTGAACACACCGATCGGGTGATCAATAACCTCAACGAGTCGTCCAAGCTGACCGTTGACTTGGAAACCGGCATGCGCGGCTTTCTGATCACGGGTGACGAGCATTTCCTCGACCCCTACGAAGTGGCCAAGCCGCGCATCATTGCCGATTTGCGCAATTTGCAGGACCTGGTGGCCGACAACCCACAACAGGTGGATCGCCTCAAACGCTTGGAAGCCCTGCAACTCGAGTGGAACAAATACGCCCAGTCGATGATTGATATGCAGCGTGAGAGCGGTGACTACCGCAGCGCCGTCAAGGCCGGTCGTGGCAAGCGCCTGACGGACGAGATCCGCAAGGAATACGACGACGCGGTGGCGATGGAGCAGCAGTTTCGCATCTCCCGGAATGAAGAGGTTACCCGTACCACGGTGATCAGTGTCACCTTGTACTTGGCGTTCGTACTGGGGTTGAGTGGTTTTCTGGCCTACATCGGACGCAAGAATTTAATCTCACTATCAGAGAGTTACAGCGATAACCTCGCGTCACAACAGAAGATTGCGCGGCGCCTGGAACAACAAGCCTGGCTGCGCAATGGCCAGACCGAACTGGCCGAGCAGGTGCTCGGCCAGCTCACCCTGAACATGCTGGGCCGCAATATCCTGCAATTCTTTGCCCAGTACATGGGCTCGGTCGTCGCCGCGCTGTACGTGCGTGAAGAACATGGCGGCCTCAAGCGCGTGGCCACCTATGGTTTCTCCCGCGAGCAGGAGCAGCAGGAACAGTCGATCTACAGCGACGAGGGCATCGTTGGGCAGTCCGCCAACCTGGGTCGCCTGATTCGCCTGGATGACGTTCCGGTGGATTACTTCAAAGTCAGCTCCGGCCTGGGTGAAAGCGCTACCCGCAGTGTACTGGTGGTGCCGACCAACAATGACGAGCGGGTCAACGGAGTGCTTGAGCTGGGGTTCCTGCGCCCTCTGGAAGAGCGCGACGTCGAGCTCCTGGAGCTGATTTCCGGCAATATCGGCACCTCCATCGAAGCCGCCCGCTATCGCCAGCGCTTGCAGGAAGTGCTGGCCGAGACACAGCAGCTCAACGAAGAGCTGCAAGTGCAGCAGGAAGAGCTCAAGACCGCCAACGAAGAGCTGGAAGAACAGTCACGCATCCTCAAGGAATCCCAGGCCCACCTGGAAACCCAGCAGGCGGAGCTGGAGCAGACCAACGAGCAGTTGGCCGAGCAGACCGAAACCCTGGCCGAACAACGTGACGCCATGGACCGCAAGAACGTTGAACTGAACCAGGCTCAACTTGAGCTGGAAGATCGCGCTGAAGAACTGCAGCGTTCCAGCAAGTACAAGTCCGAATTCCTCGCCAACATGTCCCACGAGCTGCGTACACCGCTGAACAGCTCGCTGATCCTGGCCAAGCTGCTGGCCGAGAACCCCCAGGAAAACCTCAGCGCTGAACAGGTCAAGTTCGCCGAGTCGATCTACTCCGCCGGTAATGACCTGCTCAACCTGATCAACGACATCCTCGACATCTCCAAGGTTGAGGCCGGCAAGCTGGAAATGCGACCGGAGAATTCCAGCGTTGCACGCCTTGTCGACGGCCTGCGTGGCATGTTCGAGCCGCTGGCGGCCGATCGCAAACTGGCCTTCCAGGTGGAGGTGCAGGAAGGCGCGCCGGGCATGTTGTTCACGGATCGCCAGCGCCTGGAGCAGATCCTCAAGAACCTGCTGTCCAACGCGGTCAAATTCACCGAACAGGGCGAGGTCAGCCTGTCAGTGTCCCGCGCACCGGGGGAGGGCATTGCCTTTGCCGTGCGCGATTCCGGCATTGGCATTGCGCCGGATCAGCAGGAAAGCATCTTCGAAGCCTTCCGTCAGGCGGATGGCACCACCAACCGTCGCTACGGTGGCACCGGCCTGGGCCTGTCGATTTCCCGCGACCTGGCGACCTTGCTGGGAGGCTACATCAGCGTGACCAGCGAGCCGGGCAAGGGCAGCATTTTCACGCTGATCCTGCCGGAACAGTATGTCGAGCGCGAAGAAGACGCTGCCCCCATCGAACAACCGCGCCAAGTGGTGGTGACGCCTGCGCCGACACCCGTGAAGGTGTCCCCGATGCCAGTGGCCGACGCCAAGCTGATCCCGCGCTTTGCCGACGACCGCGACAAGGCGCCGTTCACCACGCGCTGCATCCTGGTGGTGGAAGACGAGCCGAACTTCGCCCGTATCCTCTTCGACCTGGCCCATGAGCTGGGCTACAACTGCCTGGTGGCCCACGGCGCGGACGAAGGCTACAGCCTGGCCGAGGAATACGTACCCGATGCGATCCTGCTGGACATGCGCCTGCCGGACCATTCCGGGCTGACCGTGCTGCAACGCCTGAAAGAACATGCCAGCACCCGGCATATCCCGGTGCACGTGATTTCCGTGGAAGACCGCGTCGAAGCCGCCATGCACATGGGCGCCATCGGCTATGCGGTCAAGCCGACCACTCGCGAAGAGCTCAAGGACGTGTTCGCGCGCCTGGAAGCCAAGCTGACCCAGAAGGTCAAGCGCGTGCTTCTGGTTGAGGACGATGACCTGCAACGCGACAGCATTGCGCGCCTGATCGGCGACGATGACATCGAGATCACCGACGTGGGCTACGCCCAGGCTGCCTTGGACCTGCTGCGCACGAATATCTACGACTGCATGATCATCGACCTCAAGCTGCCAGACATGCTTGGCAACGAGCTGCTCAAGCGCATGGCGACCGAGGACATCTGCTCATTCCCACCCGTGATCGTCTACACCGGGCGCAACCTGACCCGCGATGAAGAGGCTGAGCTGCGCAAGTATTCGCGCTCGATCATCATCAAAGGTGCACGTTCGCCGGAGCGCTTGCTGGATGAAGTGACACTCTTTCTGCACAAAGTCGAATCCCAGCTGTCCCATGACCGCCAGAAGATGCTCAAGACCGCCCGCAGCCGCGATAAGGTCTTTGAGGGGCGTAAAATCCTGCTGGTGGACGACGATGTGCGCAACATCTTCGCCCTGACCAGCGCCTTGGAGCACAAAGGTGCAGTGGTGGTGATCGGGCGTAATGGCCGTGAAGCCATCGACAAACTCAATGAAGTCGAGGATATCGACCTGGTGCTGATGGACGTGATGATGCCGGAAATGGACGGTTACGAGGCCACCGCCTTGATCCGCCAGGACCCACGCTGGAAGAAGCTGCCGATCATCGCCGTGACGGCCAAGGCCATGAAGGACGATCAGGAGCGCTGTCTCGCGGCCGGTTCCAATGATTACCTGGCCAAGCCGATTGATCTGGACCGTCTGTTCTCACTGATTCGCGTCTGGCTACCGAAGATGGAACGCATTTAAGTGGAGCGAAGTTTCTTGGAAAAAAGCAGCGACATTGAGCTGCGCCTGTTGATCGAGGCGATTTACCTCAAGTACAGCTACGACTTCCGCGATTACTCCGGGGCGTCGGTGAAGCGGCGCGTGGCCCATGCCTTGCGCCAGTTCGATTGTGCGACCATTTCCGCCTTGCAGGAGCGTGTGCTGCACGACCCGGCGGCGTTCATGCAGTTGCTGCAGTTCCTGACGATTCCGGTGAGCGAGATGTTCCGTGACCCGTCGCACTTCCTGGCGATCCGTCAGGAAGTGGTACCGCTGCTCAAGACTTACCCGTCGATCAAGATCTGGATTGCCGGCTGCAGCACGGGCGAGGAGGTGTACTCCATGGCCATCCTGCTGCGCGAGGAGGGTTTGCTGGAGCGTACGATCATCTACGCCACCGACATCAACCCGGCGTCCCTGGACAAGGCCAAGCAGGGTATTTTTTCCCTGGAGAACGTACGCGCCTACACCGCCAACTATCAGCAGGCCGGTGGACAACGTTCATTTGCCGACTACTACACCGCGGCTTACGATTACGCGATATTCGATAAAACGCTGCGCGAAAATGTCACCTTTGCCGATCACAGCTTGGCGACCGACAGTGTATTCTCAGAAACTCAATTAATTTCGTGCCGTAACGTACTGATTTATTTCAATAAAAAATTGCAGGATCGCGCGTTTGGATTGTTCCATGAGTCGCTGTGCCATCGCGGCTTCCTGGTGCTGGGCAGCAAGGAGACCCTGGATTTCTCCGCCTACGGCAAACAGTTCGAACCCTTGGTCAAACAGGAACGGATCTACCGCAAACTATGAATCAAGCGGCTGCCAGCCCGGCATCGGTCCGGGGCATAGAAGCGATCGTCATCGGCGCCTCCGCCGGTGGCGTGGAGGCGTTGCTGACGATTTTCGCCGAGCTGCCTGCCGATTTCGGCTTGCCGATCATCACCGTGCTGCACTTGCCGGACGAGCGTCGCAGCCAACTGGCTGAAGTGTTCGACCGCCGCGTCGCCATGCCCGTGGTGGAAGCCCGTGACAAGGAAGTGATCAAGCCGGGCACCCTGTATTTTGCCGGCCCTGGCTATCACCTTTCGGTCGAGCATGACCGCAGCCTGTCCTTGAGCCAGGAAGACCGCGTGCACCACTCGCGGCCGGCGATTGATTACCTCTTTGAATCCGCCGCCGATGCCTATGGCACGGGCTTGCTTGCCATTCTGTTGACCGGCGCCAACCAGGACGGCGCGCGCGGCTTGGCCCATGTCAAGCAACAAGGTGGAACCACTGTGGTGCAAGAGCCCACAGAAGCACGCGTTGCCGTCATGCCCCTTGCAGCCCTGGCGCTCCACACACCCGACCACATTCTGACGCTGAGCCACATTGGCTCATTGCTGGCTTCCCTGGAATATTCCCCATGTTAAGTACTGTCCAGGCCAAACTGCTGATCGTCGACGATCTGCCGGAAAACCTGCTGGCCCTTGAAGCGCTGATCAAGCGCGAGGACCGCCATGTGTTCAAGGCATTGAGTGCCGACGAGGCCTTGTCCCTGTTGCTGGAGCATGAGTTCGCCATGGCGATTCTCGATGTGCAGATGCCCGGCATGAATGGTTTCGAGCTGGCCGAATTGATGCGCGGTACCGAGAAAACCAAGAACATCCCGATCGTGTTTGTCAGCGCGGCCGGCCGCGAACTCAATTACGCGTTCAAGGGTTACGAGAGCGGCGCCGTGGATTTCCTGCACAAGCCGCTGGATATTCACGCGGTGAAGAGCAAGGTCAACGTGTTCGTCGACCTGTTCCGCCAAAGCAAGGCCATGAAGCAACAGGTCGAGGCCCTGGAGCGCAGCCGTCGCGAGCAGGAACTGCTGCTGACGCGCCTGCAGGCGACCCAGGCCGAGCTGGAGCAGGCCGTGCGCATGCGTGACGACTTCATGTCGATCGTCGCCCACGAAGTGCGTACGCCCCTCAACGGCCTGATCCTCGAGACCCAGTTGCGCAAGATGCACCTGGCCCGTGACAATGCCGCCGCGTTCACCCTGGACAAGATGCACGCCATGGTCGACCGCGATGAGCGCCAGATCCAGAGCCTGATCCGCCTGATCGAAGACATGCTCGATGTCTCGCGCATCCGCACCGGCAAGCTGTCAATACGTCCGGCCCACTTCGACCTGACCCAATTGGTGAGCAATCTGGTGGAGAACTTCGCCCCCCAGGTCGCCGCAGCGGATTCTTCCATGATACTGGTTGCCGACGGCCCGGTGGAAGGCAACTGGGATGAGTTCCGTATCGAACAGGTAGTGACCAACCTGCTGACCAACGCCCTGCGCTACGGGGCCAAGAGCCCGGTGGAGGTGCGCGTGTACAGAGAGCATGGCGAGGCGCGGGTAGAGGTGCGCGACCATGGGATCGGCATCAGCGAAGAAAACCAGAAGCGTATTTTCCAACAGTTTGAGCGCGTGTCCGCCAGCCAAGTGGCTGCGGGCCTGGGCCTCGGGCTGTTCATTTCCGAGCAGATCGTTGCAGCCCATGGTGGCACCATCGAGGTCGAGAGCCAGATAGGCGAGGGCGCCTTGTTCCGGGTATGCCTGCCGTTGCAGGCCGCGGCATGAATTCAATCGTCACCTCGACGCAACCTCTGCGTGACCCCATGGTCGTAACTGCAGCAACTGACCGGACTAAGGCCTCCCATGAGTGAAGATGCACAAGATGTCGTACTGATCGTCGAGGACGACGAATCCATTATGTTTGTGCTGGGTGAATACCTGGCTGGCCTGGGCTATCGGGTATTGAAGGCGATCAATGGGGAGCAAGCCTTTGAAATCCTGGCGACCAAGCCGCACCTGGATTTGATGGTGACGGACTACCGTTTGCCGGGCGGGATTTCCGGCGTGCAGATTGCCGAGCCGGCGATCAAGTTGCGACCGGAATTGAAGGTTATTTTCATCAGCGGTTACCCGCAGGAAATCCTCGACTGCAACAGCCCGATCACGCGCAACGCGCCTATCCTGGCCAAGCCGTTTGACCTGGATACGTTGCAGGAGCATATACAGCGGTTGTTGGCGTGACACGTCCTTGTGTCAATCAATGGACTCAGTCCGCGCGGTCAAACACTTCAGCCTTGGCGCGAGAATCAAGCACCTGAGGCACATGCCCGCCTTCGATCAGGTCAAACGTCCCATCTGGCTTGACATCAATGCCGGAGGCGGTGGCGATCGTGGCGGAGGCGGGTTGTCGCTTCATGATGTTCAGTAACACAGTCTCACCGTTATGGCTTTGCCCTAGCGCACTGCCCAGCCCGGAGGTGGACCTGCTTAGATCGCCTCCCACGAAAATCACTTTTCCGCCACCCGCCAAGGATGCATCCAGCTCTTTGAGTACACGATATTGTTCGGTACTTGGAACGCCGCCTTGAAAGTGCATCAATGTGCGCTTGCCGTAGATCCCCTCTTTAAGGTCGGTAAGTACGGCAATGGCCGTGCAATCACTGATCCCCCTAGTGCGAATTATCGAGGTGGAATCTGTGGCGGTGACATTTATATAGTCCGACATGTGGACTTCGTGGAAGGTGGCGGCGGGGGGAGTGTCGCCTTGGGGCTTCGTAATCGCCGCCTCCCTTGTCGGGATTCCATCCGTGGTGCCGGTCGGTTTCAGCACAGTAATGCGCTTGTCATAAAGCCCTTTGACGTTACGGGTGTCAAAGGTTGCGGCGCTCATCCACGACGCCTCGAACTCACTGATCTTGAATTCAAGCGTGTTGCGATCGGCGCTGTGCGTTTTATAGGGCGCCGGAAGTTTCTTGTCATTGAATATTCTATCCAAGCCGCGACGCATCATCTTTTCGCTCGAGAACTCGGCAACGCCATAGTTGGGATCGTAAAAAAAGAATGTTTTATTTGTGCCATCCGACGTCACACCCGCCAGCATTGCGTGGTCAGGTGTCTCGATCATAAAGGTCTTGTTACCGTCGGCGCGCGCCAAATCTTTCACCATGTCTTGATAGGATACTTGGTGGGGTGCCTTGCCGATGTGGATCGTATCCGGGTGGCCCACGGATTGTTGTAGTCGAGCCAACGAGCGCTTGAATGTTCTCGATGCTTCTTCTGTGGGCTTTGCAGCTGCGGCATATACATTGTCAAGAAAGATCCGCTCTTTACCCTCTGCCTTGGCGGACGCAAAGGCCCGTGAAAGGCCTGCACATTGCCCCTGGGAAAGCGGGTTGGTTTGGCTAAGGTAAAGCGTTTGAGGAACTGGGGTAAACGTGCCGCCCACGGAATTTACATGCGTGTCGAACATCTGTGCGCCCTTGAACCCATGCTGGACGGCCAGTCTTTCCTGCTGACGGACTAACGTACCGACTTCCTCTGCCGTTCGGCCGGGACGAATCGCCAGCTTTATGACGTCTTCTGATTTCATGCCGTTGGTGTAGCCCTCAATACGTTGCGGATCGCCTTGATCGTACCCCCGCTTATACGCTGCACTGGGCACCCCATCGCCTTGGTGAGTATCGAGCAACCGTCCCCACTCTCTTCGCGCTTGGATAGATGCCGCTGATGGAGACGTAACTGTAGTCTCCCAAGCGCCAAGCTCACGTGCGTTGCCCCGAATAGACGGTTGGAAGTCATCCAGTGCTTTGCCATAGGGACGCAGGGAGTCCGTATCAAAGGCATACCATTTATTATCCTGAAGCACAGCAATGCCATTGGAAACTGACCCGCCTGCCTTGTAAGTTCCCACCGCAGCTGCATCAAATTGTTTGCTTGCGGCCACTAAATCGTAGTTGTTCAACCCTTTCAATTGTCGGATGTCTTGAGCCGCATCGGAGATGACGCGTTTTCCGGCGCTCACCACACCACGTCCACCCGCTCGCAGTAAATCCACGGTACCGTCAAGCGGGTTCACCAGGCTGACCGCACCCAGCCCGACGGATTTTGTTATCCGTAAGGCCTTGCCTCCCGCAGAGGCGGCACTGGATGCCACTTTCGCCACTTTACCAGCCGTGCCAGCCCCGACTGTCAGTACGCCAAATATATCGAGGGACAAGTCAATGATGCCTTCCCCGATATTGCCATTGATGAAGTTGTTGATAGCCGACCTGAACGGGATCAGGTTAAGCAGGATCTCACCCAGTTTCTTGTAGAACGGTACTTCGGACTCAAACGTCGTGAGACCACGGGCCTGGGCTTCGAGTGATCGCCATGTGCTGGTATGTTTGGCAACTGTTACGCCGATCAGCGTTGTTCTCAGGCTGGCGAAGCTATTCAATGGCCCTGCGCCATCCGCTGTTTCTTGCCTCAAGTCGTCGCGAATGGAAAGGGCGATGGGTTCCATGGAACGATAAGGCGTATTGACGTTAAGTGGCACGCCGTCGTAAATACCAGGGCCGGGCTGGATGCCGGATGGAAAATCACCCAGGTCCCGGCGCTTTTCGAGCGTGTTTTTCTGAACATTGAGTTCATACGTGTGAGGGATTCCGTCGCGTATGACTTTCAACAGAACAGGCTTGCCCTTCTTGACCGGTTGTACTTTAGGCTCGTTGCCCACAAGTGCAATATCTTGCAGACCTCTCATCTCGCTGAAAGCAGAAATACTTCCCAACTCAATATTCTTGCGATCTTCCAGGGGCAACTGCGCAATCAAGTTTTTGACCTGGGTGACGACGCTTTTGTCCAAGGCAAGGCCAAAGGCTTTGTATTGAGTCGCAAACTCTGTGGTTATGTTCTTCAGGTCCTTGGTCTTACTCAGTACATCCTCAATCGTGAAGTTTGGCGTATTGGCCTCGGAGCGGCCACGGCCTCTGGCCGGCGGTGTATAGGAGGCGAGTCGCCAGGCGTTGGTCCCATTGGACCTGCCCCTTACATTCGGCGCTTTTGGCGGGTTATGGAGCATGTTTTCCATGTACAGGTCCAGAAGCGAATAAGGGCCTTCTCGATCCCTGTCGTATTTGTCGAGCACTATGCATTTCAATTCCAGGCGCACGTCATCCCCCAGTGCCTTGCGCAACGCTGCCAGGGCAAGCTCCTTGCGGGAAGAAGGTGCAAGCGTGCGTTGTGCTTCGGACGCACCGCGCAACTCGGTTACTTGCGCGTTATAGGCATCGGTGATTGTTGCCATGTCCGCAGGCGACGTGACGCTTGTGACGATGCTGTTAGTAAGACCCCACTCCTTGAGCGCCTCGTACTGGCTGACGTATTCGATCTTGCGCTGGGCATCGGAGACGGGCGCAATGTCCCCCGACATCATCACGTCCGCATAACTCATCGTCGCCGTCGCACCAGGCGCCTGCGCCTCGATACGGGCCACCGCCGTGCTAAAGCTCACGTGGGCAGGAGAGCCGTGGGTGAGCGTCGGCGGAATATCCTTCACCAGTAACTCCGGCGCCTTCGAGGCCAATCGCAAATGTGCTTGAACCAGTGCCCTCTCGGGAGATGAGGCCTCACGTACGCGGTAGTACAAGTGGTCGGCCACTCGCTGGAGCGTTCCCGATAACGGCTTGCCTTTGAGTTGCTGGCCAGCGAGGTCAAAGCCCGAAATGTGCTTTTGCGGTAAGGCACGCTGGGTCAGTAGATCCCCTACGTTCACGTTTAAGGCAGCCAATAACCAGTCGTTGATACTGCCTTTGACTGACAGTGTGTCGAACTTGGCCTGGATCGCAGTGCCCAGTGCCTGGCCCTTGGGTGACTGAATGAGCCGGTCAATCAGTTGTCGCGGCTTGCGCAGTTCGGACGGATCTATGGCAACACCCTGCATCAATGCCTCCAGCACTCCACCGGTGGTCCCGACGTTCAGATCGCCCACATTGCCGTGCAGCAAAAACGCCAACAATTGGCGCTGGCTGCCTGCATCAAGGGGTTGAGGCCAGGACAAGGCCCCACCATAGTTGCCATTGATCGGGCTGTGGAGGGTGGGTGTCAGCAGGTAAATTTTGAGGTTTTCCACCTCTTGAGCAGTCCCGGGGAGGTTGATCCCATGGTACTCAAGTAAATCTTTAAGGGTATTCAAGCCAGTTCCCGCGCGCCCCCAGTCTTGGGTATATGAGGAGTCGGGATGAGCCTCGAAAGGGGTCCCATTCAAATACTGGGAAAGGGTGGAGGCTTCACGCGTGCCCGACCTCAGTTCTTCACCCAGATTCTCCAGCCACTTGGCGGCCTCGTGCCGGTCGTGCATATTTCCCAGCAGGGTTTTCTGGCGGTTGAGTGCGTCTTCACTGCGTTGCTCGTGGACGTTGGAAAACGCGACGGGATCCAGCGTCGAAAAGGATTTGTCGCGCTCCAACTCGGCTGCGCGTTGCTGGAAAGCGGAAGGTGAGTGCAGCGCCTGTTCGAAGTAAAACTGCCCAACCAGCCAGGCCGGTGCGCGATCGATGTTCGTTGGGTGTGGCGGGCTGAAGGGCAGGCTTCTGCTGGAGACGGCCCTACCGGCTTCCATCAGCGGGCCTCTGACTGCGGCCCACGCTGGGTCCCCGTTTCCGGCGATGTCTGTACCACGCGCTGTCGTTTGGAAATAGATTCGCCCGGCAGTTGGCAGTATTTTGATCGTGCCAGTTGCACTGCTGTCACGTCTCCATGCAATAAAGTCGGGCGATTGAGCGGCTTCACCCAGCTGCTTCCACCACTGTCCGAACGTGGAGTGCGCCGGGACATCAACCATAATCGCATTGTCGTTGACGGGGACGCCTGTAAAACCGCTCAACGCCTTGCCATAGTTTTGTGCCAGTAAACTATCGCCGTGGGCACGAGACGACTCATCGCCAGCCGGAGAGGGTACGTCTGCGCGTCTGGCTTCAGAGCGTGCTTGTGTTACAGGCGCCTCAGTATGAGTGGAGAGAGGCAACAGCGAGGTGCGCGATAAACTATTCGTAATCGTCATGGCATTTGGACTCGATCTTGGGAACTGAGGCCCACTGGGTACAGATTCTGATTACCCGTGGTAATCGTTCGTACCGCTATCCCCTTGATCGATTCCGGCCAAATGCGAAAACTCTATTACTTGTTATTGCTTTGCGTCTGCGGAGGATCTGCCTCTGTGTTGTGCGCCCGTATCATTTCCCGCACCTTCGCCGTCAACAAATCAAAGGTGAACGGCTTGGTGATCAACTGCATCCCAGGGTCCAGAAAACCACCACGCACGGCCGCGTGTTCGGCATAGCCGGTGATGAACAGCACCTTGAGGTCAGGGCGGATCTGCCGGCCTATTTCGGCGAGTTGCCGGCCGTTCATGCCAGGCAGGCCGACATCGCTGATCATCAGGTCGATACGCTGATCGGATTCGATGATCGGCACCGCAGTGTTGGCGTCACCGGCCTCGACAAAGCCATAGCCCAACTCTTTGAGCACCGCGCTGACCAATACCCGCACGGCGGGGTCGTCCTCGACGATCAACACCGTTTCTCCCGCATTGGCGAAAGGCAGCAGCGCCGCGTCAGCCGCCACGTCCGCGACGATTTCCCCGATGAATCGAGGTAGAAACAGGCTGACAGTCGTGCCTTTGCCAACTTCACTGTGGATGATGACGTGGCCGTGGGATTGGCGGGCGAAGCCATAGATCATCGATAGCCCCAGGCCCGTGCCTTGGCCGATCGGTTTAGTGGTGAAGAACGGGTCAAATACACGCCCCATCACACTTTCCGGAATACCGCAGCCCGTGTCGCTGACACTCAATTCGACGTAGTCACCGGGTTCCAAGGTGCCATAAGCGGCCGTGAACACGTTGTCGAGGTGGCGGTTGGTGGTTTCCACGGTAAGGCTGCCGCCGTTGGGCATGGCGTCTCGCGCATTGATCACCAGGTTGAGCAGGGCGCTTTCCAACTGATTGGGGTCGGCCTCGGCGGTCCACAGGTGGCCGGTGAGGCGCATGTCCAGGGCGATGCTTTCATTGATGCTGCGTTGCAGCAGCTCACCCATGGACGTGACCAATTGGTTGATCTCCACAGGTTTTGAATCAAGGGATTGGCGGCGGGAGAACGCCAGCAGCCGGTGGGTGAGGCCGGCAGCACGATTGGCCGAGGTAACGCCGAGGTCGATCAGGCCGTCGAGGTCGTCCAGTTTGCCCCGGGACACACGCCTTCGCAGCAACTCCAGGCTGCCGATGATGCCGGTCAGCATGTTGTTGAAGTCATGGGCGATGCCGCCGGTCAACTGGCCGACCGCTTCCATCTTCTGCGATTGGCGCAACGCATCTTCGTTGTGACGCAGTTGGGCAGTGCGTTCTTCGACCTGTTGCTCGAGGGTTTCCAACGTACGCTGCAGGCGCAGTTCGCTTTCACTCAGTTCTATCAGGCGGTCCCGTGCTTCGTATTGCCGACGACGCCCACGCAGGGCGGTGCTGACCAGGCTGATCAGCGTCACCGGATGGAACGGACGCTCCAGGAACGTCACATTGCCCAGCAAGCCGCTGAACCGGGATGAACCGTTCTGTTCGCTGCCGCCGTGGTGGGTCATCAGGACAATAGGCAAGTCTGACCAGGCAGGTTGTTGGTGCAAATGCTCCAGCAAGGGATCGAGGTCAACGCCGCGCAGCGCTTCGGCGGCGATGATCAGCAAACCGCAGCCGTGCTCCAATGCCTCGCACAACGTGCCCAGATCGCTGGCAATGATGCCACTGTAACCGGCCTCATTGAGCATCATCAGCGCAAGCGAGCTGTCACGTCCCAGCGGCGCGAGGATGATCGCGCGCTCGGAGACAGGTGTCACGACCGTCACTAGCCCATGTCCTTGAGCAGGGGCGAGCCGGCGCCCATGTAGGTGGGAATGCCGCGCAGGACACCCTGGAAGTTGTTCAACGGCTCGCCCACGGTCATGCCACGGCTGCCGATGCGGTACTCACGAATCGTCGCCTCATGGGAGCCGGTACGTTTCTTGATAATCGAGATGGCGCGACGCACCTCGCCGAGTGCCTCGAAGTAACGCAGCAGAATCACCGTATCGGCCAAGTAAGTAATATCGACTGGCGCCTGCATGTCACCGACCAGGCCATGCTGGGCGACGGTCATGAAGGTGGCTGCGCCTCTGCGGTTCAGGTACAGCAACAGTTCGTGCATATGCAGGATCAGTGCGTTCTCTTCCGGCATTGCGGCCTGATAGCCGTTGATGCTGTCGATGACCACAGTCTTGATCCCACGCTCATCCACACAACGCCGGACGCGGTGGGAGAACTCGCCGGGAGACAGTTCAGCGGCGTCCACTTGCTCGATCAGCAGATTGCCGGTGGCTTGCAAGGCCGCCAGGTCGATGCCCATGTTCTTCATGCGCTCGAACAGCAGGCCCAACTCTTCATCGAAGATGAACAGCGCCGCCTTTTCGCCACGGGCCACGGCGGCGGCGGCGAAAATCATCGAGATCAGCGACTTGCCTGTACCGGCCGGGCCGAGGATCAGGCTGCTGGAGCCCGTCTCGATGCCGCCGCCAAGCAACGAATCAAGCTCGCGGATGCCGCTGGTGAGCGTCTCGCGGTTGTAGCCGCCACGGTGCTCGGCCGCGACCAGACGCGGGAAAACATGCACACCACCTCGCATGATGGTGAAGTCATGGAAGCCGCCACGGTACTTCTGGCCCCGGTACTTCACCACCCGTACCCGGCGACGTTCGGCGCCGTAGTTGGGCGTCAGTTCTTCCAGGCGAATCACCCCGTGGGCCACGCTGTGCACGGTCTTATCCAAGGATTCGGTGGTCAGGTCATCCAGCAGCAGCACGGTTGCGTCATAACGGACGAAGTAATGTTTGATCGCCAGGATCTGTCGACGATAACGCAAAGAACTCTGCGCCAGCAGGCGGATCTCGGAGAGGCTGTCGACGACCACGCGGGTCGGCTTGACCCGCTCAACCACCTCGAAGATTTGCCGCGTGGCTTCGCCCAGTTCCAAGTCCGAGGAATACAGCAGGCTTTGCTGATGTTCAGCGTTGAGCAGGCTTTCCGGTGGGGTCAGCTCGAAGATATGGATATTCTCGTCCAAGTCCCAGCCGTGGGATTTGGCACCTTGACGCAGTTCACGTTCGGTCTCGGACAAGGTGATGTACAACGAAGTCTCACCGTTCTTTGCGCCCGCCTGCAGAAAATGCAGGGCGACGGTGGTTTTACCGGTGCCTGGTTCACCTTCCAGCAGGAACAGGTGGCTGCGCGATAGTCCCCCGGAAAGAATGTCATCCAGACCTTCGATGCCGGTGGCGGCCTTTTCACTGAACAGCTCGTTGGATGTAGACAAGGAGTGCCCTCAGGTCACGTTCAAATAGAGGGGCGCGCCGCTCTTGGTGCGCCATATTTACTTGACCGTAGTGGCCTTTAGCGGTTCAACGTTTCGTAAAGTTTGTGCAACGATGGCTTGGGTTTACACGTTTTCAGCCTGGACCTACAGGCCTTGCTGCAACGCCGGATCATCCGGATTCTGTTGCTCAAGCTGCGCCAGCAGGACCTGGACGTTCTGCAACTGACCGCTTTCCTTCCAGTAATTGATCAGCAACACCCGTGCCTTGCGATTGGCGGGGTGGCGCTGGATGATTTCTTCCAGTTGGCGCTGGGCCGCCTCCAGTTCTTCCTGGGCGTGCAGGGTAGTGGCGAGGTCGTAGCGATAGTCCTGATTGTCCGGTTCCAGCTCAACGGCCTTGGACAGACCGAGCAGTGCATAGGGCCGCTCGCCGTGGTGCAACAGCCAAATGCCCAACGCGTGCTGCAGGTAGGCCGACTCGGGGTGCGCGGACAACTGACGCGCGAGCAACTGGCGGGACTCATCGGTCTTCCCTTGTTTATCCAGCAGTTCGATCTGCGCGACGACGGCTTGCAGGTTGTCTGGCTGCAGGCGCATCGCCTGTTCCAGGGCATTTTGCGCCTCCGGCAACAGCGCGCTGTGGATGTACAGGCGTGCCAGTTGAATCCAGCCTTCGGCCGTTTCGGGCTGGGCCTTGAGTTTTTTCACGAACTCGTCCAGTACCTGCTGCAACGGACCAAAATAGAGGCCCAAGGTATCTGGCGATAAACCGAGCAACGCGTTGGCGGCGGCAAACCGTACCTCCTCCTCGGGATCGTCCAGCACGGGGCCGAGCAACAGCGTGCGCTGACCGGTCGGGACCAGGCCGACAATACTGTGAATGGCGGCCTCGCGCACCAGGGGCGACTCGCTGGCCAAGTCTTTGTCTGCCAGCTTCAGGGCCTGGGGACTGGGATAGTTAGGCAACTCAGCATGCAACGCAGCGCGGCGCTCGGGGGACAGGTCCGGCCGGCCCAGTTGCTGGTACAACACCCGCGCCGCCCCAGGCTCGCCGTTACGCGCCTGTTTCAGGGCCTTGGAGTAACCATGGGCAATAGCGGGCGCTACAGCCACCGGGGTGGAGCGAGAGAAATACCAGGTGATCAGCACAATCAACAACAGGGCGCACAGGCCGACGAGGGAGTAACGGCGTGACTTTGACATGCAGGCGTCCGAAAGCGTGGGCAGCAAAGCCGTCAGCTTCGGTCAGACCACGGCAGGTGTCAAACCCGCATCAGGTCAGCACGTATTCCACCGGCTCCAAAGGCGGTGGCAGATCGGTTTCACCGAGGGCGGCCAATACTTCGCGCTCCAGAGTGCGCAGGAGGGCATTGCAGGGCAGGTCGTTTTCGTCAAAGCCGAACGGGTCCTCCAGGTCATCACCGATTTCATCGAGGCCGAAAAACGTGTAGCTGACGATGGCCGTGAACACAGGCGTCAACCAACCCAACGGCTCGGCCATGGCGAACGGCAGCAAGATGCAGAACAGGTAGATAGTGCGATGCAGCAACAAGGTATAGGGAAAGGGCAGCGGCGTGCTCTTGATCCGCTCGCAGGACGCCTGCACCTGGCTGAGACTGACCAGGCGCGCCTCCCACTGTGTGTAGCGCCATTCGCTGATCACGCCTTGCTCGGCCAATGCGCAAAACCGTGCGCCGACCTGTTGCAGCAGGTTGTCGGGCAGGTTGGGATGGTTGGCCTGGAACTGGCTCCACGGCTTTATGGCCTGGGCTTCATCTTCATGGCGCAGCCGTGCGACCAGGCCATGGGCGAAGCCGCACACGCTGCGCAGCAAACCCGCACGCTCGGCCGGGTCCCGCAGCACCTGGGTTTCGCGGATCAACGAGCGCACATCGATGATCATCTGCCCCAGTTGCTTGCGGCCCTCCCACCAACGGTCATAGCAGGCGTTGTTGCGAAAGCTCATGAAGATCGACAGCGACAGCCCGAGCAAGGTGAACGGCGTGGCATTGACCTTGGAAAAATACGCCGGGTGCAGGGTTTCCACCAGCACGATCACCGAGGCCAGCAGGGTGACTAACAGGCTGCGCAGGGCGATGCGCTTGGCTATCGAACCCTTGAGGGAAAACAGGATGCCCAGGAGGTTGGGTTTGGGTCGGACTATCATTCAGGGGGCGAGCTTCTGTGTTGGTGCAGCCCATCAGGTTAGAAGCACGCACTGCGCCCGTCCAATCGCTTGGGCTGACTGGCTGATCGGCGGGGTCGATGACTGGCCAAACCAGTCAGGCAGGTTGAGGGCTTTGACCATTGCCGCAGTGGCGCTCTGGGGCGACTATTTCGACGATTCGGACCGTTAAAGAGAATAACAATGCAGATTGAAAACAAGATCTTCCTGGTCAGCGGCGGCGCTTCCGGCCTGGGTGCGGCCACCGCTGAAATGCTCGTAGCGGCAGGCGCCAAGGTGATGCTGGTAGACCTCAACGCCGATGCCGTGGCGGCCAAGGCCCAGCAGTTGGGCGCGAATGCCCGTAGCAGCGTGGCGGATATCAGCCAGGAAGCGGCCGCCGAAGCCGCCGTACAGGCCACCGTTGCAGCCTTTGGCGGGTTGCATGGGCTGGTGAACTGCGCCGGCGTAGTGCGTGGCGAGAAAATCCTCGGCAAGAACGGCCCCCATGGCCTGGCCAGCTTCGCCCAAGTGATCAACGTCAACCTGATCGGCAGTTTCAACCTGTTGCGCCTGGCGGCCGCTGCCATTGCCGAAACCGAGGCGAATGCCGACGGCGAACGCGGTGTGATCATCAACACCGCCTCCGTTGCCGCGTTTGACGGTCAGATCGGCCAGGCGGCGTATTCCGCGTCCAAGGGCGCCATCGCCAGCCTCACCCTGCCGGCCGCGCGTGAACTGGCGCGTTTTGGCATCCGCGTCATGACCATCGCGCCCGGCATTTTCGAGACGCCGATGATGGCTGGCATGACCCCGGAAGTCCGTGATTCCCTTGCGGCCGGCGTGCCATTCCCGCCACGCCTGGGCAAACCCGCCGAATACGCCGCGCTGGTGCGGCACATCATTGAAAACAGCATGCTCAATGGCGAGGTGATCCGTCTCGACGGTGCCTTGCGCATGGCAGCCAAGTAAGGAGGATTTTCCATGACCGATCCCATCGTTATTGTCAGCGCCGTGCGCACGCCCATGGGTGGCTTCCAGGGTGACCTCAAGGGCCTGACCGCGCCGCAGCTGGGTTCCGCCGCGATTCGTGCGGCCGTCGACAGGGCCGGTATCGCCACCGATGCCGTGGATGAAGTGCTGTTCGGCTGCGTCCTGCCCGCAGGCCTCGGCCAGGCACCCGCACGCCAGGCGGCGTTGGGCGCCGGGCTGGACAAGGCCACGCGCTGCACCACCCTCAACAAGATGTGCGGCTCGGGCATGGAAGCCGTGATCCTGGCCCATGATTCGCTGCTGGCCGGTAGCGTCGACGTGGTGATTGCCGGTGGCATGGAAAGCATGTCCAACGCACCGTACCTGCTCGACCGCGCCCGCAGTGGCTACCGCATGGGCCACGGCAAGGTGCTGGACCACATGTTCCTCGACGGCTTGGAAGATGCCTACGACAAAGGCCGCCTGATGGGCACCTTTGCCGAGGACTGTGCCCTGCACAACGGTTTTACCCGCGAGGCCCAGGATGCGTTTGCCATTGCGTCCCTGACCCGCGCGCAGGAAGCGATCTCCCATGGCAATTTTGCCGCCGAGATCGTTCCGGTGCAGGTCACCGTGGGCAAGGAGCAGAAAACCATCCTGCATGACGAACAGCCGCCCAAGGCCAAGCTGGACAAGATCAGCAGCCTGAAACCGGCGTTCCGTGAAGGCGGCACGGTAACGGCGGCCAACTCCAGCTCGATTTCCGATGGCGCAGCGGCCTTACTGCTGATGCGTCAGTCCGAGGCGCAGCAACGTGGCCTCAGGCCCTTGGCAGTGATCCGTGGGCATGCGGCATTTGCCGATGAGCCAGGATTGTTCCCGGTGGCGCCGGTGGGCGCTATCCGCAAATTGATGACCAAGACCGGCTGGAACCTGGATGAGGTGGATCTGTTCGAGATCAACGAAGCCTTCGCCGTGGTCAGCCTGGTGACCATGAGCAAGCTGGAAATCCCCCACGCCAAGGTCAATATCCACGGCGGCGCCTGTGCCCTGGGCCATCCGATCGGCGCCTCTGGTGCGCGGATCCTGGTGACGCTGCTTTCGGCCCTGCGCCAGAACGGCCTCAAGCGTGGCGTCGCAGCCATTTGTATCGGCGGTGGTGAAGCCACGGCCATGGCTGTTGAATGCCTGTACTAAGGACTGACCATGCTGCCCAATGACGAACAACTGCAAATCAGCGACGCGGCCCGGCAATTTGCCCAGGAGCGCCTGAAACCCTTTGCCGCCGAATGGGACCGCGAGCATCGCTTTCCCAAGGAAGCCATCGGTGAAATGGCCGAACTGGGCTTCTTCGGCATGCTGGTGCCGGAACAGTGGGGCGGTTGCGACACCGGCTACCTGGCCTACGCCATGGCCCTGGAAGAAATCGCCGCAGGTGACGGCGCCTGCTCCACCATCATGAGCGTGCACAACTCGGTAGGCTGCGTGCCGATCCTCAAGTTCGGCAACGACCAGCAGAAAGAACAATTCCTCAAGCCCCTGGCCAGCGGCGCCATGCTCGGTGCCTTCGCGCTGACCGAGCCCCAGGCCGGTTCCGACGCCAGCAGCCTGAAAACCCGTGCACGCCTGGAAGGTAACCATTACGTGCTTAATGGCTGCAAGCAGTTCATCACCTCTGGGCAAAACGCCGGGGTGGTGATTGTGTTTGCTGTGACCGATCCGACGGCGGGCAAACGCGGGATCAGCGCGTTCATCGTGCCGACCGATTCGCCGGGCTACAGCGTGGCGCGGGTCGAGGACAAGCTCGGCCAGCATGCGTCCGACACCTGTCAGATTCTGTTCGAGGAGGTGAAGGTGCCAGTCGCCAACCGTCTTGGGGAGGAGGGCGAAGGCTACAAGATTGCCCTGGCCAACCTTGAGGGCGGCCGCGTGGGTATTGCTTCACAAGCGGTGGGCATGGCCCGCGCCGCCTTTGAAGCCGCCCGCGACTACGCCCGTGAGCGTGAAAGTTTCGGCAAACCGATCATTGAACATCAGGCCGTGGCCTTCCGCCTGGCGGACATGGCCACGCAAATTGCGGTCGCCCGGCAGATGGTGCATTACGCCGCCGCCCTGCGTGACAGCGGCAAGCCAGCGCTGGTGGAAGCCTCGATGGCGAAGCTGTTCGCCTCGGAAATGGCCGAGAAAGTCTGTTCGGCCGCCTTGCAAACCCTGGGCGGTTACGGTTACCTGAGCGACTTCCCCCTGGAGCGGATCTACCGCGACGTGCGGGTCTGCCAGATTTACGAAGGCACCAGCGATATCCAGCGCATGGTCATCTCACGCAATCTCTAAGGAGCCGATACATGAGTTACGAAACCATTTTGCTCGACGTCCAAGGCCGCGTCGGGCTGATTACCCTCAATCGCCCGCAAGCCTTGAACGCTCTCAACGCGCAACTGGTCAGTGAATTGAACCAGGCACTGGATGGCCTGGAAGCCAACCCGGAAATCGGTTGCATTGTGCTGACTGGCTCCAAGAAAGCCTTCGCTGCCGGTGCCGACATCAAGGAAATGGCCGAGCTGACCTACCCGCAGATCTACCTTGATGACCTGTTCAGCGACAGCGACCGCGTGGCCAACCGCCGCAAGCCGATCATTGCCGCCGTCAACGGGTTTGCCCTGGGTGGCGGCTGCGAACTGGCCTTGATGTGCGACTTTATCCTGGCAGGCGACGGCGCCAAGTTCGGCCAGCCGGAAATCAACCTCGGCGTACTGCCGGGCATGGGCGGCACCCAGCGCCTGACCCGTGCCGTGGGCAAGGCCAAGGCCATGGAAATGTGCCTGACCGGGCGTTTTATCGACGCGGAAGAAGCCGAGCGCTGCGGGATCGTCGCGCGTATCGTCCCGGCTGATGAGCTGTTGGAAGAGGCGCTGAAAGTCGCGACTCTGATTGCTGGCAAGTCAGTGCCTATCAGCATGATGGTCAAGGAAAGCGTGAACCGTGCGTTTGAAGTGAGCCTGTCGGAAGGCGTGCGCTTTGAGCGCCGGGTGTTCCATGCAGCGTTCGCGACGCAGGATCAGAAGGAAGGCATGGCGGCGTTTGTGGCCAAGCGTGCGCCCGAGTTCAAGGACAAGTAACGCGGTTGTGTGAACACTAGAGCTCAAATGTGGGAGCGGGCTTGCTCGCGAAGGCGGTGTTTCAGTCGACATCTTCATGACTGATCCACTGCCTTCGCGAGCAAGCCCGCTCCCACAATGATTTTGCACTGTGTCAATTAAAGCTGGTAGTGCTTGAGTTCCCTGGCAATCACCATTCGCTGAATCTCGCTGGTCCCCTCGTAAATTTGCGTGATCCGCGCATCCCGGTAGTAACGCTCCACCGGGTAATCCTCCAGATACCCATACCCGCCATGAATCTGCATCGCTGACGAGCAGACCTTCTCCGCCATTTCCGAGGCAAACAGCTTCGCCTGGGAAGCTTCCGACAGGCACGGTTTGCCGGCACTGCGCAGTCGTGCAGCATGCAAGATCAACAAGCGTGCGGCATTCAGCTGGGTTTGCATGTCGGCCAGCAGATTGGCCACGCTCTGGTGCTCGATGATCGCCTTATTGAATTGCACGCGGTCACGGGCATAAGCCAACGCTGCCTCAAACGCCGCACGGGCGATGCCCAGCGCCTGGGCGGCAATGCCGATGCGTCCACCTTCCAGGTTGGAGAGAGCAATCGCCAGGCCTTTTCCGCGCTCACCCAACAGGTTGGCCTCGGGCACTGTGCATTGGTTGAGGGTGACGGCGCAGGTGTCGGAGGCGCGAATGCCCATTTTGTGTTCGGTGCGGTCCACCACGAATCCCGGTGTTGCGGTGGGCACCAGGAACGCCGAGATGCCTTTTTTGCCCAGCTCGGGGTCGGTCACGGCAAATACGATTGCCAGTTTGGCGCGCTTGCCGTTGCTGACGAATTGCTTGGCGCCAGTGATCACCCACTGACCATCACGCAATTCGGCGCGGGTGCGCAAATTGTGAGCTTCGGAGCCGGCCTGGGGCTCGGTCAGGCAGAAGCAGCCGATGGCCTGGCCGCTGGCGAGGTCCGCCAGCCAAGTCTGCTTCTGTGCCTCTGTGCCGTAATTGAGGATCGGCCCGCAACCCACTGAATTATGGATACTCATCAACGCGCCCGTGGCGCCGTCGCCGGCAGAAATCTCTTCCACAGCGAGGGCGTAGGCGACGTAATCGACGTAGGTGCCACCCCATTCTTCAGGCACCACCATGCCCAGCAGACCCAGTTCGCCCATCTTGGCGACCAGGGCGTCGTCGATCCAGCCGGCTTTCTCCCAGGCTTGGGCGTAGGGCGCAATTTCGCCACGGGCAAAGTCGCGCGCCATGTCGCGGATCATTACTTGTTCTTCTGTATATTCAATGTCTTGCATGGCTTAGTTCGCAACCTGCTCGAAGTGTTGAAAGAAGCTTTCTACATGACTAAGGGAAAGCCCATGCAGGGTGGGTGGGTTCCAGCGCGGGGCCTTGTCCTTGTCGATGATCAGCGCACGCACGCCCTCAATCAGATCGCCACGTTCGAACCATTGGCGGTCCAAGTGCAATTCCAGGGCAAAACACTGCTCCAAAGGCAGGCGGCGGCCGCGACGTAGCATTTCAAGGGTAACGGCCATGGCCAGGGGGGAGCGGGTCTGCATCAGGTTGGCGGTGGTCAGCGCCCATTCGTGGCTGTCAGCCACGGTGACCTGTTGCAGTTGCTCGACAATGCTCGGCACATCCGGCAGCGCAAAGAAGTGGTCGATAGCGGGACGCAAGGCAGCCAGTGGCGCGTCGGGCAGTTGCTGCACGGCCAGCTTGGCGAGCACGCCTTGCAGATCCTTGAGCGGCGAGTCTTGCCATTGCAGGCGATCAAGCTTCTGGTCCAGGTCGGCCAGCTTGTTGCTTTCAAGGTACCAGTCCGCCAGCCCGCAGTAGAGCGCGTCGGCTGCGCGGATTTGCACCCCGGTGACGCCCAGGTAAATCCCCAGCTCACCCCGAATACGCGGCAGGAAGTAGCTGCCGCCCACGTCAGGGAAATAGCCGATGGCCACTTCCGGCATCGCCAGGCGGCTGCGCTCGGTGACCACGCGCAAGTCGGCGCCTTGCACCAGGCCCATGCCACCGCCCAGGACAAACCCATCCATGAGTGCCAGTACCGGTTTGCGGTAATGGTGGATGGCCAGGTCCAGTGCGTACTCCTCGACGAAGAAGTCCTGGTGCAGGCTATCGCCGTTCTTGAAACTGTCGTACAGCGAACGGATATCGCCGCCGGCGCAGAAGGCTTTTTCACCGGCGCCGCGCAAGACCACGGCGTACACCTGTGGGTCATCGGCCCAGGCCTGCAGTTGGGACGTCAGGCTGCGCACCATGTTCAAGGTGATAGCGTTCAAGCCGGCGGGGCGGTTGAGGGTGAGGTGGCCGATGTGGTTACGGACCTCGGCGAGGACTTCGTCCTGAAGTGTTTCTGCGTGGCTTGCCTCGGATGAAACCTGAGCAGTCATCGATAACTCCCTGCTTTTATTGTTCTTTATCAAGATGTTCGCGGACGAACCATCTCGCGATCGTACCAGTGCAAATTTGCCCAGTACAACCATGAATCATGCAGGTTGTTTTTGCATTTATGCAGGGAGTGGACGATGGCTTCAAGGCACCCGGCTGGCCAGTACTTCAGCGATGCTGCGGCGGCGCGCGTGGGTTTCTGCGGCGTGGATCAATTGTTCCAGCTCCGTAGGCTCCACGTCGTAGAATTGCTCCATTTCAGCCAGCGCGAGCTTCAAGTCGGCGGCAGTGATCGCAGGGTCTCGTGCGGCCTGCGGACGATTGAGAATAGCCGGCGGGAATTCGGCAGCGCCTTTGGGATAACGCGTGCGCGTCGCGTTGTTGTAAGCCAGTGCGCAGGCCAGCAAGGCGCTGGCGCCGAGCAACACGGCGCCCAATTCATACCAACCCAGAGCGGCGGAGGCAGGGTCGGCCAAAACCAGCGTCATGGCCAATCCACCGGCCGGGGGGTGCAGGCAACGCAGCCAGCACATCAGCACCACCGTCATGCCCGCTGCCAGGCAGGCGCCGCCCAGGGAGGGACCCAAGACACGGGCTACCAGCAGCGCAACCACACCCGCACACAGATAGCTGCCGATGATCGACCAAGGTTGCGCCAATGCACCGGACGACACGGCGAACAACAGCACCGCCGAAGCGCCGAGGGGGCCGAGCAGGTGCAACGCCACCTCCATGCCAAATACTTGGGAACACACCCAGACACTGAGCAGGGTGCCCAAGGCCATGCCGATGGCGGCGCGGCTCCATTCAGTGGGGCGAGTATTGATAGCAGCGGGGAACCAGCGAGCGAGCATTGAAAGGGGATCCATAAACAGCGGGCAAAAAAAAGGCTTGTCTGGTTGCCCGGAAAAGCCCTTTGAAAGTTCCAACATTTGGGGGAAGGAACTCATGCAGTGTGCCGACCTAGGAAGCATGGCGCCAATGCATATTGATGCAGGTTGAGTGCAAAAATAATGAATTGAATGCCGGCACTGCCGGTGCAGGGTCAAGGTTGCGGCGCTTTGGCCAAGTGCAGCAGTACGTAAGGGTTGCGGTCAAACTCACCGACCAGGGTCGGGGTAAGGGTGCGAAAGCGCGGGTCCTGCAAGCCTTCGTAATCCGCTTGACTCATCACCAACCAGGCTGGCCCCTGGATTGGCTTCAGCTCGGCTTCCAGCTGGGTAAACAACGGCACTTGGTCGCAGTCGAGGTTGACCATGTATTTGATCGCCTTGGCGTCTTTGCCCAGGCCGTGCAACACCACCGGCGCCTTTTGCTGCATGACGTGCTCATGCACTTGCAAGGTAAAGGTACGGGTGTCATAGACACTGCGTTCAAGCGGTTCGACCACCAGGATATAAGTGGCCCATACCGCCAGTACGCCTGCAAAAGCCGGTCCGACCGTGCGCAATTGAGTTTTGAACAGCGCCAGCAACGCCACTAGCTGCAGCCCACCAAGCACACCGAACACCCAGCCCAAATGGCTCAATTGTTCCGGGTAGCGCGGCCGCGCGAAGAGCAACCCGGCTATCAACAGCGTCGGCAACAACGTCCAGATACCGAGCATCAACCCACGTAACCCGGCAAACAGCCGCCCATGTGCCACCTGGAACGGATACGCGGCAATTATCGCCGCCATGGGCAGCATTGGCAGTACATACCGCGCTTTTTTCGCCTGGGGAATCGACAAGCCCAGCATCACCAGCAGACCCGCGGCGGCGCAGTACCACACCAACTGCAATGCCGGTCCCGGCACCCGGCGCCCACTGATCACCATAGCCAACAGCACCAGCACAGCCATCGGATACGCCAGGGCATAGTTGCCCATGGAGCTGGTGAAGTAATACAGCACGCCGCTGGAGCCTTCGCTGCCATCCATGCGCCCGAGGAACTGCATGCGGATTACGTCCTGCATGAAACGCTCGCCGCCGCTCAGTTTAGCCATCAGCAATAACAAGCCGACGCACGCCACCAGCAATGCCAACGCGATCAAACCAAAGCTGAACAGTTGCCGCCATTGGCGGTTGATCAGGTAATAGCTGCACAGCACGCCAGTGGGAATGACCAGCCCGATCGGCCCACGTACCGCAAAGCCGAGAATCAGCAGCAGGTACAACCAATGCAGGCGTTTACCTGCACCGAAGTGGTCGTGTGCATACCCCAGGTAGAACACCGCCAGGGCGATCGCCGCCAACATCTGGTCGAGGGACACCGCACGGGTTTCGCTGATAAAACTGCTGCTTAGCAACAGCATTGCGATGCTCAATAGACCCCAGCGCTGGGAGTAGGGTGCCGTCAGGCGATACACCAGGGTGACAATCGACGCCGAGGCAACGGCCGTAGGCAGCCAGGCAGTAAAGCGGGTGACCTCGCCAAACGGCAACGACACCAGCCACGTCATCAACGTCGACGTGGCCAGGTAATCCGCATAAGGCTGGCCGTAGGTGGTTGGGAAGAAACCAGGCCCATGGCGCAACATTTCCTGGGCAAACAGCACGAAGCGGGAGTCGAAGCCGATGATTGCCTGGTGCCAACTGCCGGCTATGAATAGCAACAACGCCAGCAATCCCAAACCGAGGGATTGGCGGCGGACCGTTGGATTTAACAGGGACGGTTGAGCTTTGTTCACGTATCAGGCTTCCACAACCTGCGGCAACCATTGTTGCTGCGGAATCGGCAACTGGCAGGAGTCGCCGCGGCCGATCGGGTAGTACTGGAAGCCTTTGCGCGCCAGGCGCTCGCCGTCGTAGAGGTTGCGGCCGTCGAAGATCACCGGGGTTTTCAGGCGTTGGTGGATCAGGTCGAAGTCCGGCGCCTTGAACTGCTGCCATTCGGTGCAGACGATCAGCGCATCGGCGCCGCCGAGGGTGGATTCCGGGGTGCCCATCAGCATCAACCGTGGATCATCGCCGTAGATGCGCTGGGTTTCCTGCATGGCTTCGGGGTCGAACGCGCGCACGTTGGCGCCGGCGGCCCACAAGGCTTCCATCAGCACCCGGCTGGGCGCATCACGCATGTCATCGGTGTTCGGCTTGAACGCCAGGCCCCACAGGGCAAAGGTTTTGCCGCGCAGGTTGCCCTTGAAGAACGCATTGATGCGTTCGAACAGCTTGCTCTTCTGGCGCTGATTGATGGCTTCCACCGCTTCCAACAGGTCGCTGGAGCAGTTGGCCTGCTTGGCGCTGTGGATCAGGGCACGCATGTCCTTGGGGAAGCACGAACCGCCATAACCGCAGCCGGGGTAGATGAAGTGGTAACCGATGCGTGAGTCGGCGCCGATACCAAGGCGTACGGCTTCGATGTCCGCGCCCAGGTGCTCGGCCAACTCGGCGATCTGGTTGATGAAGCTGATCTTGGTCGCCAACATGCAGTTGGCGGCGTATTTGGTCAGCTCGGCGCTGCGCAGGTCCATGAAGATGATGCGGTCATGGTTGCGGTTGAACGGGGCGTACAGGTCGCGCATGACCTCGCGTACTTCTTCACGCTCGCAGCCGATGATGATGCGATCGGGGCGGCGGCAGTCGGCCACGGCTGAACCTTCCTTGAGGAATTCCGGGTTGGAGACGATATCGAACTCCAGGTGCCGGCCAGCCAGGTGAAGGGCTTTTTCGATATGCGCGCGCAGGGTATCGCCAGTGCCGACGGGCACAGTGGATTTTTCCACCAGGATCACCGGTTCCTTGCGATGACGAGCGACCGCATCGCCCACCGAAAGCACGTACTTCAGGTCAGCCGAGCCGTCTTCATCCGAAGGCGTGCCCACGGCGATAAACAGCACTTCGCCGTGTTCGACCGCGAGTTTCTCGTCATGGGTAAAGTGCAGTCGCCCGCTTTCCAGGTTTTCCTTGACCATCGCTGCCAGCCCCGGCTCGAAGATCGTCACATGGCCTTTCTGCAAAGATTCGACCTTGTTTTTGTCAACGTCCATGCAGATGACATCGTGACCGACTTCGGCCAATACGGTGGCCTGCACCAGACCGACGTAACCACTACCAAATACACTGATTTTCATGGGGCATTCCTGGGACTTGTAGCGCTAGCACGACGAGAGTTGATAACCAGCACACCGAGGATGACAAGCGCCACCCCCAGGGTTTTTGAAACGGAAAAATGTTCGTTGAACACCGGCAGGCTGGCCGCCAGCAGGTACACCAAGGCGTAGCTGATGCTCAACAGCGAGTAGGCGCGGCCCAGCGGCAGGTGCTTGAGCGCGCCCAACCAGCAGAGCATCGACAGCGCGTAGGCCAGGATCGCCAGGCTTACCACGCCGAGAGCGCCAAGATTGATCTGTGCACTGAGCCAATCGCTGGGCAGCGGCAAGCGCGTCATGCTCCAGCGCATGCCCAGTTGGGCGGCACTGACCAGGCCGACACTGCCCAGGGCCAAGACAAACCCTTGAACCCGGCTCATACGTGGCGCCCCAACAACACGACACCACCGATTACCAGCGCCACGCCCAGCCAATGACGGCTGTCGATGGGCTCATGAAAGACAAACCGTGCCACCAGCGTGACCAGCACGAAGTTCAGGCTGAGCATGGGGTAGGCAATGCCCACTTCCAGGCGCTGCAACACCAGCAGCCACACCAGCAGGCCGAGGCCCAGGCACATCAGCGCCGACCACAACCACGGCGAACGCAGTTTCAGCGCCCAGCCTTCGGGCAGGTCGCGCCAACTTTCCACGGCGAATTTCTGCGACACCTGGCCCATGCAGGTCAGCAAGCAGGCAGCCAATAACAGCAGCAGGGTGATCAAGGCGTCACCTGCGGGAAGATCAGGATCACGATGTTGCCTTGCTCATAGCGCTGGCCGTCGCTGGGCAACAAAGCGATTTCGGCTCGCTCATCGTCACCTTTGACGCGCATCACCACACCGACCGTGCCTTTTTTACGCGCATCGCTCATCCACTGCTGAACCTGAGGCATATCCACCTTGTGATGCCCGGCATCCGGGTAGGCAAGGCCGTATTTGACTTCACCGACGGTGTTGTAGAGCGTCACGTCCGGCCGTGCCAGGCGCCACGACAAGGCCGAAGCGGCGCCGAGGTCATTGCTCAACAGTGCAGTGGCCGGTTGCAGTTCCTGCAGGTGATCGATGATGAACTGGTCGGGGGTCTTGTTGTAAACCACAGAGTGCGGCAGCGCGGCTGGCAACAGGGCGACCATCAGCCAACTGCCAAGCACTGGCATCGCCCACAAGCGAAGCGGCTGCGCGGCCTGCAGCAGGTTGACCAGGATCCAGCCGAACAGGAATGTGAACACCAGTACCAGGCTGAGTGTTTCCTGACCGTGTTCATACACCGGTTTTTTCAGTTGGAACCAGCTCAGCGCCAGCAGCATCACCACACCGATGATCAGGTTCAGCCAGCCGTTGATACGCAATGCGCGGTAACGACCCTGGGCCAGCTTGTCGGCCAGGGTGCTGCCCATCAGCAACGCCAACGGCAGCAGGCACGGCATGATATAGGAGGGCAACTTGCCCTTGGCCAGGCTGAAGAACGCCAGGGGCATCAGCAACCACAGCAATACAAAGCCGGTTTGTGCGCTGCGTTTGTCCTGCCAGGCCTGTTTGAGCGTGGACGGCAACAACGCCACCCACGGCAGGCAGAACGCAACCAGCAGCGGCAGGTAATACCAGAACGGCTCGGCGTGCTGGGCATCGTCGCCGGCAAAGCGCTGGATATGTTCGTGCCAGAAGAAGAAGTGCCAGTAGTCGGGCTCTTGCAGGTGCACGGCCAGCGCCCACGGCAGGCTGACGACAATCGCCGCCACCACCGCCACCAGGCCGTAAGCCAACAGCTCACGAAAACGCTTTTGCCAGATCGCATAGGGCAGGGCGATCAACACGGGGAGTAACCAGGCGAGGAAACCCTTGGTCATGAAGCCCATGCCACAGGCAAACCCCAGCAGCGCCCAAGCACCGAGCCGCCCATTGCGGGTGGTGCTGTCGAAGCAAAACCACAAGGCCACACCGGTCAGATTCACCCAGAACGTGAACTGCGGATCGAGGTTGGCATAACCGCCCAGGGCCGCCACGCTGACAAAACTCATGTACAGCACGGTGCTGATCAGGCTCTTCTGCGGGTCGTTCCACAACCGACGCGACACCCGGTACACCAACAGGATGCTCAATCCAGTGCTCAACGCCGACGCAAAGCGCACGCCGAACAGGTTCTGCCCGAAAACCGCCTGGCCCAGCGCGATCATCCAATAGCCCGCCGCCGGTTTCTCGAAATAGCGGATGCCCATGAAGTGCGGCGACGCCCATTTGCCGGTCAGCAGCATTTCCTGGCTGATCTGCGCATAACGGGTTTCATCCGGAATCCACAGGCCATGGGTAGCCAGCGGCAGCAGGAAAAACACGCCAAATGCCAACAGGAGCAGGGGCAGGGCCCAACGGCGGATCATGCCTGTTGCACTCCGAGCCAACCCTCACGGCCGGGCAAGACGCCGCGCACCAGTTGTTGCTGGGGCAGGGTAGTCAGGTCCGCCGGCAACAAGTCACCCAGCGGTTTGAAGTCGATGCCGCGCTGCCCTGCCTGGGCGAGCAACTGGCGGAAATCATTGGCCATCAGAATCCCTTCTACTTCTGCGTGGATCGTATAGACGTTGAGCTTCGACGCGGCAAAGCGGTCGAGGATGAACGTATTGAAGTCTTTGGCAGCCACCACCGGCCCGACGACTTCGTCGAAGGTAGGCAGGTCCACCGGAATTTGTGGGGTGCCCGCGCTGCCATCGGCCAAGGTTGGACGAAACAGGCTGGTGCCCCGGCAATCACTGTTGTAGCGGAAATTGAAGCCTTGCTTGGCTTGCACCACGCGCTCGTCGGCACGCCAACCGGCGGCGGCCGAACAGTCGATGCGCTCGCCGAGAATGTCGTTCAAGGTGTCGACGCCACGGCGGATCTGTTCGACCAGCTGTGCTTCGCTCCAACGCCCGGTGTTGGCCTGCCAGCCGTGGTGGTCCCACGCATGCAGGCCCACTTCATGCCCGGCGGCCTTGGCCTGGCGCATCAAATGCCCTAGGTCACGGCCGATCGGCTTGCCCGGCCAGGCGGTGCCGGCCAGCAAGATGTCCAGGCCATACAGCCCGACGGCGTTGGAACGCAGCATCTTCCACAGGAACTGCGGGCGGATGAGGCGCCATAAGTGGCGCCCCATGTTGTCCGGCCCGACACTGAAGAAGAACGTCGCTTTAACCGAGGCTTCATCCAGGGATTCGAGCAACCGTGGCACGCCTTCACGAGTGCCGCGGTAGGTGTCGACGTCGATTCGCAAGCCTGCCTGCATTACTTTTTGTCCGCTATTTCAAGCATGGCTTCACGCAGGAAGAAATCCAGCGTGTTGCCGATGGTTTCGCTCATTTCAACGGTCGGCTCCCAATTCAGCAGGCGCTTGGCGTTTTCGATGCTTGGCTTGCGGTGGGCCACATCCTGGTAACCAGTGCCGTAGAACGCCTTGCTTTCTACATCGCGGAAACCAGCGAACGGCGGGAAGTTGCCACGCAGCGGGTGCGCTTCGAACTGACGCAGCAATTCTTCGCCCAACTGACGGATGCTGGCTTCGTTTTCCGGGTTGCCGATGTTGATGATCTGGCCGTTGCACGCGTCGTTGTCGTTATCAATGATGCGCGCCAGGGCTTCGATACCGTCGGCGATGTCGGTGAAGCAACGCTTCTGCTCGCCACCGTCGAACAGGCGGATCGGCGTGCCTTCCACCAGGTTCAGGATCAACTGGGTGATGGCGCGGGAGCTGCCGATACGCGCGGAGTCCAGGCGGTCGAGGCGCGGGCCCATCCAGTTGAACGGACGGAACAGGGTGAAGTTCAGGCCTTTGGCGCCGTAGGCCCAGATCACGCGGTCCAGCAGTTGCTTGGAAACCGAGTAGATCCAGCGCTGCTTGTTGACCGGGCCGACCACCAGGTTGGAGGTGTCTTCATCGAAGTACTGGTCCTGGCACATGCCATAGACTTCGGAGGTCGACGGGAAGATCACGCGCTTGTTGTACTTGACGCAGTAGCGCACCAGCTTGAGGTTTTCTTCGAAGTCCAGCTCGAACACGCGCAGCGGGTTGCGGGTGTATTCGATCGGCGTGGCAATGGCCACCAGCGGCAAGACCACGTCGCATTTCTTGATGTGGTACTCGATCCACTCGGTGTGGATGCTGATGTCACCTTCCACGTATTGGAAGTTCGGGTGGCTGCGCAGGCGCTCGATGGCATCGGAGCCGATGTCCAAGCCATAGACTTCGTAGCGGTCGTCACGCAGCAGGCGCTCGGACAGGTGGTTACCGATAAAACCGTTCACACCCAGGATCAGCACGCGGGTACGGCGTGGCTTGCGGCCGGACTCGGCGCCGCGCAGCACGGAACCGTCGACCAGGCCCAATTCGTTGGCCAGGGGAGGACCGGCCAGATACAGACCGTTGTCGTTGCGCTGGCCGAACTTGACCACCAGGGAGTCTTCACCGCAAGCAATGCGCAGCGGGTTGACGCTGATCACACGGCCTGGCGCCAGGCCTTCGTTGCCCTTGACCACTTCGGCTTGCCACACGATCAGCTTGTGCTCGCCCACGGCGCAGAAGGCACCCGGGTACGGCTGGGTGACGGCGCGGACCAGGTTGAACAGTTCTTCAGCCGGTTTTTTCCATTCCAGCTTGCCATCGGCAGCGGTGCGGCGACCGAAGTAAGTGGCCTGGCTTTCGTCCTGGGCAGTTTCAGCCAGCTTGCCTTGGGCCAGTTGCGGCAGGGCGTCGCGCAGCAGGTTGCTGGCGGCGTCGCGCAGTTTGGCGTGCAAGGTCAGGCCAGTGTCGTTGCGCTCGATGATAACTTTCTGCTGAGCCAGGATCGCGCCGGCATCGGCACGCTTGACCATGCGGTGCAGGGTCACGCCGGTTTCGGTTTCGCCGTTGACCAGTACCCAGTTGGCCGGGGCACGGCCACGGTATTTCGGCAGCAGCGAGCCATGCAGGTTGAACGCGCCTTTGCGCGCAGTGGCCAACAGGGGCTCGCTCAGCAGGTTGCGGTAGTAGAACGAGAAAATGTAGTCAGGGTTCAGCTTGGCGATGCGCTCGATCCACAGCGGGTGGTTGGCGTCTTCCGGCGCGTGCACGGGGATGCCGTTACGTGCGCACAGTTGGGCAACGGAACCATAGAAATTGTTTTCCTTCGGGTCGTCGGCATGGGTGAACACAGCAGCAATTTCGTAACCGGTGTTGAGCAGCGCTTCAATGCCTGCACAACCAATGTCGTGGTACGCGAATACAACAGCTTTTGAACTCATGATTGGACCTGATCAGCAGAAGAAGTAGAGGTATGGGAAGACACCAGGCCGTCGACGACGACCACGGGAGCCGGTGCTGCCGGTTGGTTGCGCAGCACTTTTTCGATAAAGAAGCGTGGGCGGGCGCGCACGTCGCTGTACATGCGGCCCAGGTATTCACCCAAAAGGCCCATGCCGATGAACTGGCCGCCGGTGAACACGAACAGCACCGCGAACAGCACGAACAAGCCGTCGCCGGCCCAGTCGGCACCAAAGGCCAGGCGCATGACGATCAACGCCAGGGCAAACAGAATGCCCAGCGCCGCCAGGCTAAAGCCGACGATGGAGAGCAGGCGCAGCGGGGTGGTGGTCATGCAGGTCAGCAAGTCGAACATCAGGCTGATCAGGCGCATGGCGCTGTATTTGGATTCGCCGTGTTCACGCTCGGCGTGGTGCACCAGGATCTCGGTGGTGTGGCGGGCAAAGCCGTTGGCCAGGATCGGGATAAAGGTGCTGCGCTCGCGGCAGGCCAGCATCGCATCGACGATGGTGCGGCGGTAGGCGCGCAGCATGCAGCCATAATCGGTCATGGCCACGCCGGTGGAGCGCTGCACGGCCAGGTTGATCAGGCGCGAAGGCCAGCGGCGGAAGGCCGAGTCCTGGCGATTGTTGCGCACGGTGGCCACCACGTCGTAGCCGAGGGCGGCTTGCTCGACCAGGCGCGGAATTTCTTCGGGCGGGTTCTGCAGGTCGGCGTCAAGGGTGATCACCACTTCGCCCCGGCACTGCTCGAAACCGGCCATGATCGCCGCATGCTGGCCGTAATTGCGGTTGAGGATCACCGCCACCACGTTGCTGCCGTCTTCAGCGGCGGCGTCTTCCAGCAGTTGGGCCGAATTGTCGCGACTACCGTCATCCACCAGGATGATTTCGTATTCGTAGGCCAGTTGCTTGCAGGCTGCCGTGGTGCGGCGCAGCAATTCAGGCAGGCTCTCTTGTTCGTTGTAGACCGGGATAACGATCGACACGCAATGAATAGGGTAGGGTTTCAAAGATTCATGACCTCGGGGTTAGAGCAACTTGGCGCGTGGCAACAGCAGCAATCATTGGGCGAAAGTCCAGGCCGCAGGTTAATAAACGGCGCTAAAGATGAAGCGTAATCAAGAGGTTAGACGATATAGCGCGGTTTGCTATGAAGTGCTGTCTTTAAGATTAAGCGTAAAAATGTGGAACAGATATGAAAGGCAGATGAAAAACTCGTTTATTTGACAGGTAGACAGCTAGGGTTCAGCTAAGCAACTAACGGCGCGTCGGCTTTAGTTAGTAAGCGAAATAGGAACTGTCTGTAGGACGATTGGTTCAACTTGAGCGCCTACGCTCCACCCTCGAATTTTAGTGAAGAATCTTCTCTGCAAGGCGCCCCAAGTGCCGGTAAAGTAAGCCGTCTCTTGCCAGGGTGATCGGATGAATAGCGTGCAGCTTTTACGTGGCCAGTTGCGGCCAGTGTTGATGGGTTTGTTGTTGAGCGTGGCGTGTATCACCACCGTGCAAGCCGACGACGGGGTCGCGCTCACGAGCATCGACCAGGTGCCGGACGGGGTGGAGGTGCGTGGCAAGCAGATCGCCGCCTATACCTGGGACGACAAGCAAGGCAAGAACCTGCTGGTGCTCTCCGAGCAGGTCAGCGAGCGTGACGACGACGGCACTCAGTCGGCTTTTGTGTACGCGGCCCAGTATCTGATCGATGGCAACCGCCCCAAACGCGTGTGGATGCTCTACGACGATGTACAGCACTGCGAATTCGACGCCTCGTTGCGCTTCGACCGCGCTGCGACCAAGGTCACCGACCTGACCGGCGATGGCATCACCCAGGCCACCGTGGGCTATTCGCGTACCTGCACCAGTGATGTCAGCCCCAATGAATTCAAGCTGATCATGCATGTCGGCAAGTCGCAGAAGTACCGTTTGCGCGGTGTCGACCGGGTCGGTGCGGCCTGGTGGGACGAGGAGGCCGGCGCCTTGCGCGGCATGCCGTTGCCCAAGGATTGCAGCGTGGCTGGGCAGCAGGCGCTGGTGAGCCAGTACAAGGAACAGGGCACCGAGCTGCCGTTGCCCGGTTGCTACGGCGACGAGAAGGACTTTGCCAAGGCCCCCGAGGCCTACCTGGCGTTCATGCGCCAGCACTGGTTCGCGCTGATGCAGAAGCAAGACAGCGACTGGAGTCAGGCCCAGGTCCAGCCGCAGGACTCTTCCGAAGATGACGACACGGCCCCGTGATTTTGTGCCAGGGCCGGTCCTGGGTTAGACTCGGCCTTCGCCAATTCACTAAATACCTCGATTAAACAAAGGCTTGCTCGGGGTATTTAAGCCAAAGGCTAATGTATCTTGACTGAGTCTATCCGCAACCCGCTGACCCTTTACCTCACTCGTCTGGCGCCCTCCAGCCAATTGACCATGCGCTACGTGCTGCAAGATGCGGCCGACCGCCTGGGCTTCGAGGACATCAACCTTGAAGACATCGACTGGCACCTGCTGCAACCCGAACACGTGATCGCCTTGGTTGCCGCCTTGCGTGAGGATGGCTATGCGCCGAACACCTCATCGCTGTACGTCAATGCGGTGCGTGGCGTAATGAACGAAGCCTGGCGGATGAACTTGATCAGCCAGGAACACCTGTTGCGCATGCGCACCGTCAAGGCTGCGCCGGGCACACGCTTGAGTCAGGGTCGCAACTTGCGGCGCAGTTTGATCCGCGAAATGATGGAAGTCTGCGCCGCCGACCCACGCCCGCAGGGCCTGCGCGATGCGGCGGTGATTGGGATTCTCTATGGTTCCGGCATGCGCAAGTCGGAGTCGGTCAACCTCGACCTGGCCCAGATCAATTTCGAAGAACGCAGCTTGCGCGTGATCGGCAAGGGCAACAAGGAGTTGATCAAGTACGCGCCGGATTGGGCGTTCGCCAAGCTGCAGGCGTGGCTGGCGTTTCGCCGCGAACAGCTCAAGGAAGGCGAGCAGGACGACAGTTTCCTGTTCAACCGCATCCGCCGTGGCAGCCATATCACCCGTGAACGCATCACCAAGCATGCGATCTACTACATCGCCCGCCAGCGTGGCGAACAGGTAGGGGTAAAGATCATGCCCCATGACTTTCGCCGCTCATTCATCACGCGGGTGATTGAGGAGCATGACCTGTCGATTGCGCAGAAACTGGCACACCACACCAATATCCAGACCACCGCCAGCTATGACGTGCGCGACGACAATGAGCGGCGCCGGGCGGTGGACCGGTTCGATCTGTAGTACTGGCCAACACTATCCCTGTGGGAGCCTGGCTTGTCCGGGATACAGCCACCTCGGTATCTCAGTTGTACCGAGGTGATGCAATCGCCGGCAAGCCAGCTCCACCTTTGGATCGCAGAGTTACAGTAAGAGGGCAGCCGCCTTCGCAGGCAAGTCTGCTCCCACAGGGGGCACGGATTAGAGGATCGGCTTGCCGCCAGTCACCGCATATCGCGAACCCGAGATGTAGCTGGCTTCATCCGAGGCCAACAGCACATAGATCGGCGCCACTTCCACCGGTTGGCCCGGACGCCCCAGCGGGGTTTCGCTGCCGAAGCCCTGCACGTCCTCATCCGGCATGGTCGCCACAATCAGCGGCGTCCAGATCGGCCCCGGTGCCACACTGTTGACCCGAATCCCTTTGCTACCGAGCAACTGCGCCAAGCCACCGGTGAAGTTGGCGATCGCGCCCTTGGTGGCGGCATAGGCCAGCAGCGTCGGCTTGGGCATGTCGGAGTTGACCGAGCTGGTGTTGATGATCGAACTGCCGGCCTTCATATGTGGCAAGGCCGCCTTGCAGATACGAAACATCGCCGTGATGTTGATATCGAACGTCTTCACCCATTCCTCGTCCTCGATGTCCTCAAGGGTCTCGTGGGTCATCTGGAACGCGGCGTTGTTCACCAGCACGTCGATGCGGCCGAACTGCTCGACGGTTTTGTCCACCAACGACTGGCACACGCTTTTCTGCGCGATGTCACCGGGCAGCAACAGGCACTGGCGACCAGCCTCTTCGACCCAGCGTGCGGTTTCCTGGGCATCTTCATGCTCGTCCAGATAAGCGATGGCCACGTCGGCGCCTTCACGGGCAAAGGCGATCGCCACGGCGCGGCCGATGCCGCTGTCGGCCCCGGTGATCAGCGCGATCTTGTTGGCGAGCCGGCCGGAGCCCTTGTAGCTTTTCTCGCCGCAGTCGGGGTACGGGTCCATTTTTTTCTGCGCACCTGGGACGGCTTGGGCTTGAGGGGCGAAGGGCGGGCGAGGATAGTCAGTCATATCAATCTCCATAGCAGTGCAAAGGGGCTATGGGGTTAGTAGTGACATGCCGGGCGATAGTTGTGACGGATGCCGCCGAAGCCCGACGAGTGGTTGGCTTTAAGCTTATGCATAAACGGTATTTCCACCGCCGCCATTAGACTTCTTAAGATCACGTCATAACTCGTTATGACAAGTGAACTTGATGAACGATTCCAGCCTCTCTCCACTGTCCAGTATTCCCCTGCATGCCCAACTGCGCGACCTGTTGCGCAGTCGCATTCTCGACGGCGAATACGCGCCCAACACCCAAATGCCCTCAGAAAGCGAGTTGGGCACGCGCTTCAACGTCAGCCGCATCACCGTGCGCCAGGCATTGGGCGATCTGCAAAAAGAGGGCTTGATCTACAAGATTCATGGCAAAGGCACGTTTGTGTCCAAGCCCAAGGCCTACCAGAACGTCAGCACTTTGCAGGGCCTGGCCGAATCCATGACCGAACGCGGCTACGAAGTGATCAACCGCTTGCGCAGCTTCCGCTTCGTGCCAGCCGACAAGCAGGTGGCCGAGCGCCTGGGCGTGGAGGAGGGCACCGTGGTTGCGCAGATCAAGCGGGTGCGCCTGATCAACCGAGAGCCGGTGTCGCTGGAAATCACCTACCTGCCGCAACCCCTCGGCGAGCGCCTGGAAAAGGCTGACCTGGTCACCCGCGACATCTTCCTGATCCTGGAAAACGACTGCGGCCTGCACTTGGGGCATGCGGATGTGGCCATCGACGCCGTGCTGGCCGACAGCGACCTGACCCAGGCGCTGAATGTAGAGCCAGGCTCGCCGATCATGCATATCGAGCGCCTGACCCACACCGCCGACGGCCAGCCGGTTGACTTTGAACACCTGTATTACCGTGGCGACGCCTTCCAGTATCGCCTGCGCATCGACCGTGAACGAGGAAGCCGCCCGTGAGCCGCACAACCCTGGAGCTGGAATACGACATCGTGGTGATCGGCGGCGGTACGGCCGGGCCGATGGCGGCGATCAAGGCCAAAGAAGCCAACCCGGCGCTGCGTGTGTTGCTGGTGGACAAGGCCAACGTCAAGCGCAGCGGTGCGATCAGCATGGGCATGGACGGACTGAACAACGCGATCATCCCCGGCCACTCGACGCCGGAGCAGTACACCAAGGAAATCACCATCGCCAATGACGGCATCGTCAATCAGGCGGCGGTGTACGCCTACGCTACCCACAGTTTCGAGACCATCGAGCAACTGGACCGCTGGGGCGTCAAGTTCGAAAAGGACGAGACCGGCGACTACGCGGTGAAAAAGGTCCATCACATGGGCGCCTATGTGCTGCCAATGCCCGAGGGGCATGACATCAAGAAGGTGCTGTATCGCCAGCTCAAGCGTGCGCGGGTGACCATCACTAACCGCTTGGTGTGCACACGTTTGCTGACCGACAGCGAAGGGGCAGTCAACGGCGTGATGGGCTTCGACTGCCGCACGGCCGACTTCCAGGTGATCAAGGCCAAGGCCGTGATTCTGTGCTGCGGCGCGGCGGGCCGGCTGGGCCTGCCGTCGTCGGGTTACCTGATGGGCACCTATGAAAACCCCACCAATGCCGGCGACGGCTACGCGATGGCCTATCACGCGGGCGCCGAACTGGCGAATCTGGAGTGCTTCCAGATCAACCCGTTGATCAAGGATTACAACGGCCCGGCCTGCGCCTATGTTACCGGTCCGCTCGGTGGCTACACCGCGAACAATAAGGGCGAGCGCTTTATCGAGTGCGACTACTGGAGCGGCCAGATGATGTGGGAGTTCCATCAGGAGCTTGAAAGCGGCAATGGCCCGGTGTTCCTCAAGCTCGACCACCTGGCCGAGGAAACCATCCAGAACATCGAGACCATCCTGCACAGCAATGAACGGCCGAGCCGTGGCCAGTTTCATGCCAATCGCGGCACCGATTACCGCAGCGACATGGTGGAAATGCACATCTCCGAAATCGGTTTTTGCAGCGGGCATTCGGCCTCCGGCGTGTGGGTGAATGAGCGCGCGGAGACGTCGGTGAAGGGCCTGTATTCGGCCGGGGACATGGCGGCGGTGCCGCATAACTATATGTTGGGCGCCTTTACCTACGGCTGGTTCGCTGGCACCAACGCCGCCCAGTATGTGGTGGAAAAAGACTTCAGCGCGGTGAATGCCGAGCAGGTCGCCGCCGAACAGGCCCGTGTCTACGCGCCGCTGGACCGTGAAACCGGCCTGCCCCCGGCCCAGGTCGAATACAAGCTGCGCCGCTTCGTCAACGATTACCTGCAACCGCCCAAGGTCACCCGCAAGATGGAAATCGGCCTGCAGCGCTTCAGCGATATCGAGCGCGACCTCGACCAGATGAAAGCCCATAACCCCCACGAACTGATGCGCGCCATGGAAACCAGCGTGATCCGTGACTGTGCCGAAATGGCCGCCCGCGCCTCGTTGTACCGCGCCGAAAGTCGCTGGGGCCTGTACCACCACCGCGTCGATTACCCGCTGCGCAATGACGCCGACTGGTTCTGCCATTGCCACCTGAAAAAGGGCGATGACGGGCAAATGGTCAGCTTCAAGAAACCCGTGGAACCCTACGTAATTCCACTGGACGCCGAAGAAATGCAAGCCTACGACCGCCTGCGCGTGGGGGCTGATGCGGCCTGAAGCTCAATCTCTGGTGAACAAGCCCGCTCACCAAAACAATCAGCACAACCACAAAGTGCTAAGGACACCGTGAAATGGCCTACCAACCCCAGGAAATATTCTTTCGTTCCAACGCGCCGGTGACGATAGACGAAGACAAGTGCATCGCCGAAAAAGGCTGCACGGTGTGTGTCGACGTGTGCCCGATGGACCTGTTGGCGATCAATCCCGCGACGCAGAAAGCGTACATGGCGTTCGACGAATGCTGGTACTGCATGCCCTGCGAAAAGGATTGCCCCACAGGCGCAGTCAAGGTCGAGATCCCGTACCTGCTGCGCTGAGCGTATCAATCCAAAGCCATCCGCCATCACCGGACGCCACTGCCATACCCCTCGTTTCCCACCGTGCCTGATCACGGCGGAGACGATCCTATAACCATGATTCGAGGGGATACACCCAATGTTCTTGCGCGCAACCTTCACCAGCCTGGTGCTGGCTTCCATCAGCCTGTCGGTACAGGCTGAAACCATCCGGGTGGCCATCGGCACCCAGGACACCACTATCAACTGCGCCGCCGGCGGCTTGCTGATCCGGGAGCTGGGTCTGTTGGACAAGTACTTGCCCCACGATGGCAAGTACAAGGACGCCACCTACGATATCCAGTGGAAGAATTTCACCAGTGGCGCACCGTTGACCAATGAAATGGTGGCCGGCAAGCTGGACTTCGGCGCCATGGCGGACTTCCCCGGCGCATTCAACGGCGTGGCGTTCGAGGGCGCGGGCAAGCACAGCCTGTTTATCAGTGTGCTGTCGGGCAATATCAAGGGCAGTGGCAATGGCATCGTGGTGCCTATCGAGTCCAGCGCGCAGTCCTTGGCGGACTTGAAAGGCAAGACCATTTCCGTACCGTTCGCCTCCACCGCCCACGGCATGTTGCTGCGTGCGGTCGCTGCGCAAGGCTGGGACCCGCTCAAGGACGTGAACATCATCGCCCAGGCGCCTGAAGTGGCCGGATCGGCGTTGCAGGCCAATAAGATCGACGCGCATGCCGACTTCGTGCCGTTTGCCGAGCTGTTTCCCAACCGTGGGTTCGCCCGTAAGATCTACGACGGTTCGCAGTCCAACACGCCCACCTTCCACGGCGCCCTGGTGGATGAAAGCTACGCCCGCCAGTACCCTGAAGTGGTAGTTGCTTACCTGCGAGCCAGTATCGAAGCCAATCAGCTGCTGACGGCAGAGCCTGAGAAATACAGCGAGCTGATCGAGAAAGTTACCGGCGTCGAGGCTGAGGTCAACTACCTGTTCCATGGCCCGCTGGGCGTGCAAACCCGTGACCTGAGCTGGAAGCCGGAATACCGCCAGGCCGTCGGCACCGCCATCGACACCCTCAAGCTGCTGAAAAAAGCCGACCGAGGCCTGGACCTCAATACCTTTATCGACGACCAGTACCTGCGCGCCGCCTTCAAAGCGTCCGGCCTGGACTATCAGGCACAGCTGGGCAACTACGCCCAGAGCCCGCTCAAAGCCAACGACGCGTTGACCGGCAAGCCGATCACCGACTGGAAACACGTGGCGCAGATCTGGGTGAAAGGCGAGCCCAAGGTGCGTGACTACGCGTCGGCTGAATCAGCCTTCAGTGCGTTGGCCCGTTTGAAGAAGGACGGCAAGGACGTGCGTGCGGTCTACGCCCAGGCCGAAGACAGCGGCATCAAGCTGCTCGCCAACCAGGCCTGGTTCGCCAGTGATCGCCAGGGCAAATTGAGTGCATTCCTGCTCAAGGGCCAGGCCCAGCAATTCGCGGATGCCCAGGGCGGCCAGGTGTTCGATTTCACCAGCGCCGGCGCCCAGGCCGTGGCCGGTCGCTGATATGTCGACCTATCGCTGGCTGCCGCGCGCGGCCTCATTGCTGGTGTGCCTACTGTTCTGGCAACTCGCTGCCAGCCATCACTGGAACCTGTGGCTGGTGACCTTTGCCAACGTGCCCACGCCGGGCGCCGTGGTCGAGGCGGCGCTGGGCCTGGTGGACTCGGGCAAGCTGGCCCAGCACCTGAGTGCCAGCCTGACCCGGGTGTTTGAAGGCTACCTGGCGGCGGTGCTGGTGGGCGTTGGCCTGGGCATCGCCATCGGCCGCTCGAAATGGGCTGAAGATGTGCTGCTACCGCCCCTGGAAGTGATCCGCCCGATTCCGGCGGTGGCCTGGATACCTTTGGCAATCCTGATGTTTCCGTCGTCAGAGCTGTCCATGGTGTTCATCACCTTCACCGGCGCGCTGTTTCCGATCCTGCTCAACACCGTGCATGGCGTCGAAGGTGTCGATCCCCGGCTGATCGCTTCGGCGCGCAGCCTGGGGGCAGGGCGCGGCGCGATCCTGCTGGAGGTGATTGTGCCGGGGGCCGCGCCGAGCATCATCACCGGCCTGGCCATCGGCATGGGCACGTCGTGGTTCTGCCTGGTGACGGCGGAGATGATCTCCGGGCAGTTCGGCATCGGCTATTACACCTGGGAGTCGTACACCATCCAGAACTATGCCGACATTGTGGTCGGCATGTTGTTGATCGGCGCGCTGGGCATGGGCAGCAGTTGGCTGGTCAAGCGCCTGGGCACGGTATTCACCCCTTGGCATCGCCCGCGAGGTAAAGCCTGATGGAAGGACGTATAGCAATCAGCGGATTGTCCATTGTGCTCGGCGAGCGTGATCAGGCATTCGAGGCGGTCAAGGCGTTGGACTGCGACATCGAGCCGGGGCAATTTGTGTGCATCCTGGGGCCGTCGGGCTGTGGCAAGTCGACCTTGCTCGGCGCGTTGGCCGGACATCTGGTGCCTAATCAGGGCAGTTTGCAGATGGATGGGCAGGCGGTGGTCGGTCCGTCCCAGCAGCGCGGCATGGTGTTTCAGCAGCACACGTTATTCCCGTGGCGCACCGTGCGTGAGAACGTCGCGTTCGGCTTGAAAATGCGCGGCGTGAGCAAGGCTGAACGGCTGGCGGCGGCGGATGAGATCTTGGCGTTGGTCGGGCTGGAAGGCTTCGCCGAGCGTTGGCCGAACCAGCTTTCCGGCGGCATGCAGCAGCGTGTGGAAATCGCCCGTGTGCTGGTCAATCGACCACGCCTGTTGCTGATGGATGAGCCGTTTGGCGCACTGGATGCGCTGACCCGCATGAAGATGCAGGCCTTGTTGCTGGATATCTGGACGCGCATCCGCACCACTGTGGTGTTTGTCACCCACGATATCGATGAGGCGCTGTTCCTGGCCGATCGCATCCTGGTGATGAGCCCACGGCCGGGTCGCATCATCGAGGATTTTCAGCTGGACTTTCCGCGCCCGCGCCACACCGAACTGATGACCACCCCCGAATTCACTCTCCTCAAGCGTCATTGCCTGGCACTGCTGCATCATGAAGATGGCCGCCAGTTGCCACGGCTGAACCCGCTCGGGTTGCCTACCGATCATTCAACACCGCGATTTGCCATATGACCTATAACCTGGAAATAGAAGCCCTGCGCCCACGTCTGCAAGCCTCGGACGCCGGCATGCGCCGCATTGCCCTGATCGACCTGGCTGATCTTGAAGACCCCGACGGTTTGGAATGGCTGGTGGACAGCCTGCGCAACGACCCCAGCATAGAAGTGCGCGCCCAGGCCGCGACCTTGCTCGAAGCCTGGGAAGACGGCGAAGTGGTACAGGCCTTGTGTGAAGCCCTCACAGATACCGAGTACTCCGTGCGCGACGCCGCGGCGCAAAGCCTGAGCGTATTGAAGACCATCGAGGCGGGCAGGGTGCTATTGCCCTGGACCGGACACACCGATGCCAGCGTGCGCACCGCCATCTTCCGTGCTCTGCGCGAACTGCGCCTGGAAGCCGCTGCGCCGGCGGCCTTGCTGGCGTTGGTGGATGCTGATGCGGGTGTACGCCGTGAAGCGGTGGGTGTGCTGGGTTGGCTCAAACATCTACCTGCGCTTGAGGCGTTGGCCGCCTTGGCCAGCAGCGATCCCGACACCGAAGTCCGCCGCGCGGCTACCGGCGCACTCGGCTTGGCGAGTGATGACCTGGTCTTACCGGCGTTGCACCAAGCGTTGCTGGACCCGGCGTGGCAAGTGCGCGAGGAAGCCGCGACCACCTTGGGCAAAGTCGGTAGCCGCAATGCCGGGGATGCGCTGGTCGGCGCGCTGGCCGATGAGTATTGGCAGGTTCGTCTGCGTGCGACTCGCAGCCTGGGCCGGTTACGGTATTTACCCGCACTGGACGCCTTGGTCCAGACCCTGGGCCATAGCATCAGCAACCTGCGCAAGGAAGCCGCTCTGGCACTGGGTGAACTGGGTGATCGTCAAGCACTGACGGCCTTGCGCGATGCCGCCGACGATGGCGATCCGGAAGTGCGCAAGGCCGTGCGGATTGCCTTGGCGCAACTGCAATGACCGCCGCGCCGCACGCCATTGGCAAAGGCCGCGACGGTCGACTGCGCCTGGAGTGGATGGAAGGCGCGCAGTGGATTAACCACGCACGCCTGCGCCGCGAATGCCCGTGCTCCCAATGCCAGGCGTTGCGGTTGCGGGGCAGCCAGCCGTTGGTGTCGGAAGCGGTGAGGGTGGTGCAGATCCACCCTCAGGGTTATGGCATACAACTGGTGTTCAGTGATGGTCACCAGCGCGGGATTTATCCCTGGGCGTATTTGGCCGGGATGGGCAGCGATCAGGAGGAGGGCGGTGCGCTGGCCAAGTGAGCCGGCAGGCGGCGCAAGGTCCAAAACGTGGTGAGCATTGCGGCGATGGCGCACAACGCAATGCCAACCAGCATCGGCGCTGGCGTGTGATCCGCGAACACACCGATCACCGTCATGGACACGGCCGCCGTGATCATCTGGATCGCCCCGAGCAAGGCTGACGCAGAGCCGGCTACCGCGCCGTGGTCCTCCAGCGACAAGACGCCCGCCGCCGGTAACAGCAGACCGAGAAAACCGAAGCCGATAAACAGCAACGTCATCATCAAGGCCAGGCTGTCGACCCACAGCGTCGTGACCGCCAGCACCGCCATAACCGCCGCCACGGCCACCACCGACCAACGAATCAGCGGCGCCAGGCCAAAGCGTGCGCTGAGGCGTGCAGTGAGTTGGCTCATGGCGAAGAACGACGCAGCGTTCACGGCAAACCCCAGGCTGAACTGCGTGGGTGTCAGGCCGTAATGCTCGATGTACACGAATGGCGCGCTGCCGATAAACACGAAAAACGTCGCCAAGCCGAACCCGCACACCACCGACAAACCGATAAATACCGGGTCACGCAGCAACGCACCGTAGCTGCTGAAGGCGTTGCCCAGAGTCTTGCCCAAGCGCCGTTCGGCCGGGTGAGTTTCCGGCAGTTGTACGATGGTCATCACCAGGCACGCCACTGCGAGCACCGCCAGCACAGCAAACACTTCGCGCCAACTCCACAGCGAAATCACCAGGCTACCGGCGAGCGGCGCAAGAATCGGAGAGACGCTCATCACCAGCATCAGCAACGCCATGAGTTTCGCGGCTTCATGCCCGGTGTACAGGTCACGCACGATGGCCCGTGGAATCACCATGCCCGCGCACGCACCGAACGCCTGCAGGGCCCGAAAGGCGATCAGTGATTCAATGTTAGGCGCCAATGCGCAACCGACACTGGCCACGGCAAAAATCACCAGGCCGGCATAAATCGGCGGCTTGCGCCCGAACACATCACTGATCGGGCCGTAGAACAACTGGCACACGCCGACGATGACAAAAAACACCGTGAGGCTCATCTGCACCAACGCCGGCGAGGCGTGCAGGCTCGCGCCCAGGGTCGGCAAGGCCGGCAGATAAATGTCGATGGCGAAGGGGCCGACGGCGGTGATCAAGCCCAGCAGCAGGGCCAGGCGGGCGATACTTCGAGACATGGGCAATTCCGGGCGGAGCAAACAAAGGTCGGCCAGCTTAAGGGATCTGCGCAGATCCGCAAACTTAGGCTTCAATAAACAGTATGGATGGCCGATAACATGAGCAGCGGGGCTTCTACGGTTGGGTTCTCAACCGGCTGACCAGGCACGGGGATACCAGCATGACGATCAAACTGCGCTTGATGCTGTTGATAGCGACCGGATTGCTCACTGCCTTGATCATGAGCCTGACCGGCTACCTGGGAAACACCCGGATGGGCACTGCCGTGCAGGACAACGAAGTGAGCATGACGGTGCTGCGCAACCACATGGAAGCCGACATGATGCACGACGCCCTGCGCGCCGATGTGTTATCGGCGATGCTGGTGGGCCTGGGTAAAAGCACCAGCAGCAAGGCCGACGTCGATAGTTCTCTAAAAGAGCACGCCGAACACTTTCGGCAAGTGTTGGCAGACAACCTCAAGCTGCCGCTGGACGATTCGCTCAAGGCAAGCCTGGAAAAAATCAAACCCAGCCTGGATAACTACATCGCCACCGGCGAACGCATCGTCGCCTTGGCATTGGATAACCCTGAGGCCGCGCGGGGGGAACTGGGCACATTCAATGCCGCGTTCAGCCAGTTGGAAGATCAAATGGCGAGCCTGAGCGAGTTGATCGAAACCAATACCCAGCAGACCAGCGTCGGTACGCGACAGGCCATCAGCAACGCCAACTTCACGCTGGGCGCGGTGTTGATCGCCAGTCTTTTACTGCTGCTGGCCCAGGGGCGCTGGGTGATCCTCAGCATCATGGGCCCCCTACAGGCGGCCAGCCGCATTGCCGCCAGCATCGCACGTGGCAACTTGAGTGAACCTATCGTCGAGCCCCGGCGCAAGGATGAAGCCAGCGCCTTGATCCGCAGCCTCGCCACCATGCAAAAGGACCTGCGCGGCATGATCGAAGTGGTGCGCAGCAACGCCCATGGCGTCAATGGCATGAGCGAGCAACTGAGCCGCGGCTGCCATGAAGTTGCTGGCAGCAGCCAGCAACAGAGCGCCGGCGCCAGCACCATGGCCGCTGCTGCGAGTGAGATGACCGCGAGCATCGAGGAAATCACCCGGCACGCCGGACGCGCACTGGACATGGCCAACCAGGCGCAAACCTTGGCCAAGGACGGCGGCCGGGTGATTCATCAGGTGGTCAGTGACATGGACGGCATCGCTCGTTCCGCACAGCAATCCGCCCAAGTGATTCGCACGCTGGACAAGGAGTCCGAGGCCATTTTCAGCATTATCCAAGTGATCAAGGGGATCGCTGACCAGACTAACTTGCTGGCCCTGAATGCCGCGATTGAGGCCGCCCGTGCCGGTGAGCAGGGGCGTGGATTTGCTGTGGTTGCTGATGAAGTGCGCAACCTTGCCGGACGCACCAGCGCATCGACCCAGGAAATTGCCGCCATGGTCGGGCGTATCCAGCAGAACACCCGGGAAGCGGTGACCAGCATGGAGGAGGGCGTTGCTCAGGTGGACAAAGGCATGGCGGTAACTGCCGAAGTGGAGCGGGCAATTCGCGAGATTCTCCAAGCGACGTTGAACACCACGGAAATGGTCAACGATATCTCTCGGACCATCGGCGAGCAGAGCCTGGCCAGCAATGAAATTGCGCACCAAGTGGAGATGATTGCGGAGATGTCGCAGAGCAATAGCCGAGTGATCGAGCAGACAGCGTCGACCACCGATGAACTGTCCAACCTAGCAGGAAAGCTGTCACAGTCGGTTGATCGATTTCAAATGTAACTCATTGATTTAACTCAACTAAATAGTCATTTAGTTGAGTTGGATCTCAGGGCAGGGTGCTCAAGACTGGAAGAGGGTGGCCATACGCCGCTCGGCGATACGCTCAACGGTTTGCATATGTTCCGTGCCCCATTGGCACAGCGCGCCCAACGCAGTTGCCAAGGATCGCCCGAATGGTGTCAGCGAGTACTCGACCTTGGGCGGTATTTCCTGGAAATCCACCCGGAAAATGATCTCATCACGCTCCAATTCCTTGAGCTGCTGGATCAGCACCTTATCGGTCACGCCGCCAATCGCGCGCCTTAATTCCCCATATCGATGAACATTTTGCGCCAAGTTGAACAGCACCAGCGGCTTCCATTTACCGCCAATCACCGCCAGGGCGGCCTCGAGCCCGCAATTGAATGAGTTGTTGGCCATGATCCAGAGGACTCCGCATAGGGTACTTACTTAAAGGTGCATACTATTCAAAAGAATAGCTCAGATCTACAGTTGGGCCTCAACCTTATTCATCGGAGTTCACCATGAGCAGGCTCAACGGAAAAATCGCAGTCATTACCGGCGGCAACAGCGGCATCGGCCTGGCAACTGCCATTCGCTTTGCGGCGGAAGGCGCACACGTCGTCATTGTAGGACGTCGACAAGAGGAACTGGACAAGGCGCTGCAACTGATTGGTCCTCAAGCTATCGCCATACAAGGCGACATTTCAAAACTGGACGACCTTGATCGCGTGTTCACCCAGGTCAAAGCAGCAAAAGGCCGGGTCGACGTGCTATTCGCCAACGCAGGCCTGGGGGATTTCCAACCGATCGGCTCGATCACCGAGGAATCGTTTGACCGTACCTTCGGCATCAACGTCAAAGGCACGCTGTTCACCGTACAAAAAGCCTTGCCACTGATGAGCGCCGGCAGCTCGGTGATCCTCACGGGTTCGACCACAGGCACCATGGGCACACCGGCGTTCAGTGTGTACAGCGCAACAAAAGCGGCGCTGCGTAACTTTGCCAGGAGCTGGGCGCTGGATCTCAAAGGTACAGGCATTCGTGTCAACGTACTCTCACCAGGGCCGATCTCGACACCGGGTCTGGACCTGGCGCTTTCAGGTACTGGACAGAAAGACGCAATCATCGACGACATGACCGCGCAGGTTCCATTGAACCGTATTGGCAAGCCTGAGGAAGTTGCGGCGGCAGCGTTGTTCCTGGCATCGGATGAAAGCAGCTTCATGACCGGCAGTGAGATGTTTGTCGATGGAGGCTTTGCTCAGGTTTGAGTGAGATAGGGGTTTTGCCTGTTGAAATGTGATGGGCACTGCCCCTGATTGCGCATTAGGATATTACGCATAATGTATATTATGTTAAATTATGTATTACGCTATGCGTTTCACCCAGCGACTTTGTAGATCTCAGCAACCACCTGCTTCACTGCGTCTTCGATCGCACCTTCATTCCGGCACATCACCCAGCCATGATCCGCAACGGCCTGCTCGAACATCTCTGTGCATGCAACATGCTCTGCATACTTCTGGATTACCGTACCGCCCAATCCTCGCGACCGTGCAGCTGCCCTTGCCCACGAAATATCCGGCGCGGTGACAACGCCGACATGCACATCCGGCACTCGCACGTCCCGCTCCCGGTTCAACTGGAGAATCTCTGCAAACGAGATGGTGTGTCGAAACGCAGCATCGGACGGATACCAGCGATCAATCAGGATAATGCTGTCCAACGGCTGCTGAGTCAGTACGTTCCGGGATATCCAGCTGCGACTCTCGGCAAAACGCTCGCACACAGCCCATTCCAGATCCCGCGAGGGATTTCTGGCAAGTTCGTTAACCAGGGCCATGGTTTCCCTTCTGTAGGGATCGCTTTTTCTCTCGCAAAGTCGGATGACTTTCTTGTTATGCGCCCTCAGCGTTGCCGTTACGGCCTCCAACAGCGTAGTTTTGCCGGTGCCTTTGGGCCCATCCAGGGAAACAAAAAACGGAATATTCATTTGTCACACAGTGATCAGGATAATGATAACCACGCCTCTTCTTGTCGACGTGATTGAGTGATCGACCCAGCCGGTAGTTATATCTGTGAAAAAGAGTGAGCTTCCCGTAAAAACCTGCATGACCTGTGGACTTCCCTTCACGTGGAGGAAGAAATGGGCACGCTGCTGGGATGAAGTGCGTTACTGCTCGGAGCGTTGCCGGCGCAGCAAAAGCTGACCCTGCTCCAGCAGCTGACTAATCAGCTGCCAGGAGCTTTTTGACTTCGGCGATGATCAAGTCGATGTTGAAGGGTTTGGCCAATACAGCATCAAAAAGATCCGATCTCTCTATTCCGATATGCGCCTGAGCACCGCTTATCAAGATGATCGGCAATTGATTTGCCGAAGGCAGCGCTCGAATGGCGGTGGCGAATTCCTCGCCGTCCATGACCGGCATCATATAGTCGGTAATGATCAAAGCAGGCCGTTCTCTATCGAGAACCTCAAGTCCTTTTCGACCATTGCTCGCCGTTACGACCATGTACCCCTCATCCTCCAGCGCGAAGCTAAGGATGTCAGCGATCAAATACTCGTCGTCGACGACCAGGATGGTGGTCATGTTAATTCAACCCACACAAAAGCTTAAGAAATTGAACCGGGCGATGACTCAGCGGGGACCGATGGTTCATGTCTTGAAGCCTTTTTCAGGAAAACATCATAATCACGGATGATGACCTCAAATCGTGAGGGATCGTAAGAGCTGTCTCTTACCTTAAGAATGGATAGCGTCCGGCTTAGTTCAGAGTGATTCTCAGAAAACCGCATCAGCATCAGGTTGTCGACGATGCTAGACAGGTCAGAGTTTGGTGCGCTGACCTCGGAACCAAATAGATCGCGCATTTCCCAGGAGGCAAATACCGTAACGCCCCTGGATCGCAGCTCGTTCATCAGTGCACTGAAGAAGTCAGTAATCCGTGCGGGATTCGTCGAGACTCGCGTCATACCGCTAAGGCTATCGAGAAACACGCGCTTGATGCCCTTCTCTTCTACGAGACTCAGTAGTCGTGTGCCCAACCCATCCAGCAACCCCTCAGTAGTAGGCTGCCAGGCAATGCTCAAGGCGCCGCTGCCTTCCATGCCCTTTATATCGATACCGAGTGATTGGCCTTTGAGTCGCAACCGTTCCGGGCTTTCGTAGAAGCCAAAATGCAGGCCCGGTGCTTCCACAGTCGACTCAGCCAGAAATTTGAGACCAAGGGTGGTTTTACCAATACCGGAAGGGCCGATTACTAGAGTCACGCTGGAACTGTGCAGCCCCCCGCCTAGGATGTCGTCCAGTGATTCAATCCCACTGGCGATACGGGTCATGTCGGCGCTGTCGGGAGACGACGGGTGGCTGTAGAGACTTTCGAGTCGCGGGTAAACCACCAAGCCATTTTCGGTAATTTCACACTCGTGAAGACCGGTCATTGCTGAGCTGCCGCGAGTTTTACGAAGCTGAATTCGACGCACTGACCGAGTGCCGAACAGCTCCTCGCCCATCTCAATCACCCCATCAACCATGGTGTGCTCAGGGCTGCCGTCGTCCAGACGGGAACTGGTGAGAAACAGCACTGTGCAACCTGCGAAAGCGGCGTGCCCTTGCAACTCGGAAATGAATTTCTTGGTATCGATGTGCGAATCTGCTTTGGAGCGCGCATTGAGCAAGCCGTCTACTACCATCACTGTGGCTTTTTGACGGCTTATCTCGCGCCGCAGCAGTTTCACCACCTCGTCCAGTCCTTCGTTTTCCAACGTGTCAAACGCACTGACAAATTGGATTTCGGCGCCAACCTTGGAGGCGTCGAAGAAGCTCAGAGTCGAAAGGAATTGAAAAAGTCGGTCGTGTGATTCGGCCAGCAGCGTGGCGACCAGAACCCTTCCTCCATTGTTCGCATGATGGAACCCAAGCTGGTTGGCAAGGATCGTTTTTCCAGACCCTGGGCGCCCTTGGATGATGTATGAAGCGCCTGCTACCAGCCCACCCTTGAGCAGAGCGTCTAGCCCTTCGATTCCACTTTGAAGGCGTTTTAGCTTTTCCACGATACGACCCTGATCTGAAAAACAGGCTGTTTAAGCCGAGTGAAGCGGAATGCTAACCCCATTTTTGCTCTGGAGCCATTCCCGCCTCTCCATAACCCTAATGCTGAAACGTCATCATCCCCCGCTCTTCTGCATGTTAATCTCGCTCCACCACGAATAGACATTGATCGTCACAAGACGATGACCAGAACCAGGAAAGCCCATGCCAAAGATTTCTCACTCAGCCCTGCGCCGCAAATTCCGTGAATTGCTTGCTACCCCAACCTGCGTTGAAACCGCGTCCGTCTTTGACCCGATGTCCGCGCGTATTGCCGCTGACCTGGGTTTCGAAGTCGGCATCCTCGGTGGCTCCGTTGCTTCGTTGCAGGTACTGGCCGCGCCCGATTTCGCGTTGATCACCCTGAGTGAGTTCGTTGAGCAAGCCACCCGTATTGGCCGTGTTGCCCAGTTGCCGTTCATCGCCGATGCCGACCATGGCTACGGTAACGCGCTGAACGTGATGCGCACTGTCGAAGAGCTTGAGCGTGCCGGTGTGGCCGCGTTGACCATTGAAGACACGTTGCTGCCCGCGCAATTCGGGCGCAAGTCCACCGACTTGATTTCCATTGAAGAAGGCATCGGCAAGGTCCGCGCGGCGCTGGAAGCCCGTGTTGATCCTGAACTGTCGATCATTGCCCGAACCAATGCCGGTGTGCTGCCGACCGAAGCGGTTATCGAGCGCACCTTGGCGTATCAGAAAGCCGGCGCCGATGGGATCTGCATGGTGGGTGTGGCTGACTTCGAGCACCTGGAGAAGATCGCCGAGAACCTGACCGTGCCGCTGATGCTGGTGACGTATGGCAATCCTAAGCTCAATGACGCCAAGCGCCTGGCCAGCCTCGGTGTACGTGTGGTGGTTGCCGGCCATGGCGCCTACTTTGCCGCGATCAAGGCGACCTATGACAGCCTGCGTGCCCAGCGCCAGTTGACCCACAGCACCGATAACCTCAGTGCTACCGAGTTGACGCACACCTATACCTTGCCTGAAAACTACGTGGCCTGGGCTGAAGAGTTCATGGACGTCAAAGAGTAATACGCAAGCCGGGACGAGGGGTGCAACACCCTCCTCCTCCAGCCATTATGCGTCGTTGAGCACTGTGAACCCATAGCACATAACTCGTGTGTATTTGCATGGATTATCAGGGCTAATCACGCGCCGTAACCTGTGCTCCAAAGCGCAAGCATACCGCCTTGCGCAGCACACAAACGGAGCTTCCCATGACCCTTTCCAACACCCGTCAACTCGAAGGCAAAGTCGCGCTGATCACCGGCGCCAGTTCCGGCATTGGTCGCGCGGCCGCTGTCGTCCTGGCCCAGCGCGGCGCGAAGATCGTGGCTGCTGCCCGCCGTCAGAGCGAGCTGGACGACGTGGTTGCCGAGATCACTGCCAATGGCGGCACCGCGTCCTCCATCGTCGTCGACGTGACCCGCGAAGCCGACATCATCGCCATGGTCAAATTTGCCGTGGACACCTATGGCAAGCTGGACATCGCCTTCAACAATGCCGGCACCGAAGGCGTGTTCGCGCCGCTGGTCGAACAGGACAATGCACGCTTCGACCTGGTGTTCGAGCCGAATGTGCGCGGGGTTTTCAACTGCATGAAGTACCAAGCCAAGGTAATGCTCGAACAGGGATTTGGCAGCATCATCAATAACGCGTCCATGGGCGGCGTGATCGGTTTCGAGAATGCCGCGCTGTATATCGGCACCAAGCACGCCATTGTCGGTATGACCAAGACCGCGTCCATCGAATGGTTCAAGCAGGGCGTGCGGGTCAATGCGCTGTGCCCGGGCCTGATCGAGACGCCGTTCCACCATCGCGGGATCTGGCCGTCGGTGGACGCCCAGCACGCTTTCGCCGCCAGCACCCCGGCCAGCCGGTTTGGCACCGCCGAAGAGATGGCGACGGTGGTGGCGTTCCTAGGGTCGGAAGATGCCAGCTACGTGTCCGGCCATGCCTTGTTGGCAGATGGCGGCTACTCGGTGGCCTGACGGTTACGGGTCTGGAAGAAGTCGATAAATGCCCGGAGCTTTCCGGGCATTTGCGCACGGTTGGCGTAATACAGGTGGAAGGTCTCGGCGGGCGCCGCGCAGTGTTCCAGCAACGCCACCAGTGCACCGCTGGCGATATCCGCCTGGGCAAACGGGCGGAACACCAGGGCCACGCCGCAACCCAGGCGCGCAGCCGACAAGGTGGTGCGCATTTCATCCAGCACCAGGCGCCCCTTCACCTCAATCGCGACAGTGGCCTTGCCGATGCGAAACGTCCAATCCATGTACGGCCCGCGGCTGCTCAGGCGCTGGTGGATGCAGTCGTGGGCCAGCAGGTCTTCGGGTGTGTCCAGCGGTGCCGAGCGCGCCAGGTACGCGGGCGCCGCCACGGCCACCATCGGCTGCGACGTGCCAAGCGGCACGGCGATCATGTCGCGCTGCAAGGCCTGGCCCAGGCGAATGCCGGCATCGAAACCTTCGCCAATGATGTCGCTCAAGCCATTATCGAGGGCGATATCCAAGGTGATTTCCGGGTACTGCGTGAGGAATGCCGCCACGTGCGGCTCGATCAGCGAGGCGTAGGCCACGTAGGAACTGTTGATCTTCAATGCGCCGTAAGGGCGGCTGGCGGTGTCGTGCACTTGCTGCACCGAGAAGCGAATCTGCTCCAGTGCCGGTGCCAGGGTGTCGAGCAGTTGGCTGCCGGACTCGGTCAGCGCCACGCTGCGGGTGGTGCGGTTGAACAGGCGCACACCCAATTGCGCTTCAAGCTGCTTGATGGTCTTGGACATGGCCGTGGGCGTGACCTCCATCTCGGCTGCCGCCCGCGCGAAATTCAGATGACGGGCCACACATTCGAACGCGATCAGCGCCGGCAAGTGGGTGGATTTCAGGCTCATGCAGCGTCTCGATGGGTTAAGCCAACAGTGTTGCGCAGCATAAGTGAGTTCAACTAAGCCGCCCACTGGAAATACTGCCCACGCAAAAAATCCGCCGCAGAGTCTGCGGCGGCAACCAAAGGATTTTGTCGAAGCAGAGCGGCTAAGACAGGCCCAACGCTACACCCGCGCCGGGTTAAATACCGTGAAGTTTAATTAATCGAGTTTCATCCGGAAGACCGCTACAGGCCGCGCAGACTGGGCTTAGAATCAACCTCGGCAACCATGCCGAACACAATAAAAAACCGTAACAGCTCACCTGCAAACATCTGCCCATACCACGTTATGCACCACCAATAAGTGCGGTGTTTCTGTGCGCGCGTTCATTATTCCGGGGAAGTCACAACATGATTAAACAGTCGAGCCTGTTAGCACTGGCGGTGTGTGCCGGTATCAGCCAAATGGCCTTTGCAGAGTCCGTCAGCGACCAGGCAGATGCCAAGGGGTTTATCGAGGGCAGCAGCATCACCGGGCTGCTGCGCAACTACTACATGAACCGCAACCGTGAAGGCGGTCGGGCTGACAACCGCGACTGGACCCAAGGCGCAATGCTCAACTACGCCTCGGGCTTTACCCAAGGCACCATTGGTTTCGGGGTGGATGCCTATGCCTACGGCGGGCTGAAACTGGATGCCACCCATGAATACGCGGGCACCGGCAACCTGCCGACCGACCGGCACGGCGATCCCGAAGACGCCTACGGCTCGGTTGGCGCCGCCGTGAAAATCAAAGTGTCCAAGACCCAACTCAAATTCGGTGACATGCAGCCCACCGCCCCGGTCTTCGCCACCGGCGGCACCCGCCTGTTGCCGCAGACCGCCACCGGTTTCGACCTGACCAGCAGCGAAATCACCGGCCTGGACCTGGAAGCCGGGCACTTCACCAGCACCAACAGCGGCATGACCAGCAACCATGACCACGATATCTATGCGACCTACGCCAACATCGCCGCCAACAGCGCAAGCTTTGTCGGCGGCAAATACACCTTTACCCCGTCCCTGAGCGCCACGCTGTATGCCGGCGAGCTGGAAGACATCTGGCGCCAGTACTACACCAACCTCAACTATGTGATTGCGCTGGCGCATGACCAGTCCCTGGCGCTGGACGGCAACCTGTACCGCACCCTCGACACGGGCAGCGCCAAGGCCGGGGCGATCAACAACACCACCTACTCGGTGGCGGCAGCCTACTCGTTCCTGCAGGCGCACACGCTGACGCTGTCGTTCCAGAAAGTGCATGGCGACACGCCGTTCGACTACATCGGCACTGGCAACAACGGTGCGGGCGAAGGCGGTGATTCGGTGTACCTGGCCAACTCGGTGCAATGGGGCGACTTCAACGGCCCGGGCGAGCAGTCGTGGGGTATCCGTTATGACCTCAACGTGGCCAGTTATGGCGTGCCGGGGCTGAGTTTCATGGCGCGCTACATCAACGGTTCCGACATCAATGGCACCCACACACCGGACCACAGCGCCTACGTAGGCGACTACGGTGCCGATGGCGCCCACCACGAGACGGATGTGGAAGCCAAGTACGTGATCCAGAGCGGTCCGGCGAAAAACCTGTCGTTGCGCCTGCGTGATGCGATCGTGGCCTCAAACGCCGACCAGCGCGATGGTGATCTCAATGAGCTGCGGTTGATCGTCGATTATCCGTTTACGCTACTGTAAGTGGCCTTTGTGGTGAGGGGGCAAGCTCCCTCACCACTGGGCTGCATCAGCCCACCCAACCCACTGCGGTCTTGGGAATGACTTCCGACTCATCCAGCTTCGACGCAAACATGCTCACCGCCTCCACCGCGTCACTGGTGCTGGTGCGAATCTGCAAGATCACCGAACCCGCCTGATCAGCCAAGCTGACGCCGCGTTGCGCGCCCTCCTGGGTGGCGTTCATGCTGGTCACTGCGTCACGGGTTTCCGAGAGGATCATGCCGATCATCTCGGCAATTTCCGCGGTCGAGCGGCTGGTCCGCCCGGCCAGTTGCCGGACTTCATCGGCTACCACCGCAAAGCCTCGCCCTTGATCCCCCGCACGCGCTGCCTCAATCGCTGCGTTGAGGGCCAACAGATTGGTCTGGTCGGCAATCCCACGAATGGTGTTGACGATGGCAGTGATCTGCTCGGAACGATCGCCCAGTTGCCCCACCAGCCGCGCAGAGGCGCCGATGCTGTCGGCGATGCGGCGCATTTCGCTGGCAGTCTCCTGGATCACCTGGGTGCCATGTTCGGCAAAACGCTCGGTCTCGGAGGAAATATGGTAGGCCCGCGACGCACCACGGGAGTCTTCTTCGAATTTTTCCACGCGCTCGGTGATGTCGCTGGCGAACTTGACGATCTTGATCAGCTTGCCGTCGCCGTCATAGACAGGGTTGTAACTGGCTTCCAACCACACCACCCGGCCATGTTTGCCCAGGCGCTTGAATTGCCCGGTAAAAAATTCGCCATTGTTCAGGCGACGCCAGAAATCGGTGTATTCGTGGCTGTTGATCAGGGTCGGCTCGCAAAACAAGCGGTGGTGTTTGCCTTTGAGTTCCGCCAGCGAATACCCCATCACGTTCAAGAAGTTTGTATTCGCGTCCAATACTTGGCCGCCAAGGTCGAACTCGATCACGGCCATGGCCCGGTCCAGAGCGACCAGTTTGCTGGAGGTGGCCGCTTCCACCTCCACTTTATCGGTGACGTCCAAGGCGTACTTGACCACTTTCAGCACTTGTCCGCGTTCATCCAGGACCGGGTTGTAACTCGCTTCCAGCCAGATGGTCTTGCCGTTGGCATGAACCCGTTTGAAGGTGCCTGAAACGAACTTGCCGGCTTTCAAATCACTCCAGAATTGGCTATAGGCCGAACTACTGGTCAGCGCCGGCAAGCAAAAGTCGCGGTGGGATTTGCCGACCAATTGATCCGCGCTGTAGCCCAGGGTCTTGAGAAAATTATCGTTGGCGCGCAATACCTTGCCATTGAGATCGAATTCGACCACGGCCATGGAGCGTTCCAGCGCGACAATCAGTCCTTTGTACTCAGTGGATTCGGCCGTCCTGGCCGCCAGTTCTGTTTTGAGTGCTTTATTGAACATGACGTACCCTCAGCCGTGCGGAAAAACCGATCTCTTGATTGGCTATCGGCTGGGAAATACGCGACTTTATGCGGCATAAATGTTTATTTTTTGGCGCCAGATTATTGCTGGAGGCCCCGTTACTCAGGGCTTTGCGTCGGGCAGTGACAACCGCTCTCGCATGCCGCTGCTCGCAGCAGGGCCAGCCTGCAAAACGCACTGATCCATCGGCACGACCTGCCCCTCGGCACTTGCGAGCATTGGTTGTACCGGCCTGCCCGTCCCACGCTCCACCAACTCGACACTGGTACCCTCCTCGGCGTAATGCCGATTGCCCCAGGCCACCAGCGACATCAGCACCATGCGGAAATCCTCGCCCTTTTCCGTCGGCACATATTCGTAGCGCGGCGGACGCTCGCTGTAGGCCTGGCGTTCGAGCATGCCCGCCTCCACCAACGCGTTGAGGCGGCGCGTCAACATATTCGGCGCGATGCCCAGGCTGCGCGAGAACTCGTCGAAGCGGCGCAGGCCGTGCAAGGCGTCGCGCATGATCAGAATGCTCCACCACTCCCCTACCCGCTCAAGGCTGCGGGCGATGGGGCATTCGTCGCTGATGAGGGACTTGCGTTGCATGGGGATTCCTGTGGGTCAGTGCAAATCTGTGTGACGCCATGTTACTTTCATGATGATAGTGACGTCCATAGGGTCTGTTCCCTCACCGCAACCGGAGTCGATTGATCATGAGTAAACGCATTGTTGTGACAGGTATGGGCGCGCTGACGCCGTTGGGCGCTGACGTGGAATCTACCTGGCGCCGCCTGTTGGCCGGGCAATCGGGCATTCGTCGCCTGCCGGAAGAGTTGATCGGTGACTTGGCCGTCAGTATCGGTGGCCAGGTACAAAGCAACGTGCAGGACCCGGAAGCCGGATTTGACCCGGATCGCCTGCTCGCAGCCAAGGAACAACGCAAGATGGACCGCTTTATCCTGTTCGCACTGGCGGCGGCGGATGAAGCCTTGAAGCAGGCCGGCTGGGCGCCGAACACAGTGGAACAACAGGAGCGCACGGCGACCATCATTGCGTCTGGCGTCGGCGGTTTCCCGGCGATTGCCGATGCAGTGCGCACCACTGACAGCAAAGGCCCGCGCCGATTGTCCCCGTTTACCATCCCGTCCTTCTTGAGCAACATGGCCGCCGGGCATGTGTCGATCAATTACGGTTTGAAAGGCCCGTTGGGTGCGCCGGTGACCGCCTGTGCCGCGGGTGTGCAGGCTATCGGTGATGCGGCGCGGATGATTCGTGCCGGTGAAGTCGATGTGGCGGTGTGCGGCGGCGCCGAAGCGGCGATTCACCGGGTCAGTCTGGCCGGTTTTGCGGCAGCGCGAGCCCTGTCCAGCGACTTCAATGACAGCCCTGAGCGGGCTTCGCGGCCATTCGACCAGGCGCGCGACGGTTTTGTCATGGGCGAAGGCGCTGGCATCCTGGTCATCGAAGCACTCGAACACGCCCTGGCCCGTGGCGCGCAGCCGATTGCGGAGTTGGTGGGCTACGGCACCAGTGCCGACGCCTATCACATGACGGCCGGCCCGGAAGATGGCGATGGTGCGCGACGTGCCATGCACCAAGCCTTGCGCCAGGCAGGAATCGAGGCGGCCCAGGTGCAGTACTTGAACACTCACGCGACTTCCACACCAGTGGGCGATAAAGGCGAACTGGCGGCGATCAGGACGGTATTTGGCGCTAACGGCAGCCCGGCGATCAGCTCGACCAAATCCGCCACCGGTCACCTGTTGGGCGCTGCGGGCGGTATCGAAGCCATCTTCACCGTACTCGCCCTGCGCGATCAGGTCGCCCCGGTCACCCTCAACCTGGAAACCCCCGACGCGCTTGCGGATGGCCTGGACCTGCTGCGCGGTACAGCCCGGCCGATGCCCATTGAATACGCGCTATCCAACGGCTTCGGCTTTGGCGGCGTGAATGCCAGCGTGCTGTTCCGCCGCTGGGCGTAGTTTGCCCCTGCGGTATATTTCGGGGACCATGGGCGCCTTTCTGAACCTGCCAACGAGAGGCGCCCATGGCTAACCACGACCTGCACTACACCCCGGATCCCGATGCCGACTCGATTTCTTCGGATGTGATTGGCTTCAACGGCATCCTGGTGTCCACCCAGATCCCGACCCGCGCCGATGGCAGCCTGGAACTGGGCGATATCACCCTGCAAAGCGAATGCACCCTGCAAGCCTTGAAAGTCGCCCTGGAAAAGGCCGGTAGCTCCATGGACCGGGTGATGCACCTGACCATTTATCTGACGGATATGGCTGATCGTGCCGCCTTCAACGAGGTCTACAAACGCTTCTTTGCCAAGCCCTGGCCCGTGCGTGCGGCGGTTGGCGTTGCCGCGTTGGCGGTAGACGGCATGCGCGTGGAAGTCACCGCGATGGCCGCTCAAGCCTGAGTGGGTGCCGGTCAGGCATTTCACAGCTACAATGCGCGCCTCAACCGTGACAAGCCTGACTAAAAAAACTATGTCCTTGCCCAAGCATCACCTGGAATTGCTCAGCCCTGCCCGCGATGTCGCCATCGCGCGCGAGGCGATCCTGCATGGCGCCGACGCCGTGTACATTGGCGGCCCGAGCTTCGGCGCGCGCCATAACGCCTGTAACGACGTGAGCGATATCGCGTCACTGGTGGAATTCGCCCGTCGTTATCACGCGCGCGTCTTCACCACCATCAACACCATCCTGCATGACAACGAACTGGAACCCGCGCGCAAGCTGATCCATCAGCTCTACGATGCCGGCGTCGACGCATTGATCGTGCAAGACCTGGGCGTGATGGAGCTGGATATTCCGCCCATCGAGCTGCACGCCAGCACCCAGACCGACATTCGCACCCTGGGCCGCGCCAAGTTCCTCGACCAGGCCGGTTTCTCGCAACTGGTATTGGCCCGTGAGCTGAACCTGCAGGAAATCCGTGCCATTGCTGACGAAACCGATGCCGCCATCGAGTTCTTCATCCACGGCGCCCTGTGCGTGGCGTTCTCCGGGCAGTGCAACATCTCTCACGCACAGAACGGCCGCAGCGCCAACCGGGGTGATTGCTCCCAGGCCTGCCGTTTGCCGTACACCTTGAAAGATGACCAGGGCCGCGTCGTGGCCTTTGAAAAGCACCTGCTGTCGATGAAAGACAACAACCAGAGCGCCAACATTCGCGCACTGGTCGAAGCCGGCGTGCGTTCGTTCAAGATCGAGGGCCGCTACAAGGACATGGGCTACGTGAAAAACATCACCGCCTATTACCGCCAGCGCCTGGATGATGTGCTTGAAGACCGACCGGACCTGGCGCGCGCGTCCAGCGGCCGTACCGCGCACTTCTTCCTGCCGGACCCGGAAAAAACCTTCCACCGCGGCAGCACTGACTACTTCGTCACCGACCGCAAGGTCGACATCGGCGCCTTCGACACCCCGACCTTCACCGGCCTGCCGGTGGGTGTGGTGGAAAAAGCCGGCAAGCGTGACCTGCAAGTGGTCACCCATGAGCCGCTGTCCAATGGCGACGGTCTTAACGTGCTGATCAAGCGCGAAGTGGTGGGTTTCCGTGCCAACATCGCCGAGCCTAAAGGCGAGTTCGAGGAAGATGGCGAGAAGCGCTACCGCTACCGCGTCGAGCCGAACGAAATGCCGGCCGGCCTGCACCAACTGCGCCCGAACCACCCGTTGAACCGTAACCTCGACCACAACTGGCAACAGGCGCTGCTCAAGACTTCATCCGAGCGCCGTATCGGCCTGACCTGGGCTGCTCGTCTGCGCGAAGCACAGCTGGAAGTCACCGCCACCAGCGAAGAAGGCATCAGTGCCAGCGTCACCCTGCCCGGCCCGTTCGGCGTAGCCAACAAGCCGGAACAGGCGCTGGATACCCTGCGCGACCTGCTCGGCCAACTGGGCACCACCGAATACCATGCGACCGACATCCAACTGGATGCGCCGCAGGCGTTTTTCATCCCCAACTCACAGCTCAAGGCCTTACGCCGCGAAGTGATCGAAGCGCTGACCGCTGCCCGTGTGGCCGCTCATCCGCGCGGTGGACGCAAAGCCGAAACCACCCCGCCGCCGGTCTACCCGGATGCGCATTTGTCGTTCCTCGCCAACGTCTACAACCAGAAAGCCCGCGACTTCTACCACCGTCATGGGGTGAAGCTGATCGACGCCGCCTTCGAAGCCCACGAAGAAACCGGCGAAGTGCCGGTGATGATCACCAAGCACTGCCTGCGCTTCTCGTTCAACCTGTGCCCTAAACAGGCCAAAGGTGTCACGGGCGTGAAGACCAAGGTCGCGCCGATGCAGTTGATCCATGGCGATGAAGTGCTGACCCTGAAGTTCGACTGCAAGCCGTGCGAAATGCACGTGGTGGGCAAGATCAAGGGCCACATCCTTGGTTTGCCGCAGCCAGGCAGCGCAGTGGAGCACTTCAACCCGGAAAACATCATTTTCCAGGGTACGCACTGACCCTCTGAGAGCGGGGCCACCACCAGCCCCGCTGTAACCCCGCGGCCGCCAGCAGGATCGCCGCCACACCCAGCCATTGCAGCCAACCCAGGCGGTGTCCGAAGGCGATCCAATCGACGAAGATCGCCGCAATCGGGTAGATGAACGACAGCGCGCCGGTAATGGCCGTGGGCAGTTTCTGGATCGCGCCGTACAGCAACACGTACATCAAACCGGTATGCACCACACCCAGCGTCACCAATGCCGCCCAGGCATTGGGGGTGGCCGGCAGACTATTCCAAGGCACCATCGGCGCGAGTAACAGCGCGCCGGTGGTCACCTGGATCAACGCCATCAAATGCGGCGGTACTTCTTTCAAACGCTTGATGATCAGCGCCGCAATCGCATACAGGAACGCCGCGCCCAGCGCCAAGGCGATACCGCCCAGGTAATCGTCGCCGGTTTTGTGATCGCCATGAGCGGTGACAATCGCCAGCATCCCCAGGAACGCCACACTCAACCACGCCAGTTTCTGCACGGTAATCCTTTCCCCCAGGAACAGCGCCGCCAGCATCACCAGCATGAACGGCTGCACGTTGTACACCGCCGTGCTGATGGCAATCGACGCGCGGGAATAGGATTCGAACAGCAGCAACCAATTGCCAACAATCGCCACGCCACTGAGCATCGCCAGGCCTAGCTTGGCCCAGGTCAGCAGGTCCAGGCGCAAATAACCCAGCAGTGCACAGACCAGCAACAGCGTCAGCCCGCCGATCACGCAGCGCCAGAACACCACTTCGATCACTGACACGCCAGAGACCAGTACAAACCAGCCAATGGTGCCCGAGATCAGCATGGCGGCGATCATTTCCCACGACCCGCGACGGATGGATGTGTCCATGATTGAAGCTCCTCAAGTGAGGCTCAATTATGGCAATCTGCTCAGCAGCGGCTCCAGCGCCTAAAAAAGGCCAAACCGCTGGATTGCCTTTACTTATTAGGTGAACACCATGATTGACACCATCGACCAGCAACTCATCGCCGCCTTGATGGATGACTCGCGCCTATCCCTCAAGGCCCTGGCCGGCATTACCGGGTTGTCTTCGCCCAGTGTCGGCGAACGTTTGCGTCGTCTCGAAGAGCGCGGCGTGCTGACCCATTACACCGTCGACATCGACCCCAGGCACTTTGGCTACCTGCTGCAAGCCATCGTGCGCATCCGTCCGTTGCCCGGCAAATTGCAGGAGGTGGAGCGGCAGATCCAGGCGATTCCCGAGTTCACCGAGTGCGACAAGGTGACCGGCGAGGACTGCTTCATCGCACGGCTGCATGTGCGCACCATGGATCATCTGGACAGCCTGCTCGATAAGCTGAATGCCTACGCCGAGACCAACACCGCGATCGTTAAGAAAACCCCGGTGAAACGACGGCTGCCGCCGCTGGGGGACTGATGAATAAAGAAACAGATTTCCTGTGGCGAGCAGGCTTGTCCTGCGTTGGGCTGCGAAGCGGCCCCAAGTCCAGGCAACGCGGTTTTGCCTGAAACACTGCGGTGGTCTTGATAGGGGCCGCTTCGCGCCCCAACGCGGGGCAAGCCCGCTCACCACAACAAGCCCGTGCACCACAGGAAGCCCGTTCACCACAGAACGGGTGTAACACAAAGACACTGAACTCAACGCGACGGAGTCATCTGCGCTGCTAGCGTGAAAAATCCCTATCCATTCAAAAGGAGCAACGGATTGCCTCGCCAGCCAAACTCTCATCTTTTACGTCGTGGTCGCTATTCAGAGTCAGGCTGATCTTATCTGGTCACTGCTGTGGTGCATCGACGCCAGCCCATATTCAACGATTTCAAGCTAGGTCGGTTATTAGTCGCTGAGTTCAAGCGAGCCCATGACGCGGGTCTAGTGAACTCCCTCGCCTGGGTAGTCATGCCAGACCATTTTCACTGGTTGTTTGACCTCAATAACGCAACGCTTCCTGATGTGATGCGGCAGACCAAGTCACGCAGCACCTTGAGCATTAACAAAGCCCGTGGCAGCCGGGACAAGTTCTGGCAACGTGGTTACCACGACCGGGCTGTACGCACGGATGAGGACCTGTTGAAGATGGCTCGTTACATCATTGCCAACCCATTACGCGCGAGGTTGGTTGAGCACATTGGTGATTATCCGTTGTGGGATGCGGCCTGGTTATGAAGTGTTTGAAGACCTAGCTTTCTGTGCTGAGCCGGCCTGTTGTGGCGAGCGGGCTTGCCCCGCGTTGGGCTGCGAAGCAGCCCTAAGTCCAGGCAGCGCGGTTTTCCTGACGCACTGCTGTGGCTTTGGCAGGGGCCGCTTCGCGCCCCAACGCAGGGCAAGCCTGCTCGCCACAGGGAGACTGCTCACCACAGGAAGCCTGCTCCACAGAGAGAGCAGCCGTCAGTCGTGCAGCGTTTTCGCCGCAGTAAGCAAGCCTTGGAACTTGCGATATCGCACTTGCAGTACCGCCTGCTGCTTGGCATCCGGCAAATATCGAGCCTTCACTGCCATCCCCGCCTGCAACAACCCTTCCCCCTGCCCGATCGACAGAAATCCCAGCTTCGCGGCGCCGATGCAGGCACTCAACTCACTGCCGTGCAACGTGAAGATCTCCCGCTGAAGGATGTTGGCCAGCAACTGCGCCCAGTATTCACTGCGCGCGCCACCGCCCACCAACGCGCAGGCCCCCACATCTGCCCCCGCCGATTGCACGGCACGCAACGCATCCAGCAGCCCGAACCCCACGCCTTCCATCACCGCATAACCAAGCATAGCCGGCGTGCAGTCATGTCCAAGGCCCATGAAACCGCCGCGCAGCAGCGGGTCGTTATGCGGGGTGCGTTCACCGGCCAGGTACGGTAGGAACAACGGCGTGTCGAGCGGCACTGGCTGCTCGATCGGCAGTTGTGCCTGCACCTGGTCCAGCAAGGTTTGCTCATCCGTCGTTCCCGTGAGCCGTGTGACCCAGCGCAGGCAACTAGCACCGGCCAGCATGGCGCCCATGGTGTACCAGCGATCAGGCAACGCATGGCAGAAGCTGTGCACGGCGCTGGCCGGGTTGCCGGCGGCGTGGTCGGTAATTGCGACGATGGCAGCGCTGGTGCCGAGGGTGATGAAGCCATCGCCGGCATTGATTGCCCCGATCCCTACTGCCGCCACCGGGTTGTCACCACCGCCGCCGGCAATCACCACCGAGGGCGCCAAGCCCAGGCCTTGCGCCGTCAGCACGGCACTCGCGGCGCCACCTTCCACCAGCCGGGGCATCTGCTCCAGCGAGAGACCCGTCGCCCGCAGCATCGGCGCGAACCACTCACGTTGCGCCACATCCAGCCACAACGTCCCCGCAGCATCGGACATCTCGCTGATGCGCTCGCCACTCAAGCGCAAGCGCAGGTAATCCTTAGGCGACAGTACGCAATCAATGGCCTTGAACACCTCGGGCTCATGGCGTTGCAGCCACAGCAGTTTCGGCGCCGTCAGCCCGGCCATGGGCAGGCTGCCGGTGATGTCGGCGAACTCAGGGCCCAGCTGCTCGGCCTCGGCGACGGCGCGGGAGTCATCCCACAGGATCGCCGGGTACAACACGCGGTTGTCCGCCCCCAGTAACACCGCACCGTGCATCTGCCCGGACAGGCCGATACAGGCCACGCGGGCAAAGGCGTCATGAGTACGCAATTGCTCCAGTGCCTGCAAACACGCCTGCCACCAATCCAGCGGGTCTTGCTCGGACCAGCCGCTGTGGCGCCGCGACACACTCAAGCGCACGCCGGCATGGGCCAGCACTGTACCGTCGAGGTCCATGAGAATGGCCTTGAGTTCCGAGGTGCCGAGGTCGATGCCGAGGGAAACGGGACTGCTCATACGGGGGTCATTCCAATCCATTACAGCCACATGAATTACGCCATTGCAGGGTCGGCGCCAGGCGCACACTCTGGGTCGGTGCGCCGGGTGAAGCCATGCGTTGCAATAACAGGTTCACCGCCTGGGCGCCGAGTGCCTGCACCGGCTGCGCGATCAGTGTCAGCCGCGGCACGAAAAAATCCGCCCAGTCGAAATCATCAAACCCCACCAGCGCCATGCGCGCAGGCACGTCGATCTTCGCGTCACGCAGGGCCTGCATGGCGCCGAGGGTCATCAGGTTGTTGCCGGCCATGATCGCCGTCGGCGGTAACGCCAAGCCCAGCAACTGCACCGTGGCCTGGCGCGCCGGCTCAGTATTGGAGCCGCCATTGACCAGCAGATCCGGATCAAACGTCAGGCCCGCCCCCTGCAATGCGGCGCGGTAACCGGCGACACGCTCATCGGTGGTGCTGAAACCTTCACGCCCGGCGATAAAGCCGATCCGGCGATGGCCATGGGCGATAAGGTGTTCAACCAGCACCTGGGTAGGCTGGGCATTCTCCACCCCAACCTGATCAAAGTGCTCACTCATCATGCGGTCCACCAGCACCGCTGGAATCTCGTTGGCGCGCAGATACTCCAGGGCCTTGGAGCCGTTGGAAGGCGCCAGCACAATCCCATCAACCCGCCGATGATGCAGCGCCGTGACCACCCGCAGCTCCTGCTCCGGATCGTCATGGGTGTCGACAAACAGCATCATGTAGCCGTGCAGGGCGCACGCGGTTTCAATCGCGTGCACCGTTTCGCTGAAGTAGTGGTTGGACAGCGCCGAGATCGCCACGCCAATCGTGTTGGTGCTCGACCGGGCCAGCGAGCGCGCCAGGGTGTTGGGGATGTAGCCCAGCGCCTGGATCGCCTGCTGCACCGCCAGCACAGTGGCCGGGCTGACCTTGCGGGTGCCGTTCAACACGTGGGACACCGTCGACGTCGACACCCCCGCCCTGCTTGCCACGTCATCCATGGTGACCACGACGCTGTTCCTTCTCAGTGGATCAATGTTTGCTCGACCAACCGCTGTACGTAGCGACGTTGTCACGGGTGATCAGCTTTGGCGTGAGCAGGGTAACCGCTTCGGCCGGGGCTTTGTCATTGAGAATGTCATTGCCCACGTTCACTGCGGTCTGCGCCATGGCCCAAGGGTCCTGGCTGGACGACGCCTGGATCTGCGTCTCGGTCTTCAAGGCATTCTCGATATCCGGCGCGCCGTCCACCGAGGTGATGATGATGCCGCTGCGCTTGAGCTGCTTGGCCGCCAGGTCGCTGCCGATGGCTTGTGGGTCATTGATCGCGAACAGACCGTCGATTTTCGGGAAGCGCGTGAGGTAACCCTGCATCACGTTCAAGCCGCCTTCGCGGGAGCCTTTGCCGTCCTGGTCGTCGGACAGCACCTTGATATCCGGCGCGGCGGCCAGCGCGGCCTTGCAGCCTTTGACGCGGTCGGTCACGGCGGTGACTTGCGGGCCGTTCTGGATGATCACATTGCCCTTGCCGGAAAGCTTGTCCACCAGGTATTGGCAGGCCAGCTTGCCGGCTTCGACGTTGTCGGTCTGCACGGTCGCGTTCACGCCCTTGGCGTCCACATCCACGGCTACGACGACGATGCCGGCGTCACGGGCTTTCTTGATCGCCGAGGCCATGGCAGAGGGGTCGACGGCGTTGATCAGGATCAGGTCGACCTTGGACGAAATGAAATTGTCGATCTGCGAAAACTGCTTGCTCAGGTCGTAGTCAGCCGACACCGAAGTGACCTTGACGTTGGGGTTCAGCTCCTTGGCCCGTGCGGTTGCGCCGTCGGCCAGGGTCACGAAATACGGGTTGCCCAGCGAGCCCATGCTGATACCGAGGGCCTTCAACTCGCGGGCTTCGACGGCTTGGGACATCAAGGCAGCCAAGGCAATGACGGGAAAGATACGTTTAAGGTTCATGCGGGTCTCTCTTGTGATTGTTGTAGGAGTGAACTCAGGTCCGCGCACCGGACTGGCGATAACGATCCAGCGCCACGGCGCCAATGATCACGATGCCCTTGATGATGTATTGCCAGATATCCGACACCCCCAACAGCACCAGGCCGTTGGTCAGCACCGCGATGATCAGCGCACCAATCAACGTGCCACCGATGGTGCCGACGCCGCCGGTAAAACTGGTGCCGCCAAGGATCACCGCCGCAATCGCGTCCAACTCATAGGATTGCCCCAGTTGCAGGCCATTGGCGGCAAACAACCGCGAAGCGCTCATCACAGCGCCCAATCCGGCCAGCGCACCGGACATGGCATAGACGAACAGCAGCACTTTCCACACCTTGATCCCCGACAACCGCGCCGCTTCCGGGTTGCCGCCCACCGAGTAGATCTGCACGCCCATCACTGTTCGGCGCAGGATGAACCACGACAGCGCCACCACGGCCACGGCAATGATCACCAGCCAGGGCACGCCGAGTACCGAGTCATTGCCGATAAAGGCAAACGGCAGGTCCGGGTTGAATACGGTTTTGTCATCCGCCAATAGCCGCGCCAGACCACGCATGGCCGTCAGCGCGCCGAGGGTGACAATAAACGGCGGCAGGCGCATGAAAGCGATCAACCCACCATTAACCAAGCCCAGCAGCAAGCCAAAGCCTATACCGGCAGCTATCCCGAACATGCCGAACTGCGGTGACATCGACGCCTGCAGCGCCACCACCGCCGAAGCGGCCAGGATCGCGCCTACCGACAAGTCGATGCCGGCGGTGAGGATCACAAAGGTCATGCCCGCGGCCAGCACCACGTTCACCGACGCCTGCTGGGTGATGATCGACAGGTTCTGCACCGTCAGGAAGTTCTCACTGGCCAGGGCGAAGCCCACCAGCAGCAGGATCAGCACGGGCAACATACCGACCGTGCGCATCAACTCGCGCGCGCGTTCCGCTTTACCTGTTATTGCGATATTCAACTCAGCCATGGGCAACCACCTGATCGCCACCGGTGGCGAGGTCAATAATGCGTTCTTGGGAAATAGCCTGGCCGGAGGCGCCGCCGACTTCAGCGACGAGCTGGCCTTCGCGCATGATCAGCACGCGGTCGCAAGTGCCGATGATTTCCGGCAGCTCGCTGGAGATCACCACAATGCCGACACCGGCCTGGGCCAATTGATTGATGATGCGGTAGATCTCGGACTTGGAGCCGATGTCGACGCCGCGTGTGGGTTCGTCGAGGATCAGCACGTGAGGCTTCACCTCCAGCAGTCGCGCCAACAGCACTTTCTGCTGATTGCCGCCGGACAGCGCGCCGACATTGACCTTGCCCGAGGCCACGCGAATCGACAGCGATTTGATCGCGTCATTCGAACGCTGCAAGGCATGCCCGCGATCCAGCACGCCACCGGCATGCGCATCCGGCACACAGGCGCAGACGTTGATGTTGTCCGCCACGCTCATGTCGAGGAACAGGCCCTGGGCCTTGCGGTCTTCGGTGAGGTAGACCACGCCTGCGCGGATCGCATCCGCCGGGGTGCGCAGTTGGGTGACAGTCTTGCCGACCACTTCCAAGGTGCCCGAGGTGCGGGGGTCGGCCGCAAAGATCAGCCGCGCCAGCTCGGTGCGCCCTGCCCCGACCAGCCCGGCAATGCCCAGCACCTCGCCGGCATGCAGGTCAAAGCTGCACTGGCGCACGCGCTTGCCGTCGGCCATGTCGCGCACACGCATCACCACGTTGCCGGGGTTATACGCGGCGTGTTCCTTTTTGTAGAAACCCGACAGGTCGCGGCCCACCATCATTTTTACCAGCACTTCGGCCGACAGCGCGTCGCGGGTCAGCTCGCCGATGTATTGGCCGTCACGCAGCACCGAAACGCGGTCCGATAACTCGTAGATCTCGGCCATGCGGTGGCTGATATAGATGATTGCCAGGCCCTGGCCGCGCAGTTGCTTGATCAGCGCGAACAACCGGTCGGTTTCGCGGGATGACAATGGCGTGGTGGGCTCGTCCATCACCAGGATCTTGGCGTGGGCGTGCAGGGCGCGGGCGATCTCCACCAACTGGCGCTCGGCAATCGACAGGCTGCTGACCCGTGTCGCCGGGGTGAATTCGGCGCCGAGGCGTTGCAGCACCTCGATGCACCCCGCTTCCATGCCCTTGCGGTCGATGGTCCAGCCACGCCGCAGTTCGCGGCCCAGGTAGATGTTCTCGGCCACGCTCAGGTTGGGGCACAGGCTCAGTTCTTGATAGATGACAGCGATGCCGAGGGCTTTTGCCGTGGCGGGGTCGAAGGTCGGAACGCGTTGACCGGCAATGCGGATTTCACCGCCGGGGTCGGCTTGATAGGCGCCGGAGAGGATTTTCATCAGTGTGGACTTGCCGGCGCCGTTCTCCCCCATCAAGGCGTGGATTTCGCCGGGGTAGACCTTCAGGCCGACATTCTTGAGCACGCGCAAACCGTTGAAGGTTTTGCTGATGCCCTGCATTTCAAGCAAGGGTTCAAGGCTCATGAATGAGCTCCTGGTTTTATTATTTTTGTCTTCAGTGAGCCGACTCTAATGTAGAAACATTTCTTTACGCAAGCGCTTGCTTGAGTGTTTTTGTGCTTGAAGAAACGTTTCATCAAGCCAGTTTGTTGAATAGGCACACAAAGCATCGATTTTACCGTTTGTCTGCTATTGTCCAAGGACCTCATCTCCTCCTCATCGCCCTCCAGCGATCTTCTGCGAGCATGCTCTGCGCCATTGTCGGTTGACGATGGCGGGCCTGAACGTCACGGAAAGCCCAAGCGATGGACAAACCGTTACCCGAACAGCCGCAATCGCGCGCCGAAAAGATCGTCGAGTTCAAACGGCAGAAAACCCTGCTCAAGACCGGCGCGCTGCAAGACGCCATCTTCAACAGCGCCTACTTCTCCAGCATCGCCACCGATGAAAAAGGCGTGATCCAGATCTTCAACGTCGGCGCCGAACGCATGCTTGGCTATGCCGCCGCCGACGTGGTCAACCGCATCACCCCAGCCGACATCTCCGACCCCGTCGAGTTGATCACCCGCGCCGCTGCCCTCAGCCTGGAACTGGACACGCCCATTACGCCGGGTTTCGAAGCCCTGGTGTTCAAGGCTTCCCGCGGCATCGAAGACATCTACGAGCTGACCTACATCCGCCAGGACGGCAGTCGCCTGTCGGCCATGGTTTCGGTGACCGCCCTGCGCAACCGGCATGACACCATCATCGGCTACCTGCTGATCGGCACCGACAACACCGCGCGCAAGCAGGAAGAAGCCGAGCGCAAAGGCTTCGAGCGTGCGCTGGAAGAAAAGAACCTGGAGCTGGAACACGCCAGCCACATGAAGTCCGAGTTCCTCGCCACCATGTCCCACGAACTGCGCACGCCGTTGAATGCGGTGATCGGTTTTTCCGAGGCGCTCAAGGACGGCTTGGTCGGTGAAATGAGCGAGACCCAGCGCGAATACATCGGCGACATTTTCACCAGCGGCCAACACTTGCTGTCGTTGATCAACGACATTCTCGACCTGTCCAAGGTCGAGGCCGGGATGATGGAACTGGAGCTGGAAAGCGTTGAGTTGGCGGGCCTTTTGGCCAACAGTCTGCTGATCGTGCGGGAAAAGGCCGCACTGCAACGTATCCAATTGAAGCTGGAATGCCCCGACAACCTCGGCCACCTGAAACTGGACCTGCGCAAGACCAAGCAGATCGTCTACAACCTGCTGGCCAATGCGGTGAAATTCAGCGAACACGGCAGCTCGGTGACGCTGACGGTGCGCCAGGTCAGCCGCGAGCAGGTCGGTCAGATTCCTGGCGAATGGCCGGTGTACCGCTTTGCCTTGCCCGAAAGCCAGTACCCACAATTCCTTGAGTTGAGCGTCAGCGATACCGGTATCGGCATTGCCGAGGACGACATGGGCAAGCTGTTCAAGGCGTTCAGCCAGATCGACAGCAGCCTGGCACGCAAATTCGAAGGCACGGGACTGGGGCTGGCGATGGTCAAGCAACTGGCCGAGCTACACGGTGGCAGTGTCGCGGTGGCCAGCCGTGAAGGCTGTGGCGCTCGGTTTGTCGCATGGTTGCCGCTGCATCGTGAGCCGGAGGCGTCGTGGCCGAGATCCTGATCGTTGAAGACAATGAGGCCAATATGCGCCTGGCGCGTCTGCTGCTGGTGAACGCCGGCCACACATCGCTGTGGGCACCTGACGCCGAGACTGGCCTGACCCTGGCCCGCGAACAGCAACCGGCCTTGATCCTGATGGACATTCAACTGCCGGGCATGGACGGTCTGGCGGCCACGGCATTGATTAAACAAGACCCGCTGACCGCGCATATCCCAGTGATCGCCCTGACAGCCATGGCGATGAAGGAAGACCGCGAGAAGACTCGGCTGGCCGGTTGCGACGCCTATATCATCAAGCCGCTGCGTTACAAAGAGTTATACCAAGTGATCGACACCTTGCTGCAAAAGCCCAACAGTCCCCTCACATGAGTCCGCTCCATGCCCAGCCAACCCGCAACGTTGTTGATCGTCGATGATGAGCCCCAGGTGCGCAAGCTCCTGGAGACCTTGCTGCAACACGAGGGCTACCAGACGGTCTGCGCGAGCAGCGGTGAAGAGGCGCTGCAGGTGGTGGCGCAACAGGCGCCCGACCTTATCTTGCTGGACATCATGATGCCGGGGATGGATGGGTATGAGGTGGCCAGCCAACTGAAAAGTGACGACGCCACGGCGGGTATTCCGATCATCATGCTATCGGCACTCAGTGATGCTGGCGCGCGCGTCAGCGGCCTGGAAAGCGGTGCCGAAGAGTTCCTCAGCAAACCGATCGAGCGTATCGAACTGTCCTTGCGCGTGCGCAACCTGCTGCGGCTCACCGCTCATGGCGAGCGGGCGGATAATATACGCCAAGCCCTGCAACCCGACGTCGACCGTCGGGACCTGGAAAACGCCCTGCGCCAGGCCGTGCAGCGCAATGAATTCATCGTGCATTACCAGCCCAAAGTCGAGCTTGCGACGGGCCAGCTTTGCGCACTTGAGGCCCTGCTACGTTGGGACCGACCGGGGCATGGCGCCGTGTCCCCAGCGGTGTTCGTACCCGTGTTGGAGAGCCTCGGCTTGATCGTAGCGGTGGGACGCTGGGTGATCGAAGCCGTTTGCCAACAGATTGGCGCCTGGCAACGCACTGCCATTGGCGCTGTGGAGGTATCGGTCAACGTTTCCGGCCATCAACTCATAGAGGGCGACCTGATTGCCGATATCGCGCACATCCTGGCGCAAACCGGCGTCGAGCCGCACTGGCTGGAAGTGGAACTGACCGAAGGCTCGTTGATGGAGAACACCCAGCACACCATCGCCAGCCTGCAACGCTTGCACACCATGGGCGTGAAAATCTCCATCGACGACTTTGGCACCGGCTATTCAAGCCTGGCGTACCTGCGGCGTTTTCCCATCGATACACTGAAGATCGACATCGCGTTTATCCGCGAAGTCACCAGCAACCCCCAGGACGCCGCGATTACCCGCACCATCATTGAACTCGCCCACAGCCTCAACCTGCGGGTGGTCGCCGAAGGCGTGGAAACCCAGGCGCAATTGGCGTTCCTGAAGGACGCCGGCTGCGATCAGATCCAAGGCTACCTGTTCAGCCGGCCGTTGCCGGTGGCAACCTTGGAGCGGCTGCTGCTGGAGCGTTCAGAGACTCCGTGAAAGCTCCTCGCGCAGGCACTCGATCAATCCTCGGTGGGTCGCTGAGTGACCCCGCCAACGGTTGGAAGTGAAACCCTTTGTGGTGAGTAGGTTTACTCATGGTGAGTGGACTTCCCGTGGTGAGCGGGCTTGCCCCGCGCTGGGCTGCGTAGCAGCCCCCATAAAGACACCGCGTTTCTCCAGGTATAAACGGGTATCCGGTTTTGGGGCGGCTTCGCCGCCCAGCGCGGGGCAAGCCCGCTCACCACAGGTAAACCAGCTCACCACAGGACGCCCACTCTTCACAAGCAAGCCCGCTCACCACAGAAACCGCACTGCGCCTCGCCGGTTACTGCGCGTTGGCCTTGGCCGCGTCGTTGATGATCGCCACCACTCGCGCCGGATTCGACACCATCACCACGTGGGAAGCCCCCTTCACGTCCACGGTTTCCTTGGAGCCCGCACGGTCAGCCATGAATTTAAGCGCGGCCTCGGGAATATTTTTGTCCGCTGAGCCGTATATGAAGTAGGACGGCACAGTTTTCCAGGCCGGGTCACCCGACGGTTCCTTCAGGGCGGCTTCGGTGATCGGGCGTTGCCCGGCTGCCATCAACTGAGCTTCCTTGGGCGCCACGTCGGCGGCGAACTGGCTGTTGAACTTGTCTTGCTGGATGTACAGGTCGGTCACCCCGTCTTTGGAGACCACGGGTTTGTCCAGGGTCGGGCCGAGGGTGCCGCCAGGGTAACGGCCGGACAGCTCAAACGCGGTCTCGCCTTTTTCCGGGGCAAACGCGGCAACGTAGACCAGCGCCTTGACCTTGTTGCTGCCGTGCACGGCGTTGGAGATCACCGAGCCGCCGTAGGAATGGCCGACCAGGATCACCGGGCCTTGAGTGTGTTCAACGATGTCGGCCACGTAGTCTGAGTCGGTCTTGACGCTGCGCAGCGGGTTGGCCACGGCGACCACCGGGTAGCCTTCGGCCTTGAGCCCGGCGATCACGCCGTTCCAGCTGGAGGCGTCGGCAAACGCGCCATGCACCAGTACCACGGTGGCTTTCTGTGGGGCAGCGAAGCTGGTGGTGGCGACACCGAAGGCAAGTGCGCCGGTGATCAGGGCGGCGGCGACGCGGGAGAACTTGAAGGTTTTCATGAACGTTTGCTCCGTGGGGTTGGGCGCTCAAGGCATTGAACGTGAGGCCATGATGCCGAAACGTGTTTTACAAATGGAGGCTAATAGTCGACGATATGGCGCAGATCGTCTAAAAGATCGTTTATTGAAATCAGGTGAGCCATGGATCGTTTGTCCACGCTGCTGGTGCACTTCGGCATCGGTGCCGAAACCTTTCACAGCGGGCCGTTGCACGGTGCCCTCGACACCCGCGATTTGCAGCAGCGCGGCCGGGTCTATCTGCTCAAGGACGGCCAGGCCAGCCTGGAAATGCCCGACGGCACCCTGCGTATCCCCGAGCCCAGCCTGGTGCTGGTGCCGCGCCCCCTGCCCCATCGGCTGGTGGCGGCCAAAGCCGATTGCGCCCGGGTGGTGGCAGCTTCGCTGCGCTTTGATGGGGGGATCGATAACCCGTTGTCCGTGGCGCTGACCGATACCATTGTGATGCCGCTCAAGCAGATTCCGATGATCGCCGGCACGCTGGAGTGGCTGTTCGATGAAGCCTTCGCCGAACACTGCGGACGCGAGGCGGTGATGAACCGGCTGTTCGAGTTGATGGTGATTCAGTTCCTGCGCCACATGATGGCCTATCACAGCATGACTACCGGCATGATGTCGGGCCTGGCGGACCTGCGCCTGGCGCGGGCCATGACCCTGCTGCACAACAATCCCGAACGCCCATGGACTGTGCAGGAAATGGCGGTGGAGTCGAACATGTCCCGGGCCAGTTTCGCTGCGCACTTCCATAAAGTGGTGGGCCAAACGCCGGCCGACTATGTGCTGAGCTGGCGCGTGAGCCTGGCGCAGAAACGTCTGCGTGAAGGTCGCCCCATTGCCCTGATCGCCGATGAAGTCGGTTACGAAAGCCCTTCGGCGCTGGCCCGTGCGTTCCGGCGCAAGATCGGCACCAGCCCGCGGGAGTGGCTGCAGTTGCAGGCGCCGCTACGGGTCCAGCACGCCGCCGCTGTAGCTGTCGGATAACCGTGTGCCGGTGAACTTGGCGACCACCGAGCCCTGCGCCACCAGGCGTTCACGGTGGGCGGTGACCATGCGCCCGGCCTGAGCGGCGTGCAGGGTCACTTCGGAGGCCGGGTCACCGGGTCGGCCGATAATCCGCGCGAAACGCTGGCCTTCTTCCAGGTCGTCGCCCAAGCCCTTTTCGAACACCAGCACACCCGCGCAGGGTGCAAGGACGGTTTCCATACAGCCCATGTCGACCACCTCGCCTTGCCATTCGGCAATGTTGGCCACCTCGTCGATCACGCCATTGATGCACAACCACGCCCACAGCCCATCGGCGTCCTGTTGCGCCAGGGCATCGCTGACGTCCGCCTGCCCGCGCAGTTCAATGGTTGCCGCCAGTTGCGGCGAAGCGTGGTTGATGAGGGTTTCTTCAAAGGAGCCATCGCCACCTTCATCCCAGACAATCACCAGGTCCACCTGCAACGCCGCCGCCAGCGCCAGGCCTTGCTCGGGCCAGAAGCTGCGGTGGATGTAGAGATAGGGCAACGCCTCGTCGTCGGTGTGCAGGTCCAGTATCAGGTCGGCATCGGCGGCCAGTTGCACCAGGCGTTTCTGCCATTGCGCCAGGTTGCTCGCCGGGCGCTCCATGGCCAGCGAACAATCGAAGGCTCGGTTGAAGTTCTGTCCGGTGGCTTCGTGGAACCGACCGAGCAAGCGCCCCTGGCGGAACTGGCCGATACCAAAGGGATTGGCTTGGGGCACCACCGTGACCGTGCCCTTGAGTCGGCCCTGCTCGGCGCACGCCTGCAAGCGCGGCAGCAGTTGATGCAGCACCAGCATCCCGGCGATTTCGTCGGCGTGTACACCGGCCTGTAGATGTACCTTTGGCCCGCTGCCGTCGCCTTCGAAACGCCAGGCCCCGATATGCAACACATTGCCGGAATCGCCGGTGACCTGCCACGAAAGGTCTTTTGCCATGCCTTGCCCTCCTCTGATCAATTAATCGGTAGAGATTGAACACATGTTCAACTAACCTGAGCACTGTGCTGTTTCACCCAAGGCCTGCCCATGACCCCCGAGCTTCCCAAACTGCGCCGTGCCGACCCCGACGAACGCCGGGACCTGCTGATTGCTGCCACCCTCACCTGTCTGGCCCGCGATGGGCATGCGGGGATTTCCGTACGCCGTATCGCCTCCGAGGCCGGGGTGTCGGTGGGGTTGCTCAACCACCATTTCGGCAGCATCGATGCACTGATCGCCGAGACTTACCATAAGCTGGCCAACGAGCTGACCAGTGCCCTCTGGGCGCAAGTGGAACAGGCAGAAGGCCCTGCCGCGCGCCTGGATGCATTCCTCAGCGCCTCATTCTCGCCCCGGGTCATGGACCCCGATCTGCTCGGCGTGTGGGTAGTGTTCTGGAGCCTGATCCGCCATTCGCCCCATGTGAACCAGTCCCACGAAAACAGCTACCACGCCTACCTGGCATTGATCCAACAACTGCTGGACGATCTGGCCCGCAGTGAAAACCTGGTGATCCACGACAGCCACCTGGCCGCCATCGGTTTATCGGCGATGCTCGACGGACTTTGGCTCGAGGGCTGCCTCAACCCCGGCACTTTCAGCCCCGCCAACGGGCTGCACATCTGCCGCTGCTGGGTACAAGGGTTGCGTCACGGTGCATTCGGCGCCGACCACGTCCTGTGACACGGGATGCCGCGCGCTGAGCATGGCCAGGGTGCCGCTGATGGCAATCAACACCGCGCCGATGATCAGCGAGCCATCCATCAACGTGCCCCACACCAGGCTCGACAGGAGGAACGCCCAGATCAGCCCGGTGTACTCGAATGGCGCGAGTAACGTCGCCGTGGCGCGACGGAAACTGGCAAACAGCAGGAATTGACCGATGCCCCCGACCAAACCTGCCGCCAGCATGCCCAGCCAGGCTGGCGTGGGTGCCGGTGTGTGAGTCCAGGGCAAGGTCACGCCCATGCACAGCACAAACACGACGTTGGTGATCAGCATTTGCTCCAGCACCGAGCTGCTCGGGTCGACCTGACGCAACTGGATATAGGTAAACGCCCAGCACAGCGCCGCGCCCAAGGTCAGGGCGATGGGCCACGGGTCGAGCATATGCGTGGGACGGCACGCAATGACCACCCCGGCAAACCCGATGATCAACGCGATCCACTGTCCCCGGCTGGCGCGCTCCTTGAGGATCAGCGCGGCCAACAGCGTGACCATGATCGGCGCAGAGAAATACAGCGTGGTCATTTCTGCCAGACTCAGGTCCTTGGCCGCCGTGTAATACAACAACCACGCGAGCAACGACAACAGTCCACGAATGATCAGCAGGCGCCGGCTGACTGACGTCCAGGCACTGCGCATCAGGCCCATGCGCCCGGCGATCAAGCACGCGACAACCACCACCAGGCTGCGCCAGAACAGAATGGTGAACACCGAGTAATCGGCCACCAGCCACTTGACCACCGCGTCCTGCAGCGCCAGGAACAAATAGGCCAGCGAACACAGGGCAATCCCCTGCAACGAGCGGTCCTGTTTCATCCGGCCGACCTGCGCAGCGGCGTGCCGCGCCGTTCGGCGATGGCGTAGACACCTTCGATGAGAAAGGTCAGGCACAGGTAGACCGCCGCCACCAGCAGCAGCGGCTGGTAGATCTGCAAGGTCTGCGCGCGGACCACGTTGGCCGCGCCCAATAGGTCGACCACGGCAATGGTCGAGGCGAGCGCGGTGGATTTGAGCAACATCACCGTCTCCCCCGCCAAGGTCGGCAACAATAGGCGCATCGCCCGTGGCAAACGCACGCGCAACAAGGCCTGGCGTGGCGTCATGCCGAATGCCGAGGCGGCTTCCATTTCGCCCTTGGGCACCGCCAGCAGGCCACCGCGAATCACTTCGCCGACGTAGGCACCCACCGACAACACCAGGGCAAACACGATGTACCAGTAGCCGTCACGCAAGTACGGCCACAGAAAGCTACCGCGAATCATTGGAAACTGCGCAAACAGGCTGCCCAGCCCGTAGTAGAAAATGTAGATCTGGATCAGCAGCGGCGTGCCGCGCAACACGCTGGTGTAGGCCAGCGCGCCACGGGCCAGCCATTTGCGCCGCGACAAGCGCGCCAGCGCCACCAGCACCGCCAAGGCAAAACCCAACACCGCCGAAATCACCAGCAGCGACAAGGTGGTCTGCAAGCCTTTGGCGATCAGGCCGGCGTAGTAACTTATCCATTCAGGCATGGTCGCTCACTCGACAACCGGCATCCAGCGACGGATACGTCGCTCCAGGCGCCCGGACAGGTAGTTGGAAGCCAGCGTCACCAGGTAATACAAGGCGGCGGCCGTGAGGTAGAACAGCAAATACTGACGGGTCGAGCCCGCCGCCTGCTTGGCGGTGTACAACAACTCGTTGGTGCCGACCACGCTGATCAAGGCGCTGTCCTTGATCAGGTTGATCCACAGGTTGGACATACCGGCCAGGGCGAATGGCGCCATGATCGGCAAGGTCACCCGGCGGAACAGGCCAAACCCGCTCAAGCCAAATGCCCGTGCCGCTTCGATCTGGCCGTGGGGAATTGCCAGGATTGCCGCGCGAAAAATCTCCGAAGCGTAAGCGCCCTGCACCAGGCCCAACACCAGGATCGCCACCAGCGGGCCGCTGATGTTCATCTGCTCGAAGCCCATCCACAACATCAGCGCATTGAGGCCCATGGAACCGGCGTAATACAGCAGCAGGATCAGCAGCAGCTCCGGCACCGCACGAAACACCGTGGTGTAGCCGCGCATCAGCAGCGCAATCGGGCGTGGCGCACTGAGCTTGGCGCAGGCCACCACCAGGCCGATCAACAAACCCACCGCAAACGAACCGGCGGAGATTTGCAGGGTCATCCATAACCCTTTGAGCAACGCATTGCCCCACCCTTGTTCACCGAAGCTTAAGAGGTCGAGCATTATTCGGTCTTCTGGGCGACGTGTTGATACGGGCTGTCACAGGTCTTGCTGACAAACGCCGGGGTGTCACCGCGCTTGCACGGGCTGACCGACAGGCCGAAATAGTGCTGCGACAGGTCGTCGTAGTCCTTGCTCACCAGCAATTCACCAATGGCTTTATCCAGCCGGGCCTTGAGCGCAGTGTCTTCCTTGCGCAGGCCGGCGCCGACGCCACGGCCGATGATCGGGTCGTAAGGCACGCTGGCGATATGCGCCAGGCCGCTGGCTTCCGGGGTCTTGACCATCATCGCGATGGCGGTGTCGTCGGCCATCATGTAGTCGATACGCCCGGCGATCAGGTCGGCGTTGGCCGATTCCTGGGTGTCGTAGTACTTCAGGTCAGCGATGTTTTCGTAGTACTTCTTCAAGTAGTTGGCGCTGACCGTGGAGATCTGCACGCCGATCAACTTGCCCTTGAGGCCCGCCGGGGAAATCTCGACTTCGCTGCCTTTCGGCCCGGCGACGCCTAACAGGGAATCGTAATAGGCACGGCTGAAGGCGATCTGTTTTTCGCGCTCATCGGTCACCGACATCGACGAGAAAATCACGTCGATCTTCTTCGCCAGCAAAGAAGGAATGATGCCGTCCCACGCCACTTCCTTGATCTGGCACTCGGCTTTCATGCCTTCGCAGAGTTTGTGGATCAAGTCCACTTCAAAGCCGGACCATTGGCCGTTGCCACCTTTAACGGTGAATGGCGGATAGGGTTCTGCGGCCACCGCAAACACGATGGGCTTTTCCGCCGCCCAGGTGAAACCCGCGGTCAACACCAACACTGCACTGCTCAACCACGTTGCCATACGCTTGGATTTCATGATTTTGCCCCGTCTTTTTATGGAGTTAGCGAGTTTGATGCGCGTTGACGAACTGTCGGCAACGTTCACTGCGTGGGTCGATAAACACCGCATCCGGCGAGCCGGTTTCTTCGATCATGCCTTGGTGCAGAAACGCCACTTTCGACGACACATCCCGGGCGAACGCCATTTCATGGGTGACCAGGATCATGGTGCGGCCTTCCTCGGCCAGGGAGCGGATCACCCGCAGCACTTCACCCACCAGTTCCGGATCAAGGGCCGAGGTGGGCTCGTCGAACAACATGACTTTGGGACGCATGGCCAGCGCTCGGGCAATCGCCACCCGCTGTTGCTGGCCGCCGGACAGGAACGCCGGGTATTCGTCGCGCTTGGCGGCCAGGCCGACGCGGTCGAGCAAGGCTTCGGCGCGTTCGATGGCTTCGGTGCGGCTTTCGCGCAGGACCTGGGTGGGGGCTTCAATAAGGTTTTCCAGGACCGTGCGATGTGGCCACAGGTTGAAGTTCTGGAACACCATGCCCAGGGTCGAACGGATGCGTACCAGCTGTTTGGCGTCCGCCACCAGAGGCGCGCCGGGCCGGCCGTAGTTGAGCTTGATGCTTTCGCCGTCCACATGAATGCTGCCCTGGTCCGGCACTTCGAGCATGTTGATGCAGCGCAGCAAGGTGCTTTTTCCCGAGCCGCTGGCGCCGATCAGCGAGATCACATCGCCCTCGTGGGCCGTGAGGGAAATGCCCTTGAGCACTTCGATATTGCCGAAGCGCTTGTGCAGGTCGATGACCTCGATCATCTTTTTGGCTGCGGCCGGCTGCACCACTTCGATCCTGGGCGCCGCCGCGGTACGCGGTTCACCGGCCAGCTTGGCGACAAACCGCACGATGCGTTGGCAGGCTTCACGCAGGCGCTCTTCTCCCAGGGTGAACGACAAGCGCACGAAACCCTGGGCCGGCTCGCCAAACGCGGCGGCGTCGAGTACCGAAACCCCGGCTTCACGGAACAGGCGCCAGGCAAAGTCGAGGGAGCCCAGGCCGGTGCCGCGCACATCCACCAGCACAAACATCCCGGCTTGCGGTGCCTGCACCTGGATGCCAGGGCACCCACTCAGCCCCGACACCACCAGGTCGCGCCGGCGCCGATAAATTTCGCGCATGCCCTGGGTCACCTCGTCATGGGCCAGCACGGCAGCGGTGGCGGCTTCCATCACGAAGCCCGGCAACCCGTAGAGCATGCTAAGCACCAGGGTTTCCGCATGCGCGACCATTTGCGGCGTGGCGATGAGCCAGCCGATGCGCCAGCCGGTCATGGCATGGGACTTGGACAGACTGCCAATCACCACGCATCGCTCGGCCATGCCCGGCAGCGCTGCGAGGCTGTGGTATTCGCCGTCGAACACCAGGCTTTCATAGACCTCATCGACCACCACCCACAGGTCGTGGGCAATCGCCAGGTCGGCAATGGCTTGCAGCTCATGCGGGTTGAGTACCACGCCGGTGGGGTTGTTCGGGTTGGAGAAGAAAATCGCCCGCGTACGCGGTGTGATGGCTGCGCCGAGCAACTGGGCGTCGAGGCGAAAGCCGGATTCCGGCGAACAGGGCACACGGACCAGTGTCGCACCGCTGGCCTTGAGTGTGGCTTCGTAGGTGACGTACATCGGGTCGAGCACCAGCACTTCATCGCCGGCCTGAAGCAGACACAGGGAGGTCACGAACAAGGCGTTCTGGGCACCGGCCACGGTGATGACGTTTTCGGCAGTCAGTGGACGGCCCAGCGTCTGGCTGTAGCGTGCAGCTATTGCATCGCGCAATGCCGGGCGACCGGGGATTTCGGTGTAGTGGGTGTCACCGTCGCGCAACGCACTCACCGCGGCGTCGGTAATGAAGGATGGCGTGGCGAAATCCGGATCGCCAACGCTGAGGATGATGATGTCTTCGCCCTGGCTGGCCGCCTGGAACGCGGCGTGGTGGATGTCCCAGGCAGCTACGCCCTGCCCTGCAATTCGTTCGACGAAGGGGGAAAACCGCATGCCAGAGCCTCTTGTTCAAGAAGAAACAGCGCGAACCCGTCGGGTGGAAACGGGTGGATGCGGTCAACATAGTTCAAACTGAACAGTCGTTCAATGGGTAAGTTTGCGGCCGTGTCGTTTATGGTTCAAAGAGGTCGTTAACGCTTGGGCGGGGCCATAAATTCCGGGCCGATCGGATCTTTTATCGTGCTGGCCAGGATACGGTCGATATGCGTCAGGTCTTCGGGCGTGAGGTGCCAGCCGAAGGCTTCTTCGTAGCCCTTCAACTGCTCCGGCCGCCGTGCGCCCCACAGGGCGATGGTCGGGCCTTGGTCGAGCACCCAGCGCAGGGCCAGGGCCAGTACCGATTTGCCGTGGCATTCGCGGGCATACATATCCAGCGCGGCCACGGCGGCCAGGTATTGCTCGAAACGCGGCGCCTTGAACTTGGGGTCGAGCGTGCGCACATCATCGCCGGTAAAGCCCGTCGCCGAGTGCATGCTGCCGCTGAGCAACCCCCGGCACAGCGGACCGTAAGCCAAAACCACCAGGGAATGCTGCTTGGCGTAAGGCAGTATGTCGCTGTCGATGGCCCGTTCGAACAGGTTATAGGGCGGCTGCACCGTGGCGAGTGCGGTGTACTGGCTGAAATCGTCCATCTGCGCGGAGGAATAGTTACTCACGCCGACCGCGAGGATCTTGCCTTCGCGGCGCAGGCGTTCCAGCTCATCGGCGGTTTCTTCCTGGGCCACCAGCGGGTCGGGCCAGTGGATCTGGTAAAGGTCGATGTAGTCGGTTTGCAGGCGTACCAGGGAGTCTTCGACTTCCTTGCGGATGCGCTGGGCCGTGGCGTTGCGCCGGGGAGTGCCGGTGTCCCATTGCAGCCCGGCCTTGGTCGCGATCACCGCGCTGTGGCGCACGCCACGCAGGGCTTTGCCGATCAGCTCTTCGGACAGGCCAAAGCCGTACACCGGCGCGGTGTCGATCAGGTTGATGCCGATTGCCAGGGCATGGCGCAGGGTGCGGATGGCTTGTTCATTGTCCGCCCCACCCCACAGGTGCCCGCCCATGGACCAGGTACCGAGGGCAATCCGCGAGACCGCTTGGTCGATGCCGGCAATTCTGATGGTCTCAACGTGCATAAAAAAATCCCATGGCGCGCAATAATGCTTAGAAAAACAATTACTCTAAGTCATCCACGGTTGAATCGGGCTCAACGCCGCATGCAGCCGAATTCCTGCGCAAGAGACTTGAAATGGCTGCTTTCAACCGTTCCGAATTGGCTGATCTCAACGTGTTCATGGCGATCATCCGCCGCCGCAGCTTCCGCCACGCCGCCCATGAACTGGGCGTGACCACCTCGGCGTTGAGCCACACCATGCGCAACCTGGAAACCCGCCTGGGCGTGAAGCTGCTCTACCGCACCAGCCGCGCGGTGGAACCCACCGATGCCGGCACGCTACTGGCGGAAAAACTCATTCAGGGGTTTGCCACCATCAAGGACGGCCTCGACACCCTGGAGCTGTACCGCGAGGCCCCGATCGGCCGGCTGCGCCTGAATGTGCCACGGGACGCGGCGGTCTTGCTGTTGGCGCCGATTCTTGGGGATTTTTGCGCCGCCTACCCGCAACTGCGCCTGGACCTGATCGTGCAGGACCAGATGATCGATATCATCGCTGAAGGTTACGACGCGGGTATCCGCTACGGTGCCACCGTGCCCCAAGACATGGTCGCCGTGCCGCTGACCGGCGAACTGCGCTGGATCATGGTCGCCTCCCCCGCCTATCTTGCTCGAAGCGGAACGCCGCAGGAGCCCAAAGACCTGCTGCAACACAGTTGCATCCGCATGTACCTGGGGGACAAGACCACCTACAAATGGGAATTGGGCAACGGCGCACGGCAACAACGCATCGACGTGCCCGGCCACTTCAGCGCGGCCGACACTGAAACAATCGTCAATGCCGCGTTGCAAGGGGTGGGGATTGCCTACTGCCTGTCCAACCGCGTGGAGCAGGAACTCAAGGAGGGGCGCCTGCTGGAAGTCATGCCGGACTGGGCCTGCATGGGCGAGCCGTTGTGCATGTATTACCCCAGCCGGCGCCAGTCACAGCCGGGGTTGCGGCAATTGATGGACATGATTCGCCTGAAGACCATCGGTTCGCAATTGATCCAATCACATTGAACCGGTGACGCGCCGCAGTCCTCCAAGCTGAACAGACCACGGCCCGGTACACGTTCGATGACTTTTATTTTGTGGATGGCCGTACTGGGCGCCGTGTTGCTCACGCTCGCCCTCACCTCTTCCTTTCTGCGCTGGATGCCGGTCACGACCTCGGCGGTGTGCCTACTGCTGGGCGTGGGAATTGGCCCCCTTGGCGTAGACCTGCTGCACCTGGACATCCAGCACTCCGCACGCTGGATGGAGCACCTCACGGAAGTCGCCGTGCTGTTTTCGCTGTTTGTCAGCGGCTTGAAACTGCGCTTGCCGCTCAAGCACCGTACCTGGCGCATCGCGTTTGGCATGGCCGGGCCGGTGATGCTGCTGACCATCCTGGGGATCAGCCTCGCGCTGCATTACCTGTTTACGCTGTCGTGGGGCGTGTCGCTGCTGGTGGGCGCGATACTGGCGCCAACGGATCCGGTGCTGGCAGGCCTGGTGCAGGTCAATAACGCTCAGGATTACGACCCGCTGCGCTTCGGATTGTCCGGCGAAGCGGGCTTGAACGATGGCACCGCCTTTCCCTTTGTGATTTTTGCCCTGCTGTTCATGCAACACGGCGGGTTTGACGGCGATTGGCTAGGCGGTTGGGTATTGAAGAACTTGTTGTGGGCGGTGCCGGCCGGGTTGTTGATCGGCTACTGGATGGGCCGGGGCATCGGCCGCGCGACGTTGTGGCTGCGCATCACCAACAGTGACAGCACGCTCTCGCCCAATGACTACCTGACCCTCGCTCTGATTGCGCTGGCCTACGTGGTCGCCGAGGCAGTGGGCGGTTATGGCTTTCTGTCCGTGTTTGCGGCCGGGCTTGGTTTGCGCCAGGCGGAATTCCGCTCCACCGGAAACTCAAAAACGCCGTCGGAGCATCTGGCGTTGCCGGTGGTAGGCCATTTGGAAATCGAGCCAGACCGCGCGTTGCAAGGGGATGTGAGCGAACTGAAGGACACCCAGATCGCCGCCGGCGTCATGATGGGCGACATGCTGTCATTCGGCAGCCTGGTGGAACGCTCGATGGAGGTGTTCCTGGTGACGGTACTGGGGATCGTGCTGATAAGCCACTGGGATTGGCGCGCATTGCCGATGGCGGCGCTGTTGTTTTGCGTGATTCGGCCGATCAGTGTGCTGGCGATGCCGTGGGGACGCCTGATTGATCGTCAGCAGCGCAGCCTGATGGGATGGTTCGGCATTCGCGGGATCGGCAGCATTTACTACCTGTTTTACGCGCTCAATCACGGACTGATTGGCACCAGCAGCGCCGTGGCGGTGAACCTGACCTTGTCGGTGATCGCCCTGAGCATCGTCGTTCATGGCCTGAGTACCCAGCCTATGCTGGTGTGGTATGAACGACGTGCCCGGGTGAATACTCAGTCTTGACGCTCGGTGTTACCCACATCCGCCGCTTCATCCAGATCGTTGAGCGGCACTTCTGCATCGTCCATCAATGACCCGGGGTCTTCATTACCGGGGTCGTTGAGTTCTTCATCAAGTTCTTTGGACATGACCGTCTCCTCTAACCGCCTTGGGTGTCGATATCGGCATCGGTTTCAGGCTTGGGCTCAGGCTTGGGCTTGAAGTCTGGACTGTAGTCGTTTTCCTTGGCCTTGGGATCTTTCGCTGGCACCGGGTCTTTGGGCGCATCGGCACCGGTGGCGGGTTGTTTGTCTGTGCTCATGGCTTACCTCTCGGAAAATGTCGCCTGGGTAGAGTTAAGGTCATGCCCAGGGTGATGAAGTTCCATCGGTTTAGGACCCGGGGTTGTCGACCTGGATGTAAAACGCGTACGCAGCGAGCAGCACCCAGAACACCATGAATAACCAGGGCGCGCGCATGGAAAACAGCAACGACTTGCGATAACCCTTGTGCGACGACTCCATTTCGGAAAACAGCGGCGACTCGTCGTACGCCATGCCCATCACCGGCTCGCTGCGCAATAGCTCGCTTTGCTTGAAGTGCCAGTGATCGATGATGTCATACGCCGCACGGATCCCAGGCCATGCGTTGAGGGAGCTGAGGATGCCCAACACAGCGAGGAAAATCGGCACCACCACGGTGAACAACTTGCCCCACTCGGGGTTGAGGTTGCCCATGCCCGACACAAAGGCGATCACCAGGAAAGACTGCGCGGTGAGGTAGGCGTCGGTACGGTTGGCAAGGATGGTGGTTTCGTACTGGATTTCGCGCCGGTAAAAGTCGAGGCGGTCTTTGGGCGAGCCGAAGATCTTGGCGTTGTGCTCGCTGTGATCGGGCAGGCTCGATTCCGGGGTTTGCGGTGAGATGATTCTGGGCACGGCGGTGCTCCATGCGGGTTCGTGTCCCGTTAGAAGAATCGGGGGCGGGTGAAGTTCAAGTTGGTTCATGCACCAAGTCGGAGCATGGAGTGCACTGTGTTGAGCGGGGTTCAGTGCTGGACTGGCTTTTGGGGGTGATCTGGCTTTTGTGGTGGCCTGGCTTTTGTGGTGAGCGGGCTTCTGTGGTGAGCGGGCTTGCCCCGCGCTGGGCTGCGCAGCGGCCCCAAAATAAGCGGGAGCGCTGCGCACTCCAGCGCGGGGCAAGCCCGCTCACTACAAAAGCCTCTCAGCTCGACAGCTTGAATAGGATTTCCGGCACAAGCATTGCTTTATCCATTCATCTGCCCGGATACAGGAGCATTGGTTACCCCCCGACCCAGAGCCGACCCCATAAGAAAGTAAGGACCAGGCCCATTGGCACCCACCGCCACGGGCTCATAAAAAATGCGTTTTTTGAAACGGCAGTGCCACCCCTGTTCCCCTCGGCACTGACAAGGTACTGGAATGGCTCGATCTTTCTTTGATGAAATGAATGACGCAAACGGCGTATGCCGTGCGCATTACCAGGATTTTTCCCGCTGGCTGGCCAACACGCCGCCGGAACTGCTGGCCCAACGTCGCCGTGAAGCCGATTTACTGTTCCATCGCGCCGGGATCACCTTCACCTTGTATGGCGACGAGCAAGACACCGAGCGCCTGATCCCCTTCGACATCATCCCGCGCAGCATCCCCGCCAGCGAGTGGAGCGTGATCGAACGCGGCTGTATCCAGCGCGTCAACGCGCTGAACATGTTCCTCGCCGACATCTACCACGACCAGCGCATCATCAAGGCCGGGATCATTCCAGCGGACCAGGTGCTGGGCAACGAGGGTTACCAGAAAGCCATGGTCGGCCTGGACCTGCACCGCGACATCTATTCGCACATTTCCGGCGTGGACCTGGTGCGCGACGGTGACGGCACCTACTACGTGCTTGAAGACAACCTGCGCACCCCCAGCGGCGTGAGCTACATGCTCGAAGACCGCAAGATGATGATGCGCCTCTTCCCCGAGGTGTTCGCCAAGCAACGTATCGCGCCGGTGGACCACTACCCCAACCTGCTGCTCAAGACCCTGAAAAGCTCAAGCCGCCTGGACAACCCTAACGTGGTGGTGCTGACGCCAGGCCGCTTCAACAGCGCGTTCTTTGAACATGCGTTCCTGGCCCGTGAAATGGGCGTTGAGTTGGTAGAGGGCGCGGACCTGTTCGTGCAGGACCTCAAGGTGTTCATGCGCACCACCGACGGCCCCAAGCCGGTAGATGTGATCTACCGGCGTATCGACGACGCCTTCCTCGACCCCAAGGCCTTCAACCCTGAGTCGATGCTCGGCGTTCCCGGCCTGGTCGCCGCCTATTGCGCCGGCAATGTGGTGCTGGCCAACGCCATTGGCACCGGCGTGGCCGACGACAAATCGATCTACCCCTATGTGCCGGAAATGATCCGTTTCTACCTGGATGAAGAACCGGTGTTACAGAACGTACCGACTTTCCAGTGCCGCAAGCCGGATGAACTGTCCCACGTGCTGGCCAACCTGCCGGAACTGGTGGTCAAGGAAACCCAGGGCTCCGGCGGCTACGGCATGCTGGTCGGCCCGGCCTCCAGCGCGGCCGAGATCGAGGATTTCCGCCAACGCATCAAGGCCAGGCCCCACGCCTACATCGCCCAGCCGACCCTGAGCCTGTCCACCTGCCCCACCTTTGTCGAAAACGGCATCGCCCCACGGCATATCGACCTACGGCCCTTTGTGCTCTCGGGCAAGGAAACCCGCCTGGTCCCCGGCGGCCTCACCCGCGTGGCGCTGAAGGAAGGCTCGTTGATCGTCAACTCGTCGCAAGGCGGCGGAACCAAGGACACCTGGGTGGTGGAGGGCTGAGTATGTTGAGTAGAACCGCCGCAGATCTGTACTGGATGTCCCGTTACCTGGAACGCGCCGAGAACCTGGCGCGCATGCTCGAAGTCAGTTATTCCCTGTCGTTGATGCCCCAGGCCGGGCGCAGTGACGGGTTGGATGAACTGGCGATGTCGTTGCTCAGCAGCGGCACCCTGGACAGCTACCTGGAACGTCATAAACAGCTGGACGCCGAGCGCATGCTGCACTTTTTCGCCCTCGACGAAGAGAACCCCGCGAGCATCTACAACTGCCTGCGTGCCGCTCGCGGCAATGCCCATGCGGTACGCGGGCGCATCACCGCCGACATGTGGGAAAACCTCAACGCCACGTGGCTCGAAATGCGCAGCATCGCCGCCGGCGGCCTGGCGCGGCATGGCATCAGCCACTTCTGTGATTGGGTCAAGCAGCGCTCGCACCTGTTCCGGGGAGCGACGTCGGGGACGATCATGCGCAATGACGCCTATCGGTTTATCCGCCTGGGTACCTTTGTCGAGCGCGCCGACAACACCTTGCGCTTGCTGGATGCGCGCTACGAAATGTTTGGCGAGGAGTCGGAAGAAGTCAGCGACTTGTCGGCACGCGGTTATTACCAGTGGAGCGCCCTGCTCCGCGCGTTGTCCTCATTCGAGGCGTATACCGAGTTGTACCCGAACGCGCTGAATGCCCGCTCCGTGTCCGAGTTGCTGCTGTTGCGCAGTGATGTGCCGCGTTCGTTGCATGCCTGCATCGAAGAACTGAGCCATATCCTGGCGGACCTGCCCGGCAGTTATGGGCGTACGGCGCAGCGCCTGGCGGCGGAGTTCGAGGCGCGGCTGAGGTACACCGGGATCGATGAGATTCTTGAGGAGGGATTGCACGCCCGTCTAACGGACTTTATCGACACCGTGCGCGAGTTGGCGCGGGCGATTCACAGCTCGTACCTGGAGATGGTCTAAGTACGTTTAGGTCACTTAACTGTAAGTTAGGGTGATTGACCCTATTTGGATACCGCTCTTATGTTGGGCAGGTGAAATGCCTTCCCACCATAAGAACAGGTACAGAACATGTCCGAACTCACGCTCAACCCTGCGGCTGCACACACCCTGCAACGCTGGCACGCGATGTTAGCCAATCGTGACCTCAAGGCCCTGCCCGAACTGTTGGCGCCCGACGCCGTCTTCCGCTCGCCTATGGCTCATACGCCCTACCCTGGCGCGCCGGTGGTGTCGATGATCCTCAATACGGTGATCAACGTCTTCGAAGACTTCACCTATCACCGTGAACTCGCCACCGGCGATGGCCTGAGTGTGGTGCTGGAATTCAGCGCGCGCGTGGGCGACAAGCAGCTCAAGGGCATCGACCTGATCCGCTTCAACGAACACGGGCAGATCATCGAGTTTGAAGTGATGATCCGCCCGTTGAGCGGGCTGCAAGCCCTGGGTGAGGAAATGGGCCGACGCCTGGCGCCTTACCTGGCCAAGGCCAAACGCTGATTACTGGTTTTTCACCAGCACCGGCTCGGCGCTGTATTGCGCCGGAAACAGCTTTTTCAGTTGCGCCACTTTCGGCAGGTCGTTGATCACGATGTAGGGGTAAGACGGGTTTTCGGTGAGAAAGTCCTGATGGTAGGACTCCGCCGGGTAGAACACCTTGCCCATCTCGATTTTCGTGACGATGGGTTTGCCGAAAGCGTTGGCCTCATCCAGTTGAGCGATGTAGGCCTGAGCGACGTTTTGCTGCTCGGCGTTCTGCGCGAAGATTGCAGATCGGTATTGGGTGCCGGTGTCCGGCCCCTGGCGGTTGAGTTCGGTGGGGTCGTGGGCGACCGAGAAGTAGATCTGCAGCAGTTTGCCGTAGCTGACTTTACTCGGGTCGTAGGTGACGGACACGGACTCGGCGTGGCCGGTATCGCCTTCACTGACGGCTTCATATTGCGCGGTACTCGCCGCCCCACCGTCGTAGCCGGAGACGGCATTTTTCACCCCTTGCACGTGCTGGAATACTCCCTGCACGCCCCAGAAGCAGCCGCCGGCGAACACGGCGGTTTGCAGGTTGCCTGAGGTTGCAGGCAGGTCAAGGGCCGGTGGCGCGATGACAACGGCATCGTCGGAGGCGCCGAAGGAGAAGGCTGAGCTTTGGCCGACGAAGGCGGCGAAGGCCAGTGCGGGCAGGTATTTGAATACATTCATGGCAGGCACTCCGGGTTAACCAAAGGTGAAGGCATACGCCGACACGTTGGGGTCGAGGAATTCGATGGTGAGGATTGCGCCCCCGGCCAGCATCAACGCGCCCAGGCCCCGGCGCAGCCATTCACCTGCGCCGAGGGAGGTGGCAGCCCCGGCGGCGTAAGCCAGCAAGAGCAAGGTAGTGCCGATGCTGGCGCCCTGCAACGCGGCGCCGGTAAGCACTAGCCCCAGGATCCGCCCGGCGCACGGTGCCCACAGCAACCCGGTGGCGACGCCGATCAGCAACGATGCGCCCGGACCCGGCCTGGCATCGGCCCCGGCGGCTTGCGACAAACGACTGCCGGCGGCCACCAATGGACGCGTCAGACGTTCCGACAGCTGCGGCAACAATAGCGTTAAGCCGAACAGCGCAACGCACAGCAACGCGAGCCAGCGACCGTATTGATTGACTTGCACCACCCAGCCGCCGCCCACCGCTGCGAGCGTTGCCACCAGAGCGAATGTCACCGCCATCCCCGCTAACAGCGGCAAGCCACTGCGCAAAAACGGCTGCCCGGTGCGAGCGAAGACAAAAGGCAGAACAGGCAGGATGCACGGGCTGACGATTGTCAGCACGCCGCCCAGGTACGCGAGAACCAGCAGCCACATGGCAGGGAACCTTATAGGAGAAAGACATCGGCTTAAGTCGCCGTAAATGTCATGGCGGCGCCGTTCATGCAGTAGCGCAGGCCGGTGGGTGGCGGGCCGTCATCGAACACGTGCCCTAGGTGACCGCCACCGCGACTGGTGTACAGGAGTAATTGTCGGCGTGAGTACATAGAGTTCTCCTAAACACATTGGCCTGATGACTAGCGATGAACCTGTGGTGAGCGGGCTTGCCCCGCGCTGGAGTGCGCAGCGCTCGCGCTTTTTTTAGGGGCCGCTGCGCAGCCCAGCGCGAGCGAGTTCGCTCACCACAACATGCGCTTCGCCAAATCAATGACTTCATCCTGAGCCCTGGCCGGTCGCGGAATCCTCACGCAGAGTTAAACAATTCGTGATAACTACACTGTTGCGAAACCCGCACAATGCGCGGACTACAAGCGAAGGTTTCTCTTACATGGATCAGCCAAAACGTGTGCTGGTGGTCGAGGACGATGCCCATATCGCCGACCTGATCTGCCTGCACCTGCGTGACGAACAGTTCCACGTCGTCCACAGCGCCGACGGCACCGAAGGTCTGCGCCTGTTGGAGCAAGGCGGTTGGGATGCGCTGATCCTCGACTTGATGCTGCCCGGCGTCGACGGCCTAGAGATCTGCCGCCGCGCCCGCGCCATGACGCGCTACACCCCCATCATCATCACCAGCGCGCGCTCCAGCGAATTGCACCGCATCCTCGGCCTGGAGTTGGGCGCAGATGACTACCTCGCCAAACCCTTTTCCATGCCGGAACTGGTTGCTCGCGTAAAGGCGCTGTTACGCCGGGTCGACGCCATGGCGCGCAACCTGAAGATGGACGCCGGCAGCCTTGATCTCGGCCAATTGTTCATCAACCCGCTGACCCGTGACGCTACCCTGCAAGGCCAGCGCCTGGACCTCACGCCACGGGAATTCGACCTTCTGTACTTCTTCGCCCGTCAACCGGGCAAGGTGTTCTCACGCATGGACCTGCTCAATGCGGTGTGGGGCTACAGCCACGAAGGTTATGAACACACGGTGAACACCCACATCAACCGCCTGCGCGCCAAGGTCGAAACCGACCCGGCCAACCCGGCGCGCATCCTTACGGTGTGGGGCCGTGGCTACAAGTTTGCCGAGAGCCCACCATGAAGCTGACCCTGACCCAACGCCTGTCGGTGGTGTTCGCCGTATTGCTGCTGATTTGCAGCGGCACCTCGGCCTGGTGGCAGGTGCGCTCCAACCGCATGCATGAACTGGAGGTGGTGCAAGGCCTGTCCCGCGACCTGGCGGCGCACATTGCCCGCGACACGCAGTTGATGGACGCCGATGGCCTCAAGCCCGACGCGGTGCGCAACCTGTTCAGTCAGTTGATGCTGGTCAACCCGAGTGTCGAGGTTTACCTGCTCGACATCGATGGCCGCGTGGTCGGTAACGCCGCGCCCAGTGGTCATCTGCTGCGCGATCGAGTCGACCTCGCGCCCGTGCGGCGCTTCCTGGCCGGATTCATGCTGCCGATCCTCGGTGATGACCCGCGCAGCCTCGATGGCCGCAAGGTGTTCAGCGCCGCACCTCTCATGGCTGGCGGCCAGCAGACCGGCTTCCTCTATGTCGTGCTGCTCGGTGAGGCTCATGACGTGTATGACGCCAAGGATGCCACCGGCATGGCATTGAAGATCGCGCTGTGGTCCATAGGCCTGGTCGCCCTGCTCTGCTTGCTGGCCGGGCTGATTGCGTTCGCCTGGATCACCCGACCGCTGCGCCAGTTGACCAATAAAGTCGGCCAATTCGACATCAATGGTGCACCCAAAGCGGCTGAACCCGTTGTGCCGGAACTCACCAGCGGCGATGAAATTGCCGTGCTCGATCACGCCTTCGTGCAAATGGAAAACCGTCTGGGCGAACAGTGGCGCGCCATCACCCATCAGGACCAGGAACGCCGCGAAATGGTCGCCAATATCTCCCACGACCTGCGCACGCCATTGGCCTCGCTGCATGGCTATCTGGAAACCCTGTCGCTCAAGGATGCCAGCCTCAGCCCCGAAGAACGCCGCCGTTACCTCGGCATTGCCCTGGACCAGAGCCGCAAGGTTGGCGGTCTGGCCCAGTCATTGCTGGAGCTGGCGCGCTTGGAGCATGGCTTTGTCCAGCCGGTGATCGAAGGGTTTTCATTACCGGACTTGGTGCAGGACATCTTTCAAAAATTCGAACTGACCGCCGAAGCACGCGGCATCACCCTCACCGCGACGTTGCCGCCGCAGGTGCCAACGGTGCTGGCGGACTTGGGCCTGATTGAACGCGTACTGACCAACCTGCTGGATAACGCCCTGCGCCATACACCGCTGAACGGCGAAATCGAGGTGACGCTCGCGCCTGAAACCCAGGCCGTCGCCGTCACGGTCAGCGACAGCGGCCCAGGCATCGACGCCGAGCTGCGCGAAGGCTTGTTCCTGCGCGCCTTTACCATCGGCGGCGCCCGTCGTGACGGCGGCCTGGGCCTGCGCATCGTGCACCGCATCCTGCAATTGCATGGGCGCAGCATTCGCCTGGTGGATCAACCGGGTCGAGGAGCAACCTTTACCTTTTCCTTAGAAAGCCGAGCATCCGGGCATTGACCTGTTGGGCTTGTTCGTTCTGGATCCAGTGACCACAGTTCGCCAACACATACTGCTCAAGCTGCGGCACTGAATCCGGCATGCGTTTGATTGTGTGGGCTTCGAAGACCCCGACCGGGTCGCGGTCGCCGATCAGGAACAGTGTGGGCTGCAGCACTTTCTGCCCAGCGAGGGACTCGGTGCGTTGCCAGTTGCGTTCGAAGTTGCGATACCAGTTCAGTGGGCCACGAAAACCGTGCTCGGCGAAGGTTTCCACATAAACGTCCAGGTCCTCCTGGGAGCACCACAGCGGCAATGCTCCGGGCGCTGAAACACCTTCGAGCAAGGTCGCGGTCGCCGGCTTCTGTTGCAGAAACACGTCCTGATCCTGCATGAACAGGCGCAATGTGCGCTCGATATCCGCATCCAACTCCTGCTCGGCAACGCCCGGCACCTGGAAATACAGGATGTAGTTGAAGCGGTCAGCGTACAGCTCGCGCATGATTTCGATCACCGGTCGACGGGCGCGCCCAGCGAAAGGCACGGACATCGTGATCAGGCGTGTGACACGCTCAGGCTCAAGCAAGGCCAGATGCCAAGCCACCACGGCGCCCCAGTCATGGCCGACCATCACCACCTGCGTATGGCCGAAGTGGTTCATGGCCTGCTGGATATCGCCACACAGCGTCAACAGGTCATAGTCGGCAATTTCAGCCGGTGAACTGCTGCGCCCGTAACCGCGCATTTGCGGGGCAAACACCCGATAACCCGCCGCCACAAGCGCGGGAATTTGCTCGCGCCACGAGTGCCAGCATTCCGGGAAACCGTGAAGCAGCCAGATCGGCGCACCCTGTTCGGGCCCCGCACTATAAACACTTAACTCAATACCGTTGACGCTGATGAGGAGCTGGCGCATGGGCATGGCCTTTTGCAGGTTTTTCCCAGCGTGGACCATGACTGCTCAAGCCGCCAGCATCATTGACGACAGGAATGACTCAAGCCACCGCCCACCAGCGCGGCAACAATTGACGTACCCGAGCCTCGCCAAATCGGTCATCGATCAACATCACCACACCCTGGTCCTGCTGGCTGCGGATCACCCGACCCGCCGCCTGCACGACTTTCTGGATACCAGGGTACAGGTAGGTGTAGTCGTAGCCCGCACCGAAGATCGCGCCCATGCGCACTTTCATCTGTTCATTGATCGGGTTCAACTGGGGCAAGCCAAGGGTGGCAATGAATGCACCGATCAAGCGGGTGCCGGGCAAGTCGATGCCCTCACCGAATGCACCGCCGAGCACGGCAAACCCGATGCCCTGGCTGTGTTCGGTGAATTGGTCGAGAAAGGCCTGGCGCTCGGCCTCAGCCATGCCGCGTGACTGTTGCCACAGCGTAATGGCCGGATGTTTCTCGGCCAGCAACTGCGCCACTTGTTGCAGATAATCGAAACTGCTGAAGAACGCCAGGTAATTGCCAGGCTGCTGGGTGTACTGGCGGGCGATCAGCTCGACGATAGGCTCCAGCGAGGCCTCGCGATGCACGAAGCGCGTGGAGATTGCATCGACGATGCGTACCTGCAATTGCTCAGCCTTGAACGGCGACTCCACATCGATCCACGCCGTATCAGCGGGCAGACCCAGCAAGTCGGCGTAGTAATGCCGTGGGCTCAGGGTCGCGGAAAACAGCACGCTGCTGCGGGTGGCCGTCAGCCGTGGGCGGATGAACTCGGCAGGCACCACGTTACGCAGGCACAGGGTCGAGCTGCTGCGTTTGCCGCTGAACTGCCGCTTGCTGATATCGAAAATGAAGTGTTCGTTGAACAATTCGGCGACCTTGCCGAATTGCAGCACCTCGAAATAGAAGCTTTGCAGGTCGCCGCTGAGAGACTCGGGGTGATCGTTGAAGTACTCGCCCATGGTGCTGGCGCACAGGCTCAAGGCCTGCAACAGTTTCTCGGGGCGAGCGGTGTAGGCCTGGTACGGCGCAAGTTGGTCCTTGTGCAGCGCGTTCCACTCACGGTTGAGGCGCTGCAAGGGTTTCTTCAAGGGTTCGGGGGCTGTATCGCGCAGGGTCTTGAGGTGGTACTGGTCAAGGCTGGCGCTGTACATCGAGCGGGCCCGATCGACCAGGTTGTGCGCCTCGTCCACCAGCACCGCCGCGCGCCACTGGTTGAGCTGGGCCAGGCCGAACAGCATGGCGCCGAAATCGAAGAAGTAATTGTAGTCGGCGACCACCAGGTCGGCCCAACGCGCCATTTCCTGGCTCAGGTAATACGGGCAAACGTCATGGGCCAGGGCCACATTGCGCAGAGTGCGCTGGTCCAGCAGGCGCACCTTGGAAGCCGCGATGCGTGCGGCGGGCAGACGGTCGTAGAAGCCCCTGGCCAACGGGCAGGAATCGCCGTGACAGGCTTTTTCCAGGTGCTCGCAGGCTTTGTCCCGCGCCACCAACTCCAGCACACGCAAAGGCAGGCCAGGGCTGCTGGCATGCAGCACTTGGGCAGCATCCAGGGCGAGCTTACGGCCGGGGGTCTTGGCGGTGAGAAAGAACAGTTTGTCCAGTTGCTGGGGCGCCAAGGCCTTGAGCAAAGGGAAGATCGTACCGATGGTTTTGCCGATGCCGGTCGGCGCCTGGGCCATCAGACAACGGCCGGTGCTGACCGCCTTGTACACCGACTCGGCAAGCGAGCGCTGGCCAGGACGGAAACCGGCATGGGGAAACGCCAGGGTTTGCGCGGCGCTGTTGCGCGCTTCGCGGTGCGCCATTTCCTGCTCGGCCCAGCCCAAAAACAGCGCGCATTGCTGGTTGAAGAAGGTTTCCAGTTCGGTGGCTTGAAAGCGTTGGTCGAGCACCGTCTCGCCTTCACCGACGATATCGAAGTACACCAGCGCCAGGTTGATCTCTGACAGGTTGAGCTTCTGGCACATCAGCCAGCCATACACTTTGACCTGGGCCCAGTGCAGTTGCCGGTGGTTGGCGGGCTGGGCGTCGAGGTCGCCGCGATAGGTCTTCACCTCTTCCAGGCGGTTGGCGTCCGGGTCATAGCCGTCCGCCCTGCCCCGCACCTTGAGCTGCTGGTACTCGCCTTCAAGCGCGACTTCATTCTGGTAGTGCGCGCTGCGCCGTGAGGCGACGGTGCGGTGGCCGGCAATGCCTTCCTGGGCGCTGGGCGACGGTGTGAAGCGCAGGTCGAGGTCACCGACCTTGGCCGTGAACTCGCACAGCGCCCGCACGGCAACGCTGTAGCTCAAGCGGATTCTGCCCAGCGCACATAGCAGACGGTCACCGGCATCTGGTATTCGCCACAGAATTCCAGCCAACGCAGTTGGTTGTCCTGCAGGCGATCTCCGGGGCCCTTGACCTCGATCATGCGGTAGGTTTTTTGCGCCGGCCAGAACTGGATCAGGTCGGGCATACCGGCGCGGTTGGCACGGATGTCCAGTAGCAGCCGTTCAAACCAATAGCGCAGGTGTTCGGCGGGCAGGCAGGCCAGGGCCTGCTCCAAGAGGTCTTCGCTGAGCAGGTTCCAGAACACGAAAGGTGACTGGATCCCCCACTTGTCGCTGTAACGCTGGCGAATGGTGGTTTTGTAGCGTTCGTCCTGTAATTGCTCGAAACACGCAGCGAACAGCGGTGCACGGCGCTGATGGAAGTCTTCGCTGTGCAGGTCTGCGGGACCGCGTTGGAACGGGTGGAAAAATGAACCCGGCAGCGGTGTAAAGATCACGTCCCAGCACAGCAGCCCGAACAGTGAATTGATCAGCCCGTTTTCAACGTAGTGCACCGGCCCATCGGGCTCGCTGAGGTGAGCCTGCACGCAATACTCCACCGACATCAGCGGCTCGGGTAGCGCAAGGGCAAGGTCCAGGCGCACGACCGGGCGTGGCTTCACTTTCGGCAAGGCCGGTTCACCCAGTTTGCGGCGCAGGCGTGGCATGACACGCAATAAGTGCTGCTGCTCGGCGGCGCTTTCCGGCGCCTGTTGGGCGGCGCTCGCCAGGGCCATGGCTTGGCCGTAGTCCTCTTGACGTTCCAATACCCGGATCAATCGTGAGCGGGCACCGGGATAGGCACAGCTGCGGTAAATCTGTTCCGCCAACGCCAATTCGGCAATGCGCTCGCAATATTGACCGACCTGGAACAACAACTTGGCCCGGCGTTTTTCCAGCCAGGGGTTGTCGGTACTCAGGGTTGCGACCCGGGCCAGCACCGCCTCCAGCGCTTCACCGGTTTCAAAGGCCTGCTGGCACTGGTGCAGGAACAGAAAGCCATGCACATCATCCCGGCTGCGCAGGCCACGGGACTCTGCGCAGAACTCGACTTTTTCGTAGGTGTAGATGCCCAGGTCAGCCAGCACGAATTCCGACCAATCCTGATGCAGGTTGCCGAAGAACATCAGGCGCAGGCGATCACACAATTCCATCACGGTAAGGCTCAAGAGCGTGTCGGTAAGGTCCGGGCACCAACCGGCAAAACTGCGGCTGTCGGTGAATTGTGCCGCCAGCCCTTCCAACCAATCGGACTTCCTGCCCCTGGGCTGGTCGATCCACGGCTTGAACGCGCCGAATATCTCGCCTTTTTGCAGCAAGCCGAACAGCGTTTCAAAGGCCAGCATGGATTTGTTGTCGACCCAGCCCAATGCAAGCAATGGCGCAGCAGCGGTGTGCGTGCAGCCGATCTCCACGTAATTGAGTTTGCTCGCCCGAAAGTGCACACCCTTGCGCATCACCATGCGCACCAAAAGCGCCTGGGACGCCTGCGGCAACCTGTCAAATTGCTGAATGAAATGCTGTTCGTCTGCATCGAGCAGATCGGCATAGCGTTGCCCCAGCCAATGCAGGACCTGGCGGAAGTTATGCAGGTAATAGAGCGGGTCTTCGAGGGTTTTGGCCATGGTGTACAGCGATCAAATACTGGTTATGCATACAGAGTGCCGTCGCCAAGGCGAGGTTGCAATCGCTAATAGATAAATGGCGCCTGCAACTTTTTGCATAAAAGTGATCAGATGGTGAAGTCGATGGCGTAACATTTGTCGCCCACGCCTCTGGCATGGGACTTTTCAAGGTTAAGGTAAGGGTTATGAACATGAAGAATTTGGGTCTGCCACTGGTTGCACTCACTTTTCTGGTATTGGCCGGTTGCGCGACGCAAACCGTAGTGACGCTGCAAAATGGCACACAGTATTTGACCAAGGACACCCCAAAAACCAAGACTGCCGATGGCTTCTACGAATTCACTGATATTGCTGGCAAGCATGTACGGGTCAAGGCGGCTGACGTGGCCACCGTGCGCAAGGAAGACTAATGAATAATGGTGTGGGGGCCAGGCCCCCACACGCCTCCCTTACGCGATAACCATCCCCTCCCCCGACCAGCCACTCACGCCCACCAGCGTCACCGAATCCCCGCCAACACTGATCACCGTATCCCCACCGTGCTCACGGTAGTCCACACTCCCCTGCACATCCTTGAACACCAGCTTGTCCGTCGATTGATAGCCAATCACCCGGTCCTGGCCAAAATGCCCGCTGAACAGAAAGGTGTTGTGCCCGCTGTTATCGCGGATCGTGTCATTGCCCTTGCCGCCCTCGATAAAATCCGCGCCCTTACCGCCCTGGATCAGGTCATTGCCGTCGCTGCCGATGATGAAGGTGTTGCCCTTGTGCGGCTCGGCATTGCGGTTGAGATCCTGCACCCAGGTGTTGGCCCGCGCCGGGTCGGACAGGTTGGCGACGATCACGGTGGAGTCGCGGGTCATCTGCTCGTAGAAGCCTGACTCAAGCACCCGCGTCATGCCATCGCCGTAAACGGTGGGCAGGTGCGAAACCCAGGTCGGAAGATTGACAATGGAAAACGGCAGCACATTCCACAGCGTCGAGGCGTAGTGGTCGTTGAAGCTGACGATATTGTCGGTGGTCGACTCATGGGGTTTGTCGTGCACGCCCAGGGACGACAGGTTGAAGGACGAACCCTCCAGCGCACGGAACACCGGGTCATTCTCGTAGCCAATGTTCAGCACCTTGTCGCCGGCGCTCTGGGTCGGCGAGGCATAGGCCACATAATTGGCGTCCGTGTAGAACCCCGACCATTTGTTGTTGCTGAGATCGGCCATGCTATTGACCGCCAGCCCGCCCAGACTGTGGCCGCTGACCACCACATCCTTGCCGCTCAAGCCATGGGCACTGGCGTAGTCGGCCACATTTTTGAGCAAAACACCGAAGGCTTCCCCGGTGTAATTTTTCGCGTAGTCCTTGGGGCCGAGCGCTGCCAGCAGGTCGCTGACCAGGTCACCGATGGAATCGCTGATCAAGGTTTCCCGAGGCCCCGAGGTGCCGCGAAAACCAATGCCGATTTCCAGCAACTTGCCGGCGTCATCGTACTTGCCCAGCACCTCGACCTGGGCCGTGGTGTAGCCCGCCTTTTCGCCAAAGAAGGTGCCTCGCGCATCGACTTTGCCACCGTAACCCAAGGTGCTCGCACTGATCGGCGTCCAACCGGCGTTTTGTACCGCGTCCAGCGCGGCTTTTTCCGAATCCGGGTTCCATGGAATGCCGGGGATCACGCCCTGGGAGTCTGTGCTGCCCAGCAACGCGCCGACCAGCGTCGCCGGCAAGCCCAACCCCAGGCCGTTGTGCTGGTAACCCACGGCAAAGCCGTTATCCAGGTTGTGGTAGGAATACAACGTGATCGCCATGGCATCGGCGAACAACGCTTTGGAGCCCTCGGTGCCGAGGTTTTTATAGTCAAAGATACCCATTGGTAGTGCCTCTCTTTTGTTGGAGTTGTAGAGAAAGCCAAACCTGCGGGCACCGGTGGCGCCGACACCCGCAAAGGTCGCTAAACCATCAGAACGCCCAATCCAGGCTCAAGCCCACGCCATGGACTTTTTCTTTGCTGGCCAGCAGGCCGTTGTAGTCAAAGTTGACCCGCGCATCCTTGCTCAGCGCAAGGCTGACCCGTGCGCCAACCAGCGCCGCGTCACGCACCATCGGCGCACTTTCCACCGTAAACGACGGGCCGCCCGAGGCAAATGCCAAGTGTTGCTCGGCATCGGTGCTGCTGAGGGTGTGCTGCCAGCCCAGGGTGCCGGATACCTCCAACTGCTGGTGGTCATTCACATTGAAGGTTTTCAAGGCACGCAGACCCAGCGTGCTCGACACCTGGTCGCGTGTGTCGTCGCGACTTTTCAGCGCCGCAGCGTCGCCTTTTTCGGTAAAGCCATCGCTGTCCAGGTGCACGTAGGCCAGGTTGGCGAACGGTTCCAGGGCCAACGGTTGCAGGTTGATGCGGTAGGCCGCTTCGGTGAATACCTGGGTGCTGCGTGCATCAACCTTGGCTTTCTGTTTGCCGGAGACATTGCCGTATTGCAGGTCGCGTTTCACGTCTGCGCGGTGCCAACTGTAAGTGGCGCCACCGCTCAGGCGCCAGGCGCCGATCTCATGCCCGGCATAGGCGCCGAAGTGGTAGCTGTCGACCGAAGCACGGGAATGCGTGCCGCTACCCATGTTCAGTGACGTGTCGCTGTAACCGGCGACCAGGCCGATGCGCGTGGACTCGTCCAGTGCACCGTCCACCCCGGCGAGCATGCCGCCGATGGACGTGGTGTAGCCGGCTGTATCGCTGCGGCTGTCGGTCTTGCCCCAAGCGCCCAGGGCCTTGACCCACACGTTGCCACGACTGTCGAGCGTCTCGCTGGATGCCCCCATCTCGCCATTGCGCAGGCGTTCGCCCACGGCTTCGCGCACATAGCGGCTGTCATTCACCAAAGCGGTTTCCAGGGCCGGGTAGATTTCTCCCGACAGTTGTTGGAAAGCACCTTGTGCCGACGCCGCATTAGGCGCCAACAGCAGGCTTTCATACACCGCGTTGCCGGCGCCCAATTGCTCGGCGGCAGCGGCCACGGCGCGCTGGTTGTCGGTGGCGCCCACGCTGGCAAAACTGTTGGCGTTACGTGCCACGTCCAGTTGCACGCCGTTGGCCGCGTAGTTCAGGTTGCCGCCGAGGAACAGGTAGTTGGGCAGCACCGCACCAAAGCTGCCGGTAATGCCACCCGCGGCTTGCAGGATGTTGTACTGGCGCCCGATCAGGCTTTGCGCCTGTGCGCCACTGAGCAGCGTCGGGCTGTTTTCCAGCGCGAGGGTCACCGTGCCCCCGTTCAAGGTGGCAGTGCCTCCCGCCACAATGCGGTCGCTGCTGGTAGGCGACAGCTCCACGGCATAGGTCGACCCGGCCTCAAACGTCACATCCCCTGCGACGTTCAAAGTGCCGATGGAGTTGCCCGGCGCCACGGTGCCGCCGTTTTTCGCCAGCAACGAACCGATGCGGCCGGAACCCCCGACTACCCCGCTCTGGCTGACGGTCACCTGCGAAGTAAGCGAGCCATTGATGGCCAGCAAGCCTTGATTGACCAAGGTCGGGCCGCTGTAGGTGTTGGCGCCGGTGAGTACCAGCGTGCCAATGCCCTGTTTGGTCAGGCCGCCGTGCCCGGAGATGTCATTGCTCCACAAGTCCAGCCCGCAATGCACATCGTTGCAGATTCGCTGAGTCGGCTTGCCGGCATCGACCACCGCGCCCACGCCCGGTAAATCCGCGACAAACTGTCCGCTGCCATAAGCGCCGTCAATGCGGAACTCGGCCGGAATGTCTTCGGCCGTGACAAACATTCCCGGGCCGTTGATCGCCTTGCCCAGGTTGATCATGCCCCAGCCGTACAACGAGTCGATGCCCGGCGCGCCGAGGTCCGTAGCGGTGGTCTTGAGCAGTGTCGAGATCTGGTCGCCGCTCATGTACGGAAAACGCTGCATCAGCACGGCCGCACTGCCGGCCACGTGGGGCGCGGCCATGGACGTGCCGTTGAAGTTGGCATAGTCGGTGGTGAGGTTGTCCAGGCTGGTGCCATTGATGACAGAACTGTAGATCTTGGTGCCGGGCGCCGACACGCAGAAACTCGCCGCATAGCCGCAACGTGAGGAGAACGTACTGATCACATACGGATCGGCGCTCGTGGTGTCCGGGTTCTGCTGCAACGCCGCGACGGAGAGCCAGTTGGGCGCAATCTCTGGCACAAAGTACGCCAGCCCGGAAATCGCGTCCGGATTGTTGCGATTGTAGTCGTTGCCAGCGGCGAAGATCGTCAGCACGCCGCTGCGGGCCGCATCGATCGCGCCCTGGTAGGCGCCACCGGCAATGGTTCCGAGGATCGGCCGGATGTTGTTGAATTGTGCCTGTGCTTCGTTGACCGTGAAATTTGGAAACGCTGGGTCGCGCCCGCCCTTCGCATACTGCTCACCAATGCCGATGCCCCAGCTGTTGTTGATGATCCGCGCGCCGCTGGCGACCAATGCGTCCCAGCCGGCCTTGTACACCGCGCCATCGTTGCCGAGGATGATGCCGTCTTCCGGGCCCGGGTCACCGTTCTCGGCGCTGATGATTTGTGCATCGAAGGCCACGCCGTGCATCGGTCCGCCATCGCGGTTACCCGCTGCAATCCCGCCGACATGGGTGCCATGGTTGCCCAGCTTGCCGTTCGAACCGAGCGAAGGCGTGCCGTCGTAACGAAACGCATCGCCGGCCTTCACCGGGATGTACGGGTCGGTGTACTGACGGATGCCCTCGGTGACAATCGTCACCACCTTGCCAGGGCTGGCGAACTCCGGGTGCTGGGCGTACACCGGTTGGTCGAAGATCCCCAGCTTGACGCCCTTGCCGGTGTACCCGGCGGCGTACGCGGTATCGGCATGCACGGCGCCCAGGCCCCAGTCGGCCTTGAACTCATTGCTGCGCCAACTGGCGGCATCGCCCAGTTTGCCGGTTTCCACATAGGGTGCGGCCTGGGCGGTTCCCAGGCTTGCCAGGCAACACAGCAACGCACCGTATGGCGCGCTGCGGCTGGCCTTGGGCGGGTAGCCCAAGGCGGTGTGGATGGCGGTAGTTAACCCTGACTTGCGTGTTTTCACGGTGACCTTCCTTAGTTTTCTTATTGCACATGTGTAAATCGCTTCAGAACTGCCAGTTGAGGCTCAGCCCCACCCCTTGGGTTTTCTCCCGGCCACCCCATTGGCCGCTGTAATCAAGGTTGACCCGTGTGGCCGGGCTCAGCGCCAGGCTGGCCTGCACACCGACCAGCGCGGCATCGCGCAGCAACGGCGAACTGCGCACGGCAAATGACGGCCCGCCTGCGACAAACGCCAAGTGCTCTTCGGATTCAACGGCGGTGAGGCTGTGCTGCCACCCCAGCGAACCGGAGAGCTGCAGCTGCTGGTGGTCATTGAGGGCAACGGTTTTCAGGGCACGCACGCCAAGCGTGCTGAGCACGGCGTCCCGCTGATCGCTGCCACGTTCCAGGGCCGCGGCATCGCCTTTTTCATGGAACCCATCACTGTCCAGGTGCACATAGGCCAGGTTGGCGAAGGGCTCCAGTGCCAAAGATTGCAGGTTGATCCGGTAGGCCGCCTCGGTGAACAGTTGCGCCGTGCGCGCCTCCAGCTTGGATTTTTGTTTGCCACTGACAGCGCCGTATTGCAGGTCGCGCTTCACGTCACCGCGATGCCAGCTGTAGGCGCCACCGGCACTGACGCGCCAATCGCCCAGCTCGCGCCCGGCGTACGCACCGAAGTGATAACTGTCGATGGATGCCGAGGAATGCGTGCCGCTGCCCATATTCAATGAGCTGTCGCTGTAACCGGCGACCAGGCCCACACGCGTTTGCTCGTCCAGCGCGCCATCGACGCCGCCCAACAGACCACCGAGGGAGGTGGTGGAACCCGCCGTCTCACTGCGGCTGTCGGTCTTGCCCCAGGCGCCGAGTGCCTTGAGCCACAGGTTGCTGTCAGCGGCGACCGGCACCTGGCGCAAACGCTCGCCCACCGCGTCGCGCAGTTGCAGGCTGTCGTTGATGAGCATGGCGCCGATCGCCGGGTAGACTTCACCGGACAACTGCTGCAAGCCTTGTTGCGCAACCGCAATGGACTCCGACTGCAGCAGGCTTTCGTACACCGGGTTGCCCGCGCCCAATTGCTCTGCGGCCGCGGCTACGTTGCGTTGGTTGCGCGTCGCCGCGACGCTGGCGAAGGTGGCGTCATTGCGGACCACGTCCAACTGCACGCTGTCGGTGGCATAAGCGAGGGTGCCGCCAAGGAATAGATAGTCGGGCAACACCTGGCCAAACTGACCCTGGATGCCGCCAGCCGCCTGGAGGATGCTGTACTGGCGACCGATAAGGCTTTGTGCCTGTGCGCCGCTGAGCAGGGTCGGGCTGTTTTCCAACGCCAGGGTGACGTTGCCGCCGCCCAGGATCGCCTTGCCGCCGGCGACGATACGGTCGCTGCTGGTGGGCGTAAGTTCCACCGCATACGTCGAACCTGCCCCCAGGTTCACGTCGCCCGCCACCTGCAAGGTGCCTACGGAATTGCCGGGAGCCACACGGCCGCCTTGGTTGACCGACAGCGCGGCAATCCGACCGGAGCCGCCCAGGGTGCCGTTGCTGTTGACGGTCACCGCAGACGTCAGCGACCCGTTCACCGCCAGCAGCCCGCCGTTGACAATGGTCGCCCCGCGATAGGTGCTGGCGCCACTGAGTACCAGCGCACCTGCGCCGGACTTGATCAGGCTGCCTTCATAGATCCGCGTCGCGGCCGCCTGATCGCGTGCCGTGCCGATGGCGTAGTCCGTCTGGTCCTGCTGGCTGGCGCCGGCGCCCACGCCGTTTTGCCAGCCCTTGTCGATCAGGGTCTGCTGCCAGGCGCCGTGCTCGGCAGTGTCTTCGGCCTGGCGCTGCAGCAAGGCCTGGTCGGAGATGCCGTTACTCCAGACATCGCCCTGCCCGGCCGCGAGGCTGACGTTCATCGGTCCGAGTAACTGCCCCGGGCCGTGCATCGCCCGCCCCAGGTCCGGTACACCCCAGCCTACGCTGGTGGTGGGCGCCTGGGTGATGGAACCATCGAGCTGCGTTGCGGTGGTCAACAACACCTGCAACGCCTGCTCGTTGGTCATATAGGGGTAGCGTTCCATCACCAGTGCCAACGCACCGGTAGCATGGGGCGCCGACATCGAGGTGCCGGATTTCACGCCGTAGCCGCCGTCGGGAATGGTGCTGTTGATCAACGCACCGGGGGTGGAAATGCACCAGTATTTGGCAATGCCGCACTGGTTGTATTTCTGATTGTTGGCCTTGTCCAGCCCCGACACCGCCAGCCAGTGCCCTTCCAGTTCCGGCTGGAAATACGGCAACGCCGAACGCACGCTGGCATTCGCGTAACCACTGTTGCCGGCGCTGAAGACATTGATCACACCGGCCTTGGCCACGTCCGCCGCCGCATCCAGCCAGGTGCCCTGGTTGTAGTGCTGGGCGTAGGCCGCGTGCAGGTCGGCAAGGGTCCGGTAACTGACGTCCTTGGGCTGGCTGCCCCAGCTGTTGTTGATCGCCCGCACACCGGAGTCCACCAAGGCGCTGTACACCGCCTTGAAGTATTTGGGGTCGGGTGTCGGGCCAAACAGGAAGCTGTCGTTGGCGTTGGTATTGCCCACGTAGAGTTGCGCGTTGTACGCCACGCCGTGCATGCCCACGCCATCGCGGGCGGCGCCCATGGTACCGGTGACATGGGTGCCGTGAGAGTCGTTGTTGGGGTTAAGCGCACCCGTGGTATTGAAGGGAACGCCGTCCACGTAACTGCCGCTGGCGGTGACCGCGTGATAGCGGTCTTTGGAAGCTTCCGGGTGATTGGGATCGAAGCCTGAGTCCAGCGCACCGATCTTTACCCCGCTGCCGGTGATGCCGGCGGCGTAGGCTTCATCGGCCTTCATGCGCCCAAGCCCCCAGTCACTCTGGAACTCGGTGGAGCGCCAACTGGCGGCGTTCCCCGGTTGACCGGTCTCGGTATAGGCCGCCTGCGCCGCAACGGACAACAGCAGCAAGGAACCGGCGGTAAACGGTTTGAAACGGGGTGAATCGGTGATCATCGAAACCATCCTTATTGTTGTTATGGAGGCTTACTTCAGGGGGCCGAACGCCTCATCGACCTTCGCCAGGTCGGTGTCCCGCAGGTTGCCGGCGTAGTAATGCAACTTGGTCCAGGCCATCAGGTAGTCATAGCGCGCTTGCGCCAGGTCGCGGCGGGTGCTGTAAAGCTGCTGCTCGGCGTTGAGTGCATCGAGGTTGACCCGCTCGCCACCGAGGATGCTTTGCTGGGTCGACACCACCAACGCCTCGGCCGACACCAGCGCCTTCTGGTACGCACGCAGCTTGCTCACCCCCGACAAACAGGCACTGAACTGCCGGCGCAGCTCGATCAGGGTTTCGCGGGTTTTGCCTTCCAGTTCGTACTCGGCCTGCTCCATGGCACGACTGGCCTGGCGGGTGGAGGCCGAGATGCCGCCACCGGCATACAGCGGCACGCTGACTTCAACGCCGATGGTGTTGGTGTCGTAGCGCTGGTTGTAGGTGTTGCCGCTGTCGGATTCCTGCTGACGCGAGCTGGCATAGGCCGTGACCTTGGGCAAATGCCCGGCGCGGTTGCGCTCCACTTCATAACGCGCCACTTCCAGGGCCTGGCGCTGCGAGGCCAGCGTGGGGTTGTTGCTGATCGCCAGTTCGTGCCAGGTGTCATAGTTGGCCGGGGTCAGGGTGAAAGCGGCAAAGCCCTGGTTCAGCGGGGCCAAGTCGTGGATGTTGACGCTCTGCACGCCAATCAATGCGCCCAGCTCCCGCAGGGACGCGTCCTGTTCATCCAAGGCCTGAATCTCTTCGGCGGTGGCCAATTCGTAGCGGGATTCGGCTTCCAGAATATCCGTGCGTGTGCCCTCGCCTTGCTGAAACAGATGCTGGTTCTGCTGGAATTGCTGCTCGAACGCCTTCTTCTTTGCGCGGGCGATGTCGATCTGGTCCTGGGCGAACAATGCCTGGGTGTAATACGTCAGCACCCGCACCAGCAGTGCCTGGCTCTTGTCGCGAAAGCTTTCATCGGCAAACAGCGCCTGGGCCACGCCTTTGCGGTAGTTGGCGTAGGCCTCGTAGTCGAACAGCGGCTGTTGCAAGCTGAAGGTGGAGCCATAACTGTTGTAGTTGCGGTCGTCGCGATAGCTACCGCCGCGCCCATCGGGCAAGTGGGCCTCGGAATTGTTGCGCCCCTTGTTGTAGTTGTACGACAGCCTGGGCAGCAGACCGGCGCGGCCGATGGCGCGGTTTTCCAGGCCGGCGTCGCGCTCCTTGATGGCACCGAGGAACACCGGATCGTTACGCAAAGCCTGCTCGTACACATCGAACGGCCCCATGGCGGCCTGGGCACTCGCGCTGGTCAACAGCAAGGCGATAAACACGTGCTTCATGTCTATTCCTCGGTCAACGCGGAGCCGGCGCGGTCGAGCAGCGGCTTGAACAGGTAATTGAGCAGCGAGCGCTCGCCGGTGCGCACGAACATCTCGGCGGGCATGCCCGGCTTGATCACCAGCCCGTGGAGTTTTTCCAACGCCGCTTCGCTCACCGTAGTGCGCAGCACGTAGTAGGCCGCGCCGGTTTTTTCATCGAGCATCTGGTCGGCGGAAAGCAGGCTGACCTCCCCCGGCACACGCGGTGTGCGGCTTTGGTTGAAGGCGGTGAACAGAATGTCGACCGGCAGGTGCGTGCCGACCTTGTCGACCAAATGCACCGGCAAACGCCCTTCCACTTCCAGGCGCGTGTCTTGGGGCACGATCTCCAGCAGGGTTTCACCCGCGCGGACCACGGCGCCCTCGGTATGCACGCTGAGATTGACCGCGATGCCATCCGCCGGGGCGTTGATTTCGCTGTGTTGCAGGTCGAACCCGGCCGAGGTGAGTTGTTGTTCCAGAGTCAGGCTGCGCAGTTGTGCGTCGGCCAACTGACTGCGTACTTCCTTCTGGTATTCCTCACTGTGCTGTTGCAGTTTCAGCCGTGACTCGAGGATGCCCTGCTCTACCCGGCCACTTTCGCCGGTGTTTTGCGCCAGATCCTGTTGCACTTGGGACAACTGCCGTTGGTAGTCCATCAGCCGGTTGCGCGGGATGTAGCCGTTGTCGGCCAAGGGTTGCAGATTGCTCAGTTGATCACGCAGGGACTGCGCCTGGGCGGTCAAATCGCTGCGGGCGCGGCGCATGCCGCCCAACTGCGCGGTGGCGCCGTCGATATTGGCGCGGATACCGGCCTGTTCACGGGCAAAGGCTTCGCGACGGCTGCTGAACAGTTGGCGCTGACCTTCCAGCACCAACGCCAGGGCCGGGTCGGGATTGGCGCTGAGTTCGGTGGGAAAGGTGATGCTGGACTGATTGTCACGTTCACTCTGCCAGCGCGCCACACTGGCCCAGGCCATGCGGTACTGGGCTTGCAGGGACTGCACGTCGGCCTGGTGCTGAGTCTGGTCGAGACGAAACAGCGGCTGGCCTTGCTTCACCCACTCGCCCTCCTTCACCAGAATCCGGCTGACCACGCCGGGGCTGAGGGTTTGCACCGCCTTACGCTTGCCCGACACCACCACCGTGCCTTGCACCGGAATACCCTGGTCCAATGGCGCGAGGCTGGCCCACAGGAAAAAGCCGCCAGCCCCGACCACCGTCAGCAACCAGCCCATGCGTGCGAAGAAATTAGCGTCGTGTTCTTTAAAGCGTGGTTCAACAGTGATGTTGCTCATGCGCCTGGATTCCTTCCGGCCTGGTACTGACGACTGAAACTCACGCCCGGTCTCTCCTTGGGCGGCTCTTGCTGTCCGGACAACGCCCGCAGCACTTCCTGGCTCGGCCCGAACGCCTGCAAATGCCCTTCGCTGAGCACCAGCAACTTGTCGGCCTGGGCCAGCGCTGACGAACGATGGGTGACCAGCACCACACTGCTGCCCTGGGCTTTCATCTGCACGATGGCACTGGCCAGCGCAGCTTCGCCGACGGTGTCGAGATTGGAATTGGGCTCATCCAGCACGATCAGGCGCGGCCCGCCGTACAGGGCGCGGGCCAACGCCACCCGTTGTTTCTGGCCGCCGGACAGGCCGCCGCCGTTGTCACCCAGCACCGTGTCGTAGCCCTGGGGCAAGCGCAGGATCAGTTCATGCACGCCAGCCTGCTGCGCCGCCTGCACCACCTGCTCGGGGTCGGCTTCGCGAAAGCGCGCAATATTGTCGGCAATGCTGCCGCTGAACAGCTCGATGTCCTGGGGCAGATAGCCAATGTGCGGGCCGAGGTCGTCGCGTTCCCAGCGATGAATGTCCGCGCCATCCAGGCGCACCGTTCCGGCCAGCGTCGGCCAGACGCCCACCAGCACACGGGCCAGGGTGGATTTACCGGAGCCCGAGGCGCCGAGCACACCGAGCACTTCACCCGCGCCCAGGTTGAAACTAACTTGATGCAAGGTCGCCATCCGCCGCCCAGGCGGGCCTGCACTGACCTGTTCAAAGCTGACCTGGCCTTTGGGCGGCGGCAGCTTCATCTGCTCGACTTCCGGCGGAAATTCGCGCAACAGATCATCCAGCCGCTGGTAGGCCAGCTTGGCCGAACTCCATTGCTTCCACACCGCAATCAACTGGTCGATGGGGCTGAGCACCCGGCCCATCAGAATGGAACCGGCGATCATCATCCCGGCGGTCATGTCCCCCTTGATCACTAACAAGGCCCCCAGGCCCAGCACCAAGGATTGCAGGCACAACCGCAGGGATTTGCTCAGGGAAGTCACCACGGAGCCGGTATCACTGGCCTGGTTTTGCAAGCCTAGAAACTGCGAGTGCACCGCAAACCAGCGCTGGCGCAGCGCACCAAGCATGCCCATGGCCTGGATCGTCTCGGCATTGTGCAAGTGGCTGGTCGCCAGTTGCGTGGACTGCTGGGAATAACCACTGGCCTCGCCCAACGGCTTTTTGGTCAGGTATTCATTCAGGCATGCGAGGGCGATCAACAGCACCGCGCCCGCGGTGGCCAGCACACCGAGCCACACGTTGAACAGGAAGATCACAAATAGATAAATGGGAAACCACGGCGCGTCGAAAAACGCGAACAACGCTGGCCCCGTGATGAATTGGCGGATATGAGTCAAGTCGCCCAACGCCTGCCCAGCATGCCCCTGCCCGCGTTGCAGGTTGCGCTCGAACGCGGCCTTGTACACGCGCAAGTTGAAACGCCGCTCCAACTGGCTGCCGATGCGGATCACGATAAAACTGCGAATGACCTCAAGCGTGCCAATAAACGCAAAGAAGCCCACCACCATCAACGTCAACATCACCAGGGTGGTTTCATTCTGGGAGGACAGCACGCGGTCATACACTTGCAGCATGTAAATCGACGGCACCAGCATCAGCAGGTTAATCAATGCTGTGAAACAGCCAACACTGATCAACATGCTTTTGTATTCATCCAGCGCCTTGAATAAGGGCGCGACGGCATGGGACTTCGCCATGGTTTCTGATCTTCCCTGAAACAAATTTCGCGCAATAGTTTCCCCAACCCCAAACAACGGAGCGGTCAACTAATAAATTCAGTTATATAGTTATAACGACAACTAAGGTGTGCGTTGCAATACAACTTCCAGGCCCGTAGGCGTGCGGCCTTTATACTCGTCCGCCTGCTCTCGATTGAGATGGGTTATCCCGCTGCCTTCGGCGTTCATCAGCCAGATACCATCCGGTGTGGGTGTCCAGGTCAGGGGTTTCTCACCGAGCCATTGCGCGACACAAGCGAGGTCGCCGTCCAAGGCATTCGCCTGCTCCAGCAGGTCAAGTGCGCACACCTTATCCTTTTGGTGCAACTGCCAATGCCCGGCCAACTGGGCGGTGGTGGGTAATACAAGACTGCTCGCCATGACGTGGGCTCCTGCCGACACGAACATCACCTGCAACACGCGGGTGATCACTGTGAAAAAACGCTGCATCTTCACGCTCCATCGGTAAAGCGCGGCGCCGAAACGCCGCGCCCGTGCATTACGCCACGATGTCGCTGACGGCTGCCTGGCCGACGGTGGTGACGAGGAAGTCCGCCACGCCGTGCCCGGAGAAGTCTACTGCCAAGGTGCCCAGTTTGGTGCCTGCGGCATAGCTGAGTACAGCATCGCCGGCATGCCCGGTGAAGGCATTGACGAAGGTCAGGCCTGCACCCTTGGTAATGCCCGACAGGTCGATCTTGTCCGAACCGGAGGTGAAGTCAAAGATCTTGTCCGCAGCGCCTGGCTTGGAATCGGAACTGGCACCAAACACAAAGGTGTCGTTGCCCGCGCCGCCCCACAGTTGGTCCGCACCGCCGCCACCGTAGATGAGGTCGTTGCCGGCCCCACCCTTGATCACGTTGGCCGCGTTGTTGCCAATGATCAAGTCATTGCCGGCGCCGCCGAAAGCGTTCTCGACGGTCACGCCCTTGGCGATGGACACGTTGCCCACCAGGCCGCCAACGTCGGAGAACGACGTTTCATTGAGGTTGATCTTCTGGTTCTGGGTAAAACCGGAGAAGTCCAAGGTGTCATTGCCACCACCGTCCCACACCGAGAACACCAGCTTGTCGGCGTTCGAGGTGGCGCTGAGGAAATCACGCCCGGTGTTGGAGTTGAAGCCGTAGGTGGTGTCGCCGGCGCGGGTGTTGTAGTTGGCGCCGTAGAGCTTCTGGATCGCTGCGATGTCGTCGATCAGCGGGCCGGACGCGTAAGCTTCGACGCCGCCCTTGCTGAAGTTCTGGTTGGTGTTGCTCTCGCTCCAGTAACTCATGACGCTGTAGCCACGCGTGTCCTGTCCATAGTCCGCGTCTTTGTAGGAAGGGTTGCCGGTCCCGGCGTTGTAGTCGCCAGGGTGGTCCAGCCCCAGGGTATGCCCGATTTCGTGGGTCAGGGTCTGCCGGCCGTAGTTGTTCAGGTCCGGCGTCTTGTTTGGCGTGTAGCTGCTGTTGGTCAGGTACCATGAGGTGCCGTCCAGGCCACTTTGGTGATACTTGTCGTTGGTGCCCGGCAGGTAAGCAAACGCGGCCGCGCCGTCCTGGCCTCCGCTGTAGTTGCCGAAGGTCATGTGGAAGTCACCGCCCGAGGCTTTCTCGGTGAAGGTCACATTGGCCACATCCGCCCAGGATTGCATGGCCAATACGGCCTGTGCTTTCTGCTGGGTGTTGAACTGGCTGAACCCGGTGATGCCATGTTTGTTCATGGTTGCCGAGGACGCCGAGGTGAGAAAGGTGTAAGTCAGATCGATCTTGCCGTTGCCATCCACGTCGCGATAGGCCGCATTTTCACGCAACAGGTGGTCAGCCGCCTGGTCCACGGAAAACGAGGGTTTACCGTTGACCGTGAGGTTGCCGCCACGGTCGTACAGATGGCTGAAGCTATCGATTTGCGAGTAAGCGGTGCTGGCTTGCGCCGCCGACACGATAGCTTTGTCTTTTACTTTTGACATAAACGTACTTCCTTGTTTGCAAGTGCATCAGTCTTTGTTCGATAGGAACCTCGCGGGCGAGATCGTCCTATCACTCGCCTCTTTTGAAGGCGTAAGAAAACTGACACAACTTGAAATCTTTCGTCTACATCTTTTCCCGCACTAAAACCGGGCAAGCAAACAACTGAAACAAGTTCAGCGCCGTGTTTGTTGGCCGGTATTGGCTTTCGCCCTGAAAAAAGCAGCGCGATTATTTAAATATTAAATAGCACTAACGCCGCTCAAATTGAGCGGCGCCGTTAGTTAATGGATCCAATATATTGGCAGGGTGTCATTGGCAACATTAAACAGCCACTACTTGTATTAATAACTTGGCGTGCCCCCTATTACCGGGACACACTCCAGCCCGTCTTGTGCAATACCGCCAATAGCGTTTCACCTTCCAGTCCGGGCACCAGGACACCTTGATCGGTGAGCATGCTCTCCCCAGCCAGGATCGCGTTGATGATCGCCTCTTCCACCGCCTCAGCCGCCGCGCTGAACAGCGGCGAAATATGGTCGTTGTTGACCATCTGCAAGGGGCTGCTGAACGGCAGGCCCTTGCGCCCATAATCCGCTGGCGGCAGATCCTGGTTACCGGTGGCAAAGGCCAGGAACAGGTCACCGCTGGAATCTTCGGTGCCGCCGCCAGTGCGGGCGATACCGATGGACGCGCGCTGCGCCAGGCGCTGGCATTGGTGCGGCAACAGCGGCGCGTCGGTGGCCAGGATTACCACGATCGAGCCCATGCCCGGCGTGCCTTGCTCGGCAAAGGGCGAAGAAATTTCCATCAACTGGCGCCCCACCGGGTAGCCATCCACCCGCAGTTCCTGGCGCTTGCCATGGTTGGCCTGCACCAGCACGCCGACAGTCCAGCCACCCTGTTCCGCCGGCAGGCGCCGCGAGGCCGTGCCGATGCCGCCTTTGAATTCATGGCAGATCATGCCGGTGCCGCCGCCGACTGCGCCTTCCTGCACCGGGCCGGTTTCGGCGTTGTCCACGGCTTCGCGCACATGCTCGGGGCCGACATGCTGGCCCCAGATGTCATTGAGCAGGCCGTCATAGGTTTCCATCACCACCGGCATGCACCAGTACACCGCCGGGTCCGCCAGGCGCTCGCGCTCCAGGGCGATCAGGCTGTCGCGCACAATGCCGATGCTGTGGGTGTTGGTGATGGCCAGCGGCGTGGTCAACAGCCCCGCTTCGCTGATCCACTCAAGGCCGGTGGCGTCGCCATTGCCATTGAGCACGTGATAGCCGGCAAAGCACGGTTGCTGGCGTGCCTCGCCAGCACGCGGTTGGATCACGCTGACGCCAGTACGCACGTGCTTGCCGTCGATAAGTGTCTTGATCGTGCTGTGCCCGACCCGGACACCTGGCACATCGGTGATGGCGTTCCACTCACCGGGCGTGCCCAGCCCCAACGTGATGCCCAATTGACGTGCGCGCATAACCACTCCTTACAATTTCTGGAAGACCGGACTCGACCGGCCACTGATGCAATACAGAATCACCGACAGGGCCAGCAAGCCGATGATGATCATGATGTCGCGGATCGAGGCCGCCGCCACCAGCGTGACCAACAGATAACCCGCGCCCAGTACCGCAACCAACGCCGGCAGCGGCCACAGCGGCATGCGATAGGGATGCTCGCGATCACGCAGCAGCACCCGGCTCATCAACGCACTCAACGCCACCACCAGGTACACCAGCATGATCAGCAACACGCTGAACGAAGTCAGGTCGGCCAGGTTGGAGCTGAAACTCAACAATGCTGAAGGAATCGCCAGGAACAGCGTAGCCAACCAGGGCGAATCCCAGCGTGGGTGAATACGTGTAAAGAGTTTGTTGATGCTTGGCGTCCACAGCGCGTCGCGTCCGCTGCTGAACACCACGCGGCCAATCTGGATCACGATCGCGACAATCGCATTGAACACCGACAGGAAGATCCCGGCACTGACCAGCCGCGAGAGGGTTTCATTGCCATGGCTGGTCAACAGGTAACCGATGGGGTCCGGGCTGCTGATCATCTCACTGAGCGATGGCGCACCGATCAACAGCGCGGTGATCGGCACCAGTTCGATGATCACCACCAAGCCCAAGGACCACAGCACTGCCTTGTGCACGCCTTTGCCGCCGCATTTCATGTCTTCAGCCAGCAACACTGCTGGGCCATAGCCGTTGTAGGAAAACAGGCCGATGCCCACCGCGCCGATCACCAGGGCCCAGGGCGCCAGGTGCAGCACGCCGTTTTCGACGATTTGCGGCTGGAACAGCACGCTGGCCGGCTGTACCGGGTTGCCGAAACCAATGACGACGATCACCAGCAACGCCGCGACTTCCAGTAACAGGCAGGTGCCGGTGATCCAGGCATTCAGCTTGATATTGAGAATGCCCAAGGCGTAACTGCACACCACAATCACCAACGCGACGGTCTGGGAATCGAACTTCGTGCCAAGGGCGTTATTCAGATAGGTTGCCGCGCCCGTGGCGAGAACTGGCGGGATAAACAGCAACATCACCAGCACGGTCAGGAACGTCGCATAGCCCGCCATGCCACCAAATACGCGCTTGGCGTACACATACTCGCCCCCAGCGCTGTTGTGGGCGCGGCCCAGTTCGGCGTAGCAAAAGGCAAACATCAACGCGAGCAAACCCGCCATCACAAACGCCAGGAACACGCCGCTACCGGCCTGTTGGATGGCAAAGGGCGCGATCACAAATACGGAACTGGCCGGCGTCACCGCCGACACGGTAATGGCGACCACATCGAAGACACTCAAGGTGGGTTTCAGCACGCCGTCGGGCGTGGGGGAAGTGCTCATATCGTTATCCTCTGTCGTTGTTCTTGGTGTGAGGCAGAAACGAAACGTCTGATAATTGCGGGATATGTTTCCCGCTGAATGATGAGGACAATAAACACGACGTTCATGTCGGCCAATTCCCCTATTGGCGTACTCCCCTTGACGCCACCCGGCAAAAGCCGAACCCTTGGCCGATCTTTTGCGGTGGGAGCCTGTCATATGAGCCTGTTTCGAGAAGTCGGCATGCACGCCGGCTTGGGCCGCACCGTCGCGCACATCGGCACCGAGCGCTTCTGGAAACAGCTGGTGTTGTTGCTGCATCAGTGCTTGCCCTTTGATAACGCCCTGGCGATCTACTACCCGGTGGATGGCCCGCCCCAGGCCCTCGAAGAATACGACGCCCAACCCAGCAGCAAACCAGCGTCGATGCTGGTGTACCTCAATGGCTTGTATTTGCTCGACCCGTTTTTCCAGGCCTGTCGCGAGGGCAATGCCAGCGGCGTGTACCGCCTGGAGGAAGTGGCGCCGGATCATTTTCGCCAGAGTGAATACTTCCTCAATTACTTCCATGACAACGTGCTGGAAGACGAGGTGCAGTTCATCTTGCAATTGCCGGGCGCGGGGACGTTATCGCTGTCGCTGGGCATGCAACGACGCTTCAGTTTTGAAGAAACAGGGCTGATGACCACTGTGGCCGCCTGGGTGTTACCGCTGATGCAACAGCACTGGCAGCAAAGCACCCAGCGTGCGCCGGCGATGGACAGTCAGATCAGGGATGCGTTGAGTCAGTTCGGTTGCGGCGTGCTCTCGGACCGCGAGCTGGAGATCGCCCGCCTGGTGTTGCGCGGATTTTCATCCAAGGCCATGGCCGAGCGGCTGAACATCTCGCCGGATACAGTGAAGGTGCATCGTCGGCATTTGTACGCGAAGCTGGATATCTCGTCACAGCCGGAGCTGTTTTCGTTGTTTATCCAGTCGTTGGGTCATGATCTGGAAAACCCTTGAGCCGTGTTTGGGCTGCTGTTGCGAGCGGGCTTGTTGTGGTGAGCGGGCTTGTCCCGCGCTGGGGGGGGCGAAGCCGCCCCAAACGGTACACCTCAGTCTTACTGAAACACAGCAGTGCCTGAACTTAGGGCCGCTTCGCGCCCCAGCGCGGGACAAGCCCGCTCACCACACAAGCCCGCTCACCACAATTTAGAACAGGTGTTCAGCGCCCGGTGCGGATGGTATTCCACACGCGCGTACGCACCCGGTCGATATTCAACGGCATCGCTTCCAACGCGAACAATTTGCCCATCATTTCCGGGCTCGGATACACCTTGGTGTCAGACTTGATGGCTGGGTCTACCAGGCTGTCGGCGGCTTGGTTACCGTTGGCGTAATGCACATAGTTCGTGATGCTGGCCATCACTTCCGGGCGCAGCAGGTAATTCATGAAGGCATACCCGGCTTTTTCATTCGGTGCGTCGGCAGGCATGGCGACCATGTCGAACCAGATCGCGGCGCCTTCCTTGGGAATGTTGTAACCGATGTTCACGCCGTTTTTGGCTTCCTTGGCACGGCTTTCGGCCTGCAGGATGTCGCCGGAGAAGCCCACCGCCACGCAGATATCGCCGTTGGCCAGGTCTGCGGTGTATTTCGAGGAGTGAAAGTACGCAACGTAAGGACGCACTTTCATCAGCAAGTCTTCAGCCTTCTTGTAGTCCTCAGGCTTCTTGCTGTGGTGCGGCAAGCCCAGGTAGTTCAGCGCAGCCGGCAGCAGTTCCGGGCCGTTGTCCAGAATGGCCACGCCGCATTTCTGCAGCTTGGCCATGTTCTCCGGCTTGAAGATCAGGTCCCAGGAGTCAACCGGTGCGTTGTCGCCCAGTACCGCCTTGACCTTATCGATGTTGTAGCCGATGCCGGTGCTGCCCCACAGGTACGGGAAACCGTGGGCATTGCCCGGATCGTTGTTTTCCAGGGCCTTGAGCAGCACCGGGTTGAGGTTCTTCCAGTTGGGCAACTGACTCTTGTCGAGCTTCTTCAGCGCGCCGCCCTGGATTTGCCGGGCCATGAAGTGGTTGGACGGAAACACCACGTCGTAGCCGGATTTACCGGTCATCAGCTTGCCGTCGAGGGTTTCATTGCTGTCATACACGTCGTAGGTGAAACCAATGCCGGTTTCTTTCTGGAAGTTCTTGGTGGTGTCCGGCGCAATGTAGTCCGACCAGTTGTAGATTTTCACCGTCTCGGCGGCCTGGCTGATAGAGGCCACCAACATCAAGGGCAACAGGGCAATGGCTTTCATGGTTCGATTTCCTGGCGGTTTTAGGGCTGTTTTTATGGCAGGCGATCAAGGATCAAAGCGTTACAGGATCAATACGTAGGTCTTGCGCACGGTTTCCTGGATGTCCCAGATGCCGGTGCTGTTGGCCGGCAACATCAGTGCATCACCGGCTTGTATGTGGACGATTTCACCGTTGTCTGGGGTGAAGGTGCAGCGGCCCTGTATGAAGTGGCAAAACTCCTGGGATTTGATCTGCCGACGCCAGACGCCTGGGGTGCACTCCCAGATGCCGGTTTCGACGCCATCGTTGCGTTCGACGCTCAGGGTCGAGGCCACGGCGATGAGTTCACCCAGCGGCACGGCGACGGGCGACGAGTCCGGCAGGTGGGCGTTCAGCGTGTCTTTGAATTGCGTGATGCTCATGGGATTTTCCCGTGTGAGTAAAACGACTTAGTGCATGAAACCTTCCATGAACCCGGCCACGCCGGTCGCCAACTTGCGGCGCCAAGGGGCGGTGTTGGGGTTGGCCAACACCTGGTCTTCATGGACGAAACTGCGAATGATCGCGTTGTAGCCCAGCCAGCGGCAGGGTTCGGGCTCCCAGGGCTTGAGCGCGTCCAGGCCGCGTTCGCGGATCACCCAGGGTTGATGGGTCAACGGCGTGTCGCGGCCCAGGATCAGGTCGGCCAGGGTGCGGCCGCCGAGGTTGGTGGCGCCAACGCCCTCCCCGCCATAACCACCGGACAGTGCGATGCCGGTCTTGTGGTCGCACAGCATGTGCGGTCGGAAACTGCGCGACATGCCCAGGTTGCCGCCCCATGAATGGGCAATCTTCACGTGCTTGAGCTGTGGGAAAAGCTCACCGAACAGGTAGCGACGCAGCTCCACTTCGCTGTCGGTCAGATCGAAGTTGTGGCGCAGTTTCCCGGCGAACTGGTAACCGCCACGGGCACCGAACACCAGTCGGTTGTCCGCAGAACGCTGTCCGTACGTGACCTGCCGACTGCTTTCGCCGAAGGCTTGGCCGTGGCTCAGGCCGATTTCATCCCAGGTACTGGCCGGTAACGGCTCGGTGGCGACGATCAGGCTTTGCACCGGCAGTTGATAACGGCCCAAAGGCGGCAAGGTGTTGGCATAGCCCTCCACTGCCGGCACCACCCAGGCTGCACGGACACCGGCCTTCGCCGTGCGCAGGCCGCCGGATTGCCACTGAGTCACTGGGCTGTTTTCGTAGATCGCCACGCCCATGCTTTCCACCACCCGCGCCAGGCCACGCACCAGCTTGGCAGGGTTGATGGTTGCCACGTGGGGCGCGTAGATACCGCCATAAGGCTTGGCGATGCGAATCTGTTCGGCCAGTTGCTGTGGGCTGAGCCAGCGATAGTCGGCTTCGGTCAGGCCCTGGGCGTAGAGTTTGTCCAAGTAGCGACGCAGGCTGCCCTCCTGCTCGGGGTAACGCGCGGCGCAGTACAGCGCGCCGCCCTTGCGGTAGTCGCAGTCGATGCCCTCACGCGCGAGTACCTGGGCCACCTCATCCGGGATGGCGTGCAGCAGGTCAAACGAGGCGCGCCGTTGTTCGGGGTTCAGGCCGGCCAACAGGCGGTCCTCGCCCAGCAGGTTGCCCATCAGCCAGCCACCATTGCGGCCGGAGGCGCCGAAGCCGGCGGTTTGCGCTTCGATGATCGCGATGTTCAGTTCGGGCGCCTGGCGTTTCAGGTAATACGCGGTCCACAGCCCGGTATAACCGGCGCCGATGATGGCCACGTTGACGTCCAGGTCCTGTTCCAGCGACGGCCGCGCATGCAGCGGGTCATCCAACTGGTCCATCCATAAGCTGATGTTGCGCCATGCCGGCATGCCGGGCTCCCCTACCTCGTTTCGATAGGGTGGATCCTAGAGCGCAGCGTTATGGGCTGTCTTGCGCGCGTGCACGCAGGGAAAATTGTTTGACGTAGGCCTTGGGTGACTGCCCCGTGTGCTGGCGAAACGCACTGTAGAACGCCGAGAGCGAGTTGAAACCGGCGGCAAATGCCAGGTCGTCGACCTTTATCGGCGGCAAGGCGTTGTCCAGTGCGGCCAGCAAGTGGTGGAGCCTGGCCTGGTTGACGTAGCGATAGAAGCTTTGCCCCAGCACCTGGTTCAGCAAATAGGAAATCTGATTGCGACTGTAGCCACACTCCTTGGCCACCCGCTGCAAGTCCAGCTCCGGGTCCAGGTAGGGTTGCTTGCGTTCGAAATACTGCTGCAGGTCATTGGCCATATGCCCCAATTGCTGGGGTGACAAGCCTAAACGGCTGACCGAAGGCCGCGCAGCCTGGACGGGTTGCTCATGCACCAGGGAGGCGTATTCATTGACCCGCCAGATCAGCCCGTCGCGCACCGTGATGGCTTCGCTGGTGCGAAATGACACCAAGCCATGGCCGCCACGCAAGGTGATGCGGTACTGGATGAAGGCCGTATCGCCATCAGCGCGGATGCGGTCGGTATGCTCAATGGCTTCATCGGCCTCGCGCGGCATGCTGGCTCGCAGGTAATCACGCAACTGCGCGTGACCGACGACTCGGTTCTGGAAAAAGTCGTGGTACTGGATGTCCGGATGGTAGTAGGACATCACGCCCTCCAGATCCCGATGGCGCCAACACAGGTGGTGGCGCAGCACCAAATCGCGGGTGGCGTGGGATTGCTGGGGCTCATCGTCTGGAGCGATGTCGGGCATAGAGGGGCTCTGCGGCGGGTAGACCTTGGAGATTGCCGAATTTTGCCGGGAGCTTCAATGGCCAATTGGCACTTCTGACTAGTGGCCTATTGCCCAGCCTCCAGTGGGACATGACCTACATCAAACTTATGAAAGACAACCGCCGAACGGGGCTCAAAAAGTCACCTTGCCGTTGCGAACGGATGCTATTTTTAAGTTCTGCGACGCCATGACCAGTGAAGGTCTTGGCCCCTGCCGCGAGCTAAAGGAAGCGCTCAATGAACAAGGTGGGCAACATGAACAAAGTGACGTTCCCCAACGCCTGCCAGCTGATGCGCTGGCATTTTCACCCAATGGGCTTCGAGGGCAGCATGGATGCGCCTGGCAGTATGATCGCGCGATTGTTCGACCGCGCCAGTGGCGAGACGCTGATCGCCATCGCCGGCATTCCCTGCGCTACGGTGATGAATGCCGCCGATGTGGAGCGCATCATCGAGGCCGTGGAGGATGAGCTGGAGTCGTTTGTGCCGCCGGTGTCACTAAGGGCATGACCCAAACCCATCAAGCAATGAGTTTCCAATGTGGGCGCGGGCTTGCCCGCGAAAGCGGAGTGTCAGTCACTGGATGCGTTGCTGATACACCGCATTCGCGGGCAAGCCCGCTCCTACATTAGGTCCGGCGCGCCTTCAGCTGCGCTGATCATCAAAGAAGGCTTTCTTGCCATCCACCCGCTCCGACGCCTTGGGCACATTCAGGGCCTGACCTTCGGGTTTTTCCACGTACCAATAGCAATGGCTCACGGCGCGGGTAATCCCCACATAAGCCAGGCGCAACACTTCGTCCTTTTGCGCATTGTCATAGGGCTCGCTGTCGCCAGCCTTGCCCAGGCCCGCCATCCGGTACACCTGGTTTTTATACGGCGAGCTAGTGACATGCTGACAATCCCCAAGCAGAAACACCGCGTCAGCCTGCAGGCCCTTGGCGCTGTGATAGGTCAATTGTTTCAGCCTGCGCGCCTGAGGCGGCAAGCTAGAATCCACATTAACTACCGATTGAATATGCTCTTGAATCAGTAACTTATCGCTACTTTTTCGATAAAGCATCAAGATCGAATCACCCTTCTGATAATGCTCCGACAACCGTCGCCCCAATGCCGCATCGTCCCGCTCCAGCACCGCGACTGGTACCAACGCCTTGGGCGCGCCACTTGCCTTGGCTTTCTTGCCAGCAATCGCCGGCGCCGCGCGCACGATGTGCTCGGCCGCATCAATGATGTGCTGATGACTGCGGTAGTTCTCGCCCAGCATCACGCGGGTGGTCGATGGCGATGGGAACTCCCTGTCGAATTCCATGAAGTACTTGGGTGAACTGCCGCGCCAGCCATAGATCGACTGCCAGTCATCTCCCACACACAACAACGATGAACGTTGGGCGCCGCGCCCCACATGCATGGCCGGACCACGGCTGCGGATCTCGCGCAGGCTGGCACGGATCCATGAGACGATCTGCGGCGAAACGTCCTGGAACTCGTCAATCATCAGGTGCGACAAGGGGCGCAGCAGCGGATCGCTGAGCAGCTTGAGGTTTTCCGGGGTGTTCTCTCCGAACAGCGAGAACATCCGGTTATAGGTCATGATCGGGGGGGATTGGTCCAGCAAGTGATCTTCCAGGGCTTTCCAGAAGATGCTCAGGGCTTCGAAGAAGAAGCGGTCCGGATCATCCTTGGCAAAGCTCATCTGCCCGACCGCGGTGGGTACGTCCAGACCAAGGTTCTCGATAAATCCGGCGGCCATCACGAAACTGTCCAGCAGCGGCGCTGATGCCAACTCGCCTTTGACCTTGTAATCAAAGCCGGGGCCGGCCGTAGCATCACCGACCAAACTGCTCAGCAGGCGCTTCGATGACCCGTAACTATCTAGCCATATCAATGGCTTACGACAGAAAGCTTGAAACAAGGTGCGCTTTACCGCCCATTCTGCGCGCACCGACAGCTTTGAGTGAGGTCGGCTGGTCTGCGCGTTTTCCCGCGAGTCGAAGCCCAGCACCACCCAGGCATCCAGCTCAGGAATGTAGCCATGACAATGAAATTGCGCGCCGTTGATTTCAACGGTCTGGCGGTTAGGTTCGATCCCCTTGATCGGCCAGGCGCCTGCACGAAACCAAAGGTCCTCGATCACATCGCAGAGTTCTTCATCGCGTTTGGCCGCCAGTTCGGTCACGGCCACCCGTTTTTGCACATCGGGATGGTCACGCTCCAGCTCCTTGAGCTGCAGCCCGTGCCGCGCCAGCGGCGCAATCAGCTCACGGAATCGCGGGTGCTGCCCCTGTAGCCGGTGAAAGCAGGCATTCATCTGCTGGCGCTGGGCATCGTTGATACGCAGGTCAAAAGGATTGCTGTCGGCGTCTTCAACACCGGCATTCAGGTTTTCGAAGGCTTGCAAGCGCTCGAAGCCCGGCAGGCTGCGCACCATGGGCAGGATGCGCGAGTGAAAGGTACGCACCACGGCTTGCGCTTCTTTCATACCAAGGGGTTGGCCCCAGAGGTTGAGAATTTCCATGAGCTTGTTGATGAAGTCCTTGCGCGATTCACGGGTGAAGGTCACCACCGTCATCGAGCTCAGCTCAAAGCCCAGGTAATGGGTGAGCAGCAAAATGCGCAGTACCAGCGACGTGGATTTGCCGGCCCCGGCCCCCGCGATCACTGAGGTGGACGGCGTCTCGCTGAAAATCATCTTCCATTGCGCCGCGCTCGGCTGGGCATGAGCCGGCAGCAATCGCGCGACATCGACCTTAATGCGTTTCTTCAGCTCGGTGGTGAGCGGCAGGCGCCAATCATCGAACAGGCTGTCATCCACGCCCGGCGCACGGTGCTCATCCGGACGGAAATCGCGAATCAACAGCACCTGGCGACCTTCTTCGATGCCGTCGGCTTTGCCTTCGCGATAGCCGTACTCCACACCCGCCTCATGCCCACTGCGAAAACCGTCGGCCTGTCCGTGCAACCACGAAAACCGATGCTGGGCGCGCAAACGGGTCAAGCCATGGCCAAACAGGCGCGCAGCCAAGCGTTTGAATAACGGCATTTCAGCCAAAGGGCGCAGTTCGGGAGGAAGATCAGGCTTTTGTTGCGACACGCGGACTCCTGCGATGAATTGGGTTCAAACAAGTGCGCCATGGTCGCCGGAATCGTCGCTCAGTTCCAGCCAATTGCTTTGCGGTCATGCAGTTAGACGGTGAACTGAAAGTCAAAACGCCACTAATCAATCTAATCGACTGATAGGAATCAGGCAGTTTTTACGCTTTTTATCGATCATGAGCTGCAGGATCATAGGGCAATCCACAGGAGACGATCATGCTTGAACTTCGACCTTTCAACTCCCTGGGCGGCGCCCACCACGGCTGGCTTGACGCTCATCACCACTTTTCGTTTGCCGAGTACCACGACCCCAAGCGCATGCACTGGGGCAACCTGCGCGTATGGAATGACGACATCATCGCGCCGGGTACTGGTTTCCCGCAGCACCCGCATCGCGATATGGAGATCATCACTTATGTGCGTGAAGGCGCGATCAGCCATGCCGACAACCTTGGCAACAAGGGCCGCACCGAGGCGGGTGATGTGCAAGTGATGAGCGCAGGCACCGGGATCGCCCACAGCGAGTACAACCTGGAAGACATGCCGACTAAGATTTTCCAGATCTGGATCATTCCGAACGAGGCTGGTTTACCGCCTTCCTGGGGCGCCAAGCCGTTCCCCAAGGGTCATCGCGAAGGTTTTGTAACGCTGGCGAGTGGCAAGGCTGGGGACACCGAGAGCCTGCGCATTCGTGCTGATGCACGGCTGGTCGCGGCGAACCTGAAGGCAGGGGAAAGTGCCGAGTACCGGCTGGACAGCGGGCGTCGGGCTTATCTGGTGCCGGCGACTGGCGCCATTGAAGTCAACGGCTTGCGTGCACAAGCTCGAGATGGTGTCGCGATTGAAGATGAGCAGGTGTTGCGGGTGACGGCGGTTGAAGACAGCGAGATTGTCTTGGTTGACCTCGCTTGACTTTGCAGGAGCCCGGCTTGCCGGCGATAGCGCTCAAACGAAGGCCATCGCCGGCAAGCCGGGCTCCTACTATCGGTTATTGGCTGATAGCACCGTCTACCAGCACCTGCGCCTCTTCCACCAATTGCTTGAGGTGATCCTCACCGATAAAGCTCTCGGCGTAGATCTTGTAGATATCTTCGGTGCCCGATGGCCGTGCGGCGAACCAACCGTTTTCGGTCATCACCTTCAACCCACCGATCGCCTGGTTGTTGCCCGGCGCGTGACTGAGAATCTGCTGGATGCTTTCCCCGGCCAATTCGGTAGAGGTCACCTGGTCCGGCGACAACTTGCCAAGCAAGGCTTTCTGCGCCGGAGTGGCCTTGGCGTCCACACGAATCGCGAACGGCTCGCCCAGGGCATCCGTCAGGCCGCGGTAGATCTGGCTTGGGTCCTGGCCTGTGCGCGAAGTCATTTCTGCAGCCAGCAACGCCGGGATCAGGCCATCCTTGTCAGTACTCCATACAGTACCGTCCTTGCGCAGGAACGAAGCACCGGCGCTTTCTTCGCCACCAAAGCCCAACGAACCTTCGAACAAGCCATCAGCAAACCACTTGAAGCCTACGGGCACTTCATACAGACGACGGCCCATGCGTGCGGCGACGCGATCGATCAAGCCGCTGCTGACCACGGTCTTGCCCACGGCGGCGTCTGCGCGCCAGTCAGGACGGTTCTGGAACAGGTAGTCGATGGACACCGCCAGGTAGTTGTTGGGCGCAAGCAAGCCACCGGACGGTGTGACGATGCCGTGGCGGTCGTGATCCGGGTCACAGGCGAAGGCCACGTCGAAACGTTCCTTAAGACCGATCAAGCCTTGCATGGCGTAGCTGGAGGAAGGGTCCATGCGGATCTGGCCATCCCAGTCGACGCTCATGAAACGGAAGGTGGAGTCGACTTCAGTATTCACCACGTCCAGGTTCAGGCGGTAATGCTCGGCAATCGCCGACCAGTAGCGTACTCCTGCTCCGCCCAGCGGATCCACGCCCAGGCGCAGGTCGGCGCTGCGGATAGCGTCCATGTCGATCACATTGACCAGGTCAGCCACATAGCTGTTGAGGTAGTCATGGCGGTGGGTGGTGTCGGCCTTGAGCGCCTGGGCGTGGGTGATGCGTTTGACTCCGGCCAGTTTGTTGGCCAGCAGTTCGTTGGCCTTGGCTTCGATCCACTTGGTGACGTGAGTATCAGCCGGTCCGCCATTAGGAGGGTTGTATTTATAGCCGCCACTCTGCGGCGGGTTGTGCGACGGGGTGATAACAATGCCGTCGGCCAGGCCGGTGGTGCGGCCACGGTTGTAGCAGATGATGGCGTGGGAAACAGCAGGCGTTGGCGTGTATTCGTCGCCTTCGGCCAACATCACATGCACGCCATTGGCCGCCAGGACTTCCAAGGCGCTGGCACCGGCAGGTGTCGACAGCGCGTGGGTGTCCAGACCGACGAACAACGGACCGTTGATGCCCTGCGCTTCGCGGTACAGGCAGATGGCCTGGCTGATGGCGAGCACGTGCCATTCGTTGAAACTCAATTCAAACGAGCTGCCACGGTGCCCGGAAGTACCGAACGCTACGCGCTGAGTGGAGATTGCTGCATCAGGCTGGCCCGTGTAGTAGGCCGTGACCAGTCGCGGGATATCCACCAGCAGTTGAGCTGGCGCCGGCTTGCCCGCAAAAGGACTGATTGTCATGCATAAACCTCGGAAAGAAGAATTCAGGATAAAACGGCAGTTTACTGGGAGTTGGACTGCTGCGCGATGTAATCGATCCTACAATAGCCAGAGAAACTTCACGCATTTATCCCAACTGGGCCTGACGCAACGCTTCGCTTAGCGCCGTCAGGACAATATCCAGGTCCGGTTGCGACTGAAAGGTATGGCTCAGGCGCAAATGCTGCTGATGCAGGCCGTTGACGCTGAACAGTTCGCCGGGGGCAATCACCACTTGCTGGGAAAGTAGCCGCTGGAACACCTGGCGCATATCTACTGTCCTCGTGGAGGCCAGCCAGAACGCCGCGCCGGCAGCGGGCGCACGGTAGGTCAATTGGTCTCCCAGATGCCGATCCAGACGCTCGCACATTTCGTCCGCCTGCTCGCGCAATTGAAGGCGTAGTCCACGCAGGTGCTGGTCGATTCGCCCACTGTGATAAAGGCGCGCAATGGCGCGCTGGCGGATCGGCGACAAACGAAAGCAGCGCAACAGGAAATGACGCTGCAATTCGCTGTTCATACGCCGAGACAGCAGATAGCCATAGGGCGCCTCCGAACCCAACACTTTCTCGAACGAGGAAAACACTATCAGCCGTTCAGGGTTCACCAGCTCGCGCAATGCGGTCTGTGGCTCGTCGAAACCCAACTCGCCAAAGGTGTCGTTTTCCAGCAGCCAGCAGCCATGCTGCTCCAGCATTCGCGCAATGGCCAGGCGATCTTGGGGCGGCATTGAAACGCCAGCCGGCACGCTGACCCTTGATGACAGCACCACCAGATGCACCGACTTGGCACATAACAACTGATCAAGATTTACCAGATCCAGGCGTCCTTCTGGCGTCCAGGGCAGCTCGACAATATGCACGCCAGCATCCTGAAGCAGGCGCAGGACCAGCCAATCGCAAGGCGATTCAACAATCACCGACGTCCCCCTCAAGCCCAAGACTTCAATGAGGATGTCCAGTACACCGCGCAAGTCGGCACCGATGTAAACATCGTCGGCCTGCCAGCAGCGGGTCGGCGACGACGTATAACGCGCCGCCAACGCTGCGCGCAGCTCCCAGACACCGCAAGGCTGAGACTAGGGTTGCGGATGGCGCGGATACTGGCGGACCAGCTCACGCTCCAGACGCAACAGGGTGCCATCCAGCGAAGCCAACAGCGCGGGTTCATCTCCGCTGAGCACCACCATGCCGGGGCGCCGCGCCGCTGCGTAGAGTCGGTCAAGCAGGTCACCGCTGGCGCCTGCCAGCGGATTTGTGGAGAGTGGCCAGGCGTAATAACCGGATTTGGCTACCGAATAGACCCTGCCCTCTTTTTCAAGCAGCGCGTAGGCGTACTGAACCGTCGAGATCGACACGTTCAAGCGTCCTGCCAATTGCCGCAGGGAGGGCAGTTTTACCCGTGCGTCGGTACTGACTTCGTTGATCAGGTTGATCATGTAGCGATAGACCGCCTGATACGCGAAATCCGCTTGTCGTTCGCCGCGCAGCGTCATCGCCCGGACGATAGACAGGCTTGCGCGCTGCCATGGGCCATGGCGCCAGCACTGCGCAGTTTGCCACTCGAGTAGCCTGACGGACGTTTGCGATAGAGTTGCTGCAACAAAGGCATGGGTAAACCGCTGGTATCGGTAAGCCATTGTTGCAGCATGTCGGCAGACGGCTTGCCCTGCAGCACTTTGTGCATTTCCGGCAAGGCCACCAGCATGCCTGGGTGACATTGTCGCAAATAGCCTTCCAGCCGTTCACCATGATGGATAAACGGGGAAAACAGCAGGCACACCAACTGAGTCTCGTCCAAGCCGAAGTACTGCTGGGCGTAGGTGCTCGACAGGATGCGCCGTTCACTGACGTTCATCTGCGTGAGCAATGCCTCGGGCATGTATTGTGCAGCTTGCTGGATAAAACCCTGCACCCCTTCCTCATATTCCAGGTCACGCAGGCATTGGGCCTGCAGCCCACGCAGGTGTGCCATCAACTGCGGGTTCGAATAGGTGGGATGGCTGAAGTGAAAACCCTGCGGGTCAGGCGTGAAGGCCATGAACACGTTGAGCATGGACGAGGATGGCAGGTCTACATCGTCCAGCAAATCGGCGATACCGATGTAGGCCAAGTGACGATGGCTTGTCTTGCTGGGGTTTTCACTCGGCACATAATGGTCTGCGTATAGATCACGGTAATAATCGGTACTCATTTCGTCCATGCGTGCGAACAGCCCGGTGAGCGACGACGGCCAAATCTCCGGTATCGCAATACCCGCACCGAGCACTGTGTTCTTGAGCCAGGCGAGAAGCTGAGCCTGCTTGCGTGGCGAGTCACCGCTGACCAACGCATGCACTCCGCCATTCCAGGAGGTGACGCGCTGGTAGAAATCCCCAAGCGCCAGGTAGGTATCACTGCACAACGTGGCGCGGCAGTCGCCAGAACTCAGGTGGCCGACCATCAACATATTGCGCTGGCTGATTTCTCGTCCCAAGTTAGATGCGGGCCGCAGATGATTGAAGGGCAAAACTTCCTGGTTTTCCACCATCAGCAGCTCAACCCTTGGATCATCGTGGAGAAACAGCCGACTGTAGGCCTGATTAATATCCTCAAGCATGCCCTCGGTCATTCCTGAATGCCGCAATGTCGCAACCCGCAACTGAAAAGTTCGCGGGGCTCGGCCAGCGATGGTCAATTGCGCGGCCCGCAGCAAGGCCAATGTGTAGCTACTCACTTTGCCGCCGCCGTGGGCCACCAGCACTTTGTAACCCCCTACTTGCTCCATGCCGCCTGCCGCCACCACGATTCGCTGGACCAACAACTGGAGTGCCGTGCGTTCTTCACGAGCAAAGTGCCCGATCAAGCGTTGTAGCACTTGCTGATAAACATAAGTCATAGCCTGTTCGTGAATAGTGCTCATCATTCTATTACCTGAGTTTGGATATTAGTTTCAAGCAACTGCTTGCAGTATTTGCTCGACCTATAAGGCGTGTAAAAAATTCGCGCGCAGCTTTGCGCGCCAATGACCAAACACTAGCACCACACAACAATATGACATCAGTCCCGTCGTATTAGAGTTGCGCCCTGCAAGCGCCAAAAGCGCCGTGTGTACTGGCCTCTGACAAGCAGGGTTGCGATCCTAGGATATTTCCGACAAATTCTTACACCCATATTGGCAACCACCTAGGGAAGCGTCTTACAAATAACCGCAACCAACTTTCCAACTTATTTTGTTGAGGATTTACATAGGCACCTGTATCCGCCTGGCATCCTGCGCTTTGCGCGAGATCAGTTTCAACTCGCAATAGCGGCACTGGATATTCAATCATTGCTCAATCCTTGAGATGAAAGTGAAGGCGCAATTATCAGTGCTGGAATAATGATTAATAGATACAGAACGCTGCTGAAAACCAGTGCAGATGAATAACAACAGACCTGTAAAACACGCGCATACAAAAACGCCGCACTGGAATTCAGGGCGGCGTCGGTGAAAAGATCAGGTTTTAGGGGTTAACGTGCCAGTCTGGCTGCTGTCGGGCACCACCGTTTCACTCCCGTCAAATGGCGCTTTTGCCACCTATGACAGGTGTAAGAAACACCCTTTTTGAGAATATTCCTACACCCTAAACAGCTTCAACCTGCAACGCAACGCGTTCGCGGCAAGGGCATTCATCCATGTAACGGTGTGCTTCCACGAACTGATTGAACGGAAACACCGTGGTTTTCAGCGGTACCAGCACACGGTCGGCGGTCAGTTGGTTGATATCCCGGAGCGCTCTCTGCAAGGCGACCTGGTCTTGGATAATGCCCAGCTCAGGCTTGCCGGTGAAATTGCCAATACAGTGCACAAAGAACTGAATGTTCTTCTGGAACGCTGCACAGGCTGGAAATGGCGTCTGGTTGCCGCCCTGCAAGCCGTAAAGCACCAGGCTGCCACGCGGTGCGAGGACATCACCGAGCAGCGACATCTGCGGGCCGCCCAAACCGTCGAACACTACATCAACTCCACGGTTGTCGGTGAACTTGTTGATTTGCATCAACAGGTCCTGCTCTTCGGTGACGATGACCTTTTCCGCACCCAGGGATAGCAGGTATTCACGCTCATCGCTGTCTTTGGTGGCGGCAATCACTCGTACACCCAGGGCTTTGCCCAGTTGTACAAAGGAAGGGCCGGCGCAGTGGCTGGCATCAGTCACCAGCGCAAATTGCCCAGGCTTGACCCGTGCCAGATCCACGTAGGCAAAGTAGGCAATCAGCAACGGCGTGTAGTGCACGCTGGCCTCGATAGGACTCAAGACATCCGGATAACGGGTCAGGGCCGAACGGGGCAGGACGATCTGTTCGCCATACACCGGGTAATCATTGGGACTCTCGGCCGGAAAACTGGCCACCTTGTCGCCCACTGCCAAATCATCCACGCCATCGCCGACAGCGACCACGACTCCGGCCATCTCATGGCCGAGGCCGGACGGCAAACGTGCATGGGAAGACGCCAGGTTCTGGCGCCACAGAATGTCGTACCAGCTGATGCCAATCGCTTCGACACGCACCTGCACTTCGCCCGGTGCGGGCTGCGCGGCTGCATGCTCTTCGCATTTGAGCACCTCGGCCGGACCAAACTTGTGAAAACGGATCGTGCGGGACATCGCAAACCTCGTCAAAGTAACCTCTAATGCCATGAACTCTATCTGGGCTTTCCGGGTAAGACCACCGGTCGCCATTAATAGTCGACATGCCTGTCATTGATTCCGCATGTGAGGAATAGACCTCAGCTATCGTAGGAAAACTCAATTATCCTGTGCAGAGTACCAGCCTTTCCCCGTAAGATTCATGCCGGCCATTGTTTACATATGGCCGCTCTCGTCAAGTTTGCTGACTCTTCCAGGACACAAGATGAACCGTAACGACCTGCGTCGTGTCGACCTTAACCTCTTGATCGTATTCGAAACCTTGATGCATGAGCGCAGTGTGACCCGCGCCGCCGAGAAACTGTTCCTCGGCCAGCCGGCCATCAGCGCGGCGTTGTCGCGCCTGCGCGGGCTGTTTGACGACCCCCTGTTCGTGCGCACCGGCCGCAGCATGGAACCATCGGCCCGGGCGGTAGAAATCTTTGCCCTGCTCTCTCCGGCCCTGGACTCGATTTCCACCGCCGTCAGCCGCGCCGCCGAATTCGACCCGGCTACCAGCACCGCCGTATTCCGCATCGGCCTGTCCGACGACGTCGAATTCGCCCTGCTGCCGCAACTGCTCAAACGCCTGCGCGCCGAGGCCCCCGGCATCGTCCTGGTAGTACGCCGCGTCAACTACATCCTTATGCCAGGCCTGCTGGCCTCCGGCGAGATCTCCATCGGCGTCAGCTACACCGCCGACCTCCCGGCCAACGCCAAGCGCAAAGTACTGCGCCGCAGCCTGCCGAAACTGCTGCGCGCCGACAGCGTGCCGGGCTCCCTGAGCCTCGACGACTTCTGCGCCCGCCCCCACGCCCTAGTGTCCTTCGCAGGCGACCTGAGCGGCTTCATCGATGAAGAACTGGAAAAACTCGACCGCAAACGCCACGTGGTATTGGCCGTGCCGCAGTTCAACGGATTGGGTACCTTGCTGGCAGGCACGGATATTCTGGCGACCGTGCCGGACTATGCGGCCGAGGCGCTGACCTCAGCCGGTGGCTTGCGAGCAGAAGATCCGCCGTTGCCAGTGCGTAGCTTTGAGCTGCATATGGCGTGGCGTGGGTCGCAGGATAATGACCCGGGGGAGCGGTGGTTAAGGTCGCGGATTCAGATGTTCTTCGGGGATCCCGATAGCCTCTAGCGAATGCTTGACTTCAGCTCCATGCCGCATCCGCCCATGCGTCAAACGAAATCAGTGCGCTTAGGCACATCTTCATTTACGACGCATTAATACCCAGTGATTTGCTCCTCCCGCCATTCTTGAGCGTCGACGGGTTGATTCCGAACTGCTTACGAAACGCTGTCGCAAAATGACTGGCATTGGCGTAGCCCAGGTCCGAGGCGATGCGCATCACGGAGTCATCACCGCTCATCAAGCGGCTGCGTGCCTGGATCATGCGTGCTTGCTGGAATACGCCGTAGACACTGTTGAAGAACAGTTGCCGAAACCCGCGTGTCAGTTTGGGTTGGCTCAACCCGGACTCACGCGCCAACTCAGACAGGCTCGGCGCCTTGCCCAGGTCTTCAAGCAGACGCTCACGGGCACGCACCAGCCGTTGGCGATCGGTGTTACTGACGCGGCAGGTACACTCGGCGTCCTGGCGTACTTCCAGGAACAAGCTCACTAGCGTAACGCTCTGCCCGTAAAGCCACAGACTGCTGCGCGGCTGGGCCGGGGGCAATCCGGCACCCTGGTCCATGGCGGTACCGAGCAGGTGCGCAGTCGCGCTCATTTCGCCACTGCGATGTCCATCGAGAAAGCAATGGTCACAGGCCAATGCTTTGTTCAGCAGTGGGTCGAGTTTCAGCTCCCACTGCTCAAGCACTTCAGGGCGAATCATCACCGTGATGTTATCGATCTCGCCGTGCTGATGATAAAGACCATGGCGGCAACGACCAAAGCTGATGCTGCCGGCGCCCTCGTCAATCGCATAGCGCCGTTGCCGACGCCCCTCTTGAAAGCTGCACGAGGCCTTGCCCTTGAGCAGGTTGGTGAAACTGAAATGGATGCAATCGCTGTCGTCCTGCAAGGGCAACTCGATCGGCTGTTCGAACGTGCTTTGCCACCGCACGATGTCCAGCCCGTCCTGCAGCGACACGCGGGTGACGCGACAGTGCGCCCCTGGCCCGAGGTCGCTTCCATATCCTCCCGTAATGATTCGCGAGACCGGCATCGGCTCCCCTGCGCCTCCTTGAACGGCTGACATCGTAAATCTCCTGGCTGACCGGATACGGCTCGAATCAGATCACATCGGGGTAGATGTGTGCAATTGATAATTATTAGCATCTGGCGCGCCGCAAAGACTCCGCCAAATCGCCGCTGCCACCCCGCAACGCGCGCCGATCAGAATCCTCAGTCAAGGTCCCATCATGTCTGCACGATGCAACACGACGGCTACCCGCCAATCTTGCTATAAACGTAATACTATAACAATAGCCATGAGCTTCACACTTGCCAATTCCGCGCTCGCCGCCACCGCCGAGCCCGTGCAACTGCCGGCCTCGACGGTGACTGCGCGCATGGAGCAGGAAGACCCGAAAGAAGTCCCAATCAGCCTCAGCGTGATCAGCGGCGAGCAACTGCGCACCCAGCGCCTCGACACACTGGAAAGCGCGCTGCGCAACACGTCCGGCGTGAGCGTCAACTCCTCCGGAGGCCCGAATGACTTCAACGTGCTGATCCGTGGCGTCGGCTCGCTCTACCAGATGTCGATGGATGACAGCTCAGTGGCGTTCAATATCGATGGCGTTCCAGTGTCGTCGCGCAGCCTCGGTTTCGGCACCCTCGACGTCGAGCGCATTGAAGTGCTCAAGGGGCCTCAGGGCACGTTGTCCGGTGCGATTGGCCAGGCGGGCGCGGTGAATATCACCACGCGCCAACCTACCCGCGAACTTGAGGGTTATGTGCGTGGCGAAGTCGGCCAGGAAGGCCAGTTCCTCACCGAAGGCGCCATCGGCGGGCCGATCAGCGACAGCCTCAGCGGTCGCCTGGCTGTGCGTCGTGCCGGCTATGACAGCTGGATCGACAACGACCAGACTAACCACTCCATCACCAAGCCGCGTAACGAAGCCTACCGAGGCAGCCTGCTCTGGGACCTTAACGATGACACCCATGTGTTGGTCAGCGCCGAACGCCAGAAAACCGAGCGCGCCACGAACTCGCTGGTGTTGCGCCCTTACGGCAGCGACCCCAGCCTGAACCTGACGCCAGGCCTGTTCGACGACAACTACAAGACCACCGAGCGCTATACGCTCAAGGTCGATCACGACTTCGCCAACAGTCGCCTGACCTCCACCACCGCCACGTCCACCGCCGACTTCGAAGGCTTGATCGCCTACGACAGCAAACTCATGGGCGCCCTGTACGGAACCCCTGGCGAATTCTGGGTGGTGGACAGATCCTTCGAGCGCAGCTGGAGCCAGGACCTGCACCTGAGCTCGCTGCCCGACTCCGACGTGTTCTGGGTGGCAGGCCTCGCCGCCAGCCGCAACGAGCGCAGCTACGACACGCCACGCAACACCTACGGCGCCTCCGGCGCCAAATACCGTGACTTCACCACCACCACCTACGCCGGCTACGGCGAAGTCACCTTCCCCCTCACCGAGCGCCTGAAACTCACCACCGGCTATCGCCACTCCTGGGACCGCAAGACCTACGACGGTCAGTACTTCTCCGGCAGCAGTGCGGTGCAAGACTCCCGCAAGCTGACCGACGACTATGGCACCGGCCGCGTCGCCCTGAGCTACGCCCTCACGCCGCAAACCAACGTCTACGTGCAACTCGCGCGGGGCTATAAATCCGGTGGTTTCAATGACTATGCCTCACAGGTCACCGACAGCGAACCCTACAAGGCCGCTGTCAGCAAAGCCGTGGAGCTGGGCTTCAAGAGTGAAACCGAAGACCGTCGCGGCAGCCTCAACGGTGCGCTGTTCTTTACCCGTGTGCACGACGATCACCTGCTCGGCTACGACGCAGCAACCTTCGCCACCAATGCCTTCAACGCCGACACCCGCACCCGTGGTGCCGAATTGGAAGGCAGCTGGCGCTTCGATTACGGCCTGACCCTGGCCGCCAGCGCCACCTACCTGGATGCCAAGATCACCAGCGGCGTGCAAGGCATCCAGGCCGGTGACGTCGCTGCCGGCAACCGCACCCCGGATGTTCCGCGCTGGAGCGGCAACGTCAACGCCAGCTGGAAACACCCGCTGGGCACCTTCGCCAGCCTCGGTGAAACCACCCTCAACACCAGCCTGAACTATCACTTGGTGGGCGAGCGCGCAGCCGACCCGCAAAACCACTTCAACTTGGACAACTACGAGAAACTCGACCTGCGCGCGGGCCTGGAAAGCAAATACGGCGAAGTCTATGCCTTCGCCGACAACCTGCTGAACCAGACTTACGACACCTACGGTTTCTACAGTGACGCGGTGGCCTACGGTGCACCGGCACGCCGCCGTACCTTGGGCGTAGGCTACACCTATCAGTTCTGACCCCACCCCTCACTGTAGGAGCGAGCTTGCTCGCGAAGAACGCTCAGGCACCGCATTTGTTCTGGATGCGTGCGTCATCGTTGACGCTCTTCGCGAGCAAGCTCGCTCCTACAGGGTCGGGACATATCTGGTACTACTGTTAAACGGCAATAGACGCTGATGGCTCCTACCGTTTCTCTTCCATCCACAGAAGAGGACGAAGGAATGTCCACCCAGCAAAACGCACATCGCCTGCGCTTAGGACGCTACTCCAAAACTGGCCGTATTTACCTGCTTACCGCTGTTACCCACCAACGACAACGAATCTTTCAGGATTCGCGCATCGGTCGGCTACTGGTCAGCGAATTCAGGCGAGCCCAAGTAGACGGCGAGGCAACTTCACTGGCCTGGGTCATCATGCCGGATCATTTTCACTGGCTGGTGGAGTTGCACAACGGTGATTTGCCGAGGTTGATGCGAATAACCAAATCGCGAAGTGCACGAACGATCAATGCCGTGAAGGGCTTCCATGGAGCGCTTTGGCAGAAGGGCTACTTTGATCGGGCATTGCGTCGCGAAGACGACATGAAAGCCATGGCCCGCTATATCATCGCCAATCCTTTGCGCGCTGGCCTAGTCGAGCACATCGGTCAGTACCCATTGTGGGATGCGATCTGGCTGTAGGCGCGAGCTTGCTAGCCGGACAACCTGATATATCTCGATGCCTGGGCGCTCTTCGCGAGCAAGTTCGCTCCTACAGGTCGGTCAGAACTGGTAGCTATACCCCACGCCTGCCGAACGCCCGCGTCCCGGCATGCCGGTCAGTACCTGGTCGGTGGAGTACGAGCCGTACAGGTCGTAGCGTGCATCCAGCAGGTTGTCGCCCCACAGGTAAATCTCTGAGCCGCCACTCTCCAGGCCCAGGTGCAGGTCCAGCTTGGCGTAGCCCTTGAGGTCGTAGTGGTTCTGCGGGTCGGCCGGACGGTTTTTCTGTACGCGGTAATTGAGCAAGGTGTTCAGGCGCGGCGCCGGCAACCCGAGCAAGGCCCCCAGGTTCTTTTGCCAGGCGACGCTGAAGTTGCCGCTCCACAGCGGCACATCCGGCACGCGACTGCCCGCCGCCACGTCACCGCCGGACACACCCGGCGCATCCGACGTCACCACCGCATTGGTGTAGCTCACGGCACTGCCCAAGGTCAGTTCATCGGTGACGTGCCAGGTGGTCGACAACTCGGCGCCCTTGCTGCGGGTGTCGGCGTTCACTGCGCTGACCGCCAGGGTGTTGAAGTCGTAGCCCAGCAGGTGGTCGTCCTGCACGCGCGTGATGAACAACGCCCCTTCCAGGCTCAGGTCGCCCCCGGCACTTTCATGTTTGAAGCCCAGTTCGGCGGAATTCACCTTGGCGGCCTTGTAGGGCTCGCTGTCCTTGATCGACGTGGCGTAGTCGTTGAACCCCGCCGACTTATAGCCCCGTGACAGCACCGCGTACACGTTGGTCTGCGGCGTCAGCGCGTAGCTCAGCGCCATGCGTCCGGTGCTGTAGTTGTCCTGCAAACGCCGGCTGTCGCTGATCTGCGCGCCGCCACTGGAATAATCGGCACCATAGGTCTTGCGGTCCCAGGTGTGGCGCAGGCCGGTGGTGAGTTTCCAGTCTTCGGCAATCGGGTACGTCACCTCGCCATAGGCCGCGTAGCTGTTGGTGCTGAAGTCGCGCAACTGTTGCGCGCCATTGGTGAAGTTGTTGGAATCGAAACTGCGTTCGGAGCGCGACAGGTTGAGACCCGTCACCCAAAACACATCGGCATCCGCCAGTGATCCCAGGCGCAGGTCCTGGCTCCATACCCGCTCATGGGCCGAGTCTTCGATCAAGTATTCGAACGGGGAACCGTACAACGCCCGCGTGATGTTGCGATCGTAGCCTTTGACGGCATTGAAGTCGGTGCTGGTGTAGGCGCTGATCGAGGTGATGCGCGACTGCGCCAGGTCGTGGTTGAGTTCGAAGGAGTAACGCTCGTTGGTCTTCTGGTTGCCATCAAAGGTACCTGGCGTGTAGTCCAGGCTCGGGCGATTGCCAAACGGACGCAGCAGTTCCAGGCCCGCATAGTGCTCGGCGCGCTGGCGCTCGGCGGTCAAAAGGCCGGTGGTGCCCTGGTCGTTGTCCCACAGCAGGCTGCCGCGCAGGGCCAAGTCACGGGGTTTGGTCAGCGGGTCGCCGTCCTGTTGGTCATCGACCCAGTTATCAAAGCCGCTGCGACGCACCGCGATACGCCCGGCCAGCGAGTCGGTCAACGGCCCGCCCACGGCGCCTTCCGTCATGAACTGGCCTTGGTTGCCCACTTCGCCGCGCACATACCCCTCCAGCTCGCGCGTCGGTTTGCGGGTGGTGACGTTGATCGCGCCCGCCTCGCTGTTGCGCCCCAGCAAGGTGCCCTGCGGGCCCTTGAGCACCTCCACCTGCTGCACGTCGAGCGTCGCCAGCGCGGCATTGCGCACTGACATCGGCACGCCGTCCACATTCAACACCACCGAACCGTCATCCATGCTCATCTGGTTCAGTGAGCCGACAGCACGAATACGCACATTGGCGTCATTGGCGCCGCCCCAGGAGTTCACGTCCACCCCCGGCGTGGTGCGCAGCGCATCTTCCAGGGTGCGCAGGCGCCGGGTCTCGAGGGTTTTCCCATCGATTACCGAAAGGCCAAAGGGGATGTCCTTGGCACTCTCCTGACTCAAGCGCGCGCTGACCGTCAGCGGTGCCAGTTCGATGGCCTCCGCGGAGGCCTGCGGCTGATAGTCAGCGGCATAGGCCGTGCACATCTGGCTGGACAAGCCCAGCGCCATGGCCTGGGTCAAGACGTTGGCCCGCCAGCCGAGGGGACGGCGCAGCGGCTGGATAAACAGTGCAGATGACATGACAAAGCTCCAAAAGGCAGGGATGGTTCGAATTCATTGCGCAGGGCCCCAGCGCTCAAGCGCAGCGGCAATCGCGTGAGGATCAGGCGCGCCCAACAAGGGCTGGATCGCAGCCGGCCATCCCTGGCCGTTTCGGATGGCGGCGGTCATTGCCGTCAGTTGTTCGGGGTTTTGTTCGGTGGTCCATGCCAGGCTCGCCAGCGCTGCATAAGTGGCGGCCCAACCCTGCTCGCGGGCATCAGCCAGGGTGCCGACGGGTTCGCCGTCATTGCCCAGCGCGCGGGTCAGGTCATCGGCCATGAGTTTCACCAGTGCCGCGCGCGCCTCAGGACCGTCTACATCCGCCACACACAGCAAGCCGATCGCGCCCGCCACGCCCTGGCTCAACCACAGGTAACCCGGCACTTGGCGCAGGTCGCTGGCGTCAATCAACACCCGGCGGGCAAGCAACTCGGCAATATGCGCACGGCGTGCCGAACGCCCGACGCCGGTCGCGGCCACGTCCCAATCCGGCGATTGGGCGAGCAACAGCTGACCGTGGCTCAAGCGGCTGTCGCCCATGCCGGTCGGCCACTGGCTCACGCCCTCCACCACCGGGCGACTGCCCAGGCGTCGCGCCACACAGGCGCTCATCAGGTCCAGGTCTTCGCGCACTTCAACAGCCGTTTGCTGGCGACTGGCATCCGCCTTTGCCTGCAAGCTGTAGGCAAAATCCAAGGGCGCCGCGCTGTGACCGTTGAAGTCCTGTCCATCAATCTCAACTTGCCATTGCCAGTCGCCCGCCGGCGCGATGGCCTCCACGGCGACGGCGGAACCTGCCGCCAAGGTAGGCACGTCGGCCGCCAAACCGACCTCGCTGCGTTGCACCGGCGCACGCAGTAGCCGCTCACTGTCCAGCCCCAGGCGCGGCATAACGCGGCGCGCTTGCAGCCACACACCCTGCGGCCCCAACCAGAACGCTTCGCCTTCCGACGGCCAGCCGTTGGCGCTGACCGTCCAGTTCAATGCCACAGTGCAGGCGTTCGTCGCACAAGGTGCCAGGGGCACGCGCAGGTGCTCGGTCGCCTGTTCGAACGTGACCGGTTGCCCCATCACGCTGACTGCCGTCACCTGCAAGCCTGGCGGCAACTCGGCATCCAGTTGGCTGGCCACCACGGCGTCCAGCGTCCACTGGCCCTCAACCTGACGCGCAGCAGAATCCACGCGCAGCTGCACGCGCCCACCCGCCACCTGCCAAGCCGTTGCGCCCGGCAGCCAGCGCTGTTCCCAGGCGGCGCGTTCAACACGCTCCTCGGCCACCGATTGGTAGTCGCCCTGCTCCACCAGGTGATGGTGCAAAGCCACGCCACTGCCCAGCAGACTCAAGGCGCCCAGGGCCAACACGGCGAGCGGCAACGGCTGGCGCACGTCAGCGAAACGGCGGCGCTCGGGACCGCGAGGCAACACCAGTGCCGCCACGCCGACCATCACCGCGCAACCTGCAAGTTTCCAGCCTGCCAGGGTGCCGAGATACGGTAACCAGAGCGCCCAGCCGGCGAGTTGCGACAACGCCACATGCGCCGGTATCCCTATCGCATAGGCGGGGTAGCTGACCAGCCCCAATTCGTGGTTGAGCACCAGGAAAAACGTCAGCAGCATCGACGTGGCGTACGCGAGCCCCGAGCGGCGAATCAACGCGTGCACCAGCACCGTCAGCGCGGCCAGTTCCAGCAGCGGCGGCGCGAACACCAGCGCTTGGTAGACCAGTACAAAGCCCGGCGCCATGCTATCGGGCGCAGCGATGGCGCTGATCAGCAGGCTGGCAATGCCTGGCACCAGCGCCAAGGTCAGGGTCGCCAACAACACACAGGCCGTACGGCCGAACAATCGCAGCCAGGTCGGTGCGGGGGTCGCCTGCAACATCGCCCCGAGGCCTTCGACGTCATCACGCCGACACACCAAGCCCACCAGCGCCGCGATAATAAAGGCGATCACCAGGAACAACGCGCTCGACAACAGCGGCAGGGTCAGATCCGCCCGTGGCACCATCGGCCCGCGCGCATGCCACACGCCGTGGACAAAACCACTGAGCACGCCCATCACCAGCAGCAAGCCGAGCGCCACCCACCAGATCCGCCGTGCAAACAACTGGCGTACCTGCCAGCGCGCTTCATGCCACAACGCGTGCGTCCAACGACTGGCCGTCAACGGACCCGGCAATTGCACGTCACGGCTGCGCAGCATCGGCGGTTCCGCCAGCACCGCACCGCTGCGCCGGCCCATCAGGCCCTGGCGCGTGGTGCGCGCCAACACCACGGCCAGCACCAGCAGCGGCAACACACACCACAATGCGCGGTTGAGCCAGAACCCTGGCGTCAGCGCCAGCAGCGACTGCGACTTCTGCGCGGCGCTCCAGGTTTCGACCTGGGCCTGGGCAAAGGTAAATAGCGACGGGTCCAGGCTGGCCGCCAACAGCGGGTTGATATGCCCGCCCTTGAGTACGACCACCGCAAACATCCACAGCAGCATCAATACCGTCGCCAGGGCAAAGGGCGCAGCCAGGCCACGGCTGCGCAACGCCAGCAGGTAATACAACGCACCGATCCCCGTACTCACCGGCAACAACAAGGCAACCCAGGCAAAGGCCAACGCCGACCACACCGGCGCACCGATACTCGCCGCTGGTACCCAACCGAGCCAGCCCAATACCGGGCTGACCAGAAAGCCAACAATCAACGCACTGGCGAGCAACCCACCCACCAGCGCCGCGCCGATAAAACGCCCCCACAGTAGCGCCGGCAGCGACAGCGGCAAGGCCAGCAGCACCTCTTCCAACTGCGCCTTGCGGTCGCGCAGGGCCGGCTGCGCAAACACCCAGGCCCAGGCAAAAAACAGGAAGAACATGCAACCGCACGACATCAAGTAAATCAGGCTGGGTGCATTGCGGGCGATGTCGCTGGCGCCCATTTTCTGCACATAGTCGGCATTCGTCAGGGACATCAGCAGGTAGCCGGTGAGGCCAAGAAACACCAACAAGGGAATGCCACTGCGCAGCCCGGCGCGGACTTCCACCCAGGCTTCACGCACCAGCAAGGCGAAGGTATTCATGCGTCCACCGCCTCGCCGGCCTGGGCCAGCGCCAGGTAATAGATATCCTCCAGGCGCGGCGCGTGGGGGCTGAAACGCGAGTCTGCCGGACGCTCGCCGTGCACGATCACGCGACTGCCTTGCGGGCTGGCGGCCACATGCAATGCTTCGGGCAACGATTCACCACGGCTGAACGGCGCTTCCCACAAGCGGCCCTGTTCGGCAGCGAGCAAGTCGGCCGGGCGACCTTCGACAATAATCTGCCCGCCGGCCAACACCGCCAGGCGGCTGCACAGGTTCTCGACGTCTTCGACGATATGGGTCGAGAGCAGCACGATGGATTCGGCGGCGACATCCGCCAGCACTCGATGAAAACGGTTGCGTTCGGCCGGGTCGAGGCCCGCCGTGGGCTCATCGACGATCACTAAGCGCGGCGAGCCCACCAGTGCCATGGCGATACCGAACCGGCGCAACATGCCGCCCGAATAGGTCGCCAACGCACGGTGGGCCGCCTGCTGCAAGTTGACCTTATCCAGCAGGGCCTCGATTTCCTCGCGGCGCTGGCGGTTATCGGTACGGCCCTTGAGCCAGGCGAACCGGTCGAGCAAATCCCGCGCACTCACGCCGGGGTACGCGCCCAGTTGCTGCGGCAGGTAACCCAGGCGGCGACGCAGATGGTCGGGGCCGCGTAGAACGTCCACGCCGTCCAGGTGAATGCTGCCGGCGTCCGGCAGCTGCAGGGTCGCCAGGGTGCGCATCAGGCTGCTCTTGCCGGCGCCGTTGGGACCGAGCAAGCCATACATCCCGGGGCCAACACTCAGGTCCACGCCGCGCAGCGCTTCGACGCCATTGTTGTAGCGCTTGCGCAGGCCGCGCACTTGTAAACCCGAATCGACAGACATCCGCAACTCCATGAAGAGGCCCTGCAAGAGGGCGGCGAGCGACGGTAGTCAAGGCCGTGGGCCGGGCTCTACCCGATTCAAGTCATTTTCCAACCGCATCGCGCGGCGTATCGGCGCCATGTCCCGCAACTGCGCCCGTGCAATCGGCACTGGGCAAACGGATACGGGGCAAAAACGATTCGATCCGGGTAGTCGGCAAAATGAGAATGACTAGCATCTCCCCCATGCATTTGCCTGCCCCCAGCGCCTGGGCCAACCCCGGCCCGGGCCCTAGCGATGAGAAGACGTTGAGCCATGGCCACTCCCAGCACCTCAACCGCAACACTGCTGCGCCAATCCCTGTCCGACGCCCTTGGACTGCCCGCCGACCAGGTGCCCCTGGAGGCCAACCTGATCGAATGGGGCCTGGACTCCGTCACCCTGATCCGTCTTGCCGGCCAATGGCGGCGCCAGGGCCTGGCCGCGCGTTTCGCCGACTTGGTGGCGGACCCGCGCCTATGTAGCTGGCTGGCCCTGCTTGACACCGCCCCCACGGCCCCCGCGCCGGTCAGCGCTGCTACCGATGACGGGCTGCCGTTCGAACTGGCGCCGATGCAGCACGCTTACTGGATCGGTCGCGCCCCTGGCCAAGCGCTGGGTGGCGTGGCCGCGCACTTCTATAACGAGTTCGATGGCCACGACGTTGACCCGATACGGTTGGAAGCCGCGGTGCGTGCCCTGCTCGCGCGGCACCCGATGTTGCGGGCGCAGTTTCTCGATGACGGCCGCCAGTTGGTCCTCGCGCACAGCCCGTGGCCGGGGCTCACGGTGCATGACCTGCGCCAGGCCGGCGCCGAACAGGTGCAACAACGGCTGGCAGCCTTGCGCGCCGAGCTGTCCCATCGCAAGTTGGCCGTGGAGCAAGGCCAGGTGCTGGATATCCAGCTGTCGTTGTTGCCCGACGGCACCCGCCTGCACCTGAACCTCGACATGCTCGCCGCCGATGCCTTGAGCCTGCGCACCCTGCTCGGCGACCTGGTGCTGTTGTACCGCCAACATCCCCTACCCGCGCTGGACTACACCTTTGCCCGCTACCTGGCTGACCTGCGCCAGGAACAGGCCAGCACCGAGCAGCGGGATCGTCACCAACAGGCGCGCGACTACTGGTTGCAGCGCCTCGATCAATTGCCCGGTGCGCCGAGCCTGCCGATCAAGCCCCAGGGCGATGACCGCCAGGTCTGCCGCCGTCACCATTGGCTGCCGCCGTCAGAACGCCAGGCATTCGAACGCCAGGCGCGGGAGCATGGGCTCACGCCGGCCATGGCGTTGGCAGCGGTGTTCAGTGAAGCTCTTGGTGCTTGGTGCGATACCCCCGAGTTGCTGCTCAACCTACCGCTATTCAACCGCACGCCGCTGCATGCCGACGTTGATCGCCTGGTCGGGGATTTCACTTCGTCGATCCTGCTGGCCTGGGACGGCCGGGTCGCCGGCACGTTTGCCGCACGCGCCACCACCCTGCAACGCCGCTTCCACAGCGATGTCGCACACAGCGCGTTTTCCGGCCTGGAGGTGTTGCGTGAACTGTCCCGCCAACGCGGTGAACAAGTGCTGGCTCCCGTTGTATACACCAGCGCACTGGGCCTGGGTGAGCTGTTCGCCGAGGGCGTACAGGCCAGCTTCGGCCAGCCGGCCTGGATCATTTCCCAAGGCCCGCAGGTGTGGCTCGATGCGCAAGTCACCGAGCTGGACGGCGGCATCCTGGTCAACCTCGATGCGCGTGAAGGGCTGTTCGCCGACGGTGTGCTGGATGGCGTGTTCAAGGCCTATACCGACCTGCTGCAACGCCTGTGTTTTGACCCGGACGCCTGGCATCAGGCACCGCCTGCGCTGGTCCCCGCCGAGCAACTGGCCCTGCGCCAAACCATGCAAGGCCAGCCTGCTGCCCTGCCCGTCAAGCGCCTGCATGAGGCTTTTTTTGCCCAGGCACGCCTGACGCCCACCTTGCCCGCGCTGCTGCAGGGCCACTCTACCGTCATCGGCTATGGCGAGCTGGCCGAGCGGGCCCTGCAAGTTGCAGCGTACCTGGAAGACCAAGGCATCCAGCGCGGCGATGTCGTGGCGCTGCAACTGCCCAAGGGCCCCGAGCAAGTCATCGCGGTACTGGGCATCCTCGCCTGCAGCGCCACGTACCTGCCGATCGGCATCGACCAGCCCGACGCACGCTGCCAGAAAATCTGCGAAAGCTCAGATGCGCGGTTGCTGCTCAAGGCCCTGCCACCTGCGGGCCCCGCGCTGGACGCGCCCCGGCCCGGTGCGGTCAGCGACCTGGCCTACATCCTCTATACCTCCGGTTCCACTGGCGAACCCAAGGGCGTGGAAATCAGCCACCTGGCCGCCGCCAACACGGTGGAAGACCTGCAACGACGCCTCCAACTGACCGCCGATGACCGCATCCTCGCGCTCTCTGCGCTGGAGTTCGACCTGTCGGTGTTCGACCTGTTTGCTGCGCTGTCCACCGGCGCGGCGGTGATTGGCATCGAGCCCGAAGCGCAGCGCGATGCCCCGCGCTGGCGTGAACTGGCCTTGCAGCACCGCGCCAGCGTGCTCAACTGCGTGCCGGCGTTGCTGGACATGTTGCTCGGTTGCGCCCCGGCCGACGCGCGCCTGCCGCTGCGTGCGGTGTTGCTCGGCGGTGACAAAGTCGCCCCGGACCTGGCGCCACGGTTGTGGGCCCAGGCGCCGGGCTGTCGCTTCATGGCCTTGGGCGGCGCCACCGAAGCGGCGATCCACTCGACGCTGTTCGAAGCCCTACCCGGCCAGCCATTGGCTTGGCACTGCCTGCCTTACGGCAAACCGCTGGACAACGTCAGCCTGCGCATCGTCGACCACCAGGGCCATGACTGCCCGGACTGGGTGGCCGGGGAGCTGTGGATCGGCGGCGCCGGGGTGGCCCAGGGTTATCGCGGCGACCGCGTACGCAGCGCCGCACGTTTTGTCGATTATCAAGGCCTGCGCTGGTACCGCACAGGCGACCGGGCGCGCTACCACCCCGACGGCACTGTGGAGTTCCTCGGGCGTAGCGACTTTCAGCTCAAGCTACATGGCTACCGCATCGAGGCCGGCGAAGTCGAGCAGGCGCTGCTGGCCTGCCCAGGCGTGGAGCACGCGGTCGTGTTGCTGACCGGCCAGCAATTGGCGGCGGTGGTCCGTCTGGCGCACGGCGCCATGCAGCCTGTGCAGATCGACCTGCCGGGCCTGGCCGAGCGCCTGCCGGCGTATATGATTCCCTCGCTGATCCTTGGCTGCGCGCAGCTGCCCTTGACCGGCAACGGCAAGGTCGACCGCAAGGCCTTGCACGCGTGGCTTGCCGAGCATAGCCCGGTGCAGCAGGCCAACCTGACGGCGCCCTGCGGCTTTATCGAACAACAGGTGGCCCGCGCCTGGCAGCAGTTGCTTGGCTGTGGTGAGGTGTGCCGCGAACACAGCTTCTTTGCCCTGGGCGGCGACTCCCTGAGCGCCACCCGCCTGGTGCGCCTGCTCGCCGAACAAGGGCTGGGCGGTGCACGTATCGCCCAGGTTTTTGCCAAGCCGGTACTGGCGCAGTTTTGTGTCGACCTGCATCAACAGGCACAGGCCGAACCCGCACACACCGTTGTTGCAGACCTGGCGCAACGCCACGCGCCCTTCCCTATGACTGAGGTGCAGCAGGCCTATTGGCTGGGCCGCGACCCCAGCCTGGTGCTAGGGGGCGTGAGTTGCCACTTCTACCGTGAATACGACGTCGAGGACCTTGACCTGCCACGCCTGCAACACGCCTTGCAGTGCTTGATCGAACGCCACGAAATGCTGCGCGCTGTGTTCGATCACAGTGGCCAGGCGCGCATCCTGCAACAAGTGCCGGCCTTCGTGATCGGCCAGGGCCACGCCAGCCTGGAAGAGCTGCGTGAACACTGTGCCCATCGCGTGTTCGCCCCTCACCAATGGCCGCTGTTCGATTTGCAAACGGTGCCCCACGGCCGGCACACACGCCTGGCGATCAGCCTGGACAATTTGATCCTCGACGCCCTGAGCATCCTGCGTTTCTACACCGAACTCGATGCGTTGTACCGCGAGCCCGACATAGCGCTGGCCCCGTTGGATCTGTCGTTTCGCGATTACCAACTGCAGTGCGCCGCAGCACCTGAAGAGCTGCACGCCGCGCAGCGCTTCTGGCAGGAACGCCTGCCCGAATTGCCGCCGCATCCGCAGTTGCCGCTGGCCGCCGACCCCGCCAGCCTGGGCCGACCACGCTTTGAACGCCTGCAAGGGCAGATTGATGCCAGCGCCTGGCAAGCGATCCTGTCCAAGGCCCAGCAACAGGGGCTCACCGCCTCGGCGGTACTGCTCTGCGCTTTTGCCGAAACCCTCGGCCGCTGGAGTGCACGCCCGGACCTGAGCCTCAACCTCACACTGTTCGATCGCCGCCCCGTACACCCTCAGATCGACCAGGTAATGGGCGACTTCACATCGCTGACCCTGCTCGGGTATGTGCCCGTGGCGGGTGATCGCTGGGTTGACCGTGCACGGCGTACGCAACAATCCCTGGGCGAGGCGTTGGAGCATCGCTGCGTGGGTTCGGTCAGCCTGCTGCGCCAGCTGGCCCGGGGCAATGGCGAGCAACAGGTGAGCATGCCGGTGGTGTTCACCAGCGCCCTGGGCGTGCCGGATGGCACGGCGGCGCCGGTGGACGGCCCGTTTGCCCACCAAGTGTTCGGCCTGACACAAACCCCGCAAGTGTGGCTCGACCACCAGGTCGTCGAAGCCAACGGTGGCATTGCCCTTAACTGGGACCGTGTGGTCGGCCTGTTTCCCGAAGGCCTGGTTGAAGCGATGTTCGACGCTTACCTGCAGAGCCTCAACTGGTTGGCCGAGTACACCTGGGACAGCGCGCCACCCGACCTGCTGCCCCAGGCCCAAGCGCAACGGCGTGCCCAACTCAACGCCCCGGTCGACTGCGTGCCGGGCGACCCGACGCTGCACCAGGGTTTCTTTGAACAGGCGCGCCACGCTCCGCAGCGCCCCGCCTTGTTATGGGGTGAACACGGCACGCTGAAGTACGGCGAACTGGCCGACCGCGCGCTGCGTATCGCCCACAGTCTGATGGACGCAGGTGTCGCACCCGGCGACCTGGTGGCCGTGTCCCTGGCCAAAGGGCCGCAGCAGGTAGCCTGTGTGCTGGGCATTCTGGCGGCCGGCGCCGCCTATCTGCCGGTGGGTGTCGATCAGCCGTTGCAGCGTTGCCAGCGCATCCTGCAACAGGCCGGCGTGACCCTGATACTCGCCGAGCACGACCCGCAACTGCCCGGCGTCAAACACCTCAAGCCCTCCACCGCGTTGAAGGCCGAACCGCTGGCGGCTCCACGGCCTCTCGCAGCGGGTGAACTGGCCTATGTAATCTACACCTCCGGCTCCACCGGCCAGCCCAAGGGCGTGGAAATCACCCACCGCGCGGCGATGAATACCGTGGCCGAAATCAACCGCTGTTATGGCGTCCAAGCCGCCGACCGGGGCCTGGCACTGTCGGCGCTGGACTTCGACTTGTCGGTGTATGACCTGTTCGGCCTGCTCTCGGTGGGCGCCGCGGTGGTGCTGATCGACGAAGACCAGCGCCGCGATGCCCGCGCCTGGCTCAAGGCATTGCAACAGCACCGCGTGACCCTGTGGAACAGCGTGCCGGCGCTGCTCGACATGCTGCTGGAAGCCAACGCTCAAGATCGCCAGCCCCTGGACCTGAGGGTCGCTCTGCTGTCCGGCGACTGGATAGGCCTTGATCTGCCGCAACGCCTGCAAGAGCAGGCCCACGGTTGCCGCTTTATCGCCCTCGGCGGTGCGACCGAAGCGGCGATCTGGTCGAACCACTTTGAAGTACGCCAGGCAATGCCGGGCTGGCGTTCGATCCCCTACGGCGTGCCGCTGGCCAACCAGGCCTACCGGGTAGTCGATGCCCTGGGCCGTGACTGCCCGGACTGGGTCACGGGGGAACTGTGGATCGGCGGTGCCGGCGTCGCGCGTGGTTATCGCCACGCGCCGCAGCTGAATGCCGAGCGTTTTGTCGATGGCTGGTACCGCACCGGTGACCTCGGCCGCTACCACCCCGATGGCCTGTTGGAGTTTCTCGGGCGCGCCGACAGCCAGGTGAAGGTCCGTGGCCATCGCATCGAACTGGGCGAAATCGAAGCCGCCCTGGCGCGTCACCCCTGTGTGAACAGCGCCGTGGCGCTGGTCGCCGACCACCGACTGATGGCCGCCGTTACGGCCAGCACCTGCGCCGAGGTGCTCGCACAGCATCTGGAGCAGTGCCTGCCGGCCTACATGCGCCCGGAACAGATCCTGGTGCTGGAACGCCTGCCCTTGAGCAGCAATGGCAAGGTCGACCGCCGTGCGCTGCTCGCCCCCTTGAGCGCCGCTGCCCAGCCACGGGACGCAATGGATGAGCAACCACTGAGCGCCGGCGAACAGGTGATCGCCGAGCTCTGGCAGCACTTGCTCAAGGTGCCGAGCGTCTCGCGCCACGACAACTTTTTCCGCCTGGGCGGCGACAGCCTGCTGGCCACGCGCTTTCTCGAAATGCTGCGCAGCCGTCTGGGCGTGGAACTGCCCATGGGCCAGTTATTCGGTGCCGCCAGTCTGCTGGAAGTGGCGCAGACCCTCGAACGCCTACCCACCCCGCACACCGTTGAAGAAGGCGTTATCTGATGCCCGCGCAACCACCCTTTTTTCCAGGAGCTGTCCCCATGCCCGCCGCCAAACTGCTAAGCGAACTCAAGTCCCTGGGCGTCGAACTCTGGCCCCAGGATGGCCAACTGAAATTCCGCGCGCCCCAGGGCCTGCTCGACACCGAACGCCTGGCGCAACTGCGCGAACACAAGCAACAGATCCTGCATCTGCTGGAGACACAGGAACGCCCGCTCGTGCAGGCCGATCCGGCGCAGCACCACACGCCCTTCCCCCTCACCGATGTGCAGAATGCCTACCTGCTGGGCCGCCAATCGTCCTTCGGCTACGGCAATGTCGCCTGCCATGGCTACCTGGAACTGAGCTGGCCAACCCTGGACCCGCAGCAGGTGGAACAGGCCTGGAACCGCCTGATCGCCCGCCACGACATGCTGCGAGCGGTGATCGCCAGCGAAGGTTCGCAGCGTGTGCTGCCCGCCGTCGACCACTATCCTCTGGCCATCGCCGATCTGCGTGGCGCCACCCGCGAGCAGCACCAGCACGCGGTGCAACAGATTCGCCAGGCCATGGAGCAGAAGCTCTACCCCCCCGAGGTCTGGCCGCTGTTCGAACTGCGTATGAGCCGCAGCGACAACGGCGACACACTGCACTTCTCCATGGACTCCCTGATTGCCGACTGGGCCAGCGCGCAGCTGCTGTTCAATGAGCTGGAGCTGTTGCTACAGGATCCACTGGCAACGTTGCCAGCCCTGGACATCACCTTCCGCGACTATCTACTGGCCGAGCGCAGTTTGCTCGAAGGCAGCCGCCACCAACGTGACCGTGACTACTGGCTGGCCCGCATCGACGCATTGCCCGCCGCCCCACAACTGCCGACGCCCCTGAGCGGCGAAGACACCCGGGTGCCCCGTTTCCAACGGCACTCGGCGCAGCTTGAGTCGCAGCCATGGGCCGCCCTGAAAAGCGCTGCCAGCGAACGCGGTCTTACCCCATCCATCGTTGTGCTGGCGGCCTACGTCGCCACGTTGCAACGCTGGAGCCAGCAGCCTGCCTTCAGCCTCAACCTGACATTGCTCAACCGCCTGCCACTGCACCCGCAGGTGGATCGCCTGGTGGGCGACTTCACCTCGGTCAGCCTGTTGCAGGTCAACGATCCCGAAGGGCTGGACTTCACCGCCCAGGCACGCCAGTTGGGCAGCCAGTTGTTTGCCGACCTGGAGCACCGGCTATTTTCCGGCATCCAGGTCATGCGCGAAATCGGTCGCCGTCGTGGGCGTGAAGCGGCGGCCATGCCGGTGGTCTTCACCAGCGCCATCGGCCTGGGGATCGAGGCACCGCCGGCCAGTCAACGCCGGGTGGGCCACGGCATCACCCAGACGCCGCAGGTCACCCTCGATTGCCAAGTGATGGATGACGCCAACGGCCTGCACATCCATTGGGACGTGCGCCAAGGCGTATTCCCCGACGGCCTGGTGGACGACATGCAACAGGCCTTTGTCGCCGAACTGCAGTTGCTCGCCCTTGATCCGGCCGCCTGGGAACATCCGGTGCAAGTGCCGCTGCCGGCCTGGCAACAGCGTGAACGCCTGGCGGCGAATGCCACCGCCGCCCCGTTGCCCACCGGTCGCCTGCATGACGGCCTGCTGGCCATGGCTTGGGAACATCCTCACGCCCTGGCGGTGATCGATGCCAGTGGCAGCCTGACCTACGCCGCCCTTGCCGAACGCGCACTGGCCGTGGCCGCCACCCTGCGTGAGGCCGGGTGCGACGCGCAGGAACCGGTGGCGATCCTGATGCCCAAAGGTCTCGACCAGGTGGTGGCGGCTTACGGCGTGTTGCTCGCCGGCGCGGCCTATCTGCCCCTGGACAGCAACGCCCCGGCCGCACGCCGCGACCGCGTACTGCTAAGCGCCAAGGTGCGGCATGTGCTGGGGCATTCCCTGGCGCAGCCGAACACGCCGTTGCCCGAGACATTGCAATGGCACGCCGTAGACCGGTTGCCCTCGGCGGGCGCGGATTTCGAGCTGATCGAGGGCGGCCCCGAGGACCTCGCCTACGTGATCTACACCTCCGGTTCCACCGGCGAACCCAAGGGCGTGATGATCAGCCATCGCGCCGCGCTCAATACCGTGCAAGACATCAACCGACGCTTCGACGTCAACGCCGATGACCGCGTACTGGGCCTGGCGCAGTTGAGCTTCGACCTGTCGGTGTATGACCTGTTCGGGCCCCTCGCCGTGGGCGCAACCCTGGTGCTGCCCGACCCGGCACGTGGCGCCGACCCGTCGCACTGGGCCGAACTGGTGCAGCGTCATCAGGTCACGCTGTGGAACTCAGTGCCGGCACAACTGCACATGCTCGCCGACTACCTGCACGCCGAACCCCGCCCACTGGACAGTCTGCGCCTGGCCTTGCTGTCCGGTGACTGGATCCCGCTGAACCTGCCACCGCAACTCCAGGCGTTGCTGCCCAACCTGAAACTGGTAGGCCTGGGCGGCGCCACCGAAGCCTCGATCTGGTCGAACCTGCACCCCATCGGCGCCATCGACCCGGCGTGGCGCAGCATTCCCTACGGCCTGCCGCTGGCCAACCAGGGCTTTCGGGTACTCGACAGCCACTGGCGCGATGCGCCGACCTGGGTGGCGGGCGACCTGTATATCACCGGTGTCGGCCTGGCCCAGGGCTACCTGGGCGATCCGACATTGAGCGACGCACGTTTCTTTGCTCACCCGCTCGACGGTCAGCGCCTGTACCGCACCGGTGACCGTGGCCGCTATTTGCCGGGGGGTGAACTGGAATTCCTGGGCCGTGAAGACGGCCAGGTGAAAATCCGCGGCCATCGGGTGGAACTGGGTGAGGTCGAGGCCGCACTGCTCGCCACCCCTGGCGTGGACAGTGCGGTGAGCCTGGTCAGTGGCGACCTGTTGGCGTTCGTCACCGCCGCACGCGCCGAACCCGAGCCGCTGCCAGGCGCGCCGTTGCTCACGGCGGTCAAACGTTATGCCGACAGCCAGGTGGGCAGTTTCGATGCGCAACAGGTGCGCGAGTACCAGGCTGACCTGAGTGCCGCCGCATTGAGTTCGATGCTGGAGGTGTTGCTCAAGGCCGGACTGTTCAGCGGCGAACGGGCCGAACCGGACGCCGCCACAATCCTGCACGCCTTGCAGGCCGAGCCGCGCCACCATTGGCTGGTTCGCCGCTGGTTGGGCGCGCTGTGCGAGGCTGGTCTGCTGCACTACACCCACTCGCACTACCGCCTCGCGCAACCCGCGCCCAACCCGGCGCTGGCGTGGGGCCGGGTGGAACAAGCGGTCGCCTCGGGGCTGTGCAGCCAGGCGCTGCTCGACTACCAGCTCAACCATGTGTGGCAATTGCCGCAGTTGCTCAAGGGCGAGGTCAACCCGTTCGACTTGCTGTTCCCCCAAGGCCAACTGGACTTGGCCTTGCAGCTGTACGGCGGGGATGCCGTGTCGCGCTACAACAACCACAGCATCGCGGCGCTGATCAACCGCCTGGCCACCCACCATCAAGGCGACGGCCCGCTGCGCATCCTCGAAATCGGCGCGGGTACTGGCGCTACCAGCGCGCCGGTCATCGGCCTGCTCGATGGGCTGGAAGTCGACTACCTGTTTACCGACATGACCGCGTTTTTCCTGCCGGCGGCCAAGCAACGCTTTGCTGAACAGGCCTGGGTGCGCTATGGCGTGTTGGACATCGACCAGGACATCCGCCCCCAGGGTTTGGCCAGCAACAGCGTGGATATCGTGCTGTGTGCAGGCATGCTCAACAGCGTCAAGGACATCGACAATGCCCTCGGCCAGATCACCGAGTTGCTCAGCCCTGGCGGCTGGCTGGTGTTCAGCGAACCGACCGGCGAATGGCCGCCGATCCTGCTGACACAGGGCTTCATGATGACGCCGGCCAATGGCGACCACGACCAGGGCCGCAGTGGCCTGCGTGACGCCGATATCTGGCGGGCGCGGGTCAAGGCCTTCGGTGGCGAATGCCTGCCTGCCCTGCCCCAGGCCGATCATCCGCTGGCCGCCCTCGGCATGCAGGTATTCGCTGCGCGCTTCAAGGCCGGCGTGCAGCGTCTGAGTGTCGACAGCCTGCGCCGCGCCCTGGCCGAGCGCCTGCCGGACTACATGCTGCCAGCGCACCTGCAGGTACTCGACCGCTTGCCGCTGACCGCCAATGGCAAGGTCGACCGCAAGACCTTGGCCGGCTGGCGCCCTGCCGCCGATGCCCAGGCCTCCAGCAGCCAGGAAGCGCCGAGCGATCCGCTCAGCGCCGAGTTGTGCCGCCTGTGGGCCGACGCCCTGGGGCTGGCGCAGATCGGCGTCGAGGACAGCTTCTATGAAAAAGGCGCCGACTCGCTGATCCTCGCCCGCGTCGCTGGCCAACTGCGTGAGCAACTGCCCCAGGCCCAACGCCTGAGCTACGACACCTTGCTGCGCCAGATGCTCAACGAGCCGAATGTCGCCGCCCTCGCGCGCTTGCTCAATCAGGGCGAAGCCACGCCGGGCGCGATTGCCGCCAGCGGTGAAGCGCAACGTTCGTCAAGCAGCAACGCGCTGGTGGTGCCATTTGGCGGGGGTGACGTCGGCCCGGTCCGGGTGATGTTCCACGCCGCTCTCGGCACCCTGGATTACTTCCAGCACCTGGGCCGCGCCCTTGCCGACCAGCAGGCCGGTCCGGTGATTGGCTTTGCCGTGGCTGACACCGAACAGTACCTGGCGCTGGAGCCCAAACGCCTGATCGAGCGCGTGGCCGAGGACTACGCCGAGCGCTTGATTGCCGACGGTCATCAACGTTTTCAGCTGATCGGCTACTGCCTCGGCGGGCTGCTGGCCACTGAGGTTGCCCGGCGCTTGCTCGAACGCGGCATGGAGGTGGTCGACCTGAGCCTGATCGACAGCATCCCGATGTTCATCGACACCGACGAAGAGCTGGCCTACGAGGCGATCTTCGTGCCCAACCTGAACCTGGACCCAGTGAAAACCGTGTTCGGCGCGCACATCGAAGACTACGACGTGTACCGCGCCATCGACTGGTTGATGGCGCGCGACAACCGCCGCGTGCCGGCCGGGGCCATGGCGGCGTTGAGCGGCGATCCGGGGCTGGACGCGCTGGCGCTGGCGGTCCAACAACAATCGGCGCGCAGCCAGGAGGAGCGCCTGGCCGAATACGCACGCCTGGCCTCGGGCCAGGCCGGGGTGCCGATCGGCCCCGAACTGGTACCGACGCTGTTTCGTGTGTGCCGCCACAGCATGCGGGCGGCGCGGTTCGACCCGCCGCCGTTCCTCGGCAACATGACCTACCTGCGCTGCCTGGAGCAGCAATCGTTCGGCATTACCGGCGGCGTCGGGCATTTGGCCGCGCCGTTCTGGGAAGACGCGTGCCTGGGCCGCTTCGAGCTGATCGACGTGCCTGGCAACCACTTCAGCGTGATCGAACCGCCCCACGTCCACACCGTTACTGCGCACCTGCTTGAGGCCCTTCGGAAAAACTCATGACCACTGCCTTGGATACTCTGAAACGCCCGGTCAATCGCCTCATCCGTCTCGGTGTGGCGTTCGCCGCCCTCGGCGCATTGGTCAACCTGGTGCCCTTTATCGGCCTCACCGAACTGGGCCGCTTGCTGTTGGCCGGCAGCGCCGACAGCAAGACCCTGTGGCTGTGGGCCGCGCTGGTGGTGATCGCCCTGAGTGTGGGGTGGATGGCCAGTGGCGTGGCGCTGTGGTTGACCCATGTGGCTGACCACCGGCTGCAATCGCGCTTGCGCGAAGCCATGGTGCGCAAGCTCGGGCGCGTGCCGTTGGGCTGGTACACCGACACCACCTCAGGCGCCGTGCGCAAGGTGGTGCAGGACGACCTCGAAGACCTGCACCACCTGGTCGCCCACCACGCGGTGGAACTCACCGCAGCCATCGTCACGCCGCTGGCGGGCCTGCTGTGGCTGGCGACGCTGAACTGGCGGCTGGCACTGCTGGCGGTGCTGACACTGCCCATCTACGCGGTGGCCTACACCCTGATGATGCGCGGTTTTGGCGCCAAGATGCAGTTGCTGGACAAGAGCATGACCAGGGTCAGCGCGGCCATTGTCGAATTCGTGCACGGCATTGCCGTGGTCAAGGCGTTCGGCCAGGTCGGCCAGGCGCACCGTAGCTATCAGCAGGCGGTCAACCAGTTCAGCGAGCAGTACGCCGGCTGGGTCAAGCCGCTGCTGCGCCTGGAAGCCTTTTCCTCGATGGCCTTGAGTGTGCCGGTGATCCTGCTGGTGAGCCTGGGGGTGGGTAGCCTGTTGCTGACGCACGGTTGGATCACACCGCTGGAGCTGTTCGCCGAAACCCTGGTGGCGGTGGTCATCCCGCAATCGTTGCTGGTGATCAACCAGAGCCTCACGGCCCAGCGTACGGCCCTGGCGGCAGCGGATCGCATCGAAGCGCTGCTGGACGTTGAGCAATTGCCTACGCCCAAGGCCTGCGTCCAACCCCAGGGCAGCGACATCCGCTTTGAACAGGTGCAGTTCGGCTACGACGCCGAGCACCTGATCCTCAAGGGTGTCGACCTGCACTGCCCGGCCGGCAGCGTGACCGCATTGGTCGGCGCGTCCGGCGCCGGCAAGTCGACCCTGGCCAAGCTGGTGCCGCGTTTTCATGACGTCAACGCCGGCCGTATCTGTGTGGGCGGCGCCGATGTGCGCGAGATCGATCCGCGCCAGTTGTATCAACACGTGGGCTTCGTGTTGCAGGACGCCCAACTGGTGCACGGCACCGTCGCCGACAACCTGCGCCTGGGCCGCCCGGATGCCAGCGATGCAGAGGTCGAGGCGGCAGCGCGCTCGGCGCAGATCCATGCGCGTATCCAGGCCTTGCCCCGGGGTTATCAATCGGTGATCGGCGAAGATGCGATCTTCTCCGGCGGCGAGGCGCAGCGCGTGTCCATCGCCCGCACGCTGCTGGCCGACACGCCAGTGCTGATCCTCGATGAAGCCACCTCCCACGCCGATCCCGAGTCCGAAGCATTGATCCAGGATGCGCTGTCTGCCTTGGCACGTGGCCGCACGGTGCTGGTGATTGCCCATCGCCTCGCGAGCATCAGCGGGGTCGATCAGATCGTCGTCCTCGATCAGGGCCGCGTACTGGAAAGCGGCCGCCATGAACACCTGCTGAACGCCAATGGCGCCTATGCCCAACTGTGGCGAGCCGGCAACGAAACCCCTGCCGTGGAGATGTCCCTGTGATTCGCAGCCTTGTGACCTTACTGGGCCCGGCCCATGCCCCGCGCCTCTACCGTTACCTGGCGTGGCTGGTGACCAGCGCCGTGCTGCAAGGCCTGGCCGTGGCGCTGCTGGTGCCGATCCTGCACGCGTTGTTCGCCGGCGACCTGCCCACGGCCACCGCCTGGCTGGCGGGCCTGGCGGCCATGGTGGTGCTGACCTGCATCGCCCACTACCAGCAGGCCATGAAGGGCTTCGCCCTGGCCTTGCTGGTGCTGACGACCTTGCATGATCGCTTCGGCCAGCACCTGGTCAGCCTGCCGTTGGGCTGGTTCAACTCGGAAAAGGTCGGGCGTCTGTCACGCAGCGCTACCAGCGGTACGTTGATGGTCACCGGTTTGTTTGCCCATTACCTGGGGCCGGTGGTGTCGGGGGTGGTGGTGCCGGCCACCGTGGCGCTGACGCTGTTCGTGTTCGACTGGCGCCTGGGCCTGACGGCTGTGTTGTGTGCGCCGCTGATCTACTTCACCCATCACTGGTCGGCCGCCGCCATCGGCAGCAACGATGCGCGAGTGGAAGCCGCCGCGAAACTGGCTGGCAACCGGGTGGTGGAGTTCGCCCGCTATCAGCAAGTGCTGCGCGCATTTGGCCGCACCCAGGACGGCTACGCGCCGTTACAGGCGGCCAATCAGGCGCAAAAGCTGGCGGGTGGTTCGATGCTGTCGCAGACCTTTCCCAAGCTGCTCGCCGGTGGTTTGACCGTGCAGCTGGCCTTTGCGCTTCTGGTCGGCGTGGGCATTGCACTGGCGGCTCATGGTGAAATCGATGCGATCCAGTTGGTGGCCCTGCTCGCCCTGGCAGCACGATTCGTGGGGCCATTGGCCGAAGCCGCAGCACGCAGCGGCCTGTTGCGCATGGCCGGCAACGACCTGGATCAATTGGTGAGTATCCTGCGTGAGCCGCCGTTGCCCGAACCCGCCGTCAGCCTGCCCCTGTCAGCGCCCGGCAGCCTGGCCTTCGAACATGTGAGCTTCGCCTACCCGAGTGGCCCGACGGTGTTGCGCGACCTGACCTTCAGCGCACCGGCGCATTCGATGACCGCGATTGTCGGCGCGTCGGGCTCGGGCAAGACCACCGTCACCCGCCTGTTGATGCGTTTTTTCGATACCACGGCGGGTAGCGTCAAGGTCGGCGGCGTGGACGTGCGCGAGCTGTCCAACGCGGCGCTGATGGCGCAACTGTCGCTGGTGATGCAGGACGTGTACCTGTTCGACGACAGCCTGGAAGCGAATATCCGCGTCGGTAGCCCGGACGCCAGTGCCCGCGACGTCGCCGAAGCGGCACGGCTGGCCGGTGTCGAGGAAATCGTCGCCCGCCTGCCGCAAGGCTGGAACACACCGGTGGGCGAAGGTGGTGCATCGTTGTCCGGCGGTGAGCGCCAACGCGTGTCCCTGGCGCGCGCCTTGCTCAAGCGTGCGCCCATCGTGCTGCTGGACGAAGCCACCGCCGCGCTCGACCCACACAACGAAGCCTTTGTACAGGCCGCGATTCAACGCCTGATGCAACACTCGACCGTGCTGGTGATCGCCCATCGTTTGCCGACCATCATGGCCGCCGACCAGATCCTGGTCCTGGACGAAGGTCGCCTGGTGGAGTCAGGCACCCACGCGCACCTGCTCAGCCTCAACGGTCGTTACGCCGGGTTCTGGCATGACCGTCAGCGCGCCGGTGGCTGGCGCCTGAATGCGCAGGCCCAGCCATGCTGATCGGGGTGCTGGGCGCCAGTGGCGACGTCGGCGTGGCCAGCGCACAGGCCTTGTTAAGCCTGGGCCTGCAGGACCTGCGCCTGGGCGGGCGTGACGCGCACAACGGCGCGCGCTGCCTGGCGCTGCTCCAGCAACAATGGCCCGAAGCACGCCTGCAATGGACGGCCGTGGATTTCAACGACACGCCAGCCCTGGCCAGGTTTGCCCGTGGCTGCGACGTCTTGCTCAACTGCGCCGGCCCCGCCTGGCGCGTGGCGGACCGTGTCGCGCAGGCCGCCTTGAACGCCGATGCGCATTACGTCGACGCTGCGGGCGATATCCAGCTCGACCCGGCTTTATGGCGCGGGCGCAGCGCGGTGCTTGGTGCGGGTCTGCAACCGGGCCTCACCGGCTTGCTGCCACGCTGGCTGGCGCTGCAGGGGTTTACACGGGTGCTGGGGCTGAACAGCTATTTCGGTCTGCGTGACCACTTCACTGCAGTCGCCGCCGACGACTTCCTGCAAGGGGCGGTAGACGGCACCAGCGAGCCCTTGGCGGCCTGGCACAACGGCCGTTGCAGCCGCGCACTGCGACGCAGGCGCGATGTGCTGCTGCCGTGTTTCCCCGGGCCGGTGCATGTGCTGCCCTACCTGAACCGGGAAGGCGAACGCTTGGCCAGGGACCTGCGCCTGGAAACAGGCCAGTGGTTCAACGTGATGACCGACGGCCATGTACTCAAGGTCCTCGACCAGGCGCACAGCCTGACGCGTGCCGAAGCGGTGCAACGCTTATGCACGGCCAGCCAGCTGGACCTCAGTGGCCAGCCTTCCTTTGTCACGTTGTTGCTGCAACTCGATGGCCTCTGCGACGACCAGGCGTACACCCGCAGCTTGGTCGTCAGCGGCGCGGGCAATGCGCCTCTGACCGGCGCCATGGCGGCAGTCACGGTGGTGAGTGTGCTCGAAGGCGAAATCCGCCCAGGCTGCCATGACGCCGCGTACGCGTTGCCGCCCGCCGCCAGCCTTGAGCGCCTGCAACGTACTCAGGCGATCCGCGCACTGACCCTGCTGGACCACCCACTCGCACACCTGCAACACGCCGAAGAAGGTTGCCTATGAACACCGCCCTTAACGCACTGGAACAACTGAGCCTGGGTGTCATGGCCGACGTGCTCTTGCGTACCCAGGCCTTGCCGATGCAGGTCTGGCGAACCGCCGCACAGCTTAACCAAGCGCTCGGCACCGCACCGCGTCACGCCTGGATCGTGCGGCGCTGGCTCGCGGCGTTGTCGCATACCGAAGCCGTGCAGGTAGACGGCGAGCGGTTGGCCTGGAATGGCACGCCGCCTCAAGCCGCCATCGGCGATTTGCCAGGGTTGTATGCCGAGCTGGGTTTCCCGTCGAGCATGGCGCAACTCCATGCCCAGGTCATCGAGTGCCTGCCCGAGTTGCTGCGCGACCGCATCGCCCTGGCGCCGTTGCTGCTGCTCGCCGGGGACCCGGTGGCGGTACTCGGTGCGTACCAGCACAACCACTTCACCGCCGCGATCAACCAGACGCTCGCGGCCCGTGCGCGGGAAGCCAGCGCCGCCGACGACGTGTTGCAGGTGCTGGAGCTCGGCGGCGGGGCCGGCTGTACAACGCGTGCCGTGCTGGCAGCCCTGGAGAACCGTGAAAAAGCTTATCGCTTCACTGATATCAGCTCACTGTTCACCGGCGCGGCTCAGCGCGCATTCCGCCTGGAGCCCGGTATGCAATTGGGCCTGCTCGACCTGGACCGCGACTTCAGCGCGCAAGGCATCGCGCCCCGTAGCCAGGACCTGGTGATCGCCGGCAACGTGCTGCACAACGCCTGCGACCTGCCGCGCAGCCTGGCGCGAATCCGCGCTTGCCTGCGCGACGGCGGCACCTTGCTGTTCAGCGAATCCATCGCCGACAACCCGGCGATGCTGACCTTCATGCACCTGTTGCTGTCTCCGCCGGCCGGCGCGCCGCTACGGGCCACCGATGAGGTGTTCATGCCACCCGAAGTCTGGCGCCAGGCCTTGCACGTCGCGGGCTTTGAGTTGCTCGACCTGTGGCCCGCGGCGACCGACCCGCTGGCCGCCGCCGGGCAACGTCTGTTCCATGCCACCGGAGTTTCCCGATGAACGTCGACACCCTGCTGATCGACCTGCCCACTGCGCCCTGGCAACTGCCTGCGTTTACCGACCTGGGCGTTCATCAATTGGCGCCGGCCCGGCTGTTGGCCTTGCTTGAGCGCCAACGCCCGGCTGTGGTGATGATGAGCGCCGAACAGCTGGAGCGCCTGCTGGATTTCCCCGCATTGGCGTTGAGTGATTTGAGCCACCTGCAACAGGTGCTGTTCGTCAGCCACCGCCCGGGTGACTGGCAGCTCGCAGAGCGTGCGGCGGCGCAACTCGATTGCCGCGTGCAAGGTTTCACGGAGCAATGGCACGACTTGGCCCGCGTCAAGCTGGCGCATCAGCGCTGGCGTGAGCGCGCTTTGGGCCATCCGCAAGTCAGTGCCGTTGCCCTGCACGGCCAGACGCTGTTCGTGGTGCCGCGTCCCTGCCCGAGTAGGCCGGTGGACGATCACCTGGCCGCAACCGAGGCCGCCCTCGACCAAGCCTTTGAACCCGCGCAACTGGTGAAGGCGGTGCGACTTAATGATCGACTGGGTCACGCCGCGCTCCTATCCATGCTCAATGGGCTTGAGCAGTGTGGGTTGCTGCCGGCACCGCTTAATGACGTGGCCCACAGCCTGGCACTGGCGGGCATTGCCCCTGGTCACCGGCCGTTGATTGCGCGCTGGCTGGATGTGCTGCAGTCCCAAGGCCTGTTGCAACGCGTCGCCGATCGGTTGCAGCCCACCCTCGACGCGACTGCCTGGAGCGATATCGCCCTGGAAACTATCTGGGCGCAGTTGAGCGTGGAGTGGGCGCGCAACACAGGCGGCAGCGGCACCCTCGACTATGCGCGGGAAAATGCGCGGCAGTTGCCGTTGTTGATGCGCGGTGAGTGTGCGGCAGTGCACCTGCTGTTTCCCGAAGGCCGCACCGAACGTGCGGCGGCGCTGTACCGCGAGAGCCTCGCAGCGCAATACCAGCACCGCGCCGTCGCGCACTGGATCGGCGCCTGGGCCGCACGCCAGCCGGCCGGTGTGCCGCTACGCGTGCTGGAAGTCGGCGCGGGCACCGGGTCCACCACCCAAGCGGTGTTGCCCGCCTTGGCGAATGCCAGCGTGGACTATCTGTGCACTGACGTATCGCGCTACTTCAGCGAGCAAGCCGCCGAGCGGCTCAAGGACTGGCCATGGGTGCGTCACGGCGTGTTCGATATCGACCGCCCGGCCCTGGCCCAGGGTTACCCCAGCCAGAGCTGGGACCTGATCGTTGCCGGGGGCGTACTGAATGCAGCCCGCGACACCGAGCGGTCCCTGGCCACCCTGCTCGCCTTGCTCAAGCCGGGCGGCTGGCTGGTGTTCAGCGAACCGACCCAAGAGGAATTCTGGGTGATGGCCTCCCAGGCTTTCATGCTCAACCAGGCCAGCGACGAACGCCAGCTCAGCAGCGCCACCTTCCTCGACCTGTCGCAGTGGCAAAGCGCATTGGCGCGGGCCGGATTCCACGGCAACCGCAGCATGCCCGCCGCCACACACCCGCTGGCGCGCCTGGGCCATCGCGTATTCGTGGCCCAGGTCCCGGCCCAACGCCTGAGCCGCGCCGCACTGGCGGCCCATCTGGAAGACCCCGAATTGCAGCTTGAGCTGCTCGACCATTTGCCCGACCTCAGCACCGCCAAGGACTTGCCATGACCCCGCTGGCCTACCCGTTCAACCGCTTCACCGACCTCAAGCTGGCGCAACCCTATCGCCATGCCCAACAGGCACCGGGGCTGTTGCGCATCCAGATGCCCATCGGCACCCCCGCCTGGCTTGCCACTCGCTATGACGACGTACGTCTGGTGCTCGGCGACCGGCGCTTCAGCCGCAGCGAAGCGTTCCGCCGCGACGATAGCCCGCGTGCCTTCCCACGCATCGCCGGTGGCATCGTGATGATGGATCCGCCGCAACTCACGCGAATCCGCTCGCGCGCCGCCCAGGCTTTCACCCGCCGCCGCGTCGAAGCCCTGCGTCCCCACGCCCGCGACTACGCCCATCAGTTGATCGACCGCATGCTCGCCGCCGGCCCGCCGGCCGATCTGGTCAACGACTACGCCTTGCCGTTGCCTCTGGCGCTGATCTGCGAGCTGCTGGGTGTGCCGGTGCAGGACCGTGACCGTTTCAAGGTGTGGAACGACTCCCTGCTGTCGACCCGCCCTGAAGACGCGGATCAGACCCAGCGTCACTTGGGCGAGCTGGCCGTATACATCAAAGGCCTGGTGGCCGAACGTCGACGAGCGCCACGGGATGACTTCATGACCGCCCTGACCCAGGCCGACGAAAAAGGCGAGTCCCTCAACGAGGAGCAATTGCTGCTGTTGTGCATTGCGATCCTGGTCGCCGGTTACGAAGGCAGTGCCTCGCAGATCCCCAACTTTATCCAGGTGCTGCTGGACAACCCCGCGCAGTGGCAACAGCTCAAGGCCGATCCCGAGCAGATACCGCAGGCGGTCGAAGAGCTGCTGCGGTACATCCCGCTGGCCTCGGCGGCGATGTTTGTGCACTACGCGCTGGAAGACATTCAGGTCGGTGAAACCCTGGTGCGCCAGGGCGACGCGGTGTTCGCCTCGATCGGCGCCGCCAACCATGACCCGGCCCGCTTTGAAAACCCACAGGCGCTGGACCTGCAACGGGATGCCAGCGGCCATTTCGGCTTCGGGCACGGCCTGCATCACTGCATCGGCTCAGCCCTGGCGCGGGTCGAATTGCAGGAGGCGCTGCACGCCCTGGTGGTGCGCCTGCCCAGCCTGCAGCGCTGTGGCGACGTGCAATGGAAAACCGCGACGTTCTTTCGCGGCGCCCACTGCCTGCCGGTGACCTGGTCATGAGCCGCCCGACTGCACGCAAACGCGTGATCGTCGCCGGCACTGCGTTTGGCCGTATCTACCTGCAAGCGCTGGCACGCGCCCAGGCCGACTATGAACTGGTGGGCATCCTGTCACGCGGCAATGCCTACTCGCGCGCCTGCGCCGCGCACTACGGCGTACCGTTGTACGAGGCGGTGGAGCAAATACCGGATGACGTCGACATCGCCTGCGTGGTGGTGCGCTCCGGCGCCACAGGCGGTGCCGGCAGCGAGCTGGCCCAGCAACTGCTGCGACGCGGCATCCACGTGCTGCAGGAACACCCGGTGCACCACCGCGAAATCGCGGCGTGCATGCAGGCCGCTCGTCAAGGCCAGGCAGCCTACGCGGTGAACACGCTGTACCCGAACATCCTCGCGATCCGGCGTTTTCTCGCCGTGGCCGAGTACCTGCGCGAACAGCAGGGGCTGGCGTACATAGACGCGGCCTGCAACAGCCAGGTGGCCTACCCGCTGCTGGACATTCTCGGGCGCCTGGCCGGTGGCCTGCGGCCCTGGGTGTTCGCAGCGCCTGCCGCCGGGGTCGGGGCGCAGCCTTTCACGCGGCTCAACGCGAGTTTCAACGGGGTGCCAATCAGCCTGCGCATCCAGAACCAGGTGCACCCCCACGACCCGGACAACCATTCCTTCCTGTTGCATCGCCTCGAAGTGGGCTGCGAAGCCGGCGTGCTGAGCCTGGGCGACACCCATGGCCCGGTGCTGTGGAACCCGCGCCTGCATGCCCCACGGGACAACACTGACCGCCTGATCATGGCCGGCCCCGGCAGCGAACGCCTGGCCGGCCCGACAATGGTGGTGCTCGACCCGCAGATTCCAGCGAGCTACCACCAGGTGTTCAACCAGCTCTGGCCCGACGCGGTCAGCCTTGCGCTGGGTGAACTGTGTCGCGACATCGACGACCCCGCACGCCGCCTGCGCAGCGGCGTGTGGGCCACCGAGGTGTCCATGGCCTGGCGCGAAATGAACGGCCTGATCGGCATGCCCGAACTGATCGAGCCCAGGGTGCCGCGTGCGCTGTCACTGGCCGAACTCCATGCCCGTGCCGACGCCGTACAACCCCCTTGCGGTGACGACACCGCCCAACTGCTGGGAGCCCTGCCGTTTTGAACACTGCCCTATCCTCTTCCGCCTGCAGCCATGTGCTGCTGTGGGTGCGCGACTTGCATCAGGCCGTGGCGAATTTTCGCGCCGCCGGCTTTGAGGTCACTTACGCCACCGCTGAAGCCAGCGCACAACACGCGCACATCTGGTTCAGCCAGGGGCCGATCATCGAACTGCTGACCACGCCGCGCCATGCCTGGCTGTTCAAGTGGCCCATTGACTGCCTGGCCGGCCGGGGGGCCGGGCGGCGCATGTTGCGTTGGGCCGCACAGGGCGAAGGCTTCTGCGACCTGGCCCTGCTGTGCGAAGACCCGGTCCTGGCGCCACGCCTCAAGGGCCTGGCGGCTTGCGGCGTGAGCATGGGACGTACGGTGAATTGGCGGCGCACCTGCGTCGATGGCAGTCAGACGCGCTTTCGTTTCGTGTACCCGCGCCATGATCGCTTGCCGTTCCTGGTCACGCCCTACTCACCGTCCCAGCACCCGGCGCACAGGGTCCACCCCAATGGCGCTACCGGGTTGGCCGCGATTCACTTGGGCGTACACCCCGACGATCACGCCGCCCTTCACCTGCTGGCTGGCGATGATCCGCTGCTGCGCCTGCAACCGGCCACGCACACCGGCGTACAGGCGGTGCAAGTCACCGGCCTTGCGCACCCGCTGAATCTGCACGGTGCCCAGTTGCTGGGCTGCCCGACTGCCCAAGGAGATTGCCATGCTTGATGGATGCACTGACTGGCCCGACGACTTTATTCGCCGCTACCGCGAGCAAGGCTACTGGCGCGGCGTGCCCTTGGGCGAACTGCTGCGCGAGCAGGCCCGGCGCACGCCAGACAAGGAGGCGCTGGTAGACGGCTCGCGGCGCTGGAGCTACGCCGAGCTCGATCATGAGGCCGACCGCCTGGCCGCCGGCCTTTCCGAGCGCGGGCTGGTGGCTGGCCAGCGGGTGCTGGTGCAGTTGCCGAATATCGCCGAATTCTTCAGCCTGACCTTCGCCCTGCTGCGCCTGGGCGTGATCCCGGTGTTTGCGCTGCCGGCCCATCGCGAACATGAACTGGCGCACCTGGCACACCTCAGCCAGGCAGTGGCCTATGTGATTGTCGATCAGCATCTGGGCTTTGACTATCGCCCGTTGGCGCGCACGCTGCGCGAGCAAGTGCCGAGCCTGCAACAGGTGTGGGTGGTCGGTGCCGCCGAGGAATTCGTGCCGCTGGCGCAGTGCGTGGCCAGTCCGCGCGAACTGCCTGCGCCGGATTCGCGGGAGGTGGCGGTGCTGCTGTTGTCTGGCGGCACCACCGGCCTGCCCAAACTGATCCCGCGCACCCATGACGACTACGCGTGCAATGCGCGCCTGGCCGCCCAGGCGTGTGGGTTCGATGCCGATACCCGATACCTCGCCGCACTGCCGGTGGCGCACAACTTCCCCCTCGCCTCTCCCGGTGCTTTGGGCGTGTTCAGTGTCGGCGCTACCCTGGTGTTGGCGCCGGAACCGAGCCCGGACACCGCCTTTGAGCTGATCGAACGCGAACGCATCACCCACACGGCCCTGATCCCACCGCTGGTGTTGCTGTGGCTGGAAGTCGCGCAATGGTCCGATGACGACCTGAGCAGCCTGCAATGGCTGCAGGTCGGCGGCGCCCGGCTCAAGGCCGAGATCGCCGCACGCATCCGCCCGGTCTTGGGCTGCGGCCTGCAACAGGTGTACGGCATGGCCGAGGGCTTGCTGTGCTTCACGCCACTGGATGATCCGCAGGCGCGGGTGTTCGACACCCAGGGGTTGCCGCTGACCGCCGACGACGAGATCCGCATCGTCGACGCCGACGACCAGCCGGTCGCCCCCGGCACCGTCGGTGAATTGCTGGTGCGCGGCCCTTACACCATTCGCGGCTATTACAACGCCGCCGAGCAGAACCAGCGCGCGTTTACCGCCGACGGTTTTTACCGCAGCGGCGACCTGGTGCGGCGCCTGCCCGAAGGGCATTTGATTGTCGAGGGTCGCAGTAAGGATGTGATCAATCGCGGGGGCGAGAAAATCCCTGTGGAAGAAATCGAGAACCTGCTGCTCGGCCATCCGTTGATTCGCGATGTGGCGCTGGTGGCGCTGGCCGACGAGTTGCTCGGCGAACGCAGTTGCGCCTGTGTGCTGGCCCATGGCGAGCGGGTTGACCTGGCCTCGATCAACGCCTGGCTGCGCGAACGTGGGCTGGCCGCCTACAAGTTGCCGGATCGCTTGCAGGTGCTGCGCGAGTTCCCGTTGACGCGCCTCGGCAAGGTCAACCGCAAGGCCCTGGCAGAACAGGTGCTGGCGCTATGAGCGGCGCTGCATCGCCATGGCTGCGTGTGCTGCGAGAAAGCCAACAGGCGCGGGCACGCCTGGTGTGCCTGGCCCATGCCGGGGGCAGCGCGAGTTTTTTCCGTCCGTGGCTGGCGCACCTGCCGGGGGATATCGACCTGCTGGCCGTGCAATCTCCGGGACGCGAAGAGCGGTTCAACGAAGCGCATATCCCTTGCCTGGATAGTCTCGCCGGGCACATTGGCGCAGCACTGCAAACGTTGCCCGCCCGGCCTTTGCTGCTGTTCGGCCACAGCATGGGCGCCGCCCTCGCCTACGCCGTGGCAGTGCGCCTGCAAGCGGCGGGCTGTGGCGCCGCCCATGTGTTCGTCTCGGGTCACGCGCCGCCACACCGGCAACCAGACAGTGACCTGCACCGCCAGGACGACGCCGCGCTGATCGCCGACATCCTGCGCCAGGACGCCGACGCCGCCGGCCTATGGGCCAATCCCCAATTGCGTGCGTTGTTCCTGCCAACCCTGCGCAGCGACTACCAGGCCATCGAAACCTGGCGCCCCCAGCAGCTTACCCGCTTGTCGGCGCCACTCGACGTGCTGCTGGCCCGCGATGATGCCGAAGTCAGCCTTGAGCAGGCCCGTGCCTGGGCCGACCTCAGCGACCACACCCCGGATATCCGCCTGTTCGACGGCGACCACTTTTACCTCAAGCATCAGCCGCGACCGGTGATCCATCACCTGTTGCAACGCACTGCCTACCTACAGGGAGACTCGGTATGAAAACCCCGGAACACTGCACTGGCCTTTCGGACATTCGTGAAGCCATCGACAGCCTCGACCAGCAGATAATCGAGGCCCTCGGCCTGCGCATGCAGTACGTCAAGGCCGCCTCCGCGTTCAAGCCCGACCAGGCCAGCATCGCCGCCCCGGAACGTGTCGCGGCGATGCTGCCGCAACGTCGGCAATGGGCGCAGGAGGCTGGATTGGACGGAGAGTTTATCGAGGGGTTGTTCAACCAGATCATCCACTGGTACATCGCCGAGCAGACCGCCTTCTGGTTGCAGAAAAAGAGCAAGGTGGTATGAACCTGGACGCGTTGCTCAAGGTATTCCAGACCGCGCACCAGCGTGCGGTCGCGTATCAACGGCCAGTCATCGCCGTATCTTCACACCCCGCACCGACGCTGGAGGCCCTGGCCCTTTACGAAGCCCACCGGCAGGGTTTCTTCTGGCGCGCGCACTCGCCAGACCTGACACTATTCGGCCTGGGCTGCGCCTGGCAGATCGAGGCCAGCGGCCCCCAGCGCATGCTAGACGTCGACCGGAAATGGTTCGCCCTGTGCGCCGACGCGGTGATCGACGGGCCCAAGGCACCCTTGCTGCTGGGCGGCATGCGCTTCGATGAACAACGGCCGTGCGCACCACATTGGGCCGCCTTCGCTGACGCCAGTTTTCATCTGGCCCATTGGCTGCTCAGCGAAGACACCGACGGCTGCTGGCTACGCTGCCAGCAAGTGGTCCAACCCGACAGCGACCCGCAGGCATTGGCCCGCGACAGCATCGCGGCCTATGCGCAACTGCTCAACCCGCCCGCCGCGACGGCCACTGCGCCGGACGTCATCGAACGCAACGCGCTGCCCTCACACCAGTGGCAGAGGAAGGTTGAAACGGCGCTGCAGGCCATTTCAGGCGGCGACTTGAGCAAAGTAGTGTTGGCGCGGCATATCGAGTACCAGTTGGACGCGCCCCTCGACAGTGGTGCAGTGATGCAGCGCCTGCATGCACGACGCAACGCCTCCCACCTGTTCGCGCTGCACCGTGGCGAGCATTGCTTCATGGGCGCCACCCCCGAACGACTGCTCAGTTGTCAGGCGGGTCGCCTGACCACCCACGCCCTGGCAGGCAGCGCGCGGCGAGGCATTACGGCCGACGAGGATCACGTTATCGGTGAACGGCTATTGGCCGATCCCAAGGAGCAACATGAACACCGACTGGTGGTACAGACCATTACCCAAGCCCTGGACGGCAAGGTCAGCAACCTCAAGGCCGCGTCATCCCCCCACTTGCTCAAGCTGGCCAACGTGCAGCACCTGAGCACGCCGATCATGGCGCAACTCAACCCGGACAAGCGTTTGCTGGACGGTATCCACGCACTGCATCCAACGCCAGCGGTGGGTGGATTGCCAAGTGCGACCGCCATGGATTTCATCCGCAGCAACGAAGGCTTCGACCGAGGCTGGTATGCGGCGCCGGTGGGTTGGTTGGACTCACAGGGCAATGGGGATTTCCTGGTCGCTCTGCGCTCGGCGCTGATCACTGCAAACCACTGTCATTTGTTCGCAGGGTGCGGGATTGTCGAGGGCTCCGCGCCTGCCAATGAATATGAGGAAACCCAAATCAAGCTTGCCAGCATGGAGCAGGCATTGTTGTCTGATCGCCACCCCGACGCTAATCGAAAGCACCATTGAGCACCTCATAAATGAGGCCGGAAGCAATGGCGACGAGGATCAAATCCGTACCCGCCTGCCGCCACTCATAGCCGTCGTAATGTGGCAACCTGCCCAGCAAGCGACCATCCAACTTCTTGGCAATGCCCGGAGGCATAGGTTTTCCTCGCGCCAGATTCTTCTGTATCCCAGGCGGCAGTGATGGGGCTGGGCTCCAATAGTCACGATAGCCTCCGACCACACCCAGGATGCTGCCCCGGTCGATGCTGGGGCCGCGCCGCCAATCATCTACGTCGGAGCCCTTGCCCTTATGACCTTGGCCCCCTTGTGCGTTGCCTTTTGCGTGGCCTTGACCCTTGCCGTTGCCAGGGTCGGCTACAGTCGCCACCGAGCCCATAAGCAAAACAGTGCCGGTCAATGCAACTGCCAGCATGCGAGATTTGAACATGGTCGTCTTCTCCAGATGGGAACTACTCTAGGAATGTAGACGATATTTACCTATGAACCCTGTGCCCGCCCTAAGACATAATAAAAACAGTTAATCATATGGTTAAATTAAATAATATTAACTGATAATTAGCTTATTCCAAAATAGCCTTTCACTCAGGTTTTTTATAGGATTATCTTCGCTCTACAGACCGACCCCATACCTGGCGGAGGACGTATTCCCTATCCCCCAGGTCGCCTACATGCCAGACATCGCACTCCCCACCTCCCTTAACAAATTTCACCTGTCACTCTTGGCCAGCTCCATGCTGATGGCAGCGGCGCCCGCCTTCGCTGAAGACGCCAAGCTCGACACCGTGACGGTGATCTCCACCGGCCTGCGCGGCCAGGAGCGCACCGTCGCCGACAGCCCGGCGCCCATCGATGTGATCAACAGCGACCAATTGCTCAAGACCGGTCGCGCCGAGCTGTCCGAGGCAATTGCCAAGCTGCTGCCATCGTTCAACTTCGGCACCAACATCGCCGGCTACAACTCAGTGACACGTCCCCTGAGCAACCGCAGCCTCGGCCCGGCCTACACGCTGGTGCTGGTCAACGGCAAGCGCCGCCACAACGGCGCGACGGGACAGCGCGGCTCGATCGACAACAGTGGCGCGAATGCGGTGGACATCGACCTGATCCCGGTCAGCGCGGTGGACCATATCGAAGTGCTCAAAGACAGCGCTGCCGCTCAATACGGCTCCGACGCGGTGGCGGGCGTGATCAACATCATCCTCAAGAACACCAAGAGCGGCGGCCACCTGGAAACCAGTTACGGCCAGCTGTATTCCGGCCAGGGCGAGACCATCAAGGTCGCGGGTGACCAAGGCTTCGAACTGGGCCAGGGCGGCTTTTTCCACTTCTCGGCGGATGCGCGCAAACGCGGCAGCGCTTCCTGGAACGACAAGGCGGACAGCAGCGTGCGGGCGTTCAGCGACCCGGCCAAGGAAGCCGCCTGGGATCGCGTCGCGATCAAGAACGGCGACCCGGATCTCAAGGCCTTCAACCTGGCCTATAACGCCGAACTGCCGCTGGAAGACCTGACGCTGTATTCGTTCTCCACCTACGGCGAACGCGATGCCGAGGCCGCCAACTACTTTCGCCTGCCCACCGGCACGGCCGCAGTGCCCGAGGTTTTTCCGGACGGTTACTTCCCGCTCAACAACATCAAGGACCGCGACTACCAACTGCTGTTGGGCGGCAAGGGGTTGGTGGCCGACTGGAACTGGGACCTCAGCACCACTTACGGACGCAACAACGTGCACCACTCCAGCGACCTCAACATCAACCCATCGCTGGGCACAGCGTCACCGACCAAGTTCGATAACCTGGCGACCTTCCGCTTCGAGCAATGGGTCAACAACCTGGACTTCACCCGCCGCTACGACAGCCTGTTCAACCTGACGCCGCCGGTGCAGGTCTCGGCGGGCCTAGAGCATCGTTGGGAGCATTTCAGTACGTTCGCCGGCGACCGCGAGGCCTATATCACCGGCACCTACCCCGCCGCTTCCGGCGCGCAGGCCGCCGTGACGATTCGCCCGGAAGACGAAGTGAGCCTGATCCGCAATAACTACGCAGGTTACCTGGACCTGGGTTTCGACCTGACCGACCGTTGGTTCCTCGACGTCGCCGGCCGTGTGGAACATTACGACGATGACTCGGGCAACACCTTCGGCCTGAAACTGAACTCACGCTATGAATTGACCGACACCGTGGCCGTGCGCGGCACCGTGGGCACCGGTTTCCGTGCACCGTCCCTGACCCAGATCGGCTACACCGTGGCCGATAACCGTGTGGCCATCGATGCGAACGGCAACGTGGTGCCAGCCGTAACCCGCCTGACCCCGTCCGGCAGCAACCTGGCCAAAGCCCTCGGTGGTGATGACCTCAAGCCGGAGAAGTCGCGCAACCTCGGGTTGGGCCTGACCTGGCAACCGGCGCCACGCACCAGCATCACCGCCGATGCCTACCTGATCGACATCGACGACCGCATCGCCCTGACCAGCAATATCTACGACCGTGGCAACGGCGCGATCAACGCCATCCTCGCCGCCCAAGGCGTGCCCACTGGCACCTGGGTCAACTACTACACCAACGCGTTCGACACCCGCACCAAGGGCCTGGACGTGGTCGCCGACCACACCACGCCACTGGACGCCTGGGGCGATGTGCGCTGGAGCCTGGGATTCAACTGGAACAAGACCACCATCGAAGGCACACGTGACACGCCGGGTGCGCTGGCCGGTTCAGGCGTGACCCTGGTGGGCCGTGACCGTGAAGGCGATCTCACCGATGCGTCACCCAAGACCAAGTGGATCCTGGGCGCCAACTGGAAGGTCGAGGACTTGGCGGTCAACCTGCAAACCGCCCGTTACGGCGCGGTCAAGACATTGGCGGTTAACCCGAGCGGCGACCGCAGCTTCGGCGCCAAGTGGATCACCGATCTGGACATCAGCTACACCTTCGTCGACAGCCTCACCGTCAGCATCGGCGGCACCAACATCTTCGACGTACGCCCCGACAAGCACGCGGTGTACAGCAACCTCGGCCTGGCCGCCTATGGCAACCCGCCGTTCTACCCCGGCGGCGGCTACTGGTACACCAAGCTCGCCTACGACTTCTGATCCAAACGCCACCTGAGGGCACCCCATTGAATACCTCCAACTTGATGAGCCGTCTGTTGGCCCCCTGCGCCTTGGCGCTGAGCCTCGCTGCCTGCTCGCCCGGGACTGACACCCAGGCGGGCAAGACCCTGAACATCGCGTTTTTTGGCGACAACACCACCCTAGTCAGCATCGACCCGTTCCAGGTGTATTGGTTGGAACACCGCGTGCTGTTGCGCAATGTCGCCGAGTCTTTGACCGACCAGGACCCGGAGACCGGCAAAATCATCCCCTGGCTGGCCAAACGTTGGGAAGTCAGTGACGACGCGCTGACCTATACCTTCCACCTGCGTGAGGACGTCACCTTCAGCAATGGCGAGCGCTTCGATGCCAAGGCGGTGAAAATCGCGTTCGACAGCGACAAAGCACTCGCCACCGAGCTACCCGCCACCTTCGGCGCCACCTACCTGGCAGGTTACGACCATGCCGAAGTGGTCGATGACTTCACCGTCAAGCTGGTGCTGTCCAAGCCCAACGCGGGTTTCCTGCAGGCGACTTCCACCACCAACCTGGCGATCCTCGCGCCCGCCTCCTACGCACTGACGGTGAAAGAGCGCTCCCTGGGCAAGATCATCGGCACCGGGCCGTTCGTATTGGCCAGCTACACGCCGGAAGTCGGCGCACATTTGACCAAACGCAAGGGCTACGCCTGGGCTTCGGCCAATATGAAAAACCAGGGCGAAGCGCATCTGGACGCGGTAGACATCAGCTACATCCCCGAGGAAAGCGTACGAAACGGCCTGTTCCTGCAAGGCAAGGCCGACATCCTGTGGCCGCGCAACCCGTTCTCCGAAGTTGACCTGAAGCTGTTTCAGTCCAAGGGGGCGACGATCCAGAGCCGATCGTTGCCGGGCCCTGCGCTCAACCTCTTCCCCAACACCCGTGGCGAGCGCCTGCTGGCTGACAAACAAGTGCGCCTGGCCGTGCAAAAGTCGATTGATCGCAAGAGCTACGCCAGCACGGTGTACAACGCCGAATTCCCGGTGGTAGACAGCGTGTTTGATGTGACCACGCCGTATGTCAAAAGCCAGGCCGCCAAGCTCGGTTATGACCCGGCCGGTGCAGAGCGCCTGCTCGACCAGGCCGGCTGGGCCAAGGGCGCGGACGGCTACCGGCAGAAAAACGGCAAGCGCCTGAGCCTGAGCTACAACATCAGCCCGGCCGAGACCGCTGGCGACGTGCTGATCCAGGACCAACTGCGCAAGGTCGGCATCGAGTTGAAACTCAGCGTGGTCACCCGCGCCGAATGGGTCGCCAATAACTCCGCCGGCAACTACGACCTGACCATCAACTACATGACCCGCGCCGACCCGATCATCCTGCAAACCATCCTCGATCCGCGCAGCGCCAACAGTTCCACCGTGGCGACCAATACCTTCGAACCGGCGGTACTGGATAAAGCCAAGGCGTTGTTTGATGCCGGCATCACCGCCACCCAGAGCCCGCAGCGCGCAGCCGCCTATGGTGATCTACAAGACCTGCTGATTGACGAAAGCTCGGCGTTCCCGATCTACGAGCGCGTGTGGCAGGCGGCAACCTCGCCCAAGGTGAAAAACTTCCGCTGGACCGCCGAGGGTTTTGCGCTGTTGGGTGATATCGAGATCGGCACGCCATGAGCCGTTATCTGATCGGCCGGGTCGGACAAGCCTTACTGGTGCTGTGGGGTGCCTACAGCATCACGTATTTCATCCTTTATCTGCTGCCGGGTGACACCTTGTCGATCATGCTCAGTGCATCGGGTATGGAAGCCGACTCGCTGTCGGTGGAAGACCTGGCCAAGGCGCGGGCCTATTACGGCCTGGACAAGGGTTTGTTCGAGCAGTATTTCGACCTGCTGCTGGGAGCGCTGCGGGGGGACTTCGGGCAGTCACTTTCATTGAACCGGCCGGTCGCGGACCTGCTGGCCGAACGTTTGCCGCAAACCTTATCCCTGGCAGGCCTGGCCATTGTGTTGTCGCTGCTCGGCGGAATCGGCCTGGCGTATCTGACCGCCTACCTTCGTTGGCAACCGTTGAAAAAGACACTGGCACGCCTGCCATCGCTGGGCTTTTCAGTGCCGGTGTTCTGGATGGGGTTGTTGCTGATTCAGGTGTTTGCGTTCGGTCTGGGCTGGTTTCCCGCAACCGGTAGCAAGGGCGTTGAAAGTCTGGTGTTGCCTGCCATCACCTTGGCAATTCCCAGTGCGGCGGTGTATGCCCAAGTGTTGCAACGCAGTTTCCAGGGTGTCTGGCGAGAGTCCTATATCGCCACCGCCTACGCCAAGGGCCTGAGTCGTGGGCAGGTGCAGGCGCGGCATGGGTTCAAGAATGCCGCGCTGCCGATCTTGACCCTGATCGGCTTGCAGGTCGGCAATACGGTGTCCGGTGCGGTGTTGGTGGAGACCATCTTTGCGCGCTCAGGCATTGGCCGGCTGGCCCAGGAGGCCGTGCTGCGCCAGGACATTCCGGTGGTGCTGGCGATCGTTTCGGTGTCGGCAGCGGCCTTTGTACTGGTCAACCTGCTAGTCGACCTGCTTTACCCGTGGTTCGACCCGCGCATCACCCACACGCCAAAGGTGTCCTAGACCATGAACATGCTTGAGCAGAACCTGGGCCGCAAAACCATGTCCGCTAGCCCTGGGCTGTGGCGCCGCCGCAGCCGCCTGCAACGCGTGACGGCGACGCTGCTGCCCCTGTTGCGGCGGCCGGGGTTTAGTCTGGCGCTGCTGGTCGTGGTGTTTTCATTGGTGGCGGCCATCGCACCGCACCTGTTGAGCAGTTTCGACCCCTACGCCACGTCGCCCGTCGACAAGCTGCGTGCGCCGAATTTGATCCACTGGTTTGGCACCGATGAGCTGGGACGCGACCTCTATACCCGCGTGGTGTTTGGCTCAAGCCTCTCGGTGCTGTCGGCGTTTCTAGCCGTGGGCATCGCCCTCTTGGGTGGCCTGGGCCTGGGCATTCTGTCGGGCTTTGCCGGTGGCCGCGTTGACGCAGTGATCATGCGCTTCGTCGATGTGCTATTGGCCTTGCCCGGCCTGCTGCTGGCCCTGGCGATTGTCACAGCCATCGGCTTCGGCACGGTACCAGTGGCGATTGCCGTGGGTATCGGCATTGTTCCAGGGTTCGCCCGTACTACCCGCGCTGAGGTGCTGCGGGTCAAGACGCTGCCGTACGTCGAGGCCGCGCGCCTGGGCGGCGCAAGTTGGGGACGCACCCTGCTGCGACACATCCTGCCCAATGCCTGGGGGCCGGTGGCGGTGCTGGCAACCCTGGACTTTGGCGCCGCCATCCTCGCCACCGCCGGCCTTAGCTTTCTCGGTTTCGGCGCCGCGCCGCCCGCCGCCGAATGGGGCACGCTGATTGCCAACGGCCGACACTTCCTGATCACCGCCCCGTGGGTGTCCCTGCTACCAGGCCTGTTCCTGGTGGCCGTGGTGTTCAGTCTCAACCATATCGCCCGCACCTTCGAGGAAACCCAGCGATGAATGCTTTAGTGGATATTCGCCAACTCAGTGTCCGCTATCGGCACGGCAACACGGCGGTCAATCGCCTGTCCTTGCGCGTCGCCCAGGGCGAGACCGTGGCGATTGTCGGCGAGTCCGGCTCGGGTAAATCGACCCTGGCCAACGCTATCCTGGGTTTATTGCCGGACAGTGCGCAGATCACCGCCGGCCAACTGTGGGTAGACGGCCAAGACCTGACCCACGCCAGCGAACGCCAAAAGCGTGCCTTGCGCGGCCGCACCATCGGCCTGGTGCCCCAGGACCCGATGGTCAGCCTCAACCCCACGCTGCGCGTGGGCCAGCAAATCGCCGAGGCGCTGATTCTGGCCAAGGGCAAACGCTACCCGGCTGTGGATGCAGACATTGTCGAGCTGCTGCAACAGGTGGGTATCGACAACCCCGTGCTGCGCGCACGCCAGTATCCCCATGAACTGTCCGGCGGCATGCGCCAACGCGTGTTGATCGCCATTGCCCTGGCCGGCAACCCGCGCCTGATCATCGCCGACGAGCCCACCAGCGCCCTCGACGTCACCGTGCAGCGCAAGATCCTCGACCACCTGCAACGCCTGGTCAGCGAGCGTGGGATTTCGCTGCTGATCATCACCCACGACCTGGGCGTGGCCAGCGACCGCGCCGACCGAATCCTGGTGATGCAACAAGGCGAACTGGTCGAACAGGGCGCGCCGCGGCAGATTCTCGACGCGCCGCAACACGACTACACCCGCGCACTGATCGCCGCCGCTCCTGCTTTCGCAAAGCGGCGGGAACCGCTGATTCATATCGACCCGATGATAGAGCCCATCCTGAGCCTCAAAAACGTCGGCAAGACGTTCGCCTTGCCCAAGGTCAAGGGTGAAGACAACACATTCGTGGCCCTGGAAAACCTGAGCCTGGAGGTATACCCCGGCCAGACCTTGGCCATCGTCGGCGAATCAGGCTCGGGCAAAAGCACCGCGTTGCGCATCGCCCTGGGCCTTGAGAAACCGAGCCAAGGCCAGGTCTGGTTCGAACAACAGGATGTCACGCACCTGAGCTGGCGCGACTTCCGCCCGCTGCGCCAGCGCCTGCAACTGGTGCAACAAAACCCATTTGCCGCGCTGGACCCGCGTTTCACGGTGTTCGATAGCATCGTCGAGCCGTTGGTGTCGTTCGGGCTGCTCAAAGGGCCCGCGCTGGAACAGGCCGCCCGCGAATTGATTTCCCGCGTTCACCTGCCAGCCAGCTACCTTGACCGCCTGCCGCGCGAACTGTCCGGCGGCCAATGCCAACGCGTCGCCATCGCCCGGGCCCTGGCGTTGAAGCCGGGCCTGTTGCTGCTGGATGAGCCGGTGAGTGCGCTCGATGTATCCGTGCAGGCGCACATTCTTGATTTGCTGGAAGAGTTGCAACGGGAGATGGGCATTGCGTATGTGCTGGTGTCCCATGACCTCTCGGTGGTGGCCAACTTTGCACATGAGGTGCTGGTGTTGCGCAATGGCAAGGTAGTCGAACAAGGCAGCGTGGAGCGGATCTTCAACCACCCCGCCAACGAATACACCCGTGAATTGATTGCTGCGATCCCTGGCCGACACGTCGCCACAAGGGCGGCATAATCAAGGACGCGCTCGCGAGAACACCGGCGAGCGCGCGAGTTCCTTGCAGTCCTTGCAACAGTCCTTTGCCATCAAGCCCATTGATAACCTCCTAACGAAACCCCCATGCTAGAGGGCTAATCTCGCGCTTATATCATTCCGAATGATAGTTACCTTTGCTTCATTCGATTCGTGACATAGCACATCGCCGCGCATGATCCGCCCATCTCAAATACATTGGCGGATGCACCTCATGGAACAGTCACTCAAACATTTGCGCTTCCCCCTGGCGATTTTGGCCGTGGTGGTGATGAGCGCGTGCGGCAAGACCCCGGAACAAGCGGCCGCCATGCCAGCTGCCAAAGTCAGCGTGGCCAAGGTGCTGGAACAACCGGTCAACGAGTGGGATGAGTTCTCCGGTCGTCTGGAAGCCCCGGAAACCGTGCAGATCCGTCCTCGGGTCTCTGGCCAGATTGACCAAGTCGCTTTCACCGAAGGCGCTTTGGTCAAGAAAGGCGACCTGCTGTTCCAGATCGACCCGCGTCCGTTCCAGGCTGAAGTGCGTCGCCTTGAAGCTCAGTTGCAACAAACCCGCGCCGCCGCCACCCGTAGCGATAACGAAGCCCAGCGTGGCGAACGCCTGCGCCAGAGCAATGCGATTTCCGCCGAACTGGCCGACTCGCGCACCACCGCCGCTCAGGAAGCCCGCGCCGCTGTCGCCGGGATCCAGGCGCAGTTGGACCTGGCCAAGCTGAACCTGAGCTTCACCCGCGTCACGTCGCCGATCAGCGGCCGTGTCAGCCGTGCCGAAATCACCGCCGGCAACTTGGTGACCGCTGATGTCACCGCGCTGACCAGTGTGGTCTCCACCGACAAGGTCTACGCCTACTTCGATGCCGATGAACGTGTGTTCCTCAAGTACACCGAACTGGCTCGCCAAGGCCGTCGCGGTGCGACCACCCCGGTGTACCTGGGCCTGTCCAACGAAACCGGCAACCCGCACCTGGGCCAGATGAACTTCGTCGACAACCAGGTCAACCCGGCCACCGGCACCATCCGTGGTCGCGCCGTGTTCGATAACAGCAAGGGCGAATACACCCCTGGCCTGTACGCCCGCCTGAAGCTGGTCGGCAGCGGCACCTACTCCGCCGTGTTGATCAACGACGAAGCCGTCGGCACCGACCTCGGCAAGAAGTTCGTATTGGTGATGGAAGGCGACAAGCCGGCGTATCGCTCGGTAGAACTGGGGCCGAAAATCGAAGGCTTGCGCATCGTGCGCAGCGGCCTCAACAAAGAAGACACCATTATCGTCAAGGGCCTGCAACGCGTGCGCCCAGGATCGCCGGTCGCTCCGGAAACCATTCCGATGGCCAGCAAGGAAACCCTCGCCGCCTTGGCCCAACAACGACAAGCGCTTGAAGCCAGCAACCTGGAACAAGTGGCGCCGGATAAAGCCGCGCCGAAACTTGCCAGCGCTGCGACTCCACGCGGTTAAGGGATACGACTCAAGATGAATTTTTCCAAGTTCTTCATTTCGCGGCCGATCTTCGCAGCGGTGCTTTCGCTGCTGATCCTGATCGCCGGTGCAATTTCGCTGTTCCAACTGCCGATCAGCGAATACCCGGAAGTGGTGCCGCCGACTGTCGTGGTGCGCGCCAACTTCCCGGGCGCCAACCCCAAGGTCATCGGTGAAACCGTGGCCGCGCCGCTGGAGCAAGCCATCACCGGCGTCGAGAACATGCTGTACATGTCCTCGCAGTCGACCGCCGACGGCAAGCTGACCCTGACCATCACCTTCGCCTTGGGCACCGACCTGGACAACGCGCAGGTGCAAGTGCAAAACCGCGTGACCCGGACTCAGCCGAAACTGCCTGAGGAAGTGACGCGCATCGGTATCACCGTGGACAAGGCCTCCCCCGACCTGACCATGGTGGTGCACTTGACCTCCCCGGATCAGCGCTACGACATGCTGTACCTGTCCAACTACGCCTTGCTCAATGTGAAGGATGAGTTGGCGCGTCTGGGCGGTGTGGGTGACGTGCAACTGTTCGGTATGGGCGACTACTCCCTGCGTGTTTGGCTGGACCCGAACAAGACCGCTTCGCGCAACCTGACGGCCACTGACGTGGTGACGGCAATCCGTGAGCAGAACCGCCAAGTCGCCGCCGGTGCCCTGGGTGCACAACCTGCCCCGACCGCCACTGCGTTCCAGTTGTCGGTGAACACCCAAGGTCGCCTGGTGACCGAGGAAGAGTTCGAGAACATCATTATTCGCTCCGGCGATAACGGTGAAATCACCCGCCTCAAAGACATCGCACGGGTGGAGCTGGGCTCCAGCCAATACGCCCTGCGTTCGTTGCTGAACAACCAGCCGGCCGTGGCGATCCCGATCTTCCAGCGCCCTGGCTCCAACGCGATCGAGATCTCCAACGAAGTGCGCGGCAAAATGGAGGAGCTGAAAAAGAGCTTCCCGCAAGGCATGGACTACAGCATCGTCTATGACCCGACCATCTTCGTGCGCGGCTCCATCGAAGCGGTGGTGCACACCCTGTTCGAAGCGTTGATCCTGGTGGTGCTGGTGGTGATCCTGTTCCTGCAGACCTGGCGCGCCTCGATCATTCCCTTGGTGGCGGTGCCGGTATCGTTGATCGGTACGTTTGCGGTGATGCACCTGTTCGGCTTCTCGCTCAACGCGCTGTCGCTGTTCGGCCTGGTATTGGCGATCGGTATCGTGGTGGACGACGCCATCGTGGTGGTGGAGAACGTCGAGCGGAACATCGAGCTGGGATTGGAACCGTTCCCGGCCACTGAAAAAGCCATGAGCGAAGTGACCGGCCCGATCATCGCCACCGCGTTGGTGCTGTGTGCGGTGTTCGTGCCTGCGGCCTTCATCAGCGGCTTGACCGGGCAGTTCTATAAGCAGTTCGCCTTGACCATTGCGATCTCGACGGTGATCTCGGCGTTCAACTCACTGACCCTGTCCCCTGCCCTGGCTGCGGTATTGCTCAAGAGCCACAACGCGCCGAAGGATGGTTTCTCCAAGTTCCTCGACAAGTTGCTGGGCGGCTGGTTGTTCAAACCGTTCAACCGCTTCTTTGACAAGGCCAGCCATGGTTATGTCGGCACCGTGCGCCGCGTGATCCGTGGCAGTGGTATTGCGCTGTTCCTGTACGCCGGCCTGATGGTCCTGACCTGGCTGGGCTTTGCCCACACCCCGACCGGTTTCGTACCGGCCCAGGATAAGCAATACCTGGTGGCCTTCGCCCAATTGCCGGACGCCGCAAGCCTGGACCGCACCGAAGACGTGATCAAGCGCATGTCCGACATCGCGCTGAAACAGCCGGGCGTGGAAGCCGCCGTGGCCTTCCCAGGCCTGTCGATCAACGGTTTCACCAACAGCCCGAACAGCGGCATCGTGTTCGTGACCTTGAAACCGTTCGACGAGCGTAAAGACCCGAGCATGTCTGCCGGAGCGATTGCCGGTGCACTGAACGGCAAGTACAGCAGCATCCAGGAAGCCTACATGGCGATCTTCCCACCGCCGCCGGTACAGGGCCTGGGTACGATTGGTGGTTTCCGCCTGCAGATCGAAGACCGTGGCAACCTGGGTTACGACGAGCTGTACAAAGAAGTGCAGAACATCATCACCAAGAGCCGCACCACGCCGGAACTGTTCGGCCTGTTCACCAGCTACACGGTCAACGTGCCCCAGGTCGATGCCGCCATCGACCGTGAAAAGGCCAAGACCCACGGCGTGGCGATCAGCGACATCTTCGACACCCTGCAGATCTACTTGGGCTCGTTGTATGCCAACGACTTCAACCGCTTCGGCCGGACCTACCAGGTCAACGTGCAGGCTGAGCAGCAGTTCCGCCTGGACGAAGACCAGATCGGCCAGTTGAAAGTGCGCAACAACAAAGGCGAGATGATCCCGCTGGCGACCTTCATCAAGGTCAGCGACACCTCCGGGCCGGACCGCGTGATGCACTACAACGGCTTCATCACCGCAGAAATCAACGGCAACGCTGCACCGGGCTACAGCTCGGGCCAGGCTGAAGCGGCGATCGAGAAACTGCTGAAAGAAGAACTGCCCAACGGCATGACCTACGAGTGGACCGACCTGACTTATCAGCAAATCCTCTCGGGCAACACCGCACTGTTCGTGTTCCCGCTCTGCGTACTGCTGGCGTTCCTGGTACTGGCCGCCCAATACGAAAGCTGGAGCCTGCCATTGGCGGTGATCCTGATCGTACCGATGACCCTGCTGTCGGCGATTACCGGGGTGATCATCTCGGGTGGCGACAACAACATTTTCACCCAGATCGGCTTGATCGTACTGGTGGGCCTGGCGTGTAAGAACGCGATTCTGATCGTCGAGTTCGCCAAGGACAAACAGGCAGAAGGCCTCGACCCGCTCGCTGCGGTACTGGAAGCCTGCCGTCTGCGTCTGCGGCCGATCCTGATGACCTCGTTCGCCTTCATCATGGGTGTGGTGCCACTGGTGTTGTCCAGCGGTGCGGGTGCCGAGATGCGTCATGCCATGGGCGTGGCGGTGTTCTCCGGGATGATCGGTGTGACCTTCTTCGGTCTGTTGCTGACGCCAGTGTTCTACGTACTGATCCGTCGCTATGTGGAGCGCCAAGAGGCACGCAAAGCGGCCAAGGCCTTGAAGCTGGAGACACAGCAATGAGTGTGAAAGTATTCCTGCCGAGCTTGCTGGTACTGGCACTGAGCGCCTGTGCCGTAGGCCCGGACTACAAAGCCCAGACCCCGGAGGCGGCCAACATCACGGCCGCTGCCGATGCCAAGCAGTATGACCACGCCAAGTTCGAAGGCATCTGGTGGCAGCAGTTCGAAGACCCGACCCTCAACCAGTTGGTGACCCAGTCGCTGCAGGGCAACCGTGATCTACGCGTCGCCTTTGCCCGCCTGCGGGCGGCCCGTGCGATCCGCGATGACGCCAGCAATGACGCCATGCCGACCATCACCAGCCGGGTCAGCAGTGACCAGGGCAAAGGCCAGATCCCGGGCCAGACCACTAGCCGCGTCAAGACCGAGCGTTACGACCTCGGCCTGGACATGGCCTGGGAACTGGACCTGTTCGGCCGCATCCAGCGCAACCTGGAAGCCACCGACGCCGACCAGCAAGCCGCCGAGGCTGACTTGTACCAGCTGCAAGTCACCATGATTGCCGAACTGGTGGACGCCTATGGCCAATTGCGTGGCGTGCAACTGCGTGAACGCATTGCCCTGGACAACCTGAAGAACCAGCAGGAATCGCGCACCATCACGGTCAGCCTGCGGGATGCCGGTGTGGGCGACCAACTCGACGTGGAGCGTGCCGACGCACGCCTCGCGGCAGTCGAAGCCAGCGTGCCGCAACTACAGGCCGAACAAGTGCGCGAGCGTAACCGCATCGCCACCCTCCTCGGCCAGCGTCCGGACAAGCTGACCGTCGACCTGGGCCCTAAAGACCTGCCGGCGATTGCCAAGGCGTTGCCGATCGGCGATCCAGGGCAACTGCTGCAACGTCGCCCGGACATCCTCAGCGCCGAACGCAAACTGGCCGCCGCCACCGCGCGTATCGGCGTGGCCAAGGCCGACCTGTTCCCACGGGTCAGCCTCAGCGGCTTCCTCGGCTTCACCGCTGGGCGTGGTTCGCAGATCGGCTCGTCCGCCGCGAATGCCTGGGCCCTGGGCCCAAGCATCACCTGGGCAGCCTTCGACCTGGGCAGCGTGCGCGCCCGTTTGCGCGGCGCCGATGCCGAGGCAGATGGCGCCCTGGCAACCTACGAGCAGCAAGTGTTGTTGGCGCTGGAAGAGTCCGAGAACGCCTTCAGCGACTACGGCAAGCGCCAGCAACGTTTGGTTTCTCTGATTCGCCAAAGCGAATCCAGCCGCGCCGCCGCCGACCTGGCCGCGATCCGCTATCGCGAAGGCACCGTGGACTTCCTGGTATTGCTCGACGCGCAACGTGAACGCCTGGCCGCCGAAGACTCCCAGGCCCAGGCCGAAGTGGACTTGTATCGCGGCATTGTCGCGATCTACAAGGCGTTGGGCGGTGGCTGGCAGCCGGATACGGTGGTCGCCAGCGCCAAGTGATGTAAAGAGCTCCTTTGGTTGGTCGCATCCAGCCAATTTTTTGCCCCGTGATCCATTCGGTCACGGGGCTTTTTTTGGTCCTTGATTAACCAGCTTCACCCAGAATCAAACTCCGGTAATGCCCTGGATTCGACCCCGCCCACTTACGAAACGCCTTATAAAACGAACTCGTATCAGCAAACCCCAGCCGCGCCGCAATCTCGGCAAAGCTGATCTGCGGCTCCGCCAACCACACAATCGCCAATTCCTTACGCACGCTGTCCTTGAGCCCCTGATAGGTCTGCCCTTCTTCTGCCAGGCGACGGCGCAAGGTTGAGGCCGAGATGCACAGGCTGACCGCGAGGCCTTCGGTTTCCGGCCAGGTTTCGGGGGGCATTTGGCGTAAATCGTGTTTGATCCGCGTGGCGAAGCTGTCGGGGTCGCGGTACTTGACCAGGATATTAGCCGGTGCATGGGCCAGGAAACGCTTGAGTTCTTCCGGGGTGCGCTTGATCGGCAGGTCCAGGCAGTCGGCAGAGAAGATCATCCGCGTGCGGGGTCGGTCGAAACGCAGGTTGTCGGAAAACATCACCTGGTAGTCGTGACAGAATTCCGGCTTTGCGCAGCGCAGCTCAATCGCCAGGATTGGAATCCGTCGCCCTGCCAACCAGCACGCGACACCGTGGACGATCATCCAGTAAGTGAAGTAAGTGAAGGCCCGATTAGGTTCAGCCTCGGGCTCGACCAATACGATCTCCGCCAGACTTTGTTGACGCACCAACTCAGCGGGCAGTCGCTCCAGCATCAGTGACAGGAACTCCAGCCCGGCCTCCAGGGCGGTGGCAAGCGTTGGCTGCGCCATTGCAGCGCGGCAGAGAAACGCCAGGCTGCCGGACCTGAGCTTGCGCGGGTCCATACCGAAGAACTCATCATCGGTGCGCCGTGCCAAAAGACGCCACAGCCGTGCGTAGGTGGTGGCCGAAACCCGCGCGGCAGGCTCGGCCAGCCACTGCGGGTCAATCCCGGCTTTGTGCAGCACTTCGGCACTCGTCGCCCCAGGCGCGCAGCTTTGCAGCAAGGCTTCGCGCACAAGGTGAATAGAGATGGTGTCTTTTTCCGACATGGTGGACCGCGTATCCAGAGCTGCGCAAAGAATGGCACGCATCATAAGGGCGGATGCGCTTTGCCACCACCGTTCAGCCACTGTTCAGCAAACGTCAAGAATTGTTGTTTAGCAATGAGTATCATTATGTTACAACTTAGCACCCTATCTAGTTGTCACGCGGTGCCGAATGCTCGTTCCTTTCCTCATCATGCTGCGCGAAGGCATTGAAGCCGCATTGATCGTTGGCATTATCGCCAGCTACCTGCAACAGACCGGCCGTGGCCAGTGGATGCCGGCCGTATGGATCGGTGTATTTCTCGCCGCCGCACTGGCCCTGTTGGTCGGTGGTGGCCTGGAACTGGTCAGCGCCGAGTTCCCGCAAAAACAACAGGAATTGTTCGAAGGCATCGTCGGCCTGGTCGCCGTGGGCATCCTCAGCTCCATGGTGTTCTGGATGCGCAAGGTGGCGCGTTCCATCAAGCATTCCCTGCACGAATCTCTCGATCACGCGTTGGCCGGTTCCAAGCACCAGGTCACCGCGCTGATCCTCATGGTGTTTTTCGCCGTGGCCCGCGAAGGCCTGGAAACCGTGTTCTTCCTGCTGGCCGTGTTCCAACAGAGTGAAGGCCCAGGCGCGCCGATTGGCGCCCTGCTCGGCTTGATCCTGGCGATCATCGTCGGTTTCCTGATCTACACCGGCAGCATGCGCCTGAACCTGGGCGCGTTTTTCCGCTGGACCGGCTTGTTTATCCTCGTGGTGGCCGCCGGCATCCTGGCCAATTCGGTGCAAGCCCTGCACGAAGCGGGGGTATGGAATCACCTGCAAACCGTGCTGTTCGACTTCAGCGCCGCGCTGCCCATGGACAGCCCGTTGGGCTCGGTGCTGGCCGGGATGTTCGGCTATCAGGAAGCGCCCACCATCAGCACCCTCGGCGCCTACCTCATTTACCTGGTGGTAGCCCTGGTAATGTTCTTCCTGCCCACCGCACCGTCCAAGCCTGCCGCCTCACCTTCTTCTGTTGCCAACCAGTAAGGACCGCCTCTTGTCCAACCCTACTCCTCAACCGTCCTCGCCACCCCGCGCCCTGCGCTGGGCCGTGGCGGGCTCGGTGGTCGTGATGATCGCCGCCGGAGGCCTGTTCTATTACGCCTCGCAACTGGCGGCCAGCAAGCGCCAGACCAACCACAATGAAATCGCCGTGACCATCCATGGCCACGCCTGCGAACCGAATGAGCTGACCGTGCCCGCCGGCCGCGCCAGCTTTCGCATCATCAACCGCTCCGACCGTGCGGTGGAATGGGAAATCCTCGACGGCGTGCTAGTGGTCGAAGAGCGCGAAAATATCGCCCCCGGCCTGAGCCAGGTGATCAACGCTAACCTGCTGCCCGGCGACTACGCGATCACCTGCGGCCTGCTGAGCAACCCGCGCGGCACCTTGCACGTAACGCCGACCGCCGAGTCCGATGAGCAAGCCAAGGCCAAGCCGTCGATGGTGGCGTTTATCGGGCCACTGTCGGAATTCCGCGTGTACCTGAGCAGCCAAGGCAGCGCATTGATCAAGGCCGTCACCGCCTTGCAACAGGCCGTCGACGCCGGCGAACTGGCCCAGGCTCAAGCGCTCTATGTTCCGGCGCGCGAGGCTTACCAACGCCTGGCCCCCGCATCGCAACGCCTGGCCGAGCTGGACAACGCGATCAACGCCCGCGCCGACTACTTTGAAAAGCGCGAGCAGGACCCGGCCTTCAGCGGCTTCCATCGCCTGGAATACAGCCTGTTCCAGCAACGCAGTCTCGATGGCTTGGCGCCGGTTGCTCAGCGCCTGCTGACCGACGTCACCACCCTCAAGCAACAACTGCTCGCCCAGTCGCTGCCGCCGGAGCAGTTGGTCAGCATTGTGGTGCGCAACCTCAACAGCCTGGCCGATGTACGTGCCATCAGCGGTGAAGAAGAGCGCTACAGCCACGTCGACCTGAATGGTTTCGCCGCCAACCTGGAGGCCGCCCACAAAGTCGTCGACCTGATGCGCCCTTTGCTGACCAAGTCTGCCGCAGACCTGCTGCCTAAAGTCGACAGCGCTCTCACGGCCTTCGACAGCCAACTCAACGAATTGAAAGTCGACGGCCAGTACCGCCGCTACGACAGCGTAACCGCCGATCAGCGCAAGCAGATCGCCGACAAGGCCAAGGCTCTGGCCGCTGCACTCGATGGAATCGACCCCGCCCTTGGCCTCTCCGGCCTGCAGTGAAGACGACCGCAAACATGAGTGATTCAGAACAATTTGACCTTACTCGCCGCCGTGTCCTGCTGGGCATGGCCGCCACCGGCGCCGCCATTGCCGGCAGCACCCTGACCTGCCCGGCCATGGCCGCCGAACAAGTCACCACCGCACCGCGCAGCGACAAGACCCAGGACCACCACGATTTTTTTGGCAAGCACCAGAGCGGTATCGTCACGCCGCGCCCAGCCTGCGGCATGCTCGTGGCGTTCGACGTACTGGCCAGTGATCGTGAAGACCTGGAGCGCCTGTTCCGCACCTTGAACGAACGCATCGCCTTCCTGATGACCGGCGGCACCGTGCCGCAAGTCGACCCGAAACTGCCGCCGACCGACTCCGGCATCCTCGGCCCGGTGGTCACGCCGGACAACCTGACCATTACCGTGTCCGTCGGAGAATCACTGTTCGATGAGCGCTTCGGCCTCACCGCAGTCAAGCCCAAGCGCCTGAGCCGCATGGTTGGCTTCCCCAACGATGCACTGGAACCGGCGCAGTGCCACGGCGACCTGAGCCTGCAATTCAGCTCCAACACGCCGGACACCAATATCCACGCCCTGCGCGACATCGTGAAGAATCTTCCGGACTTGCTGCTGGTGCGCTGGAAGCAGGAAGGCAGCGTGCCGCCCCAGGCACCGAGCAAACCCGGCGAGCCTGCGCAAAGCGCGCGCAACTTCCTGGGTTTTCGTGACGGTTCGGCCAACCCGAACTCCAACGATGCCAAGGCCATGGACCAGATTGTGTGGGTACAACCGGGCAGCGACGAACCGGCCTGGGCGGCCAACGGCAGTTATCAGGCCGTGCGCATCATCCGCAACTTCGTCGAGCGCTGGGACCGTACCCCGCTGCAAGAACAGGAGAGCATCATCGGCCGCATCAAGCCGACCGGTGCGCCCATGGACGGCGACAAAGAGACCCAGGTGCCCGACTACAGCAAGGACCCCGAAGGCAAAGTGACCAAGCTCGATGCCCACATCCGCCTGGCCAACCCGCGCACCCCGCAGACTCAGGCCAACCTGATCCTGCGCCGGCCGTTCAACTACTCCAACGGCGTCAACAAAAACGGTCAGCTGGATATGGGGCTGTTGTTCATCTGCTACCAGGCTGACCTGGAGAAAGGCTTTATCAGCGTGCAAACCCGGCTCAATGGCGAGCCCCTGGAGGAATACCTAAAGCCAGTCGGTGGCGGGTACTTCTTCACCTTGCCGGGCGTCACGGGGCCGAAGGATTTCATCGGGCGCACGCTGCTGACTGCAACGCACCCTCAAACCACTGCCCAGACCTAAAACAAACCCAGAGCGGAAATCGTCCCATGAAAAAGTCGTCTATCGCGTTGTCGTTATTGCTGACCCTTTCGCCGCTGGCAGCCTTCGCCGCTACCGCGCCGCTGGACCTGGTAGGGCCGGTGTCGGACTACAAAATCTACGTCACCGAAGAAATCGGCGAGCTGGTCACCCAGACCCAAGCCTTCACTGACGCCATCAACAAAGGCGACCTGGCCACCGCCAAGAAGCTCTATGCACCGACCCGCGTGCACTATGAGTCCATCGAGCCGATCGCCGAGCTGTTCAGCGACCTTGATGCGTCCATCGACTCCCGCGTCGACGACCACGAAAAAGGCGTGACCGCCGAAGACTTCACCGGCTTCCACCGTATCGAATACGCGCTGTTCTCGCAGAACACCACCAAGGGCCTGGAAGCGCTGACCGCCAAGCTCAACACCGACGTCAACGACCTCAAGACCCGCGTCGATGGTCTGACCTTCCCGCCTGAGAAAGTCGTGGGCGGTGCCGCAGCATTGCTGGAAGAAGTCGCCGCCACCAAGATCTCCGGCGAAGAAGACCGCTACAGCCACACCGACCTGTATGACTTCCAGGGCAATATCGACGGCGCGAAGAAAATCGTCGACCTGTTCCGTGGCCAGATCGAGAAGCAAGACAAGGCCTTCCTGGCCAAGGTCGACAAGAACTTCGCCACCGTGGACAAGATCCTGGCCAAGTACAAGACCAAGGACGGTGGTTTCGAGACCTATGACAAGGTGAAGGACAATGACCGCAAGGCCTTGGTGGGGCCAGTCAATACCCTGGCTGAAGACCTGTCGACCCTGCGTGGCAAGCTAGGCCTGAACTGACCGTCGTAGCGCTCGCCCACGCTGTCGGGCGAGCGCTACGCGGCTCAAGCGCCCAGCCTGAAATCACGCAATGGCGTACCAAACGGTTGATTCGTTTTTGGATTGATCGCGTACCAATCGCCCCCGTGTCGTTGCGCCGATACCGGCACCCCCTGATACACACCGGACGAACCGGCCGACGCAGTCGGCGCTTTAGAGTCCCATGCGCCAGCAAGCCAGAAACTTCTCAACTTCTCCTCGACGGTTATCAGATGAGGAGCCGCGTTGCCAAGCCTCGTCGCACCACTGGCCAGCAACGGTAGTTTGATCAAGCCTTTGAGCGCAGAGTTGACCAGTTGCCCATATCCATCCGCCGGGTTCATGGCTGCACTGGTGAAAAGCGCCGACGCCTTGATGAAGTTGAATGCCCGATCACCGAAGCTCTCCACGGGTTTAGCCCAGGCGACTTTTGGCGCGAGGGGATGCACTACGCTGCCCAGCTTGCGAAGGGCGCCACCCAGCGGGTTGTGCGTGATTGATCTGCCCGCGCGTATCAACGCCCGTGCCCGACCTCCCGCGCCCAGGGCCAGCCCGACCAGGTCCAGCCCCAGGTTGAACAATCCCTTGCCGATATTGCCGGTGGCAAACTCCTGGTAGGCGCCCACAAATGGCACCAGCCCGAGCAAAATTGCTTTTTCAGCCCCCAGCGCCTCGCGTTGCTTTTCCAGGGGCAAACTCCCTTTGGCCCGGGCAAGCATGGCGTCATCGGCCTCATAGAAATTGAGCTCGGCAATACGCGACGCAATACTGTGTATCTTCGACGATGCATAAGTGCCAGGTACGTAGGTTTCCAGTGCCTCACCGGCCGCAAGTGAACGGCCAGCGATAGGCCCACCGAGTTTTCCAACAATGACTTTGGACGTGCTACCAGGCTTCGCTTCAGTGCCTTTAGCGTAGGCTTCATAGTCCACGCCCAGGCTGAATCCGCCCGTAAACGCGGTCACATAAATGCCACTCAAGCCCATAGGGTTGGATTTGCCACCCGAGGCATCGCCCAATTTGAGTTGTTTTGGCAGATTGCTGCGCTTGACGATCGTGCCGTTCGCAAACACTTCGTAATAATTCACCTTGCCATCCAGTTCGGCGCGCAACAGCGTACCTTGCCGACCCCGAGTCGCAGCCCGATCTGCGGCTGTCTCCGTGGCCGGGGGCAACCCGGTTTCCCCGCGTATGCCGTACAACTGGACCGTCCCCAGCTCCAACATTTGGCGATCCTCCAATGAAAGTTCGGAGAACATCAGCTTGAGCCGCGTGGTATAGACGGTCTGGAGCGATTGTCGGTGCTCATTGACCGCTGTTTGCAGCAGGGTGTCCAGCATCGGCAACTTGCGGATTCGTGCATCCAACGCATCGCGTTTCTCTTGCGGCGCTATGACTTCATGGCTCCGCTGATAGGGAGAAGTCCGGGGACGAACCGCAGTTTGCGGCATATCGTGGGTCAGCACCCACTTACCCGTCGTCAAGTCGCCGGTCATGTACGTTTCAACCAGAGAACGCGTACGCGGCTCGGAGACGCGCATGTTCCGCAATACGTCACTGTCGGCGATCACTACCTTCATCGCTTCCAACTGGCTGGCCGTGAAATCTGGAAATACCTTTAGCAACTCCTGGATTGCCATGGCTTTGCGATCCGGCATCGCCGTCACCGCGCTCAAGGCGGTGTTAACCTCTTCGCGCTGTTTGAAAAACGCTTCGCTGGCGGTCTTGAGCGCCTCTGGAGGGTGTTCCCCGTCAATCAGCGCTGGAATGACCCCGTTGAGCACCGCCCAATCCAGCAATAATTTCATCGCATGCAGTTGCATCAATGACGCCTGCGCCTCGCTGGTAGGCGCCAGCGTGGTCAGCTCGCTGACCTGCTCTTCAGTCATTCCACGGGACGTCCCGGGCGCTATGCGATCCGCCATCGCAGCCCCCAGGCGTAGCTCCACCCATGCAGGCGTACCGACGCGGATGGATGGAGGCACATCCCTCACCAGAAACTCGGGAGCGGCCTGCGCCAGGCCGATGTGGGCCACCAGCACGGCGAGTTTTGGATCGAGCCCTTGTGTGTCTTGCAGGTGCTGTTCAACATCGCGGCGTACCGCGCTGAAGGAGCGCCCCATATTCGCGGGTTGATAAACATTGTAGCCCGCGATGAAGCCTGGCTTCGCGGGTGCCTCGGCGTCCGAGTGCAGTGCGAGCGCAGCGAGAACCAACTGTTGGCTCACCGCTTTGGGCAACGGCGAATCCATCCATATCAAGTCGCGTGCCAAGGATTCGCCAAAGGCCAAGGCGTCGCGTCCGTTCAGCAGTTTTTCCAGCTGCTCAGTAGGGTTGTCTTGCAATGCCTGCACGGATATTTCGCTGAGATCGTAAAAACCCTGAGGAACTTCGCCGCCAAAACGCTGGCTGGCGCTGGCCTTAAGGATGGCTTTATCGTCCGAAGTCAATTGGCCAGGCGACCACTCCCTTGCCATCAGCGCGGCATAATTTCCCAACGGCGGCACGGGGGGCAAGGTCGCGGTGCGTAACCACTGGACCACGTTGCGTGTCTCACCGGCGGTGCGCGGTGAACCCAACCCTTTGTGATCCAGGTACTGGCGGATATCGCAGTAAGGCGTGGAGTACAAGGCGTTCCCCCAGGTGTGGCTCAGGGTGACCAACGGGCGAAATTCCTGGTCAAGTTCGGCAACATGGGTGATGTACGCGGTGAGATCAATCCACTCCCCTGCCGGGGTCTTGTGCTCGAACCGCCCCTCGGACACACGAAACGCTTGGCCCGGCCATATCAGGTCTTTGATCAATGCCTGCACGGCCGGCGATTCACTGAAGCGTTTCAACCGGGCCTGTGCAACCTCATCTCCCGCCGCCAGTGGCGTGCTCACCGACAACTGCGCTGGCTGGGTTGACCAGTCATAAGGAGTATCGTCAGGCAGGTCCTTGACGGCGCTCTCCAATTGGTCCGCCAGGAAGGCGCGCTCATCCAGATCACCAACGGATTGCCGGACGCGCTCAAGACTGACGCTGAGCTGCTGATACTGCTGCGCAGGCATCACCAGCCCGGAGGTACGCAAGGATGCCAACAACTCATCCCGGTCCTCTGTAAAGACGGGAAGTTGCAAGCCAAAGGCCTGCAAGACCAAGGAATGGGGCACCCAGGATTCACCTGCCTGCAAGTAAGGAAGCCCCTCGTCGGCCGGGTCCAACACATCTTTGATGCTGCGCAGCCTCACGCTGGCCTGCCCCCATCTGGAGCTGTCCGTGGTGCTGAATGTTACGGCCGTACGGACACCGTCACGGTAGACATAACCGCTGATACTGTCGCGGTGCAGTGTCAAGGTAGACATTTCCAGACCTTTGCTGGCGAACCATGCCTGTAACTGCGGATGAGCCAGTACTTTTGCGTAAATGTCGAGTGCAGGCGCCAAGGAGCTGTCCGCCGGGGCTTCTACTGTGGAATAACCGCCCTCCATGGAGGCCAGCAAGCGTTTCCCCAGCGCGGTATCTGCAGATGCCCGCCCAGAGTTAGCGGGAGGTGCGGCAGGCAAGGTCCAGCCGGGCGTAGAGTGTTGTTGCTCTACGCTGCCCGACTCACGCCGTAGACGTCGCACGGGGGCCTCTGGTACGGGAGATTGAGGGCCTATCGCTTCCTCAGCAACGATGGTAGCGCCGGGATAAACAGGGATTTGGGCCGCAGGCATTCGGGTCAACGCAGGACTTGCCAACATGGGTATGTTCTCTCAATTGCACCTTAAAGGATGAAACCGTAAGTCCATGAACGGTTTAGAGAGAGTAAGAAATCTATCGGCAGCCTAGCCTCCAGACTTTTCCGGAACGATGAGAAAAACAGCTCAGAGGACTGTAGGAAGCTCATAGAATCCGGTACAACAGCCGCTCGATCCGCACCCGGCTGACCCGACGAAGAAACTTGCCGACCGCCTCTGGATAGTCCAGCAGCGTTTGCAGATCCTGGTACCCCTCGATACGCGTGGTGTGCTGGAAAATCTGCGCCAGCTCGGTGCGTCGCGGCGCCAGCCACTCGCTCTTGGGATCATCGATCAACAAGGCGTTTTCCAGGTCGAGACGGAACGCGCGCGGGTTGAGGTTGTTGCCGGTAAGCAAGGTGTAGCGCTGGTCGACCCACATCCCCTTGAGGTGGTAAGTGTTATCGCCGTCGCGCCATAGGTGCAGGTTCAACTGGCCGCTGTCGATCATCGGCTGATGGCGCTTGGCAAAGCGGCGCAGGCTGATTTCGTAGAGGTAAGGCAGCGCCGCAATGACCTTGAACGGCTCGCTGGGCGGGATGTAGAAGTCGTTGGCGGTCTTGTCGCCGACGACGATGTCGATCTTCACCCCACGCGCCAGCGCGCGGTTGATTTCGCGGGTTACCGGCAGCGGCAGGTTGAAGTACGGGGTGCAGATAGTCAGCTGATGTTGGGCGCTGGCGATCAGTTCGAGAACCACGCGGTTCAGGGGGTTGTTCTTGCCGACCCCGAGCAAAGGGCTGACTGAGAGGTGACCATTGGGCAGTTGCCCGGCCGTGGTGTCGTAAGCCGCGTGTTTCAGGCGGCTGCGCAAATCGCCGATGTCGTTGCGCAGGCTGCGGGTGGTGGGCGGATTGGGCAGGTCCAGACGATTGACCGCCTTGGACGCCACCAGGCCGTGCTCCACCAGGTGCTGCATCGAGTCGGCGAGCGCTTTGCTGTGGATCAAGTGATACCGGTCGAAGCGGTACTTGTCGAATTTGTGCAGGTACACGTTGTTCAGGCTGGCGCCGCTGTACAGCACCGTGTCGTCAATCACGAAGCCCTTGAGGTGCAACACACCGAACAACTCGCGGGTTTGCACCGGCACGCCATACACCGGCACTTCGCTGCTATGGCTTTGAGTCATCGCCTGGTACCAGGCGCTGTTACCCGGTTGCTTGCCGGCACCGATCAAGCCGCGCTGGGCGCGCAACCAGTCGACCACCACCACGATGTCCAATTCCGGCCGCGCAGCCTTGGCGGCGTGCAGGGCGTCGTAGATCTCCTGCCCCGCTTCGTCCTGCTGCAAGTACAGCGCGACGATATAGATGCGCCGGGTGGCCTGGGCAATCTTCTCCAGCAGGCAACGACGATAGGCGTCGGCACCGGACAGCACCTCAAGGGCATCGGGAGTGAGGGGGAAACCGCGCAGTTTGGGCAACAGGGAGCGTTTGAAGAACGACGGCATAAGGCTCGCAATGGGTCGAATCCGAAGAGGCCCCGAGCTTACACCATGGGGGTGCTCAGGTCTCGCTGCGGCGCATGGAAAAATTTTAATTGACCAAGAAGAACGATCGTTCTACTGTTCTCGGCATGAACGACATGACCCGTAATGACACCCGCGACATTATCCTCGACGTCACTGAAAAGTTGATCTATCGCCATGGCATCGCCGCCACCGGCATGGACTTCCTGGTGAAAACCGCCGGCGTGTCGAGAAAAAGTATTTACCGCTACTTCGCCAATAAAGACGAGCTGGTGATTGCCGCGCTGCAACGTCGCGATGAACGCTGGATGCGGTGGCTGCGCACTGAAGTGGAACGCCGCGAAGACACCGGAGAACGCCTGCTGGCGCTGTTCAGCGCGCTCAAGGACTGGTTCGGCACTGCCGACTTCCGGGGCTGCGCGTTCATCAACACCAGTGGCGAAACCGGTGATCCGCACGACCCGGTGCGCCTGCTGGCCAAGGCGCACAAACAAAAACTGTTCGAGTACGCACTTGAACTGTGTCAAGCACATGGCACCCCCGATCCCGAGCGGCAGGCCGCGCAACTGCTGATCCTGATCGATGGCGCCATTACCGTTGCCCTGGTGATGGGCGATTCAACAGCTGCCGATAATGCGCAATGCATGGCGCAAACGTTATTGGGACTTTGAACCCGCAAGTAGGCGCAACTTCCGATACATCCTTATTCATTGAGGAACTGCCCAATGTCATCGACTGTAGAAACACGTCCGCCCCTGCCGCCGTTCACGCGCGCGTCGGCCATCGAGAAAGTCCGTCTGGCCGAAGACGGCTGGAACTCCCGTGATCCGCAGCGGGTGTCCCTGGCCTACACGCTGGACACAAAATGGCGTAACCGCGCCGAATTCGCGCATAACCGCGAAGAAGCCAAAGGTTTCCTCACCCGCAAATGGGCCAAGGAACTGGACTACCGCCTGATCAAGGAGTTGTGGGCATTCACCGATAACCGCATCGCGGTGCGTTATGCCTATGAGTGGCACGACGATTCGGGCAACTGGTTCCGTTCCTACGGCAATGAAAACTGGGAATTCGACGAGAACGGCCTGATGGCTAATCGTTTTGCCTGCATCAACGATCTGCCGATCAAGGAAAGCGAGCGCAAGTTCCACTGGCCGCTGGGTCGACGCCCGGATGATCATCCGGGGTTGTCTGAACTAGGCCTATGACCCCTCCCTTGTAGGAGCCCGGCTTGCCGGCGATGACGGTATCAAACTTGCCATCGCCGGCAAGCCGGGCGCCTACGGATTGTATGGAGCGTCAATCCTGGTTCAGGCCAACTCGATACAACACGCCATCATCCTCGTCCGTCAGCACATACAAAAAGCCATCTGGCCCTTGCCGTACATCACGGATCCGCGCTTTCAATCCACCGAGCAAGCGCTCCTCGTGGATCACCTTGTCGCCATCAAACTGCAAGCGGATCAACTCCTGGCTGACCAGCGCACCGATAAACACGTTGTGCTGCCAGGGCTTGAAGCGATCCGCATCGTAAAACGCCATGCCACTGATACCCGGCGACTTTTCCCACACATGATGGGGCGGCACTGTGCCTTCCACCGTTTTGCCCTTGGCTTCGGGAATCGGTGTCAGCGAGTAGTTGATGCCGTGGGTCGCCAATGGCCAACCGTAGTTCTTGCCGCGCTCGATGATGTTGATCTCATCACCTCCGCGCGGCCCGTGTTCGTTTTCCCAGATCGTGCCACTCCAAGGATTCAGCGCCAGCCCCTGAGGGTTACGCTGGCCATAGGACCATATCTCCGGGCGCACGCCTTGCTGACCGACGAAGGGGTTGTCATCCGGCACGCGGCCGTCCGGGTAGATGCGTACGACCTTGCCTTGCAACTTGTCCAGATCCTGGGCCGTCGGGCGATCGTTGTTTTCACCCAGGGTCACGAACAGGTAGCCATCGCGGTCGAACGCCAGGCGCGAGCCGAAGTGGTTACCGGTCGACAGCTTGGGCTCCTGGCGCAAGATCACCTTGAAGTCGGTCAAGCCACTGAGGTCTGCCGCCAGGCGCCCACGGCCCACTGCTGTGCCGGCGGTACCGCCTTTGCCCCCGCCTTCCGCGTAGGACAGGTAGACCATGCGGTCCTCTTTGAAGTCCGGCGACAACACCACATCCAGCAGACCACCCTGCCCTTTGGCCCAGACTTCCGGCACGCCCTTCAGTGGCGCGGACAGCTTGCCGTCGGGGCTGACAAAGCGCAGGTGGCCAGGACGCTCGGTCACCAGGAAGCCTTGCTGGTCCGGCAAGAAGGCCACCGCCCATGGGTGGTCCAGGCCTTTGGCGATTGGCGTCGCAGTGATGCTGCCCTGTTCGCTGGGGAACTGCTGGACGTCGGCGGCGTAAATGGCCGTCAACGGCAGCAGCGTGGTGGCGCAAAGGGCGGCTAGCAGGCTTTTGCGTAGAAACATAAGGCGAGATCCTTACCGGCGATTGCCGTTGGCATCATAAGTGGGGGCTTTGGTTTCGGTGGTCGGGCGGCTGGGGGCAGCGTCGCGTTTTGGATAGCTGTTGCCGATGCCGCCGTTTTCCAGGGTCGGTGTGCGCGTGGTCGGCCCGGTCTGGATACCGCGAACGGCCGGCGCATTCGGCTGGGTGCCCTGCATGCTGTTGGGATTGGCCCGGTGGATCGGGCCGTTGTTGCCGTTGTTGTTGCCGGGCAGGTTTTGCGCCTGGGCCACAGGCATAAGGGCCAGACCCAACAACAGCGCTGCTACGTGACGCGTACAACTGTTCATGACAAAGCCTCTCTGGGGCGAGGAGTACCAGCTTTCGATAACACGCTACGCCTTGGGTTCGGCTTTCGACACTAAATAGTTTCTCATCAGGTGTAACACGATCTGTCCGCGCATCTGCTTGGGGAAACTTTTCCCACATCATCCGAGTCACCAGAACACAGCCTCTTCGTAAGGAATCGCACCTATGCCACGGGCAATCTGGAAAGGCGCCATCAGCTTTGGCCTGGTGCATATCCCGGTCTCACTGGTTTCGGCCACCTCCTCTCAAGGCGTTGACTTTGACTGGCTGGACAAGCGCAGCATGGACCCGGTGGGTTACAAGCGCATCAACAAGACCACCGGTAAAGAAGTGACAAAGGACAACATCGTCAAAGGCGTTGCGTTCGAGAAAGGCCGCTATGTGGTGCTCAGCGAAGAAGAAATCCGCTCGGCCCACCCCAAATCGACCCAGACCATCGAGATCATCGCGTTTGTCGCCAGCGACCAGATCCCGTTGCAGAACATCGATACCCCCTACTTCCTCGCACCGGACAAACGTGGCGGCAAGGTCTACGCCTTGCTAAGGGAAACCCTTAGAAAAACCCGCAAGGTCGCCCTGGCCAATGTGGTGCTGCACACCAAGCAGCACCTGGCGGCGTTGATGCCCCTGGACTCGGCGCTGGTGCTGGTGATGCTGCGCTGGCCCGCCGAGGTGCGAAGCCTGGACGAACTGGAGCTGGGCAGTGACGTGACCAAACCGAGCCTGGCCAAGGGCGAATTGGACATGGCCAAGCGCCTGGTGGACGACATGAGCGCCGACTGGCAGCCGGACGACTACCGCGACAGCTTCCAGGAAAAAATCATGGCGCTGGTCGCCAAGAAGGCCAAGGCCGGCAAGATCGAGGATGTGGAGACCAGAGACAGCGAAGAGCGCAAGTCCGCCGATGTGATCGACCTGACGGAACTGCTCAAGCGCAGCCTGGCCGGCAAACCGGCGAAAAAGCCTGCCACGAAAAAATCCACCAAGGCCTCCTGAGTCATGCCCAAGCCCCTCAGCGACTACAACCGCAAGCGTGATTTCGGCATTACCGGCGAACCCGCAGGCAACTCGCCTGCACGCACGCGCAAAGCCTCGGCGCTGTCCTTCGTGATCCAGAAGCATGACGCACGCAACCTGCACTATGACTTTCGTCTGGAACTCGACGGCGTGCTGCTCAGTTGGGCCGTGCCCAAAGGGCCGAGCCTGGATCCCAGTCAGAAGCGTCTGGCCGTTCACGTCGAAGATCATCCCCTGAGCTACGGCGGCTTTGAAGGCAGCATTCCCGCCGGTCAATACGGCGCCGGTGACGTCATCGTGTGGGACCGTGGCATTTGGCAGCCCCATGACGAACCCCGCAAGGCCTACGCGGCCGGCAAGCTCAAATTCACCCTGGTAGGCGAGAAACTCTCCGGCGACTGGGCGCTGGTGCGTACCCGCTTGAAAGGCAGCGGCGACAAGGAACAATGGCTGCTGATCAAGGAAAAGGACCAGCAGGCGCGTGCGGCCGACGACTACGATATCGTCCAGGCCCAGCCGAACAGTGTGCTCAGCGATGCCTCGGTGGGTAAACCCAAGGCTCGAGCCAAAGTCAGAAAAGCCGCCCTCCCCGAGCAATTCAATCCGCAATTGGCCACCCTGGTGGATCGCGCCCCCGAAGGTGATTGGCAATACGAGATCAAATTCGACGGCTACCGCATGCTCGCTCGCATTCACGAGGGTGAAGTGCGACTGTTTACCCGCAACGGACACGACTGGACCGACCGTCTGCCCCGCCAGGTCAAGGCCTTGCAGGCTCTGAAGCTCAAGGACAGTTGGCTGGATGGCGAGGTGGTCAGCCTCAATGGCGATGGCCTGCCGGACTTCCAGGCGCTGCAAAATGCGTTTGATATCGGCCGCAGTTTGGACATCGTTTACTACCTGTTCGACGCGCCCTTTCTCAATGGCCAGGACCAGCGCCAGACGCCGGTGGAGGATCGCCGCGCCGCCCTCAAAGTCGCGCTGGCCGCTAGCCGCAGCCAATTGCTGCGGTTTTCCGAGGCATTTACCGCGCATCATCGCGACATCTTTGAAAGCGCCTGCGACTTGGCCCTCGAAGGCGTGATCGGCAAGCGCCTGGGCAGTCCGTACGTATCCAGTCGCAATGCCGACTGGATCAAACTCAAATGCCGGTTGCGCCAGGAGTTTGTGATTGTCGGTTATACCCGCCCCCAAGGCTCACGCACGGGGTTCGGCGCGTTATTGCTGGCGGTAAATGATGAGACTGGCCTGGTGTATGCAGGCCGCGTAGGCACGGGTTTTGATCAAGCGTCGCTCAAGACTATTTATGCGCAACTCACATCGTTGGAGCGCAAGACATCGCCGCTTGAGAAACCGCTGACCAGCACCCAAGCACGTGGCGTGCATTGGGTAGCGCCCACGTTGGTCGGTGAGGTGCAGTTTGCCGAGTGGACACGCGAGGGCGTGGTCCGCCAAGCCGCGTTCGTCGGGCTGCGCACCGACAAACCCGCAGCGCAGATCGTGCATGAACAACCGCGAACGGCCAGATCCATGAAACCCGCCAAAAAGACCCGCGGTGAAGTCAACATCACCCATCCAGACCGTGTGATCGACAAACAAAGTGGTACACAAAAACAGCAACTGGCGCAGTTCTACGACAGCATCAGCCAGTGGATTCTGCCCTTTTTACGCCACCGGCCGGTGTCCCTGCTGAGAGCGCCGGAGGGTATCGAGGGCGAGCAATTCTTCCAGAAACACTCGGAGCGCCTGGCCATCCTCAACATCAAGCAACTGGAACAGGCACTTGATCCCGGCCATGCGCGGCTGATGGAAATCGACAGCGTCGGCGCCCTGATAGGCTCGGTGCAAATGGGCGGCGTAGAGTTTCATACCTGGGGCGCCACCTCGGACAAGATCGAAACCCCGGACCTGTTTGTGCTCGATCTCGACCCGGACCCAGCGTTGCCTTGGAAAACCATGCTCGAAGCCGCGCAACTGACCCTGTCGGTACTGGATGAGTTGGGGCTGCAAGCATTCGTCAAGACCAGCGGCGGCAAAGGCCTGCACCTGATCGTGCCGTTGGCGCGCCGAGACAATTGGGACACCGTAAAAGCGTTCGCCAAGGCCATCGCCCAGTTCATGACCGAGCAATTGCCGGAACGCTTTACCGCGACATCGGGGCCCAAGAACCGGGTCGGCAAGATCTTTATCGATTACCTGCGCAATGCACGGGGAGCCAGCACCGTAGCCGCGTATTCCGTGCGAGCACGGCCAGGCTTGCCGGTGTCGGTGCCGATCAGTCGTGAGGAGTTGAAGGGGTTACGCGGTGCGCAGCAATGGACAGTCGCCAATCTGCAGCAGCGCTTGGACGCTTTGAAAACGGATCCCTGGGCGGGGTATGCCAATCGACAGAAGATCAGCAAGAAGATGTGGGACAAACTGGGCGCCCATCCACCGAAGTGAAAGGCGCCCGCACAGCGAAACTCAGATCAGCAGAAAAATCGCCGCCAACCCAGCAAAGATCGCCCATTTTTCCAGGTAGTAGCGCGTACGATTGCGCTTTTTCAGCTCTTTACCACGCAGACGAATCTTGTACAGGCGCGTGAACGCGCGGTTGAGCCCACCGGTCTTGTCACCGTCATCGTTGGGCGAACCTGCAGCCGCCATCACGTTACGGCTGAACCAGCGGTTGAACGCAGCGGCCCAGCGGTACTTCATCGGGCGCTCGACGTCGCAGAACAGAATGATGCGGTTCTGCTGCGTGGTGTTTTCGGCGTAGTGGATGTAGGTCTCGTCAAACATCACCGGCTCACCGTCACGCCAGTAGTAGTTTTCGCCGTCCACGTTGATGTAGCAGCCGGGGTCATTCGGGGTATCCAGGCCCAGGTGATAGCGGTACGAACCGGCATACGGATCACGATGGCGTACCAGTTTGGAACCGGGTGGCAGTTCGGCGAACATCGCGGCCTTGATCGAACCGATGCTTTGTACCAACTCAGTGGTGCGCGGGCACAGCTTCATCGCTGACGGATGGCTGTCGCCATACCATTTCAGGTAGAAACGCTTCCAGCCGGACTTGAAGAACGAGTTGAAACCCACGTCGTTGTATTGGTCCGAGCGCTTGATCTCGCCGGCACGCATCAAGTTCTGCCCTTCTAGGCGGATTTCTTCCCAGTGTTCCTGGAGCGGGCTCAGGTCAGGGAAATCGCTGGCCGACAGATACGGCCGGCTGGGTAGCTTGGAGAAGAGGTAGAGAAAGCAGTTGATCGGCGCCAGGAAGGTCGAATGATCACTGAGCTGGCGGCCCAGCTTGTGCCGTACCCGGCCACGCAGGTGTACATACGCAATCGAGGCAACGTAGAGAACAACGATGATGAGTTTCAAGAGATTTCGTCACATGTCAGAAGAGAACAGGCTGCTCCTACGTGCCCACAACGGCCGAGGTTGAATAGCAGCACCTGAAATCACGATTCACACAATCGGCTCGACCGGCTCAGTGACAACCCGGTTCGTGGCCCTTTGCTAGTTATTTAGCCACAGGTTGTAACTAAAAGTTAACTAGGAATTGTGAAAAGCTGTCTTGTGAATGTGATGCGCAATCAGCACTCAAATGATAAAAAGGGCGCCGCTTTGGCGTCGCCATCGACGATTTATCCTTCAGCAAAATGGAATTTGTATGTCATCCCTTGCAGACCCGGACTTTCAAGCCCTCCAAGGTGCGTGGGAGCAGACGTCACTCGAAGACAGCGGCGTGCTCAACCCCATCGATGCCCACAGCGCGCCTGGCGCGATCACCACGATCAGCGGCGACTGCTTCGAAGTGAAGACTGTCAGCGGCGAGGTGTTGCTGGCAGGACGTTTTTTCCTGGACAGCAGCACCGTGCCAAAGAGCATTACCTGGATTGACTCCATGGGAGATGACGCAGGCAAACACTTGCCCGCCAGCTATCGCCTTGACGGTGATGAATTTGCATTCATTGCAGCCGACGAAGGTATGCCCAGGCCGACCATTTTCAGTACGGACCCAGGGCAAACCATGCGCACGTTCCTGCGACGCCCCTGAAAAGCCCCTCAATCGGCACGTTTGGTGGCAGTCAACGTAAAACACATCGGCAATTGCGCAGGCTGCTGCTCGTACTGGTCGTACACCTCTTCACGGTTGGAATGCGGATACTCCTGCAGGTGGCTGATCTGCAACTGTGCGCAGATCGCGGCAGTGATCACGTCGCCCAACGTGTGCACGTACCAATAAGAAGTCGGCCCAGCAACCTCGCCCTGGCCTTCGTAGACAATTGACTCCTGCAGCACAAACGGCTCGCGCTGAAAGTAGGAACTGGCCGGCAGGAAAGGGTTCGGCGCCCGTGGATCAAACACCTCCAGGAACGGATGGGTTTCATACATCACCAAGGTGCCACCTGGCTTCAAGGTGCTGGCGACATGGCGCATGAATTGCCCCACATCCGGCATCCAGCCCAACACGCCAATGGTCACCAAAGCGATATCGAAGCGCGCCTGCAACTCTTGCGGCAACTGGTGGATATCACTTTCTATGAACTCAGGGTTGTGCGGTGAGACCTCGGCCAGTTCACGGGCCTGTTGCAGAAACGCACGGGATTGATCGACGCCCACCACTGAACGCGCGCCCAGGCCATACAGCGAAAGGCTTTCGCGGCCATTGTTGCAGCACAGTTGCACCACATCCTTACCGTCCACCCCCACTTCTTGCAGCACGCCGGTCAGCGTGGGGTCCAGGCAAGAAAAGTCAGCCGCGCCGACACTGTTGAGCAACGCGCTCCAGGTGTCAGTGGTTTTGTGCAAGTTGGCGGATTGGTCCCAGGCGTTCTTGTTGCTGGCAATCGCCTGTTGAGCTGAAGGCATGTCCATTGCTTCTCTAAGTATTCACGAAAGCGGGTGTCAGAAAATAAGCCAAGTGCCCTCGGATTAAAACCCGAGAAGCGCACGAAACTTAACGCAGGCTCTACAGGTCATTAACGCAATGCGTGTTCAGCCCTTGAACGCCATCTTCGAAGACCGCGCCGTGGCCAAACACTCCGATCTGCGCAACACCTTGTCCCTGGATAGCCTGAACTTCTTCCTGGCGGATGTGCGCGACGGCCTCGGCCCCTATCTGGCCATTTATTTGCTGGCCGTACACAAATGGGACCCGGCCAGCATCGGCGTGGTCATGACCCTGGCAGGCATCGCTGCCCTACTCACCCAAGGACCGGCCGGTGCACTGATCGACCGTACCCGCAGCAAGCGCGCGGTAGTCGCATTGGCCGCCATCGTGGTGACAGGCAGCTGCCTGCTGCTGCCCTTTGTCAGTTCCTTCAGCCTGGTGGCGTTGACCCAAGCCGCCAGCGCCGTCGCCGCGTCCGTGTTCGCACCGGCCATCAGCGCGATCTCCCTGGGCATCACCGGGCCACGCGCGTTCACCCGCCGTACCGGGCGCAACGAAACCTTCAACCACGCCGGCAATGCCGTGGCGGCGCTGTTGGCCGGTGGCTTGGCTTATCTGTTTGGACCGGTGGTGGTGTTCTACCTGATGGCGTTTATGGCGGTGGCCAGCGTCATCGCGATCAGTTGCGTGTCGGCCGAAGCGATTGACCATGAAGTCGCCCGGGGTTTTGACCCGGAGCATCACACCGACCACGAACAACCCTCTGGTATCCGCGTGTTGCTCGCCAACCGCCCACTGCTGCTGTTCGCCATCTGCTGCGCTCTGTTCCACCTGGCCAACGCCGCGATGCTGCCGCTGGTCAGCCAGAAACTCTCGCAGATCAACCTGCAGATGGCTACGCCGCTGACGTCGGCATGCATCGTCGCGGCGCAATTGGTGATGGTCCCGATGGCTTGGCTAGTCGGGCTCAAGGCCGACACCTGGGGACGCAAACCCTTGCTGATGGCTGGCTTCATGATCCTGCCGCTGCGTGGCGTGCTCTACACGCTGTCCAGCGATCCGTACTGGCTGGTGGCCGTGCAGATGCTCGACGGCATCGGCGCCGGGATCTTCGGTGCGCTATTCCCGGTGATCGTCAAGGACCTGACCCAGGGCACCGGACGTTTCAACGTCAGCCTGGGCGCCCTCTCCACCGTCTTCGGCCTGGGTGCGGCATTGAGCAGCAGCCTGGCCGGTTTCGTGGTGCAACAGGCCGGCTACAACGCGGCCTTCCTGACTCTGGCCGGCGTGGCGGCGCTGGCGTTGGCGCTGCTGTGGCTGGCGATGCCGGAGACCTTGGCGAAACCATCCTTCGCCGGACATACAACTGTCGCCTGACATATGCGACAATGCGCGCCAAATTCCAACACACATCCAAAATTTTCTGCTCAGCGACCGGGTTTCGCGCCTTGATGTCGCTGTTGACGCATGCCTGAAGGCTCCTGCCGCCACGCTCGCAACCCATTGATAGGTAAAGTAATTGATCTCCACAGCTAACATCACCATGCAGTTCGGCGCCAAGCCGCTCTTCGAGAACGTCTCGGTCAAGTTCGGCGCCGGCAACCGTTATGGTTTGATCGGTGCCAACGGTTGCGGCAAGTCGACCTTCATGAAAATCCTCGGCGGCGACCTCGATCCGTCCGGCGGCCAGGTCATGCTGGAGCCGAACGTACGCTTGGGTAAACTGCGCCAGGACCAGTTCGCCTACGAAGAATTCACCGTGCTCGACACCGTGATCATGGGTCACGAAGAGCTGTGGAAGGTCAAGGCCGAGCGCGACCGCATCTACTCGCTGCCGGAAATGAGCGAAGAAGACGGCATGGCCGTGGCCGAGCTGGAAACCGAGTTCGCCGAGATGGACGGCTACACCGCCGAATCCCGTGCCGGTGAACTGCTGCTGGGCCTGGGTATCCCGTTGGAGCAACACTTCGGCCCGATGAGCGAAGTGTCCCCAGGCTGGAAACTTCGTGTATTGCTGGCCCAGGCGCTGTTCTCCGATCCTGAAGTGCTGTTGCTCGACGAACCGACCAACCACTTGGACATCAACACCATTCGCTGGCTGGAAAACATCCTGACCCAGCGTTCCAGCCTGATGATCATCATCTCTCACGACCGTCACTTCCTGAACAGCGTGTGCACCCACATGGCTGACCTGGACTACGGCGAGCTGCGCCTGTTCCCGGGCAACTACGACGAGTACATGACCGTAGCGACCCAGTCCCGCGAGCAACTGCTGTCGGACAACGCCAAGAAGAAGGCGCAGATCTCCGAACTGCAATCCTTCGTCAGCCGCTTCTCGGCCAACGCCTCGAAAGCCAAGCAGGCCACTTCCCGTGCCAAGGCGATCGACAAGATCCAGTTGGCCGAAGTCAAGCCATCGAGCCGCGTGAGCCCGTTCATCCGTTTCGAGCAGAACAAAAAGCTGCACCGTCAGGCAGTCATGGTCGAAAAAATGGCCAAAGGCTTCGACGGCAAGCCGCTGTTCAAAGACTTCAGCTTCCAGGTTGAAGCCGGCGAGCGCGTGGCGATCATCGGCCCGAACGGTATCGGCAAGACCACCCTGCTGCGTACCCTGGTCAACGAGTTGACCCCGGACGCCGGCAGCATCAAGTGGACCGACGCTGCAGAACTGGGCTACTACGCCCAGGACCATGCCCACGACTTCGAAGACGACGTGACCCTGTTCGACTGGATGGGCCAGTGGACCCAAGGCGAGCAAATGATCCGTGGCACCCTGGGTCGCATGCTGTTCTCCAACGACGAGATCCAGAAGTCGGTGAAGGTGATTTCCGGTGGTGAGCAAGGCCGCATGCTGTTCGGCAAGCTGATCCTGCAAAAGCCGAACGTGCTGATCATGGACGAACCGACCAACCACTTGGACATGGAGTCCATCGAGGCGCTGAACCTGGCGCTGGAGAACTACCCGGGCACGCTGATCTTCGTCAGCCACGACCGTGAGTTCGTATCGTCCCTGGCCACCCGCATCATCGAACTGAGCGCCACAGGCGTGATCGACTTCAGCGGCACCTATGATGATTACCTGCGTAGCCAAGGCGTGGTGTTCTAAAACACCCCTCCAATAGCTGTGGTGAGCGGGCTTGCCCCGCGCTGGGGCGCGAAGCGGCCCTAAAAAAGAACACCGCGTTCTGTCCGACAGAACGCGGTGTTTTCTATTGGGGCCGCTTCGCAGCCCAGCGCGGGGTAAGCCCGCTCACCACAGCAAGCCCGCTCCCCACAACGCGCCTGTTCATCAGACAAAGTAGTTAGCCTGCTTTCTTTTCCCTTGGGCCCTTGCCATGATGCCCTCACCGCCCGCCCGCGAACGAGTGCCCATGCCTGCCGCCACCCCCAGCTCCCTGTCGATCACCTTGCAGATCGTCTCCATCGTCTTCTATACCTTCATCGCGTTTATCTGCATCGGCCTACCGATCGCAGTGATTCCGGGCTATGTGCATGAGCAACTGGGTTTCAGCGCCGTAGTGGCCGGGGTCACGATCGGTTCGCAATACCTGGCGACCTTGCTCAGCCGACCCATGGCCGGGCGCATGTCGGACAACGTCGGCACCAAGCGCGCGATTGTGTGGGGGTTGGCGGGGATTCTAGTCAGCGGCGTGCTGACGTTCTTCGCGACATTGCTACAGAGCATGCCCACCTTGAGCCTGGGCATTCTGATCGTCGGCCGACTGTTGCTGGGCGTGGCCCAAGGGCTGATCGGCGTGGGCACCATCAGTTGGTGCATGGGCGCGGTAGGTGCCGAACACACGGCGCGCTCGATCTCCTGGAACGGCATCGCGTCCTACGGCGCCATCGCCATTGGTGCGCCGCTCGGCGTGGTGATGGTGGCTGAATACAGCTACAACAGCCTCGGCATTGCGCTGGCCGTATTGTCCGCGCTGGGCCTGGTACTGATCCGCAATAAACCCTCAGTGCCGGTAGTGCGCGGTGAGCGTTTACCGTTCTGGGCGGTGTTCGGGCGTATCGCGCCCTTTGGCGCCAGCCTGTGTCTGGCCTCCATTGGCTACGGCACCCTCACCACCTTTATTACGCTGTACTACCTCAATCGCGGCTGGGCCGGTGCGGCGTACTGCCTGACAGTGTTTGGCGTGTGCTTTATCCTGTCGCGGCTGGTGTTTATCTCTGCCATCAGCCGGTTTGGCGGCTTTCGTGCCGCAATCGCCTGCATGACCATCGAGACCCTTGGCCTGACGCTGCTATGGCTGGCGCCATCGACGGGCGTGGCGTTGATTGGCGCAGGGCTGACCGGTTTTGGCTTGTCGCTGGTGTACCCGGCGCTCGGCGTAGAAGCCATCAAGCAGGTGCCCAATAGCAGCCGTGGTGCAGGCCTGAGTGCTTACGCGGTGTTCTTTGATTTGGCCCTGGCGATTGCAGGACCGTTGATCGGCGCCGTGGCACTGAACCTCGGCTATGGTTGGATCTTCTTCTGCGCCGCGCTGTTGTCGGTGACTGCCTTGGGCGTGACCGTTCTGCTCAAGCGTCGCGCTTACTGATCTGCCGTCTGCATCCCGGCGCGGGTGGATTGGCCGAGTGTGTGGCTGAAAAATCGTCCCGCCTCGGAAATCAGGTCACGGTGAATACCTTCGCGGTCGACACCATCGGCATCGGTGCAAATCGCGGGCATGGCCGCCAACTGATCGCTGTCACACGGCGCCATGAACACGAAGTGCCCTGCCCCGGCCAATAGCTTGAAGTCCGGCGGTTCCGGCAGTTTGCGCGCCAGCGCCGCAGCGTTCTTGTCCACGGCCACCAGCTTGTCGCCGTCGCCGCTGTAGAGCAGCACCGGCACATGCACGTCGGCCAGGGTGTGACGGCCGAACATCAGGCTCAACGGAGCCATCAACATCAACGCATGAATACGCGGATCGGATTGCGGTTGCAGGTCGTCGCGGTCCACCACCAGTTCGCCTTTGGTGGTGCAGGCGTCACGGTCTTCCGGGCGTTCCTGGCAGTAGCGGCGCAGGCGGTCGAAGTCCGGCTTGGCACCCGCCAGGATCAACGCAGTTTCGCCGCCTGCTGAATAACCGATCACGCCCACCTGATCGACATTGACGAACGGCGATAGCATCGGGTCGCCCAAGGTGGCGGTGATCGCTTCGGAAATCTGGATCGGCCGGCCATACAGGTTACTCACCGTGCCCAGGCGGCTGTGGTCTTTGTAGTTGTCGCCAGGATGCAGCACTGCCACCACCACAAAGCCTTTGCGCGCCAGCGAGGTGGCCAGGTCGTGCAAGGCCAGCGGCGTGCCGGTGTTGCCGTGGGACAGCATCAGCATCGGGAAACGGCCGATGGCAATCTTGGAATCTTCCGTGGCGGCGACGCGATAGGCGCCCAGCGGTGTGCTGTGCTCAAGCCCGGTGGAGGGATAGAAGGCGATGGCCTTCATCGGCTGCAAATCCAGCGGATCAAGGAAGGTCATGCGATGGAAGCCCACACTCCAATGCGGGTGCGGCGCAGGTGCGGCGTGCACTGAAACCAGGCCACCGAGCAAGGAAAGAACCATAACAGCACAAAGACGCATCATGAGGATGTCCACCTTTGCTGCATAAAGACCGGCATGTCGGGTTGAAAAGTCCATGGTTCAAGGCGCTCGACCGGGTGATAAACCCATGCGTGCATAACCTGGGCCAAAGTAATGACAGCGGGTAAACGAAAAAACTCCGTAGTCCGATCGTTTTGAGGCGATCAGAATACAGAGTTTAGACGTCCCGTTTCAGAATGAAACGGGGAACGGCACGGTTTTACCTAAGCTTTACGCAGCCGCGAACAATTGTTCGTTGATGAGTGCGTTGGCGTCGCTCAGGGACTTGCTGCGGAACTCATCGCCATACGCCAGGCCGTGGGCGCGGACGAACTCGATGTCGGTGATGCCGAGGAAGCCCAGCAGCACTTTCAGATAATCTTCATGGGCCACGCCGGTCGCTTGGCCGGCGTGCAGGCCGCCGGACGTCGACACAACGATGACTTTCTTGTTGCCGCACAGGCCTTCGGGGCCGGCTTCGGAGTAACGGAACGTCTGGCCGGCGACGGCAATGCGGTCGATCCAGGCCTTCAGTTGAGTCGGGATGGTGAAGTTGTACATAGGGGCGGCGATGACCACCGCGTCGGCGGCGAGGAATTCAGCCAGGGTCTTGGCGCTGAGCTCAGCTTCATGTTGCTGCGCAGCGCTACGCTGATCAGCCGGAGTGCCCAGGGCGCCCAGGGTCGCGCCGGAGAAGTGGTTGAAGCCTTCGGCGGCCACGTCACGGTAGGTCACTTCCACGCCCGGCTCAGCCGCTTGCCAAGCCTTGACCACACCAGCGCTGAGCTGACGGGACGCCGAGTTGTCGCCGAGGATGCTGGAATCGATATGCAACAGTTTCATGGGGAATCTCCAGTTAGGATCGTCAGTGCCGATCAGATGGAGGTGATACTACGTATGAAACCAATAGCCGATAAGACATCTGAAATGCGATAGTTCGTCCCACTGACAGGACAATAGGCCGCCCCATGCAAGACCTCAACGACCTCTACTATTTCGCCAAAGTGGTGGAAGCCGGTGGCTTCGCCGCCGCCGGCCGGCTACTGGGGATTCCCAAGTCACGGCTGTCGCGGCGCATCGCCGAACTGGAAGAACGCCTCGGCGCGCGGCTACTGCAACGCACTACCCGTCAACTCACCCTCACCGCCGTCGGGGAGCGCTACCTGCGCCATTGCCAGGCCATGCTGCTGGAAGCGGAAATGGCCGATGAGGCGGTCGCCAGCATGTCCAGCGAGCCCCGTGGACGGCTGCGTGTCAGTTGCCCGGTGGGCATGGCCCAGCACATCCTGCCGGAATTGGTGGCTGGGTTTCTGGCGGCTCATCCCCAGGTGCAATTGGAGATGACCCTGGTCAACCGCCGTGTCGATTTGGTCGCTGAAGGCATCGATGTCGCCCTGCGGGTGCGCGAGTTGGGTGATGAGGACCCGTTGCTGGTGACCAAGCGCCTGCGCCAGGCGCAGACCGTGCTGGTGGCCAGCCCTGTGCTCATGCACGGCCGTCAGGTGACCACCCTTGAGGATCTCAAGCAGTTACCGATCCTGGGGGCACTGGAGGCGGATCGCCTGGTGCATCAACGCATCCTCGACCCCCAGGGCAACACCCACGACCTGGCGATGGAAGCACGGCTGGGTATCGACGATTTCATCGTGCGCAAGGCCAGCGCCATCATGGGTCTGGGTTTTACCGTACTGCCGATGATGTATTGCGAAGAGGAATTGGCCAGCGGCCGGTTGGTGCAACTGCTGCCGGAGTGGTCCTTGCCCGGCGGCTGGTTACAGGCGGTGTACCCGCATCGTCGTGGCGTGTTGCCAGCCATTCGTGCCTGGATCGATTATCTGGAAGAAGGTTTCAAAGGCTGCGGAGACCGCCTGCTATGAAGATGACCGAAGAACAAGTCGCCGCGTTCTGCCTAAGCCTGCCCGGCGCACGGGAGGACTATAAATGGGGCGGTGTGCGCGTATTTTCGATTGCGGGCAACAAGATGTTTGCCCTGCAGAACCTGCGGGGAGAGTCGTTGGCGTTCAAGGTCGACAAGGAGTTGTTCCTCGGCCATGTGGACCGCCCAGGCATTCACCCGGCGCCGTACCTGGCGCGGGCGCAGTGGGTCATTATGAATACGCCCTATCCGTTGGGTGCTGAGGAGTTGCGTGGGTTGTTGCGACGTTCCCACCAGCTTGTCGTCAGCAAGTTGCCCAAGCGTACGCAGGTCGGGTTGCGCCTGGACGCATAGATGTTTGGATGCGGCGCTGTGCCTGTGGGTAAGGGGCCTGACAGGCGATCGCTTTCCAACTGTTGCACAGCGGTCAAAATGTGGGAGCGGGCTTGCCCGCGTCGGTATGCCCGTAATCCGACAGGGATTTGGGCCAGCGTGTTTAACGGGGCGCCTAAGATCAAAAGCAAGATCAAGAGCCGCTCGCTCCGCATTGTGGTTAGCAATGGTTGCTACGCAGTTGTGCGGATACCTACGCCAACTAGAGGAATGACCATAGAGTGCCCCCCAGGACCAACTGATCCAGCCAGAACACCTCATGCAGCAACACAATCACCCAAAACAGCACCTGGTAAGACACCTTGCGCGTCTTGTGCCGAAACACCTGCTGGGCAATCAACGCCCCCGGCCAGCCGCCCGCCAGTTCCACGGCGTGCAGGATATTTTCCGGGGTGCGCCAACTGTCGGTGCGCGCCTTGCGCTTGTCGCTCCAGTAAAGGAAGAACGCGATCACGCTGACCACGCCATAAGCCGCCAGCGGAATCACAGTCTCGCCGCGCTGCCACACCAGCACTGAGCCCAGCAACGGCGCTGCGCACAGCAGCACGAAGATCGCCGCCTTCAGGCGGGGGTGCTGGATCATCATGCCTTGGCGGCCGCCCAGTCGATCCAACCGAACTGCCAGGTCGCCAGGATCAGCAAACCGAACGCAATGCGGTACCACGCAAACACCGCGTAGCTGTGGCTGGCAATGAATTTGAGCAAGCCCTTCACTGCGATCATCGCGAAGATGAACGAGGTCACAAAGCCAATGGCGAACACCGGCAAGTCCGCAGGCTGGAACAGGTCACGGTACTTGTAGCCCGAATACACCGCCGCACCGACCATGGTCGGCATGGCCAGGAAAAACGAGAACTCGGTGGCGGTCTTGCGCGACAGCCCAAATAGCAAGCCACCAATGATGGTCGAGCCGGAACGCGAAGTCCCTGGGATCATCGCCAGGCACTGGGTCATGCCAACCTTGAGCGCGTCTTTCCAAGTGATGTCATCGACGGTTTCGGCATGCACTTCATGCTCGCGGCGCTCCGCCCACAACATGATGACGCCACCCACCACCAACGCCGTGGCTACGGTGATCGGGTTGAACAGGTAGTGGTGAATCAGGTCGGCAAAAATCACCCCCAGCACCACCGCCGGCAGGAAGGCGATCAGCAGGTTGACGGTAAACCGCTGGGCCTTGCGCTGGGTCGGCAGGCCGCTGACCACTTCGAAAATCTTGCCGCGAAACTCCCACACCACCGCCAGGATCGCGCCCAGCTGGATAATGATGTTGAACGCATTGAAGCGATCGCCGGTAAAGTCGAGCAAGTCGGCGACGATGATCTGGTGGCCGGTGCTGGAAATGGGCAGGAACTCGGTCAGCCCCTCCACAACGCCAAGAATCAAAGCCTGTATGGCGGTCCAAAAATCCATGCTTCCCCCAAAGGTCTTGCGCTATGGCAAGCCTCGTTAATCTTTTTAATGGTTCACTGACGACAAGACGCGGTGTTGAGTTTCAACCCCGACCTGCAAAAATCTTGTGAAAAATCAGACAGTACTCAGGTTTTCCGAATACAGGCCGAAAGCCTATCAGACAAGGCGGAAAAGTCGATGCAGCACCCACAATTATAAAAGCACGGAGTGACAGGACGATGAACAGTTTGCGCAATATGTCGATCAGCCGGCGCCTGTGGCTGATCCTGATAGTCGCCGTGCTGATGCTGCTGGCCTTGGGTTTGCTGATGCTCAAGCAGATTCATGACGACCTGTACCAGGCCAAGAGCCAGCAGACCCAGCACGTGGTCCAGACCGCCAGTGGGATCCTGACGTTTTATCATGGCCTCGAAACCACGGGCGTGATGACCCGTGAAGCCGCCCAGAAGCAAGCCTTGAGCGCCGTGCGTGGCTTGCGTTACGACCATGACGACTATTTCTGGATCAATGACCTCACGCCCGTGATGATCATGCACCCGGCCAACCCCAAGCTCGACGGCCAGAACCTCTCGGCCATCCGTGACCCTGACGGGTTTGCCGTGTTCAACGAGTTCGTGATCCTCGCCAAGGCCAAGGGCGCCGGCATCGTCAACTATCGTTGGCCAAAACCGGGCGCCGAAGCGCCGGTGGCCAAGACCTCGTATATCCAACTGTTCGAACCGTGGGGCTGGATCATCGGCTCCGGTGTGTACGTCGACAATGTGCAGGCCGAGTTCAGCGGCCAGGTCTGGAAAGCCTCGTTCATCGGCCTGGGGATCGCACTGGTGATGGCACTGCTGGTATCACTGATCGCCCGCAGTATTGTGCGGCCGTTGCAGGACGCGGTGAACGCCATGGGTAACATCGCCAGCGGCGAAAGCGACCTGACCCGCAGCCTCGATACCCACGGTCAGGACGAAGTCACCCAACTGTCCCGGCATTTCAACAGCTTCACCGCCAAGCTGCGCCAGGTGGTGAGCCAATTGCAGGTGTGCGCCAATGCACTGGGCCAGTCTTCCCAAGAACTGGGCAGCAACGCGACCCAGGCCCATGACCGCAGCCAGCAACAATCCCAGCAGATGGAACTGGTGGCCACCGCCATCAACGAAGTCACCTACGGCGTGCAGGACGTGGCCAAGAACGCCGAACACGCCGCCAGCGAAATGCGCGACGCCCAGGCTCAGGCGCAGCAAGGCCAAGTGAATATCGACGGCAGCCTGCAGCAGATTGACCAGCTCTCTAGCACCATCAGCCAGGCAGTGGAAGTGATTCGCACCCTGTCTGCGGAAAGTACCCAGATCGGCAGCGTGCTTGAAGTGATCCGCTCGATTGCCGACCAGACCAACCTGCTGGCCCTCAACGCCGCGATTGAAGCAGCCCGCGCCGGTGAACAAGGACGTGGCTTCGCCGTGGTGGCCGATGAAGTGCGGCTTTTGGCCCAGCGCACGCAAAAATCCACTGCCGAAATCCAGGTCATGATCGAACGCCTGCAAGGCCACTCGGAAGCCGCGGTCAAGGTGATCAGCGACAGTCACAGCGCCTCGCAACTGACCATCGAACAAGCCGGCCAGGCCGGGGCCAGCCTGACCGCCATCGGCCAGGCGCTGCGCAACCTCAACGGCCTCAATGCCTCGATTGCCAGCGCCACCCTGCAACAGGCCCACGTGGTGGAGGACATCAACCAAAACGTCACCCAAGCCGCGGGCTTGTCCCACAGCACGGCGTTGGCGGCAGAACAGTCGAGTGTGGCGAGTGCGCATTTACGTGGCCTGAGCGAACAACTCGACGGCCTGCTGCGCCAATTCAAGGTCTGACCCTGTGGTGGGCGGGCTTGTGGTGGCAAGGCTTGTTATGGTCTGTGGTGAGCGGGCTTGCCCGCTCACCACAACCACAGCAGTTAATTCCTACGCCAATCTTCTTTGGTTACAATCACCGCCCTCTTGCACTCTCCCAAGGAACCACCATGTCCGGGCTTGAACTGTTCGCCGCCGCCCTCGGGGTGATTGCCGTGTGGCTGACCGTCAAGCAAAACCCCTGGTGCTGGCCCATCGGCCTGGTGATGGTGTTGCTCTACACTTGGGTGTTTTTCGACGTAAAACTCTATTCCGACATGCTGTTGCAGGTGGTCTATGCCGCCTTGCAAGTCTACGGCTGGTGGCAGTGGACACGTGCCGGCGAGGTCAAGCAAGGGCGTCAGGTCAGCAGCCTCGGCGTGCCAGCGATCATGGCCAGCCTGGCGGTGGGCGCAGTTGGCAGCCTGTTGCTCGGCGCCGCTATGGCGCACTGGACGGATGCCGCCCAGCCCTGGCTCGACGCCGCCCTCACCGGCTTCAGCCTGGTGGCGCAGATGTGGATGGCGCAGAAACGCGTGCAGTGCTGGCCACTGTGGATCGCCGTGGATGTGATCTTCGTCGGACTGTTTCTCTACAAAGGTCTCTACCTTACCGCCGCGCTCTACGCGCTGTTCACCGTGATTGCCGTGCAAGGCTGGCGCGAATGGCGCGCCGACCCGGCGTTGCACGCATGAAGGTGGTGGTACTGGCGGGCCCCGAATCCAGCGGAAAAAGCTGGCTGGCGGCGGAACTGCAGGCGCATTTCGGCGGGTTGATGGTGGGTGAATACGTGCGTTATTTCATCGATCACCACCAACGCGACACCACCCTGGCCGACATCCCGGCCATCGCCCGTGGCCAACTGGCCTGGGAAGATGCCGCCCGCGCCCAGCGGCCAGAACTGTTGATCCTCGATACCCATCTGTTGACCAACAAGCTCTGGAGCCAGACCCTGTTCGGCGACTACCCGACCTGGCTCGACAGCGAACTGCTGGCCCGTCATTACGACCTGCACCTGTTGTTGTCACCGGATGATGTGGAGTGGACGGCCGACGGCCAGCGCTGCCAGCCGCAACTGGCGGATCGCCAGACGTTTTTCCAGCAAAGCCTCGCGTGGATGCAGCAGCATCTGCAGGCAGTCGTGGTGATCAAGGGGAATTGGGAAGAACGCCGAGTCGCGGCCTTCAAGTCCGTAGAAGAATTATTGTAGTGAGCGGGCTTGTCCCGCGCTGGGGGGCGAAGCCGCCCTAAAACCAAACACCGCGTTCTGACTGGCAGACCGCGGTGTTTTTATTGGGGCCGCTACGCAACCCAACGCGGGACAAGCCCGCTCACTACAGCGGTGCTCAGTAGCCCAGGGACAGACCCGTGTTGCGACGCGGGTCATTCGCGCCGTAGAAGCGGTTTTTACCGACAGGCTTGCCATCCAGGGACGGCGCACCGACCAGGATCGCCGCCAGGTGGTTGGCATCCTGAGGCCCGGCAAACTTGTGGCCCCAGCTTTCAAGGATCTTCTGGGTGTCCGGGCTCACCGCAAAGGTTTCGAGGTTGGTGGTTTCCGGCATCCATTGCTGGTGGAAACGCGGCGCATCCACGGCTTCCTGGATGTTCATCTTGTAGTCGATGACATTCAGGATGGTCAGCAAGGTCGCGGTAATGATGCGACTGCCACCCGGCGTACCGACCACCATCACGGCCTTGCCGTCCTTGGTCACGATGGTCGGGCTCATCGACGACAGCGGCGCCTTGCCTGGAGCGATGGCGTTGGCTTCACCCTGGACCAGGCCGTACATGTTCGGCACGCCGACCTTGACGGTGAAGTCGTCCATTTCATCGTTGAGGATCACCCCGGTCTTGCTCGCCATTACGCCCGCACCGAACCAGTCGTTGAGGGTGTAGGTGACCGAGACCGCGTTGCCCCACTTATCGACGATGGAATAGTGGGTGGTGTTATTGCCTTCATGGGGCGACACGCCCGGCTTGATCGCCTGGGAGTCACCGGCTTTTTGCGGTTCGATGGCGTCGCGCAGTTTCGCCGCGTAGTTTTTGTCCAGCAGGTGCTCGATCGGGTTCTTCACGAAGTCCGGGTCGCCGAGGTAGCTGTTGCGGTCCACGTAGGCGTGGCGCATGGCTTCAATCTGGTAGTGCAGGCCCTGGGCCGAGTGATAGCCGAGGTCGGCCATCGGGTAACCTTCGAGGATATTCATGATCTGGCAGATCACTACGCCGCCGGAGCTTGGAGGCGGTGCCGAGACCACGTGGTAGCCACGGTAGTCGCACTCGATGGGCGCCAGTTCGCGGGTTTTGTACTTGTCGAGGTCAGCCTGGGTGATGATGCCTTTGCCGGCCTGGCTGGAATCGACCAGGGCCTTGGCCACCCAGCCTTTATAGAAGCCGTCGCTGCCCTTGGCCGAAATTTCCTTGAGGGTTTTGGCCAGGTCTTTCTGCACCAGCTTCTGGCCGACCTGCATCGGCTGGCCGTTGTGCAAGAAGATCCCGCGCATGTCCTTGTCTTTTTCGAACTCGCCGGTGGCGGTGTGCAACAGGTCGATATCGCCCTGCTCCAGCTCGAAGCCGTTCTCCGCCAGTTTGATCGCCGGGGCGATGACTTGGGCGCGCTTGAGGGTCCCGTATTTGCTCAGGGCCAGTTCCATGCCCGAGACGGTGCCGGGCACACCAACGGCCAGGTGGCCCTTGGCGCTGAGGCCCTCAATGACATTGCCGTCTTTGTCCAGGTACATGTTGGCGGTGGCCGCCAGCGGGGCTTTCTCGCGGAAGTCGAGGAAGGTCTTGCGCCCGTCCGCCAGTTGCACGGTCATAAAGCCACCGCCGCCCAGGTTACCCGCCGCCGGGTACACCACGGCCAGTGCGTAGCCCACGGCCACCGCCGCATCGACCGCATTGCCGCCGGCCTTGAGCACATCCACGCCGACATGAGTTGCCAAATGCTGAGCCGTCACCACCATGCCATTTTCACCGGCCACCGGGGCCTGCGAAGCGGCGTGTACACCACTGACCGTCAACACCAGGGCGGTGGCAATCAGGGTACGGCTGAAGGGTTGGTATTTCATCCATGGCTACTCTAGTTATTGAGACGCACCAAAATAGCCCTTCGCGAATTTAATCCCCAGCGCAATGGCGTTTTTATTACAGAACTTGTCGGTCATAGAACGGACGCGAAAAAGCCCATGCTATATTTCGCGCCCAGACTGTCTTGCAAGGCCCCTTTGACATGGCGATCAAGAAGACCGGCATCCGCGCCCAACAGGCCGACCAGACCCGCGCGCGCATCCTCCAGGCGGCGGTCAAGGTGTTCACCCGCGACGGTTATTCCGGCGGGCGCGTCGACACCATCTCGAAGGAAGCCGACTCCAACGACCGCATGCTTTATTACTATTTCGGCAGCAAGGAACACCTGTTCGTCTGCGTGCTGGAGCACATCTACGAGCAATTCAACAAAGCCGAAAGCAAGCTCAAGCTGAACCTCGACGCACCGGAGCAGGCCCTGCGTGACTTGGTGGCGTTTATCTGGAACTACTACGTCAAGCACCCGGAATTCGTAGCGATCCTGAGCATCGAGAACCTGCATCAGGGCAAACATGCCCAGCAGTCTGGCGAGATGCGCAGGTTGTCGGGGGAAGCCGTGGGCGTGCTTAAGCCGATCATCGAAGCCGGCCAGGCCCAGGGCATGTTTCGCCAGGATGTGGACCTCAAGCACGTGTACTTGATGATTGCTTCGCTGTGCTACTTCTATAACTCCAACCGGCACACGCTGAGTTCGTTTCTTGGGGAAGACCTGTCGGACAAGGGGCAGCAGCAGGATTGGCTGTGGTTTATCAGTGATTTGGTGGTGCGTGGGGTCACCCCACCCTCCGACAGCAACGCAGCCTCTCTGTAGGAGCCCGGCTTGCCGGCGATGGGGCCGTCAAACTTAACGCCCGATCAAAGGACGCCATCGCCGGCAAGCCAGGCTCCTACAAGGTTAATGCGTACCGGGGTTGGCGCGCAGGTGGGCAACCTTCTGTTCCAGACCCTTCCACTGTGGCGCATTCGGCGCGAACTTGCCGCGCAGGTACGCCGCCAAATCCGCCACCTGGCTATTCGACAAACTGTCCTTGAACCCCGGCATATACCCCAGATCCTTGGTCGCCGGCGTGCTGATACCTTGCAAAATTACTTTGATCAAATTATCCGGCTGATCACTGTGCACATTGGTATTGGTTGCCAACGACGGGCTTACCCCAAACAATTTCGGCCCCAGGCCGTCGGCATGGCAGGCCTTGCATGATCCCTCGAACACCCGCCGGCCATTGGGATTTGGAACGGTAGCGGCAGCGGCCACCTGGGCCTCGGCCGCCGCTTCGCTGTTAAGTGACGCCAGGTACACCGCCATCGCACGAATGTCCGCCTTGGGCAATTTCGCCAACTCACTCACCACCGGCCCCATCGGGCCTGCGGCCACCCCGTGGGCATCGGAATAGCCGGTGCTCAGGTAAGTAAACAATTGGTCTTCGGTCCACGGCGTCGGCGCCTTCGACAGCCCCGTCAACGCCGGCGCCTCCCAGCCATCGACCCTGCCGCCCGCCAGGAACGCCTTACCGCCCTTCTCCGCCCCCATCAGGTTGCGCGGTGAATGGCACGCGGCGCAGTGGCCCAGGCCGTTGACCAGATAATTACCGCGATTCCATTGCTCACCGCGTTCAGGCTGCGGCGTGATTTCACCACGCCGCAAATTCAGGGCATTCCAGCCCGCCATCAACGGTCGCAGATTGAACGGAAAGCGCATCGCATTCGGCGTCGGCGCCCGGCTCACCGGGGCCTGGGACATCAAATAGGCATACAGTGCCTGCATGTCCGCGTCATTGATATTGCGAAACGCCGTATAGGGAAACGCCGGATACAGATTGCGCCCGTCACGACCAATGCCGTCCCGCATCGCCCGCTCGAACGCCGGGTAGGACCAAGCGCCGATGCCCGTCTGCACATCCGGCGTGATATTGCTGCTGTACAGCGTGCCGAACGGCGTCTGCATCGCCAGCCCACCGGCATTGGTCGCGCCACCGGGGGCCGTGTGGCACACCGCGCAGTCGCCCACCGCCGCCAACAACCGCCCGCGCTCCAAGGTGGCCTTGGACCAAGTGCCGGCGCTGGGGGGTGCAATTGGCGCGATTTCACTGTGGAACGGCCAGGCCGTCGCCAGCAACGCACCCAACGTGGCGAACAGTGCACCAAACCACCACTTGCGGCGTTTCTCCGGCGACTTGGCAGGCTCGCCCAAGCTGTCCGCGTTCAATGCCGCCAGCACCCGCTCCGGGGTGATCGGCAGTTCGCGAAAGCGGATGCCGGTGGCGTCATAGATCGCATTGGCAATCGCCGCCGCACTGGGTACCGACGCCGACTCACCGGCACCCATGGGTGGCTGGTCCTGGCGCGGCATCATCATCACGTCGATCTTTGGCACTTCGGGGAAGGTCAGGATCGGATAACCGCCCCACTCCTTGCTCGCCACCGTCGACTCTTCAAAGGTCACCCGCTCCTTCAACACACGGCTGGTGGACTGGATCACATTGCCGTGGATCTGGTGCTGCACCCCGGCCGGGTTGATCATCATCCCCGAGTCATGCCCGATCACCACGCGGGTCACCGACACATCGCCGGTCTGTTTGTCGATGGCCACATCCGCTACCCACGCCGCCCAGGCCGCACCGAAACCAGGGAATTTGCTATGGATATAGCGCGCATAGGCGAAGCCACGGCCACGCAACAGGTGATCCTCGTTCGCGGTTTGCATCGGCGCCGTGCGCGGCACCCAGTTGGCGCGTTCGGCGGTGGATTTCACCAGGTCAATGGCGCGCTCGTCCTTGAGGTAACGCAGCCGGTATTCCACCGGGTCGACGCCGGCGGCGAAAGCCAGTTCGTCGATGTAGGACTCGTGGGCAAAGGTGTTAGGCAAGGCCGACACGCCGCGCATCCACGAGGCGCGCACGATGGGCGCCATGTCGTTGATGGTCACGCGAAGGTTGTCGATGTCATAGGGCGGGATCGAGGTGCGGTCGCCCATCTCGAACATCGCCGCCACCGGCTCGACGCGGCCGGTCAGCAACAGCGCCAGGGTCGGCGCGCCATTGGAGGGGTAGCTGGTTTCAAAGTCGTAGGCGGCGATGCTGCCATCGGCGTTGAGGCCGCCGTCGACATCCATCAGTTGCGCCGTGCCCTTTGGCTCCCACAGGTGTTCCTGCTCGCGGGTCAATTGCACGCGAACCGGCTTGCCCACCGCACGGGACAGCAGCAAGGCATCGGCGCAGACGTCATCCGCGCAATTGCGCCCATAACAACCGGCGGCCTCCATGCGTATCACATCGATCAGCGCTTCATCGCACTCCAGCAGCCATGCCAGGTCGGCCCTCAGCAGGTGCGGATTCTGGCTGCCTGACCACACCCGGCTGCCGGCTGGCGAATAATCCGCCACGCCGCAGGAGGGACCGATCGAACCGTGCATCTGGTACGGCCAGAGATAACTGCGCGGCATGCGCTGGCTGGCGCCTGCCAGGGCTTCGTCGACTTTGCCCTGGTCAAGCACGGTGCGGCGTACGCGGGGATTGTCGCGGATCGCCTGTTCGACATTGCTCATGTCCGGTAACGCGTGGTGCCAGGGTTTCCAGTGCACCTGCAACTCGCTGGCAGCCTTGACGGCCTGCTCTTCACGCAGCGCCACCACGCCGACAAAATCCCGGATCACCACCACCGCAACGATACCGGGGATATGCGCGATAGACGCTTCATCCACACTCAACAAGCTGTTGCCGACAAAGTCGCCGCAATCAAGCCCTGCATACGGCGGGCGAATCACCCGGCCATGCAGCATGCCCGGCACGCGCATGTCATGCACATACGTCAGCTCGCCAGTGGCTTTGCCGGGGATGTCCACCCGAGCGGCGCCCTTGCCCACCAGGCGATAGTCCTCGATGGCCTTCAGTGGTGCATCACCGCTGATGCGCAGTTGGTCATGCTGGCCGCTGACCAGTTCGGCATATGTCGTGGAGCGCCCATCTGCCGCGTAAATGACGCCGGCGTCGACCTTCAGACTGGCCGTGCTCACACCCAGGCGCCCCGCCGCCCGCGCCAACAGGAACCGCCGCGCTTCGGCTGCGGCATTACGCAGGGGCACTGCGGATATTTGCAAAGTTGCGCTGGCGATGGTCGCCCCTTGGTTGGGCACACGCTCGGTGTCGCCGAGCACCATCTTCACCTGCTCCATCGCCAGGTCGAGCTCTTCGGCGACGATCTGCGCCAACGACGTGCGAATGCCGGTGCCCAGGTCCACATGGCCATTGAACGCGTACACCAGACCATCATCGTTTACCGCAATAAACAGCCCAAGTTCCTTGGGTTTCACAGTGGGCGAGCCGCCCTTGGCCACCGGCCCCGAAGGCGGCAACACATCATCGACGATCAACAAAACGCCAGCCTTGGCCAGCCACTGGTCACGGGTAAGGGGGGTGTCGGTCATGGTCATCAATCCACGGTCATCAGGCGGGCCGCACGCAGCACGGCGCGCAGGATTTCGATATGGGTGCCGCAACGGCAGAGGTTGCCCGACAGCTCGTTGCGCACCTCGGCTTCGCTGGGGTTGGGGTTACGGTCGAGCAAGGCCTTGGTGGTCATGATCATGCCGTTGAGGCAGTAGCCACATTGCGCGGCCTGCTCGTCGATAAAGGCTTGTTGCACCGGGTGCGGCGCCTGGCGCGTGCCCAGGCCTTCCAGGGTGACAATCTCGCGGCCTGCGGCACCCGACAACGGAAACACACAGGAACGGGCCGCCACTCCATCGATGATCACGGTGCACGCACCGCACTCCCCCAGGCCGCAGCCGTATTTGGGGCCATTGAGTTCCAGGTCATTGCGCAGCACCAGCAACAGCGGCGTGTCCGCCATGGCGCTGACGTCGCTTTTTTGCCCATTGACCTCAAGCGTTACCGTGATGTGCTGGCTGATCATTCGCTTCGCCCGTAACAGTTGGTGAAGTAGGCACTACATCAAATAGTCAAAAAAAAGCGTCGTGGACCTGGGGTCTCACGACACACTTGATGGATGAAGTGGCTACTACATGAACTCAGAGCAAGATCGATGCCAAAGGGGGGGATGGGCGGGCTTGTTGTGGTGATTGGGCTTGTTGTGGTGAGCGGGCTTGCCCCGCGCTGGGGCGCGAAGCGTCCCTGAAACCAGGCACCGCAAATCATCTGGAAGGACGCGGTGGCATTATTGGGGCGGCTGCGCCACCCAGCGCGGGGCAAGCCCGCTCACTACAACAAGTCTCCTGCAACAATTATTCCTGCGGGTCGTCGATCATTTTGCGCAACAGGAACAGCACCGCAACCCGTTCTGCCGGGTTGAGATTGCTCAGGGTCAATTCGCTGATCTGCGCGGCGCGCGGCGCAGTCTGGGCGACCAGTTCGGCGCCTGCCGGGGACAGGTCGACCACCACTTTGCGCTTGTCCTGCGGGTCCGGTTCCAGGCTGATCAGTTCCTTGGCCTTGAGTCGCTCGACGATGCCACGAATGGTCGCCTGGTCCACGGCCGTCGCCTTGACCAGCTCGGTCAGCGAACTTGCACCGTGATCGCGCAACGCGCACAGGGTGACGAACTGCACGGCGGTGAGCTGGGAGTCGCCGACATTCTGCTGAAAGATCGCCAAGTGGCGCTGGTAGGCCTTGCGCAACAGGTGGCCGACTTGTTCAGAAAAGACGTAGGAATCTGGCACGGCGGGGCTCGGTGGGTGACTGACAATGGGGAGGCATGATAACGGGATGTGCCGCAAACACCTACCCATGTAGGAGCCGGCTTGCCGGCGATGAGGCTCTTGAATCTTGCGCTAGGCTCAGGGACGCCATCGCCGGCAAGCCGGCTCCTACAGGGGGATGTCAGCGGGCCAGGGAGGCTGGCGGCGCAACCACATCACCGGCGATGACCACCGCCTCATCATCCAGGTACACGTCGCAATTACGCAGCGGAATATCCATATGGCACGGCGTCTTGCGCGTCCCGCCCACTTCGGTATTCGGCCCGGTGGAGAACAGGAAATTGCCATAGAACGCCCGTGCGTCCATGCACATGCCGTCGTTCTTGTCATGCAAGCCCATCGCCGTCCACTGCGCCCGTGGCTGCAGGCCCCAGCCGATATGGGAGATGCCGTACACCTCAGGGTCGTTGAAGTACTTCATGTAGTCACGCAGGTACTCGGCCTCGAATCCCCCGTGGATCTTGGTGATGAAGCCCTTCTCGATCTCCAGGGTGATCTTCTCGCGGGTGTAGGTCTTGAACGGCAGCAGGATGTCGCCGATGTCCAGCACCAGCGCGCCTTCGGCGGTTTCTTCGTTGGGCCAGGAGAACAGGAAACCACTCGGCCAATGATCCCAGCGCCCCGGCTCATCGGCAAAACCGTATTCGGTCACCGACGGGTACTGCCCCAAGGCGGCGCGGAAGTCACTGCCGGCGCGGGATTTCACGTGGATCGAACGGGCCTTTTTCAGCAACTGCTCGGCCGCCAGCACGCGCACTTTGTCTTCTTCGGTCGGCAGCATGCGCGCCAGCACTTCCGGCGGCTCCACCGCCAGCAGAATGCGCGTGCCGGTCTTGAGGATCTGCTCCTGCTCCGGCGAGTGCAGCAGCATCATGGTGTCGACGATCAGGTCGGCGGCCTCCAGGGCACGCTGGGCGGCGATATTGCCGGTAAGCGCGGTGTCGCCGCAGTAGGCGGTCATGTCGTTGCCCATCGCCCTGGGATGATTGAACGACGGCAACTCCACCGCATACACCTTGGCCCCCAGGCGCTGCGCAGCGTCCATCGCGGCACGCACGGTGCGCGGGTCGGAGTAATGGCTCTTGAGCACGGCAACGCTCTGGGTCGGGTCGACCTTGGACAGCGTCAACACGTGTTCAAACATCTGGGTCAGTTCGCAATCGCTTACCGGCATTTTCCTGTCTCCTGTGGGCCTGCACCAAGTTCAGGCACTGCGCTTCACTCTAGTGCATTTTTATAGCGTATACGCCATTTCATAACGATAAGACCCGAATTATCGGCAGACTGCAAGCGGCACACAAAAACGTTACCTATCGAAACAAACCCAGCATTTACTAATCACAACACGTTACACAGGACAAATACGGCCAAAAAATAAATTTGCAAACACAGGCTTCCCATTTCAAAAAATGAGCGTATACACTTTAAAAACCTTGCGGACAGACACCGCCAAAAATCAAAAAGAGAGAGGAATACGCCCCATGGGAAGCACTCAGAAAATCGCCATCGTCGGCGCAGGCCTGGGCGGAGCCGCCGCGGCCACCCTGTTGCAGCAAGCCGGCTTCGACGTGGACGTCTACGAGCAGGCGCCGGAGTTTTCCCGATTGGGCGCAGGGATCCACATGGGCCCCAACATCATGAAAATCTTCCGCCGCATGGGCATCGAAAAGCAGCTGGACCTGATGGGCTCGCACCCCGAGCACTGGTTCAGCCGTTGCGGCGAAAGCGGTGACTACCTCTCGCGCATCCCGCTCACCGGCTACGGCGCCTCCTACATCACCGTGCACCGTGGCGACCTGCATGCGCTGCAGATGTCCACCCTCAAGCCCGGCACCTTGCACTTCAACAAGCGCCTGGAAACCCTTGAAGAAACCGACACCCAGGTGCGCCTGACCTTCGCTGACGGCCAGGTGACCTACGCCGACATCGTGATCGGTGCCGACGGCATCAACTCCAAGATCCGCGAAGAACTGCTCGGTGTGGAAAAACCGCTGTACAGCGGCTGGGTCGCACACCGTGCGCTGATCCGGGGTGACCAGCTCGCCAAGTACGACCTGAAGTTCGAAGACTGCATCAAGTGGTGGACCGAAGACCGCCACATGATGGTCTACTACACCACCGGCAAGCGCGACGAGTACTACTACGTGACCGGTGTGCCCCATGCCGAATGGGACTTCCAGGGCGCGTTCGTCGACAGCAGCCGCGAAGAGATGTTCGACGCCTTCAAGGGCTACCATCCCACCGTCCAGGCCCTGATCGAGTCCACAGAAAGCGTGACCAAATGGCCGCTGCGCAACCGCAACCCGCTGCCGTTGTGGAGCCGTGGCCGCCTGGTACTCCTCGGCGATGCCTGCCACCCGATGAAACCGCACATGGCCCAGGGCGCCGGCATGGCCATCGAAGACGCCGCCATGCTCACCCGTTGCCTGCAGGAAACCGGCATCAGCGACTACCGCACCGCGTTCCAGCTCTACGAAGCCAACCGCAAGGAGCGCGCATCCCGCGTGCAGGCCGTGTCCAACGCCAACACCTGGCTGCGCACCCAGGAAGATCCGGCCTGGGTCTACGGCTATGACCTGTACGCCCAGGAACTCAAATCAGGAGTGGCCGCGTGAGCACTTTTCTCTATGGCGGCAACGTGCAGGCCAACGGCATTCGCCAACACTACCTGCGTTACGGCGGCAAAGGCCCGGCGCTGATCCTGATCCCCGGCATCACCAGCCCGGCCATCACCTGGGGCTTTGTCGCCGAGCGCCTCGGCGCGCAGTTCGACACCTATGTGCTGGATGTGCGCGGTCGCGGCCTGTCTTCGACCGGTCCCGAGCTGGATTACAGCGCGGACGCCTGCGCCGAGGACATCGCTGCCTTTGCCAACGCATTGAACCTGGACAGCTACCACCTGATGGGCCACTCCATGGGTGCACGCTTTGCCGTGCGCAGTGCAGTCAAACACCCTCAAGGCGTGAAGCGCGTGGTGCTGATCGACCCACCGGTCTCCGGCCCGGGCCGACGTGAATACCCGAGCAAGCTGCAGTGGTACCTCGATTCGATCCGCCAATCCCTGGTGGGTATGGACGCGGAGGCGATGCGCGCCTTCTGCGCCACCTGGACCCAGGAACAACTGCAACTGCGCGCCGAATGGCTGCACACCTGCTACGAGCCCGCCATCGTGCGTGCCTTCAATGACTTCCACGAAGTGGATTTCCATCAGGACCTGCCCCACCTCAAGGCCCCGGCCCTGTTGATGGTGGCCGGGCGCGGCGGCGTGATCCTCGATGAGGACATTGCCGAGATTCAGGCGCTGCAGCCGAGCATCCAAGTCGCCCGCGTGCCGAACGCCGGCCACATGATCCCGTGGGATGACCTCGACGGCTTCTTCATCGCCCTCGGCGACTTCCTCACACAATAAGAACGGAGACCACCATGCAGAAGCCTTACCGCATCGGCCAGATCGTGCCGAGCTCCAACACCACCATGGAAACCGAGATCCCGGCGATGCTCACCGCGCGCCAGGCGATTCGCCCCGAGCGCTTCACCTTTCACTCCAGCCGCATGCGCATGAAGCAAGTGCGCAAGGAAGAACTGGCGGCCATGGACGGCGAATCCGACCGTTGCGCCGTCGAGCTGTCCGACGCCAAAGTCGATGTGCTGGGTTATGCGTGCCTGGTGGCGATCATGGCCATGGGCTTGGGCTACCACCGCAACTCCGAACAGCGCTTGCGCAAAGCTACTGCCGACAACGACGCCAACGCGCCCGTGATCACCAGCGCCGGCGCGTTGATCGAAGGCCTCAAAGTGATGGGCGCCAAGCGCATCGCCATCGTCGCGCCGTACATGAAACCGCTGACTGAGCTGGTGGTGAACTACATCCGTGAAGAAGGCTTTGAAGTCGTCGATTGGCGAGCCCTGGAGATCCCCGACAACCTTGAAGTAGCCCGCCACGACCCGGCCAACCTGCCAGCCATCGTCGCCGGCATGAACCTGGAAGGCGTCGACGTGATCGTGCTGTCGGCCTGCGTGCAAATGCAGTCGCTGCCGGTAGTGGCCAAGGTCGAGGCACAAACCGGCAAACCGGTGCTGACCGCCGCCATTGCCACCACCTACGCGATGCTTAAGGCATTGGACCTGGAGCCCATCGTGCCAGGCGCCGGCGCCCTGCTTTCCGGTGCTTATTAACGGGAGCGGAAAGTCCCTTTGTGGTGAGCGGGCTTCTGTGGTGAGCGAGCTTGCTCGCGCTGGAGTGCGAAGCGCTCCCGGCTTTTTAGGGGCTGCTGCGCAGCCCAGCGCGGGGCAAGCCCGCTCACCACAAAAAAGAGCGCTCACGACGGACATGAATGAGGGGTTGAAAGATGAGTGAACAATCCGCCGACGCCAACTACCAGGGCGTGTGGGGCAACCGCATCGGCTTTGGCAAAAAGGCCGCACTGCTGATGATCGACTTCATGCAGGGCTACACCACCGAAGGCGCGCCGCTGTTCGCGCCCGGCGTGGTCACGGCCGTGGCGCAAAGCGTCGAGCTGCTCGCCACCGCACGCCAACACGGGATTGCGGTAGTCCACACCAATATCCGCTACCATCCCGGCCATTTCGTCGATGGCGGGATCTGGGTGAAAAAAGCCCCGGTGATGAAAGACATGGTCGAAGGCAACCCACTCGCGGCCTTCTGTGCCGAGGTGTTGCCGCTGGCCGAGGAAGTCGTCATTACCAAACAGTACGCCAGTGCGTTTTTCGGCAGCAGCCTGGCGCCGATGCTGCATGCCCAGGGCATCGACACCGTCGTGCTGGCCGGCTGTTCCACCAGCGGTTGCATCCGCGCCACGGCGGTGGATGCGGTGCAGCACGGGTTTCGCACCATCGTCGTGCGCGAATGCGTCGGCGATCGACACCCGGCGCCCCATGAGGCCAACCTGTTCGATATCGACAGCAAGTATGGCGACGTGGTGAGTAAGCAGGAGGCAATGCGTAAGTTCAGGGAGCAATAAGGATTCATGAGAACCGTGCCAAAGAGCACGGTCTTGAAAAAACTGAGCGTCCACTTTGGAATGCAATCCAATGTGGGAGCGGGCTTGCTCGCTCCCACACTTGATCACCTCCAGCAGGACCGACTCAGTCTTCTGACACTGCCTTTGGAAGTCGCTTCTACAGCACTCCGAAGTGCTGGAACAAAAGCGGCTGTATAAAAACCATAAGTCACCGCCAGGAGACACCCAATGCCCATTGCGAATGCAGCGCCCGCGACCACGGTCGCAGACCCCGTCAACACGCTTTACCACAAGATCACCTGGAAGCTGATTCCCTTCCTGTGCTTCTGCTACCTGGCCGCCTACCTGGACCGCATCAACATCGGCTTCGCCAAGTTGCAGATGCTCGACCAGTTGCAGTTCAGCGAAACCGCGTTCGGCCTCGGCGCCGGGCTGTTCTTTGTCGGCTATATCATCTTTGAGGTCCCAAGCAACCTGATTCTGGAGCGGGTCGGCGCGAAGATCTGGATCGCGCGGATCATGATCACTTGGGGCCTGCTCTCTGCCTGCACCATGCTGGTCACCTCCACGACCCAGTTCTACATCCTGCGTTTCCTGCTCGGCGCCGCCGAGGCGGGCTTTCTGCCGGGCGTGCTGTACTACCTGACCACCTGGTTTCCCACCCACCGACGCGGGCGCATCATTGCGTTGTTCATGATCGGCCTGCCGCTCTCCAGCGTGATCGGCGGCCCGCTGTCCGGCTGGATCATGGGCCACTTCGACCATGTCGGCGGCCTGCGTGGCTGGCAGTGGCTGTTCCTGATCGAAGCAGTGCCGAGCGTACTGCTTGGCGTGCTGACCTTCTGGGCCTTGCCCAACACCTACCAGCAAGCCAAATGGCTGTCGGACGAGGAAAAGGCCCTGCTGGAAACCGAGTTGCGCAAGGACGACGCCGACGGCACCGCCAGCAAGCACAGTTTCCGTGACGGCTTCTTCAACCTCAAGGTCTGGATGCTTGGCGGTATCGACTTCTCGATCCTGCTCAGCGCCTACGCCATGGGCTTCTGGATGCCGACGTTCATCCGCAACGCCGGGGTCACCGACACCTTCCATATCGGCGTCCTCACTGCACTACCGAGCGTCGCCGCCCTGCTCGGCATGCTGCTGATCGGCGCCAGCTCCGACAAGCACCGCGAACGCCGCTGGCACATCATCGTGCCGTTTTTCATCGGCGCGGCGGCCATGGCCACGAGCACGTTCTTCACCCATAACGTGGCGGCCACGGTAGCGCTGTTTGCGATTGCTTCGGCGGCGATCATCGGCGCGGTGCCGGTGTTCTTCAGCCTGCCGGCGACCTTTCTCAAAGGCACCGCGGCGGCCACCGGCTTTGCCTTGGCCTGTTCGGTGGCGAATATCGCAGGCTTGGTGAGCAACTCGTTGATGGGCGTTGCGATCGACGTCACAGGCAGCAGCGCGGGTGCCTTGTGGTTTTTCGCCGGCTGCCTGATCCTCAGCAGCTTCCTGGTCATCGCCTTGCCGGCGAAACTGGTGAACCGTTAACAACAGTAATTTTCGGATGAATCACCATGCAAGGTTTCCTGAAAAGCTGCGCACTGCTTGTTGCCGTCGCCCTGTGTGCCGCCACCGCCCAGGCCGCGGAGAAAGTCATTTTTGATACCGACTTCAACGTGCTCAACGATGACGGCCAGGCCTTCATCATGCTCGCCCAGCTCCACGCGCAAAAACGCATCGAACTGCTGGGCATGACCCTGGTCAGCGGCAACGCCTGGGTCGACCAGGAGCAGGTCGATGCACTAAAGGCCGTGGAACGCATGGGCGTGGAGAAAGAGGTCGGCGTCTACTCCGGCGCCGCCTACCCGCTGCTGCATGACTACGCCACCTACGAGGCGGAAAAGGCGCTGTTCGGCTCCGGCTGGCCGGGGGCATTCAAGACCCCCCGTCCTACTTCGCCCAAGCAGTTGATCGCACCACCCGATGGCCTGGCGACACACACCCAATTGCGCAAGGAAACCGCCGCGCAGTTCATCGTCGACAGCGTGCGCGCCAACCCGCACCAGGTAACAATTCTGGCCGTGGGGCCGCTGACCAACATCGCCCTGGCGATACGTTCGGCGCCGGATATCGTGCCGTTGATCAAGCGCATTGTGTACATGGGCGGTGCCCTGGAGATTCCGGGCAACACCACGCCAGCGGCGGAATTCAACTGGTGGTTCGACCCGGAGGCCGCGAAGATCGTATTGCGCTCGCCGATCGAACACGTGATTTTCCCCAATGATGTGTGCGAGAAAGTCACCTTCGACAAAACGGTGTACCAGCGCGTGATTGCCCAGAAAGGCGCGATTGCCGATCTGTACAAGCACGAGTTCGGCCCCTTGTTCGACAAGGACCCGAGCTACCACAGCTTTACCTGGGACAGCTTGCCGGCGCTGTATCTGGTCAATCCGGGTATCGTCACCGAATCACGGGAACTGTGGGTGGATGTGGATGCCACCTTTGGCGCCGACTACGGCCGCGCACTGGGCTACCAGAAAGGCGCCCCTGTGGGCACGCAGAAAGCCAAGGTGGTGTTCGGCGTGGACCAGAAGAAATTCTGGGATGGCTACGTCAACCTGGTGACCTTGCCAACGCCGGTCAAGCACTGACCGGCCAAGCGCTCCCACGCAAGGTGGGAGCGCTTTTTCTGCCTCAACCCGCTAGCGCAAACCCGCGATGGGTTGCCGCGGTTGCCGGAGGTGACGTATTGCCTTTGGGTTTGGCCGAATACGGCGAATCCGATTGCCAGGAAGGCTTATGATTTGATTCGGGGGAGTCGGGGAGTGGTGTGAAGCAAAGGCAAACGCGGTTTCTGTAGGAGCTGGCTTGCCTGCGATGGTCGTTAACGATGACGCGGGAAACCAGAATGAACGCGGCGTTCTCACGTTTTTCGCCGGCAAGCCGGCTCCTACAGTGAACAGCGTATCCACGATGCGAAGCGAGTCGCTTTTGATCTTGATCTTAGGCGCCCCGTCAAACACGCTGGCCGAACGCAGGCTTGAGTCCGTGGGTAACCCGGCAGGACGCCGGGTTAGCCGCGCTGGGCCAAGGATGGCCCATCGCGGCGGCCCACGGATTCAAGCCGGAGTGAGGGCACACCGAGCCTAGGCGAGGTGCCGAGTGTTGGGGCGAAGCGTTTTTGGTTACTTTTTGCGCTCTTCAAAAAGTGACCCGCTGTAAGAGCGGAACCAATAGCAGCCGTGACCGCAGCAACGGATATGTACTCAACAATAACCCCCACGCACGACACACTCCCTGATCATGCCCCAACCCACGTGTCCAATCATGCCCCTGTCCCTAACCAACCATACCCACAACAATGGCATATCCCTCACCACACAAAGCCCCCCCACCATGAATGACCACACCGAATTCGTCCACCTGGCATCCGACGCCGACCTCATCGCCAGCTTCCCAGTCATGCACCAACTGCGCCCTCACCTCACCGACGCCACCGCATTCGCCGAACAAATCCACCGCCAACGGCAAAACGGCTATCACCTGCTGGCAGCAAAAGAGCACGGCAAGGTAATAGGCCTGGCCGGCTATCGCTTGACCGAAAACACCCTGTATGGCCGCTTCATCTACGTGGATGACCTGGTGATAGACGCCACGCAACAACGACGCCGCCTGGGCGAACAACTGCTGGACCGCGTACGCGAAGAAACCCGCGCCCGAGGCTACCGCTGGCTGGTACTGGACACCGGCATGCACATGGCCCTGGCCCAACGCTTCTATTTCCGCCAGGGCCTGTTGCCCCTGGGCATGCACTTTTCCCAGGACCTGAGCCAATGACCCGCGCCCTGCTCCTCAGTTTCAGCCCCCACGGCAAAGCCGCGCAGACCTTCAATCTGGCCCGCGCCTTGTTGCGCGACCTGGCCCCCGACGCCGAGGTGACCGAGCGTGACTACGGCGCCCAGGCACTGCCGCCCTTGACCCGTGAATATGCCAACGCGCTGACCACCCCCGGCGCAATCACCAGCAGCGCCACGGCACTCTCGGAACAGTTGATCGTCGAATTGGAAGCCTGTGACCTGCTGATCCTATGCACCCCCGTGCATAATTTCACCGTGCCGGCGGCACTCAAGGCCTGGATCGACCATGTGGTGCGCATCCAGCGCAGTTTTACGGTGAATGAACAGTTCGCCAAAGTCGGCTTGCTGCAGGACCGGCGCACCTTTGTCCTGGTCAGTTCAGGAAACGCCCGCAAGGGCCATGAGCCGGACTTCCTGACCCCGTACATGAGCGCCATCCTGTCGACGGTGGGCATCCACTCGGTGGATTTCGTCTACCTGCCGGCCATGGTGCGCGGTGAAGAAGCGGTCAACCGCGCCCTGGAACAGGCGCACCGGCAACTCGCGGTGGCAATCAGCTCTGGCCTATAAAAATAATGGCGCTAGAATCAGCGCCATTCTTGCGCCTGACTTCCTGATACGAGCCCCCCATGAGCTTTGATTTCGACACGATCCACCCCCGCCTCGGCACCGGCAGCACCAAGTGGAACCGCTACCCGCAAGACGTGTTGCCGATGTGGATCGCCGACATGGACATCGCCGCCCCGCCCGCCGTCCTGCAAGCCCTGCACGCGCGCCTCGACCAGCAGGTGCTGGGCTACAGCGTCGCCGGGCCGGATGTGCGCGAGGCGATCATCGCCGACCTGTGGGCCAAGTACGCCTGGCGTGTGCAACCGGATGAGCTGCTGTTTCTGCCCGGCGTCGAGCCCGGCTTCAATATGGCGCTGCACGCGTTTGTCCAGCCGGGCCAGGCCGTGGTGCTGCAAACCCCCAACTACCGGCCGATTCGCCTGGCACCGGGCCACTGGAACCTGCCGCGCATCGAAGTACCGTTCGAGCTGTTGAACGACGAATACCTGACGCCAATGCCCGCGATGCGCCAGGCGCTCAACGGCGCTGGCGCGCTGTTGCTGAGCAACCCGCATAACCCCATCGGCAAAGTCTTCCCTCGCGAAGAACTGCTGGCCGTGGCCAACGCCTGCCTGGAACACGGCGCGCTGATCATCTCCGACGAGATCCATGCCGAACTGTGCTTCGACGGCCGCCGTCACATTCCCACCGCCAGCCTCAGCCCCGAGATCGCCCAGCGCACCATTACCCTGATGTCGGCGAGCAAGGCCTACAACGTCGCCGGCCTGAAGACCTGCTTCGCGGTGATCCAGAACGCCGAGATCCGCGAGCGCTTCAACAATGCCCGTTGCGGCATGGTCGACAGCGTCAGCCCCCTGGGCCTGGAAGCCACCCGCGCGGCCTACAGCCAGTGCAGTGACTGGCTCGACGCGCTGATGCAGTACCTGCAAAGCAACCGTGACTACCTGCTCGACGCCGTGCAAACCCGCCTGCCTGGTGTGGTGATGCACGCGCCACAAGGCACCTACCTGGCTTGGCTGGATTGCAGCGCCCTGGGTCTGGATGACCCGCAGCAGTTCTTCCTGGAGCAAGCCAAGGTCGGCTTGAGCGCCGGTATCGAGTTCGGTGACGACAGCCAGCAATTCGTGCGCCTGAACTTCGGCTGCCCACGGGCCATGCTGGAAGAAGGCCTGCACCGCATGGAGCGTGCCCTGCGTAACCGTCAGGCCTAATTCACAACTTTTCGCAACGAGTGCCGAACCCCTGCTGTTACTGTTTTTGCCGACCGCCACAATCGGCTACAGCAGGAGTTCCATGGCATGACGACCCAGCCCCTCGATCGCTCGTCCGACCCCAAAGCCCTTCCCCGCACGCCGCCCAAGTCCGGCGCGCAGTTCCATGTGCTGCTCAAGAACAGCGCCAATAACAAGAAGGTAGAGGCCCACGACAAGACGCCGTCCGGGTTGGATGCCAGTAAGAAGGACGGCTACGAACTGGCCGCCAAGGATGCAACACCACCTCCTGCCCTCGCCGACTACAAGGCCATCGGCCCACCCGATGAAGTCGGCCCGGGGCTGATTCGTTATGAGACCCAGGACGGCAAGAAAGTCATCGTCAGCGAGCAAGACAGCCCCGAGTTGTTCAAGCAGGTCAGTACCGACTTCAAATCCCTCTCCGGCGTGGTCGCCAGCCAGAATGCCGGCTACCAGAGCCTCGGCGCCGACGGCAGCGCCCCGGCGAAGCTCGCGGACTACAAATCCCTCGGCCCACCCGATGAAACCGGCCCGGGGGTGATCCGCTACGAGACCCAGGACGGTACCAAGGTCGTCATCAGCCAGCGCGACAACCCCGAGGCGTTCCAGAAAGCCAAGGACGCCTATGCCAGCTTCACCGGCCTGTCCAGCAGCGAAGACGCCGGCTACAAGCGCGCCAGCGACAATGAAGTGTGGCCACCCTACGGCGGCACGGCGGTTGGCCCGGTCGATGAAGTCGGTCCGGGGCTGATCCGCTTCGAAAGCAATGGCCAAAAAATGGTGGTAGCCCGCGACGACAACCCCAAACTGTTCGACTACCTGGCCGGCCTGCACGAGGTCTACACCGACCCTGGCAAGAAAGCCGTGGTGGAAGGCGAGCTGAACAACGGTGCAGTGCTGGCCGACGCCAATACGCCGGTGCCGGGCCTCAAGGATTACAAGAATTTCAACTGGAACAACGACCAGAAAGACAACCTCCTCACCTACGAACTGCATGACGGCACCAAGGTTGTGGTATCGGCCGACGTCAGCCCCGAGCTGTTCAAAAGCGTCGCCACCGCCAATGACACCTGGGCCAAGATCCACACCAGCGAAGGCGAAGGCTACAAGCTGGCCGGGCCGAATGACTTCCTGAAGAACACCGACATCACCTTCGGCTCCCCGGATGAACTGGGCGACGGCCTGATCCGCTATGAAACCAGCGAAGGCAAGGTCATCGTTTCCAAGGAACTCAGCCCGCAGCTCTACGACGACGTGGCGGCCAAGTGGGAAGCCTGGAGCGCCAGCTCGGTGGACGACACCCGCGCCAAGCACAACCTGCCCAAGGCCGATGAGCTGGATGTGCTGAACCTCGACACAGGCGTGCATGCCGATGAGAAGGACGACAAGTCGCCCACCCTCAGCGTCAGCGAGTTGGCCACCACCCAACTGATCGACACCTACCGTGAAGGCGTGAAAAACGGCTCGATCCCTAAAGACGACCCGCGTGCCAAGCTGGTCCGGGCCCTCGAAGCCCAGGCGGCCTATCAGAACGGCCACGGCATCACCGGCTACGAAGAGGCCAAGCGCCCGTTCAACACCACCTGGCGCGAGTTCGATGACAAGCAGACCGAGCTGACCTCGGCCGACATGCACGACATCATCGACGGCAAGGCCGTGCAAAAGCAGATCGGCGAGCTGTTCAACGACCCGACCGTGCAGGCTGATTACAAGTCGAAAATGGACGAGGCGATCAACAAGCTGCCGAACAAGGACGAGATCAAGCAGAAGCTGCTGGACCTCACTTCCAACCCGGATTACGTGCTGTACCTCAAGGACCTGCAGAGCCAGGGCAAGACCTACGAGGCGCAGAAAGACCTCAGCGACACCCTGACGTCGTTGTCGCTGTTCGACCCGGAAGCCGCGAGCAAAGCTGCGCAGAACATCCAGGCCGATGGTTTGACCACCGACCTCAATGCGATCCTGTCGGACCCGAGCAAGATCTCCGACGAGAACAAGGAACTGGCGACCAAGGACCTGTTCGGCCTGCTCAAAGGCGTGCTCAAGGGCAACGTGCTGGACTTGCCGCGCCGCACCCAGGAAACCCTGGAAAAATTCCTCAACGAGGGCCTGCAAGGCAAGGAAAAATCCGCCGCCGTCACCAAGGCCCTGGAAGAGCTGGGTGCCGTGTACCAGAAAAACGGTGCGATCAGCGAAGCCGACCTGAAAACCGCCTTGAGCAAACCCTACATTCCGGTGGCCGATCGCGGCATGCTCGGCGAGGTGTTCAACACCCTCAACAGCAAGGGCATCCTCGGTTCCCTGGGTGCCGGTGTGAGCCTGTTCTCCGGGATTTACCAACTGGTGGGCAAAGGCGGCAAGCTCGGTGAAACCCCGGCGCAACGCATGACCATCGCCAAGGACTTCCTGAGCTTTGCCGGCGGCTCCAGCCACTTCGTGCGCCTGGGCGACAAGATCGGCGAAGCCTTGGGCAAAGGTGGGCTGGTGGACTTTCTGGGGCTGGACAAGACGCTGCCTGAGATCTGGGGCAAGACCGGCATGCAGGAGCCGAACTTCGAGTTTCGCGTCAGTGAATTGCCCTCCGACGTCAAATCCAAGATCGCCACTGCCCTCGATGCTGTGCCGGACAGCCAATACGACGGCATCGCCAAGATGTTCGGCGACGGCGACAAGGCCGTCACCGAGGCCACCGAAGGCCTGGCCACGCACTTGGATGACGGCCTCGCGGCTGCGGGCGCGGCCAAGCTGGGCGCGTCCAAATCGGCGAAGATCGCCGGGTCCGTGATCAAGGTACTCGGCCCCGCCACGGACATTGCCGGCGGCTTTGCCGACATCGTGTTGGGTGCGCTGGCGATCAAGAGCGGCGTGAAGGATAAGGATCCCCTGGCCCAGGCGGCCGGTGGCCTGCAAGTGGCCGGCGGTGCATTCGGTGCCTCGGCGGGCGTGCTGGGGGCTGCGGCGCTGTTTGGCGCGGGCACGGCGGCGGCGTTGACCGGGCCGTTGTTCCTGGTGGGTGTGGTGTTGGCGGTGGTCGGCGGGATCATTGGCTACTTCGTCGACCACAACAAAAAGCAGAAGGCTACCGAGAAGGAAAACGACTGGTACCGCGACCTGGCCGGCGACGGTCTATTGCAGGACAACTGGGCTGACAAGGTCGAATACGCCCACTACGAGATCCACCATTACGGTGGCCGTGACGCGCCGACCGACGACAGTATCTTCCGTTTCCAGCAGTCGGAATGGGAACACTTCGACGAGACCCCGCAAAAAGGCGGCTCGTCGAGCAATCGGCTGGATGGGGGCTTGCACAAGGATTACAAAGACCCGAACGAGAAACCGAAGAATCTGCCCAGCGATGCCCCGCCGGAAAGACCGCAGCCTCATCCACCCGGCGGTTCAGGCCCGAAAATAGCCTGAGTGTACGCAAAGCAAAATGTGGGAGCGGGCTTGCTCGCGAATGCGGAGTGTCAGTCGGTGCATTCATCACTGATATAGCGCTTTCGCGAGCAAGCCCGCTCCCACATTGGGATTGGGTTCACAGTTTGGCGATGGACACTTCGGTGGACTTCACAAAGGCAATCACTTCACTGCCCACTTTCAATTCCAAGTCACGCACCGAGCGGGTGGTGATCACCGAAGTGACAATGCCTGACGCGGTCTGCACGTCGATTTCCGACACCACTTCCCCCAGCAGGATTTCCTTGATCACGCCCTTGAACTGGTTGCGCACGTTGATCGCTTTAATGGTCATGTCGGCTTTCCTTTTGGCTGTTGGGTCAATCCGCACGAATGCGCAGGCCCTCAAAATGCGCCATCGACGCGAATATTAAAAGGAATATATAACTCTTTATTTATTCGATACAGATATATAAGAACTGTTGCCCAGCCAACAGTGCTTCAACAATCTGCTCTCTGCCACCACAGCATTCAGCCCCTACACCCCCGCAAATACGCCTTCCAGGCACATGGCACAGAGACTGCATATTCCTATAAAGCATGATGGAACATGCAAACCAAATTTTCTGAATATAAGAAAAGCCTTCTCTCAACGCCTTGCCGGAGCTGTTCCATGAAAGCCTTCACCCAACGCTTATTCGGCGCCTGCGCCCTCGCACTGTGCCTGCCAACCCTGGTCCACGCCGCCGACACCGATCCCGCCGAAGTCAACCTCGACTACGCCTATTACTCGCCCGTGAGCCTGGTGCTCAAGCACTTCGGCTGGCTGGAACAAGCCTTGCCGCAATCCAAGGTGGGCTGGGTGTTGAGCCAGGGCAGCAACCGTTCGCTGGAGTACCTCAACAGTGGCGGTGTGGACTTTGCCTCGTCGGCCAGCCTGTCGGCAGTACTGAGTCGCGCCAACGGCAGCCCGATCAAATCGGTGTACGTGTACAGCCGCGCCGAATGGACCGCGTTGGTGGTGCGCAAAGACTCGCCGCTCAACAGCGTCACCGACCTCAAGGGCAAGAAAATCGCCGCCACCAAAGGCACCGACCCGTACCTCTTCACCCTGCGCAGCCTGCAACAGGCCGGGCTGAAAAAGGACGACGTAGAACTGGTGCACCTGCAACATCCGGACGGCCGCACTGCGCTGGAAAAAGGTGACGTGGACGCCTGGGCCGGTCTGGACCCGCACATGGCCGCCAGTGAAATCCAGGCCGGTTCGCGCCTGCTGTACCGCAATAAAGACTTCAACAGCTACGGCGTGGTCAGCGTCACCGAGAAGTTCGCCAAGGCGCATCCGCAGACCATCACCAAGGTGCTCGGCGCCTATGAAAAGGCTCGGGATTGGGCGGTGAAGCACCCGGGTGAATTCGCCAAACTGCTGGCCGACGAGTCCGGCCTGCCGCTGGAAGTGGCCAAGCTGCAACTCTCGCGCACCGACCTGAGCACGCCGTTCCTGAGCAGCAAGGATGTAGTGGCGTCGAAGGCGGCCGCGCCGATCCTGGTGTCCGAAGAACTGGTGCGCAAAGGCGTGAATGTGGACCAGGTGATCGACCAGTTGATCGACACCTCGTTCGGCCATTAAGGAGCCCGTGATGACCAGCAAAACCCAAGCATTGCCCCTTGCCGCACCGGTGGTGATCAACCGCAGCGCTTGGCCGCGGCGGCTCAAGGGCCTGGTGTTGCCGGTGCTGATCCTGCTGGTGCTGGAGGTGGTGGTGCGCGTGGGTTGGCTGCCGTCGTACCAGATGCCGGCACCCAGCGAGATCGCGGTGACCCTCACCGACCTGGCCGAAGGCGCATTGTGGAAACACATCAGCGCCAGCCTCGGCCGGGTGCTGCTGGGCTTCGCCATTGGCGCCAGCCTGGCCTTGGTGTTTGCCGCCTGGGTCGGCTTGAGTCGTGAGGCGGAGGCCTACCTCGAACCGACCTTTGCAGGGCTACGTTCGATCCCGAGCCTGGCTTGGGTACCGCTGTTGCTGCTGTGGCTGGGCATCGACGAAACGTCGAAGATTGTGCTGATCGCGATTGGCGCATTTTTTCCGGTGTACCTCAACGGCGTCGCGGCCATTCGTGATATCGACCGCAAGCTGGTGGAAGTCGGGCAAATGTACGGTTTCAGCCGGCGGCGGCTGGTGCGTCGAATCCTGCTGCCCGCCGCGCTGCCGGGCCTGTTCACCGGGTTGCGCAGTGGCTTGAGCCTGGCCTGGATGTTCCTGGTGGCGGCTGAGTTGATTGCGGCCACTAAGGGGCTGGGTTACCTGCTCAGTGATGGGCGGGAAACCTCGCGGCCGGATATCGTGCTGGCGGCGATTATCGTGTTGGCACTGTTGGGCAAGGTCAGCGATGGCCTGCTTGCGACGTTGGAGAGGCGTTGCCTGGCCTGGCGCGACACGTTCCAGGGAGCAGGACAATGAGCGTAAAACCGCTGTTGGATATTCACGTCGCGCGTAAAAGTTTCACCAGCACCACCGTGTTGAAAGACGTGCGCCTGGTGCTGCAACCACGCGAAGCCGTGAGCCTGCTCGGGCCAAGCGGCTGCGGCAAAAGCACCTTGCTGCGCATCGTCGCCGGCCTGGAACAGGACTTCCAGGGCGAACTGCGCAGCCCCGATGGCGAAGTAGCCTTTGTGTTCCAGGAACCCCGGCTGATGCCCTGGCTCACGGTGGAACAGAACATCGGCTTCAGCGATGACAGCCACTACGACAAGGCCTGGGTCGCGCAGTTGATCGAGGAAGTCGGCCTGAAGGGTTTTGCCCAGGCGCTGCCCAAGGCGTTGTCCGGCGGCATGGCGCAACGGGTAGCGATTGCGCGGGGCCTGTATTCACGGCCGCAGGTGTTACTGCTGGATGAGCCGTTCAGCGCAGTCGATGCGTTTACCCGGATGAAGCTGCAGGATTTGCTGCTGCAACTGGCCGAACATCATGCCATCGCCTTGTTGCTGGTGACCCATGATGTGGACGAGGCACTGTACCTGAGTGACCGGGTGCTGGTGATGGACAACCGACCGAGCAGCATTCGCCAGGAATTGGCGGTGAACCTGCCGCACCCGCGTGACCGGCGTGATCCGTTGCTGGCGCAGCTCAAGGCGCAATCCCTGACTGAGCTGCAACGTGCCCACGTGATCTAGACGACCTTGCGCAAGGTCACCCAATACCGCGTCCGCGCCTGCACCTCCAGCCCCAGGGTCGAGGCCAGCAGGTTGAGGATGCGGTCGGTGTCGTCCAGGCGGAAACTGCCGGTGACCCGCAACGACTCCAGGCTCGGCTCCCACCGCAACACACCCGACCGATAACGCTCCAGCTCCCGCAGGAAGTCACCCAGCGCCTGGTTCTGCGCGGTCAGCACGCCATCGCGCCAGCCTAGTTGCAACACATCGAAAGGCACCCAGGCCCCTAGTCCGCTGGCTTTGAGCGGCGCTTGCTGCCCACCTTGCAAAGTCGCCATCTGCCCGTTCAAGTCGCGCACCTGGACGGAGCCTTCAAGCACCGACACCAGACAACCGGCGGCCAGCTGCCGTACACACACTTCAGCCTGACTGACGCGCAGCTCGCCGTAGCGCGTCTGCACGGCCATCGCCGCCGTGCCTGGCACATCCAGCGCCAGCTCGCCCTCCACCAGACTGATGCGGCGCTGCGCCAGGTCCACGTCTACCGCCGTCGCCGTATTGAGCTGCAAGCTGGCGCCATCGGCCAGCCCCATGCGCTTACGCTCGCCGGTGGCGGTGTGCACGTCGGCACGCCAGGCCTCGATGGGCAATTGGCGGCTGACCAACCAAGCGGTCGGCACCAGCGCAGCGATACCCAGCGCACGCTTGAGCACGGCACGGCGTCCCGGTTGCGGACGGTCGAGGCTGGCCATCGCCAAGGCCTGGGGCAAGTCGCTGAAACGCTGGCGCAGGGTCTGGGCTTTTTGCCAGGTCTGTTCGTGCTGGGGGTGGCTGTCACGCCAATGCTGCAATGCGGCGTAATCACGCTCAGTGGCCGCGCCGGACTCCAGCAGCGCCAACCATTGCGCGGCGGCGCGGGCAACGTCGCGGCTCACAGGTCCACCAGCAGGCAATGTTCGTAGGCCTGGGCCATGTAGCGTTTGACCGTTCGCTCCGACACGTCGAGGCGCTCGGCAATCTCCCGGTAACCCAGCCCTTCCAGTTGGCTCCACAGGAAGGCGCGGCGGACCAGCACCGGCAAGCCATCCAGCAATTCATCCAGGGCTTGCAAGGTTTCCAGCACCAGCCAGCGCTGTTCAGGCGACGGCACGCAGGTTTCCGGGAGGCTCGCCAAGGCATTCAGATAGGCCTGTTCAAGGCTGCGCCGCTGATGAAAATTCACTAATAGACGCTTGCCGACGGTCACCAGGTAGGCGCGCGGCTCCTGCATCTGTGCAATCGGCTGGGCGCTGGCCAGCACGCGCAAGAAGGTATCCTGGCTCAGGTCGGCCGCATCCCAGGCATTGCCCAGACGCCGGCGCAGCCAGCTTTCCAGCCAGCTACGGTGGTCACGGTACAGGCTCGACAGCGTCAGTTCGGGGGCGTGGGTCGGAACAACAGCATCATTCATGGCAAGCGACCTGCGCGGCGCGAGTGAGTCTCAAATGAGATTCATTCTATTTAATATCGTGCCGACACACCATGCCCTTTACACATCACGTTCAGAGCATCGCAGCCTTCTTTCGCAACAAGTCGATAAACAACCCCAGTTCACGGCTCACCACCTCGCCTTTGCGCAGCAACATGCCAAATGGCGCCAGTCGTACTTCCAAGGCCACCGGCAGTGCGACGACCAGGCCCATTTTCAGGTAATCACGCAGCGCACTTTCGGACAGCACCATCACTGCGTCAGTGAGCTGGATCAACTGCTGCATGGAGTACACCGAGCTGCATTCGATGATGTCCGCCGGGCTGGGCAGCGCCAGATCCTGCAGCGCCTGGTCGAAGCCGATGCGCGCCGGGCTGGTTTGCGGTTGCAGGATCCATGGCCAGTCGCGCACCAATTCATCCAGCATCAACTGCTCACGCTGGGCCAGGGGGTGGCCCGCGTGCACCACCACCAGCAAGCGTTCGTTGCCCAGGGGTTCGAAGCTGTAGTGCTCGTTGTCGGTGGCAGCATTACGGCGCGAGATGGCCAGGTCGATGCGTCCCTGTTCAAGCAACTGGATCACCTGATCACTGGTGTCACCCATGATGCGGATACGCAGTTGCGGGTTCAGCGATTTAATCTGCGCGATGGAATCCATCACCAGGTCCGGTGCGGCGCCCATGATGGTGCCGATCGACAGGTAGCCGTAACCGCCCTGCTGCCGCGCCATTAAGTCTTCGGCACACCGGTCCAATCCGCTCAGGGCGGATTCGGCAAAGCGAATCAACTCCTGGCCAAGTGCCGTAGGACGCATCCCCCTCGGCAACCGCTCAAACAGATCACAGGCGAACATGTCCTCGATCTCACGCAGCATGCGCGTGGCAGCAGGCTGCGACATGTTCAGCGCCTGTGACGCACGGTGCAGGTTTTGGCTGGAGCTCAGCGCGACGAGCATATGCAGATGCTTGTAGCGCAGGCGGTTGAACAGGCTGGGAGAGATCGCGGGACTGCGCATTTTTATCCTTGTTATCGATACCCTGAGGTTATCACTTGTAAGCGAGATTCGATTTGTAGCGCATTGCTCGGCCGCCGTACAGTCCGTCCCATAAGAACAAAACATCGGACGCCACTATGAAAACCCTCCCCGCGCCCCTGCTCGCCAAGATTTCCTGGCGACTGCTGCCCTTCCTGCTGTTGATGTACATCATGGCCTTTCTCGACCGCGCCAATGTCGGGTTCGCCAAACAAGCTTTCCAAGCCGACACTGGCTTAAGCGACGCCGCCTTTGCGTTTGGCGCTGGCGTGTTTTTTGTCGGCTACGCGCTGCTGGAAGTGCCGAGCAACCTGATCCTGCACCGTGTCGGCGCCCGTCTGTGGATGTGCCGCATCATGGTCAGTTGGGGCCTGATCTCGGCCGCCATGGTGTTTGCCCACAGCGAAACCAGCTTCTATGTGCTGCGTTTTTTACTCGGCGTGGCCGAAGCCGGATTTTTCCCCGGCGTCATTCTTTACCTCACCTACTGGTTCCCCCAGGCCGTGCGCGGCAAAGCCATGGGCTTCTTCTATTTCGGCGCGCCACTGGCCTTCATCTTCGGCAGCCCGTTGTCCGGTTTGCTGCTGGAAATGGACGGTTTTGGCGGCATCCACGGCTGGCAGTGGCTGTTTGCAGTGGAAGGCCTGATGGCAACCGCGGTGGGCATCTGGGCCTACTGGTATCTGGACAATCGCCCCGCCGACGCCAAGTGGCTGACCCCGGCTGAGCGTGAGCAAGTGCAGAGCCTGCTGGATCAGGAAGACCAGCACAAAACCTCCCACGGTCGCAGCCTGCTCACCGTGCTGTGCCAACCGCCGGTGTTGTACCTGTGCCTGGTGTACCTGCTGATCCAGGCCAGCGTCTACGGCGTGGTGTTTTACCTGCCGACCCAAGTGGGCGATCTGCTCGGCACCAAGGTCGGCTTGATGGTCGGGCTGGTCTCGGCCATTCCCTGGCTCTGCGCACTGTTTGCAGCTTGGTGGATTCCCAGCTACAGCGACCGTACCGGCCTGCGTCGCCAGACCGCCTGCCTGACCCTGCTGATGGCTGCCGCCGGCATTGCCTGCTCAGTGACCTTCGCCAACCCGCTGCTGGGCATGCTCGCGCTGTGTTTTGCCGCCTCGGGTTTCATCGCCGTGCAGCCGGTGTTCTGGACCTTTCCCTCCAGCTACCTGGCCGGCAGCGCTGCCGCAGCCGGCATTGCACTGATCAATTCCTTCGGCGCCCTCGGTGGCTTCATCGCCCCGGTCATCAAGCACTGGGCCGAAGGTGCCTTCGCGTCCCCGGCAGCCGGCCTGTACCTGCTGTCCGCCACCACGGTACTGGCTGCATTGCTGGTGCTGGGCATCCATTCACCCGGCCGCACCGCGTCGAAAACGCCGGCCACTGTTTAACGCCAGGAGTCACACCATGGGTCATCTCACCATCAAACACGTCCGCGCCTTTGTACTGCGAGGCGGCGGCGCCGATTACCACGACCAGGCCGATGGGCATTGGATCGACGACCATATTTCCACGCCGATGAGCAAATACCCCGAGTACCGCCAGAGCCGCCGCAGTTTTGGCATCAACGTGCTCGGCACCCTGGTGGTGGAGATCGAAGCCAGCGACGGCACCGTCGGTTTCGCTGTGACCACTGGCGGTGAACCGGCGGCTTACATCGTCGAGAAACACCTGGCGCGCTTTCTCGAAGGCGCCCGCGTCACCGACATCGAAAAAATCTGGGACCAGATGTACCAGTCCACCCTCTACTACGGGCGTAAGGGTCTGGTGATCAACACGATTTCCGGCGTCGACCTGGCGTTGTGGGACCTGCTCGGCAAAATCCGCCAGGAACCCGTGCACCAACTGCTCGGCGGCGCGGTGCGTGATGAGCTGCAGTTCTACGCCACCGGCGCGCGCCCGGACCTCGCGCAGAAAATGGGTTTTATCGGCGGCAAAATGCCCCTGCATCACGGCCCCAGCGAAGGCGAAGAAGGCCTGCGCAAGAACCTCGAAGCACTGGCGACCATGCGTGAACGGGTCGGCCCGGACTTCTGGCTGATGCTCGACTGCTGGATGAGCCTGGATTTGAACTACGCCACCAAGCTGGCGATCGGCGCCCATGAGCATGGCCTGAAGTGGATCGAAGAAGCGTTGTCCCCAGACGATTATTGGGGCTATGCCGCCCTGCGCAAGAACGTGCCCAAAGGCATGCTGGTGACGACGGGCGAACACGAAGCCACCCGCTGGGGGTTCCGTATGCTGTTGGAAATGGGCTGCTGCGACATCATCCAGCCCGACGTCGGCTGGTGCGGCGGCCTCACCGAACTGGTGAAAATCTCGGCGTTGGCCGATGCGCATAACGCAATGGTCGTGCCCCACGGTTCGTCGGTGTACAGCTACCACTTTGTCGCCACCCGCCATAACAGCCCATTCGCCGAGTTCCTGATGATGGCGCCCAAAGCGGATGAAGTCGTGCCGATGTTCCACCCGCAATTGTTGGGCGAACCGGTGCCTGTGAATGGCCGCATGCGTTTGTCGGCGCTGGACAAGCCGGGCTTCGGCGTTGACCTGAACCCCGACTGCCAACTGCACCGTCCCTACAACCGCTGAGGAACCCGCCATGAATATGCCCTTCAATGGCTTCAAGGCCGCCCTCGCCAAGGACGCCACCCAATACGGCATCTGGGCCGGTTTCGCCACCGGCTACGCTGCCGAGATCGTCGCCAGCCTGGGATACGACTGGATGCTGATCGACGGCGAACATGCACCCAACACGGTTCCGAGCATCCTCAACCAGTTGCAGACGGTCGCGCCGTACAGCACCGCGCCAGTGGTGCGCGCCGTCAACAGTGACGCCAGCCTGATCAAGCAACTGCTCGATATCGGCGCCCAGACCTTGATGATCCCCATGGTCGAAACCGCCGAACAGGCCCAGGCCCTGGTGCGTGCCATGCGTTACCCGCCCCACGGCATCCGTGGCGTCGGCGGCGGTCTGACCCGTGCCACGCGCTGGGACGGCGTGGACAACTACCTGAACACCGCCCATGAAGAGCTGTGCCTGATCGTGCAGGTGGAATCGCGCCTTGGCGTGGAAAACGTCGCCGCGATTGCCGCCGTAGAAGGCGTTGACGCTGTGTTCATCGGCCCCGCCGACCTGTCCATCGGCCTTGGTCACGCCGGCAACCCCGGCCATCCTGAGGTCCAGGAGCGCATCAAGCACGCCATCGACGCCACCCTCGCCGCCGGCAAGGTCAGCGGCATCCTGGCGCCCAACGAAGACGATGCACGCCGCTATCAGGCCTGGGGTTGCCGCTTTATCGCGGTGGCCATCGACATCAGCCTGCTGCGCCAGAGTGCCCTGGCCACCCTTGCCCGCTATCGCCCTGCCGCCGAAACGAAAGCGCCTGCGCGTACTTATTGAGGAACCTGCCCATGTCATCCGTTCCCGTTTACCAGAACTTCATCAATGGCCGCTTCAGCTCCAGCGAAGCGCACATTGACGTGCTCAACCCGGCCACCGGTGCGCTGCTGTCGAAGGTGCCGGCGTCCACCACCGCCGAGGTCGACCAGGCCCTGGCCGCCGCACGCCAGGCGCAAAAGACGTGGGCGCGCAAACCCGCCATCGAACGTGCCGGGCACCTGCGCCGCATCGCCGCCAAGCTGCGCGAGAACGTTGCGCACCTGGCGCGCACCATCACCCTGGAACAAGGCAAAGTCAGCGGTTTGGCGGAGGTGGAAGTGAATTTCACCGCCGACTATCTCGACTACATGGCCGAGTGGGCACGACGCATCGAAGGCGAGATCATCACCAGCGACCGTCCCAATGAAAATATCTTCCTGTTCCGCAAGCCGTTGGGCGTGGTGGCCGGCATCCTGCCGTGGAATTTTCCGTTCTTCCTGATCGCGCGCAAAATGGCGCCGGCGCTGCTCACCGGCAACACCATCGTGATCAAGCCCAGCGAAGAAACCCCGAACAACTGCTTCGAGTTCGCCAAGCTCGTCGCCGAAACCGACCTACCCGCCGGGGTGTTCAACGTGGTCTGCGGCGACGGCCGGGTCGGCGGCGCGCTCACAGCGCACACCGGCGTCGACATGATCAGCTTCACCGGCAGCGTGGCGACCGGCTCGCGGATCATGACGGCCGCCGCACCGAACATCACCAAGCTCAACCTGGAACTGGGCGGCAAGGCACCGGCCATCGTACTGGCGGATGCCGACCTGGAGCTGGCCGTCAAAGCCATCCGCGATTCGCGCATCATCAATACCGGCCAGGTGTGCAACTGCGCCGAGCGGGTATACGTGGAGCGCAAGGTTGCCGACCCGTTTATCGAACGCATCAGCGCAGCCATGTCCGCCACCCGCTATGGCGACCCTATCGCCCAGACCGACGTGGAAATGGGCCCGCTGATCAACCGCCAGGGCCTGGACAGCGTCAACCGCAAAGTACGCACCGCCCTGAGCCAGGGCGCAACGTTGGTCAGCGGCGGGCAGATTGCCGACCTGGGTGCGGGTTTTCACTTCCAGCCGACGGTATTGGCTGGATGCCGCGCCGACATGGAGATCATGCGCGAAGAGATCTTCGGTCCGGTGCTGCCGATCCAGATCGTCGACGACCTCGACGAAGCCATCGCCCTGGCCAACGATTGCGACTACGGCCTGACTTCGTCGATCTACACCCGCGACCTGGGCAAGGCCATGCACGCGGTGCGCGAAATCGACTTTGGTGAAACCTACGTCAACCGTGAAAACTTCGAGGCCATGCAGGGCTTCCATGCCGGCGTGCGCAAATCCGGCATTGGCGGCGCCGACGGCAAGCACGGCCTGTATGAGTACACCCATACCCATGTGGTGTACCTGCAAGGCTGAGCTGGTTAATCGGGGCCGGGCGCGCTAGCGTGCTGGCCCCTCCGAATTTGCTTTTGATAAGGACTGCGTCATGCCCCTGACTGCCTACAGCGGCCCGATCATCGACAGCCATTTGCACCTGTTCGACCCACGTCGCCCCGAGGGCATTCCATGGCCTGAACCTGGTAACCGGCTGTATGCCGCGCACCTGCCGACGGATTACTGGGCCCTGGCCGCGCCGCACAATGTGGTCGGCGCGATTGCCGTGGAAGCCAGCCCGTGGCGCGACGATAACCGCTGGCTGCTCGACATCCTGCGCAGCGAACCGCGCATGCTTGGCTTTGTCGGCAACCTGGATCCGCTGCACTCAAGCTTTGCCGTCGACCTCGACGCGTTGGTCAATGAGCCGCTGTTTCTCGGCCTGCGCTACGGCAACCTGTGGGATCGCGACCTGCTGCAAGACCAGGCGCGCCCGGGCTTTATCGACGGCCTGCGCCAACTCGCCGCCAGCGGCCGTGGCCTGGACAGTGCCAACCCAAATCCGCGTCTTATCAAAGGCCTGTTGCAGTTGAGCGATAGGCTGCCCGAGCTGCGCATCATCATCGACCACCTGCCCAACGCCCAGGTGCCATCAGGCGAAGAAGCGGCCTATCACGCCGACCTGCTGCGCCTGGCCGAACGCCCGAATCTGTTCGCCAAACTGGCGGAGATTCCCCAGCTCGGCCCTCAAGGCTTGATCACCGACACGGCGTTCTATAACGATCGCTTGGCGGTGTTGTGGGAAGCCTTTGGCGAAGACCGCTGCTTTTTCGGCAGCGACTGGCCCAACAGCGATCACCTGGCGGATTTTGCCACCACCCTGGGCCTGGTCAAGCGCTGCGTGGCCGGTAAACCCGAGGCTGTACAAGCCAAATTCTTCCTGCACAACGCGGTGCGGATCTACACGCCCAACCATGGAGCGCCGTAATGCAGACCCGTGCCTTTCGCATGAACCTCAACCCCGGCCAGGCCGATGAATACCGCAAGCGCCACGACGACATCTGGCCCGAACTGGCCCAGGCCTTGCTCAATGCGGGTGTGGTGGATTACCGGATTTTCTTCGATAAACCGGGCAATGCGCTGTTCGCCGTGCTGACCCACGAAGACGTCCACGGCCTGGACGAACTGCCCGGTACAGCACTGATGCAGCGCTGGTGGGCCTACATGCAGGACATCATGCCCAGCCACGCAGACGCCTCGCCGATCAGTGTTGACCTGCTGCCCATGTTCCAACTGACGCGCCCCTGATCCAACCGACGCACAACAACAATAAAAAAAGGATTCGACTACGTGGAAATCATTCTCCTTGGTGTGATTCTGCACTTTATCGGCGGCTTCGCTTCCGGCAGTTTCTACATCCCTTACAAGAAGGTCCGCGGCTGGGCCTGGGAAAGTTATTGGATCACCGGCGGCCTGGTGTCCTGGCTGATCGTGCCGCTGATCGCGGCGCAACTGACGGTGCCCGGCTGGGTGGACATCCTGCGCAACGCCGACACCAGCACCCTGCTCTGGACCTACCTGTTCGGCGTGTTGTGGGGCATCGGCGGGCTGACATTTGGCCTGACCATGCGCTACCTCGGCTTGTCCCTGGGCATGTCGCTGATCATGGGCCTCACCTCGGCCCTCGGCGCATTGATGCCGGCGCTGTACCGCGACCTCTTCACCACGGAGACCGAAGGTACGCTGACCTCGATGCTGGCCTCGCAAGGCGGGCATTGGGTGTTGTGGGGCGTGGCCGTATCGCTGGTCGGCATTGCAGTGTGCGGCAAGGCCGGGCTGATCAAGGAACGAGAAGTGCCCCAGGCGGTGAAGTTCGCCAGTGTCAGCGAATTCTCCCTGGGCAAGGGCATGCTGGTGGCGGTGATCTCCGGAGTACTGAGTGCGTGTTTCAGCTACGGCATTTCCGCCGGACGACCGCTGGCCGCCGCTGCTGTAGAGCACGGCGCCAACAGTCTGTTCCAGAACAACGTGACCTTCATGGTGATCATGTGGGGCGGCCTCACCACCAACGGTATCTGGTGCTTGTGGCTGAATTGGCGCAACCGCACCTTCCATAACTACACCGACCGCAGCACCCCACTGTTGGGCAACTACCTGTTGGTGGCGATTGCCGGCACCCTGTGGTTTCTGCAGTTTTTCTTCTACGGCATGGGCGAAAGCCGCCTGCAGAACGACGCCAGCTCTTGGGTACTGCACATGTCATTCATCATCATCGTGTCCAACTGCTGGGGCCTGTATTTCCGCGAATGGCACGGCACCAGTACTGCCAACAAAGGCGTGCTGGTGGCGGGTATCGCAGTGATCCTCGGCGCAATCGCCATGGTCGGCTACGGCAATTACCTGGGCTGATGTCGCTTATTTCTTGAAGGAGAGTTTTTATGTTGCTTGCAGACAAAACCGTGATCATCACCGGCGCCTCCCGTGGCATCGGCCGCGCCGCCGCCCGTGAATGTGCGCGCCAGGGGGCCCGCGTGGTCATCGGCCACAGCGGCAGCGGCCAAGGTACGGAGGCTGCGTATTCGTTGATCGAGGAGATCAAGTCCTTCGGCGGCCAGGCCATCGAAGTGGGCGGCGACGCCGCCGACCCGGACACCGGCGACAAGCTGGTGGCCGGCGCAGTAAAAGCCTTCGGCAGCGTCGACGTGTTCGTCAACAATGCCGGTATCTGCCCGTTCCACTCGTTCCTCGACATGCCCCGCGAGGTCTACCTGAAAACCGTCAACACCAACCTCAACGGTGCCTATTTCGCCGTACAGGCGGCGGCCAACCAGATGAAAAACCAGGGTCGCGGCGGCGCGATCATCGCCGTCAGCTCCATCAGCGCCCTGGTCGGCGGCGGCATGCAGACCCACTACACACCCACCAAGGCCGGCCTGCATTCGTTGATGCAATCCTGCGCAATTGCCCTGGGACCGTACGGCATTCGCTGCAACTCGGTACTGCCGGGCACCATCGCCACAGACATCAACAAGGACGACCTGGCCGATGAGGAAAAACTCGCCTACATGACCGCGCGCACGCCGCTGGGTCGCCTAGGTGAGCCGGATGATGTGGCCGGGCCCATCGTATTCCTGGCCTCGGACATGGCGCGCTACGTAACCGGCGCCTCGTTGCTGGTGGATGGCGGGTTGTACGTAAACCTGCAGTAACACCCCGCTCCTCCAACCACCACAGTTCCAATGTGGGAACGGGCTTGCTCGCGAATGCAGTGTGTCAGACACAGGATTCATGCCTGAACCACTGCTTTCACGAGCAAGCCCGCTCCCACAGGGGCCTCTGTGTGCCTGAAGTTCGAGTTCCACCCCAATAAAAACAACAATCCCAGGAGCTTTTCCATGCGCACCACCCTCCCCCTGGCCCTGCTCTGCAGCGCCATGTCGACCTGCGCCCACAGCGCCGGTTTGCTGGACCCAAACTCACCCGCCATGCTCGGCGACTGGAACGGCCTGCGTCCACAACTGGCCGAGCAAGGCTATGACTTCACCCTCAAATATGTCGGCGAGGTCGGTTCCAACCTCGGCGGCGGCTACAACTCGCACACCACCGCACGCTGGAGCGACCAGTTGATTCTCGGTGTGAGCATGGACCTGCAAAAACTGCTCGGCTGGCAGGACGCGACCTTTCGCATCGGCATCGGCGAGCGTCACGGCAAAGACATCACCAACGACCGCGTGCATCAGCCGAACGCCACCGGACTGACCTCCACCATGGAAGTGTTTGGCGGCGGTAATGCCTGGCGGCTTTCGCAGTTCTGGTACGAGCAGAAATTCTTCGAGCGCAAATTCGCCTTGAAACTGGGGCGCTTCGGCCATGGCGAAGACTTCGATCAGTTCCCCTGTGAATTCCAGAACGTGACCCTGTGCGGCTCCCAGGAAGGCAACTGGAACGGCGTATGGAATAGCTTCCCCATCAGCCAGTGGGCGGTGCGTGCCAAGTACCAGTTCACCGATGAGTTCGCGGTGCAAGTGGGTGCCTATGACAAAAACCCTGGCAATGCCGAAGCCAGCAATGGCTTCAAACCCTTCATCAGCGGCTCCCAGGGCACCAGTTTTCCCATCGAGGCCATCTGGAAAGGCCAGGTTGCCGGGCTGAGTTCCGAATACCACGTGGGTTACTACTACGACAACGCCAATACCAAGGACATGCTCAAGGACGCCGACGGTAACTTTGCCGCCAGTCGCAAAAGCCTTATCGGATGTATTCCAGCAATGACGGTTGGTGGCTGTCGGGCCAGCAGCAGTTGACCACGATCGACGGCAACAATAAGCGCGGGCTCAACCTGTTTGCCAACCTGACGATGAATGATCCGGACAAGAGCGTGATCAAAAACCTGATCCAGGTCGGCCTGATCTACCGCGGCCCGTTTGACTCACGTCCGCACGACACCGTTGGCATAGGCGCGTCTAAATTGCAGGTCAGTGACCGCTATACCCGTAACACGCAGATGCTCAACGCTGCCAATGGCGTGACCGCCCTCGACGACCCGCTGTATGTGCCCGAACAGCGTCGCGAATACAGCTACGAAATCAACTACGGCGTACAAGCGACAAAATGGCTGATGGTGCGGCCCAACCTGCAATACGTGAAGTACCCCGGCGGGCTGACGCAAACCACCGGCGCAGTCGTCGGCGGCGTGCAGTTTATCGCCGACTTCTAGTCTTTCTCTGCATCAAACACCTGCCCGCGCCCCACCACGCTGGCAGGCTTGAGCAGCGCACCGGGCGCCAATACCGCATTGGCGCCGATCCGGCACTGGTCACCGAGCAACGCGCCAAACTTATCGCAACCGGTGCGCTGCAATGCCCCGTCCACTCGTACCAACACTTCTTTGTCATCGCGCTCATTGCGGTAGTTGGCGACGATGCTCCCCGCTTCCAGATTGATCACCTGCCCCAACACCGAATCACCGACAAAGTTGAAATGCGCCAGCTTGCTGCCGCTGAACACGAAGGACGTCTTCAACTCAGCGCCGGGGCCGATGATGCAGTGTTCATCCAGCCAGCAACCGCCACGCAGCAGTGAACCGCTGGCAATGAAACAATGCGCACCGACAATCAATGGCGGCTTGAGCAAGGCACCGACCTCGACGGTGGCAGTCCGGTGGACCGCGATTTCATCCTGGATGACGTACTCGTCGGCCGGCAGTTCGGCTAGCAATTGGCGAACGATGGCGGGCGCCTGGGTGACCAGCGCCCAGGGCGTAAGGTCAGCCCAGGGCGCCAGGGCAGAATCGGAAAAAACGGCGATGTAGTCAGCAAGTCGAATCAACGTCGAACCCTCGAGCGGTCAGCGAAGTCCGAAAACCTAGCATTACTGGCCGTCGAGTAACACCGGTTTGCCCAGTTCACCGATCTTTTCCAGGCGGGCCCGCACGATATTGCGGCTGATATTCAGCAGGCGGCCGGTCTGCAATTGATTGCCGTGGCAGTAGCGATAAGCCGCGCGGAAAATCGTTTCCTCGATGTGTTCGTAGAGGTCTGGAATGTTCTGTTCGAACAATGCGTTCAGCGCACTTTCCAGGTCGACCGGACCGCTCAGGGCGGGCGGCGCGTGGCTGGCTTGGTCCTGGCGAATGCCCGAAGAGCGCATGTCCACCAAATGCAGATCCGCCGGTTGCACGCGCTGGTTGCGGCACACCAGCAAGGCGTGGTGAATGGCGTTTTCCAGCTCGCGAATATTGCCCGGCCAGCTGTGTTCGAGCATCTTGCGCTCGGCCTCGATGCTCAGGCTTGCGCGGTTGTATCCCAGGCGCTGACAGTGTTCTTCAAGGAAGAATTCGGCCAGCGGCAGGATATCGCCCGGCCGTTCGCGCAGCGGGGGCAGGCGGATGGTTGCGACGTGCAGACGGTAAAACAAGTCCTCGCGAAAATGCCCGGCCACTACCGCGTCAGCCAAGTTGACGTTGGTGGCCGCCACCAGCCGCACATTGATCGGGATCGGCGTGCGCGAACCCAGACGCACCACTTCACGCTCCTGCAAAACCCGCAGCAATTTCACCTGCATGTTCAGCGGCAAATCGCCGATCTCATCGAGGAACAGCGTGCCGCCATTGGCCGCTTCAAACCAGCCGGCCTTGTGGGTGGTAGCACCGGTGAACGCGCCTTTTTCATGGCCGAACAGTTCGCTTTCCACCAGGGTTTCGGCAAACGCACCGCAATTCACCGCCACAAAGGGCTCACGCCCGCGACGGCTCAGATTGTGGATATGCCGTGCGACCAATTCCTTGCCGGTGCCGGTCTCGCCAATGATCAAGGTGTTGGCTTCACTGGGGGCCAGGCGCTCGATACGCGCCAGCAATTCCTGGGAGCGCGGGTCCTTGAAGACCAGCACGGTGGCACGCACCGACTTGGTCAATTCGCGGGCATTGGGATGGGTGATCAGCGACATGGTGCATTCCTGGCAGTAAAAGCGCGTGCTCAATAGTGCATGAAGTTTTCTATACCATTTAATTATTAATTAATATTTATATATACCAATTTAGAATATACCAACACCCCTGCCCTTGACTGCTGCTGGAGCAGCAATCGGCCAGCACTTGCGTGTTTGCACATCAGCAGCCGAGACAGGATCACCTCCCTGTCACCACCGCTGAAACCCTTGTAGTACGCGGTCTAGAGCGATTGTTACAGCGACTGGCATGCAATCTGCTCTCTCCCTGCCAACACGATCCCCGTGTAGAAGCTGGCTTGCCGGCGATGAGGCCCCTGAGCCTTGCAGCGCTCAAATGGACGCTATCGCCGGCAAGCCGGCTCCTACAGGGGATTGCCAATTCAAGTAGGGAGAAGCCCCATGAAAAATGTATGGCGCAGCTGCATTGCCGCCCTGTTCGCCCTTTTTGCGAGTACCGCCATTCAGGCCGCACCGGCCTCAGTGAAAATCGCCATCGTCGCTTACACCCAAGGCGGCAAGCCGGTATTCGGCGGCATCGCCGGGCGCGTGATCGAGGACGGCTGGCTGGAAGCGCAATTGCGCGAACGCGGGGTGAAACTCGAGTGGATCGCCCTGCCCCACGCCGGTGCCGGCCCGCAGATCAACGAAGGCTTCAGCAACAACAGCCTGGACTTCGCGGTTCGCGGCGACCTGCCATCGGTGATCGCGGGAGCCGGTGGTGTGCCGGGCAAGCTGATCGTGCCCGGCGGCAGCGGCAACAACATCTATCTGGTGGTGCCCGAAGGCTCCAGCGCCCAGACCATCGAAGACCTCAAGGGCAAACGCCTGGCCCTGCACCGTGGCCGGCCGTGGGAGTTTGCGTTCAGCAACTTCCTGGCCAGCAAGGGCCTGAAACTCGATGACTTCAAGATTGCCAACCTCAACCCACAGGTGGGCGCGGCGGCGGTATCGGCCGGCAAGGTCGATGCAGCAGTGCTGCTCAGCGAGGCCTATGCACTGGAAGACAAAGGTGTGGGCAAGATCATTTGGTCGACCAAGCAAGGCAGCAACGACTGGCGATTGGTCTCTGACCTGTGGGGCACCGACACCTTTGTAAAACAGTATCCGCAGATCACCCAACTGCTGGCCACCGCTTGGGTCAAGGCCGCGTGGTGGATTTCTCAGCCGCAGAACCAGGACGCCTATTACCAACTGTCCTCCCGCGCCGGCACCGCCGAAAGCGTGCTGCGTCGCGACGACCAGAACGACCCGGTGGCCTGGAAAGAACGCTGGGCGCCAAAAAGTGATGCGCAGCTCAAGGCCCATTACCAGGCTCTGACGGCCTATGCGCTGGCCAACCACCTGATTCGCGACACCTATGACATCGGCCCGTCACTGGCTACCGGCTTTACCCACCAGGCCCTGATCGACCTGAAACTCACCGACTACTGGCCGGCCCTGCGTGGCCAGGTCAGCACGAATCCTTGATAGGGAAATGATTGATGAAACTGCCCCATTCCTTCGCTTTCGGCCTCAGCGTATTGGCCTTGTCCATGAGTGCGTTCGCGGCTGACGTGTATGCACCCAAGCCCGACCCGCTGCAAGGCGATGGTCGCGTCTCGGCGTTCTACACCTGGGAACAAGCCATTCCCGCCGTTCCCGGCAAATTGCTGCGCAGCGAGCCGCTGGATAGCACCATCAGCCTGGCGAATGCCGCCAGTGCCCGGCGCATCCTGTACACCTCCACCGACGGCATCGACAACAAGACGCCCATCGTGGTCTCCGGCGCCTTGTTCCTGCCTAAAGGCAAGCCACCTGCCGGCGGATGGCCGGTGGCAAGCTGGGGCCATGGCACCGTCGGCGTGGCGGATGTGTGCGCGCCGTCCTGGCAGGGCCGTTCCTACCGTGACGTGGCTTACCTCAACCGCTGGCTGGAAGAAGGCTTTGCCGTGGTCGCCACCGACTACCAGGGCCTTGGCGTGCCCGGTGGCCACCCATTACTCAACAGCCGTATGGCCGCCTACGGCATCCTCGACGCCGCCAAGGCTGTGGTGGCCGGGGTACCAGGGCTGGCCGATAAAGTGTTGATCGTCGGTCAGTCCCAGGGGGGCGCGGGCGCCTTTGCCGCGGCGGCCTACGCGGCAACCTATGCGCCGGACCTGGGCGTCAAGGGCAGCATCGGCACCGGCGTGATCTACACCCTCGACTACGCGAAAAACCCCAGTGAGGCAGTGCGCAACAAAGTCGACCCGACGTTGGCCTACGGCTTCTACACCTTGCTTGCCGCCCAGCAATACGACCCGAGCATCAACCCGGCGGACTTCTACACCGACAAGGCGCTGCCGATCTTCGAACAGGCCCGCACCAGTTGCCTGTTCGCCCTGGAAGGCGACGTAGAAGGTCTCGGCCTGAGCATCGCCAACACCAAGAAAGACTACAAGGGCAAGCAGCTCGCGCCGTGGCTGGCGCAGGTTTCGTACCCGACCTTGAAGACCTCCAAGCCGATCTTCATCGGCACCGGCGCCGAAGACACCACCCCCGCCGCCGCGACCCAGGTGAAGCTGATGCAGGACGCCTGCAACGCCGGCTCCGTGGTGGAAGGCCATCTGTACAAAGGCCTGGGCCACAGCGCGACGGTCAATGCGTCGCTCAAGGACTCGATCCCGTTCGCCCACAAAGTCATCAACGACCAGACGATCACCCCGATCTGCGCCCCGACCGCCCAGTAGGCAGGAGGCTTCATGAGCATCGAATTCTTCACCCGCCTGCCGTTGCACGGCGAAACCCAGTTCCTGCCCGGCGATCCGCGTAACCGGGGCGACTGGCACCGTGGCGGCGCCAACAGTACCGGTGCAGTCTCCGGGTTCAGCGTGGGCGACCACTTTACCTACATCGACTACCTGGGCCAGATTGCCAAGGCCGCCGAGATCAATGGGTTTGGCGGTGCGTTGATGGTCAATGCGCCGACCGGCGAAGAACCCTGGACCGTCTGCTCATTGCTGGCCCGCGAGACGCGCACCCTGCAGTTCGTCACTGCGTTCCAGCCCTACCACTACACCCCTTGGGTCGCTGTGCAACAAGCGGCGACGTACCAGCGCGCCACCGGCAATCGTTTGGTGTGGAACATCATCAACGGTGGCTCGGACGCGATCCAGCGCCAGGTCGGTGACTACAGCGAGCACGATGAACGCTACGAACGCGCCACCGAGTTCATGGACGTGGTCAAGGGCTATTGGCACAACGAGACCTTCCACTACGATGGAAAATTCTACAAAGCCGACGGCGGCGGCCTGCGTGGGCCGCTGAAGAAGGCCGAGCTGCCGCTGATCTGCACCGCCGGTTCGTCGATTGCCGCACGGGAATTCGCCGCCAAGCACGCCGACTTCTACCTGATGCGCGCCGAGCATCCGGATGAAATCGCCGCGCTGATCGCCGACCTGCGCCAGCGCGCACTGAAATGGGGGCGTACCGACATCCGTTTCGGCCTGTCAATCGACGTGATCACTCGCGAGACCGAAGCGCTGGCGCGCACCGAGGCCAAGCGTTTCTTCGACGAAGGCATCGCCCGTGGCGCGGTCAAGGCCGTGGCGGCGCATGCCGGGCTGCGCACAGCGCGCAAACTGAGCTACGAACAGGGTTTTGCCGAGAAGAACGAAGCCCAGGGTTTCGACGACTTCTTCATTCACCCGAATGTGTGGACCGGCTTCGGCTATATCGGCATTCCACCGGGCTGCGCACTGGTGGGCAGCTACGAGAACGTGGTGGCGCGGATTCGCGAGTACAACAGCATCGGCATCGACCTGTTCTTCCTCGCGGGCTACCCGCACCTGGAAGAAGCCTATCGCCTCGGCGAGCACATCCTGCCGCATTTTCGCAGCGAGCGCGTCGAGCTGAGCCGACCCCAGGAGCCGCTGCGCGAGCTGCATTCGGCCAACGGCGGAGCCTGAGACCATGACCTTTCTGCTGAGCCGCCGGGACTTTCTCGGCTACAGCGCCACCGTCGGCGGTGGCCTGCTGCTGACCGGCTGCGGCCCGAGCGACACACCGGCCGGCGTGACCGGCAACGACCAGCCGCGTTATGGCGGACGCTTGCGCCTGGGCATTCTCGACGGCAACCAGAGCGGCAACCTGGACGCGCATAAACCGGTGGGCAGCGGCATCGTTCGCGGGTTTGCGCTGTACAGCAAGTTGTGGGAGTGGGACGAGCACATGCAACCGCGCCTGGCCCTGGCCGAACTGGCCGAGCCAAATGCCGATGCCAGCGCCTGGACCCTGCGCCTGCGCCCGGGCCTGGAGTTCCACAACGGCAAGACCATCGATGCCGACGACCTGATCTTCTCGATCCGCCGCCTCACCGACCCGCAACTGGCTTCGCCCTATGCTGCGCTGTTGCACTGGGTGGATCGCGACAATCTGGTCAAGCTGGACCATCGCACCGTGCGCCTGAGCTTTCGCGAAGGCCGCAGCTACATGCCGCTGGCGGAAACCTGGGTCAACTTCGGCGGCATCGTCCCGGTGGATTACCATCCAGTCACCAACCCGGTGGGTGCCGGCCCCTACAAGTTGAAAAGCTTTACCCCCGGCCAGCGTTCGTTGTTCACCCGCTTTGAGAATTACTACAAAGACGGCAAGCCCTACGCGGATGAACTTGAAATCATCGACTTCAAGGACCAAGTCTCCCGCCTCGCCGCCCTGCGTGCCGGGCAGATCGACATGGCCAATGTGCTGCCCACCGAGCAATTGCCGATCCTGCAAAAAGACCCGCGCCTGCAGGTGATCAAGTCGGTGTCTGGCAATTGGCTGTCCTTCGACATGAACCTGGAAAAGCCGCCGTTCAACGACCCACGGGTACGCGAGGCGTTTCGTTTGCTGGCGGACCGGGAGGAGTTGGTACGCCGCGCGCTGAACGGCCAGGGTCGCGTAGCCAACGACTTGTATGCACCCAGCGATCCGACCTTCAACCACAGCCTCGGCCCACGCGCTTACGACCCGCAACGCGCAGCGCAATTGCTCAAGGACGCCGGCCAGGAAAACCTCGAGGTGGAATTGATCACTACACCGGGACAGGGTTTGAGTTCAGCGCTGGTCCTTGCCGAACAAGCCAAGCGCATCGGCGTGACCCTGAAGGTCAAACAAGTCGACCTTGCCACCTTCCAGGGCCCGCTGAAAAACGACTGGACCCTGAGCACTGGCGGCAGCATTGGCGCACCGTTTCTGGCCAGCGCGATACACACCGACGCGCCGTTTGCGGTGTCAAACAAGACCCACTTCAACGACCCGCACTTCAGTGAACTGTTCCTTGCCGCCATGGCCCAGCCCGACCTGGAAAAACGCAAGGCCCTGGTGCATCAGGTGCAGCAGATCCAGTACGAACGCGGTGGCATGTTGATCTGGGGCTACGCCGACCTGCTCGACAGCGTATCGACCCGCGTGGGTGGCATCCAGGCCGAAGAGTCGCTGTTCAGCACCTGGCGATTCGAGAAGCTCTGGCTCAAAGACACGGCCTGACCCAATGAAACCGCCCCCCCTCTGTAGGAGCCCGGCTTGCCGGCGGTGGGGCCCTCAAGCCCTGCGCCGATCAAACGGACGCCATCGCCGGTAAGCCGGCTCCTACGAGGGTCGTGCGCCCTTCACTCTTTTTTATGGGGCATTTCTGCCATGCACGCTATCGCCTTGCGTTTAACCCTGTTGCTGGCCGCAACCCTGCCGCTGCAGGCCTTTGCCGCTGATACCCAACTGCAGACCGTGACGGTGCAAGCCAGTAGCGCCGAGTCGGATGACGACGCCCTGCCCACCCGGCCGCCGACCTCGGTGTACGGCGGCACCGAAACCAAAGTGCTCGACACCCCACGCTCGGTGGTGCAGATCAATGCCGAGCAATTGGCCAACGGCTCGATCCACAGCGCTGATGACCTGGTCAAATACGCACCTGGCATCACCCGTGGCGGCGGCCAGAACGCCGGGATCGCCCCGCAGTTCCGCGCCCAGGGTTCGGAGATTTTCCAGGACGGCCAGCGCGGTTATGCGGTGCGCCATCCGGCCAACTTCAACGCCTATGAAGGCGCCGATATCGTGGCTGGCCCATCCTCGGTGACCTACGGCTCAGTGTCCGGCAGCGGCGGTTACGTCAATTACCTGAGCAAAAAACCGAACTTCAATGAGTTCAAGACCAAACTCAGCGGTGAATTGGGGTCATGGGTGCCGGACGGCACGTCACGCAGCTCGAATAAATTCAGCCTCGACAACACCGGCCCGCTGAGCGACAACCTGGCCTACCGCGTCAGCATCACCAAGCAGCGCCAGCAGGATTTCTACGACAACGTCGACAATAATTTCGATGCGTTCTACGGCGCCCTCGCCTGGCGCAACGACAACGTTCGCGTCGATTGGAACGCCAGCTACGACAACTATTACGACTACAACATCACCCACGGCTGGAACCGCGCCACGCAGAACCTGGTGGACCACGGCAAGTACTACGCCGGCCGTGCCACGCCCATCATCCAGAACGGCAACACCCTATGGTCACCGGTGCTGGCGTCCGGCGCTGCAGACGCGCCGACCTTGGGCTGGGTCAAGCGCCAGCGCAATGCACAAGGCCAATACAGCGTGGTCGACGGCAGCTTCCAGGCCGCCTCGCCGAACACCCAGACCAACCCCGGCAGCCTGCGCGGTTGGGTGTATGACCCGACGCTGGCCGGCAATGGCGAACAGTCGCTGTCGTCGCAGACCGGGCAGCGCAAGGAGGATGAAAGCAGCTCGCGGCGCTTTACCACGCAACTGCGCATCGAGGCCGACCTGTCGCCGAGCATTACCGTGGCCAACAGCACGTTCTATGAACGCTCCAAGGACATCACCGACGCGGTGGGCGCGTTCCAGGTGCAGTCCAAGGACAACATTTTCGACAACCGTTTCGAGTTTCGCTCACGCAATGAAACCCGATTGGGCGGCTGGACCCTGCGCGACGACAGCAACACCGGCCTGATCTACCGCCGCGAATTCAACCAATCGATTGCCGCCAATAACAGCTTTGGCTCAACCATCAACGCCTACGACTTGACCCAGAATCCTTCCGGCAAGAACCCCGGCGACCTGCTCGGCCTGGACGGCAGTAACCCTGCTGGCGGCAATGCTGCGTGGATCGGCCAACCCGGGGTGCCGCAATACTCCAACAACTACGGCTGGCTCAACCTGCCGCCGATGTACGCGGCAGGGCATGGCCTGTACACCGAATCCGTAGCGCCCTACACCGCTGAAAGCACCTGGACCACCAAGACCCTGTTCAGCCAGCACAACCTCAAGTACGGCGAGTATTTCGGCCTGAACATTGGCGCCAGCCGCAGCTGGATCCAGGCCGAAATCGACAACCCGTTCGTGCTCGCAGGCGGCAACAGGCGCAAGGACAGCGACAACTACCGGCTATTTGCATTTCAAGTCAGCCCTTACGTGAAGCCCACCGAAAACACCACGCTGTACTACACCTTCGACCGCTCGCTGGCGGTCAATACCGGGTTCTTTTCCAACGGTTTGGGTTGGGGCAGCGGCACCGGTGCCAACCAACTCAACCCGCTGGCATTCCAGAGCCTGAGTGTGCTGCACGAAGTCGGCGTCAAGGTCGAAGCCGTGCCCAACCAGTTGTTCATGACCTTGGCCGCGTTCAAGCAGGCCCGCGACCAGGCACCCGACAGCAATAACAACATCGCCCGGCTGATGATCAAGGGCGTGGAAGCCACCGTGCGCTACCAACCGGATGACCACCTGCGCAGCGGCTTGAACCTGTCCAAGCTCAACGCCTACAACGAGTTCACCTCACAGGCGGGCTTTGCTTCAGCAGGCTTCATTCCCGACAACGGCACTGTGTTTGGCGACAACAACAGCCTCAACCAGCGGCCCTCCGGGCGTTACGACGCGGTACAGATTCCTGAGTACACCGCCAGCGGCTACGTGGACTATCGCTTCGATTCTGGCTTCGGTGCCGAACTCTCCGGCTGGTGGACCAGCAGTTGGTACCTGAACCTGAGCAAGACGGTGAAGATCCCCGACGAATACAACCTCGATCTCGCCGTGTATTACCGCCAGCCGCAGTGGAGCACCACCTTGCGCGTGCTGAACCTGACCAATGAACTGAATTTCGTCAGCGGCCTGGCCGGTTCCACCAATACCTTCTTGCAACCCATGCCTGGCCGCACCTTGCTGGCACAGGTCGACTATCAATTCTGATCCAGGAGCACCGTATGTCCATTGAATTTGTCGGCATGATTTTCCCCCGCCAGTGGTCCGAAACCCGTGGCGTGCGCAGCCCGGATTTCGACCTCGACTTTATCCGTCACCACGCCCGCGCCCATGAACATGCCGGCTTCGACCGCGTGCTCATCGCCAGCGGCCCCGGCAGCGCCGACAGCTTGCAGATCGCCGCCTACGCGGCGGCGCATACCGAGCGGCTGGGCTTCATGATCGCCCACCGTCCGGGCCTCACGGCGCCGACCGTCGCTGCGCGGTCCTTCGCCACGCTGGACCACACCACCGGCGGCGGGCGTATTCGCCTGCACGCGATCACCGGTATCACCGCCGAGCCGCAGGAAGGTGACTTCCTGCTGGACAAGACCGAGCGCTACCAACGCACCGATGAATACCTGCAGATCGTGCGACGCACCTGGACCGCGGAGGAACCCTTCGATTTCGAGGGCAAGTACTTCAACATCAAGGGAGCCTTTTCACCGGTCAAGCCGCTGCAACAGCCGCACATCCCGATCTCGTTTGGCGGCTCATCGGACATCGCCTACCAGATCGCGGTGAAACACGCAGACTTGTATGCGCTGTGGGGCGAGCCGTTGAATGGCGTGGCGGAGCAGATTGCCAAGCTCAAGGCCGCGGCACAGGCGGCGGGGGTTACAGCGCCGCGGGTGAGTTTGTCGGTGCGCTTGATCCTGGGCGCGACCGAAGAACTGGCCTGGCAGCGTGCGGAACAGATCCTCGCACAGATCAAGGCCAACCCGCAGTTCGCAGCCGGCAGCCCGTGGCAAAAGCGCATCAAGGGCACCGGTTCGGAACGTTTGCTCGCGGCGGCGGCACGGGGTGATCGTCACGATCGTGCACTGTGGATGCCAACCGCCACGGCCGTTGGCGCCTATGGCGACACCACCGCCTTGGTCGGCACGCCGGAGACGGTGGCGCAGGCGTTGTTGGATTACGTGGATTTGGGCGTGACGACGTTTTTGAACCGGGGGTATGACCCGCTGTATGACACCGTGGATTATGGGCGGTGGATCATTCCGGCGGTGCGTGAAGAAGCACGGCGCAGGCAGGCCAGGGTTGCGTAAGGGCGTATGACGCCATCGCCGGCAAGCCGGCTCCTACAGTAGATCGCGTGTATAGGTGTGCGGCACAAACCTGTAGGAGCCGGCTTGTCGAATCGTCGCATCGCGCAGCGGTGCCCGTCACCCCAATGACGGCGAATGCTCAAGCAACGCCCGCGTATACGCCGCCTGCGGCCTATCCAGCACCTCATCAACCACGCCTTGCTCCACCACCCTACCCGTCTTCAACACCAGTACCCGATCTGCAATCGCACGCACCACGCCGAGGTCATGGGTGACAAACAGCAGCGTCAGCCCTTCGCGCTGCAACTGGCGCAGCAGGTCCAGTATCGAGGCCTGCACCGAAACGTCCAGCGCCGAGGTGATCTCGTCGCAGATCAACAGCCTCGGCTCGCACAACAGCGCACGGGCGATGGCTACGCGCTGGCGCTCGCCGCCTGACAGGCTATGGGGATAGACATCGGCCACTGAAGCCGGCAGTGACACACGTTCAAGCACCGCATCAACCCGCTGTCGCGCAGCTGCGCCCTTGATCTTGAAGAAGTGTTCCAACGGCGCACTCAGGGTCTGGTACACCGTTTGCCGTGGGTTCAAGGCCCGATACGGGTTCTGGAAGATGTACTGAATCTGGTGCCGCAAGCCCGCATCACGCTGGCGAGACTGCAGGGGCAGCGGTCGACCGGCGTAACTCAACGCCCCTTCGGCGTTTTCGCCAAGGCCTGCCACTGCCCGCGCCAGGCTGGTCTTGCCAGAACCGGACTCGCCGACCAATGCCAGGCACTCACCCGGCTGCACCTGCAGCGTGATATCGAATAAAACCTGGCGGTCATAGGCGACATTCAAGCCGCTGATCGTTAAAAGTGCTGGTGCAATCTGGGCCGAGGCTATCGCAATTGGCGCCAGCGCAATCGCTTGCAGTGGCTGAACGTGGGGCGCGATACACGCCACCTCATGGCCAACGTCCAGTGCGTGCAATTGCGGCTCCAGCGCCTGGCATGCTGCGCTGAACCGCTCACAACGCGGCCCGAAACTGCACCCTGGCGGCCGCTGCCCCGGCGCCGGGGCATGCCCGGCAATCGCTTTCAACTCACGCCGCCCGGCCACGTCCGGTATCGCCCCCAGCAAGCCACGGGTGTACGGATGGGATGGCCGACTGAATAATCTATCTCGCGACGCCATTTCAACAATGCGCCCGGCGTACATCACCATCACCCGGTCTACCAGGTCCTTGATCACCGCCAGGTCATGGGACACATACACCGCCGCCACACCCTGGCTTTTGCACAGTCGACGCAGGGTCGCGAGGATATGCGCCTGGGTGCTGACGTCGAGGGCGGTGGTCGGTTCATCCAGTACGATCAGGCGCGGGCGCAGCACAAAGGCCAGCGCGAGCATCACCCGTTGTTGCTGGCCGCCGGACAATTGATGAGGGAAACGGCGCAGGAACTCAGGGTCTTGCGGCAAACCGACGTCACGCAAGGTCTCGCTGATACGGTGTTGCTGCGCCGCACGGTCGAGCCCCGAGGGATGCACCGCCAGGGTTTCGCGCAGCAGGTGACCGATGCGCAGCGCAGGGTTCAACGCCGTCGCCGGGTCCTGTGCCACATAGCCGATCAGGCTGCCGCGTGCACGACGCAACGCCTCACCCTCCAGGCTCAACAAGGCCTGCCCTGCCACCTGCACCTGCCCATCGACAATCCGTGCACCCCGTCGTGCATGGGCCAGCAACGCGGTCGCCAGGGTGGTCTTGCCCGACCCCGACTCCCCCACCAGCCCAAGAATCTCACCGGCCTGCAGGCTGAACGAGATGCCCGACACCACATCCACCTGCCCCGGCAACTCCACACGCAGGTCAAGGACCTGCAGGACCCCAGTGTCGATCTCCGTTATCGCGTTCATGGCTGCTTGTCTCCCATCCGTGCGCTGCGCCGGCCGATGCCTTCGGCGAGGATATTGGTGCCGTAGGCAAACACACCGATCAGTATCGCCGGGGCCAGTACCGCCCACGGCTGCACCAGCAAGCCGGCCTGGTTTTCATTGATCATCAAGCCCCAGTCCGCCGTGGGCGGCGCCACGCCGTACCCGAGAAAGCTCAAGCCCGAGAGCATGCCCACGCCCCAGGTCAACATATTGCCGAAGTGCACCAGCAGCGGTGTGAGGATGTTCGGCAGAATCTCCTTGAACAGGATTCTGCGCCGCGAATAGCCCATCATCTGCGCCGCCTCGACAAACTCCTGCCCCGCCACCGCCACGGCACTCGCGCGCGCCAGGCGAATCACGCCCGGGATGAAGGCGATGGACACGGTCAACACAATCAGCCACGGCGCGCGGCCCAGCATCGAGACGATCAACAGCACCAGAATCAGGTCGGGAAAGGCCAGGGACACATCCGCCGACCACGTGATCAACTGGTCCAGGCGACGCCGTGATAGCCCCGCCAGCAAGCCCAGCGTGCTGCCGATGGCCAACGCGATACTCGCCGCCGCCACCGACATCCACAGCACCGACAAGCCGCCGTTGAGCAAGCGCGACAGCACGTCATGCCCCAAAAAGTCATACCCCAGCCACGCCGACCCCGTAGGCGCGCCATACACCGGCCCCACCATATCGGTCGAACCCTGGGGCGCCAGCCAAGGGCCAAGCAACGCGAAAGCAATCACCAGCGCCGTGACCAGTGCACCGTTGCGGATTTGCGGCTCGTTCATGCATCACCTCGCGAACGCCGCCACCACGGCGTGATGCCCCGGCGGTTGCGTTGAATCATCGTGACCCGGCGCGCCGTGCGCAGCTTGGGCGTGAGCAGCACGGTCAACAGGTCGGCCAACAGGTTGATCAGCACCACCGCCAGGGTGATCACCAGCACGATTGCCTGGATCATCGGCAGGTCGCGCATCTGGATTGCCGCGTTGAGGGCCGTCCCGATGCCGGGGTAGCTGAAGATCACCTCGGCCAGTACTGCGCCGCCGATCAGCGTGCGCAGGGTCAGCGCCACGCCCTGGATCGCGGGGACCAATGCGTTGGGCAAGGTGTGCCCCCACACGATGCGCCGGTAAGGAATGCCGCGCAGGCGCGCCGCCACCACGTAATCGGAATCGAGCGCTTCGATCATCGCAGCACGCACCATGCGCGTGAGGTATGGCAGCGCGGTGAGGCTCAGGGCCAATACCGGCAGCACCAGGAACTTGAGCTGGCGCAGCAGCGACTGATCGGGGTCGAGGATCGACACGGCGGGCAGCCAGTCCATGTGCGGCATGGAAAACAGCAGCACCAGGCCAATGGCCAACAAAAAGCCTGGCGTGGCCTTGAGAAAGATCAGCAGCGACAGGCTCCAACGGTCCAGTCGACTGTCCCGGCGCAGCGCCAAGGCAACGCCGAGCGCCAGTGCGGCGGGCACCACGACCAGGATCACCCCCGTCAGCAACACCAGCGTGTAGCCCAATCGGCCCCACAGGATGTCGCTGACCGGCGCATTCGAATCCAGCGACTCGCCGAGATCGCCGCTCAAGGCTGAGCCGAACCAGCGCAGGTATTGCCAGAGGATCGGCTGGTCCAGGCCCAACTGGTGCTGGAGTGTGAGGATGCTTTCCAGCGGCGCATCCGGGCCGAGGATCACCCGCGCCGGGTCCGAGGGCAGCGCCTGGGTAGCGATGAACACCACCAGGCTGATCACCCAGGCGGTGAGCAGGCCATAACCCAGGCGCCCGATAAACCACGACAGCCACGCAGGTGTGCGCGGGGACTTGCAGGACGGCTCAGACATGGTTCAACCACAACTCGTCAAAACGCCAGGAAGCGAAGGTGGTCTGCTCCGGCGTCAGGCCGCCGACCTTCACGGACGCCGCGTCCAGCACATCGTTAAAGCCCCAGATCAACAGGCCGCCACGCTCGTGCTGGATTTGCTGGGCTTCATGCACCAAGCTTTTGCGCAGCTCCAGATCGGGCTGAGCCAGGGCCTGGCGATAGAGGTCGTCGAAACGCCGATCATGAAAATTGCTGCGGTTATAGATCGCCAGCGGCGCGTCGTTGTGCAGCGCCGACGCCAGAAAGCCTCGGGCCGGTGTAGAGCCTGGCGACAGTTGCCATTGTTCGCGTTGCGGACCATTGAAGACCGCGCCGTCAACCTGGGTGACACGCACGTCCACACCGGCTTTTTTTGCTTGCTGGGCAAATACCAAGGCGGCATTCACACCGGGTCCTGGTGGGGTGGTCAACGCCACCCGCAAATCGGTCTGCCCGGCCTGGCGCAGCAGCGAGCGCGCCTGTTCAAGGTCGTAAGGACGTTGCGCGATAGCGTGGTTGTAAGTGGGGTCGTGGGGCGAATACAGATCGTTGGCGACCCGCCCGAACCCGGTCAGGCCACGGTCTACCAGCTCTTGTCGATCCGCCAGCAAGCGGAAGGCCTGCCGCACCCGCACGTCATCAAACGGTGGTTTGGCCAGGTTCAGGTTGAAGCCAGTAAACGAGGTACTCGGCGATACGCACAGCGACAACCGCGAATCGGCCTTGAGCAATGCGCTGTGCTCAGCCTGCACGCCACTGGCGACATCGATCTGCCCGGCGCGCAAGGCGGCGACGCGGGACACCTGGTCCTTGAATTCGATGATTTCCAGCTCATCGGCGTAAGGTTGGCCGGGCTTGTAGTAGTTCTCGAAACGTTCGTACAGCGAGCGCTGGCCAGGCACGAAACGTTTGAGTTTGTAGGGGCCGGCGCCCACCGGGTTGGTGATCGGGTCGTAGTCCGTCGGTACGATGCCGCCAAAGCTGATCAGGGTTTCATCCAGTGGAAAGAAACTCTGGCCCTGCTTGAAACGGATTTCGATGGTGCGCTCATCCAGCTTGCGCAACGCGTTGCGGTCGATGGCACCGACCAACCCAGCAAACGGCGAGGCCAGTTTCGGATCGGTGAGGCGTAGCAACGAAAACAGCATGTCATCGGCGCCGATGGTCTTGCCGTGGTGGAATTCCAGGCCCGGCTTGATGCGGATGGTCCAGGCGCTGGCATCGGCATTCGGCTCGGCAAACTCGGCCAGGGCCAGGCGTGTGCTGACGTCTGTGTTCCATTCCCAGAACTTGCTGTATAGCGCCCAACCGCGAATGATCCCGCCGCCCACCGGTTTATGCGCATCCAGGTTGCCGGACTGGTCGCCGTCGATAATGCCGACGCGCAGGCGGCCGCCGCTCACCGGTTTGCGGGTGAGCACCGCCGCGCCCTGGGAGGCTGCGCCGCTGTCACAACCGGCGAGCAGCAAGCCGCCGCCAATGGCCAGGCTATGGCCGAGAAACGCTCGGCGGGAAAATCCATCATTCATCGATCAAGCCTCTTCGCGCTGTTCAGTCGTTTGCGTGACACCCAGGCGCGGTACTTCAAAACCGTGGTCCAGGTCCAGCAGTGGAAACAGCAGGTCTGCCACGCGGTGGGCTTCGTCAATCAGCGGGAAACCGGAGAGGATGAAGGCCGAGGTGCCCTGGGCTTCATATTCGCGAATACGTTCGGCGACTTGTTCAGCGCTGCCCACCAGGTAGGTACCCGCCGCCGGGCCGAGGATGTTGAAACCGAACAGGCTCGGGCCCAACCACACGTTGGGGTAGACCTCCAGCTCACGCGCGGAGGGCAAACGCCCGGCGCGGATGGTCTCGACGTTGCGCTGGGTTTGTGGGTCGTCGCTGTGGAACTCCTCGAAGCTCACACCGGGCGGCAACTGGCGCTCAATCGCATTTCGCGCGGTGTGCAGCGAAGTGCGTTGCAGCAGCTTTTCGGCGTGGGCCCAGGCTTCTTCCTCGGTCTCGCGCACGATGATCTGCAGGCGGGTGCCAAAGGTCAGCTCGCGGCCGATCTTCGCGGCTTCGGCCGCCACCTTGCGGAACTTGTCACCGAGTTTCGGCGGTGTGTTGGCGAAACTCAGGTACACATCCAGCAGTTGTACCGAATGCTCGACGCCCGGCCCCGAGGTGCCGGCGCCCCAGAGCGGGATACCCGGTTTCTGGTAAGGCGGATGCCAGCCACCCAAGGGATGGCTGGCGGCGCCCGGCGTCCGGGGGGCGAGCTTGACGTAATCACCGTCATAGCCCCGCGTATCACCCGCATAGAAGCCCTGGAACGCTCGCCAGTATTCGAGGCTGAATGCATAACGCTCGTCATGGGGATAGTGCACGCCGAGGGTGGCGAGGCCGGCGTCATTGCCGTTGACCACGTTGAACAGCAGGCGACCGTTGGAGAACTGGTCGAACGTCAGCGCCCACTTGGCCAGAACCGCCGGCGACAGCTCGCCCGGGTGTTGCGCCACCAAAAAGCGCAGGCGTTGGGTGGCGTCGATCAGCGAGGCGGCAACCGCAAGGCTTTCGTTGGGGCTGGAGCCGAGCAGCGAGCCGTAGTAGCCGAGGCGATCGCTGGCGACCGCGAGTTGTTTGAGGTGTTGAAAGTCGGTTTTCCAGCGACCTTCGGGTTCCCACGGATAAGGTCCGTCAGGCGTAGTGAGGTACCAGAGAATTTTTACAGCCATGACAAACATCCTTGAATATATAGCCATCCCTGTAGGAGCCGGCTTGCCGGCGATAGCGGTGCATCAGGCAACATCAATGTTGGATGTACCGCCGCCATCGCCGGCAAGCCGGCTCCTACAAGGGGTTCGCGGTGTGTTTAGTTTTTGCGGTCGATGGCGGGTACAAGGCCCAGCGCGGTGGCCTGTTCAAACAGCCCGCTCATCTTCCACTGCTGGGTCAACACGCCCGGTCCATAAGCGCGGGAACCACCCAGTGCATCGGCGAGCAATTGCAGCTGTGCGCCCTCCTCCAGCAACAGGATGAATTCCGCTGTGGCGCGCAGCCCTTGCTTGCCCCACACGGTGGAGCCGCCGTTGGCTTCAAGGATCGCCAGGTTGAAGGGGTTCTCGGCGATCTTGTCGAGGATGAAGTCCACTTCCTGCTGGCGACGGTCGATGTACACCGGCAGTTCACGGGCCAATTGATAGCGCTGGACCGGAACGTAATGGAACGGCAATGTGCGGTGGGTCTGGGCCCAGGCCCCCAGGTACGGCGAATGCACGTGGGACACGGTGGTCACGTCCGGGTGTTGCTGGAACAGCTTGGTGTAGCGCCCCAGGCCACCTTTGCCCTTGCCGAGGATCACATTGCCGGCAAAGTCGGTGACGGTGGCTTGCAGCGGTTTACGGTAGTTCCACGGGCCGCCGTAGTTCACCGACACCAGCAGTTCCTGGCCGGGCACGCGCTCGATAAAACCGACGGTGCCATTGGCAGTGATGGTGTTGGTTTCACGGAATACGGTGAAAGCCTCCTCGGCCTCCAGCAGCACTTTGTCGACAAAGGCCTGCAGTTCGAGGCTGATCGGTTGAGCGTGGGCAATGGCAGTCATGTGAGTTCTCCGGTTTCAGGCGCGGCGCTTGGCCAACAGTTCATGGGCAGCTTGCAGAGGGCGCGGATCGACCCAGTCGACGATAGAAAAATCGCGTTCCAGGAAGCCGTGCAGGTAGAGAAAGTCTTTTTGGGTGGTGAGGAATTCCAGGCGCAGTGCCGACAGATCCGGCGCCAGGGTGGTGTGGAAATCGCCGCGATAGGCTTCGGCGACTCCGGCACTGCCGGCGCGGGTTTCCTCTTCGAGAATCGCGTTGAGGCTGTCGCGATGGTTCGCCGCCCAATCTGCCGCGCTGAGGGTTTGCGCAAGGAAACGCACCACCAGGTCAAAGTGGTTGTCCAGCAAGCTCTGGTGCACGGTGATTGGCCGAGGCGTGCCGTTGTTGATGCGATAACGCGGTTCGGCGATCAGATCCAGGTCGATCCCCACCACCAGGCCCAACCGGCGCGCCGCATCGGCCGCCGAAGCGCCCTTGACGTAGACCGCGTCCACCTCGCCGCGCACCAGGTAATCCAGGCCCGACCACAGGCGCTGAAGCCCTTGTTGCGGGTCCGGCGCTTGCTCTTGGTCGTGCAACGCCACTTCCACCAGCTCCACGTCATCAAACCCCAGGCCGGCAAGGCTCAATGCACCCTTGTAGCCGTGCAGGGTCATGGCTCGAGCGATGCTGCCGGGGCGACTGTCGCCCCAGGCCGGCAGGGCCAGGCGCTTGCCTTTCAGGTCTTCGGGCCGGGTGATGCCGGAGTCCGGACGGACCAGAATGGTCTGCCACTCCTCGATCCAGGTCAGGCCGATCAATCGGCTTGGCGCACCTGCAGCACGTGCTGCCAATGCGGGGACATTGCCGCCTTCGCGAAACAGCCCCGGCAGATCATGATCGTAATGGTGGCGACCCAGTTGGCGAGCCTCCTGCAACGTGGACACCGGCAGGCCATCCGGGGCGAACTCTTCGGTCAACCACCCCAGTTTGTAGGCGATGCCGGACGCAGTGGGCACCGGGCAGCGGGTGAACCAGATCTGCTCAAGCTCAGGCGTGGGCAGGACAGCGGAAAGGGTCATGGGCAGCTCCATTGAGTTGGGCAAGTCAGTGGAGGGAGGTATTGCAGAGGCCGTGCCAATCGGCGTGAGCCCCGGTTTGCGGGGGTATTGGTGCTTGCTGGAGCAGGCGACTGCTGACCTGCCAACAGCACTGTTGCTGCGCCAGCAGCCACTTGCTCGAGCTGCTTCTCCAGCAGCACCCCAGCCTGCGCAGCCCCTGTACAGCATGGCTTTTCACATTGGCTTGGAACTTGCTCAAGCCCATTCCAACACCGCACCCCCTTGTAGGAGCCCGGCTTGCCGGCGATGGCGTTCTTGAAAACACCATCGCCGGCAAGCCGGGCTCCTACAGGATGCGAACCAAACCAGAAGGATGAATGCATGACTACATTTGAACAGGCGCCCGTTCGCCAACTGCATAGCGAAGCCGAGGCCATTGCTGCCGCCAAGGACATCGCGGTGGAAATCGCCGCCATCGCTGCCGACAGCCAGCAGAACGGCCAACTGCCCTGGCGCCAGGCGCAACTGCTGTCCGAAAGCGGCATCACCGCCATCGGCGTGCCCAAGGCCTTTGGCGGGCTCGGCGCTTCGGTGCAAACCATCGTTGAAACCGTGCGCATCATCTCGGTGGCCGATGGCGGCGTCGGGCAACTGCTGCAGATCCACAACGTGATGCTGCGCGGGGTTTTCACCGGCTACCCGGAGGCGGTGCGTGATCGCCTGGTCAGTGACGTGCTGGCAGGCAAACGCTTCGGCAATGCGCTGGCCGAGGTGGGCGGCAAGAGCAAATTCGCGCTCAAGACCCGCGTCGACCGCCGCGAAGATGGCGCGCTGGTGCTCAATGGCAGCAAGTTCTACTCCACGGGCTCCTATCTGGCCGAATGGATCTCGCTCACGGCCGCCTCCGATGACGGCGGCGCCGGCGTGCTACTCAACCGCAATGCACCGGGACTCACGCTGGTGGATGACTGGGAAGCCTTCGGCCAGAAGAACTCGGTCAGCGGCACGGTGAAGTTCGACAACATCGTGCTGGACGAAGACTACGTGTCACGTCGCAAAGGCCCGATGAAACGCACAGGGCTGACCTTCCCGCAGATCCTCCACGCCGCTATCGACACCGGCATCGCCGCCGGCGCCCTGGCCGCGGCAGTCGACTATCTCAAGCACAACGCCCGGCCGTGGGTGGAAAGCGGCGTCGAACACGCCAATGAAGAGCCGCATATCATCAAGCAGATCGGCGAATACGCGGTGGCCCTGCGAGCGGCTGAATCCCTGTTGCGTGATGCGGCGCGGGTGTTCGACCTGCATGAACTGAATCCGGAGAACAAGGAACTGCAGGATGAGTTGATCCTCTCGGTGGCCACCGCCCGCGCGCATTCCGACAGCGCTTCGCTGAAGATCTCCAGCGATATCTTCTCGCTGCTAGGCGCCAGTTCCTCGCTGAGCAAGTGGAACCTGGATCGCTTCTGGCGCAACGCCCGCGTGCACACCACCCACGACCCGATCCGCTGGCGCTTGCACCATGTGGGTAACTACTACCTCAACGGTGTGGACCCAGGCGAATACACCGCGATCCTGAATGCCAAGGAAACCCAGGGCGCCACCCGAAAATAAGCCATTCGGGCCGTCCGCGGCCCTTTCCTGTTTTTGCCTGATGAGCTTTTCATGATCGAACAACACCCTCTTCTACGCAGCCTGGCGATCTACCGGGAAATGCCCTGGCGATTCACCCTGGTGGCTGCGCTGTACGTGGCCATCAACTTGGGGCTGGTCTGGCAACAATGGCTGATCGGGCATGCGGTGAATGATGTCAGCGCCGGCCGCGCCGTGGTCCATAACGCCGACGGTAGCCTGGACGCGAGCCTTGGCTGGTATTGGCTGGGGCTGATGCTCGCCGTGGCGCTTGGGCGCGGTGTGCTGCAATACATCGCCAGCGTGCTTTCGCTGGTGATCAGCCAGGCACTGCTGACGCGCCTGCGCGAACGCATCCTGGCCCAGGTGCAAAGCCTGCACCTGGGCTATCACTGGCAGCACGGCATGGGCGAGATGATCACCCGGACCACCCGCGACGCGGACAAGGTGCGCGATGCGCTGATCACCTTCTGGCGCCAGTTGGTAGAAACCCCGCTGGTGGTGCTCGCCACGGTGGGCCTATTGAGCTGGTACCACCCGTTGCTGGGGCTGGTGCCGCTACTGTTGACGGTCACCGGGTTGTGGATTTTCGTGCGCCAGACCGAACGATTGGTAAGCCTGGACCGCGCCGTAGGCAGCGCCTATGACCGGGTCAACCAGGACCTGAGCGAAGGCATTGGCGGCGTGCGCGTGATCAAGTCATTTGCCCTCGAACAGCCACGTATCCAGGGGTTTTCCGATCAGGTCGCGGTGTTCGCTGCATTGGCCCGCCAGGCACTGGCGTATTCCAGCTCACGCATCCCGCTGCCGCAGGCGGTCGTTGCATTGGGGCATGTGTGGATCCTGGTGTACGGCGCGCACTTGGTCGCAGCCGGGCAATTGGGGATTGGCGAACTGGTGACCTCACTGCTGATCGCCACCACCCTGGTATTTCGTATCGAGGGCATCGGCCGGGTCATGCAGACCTTCGCCGATGCCCGCGCCAGCGCCGAGCGAATCTGGCAATTGCTCGACGCCCCGGCCGAGATCCGCAACGGTACTGCCACCCTGCCCGCCGGTCCCCTGGGGCTCAAGCTGGAACAGGTCAGCGTGACGGCGCCAGGCGGTGGCCGTGACATCCTTCACGACTGCTCACTGACCTTGCAGCCCGGTGAAATCATCGCCTTGGTCGGCGCCACCGGCACCGGCAAAAGCCTGCTGGCGGGCCTGCTGCCGCGCTTGAGTGACGTCACCGCCGGGCGTCTGCTGCTGGGTTCAGACAGCGCCGGCTGGCAAGATATCCGCGAGCTGCAACTGGGCCCGCTGCGCAAGCGTGTGCACGTGGTGCCCCAGGAAAGCTTTCTGTTCGCCGGTACCCTGGCCGCCAATCTGCGCCTCAGCGCGCCCGCTGCCACCGACGAGGAACTGCGCGAGGCGCTACGGCTCGCCGCCGCTTCAGACGTGTTGCAGCGCCTGCCCCTCGGCCTGGAAACCCCGTTGGGCGATCGCGGCGTGACGCTATCCGGCGGTCAGCGCCAAAGGTTATGCCTGGCCCGCGCGCTGCTGGGCAAACCGGACATCCTATGCCTGGACGACGCCACCAGCGCGCTTGATGCCATCAGCGAGCGCCAGGTGCTGCACAACCTGCGGCAATTGCATGGCACCACGGTGTTGGTGATCTCCAGCAAGCTCTCGACCCTCCTACTGGCGGACCGCGTGTTAGTGCTCGAAAACGGCAAGATCTGCGCCGAAGGCCCGCACGCCGACCTGCAATCATCCAATCCGTACTACCGCGACTTGCTGGGGATCGACCATGGCTAACCCGCTGCCAGGCAAAGCCTTGAGCGACATCGAAATCGAAGAAATGCTGGCCAAAAAAACCCTGGATCGCAGCATGTTCAAGCGCTTGCTGCCTTTACTGAGGCCCATCCGCCGGCAGATCCTGGCGGTGATCAGCATCGAAATCCTGCTGGTGTTCACCGTTTTCCTACGGCCGTGGTTCGTGCGCGAACTGCTGGATCGCGGGCTGATTCAACAGGACGACCACTGGCTGCTGGACGAGCGTCTGGTGGTATGGCTGGGGCTGGGCTTGGCGGCCAGTTGGCTGGCGCGCTTCCTGCTGGCCGGGGTCTCGCAGTTCATTGCCGGAAGCGCCGCGATCCGGGTGTTGAATGCCTTGCGCGTGAAGGTGTTCGCCCATGTGCAAAGCCTGAGCGTGAGCTACTTCGACCAGACCCGTGCAGGGCGCATCATTTCCCGGGTCGACCGCGACGTCGACGCCCTCGAACCCTTGGTGATCCAGGGCCCACCGGAACTGCTGGGCGCGGTGCTGCGCTGTGGCCTGGCCTCGCTGATGCTGTGGCGCATCGACCCACGATTCTTCTTGAGCCTGGTGGCGACGGTGCCGTTGCTGGTGCTCGCTACGTGGAGCTTCAAACGCATTTCCCAGCGTAACTGGGCCACGGTTGCGGAGAACCGCAGCCGCTTTACCGCGCACCTGGTGGAAAGCGTCAGCGGCGCGCGCCTGTTGCAGCAATGCGCCCAGGAAGCACCGAACCTGCGGCGTTATCGGGGTTTGCTGGATGACTTTAACCTGGCATTGATTCGCGGCAGCGTGCGTTCGTCATGGTTTGCACCGTTCACCGCGCTGCTCAGCTCGGCGGGTATTGCGGTGCTGCTGTTGGTGGGCGCGTATGGATTGGCGGCGGGTGATGTGAGTGTCGGCCAGGTCGCGGAAAGTCTGTTCTATGTGTTTTTGTTCCTCGGGCCCTTGCAGGAGCTGTCGGACCTGTTTGAACGCTACGCGACCGGCTCGGCCTCGGCCCAGCGGATTTTCCTGCTGCTGGATACCACGCCGCTGATCGTAGACCGTGAGAGGCCCCAGCCGTTGGAGCATGCGCGCGGCGAAGTGCATTTTGACAACGTGGGCTTCAGCTACGGGCAGGCGCCCGTGATCACGGGCCTGGACCTGCATATACCGGCCGGTGAAGTGCTGGCGATTGTCGGCCCCTCCGGACACGGAAAAAGCACGCTGGTGCAGTTGCTGACGCGGTTTTACGAAGCGCAGAGTGGCACCGTGCGGCTGGACGCCATTGACGTACGCGATCTGGCCCAGCACACCTTGCGCCGTCACGTTGGCGTGGTGTTGCAGGACAATGTGCTGTTCAGTGGCAGCATCCTCGACAACCTGCGCCTGGCCGCGCCCCGGGCCGACGACAGTACGCTGATCGCTGCCGCCCGTGAGTTGGGTGCCGACGAAGTGTTGGAGCGTCTGCCTCATCAGTACCACACTGAAGTTGGCCCTCTGGGGGCGCACTTGAGCCACGGTCAACGGCAGCTGGTGTGTCTGGTTCGCGCTTACTTGGCGGATCCTGCGGTGTTGGTGCTGGATGAGGCGACGTCGGCAGTGGATATTCATACGGAGCGGCGGATTCAGCGGGCGTTGCGGCGGCTGTGTGAGGGGCGTACGGCGATCATCATTGCGCATCGACTGGCGACGATTCGTGATGCGGACCGGATTGCGGTGGTGAGGCATGGGCAGGTGGTGGAGTTGGGGCCGCATACGGCTCTTATCGCGCGGGGTGGCGCGTACGCTGCGTTGTATCAGACGTATTTGCGTGGTGTCGGAAGCCGTGAGGTTGGGGCGCTTTTGTTGTAGGTGATGGGTTGGGGGCATATCCATTATTTGGGTAACGGCCACCTATGGTTCCGCTCTTACAGCGGCTCACTTTGGAAAAGCCCCAAAGTAAGCAAAGGGCTCTTGCCCCAACACTCGGTACCTCGCCTAGGCTCGGTATGCCCGTAATCCGACAGTGATTTGGGGGGCCGCCGCCACGCGCCATCCATGGCGCGGGGCGGCTAAACCGGCATCCCTGCCGGTTTACCCCCCAAATCCCTGCCGAATTCCGGCCAGCGTGTTTGACGGGGCGCCTAAGATCAAAATCAAAAGCACAGCGGCCTGACAGCCGGCTTGAGTGGTGTGGAGCAAAGGCAAAAGCAAACGCGGTCCTGTAGGAGCCGGGGGGACGCCTAGTTCTTGCCGGCGATGGTCTTCAACGATGACGCGGGGAATCAGACAAAACGCGGCGTTCTCACGTTTTTCGCCGGCAAGCCGGCTCCTACAAGGTCCGCGTATCCACGATGCGAAGCGAGTCGCTCTTGATCTTGATCTGAGGCGCCCCGTCAAACACGCTGGCCGAACGCAGGCTTGAATCCGTGGGTAACCCGGCAGGACGCCGGGTTAGCCGCGCTGGGCCAAGGATGGCCCATCGCGGCGGCCCACGGATTCAAGCCGGAGTGAGGGCACACCGAGCCTAAGCGAGGTGCCGAGTGTTGGGGCAAGAGCCTTTTGGTTACTTTTGGGCTCTTTTCAAAAGTGAGCCGCCGTAAGGGCGGAACCATAAGCAGCCGTTACCGCAGCAACGGATATGTCCCCAACCCCACCCCACCCCACCCCCCACCTGCTGCCCCCCCAACACCCACTGCTGCAAGACTGCTGCCACAGCAGCACCCCCAAAAAAAACACACCCCAGCCCCCCCGAAACCATTACCCCCAACCCCCATGGCATGCCCGTTGCACACATCCCCACCATCAGGTCCAAGCACCCCGCACGACTCAAATCAGGAGCACCCATGAGCACTGAATTTTTCTGGCGTCTGCCACTGGGCACCGACGGCCCGCAACTCACCACCGACAAGCACAACCGCGGCAACCCCAATTACCGTCCCGGCCATATCGCCCCAGGCCGCCTGCCCAACGGCGAACCCGACGACTTCACCTACATCGACTACATCGCCCAAGTCGCCAAGGCCGCCGAACTCGCCGGCTTCGAAGGCGCCCTGTTGCCCACCGGCCCCGAGCCCTGGATCGCCGCCGCCGCACTGGCCCGTGAAACCCGGCGCATCAAGTTCCTGATCGCCTTCCAGGCCACCTGGACCCTGCCCGCCTACGCCGCCCAGCAGGCCGCGATCCTGCAGAACCTCAGTCGCGGCCGCCTGGAATGGAACATCATCACCGGCGGCAACCCCGCCAGCCAACGCGCCAACGGCGACTTCCTCGAACACGACCTGCGCTACAAGCGCACCGGCGAGTTCCTCGACATCATCCAGGGCCTCTGGGAAAACGAAAAATTCTCCTACGACGGCGATATCTACCAACTGGAAAACGGCGCCCTGCCGGCCGGCCTGCATAACGAGCGCAAGCCTGGGGTGTATTTCTCCGGGTTCTCCGACGCGGCACTGGATGTGGCCGCCAAGCATGCCGACGTGTACCTCAACTGGGCCGAACCGATCGACAAGCTCAAGCCACATATCGACCGGGTACGTGAGTTGGCCGACAAACAGGGCCGTACCGTGCGTTTCGGTTTGCGAGTGGACCTGTTCGCCCGCGAGACCGAAGAGCTGGCCTGGAAAGACCTGCGCCGTCAGTTCGACAAGCTCGAAGGCAAGACCAGTGCGGTCGCCAAGGGTTTTACCAGCGGTTCGGATTCGGTGGGCGCCGCGCGGCAAACCGCCTACCACCAAAACGTCGATCGCTTTGAAGACCTGATCATCGGCCCCAACCTGTGGGCCGGTTTTGCCAAGGCCAAGCCGGGGCCGACCGTTGGCCTGGTGGGCAGCCACGAAAACATCGCCGAGCGCCTGGTGGAATACCGCGACGCCGGCTTCTCGACCTTTATCCTCGCCGGCAACCCGCACCTGGAAGAAGCCCTGCGCATCGGCCAGGAAGTCTTGCCCTTGGTGCACCAACGCCCGGCAATCCAACCCTTGAAAGCCAGCGCCTGACTGCTGGGGAGACTCCTTGATGGCACAACCTCTCGACACCCTCTGGTACACCCGTTGCCCCGTCCCCACCGGCCTGGGCATTGCGGTGCAAAAAGGCTGGCTGCAAGACACGGTCGGTGCCCTCGGCACTGAGGTGCAGTCCTTGCGCGAATCGAATGACAAGGCAGTGCGCGAGTCGCACTTCGACCACACCCTGCAAAACTCTGTACGCCACGGCGGCAATATCCCGGCCATCTGGGCGCGTGCCCAAGGCCGCGAAACCCGCGTGATCGGTTTGTCCTGGGCGGATGAAGTGCAGTTGATCCTGACTCGCTCGGACAGCGGCATCAAGACCGTCAAGGACCTCAAGGGCCGCACCTTTGGCCTGCCGGACTGGGCCGGCGCGCAGATTGATTTCACCCGTGCCCAAGCCCTGCGCGGGCTGGAAAACGCGTTGTCGCTGGAAGGCCTCAAGGTCGGCGATGTGAAGCTCGTCAACTTCAGCTATGGCGGTACCTTCAGCGACAGTGCCGTGCAGAATGTGGCAGGCACGCCCGTGACGACTCGGGCCAGCCAGCGCAACCTGGAGCTGATCGGACTGCTGCGAGGCGAAGTCGATGCGATCTTCCTCAAGGGCGCCAGCGCCGCACAGCACGCCCATGATTTCGGTCTGCACACGGTGATCGACACCGGTTCCCATCCCGACCCACTGATCCGTAGCAACAACGGCACGCCGCGCACCCTGGCGGTGGACCTGAACCTGCTCGACCAGCATTTCGACGTGGCCACCGGCATTCTCGACTCGGTGCTGCGTGCCGAACAATGGGCTCACACTCATCCAGAAGACACCCGCCGTTACCTGGCCCGTGAAACCAACAGCAGCGAGTACTGGGTCACGGCCGCCTACGGCGACGACGCGCACCTGCGCCTGCGTACTGAACTGGATGAGCAAGCCATCGCCGCCCTACAGGACTTCACCCGCTTCCTGCACCGCTGGCGCTTTATTGCGCAAAGCTTTGATGTGCGTGAATGGATCGATGCACGGCCGTTGAATGCGTTGCTCAATGGCAACACCGCGCTGGCAGGCTGAGCCGCCAGGCTTCATGGATTTGAACGAAGAATTTTATGAGCAAACCACTCGATACTCTCTGGTACACCCACAGCCCCGTCCCCACCGGGCTGGGCATTGCGGTGCAGTCCGGGCGACTGGCCGAAGCCTTCCTGCCCTATGGCACCAACATCCAATCGCTGCGCGAATCCACCGAGCGCGAAGTACGCGAAGCCCACTATGACCATCACCTGCAGAACTCGGTACGCCACGGCGGTAACATCCCGGCGATCTGGGCCTACGCCAGCGGCGTGCAAACCCGTGTGCTGGGCTTGTCGTGGAGTGATGAAGTGCAATTAATCCTGACCACCGCCGAGAGCGGTGTGAAGAGCGTTCGCGACCTGAAAAACCGGCGCTTCGGCCTGCCAAAATGGGCCAACGTGCAGATCGATTTCACCCGCGCCCAGGCCCTGCGCGGCCTGGAAAACGCGCTCAAGCTCGAAGGCCTGAACGTGTCGGACGTGGAATTGGTGGACTACCCTTACGGCGGCACCTACAGCGATAACCAGACCTCGTATGTCTACGGCCCGGAAGTCAGCCTGGGCGTCAGCCGCTTCAGCCGCCGCAACAACGAACTGATCGGCCTGCTGCGCGGCGATATCGACGCGATCTTCCTCAAGGGCGCCCACGCCGTGCACCTGGCCAATGAGTTCGGGCTGCATGTAGTGGTCGACACGGGTTCCCATCCGGACCCGCTGATCCGCTCCAACAACGGCACGCCACGTACGCTCACGGTGGATACGCACCTGCTGACGGAGCATTTCGACGCCAGTGTGAAGATCGTCGACACGGTGCTGCGCACTGAGCAATGGGCCTGGGCCAACCCGGAGGAAACCCGGCGCTTTCTCGCCAAGGAACTCAATACCAGTGAGTACTGGGTCACGGCGGCGTATGGCGAGGATGCCCACCGGCGCTTGCGCACGACGCTCGACTCGCGCTCGATCGAGGCGCTGCAGGATTTCACCGATTTCCTGTTTCGCTGGAACTTCATTCCAAAGCGCTTTGATGTGCGCGACTGGATCGACTTCAGCGTGTTGGAAAAAGTCATCGGTTCCACCTCCCGCGTCGCCGTCTAATCCTGGCATCACACATCACCCTTGTAGGAGCCCGGCTTGCCGGCGATGGCGATCTCCACGACGCCATCGCCCGCAAGCCGGGCGCCTACAATGTTGGCTAGGCAACACCTCCATTGCTGCTCCAGCAGCACCCTCCAAGCACTTTCTGCTGATTGTTCCACAGGCCTTTTCCAAGGCTCTCATCTGCCTGCAAAACTTCACCTTCAAATAATTTTTAAGCGTTTATATTCAATAAGTTACATACATGCATCCACCCTGAAATCCTATTGGCACGATCTCTGCTCTACCCCCTTCAATGACACATTTTCCGGGGGAGACTGCCATGCATAAAATCAATCCAATCACCAAGGGCCTGTGGCTCGCTTTGCTGGTTGCCGGTGGCGCCCATGCCGCCGAAGACGACACCAGCACAACCGAGCCATCACTCAAGACCGTCACCGTCACCGCACAACACCGCGAGCAAACCCTGCAAGAGGTTCCGGTGGCGGTGTCGGCGGTCCAGGGCACCAACATCGTCGCCGACGGCGTACGCAACATGGGCGACATCACCACCTTCATTCCCAACGCGTCGGCCAAAAACCCGGACGGTGACGGCCGCCCGCGCTGGTACATCCGTGGCCTGGGCACCGGCGATACCGGGGCGGCCACCGTGTACCCGGTGGGCATCTACGCCGATGATGTGTACCTGAACGCGCCGATTGCCGGCGGCAGTCCGCTGTGGGACCTGGAGCGTATAGAAATCCTGCGCGGGCCGCAGGGCACGCTGTATGGCAAGAACACCACGGCCGGCGCGGTGAATATCATTTCCAAGAAGCCGACCTTCGACACCGACGGTTTCGGCACGATCGGCTTTGGCAGCAAGAACGAACGCATCCTCAGCGGCGCGTTGGGCGGTGCGCTGGTCGATGAAAAACTCGCCGCGCGGATCTCGCTGTACTCCGAAGAGCGCGACGGATTCCAGAAGAACCTGGTGGACGATCACACCTACGGCGACGTCAACAAAAAGGCCGTGCGCCTGCAATTCTTCGCCCAGCTCAACGACGACCTGGATGCGCTGTGGAAGATCCACAGCCGCGAATTCAAAGGCGACGGTGCCAACGGTGCGTTGACCCTGGGGCGTTATTACAACGTGGGCTATCAACGCCCGCTGGGGCGCAATATCGCGCTCAACGTGAAGGACGATTCCAAGCTGGACCACGACGGCACGTCGCTGACGCTCAATTGGCACCTGGGCGATTACACGCTGACGTCGATCAGCGCCTATGACTACATTCGCGGCCAGTCCAGCAGCGATGGCGACTACACGCCCTATGAAGTCAACGGCACCTCCACCGCCGACAACAAATACACCCAGTACTCCCAGGAAATCCGCCTGGCCTCGCCCCAACAGGAAACCCTGCGTTGGCTGGCGGGTGCGCACTATTTCCATGAGGACCTGGACAGCACGGCCGGGCGCTTCATCCAGCCAGGCCCGACACCGAACGGCACCGGTTCGAACCAGATCAACGGCGCCACGGATTTGCGAGACCTGAGCTACGACCACAAGACCGACAGTTACGCGCTGTTTGGCAACCTGACCTACGACTTCACCGACAATTTCAGCGTCACCGGTGGCCTGCGCTGGACCCAGGAAAAGAAAGACATCGACCTCAGCCTCACCCAGCTCACCCGCGCCACCGCCAACGGCCCGCTGATTCCGCTGGCCGCCGCCGGCAGCAACGGCAATCGCCAGGAAAACAAGACCTGGGAAGCCTGGACCTACGACCTGACGCCGGAATACCGCATCAACGACAACGTGCGTGTGTTCTTCCGCTACGCCCACGGCTTCCGGTCCGGCGGGTTCAACACCGGCTTGTCCACTAGCCTCTCGCAACTGACCACGGTGGACCCGGAACAACTCGATGCCTATGAGTTCGGCGTCAAGTCGGAGTGGTTCAACCACCGCCTGACGGCTAACGCGAACATCTTCTATTACGACTACTCGGACATTCAAGTGAACCTGCTCACGGTCAACAACGGCGTGCTGACCACGGCGTTGACCAACGGCGCCAAGGGCAAGGTCAAAGGTGCTGAGCTGGAGCTGGAGGGTCAACCCACCGACTACCTGCACCTGCGCGCGGCCATCTCATTCCTCGACACCGAATACACCGACTTCAAGAACACCAACCCCAACACCGGTGCAGTTACCGGTGACTACAGCGGCAACAGCTTCGTGCGTTCGCCGCGCAACGTGGTGTCCCTGGGTGGCGACTACACCATCCCGTTGGAAATCGGCGGCAAGCTGGTGGCCGGTGCGGACGTTAGCTTTCGCGATAAGGAATACTTCCTTGCCGACCGCCAGAGCAGCGCCGACAAAGACCTCAGCCAGCCGCACTACACCTTGGCCAACAGTCGCCTGACCTGGTACAGCCCGGACGAAAAACTCAGCGTTACCGGTTTCGTCAATAACCTCACCGACCGCCGCTACCAAGTCCATGGCCGGCCGAACGGTGGCCTGGGCCAATACGTGATCACCTATGGCGACCCGCGCACCGTGGGCCTGAGCGTGACCAGCCGCTTCTAACCTCCAATTCCCACCACCACCCACTGTAGGCGTCCGGCTTGCCGGCGATGAGGCACTGTAGCCATACATCGCCCATCCGGACGCCAACTCGCTTGGTGGTTTTCTGAAAGGACCTAGTTATGTTCCAACGCACTCCGTTGGCCGGCGCCATTGCGCTGGTCATGGGCAGCCTTGCCGTGCCTGTCTTTGCGGCAGACGACAGCCAGCCCACTGCAAAAAAAGATCACCTGGACACCGTGGTGGTACTCGGCACCCGCCGCAGCGACTTGACCGCCCTGCAAAGCGCGGCGCCGGTAGATGTGCTGTCTGGCGAGCAATTGCAACAGACCGGGGCCACCGACCTGTCCGGCGCCCTCACCGCCCTGTCGCCTTCGTTCAATTTCCCGCAGTCGCCTCAGGGGGCATTCTCCGGATCCATCGCCCAGGGCGCCTCATTGCGCGGGCTGGCCTCGGACCAGGTGCTGGTGCTGGTCAACGGCAAACGTCGGCACAGCAGCGCCAACATCACCCGCCAGAGCCTGGTAAATGGCCGTGGCGCGGCGGCAGTGGATTTGAGCCTGATCCCACTCAGTGCGATCCAGCGCGTGGAGATCCTGCGTGACGGCGCTGCCGCGCAATACGGCTCCGACGCCATCGCCGGGGTGATCAACATTGTGCTCAAGGAAAACGACGACGGCGGTAACCTCGGCTACCGCTTCGGCGGCTATGACAAAGGCGATGGCATCCAGCGCAAACTCAGCGGCTGGAAAGGTTTCGCCCTGCCCAACGACGGTTTCCTCACCCTCAGTTTCGATGCCGGCAGCCAGGACCCGGCCAGCGACACCAACCCTGACAACCGGATCTTTTACCCCGGCGACACCAGCGTGAACACGCCGCGCGAGCAGAACAACCGCTACCGCACCTGGCGCTGGGGCTCGGGCAATGTCTCGGACCAATACAACGTCGTGGCCAACAGCGAAATCGGCATTGGCGAGGGGCTGACGGCCTACGGGTTTGCCACCTACGCCCACAAGAATACCGACGCCGAAGGCTTCTTCGACCCGCCCACGACCCTGCGCAACAACTACGGCAGCAATGCATTGGCACGTTATCCGAACGGACGCTTGCCGATCACCCGCTACGGGCTCGAGGACTACGCCGTTACCGGCGGTTTGCGCTTCGAGAATGATCAACTGGGCAAATTCGACCTGGCGTTGAACCATGGCAACAACACCCTCAAGTCCAACGACAGCAACGCGATCAACCCCAGCTACGGCGCCAGCAGCCCGTCGAGTATCTACACCGGCAAGCGCGAAAACGACCAGACCAGCCTGACCCTGGACTGGCTGCGCGACTTCCCCACCGACCTGTTGTTCAAGCCGCTGACCGTGTCGGCCGGCCTGGCTTGGCGCAAGGAGAACTATCAGTTGAGCGCGGGTGAAGCTGCCGGCTGGCAGAACGGACCGCTGTTCAACACGGTCGACCCGATCACCGGGCGACGCGTTCCCGGTTATTACTCGGGCATCACCCAAGTGGATGCGGCGTCCTTGGACCGCAAAGTGCTGGGTGCGTATATCGACGTCGAAGGCCAGATCACCGAGAAGTTCCAGGCCGGGGTGGCGGTGCGCACTGAGCATTACTCGGACTTTGGCGACACCACCAACGGCAAGCTCTCGCTGCGCTATGACTTCACCCCGCAGATCGCCGCGCGGGCCACCGCCAGCACGGGCTATCGCGCGCCGTCACTGGTGCAGAGCGGCATGTCGTCGTTCAGTGTGCAGGTGGTGGAACAGCCGCCGGGCAGTGGCAATTACGTCGAAGTGCAACAGCGCACGTTGCGCGCCAACAGCCCGGAAGCCCAGGCACTCGGCGGCAAGGCGCTCAAGCCGGAAGAGTCGACCAACTACTCCCTCGGCCTGGTCTGGCGCCCCCTGGAACACGCCTCGGTGACGGTGGACGCCTATCGCATCAACATCGACAACCGCATCACCCTCTCTGACCAGTTGCCCGCGAGCGTGGTCACGCCGATCTTCGCCGGCACGCCCTACGCCAATATCCAGAGCGCGGCGTTCTACACCAACGTCGCCGACACCCGCACCGATGGGATCGAGCTGACCGGCAACTACCAATGGGACTTGCAACGCTGGGGCCGCTTGAACCTAAGCAGCGGGTTTGCCAAGAACAATACGACCATCACCGGCCTGCGCGATGTGGGCAACATCAAGGGCTCGCAGATCGTCGGGCGCAATACCCAGGGCCTGATTGAAGACGGTACGCCGGACTCCAAGCTGACCCTGAGCGCCAACTGGCTGTATGAAAGCTGGGCCGTCACTGTGGCCCAGCGCCGCTATGGCGAATGGAAAAGCCTCAACGCCACCAACCCCAACCTGGACCAGACCTACAGCCCGCAATGGGTGACCGACCTGGACGTGTCGTACACCTTCTACAAAGGCGTGAAGGTCTCAGTGGGCGCGATCAACCTGTTCGACACCCACCCGGACAAGGCCGATGGCGCGCAACTGTATGGCGTGCCGAAGTACTCGATCACCAGCCCGGAGGGTGCCCAGGGCGCGTTCTACTACACCAGTGTGAGCTACGACTTCTGAGGGGATTGCTGAATGGGTGCTGCTGTAGCAGCACCCATTCACCATTTCTGCGATTCCCCCCTGTAGGAGCCCGGCTTGCCGGCGATGGCGTTCTCTGTTTATGCACCCGTCTCAAGGGCTCATCGCCGGCAAGCCGGGCTCCTACGGTTTGTGGCACATGTCTTGCGATAGCTGCCAGGTACTTAGCCCAATTAAGACCTGCCATGCGCCTCCTTCGACAACTCTCCTGGCTTATCTCGCCCCTCGCCCTGCTCGCCACCTGGGCGCTGGTGGCCCATCTCGGTATCTTCCCGCGCAACCTGCTGGTGCCTCCGGCCCAGGTGTTGCAAACCTTTGAAGAGCTGCTCGCCAGTGGTGAACTACTCGAGCACTTGGGCAACAGCCTGTCGCGCCTCGGTCTCGGCTTTGGCATCGGCTCACTGTGCGGCCTGGCATTCGGCGTGCTGATGGCCACGTCGAAGAACGTAGAAGTGTATTGCGGGCCGCTGTTCCACACCTTGCGCCAGATCCCCAGCATCGCCTTGATCCCGATGTTCGTGCTGCTGTTCGGTATCGACGAAACCTTCAAGATCATCATTGTCGCCAAGACCGCCTTTTTCCCCGTGGCCCTGGCGGCCGGCGAAGGCGTGCGTGGCATTCCGCGCAGTTACTTCGAGGTGGCCGACGTATACCGCCTGCGCTGGCCGACCTTTGTGCACCTGGTCGCTCTGCCCGCGGCGGCGCCGCCGATCATCACCGGCTTTCGCATCAGCCTGACCCGCGCCTGGGTGGTGCTGGTAGCCACCGAACTGCTCGCGGCCGACAGCGGCCTCGGCCAGATGATCGAAATGGCCCGGCAGATGCTGCGTATTGATGTGGTGATGGTTGGCGTGGTGGTCACGGGGGTGATCGGTTTTGCCCTTGACTACGGCTTGCGACGTATCGAACAACACCTCTTCCGTTGGCAGACCCGCTAGGAGCCCATCCATGTTGCCTCTCTTGAAAAAATCCCGGGGGCTGTTGCTGCCGCTGCTGTTGGTGCTCGCCTGGGAATACGCCTCACGCCAGGACGCCGCAGGCGCCTATGCGTTTGTGCCGTTGTCGGCGATTGGCACAGCGTTGCTGGAAATGCTCGGCAACGGCGAACTGCTGGTCAACCTGCTCGCCAGCCTGGCGCGCACCAGCAGCGGCCTGGTGCTGGGCATTCTGTTCGGCGTGACGCTGGGGGTGATGATGGCGCTGTCCAGCGTGGCCAACCGCCTGATCGGCCCGCTGTTCCATTCGATCCGCCAGGTGCCGATGCTCGGCTGGATCCCGCTCATCGCCATGTGGTTCGGCAACGGCGAGTTCTCCAAGGTGCTGATCGTCAGCCTCGCCGCGTTTTACCCGATGGTGCTTAACACCTACCAGGGCTTCAGCCATGTGGAGCGGCGTTACCGCGAAGTCGGCCAGGTGCTGGTGCTGACGCCCGTGCAGCAATTCACCCAAGTGCTGCTGCCAGCGGCGTTGCCGAGCATCGCCACGGGTGTGCTGCATGCCCTGGCGTTTGCCTGGGTCACAGCGATCGGCAGCGAGTTGTTTCTGTCCTCAGGGGCAGGCCTGGGCAACCTGATGATGAACGCCGAAGCCGGCTCGCGCATGGAAGTGATCGTGCTGAGCGTGCTGTGTATCGGCTTGCTCGGCTACCTGATGACCCTGTTGTTCACCCGTTTGAGCCGCCACCTGCTGCGCTGGCGCAACCTCCGTTGAAAGGCCCTGCTATGAATGCAATCGCTCACCCCGCTCATGTGCACACCGGCGCCCTGCAGATCCGTGGCCTGAACAAGGCTTACCAGATTGAAGGCCGCGACCTGCCCGTTCTGCAAAATATCCAGCTGGATGTGCGCCCTGGCGAATTCGTCAGCATTGTCGGCGCCAGCGGCTGTGGCAAATCCACCCTGCTGCGGTTGATCGTCGGGCTGGAAGCCGAATACAACGGTGACATCCTGCTGGACGGCCAACGCATTGCGGCTACCAGCCTGGAACGCGGTATCGTGTTCCAGGACCATCGTCTGTTCCCGTGGATGACTGTCAGCCAGAACATTGCCCTGGCCCTGAAAAACCACAAGCTGCCTCAGGCCGAGAAGGACCGCTTGGTGGCCGAACACATCGCACTGGTCAACCTCGCCGGCTTTGAAAATGCTTACCCCCACCAACTGTCCGGCGGCATGGCGCAACGCGCCGCCATTGCCCGGGCGCTGATCAACAAGCCCAAGGTGTTGCTACTGGATGAGCCGCTGGGAGCGCTGGACGCCCTGACCCGCGTGCACCTGCAACGGGAACTGCAGCGCATCTGGGTGCAGCAGCGCTGCACGGTGATCATGGTCACCCACGACATCGAGGAGGCGCTGTACCTCGGTGACCGGGTGATTGTGATGGACGCCCACCCCGGGCGGATCAAGCATGAGATCCGGGTTGAGCTGCCTCACCCTCGGGACCGCGCCTCCCCGAAACTGCAAGGCTATAAGGAGCAATTGCTGGAGGAACTGGTGGGTCACTGAACCCAGGCAGACCTTTACAACTTGTCTTGATGTGGATATTTTATCCAAACACGATAACGAGGTCCGCCCATGCCATCGCCCACTTACCACGACGTCATCGACGCTGCCCAACGCCTGGAAGGCATTGCCCACACCACGCCGGTATTCACGTCGCGCACCCTCGACGCGCTGACCGGTGCCCAGGTATTCATCAAGTGTGAAAACCTGCAAAGGGCGGGTTCCTTCAAGTTTCGCGGCGCCTTCAACGCGTTGTCGCGCTTCGATGATCAGCAGCGCAAGGCCGGTGTGGTGGCGTTTTCCTCCGGCAACCACGCCCAGGGGATTGCCCTGGCGGCGCAGTTGCTGGGCATACCGGCGACCATCGTGATGCCCACCGATGCGCCTGCCGCCAAGGTCGCGGCCACCCGCGAATATGGCGCCCGCGTGGTGCTGTATGACCGCTTCACCGAAGACCGCGAGCAGATCGGCCGTGACCTGGCGACTGAACACGGCCTGACCCTGATCCCGCCCTATGACCACCCGCACATCCTTGCCGGACAAGGCACGGCCGCCAAGGAGTTGCTGGAATCCACCGGCCCGCTGGATGCGATGTTCGTCGGCCTTGGCGGCGGCGGAATGCTCTCGGGTACCGCACTGAGCACCCGCGCCCTGGCGCCTGACTGCCTGCTGTATGGCGTCGAGCCCGAAGCCGGTAATGACGGCCAGCGCTCATTTCGCAGCGGCAGCATCGTGCATATCGACACCCCGGCAACCATTGCCGATGGTGCGCAGACCCAGCACTTGGGCGACTACACCTTCCCGATCATCCGCGACAGAGTGAACGACATCCTCACCGTGACGGATGCCGAGCTGGTTGGAGCGATGAAGTTCTTCATGCAGCGCATGAAATTGGTGGTCGAGCCTACCGGCTGCCTGGGGCTGGCGGCATTGCTCAATGAGGGTGACCGGTTCAAGGGTCAGCGCGTGGGCATTATCGTCACCGGTGGCAACGTCGACATCCAGAAGTATGCCGCGCTGCTCAGCGAGGCCTCATGAAGATCATCCAGACAGCGAATGCGGCCAGGCCCGCAGGCCATTACGCGCAAGCCGTCCGCCATGGGGACACGCTGTACATCTCCGGGCAATTGCCGGTCAGCCCGGATGGGCAGCATAACCTGTCGGCGTCGTTTGCCGAACAGGCGCGGATAACCCTGAACAATCTGCTGGAGATCTTGAAAGCGGCCGGCGCGGCGCCAGAGGATCTGGTCAAAGTCACGGTGTACGTGGCCGGCGTCGAACACTGGCCGGCGTTCGATAGCGTGTACGCCGCCGCGCTGGGCGACCACCGTCCTGCCCGCGCGGTGGTGCCGGTGCCCGAGTTGCATCACGGGTACCTCGTGGAGATTGAAGCCGTGGCGCGCTACTTGGCGTAGGTGTAGACCGCCGCGCGCGACACGCCCAAGTGGGAAGCCACGGTTTCCATGGCCCGGCGAATATCCAGGCAGCCCGAGTCTTTGAGCTCCTGCATCAGCACACGCCGGTCTGCCGTTTTCAGCGCACGCGGGGTGGTGGCCAGGCGGGCGGCGAACTGGTCGATACGCGCACGGATGACATCGGCGCCGGAAGGGTCCAGGGATTCGATGAGCTTGTCGCCGCTGACCGAACCGAACTGTTCCAGCATGCCCTGCAAGCCACGGAACAATGAGAGATCGACGTTCATGCACAAGGCCGCGACGTACTCGCCACTCGCACCCTTGATGCCGATCGAGGTGCTTTTGACCTGGCGGCCGTCGCTGAACTGGTTCTGGTAGTTGGCGATGACTTGCGGGTAGTCCGGGTCGGCAATCCGCGCCAGGCCCAACTCGGTGGTCGGGTCTCCCGACGCGCGTCCGGACAGGTTGTTATGGATGGCCAGGATCGAGTGCTGCGGGTCGCGCAAGTCGTGCAGCACCACTTCGCAGAACGGGCTGAAGGTCTTGCTCAAGCCTTCGGCAATCTGTTCGAGTTGGCTGATCAGGTGAGTATCGTTGGGAGAGGTGTTTTTCATGCAAGACAACATATCCAGTCCTGGACAGGGCGTCAATTTCAGCGCCGTCCCCTCTAGTGGAGTTGCAACTTTGGACACGCCAGCAGCACTGATCGATACCGAGAAAATGCAACGCAATATCCAGCGCATGCAACAGCGCGCCAACAGCCTTGGCGTGCAACTTCGCCCCCATGTCAAAACCCACAAGTGCGCTGAAGTGGTAGCGGCGCAGATCGCAGCGGGCGCGCGTGGCATCACGGTTTCGACCTTGAAGGAAGCCGAGTATTTTTTCGACTTGGGCATCGCCGACATCCTCTACGCCGTAGCCATGGCGCCGCACAAATTGCCCCAGGCCCTGGCGTTGCGTCGTCGGGGTTGCGCCTTGACGCTGATCACCGACAGCCTGGCCGGCGCCCAGGCCATTGTTGATTTTGGCCGGGAGCATGGCGAACGCTTTGCGGTGATGATCGAGATCGACTGCGACGGCCATCGTTCCGGGGTCAAGCCGCAGGACCCGCTGCTGCTGGACATCGCCCGCTTGCTTGGCGACAGCCTCAGCGGTGTGTTGACCCATGCAGGTGAAAGCTACGGCCTGGACACGCCTGAAGCGCTGCAAGCCATCGCGGAGCAAGAACGTGCGCGCTGTGTGGAAGCGGCCGAACGAATTCGTGCCGCCGGGATGCCTTGCGCGCAGGTCAGCGTAGGCTCGACACCCACTGCGTTGTCGGCGCTCAACCTGGAAGGTGTGACTGAGCTGCGCGCCGGGGTCTATGCCTTCTTCGATCTGGTGATGCACAACATCGGCGTGTGCCGTATCGATGAACTGGCCTTGAGCGTGCTGACTACCGTGATCGGCCATCAGCCGGAAAAAGGCTGGATCATCACCGATGCCGGTTGGATGGCAATGAGCCGGGATCGCGGCACTCAATCCCAGCAGCAGGATTTTGGTTACGGGCAGGTCTGTGATGAACACGGTGAGCCGATTGAGGGACTGCTGTTAAGCAGCGCCAATCAGGAGCATGGCGTGGCGCAGTTCCAAGGCCGCGACGTGGATGTGGTCACACAATTCCCGCTGGGCAAACGCCTGCGCATCCTGCCCAACCATGCATGCGCCACCGGCACCCAGTTCGGCAGCTACCACGTACTGCTGGAAGGCGGTGGCGTGCAGGTATGGGAGCGCCTGCGCGGCTGGTAACCCAGATGCGGCCCGCAGAGGTTGCACGGGCCCTCAGTTCTGAGAAGATAGCCGGTTACTGGATGCCCATGCCCTTTTCGACAGGAGTGAAATGCATGACCGTCGCCGCTCTGTTATTCGGTGAAACGTTCCCGATCGCCATCACCGACAATCTAATCAGCTCCAACCATGTGCCCGAAGCATCGCCCACCACGCCCTTGACCGGCCAGGAAGCGCGCCCCGCAGCGGATGGAAGCACTTACCCGGCAGGGATGGCAAGCAAGGTCTGGGAGTCGCCACTTGACGTGCATATGCTGTATGCAGGGGCGGTGGGTCACGCCCAACTGATTTTCACCAAGGTGCAGCAGGCAGCGGAATACGACGATAGTTATTCGCTGAAACGGCACAAGAACATCGTCCAGGACGCCATCAATGATGGCCTGGCGGCGAGCTTTATCGTAGTGGACCTGCGAGAGGGCCATATCCACCACGCAGGGCATCCCGATTGGCAAACGGAATGCAGAAACGGCAGTTTTGGCAAAGCCCTAGTGATCGGTTCAGGGCGTCATGCCTTGCTGCAGGTCATGAACAGGCTGAGCACCGAACAGATCGCCAAGACATTGCCATGCTTTGAGTGCGAGCTTGAGAAACACGTGTGCACCGCCGTCGCCAACGCCTTATTGATCATTGCCAACGCTAGTGTCGAATACATGCGCCCGCACTCAGAATTTGCCAGGCAATCAACCGGCGGGCTGTTTACCCTTTCCTTTTTCCCCGGCCTGTATGGCTGGACGCAAGACGATCTTCCCCCCGCTTACCTGAATAATCGACTTTGCCAGATGTTTACTCAGCGTGACGGAGATACCCTCTATCTGAAGCGCTTGATACTCACCCTCAAGCCGATCGGGTCTGAGTTTCTGGAGGTGATCGTCTTCGACGGATCGCTCGCCCTGAATATCGATAGCTGCACCTTGACGCTGAAATTTAAGGATCTGAGCCTCAGTCGTATTGCAGCCGTGCGCAACGACAGCACGGTCGAACCCATGACATGTTTGACCGAGGCGTTGGATGTCTATCAGACAATCACTTACGGGCAATTCCCCTCCACGTCAGAAGCAGAACCGTTGACTCACAAAAGTGTGGTTTTCGACTCCAGAAGGCCGGTGCTGACCCTGATGAATGACCCGGTTACCGCTGATGCCATATGCATCACATTCAACCAACCCTTATTTGCAAATATCTGGCCCAAATTGAAGAGAGCGTGAGCGAATCGTCAAGTCCGATATTTTTTCAGCCTTCGTCAGGCTCACCGACTGAAGGCTGACCCCGCCAAAACCGTAGCCTTGAGCCTTTCCGAGCCCTGCCAGTGCGACAAAATGGATCTTTGCCTCGCGTTGACCGGCTCAAACGAACCCCATATAGTGTGCCGCACACAAGAAAACACCACTACATAGTGTGCGACCTTGCATTTTCGCGGCTACGCTAGATTGAACATCGACCGCCTTTGGCCTGGCGTTGGCCCCCTCATTTTTACAGGCAGGGTGATCAGCAATCGCCCGCCGTCAGAACAGACCAGGAAGGAGAATTTCAATGCTGAGTTGGGATGAAGTCGACAACGAAGACACCGGTGCAGCGGTGATCAAGGGCGCCAACGCCGGCCACGCCAGCGAAGCCAACATGGACCGCCTCGACGGTGCCGGCGCCGCCGCCGCGCTGGAAGCCCGTAACGTGACCGCCAACGACTCCGCCGCGATCATCCGCGCCAAGGCCGCCCTCGACAAACTCGACGTCGCCGAAGGCCTCGCCGAGCTGGAAGGCTCCGCCGCCCGTGTCGCCGTTGACGAAAAGCGCATGATCAACTGCCGCGCCGACCTCAACCAGCTCGTACCCTTCAAGTACGACTGGGCCTGGCAGAAGTACCTCGACGGCTGCGCCAACCACTGGATGCCGCAAGAGGTCAACATGACCGCCGACATCGCGCTGTGGAAAAACCCTGAAGGCCTGACCGACGACGAGCGTCGCATCGTCATGCGCAACCTGGGCTTCTTCTCCACCGCCGACTCCCTGGTCGCCAATAACCTGGTGCTGGCCGTGTACCGCCTGATCACCAACCCGGAGTGCCGCCAGTACATCCTGCGCCAGGCCTTCGAAGAAGCGATCCACACCCACGCCTACCAATACTGCATCGAATCGTTGGCCATGGATGAAGGCGAGATCTTCAACATGTACCACGAGATCCCATCGGTCGCTAAGAAAGCCGCCTGGGGCCTGAAGTACACCCGTTCGATCTCCGATCCGAAGTTCGAAACCGGCACCGTCGAGACCGACAAAGAGCTGCTGCGCAACCTGGTCGCCTACTACTGCGTGCTGGAAGGCATCTTCTTCTATTGCGGCTTCACCCAGATCCTGTCCATGGGCCGTCGCAACAAAATGACCGGCGTGGCCGAGCAGTTCCAGTACATCCTGCGTGACGAGTCGATGCACCTGAACTTCGGTATCGACGTGATCAACCAGATCAAAATCGAAAACCCACACCTGTGGGATGCCGAGATGAAGGAAGAAGCGACCCAGATGATCCTGCAAGGGACTCAGCTGGAGATCGAATACGCGCGCGACACCATGCCACGCGGTGTGCTGGGCATGAACGCGGCGATGATGGAGGACTACCTCAAGTTCATCGCCAACCGTCGTCTGTCGCAGATTGGTCTGAAAGAAGAGTATCCGGGGAC
>NZ_AYTD01000001.1 GCF_000503215.1 Pseudomonas canadensis | reverse complement strand
ATCAAACTCTTCAGTTCAAACATCTTTGGGTTTTTAAGAAACCCTAAACTTGGCTCAGCAATCGTTGGTTACATCTTTGATTTCTCGCGGAGTAACTTGTGATGCTGATAATCTTGTTGACTATCAGTCTGACTCCACAAGCACCCACACGAATTGCTTGATTCAGTTGTTAAAGAGCGGTTGGTTAAGATCTTTCGTCTCAACCGAGGCGCGCATTCTACAGCAGCCTCATTTGCTGTCAAGTGATTATTTTCAGAAGCTTTCGAAGATTTCTTCAACAACTTCAACCACTTGCGCTTCCGATCTCTCGTCAGCGGGAGGCGAATTCTACAGCGTTACACGCTGCTGTCAACACCTCTTTTTCAACTTCCTTTTGGCTTCGATGAGCTGAAGCAACCCGCTGCCGAAACCTACATAACTCATTGTTTACCAAGGAGTTTTCCGTTTCGACTGCGCCGGAAGTGGGGCGAATTATAGACATCCAGAATCTGCCGTCAATGCCTTTCTTCATATTTCTGTCATATAAGTCAGAAAAGCCCCAAAAACGCGAAAGCCGGCCCCGAGGGGCCGGCTTTCAGCTTGCCTTAAGACAAGCTAGGGAAAGCAAATTGCGACGCTTCATGGCTGGCCCGCTGCGGCCAGCGCTGGGTGATCGCTTTGCGACGGGTATAGAAACGCACCCCATCCGGCCCATATGCATGCAGGTCACCAAACAGCGAACGCTTCCAACCACCAAAGCTGTGATACGCCACCGGCACGGGCAGAGGAACGTTCACGCCGACCATGCCCACTTCAATCTCGTCACAGAACAAACGCGCCGCTTCACCATCTCGGGTAAAGATACAGGTGCCGTTGCCATATTCGTGATCGTTGATCAGCTGCATCGCCGCTTCCAGGCTATTCACCCGCACAACGCACAGCACGGGCCCAAAGATCTCTTCCTTATAGATACGCATCTCTGGCGTCACACGATCAAACAGGCTGCCACCGAGGAAGAAACCCTCTTCATGTCCGGCAACACTCAAGCCACGACCATCAACCACCAGTTGGGCACCCGCCGACACGCCGTCTTCTATATAGCCACTGACCTTGTCTCGGGCTTGCCCTGTCACCAGCGGCCCCATATCCAGGCCGCAGGAAGTGCCCGCACCGATTTTCAGCGCCTTGACCTGCGGCACCAGTTTGGCAATCAACGCATCCGCTACCTGGTCGCCCACGCACACGGCTACCGAGATCGCCATGCAGCGCTCACCGCAAGAACCATAAGCAGCGCCCATCAACGCGCTGACGGCGTTATCCAAATCCGCATCCGGCATCAGCACCGCATGGTTCTTCGCACCACCCAGTGCCTGCACGCGTTTGCCACGCTTGGTCGCTTCCGAATAGATGTACTCGGCAATCGGCGTCGAACCCACGAAGCTCAACGCTTTCACTTCCGGCGCTTCAATCAGCGCATCCACTGCGCCCTTGTCGCCGTGCACCACACTCAGCACACCTTTAGGCAGACCGGCTTCCTGCAAAAGCTGCGCGATCAACAGTGTGGAGCTCGGATCACGCTCCGATGGTTTCAGGATGAAACAGTTACCGCAGACAATCGCCAGCGGATACATCCACAACGGCACCATCGCCGGGAAGTTGAACGGCGTAATGCCAGCGACTACGCCCAGTGGTTGAAAATCCGACCAAGCATCAATATTCGGTCCTACGTTACGGCTGTACTCGCCCTTCAGAATTTCCGGCGCAGAGCACGCGTACTCGACGTTTTCGATCCCCCGCTTCAGTTCACCCGCGGCATCTTCCAAGGTCTTGCCATGCTCTTCGCTGATCAACTGCGAGATACGCGCTTCGTTCTGCTCCAGCAATTGCTTGAAACGAAACATCACCTGGGCACGCTTGGCCGCTGGAGTATTACGCCAGGCCGGGAACGCCGCCTTGGCCGAGTCGATTGCCTGTTGAATGGTTTCACGGCTGGCCAACGGCACTTGGTGGATCACCTGGCCGGTGGACGGGTTGTACACGTCGGCACTGCGACCGCTGTCGTTGACCAACTCACCGTTGATCAAATGCTGGATAAGGCTCATGCGGGGCTCCTGAAAAGTTGTTCTATATAGAAGGAGAAATCAGTCGATCTTGTTCAGCACTTCGCCGACCGCATCGAACAGGCGATCCAGGTCCTGTGGCTTGCTGTTGAAGGTTGGCCCGAACTGCAGGGTGTCACCGCCAAAACGCACATAGAAACCGGCTTTCCACAAAGCCATGCCGGCCTCGAATGGGCGCACGATCGAATCGCCGTCACGCGGGGCAATCTGGATCGCACCGGCCAGGCCGTAGTTGCGGATATCGATCACGTTCTTGCCGCCCTTCAGGCCATGCAGCGCATTCTCAAAGTGCGGTGCGACCTCAGCGACGCTCTGCACCAGGTTTTCCTTCTGCAACAGGTCCAATGCCGCCAAGCCGGCGGCGCAGGCGACAGGGTGCGCCGAGTAGGTGTAGCCGTGGGGGAATTCCACCGCGTACTCGGGCGTGGCTTGGTTCATGAAAGTCTGGTAGATCTCGCTGCTGGCAATCACCGCACCCATCGGGATCGCGCCGTTGGTGACTTGTTTGGCGATGCACATCAGATCTGGGGTCACGCCGAAGCTGTCAGCACCAAACATCGAACCGGTACGGCCGAAGCCGGTGATCACTTCGTCAAACACCAGCAGGATGTTGTGCTGGTCGCAGATCTCACGCAGACGCTTGAGGTAACCCTTTGGCGGGACCAGCACGCCCGCAGAACCTGCCATTGGCTCGACAAAGACAGCGGCGATGTTCGATGCGTCATGCAACTCGATCAGCTTGAGCAGCTCATCCGCCAGCGCGATACCGCCCTGCTCCGGCATGCCACGGGAGAAGGCGTTGCTCGCCAGCAAGGTGTGCGGCAGATGGTCAACATCTATCATCGCCTGACCAAACATCTTACGGTTGCCGTTAACGCCGCCCAGGCTGGTGCCAGCGATGTTCACGCCGTGATAACCACGGGCGCGACCGATCATTTTGGTCTTGGTCGCCTGGCCTTTCAGACGCCAGTAGGCCCGCACCATCTTCACCGCGGTATCGGCACACTCGGAGCCGGAGTCGGTGAAAAACACATGATTCAGGTTGCCAGGGGTCAGGTCAGTGATCTTTTCCGCCAGTTGGAAGGACAACGGATGACCGTATTGGAAGCCTGGCGAATAGTCCAGAGTGCCCAATTGCTTGGCCACCGCTTCCTGGATTTCCTTACGGGTATGCCCGGCGCCACAGGTCCACAGCCCCGACAACGAGTCGTACACCTTGCGCCCCTTGTCATCGGTCAACCAGCTACCCTCGGCCGCCACGATCAGGCGCGGGTCACGCTGGAAGTTACGGTTGGCGGTGTACGGCATCCAGTGCGCGTCCAGCTTCAATTGGCTGGCCAGGGACGATGGGGCGTTTTCGGGCATGTTCATCAGCAAAACCTCGCGGGGCAAAAGGCAGCGTCGGGATTGAAAAGCGTTGTTGCAGCTAAATTGCCATGGCGATAAAGTCGGTGAAATTCAACTCTTCTAACCTTCAGTCAGGCCTTCACTAAACTATGAGCAGCCGTCGACCCGATCCCCTGGCTCAAGTCAGCGACTTCGATATCCGCCTGCTGCGCATCTTTCGCAGTGTGGTCGAATGCGGCGGCTTCTCAGCGGCGGAAACCGTGCTGGGCATCGGGCGCTCGGCGATTAGCCAGCAAATGAGCGATCTCGAACAACGGCTCGGATTAAGACTGTGCCAACGCGGCCGCGCCGGCTTCTCGCTGACCGAAGAGGGCCGCGAGGTCTACCAATCCGCCCTGCAACTATTAAGTGCCCTGGAAAGCTTCCGCACCGAGGTCAACGGCTTGCACCAGCACTTGCGCGGCGAGTTGATCATCGGCCTCACTGACAACCTCGTCACCCTGCCCCACATGCGCATCACCCATGCGCTCGCACAGCTCAAAGAGCGCGGACCGGACGTGCAAATCCAGATCCGCATGATCGCCCCCAACGAAGTCGAGCAAGGCGTACTCGACGGCCGCCTGCATGTGGGCGTGGTGCCCCAGGCCAGCGCCCTATCGGGATTGGAATACCAGCCGCTGTACAGTGAGCGTTCACTGCTCTACTGCGCCGTTGGGCACCCACTGTTCTACGCCGACAACAAGCAGTTGGGCGACGCACGCATCGATGCCCAAGACGCGATCGCCCCAACCTTCCGCCTGCCCGCCGAGATTCAGGCCCATTACCAGGCCCTCAACTGCACCGCGAGCGCTTCGGACCGCGAAGGCATGGCCTTCCTGATTCTCACCGGCCGCTATATCGGCTACCTGCCCGACCATTACGCCAGCCTGTGGGTACAACAAGGACGACTGCGTGCGCTGAAACCGACTACACGTTTTTACGATTTAAGCCTCGCATCGGTCACGCGCAAGGGCCGACGCCCCCATTTGGTGCTGGAAAGCTTCCTGGAAAGTCTCGCGGCAACCCGCTAACTCGGCCTAGCAGCTAAAAGCTGAGCAGTTGGACAGCTTTTTGCAATAACCCAAGGACATAGACCTTGAGTTTGCCCGCCATGCCACCAGAAACGTCCAACAGCAGCGACCTGATCTACGGCCTCAACGACCGCCCAAAACCTGCCCCGGCTTTTCTCGCCGCACTGCAACATGTGCTCGCTGCATTTGTCGGCATCATCACCCCGCCGCTGATCATCGGCTCCACCCTGGGCCTCACTGCCCATTTGCCCTACCTGATCAGCATGGCGCTGATGGTCTCCGGCGTAGGCACCTTCATTCAGGCGCGTAGGCCATTTGGAATCGGCGCCGGGATGATCTGCCTGCAAGGCACCAGCTTTGCGTTTCTCGGTGCAGTGCTATCGGCCGGATTCCTGGTGAAACAACGTGGTGGCAGCCCGGAAGACATCATGGCGATGATCTTTGGGGTGTGCTTTTTCGGCGCTGTAGTGCAGATCGTGCTGAGCCGCTTTATCGGCCAGTTGCGTCGAGTCATCACGCCCTTGGTGACCGGGATTGTCATCACCCTGATCGGCATCAGCTTGATCAAGGTCGGTATCACTGATCTCGGCGGCGGCTTCAACGCCCCCGACTTCGGCGCGCCCACCAACCTTGCGCTGGGCGTGTTCGTCGTTTTGACGATCATTCTGCTCAACCGCTCCAACACACCTTGGGTACGCCTCTCGGCCATTATCATCGGCTTGGCCCTCGGCAGTCTCGCCGCCTGGTTCAGCGGCAAACTCGTGCCTCAAGCCCTGCCCGACCTGCCTCTGGTCAGCCTGCCCATTCCGTTTCGCTTCGGTTTCAACTTCGACTGGAGCGCTTTCCTGCCGATTGCGCTGATTTATCTGATCAGCAGCATCGAAACCGTCGGCGACCTCACCGCCAACTGCATGATCGCCCGCCAGCCCATCAGCGGCCCTTCTTATATAAGCCGGCTTAAAGGTGGCGTACTCGGCGATGGCGTGAGCTGCATGATCGCTGCGACATTCAGCGCCTTCCCTAACACCACCTTTGCGCAGAACAACGGCGTGATCCAACTTACCGGCGTGGCCAGCCGTTACGTCGGCCTATACATCGGCGTGGTGCTGTTTTGCCTCGGCTTGTTTCCATTGATTGGCGCGATACTGCAACAAATCCCCAAACCCGTATTGGGCGGCGCCACCCTGGTGATGTTCGGCAGTGTGGCCGCCGCCGGCGTGCGCATCCTTGCCCAGGCACCGTTGGACCGGCGTAGCATGCTGATCATCGCCACCTCGTTTGGCGTCGGCCTGGGCATCGCAGCGCAACCGAACCTGCTGCACCTGATGCCGACGCTGGTACAAAACCTGTTCGACTCCGCCATCACCAGCGGCGGGTTGACCGCGATTGTGTTGTGCCTGTTATTACCCGAAGCCAAAGCAACTGCGACTGCCGCAAACCACACTCCGGAAAGCGACACCCTGGAACCGCTTTGACGGTTTTATTGCATCAGGACTTGTCTGAGGCTTGAGGGTGGGTTATCTGTGCACACGTCGTCTCTATCGATCAGCACGGAAACCTCCATGAGCCTCGAAGTTCCTGCCCACAGCAACCACGCCGGTAAGCCCGCCAGCCGCATTCGGCAAAAGAACGAACAAGCGATTCTCCAGGCTGCTGAAGATGAGTTCGCGCGCCATGGCTACAAAGGCACCAGCATGAACACCATCGCTGCCAGTGCCGGGTTGCCCAAGGCCAACTTGCATTACTACTTCACCAATAAGCTGGGCCTGTACATTGCGGTGCTCAGCAACATCCTCGAACTGTGGGACAGCACCTTCAACACGCTGACCGCCGAAGATGACCCGGCCGTCGCCCTCACCCGCTACATCCGTACCAAGATGGAGTTTTCGCGCCGCCAACCCCAGGCCTCGCGAATTTTCGCGATGGAAATCATCAGCGGCGGCGAATGCCTTACCGAATATTTCAGCCAGGACTACCGCGCCTGGTTCAGTGGCCGCGCGGCAGTGTTCCAAGCCTGGATAGACGCCGGCAAGATGGACCCGATCGACCCCGTGCACTTGATCTTCCTGCTGTGGGGCAGCACCCAGCACTACGCCGACTTCGCCACCCAGATCTGCCGCGTCACCGGTCGCACCAAGCTGACCAAGCAGGATATGGAAGACGCCGGCACCAACCTGATCCACATCATTCTCAAAGGCTGTGGCGTCAAGCCCGCCTATTAAACGAAGCGACTTATGCCTTTCACGCTCACCGGCCTTTGCGAGTTTCGTGAAGAAATACGCAAAAGCCGATTCATTACCCTCGCCGGCCCCATCACCAGCCCACAAGATGCCCAGGCGTTTTTCGAGCAGCACAGCGACTTGAACGCCACGCACAACTGCTGGGCCTGGAAGCTCGCTGACCAATACCGCAGCAATGACGACGGCGAACCCGGTGGCACCGCTGGACGGCCGATTCTGGCGGCCATCGAGGCACAAGGGTTTGATCAGGTCGCGGTGCTGGTAATTCGCTGGTACGGCGGCATCCAATTGGGCACCGGCGGCCTGGCCCGCGCCTACGGCGGAGGCGCCAATAAATGCCTGCAAAATGCCGAACGCATCGAACTGATCAGCCGCGTGCCCTTGAGTTGCGCCTGCGCTTTCGCCGAGCTGAACCTGGTTAAACTGCGCGTCGCTGAACTGGGCGGGCTGGTGGTCGAAGAAACCTTCACCGCCAACGGCGTCGAGTTGCAGCTCGCCTTGGGCGAAGCACATATCGATACCCTGCAAATTCAACTCGCCGACCTCAGCCGTGGGCGTATCCTGCTACAACGCTGAACACCCTGAACCGCGACTCTAAAAGGAAGCTTTTCATGTCTACGCCAAAAACCGCATTGATCATCGGCGCCTCGCGCGGACTGGGCCTTGGCTTGGTCAAGCAACTATTGCAGGACGGTTGGGACGTGACCGCCACCGTGCGCGATCCGAGCAAGGCCGATGCCCTGAAGGCCGTCGGCCCAGTAAAGATCGAAAAACTCGACATGGACGACCAGCAAGCCGTGATCGCCCTGAGCCAACGCCTGAAGGAACGGACCTTCGACCTGCTGTTCGTCAATGCCGGCGTCAAGGGCCCCGCCAATCAAGAGCCGGGCCACGCCACCTTGGCAGAAGTCGGCCAACTGTTCTTCACCAACGCCGTAGCGCCGATCAACCTGGCCCAGCGTTTTGTCGGGCAAATCCGTAAAGACAGCGGCGTATTGGCCTTCATGAGTTCGGTACTGGGCAGCGTGACCATCCCCGACGGCTCCGACCTGGCGCTGTACAAAGCCAGCAAGGCGGCACTCAACTCCATGACCAACAGCTTTATTACCCAGCTGGGCGACCATAAGTTGACCGTGCTGTCGTTGCACCCAGGCTGGGTGAAGACCGACATGGGCGGTGAAAACGCACACATCGATGTCGACACCAGCGTGCGCGGCCTGGTGGACCAGGTGAACGCCTACACAGGCAAAGGCGGCCATCATTTCATCGATTACAAAGGCGACACCATCGCCTGGTAAAACCCTGAGGATCGTTATCGACCGATTGCCGTCGGTAACGATCCGCGCGTAGACTGCCCCCTCGCCTTTACCGGCGACCCTGGATCAGCAGACAGGGCAACACTGAGCTGGCAAACCTGAACCCATCATTCAGAGGAGCCGGCCAATGCCTGCGACCCGTATCTGGTTAAAAAACCCCCTCGCGATTTTCACGGCCAACGGCCTCGACGCTCGTGGCGGCCTGGTGCTGCAAGACGGTGTGATCAGCGAAGTGCTGGCCCAAGGCCAAGAACCCGCGCTGCCCTGCGCCCAAGTGTTCGAGGCGCGTGAGCATGTGGTCTTGCCGGGGCTGATCAACACTCACCACCACTTTTATCAAACCCTGACTCGCGCCTGGGCGCCGGTGGTCAATCAGCCATTGTTTCCCTGGTTGAAAACCCTGTACCCGGTCTGGGCACGACTCACCCCGGAAAAGCTCGCTCTCGCCAGCAAAGTCGCATTGGCCGAATTGCTGCTCTCGGGCTGCACCACAGCGGCGGACCACCACTACTTGTTCCCCGACGGCCTGGAAAACGCCATCGACGTACAAGTGGAAAGCGTCCGCGAGCTGGGCATGCGCGCCATGCTCACCCGTGGTTCCATGAGTTTGGGTGAAGCCGACGGCGGCCTGCCACCGCAACAGACGGTGCAGCAGGGCCAAGTCATCCTTGAAGACAGTCAGCGTCTGATCCGCGAATACCACCAGCGTGGTGACGGCGCGCAAATCCAGATCGCCCTGGCGCCCTGCTCACCGTTTTCCGTCACCCCGGAAATCATGGAAGCCAGCGCCGAACTGGCCAACCGCCTGGATGTACGCCTGCACACCCACCTGGCCGAAACCCTCGACGAAGAAGATTTCTGCCTGCAGCGCTTCGGCCTGCGCACCGTGGACTACCTCGACAGCGTCGGCTGGCTCGGCCCACGTACCTGGCTGGCTCATGGCATTCACTTCAACCCGGATGAAATTGCGCGCCTGGGCGCTGCAGGCACCGGCATCTGCCATTGCCCAAGCTCGAACATGCGCCTGGCGTCCGGCATCTGCCCGACCCTGGACCTTCTCGCGGCCGGCGCGCCTATCGGCCTGGGTGTGGACGGTTCCGCGTCCAACGACGCGTCGAATATGATCCTTGAAGCGCGCCAGGCTTTGTACATCCAGCGCCTGCGTTACGGCGCGGAAAAGATCACCCCGGAAGGCGTGCTGGGCTGGGCAACCAAAGGATCGGCGCAGTTGCTGGGCCGTACGGATATCGGTGAATTGGCCGTCGGAAAACAGGCCGACCTGGCGCTGTTCAAGCTAGACGAGCTGCGCTTCTCCGGCAGCCATGATCCGATTTCGGCGCTGCTGTTGTGCGGCGCCGACCGTGCGGACCGGGTGATGATTGCAGGCAAATGGCGCGTGATCGACGGCCAGGTCGAAGGCCTGGACCTGAAAGGCCTGATCGCCGATCACACCCAGGCCGCGCGGCAATTGATCGCTGGCTGATTACAACCCCAACAGCGACAGCATGATAAAGGTCGCAAACAGCACGAAATGGGTCATCCCTTCGATGGCGTTGGTTTCGCCATCGTTGAGGTTGATCGCACTGACGATCAGCGTGATAAACACCATCACCGTTTGTACCGGCGTCATCGCCATCTGGAACGGCTGGCCGGTGTAGAGCGCCATTGCCTCCATCACCGGCACCGTCAGGATCACCGTCGACAGCGAAGCACCCAACGCAATGTTGACCACCGACTGCATGCGGTTGGCCAACGCGGCGCGCAATGCCGTCAGAATCTCCGGCGCTGCCGAAATGGCCGCGACCACAATCGCCGTAATCACCGGCGGCGCCCCCGTGCCTTCCAGGCCAAGGTCCAGGGTCTTGGACATCACCTCGGCCAGCGCACCGATCACAATCACCCCAAACACCAGGGTACCAATGGAGAACGCCAGGTTGACCGGCGGCGCCTGCTCGTCTTCCGGCAACTTCTTGCGGCGTTTTTCCGGGTAGCTGTAGCTGAAGAAGTAACTGTGCGGCCCAACCTGCATGCGCAGGAACAGGGTGTACAACACCACCATCGCGCCAATGGTGAAGGCCGAATAGATTTTCCAGTCGGCTTCGGGGATGAATTCCGGCACCACCATCGACACACCCATGGCGGTGAGGATCATCACGCTGTAGGTGCGGGCCGAATCATCGTTGTAGGACTGTTCGCCATGCTTGATGCCGCCCATCAGCGCTGCCAGGCCGAGGATGCCGTTGATATCGAGCATCACCGCCGAATAAATGGTGTCCCGTACCAGGGTGGGCGACGGCTCGTTGCTCATCATGATCGCCAGGATCACCACTTCCACTAGCACGGCGGCGAGGGTGAGGATCATGGTGCCGTAGGGGTCACCGACCTTTTCCGCCAGTTGCTCGGCATGATGGGCCACGCGCATCGACGCCACCACGATAAAACCGATCAGCACCACGCCGGCCAACAACGCCGTGATCTGCCCGCTGTGCAGCATCCAGTGCTCCAACGGGTAGGCGGCGATGGCAGCAATCAGCGCCAGCAGCATGAATTTTTCTTGCTTGAGAGATGTGAGCATTCCGGGCCTTTTAGTGCGGCAAATCAGTCATTGATGGGGTACAGACTGCGTCACGCCGCTAACGTTTCGTTACACCTTAGTTCACGCGGCCCTTGCGCGAATGCAACGAAAACGATCCTGCTGGTCAGGTTTTGCCGATTATTTCGGCCATGGCCTGTAGAATGCCGCCATTGCACCTGATGAGAATTTAGAAAATGTACGATTGGCTCAACGCCCTGCCCAAGGCTGAACTGCACCTGCACCTGGAAGGCTCGCTGGAGCCTGAGTTGCTGTTTGCCCTTGCCGAGCGCAACAAGATTGCGCTGCCGTGGAACGACGTCGAAACCCTGCGCAAGGCTTATGCCTTCAACAACCTGCAAGAGTTTCTCGACCTGTATTACAAGGGCGCCGATGTGCTGCGCACCTCCCAGGACTTCTACGACCTGACCTGGGCCTACCTGCTGCGTTGCAAAGCGCAGAACGTGATTCACACCGAACCCTTCTTCGATCCGCAGACCCACACCGACCGTGGCATCCCGTTCGAAGTAGTGCTCAACGGCATCGCTGCCGCATTGAAAGATGGCGAGCAGCAACTGGGCATCACCAGCGGCTTGATCCTCAGCTTCCTGCGCCACCTGAGCGAAGCTGAAGCCGAGAAAACCCTGGACCACGCTCTGCCATTCCGCGATGCGTTCGTGGCCGTGGGCCTGGACAGCTCGGAAATGGGTCACCCACCGAGCAAGTTCCAGCGCGTGTTCGACCGTGCCCGCCACGAAGGTTTCCTCACCGTGGCCCACGCCGGCGAAGAAGGCCCGCCCGAGTACATCTGGGAAGCCATCGACCTGCTGAAAATCCAGCGCATCGACCATGGCGTGCGCGCTATCGAAGACGAGCGCCTGATGCAGCGCATCATCGACGAGCAGATCCCGCTGACCGTGTGCCCGTTGTCCAACACCAAGCTGTGCGTGTTCGATGACATGGCCCAGCACAACATCCTCGACATGCTTGAGCGTGGCGTAAAGGTGACGGTGAACTCGGATGACCCGGCGTACTTCGGCGGTTATGTCACCGAGAACTTCCACGCGCTGTACACCTCGCTAGGCATGACCCAGGACCAGGCCAAACGCCTGGCGCAGAACAGCCTGGATGCGCGCCTCGTAAAGCCATAACTGAGTAGAAAAGGATTGGCCATGTCATACAGACATGGCCAATCGGGTGATTTCCCTGTGTCCTGCGGCGTTGACCCGTAAAGCCTGGGAGTCATTGATCACGCTGATCCAATTCGACTGTAGAAACAGTTGCAACAACCCCGCTCCCAACGCACCGCCCAGGTGAGGTTGGGGCTGGCTCCAATCGAAACAATTACACACCAGCGGCGACGCCAGGGCTTGGGTAAAAATCCCCAGGTTTGCCAGGCGCTGCGCGCCCTTGACGGTGATATCGGCGCGCTGCTCATGGCACTCTATCCAACACGCGTCCAAAAGATGCTGATACAGCTGCGCCCCCAATTCCCCGCCGAGGTGGCCATGGCACAACCGCGCATGGCGTAACAACGCCGGGGCAACCAAGGCCGGCGTTAAAGCCTGCGGCCCACGGCGTGCGGCGCACGCCATGGTGGTCCTGGCCAAGGCATCAATAGCGGCGCTGACATCAGGCGCCGCGACACGGAACAAGCGCTTGCCACGCTGGGCTTCGACTCGCAGCACGCCACTTGCCGTCAGTCGCGCCAGATGCGCGTTGGCAGAGGTCGGTGACAACCCGGCAAGTGCTGCCAACTCGACGGGCGACTTGGCCGAGCCATCCATCAAGGCCCACAGCATGGCGGCACGTTTGGGTTCGGCGAGCAAGCTGGCGATCTGACTGATGCAAGGTGCAGCTTCCATCTTTTCACTCCCTGTCGATTTATTTTTCTGCTGAGGTAGGCACCAAAGTATAGGGGCGCAAACCGCCGGTTCCATCGCGTCTGACAGCGTAGAGAGGGACAGGAGCTGAGTGAATTTTCCTACTTTGATGGAGTCCGTTACGTCGCACTGGATCGCACTGGCAATTGGGCGGTCAATGTCGTACAGCGGGACACGAGCATTTCCCGCAGCAGATTGATGGGCTTGCTCAGTTGCGCACGATGGGCACACAACAGATTGAGCGGCGTGCGCTCACCCCGCAGCTCCGGCAGGATAAGCCGCAAGCGCCCGGCCAGCACGTCGGTACTCACATCCAGCCAGGACTTGTAGGCAATGCCCACACCCGCCACCGCCCAGCGGCGGACCACATCGGCATCGTCACTGAAGCGGTCGCCGGTGACGGTCAGGCTGATTTCGCGCTTGCCATCGTAAAAGGTCCAATGATCGTGGACCCGGCTGCCAAGCATGTACAACAGGCAATTATGCTGGGCCAGTTGCTCCAGGTGCCGAGGCTCGCCATAACGTGCGAGATAGCTGGGAGAGGCACACAGCACACGCACATTGTCTGGGGCGATGGGCAGCGCGATCAGGCTGGAGTCCTCAGGCTCACCATAGCGCAAGGCGATATCCACCGGCTGGCGGAACAGATCGGCAATCCGATCACCCAGCAACAGCCGCACGGTGAGTTGCGGGTAGTCACGCTGGAACTCATCCAACCACGGCAATAGCTGATTGCGCCCGAAATCCGACGGAGCCGACAATTGCAGCACACCGCTGACATGGTCCTGCCCGCTGGCCAATAAGCGTCGCCCTTCATCCAGCGAGCTTAAGGCCGCACGGGCATATTCCAGGAAGCCCTCGCCTTCGGCCGTCAGGCGCAGGCTGCGAGTGGAACGCGCCAGCAAGCGTGTACCCAGTTGCTGTTCGATCCGCTTGAGTGCCGCACTCGCCACCGCAGGCGACAGGTCCATCACCCGTGCCGCAGCGGACAAGCTGCCAAGGTCTGCCGCACGCACAAACAACTGCAAATCATCAAAACGCAGCATGCACTTGCACTCATTATCAAAGTTTTGTTGAAACAGACTGCTGTTTTAGCGGGTTTTATCTGCGCAGGAAATAGCCAATCATCTCTGCATCCGTTAATCACGTGTCTGGAGTTGAATATGACCACCGCCTTTAACGTCATCGCCACGCTGATCGCCAAACCCGGCCAACAGGCCACCCTGGAAACCTTGCTGCGCGGCCTGTTGGAACCCACTCGCCTGGAGGCCGGTTGCGAGCAGTACGACCTGCACCAGGATCTGCAACACCCCGAAACCTTCTACATGCTCGAACGCTGGAGCGACGACGCGGCGCTGGCCGACCACGACCAGAGCGCACATATCCAGAGCTTTCGCGCCAAGGCCGCTGATGTGCTCGAACACTTCGAGCTCAAGCGCCTGAAATTTCTCGCCTGATCCCGCCTTTTCTGGAGCCATCATGAAAGCCATTGCTTACTACGCCTCACTGCCGATCAACGATCCAAACGCCCTGCAAGACATCGAACTGCCTGCGCCTGTCGCCGGCCCGCGTGACTTGCTGGTGGACGTCAAAGCCATCTCGGTCAACCCGGTGGACACCAAGGTTCGCCAGAACGTCGCCCCGGAAAATGGCGCCGCCAAGGTACTGGGCTGGGATGTGGCCGGTGTGGTCAAGGCCGTCGGCAGCGACGTGACGCTGTTCAAGGCCGGCGACAAGGTGTTCTACGCCGGCTCCCTGGTGCGTCCAGGCGGCAACAGCGAGTTGCACACCGTGGATGAGCGCATCGTCGGGCATATGCCGAAAAGCCTGGGTTTTGCCGAAGCCGCCGCGTTGCCGCTGACCGCCATCACCGCCTGGGAATTGCTGTTCGAACGCCTGCAAGTGCAGGAAGGGACACAAGACCTAGGCCAGAGCCTGCTGATCGTCGGCGCTGCCGGTGGCGTGGGGTCGATCCTGACCCAACTGGCCAGCCAGCTCACCGCCTTGAAAGTGATCGGCACTGCTTCGCGTCCGCAAACCCAGGAGTGGACCAAGGCCCTTGGCGCTGACCTGGTGATCGACCACAGCCAACCGCTGAGCGAAGCGCTGAAAGCCGCTGGCCATCCGCAAGTGACCCACGTCGCCAGCCTGACCCAGACCGATCATCACTTGGACCAGTTGGTGGAGGCCTTACAACCCCAAGGCAAGCTGGCGCTGATTGACGATCCCAAGGCGCTGGACGTCAGCAAACTCAAGCGCAAGAGCCTGTCGCTGCATTGGGAGTTCATGTACACGCGTTCGATGTTCGAGACCCCGGACATGATCGAACAGCACAACCTGCTCAATCGCGTAGCCGAACTGATCGACGCCGGCACCTTGAAAACCACGGTGGGTGAGCACTTCGGTGTGATCAATGCGGCGAACCTGCGCCGTGCCCATGCACTGCTGGAAAGCGGCAAGGCCAAGGGCAAGATCGTGCTGGAAGGCTTCTGAAAAAATAGCTGTCAGGGTCGTCCATTATTCATGTAAGTAATGGACGACACCGCTAGTCAGACAGTTGACCTTTGTCATATCTCTGAGGGTATTCGGGTTTATATTGGCCGCCTTTGCCACGATTCTTTTACGTGAGGAAGTCAGCAATGAAAATCCTGATAAAAGCGTTAGCAAAATCCGCAGGCAATAAATGGCAAGTCCGTCTCGACCAGGACGCCTTCACCTTCCGCACCGAGGCAGAGGCCCGTGCCTTTGCCGACACCCTGCAAGCCCGTATCCAGGCGCCCCACCGTTTTCCAAGCAGCCAGCAACGCTCCGCCGCTGGCTGATCCGCTGTTCAGACCTGCGCCTGCAAGGCCCGTTTGCGTTGCAGGCGCTGGGTCGACATTGCGATCGTCACCGCCAACACACCGCACAAGCTGATGACCATCGCCATCGGCATCGCCGTGCCGTCGTGCAAAACTCCGACCAACGACGCCGCCCCCGCCGCCACGCCAAACTGAATGCAACCGAGCAACGCCGAAGCGCTACCGGCCCGTGCACCCTGCCCGCTCATGGCACAGGCCGAAGTATTCGGCAAAATGCAGCCCAGGCTGGCGATGCAAATAAACAGCGGCACCAGTAACGGCCACAACGCATCGGTGCGCAGCGCCGCGATACCCAGCAAGCTCAACGCGGCCAGCAGGTAGACCCACACACTGCGCGACAACAGGAACGCCGGGCCACGCTTGGACAGCAACCGCGCGTTGACCTGCGCCACCAGGATAAAGCCCGCAGCGTTGGAGCCGAACAGCCAGCCGTAATGCTCGGCAGGCACGCCGTAGAGCTGGATGAAGACGAAAGGTGAACCGGCGATGTAGGCAAACATCCCGGCAATCGAGATACCACCGGTGAGGGCATAGCCGAGGTAGACCCGGTCCGACAGCAGCGCAGCATAGCGACGCAGCGACCCGGACAACGGCTGGCGCGGCTGATGGGCCGGGAAGGTTTCCGGCAGCCCGACGGCCACGGCGATGGCCGCCATCACGCTGAAGATCGACAGGGCGAGGAAAATCGACTGCCAGCCCCATATTCCCACCATCAGTCCACCGGCCAGCGGTGCAAGGATCGGCGCGAGGCCTGTGACCAGCATCAACTGGGAAAACACTTTGGCTGAGCCGACCGCGTCGCATTTGTCACTGACCACTGCGCGGGAGATCACCATGCCAGCGCAGCCACCAAGGGCCTGCACAAAACGCGCGCCGATCAGCCATTCCAGGGAAGGCGCAAAGGCGCAGGCAAATGAAGCCAGGGTAAACAGCGTGACCCCACTGAGCAGCGGGCCGCGTCGGCCAAAGCGGTCAGCCAGTGGGCCATAGATCAATTGGCCGATGGCCAGGCCACCGAAATACACCGCCAGGGTCAGTTGGATGTGTTTTTCGTCGGTCGCGAAGGCCTTGGCCATGGCCGGGAAGCCCGGCAGGTAAAAATCGATCGCCAAGGGCGCGAAGGCGCTCAAGGCACCCAGAATCAGGATTATGCGGAGGTTCATCGGGCACCCAAGTGAGACGGCAGCCCGATAGTCTAGCCGCGCTTGGGTGCATTGAACACGATAGCTCGCTAACTATTTACCTGTATCAGGCAAGCTTGGCGCTGTAGCCCTCTTCGGTGATCGCCTCGATCACCTGTTCGGCAGACAAGCGGCTTTCGACGCCCACTTCCTTCGCGGCCAAGTCGACCTTCACACTGGCCGCCGGATCCTGGCTCTGCACTGCCTGGGTCACCGCTCGAACGCAATGGCCGCAGGTCATTCCTTCAACGCTGAATACTTGCATGACATGACTCCTTTGATGAGGTTGGACCCAGTCTCGACCTTGCCACGATGGCAAGGTCAAGTTCCGGAAATTTCTGCCGGGCTAGTATTTGGCCGCTTCAAAGGCCAAGCTTCACCCATCTTTGATTCACACCACGGAGCATTCGCCATGCGCTGGTCGTTTTTTGCCCTTGCTGGCCTGATGAGCTTGTCGGCCGCTGCGCCCCAAGCCTTCGCCGCAGAAGACTATGCGGTGCTGATCATTTCCCGGGAACGCCTGGAAGTGCCGACCAACTGCGAAATCGGCCTGTACCTGAATGACCAACTCGCGGGTAGGCTGTTCCAGGAACAGGCCACATCGTTCAACTTGCCGGCGGGCAATCTTTCGTTGCGCCTGAAGCTGCTGCCAGGCCAATCCCCTGGCTGCCTGCCGGGGATGTTGGCGCCGCCAGCGCAGAACATCACGCTCAAGGCCGGTGACGTGCGCAAATTGCGCATTGCCCAGGGCCCGGATGGGATGTACCTGAAAGCTGCCGAATTGGAATATTAAAGACGCTTGACCTTCCCCACAGGTCAAGGTTGATCCTAGGGGCAACTTCTCTTGGAGGACTGCCCCATGAATGGATCCACCACCTTTGACCTGCCGATCAGCGGCATGACCTGCGCCAGCTGTGCCGGCCGGGTCGAGCGGGCGCTGGGCAAGGTGCCGGGGGTGCAAAGCGTCAGCGTCAACCTGGCCAATGAACGCGCCCATGTCGAAGTGCTCGGCCAGATGGACCCCGGCGTGTTGATCGCAGCCGTCGACAAAGCCGGCTATACCGCCACGTTGCCCCAGAGCGAAACCGCCACCGACGCGGACCAAGCCCAGCGCCTGCACCGCGAACGTTGGTCGCTGATGCTGGCGATCCTGCTGGCATTGCCATTGGTGCTGCCGATGCTGGTGGAACCCTTCGGCCTGCACTGGATGCTGCCGGCATGGGCACAATTCGCCCTGGCCACCCCCGTGCAGTTCATCTTTGGCGCACGCTTTTATGTCGCCGCCTGGAAAGCCGTGCGTGCCGGTGCTGGCAATATGGACCTGCTGGTGGCGATCGGCACTAGCGCCGGTTATGGCTTGAGTATTTATGAATGGCTCACCGCGCATCCCGGCATGGCACCGCACCTGTACTTCGAAGCCTCGGCGGTGGTGATCGCCCTGGTGCTGCTCGGTAAATATTTGGAGAGCCGCGCCAAGCGCCAGACCGCCAGCGCTATCCGCGCCCTGGAAGCCTTGCGTCCGGAGCGGGCGATTCGGGTGATTGAGGGCCGTGAAGAAGATGTCGCCATCAATGCCCTGAAACTCAATGATCTGGTGGTGGTAAAACCCGGCGAACGCTTCCCGGTGGACGGTGAGGTGGTCGAGGGGCAGAGCCATGCGGACGAAGCCCTGATCAGTGGCGAAAGCCTGCCCGTGCCAAAACAACCCGGCGATAAGGTTACCGGCGGCGCCATCAACGGCGAAGGCCGGCTGCTGGTGCGCACCCTGGCCCTCGGTGCCGAAAGCGTACTGGCGCGGATCATCCGCCTGGTGGAAGACGCCCAGGCCGCCAAGGCTCCGATCCAGAAACTGGTGGATAAAGTCAGCCAGGTCTTCGTCCCGGCCGTGCTGGTGCTGGCGTTGGTGACTGTGGTGGGTTGGTGGCTGTATGGCGCGCCCTTGGAAACGGCAATCATCAATGCCGTCGCGGTCTTGGTGATCGCCTGCCCTTGCGCGCTGGGCCTGGCCACGCCAACTGCGATCATGGCCGGCACGGGTGTTGCCGCGCGCCACGGTATTCTGATCAAGGATGCCGAAGCCCTGGAACGCGCTCATGAAGTGAGCGCGGTGGTCTTCGACAAGACCGGCACCCTCACCTCCGGCGCGCCGAAGATTGCGCACTTGGCAGCCGTGGATGGCAACGAAACCTTGCTGCTGCAACAAGCCGGAGCGTTGCAACGTGGCAGTGAGCACCCGCTGGCAAAGGCCGTGCTGGACGCCTGCAAGGAACAAGGTCTGACAGTGACGGACGTGACCGCCAGCCAATCCCTGACCGGGCGTGGCATCGCCGGCACGCTGGACGGCCTGCAACTGGCTCTGGGCAATCATCGCCTGCTGGAAGAAAGCGGCTTGAACGCGGGCCATCTGGCCGACTCCGCCAAGGCTTGGGAGGCAGAAGGCCGCACCTTGTCCTGGCTGATCGAACAAGGCGCACAACCCCGAGTGCTTGGACTGTTCGCCTTTGGCGACACGCTCAAACCCGGTGCGCTGGAAGCAGTGGAGCAACTCAAGGCCCAGCACATCAGCAGCCACTTGCTCACGGGTGATAATCGCGGCAGTGCCCGCGTGGTGGCCGAGGCATTGGGCATCGACGATGTGTACGCGCAAGTACTGCCTGCCGACAAAGCCGCCACCGTCGCCGAGCTGAAAAAAACCGGGGTTGTCGCAATGGTCGGCGACGGCATCAACGACGCCCCGGCCCTGGCCGCCGCCGATATCGGCATCGCCATGGGTGGCGGCACCGACGTGGCCATGCACGCCGCCGGTATCACCCTGATGCGCGGCGACCCGCGCCTGGTACCTGCGGCACTGGAGATCAGCCGAAAGACCTACGCCAAGATCCGCCAGAACCTGTTTTGGGCCTTTGTGTATAACTTGATCGGCATTCCGCTGGCCGCCTTTGGCCTGCTCAACCCGGTACTGGCCGGCGCGGCGATGGCCTTGTCCAGCGTCAGCGTGGTGAGTAATGCGTTACTGTTGAAGACGTGGAAGCCCAAGAACCTGGAGGATCAGCGCCCATGAACATCGGCCAAGCCGCACGCCAGAGCGGGTTGAGTGCCAAGATGATTCGCTACTACGAATCCATCGGCCTGCTCAAAGCCGCGCATCGCACCGACAGTGGCTATCGCGTGTACGGCCAGGATGACTTGCACACCCTGGCGTTTATCAAACGCTCGAGGGATCTGGGGTTTTCATTGGAAGAGGTCGGCAAGCTGCTGACCCTGTGGCAGGACCGGCAACGGGCCAGCGCCGATGTAAAGGCGTTGGCACGCCAGCATATCGATGAGCTGAACCAGAAGATTCTTGAGCTGGGACAACTGCGCGATACCTTGCAGGACCTGGTAGAGCACTGCCAAGGCGATCATCGGCCGGATTGCCCAATCCTCAAGGAATTGGCGTCCGGTAGCTGTTGCGCCTGAGAGAGTCTATCTGAATACATACAAACCAAATGTGGGAGCGGGCTTGCTCGCGAATGCGGGGTGAGAGTCGATACATTTGCTGACTGATCCACCGCATTCGCGAGCGAGCCCGCTCCCACATTTTTAGATCTCCATGTATCTGGAGATCACTGCATCCACGGCGGTGGCGGTGGCTCGTCCGGCACCTTGCTCGATGGCGCATCATCCGCCGCGCGGATCGCCTGGCGACGCTCTTCATCCAACCGCGCCGCTTCGATCTCGCGGATCACACCGCCGACATCCGCCAGCTCTTCCGGCTCGTCGAACTCGCCGGTCAATACACTGGCCGGGTGCAGGGTGCCGGCTTCGTAAAGCGCCCACATCTCCTTGGCGTACTTGGTCTTCTTCAACTCCGGAGCAAAGCGCCCAAAGTAGGAGGCCATGTTGCCTACGTCCCGCTCCAGCATGCTGAAGGCGTGGTTGTTGCCCGCCGCATCCACCGCCTGGGGCAGGTCGATGATCACCGGACCGGTAGGCGTGAGCAGCACGTTGAACTCGGACAGGTCACCGTGCACCAGGCCGGTACACAGCATCAGCACGATCTGGGAAATCAGGAAGGCGTGGTATTCGCGCGCCTGGTCCGGTTCCAGCGTGACGTCGTTCAGACGCGGTGCTGCATCACCATACTCGTCGGCCACCAGTTCCATCAGCAGCACGCCTTCGAGGAAGTCGAACGGCTGGGGCACGCGAACGCCCGCACCGGCCAGGCGGAACAACGCCGCCACTTCGGCGTTCTGCCAGGCATCTTCGGTTTCTTTCTTGCCGAACTTGGAGCCCTTGGCCATGGCCCGGGCCTGCCGGCTGTTACGGACCTTACGGCCCTCCTGGTATTCGGATGCCTGACGAAAACTTCGTTTGTTCGCCTCCTTGTAAACCTTGGCGCAACGCAATTCGTTGCCGCAGCGCACCACATAAACAGCTGCTTCTTTACCACTCATGAGTGGGCGCAGCACTTCGTCGACCAGACCGTCTTCGATCAGGGGTTCAATGCGTTTAGGAGTCTTCATCAGCTTTTATTGTGGGTCCTTTATTACCAAATACGCGTATGGCACTCGTTATACGGCAATCAGCGCGTCGGTGGGAGGGGCTACCGACCGTTGATCACTTAAGAATGCAACCAATAGGCCAGTTTCAGCGCTCTATGATCGCTGTAACCCCTTGCCCGCCCGCCGCACAGATGGATATCAGCCCGCGGCCTTTGCCCTCCGCATCCAGCAACTTGGCCAGATTGGCGACGATACGCCCACCCGTGGCGGCAAACGGGTGCCCGGCGGCTAGGGAGCTGCCTTTCACATTGAGCCGGCTACGGTCGATAGCACCCAAGGGTGCGTCGAGTCCCAGGCGTGTCTTGCAGTAGTCCGCGTCTTCCCAGGCCTTGAGCGTGCACAACACTTGGGCAGCGAAGGCTTCGTGAATCTCGTAGTAATCGAAGTCCTGCAGCGTCAGACCATTCCTCGCCAGCAAGCGCGGCACCGCATACACCGGCGCCATCAGCAGGCCTTCGGCGCCGTTGACGAAATCCACTGCCGCCGCTTCGCCATCGCGCAAGTACGCGAGGATCGGCAAACCGCGCTCTTTAGCCCAGGCTTCACTGCCCAAGAGCACCAGCGAGGCGCCATCGGTGAGCGGCGTGGAGTTGCCGGCGGTGAGCGTGCCCTTTTCGCTGCGCTCGAAAGCGGGCTTGAGGGTCGCGAGTTTTTCCAGAGTCAGGTCGGGCCGCAGGTTGTTGTCGCGGGTCAGGCCCAGAAACGGGGTGAGCAAATCGTTATGCCAGCCTTCGGCATAGGCGGCGGCCATTTTCTGGTGGCTTTCCAGCGCCAGCTGGTCCTGCTCGGCGCGGGGAATTTGCCAGGTCTGCGCCATCAATTCGCAGTGTTGCCCCATGGACAAACCCGTACGTGGTTCGCCATTGCGCGGCAGTTCCGGCTTGAGGTGATGGGGACGAAGTTGTAACAGGACTTTTAATTTATCCGCCACGGATTTGCTGCGGTTGGCCTGCAGCAGGATCTTGCGCAGGCCTTCATTCACCCCGATCGGAGCGTCGGAGGTGGTGTCCACCCCGCCAGCAATCCCGCATTCAATCTGACCCAGGGCGATCTTGTTGGCCACCAGCAACGCCGCTTCCAGACCGGTGCCGCACGCCTGCTGGATGTCATAGGCCGGCGTTTGCGGCGACAGGCGCGAGCCCAGCACGCACTCGCGGGTGAGGTTGAAGTCGCGCGAATGCTTGAGTACTGCGCCAGCGGCCACCTCACCCATGCGCAGGCCGTGCAAGTTGTAGCGTTCGATCAGGCCTTCCAGGGCGGCGGTCAGCATGGCCTGGTTACTCGCCGTGGCGTAAGAGCCATTAGAGCGAGCGAAGGGAATGCGGTTACCGCCGATGATCGCCACACGGCGCAATTGAGTCATGGAAAGCTCCCTGAAGGTTGTGGGTGGAATCATTCAGCCTAGCCTAGGCTCAATCGAACGACTGCCGCCCCGGGGTGGTCAACCCTTTGAACCCCAGCCTTCGGAGAGCGTTCCATGTCTGACCGTTATATCGACTTCGCCAACTCAAGCCTCGGCCATCGCCTGGTCGCCGCCATTGGCCTGCCGTCACCGGTACGCCTGGAACGCTGGCAAGCCGGGCGCCTGCGTCCGGTGGAAGGTGCTTTGCTGCTGGGCGGCGGCGCGCTGGCGGGCAACGTGCAGGCGTTTGCCCACAAGCTCACCGACGCGATTTATACCTACGGCGCGCAGACGTCGACGTGGATCCCCGGTCACGGTCCCAAGCTCAAGGCCGTGGTGTTCGACGCCAGCGACTTGCAGCACACCGATCAACTCAAGCAACTGCGCGAATTCTTCCAGCCGCTGCTGAAAAACCTGGATAACAGCGCCCACCTGGTGATCCTCGGCCGCGCGCCGGAAAGCCTCAGCGACCCCTTCGCCGCCAGTGCCCAGCGCGCCCTGGAAGGCTTCAGCCGCTCGCTGGCCAAGGAACTGCGCAATGGCGGCGTGCTGCAATTGCTTTATGTGGGCGACGGTGCCGAAGACCAACTGGAAGGCGCGCTGCGCTTCTTCCTCTCGCCCAAAAGCGCGTATATCTCGGGGCAAGTCATTCGCCTGGAGGCTTGCGCCACACCCGTCGAGGACTGGACGCGGCCCCTGGCCGGGCGCAAAGCGCTGGTCACTGGCGCAGCCCGAGGCATCGGTGCCTCCATCGCCGAAACCCTGGCCCGCGACGGCGCCGAAGTGATTTTGCTGGACGTGCCCCAGGCCAAGGCCGACCTTGAAGCCCTGGCCGCGCGCCTGGGGGCACGCACTGTCGCACTGGATATCTGCGCTGCAGATGCCGCCAGCCAACTGGTCGAACACCTGCCTGATGGCCTCGACATTCTGGTACACAACGCCGGGATCACCCGCGACAAGACCCTGGCCAACATGACCCCGGAGTACTGGGACGCGGTGCTGGCGGTCAACCTCAATGCGCCGCAGGTACTGACCAAGGCGCTGCTCGACAGCGGCACCCTGCATGACAACGCCCGCGTGGTGTTGCTGGCGTCGATCAGCGGCATCGCCGGCAACCGTGGGCAGACCAACTACGCCGCAAGCAAAGCGGGATTGATCGGCCTTGCGCAGGCCTGGGCACCGCTGCTTCAGGAGCGCGGCATCAGTATCAACGCCGTGGCGCCCGGCTTTATCGAAACCCAGATGACTGCGCATATTCCGTTTGCCTTGCGTGAGGCCGGACGACGCATGAGTTCGCTGGGCCAGGGCGGCCTGCCGCAGGACGTCGCCGAAGCAGTAGCCTGGCTCGCCCAACCGGGCTCCGGGGCGGTTAGCGGCCAAGCGCTGCGAGTGTGTGGGCAAAGCCTCTTGGGAGCATGAACATGCAATGGAAGACGCTAGGCACTACACCATTCCTGCTGCCGTTGTATTGGCGCGCCGCGCTCAAGCGCAAGATCACCGGCAACATATTGTCCGAGCAGGGGTTGCGCTGTCGGGTGAGCATCAACTTCGAGCAAGTAGCGGCGTACCGCAAGGTCTGCGGTTTTGCCGACAGCCCGATCCTGCCGGCGACTTATCCGCATATCCTGGCGTTCGGGTTGCAGATGCAGTTGCTCACCGACGACAGTTTTCCCTTCCCGTTGCTGGGGTTGATTCACCTGAGTAACCGCATCCGTATCCATCGCCCGCTCGGGGGTGTGAGTGAGTTGTCCATCGCTGTCCACACGCAGAACCTCAAGCCCCATCCCAAGGGCGCGACCTTTGATCTGATCACCACCGTCGAGGACTCCCTCGGCCTGCTGTGGGAAGCCGAAAGCCGCATGCTTTGCCGGGGCGTAAAGCTCGAAAGTGAACCCGAGGATGACGCCCAGCCTTCCCCCACTCAGGTCAGCGAACTGACCCGCTGGAAAGCCCCCGCCGATATCGGCCGCCGTTATGCGCGGGTCTCCGGCGACTACAACCCGATCCACCTCAGCGCCCTCACTGCCAAGCTGTTCGGTTTTCACCAGGCCATCGCCCACGGGCTGTGGAACAAGGCGCACACCCTTGCCGCCCTCGGCGAACACCTGCCCGCCGCCAATATCGAGATCAGCGTCGAGTTCAAAAAACCCGTGCGCCTGCCCGGTGAAGTGACGTTGTTGACCAGCGCCGCCGGCTCCAGCGGTGAGTTGTGGTTAAAAGGCGCGGGCGATATTGAACATATGGTAGGCAAGTGGTGGCCGATCGCCTGAAAGAAACCGGTTAATTGTATATATACACCCTAAGTAATAGCGGACTTTTTCACGTCCGCTTTTTTATTCAAGCCATTGATTCAAAACGCATATACATCTTGATACATCCTTGCCTTATACCCTTGGTATTAGTTACTTAACCGGTACACCCGTGCCGTATATAAATCGTTAATACCAAGTAGAGCATTGAGCGAACGCACCGCCGGGGCTGTGATAGCCATACGGACAAACACATTGCTACCCCGAGAAGTAGCGAGTGTTTGAAGACAACCAAGGTTGTACAGGTGCAAGGAACTCAATCATGAAAACTCAAGTCGTGTTTTGGAAAGCAAGTACCGCGCTGGCCCTGGCCGTAGCACTGGCACTCGGCGGCTGCAGCAGCGGTGGTGGTGGGCACAAATCCAGCGTGGCATCGTCCTCACCCGATGCGGGTGCAGGAACAGGTGGCGGCACTGGCGGTGGCACAGATGGCGGCACCGGCGGCGGTACGGGTGGCGGTACGGGTGGCGGTACGGGTGGCGGCACAGGTGGTGGCACCGGTGGCGGCACAGGTGGTGGCACCGGCGGCGGTACGGGTGGCGGCACCGGCGGCGGTACGGGTGGCGGCACCGGCGGTGGTACTGGTGGCGGCACAGGCGGTGGCACCGGCGGCGGAACAGGTGGTGGTACGGGTGGTGGCACGGGTTCGACAACCACTCCCCTGGTGACTGGCCAGATTGCCGGCACTCTGGGCGGTACTGTCGGTAACGTGGGCGCTGCGGTCGGCGACCTTGGCGACACCTTGAACAACGTTCCCATCGTTGGCACTACGGCTGGCGGTCTCGTCACTGCTACCGGCAACGCCGTCACCAGCATTGGCACTGGCGTCAATGCCGGACTGGGCTCTCTGGGTACCAACAGCAACTCCCTCGGCATTACCGTCGCGGGGGTCGGTAACGGCGTTGCCGACCTGGGCGACGGTCTTTCGACGACCGGCAAATCCCTGTCGACCACACTGGGCGGCATTCCGGTGGTGGGTGGTTTGACCGGCGGCGTAGGCGGTGCTGCCGGCGGCGTGGTCGATAAGGTGGGCCAGACCGTCACCATGCTCGGCGATACCTTGAGCACTGCCAGCACCACCGGGCCGTTGGGTTCTCTCACTAACACGGTCGGCGGTAAAGTGTTGGTGCCTGTGGTCTCGCTGGTGGAAAACACCACGGGCAACCTCGGCAAGGCCACCGGTCTTGGCAACCCGGTCAATGGTCTGCTGGATAAAGTCGGCTCCACTGTGACCGGCCTGGGTGGTCAGGTTGCCAGCGCAGGGGGTACCGGCAACCCGGTGACCAATATCGTGGGCGGTGCATTGACCGGCGTCGGTGGCGTGCTCGACAAGTCCGGCGGCTATGTCGCCCCAGCGGGCGGCGCTTCGAAACCCGGCCTGCCTGAGTTGGTGGGTGGCCTGGTCGCCAACGTCGGTAATGGCCTGAATGCCGGCAACACCAATGGCACCGTGAGCGCGGCAGGCGTGACCGGTGGAGCATTGGGTGGCACTGTCGCTTCTCTCGGCACAATCATTGGCGGCAATGGCGTCGCCAATACTGCAGCGACGTCGCCCGTTGCCGGCTTGGCGACAAACGTCGGCGCGGCCGTTAACCCAGTGACCTCCGGTGTCGCCAGCCTGACGCAAAACATCGGAAACACCACGGGCATCGGCGCTCCGGTCAATGGCCTGGTGACTCAAGTCGGTGGCGCCGTCAGCGGTATCGGTGCCAACCTGACGGCGGCCAACGCCAACCCGATCACCAATGCCCTCGGCGGCACCGTCAGTGCGGTGGGCAGTACCGTAGGCTCGGTCGGTGGGTTGGTCACAGGCGGTACCGGCACCAGCGGCGGTCTGCTTGGCGGACTGAACGTAGGCGCCAACGCCTCGGCGGGTGGCAGCGCGAATGCAAATACCGGCGGCGGCCTGGGCGGTTTATTGAACGGCCTGACCGGCAAAAAATAGAATTGCACCTGGCCGATTAGACGGCCTCCCCTACAGCGCCTACGCTTGGTTGAGACGAGAGACCCCAATAAGTCTCTCGTCTTTTTTATGGGGCCTGGAACATGCCCCACCCGAACCGAGTCCCAGAACCCGGCGGGCCCGAAACGCTGCTGCAGTTGACCATGGAGTGTCCTATGCGCGTGTTGACGCCGTTGTTATTGCTTACTCTCAGTGCCTACGCCCAAGCCGAGACCCTTCCCAGCTTCCTCAACAGCAACGACACCATCCGCAACCTGCCAGTGCCCAACCTTCCCGCCGACGCCTATCGACCGGCCACGCCACAGACCCAGGTGCCCGAAACACCGCCTACTCAGGGCCAGCCGCTGTTGATGGACACCAAGGTCACGATTCGCAAGCTGCAGATCGAGGGTGGCACCATCTACCCGCTCGACGAAACCGCCAAGGCCTACGAACCGTTGTTTGGTCATGAGACCAACCTGGCGCAACTGATCGAAGCCACCCGTGGCGTTACCCGTCGCTACCAGCAGGACGGCTACCTGCTGTCCTACGCATTCCTGCCCCAACAGAGCTTCGAAAATGGCCTGGTGCGCGTGATTCTGGTGGAAGGCTATATCAAGGACTACCAGCAAACTGGCGATATCGGCTCGGTCTCGGCTTACGTCGACAAACTGGCCAATAAACTCCTGACCGAACGCCCTCTGACCCGCAAGACCTTCGAGCGCTATACCACGCTCATGGGCCGTATCCCCGGCGTCACACTGCAAGCGCAAGTACCCGCGCCGGGCACCACCGACGGTGGCACACACATGCAGATCACTGCCAGCCGCAAGCCCTTCACCAGTAGCATGAGCATGACCGATGACAGCCGCGGAGGCCTGCAGGCCCTGCTTACCGGCACCAGCAACTCCCAGACCTCAATGGGCGAGCAACTCAACGTCAGCGGGCTGTTCCCGCCTGGCGAAGATAAAGAGCACTACTACCGTGTGGGCTACAGCCAGTTCATCAATGCCGAAGGCACCCAGCTGGCGCTCGCCGCCGAACGCTACCGCGCCGACCCCAAAACCAACGTGCAACTGGACGGCGGCTTCGAGCTCAAGCCGCACCAGTCCATCGATCGCTATTCCATCGGCCTCAGCCACCCGCTGATAGCCTCACCGAATGAATCGCTGACCCTCGGCACGCGCCTCTACGCAGTGGACCAAACCACAAGCTACAAACTCTTGGGCTACCCCCAGCGTTTCGACGTTGAAACCAACCTGCGCGCCCTGGCCTTCGAGGGTGACTGGCGCAAGTCCGACACCCGCCAACTGCGTATCGTCAGCGCCGGTCTGTACCAGGGCATCAACGGCATGGGCGCCAGAACCCACAGTGATTTCGAAGGGCTCAAGCCCGACCTGGACTTCTTCCGTCTGCGCCTGTCCGGCGTACAAAGCGACAAGTTCTTCGATAATTGGCAAGGCGTCCTGTCCGGAGCCTTTTACTGGAGCAATGACACCCTGCCGGACAGCGAACGCGCCACGTTCGGTGGGCAGAACTTCGGTCGTGGCTACCCTGACGACCAGGGTTCCGGTGACAAGGGCTGGGGGCTGGCGTATGAGGTCAACTACAGCTACAACCGCGCTGGCGACTGGGTGAGGATTCTGCAGCCCTATATTGTGTTCGACCGCGCCAAGACCTGGTTCAACGATCTGCCTGTCAGAAGCAGCGACCTGTCATCGGCTGCACTCGGGCTGCGCTTCGGGGACAACAAGTACTACAACATCGCCCTGGAAGCGGCCAAGCCGATGTCGGATATCGCGCTGGACAGTTTCAACCGGCGGCCACGGTATACGTTGAGCTTCAGTTATCAGCTCTGATCCTACCCTTTAGGCGCTAGTGGGGCGCCTAAAGCCTGGTTTTCGGGAGGGGAAACAGATTGTTCAACGTATCAATCAACCGAACCAGATAGATCGGCTTGCGAAACAGGTCCAGCACTTGCAGGCGCAGCATGTCGCTCACATCGTCCATTTCGGCGTGGCCCGACATCACAATCACCGGCAGGTGTGAGCGTGAGGTGTGTTCGCGCAGGCGCTTGATCAAGGAGATACCGCTTTCCTCGGGCATGCGCAGATCGGTGATGACCAAGGCGATGTCGGGGTGAAGTGTCAATTCTTGCAGGGCGAAGGTGACGGAGGTGGCGGTAAAACAGACAAATCCCTCGTTTTCGAGGGATTCGGCGAGTTCGATCAAGGCGTCCTCTTCATCGTCCACCAATAGAATTTGCTGGCGTGAAGACGCGCTCATGGCATCACCTTCAAGAGGGGATCATCATAACGGCCACCACAACTAAATCATGTTCCGGTCGGCATATTAGTGGTCATATTGGTGAAAATGGTTTTTACCTTAGTTCCAAGCCCCGTCCCGGCACCCACTATAACGAGCGCTACCAACGCTACGACAATGGCGTATTCGATGCCTGAGGCTCCTTCTTTGCGACTGAAGAATAGTTGGGTTTGGACATACAGCTTCAACACCAGGTCAAGGAACATAAGACTTCTCCCTAAAACGCCACTGGAAGCCGGAACGGCTCTAGTACCAGATAATCGCGGCGTGCCATTAGAGCATTGTCAACAAACCCCAGCCTCACAACTGTAATAACGAATTAATCATAAAGTATTAGTCGTAACGTCAGCCCCTATAAACGCGCCGTATAAAGGCAGCGTTTATAAGCTCACATAATTTTTCTCCAGGGTAATGGCATTTCGTCCTAGCTGAGCTACCTTCAAATAGCCAAATCGTTAGATGTTCATCACAGCCAGGTTGCGGATTAACCCATTCGAATTAATCGGGTGTGCAGTGCAACGGGAAAGGGAGAGCCGTCATGAACAGTCGCATCAGCATGGTCCTGGCCGGCTTGTTGCTGATCGGGGCCTTGATCGCCGGGTACTGGGGGCTTGTTTTAAGCCGCGCTCCGGAGCCTGTCGCAGCCCCCGCCGTACCTGTCGTTTCCGTTGATAACACTGTCGCTGCGGTGGAAGACCAGACCCGCCAACCGGTGGTGGTGCTGGCGCATGACGTGCCCGCTTTTGTGCCACTGACCGACGCCGACCTGATCCTGGAAAAACTGCGCACCGCGCCCGCCGGCAGCCTCACCCAGCTCGATCAAGCCATCGGTCGCATCCCCCTGCGGACCTTGGGCGCAGGCACTTGGCTCACCGAAGAAAGCTTCAGCGCCGGCGGCCCGCTCGCCCGCATGATTCGCCCGAATGAGCGCGCCCTGGCCGTGGCCGTGGATGAGGTGAGCGGCGCTGGGGGCCAACTGACGCCAGGCGATTACGTGGATGTGCTGCTGTTCCTGCGCCAGGATGTCGGTAACGTCGAGCAGTCGGCGCAGATCGTCCTTCCGGCCATGCGCCTGCTCAGCGTCGGTGACCAGTTGGGCCTGGCCAACGATGGCAAACCCGCTGTGCCACCCCCGGTCACGCCTGAAGAACGCGCCCAAGCCGCCCAACGTCGATACGGCGCACGCACCGTGGTGCTGGCCGTGCCGGAGCCACTGCTAAGCCGACTGATGCTCGCGGCGCAAGCCGGCGTGTTGCGCCTGGCGGTACGTAGCGCCGATGAACAACTGCTCAGTCGCTATTGGGCTGGCGAAAGCGACGCATCAGAGAGACTGGAAAGCGCCAACCGCAACCTCTACCAATTCACCCAACTGGCCTTGACCGGCCCGCCCAAACGCGTCGTCCAAGCCAGCACCGCTGGGCCTGGCGTACGCCGTGGCATTGAAGTGATTCGCGGTGCCCAAGCGGCACCACAAACTCCGTGATCGAGCAAGGATGCCTTGAATGAGCCATCGCTACGCACCCCTGTTCACGCACATGGCCTGGGCCCTGATGCTGTCGAGCCTGCCGGTCGGCATGGCTTTGGCAGCGCCGGGCAACTGCGGTGCCCTGGGTCAGTTACCCGCCGTGGTCGAGGTGGGAGAAGGCCTGCAACAAGAGCTGCAATCACCGGTGGCCATTACGCGCCTGGCCATCGGCGACCCGAAAATCGCCGATGTGCGGGTCAACGGTGACCGGAACTTTCTGCTGACCGGTGTCTCGTCCGGCGCTACCAGCCTGATGGTATGGACCGCCTGTGCCAGCGCGCCGCGCCAAAGCATGGTGTTCGTCAAGGGCAAGGCCACGTCGGCGCTGACCAGCGTGTCGCTGCCGCCGTCGGAAGACCCGTTGTTGCCCAGCCAGGTGCAGACCGATATCCGCTTTGTCGAGGTCAGCCGTACCAAGCTCAAGGAAGCCAGCACCCGGCTGCTGGGCACGGGTGCAAACTTTTTCCTCGGCAGTCCCAACCTGCTGTCCCCTTCGGAAGGCGTGTTCAAATTGCCGGTCAACACACAAAGCTTCAACGTCGGTTTTGGCGGTGGGCGGGTTTCGGCCATGATCAACGCGTTGGAACGCAGCGGCTTTGCCTACACCCTGGCGCGTCCCAGCTTGGTGGCCATGAGCGGCCAGAGCGCCTCCTTCCTGGCGGGCGGCGAGGTGCCAATCCCGGTGCCCAGCGCGGGCAGCGACACGATTTCCATCGAATACAAGGAGTTCGGCATCCGCCTGACCCTGACCCCCACGGTGATTGACCGCAATCGCATTTCGCTCAAGGTGGCACCAGAAGTCAGCGAACTGGACTACAGCAACGCGGTGCAGATCGAAGGCATTCAGGTGCCGGCGTTGACCGTCCGCCGTACCGACACCAGCGTGTCCTTGGCCGATGGCGAAAGCTTTGTGATCAGCGGTCTGATCAGCAGCAACAACCGATCCACCATCAGCAAGTTTCCGGGGCTGGGCGACATCCCGATCCTCGGGGCGTTTTTCCGCGACTCCAATATCAGCCGCGAAGAAAAAGAGTTGCTCATGATCGTCACGCCGCATCTGGTGCAACCGTTGGCGGCCAACGCCCAACTGCCCTCCTTGCCCGGCGAGAAACTACGCAGCTACGACCCAAACTGGTACCGGCTGTTCTTCCTGGAAAACGGCAACTTTGACCGTCGCAGTGGACTTTCCCAATGAGCGATAGCCTGAGCCAGACCTTTCTCGCCATCACCCGCAACACCACTGACCTGGAGTGGCTGCAGGGCGCCCTGGCGCCGCTTGGCCAAGTCGTCAGCGCCGGCACCGGCAGCCTGGACGAACTGCTGGCGCTGGTGGATGTGACCTTCGCCAACCTGGTGTTCGTCGGCCTGGACCGCGAAAACGTCGTGGCCCAGAGCGCATTGATCGAAGGCGCCCTGGAAGCCAAGCCGATGCTCGCCGTCGTCGCCCTGGGCGATGGCATGGACAACCAGCTTGTGCTGAACGCCATGCGGGCCGGCGCCCGCGACTTCGTGGCCTACGGCTCGCGCTCCAGTGAAGTGGCGGGCCTGGTGCGACGCTTGAGCAAGCGCCTGCCCACCGTCACCAACAATGCACAACTGGGTGGCCTGACCGTGCTCTTTGGCACCCAGAGCAATGCCGATGGGGCGATGCTGGCCACCCACCTGGCGCTGGTCGTGCAGAAAAGCGGCCAGCAAACCTTGTTGCTCGACCTGGGCCTGCCGCGCAGCGACAGCCTGGCCTTGCTGGGTCTGCAAAGCACCTTCAATTTCGGTGACGCGTTGCGACACTTGCGCCGCCTCGATACCACCCTGATCAACAGCGCCTTTACCCCCGCCCTGGACGGGCTGCGCATCCTGGCCTACGCCACCGGTGACGAACCGCTCAAACTCACCAGTGCCGCCGAGCTGTTCATGTTGCTCAGTGCACTGCGCCAGCACTTCCAGCACATCGTCGTGAACATTACCGGGCAACCCGACAGCGAGGCCCTGCGCACCTTTGTCAGCCACTGCGACAAACTGCTGTGGTGCACCGACCAGAGCGTACTGGACTGTCGCCGCAACCTGGCAATACTCAACCGCTGGCGCGAAAAAGGCATGAAGCTGGATCACGCCAAGCTGGTGGTGGACCGCTACATCAAGGCCTGCGCACCCGACACCGAGGCCCTGGAAAAAAGCTTCGGCCTTGAGTGCATCGCCGTACTCCCGCTGAGCGCCGAGCTGCGCCTGAATGTGAAAAACCAAGGCCAGACCCTGTTTGCCCTGGCCCCCCGTGAACCTTTGACCCAAGCCGTGCGCACCTTGGGCGAGCGCCTGGCAAAACGCTCCGAGGGCCTGGCGAAGCCGTCGATGCGCTGGTTTGAACGCTTCCTGGGGTCAGGACGATGAACGGCGAAAAACTGTTTGGCGGCCCAGCCCGCGCCGCTGGCGGCAACAGCGATCACGATGGCCTGAAGCTGGTGCTGCACCGCTACATCATCGACGCCATCGAGGAGTCGGGTAAAAACCTGCTCGAAGGCACACGCCAGTCCCTGGCGCAATTTGTCATCGACAAGGTTTCCGAATACATCACGCGCATGCGCCTGGCGATCTCGCGTTATGAGATAGAGCGCCTGGCCGAAGAGATCGTCGACGAACTCACCGGTTTCGGCCCGCTGGAAGTGCTGCTGCGTGACCCTGCGGTGACAGAAATCCTGGTCAACGGGCCGCACCGTGTATTTATCGAACGCGATGGTTTGCTGCACCAGAGTGACCTGCGTTTCATCGACGACCACCATGTGGAGCGCGTGATGCAACGCATCCTCGCGCCATTGGGCCGGCGCCTGGATGAATCCTCGCCGATGGTGGATGCGCGCTTGCCCGACGGCAGCCGGGTCAACGCAATCATCCCGCCGATTGCCCTGGACGGGCCGTGCCTGTCGATTCGGAAATTCCGCAAGGACATGCTCAAGAGCAGCGACTTGGTTGCCATGCAAACCATTGATCAAAGCATCTTCGAGTTCTTCCAGGAGGCCGTGGGCAAGCGCTGCAACATCTTGATCAGCGGCGGCACCGGCACCGGCAAGACCACGCTGCTGAACATCCTCAGCCAGTTGATCAACCCCCATGAGCGCCTGGTGACCATCGAAGACGTCGCTGAACTGCAACTAGGCCACCCCCATGTGGTTCGCCTGGAAACCCGCCCGCCCAACGCCGAAGGCCATGGCGAAGTACGCTCCAGCGACCTGATCCGCAACGCCCTGCGGATGCGCCCGGACCGCATCATCCTCGGCGAAATCCGTGGCGTGGAAGTGCTCGACGTGATGACCGCCATGAACACCGGCCACGACGGTTCCATGAGCACCGTGCATGCCAACAATGCCCAGGATGCGTTGCTGCGCCTGGAAACCCTGGTGGGTCTGACCGGCCGTGTGGTCGCGGAAAAAACCCTGCGCCAGATGATCTGCGCCGCGCTGGACGTGATTATCCAACTGACACGCATGCCCGATGGACGCCGCTGTGTGAGTGAAGTGGTGGAAGTGGTCGGCGTGCGCGAAGACGTGTATGTCACCAACACCCTGTTCCGCCTGGACCGGCGCACCGGCTTCGGTTTCCTGCGCGAAGCCATCAACCCGGCCGGCGACAAACTGCGCCGCGAATCGGCCTTGCAATCCTAGGGAGCGCCAGATGATCGGACCTGTGTTGCTCCTTATCTGCCTGCTGCTGATCGGCCTGTCGTTCTGGCAATTTCAGCACGGCCTGCGCAAGGCCCAGACGGACCGCGTGCTCGAACGTCTCGGCGACGGTCAGCCCGAAGTACAGGACACCGACACGCGTTGGACGGGCCTTGAGCGGATGTTTCAACGTGCCGGGCTGGGCAAACCCACGGACCGCCTTGGCCTATGGCTGAGCGCCTGGGTGATCGGCGTACTGTTGGGCTGGCTGTTCGCCGACGGGTTGGGCCTGATCACAATGATCGTCGGACCGCCTTTGTTTCTGCGGGTGTACATCAGTTGGTGTTATCAACGCCGCGTGCAACGTATGGTCGAGCAACTACCCCAATTGCTCGACCACAGCGTGCGCAGCCTCAAATCCGGCAGAACCTTGGCCGACGCAGTACTGGGCGGTGTCGAGAGCACTGAAGATCCGCTCAAGGAAGCCATGGGCCGCGTTCAACGCAATGTGCGCATGGGCGTCAGCCTGCCGGACTCGGTCAGCGACTTTGCCGAGTTCTATGAACAGGATGAATTCCGCCTGTTCGCCCTGGGCCTGAAGGTCAATCACCGCTACGGCGGCAATGCCAGTGAGCTGCTGGAAAACCTGATCAAGATGATCCGCGAACGGGAACAGGGCGCCCGTCAACTCAAGGCCATGACGGGTGAAACCCGCATGACCGCGTATGTGCTGGGCGGGCTGCCGATACTGATCGTGGGGTATTTCATCCTGGTCAATCCCGATTACCTGATGAACATGTGGAACGACGATACGGGACGCATCATGCTGTTCAGCGCGCTGGTCATGGACATCAGCGGCACCTTGCTCATGTGGCGCATGCTGAGGAGTGTCTGAGATGGCGCTGCTGGCCTGTGTCTTGTTGTTGCTCGCCGCCTTGGTATTGTTCGGCGGCCAATTGCTCGAGAATCGCCGACGTGACCGCCGGGTGGCTGAGCGCCTGCAAGGGCGTATGGGCGGCGATGCCAAGCTCGGCACGTTCATGCGTCAACTCGGCGCCAGCACCCTGGCCCAGCGTTCGGTCAGCCTGGACAACGAGACCCAGATACTGCTCAACCGCATTGGTTGGCGCAAGGCCAGCCAACGTTCGCTGTTTGCGGCCTTTCAGATCGGCTTGCCCATCGTGTTCCTGGGCCTAACCGTCATCGGCCAGCAGGTTTTTTTCCCTGAAATGGACCCCGCGTGGATTGCGCCCCTGTTTGGCCTGGGCATTGGCTACCTACTGCCCAAACGCGTGCTCGCCGCCGCCGCCAAACATCGTCAGCAAACTATCGCCAAGGAAATCTCGACCTTCATTCCGCTGCTGCGCATCCTGTTCGAATCGGGGATGGCGGTTGAACAGTCACTGCGCGTCCTGGGCACCGAAGCCCAGCGCTTGCTGCCCGCGCTGACGCATGAGCTGCGCCTGATTCTGGCGCGGGTCGATTCCGGCCTGGAACTGGGCGAAGAACTGGGCAAGACCGCGCGTTTGCTGGAAGTCGATGAGTTCACCGACACCTGCATCATCCTTCAACAATTGATCCATCAGGGCGGCGGCGCGATGAAGTCCTTGCTGGCCCTCAAGCAACTGCTCGACGACCGACGCCTGACCCGCCTGCAGGAATACATTTCAAAGATGTCAGCAAAAATGTCGGTGGTGATGATGGTGTTTCTGTTCCCCGCTTTGCTGATCGTGCTCGGCGGCCCGGCCTTTATCGGCATCGCACGGGCGATGGCCAACTTTTGAGGAGACCTTGATGAGAGTAATGATTGCCGGCTTGGCCATGCTGATGCTCGGCGGCTGCGCCACCAATGGCCAATCACCCTGGGCAGCGTTGACCTCACCGGGCAGTTGCGCCAAGCCAAGCTCGGAACAGGAACTGGCGCTCAACCTGTCTGATGATTTGGCCAACGAAGGCAAGCTGCACGCCAGCCTGGCCAACCTGCAAAGCCTGCCCGAAGCCTTGCCCCAAGTGCGCCAGCGCAAGGCCCGCACTTACCGCCTGCTCGGGCGCAGCGAAGCTGAACCGTTGTACCGCAGCCTGCTCGGCACCTGCATGACCGCCGAAGGCGAGCACGGCCTGGGGCAATTGGCGGCCGCGAAGGGCAACAGCGCCCTGGCCATGGCCCACCTGCAGCGGGCGGCGCAGCTGGCGCCCACTGATGAGAAAATCCGCAATGACTTGGGCGTGGTTTACCTCAACCAATTGCGCGTGGAAGAAGCCCGCTTTGAATTCATGACGGCCATCGAACTCAAGCAGGGCGACCCGTTGGCCGCCGTCAATCTGGTCACGCTGTTGATCTACCAGGACGACTGGGGGCAAGCGGCCAAGGTCGTCAGTCAGTTGGGCCTGAGCCGCGAGCAAGTCTCCGATGCCCAGGCCCGCGCAGAAAAACTCAAGGGCGCCCGGACGGCGGCGCGCAAAGTCGCGACAGTGCGCGATGCCCTGCCGGTGAGCCTCAAGTAAGGAGTGATCGATGAAAGCACATTACCTGATCGGCCTGGTGCTGTTACCGCTGGGCGCCATGGCCATCGAACCCGGCCCGTCGTCCCCGCAGCAGGCGGAAACGGAAAACTGGATGGTCTTGCAGATCAACGGGCGAGCCGCTTCGCCGACGCCACAAAGGGCCACGCCCGCGGAACGGGAGCAGGCCTCGCAGCGTTGGCTGGACACTTACAAATATCCGATTCCAGAGTTTTTCGAAACGGGCACCAGTGGGGACTCTAAAGGCGGCCAGAGTCAATGAGGTCCTGGCGCTTCAGTGCGCCGTCACTCGCTGGCGCATCGCCGAGTTGCTCGGCGACAAGGCCAGTGCCAGTTGGGTACGGTTATGCATATGGGTCAGGCGCAGTACTTGGGACACGTACAGCTTGACCGTGTTCTCGGTGATCCCCAGTTCGCAGGCGATCTGGTAGTTGGTCTGGCCCTTGCCCACCAGGCGTGCAACGTCCAACTGGCGCGGTGACAGCTGATTGAAGATGGTCGGAATTTCCACCGGCCCGGCTTCATCGGCGACCAGATCGGCCTCATCCGCCACGCCGGCACCTGGGCTGCGGCGCACTTTGTCGAGGTCCTGGTACAGGTCGTTGATGGATTCGGAAAGGTATTGCAGCTTCTGGTTCAGGTGCCCCAGTTGCAGCTCCTTGCGCCGGTCTTCCAGCGCCGCTTCCTGGCGCTGGAGGCCTTCAAGCAATTCGTCGAGACTGATCGGCTTCTGGTAGTAGTCCGAGATCCCGGCACGCAGGGCCTTGATCACGTCCTGTTTATCGGCGCGGCCAGTGAGCATGATCGCCTCGAATGCCCGCGCCTTGCCTGCCACCTTTTGCATGGCCTTTACAAGCTCGATGCCGTCCATGTCCGGCATGTGCAGGTCGCACAGCACCAAGCCGATCTCGGCGTCTTCGCTGAAGCGCTGCAAGGCGTGTCGGCTGGACTCACAAGGGACGCAGCGATAACCACTGCCTTCAAGAAATTCGCAGAGCTCTTCCACGATCAATGGCTGATCGTCGACCACGAGCACTTTTACCGCCGAGGTAAGCTTGTTCACGCGTTACTCCATGCCTGGCCAGCCAAAAGATTGACCTATCCTTTTTGACGAAGAATCCTACACATCTACTCAATAAACGTAGACCTACTTTCCGACTATGTACATAGCGATAGAGGCCTTGTGCGACTAATGGATCCAAAGCCAGTACAGCACAAATCCTGTCAATACAAAGGGGGCAAAAGGCTGCTTTGTTGACACGCCCGGTGAAGGTACCTCTCGGTGCGCGCTAAACCTTTGATGGATAAGCACCCAGGCGCCCTGGAACACGGCGGCACCGATCAACGACCATAACAAAGCATCCAGATTGCTCGCCAGGGCCAGCGCGGCCAACAGCTTCACATCCCCCGCGCCAAAGCGGCCCAGTGCATAGCCCGGCAAGGTCAGCAGCAGGGCCACGGCAAAGGCCCAGCCTCCGTCGCCAGCGGGTGCCCCCAGCCAGGTCGTGCCCCTCCACAACAGGTAAATCAACGCCAACAGCGCCACTCCAAGGGTCAAGCTGTTGGCGATTTGCCGTTGACGCATGTCCTGCAACGCACAGAGCCCCAGCCAGAGCAGTATCACCGCGCTATGAATCACGTAAAAAACATCCCTTTTCGCTGATTGATTCTATGCTGATATCAAGTAGTAGCCGTCAGGGTAGACGCAGTCATGAAAACAGGCCTCCCTAGAAAGCAAAAAGGTGCAGCGGCGATTGAGTTCGCCCTGGTCTTCGGGATCTTTTTTGCGGTGTTCTATGGGTTGATCAGCTATAGCCTGCCGTTGCTGATGTTGCAGTCGTTCAACCAGGCGGCGGCTGAGGGCGTGCGCCAGGCCATGTCGGTGGACCCGGTAGCTGCCGGTTCCGCTTATACCAACCAGGTGACCACCCTCGCCAAAACCACCGCCTTAAAACAGTTGCAATGGATCCCGACCAGCTTCCAGTTTACCGATGACCTGGTCACCGCCACCTACGCCGGCACCGGCACCACGCTGAAAGTCACGATCAAATACCCCTCCAGCCGCCTCTATTCGGTGTTCCCGGCGCTGGTGTTGCCGGTCATTGGCACCGTGCCGAATCTGCCGGCGAACCTGTTGGTCAGTTCGAGTCTGCAGCTTTGACCTCGGGGGACAAGCTCTTCGGGCGACTGCTCGGCCGCAGCAGCGCGCTCACACTCGACATGCCCGGCGCCCCCACGCCAGGGCTGCACCTGCAACTGGACGCGCTGGGCCACGTGCTGGGCATCAACGGCACCCTGCGCTCACTGCTCGCGCCGCATGAAGCCCGACCTCTGCTGCGCGAGCTGTTATGTGCCAGCAGCGCCTTGAGCATCGAAGGCCCCCCCGCCGACTGGCAACGCCAGAGCCTGGACCTGGACTTTCAAGGCGCCGCCGGCCAGATCCTGCACACCCGTGGCTGGGTCGAACCCGAGGGTGATGGCTGGTGCTTGCGCCTGCAGGACGTCAGCGACTTGCTGGCCAGCCGGCAACTGGCCCAGCACCGCGAACAGAACCATCAACTCGCCTGCCAGATGAGCGAACAACTGCGGGTATGCAGCCTGACCCGCCTGCCCGAGGTGTTCAACGAACACCTGCGCAGCCTGGCCCAGCGCTGGCGGATCCCCTGCGTGGCCATGGCCTTGCTCGATGAAGAAGACCAGGGCTGGCGGATCTACAGCCACTACGCCGCCCACGATGCGCCCACCTTGTGGCAGACCGGCCAGTCCTTGGGCATCAGCCTGGACAGTGCCAATGGCAATACGCCGTTGAGCCTGGCCCAGGAGCGCAGTGACAACCCGCGGCTGCAGAGTATTTTCGGGAATGCCGATGGATTCCTGGTGCCTTATCGTGACAGCCAGGGCGTCGCCGCGTGGTTGCTCTGCGGGTTCTACAGCGGCCAGCAACACACTAGCGAACGGGACTGGTTGAACCTCACCGCCGCCCTCGCCGCCCCGCTGCTGAGTCGCCTGCGCGAGCAACGCAACCACCAACAGCTTGACCGCATGGAAGCCCTGCAAGGCCTGCTAGGCACCGGCTGGTGGGAACTGCTGCCGGCCACTCAGGAGATCCAGTTGGCCCCGCAGTTGCTGCACAATCTCAGCCTGGAAGACGGCCCGACCCGCCAGCCGCTGGACCAGTGGCTTGAACTGATCCATCCCGCCGACCGCCAGGCGCTCAACAGCCGCCTGCACGACCTGCAAGCCTTGGGCAAACCCTTGCTGACCAGCGTGCGCCTGCAGCGTACCGACGCCGAGCACAACCCCCTGTGGTATCGCGTCCAGGGCCAGGTGTTGGGCGTGGGTGACAACCGGCGCTGGATCGGCTTCATGCTCGACATCAGCGACATCAAGAACCAGCAACTGCAAGCCGACGCCGCCCATGCGCGCCTGGACAACCTGATCGCCAGCTCGCCGGCGGTGATCTACGTGCAACGTTATGTCAGCGGCGCCCTGCTCCCGGCGTTCTTCAGCGACAGCTTGCTGCCGCTGCTGGGTTGGACCCTGGCCGACTGCACCCCTGACAACCTGGCATCACTGATCCACCCCGAAGACCGCGAGCTGTACTTCGAGCGCAGCCGCCAACTCCTGCGCGAAGGCAGCGTACGCAGCCGCTACCGTCTGCGTGATAAACAAGACCATTACCATTGGCTGCTGGACGAAGCCAAGCTGTTGCGCGACGACCTCGGCCTGCCGGTCGAAGCCGTCGGTTTATGGCTGGATGTGACCGAGGCGACCCTGGCGGCCGAGCAGATCAAACAGAGCGAAGAACGCTACCGCATCCTGGTCGAGGACTCTCCGGCGATGATCTGTCGCTATCGCCCTGACCTGACCCTGACCTTCGGCAATACACCGCTGGCCAACTACCTGGAATGCCTGCCGGCGCAATTACCGGGGCTGAACCTGGGGCACTGGCTGTCGGACGAACAACGCCAGGCCTTTGTACAGCGCATCGAACAACTGACCCCGGAATTCCCGGTCAGCACCGCCGAGATCAGCCTGGAATTGCCCGGCCGCGAACATGCCTGGTGGGTGTGGTCGGACCGTGGCGTGTTCGACGAACAGGGCACACTGGTGGAGGTGCAAGCGGTGGGCCGCGACAACACCGAAGTGCGCCGCTCCCAGCAGCAACTGACCCAAAGCGCCAAGATGGCCACCCTTGGCGAAATGGCCACCGGCCTGGCCCATGAGATCAACCAGCCGCTGAACGTGATGCGCATGGCCATCGTCAATGTGCTCAAGCGCCTGAGCAACGGCGATGCGCAAGTCGACTACCTCACCGAAAAGCTCCAGCGCATCGACACCCAGGTCCAGCGCGCGGCGCGGGTGGTGGACCACATGCGCGTGTTCGGCCGCCGCTCGGAAATCGAACAACAGCCCTTCGACCCGTCGCAGGCAGTGGAAGGCACCTTGTCGCTGCTCGGTGAAGGCCTGCGCGGCAAGGGCGTGGAGCTGCGCATCACACCTGCGGACTTCAAGGTGCAGGTCAAAGGGCATGTCGACCAGCTTGAGCAAGTGCTGATCAACCTGATGGTCAACGCCCGTGATGCGCTGTTGAGCAAGCGCGAAAAGGATCCCGGGTTCCGCCCGTGGATCGCCCTGCACTGCGAGCATGACAGCCGGCATGTGCGCATCTGGGTTGAAGATAACGGTGGCGGCATTGACCCACGGTTGCTGGAGCGGATTTTCGAGCCGTTTTTCACCACCAAGCCCATCGGCGTGGGCACGGGGTTGGGCTTGTCGGTGAGCTATGGGATCGTCGAAAACATGGGCGGACGCCTCAGCGTCGCCAATGGCGAGCACGGCGCGAGGTTTTGTGTGGAGTTGCCGGTGGGTTAGATCACCAGATAGGCGCGACCCATGTGGCAACTGAGATTGGCGCCGACTTCGGCGTTGCCCAGGCTGATGCCCAACGCCGAGAGCAGTGTGTTGACGATGGGATCGAGTATCGGCGACAGGACGTTTTGGACAAGGCCCACCACCGAACTGGTGATGGTCGCCAGCGCGCTGGTAACGGTGCCATTCGCCGGGTTGGGTGTACTGCCGCTGGGCGGCACGTAGGTGACCTGCAGACCGTTCAGGGTATTGCCCAGGCTAAACAGGATATCGGCAGTGCCGGGTGGTTTTTTGTAGATCGTTGCCGCGTTGATGTCATTCACCGGATTAAACACCAACGTATTGGTTTGCGCGCCTATGGTGGACAACGCTCTCAGATTCAGGCCGCCGCCAACGCCGGGTGTGCGCGGACCACACACCAACGTCAGCAGGCAAAAGCGTTGGCCAAAGTCGATCAGCCTCACCGGCTGCACATTCACTGGCGCAGACGATGAAAATGCCGACACCGGATCAACATAACCCACGCCCAAGGTGGCGAGTGAAGTGGTGGCCTGCACCGTCAACGACTTGGTGGCCGGCGTGGCGCAACTGAAGTCTGTGACGTGGCTCTCTGCACTGGCCGCCTCGATATAGATGGACAAGGTCTGGGTGATATCCACGTCAGCGACATTACACCCCACTAAGCACACGACACCGGCCACCACATCCAGAAGATTCAAGTTCAATAAACCACCGACCACCTTGGATACCGGCGTCGCAAGCCCGCTCAGAATCGATGAAACCCCCGACACCACCTTGATGATCGGCGCATCAATCGTGACCAAGGTGCGTACCTGGGCGGTTCGAACAAAAATCTGATCCGTCGGCGGATTATTCAACAGCCCCGCCTTGGCCTTTAGTGGATTGCCAATCGCCGACAATTGCGGGGGTTCAATGACTTTGGTCTGGATCGAGACAGTGCCTACCAGCGGAATATTCACCTGGGCTGCCGCACTGACCGCACTTTTGCTGCTGGAGAGCTGCGCCACGGTCTCCAGCAACTGAAACAACTGCACACTGGTATTCAAGGCCGCCGCCGGCGTTCCGGTGGCGACTTTCAGCAAGTCTCCAACCGTCAAGAGCTGGGTATTCGGCGCGATGGCTTTCACGCTAATCAGATCGTTGATGACCGCCGTGGCGACCGCGCCGTTTTTTTGCAGGACCTTCACGGCGGCGTCGAGCAACTGGCTGGCGGAAACGGCGGTACTCAGCAGTGCGTCGTAGTCACCCGCCTTCACGTTCAACTGAATCGCCAACTGATCCAGATAACTGAGCAGGTTCACGTTCGTCGTCAGCAAGCCATTCCAGCCTGCGGCCGTCAGGGACAGGCTGCCGCCCAATAGATTGCCGACAACCATGTTCAGCAACGGGGAATTGGCCGAATTCACGGAGGCCAGGCCGCTGCGAATGGTCAGTTGCGCTACCGGGGGCGCAGCCGCAGCCACGGCGGTGGCACTCAATATCGTCTGGGCGGCAACCGGTGCACCGCTGAACATGTTCCAGATGCCGTTGGCGAGACTGGTCATCACACTGCGCGTTGCGACCACGCGCACGGCGTCGTTCTTGGTCGCGTCGGCGACGAACACACGGATATTGCTGGCATTGGTGGGCAAGGTGCCGCAGGTCACGGCCAGGCCCCGGCTGTTGTCGCCGGCGACCACGGTAAAGCCGTTGCGCGCGGCGTTTTCCTTGGCGTAGTCATTGGCCGTGGAAGTGGGCGTGCACTGGCCGCCACGACCGGCGGCTTCCAACGCCGCTGTGTCGGCGATGGACTGCAACCTGCGCTTTTCCAGGTACAGGCGACCGCTGTCCAGCGCCAACAGCATGAACACCATGGCCACCGCCAAGGTGCCTGCCGCCATCAAGCCAATCGCACCACGCTGCCGGGAACCAAGTCGGGGAGACATCAGGCACTCCTTAGCGCTTACTCTCCGTAATTGAATTGGAGTGTAGACAAGGCTTCAGGTGTGCGCTGGCCAGTCGCCACATTGACGACTGGCGGAAGGTATTTCTAGTGTGGAGGGTAGCTGGAGAGGACGCGGGTGACGGTGGTGCGGATGGCTTTGTCACGGTCCTGGGGGTTGGGCGAAGTGGCCATCATCTGTTCGTCGCTGCCGCGCCACACCAATTTGCCGTCCTTGCCGTCGAGCAGGTCGATCTGGATGGTGGCGACTTTGTAGGTGATGTTGCGCGTCTCGTTGTACATCGGCGCGCCCCAATAGCCGTTCCATGGGCCGCCCCAGGCGCCGCCGTAGTTGGTGGTGACTTGCTGCTGGCGGTCCTCCACGATCAGGTAGGCCTGCACGTTCAGGTCAGCCTTGCTGCCCGGCGCCGCTGGGCGCAGGCCGCGCTGGTCGAGTTGTTCACCCACGGCCTGGCGGATGCGCTGTTCGGTCAGGTCGCTCTTGATGCGCGGATCATCCGGACGATATTGCAACGCCGGGTCTTTCCAGGCCCAACTGCGGTAGGCACCAAAATCCCGGCTGGCGTCGAAATCGTGGTTGACCTGGCTGGTCTGGCAACCGCCCAGCAGCACTACAAGAGCAAGCGTAGCGATACGACGAAACATGGTTTTTCTCCAAAGAGCGACCGCGCTAAAGATGAGAATAGCTGTTAACTGGGAGGATACGCCGTCATTGCCTTTTGCACCGCCTGGCGCAAGGCATCTCCCCGCTCACTGAGGCTTCCCTGGCTGCCGGTTTCCGCACTGGCACTCCACACCGGCTGGCCGGTGCGGGCATCGAACAGATTGACGCGAACCACCACGACCTGCACTTCATAGGTGCGCACGATCGGCACCGAGTTGTACATGCCGTAACCATTGCCATAGCGGTTGTAGCCGCCATAACCGTAGCCGTAGTCATCCTGGACCTGCTTGAGGCGCTTCTCCAGGCGCACATCGGCGCTGACAAAAAGGTCTGCCGGGCGATTGTCATGCAACGGGCGCAGCCCGCGTTGATCAAGGGCACCGCTGACCGCTTCGGCAATCTGCGCCGAATCCGCCCAGGCCGTGCCCGCCGGCAACTGGCCGTTGCGCCAGGCCCAATTGCGGTAGGCGCCGTAGTCGCGCACGGGCGCCGGGTAGGCGCTGGCATCAAAGGTGTTGGCCGCCTGGGGCGGCGCCGGAGGAATCGGCGCCGAAGCGGCAACATAGGGGTTTGGGCTGGAACACGCGCCCAAACCCAGGGACAACAGGATCAAACAGAGACGACGCATTTCGACCTCCGCAGACTGGGCCGCTTAAACCGGACGGCAAATCCAGTGCAAATAACGCCCAAGTCCGGCAAAGCTTGGGTGACGACGGTGAGCGAGTTCCATCTCCAAAAGGTCCTGCAAATCGGCGCGGGCCTGGAATTCTACCGGCATATAGTCGTGGAACACCCGCACGCCGCTTTGGCTTTCGACCTGCCAAAGGCCTTCGAGTTGCGCCGCCAACTCACGGGGATCGAGGGGTTGTTGCGGCGTCAGGCTCTGCTTTTCGCCGGCCATGTCATTCTTGCGCATTTTGCGGAAGTGGCCTTTGAGCAGGTTGCGGTAAATCAGCGCATCGCGGTTGTAGAAGGCCAGCGACAGCCAGCCGCCAGGTACCGTGAGTTGGTGCAAAACCGGCAGGATTGCATGGGGCTCGGCCAGCCATTCCAGTACGGCATGGCACAACACCAAGTCATAGGGTTCGGTGAGTTGGCCGAGCAGGTCTTGCCACGGCGCATGAATAAAGGTGGCGGTTTGCCCGGCATCCGCGAAACGTTGACGGGCGCCTTCCAACATCGGCTCAGCGGGCTCGGCCAGGGTGACCTCATGGCCTTGTTCGGCCAACCACAGCGACATATGGCCCAGGCCCGCGCCGATATCCAGCACGCGCAAAGGGCGTTTCGGCAGCGCTTCGGTCAGGTCGGCCTGGAGCACCGCCAGGCGGATCGCGCCTTTGGCACCGCCGTAGATTTTTTCGGCGAAACGCGTAGCCAGTTGGTCGAAATGACGATCACTCATGGGCAAACCGCCGTTCACTGTCGGCCAACTTGGCGCGCACCACCTCGTTCATGTCCAGACCCAACTCGCTGCACAGCAACAGCAGGTACAACACGATATCGCCGACTTCCTGCCCGGCATGGGCGAGTGTGTCGGCCGGCAACTGGCGCGACTGGTCTTCGGTCAGCCATTGGAAGATTTCCACCAGTTCGGCCATTTCCACGCTGGCGGCCATGGCCAGGTTTTTCGGGCTGTGGAACTGCTTCCAGTCATTGTTATCGCGGATGCGGTGCAGGCGTTCGGTGAGGTGTTCGAGGTTCATGCGGGGGCTCCTGAAGGTGGATAGCTTCGGGGGGATTAGCCTTGAAGGCAAGTGAACCTTTAGGCCGCTATCGCCGGCAAGCCGGCTCCTACAGTCTGGAATGCGTTCCCTTGTAGGAGCCGGCTTGCCGGCGATAGCGATTCAATCGACGACGCTGAACTCAAGCCGGGCCGTTTGCCCGGCTTCATCGAGGACGCTGAGCTGGTAGCGGCCCAGGCGCTCGAAACTGGCGTTGATAAAGTCCTGGTTGGCGCTGTCCCCCAACGGCGCACCATTAAGGAACCACCAGCGCCGCCCACTCCCTCCCAAGGCGGAGATTTTCAGGCGCAGGGCCTGTTGGCTGGCGGCGGGCAGGCGCAATTGGTCACCTTCGCGCACGCCGACAATCGACAGCGGTGACGACGCGGCCAATGCCGGAGGCGGGCAATCGGGGTCGGCGGCCGGGATGCGCGCTTCGCGGCGTTCGGCCCGTGGCAGCCAGGGTTCCAGCGGTGCGGGCCACAAGGCGATGTTTTTCGGCTCGGCGCCGGGGCAATGGGCGTCGACCCGCAGGCCCTTGGCATTGACCCACACGCTTTCCATCAAGCCCACGCTCAACGGCTGATCCAGTGCCTGCAACGTCGGCGGCGTGGTGTTATCCAGGGTCCAGGCAAAACGCTGGCGGCGGCAATTGGGGTCACTGCGGCTCATGGGCTGGCCCAGCGGCCAACAGATCGCCGCCACGCCGACATTGGCCGGCACCGGTTTCACGGGCGCGCTGATACCGCGCTGGCTGTCGCGGTTAGTCAGCACGTCGTGCACCTGCAACATCAACGGCGCTGCCGAGGCCAGGCCGAACTGGCCCGGCACTGGCGTGCCGTCCGGGCGGCCGATCCACACGCCGATCAGATAACGCGGGCCCACGCCAATGGCCCAGGCATCGCGAAAACCGTAGCTGGTGCCAGTCTTCCAGGCCAGCACCGGGCGTTGCACCAGTTCGGCACGCGGGTCACGGTCGGGCCGCGCCTGGCCGCTGAGGATACGCCGCACAATCCAGGCGGACCCTGGCGACAGTAAGGGTCGTTCCCTGAGCGTATCGTCCGGCTGTAATCGAATAGCGGCGCTCCTGCCGTCCCGTGCGAAGGCGCTGTAGCCGCTTACCAGGTCTTCGAGACGACTGCCTGCACCGCCCAGGATCAGTGCCAGGTTCGGTTCGGCCAACGCCGGCAGCGCCAGAGGCACGCCGCCGATGCGCATTTCGGCGGCAAAGCGCTTGGGCCCATAGGCCTCGAGCAACTGCACCGCCGGCAGGTTGAGCGAACTCGACAGCGCCGTACTCGCCGGCACCGCGCCAGTAAAGCCCATGGAGAAGTTGCCCGGCCGGTAATCGCCATAACGCCGGGGTACGTCCTGCAACAGGGATTCGGAGTGGATCAGGCCGTCATCCAGGGCCATGCCATAGAGAAACGGTTTCAACGTGGAGCCCGGCGAACGCAAGGCGCTGATCATGTCCACGTGACCGAAGCGCTTGGCATCGTTGATGTCCACCGAGCCGAGGTAAGCGCGCACGGCCATGCTTTCCTCTTCAACTACAAGAATGGCAGCGGAGGTATGTTCCGGCAGCCGCGCGCGCCACCCCAGCAGCAGGTCTTCAAGACGGCGTTGCAAAGTGGCATCCAGAGTGGTGCGGATCAGCGGCGGGCTGTCGGGACGATTCAGGCGCCGCGCGAGCAACGGCGCCAGGCTCGGCTCCAGGCGTGGGGCGAGCAGCAACGGTTCTTCCAGGGCTTCATCGACGGCAGACTGCGGCCAGACCTGGAACTCCGCGAGGCGGCGCAAGACTTTGTCGCGGGCTTCCTGGGCGCGCTGGGGATGGCGATCCGGGCGCAAACGGCTGGGCGCCTGGGGCAGAACGGCGAGCAAGGCGGCTTCGGCGTGGGTCAGTTGCGCAGGGGATTTGCCCAGGTAGGCCCAACTGGCCGCCGCCACGCCCTGCAACGTACCGCCGAACGGCGCGCGGTTCAGGTAGAGGTTGAGGATTTCGGCCTTGGACAGGTGCCATTCCAACTGCACCGTGCGCCACAACTGGCGCAACTTGCCATGGAAGGTGCGCGAATGCGGATCCAGCAACCGCGCCACCTGCATCGACAAGGTGCTGCCGCCCGATACTACCCGCGTGCCCGTAAGGTTCTGCCAGGTCGCACGCGCCAGCGCCAGCGGATTCACACCGGGATGCTGGTAGAACCAACGGTCCTCATAAGTCAGCAGCGCGTCCAAGTAATACGGCGACACTTCGCTGGTTTGCACCGGGTAGCGCCACACGCCATTGGCATCGGCAAACCGCCACAACGGCGTGCCATCCTCGGCCAGTACCACACGCGCCAGGTCATCCTTGGGCAACGGGAGAGGCCAGATGCGGTCGGCCAGCCACAGCAAGGCCACCACCAACAAAAGGCTGGCCAAGGTCCAACGGGCAACTAAACGCAAACTCAAACGGGCAAACCTCTATGCTGGTAGGGAACTAGCCTGTTGCAATAACAACCAAAGGCACAGATTCGCCCACCTTCTCATCAGGACACACATATGCAGGTAGAAAGCTTTTTCGGCTGGTTGGGCCAGGCGCTCGGTTCCGTCATCCGTTTTATCGTCGACGGCCTCAGCGGCCTGTTCGGTGCACTGACCAATGCCGGCGGCAACTTCATCGATGGCTTGTCCCGCACCTTGGGCATGGACACCTCGATCATCAGCATCATCACCCTGATCATCGGCCTGATGCTGCTGTACTCGGCGGTGCGCGCCTTCATGCGGGCGTCGATCATCATGGGGATTATCTGGTTGCTGTTGGGCCTGTGGCTACTGAGCTGGGTCGTCCACTAACCCAAAAACACCACAAATCCCCTGTGGGAGCGGGCTTGCTCGCGAATGCGGAGTGTCAGTTAGCGCCTCTATTACTGACCCAGCGCATTCGCGAGCAAGCCCGCTCCCACATTTGATCCCAATTCAAATTGAGGCCTTCACCGCCCCTTGATCACCAGATCCGCCGGCGTCTCCCCCACCGCCTGCCAGTTCGGCCGGTACATCGACTCCACCTGCGGCGGTGGCACTCGGTAAGTGCCCGGCGTCACGGCACGCGCCAGGTACAGCAGGTGCGTAGTGCCGGAGCCTTCGAGGTTGATCGCCGCCACGTAGCGGTCATCGCGGAACTCCTGGTGCTTGAGCGATGCGTTCTGCATCGACTCACGCCACTCCTTCACTTGGCTGCTGGCGTTTTCCAGGCTGGCAGCGCTTTGTGCCAGGTTCTGGTTCTCCAGTTCCAGGCCAGCTGGCAACAGGTCCACCACCAACGCATCCGGCACGCGCTGCTTGGCACTCACCGCCAAATGCACCAACACCAGATCGCCACTGTTGAGACTGCGCAGGTTCAACGGCTGGCCGCTCATGCCCAGGTATTCGCGGCGGATGCTCAGGTTGTCGCCACCCGGTGCCGGTGGCACCTGTGGATAACCCGAAATCGTCAGTTGCTGGTACACCGGCGTCTCGCCCTGATTGCTCAACGTCAGATCACTGGACAGCCACTTGCCTTCCAACTCCAGCGTCGACTGTTGAGTGTTCAGTTCCTGCACACCGCCACCGCCCGTCAATGACACCTGCCAGTTCGCATCAGGCTTGGCAAACCCGAGACGCCCGGCCAGGAACAGCGAGTTGCGCTCCTGGGTCGACAAGTACGGGCTGGCGGCCAGTTGATCCGACAGCGTGAACAAGCGCTCCTCACGCTTGCCCTTGGCCAAGTCGTTCTCTTCCAGCAAGGCCAGGATCATCGCCTGGTCGCGCAACGGGCTGCCGTAGTCGGCCAGCCATTCATTGGCATTGCGTTGCGCGGCCAGGCCAGCGAGCAAGGCTTGGTCCGCACGCGGCTGGTCGCCCATCTTCTGCAACGCGATGGCCAACTGCACCAGCGGCAGACCAGAGCGCGCATCGCTACGACGTTCGAAGATGCTGCGCAACGCACCCAACGGCGCCTGCTGACTGCGCGACAGGACCATACCGGCGTAGGCCTGCACGGCAAAGCGGGTGTGGTCGGCATTGTCGCTGTAATCGACGTCAATCAGGTTGCGTTCCTGCACGTAGCGCAGCAGACGCTCGCTGGCCTTTTTCAACGCTTCAGGGGGCACGGCAAAACCCTGATCGCGAGCGCGCAACAGGAAGTCGGTGACGTAAGCCGTCAGCCAGTATTCTTCTTCACCGTCCGCGCCCCACAACCCGAAGCTGCCGTTGTAGCGCTGCATGCCCAACAGGCGCTCGATGCCCAACTCGATCTTGCGTTTGCGTTCGCTGTCCGACTCGCCTTTGATCGACAGGCGCTTGAGCAGCGCATCATCGGCGTACAGCGACGGATACAGGCCGCTGGCGGTCTGCTCCAGGCAACCGTAGGGGTAGGCCTTGAGTGCACTGATCTGTGCACCGAGGTTCAACGGCGGCCGACTCGACAGGCTCAGCAGCGCCTGGCGCCCCGAGGCGTCGAACTGATCCAACGCCCCCGACGGCAAGCTCCACGGTTGGTCCTTCAGCACCGCGCGATAGTGCTTGAGCAGCGCCGGATAGGCCGGACGCACCCCCAAGGTCCATTCGCGCGTAAACGGCGGCAGGTTCTCGCCCGGCAGGTCCAGGCCATTCACCGTCACCTTGACTTTACCCTGCCCTAACCCGCCCCAGGCTCTCACCGGGATACGCAGGGTGGTGCGCTGGCCTTGCTTGAGTTCGACGCTTTGCGCGCCGCTGCTGACCAGCTCCAATTGCCCATCGGCGCTCAGTTGTACATCGAGTTTCTGCGGCTTGCCCGACAGGTTGGACAGGTCCAGCGCCAACGTGGTCTGGTCACCACCCGCCATGAAGCGCGGCGCCGACAGCTCGGCAATCAGCGGTGCGGCAATCACCGTCTTGGCTTCGGCCATGCCGTAGCGATCGTCGCTCCAGGCCTGGGCCATCAGGCGCAATTCGCCGTTGAAGTCGGGAATATTGACGCTGACTTCGCCCTCGCCTTGCTCATTCAAGGTCACCGGCGCGCTTTGCAGGGCGACGATGGTCACACTGGTGTCCGGGCGCTTGCCGCCTTTGGCCAGCGCCGCATCACCACCAAATGCCAGGCTGGCCAATCGGCCCTGGCCGGCTTCGATCAACTGGCCGTAGATATCGAATTGGTCCACGCCGTAGGCTTTGCGACCGAACAGGCTGGAATACGGATCCGGCGTCGGGTATTCGGTGATATTCAGGATGCCCACGTCCACCGCTGCAACCAGCACATGCACCTGTTTCGGCACGCTGCCATCGGCATTCTTGGCGGCGATTTTTACGGTGAGCGGCTGTTTGGGACGCATTTTTTCCGGCGCGCTGAGGGTCACGCCAAGCTTGCGCTGGGTGCGATCCAGCGGCAGGTGCAGCAGGCCCACCGCACGTTTAGGCGTGATGTTGGCTTTGCGCTCGCCGGGGCGGATCACCAAGGCGCTGACATACAAATCATGGCGCGACCATTTCGGATCGAGCTTCACGGCGAAGCTTTTGCCCTCGGCCGGCACGTCGATTTCCTGCCACCACAACGGGCCTTCCGCAGACTCCACCAGCAGGTAGCCCTTACCGGCCGCGGGCGGCGTTACGGTCACGTTGGCCGTATCGCCATCGCCATAGGCCGGTTTATCCAGCGCCAGCTTGACTTGATCAGGCCGTACGGCGCCGCCTTCAGTGTTGTCCTGAGCCTGGTAGCCGGCCCAGAAACGCAGGCTGCTGACCAAGCCGGTTTGCGGGTCTTCGACCTCGACGCGGTAAGGACCCCACTCCACCTGGAAGCTGACCTTGGCGGTATCGCCGGCCTTGATGTTCAGGTTCTGTTCGTCGAGGTTGAGGAATTTCTCGTTGAAGTGATAGCTCCAGCCATCATTCTCGGAGTAGTTCCAGTAGTAGTCGCGGCGCTCACGCACCAGGCGCACCTTGAGGTTGGGCGCGGCGAGTTTCTGCCCGTCCTGGTTGGCCAGCAGCACTTCGAATTCCGCCGGGCCGTCGCCATTGGTTTCCTTGCCGTCAAACAGCCCGCGCAGGCCCGGCAATTGCTCGGCCGGCCAGATCGGCTGCACCAGGCGCCGGGTGATCGGCCGTCCACCCGACTCTTGCAGGCTGGCCTGCACGATCAGTTGCAGCGGCGACTTGGCCTCGGCCCATTTGCTTTCCAGAGTCAGTGCTTCCTGGCCCTTGGCGTCGAGCACGCTTTCTTCCAGTTCGAAATCCTGACTCAGTTCTTCTTCGGTGACGGAGCCGAACTGATAGCCCGGCAGCGCTTTGACCGCTTCGCGCAGCGGCCGCACATAGACTTGGCCGCTGACACGATTGCCCGACGCGGGGGCGCCGTACAGGTAACGGCCGGTGACCTGAATCACCGCGTCATCCGCCGGTTTCAACGGGGTGTCGCTGCCCTTGAGTTCCAGCGCCAGGCGCTCGGGCAGGAAGTCTTCGACAAGGAATTCATACAGCTGCGGCTTGCCATCACCCAGGTCGAACACCAACTGCCAACGCCCGGTCGGTGCTTCGCCGGCCAGTTGCAGTTGATATTGATAGAGGCCAGAGGCATCGGCGTCCCACACGAACTTGCGGCTGACCTGCTCATCCGGGCGACGCACTTCGACACTCACCGGCTGCGGTTTGACGGCATTACCATCCTTGTCACGCAGCAGGGCGTTAAGCAGCACGGTTTCGCCGGGGCGATACAGATCACGCGGGCCAAACACAAAGAACTGCAAAGGGTGGGAGGGTTGGCCGCCAATGTCGAACTCGGCCAGGTCCAGCGCCGCACTGTCGAGGCGCAACATACTGGTCTGTTCGCCCTGCTTGGCCAACAGCACCTGAGCCTTTTTCGGCAAAGGCAACTCGGCGTGACCGCCCTTCTCGGTCTTGCCCTGGCCCAGCACACGACCTTCGGCGTCGAGCACTTCGAGGTCAACGCCATCCAGTGCCTTGCCGCCTTCCAGCGCCTGGGTAAACACGTCCAGGCGATTGGCGTAGCGGTGCACTGACAGGCCGATATCACTCAAGGTAAACAGCGTGGCCGGCTGGGAATAGTTGTAGGTGCCCGAAGCCCGCATCACCGCCAGGTACACGCCCGGCTGCTGCAATTGCTTGAGGCCGGCGATGGGCAGCAACAGGGTTTCGCGGGTGTTGCGCGCCGGGTTCAGGTCGAAACGGCCGCCGTAGACCAAGTCGGCCAAGGGCAGCAGTTCGCGGGATTCATAGCTTTGCAGGCTGGTGTTGCGGCCCCACTGCGCGAGGAAGGTAGGCAGGGATTCGGGTTTGATGCGGAAGAATTCGACATCGATCTTGTCGACGTTCAACGCGATCACCGGCAGGCCTTCGGCCAGGCGTGTCGGCAGCAAGGTGCCACGGCTGGCAAAGCCGACGGTGGCTTGCAGGTCGCGAGTTTCCAGGCGGGCGGTGTATTCGGCGGCGAGCGTGTTGTCGTTGACCGCCTTCACACCGGCGTCGACTGTCAGCACCAGCTTGCGCTGTGGCTCCAGGTGGCGCAGGCGCAATTCCATCAGGTTATCGGAGATTTCCCAGGCGCCATCGACCTTGCCGGACTTGCTGTCCACCAGGTGAAGTTTGTCGGCGAATTTCTGATCGGGATCCAGCGGAATGGAAAAGCTCACAGAAAGCGTGCTGGCGCCGTCGAGCTGCACTTCGGACACGTCCACCACACTCAACTCACGCCCGGCGTAGCGCTGCTTCAGCGCCGCCACATCCACCGCGGCCTTGGCCGGTTTGGGTGCCACTGTTGCCGCTGCGGGAGCGGTCGGGGCTGCCGGTTTATCGGAGGAATCGCAGGCGCTCAGCAGGGCCAGCGCGCAAGCAAGGAACAGTCCTTTGTTAAGCATGGGGCACTCGTTTGTGAGGGGGTCCGAGAGGTGAACTATATATCAGCCCGCAGGGGGCCGATGCGGTGCTGGTCACATTGACCGACGGAGGGTGGTTTGGTTCTGAGGTCATCCTTGATCAAGTCAAATCCCACAGCCAAGGGCCGCCAGTTACAATGCCGCTCCCCCAAGGAGCCTGCATGCCCACCTTACTCACCGACTGGCGCCACCGCCCCACACACCGCCGCGTCTGGGCCCTGGCCGCGCCGATGATCCTGTCGAATATCTCGGTGCCGTTGGTGGCGCTGGTGGACAGCATGGTCATCGGCCATCTGCCCCACGCGCACCAGCTGGGTGCCGTTGCGGTCGGCGCCAGCCTGTACACCTTCCTCGCCTGGGCCATGGGTTTCCTGCGCATGGGGTCCACCGGTTTCGCCGCCCAGGCTGCCGGACGCAATGACGGGGCGGCGCTGCGACAAATCCTGCTGCAAGGCCTGCTGCTGGCACTGGGCCTGGCAATGCTGTTGGGCACTGTCGGCATTCCGCTGAGCCATCTGGCCCTGGAATGGATGCAGCCCTCTGCCGAACTCAATCAACTGACTCAAGATTTTTTCCACACCCGCCTGTTCGGCCTACCCGCCGCCCTTGCCAGCTACGCATTGGTCGGCTGGTTTCTCGGTACTCAGAACGCGCGGGCGCCGCTGGCGATCCTGCTGACCACCAACCTGGTCAACATCGCCCTGAACCTGTGGTTCGTACTCGGCCTGGATTGGGGTGTGGTCGGTTCGGCGCGTGCGTCCGTCGTGGCGGAATGGACCGGCGCCTTGCTCGGCCTGGCGATGACGCAAAAAGCCCTGCGCGCCTACCCTGGTCATATCGCCTGGGCGGCGCTGAAGCTGTGGGAAAGCTGGCGCCCGCTGCTGGCGGTCAACCGCGACATTTTTATCCGCAGCCTCGCGCTGCAATCGGTGTTTTTCATGATCACGGTGCAAGGCGCGCGACTGGGCGATGCCACCGTGGCGGCCAATGCACTGCTGCTCAACGGCCTGCTGCTGACCGCCCATGCCTTGGATGGATTGGCCCATGCGGTCGAAGCCCTGTGCGGCCACGCCATCGGTGCCCATGACCGCCAGGCCTTGCGTCGTTCATTGGTGGTGGCCGGCGGCTGGTCATTGATCGCCAGCGTTGGCTTTGCGCTGCTGTTCACCGTCGGCGGCCACCTGTTTATCGCCATGCAGACCGACATCCCCAGCGTGCGCGAAACCGCCGACCTCTACCTGCCTTATCTGGCGGTTCTGCCGTTGATTGCGGTGTGGAGTTACTTGCTCGACGGCTTGTTCATCGGCGCCACGCGCGCGCGGGAGATGCGCAATGGCATGCTGCTGACGGTCGTGTTGACACTGCCCTTCGCGTGGGCGTTGCAGGGTTTGGGTAACCACGGGCTGTGGATAACCTTCCTGCTGTTCATGGCCCTGCGCAGCCTTACTTTGTGGGCGATTGCCTGGCGCTTGAACCGGCAGGACCAGTGGCTCGGATAAAGGCTGTGACGCGCTCCAGTACCGGTGCCAGCCAACGCAAGGGTTTGGCGATCGCACCCACCAGCGTCTGATGGTTGGTCTTGCTGAAGTAGACCTCCTCCACGGGCACACCCACCGCCCGTAATTGCTCTGCCAGTCCGCCGGTATTGCGCTTGGGATTAACGAGTTTGTCGTCCGTCGAGGCGATCAAGAGGCTGGAGGGTGCCTCACGGCTGACATGATTGATCGGCTGAGAATCCGGCGGTGAATCAGGGAAGAAAAACACTGGCCTCACCTCTGGGTTTTCAATTGGCAGGAAGTCATAAGGGCCGGCCAGACCGATCCAGCCTTTGAAGATTGACGGCGTGAGGCCAACCTCTTTCAGCCAACGCGCATCCAGCGCCAGCATCGACGCATTATAGGCGCCGGAGCTATGCCCCATTACATAGAGCTGTTGGGGATCACCACCGTATTCGGCGATGTGTTGATAGGTCCAGGCAACGGCGTGGGCGTTGTCTTGGAGGAAGGCGGGATACCGCACTTGAGGGTAAAGCCGGTAATCGGCGATCACCACCACGATGCCGCGCGAGGCCAGGGCTTCGCCGACGAAACCATAGTCGTCCCTGGAGCCGCTGTTCCAGCTACCGCCGTAGAAGAACACCACCACGGGGGCGTTGGAGATAGCAGGAGCTGGCCGGTAGATATCGAGTTTCTGGCGGGGATCATCGCCGTAGGCGATGGCCGAGGTTTTGGTGAAGGTGTTGGAGGGGGTGAGTGCATTGAGCACTTTGATGGGAGAGCAGGCCGCGAGGAATGCCGCGACGGCCAGGGTAAACGCTTGCAAGAATACTCTCGACATCGCCAACCCCTTATACCTGTGAAGACTGACTTATGTGGTGAGCGGGCTTGCCCCGCGCGAGGCAAGCTCGCTCACCACAAAGAGCACGTTGTACGCGGTTATGAGGACAGGTACGAAGACCGTGTCAAGCCCAGGCGCAAAGCGTCCAGGAACTGCGTGCGCTCACTGGCACTGATCTTCGCGCTCGCACACTTGTCACGGTAATGCGTCATCAACTCCTCCGGCGACAAGTGCACGTAGCGCAGCATGTCTTCGATGGTGTCGTGGGTCTCGATCCCGGCGCTGTACACCGAACCGTCTTCACGCTGGTAGATGTTCACCGAGTCGGTGTCACCAAACAGGTTGTGCATGTCGCCGAGGATTTCCTGGTAAGCCCCCACCAGGAAGATGCCCAGCAGGTAGTCCTCGCCTTCGTTCAAACCGTGCACCGGCAGGCTGGTCTCGATCGACTGCTCGTCGACGTACTGCTTGATCTTGCCGTCGGAGTCGCAGGTCAGGTCTTGCAGTACGGCACGGCGCAGCGGCTCTTCGTCGAGGCGGTGCAGCGGCAGGATTGGCAGTACCTGGCCGATGGCCCAGGTGTCCGGCAGGCTCTGGAACACCGAGAAGTTGCAGATGTACTTGTCGGCCAGCTTGTCGTTGAGCTCGTCCAGCACCTGGCGGTGCGAGCGCTGGCGGGCCTTGAGCGAGTTGTGCAGGCGGCGGCACACGGCGAAGTAGCACTGTTCGGCGAGGGCTTTCTCGGCCAGGGTCAGTTTGCCGTCGGCGTACTGGGTGGCCACGTCGCTCATATAGTGAGTGGCGCGCCAGTAGGTTTCGGTGACCATCTCGATGTCGGTCGGGCCGAGCAGGTCCACCAGCCATTGCACGGTTTCCGGCAGGCTTTCCTTGTTCTCGATGGTCGGGATTTCGTCGTTGTGTTTCTCGACGTCGGTCACCTGCACCACCAGCATGGCGTGGTGGGCGGTCAGGGAACGGCCGCTTTCGGAGAAGATGTTCGGGTGCGGCAGGCTCTGCGCGTCGCAGAATTCCTTGAGCATGCCCACGACCACGCCTGCATAGTCGTCCATGTCGTAGTTGATCGAGCTGGCGTTACGCGAGTGCGTACCGTCGTAGTCCACGCCCAGGCCACCGCCAACGTCGATGTGATCCACCGGCAGGCCGAGGTTGCGCAGTTCGCCGTAGTAACGGATGGCTTCCTTGAACCCGTGCTGGTAGTCCGCCAGGTTGGCGATTTGCGAGCCCATGTGGAAGTGCAGCAGGCGGATACCCTGGTCCAGACCGGCCGCGCGGAAGCGCTCGACCACGGACAGCAGTTGCGCCGCCGACAGGCCGAACTTGGATTTCTCGCCGCCGGTGTCTGCCCACTTGCTCGATGCCAGCGACGACAAACGTACGCGCAGGCCGACCTGTGGCTTGACCTTGAGACTGGCAGCCTCTTCGATCACCAGTTCAACTTCGGATTCTTTCTCGATCACGATGAACACGTTGTGGCCGAGTTTCTGGCCCATCAGCGCGAGGCGGATGAACTCACGGTCCTTGTAACCATTGCAGACGATGGTGCCGCCCTTCGGCGCCAGCGCCAATACGGCGAGCAGCTCAGGCTTGGAGCCGGCTTCCAGGCCGATCGACACGTTCTGGGTGGCGATGATGTTCTCGATCACCGCTTCCTGCTGGTTCACCTTGATCGGGTACAGCGCGGTGTACTTGCTCTGGTATTCCAGGCGCTCGATGTTGGCGTCGAAAGCACCGGTCAGCTGGCGTACACGGTCTTGCAGGATGTCAGGGAAGCGCACCAGCAGCGGCAACGACAGGCCGCTCTTGCGCAGCTCGTCGACTTGTTCGTAAAGGTCGACCGGCGTGCTGTTCGGGCCGTTCGGACGGACTTCAACGCGACCGGCATCATTGATCGCGAAATACCCGGCCCCCCAATGGCGAATCCCGTAAACACTGCGGCTGTCCGCAACTGTCCATTGGCTGCCATCGTCTTTGCGTGTGCGTCGTACGGACATCGAAGTCCCCTATAAATGAAGGCGAAAGCGCCGCCCCTGGTTGAGGCTGGCGCAGTCTAAAGAATGAAAATGACGATTTGCCTGCGTGCAAGGTAGGACCCCACGCGCAGGACAGAGTTTAGACACAGGTCGGGAAGAGGCTCTCAGCCGCCGGACTTCTTGGCCTTGTACCCGAGCTTGATCAGCTCGGCCAACAGTAGCTCGACGTGATCGCCCTGGATCTCGATGACACCGTCTTTCAACGCACCACCAGTGCCGCAGCGCTTTTTCAGCGCAGTGGCGAGTTCCTTCAGCGCGTCTTCGGCCAGCGGCACGCCGGTGATGGTGGTCACCGTCTTGCCGCCACGGCCCTTGCTCTCGCGTCGTACGCGGGCAATACCGTCGCCTTCAGGGATCAGGGTCTGTTTGCAGGTACACGAATCCACGGGCTGACGACAGTCCGGGCAGTGTCGACCTGCGTCGGTGGAAAATACCAGGCCACCAAGGGCGGCGAAGGATGCGGCTTTTTTGGCCACCGGCAATCCTCTTGGGAGGACAAAGACTGATCGACACCTTCGAAGAGGTTATCGACCGCGAAGCCCCACTCAGGCAGGGGCAGCGCTACCGAACCGCCAAGGCGGTTCGGGTGAAAAGTCGCGCAGTGTAACCACAAAAAGCCGACTTGCTAAGAGCCAAATGGCGCCAATTTATGCAACTTTAGCGACGTGAGGCCAGATAGCGGCGCAAGCCTTCCTGGGCGTCCGGGCAGTAAGGCTTTTGTTCGGCCTCCTGCAGGACGGTTTCGATAGGTAAAAAGCGCGCTTCCATGACCTCTTCCGGCTGCAGGCGCAGTGGCCCATCCCAGACGGCAGAGTAGGATTTACACCAGAGCCGGCTGTCGCCATCCTCGAAATAGAAATGGTCGTGCTCGACCAACTCCACTCCGCTGACGCCCAGTTCTTCCTCCAGCTCGCGGGCGGCCGATATTGAATAGGATTCACCCGCCGCTACCATTCCACCCGCCGCCGTGTCCCAGAACCCTGGATACATGGCTTTGCTCAGCGTGCGCCGATGCACACACAGCTCGCCACGGGAGTTGAACAGGAAGATAAAAGTGCAACGGCCAATCAGGCCGCGCTGACGCAGGTCGGACCTGACGAGGGTGCCGAGCAGGGTGTCCCGCTCGTCGACCCAGCAGATCAGTTCAGCATCGGAAGCCGCGCGGTGTGCGGCCTCCTTTTGAGTAGCGTCCATCATCAACCCTGGTTGAGTAGCTGACGCAAGTCGATCACTGCAGCGTTTGCCCGGGAAATATAGTTGGCCATCACCAGCGAGTGGTTCGCCAACACGCCGAAGCCACTGCCGTTGAGAATCATAGGACTCCAAACCGGCTCTTGCGAGGCTTCCAGCTCACGAATGATCTGGCGCACGCTGACGGTGGCGTTTTTCTTGGCCAGCACGTCGGCAAAGTCGACTTCGATGGCGCGCAGCAGGTGCGACAGCGCCCAAGCCTGGCCACGGGCTTCGTAGAACACGTTGTCGATCTGCATCCATGGGGTTTCCACCACTTCTTCATCGACCTGCGGCACTTCACCCGGCGCCAAGGCTTCGGTTTTCAGTGCGGTGTTCAGTTTCACCCGGCCGACGCTGGCCGACAGGCGTTGCGACAGCGAGCCAAGGCGAGTGGCGACGTCACCCAGCCAGTTGTTCAGGTTGTCGGCACGTGCATAGAACAGCGCGCCGCGCTGGTTCGGATCGGACAGGCGTGCTTCGTAGCGGCTCAGGGAATTGATGCCTTCCTGATATTCCGACTCACTGGACGGCAGCACCCAGCTCTTGTTGTCGAAGTTGAAGCGTGGCTCGGCCTTGGCCAAATCCGCGTCTTCGGCTGACTGCGACTGCGAGCGGGCGAAGTCTTTACGCAGGGCGCGGGTCAGGTCGCGCACCTGCACCAGTACGCCGTATTCCCAGCTCGGCATGTTGTCCATCCACAGGCCTGGCGGGAAGCGATCGTTGGAAATGTAGCCACCGGGTTTGTTCAGCAAAGTGCCCACCACGGTCTTGAGGGTTTCGACCGTGGTGTAGCCCACCACCATCTGCTTGCCTTCTTTCTCGGCGGCCAACTGCGCATTCTGCTGCACCGGAAACAGCGCCGGCTCTTCGCTCCAGTACCAGCCCAGGGCGCCGGTGACCAACAGGTACAGGCCGAGCACGCTGAGCACGGCGCGGCTCATCAGCACGGTACGAAAATAGCCGCGGTTGGCCGACTTGGGCTCAGGCGCGGGGCCTTTGGCGCTGCCTGCACGGTTTTTCCAGTCCAGCATGGCGATATCCTTTCAATCACTTGAGTTCATGCACTTGAATTGATGGCGTGCGTTCAAACACTCCGACCACAACCCTACCCCATCGTGCCAACCCGTGCGGGGCTTTTCGCCAAACTGGCGCACAGGGCATGTTCGACTATAAAGGATGCACGCTTTTTACGCTGCGCGACCATCCAGTCAGCAACTGAATGCGACGGGCACGCAGTTTATTGACGTATGACACTCATCCTATCGGAAAGAGGTGCTAGCATAGAGCCATCAGTCGACCTCAGCATGCACCCTAACTAGTAGTCAGGATATGACCGAGCCAGAAGACCCCAGCCGTGAGCGCCTCAAGCAGCATTTTGCCCAGCGGGTAATTCATCAGGCACGTCAAATTCTTGAGATCTGGCAGCGCCTGCAACGCAGCGAATGGTCCGGCGCCGACCTCTCCGAACTCAGCGAGGCCAATTTGCGCCTGCTGCGTTTTGCCGAACGTTTTGAACAGCCGGAACACGGCCAGTTGGCGCGACACATCGGTGAATCCCTCAAGGCGGTGGACGAAAACCGTGGCCGCCTGAGCAGCCACTTGATCACCGAACTCAATCGCTTGATGCAGCGCCTGTCCCGTACCGGCCTGCGCCAGGGCGACCAGCTCGAACAAACTTTCCTGCCGCCCATGCGCAAGCCGATCTACGTGATGCTGGCCGATCACGACCGCGCCGAGCGCCTGGCCAAACAGCTGGAATTCTTTGGCATGAGCGCCCAATCCCTCGACAGCGTGGCGGCGTTTCGCGCGTCGATGGCCGAGCGCCTGCCCTCGGCGATTGTGATGGACGTGGATTTCTGCGGCGCCGGCCTGGGCCTCAAGCTCGCCGCCGAAGCCCAGGAAGGCCTGGAGCAAAAGCTGCCGCTGCTGTTTTTCAGCCTGCACGAAACCGATACCCCCACCCGCCTGGCCGCCGTGCGCGCTGGGGGCCAGGAGTTCCTCACCGGCACGCTGGAAGCGTCGAGCCTGCTGGAGAAGATCGAGGTACTGACCTGCGTCGCCCAATACGAGCCGTATAAAGTACTGATCATCGACGACTCGCGGGCCCAGGCGCTGCACACCGAGCGCCTGCTCAACAGCGCCGGCATCGTCACCCGCACGCTGATCGAGCCGATCCAGGCCATGGCCGAGCTGGCGGATTTCCAGCCCGACCTGATCATCCTCGACATGTATATGCCAGCCTGTACCGGTACCGAACTGGCCAAGGTCATCCGCCATAACGACCGTTATGTGAGCGTGCCGATCATCTACCTGTCAGCCGAGGATGACCTGGACAAGCAACTGGACGCCATGAGCGAAGGCGGCGACGACTTCCTCACCAAGCCGATCAAGCCGCGCCACCTGATCACCACCGTGCGCAATCGCGCGGCGCGTGCGCGCAACCTCAAGGCGCGGATGGTGCGCGACAGCCTGACCGGCCTGTACAACCACACTCACATCCTGCAATTGCTCGAAGACTGCAGCTTTCGTGCGCGCCGCGAGAACAAGCCGCTGAGTTTTGCGATGCTGGATATCGACCACTTCAAGCGGGTCAACGACAGCCACGGCCACCCCATGGGCGACCGTGTGATCAAGAGCCTGGCGCTGTTTCTCAAGCAACGCTTGCGCAAGACCGACTATATCGGGCGCTACGGCGGTGAAGAATTCGCCATCGTAATGCCGGATACCGACCTGGAATCGGCGTGCAAAGTGCTGGATGAAATCCGTGGGCGCTTTGCCGAAATCCACTACCCCGCCCAGCCCCAGGATTTGTGGTGTACCTTCAGCGCCGGGTTGGTCGAGCTGTGCGACGGTTCCGACAGCCTGATGATGGCGGCCCAGGCCGACGAGGCGCTGTACCGCGCCAAGGATGCCGGACGTAACCGCGTGCAGGCTGCGCGCACATCAAAGCAAAGTGCCACCTTTTCACCAGAATCGACTGATTCGGTCATAACCTTGTAATGAAAACGCAATAACTTCAGGCACTTATCTTTTGCTGTCGGTTGAAACCACGCATGCGCCTGAAGCTGCTGACCAATCTCAATACCCTTCTTCTGGTGGCCGTGTGCCTGGCGCTGGGCGCGACCCTGTGGTGGTCGCAGCGCGCGCTGGAACGGCCTTATTTGCTGATGGAACGCTACCTGGGCCTGTCCCAGGCCTTCCAGAACCAAGCGGCGCGTAATTTCGACGACTACCTCGCCAGCGGCGACGCCCTGCGCTTGAGCAGTGCCAGCCAGAGCTTGGAAAACCTGTTGCAGCATCTGGATGAGTTGCCGGCGGACCTCGCGCAAAACCTGCGCCCGAGCCTGGTTGACCTGGATGCGTTCAGCAAGACTGACCTGCTGGCGGCCGGCAAGCTGGCCGGCGACCCGCAAGCCTTGTTGCTGCAGGCCGAGCGCGAATTAGGTGCGAACCTGGAGCAATTGAGTCAGTACGCCACCGGCGTGACTACTCCTGACGCCGCCCGCTATCTGCCGCCTTTGCTGGCTGCGTCGCAGCACCTGGGCAAACTGTCCCTGGCCCGCGACAAACTGGTGAGCAGCGGGCGCGCGGAACTGGCCGATGATGTGGAGCGCGAAGTCAGCAACATCCGCAGCCAAGCCGATGCGCTGGAACAACTGCCATTGCTGGGCGTGAAGGCCAGCGCCGAATCCAGCGCCAACGACTTTTCCGCACTGATGGGCCTGGAGAACACCGAAAAAACCGAAGCCCAGGACACTGGCGTCGACCTCAAACGTGAACTCAACAGCCTGCTGACCCGCTACCCCGCCGAACTCAAGCGCACCCGCGAACAGATCCAGCAACGCACCGACCTGGCCGCCAAGACCCACCAGAAGATCGACACCGTGCAACAAGCCATCGCCGGCCTGGAGCCCGTGGTGCGCGCGCAGCACGGCAAGATCCAGGGCGAAGTGCGCCTGATGCAAGGGGTAATGATCGGCCTGATCCTGCTGATCGCGCTGCTGATCGACACCCTGCAACGCCGCCTGGCGCGGGTGCTGACCAATCTGGCGCCCGCCTTGTCGACCTGGGCCGAGGGTGATTTCAGCCAGCCGATTGCCCTGGGTAAGACCAACCGCGAGCTGCACGACATTGAAGCCTCCTTGAACCGCCTGCGCGCCTATCTGGTGGATTTGGTGGGTACGATTCGCGGCAATGCCGAGGAAGTCGCCGGCAGTAGCCGTGCGCTGGCCGAACTGAGCAGCGGCCTGCATGACGGCGCCGAACGCCAGGCCGGGGATACCGCGCAGATCCGTGATTCGCTGGGTGAACTGGAAGCGACCATCCAGCAAGTCGCAGGCGATGCCAGCCAGGCGGCAGGCGCCAGTCGCAGTGCCGGTCAGGCGGTGGAGCAAGGCCAACGTGTGATCGGCCTGAGCCTGACCGGGCTGCATGCCCTGGTCGGCGAAGTGCAGCAGAATGCGCAGATGATCGAAAAACTCGCGGAAGAATCCGCCACCATCGGCGGCGTGCTGACGGTGATCCGCTCGATTGCCGACCAGACCAACCTGCTCGCCCTTAACGCCGCCATCGAGGCTGCCCGCGCCGGTGAGGCCGGCCGTGGCTTTGCCGTGGTCGCCGACGAAGTCCGCTCCCTGGCCCAGCGCACCGCCGGCGCCACCGCAGAAATCCAGACCTTGATCGCCGGTCTGCAAAGCGCCGCCCATCAATCGGTGCAAGGCATGCGCGCCCAGGTCGAACACGCCGAGGCGACCGCCCAGCAAGCCCAGGCAGCGGACGGCGCGCTGGATGAAATCGTCGAGGCTATCCAGACCATTTCCGACACCGCCGTGCGCATCGCCGATGTGACGGCACAGCAGAGTGGCGCCGTCAGTGAGATTCGCGACAACAGCGAGCGGATTCACCAGTTGGGTGAAGATAACTTGCTGCGAATCGGCCAGGGCCGCAGCCAAGGTGAGCATCTGTTGGTGCTAGGTGGGCAGCTCAATACTGCTGTGCAGGCCTTTCGCGTCTGAACACCCACTGTAGGAGCGAGCTTGCTCGCGAAGAACGCGCAGGCACCGCTTTAATCCAGACGCCCCGCGTTATCGTTGACGTTTTTCGCGAGCAAGCTCGCTCCTACACTGACCGAATCCGGCCTCACAGTCACAAATTTCGCGCTATCCTCGCTAATCGTGCTGCCTACTGCATAGAACTGGACAGTCACAAAGGCTTTGCGGCATAGTCGCCGGGTTCTGCCGTACCCACATCAATAACAAGGAACAGCCGATGGCGACCTTACTGGTTCTTCACGGACCCAACCTGAACCTGCTCGGCACCCGTGAACCGGGCGTCTACGGGGCAGTCACCCTGGACCAGATCAACCTCGACCTGGAGCGCAGGGCCCGTGAAGCCGGCCACCATCTGCTCTACCTGCAAAGCAATGCCGAGTACGAATTGATTGATCGCATCCATGCCGCGCGCGGCGAAGGCGTGGACTTTATCCTGATCAATCCCGCCGCTTTTACACATACAAGCGTTGCATTACGTGACGCGTTGCTGGCGGTGAGCATCCCATTCATCGAAGTGCATTTGTCGAACGTGCACAAACGCGAAGCTTTCCGCCATCACTCCTACTTCTCCGACGTAGCGGTAGGTGTGATCTGCGGCCTTGGCGCCAGCGGTTACCGACTGGCCCTGGAGGCCGCCCTGGAACAACTTGAACAACCGGCCAAGCGCCCCTGACCGACCCTTGGGAGTTGATGATTCATGGATATCCGTAAAGTTAAGAAACTGATCGAACTGCTGGAAGAATCCGGTATCGACGAGCTGGAAATCAAGGAAGGCGAAGAGTCCGTACGGATCAGCCGCCACAGCAAGACCCCGGCCCAGCAGTTCTACGCGCCACAGATGCAAGCACCGGCGCCGGCTGCTGCTCCAGCCGCCGCTCCGGCTGCCGCCGCTGCACCTGCCGCTCCAGCGGCTCCTGCGCTGAACGGTTTCGTGGTCAAGTCGCCAATGGTCGGTACGTTCTACCGCACCCCGGCACCGACCTCGCCAGCCTTCGTTGAAGTCGGCGCAACCGTGAAAGTGGGCGACACCATCTGCATCGTTGAAGCGATGAAGATGATGAACCACATCACCGCTGAAAAAGCCGGCGTCATCGAATCCATCCTGGTAGAAAACGGTCAGCCGGTTGAGTACGACCAGCCGCTGTTCACCATCGTTTGAACCGCGGAGCGCCTTCGATGTTGAAACCTGCGAAGAAACTGCAAAAAGTCCTGATCGCCAACCGCGGCGAGATCGCGCTGCGTATCCTGCGCGCCTGTAAGGAAGAGGGCATCAAGACCGTCGCTGTTTACTCGACGGCCGATACCGAATTGATGCACGTGAAACTGGCGGACGAAAGCATCTGCATCGGCCCGCCACTGGCCACGAACTCGTACCTGAAAGTCTCGAACATCATCGCGGCCGCGGAAGTGACCGGCGCTGATGGCATCCACCCTGGCTACGGCTTCCTCGCGGAAAACGCCGATTTCGCCGAACAGGTGGAAAAATCCGGGTTTGCCTTCATCGGCCCGAAAGCCGAAACCATTCGCCTGATGGGTGACAAGGTGTCGGCCAAGGACGCCATGATCGCGGCTGGCGTGCCAACCGTTCCAGGTTCCGACGGCCCGCTGCCGGAAGACGAGGAAACCGCTCTGCGCATTGGTCGCGAAGTCGGCTACCCCGTGATCATCAAGGCCGCCGGTGGCGGTGGTGGTCGCGGCATGCGCGTGGTGCACAAGGAAGAAGACCTGATCGAAGCTGCCAAGCAGACTCGCTCCGAAGCGGGCGCCTGGTTCGGCAACCCGATGGTCTACCTGGAGAAGTACCTGACCAACCCACGTCACGTGGAAGTGCAAGTACTGTCCGACGGCCAAGGCCACGCCATCCACCTGGGCGACCGCGATTGCTCGCTGCAACGTCGTCACCAGAAGGTTCTGGAAGAAGCGCCGGCACCGGGCCTGGACGAAAAAGCGCGCCAGGAAGTACTGGCTCGTTGCGTCAAGGCGTGCATCGACATCAACTACCGTGGCGCGGGCACTTTCGAGTTCCTGTACGAGAACGGTCGTTTCTACTTCATCGAGATGAACACTCGTGTGCAGGTAGAGCACCCGGTGTCGGAGATGGTCACCGGCATCGACATCGTCAAGGAGATGCTCAGCATCGCCGCCGGCAACCCGCTGTCCTTCACCCAGGACGACGTGAAGATGCACGGCCACTCCCTGGAGTGCCGCATCAACGCCGAAGACCCGAAAACCTTTATCCCAAGCCCTGGCCTGGTCAAGCATTTCCATGCGCCCGGCGGCAACGGCGTACGTGTGGATTCGCACCTGTACAGCGGCTACAAGGTTCCGTCCAACTACGACTCGCTGATCGGCAAGCTGATCACCTGGGGCGCCACCCGCGACGAGGCCATGGCCCGTATGCGCAACGCCCTGGACGAAATCGTGGTCGACGGCATCAAGACCAACATCCCGCTGCATCGGGACCTGGTCCGTGATGAAGGCTTCTGCGAAGGTGGTGTGAACATTCACTACCTGGAACACAAGCTGGCCAACCAGTAAGTGCTCCACCCAACAAGGCCGCCTTCGGGCGGCTTTGTTGTTTCTGGGCCCTGGGTTTTGCTGGATGGATACATCACCCTGTGGGAGCGGGCTTGCTCGCGAATGCGGTGCATAAGCTAAAATACTCTTCACTGACTCACCGCATTCGCGAGCAAGCCCGCTCCCACATTTGTTATGTGTACACCCCTCCCGCCGCTCGCGTAAACTTGCGCGCTTTCGCAGCCCTACCCCGCTGCACACTCATTTTTTCAAAGGTGCCCGCCATGCCTTGGCTGCAAGTCCGTCTCGCCATCAGCCCAGAACAAGCCGAAACCTACGAAGACGCGTTTCTCGAAGTCGGCGCCGTGTCGGTGACCTTCATGGACGCCGAAGACCAGCCAATCTTCGAACCCGAACTCAACACCACCCCGCTGTGGTCCCACACCCATTTGTTGGCCCTGTTCGAGGACGGCACCGATGCCGCCGCCGTACTGGCCCACATGGAATTGCTCACCGGCGGCCCGCTGCCAGAGCATCACAGCGAGGTCATCGAAGACCAGGATTGGGAACGCAGCTGGATGGACAACTTCCAGCCGATGCGTTTCGGCCAGCGCCTGTGGATCGTGCCAAGCTGGCACGCCGCGCCTGAACCAGACGCCGTCAACCTGCTGCTGGACCCGGGCCTCGCGTTTGGCACCGGCACCCACCCCACTACCGCGCTGTGCCTGGAATGGCTGGACGGCCAGGACCTGACCGACAGCCATGTGCTGGACTTCGGTTGCGGCTCTGGGATCCTGGCGATTGCCGCATTGCTCTTGGGCGCCAAAGAAGCCGTCGGCACCGACATCGACGTCCAAGCGCTGGAAGCCTCCCGCGATAACGCCGGGCGCAACAACATCCCTGAAGGCAAATTCCCGCTTTACCTGCCGGAGCAACTGCCCCAAGTGCAGGCCGACGTGTTGGTCGCGAACATCCTCGCCGGGCCACTGGTTTCGCTGGCGCCGCAGCTGTCGAGCCTGGTCAAGGCGGGCGGGCGCCTGGCGCTGTCGGGCATCCTGGCCGAGCAGGGCGAAGACGTCGCCGCTGCCTACGCGAAGGATTTCGAGCTGGATCCGATCGCCAACCGCGATGGCTGGGTACGCATCAGCGGTCGTCGGCGCTAGAATGAGCGCTTGCCTGAATCGGATGGCCGCATGACCGACAGTTTCGTCACCCAGTGCCCGCATTGCCAAGCACGCTTTCGTGTCAACCACGCTCAATTGAGCGTGGCCCGCGGCGTGGTGCGCTGTGGTTCGTGCCTGCAAGTGTTCAATGCCGCTCGTCAGTTGCTGGAGCAGCGCGACCAGGCGTCCGCACCTGAGCCAGACGTGCCGGTTGAGCTGACGCCTGAACCAGCGCGGGCCATCAGCCAGAAGCAGTGGACTGCCGAAGAGCTGGACCTGGACAATCTGGACCTGGACGAAGAACTGGCCAAGCTAGAACGCCGCGAGATTCAGCACACGTTGCCGATCGGTGCAGATCGTCGCCAGTCCGGTATCGACCGCCGCCAAAAGGAAGAATCCTTCAGCGCCAGCCGCGACACGGTCAAGGCCGAAGAGGAAAAATGGGCAGCGAGCTTGTTCAGTGAGCCGCCTGAAGAGCGCATCGACGTCACTGAAGACGCACCCGAACCTGCGACGAGGCAGCGCACAGAACCGTCCATGTCGTTCCACACCGACGATATCGACGATGAGCCGCCGCTGCACTCAACGCCAGACGATGACGACATCGAACCGCCGTTCACGCCACTGACCCAATCGGCCGATGACGTAGAACCCGAAGAACGCCCCAAAGCCCGTCGCAAGCGCCCGCGCGCCGAAACGAGCGTGCAAGACGACCAACTGCTGGATCTCGAAGACGACCCGCTGCACCTTTACGCGCAAAAGCGTCCGGCCAGCCTGGGCCGTCGTCTGATCTGGCTATTGCTGGTACTGATCGCCGCCGCCGGTCTCGCAGGCCAGTACATCGCCTACCAATTCGACGAACTGGCCCGCCAGGACGCCTATCGCCCGTGGTTCCAGCAACTGTGCCCCACACTGGGCTGCACGGTGCCATCACGGGTCGATATCGCCCACATCAAGAGCAGCAACCTGGTGGTGCGCAGCCATCCGGATTTCGCAGGAGCACTGGTGGTGGACGCGATCATCTACAACCGTGCGACCTTCTCCCAGCCCTTCCCACTGCTGGAGCTGCGGTTTGCCGATTTGAACGGCAGCCTGATTGCCAGTCGTCGCTTCAAACCCGCCGAATACCTCAGCGGTGAGTTGGCCGGAGTAAGCGAAATGCCATCGCAGACCCCGATCCATATCTCGCTGGATATCCTCGATCCGGGCAATAAAGCCGTGAACTACAGCCTGAGCTTTCACTCGCCAGAGTGAATCGGTGCATGGGTTGAGATTTGACGGCAGGTTATTGACTTTCCCGGGCGCGACCAAACCGGTGGCGATAAAGAAATAACTGTTCAGATTTTATCCAATTCAGCCTTTATCCAGTCATCGAGAGCGGGTATCATGCCAACCCTTTTTCGAACTCTAATGATCCGGCCCCACAACAGGGAAGTCCTATGTCGGCGGTACGCATCGGCCCATATACATTGCAGAACGGCTTGATCCTCGCCCCGATGGCGGGGGTTACCGACCAGCCCTTTCGTCAGCTGTGCAAGCGATTGGGCGCGGGTCTAGTAGTCTCGGAAATGGTCACCAGCGACATGAGCTTGTGGAACACCCGCAAATCGCGGATGCGCATGATCCACGAAGGTGATCCCGAGCCCCGCTCGGTACAGATCGCGGGTGGCGATGCACAGATGCTGGCGGATGCGGCCCGGGCCAACGTGGAGTTGGGGGCGCAGATCATCGACATCAACATGGGCTGCCCGGCCAAGAAGGTCTGCAACAAGGCCGCCGGTTCCGCACTGTTGAAAGATGAGCAATTGGTTGCCGAGATCCTGCAGGCCGTTGTCGCCGCAGTGGATGTGCCGGTCACCCTGAAGATCCGTACCGGCTGGGACCGGGACAACAAGAACGGCCTGACAGTGGCGAAGATCGCTGAACAGGCAGGCATTACAGCGCTGGCGGTGCATGGCCGAACCCGCGCCGACCTTTACACCGGTGAAGCCGAGTACGACACCATCGCTGCGATCAAGCAGGCGGTGTCGATGCCGGTGTTTGCCAATGGCGATATCGACTCCGCCGAGAAAGCCCGGCGTGTGCTGCACGCGACTGGTGCCGATGGCTTGTTGATTGGCCGGGCTGCCCAGGGGCGGCCGTGGATTTTTCGTGAGATCGAGCATTTTCTGCGTACTGGCGAAGTGTTGCCGGCACCGGAGCTGATCGAGGTGGAACGTATTCTGCTAGAGCATCTGGCCGCCCTGCACGCCTTCTATGGGGACGTGATGGGAGTACGCATTGCTCGCAAGCATGTCGGCTGGTATCTCGCAACCCTGCCGGGCGCCAGGGAGTTTCGCGCCCACTTCAATCGTTTGGATGATACGGAAGCACAGTGCGCCAACGTTCGTGAGTTCTTCAGCGAGCGTTACAAGAGCCTGGGGACAGGGGACGGAGAGGGGGTGGCCGCATGACGATGATGACCGAGACTTTAGTGAGTGGAACAACACCCGTGAGCGACAACGTCAATTTGAAACAGCACCTCAACACGCCGAGCGAAGAAGGCCAGACCCTTCGCGGGAGTGTCGAGAAGGCGCTGCACAATTATTTCGCCCACCTTGAGGGCGCTTCCGTCACGGACGTGTACAACCTGGTGCTCTCCGAAGTCGAGGCGCCCTTGCTCGAAAGCGTGATGAACTACGTCAAGGGCAACCAGACCAAAGCCAGTGAGCTGCTGGGCCTCAACCGTGGCACCTTGCGCAAAAAGCTCAAGCAATACGATTTGCTGTAAGCATTCAATCAAACCAGAAAGGCGCCCGCGTAAAAACGGTCGCCTTTTTTGCTGACTTCCTTTGCTTTTGATGGAAATTGAAATGACCGACCAGACTACCCGCCTGCCGATCCGCCGCGCCTTGATCAGTGTCTCCGACAAGACCGGGATCCTCGAATTTGCCCGGGAGCTGGAAGCCCTGGGCGTGGAAATCCTCTCCACGGGCGGGACCTTCAAACTGCTGCAGGACAACGGCGTGGCCGCAGTAGAAGTGGCGGGCTACACCGGTTTCGCAGAAATGATGGACGGTCGGGTCAAGACCCTGCACCCGAAAATCCACGGCGGCATCCTCGGCCGTCGCGGCACCGACGACGCGATCATGGCCGAACACGGCATCAAGCCGATCGACCTGGTGGCCGTTAACCTCTACCCGTTCGAAGCCACCATCAACAAGCCAGGCTGCGACTTGCCGACCGCCATCGAAAACATCGATATCGGCGGCCCAACCATGGTGCGCTCGGCGGCCAAGAACCACAAAGACGTGGCCATCGTGGTCAACGCCAGCGATTACGCCAACGTGCTGGAAAGCCTGAAGGCCGGTGGCCTGACCTACGCCCAGCGCTTCGACCTGATGCTCAAGGCCTTCGAACACACCGCCGCCTACGACGGCATGATCGCCAACTACATGGGCACTGTTAACCAGGCTGCTGAAACACTGTCCACCGAAGGCCGCAGCCAGTTCCCGCGCACCTTCAACAGCCAGTTCATCAAGGCCCAGGAAATGCGCTACGGCGAGAACCCGCACCAGAGCGCGGCGTTCTACGTAGAAGCCAAGCCTGCCGAAGTGGGCATCGCCACCGCGACCCAGCTGCAAGGCAAAGAGCTGTCCTACAACAACGTGGCCGACACTGACGCCGCGCTGGAATGTGTGAAGAGCTTCGTCAAGCCGGCCTGCGTGATCGTCAAGCACGCCAACCCGTGCGGCGTGGCGGTCAGCCCGGACGCTGAAGGCGGTATCCGCCAGGCGTACGAACTGGCCTACGCCACCGACACCGAATCCGCGTTTGGCGGCATCATCGCCTTCAACCGTGAACTGGATGCCGAGACCGCCAAGGCGATCGTCGAGCGTCAGTTCGTTGAAGTGATCATCGCCCCAAGCGTCAGCGAAGAAGCCCGCGCTATCGTGGCGGCCAAAGCCAACGTACGCCTGTTGGCCTGCGGTGAGTGGTCGGCTGAGCGTGCGGCTGCCTGGGACTACAAGCGCGTCAACGGCGGCTTGCTGGTACAGAGCCGCGACATCGGCATGATCGGCAGCCAAGACCTGAAAGTCGTGACCAAACGCGCGCCGACCGAGCAAGAGATCAACGACCTGATCTTCGCCTGGAAAGTGGCCAAGTACGTTAAATCCAACGCCATCGTCTACGCCAAGAACCGCCAGACCATTGGTGTCGGCGCCGGCCAGATGAGCCGCGTGAACTCGGCGCGTATCGCCGCGATCAAGGCTGAACACGCTGGCTTGCAAGTCGTGGGTTCGGTAATGGCTTCCGATGCGTTCTTCCCATTCCGTGACGGCCTGGACAACGCCGCGAAGGCCGGTGTTACCGCCGTGATCCAACCGGGTGGCTCGATGCGAGATGCTGAAGTCATCGCTGCCGCTGATGAAGCTGGCATCGCTATGGTCTTCACCGGTATGCGCCACTTCCGCCACTAAAAGCACGACTGTAGGAGCCGGCTTGCCGGCGATGAGGCCCTTGAAGCTTGTAGTGATTCAGAGGCCGTCATCGCCGGCAAGCCGGCTCCTACAGAATGTGGTGTTCCCAAGAATTCAGCGTCATCCGAGGTTTTTGAAATGAATGTTTTGATCATTGGCAGCGGTGGCCGTGAACACGCCCTGGCCTGGAAAGTTGCCCAGGACCCGCGCGTCCAGAAAGTGTTCGTGGCCCCCGGCAACGCCGGTACCGCCACTGAAGCCAAGTGCGAGAACGTCGCTATCGACGTGCTGGCCCTTGAGCAGTTGGCAGACTTTGCTGAAAAGAATGTATCCCTGACCATCGTCGGTCCGGAAGTGCCATTGGTTGCCGGCGTGGTGGACCTGTTCCGCAGCCGTGGCCTGGATTGCTTCGGCCCAACCGCTGGCGCGGCCCAGCTGGAAGGTTCCAAGGCATTCACCAAGGACTTCCTGGCGCGCCACAAGATCCCGACCGCCGACTACCAGAACTTCACCGAGATCGAGCCGGCCCTGGCTTACCTGCGTGAAAAAGGTGCGCCGATTGTGATCAAAGCCGATGGCCTGGCCGCCGGCAAAGGCGTGATCGTCGCCATGACCCTGCAGGAAGCCGAAGACGCGGTGCGCGACATGCTCGCTGGCAACGCTTTTGGTGACGCTGGTTCACGCGTGGTGATCGAGGAATTCCTCGACGGCGAAGAAGCCAGCTTCATCGTGATGGTCGACGGCAAGAACGTCTTGCCAATGGCCACCAGCCAGGACCACAAACGCGTCGGCGACGGTGACACCGGCCCGAACACCGGTGGCATGGGTGCCTACTCCCCTGCCCCGGTGGTCACCGCCGACGTGCACCAGCGCGTCATGGACCTGGTGATCTGGCCGACCGTGCGCGGCATGGCCGACGAAGGCAATGTGTACACCGGTTTCCTGTATGCCGGCCTGATGATCGACAAAGCCGGTAACCCGAAAGTCATCGAGTTCAACTGCCGCTTCGGCGACCCGGAAACCCAACCGGTGATGCTGCGCCTGCAATCGAGCCTGGTTCTGCTGGTGGAAGCAGCCCTGGCCCAGGCCCTGGACAAGGTGGAAGCCCAGTGGGATCCACGTCCGAGTGTCGGTATTGTGCTGGCGGCCGGTGGCTACCCTGCTGACTACGCCAAGGGCGACGTGATTGAAGGTCTCGACGCGGCTGCTACGCTGGAAGGCAAAGTGTTCCATGCGGGCACTGCGCTCAAGGATGGCCAGGTCGTGACCGCCGGTGGCCGTGTGTTGTGCGCTACCGCCATGGGCGCCAGCGTCGACGCCGCGCAGCAACAGGCTTACAAGCTGGCTGCAAAAATCGACTGGAATGGCTGCTTCTACCGCAAGGACATTGGCTATCGCGCCATTGCGCGGGAGCGTGGCGAGAGCCAGTAAGCTGCTATCCGTTCGGCTAGGCAAGGGCCTCTGGCCCTTGCCGTATGCCGGCCGACCCGCGCATAGTTAACCGTGCATCAACCTACGAAGGGATTTCGCCGTGCGCTGGCTCAGGATCGCCATAGGTTTCACTGTCAGTCTGCTGACACTGCTCTGCTTGTTCCCGGCCCAGGCCGCCGCGCAAGGCAGTGGCTGGGCAGTATTGCTTGATGAACAGGCCGACCTGCAACTGAGCGACATCCGTTCCTCGCGCTACACCAATCAATTCAGCCCCATCGAACTGGATCGCCTTACCGCCGCCGAACCGGACGGTGCGTTGTGGGTGCGTTTCAAGCTGCAACCCGGCAAGCACGAACAAGTACTTCGGGTCTTTGCCCCGGATTTATCCCACCTGAGCCTCTATGTACTCGACGGCGACACTCTGGTGGAGCAACAAAGTACCGGCACACGCCAGCCCCAGGCCGAGCGCCCGTTACCCAGCAGTGACTTCATGCTGCCCATGCCCCAAAGCCAGAAACCTTTAGAGGTCTACCTGCGCCTGGTCTCGGAACATGAACTGCGCCCCTATATCACCCTGGAACCGGCCGTGCTCGCCGCCGCCGACCAGACCCAGACACTGATCTACGGCCTGTTGTTCGGCTGTCTGCTGATGCTGATCCTGCATAACATCACCCGTTTCGCCTACCACCGCTCGCGCAGCAGCCTGTGGCTGGCGGCTTGCGAGATCCTGCTGATGCTCAGCCTCGCACTGCTGCTCAACCTGATCGGCCCCTGGCTGCCAAACTGGCACGCGATCCAGACGCCGGGCGCCTACCTGGCCCTGCTGCTGACCGCGCCGTGCGGGCTGATGTTTGCCTACCGGTTCTTCATGCCGCTGGGCCCACACCCGCTGAACAAGCTGTTGATGGCCGACATCCTGTTTATCGTGCTGTGCGGCCTGCTGCTGTTGTTCGTCAACACCCTGCCGCTGAACATCATCACCTATGCCCTGGTGGCATTGGCTGGCTTGAGCATGCTGTTTGTCTCAGCCTATCACTGGCAGAAAGGCTACCGCCCGGCACGCCTGTTCGTGGCGGCGATGGTTGTGTTCAACATCGGCACGCTGATCATCCTGCCGGCGCTGTTGGGCCTGACGATGGTCTCGCCCCAGGGCCTGATCGTGACGCTGCTGGCGTTTATCTGTCTGAGTGGTCTGTTGATGAGCCTGGCGCTGGGCGAACGCCAGCGGGCGATTGTCGAAGCGCGCTTCAGCCTCAGCCGTGACCTGGCGGCAAGCAATGCCGAGATCGCCGCCAAGGCCGAGTTCCTGGCCAAGATCAGCCACGAAATCCGCACGCCTATGAACGGCGTGCTGGGCATGACCGAATTGCTGCTGGGCACGCCGCTGTCGGTAAAACAGCGCGACTACGTGCAGACCATCCACAGTGCTGGCAATGAACTGCTTACGCTCATCAACGAAATCCTCGATATTTCCAAGCTGGAATCCGGCCAGATCGAATTGGATGACGTGCAGTTCGACCTCAACGCGCTGATCGAAGACTGCCTGAGTATCTTCCGCGCCAAGGCCGAGCAGCAAAACGTCGAACTGATCAGCTTTATCCAGCCCCAAGTGCCCCGTGTGATCAGCGGCGACCCGACGCGCCTGCGCCAGGCCATGTTGAGCCTGCTGGAAAACGCCCTGCAGAAGACCGACGAAGGCGAAGTGCTGATCGTCGTCGCGCTGGATGATCGCAGCACCAAGCCGCGTCTGCGCATTGCCGTGCAGGATAGCGGCCTGCCGATGGAAGCCGCCGAACGTGACGCCCTGCTGCACAGCGAACTGCACAGCAAGAATTTCTTCTCGGCCACCCGCCTGAACGGCCATCTGGGCCTGGTCATCGCGCGCCAATTGATCCTGCTGATGAATGGCGAGTTCGGTATCAAGAGCGGCAGCCATCAGGGCAGCACCTTGTGGCTGACCCTGCCGCTGGACCCGGAACGCCTGGAGCACCCGACCTCCGACCTCGATGGCCCACTCAAGGGCGCGCGGGTGCTGGTGGTGGACGACAACGACACCTGCCGCAAAGTATTGGTGCAGCAATGCTCGGCCTGGGGCCTCAACGTCAGCGCGGTGCCATCGGGCAAGGAAGCCCTGGCATTGCTGCGCACCAAGGCACACCTGCGCGATTACTTCGACGTGGTGCTGCTTGACCAGAACATGCCCGGCATGACCGGCATGCAACTGGCGGCGAAGATCAAGGAAGACCCAAGCCTGAACCACGACATCCTGTTGATCATGCTCACCGGTATCAGCAACGCGCCGAGCAAGATCATCGCGCGCAATTGCGGGATCAAGCGCATCCTCGCCAAACCCGTGGCGGGCTACACGCTCAAGACCACCCTGGCCGACGAACTGACCCAGCGCAGCAAGGGCAACGTTCCACCCCGCCCGGTCCTCAATGCCCCGGCCGCCATCACCGTGCCGACGGATTTCCGCATCCTGGTGGCCGAAGACAACAGCATCTCCACCAAGGTGATCCGTGGCATGCTCGGCAAGCTCAACCTCAACCCCGACACCGCCAGCAATGGCGAAGAGGCGCTGGAGGCGATGAAGGCCCAACGTTATGACCTGGTGCTGATGGACTGTGAAATGCCGATCCTCGATGGCTTTTCGGCGACTCAACAACTGCGCGCATGGGAAGTCAGCCACCAGCGTATTCGCACGCCGGTGGTGGCGCTGACGGCACACATTCTGTCGGAACATAAAGAGCGTGCACGCCAGGCCGGGATGGACGGGCACATGGCCAAGCCGGTGGAGTTGTCGCAGTTGCGTGAGCTGGTGGAGTTCTGGGTGGCACAGCGTCAGCAACGACCCGAACACGCGCCCTCCTGACCTGAAACACAATCCCCATGTGGGACCGGGCTTGCTGTGGTGAGCGGGCTTGCCCCGCGCTGGGCTGCGAAGCAGCCCTAAAACCCTACGCCGCGGACTGCCTGACACAACGCGGCGTACTTATTGGGGCCGCTTCGCAGCCCAGCGCGGGGCAAGCCCGCTCACCACAAAAGCCAGCTCCCACATTTGATTTGTTTCGCCTGATAGACTGCCCACACTTTTTCCGCCCGCGAGCCACTCACATGCTCCACGTGTTATTCAGCGTCTACCTGAAAATGCTGGTGCTCTACAGCCCGTTCTTCGTGCTGTCCTGCTTTATCAGCCTCACCCGTGGCTACTCGAGCAAAGAACGGCGCCGCCTGGCGTGGAAGGTGGCGTTGGCGACCCTGGTATCGAGCGTGCTGCTCTACCTGTTCGGCCGCGTAATTTTCAGCGTGTTTGGCATCACCGTCGACGCCTTCCGCATCGGCGCCGGCAGCGTGCTGTTCATTTCCGCCCTGGGCATGGCCCAGGGCAAGTCGGCGGTGCAGACCGACAACGTGCAGCAAGACGTGACCATCGTGCCGCTGACCATCCCCCTTACCGTCGGCCCCGGCACCATCGGCGCACTGTTGGTGATGGGCGTGAGCCAGCCACACTGGGACGACAAGCTCACCGCCATCCTCAGCATTGCCCTGGCCAGCCTTACGGTGGGCGTGGTGCTGTACCTGTCCAACCGGATCGAACGCATCTTAGGCGACCAAGGCTTGCAGATTGTCAGCCGGTTGATGGGACTGTTCGTGTGTGCCCTGGCCGCGCAAATCATCTTCACCGGTGTACGCGGTTACCTGGTGCCCTAGATCCGGTATTTGGCGATCGCCAACTGCACCTTGTCACCCGCACTCTCGCGCATCAGTTGGATCGTCTTTTCGTTGACCACCGAGGTATTCAGCACCAGGCATGTCTGCCCGCTGAAGGCCTCGAACGAGGAGCTGTCCCATTCCAGGAAAGGCAGACCCACCTGTTTGCTCACGCCATGGCTGCTGTAGGTCACCAGCACCATCATCAGTTCGCCGTCTGTTTGCACACAGGATGCCAGGCCGAAGTCAGCGCCCTGGTGCACAGAGCTGTTGCGTTTGAACAGCTCGAAAGACGCAGGCGTCTGCTTCAACGCCTCCAATGCATCGGCCGCCAGTTTCGGCAACGCCGTCAGCAGCGGCCCGGACAACGTGCTCGACGCCAACACGGCGGCAATAATGTTCAGCGCCGCCAACTGCACAGTCAGGCCCTTGCCCGCACCTGAAACCCGCTCGAAACGGCTGCGCACCGGCAGCCACCCCAGGCTGACCATCACTTTGATGAATTCGTCGTACCAATCCTCGGTACCGCGGTGCACTTTCAATACATCGCTGACGTAGCTGCTGGCCAGCAGATAACTTTTACGCACGTATTCCCGATTCAGACTCGATAGGCCTTCAGCAAACGAAATTACGCTGTTGTTGACCACGGCCGCGTTGAAGTCGTCCTCGGTGTCCAGCGGTAAAGCCGCACGTTTTCCGGGCGCCCCCGGTAGTTTGTAGGCGGCAATCAACTTGCGCCTTTTTTTATTGTTGATCCTTCTGTGATGTCGCTCCATCTTGGTTCTCCACAAGCACCCCAACTCGGGGCTTATGTCCACCCTAGTCCACTGGCTGCAGGGTTTTCCAGACGATAAACATCCCTTGGCGCACCCCGTCAAACCGTGCAACCCAGCAATAACGGGGGCGGTGTCTGGCGGGCTTGCGGATTTCGTCGCAGAAAAAAGAAAAACCCCGGACAACGCCAGGAAAATCCCTGGGTCATTCGGAGTTTTCAGACACCCGAGGGGCCATTTTCAGGAAGCAGGTTTCTCGCCGTACCAACGCGGCGTGTACACCCATTCACCGCCACCAGCACGCGGGAAGGTGACGGTGGTGGTGGAGCCGATCAGCACCATGGTGCGCATGTCCACCTGCTCCGGCGTCAGTTGCCCCAGCGTAGTGACGCGCAGGGTCTGACCCGGCCGACCAATATCCCGGCCTAGCACCACCGGCGTATCAGGCGTGCGATGCAGCGCGACGATTTCCAGGGCACGCCCCAGCTGCCACGGCCGCGAGCGCGAGATCGGGTTGTAGAACGCCAGCGCCAAGTCGGCCTGGGAGGCCAAATCCAAGCGCTTTTCGATGATCGACCAGGGTTTGAGGTTGTCCGACAGCGACATCACGCAGAAGTCATGGCCCAACGGCGCGCCCGCCTGGGCGGCGGTGGCGAGCGAGGCCGAAACGCCCGGCAGGATTTCCAGGTCGACCTGATGCCAGGCTGGATCGCTGGATTCGTGCAGGGCTTCGATTACCGCAGCGGCCATGGCGAACACGCCGGGGTCGCCGGACGACACAACAACCACCGAGCGACCTTGGGCCGCCAGTTCGAAGGCGTGGCGGGCACGCTGCATTTCTTCGCGGTTGTCGGTGCAATGCTGCACCTGGTCGTCACGAAAGGGCCCGGCCATGCGCACGTAGGTTTCGTAACCCAGCACATCGGTGCAGCGCGCCAGTTCAGCCTTGACCGCTGGCACCATCAACTCAGCGGCGCCGGGGCCCAGGCCGATCACGGCCAAGCGGCCACGCACACGGCCGACTTGCGACAGGTCCAGGGGTTGCTCGGCAACGTTGATGACAATATCGACGTCCTGGGTGACGCTGGCAAACCGTAGCGGTACACCCAGCTTCAACGCTGCCTCATGCAACGACGCTTCGGCCATCTGTGTATCACTGGCCAACAGGCATGCCAGGGATTGCACGGCGATGCCCGCCTCATGCAACTCAGTGCGCACACGCTCAGCCAACTGCGCACCTGGCTTGCAGGTCACGCTGATGTTCTTCGGGTAGATCAGCAATTCATTGGCGGCAGGCGTGCGCTCGGTACTGCCCACATGAATCGCCAGGCGTGCCTGTTGGTCCTGGGGCAGGTTGGCCTGGTCCAGCCACGGCGCGGCGCCTTCGATGCGCACGCTTTCGCCGGCCAGCAGGTCGGAGACGAAACGCTTGCCCAGCTCCAGGTCGGCCAGTTCATAACCCGCAGGCGGGTTGAGCAGGCAGGTGCCAAAACGCAGCTCGCCACTGGTAGTGATCGCAGCGGCTACGTTCAACGCAGCGGCGATTTCGCGCGCCATCACGTTCACACCGCCAAGGCCGCCGAGCAACGGCACCACCGCGCTGCCGTCTTCGGCCACGGCCAGCACGGCGGGTTCTTCGCCTTTTTCCAACAGCAGCGGCGCCAGGGTACGAATGACGATACCCGCCGCGCACAGCGCAATCAGCGGCGTGCCTTGCTGATAGAGCAGACGCAGGGTCGCGCCGAATTCACTGTAGGTCTGGTCCGCGCCGTCTACCCGTCCGGCCAGGCCGTGGATTAACGCACCGGGGTAGACCTGCTGGATCTTGCGCGCAGTGGCCAGGCTGCCCTGGCCCAGAATGACAATCGCCGGGCTCATCAACCTTGCCACCGTTCACCGGGCACGATGATCAGCGAGAAGTACGGCGACGACGACGGGTCGACCTGATCCAGCGGCACGATCTTCTGGTTCGCCATGGTGGCGCGCTCCACGTACAGCGCGCGCCCGGCCAGGCCAAGGTCTTCCAGCACCTGACGCACTTTCGGGAAGTTGCGACCCAGCTTCATGATCACGGCCGCATCGGCATCCGCCAGGCGGCGCTTGAGGTCTTCACGGGGCAATACACCCGAAAGAACTGACAGGCTCTGATTGCGATACACCAACGGCGCACCCAGCACCGAGGCACCGCCGAGCATCGAACACACGCCAGGAATCACCTGCGCGTCATAGCGCTCGGCGAGGCGGTCGTGCAAGTACATGTAAGAGCCATAGAAGAATGGGTCACCTTCGCAGATCACCGCCACGTCACGGCCGGCATCCAGATGTGCGGCGACGTCAACGCTGGCGGCGTCGTAGAAATCGCTGATCACCTGTTCGTAGGACATCGGCGCCGGCAACACTTCGGTGGTCACCGGGTACACCAGCGGCATCAGCGTCTGTTGCGGCACCAGGTGATCTTCGATGATGCCAAAGGCGTTGCCCTTCTTGCCCTTGGCCACGAAGTACGCCACCACGGGCGACTCACGCAGCAGGCGCAGGGCCTTGAGGGTGATCAGTTCCGGGTCACCGGGGCCCACACCCAGGCCGATCAAACGTCCGCGTGCCTGCATTATTCGACCTCCGTGGCCAGGGCGTTTACCGCAGCGGCGGCCATGGCACTACCGCCCAGTCGGCCCTGCATGATCACGAACGGCACACCACGACTGTCGGCGGCAAGCATTGCCTTGGACTCGGCGGCGCCGACAAAACCGACCGGGAAACCGAGGATCAACGCCGGTTTCGGCGCGCCCGCATCCAGCATTTCCAGCAGATAGAACAACGCGGTCGGCGCATTGCCGATCACCACCACGCTGCCTTCCAGGTGCGGACGCCACAGTTCAAGGGCGGCAGCGGAACGGGTGTTGCCCAGTTCGCGCGCCAGCTCCGGCACGCTGTCGTCGCGCAGGGTGCAGATCACTGGGTTATTGGCCGGCAAACGCGCGCGGGTCACACCTTCGGAAACCATCCGCGCATCGCACAGGATCGGCGCGCCAGCGGCGAGCGCATCGCGCCCGGCCTTGCCCGCGCCCTCGGAGAACTGCAGGCCGTCGATGGCGTCGACCATGCCGCAGGCATGAATGACCCGCACCGCGAGTTTCTCCAAATCAGCCGGGATGCGGTCCAACTTGGCTTCCGCGCGAATAATGGCGAAGGAGTTGCGATAGATCTCCTGACCGTCGCGGATGTAATCAATCATCGGTGTTGCTCCGTGGGCGGGCGCGCAGCAAGGCGCCCGTCGCTTCAATAGAAAGGTTGCGTGCGTGCAGCCGGCCGAAATCGGGGTGGGCTGCCTCGCGAAAATAGAGGTCGTAGTGGCCGGGGCTCACCGCCAGCAAGGTCACCGGCGCGGTATGTGCGGCGGCGCAGGAGCGTGGGCAGCCGGACAGATGCACGTTGTGCCCTGTGTCCAGCGCAGCGAGTTGCACGGCGTCGGCCTTGGTGTCGGCCAGGGCCTTGCCGCACCCGCTGGAGCCGGTGCAGGCGGTCATGCGCGCCAGGGGCTGGTCGATGGAACAAAGAAAGCCGAGCTGCGCCAAGTGCTCGGTAACGGCGTGCGGTTTTTCGACGTTGGGCAGCAGTACGCCCTGCCAGGGGGTGAAACGCAGCGTGCCGTCGCCGTATTCGCTGGCCAGTTGTGCGGCGCCCTTGAGCATCGTCGCATCCAGGCGACCCAAGGGTGCGATGGCGGCGACGTAAAGCTTGTTATTTTGATGCTGTGGATAAGTGCCCAGGTGCAGCAAAGCGCCGCTGGGAGGTCGTTTGAAGCCATCGGCTGGTAGCAGCGATAGCGTGAGATGACTCAGCAAGTTATCCACAGACAAATGCCGCATGCGGGTCTGCTCGGGAGTGGCGATGTCCAGAAATGCTTCCAGCACGGCCACCACCAGTGCATGGCCCTGGTCCAATGGCACGGCGGCCAGCGGCGCATCCAGCCCAGGACAGCCCGCCAGGCCGAATGCGAGAAGCGTCTCGCCACCACGTACGAACGCCGACAGCCACAGGTCATGGTGATGTTCGAGCATCGCCAACGCCTCACCGCCATCCAACTGTACGGCGAACTTGGCCGACAGCTCATGAAAACGCGGGTGGCTTTGCAGGGTATTCAGGATCTGTTCGGCCAGCGGGCGCGTATCGAAGAGCATCTGCGGATCGATCCCGGCGCTCGGGCTGAGCATCAGGTTGCGCACGTCGTCGCCGGCGGCATTGCTGGGGCCGAGGTCGGCTGCCAGCAGCATCGCAATCAGCGCGCGTTCTTCAGTGCCGATCCCGCGAATCTGCAGATTGGCGCGGTTGGTCGCCTCGATCACCCCACCGGCATAGGCCTGGGCGGCATCCGCCACCGCGTGGGCCTGGGCGGCGCGGATCGAACCACCGGCCAATTTGATCCGGCAAATGCCGCCATCCAACGCCTGGACAATACGCAGCAACCCCGGACAAGCCGAGGGGCGCAAGGTATTCACAGCGGGCGTTGGGTTCACGGGGCTACCGGTTGATGGGTAAAGGCGCGGTATTATGCCTGCTTTGTCCGGCGGCATGAAAAGCCTGCCCGTCGGATGTCGTTCAAGGAATTGTTATGTCGCCCTGGCTGACGGTTGTAGGCATCGGTGAAGACGGCTTCAAGGGGCTGGGCAGGAATGCCCGGCATGCCCTATTGCGCGCCACGCGGATTATAGGTGCTCAGCGCCAGTTGGACCTGTTGCCGGTGTGTATTCGCGGCGAGCGGGAGTTATGGCCGAGCCCGTTTTCCCTGGAACCGCTGCTGGCGCGGCGCGGCGAACCGGTGTGTGTGTTGGCCAGTGGGGACCCGATGTTCTATGGCGTGGGCGCGAGTCTGACACGGCAGGTGGCCGCTGAAGAGTTGCTGATCTTGCCCGCACCGTCGTCGGTGTCGTTGGCGGCAGCGCGGTTGGGCTGGCCGTTGCAGGAAGTGGTGACGCTGTCCGTGGTCGCCCGGCCGCTGGCGGCGCTGAATGCGCATCTGGCCAGTGGCGTGCGCTTGTTGGTGTTGAGCAATGACGGTCGCAGTCCGGCGTTGATTGCCGCTTTGTTGGCTTCGTGCGGGTTTGGGCCGAGCCGCTTGAGCGTGTTTGAACATTTGGGTGGCACGGATGAGCGGCGCATCGACGGGCTGGCTGTTGATTGGCAGCACGCGCCAATCGCCGATTTGAATCTGGTTGCCATCGACTGCGTGTCTGACCCTCAGGCTGTGCGCCTGTCACGTCTGGCCGGCCTGCCGGACTCAGCCTTCAAACATGACGGCCAACTGACCAAACGCGATGTACGCGCCATGACCCTCGCCCGCCTTGCGCCGATGCCCGGCGAACTGCTGTGGGACGTGGGCGCGGGCAGTGGCTCCATTGGTATTGAATGGATGCGCGCTCATCCGAGTTGCCGTGCAGTGGCGATTGAAGCGGATGAAGGTCGCCAAGGCCTGATCGAACACAACCGCGACGCCCTGGGCGTGCCGGGCCTGCAACTGGTTCGCGGCAAAGCGCCCGAGGCTTTAAGCGGCCTGGAGGCACCGGACGCCATCTTCATCGGCGGCGGCGTCACACGCGACGGCGTGCTCGAGACCTGCTGGCAACACCTGCGGCCGGGCGGGCGGCTGGTCGCCAATGCTGTGACCCTGCAAAGCGAAATGACCTTGATGGACTGGCGTGCGCGTTATGGCGGAGAACTGACGCGTATCCATGTCGCCCAGGCCCAGCCGCTGGGCGAATTCGATACGTGGCGACAGGCGCTGCCGATCACGTTGCTGGAAGTGGTCAAGCCGCTATGAAACGCATCCTGTTGTTGGGCGGCGTGACTGAAGCGCTGGCCATTGCCCGTACGTTGGGCCCGGAACATATCTACAGTTTGGCCGGTGTGGGCCGAGTGCCGACTGACCTGATATGCCAAGTGCGGGTGGGCGGTTACGGCGGGCCCGAGGGCTTGGCGCAGTTTGTTCGGAATGAGGGGATTAGCCTGATTCTCGACGCGACCCATCCGTATGCGGCGCAGATCAGCCGCAATGCGGCCGAGGCTGCGCAGTTGAGCGGCGTCCCTTGCTGGGCCTTGCGCCGACCGGCGTGGCAGGCGCAGGCGGTGGATGACTGGCGTGAGGTCAGTGATTGGGCGTCGTTGATTGAAGCGTTGAAGCCGTTCAAACGCCCGCTATTCACCTTGGGCCGCGAGCCGTTGCAGCATTTGGATGAAATCCCGCCGGAGCAATTCTGGACGCTGCGTGCACTGGATGTGTATCCGGGGAATGCGCGGTGTGACGTGATTGGCGCGCGGGGGCCGTTTTTGATCGAGGATGAGCGCGCGTTGTTCGAAAGGCGCGGGATTGATGTGCTGATCAGCAAGAACAGCGGTAGTACCGCAACGGAGCCGAAGTTGGAAGTGGCGCGGGAGCGTGGGGTGCCGGTGTTGGTGTTGAAGCGGCCGGTGTTGGCGCAAGTAGATCGGGAACTCTTGTCGCCTGAAGAAACACTCATCGCGTTGGCAAATTTCATTCAATAAGTCAGGATCGCTCGCTTGCTTGATTAGTAACCTATTTGTTACCTTCAGGACGGCTAATGATTGAGATTGAAGAATACCGACGCGATAACCAGTCCAGCCCCTTCGATGAGTGGTTTTCATCTTTGAGTGTGCCGGCAGCCACCCGAGTTTCCACCGCTTTGGTTCGACTCGAAATGGGCAACACCAGCAACATCAAGTGGTTCGATGGGCTGGGCGAGTACCGCATCGACTGGGGACCGGGCCTGCGAATCTATCTGATACGAGAAACCCACCGACTAATCATACTGTTCGGTGGTGGCGACAAATCCAGTCAAAAGCGCGATATCAAAGTCGTGAAGTCGCTGATCAATGAACATCAGCGTGACAAGAAATTGAAACAACAGAGGTAACCAGCATGGCGCTTACCCGCAGCTACAAACACACCATTGCCGAACGCGCTCAGCGCGATCCTGAATTTGCCCAGGCTCTCCTCGATGAGGCTGCCACGCTGTTTCTCAATGGTGAGCCAGAAGTTTCACGTGTCATTCTGCGTGATCTGGTCAACGCCACAGTAGGCTTTGAGGGCCTTGCTAAAGAAACGTCAAAACCGAGTAAAAGCTTGCACCGGATGCTGTCAGCCAGTGGCAATCCAAGCATGGATAATCTAGCGGCGATTTTTGCGGTGATTAGAAAAGCCCTGGGTGTTGATATGCAGGTCCACGGAGTTCCCACAGCATAAAGTGTGCAACACCAGACCTGGAGCTGGCTTGCCAGCGATGAGGCCCACAGATTCACCGCAAGTCTCAAGAGCCTCATCGCCGGCAAGCCGGCTCCTACAGTGCAGATGCGGCGTGCAAACGGTCCGCCAGCAACTGCGCCAACTCGATCAACTGCGCAACGCCGAGCAATTCCTCTCGTTTCGAGCCTTCCAGGTTAAACGCAAGATCGCAGCTGAGCGCATTGGCTGAAGCGAGGGTTTCGCTGAGGTTGACCAGCAGGTCTTCGGTGCTGATGCCGTCGGTAACGGTAAAGAGACGGACGGGGGGATTGGGAGTGGGTTTGATCATGGTGAAGCTCCGGAGAAGTAAAAAGGAGCTGCCACTGATCGCCGCGACGCGATGGGGGTGGCAGCTGTACGCAGGTTCGCGGACCGATTCTCCAGAACACCGGCATACCCGAAGGTATCCCGCGCACAGCCGCCATAGCGCCGCACAGTAGATGATAAAAAAACGCCAACTGAAAGGAGACAATGACGCTTCGGCGTCTGGAGAAATCCGGGCCGCGACGCCCGACCGCTGAGTTTGCAGCGATGTACGGAGACCAGGGGTTGAGTTTCCTAGGGGCACCTTAAAGGCTTGTCGGATATTTCTGTCGAATGACTCCATATCCGAGCCGAGCGCAATCCAAAATGTGGGAGCGGGCTTGCTCCCACATTTAGCACCGCGTTGTCCTTGATATCGGCAACCTCTCAGTTCCCGTCTATCCTCAACCACTGGCACTGCGACACCAAACCACATGCCCTGTTTTTACTTATCTCCTACGATCAGGCTAAATACCCCCCTGATCGTTTAACCCTACGGATTGTCCGCCATGGCCCGTCAACGCTTTGCAATCGCCTGGATCGCCTGCCTCGCAGTGCTGTTCAACGCCTTTGCCATGCCGATGGCCAGCGCGATGCAACAGTCCCAGGACCCGGTGCAGCAGTTGCTGTGGGGCAGTTTCTGCTCCTCCAATGGCGCTACGCTCAAGACCATCGGCCTGGGCAAGCTGGAGATTCCGGCGCCGCAGCAGGACGATCATTCCACCATGCAGCATTGCTGGTGTTGCTCGGGCTCGGCGCCGTTGGTGGCGTTGCCGGGGCATGTGCCGCAGTTGTATCTCACCCAATTCAGTACCTCCCAGAGCTTGCCGTCGCCCCGGCTGCAAAGCCCGACCCCGCGCCAGCAATGGCCAAGCCTCAACCCCCGCGCCTCTCCAACGGTCTGATTTTCTTCGCAAGTGAACTGCGTTTAGAACCGTTCTGGAGAACTGCCATGCTCAAATCTTCCCTGCTTCTGGCTGCGTTGCTGCTGCCGGTGTTCAGTGCTGCCAATGCCGAGGACTACAAGTCCGGTGACCTAGTGGTCAGCGAACCCTGGTCCCAGGAGTTGCCGCCGAATGCGCCGACTGTCGCTGCCTATTTTGTGATTCATAACACCGGCGAATCCCCGGACCGCCTGCTCAGCGTCGAAACGCCAGTGGCGGAAAAGGCCGAGCTGCATGAACACGTCATGCAGGGCGACCTGATGAAGATGCAGCAAGTGCCCAGCGTCGCCGTACCGGCCAAGGGTGACCTGACCTTCGCGCCCATGGCCTACCACGTGATGCTGCTCGGCCTCAAAGACCGCGGCCTGTTGGCCGACGGCAAGCAATTCCCGCTGACCCTGACCTTCGAAAAAGCCGGCAAGGTCGCGGTGCAAGTGTCGGTACAGAAAGTACCGCCGATGGCCGGCCACGCACACAAGCACCCGCAATAGACTGACACGTAATGGGCGCCCCTCGCGCCAGGCTCTCCCCACACGCCCGCGTAAGGCGCGGCGGTTGGATCAGCCTGTTCGCCATGCTGATGATCTTTATCGGTCCGCTGATTTCCCAAGCGATGCCGATGGACCATCACGCCGGTATGTCGATGGACATGCCGATGGACCACGGCGACTCCCATCACAAGAAAACCCCTGACGAACACCACGCCCTCTGGTCCAAGTGCGGCTATTGCGACCTGCTCTACAGCTGCCCCGCCTTGCCCGGCGGCGTTTCAACCTTCACCCAGAGCAGTCCGCCGCCCGCCAACGCCCTCACCCCCGCCACGCGCCTGGGCCATGCCCGGCAAAGCATTTTCCCCGGCGCCCGCAGCCGCGCGCCGCCCATCGCTTCGTAAGCACTTCACAGCGTTACTTCACCCCGGCCGACTTTAGACAGACAGCCGCAGGCTGCTGGCCGTGTTGTTTACGATTGATTGATGGAATTTGTCATGTCCAGGTTTTCTGCTGACACCCGTTTGGGATGTACTCCCGTGCTCGCCGCTCTGTGCGGCGCACTGCTGGCTCCGATGGCTCACGCCGACGAAAATGAATTGAGCCCCACCGTCATTACCGCAATCGCCCCCAGCTCACCACTGACCGTGATCACCAACCCGAAAGACCCGCGCCAACCGGTACCCGCCAGCGATGGCGGCGATTATCTCAAGACCATCCCCGGCTTCGCCCTGGTGCGCAATGGCGGCACCAATGGCGACCCGGTACTGCGCGGCATGTTCGGCTCGCGCCTGAATATCCTCACCAATGGCAGCATGATGCTTGGCGCCTGCCCGGGCCGCATGGATGCGCCCACCTCGTACATCTCACCGGAAACCTACGACAAACTCACCGTAATCAAAGGCCCGCAGACCGTGCTCTGGGGTCCTGGCGCGTCGGCCGGCACGGTGCTGTTCGAGCGTGAGCCTGAGCAATTCGGAGAGCTGGGTACGCGGCTCAACGCTAGCGTGCTGGCCGGTTCCAACGGGCGTTTCGACAAAGTGATTGATGCCGCCGCCGGGGGTCCGCTGGGCTATGTGCGGGTGATCGGCAACCAGGCCCACGCTGATGACTATAAGGACGGCAACAACGACACCGTCGCCTCGCGCTACGACAAATGGAACGGCGACGTGGCCGTCGGTTTCACCCCCGACGCCGACACCCTGCTGGAACTCACTGCCGGCCGTGGCGATGGCGAAGCACGCTACGCCGGGCGCGGCATGGATGGTTCGCAGTTCCTGCGCGAAAGCCTGGGGCTGCGTTTCGAAAAATCCAACATTGGCGAAGTCCTCGACAAGGTCGAAGCCCAGGTCTACTACAACTACGCCGACCATGTGATGGACAACTACAGCCTGCGCACGCCCTCGGGCACCGGCATGATGGCCGGGCCGATGGCATCCAACGTCGACCGGCGCACCCTCGGCACGCGCATCAAGGCCACCTGGCGCTGGGCCGATGTGCAGTTGATCAGCGGCCTGGATGCGCAGACCAACGAACACCGCCAGCGCAGCAGCATGGGCATCGATACCTACAAGGACCTGCCACGGGTCAAGGACGCCAACTTCCACAACTATGGTGTGTTTGGCGAACTGACCTGGTACGCCGCCGACCGCGAACGGCTGATCACTGGCGCGCGCCTGGACCGCGCCTCGGCCAAGGATTTCCGGCAGAGCACCGGTTCCGGCATGATGAAGCGCCCCAATCCGACGGCTGACAACACCCGCGCGGACATCTTGCCCTCGGGCTTCGTGCGCTATGAACACGACCTGGCCGACAGCCCCACCACCCTCTATGCAGGCCTGGGACACTCGGAGCGTTTCCCCGACTACTGGGAGCTGTTTTCGCCCAACACCGGCGCCGCCGGCTCGGTAAATGCCTTCGACGGTGTGAAGCCGGAGAAAACCACCCAGCTCGATTTCGGCGCGCAGTACAAAGCCGAAGACATGGAAGCCTGGGCTTCGGGTTACATCGGTCGGGTGCAGGACTTCATCCTGTTCGACTACCGACCGGGAATGATGGGCACCACCTCCCAGGCCCGCAACGTCGACGCCCGCATCATGGGCGGCGAACTGGGCGCAGCGTACAAACTGGCGAGCAACTGGAAAGCCGACGCCACCCTCGCCTACGCCTGGGGCAAGAACAGCAGCGACGGCAAAGCCCTGCCGCAAATGCCCCCGCTGGACGCACGCCTGGGCCTGACCTACAGCGAGGATGACTGGAGCGCAGGCGCGCTGTGGCGTGTGGTCGCCGCACAAAACCGCATCGACCAGAACAAGGGCAACGTGGTCGGCAAGGACTTCGACAAGAGCGGCGGCTTTGGCGTGTTCTCGCTGAACGCGGCGTATCGCATCAACAAGCACTTCAAGGTCAGTACCGGCGTCGACAACCTGTTCGGCAAGGCCTACGCCGAGCACTTGAACCTGGCCGGCAATGCCGGGTTCGGCTACCCGGCCAGTGACCCGCAGGCCATCAAGGAGCCTGGTCGCACCCTGTGGACCAAGGTGGATATGAGCTTCTAAAAAGCATCGGGGGCGGTGCGACTTGCCCCCGATGACGGCCTACCTGACACAAAAAATTCAAAGCCTTGCGGAGCCCCTGATGAGCACTCAAAAGATTTCCTTCTACAACCTCGCCTGGCGCTGGCACTTCTACGCCGGCCTCTTCGTCGCCCCGTTCATGGTGCTACTGGCCCTGACCGGCATCATCTACCTGTTCAAACCCCAACTCGACCCACTGATGTACGGCGACCTGCTCAAGGTCCAAACCGCCGAGCACGCCCTGAGCGCCGACGAGCAACTGCAACGCGCCAAAACCGCCTACCCCAACGCCGCGATCAGCAAATACCTGCCCCCTGCCGACAGCACCAGCAGCGCGCAATTCGTGATGCACGACAGAGGCCGCGAAGTAACCGTGTTCGTCGACCCCTATCGCGGCACGGTCCTCGGTGAGCAGGACTCGAAATACAACCTGCAAGCCATCGCCCGCGCCCTGCACGGCGAGCTGATGATCGGCACCGTCGGCGATCGCCTGGTGGAACTCGCCGCCGGTTGGGGCGTGATGCTGGTGGTGTCGGGCCTGTACCTGTGGTGGCCACGCGGCAAGTCCTCGGCGGGTGTGCTGTGGCCGCGTTTCAACAGTCGTGGCCGGGTGCTTTGGCGCGATATGCATGCGGTCACCGGTTTCTGGGGCGCGTCCTTGTTGCTGGTGATGCTGCTGAGCGGCATGACCTGGACCGGCTTCTGGGGCAAGCAATATGCCGACCTGTGGAACACCTTCCCGGCGGCGATGTGGAACAACGTGCCGCAGTCGGACCAACAGGCGCGCGTGCTCAATACGGCCAGCCAACAGACCGTGCCCTGGGCCATCGAAAACACGCCGATGCCGGTGTCAGGCGACCATGCCGAACACATGAACCACGGCGCTATGCATTCAGCTCCGGCGGCGCCCACCTTGCGCTTGCAACAAGTGGTCGACTTGGCCAACGCACGCCACGTCGAGCCCGGCTACAGCATCACCTTCCCCACCACCGCCGAAGGCGTATTCACCGTCGCAGTGTTCGCCAACGACCCACGCAATGACGCCACCCTGCACGTGGACCAATACACCGGCAAGGTGCTGGCCGATGTGCGTTGGGAACATTACAACCTGGTCGCGCGAGCCACCGAGACCGGCGTGATGCTGCACGAAGGCAAGATGTTCGGTTGGGTCAATCAACTGATCGTGCTGTTGATCTGCCTGATGATCCTGCTCAGCGCCGTCAGCGGCGTGGTCATCTGGTGGAAGCGTCGGCCTCAAGGCGGCCTGGGCGTTCCGCCGCTGCGTCATGACCTGCCAAAGTGGAAAACCGCGATGGTGATCATGCTCGCCCTGGCGATCATTTTTCCTCTTGTTGGCGCGTCCTTGATTGCAGTGTGGGCACTGGATCGCCTGGTGCTGTCGCGCTTTTTTGCGCAACGTGAATCTGCCTCGGGTTCAGCATGAAACCGGCGAGATGCCCGACACAGAGGCCTTCTGTAGCCTTGCGTCCGGGCTGTGCCTGGTATGGCTGGACGTGGCTGCGCGCACGCTGATCGCCCCTGAACACCTGCCCATCGGCGTGGCCACGGCGGCGATTGGCGGGGTGTTTTTCATCGGACTGATGCCCAAGCGCTGACTGCGCCCCGTTGTAGCGCATCGCGATGCACCTGGCACCCCGCCCTGCCATTTGATGGTGCGCAACCCGGGCGCAACACGCGGCAAAGCGACTATTTCATGCCCTTTCCCGACTAGGCACAGCGCTTGCAATCACCTCCTCGACTTTGTCCCCCTCATAACAATTTTGAGTTCACGGAGATCGCACCATGAAGCGTCGCAGCTTGATCAAGGCTTTCACTCTTTCGGCGTCCATTGCCGCCATGGGCATGACCTGGACGATCCAGGCCGCCGAGACCATCAAGGTCGGCATCCTGCACTCGTTGTCCGGCACCATGGCGATCTCCGAAACCTCGCTCAAAGACATGGCGCTGATGACCATCGACGAGATCAACGCCAAAGGCGGTGTGAACGGCAAGATGCTTGAGCCGGTGGTGGTCGACCCGGCGTCGAACTGGCCGCTGTTCGCGGAAAAGGGCCGGCAATTGCTGACCCAGGACAAAGTCGCGGTGGTGTTCGGTTGCTGGACCTCGGTGTCGCGTAAATCCGTGTTGCCCGTGTTCGAAGAACTCAACGGCCTGCTGTTCTACCCGGTGCAATACGAAGGCGAAGAGATGTCGCCAAACGTGTTCTATACCGGTGCGGCGCCGAACCAGCAGGCGATCCCGGCCGTGGAATACCTGATGAGCGAAGAAGGCGGCAGCGCCAAGCGCTTCTTCCTCCTGGGCACCGACTACGTGTACCCGCGCACCACCAACAAGATCCTGCGTTCGTTCCTGCATGCCAAAGGCGTAGCGGATAAAGATATCGAAGAGGTCTACACCCCGTTCGGCCACGCCGATTACCAGACCATCGTCGCCAATATCAAGAAGTTCTCGGCGGGCGGCAAGACCGCGGTGATCTCCACCGTGAACGGCGATTCCAACGTGCCGTTCTACAAAGAACTGGCCAACCAAGGCCTGAAAGCCACCGACGTACCGGTGGTAGCGTTCTCCGTAGGTGAAGAAGAACTGCGCGGCATCGACACCAAGCCGCTGGTGGGCAACCTCGCCGCCTGGAACTACTTCCAGTCGGTGGAGAACCCGGTGAACAAGAAGTTCGTTGCCGACTGGAAAGCCTACGCGAAGAAACACAACCTGCCAGGCGCCGACAAAGCTGTGACCAACGATCCGATGGAAGCAACCTATGTCGGCATCCACATGTGGGCGCAGGCGGCGGAAAAAGCCAAGTCCACCGACGTCGACAAAGTGCGTGAAGCGCTGGCCGGGCAGACGTTCGCCGCGCCTTCGGGCTTCACCCTGACCATGGACAAGACCAACCACCACCTGCACAAGCCGGTGATGATTGGTGAGATCCAGTCCGATGGGCAGTTCTCGGTGGTCTGGCAGACCCAGGAGCCGATCCGGGCGCAGCCGTGGAGCCCGTACATCCCCGGCAATGACAAGAAGCCGGACTATGCCGTCAAGAGCAACTAAATCTCTGTAGGAGCCGGCTTGTCGGCGATGGCGTCCTTGAAATCGCCATCGCTGGCAAGCCAGCTCCCACACCGTCCGTGAATGATCAGGACATTTTGTTATGCCCACTGCCTTTTACCGCTTCATCCTTATGGCCCTGCTGTTGCTGCCCTTGGCGGCACACGCCAGCGATGCCGAAGACTTCCTGGCTGCCAACCCCAGCCAACAAGCGAAGCTGCTCCAGGACTGGGCCACCCAGCCCGACCCGGCACGCATCGAGCTGGTGGACGCCCTTGAACAAGGCCAACTCACGCTCAACGGTGAAACCAAAACCGTGCGCCTGAACAACCGCCTGCGCAGCCTGATCGACAACGTCCAAGCCAGCCAGCAACTGCTCGCCGCCGACCCCAAGGTGCGCCTGGCCGCAGCGGTGACCCTGCAAAAAAGCGCACAACCGGCGCAACTGAAATTCCTCGATCAGCAGGTCGCCGCCGAGACCAACGAGGACGTGCACACCGCCCTCAGTCTGGCCCTGGCCAACCTGCAACTGGTCGACCCCGACCCCGTCGTTCGTCTTGCCGCCGTACGCCTGTTGGGCAGCACCGGTGATCCACTGGCGCGCACGCGTCTTGAGGCGCTGCTCGCCCCCGGCGTCGAGACCGATGCAGCCGTGCACACCGCCGCCGAAACCAGCCTGGCCCAAGTCAAACGCAAGCTGATGCTCGGCGAAATCCTCGGGCAAGCCTTCAGCGGTATGTCCCTTGGTTCGATTTTGCTGCTGGCAGCCCTGGGTTTGGCAATCACCTTCGGCCTTCTCGGCGTGATCAACATGGCCCACGGCGAGATGCTGATGCTCGGCGCCTACTCCACGTATGTGGTGCAACTGCTGATGCAGCGTTACGTGCCGCAAGCCATCGAGTTCTACCCGCTGATCGCCTTGCCCGTGGCGTTTTTTGTCACCGCCGCCATCGGTATGGCCCTTGAGCGCACGGTGATTCGCCACCTCTACGGTCGGCCACTGGAAACGTTGCTCGCCACCTGGGGCATCAGCCTGATGCTGATCCAGCTTGTCCGATTGCTGTTCGGTGCGCAGAACGTCGAAGTGTCCAACCCGGAGTGGTTGTCCGGTGGCATTCAAGTGCTGCCCAACCTGGTGCTGCCGTACAACCGCATCGTGATCATCGCCTTCGCGCTGTGTGTGGTGGTGCTGACCTGGCTGCTGCTGAACAAGACCCGCTTGGGCCTCAACGTGCGTGCCGTCACCCAGAACCGCAACATGGCGGCCTGCTGCGGCGTGCCCACCGGGCGTGTGGACATGCTCGCGTTTGGCCTGGGCTCAGGTATCGCCGGGTTGGGCGGCGTGGCGCTGAGCCAGATCGGCAACGTCGGCCCGGACCTGGGCCAGAGCTACATCATCGATTCCTTCCTAGTGGTCGTACTTGGCGGTGTAGGCCAGTTGGCCGGTAGCGTCATGGCCGCCTTTGGCCTAGGCATCGCCAACAAGATCCTGGAACCGCAGATCGGCGCCGTACTCGGCAAGATCCTGATCCTCGCGCTGATCATTCTGTTTATCCAGAAACGCCCGCAGGGACTCTTCGCACTGAAAGGACGGGTGATCGACTGATGAACCAACCATTGATGCTGACGGCCACGCAAAAGGCTGGCCCTAAGGTGACGATTGCGGTGGGCGTGGTGATTCTCGCGCTGCTGCTGGCGTTGCCATTATGTTCACTGCTGTCACCGGAAAACCCGTTGCATGTGTCGGCCTACACCCTGACCCTGGTGGGCAAGATCCTCTGCTACGCCATCGTCGCCCTGGCGCTGGATCTGGTGTGGGGCTACGCCGGGATGTTGTCCCTCGGCCACGGCCTGTTCTTCGCCCTCGGTGGCTACGCGATGGGCATGTACCTGATGCGCCAGGCCTCCGGCGATGAGTTGCCGGCGTTCATGACCTTCCTGTCGTGGACCGAATTGCCCTGGTATTGGGTCGGCACCCAGCACTTCCTCTGGGCGCTGTGCCTGGTGGTGTTGGCGCCAGGCTTGCTGGCGCTGGTGTTCGGCTTCTTTGCCTTCCGCTCGCGTATCAAGGGCGTGTATTTCTCGATCATGACCCAGGCCCTGACCTTTGCCGGGATGCTGCTGTTCTTTCGCAACGAGACCGGCTTTGGCGGCAATAACGGCTTCACCAATTTCCGCAGCATTCTCGGCTTCGGCATTACCGAGCCAGGCACACGGGCGGTGTTGTTTGTGGCCACGGTGCTGTTGTTGATGGCGAGCCTGTTCATCGGCTGGCGCCTGGCGCGCAGCAAGTTCGGCCGAGTGCTGACCGCCCTGCGTGATGCGGAAAACCGCCTGATGTTCTGCGGCTACGATCCGCGCGGCTTCAAGCTGTTCGTGTGGGTACTGAGCGCGGTGCTATGTGGTTTGGCAGGTGCGTTGTACGTGCCGCAGGTGGGCATCATCAACCCCAGCGAAATGTCACCGACCAACTCCATCGAAGCCGCCGTGTGGGTTGCTCTTGGCGGGCGCGGGACCTTGATCGGCCCGCTGCTCGGCGCTGGCGTGGTCAATGGCATGAAGAGCTGGTTCACCGTGGCCTTTCCGGAATACTGGCTGTTCTTTCTCGGCGCGCTGTTCATCATCGTCACCCTGTACCTGCCCAAGGGCGTCATCGGCCTGCTGAAGAAATGAGGAACGTCATGCTTGAACCTATTTTCGATGCAGGCGCCGGCCGCGAAGCCATCGGCCTCGGCCAAGTGGCCGGCAAGGGCCTCAACACGCGCCATGGCACCATCCTGACCCTGGAAGATATCAGCGTCAGCTTTGATGGCTTCAAGGCGCTCAACAACCTCAACCTCTATATCGGCGTCGGTGAACTGCGCTGCATCATCGGCCCCAACGGCGCGGGCAAGACCACGCTGATGGACGTGATTACCGGCAAGACCCGGCCCAGCCACGGCACCGCCTGGTTTGGTGAAAACCTGGACCTGACCCGCCTGAGCGAAGTGCAGATCGCCCAGGCCGGCATCGGCCGCAAGTTCCAGAAACCCACGGTGTTCGAAGCCCTGAGCGTGTTCGAGAACCTGGAGCTGGCGCAGAAGACCGACAAGTCCGTGTGGGCCAGCCTGCGCGCACGCTTGAGTGGCGAGCAGAAAGACCGTATCGACGAAGTGCTCGACACCATCCGCCTGACCGCCTCAGCAGAGCGTCAGGCCGGGTTGCTGTCCCACGGTCAGAAGCAGTTCCTGGAAATCGGCATGCTGCTGATGCAGGACCCGCAATTGTTGCTGCTGGATGAACCAGTGGCGGGCATGACCGACGCCGAAACCGAATTCACCGCCGAGCTGTTCAAGCGCCTGGCGGGCAAGCACTCGCTGATGGTGGTGGAACACGACATGGGGTTTGTCGGCGCGATTGCCGACCACGTCACCGTGTTGCACCAGGGCAGCGTGCTGGCCGAAGGGTCGCTGGAACAGGTGCAGGAAAATGAGCGGGTGATCGAAGTCTATCTCGGTCGCTGAGGAGAGCTGAACATGCTGCAAGTCGACAAGTTGCACCAGTACTACGGCGGTAGCCACATCCTGCGCGGGCTGTCGTTTGACGTGAAGATCGGCGAAGTCACCTGCCTGCTCGGACGTAACGGCGTGGGCAAGACTACCTTGCTCAAATGCCTGATGGGTTTGCTTCCAGCCAAAGAAGGCGCAGTGAATTGGGAAGGCAAAACCATCACCGGGTTCAAGCCGCACCAGCGTGTGCATGCCGGCATCGCCTACGTGCCACAGGGCCGGGAGATTTTCGGGCGGCTGACGGTGGAAGAAAACCTGCTGATGGGGCTCTCGCGCTTCCCCGGTTCGCAAGCCAAGGAAGTGCCCGAGTTCATCTACGAGCTGTTCCCGGTGTTGCTGCAGATGAAGCACCGGCGTGGCGGTGACCTGTCCGGCGGGCAGCAGCAACAGCTTGCGATCGGCCGCGCGCTGGCCAGTCGACCGCGACTGCTGATCCTCGATGAACCCACCGAAGGCATCCAGCCGTCGGTGATCAAGGAGATCGGTGCGGTGATCAAGAAGCTGGCGGAGCGTGGCGACATGGCGATCCTGCTGGTAGAGCAGTTTTACGACTTTGCCGCCGAGCTGGCCGACCAATACCTGGTGATGTCCCGTGGTGAAATCGTGCAGCAGGGCCGTGGTGAAAATATGGAAAGCGAAGGTGTGCGCGGCTTGGTAACCATCTAATCTGTAGCCTCCTAACGATAAATACTCTGCCATGAACCTGCCCGTTACTCCTGCCCTGTTCACCCCCAGCTGGCACGCCGAGCTGGAACTCGGCTATGCGCGCTTCGGCGACACCACGCGGCCGGTGATGCGTCGCCACCTCGGCCCGTTGCGCGTGCAAAAACACCTGTACGCCGAAGGCCCCGAGGTGTGCCAGCACATCATCGTGCACCCGCCCGGAGGCATTGCCGGCGGTGATCGCCTGGACATCAGCGCCCACGTCGGCGCCGGTGCCTGGGCGCAACTGACCAGCCCCGGCGCCGCCAAGTGGTATCGCGCCAGCGGGCCGGCTTTTCAACAGCTCGACCTGACAGTAGAAGCCGGCGCCACGCTGGAATGGCTGCCTCAGGAAACCATCGTGTTCAGCGCGGCCCAGGCCGAACTCACTACGCGTATCGATCTGCAGGGTGATGCACGGTTGTTCTACTGGGACGTGGTCGCTCTAGGTCGCCCCGCCAGCGGCGAGCGCTTCGACCTGGGCCATTTTCAATCGCACCTGGATATCCGCCGTGACGGCCAGTTGCTCTGGCATGAGCGCCAGCGCATTGTGGGCGCCGATGGTTTGCTCGATTCGCCCATCGGCCTGGACGGGCAACCGGTGTTTGCCACGTTGCTGCTGACGGGCGATATCGACACTGAATTACTCGAAACCTGCCGCGCCCTGCCCCACGCGGTGCGCGGCGACCTGACCCAATTGCCGGGCTTGCTGGTCGCCCGCTGCCTGGCCAGCGAGGCGCTGCATGCTCGCGCTTGGCTGATCGATTTATGGCGCCTGTTACGCCCCGCAGTACTGGGCCGTGAAGCCGTCCCCCCCCGAATCTGGAGCACTTGAACCATGGACCTGACCCCACGGGAAAAAGACAAACTGCTGATCTTCACCGCAGGCCTTGTGGCCGAACGCCGCCTCGCACGCGGGGTGAAGCTCAACTACCCGGAAACCATCGCCTACATCTCCGCCGCCTTGATGGAAGGCGCTCGCGATGGCCGCACCGTGGCCGACCTGATGCACTTCGGCACCACCCTGCTCAGCCGCGAACAAGTGATGGAAGGAATCCCGGAAATGATCCCGGATATCCAGGTGGAAGCCACCTTCCCCGACGGCACCAAGCTGGTCACCGTGCACCAACCGATTGCGTGAGGTCTGATAATGATTCGTGACGCAACCCAAAACGATTTGCCGGCGATCCGCGATATCTACAACGACGCGGTGCTGAACACCACGGCGATCTGGAACGAACAACCGGTGGACCTGGGCAACCGCCAGGCCTGGTTCAGTGCCCGGCATGCCCAGGGCTATCCGATCCTCGTCTCGGTGGAAAACGGTGAAGTCACCGGCTACGCCTCGTTTGGCGATTGGCGCCCGTTCGAAGGCTTCCGCTACAGCGTGGAGCACTCGGTGTACGTGCGCAGCGACCAGCGCGGCAAAGGCGTGGGCCCACGCCTGATGGAAGCCCTGATCGAACGCGCACGTGGCTGTGGCAAACACGTCATGGTCGCTGCCATCGAAAGTGGCAACCAGGCCTCGATCCGCTTGCATGAACGCCAAGGCTTCATCACCACCGGGCAAATGCCCCAAGTGGGCATCAAGTTTGGCCGCTGGCTGGACCTGACCTTTATGCAACTGACCTTGAACCCGGGCGCCGAACCGCCCAAGGAGTGACGTCGATGAACGCCGCGCAACTGCGTCGAGTCAATGCGGAAAGTTTTGCCCATTACCGTCTGGGCTTGATCGAGCTGTTGCTGGACGCGGTCAAGCATGGCGCCTCTGTTGGTTTCATGGCCGACTTCGACGAGGCCCAGGCCCGCGAGTATCTGCGCAGCGTGCAGGCCAGCATCGAAGACGCCAGCCTGCTGCTATGGGTGGTGGTGCGTGATGAACAAGTGATCGCCAGTGTGCAGTTAGCACTGTGCCAGAAAGCCAACGGCCTCAACCGCGCCGAAGTGCAGAAGCTGCTGGTGCACAGCAGCGCACGACGCCATGGCCTCGGCCAGCAATTGATGAACACCCTGGAACTCGCCGCCCGCCAGCACAAGCGCGGCCTGTTGTACCTGGACACCGAAGCCGGCTCACCCGCCGAAGCCTTCTACCAGTCGCTGCGCTACACCAAGATCGGCGAATTGCCTGACTACTGCCAAAGCCCGGACGGGCGCTACAGCCCGACCGCCATCTACTTCAAGACCCTGGGGCAACCTGCATGATTCCTGGTGAATATCAGATCCAGCCTGGCGACATCGAACTGAATGTCGGCCGCCGTACTGTCATCCTCAGCGTGGCCAACAGCGGCGACCGGCCGATCCAGGTGGGCTCGCATTACCATTTTTTCGAGACCAATGACGCGCTGACGTTTGATCGCGCTGCAAGCCGTGGCATGCGCCTGAATATTCCGGCGGGCACGGCGGTGCGGTTTGAGCCGGGGCAGAGTCGTGAAATCGAGTTGGTCGACTTGAGCGGTGGGAGACGGGTATTTGGGTTTGCAGGTCGAGTCATGGGTGATCTTTAGGCCCTCTTCGCGAGCAAGCCCGCTCCCACACTTAGAATGCATTTCAAAATGTGGGAGCGGGCTTGCTCGCGAAAGCGGATTCACATTCAACACATATTTATCAGGGCAACCACATGAAAATCAGCCGCCAAGCCTACGCCGACATGTACGGCCCCACCGTCGGTGACAAGGTCCGCCTGGCCGACACCGAACTGTTTGTCGAGGTCGAACAGGACTTCACGGTCTACGGCGAAGAAGTCAAATTCGGCGGCGGTAAAGTCATCCGTGATGGCCAGGGCCAAAGCCAGTTGCTCGCCCATGACGTGGTCGACACGCTGATCACCAATGCGCTGATCATCGACCACTGGGGCATCGTCAAAGCCGACGTCGGTCTGAAGAACGGCCGCATCCACGCCATCGGCAAAGCGGGCAACCCGGACATCCAGCCCGGTGTGACCATGGCCATCGGCGCCAGCACCGAAGTGATCGCGGGCGAAGGCATGATCCTCACCGCCGGTGGCATCGACAGCCACGTGCACTTCATCTGCCCGCAGCAAATCGAAGAGGCGCTGACCAGCGGCGTCACCACCATGATCGGCGGCGGTACGGGACCTGCGACCGGCACCAACGCCACCACCTGTACCTCCGGCCCGTGGCACCTGGCACGCATGCTCCAGGCCAGCGATTCGTTCCCGATGAATATCGGCTTCACCGGCAAAGGCAACGCCAGTCTGCCGGAGCCGTTGATAGAGCAGGTCAAGGCTGGCGCCATCGGCTTGAAGCTGCATGAAGATTGGGGCACCACCCCGGCGAGTATCGACAACTGCCTGAGCGTCGCCGATGAATACGACGTACAGGTGGCGATCCACAGCGACACCCTCAACGAATCGGGCTTCGTCGAAACCACCCTCGCCGCGCTCAAGGGCCGCACCATCCACACCTATCACACCGAAGGGGCTGGTGGCGGCCACGCGCCGGACATCATCAAGGCCTGCGGTTTTGCCAACGTGCTGCCAAGTTCGACCAACCCGACGCGGCCGTTCACCCGCAACACCATCGACGAACACCTCGACATGCTGATGGTCTGCCATCACCTCGATCCGAGCATTGCCGAAGACGTGGCCTTCGCCGAAAGCCGCATCCGCCGCGAGACCATCGCCGCCGAAGACATCCTGCACGACCTCGGCGCGTTCTCGATGATCAGCTCCGACAGCCAGGCCATGGGCCGCGTCGGCGAGGTGATCACGCGCACCTGGCAGACCGCCGACAAGATGAAAAAGCAGCGCGGCCCGCTGCCAGGTGACGGCCCGGGCAACGACAACTTCCGCGCCAAACGCTACATCGCCAAGTACACCATCAACCCGGCGATCACCCACGGGGTCAGCCATATCGTCGGCTCCATCGAAGTCGGCAAATGGGCCGACCTGGTGCTCTGGCGCCCGGCGTTTTTCGGCATCAAACCGACCCTGATCCTCAAGGGCGGCGCGATTGCCTCAAGCCTGATGGGCGACGCCAACGCCTCGATCCCGACGCCGCAACCGGTGCACTATCGCCCGATGTTCGCCAGCTTCGGCAGCTCGCTGCACGCCACCAGCCTGACCTTTATCAGCCAGGCCGCCCAGGACGCCGGATTGCCCGAGGCCCTGGGTTTGAAAAAGCAGATCGCTGTGGTCAAGGGTTGTCGTAACGTGCAGAAAACCGACTTGATCCACAACGATTACCTGCCGGATATCGAAGTCGATCCACAGACCTATCAGGTCAAGGCTGACGGCGTTTTACTGTGGTGCGAGCCAGCCGAGGTGTTGCCGATGGCTCAACGTTACTTCCTGTTCTGATGCTTCTATTGGCGCGCAGGCACCGGGTATACCCGGTGCCTGCGCTCAACCGCCATCAACTGGCGGGTTCAACGGTGAAAGGGATTTCCACCCGTCGCAATTTCGCCCGATCAATCGCCTGGCCAGTGATCGTCTTGAGCGTTGCTTTCATCTCATCCTCAATCACTTTCACCTCGGCAACGTACTCGTCATCGGTCATGACGGTACCCGGGGCATACGCACTCTCCGTTTTTTTCAATTCAGAACCCAGCACCCTGATTTCAATCTTCAACTGTTCCTTTTGCTCGAGGGAAAGCTCGATGCCTCGCGCGCGCTCCTCCAGCGCCATATAGAACTCGGTAGTGAGGTCCAGCCGGCGCCTGAAACCTTTGAACGTGCTGCGATTGGAGCCTTCAACGTAGGATGTCCAGAACGGTTGATCGAGGAGCACGTCATCCAGCAAATCCCCAGCCTCAAGGTCCATCACGCGTTGATAGGCGGCATCGATCATTGCCTTATCAACCCCGGCAATCCTTCTGAATTGCATCTTGCGAAACTGCCAGGGCAAGTCCAGCCGTTCTGCCAGATCGGTCATGAACGCCATATGCACCTCAACTTCGTCGATGGTTCCCTGGACCTCGCCGTCAGCACCGACTCGCGTGAACTCCTCACCCTGCTCCAGGCGCTCGGCGACCGTCTTGTGGGCGATCCTGGTCAATTCATCCAGCCGCCCCTTACCCCGTGCCAGCGTGGCCAGCTCGGTTTCCACCAGTCCGGGATTGCCCAACTCATACGCCTCATGAATCAGCACCTCCATGCCCATGGCGTTGAACAACTGCGCACCGGCATCGACACACGAAGTGCCGGGTTCAGCCATGGTGAACAACTTCAAGCGCAACTCCGTGTTCTCGGCCATGGCGTCGAGCATTCGCCACACCTTGGCAGTCAGGTCGACCCGGTAAAGCGTGTCATTGACGTAATGGGACGATTGGGTCAGTTTGCGGATCTCGTTGAAAAACTGAACCGATCCGGTCTCGTCCTCGACGCTGTTCCAGACCTTCTGCCGGGCGACCCACTCGGATCGAGACATGCCCTCTTCCCAGTAGAGGCTATCGCGCACGCCACGCGGCGGATAAGGGCGATCGGGGTCAAGGCCGACGGACTCGATGTAATCGCGCAACGTCTGCAAATTGTCTGCTGAAAGAAATTCCGGATCACGGCTCACCACGGTTCGCGCCAGTATTTCCGCCTGGACCGAACCACGGGGTACTGCAGGAATATCGGTGAGCAGGTTTTGCTGCAGATCCAGGTAAAAATGTCGCAACCGCGGTTGCGCGAACAGGCCACTCGGCCAGCTTCGAATGCGTGTGTCTGCCAACAGAAGCGTATGCAACAGGCTCATCCTGCTTATATCTGGAGGGGTTCTCAATGGGTTACCCACCAGGTCCAGTGTATTGAGCCGTGTGAGCACTGCCAGGTCGGCGATGCCTCGCGCGTCCATCACAATCTGGTTACCGCGCAGGTTCAAGTCGGTCAAGGCACGCATGCGCCCGAGTGCATTCGGAATGCGCGTGAGCAAATTGTCGTTGGCGCTCAGCGAGCGCAAACGAGGGAAATGATCGAGGAACGAAATGTGTATATTGGACAATTCGGTGCTGCTCAAATCCAGCCGGGTGACGTGATCGAAATTGCCTTCCAGAGTAGGCATGGTGTTCAGGTGCCGTCCTAGCGGAACATTGTGTAAATCCAGCACCGAGCCCTGCAGGTTGCCGAACGAATCCACGTCGCGCAGACCGCTGTGCTGCCAGCACTCCCGCACAGCCTTGTATAGCGCATTGCGCGACTGCCATTCCGCAACCCCGGCTGGCGAGTAGCGGAACGCTTCGGTCGGCGAGCTTAACCAGCGTTGAAAGTTCGCGTTGAGCCTATTGAACTCCGCTTCCAGCGCGCTCGCCCTTTGCTCGATATCGGCATCACTTCCGCCCGCCTGCAGATAGGCCTCGGCTTCAGCCTCTGACCATCCGGGGCGCACGACGCGCACTCGCACTTGGGGCGTCAGTTGCCCGGTGACTTGACCCAGCCCCTGAGAAACTCCGCGCATGCCGCCTCGCACGCGCATAGTCAGCGGGTCATAGTGCGGCTTGCGCACCGGATTATCCGCCAGCAAGGCAGTGAACCTGTCTCGTGGCAAGGGGTCTTGTAGAACGGCCTGTTTGAGCGTGGCCCCCTGGTTGATCTGATAGCCCAACGCATCTCGCTCGGCGTCGGGGAGGGCATGCAATATGGAGCCATAGAGATCGTCGGGCCCATAGAGGTGCAAGTCGTTGGCGTCACGGGCTTCGTACTTTCCATTTTCGCTGACGAGCACCCGGCAAATGTCAGCATCAACCGGGCCGAGGCTGTTGTTCAAAGGTCCGTCAAACGAAGATCCACGGATTTCAATCCGTACATTTTCCGGCCACTCGGGTAACGCCTGTAGAGAATGCAACGCCAGTCGCTCGGTGTCTGCACCGTAGGCCACATCGAAAAACAACCCTTCATAGGCGCGTGCAACTCGAGACGTCAGCGCGGCAACTCGCGCCCGTTCCTGCAACGCCAGCGGGATGTGTGCAGAGTCGGTAATCTTCGGCAAATCCTCAGCCGCGACGTCAGCCAACAACGCCTCGGCAGCGGCCGTGGAAAGCCCGCTGAATGCATCCTGCAACACCACTGCCTGCGGCGAGCCGGTTTGCCGTCCCGCACGGTTGAGCACATTAAACAAGGAGTCGCTTTGCAGCTTCGCCTGCTCGGCCAACTTGTTTTTCAAGGCATTGATGCGCAGGGGTTGCTCTCGGGAAATGCCCTGTCCAAAGATGGCCCGAATGTCGGCTTCGCTCATAAACTTCACCGCAAACTCAGGCAGTTTTCCTGCGCGTATTTCGGCGCGGGTAATCTTCAAAGTGTTCGCTGGCGATGCGTCGACGTCACCAAACTTTATCGAGGTGCCCCAATGTTCGGCACCTTCAAATAGCTCGATGCCGATGTGCTCGGGCCATCCCGGCAGCTCCAGCAGCAAGTGTGGCATCTGCTCAATAAAGGCCTGCGGCACCTGATCGAGTTTGATCTGCTCCGGCAAGTTGCCTACCTCGGCCCACGCTTTGAAGCGTCCCAGGGTGTCGAGCAACACGGCCGGCGGTGGCTGGTTGACCACATGCAGCCTGCGCAACTCGTCCTCGCCTACACCGCTAGCCACACGAACTTGCTCCAGCGTCGCATCGGAAAGACCTTCAGCCATGGGTCCAAGTCGGCGCATGAGAGTAGGCTTGTCCCACTCGAGCGGACGCTCAAGTTCAGTCTTCCAGCCGCCGGCACCGTTGTGTTCGAGTTTGGGCTGATACGCTTTCGGTCGACTCGGATGCGGCATGCATGACTGGCCTGTGCGCGGATCATCGCGAACCTCGAAATGCTGGCCGTCATGTTTGAGGATGTCTTTGTTGCTGTGCCGAAACAGGCCCTGCTCATTGGGCTTCGCATCGGTGGCCAAGGCAATGTCATGGGCGTAGGGGGCCAGGTTCTTGTTCCACAGGCGCATGCTGCCATCGGGCAGTTGAACCGGTTTCAGGTTGTCGATGAGCGAGGATGGCCTGACCGGCGTGGCGGTACCACCCGGCAGGACATGCCCCGCCATCATCAGCGCCAACTGCGCCGCATTGATCATCACCCCGACCAGATGGGCCGCCGCTTCTTCCTTGTCGCCCTTGCTCCACTCCTCTATACCCTCCATGGTTTCGAGGAGCATTTGCCCCACCATGACTGCCAGCAGCGGTCCGGCCAGGCCAGGCACGAGCATGGCGCCGAAATTGAACACATTCCAACCGATATTCAGGTAGGTGGTCAGCCGGTTCCAGCGCGTGGCAGCGTCTTCATCGTCAGTCAGCACCGCGATCTGCCGTGCGTCCGCTATCGCCTTTTCCCTGCGCCAGCGACCCATTCGCGGCCACAAATCGCCGGGGATGACGTTGGTGATAGGTTCGGCGTTGGGGTTTTCGACGGCGGTTTCGCGCCACCAGGGCCCCATGTCCAATGGGCCACGGGCAGTCCAGGTATAGGTCGTGAGGCGCTCACGCACGCGGGCAAAGAACCGGCCCTTGTCTTTGTGCGCAATAAATCGACTAAAAAACTCCTGGTAACTCGGCGAACGCAGTTGGCCCAGCAATACCTTCATGAAGTCCGCGAGGGAGTCATACTCTTTGATGGGGTGATCAGGATCATCGGGTACATAAACCAGCAATGTGCCGTCCAGACGGCTCTGCTCGTAAAGATCATTGCGTTTCATCATGGCTTCGACCAAGCCCTTGGGCCCATTGGCGAAGAACGCCTTCAACAACTTGAATTGGTCAAATTCCTGTCCTGGCAACAGGGTCAGGCGTCGCGACCACTCCATCAGCGTTCGCTGGTGCTGCGGCACCAAGCTGTCATAAAGCCGTTTGACTTCGGAAGGGTCCGCAACGGCGCTGAACAATACAACTCCCGAGACGTTAAAACCCATCAGCGAGAGCCGATGGCAATGCAAAGGGCGATTACCCAATAGCACGCCCTGATTACCTTGGTGGATCTGCAACAGTTTTGCCCAACTCCCTGAAGAAACGTCGTTCTTCAAATAGGCAATGAAAGACGATTCTTTGAAGGCGGCTTTTTCAATATCCATTTCTTGTTTGGCGACGGCCGACATAGCGGCTGCCTGCTCGGGCATCAACAAGGCCTTTATATGCGTTTGATATTGCGCCCCTAGATCGAGCTTGCGGCACAAGGTCGCAAATTTTTCTACGGTCAACTCATGGCGCTGCAACGCGTTGGTGCTGTCGAGGGTGAAGATGCCGGAACCATCGCGAAACGCACCGGCCAACGTTTCCGGCTGCTCAAAGTTGTGCAGTGCCGCTTCCAGTAATGAAGATTGCCGCATCCGGCTGGCATTGCTATCGATGCCGGGAAACAGAGGGGCCGGGATGTATAACCGAATCACGGTCGTATTGACGTCCAGTTCCAGTTGTAATTCGTCTTTCAGTGCGGCAACGAGCAACGGCTCGGCAAAGGCATTGATGTCCTGCTGCAAGTTTTCCAGCGTTGTTTGCAGCGGGCCCTGGAGTCGCCAGCGTCTATCAATCAAGTCGTCAAGATATTCTTGATTCATGCGCCGCGCATTGATGTACCACTCAGGAAAACTCGCTTGCGTGTTGATGATCGATATCAATACCGAGGGCGGAGCGTCTTTTATCGGCGTCGGCAACTTGCTCAGCAGATAATCACGGTAGACGTTCGGCTGCCCCGCGACAGCTGAGTGCAATACATCAACGGTGGAACTACTCGTTAGCTGGCTCATCTTGCATATCCTATGCAGTAAATTCACTTGCCAGTGTCAGTGAGCCCCAAACAAAAAAAAAGATTAAAAAATGGCTGAAAACAACACAATCCAGTTGAAGTTACATTGAATTTTGCCTGCTGAAAAACAAGTAATTACCGCGCACTTAGTTCCCACATATATAGGCACGGCGGCAAAGTATTTTTAGCGCCCGGCACACAGGGCATCGGAGCTTGGATTCATCCTTTTGATCACTCGGCCATGCGCCCCCCGACTGTTGTTCTTACACCATCCGGGGGGCTATTCATCTACCAAGGCTCACTCTTCCAGGTTGAGTATTTCCTGAGGAGTCAGCAGATCGATGAGCTTGCGCTCAGTCAGCTGTTTTTCCTCAGCCAACGCCGTGAACTGGCGGTTGCATTCACCACTGCTCATCGTGCGTATGGCTAGCTCAAGCTGCTCCATGCGACTGTAGATAGGCTCGTCAGCCAAGTCGAACCTGGAGCGATATTTATCCTTCAGGTACTCGCCCCAGAAGTCTCGACGAGCAATCGACTCAATCTCCTGCTTCGAATCCCGCAGGCTATTCACATGGTCCTCGGCAGCACGCAGCTTTGCTCGCGACACGTATTGGTGACCGGTGTATTCAGCTTGCTTGGGCTGCCCGGGCAATTGGAGTCTGTCGCGCAGACTCACCCGATAAGACAGTCGTACTTCGATTTGATCCATCAACAACAGCTGATTGCCCATTTCACTCGACAATATGTTGGAGCGGACAATCAGCTGAATGCGCTCTTTGATATCGTTGAGCGCAAATGCCTCGACCTCATCCAGGCGGAACAGACCTTTGGCCAATTTGAGCAACTCAACGCCCGCGCCAGCCTCACCGACCTGCGCCAACGCTTTATGAATCTGCACCTTGATTTCCAGTTCGCTAAACACCAGCGCGGCCCGATCACTGCACGTCTGTGGTTCGCCCGCAGCTTTGAACAACTCGCGACGCAGTGCTTCATTTTGTTCTGCCGCATCCAGCACCGCCCACACCCGCGCTTTGAGATCGGAATATGACTTTTTGTATTCGGCCGTTTCTTTCAACTTTTCCAACAACCGGAAAAATTCTTCGCTCTCACTGACTATGCTGCCACCCTCTCCTCCTGCCGCTTCTCGCTCCAGAGCCTCAGCATCGAGTAGCGCCCACTGTACTTTTTTCGCGGCCTGCTCAGCCGTCGAAAAGCCTTTCAACCAATGCTCAACTCTCTGCGCCGATGGCGCTAAAGTGCCGCCGTCTGCGCCACGTTCAGCCGGGCCATCTGGAGGAACTGGCATCAAGCCGGCCTGATCGTCATCCAGAAAGATACGCGTCAGAATGTCGGCATACTGCTGCATGCCTTGATCAGAAAGGGGATTGCCATTGAGTTCAGTGACTTCCAACACACGGTTGATGTCAGGCGCATGCTCCGCTGATGGATTCACCGCCCATTCAGGAAACGAGGTGAGCTGGTTATCACGTAAGTCAAGCATGACTAGCTCCGCTTGATCACGCAGCCCGACAGGCCATTCGGTGAGACCGCAGGCTTGTAGTCGGACGTGGGTCAGGTCCGGCATCTGACTAAAGTCAGGGCGAAGCCCAAGTGGATTGTGGCTCAGTTCGAGATATCTCCAGTGAGTCATCTTCGCCAAAGCGTCGGCTGATTGCTCTGTCAGGGTGATGTTGTTATTGGAAACATCCAGATAAATCAGCGAGGATTTATCAGTGATCATTGTCGGCAACTCAACCAGCCCGTTGGACTGCAACTGCAACTGCACAATAGACGGAAACGAGTCCAGGAACTCCGTGGGCACCTCTGTGAGTCCCATGTTACTCAGGTCCACAAAGCGCACGTGGGAGAAGTAGCCTTTCATCGCAGGCAGCTCCCCGGCGGTGCGGCCGTGAAGATCGAGCTCATACCCCAATGCCCTACCGTTTGGCCCGTACTTCATCGTACCTGCGCGCTTCTGCCAGCAGCGCTGAAGCTTTTCTGCGACTACGGCCTTTTCATACGGCTCGACAGCGGCGATTCTGCCATCCGGCAGTACGCGAGTACTCGGTGTTGACTTCCATTGCTGCAACTCGTTGCGCAGAACTTCCAGCTCTGCCTCAAAATTGACCAGATACTTCTCACGTTGAGTGCCTATCTGCCCCAGAAACTTGTCAATTTGTGCATCGGTATAGTCAGGAAACAGTCTCAAGACCCTCTGCCTGTCTCTTAACAGCCGGGGCTCGCCAGTCCCACGACCACTTAACGGATAACCCAGACGCCCATTGCTCCAGCGTGTGGGCGCCTTGAACCAGGGTCTGATCGGCTGCATCTTCAATACCGAGCGCAACTCTTCCCGTGAAAGCAGGTGCTGGTTGATCAACGTTTCCAGGGCTGGCCCCTGGTTCACGTCAGGCAAGCCCAATGCAGTGCGATGGTCATCGGGCAGAGCATGTTGAAGGGCGGCGAAGAAATCGTCGGGCCCATGCAATTCAAGATCATTCCCGTCACGCGCCTCATACAAGCCGTCGTTTTTTTGCACAAGCACCTTGGTACTCTTAGCCTCTATAGCGCCGGCACTGGCCCGTAGTTGTCCATCAAACGAACCCTGTCGAACTTCAATACGCAAATCAGCTGGCCAGCCAGAGAGTTTCTTCAGCGAATTAAGCACGAGCTTCTCTGTATCCGGGTTGATCAACGCGTCCAGATAAAGCCCCTCGTAGGCACGCGCCAGACGCACTTCACGCTGGGCGATGCGCAAGGCCTCCGCCAATTTGAGCGGTATGGGCTTGGTCTGCAGCGTGTCGGCGAAGTCCCATTTGGCCATTTGTTGCCGTTCAGCACTGCTGGCCTCTTGCAGAAGCGCTTTGATCACTTTCATGGACACACCGCGAAAGCGTGCCCAAATCAAATTGGCTCGAGGGTCGCTGACGTCGGTATCGGCCCTGTAAAAATCATTGAGTAGCTGAGCTTTACGGCGTTCGGCAACCTTGGCAATGGTCGCGCGCAGTGTTGCAACACGTGCGTCGAGGAGGCCGCGCGGAGTTCCAGGCGCTTGCTCCAGTAGCGTATTGGTTTCGCTCTCATCCAGGGCTTCCAGAAGCGTCGGCAGCAGTTCCCCGTTGCGCAACTGCAAATCATGGATCTGCACGGTACGTATTTCGCTCTGTGGACTGTGTGAGCTGAGATATCTCCAGAGTGTCTTGGCCTGTGCGTCGATCACTCGCATCGAGACCTGTTCTGGCCACTTGCAGTAACGCGTCATGACATGCAACTGACTGATCGAGTGGTCCTGAGTAGATAAGGTCGAGGAATCATCCTTCATGGCGGCGATGAACGTTTCGACCTGTTTGTACGCATCGAAGCGACTGATCGTATCGGCCAGCAGTGGCCCTGGCGGCTCGTTCTCGACATGCATTCTGCGCAACACGTCTTCAGAGGTGTCGCTGACATGGCGAATCTGCTCCAGTTCGGTATCGCTGAACTCACTGACTGCATGCCCAAGGCGCCTCATCAACTGGGGGCCCTCCCAGGTTCGCGGCTGTTCCAATTCATGATTCCAGGCACCGGAGCCGTTGGTGTTCAGCTCGGGAGCATAGGCATTGAGGCGTGTGGGGTGCTGCATCCGATACCTGCCCGTGGCCACGTCTTCCTGCACGGCGTAGTGACTGCCGTCCAGCGGCAGAACATCTCGCCCATCAAAGCGATGAAGACCCTGTGCGTTGGGTCGGGAGCTTTCCGGCAACGTCATGTCCAACTGATAGGGCTTGAGGTCCGGCTTCCACAAACGTGTCTTGCCACTGGGGAGCACGACGGCTTTGAGCTCTTCGATAAAAGGTGAAACCGCGAAATGGAATACTGGCGCCAACGCCAACATGGTTGCCAGGTTCTCCACGACATCAGTGATATGCGCCCAGCCTGCCTCCCGGTCACCCCGGCTCAACTCACGAACACCTTCAATCGTCTCGAACAACAATTGGTTTGCGGTGATCAATAACATCGCGGCGCCTGCGGGCGGCACAAAGAACGCGGCAATACCCACGATGAACAGGCCGACGTTCAGATAATTGGAGAGTCGGCGCTCGCGAGTGAGGTTGTCCTCGGCAGCCGTAGACACAGCCAGCACTTGGGCGTTCTCGAGGATACGTCGGCGGTGCTGCAGGTACATTTCAAACCAGATGCCGGACATACCCAGCCACTGCATGTCGAGCGAGATCTTCAGGTGCAGGTCGATGTTTTCCAGGGGATCGCGCCGCCAGTGCCGGTCAACCAAAGGACCGACCAATCTGGAGGCCGGCTCAAGGTACTTCAGATAGGTTCGCACCCCGTCTGTCCAATAGGCACCGGACGGGAAGTCTTTGACTTTCTCGGTGAATCGAAGAAAAAACCGGCCGCGGTCCTTTTCCGACACGAAGCGGCTGAAAAACCGCTGGTAGTCGGTGAGCACATCCCGGCCACTGTCGATCCTGCTCCCCTGCGGCCGGTACAGCAGTTTATGGGTAAGTTCCTCTTCAAACTCGGCCAATGACGCGTAATGTTTGACCGGATGTTCGGGATCGTCCGGAATATAAACAATGACATAGCCGCCGTCGTAGCGATTCCCGTGCGTGGGAAAAAACAGCGCGCACTCGGCAATGTCATATCCCATCAATCGCATTGGGCTATAACTGATCGTTCGACGTATGTCGTTATCTTTGACCTCGAACTTATCGCTGATCAACTCGACCAATAAATCATAATGTTTGCGCTTAATATCCTTTTTCAGCAAGGCGGCAAACGCGGCGGCCTTCAAGGCTGCTTTTTTATTATTGATAAAGGGCACACGACCCAGCTCAGATCTTCCGCCGGGGCCATAGAGCTTATCTTTTATATGTTTCTCATATTGTCCGCCGATGTCCAGCTTGCGACAAATGGCAACGAATGTCTCAACCTTCATCGGCGCTGGTCGGATGACATCGAAGTGCCCCCGCGCATCGGGCTCAGTTATAAACAACGACTCGCCGTCGAAGTAACCCGCCTCAGCTTCAAAGGCTTCGAAATTATGCAGAGCCGCCTGTAACAAGGAAAAAGTCCTGCTACGAAAGTCGCCCGTTTGAACGCCTGTCGGAAGGCCGAAAAACTTATACTCCACTGGGTAATACAGGCGCAGCCAGGTAGTGTCGACATCCAGCTTGACGCCTGCTTCGGCCAAGGCTGCGGTTAATTTTGGTTTAGCGTAGGCGGTGATGTTCTGCACGTCCCCGAGAAACTTTTCCCATTCATTTTGCGCATGACAGTCAGCCTCCAGTAACTGTTTTAATTGCTTCTGTTCCTCAGTGGAACATTTTTCATACCAGTCTGGAAGGTCAGGCTTGGTGTCTTTAAGCACTTTACGCCGCACGGGTGAAGCGCCAATGAGGCAGCCTGGGATGATATTTTTAATCAAGTCAAAATGAATACCCTTATCGTTGCTCTCGGGATTATCACCAGCGACATTTACTACTGAATTTCCAGTCATTTCACACATTCCATATGCAGTTGAATTCAATAACCGTTTTAGGCATTACCGATAAAAAATAAATTAATGCCCGCCGGGCAGCTCTTGACCCGAGAACAGAATTAACCATTTAAATAAGTGCAAAAAAGAATAGTCTTTTATTGCTTTTATCAGGAATGTCGACTGCGTTAACTATGTATGCAGAAACGAACGAAGTGCGCCTGGTTGAACCAAGACGGCACACGGTCTTTCAGGAAGTCGTAGTGAGCACCGCGAGCGCTGGCGTTGAACACACCAACGGGGGTGGCAGTTGCAGTAGGGTTTGACATGGCGGATCGTCCTTGACGGGTGACAAAGACACCAGCCTATAGAACGATCCGACACGGTCGGACTGCATAGATATTGTGCAGGCAGCCTGAGTGCATGGGGGGCTCCTGCGTTTTTCGCGAGCACGGCATGGCCCCCTGCCTCGCCCCTCCACTGGACAGCGTCAGGGCTTACGATCAGCTATTCCAGGTTTGCCTCGGATCGAAGTCAGCGTTTTTCGCCAACGCCTGCCACAACGCCTTGGCCTCTTCGTCGACCTCTTTGGGCATCACCACCTTGAGCTGAATAAACAGGAAGCCGCGCTCCCCGCTCTTGTTCAGCAAGCCATGGCCCTTGGCGCGCATACGCTGGCCGTTCTGGCTGCCAGCAGGCACCTTGAGGTTGATCTTGCCGGTCAGCGTCGGCACAGCCACTTCCGTGCCCAACGCCAACTCCCACGGTGCCAGGGGCACTGTGATTACCAAGTCCTGACCTTCCACCTCGAACTTAGCGTGCGGTGCAAACTTGATGATCAGGTACAGATCACCATTGGCCCCGCCGCCAATCCCCGGTGCGCCCTGTGCCTTGAGGCGGATGCGCTCACCGTCGGCCACGCCGGCGGGGATCTTCACGTTCAGGCTCTTGGTAGTGTTGCTCACATGCCGGCCCGAGGCATCGTATTGCGGCACCTGGAAGCTGATCTGCTTGGACTCGGTGGACAGTGTCTCTTCAAGGGACACTGTCAGTTGCATCTCCACGTCCTGACCCTTGCGCCCAGCCGGACGGCGCTGGCCGCCACCAAACGCATCGCCACGGGAGCCGAAGATCGAACTGAAGAAGTCCGAGAAATCCTCACCGCCACCGCCGCCAAAGCCGCCACGGCTCTGCCAGCCCGGTGGTCCCTGGAAAGGTTGGCCATGCTGGCCGTATTTGCGCAGTTCGTCGTATTCGGCGCGCTTGTCAGCGCTCTTGAGCGCCTCATAGGCTTCGGACGCGTCCTTGAACTTGGCTTCGGCGTCTTTTTCCTTGCTCACATCCGGGTGATATTTGCGCGCAAGCTTGCGATAGGCCGCCTTGATTTCCTTGTCGTCGGCCGTCGGCTCTACGCCCAATATCTTGTAGTAGTCTTTGAAATCCATCGGCGGTTCACCATCCTTAATCGAGATCGCACAGCCCGGGGCACAGCGTGCGCTGCATTGCACCTGTTGAGTGATGTGGCCTGGGGGTGCGTCAAAGTGTTATCGGCACTTGCCGTATGCAGCAGATGTGGGGGCAAATCCCCAGGTTTCAAGCACGATTTAACAGATGGTCGGCCTACGCATCCGGCGTCGACTGGCATACACTGCGCGGCCGTTTTTCAACCGGAACCTGATTGTCATGGAAAACTCATCCCCAGCCCGTGCCTGCGGCATCGACTTTGGCACGTCCAACTCCACCGTCGGCTGGATCCGCCCCGGCGAGGAGACGCTTATCGCGCTGGAGGACGACAAGATCACCCTGCCGTCGGTGGTGTTCTTCAACTTCGAGGAACGCCGCCCGGTCTACGGCCGCCTGGCGCTGCATGAGTACCTGGAAAACTATGAAGGCCGACTGATGCGCTCGCTCAAGAGCCTGTTGGGCTCCAAGCTGATCAAGCACGACACCAGCGTGCTCGGCACGGCGATGCCATTCACCGACCTGCTGGCGCTGTTTATCGGCCAGCTCAAGAGCCGCGCCGAAGCCAATGCCGGCCGTGAGTTTGAAGAAGTGGTGCTGGGTCGCCCGGTGTTTTTCGTCGACGACGACCCAATGGCCGACCAGGAGGCCGAGAACACCCTGGTCGACGTGGCACGCAAGATTGGCTTCAAGGACATCTCGTTCCAGTACGAGCCGATTGCCGCCGCGTTCGATTACGAGTCCACCATCCAGAAAGAAGAGTTGGTACTGATTGTCGATATCGGCGGCGGTACCTCCGACTTCTCCTTGGTGCGCCTGTCACCGGACCGTCGCCACAACGACAACCGCCAGAGCGACATCCTCGCCACCGGCGGCGTGCACATCGGCGGTACTGACTTCGATAAACAGCTCAGCCTGCAAGGCATGATGCCGCTGTTCGGCTACGGCAGCCGCATGAAAAGCGGCGCCTACATGCCCACCAGCCATCACATGAACCTCGCCACCTGGCACACCATCAACTCGGTGTACTCGCAAAAATCCCAGTTGGCGTTGGGCAGCATGCGCTACGACATCGAAGACACCGGTGGCATCGACCGCCTGTTCAAGCTGATCGAACAGCGCGCCGGGCATTGGTTGGCGATGGAAGTGGAAGAAACCAAGATCCAACTGACCCACGAAGACAGCCGCCATGTGGCGCTGGACCGCATCGAAGCAGGCCTGAGCGTAGACCTGAGCCGGGCGCTGTTCGAGTCGTCCATCGACAGCTTGCTGGAGCGTGTGCGCGGGAGCGTGACGCAACTGCTCAACGACGCATCGGTGAGCGTGGCACAAGTGGACACGGTGTTTTTTACCGGCGGCTCCAGCGGGATTCCGGCGCTGCGCCACAGCATTTCGGCGATGCTGCCGAATGCGCGGCATGTGGAAGGCAATATCTTTGGCAGCATCGGCAGCGGGTTGGCCATCGAAGCCAGCAAGCGCTACGGTTGCTAAAAAGATCGACTGTAGGAGCGAGCTTGCTCGCGAAAAACCTGAGAGCGCTGCGTTATCGTTGGCGTTCTTCGCGAGCAAGCTCGCTCCTACAGGTTACTGCGTCAAACCATCCCACCGAGCTTCAGCTCACTCTTCAAATACGCATAATAAATCGGCCCCGCCACCACACCCGGCAGGCCGAACGCGGCCTCAAACACCAACATCGCCAGCAGCAACTCCCACGACTTGGCACTGATCTGCCCGCCCACGATCCGCGCATTGAGGAAATATTCGATTTTGTGGATCACGATCAGATACCCCAACGCCGCCACTGCCACCCAGATCGACAGCGACAGCGCGACGATGGTGATCAGGGTGTTGGACATCAGGTTACCAATGACCGGCAGCAGGCCGAGCAGGAACGTGAGGACGATCAGGGTTTTGGTCAACGGCAGGTGAATCCCGCACAACGGCAGTACCACGGCGAGGAACACGGCAGTGAAGGCGGTGTTGAGCGCGGCGATCTTGATCTGGGCGAATACGATATTGCGAAAGGCCTGGACCAGCAGGTGCAGGCGGTCGAACAGCGCGGCGGCCAAGGGTTTGCGTTTGGTCAGGTCGGGGACGCGTTGCAGAGCGATGATGGCGCCAAGCACCATGCCGATCAGCAGGGTGACAAACATGTGGGCGGCGTCTTTGCCGACCAACTGCAACTCGCTCAGGTGCTTGCTTAGCCAGTCGCCGATGGCCACGCGGAACTCGGCGGCACTGGCAGGCAGGTAAGCGTCGAGGAACGGCGGCAACTGGCCGCGCGCGCGATCAACCACACCCATGAATTTATCGAGAGAGGCCCCGGGATTTTCCGCTTCGTGGAGCAGGAAGCTGATGGCGCCGGCGAAGATCAGGGTCAGCACGCTGACGATCAGGGTGCCGAGCAAGGCGACCGCCAGCCAGCGCGCACGCCGTCCTTCGATCAGCCGTTGCAGTTGGGGGGTCAGCATGTTGACCAGCTCGAACACCAGCAGGCCAGCCAGCAAGCTGGGCAGCAACTTGAGCGGCAGTACCAGCAGCAGTCCGCCAAAAATGATGATGTAGCTGGCCAGCAATATCACATGACGCTGAGAAAACGTTGGCATACAGCCTCAAAACGAACGGCGTTAAAGGATGTTGATGTAGGAGCGAGCTTGCTCGCGAAAAACGCAAGAACACCGCGTTTTAGTCTGAAGGCACGCGTTATCGTTCAGGTTTTTCGCGAGCAAGCTCGCTCCTACAGCAGGGCTGTGTGCGAGTGTCGCAGCCTTCTATGGCCTGGGGCTATTATTTCTTCAGGCAAGTGCTCATAAAGGTTTTGCGCGCGTCGCCGGTCAAGGCTTTGGTCTTGGCGTCCGCATTGCAATCCTTCATCTTCTGCTGCTGTGGCGTAAGCGTCTTGGCGTCATTGGCTGCTGGAGCAGACAGACAGGTCTTCATGAAGGCCTTGCGGTCATCACCTTTAAGCGTCTTGGTGGTGGCTTCGGCGTTACAGGTGGTCATTTTATTTTGCTGAGCGGTGGCAGCAAAGCCTTGGGAACACAGCAGCAGGCCCATCATCAACAGCGGAATTCGCAGCATCTTCATGGAGTTTTCTCCCTGTTACCGCACCGAAGGGCACGGACTACCCAGCAGTGTAGTCAAAGCCTGTTACAACTTCACCGGGTACGGATATGCGTCCGTCGATACTGCTCCGGCGTACAGCCCGCCTGGCGCTGGAACATGGCGATAAAGGCCGAGGCGGTGCTGTAGCCCAGGTCAAACGCCACATGTTGCACGCTGCGTGGGCTGTCGAGGGCTTCGATGGCCGCCAGGTAGCGCAGACGCTGGCGCCATTCGCCGAAGCTCATGCCCAGCTCCCGCACAAACAGGCGCGCCAGGGTGCGTTCGCTCACGTGGACTTGTTCGGCCCAGTGCGCCAGGGGCCGGTTGTCGGCAGGATCGGCCTGCATGCCTTCGAGTACGCCGAGCAAGCCAGGGTGGCGGGCGTATGGCAGGAAGCATTCGTGGATCGGCGCCTGCTTGAGCTGGTCCACCAGCACCTGGGCCAGGCGGATGTCGGACTCGGTCTGCGGCATGTTCACGTCACGCTGGGCAAAATCGCTGAGGATGGCCTTGAGAATGTCGCTGATGGCCAGGGTGCAAGGCTGCTGGGGCAGTTGCTCACAAAGTTCCGGCGCCAGCCCCACCGAGTGATAGACGATCGCCTCGGCATTGTAGGAGCTGTGTTCGGTGTGAGGTGGCACCCACACCGCGTATTGCGGCGGCGACATGAAGCGGTTGCCGGCCACTTCCATGCGCATCACACCGCTGGCCGAGTAATCCAGCGAGCCCCAGAAATGCCGGTGCGGCGTGCACTCGGTGTCAGGCGCGAAATCCGAATAACGGAAGTACACCGGGCTCGGCAACCGGGGGAAATCCGCAAGACGTACGTTGTGCTTGGCCATATTGTCTGGATACAGAGGTGGTTTGTCTGGATCGCAGTATAGGCTTCGATCCAGACAATGGATAATCCTGCCTCATCAACACACTTGGTTACTTTCGATGCAATACGCTTATCCCTTGCTGGCCATTTTCATCTGGGCCGGCAACACCGTCGTCAACAAGCTGGCTGTGGGCGCATTGTTCCCGGCGGAAATTGGCTTTTACCGCTGGTTGCTGGCGGCGCTGCTGTTCACGCCGTTCATGATCAAGCCGGTGATCGCCAACTGGGCGCTGATCCGTCCGAACCTGGGCAAGGTGTTCATCCTCGGCGTGTTGGGCATGGCGGTTTACCAAAGCCTGGCGTATTACGCCGCGTCGCTCACCACCGCGACCAACATGGGCATCATCCTGTCGTTGATGCCGTTGATGGCACTGACGGCGGCGATCATCAGCCTCGGCCAACGCCTCACCTACGGCGCGATGACCGGTGCCGTGCTGTCATTCGCTGGCGTGGTGGTGGTGGTTTCCGCCGGCAGCCTCGACGCACTGCTGCAGCACGGGGTCAACCTGGGGGACGGCATGATGCTGGTCGCGACCCTGGCCTACGCGGTCTACAGCACCTTGCTGAAAAAATGGCAGCTGCGCCTGCCGCCGCTGGTGTTGCTGTATCTGCAGGTGCTGGTGGCGGTGGTGGTGCTGTTCCCGCTGTTTCTGTTTTCGGCGAAGGCTGGCCTGGGTTGGGCGAACATTCCACTGGTGCTGTATGCGTGCCTGTTGGCCTCAATGGTCGCGCCGCTGGCGTGGATGCATTCGGTGAAGACCTTGGGCCCGAGCCGCACCACGCTGTTTTTCAACCTGCTGCCATTGATCACCGCGCTGATTGCGGCGGTGGTGTTGAAGGAAGAGTTGGCGCTATACCACCTGGTGGGCGGCCTGCTGACCTTGGGCGGAGTGATTCTGTCGGAGCGTTGGACCACGCCGGTCCGTTAAACCCCGGCCTCCTTCAAGCGCCGGGCATGCTCGACAAACAGTCGGATCGGCTCGGCGCCCTTGCCCACCAGCCCCAGGGACTGGTTGACGATATCGAAGTGGTCCAGGGCGTAGTCATCGCCGATCACCAACCCCAAGTGTGAACTGTAGCGCCCGACCATGCCGTCACACTGGCCCTTTTCGCGCACGAAGCTGCGGGCGAACAGGCGGCAACTGCGGTTCGTACCGTCGAACAGGTTACGACCACGGTCGGTAATGCCCGGCTGCAAGGTGCCGGACCATGAGTAATAACGCACGCCATTGACCTCTTCGGGCCCCTGTCCACCCCATGTCTGCGGCAGCCCCTGTGGATAATGCTGATTGAACAGCGCCACGCCCGCACTGGTCAGCGAGTGATGGGAAGCCTGCAGATCCGCCTTGAAGCGTGGCCCGCGATAACCGGTTTCCAGCACGCCCATCAGCCAGGCGACTCCGTGAAACAGCGCGCTCATGATCCGCCCCTTCACGCCATCCACTGGGTAATTGAGGTGAATGTGGTCCGCCAGCTCCGAGCCGTGGTTGGGCCCGGCCACGGACGTCACCGACGCCACCCATTCCGGGCATTTGGCCGCCGCATACCGGGCGGTGAGCGAGCCCTGGCTGTGGCCGATCAAGTTGACCTTGTCGGCCGCCGTTTCACGGCGGATGCGCTCGATCTGCACCAGCAATTGCTCGCCGCGCACTTCGCTGGAATCCAGCGGCGCCACCTGCAAGGGAAACACCTGCGCCCCGCCCGCCCGCAGCGCGGGGACGATACCGTACCAATAAGGAAACCACCCCAGGCGCACGAACCCGAGCATGCCAGGGACCAGCACCAGGGGATAACGCGTGGCTAACGACTGCGGCATGGGCCGAACGTCCTTGATCAGGAAAGACTCACCAGAGGCTAGCCCAGTCCCGCGACGCAGTGATGACATAAATCCGATAAAACTTTTTGCGTGACGCAGGACTCACAACTTGGAGCGATCACGCCGGCAGAGCGTGGCGCAAAACCGGATTAGTACCAGGAGATTGAGATGACCGAAGCAAACTTGACTGACGTTGCGACCCTGCGCAGCCGCGCCCGCCAGAACGTCGAAAACGGTGCAGTGACCGAAGGTTATGACGCCGACCGCGAAGAAATCATCCGCCTGCTCAACGCATCGCTGGCCACCGAGCTGGTCTGCGTGCTGCGCTACAAGCGCCACTACTTCATGGCCAGCGGCATTAAGGCTGCAGTCGCCGCGCAGGAATTCCTTGAGCACGCTACCCAGGAAGCCGAACACGCCGACAAGCTCGCAGAGCGCATCGTGCAGTTGGGCGGTGAGCCGGAGTTCAACCCGGACCTGCTGTCGAAGAATTCCCACGCACAGTACGTGGCAGGCAATAACTTGAAGGAAATGGTCTACGAAGACCTGGTCGCCGAGCGGATTGCCGTGGACAGCTACCGCGAAATCATCCAGTACATTGGCGATAAAGACCCGACCACGCGCCGCCTCTTCGAAGAAATCCTGGCCCAGGAAGAAGAGCATGCGGACGATATGGCTGACATCCTAGAAAGCCTGTAACCCCGCGACATGCAATCCCATGTGGGAGGGGGCTTGCCCCCGATAGCGGTGGATCAGTCAATTGAGATGTCGACTGGTCTGCCGCCATCGGGGGCAAGCCCCCTCCCACATTTGCAGTTAGCCTTTCACAGTCTTGGGCGCCTTGCCTTCCTTCATCTGCTGCAGTAACGGCGCACATTCATTCGGCTCACCGCCACTGGGCGCAACCAATGCCAGCAACCCGGCCGCCGGCCCGGCGATCACACCCAGCGCCACCATGCCAGCCCCTCGCAGCGCCAGCGGGATGGCTTTCACACCCGCGTTCGGCTTGATAAAAGGTCCATTGACGTACAGCGGTGAACGCAGGGAGAACAGGCGGAAGCCTTTCGATTCCGGGGTAATGGTAAGGTCCAACTGCTCTGTGGCCATGTTCGCCGTGCCGTCGATGTAGATGATGGCGTTCTCGGTGTCGAACAGAAACAACCGAGTGGTCGCCAGGCCTGTCTTGATGCCAAAGTCCGCCGCCGCGCAGTTGATCTTCACTTCCTTGTCACCAAACAGTCGGCCTACCACGTAGTTGCCCACATTGAGCCCGGCGATTTCCATCAGGCTGCGGCTGATGGCACCGTCGTTGATCAGCATCTTCAGGTCACCGTTGGAGCTGCCCAACAGGGCCGCCACGGAGTTGCCGCGACCGGCAATATCCGCGTCGCCATTGAGCTCACCAAAGCTGGTTTTCATCGGTTCGAAGGTCGGGAACAGCTGCTTGAGCTTGAAGTTGCGCGCGGTAAGTTTGGCGCGGCCTTCCATTGGCGTGATGCGGCCGTTGAGGCGGATCTGCGCATCCAGCTTACCGCCGGCCACGCCGAAACGCAGGGGTTCGAGGCTCAGTTCGCCGTCATTCAGAACCAGGTGGGTGTAGAGGTCGGTAAACGGCAGATCGGCACTGTGCACGATGCGCTTGCCGGTGAATTCCACGTCGGCATCCATGACGCGCCAACGCTCGGTGCGGAATTCTTCCACCGGCAACACTTTGGTCGCCGGCTGTTTGCTGTCGCCGCCACGGGCTTTTTGTTTGGCGTTGGAGTCGGCGCCGATCAGCGGTGCGAGGTCGGTCATCAGCAGTTGGTTGGAGACCAGCGCGCCGCTGAGCTTGGGCCGTGGCTGGCTGGCGACGTAGGCCAGGTTGCCGTGGATGTCGCTGTTGCCGATCTTGCCGTTGAAGTTGTCATAGCGGAAGGACGCGCCATTGGCTTCGTGCAGCTTGGCGATCAGATGACCATCGGTGGAGTAGGCCGGCGAATCCGGCAGGGTCACGCCAGTCAGAGGGTAGAGATTGCCCAGGCTGGAACCGGCGAGTTTCAGGCGCAGGTCGAGCGCGCCCAGGTTCAGTGGGTCGGTCAGGGTGCCGGCCAGGGCGATGCTGGTATCGGCAATCTTGACCTGGGCTTGCAGCGGGAACGGCTTGGCCGCGTCCTGCAGGGCCAACAGGCCACCGATCTTGCCGCTGCCGTCGAGTTTCTGGCCGTGATACTGGCCTTTGACCTTGAGGCCGAACGCATAATCCTGCGGTGCGGAGCCTTTCTCCAGGGCCTTCTTGGCATCGACGTCGCCGACGATTTCGCCGAACGGGATGGGTTTGCCCAGCGGGTCGATGATCACATCCAGTTGGGTCTTGAGGGTTTGGTCGTCGAGGGTCACGTGGCCTTTGTCGAAGCCGATGGCACCGATGTCCACCACCCAGTTGGAAGGCTCGGCGTTCGGGTCCTTGGGATCGAACTTAAAGGTCCAGTTGGCGCGGCCATCGGCCAGGCGCTGCAACTGCGCGCTCGGTTCGGTGAGGTCGATACGCGGGATCACCACGCGCTGCACCAGCAACGCCAGGGGCGAAATGCGCAGTTCCACCTTCTTGAGGGTGACCATTTGCGGGTTTTTCGACCAGTCCGGGTTGCCCAGGGTCAGGTCTTCGGCAATCACATGCGGCCACGGCACCCAGGCGCGCCAGCCGCCTTCATCGGGCTCACGCGCCCACACCACCGCCAGGTTGCCGTTGATGGCAAACGGTCGATGCAATTCTTCGGAGACCTTGGCATTGAGGGGCGGCTTGATGCGGTTCCAGTCAAAGAACACCAGGACCAACACCACCACGGCGATTAACACAACGAAGCTGGCGCAGCTCCAAGCGACGATTTTACGAGTGCGCGTCATTGCACAGGACTCCTGAATACGACTGGCTGGGTGACAGCCTTTAAGGACAGCTTATAGAACTACGACTGGCAAACCGCCTGGGGGTTTAACCCGATCCCCGATTTGCCTGGAAAAACCTCAATTTCTGACCACTTCGACAGATTCCTCCTACCACGGCGCACCATTGTTACCCACGCGCGTGTCGAAAATACCCACACCAGTGCAAAACCGCGTGCTTGAGAGGCCCGTTCTAGAGCCTCCGCCTAGAACAATCAATTCTGTTGATTATTACCATTGTGTTTATGAACTTTTATATCGACTTATCGAGAGTAGCATTAGTCCTGTACCCACTTTATCGCCCTCCCAAGGAGCAACCCATCATGAAACGCCAATTACTCGCTACCGCCCTGTTATCCATCCTGGCTTCCAGTGCCTTTGCCCTGCCAGCCGCCGAACAAGCCACTCCACAAGTCAAAGCTGACGCCGTTCCTTTCAGCCAGACCGTCGCTCGCAGCGGTTCGCAAGAAGAAGAGAACCGTGACTACGCCAAAGGCGCTGTAGCTGAAAATGGTTCGGAACAAGCCAACAAACGCGCTTACACCGAAGGCCTGACCGAAAACGGCCGCAACCGCCTGGAAGAAAAAGGCCTGGTTGAAGGTGGTGCTGAACAAGCCAACAAACGCGCCTACACCGAAGGCGTTGCTGAAGGCGGTGCTGACCGCCTGCAAGAACTGCATCAAGCACAGAGCTAACCCCGTGGTGGCCGAGAAAAAAGCCCGATCTGTCGATCGGGCTTTTGCTTTCCTGTAGATCACGTCACGCCCGCCCCCCCGCCAAGTTCGACGCCAACAGACCTGTTTTGCTAGAGTGCGTCGCTGTACTTGCCAACAAAGCCCGCCCGCCAATGCTGCCCCGCGCCGAACAGAAGCAACAGACCCGCCTCGCCCTGATGGACGCAGCCCGCCATTTGATGGAGTGTGGCCGTGGGTTTGGCAGCCTGAGCCTGCGTGAAGTGGCGAAGACCGCCGGTATCGTGCCCACCGGTTTCTATCGGCATTTTGCCGACATGGACCAGTTGGGGCTGGTGTTGGTGAGTGAAGTCGGCCAGACCTTCCGCGCCACCATCCGCCTGGTGCGCCATAACGAATTCGTGATGGGCGGCATTATCGATGCCTCCGTGCGGATCTTTCTCGATGTGGTCTCGGCCAACCGTTCGCAATTCCTGTTCCTGGCCCGCGAGCAATACGGCGGCTGCCTGGCGGTGCGCCAGGCGATCGGTGCATTGCGTGAAGACATCACCCGTGACCTGGCGGCCGACCTGACGTTCATGCCAAAACTGCAGCACCTGGATGCCGAAGGCCTGCATGTGATGGCCGACCTGATCGTCAAAAGTGTGTTCGCCACCCTCCCCGACATCATCGATCCGCCGGCCCAGGCCCTGCCTGACCACCTCACGCCGCAGGCGAAAATCACCCAGCAATTGCGCTTTATCTTTATCGGCCTGAAGCACTGGCAAGGGCTGGGCAGCACCGAATAAAGCCATCAGCCTGCCGTGTGAAAACGTTTAGCCGTGGTGTAGTGCTTGTTCCAGTAGCTGTTGCTTAATGAATCGATGCGGATGTTCTTGCCCGTACGTGGCGAATGAATGAATTTGCCTTGGCCTATATAAAGCCCCACATGGCTGACTTGGCCGCGCCCGTTTGCCTTGAAAAACACCGCATCGCCGGGCTTGAGTGCGTTGCGCTTGATGGTCGGAGCCGTGGAGCGGTGCATGGCGGCGGTGGTGCGTGGTATCTGGATATTGGCTTCGGTCTTGAACAGGTAAACCAGGAAGCTGCTGCAATCGAAGCCTTGCTGCACCGAAGAGCCACCCCACTTGTACGGCGTGCCGAGCAGTTCATGGGCACGGTCAACCACATCGTCAATGGCGGCTTCTTGGACTGAAGCGCTGAACGTGGGACGGGGCTGCAGAGAGGCTGACGCTGATGAAATGGCAAAAGACAGGCTGACAATGACTAAACAACACAATGATCTAAACATGATAAACGTCGCAGTGGGTTGAACACGGCGCACAGACTAAAGACACAGCAGGTAACTACTTGAACGGCGAATCCCCGAACTACGTAGGAAAAATCCTAAAACGCCCATAGCGAGTGCATCAGCCCAGCCAGCGCACCATTTTTGCTCACACCAAAAATCTTCCTACGCCCTATTTAGTGGCGTTACCGTCCCTGCTGACAGGGAATTCCTACTCTGCAGCCGGGTTGGCAAGCCCCTTGCTCTAGCACTTGCATCGCTCATAGCTGGAAGCTTCCTGATGCTGGTGATCCACCGCCGAATCGCCCCCCAAGCCCTCTGGGCCGCCGAGTTGCTACTGAATTTCGAAGCACGCAGCAAAAGCCGCCTGCGCTGTTTCAGTGCCGACGGTGAAGATGTCGGCCTTTTCCTGGAGCGCGGTCAGCCACCGCTGCACGACGGCGAATTCCTACAGGCGGAAGACGGACGAGTCGTACGCGTGTGTGCCCGGCCTGAACAACTGCTGCATGTCACCTGCAGCAGCGCATTTGAACTGACGCGCGCGGCGTATCACCTAGGTAATCGGCACGTGGCGTTGCAGGTGGGCGATGGCTGGCTGCGCCTGCTCGATGACTATGTGCTCAAGGCCATGCTCGAACAGCTGGGCGCGCAGACACAGACCATCGAAGCGCCGTTCCAGCCGGAACATGGCGCCTACGGCGGCGGGCATCATCACTCGCGCCATGGCGATGAAGATTTCAACTACCCGCCCAAGCTGCACCAGTTCGGCGTGCGCCTGTGAACCCAGCCTGGGCGCTGTTGCGTCTGGCCAGTCCGCAGTTGCCGATTGGTGGCTACAGCTATTCCCAGGGCTTGGAAATGGCGGTGGAGAACGGTCGCGTCAACGACGCAGCCAGTGCGCGACGCTGGATCAGCGATCAGTTGCTGCTCAACCTGGCGCGCTTCGAAGCGCCGGTGTTACTCGCCCATTGCCAAGCAGCCTGTGAGGCCGATTGGCCGCGCCTGGCCCAGCTGTGCGAAGAACATCGCGCTAGCCGTGAGACCCGCGAGCTGTATCAAGAGAGCCGACAGATGGGCTACTCGCTGCAACAGTTGCTCAATGGTTTGCCGGAACTGGACGGCGGTGCCCGCGAATTTCTTGAGCAGTGCAGTGAGCCCCATCTCGCCTTGGGCTGGGCCCTCGCCGCACGCGCATGGAACATCAGCCCCGCCGACGCCCTCGCCGCCTGGCTGTGGAGCTGGCTGGAAAACCAATTGGCCGTGCTGATGAAAACCCTGCCCCTGGGCCAACAAGCCGCCCAACGCCTGACCAGTGAACTGCTGCCGTTGCTGCAACAAGCCCAGCAGGACGCCAGCCGCATCGAACCCCACCATTTCGGCAGCGCCGCGTTTGGCCTGTCCCTGGCCTGCATGGCCCACGAGCGCCAATACAGCCGCCTATTCCGTTCCTAGGAGAAAAGCACATTATGAACACACAACCTTTGCGTGTCGGCATCGGCGGCCCGGTGGGCTCCGGCAAGACGGCCCTGACCCTGGCCCTGTGCCTCGCGCTGCGTGATCGCTACAACCTCGCTGTGGTCACCAACGACATCTACACCCGCGAAGACGCCGACTTCCTGGTGCGCAACCAGGCCCTCGCGCCGGAACGCATCATCGGCGTGGAAACCGGCGGCTGCCCGCACACCGCGATCCGCGAAGACGCCTCGATCAACCTTGAAGCCGTTGACCAGCTCAACCGCCGCTTCCCCGGCCTGGACCTGATTCTGGTGGAGTCCGGGGGCGACAACCTCTCGGCCACCTTCAGCCCGGAGTTGTCGGACCTGACTATCTACGTGATCGACGTGTCCGCCGGCGACAAGCTGCCGCGCAAGGGCGGGCCTGGCATCTGCAAGTCCGACCTGCTGGTGATCAACAAGATCGACCTGGCGCCTTTGGTCGGCGCGTCGCTGGAGCTGATGAACAGCGACACCACCCGCATGCGCAACGGCAAACCCTTTGTGTTCAGCAACCAGAAAACCGGTGTCGGCCTGGATGAAATCGTCGCCTTCATCGAACGCCAAGGCCTGCTGACCGCCGCCTGATCAACCCATAAGGAACCTGTCCATGAGCCTCAAGAAACTCTTTACCGCCGCCGCCCTGCTGCTGGCCCCAGCCCTGGCTTTCGCTCACCCGGGCCATGGCGACAACGGCCTGGTGGCCGGCATCAGCCACCCCCTGGGCGGCATCGACCACTTGCTGGCCATGGTCGCCGTCGGTTTGTGGGCCGCCCAACAAAAAGGCGCCGCACGTTGGGCCCTGCCGTGCACCTTTGTCGGCACCATGTTGATTGGCGGCGTGTTGGGTTTTGAAGGCCTGGCGTTGCCGGCGCTGGAAAGCGGGATTGCCGCGTCGGTGTTGGCCCTGGGCCTGGCGGTGGCGCTGGCGGTGCGTCCGCCGTTGTTCATGGCGGTGGGGGCGACGGCCTTGTTCGCGCTGTTCCATGGTGTGGCGCATGGTCTGGAGCTGCCGGACATGTCCAGCCCGTGGGCGTATGCCGCGGGGTTTGTCGGTGCGACTGCCGTGTTGCACGCGGCTGGTTACGCGGTGGTGCGCTTCCTGCCGGCTGCGGCGGCGCCGTTGGTGCGGATTGCGGGCGCGGCGTCGGCGGCGACTGGGGTCTGGTTGCTCGCGGGCTGATATTCGCGGCGTTTGTAAGGGCCTCATCGCCGGCAAGCCGGCTCCTACCTATGATCGCGAGGTCATCCTGTGTAGGAGCCGGCTTGCCGGCGATAGCAGTAGCACAGACACCACAGAACCCAAGCCTGATACCATGCGCGCCTACACCCCTGCCGTGACGACGCCAGCCAATGCCCAGCGCTTCCCAACCCTCCTTGAACACCGTGCTTACGCACTTCCACAGCCTGATCGTGCCGCTCTGGCAAGGCCCGGGCTGGAATGCCGACCTGGCATTGCCCTATGAAGCGCTGGACGCCGACCATCACCCGCTGCCCCCGCAACGCTACCGCGCCATGGCCTGCGCCCGGCAGTTGTACCTGTTTGCCAGCCTGATCGGCGAGCCCGGCGCAGCCTTCGCGCAAGAGCGCGCAGCGGCACTGTTCCGGTCACTGCAACGGCACTTCCACGACGCCGAACACGGCGGCTGGTTCTACAGCATCGACCCATCCGGCCAGCCGCTGGACAAGCGCAAAGACCTCTACACCCACGCCTTCATCATCTTTGCCTGCGTCCATTACTGGGCCAAGGTGCGCGAGCCATTGGTGGAGTCGGTCCTCAATGCCGCCCTGGAAGTGGTCGCCGAGCGATTTTCCACAGGCGACGGCCTGTACGAAGCCGTGCTGGAACGCAACTGGTCATCGCTCAAGTCAGGCCCGCTGCAAAACCCGCTGATGCACCTGGCCGAAGGTTTCCTTGCCACCCTCTCGGTGCGTGAAGACGCCAGCGTGCAAGCCGCCCTGCTGGCGCTGGCGACGGCCATGCAGCAGCGTTTCATCGACCGCCAGCACGGCGTGATGATGGAAAAACCGCTGGACGCTGTGGATAACTGGTTCGAGCCGGGGCACCAGTTCGAATGGTTCTTTTTGCTGGAGTCTTCGGATGTGCTGCGCGGTACGCCGCTGCATGCGTCGCTGACCCGGGCTTTCGCCTACGCAGAACTCAAGGGTGTGGATAACCTCAGCGGTGCAGTCAGCGGCATGCTGGCGCTGGAAGGTACGGTGCGCGACGGCACCCAACGCATCTGGGCACAGGCCGAATACCTGCGGGCACTGACCTTGCGACCCAACAGCGAAGCGGTGCTGCACCGCCAATTGCTGGCGCTGCAACAACATTTTCTGCATGCAAAAGGCTGGAATGAATGCCTGGATGCCCAAGGTGTGGTGAGTCGGTGGGATATGCCTTCGACTACCCCTTATCATTTGGCGACTTGCTACCAGGGTCTGATCCAGCATCTTGGGTGAATGCCAGGGCTTGCTCGCGAAGGCGTCAACTCGGTCTCACTGACCTCACGCAATCCACTTGCGATCTCCGGTAAAGCTGATCGTCAGCCAACGCGCCGCATCCGGAGCGCCGAGCCCTGTGGATATCTCTTCGCGCAGCGCGTCGAGGGTCGCGACGTTATCCACCGGGTAATCCGCCGGCAACACCACATGAATCTCGATAAACCGCGCCCGCCCGTGCTTTTGCACGTACGACACGTAGTCGTCGAAACCATGTTTGGCCTGCGCCGCTTCCATCACTTCGCGCACTGTGTCGTCCAACTGGTCCGGCGCGATTCCCAGCACCTCGCGCAACGCTGGGCGCAGGATCTTGAACGCCGGTGCCAGCATGCTCAGGGCCAGCAGGATCAGGATCAATGGGTCGACATACACCGCCCACTCGCCGTAGCCCTGGGACTTGAGCAACAGCGCCGCCAGGAAGCTGATCAGCAAGCCCACCGACAACATCGCGTCCACCAGCCAACTGATGTTGTCGAACTGGATCAGCGATGATTTCAGCCGGCGATTGCGATAACGCACGTAGAAGAAGTAGGCGAACTCGACGACGGTAAACACCGCCGCGTAGATGATCACCAACCCCAACTCGATCTCGCGGCCGCCATTGATAATGCCGAACACGCCGTTGAGGAACGCATAGATGGCGATCAGCAAGAGGAAACTGCCTTCGATCAGCAGCACCATCGGCTCCAAGTGCCAATAGCCGAACTGGAAACGCTCGTTGCTTTTCTTGGCGATCAGCTTGGCCGTGATCAGCATCAACACCTTGATGGCGGTGGCGATCAGCGAGAAAAAGCCGTCGAACAGAATGGATTGGGCGCCAGAAATCACACCCGTGACAATCCCGGCGATCGCTACGGCGAACATCAGGATGGTCGATTGTTTGAGCAGTGCCTGCTCACCTCGGTTACTCACATTTCCTCCCGTCAAAACCTCAAATCCGCACGGTGCGGAGGGGTTTTATCGGGTGGAGTGTACCTTATGTCGTGTTTTGGCCGATTTGACGCATGATTACCGGTAAAAACCTGATCCTGTGGTGAGCGGGCTTGCCCCGCGCGAGGCAAGCTCGCTCACCACAAAAACCAGCAGGACGGAGCGTCAGCCCTTGGCGCCACGCTCGATAGCAAACCCAGCCCAAGTCTGGCTCACCGGCATCAGCTCCAACCGATTGATATTCACATGCGCCGGCGTATTCATGACCCAGAAGATCGTGTCGGCAATATCCTGCGGCTGGATCGGCTCGGCACCCGCATAAGTCGCGTCATACCGCGCCTGGTCACCGCCAAAGCGCACCAACGAGAACTCGCTCTCGCACAGGCCCGGTTCGATGTTGGTCACGCGCACGCCTGTGCCTTGCAGGTCGCAACGCAGGTTCAGCGAAAACTGCTTTACGAATGCCTTGGAACCGCCATACACGTGGCTGCCCGGATAAGGGTAGTTACCCGCGATGGAACCCAGGTTGATGATGCCCGCACCACGACCGTGAGCGATCAGGCGTGGCAGCAGCAGGTTGGTGGTGGTCAGCAGGCCCTTGATGTTGGTGTCGACCATGGTTTCCCAATCGTCGAGGTTGCATTTGGGCGCAGGGTCGGTGCCCACGGCCAAGCCGGCGTTGTTGATCAGCCCGCGCAGCTTGGCGAACGACGGAGGCAGATTGGCGATGGCATCTTCCATGCCTTTGCGATCCCGCACATCCACGACCAGGCCATGCACTTCAGTCTGCTTGGAAAGCTCTTCGACCAGCGCATTCAGGCGGTCGGCACGACGACCGGTGAGCACCAGTTTCCAGCCGGCTTCGGCAAAACGACGGGCGCAGGCTTCGCCGAAACCTGAGGTTGCGCCAGTAATAAACAGCGTGTCGGACATGGTGTTCTCCTTGCGGGCATCGGGGAAAAAATCAGCCAGCAGAATGCCCGTACGCCGCGATGGCGGCAACCGCTAAGCACACAACTTGATACACACCTGATCGTTTTTTAACCATATTCCGCAAGGCCATACAAACCGTGGCTTGTAGCCATATGCACGCAGGTTATCCACAAGAGCGCCCACAGTCTTTGGGGGCAAGTACACAATGCTTCAGGCCGCTATACACAAGGGCTGCAGGCAGTTTTAGAAAGTTTTTTGCTTGACCTTGGCTGGGACGTATGTAGGCCTGTCGCCGATCGCAAAATCAGAACGATGGCTCGAGGCCAGTCAATCCGGCCGCTGCGGCGGTCTTTCCAGAGTTTAGTCACAGACTTATCCACAGGCCGGCGGGACATATTTCGGTCATATACCTGTGTCTTTAAACAGGTTGACAAAGGGCCCGACTGGCAACCAAAAACCTACTGATCAAAAAACAACCGCCGCGCTGCAAGCCACGGATTCATTGGCTTCCAGCCAGCTACTCCCACGTTACCCACAGCCGGTTCCACAGCGGATGGGGACAAGTCAAAACTGTGACAAAACAGGGATTTGCGGCGGCTATATGTCGCGCTTTGGAGGGAGGCTGGATTTGTTTTCCACAATTTGGCGAGGTGCCTATAGACAACACAAAAAACAAATGTGGGAGGGGGCTTGCCCCCGATGGCGGTGAGTCAGTATCAGGTGTTCTGACTGATACACCGCCATCGGGGGCAAGCCCCCTCCCACAAGGTTTACGCGTCGTTGTCTAGATCAGTGACCGCCGAGGTAGGCGTTGCGCACTTCCTCGTTCACCAGCAATTCCTTGCCGGTGCCGGTCAGGCGAATCTCGCCGTTGACCATCACATACGCGCGGTCCGACAAGCGCAGCGCATGGTTGGCGTTCTGTTCCACCAGGAAGATGGTCATCCCGGTGGAGGCCAGCTCGCGCAACGTCGAGAAGATCTGCTTCACCACAATCGGCGCCAGGCCCAGGCTCGGTTCATCCAGCAGCAACAGCTTGGGCCGGCTCATCAGCGCGCGGGCAATGGCGAGCATTTGCTGCTCGCCGCCAGACATGGTCATGGCGCGCTGGTTACGCCGCTCCTTGAGCCGTGGGAACAGCTCGAACATGCGCTGCATGTCTTCCTGGGCAAACTTGTCGCCAATAGGGATGGTGCCCATCAACAGGTTTTCCTCGACGGTCATGTCGGGGAACACCCGCCGCCCTTCCGGCGACTGCGCGATGCCGTTGGACGCGATGTAGTGCGACGACTTGTGGGTAATGTCGACACCGTTGTAGAGAATCTGCCCCGACTCGGCACGCGGCTGGCCGAAGATCGACATCAGCAGCGTGGATTTGCCCGCGCCGTTGGAGCCAATCAGGCTGACAGTTTCGCCTTCATTGATGTGCAGCGAGACTTTTTTCAGGGCCTGGATCGGGCCGTAATACACGTCCAGGTCCTTCATTTCGAGGATAGGTGCACTCATACCAACTCCTCTTCGTCAGCGCCCAGATAGGCGGCAATCACTTTCGGGTCGTTGCGGATCGCATCCGGGCCACCCTCGGCGATCACGTTGCCGTGGTCCAGCACCACGATGTGGTCGGAAATACTCATTACCATGCCCATGTCGTGCTCGATCAGCACCACCGTGAGGTCGTGTTCATCGCGCAGCAGGCGAATCATCGCGCTGAGGGCTTCGGTTTCCTGGGGGTTGAGGCCCGCAGCGGGTTCGTCCAGACAGATGATCTGCGGCCGCGTGCACATGGCGCGGGCGATCTCCAGGCGGCGCTGCTGGCCGTAGGAGAGTTCACCGGCCAAGCGGTTGGCGCAGTCCACCAGGTCCACCACTTCGAGCCAGTAGAACGCGTGGTCCAACGCGTCGCTTTCGGCCTTGCGGTAGCCCTTGGTATTGAGGATGCCCGCGAGCATGTTGCGGTTGACCCACATGTGCTGGGCCACCAGCAGGTTTTCCACCACCGACATTTCCTTGAACAGCCGAATGTTCTGGAACGTCCGCGCCAGGCCGGCGCGGTTCACCAGGTGGGTGCCGCCGAACATCTTGTAGTACACCCGGCTGAGAAAGCTTTTGGGCGACACGAAGTCGGTGGGCTGGAAGCGCTCGCCGAGCAACTGGATCACGTCGGTCTGCTTGCCGCGAAGGTTGAGTTGGATCTTGCCGCCGCTGGCTTTGTAGAAGCCGGTGAGGCAGTTGAACACCGTGGTCTTGCCGGCGCCGTTGGGGCCGATCAAGGCGAAGATAGAGTTGCGTTCGACCTTGAGGCTCACGTCGCTCAAGGCCTTGATGCCACCGAAGTGCATCATCAGGTGTTCCACGGAGAGCACGACTTCCTTGCTCATGGCGCTACCCCCTTACGTGGCGTCACACCGGTGCGGCTGATCCGGATCAGGCCGCGCGGTCGCCAGATCATCATCACTACCATCAACACGCCAAACAGCAGCACGCGGTATTCGGAGAAACTGCGCAGCAGCTCCGGGGCGACGGTCAATACGAAGGCCGCGATCACCACGCCCACCGTCGAGCCCATGCCGCCCAGGACCACGATGGCCAGGATCAGCGCCGACTCGAAAAAGGTGAACGACGATGGGTTGACGAAGCCCTGGTAGCTGGCAAAGAACACCCCGGCCAAACCCGCCGTCGATGCACCGATGGTGAACGCCGAAAGCTTGACCAACACGTGATTCAGGCCCATGGAGCGGCAGGCGATTTCATCTTCGCGCAAGGCTTCCCAGGCGCGGCCGACCGGCATGCGGGTCAGGCGATGCTTGATGTACAGCACGGCCAGCACCACCAGGAACAGCACGATGTAGATGAACAGGAATTTGATGTTGGGGTTGTAGTCGATGCCGAAGAATTCATGAAAGGGAACCCCGCCATCCTTCGCGCGCTTGCCGAACTCCAGGCCGAGGAAGGTCGGCGAGGGCACCGGCATGCCGTTGGGCCCACCGGTAAACGACAGCCAGTTGTTGAGCACCAGACGGATGATTTCACCAAAGCCCAGGGTCACGATGGCCAAATAGTCCCCGTGCATTCGTAGCACCGGGAACCCGAGTATGCACCCCGCCAACGCTGCGGCGATGGCCGCCAGCGGCAGCACCGTCCAGAAACCCAGGCCCAGGTATTGATAACCCAGTGCCAGGCCGTAGGCGCCGATGGCGTAGAACGCCACGTAACCCAGGTCGAGCAGGCCTGCCAGGCCGACCACGATGTTGAGGCCCAGACCGAGCAACACATAGATCAGCCCGAGGATCACCACGGTGAGCAGGTACTTGTTGGCGAAGATCGGGAACACGATGGCGATCACGATCAGTGCCGGGATGATCCAGCGCAACCGCGACTTGTAGTCCGGCGCCAAGACGTGCACGCCGGAGCCGGTGCTCTCGAAGCCCTGCAGAATCTTCAGGCCCTTGGGGGTTTGCAGGAACAGGCTCATGGCAAAGCGGCCGACCATCACGATGGCCACCAACAGGGCCACGCGGGCCGGTTCCAGGTTGAAGCTGTAGCCGTCGAGGACCACGCCGACGATCGGACCGAACACGACCAGTGAAATCAGCCCGGCGAGGACTGTATCGACCACACTTTTCTTGATATCGATAGGTTTGGCAGCAGACATGTTTACACCTTCGCCACAAGTGGGCGACCAAGCAGGCCCTGGGGACGGAAAATCAGAATCACCACCAGCAGGGAGAAACTGAACACGTCTTTGTAATCAGAGTTGATTAACCCCGAGAACAACGACTCGGAGATACCGAGGATGATCCCGCCCAACATCGCCCCAGGCAGGGAGCCGATGCCGCCGAGTACCGCTGCGGTAAACGCCTTGATGCCGATGATGAAGCCGGCATAGAAGTCGAAGGTGCCGTAGTTAAGGGTGATCAACACGCCAGCCAATGCCGCCATGGCGGCGCCGATGACGAACACATAGGAGATCACCCGGTCGGTGTTGATGCCCAGGATCGACGCCATCTTGCGGTCTTGCTGGGTGGCGCGGCACATGCGGCCGAGCTTGGTGTATTTAATGATGTAAGTGAGCAACGCCATGCCGGCAAACGCCGCCACGAGGATGAACACCTTGGTGTACGTCAACTGAACGAAGCCTGTGCCGATATCGACACGCCAGGCCCCGGCCAGCAGGGTGGGAATGCCTTGTTGCTTGGCGCCCTGGGCGATCTGCGCGTAGTTCTGCAGGATCAGCGAGATACCGATGGCGCTGATCAGCGGTGCCAGTCGGGTGGAGTTGCGCAGCGGTTTGTAGGCGACACGCTCGATGACCCAGCCGTATACGCCAGTGACGACGACGGTAAAGATCAAGGTGCCGAGAATGAGCAGCGGGAAGGATTCGATGCCGAAGTAAGCCAGCAGTGCCAGACTGATCGCCGCGAGGTAAGCGGAAATCATATAAACCTCGCCGTGGGCGAAGTTGATCATGCCAATGATGCCATAGACCATTGTGTAGCCGATGGCGATCAGGCCATAGACCGACCCGAGGGTCAGGCCGTTGACCAGTTGCTGCAGGAAAATACCATCCATAACGCAATCTCACGCGGTGAGCACCTGCACACCGGTGGGTGTGCGGCGCTTCTGGAGGAAAACAGAGGCTCGGCGATACCCCTTGTAGGAGCGAGCTTGCTCGCGAAAAACCGGAGAGCGACGCGGGCATTCTGGATGTCCGGGCCATCGTTGACGTTCTTCGCGAGCACGCTCGCTCCTACAGGGTGACGCAGTCAGTTCGGATTACTTCTGTTTTTCCAGCTGATGGTATTTGCCGTCTTTATCCCACTGGTAAACCACGTAGTCGGAGATCTTCAGGTCACCCTTCGAATCCCAGGCTTTTTCGCCCATGACGGTTTTTACCGGGTGAGCCTTGAGCCACTTGGCGGCGTCTTCGCCTTTGTTGGACTTGGCGCCGTTGAAGCCGGCGGCCAGGGCCTGGACCGACGCGTAGGCGTACAGGGTGTAGCCTTCCGGCTCGGTGCCGTTTTTGCGGAACTCTTCCACCACGGCCTTGCTGTCTGGCAGCAGGCGCGGGTCGGCGCCGAAGGTCATGTACACGCCATCCACATACTGCGCACCGCCAGCGGTGGCAACCAGTTCGTCGGTTACTACGCCGTCATCGGACATGAACTTCACGTCTTTCAAACCGGCTTCACGGATCTGGCGAACCAGTGGACCGGCTTCCGGGTGCAGGCCGCCGAAGTACACGACGTCAGCACCGGTGGAGCGGATCTTGGTGACCAGGGCGCTGAAGTCTTTCTCGCCACGGGTCAGGCCTTCTTCCAGCACCGGCTTGACGCCGCGCTTGGTCAACTGGGCAGCGGTGGCGTCAGCCAGGCCTTTGCCGTAGGTGTCCTTGTCGTTGATGACGGCGACTTTCTTGCCCTTGAGCACGTCAACGATGTAGTCACCGGCGACGATGCCTTGCTGGTCGTCACGCCCGCACATGCGGAACATGGCGCCCAGGCCGCGTTCGGTCACTTGTGGGTTGGTGGAGCCTGGGGTGATGGCGATGATGCCGGCTTCGTCATACACCTCGGAGGCCGGGATGGTGTTGGAAGAACAGAAGTGCCCGACCACGCCGATCACTTTGTCCTGGTCAGCCAGACGGTTGGCCACGGCCACGGCTTGTTTGGGTTCGCAAGCATCGTCACCGGCCACCAGCACGATTTTTTCGCCGTTGATGCCGCCGGCCTTGTTGATCACATCGGCTGCCGCCTGGGCACCCTTCATGTACTGCTCACCGAAAGCGGCGTTGGCGCCCGTCATAGGCCCCGCGACGCCGATCTTCACATCAGCTTGAACAAACGTAGAAACACCCAGCGCCGCTGCAACGGCGAGGGCCAGAAAACCTTTCTTGTAAAACGTCTGGGACATGAGTGGTGCTCCGATATTTTTGATTTTTGGCACGACAACTTGCATTCAAACCTTTCACTGAAAGCCCAGAGCAAGGCGCGTGCCATTACGTTTTTATTCTTCAAAAAGACACGGTGTCATTGTTATTGCAGGTGTTTCGGCTCCATTCGCCAGGACGTGCAACCCTCTAGCGTCTGTAGGTGCAACCAATGGATCCGAAAAGTACAACCGCGACAGGTCGCACCTGCAACCAAGCCTATAAACGACAGTTCCTGGCGCTGTAACAAACGGCGTAACGGAACTGCACATTTACAGTGCGTGATTGCTACGACTTGCACCAATACAGATTAGTAGCCTGCTAAGAAAATGCAGGCTTTTGAGCGGTATTTCGCTGATCAGATCACGATCCTCAGACATTGGCCGGCGTGATACAGCGAGAAGCCGGCTTCATACAGACAGCTGCGCAGGCCCACTCCGGACAGCGGTTGCATGGGAGCGAAGGGAATCGGCAGCGCCTGGGGATTCTGGTGACACAGGTAGTCGGCAAATGCCTTGCCGACCACACTGCCAGTGGTTACGCCGCGGCCGTTATAGCCCGTCACTGCTACGAGGCCGGGCGCTGGTTCGAACAGGCGCATCAAATGGTCTGGGGTGAAGGCGATACAGCCGGTCCAGGTGAACTCCCACTGCACCGATTTGAGGTAAGGGAAGTAGTGCTGCTGCACCCGATCGGCCCACGCCTTGAGGAACCAGGCGGGTTTCTGATTGCCGTTGCCCAGGCTGCCGAGTAACAGACGGCCATCGGCATCGCGGCGAATGCTGCTCAGCACCTGGCGCGTATCCCATGAACCCTGGCCACCGGGCAGGATCTGTTGGGCGGCGTCGCCCGTGAGCGGAGCCGACGCGACCTGATAGTAATAGCCGGGGAAAAAATTGCGCCGCAACTCGGTCCATTCGCCCTCGGTGTAGGCGTTGGAGGCGATCACCACCTGTGCAGCCTGCACTGAACCCTGAGCGGTCTGCACCGACCAGTGCGAACCTTGGCGCTCAAGCTGAGTGACCGGTGAGTGATCAAACAACTGCCCGCCAAGCCCGGCAGCAGCATTGGCCAAACCACTGGTGTAGGCCATCGGGTTCAAGGTGCCCGCGCGCCGGTCCAACAAGGCGGCGGCGATCTTTTTGGTACCGGTGGCCTGTTCGCAAGCCTGACCGGTGAGCAGCTCCACTGGCGCGCCCCGGCGTTTCCATTGCGCTTCACGACTGCGCAAATCCGCCTCGCCACGGGCGTTGTGCGCCATGTGCAAGGTGCCTTCACGGCGCAATTGGCAATCGATGGAGTATTTGTCGATCAGGCTGAACACCAGGGACGGCGCCGCACCCAACATGCGGTTGAGTTGGCTGCCCACCGCCTCGCCGAAACCGGCTTCGATCTCGTCCGGCGGGATCCACATGCCGGCATTGACCAGCCCCACGTTACGCCCCGAACCACCATGGCCGGTGCGATGGGCCTCCAGCACGGCGACGCTTTTGCCTTGTTCCAGCAAATGAATGGCTGCCGAAAGGCCCGTGATCCCGGCACCGATCACACACACATCGACCTTGACCTCACCCTTGAGCGCCGCACGATCCGGCCGGCCAGGGGTGAGGTGCTCCCACAAACATGTTTCGCGTAGTGCCATTGCCAGACTCCGGGATGAAACCTAACAAACAACTGTTATTTTGAATTGCAAACCCAATCAAATGTGGGAACTGGCTTGCCTGCGATGCAGGCACCTCGGTGTATCAGGTACCCCATGGTGATGCTATCGCAGGCAAGCCAGCTCCCACATTGACCGCGCTTCGACTTGAGGAATCAGTCGAAGGTAATGCCCTGTGCCAGCGGCAACTCCAGCGAGTAGTTCACAGTATTGGTCTGGCGACGCATGTACCCACGCCACGCATCCGAACCCGATTCACGCCCGCCGCCGGTCTCTTTCTCGCCGCCAAACGCGCCGCCGATTTCCGCGCCGCTCGGGCCGATGTTGACGTTGGCGATGCCACAGTCGCTGCCCACTGCCGACATGAATTGCTCGGCTTCACGCACGTCAGTGGTGAAGATGCACGATGAAAGGCCTTGAGGCACGGCGTTGTTCAGGCGCAGGGCTTCGTTGAAGTCGGTGTAGCCGATCACATAGAGGATCGGCGCGAAGGTCTCGGTGCACACCACGTCGCTTTGCTCGGGCATTTCCACAATCGCTGGCGACACGTAGTAGGCATTCGGAAACGTGTCTTCCAGTTGGCGTTTGCCGCCGAACACCTTGCCGCCTTCGCTCAGGGCTTGCTCCAGGGCGTCCTGCATGTTGTCGAAGCCGTGCTTGTCGATCAGCGGGCCGATCAGGTTGCCTTCCAGCGGGTGGCCGATGCGCACTTTGGAATAGGCGGCCTTGAGGCGGGTGACGATTTCTTCTTTCACCGACTCATGGGCGATCAGCCGACGCAGGGTGGTGCACCGTTGGCCGGCAGTGCCGACGGCGCTGAACAGGATGGCGCGCACGGCCATGTCCAGATCGGCGCTCGGGCCGAGGATCATCGCGTTGTTGCCGCCCAGTTCGAGGATGCTGCGGGCAAAACGTGCGGCGACTTTCGGCGCCACTTCGCGGCCCATGCGGGTGCTGCCGGTGGCACTGATCAGGGCGACACGCGGGTCGTCCACCAGTGCAGCACCGGCATCGCGGCCGCCGATGATCACTTGGCTCAGGTATTCCGGTGCGCCGTCGAATTTCTTCAGCACGCGCTCGAACAATGCCTGGCAGGCCAGCGCAGTGAGCGGGGTCTTTTCCGAGGGTTTCCAGATCACGGCATTGCCGCACACCAGCGCCAGGGTGGTGTTCCACGCCCACACGGCGACCGGGAAGTTGAACGCACTGATCACGCCAACCACGCCCAGCGGATGCCAGGTTTCACGCATATGGTGGCCTGGGCGCTCGGAGGCGATGGTCAAGCCGTACAACTGGCGCGACAGGCCCACGGCGAAGTCGCAGATGTCGATCATTTCCTGCACTTCGCCCAGGCCTTCCTGGGTGATCTTGCCGGCTTCCCAGGACACCAGCTCGCCCAGATCGGCCTTGTATTCGCGCAATACGTCACCGAACTGGCGCACCAGTTCGCCACGGCGCGGTGCCGGCACTTTGCGCCAGGCCTCGAATGCATGCTCGGCGCGACTGACCTGTTGCTCCACCTCGGCGGCACCTTCCCAGTGCACACTGCCGATGCGGCTGCCATCAATCGGCGAATGCACGGGCTGCTTGCCCGACTGGTACAGCGCCGGGTTTACCCCGAGACGATCAAGCAATGCGGCAACCATGGGTCACTCCTTCAATCTCAAACAGAAAATTCGCGCCGCTGGCGACACGGCGATCCAGAGCTTATTTGTAGCTGGCCCAAGACTTGCCAACAAACGACGATTAGGCGAGATATCATTCCGTTTATTCATGCAAAGAATAAAAAGAGGCGTGCCGTGCTGAACAAAAGACATTTGCCCTCGATCACCGCCTTGCAGTGCTTCGAAGCCGCCACCCGCCACCTGAGCTTCACCCGCGCCGCCGAGGAACTGAACCTCACGCAGAGCGCGGTGAGCAAGCAGGTGGCGCAGTTGGAAGAGTTGCTACAGCACTTGCTGTTTCGCCGCGTGCGCCGGCGCTTGCAGATGACCCCAGCGGGTGACTTGTACCTGGTGGAGGTGCGCAAGATCCTCACGCAGGTGGAGATGTCGACTCACTACCTGCGCTCCTACGGTGGCGAAACCGAAGTACTGAGGGTCTCCACGCCCTACACCTTCGGCGCACGCTGGCTGGTGCCGCGCCTGAAGGGCTGGCGACTGCGTCACCCGCAGATCCACTTGGACCTGTGCAATGAACAGGAGCCGGATGAGTTGCTGCAAGGCAAGGCCGACATGGCGTTCTACTTCGGCCAGGGTTCACGCCCCGGCACCGAGAGCCTGAAACTGTTCAGCGAAGAGCTTGTACCGGTGTGCGCGCCGGAGAGCCTGCCGGCGCAGCCATTCTCCGACCCCACGCAATTGAGCAACCTGGTGCTGCTGCAAAACGCCTCGCGCCCCCAGGGCTGGCATGACTGGTTCGCCAGCCAGGGCTACCAGACCGAGCACAGCTATCACGGGCCGCGGTTCGACACCTTTTATATGTGCATCCGTGCCGCGCAGGTGGGTTGTGGCGTGGCGCTGCTGCCGCGTTTTCTGGTGGAAGAGGAACTGGCCGATGGCAAGCTGGTGATCCCCTGGCAGCATGCGATGCCCAGTCAGGATGCGTATTACTTGGCGTACCCGGAGCATTCGGCGGAGGTACCCAAGGTGCGCGATTTTGTGAAGTGGATGATGGAGCAGGTGATTTAGCGCCTGAAATATCGCCTTCGCGAGCAAGCCCGCTCCCACACTTGAAATGCATTCCAAAGGTGGGAGCGGGCTTGCTCGCGAAGGCGTCGGTGGCTCCAGCGCAAAAAATCACTGGCAAAACCCTACAGGTCTATGCGCCACTAGCCCCCTTCCTTAATTGTGCGTAAAGGTCGGCGCCCATCGCCGACCCGTCTGGAGATTCCCGTTATGAGCGAGAGTGTGTTTGCCGATCGCATCGTGCAGAACTTGCTCGACACCGACTTCTACAAGCTGACCATGATGCAGGCGGTGCTGCACAACTACCCCAACGTGGAAGTTGAATGGGAGTTCCGCTGCCGTAACAGCGAAGACCTGCGCCCTTACCTGGCGGAGATCCGCTACCAGATCGAACGCCTCGCCGAGCTGAGCCTGAGCCCCGACCAGTTGGGTTTCCTGGAACGCATCAGCTTCATGAAGCCGGACTTTTTGCGCTTCCTCGGGCTGTTCCGCTTCAACCTGCGCTACGTGCAGACTGGCATCGAGAACGGCGAACTGTTCATCCGCCTGCGCGGGCCGTGGCTGCATGTGATTCTGTTTGAAGTGCCGATGCTGGCCATCGTCAGCGAAGTGCGTAACCGCTACCGGTACCAGACCGTGATCCTCGAACAGGCGCGGGAGCAGCTCTACCGCAAGTTCGACTGGCTGACCGCCAACGCCAGCAGCGATGAACTGTCGGAGCTGCAGGTGGCCGACTTCGGCACGCGTCGGCGCTTTTCGTATCGGGTGCAGGAAGAGGTGGTCAGCGTGCTCAAGCACGACTTCCCCGGCCGTTTCGTCGGCACCAGCAACGTGCACCTGGCCCGCGAGTTCGATATGAAGCCGCTGGGCACCATGGCCCACGAATGGATCATGGCCCACCAGCAACTCGGACCGCGCCTGATCGACAGCCAGATCGCCGCGCTCGACTGCTGGGTCCGCGAATACCGTGGCCTGCTGGGCATCGCCCTGACCGACTGCATCACCACCGACGCGTTCCTGGGCGACTTCGACCTGTACTTCGCCAAGCTGTTCGACGGCCTGCGCCATGACTCCGGCGATCCCGTGCAATGGGCAGAAAAAGCCATCGCCCACTACCACAAGCTCGGCATCGAGCCGATGAGCAAGACGTTGGTGTTCTCCGACAGCCTGTCGTTGCCCAAGGCCCTGGAGATATTCCGCGCCCTGCGTGGTCGCATTAATGTGAGCTTCGGCATCGGCACCAACCTGACCTGCGACATTCCAGGTGTTGAGCCAATGAGCATCGTGCTTAAAATGACCGCCTGCAATGGCCAACCCGTCGCGAAGATCTCCGATGAAGCGGGCAAGACCCACTGCACCGACCCGAATTTCGTCGCCTATTTGCGTCATGTTTTCAAAGTACCTGCCATCTCTAGCAAGGAGTGAATCATGCAAGCCGTACAGCGTGAGATTGCTGAACAGCTCAAGGTCCAAGCGCCGTTCAACGACCAAGCCGCCCTTGAGGCCGAGGTTGCCCGCCGCGTGACCTTTATCCAGGACTGCCTGCGCAATTCCGGGCTCAAGACGCTGGTGCTGGGCATCAGCGGTGGCGTCGACTCCCTGACCGCAGGCCTCTTGGCCCAACGTGCAGTAAAAGAGCTGCGTGAGAAAAGCGGTGATCAGGCTTACCGCTTTATCGCGGTGCGTCTGCCTTACGAAACCCAGTTCGACGAAATCGATGCCACCGCCTCGGTGGACTTTATCGAGCCGGACGAGCGCCACACCGTAAACATCGGCCCGGCGGTCAAGGCGCTGGCCAATGAAGTGGCAGCGTTTGAGGGCAAGGCTGCGGTATCCCGGGATTTCGTGCTGGGCAACACCAAGGCGCGCATGCGCATGGTGGCGCAGTACACCATCGCCGGCGCAGCCGGTGGCCTGGTGATCGGCACCGACCATGCAGCGGAAGCGGTGATGGGCTTTTTCACCAAGTTCGGTGATGGCGCGTGCGATTTGGCGCCGTTGAGCGGCCTGGTGAAGAACCAGGTGCGTGCGATTGCGCGGCACTTCGGGGCGCCGGAATCGTTGGTGGAAAAAGTGCCTACGGCGGACCTGGAAGACCTGTCGCCGGGCAAGCCGGACGAAGCGTCACATGGCGTGACCTACGCGGAGATCGATGCGTTCCTGCACGGCGAGCCGGTGCGCGAGGAAGCGTTCAAGATTATCTGCGACACCTACCGCAAGACCGAGCACAAGCGGGTCATGCCGTTTGCGCCGTGAGGTAGACCGCTATCGCCGGCAAGCCGGCTCCTACAATTGGAACGCATTCCCCTGTAGGAGCCGGCTTGCCGGCGATGAACGATAACGCGGTGTTACTTCAGGGTCACAGTGCCTTTCATCATCGAGATGTGGCCTGGGAACGAGCAGAAGAATGCGTAGTCAGTGCCCGCCTTCAGCTTCGACACATCGAAGGTCACCGAATCTTTCTCGCCAGCACCGATGATCTTGGTGTGGGCGATGATGCGTGCGTCGCCTTCTTTCAGGTAGTCCTTGTCAATACCGGCAGCCATGCCGTCGGTGGCAACCGGCTGCATGTCAGCGGCGCTGGTCAGCACCCAGTTGTGGCCCATGACGTTTTTCGGCAGGTTGCCGGAGTGAGTCAGCTCAACGGTGAACGTCTTGCAGCTCTTGTCGATTTCAATGGCTTTGGTGTTGAAGGACATTTGGTCGGTGGAGTCGACAGTGACCTTGCACTCTGCAGCAAGCAACTGGCCGCTCGCCAGAGTCAGCAGGGAAACAGCAACGAGTTTGGCAAACATGTGAATCTCCAAGGCAGGGTTTAAAAAACGCGTATTGCGACAAGGGTGCCTGAATCAGGCAGGAATTCTTATGATCTGAATCAACAGATTGTATACAACTTTAGGCTATCAGACTTATCAACACAATCTACCAGCCAAAGTACAACCTCCTGACTATGATCGACTCATCACCCATCGGAGTCCGAGCCATGCACCTCAACCAACTGTTCAACGGCCTTCTGGCCGCCTACGCCTGCGGTAAGTGAAGGCCAAGCGCACCCTGAAGCTGCTACCATGTCGTCCCAAGGCAGCTGCGCGCCGCCACCCTCACCTTCGACCCTAGAGGATCGCCCATGGCCAAACCTAATTACTCCTTCGCCAAACGTCAGAGAGACTTGGCCAAGGAGCAGAAGAAAGAGGAAAAACTGCAACGCAAGAAAGCCGCTGCAGAAGAAGAGGCCAATGGGCTGAACGCCGATGTTGATGGTGAAGAAACGAGCGACGAGACCGAAACACCAAAAGATCCGGCTGAATAAATTCCTTTGTGCTGAGCCGGTGCACTGTGGTGAGCGGGCTTGCTGTGGTGAGCGGGCTTGCCCCGCGCTGGGCTGCGAAGCAGCCCCATTACGCGCCCACCAGAACACCTGAAAGACCGTGGTGTCAGGCTTGAGGGCCGCTTCGCGCCCCAGCGCGGGGCAAGCCCGCTCACTACAACAAGCTCGTTATTCCAGCGGCATCACCGTTACCCTCACCTCCGGATCATGGCTCCCTCCCCCCAGGATCACCCCTCGCAACGGCGACACATCGGAAAAGTCCCGGCCCCAGGCCAGGGTAATGTGCTCCAGTGCCGGCTGCACATTGTTTGTCGGATCGAAATCCACCCAGCCCGAAACCGGGCAATACACCGAGACCCACGCGTGGGACGCATCGGCGCCGATCAGCCGTGGCTGGCCGGGCGGTGGCTGGGTGAGCAGGTAGCCGCTGATATAGCGTGCCGCGAGACCCCGCGAGCGTAGGCAGGCGAGCATCAGGTGGGCGAAGTCCTGGCACACGCCGCGACGGCGCTCCAGCACTTCCACCAGCGGCGTGGCGACTTGGGTGGCCTCGGCGTCGAAGGTAAACTCGCTGAAGATCTTTTCCATCAGCGCCTGCACGCCCAGCAGCAGCGGTTTGCCGGGAGGAAAGCAGCTTTCGGAAAATTCGACGAAGGTTTTCTTCAAGTGCACGTAGGGCGATTCGAAGCGGTAGCGGCAGGCTTCGATCAATTCACCGGACATCGGCTGGCTGCTGTAGGTCAGGCTGTCGCGGGTCTGGTCCCAGGCGGGCGACTGCTGGAAATCCAGCGCCGGCCGCGCCAGCACTTCCACGCTCAGCCCGGCGTTCACCAGCAATTCATCATGAGGCCGCTCGAATGCCAGGCGCGTGATCGGGTTGCCAAACACGTCCAGCTCATCGCGGCGCGAGGTCGGTTCCGGGCTGATATCCAGTTGCTGCAAGCTGCAACGCTGCCAGGCGCACGGCCGTGGCCACAAATGCGCCAACTGCTGGGCCAGGGACACCGGGCTGTCATAGTGGTAATGGGTATCGTGGAAAATCTGGTAGCGCGCACTCATCACACCGACACCGTTTGTTGGCTGACATCATCCACATGGGCAAAGTGACGCAAGGCCAGGCGGTCCGACACTAGCCCACTCTCATCGGCCACTGCTTGCAGCAGGTCGGCCAGGCCGTCCAGCGCGGCACGTACGCTGGATTCGCCGAACAACGGGTTCTCCAGGCAACCCAGGTCGAACCGCGCCAGGCGCTCCACCAATGGGCCAAGGCCGGTTTCCCGAGGCACACCAAAATCATCGTTGAGGCGTCGCAGCGTGCGGCTCACCAACTTGAGCTGGAACAACACCGCGTGGGGGTTCTGCTCGTCCAGCAGCAGCAAGTCGAGCACCGGGATCAACTGCGGCACCGCCAGGTAACGCGAACGGTAGGTGATGCTGCTGTTGCCCAATTCCAGCAACCACTCCAACCCGGCCTGATCGAACACCGCCACGCCGCGCAGGAACGCCGCCAGGCTGCTGCTCAGGAATTGCAGACGCTCGATACGCCGGCCCATCATCAAAAAGCGCCAGCCTTCGTCACGGGTCATGTCGTCCAGGGCAAACCCGGACAACGCCGCCAGGGACATCACCAGGCGGTTGAGGAAGTCCAGCAACTCGCCAAAATCCGGTGACTCGCTTTCCAGCTCCATGGCTTCGCGCTGCAGCTCCACCAAGGCCTGCCAGTTCTCCCGAGACAGCTTGCCGCGTACCTGCGACGCCGCCCACTGCAAGCGTTGCAGGTTGGCGCGCAGGCTCGACGGCCAGTCGTCTCCGAGCAGCGCCGCCAGCAGGCGTTCGGGCAATTCGCCCTCCTCCGGCAGCAGACGCAGGTTTTCGCCCAGCTCGACAGCCGCCTGCAGGGCCAGCGGGTCGTCGCCATCCACATAACGCGCCAGCACGATACGCAGCCAACGCGCGCTGTCGTCGCAGCGTTCGCAGTAACGGCCGAACCAGAACAGATTTTCCACCACGCGGGACGGCAGATAGGGATCGCGGCGCACCAGGTCATGGGCGCCAATCGCGCGTTGGGCACGCCAGTGTTCGCCACCGGCGGCGCGCTCGCCGAGTACCCAGGTGTCCTTGCTGGCACCGCCGCGTTGCATCGACACCACTTCGGCATCGGCTTCGGCCGCTACGCGCGTCAGGCCGCCGGGAAGCACACGGTAACCGTCGTCACTGGCCACGGCGTATACGCGCATGCCGATGGCGCGGTGTTGCAGGTGGTCATCCACGGTGTGCCATACCGGCGCTTGGGACAATTGAGCCAACTCCTGGGCGACGTAGGCGTAGGGCCGCGCGCGCATGCGCTCGGCCAGGGCCTGGCGTTGTTCGTCGTTGAGGTCGCGGCCGAATACCGGCGCAAAACTCTGCGACGGAAACGCGGGTTTGATCAGCAACTCCGGCAGTTTCTCCAGCGCTTCGGCCAGCACCGGCGCCTCACCGCACCACCAGGTGGCGATGGACGGCAGAATCAGTTTTTCACCAAACAGGAATTCGTTGATCTTCGGCAGAAACCCCAGCAAACCGGGGGATTCCAGCACGCCGCTGCCCAGGGCATTGGCCACCAGCACATTGCCTTGGCGCACGGCATCCAGCAAACCCGGTACGCCGAGGGCCGAGTCAGTGCGCAGCTCCAGCGGGTCGCAGAAATCATCGTCGAGGCGACGCATGATCGCGTGCACCCGGCGTAGGCCGCTGAGGGTTTTCAGGAACACAGTGCTGTCGCGCACGGTGAGGTCGCCGCCCTCCACCAGCGGGTAGCCGAGCTGGCGGGCGAGGTAAAGATGCTCGAAGTAACTTTCGTTGAACCGGCCGGGCGTCAGCAGCACGATCAGCGGCGGCTGGTCATCACCGGGCGCCTGGCGGGCCAGGGTTTCCTGCAAGGTGCGGAAGAACCCGGTGAGGTGCTGCACCTGCAAGTCACGGTAAAGATCCGGGAAGGCGCGGGACACGATGGTGCGGTTTTCCAACGCATATCCGGCACCGGACGGCGCCTGGGTACGGTCGGCGGTGACCCACCAGCGACCATCCGGCGTGCGTGCCAGGTCCACGGCATAGAGGTGCAGGAACGCACCGTCCGGCGGCTGGATGCCCTGGCACGGCCACAGGAAATTGTTATGCCCAAATACCAGCTCAGCCGGCAGCAAGCCTTCCTTGATCAGGCGTTGCGGGCCATAGAGATCGGCCAGTACGGCATTGAGCAGGCGTGCACGTTGCGCGATACCCGCCGACAGGTGCTGCCATTCATCAGCGGCCAACACATGGGGCAGTAGGTCCAGCTCCCACGGGCGGTCGGCGCCCTTGGGGTCGGCGTAGACGTTGTAGGTCACGCCGTTTTCCTGGATCTGCCGGGTCAACAGCGCCTGGCGCTGGGCCAGTTGCGCGGGCGTGCTGCGTTGCAGGTGATCCAGCAAGCGCCGCCAATGGGCACGCACCGCGCCGCTGTCATCCAGCAGTTCGTGATAAGTGCCCGCGGTCAGCGGGTAACGGTCGAGCAAATCGGACATGGAACGCTCGGCAGAGGCAAGGGGGCTCAGATTAACTCAACAAACACTGCAAATCCCCTGTAGCCGCGGGCTTTTGTGGTGAGCGGGCTTGCCCCGCGCGAGGCAAGCTCGCTCACCACAAAAGCTAGCGTCCACAGAGGATCGCGTTCAGTCATTTTTATTGGGGAAACGCCGTAGATCGAGGGTCATGGGTAATTCATCGTTCACCACTACCGTCGGCACTGATTGCTTCCCTGGGCTATGCCCCAACCGGAAGAACCGCGCCATGCGCCGGCTCTCTGCCTCATTGGCATTCACCGGAAGGCTGTCGTAATTGCGCCCACCCGGATGGGCGACATGGTACTGGCAGCCGCCCAGCGAACGCTGCATCCAAGTGTCCAGCAGATCGAACACCAGCGGCGCATGCACCGGGATGGTCGGTTGCAGGCAGTTGGCCGGTTGCCAGGCGCGATAACGCACGCCAGCGACGAACTCACCGACTCGCCCAGTCGGTTGCAGCGGCACCGGGACGCCATTGCAGGTCAGCAGGTAGCGCTGCGGGGGCAGCCCGGTCAATTTGACTTGCAGGCGCTCAAGGGATGAATCCACATAACGCACTGTGCCGCCGACCGCGCCCTCCTCGCCCAGGACGTGCCAGGGTTCCAGAGCCTGACGCAGCTCCAGCTCGATCCCGCTGACGGCGTAGTCACCCACTTTGGGGAAACGGAATTCCAGGTGCGCGGCAAACCACTCGGCGCGCAGCGGATAGCCGGCGCTGTTGAGTTCGACGATCACGTCGGCAAAGTCTTGCTCGATGAAATGCGGCAGCAGGAAACGGTCGTGCAGCTCTGTGCCCCAACGTGCCAGCTTCGGCGGCGCGTAGGGTTCGCGCCAGAATCGCGCGACCAAGGCGCGCAACAGCAATTGCTGGGTCAGGCTCATGCGCGCATGGGGCGGCATTTCAAACGCGCGCAGTTCCAGCAGGCCGAGGCGGCCAGTGGCGCCGTCCGGCGAGTAGAGTTTGTCGATGCAGAATTCGGCGCGGTGAGTGTTGCCAGTCACGTCGATCAGCAGATTGCGCAGCAGGCGGTCCACCAACCACGGCGGGCATTCCTCACCGGGCTCTGGCATTTGTGCGAAGGCGATTTCCAGTTCGTACAACGCGTCATTACGCGCCTCGTCCACCCGTGGAGCCTGGGAAGTCGGGCCGATGAACAGGCCGGAAAACAGGTAGGACAATGACGGATGGTTGTGCCAGTAGCTGATCAGACTGCGCAGCAGATCGGGTCGGCGCAGAAACGGTGAGTCCTTGGGCGTTGCACCACCGAGTACAAAGTGATTACCGCCGCCGGTACCGGTGTGACGCCCGTCGATCATGAATTTTTCGGTGGTCAATCGCGTTTGCCGCGCCTCTTCGTAGAGAAATTCGGTGCGTTCCACCAATTCGTCCCAAGTGGCGGACGGCTGCACGTTGACCTCAATCACACCCGGGTCCGGCGTGACGCGGAAGTTACTCAGCCGCGTGTCGGCCGGCGGCTCGTAGCCTTCCAGCAATACCGGGCAGTGCAGCTCTTCGGCGGTGGCTTCAATGGCTGCCACCAGTTCCAGATAGTCTTCGACGCGCTCCAGGGGCGGCATGAACAGATAGAGGCGCCCTTCACGCGCCTCAGCGCACAGAGCGGTGCGAGTCAGCCAGTCGGCGGACTCGTCCACCTTGGGCACACGCTCCTCGCTCGGCGCGGCCTCATCATGGTGTTGCAGTTGCCTAGTGGACGGCAGCTCCGGCTGATCCTGATTCGGGTCAGTCGGGTGCACAAACGGATACTCCGCCGCCGTCACCCATGGCTGCGAGGCCAATGGCAGGCGATAACCCAGCGGCGAATCCCCCGGCACCAGGCGGCAGTGGTTGTCGCGCAAATACCAGCGCCCGCTTTGCCAGCGGTCATTGGCTGCCGTGCGCGCCAACGGCAGCACTTGGCCGATGACTTTATCCAGGCCCTGGCTGAACACTTTGCGCAGGCGTTCGCGCTCCAGATCGTCGCTCAGCCGCGGATCTTGGGCGGTGACGTTCTGCGGCAGCGCACCCTCGCGCCACAGGTAGTAGAAGTTGTCTTCGAACGCCGGGAACACAAAGCGCGCCGGTAATTTGAGGCGCTCTGCGACGCTGGCCAGGAAACGTCCGGCCAGCGCACCGTCAGCGCCGTAGTCCGCCTGCTCATCGGCAATCAACGCGCTGTTGTGCCAGATCGGCACACCGTCGCGGCGCCAGTAGCAGTTGAGCGACCAACGCGGCAGTTGCTCGCCGGGGTACCACTTGCCCTGCCCGAAGTGCACCAACCCCTTGGGTGCGTAGTGCTTGCGCATGCGCTGGAACAGCTCGGCAGACAGTCGGCGCTTGTCCGGACCTAAGGCGGCGGTGTTCCACTCGGCGCCGTCGGGATCGTCGATGGAAACGAAGGTCGGCTCGCCGCCCATGGTCAGGCGCACATCGTCCTTGAGCAGGTCGCCATCGATCTGACGGCCCAAGGCCTGGATCGCCAGCCATTGTTCTTCGGTGTAAGGCTTGGTGACGCGTGGGGCTTCCCAAATCCGCTCAACCGACATTTCGTGGGTGAATTCGCACTCGCAAGGCTCCACCAGCCCACTGATCGGTGCGGCGGACGATGGATCGGGACTACACGCCAACGGAATATGGCCTTCACCGGCGAACAGCCCGGAGGTGGCATCCAGGCCAATCCAGCCGGCGCCGGGCAAATACACTTCGCACCAGGCGTGCAGGTCGGTGAAGTCCACTTCGGTGCCGGAGGGCCCATCGAGGGCTTTGACGTCGGCTGTGAGCTGAATCAGGTAACCGGACACGAAACGTGCTGCCAGCCCCAGATTGCGCAGAATCTGCACCAGCAACCAGGCCGAGTCGCGGCATGAGCCAGAGGCGTTTTCCAGGGTGAACTCTGGGGTTTGCACGCCTGGCTCCATGCGGATCAGGTAGCCGATATCGGCCGCCAAGCGCTGATTGAGGCCCACCAGAAAGTCCACGGCCGGCAAGGGTGTGCGGTCGATACCCGCCAGGTACGCGGCGAACTTCGGCGTCAGCGGCAGGGTTTCCAGGTACGGCGCCAGCTCACGCTGCTCGTCGGCGGCGTAGCTGAAGGGGATTTTCTCGGCATAGGGCTCGAGGAAAAAGTCGAAGGGGTTGAACACCGCCATTTCAGCGACCAGGTCGACTTCGATGCGCAGCTCGTCAGTCTTTTCCGGGAACACCAACCGCGCCAGGTAATTGCCCTGGGGGTCCTGCTGCCAGTTGATGAAATGCTGCTCAGGCAGCACTTTCAGCGCGTAGGACAAAATCCGCGTGCGGCTATGGGCTGCCGGGCGCAACCGCACGATCTGTGGGCCGAGTTCGACAGCGCGGTCGTAGCGGTAATGCGTAACGTGGTGCAACGCGACATGAATCGACACGGCGGCCTCCTGCGAGCCAGGGCATGGACACAAAGCGCGCAAGACTTATGCCAGAGCGGCGGTCATTGCGCTTTATCGTAAGACCCGGTGCAGTACAGCACCAAAACGGCGCCAACGGGGGCGCCATGGTGCAAGTGACGCACATATTTGTGGCGCGGATGTGAGGGTGGGTGGGGAATCTACCCAATCAGCCGGTTTTGCGCTTGGCGATCGCGGCTTGGCGCAGGTGGCGGATCTCAAGCAGCTTCTGGCGCATTTCGCGATGGCGCTTGCTGTTGAGCAGCAACAATCCAAGCAGCGGGAAGAGCACAGCCGAGCCATAGACCAGCGTGTGCAGGTCGTATTGAATCATTGGCAGTACGAACAACAGGCAAGCGCCGAGATACCCCGCCACCAGTTTCGTCGCCCACGGATAGCCGCGCGCGATCATGACGTTGCCAAATACCAGCACCGCGACCAGCATCAGGATCGCAGCGCCCGAACAGCCGGATTTAAGCGCGGGATCAGTGTCGCGCAAATAGGTTACGCCCGCCGTGGAAACCGCAGCGGAGCCGGAAAAGATCGCCATGAAAATCGTGCCCATGAACACGGGGAAATAGCGCGCGAGAAAACCGGGTATCGACGGCGACTCCTTCACATGCGGCTACTCGACCCAACGGTTGATTTGACAGATTGCCGAATGCGACGGATTCCCACCAGTTTTGCACGCATCTCTCGTTGAACCTTGCTGTTAAGTATCAACAATCCAAGGAACGGGAATAACAGCGCCAACCCATAGAGAACTTTATGAGGCTGGTACTGAAGCATTGGGACGACAAACAGTAGACAGGCGACGTAGATGCCGACCATCACCCACACCCAGGAGGGGCGGCCCCGCAAAATCATAAAGTTGCTATGGACCGTCAACAGAATGAGCAGCGCCCCGGCAGACATGATCTTGAGCCCCACTTGAGCAATGGGCGCATCACGAAAATAGGTGATAAACGCCAGCGCCACAGCCAACGCCAAAGAAAAACACGCAGCAAATACGCCGCCCATAAACGTCAGAAAGTATTGCCTGAAAAAGTCGCGTAGCGTCATCAATTCGCTCATTCGCTTACCTCCTCGTAGAGTCCAATCGCGATGGTATTGACGTTTCCGGAGTACGCACTCCCGCCAAATCCTATGGTTGCGCCGAGGACGTCTTTGATCTGGGTAGTGGTGCTGTGCTTGAGCTGCGTAGGGGTGAAACGCTTGGTGAGTTCGCCCGACGCCTGCCTCAATTTGATCATCTTCGCGGTCAAGCTGGGATGGTTGATGCTCAGCAGCTCTTTCGTCAGCTTGGCTCTTTCCTGGCGATTCAAACCGCGAAGCACATCACGCAGGCTCTTGCCCGTCGATGCTTTGGCGGCCCTGACCAGCTTGACCGTCGTCAGGGCCGAAGCGCCCACACCTGCCAGTGATACGGCGTCCAGCACGATGGACGCATTCTGGTACCAGCCTTCACTGTCGAGCGAATCCTTGACCTCAGGTTTGGCGACTTCCAGCGCTGTTCGGGCAATGCCGTTAAAGCACTGAAGCGTACTCGCGCCGGCAGCCGCATACCCCACTACAACGATGACGGAACTGGCGCCAGCGCTGAAAGGCACCAGAATGGTTCCACTGGCAATCGCAGCCCAACTGATGACAGCCCCAAAGCAGGAGATTCCGGTATTTACGGCCTCGCCAATCAGTCGGGACTCTCGAGGATTGCTCACGACATGTTGAGCAAACTGCGTCGGCGCAATGTACTTCTGCGCTTCACGCAAAATGATGCGCTTAGGCTTGATGCTGCAGATGGGCTTGAATTCGCGCAGGGTAATGACGTTGAAGTCAGCGTCGATATACACCACGCCTGCGCCGACAATCCCGGGGTCGGCGTCGATAGCCGCGAACAGGCGCGGCAGGTTGATCTGGCTTTCAATGCGCTGGCGCGCCATGAACTGCGAGCGGTTGGAGTCCATGCCGATGCCGGCCAGGGGGTTGCCCATGGGGTGTTCTTCCTTGAAATGGGTGGTGACTGAACTGACGCCTTCGCGAGCAAGCCCGCTCCCACATTTTGATTTGCGAATACATTCAAGTGTGGGAGCGGGCTTGCTCGCGAAGGCGATTTAATGATCGCCACCTTAACAAACAGGCTCGCCACCGAATAGAAAGCAAAACGCCAGCACAAGGCTGGCGTTTTACATGTTCAGGCTGCGATCAACGCGGCACTACCGGCTTGCGCGCAGGCTTGCCGCCCTTGCCCTTGGCCGCATCGGCGCGCTCCTTGGCGGCCTGCTTGTTACGCGCCTGGGCCGCGGCCTTGGCTTGCTCACGCTTGTCCCACGGGTTGCTGCCGTCGCTGCCACGCGGCGGCAGTCCGGTGTGCTGGGTGAGGATCTTCGTGGTGGTTTCCTTCGCGACCTTATGGCTGCCGGCCGGCGTCGAGTTCTTTCGACGCGCGCTCTGGTAGCTGTCGGTGCTCGGCTGGTGCAGCGGGATCAGTTGGTCCTTGCCTGGCCCGATCAAGTCGGCACGGCCCATGCGGGTCAGTGCTTCACGCAGCATTGGCCAGCCTTTCGGGTCGTGGTAACGCAGGAACGCCTTGTGCAGACGGCGCTGCTCTTCGCTCTTGACGATGGTCACTGCATCGCTCTTGTAGGTGACCTTGCGCAGCGGGTTCTTGCCCGAGTGGTACATCGCGGTGGCGGTGGCCATCGGCGACGGGTAGAACGCCTGCACCTGGTCGGCGCGGAAGCCGTTGCCCTTGAGCCACAGGGCCAGGTTCATCATGTCTTCATCGGTGGTGCCCGGGTGGGCGGCAATGAAGTAAGGAATCAGGTACTGCTCCTTGCCCGCTTCCTTGGTGTACTTCTCGAACATGCGCTTGAACTTGTCATAGCTGCCAATGCCCGGTTTCATCATCTGGTTGAGCGGACCTTCCTCGGTGTGTTCCGGGGCGATCTTGAGGTAGCCACCGACGTGGTGGGTCACCAGTTCCTTGACGTATTCCGGCGATTCGACGGCCAGGTCATAGCGCAGGCCGGAAGCGATCAGGATCTTCTTCACACCCGGCAATGCACGCGCGCTGCGATACAGCTGGATCAACGACGAGTGATCAGTGTTCAGGTTCGGGCAGATACCGGGGAATACGCACGATGGCTTGCGGCACGCAGATTCGATTTCCGGGCTCTTGCAGGCGATGCGGTACATGTTCGCGGTCGGGCCGCCGAGGTCGGAGATCACGCCGGTAAAGCCCGGCACTTTGTCGCGGATCTCTTCGATCTCGCGGATGATCGACTCTTCGGAACGGTTCTGGATGATGCGCCCTTCGTGCTCGGTGATCGAGCAGAAGGTGCAGCCACCAAAGCAGCCACGCATGATGTTCACCGAGAAACGGATCATGTCGTAGGCCGGAATTTTTTCCTTGCCATACGCCGGGTGCGGAACACGGGCGTAAGGCATGCCGAACACGTAGTCCATTTCTTCGGTAGTCATCGGAATGGGCGGCGGGTTGAACCACACGTCCACCTCACCGTGCTTCTGCACCAGGGCACGGGCGTTGCCTGGGTTGGTTTCCAGGTGCAACACGCGGTTGGCGTGGGCGTAGAGCACGGCGTCGCCACGGACCTTCTCTACCGAAGGCAGACGGATCACGGTCTTGTCGCGGGTCATGCGCGGGCTGGCCAGGATCTGGACGACCTTGGCTTCTTCCGGGTCATCTACCGGCCCCTTCTCTTGCTCGATAGCGCAAGCCTGGGTGTCTTGAGTGTTGACGTACGGGTTGATGATCTTGTCGATCTTGCCCGGACGGTCGATCCGCGTGGAGTCCACTTCGTACCAGCCCACCGGCGTGTCACGGCGAATGAACGCGGTGCCGCGCACGTCAGTGATGTCTTCGATCTTGTGGCCCCACGACAGGCGCTGGGCGACTTCGACAATCGCACGCTCGGCGTTGCCGTACAGCAGGATATCGGCGGTAGCGTCGATCAGGATCGAGTTACGCACGCGGTCCTGCCAGTAGTCGTAGTGGGCGATGCGGCGCAGGGAGGCTTCGATGCCGCCAAGTACGATCGGCACGTTCTTATAGGCTTCCTTGCAACGCTGGCTGTACACCAGGCTCGCGCGGTCCGGGCGTTTGCCGGCCATGCCGCCGGGGGTGTAGGCGTCGTCGGAACGGATTTTCTTGTCGGCGGTGTAGCGGTTGATCATCGAATCCATGTTGCCGGCCGCGACGCCGAAGAACAGGTTCGGCTCGCCGAGCTTCATGAAGTCGTCTTTGGACTGCCAGTTCGGCTGGGCAATGATCCCGACGCGGAAGCCCTGGGACTCCAGCAGCCGGCCGATGATCGCCATGCCGAACGACGGATGGTCAACATACGCATCACCGGTGACGATGATGATGTCGCAGGAATCCCAGCCAAGCTGATCCATCTCCTCCCTGCTCATCGGCAGGAATGGCGCTGGACCGAAACATTCGGCCCAGTACTTGGGATAGTCAAATAACGGCTTGGCTGTTTGCATGACGGTGACCGGTGTTGAGATGGAAAATCGCGGGCGCGGAATATAGCACAAATTTTGACCAATTCCGACGGTAATGGTCGGAATTGAGCAGACGAGTTATTCATCGTCGTCGAAGTTGTAGCTGCCTGGCGCGAGGTTCTCGAAGCGGGTGTACTTACCAATGAACGCCAGGCGGATAAACCCGATCGGCCCGTTCCGCTGCTTGCCGATGATGATCTCGGCGATGCCTTTGTGTTCGGTTTCGGGGTGGTATACCTCGTCGCGGTACACGAACATGATCACGTCGGCGTCCTGCTCGATCGCACCCGATTCCCGCAAGTCGGAGTTCACCGGGCGCTTGTTGGGACGTTGTTCCAGGGAACGGTTGAGCTGGGACAGCGCCACCACCGGGCAGTTGAATTCCTTGGCCAGGGCTTTCAAGGACCGGGAAATCTCGGAAATCTCGTTGGTCCGGCTGTCACCGCTGGAACCCGGGATCTGCATCAACTGCAGGTAGTCGATCATGATCAAGGCAATATCGCCGTGTTCACGCACCAGGCGGCGGGTGCGTGCACGCATCTCCGAGGGGCTGATGCCCGCAGTGTCGTCGATGAACAGCTTGCGGTCATTGAGCAGGTTGACCGCCGAGGTCAGCCGCGGCCAGTCGTCATCTTCCAGCTGGCCGGAACGCACCTTGGTCTGGTCGATACGGCCCAGGGACGAGAGCATCCGCATGATCAGCGATTCACCGGGCATCTCCAGGGAGTACACCAGGACGGTCTTGTCGCTGCGCAACACGGCGTTTTCGACCAGGTTCATCGCGAAGGTGGTCTTACCCATGGAGGGACGACCAGCGACGATGATCAAGTCGGACGGCTGCAGGCCGCTGGTCTTCTCGTCGAGGTCGGCATAGCCGGTGGAAATACCGGTGATGGCCGCGTCGGTGTTGAACAGCGTGTCGATACGGTCGATGGCCTTGGTCAACAGCTCGTTGACGCCTACCGGGCCGCCGGTTTTCGGGCGGGCCTCGGCGATCTGGAAGATCTGGCGTTCGGCTTCGTCGAGGATCTCTTCGGCGGTACGCCCTTCCGGGTTGAAGGCGCTGTCGGCGATCTCGGTGCTGATACCGATCAGTTGGCGCAGCGTGGCCCGCTGGCGAACAATCTGGGCATAGGCCTTGATGTTGGCGACGGACGGCGTGTTCTTCGCCAGTTCACCGAGGTAGCCGAGGCCGCCGACCTGGGAGGTCTGGCCTTCCTTGTCTAGCTGCTCGGCCAGGGTCACCACGTCGATCGGTGAGTTCTGGTCGGCCAGCTTGGCGATGGCACGGAAGATCAGGCGGTGGTCATGGCGATAGAAGTCACCGTCCGAGACTTGATCCAGCACGCGTTCCCAGGCGTTGTTGTCCAGCATCAAACCACCGAGCACAGCCTGTTCGGCCTCGATGGAATGCGGCGGCACCTTCAGGGCAGCGGTTTGCAGATCGTATTGCTCAGGAGCTGAAATATCGTTCATGGCCACTTGGAATTTGGGGTGTGTAGAAAAACAAAAGGCACGACCTGTAAACAGGATCGTGCCCGATGTTAACTGGCTGACACGCGAGGTGCCAGTCAGTTAGGTGCTGCTTAAGCTGCTACCACGATAACGCGTACGGTGGCTTCAACTTCGGCGTGCAGGTGCACGGCTACGTCGAATTCACCTACGTTACGGATGGTGCCGTTCGGCAGACGAACTTCGCTCTTCTGCACTTCAACGCCGGAGGCGGTCAGTGCATCAGCGATGTCGTGGGTGCCGATCGAACCGAACAGCTTGCCTTCGTCACCGGCGGTGGCAGTGATAGTCACTTCCAGCTCAGCCAGTTGGGCAGCGCGAGTTTCGGCCGAAGCTTTTTTGTCTGCTGCTGCTTGTTCCAGCTCAGCACGACGCTCTTCAAACGCAGCCAGGTTGGCAGCGGTTGCAGCGGTGGCTTTGCCGTATGGCAGCAGGTAGTTACGACCGTAACCGGCCTTAACGTTCACTTTGTCGCCCAGGTTGCCCAGGTTGGCGACTTTTTCCAGAAGGATCAGTTGCATGTGAAAATCCTCTAACTTTTAACCTTCACCGTTCGCGTTATCGGCGTCTTTCGGCGCCAGACGACCGCGAAAATCAATCAGGCCGTCGACAATGGCCAAAACCACGAGTAACGGATAGATCAGTTGCATGAACACCAGCATCGTTACGTACATCCCCACCAGCCAGAACTTGGCCAGGCGCTTCTGCGCGACCAGCCCATGAATCAGGGCCAGTCCGGAAAACACCAGCGGTACGCTGCAAAACAGCATCAGCAAGGTGGCTTGTGAACCGAAGTACGGTCCGACCACCATGAGTGCCAGCAGCAACATCGCCGGGCCCACGGGGATTCTGATACTGCGAAATTCGCGACCAAAACCACCCGGGTTGTACAACAACGCCTGCCAATAACGCCCAAGCATCAGGCTCAGCAAACTGACGATCTGCATCATTACCGCCATCAGGCCGATCAGGGCCGGTGCAATCAGCGTTGCCAGTCGCGCTCGCTCTTCTACCGACAGCTGTTGGTAGAGTTCCCCGAGGGCCATCGGCAGGATCTTGACGATCTCTTGCGACAGCGCCTCGATCTGCGGGCGGAAAGCCGCGTCAATCAACACCGAAAACACCAACCCCAACGCCACGCTGACCAGCAGCGTGCGGACCCAGGACTCACTTGCGCGCAAAACCAACGCAAGGCTCGACGACCCCAGCAGCACCAGAAGCACTTTGGGTTCGCCCAGTTGCAACCACCAGATCAAGGCGGCTACGACTCCCAGGGCCAGGATGCCAACGGCATCCTGCAAACCGCGCCGCAGGAGCACAAGGCATCCAGCGGCAGCAGCCAACCAATACAACAACGGCAATGCTGCACATCCAGCCACTACCAGAGTGGCCTGCACACGACCGCGCATGATGAACTCAGCTAAGGCGCGCATGCATTCAATCCCTTACTACTTGTCGACTGCCCGGTCTCAGCGGCCGTGGCTGTCGGTGTAGGCCAGCAGGGCCAGGAAGCGGGCGCGCTTGATAGCGGTGGCCAGCTGACGCTGATAACGTGCTTTGGTACCGGTGATACGGCTTGGAACGATTTTGCCGGTCTCGGATACGTAGGCTTTCAGAGTGTTGAGATCTTTGTAATCGATCTCTTTCACGTCTTCAGCGGTGAAGCGGCAGAATTTACGACGACGGAAGAAACGTGCCATTTGATAGGCTCCTTAAAAGGTCCGTGGATTACTCGTCAGCGTTATCGCTGTTGTCGCTGTCATCACTATCAGCGCTATCAGCGCCTTCGTGCTCAGGACGGTCGCGACGCTCACGGCGCTCACTGCGGTTTTCTTCAGCCTTGAGCATCTCGGATTGGCCGGTAACGGCTTCTTCGCGACGGATGACCAGGTTACGGATCACAGCATCGTTGTAGCGGAAGTTGTCTTCCAGCTCGGCCAGGGCCTTGCCAGTGCACTCAACGTTCAGCATCACGTAGTGAGCCTTGTGAACATTGTTGATTGCGTAGGCCAGTTGACGACGGCCCCAATCTTCCAGACGGTGGATTTTGCCGCCGTCTTCTTCGATCAGCTTGGTGTAACGCTCAACCATGCCGCCGACTTGCTCGCTTTGATCCGGGTGGACCAAAAAGATGATTTCGTAATGACGCATGAATGCTCCTTACGGGTTGTAGCCTGCCGCTCAAAAACGGTCAGACAAGGAGTGAATGACACTTATGGATCTTGCCGCAGGGAGGCACATCGGTGCCTGCCAGGAAGGCAAGGGGCGCAATTGTAGAGAAGGGGGAGGAAGCGTGCAAGGTGATTGGTGATTATTTGAACAACCTCCCAAACACCACAAACCAATTGTAGGAGCCGGCTTGCCAGCGATGGCGTCCGGAAGATCGCTATCGCCGACAAGCCGGCTCCTACAGTCGAGAGGTTTACTTCTTGGTCTTGGCCTTGGCGCCACGCTGACGCTGGGCTTCAAACAGGCACACGCCGGTGGCAACCGATACGTTGAGGCTGCTGACGCTACCGGCCATCGGCAGATGTACCAGGTAATCGCAATGTTCGCGGGTCAGGCGACGCATACCTTTGCCTTCGGCGCCCATGATCAGGATGGTCGGGCCGGTGAGGTCCTGGTCATAAATGCTGACCTCGGCCTCGCCTGCCGTACCCACCACCCACAGACCACGCTGCTGGAGTTTCTCCAGGGTGCGCGCCAAGTTGGTCACGGCCACCAGCGGAATCACTTCCGCCGCGCCACAGGCGACTTTACGCACGACCGGCGTCAAGGTCGCGGACTTATCTTTAGGCACGATCACCGCCAGCGCGCCGGCAGCGTCAGCCGAACGCAGGCAAGCGCCGAGGTTGTGCGGATCGGTCACGCCGTCCAGCACCAGTAGCAACGGCGCACCTTCGGTACGGTCGAGCAGCTCGTCGAGCATCGCTTCGCCCCAAACCTGGCTCGGGCTGACGTCCGCGACCACGCCTTGGTGCACGCCCTCAACCCACACGTCCATTTCGCGACGCTCGGCCTGGCCGATGGCAACCTTGTTTTGGGTCGCCAGTTCAACCAGCGCTTGTACGCGCGGCTCGCTGCGGCCTTCGGCCAGCCACACTTGCTTGACGCGTTTCGGGTGGTGACGCAGCAGTGCTTCTACGGCGTGGACGCCGTAGATTTTTTCCAGACTCATGACTTGGCCTTAGGTTTGCGCGACCCGCCGCTCTTGGCAGGGCCCGAACCCGCTTTTGGCGGGCCTTTACGGTGTTTACTTGGTTTGCTCGACGGCTTTTCCGCCCCGTGGGACTTTCCCCCAGACGCCGCTTTACCACCGCTTTTGGCTTCGTTGAGCAACTGCTGCTTCAACTCGCGGCTCTTGCGCAGCTCGGCGTTTTTCGCCGCAGCGTCGCTTGGGCGGTAGGCTTCAGGGGCCTTTTCCTTGGTTGTCGAGCGACGGCCAGTTTTGGCTGGCGCAGGCTCGGCGGTCGCTGCTTTCGCAGGCGCGGCCTTGCCTTTGCTGGTCGGTTCGCTGCCACGTTTTTTACGGCTGCCCGGCGATTCGGCTGGCTTGTCGGACATGCCGAAGTCGATCTTGCGCTCGTCGAGATCGACGCGCATGACCTGCACTTCCACGGTATCGCCCAAACGGAAGCTGCGACCGGTGCGCTCGCCCGCCAGGCGGTGGTGCACAGGGTCGAAGTGGTAGTAGTCACCCGGCAAGGCGGTGACGTGCACCAGGCCTTCGACGTAGATGTCGGTCAATTCGACAAACAGGCCAAAACCGGTCACGGCAGTGATCACGCCAGGGAAAGTCTCGCCTACGCGATCCTTCATGAACTCGCACTTGAGCCAGTTCACCACGTCACGCGTGGCTTCGTCGGCACGGCGCTCGCTCATGGAGCACTGCTCGCCCAGCTGTTCCAAGGCCGCTTCGTCGTACGGATAGATCCGTGCTTTCGGAATGGTCATGGCACCGGCGCGCTTGACGTGCGGGGTGTTCTGCTTGGAGTGGATCACGCTGCGGATTGCGCGGTGCGTGAGCAGGTCCGGGTAACGACGGATCGGCGAGGTGAAGTGGGTGTAAGCCTCGTAATTAAGACCGAAGTGGCCCTGATTGTCGGCGCTGTACACCGCCTGGCTCAGTGAGCGCAGCATGACGGTCTGGATCACGTGGTAATCCGGACGGTCCTTGATGCTAGCGAGCAGCGCCTGATAGTCCTTCGGCGTCGGGCCGTCCTTGCCTTTGTGCAGGGACAGGCCGAGCTCGCCGAGGAAGGCGCGCAGTTTTTCCAGACGCTCCGGCGGTGGGCCATCGTGCACGCGATAAAGCGCAGGAATCTCATGCTTCTTCAGGAATTCCGCGGTGGCCACGTTGGCCGCCAGCATGCATTCCTCGATCAGTTTGTGCGCATCGTTACGCGTGGTCGGGGTGATCGCAGCGATCTTGCGCTCGGAACCAAAGACAATCCGGGTTTCCTGGGTTTCAAAATCGATAGCGCCACGCACGTGACGAGCGCCCAGCAACACCTTGTATAGCGCATAAAGCTGCTTGAGGTGCGGCACCACGCCAGCGTACTCAGTACGCAGGGCCTTGGCTTCGCTAGTCTTCGGCGCTTCCAGGATAGTGCTGACCTTGTTGTAGGTCAGGCGCGCCTGGGAGTGGATCACCGCTTCGTAGAACTGGTAGTCGGTCATTTCGCCGGTTTTCGAGATGGTCATCTCGCACACCATGGCCAAACGGTCGACTTTCGGGTTCAGGGAGCACAGGCCGTTGGACAGCTGCTCAGGCAGCATCGGGATCACGCGCTCCGGGAAGTACACGGAGTTGCCGCGCACTTGGGCCTCGTTATCCAGGGCCGAACCGATCTTCACGTAGCTGGATACGTCGGCAATCGCGACGAACAACTTCCAGCCACCGGAGAACAGGCGCAGCTTGCCCGGCTTGGCTTCGCAGTAGACCGCATCGTCGAAGTCGCGGGCATCTTCGCCGTCGATGGTGACGAACGGCAGATGGCGCAGGTCGATGCGTTTTTCTTTGTCTTTCTCTTCCACTTCAGGCTTGAGCTTGCCGGCTTCTTTGAGCACAGCTTCAGGCCAGACGTGAGGAATATCGTAGGTGCGCAACGCAACGTCGATTTCCATGCCCGGCGCCATGTAGTTGCCGACCACTTCAACGATATCGCCCTGGGGCTGGAAGCGCGCCGTTGGCCAGTGAGTGATCTTCACCTCGACGAACTGGCCGACCTTGGCGGCGCCATTGCGGCCCGGGGTGATCAGCACTTCCTGCTGGACCTTCGGGTTATCCGGCACGACAAAGCCAATGCCGCCTTCCTCGAAGTAACGGCCGACGATGGACTCATGGGCACGGGACACCACTTCGACGATCACGCCTTCACGGCGACCGCGACGGTCCAGGCCGGAAACGCGCGCCAGGGCACGATCGCCATCGAACACCAGGCGCATTTGCGCCGGGCTCATGAACAGGTCATCGCTGCCGTCGTCCGGGATCAGGAAGCCGAAACCGTCACGATGGCCGGCAATGCGGCCCAGGATCAGGTCGAGCTTATCCACAGGCGCGTAAGTGCCACGGCGGGTGTAGATCAGTTGAGCATCACGCTCCATGGCACGCAAACGGCGGCGCAGGGCTTCGAGTTGGTCTTCGGTGGTCAGACCGAACTCTTCAACCAACTGCTCGCGGCTAGCAGGCGAACCCCGATCAGCGAGGTGCGCCAGGATCAGTTCGCGGCTAGGAATAGGGTTTTCATATTTTTCCGCTTCACGAGCGGCCTCGGGATCGAGGGACTGCCAATCGGCCATTAGAGAGTTTTCACCTTGTCTATATGCGGGTTAGTTTGGCATACGCGTATTGAAACGGGAAATTTCAGACGCCAACAAGCCTTTTAAAGCCCTTTGCAGCCCCCGGCGGACACCTTGCACGACCATTGGCGAAATTTTCCAGGCTTTTTTCATGGCAGGGCTTTACAGCTTAAAATCCCCTCCGTATAGTGCGCGCCATCGACGACGGCAACGTTGTCTGATAATGCCCAGGTGGTGAAATTGGTAGACACGCCAGCTTCAGGTGCTGGTGATCGCAAGGTCGTGGAAGTTCGAGTCTTCTCCTGGGCACCAAATTCAGATCAAACCCGCGAAAGCGGGTTTTTTCGTTTCAGGCCTTTGATTTTTAACGGAAAACTTGATTTATTTTTTCGAATCAGGGGTTTACAGATCAAAAAGCCCTCCGTATAGTTCGTCCCATCAACAGCGCAAGCGCTGCTGATAATGCCCAGGTGGTGAAATTGGTAGACACGCCAGCTTCAGGTGCTGGTGATCGCAAGGTCGTGGAAGTTCGAGTCTTCTCCTGGGCACCAAATTCAGATCAAACCCGCGAAAGCGGGTTTTTTCGTTTCCAGGGTTTGAAAAACCTGACCTGAATCTTTCCCAGCGATTTGCCCCTCGCCCGCACCTGAGAAACTTTATCGTTTATCCTTGTAAGTATTTGTTGCATACAAGTGAGGAACAACCCGGATGATGATCCGCGATACCCATCTCAAGACATCCCTTCTGCGCGGCCTGACCATCACTCTGCTCGGCCTGACCCTGCTCTCGCCCACCGCCTACTCCGCCGACAAGGTTTCCCTGACCCTGTACAACGGCCAGCATAAAGAAGTCGGCGATGAACTGGCCAAGGCCTTCGAAGCCAAGACCGGTATTCACGTCAACGTGCGCAAAGGCAGCAGCAACCAGCTCGCAAGCCAAGTCGTGGAAGAAGGCGACCGCTCGCCTGCCGACGTGATCTACACCGAAGAATCGCCACCATTGAACAAACTCGGCGAACAAGGCCTGCTGGCCAAGATCGACGCCAGCACCCTCGACGTATTGCCCAAGGATTATGTCGGCGCCAATGGCGACTGGATGGGCGTGACTGCGCGCACCCGCGTCGTGGCGTTCAATCCGAAATTGATCGCGGAAAAAGACCTGCCGAAATCGGTGCTGGATTTTGCCGGCCCCGAATGGCAAGGCAAGGTCGGCTTCGTACCTACCAGCGGCGCCTTCCAGGAGCAGGCCGTGGCGATCATCAAGCTGCACGGGCGTGAAGCCGCCGAAGAATGGCTGACCGGCCTGCGTGCCTTCGGCAAGGTCTACAGCAACAACATGGTCGCCCTCAAAGCCGTTGAAAATGGCGAAGTGGCTACCGTGCTGGTAAACAACTACTACTGGTTCGCCCTGAAGAAAGAAAAAACCAACCTGGACTCCCAACTGCATTACTTCACCGATGGCGATGCCGGTGGCTTGATCACCGTATCTTCGGCGGCGGCGCTGAAATCCAGCAAGCATCCGAAAGAAGCCCAGCAACTGCTGGCGTTCATGGCCAGTGAAGAGGGCCAGCGCGTCATCACCAACACCTCGGCTGAATACCCGCTGCGTAAAGGCATGGAATCCAGCCGTGGTCTCAAGCCGTTCAGCGAGCTGCAACCGCCGAAAGTCACCCCTGCGGACCTTGGCAACGCCGAAGAAGCCCTGGACCTGGAACGCGATGTTGGCTTGAACTGATGAACCCATCGCTACCCGCCCCCGCCCTGCGCGGGGGTTTCAGCCCAAGGCGCAAGCGCCCGTCGATCTGGCTGTTGCTGCCCGTACTGTTGCTGGTCGGCTTGAGCTTGCTGCCGCTGGCCTATGTCGGGCTCAAGGCGTGGCAAGCCGGTTGGGCGGAGGCGGTGCACCTGCTGTGGCGGCCATATGTGTTCGGGTTGCTGCGCAATACCTTGGCGCTGATGATCGGGGTGACGGTGACGTGTGGCGTGATCGGCCTGTCCCTGGCCTGGCTGCTGGAGCGCAGCAATCTGCCGGGACGACGTATCTGGGGCGTGATCCTGTGCCTGCCGTTTGCGGTGCCGGCGTTTGTCAGCAGCTTTACCTGGGTATCGCTGAGCGCCAGTTTCGAAGGGCTTGGCGGGGCCATCCTGGTGATGAGCCTGTCGAAATACCCGCTGGTGTTTCTGCCGGTGGCAGCGACCCTGCGCAATCTTGACCCGTCCCTGGAAGAGTCGGCCCGCACCCTCGGACTGAATCGCTGGGGCGTGTTCTTTCGCATCACCTTGCCGCTGCTGTGGCCTTCACTGCTGGCCGGAGCATTGTTGATTGCGCTGCATATGCTGGTGGAGTTTGGCGCGCTGTCGATCATCGGTTTGCAGACCTTTACCACCGCGATCTACCAACAGTTCGAGCTGGAATTCAGTAACGCGAATGCCGCAATGCTCTCGGCTGTGCTACTGGTGATGTGCCTGACATTGCTGTGGCTGGAGTTGCGCGTGCGCGGCAAGGGCCGGCATGTGCGTATCGGCCAGGGCGCGGCGCGGCATGCGGAGCAGGTTCGACTGGGGAAGTGGACGCCATTGGGTCAGGTTTATTGCCTGGCGCTTGCGATCATCGGCAGCGGGATTCCGCTGGGAATGCTCGGTTATTGGTTGGCAGTGGGATCTTCTGCTGCCTTCCCAGTAGCAGAGATCGGTGAAGCGTTGCTGTCCTCGCTGGCGCTGTCCCTCGGAGGCGCCGCGCTTTGCCTGGTGTTGGCGGTGCCGGTCGGTCTGCTGGTGGTGCGCTACAAAGGCCAACTGGCAATCTGGGCCGAACGCCTGCCGTACCTGCTGCACGCCCTGCCCGGCTTGGTGATTGCGCTGACCTTGGTGTATTTCGCCCTGCACTACGTGCCGGCGCTGTACCAGACGTCAGCGTTGTTGTTGATTGCTTACGCGCTGTTGTTTCTGCCGCTGGCTCAGGCGCCGATTCGCACCGCGCTGAACAAGGCAGCGCCGCAGCTTGAAGAAGCTGCGCGCACGCTGGGGGCTTCGTCGTTCAGTGCGTTTTGTCGGGTCACCTTACCGATTATTTTCCCGGCGCTCGGCGCTGCATTTGCATTGGTATTCCTGGATGCGATGAAGGAATTGACCGCGACGTTGCTGCTTAGCCCGACAGGGTTGAATACATTGGCGACGGCGGTGTGGGCGCATACCTCGAATGTAGAGTTTGCGGCGGCGGCGCCTTATGCGGCGCTGTTGATTCTAGTGTCGGGGTTGCCGGTGTATTTGCTCACGACTCGGATGTATCTGAGTCGCTAGGACATCATCGCCAGCAAGCCGGCTCCTACAAGGGTTGCGCATAACCTGCAGGAGCTGGCTTGCCAGCGATGAGGCCACTAAGCCCTGAACTGCCCCAGGCTCGCCTTCAACTGCGCCGCCAACCCATCCAGCACCTTGCCACTGGCGGTGGTCTCAACCACCGCCTGGGCGGCACGTTCGGCCTGAGCATGGATTACCTCGACCCGCCCTCGCACCGCATGGGCACCCTGGGCCTGATGCTCAGCCGCGCGCGTCGCCAAGCCAATCGCCGCATGCACTTGCTCCACCGAGGCCTGCACCGTCTGTTGCAGGCGCACGCTGTCGCGCAACACCAGCAAACCTTCACTGGCCTGGCGCCCGGCCTTGCCGATGGTTTCCACCGCCTCCCGCGCGCCTTGCTGCAGCGCCACGATATGCGCCTGAATATCGCCCGTGGAGCTTTGCGTCTTGCTGGCCAGCGCACGCACTTCATCCGCCACCACCGCAAAGCCGCGACCGGTCTCACCAGCACGCGCCGCCTCGATGGCCGCGTTGAGCGCCAACAGATTGGTCTGCTCGGCGATGCCGTGAATCACGGTCAGCACCACCTCGATCTGCTGGCTTTGCTGGGCCAGGCGCTCGATGACCGTGGAGCCCGCTTGTACTTGGCCCGCCAGCGCCTCGATCAAACTGCCGACCTCAGCCGAGGTCCGCGAGTTCTCATCCGTGGCCTGGCGAATATCCACCACCTGCTGCAACGCCGCCTGCATCGCATGGCTCTCGGCCTGCGCTTCGTCGGCCATCTGCGACAGTGCGCGCAAGCTCTCGGCCACTTCATCGCGCTGTAAACCGGCCGCAGCGTCAGCACCGGCATTGCGCAAGGTCATGGCGCCGATTTCCACGCCAGTACGCTGGGCTACATCCCCCGCCTCGCGCACGATGGGCTGCAACTTATCCACAAAGCGATTGACCGCCGAAGCCATGTCGCCGATTTCATCCTTGCTGCTGATTTGCACACGCTTGGTGAGATCACCCTCACCCGCCGCCAAGTCGTCCATGGCCGCGATCAGCAACTTCAGGCGATTGACCACGCGGCGCCCGAGCACGATGGCGATCAACAGCAACACGCCCAGACCGACCAGCGCCAGGCCCATGCCGATGCGCCAGCGCAAGGTGCCGGCAGCGTCCTGGACGGCGCTGGTGGTGTTGGCGGTCATCTGTGTAGCGGTGGCTTGCGCGGATTGCAGGCGCGCGCCCATGGCGGCAGCGCTATCGGCCGCTGCGCCCTTGAGGCTGTCGCCCACCAACTGGTCACCGCTGGCGATCAGTGCGGCGAAGCGCTTATCCAGCGCGGCCAGATCAGCCTCCACTGCGGTCGTGGAAACCCCCATGCGCACCTTACCGATCTCCACGCCGTTGGGGCTGATGGACGCTTCAACATAAAACACCGAAGGGTCATCTTTCGCCGCATCCAACACTTTATCCAGGGCGCGGTCACCCTTGCCTTTTTCCAACAGCGCCTGGTTAATCGGGTTTTCACGGTTGAGGTAGCGGGTCAGATGCTCACCCGCCGCGTCGTCGTAGACCACGAACAGCACGTTGGGGTTGCGCTGGGCACGCCGGGCGAACTCCGACAGCGTCGGCACGTCGCTGTCCCACATAGCGCGGGGCGCCACCGAGGCCAGCAGTTGCGCCATGTCATTGGCGGAGTCTTTCAGGTCTTTTTCCAGGGTCGCACGCAGTTGCTTCTGCTCTTCCTGCAGGCGGGTTGAAAGCCCCGCGGTCAGACGCTGACGGGTACTCGTCGACAAGCTGTCCAGGCTGGACGTGACTTCTTTACCGGCCTGGGCCAATTCACCCGACAGTTTCTGGCTGTCGATACCCAGGCGATTACCCAAATCAGCTTCCAACGCTGTGACGGTGCTTCGCGTCAGGGCGACGGCAACCAGCACTTGCACCAAAAGGGCGATACCTAGGGTAACGAACACCGGCCGCAACAGACGGCTTTGTAACAATGAGAGAACGGCAGACATCGGGAATCCCTCCACCACGGGTGCCATTAATTTGATAGCACCGCGAAAGAAAGAACCAAAGCAAGGGTCGTGCCGCCCAGGCGACAGAAACGACAAAGGGCTCCCGAAGGAGCCCTTTGCTTTTCACATCAACAGCTTATTAAGCGAACGGGTGACGCAGAACGATGGTTTCGTTGCGGTCCGGACCTGTCGAAATAATGTCGATCGGCGCACCGATCAGCTCTTCAACTCGCTTGATGTAGGCACGGGCGTTAGCTGGCAGCTCTTCCAGGGTCTTGGCGCCCACGGTCGATTCGGTCCAGCCCGACACTTCTTCGTACACTGGCTGCAGACCTACGTAGCTGTCGGCGTCGGTCGGAGCAACGTCCTTGCCTTCGGCATCTTTGTAGCCGATGCAGATATTGATGGTTTCCAAGCCGTCGAGTACGTCCAGCTTGGTCAGGCAGATGCCCGAGATGCTGTTCACATCGATAGCGCGACGCAGGATGACGGCGTCGAACCAGCCGCAACGACGAGCACGGCCGGTGGTCGCGCCGAATTCGTGACCTTGCTTGGCCAGGTGAGCGCCGACGTCGTCGAACAGTTCAGTCGGAAACGGACCCGAACCTACGCGAGTGGTGTAAGCCTTGGTGATGCCCAGAATGTAGTCCAGGAACATCGGGCCAACGCCCGAACCGGTCGCAACGCCGCCAGCGGTGGTGTTGGAGCTGGTCACGTACGGATAGGTGCCGTGATCGATGTCCAGCAGGGAGCCTTGGGCGCCTTCGAACATGATGTCTTTGCCGGCACGACGCAGGTCGTGCAGCTCGGCAGTCACGTCCAGCATGAGTGGCTTGAGCAGCTCAGCGTATTCCTTGCACTCGGCCAGGGTCTTTTCGAACTCGATGGCTGGCTCTTTGTAGTAACCGACCAGCATGAAGTTGTGGTAATCCACCAATTCACGCAGTTTGTCTTCAAAGCGCGGCATGTTGAGCAGGTCGCCCACACGCAGGCCACGACGTGCAACCTTGTCTTCGTAGGCTGGGCCGATGCCACGACCGGTGGTGCCGATCTTCAGCTCGCCACGGGCCTTTTCACGGGCCTGGTCCAGCGCAACGTGGAACGACAGGATCAGCGGGCAGGACGGGCTGATACGCAGGCGCTCGCGCACCGGTACGCCTTTCTCTTCCAGCTTGGTGATCTCACGCAGCAAAGCGTCAGGTGCAACCACCACGCCGTTGCCGATCAGGCACTGCACGCCTTCGCGCAGCACGCCCGATGGGATCAGGTGCAAGACGGTTTTTTCGCCATCGATGACCAGGGTGTGGCCAGCGTTGTGGCCACCTTGGTAGCGCACTACGGCGGCAGCATGTTCGGTCAGCAGATCAACGATCTTGCCTTTGCCCTCATCACCCCATTGGGTGCCCAGGACTACGACATTCTTACCCATAACACTTGTCCTCATTCGCGCAAACTTGGTGCCGGCGATGGCCGGCAGGAAAACTCAAGAAGCCAGTGGCGATACTTGCCAAAGCCCGTTCTGCAGAATCAATTGCCGGTCGCAGTCCGCATCACGGGCGGCGGCCAATGGCTGCCCAGGCAAAGCCTGGACGACACGCTGACCCTCACTGCGCAACTGGCAAACCTGCTGCCAGAGTGCTGCGTCCGTACTGTCGGGCATCCAAATGCCACCAGACGGTAGCTCGACCTCAGCACGCCCCAGGGTCACCAGGGTTTTCAAATCGGTGGAGAAACCAGTGGCCGGACGCGCACGACCAAAGTCGGCGCCGATATCGTCATAACGACCACCCTGGGCGATGGCTTGGCCAACACCCGGTACAAATACAGCGAACACCACACCGGTGTGGTAGTGGTAGCCGCGCAACTCACCCAGGTCAAAGTACAGCGGCAGCTCCGGGAAGCGCGCCGACAACTGCTCGGCAATCGCCAGCACGTCGTCCAGCGCAGCCAGCACCGGCGCCGGCGCCTTGGCCAGGCGCTCACGGGCAGCCACCAGCACTTCACGGCCGCCGCACAGGTCGACCAGTGCACGCAGCATGTCAGCCAGATCGGCAGGCACACCCGCCGTCAGGGCAATCACTTCATCGATGGCCTTGCGTTGCAGGGCATCGAACAGCTGTTGTTCCACTTCACCGGACAAACCGGCCGCACGGGCCAGGCCACGGTAGATACCGACGTGACCCAGGTCCATGTGGACATCCGGCACGTCGGCCAGTTGCAGCATGGCCAGCATCAAGCTGATCACTTCAACGTCGCTGCTCGGGCTGGCATCGCCGTACAACTCAGCGCCCAGTTGAATCGGGCTACGGGACGACGACAAGGCACGCGGCTGTGCATGCAGCACACTGCCGGCGTAGCACAGGCGGCTCGGACCTTCTCGGCGCAGGGTGTGCGCATCGATGCGCGCCACTTGCGGCGTGATGTCGGCACGGAAACCCATTTGCCGGCCCGATTGCGGGTCGATGACCTTGAAGGTGCGCAGATCCAGGTCCTGGCCCGCGCCGGTCAGCAGCGATTCCAGGTACTCGATATGGGGGGTCACGACAAACTCGTAACCCCAGCTCTGGAACAGATCCAACACCTGGCGGCGCGCTACTTCAATGCGCGCAGCTTCTGGTGGCAGTACTTCTTCGATACCATCTGGCAGCAGCCAGCGGTCTACCGTTGCCATTACGCCATTCCCCTTTGATCCGGGCGGCCAGCCCTCGGCCGAGCCTTGAGTGAAGCAGAAAACACCCGCCCCCTGCATAAACCACGCGCAAGAGCGACGTGACGAACGGCCTGTAATCGGCCTCGTCGGGCACTTTCCTCGAAAAACCTGTCACGCCTGCCGAATCAAACATGCAGACGCAAAAAAGCCGGGAATTTCCCGGCTGCCGCATCATACACCCGTTTTCTGAAAGGATCACCCCGCCAGGCGTTTTAGCCGCCCGACGGGAGTGAAACCTACAGAATCACAGGCCGGTTACTTGGACTTTTCCAGGTAGCGGAAGAAGTCGCTGCTTGGGTCCAACACCATGACGTCGGTTTTGTTCGCGAAGCTTTCACGGTAGGCGCGCAGGCTACGGTAGAACGCGTAGAACTCCTGGTCCTGGCCGTAGGCCTTGGCGTAGATCGCCGCAGCTTGAGCATCGCCATCACCACGGGCCTCTTCAGACTCGCGATAAGCTTCGGCCAACAGTACACGGCGCTGACGGTCGGCATCCGCACGGATACCTTCTGCCAGCTCGTTACCCTTGGCGCGGTGCTCACGGGCTTCACGCTCACGCTCGGTGCTCATACGCTCGAACACGCTGCGGTTCACTTCCTTCGGCAGGTCGATCGCCTTGACCCGGACATCAACCACTTCGATGCCCAGCTCTTTTTCCGCCATCGTATTCAACGAACGCGTGATGTCAGCCATCAGCGCGTCGCGCTCACCGGATACCACCTCATGCAGGGTGCGCTTACCAAACTGGTCACGCAGACCCGACTCCAGACGGCGCGACAAGCGCTCGTCGGCAATCTGCTTGAGGCCGGAGGTCGCGGTGTAGAAGCGCTCGGCATCCTTGACGCGCCACTTGGCGTAGGCGTCAACCATCACGGCTTTCTTTTCCAGGGTCAGGAAGCGCTGTGTCGGTGCATCCAGGGTCATCAGGCGGGCGTCGAACTTGCGCACCTGGTTGACGTAGGGGACTTTCACATGCAAGCCCGGCTGGACATCTGCCTGGACCACGCGACCGAATTGCAGCAGCACCGCACGCTCGGTCTGAGCCACGATGTAGAAGCAGTTCCAGGCAGCGATGACCACGACGACGCCCACAATCAGGGCGGTCAGCGATTTATTGCTCATCAACGACTCTCCCTGGTACGTGTTTGCTGTTGCAGCAAGTCAGCGGCCGCACGGGCGCTCGCTTCGTTGGCAGCGGCATTGGAACCGGTGGACGGTGCGCTGGTGCTGCTACGACCACCTTCGATCATCTTGTCCAGCGGCAGGTACAGCAGGTTGTTCTGCCCACCTTTGCTGCCGGTCACGAGAACCTTGCTGGTGTTGCTGAAGACTTCCTGCATGGTGTCCAGGTACAGACGCTCACGCGTGACTTCCGGCGCCTTGCGGTACTCGGCGACCAGCTTGGTAAAGCGATCCGCCTCACCCTTGGCGCGAGAGACCACTTCGTCGCGGTAACCGTTGGCATCCTCGAGGATACGCTGGGCCTGACCACGGGCTTCCGGTACGACACCGTTGGCGTAGGTTTCAGCCTGGTTGCGCGAACGCTGCTCGTCTTCACGGGCACGGATCACGTCATCGAAGGCTTCCTGCACTTCGCGCGGTGCAGCTGCGCTCTGTACGTTGACCTGGGTGACGGTAATACCGGTGCGATAGGTATCGAGGAACCGTTGCAGGCGCTCCTTGATCTCGCTGGCCATCAATTCACGACCTTCGGTCAGCACCTGGTCCATCGCGGTCGAACCGACGACATGGCGCAGGGCACTTTCGGTAGCGTGTTGCAGGCTGATTTCCGGCTGATCAACGTTCAGCACGAAGTCCTGCAGGTTGCTGATCTTGTACTGCACGGTCAGCGGCACTTCGACGATGTTCTCGTCTTCGGTCAGCATCTGGCCCTGCTTGGTGTAGGCACGCTCACGCGTGACATTTTCCATGTACTTCTTGTCGATCGGCGGGAAATAGATGTTCAGCCCAGGGCCGACAGTCTCGTAGTACTTGCCGAAGCGCAGCACCACGGCCTGCTCCTGCTCGTCCACCACGTACACGGCGCTGTACAGCCATACGGCCGCCAGCACGACAAGACCCAGGCCCAGCAGGCCATAGCCGCCGCCCTTGCTTGTGCGACCGCCGTCGTCACCACCCCGTTTTTTTCCACCACCGAACAACCCATTCAGGCTTTCCTGCAGCTTTCGGAAGGCCTCGTCGAGATCTGGTGGCCCCTTGCGGTCGCCATTATTGCGGCGTTTACCACCCCAAGGATCCTGATTATTCGAGTTGCCACCCGGCTCATTCCAAGCCATAGCGCTCTCCATCTGATAAAGCAAAGACGCACCCACGGCGCGCCGACCAATGCTACAGAATGCCTGCCACTGCGGCACAACCGCTTTAGGAGGCTTTTATTGCAAAGTGTGTTGTTCGATGAACTCTGTCGGTACAACGCCCTCACGGCTGACCAGCCGATTCAGCTCCGAGCGCGGCAATCGAACGGCCAGCAAGCTGACACCTTCTTCGTCGTGTTCTTCTTTCTGTACCGCGCCCAACTCGAAAAACTGTGCACGCAGTCGAGCAAAACGCTGAGGCAAGCGCAAGGTACCAACGAACAAATCGCCGCCGAGCAACTCGGCAATGGCCTGTTCAAGCAACTCAAGGCCACTGCCATCACGTGCCGACAGCCAGACCCGCTGGGGCTTGCCGTTCTCATCGCGCTGGATTTGTGGCTCAACGCCTTCAAGCAAATCGAGTTTGTTATAGACCTCGAGGATCGGCAAGTCCTGGGCACCAATCTCGCCCAGCACCAGCATCACCTGTTCAATCTGCAACATGCGATCCGGTTCGGCCGCATCGATCACGTGCAGCAGCAGGTCGGAATTGCTCGACTCTTCGAGCGTAGACCGAAATGCCTCGACCAGCTTGTGCGGCAAATGACGAATGAAACCCACGGTGTCGGCCAGGACAATCGGCCCCAGGTCGTCCAGATCCAGACGACGCAAAGTCGGGTCGAGGGTGGCGAACAGTTGGTCGGCCGCGTACACGTCCGATTTCGTCACGTTATTGAAGAGTGTGGATTTGCCGGCGTTGGTATAGCCCACCAGGGACACGGTCGGGATATCCGCGCGGGTACGCCCACGGCGCGATTGCTCACGCTGGCTGCGTACCTTCTCGAGGCGACCCTTGATCTGGCGCAGACGAACCCGCAACAGACGTCGGTCGGTTTCGAGCTGGGTTTCACCCGGACCGCGCATGCCGATGCCGCCACCTTGACGCTCAAGGTGAGTCCAGCCGCGGACCAAGCGGGTGCTCATGTGGTCAAGCTGGGCCAGTTCAACCTGGAGCTTGCCCTCATGGGTACGGGCGCGTTGGGCGAAGATATCGAGAATCAGACCGGTACGGTCGATCACGCGACACTCGAAGACACGTTCGAGGTTACGTTCCTGACTGGGCGTGAGGACGTGATTGAAGATCACCAGATCGGCTTCTTCGGCGTGCACCAGGTCGCGCAGTTCCTCGACCTTGCCGCTGCCAATCAGGAATTTGGCGGTTGGCCGATGACGCGGTACGTTAAAAAACGCAACGGTCTCGGCGCCGGCCGAATTTGCCAACTCCTGAAACTCCTGCGGATCTTCGCGCGCCTCAGGGTCCTGTCCATCCAAGTGAACGAGGATTACTCGCTCACCACCACCGTGGCGCTCAAAGAACAAAGGAGACTCCTATCAGGCGTTACCTGGCTCAGCGTCAACTGCATCATCACCTGCTGCGCTAGGCAGACGGATTGGACGAACAGGGACGACTGTCGAGATAGCGTGCTTGTAGACCATCTGGCTGACGGTGTTTTTCAGCAGGATCACGAACTGGTCGAACGACTCGATCGTGCCTTGCAGCTTGATACCGTTGACCAGATAGATGGAAACCCCCACTTTCTCTTTACGTAAAGTATTCAAGTAAGGGTCTTGTAGCGAATGCCCTTTTGACATGTGCCGCACTCCTTTAAGGATCAATAATAAAAAATCGGAAAATAGATAGCTTATGGCCGTCACACCCCCAAGGATAGACGGCAATTGCAAGGACTCAGCTCAATATGGAGACCGTTCCCAAGTATTTCAAGGCGCGTGACAGATTGTCGCTGTCCAGGCTGTCCAGCCAGTGCAAATCGCTCCAGCTGCGCAACCAGGTGAACTGGCGTTTCGCCAATTGGCGCGTGGCAATGATGCCGCGCTCCTGCATTTCGGCTGACGTCAGCTTGCCATCCAGATGATCCCAGACTTGGCGGTAGCCTACGGCACGTATCGAAGGTAACCCTGGATGCAGGTCACCTCTGGAACGCAGAGCTACGACCTCGTCCACAAACCCCTGTTCCAACATAATTGTGAATCTTTGTGCAATTCGATCATGCAGCACCTGGCGATTTGCCGGAGCGATGGCCAGATTCGCCACAGTATAGGGCAATTGTGACGCGCCAGATGCGCCTGCGTCAGCACTTTGCGCACTTTGTTTCAGCCGGTGTTCAGTCATGGTCTGCCCGCTGACACGCCAGACTTCCAGAGCGCGAGTGAGGCGCTGGGGGTCATTGGGGTGAATGCGCGCAGCGGACACCGGGTCCACGGCGGCCAACTGGTCGTGCAAGGCTTGCCAGCCAAGGCGTGCAGCCTCTTCTTCCAGCTCGGCGCGCACTTGGGCGTCGGCCGGCGGCATATCCGCCAGTCCTTCCTGCAAAGCCTTGTAATAGAGCATCGTACCGCCCACCAGCAGCGGAATATTGCCCCGTGCGGTGATGTCGGCCATGGCCGCCAGGGCGTCGCTGCGAAAATCCGCGGCCGAATAGCTCTGCGACGGATCGATGATGTCGATCAGCTTATGCGGGTATTGGGCCAACAGCTCTTTGGAAGGCTTGGCGGTGCCGATGTCCATGTCCCGGTAAACCAGGGCAGAGTCGACACTGATCAGCTCGCACGGCAGCACTTTGGTCAGCTCGATGGCCAGGTCGGTCTTGCCGGCGGCCGTGGGGCCCATCAGAAAGATCGCGGGGGGCAAGGCACTCATCAACGGCCGCGCAAGAACAGTTTGTCCAGATCGTCCAGGCCCATTTGGGTCCAGGTCGGTCGGCCATGGTTGCATTGCCCGCTGCGTTCGGTGTTTTCCATGTCGCGCAGCAGGCCGTTCATTTCCGGCAGGGCTAGGCGACGATTGGCGCGGATGGCGCCGTGGCAGGCCATGGTGCCGAGCAATTCGTTGATGTGCGCCTGAATGCGGTCACTGGTGCCGTATTCCATCAGGTCCGCCAGCACGTCAGCGACCAGGCGGTTGGCCTCGGCCTGTTTGAGCAACGCAGGAATCTGGCGGATGGCCAAGGTTTCCGGGCCCAGGCGCTGCAATTCAAAGCCCAGCTTCTGGAACACGCCGTGGTGTTCTTCGGCACAATCGGCCTCACGCTGACTGACGGCCAGGGATTCCGGCACCAGCAGCGGCTGGCCGCTGAGACCTTCGCTGGCCATGGCGATCTTGAGGCGTTCGTACATGATCCGCTCGTGGGCGGCGTGCATGTCCACCAGCACCAGGCCATGGGCGTTTTCCGCCAGAATGTAGATGCCCTTCAGCTGCGCCAACGCATAGCCCAGCGGCGGGATATCTCCACCGCCTTCCGGCAAGGCCACAGGCGTGCCCGGTTCGGCACCTGGCAGCGGCGCGAAAAACTCGCGGTAAGCCGCCTGGGCTTCAGCCACCGGCACCGCCGATTGAGGGCGCGGCGTATATTGGTATTGATAACCCGAGCCGGCGCCAGCATTCGGCGCGGTATAGGCAGGTTGCGACTGCGGCGATTGCAGCAGGTTGGCCGCCAGGCTCATTTCGCCCTGAGGGCCGAACTCACCGGCTTGCGGGCCACTCGGGCGGACCACGGCCGTCACAATCGGCGCGGACAGCTGATCATCCGGACGTACATCACCCAGCGTGCGGTGCAAGGTGCCATAGAGGAAGTCATGCACCATGCGCCCATCACGGAAGCGTACTTCGTGCTTGGTCGGGTGCACGTTGACGTCTACCACCGACGGGTCGACCTCGAAGAACAGCACAAACGTCGGATGACGCCCGTTGAACAGCACGTCGCGATAGGCCTGGCGCACCGCGTGGGCCACCAGCTTGTCGCGCACCGCACGGCCATTCACAAAGAAATACTGCAAGTCCGCCTGGCTGCGGGAGAAGGTCGGCAAACCGACCCACCCCCACAGGCGCAATCCATTGCGCTCGATTTCAATCGGCAGCGCCTGCTCAAGGAAACCCGGCCCGCAAATCGCCGACACACGGCGAGCGCGCGCGGCGTCATCGTGGGCTTCGTGCAGGCTGAGGATGGTCTTGCCGTTATGCCGCAGGTGGAACGCCACATCGAAGCGAGCCAAAGCCAAGCGCTTGATGACTTCCTGCAGGTGATCGAATTCGGTTTTCTCAGCCTTGAGGAATTTACGCCGCGCCGGGGTGTTGAAGAACAGGTCGCGCACTTCCACCGACGTACCGACGGGATGGGCTGCCGGCTGGACCCGAGGCGCCATGTCGCGACCTTCGGTTTCAACTTGCCAGGCCTGCTCGGCGCTGCGGGTACGGGACGTCAGGGTCAAGCGCGCCACAGAACTGATGGACGCCAGGGCCTCACCACGAAAGCCCAGGCTCATCACCCGCTCAAGGTCTTCCAGGTCGCGAATCTTGCTGGTGGCGTGACGGGCCAGGGCCAGCGGCAGATCGTCGGACGAGATACCGCTGCCATCGTCACGCACGCGCAGCAGCTTGACGCCACCCTGCTCCACGTCGACATCAATGCGCTTGGCGCCGGAGTCGATGCTGTTTTCCAGCAGTTCCTTGATCACCGATGCCGGACGCTCCACAACCTCGCCCGCCGCAATCTGGTTGGCAAGGCGCGGGCTGAGCAGTTCGATGCGTGAGCCGTTATCCAGGATCGAGTCGCTCATTACTGCGCCGCCAATTCGGTGCCAGGGATGGTCAACACCTGGCCGACTTTCAATTCATCGGTCTTCAGGTTGTTGGCGCTGCGCAAGGTAGCGGCCGACACCTGGAAACGCACAGCCAGCATGGCCAGGGTGTCGCCGGGCTGTACGCGATGGTCGCGCGGGCCCTGGGCGATTTTCCCGGAGTCGCGCAGCCAGGCGATGTAGGTGCCCGGTGGCGGATTCTGCTGGAAGAACTGGCGCACACCGGCACTGATGGAACGCGCCAGCGCTTGCTGGTGGCTGGCACTGGCCAGCTTCGAGGCTTCATTGGAGTTGGAGATAAACCCGGTCTCTACCAGGATCGACGGAATATCCGGCGACTTCAACACCATGAATCCTGCTTGTTCCACGCGCTGTTTGTGCAGCGAGGTAACACGGCCGATATTGCTGAGGACTTTCTGACCGACGTTCAAGCTGGACGTCAGCGAAGCGGTCATCGACAAGTCGAGCAGCACGCCGGCGAGCATTTTGTCCTTGTCATCGAGGGAGACGTTGCCGGCCCCGCCGATCAAGTCAGAACGGTTTTCACTGTCGGCCAGCCAGCGCGCGGTTTCGGACGTCGCGCCGCGATCCGACAGAGCGAACACCGAGGCACCGAAGGCCGCAGTAGACGGCGCGGCGTCGGCATGGATCGAGACGAACAGGTCGGCGCCCTTCTTACGTGCGATTTCGGTACGGCCACGCAACGGAATGAAGTAGTCGCCGGTACGGGTCAGCTCAGCGCGATAACCTTTCATCGCGCTGATCTGGCGCTGCAGTTCACGGGCGATCGCCAGTACCACGTCTTTTTCATGCTGGCCGCGTGAGCCGGAGGCGCCCGGGTCTTCACCGCCGTGACCAGCGTCGATCACTACGATGATGTCACGCTTGCCGGCCGGAGCCGGTGGCGGCGGAGGCAGCTTGACCTGCGGTTGCGACGGGTTGACCGGCACCGCCGGCACCGTCGCGACGCTTGGAGGCGGTGCAGGCGGCGGGTTGGCATCGGCGGCGTTGTCGAACAGGTCGACCACCAGTCGGTTGCCGTACTGGGCGTTGGGCGCCAGGGAGAAGCTTTTTGGGGTCACGACCTTTTTCAGGTCGATCACCACACGCAGGTCGGTCGGCGTGCGTTGCGCCGAGCGCATGGCGGTAATCGGGGTGTTGGCGGTGGACACTTTCAACGGCGCGGCCAGGGTCGCACCGTTGATGTCAATCACCAGGCGATCAGGCGACGTCAAGGTAAAGACGCTGTGCTGGACCGGGCCAGACAGGTCGAACACCAGTCGCGTGTTATCCGGCGCTCGCCACAGGCGAACACTTTTCACCTGTGAAGCAGCCAGAGCATTGACAGTCATTGCCGCAAGCAACACCCCCACGACAGCAACCAACGCGCGAAAGCGCATACCTAACCCCACCAATTATTTGAATTCCAATGCCAAAGCGGCGCACCAAGACTGGCCGCGCGTGCTCTGGGGCAACAACTTCAACTGACGTCCATGCTCATGCGGCGTAATGGTAATGGTCATGTCAGGCTTTGGCAAAAAGCCTGTGCCTTTATCTGGCCACTCGATCAGGCACAACGCATCTTCATCGAAGTAATCCCGGATCCCCATGTACTCCAGCTCTTCGGGGTCCACCAGACGATAGAGGTCAAAGTGAAAGGCGCGTACTGCACCGATCTCGTAGGGTTCTACCAGGGTGAACGTAGGGCTTTTTACTGCTCCCGTATGACCCAACCCTCGGATAATCCCTCGGGACAGCGTGGTCTTGCCCGCCCCCAAATCGCCTTCCAGAAAGATCAGCCCGGCTCCGGCCGTCACCTGCGCAATGCGTTGCCCGAACGCTACCATGGCTTCTTCATCAGCCAGGAAAAGGATTAGGTCAGACACGGCGACTGTTCCTCCAGCAATTGACGAATGGCGGGTATCAGGTCGCTGGCGGCCAAGCCGCGACCAAAGGTGCCCTGGCGATCTCCCGCCGTGGCGTGCAACCACACGGCCAGGCAGCTTGCCTCATAAGCCGGCATGCCCTGGGCCAGCAACGCGCCCACCAGACCGGCCAGGACATCACCCAGGCCCGCCGTTGCCATCGCTGGATGGCCCTGGTCACACCGTGAAACACGTCCGTCCGGACTGGCAATCAAAGTTCCAGCCCCCTTGAGGATAGCCACTGCATTGAATGTCTGACTCAACGCGCGCGCCACCTTAAGACGATCGGCCTGAACCTCGGCTGTCGAAATACCCAGCAACCGCGCGGCTTCCCCTGGATGCGGGGTGATCACGCAGTTGGCCGGCAAGCTGACGCCGCCACTGGCAAGTTGGTTCAAGGCGTCGGCATCCCAGACTTGTGGCTGCTTCGCGTTGGAGGCGACGGACAGCAGGCTTTTACCCCAGGACGCGTCACCCAGCCCAGGCCCGATCACAATGACCGAGATCTTTTCCAACAGGCCCATCAGTTGATTGGCCGAACTCACGCCGACGGTCATGACTTCCGGCAAGCGGGCCAAAGCGGCCGACACGTGTTCCAGGCGCGTCGCCAGGGACACCATCCCCGCACCACTGCGCAAGGCACTTTCGGCGCTCAGCAAGGCTGCGCCGCCAAAGCCGCGGTCGCCGCCAATGACTAACAGGTGGCCAAACTGGCCTTTATGGGCGTCCGGGGAACGCGCCGCCAGTTGCGGCAGATGGCCGTGCAAGAGGGGCTGTACGTCGGTTATTGCGTGTTTTGTCTGCGGCATGCGTCTTCAAGCTCCGATGTCTGGCAGAATTATACGCATCTAACCTGTGGTTTCCCGTGTCTCATGCCTGCTATTACGTCCGATCTTCCCGCCCTCGCCCAATCGATCAAAGACTGGGGCCGCGAGCTGGGCTTTCAACAAGTCGGCATCAGCGGCCTGGACCTCGCCGAGCATGAGCAGCACCTGCAACGCTGGCTCGACGCGGGCTACCACGGCGAGATGGACTACATGGGCGCCCACGGCAGCAAACGCTCCCACCCCGACGAACTGGTGCCGGGCACCTTGCGCGTGGTGTCGCTGCGCATGGACTACCTGCCGGGCGATACGCAAATGGCCCAATTGCTGGCCAAGCCGGAAAAAGCCTATATCTCCCGCTACGCCTTGGGCCGCGACTACCACAAGCTGATCCGCAAGCGCGTGCAGCAACTGGCCGACCGCATTCAAGCGCAGATCGGCCCTTTCGGCTTCCGCGCCTTTGTCGACAGCGCGCCTGTGCTGGAAAAAGCCATCGCCGAAAAAGCCGGGCTGGGCTGGATCGGTAAAAACACCCTGGTCCTCAATCGCAAGGCCGGCAGCTATTTCTTCCTCAGCGAACTGTTTGTCGACTTGCCGCTGCCGATCGACGCGCCCCACAGCACCGAACATTGCGGCCGTTGCACTGCTTGCCTGGATATCTGCCCCACCAATGCCTTCGTCGGCCCTTACGTACTGGACGCCCGACGCTGCATTTCCTACCTGACCATCGAGCTGAAGAACGCGATCCCCGAGGAGCTGCGCCCCCTGATCGGCAACCGTGTGTTCGGTTGCGATGACTGTCAGATCGTGTGCCCATGGAATCGTTTCGCCCGCCCTACCGCTGAAAGCGATTTCAAGCCACGCCACAATCTGGATAACGCGGAGTTGGCCGAACTGTTTATGTGGGACGAGGATAAATTCCTAAGCAGCACCGAAGGCTCACCGCTGCGTCGCGCCGGCTACGAGCGCTGGCTGCGCAATCTTGCGGTGGGCCTGGGCAATGCGCCGTCGAGCATTCCAGTGCTGGAAGCCTTGAAGGCGCGCCGGGATTACCCCTCGGAATTGGTACGAGAGCATGTGGAATGGGCGCTGAACCAGCACGCTACGCGCTAGTGCACGTCGTCGTTGTAGACGAACTTGGGCATTTCCCAGTGAAAACGGATCGCCAGCAGCCGCAATAGAAAGCCGCTGAACAGGGTCAGCAGGATCGACTGCTCGCTGGGCAGCTCCAGATAAAGGCAGAGCATGTAGAACCAGGCGGCTAGGAACGACACGCTGGCGTAAAGCTCGCGGCGGAAGATCAGCGGGATATCGTTGCAGAAGATGTCTCGCAGGATGCCACCGAAAACTCCAGTGATCACACCACTGACCGACGCCACCAGCATGCCGTGGCCCATCTCCAACGCGGTCATGCAACCAATCAGGGTGAACGCCACCAGGCCCACGGCGTCCAGCGCCAGGAACAACGAGCGCAGACGACGCATCAGCGGTGCGATAAAGATCGTCACCAGTGCGGCAATCGAGGTCAGCACCAGGTACTCCGGGTGTTTGACCCAGGTCAGCGGGTAATGCCCGAGCAGCACGTCGCGCACCGATCCACCGCCCAACGCTGTGACGCAGGCGATCAGCACTACACCAAACCAGTCCATGCCGCGCCGCCCGGCCGACAGCGCGCCGGTCATGGCTTCGGCAGTGATGGCGATGAGGTAGAGCATCAGCAGCATGATGGCGATCCTTGCAAAGAGGCCGGCAGTCTAATCATTTGCTGATGGCACCAAAAGAGGGCAAGCCATTATCTGCCGCAAACTCGATCCTGTGGCGTCCGGCTTGCCGGCGATGGCGATCTTTGGGGCGCCATCGCCGGCAAGCCGGGCTCCTACAGGATGACGGTCATCAAGCCTTGATGAAATGCTTGCGGTAATGCTGCAGCTCGGCAATCGACTCGCGGATATCGTCCAACGCCAGGTGAGTGCTGCCTTTATGGAAGCTGTCTTTGACTTCCGGCGCCCAACGCGCGGCCAGCTCTTTAAGCGTGGACACATCCAGGTTGCGGTAGTGGAAGTAGCTTTCCAGCGCCTTCATGTGCGTATAAAGGAAACGACGGTCCTGGCAGATGCTGTTGCCGCAGATCGGCGACTTGCCCTTAGGCACCCACTTTTCCAGGAAGGCGATGGTTTCGGCTTCGGCTTCGGCCATGCTGACGCGGCTGTCGCGCACGCGCTGGGTCAGGCCGGAGTTACCGTGGGTGCGGGTGTTCCACTCGTCCATGGTGGCGAGCACGGCGTCGCTGTGGTGGATGGCGATCACCGGACCTTCGGCCAAGGTGTTGAGGTTGCTGTCGGTGACAATCGTCGCCATCTCGATGATGACATCGGTGTCGGGGTTCAGACCGGTCATTTCCAGATCGATCCAAATCAGGTTCTGTGGGTTTTGCATGGCTTGATTCTCTTGGCACCTTGGCGTAGCTGCGCAGTTTAGCAGGCGGGGGCGTGCTAGACTCGCCACCGTTTTACCCAACCTTTGCATTATCGACACGGAACACCAATGGCCAAACGCCAGCTCAATCGTCGCCAAAACTGGCGCATCGAAAAGATTCAAGGTGAACGCGCCGCTCGCGCCGCCAAACGTGAATCCTCCGCCGTAGAAGCGCTTGAAGGCGGCGACCTGGGCCCCGAGCAAACGGGCCTGGTGATCGCGCACTTTGGTGTGCAGGTCGAGGTCGAGGCGCTGGAAGGCGAACTCGCAGGCTCGGTCTCCCGTTGCCACTTGCGCGCCAACCTGCCGGCGCTGGTCACCGGCGACAAAGTGGTCTGGCGCGCCGGCAACCAGGGCATCGGCGTGATCGTTGCCCAGTTGCCACGTACCACCGAACTGCGTCGCCCGGACAGCCGCGGCCAACTCAAGCCGGTGGCGGCCAACGTCGACATGATCGTCATCGTGTTCGCGCCGCTGCCGGAGCCGCATGCCAACCTGATCGACCGCTACCTGGTCGCAGCCGAGCACGCTGGCATTCGCCCACTGTTGCTGTTGAACAAATTCGACCTGATCGACGAGCAAAACGCTCCCGCGCTGAATGCCTTGCTGGCGGTATACCGCACGCTCGGCTACCCGGTGCTGGAAGTTTCGGCGCATCACGGCAATGGCATGGAACAGCTGCAACAGCAGTTGGACGGGCGCATCAGCGTGTTTGTCGGCCAGTCGGGCGTGGGCAAATCCTCGCTGGTCAACAGCCTGCTGCCGGAAGTCGACACCCGTGTGGGCCCGCTGTCGGAACTGTCCGGCCAGGGCACCCACACCACCACCACCGCGCGGTTGTTCCATTTCCCCGGCGGCGGTGAGTTGATCGACTCCCCAGGCATCCGCGAATTCGGCCTTGGCCACGTCAGCCGCAGCGATGTGGAAGCGGGCTTTATCGAGTTCAACGACCTGATCGGCACTTGCCGCTTCCGCGACTGCAAACACGACCGCGAGCCGGGCTGTGCGTTGCTCAAGGCGCTGGAGGATGGGCGTGTGCAGCAGCAACGGATGAATAGCTATCGGTCGATTATTGCGAGTTTGCCGGAGAGCAGTTACTAAACCACCGCCGCTGTAGGAGCGAGCTTGCCCGCGAAGAACACACAGACGACGTGGGCATCCTGGATGAACGCGTTATCGTTGACGCTTTCGCGAGCAAGCTCACTCCTACAGGCAGGTATAAAAAGGCCGCGATCATCGCGGCCTTTTTATGTGTAAAGCTTACGAACCCGTACCCGGCACCGTAGGATCCTTCACCCCACCATCATCAAACAAATTCAGCTTCTGGCGCAGCTCATGCGCCGGCAGAGGCTCTTGCCCTGGCGGAATGGCGTTCGGGTCGACCGGTACTTCACCCGGTGCGCCTGCACCTTGGGTGGGTTGCGGCGCTGGCGGCTGATCACCCTCAATCGCACGCTGGGCCTTTTTGGTCAGCACTACGATGTCGATCCGGCGGTTGACCGGGTTGAACGGGTCTTGATGATCAAACAACTGCGATGAAGCGAAGCCCACGACACGCGCCACTTGCGGGTCCGGATAGCTGCCGGCTACCAGCGCGCGGCGAGCGGCATTGGCGCGGTTGGCCGAGAGTTCCCAGTTGCCGAAGTCACCCTGGCCTGCGTACGGCTTGGCGTCGGTGTGGCCGCTGATGCTGATCTTGTTCGGCACTGCCTTGATGGTGTCGGCCATGGCCAGCAGGATGTCTTCAAAGTACGGCTTCAAGCGTGCACTGCCGGAGTCGAACATCGGCCGGTTGGCCGCGTCGGTGATCTGGATACGCAAACCTTCAGGCGTGATCTCGAAGGAAATCTGGTCCTTGAATTTCAGCAGTTGCGGGTTTTCCTCAACCTTGGTCTGCAGTTCTTGCAGCAACAGTTCAAGGCGCTCCTGCTCGACCTGTTCGGCCATGGACTCGACCGTGTCGCGCTCGATCGGGATTTTTTCCTGGGGCGATTCGGTCTGCACTTCCGGGTTGATGGTGCGCTCAGGCGCCAACTGCGGCGAACCGCCCAGGTCGATAACGAAGGGCGTGCCGCTTTCCGAGAAACCAATCGGGTCTTTGAAGTAACCGGCGATGGCGATCTTCTGTTCCGGCGTGGCGGTGGACATCAGCCACAACACCAGAAAGAACGCCATCATCGCCGTCGCAAAGTCGGCGAAGGCGATTTTCCAGGCGCCGCCATGGTGCCCCGCAGCGAAGCGCTTGACGCGCTTGATGATTATCGGCTGGTTGTTTTCCATGGCTTAGCGACCGCGAACCGCTTGTTCCAGCTCGGCGAAGCTTGGGCGATGTTTCGGGTACAGCACCTTGCGGCCGAATTCCACCGCCAGCGACGGCGGCATGCCGGAGGCTGAGGCGACCAAGCTGGCCTTGATCGATTCGTACAGGTTGATTTCTTCCTTGGCGTCATGGGCCAGGGAGGTGGCCAGCGGGCCGAAGAAGCCGTAGGCCGCGAGAATACCGAAGAAGGTTCCGACCAGTGCCGCACCGACGTGCATACCGATGGCAGCCTGGTCGCCCTCACCCAGGGACGCCATGGTCACCACAATACCGAGTACCGCCGCAACGATACCGAACCCCGGCATACCGTCAGCGATCCCTGTCACGGCGTGGGAGGGATGCTCCAGCTCTTCTTTAAGGCTGAACAATTCCATGTCGAACAGACCTTCCAGCTCATGGGGGGCCATGTTGCCGGAGGACATGATGCGCAGGTAGTCACAGATGTAGGCGGTCATGCGCTCATCTTTGAGCACGGCCGGGTACTTGGCGAAAATCGGGCTGGCGGCGGCATCTTCGATGTCAGCCTCGATGGCCATCATGCCTTCGCGGCGGCTTTTGTTGAGGATCTCGTAGACCAGGCCCAGAACCTCCAGATAGAAGGTGTGGGTGAAGCGCGAACCGAACATGCCCAGGGACTTCTTGACCACGTGCATGGTCATGTAGCCGGGGTTGGCCTGCAAGAATGCGCCGAACGCCGCACCACCGATGATCAGCACTTCGAAGGGCTGGATCAACGCAGCAATTTTACCGTGGGACAGGACGTAGCCACCGAGCACGCTTGCGATGACGACGATGATGCCGATAATTTTAGCCATAGGGGATGAGTACTTGCGCCGTCGGGTTCATGGACATATTGGGTGTAGCAGAAAACTCTTGTTCTACTTATCGGCAAAACTGCGCCAGACTATAGCCCGTTAAGGCGAAAAGCCAGTTCGGCCCGCTCCGGGCGTGTAGACCGCAAGTGATGATCGCGCCCCTATCATGGCTAATGAAACGACAGTGCCAACTGCAAAACCGACCTCTCTCGCCGCTTGGGTCAAGCGCCTGGACGATGTGCTGCTGCCTGTGCCCCAGGCCAGCCACGACCGTGTGTGCAAAGGCATCCGCGACAGCCGCAGTTCATTGCGAGATATTGCCGAGCTGATGCAAAGCAGCCCGGCGCTCGTGCTCAGCGTGATGCGCGAGGCCAACAGCCACACCCATGGCAGCCTGGCGGAACCGGCGGAAAACCTCGAAGTCGCGCTCAATCGCCTGGGCCTCAAGCGCGCCGAAGAACTGCTGGCACGCCTGCCGTCGGTGCCGGCCAACGAGATTCCCGTGGCGTTGCGCCAATTGTTGCTGGTGAGCCAGCACGCGTCGCAACAAGCCAACGGTTTGTTCGGCAGCCGCCTGGCGCGACTGTGGCAGGACATTCACTGGGGCAGCCTGCTGTTTCTGTCGCCGCTGTGGCCGATGGCGGTCGCCTACCCCAAACTCCTCGAAGAATGGGAACTGCGGGTGATCCACAAAGGCCAATCGGCGCGCGAGGTCGAGCAAGCGTTGTTCGGCGTGCGCTTGCTGGACCTGTGCGTCGCCCTGACAGAAGCCTGGCACTTACCGATCTGGGTATCCCAGGGCTACAAGCTGCTGATGAGCGAGAAACGCTTGCTGGTCAAGGCGCTGCACATCACCCGCGAGGACGACCCATTGCGCCACCAGCAATTGCTCGACGCCGAACCCAATCTGCGCCGCTGGTTGAACCAGCCGGCCAACACCGTGCTGCTGGCCAACGGCCTGGCGATGTCGGCCCAGGAGTCCTGGACCTGCCCGCACACCGAACGCTGGCAATTGCTCACTGCGCTGTACCTGCAACAGCCTTTGGGCGAGGTGCAGCAACTGGTCCACCAACAGGCTGTCACCAGCGCCCGCACCGCCTTGATGCCCGACCTCTGGCACCCGGCGCTGTCGCTGATCTGGCCGTGGCATGTACAGAAGATTCATCGCGGCCTGCTCCCAGCGCCGCCGCCCACTGCCGAGGCCCTGGCCGTGTGGCGCAAGCGCTGCACCGAGCTGCTGGTAGAGCCTAGCCGCTTTGCCAACGCCATGCACCTGACCACCTGCGCCAAGGAGGCCCTGGTGGCCAGTGGTATGCAGCGGGTCATGTTGTTGATGGCTGACCGCGCCATGAGCACCTTGCGTGTGCACCAGGCCGATGGCCTGCCCAAGGATGCGGCCAATTTGAGCCTGGATGTGGTCAACAGTACGTTGCTGCAGCGCTTGCTGGAAAAGTCCGCCCAAGTACGCCTCAACCCTGAAAACCACGCGCAGTTTTCGGCTTTGCTGCCGCCGATCCTGCGCCGCCTGTTCACCGGCGAACACCTGTTGCTGCGCTCCTTGAGCTGCAATGGCAAGGTGGTGATGCTGATGGTGGCCGACCAGGGCGGCGGGCCGTTCTCGGAAACCACCGTGCAGGCCTTCGGCAAAACTGCCCAATGCATCGAGAAAGCCCTGCACTGCTTTACCAACCGCAGCGCCTGATGCTTGCGCTACAATCGCCGTCTTTTATCGCCAACATTTGTGCCCAGGAGACCTCACATGCCTGACTTCTCTGGCTTGCCGCTGGTGATCGAATCCAGCGACCTGCTTGGTCGCCTCGATGCCGAACACCTGATACTGGTGGACCTCACCAGTGCCGCCCGCTACGCCGAAGGGCATATCCCCGGCGCGCATTTCGTTGACCCCAAGCGCACCCAACTGGGCCAGCCGCCGGCGCCCGGCCTGCTGCCCAACAAGGCTGATCTTGAGAAACTGTTCGGCGAACTGGGTCATACCCCGGACGCCACCTACGTGGTCTACGACGACGAAGGCGGCGGCTGGGCCGGACGATTCATCTGGATGCTCGACGTGATCGGCCACCAGAAGTACCACTACCTGGACGGCGGCCTGCTGGCCTGGCTGGAAGAAAAGCACCCGGTCTCGACCGAGGTGCCCGCCCCCGTCGGCGGCCCGGTCAGCCTCACGCTGCACGACGGCCCCACCGCCACCCGCGAATACCTGCAAAGCCGCTTGGGCGCTGCCGACCTGGGCATCTGGGACGCACGCGGTCCGCTGGAGTACTCCGGCGAGAAGGTCCTCGCAGCCAAAGGCGGACACATCCCCGGCGCGGTGAACTTCGAATGGACCGCCGGCATGGACAAGACGCGCAACCTGCGTATCCGCCGTGACATGCCGCAGATCCTCGAAGACCTCGGGCTGACCCGCGACAAAGAAATCATCACCCACTGCCAGACTCACCACCGCTCTGGCTTCACCTACCTGGTGGCCAAGGCGCTCGGTTATCCGCGAGTCAAAGGTTATGCCGGTTCCTGGGGCGAATGGGGCAACCACCCCGACACCCCCGTCGAGATTTAAGGTTTAAGGACAGTTATGAAAAAGCAGTTGTTTATCCTCAGCCAGTACTTGCTGCCGCACCACTTGCTGTCGCGCCTGGCCGGTTGCGTTGCCGAGTGCCGCGTGCGCTGGTTCAAAAATGCGTTCACCACGTGGTTCGCCAAGCGTTATCAAGTGGACATGTCCCAAGCCCTGGTTGAGGACCTGACCGCTTACGAGCACTTCAATGCCTTCTTCACCCGCGCCCTGAAAGACGGCGCGCGCCCACTGGATCAAACCCCAGGCGCGGTGTTGAGCCCTGCCGATGGTGCGGTCAGCCAACTGGGCCCGATCGAGCATGGCCGGGTGTTCCAGGCCAAGGGCCACAGCTTCAGCGTGCTGGAGTTGCTAGGTGGTGATTCGGCCGTAGCAGCGCCGTTCATGGGTGGTGATTTCGCCACCATCTATCTGTCGCCGAAGGACTACCACCGGGTGCACATGCCGCTGGCCGGCACGCTGCGTGAGATGGTCTACATCCCGGGTCGCATCTTCTCGGTGAACCAGACTACCGCTGAAAACGTACCTGAACTGTTCGCGCGCAACGAGCGCGTTGCCTGCATTTTCGACACCGAACGCGGCCCGATGGCCGTGGTATTGGTGGGCGCGATGATCGTCGCGTCGATTGAAACCGTATGGGCCGGCCTGGTGACACCGCCGAAGCGCGAGCTGAAAACCTTCCGCTACGACGAGGCTGCACGTGCGCCGATTCATCTGGAAAAAGGTGCGGAGTTGGGTCGCTTCAAGCTGGGTTCGACCGCAATCGTACTGTTCGGGCCGGATCAGGTGAAGTGGGCTGAAGAACTGGCCGCTGGTACTCCGGTACAGATGGGCCAAGGCATCGCCGCACCTAAAGCCTGATCGACACAGACCCTGTAGGAGCGAGCTTGCTCGCGAAGAACTCAAGAACACCGCGGGCATCCAGAATGCCCGTGTAATCGTTGACGATTTTCGCGAGCAAGCTCGCTCCTACAGGGGGTGGCGTGACGGCCTAAAGCTGGCCGTCGCGGTCGCGGAAGCCCAGCAGATACAGCACGCCATCGAGCCCCAGCGTCGAAATCGCCTGCTTGGCCGACTGTTTCACCAGCGGCTTGGCACGGAACGCCACACCCAACCCGGCGATCGCCAGCATCGGCAGGTCATTCGCACCGTCGCCGACCGCAATGGTCTGTTCCAGACGCAACCCTTCCTTGTGGGCCAACTCCTTCAACAGGTCCGCCTTGCGCTGCGCGTCAACAATCGGCTCCACGGCCACGCCGGTCACCTTGCCATCCACCACTTCCAGCTCATTGGCGAACACGTAGTCAATGCCCAGCTTGGCCTGCAATTGCTTGGCGAAGTAGGTGAAGCCACCCGACAGGATCGCGGTCTTGTAACCCAGGCGCTTGAGTTCGGCGAACAGGGTCTCGGCGCCTTCGGTCAGGCGCAGGGAGGCGCCGATGGAGTCCAGCACGCTCACATCCAGACCTTTGAGCAGCGCGAGGCGCTCCTTGAAGCTGGCGCGGAAATCCAGCTCACCGGCCATGGCGCGCTCGGTGATTTCGGAAACCTGCTCGCCCACACCGGCGGCTTTGGCCAACTCGTCGATGACTTCAGCCTCGATCAGCGTGGAGTCCATGTCGAACACCGCCAGACGGCGGTTGCGGCGGAACAGCGAGTCTTCCTGGAACGCGATATCGACATTCAGCTCCTGGGCCACGCTGAGGAACTCGGCGCGGAGGGCTTGCGGGTCGGCCGGTTCACCGCGCACGGAGAACTCGATGCAGCCCTTGCCTTTGTCGGCCGGGGTGTCCAGCGGCATACGACCCGACAGACGGTCAATATGGTCGATATTCAGGCCGTATTGCGCAGTAATGGAGCTGACGCGCTGCAACTGTTCGGCGGTGACCTTGCGGGTCAGCAGCGTCACGATGTGGCGTTTCTTGCCCTGGCCGGCGACCCATTGCTGGTAGTCCTCTTCGGAGACCGGGGTGAAACGCACCTGTTGATCCAGCTTGTACGCCGTAAACAGGATGTCCTTGAGCACCGAAGACGCCTGTTCAGTGCTCGGGATCTCGACCAGGATGCCGAAGGACAAGGTGTCGTGGATCACCGCCTGACCGATGTCGAGAATGTTCACACCACCCTGGGCCAGAACACCGGTAATGGCTGCGGTCAGACCTGGGCGGTCTTCCCCCGTGATGTTTATCAGGACAATTTCGCGCAAGGCGCACCCCCAGGCTGGAAAAAAACCGCATTCTACCCACTTTCAGTGACCATCGGGCACAGCCAGCGCTTTGCCGGTTCTAGGGCTGTCGCTATACTGCGCGTCAACTTCACGGACCAAGAGCCGAGCGCAAGTGAACCGGCCCACGCCAGTAAAAACCGATAATTTCTTCCTGCTGATCTTCCGGGCACTGCGCCACCGCCGTGTACCGATCGCATTACGCATCGCCAGCCATAACGTGATCCTGGTCGCCCTGGCCCTGGTGATCTACGCCTGCGTGATGGGTTTGCAGTTCAAACAGGCCATGCATGAGCAAGCCGACGCCCTGGGCGAGAGCTTGACCACCCAGACCGCCACCTCGGCGACTGAGTTGTTGGTGTCCAATGACATCCTCAGCCTCAACGTGCTGCTCAACAACCTGACCAAGAACCCGCTGGTGGCCCACGCCGCCATCTACAGCGTGGACAACCGGATCATGGCCGAAGCCGGGCAACGCCCGAAAAACGGCCTGCTGGGTGAAGCCGAAGGTCTCTACCAGAGCAATATTACGTTTCAGGATGTGAAGGCCGGCCAACTGCGCATCAGCCTGGACATGCAGCAATTCCAGCAGCCGATGACCATCAGCCTGCAAAGCATGGGCATCTTGAGCGCGATCCTGCTGGCACTGGCGTTGGCGTTGAGTCTGCGCCTGGGTCGACACATCTCCACGCCACTGATGCAGTTGCGCATCTGGCTGCGCGATATCGACGAACACACCCCGGCCACTGAACGCCAGGATGAGATCGGTGACCTCGCCCGCCAGTTGCACGCCAGTTTCGCCCCGGAACCGGTGGTGCGCGAAGTAGAGCCAGAGCCTGAGTTCGACGAAACAGACTACGACGACGAGCCTGCGTTTGAAGTGCAAGAAGCGCCGGTAGCGGGCCTGAAGCCTGCCACCCGCCAGGCGTTCAAAGCCGAAGAAGACGAGCTGGACGACGAAGACCCCTTCGCCGACCTGCGCGACACCTCGGCCAGCGAACCGGCCGTCGCACCGAAGCCAGTTCCGGTGAAGAACACCGAACCCCAGTTCAGCGCCGTATTGGCTGTGCAACTGGGCGCTCAGGACCAGCTGCGTCGCCTGCCCCGCGCACGCCTGACCGAGCTGCTGGAGCGCTACCGCGACTGCCTCGACCAGGCCGCTTCGCTGTACCAGAGCGAGCTGCACACCCTGAACGACGGCAGCACGCTGATGCTGTTCCACAGTGAAGACAGCGGCGAAGACTACCTGACCAACGCCATCTGCTGCGGCGAGTTGCTTCGCGCCCTGGGCCATGCCCTGCAGATCGAAGTGGCCGACAGTGGCATCACGCTGCAACTGCAGTTGGGCCTGACGGTGAGCGATGACCTGTTTGGCATGAGCCAGATCGACCTGCTGCTCACCGAAAGCGCCCAAGACGCCCTGGCGCTGTCGCAGCACAGCCGCAACCTGTTGCTGGTGGAACGTAAGATCAGTGAAGACACACTGATCCGCCAGCGCGCACGCATCCGCCCGATTGCCAGCCCAGAGGGTGCAAGCTGTGTGGAGCGGTTGATGGAGCCGTATCCCTCGATGCTGGAGCGGCAGTTGGCGCGGATGCACGAGACCCGCAAGCCCTGATCTTATGTAGGAGCCGGCTTGCCGGCGATGGCCATATCACCATCACCACCGGCCTCGACGACCTTATCGCCGGCAAGCCGGCTCCTACAGGGATCGGGTTTACAGCCAATAAAAAGGCCCGCTGAATCAGCGGGCCTTTTTTGTATCTGCGATTCAGATCAGAACCTGAACACTTCCATATCCGTGCGAATCGGCGTCGCCATTGGCATCTTCGGCTTCTGCGGTTCTGCCGGCTTAGCCTGCGCCGGGGCGCTCTGCTTGCGCGGCGCTTCGGCAATCGGCGGTTGGTTGGCCAATGGCTTGAGGGCCACCGACAACTGCTGTGCCAGATGTTGCAACAACACGCCCTGGGCCTGGACCTGGGACGCGGTGGTGCCGGTGTGCTGCTCCTGCAGGTGCACGATGCGGTTATCGCGTACCTGGCCACGACGATCGATCAAGCGCCATTGCGCATCGAGAATCGCCGGCTGCGACGTACCGGAGTCAAGACGGGTGATCGTCAGCAACACCTGCACGTCCGGAGTAAACCCGGTCGGCGCGGGCGCCAGCACCACACGCTGGCTGTCCAGCTGACCTGCGACCTGACGCAACATCAATTGGTTGATGTCGGACGACAAACTGCCCGCCCAACGACCATCGGTGGAACCTTGCAGGCTGCCGTCGTTCTGACGTTGTAGAAGGGTTTCGCGCTGCAGGTAGTCGGCGACAACTACCGGGCCCAGCAAGACGGCCATGCCGGCGGTCTGTGCAGGTTGAGCCGGACTTCCGCTGTCCAGCTGGTACAGCGACACCGGTTGATGTGTGCTGCAACCCGCCAGCCCCAAAAGGCCAGCGAGCACGAAAAATAAAGGAAGGCGTGGAGCAGTCATCATCCCATCCAGGTGGCTGCCACAAGGCGAACCACAATGTAATACTAAAAATAACCTAAACACGCTCGGCCACGCCGGCGCTGGAAAGGCCATATCATCCGTGAATATGCGCCATGACTCCAGCGCCAAAGCGTCGATCTACGCGTTAAATCGTAGATCGAGGGCTCTAATACGCGTTAAACCGGCGTTTCCACCAGCAAAGCATCCACGCGCTGGAAGCCACGAGGCAATTTGTTACCACGCCGACCGCGCTCACCCTTGTAATGCTCAAGGTCGTCAGGACGCAACGACAGGGTACGTTTACCGGCCTGAAGCACCAACGTCGCGCCTTCCGGGATCACTGCGATGTCGGTCACATACTCTTCGCGACTGGCCACTCGCTCGCCGGGAATGCCAATGATCTTGTTGCCCTTGCCTTTGCCCAACTGCGGCAGGTCGCTGATCTTGAATACCAGCAAACGCCCCTCGGTGGTCACCGACGCCAGCCAGTTGCTCTCTCGGTCGTCCACCGGCCGCGGCAGGATCACCTTGGCGTTGTTAGGCAAGCTCAGCAGAGCCTTGCCCGCCTTGTTCTTGGCCTGCAGGTCTTCACCTTTCACCACAAACCCGTAGCCCGCGTCGGAGGCGATCACGTACAGCGCATCGTCGTCCGGCAGCAGCACGCACTCGAAATTCGCCCCTGGCGGCGGCGTCAGGCGCCCGGTCAATGGCTCACCCTGCCCCCGTGCAGACGGCAAGGTGTGGGCCGGTACCGAATAACTGCGCCCGGTGGAATCGATAAACACCGCAAACTGGTTGGAACGCCCGGCGGCAGCGGTCTTGAACCCGTCACCCGCCTTGTACGACAAGCCAGTGGCGTCAATATCATGCCCTTTGGCGGAGCGAACCCAACCCTTTTCCGACAGAACGACGGTAATTTTCTCGTTTGGCAGCAACTCGGTTTCTGTCAGCGCTTTCGCTTCTGCGCGCTGCACGATCGGCGAACGACGGTCATCGCCGTAGGTTTCGGCGTCTTTGATCAGCTCGCTGCGCACCAGCTTCTTCAGCTTGGCTTCGCTGCCCAGCAGCGCTTGCAGCTTGGCTTGCTCCTTGAGCAGCGCGTCCTGTTCGTCGCGCAGCTTCATTTCTTCCAGTCGCGCCAACTGACGCAAGCGGGTGTCGAGGATGTAGTCAGCCTGAATCTCGCTCAACTCGAAACGCGCAATCAACTCGGCTTTCGGGTGCTCGGCGGTACGGATGATGTGGATCACTTCATCCAGGTTGAGGTAGGCAATCAGCAAGCCGTCCAACAGGTGCAGGCGTCGCTCGACCTTATCCAGGCGGAATTGGAGGCGGCGACGCACGGTGTTGACCCGGAACTCCAGCCACTCCACCAGCAGGTTGCGCAGGTTTTTCAGCTGCGGCTTGCCGTCCAGGCCGATGATGTTGACGTTGACCCGGTAGCTGGACTCCAGGTCCGTGCTGGCAAACAGATGCTGCATCAGCACTTCGTGGTCGACCCGGCTGTTGGTCGGGATGATCACAATGCGGCAAGGGTTTTCGTGGTCGGATTCGTCACGCAGGTCGGCAACCTGCGGCAATTTCGACGGTTTGGCCTGCATCAGCGCGGCGATCTGCTCCAGCACCTTGGCACCGGACACCTGGTGCGGCAACGCGGTGACGATAATGTCGCCATCTTCGATGTGGTAAACAGCGCGCATACGCACCGAACCCTTGCCGGTTTCGTACATCTTCAGCAGGTCGGCGCGCGGCGTGATGATTTCCGCTTCGGTCGGGTAATCCGGCCCCTGGATGTGCTCGCAGAGCTGTTCTACCGTGGCTTTGGGCTCATCGAGCAAGCGCACGCAGGCGGTGGCGACTTCACGCAGGTTATGCGGCGGCACGTCAGTGGCCATACCCACAGCAATACCGGTGGTGCCATTGAGCAGGATGTTCGGCAAACGTGCCGGCAACACCAGCGGCTCGTCGAGGGTGCCGTCGAAATTAGGCCCCCAGTCGGCGGTGCCCTGGCCCAATTCGCTCAGCAGGACTTCCGAATAACGCGACAGACGCGCTTCGGTGTATCGCATCGCAGCGAACGATTTGGGATCGTCCGGCGCACCCCAGTTGCCCTGGCCGTCTACCAGTGTGTAGCGATAGCTGAACGGCTGCGCCATCAGCACCATCGCTTCGTAGCAGGCTGAATCGCCGTGGGGGTGGAACTTACCGAGCACGTCACCGACGGTACGCGCCGACTTCTTGTGCTTGGAATCAGCGTCCAGGCCCAACTCACTCATGGCGTAGATGATGCGCCGTTGTACGGGCTTGAGGCCGTCGCCGATATGCGGCAAGGCACGGTCCATGATCACGTACATGGAGTAGTTGAGGTAGGCATTTTCGGTGAAGTCAGCCAGCGACCGGCGTTCTACGCCATCTAAGCTGTCTGCGAGGATGTCACTCATGCGGGCCTCATCATGGTCGGGTAAGGTGCTGCGGAACTGCCGCTGCACCGGGTCAATTCAAAAAAACAGGGGCTCATGGGCGAGCGCTCCAGCCACCGACAGGGGCGGCGAAACGATAGACCACGGGGCGCTTTTCACCATCGGCACGCGGGCCGAAATTGTTGTCGATGCCCAGCCAGGCACCGTCGGCGTCCACCACCAAGGCTTCTGCCAGGCCATAGGGCTGAGGATAACGCCGCTCGGGCGTCAGGGTCTCGTCGGCAAACGACCAGCACAGTTCGACCTTGGCCGTGACCGCATCACGCCGGCAAATCTGGAACGCATTGCGCTCCAGGGTAAACAGCTTGCCGTTGAACAGCGCCAGGTCGGCGAAGTCCTTGGACACCGCCTTGGGGTTCGGGAACTGGGCCGGTTGCACTTCCTGGCCGGCTTCGCTCAACAATACGCAGGGGCCGTCACAATCCCACAGGCTTTGCGGACGCTTGATCGAAATTAGCCCCCGTCGTTCGCGCTCGGCTGCCAGCCAAATCTGATTGCCTTCGGGATTGATCGCGAGGCCTTCAAACAAGGCGTTGAAGTGCAGCAACATGCCGCTGGCCCGCGCTTCACGCACCATGCCCGGCGCGATCTTCAACCACTCAGGCGAACCCGTCACCGGCACTTGCAGCACCGCCGCATGGGCTTCGCTGACTACGTAGCGGTTGCCGGCGGCATCGCAGGTGATGCCTTCAAAGTCCAAATCGCCACCGCGAATGAACGATGCAGCCTTGGTGCGCGAGCGCAAACCCCACGGCAGTCCGGATTCCGGCACCGGTGGCACGTCGATCTTTACCGCCTCGGCCTGCCAGGTTGGCGCACTGACATCCAGGCGGTAAATCTGGTCGTCATCGCGGTCGGAAACCGTCCACAACTCCTTGCCACACAAGGCCAGGCCCGACAGGTTGCCGCCGCGCATGCCGTCCACCGGGTGTTCGGACATCAGCTTTAGCTCAGCCACGGGCGCGGCAACTACCGTGGTAGCCACCAACCCGCTCAACATCAGGATCGCCAGGGCGAAACCTGTGCGCATCAGCCCAGAACCTCGGCCAGGTTGCCTTTGGACTCCAGCCAGGACTTACGGTCAGGCGCGCGTTTCTTCGCCAGCAGCATGTCCATCATTTCCGACGTGGCGGCGTAGTCTTCCAAGGTCAACTGCACCAGGCGCCGGGTATTCGGGTCCATGGTGGTTTCGCGCAGCTGCGGCGGGTTCATTTCACCCAGGCCCTTGAATCGCGTGACCTGTGGCTTGCCGCGTTTCTTCTCGGCGACCAGGCGATCGAGGATGCCATCGCGCTCGGCTTCGTCCAGGGCGTAGTAAATCTCCTTGCCCAGGTCGATCCGATATAACGGCGGCATGGCAACGTAGACGTGACCGGCATCCACCAACGGGCGGAAGTGCTGAACGAACAACGCGCACAGCAGCGTGGCGATGTGCAGGCCGTCGGAGTCGGCGTCGGCGAGGATGCAGATCTTGCCGTAGCGCAGTTGGCTCATGTCCGCTGCGCCGGGATCAACGCCAATGGCCACGGCGATGTTGTGCACCTCCTGGCTGGCCAGGACTTCGCTGCCATCGACTTCCCAGGTGTTGAGGATCTTGCCGCGCAACGGCAGGATCGCCTGGAATTCCTTGTCCCGCGCTTGCTTGGCGGAACCGCCGGCGGAGTCACCTTCCACCAGGAACAGCTCGGAGCGCATCGGGTCTTGCCCGGCGCAATCGGCCAGCTTGCCGGGCAATGCCGGGCCCTGGGTGATGCGCTTGCGCTCGACCTTCTTGCTGGCCTTCAGACGACGACCGGCGTTGTTGATCGCCAACTCCGCCAGGGCCAGGCCCAATTCAGGATGCTCGTTGAGCCACAGGCTGAAGGCATCCTTGACCACGCCGGAGACAAACGCCGCCGCCTCGCGGGACGACAGGCGCTCTTTGGTCTGGCCGGAGAACTGCGGCTCCTGCATTTTCATCGACAGCACGAACGCGATGCGCTCCCACACGTCTTCCGGCGCCAGCTTCACACCGCGCGGCAGCAGGCTGCGGTATTCGCAGAATTCGCGCATGGCATCCAGTAAGCCCTGGCGCAAACCGTTGACGTGGGTGCCGCCCTGGGCCGTCGGGATCAGGTTGACGTAGCTTTCCTGCACGCTGTCGCCACCTTCCGGCAACCACAGCAGCGCCCAGTCCACAGCTTCTTTATTACCGGCCAAACTGCCGCAGAACGGCTCGTTGGGCAGGCGCTCGAAGTCGCTGACGGAGTCTTCCAGGTACGAACGCAGGCCGTCTTCATAGTGCCACTCGACCTTCTCACCGGTGCCTTTGTCTTCAAAAGTCACCAGCAGGCCTGGGCACAGTACAGCCTTGGCCTTGAGCACGTGCTTGAGGCGGCTGATGGAGAATTTTGGCGAATCGAAGTATTTCGGATCCGGCGCAAAGTACACGCTGGTGCCGGTGTTGCGCTTGCCCACGGTGCCGATTACTTCCAGGTCGGTGGCTTTGTAGCCATCGGCGAAGGTCATCTGGTACTCGTTGCCGTCGCGCTTGACCTTGACCCGCACCAGCGTGGACAAGGCGTTGACCACCGAAATACCCACGCCATGCAGGCCGCCGGAGAACTGGTAGTTCTTGTTGGAGAACTTGCCGCCCGCATGGAGCTTGGTGAGGATCAGCTCGACGCCCGACACACCCTCTTCCGGGTGGATGTCCACCGGCATGCCGCGACCATCGTCGGACACTTCCAGGGAGTGGTCAGCGTGGAGAATGACATGCACCGACTTGGCGTGGCCGGCCAGGGCTTCATCGACGCTGTTGTCGATGACTTCCTGGGCAAGGTGGTTCGGCCGACTGGTGTCGGTGTACATGCCGGGGCGTTTGCGCACCGGGTCGAGGCCCGAGAGGACTTCGATGGCGTCGGCGTTATAAGAGCTAGCGCTGGGAGTGGCCATGGGGTCTCGTCGTGAGTCGTTCGATTAAAAAGTGACCTGCGATTCTTACAATGAAGAAAAATCGAAGGATTGATACTGATCTGCGCCAATACCGGCAAAGCTCAACATAGCCGGCAATTGCTGGGCGAACCCTTGGTAACCATGGTCGCCCCCGGCCTGGATGCGCAAGGCACAGGCCCGGTAGTACTGCTGGGCGAGGCGATAGTCCAGGGTTTCATCCCCGGTCTGCAACCACACCTGATACCGCGCGGCATCCTGGGGCGCCGGCACTTCCAGCTCGGCCAGCGCCGTAACGTGGTCGTGGGTCAGTTCCCAGGTTTCATCGGTGTAGAGGTTCTTCTGGGTGCCCAGGTAACCGTCGAACATCCGATGAGGGCTGACCGCCGGGTTCACCAGCAACGCCTTGAGGCCATGGCGCTCGGCAAGATGGGTTGCATAGTAGCCGCCGAGTGAGCTGCCGACCAGCAGTGGCCGCCCCAGCTCGGCGATCGCTGCTTCCAATTGCGGAATTGCCTGACGGGGATGGTGATGCAGGGCCGGTACGCGCAGTTGGTCGGCCAGGCCGAGAGTGTCCATCACGGTGATCAGTTGGCTGGCCTTATTGGACGCCGGCGCACTGTTGAAACCGTGGATATACAGGATCGAAGCGGACATGCCGGGCTCTCCATGCTTGCGCCAAAAAAGGCGCAGTTTACAGGTAAATCTCAGTAGCCGTTGCTACCGTAATCCACTGTAAACACGAAGCCGGCCAAGCGTTCTACGCCCGTTTCCAACCGTCCGTCGGCATGCAGCCGCAGCCAGCGGTAGCCCGGCGCCTGCTCGCTGACCTTGAAATCCTCGCTGCCCGGTGCGAACTGGATGCAGGTGGACGGCGATGCCAGCAGGCGTACGCCGTTGCGTTCGCGGTCGATCTCCTGGTGCACATGCCCCCACAGTACCGCCCGCGCCTGCGGGAAACGGTCGAGCACGGCAAACAACGCCTCAGGATTGCGTAAGCCAATGGGCTCCATCCAGGCGCAACCGATGGACACCGGATGATGGTGAAAACACACCAGATGATGACGGTTCGGCGCTTCGCTCAAGGCCTGGACGAGCAGTTGCAGTTGTTGATCCTGCAGGTAGCCCGGCACGGAGCCGGGAACAGCGGAGTCCAGCAGGGTGACGCGCCAGTTGCCGATATCGACCACCGGCTCCAATAAATCGCTGTGCACCGCGGCGCGGGCCATGATCTGCGGTTCGTCATGATTACCGGGAATCCAGCGCGCCGGGGCGTCGATCTGCCGGGTCATGTCACGAAATTGCTGGTACGACTCCAGCGTGCCGTCCTGTGACAGGTCCCCCGTGGCCAACACCAAATCGATGTGCGGCTGCTGCGCGCGCACCAATTCGATGACGCCTTGCAGGCTTTCACGGGTGTTCATGCCCAGCAGCGTGCCGTCGGCCTCGGCAAACAAATGGCTATCAGACAGCTGCACCAGCAATGCGGGCGCATCGGGACTCACAGTGGATACGCTCGGCAAGGCGCTCTCCCAAGGCAATCACAGGAATGGACGTTTGGCGTGATTATGCTGGGGCAGGACACAAGAGGAAACCATAGGAAGCAGATGCAGTTCACATCTACCGCACAACTTCGAACTCATGGCCTAGGGCCAGGCAATGGCTCAACCACTCACCGAGGAACACATTGAGCTGTGCTTTCTCATCGGGCTGGTGCATGAACACGTTGGGGTAAGGATAGATGCTGCGAAAGCGTCGTGCATGTTCGGCGCTGATCACTTCGGCCATGCGCGCGTCGTGGTACACCTGCACTTCCAGTTGCGGCACCGGCAGCCACGGCAGGCTGTGTTCCTGGCGCACACGCAGGGTGGTGGTGTACGGGCAATTGACGATGACTTCCAGCGCCAGCACGCCGAGCATCTGGTCGCCGTGGGTCACGCCGATACGCCGCGCCTCGGGAGCATGGCGCATGTCGGGGAGCAGGCGCATCAGCCGCGCATAGTTGGCCTCGCAGGCCGCTTGCAACCCGATCAGGTCGACTCGATAACGTTCCCGTGCCTTTACTGCCATAACCCCCTCACTTCCGCGCGATTAAGCGCAAGCCATTGCAGGGCGATAATGCTGGCTGCGTTGGAAATTTTGCCGTCGCGCACCGCTTGCAGGGCATCTTCGAAAGCCCAGACGGTGACACGGATATCTTCAGCTTCCTCTTCCAGTCCATGGACGCCACCGGCGCCCGAGCTGTCGCAACGGCCCAGGTACAAGTGGACAAATTCGGTACTGCCGCCGGGCGACGGGAAATACTTGGTGATCGGCCACAACGCGGAGAATGTCAGCCCAGCTTCCTCCTCGGCTTCGCGGTGTGCAACCTCCTCCGGCTCTTCATCCTTGTCGATCAGGCCGGCAACCATCTCCACCAGCCACGGGTTGTCGGTTCGGCCCATGGCACCTACGCGGAACTGCTCGATCAGCACCACTTCGTCGCGCTGCGGGTCGTAAGGCAATACGCACACGGCATCATGACGAACGAAGACTTCGCGGTTGATCACCCGGCTCATGCCGCCATCGAATTTCTCGTGGCGCAGTTGCACGCGATCAAGCTTGTAGAAGCCCTGGTACGCATTGTCGCGCTGAACAATCTCGATGGTGCTCGGCGTCGATTTTGCAATGTCCGTCATATCCCTTCCTCATTGAGCCTGCGCATTTGGCGCCATCCTAACGCGCTCATGCCTCCAGATGCAGCCCCTTTCCAGTTGCCGGGATAGACGGCGGGCGTCAAACTCACTCTAATCAGCTTAGTGGCGAACTGACTGCCTTGCCGGTAGTCGAAGCTGCACAATTTCGCTCTTATCGACGGACGAAGACCCTACATGTCGCTTTTAAAAATCGCCTCCGTGGCCTGCATCGCATTGACCCTCGGTGCCTGCCAAAGCCTGTTCCAGCCAAGCTACAAAACCCCGCTGGACGCCACCCGCGACGCCACCGAGCAAAGCAAGCCAGGCTGCGCCAGCGCCGACTGCCCGCTGGTGAACATCGACACGGTGCACTTTGCCAAGGAACCCAAGCTGGACGCCTTGATCGAACAGCGCCTGCTGGAAATGACCCAGACCGACCCGCTGCCGAGCAGCCTCGCGACGTACAGCGAGCAGTTCCTGCGCACCGCCGCCCCACGCAACAGCATGTACTTGCAGGCCAAGGTACGTGAGCAGCATGACGGCTTGGTGATCATCGAACTCTCCAGCTACCTGGACCAGGGCGCCACCCACGGCGAACCGGGCCGTGCGTTCATCAACTATTCGCGCCAGCAGCAGAAAGCCCTGACCCTCACCGACATGTTGTTGCCCGGCAAGGAAGACGCGTTCTGGAAAGCCGCCCAGGTGGCCCATAACAGCTGGCTGATCAGCACCCGCCTGAGCCTGGAGCCGGAGTACGTGAAACAGTACCCTTTCCAGAAAACCCCTAACGTGGCGCTCACCTACGGTGGCGTGATCCTCAAGTACCCCACCACCACCATTGCGCCGTATGCCTTGGGCCACGTCGAGTTGCAGATTCCCTACTCGCGCCTGGACGGCATTCTCAAGCCTGAACTGGTGCCCGCGCGCCGCTGAAGGCCCGGCCCAGGATGAGTTGCAACAGCCCTGCCAGCACCAAAGCCGGCAGGGTCGCGCCGACGTCCGGATACAGATTGGCCAGCAGGTGGTAAGTCGCAATGCCGCCCAGCCAGGCGACCAATGCCGGCCAGCGCAGACTGGCTACTGCACCCGCGCTACGACGGCGCAGAATGAAGTGATCCACCAGCACCACGCCAAACAGCGGCGCGAATACCGAGCCGATCAGCAGCAGGAAGTTCTGGTACTGGGCCAATGGCGCAAAGCAGGCAATGAGCGTGCAGATCACACCGATAGCCAGTGCCAGGTGCTCGACCTTCAAACGCAACAATATTCCGCTGGAAACCGCCGCCGAGTGAATATCGGCGAAGGCGTTTTCCGATTCATCCAACAGGATCAATAGCAGCGGAATCCCCAGGCCAGCCCCGGCCAATGCCAGCAACAGCGCGTTGACTTCACCGCTCGGCGCAAACGCCAGGGTGTAGGCCACACCCAGGCCCATCAGCCAGAAATTTCCGATAAAGAACCCAAGCGCCGTGCCGCCGAACACACTTTTGGCGCGCTTGCCGAAACGTGAGTAATCCGCGATCAGCGGCAGCCACGACAGCGGCATGGCGATGGCGATATCAAAACCCACCGCAAACGGCATCGAACCGTCACCCGCCTTGGCCCAAAGTGCGGCGAGGTCGGCCTTGGCGAACAGGTTCCAGGTGAGCCACAGGCAAGCGGCGAGCAGCAGCCAGATGCCCCATTTGCGCAGGATCTGACGCACAAAGGTCAGCGGGCCACTGACCGCCAACAGCGTCGCCAGACCACCGAAGAACAGGGTCCACAACAATGGGCTGGCGAACAGGCTGCCGTCACTGAAGGCCCGCGTGCCTAGCAAGCTGGCCGCGTCGCGCATCACGATGATTTCGAACGAACCCCAGCCGATCAGCTGCAGCAGGTTGAGCAGCGCCGGCACACTCGCACCTTTGGCGCCGAGGCTGAGCTTGAGGGCTGCCATGGCGGACAGGCCGGTGTCGCTGCCGATCACGCCGACGGCGGCCAGTAACAGGACGCCCACCAGGGTGCCGAGGAAAATCGCCAGCAACGAACCGGACAAGCCCAGGCCCGGCGCGAGCAATGCGCCGGTTTGCAGGACCATCAGGCCGATGCCGAGGGAGAACCAGAGGGAGAACAGGTCGCGGGCACCGAAGACGCGTTTGTCAGCGGGAACCGCGATGTCTGGGGAGTAGGTGCTGGGTTGAATGCTCAAGGGTGTTATCTCTGAGGGACACTTTGATGTTTGGCAGATCGCTATCGCGGGCAAGCCCGGCTCCCACACCGGAATGCATTTCAAATGTGGGAGCCGGGCTTGCCCGCGATGGCGGCGGCACAGTCACCGCCGCCTCTGGATCAGACCTTTTTGTACAGCTGACTGCCTTCCTGCTTGAACCGCTCCGCCTGCTCCGCCAAGCCCTTGGCCACATCCACATCCACCGCTTCAATGCGCTGGTTGGCCGCGTACTCACGCACTTCCTGGGTGATCTTCATCGAGCAGAACTTCGGCCCGCACATCGAGCAGAAATGCGCGACCTTGGCCGAGTCCTTCGGCAGGGTTTCATCGTGGTACGAACGCGCCGTGTCCGGGTCCAGGCCGAGGTTGAACTGGTCCTCCCAGCGGAACTCGAAGCGCGCCTTGCTCAAGGCGTTATCGCGGATCTGCGCGCCCGGATGGCCTTTGGCAAGGTCAGCCGCGTGGGCGGCGATCTTGTAGGTGATGATCCCGGTCTTCACGTCATCCTTGTTCGGCAGGCCCAGGTGCTCCTTGGGCGTGACGTAGCAGAGCATGGCGCAACCGAACCAGCCGATCATCGCCGCGCCGATGCCGGAAGTGATGTGGTCGTAGCCAGGCGCAATGTCGGTGGTCAGTGGACCGAGGGTGTAGAACGGCGCTTCGTCGCAGCACTCGAGCTGCTTGTCCATGTTCTCCTTGATCAACTGCATCGGCACGTGGCCAGGGCCTTCGATCATGGTTTGCACGTCGTGCTTCCAGGCGGTCTTGGTCAACTCGCCAAGGGTTTCCAGCTCACCGAATTGCGCGGCGTCGTTGGCGTCGGCAATCGAGCCAGGGCGCAGGCCGTCGCCGAGGGAGAAGCTGACGTCATAAGCCTTCATGATTTCGCAGATTTCGTCGAAATGCGTGTAGGTGAAGTTCTCTTTGTGGTGCGCCAGGCACCACTTGGCCATGATCGAACCGCCACGGGACACGATGCCGGTCACGCGTTTGGCGGTCAGCGGCACATAGCGCAGCAGTACGCCGGCGTGAATGGTGAAGTAATCCACGCCCTGCTCGGCCTGTTCGATCAGGGTGTCGCGGAACAACTCCCAGGTCAGGTCCTCGGCGGCGCCGCCGACTTTTTCCAGGGCCTGGTAGATCGGCACGGTGCCGATCGGCACGGGCGAGTTGCGGATGATCCACTCACGGGTTTCGTGGATGTGCTTGCCGGTGGACAAGTCCATCACGGTGTCCGAACCCCAGCGAATGCCCCAGGTCAGTTTCGCTACTTCTTCTTCGATGGACGAACCCAGTGCGCTGTTGCCGATGTTGCCGTTGATCTTCACCAGGAAGTTACGGCCGATGATCATCGGTTCCAGTTCGGTATGGTTGATGTTGGCTGGGATGATCGCGCGGCCACGGGCGATTTCTTCGCGCACGAATTCAGGCGTGATGATCTTCGGCACGCTGGCGCCAAAGCTGTGGCCGGCGTGTTGCTGGTCGAGCAGGCCAGTGGCGCGGGCTTCTTCCAGCTTCATGTTTTCACGGATGGCGACGTATTCCATCTCGGCGGTGATGATGCCTTTGCGCGCGTAGTGCATCTGCGTGACGTTGGCGCCGGCCTTGGCACGGCGCGGGTTCTTCACATGGGCGAAGCGCAGCGCGGTGAGTTCGGCATCGCTCAAGCGCTGCTGGCCGAAGTGGGAGCTGAGGCCTGGCAAGCGCTCGGTGTCGTTACGCACTTCGATCCACGGCGAGCGCACATCGCCAAGGCCTTTGCGCACGTCGATGATGACGTTAGGGTCGGTGTACGGGCCGGAGGTGTCATAAACCACGACCGGCGCGTTGATTTCACCGCCGAAGTCGGTGGGGGTCACGTCCAGGCTGATTTCGCGCATCGGCACACGAATGTCCGGGCGGGTGCCTTGTACGTAGATTTTTTGCGAGCGGGTAAAGGGTTGCACGGAGCCGGAGTCGACTTTGGCAGACTCACTCAGGTGCACGGTATTTTTTGGTCTTGTACTCATCACGGGCTCTCCAACTTATCCAGGCGGTGGATTTTTGTCGGAGCGAACCTGTGACGGATGGACGCACTGAAACCAGTGCTGTGCTCTGTGCACGAGGGCTGTTCAATAAATGAACAGCATCCCGGACGAAGCACAAGAGGACTCGCCGGGTGACGAGAAATCTTGTTCCCTACGCAGGCGCTAACCTGATCAGGTTCAACGGGATCCGGTATTTACCGATCTCAGCCTTCCAACAAGGCACCCCGACAAGAACGCGGCCAGTCTAGACCATGGCGTGGGCAAATTGCCAATAGCGGTGCATTCAGCGTGATGAATGGCGTGATTGCGGGATTGTTGCGCCGAGTCAGCACCACTACACTCGGTTGCCGCTACAGTGCTTGACGCCAGGAATGGGCCGCCTTAGCCTTGGGCGCTAAATTATCACCGTAATATTAAAACTAGGGATCGCCTCATGCTGCGCAAACTCTCACTGGCGCTCGCCGTGTCTTGTGCGACCAACGGAATGGTCTGGGCAGCAGAAGCGCCCTTGTCCGCTAAAACTGACTTGGTCAGCGTCTACCAGGAAGCGGTGGACAACAACGCCGACCTGGCCGCCGCCCGCGCCCAATACGGCGCGCAAAAAGAAGTGGTGCCCCAGGCCCGCGCCGGGCTGCTGCCAAACCTGACCGGTGGCGCCGATATCAATAACGTACGCACACAGATCGACACGCCCGCCGCTACCGCCAACCGCGATGCGCATTCCTGGCGGGCCACCTTGAGCCAGCCGCTGTTCCGCGCCGACCGCTGGTTCCAATTGCAGGCGGCCGAGGCCACCAACGAGCAGGCCGCGCTGCAACTGTCGGCCACCGAGCAGAACCTGATCCTGCAAAGTGCCGAAAATTACTTCGCCGTGCTGCGCGCCCAGGACAACCTGGCGTCGACCAAGGCCGAAGAGAACGCATTCAAGCGCCAACTGGACCAGTCCAACGAGCGCTTCGACGTCGGCCTGTCGGACAAGACCGACGTGCTGCAATCCCAGGCCAGCTACGACACCGCCCGCGCCAACCGCATCCTGGCCCAACGCCAGGTGGAAGACGCGTTCGAAGCCTTGATCACCTTGACCAACCGCCAGTACAACTCGATACAGGGCATTGTCCACACCCTGCCGGTGTTGCCGCCGCTGCCGAACGACGCCAAGGCCTGGGTCGAAACCGCCGGCCGCCAGAACCTCAATCTGCTCGCCAGCAACTACGCCGTCACCGCCGCCGAGGAAACCCTCAAGCAGCGCAAGGCCGGGCATGCGCCGACCCTGGACGCCGTGGCGCAATACGAAAAAGGCGACAACGACGCCCTGGGCTTCAGCAACCCGAATGCGTTCGGCACGCCGTACCGTGGCGATGTGGAACAACGCACCATCGGCCTGCGCCTGAGCATCCCGATCTACAGCGGCGGGCTGACCAGTTCGCAAGTGCGCGAGTCCTACTCACGCCTTGGCCAGACCGAGCAACAGCGCGAAGGCCTGCGCCGCCAGGTAGTGGAAAACACCCGCAACCTGCACCGTGCAGTCAACACCGATGTGGAGCAGGTACAGGCGCGCCGCCAGTCGATCATCTCCAACCAGAGTGCGGTGGAAGCCACGGAAATCGGTTACCAGGTGGGCACGCGCAACATCGTCGATGTGCTGGATTCACAACGCCAGCTCTATGCGTCGGTGCGCAACTACAACAACAGCCGTTATGACTACATCCTCGACAACTTGCGCTTGAAGCAGGCGGCGGGCACTTTGAATCCAGGCGACTTGCAGGATTTGGCGCGCTACCTCAAGGCTGACTACAACCCGGACCGCGACTTCCTGCCGCCAGATCTGGCCAAGGCTGCGGCCGAGCAGCTCAAGGCCCGCCCCGGCTACTGACATACCTTCTGTAGGAGCTGGCTTGCCAGCGATGGCGTCCCTAAGATCGCCATCGCCGGCAAACCGGCTCCTACAGGGTGATGAGTCGATCAAGGCCATCCAGCAAGCGCTTCAACGCGCCCTGGTTGGCCTGCATCACCTTGAGACCCGCCTGCGCCATCTTGCGCGCATCCTGCGGCAATTCGAACAATTGCCGCACGGCTTCGGCCAAGCCTTCGGCGTCATCCACCTCTCGCAGCGCCCCGGCTTCGCGCATCATCGCGGTGATTTCGAGGAAGTTGAATACGTGCGGGCCCATGATCACAGGCTTGGCCAATGCCGCCGGCTCCAGTGGATTATGCCCGCCGGTCGCCACCAGGCTGCCGCCGACAAAAGCGCTGTCGGCCAAGGCGTAGAGAAACAGCAGTTCACCCATGGTGTCACCGAGCAGTACCGAAGTTTGCGCGGTGACCGCTTCGCCGCTGGAACGGCGCACGGTGGCAAAACCTTGTTGCTGGCACAGCTCGAACATCGGCCCGAAGCGTTCCTGGTGGCGCGGCACCAGAATCAGCAATGCGTTGGGATAGCTGTCGAGCAATTGGCGATGGGCTGCCAAGACGACTTCATCTTCACCTTCATGGGTACTCGCGGCGATCCACACCGGACGTTCGCTGGCGCCCCATTGCTCGCGCAACGCAGCCGCCCGCACCGGCAGTTCGGGGTCGATGGTCAGGTCGAACTTGATTGAGCCGGTGACTTCGACGGTTTCCGGGCGAGCACCGAGGCTCAGGAAGCGCTGAGCTTCGGCGTGCGTCTGTACGGCAAACAGGCTCATTTGCGACAACATCGGCGCCGTCAGCCTGGCAAAGCGCGCGTAGCCCTTGGCCGAACGCGCCGACAGCCGCGCATTGGCCAATGCCACCGGGATCCCGCGCTGGGCGCAGGCGTGGATATGGTTGGGCCACAGCTCGGTTTCCATGATCACCGCCAGTTTCGGCTGCACACGGTCGAGGAAACGCTTGGCCGCGCACGGCAAGTCATACGGCAAATAGCAATGCTGGATGCGCGGCTCGTTGGCGAACAACGCCTGGATGCGCTCGGAACCGGTGGGCGTCATGCACGTAACCGTGATCGGCAGCGTCGGATAACGCGCCAGCAACCCGCGCACCATGGGTGCGGCGGCAATGCTCTCACCTACCGACACGGCATGCACCCAGATCCCGCCGGGCTGCATCACCGGCAAGCCATAGGAGAAGCGCTCACCGACGCGCTCAGCATAGGCCGGCGCCTTGCGCGCACGCAGCCACAGACGTAAAGCCACCAAGGGCAGCGCCAGGTAAAACAGACAGCTGTAGAGAGTTCTATTCATGGCGGCGGAGTTTATCGGCTTTTTCAGTCGATCGCCTGCAAGCACTCGGCAAATCGTTTGGCCAGGAAGCGTGCGGCAGGTCCCAGGTGTTCGTCGCGGCGCCAGACCAACTCCACCACCAGGGCCGGCGGCGTCCATTCACTGTCCAACTCGATCATTTGTTGTTGATACGTCGGGTACTGCACGATATGTCGGGGCAGCCAGGCCCAGCCCAGGCCGCTCATCAGCCACTCGGCCAACACGTAGAAACTGTCGGCGCGCCACACCAACGGGCTGGCCGCTTCGCTGCCGGGGTAGACACTGGTCTGGGTCGACATCAGTAGCTGGCGGAACTGCGCCAGGCGCTGGCACGTCACGTACTTTTCCTTGGCCAGCGGGTGATTCACGCCACACACCGTGACCATCTCCACACTGCCGACCACACGCCGCTCCAGGGCTTCGGGAATCTGGTCGTGGTAGAACAGCAGACCCAGGTCGGCCTTGCGCTCTACCAACTTGCGCGCCACGTCGCCCTGGGCGGCGCTGGATAGCTGCACTTCCAGCAACGGGTATTTGCCCGCCAACGCCTCCAGGCTGTCGAATACCGGCTGAAACAACATGGCCTCATCCTGGGCCAGGCGCAGACACGCCTCTTCGCCGCGCGTCAGTGAAAGCGCCCGGCCGTTGAGCCGCTCACATTGGCGCAGCACTTCGCGCGCTTCCTCCAGCAACACGCTGCCGGCTTCGGTCAGTCGTGGTTGGCGCCCGCTACTGCGCTCGAACAGGCTGACGCCGAGGTCCGCCTCCAGCATCGCGATCGCATTGCTTACCGCTGACTGCGCCTTGCGCTGCTGACGCGCCACAGCCGAAAACGAACGCTGCTCGGCGACGCTGACAAACAGACGCATTTGCTCAAGATCCCACTGCACGCTCATGGCTCAACCTATCTCTTATTCGGATAGGTAATGACTTTACCCCATCTGATTAGACTCTAGAATGCCAGCCTTATCTGATCGCTTTACCCCGAGGATTACCCCATGAACGTCGCTTACTACTACTTGGCCATTGCCATCTGCTCGGAAGTGATCGCCACCGTTTCCATGAAAGCCATCAAGGGCTGGAGCACGCCGATCCCACTGCTGCTGGTAATCGTCGGCTACGGCGTGGCGTTCTGGATGCTGACGCTGGTGGTGCGTACGGTGCCGGTGGGCGTGGCCTACGCCGTGTGGGCCGGGATGGGCATCGTGATGGTGAGCATCGCGGCGCTGTTTATCTACGGGCAGAAGTTGGATATCCCGGCGATGCTGGGGATGGGCCTGATTGTACTGGGTGTGGTGGTGATCCAGTTGTTCTCGAAAACCGCCGGGCACTGAACTACACACCTGTAGGAGCCCGGCCTGCCGGCGATGGCGGTCTCTCAGACGCCATCGCCGGCAAGCCGGGCTCCTACAAATAGTGATCCCTGTATACTGCGCCTCTTGTCTTGAACACTGAGGTCGCCCATGCCATCCGTTATTTCCACCGACGTTCTGATTGTCGGCGCCGGGGTTGCCGGCCTCTGGCTGAATGCGCGCCTGCGCCGCCAGGGGTTTTCCACGGTGTTGGTGGAAAGCGCCACCTTGGGTGGCGGGCAAAGCGTGAAGTCCCAGGGGATCATTCACGGCGGTGCCAAATACGCTCTGCACGGCGCCCTCACTGGCGCCTCCGAAGCCATTGCCGACATGCCGCGCCGCTGGCGTGAAGCGCTGGCAGGCAACGGTGAGCTGGACCTGACCGGCGTGCGCCTGCTGTCCGAAGCCCATTACCTGTGGTCGCCCGGTACGATTGCTGGCAACCTCACCAGCTTCTTCGCCAGCAAGGCCGTGCGCGGCCGTGTCGATCAGGTCAAGGGCGACGACCTGCCGCCAGCCCTGCAAGACCGTCGCTTCAAGGGCAAGGTCTATCGCCTGGCAGAGCTGGTTATCGACGTACCGAGCCTGATCAAGCGACTGGCCCAGCTGGCCGGTGATGGTTTGCTCGCTGGGCAGCACATCGAACCCTTGCTGGAAGGCAACACACTCATCGGTTTGAAAGTAGACGGCCGCGAGATCCGCGCCCAGCGCATCGTGTTGAGTGCCGGCGCGGGCACGGCGGATCTGCTGACCGCGCTGGGCCTGAGCCAGCCGGCGATGCAAACGCGCCCCCTGCACATGATCATCGCCAAAGGGCCTGGCCTGAAGCCGTTGTACGCCCACTGCCTGGGCGGCGGCACCAAGCCGCGCATTACCGTCACCACTCACCCGGCCGCCGATGGCAACTGGGTGTGGTACATGGGCGGCGACATTGCCGAAGCCGACGGCGTAGCGCGCACGCCGGAAGAGCAGATCGCCACCGCGCAGAAAGAGCTTGCTCAGCTGTTGCCGTGGATCGACATGAGCCAAACCCAGTGGGCTACCCTGCGGGTCGACCGTGCCGAGCCACTGCAATCGGGCCTGACCCGTCCCGACAACGCCTTCATCGCCGAGGAAGGCCGCCTGTTGGTGGGCTGGCCGACCAAACTGGCCCTGGCGCCGGACTTCGCCGATCGGGTGATCACCAGCCTGGAACGTGACGGCATCCGCCCAAGCGCCAGCGAGCCCCTGCCCGACCTGCCAAAACCCGCCATCGGCGTACCTGCCTGGGAGCAACTGTTGCCATGAGCCTGCCCACCCTGCACGACCTGCATCGCCCCCTGGGCAGCACCGGCCTGATGGTCTCGCCACTGGGCCTGGGTACCGTCAAGCTGGGCCGCGACCAAGGGGTAAAGTACCCCAGCGGCTTCCAGATTCCTGGTGACGACGAGGCGCGCATGCTATTGCGACAGGCACGCGAACTGGGCATCAACCTGATCGACACCGCGCCGGCCTATGGCATGAGCGAGGAACGCCTGGGGCCACTGTTGCGCGGTCAACGCCAGGACTGGGTGATTGTCAGCAAGGTCGGTGAAGAGTTCGAAAATGGCCTGTCCAGTCACGACTTCAGCGCGGCCCACACCCGCCTGTCGATCGAGCGCAGTTTGAAACGACTTGAAACCGATTTTATCGACCTGGTGCTGGTGCACTCCGACGGTAACGACCTGCATATCCTCAACGACTGTGAGGTCTACCAGACCCTGGCCGAGCTGAAAAAGGCAGGCAAGATCCGTGGTTTCGGCTTCTCCGGCAAAACCGTCGAAGGCGGGGTGAAGGCTCTGGAACAGGGCGATTGCGCCATGGTCACCTACAATTTGAACGAACAGGCCGAGAAAGCCGTCATTGATTATGCGGCGGTCCACGGCAAAGGCATCCTGGTGAAAAAGGCCTTGGCCAGTGGCCATGTTTGCCTGGAGCCTGGAATGGATCCAATTCGTGCGAGTTTCATGCTGTTGTTTGCGCAAACGGGCGTCGCCAGTGCTATTGTCGGGACCATTAATCCGCTGCACCTGGCCCATAACGTGGCGACCGCTGCCCAGGTCATTCGTCAACTCTGATGCCGCCCATGCGGCCGACCCCGTCGCAAGAAGGAGCCGACATGCCGCGAACGCTCATAAGAAAAAACCCCAGCAACTTCAAGACACTGCCGCTGCACGTCGAAGCCACCCCCGAAGGCCTGAGTTACCAGAGCGTCGGAATGCCGCTCAACTTTGCCCAGACCCTGCAACGGCGCAAACCGGTGGAAGTGGCCGACCCAGAACGTTTCGCCCTGGAACTGGCCAACCTCGGCGTATCGGTTCGCCTGACTTTGCACTGGCAGAACCGCGATTACTGGGTGCTGGTGCGCCAACGCCGCCAGGACCGTGGCGATGTGGTGCTCAAGCTGATCTCCGGCTACGTGCCCGCCCATGAACTGAACCTGCCGCTGCACACCGCCATCCAGGAAATCGCCGAAGAGTGCCTGCTGGAGACGCCGGAAGGCTGGCTGGGCGGACGCTTCAACGACACCTGGCTACCCGCGCCCTATTCCGCAGCGCTGCATTACCGTGAAGCCCTGCCCTTTCGCCTCAGCCCGCTGTCCGGTGCCGCCCGCCCGGTACGTTGCGCCACCACCCAATTGATCGAGCGCCCACGCGCTTATGTGCACCTGCCCACCGCCTCCCTGCAACTGATCTATGACCTGCGTCTGGAAGTGCCCAAGGAAGCCAAGTCCCTGAGCCTGTTCCATGTGGACGAGCGCCTGGAAGGCGATCAACTGGTGGCACGCCTGGACCGCCAGCGTCCTGACCTGTACCTGATGCCGTTGAAAGACGGCCAGCCTCTGGCCGAGCTGTACACCGTCAAGAAAGACCAGCTGTACCCGGCGAGTACACGGGGTTTGTACCTGGCGGAAAGCTTCGCCCAGCAGGAAGGCTGGCTGGTGCGTGAGGAGCGGATTCGCTGGAAGGATTGGCTACGCCAGCAGGGCTTGGCGGAGCCGGAGAAAGAGTCGAAATTGAAGCGCTTGGCACAGCGGGTACTGCGCAAGATTGTGCCCAAGAAAAAAGCCAAGGCCTGACGCCAACGCGATATGGGAACTGGCTATTGTGGAAGCTGGCCAGCCAGCTCCCACATTTGATTGCGTTCAGCCTTCGAGCAAGCGTTCCAGCCCGACCTTCAACGGTGTGGGCTCGGGCAACTTGAAGCTCGCCAGCAAGCGCTGGTTATTCGCCCGCGAGTGGCGAATATCCCCGGAACGCGCCGGCCCGTAAGTCACCGTCGGCAACTTGCCGACAATTTCTTCCAACGCCTGCAGCACCTGCTTGAGGGTGGTCGTGCGGTTCCAGCCCACGTTGATCGCTCCCACCGGTGCGTCCGGCGCTTCGATGGCCTGCACCAACACGTCCACCAGGTCTTCCACGTACATGAAGTCACGGGTTTGCTCGCCATCGCCAAACACGGCAATCGGCACGCCCTGCTGCACGCGTTCGCTGAAGATGCTGATCACGCCGGAATACGGCGATGACGGGTCCTGGCGGGGCCCGAAGATATTGAAGAAGCGGAAGATCACCGGTTCCAGGCCATGCTGGCGACGGTAGAAGTCGAAGTAGAACTCACTGGCCAGCTTGTCGGACGCATAGGGCGTCAACGGCGCCTTGGTGGTGTCTTCGTCAATCGAAGCGCCTTCGCCATTGTTGCCATAGACCGCCGCGCTGGAGGCATACACCACGCGTTTTACGCCGGCCTTGCGCATGGCTTCGCAGACATTCAAGGTGCCGACGAAATTGCTCTGGTGCGTGCTGACCGGATCATCCACCGAGGCCTGCACCGAGGCCACTGCCGCCAGGTGCACCACCGCCGTTGCGCCGACAGCGGCACGGGCCACCAGCTCGGCATCGGCCACATCACCTTCCAGCAGTTCGACGCGTGGATTGTCCAGCGGCAAATTGCTGCCCTTGCCGGTGGACAGGTTATCCAGCACTCGCACGCCATAGCCTTTGGCAAGCAGAGCATCGACCAGGTGCGAACCGATAAAGCCGGCACCGCCGGTGATCAGGACCCACTTATCAGCGTTACTCATTGTTGCGGATCTTCTCGACAATGGCGGTGGTCGAGCTGTTCTCGACCAGGCCCAGCACTTTGACCTTGCCGCCGTAGGCGCTGACGATATCCGCCCCTACGACCTGGTCGACGGAGTAATCGCCACCCTTGACCAGAACGTCCGGCTTGACCTGGGCCAGCAGGTTTTCCGGGGTCGCTTCAGGGAAGCTGATCACCCAGTCCACCGCGCCCAGGCCAGCCAGCACCGCCATGCGACGGTCGACGCTGTTGATCGGACGGCCAGGGCCTTTCAGGCGACTCACCGAAGCGTCATCGTTGACCGCCACGATCAGGCGGTCGCCTTGGGCGCTTGCTTGCTCCAGGTAAGTCACATGACCAGCGTGCAGGATGTCGAAGCAGCCATTGGTGAACACAATGCTTTCGCCATGGGCGCGGGCATCGTCAATCGCCAGCAGCAGTTGCTCGATGGTCAGCACACCGCGTTCCGAACCTTCGGAGCGCTGGATCGCACGACGCAACTCAGGCGCGCTGATGGCAGCAGTACCCAATTTGCCCACCACAATGCCCGCCGCCAGGTTGGCCAGGGCCACGGCGTGGGGCAGTTCTTCGCCCGCCGCAATCGAGGCGGCCAGGGTGGAGATCACGGTGTCGCCGGCGCCGGTAACGTCGAACACTTCACGGGCACGTGCCGGCAGGTGCATCGCCGGGTGGCCGGGACGCAGCAAGGTCATGCCGTGCTCGCCACGGGTCACCAGCAAGGCGCCCAGGTCGAGGTCGGCCATCAACGCCGCGCCCTTGGTCACCAAGTCGTGCTCATCGGTGCAACCGCCGACGATGGCTTCAAATTCGCTGAGATTCGGCGTGATCAGGCTGGCTCCGCGATAAATCGAGAAGTCCTTGCCCTTGGGATCGGCCAATACCGGAATGCCCTTGGCCTTGGCGGCCTGGATCAGTTCCTGGTGATTCTTCAAGGCGCCTTTGCCGTAGTCGGACAACACCAGCACCTTGATGCCTTCGAGCAACTGGTCGACCTGGCTACTGAGGGCGAGGGCGTCGGTGCTGAAGGGTTCTTCGAAATCGATACGCAGCAATTGCTGGTGCCGGCTCATGACCCGCAGCTTGACGATGGTCGGCTGGTGGGCAATGCGCTGGAACAGCGCGCGCACGCCAGCACCGCGCAGGCTATTGGCCAGGCTGTCGGCGGCTTCATCGTCGCCGGTCACACCCACCAGGGAGGCCGGGGCGCCGAGGGCGGCAATATTGAGGGCAACGTTGGCAGCGCCGCCTGGACGGTCTTCGATTTGCTCGACCTTGACTACCGGTACCGGCGCCTCAGGGGAAATCCGTGAGGTACCGCCATGCCAGTAACGGTCGAGCATGACATCGCCGACCACCAAGACAGGGGCTTGATCGAATCGCGGCATGGACAACTTCATGGAGCAACCCACATACAAAATGAACAGGGGCGCGATATTAGCACAGGGTTACAGGAGGATTGCGGGAGGGATTTGCAATGTAGGAGCCGGCTTGCCGGCGATGGCGGCCTCAAGTCAGCGATGGACTTTAAGCGCTCATCGCCGGCAAGCCGGCTCCTACAAGGGAGGCTCAGGTGATGTCGGCGGAAACAGGCGCATCCAGCCCCATGGCATGCAGGCGGGCGTAGTAGCCGTTCTGGGCCAACAGTTCGCCGTGAGTGCCACGCTCGACAATCCGACCGTCATCCATCACTAGGATCAGGTCAGCTTTCTCGATGGTGGACAAACGGTGCGCGATCACCAGCGTGGTGCGACCTTGCATGACCTTGTCCAGCGCCGCCTGAATGTGGCGCTCGGACTCGGTGTCGAGGGCCGAGGTGGCCTCGTCGAGAATCAGCAACGGCGCGTTCTTGAGCAGGGCACGGGCAATCGCCAGGCGCTGGCGTTGGCCGCCGGACAGCAACACGCCGTTTTCGCCGACCTGGGTGTCGAAGCCCTTGGGCAACTGGTCGATGAAGTCCTTGGCATTGGCATCCGCCGCGGCGGCTTCAACGTCCGCCCGAGGTGCACCCGCCAGGTCGCCGTAGGCGATGTTGTTGGTCACGGTGTCGCTGAACAGCGTCACGTGCTGGGTCACCTGGGCGATGTGCTTGCGCAGGTTGAGCAGCTTGTAATTTTCGATCTCGACGCCGTCCAGCAGGATCTCGCCGCTTTCATGATGATAGAAACGCGGGATCAGGCTGGCCAGGGTCGATTTGCCACTGCCCGAACGCCCTACCAGGGCGATCATCTGCCCAGGCTCGGCGGTAAAGCTGATGTCCTTGAGCACATGGCGTTCGGTGCCTGGGTAGGTGAAATTGAGGTTGCGTACGTCAAGACGACCGCTGACTTTTTCACGCTCGATCGTGCCGCGGTCAACTTCGACCTCTTCGTCCAGCTGTTCAAAAATGCTTTCGGCGCCTGCCACGCCCTTCTGAATCGTCGAGCTGACTTCCGAAAGCTGGCGAATCGGCTTGGGCAACAGGCCGGCCAAGGTGATATAGGCCACCATGTCACCCGCCGAAGCATCACCGCGAAGATAAAGGACCAGGAACATCAGCACCGCCATCGCGGTGTAGATCACCAGTTGCAGCGCCGGCGTATAGATCGCCCCGGTACGGGTCATGCGCAGTTGCTTGTCGGTGTTGCTCTGGCTGGCCTTGAGGAAACGTTTTTCCTCGTAGACTTCGCCACCAAAGCTGCGCACCACGCGATAGCCCTGGATGGTCTCCGACGCGACGTGGGTCACGTCGCCCATGGCCACCTGGATCTTCTTGCTCTGCTTGCGAAATTTCTTGCTGGCCGTGCTCACCATCACTGCAATCAACGGCAGGATGGCGATCATCACCAGCGTCAGGCGCCAGTTCATGTACAGCAGCGAGGCGAACAGGAAGATCACCGTCATGCCTTCGCGAATCACCACTTTAATAGCGTCAGTGGCCGCGCCCGTGACCATGGTCACGTTGAAGGTGATACGGGAAATCAGGTGCCCGGAGTTGTGGTTGTCGAAGTAGCGGTTTGGCAGTGTCAGCAGGTTGTTGAACAACTGCACCCGCAGGTCGTGCACCAGACCCAGGGAAACCTTGGCCAGCAGGTAGTTGCCAAGGAACGAACCGAGGCCCTGCCAGGCGGCAATCAGGATGATCAGCAACGGCACGGCCTGCAGCAATTGCAGGTCCCGCAGGAATGGCACGCTGGGGAACAGCACGGCTTCAGGATTGGAAAGGCCGTCGACGAAGTACTTGAGGATGTACCCCAGCATTGGCTGGGTCGACGCGAAAATCAGAAATCCGACGATGCTCAGCGCGAACAAGCCGGCGTAGGGCTTAACGTAACTGAGCAGGCGGAAGTATATTTTCAAGCTCGAAGGGCTTGCGCTCGGACTGGAGTCGGTCATATCACGCGGCGTTTTGAAAAAGGAGGCTGACTTTAGCACAGCTTCTCTGTTGTACTTGCACCCTGCATGACCCACAGCCTGGTCGGACCCGACCAGCGACATTACATAGCCACTACTTTAAGATGGTTGGCTTTCTCAAAATGGAATGGCTTTACTGTATGCACTCCAAGCGCCTGATCTATGGCTCAAATCGCGTTTTCGACTTCCTGGTCCTGTGGATTTTGCCCATTGGCTTGTTGTTATTGCTGAGTTCGCTGTTCTTCGTATCCAACCGCAACGTGCTGCATCGAATCGTCTACATCCTGTTCAGCGTACCGACCCTGTTCATGTTGTGCATGCGCCCCCGGGAGCTGAAAGCGTTACTGCGCGAGCCCCTGGCGCTCGCATTCCTGGTCTTCTCCGTCTGGGCCCTGACCAGCCTGCTGTGGAGCCCCGAGCCCACCGCCGACACCGACCTGTTCAAGCGCCCGCTCAATACCTTCATGCTGTTTGGCGGCTGCGGGCTGCTGCTGCACTACCGCAACGAACTGTTCAAGCCGATCTTCTTCAGTGCAGCTGTAATTGCACTGGTGGTGAGCCTGTGCAACCTGGTGGCGTTCGTCAAAGGCTTCGAACCGGGCATGCGCATGATCGGTGGACGTGGCGCCCTCGACAACCCGCTGCTGAGTTCTCATCTATTCGGTTTCTTCAGCGTCTACTGGCTCTATGTCTGCATGACCACCCAGCGCCTGAAAGTCCTGTGGTTCAGCGCCCCGGCCCTGGCCGTCATGCTCGCTGCGGTTCTGGCCACAGGCTCGCGCACTCCGCTGGTAGCCCTGACACTGACCATCCTGTGGATGACCTTCGTCAGCCGCAACCGCCGCTCAGCCTGGCTGATCGCAGGCATGATCCTAGGCGCCGCAGGGCTTCTGCTGCTCTACCCCGAGGTGATCACCAATCGCGGCAGCTCGTTCCGCTTCGAATTGTGGGGCATGTCACTGCAGCGCATTGCTGAACATCCATGGATCGGCCACAGCTATGACTCCGAACTGTACCTGACCCTGGCCGACGGCAACGAGCTGCGCGAGCCGCACAGTTTTGCCCTGGGCGTGCTGTATTACGTTGGGATCATCGGTTTTATCCCATGGATCTTCATGCTCGGCTGGGGCCTGTACAAAGGCCTCAAGGAACGGGCACAACCCCTGTTTATCCTGGCCTCGTCGCTGCTTGCCTATGGCATCGGCGCCGGCTTGACCGAAGGCGGTGGCATTCTGTCACGGCCCAAGGAGCACTGGTTCCTGCTGTGGATCCCACTGGCCATCATCACCGGCCTGAGCATCGCCCAGCGCCGCCGCAGCCTGCTGAGCATACCGGTGCAAAACCTGCAGCCTGAAGACTTCGAGCGACTGTGCGCCGATGCCCACGTGATCGAAGCCGACGGCCTGGGCCCGAAGGTCCTGCGCCTGGCCGACGGTCGTTTCCTCAAAGTGTTCCGCCCGCGCCGGTGGTATACCTCAGGCAGCTTCAACCCTTACTCCGAACGGTTTGCCAGCAACGCCGAGCAATTGCGCTCCCTGGGTATCCCCACGCCGCAGATTCTCGGTGTCTATCGACTGCGCGACGCCAGCAGTGCCGTCAGCTACACGCCACTGCCCGGCCTGACCCTGCGCCAGGCCCTGCAAAGCCTGGACAACAGCCTGCGTGAATCGCTGATCGAACGCTTTGGCCAGTTCATGGCCCAGTTGCATGAGCGCGGCGTGTACTTCCGCTCGCTGCACTTGGGCAACGTGCTGTTGATGGAAGACGGTGAGTTCGGCCTGATCGATATCGCCGACCTGCGCATCTACCCGTCACCGCTGCGCAACGCGTTGCGCCAGCGCAACCTTCGCCATATGCAGCGCTATCCGCAGGACCGCGCCTGGCTGTTCGAAACTCACTTCGAACAGTTGGCCAAAGGTTATGCGTCGGTCGCCAGCCCAGGCGCCACAGCGAAAATCCGCGAGCACGTACTGGCGTTGGCCAGCACCGCCGCCTGATAAAAAAGGCGACTATCACTGCTGATAGTCGCCTTTTTCATTTCACCTACCGCCTCACTTCCTCAGAGGCGCCAGATACAACCGCACCAAGCCACGCAAGGTCTTGCGCCCCCAGAACTTCAGCGGGATCTGCTTGAGGATTTCCCGCGCCAATGGTCGGTCACGGTCGGCTGTCTTGAGGAACATCGAGTTCAGGAAGTTGTAGCGCACCGCGTCATAAGCCGGGTGTTCGCTGAACTGGGCATACGTCTTGAGAATATTCTGGATCATGTAGCGGTGGTTCTTGTAGGTGTTGCTTGCGTGCTGCCGATACTGCGCCATTACCACGCCCAGGGCATCGATCGTGTAGCCGGCAGCAGTGATCTTCAGCTGGATCAGCAGGTCTTCCAGGGGAATCAGCGGGTCGAAGCCGCCGACCTCCTCCAGCACTTCGCGGCGGATCAGCATGGTTGGTGCTGGCGGGAAAGGCTTGCGATCCATGAACATATCGTCGAAGTCGAGACTGCGAAACGGTACGTCGCGGCGCTGTTTTTTCTCCGGGTGCAGGTTGCCATCACCGTCGATCAGCTCGATATTGCCGGCGCACATGCCCACCTTTGGTTTGTCTGCCATATACGCCACCTGGATGGCGATACGGTCCGGCAGCATGATGTCATCCGAGCCGAACGGAGCGATCAGGCTGCCCTTGGCGCGGGCGATGGCACCGTTGAGCGTGGCGGTCAGCCCCTGGTTCTGCTGCACCTGGAAATCAAAGCCGTGCTCGGCCTGCAGGCGTTGGATGCGCTCGACGCTGTCATCCTTGGAGCCGTCATCCACCACCAGCAGTTCGATATTCGGGTACGTCTGGCCGAGCACGCTGAGGATGCTCTCTTCGATATACCGGCCGTGGTTATAGGACGCGATAATCACCGAGACCAGGGGTTGTTGCGCGGTCATGCTCTACCTACTTCTTTCAAACCGGTTTCGATGAGGTTCAGGTACTTCTGCTGGAATTCAGCCAGTGCGTGGTTTTCTTCCAGGTAACGGAACACCTGTTCACCCTTGGCGCGCAATTGCTCATCGCTCATGGCCAGGTAAGTGTCCAGGGCAGTAGTCAGTTGCTCGACATTGCCAGGCTCGTGGGACAAACCGCCCGCCCCTTCAACCAGCGGCAGCATGGCCGGGCCGTTGGAGGCAATCACCGGCAAGCGTCCGCTCATGCCTTCCAGTAGCGCCAGGCCCAGGCCTTCAAGCAAGGAAGGCATGGTCCAGATATCGAAGGCACGCACATACTTGAGGCCATCCTCGCGAAAGCCCAGCAGATGGGCACGGCCGGTGAGCCCCAGGCGCTCTATGTCCCCACGCAAATCCGCCTCGGCACGGCCGGAACCGATGATGCCGACCTGGGCGTTGGGGTATTTGTCCTTGAGGCGCGCGAACGCCTGCAAAAGATGCGTATGGCCCTTGATCGGCACCAGGCGTCCCAATGCGCCGATGATCCGCGCGTCGAGCGGCAGCCCGAGCGCCTGGCGCGCCTGCTCGCATGGCAACTGTAAAGCTTCGGCCTGCGGAATATCGATGGCGTTGGTGACGAAGGTGGTGTTCTCGTGGGTAAAGCCGCAGTTGAGGCCGACCAGGTAATCCCTGACCGCCGCCGACACCCCGACAAAACGCCAGGCCGGGCTGACCAAACGACGCGTCTGGCGCCGGCGATAGGCACGCTCGTACTCGCCGAAACCGTGGGAGATACCAATGCACAATGGAATCTTCAACCAGCGGTTGAGCGACAGCATCATGTTCACCGATTTGAAGCGATTACAGATGACCACGTCGAACTTCTGCTCGCGGCAGTACTTGTAGATCTCCCACATGGCGCCCAGGCGAATGCCCTTGAGCGCTTTTTCGGGAAACTCGAAATATTTGGAGTGATCCGCCACGCTCAACGGCTGTCCCGGCTGCGGTCGCCCACTGAGGAAGGCCGACGTCACCTCAAACCGCTCGGTCGGCAACGCCTTGACGATCTGCTCGCCAAGATCGGCGAAATCATTGAGTTTGACGTTGTAGTCAGGCTGCAATTGCAAAACCTTGAAACGAGGCTTCATATCACTCCATGAGGCAATCGGGCGGCTACACGCGGGCAGCCCGACGAAAAAATTCAATTTCAGTCCTGCTTCAGCACCCAAAGCAGCTCGTGACGGCGCACGGCCTTGCGAAAAAATTCATTCTCGCCGTAAGGCGATGGACCACGACGCGCAAGCCATTGCTGCAACAAGCGACGCACCCGACGCTTGAACGGTGCCCGGGGCTGCAGGTCATGCATCATGCCCAGCGCCATGGCCTTGTCCTGCTGCTGGCTCAGGCTCAGCACGCGGCAATAGGGCTCAAGTACCTGAGCGGCATCGAACTGCGGCGGCAAAGCAATGCCGGCGCCTGAATCACCCATGGGCCAACGGTCGTTATCATGCAGATGATTGGCGTAGCCAAGCAATGTGGTCGGTTGCCACTCAAGGCCCTGCAAGGCTTGCACTACGGCGGTGTGCGCGCAGATATGGTCAGGGTGCGGGTCGAGCACCGGTGTCGGCAACACAATCACCTCGGGGCGCGCCTTGAGCAGCACCGCGCGCAGGTCGGCAATCAGGTTGTTCCAGGTCGGCGCACCGTCTACATCGCCCGGCAACGCCAAGGCATTGAACTGACGGAACAGCCGCGTATCGTCCAACTGCGCTTCGCGCGATGCCTGGGGCTGATCGGGGGCGTCACGCATGGCCGGCAGTTGCAGACAGAAGTACCCCAGTTGCACGCAGTGCGCCTCGGGCACACCGGCCCAACGCGGTACGGCAATGCTGTCCCAGGCGCGCAGGCGCCCTTTGATCCGCGCCGCTTCAGCCTTGGCCATGCCCATCTGTTGATAGTGCTCGGCCTCGATTTCACCCGCGGTCAGGGTCACGATCCAGCTTTCATCCGCCTGACCGTACAGGCCGAAGGCAGCTAACTCGGCATCGTCGGCATGGGGCGCGATCACCATCACGCGCTGTCGGGCAGCGTCGGGCTGGCGAAATACCCACAAGACAGGCTGGCCGATCACGCGGCAAAAACGACCGCGCAGGCGCAGTTCACCGCCGGCCAATGCCGCCGCCGAGCCAGTGAGGTTCAGGTAACGCTTGCCGGCCACGCCGCGCTCGAATGCCTGGCGATCGTCCAGAAACTCAACCACAGGATCAAATAAACGCCCCCACAGGTTGCTCTTGAGCTGTACTTCGACGATCAGCGTTTCATCGCCAGCCAGCTCAAGCGGCCTATCGGCCAGCAACCTGCTGCCTTCCAGACGCAACCCGACCTGTTGGCCACTCGGCGCAAAACGGTACTGGTAGTCATCCTTGGGCGAATAAAACAGGTGGTCAGCAAACCAGGCTTCGTGGGCCACCCACAACACGACCGCCAGGATCAGCGGCAGCCACCAGGCCACCAGCACACCGGCCGCGATCAACAGCAGCAGCCCGATCAGCAGCGCAATGCGTTTATTGCGCCGGTGGCGCTTGAGCAGTTGCTGTTTGCGACTCATACGCTGAACACCGGCACCGGGTTGCACCAGCGCTCCTTGTACTCACGGTCGGCACGCCCGAAGGAAAAGCGCAGCGGTTTTTCCACGGCACGCGCCTGCTCCCAGGCGCTTTGCGTGTTGAGGAAGCTCAACACGCTACCGGGGCTGAACGCGCGGGTTTCAGGGTCGACCCCGCCGTTGACGTACTCAATGCTGGTCCACTCGGGCGCCTCGACGCGATACACCAGTTGCACAGCAATTGGCGCATCGTTGAGAAACAGCACCGAGCCGATCAGGAACTCCTTGAGCAGCGCAAGCACCTCGGCCAGGCGCTCGGCGCCCGTGGCCGCAAAGCCCCAGCGGCGCTGGAACAGATCGCAATAGATCGCCGCCAGTTCCGTGCTCGAAAACTCGCTCACCGCCCGCACCACGCCTCCCGCCTCTTCCAGCAGACGCAGTTCGCGGCGCTGGTTGTAGCGAAACTTCTTCGACAAGTCTTCGGGGGTACGCGCCATGGCCAATTGCTCGGCCTGGGGCTTGAGGGTGCTGATACGCCCCTCGTTCAGCGCTGAGAGGTAGCGCCCGCGATGGCGCACCGGCAACTGCGCATCGGTCGCGATCGGCAGGATGATCTCGGCATTGCCCAGGTCAAACAGGCCTTTCTTGCCGCTGCGTTTGAGCACGTCCTTGGACAGGGCCAGGTCGCGGCCCCAGGTGGCAATCGCCCCCTTGAGTTCGCCGTCCTGTTCCCAGCCCAGGTAGCGCACAGGAATCTGCGCCAGGCCCGCCAACCGCTCGACAATCTGCGGATGGGTCGCCACGCTGCCGCCAAACCGCTGCCAGGCCTGGGCGTAAACCTCGGCCTCGACTGGCGCCCAGCCACGCTCACGCCAACCCTGGAAGCGGTTCAGCATTTAGACCACGGCGTCATAAGGGTCCACGCCGTCTTTGACGACCAGGATGTCTTCCATGATCAGGTATTGCAGGTCGGAGCCGAAGAACATGTCCAGCGCGTCTTTCGGCGAGCAGATCATCGCTTCGCCACGACGGTTGAGCGAGGTGTTCAGCGACACACCGTTACCGGTCAGCACTTCCAGCTCTTTCATCATGTCGTAGTAGCGCGGGTTGTACTCGCGCTTGAGCACCTGGGCGCGGGAGGTGCCATCTTCATGGACCACTTCCGGCACTCGGGTCTTCCACTCTTCCGCCACTTCAAAGGTGAAGGTCATGAACGGCGCCGGATGGTCGACCTTGATCATCTGTGGGGCGACAGTGTCGAGCATCGACGGGCAGAAAGGCCTCCAGCGCTCGCGGAACTTGATCTGGTGGTTGATGCGGTCAGCCACGCCGGTGGCGCTCGGACAACCGATGATCGAACGACCGCCCAAGGCGCGCGGGCCAAACTCCATGCGGCCTTGGAACCAGGCCACCGGGTTGCCGTCGACCATGATCTTGGCGATGCGCTGCGGCATGTTGTCGATCTTGCGCCACACGGGCTTGCTTTCGTGCTTGGCGCACGCCGCAATCACCTCTTCGTTGCTGTAGGACGGGCCGAGGTAGACGTGCTCCATCTTCTCGACCGGTACACCACGGGCGTGGGACACGTAGGCCGCTGCACCGACAGCCGTGCCGGCATCGCCGGACGCTGGTTGCACGAACAGCTCCTTCACGTCGTCGCGGGCAATGATCTTCTGGTTCAGCTTGACGTTCAACGCGCAGCCGCCAGCAAAGGCCAGCTTGCCGGTGTCTTTCAGGATGTCGCCCAGGTAGTGGTCGATCATCTGCAGCGCCAGCTTCTCGAACAGCGCTTGCATGCTGGCGGCGTAGTGGATGTACGGCTCGTCGGCGATATCGCCTTCGCGCTTCGGACCCAGCCACTCGATCAGTTTTGGCGAGAAGTAGAACCCCTTGCCTTTTTCTTTGTAGCGGCGCAGGCCGATGACGTTGGCGTATTCGGTATTGATCACCAACTCGCCGTTTTCAAAGGAGGCCAGGCGCGAGAAGTCGTATTTGCTGGCGTCGCCGTACGGCGCCATGCCCATGACCTTGAACTCGCCGTCGAGCATCTCGAAACCGAGGAACTCAGTGATCGCGCCGTACAGGCCGCCGAGGGAGTCCGGGTCAAAGAATTCCTTGATCTTGTGGATCTTGCCGTTTTCGCCGTAGCCGAAGAACGTGGTGGCGTACTCACCTTTACCGTCGATGCCGAGGATCGCGGTTTTCTCCTGGAAGCCGGAGCAGTGGTAGGCGCTGGAGGCGTGTGCCAGGTGGTGTTCAACCGGCTCGATCTTGATTTTCTTTGGATCGAAGCCCAGCTGCTCCAGGCACCAGACGATCTTGTTGCGATAGCGCTTGTAGCGACGGTTGCCCATCAGGATCGCGTCAAGGGCGCGGTCCGGGGCGTACCAGTAACGCTTGGCGTAGTGCCAGCGCGCCTCGCCGAACAGACTGATCGGGGCGAACGGAATCGCCACCACGTCAACGTCGGAAGGCTTGATGCCGGCCTGTTCCAGGCAGAACTTCGCCGATTCGTAGGGCATGCGGTTCTTTGCATGTTTGTCGCGTACGAAGCGCTCTTCTTCGGCGGCCGCGATCAGCTTGCCGTCGATGTACAAGGCTGCGGAAGGATCATGGCTAAGGGCGCCGGACAGGCCAAGAATCGTCAATGCCACAGGGGTCTAGCCTCTTTTAGTCTGCATGCAGGCGGGTTGCGCCTGAAAAAAGTGTGCCTCCTGCCCGGGCAGGAAACAGCTAAAGGGCGGGATTATAGCTTAAAAGCGAAGGGAAGCTGTTAGCGGCAAGCGTCAAGAGGGATCAGCGGAAGATCTCGATGCTGCCGTCCTGACTCTGGCGGTAAATGGTGTAGGGCAAGAAAAATGTATCCAAGACAGCGGATACGGGCACATCGAGAAAAGGCCATGGAACATCGTTCAAGGAGACCCAACTTCCAGAGTTCGGCGGCGCATGCAGCACGCACAAGTCATAAGCCACTCCGCTGTAAACGCGCGGAACCGACTGGCAATAGGTTTTTTTCGCTTGGAGCGACTGGACTGTAGCACTGTCTTCACGCAGCACCGTGGTCATGGTGCCGCAACCGGCCACCATCAAAGACACACCCAGCAATGCCAATAACCCTGCAACGTTAGACATCATAAATCTCTCCAATCTGTAGAGGGACCAAAAACCTACCACCGCACCCAGCTATTTACAGTCACCCGACAACGTAACGTTGCGTAGGAAACGTCCCATATGCCTGACGTGTCAGAAATTCGGTAAACGAGGGAGGCAGCCGTTAAACTCGCGTTTTTTTTGCGCCTACGCTCCTTACCACGCGTCGCGCCACTGATCCGGCCTCTCCATGAACACAATCGCCTCCACTCGCCTTGCCCTATTACTGCTGGGCCTGAGCACTCCTGCGCTGGCCGATGATGCCCCGTTGATCCTCGACCCCAGCGTGGTCACCGGCTCACGCAGCGCCAGCCCGACCTTCGACCTGCCCTACTCGGTCGACGGCATCAGCCGTGAGCAGATCAGCGACGGCCAATTGGGCATCAATGCCTCCGAGGCGCTGGCCCGCGTGCCGGGTCTGGTGGTGCAGAACCGCCAGAACTACGCCCAAGACCTACAGATTTCTTCCCGCGGCTTCGGCGCCCGCTCCGCCTTCGGTGTGCGCGGCCTCAAGCTGATCGCCGACGGCATTCCCGCCAGCACGCCGGATGGCCAGGGCCAGGCAGCCACGTTCAACCTCGACACCGCTGAACGCATCGAAGTGCTGCGCGGCCCTGCAGCCACCTTGTATGGCAGCAATGCTGGCGGCGTGATCCAGATGTTCTCCCGCGACGGCGAAGGCCCGCCGCGCATTGGCGCCGAAACCCTGGTGGGCAGCGACGGATTGAACAAGAACCACCTGACCGCCGAGGGCGCAGCGAATGGCGCAGGCTTCGTGCTCGACGCCTCGCGCATGGACACCAACGGCTACCGCGACCACAGCAGCGCACGCCGTGACCAGACCTTTGCCAAGTTGAACTTCCAGCCGGATGACGACAGCAAACTGGCACTGATCTACAGCAGCCTGGAGCAAAACGGCACGCGGGATCCGTTGGGGCAGACCTGGGCGGCGTACAAGGCCGATCCGCGCTCGGTAAGCACCAATGCACTGACGTACAACACGCGAAAAAGCATCGACCACCAGCAATTGGGGATGAATTACGAACGTTACATCGGTGATGCGACGTTGCAGGTAAATGCGTATACAGGGCGGCGGAGTGTGATTCAGTACCTGTCGATTCCCAAAGGCACCCCGGCCAACGAACGCGGCGGCGGCGTGGTGCAATTCGACCGCAAGTTCTACGGCGGCAGCGTGCGCTGGATGCAGCCCATCGAAAGTGCACCGGGCGAGCTGATGATCATCACCGGCCTGGACTTTGACCAGAGCGAGGACAGTCGCCACGGTTACCAGAACTACAGTGGCAACACCCTCGGCGTGAAAGGCCAACTACGCCGTGATGAAATCGACACCGCCCGCAGCCTCGACCCCTATATCCAGGCCAACTGGGCCCTCGACCGCTGGACTCTGCAAGCCGGGGTCCGCCACAGCACCATGGAGCTGGACGTCGACGACCAATTCCTCAGCAACGGCGATTCCAGCGGTAACAAGACCTATCAAAAAAACACGCCGTCGATGAGCGTGATGTATGCGTTCACACCGCAGCTGCACGGTTATGTCAGTGCCGGCAAAGGCTTCGAAACACCGACCCAGGCGGAATTGGCCTACGCACCGGGCAGCATCGAGGGCTTCAACTTCGGTCTCAAGCCTTCCGAAAGCACCCAGTACGAGGTGGGCTTGAAGGCCCAGCTCAACAACACACGCATCAACGCGGCGATCTTCCAGATAACCACCGAGGATGAACTGGTGGTCTATCAATCCCTGGGCGGTCGCACCAGCTACCAGAATGCCGGTCGCACCCTGCGTCGCGGCTTCGAACTGGGCGTCGAAAGCCAACTCAGCGAACAGTGGACCGCCAACCTCGCCTACACCCGCCTGCAAGCCACCTACGACAGCGACTTCGTCAGCGGCGGCAGCACTGCCGTCGACAAGGGCAACTACCTGCCCGGCGTGCCGCAAACCACGCTGTTCGCCGAACTCAACTGGAAGCCCCGCGACTGGGTCAGCACCGCCATCGAAGGCCTGTACCGCAGCAAGGTCTATGTCGAAGACACCAACAGCCAGCGTGCCGCGCCGGCCTACAGCGTCTTCAACTGGCGCGCACGTTTTGAGCAGAAGGTCGAACACTGGACCTTCCACCAGACCCTGCGCCTGGACAACTTGCTCGACCGCCAGTACGTCGGCTCGGTGATCGTCGGCGATGGCAACAACCGTTACTACGAAGCCGCTCCTGGCCGCTCGTGGTACGCCGGTGCTGGTGCCGAGTACCAATTCTAAAACCACCTCAAGGCTCATGTGGGAGCTGGCTTGCCTGCGAATGCGTTAGGTCAGCAACAAATGTACTAACTGACACACCCTACTCGCGGGCAAGCCCGCTCCCACATTTTGACCGCGATCAGACCTGAGCTGGCAAGCGCTGATCGATGAGTTTGTACAACGCACTCTCCGATGGCCAGTTACGCATAAACCGCGCACGATCCTTGGCATACGCTGAGGCAAAGCTGGCGTCGGAGGTGTGTTGGCACATGGCATCAAGATCGATCAGCGACCAGCGATCCGTGTCCCAAAACAGGTTGTGCCCCTTGAAATCACCATGGCTGATGCGCTCGCGGATCAGTTCAGCGAACAGGTGATCCAGCGCCCGCAGCTCGTTTTCCGGCGCATCGCCGTTTTCAACGTACGGCGCAAAGCGTTCGATGATGTCCGGACCAGGCAGGTATTCGGTGATCAGGTACGCGCGGCTACGCAACCAGAAGAAGCGTTTTTCCAGTACCGCCAGCGGCTTGGGCGTGGCAATACCGAGGAACGCCAGGCGGTTGCCTTCACGCCAGGAATGCCAGGCGCGACTCGGACGCCAGAAGCGCTTGAGCCAATGGGCGAAACCCTTGATGTTGTAGCGTTTGATCACCAACTGACGCCCAGCCACTTCGACCTTGGCCACGCTGGCAGCACCACCGGTTTTATACAGATGGCCCTTATCCAGCAGCGAATCGGCCTGCTCTAGCACCGGCAGCATCGCCGCCTCTTCTTCGCGGCGAATGGCGCGCAAGGCAAAAGCGCCACGCACCACGCTGAACAAGGTGCACTCGCGCCCGACTTTGTTCAAAAAGTCCTTGAGGCGCCAGGCGCTGACCTTGCGCACCTGCTTCTCCAGGGCTTCCAACGGCAGGGCGTGCTCGCCATTGCTCAGCAGGTAGTACACCAGCAGTTCTTCGGTGAACGGTTCGAGATTCTTTGGCAACTGGGCGAAAAAAACGCCGAGGTTTTCCAGTACGCGGTTGCGCGACAACGGCTTGCCCGCCTCTTCGGCGCGGATCCCGGCGCCATCGATCAGGTACAGCTTGCCGTCCTGGCGCAGCAGGTTGTCCAGGTGCAGGTCTTCCTGCCACAGCCCCCGAGTGTGCATCTGCGCAATTGCGCCCAGCGCTTCGGCCAGCACCGCAGTTTGTTCGTCAGCCAATGGCGGCAGCCCTTCGACGGCCTGCCAGGCATCGGCCAGGCTTTCGGCGCCCTCGATGAATTCGAACAGCAGCCAACCGCCCTCGCCTTCCTGCAAGCCATCGGCCAGCAACAACGGCGTGGTCAGGCCTTGCTCGGCCAGCAGGCGCACGCCGCTGAGCTCTCGCTGAAAATGCCGTGCCGCCTTGCTGCCCACCAGTAACTTGGCCAACACCGGACGGCCACGCCACACGGCGGCGCCTACATAGCGTTCGCCCGGCAGCACGCGCAACAGGCTCAACAGTTGCAACTGACCTGGGCCCGCCGCATCGGCCAGCTCAAGTGTCAGGGGCAAGTCCGGGGAACGGCCGGCGGTTTTCAGCTCGGACAAACGCATCAACGGTTCTCCTTGTGGCTGCGGCGGACGGTCAACTTCTGTAGCCAAGTGGCGACCAGCGCGCTGTCTTCCGGCTGATCGAGGTAGGCAGCCAGCAGTTGACGCACCTGCTTGTCCGACCACTGCGGCGCACGACGCAACAGCGGCTCCAGGTCCTTGACCCGATCACGCCAGCCGAACAGCAGCGGGCGGGTTTTCTCCAGGTCGATCAACTGCGCGGCATAACCGTCGCCGGTGGCCTGCAGGAAAATATGCTTGGGATAGAAACAGCCATGCACCTGGCCGACACTGTGCAATTGACGCGCAAGCTGACCGCAGGCCAACAGGATCGCGCAGTGCTGCGCATCGCTCAGTTGCGCCCACTGCTCCAGCAGCGAATCCAGGTCATTCCAGCCGTCCAGGGCGCGGGTCAGCAACATGGCACGGTGTTCGCCGTTAACTTTACGCTCGCCGTAGAACGCCGCTTGCAAGGCGGGAATACCGAGCTTGCGATAACGGCTGATATTGCGGAATTCGCGGGAAAAACTCGGCTCGCCAAAAGGGCGGTGCAAGCTGCGCGTCAGGTAATTGCTCTGGCGCTTGAGGTAGTAACCCTGACCGTCGAGTTCAAGGCGGAACACGCTGCTCCAGCCACCGCGACTGGTATTGGGTTCATCCACCGCATCCAGTTGTTTGGCCCACAAGGCGTCGAACGTCGCCAGGCCGTGCCGCTCCAACAGCGCACGGTCTTCAGCCGCCAGGAAATCACTCATTCGCGTCCCTCGAAAAACTTCACCACGTGGCGAATCCGCTCTTTATCCGATGCACTCAAGTGCCGGCACTGACGGTACTGCATGTAGAAGCGCAGGCGCTGGGTGGCGGACAGATGATACTTGGCCACCTTGTCCAGGCAGGCCAAGTCTTTGGTGATGCGGTACTTGAGCCAAAACCCACGCCAGAAATCGCCATTGGGGCAATCGATCAGGTACAGGGTGGCCTGGTCATCGATCAGCAGGTTGCGCCACTTCAAATCATTATGGGTAAAACGATGGCCGTGCATCGTGCGCGTGTATTCGGCGAGTTGGCGGCTCACCGCATTGACCCACTTGGGGTCGCTCAGGCGCGCATCGTTGCGCTCGGCCAGCACCGAGAGGTCTTCGGTCCTCGGCAGCTCGCGGGTGATCATCGCCCCGCGGTTGTAGGCCAGGCCTTTGCGCTCCAGCCCCCAGGCCACCACATCGGCGGTGGGAATGCCCCACTTGGCGAAGCGCTTGAGGTTCTGCCATTCGGACTTGACCCGCGGCTTGCCCAAGTAACGCCGCAGGCCCTTGCCGGCGCCGGTGTAGCGCTTGACGTAGTAATTGACCCCGCCGCGCTCCACGCGGATCACCTCCGACAGTGGGTCACGGGTCAGCCGCTCGCCTTGCAGGGCGAATACCGCTTCGAGGCTTCCAAAATCATCCGCCAGGTTGGCGTAAGCAGGCTCCAGGTTCCAACCCGCCATTAGATTGCATCCCCGAGGCGCTGCTTGCGTGCGTAGAGCTTGTCGGCCTTGCGCTGAATCAGGTTCAACGACGCCGATTGCTCGGCCAGAATCTGGCGCAGCGGCTGGCGGAAGTAACCCTTGAGGAAGCGCAGTTTGTCGCGACGGGTCAGGCCAATCTCCAGCGCCGAGTAGTACAGCGCGGAGAGATCCTTGTCGCGCCAGCGCAACGGCAAGTGCGCGCGCAATTGGGCGCGGTGCAGGTCGATCACCGACAGCTTGATGTTCTTCGCATCGATGGGCTTGGCAGTGTCCAGCAGAAAATGGCACAGGTAGCAGTCGCGGTGGTTCACACCACCACGGTGCATGTCGCCGACCATGCGCGCCAGTTCATGGGTGAGCGCATGACGCAACGCAGGCGCCGGAGGCTCGGCCACCCAGTTGATGGTCACGTCTTCCAGGCTGAGGGTCGGCGCCAGCTCTTCGGTGATGATGAACGAGTGCTGGTCCGCCGGGTTACTGCCCTTCTCGCCAAAGGCCACGCCGGTCATGGTCGGCACGCCGAGTGCTTGCAGGCGATGAATCGCCGCCCACTCAAGGCCCGCGCCCAGCACCGGCAGCTTGGCGGTGATCAGGTTCTTGAAGATCTCGCCCCAGCCGATACCACGGTGGATCTTGACGAAATAGGGACGGCCATCCACCACGGTACGCAGGGTGCGACGCGCCGCCAGCTCACGGAATACTTCGCCTTGCAGTTTCTCGACTTCGGCAAAGGCATCAAGCCCGGCCCATAACGTCTGGAACGGTTCGGCAAGAATCAACTTCATCGTTTTGGCTCCGCCAGGATCACATCCGCAGCGTGCTGCGGCATGCTGTAAAGGTCGGCCGTCTCAGCGAAGGCCAAACCATTGCGGCTCCAGGCCGCGCGCCGTGCAGTGTCAGTGAGCATATTCGCCAGGTATTGATTGAGCTGCGCTTGTTCGAACGGCTCATCCAGCACCAGGCCGCTGTCGGCTTCGCCGATGTAGTGGGCATAACCACACACGGCCGAGACCAGCACCGGCAGCCCGGCCACCAGGGCTTCAAGCAATACGGTGCCGGTGTTTTCGTTGTACGCCGGGTGGATCAACAGGTCGGCGCCCAGCAGGAAGCGCGGGATATCACTGCGGCCCTTGAGGAACTGCACGTTGTCCCCCAGCCCCAGCGTTGCGCTTTGCAGTTGGAATACTTTGGGGTCGTCCTGCCCGATTACAAACAGGCGCGTGCGTTTTTTCAGCTCAGACGGCAACGCGGCCAGAGCCTTGAGGCTGCGGTCGACCCCCTTGGTCTTGAAGCCCGAGCCGATCTGAACCAGCAGTAAATCGTCGTCGCTCAGATTGAATTCCTTACGGAAACCCTCGCGAATTTCTGCGGCATTCGGCGGCGCGCGGCGGTCCTGGGCAATCCCCGGCGGCAGCAGATGGAAGCGCTCCAGCGGCGTGTCGTAGTGTTTGATAAACAGCGGCTGCTGCACTTCGGAGATCATCAAGACCTCGGTCTTGGCGTCCTTGGCGAACACCGCGCGCTCGTACTCGGCAAAGTGCTTGTAGCGGCCAAAATAGCGGTACAGCGAGTGGCGCAGGTTTTGTGCCTTGTCTTCAAAGCAGCCGTCGGCGGCGTAATACACATCCAGGCCAGGCATTTTATTGAAGCCGATCAGACGGTCCACCGGGCGCTTGGCCAGGTCGGCGGCCATCCAGGCGCTGAGTTTCTCATTGCGCCGATGGTTGAAGAACGCCTTGACCGGTGCCACCAGCACTTCGAAACCGGGCGGGATATCGCCTTCCCAGATCAGCGTGTAGACACGAATCTGGTGGCCGCGCTGCTGGCACTCCAGGGCGATGCGCATGAAGTCGCGCTGCAGGCCACCGAAGGGGAAATATTTGTACAAAACAAAAGCCAGTTGCATCAGTGCAGCTCCTCAGCCAATAACAACGTGCTCAGTCGGCTTGCCACACGCTCAGGGTTCAGGCGCGTGAAGCACAGGGGCGACTCGCGCTTGAGGTCGAACCGACGCAGGTCGTCGGCCGTCGGTTGATAGGTACAGTGTTTTTGCAGGCACGGCGCGCAAGGGAAGTCGCTGGCCAGGTGAATCTGGCCCTTGCCGTAGGCGCCGGTGAGACCGGGGTTGGTCGGGCCGAACAGGGAAATGGTCGGCACATCCAGCGCGGCGGCCAAGTGACCGAGACCGGTGTCCACCGCCACACAGGCACGGGCGCCGGCCAGTACCCGGGCGACACCGGCCAGGTTCAATTTGGGCAGCACTTCGGCGTTTTGCAGGCCTTGGGCCAGGCGTTCGGCGCGGGCTTTTTCGGCGGCGTTGCCCCACGGCAATTTCACATCCACGCCCAGACGCCCCATGCGCTCGGCCAGCTCGCGCCAGTAGGCTTCGGGCCAGTGCTTGGTGTCCCAGGTGGTGCCGTGCAGTAGCAGTACAAACGGCTTTTTCGGCGGCAAGCCCAGGAGCTTTTCAGTGCTCAGGCCGTAGTCGCCCAAGCCCTTGGGCAAGTCATAACCGAGGGCCACGGCGAACAGCTGACGCAAACGCTCCACCGCGTGCTGCCCACGCGCAACGGCGAGGCGCCGGGAATAGAAACGTGCAGCTATCGGCTCACGGGCGGAATTTTTGTCGAAACCCGCGATGGGCGCACGCACGTAGCGGGTCAGCCAGGCGCTTTTCAGCAGTCCCTGGGCGTCGATCACCAGGTCATATTTGGTCGACTGGACTTGCTGCTTGAAGCGCCGCCATTCGCCACTCTTGATGGTCTGCCAGATGTTCTTGCGCCAGCGGCGGATCGCCACCGGGATCACCTTGTCGACCGCCGGGTGCCAGGTGGGAATCTCGGCGAAGCCTTCTTCCACTACCCAGTCGAATCGGATGCCGGGGATCGCCCGCGCCGCGTCGGTCAGGGCCGGCAAGGCATGAATCACATCGCCCAGGGATGAGGTCTTGATTACCAGTACGCGCAAACTATCGGACCTCGACCGCAGAGCCCTGCAACCGCTGCAAGGCTTCATTCACCGGCTGCGGCAGCAACTGGCGCATGCAGTTGTAGTGACCAAAACGGCAGGTGCGATCAAAACACGGGCTGCACTCCAGGCCCAGGCGCACCACTTCGACCTTGTCGGCCAACGGCGGCGTGAAGCCCGGTGATGTGGAGCCGTACACCGCCACCAACGGGCGGTTCAGCGCGGCGGCGACGTGCATCAGCCCGGAGTCGTTGGACACCACCGAATCGGCGCAGGACAGCAGGTCGATGGCTTCGGCGAGCGACGTGTCACCACTGAGGTTGACCGCCTCTTCACGCAGGCCAGGAATCAGGCGCTGGCGAATGTCTTCGCCTACCGGATGGTCCTTCTTCGACCCGAACAGCCACACCTGCCAGCCTTCACGGATCTTGGCCTCGGCAACCTTGGCGTAGTGCTCCGACGGCCAGCGCTTGGACTCGCCAAACTCGGCCCCCGGGCACAGCGCCAGGACCGGACGGTCGAGCTCCAGGCCGAACTTGGCCAGGGCGGCGTCACGGCTCACCGGGTCAATCTGCAAACTCGGACGCGGATACGGCGTGGGCAACTCGGCGCCCGGCTCGTAGGCCAGGGCCATGAAACGCTCGATCATCAACGGGTAGCGAGCTTTGTCCAGGGTACGCACGTCATTGAGCAGCACGTAACGGAACTCGCCACGCCAGCCGGTGCGTTTGGGGATGCCAGCAAAATAGGGCACCAACGCCGACTTGAGCGAATTGGGCAGCAGAATCGCCTGGTCGTATTCACCCGCCAGGGATTTACCGATACGACGGCGGGTCGCCAGCTCCAGAGCGCCATGGCCGAGCGGAAAGCTCAGGGCCTTGCGCACTTCGGGCATGCGTTCGAGGATCGGCCGGCTCCACTCAGGGGCAAGTACGTCGATCTGGCAGTCCGGGTAGCGCATACGCAGGCACTGGAACAGTGTCTGCGCCATCACCATGTCACCGACCCAACTGGGCCCAACGATCAGAATATTCATGTAGTTTCCACAAACGATGCGGGGAGGCTTATGCCTCCCCGCATCGAAATTTTCTGTAGGAGACGAACAATTGCAGGAGCTGTCTTGCCAGCGATAACGTCCGAAAGATCTCCATGGATTCCAAGGGCCTCATCGCCGGCAAGCCGGCTCCTACAGTTGACTCAACTTAACCCCAGTTCTTTCCAGATTCGCATCACCTGGCGCCGTTCGTCGGCGAACTGATCCCCGGTCACCGTGCCCGCCTCGTTTTGCAAGGCCTGGCGGTGTGCGGCGGAACGGTAGGCCTTATACACCTCACGCAGCAGGTGGGCATCGGCCGCGGGCATCAAGCCCACCTGCTCCAGGCCTTCCAGAATGCGGATATTGTCGGTGTAGCGCAGCAACGATGGATGTTGCGCAGACCACGCCAAAGCCGCGTATTGCACCATAAATTCAATATCGACGATACCTCCGGCGTCCTGCTTGAGGTCGAACGCCGCCGTGGCCTCGAAGGCATTGGCGCCGGTGCCGGCCGCCGTGGTCTTGGTGCCCAGGTTGTCGCGCATCTTGGCACGCATCTCGCTGACCTCCTGGCGCAGCTTCGCCAGGTCGCGTTCCTGCCCCAACACTTTAGCCCGTACCTGCTCGAATGCCTGGCCCACATCCTGGCTGCCCACCAGCACCCGCGCGCGGATCAGCGCCTGATGCTCCCAGGTCCAGGCTTCATTTTGTTGATAGCGGTCAAACGCCCCCAGCGAACTCACCAGCAAACCAGACGCGCCGGAAGGCCGCAGGCGCATGTCGACTTCGTACAACTGGCCGGAGTTGGTCTGCGTGGTCAGCAAGTGAATGATGCGCTGGCCCAGGCGCGTAAAGAACTGCGCCCCGTCGATCGGCTTGGCGCCATCGGTTTCCGCTTGTGGATCGCCATCGTGGATAAACACCAGGTCCAGGTCCGAACCATGCCCCAGTTCGATCCCGCCGACTTTCCCATAACCGACAATGATGAACCCAGGATCGCACAGGGTCCCGTCCAAACGCTGCGGCGAGCCGTGGCGCGCCACAGTCTGGCGCCAGGCCAGGGCCAGCACTTGTTCGAGGATGGCCTCGGCGAGCCAGGTCAGGTAATCGCTGACTTTCATCAGCGGCAGGCTGCCGGCGATTTCCGAGGCAGCCACGCGCAGGCGGTGGGCCAGCTTGAAGTGCCGCAGGGCCTCCATCTGTTGCTCCAGGTCGTCCTCCGGGATGCGCGTCAGGCGCTCGCGCAGCTCGGCAGCCAGCTCCGGCGCCAACGGTGGCTTGAACAGGCGGCCTTCGTTGAGCAATTCATCGAGCAACAGCGGGAAGCGTGTGATCTGCTCGGCGATCCACGGGCTGGCGGCGCACAGGGTTAACAGCCGACGCAGGGCGTCGGGGTTTTCCGTGAGCAGCACCAGATAAGCGGAACGCCGGGCGACGGCTTCCACCAGCGGCAGCACGCGCTCCAGCACTAGGTCCGGGTTGGCATGTTCAACAGCTTGGGCGAGTAGGCGCGGAATAAAGGCATCCAGCCGTTCGCGCCCCAGGCGCTGCATGGCGCGCAGTTGCGGGCTGTTGCGCAGGCCGGCCAACGCCTTGAGCGCCTTGGTCGCGTCGGTGAAGCCGCCTTCGGCCAATTGCCGGCAGGCGGCCTCTTCATCTTGGGATTCTTCCCACAGCGGCAACCACTCACCGCCCACCACCAACTCGCTTTCTTCGCCCTCTTCTTCGTCAGGATCGGCGATCACCTGACGGAAATGCCAGTCCACCCGACCGCGCCAGTACATCAGGCGTTCGTGGAAGGCGGCCCAGTCGGCAAAGCCCAACATAAAGGCTATGCGCGCCTGGTCTTCCGGGCTGTCTGGAAGCATTTGCGTCTGCCGGTCGGCAATCGCCTGGATCGCGTGTTCGGTGTAACGCAGGAATTCGTAGCCATTGCGCAATTCGGCGATCACCGTCGGCGGCAAGTAGCCCTGGCCTTCCAGCGTACCGAGTACCTTGAGCAACGGGCGCTGTTGCAGGCTCAGGTCACGTCCGCCGTGGATCAGTTGGAAGGCCTGGGCGATGAATTCCACTTCGCGGATCCCGCCCGAGCCCAGCTTGATATTGTCGGCCATGCCCTTGCGCCGCACTTCCTGCTGGATCAGCTGCTTCATGGTGCGCAGCGCCTCGATGGCGGAAAAATCCAAGTAGCGGCGGTAGACGAACGGTCGGAGCATGTCGAGCAGTTGCGCACCGGCCACTTGGTCGCCGGCAACAACCCGCGCCTTGATCATGGCGTAGCGTTCCCAGTCGCGGCCCTGGTCCTGATAGTACTGCTCCAGCGCATTGAAGCTGAGCACCAGCGCGCCGGCCGAACCGTAGGGGCGCAGGCGCATGTCGACACGGAACACAAAACCATCGACGGTCATTGGATCGAGGGCCTTGATCAGTTTTTGACCAAGACGAATAAAGAATTCCTGGTTGTCCAGGGAGCGTTTGACGCCGACGGTTTCACCGCCCTCGGGGTAGGCGAAGATCAGGTCGATATCCGACGACAGGTTCAGCTCCACCGCGCCGAGCTTGCCCATGCCGAGGATGACCATGTGCTGCGGCTCGCCGCTGCGCCGGCTAGTGGGCGTGCCGAATTGCACGCAGTGGCGCTGGTACAGCCATTGGTAGGCTTGGTCGATGCTGGCGTCAGCCATGTCGGAGAGGTCGCGGCAGGTTTGCACCAGGTCGGCCTGGCGGGTCAGGTCGCGCCAGATGATGCGCACTTGCTGGCGCGTACGCTGGCGACGCAGCACACGGCCCAGCTCATCTTCTGTTTCGGCTTGTTGCACGGCGCCAGCAATCTGCCCGCACAGCTCACCAGGGGCAAAACCACGGTCCAGCTCGCCCCAGGCCACGAGTTCGAGCAACATCAAAGGGTCACGAACACTCTGTTCAATGACGAAATCACTCGCCGCGCACACGCGGGCGAAGTCGGCCCACCGTTGCGGCGTCCACGCGGAAAGTCCATGATCGTCGTCCAGCGCGGCCACTGCGTCACGAAATGACTGCTCGGCCCGCTGGGCTTTTGGCAAGAGAATGGCCGGGAGTTCGGCGAGTGTTGGAAGGCTCATGGTCTATCCTTGATCGGCGCGTAAATGGCCTGTAGCTGTGAACGCAAGAACCACGCTCTATGAAGGACTGTCGAACAAAGGTTAGAAATAGCTGAAATTAATTTCATTTTGGCAGCCAACATCAAACATTCACCTTTTCTTGTTCGCAAAAGATCAACAATAACGATTATGCTCACCAGCCAGACCGAGCCATACGCTCAGTCTTGTGTAGTTTTACTACTCGTATATACATTCGAAAGGCTGAAATGGCCGACGATTTGTAGTAAAACTACAGGACGCCGAAGCAACCTTCGGCCATCCAAGAATTTATGTCGTCTGCCCACAAGGCCAGTCGCAAACTTCAGGCAACCGATTCTGGTAGCCTTTCCGCCCTGGAGCAAGCCATGCAAGACCTCGATCCCGTCGAAACCCAGGAATGGCTGGACGCCCTGGAATCGGTTCTCGACAAAGAAGGCGAAGACCGTGCTCACTACCTGATGACCCGTATGGGCGAACTCGCGACCCGCAGCGGCTCGCAACTGCCTTACGCCATCACTACGCCATACCGCAACACCATCCCCGTTACCCACGAAGCACGCATGCCTGGCGACCTGTTCATGGAACGCCGCATTCGCTCGCTGGTACGTTGGAACGCCATGGCGATGGTAATGCGCACGAACTTGAAAGATTCGGACCTGGGCGGTCACATCTCCAGCTTCGCTTCCAGCGCAACCCTGTATGACATCGGCTTCAACTACTTCTTCCAGGCCCCGACCGACGAACACGGCGGCGACCTGATCTACTTCCAGGGCCACACTTCTCCAGGCGTTTACGCCCGTGCGTTCATGGAAGGCCGCATCACCGAAGAACACATGAACAACTTCCGCCAGGAAGTGGACGGTAACGGCCTGTCGTCGTACCCGCACCCTTGGCTGATGCCTGAATTCTGGCAGTTCCCGACCGTTTCCATGGGTCTGGGCCCAATCCAGGCGATCTACCAGGCACGTTTCATGAAGTACCTGGAAGCCCGTGGCTTCATCCCTGAAGGCAAGCAGAAAGTCTGGTGCTTCCTGGGCGACGGCGAGTGTGACGAGCCAGAATCCCTGGGCGCCATCTCCCTGGCCGGCCGCGAGAAGCTGGACAACCTGATCTTCGTCATCAACTGCAACCTGCAGCGCCTCGACGGCCCGGTTCGCGGCAACGGCAAGATCATCCAGGAACTCGAAGGCGTGTTCCGCGGTGCTCAGTGGAACGTGACCAAAGTCATCTGGGGCCGCTTCTGGGACCCACTGCTGGCCAAAGACGTCGACGGCATCCTGCAACGTCGCATGGACGAAGTCATCGACGGCGAGTACCAGAACTACAAAGCCAAAGACGGCGCGTTCGTGCGTGAACACTTCTTCAACACGCCTGAACTGAAGGCAATGGTTGCAGACCTGTCCGACGACGAGATCTGGAAACTCAACCGTGGCGGCCACGACCCGTACAAGGTCTACGCGGCGTACCACGAAGCGGTCAACCACAAAGAACAACCGACCGTCATCCTGGCCAAGACCATCAAGGGTTATGGCACCGGTGCCGGCGAAGCGAAGAACACTGCGCACAACACCAAGAAAGTCGATGTCGACAGCCTGAAGTTGTTCCGCGACCGCTTCGACATCCCGGTCAAGGACGAAGAGCTGGAGAACCTGCCGTTCTTCAAGCCGGAGCCGAACAGCGCCGAAGCCCGTTACCTGGCCGAGCGCCGCGCCGCACTGGGTGGTTTCGTGCCGCAGCGCCGCGCCAACAGCTTCAGCGTACCGACGCCAGACCTGAGCACCCTCAAGGCTATCCTCGACGGCTCGGGCGACCGTGAAATTTCCACCACCATGGCTTTCGTGCGCATCCTGGCGCAGCTGGTCAAGGACAAGGACATCGGCCCGCGCATCGTTCCGATCATCCCGGACGAAGCCCGTACCTTCGGTATGGAAGGCATGTTCCGTCAGTTGGGCATCTACTCCTCCGTCGGCCAGCTCTACGAGCCAGTCGATAAAGACCAAGTGATGTTCTACAAGGAAGACAAGAAGGGCCAGATCCTCGAAGAAGGCATCAACGAAGCGGGCGCAATGAGCTCCTTCATCGCTGCCGGTACTTCGTACTCCAGCCACAACCAGCCGATGCTGCCGTTCTACATCTTCTACTCGATGTTCGGCTTCCAGCGCATTGGCGACCTGGCCTGGGCTGCAGGCGACAGCCGTACCCGTGGCTTCCTGATCGGCGGCACCGCCGGCCGGACCACGCTGAACGGCGAAGGCCTGCAACACGAAGACGGTCACAGCCACATCCTGGCTGCCACCATCCCGAACTGCCGCACCTTTGATCCAACCTACGGCTATGAGCTGGCGGTGATCATCCAGGACGGCATGAAGAAGATGACCGAAGAGCAGCAGGACGTTTTCTACTACATCACCGTGATGAACGAGTCCTACCAGCAGCCAGCCATGCCGGCCGGTGTCGAGGAAGGCATCATCAAGGGCATGTACCTGCTCGAAGAAGACACCAAGGAAGCGGCGCACCACGTACAGCTGATGGGCTCCGGCACCATCCTGCGCGAAGTGCGTGAAGCGGCGAAGATCCTGCGTGACGAGTTCAATGTTGGCGCTGACGTGTGGAGCGTGACCAGCTTCAACGAACTGCGTCGCGATGGCCTGGCCGTAGAGCGTCACAACCGTCTGCACCCTGGCCAGAAGCCACAGCGCACCTTCGTCGAAGAATGCCTGACTGGCCGTAAAGGCCCGGTGATCGCATCGACCGACTACATGAAACTGTTTGCTGAACAAATTCGCCAGTGGGTCCCGTCCAAGGAATTCAAAGTCCTGGGCACCGACGGTTTCGGCCGCAGTGACAGCCGCAAGAAGCTGCGTCACTTCTTCGAAGTTGACCGTCACTTCGTGGTGTTGGCAGCCCTGGAAGCCTTGGCTGACCGTGGTGAGATCGAACCTAAGGTGGTGGCTGACGCTATCGTCAAGTTCGGGATCAACCCGGAAAAACGCAACCCACTGGACTGCTGAGGAGATTTTTTGTGAGCGAACTCATTCGCGTACCTGACATCGGCAGCGGTGAAGGTGAAGTAATCGAGCTGTTTGTGAAGGTCGGCGACACCGTCGAAGCCGACCAGAGCATCCTGACCCTGGAGTCGGACAAGGCGAGCATGGAAATCCCTGCTCCCAAGGCCGGCGTGGTCAAGAGCCTGAAAGTGAAGCTGGGCGACCGCCTGAGAGAAGGCGACGAACTGCTGGAACTGGAAATCGAAGGTGCCGCTGATGCGGCCCCTGCGGCGGCTCCTGCTGCCGCTGCTGCCCCTGCCCCTGCCCCTGCTGCTGAAAAGCCTGCTGCTGCCGAGGCCGCTCCGGCCCCGGCTGCCGCACCTGCCGCTGCCAGCGTCCAGGACATTCATGTCCCGGACATCGGTTCGTCGGGCAAGGCCAAGATCATCGAGCTGCTGGTCAAAGTCGGCGACACCGTCGAAGCCGACCAGTCGCTGATCACCCTGGAGTCCGACAAGGCCTCCATGGAAATCCCTTCGCCGGCTGCCGGCGTGGTGGAAAGCATCGCGGTCAAGCTGGAAGACGAAGTCGGCACTGGCGACTTCATCCTCAAGCTGAAAGTACAAGGCGCTGCACCTGCTGCCGCGCCAGCACCAGCGGCCGCTCCGGCTGCCAAGGCTGAATCGGCTCCGGCTCCGGCTGCTGCCGCCCCTGCGCCTGCTGCCAAAGCCGAGGCTGCTCCGGCCCCTGCTGCTGCCGCTCCAGCGCCAAGCGGCGCCAAGGTGCACGCCGGCCCTGCCGTGCGTCAACTGGCCCGTGAGTTCGGCGTTGAGCTGAACGCTGTGTCGGCCACCGGCCCTCACGGTCGCGTGCTGAAGGAAGACGTGCAGGTCTACGTCAAGGCCATGATGCAGAAAGCCAAGGAAGCTCCGGCTGCCGGCGGCGCTACCGGTGGTTCGGGCATTCCGCCGATCCGTACCGTGGACTTCAGCCGCTTCGGTGAAATCGAAGAAGTGCCGATGACCCGCCTGATGCAAATCGGCGCGGCCGGTCTGCACGCCAGTTGGCTGAACATCCCGCACGTGACTCAGTTCGACCAGGCCGACATCACCGACCTGGAAGCTTTCCGCGTTGCGCAGAAAGCCGTGGCCGAAAAGGCCGGCGTGAAACTGACCGTGCTGCCGCTGCTGCTCAAGGCCTGCGCGCACCTGCTCAAGGAGCTGCCGGACTTCAACGCCTCGCTGGCGCCAAGCGGCAAGGCGATCATCCGCAAGAAGTACGTGCATATCGGTTTTGCGGTCGACACCCCGGACGGCCTGCTGGTACCGGTCATCAAGAACGTCGACCAGAAGAGCCTGCTGCAACTCGCTGCGGAAGCCGCTGCACTGGCTGCCAAGGCCCGCGACAAGAAGCTCACCCCGGACGACATGCAGGGCGCGTGCTTCACCATCTCCAGCCTCGGTCACATTGGCGGCACTGGCTTCACGCCAATCGTCAACGCGCCGGAAGTGGCGATCCTGGGCGTGTCCAAGGCAACCATCCAGCCTGTGTGGGACGGTAAAGCGTTCCAGCCGAAGCTGATGCTGCCACTGTCGCTGTCCTACGATCACCGTGTGATCAACGGCGCTGCTGCTGCTCGCTTCACCCAGCGTCTGAGCCAACTGCTGAACGACATCCGTACCATCCTGCTATAAGCAGGAACAGGCCTCCCGCTCACCCGGGAGGCTTGGTTGCACCGATTTTCGAGCGCCACGCTCGTACCTCAACCCCGCCACTTGGCGGGGCTTTTTTTGCCGGTTTGTTGAACAATAAAAACAGGCTTGTACACCTTCCATCACCCCGATTGCAGAAATCCCTTTCGCGGCCGATACCCCCCTTATAGCACTTAGCCTTCATCCTCTCTTGTCAGCCCGCGCCGCATGATGCAACCTTGCCGCAGGCAACAGAAAAGAGGGCGTGAGCCCGGCGCCGTGCGCGTAATTTCAAGTGAGTTTCCCCCATGAAAAGCCAGCCCGATGTCGCCCGTATGGCGGCCGAGGTAGTGACGCAGTTACCGGTGCCTTCGCGCCTCGGTATGCTGCGTTTCGAGCGGCTGAATGAGGCAAGCTGGGCCCTCCTTTACCTCGACCCCAATTGCGAACGCCAATTCGGCCTGCCGGCGGTCGAGCTGTGCGCCTTGATCGGCACGCCCTACGCCAGCCTGATGGAGCCACAGGCACGCTATCAACTGCACGACACCATCCAGCAGCAACTGACCCAGAGCCCGCATTACCTGGTGCGCTACACCCTGCACACCAACGACGGGCCGATGAGCCTGCTGGAGATGGGCGAATCCTATAAACAACACAATCGCCACCTGCTGCGCGGTTACTTGATGGTGGTCGACGGCCTGTTCAGCGAAATTCCCACCGCTGCCCCGACGGAAGACCTGGAGAACCAGAACAGCCGCCTGCAGATCGCCCTGGAGCTCAACCAGCGTGCCCAACTTGAACAATTGCAGCATCTGGAGCGGGTGCGCGCCCAGCAGGAACTGATCCTGTTGCTGGCCCGCCAGCGCTATACCACCCACAATTCGCTGCAAGAAGCCGCCGAACTGATCACCCGCAGTGCCTGTGATATCTACCAGATTGACTGCGCCAGCATCTGGAACCTCGAAGGCCAGCGCCTGGTGCCGATCTCCGCCTACCACCGCGCCGACGAGCAACACCACCTGCCCGAATCCATTGATGCAAGCTGCTTCCCGGACTACCTGGAAGCCTTGCACAGCAGCCGGGCGATCGACGCCACCAACGCGCTGCGCGACCCTCGCACCCGGGAAATGGCCGACAGCCTGCGCGATAAAGACATCCACGCCATGCTCGACGCGAGCATTCGCGTCGACGGCCATGTGGTGGGCGTGCTGTGCCTGGAGCAAAGCGGCAGCACCCGCGCCTGGCAGGCCGATGAAATTGCCTTTGCCGGCGAGCTGGCCGATCAGTTCGCGCAGGTCATCAACAACCACAACCGCCGTACGGCGACCAGCGCTCTGCACCTGTTCCAGCGCGCCGTGGAGCAAAGCGCCAATGCCTTTCTGCTGGTCAATTGCGACGGCGTGGTCGAGTACGTCAACCCGAGCTTTACCGCGATCACTCAGTACAGTGCCGAAGAGGTCCATGGCCACCGCCTGGCCCAGTTGCCGGCGCTGGAAAACCTCAGTGAATTGCTGTTCGACGCACCGTCAGCCCTGGCCAAGAGCAACAGCTGGCAGGGTGAATTCAAGAGCCGCCGCAAAAATCTCGAACCCTACTGGGGCCAACTGTCGATTTCCAAGGTGTATGGCGACAACCGCGAGTTGACCCACTACATAGGCATCTACGAAGACATCACCCAGACCAAGCTGGCCCAGCAGCGCATCGAGCGCCTGGCCTACACCGACAACCTGACCAACCTGGGCAACCGCCCGGCGTTCATCCGCAACCTCGACGAACGCTTTGCCCGCGACAGCGACAGCCCGATCAGCCTGTTGCTGGTGGACATCGACAACTTCAAGCGCATCAACGACAGCCTCGGCCACCAGACCGGCGACAAGCTGCTGATCAGCCTCGCACGGCGTTTGCGTAACAGCCTGAGTGCCGGCGGCAGCCTGGCACGGTTTGCGAGTAACGAGTTCGCGGTGCTGCTCGACGACACCGACCTGGAGAGCGGCCAGCAGGTTGCCAGCCAGTTGCTGGCAACCCTCGACAAACCGATGTTCGTCGACAACCAGTTGATCAGCGTCACCGGCTCCGTGGGCCTGGCGTGCGCGCCACTGCACGGTCGCGATCCGCAAACACTGATGCGCAACGCCGGCCTGGCCTTGCACAAGGCCAAGGCCAACGGCAAGCATCAGGTCCAAGTGTTTACCGAAGCGCTGAACGCCGAGGCCAGCTACAAGCTGTTCGTCGAGAACAACCTGCGCCGCGCCCTCACCCAGAACGAGCTGGACGTGTTCTACCAGCCCAAGCTGTGCCTGCGCAGCGGCCGCCTGCTGGGCATGGAAGCGTTGCTGCGCTGGAACCACCCGGAAAAGGGCATGATCCGCCCGGATCAATTCATCAGCGTGGCGGAAGAGACCGGCCTGATCATCCCGATCGGCAAATGGATCGCCCGCCAGGCTTGCCGCATGAGCAAGCAACTGAGCGCCGGCGGCATGGGCAACTTGCAGGTGGCAATCAACCTGTCGCCCAAGCAGTTCTCCGACCCGGACCTGGTGGCCTCGATTGCCGCGATCCTCAAGGAAGAACAGTTGCCGGCCAACCTGCTGGAGCTGGAACTGACCGAAGGCCTGCTGCTGGAAGCCACCGAAGACACGCGCCTACAGCTTGATCAACTGAAAAGCTTTGGCCTGACCCTGGCCATGGACGACTTCGGCACCGGCTACTCGTCGCTGAGTTACCTGAAAAAATTCCCCATCGACATCATCAAAATCGATCGCAGCTTTATCCACGAAATCCCGGACAACCAGGACGACATGGAAATCACCTCCGCGGTGATCGCCATGGCCCACAACCTCAAGCTCAAGGTGGTCGCCGAAGGCATCGAGACCGCCGAGCAGCTGGCGTTCCTGCGTCGGCACCGTTGTGATGTGGGCCAGGGTTACCTGTTTGACCGGCCAATCCCCGGTGCAGAGCTGCTGGCGATGCTCAAACGCTACCCGCGCGGGCCAATCGCCTGACAGCGCTGTAACACTCGGGCACACTGACGGTCTGAAAATTTACCGCTAACTCAACCTGACGAGAGGACTGATCATGGTCTTGCGCTCGGAAATTCTGGTGAACAAAAACGTGCTGCCTACCCAAGAACAAGCTCTGCCTGGCCGTGAAACCCCGATGGCGCTGCCAGAGAATCACTTCGTCAACGGCAACCCGCTGCTGGGCCCGTTCCTTGATGACGTCGGCTTTGCAATCTTCGGCCTGGGCTGCTTCTGGGGGGCCGAGCGCCGGTTCTGGCAGCGCGATGGTGTGGTCAGCACCGTGGTCGGTTACGCCGGCGGCTACACGCCGAACCCGACCTACGAAGAAGTCTGCTCCGGCCTGACTGGCCACAGCGAAGTGGTACTGGTGGTGTATGACCAGGCCAAGGTGAAATACGAAGATTTGCTGAAGATGTTCTGGGAACTGCACAACCCGACCCAGGGCATGCGCCAGGGCAACGACATCGGCAGCCAGTACCGCTCGGTGATCTATGCGACCACGCCGGAGCAATTGGCGGCAGCGAAGGCGAGTGCCGAGGCTTATCAAGCTGAGCTGACCAAAGCCGGACTGGGTGCGATCACCACGGAAATCGAAGAAGCGCCGACGGTGTATTTTGCCGAGGCGTATCACCAGCAATACCTGGCGAAGAATCCGCAGGGCTATTGCGGGATTGGCGGAACGGGCGTGAGCTGCCCGATCTGAAGCCATTTTGTGGTTACACAGATCCCCTGTGGTGAGCGAGCTTGCGCGCGCTGGGGCGCGAAGCAGCCCCAACAAGGCCGCTACGGTTTTTCAGATAGACCGTGGTGACTGGTTTTGGGGCTGCTACGCAGCCCAGCGCGAGCAAGCTCGCTCACCACAACAGCCTGCCCCCCCGCAAATTGATCAGCGTTGCTGACTACTCAGCGATGAGCCAATCCATCTGCCATCCACCCTGGGTCTGACCCAGCTTCTTGGACAGCCACGGCAGCAGCTCACGCAACTCCTCTTCCAAACCCCACGGCGGGTTGGCGATCGCCAGGCCCGAGCCGGTCAGGGTGTTGGGTGTGTCCAACGGATGCACCAGCAACTCCACACGCAGCAACTTCGGCGCACCGGTGCCGGCCAAGTCCTGGTAGAAACGGCGCAACATGCGTTGGTCTTTCACCGGGTACCAGATGGCCGCGACGGTCTGGCGCATGCGGCTCACGGCTTCCTTGAGGGAAGCGGCGCAGCGTTGCATCTCGTCGAGTTTCTCGAACGGTGGATCGATAAGCATCAGCGCACGCTTTTCCGGCACCGGCAGCAGGGCACGCGGTACATGCCAGCCTTCGCCCAAATGTACCTTCACGCGGCGATCACCCTTCATATTGTCCTTGAGCAGCACACCGTCTTCCGGGTGTTTTTCATTGAGCAGCACACGGTCCTGGGGACGAGTGAGGCGTCGCGCCAACTCCGGCGAACCTGGGTAGTAACGCAACTCGCCATCCGGGTTCATCTCATGCAGCACGCGCATGTAATCGGCTGTCAACGGCGGCAGATCGCTTTCGCCCCACAGGCGCGCGATGCCTTCCAGGTATTCACCGGTCCGGTTGGCCTGGTCGCCCTGCAGATCGTACAGGCCGATCCCGGCGTGGGTGTCGAGGTAGGCGAACGGCTGCTCCTTGCGCGACATCAGGGCGATGAGGCGGGTCAAGGTCAGGTGTTTGAAGACATCGGCGTGGTTGCCGGCGTGAAAGGCGTGACGATAATTCATGGTTGCTCCTGCGCAGGGGGCGAAGTTTACCTTTTACGCGGGCGTTGGTGCAGTGCGGCGTGCCGGGCGGTGCTTATGTCGAAAAGAGAGGTGTGCACCTGAAAAAAGTCTAAATGTTGGTGAGGGTGCGGATTTATTGTGGCGATCCACACGCCAGGGAGGTCCACCACCATCATGAAAGACGCCACCATCGCATTGCACCACGGCTTCAAGTCGGACCCGACCACCAAGGCCGTCGCTGTGCCGATCTACCAGAACGTCGCGTTCGAATTCGATAACGCCCAGCACGGCGCCGATCTGTTCAACCTGGACGTGCCCGGCAATATCTACACACGGATCATGAACCCCACCAATGACGTGCTGGAACAGCGCATCGCCGCGCTGGAAGGCGGTATCGCGGCCCTGGCGGTATCGGCCGGCAGCGCAGCGATTCACTATGCGATCCAGACCCTTACGCGAGCGGGCGACAATATCGTCACCACCCCGCAGCTCTACGGCGGCACCTACACCTTGTTCGCGCACTTGCTGCCCAGCTTTGGCGTCGATGTGCGTTTCGCCCGTGACGACTCGGCCGAAGCTATCGCCGAACTGATCGACGGCAATACCAAACTGGTCTACTGCGAAAGTATCGGTAACCCGGCGGGCAATATCGTCGACCTGGAAGCCCTGGCCAAGGTCGCCCACGCGCGTGGCGTGCCGCTGATGGTGGACAACACCGTGGCCACGCCGATCCTGTGCAAGCCGATCCAGTTCGGCGCCGATATCGTGGTGCACTCGGTGACCAAATACATCGGCGGCCACGGCAATTCCCTGGGGGGCGTAATCGTCGACAGCGGCACTTTCCCCTGGGCCGACTACCCGGAGAAATTTCCCGGTCTCAACAACCCAGAGCCGGCCTACCACGGTGTGGTCTACACCGAAAAGTTCGGTCCCGCCGCCTTCATCGCCCGCGCGCGTACCGTGCCGTTGCGCAACACGGGCGCGGCGCTGGCACCGATGAATGCCTTCCTGCTGCTACAAGGCTTGGAAACCCTGGCCCTGCGCATGGAACGTCATACTGAAAATGCCTTGAAAGTTGCGCAGTTCCTCCAAGGCCATGCCGACGTGGAATGGGTCAGCTACGCCGGCTTGCCGGATCATCCGCACCACGAACTGGCGCAGAAATACCTGCAGGGCAAACCCTCGGCGATTCTTTCGTTCGGCCTTAAAGGCGGTTATGCCGCCGGTGTGCACTTCTACGATGCGCTGCAAATCTTCAAGCGCCTGGTGAACATCGGCGACGCCAAGTCCCTGGCGTGTCATCCGGCGTCCACCACTCACCGGCAAATGAACGAGCAGGAACAAGCCAAAGCCGGCGTGAAGCCGGAAATGATTCGCCTGTCAGTAGGCATCGAGGCGATTGAAGACCTGATCGAAGATCTGCAGCAGGCGCTGGGTTCAACTCAACTCTGAAGCCAGGTAGTCCGCCAAACCGTGATGGCTGACATCCCGGCGGCGCGTGAAATAGGCGACCTTGTGCCGCAAGGTCGTCGGCACGAATGCGGTGTAAAGGTCGGGCCGCTGCTCTTCGAGCCCTTGCAGGAGGTTATCGATCAGAGTTTGGGGCGATTGCTCGGCCAGATGTTGCAGTAAAGGCGCAGGCGCTCGCCACCACGGGCTCGCCTTGGCGGCTGTGACTGGGCCAGAAGTGACGGTCAGCGACTGGCCATTGATCACGTAGCGCTGGAACACCGGCAATAGCTCATCGCCCGACTGCTGAAGGATTGGCAGGAATTGAGCACCATCCCAGAACCGTAAGAACACATCCTGACCATCGGGCAGGTAGACCTTGGTCAGTCCTTGCAGGTGTGCAATCACGGTTTCCAGCGGGTGGGTCGATATGGCCAACCACCCCCAATCCGTGGCATCAGTGCAGGCGGCCCATTCCAGGAAAGGACTGCCCGGCTCGACAATGCATACATAGGGCATGACCTCGTCCCATGTCGCATAGGCCGTGCCGGCCCATATGGGTTGCGGCGGAGCACCGACGGCAAGCGCCCGCCAAGCGTCAAGGGGTTTGGCGTCGCTGGCAGCGCTCAGCACTGCAAACAGTTGTTCGCCAGGCAGCAAAGGTTGATGCATCTTCGTAAATCCCTTTAAAAGTCAGATGGGGCCGCACTGGCCGTTTTTGCAACGCTCGCACTCTTCGCAAAACGGCGCGCTGCGCTTGAGGCTGGCCACCTGCACGCGGCTCAGCGGAGCAGGAATCACCGCCAGCAGTGTTTCCTTCAGTCCAGGCGTTAACGGCGCTGCAGTAGCAGCGGGCGCACTGCCAAGCTGGATTGGCATACTGCTGAAAATCCCGCCCGCAGACAGCGTGATCGACTGCCCGCCCGCCTGAATCGTGACAGTTGCGCCACCATCGATCACAACGCTTTGCCCCGCGCCTATCAGAATGGCCTGCCCTGCCCTTACCTGCCGAGAGCCGCCAACCATCAAGTGGTCGTCTCGCTTCAGGTCTGTCAGACGGTTGCCATGGATAATGCGCAAATCCTCGCCTTGCAGTTCGTGATGCGACTCACCGTCCACTTTTACCCGAAGGTCATGCAGCACGTGTTGGGTCCAGTCCCGCTGGGCACGCAGGTAGATTTCCTCGGCCCCCTTGCGGTCCTCGATGCGCAACTCGTTGTAGCCACCACCACCGGGGCTGCTCTGGCTGCGGAAGATGCTGCGGGTCTTGTCCGCAGGCAGATCGAGGGGCACCTGGGCGGCCGCATTGGGTAGGCAGCCCATGACCAGCGGCATATCCATGTCGCCATTAACGAAGCCTACCAACACTTCCATACCGACCCGAGGGATCAATACCGCCCCATAACGATCATGCGCCCAGCCGCTGGCAACCCGCAGCCAGCAGCTGGAATGGTCGTTATGTTCCCCATCGCGATCCCACGCCAACTGCACCTTGACCCGGCCGTATTCGTCGCAATGGATTTCGCTGCCGGCGGGACCGGTCACCACTGCGTTCTGGTAACCCGATATTTGAGGCCGGGACATAATTAGAGGTGCTCGAAACGCTACGTCCCAAGGCGTTACAACAAATTCATTGCTGTAGCCTTGAGGCGACTCATTGCCAACAGACTCCTCAAGCACCTGAGGTTGGTGCCCTACATGGTGCAACTGGGTAATCAGCCACAAATCATTCCATTCCTGACGAGGATGCCCAGTCATCTTCAAGAACTGCCCAGTGACCAACGCCGGCTGGTCGCTAGCGCCGCTCGCCTGACGGTAATCGCTGCGATGACGCTCCAGCAGGCGTTGCGCCAGGTACTTACCACGCTCACGATCCGTGAAGTACCCAGGGTAGCGCTGGTCGTCCAGGGCGGGCCGCAGCCGACTGGATACTTCGCTTTCCAACGTCAGGCTAGGCTTTTTGAAATCGTAGTCCCGCAGGTTCACACCGGTGGTACGAGTCTTCAGCCGCAGAATAAAGCGCTTGATCGCTGTCTCGTCGGCAACCATCCCGGTACCAGGCGAATACGGTGTGGGTTGATCAGGCCGCGCAAAAACACTTTGATCGTCGCCAAACACCAACAGGTGACGCTCAGGGGTGTGCTGGAAGTGATAGTGAATGCCCGATTCGGCACATAGACGCTGAATGAACTCCAGATCGGTTTCGCCGAACTGAACACAGTATTCACACTCGGGATACTTGCCGCTCAGTTGAAACGCGAAGGCATCACTTTGGATAGCCTGAGCTTGCAATACCTGCGCAATGATCTCGGGTACGGTTTTTTTCTGGAAAATCCGCTGGTGAGTGCTGTGTTCCAGATAAGCCAACTGCGGCACCAGGGTGATCTGGTAACGGGTAAGGCGCCTGCCCGAATCGCCTTGCGCCACCCGATACACCAAGCCATGAATACCATGACCATGAGCGTCAAACCCCAGGAACGCTTGACGGTGTAGCAGGCTCTCAAGGTCTTGATCGGACTGTTCGCTGACCAACTCAAGGTCAAAGCGAAAAGGCAGGCTGATGAACTCATCCCCCACGAAACCGTGGACCTGGAATTCACTGGGCTCCCCGTCGAGGGTCAGGGTAAAGGCGCTTTGGTTGGCAGGAGCGAACATCCGGTGTTTCTCTGCGGGGGGTGGGCTGCCGATTTTGCATCACCCTTGCAACCTGCTGAGCACTCGCCAAGAAAATCAGTAAAACCCTACGTGCGCACGTCCGAATTTTCTTAGGACCGACATAAATTACACATAAAAAAAGGCCCGCAATCCGTAGGACGCGGGCCTTTCTTTCAACTCACTTGGCGCTAAACACCCAGCGAATTACTTATTGAGGTTGTAGTCTTTTTCCGCAGCATCAAAACGCTCGACCATACCGGCAGTCGGTGCGCCCATCTTGCTCACGAAGTAGATCGCCAGGCTGGCGAAGATAAAGCCTGGGATGATTTCGTACAGGCCCAGCAATTCGAAGTGTTTCCACACAATCACAGTGATCGCGCCGACCAGGATACCGGCCAGTGCGCCGTTGCGGGTCATGCCTTTCCAGATCACCGAGATCAGCACCACAGGGCCGAATGCGGCGCCGAAACCGGCCCAGGCGTAGCTCACCAGGCCCAGTACGCGGTTTTCCGGGTTGGCGGCCATGGCGATGGCGATCAGTGCAACCAGCAGCACCATCAGGCGACCGACCCATACCAACTCAACCTGGGACGCGTTTTTGCGCAGGAAGGTCTTGTAGAAGTCTTCGGTCAAGGCGCTGGAGCACACCAACAGTTGGCAGCTCAAAGTGCTCATCACCGCCGCCAGGATGGCCGACAGCAGCACGCCGGCAATCCATGGGTTGAACAGCAGCTTGGCCAGCTCAATGAATACGCGTTCGTGGTTTTCGGTCACAGGACCTGCCACTTCCGGATGCGCCGAGAAGTAGGCAATACCGAAGAAGCCCACCGCCACGGTGCCGCCCAGGCACAGGATCATCCAAGTCATGGAAATGCGACGTGCCTTGGCAATCGACTTCACCGAATCCGCCGCCATGAAACGCGCCAGGATGTGCGGCTGGCCGAAGTAACCCAGGCCCCAGCCCATCAGCGAGATGATGCCGATGAAGGTGGTGTTTTTCAGCATGTTGAAGTTGTCAGGGTTCTGGGCTTCGATCGCCAGGAACGTGGTGTCGACGCCGCCGGTGGCCAGCAGCACGATGATCGGCGTGAGAATCAGCGCGAAGATCATCAGCGTGGCTTGTACGGTATCTGTCCAGCTCACGGCCAGGAAACCACCGACGAAGGTGTAGGCAATGGTCGCTGCGGCACCGGCCCACAAGGCAGTCTCGTAGGACATGCCGAAGGTGCTTTCAAACAGGCGGGCGCCGGCGACGATACCGGAGGCGCAGTAAATGGTGAAGAACACCAGGATCACCACGGCGGAGATGATCCGCAGCAGGCCGCTTTTATCTTCGAAACGGCTGGAGAAGTAATCCGGCAGGGTCAGCGCGTCACCGTTGTGCTCGGTCTGGACCCGCAGGCGACCGGCGACGAACAGCCAGTTGAGGTAGGCACCGACGATCAGGCCGATGGCGATCCAGCTTTCCGACAGGCCAGACATGTAGATCGCGCCCGGCAGGCCCATCAACAACCAGCCGCTCATGTCGGAAGCGCCGGCCGACAAGGCAGTCACCACGCTACCGAGGCTGCGACCGCCCAGGATGTAATCGGAAAGGTTGTTGGTGGAGCGATAGGCCATGAAGCCGATCAGCACCATTGCTGCGATATAGATCACGAACGTGATCAGGGTTGGATTACTAACGCTCATAAGAGTGACGCCCTGGCTTTGTTTTTATGTAGCAACGGTCTGTCAGACGGCCACCCACTGGAAGTAGGTAGACGTAGCTGCGTGCCGCGCATTTATGACTGACGTTTCCCCAGGAAAGCCGTCAGCCGATGAACCGAACTTTCAAAGTGGTTGCACCTTGGGCGCGAATGCTATTCAACAAAGCAAATAAGGTGCAACCAGTTTCGTGAGAATAAGTTGCACCTTGATATGTTTTGTGGAAAACGCCCTGTTTTTGCTCCTTTTCGGAGCAAGAACAGCCGATCTCAGAAGCAAACGCACCAAGGCAGAGCGGAATCCGTCGGCAGTGTCTTTTTTTCCCGATCACGATCGAAAATTTCCTGAATAAAAAGGGTTGCACCCGGTTGCACCTCTGCATGCGCAAAGCTAATCTTGCCGCCAGCTAATGCCACTCGGTAGTGGCACCCATGAGGATAAGAAAATGGCTACGACCACCCTTGGGGTCAAACTCGACGACCCGACCCGCGAGCGCCTGAAGGCTGCCGCGACCTCCATTGATCGCACGCCGCACTGGCTGATCAAGCAGGCGATTTTCAATTACCTGGAGAAACTGGAGGGTGGTGCAACCCTGTCCGAACTCAATGGTTTGAACAGCAAGGACGCCGACGATGCAGGCGAGGTCCAGACCGACCACGCCCACCAGTGCTTCCTTGAGTTCGCCGAGAGCATCCTGCCGCAATCCGTATTGCGCGCCTCGATCACCGCCGCTTACCGCCGCCCCGAGCCGGAAGTGGTGCCGATGCTGATCGAACAGGCTCGTCTGCCGGGCCCAATGGCCGAAGCCACCAACAAGCTGGCCGCCTCAATCGCCGAAAAACTGCGTAACCAGAAAAGTGCTGGCGGCCGTGCCGGTATTGTTCAGGGCCTGCTGCAGGAGTTTTCCCTGTCGTCCCAGGAAGGCGTGGCACTGATGTGCCTGGCCGAAGCGCTGCTGCGCATCCCGGACAAGGGCACTCGCGACGCACTGATCCGCGACAAGATCAGCACCGGCAACTGGCAGCCGCACTTGGGCAACAGCCCGTCGCTGTTCGTCAACGCTGCTACGTGGGGCCTGCTGCTGACCGGCAAACTGGTCGCCACCCACAACGAAGCAGGCCTGACCTCGTCCTTGAGCCGCATCATCGGCAAGAGCGGCGAGCCGATGATCCGCAAGGGCGTCGACATGGCGATGCGCCTGATGGGCGAACAGTTCGTCACCGGCGAAACCATCGCCGAAGCCCTGGCCAACGCGAGCAAGTTCGAAGCCAAGGGTTTCCGCTATTCCTACGACATGCTCGGTGAAGCTGCGCTGACTGAACACGACGCGCAGAAGTACCTGGCCTCGTACGAACAAGCCATCCATTCGATCGGCAAAGCCTCCCACGGCCGTGGGATTTATGAAGGTCCGGGTATCTCCATCAAGCTGTCGGCACTGCACCCGCGCTACAGCCGTGCGCAGTACGAGCGCGTGATGGACGAGCTGTACCCGCGCCTGCTGTCCCTGACCTTGCTGGCCAAGCAATACGACATCGGCCTGAACATCGACGCCGAAGAAGCCGACCGCCTGGAGCTGTCCCTGGACCTGCTGGAGCGCCTGTGCTTCGAGCCGCAACTGACCGGCTGGAACGGTATCGGTTTCGTGATCCAGGCCTACCAGAAGCGTTGCCCGTATGTGATCGACTACGTCATCGACCTGGCGCGCCGCAGCCGCCATCGCCTGATGATCCGCCTGGTGAAAGGCGCGTATTGGGACAGCGAAATCAAGCGCGCCCAGGTCGAAGGCCTGGAAGGCTACCCGGTCTACACCCGCAAGGTGTACACCGACGTTTCCTACATTGCTTGCGCGCGCAAACTGCTGTCGGTGCCGGAAGTCATCTACCCGCAGTTCGCCACGCATAACGCTCACACGCTGTCGGCCATCTACCATATCGCCGGTCAGAACTATTACCCCGGCCAGTACGAGTTCCAATGCCTGCACGGCATGGGCGAACCGCTGTACGAGCAGGTCGTAGGCAAGGTTGCCGATGGCAAGCTGAACCGTCCGTGCCGTGTGTACGCTCCAGTCGGCACCCACGAAACACTGCTGGCTTACCTGGTCCGTCGCCTGCTGGAAAACGGCGCGAACACCTCGTTCGTCAACCGCATTGCCGACCAATCCATCTCCATTCAGGAGCTGGTGGCCGATCCAGTGGCCAGCATCGAGCAAATGGCCACGCTGGAAGGCGGCTTCGGCCTGCCGCACCCGCGTATCCCCTTGCCGCGTGACCTGTACGGCAGCGACCGCGCCAATTCGGCCGGTATCGACCTGGCCAACGAACACCGCCTGGCGTCGCTGTCCTGCGCCTTGCTGGCCACGGCTCACAACAACTGGAAAGCTGCGCCGATGCTCGGTTGCGCCTCCAGAGAGCAAGCGGCGGCGCCGGTACTGAACCCGTCCGACCTGCGTGACGTGGTCGGTCATGTTCAAGAAGCCACCGTCGAAGACGTCGACAACGCTATCCAGTGCGCCATCAGCGCCGGTCCGATCTGGCAGGCCACCCCGCCCGCCGAGCGCGCCGCCATCCTGGAACGTGCCGCCGACCTGATGGAAGGCGAGATTCAGCCACTGATGGGCCTGCTGGCCCGTGAAGCCGGCAAGACCTTCGCCAACGCCATCGCCGAAGTGCGTGAAGCCGTAGACTTCCTGCGCTATTACGCGGTGCAGGCACGCAACGATTTCACCAACGACGCCCACCGCCCACTGGGGCCGGTGGTGTGCATCAGCCCGTGGAACTTCCCGCTGGCCATCTTCAGCGGCCAAGTCGCCGCCGCATTGGCCGCCGGCAACCCGGTACTGGCCAAGCCGGCCGAACAAACTCCGCTGGTCGCCGCGCAAGCCGTGCGCATCCTGTTGGAAGCCGGTATTCCGGAAGGCGTGCTGCAACTGCTGCCGGGCCAGGGCGAAACCGTGGGTGCCCGCCTGGTGGGGGATGATCGCGTCAAAGGCGTGATGTTCACTGGCTCTACCGAAGTGGCGCGTCTGCTGCAACGCAATGTCGCCGGCCGCCTGGATGCCCAGGGCCGTCCGATCCCGCTGATCGCCGAAACTGGCGGCCAGAACGCGATGATCGTCGACTCCTCGGCGCTCACCGAACAAGTGGTAATCGACGTGGTGTCCTCGGCCTTCGACAGTGCCGGCCAACGCTGCTCGGCCCTGCGCGTGTTGTGCCTGCAGGAAGATTCGGCAGACCGTGTCATCGAAATGCTCAAGGGCGCCATGGCGGAATGCCGTCTGGGCAACCCTGAGCGCCTGTCCGTCGACATCGGCCCGGTGATCGATGCCGAGGCCAAGGCCGGCATCGAAAAACACATCCAGGCCATGCGCGACAAAGGCCGCAATGTGTATCAAGTGGCGATTGCCGACGGTGAAGAGATCAAGCGCGGCACCTTCGTGATGCCGACCCTGATCGAGCTGGAAAGCTTCGACGAGCTGCAACGGGAGATCTTCGGACCGGTGCTGCACGTGGTGCGCTACAAGCGCAAAGAGATCGACCAGCTCATCGGCCAGATCAACGCTTCCGGCTACGGACTGACCCTGGGCGTGCACACCCGTATCGACGAGACCATCGCCAAGGTGATCGACAACGTCAACGCCGGTAACGTTTATGTGAACCGCAACATCGTGGGCGCTGTGGTCGGCGTGCAACCTTTCGGCGGCGAAGGTCTGTCGGGCACTGGCCCGAAAGCCGGAGGCCCGCTGTACCTGTACCGCCTGCTGTCGACGCGCCCTACGGATGCCATCGAGCAATCCTTCGTACGCGGCGACGCACTGGCCGCGCCGGACGTGCGCCTGCGAGATGCCATGAGCCAGCCGCTGACCGCCCTGAAATCCTGGGCCGACAGCAATAAGTTCAGCGACCTGAGCGCCCTGTGCAGCCAGTTCGCCGCGCAATCGCAAAGCGGTATCACCCGTCAACTGGCCGGCCCGACCGGCGAACGCAACAGCTACGCCATCCTGCCCCGCGAGCACGTACTGTGCCTGGCGGAAGTGGAAGGCGATCTGCTGACGCAACTGGCGGCGGTACTGGCCGTGGGCGGTTCGGCGGTATGGCCGGAATCTGACCTGACCAAGGCCTTGTTCCCACGCCTGCCGAAGGAGATTCAGGCGAAGATCAAGCGCGTGGCCGACTGGACCAAGGACGACGTAGTGTTCGACGCGGTCTTGCATCACGGTGATTCCGATCAATTGCGTGCGGTGTGCCAGCAAGTTGCGCGGCGCAGTGGGGCGATTGTCGGGGTGCATGGCTTGTCCCAAGGCGAGACCGCGATTGCACTGGAACGCCTGGTGATCGAGCGGGCGTTGAGTGTTAACACGGCGGCAGCTGGCGGTAACGCCAGCCTCATGACCATCGGCTAACGGTAAACCCTGTGGGAGCTGGCTTGCCTGCGAGAGCAGCACCTCAGTGCAACTGACGCACCGAGGTGTCTGCATCGCAGGCAAGCCAGCGCCCACAAGAACCGAGTTTGTTCTGGCCTTCCATCACCCAAATCAATCTTGCTATCCAGCCTCTATTCGCGCACTTAGACTCAGGCCAATTCCTCCAAAGGTAAGCCGCCATGTCCGAGACGCTGCTCAGTTCCCGCAATCTGGCTTTCGAGCTGTATGAAGTCCTCGATGCCGAGGGCCTGACCCAGCGCGAGCGGTTTGCCGAGCACAATCGCGAAACCTTCGATGCGGCCATCAGTACCGCGCGCACTATTGCCGAGAAGTATTTCGCTCCTCACAACCGCAAGAACGACGAAAACGAACCGCGCTACGAAGACGGCAAGGCCATCCTGATTCCGGAAGTGAAGCCAGCGGTGGATGCGTTCCTCGAAGCCGGCTTCCTCAACGCAGCCCGCAGCTTTGAAGCGGGTGGCATGCAACTGCCCACCCTGCTGTCCCAAGCCTGTTTTGCGCACTTCCAGTCGGCCAACGCGGCATCTACTTCCTATCCGTTCCTGACCATGGGCGCCGCCAACCTGATCGAGAGCTTCGGCACTGAGGACCAGAAACAACGCTTTCTGCAACCGATGATCGACGGCCGTTTCTTTGGCACCATGGCCCTCACCGAACCTCACGCCGGCTCATCCCTGTCAGATATTCGTACACGCGCAGAGCCAGCGGCTGACGGGACTTACCGACTCAAGGGCAATAAGATCTTCATTTCCGGCGGTGACCACCCGCTGTCGGAAAACATCGTGCACATGGTGCTGGCCAAACTTCCGGACGCACCGGCCGGGGTGAAGGGCATTTCGTTGTTTATCGTGCCCAAGTTCCTGGTCAACGACGACGGCAGCCTGGGCGAGCGCAACGATGTGTTGCTGGCCGGGCTGTTCCACAAGATGGGTTGGCGCGGCACCACGTCCACTGCGCTGAACTTCGGCGATAACGGCAATTGCATCGGTTATCTGGTGGGTAAGCCGCACCAGGGTTTGAGCTGCATGTTCCAGATGATGAACGAGGCGCGGATTGGCGTCGGTATGGGCGCCGTCATGCTCGGTTACGCCGGCTACCTCTACTCGCTGGAATACGCCCGCGAACGCCCACAAGGCCGCCTGCCCGATAGTAAAGATCCCACGACCGCGCCGGTCTCGATCATTCAGCACGCAGACATCAAGCGCATGCTGCTCACCCAAAAATCCTACGTAGAAGGCGCCTTCGACCTCGGCCTCTACGCCGCGCGGCTGTTCGACGACACCACCACCCTGGCCACCGAAACCGAACGCAAACAGGCCCACGAACTGCTGGACCTGCTCACGCCCATCGTCAAATCCTGGCCGTCGGAGTTCTGCCTCAAAGCCAACGAACTGGCGATCCAGATTCTCGGCGGCCATGGCTACACCCGCGAGTACCCTGTGGAGCAGTATTACCGTGACAACCGCCTGAACCCTATCCATGAAGGCACCCACGGCATCCAGTCCCTGGATTTGCTCGGGCGCAAATTGGCGCAAAATGGCGGCGCGGGTCTGAAGCAACTGATAAGACTAATTGCCGAAACTGGTGCTCGCGCGCAGGCATACCCAAGCCTCACCCCACTGAGGGAACCCCTGGAACAGCTGGTCAGCCGCCTGCAAACCGTCACCCTTGGCCTGTTGACAGATCTCGCCCAGGGCAAGGTCAACAGCAGCCTGGCGAATTCGGCGCTGTACCTGAAGGTGTTCGGGCATACGGTAATTGGCTGGCGCTGGCTGGAACAGGCGATTCGCGCCGAAGCAGGCTTGGCCAAGGGTCATGCGGCGGATGTGGCCTTCTATAGAGGCAAGCTCCAGGCTGCCCGGTACTTCCTGACCTGGGAAGTGCCGAGCTGCCATCATGAACTGGCAATCTTGGAGGCCCGCGATGACACGTGCCTCGGCATGCAAGATGAGTGGTTCTAAGGCGTTCCGATCGCCTTGGAAATCACATCGACCGTGGCGCTGACTTGCTCTTGGTAACGGTCGAGTTCCTGCTGGTGCGCCTGCTGCATTTCGATCTGCTCGGCGCACAGGTTCAGCGCCGCCAGCACCAGTAGCTTGTCACCGATCAGGGTCGGGTACTTCTTCTTGGTGGTGGCCAGGGACGCCTTGAGCAGGGTCACGGCGTGCATCAGGGTTTTCTCTTCCCCGGCCGGTGCCTTGATCGAGTAATCCTCTCCGAGAATCGAAACGACCTTTATCCCTTCACTCATGCGCCGACAGGCCCTGCGCTCACACGCTCAACCAGCGCCTGGATACGCGCGGCGGTGGCGCCGTGCTTTTCTTCCTGTTCCATCAGGTTCAGTTGCAGGCTGTCGTTCTCGTCCTTGGCGCGGGCCAGTTCGGCCTTGAGGGATTCGTTGGTGCCCAGCAGATCCTGGTTCTGCTGTACCAGATCGCTGACCAGTTGTTCCAATTGGCTGAGGGATGCTTCTAACATTTTGATTTCTCGGGCTTTTTAAAAGGGCGGTGACGATAAAGAAAATTCACCTCGGATGCCAGGGTTATCCCCGGCGCGCAGCCCGATTTTTAAGGGCCGGGCCGCACTTTCGAGCCTTAGTGACTGCATTTCCCGGATCTGGTTCCTGAATCGATCAAACCCCTCGTCAGATGCGACAAAACCGCACACGCCCCTTTAGACTTTAGTCGTACGACCGATAAAGAGGGACACCCCGTCTGATGGCCGCACGGATCGCGCATCTCCCCCAGGATTCCCGCATGTCGCTTCGTAATATGAATATCGCTCCGAGGGCCTTCCTCGGCTTCGCGTTTATTGGCGCGTTGATGTTGTTTCTCGGTGTGTTCGCCCTGAATCAAATGAGCAAGATACGCGCCGCCACGGAAGACATCACCCTGTCCAGCGTGCCAAGCATTCGTGCCCTCGATGAGTTCACCCAACTGACTCTGCGCCTGCGGGTGCTGTCGTACCGCCTGCTGACCAACCGCGAGCCGGAGGTCCAGCAAAAAACCCTGGAAGCCTTTGAGCTGCGCAATCAGCAGATTCGCACGGCCCAGGGCATCTACGAAAAACTCATCGAGAGCAGCGAAGAGCGCTCGACCTACGACGAATACGTACGCCTGCTGGGCCAGTACCATCAGATTGAAGAGCGCATGAAGAGCCTGTCGCGCGCCAATCAAGTGGAAGAGCTGCGCACCCTGCTCAATACCGAACTGCTGAGCAACTCCGAGCAGGTCAACGCCGTGCTCACCCGCCTGCTGGACATCAACAATAAGATGGCCCTGGCTACCAATAAAGACGCCGAAGACCAATACAACATGGCCTTCAACATGGTGGTGAGCCTTCTGGTGATCGCCACCCTGCTGACACTGCTGTTTGCGTGGCTGCTGACCCGCAGCATCACCCTGCCCATCTCCCAGGCCTTGGAAGCAGCCGAAGAAGTGGCCGAAGGCAACCTGACGCGCCCGATCAAAGTCGACGGCAACGACGAAGCCGGGCGCCTGTTGGCGGCCATGGCCAAGATGCAGGACAAACTGCGCGACACCCTGCAACGCATTGCCGGGTCCGCGACCCAGCTGGCGTCGGCTGCCGAGGAACTGAACGCCGTCACCGACGAAAGCGCCCGTGGCCTGACCCAGCAAAACAACGAAATCGAACAAGCCGCCACGGCGGTGAACGAGATGACCAGTGCCGTCGAAGAAGTTGCCCGCAATGCGGTGAGCACCTCCGAGGCATCGCGCAACGCCACCACTTCTGCCGGCGATGGCCGTGACCTGGTGCAGGAAACCGTCAGCGCCATCGAACGCATGAGCGGCGATGTGCAAGCCACCGCCACCTTGATTGGCGACCTGGCCAATGAATCACGCGATATCGGCAAGGTGCTGGACGTGATCCGTGGCCTGGCCGACCAGACCAACCTGCTGGCCCTGAACGCGGCGATTGAAGCGGCACGTGCTGGCGAAGCCGGTCGCGGTTTTGCGGTGGTCGCCGATGAAGTGCGCGCACTGGCTCATCGCACGCAGCAATCGACCAGCGAGATCGAGCGGATGATCGGCAGTATCCAGGCCGGCACCGAACACGCGGTGGATTCGATGCGCAACAGCACCGAACGCGCCGAATCGACGCTGAATATCGCCAAAGGCGCCGGGATGTCGCTGGATACCATCAATACCGCGATCGTGGAGATCAACGAACGCAACCTGGTGATCGCCAGCGCAGCGGAAGAACAGGCCCAGGTGGCGCGGGAAGTGGATCGCAACCTGGTGAATATTCGCGACTTGTCCGTGCAATCAGCGACGGGCGCCAGCCAGACCAGTGCGGCGAGCAGCGAGCTGTCGCGCCTGGCGGTGGATTTGAATGGAATGGTCGGCCGTTTCCGCCTGTAACTGACCCCGACCGACTGTAGTGAGCGGGCTTGCCCCGCGCTGGGCTGCGAAGCAGCCCCAACAGGAACACCTCATTTTTACAGACAGTATCCGGTGACTGGTTTTGGGGCTGCTTCGCAGCCCAGCGCAGGGCAAGCCTGCTCACCACAAAAGTCTTGATCATCACAGCCTGCCTGCTCACCACTAGAGCCCTGCTCACTAGAGCAAGCCAGCTTCTACATTAGCTCCGCACGAATCAGAAAAAGCTTTTTGACAGCGCAGCAATTCAACAGGTTAGAATCGCTGGCACGCAGACTGCATGGTCAGTTTGCGCCCCGTCTTGTTTGCTCATGGAGTACTGCCTTTGAATGCGACGACCATCAACAGCCTGTTCTTGATCGGCGCGTTGCTGGTGAGTGCGAGCATTCTGGTGAGTTCTCTTTCGTCCCGCCTGGGTATCCCGATATTGGTGATCATCCTGGCCGTGGGCATGGTCGCCGGCGTCGATGGCGGCGGCATCATCTTCGATAACTACCCAACCGCCTACCTGGTGGGCAACCTCGCCCTGGCCGTGATCCTGCTCGATGGCGGTTTACGCACACGGGTGGCGAGTTTCCGCGTGGCACTCTGGCCGGCGTTGTCGCTGGCCACGGTGGGGGTGTTGATTACCACCGGCCTCACCGGCATGGCCGCGGCCTGGCTGTTTGACCTCAATATCATCCAAGGCTTGTTGATTGGCGCAATTGTCGGCTCCACAGACGCTGCGGCAGTGTTCTCGCTGCTCGGCGGCAAGGGCCTCAACGAACGGGTCACCGCCAGCCTGGAAATCGAATCCGGCAGCAACGACCCAATGGCGGTGTTCCTCACTGTCACCTTGATCGACATGCTCGCAAGCGGCCAGACCGGCCTGCACTGGAGCCTGCTGACTCACTTGGTGCGCGAGTTCGGCATCGGCGGCGTGGTCGGCCTGGGCGGCGGCTGGCTGATGCTGCAAATGGTCAACCGCATCAACCTGGCCACCGGCCTGTACCCGATCCTGGTGATCGCTGGCGGCCTGTTCGTGTTCGCCGTAACCAACGCCCTGCACGGCAGCGGCTTCCTCGCCGTGTACCTGTGCGGCCTGGTGATCGGCAACCGCCCGGTGCGCAGCCGTCATGGCATTTTGCATATGCTCGACGGCATGGCTTGGCTGGCGCAGATCGGCATGTTCCTGGTACTGGGCCTGCTGGTCACGCCCCATGACTTGCTGCCCATCGCGTTGCCGGCCCTGGGCCTGGCGCTGTGGATGATTCTGTTTGCGCGGCCATTGTCGGTAATGGTCGGCCTGCTGCCTTTCAAAGCGTTCCACGGTCGGGAAAAGGCCTTTATCGCCTGGGTGGGCCTGCGCGGCGCGGTGCCGATCATTCTGGCGGTGTTCCCGCTGATGGCCGGGCTGCCCCATGCGCAGCTGTACTTCAATCTCGCGTTCTTTATCGTGCTGGTGTCGCTGCTGGTGCAGGGCACGAGCCTGCCGTGGGTGGCCAAGCTGCTCAAAGTCACCGTACCGCCGGACCCGGCGCCGATTTCCCGTGCCGCGCTGGAAGTGCACGTCACCAGCGAGTGGGAGCTGTTCGTCTACCGCCTGGGCGCGGAAAAATGGTGCATCGGCGCAGCCCTGCGTGAGCTGAAAATGCCCGAAGGCACGCGGATCGCCGCGCTGTTCCGTGGCCAGCAACTGCTCCATCCGTCGGGTAGTACCGTGCTGGAAGTCGGCGACCTGCTCTGCGTGATCGGCCACGAACACAACCTGCCGGCCCTGGGCAAACTGTTCAGCCAAGCCCCGCAACGCGGTCTGGACCTGCGTTTCTTCGGCGACTTCGTGCTGGAAGGCGATGCCCAACTGGGCGCGGTTTCCGCGCTGTACGGCCTGAAGTTGGAAGGCATCGACCCGGATATGCCGCTGAGCAGTTTCATCACCCAGAAAGTCGGCGGCGCGCCCATCGTCGGCGACCAGGTGGAGTGGAACAACACCATCTGGACCGTCGCAGTCATGGACGGGAACAAGATTGGCAAAGTGGGCGTCAGATTCCCCGAAGGAAGTCGCCCGGGCCCCGGACTCTTCCTCTAAACTGCGGGGCGACGACGCCCCCGATTCTTCACCTTGCAAGACCGGTCTCTATGCCTACCCTGCGCACGTTCCTCGCCACTGCCCTGCTGGGCCTGACCCTTTGTGTCGGCACCGTTCACGCGGCCGACCCGCCCAGCGCCGACGCCATCCAGCAAACCCTGGACAAGCTGCCCGACCGCAAGTTGCCCGACGCCGACATGAAGGCCCTGCAGGGCATCCTGCAGCAGACCTTGACGTACCTGGGCAACAAGCAGGATTACGAGCAGCGCCTGGTCGACCTCAAGCGCCAGCTGGAAGACGCGCCGCGCGAGACCGCCGACAACCAGCGCGAACTGACCCGGCTCAAGGCCACCAAAATCATCCCGGTCGCCCAGCGCTACGCCACCCTGCCGGTGCCGCAGCTTGAGCAACTGCTGGTGCAGCGCACCACCCAGCAAGGCGACCTGCAAAAAGAACTGGCTGACGCCAACAGCCTGTCCATCGCCGCGCAAACCCGCCCCGAGCGCGCCCAGACCGAAATCAGCAGCAGCCAGACGCGCATCCTGCAGATCAACTCGATCCTCAAGGCCGGCAAGGACAACGGCAAGACCCTCAGCGGCGACCAGCGCAACCAGCTCAATGCCGAACTGGCCGCCCTCAACGCACTGATCCCGCTGCGTCGCCAGGAACTGGCCGGCAACAGTCAACTGCAAGACCTGGGCAACAGCCAACACGACCTGGTGATGGAAAAAACCGCGCGCCTGGAACAAGAGATCCAGGACCTGCAAACCCTGATCAACCAGAAACGCCTGGCCCAGTCCCAACAAACGGTGACCCAGCAGTCCATCGAAGCGCAAAAGGCCGGCGGCAGTAGCCTGCTGGCCACGGAAAGCGCGGCCAACCTGAAGTTGTCCGACTACCTGCTCAAAAGCACCGACCGCCTCAACGATCTGACCCAGAAGAACCTGAAAACCAAGCAGCAACTCGACACGGTGACCCAGAGCGACTCGGCCCTGGACGAGCAGATCAACGTGCTCAAGGGCAGCCTGTTGCTGTCCAAGATCCTCTACAAACAGAAACAAGCCTTGCCACGCCTGACCGTGGACCGCGACCTGGCGGACGACATCGCCAACATTCGCCTGTACCAATTCGAGGTCAACCAGCAACGCGAACTGATCAGTTCGCCAAGTGCCTATGTGGATAACTTGCTGGCCAACCAAGCGCCGGAAGACATCACCCCCCAACTGCGCCGCACCCTGCTGGAACTGGCGATCACCCGCAGCGACCTGCTGGAGCGCCTGAGCCGTGAGCTGAGCGCGCTGCTCAATGAATCCATCACCCTGCAACTGAACCAGAAACAACTGCTCAGCACCGCCACCACCCTGCGCGCGACGCTGGATGAGCAGATGTTCTGGATCCCCAGCAACAAGCCGCTGGACACCGAATGGCTGGAAACGGTGCCGGCGCACCTGAGCAAGCAAGTCGCCACCTTGCCCTGGGCCTCCAGCGTCAGCGAACTGTACGACGGCCTGACCCAGCGCCCGCTGCTGTTCCTGCCGCTGCTGCTGTTGATTGGCGCGCTGCTATGGCGCCGTAAAAACCTGTACCAGCGCCTGAACAAGGTGCATCTGGATATTGGCCACTTCAAGCGCGACAGCCAGTGGCACACGCCCCAGGCCATCCTGATCAATATTCTGCTGGCAATGCCGGTTTCCTTAGGCTTGGCGCTGTGCGGCTACGCGCTGCAAATCGACGCCCGTGGGCAGAACGCCAACCTCGGTTCGGCCCTGCTGCAAATCGCCCAGGCCTGGCTGGTGTTCTATACCGCTTATCGCATCCTGGCGCCGGGTGGGGTGGCGGAACTGCACTTTCGCTGGGAAAAGCCCCAGGTCGAATTCCTGCAAGGTTGGGTGCGCAAACTCGGGCTGGTGGTACTCGCGCTGGTGGCCGTGGTGGCCATCGCGGAACACCAACCGGCGGCGCTGGCCGACGACGTGCTGGGCATCGGCGTGGTACTCACCTGCTACGCGCTGATGGCCTGGCTGCTCGGCCGCCTGTTGCTCAACAGCCCGACCCATGAAAAGGCCTCACTGTTCCGCAAGGCCGTGGGCCTGATGTTTACCGCGCTGCCGGTCGCGCTGTTTATCGCCGTGTGCTTTGGCTACTACTACACCGCGCTCAAGCTCAGCGACCGCCTGATCAACACCCTTTACCTGCTGATGTTCTGGCTGGTGATCGAAGCCACCTTCGTCCGCGGCCTGGGCGTCGCCGCGCGGCGACTGGCCTATGCGCGTGCCCTGGCCAAACGCCAGGCCGCCAAGGAAGCCGGCGACGGCGAAGCAGTGATCGAAGAACCGACCCTGGACATCGAACAGGTGAACGAACAGTCCATGCGACTGATCCGCCTGGCCTTGCTTGGCGGCTTTATTGCCGCGCTGTACTGGGTATGGTCTGACCTGATCTCGGTGTTTTCGTATTTGGATAACGTCACGTTGTACGAATACACCAGCGGTACGGGTGCCAATATCAGCATGGTGCCGATCAGCATCGGCGACTTGCTCGGTGCGCTGATCATCATCGGCATCACCTTCGCCCTGGCGCGCAACCTGCCCGGCCTGCTCGAGGTGCTGGTGCTGTCCAAGCTGGACCTGGCCCAGGGCAGCGCCTATGCGACCACCACGTTGCTGTCGTATGTGATTGCCGGCGTCGGTTTCGTCTCCACCTTGTCCACCCTCGGCGTGAGCTGGGACAAGTTGCAATGGCTGGTGGCGGCGCTGTCGGTGGGCTTGGGCTTTGGTATGCAGGAGATCTTCGCGAACTTCATCTCCGGCATCATGATCCTGTTCGAACGCCCGGTGCGCATCGGCGACACCATCACCATCGGCAACCTGTCGGGCACGGTGAGCAAGATCCGCATCCGCGCCACCACGATCACTGACTTTGACCGCAAGGACATCATTGTCCCGAACAAAACCTTCATCACTGGGCAACTGATCAACTGGTCGCTGACCGATACCATCACCCGCGTCACCCTGAAACTGGGCGTGGACTACGGCTCGGATCTGGACCTGGTGAAGGAACTGTTACTCAAGGCTGCCAGGGAAAACCCACGGGTCCTGAAAGAGCCAGAACCCCATGTTTACTTCCTCAATTTCGGCGAAAGCACGCTCGACCACGAACTGCGCATGCATGTGCGCGACCTGGGTGACCGTAACCCGGTGCTGGACGAGGTCAACCGCTACATCAACCGTGAGTTCAAGAAACAGCACATCAACATCTCGTTCCGGCAGATGGAGGTGTACCTGAAGAATATGCACGGTCAGGAATACAAATTGGTGCCGGTTGAGGATGACCGCAAGACCATCGCAGGGCCTGAGACAGAGCAAGACGCCCCCGAGCCGCCACCCGGCAAAGTCGACGATGCGCCGGAACCGCCGCCGAGCAAGCTCGACTAACTCCGCTATCCCCAGCAGAATGCTCGGACATTCTGCTGGAGATGGCCGGTGAAAGCCCTCGACGAACTGACCTTCGACAACCGCTTCGCACGCCTGGGCGACGCATTCTCGACCCACGTACTGCCTGAGCCCCTCGACGCACCGCGCCTGGTCGTAGCGAGTGAGGCTGCGATGGCCCTGCTCGACCTTGACCCCGCTGTTGCCCAAACGCCGGTATTTGCCGAATTGTTTGGCGGCCACAAACTGTGGGCCGAGGCGGAACCACGGGCGATGGTCTATTCCGGGCATCAGTTCGGCGGCTACACCCCGCAGCTGGGTGACGGCCGTGGGTTGTTACTGGGTGAGGTGTACAACGAAGCCGGCGAGCACTGGGACCTGCACCTCAAGGGCGCCGGGATGACGCCTTACTCACGCATGGGCGATGGTCGCGCCGTGTTGCGCTCCTCAATCCGCGAGTTTCTGGCCTCCGAAGCCCTGTACGCGCTGGGCATCCCCAGCAGCCGCGCGCTTTGCGTGATCGGCTCCGACACCCCCGTGTGGCGTGAGAAACAGGAGCGTGGCGCGATGCTATTGCGCATGGCGCACAGCCATATCCGCTTCGGCCATTTCGAATATTTCTACTACACCAAGAAGCCCGAGCAGCAGGCGCTGTTGGCCGAGCATGTACTGAACCTGCACTACCCCGAGTGCCGCGAACAACCCGAGCCATACCTGGCGATGTTCCGCGAAATCGTCGAGCGCAACGCCGAATTGATCGCTAAGTGGCAGGCTTATGGCTTCTGCCATGGCGTGATGAACACCGACAACATGTCGATCCTCGGCATCACTTTCGACTTCGGGCCGTTTGCGTTTCTGGATGACTTTGACGCGCACTTCATCTGCAACCACTCGGACCATGAAGGGCGCTATTCCTTCAGCAATCAGGTGCCGATTGGGCAGTGGAACTTGAGTGCATTGGCGCAAGCACTGACGCCGTTTATCAGCGTCGACGCCTTGAAAGAAGCCCTTGGGCTGTACCTGCCGCTGTATCAGGCGAACTACCTGGACCTGATGCGCCGCCGCCTGGGACTCACCACCGCCGAAGACGATGACCAGCATCTGGTCGAGCGGTTGTTGAAGCTGATGCAGAACAGCGGCGTGGATTACACCCTGTTCTTCCGCCGCCTGGGGGATGAGTCGGCGGCGTTGGCGGTGACGCGGCTGCGCGATGACTTCGTCGACCTGGCCGGGTTTGATGCCTGGGCCGAGCAGTACAAGGCGCGTGTTGCACGGGATGGTGACTACGGCGAGGAACAGCGCCGTGCGCGGATGCATGCGGTGAACCCGCTGTATATCTTGCGCAACTATCTTGCGCAGAATGCCATCGCTGCCGCCGAGTCCGGGGATTACAACGAAGTACGACGGCTGCATGAAGTGCTTTCCAGGCCGTTTGAGGAGCAAGCTGGGATGGAGCAATACGCACAGCGGCCGCCGGATTGGGGGAAGCATTTGGAAATTAGTTGTTCGTCTTAAGGAGGCGTATCCAGAAGATCGCCCACCGTCTTGGTTATGATCAGATGAACATGTCCACCGGCACCTTGAAGAACTCCGCCAGCCAACGAATCTGCCGAACGTTCAGCTGGCGTTTTCCACTCAGGATTTCTGAGACAACCGATTGAGCGCCTACGCCAGGCAGATCACTTTGCGTCAAACCATGCTCCTGCATCATTGACCGCAGTACATCAACTCCGCTCGCCTCAGGTATAGGCCAATGCTCTAAGTCGTAGACCTCAACCCAGTCACCGATGATATCGACCAGCCCCATCAGCGGATGGGTTTCATCTTCCCCCACGATATCCAGCAATTCGTCGAGCGCCTCTACCAACAGATCGTAATCAGCCTCGGTTTTCGGCTTACGCAACAAGGGGGACACGAACTGCCAATGCTCGGCAACCTGCTCGATCAATACACTCATTTTTCCCATTACTCCTTCCATTTACCCTTGTCGTATTCACGATGGTCCAAAATATGCCGGATATAGAGGCGCTGCATTCGATAGCGCACGATGGCAACAAGGCGGAGCTTGTTACCTCCAATATTGAACACATGCAGTGCCCCAACTTTATCCACAGCAGGGAAAACTGCTCTCAACGTCGCAAAATCTTCAGGGCTGATGACTTTGACCTTACGATGCCACTCATCCAGAGCACTCGCTGAGTGAGGCCATTTTTCCTTGGCATTTCGTATTTGCTTCGCACTGATCACTCGCATGCAACATCCCTATCGCATCTTGCTATGAAGGTTAAACCCGAACGCTGACTATCGCAATTTGCTATAGAACTGATCGGACCGGTGGTGCCTTGTCGAACACGCTTTCACAGCCTAGATAGGCACGCGTAATCGGCGCGCAAAAATCTGTGAGCATATGCAACGTCGCTTAGAACTTGATAACACCTGCGCCCGACTCCACATTGAGCTCCACTGACTGCTTTCGTTGGAGCCCCACCATGTCCGAACCTCTTGTAATCCCCTGCCCCCACTGCAACGGGCTCAACCGCATCCCCGGTGAACGCGTGGGTGATGCGCCAAAGTGCGGGCGCTGCAAGCAGCCGGTTTTGTTGAAGAAGCCGTTTGAGCTGAAACAAGGCGACTACGCCAGCCAGATCAAAGACGACCTGCCGTTGCTGGTGGATGTATGGGCCGACTGGTGTGGACCGTGTAAATCGTTTGCGCCGGTGTTTGAGCAGGCCGCTGGACAGTTGGAGGGCAAGTGCCGATTGGCCAAGCTGGACAGCGAGGCCAATCAGCAGTTGTCGGCGCAGCTGGGGATTCGCTCGATTCCCAGTTTGATTCTGTTCAAGAACGGTCGCGAAGTGGCTCGCCAGAGTGGGGCGTTTCCGTTGCCGCAGTTGATGGCGTGGTTACGCAGCCAGGGCATTTGACACCCGACCTGTAGGAGCCGGCTTGCCGGCGATGGCGTTCTTGAGGGCGCCATCGCCGGCAAGCTGGCTCCTACAGTGAGGCATTCCAGCGTTAGGCCACGGGTGTTTCGCGGTCCATCATCTGGCCGACCAGCAATACGCCCAGTTCGCTTAATTGGTGGATTGCCAGGGCTACGTCGCGGTGTTCGCCGGTGAGATCGTTGGACAGGTTGAGCAACAGGGTGCGAACGGATGAGAAGGTTTCGTAGCTGTTGAGGACCAGGGTTTCGGTGGGGAGGTTGGGGGTGACGGTATAAAGGTTAACCATGGATCGTCTCCGAGCAGGAGCCGCAACCGACCGCTACTAAACGGGGGTGGCAGCTGTACGCAGGTTAGTAGACCGGGAGACGCAACCGGCGCGCTCAAGAGCGCCCTCCGTACAGCCACCATCAAATTCAGGAAGGTCCTGATCGACGATTTTGCTGTACGTCTCAACACGGGCTACTAAACCCGACCACTGAGAATTCAGCGGCCCGAGAACCTTAAGAGAAGCCCATCCAGACGCACAAGCCGGGCGATTCTGGCTTACCTGTAGGCATCGTTACAAGGCATAACCCCATTGCCAGACCCGTCCTACAGCCTCTGGGGGACAAATCCAGCGGCTGGAATGCAGAACCAAGTGTGGGAGCTGGCTTGCCTGCGATGCAGGCGACTCGGTCTGCCTGATACACCGAGGCGATGCGATCGCAGGCAAGCCAGCTCCCACACTGATCGCATTTCAAACTCAGGTCCGCGCTGCCTTTCAGATCACGCGTTTTCCAGCAGGTTATGCAGCTCCACAAATTGCTGTGTGAGCTTATGCCGTGGGTCCAGGTGGATCAGCGGCTTGCTCTCCTGGTGCGATTCACGCATGCGTACGGAACTGGCCAGGTACACCGGCAACACCGGCAGGCCCTCAGCAATCAACTCATCCAGCATCTGCTGCGGCAGGCTCGCCCGGGCCTGGAACTGGTTGACCACGATGCCTTCCACTTCAAGGCCTTCGTTGTGGTCCTCCTTCAATTCTTCGATTTCCGCCAGCAGACCATACAGGGCCTGGCGCGAGAAGCTGTCGCAATCAAAGGGGATCAGCACACGATCAGCGGCAATTAGCGCCGAAACCGCATAAAAATTCAGGGCTGGCGGTGTATCCAGGTAGATCCGGTCGTAATCCTCGCTCAGATCATCCAGCAGCTTTCTCAGCTTGTTGATCTTGTGCTTGGCCTCAAGCTTGGGCTGCAGGTCGGCCAACTCCGGGGTCGCGGTGATGACGTGCAGGTTGTCGAACGGGGTTTCGTAGATATCTACCTTGTTCTTCTTGGAAAATGGCCCGGAAGACAGGGTTTGCTTGAAAAAATCCGCGATACCCATGGGGATATCGTCGCCGGTCAGCCCCGTGAGGTACTGGGTTGAGTTGGCTTGTGCATCGAGGTCCACCAACAGGGTTCGATAACCTTCGCTGGCGCTGACTGCCGCCAGGTTGCAGGCAATGCTGGACTTGCCAACGCCGCCTTTCTGATTGAACACCACACGCCGCATGGAAAAACCTCCGTGTATCAATGAATATCCGAGTGTAGAGGGCAAAAGCGCCTGTTAGCTACCTCGTTCATCCATGCACTGCTGCATCACGGGCGATTGGTGACCTGTCTTTAATACGCAGCCGACAGATTAAAAAGAACGGTCCGACAATCCAATCAGTCCTCTGGTAAAGGACAATCTGTAAATCCTTTCCACTATTTTGTAATCAACCGTGCACAAATTTTTACCAAAGTTTGCTAGAACCCCACGGCACCGGGATAATGCGCGCCATTCGACTATTGTTCCCTGTCCCGGTATTCGGGGCCAAAAGTCGCACATGGAAGCCCGCAGGGGCGGGATAACTTCTCAGTGATCAATTTCAACATCGCCCAATGGCGCGCCTGGGCCCCTGGGCTCGATAGCGTGGACGACTGGCGCGCCTGGTGCCTGGCCCCGATGTTGCTGCCTGCCAGCGAAGCCTGTCCCGATGTGTCATTCCTGCCGGCCATGCAACGCCGCCGCCTGAACCGCCTGGCGCGCATGGCGTTCAGCGTGGGCTGGCCACTGGCCGAGGGTTTGCAGGACCTGCCGCTGGTGTTTATCTCCCGGCATGGCGAGACCCCGCGCACCCTCGACATCCTCAGTGACTTGGCCAACGACCAACCGCTGTCGCCGACCCAGTTCAGCCTGTCGGTGCATAACGCGGTAATTGGCCTGTGGTCGATCCTGCGCAATGAAACCAGCGAAATGACTGCCCTCGCCGCCGCGGGCGACGGTTTGGAACATGGCATGCTCGAAGCCGCCGCGCTGCTCAACGAAGGTGCCCCGGCCGTATTGCTGGTGATCACTGAAGAACAGCCGCCCGAAGCCTACGCCAGTTGGATCCACGACGTGCCGTTCCCCTACGCCCTCGGCCTGTTGCTGACACCGGGCGACGAGTGGCAACTGGAACTCGGTACCGGCACTGTCCAACCCACTCAAACCCAGTGGCCCCACGCCCTGAACCTGCTGCGCACCCTGCTCACCGAACAGGTCGCCTGCCAACATGCCTGGAAGAACCGTGTATGGAACTGGCAACGCAAGCCCTGAACGAGAAACCACGGGACGCCTACTATTGGCGCCTGTTCGCCACCGCCGCCAGCTTCGCGCTGTTCGGCTTCGGTGGGCTGTGCCTGCGTTTACTGGTGTTCCCGCTGCTCAGTTGCCTGCCAGGGGACGCTGCAAAACACCGCAGCCGCGCCCGTCACACGATCAGTTGGCTGTTCTGGTTCTTTATTCGCCTGATGCAGCGCGCCGGCGTGCTCACCTACAGTGTCGAAGGCCCGGAAAAACTCGGCCGCCCTGGCCAGATGATCATCGCCAACCACCCGTCCTTGATCGACGTGGTGTTCCTGATCGGCCTGGTGCGCCAGGCCAACTGCGTGGTCAAGCAGAGCCTGTGGCAGAACCCCTTCACCCGTGGGCCGGTGCGCGACGCGGGCTATATCAGCAACGACGGCAGTGCCGAGATGCTCGATGCGGCGGCGGATGCCCTGCGCAGCGGCCAGACCCTGATCATCTTTCCCGAAGGAACCCGCACCACACCCGGCGCGGCGCCTGCCTTTCATCGCGGCGCCGCCGCCATTGCGCTGCGCGGTGCGACAATCATCACCCCCGTGGTGATCAAGGTCAGCCCCACCACGCTGACCAAGGCCGAACCCTGGTATCGCATCCCAAAATGCCGCGTGCACTTCAGTTTGCGGGTGGGTGCCGATATAGAACCACAGGCGTTCGCATCAATGGGGCCCGCGCCCCAGGCCTCACGCAAGCTCAACGATTACCTGCATCACTTTTTTATTAAGGAGCTCGCCGAAGATGAGCGACCAACACCGCCTTGAGCACGACATAAAGACCCTGATCATCGAGGCCCTGGGCCTGGAAGACATCAGTGTCGACGACATCGGCAGCGAGCAGACCCTGTTCGGCGAAGGCCTCGGCCTGGATTCGGTAGACGCCCTGGAATTGGGCCTGGCGATCCAGAAAAAGTACGGTATCAAGATCGATGCCGACGCCAAGGACACCCGCAATCACTTCACCAACGTGGCCAGCCTTGCGGCGTTCGTCACGGCCAGACAGGCAGCTTGAGACCGGACCATGCAAACTCGTGACGATATTTTCAACACCTTGCGCGATGCCCTGGTGGAACTGTTTGAACTGCCGCCGGAACGCGTCACCCTTGACGCCAACCTGTACCAGGACCTGGAAATCGACAGCATCGATGCCGTCGACTTGATCGACCACATCAAGCGCCAGACCGGCAAGAAGATCGCCGCCGAAGAGTTCAAGGCTGTGCGCACCGTGAACGACGTGGTTGAGGCGGTGTACCGTCTGGTCACGCCTGCCGCATGAGCCGGCTGATCGGCCTTGGCCTGTTGTTGGCGGGGCTGCTGTACCCCTTTGCGGTGTATTACGGCACCGAACACTTCGCCCCGTGGCAATTCGGCCTGCTGCTGGGCAGCCTGTGGCTATTGCGTGCATTGACCGGTGCGCGACGCCCCGGCAGCCGCTGGATGGCGCTGGCGGTGATCTTGTTTTGCCTGCTGCTGGCCTGGTTCGACAACCCGCACTTGCTGCGCTGGTACCCGAGCCTGGTCAGTGGGTTCATGTTGGCGTTGTTCGGCTTGAGTCTCAAATACGGCCCGCCGATGGTCGAGCGCCTGGCGCGCATGACCGACCCGGTGCTGCCCCCACATGCCATCGTGTATACCCGCCAGGTCACCGTGGTGTGGAGCGTGTTTTTTCTGTGTAATGGCCTGCTCGCCGCCGCCCTCACCCTGTGGGCGCCGCTGAGCTGGTGGACGTTGTACAACGGCCTGATCGCCTACGGGCTGATGGGGCTGTTGTTTGCCGTGGAATGGCTGGTACGACAAAGGGTTCGAGGCCGCGTATGAATGGGTTGAAACTTGAGCACTTGCTGCTTGAGCCGCTGGAACAGCGTCCGGTCACCACCGAACCTGCAATGAATCATGCCCAATTATGGGAGCATTCCCTGAGCCTGGCCGCAGGCCTGCAAGCGCGCGGTATCCAGCGCCTGGCCGTGTACCTGGAAGACGCCGGCCTGCTGGCGATTGCCCTGCTGGGCGCGTGGCGGGCCGGGGCCAGCGTATTGCTGCCCGCCGATTTGCAACCTCAGACCCGCCAACGCTGGGATGAGGCCGTCGATGCCTGGCTGACCGAAACGACAGACCTGGACGCGTTGTACCAGGCGCCACTGAGCGCTGCGGCACTCGATCTGGACGCTTGCCAACTGAGCCTGTGCACCTCCGGCTCCAGCGGCGAACCCAAGCGCATCGACAAAAACCTGCGCCAACTGGCCAACGAAGTCGAGGCCCTGGAAAACCTGTGGGGCCCTAGCCTCAAGGACGCTTGCATCATCGGCAGCGTCGCCACCCAGCATATCTACGGCTTGTTGTTCCGCGTGCTGTGGCCGCTGTGCGCCGGCCGCACCTTTGTGCGCAAGCAACTGGCCTTCCCTGAAGACATGCAGCGCGCCAGCCGCGAGCACGCGCACTTTGCCTGGGTCGCCAGCCCGGCGCTGCTCAAGCGCATGGGCGACAACCTTGACTGGCCGGCGCTGAGCCAGGTGTCGCGAGTGTTTTCATCCGGCGGCGCGCTGCCCGTAGAAGCCGCCGGCAGCCTGTACGACCGCTTGCAACAATGGCCGACCGAGATCCTCGGCAGCTCGGAAACCGGTGGCATTGCCTGGCGCCAGGGTGCGCAGCCGTGGCAGCCGTTTGCCGACGTGCAACTGAGCCAGGACGCCGACGGCGCCCTGCGCATCGCCTCGCCTTACCTGCCTGAGGGGCATGTCGAGCAAACCGCCGACGCGGCACGCATCCATGCCGATGGCCGTTTCGAGTTGCTCGGCCGCCTGGATCGCATCGTCAAGCTGGAAGAAAAACGCATCTCACTGCCCATGCTGGAACACGCATTGATGGACCACCCCTGGGTCGCGGAAACCCGCCTGGGCGTGGTGCAGGAAAACCGCGCGTCACTCGGCGCGCTGGTGGTGCTGAGCGTCGAGGGGCTGCATGCCTTGCGCAATCAGGGGCGACGCACGCTCACCCAGACCCTGCGCCAGCATCTGAGCCAACATTGCGAAGCCCTGGCGTTGCCGCGCCGCTGGCGGTTGTTGAGACAGTTGCCCCTGAACAGCCAAGGCAAACTGCCCCAGGCCGATATCGAGGCGCTGCTGCTGGCGGCCCGCCCGAAGGCGCCGGAAGTGCTGGAGCAGGTTGAAGCCGACGGCGAATGGACCTTGCAACTGAGCGTGCCGCCAGACCTGGCCTATTTCAGCGGACACTTCCCGGTCACGCCGGTGCTGCCGGGTGTGGTACAGGTGGAATGGGCCTTCAACCTGGGCCAGCAACTGCTCGATCTGCCGCCGACCTTTGCTGGCATGGAAGTGCTCAAGTTCCAGCAATTGGTGCGCCCTGGCGATGCGATCGAACTGCACCTGCGCTTTGATGCGCAACGCGGCAAGTTGTACTTCGCCTACCGCAATGGCGTTGCGGCGTGTTCCAGTGGCCGGATTCAACTGGAGCCCGCGCATGCATAACCCCTGCGCCCTGATCCCGGTCTACAACCACGAAGCCGCCGTACCGGCCGTGGTCCGCAGCCTGCTGAAAAGCGGCCTGCCCTGCCTGCTGGTCGACGACGGCAGCAGTCCCGCCTGCGCGGCCGTACTGGCGCAATTGGCGACGCTGGATAACGTCACCCTGCTGACCTTGCCCAGCAATAAGGGCAAGGGCGGTGCCGTCATGGCCGGTTTCCGCGAAGCTGCACGCCAGGGCTTCAGCCATGCCTTGCAAGTCGACGCCGACGGCCAACATGACCTGCGCGAAGTCGAGACCTTCCTCGACACCTCACGCCGGCATCCCGATGCCGTTATCTGCGGCTACCCCGAATACGACGACAGCGTGCCCAAAGGCCGCCTGTACGCGCGCTACCTGACCCACGTGTGGGTATGGATCAACACCTTGTCGCTGCAGATCCGCGACTCCATGTGCGGCTTTCGCGTATACCCGCTGCCCCCGGTGCTGGCACTGATGGACTCGGCCTACATCGGCACACGCATGGATTTCGACTCCGACATCCTGGTGCGCCTGGCTTGGCGCAACCAGCCGATGCGCTGGCTGCCAACCCAGGTGCATTACCCGGCTGACGGCCTGTCGCACTTCCGACTGTTCCGCGACAACGTACGCATCTCCGCCATGCACACCCGGTTGTTCTTCGGCATGTTGGTGCGCGCGCCGATGATCCTGTGGCGACGGTGGCAGGCATGAGTGACAGCACCAAGCACTGGGCCGACCGCGAGGAGCGCGGCAGCTATTGGCTGATGAAGCTCACGGCATTCGCCGCCAAGGTCCTTGGCCGTCGGCTGCTGAGCCCGCTGCTGTACGGCATCGTGTTGTACTTCTTCCTGTTCGGCCGCACCGCGCGCCAGAGCGCCTGGCAGTACCAGCAGCGCCTGGCCGACTGGAGCGGGCGCGACGAACTGCGCCCCAGCCAGTGGAAAGTCTTCGGCCAGTTCATGGCGTTTGCCGACTCGCTGCTCGACAAGCTCGACGTGTGGAACGGCAAGCTGCGCCTGGAGCAGATCGAGATCAACGACCCGGCGCAATTGCGCGGGCAACTGCGCGGCGAGCGCGGGCAGATGCTGGTGGGCGCACACCTGGGCAACCTGGAAGTGTGCCGCGCGCTCGCCGAGATTGGCGAGCAGGTCACCATGAACGTACTGGTGCACACCAAGCACGCCGAGCAATTCAATCGCCTGCTGGGCGAAGCCGGGGCGACCCACTTGCGTCTGATCCAGGTCAGCGAGTTGGACCCGGCTACCATGTTGCTGCTCAGCCAGCGCCTGGACGACGGCGAATGGCTGGCCATTGCCGGCGACCGCGTGCCGCTGCACGGCGGGCGCACGGTGCGCGTGGATTTCCTCGGTCATGACGCGGCCTTCCCCCAAGGCCCGTGGCTGCTGGCCGGCCTGCTCAAATGCCCGGTGAACCTGCTGATGTGCCTCAAGCACACAGGCCGCTATCGCCTGAGCATTGAGCCTTTCGCCGAAATGATCGAATGGAAGCGCAACACCCGCGAGCAGGTCATAGCCCTGTGGACCGCGCGCTACGCTGCACGGCTGGGCCAGTTCTGCCTGGAAGCGCCCCAACAATGGTTCAACTTTTACCCTTTCTGGAAGACCGATGACGACGCATCTTGAGCCGGTAACCTTTGGCGAACGCGCTTTGCGCATCGAAGACGTGTTGGCCCTGGCCAACCGTCAGGCGCCGACCCAATTGCAGGGCGACGCCGCGTATCGCCAGCGCATTGCCAAGGGCGCGCAGTTCCTCGACTCGCTGCTGGACAAGGAAGGCGTGATCTACGGCGTGACCACCGGCTACGGCGACTCGTGCGTGGTGGCGGTGCCGTTGCAGCACGTCGAAGCGCTGCCGCGTCATCTGTACACCTTCCACGGTTGCGGCTTGGGCAAGTTGCTCGACGCCCAGGCCACCCGCGCGGTGCTGGCGGCTCGATTGCAGTCGCTGTGCCATGGCGTGTCCGGCGTGCGCGTGGAGTTGCTGGAACGCCTGCACGCCTTCCTTGAACACGATGTGCTGCCGCTGATCCCGGAAGAAGGCTCGGTGGGCGCCAGCGGTGATCTGACCCCGCTGTCCTACGTGGCCGCGACCCTGTCCGGCGAACGGGAAGTGATGTTCCGTGGCGAACGGCGCCAGGCGGCTGACGTGCACCGCGAACTGAGCTGGGAGCCGCTGGTGTTGCGTCCCAAAGAAGCCCTGGCGCTGATGAACGGCACCGCCGTGATGACCGGCTTGGCCTGCCTGGCCTTCGCCCGCGCCGACTACCTGCTGCAACTGGCCACGCGCATCACTGCGCTGAACGTGGTGGCGCTGCAGGGCAACCCGGAACACTTCGACGAACGCCTGTTCGCCGCCAAGCCGCACCCTGGGCAGATGCAAGTCGCCGCCTGGCTGCGCAAGGACCTGGCCATCGACGCGCCGACCGCGCCGTTGCATCGCCTGCAAGACCGTTACTCGCTGCGCTGTGCGCCCCACGTCCTTGGCGTGCTGGCTGACAGCCTGAACTGGCTGCGTTCGTTTATCGAGATCGAACTGAACAGCGCCAACGACAACCCGATCATCGACGCTGAAGAAGAGCGCGTGCTGCACGGTGGACATTTCTACGGCGGGCATATCGCCTTCGCCATGGACAGCCTCAAGACCCTCGTCGCCAACGTCGCCGACCTGCTCGACCGCCAGCTCGCGCTGCTGGTGGACGTGCGTTACAACCACGGCCTGCCGAGCAACCTGTCCGGCGCGCCAGCTGATCGCGCCATGATCAACCACGGCTTCAAGGCCGTGCAGATCGGCACCAGCGCCTGGACCGCCGAAGCCTTGAAAAATACGATGCCGGCCAGCGTGTTCTCACGCTCCACCGAGTGCCACAACCAGGACAAAGTGAGCATGGGCACCATCGCCGCCCGCGATGCGATCCGTGTGTTGGAGCTGACCGAACAGGTCGCCGCCGCCACGCTGCTCGCCGCCAATCAGGGTGTCTGGCTGCGGGCCCAGGCTGAGGATGCGCGACCGTTGCCACCCGCATTGGCGGCGATGCACGACGAGCTGGCCAAGGACTTCCCACCCGTGATCGAAGACCGCGCCCTTGAGGGCGAGTTGCGCCTTTGCCTGCAACGCATTGCCGAGCAACACTGGAGGCTGCATGCGTAGCCAGGGCGTGCTGCATTGCGACACTGAAATCCTCGTGCCGTTTTTTGACGTCGACACCATGAACGTGGTGTGGCACGGGCATTACGTGAAGTACCTGGAAGTGGCGCGCTGCGCGCTGCTGGACAAGATCGGGCATAACTACACGGCAATGCTCGAATCCGGCTACGCCTGGCCGGTGATCGACATGCAGCTGCGCTACGTGCGTGGCGCGGTGTTCGGCCAGACCCTCAACGTGCGCGCCAGCCTGGTGGAGTGGGAGAACCGTTTGAAGGTCAATTACCTGATCACTGACCTCGCCAGCGGCGAGCGCCTGACCCGCGCCAGCACCGTGCAGGTGGCGGTGGAAATCGCCAGCCGCGAGATGCAGTTGGCCTCCCCCAAAGTATTCACCGACGCCGTCGAAAGGGCCCTGAAATGAGACCCCCTGTAGGAGCCGGCTTGCCGGCGAAAATCGTCAACGATAACGCGGGCTGCCTGACACTGCGCAGCGCCCTCAGGTTTTTCGCGAGCAAGCTCGCTCCTACAGGGATCGGGTTGTTGCTGAGCTTCTGTGCCCATGCTTTTGACTTGCAGCAGCTGAGCGACCAGCTTGCAAAACCCTCAGTGATCCACGGCAGCTTCACCCAGGAAAAACACCTGCGCGCCCTGCCCCAGCCCTTGGTCAGCAAAGGCACCTTCGTCCTCGCCAAGGACCACGGCCTGCTGTGGCTGCTGAAAACCCCACTGCAACAGGACTACCGGATCAGCGCCCACGGTATCGCCCGCCGCGACGCCAATGGCTGGCAACTGCTGCCGAACAAGAGCGCCGGCGCTGAGCAGAATCGCCTGTTCCTCGCCGTGCTCCAGGGCGACAGCAGCGGCTTGCAGCGTGACTTCGAATTGCAGCTGCAAGGAGAGGCGAAGCAATGGAAGCTCACGCTGATCCCGCGTTCACTGTTGCTCAAGCAGGTTTTCACCCAGATCAACATCGACGGCGGCGACTTGGTGCAGACCATCCAACTGTTGGAAACCCAAGGCGACAGCACCGTTTTGCGCATGCAGGACAGCACCGCCAGCCAACCCCTGAGCGAAGCGGAGCAACACGACTTTGCCCAGTGAGCGCCTGCTGCCGCGCCTGTTCCTGATCCTGCTGGTGGCCGTGCTGGCCCTGGCCGGCTGGCAGTGGCGCCATGGCGCGCCGTTGTCGGCCAACCTGATGGAACTGGTACCGGGCAACACGCCGGATGCCCTGGAGCAGCAAGCCGAACAGCGCATGCAGGAACCGCTGAACCGCGAGATGCTGGTGCTGGTGGGCCATGCCGACCGCCAGCAAGCCGTGGCAGTTGCCCAACAATTGGGCGAGCGCTGGCAGGCCAGTGGGCTGTTTGAAAAAGTGCAGTGGAACCTGCAAGCCGACTTGCCCGCACTGCGCGAGCAATTGCTGCGCGGGCGCCTGGCGATGCTCTCGGCCAAGGACCGCGAGCAACTGATCGAACAGCCCGACGCGTTTATCCAGCAGCGCGTGCAAGCGCTGTTCGACCCCTTTAGCGGCTTCAGCCTGGTGCCCAGCCAGGATGACTGGCTGGGCCTCACCGGACGTATCCAGAACAGCCAGCCGCAACACGGTTCGGTGCAGTTGGATATCGGCAGCGGCGCGTTGATCGCCGATGCCGACGGCAAGAGCTGGGTGCTGCTGCGTGCGCGCACCACCGGCAATGCCTTCGACATGAAACTGCCGCTGCAGGTGGCGGACGTGCTTCAGGCCAGTCGCGCGCAAGCCAGCGAACACGGCGCGCAATTACTCGCCGCCAGCGGCTTGCTCTACGCCGCCAATGGTCAACAGCAAGCCACGCGCGAAATCACCTGGGTCGGCGGCGGCGCAACCGTCGGCATCCTGTTGTTGCTGTTGCTCGCCTTCCGCCGCTGGCGCGTGTTGCTGGCCTTTGTGCCGGTGCTGGTGGGCATGCTGTTTGGCGCGGTGGCCTGTGTGGCGCTGTTCGGCCATATGCACGTGATGACGCTGGTGCTGGGTTCCAGCCTGATCGGCGTAGCGGTGGATTACCCGCTGCACTACTTGTCGAAAAGCTGGAGCATGAGCCCGTGGCGCAGTTGGCCGGCGTTGCGCATCACCTTGCCGGGCTTGAGCTTGAGCCTGGCGACCAGCTGTATCGGTTACCTGGCGCTGGCCTGGACGCCGTTCCCGGCGTTGACGCAAATCGCCATCTTCTCAGCCGCAGGCTTGGTCGGCGCCTACCTGTCCGCCGTGTGCCTGTTGCCGGCGCTGCTCAAGGGCGTCGAGTTGCGCCCGGCACAATGGCCGCTGCGCATCGCCGAATGCCTGTGGCTGCTACGCGCCTCATTGCTCAAGCGCGTGCCGAGCCCGGTGCTGCTGGCCTTGCTGCTGCTGTTTTGCGCGGGTGGCCTGTGGCACCTGAACAGCAAAAACGATATCCGCCAATGGATCGGCGCGCCGCCGCAATTGCTGCAAGAAGCGCAGGCCGTGGCGCGGATCACCGGGTTCCAGCCCACCAGCCAGTTCTTCCTGGTGCGGGCGGACAACCAGCAACAGTTGCTAGAGCGTCAGAGCGCGTTGGCGCAGCGCCTGGATCAATTGGTGAATATGGACAAGCTCCAGGGCTACCTGGCGCTCAATCAACTGGTCAGCCAGCCCGCCGAGCAACAACAACTGCGTGATGCGCTGAACAACCTGCCACAACACTGGCAGCCGCTGCTCGACCTCGGCGTACCCGCCAGCGCCCTGCAAGCCGAAGTCGCGCACCTGCAAGCGCTGCCTACCCAAGATATCGACGCTGCGCTGGCCGGCCCGATGGCCGAGCCTTGGCGCACGCTGTGGCTCGGTAAGGTCGATGGCGGCGTGGCGGCCATGGTCAGCCTGCAAGGCTTGAACAACCCCGCCTTGCTACGTGTGCAGGCGCTGGACTTACCCGGTGTGCAACTGGTGGACCGCCTGGGCGACTTGAACCGGGTGTTCGCCGACACACAGATCAGCGCCGCTGAACTGAAGTTGATGTCCTGCGTGTTGATCGTACTGTTGCTGATCCTGCCGTTCGGCTTCGGCGGTGCCTTGCGTATCGTCGCACTGCCGCTGCTGGCGGCCCTATGCAGCCTGGCCAGCCTTGGATGGCTGGGGCAGCCGCTGACACTGTTCAGTCTGTTCGGCCTGCTACTGGTCACGGCGATCAGCGTCGACTACGCGATCCTGATGCGCGAGCAAATCGGCGGTCCTGCGGTCAGTCTCTTGGGCACCTTGTTGGCAGCGTTGACGACCTGGCTGTCGTTTGGGCTGCTGGCGGTGTCCAGTACACCGGCAGTGAGTAATTTCGGCTTATCGGTCAGCCTGGGGCTGGCATTCAGCTTTATGCTGGCACCCTGGGCCGGGCAACAGAAGCACGCCTTATGAATGTGATTATCGCCAATGTGGCAAGGAGCCCTCGTGCCCACAGTTGAAATGGAACGTCGCCAGGTGGTGGTGATCGGTGCCGGTCCGTCCGGGGCCATCGCCGCCGCGCTGTTAAAGCGCAAAGGGCATGATGTATTGATCATCGAGCGCCAGCATTTCCCACGGTTCTCGATCGGCGAAAGCCTGCTGTCGCACTGCATCGATTTCATCGAAGAAGCCGGCATGCTCGACGCCGTACAGGCCGCAGGGTTCCAGGTGAAAACCGGCGCCGCGTTCGCCTGGGGCGAGCGCTACAGCGCATTTGATTTCAGTGACACCTTCAGCAACGGCAAGCCGACCACCTTCCAGGTGCAGCGCGGCGAGTTCGACAAGTTGCTGGCCGATCAGGCCGCCAAGCAAGGTGTGGAGATCCGCTACGGCGAAACTATCGTCGGCGTGGATTTCAGCGGCGAGAGCCGCTACCTGCATGTGCGCCGTGAGAACGGCAGCGAGTACCACCTCAAGGCCAAGTTCGTACTCGACGCCAGCGGCTATGGCCGCGTGCTGCCGCGTCTGCTGGACTTGGACCTGCCGTCCGACTTCCCCGTACGCCAAGCCGTGTTCACCCACGTCGAAGACCGCATCGAACATCCCGGCTTTGATCGCACCAAGATTCTGGTGACCACCCATCCGACCCAGCGTGACATCTGGTTCTGGACCATTCCGTTCAGCAACGGGCGTTGTTCGGTGGGCGTAGTCGCGGCCAAGGAGCATTTCGACGGTCGCGATGGCGACCTCGACGCCTGCCTGCGCGGCTTTATCGCCGAAACCCCGAGCCTTGCCGGCGTGCTGCAAAACGCCGTGTGGGACACCCCGGCGCGCACCCTCGGTGGCTACGCAGCCAACGTCAAAACCCTGCACGGACCGGGCTTCGCGCTGCTGGGCAATGCGGCGGAATTCCTCGACCCGGTGTTTTCTTCCGGGGTGACCATCGCGATGCGCTCGGCAAGCATGGCGGCCGCTGTGTTGCACCGTCAGCTCAAGGGCGAAACCGTGGACTGGGAGAACGAGTTTGCCGTGCCCTTGAAACGCGGCGTGGACACCTTCCGCTGTTACGTCGAAGGCTGGTACGCCGGGACGTTCCAGGATGTGATCTACCACCCGGACAGCTCGCCGGAGATTCGCCGGATGATCAGCTCGATCCTCGCCGGCTACGCGTGGGATGAGCGCAACCCGTTTGTCAGCGAGCCCAAGCGGCGGTTGCGGATGTTGTCGGAGATTTGTGCGAGTGAGCCGGTATGAGCAGTCAGTACTTAAGTAAGAACTACGTCGAAGAAACCAGGTTCGGCTTTTGGTTCCTGCGCAGCCACACCTGGCAGCACCATGTGCTGCGCGTGGCGATCAACGACCTGCGCAGCCTGTTTACCGACCCGCTGCCCGAGGCCCCGGTACTGCTGGACGCCGGTTGCGGCCAAGGCAAATCGTTCCAATACTTGCAGCAGGTGTTCGCTCCCGAGCGCCTGATCGGCCTGGATGCCGACCCGCACAGCCTGGAACTGAGCCGCGAAGAAGCTCAGCGCCAAGGCTTGGCCATCGAGCTGATCGGCAGCGACTGCGCCACCTTGCAAGTGCCGGACGAAAGCGTCGATATCCTGTTCTGCCACCAGACCTTTCACCACCTGGTCGAGCAGCACCGCGCGCTCAAGGAGTTCTACCGTGTGCTCAAGCCGGGCGGTTATCTGCTGTTTGCAGAATCCACCGAAGCCTATATCGACACCTGGGTGATTCGCTGGCTGTTCCGCCACCCGATGCATGTGCAGAAAAGCGCCGATGAGTACCTGGATATGCTCCGCGAGCAGGGCTTTGAATTCGGTCCGCAGAACATCTCGTACCCGTACTTGTGGTGGAGCCGCTCCAGCGATTTCGGCCTGCTGGAACGCTGGGGCCTGCGCAAGGCGCCGCCGGTGGGGCAGCGCGAGGAAACCCTGGTCAACTGCGTGGCACGCAAACCCTTAACGAGCGCAGCCCCATGATGCGCATGCTGTTGATCGGCTGCCTGTTGCTGCTGAGCGCCTGCGCCAGCCAGCCGCCGCTGCCGGAGAAAACCCCAACCCTGGCCTTGCCGCTGCAATTGCATGTGCAGCGCCTGGCCGACGGCCAGAGCCAGGACTGGCTGTTGGTGATCCAGCGCGAAAGCGGCGGCATTCGCTGGTCGATGATGGACCCGCTGGGCATTCCCCAGGCCCGACAAAAACTGATCGATGGCGAGTGGCAGGCCGACGGCTTGCTGCCGCCCAATCCCCAGGCGCGCGAGCTGTTTGCCGCGTTGCTATTTGCCCTGACGTCGGCCGATGACGTGCGCGCGCTCTACCCCAGCGCCCAGGCCATGGACCTGACGCGCACCCTGCCGGGGCATTGGCAGATCGTGTATCAATCGTCCGAGGTCTTCAGCGTGAACATGGCCGGCCAGCCCTTGAGTTACCGCATCACACCGCTTGGAGCCGCTCGATGAGCGCTTACCTCAACGCCCTGGGCGTGATCTGCGCCCTTGGCCGCGGCCAGGACGAGGTCAGCCGCAGCCTGTTTGCCGGGGACTGCTCCGGCATGCGCCCTGAAAGCGGCTGGGTGCCGGAGCGCGTATTGCCGGTGGGCGCCGTGAAAGGCGACTTGGCAATCATCCCGCCCGAGCTGGGCCAGCAAAGCAGCCGCAATAACCAGTTGCTGCTGGAAGCGGCGTTGCAGATCGAAGGCGATATCCGACAGGCGATCCACACCTACGGCGCGTCACGGGTCGGCGTTGTGCTCGGCACCAGCACCTCGGGCATCGACGAAGCCAGTCGGGGCATCGCGCACTTTTTGCGCGAACACCAGTTCCCCGGCGACTACGACTACCAGCAGCAGGAACTCAGCGCGCCGGCGAATTTCCTCGCCGACTGGCTGCAACTGAGTGGCCCGGCCTATGTGATCTCCACCGCCTGCACCTCCAGCGCCCGTGCCTTGATGAGTGCCCAGCGCCTGCTGGACCTGGGCGTGTGCGATGCAGTGATCTGCGGCGGCGTCGACAGCCTGTGCAAGCTGACACTCAACGGTTTCAGCTCATTGGAAGCGGTGTCGAACGAGCGCTGCAATCCGTTCTCGGTGAACCGCAACGGCATCAACATCGGCGAAGCGGCCGTGCTGTTTGTGATGAGCAAGGAACCCGCGCCCATCGCCCTGCTGGGCAGCGGCGCCAGTTGCGATGCGCACCATATCTCCGCGCCCGAGCCCACCGGCAAAGGCGCGTTGCAGTCAATGCGCAAGGCCTTGGCCAGCGCCCGATTGCAGCCCGAGCAGATCGGTTACCTGAACTTGCACGGCACCGCCACCCAACATAACGACGCCATGGAAAGCCTGGCCGTCGCCAGCCTGTTCCCGCACGGCGTGGCCTGCTCATCGACCAAACCCATGAGCGGTCACACCCTGGGCGCAGCCGGGGCGCTGGAAGCGGCGTTCTGTTGGTTGAGCCTGGCTCACAACCGCGTCCCACCCCACGTGTGGGACGGCCAGGCCGACCCGGCCCTGCCCGCCTTGCAGTGGGCGCAGGCTGCAGAAACCCTAGGAAAGCGCTGCCTGATGAGCAATTCGTTTGCCTTCGGCGGCAACAACGTCAGCCTGATTATCGGAGAGGCCCCATGATCGATTGGCCACTCGCTGAACTGCTGCCCCATGCGGGCGACATGATCCTGATCGACCAGGTGTTGTCGTTCGATGAAGAGCAGATCCACACCCGCGTCACGGTCAAACCCGGCGGCCTGTTCAACCGCCCGGACGGCAGCCTGCCGGCCTGGGTCGGCATCGAGTTGATGGCGCAAAGCGTCGCCGCCTACGCCGGTTGCCGCGCGCGCCAGAAAGGTGAAGCGGTGGAACTGGGCTTCCTGCTCGGCACACGCAAGTTCGAGTGCAATGTGGAACACTTCCCGGTCGGCGCCGAGCTGGCGATCCACGGCCTGCGCTCTTTGGAAGACGACAATGGCATGGGTGTGTTCGAATGCCACCTGACCGGCGACGGGATCCAGGCCAGCGCCCGCTTGAATGTATTTCGACCGCCCCAGGCGGCCAACTATTTAGATGAATCGAAGGACGTAACGCCATGACTGAATCCGTACTGGTCACCGGCTCCAGCCGTGGCATCGGCCGCGCCATCGCACTGCGCCTGGCTCAGGCCGGGCATGACATCGTGCTGCATTGCCGCAGTGGCCGTAGCGACGCCGATGCAGTGCAGGCCGAGGTTGAAGCCCTGGGCCGCAAGGCGCGGGTGCTGCAATTCGATGTGGCGGATCGTGCTGCGTGCAAGGAAATCCTCGAAGCTGACGTTGAGCAACACGGCGCCTATTACGGCGTGGTGCTCAACGCCGGCCTGACCCGAGACGGCGCCTTCCCGGCCTTGTCGGACGACGACTGGGACGTGGTGATGCGCACCAACCTCGACGGTTTCTACAACGTGTTGCACCCGGTGATGATGCCGATGATTCGTCGTCGCGCGGCCGGCCGCATCGTGTGCATCACCTCGGTTTCCGGGCTGATCGGCAACCGTGGCCAGGTCAATTACAGCGCCTCGAAAGCCGGTTTGATCGGTGCAGCCAAGGCCCTGGCCATCGAGCTGGGCAAGCGCAAGATTACTGTCAATTGCGTCGCTCCGGGCTTGATCGACACCGCCATGCTGGATGAGAACGTGCCGGTGGAAGAACTGATGAAGATGATCCCGGCGCAGCGCATGGGCACGCCGGAAGAGGTGGCCGGCGCGGTGAATTTCCTGATGTCGGCCGAGGCTAGCTACATCACGCGCCAGGTCCTGGCCGTGAATGGAGGCCTGTGCTGATGAAACGCGTCGTCGTCACCGGCATGGCCGGCATGACCTCCCTGGGCAGCGATTGGGACACCATCGCCGCCAACTTCCGCGCCAACCGCAGCGGCATCCGGCGCATGGATGAGTGGGACCGCTTTACCGAACTGAACACGCGCCTAGCCGGGCCGATCGACGATTTTGTCGTGCCCGCACACTGGACGCGCAAACAACTGCGCAGCATGGGCCGGGTGTCGCGCCTTGCGGTGTGGGCGGCAGAGCAGGCGTTGCAGGACGCGGGCTTGCTCGGCGATGAGTCAATCAAGGACGGGCGCATGGGCGTGGCCTGTGGCTCGTCCACCGGCAGCACCGACGAGATCAAGGCGTTCGGCAACATGCTGCTGAACTCGGTGGCCGAGGGGCTGAATGCCAACTCCTACGTGCGCATGATGCCGCACACCACGGCGGCGAATATCAGCATCTTCTTTGGCCTGACCGGGCGGCTGATCCCCACGTCCAGCGCTTGCACCAGCGGCAGCCAGGGCATTGGCTATGCCTATGAAGCAATCAAGTTCGGCCGCCTGCCGTTGATGCTCGCCGGCGGCGCCGAGGAGCTTTGCCCCACTGAGGCCATGGTATTCGATGCGCTCTACGCCACCAGCCTCAAGAACGATGCGCCTCAGACCAGTCCACGTCCCTATGACAGTGGTCGTGACGGTCTGGTGATCGGTGAAGGCGGCGGCATGCTGGTGTTGGAGGAACTGGAGCACGCGTTGGCACGCGGTGCGCATATCCACGCCGAGCTGGTGGGCTTCGGCAGCAACGCCGACGGCCAGCACACTACCCGCCCAGAGCAGAAAACCATGCGCCGCGCGATGGAACTGGCCCTGGAAGATGCCGGGCTTGAGCCATCCGCAATCGGCTACGTGAACGGTCACGGCACCGCCACCGACCAGGGCGATATCGCCGAAACACTGGCGACCAGCAGCCTGTTCGGCAGCCGCATGCCCATCAGCTCACAAAAGAGCTTTCTCGGCCACACCTTGGGCGCGTGCGGCGCGCTGGAGTCGTGGTTCAGCATCGAGATGATGAACCGCGACCAATACGTGCACACCTTCAACCTGGATTCGGTCGACCCGCAATGCGGCGAGCTGGATTACCTGCAAGTTGAATTCCGGGAGATGCACCACGACTACGTGATGAACAACAACTTTGCCTTTGGCGGCGTCAACACCTCGCTGATCTTCCGCCGCTGGTCCTGACTTTCAAATCGATTGGAGAATACGGAATGTCTTCCTTGCTACGCGTCACCCTGATCACCCTGGCCCTGTTGGTCACCGCCGGTTGCACCAGCAAGCCGATCCTCAACACCCAGCACAACCTGCCAGCCGACGCCCAGGTCAGCGAAGAAAAAATGAAAACGGTGATCGTCAACGCCCTGCAAAAACGCGAGTGGACGGTACAACGCCTGAGCCCGCAGCTGGTACAGGCCGAGATCAACGTGCGTAACCAGTATTACGCAGCCATCGACATCCGCTACACCCGCAACAGCTACGCCATCACCTACCGCGACAGCCGCGCCCTGGGCTACAAGGACGGCAAGATCCATCGCAACTACAACCGTTGGGTGAACAATCTGGACAGCGACATCATGGCGGGGTTGCGCAGCAATGGCGTGAATGAGGCGGGGACGGCGGCGCAGTTGTTTGAGCAAACCGGCACCACCAAGTAAAACGAATTCAGGCTCTACAGAAACGACAAAGGGCGCCTTTCGGCGCCCTCTTCACAAACAGGTTGGCTTGTCATCGCCGCTTCCTGCCTGGCTCTGCGATTGCTGGTTGCCCAGGATCCTCAGAGTCTCACAAGCCCCTTTCGGGAACGTGGGCAGTATGCCTGAAAACAACTTTACGGCAACCTGTGGCAAAGTGCCGTTCATCCCTCAGCGCAACCCCAACGCGCTGCGCACCGCCGCCTTTATTGCTAGAAGCTGATCAGAAGTGAGCTCAGCGATTTTGTAAGTTCGTTTGCCATGACGATCTTTGCTTTTGATTCGGTCGAGCCTTCCCAAGCTGACGGTTGCCACAATGTCACATTTCGCCCAACAGATAGGGCTTGCTCCTTGAAGATGACTATCAAGCTGGCAGTGGTGATCCAGAACCGTCTGCGGCGCAGTAGTACTCAACGGCACAACCGTCACCAACAACTTATTGGTTCGGTGCTTGCGTATCACAATGACCGGGCGGATCTTTATGATTTCCGGGACCTCATAGCCTCGAAAGTCACAAATCAACACGCTGCCCTCCTTGGGCTGATAGAGAAGTGCCATCCATATCACTCGCTTGAGAAAAAGCGATTCTGCATAACTGTCCCGCGAATCGCTAAGCAGCTTGCGTTACCTGATATGTGAGCACGTCTACACCAAGGCCTTGCGCGTCAACAACTCCACAAACGCCTCTGCCATCGGCGTCTGCGCGCCCTTGCGTTGCACCAGCCACACCGCCGTCATCGCCTCCTGATCCAGCAGCGTGCGATACACCACGCCATCGATCCGAATGCGCTGGTAGGACGCCGGCAGTACCGACACGCCCAAGCCCGCCGCCACTAGGCCGATGATGGTCATCGCCTCCCCGGCCTCCTGGGCAAAGTGCGGGCTGAAGCCGGCATCACGCGCCAGGTTGAGCAACTGGGCATAGAGGCCGCTGCCGTAAGTGCGCGGGAAAAACACAAACGGCTCCTGTGCCAATTGCGCCAGGTGCAAACCACGCTCGCTGCCCGCCACCAACGGGTGACCAGCATTCAGCACCGCCACCAGCGGCTCACGCATCAACTCGACCACACTCAGCGAATCCGGCAATGGCAGCGGCCGCATCAGGCCCACTTGGATAGACTCATCCACCAGCGACTCAGCCACTTCGGTACTGCTCATCTCCTGCAGGTTCAGATGCACCGCCGGGAACGCCTGGCGAAACGCAAAGATCGCCTGGGGAATGCTGGAATTGAACGGCGCCGACGAGGTGAAGCCAATCTTCAGTTCGCCCAGCTCACCCAACTGCGCACGGCGCGCTACGTCCGCCGCCTTGTCGACCTGTGCCAACACCAATCGCGCCTCTTGCAGGAACAACCGCCCCGCTTCACTCAGTTCGACCCGACGATTGGTACGCTCAAACAACCGCGCCCCCACTTCCTGCTCCAGCGCCTGGATCTGCTGGCTCAGCGGCGGTTGCGAGATGCCCAGCACCTGCGCGGCCCGGCCGAAATGCAGTTCTTCGGCGACGGCGATGAAGTACCGCAAGTGACGCAATTCCATGGGAGCCTCATTAGGTCGTTAAAGCTATCAAACAGGTCGAACAATATATTGGAAAGAATCATTAGGGAGCTATATTCTTTTTTGCATTGCCTGTCCTGGCACGCTCTTCCTCCCCGAGGTCCCCGTGAAAGCTGCTGTTGCTCCACTCGCTCAAGACGTACCGCCCACCGCCCTGGATGAGGTGGTGGCCCAGCTCAATGACGCGTACATCGAAAAAGGCACGCCGATGTTCATGCGCACGGTGCTGGCGTTGTTTTCCGGCGGGTTCGCCACTTTTGCGCTGCTGTATTGCGTGCAGCCGATGATGCCGGCGCTGTCCCAAGAGTTTTCCATCAATGCGGCACAAAGCAGCCTGATCCTGTCGGTGGCCACGGCGATGCTGGCGTGCGGTTTGTTGATCACCGGACCGATTTCCGACCGCCTGGGGCGCAAGCCGGTGATGGTCTCCGCGTTGTTCTGCGCCGCGCTGGCGACCATCGCCAGCGGCCTTATGCCGACCTGGGAAGGCATCCTGCTGATGCGTGCACTGGTGGGTCTGTCGCTCAGCGGCCTGGCCGCCGTAGCCATGACCTACCTGAGCGAAGAGATCCACCCGCAGCACATCGGCCTGGCCATGGGCTTGTACATCGGCGGTAACGCGATTGGCGGCATGAGCGGGCGGCTGATCATCGGCGTGTTGATCGACTTCGTCAGTTGGCACACCGCCATGCTGATTATCGGCGCCCTGGCGCTGATCGCCGCCACGGTGTTCTGGAAAATCCTCCCAGAATCGCGCAACTTCCGCGCCACCAGCCTCAAGCCGCGCAGCCTGGTGGATGGCTTCGTCATGCACTTCAAGGACGCAGGCCTGCCCTGGTTGTTCCTCGAAGCGTTCCTGCTGATGGGGGCGTTCGTGACCATGTTCAACTACATCGGCTATCGCCTGCTGGCCGATCCCTACGACCTCAGCCAAGCGGTGGTCGGTCTGCTGTCGCTGGTGTACCTCTCGGGCATCTACAGCTCGGCGAAAATCGGCTCCTTGGCTGACCGCCTCGGCCGCCGTCGCGTGCTGTGGGGCACCATCGTGCTGATGCTGGCCGGCATGGCCCTGACCCTGTTCACCCCCCTGTGGCTGGTGGTGCCGGGCATGCTGATCTTCACCTTCGGCTTCTTCGGCGCCCACTCGGTGGCCAGCAGCTGGATCGGCCGCCGCGCGGTGAAGGCGAAGGGGCAAGCGTCATCGCTGTACCTGTTCTGCTACTACGTAGGGTCGAGTATTGCCGGGACGGCGGGTGGGTTCTTCTGGCACTTTGCCGGGTGGAATGGGATCGGGGCGTTTATTGTGGCGCTGTTGATTGGCGCGTTGCTGGTGGCGTTGAAGCTGGCGAAGTTGCCGCCGTTGGGGCAAGCGAAGGCCTGAGTTTCTCTGGCTTTTAATGTGGGAGGGGGCTTGCCCCCGATGAGGGTAGATCAGTCATAGTTGTACTGACTGGTACACCGCCATCGGGGGCAAGCCCCCTCCCACATTTGTTTTGCGTGTTATTCGTGATACTGCGCCGACAACTCATGCACCGCGCGCAGGAATGCACCAGCGTGCTCCGGGTTCACTTCCGGGGTGATGCCATGGCCGAGGTTGAACACATGCCCGGTGCCTTTGCCGTAGCTGGCGAGGATGCGGCCAACTTCGGTGCGGATGGCTTCCGGCTTGGCGTACAGCACGGTCGGGTCCATGTTGCCTTGCAGCGCGACGCGGTTGCCCACGCGCTGGCGAGCTTCGCCAATGTCGCAGGTCCAGTCCAGGCCCAGGGCGTCGGCACCGGCGTCGGCAATGCTTTCCAGCCACAGGCCGCCACCCTTGGTGAACATGATTACCGGCACTTTGCGGCCTTCGTGTTCACGGATCAGGCCGTTGACGATTTTGCGCATGTAGGCTAGGGAGAACTCCTGATACGCTGCCGCCGACAGGTTGCCGCCCCAGGTGTCGAAGATCTGCACGGCTTGCGCGCCGGCCATGATCTGGCCGTTGAGGTAGGACGTGACCGACTGCGCCAGCTTATCCAGCAGCAGGTGCATGGCCTGTGGGTTGTCATAGAGCATGGCCTTGGTCTTGCGGAAGTCTTTCGACGAGCCGCCTTCGACCATGTAGGTGGCCAGGGTCCAGGGGCTGCCGGAGAAGCCGATCAGCGGCACGCGGCCGTTAAGCTCGCGGCGGATGGTGCTGACGGCGTCCATCACGTAACCGAGGTCTTTGTGCGGATCGGGGATCGGCAAGGCTTCGATATCGGCCAGGGTGCTGACGACTTTCTTGAAACGTGGGCCTTCGCCGGTTTCGAAGTACAGGCCTTGGCCCATGGCGTCAGGGATGGTGAGGATGTCGGAGAAGAGGATGGCCGCGTCCAGTTGTGGGTAGCGGTCCAGCGGCTGCATCGTGACTTCGCAGGCGAACTCCGGGTTCATGCACAGGCTCATGAAGTCACCGGCGTTGGCGCGACTGGCGCGGTATTCCGGCAGGTAGCGACCGGCTTGGCGCATCATCCACACAGGGGTGACGTCCACGGGTTGCTTGAGCAGGGCACGAAGGAAACGGTCGTTCTTGAGGGCAGTCATGTCGGCATCCGCAAAAAAAGTGCGGGCATTTTCTCAGAGCCAGACGCAAAAGGCACGGAATGCGCCGTGCCTTTTGTCTATCGGGTCAATTTGTCGCGGAGAACGGAGTAACCCCGACCTGTAGGAGCCGGCTTGCCGGCGATGGCGTCCTCAAGATCGCCATCGCCGGCAAACCGGCTCCTACAGGGCTGCGGTGATCAGACTTGCAGGTAATCCAGGATGCCTTCGGCGGCATTGCGGCCTTCGAAGATCGCGGTTACCACCAGGTCGGAACCGCGCACCATGTCGCCACCGGCGAAGATTTTCGGGTTGCTGGTCTGATGCTTGTACTGGCCTTGTTCCGGGGCCACGACGCGGCCCTGGCTGTCGGTCTGGATCTGGAACTGTTCGAACCACGGCGCCGGGCTTGGACGGAAACCGAAGGCGATGACCACGGCGTCAGCCGGAATGATCTCTTCGGAACCCGGGATCGGCTCGGGGCTGCGACGACCACGGGCGTCCGGTTCGCCGAGACGGGTCTCGACCACCTTCACGCCTTCGACGCGGTCTTCACCGACAATCGCGATCGGCTGGCGGTTGTAGAGGAATTTCACACCTTCTTCCTTGGCGTTCTTCACCTCTTTGCGCGAGCCGGGCATGTTGGCTTCGTCACGACGATAGGCACAAGTCACCGATTTGGCGCCCTGGCGGATCGAGGTGCGGTTGCAGTCCATCGCGGTATCACCACCGCCCAGCACCACGACCTTCTTGCCTTTCATGTCGACGAAATCTTCCGGCGACTTTTCAAAGCCCAGGTTGCGATTCACGTTGGCGATCAGGAAATCCAACGCGTCGTAAACGCCCGGCAGATCCTCACCGGCAAAGCCGCCCTTCATGTAGGTGTAGGTGCCCATGCCCATGAACACCGCATCGTATTCTTCGAGCAGTTGCTCCATGGTCACGTCTTTGCCGATCTCGGTGTTCAGGCGGAACTCGATGCCCATGCCGGTGAACACTTCACGACGGTTGCTCAGGACGGTTTTTTCCAGCTTGAACTCGGGGATACCGAAAGTCAGCAGGCCGCCGATTTCCGGGTTCTTGTCGAACACCACCGGGGTCACGCCGCCGCGCACCAATACGTCGGCGCAGCCCAGGCCGGCAGGGCCGGCGCCGATGATGGCGACGCGCTTGCCAGTCGGCTTGACCTTGGACATGTCGGGACGCCAGCCCATGGCGAACGCGGTGTCAGTGATGTACTTCTCCACCGAACCGATGGTCACCGCGCCAAAGCCGTCGTTAAGGGTGCAGGCACCCTCGCACAGACGGTCTTGCGGGCACACCCGGCCGCACACTTCCGGCAGGGTGTTGGTCTGGTGCGACAGTTCGGCAGCGGCGAGGATGTTGCCCTCGGCCACCAGCTTCAGCCAGTTGGGAATGAAGTTGTGCACCGGGCACTTCCATTCGCAATACGGGTTACCGCACCCCAGGCAACGGTGGGCCTGGTCGGCCGAGTGCTGGGGTTTGAAGGGTTCGTAGATTTCCACGAACTCTTTCTTGCGTTGACGCAACAGTTTCTTCTTCGGATCTTTGCGCCCGACATCGATGAACTGGAAGTCGTTATTCAGACGTTCAGCCATGTTAAAACCTCATCAAACTCTTCAGGCGCATATCACTGCGGGTTGGCACGGATGCTGGAAAGCAACGATTTCAGGTTGGCAGCCTTGGGCTTGACCAGCCAGAAACGACGCAGGTAATCATCGAGGTTTTCGGCGAGGTTACGACCCCATTCGCTGCCGGTCTCCTCGACGTACTCGTCCAGCACGTGCTGCAAGTGGTTCCGGTAGGACTCCATGGCTTCGCCGCTGATCCGCTGGATCTCGACCAACTCGTGGTTGACCTTGTCGACGAAGGTGTTGTCCTGGTCGAGCACGTAGGCGAAACCGCCGGTCATGCCCGAACCGAAGTTGTAACCGGTCTTGCCCAGTACCGCGACAAAGCCCCCGGTCATGTACTCACAGCAGTGATCGCCAGTGCCTTCCACCACGGTGTGGGCACCGGAGTTGCGCACGGCGAAACGCTCACCGGCAGTACCGGCGGCGAACAGCTTGCCACCGGTGGCGCCGTACAAGCAGGTGTTGCCGATGATGGCACTGTCCTGGGTCTTGTAGACGCTACCTTTAGGCGGAACGATCACCAGCTTGCCGCCGGTCATGCCCTTGCCCACGTAGTCGTTGGCGTCGCCTTCCAGGTACATGTGCAGGCCACCGGCGTTCCACACGCCAAAGCTCTGGCCCGCAGTGCCTTTGAAGCGGAAAGTGATCGGCGCTTTCGCCATGCCCTGGTTGCCGTGCTTGCGCGCGATTTCGCCGGAGATGCGGGCGCCGATGGAGCGGTCGCAGTTGCAGATATCCAGGGCGAACTCGCCACCGCTGGCATCGTTGATCGACGAACCGGCGATTTCCACCATCTTCTCGGCCAGCAGGCCTTTGTCGAAGGGCGGGTTGCGCTCGACGCCGCAGAACTGCGGTTTGTCGGCCGGAATGTGATCGCTGCCCAACAGCGGCGTCAGGTCCAGGTGATGTTGCTTGGCGGTCTGGCCTTCAAGGATTTCCAACAGGTCGGTGCGACCGATCAGCTCTTCAAGAGAACGCACGCCCAGCTTGGCCAGCCATTCACGGGTTTCTTCGGCGACATAGGTGAAAAAGTTCACCACCATGTCGACGGTGCCGATGTAGTGATCTTTGCGCAGCTTCTCGTTCTGAGTGGCGACGCCGGTGGCGCAGTTGTTCAGGTGGCAGATGCGCAGGTATTTGCAGCCCAGGGCGATCATTGGCGCGGTGCCGAAGCCGAAACTTTCGGCGCCGAGGATCGCGGCCTTGATCACATCGAGGCCGGTTTTCAGGCCGCCGTCGGTCTGCACCCGTACTTTGCCGCGCAGGTCGTTGCCACGCAGGGTCTGGTGGGTCTCGGCCAGGCCGAGCTCCCACGGTGCGCCCGCGTACTTGATGGAGGTCAGCGGCGAAGCGCCGGTGCCACCGTCGTAGCCGGAGATGGTGATCAGGTCGGCATAGGCCTTGGCCACACCGGCGGCGATGGTGCCCACGCCGGCTTCTGCTACCAGTTTCACCGAGACCAGCGCCTGCGGGTTGACTTGTTTCAGGTCGAAAATCAGCTGCGACAAATCTTCAATCGAATAAATGTCGTGGTGCGGCGGTGGCGAAATAAGCGTCACGCCCGGCACTGCGTAACGCAGCTTGGCGATCAAACCATTGACCTTACCGCCTGGCAGTTGGCCGCCCTCTCCGGGCTTGGCGCCCTGGGCCACCTTGATCTGCAGCACTTCGGCGTTGACCAGGTATTCCGGCGTCACACCGAAACGCCCCGTCGCGACCTGCTTGATTTTCGAGCTCTTGATGGTGCCGTAGCGCGCCGGGTCTTCACCGCCTTCGCCGGAGTTGGAACGCGCACCCAGGCGGTTCATGGCTTCGGCCAGGGCTTCGTGAGCCTCGGGCGACAAGGCGCCCAGGGAGATACCGGCGGAGTCGAAGCGCTTGAGGATCGACTCCAGCGGCTCGACTTCGCTGATGTCCATCGGCGTGTCAAGGGTCTTCACCTTGAACAGGTCGCGGATCATCGACACCGGGCGGTTGTCCACCAGCGAGGTGTATTCCTTGAACTTGGCGTAGTCGCCCTGCTGCACGGCGGCTTGCAGGGTGTTGACTACGTCCGGGTTGTACGCGTGGTATTCGCCACCGTGCACGAACTTGAGCAGGCCGCCTTGCTGGATTGGCTTGCGCGCACTCCAGGCTTCGGCTGCCAGCGCTTTCTGCTCGGCTTCGATGTCGACGAAACGCGCGCCCTTGATACGGCTTGGCACGCCACGGAAGCTCAGGTCGCACACCTCTTCGGACAGGCCGATGGCTTCGAACAACTGTGCACCACGGTACGAGGTGACGGTGGAAATACCCATCTTCGACAGGATCTTCAACAGCCCCTTGGTGATGCCTTTACGGTAGTTCTTGAACACCTCGTAGAGGTCGCCCAGCACTTCACCGGTGCGGATCAGGTCGCCCAGCACTTCGTACGCGAGGAACGGGTACACCGCCGAGGCGCCGAAACCGATCAGCACCGCAAAGTGATGCGGGTCGCGGGCGGTGGCGGTTTCCACGAGGATGTTGGAATCGCAGCGCAGGCCTTTCTCGGTCAGGCGGTGATGCACCGCGCCGGTGGCCAGCGAAGCGTGGATCGGCAGCTTGCCAGGCGCGATGTGACGGTCGGTCAATACGATCTGGGTACGACCGGCGCGCACGGCCTCTTCGGCCTGGTCCGCGACGTTGCGCACAGCAGCTTCAAGGCCGAGGCTCTCGTCGTAGTTCAGGTCGATGATCTGGCGGTCGAAGCCTGGGCGGTCCAGGGTCATCAACGAACGCCACTTGGCCGGGGAAATAACCGGCGAGCTGAGGATCACGCGGGAGGCGTGCTCAGGCGATTCCTGGAAGATGTTGCGCTCGGCCCCGAGGCACACTTCCAGGGACATCACGATGGCTTCGCGCAGCGGGTCGATCGGTGGGTTGGTCACCTGGGCGAACTGCTGGCGGAAGTAGTCGTACGGCGTGCGCACGCGCTGGGACAGTACGGCCATCGGCGTGTCATCGCCCATGGAACCGACCGCCTCGTAGCCTTGCTCGCCGAGCGGACGCAGCACTTGGTCGCGCTCTTCGAACGTGACCTGATACATCTTCATGTATTGCTTGAGCTGGTCGACGTCGTAGAACGCCGAACCGTGGTCGTTGTCTTCCATGGTCGCCTGGATGCGCAGGGCGTTCTTGCGCAGCCATTGCTTGTACGGGTGACGCGACTTCAAGCGGTTGTCGATGGCGTCGGTGTCGAGGATCTGACCGGTTTCGGTGTCGACGGCGAGGATCTGGCCAGGGCCAACGCGGCCTTTGGCAATCACGTCTTCGGGCTTGTAGTTCCACACGCCGATTTCCGACGCGAGGGTGATGAAGCCATTGGTGGTGGTGACCCAACGCGCCGGGCGCAGACCGTTACGGTCGAGCAGGCACACCGCGTAGCGACCGTCAGTCATGACCACGCCGGCCGGGCCGTCCCACGGTTCCATGTGCATCGAGTTGTACTCGTAGAACGCACGCAGATCCGGGTCCATGGTTTCGACGTTCTGCCACGCTGGCGGAATGATCATACGCACGCCACGGAACAGGTCGATGCCGCCGGTGACCATCAGTTCGAGCATGTTGTCCATGCTGGAAGAGTCGGAACCCACACGGTTGACCAGCGGGCCGAGCTCTTCCAGGTCCATCAAGTCGTTGGCGAACTTGGTGCGACGGGCCACGGCCCAGTTGCGGTTGCCAGTGATGGTGTTGATCTCGCCGTTGTGGGCGAGGAAGCGGAATGGCTGGGCCAGCGGCCATTTCGGCAGGGTGTTGGTGGAGAAGCGCTGGTGGAACACGCAGATTGCGGTTTGCAGGCGCTCATCGCTCAGGTCTGGATAGAAGGCGGTGAGGTCCGCCGGCATCATCAGGCCTTTATAAATGATGGTCTTGTGGGAAAAGCTGCAGATGTAGTGGTCGGTGTCGGCGGCATTGGAAACCGACGAACGACGACGCGAGGTGAACAGCTTGATGGCCATGTCCTGGTCGCTAAGGCCCTCGCCTGCGATGAACACTTGCTCGATCTGCGGCAGGCGCTCGTTGGCCAGGCGGCCAAGTACGCTGGTGTCGATCGGCACTTTGCGCCAGCCGACAAGTTGCAGGCCGGCGGCCAGGATCTCGCGGTTCATGTTCTCGCGAGCGGCTTCGGCTTTGACCGGATCCTGGTTGAAAAACACCATGCCCACGGCGTACTGCTTGGGCAGATCGACCGCAAATTGCTCTTTTGCGACAGCGCGCAGGAACTGGTCGGGCTTTTGAATCAGCAAGCCGCAACCGTCACCGGTCTTGCCGTCGGCGTTGATCCCACCGCGGTGGGTCATGCAGGTCAGGGCCTCGATGGCCGTTTGCAAAAGGGTATGACTGGGTTCGCCCTGCATATGGGCTATCAGGCCGAAACCGCAGTTATCCTTGAATTCATCGGGTTGGTACAGACCTGCTTTCATAGACACTTTCTCACCAGGCTGCCTCTTATATCGAGGCAAATTTCTTTTCAATTCAACCGGTTACCTTCCACGCCGAACGTACGCCGGCTTAGCGGGGGCAAAAGGGAGGTCATTGTACACACCGACACAGACGCTCACAAATTTAGCGACGAAATGTCGCAAATCTATGTCGCATTTATGAAAGGTTTAAAGCGATATGCTGTGCTAGTCAAAACTTTTTTAATTCTGACCGCTACGACTCAAAAGCTACTGTGACGCAGACACCACAAAGCGCGCGGCCTGTAAGGGCAGCACGCACTTGCGGATTTTTTTGAGGTGCCGGGAGGGCGGCCTGGGTAAGGCCGCCGAATCTTCAGCGAGTTGTTGCGAGTTCTTGTTGAACGCTGGCAACAGTGCGAGGCCAAGGTTTACCAGCCTGGACCTTCGCTGGCAAGGTTTTGATCGCAGAATCGGCGGCTGCACGGCTGGAGAAGTTGCCGTAGGTGATCACGTAGAGAGGCTTGCCGTTGAGCACTTTCTTGAAATAACGGTACTCGCCGCCCTGCTCTTTCACGAACGCCTGGGCGTTGGCTTCGGAGCTGGTGCCGAGAATCTGCACCACGAAGTTGCCGGTTGGCTGGCTGGCGTACCAGCTGCTGCCAGCGGCGCCGGCTTTGGCAACGGTGGCGGCCGGCTTTTCAGCAGGCTTGGCAGCCGGAGCCGGGGCTGGCTTGGCGACTGGCGCAGGCGCGACCGGCTTGGTCACAGGCGCAGGCGCAGGTTTGGCGGTGGCAACGGTCGGCGCCGGGGTCGGGGTCGGCTTGGCAACCGCAGCCGGCTGACCGGCTGGCACGCCCGCAGGCGGCGCAGTGGTGGTCACGGTTGGTGGAGTGGCGCTGGAGCCTTCCACCGGCACGCCGTCGTCGCCTTCGGAGATGCCACCGGCTTCTTCGGCAAGCGGACCACGCATCACCGGTTGGCCGACCATCGGCAGATTGGTCGGTTGGCCGGAGTTGGCGAATTCGACGTTTGGCGTGGGTTTGCCCAGTGGCAACTGCGCCTGTTCGGTTGGCGCGCCGGCAGTCGTCGGTGCCTTGCTGCGGCCTGGGATCAACCAGGCGGCGGCGACAGCGACCACGACAACGGCGGAAATAGCCAATACGTGTTTCTTAGGCATAGTGAACCCCATCTTTGGACGCTTGACCGCAGTGCGGCTGGCAATCATGGCTTCGATCATCGCATCGCGGGCAACCTGGTTGATGGTGCCAGGCCAGCCGTCGGAGCTTTCGTGAATATCAGAGATCTGCTGAGCGGAGAAAAGTTCGATACCGGCCCCTGCGCCCTCAAGGCGTTGAGCCAGGTATTCGCGGGTTTCTTCCTCTTCGTACGGCTGCAGCTCGATGACGTGGAACAGCTCCTGGTCACCGCTGATCTGCTCGAGCTCGGCGATCAGCGACGACTCACCAAACAGGAACACGTGCGGGCGACCTTCCGGCGTGCCGGCTGCCAGCGCCAGCAGCGCTTCCAGGGCGGATTCGTCGAGCTGCTCGGCGTCATCCACCAGCAGGTAGACTTCCTGGCCGGTCAGGCCCAGTTGCACCACTTGCTTGAGGATCGCATTCGGCTCGGCAGTGGCCACGTCCAGCGCCTGGGCAACCTGGCGCAGCACGCCTGCGGCATCACCGGCACCACGGGCCGATACCACTACACTCTGTACCGACTGTTTGTTGGTGCTGGCCACCAGGGCCTGGCGCAGCAAGGTCTTGCCGCTGCCCAGCGGGCCGGTCACGACCAGCAGCAGTTGGCTGTAGCGCGCGAGGTGGTGCAGTTGGCCAAGCACAGGCTTGCGCTGGGCCGGGAAAAATTTGAAGCCAGGCACCCGTGGAGCAAAAGGGTCGTGGCTTAACTGGTAATGGCCGAGGAACGCCTCGTCGGCATGCAAACTAGTCATCGGGATCTTATTAACCTTTAAGCTGGGCCAGGGCGCGGTAATCCGCTCCCAGCGTGGCCTGTAAAATCTCTTTCGGATAATCGTCGGTCACCACCGCTTCGCCCATATGACGCAGCAGCACCAGTCGCAGTCGACCGTCGATCACTTTCTTGTCTATTGCCATATGTTCGAGGAAATCCGCCTCAGTCATCTCCTCCGGCGGAATGACCGGCAAACCGGCGCGCTGGAACAAGCGGATGCCACGATCACGCTCCTGGGCGCTGATCCAGCCCAGGCGCTGCGACATCTCCAGTGCCATCACAGTGCCAGCAGCTACGGCCTCCCCATGCAACCACACACCATAGCCCATGTGAGTTTCGATCGCATGGCCGAAGGTGTGGCCCAGGTTCAGGGTAGCGCGTACACCAGACTCCCGTTCGTCGGCATTCACCACCAGCGCCTTGGCGGCGCAGGAGCGCGAAATCGCTTCGGTGAGTGCCGCCTGGTCGAGGTTGCGCAGGGCATCCACGTGTTCTTCCAGCCAGGTCAGGAACGGCTCGTCGCAGATCAACCCGTACTTGATGACTTCCGCCAGGCCCGCCGACAGCTCGCGCGGCGGCAAGGTGTTGAGGGTCGCAGTGTCGATCAGCACGGCTTGAGGCTGGTAGAACGCGCCCACCATGTTCTTGCCCAGCGGGTGGTTGATGCCGGTCTTGCCGCCCACCGACGAATCGACCTGGGACAGCAAGGTGGTCGGCACTTGGATAAAGTCCACGCCACGCTGGTAGCAGGCCGCTGCAAAGCCGGCCATGTCGCCGATCACACCGCCGCCCAAGGCGATCACGGTGGTGCGGCGGTCATGACGTGCGGTCAGCAGGCCATCAAAGATCAGTTGCAGGGTTTCCCAGTTTTTGTGGGCTTCGCCGTCGGGCAGGATCACGGAGATCACCGAATAAGCCGACAGGCTGCGGCTCAGACGCTCAAGATACAGCGGCGCGACCGTTTCGTTGGAGATGATCGCCACTTGCCGCCCGGCAATATGCGGTGCGAGCAACTCGGGCTGGTCCAACAGACCTTCGCCAATATGGATCGGGTAGCTGCGCTCGCCTAGATCGACCTTAAGTGTCTGCATGTGTCCCCGCGTTAGAGATGGAGTGACGACCGATGACATCACGTTCTGACGTCACCTGATGGCTCTACGCCACACCCCACAGGGTGATAGCGCGCCGCCGAGAATAGCGCATTTCGAGCCTGGCTTTAACGGGGTGGCAGCCGATGCAGGCGCTCAAGAATGTCGAGAACCACCATCCGCGGTGGCCGCTCATCGGTTTCTACCACCAGATCGGCGATTTCCCGATACAGCGGATCGCGCAGCGTGAGCAGGTCCCGCAGGGTTTTCTCCGGGTTGGCTGTGCGTAACAACGGGCGATTGCGATCGCGGGCGGTGCGGCCCACCTGCTGCTCGACCGAGGCATGCAGATAGACCACCCGACCACCGGCATGCAACGCGCGGCGGTTTTCATCACGCATCACTGCGCCGCCGCCGGTCGCCAATACCACGCCATCGCAGCCGCACAGCTCGGCGATCATCGCCTGCTCGCGGTCACGAAAGCCCAGTTCGCCTTCCTTATCGAAGATCCATGGGATATTGGCACCCGTGCGCAATTCAATTTCCTTGTCGGAATCTTTGAACGGCAGGCGCAGCTCTTTGGCCAGCAAACGGCCGATGGTGCTTTTTCCAGCCCCCATCGGTCCTACAAGAATCAAATTTCGCACAGAATCAACGACTCACAGCAATCGCCTGGTTATTCATAATACGCGGAGTCAGGAATACCAGCAGCTCGGATTTTTTCTCCGCCAGCACATCGCGCCGGAAAAGGCGGCCAAGATACGGCACATCGCCTAAAAATGGCACTTTATCTACCACTTTGCTTTGGGTATTGGAGAAAACCCCGCCGATGACGATGGTCTCACCATCCTTGACCAACACCTTGGCGTTGACCTCGTTCTTCTTGATCGGCGGCACGTCGTTGAGTTTGTTCAGGTAGTCGGGCTCATCCTTGGTGACCTTGACCTCCATGATCACGCGGTCATCCGGGGTGATTTGCGGGGTGACTTCCAGCGACAGCGAGGCCTCCTTGAATGAAACCGACGTGGCGCCACTGGAGCTGGATTCCTGATAGGGAATCTCGGTGCCTTTGAGGATACGCGCGGTTTCCTTGTCGGACGTGACCACCTTGGGTTGCGAGACGATTTCGCCGTTGCCGGTTTTCTCCATGGCAGTGAGCTCCAGGTCCAGCAGCAGGTTGTCGGTGATAAAGGCGATGCCCAGGCCCGAGGTGCCGGTGAGTGATCCAAGGTCCACAAAGGGTGAACTGGGTGGGTTTTCCTGCGGTTCCGCGCCTTCAGGCCGAGGTTTCGGAATGCCCCCCGCGCCCCAGTTGCCCCGATTGAGCCGCCCACCCCAACGCGCGCCCAGGCTTTTGTCGTAATCGACATTGGCCTCGACAATTCGCGCCTCGATCATCACCTGGCGTACCGGAATATCCAGCTGCGCCACGATCCGGCGCAGCTCCTCCAGCCGCTCAACGGTCTGGTAGGCAATGATGTTGTTGGTGCGATCATCCACCGCCACCGAACCCCGCTCTTCGGTCACACCCTCAAGGCCGGTGACCGACTGGAACAACTTGGCCAGGTCCGCCGCCTTGGCGTAATTGACTTGCAGCAGTTCCCGGCGCAACGGTGCCAATTCGGCCATCTGCTTGCGCGATTCCAGCGTGAGCAGTTCACGCGCAGCCAGCTCCTCAGCCGGCGCCACCAGCAACACACCGGCCTTCACCCGCTTGTCCAGGCCCTTGGCTTGCAGCACCAGGTCCAGCGCCTGGTCCCAGGGCACCTCCTTGAGGCGCAGGGTGATCGAGCCTTGCACATCGTCACTGGCAACCAGATTGAGGCCCGCCACATCAGCAATTTGTTGCAACGCCGTGCGCAACTCGATGCTCTGGAAGTTGAGGGTCAGCTTGTCGCCTGTGTAGGCGCTCAGTGTGGCGACGCCGGGAGGCGGCAAGTGGATCAGATCCACACGATTGGGCACAGCAGCAGCCATCGGTGCCGTGAACGCTATCCATAGCGCCACACCGAAGGACGAGAAAGTCCTTTTCATTGTTTGATTCCGTTATGAGTTGATGTTTAACAACAGGGTTCGCGGGCGCTCCAGCCATGCCCCCTGACCATCGGGAAACAGTTCGACCAGTTCTATAGCGCGCTCATGAATGGCCGTGACCCGCCCATGGTTCGGCCCCAGGTAGTCCCCGACCGCCAGGCGGTGCACCTTGGAGGCCGCACGTAGCAAGGCAAAAACCTGCACCCCACGGGACAGCGTGCCGACCATTTCAAACTGGTCCACCGCAAGGCTTTCCAGCACGCCACGTGGCCGGGCAAGGTCCGGCGTCCGGACCGGTCGCCCTTTCAGAGGGTCGACCTGCACCGCGAGCCGTTGAAATGGATCACGCAACCCGGACGAGTCATAGACAAAGAGCTGTCGCCGTACAAGCGCCCCACTACCCTGCGCATGCCAGTAAGTCTTGGCCAGCAGGTCAAGGCGCAACAGCCTGCCATCACGTCGCAGGGCCACATCGTGCACCGTAGCGATTCGCGACAAGCCACCCAAGCCCGTCAGGAACATTGCCAGGTCGTGATAAGCCCCCGCGACGCCGATTTGCACAGGCTGTTCGTGAAAGAACGGCTGAGACTGCTCATCCAACGGCGTGACGCTCTCGACCAGCAACCCGTTGGCCAGTGCCAGACGCGCGATATCTTCCAATAAACCAGGCATTTCGGACTCGCCAGGCAACGCCTGCAAAAGCTCATCGACCTTCGCTTGCATCCGTTGGAGCTGCTGTGTACGCGCTTCAAGGCTGGCGGCCAGGCCAGTCTTTTGTGCGATTTGCTGTTTCAGGGCCACTTCCCGCGCCTCGACCTGGAGCAACCGTTCCCGCGAGGGGCTCAGGTACACAAGGTCGCCCACCACAAACACCACGCCCGCCAGCGCACAGCCCAACAGGGCCTTGCCAGGTAGGGGCCATTTTGCGGTGTTGTGAGTGAGTGCGGAAAGATTGAGCCTTGGCAGGCTCAAGGTTGAGCCTCGGAGGACTCTCCCTGACGCACCATCAGTTGGAATTCATTGTTGCCGCGCGCGCCATCCGTTCGCACATGTTGCAACCGCGTGGAATGGGCACCTTCCGCCGCTTCCAGGCGGCGCATCAATTGGGCGATGTCCTGGCTGGACTCAGCGCTGCCGCTGATACTCACCGTATCGCCCTTGGCCACCACTTCATGCAGGTGCACGCCGTCGGGGACCGCGCGCGCCAGTTGGTCCAATAGCTGCGCACCTGGCGAGCGGGCATCATGCAGGTCCTGCACGACCTTCATGCGTTGCGCCAATTGCTGGCTTTGCTCCTGCAGGTCATCAATGGTCTTGATACGTGAATCCAGGCCGACGACCTCCTTACCCAGATGGTCATTGCGGGTTACTTGGCGATCGATGGCCTGGTCGATCACCTGGTCCGCCAGCCACACGGCCGCGAGCGCGGCACAGGCGAACACCAGCAAGCCCGCCAGTAGATACTTGCGTCGCCGCTCTGCCAGCGCCTGACGCCAAGGCAGTAGGTTGATTCGTGTCTTCAAGCGAAACTCCTCAGGGCCAACCCGCAAGCAATTCCCATCCCCTGGGCATCCACGGCCCATTGTGCACCATCGACGCGATGGCTCGGCGTGAAGCTGGCGAAATCCTGACGGCAAGCGCGCGCCAATGCAAACGCTTCGATATCGATCACCTTCGGCACCAGCCCCGCCAGGGCCAAAACTGCCTCGCGGGCTTCTACGTGCTCCTTCAAGCATGCGGCCAGCAATACCTCGACCCGATTCGGATCCAGGGCCGTTGGCCCGCGCACTTGAAAGTCGATAGCGACGTCATCCAGCGGATAGGGAATGTACTGGTCTGCCTCCATCTGGATCATCCAGGTCATCTCATCATCTGAGAGCCCAGCGTCCATCTCGATCATCCGCGTGATCACCGAGGGCCCGGACACAGCAGCGACAGCACCACGAACCGATGTCGACAACCGCGACCACGCGCTGCGCAGGGAGCGCCCTACGCCATCGAGATCAAAAAGTGTGCCGTCGACTACCGCCTGCGTCGGCAGTGCCTGCGTGACGTAGCCTCGAACGTTGTAGCCTGAAGGTGAACGGCCCAGCTCGATCAAGCGGATGGCCGTGTCATTGATGTCGACACCCAGCAAGGTGCCGGCTTTTCCCGTGAAAAATCCCTTTCCCATAAAACTCCCTAAAGCTTTGCCTGTCATACCGCCTGATTGCCGCTGGGCGCCATGCATTCGGTCGACTGTCGAACAGGTGCGAATGACGTCCCAAGTCGAAAAATGCTTTAATGCCCAGCGTTTTTTTCCGCTTTTTATCTGCCGCTCGGGTCGATCCATCGTTTGCCATGCATGCCCCGACGCCTAACTCATTCTTTTCTCTGGAAATCCAAAAGCCTTGATTCGTCTGCTGAAGTTTTTCGGGTACTCCATTGTCGCCATCGTTTGCGGGCTGCTGCTCGTGCTCAGCGGGGCCTACCTCTACCTTAGTCCGGGTTTGCCCTCCGTAGAGGCCCTCAGAAGTATCCAGTTGCAGATTCCTTTGCGGGTCTACAGCAGCGATGAAAAACTGATCGCGGAGTTCGGCGAAATGCGCCGCACACCGATCCGTTTTGCCGATATTCCGCCCAATTTCATCAGCGCCCTGCTGTCGGCCGAAGACGATAATTTTGCCAACCACTATGGCGTCGACCCCAGCAGCCTGGTGCGTGCGGCGACACAACTGGTAAAAAGCGGACACATTCAGTCCGGCGGCAGCACCATCACCATGCAGGTGGCGAAGAACTTCTTCCTCACCAGCGAGCGCAGCTTCTCGCGTAAAGCCACCGAGATCCTCCTGGCGCTGCAGATCGAACGCCAGCTGACCAAGGACGAGATCCTTGAGCTGTACGTCAACAAGATCTACCTGGGCAACCGTGCCTACGGGATCGAGGCGGCGTCCCAGGTCTACTACGGCAAGTCCATCCGTGACGCCAGCCTGGCGCAGATGGCCATGATTGCCGGCCTGCCCAAAGCCCCTTCACGCTTCAACCCACTGGCCAACCCGGCGCGCAGCAAAGAACGTCGCGACTGGATCCTGGGTCGCATGTACAAGCTGGGCAAGATCGACCAGGCCGCTTACGAAAGCGCCATCGCCGAACCGCTGAACGCCAGCTACCACGTTCCGACGCCGGAGGTGAACGCGCCTTATATCGCCGAAATGGCGCGCGCCGAAATGGTCGGCCGCTATGGCAGCGAGGCCTATACCGAAGGTTTCCGGGTGACAACCACGGTGCCGAGCAACCTGCAGGAAATCGCCAATGACTCGGTGCACTCCGGCCTGATCACCTACGACCAGCGCCACGGCTACCGCGGCCCTGAGTCGCGCCTGCCGGGCAAGACCCTGAGCGCGTGGACCACCGAGCTGGGCAAGCAACGCGCAATAAGTGGCCTTGAGCCGGCCATCGTCACCCAGGTGAAGAAAGATGGCGTGCAGGTGCTGACCCGCACCGGCGAAGCCCACGTGGCATGGGACAGCATGAAATGGGCACGTCCGTTCCTGAACACCAACAGTATGGGTGCGCTGCCCAAGCAGCCGTCTGACGTGGCCCAGGTGGGTGATTTGATCCGCGTGCAACGCCAGAAGGACGACAGCCTCAAGTTCAGCCAAGTGCCGCTGGCCCAAGGCGCCCTGGTGTCCCTGGACCCGCAGAACGGTGCGATCCGCGCGCTGGTCGGCGGCTTCGCCTTTGAGCAGAGCAATTACAACCGCGCCACCCAGGCCAAGCGCCAGCCGGGTTCGAGCTTCAAGCCGTTCATCTACAGCGCTGCCTTGGATAACGGCTACACCGCCGCCAGCCTGGTCAACGATGCGCCGATCGTGTTTGTCGATGAGTACCTGGACAAGGTGTGGCGCCCGAAGAACGACACCAACACCTTCCTCGGCCCGATCCGTATCCGCGAGGCGCTGTACAAGTCGCGTAACCTGGTATCGATCCGCTTGCTGCAGGCCATGGGCGTCGGCAAGACCATCGACTACATGACGCGCTTTGGCTTCAACAAGTCGGACCTGCCGCCAAACCTGTCCCTGGCCCTGGGCACCGCGACCCTCACGCCGATGGAAATCGCCACCGGCTGGAGCACCTTTGCCAACGGCGGCTACAAGATCGCGCCGTACCTGATCGACAAGATTGAAAGCCGTAACGGCGACACCCTGTTCACCGCCAACCCGCCGCGAGTGCCGGGTGATGTGGTCAACGGCGTGGCGGCGACGGATGGACTGGCGGCTCCGAGCAATGGCGGCATCACCATTGAGCCGACTCCAGGCACCGCACCTGCCGGCAACGCTGCCGCAACCGAACCGCAGGCGCCCGCCGTGGCCGAGCGCATCGTGGATGGCCGTACCACCTACATCCTCAACAGCATCCTGGAAGACGTGATCAAGAAGGGTACCGGCCGCCGCGCCCTGGCCCTGGGCCGTCCGGATATTGCGGGCAAGACCGGTACCACCAACGAATCCAAGGATGCCTGGTTCTCCGGCTACAACGCCGATTACGTGACCACCGTGTGGACCGGCTATGACCAGCCGGAAAGCCTGGGTCGCCGCGAGTTTGGTGGCACTGTCGCGCTGCCGATCTGGATGAGCTACATGGGCGCGGCACTGAAGGACAAGCCGCCGCACACCCAGCCGGAGCCTGAAGGCATCCTTAGCTTGCGTATCGACCCGGTGAGTGGCCGCGCGGCCTCGCCAAGCACGCCGAATGCGTACTTCGAACTGTTCAAGAGCGAAGACACGCCGCCTTCGGTCAACGAGCTGGGCAATGGTGTTGCGCCGGGCAGCCCGCTGCCAGCGGATGAGGCGGCGCCGATCGACCTGTTCTGAGGTTGGAACCAGGGCTTATCGTGGTGAACGGGCTTTTGTGGTGAGCGGGCTTGCCCCGCGCTGGGGCGCGAAGCGGCCCTAATGCAAGTATCGCATTCATCCAGTTAAAACGCGTTGGCAGGTTTTAGGGCTGCTTCGCAGCCCAGCGCGGGGCAAGTCCGCTCACCACAACAAGCCCACTCACCACAACAAGCCCACTCACCACAAAGGCCTGCTCACCACAGCAAGCCTGAACAGCACAGCAAGCCTGCCCTGCACAAAGAGATCCGCCACAAAAAAGCCCCGACTCGCGAGAGCCGGGGCTTTTTTGTGGGTGCGCTACAACGGCTTAGCCGTTGAACACATCATCCACGCTTTGCAGCGGGTAGTGCTTCGGATACGGCAGGGTAGCAACGCCGGTCTCGATAGCGGCTTTAGCCACGGCATCGGAGATTAGGGTGATCAGGCGCTTGTCCATTGGTTTCGGAATGATGTACTCACGACCGAATTCCAGCTTGATACCGCCGTAGGCGTCGCACACTTCCTGAGGGACCGGCAGCTTGGCCAGTTCACGCAGGGCGTTGGCGGCAGCCACTTTCATCTCTTCGTTGATGCGCTTGGCGCGAACGTCCAGGGCACCACGGAAGATGAACGGGAAACCCAGTACGTTGTTGACCTGGTTCGGGTAGTCCGAACGGCCGGTCGCCATAATCACGTCGCTACGGGTGGCGTGAGCCAGTTCCGGAGAGATTTCTGGATCAGGGTTGGAGCAGGCGAACACGATCGGGTTGGCCGCCATGGATTTGAGGCCTTCAGCGCTCAGCAGGTTCGGGCCGGACAGGCCGACGAACACGTCTGCACCGTCGAGGGCGTCAGCCAGGGTGCGCTTGTCGGTCGCGTGGGCAAACATCGCCTTGTACTGGTTCAGGTCGGTACGCTCGGACTGGACCACGCCTTTGCTGTCGACCATGAAGATGTTTTCCAGCTTGGCGCCCATGCTCACCAGCAACTTCATGCAGGAGATGGCCGCAGCGCCGGCGCCCAGGCAGACGATCTGTGCGTCGGCGAGAGTTTTGCCAGCGATTTCCAGAGCGTTGATCATGCCGGCCGCAGTAACGATCGCGGTGCCGTGCTGGTCATCGTGGAATACCGGAATGTCGCACTGTTCGATCAGGGCCTTTTCGATCTCGAAGCACTCAGGCGCCTTGATGTCTTCCAAGTTGATGCCACCGAAGGTGATGGAAATGCGCTTGACCGTGTCGATGAAAGCCTGCGGGCTTTCGGAATCGACTTCGATGTCGAAAACGTCGATGCCGGCAAAGCGCTTGAACAGAACGCCTTTACCTTCCATGACTGGCTTGGAAGCCAATGGGCCGAGGTTGCCCAGGCCCAGAATCGCGGTGCCATCGGAAATCACTGCAACCAGGTTGCCTTTGCCGGTGTACTTGTACGCCAGTTCAGGGTCGCGGGCGATTTCACGTACGGGCTCGGCAACACCAGGGCTGTAGGCCAGCGACAGGTCGCGAGCGGTGGCAGTGGCTTTGGTGAGCTCTACACTCAGCTTTCCTGGACGAGGATGGGCATGATATTCGAGAGCGGCAGTTTTCAAATCAGACATATCGGCATTCCGCTTTTACTGTTGGTCGACGGACCGCCGAGGATACGCGTGTCGCAAAGTCCCTACAAGACTGGGCAGTCACAGGTGTCAAGGGCCCTGCGCTACGACTTTCGGCCAAGAGCCACGGGATACAAGGGCTCAACTGTTCACAATCGACTAAAAAAATGTCTACAATTTTTTCCTAATCCGTCGATTTGAGCATGCCGGGGTCGGTCACTGGCAGCATCCAGCGTGCCTGCCCGTTTTTCAGGCCGCCGCGGTTGGCGCGATCCTGCACCCAGCCACGGGCTTCGATTGTCTTGCCTTGCAGACCACTGAGCACTGCGGTGTCGAATTTTTTGGCGAGGTCGGGCGCAATGCGTAATACCACTGCCCCCTGAACTTCGATCCAGATTCCGCCGCGATTGCGTTCGATCTTGCTCACCTGGCCACTGACCAAAGCAAAGCCAGACTGCTTGAGCTGCGCCACGTTTTGTACCGGCGATTGCCGCCAAAGGCCCAACCGCGCATCACGTGCGCTGTTTTCAGCGGCCTGCTGACAGGCGACAAGATCGGTATTGGGCGCAACTCCAACCTGAAATCCCAGGCCTTCAGCCAGCAATTGCGCCTCAAGGTTCTCGCCGTCCGCGCCGTAGAGGTGGGCCAACGTGCGGCCGTAGCGGTCCTTGCTCTCGCGCCCAGGCACCAAGCCGACACGGCCGTCGCTCGCGTCGACCAATGCCTGTAAACGCTGGCGGGCCGCAACCGCGTAAGGCTCGTCGGGACGGCCCTTCTTGCCGGTTTCGGGGGCATTGAGGCCGATCATCCGCACACTGCGGCCGTCCTTGAGGCGCACCGTGTCGCCATCCACCACGCGCTGCACCTCCACGCGGGCCAACGTGGTCGGCGCAGGGCAGCCCCCCTGAGCCTGGGCAACCGAGAGCCAAATTCCAGGCACAAAAAAGGCGCCCACAAGGGACGCCTTTTTCATCAGCATGGAAAAACCGTAACGGCCTCCCAAGTTGATCGGCCTTAGGCCTTTTTGGCACCGAAAGCACCAAAGCGATCTGCGAAGCGCTGTACACGGCCGCCGGTGTCCAGAGTTTTCTGCTTACCGGTGTAGAACGGGTGGCACTCGTTGCATACGTCAGTACCCAGTGGCTTGCACAGGTTCGAACGGGTTTCGAACTTGTTGCCGCAGCTGCAGGTGACTTCGATGGTTTCGTACGCTGGATGGATATCGGCTTTCATGGCACTTCCTCGGGCTAGCGTGCCGCCACTCGACACTATTGTCGAATACCGCACGTAATTAGGCCGCGGATTCTACCAGACCTTTTTAATCGCGCAAGCCGCGTATCCGGCTGAAAACCGCCTTTCATCAGAAAACCGTGGCATACCCAAGCCCTCCCCTGTCTGCTAGGCTCCCGCCCCTGCGCCACCGCCTGCCTTTATATGAGACCCCCCGCGTGCCCGACGCCATTTTGCGCCTAGCCCTGCCCTCGCCCCTGCGCCGCCTGTTCGATTACCGGGCCCCGGCCGGTGTGCTGCGGGCACAGTTGCAGCCGGGTATGCGCGTGCGCGTGCCGTTTGGTCGGCGGGAAATGATCGGCATATTGGTAGAGGTCGCGGATCACAGCGAAGTCCCTGCGGAAAAACTCAAGCCCGCGCTGGCCATGCTCGACGCCACCCCGCCACTGCCGCCGGCGTTGTTCAAACTGTGCCTGTGGACCGCCCAGTACTACCAGCACAGCCTTGGCGATACGTTGAGCTGGGCGCTGCCGGTGCTGTTGCGCCAGGGCGAACTGGCCGAAGCGCGTCAGGAACGTTTCTGGTCGATGACACCCGGCGCGCGTCTCGACGACCCGCGTATCGCCCGCGCCCCGCGCCAGCGTGAAGCCCTGGCGACACTGGCCCAGCATCCCCATGGCGTGGCGCATCAGCTATTAAGCAAGCTGATGCTGAGCAAAGACAGCCTCGACCTGTTGCTCGCCAAGGGCCTGGTGCAGGTGGAAATCCGCAAGCACGCTCCCGATGCCCGCCACGAACACTGGCTGGCCCAACCGGAATTGCCGCTGAACCCCGAGCAACGCGCTGCCTATGAAGCCATTCGCGCAGGTTTCGACAGTTTTCATGCCTTCCTCCTGGCCGGCGTCACCGGCAGCGGCAAGACCGAAGTCTACCTGCAGTTGATCCGCGAGACTCTGCAGGCCGGCAAACAGGCGCTGGTACTGATCCCCGAGATCAACCTGGGCCCGCAGACCCTGGCGCGCTTCGAACAGCGCTTCAATGCGCGCATCGCCCTGGTGCACTCCGCCGTCAACGACCGTGAGCGCCTGGAATCCTGGCTGGCCGCACGGGATGGCGAGGCCGACATTATTATCGGCACCCGCTCGGCGCTGTTCACCCCGATGAAGAATCCCGGGCTGATCATCATCGACGAGGAGCACGACGGCTCCTATAAACAGCAGGAAGGCTTGCGTTACCACGCCCGCGACCTGGCACTGGTGCGTGCGCGCCAGGAAGACATCCCGATTGTGCTGGGCTCGGCCACACCATCACTCGAGAGCTTGCACAATGCCTACACGGGGCGTTACGGCCTCCTACGCCTCAATGAGCGTGCAGGCGGCGCCAAGCAGCCAAAATTCCTGCGCCTGGACGTCAAAAGCCGTCCACTGGACAGCGGTATTTCCGGGCCGATGCAACAAGCCATCGGCCAGACCCTCGCCGCTGGCCAACAGGTCTTGGTGTTTCTCAACCGCCGCGGCTTTGCACCGACACTGCTGTGCCATGACTGCGGCTGGATGTCCGAGTGCGAGCGCTGCGATGCGCGCATGACCGTGCACCAGCGCTACGGCGAGCTGCGCTGCCATCACTGTGGGCATGTAGAACGTGTACCGCGCCACTGCCCGCAGTGCGGCAAAGTCGACCTGCGGCCGGTGGGCGCCGGCACCGAACGGGCCGAAGAGCGCTTGGGCATTCTGTTCCCGGATTACCCGGTGCTGCGGGTCGACCGCGACAGCACCTCGCGCAAAGACGCGATGAACCAGCTGTTCGCCACCATCCAGAAAGGCCACCCGTGCATCCTGATCGGCACGCAGATGCTTGCCAAAGGGCACCATTTCCCACGGGTGACCCTGGTGTCGATCCTGGATGCCGACGGCGGGCTGTTTTCCGGGGACTTTCGCGCCAGCGAGCGCATGGCGCAGTTGATCGTGCAGGTCGCCGGCCGTGCGGGTCGCGCCGAAGAGCCGGGCCGGGTGATCATCCAGACCCACTTGGCCGACCATCCGCTGCTGATCCAGCTGACCGAACAAGGCTACTTCGCCTTCGCCGAGCAGGCGCTGAGCGAACGTCGCGCCGCGGGCCTGCCGCCTTTTTCCCATTTGGCCCTGTTGCGCGCCGAAGCCCATAAACCGGGGCAGGCCGAAGGTTTCCTGGATGAGGCATGCAGCGCCGCCGAACGTTTACTCGGCGAACTGGGTCTGAGCGGCATCGAATTGCTCGGCCCGGTGCCCGCCCCCATGGAGCGCCGCGCCGGGCGTTATCGTGCTCAGCTACTCTTGCAGGCAACCTCGCGCGCACCGCTGCATCGGCTCTTAAGTAGCTGGTTGCTTGCCCTAGAGCAAATGCCCAGCGGTCGCCAAGTGCGATGGTCGCTGGATGTAGACCCGGTAGATTTGTATTAAGCCTGGCCATAGGTCCCGCGAAGGTTGGCAAGCCCGCCCTCGCCACGGATAATGCCCAGTTTTTCCACCTGCGCATCGCGCGCCACCGCTTGCGGTCGAAAGAGAACACCATGAAAGACACCATTCGCCAGCTGATCCAACAAGCCCTCACCCAACTCGTCAACGAAGGTGTGTTGCCTGAAGGCCTGACGCCGGCGATCCAGGTGGAAAACACCCGCGACAAAACCCACGGTGACTTCGCCAGCAACATCGCGATGATGCTGTCCAAACCCGCGGGCATGAAGCCACGCGACCTGGCAGAGAAAATCATCGCCGCGCTGCCTGCCGACGAGAGTGTCACCAAGGCTGAAATCGCCGGCCCTGGCTTCATCAACTTCTTCCAGAACACCCAGGCCCTGGCTTCGCGCCTGGATGCGGCGCTGGCCGACGCCAAGATCGGCGTGCGCAAGGCCGGCCCGCTGCAGCGCGTGGTCGTCGACCTATCGGCGCCGAACCTGGCCAAAGAGATGCACGTCGGCCACCTGCGCTCAACCATCATTGGCGACGGCGCGGCGCGGGTCCTGGAGTTCCTCGGCGACGACGTGATCCGTCAGAACCACGTCGGCGACTGGGGCACTCAGTTCGGCATGCTGATGGCTTACCTGCAAGAAAACCCGATCACCAGCAACGAGCTGTCGGACCTGGAAAACTTCTACCGCGCCGCCAAGAAGCGCTTCGACGAATCCGAAGAATTCGCCGACCGCGCCCGTGGCCTGGTGGTCAAGCTACAAGCCGGTGACGCCGAGTGCCTGGCACTGTGGAACCGTTTCCGTGACATTTCCCTGTCTCACTGCCAGGAAATCTACGAGCTGCTCAACGTCAAATTGACCATGGCCGACGTGATGGGCGAAAGCGCTTACAACGACGACCTGATGAATGTGGTCAACGACCTCAAGGCCAAGGGCCTGCTGGTGGAGAGCAACGGCGCGCAGTGCGTGTTCCTCGAAGAATTCAAGACCGCCGACGGCGAGCCGCTGCCGGTGATCATCGTCAAGGCCGATGGCGGCTACCTCTACGCCACCACCGACCTGGCCGCCGTGCGCTACCGCAGCGGCGTGCTCAAGGCCGATCGCGCCTTGTATTTTGTCGACCAACGCCAGGCGCTGCACTTCCAGCAGGTGTTCGAAGTGGCGCGTCGCGCGGGTTTCGTCACCCACCCGATGCACATGGAGCACATGGGCTTCGGCACCATGAACGGCGCCGATGGCCGCCCGTTCAAGACCCGTGACGGCGGCACCGTGAAGCTGATCGACCTGCTCACCGAAGCGCAGGAACGTGCCTACACCCTGGTGAAGGAAAAGAATCCGGAGCTGGCCGAGGCCGACCTGCGCAATATCGCTCGCGTGGTGGGCATTGGTGCGGTCAAATACGCCGACCTGTCCAAGCACCGCACCAGCGACTACAGCTTCAACTTCGACCTGATGCTCAACTTCGAAGGCAACACCGCGCCGTACCTGCTGTACGCCTACACCCGTGTGGCTGGCGTGTTCCGCAAGCTGGGCAAGGACTTCAGCGAAGTTGAAGGCCAGATCGTGCTGGACGCCCCGCACGAACAGGAACTGGCCGCCAAACTGGCGCAGTTCGGCGAAGTACTGAACAGCGTCGGTGAGAAAGGCACGCCGCACATCCTGTGCACCTACCTGTACGAAGTCGCCGGCCTGTTCTCCAGCTTCTACGAGAACTGCCCGATCCTGACCGCCGACGACGAAGCCCAGAAGCAAAGCCGCCTGCGCTTGGCTGCACTGGCTGGACGGACCCTCAAGCAAGGCCTCGAGCTGTTGGGCCTGGAAACTCTGGAGCGTATGTAAGTTGGCCGCCAAGAAAAAACCTGCACCCAAGCGCGGCGCCAGCCGCTACCAGGCCCCGGCGAAGAAACCAATCCCGGGCTGGTTGTGGATGGCGATCGGCCTCACCGTCGGCGCGTTTATCGTGTTCCTGATGAAGCTGGATCCCGGCAAGGGCGATGACGTCAAACGGGTCAAGCAGGAACAGCAGAAGGCCACGAAAATGGCCGAAGCCAACAAGACGGCGCCGAGCCCGACCGCGCCCGTGAAGCCGAAGTACGACTTCTACACGCTGCTGCCGGAATCGGAAGTGATCGTGCCGCCTGACGCCGTGCCGGAGAAAACCCTGCCGACGCCACAAGTGCCGACCACGCCAGTCACCCCTGCCGAAGCGGCGAAAATCGACACGGCACGTGCCCAGGCCGCGCTGGCCGGCATTACGCCGCCGCCAGCGCCGCCGGTTGCCGAAACCAAGGCCGCGCCGGTGACCAAGTTCTTCCTGCAAGCGGGTTCGTTCCCGAAACAGGCGGATGCGGATCGCGTGCGGGCGCAGATTATTCTGCTGGGCCAGTCGGTGACGGTGGAGTCCGGCACGGTGAAGGATGCGACCTGGTATCGCGTGCTGGTGGGGCCGTTCAGCAACCGAGAACAGCTGACTGTGGCGCAGAAACAACTGGCTGGCGCGGGCTTTAGCAACCTGTTGTTACAACAACGCCAGAGTCGCTGACTCTAAGAGCACAGCAGGCACCATGTGGGAGCGGGCTTGCTCGCGAAAGCGGTATTTCAGTCAGTATTTTCGGCGACTGACCCACCGCATTCGCGAGCAAGCCCGCTCCCACATTTTGTTTTGCGGCGTGTCAGAAAGATAAACACCACTCGTCCGCACACTGCCCTCGCGGTTGAAATCCCCCCCGCCACCCCCATATGAGTTTTCATCAGGGCATTTTCGCCCCGCTGCGTGGAGACTCTCCCCTTGACCACCATCGTTTCAGTACGTCGCCACGGCAAAGTCGTCATGGGCGGCGACGGCCAGGTTTCCCTGGGTAATACCGTGATGAAAGGCAACGCCAAGAAAGTGCGTCGCCTGTACCACGGCCAGGTTCTCGCGGGCTTTGCCGGCGCTACCGCCGACGCCTTCACCCTTTTCGAGCGCTTCGAAGGCCAACTTGAGAAACATCAGGGCCACCTGGTGCGCGCTGCGGTTGAACTCGCCAAAGAATGGCGCACCGACCGCTCCCTCAGCCGCCTGGAAGCCATGCTGGCCGTCGCCAACAAAGACGCTTCCCTGATCATCACCGGCAACGGCGATGTGGTTGAGCCTGAGCATGGCCTGATCGCCATGGGTTCCGGCGGTGGCTACGCCCAAGCGGCCGCCAGCGCACTGTTGAAGAAAACCGACCTGTCGGCTCGCGAAATCGTCGAGACCGCCCTGGGTATCGCCGGTGATATCTGCGTGTTCACCAATCACAACCAGACCATTGAGGAGCAGGACCTCGCCGAGTAAGCCGTAGGCTTATTCCGCTTGAGGCCGCCAAACACTATGTCCATGACTCCCCGCGAAATCGTCCATGAACTCAACCGCCATATCATCGGCCAGGACGATGCCAAGCGCGCCGTAGCCATTGCGCTGCGTAACCGCTGGCGCCGGATGCAACTGCCCGAAGAACTGCGCGTTGAAGTGACGCCTAAGAACATCCTGATGATCGGTCCTACCGGCGTCGGTAAAACCGAAATCGCCCGTCGCCTGGCCAAGCTGGCCAATGCACCGTTCATCAAGGTCGAAGCCACTAAGTTCACCGAAGTGGGCTACGTGGGCCGCGACGTCGAGTCGATCATCCGCGACCTGGCCGATGCCGCTCTGAAGATGCTGCGCGAACAGGAAGTGACCAAGGTCAGCCACCGCGCCGAAGACGCCGCCGAAGAACGCATCCTCGACGCCCTGCTGCCACCGGCACGCATGGGTTTCAACGAAGACGCCGCGCCGGCCTCGGATTCCAACACCCGCCAGCTGTTCCGCAAGCGCCTGCGTGAAGGCCAGTTGGACGACAAGGAAATCGAGATCGAAGTCGCCGAAGTCTCCGGCGTCGATATCTCCGCCCCGCCTGGCATGGAGGAAATGACCAGCCAGTTGCAGAACCTGTTCGCCAACATGGGCAAGGGCAAGAAGAAAAGCCGCAAGCTCAAGGTGAAGGAAGCCTTGAAACTGGTGCGCGACGAAGAAGCCGGGCGCCTGGTGAATGAGGAAGAACTCAAGGCCAAGGCCCTGGAAGCGGTCGAGCAGCACGGCATCGTGTTTATCGACGAAATCGACAAGGTGGCCAAGCGCGGCAACTCCGGCGGCGTCGATGTATCCCGCGAAGGCGTACAGCGCGACCTGCTACCGCTGATCGAAGGCTGCACCGTGAACACCAAATTGGGCATGGTCAAGACTGACCACATCCTGTTTATCGCCTCCGGTGCGTTCCACCTGAGCAAGCCAAGCGACCTGGTGCCGGAGCTGCAAGGCCGCCTGCCGATCCGCGTGGAACTCAAGGCGCTGACCCCAGGCGACTTCGAACGCATCCTCAGCGAGCCACACGCGTCGCTCACCGAACAATACCGTGAGCTGCTGAAAACCGAAGGCCTGGGCATCGAGTTCCAGCCGGACGGCATCAAGCGCTTGGCGGAGATCGCCTGGCAGGTCAACGAGAAGACCGAGAACATCGGAGCCCGTCGTTTGCACACCTTGCTGGAGCGTCTGCTGGAGGAGGTGTCCTTCAGTGCTGGCGATTTGGCTGGCGCGCAGAATGGCGAAGAGATCAAGATCGACGCTGAATACGTCAACAGCCACTTGGGCGAATTGGCACAGAACGAAGACTTGTCTCGTTATATCCTGTAAGTCATGTGAACCCCTTGTAGGAGCCCGGCTTGCCGGCGATGCGTTCTTGAGAACGCCATCGCCGGCAAGCCGGGCTCCTACATGATCTGCACGGATCCCCGCCATGACTAAATTTCCCACCGCTGTAAACCTGCACAAAACCTCCAACACCCTCGGCCTCACCTACGGGCCCGACGAGGTGTACCAACTCCCCGCCGAACTGCTGCGCACCCACTCGCCTTCCGCCGAGGTCCAGGGGCATGGCAAACCCATCCTGCAATTCGGCAAGCTCAACGTGAAGTTGATCAAGGTAGAAGCCGCCGGCCAGTACGCACTGAAATTGACCTTCGACGACGGCCATGACAGCGGACTGTTCACCTGGGACTACCTCTACCAACTGGCCGTGCGTCAGGACGCGTTGTGGGCCGATTATCTGGCTGAACTCAAAGCAGCCGGCAAAACCCGCGATCCGGATCAGTCGGTCGTACGGCTGATGCTCTAGACCAGGCCTCTTGCTCTTTAGAGGGCATTTTCTAATTTCATCTGCTTGAATGCCCTGTCGCGTGACCAACGACTGGTCCGCTTGCGAAAAAAATTAAACTCGGGTAACCAATGGAATTGGCAAGTTCCCTGCATTTGACGATGCGGTATCAACGGTCACCCGAGTCGCAGTACCAGGCTTGTGTTGTGTATCGAAACTGGGTGCGCAGCGGTCCCCGGTACTCGTCTTTCGGACAATGGAGCGTCGTAGATGAGTAACAAGAACAACGATGACTTGAAACGCCAGGCCTCGGAAAACACCCTGGGGCTCAACCCGATCATCGCGTTACGTAAAAAGGATTTACTCGCCTCGGCGAAGATGGTGCTGACCCAAGCCATCAAACAACCGCTGCACAGCGTCAAGCACGTCGCGCATTTTGGCGTCGAGTTGAAGAACGTGATGTTCGGCAAATCAGCGCTGGCGCCCGAAAGCGACGACCGTCGTTTCCAGGACCCGGCCTGGAGCCAGAACCCGCTCTACAAACGCTATCTGCAAACCTACCTGGCGTGGCGCAAGGAACTGCACGACTGGATCGGCGACAGCAACCTGTCGGAACAGGACATCAGCCGCGGCCACTTCGTGATCAACCTGATGACCGAAGCCATGGCCCCCACCAACAGCGCGGCCAACCCGGCGGCGGTCAAACGCTTCTTCGAGACCGGCGGCAAGAGCCTGCTCGATGGCTTGTCCCACCTGGCCAAGGACATGGTGCATAACGGCGGCATGCCGAGCCAGGTCAACATGGGCGCCTTTGAAGTGGGCAAGACCCTGGGCACGACCGAAGGCGCGGTGGTGTTTCGCAACGATGTGCTGGAGCTGATCCAGTACAAGCCGATCACCGAACAGGTGCACGAACGCCCGCTGCTGGTGGTGCCGCCGCAGATCAACAAATTCTATGTATTCGACCTGAGCCCGGAGAAGAGCCTGGCGCGCTTCTGCCTGCGCAATAACCAGCAAACTTTTATCGTCAGTTGGCGCAACCCGACCAAGGCTCAGCGCGAGTGGGGCCTGTCGACCTATATCGAGGCGCTCAAGGAAGCGGTGGATGTGGTCACGGCGATTACCGGCAGCAAAGATGTGAATATGCTCGGCGCCTGTTCCGGCGGCATCACCTGCACGGCACTGCTCGGCCACTACGCGGCGCTTGGGGAGAAGAAGGTCAACGCCTTGACCCTGCTGGTAAGCGTGCTCGACACGACGCTGGACACCCAAGTAGCGCTGTTCGTCGACGAACAGACCCTGGAAGCGGCCAAGCGCCATTCCTACCAGGCCGGCGTGCTGGAAGGCCGCGACATGGCCAAGGTGTTCGCCTGGATGCGCCCCAACGACCTGATCTGGAACTACTGGGTCAATAACTACCTGCTGGGTAACGAACCGCCGGTGTTCGACATCCTGTTCTGGAACAACGACACCACACGTTTGCCGGCGGCCTTCCACGGCGACCTGATCGAGCTGTTCAAGAACAACCCGTTGGTGCGAGCCAACGCACTGGAAGTGTGCGGCACGCCCATCGACCTCAAGCAGGTCACCGCCGATATCTACTCACTGGCCGGCACCAATGACCACATCACACCGTGGCAGTCGTGCTACAAGTCGGCGCAGTTGTTTGGTGGCAAGGTCGAGTTCGTGTTGTCCAGCAGCGGACATATCCAAAGCATCCTCAACCCGCCGGGCAACCCCAAGGCGCGTTACCAGACCAGCGACAGCCTGACGGCGAAACCGCTGGACTGGCAGGAGAATGCCACCAAGCACACCGATTCGTGGTGGCTGCATTGGCAGGCGTGGCAGGCGGAGCGGGCGGGCAAGTTGAAGAAGGCGCCGACGAGCCTGGGTAACAAAACCTATGGCGCGGCCGAAGCGGCGCCAGGGACTTATGTGCATGAACGCTAACCCACTGTAGGAGGCCGGCAAGCCGGCTCCTACAAAGGGTATCGATATTACCTACAGGGCTTTCCCATGCCGCAACCGTTCATCTTCCGCACCATCGACCTGGATGGCCAGGCCATCCGCACGGCGGTGCGCCCGGGCAAGCCTCACTTGACGCCGTTGCTGATCTTCAATGGCATCGGCGCCAACCTTGAATTGGTGTTTCCGTTCGTCCAGGCGCTGGACCCGGACCTGGAAGTGATCGCGTTCGATGTGCCCGGAGTGGGCGGTTCATCCACGCCCAATCGGCCATACCGCTTTCCCGGTCTGGCCAAGCTCACTGCACGCATGCTCGATTACCTGGACTATGGCCAAGTGAACGCGGTGGGCGTGTCCTGGGGCGGCGCGTTGGCGCAGCAGTTTGCCTACGACTACCCGGAACGCTGCAAGAAGCTGATCCTGGCGGCCACGGCGGCAGGTGCGGTGATGGTGCCGGGCAAACCGAAAGTGTTGTGGCTGATGGCAAGTCCGCGCCGTTACATTCAACCGTCCCATGTGGTGCGCATTGCACCGATGATCTACGGGGGGTCGTTCCGCCGCGACTCACAACTGGCCGCCGAACACGCGAGCAAAGTGCGTTCGGCTGGCAAGCTCGGTTATTACTGGCAGCTATTCGCCGGGCTGGGCTGGACCAGCATCCACTGGCTGCACAAGATCCGCCAACCCACCCTGGTGCTGGCGGGGGACGACGACCCGCTGATCCCGCTGATCAACATGCGCATGCTGGCCTGGCGCATTCCCAACGCACAGTTGCACATCATCGATGACGGCCACCTGTTCCTGATCACCCGGGCGGAGGCCGTGGCGCCGATCATCATGAAGTTTCTAGAAGAGGAGCGCATGCGCGCGGTGATCCATCCGCGACCGGCCGTGTAAGGACCACACCGCCGCGCAACTTGCCAAGAACCGGCTATGGTTCTGAATTGGCGTGCCTGTTTGATGGCTTGACGAAGGAGTGTTGGCTCATGCGAGAAAGACCCGTGACGAACCCGGCGCCAACCCCTGCCGCGTTCATCAATGCGCAAAATGCGATCACCGGCCTGCGCGGTCGAGACCTGCTGTCGACCCTGCGCAGCGTGGCCGCCCATGGCTTGCGCAACCCGGTGCATACCGTTCGGCATGCCTGGGCGTTGAGCGGTCAACTGGGTCGCGTGCTGCTCGGTGAAACCGTGCACGAACCCAACCCCAACGACGGCCGCTTCACCGACCCCACCTGGAAGCTCAACCCACTGTACCGGCGCAGCCTGCAAGCCTATCTGAGCTGGCAGAAGCAGACCCGTCACTGGATCGATGACAGCAACCTGAGCGCCGATGACCGCGCCCGTGCGCATTTTGCTTTCTCGTTGATCAACGATGCGGTCTCCCCTTCCAACACCCTGCTCAACCCGCTGGCGATCAAGGAGCTGCTCAACTCCGGCGGCAACAGCGTGGTGCGCGGTGTGACCAACCTGTTCGAAGACCTGCTGCACAACAATGGCCTGCCGCGCCAGGTGAGCAAGCACGCCTTCGAAGTCGGCAAGACGGTCGCCACCACCCCCGGCTCCGTGGTGTTTCGCAATGAGCTGCTGGAGCTGATCCAGTACAAGCCCATGAGCGAAAAGCAATACGCCAAGCCGCTGCTGATCGTGCCGCCGCAAATCAACAAGTACTACATTTTCGACTTGAGCCCCGCTAATAGCTTCGTGCAGTACGCCCTGAAAAACGGCCTGCAGACCTTCATGGTCAGTTGGCGCAACCCGGATGTGCGGCATCGCGAATGGGGCTTGTCCACCTACGTCGCTGCGTTGGAGGAAGCACTCAACGTGTGCCGCGCGATCACCGGTGCTCGTGAGGTCAACCTGATGGGCGCTTGCGCCGGCGGCCTGACCATCGCCGCGCTGCAAGGCCACCTGCAAGCCAAGCGCCAGCTGCGCCGCATCTCCAGCGCCAGTTACCTGGTGAGCCTGCTGGACAGCCAGATCGACAGCCCCGCCACCCTGTTCGCCGACGAGCAGACCCTGGAAGCCGCCAAGCGCCGGTCCTATCAACAAGGCGTGCTGGACGGTCGCGACATGGCCAAGGTGTTCGCGTGGATGCGGCCCAATGACCTGATCTGGAACTACTGGATCAACAACTACCTGCTGGGCAAGGAACCGCCGGCCTTCGACATCCTGTACTGGAACAACGACAACACGCGACTGCCGGCAGCGCTGCATGGCGACCTGCTGGACTTCTTCAAGCACAACCCGCTGAGCCATCCCGGTGGCCTGGAAGTGTGCGGCACACCGATCGATTTGCAGAAGGTCACGGTAGACAGCTTCAGCGTGGCGGGCATCAACGACCACATCACGCCGTGGGATGCGGTGTATCGCTCCACCCAATTGCTGGGCGGCGAACGGCGCTTCGTGCTGTCCAACAGCGGGCATATCCAGAGCATCCTCAACCCGCCGGGCAACCCCAAGGCTAACTACGTCGAAAACCCCAAGCTGAGCAGCGACCCGCGCGCCTGGTACTACGACGCCAATCACGTCGACGGCAGTTGGTGGCCGCTGTGGCTGGCGTGGATCCAGCAGCGCTCGGGCGTGCAACGGGAAACCCTTACTGCCCTGGGCAACCAGAACTACCCACCGATGGAAGCGGCACCCGGCACCTACGTGCGCGTGCGCTGAGCTCAACGATCACATTAAGAAGACTGGATGAAGACCCGCGACCGTATCCTTGAATGTGCCCTGCAGTTGTTCAACCAGAAGGGCGAGCCGAACGTGTCGACCATGGAGGTGGCCAATGAAATGGGGATCAGCCCCGGCAACCTCTACTACCACTTTCATGGCAAGGAGCCGCTGGTGCTCGGGTTGTTCGAGCGTTTCCAGAATGAGCTGGCGCCCCTGCTCGACCCACCAGCGGACGCGCAACTGGAAGCCGAGGATTACTGGCTGTTCCTGCACCTGATCGTCGAGCGCATGGCGCATTACCGGTTCTTGTTCCAGGACTTATCGAACCTGGCGGGACGTTTGCCGAAGCTGGCCAAGGGCATTCGCAACTTGCTGACGGCGCTCAAGCGGACACTGGCGTCTTTGCTGGCGCGACTGAAGGCGGCGGGTCAGTTGGCCAGCAGCACCCAGGCCCTGGGGCAACTGGTGGAGCAGATCACCATGACGCTGCTGTTTTCGTTGGATTACCAGCGGATTCTTGATCGTGAAGGCGAGGTGCAGGTGGTGGTCTACCAGATCATGATGCTGGTGGCGCCGCATTTGCTGGCGCCGGCACGACTGGCAACCGAGAAGTTCGCGCTGAAATATCTGGATGACACCGTCTGAAATTGTGGGAGCGGGCTTGCTCGCTCCCACATTTGGATGTGGTGTGCCGTTGAAAGTAGCCCCATAAAAAATGCCCGACCTTTGCAGGCCGGGCATTTTTTGTATCCTGAGAAAAATCAGGACTGACTGGATGGCGTCGGGGTTGCCGGCGTTGCAGTCGGGGTCACAGTAGGGGTCGGTGCGGAAACCGAATTGGCTGTGGAAGCGGTTGGCGCAGTAGCAGGCTTGGCGGCAGCAGCAGGCTTGGGTGCTGCTGGTTTTTTCGCTACAGCAGGCTTTTTCGCGGCAGCGGGTTTTGCCGCTGGCTTGGCTGCAGCAGGTTTGGCGGCTGGTTTCGCGGCGGCAGGTTTGGCAGCGGGTTTTGCTGCAGCGGTTTTGGCGGCAGGCTTGGCGGCTGGTTTGGCAGCGGCCTTGGCTGCAGGTTTTGCGGCTGGCTTAGCGGCAGGCTTGGCAGCAGCTTTAGCAGCCACTGGTTTGGCAGCCGGTTTGGCGGCCGGTTTAGCTGCTGCGGTTTTGGCAGCTGGCTTGGCGGCTGGTTTAGCAGCAGCCTTGGCAGCGGGTTTTGCAGCCGGCTTGGCGGCAGCTTTTACTAGAGGCTTGGCCGCAGGTTTCGCAGCCGGTTTGGCCGCTGCGGTTTTAGCCGCTGGCTTGGCCGCCGGTTTTGCAGCAGCCGTTTTCGCGGGTGCCACTTTAGCGCCGGTGAGTTTTTCGATTTGCTTGGTCAAGGTATCGACCTTGCTGTGCAGCGTCTTCAACTCTGCCTTACTCGGCACGCCCAGTCGCGAAATGGCACTGTTGAGGCGTTTGTCGAAAGTTTCTTCCAACTTGCCCCACGTGTCAGAAATGCTCGACTTGGCGGAGCCGGCAGTTGCCTTGGCGGCTTCAACTTTTTTACCAACCGTGGTTTTGGTCAACTTCTCGGCTTTCTCGCCGTCCTTGACCAAAGTCTCGAAGTATTTGCCGCCGTCACTGCTAACCTTCGAGTACACGCCTAAACCAGCAAGCCAGATCTTACGGGAATATTTTTCAACTTCCCCGACCCACGAGCTGCCTTCTTTCTGAGTAGTCTTTTTAACAGCCATCCCGATGTCTCCTTAGTGTTTACGCGCGACACGTTCTAGCAATGTCGTCAGCTCTTCGAGCTTAGCAGAGAGTGTCTCAACGTCATGTTTAGACGCAATGCCGATTCGATTCAAGGCACTGGCAACACGAGTGTCAAAAGCTTTTTCAACTTTATCAAGCTGAACTTCTACCAGACCTTTGACGGCGGAGACATTACTCTTTACTTGGTCAATCTGACTGTTGGCGGCTTCAAGTTGTTCAACTGCAACTTTTTTACCTTTACTTTCAACATGTTGACCGGTCTTAACCAGCTCTTTGAAGTACTCGCCGCCCTCGCTTCCGACCTTGGCATAAGCACCAAGTCCTGCCAGCCAGATCTTGCGGGCGTAGGATTTAACCTCGCTCAGGGTAGTGGTCTGGGCGTCGATTTTTTTCTTCAGGATAACTTTGGCCATGGTGCACCTCACGCAGAATAGGGTGGAGGAACGGCCCACAGGAGTTGAGGGCTTGGGCACAAAGTAGGCTGTAAAATTAGAATCGGCACCCTAAGAACAGACGGATCACACCAAGGCTTTATCCAGGGCTTTTTCGATTTCGGACTTGATGGTGCCACTCATGGCCGACATCAACAGGCCCAGTTCCACATCGATGCGCAACGAATCTTCAGTGACTAATACCGCGCCCTTAACCCCCGAACGCTTGAGGTTCAAGGTATCGCCGGACCATGACGGCTCCAGGCCATATTGCTCTTTGAGTTTGAGCGCCAACTTGTCGGCCTTTGCCCGCGCGCCTTCTTTACCCAGGGAATGTGCGCGCTCAACGGTTATACGGGCCATTGCAATGACTCCTCTTTATAGGGACGTGAATACCTTCGATGCGGCAAAAGGTCTCGGTGACCACCCATCTTACCTGCAGCCTTGCCAAGACAAAGCAGGCCTTGGGGATTATCATGTCCCGCATTCTCTTTTGGTGACAGCGATATGACTGATCAGCGCAAAGGCAGCGATGCCGAACCCACCACTCACTTCGGCTTCAAGAACGTCCCGGAAAGCCAGAAAGCGGAAAAAGTCGCTGAGGTGTTCCACTCCGTGGCGGCCAAGTACGACCTGATGAACGATGTGCTGTCGGGCGGTATGCACCGCCTGTGGAAGCGCTTCACCATCGAGTTGTCGGGTGTTCGCCCTGGCAACCGTGTGCTGGACATCGCCGGCGGCACAGGTGACCTGGCGGCCAAGTTTTCCAAGCTGGTTGGCCCGACTGGCCAAGTCGTATTGGCCGACATCAACAGTTCGATGCTCAAGGTCGGTCGCGATCGCCTGCTGGATAAAGGCGTGGCCGGCAATATCGAGTTCGTCCAGGCCGACGCCGAAAAGCTGCCGTTCCCGGACAACCATTTCGACTGCGTGACCATCGCCTTCGGCTTGCGCAACGTCACCCACAAGGAAGACGCGATCCGCTCGATGCTGCGCGTGCTCAAGCCGGGTGGTCGCCTGTTGGTGCTGGAGTTCTCCAAGCCGACCAACGCGGTGATGTCCAAGGTCTACGACACGTACTCGTTTGCCTTTATGCCACTGGTAGGGAAACTGGTGCTCAACGACCCGGACAGCTATCGCTACCTGGCCGAATCGATTCGCATGCACCCCGACCAGGAAACGCTGAAGTCGATGATGGTAGAAGCCGGTTTCGACCGCGTGACCTACCACAACATGACCTCGGGTATCGTCGCCCTGCACCGCGGCATCAAGCCCTGATGCTGCTCGCCAGCCTTCTCGCCAGCGTTGAACACGGCCTCAACCGTGTGCTGCGCCTGGACAGCACCGCCCTGGCGCGGCTTGCGCACCTCAACGGCAAGGTGATTGCCGTCGACTGCCGCAGCCCAGCCTTGCAGCTGTTTATCCTGCCCAGCGATGAAGGCCTGATGCTCGCGGCCCAATGGGCCGCCGACGCCGATTGCACCCTGCGTGCGCCGGCGTCGAGCCTGTTGCACCTGGCCTTGAGCCGCAACAAGACCGCCATCCTGCACAGCGCCGAAGTGGAGCTGGAAGGCGACAGCTCGGTGCTGATGGACCTGGCTGCCGTGCTGCAGGACCTGGAACTGGACTGGGAATACGAGCTGTCACGCTGGATCGGCCCCGTCGCCACCCAGTTGATCAGCGGGCACCTGCGCAGCCGTTCGCGCTGGTACCAGCAGGGGTTTGCCAGCCTCAACCAGAACCTCGCCGAATACCTGAGCGAAGAATCGCGCACCCTGGTCGGAGAACGTGAGGCGCAAGCGCGCTTTCGTGAACTCGACAAGGCCAAAATCGACCTGGAACGCCTAGAGGCCCGCTTCGAGCGCCTAAGCCGTTCCCTTGATCCAAGCGATAACGCATGAAGCTGCTCGCCGTCCGCCGTTTGTTTCGTATCCAGCGCGTCGTAATCCGCTACCAACTCGATGACCTGCTGTTCGCCCTGCCCCTGCCGTGGTTCCTGCTGGCAGTGCGCTATGTGCTGCCGTGGCGCTGGTTGCCGCGCAAGAAGCTGGAGCTGAGCCGTGGCGCGCGCCTGCGCCTGGCGTTGCAGGATCTGGGGCCAATTTTCATCAAGTTCGGGCAGATCCTCTCGACCCGCCGCGACTTGCTGCCTGAAGACATCGCCGACGAGCTGATGCTGCTGCAGGACCGCGTGCCGCCGTTCGATTCGCAGCAGTCAATGGCGTTGATCGAAGAGCAACTGGGCAAGAAAATCAGCGAAGTCTTCAGCCGCTTCGACGTCGCGCCTCTCGCGTCGGCCTCTGTGGCCCAGGTCCACGCGGCGCAACTCAAGACCGGCGAAGAAGTGGTGGTGAAGGTGATTCGCCCGGGTCTCAAGCCGATCATCGGCCAGGACCTGGCGTGGCTGTTCATCCTCGCCCGCGCCGCCGAGCGTTTCTCGGCCGATGCGCGGCTGCTGCACCCGGTAGACGTGGTCGCCGACTACGAAAAGACCATCTACGACGAACTCGACCTGCTGCGCGAAGCCGCCAACGCCAGCCAGCTCAAGCGCAACTTTGAAGGCTCGCCGCTGCTGTACGTACCCCAAGTTTACTGGGACTGGTGCCGCCCCAAAGTGCTGGTGATGGAGCGTATCTACGGCGTGCAGGTCACCGACCTCGCGACCCTGGCCGACCAGCGCACCGACATGAAGATGCTCGCCGAGCGAGGCGTGGAGATCTTCTTCACCCAGGTGTTCCGCGACAGTTTCTTCCACGCCGACATGCACCCCGGCAACATCTTTGTCAGCACCGTGAACCCGTGGAGCCCGCAGTACATTGCGATCGACTGCGGCATCGTCGGCAGCCTGACCCCCGAAGACCAGGACTACCTGGCCCGCAACTTGTTCGCCTTCTTCAAGCGCGACTATCGCCGTGTGGCGCAGTTGCACATTGATTCAGGCTGGGTGCCGGCGGAAACCAAGCTCAACGAATTCGAAGCGGCGATCCGTACCGTGTGCGAGCCGATCTTTGAAAAACCGTTAAAAGATATTTCCTTCGGCCAGGTGCTGATGCGCCTGTTCCAGACCGCGCGACGCTTCAACATGGAAGTGCAGCCACAGCTGGTATTGCTGCAAAAAACCCTGTTGAACATCGAAGGACTGGGCCGCCAGCTGTACCCGGACCTGGACCTGTGGAACACCGCCCAGCCGTTCCTCGAACGCTGGATGCGCGAACGCATGAGCCCGAAAACCGTGCTGGGCAACCTGCATAGCCAGATGGAACAACTGCCGCACCTGGCCAACATGACCCGCGACCTGCTGGAGCGCATGTCCCAGCCCCACGCCAAGGACCCGGCGCCGCCCTGGAAGCAGCGCAAGGACGACTGGTTCCTGCGCCTGCTGGGTGCTGCGCACCTGGTCGGCGGGGTGATGCTGGCCATCGGTGGCCCGCTGAACCAACTGGGCCACTGGCCGGCTGGCATCATGGTCGCGGTGGGTGTTTATCTGATCGTGCGTCGATAGCCAATCCGGTTATACACTGTCGCAAATTGCCGGAGCCGAACATGAAAGACTGGCTGGACGAGATCAAATGGGACAGTGACGGCCTGGTGCCGGCCATTGCCCAGGACTACAAGACCGGGCGCGTGCTGATGATGGCCTGGATGAACCGCGAGGCCCTGAGCCTCACCGCCACTGAGCAGCGCGCCATCTATTGGTCACGCTCGCGTGGCAAACTGTGGCGCAAGGGCGAAGAGTCCGGGCACGTGCAGACCCTGCACGAGATGCGCATCGACTGCGACGCCGACGTGGTGATCCTCAAGGTCGAGCAGATCGGCGACATCGCCTGCCACACCGGCCGTCACAGCTGCTTCTATCGCGTGTTCGAGAACGGCGAATGGAAAGTTGTCGAGCCGGTGCTCAAAGACCCGCACGCCATCTACTCGGCAGGACACTAGACATGAGCGATACCCTGAACCGCGTGGCCCAGGTGCTGGAAGACCGCAAAGGCGCGGATGCCGACAGTTCCTACGTCGCCAGTCTGTACCACAAGGGTTTGAACAAGATCCTGGAGAAACTCGGCGAAGAATCCGTCGAGACCATCATTGCGGCCAAGGACGCGCAAATCAGCGGTGATTACAGCGATGTAATCTACGAGACCGCTGACTTGTGGTTCCATAGCCTGGTCATGCTCGCCCAACTGGGGCAGCATCCGCAGGCTGTGCTGGATGAACTGGACCGACGCTTCGGCTTGTCCGGGCATGCCGAGAAAGCCTCGCGCCCGTCGGCCTGAATAACCAAGACTAGAGGATTTGCAGCATGGGCATTTTTGACTGGAAACACTGGATCGTCATTCTGGTGGTGGTGGTACTGGTGTTCGGCACCAAGAAACTCAAGAATTTGGGCACCGACGTGGGCGAATCGATCAAGGGCTTCCGTAAAGCCATGAACGACGACGAGAAACCGGCCGACCCGGCTGTAAATCCGGTGCCTCCGGCGCAGCCTGTGCACCCGCAGGCCACCCAGCCGATCACCGAGCGCCGTACGTTCGACGTTCAGGCTGAGAAAGTCGAAGAGCCGACCCGCAAAGACTCGTGAGCACTGACTAATGTTTGGTATCAGCTTCTCTGAACTGCTGCTCGTCGGCCTCGTAGCCTTGCTGGTACTAGGGCCGGAACGCCTGCCCGGTGCAGCACGCACAGCCGGCCTGTGGATCGGGCGCCTGAAACGCAGTTTCAACGCCATCAAACAGGAAGTTGAACGGGAAATCGGCGCCGACGAGATCCGTCGGCAACTGCACAACGAGCACATTCTTTCGTTGGAACAGGAAGCCCGCAAGATTCTGTCACCGGTGCAGGAGCCCGCCAAACCGGCGGAGCCTGTGGCCCAAAACAGCATCGCGCCTGTTGCCGAAGCCGCCCCCGTGGCACCGATCGCGCCCACCGAGCCTGCGCCGACGCCCACCGCGTCGCCCGCGCCCCATGACCCTACATTGCCGCCGCGAGCCCCATGAGCGCTGATAAACCGGAAAACGACCAGCATATGCCGCTGGTCTCGCACCTCACCGAGCTGCGTACCCGCCTGCTGCGTTGCGTAGCGGCCATCTTCATCATCTTTGCCGGGTTGTTCGCCTTTACCCAGCAGATCTACACCTTCGTCTCCACGCCGCTGCGCCAGTACCTGCCGGCCGGTGCGACGATGATCGCCACCGACGTGTCGTCGCCGTTCCTCACGCCGTTGAAGCTGACCATGATGGTCTCGCTGTTCCTGGCGATCCCGGTGATCCTGCACCAGATCTGGGGCTTTATCGCGCCGGGCCTGTACAAGCATGAGAAGCGCATCGCCGTGCCGCTGCTGGTGTCGAGCATCCTGCTGTTCTACACCGGCATGGCATTCGCTTACTTCCTGGTGTTCCCGCTGATCTTCAAATTCTTCGCCGCCGCCACCCCGGCCGGCGTGGAAATGATGACCGACATCACCAGCTACCTCGACTTTGTGATGACGCTGTTCTTCGCCTTCGGCGTGGCCTTCGAAATCCCGGTGGCCGTGGTGCTGCTGGTATGGATCGGCGTGGTCAACGTGGCGTACCTGAAGAAGATCCGCCCGTACGTGATCATCGGCTGCTTCGTGGTCGGCATGATCCTTACGCCACCGGACATCTTCTCCCAGACCCTGCTGGCCGTGCCCATGTGGATGCTGTTCGAAATCGGCATCCTATTCAGCGGTTTGATCAGCAAGCGCGGCGAACACCCGGATGACCAGCCCGACGACGACCAGCCGCCAGCGACCCAGCCGTGAACCTGCTGCTCCTTGAAGAGGCCGACTTCATCGCGGCCGACCGTGTGGTGCTGCGTGATCGACGCCTGGTGCACATGCAGGAAGTCCACCGCGCCGCCGTCGGCGACAGCCTGCGTGTTGGCCGCATCGGTGGATTGATGGGCAATGCGCAACTGCTGCGCCTGGAAGCCACCGAAGCCGAGCTGCAAGTCAGCTTCGACCAGCCGCCACCGGCCAAGCTGCCACTGACCCTGCTGCTGGCCCTGCCACGCCCGAAGATGCTGCGTCGAGTGTTGCAGACCGTCGCCGCCATGGGCGTGCCCAAGGTGGTGCTGCTCAACAGCTACCGCGTCGAAAAGAGCTTCTGGCAAACCCCGTTCCTGGAACCCGAAGCGATTCGCGAGCAATTGATCCTCGGCCTGGAACAGGCGCGGGACACGGTGCTGCCCGAGATCATCATCGAAAAACGCTTCAAGCCGTTCGTCGAAGACCGCCTGCCGGCACTGGTTGAAGGCACCCTGGGCCTGGTCGGTCATCCTGGCGACTATCCAGACTGCCCCCGCGGCCTCGACGAGCCAGTGACCCTGGCGATTGGTCCCGAGGGCGGCTGGATTCCCTACGAAGTGGACCTGCTGGCCAAGGCCGGGTTGCAGCCGGTACAACTCGGCGCCCGCATCCTGCGCGTCGAAACCGCCGTCACCGCCCTGCTCGCCCGCTTGTTCTAACCCCGCTTACTCCAGATGGATGGGCTTTTTGTGGTGAGCGGGCTTGCCCCGCGCTGGGCTGCGCAGCGGCCCCAACAAGGACGCCGCAGTGTATCAGCAAGAGAGCGATGCCTGGGTTTAGGGCGGCTCCGCCACCCAGCGCGGGTCAAGCCCGCTCACCACACAAACCCTCTCCGACATTCGACCTTGTTGCTACAGAACTCACCTACGCTGCCGATAAGCTCTTAATAAGTCCAAGCCTTGTTCCAGGGGAGTTCGCAGCATGTATCGTTGGTTAGCCGAAAAGCTGGGGAATGTCAGCGTCAAAACCAAACTCGGCGTGGGCTTCGGCCTGGTGTTGCTGCTCACGTTGATGATCACCTTCACCGGCTGGACCGGCCTAGGCGACGTGATCAGTCGCGGTGACAAACTGGGCTATATCTCCAGCCTCAACGGCCTGACCAAGGACTTGCGCCTGGCGCGCCTGGACTTCGAAATGCGGCGCGGCGAACAAGGCACCGACGCGGTCAATAGCCTGATCGCCAAGCTGGACAGTGGCCTCAAAACCGCCGCCGACCTGATCGAGCAACCCGGCGACAAGGCCCTTGTGGAACAGCAACAAGACGCCTTGAACCAATACAAAAAGGCCTTTGCCGCCATGGTCCAGGCCGGGCTCAAACGCGAAGGTGCGCGCAGCAAACTGGGCGACACCGCCGACAACGCCGTGGCGAAGGTCAGCGAGGTCGAGAAAAGCCTGCTGCAAGGTGACAGCGTCACGCAGTTCAACAGCGTGGTCGACCTGAGCAAACTGATTCAGCAAGCGCGCTTCCAAGTGCGCGGCTATACCTACAGCGCCAAAGTCGAGGCTGAACAACCGGCCCTCGACGCCATTGATAACGCGGTGAAGAAAATCACCGAGCTGGAAGGCCAACTGCCCGCGCAGTACCAAGCCAATCTGCAGGAGGCCAGCACCTCGTTGCAAGCCTACCGCGCGGCCGTCAGCCAGTACCGTGACTCCCAGACCGCTGCCGCCGAGGCGCTGAAAGTCATGAGCGCCCAGGGCGACATCCTGCTAGCTCACAGCGAAAAACTCACCACCTCGCAAACGGTGGTGCGCGATACCGACGCCGCGCAGGCCAAACAACTCTTGCTGCTGGCGACCGTGCTGGCGCTGATCTTCGGCTTGGTGGCCGCCTGGGCGATCACGCGCCAGATCGTCATCCCGCTGAACCAGACTCTCAAGGTGGCGGAGCGCGTCGCCTCCGGCGACCTGAGCCACAACCTGACCTCCACACGCCAGGACGAACTGGGCCAACTGCAACGGGCCATGCAAAGCATGACCGTCGGCCTGCGCGAGCTGATAGGCGGTATCAGCGACGGCGTCACTCAGATCGCCAGCGCTGCCGAGCAATTGTCGGCCGTGACCGAACAGACCAGCGCCGGGGTCAATAGCCAGAAGGTCGAGACCGACCAGGTCGCCACCGCCATGAACGAAATGGCCGCCACTGTGCAGGAAGTCGCGCGCAACGCCGAGGAAGCCTCTGAAGCCGCCGTAGCGGCTGACCAACAGGCCCGAGAAGGCGACAAGGTCGTCGGCGAAGCCATCGCCCAGATCGAACGCCTGGCCACCGAGGTGGGTAACTCCACGGTCGCCATGGGCGACCTGAAGCGCGAAAGCGACAAGATCGGCAGCGTGCTCGATGTGATCAAGTCCGTCGCCCAGCAAACCAACCTGCTGGCCCTCAACGCCGCGATTGAAGCTGCGCGCGCCGGGGAAGCCGGGCGTGGCTTCGCCGTGGTGGCGGACGAGGTGCGTAGCCTGGCCCAGCGCACGCAGAAGTCCACCGAAGAGATCGAAGAGCTGATCGTTGGCCTGCAAAGCGGCACCCAGCAAGTAGCGACCATCATGGACAACAGCCGCGGCCTGACCGACAGCAGCGTCGAACTGACCCGTCGTGCCGGCAGCGCCCTGGCGAGCATCACCCGCACGGTCTCGACCATCCAGGCGATGAACTCGCAGATCGCCACCGCCGCCGAGCAGCAAAGCGCGGTGGCTGAAGAGATCAACCGCAGCGTGTTGAACGTGCGTGATGTGTCGGAGCAGACCTCGTCAGCCAGTGAAGAAACCGCCGCGTCCAGTGCAGAACTGGCCCGCCTGGGGATTTATCTGCAAACGCTGGTGGGGCGCTTCCGGATCTGAGCCACACTTTATGAAACGTCCTACGTAGTTATCAGCCCAGCAGTGTGCCGAATCGAATTAGCGTTTCCTTAGTTGCGAAACGCTTCTTCAGATTCGGAGGCCACCATGTTTTCTCTGCTGGTCAATGCCAGCGTCCGCCTCAAGCCCGCACAGGAACAGGCTATAGGACCTGACGCAGGAAGGCCTGGGCCCGTGGGTCCTTCGGCGCATCGAAGAACGCGGCCGGGGCAGCGTCTTCCAACAGTTTGCCATGGTCGAAGAACAGCACCCGGTCAGCCACTTCACGGGCAAAGCCCATTTCGTGGGTGACGCAGACCATGGTCATGCCTTCCAAGGCCAGGGTCTTCATCACGTCCAGCACTTCGCCGACCATTTCCGGGTCCAGCGCCGAGGTCGGCTCGTCGAACAGCATGACCTTGGGGTCCATCGCCAGAGCCCGGGCAATCGCGACGCGCTGCTGCTGCCCACCGGACAAGCGTGATGGAAACTCGTTGGCCTTCTGCGCGATTCCGACCTTTTCCAGCAATGCCAGGGCCTTGGCCTCGCGTTCCTTCTTGCTGCGCTTGCGCACGACTTTTTGCGCCAGGCACAGGTTTTCCAGCACCGTCATGTGGGGGAACAGGTTGAAATGCTGGAACACCATACCGACTTCGCGGCGATAGGCGTTCACGTCGGTTTTTGGATCAGCCAGTTGCAGGCCGTCGATGCTCACCGAACCCGAGTCGAATTCTTCCAGGCCATTGAGGCAGCGCAGGAAGGTGGACTTGCCGGAGCCGGACGGGCCAATCACCACCAGCACTTCGCCTTTGGCTACCTGGGTGGTCACGTTGTCGACCGCACGGACCACATGGCCACGGGTATCGAAGACTTTTACCAGATCGCGGACTTCAATCACTTTGCGCGAGCCTCCGCTCAAGCCGGCTGGCCATTTTCGACAGCGGCAGGTTGATCAGCAGGTACAGGCCTGCGACGCAGAACAGAATTTCAAACGGCGAGAACGAGGTGGTGATCACTTCGCGGCCGCTTTTGAGCAGTTCGGTAATCGCAATCACCGAGACCAGCGAAGTGTCTTTTACCAGGCTGATAAATTGCCCGGCCAATGGTGGCAACACGCGCTTGAACGCTTGCGGCAGTACCACATGGCGCATCGACTGGCTCGCGCTCAGGCCCAAGGACCGCGCGGCTTCATTCTGGCCGCGGGTGATGGACTGCACACCAGCGCGCACGATTTCCGCTACATAAGCGCCGGTAAACAGCGACAGTGCGGCGATCCCGGCAAATTCCCGGGACAGGTTGAGCACCGTGCCGATAAAGAAATAGAAAATGAAGATTTGCACCAATAGCGGCGTACCGCGCACCAGCTCGACGTAGATCGTCGACAGATCTCGCAAGGTCGGGTTGCTGGACAACCGGCACAAGCCGGTCGCCAAACCGATTGCCAGGCCCAGGATGCCCGATACCACCGACAGCCACAACGTGGTCCACAACCCCCACATCAGCGGGCCCAGCGCCCAATGGCGGGTCACGCCCACCACGTCGCCTTCGGCCACATCGTCGCCACGCGCCACTTGCAGGCTGTTGTCGGCAACGGTCAGCTTCTGCTCGGCGCCTGCGTCGTTGCGCAGGGTCACTTCGGCGACATCGCCTTTGCGTACCAACTCGACAACGGTGGAGATATCAGCGGCGCGCTGGGAAGTTTCAGCCTGGTAGGCGAAGTACTGCGGCACGCGGTTCCAGCGCCACTCGTAGGACATCAACGAGGTGGCGTAGTACAAGGCGCCAGCCAGGCCGACCAGCACGACCACAGTCAGCAGGTGCCAGGGCCATTGGGCTTTTTTCTGTTTCATTTCAACTCTCGGAGTGTGTCGCACTTGTAGGAGCGAGCTTGCTCGCGAAAAACCTGAGAGCGCCACGGGATGTCAGGTTTCCCGCGTCATCGTTGGCGATATTCGCGAGCAAGCTCGCTCCTACAGGTTCTGGATCAGCGCTTATTCCATGTCCTTGAGCCACTCGGAGCTCTTGAACCACTTGTCATGGATGCGATCGTAGGTGCCGTCGTTACGGATCTGGTGCAGGAAGTTGTTGATGAAGTTGATGCTGTCGTAGTCGCCTTTTTTCAGGCCGAACGCCAGGGGTTCGAAGGTGAAGGGTTCTTCGAGGTATACCAGCTTGCCGTTACCGACTTTCTTCTCGGCAACCACGTTGTAAGGCGCGTCATACACAAAGGCATCGGCCTTGCCGTTGACCACGTCCAGCACGCCTTCCTGCTCGTTGTCGTAGCCGTGGTACTTGGCTTTGGAGATCAGCTTCTTGGCGACCATCTCACCGGTGGTGCCGAGCTTGGAGGTCAGGCGGTATTTCTCGTCGTTCAGGTCTTTGTAGGACTTGATAGTGCCTTCCAGCTCCTTGCGGATCAGCAGGGTCTGGCCGACCACGATGAAGGGTTCGCTGAAGTTCAGGCGCAGGTTGCGTTCCTGGGTCAGGGTCATGCCGCTGCCGATCATATCGAACTTGTTGGTCAGCAGCGCCGGGATGATGCCGTCGTAGCCGGTGGAGATCGGTTCGAACTTGACGCCCATGGACTTGGCCATGGCCTTGAGGATGTCCACTTCGAAACCGATGATTTCGCCGCGCTTGTTGGTCATCTGGAACGGCATGTAGGTCGGGTCCATGCCGACTTTCAGCGTGCCGCGCTTGACCGCATCATCGATGGCGCCGGCCTGGGCCGCATTGACCGCGACCAGCGCGGTGACGCCTAGCAGCAGCATCGAAAGATACTTTTTCATCATCAAGTCCCCTGAACGATTCTTATAAGGTCGGCGCGCAAACGGGCTGCACCATTTCGGGGTGCGATCCTAACCCACTCGTCTGCTGTCACAAAGGTTTCACGGCTATTTGTTATCGGCGTATGTCGGAAAAGCCCCCACGACAGGACAGCAAAGGGCAGGCGTAGACACGTGCAGGGGCGATTGAAGCAACGGTTTGATATGTAAGCAGTTATGACTTTCAGTCGATCTCTGCCAGCCAGGCAGTGTCTTTAAACCACTTATCGTGAAGATGATCGTAGGTGCCGTCCTGGGCAATCTGGTTGAGGAAATGGTTAATCCAATTGAGGCTGTCGAAATCACCTTTTTTCAAGCCAAATGCCAGGGGTTCAAACGTGAAAGGTTGCTCAAGCGCCAGTAGGGTGCCGTTCTCCGCGCGACTCAGGGCGATCAGGTTGTAGGGCGCGTCATGAATAAAGGCATCGGCCTTGCCTTGTACCACTTGGCGTACTCCTTCCTCCGGTGTTGAAAAACTGCTGAGTCGGGCCGCCCCTAGAAACCGTCGCGCGGCCGCCTCGCCGGTAGTGCCTTCGGTAGCGGCGATCCGGTAGCTGGCGTCATCCAGGTCTTCCACACTGCTCACCTTGCCCGCCAGGCGTGGGTGCAGCAACGCGGACTGGCCGACCACAATGAACGAATCGCTGAAGTTCAGCTTGAGGTTGCGCTCTTGGGTGATGGTCATACCGCTGCCGATCAGGTCGAACTTCTTCGCCTGCAACCCCGCTACCAGTTCGGTGTAAGGCACCGCGACCAGCTCAAGCTCCACACCCAACGCTTGGCTCATGACGTTGAGCAGGTCGATTTCAAAGCCGACGATGCGGCCCTGTTTGTCGGTCATTTCGAAGGGCACATAGGTGGGCGTAGTGCCGACCTTCAGCACGCCGCGTCGAACGGCGTCGTCAATCGCGCCGGCCTGCGCCAACCCCGTGTGAATCAATGCGGCAGCGCTTAGCAGCAGTGCCAGACAATAGCCTTTGCTCATAAATACCCCTGTGGCAAGTCCAAATCCGGGGCGATGCTAACTCAGTCACAGGCACGGCAATACGCCTCGAACAAGGGTCTTTTGTTTCGAAAAAACAAGAGCTTGGCGTAAGGAAGGAAGAAGGGGAAAACGCTGTAGGACCAGCGCTTCGAACACCCCCGAGGAGAACCCTCGGGGGCGTCTGAATCAGGCCGGTTGGGCCTGGGACGACAACGGTTGCAGTGGCAGCAACGGCGCGTGCGGATCAGCCTTGATCGAGTCACGCCAGGCGGCGAGCCACTCGACATGGCCTTCGTTCCAGACGTGCTCATGCAGGCGCGCCAGGGCGACCGGGTCGCTCAGCAGGGCCAGGCGTTCGCCGTTGTTGAGGCCAGCGGGGCCGACTTTCAACGCGTGACGCACACGTTCGGTACGCAGGTACTCGATCGGCTCGGCCTCACGGTGACGCGACGTCGCCAGGGCACAGGCAAGGGCGTTCTGCTGTGGGTCGACCACCGAACGCACGAAGCCGTCGTTCAGCGCGTGCCAACGGTTTTCGTGAGTGTACAACTCGGTCGACAGCAAGGCCTGCGGCGGATTGTATTCCTCGGGGATCAGGAACAGGCTCTCGTCGCGGGACTTGAGGCCCAGCCCGACACGGCTGGAGATCACCGAGACCGGGATCGACAGCATCAGCGAACCCACGATCGGCACCAACCACCACAGGAAGCTCGGGTTCAACCACACTACCAACAGGGCCCACAGGAAGCCCAGCACGGTTTGCGGACCGTGGCGCTTGACCGCTTCGCTCCATGGGGTGGAGTCGTCGTCACGCTGCGGCGAGTTCCAGGTTGCGGCCCAGCCGAGGAACGCGGCGAGCACGAAACGGGTGTGGAAAATCATCCGCACCGGCGCCAGCAGCATGGAGAACAGCATCTCCAGCAGCATCGACAAGGTCACCTTGAACTTGCCGCCGAACTCTTTCGCGCCCTTGGCCCAGATCAGGATGATGCTCAGCAGTTTCGGCAGGAACAGCAGCACGATGGTGGTAGAGAACAGCGCCACCGCCTTGTCCGGATGCCATTGCGGCCACAGCGGGTACAACTGGCGTGGTGCCATGAAGTACTGCGGCTCCATCAGGGTATTCACCGCCAGCAACGCCGTGGACAGCACCAGGAACAGGAACCACAACGGCGCCGACAGGTAAGACATCACGCCGGTCAGGAACACCGCACGGTGCACCGGGTGCATGCCCTTGACCAGAAACAGGCGGAAGTTCATCAGGTTACCGTGGCACCAACGACGGTCACGCTTGAGTTCGTCCAACAGGTTCGGCGGCAACTCTTCGTAGCTGCCCGGAAGGTCGTAGGCAATCCACACGCCCCAGCCGGCACGGCGCATCAGCGCAGCTTCAACGAAGTCGTGGGACAGAATGGAACCGGCGAACGCGCCTTTGCCCGGCAACGGCGCCAGGGCGCAGTGCTCGATGAACGGCTTCATGCGGATGATTGCGTTGTGACCCCAGTAGTGGGATTCACCCAGTTGCCAGAAGTGCAGGCCGGCGGTGAACAGCGGGCCATACACGCGGGTAGCGAACTGCTGCATGCGCGCATACAGGGTGTCCATGCCCGACGCACGCGGCGCGGTCTGGATGATCCCCGCATCCGGCGTGGCTTCCATCAAACGTACCAGGCTGGTCAGGCATTCGCCGCTCATCACGCTGTCCGCGTCGAGCACAACCATGTACTTGTATTCACCGCCCCAGCGACGGCAGAAGTCGTCGAGGTTGCCGCTCTTACGCTTTACGCGACGGCGGCGACGGCGATAGAAGATCTTGCCGAAACCACCGGCCTCGCGGCACACGTCGAGCCAGGCTTGCTGTTCGGCGATGCAGATGTCGGCGTCATTACTGTCGCTGAGCACGAAGAAATCGAAGCGATCCAGATCACCCGTGGCGGCGACCGACTCGAACGTCGCACGCAAACCGGCGAATACCCGAGGCACGTCTTCGTTGCAGATCGGCATCACCAACGCGGTACGGGCATCTTTCGGAATGGGCTCGTCACCGGCACTTTTACCGGAGATGCGGTATTTATCATGACCGGTCAGCAGTTCCAGGAAGCCCATCAACGCAGTCCAGAAACCGGCTGACACCCAGCAGAACAAGATCCCGAACATAATCAGGATGCTGGTTTGCAGGGCGTAAGGCAGTACCTGGGTAGCCGTTTGCAGCAGGGTCTGGTTGCGGATTTCGTCGAAGTCGACCAGCGACCAACCCTGGTACGGCATGATGCCTTTCATGTACCAACCGGCAACGATGGTCTGGCCGAGCATCAGCACCAGCAGGATGTAACGACGGATCGAACCGACCGTACGCCAGCGCGCGGCCGGCAATACACGCTCATCCTTCGGCGGCGCCGGAGGATTGCTGCGCCCGGTGATACGGCGCCAGCCGCGCACCAGGATATTGGTGCGCCACGGCTCCGGCACCACGCGGGTACGACGGATCGGCGGCGTGGCCTTCAAGCACACGCGACCGGCGGCGTCGACCGCCAGCATTTCGGCGTCTTGCAGCTCTTCGGCAGTGTTGAGGGTCAATCGGCGGCCAACCGACGCCTGGGCGGCATCGACCGGCGCATCGAAGGTCGACGACGACAAGCGTTCGTGCAACTCGGTGAAGGATGTGCAACCCGCCAGTTCGGCGCGCTGCTCAGCGGTCATCGGTAGATGCGCCAGATACTCCTGCAGAGTTTCTGGCTGGACTTGAGAATTACTCATCGGCAGGCAACTGGTAGCTCCAGGTTTCGGTCAGGACTTGTTCGGTCTTGATCGGCTCCGGTGTGGCTGGGGCAGCTTCTGGCTGCTTGGCTTCCTTGTCTTTCGCGTCTTTCTTGGCCTGTTTCTCGTGCTGCTTGGCCAGGACCTTGTCAGCCTTGAGCACGTGGCTGGAATCCTGCTCAGGAGCGGGCGGCGGAACGTCCTGCACCAGTGCAGCGCGCATTTCGGTCGGCTTGCCTGCGTCCTTGATCTTCATGCGCAGGGTCAGGCGCCAGCCTTTCGTGTGTTCGTTGTAGCGCACACTGTTTTCAACCAGTTCGGCGTTGTCGCTGACACTCACTTGGCTGCGCACCGGGGCATCCGATGGCAGGGCCTTGAGGGATGGGCCCTCGAAGTCCACCAGGTAGGCCACGCTGCCGTCAGGCTGGCGGATCAGGTTGGATTGCTTCACGTCACCGGTAGAACGCAGGGTTTGCTTGACCCAGGCGCTGTCGCTCGGGTGCAGGGACTTTTCGTCCATGGTCCAGTGCAGGCGGTAGGAAACATCCAGTGGCTTGCCGACTTCAGGCAGCTCGGCCGGGCTCCAGAACGCAACGATGTTGTCGTTGGTTTCGTCGGCGGTTGGGATTTCCACCAGGTTGACGGTGCCTTTGCCCCAGTCGCCCTCAGGCTCGATCCAGGCGCTTGGGCGCTTGTCGTAGTTGTCGTCGAGGTCTTCGTAGTGGCTGAAGTCGCGACCGCGTTGCAGCAGGCCGAAACCTTTCGGGTTCTCTACGGTGAAGTTGCTGACCGACAGGTGTTTCGGGTTGTTCAGTGGGCGCCAGATCCACTCGCCGTTGCCGGCATGGATCGACAGACCGCTGGAGTCGTGCAGTTCACGACGGTAGTTCAGCACTTTGGAAGGCTGGTTCGCGCCGAACAGGTACATGCTGGTCAACGGGGCGACGCCCAGCTTGCTGACCTTGTCACGCAGGAACATCTGGGATTTCACGTCGACAATGGTGTCGGTGCCCGGACGCAGGATCAGGCGATAAGCGCCAGTAGCCCGCGGGGAATCCAGCAAGGCAAAGATCACCAATTGTTTCTCACCCGGCTTTGGACGCTCGATCCAGAACTCGGTGAACCGCGGGAACTCTTCCCCGGACGGCAATGCGGTGTCGATCGCCATGCCACGGGCAGACAGGCCATACGCCTGGCCCTTGCCGACCACGCGGAAGTAGCTCGCGCCCAGCATGGTCATGATTTCGTCTTGCTTGTCGGCCTTGTTGATCGGGTACAGCACACGGAAGCCGGCATAACCCAGCTGTTCGGTGGCTTTAGGATCAAACTTCACGTCGCCAAAATCGAAGCGCGTCGGGTCGTACTTGATTTCCTGGACGCTGTCGGCGGTGACTTCGTTGATTTTCACCGGTGTATCGAAGTGCATACCCTGGTGATAGAAGGACAGCTTGAACGGGGTGTTCTGATCAGCCCACTCGGCTTTTTCGTTGCGGAAACGAATCTTCTGGTAGTCCGCGAACTTCATTTCACGGAATTCGTTCGGCAGATTGCTGCGCGGAGCTTCGTATTTCTGCCCGGCCAGCTCTTTTGCCTTGGCCGACACATCATCCAGACTGAATGCCCACAGTTGACCCGCGCCGAACAGGCAAAACAGGGCGGAGCCCGTCACCAGTGCGTTTCGTAACCGTTTGGCAGACAATTTTGGTGCATTACAGGGACTAACAATCACGAGCAACCCTCGCCGAAAACAGATCAAAAAACCAACGGCCAGCTATCTATATGCCAGGTTGGCGAGCATTGTTCCGACTCCCCTGGGGCAAAATGATTCCCCATTGGCGATCGGACAAGTCTCTACCTAAGTCAAAAATGGACCAAACAACGCTGATCCCCGTAGCGCGCGATTATCTAGTAGCCCGCGAGACAACGCATCAGGGACAACGAAGTATTTGTAGCGAAACCCTGCGTTTTTAGGCATTAAAAGTCGTTTTTAATACATTCACGTCTGCAAGAGGAAGGTCACAGGGCCATCATTGACCAAATGCACCTGCATATCGGCGCCAAAACGCCCTGACGCCACCTTGCCATGCAATTGTTGCGCTTGTAACAGCAAGTGATCAAAAAGCGCTGCTCCCAAGGCCGGCGGGGCCGCTGTGGAGAAGCTCGGCCGCAGCCCGCTCTTGGTATCGGCCGCCAAGGTGAACTGCGACACCAGCAGCAAACCGCCGTCGATATCCTTCAACGACAGGTTCATCTTGCCTTCGTCGTCACTGAACACCCGATAGTTCAACAGCTTGTGTAACAGCTTATCGGCACTCTCCGGCGTATCCGCAGGCTCGACGGCCACCAGCACCAGCAAACCCTGGTCGATGGCGCCGACGATTTCGCCCGCCACCTCGACTCGGGCGCCGCGCACCCGTTGCAGCAGACCCTTCATGCTTCTTCAGGCGGCAGGTCGAGCAAGCGCCGTGCCATCTCACTGGTCGCACGCACCAAGGCATCGGTGATGCCGGGTTCGGACGCCGCATGGCCGGCCTCGCGAATCACCTGCAACTCACTGTTGGGCCACGCCTGGTGCAACGCCCAAGCGTTATCCAAAGGGCAAATCATATCGTAGCGCCCGTGGATGATTACGCCAGGCAGATGGGCGATCTTGTGCATATCGCGGATCAGCTGGTTGGGCTCCAGAAACGAGTTGTTGGTGAAGTAGTGGCACTCGATCCGCGCGATGGACAGGGCGCGTTGCGGCTCGGAAAACCGCTCCACATGCTGTGGGCTCGGGCACAGGCCAAGCATGCGCCCTTCCCAGCCGGACCAGGCCTTGGCCGCGTGCATCTGGGCGATCTGATCGTTGCCGGTGAGGCGCTTGTGGTAGGCCGCGATCATGTCGTGGCGCTCTTCCGGCGGGATCGGCGCGAGGTAGTCCTGCCAGTAATCAGGGAACAGGCGGCTCGCCCCTTCCTGATAAAACCAGTGAATGTCCTGCGGACGTGCCAGGAAAATGCCGCGCACAATCAGGCCGAGCACCCGCTCCGGATGGGTTTGCGCGTAGGCCAGGGCCAGGGTCGAGCCCCAGGAACCGCCGAACAGTACCCACTTGTCGATGCCCAGGTGCTCGCGGATGCGCTCTAGGTCGGCGACCAGGTCCCAAGTGGTGTTGTTTTCCAGGCTGGCGCGCGGGGTGGAGCGCCCGCAACCACGCTGGTCGAACGTAACGATGCGGTACAGGTTCGGGTCGAAATAGCAGCGGCTCTGGGCATCACAACCGGCACCAGGGCCACCATGGATGAAGACAACGGGCAAACCTTCGGGGGAGCCACTTTCGTCGACGTACAGCGTGTGGGTGTCATCGACAGCCAGATCGTGCCGGGCGTGGGGTTTGATCTGCGGGAACCAAGTCTGCATTGCGCGCTCCGTAAGGGGTCGGGTTCATCCCTGGGGGGACGTCTTTTATTTTGCCGTCTGGCACTATAAACCCGAATTGTGCAATGAGCATGTCCTAGAGCGCTTAGACCTGTGTCAGCCCTTCGCTCCCCAGGTAATCCAGCAGGTAATCGTAGAGCCGGTCCACTTCCGGCACCTGCCGCCGCGCCCGAAGGCAGCCGTGCACCAGGCCTTTGCCGGGATACAGCACGGTGGCTACGCCCGCCGCTTGCAGGCGTTCAGCGTAAAGCATGCCGTCGTCGCGCAGCGGGTCGAACTGGGCCACGGCGATGAACGCCTTGGGCAAACCGCTGAAGTCTGCGGCCAGCAGCGGCATGGCGTAGGGCGACGGTTTGCCGCTGCCCTGCAGGTACAGCGCCAAGTAGCAGTCGGTGTCGGCGCTGCTGAGCAGGGGCGCGTCCATGCAGTCACCCCGCGATGGCAGGTCGGAGGGACCGCCCAACCCCGGATAGATCAAGACTTGGGCTCGCGGCAACGGTTGCCCGTCGTCACGCAATCCCGTACACAATGCTGCCGCCAGGTTGCCGCCCGCACTGTCGCCCATGACCGCCATACGCTGCACGTCGATGGCATAGGGCCCCTGCCCTGCCTGGATTGCCTGCCACACGGCACGACAATCCTCGTAGGCGGCCGGGAACGGGTGTTCAGGCGCCAGCCGATAATCAATGGCGATCACCAAGACTTGCAAGGCCGTGGCCAGTTCGAAGCAGATGAAATCGTGGGAATCCAGGTCGCCGACCACCCAGCCGCCGCCGTGCATATAAAGGAGGCATGGCCAGCCGTCAGCAGGCACCGGCGCGGCCGGCAGATAACTGCGCACGCCTACGCCGGCCAAGGCGAAGTCCTCGACCTGCAAGCTTTCTGGTTTCGGCGGGGTAAACGCCTGGCACATGCGGTCGTAATTTTGACGTAAGCCTGCCAGCGAAGAGTCCTCGCTGGTGAAGGACTCCGTCTTCTCCACGAACGCTGCCAACTCAGGCGAAATAGGGTATCGACTCATTTCAAACTCGCCTGGACCGCCGTGGCACCGTCGCTGCCATCAAACGCCTTGACCCCAGCCAGCCAGCGCTGCAAATCCTCGGGATGGTCACGCAACCATTGCTTGGCCACATCCTGCGGCGACTTTCGCTCCATGATCGGCACCATCAACTGGCTTTCCTGGGCGGCGGTGAAGGTGAGGTTCTCCAACAAGCGATTGGCGTTGGGGCAGCGTTCGGCAAAATCCGGCGCGGTGACGGTGGAGACGGTGGCGCGGCCTTCGTCGGGGCCGAACACGTCTTCACTGCCGGTGAGGTACGCCATCTTCATATTGATGTTCATCGGGTGCGGGGTCCAACCGACGAACACTACAAACTCCTTGCGATTCACCGCCCGCTGCACCGCTGCCAGCATTCCGGCTTCACCGGAAGCCACCAGCTTGAAGCCGCCGAGGCCGAAGTGGTTGGTGTCGATCATTTTCTGGATATCGGTATTGGCGCCGCTGCCTGGCTCGATCCCATAGATCTTGCCGCCCAGCTTATCCCTGAAGCGGGCGATGTCGGCGAAAGTCTTCAAGCCTGCGTCGGCCACGTATTGCGGCACGGCCAGGGTGGCCTGGGCGTCGGCGAGGCTAGGCGTATCGAACACATTGACCTGCTTGGCCGCCAGGAACGGCGCGATATTGTTGTCCATCGCCGGTTTCCAGTAGCCGAGGAAGATATCCAGGCGTTTGTCGCGGATGCCGGCAAAGATGATCTGCTGCACGGCGCTGGTCTGTTTGCTGTCGTAGCCGAGGCCATTGAGCAACACGTCGGCCATACCGGAGGTGGCGACCACGTCAGTCCAACTGACCACGCCCATGCGGATGTTCTTGCAGGAGGCCGGCTCAGCGGCCATGGCGTGTGCACTGAACAGTGCGGCGCCGATAAGGCTCAACAAGGTTTTTTGCATGGGGGGTGGTCTCACTTGGCTGTTGTTATTCCACAACCTTAACCAGTGGAGCCTGAGTCAACACGAACTGGGGCGACGGGCAGTTGCACTGGGGCGACTGTGCGGCCGTCATCGCGGGCAAGCCCGCTCCCACATTTTGACCGTGTGAACCCGATTCAATGTGGGAGCTGGCTTGCCTGCGATAGCTATTTCAGCCGTAACGCTGTTGCCCCCATGCTAACAACCCGTCGAGCAATTGCTTGAGCACCACCCGCGTCGGTTCGGCCAGATCTGGTCGATAACGGAACGGCTCAACTTCTTCCATGTAGGTGCTCTGGCACAACTCCAGCTGCACCGCGTGGATATCCTGGGCCGGGTCACCGTAATGCCGGGTGATGTGGCCGCCCTTGAAGCGCCCGTTGAGTACGTGGGTGTACTGCGGATGCGTGGCGCAGATGGCTTCCAACTGGCTGGCCAACGTTGGATCACAGGCGGCGCCGTTGAAGGTGCCGAGGTTGAAGTCCGGCAACTTGCCGTCGAACAGGTGCGGGATCACCGAGCGGATCGAGTGCGCATCAAACAACAGTGCATAGCCAAACTCAGCCTTGAGCCGCGCCAGCTCTTCTTGCAGGGTTCGGTGATACGGGCCCCAGATTTTTTGCAGGTAGGTCACGCGCTCTTCTTCAGACGGCTCATGCCCTTCACGAAACAAGGGCACGCCATCGAACAGCGTCGCCGGGAAGAGGCCGGTGGTGGCGCCGGCATATAACGGCTTGTCGTCGGATGGCCGGTTCAGGTCGATCACAAACCGTGAATATTCAGCCGACAAGGTGCTGGCACCCAGTGCATCGGCAAAGTCATACAGCGCAGGAATGTGCCAGTCGGTGTCCGGCAGGCTTTGCGCCTCGGGGATCAACCCTGCCTCGACAGCAGGCGTCAGGCGCAGGCCGGCGTGAGGCATGCTGATCAGCAGCGGCACACGGCCTTGTTTGAAGTTCAGAACCTTATCCACGAGCAGTACTCCTCAAACAGTGACGTCGACGCCATGGCGTACGACGCGTTTATCCAGCTCGCCGCCCAGCCAATAGGCCAGGTCTGCGGGACGATCAATCTGCCAAGCGACGAAGTCCGCCACCTTGCCCACTTCCAGGGAGCCGTGGGTGTCGCCCATGCCCAACGCAGTGGCGGCATGTTGCGTGGCGCCGGCCAGGGCTTCTTCCGGGGTCATGCGGAACAGGGTGCAGGCCATATTCAGCATCAGACGCACCGACAGCGCTGGCGAGGTGCCGGGATTGAGGTCGCTGGCGATGGCAATCTTCACGCCGTGCTTGCGCAGGGCGTCCATCGGCGGCAACTGGGTTTCGCGCAGGAAGTAGAACGCGCCCGGCAGCAAGACCGCGACGGTGCCGGCGGCAGCCATGGCGATGGCGTCTTCTTCGGTCATGAATTCCAGGTGATCCGCCGACAGCGCGTGGTAACGCGCGGCCAGGCTGGAGCCGTGCAGCGACGAAAGCTGCTCGGCGTGCAACTTCACCGGCAGGCCCAGTTGCTGGGCGACTTTGAACACGCGCTCAACCTGCTCGGTGGAAAACGCCAGGTATTCACAAAACGCATCCACCGCGTCCACCAGCCCTTCCGCCGCCAGGGCCGGCAGCATTTCGATGCAGATGTGCTCGATGTAGTCGTCGGCGCGGTCCTTGTATTCCGGCGGCAACGCGTGGGCCGCCAGGCACGTGGCGCGCACGCTGACCGGCAGCGCTTCACCGAGGCGACGGGCTACGCGCAGCATTTTGCGTTCATTGGCCAGGTCCAGGCCGTAGCCGGACTTGATCTCTACGGTGGTCACGCCGTCCCGTAGCAGACTGCGCAGGCGCTTTTCAGCGCTGGCAAACAGTTCATCTTCCGTCGCCGCACGGGTGGCACGCACAGTGCTGGCAATACCGCCGCCCTTGGCCGCGATCTCGGCGTAGCTCACGCCTTCGAGGCGCTGCTCGAACTCGCCGCTGCGGTTACCGCCAAACACCGTATGGGTGTGGCAGTCGATCAGGCCGGGGGTGACCCACGCGCCTTGCAGGTCATGCACCTGGGCGTAATCCGCCGTGGGTGCCTGGCTGCGGGGGCCGATCCACTCGATGAGCGAACCGACGGTCACCATGGCGGCATCCTCGATGATCGAGTATTTTCCCTGTGCCATGGTTGCGACGTGGCAGTGTTGCCAAAGCGTTTTCATCAACGCCTCCCTAGATTAACGATGAGACAAAGCCGGGTCGTAATGGACCTTGGCCGCTTGCCCGGCAGCGGGCTTGACCCACAGCAGGTAAGCCACCACCAGCAGCACGATCCACACAGCACCGACCAGCAAAGCGGCCTGGGTGTCCGGGAAGTAACCCAGCACGCCAAACACGAACAGCATGAACACAATGGCGGCCGCCGGCGCATAGGGCCAGAACGGCACGGGGAATTTCAGTTCGGCCACCTGCTCTTTAGTCATCGAACGGCGCATGGCGACCTGGGTGAACAGGATCATCAGCCACACCCACACGGTGGCGAAGGTGGCAATCGAGGCGATCAGCAGGAACACGTTTTCCGGGATCAGGTAGTTAAGCACTACGCCGCCGAGCAGCGCTGCGCCCATCACCAGCACGGTCATCCACGGCACGCCGTGTTTGGACAATTGCGCGAAGCCCTTGGGCGCCTGCCCTTGCTGGGCCAAGCCGTACATCATGCGGCCAGCGCCGAAGATGTCGCTGTTGATGGCCGAAACGGCCGCCGAGATCACCACGATATTGAGGATGGTCGCCGCCGACCCGATGCCCAAGTTGCTAAAGATCTGCACAAACGGGCTGCCCTGGCTGCCGATCTGCGGCCATGGATAGATGGCCATCAGCACAAACAAAGTCAGTACGTAGAACAGCAGGATACGCAGCGGCACCGCGTTGATCGCCTTGGGGATCACGCGTTGCGGGTCCTTGGCTTCGCCGGCGGTGATTCCAATGATTTCGATGCCGCCAAAGGCAAACATCACCACTGCGAACGAGGCGATCAGGCCGCCGACGCCATTAGGCATGAAGCCGCCGTGGGCCCACAGGTTGCTAAGGCCGCTGGCCTGGGTTTCACCGGCAGAATGAATACCGAACAGCATGATGCCGAAACCGCCGAGGATCATCGCCACGATGGCGCCTACCTTGAGCAGCGACAGCCAGAACTCCATTTCGCCAAACACTTTGACGTTGCACAGGTTCAGGCCGCCGATCAAAAACACAATGCCGAGCACCCAGACCCAACGCGCGACTTCGGGAAACCAGAAGCCCATGTAGATGCCGAAGGCGGTCACATCAGCCAGGCAGACGATGATCATTTCAAACGCGTAGGTCCACCCAAGAATAAAGCCGGCCATGGGGCCCAGGTAGGTGCTGGCGTACTGGCCAAAAGAACCAGCCACCGGGTTGTGCACGGCCATTTCGCCGAGGGCACGCATCACCATGAACACGGCGGCGCCGCCGATCAGGTAGGCCAGCAGCACCGCGGGGCCGGCCATCTGGATGGCGGAGGCAGAGCCATAGAACAGCCCGGTGCCGATCGCAGAACCGAGTGCCATGAAGCGAATATGTCGGGCGCTGAGCCCGCGTTTCAACCCTTTCTCTTGCTGGTGCATTTCTCTTCCCTAGTTATTTTTATCCCGAGAAAAATCCGAACGGCTGCGTGATGAATGCCTTCTTTTGTGCTGAGCGGGCTTGCCCCGCGTTGGGTCGCGAAGCGACCCCAAACCCGACGACGGCAGATGGGGCTGCTGCGCAGCCCAACGCGGGGCAAGCCCGCTCACCACAGGAGGCATGCCCCCCTGCGAATGGGCTACAGGCTCGGCAGCAACTTGGCCGGCACCAGCTCATTCAGGCAGCGGCTGGCCAACAGCTCGCTGGCGGCGTTGATGTCCGGTGCAAAGAAACGGTCCTTCTCATAGAACGCCACTTTGTCACGCAGAATCCCACGTGCCTTTTCAAGCGCAGGCGAAGTTTTCAGGCCTTCGCGCAGGTCCAGGCCCTGGCACGCGGCCAGCCATTCCACGGCGAGAACGCCACGGGTGTTTTCAGCCATTTCCCACAGGCGCTTGCCCGCAGCCGGGGCCATGGACACATGGTCTTCCTGGTTGGCCGAGGTCGGCAGGCTGTCGACGCTATGGGGATGGGCCAACGCCTTGTTTTCGCTGGCGAGCGCGGCGGCGGTCACTTGGGCGATCATGAAGCCGGAGTTCACGCCACCATTGCCCACCAGGAACGGCGGCAGTTGCGACATGTGCTTGTCCATCATCAGCGAGATACGGCGCTCGCTGAGGGAACCGATTTCAGCGATGGCCAGCGCCATGTTGTCGGCGGCCATGGCCACCGGTTCGGCGTGGAAGTTACCACCGGAAATCACGTCACCTTCGGCGGCAAAGACCAGCGGGTTATCCGACACGGCGTTGGCCTCGACCACCAGCACCTCGGCGGCCTGGCGGAACTGGGTCAGGCACGCGCCCATGACTTGCGGCTGGCAACGCAGCGAGTACGGGTCCTGCACCTTGTCGCAGTTCTGGTGCGACTGGGATACCTGACTGCTTTCACCCAGCAGGTGACGATAGGCCGCTGCCGAATCGATCTGCCCACGCTGGCCGCGTGCGTCATGAATGCGTGCGTCGAAGGGTGAGCGCGAACCCAGCACCGCTTCCACGGTGAGTGCGCCACACGCCAGGGCGCCGGCGAACAGGTCTTCACCTTCGAACAGGCCACGCAGGGCGTACGCGGTGGACACCTGGGTGCCGTTGAGCAGCGCCAGGCCTTCTTTGGCGGCGAGGGTCAGCGGCGTGAGGCCGGCGACCTTCAGCGCTTCGGTGGCTTCCAGCCATTCGCCCTTGTAGCGTGCCTTGCCTTCGCCCAGCAGCACCAAAGACATGTGCGCCAAGGGTGCCAGGTCGCCGGAGGCACCGACCGAGCCCTTCAACGGAATATGCGGGTACACCTCGGCGTTGATCAGCGCGATCAGCGCGTCGATCACCTGGCGGCGGATCCCGGAGAACCCACGGCTGAGGCTGTTGACCTTGAGCACCATGACCAGCCGCACCAGCGCATCGCTGATCGGCTCACCGACGCCAGCGGCGTGGGACAGCACCAGCGAACGCTGGAGGTTTTCCAGGTCTTCGCTGGCGATGCGGGTCGAGGCCAGCAGGCCGAAACCGGTGTTGATGCCATAGGCGGTGCGGTTCTCGGCGAGAATCTGCTCCACGCAGGCGACACTGGCTTCGATCTGCGCCGTGGCGCTGTCATCCAGACTGAGGGTTACCGGCTGCTGGTAGATGGCTCGCAGTTGGGCAAGGCTCAGTTGGCCTGGAATCAGGTTTAGCGCAGTCACATTCATACTCCTTTTGAATTGTTCTTTTGAATAAGTCTTCAGTGGAAATTCGGCAAGTCGGTGTCTTTGAGCAGCTGGGCGGTGGCCGCAATGTCCGGCGCCAGCCAGCGATCCTGCTCGTAGGCCGGCACTACTTCACGCAGCAAGCGCCAGGCGCGGCCGGTGCCGGCGCCAAAGCGTTGTTCTTTGAGAAACTCGAACGCCTGGGCTGCCAGCAAGTACTCGATGGCGAGGATCTGCGTCACGTTGGCCAACACCTGGTGCAGCTTGAGCGCGGCATTGGTGCCCATGCTCAGGTGGTCTTCCTGCAGGCCCGAGGTGACGAAATTGTCGAGCACCGCCGGTTGCGCCAACTGGCGGTTCTGCCCACACAGCGAGGCGGCGACGTACTGCACGATCATCATCCCGGAGTTGACCCCAGGGTTGCTCACCAGGAACGCCGGCAAGCCGCTGACGTGCGGGTTGATCAGGCGGTCCAGGCGACGTTCGGCCACCGAGCCGATTTCGGCCATGGCAATCGCGAGCATGTCCGCCGCCAATGCCACGGATTGTCCGTGGGGGTTGGCCTGGGACACTACGCGGTAATTGTCTGGCGTACCGAGTACCAGCGGGTTGTCGGTGGCGCTGTTGAGTTCGGTCTCGATCTGGCGGGTGGCGTGCTCTACCTGGTCGCGAGCCGCGCCATGGATCTGCGGGATCGAGCGAATGCTTAACGCATCCTGTGTGCGAATGCCCTTGCTGCTGGCGATCACTTCGCTGCCATCAAGCAGGGCGCGCAGGTTGATACCCACTTGCTGCATGCCGGGGTGCGGCTTGAGGGCGATGATCTCTTCGTCAAACGCGTCGATCTGGCCGCGCTGTGCCTCGAAGCTCATGGCGCCGATTACGTCGGCCCATTGCAGCAAGTGATGGGCGTCAGCCAGGGCCAGGCAGCTCAGGCCGGTCATGCACGGCGTACCGTTGACCAGGCACAGCCCGTCCTTGGCGCCGAGCACTACCGGATGCAAACCCTCTGCACTTAAGGCGTCTTGAGCCGGGACGATTCGACCTCGGTAACTCACATTACCCACGCCCAACAAGGCCACGCCCACATGGGCCATATGGGTCAGGTAACCCACCGAACCCTGGGACGGCACCTGCGGTGTGATGCCGTGGTTGAGCAGCGCCAGCAACGAGTGCACCACCTGTGGATGCAGGCCGGATTTGCCGTGGCTGTAGTTGATGATCGCCGCGCAGATGATCGCGCGGGTCTGCTCGTCACTCAGCGCCGGGCCGACGCCGCAGGCATGGCTCAGCAAGGTGTTGCGCGACAGTTGGCTGAGTTGTTCGCCCTTGAGCGACACATTGCACAGCGCACCCAGGCCGGTGTTCACGCCATAGGCGCGCTCACCGCTGGTGACGATGCGCTGCACGATGGCCTGGGCATTGTCGATGCGCGCCCAGGCCTGGCCCGAGAGTTCGAGCACCGCGCCGTGGCGGGCCACGGCGACGACGTCCTGCCAGCGCAGTGGCGTATCGGCGATGGTGATTTTTGTTGCCTGGGACATCTTCATACCTTCTTGAATTCTTGTGTGGCTTCACTGGCCTCATCGCCGGCAAGCCGGGCTCCTACAGAGGATTGCGCGCTCCATGTAGGAGCTGGCTTGCCAGTGATGGCGCCAGCAGCCTCATTACACCTTTCAGCTCAGACCACCGCCGCCCGGCGCTGAACAAACCGGTCCACATATTCATCCGCCGGCGAATGCAGGATCTCCCGAGGGGTGCCGACCTGGATCAGCTTGCCGTCCTTGAGGATCGCAATGCGGTTGCCGATGCGCACGGCCTCGTCGAGGTCGTGGGTGATGAACACGATGGTTTTGTGCAGGGTCTTTTGCAGCTCCAGCAACTGGTCCTGCATCTCGGCGCGGATCAGCGGGTCGAGGGCGCTGAAAGCCTCGTCCATCAGGATGATGTCGGTGTCGGCCGCCAAGGCACGGGCCAGGCCCACGCGCTGGCGCATGCCGCCGGAGAGCTGGTGCGGGTATTTGTTTTCGTAACCCTTGAGGCCCACGGTTTCGATCCAGTGCAGGGCGCGTTCGGCGCAGACCTGCTTGGTTTCGCCACGTACCTTCAGGCCGTAGGCAACGTTGTCGAGCACGCTCTTGTGGGGCAGCAGGCCGAAGCTCTGGAACACCATGCTGATCTTGTGTCGCCGGAATTGGCGCAGGGCTTCCATGTCCAGTTGCAGGATGTCTTCGCCGTCCACCAGGATCGCGCCGCTGGTGGGGTCGATCAGGCGGTTGAAGTGACGCACCAACGTGGACTTGCCGGAACCCGACAGGCCCATGATCACGAAGATCTCACCCGTGCCGATGCTCAGGGACAAGTCGTTCACGCCGACCACGCAGCCGGTCTCGGCCAGGACCTGGTCCTTGGTCTTGCCCTGCCCGACCATGGCCAGCGCATCCTTGGAGCGCGCGCCGAAGATCTTGAAGACGTTTTTAACTTCGATTTTGCTGACAGTAGTCATTTGCTCGCCTCATGCCGTGGACGACCATAGGCCTGGGTAATGCGGTCAATGACCACTGCGAGAATCACGATCGCCAGCCCGGCTTCGAGGCCTCGGCCAACGTTGAGGGTCTGGATGCCGACGAGTACGTCCTCACCCAAGCCACGGGCGCCGATCATCGAGGCGATCACCACCATCGACAGCGCCATCATGGTGGTCTGGTTGATACCGGCCATGATGCTTGGCAACGCCAGCGGCAGTTGCACACCGAACAGTTGCTGCCAACGGTTGGCGCCGAAGGCGTTGATGGCTTCCATGACTTCGCCGTCGACCTGGCGAATACCCAGGTCAGTGAGACGGATCAGCGGTGGCGCGGCGTAGATCACCGTGGCGAAAATCGCCGGGACCTTGCCCAGGCCGAACAGCATCAGCACCGGAATCAGGTACACGAAGCTCGGCATGGTCTGCATGATGTCGAGCAGCGGCATCAGCACCGAACGCAGGCGATTGCTACGTGCGGACAGAATGCCCAGCGGAATACCGATCAGCACCGAGATCACCGTGGCGACCATCATCAAGGCCAGGGTCTGCATGAGCTTGTCCCACAGGCCAACCGCGCCTACCAGGAACAGCAAACCGACGATCACCGCCGTGGTCACCACCTTGCGGGTAGCGTGCCAGGCGACACCGCCGACGATAGCCAGCATCAGCCACCAGGGCGCTGCGCGCAGCAACCCTTCCAGGTTGACGATGGCCCATAGCAGGGTGTCGGAAATGTGTCGGAACACATCACCGTAGTTGGTGACCAGTGAATCCACCCAACCGTTGACCCAGTCGGCGATGGAAAACGTAAAACTCTCAGGAAACATATCGTGCTCTCGATCCAGTGGGTTGTGGCTGGGCGTCCGGTTGCCGGTGAAGGCAACCGGAAACGCTCAACCTACAAGGCCGCGTCGATTTTCTTGGCTGCGTCGTCGCTCACCCATGCGTGCCAGACTTCAGGATGTTCCTTGAGGAAGATTTTCGCCAGTTTTGGCGACTCAATTCGCTCCTTGGCCATGCGACCCAGGTTCTGGTTCAGCAGGTCGATTGGCAGGTTGACCTTTTCCAGCACGGCCACCAGTTCCGGGGCTTGTTCGTGGAAGGTCTTGGACAGGCCGACCTTGATGCTCACGCTCTTATCCACACCGGGTTTTTCCTCCAGCTTGACCAGGTCGACCTGGCCCATCAGCGGGGTTGGCGACCAGTAGTAGAACAGGATCGGCTCGCCACGCTTGTAGCTCGACAGCACCGCCGCATCCAGCGCCGGGCCGGTGCCTGGACGGAAGTTGGTGTAGGCATTTTCCAGGCCGTAGCTTTTCAGCATTTCGCTGTTGTCCAGCTCGCAGGTCCAACCGGCCGGGCAGTTGTAGAAACGGCCCTTGGAGGGCTCTTCCTGGTCCTTGAACACCGCGGCGTACTTGGCCAGGTCAGCGATGTTTTTCAGGTCGGGTGCCTTGGCTTCCAGCTTGCGTTTGGCGTCGCCTTCGATCACGTAGCGCGGCACGTACCAGCCTTCGATAGCGCCGACAACCGGGGCGCCGACGCCGACGACTTTGCCGGCCTTCTCGGCCTTGTTCCAGACTTCACTGCGGCCTACCCACTCTTCGGCAAACACTTGGATGTCGTTGCTGCTCAGGGCGTTTTCCATGGTGATGGAGTTGCCCGGCAGGCTGTCGGTTTTGCAGTCGTAGCCTTTTTCCAGCACGGTTTGCAGGATGTCGGTGAGCAGCATGCCGCTTTCCCAGTTCAGGCCTGCGAATTTCACCGGCTTGCCGGATTCGCACCAGCCAGCCGCCTGGGCGCCAGCGCTTGCCAGCAAACCTGCCGAGAGCAGGGTGGCCATCAGGGTCTTATGCATTTTCATTGTTGTGACGCTCCCAATCTTGAAATGGATTACGGCAGTCAGTAGGCATCCTGCCCTGTCCACGTCCCATCAGGCTTGTGCAGCCAGCCCGTTTGTTCTTGGTATAGCGCACTGCTCTGTCGGCAGGATCAGTCGATCGGGCACCGTGCCGTGCCATTTTTTCGCACACAGGTAGTACAGCGCTGCCGGCAGGACCAGACCGATGATCCAGGAAATGTCGACATCACCCAGCGCAGCTACCAAAGGGCCGGTGTAGAACTTGGTGGAGATGAACGGCAATTGCACCAACACGCCGAAGACGTACACGCTGATCCCCAGCAGGTTCCAGCGACCGTAGCGACCGTTCGGATCAGCCAGCGCCGGCACGTCATAGCGGTCGCGGGTGATGCAGTAGTAGTCCACCAGGTTGATCGCGCTCCAGGGCGTGAAGAACGCCAGCAGGAACAGGATGAAAGACTTGAACGCGCCGAGGAACGAATGCTGGCCGAGCAAGGCGATCAAAGTCGCGGTGCCGACAATCACCAGCACGAACACCAGGCGTTGCAAGCGCGTGACCTCCAGGCGGCCACGGAAGCCGCTGATGATGGTCGCGATGCACATGAAGCTGCCGTAGGAGTTGAGCGTAGAGATGGTGACCTTGCCGAACGCGATGCTGAAGTACAGCAGCGCAGCGGTGGCCCCCGTGCCACTCAAGCCCACGATGTAGGCCACTTCGTGACCGGCGAATTGCCCGTTGGACATGGCCGCGGCAAACACGCCGAGGACCATCGCCACCTGGGCGCCAATCACCGAACCTGCGCCAGCGGCGAGGAAGGTTTTCACCGACGAGGTATTGCTCGGCAAGTAGCGTGAGTAGTCCGCCACGTACGGGCCGAACGCGATCTGCCAAGAGGCCGCGAGCGACACCGCCAGCAGGAAGCTGCTCCAGCTGAAGTGGCGGATCTGCAGGAGTGCGCCAACGTCGGTCTGGCTCATCAGGCGGCTGAACAGGTAGACAAAGGCGATCACGCCAATGACGCTGGCGACACGACCGATGAAGTGGATCACCCGATAACCGAGCACCGTCACCAGCACGATGACACTGGCGAAGATCAGGATGCCGACGCTGTCGCTGACCCCGAACAACTGGCCCAGCGCCTGACCGGACAATACCGTGCCGGTGGCGGTGAAGCCGAGGTACATCAGGCACACCAGCACGATAGGAATGGCTGCGCCATACACCCCGAACTGCACCCGGCTGGAGATCATCTGCGGCAAGCCGAGCTTAGGCCCTTGCGCCGCATGCAACGCCATGACGCCGCCGCCCAACAGTTGGCCGATAAACAGGCCGATCAACGACCAGAACACATCACCGCCCAGCACCACGGCCAGGGCCCCGGTGACAATCGCGGTGATCTGCAGGTTGGCACCCATCCACAGGGTGAACTGGCTCAATAGACGACCGTGTCTTTCCGCTTCCGGGATGTAGTCGATCGAACGCCTTTCGATCAACGGGGTGGTGTCATTTGCAGCCATGTCGGTTCAACCTCTGATGGATTGTTCATAAAGCCTGTGTAAAACCGCTTTTCTGTGGGAGCTGGCTTGCCTGCGATGCGGGCGACTCGGTCTATCAGTAGAACCGAGGGGATGCCATCGCAGGCAAGCCAGCTCCCACATGGGTTATTTGATCATCGGGAGATTGAGGCCCTGCTCCTTGGCGCAGTCGATCGCGATCTGGTAACCGGCGTCTGCGTGACGCATTACCCCGGTGGCCGGGTCGTTGTGCAGTACACGGGCAATTCGCTCAGCCGCTTCGTCGGTGCCGTCGCAGACGATCACCATGCCGGAGTGCTGCGAGAAGCCCATGCCCACACCACCACCGTGATGCAGCGACACCCAGGTCGCGCCGCTGGCGGTGTTGAGCAAGGCGTTGAGCAGTGGCCAGTCGGACACGGCGTCGGAACCGTCCTGCATGGCTTCGGTTTCGCGGTTCGGGCTAGATACCGAGCCGGAGTCCAGATGGTCACGGCCGATCACCACCGGCGCCGACAGCTCACCGCTGCGTACCATTTCGTTGAATGCCAGGCCGAGCTTGGCGCGCTGGCCCAGGCCCACCCAGCAGATACGCGCCGGCAGGCCCTGGAAGCTGATGCGCTCGCGCGCCATGTCCAGCCAGTTGTGCAGGTGGGCGTCGTCCGGGATCAGCTCTTTGACTTTGGCGTCGGTCTTGTAGATGTCTTGCGGGTCGCCCGACAGCGCAGCCCAACGGAACGGGCCGATGCCACGGCAGAACAGCGGGCGGATGTAGGCAGGTACGAAACCTGGGAAGTCGAAGGCGTTTTCCACGCCTTCTTCTTGCGCCATCTGGCGGATGTTGTTGCCGTAGTCGAAGGTCGGGATGCCTTGCTTCTGGAATTCCAGCATGGCGTTGACGTGCACGGCCATCGACTGCTTGGCGGCTTTGATTACGGCGGCGGGCTCGGTCTTGGCGCGGGCACGGTATTCGTCCCAGGTCCAACCGGCCGGCAGGTAGCCGTTGAGTGGGTCGTGGGCGCTGGTCTGGTCGGTGACCATGTCTGGGCGCACGCCGCGCTTGACCAGTTCCGGCAGGATTTCCGCCGCGTTACCCAGCAGGGCAATGGAGATAGCCTTGCCTTCCTTGGTGTACTTGGCGATGCGCGCCAGTGCGTCGTCGAGGTCGGTGGCTTGTTCGTCGACATAACGGCTGTTCAGGCGGAAGTCGATGCTGACTTGTTGGCATTCAATGTTCAGCGAGCACGCGCCGGCCAGCGTTGCGGCCAAAGGTTGCGCGCCGCCCATGCCGCCGAGACCGGCGGTGAGCACCCAACGGCCAGTCAGGTCGCTGTTGTAATGCTGGCGACCCGCTTCGACGAAGGTTTCGTAGGTGCCTTGGACGATGCCCTGGCTGCCGATGTAGATCCAGCTGCCGGCGGTCATCTGGCCGTACATGGCCAGGCCCTTGGCATCCAGTTCGTTGAAGTGTTCCCAGCTGGCCCAGTGCGGCACCAGGTTGGAGTTGGCGATCAGTACGCGCGGGGCGTTGCTGTGGGTCTTGAATACGCCGACCGGCTTGCCGGATTGCACCAACAGGGTTTCGTCGTCATTCAGGTTAGTGAGGCTCTCGACGATCTGGTCGTAGCACTCCCAGTTGCGCGCCGCACGGCCGATACCGCCGTACACCACCAATTCTTTCGGATTCTCGGCCACTTGCGGGTCGAGGTTGTTCATCAGCATGCGCAACGGCGCTTCAGTCAGCCAGCTTTTGGCAGTGAGCTTGTTACCGTGGGCGGCACGGATTTCGACGTCACGGTATTTTGTAGGCTTGGTCACAACAAGAACTCCTCGGCGATCGATGCGCGAACATGGATGGTGCGAAGGAGAGTCTTACGCACACATCTTTACTTGTACATACAAGCATATGCAATCAAGCGGCCAACTTGCTGAGGGTGCTGTTGAGATTTTTTTCGAAAGTGGGCGCAAGCCTTGGAAATTAAGGCTTGGAGACTTAATGAAATTTCTTACGGAGGATTTTTACAGCAAGGGAGGTTTGGCGCGATGGCGTGGTTTTGCGCCACGCTGGGGCATTCGGTAACAAATTGGTGCGGGCGTTGGAAACAGTTCTGTTGCTGACCAAAAAACAAATGTGGGAGCAGGCTTGCCGCGAATGCAGTGGGTCAGCCAGCCTCTCTGGTACTGATACACCGCATTCGCGGGCAAGCCCGCTCCCACAGTTTTTAATCGCGAGCAGTCAGTTCGATAATGCAGCTGCGGCCACTGACAGAGATATCCAGCAGGCCAGTGTTACCGTCCACTTGCAGGCAGTCGTGATGCCCCAGCTTGTGGTCCAGCACCTTCACTTCATCCGCCACGCTGAACACCAGCACTGTCTGCGCGGTGCTGAAGAAACGTTGCTCGCCATCGATCCATTGCAACCGTGCGTGGTAGCGCTGTGGCGAATAGATCAGGTTGAAGTCGCGGATCGGCCCGGTGATCAGGCGACATGACACTTGACTGTCACCCTTGAACGCGAAGGGTTGGAGCGGTAACAAACCGCGCTGCTCCTCACCGTCCACGGTCAGGACCATGCCCGCGCCCTTGATCACGGTGATCACGCGCTGGTAGCCGGCGAAAGTCGAAAACCCGCCCGACTCGGCAATATCGGCAATCGAAAGTCGCCAGCCAAAACCATCCAGGCCGGTACCGGCATCACGGGTGATTTCTTCGGTGCTGCCACCGCCGTTTTTCCAAGGCATGCGCACGTAATCGGTGGCGCGCCAGACTTTCACTGCACTCATTTACTGAAACGTCCTTCCAGGCTGTGACGGGAACCGGGGTGGATCAGACGCGCAGCGGTCACCGGCTGGCGGCCCGACCAGGTGCGTCGGCGAATCAACAAGCACGGCTCGGTAGGTTCGATCTGCAGCAGCTTGCACTCGGCAGCGTCGGCAAGAATGGCTTCGACCACGTGCTCGCCTTCGGTCAGCGGTGCCACCTGGTTCAGGTAGGCATACGGCGTTTGCTGGGTGAAATCCTGTTGCAGGTATTCCGGCGCGACCAGGGCATTGACGAAGCGGTCTTCGATTTGCACGGGAATATCGTTTTCAAAGTGCACGATCAACGAATGGAAAACACGCCCGCCTTCACGCATCTCCAAGGCGACAGCGCGCTCGGAACCGGCAGCCTCCTCGCCCAGGTGGATGACCTGGCAGGTATGTCGATGACCGCGCGAGGCGATCTCATCGGCAATGTTGTGCACTTCGAACAGGGCCGACTGACTCTTGGGCTCAGCGACAAAGGTGCCGACACCTTGCATGCGCACCAGCAAACCTTCAGCGGTGAGCTCGCGCAGGGCACGGTTGATGGTCATGCGGCTGAAACCCAGCTGGCTGACCAGTTCGCTCTCGGACGGCACGCGGTAATGGGGTGGCCAGTTGCCGTTGAGAATCTGCTGGCTGATCATCTGTTTGACGCGGGCATACAAGGGCGCCGGACTTTCGTCCATGTGGGCAGCCAGCGAAGACTTGGCAGGCGGAGTCGGCACAGGGAATCCTTGCAGGGGGAAAAGATGCATAGATTGCCGGAGTTTACCGAGCAGGCAAACGTCTGTATATGTATATACAAATAAACACACGACCGGGGTGCCTTGATCATGTCCGCTTTCTTTGCCGAACGCGCGCTGCTGCCTAATGGATGGGCCAATGATGTACGTCTTGAAGTCAGCGCTGAGGGCCTGCTGACAAAGGTTGAGGCCAATGCCAGCGCAGAGGGTGCCGAACGGCTGAGGGGCCCGGTATTGGCGGGCATGCCGAACCTGCACTCCCATGCATTCCAGCGCGCCATGGCCGGTTTGGCCGAAGTGGCGGGCAATCCGAATGACAGCTTCTGGACGTGGCGCGACCTGATGTACCGCATGGTCGGCAAGATCAGCCCGGAACAATTGCAGGTGATCGCGCAACAGCTGTATATCGAGATGCTCAAGGCCGGCTACACCTCGGTGGCAGAATTTCACTATGTGCATCACGACGTCAGCGGCCAGCCGTATGCCGATCGCACGGAACTGTCACGGCAGATCAGCCAGGCGGCGGCCAGCAGCGGGATTGGCCTGACACTGCTGCCTGTGCTTTACACCCACTCCGGTTTTGGCGGCCAAGCCCCGAATGAAGGCCAGCGGCGGTTTATCAACAGCACCGAGCAATACCTGGACCTGCAGGCGCAGCTCAAACCCATCCTCGCCGCACAAACGGCGCAGCAGTTGGGGCTGTGTTTCCACTCGTTGCGCGCGGTGACGCCACAGCAAATCAATGACGTGCTGGCCGCCAGCGACAAGGCGTGCACGGTGCATATCCACATCGCCGAACAGCAGAAGGAAGTTGAAGACTGCCTGGCCTGGAGCGGCAAACGCCCGCTGCAATGGCTGTATGACAACGTTGAAGTGGATGAGCGCTGGTGCCTGGTGCATGCCACTCATGCCGATGCGGATGAAGTCGCACGCATGGCCAAGAGCCGCGCGATTGCCGGCTTGTGCCTGACCACCGAGGCTAATCTGGGTGATGGGATTTTCCCGGCGGTGGATTTTCTGGCCCAAGGCGGACGCATGGGTATCGGGTCCGACAGCCATGTGTCATTGAGCGTGGTGGAGGAGTTGCGTTGGTTGGAATATGGCCAGCGCCTGCGCGATCAGCGGCGTAATCGGTTGTACCGCAGTGATCAGCCGATGGTCGGCCGTACGCTGTTTGATGCCGCGCTGGACGGCGGTGCCCAAGCGTTGGGGCAACCGATTGGCCGGCTGGAAGTGGGCAAGCGTGCGGATTGGATTGTGCTGGATGGCAATGATCCATACCTGGCGACGGCAACAGAGGATGGGATTCTGAATCGCTGGCTGTTTGCGGGCGGGGATCGGCAGGTGCGGGATGTGCTGGTGAATGGAAAGTGGGTGGTGCGCGATGGGCATCATGCCGGCGAAGAAGAAAGCAGCCGGGCGTTCACGCAAGTTTTGAGAGCGCTACTGGGCTAACACGCGACACATAACAAATGTGGGAGCTGGCTTGCCTGCGATACAGGCACCAAGGTGTATCAGTTACACCGTGGTGATGCTATCGCAGGCAAGCCAGCTCCCACATGTATTGATCGGCGGTGGCCCAGGGTTACTGCGAGGTCTTTGCCATCTGCTTGTCCGACGTACGCCAGATCAATCGCGTGGTGTCATACCCCTGCTGCCGCGCCCTGCTCAACAGGTCTTCGCGGGTGTCCGCACTGACCGTCGGCGTGCGCGACAGGATCCACATATAACGCCGGCTCGGGCTGCCCACAATTGCGGTCTTGTAGTCATCGCTGACATACAACACCCAGTAATCGCCCTTGGCAACGCCCGGCAACAACGCGGTAAACCAGTTATTGAATTCCACCCAGAGCTTGTCGGTCTTGCCCGGCACTTGCGGGGTGGCGGTGCCCTTGGCTTCTTCCCACTTCCATTCGGTCGTCAGGCAGCGGTTGAACACCGACATGTCACCATCGGGCAACAGGGTGTAGCGGGCTTCGGACTGCGCGCAGTTGCGCTGGAAGTACATCGGCAATCGGGCCAACTCATACCAGGTGCCCTGGTAACGCTTGAGGTTGACGTTGCTCGCTGTCTTGGGTTGCAGATCATCGCCAGAATGGCTGGCGCAGCCCGCCAAAAACAGGCTGGCACAAAGGAACAAAACAAAACGCATCATTCTTCTTCTCCCGCAGGCTCTCGCCCCGGTTTACTTCAGGCCTTGCCCGGAAAACATCAGAACTTTGTCACCGGCATATTGAACGCTGATAAAGCTGGTTTTATCGCCCCAGGTGCAACTGGACATGCCCAGCGCGCCGGAACAATCGGTCGGCTTACCCAGCAACGACTCCACCTCAGCCTTGGCCATGCCAGCCGACAACTTCGCGTAATTTTCTTGGTTGACCTTGCTGCAAGCGCCCAACAACACGCAAAAAGCCAGCAAAGCGAGACGGCGTAACGACATGGAAAAACTCCTGGAGGGACGAAGCAGCGTGGGTATCTGCCAGAAGCTTAGAAGGGAAAAGAGGTGTCTGGTTCCCGATGAACGAAAACAAAAAAGCCCCGAAAACGCTGAAACGTTTCGGGGCTTCTTCAAGGGTGAACCGGCTCACAACAACGCCGCTCACTTATCGCATCAACTTACTTCTTGTGATAAGCCGTCACACGCTCAACTTCTTCCTTCGAACCCAGGAACACCGCCACACGCTGGTGCAGGCCTTCAGGCTGGATGTCGAGGATACGCTGGTGGCCATCGGTGGATGCGCCGCCCGCCTGCTCAACCAGGAAGGACATCGGGTTGGCTTCGTACATCAAGCGCAGTTTGCCCGGCTTGGACGGCTCGCGGCTGTCGCGTGGGTACATGAACAGGCCACCACGGGTCAGGATGCGGTGCACGTCGGCAACCATCGCGGCAACCCAGCGCATGTTGAAGTTTTTCTTCAACGGGCCTTCTTCGCCGGCCATCAACTCGCCCACGTAGCGGGTCACAGGTTCTTCCCAGTGGCGCTGGTTAGACATGTTGATCGCAAATTCCTGGGTGGACGCAGGAATGGTGATGTCTTCGTGGGTCAGTACGAAGCTGCCCATCTCGCGATCCAGGGTGAAGCCTTTGACGCCGTCGCCCAGGGTCAGCACCAGCATGGTCTGTGGGCCGTAGATGGCGTAACCGGCAGCAACCTGCTCGGTGCCTGGCTGCAGGAAGGCCTTTTCGTTCAGGGCTTCGTTCTGGCTCAGGTATTCGTTGGGGCAACGCAGTACCGAGAAGATGGTGCCGACCGGGGCGTTGATGTCGATGTTGGAGGAACCGTCCAGTGGGTCGAACACCAGCAGGTAGGCGCCTTTCGGGTATTTACCGGGGATCTGGTAGGCATTGTCCATTTCTTCGGACGCCATGCCGGCCAGGTGACCGCCCCATTCGTTGGCTTCGAGCAGAATCTCGTTGGAGATCACGTCGAGTTTCTTCTGCACTTCGCCCTGCACGTTTTCGGTGCCCATGCTGCCCAGGACACCACCCAGTGCGCCTTTGGACACGGCGTGGCTGATTTCCTTGCAAGCACGCGCCACCACTTCGATAAGGAAGCGCAGATCGGCAGGCGTGTTGTTGCTGCGGGTCTGCTCAATCAAATAGCGACTCAAGGTAACGCGGGACATGTAAGGCTCCGGAGAATGGGGGGCTGAAAACCCGCGCAGTTTAACGCGAGTCGGGGCGTATTTCCTCCTATCAGAGGATTTAAACCCAATAGAGTTCATGGACTTTATTTAACCTGCCACCGGCGGCTTGCGCAGCAAACTGTAGGCCATGGCACCCAGTGCCGCCACGCCGAGCAGCAACACGACCCACAGGCCGAGTTTTTTCCAGTCGGTGCCGGCTTCGGGCAAGGCGGCAAACGCAGGCGGTTTGACCGTGATTTCTCCCACCAAGGTAGCCTGGCCCAGCGCCTTCAAACGCTCGGGACTGTAATCGGGAATCAGCGTCGAGAGTGGCAGGCTCGCGGCGTTCACGGATGCGTTCCCCAGCGCCAGGCTGAAGGGCGGCTCACCCCGCGCCAGAAACACCAGTTGCGTGGCACGCACGGCCACGCGTAAGGCGGGGGCTTCGACGCCCAGTCCACCGCCCCGCTCGTCCACTTGCAACTTCAACTGGGCAACCGTCTGGCCCGGCAACTGCAATTCATCCTGCACCACGTCCTTGCCGTTCTGGGTCAGGCGGTACAGCAGGCCATTGCTCAACGGCTGCCAGGTTTGCTTGGCGTCACTTCGACCCGACAACGTCACCGGCGCCAGCGTATTGGGCTGCTTCAATTCGACCCGCAAGCGCTCGACATTCAGCCCCGTCGGCAATTGCCAGCTGTACTCTCCCGCCTTGAGCCGCTCCCCTGGAAAGGCTTGCGACCACACCAACGGCATCGGCAAGGTGCTGCTAGTGGCGCTCTCCAGCTTCGCCGACGTCAACAACGGCGCTGCCTGGCCTTGCCACACCAGCCGCAAATAACGCGCCGATTGCCCCGGCAAGTTCACGTCATGCTGCTCGACCCGGTCATCGGCAAATGACAAGCGCGCCACTTGCCCATCGCCCCAGGCTTTCCAGTGCTGCAAATCATCACTGGCTTCAATGCTGAAACGCTGGAAGCCCTCCTGCTCGCGACTCCAGTCCAGGCTCAATTGCTGCAGGGGCGCCTTGATTGCACTGGCGTCCAATACCCAGCCCCGCAGCACTTGCTTGCCGGGCTTGGGGGCTGTGGACGGTTTGATTTCCACCAGGGTGCCGGAAGTGGTGGCCTTCATTACCACGTCTGGCAGGGCTTGCTGGGTGTCGGCGGCGTACAGCGGGAACCACTTCACCGCCGTAACGTTGCGACTTTCGCTGCGCTGCGAGGCCTGACGCGACAACGCATAGGCCTGCGGCTCGCCGGCGGCGTTGAACACGCGCACATCGCCAAGATCGGCCTGGCGCGCGTTCAATTGCACCGCCAGCGGCAGCTCCAGGCGATACCAAGGGCCGCTGCCGCTGACGTTCAGCGGCACCTGGGAGGTGAAGTCAGCCGGCGTTTCCTGCGCCCACACAGACAAGGTCGTACACAGGCCCAGCACGGCCACGCTCAACTTACCGATCAAGAGGATGCTCCTTCAGTGTCCAACACCGGTTCGACGCGCTTGGGTGGCAGCGGTGCGAAGTAACCCACCACCAGCAACAGCCCACCCACACCTATAAACGACACGATCCGCGCCAGACCGCCGCGGTTGCTCAGTTCGACAAAGAACAACTTGGCGACCACCACCGCAATCAACACTGCACCGATCAGCCACACCTCGCGGCGATGGCGCAGGTGGCCGCCGATCATCAGGCCGAGAGCGATCAGGGTCCAGACGATCGACAGACCGGCCTGTACCAGCATGGATTCGAGCAACGCATCCAGTTGAAACGGCACGCCGCCCCAATGGTGGGCAGTACGCATGACCAGCGCGGTAAAGAAGGCAAACAGCGAAACACCCGCGACACCTTGGGCGACAAGCTCAATACGCGGGCCCCGTAGCGGCGCGACACTTCGCGCGCACCAATACACACCCAGCAGCGCAAAGAGCAGGCCCAGGTCCAGCGGGTTGACCAGCGGCACATAGGGCAGCGGTTTGGCCGTGCCGTCGCTGAAGCTGTTCGCCAGCCAGAACCAGCCAAGCATCAGCACCGCCAATGGCACGGCCGCCAACACCCGATATTCCCTTGGATACGCCGCCACCGGCCATGGCCAACGACGTGGCGAAGCGGCCAGCACGAGATAGAGACTTGGCAGGATCGCCCAGCCCAGCCAGCGCCAGGCGTTGTACTCGGCAGTAAACCTCAGCAGACCGTAGCGCAACTCCAGCGCCAATATGCCGATCAGCATCCAGCAGCCGAGTACGTGGGCCACGCTCAACGCCTTGGCGGGCACAATCACCGCCAGGCGTCGCAGCGAGATGAAATGCACCACAAATACCGCCGACCACGCCAGCCAGCCGTACTCCGCCGCGGGGTGGTAATAAGTATGTCCGTACACCAGCAACACCAAGCCCACCGCTGGCATCAGCAGGGTGGACAAAACCCCCAGCGACACCCACTTCAGGCGCGCAGCCAGCAGCATCCAGATCGCGACGCTGATTGCCGCGCACCCCAGCAGGAATGCCCCCTGCAATTCCTGTGGAATAAACCGCAACACTTCGCCGATCAGCGCCAACGCCCACCAGGCCGCGCCCCAGACCAACAGCAAGTCGCAAAGGCGTTGCAGCTTCAACACGGCAAACACCGGCGCATGGGGTTCGCGCTGCAAGCGCCAGGCGCCTACCAGCGCAGCCAGGCCCAGTACCATCGGCGTCCAGAAACCGCTGTGGGCCAACGGACGCAGCCCCTCGCTGGTCAGTGGCCCGAGCAACTCCGGTACCGCCAGCAGGAAAGAACCGCCGCCCACCAATTGCAGCAGCAAGCCGAACACAAAACTGACCCGCTGTTGCAGGTACAGGCTCAGCCAGATGACCAACAGGCCACTGGCCGCCCACACGCCACTGGCACTTTCCCACGGCAGCACGAACAGCACCGCAAGGTTGATCAATACGAGGCCCGCCAACAGCACCACCGACAAACCGCGCAGCAGTCGAACATCGCTGCGCACGATGTCGTCACGCGCCGCCAACAACATGCCGCCGATCAAGGCCAAGCCAATCAACGACGCCGTGAGCAAACCGCTCCAACCGGCATTGAACACCGCTGCGCCGTCGCCACCTTGCAACCGCAGCAGGAACACCGCGCCACCCAGCAATTGCACAGCGAATGCGGTGAACAGGAAGGTGCGCGAGCCGATGCGCAGGCCTATAAACAGCGTCACCAGGCCAGCGATTGCCCAACTCACAGCGGTGCCTTGGGTATCCAGCAACAAGGGCGCGAGCAGGTACAAAAAGCTCAAGCCAAGGCTCGCCAACACCGGGAGGCCTTTGCGCTCCCAGTCTGAGGACTGCTCCTCGGATGCCTTGCGCAACTGGTCAAAGCTGAACAACAACGCAGCGCCCAGCAGCAGCGCGCCCAGCGGCGCGCCACTGAGCAAGGTGTGCTCACCGGAACGCAATTCACTGAGGAACGCCAGCGCCGAACCCACTTGCAGCAACAGGCCAAATGCGCGCGCCAACGGCCGCTGCTGACGCAAGCCGAGCCAGAAAATGCCGGCGCCTTCCACCGCCCAGGCCGCAGCCGTCCAACGCGCGTCGAGGCCCAGGGGGATGGCCAGGCTGGCAAAGATCACCCCCAAGGCCAGGCAGGTTTCCGCCAGCAACAAGGCGCGCCCGCCGCTCAGCAGCCGGGCCAGGCCCATGTAGACGATGCCCAGGCCCAAGACGCTGAACGCTGCGGCAAACTGCAGGTGCTGCACCAGCGCAAACTGCAAGCCGAAACCCACCAGCGGCGGGCCGAACAGCATGCTGCCGTCGACATAATCGCCCTTGGCCGCCGACCAGCGCAGCAGTGCACCACGGCTGTCATCCTCGGGCGCGTCGCGCATCTCGAGCAATTTACGCCGTGCGAACAACAGGCCGATGGCCAGGTACATCAGAAAAAATAGAATCAGGAACGGTTCGGTGCTCCACAGCAATTCAAGCGTATACGAGCGCAGACCCCAGGCAAAACCGATCCCAAAGGTGCCGACAAACCCGATCAGGTTGAGCAGGCGCCAGGCCTTGAACCAGGCGATGGCCAGAATGCCCGCGTTGAGCAAGGCAAAGTAACTGAACAGCGCCACATGGTTGCCGGCGCCGGTGGACGTGAGGATCGGCGCCGCAAAACCACCGAGCGCCGCTGCACAGGCCAGCCCCAGCGCATCCTGGGTGATTGCCAGGATCGCCGAAAACACTGTGACCGCCACCAGCAAGCCCAGGGCCGCACCGGGATCGATCAACGGGTGCAGGCGCATCGCGGCAAACACCGTGAGGTACAGCACCGCGATCCCGGTGCCTTGCAGCATCAGACCATAGTTGCTGTTGCGCAGCCGCAGCCACCAGCCCAACCCCAGCAGGCCCAATGCAGCAGCAGCCACCCCGGCGTAACGTAATTCGATTGGCACCACCATGCCTTCGGTGGCATAGCGCAACAGGAACGCCAGACCGAGGAACAATAGCACCACGCCGACACGCAGCACGGTGTTGCCGCCGAACAACCAATTGCGCGCGCCACTGATGGCGCGCTCGATCAAGTTGGGGCCACGGGGGATGGCAGGTTCTTTGGGTTCTGGTATCGGGGCAGGCGCCCATACATCAGCCGGCAGCGGCTGGCTTGGTTCGGCAACGATGGCAACCGGCGCCAATTCGGCCGGCAGCTCCCAAACCAGCTCGGGCGCTTTGGCAACAGGTGTGGGTTCAGGGATTGCGGCTTCGACGACGATATTGCTCGGCGGCGTGGGCACTTCCAGCTGCCGCAGACGATCACCCAGCGCAATCAGCGCCTTCTGCGTGGTTTCCAACTGACGCGCCTGTTGGTCCGCCTGAGTCGCCAGCTTTGACAGGCGAATCGCCTGGCCAATGCCCAAGCCCAACAGCGCACCGATGCCCGCGTCACTGAACGACTCATCGAGCGTCCAGCCGAGCACCAGGCCAATCAGCATGAAAATCCATTGCATGGTCGATATCCCTAAGCAGCCCGAGGCGGGCAAACTGGCGCCTAGTATATCGACGCAGACCCCATGTGGAAGCAAGCTTATGTGGGGGCCGGGCTTGCCCGCGATGTAGACACCTCGGTGTATCCGTCACACCGAGGTGATGCTATCGCAGGCAAGCCAGCTCCCACATAAACCCGCACACATGTGCAGGCCAGCGATGTTTAGTCGAGGGCTTTCCAGATCTCGGTCGCGTACTCCCTGATGGTCCGATCCGAACTGAACCAGCCCATGCGCGCGGTATTCAGCACCGCCGAACGCCACCACGCCTTGGAGTCATGCCAATGCGCCTCGACCCGCGCCTGAGCGTCCCAGTACGAATCGAAGTCGGCACAGACCAGGAAACGGTCGTAGTCGATCAGCCCATCGATCAGCCCCACGTACCGGCCCGGATCATCCGGCGAGAACACCCCGCCCCGAATCGCTTGCAGCACATCATTCAACCGATGGGACGCTGCAATGTCGGGCCCGGCGTTGAATTCACCGGCGTGTTTGCGCGCTTCCACCTGCTGCGCGCTGAGGCCGAAGATAAACATGTGCTCGGCGCCCACACGCTCATGCATTTCCACGTTGGCGCCGTCCATGGTGCCGATGGTCAGCGCACCGTTGAGGCCGAACTTCATGTTGCTGGTGCCCGAGGCTTCAAAGCCGGCGGTGGAAATCTGTTCTGACAAGTCCGCCGCCGGGATGATGCTTTCCGCCAGGCTGACATTGTAGTTGGGCAGGAACACCACCTTGAGCAGGCCGCGTACGGTCGGGTCGTTGTTGACCGTGCGGGCGATATCGTTGGTCAACTTGATGATCAACTTGGCCTGGTGATAGCTCGCTGCTGCCTTGCCCGAGAAGATTTTCACACGCGGCACCCAATCGGTGCCCGGCTCGGCCCGGATCGCCTGGTACAGCGCCACGGTGTGCAGAAGGTTGAGCAACTGGCGCTTGTATTCGTGGATGCGCTTGACCTGCACGTCGAACATCGCCGCCGGGTTGACTGCAATGCCCAGACGCTCATGAATGATGTCCGCCAGCGCACGCTTACTGTGCAGACGCTGCTCGGCAAAGGCCTTGCGGAACGTCTGTTTTTCGGCAAACGGCTCAAGCTCTACCAGCCGCTCTTCGGGCTTGTCGAGAATGTCCGGGCCGAGCGCTTCCACCAGCATGGACGTGAGCTTGGGGTTGGCCTGGTACAACCAGCGACGGAAGGTAATGCCGTTGGTTTTGTTATTGATGCGCTCCGGGTACAGCTTGTGCAGCTCGGAGAACACTGTGCTGCGCATCAACTGAGTGTGCAGGCCGGACACGCCATTGACGCTGTGGGAGCCAAGGAACGCCAGGTTGCCCATGCGCACGCGGCGGCCGTTGTCTTCTTCGATCAGCGACACGGCGCGTAGTACGTCAAAGTCGTGGATACCTTTGGCGCGCAGCGAATCGATATGCTGGGCGTTGATCAGGTAGATGATCTGCATGTGCCGGGGCAGCATGCGTTCCATCAAGCCGACCGGCCAGGTCTCCAGCGCTTCAGGCAGCAGCGTGTGGTTGGTGTACGACAGGGTTTCGACCGTCACATCCCACGCGGCTTCCCACGGAATGTCGTGCAGGTCGACCAATTGGCGCATCAACTCGGCCACGGCGATGGACGGGTGGGTATCGTTGAGTTGGATCGCCGCGTGTTCGCCCAGGCTGAGTACCGAGCCATGCATGTTCTTGTGGCGACGCAGCAGGTCTTGCAGGGAGGCGGCGACGAAGAAGTATTCCTGGCGCAGGCGCAATTCCTGCCCCGCTTCGGTGCTGTCGGCCGGGTAAAGCACTCGGGAGATGCTTTCGGCACGTGCTACTTCGGCGACGGCGCCCAAGTGATCGCCGGCGTTGAAACGTTCCAGGTGCAAGTCTTCGACTGCGCGAGCACGCCACAGGCGCAAGGTGTTGACGCTGGCGCCGCGCCAGCCGACGACCGGAGTGTCATAGGCAATGGCGCGCACAGTTTCGTTCGGCGTCCACCGCTGAATCATCTTGCCGGTGCCGTCATCCAGGGTTTCAACACTGCCACCAAAGCCGATCGGGTACACCACTTCAGGGCGTTCGAATTCCCAGGGGTTGCCGAAATCCAGCCAGTGTTCGGTCTGCTCCTGCTGCCAACCATCGACAATCGCCTGGCGGAACAGGCCGTGTTCATAGCGAATGCCATACCCATGGCCGGCAATGCCCAACGTCGACATACTCTCCATAAAGCACGCCGCCAGGCGGCCCAGACCACCGTTGCCCAGCGCCGCATCGGGCTCCAGGAGGCGGATGCGCTCCAGGTCGACGCCCAGCTCCGACAGCGCTTCGCGCGCAATCTCCAGCACGCCCAGGTTGCTCAGGCTGTCATAGAGCAAGCGGCCGATGAGGAACTCCAGGGAAAGGTAATAGACCCGCTTCTGGCCTTTGCGGTAGATGCGCCGCGTGTGGTCCATCCAGTGATCGACCATCTGGTCGCGTGCGGCCAGGGCAATGGCTTCGAACCAGTCGTGGTCGAAGGCGTGATCCGGGTCCTTGCCCACCGCGTAGGTGAGTTTGGTCAAGACGGCATCGCGAAATGCGGCTACCTCTGCTTCTCGTGCAAGTGGTTCCTGAGACATCAATTGCGACCTCGGGCGAGATAGAAGGAGTTGCTAGAGCCTAGACGGTCTGACAGACGGTAGACGCTCTGGTTCGGCAGTTTTTTAACGCATTTACCTTTGCAGGGTTTTGATGCATTGGCCGTGCCTGCTTTTGGCAAACGCGCACCTTCTGGCCGAAACCCACAAAATATTGTTCAAAAAATCACCAATCTCGGTATGATCGCGCGCCCGGATACAAGCCCCACCTTTTGGAACCCTGATGAAGCCTCAATTGATCGCCGCCGCGGAACTCGACCGTCTCGAAACGTGGCAGAAATATTCCGCGCACATGTGCGGTGGTTGCGTGTCCAGCTGCTGCACGCTGCCGGTCGAAGTGAAGATCAAGGACCTGATCCGCATCGGTATCGTCGATGAGTTCGAGCGTGGCGACCCGCCGAAGAACATCGCCAAGCGGCTGCAGAAAGAAGGCATCGTCGAGCGCTTCAATTCCAAATCCGAGATTTTTACCCTGCAGCGCATGAGCAACAACGATTGCCTGTACCTGGATCGTAAGACGCGCTTCTGCACTATTTATGACAAGCGCCCGGATACTTGCCGCAATCACCCCAAGATCGGGCCGCGCCCGGGGTATTGCGCGTACAAGCCGAAGGAAGTGGTGCGCGAGACCAAGTTCAAGACCCTCGATAAGTTCTAATCGACAGCCGAACCCCTGTGGTAAGCGGGCTTGCACCGCGCTGGGCTGCGAAGCGGCCCTAACCCGGCCACTGCATTTCTCCAGATAAAACTCAGGTGCCTGGTTTTGGGGCGGCTTCGCCACCCAGCGCGGGGCAAGCCCGCTCACCACAACAAGCGGGCTCACCAGAAAAATCCAGGCACAAAAAAACGCCCCCGGCCTTTCGACCGGGGGCGTTTTTCATTCAGCCTGAGTTAACTCAGTTCTTGGCTTTCTTGGCAGCGCGGGTACGCTCGCCTTCGTCCAGGATCTTCTTACGCAGGCGGATCGACTTAGGCGTGACTTCGCACAGCTCGTCGTCCTGGATGAATTCCAGGGCCTGTTCCAGGGTGAAGCGAACAGGTGGAACCAGAGCGATGGTTTCGTCTTTGCCCGAAGCACGCATGTTGTCGAGCTTCTTGCCTTTGGTTGGGTTGACGCCCATGTCGTTGTCACGGCTGTTCAGACCAACGATCTGACCGTTGTAGATCTCTTGACCGTGTTCAACGAACAGCTTGCCACGTGCCTGGAGGGTTTCCAGGGAGTAGGTCAGCGCCTTGCCGGTTTCTACCGATACCAGAACACCGTTCTGACGGCCGGACATGTCGCCGGACTTCATGGTGTCGTAGCGATCGAAGATCGAGGTCAGGATGCCAGCACCGTTGGTCAGCGTCAGGAACTGGTTACGGAAACCGATCAGACCACGCGCAGGGATGTTGTATTCCAGACGCACACGGCCTTTGCCATCCGGCACCATGTTGGTCAGGTCGCCTTTACGCAGGCCCATCTCTTCCATCACCTTGCCCTGGGATTCTTCCGGGGTGTCGATGGTGACGTTTTCGAACGGTTCCTGCTTCACGCCGTCAACCTGACGGATGATCACTTCTGGACGACCAACGCCCATTTCGAAGCCTTCGCGACGCATGGTTTCGATCAGTACCGAGAGGTGCAGCTCACCACGGCCGGAAACCTTGAACTTGTCAGCCGAGTCGCCTTCTTCAACGCGCAGAGCAACGTTGTACAGCAGCTCTTTGTCCAGACGCTCCTTGATGTTACGGGAAGTCACGAACTTGCCTTCTTTACCGCAGAAAGGCGAGTCGTTTACCTGGAAGGTCATGGAAACGGTTGGCTCGTCAACGGTCAGAGGCTTCATCGCTTCTACCGCGTCCGGGTGGCACAGGGTGTCGGAGATGAACAGCGAGTCCATACCGCTGATGCACACGATGTCGCCAGCTGCAGCTTCTTCAACGTCGATACGGTGCAGACCGTGGTGACCCATCAGCTTCAGGATACGACCGTTGCGCTTCTTGCCGTCGGCGCCGATAGCGACAACCGGGGTGTTCGGCTTGACGCGACCACGAGCGATACGGCCAACGCCGATAACACCCAGGAAGCTGTTGTAGTCCAGTGCCGAGATCTGCATCTGGAACGGACCTTCACGGTCAACAGCCGGCGCAGGTACGTTGTCGACGATCGACTGGTACAGCGGGGTCATGTCTTCAGCCATGTCGGTGTGGTCCAGACCGGCAATGCCGTTCAGGGCCGAGGCGTAGACGACTTTGAAGTCCAGCTGTTCTTCGGTGGCACCCAGGTTGTCGAACAGGTCGAAGATCTGGTCCAGAACCCAGTCCGGACGCGCGCCTGGACGGTCAACCTTGTTGATGCACACGATCGGACGCAGGCCGGCTTCGAAAGCCTTCTTGGTCACGAAACGGGTTTGCGGCATAGGGCCGTCTTGAGCGTCAACCAGCAGCAGAACGGAGTCAACCATCGACATTACGCGTTCTACTTCGCCGCCGAAGTCGGCGTGGCCCGGGGTATCCACGATGTTGATGTGGTAGCCGTTCCAGTTGATAGCGGTGTTTTTAGCCAGGATGGTAATACCGCGCTCTTTTTCCTGGTCGTTGGAGTCCATCACGCGCTCGTCGTTGAGCTCGTTGCGCTCCAGGGTGCCGGATTGACGCAGGAGTTTGTCTACCAGGGTGGTTTTACCATGGTCAACGTGAGCAATGATGGCGATGTTACGTAGATTTTCGATCACTTGTGTATCTCGATCAGAGGATTCGGTGTGCTGACAGGTCGTGGCAGCGATTAACAGTAGAGTCAGGCCTTGCCGTTACAGCTTGACGGCAGAGTCGGGGGGCCGGTGACGCAGGCCACAGGCAAACAGCCCCGGGCTCTTAGCTCGGTCGATAAACGCGCACATTGGCATGCCCCTCACTGAGCAAATGGTGGGCATGCAGGCGACTCATCACGCCTTTGTCGCAATACAGCAGGTACTGACGGCTGTTATCCAGTTCCTTGAAACGCGCGTTCAGTGCATAGAACGGCAGCGTTTGTACGTCGATGCCGGCGATGTCCAGCGGCTCATCCTCAGCGGCATCCGGGTGACGGATGTCGATGACGATCTGGCCGGCCAGGGCTTCGCTGACTTCTTCGATCTTGATGTCCTGGCCCAGTTCGTCGATAACACGATCGATCGGGACCAGCTTGGCGTTCTCGAGCGCACGCTCCAGAATCGCCATGTCGAATTCTTTCTCTTCATGCTCCACGCGATGACGCTTGGCGTGGGTCTTGGGGTTCACCGAGATGACCCCGCAGTACTCAGGCATGTGCTTGGCGAAGTCGGCGGTGCCGATTTCTTCTGCCAGGTCGATGATGTCCTGCTTGTGGCTGGCGATCAGTGGGCGCAACACCAGCTTCTCGGTGACGCAGTCGATGATCGACAGGTTCGGCAGCGTCTGACTGGACACCTGGGAGATCGCCTCGCCGGTCACCAGCGCGTCGATCTGCAAGCGGTCGGCAATCTGCGACGCGGCGCGCAACATCATACGCTTCAATACCACGCCCATATGACCGTTATCGACTTTGCCGAGAATTTCGCCCAGCACTTCTTCGAACGGTACGCTCACAAATAGCACGCGTTGGGAGCTGCCGTACTTCTTCCAGATAAAGTGCGCGACTTCCATCACGCCCAATTCATGTGCACGCCCGCCCAGGTTAAAGAAGCAGAAGTGGCTCATCAGGCCACGGCGCATGATCTGGTAAGCGGCAACCGTGGAATCGAAACCGCCGGACATCAAGACCAAGGTCTGTTCCAGGGCGCCCAACGGGTAGCCGCCGATACTGTTGTGCTGGCTGTGGATCACAAACAACCGTTGGTCGCGAATTTCCATGCGCACTTCAATTTGCGGCGCTTTCAGGGAAATTCCGGCAGCGCCGCACTCGCGACGCAGCTTGCTGCCGACGTATTTCTCGACATCCATCGAGCTGAAAGTGTGCTTGCCGGCACGCTTGCAGCGCACCGAAAAGATCTTGCCTTCAAGCTCACTGCCGTAGTGCTGTTTGCACTTCTCGGTGATGTCGTCGAAGTCGCCCAGCGGGTACTCATCCACCTGCAGGAAATGCGCGATGCCCGGCATGCAGCTCAGGCGCTCGGTCATGTCCTTCAAGGCTTTGGGCTCGGTGACACGGGTTTCCAGCTCGAGGTTGTCCCACACGCCGTTCACCACCACAGCCGGGTCCAGATCGCGGAGCACGGCACGGATGTTCTTGGCCAACTGACGGATGAAACGCGTCCGTACCGGTCGGCTCTTGATGGTGATCTCGGGGAAGACTTTAACGATTAATTTCATGGAAACAGCGCGCGCCGGGCCTGCTGAAAAAGGGGGGCGCGGATTATAGCGGAAATCGCTCAAGGTTTAACCAGTTAATATGCATCGCAAGCGCAACGCACTAAAGAGGTGCATTTGTGCGCCTTTGCGCTACATTGCGGTGCGCTATTTTTGGGCTTTTGTCGCAATGCACCTTTATAGGGGCGTTTTTGGAGTAGAAAACCCATGTTGGCGCACTGGCATGCAATTTGCTCTCTTGTGAGGCAGGTTGCCATGGCGGACTATCCGCGCCGGCATCACCCACATTCTAAGGGCTAACTCCACTACCCCAGCCCGAAGCCACCCGGAGGACACTATGTCGAAGTCGGTTCAACTCATCAAAGATCATGACGTTAAATGGATTGATCTGCGCTTCACGGACACCAAAGGCACTCAGCACCACGTGACCATGCCGGCTCGCGACGCGCTGGATGAAGCTTTCTTCGAAGAAGGCAAAATGTTCGACGGTTCCTCCATCGCTGGCTGGAAAGGCATCGAAGCCTCCGACATGATCCTGATGCCGGACGACAGCACTGCCGTACTCGACCCGTTCACCGAAGAGCCGACCCTGATCCTGGTCTGCGACGTGATCGAGCCTTCGACCATGCAAGGCTACGACCGCGACCCACGTGCGATCGCCAAGCGTGCCGAGGAATACCTGAAGTCCACCGGTATCGGTGACACCGTATTCGTAGGCCCAGAGCCAGAATTCTTCATCTTCGACCAAGTGAAGTTCAAGTCCGACATCTCCGGCTCCATGTTCAAGATCTACTCCGAACAAGGCTCCTGGATGTCCGACCAAGACGTGGAAGGCGGCAACCATGGCCACCGTCCAGGTATCAAAGGTGGCTACTTCCCAGTTCCGCCGTTCGACCACGACCACGAAATCCGTACCTCCATGTGCAACGCCATGGAAGACATGGGCCTGGTCATCGAAGTGCACCACCACGAAGTGGCCACTGCCGGCCAGAACGAAATCGGTGTGAAGTTCAACACCCTGGTTGCCAAGGCTGACGAAGTACAGACCCTGAAGTACTGCGTACACAACACTGCAGTCGCTTACGGCCGTACCGCTACCTTCATGCCTAAGCCACTGTACGGCGATAACGGTTCGGGTATGCACGTTCACCTGTCCATCGCCAAAGATGGCAAGAACACCTTCGCTGGCGAAGGTTATGCCGGCCTGTCCGACACTGCCCTGTACTTCATCGGCGGTATCATCAAGCACGGTAAGGCCCTGAACGGCTTCACCAACCCGTCGACCAACTCCTACAAGCGTCTGGTCCCAGGTTTCGAAGCACCGGTAATGCTGGCCTACTCGGCGCGCAACCGTTCCGCTTCGATCCGTATTCCTTACGTGTCCAGCCCTCGCGCTCGCCGTATCGAAGCCCGCTTCCCGGATCCAGCAGCCAACCCGTACCTGGCCTTCGCTGCCCTGGTAATGGCCGGCCTGGACGGTATCCAGAACAAGATCCACCCAGGCGACGCCGCCGACAAAAACTTGTACGACCTGCCGCCTGAAGAGGCCAAAGAGATCCCACAAGTGTGTGGCAGCCTGAAAGAAGCCCTGGAAGAGCTGGACAAGGGCCGTGCGTTCCTGACCAAAGGCGGCGTGTTCAGCGACGACTTCATCGACGCTTACATCGGCCTGAAAAGCGAAGAAGAGATCAAGGTTCGCACCTTCGTACACCCACTGGAATACGAGCTGTACTACAGCTGCTGATCCGGTAGCGCTGCTTCCTTGAGAGCGGCGTGACGAAAAAGACCTCCCCCGGGAGGTCTTTTTTTTGCCTGACATAAAAGCCTGGCACCTTCACTATTGAGGCCTCGCCCAACCGCCCGACAAGGAAACCGACCTTGAACCTCCGAATCGCCTTTGCCCTGCTATTGATCAGCACCAACGCCTCTGCGGCGCCCGCCACGCTCGCCCCGCTGCTCAACAGCATCGCCGAACGCCTGGAGATCGCCGACCAGGTAGCCCTGAGCAAATGGGACAGCCACAAGCCGGTAGAGGACAAAAAGCGCGAACAAGAAGTGATCGCCAGCGTCGTCGCCCAGGCACCGAGCTACAAATTGGCGTCTGCCGCCGTCGAGCAGTTTTTCTCGGCGCAGATCGAGGCGAACAAACTGGTGCAGTACACCCATCTGTCAGACTGGCAGTTCCAGGGCAAGGCACCTGACGATCCGCGCCCGGACCTGGTGAAACAGATCCGCCCGCAGTTGGACGAATTGCAAAAACGCCTGCTGCAGCAATTGGCTGACTTCACCCCTCAGCGCACCGATCCACAGTGCCCACAATGGCTGGCCGAAGCCGTGCATGAGCCGCTGAACGATCCGCTGCGTCAACTGGCGATGATCCGTGCCACGGCCGAGCTCTGCGTTCGACCTACCTGATTTGAGGAACCGTCCTGCATCATCACCTGGGCCGACAGCCATAGCCTGAGCGTTCACTCAATGAACAGGATGGAACCATGGACACCTTCAGGTGCTTGATCGCTGCTGCGGTAGGTTTGTCGTTGCTGGGCTGCGGCACGCAGGCAAAGGATGCGGCACAGATCGAGAAAGAGGTTTTGCTTGAACGCAGCGAGTCGTGGGATGGCACACCCTACAAAGCCTACCCCTCCGGCCCGCCGCAGCTCACGCTGATTCGCCTGAAGATCCCTGCGCGCACGCAACTGCCATGGCACACCCACCCCATGCCCAACGCCGCCTACATCGTTTCAGGTGAGTTGACCGTCGAGGCCCGCAGCAGTGGGGCTACGCGCACCTTGAGGCAAGGCCAAACCCTGGCCGAGATGGTGGGCACCGAGCATCGCGGCGTCACCGGAGACACCCCGGTGGAGCTTCTGGTGTTTTATGCGGGCACACCGGGCATGTCGCTGTCAGAGCAACACTGACCCTCACGGACCGTTTTCACCCGCCTTGAAAGCGGTCCGCTTACCACTTCCTGAACAACCTTCACAAAACCGCACTATATTGGTGCGATAGGCTGCACCCTACCCACCTGTCCAGCCCATTTTGGTTCGAAACTTCCCGAGCGAGCTGGCAGAACGCCACAGTTTCGCGCCTAAAACCCCCATTTCAGGGCTTGGACGCTTCTTTTCGGAGCCTTGGTTTGGTTTTTGCATTTTCCTTGTATCAGCGTGTGCCTCAAGCCCGCGCCTTGCTCCAAAAGAGGTCCTGATGACCATCAGCGATGCACTGCACCGATTGCTACTCGACAACCTGACCACCGCGACCATCCTGCTCAATGACGACCTGCGTCTTGAGTACATGAACCCGGCGGCGGAGATGCTCCTGGCCATCAGCGGCCAGCGCAGCCATGGGCAGTTCATCAGCGAATTGTTCACCGAGTCGGCCGAAGCCTTGAGTTCGTTGCGCCAGGCGGTGGAGCAGGCGCACCCGTTCACCAAGCGCGAAGCGATGCTCACGGCGCTTACAGGCCAGACGCTGACCGTTGATTACGCCGTGACCCCGATCCTGAGCAACGGCGCCACCCTGCTGTTGCTGGAAGTGCACCCCCGCGACCGCCTGCTGCGCATCACCAAGGAGGAAGCGCAGCTATCCAAGCAGGAGACCAGCAAGATGTTGGTGCGCGGGCTGGCCCATGAGATCAAGAACCCACTCGGCGGCATCCGTGGCGCGGCCCAATTGCTGGCCCGCGAGCTGCCGGACGAGAATCTCAAGGACTACACCAACGTCATCATCGAAGAGGCCGACCGCCTGCGTAACCTGGTGGACCGCATGCTTGGCTCCAACAAGCTGCCGTCGCTGGCGATGACCAACGTGCACGAAGTGCTGGAGCGCGTCTGCCAACTGGTCGAGGCGGAAAGCCAAGGCTGCATCACCTTGGTGCGCGACTACGACCCAAGCATTCCCGACGTATTGATCGACCGCGAACAGATGATCCAGGCGGTACTCAATATCGTGCGCAACGCCATGCAGGCCATCAGCAGCCAGAACGAGCTGCGCCTGGGCCGCATCAGCCTGCGCACCCGCGCCCTGCGCCAGTTCACCATCGGCCACGTGCGCCATCGCCTGGTGACCAAGGTCGAGATCATCGACAACGGTCCGGGCATTCCTGCGGAACTCCAGGAAACCATTTTCTTTCCCATGGTCAGTGGCCGCCCGGACGGTACCGGGCTGGGCCTGGCCATTACCCAGAACATCATCAGCCAGCATCAGGGCCTGATCGAATGTGAGAGCCATCCTGGCCACACCACCTTCTCGATCTTTCTGCCACTGGAACAAGGAGCCCCATCGACATGAGCCGTAGTGAAACTGTCTGGATCGTCGATGACGACCGTTCTATCCGCTGGGTCCTCGAGAAAGCCTTGCAACAGGAAGGCATGACCACCCAGAGTTTCGACAGCGCCGACGGCGTGATGAGCCGCCTGGCGCGCCAGCAGCCCGACGTGATCATCTCCGACATCCGCATGCCCGGCGCCAGTGGCCTGGACCTGCTGGCGCGCATCCGCGAACAGCACCCGCGCCTGCCGGTGATCATCATGACCGCGCACTCGGACCTGGACAGCGCTGTCGCGTCCTATCAGGGCGGAGCCTTTGAATACCTGCCCAAGCCGTTCGACGTGGACGAGGCGGTGGCGCTGGTCAAGCGCGCCAACCAGCACGCCCAGGAACAGCAGAACCAGGAAGCCCCGCCGGCCCTGACCCGTACCCCGGAAATCATCGGCGAAGCGCCGGCGATGCAGGAAGTGTTTCGCGCCATCGGGCGCTTGAGCCATTCCAACATCACCGTGCTGATCAACGGCGAATCGGGCACCGGTAAAGAACTGGTCGCCCATGCACTGCACCGCCACAGCCCACGGGCGGCCTCGCCGTTCATTGCGTTGAACATGGCGGCGATTCCCAAGGACCTGATGGAATCCGAGCTGTTTGGCCATGAAAAAGGCGCGTTCACTGGCGCAGCCAACCTGCGCCGCGGCCGCTTTGAACAGGCGGACGGCGGCACGCTGTTCCTCGATGAAATCGGCGACATGCCGGCCGACACCCAAACCCGCTTGCTGCGGGTGCTGGCGGACGGTGAGTTCTATCGCGTGGGCGGGCACACGCCGGTCAAGGTGGATGTGCGCATCATCGCGGCGACCCACCAGAATCTGGAAACCTTGGTCCACGCGGGTAAATTCCGTGAGGACTTGTTCCATCGCCTCAACGTAATCCGCATTCACATTCCACGGATGTCAGACCGTCGCGAAGACATTCCGACCCTGGCCCGCCATTTCCTCAGCCGCGCTGCCCAGGAGCTGGCGGTCGAGCCGAAACTGCTGAAAAGCGAGACCGAGGAATACCTGAAGAACCTGCCGTGGCCTGGCAACGTGCGCCAACTGGAGAACACCTGCCGCTGGATCACGGTGATGGCGTCCGGGCGCGAAGTGCACATCAGCGACCTGCCGCCGGAGCTGTTGAGCCTGCCGCAGGACTCCGCCCCTGTGACCAACTGGGAGCAGGCTTTGCGCCAATGGGCCGACCAGGCACTGGCACGCGGTCAGTCGAACCTGCTGGACAGCGCCGTGCCGGCGTTCGAGCGGATCATGATCGAGACGGCACTCAAGCACACTGCCGGCCGCCGGCGTGATGCTGCAGTGTTGCTGGGGTGGGGCCGTAATACCTTGACGCGCAAGATCAAGGAGCTGGGGATGAAGGTGGACGGTGGGGATGATGATGAGGGTGATGAGGGTTGATCACCCATCCTTGATCCACTGAACATCCCCTGTGGGAGCGGGCTTGCTCGCGATAGCACCGTGTCAGTCACCCGATGTATGGCTGACACACCGCCATCGCAGGCAAGCCAGCTCCCACAGTTGTTTTGTGTTGGACCCAAGACTGTGCACCGCTTCAATGCACCATGAACCGGCATCGGGCACGAATCCAAAGCCCGAAACTACAGCCTCGTAGAAAAGAACCTAAAAGCCAAAAACACCAAAGCCCCGTAATCCGGGGCTTTGCGCTATTTGAAGAATTTTTTTGGCACAACTCGACGAGTCTGGCACGCGCCCTGCAATAACCCTTGTACAACCCAGTTTCGGGGACCTTGGTACAGGCAGGCCGAGAATCCCCTCTTTAACACCGAAGCCCTTAAGGCTTCACCCCGTTTTGGGAGCCCTGGTACAGGCAGGCCGGGAACTCCCTTCTTTACACCCGGGGCTTATGTGGCACAGCGCCCATAGCTCCAACCCGTTTTGGGGACCTTGGTACAGGCAGGCCGGGGATTCCCTCTTTTATTGCTCTTGGAGATGGATCTCCAGCCGCCAGCGGCCGTCAGCCTCCTCTCCTTTCCATTCCCCGCGCAACGGCCGAGCCGCGACCAGGTTTAACAACAGGCCGCCGTCGGTCTTGCGCACACGCCAGTTCACATCCTTTTCATTGACCTTGAGTTGCCCACTGGCTGCCGTGCCTTGCGCGTCGAACAGCAGCGCCACGGTGCCGTCGATATGCTCGCCGTGCAGCTTGGGCTCGCTGTTGAACCACACCACCACGCCGTCCGCCGCAGTCTCGACCTGTTGCAATTCGACCGGGTCCGGGGTGGTCAGTCGGCCGATCATCAGGCCCACCATCAAGCCAACAATTGCCAAAGAGCCCATGACCCGCGGCATAAGCTTCGGCCTTGGGTCCTCTTCGGAGGTAGAATGCAGCGCATCTTTGCCTTCGGAGCCGTGCATGTTTCACGTCATCCTTTTTCAACCAGAAATTCCGCCGAATACCGGCAACGTTATCAGGCTGTGCGCCAACAGTGGCTGCCACCTGCATTTGATCGAGCCTTTGGGCTTCGACATGGACGACAAGCGCCTGCGCCGTGCCGGTTTGGACTACCACGAGTACGCCACGCTCAAGCGCCACGCCGACCTGGCCAGCTGCCTGGAAAGCCTGGGGCACCCGCGGCTGTTCGCGTTCACCACCAAGGGCTCGCAGCCGTTCCATGATGTCAGCTTTGCCGAAGGCGACGCCTTCCTGTTCGGCCCGGAAAGCCGGGGCCTGCCGGCCGAGGTGCTTGACGCACTGCCGGACGGCCATCGTCTGCGTTTGCCGATGCGCGAGGGCTGCCGCAGCTTGAACCTGTCGAACACCGTTGCCGTCGCCGTTTACGAAGGCTGGCGCCAACTCGGCTTCAAATAACACCGCAAAACAAATGTGGGAGCGGGCTTGCTCGCGAAAGCAGTGTGTCAGTCACTGAAGATATCGACTGAAGTACCGCATTCGCGAGCAAGCCCGCTCCCACATTTTTTACCGCGTCGACTTATTGAACGGTCGACGAACCTTCACTTTGCATGCGCTGCAGCTCTTGAGCGTACAGGGCATCGAAGTTCACCGGAGCCAGCATCAGCGCAGGGAACGAGCCACGGGTGACCAGGCTGTCCAGGGTCTCACGGGCATAGGGGAACAGGATGTTCGGGCAGAACGCGCCCAGGGTGTGGCTCATGGACGCTTCGTCAAGGCCCTGGATCAGGAAGATACCGGCCTGTTGCACTTCAGCGATGAAGGCCACTTCTTCGCCGTTCTTGACCGTCACAGACAGGGTCAGCACCACTTCGTGGAAGTCGCCTTCCAGGGCTTTTTGGCGGGTGTTCAGGTCCAACGCAACGCTTGGGGTCCATTCCTGGCGGAAGATGGCCGGGCTTTTCGGCGCTTCGAACGACAGGTCACGCACGTAGATGCGCTGCAGCGAGAACTGTGGCGCTTGGGCTTCTGCAGCTTCGGTGTTCTGTTGGTCAGTCATCGCAGATCCTTGTGATCTTGGGGTCTTTTAGGGTTTAGGAGTCAGACGAGCAGCAGCGCATCGAGTTTACCGGCGCGCTCAAGGGCGAACAGGTCGTCGCAACCACCGATGTGCTTGGCGCCGATCCAGATCTGCGGCACGGACGTACGCCCCGCCTTCTGGGCCATTTCGGCGCGCACCTGGGGTTTGCCGTCGACCTTGATTTCTTCGAAGGCAACGCCCTTTTTCTCCAGCAGGGCCTTGGCCCGCATGCAGTAAGGGCACCAATCGCTGGAATACACGACAACCTGAGTCATATCACTTCACCAGCGGCAGGTTATCGGCGCGCCAGCTGCTGATGCCACCGGACAGCTTGGCAGCGGTGAAACCGGTCTTGAGCATTTCGCGGGCGTGGGTGCCGGCGTGCTGGCCTTGGGCATCGACCAGGATGATGGTCTTGGCCTTGTGCTTTTCCAGCTCGGCCAGGCGCGCGATCAGCTTGTCCTGCGGAATGTTCAGGGCACCGACGATGTGGCCGGTGGCGAAATCCTTGGCTGGGCGGATGTCCACGACAACGGCCTCGTCCTTGTTGACCAGCGCGGTCAGCTCCGCCGTGCTCAGGCTGCGGCCACCGCGGCTCAATTCGTGAGCGATCAGCAGCGCCAGCAGGATGACGAAGGCACCCACAAGCAGATAGTGGGCAGTGGCAAATGCAATCAGGTGATCAACCATCAAGGAGGTTCCAGGGCGTTAAAATGGCGGTAAGTATACACAGCCGTCAGGGGGGGCCAACCCCCGTAAAGCGGTGACGTGGTCGGAACTTCGCTTTAAACTGCCACTCCCTTTTCAATTGTCTTCCTTTATTACCGCCGCGAGAGGATCTATGACTACTACGCCTAAACCTTTGGTCCTGATAATTCTCGATGGCTTCGGACACAGTGAAAGCCACCACGACAACGCGGTATACGCGGCCAAGAAGCCGATACTCGACCGCCTGACCGCCACCGTACCCAACGGCCTGATCTCCGGCTCGGGCATGGACGTAGGCCTGCCGGACGGCCAGATGGGCAACTCGGAAGTCGGCCACATGAACCTCGGCGCCGGACGAGTGGTATATCAAGACTTCACCCGTGTGACCAAAGCGATCCGCGATGGCGAGTTCTTCGAGAACCCGACCATCTGCGCCGCGGTAGACAAAGCAGTAGCCGCTGGCAAGGCCGTGCACTTCATGGGCTTGCTGTCCGATGGCGGCGTCCATAGCCACCAGGATCACTTGGTCGCCATGGCCGAACTGGCCTTCAAGCGCGGCGCCGACAAGATCTACCTGCACGCCTTCCTTGACGGCCGTGACACCCCGCCAAAAAGCGCGCAGTCGTCCATCGAACTGCTCGACGCCACTTTCGCCGCCCTCGGCAAAGGCCGCATCGCCAGCCTGGTGGGTCGTTACTTCGCCATGGACCGCGACAACCGCTGGGACCGCGTCGCCCAGGCCTACAACCTGATCGTCGACGGCCAGGCCGAATTCCACGCCGCCACCGCCCAGGAAGGCCTGGAAGCCGCCTACGCCCGTGGCGAAAGCGATGAATTCGTCAAAGCCACCGCCATTGGTGAGCCCGTGAAGGTAGAAGACGGCGACGCCGTAGTGTTCATGAACTTCCGCGCCGACCGCGCCCGCGAGCTGAGCCGCGTGTTTGTCGAAGACGGTTTCAAGGAGTTCGAACGCGCCCGCCAGCCGAAAGTGCAATACGTGGGTCTCACCCAGTACGCCGCCAGCATCCCGGCCCCCGCCGCCTTTGCAGCAGGCACCTTGGATAACGTGCTGGGCGACTACCTGGCAAAAAACGGCAAGACCCAGCTGCGCATTGCCGAAACCGAAAAATATGCCCACGTGACCTTCTTCTTCTCCGGCGGCCGCGAAGAGCCATTCCCGGGCGAAGAACGCATCCTGATCCCATCGCCAAAGGTCGCCACCTACGACCTGCAGCCGGAAATGAGCGCGCCGGAAGTCACCGACAAGATCGTCGACGCCATCGAACACCAGCGTTACGACGTGATCGTGGTCAACTACGCCAACGGCGACATGGTCGGCCACAGCGGCAACCTGGAAGCCGCAACCAAGGCCGTGGAATGCCTGGACCTGTGCGTCGGCCGCATCGTCGATGCCCTGGAAAAGGTCGGCGGCGAAGCACTGATCACTGCAGACCACGGCAACTGCGAGCAGATGTCCGACGAATCCACCGGCCAGGCTCACACCGCTCACACCACCGAACCGGTACCGTTCATCTATGTCGGCAAGCGTGATTTCAAGGTGCGTGATGGCGGCGTGCTGGCGGATGTGGCGCCGACCATGCTGAAACTGATGGGGCTGGAGAAACCGGTGGAGATGACGGGGACTTCGATATTGGTTTAAACCTCTAAACCAACCGATTAAATCGCCCTAAACGGCTTTTTATGACGAACGCCTCAAAGCAGTTGGCTTTGAGGCGTTTTTTTTGCTGCGCTTGGCGGGCATACTAGGCCGTCCATTTCCCTGGTGTCGCCCGCCTCTATGCTTCGCGCCTTGATTACCCTTGCTCTTGTCTGCCTGCTCCAACCGGCGTTTGCCGATGAGCGCGCACAAACCCAACAACAGTTGGACGCTACGCGTCAGGACATTACCGAGCTGAAAAAACTGCTCGGCAAGCTCCAGGAAGAAAAATCCGGGGTGCAGAAAGATCTGCGCGGCACGGAAACCGAGATGGGCAAGCTGGAAAAGCAGGTCCAGGAGCTGCAAAAAGAATTAAAGAAGAGCGAGTCGGAACTGGAGCGACTCGACGCTGAGAAAAAAAAACTCCAGAGCGCACGCGTTGAACAGCAACGCCTGATCGCGATCCAGGCCCGTGCCGCCTACCAGAACGGCCGCCAGGAATACCTCAAGCTGCTGCTCAACCAGCAGAATCCTGAGAAATTCGCGCGCACCCTGACCTACTACGACTACCTGAGCAAGGCCCGCCTGGAGCAACTGAAAAGCTTCAATGAGACCCTGCGCCAGTTGGTCAACGTCGAACAGGAAATCGGCAACCAGCAATCCCAGCTGCAAGACCAGAAAGTCGCCCTCGACACCCAGCGCAACGAATTGGACAAGGTCCGCAAGGAACGCCAACTGGCCTTGGCCAAACTCAATGACGACGTAAAGGCCCGTGACGCCAAGCTGCAGGCCCGCGAGCAGGACCAGGCCGACCTGGCCAAAGTGCTCAAGACCATCGAAGAAACCCTGGCCCGCCAGGCACGCGAGGCCGAAGAAGCACGGCAGAAAGCGCTGATCGCCCAGCAGGAAGCCGAAAAAAAGCGTCAGCGTGAAGCTGAGCTGGCTGCCAGCTCGGACGCTCCGGCCCCGCATAAACCGGCACATGCAGCCCCTGGCCCGCTGGTTTCCAGCGCCGGTGAGAACTTCGGCGGCCCTTTTGCTTCAGCTCGCGGCAAACTTCCATGGCCCGTTGATGGTCGATTACTGGCACGCTTTGGGGAAACCCGCGGCGACGACACCCGCGCGAAGTGGGATGGCGTGATGATCAGCGCCTCCGCCGGCAGCCAGGTGCACGCCGTCCACGGTGGGCGCGTGGTGTTTGCCGATTGGCTGCGCGGCGCCGGATTGTTGGTGATTCTTGACCACGGTAATGGCTATTTGAGCCTTTACGGCCACAATCAGACTTTACTCAAGTCGGCAGGTGACGTTGTAAAAGCCGGTGAATCCATCTCCACTGTCGGTAACAGTGGTGGCCAGGACACGCCGGCGCTGTACTTCGCTATTCGTCAGCAGGGTCGCCCGAGCGATCCTGCACAATGGTGCCGTTCCCAAGGATAGGGCTGCATCTACATTAGGAGTTCGTTCGACATGCTGCATTTGTCCCGCCTCACTTCGCTGGCCCTGACGATCGCCCTGGTGATCGGCGCGCCTCTGGCATTTGCCGACCAGGCTGCACCCGCCACAGCCGCGACCTCTGCCGCAACCACTAAGGCGCCGTTGCCGCTGGACGAGCTGCGCACCTTTGCCGAGGTCATGGACCGGATCAAGGCCGCCTATGTCGAACCCGTAGATGACAAGACCCTGCTGGAAAATGCCATCAAGGGCATGCTCAGCAACCTCGACCCGCACTCCGCCTACCTGGGCCCGGAGGATTTCGCCGAGCTGCAGGAAAGCACCAGCGGTGAGTTCGGCGGGCTGGGTATTGAAGTCGGTTCCGAAGACGGCAACGTCAAGGTGGTCTCGCCGATTGATGACACGCCGGCGTCCAAGGCCGGCATCCAGGCCGGCGACTTCATCGTGAAGATCAACGGCCAGCCGACCCGTGGCCAGACCATGACCGAAGCCGTCGACAAGATGCGCGGCAAGATCGGCCAGAAAATCACCCTGACCCTGGTACGCGACGGCGGCAACCCGTTCGACGTGACGCTGACCCGCGCGACCATTGTGGTCAAGAGCGTGAAGAGCCAGCTGCTGGAGTCGGGCTACGGTTACATCCGCATCACCCAGTTCCAGGTCAAGACCGGCGACGAAGTGGCCAAGGCCCTGGCCAAGCTGCGCAAGGACAACGGCAAGAAGCTCAACGGCATCGTGCTCGACCTGCGTAACAACCCAGGCGGCGTGCTGCAGTCGGCGGTGGAAGTGGTCGACCATTTCATCACCAAGGGCCTGATCGTCTACACCAAGGGCCGTATCGCCAACTCCGAACTGCGCTTCTCGGCTACCGGCAACGACCTCAGCGAAAACGTGCCATTGGCCGTGCTGATCAACGGCGGCAGCGCCTCGGCCTCGGAGATCGTCGCCGGCGCCCTGCAAGACCAGAAACGCGGTGTATTGATGGGCACCACCAGCTTCGGCAAGGGCTCGGTACAAACCGTGCTGCCGCTGAACAACGAGCGCGCGCTGAAAATCACCACCGCGCTGTACTACACGCCGAACGGTCGCTCGATCCAGGCCCAGGGCATCGTGCCGGACATCGAGGTGCGCAAGGCCAAGATCACCAACGAGATCGACAGCGAGTACTACAAAGAGGCAGACCTGCAAGGTCACTTGGGCAATGGCAACGGTGGCGCCGACCAGCCAACCGGTAGCAGCAAGAAAGCCAAGCCGATGCCGCAGGATGACGATTACCAGTTGGCCCAGGCGTTGAGCCTGCTCAAAGGCCTGAGCATCACACGCAGCCGTTGATATGCGTTTTGCCCTGATCATCGCTGTGCTGTGCAGCCTGGCCGGGGTCGCCCAAGCGACCTCAGCCGGCGAGCCTCACAAAGCCTACCTGACGCTCATCATCGACGACCTCGGGCAAAACCTGCCCCGGGACCGTCGCGTGCTGGCCCTGCCTGGGCCTGTCACGACGGCGATCATGCCCGACACGCCCCACGCCGCCGAATTTGCCCGCGAAGCTCACAAGGCCGGCAAGATCGTGATCCTGCACATGCCCATGGATCCAGCCACCGGTCCGTTCGCATGGCACCCCGAGTTGACCATCGAAGAACTGGGCAAGCGCCTGGACGGCGCTTTCAAGGCAGTGCCCTACACCGCCGGCATCAACAACCACATGGGCAGCCGCATGACCGCACAACCGGCTGCCATGGCCTGGCTGATGGCCGAGCTGCAACGGCGCAACAAGTTTTTTGTCGACAGCCGCACCAGCGCACAGACCGTCGCGGCGGCCGAAGCGCAGAAGATCGGCCTGGCCCACGTCTCGCGAGATGTGTTCCTGGATGACGAGCGCACCGAAGCAGCGATCACTACGCAATTGCAGACCGCAATCAAACTGGCGCACAAGCAGGGTTCAGCGGTGATGATCGGCCACCCTTATCCACAAACCCTGGCGGTGCTGGAGCGCGAGCTGCCCAAGCTCAAGGCCCAGGGCGTCGACTGGATTGATATCAAGTTGATGATCAGCGTGCGCAGCAATCGCGCCATGGCCGGTCACGGCAAAGATGGCATCTATCGCTAGATAGTTACCACTCACGCAGTTCCATGTTCCCGAATAGTGCGCGTACATGTGGCAAGAACGCCACGTCACGACAGTGCACTTTTGGCATCGGGAAAACCTATGGAACCGCTTAAGTACAAAGACCTGCTGATCAGCTTCACCACGGAATTCACCCAACTTTGGAATGACAAAGGCACTCGCGCCAAGCAGGCCGTGACCTTTTGGCGACCGAGCACGAGCGCCGACCACCTGACCCCGTTTTATTCCCTGGGCGACGTGGCGGTGGGTGACTACCAAAATATCAACCAGCACAAAATCGTCGCGGTAGTCAGCGAAGTGGACAAGGACAACGGCACGGCACTGCGCATGCCCGATGATTTCGAGTTGGTCTGGAAGCATTCGGGGCCAAGGGTAACGACTGCCTGCTCGGTCTGGCGGCCGATTGCACCCAATGGGTATGTGGCGATGGGGCTGGTGTGCGGTGTTGGCAATGACAAGCCGCCGCGCAGTACCCTGCGCTGTATCCGCGCAGATCTCGTGGTCGAATCCCAGGCTGATGCCTTGATCTGGAACGACAAGGGCAGTGGCGCTCTCACATCCTTCAGCGCCTGGACGGTTGCTCCCCCGCTGGCCTCTCCCGGAGAGGCGGTGCTTGCCCCCGGCACCTTTGCCGGGGCAGGTTCCTATACAAAACCGCGCTTACAACCAACGGCTTACGCCCTACGTATTGCGCTGACACTGCATTATCCCGCCTTACCGCCGGAACCGGCACACTGGCGTCCAGGGCCGGAGAGTGCACCCAGCGCTTATGAACTGCCATGGTTTACGGTAAAGGACGCTGAACTGAGCCCCGTGGAGCAACTGCAAAGCTCCCCGATCTACCGGCTGGAGAGGACCGACCGGCATGCCTTATTCGCCAGCGAGCGCAACGAAACAGACAGCAGCAAAATCGTCAATTGGCAGAGTCCAAAGGGGGAAAGCTATAATTATTCATTGCAACTCAAGACCCTGACCGGTATCGAGATATCCGGTGAATGGGCCGCGAATACCCCAGCATCCGCACTCAATTTCTCTGCCAGGCTCGACAGCGAGTTCACCCACGGTTCATCGACTCACGGCTGGGGAAATATGACGATCGTAGAGGTCATCGTCTATGTGCCCGCCAACCAATATGTCGATGCCTACATCACCAAGAGCAACTACACGTTGCTACGAAAGGACGGTAGCCAGTCAGGCCCCGAGCTGGGCTACTTCAGCGAGGTGAAGCTGCACTTTCACGAGCCTGCCGAACAGGTGCCCGCCCAGACTGTGGAACCCGAGGCCTTGCCACCTGCCGCTGAAACCACCTTAGAGGTAGCGACCCATGATGTCAGCGACAACACCCTCGTCCCGTAACTGATCCAGGGCCGCCTGTAGCTTGGCCACCAGTTCATCCGACACGTTCTTGTTCAGTGCCAGGTACAGCTCGGCACTGTTGAAGCGCAGCACGGTCTTGAGCCCGGTCACGCCCACCTGGCGCGCCAGGTAGCGGCCCGCGGGATCTCCGGTAGCCCACAGGTCGATTTGGCCATCCAGCAGTTTTTGCGCGTTGTCTTGATCGCGCAGAACCACCATTGGCTTGAGACCCTGTTTTTCAAGGGTCTCGGCAATGGCATCGCCTTTGTAGGCGCCGATCTTGTAGCGGCGCGCCTGTTCGAGGTCGTCGAGCTGGATCTTGCTGTCAGCCTTGGCCAGCAGCACCCAATCGTCCGGGCCGATGGGGCCGACCCATTTGAACAAGGCTTCGCGGTCCGGTAGGCGGGCCATCACGAACACGCCATAACCCGGTTTTTCCAGGGCGAGCTTGTAGATGCGCTCCCAAGGAAATCGCAGGGTGAGGTTGTAGGAAATGCCGGCGCGCTTGAAGGTTTCGCGCACGATGTCCACGGCGATGCCTTCGATGTTGTCTTCCTTGGCGAAGTTCTTGCCGTTTTTCGCCATGTTGTACGGCGGGAAGTTTTCCGTCAGCAACACCAGGGAAGTGTCAGACAGCTCCTCGGCGTGGGCTGGGCCCGCCAAAAGGATGGACGTACTGGCGAGGGCAAGCAGAAGATGTCTGAACATGAAGGGCGACCGGAATCCATGGCAAGCGCAAAGAGTGCCGCGCACTTGCCATGGTGTCCAGCAGCATTCAGCGAACGACGATACCGCGCGCGGCCATGTAGGCTTTTGCCTCGGGAACGGTGTATTCGCCAAAGTGGAAAATACTCGCCGCCAGCACCGCACTGGCGTGGCCTTCGATCACGCCATCGGCCAAATGCTGCAGGTTGCCGACGCCACCGGAGGCGATCACTGGGATGCCCAAGGCGTCGCTGATAGCGCGGGTTACGCCCAAGTCGAAGCCGTTTTTCATGCCGTCCTGGTCCATGCTGGTCAGCAGGATTTCACCCGCGCCCAGGCCTTCCATCTTCATCGCCCACTCCACCGCATCCAGGCCGGTCGGCTTGCGCCCGCCGTGGGTGAAGATCTCCCAACGCGGGGTTTCGCCCGGGCCAGAGACTTTCTTGGCGTCGATGGCAACCACGATGCATTGCGAACCGAAGTGTTGCGCGGCTTCGCCGACGAACTCCGGGTTGAACACGGCGGCGGTATTGATCGAGACCTTGTCCGCGCCGGCATTGAGCAGGTTGCGGATGTCTTGCACGGTACGCACGCCACCGCCCACGGTCAGCGGGATGAACACCTGGCTGGCCATGCGCTCGACGGTATGCAGCGTGGTGTCACGGCCGTCGACGCTGGCGGTGATGTCGAGAAAGGTAATCTCGTCGGCACCTTGCTCATCGTAGCGACGGGCGATTTCCACCGGGTCGCCGGCGTCACGGATGTTCTCGAACTTGACGCCCTTGACCACGCGACCGTTGTCGACGTCCAGGCAAGGGATGATGCGTTTGGCCAGCGCCATGGTCAGTCCTCAGCCGTTGTAGGCATCGCAGTAAGCCTGGGCTTCGGCGACGTCCAGGGTCCCTTCGTAGATCGCGCGGCCGGTGATGGCACCGATGATGCCTGGGGCCTTGGCGTCCAGCAGCGACTTGATGTCGCCCAGGTTGTGGATACCACCGGAAGCGATCACCGGGATCTTGGTCGCAGCAGCCAGCGCGGCGGTAAACGGCACGTTGCAGCCCTGCATCATGCCGTCTTTGGCGATGTCGGTATAAACGATGGCAGAAACACCGTCAGCTTCGAACTGCTTGGCCAGGTCGATGACCTGCACGGTGCTGATCTCAGCCCAGCCGTCGGTGGCGACGAAGCCATCCTTGGCGTCCAGGCCCACGATCACTTTGCCAGGGAACGCGCGGCAAGCTTCGGCGACGAATGCCGGGTCTTTCACGGCCTTGGTGCCGATGATCACGTAGCTCACGCCGGCCTTGACGTAGTGCTCGATGGTTTCCAGGGAGCGGATACCGCCGCCGATCTGGATCGGCAGGCTCGGGTAGCGCTTGGCGATGGCCGTGACCACTTCGCCATTGACCGGCTGACCTTCGAAGGCGCCATTCAAGTCCACCAGATGCAGACGACGGCAGCCCCCTTCTACCCATTTGGCAGCCATGCTCACCGGGTCATCGGAGAACACGGTGGAGTCTTCCATGCGGCCTTGGCGCAGACGGACGCAGGCGCCGTCCTTGAGATCGATAGCGGGGATAATCAGCATCTGGCAAACCTTATTCGAAATTCAGCAATGCTTGGGAAATCAGGGTTTCTCAAGCGACCACAGGTCGCTTTCGATGCTTTCGAACCTTTCTTTAAGGAGCGTCTGCGTATCGAAAATCGCCCTGTTGTAATAGTGCGGAGCCACTTCGGTGGTGAACAGCTCAAGAATCTCGGCGACCTCGAACGAGCCCAATTTAAGCTCGAAGCGGTCCTCCATGAAGCGCTTGATCTTGAGGGTGGCCTCACTCTCCTGCTCGGGCGTGAGGTTCAAGATCGGCGGCTTCGGCTTCCTGGCCATTTACCAGCGCCCGTCCCAGGCGGCGAAGTTCTGCAGCAATTGCAGGCCATGGGTATGGCTCTTCTCCGGGTGGAACTGCACGGCAAAGCGCGAACCTTCGGCCAGCGCGGCGGCGAAGTCGACGCCGTAGTGCCCGCCACCCACCACCTGGCCCGGCTTACCGGCAGCGATGTAGTAGCTGTGCACGAAGTAGAAGCGCGCCATGTCCGGCACTTCGTGCCACAGCGGGTGATCCACGGTCTGGCGGACTTCGTTCCAGCCCATGTGCGGGACTTTCAGGTGTTCGCCGTCTTCATGCAGGTCCTTGCCGAAGAACTTCACCTGGCCCGGGAACAGGCCGATGCAGTCGACGCCGTCGTTCTCTTCACTGCTGTCGAGCAAGGCTTGCATGCCCACGCAGATGCCGAGAAACGGACGATCCTGGCTGACTTCGCGCACCAGGCTGTCAAAGCCCAGGCGGCGGATTTCGGCCATGCAATCGCGAATCGCACCGACACCGGGAAACACCACCCGGTCAGCTTCGCGAATCACGCTGGCATCGCTGGTGATCAGCACCTTGCCGGCCCCTACGTGTTCGAGGGCCTTGGCCACCGAGTGCAGGTTACCCATGCCGTAATCGATAACCGCGACCGTCTGCATTACAGGACGCCCTTGGTCGAGGGCATTTGCCCGGCCATGCGGTCGTCCAGCTCAACGGCCATGCGCAGCGCGCGGCCAAAAGCCTTGAACACGGTTTCGATCTGGTGGTGGGTGTTGGTACCGCGCAGGTTGTCGATGTGCAGGCTGACGAGTGCGTGGTTGACGAAACCCTGGAAGAATTCCTGGAACAGGTCGACGTCAAAGCCGCGGCCCACATTGGCACGGGTGTACGGCACATGCATCTGCAAGCCTGGGCGGCCGGAGAAGTCGATGACCACGCGCGACAGCGCTTCGTCCAGCGGGACATAGGCGTGGCCGTAGCGACGGATGCCTTTTTTGTCGCCGATGGCCTTGGCAAATGCCTGGCCGAGGGTGATGCCCACGTCTTCCACCATGTGGTGGTCGTCGATGTGCAGGTCGCCCTTGCCTTCGATATCCAGGTCGATCAGCCCGTGACGGGCGATCTGGTCCAGCATGTGCTCAAGAAAAGGTACACCGATATCAAATCGGGCCTTTCCGGTGCCATCCAGGTTGATCGAGGCTTTGATCTGGGTTTCCAGAGTGTCGCGCTCGACGGACGCCTTACGTTCGGCCATCACCAGCTCCGCAAAATCATTGGGCGAAAAAGGCAGCCATTATAGGGGCGCGGGCGCTAAACAGAAACATCGAAGGGGATAAGACTGACGAGTTGAAGCGAGGAATGTCGGGGATAGACATGTGCATACATGTGGGTACCGGCTTATGTGGCGAGCGGGCTTGCCCCGCGTTGGGCTGCGAAGCAGCCCCAAAACCTACCTACGCGTTTTAACTGAAAAAACGCGCTGGTCTCATTGGGGTCGCTTCGCGACCCAACGCGGGGCAAGCCCGCTCACCACACAAAGCCAGGCCCTACAGGGTTTGCATCAGTGGAACAGGACTGCGGTCTTCTGCAGGGTCACCCACACACCCCACGCCAACGGAATACCCACCACCAGCCAGGCGGCAATCGCCAAAGGCACGGTGCCAGGGGCAGCTTTCCACTCCAGGGAAGTAGTCGCGTCCGCGCCTTTGTCGTGGCCCAGCGCCTGTTCGGCGGCCAGTTCAGCGTCGGTCATGAAGTACTTGTCGGCCACCGGACGAACCAGCAGGTTGCAGATGAAACCCAACACCAGCAGGCCGGCGAGGATGTACAACGTGATGTCGTAGGCCGCGGCGCGTTCAACGCCGATGCTCAGCTGGTATTCGCGAAGGTAGTTCACCAGTACCGGGCCCAGCACGCCAGCTGCAGCCCAGGCGGTCAGCAGGCGACCATGGATCGCGCCAACCATCTGGGTGCCGAACAGGTCGGCCAGGTAGGCCGGAACGGTCGCAAAACCACCGCCGTACATCGACAGGATGATGCAGAACGCCGCCACGAACAGCGCCACGTTGCCCAGGTGACCCAGGTTCGGGATCAGCGCGTACAGGGCAAAGCCCAACGCGAAGAACACGAAGTAGGTGTTTTTACGGCCCAGGTAGTCGGAGAACGACGCCCAGAAGAACCGGCCACCGATGTTGAACAGGCTCAACAGACCGGTGAAACCCGCAGCGATGGCTGCGATGGAAGCCAATTGGCCCGCATCCAGTTGGCCAAACGGCACATCCACACCCAGCAACTTGCCGCCGAACACTTCCTGCAGCAGTGGCGAAGCCATGCCGAGGATGCCGATACCGGCGGATACGTTCAGGCACAGCACCAGCCAGACCAATCGGAATTGCGGGGTTTTCCACGCCACGTTCACGTGCACGTGACGGTGAGTGATCATCGCGTTGCTGGCCTTTTTCGCCGGCGCGGTCCAACCCTCAGGCTTCCAGCCGGTAGGCGGCACGCGGTAGGACAAGGCGCCGCCGATCATGAACACGAAGTAGATCGCAGCCATTACCAGGAAGCTCTGCCACACGCCCACGCTGTCGGGCGTGGCAAAGTGGCCCATCAAGGCTGCTGCCAACGGAGCGCCGACCATCGCACCGCCGCCGAAGCCCATGATCGCCATGCCGGTCGCCATGCCGCGCTTGTCCGGGAACCACTTGATCAGGGTCGACACGGGCGAGATATAGCCCAGGCCCAGACCGATACCGCCAATGACCCCGGAGCCGATCCACATCAGCCAGATCTGGTGCGTATAGATACCCAACGCCGAGATCAGCAGACCACCGCACCAGCACAATGCCGATACAACACCGGCCTTACGTGGCCCGGCGTGTTCCAGCCAGCCGCCCCAGATCGCTGCCGAGCAGCCCAGGAAGATGAAGAACAGGGTGTAGATCCAGCCCAGCATGGAGATGGGCCAGTCGCATTGGGACGAGAAGACTTGGGTGATGAAGCTCATGTCCGGCGCGCAGGCGACCGGCTTGGTGATGCCCAGTGCCTTGGACAATGGCAGCCAGAACACCGAGAACCCGTAGGCCATGCCGATGCACAGGTGGATGGCCAGGGCGGCCGGTGGAACCAGCCAGCGGTTGAAGCCGGGCTTGGCGATGATACGTTCCTTGGACAGGAACGCAGGCTGTGCGGCAGTTGAACCTGCCACAGTGCTAGTGCTCATTGGTGTTTCCCCCAGTTGTTAGTATGTGTCCGTCAGGCGCTCTCTCCCTCGGCCTTGCACGCAAAGCGTTGGCCGTTGTTGTTGAGTAAAGCTCCATTTGAGCGCGACGCTATGTCGCAGAAGGCAGACGAACCTGCGCAGATTAGCACCTGTGGATGACAGAAAAACCAAACTGATATCACCTTTTTCAGGAAATCTGTTTTGTTTGACGCCAAAAACCCGTTTCCCGTCCCTGGATACAATGTAACGATCGGGGCACTGACGCAGGCCGTCGGGCGTTATACTCTGCGGCTAAATTTTGAAATCGACATACAAGGACTCGCCCATGAAAGCGTTCGGCAAAATCCTGGGTCTGGTACTTCTCGGGCTGTTGCTGATCATTGTGGCTCTAGGCTTTGCCCTGACCCATCTCTTCGATCCCAACGACTATAAAGACGAGATTCGCCAGATTGCCCGCGACAAGGCCCACATCGAGCTGACGCTCAATGGCGATATCGGCTGGAGCCTGTTCCCCTGGCTAGGCCTGGAACTGCACGAAGCCAGCGTGGCGACCCTGACCGCGCCGACCCAGCCATTCGCCGACCTGCAGATGCTCGGTCTCTCTGTCCGCGTGCTGCCGCTGCTGCGCCGCGAAGTACAGATGAGCGATGTGCGCGTCGAAGGCCTCAACCTGCGCCTCAACCGTGACAAGCAAGGCCACGGCAACTGGGAAGACATCGGCAAGAACGTGACCGAGGCGACCGTCGGCAGCCCAGGCTCGACCGAGAAACCCTCCGAACCCGAACCGGAAAAACCCTCGAAGCCCATTCGCCTGGACATCGACAGCCTGACGGTCAACAACGCTCGCGTCGAATACAACGACGAGCAGACCGGCAAGCAGTTCAGCGCTGAAAGCATCCAACTGAGCGCCGGTGCCGTGCACGAAGGCGCCAGCATTCCGGTGAAGCTCACTGCGTTCTTCGGCAGCAACCAGCCGGTGATGCGCGTCAAGACCGAACTCAACGGCAACCTGCGCATCCAGCGTGCGCTCAAGCGCTATCAGCTTGAAGACATGAAGATCAGCGGTGAAGCCACGGGCGAGCCGCTGCAAGGCAAGACCGTGACGTTCTCCACCCAGGGCCAATTGCTGGTGGACCAGGCGGCCAATATCGCCGAATGGACCAATATGAAGTTGTCGGCCAATCAACTGCGCGCACTGGGCGAGCTGAAGGTCAACGATCTGGACAAGACTCCGCAGCTCAGCGGCGCGCTGTCCATAGCCCAGTTTGACCTGGCCAAGTTTCTCGACGGTGTTGGCCACCCGCTGCCGCCCATGGCCGAGGGCAGCCTGAGCAAGGTCGAACTGGTCAGCCGCCTCAAGGGCACGCCGAGCAGCGTGGCCCTGGAAGACCTGAACCTGAAACTCGACGGCAGCACCTTCACCGGCCGCCTCGCCGTGGAGGATTTTGCCAAGCAATCCCTGCGCGTCCAGCTCAAGGGCGATACCTTCAACGCCGACAACTACCTGCCGGCCAAGTCTGAATCCGCCAAGGGTGCAGCCGCAGCCCGCCAGGCCGAAGTACAGAACAGCGAAGCCGGTGCCATGGCCGCCGGCGGCACCACACCGCTGCCCGACGCACCGACCAAAGGTGCCTGGAGTACCGACAAACTGCTGCCGCTGGCGCGTCTGCGCACGCTGGATGTGAACGCCGACCTGGCCTTCGGCCAACTGACCTTGAGCAAGCTGCCAATCCAGAATGCGGCGCTCAAGGCGTCGGGCGTCGATGGTCAACTCAAGCTCGATACCCTGAGCGGTGGCCTCTACAACGGTACTTTCCAGGCCAACGGCAGCCTCGATGTGCGCCAGGATATTCCGGTGCTGGCGCTGCAAAGCCATATCAAGCAAGTGCCGGTCGAACGCATCCTGCAAGCCCAAGGGCAAAACCCACCGGTGAAGGGCCAGATCACCCTCGACAGCAACCTCACGGGCCGTGGCAATAGCCAGAAAGCCCTGATCGACAGCCTCAACGGCACCGCCAGCTTTGTGATCAACAACGGTGTGTTGCTCAACGCCAACCTCGAACAGCAACTGTGCACCGGTATTGCTCTGCTCAACCGCAAGACGTTGAGCAGCACACCGCAAGGCAAGGACACGCCGTTCCAGGAGTTGAAGGGCAACCTGACCTTCCGTAACGGCGTAGCCAGCAACCCTGACCTGAAAGTGCGCATCCCCGGCCTGACCGTCAATGGCAACGGCGACATCGACCTGCGTGTGCTGGGCATGGATTACCGCGTAGGCATCATTGTCGAAGGCGACCAGCGTGCAACGCCGGACCCGGCCTGTCAGGTGGGCTCGAACTTCCAGGGTATCGAAGTACCGCTGCGCTGCCGTGGCCCACTGGAGCTGGGCGCCAAGGCCTGCCGCCTGGACAAGGACGGCCTGGGCCAGGTCGCCATCAAGGCGGCCGGCAACCGCCTGAACGAAAAGCTGGAAGAGAAGCTCGACAAGGTTAATCCACAGCTCAAAGACGCTTTGAAAGGCCTGTTCAAACGATGAGAAACGAGCAGTTTTCAACGGCGGTGCTGGACTGGTACGACCGCCACGGTCGCCACGACCTGCCCTGGCAACAGGGCATCACGCCTTATCGGGTGTGGGTCTCGGAGATCATGCTGCAGCAGACCCAGGTGAGCACCGTGCTCAACTATTTCGATCGTTTCATGGCTTCGCTGCCAACGGTCGAGGCCTTGGCGGCCGCGCCGGAAGATGAAGTGCTGCACTTGTGGACCGGCCTGGGTTACTACACCCGGGCGCGCAATCTGCAAAAGACCGCGAAGATTGTCGTGGCCGAGTACGGCGGCGAGTTTCCCAAGGATGTCGAGAAGCTCACCGAGCTGCCCGGCATCGGTTTGTCCACGGCTGGTGCGATCGCCAGCCTGAGCATGGGCCTGCGTGCACCGATCCTCGACGGCAACGTCAAACGCGTGCTGGCACGCTTTACCGCGCAAGAGGGCTATCCAGGCGAGCCCAAGGTGGCCAAGCAGCTATGGGCCACCGCAGAACGCTTCACGCCTCATGATCGGGTCGACGCCTACACCCAGGCGATGATGGACATGGGCGCCACGCTCTGCACCCGCAGCAAACCCAGCTGCCTGCTGTGCCCACTGGAAAAAGGCTGTGAAGCCCACATGCTCGGCCTGGAGACGCGCTACCCAATCCCCAAGCCGCGCAAGACTATCCCGCAGAAGCGCACGCTGATGCCGTTGCTGGCCAATGCAGAGGGCGCGATCCTGCTTTATCGCCGCCCCTCTACAGGCCTGTGGGGCGGCCTGTGGAGTTTGCCGGAGCTGGACGACCTGCAAGACCTGGAACACCTGGCCCACCAGCACGCGCTGGAGCTGGGCAAGCAACAGGCGCTGCCAGGGCTGATCCACACCTTCAGCCACTTCCAACTCGCCATCGAACCCTGGCTGGTCCAGGTCGAGGAATCCGCCCATCACGTGGCCGAGGCAGACTGGCTCTGGTATAACCTCGCCACCCCGCCGCGCCTGGGCCTTGCCGCCCCGGTAAAAAAACTGCTGAAGCGCGCGGCCGACGTATTGAATGCAGGAGTTCCGTCATGACCCGCACCATCATGTGCCGCAAGTACAAAGAAGAATTGCCAGGCCTCGAGCGCCCTCCGTACCCAGGCGCCAAGGGCCAGGACATTTTCGAGCACGTCTCCGCCAAAGCCTGGGGCGACTGGCTGAAACACCAGACCCTGCTGATCAACGAAAAACGCCTGAACATGATGAACGCCGAAGACCGTAAATACCTGGCAGGCGAGATGGACAAGTTCTTTTCCGGCGAGGAATACGCCAAGGCTGACGGCTACGTGCCGCCTGCTCAATAATTGATCAAAAACCGGGGTCTGCACGTAAGCGACGGTAATAATTAAATATTTTTTGAAAACTTGCTTGACGACCCCCTGAAAAACCCGTTTAATGCGCCCCGTTGCCCAGATAGCTCAGTCGGTAGAGCAGGGGATTGAAAATCCCCGTGTCGGCGGTTCGATTCCGTCTCTGGGCACCACTATTCAGTTTCAGGTGGTGCAAACGTCATCTGAAACACACAAGAAACCCGCCTAGTGCGGGTTTTTTGTTGCCTGGAATTTATCGGCCTAGCCTGAGGCGATTCAGCATCACCCCAGTAGATCTTTCACTTTCCATCCCACATCAACGTAAACACCGCCACCCGCTCCTGATCGGAGATCTGAAAGCCCCGCTCCTCGACTCGATCAATCCAACCCTGCGCCGACAGCTTCTCGCCAAACCGCACCAGGCGCCCATAGCGCTTGAAGACAGCTCTCAGCACATTGATCATCGCAGGGTAGCTGCAGCCGCCGTCGAAGCAGATGCTCAACCAGCCAATTCGCGAACGGCCGATCACGTGGCCACAGTCAGGCCGCTTAAAGTCCTTTTTCGTCATATCCATGAGGCTTCCAGTACGGCAATTCCAAAAAACAGCTCAATTGAATGACTGATCGGTCACCCAGCTGGCGAACATACAGCAACTTGCTGAGTCATTTCAGCAAAAACACCATCAGTGGATTGTCGTTCAGCCGCCCCTCAAAGGTCGGCGCCTGACGCTCAAGCGGCGTCCCTTGCAGCAATGCGGTCTCCTTGCGCGACACAATTACCCAGGCGGGCCGAGGCAAGCCCTCCAACCCCTCGAGCTGTTGACCGCCGACAAACAGCGGTTGCTCATCATGGTCCAGGTTCATCATGTAGCGCACCGCCCAGGTGTCTCGCCCCAGATTGATAAACACCAGCGGTCCAGGCGTCTCTGCACGCAGTGCTTCTACCTGACCGACAAACTTGCGGGTATCGAACTGCATATCCTTGGACGGCTCCACCACCGTCACCAACAACAACCATTGCGCCAGCAATGCGATCAGGCTGAGCCACACCAACCGCCCCGCTCGCCGCCAGGCGATCAGCGCCGCCACTTGCAACACCCCTAACACGCCAATCAGCAACGGCAGCGAAACGTCAGGCCAGTAACCATGCTTTTGCCACGCATGTCGACAGACGAAGACTACAACCACGCACAACGCCGGTAGTGCCACGACCAGCCCTTCGTAGCATCGGCGCACGCCCGAGAGCCAACTCGGCGCCTGGAGCAGCCCATAGGCTGCGACAGCCGCAAACATCGGTACCATCGGCAGGATGTAATAGGCGCGCTTGAAGTGCGGCACCGACAGCCCGAGCAAGATCATCAAGCCGCAGGCGCCGAGTCGCACCACCAGTTGCATGTCGCCTTCGAACCGCTCGGACCAGCGATGACGCAGCGCAATCAGGGTGGCCAGCGCCAACGGCACCACCGGGAAGTAGCGGTAGAGGCTCAACTGGAAGTAGAAATAAAACGGTTCTCCAGTTTCATCGAGACGACCGCCCACCTGCATCCTGAACACCTCGTCTGCAAAGGCGCCGCCCCCACTGATGCGCGCCAACTTCATCAGCAACCACCAACAGATTGCCAGCAGCACCAGGCCAACAGTGCCGTGAATCAGCACCTGCTTCACTCGCTCCCCTGGACTGCTCAACGCCCAGTACACACAGACCACACCACAGACTTCGATCAACCCCAGCGGCCCGCGTATCGCAAAGCCCAGGATGAACAACGCAAACACCGCAAGCCGCCTCCAGCGCCCGCCACTGTGCAACAGGTAAAAACTTCCTACACACAACAACGCCACCATCTGATCCAGGCAGACAGAGCGGGATTTTTCGAGCAGCTGGGTGGTAAGCAAGGTCAACAGCACAGTGAGCAGCGCCCACTGACGATTCGACGGGGCCAGCAAGCGGTAGATCAAGGCAACTACGCCAGCCGAAGCCAGAGCGGTGGGCAGCACATTGGCCAGATGATTGGGCGCGCCAAACAGTCGGGCAAACACAAAGCTGAAAAAGGTCGCGGTTCCAGGGTAATCCGCGTAGGGCTGACCATAGGTGGTCGGGAAAAGACTCGCGCCATGGCGAAACATTTCTTGCAGGAACAGCGCCCAGCGTCCGTCAAATCCTTGGGGCTGCTGATCCCAGATCCCCAGGGTGAACAGCAGCAGGGCAAACAGGAAAATGCCCAGGGATTCCAGGCGAAAACGGTTGCGGTGATCCATCAGTTGACCTGTCAGTTAGGGGCGCCGACTTATGGTGCCGAATGCCCTGCTGAATAGCGCCTGAACAGACCTGAACATTCCCGCGTTTACCGACCTGCGGGCCACACCCATTTCGGGATCAACCGAACGTAAATCAGCTCACCAACGAGCTCGACCAGGGTTTGCAGGATCACCGTAGTCGCCGCCAAGCCACGCACATCTTCGGGTAGCGCCAGCGCCAAGGGCAGTACCACCAGCGAATTGCGCGTCGATGCGCTGAACGTCACCGCCCTGGCCGTAACCGCAGGCAGCGCAAATAGCCGCGATGCCAGCGCGCCCATCAACGGCGCCAGCAACAGGAAACCGACGTACACCGGGATCACCGGCAGCAACAGGTTGATATCCCGCACCACCGACGTGATCTGCGAACCGATCACCACAAACAGCACCAATGCCATCGCCGGCACCGGTATCCACGCCCAGCCGCCGTTCCAAGCACTGACGAGTGATGATCGCAGCGCCACTGAAGCCGTGAGAACTGCCAGAACCATGGGCAGCACGATCAACCAGAGGAATGCCTCGATAAACGGCTGCGCCTCAACAACCACTCCGGACTGCGCCCCCAGCATCACGCCCAGGTAGATCGGCAAGAGCGCCAACTGCAGCAACAACAGCACCGGCGTCGCCGCCAGCATCAACCGCGAATCACCCTTGCCGATATGAGTAAACACCACCACGTAGTCGATGCACGGGGTCAGCAATACCAGCAACGCTCCTACCAGCAGTGCCGGGCGTCCTGCGAGGCCTTGGGTCAATGCCCACACCAGTAACGGAATGAGGATGAAGTTGGCGAACAGTAACGCTGACAGGAAGCGCTTGTTGGTCAGGCTTTGACGTAGGTCCAGAAAGGGGATTTGCAGGAACATTGCGTACATCAGTACCGAGATGGCGGGTGTGATCAGTCTGCCGAGGTGGTGGGCGAATGAGGGGGCGAGCAGACCGAAACCGGCAGCCAGCAGCACGATTACGAAGTACAAAGGGACCTGGTTGCGTTCGAGGGTATCGCGGGTCATGAAAACGCCTTGGTAGATCGCAAAGGTGTAAGCCTATGTATCTATTGGCGCAAGGTCGAGTGGAGCGGAACCAACGGTCATAGCTGGCAGCCTGCTCTTCAGTTTCAAACTCTGAAACAATGGGAGATGGCGGGATGCTCATAGAGACCTCCTTAATGGATGCCTGCCAGACGCGGTGCAACTGCTGGCAAACTGGTGAACTGTTACTAAAAAAATAAGAAACCTATTAAGGCCGAGAACCCAATGAATTTGAACGACGCCTCTTTGCGATTGCCCTCGGCCTCACCTGCGCGCGAACACCGCGAATCCTTCAAGGAGGCCGCCGCCGACGGTCACCTCATCAGCGGCTTCACCTGGCGACACATCAGAACCGATCCAACGCGGCCCGTGGTGATCATCAACGCCGCCACCTCCGTCCGCTGCCGCCACTACGCCCGCTTTGCCGACTACCTGTTCGCCAACGGCGTTGACGTCATCACCTACGACTACCGTGGCATCGGCGAATCCCGCAGTGGCTCGTTGCGTGGCTTCAAGGCCTCATGGTCGGATTGGGGCGCGCTGGATTTCGAGGCAATGCTGAAGCGCGCGCAACGGGAGTTTCCGGGGCAGCCGATTGATGTCGTCGGCCATAGCTTCGGTGGCTGCGCGGCAGGGCTCGGGGCGTCGGGCGCGGTCATTCGGCGGATCGTGACCGTAGGCGCGCAGTTTGCGTACTGGCGCGACTACGCAGCGAGTGTGCGCTGGCGGATGTTTGCCAAGTGGCATGTGGCAATGCCGTTGCTGACGGCACTGTACGGGTACTTCCCCGGCAAGCGCCTGGGCTGGCTGGAAGACACACCTGCGGGCGTGGTGAGGGACTGGAGTACACCGACGCCCAGCTACGAAACACGTCCCAGCGGGCGGGCCTTGGGCGAGCTGCCATTCAGTCGTGTAAAAGCGCAGATACTGGCCATCAGCATCACTGACGACCCGTTCGGGACCGTGGCCGCCATCGAGCGATTATTGGGTTACTTCGACGGCAGTGAGCTCACTCATCTGCGGATCGCGCCTGAGGACATTGGTGAAAAGACAGTCGGCCATTTCGCATTTTTTCGCAGCGAGTATCAGGATCGGCTGTGGCCGATTGCATTGGCGTGGCTTCAAAACGGCCAATTGGCTGCAGATACCCTTGGGATTTCCCTCAACCTGCGCTTCAATACCCCATCCCGATCCGAAACCTAGGACGCTGAGCCCATGGCCTCGCCGAACAAGCAGCAAAAACGTGCCCACCGGGCAAAGGCCAAGGCCAAGCAGAACCGTACCCAGCGCGCCGTAGCGACCAAACCGGATGCGTTTGCCGGCGACGACAGCCGCATTGACCTTGAGTCAGTGGATTTGACCGAGCTGTTCGTAGAGATGCGCACCGCGGGCGAGACCAGCCAACAAGCCCTGTGCGCCGTATTCTTGGCCCACCCGTTGCTGGCACTGGTGCTGGAACAGGAAGGCGAAGAAGAAGCCACCGACTTTATCCTTGCAGCGCTGATCGAGTATCGGCAGTGGGCTACAGATACCGATGATGAAGCCGCAGCACTGGCGTGGATCGAGTCTCCGCAATTCCAGGCGGATTACGTGGCGGCCTCAAAAGAATTGTCACAACCTTGAACCTGTAGGAGCCGGCTTGCCGGCGATGGGGCCTGTGAGGACGCCATCGCCGGCAAGCCGGCTCCTACAGTCATCGTTTAGTTCAGTACTGCAGCGCCTACTCTCTGCGCCTTGCGACGGCTCGCCACAATCAGTCCCGCCACCACCACCAACAAGCTCAGGACACCGGTCGCAATAATCTCGATCCGATGCGCTTCCTGAAACAGCATGATGGTCAGCGTGCCCACGATGAACACCATCACCGCGTAGGTCAGGCCTGGGAACAGCCACATCTTGAAGACAATCTTCTCGCCCGCCGCCGTGCGTTTCTGACGCATGCGCAGTTGCGACACAGCGATGACCAGGTACACCAGCAGCGCAATAGCGCCGGAGCTGGCCAGCAGGAACTCGAACACTGCCGCAGGGGCCACGTAGTTGGCGAATACCGCCAGGAACGCCGCGCCAGTAGACAACAACACCGCCCAGTAAGGCGTGCCGCTCTTGTTGGTGCGCTTGGCCACCGCCGGTGCATCACCGCGACGACCCAGGGAGAACAGCATGCGCGAGGCGGTGTACAGCGCCGAGTTCAAGCAGCTGGTCACGGCAACCAGTACCACCAGGTCGACGATCAGCTTGGCATTCGGGATACCCATGCGCTCCAGCACAGTCTGGTAGGAACCTACGGCCGCCAGGGTCGGATCGTTCCATGGCACCAGGGACACGACGATGAAGATCGACAACAGGTAGAACAAACCAATGCGCCAGATCACCGAGTTGGTGGCCTTGGTAATCTGCTGGCCTGGGTTCTTCGATTCAGCGGCGGCGATGGTGACAATCTCGGTGCCCATGAAGGAGAACATGGTGGTCAGGATCGCAGCCAGTACGGCGCCCATGCCGTTTGGCATAAAGCCCTGGGTATCGAACAGATGGGAAACACCGCTGACCTGGCTGGTCGGCAGGAAACCGAAAATCGCGGCCAGGCCAAGGATCACAAAGCCTACGATCGCCACGACCTTGATCAACGCGAACCAGAACTCGAACTCGCCGTAGTTCTTCACGCTGAACAGGTTGGTCGCCGTCAGCAACAGGGTGATGATCAGGGTAAAGGCCCAAATGGCTACATCCGGGAACCAGGCATGCAGGATGGTCGCAGCCGCGTTGGCTTCCAGCGGAATCACCAACACCCAGAACCACCAGTACAACCAGCCGATGGTGAAACCGGCCCAATGGCCAATTGCCCGGTCGGCGTAGGTGGAGAACGAACCGGTATCCGGCGACGCCACGGCCATTTCGGCCAGCATGCGCATCACCAACACCACCAGCGTGCCCGCAGCGGCGTAAGCCAGCAGTACGGCCGGGCCGGCGGCAGCAATCGCGTGGCCGGAGCCGACAAACAAACCGGCACCGATGACGCCAGCAATCGACAGCATGGTGACGTGACGCGGTTTGAGCCCCTGTTCGAGGTCATTGGAGCTTTGCGTACTACTCATTGACACACCTTTGCGAGGAATTGCGAAAACGGTCCACCCGGCCCGGGATCTTTCTCGTGAAAAGAAACCAACAGGGCGTTCTTTATTTTTTACGCAAGATTTGCGCCAAAATGTTACAGAGCCGCGATTGACGCGGGCTGTAGGACGTTTCAACATCACTTGCAAGTCATTGAGAACAATGGCATTCCGCTATAGCGTTACCGTGCGACCCACATTGAAGACGAATAAACGCACCATAAACACACACAAAAAGTACGTGACGCCCACAAAAGGGCTGATATGCACCGTTTGCCCGGTTAACCCTTCCAACACCCGGCCAAAGCTGGCACCATCGCGCCCTTTTTTACGCGAAGCCTGCGGTTTTTCGGGTTCAAACGGATGTTCGGTTGTTGATGGCGCGACACGCTGCTGTGCCGATGCGACACCTTGCCGCACACCACCTGTTTACCGCCGGCCATGCTGTTGGCTGCCATCAAGACGCTATGCTAGCTTGGCGCCTCGCCAGGAAGGCGGCCCAACAGCAGGATTGCAACGAACACAATGAGGACCCCACATGGCCGAGGCCACGCCCGCGCTTGAAATCCGCAACTTGCATAAACGCTATGGTGAGCTGGAGGTACTCAAAGGTATCTCGCTGACCGCTCGCGACGGCGACGTGATCTCGATCCTGGGTTCCTCCGGTTCCGGCAAGTCCACCTTCCTGCGCTGCATCAACCTGCTGGAAAACCCGCATCAGGGCCAGATCCTGGTCGCCGGCGAAGAGCTCAAGCTCAAGGCCGCGAAAAACGGCGAGCTGATGGCCGCCGACGGTAAGCAGATCAATCGCCTGCGCAGCGAAATCGGTTTTGTGTTTCAAAACTTTAACCTGTGGCCGCACATGAGCATCCTCGACAACATCATCGAGGCCCCTCGCCGTGTGCTTGGCCAAAGCAAACGCGACGCCATCGAAACGGCCGAAGCCCTGCTGGCCAAGGTCGGCATTGCTGACAAACGTCACGCCTACCCTGCGCAACTGTCCGGCGGCCAGCAGCAACGGGCGGCCATTGCGCGCACCCTGGCGATGCAGCCTAAAGTCATCCTGTTTGACGAACCCACTTCGGCGCTTGACCCGGAAATGGTTCAGGAAGTACTTAATGTGATCCGCGCGCTGGCCGAAGAAGGCCGCACCATGCTGCTGGTCACCCATGAAATGGGCTTCGCCCGTCAGGTGTCCAGTGAGGTGGTGTTCCTGCACCAGGGCCTGGTCGAAGAGCAAGGATCGCCACAGCAGGTGTTTGAAAACCCGCTTTCGGCGCGCTGCAAACAATTCATGTCCAGCAACCGCTAACGGAGCAACATGCATGCAGAACTATAAAAAATTCCTTCTGGCCGCGGCCGTCTCGATGGCGTTCAGCGCCACGGCCATGGCAGAAACCTTGAAAATGGGGATCGAAGCGGCTTACCCGCCGTTCAACAATAAAGACGCCAGCGGCAACGTCGTCGGCTTCGACAAAGACATCGGCGACGCCCTGTGCGCCAAGATGAAAGTCGAGAAGTGCGAAGTGTATGTGTCCGACTGGGACGGCATCATCCCGGCTCTGAACGCCAAGAAGTTCGACTTCCTGGTGTCCTCGCTGTCGATCACCGATGAGCGCAAGCAGGCCGTCGACTTCACCGACCCGTACTATTCCAACAAGCTGCAGTTCATCGCGCCTAAGGCCACCGCCGACTTCAAGACCGACGCTGCCTACCTCAAGGGCAAGACCATCGGTGCGCAGCGCGCGACCCTGGCTGGCACTTATCTGGAAGACGAACTGCCAGACACCACCGCCAAGCTGTACGACACCCAGGAAAACGCCTACCTCGACCTGACCTCCGGTCGCCTGGACGGTATCCTCGCCGACAAGTACGTGCAGTACGAATGGCTCAAGAGCAAAGACGGTTCGGCCTATGAATTCAAAGGCGACCCGGTGGTAGAAAGCGACAAGATCGGTATCGCCGTACGCAAGGGCGACCCACTGCGCGAGCGCCTGAACAAAGCCCTGGCAGAGATCAAGGCAGACGGCACCTACAAGAAGATCAACGACAAGTACTTCCCTTTCAGCATCGAATGATCTGAACGGTATGCCCGGCGCGCTCACTTGAGCGCGTCGGCTTTTTGCACTGCCTGCCGCGATATGAAAACACCATGAATTTCGATCTCTACGGATTCGGCCCGGCGCTTGCCGCTGGCGCGCTGATGACCGTCAAACTGGCGCTCACGGCCCTGTGCCTGGGGCTGGTGCTCGGCCTGGCCGGGGCCCTGGCCAAGACTTCGCCGTACAAGCCGCTGCAATGGGTGGGCGGTGCTTACTCGACTATCGTTCGTGGCATTCCCGAATTGCTGTGGGTGCTGCTGATTTATTTCGGCACGGTCAACCTGATGCGTGCCCTCGGTGAGTTCTTCGGCAACCCCGACCTTTCCCTCAGCGCCTTTGCCGCCGGGGTTATCGCCCTGGGCCTGTGCTTTGGCGCGTACGCTACGGAAGTGTTCCGTGGCGCGATCCTCGCCATTCCCAAGGGCCACCGCGAAGCCGGCGTGGCATTGGGCCTGTCGAAATTCAGGATCTTCACCCGGTTGATCATGCCGCAGATGTGGCGCATCGCCCTGCCGGGCCTGGGCAACCTGTTCATGATCCTGATGAAAGACACCGCGCTGGTATCGGTGATAGGCCTGGAAGAAATCATGCGCCATGCGCAGATCGGCGTGACCGTCACCAAGCAACCCTTCACCTTCTTTATGGTTGCCGCCTTCATGTACCTGGGCCTGACCGTGCTGGCCATGACCGGCATGCACTTCCTGGAAAAACGCGCCGCCCGCGGCTTTGCAAGGAGCACCCAATGAGCGGCGACTACAGCTGGCTGGCGCATTTCGACCTGGGCCTGAACTGGGCCGTGATCATCAAGTGGCTGCCAAGATTGGCCCAGGGCGCGACCCTGACCCTGGAGCTGGTAGCCATTGCCGTCATCGCCGGTCTGCTGCTGGCAATCCCACTGGGTATCGCCCGCTCATCGCGCCGCTGGTATGTCAGCGCCCTGCCCTATGCCTACATTTTCTTCTTCCGTGGCACGCCCTTGCTGGTGCAGTTGTTCCTCGTCTACTACGGCCTGGCGCAGTTCGACTCCGTGCGTGAGAGCTTCCTGTGGCCGTACCTGCGCGATCCGTTCTGGTGCGCCACCGCCACCATGACCCTGCACACTGCGGCCTATATTGCCGAGATCCTGCGCGGCGCGATCCAGGCCATTCCGCCGGGTGAGATTGAAGCGGCACGTGCGTTGGGCATGTCCAAGCCGAAGACACTCTTCTACATCATCCTGCCACGCGCCTCGCGCATCGGCCTGCCGGCGTACAGCAACGAAGTGATCCTGATGCTCAAGGCCAGCGCCCTGGCCAGTACCGTCACCTTGCTGGAATTGACCGGCATGGCGCGGACCATCATCGCCCGCACCTATTTGCCGGTAGAAATATTCTTCGCCGCCGGGCTGTTTTACCTGCTGATGGCCTACATTCTGGTGCGCGGCTTCAAACTGCTGGAACGCTGGCTACGCGTCGATGCCTGCCAAGGACGTTGAGGCACGCTTCCAGGCGCTGGATGCGTTCCTGATTGAGCATCAAGGGCTGTGGAAACCACGGCCCTTTACTCACCTGCACTTACCTTGGGAAACCGAGCACCCGGAACTCACCCAGTGGCTGCGCCAACGCTCGTTGGACGATGCGGAAGCCAGTCACAACCACCCCTTTGACCTGCCGGCGCCGGCACCTTTTCCACAACTTGCCGTGCAAGCCAGACAGCTCAGTGCTGTGGATAAGTTACCGACGCAGCCCCTGCCCCCGGCTCACCATCGCCTGAACGTCGATGTGCCGGGCCGCAAGTGGGAACAGATCGAAGCCTTCGGCGCGGCGCTGCAGTTTGCACAAACGCCCAAGCATTGGCTGGATTGGTGTGCGGGTAAGGGTCACCTCGGACGCCGCCTGTTACAAGCCGGTCAAGCACTGACCTGCCTGGAATACGACCCGGCGCTGAACGCCGCAGGCCAAGCCTTGAGCGACCATCACCGCCTGCCGGTCACCCATCGCCTGCAAGACGTGATGGTCGACGTGGCAATCAGCTCAGCACACACGCCCGTCGCCCTGCATGCCTGTGGCGACTTGCATGTGCGGCTGATGCAACTGGCGAGCACGGCCGGCTGCAAACAGCTTGCATTGGCGCCCTGCTGCTACAACCGCATCAACGCCAATTCCTACCAACCACTGTCCAACGCCGGCCGCGCATCACGGCTGCAGTTATCGATCGATGACCTCGGCCTGCCGCTAAGCGAAACCGTCACCGCAGGCAAACGGGTGCGTCTGCAACGGGACACGTCCATGGCGCGGCGCCTGGGTTTCGATCAACTGCAACGTGAACTTCGTGGCGTCGACGAGTACCTGCCTACACCCTCCCTGCCCGCCAGCTGGCTGGACAAACCCTTTGCCGACTATTGCCAGGAACTGGCCAGCTTCAAAGGGTTATCCACAGGCGAACAGGACTGGACGGGCCTGGAGGCGTACGGCTGGCGCCGTCTGGCCGAGGTCAGAAATCTGGAATTGGTACGCGGTCTATTCAGGCGCCCGCTGGAAGTGTGGCTGGTGCTGGATCGGGCATTATTTCTCGAAGAAAACGGCTACAAGGTCCAGATAGGCACTTTCTGCGAACCCGTACTGACACCGCGCAACTTGATGGTGCTTGCCGAGCGCGAATAAAGGGCAAATTTGTTGCAGCACAGCCTGTGGATAACTCTGTTGATGAAATCTTTACGGAGCCTGTAGCCATCTGCGCTGCAGGTCACAAACCGAGCTGGTCATTTTTTGTTCACAAAATAAAACGCACGCAAAACAGGCAGTTGCGGCGTGATGAGAACAGCTCCACAAAATGGCTGTTTAGTGACAGCTGTATCCAACCGATTGTGCATAAGCATCTGGCGTTCAGCGTATAACCAACGCTTCAGTCGCTTGTTTTTGGCGCCTTCAGCAACCGGCAAAGATCGTTGATATCGTCAGCTGCCAGCCCCTTCTCCACGCTATCCAATGGGTCGACACCAAACGCCAGTGCTTCGTTGATCGCTATGTCGCGGTGCACTTGCAGCGCCGCTTTCCCCAGCCTTTGCGTGAAGGCCTCGACCATGTCCAGGCTGAAGGCATTCCTTTCATCCACTTGGTTGATGACCACTTGCACGCGAGGCGGGTGCTGCCCCTCAAGATGCGGGGCAAGCAGTACATCCAGATGGTCAAGGGTGCCCAGGCATGCAGCATCTGCCTGCACGATGACCAGCACCACATCGGCAACGCTCAGCGCTTGATGGAAGTAGACATTGTTACCGGCGGGGGTATCGATGATCACCGTATGCCGCGCACTCAAGTCCAGGGACGCGAGGTGTTGAGCCAGCCAGCACGGCTCGTGCTTGAGCCAGCGCTCCAGGTTTTCCTGCTGTGGGGTATCGATTTCGCCAAAGGGGATCACCTGGCAGCCAGCGAAGCTGAGCTGTTGAAGCGGGCTCCATGGCCCATGTTCCAGGCTGGTGCGCCCGATGCCCGGCAACGCCGGACTCACGCCGAAGTGGAGATGCAAGGCGTTCTGCGGGTCCAGGTCCAAAGCCACGACGGACTCACCCTGACGTTGCAGACCACTGCTCAAGGCGGTGGCCAGGGTGCTACGGCCGACGCCGCCATTGATCGACACCAGCGCCACCACTTTTGGCTTGAGGGGCACGGTGTCTGCGTCCTGGTTGACGGCAACATCATCCGCGCGGGGAATACTGCCGAAGAAATGCAAACGCGACTCCATGCCGCGCTCATCCTGGCAGATGTCCTTGCCGAGCAAGGCTAAAAGACCATCAGTAATGCCCATAACAAACCCCTCATCACGGCGAAGCTCAAAGACGTGAAAAGGTCAGCTGATACGACTGCTTACCGCAGGTCTTTTTGTGGTCGCCCTAGTGCAAGCAGTCTGCTTCAGGAGCGTAAAAGTGTCATTATTTTGATGAGATAGTTGCCTATTTTTTAGACAAACGGCAAATAGTCAAATTACTGACCAATACTGATCACATCGTAGGGCGTTTGCAGATCCCGCTCCGGAATCTCCCAAATCAACAACTTAGGCGGCGTTTGCTTGAACGCCGGGCTTTCAAGATAGGCCTTGGCCGCGCCGGAGAATTCGCCACCGTCTTTGCTGAAATTGCCGACCGGCGCATTCAGGGCCTTCTGCAGGAAGCCAACAAAGTTGGAATTACGCGAAAACGAGGTGCCGATCAGTGCCACATTGGGCAAGCCCGCGTCGCCAAACAGGTCATCGGCATTGCTGGTCGCGCCACCGGTTTCATGGGCGGTGCTGGCGGCAACTGATTCGCCGGCTGGCTGCAACTTGGGCGGCAACCAATCGAGACCTGCCAGGCGTACCAAATCACCGGGGCGCACGGCGAGCGGTGCCTGGGTAATGCCGAAGGTTTGTTCCGGCGTGGCCTTGATGCCGCGTTGCTGGATACGTTGCGCCAGAGCCTGGGCACCGGCGTTGGAGCCGATTTCGCTCCAGTGAGTATCCGTGCGCAGGTAAGCCTCGGCGCCCAGCGGCTTGAGCGTATCGGTCAGGTCCAGCGCGGAAACGCCGGAAGCCTGCAACAACTGGGTCCAGTCCTGGATCCGGCTATCGAGCACCGCCGGGCGGTACAGGCCGCAGCGTTGGGCGGCGGCAATGCGGCTCTTGTCCGGCACCACCACCACTTGCAGATCAATACCTTTTTGACTCAGTTGTTTTTGCAGGTCGATCACCGCCTGGGCCTTGGTCTGAGCATTGGCTTCGGCGTGACGGTTGATGCGCAGCTCATCGCTGATAAACAGCCAGCCAGGACACCCCGGACGCACGCGCGGCCCGGTATCGCCAAACGCCAGCCAGCTGCCACCACGCTCCAGGTTCGCGGCCTGGATCGCCATCGGTGCCTTGGCCAGCTCCTTGGCAAAACGGTGGGTCAGGTCGCCGTGCAGCAGCATGTCGCTGTCGACCTTGGCCGGCATATAACTGATCGGCCCCTTCACCATCAGCCAGGCGCAGGAGATCAGTCCCGCCGCCAAAAAGGGCACCAACACCCAGGCCGCCAGGGGGCTGGTGCGAACGGCCAGGTCGCTCGGTGGAGTCGGCGCGGTAGGAGCAGGCATGGTCGGGCGTCCTTAGAACTGAAAGTACAGAAACGGTACGGCGTCGCGGCTGGCAATCAGCGCAAACGACAACACAAACCCCGCCACCGGCCACAGCGAAGCCGCCACCACAAACCAGGGCTGTGTGCCGAAACGCTGTTCGCAACGCACCTGCCAGATCGGCGCAATGATGCACACCAGGCCCAACAATGCCGCCATGCCATGGGCCGGGCGCATGGCCACGGCCATCGCGTCACCCAGGCCCATGCCGTGCATCCCGAACTGGCCCGCGTACATGGTCAGGGCCGAGTGGAAGTCCGGCGCACGGAACAAGGTCCAGGCCAGGCACACAAACAGCAATGTGAGGATGTGTGACAACACCGGCGGAATGCTCGGCAGGCTCGAACGCGACCACGCACGGTCGACGCACAACGCCACGCCATGGGCCGAACCCCACAACAGGTAGTTCCAGCTATCGCCGCCGTGCCACAACCCGGCAATCGCCATGGTAAGAAACAGGTTGCGATAAGTGCGCCATACGCCGTCGCGGTTACCGCCCAAGGCGATGTACAGGTAGTCGCGCAACCAGCTGGACAACGACAGGTGCCAACGCCGCCAGAAGTCCTGGATGCTGCTGGCCAGGTACGGCCGGTTGAAGTTTTCCGGGAAGTGGAAGCCCAGCATCAGGCCCAGGCCGATGGCCATGGCGCTGTAACCGGCGAAGTCGAAAAACAGTTGCAGCGAGTACGCCAGGCAACCGATCCAGGCGTCCACCAGGCTTGGGCTCTCCAGGTGAAAGGCAATGTCCACCAGCGGCGACAAGGTGTCAGCCACCAACACTTTCATGCCCATGCCGATCATGAAGCGTCGCGCGCCGAGGGAGAAATTCGCCCAGTTGAAATAGCGCTGGTTCAGCTCACGACGAACCCAGTCATAACGGATGATCGGACCGGCAATCGAGTGCCCGAACATCGAGATATAGGTGGCGTAGTTAATGAAGCTGCGCTCCACCGGCACCGTATGCCGGTGCACATCCACCAGGTAGGAAATCGCCTGCAGCACGATGAACGACAGTCCGGCCGGTAAAGCCACACGCTGCCAATCAAGCGGCATATAGCCGTACCAGGTGATCACCTCACTCACCGTGCCGGCGACGATGTTGGCGTATTTGTACCAACACAGCACCGCCGTGTTGAACACGATCAACGCGATCAACAGGCGCACCCGGCCCTTGCCATCCTCACGGGAGCGGTCCACCAGCAAGCCGCCGACCCACGCCACCACGGTCAACACCATGTGCAGGAACAGGAACAACGGGCTCAACCAGCCGTAGAACAACCAGCTGCCGATCAACAGGATGACATTGCGCCAGCTCGGACGAGCCAGGGCATAGATCAACAGGAAGGCCGGCAGGAACAGCGTGAGGAATTCGAGTGAGGCAAAGACCATGGTGGTGTCGGACCCGATCAGTTAGCGAGTGCGTCAGAGGCGAACAGCAACTTCGAGCCTGTGTCTGAAGGAACGGCCAAAACGCTGTAGCGCTCGCCGGCCTTGAGGGTAAACGTCAGCGGCTGGCCAACCGGCGCGCCGGCGCATTTGAGCTGCACCGAGAGTTCCACCGGGTTGATCATGCGACGCTGCACCGCGCCTTCCGCGACCTTTTTGAACAGCTCGGCCTTTTGCGCCACGGCTTCCAGGCTGGCGTCGGCGCAGGTGACGTCGGCGTTGATAAAGGCCAGGGAGGCTTTGAGTGCGTTGAAGTCGTCCGGCACTTCGCGCACCACCAATTGGCGCGTGGCGCCCTTGGCATCGACCAGTGCAACCACCGTGGCGAATTCGCCAGGCGCCACTTTCACGGAGAAATCGGTGTTTTTACCGGCGCTGCTCAACACGCCTTTGATCGGCTTGTCACCGCCGACCACTGGCAAGAAGGCCGAAACGGCTTTGTCGCCATTCAACACCAGGCTGGCCTTGGAACCGTCGGCCACCAGCTTCAACTCGCCAGGCGTGCCGTTGGCAAAACGCAGGAACGCTGCGTCTTGCTCCGGGCCCGTCGGGTACAAAGGGATGTCGGCGCTGTAGGCGCTGACGCTGGCGAGCAAAGTCGCCAGGCCCAGGGTCATCCGTTTCATTATTTGCTTCCTTTACCGTAGGCCGATGGCGGCAGGTCACCCAAGGCAGTACCGATCGCCTTGGCCCACTTCTGATAACCGTCGATGGTGAAGTGCTGGCCGTCGGTGGTGATCCACTCGCCCGGTTTGGAGAACGTCAGCGAATCGATGTAGGTGCACGGCGCCACGTTGCTGGCCAGGAACGACGACATCAGCTTGGTGCGGGTGTCATCCTTCTTGTACTGGGAACCGACTTTGCCCCATGGCGGGCCGACCCACACGCATTTGGTGCCGGTGTCGGTGATGGCTTTGGTCAGCGAGGTCACGCTTTTCCAGGCCCAGGCTTTCGGAAACACCGGGTTGGTGTAAGAGCCCATGGTGTCGCCGATGATCAGCACGACCACGTCGGGCTTGTCCTTGGCGATCAGTTCCTGGATCGGCGTGGTGCTCATGGCGTTCTTGCCATAGATCACGGCCTTGCCGGTGGGCGTGCGTTCGCCACCGCACTCGACTTTTTTCGGGACAACCCAATCCGCCGCACCGGCACCGCACGCACCGATGGAGTGAACCACCGCGCCTTGCTTGGTGAGGTTGTCTTGCAACGGGTTGAGCAACGAATCGGGAAAGCTCATATGACTTTCGCCCAATACCAGCATGGTTAGGCCGGCAATCGCAGAAACAGGCATGAATGACTCCGATTAATCAGTTGGAATAAGGTGAACGGTACGGGCTGACCGGCAGCGGCATAGGCCCGCTCAGGTCTTCGAACAAGTAGCGCAAATAAGCATTACCGGCGTACTGGCGGTAGTCCTGGGCGTTGTCGACACCGATTTCGCCACCCAGGTAGAACCGCGAGCTCAAGCGGTATTCGGCGGCGGCGTTGAAGCTGTAGCCGAGGCCGGTTTTGCTGTCGCTGGCATAGGTGCGATTACCCACGGTCTGGCTGTCTTGAAGATCGTTGTGCCCCGGGAAGTAATCGACGCCATCTTGCTCGATATGCTGCACACCTACCGAAGTTTTTACTTGGTAGCTGAAACGGTCAAAGCTCTGGGCCCAACGGATCGGCACGCCTAGAGAGAAGAAACGTTGCGGACTGAAGTAACCGCCATGACCGTAGGTGTAATAACCCTGGTTTTCCTTGAAGCCCATCACCGAACCACTGATGCCCAAGGTCAGAGTGTCCCGTTGGGTATTACGCAGGTACCAGTAGATACCGCTGCCCAGTTCCAGGCGGGTATTGTCCTCTACGTTGTTACCCAGCATTTCATGCAACGAGGCATAGCCATAAACACCCAGCTTTTGGTTGTCGTAGCTCAACTCGCCACGGCCGCCGTTAGCGGTCACACCGCCCCATTTTTCGCCAGTGCGCTTATCTTCTGAGCCGGCGAACGAGGTCACGCTGTCAGTTACTGGGCGACGAGAAATATTGGCGCCGTAGCGGAAGTTCGAATTCGCCTCAAACGGTCGCGCAACACTCACACCACCGATCCAGGTCTTGTAGGTGAAACCTATCGGGCTGACCCCGAGATCCGCCTTCAACCCCTGATCAGGATTCTCTACCGCGATGGCAAAACCGACGCCGCTGTCGCTTTGCTTGCCCAGCTCATCGTTGGTCCCACCGCCAAAGCGCTGTGCTGCGAAGCCTTTAACCGCACCAGACGTCAAATGCACCGGCGTCACGCGCAGCGCCACCGTGTTATCACCCACCGGCATCCGCGCTTCAAACGGCGCTTCCACATCGGTGATTTTGCTCAGGCCTTTCTCACCGTTGTTGCTGCGTGCGCTCAAGCCTTGCACCACATAACCGGTACGGTCACGCAGGATGGTATCCAGTGCACGCCGCGCCGGGCTCAGCTCGGGACTGTCGATTGAGGCAATGCTCGATGGCGGCACAAACGGATCGCTCAGGTCGTTGGACGTTGCACTCGCAAACGCGTTGGACGTCACGCTCTTGGTTGGCGCATCGATCGGTGGCGGTACGGCGCCGGCAACGGTCAGGTCGGTGACCTGGCGGCGCTGGCCCGGCAAGCCTACGAACGGGTTGTACGAAGTTCCTGGAGCGCCAGCCTGGGCCACTTGGGTCTTGGCCTTCATGGCGTTTTCAATCGCCAGGGCCTTGCGCAGCAACTCGGCAGCTTCGCTGTTCTTGCCCAGCCCTTGGTAAATGCGCGCGGCCGAGGTGAGTGTCTCCGGGTTACCCGGCTCCAGCGCCAGCGCCTTGTCACTGGCGCTCTGCGCCAAGCTGCGGTCATTGCCTTTCAGGGCGATGTCCGCCAGGCCCAACTGCAGGCGTGCGTTGTTCGGGTTCTGCTGGATCAACGGCGCGTACAACTCCATCGCCTTCTTGCCGTTGCCACTGGCGGCGTACATCCGCGCCAATGCGCCGACGCCCAGCGCGTCATTGGGACGCTGGGCCAAGGCCGGGGACAGCATGTCATAGGCGGCCACCAGGTCGTTCTTCTCGCGCAGGGCATCCGCCTGTTTGACCCGGTACAGGTAAATCAGATCGTCATAGCGCTGGCGACCGATTTCGCTCAAAGGCTGGCCTTGCACTTCGCGCAGGATCTCGCCCGCCTCACTGTACTTGTTGGCCTTGAGCAACACGTTGGCGTACAGCAGTTTCTGGTCGACCGTCGGGTTGGGGTTGTTCTCCACCACCTTCTGCATCATGTCCAGGCCGTACTGCGCGGCGCCGACTTCTACATAGGCGGCGGCCAGTACGGCCACACGCTCAGGCTTCTGACGGGTCAACGGCTCGGAACGCCCCAGCAATGCCAAGGCTTCCGGGCGCTGGCCACGGCGAGCGGTTTCGATGGCCACGTCGGTCTGCTGGTGCAGCGCGATATCGATCGCCAGCTCGTTCATGTCTGCCGTGCGCTGCGCCGCGGGGATACGCCCAAGGGTCGTCTCGGCCTGTTTCCACTCGCTCAGTTGCGCCGACAACAGCGTGCTGGTGTACAGCGCGTCCGGTTGGTTGGGCTGGGTCTTGAGCAAGCCGTCGATCAACGCACGGGCATTGCGGATCTGGCCGTCGCGCAGGTACATGCGCGCCAGGGCAAAGCGAGTCCACGGGTTTTCAGGGTCAGCGTCGAGAGCCTGGCGATAGGCAGCTTGTGCGCCTTTCACGTCACCGCGTTGCTCCGCCAGTTTGCCGACCTGGGTCGCGCGCAATGCGTTGATTTTCACACTCGGTGCGAACTTGGCGCGCTGCGCCGGCGAGACCGAGTCGATCAGCTTCAAGGCCTCATCCGGTTGACCCGATTGGGACAACACGTTGATCAAGCCACTCAAGGCATCCGGGTCACCGGGATGACGGGCCAACACCTTGCGGTAGCCGGCTTCGGCTTCTTCGAACTGGTTGTCCTGAGACTGGAAACCCGCCAACGCGACCGCCGCGCCAGGCTGGCCTGGGTTCAGGCGCTCGGCCTGGGCCACCAGGTCACGGGCCTGGGCGCTGCGGCCGGCGCGTTGGGCGTCACGGCTTTGGCTGATCAGGTTCCAGTAGCGTACGTCATTCAGGGCCGACTGCCACGCGGCACCACCGGGCAAGCGGGTGGCCTGGACGAGGTAGTTTTCGGCTTCGCTGTAACGCTCTTGCTGTTGGCGCAGTACGCCCATACCACCGAGGGCATCGACGTCATTGGATTTTTGCGCAAGGCGCGCGGCCAGCAACGGCTCGGCGGTTTTCAGGTCGCCGTCATCCAGCGCCTTGAAAGCCTTGGTCATCTGCGGGTCACGCTGCCAGGTGCCGCCGCCTTTGCCTTGGGCAATGCCTTTGTTCATCAGCGCGCGGATCTCGGCGTCATCCGGATGCACGGTGAGGAACTGCTGGAACAGCGACACCTGGTCCGGCTTCGGCGGGCCGAGCCAGATCAGCGCGAAGCGCCAGGTTTCATCGGCATTGCCACCCACGTCGTTATTCGGTGCCAGTTTAGCCAGGGCACGAATGCCGTCAGGCCGCGTGGCCGGGTTGCGCGCCAGGTGCTTGGCCAGGAACAACGCAACGATCGGATCGTTGGGACGCTCACGGGTCAATCGCTGCAGGCCAGCGATGGCCTCATTGGTGCCCTTGGCGGTGAATCCAAGCGTGTTGTAGTACTCACGGGCGATCAGGCCTTGCGGCTGACGCCCCTGGAAAATCTGGCGATACAAGGCCACGGCCTGCTCACGCTCGGCATCCGGCTCGCCCAGTTCGCGCGCCTGCTCCAGCAACTTGGCGTTGTCCGGCACAGCCACGGTAATGTCCTGCTCCAGCTGCAACGCCTGACGCGGCACCGGGCTCAGCGCTTGCAAGCGGGCCAGGTACTTTTGCGCTTCAGCCGGACGGTTCTGTTGCACCTGGATCAAGCCGATACCGTACAGCGCATCCGGTTGCTCAGGCGACAGGCTCAAGAGTTTCTGCCAGGTTTCCAGCGCGCGCTCAGGGTTCTTTTTCGACTGCCAGTAGTAGCCCTGCTCAATCAGCAGGGACTGCGGGTCGCTGGTTTCAGCCACGCTGGCCGTCGAGACCAGGGCGGCGAGAATCGCAATGGCTAGCGTGTGACGGCGCATGCGGCCTCCCAGGATAATTTGACCGTACCGTCTTGTTCAAAACGGTACTTCTGATCGGCAAAGCCCTGGCTGAACAGGCTGAGCATGTAGTCGTAGTAGATCGGCTGCGCACTCTCGGGTGCTGAAGGCGCCAGGGCCTTGGCGAGTGCCTCGTCGACCTTGGCCTTTTGCAACTGCGCCAGGGCGGTTTCGCCGCGGGCCTGGAAGAAGGCAATGGTGGACGCGGAGAAACCCATCGGCGTGTAGCCGTTGTTTTTCTCGGCTTCGCCGGTCAGCACGTGGATTTTTTCCGGCGGGAAGCCAGTGACCGATGCGGCCGTTGCGCGGGAAATACCGCCCAGCGACTTGAGCATCGCCGCCGCCAATGGATCGCCTTTGGCGGTCATGCCGGCCCACATGTAGGTGCGGATCGCGTCGTAGCTGCCCAGGTCATCGGAGAACGGGTCGACCACAAACAGCCCGGCGTTGGCGCTGGTCGCGCGATAGCCGACCCAGTTGGCCGCGAGGCCATGAGGGTTGCTGGCGGTATCGGCGAGCATACGCGCGTTGCTTTCAGCCACTTCGTTCCAGCCGGCGTTCGGGCGTTCTTTCTGGAAGCGACGCAGTTGTGCAAGCACCTGGTAGCTCGGGTTGAAACGCCACAAGCCGCCCGGATGCACGTAGCCCACCGGCCCCGGCAACAGCATCTTGCCCAGGCCGGGCACACGCACAATCAGGTTGCGTTCAACGTTGGCCAACAACAATTGCGCGTCGGCGCGGTACTGCGGTGCATTCCACACGCGGGCCGCTTCGAGCAAGGCGTAGGCCATCCACAAGTCAGCGTCGCTGGCGGAGTTCGGGTCGATCACACCCCAGGTGTTATCAGCTTTTTTGCCCCACAACCAACCCGGCAGGTTCTGGCCGATGTCGGAGCCCGACATGTTGGCCTTGGTCCAGGTCCACAGCTTGTCGAAGCTCGCACGGTCGTTGCCGACCAACGCAAAGAACATCGCGTAGGACTGCCCTTCCGAACTGCTCTCGGTGGGTTTCATCGACGAGTTCAACACTCGCCCATCGTCCTGCACAAAGCGCTTGGTGTAGTTCTGCCACAGCGGCCAGTCACAGGTTTGCGCCTGCGCGCTACCGGCAAACATCACCGCGCCCAGCGCTGCCAGGGCCATGCTCTTGAGCGGGCTCATGCCAACCGCCGTTTTGCACGTGCACGCAGTGACAGGTAGATCAGGGAAGTAACCACCGCCAGACCCAGGAAGGTGATCAACAACATCCAACCCAGGTGCTGCGACAGCTGCCATTGCATGAATTTGAAGTAGTTGAGCTTGCCGACGTAGTACTGCTCGTCACCCACCAGCGAGCTGATAGTCGTGCCCTGCACCACGGCCAGGCTGCCCTGGATCGAGTCTTTGTAATCGTCACCGCCAATTAGCGCCGAGGTGGCTTCCAACAGGCCCTGCGGCTGGTTGCTGGCAATCAGCACCACGCTGCGGCCGCTCTTGAGTGGCGATTGGAAACCGGCCAGCCAGGTGCTGTTGCTCAGGCCTTTGAAGGTAATGCCGGCGTTGGCTGGGTGCTGGTTGGCCGCCGGGTCCGGGCTGACCCAGCTACGGACATAACGTGGCAGGTCAGACAGCAGGAACTGGTGCTGTTCACCATCGCTGGTGGCCGGCAGGTATTGCTGCCACTGCTTGAGCAGCGGTTGGTTGGCGGCGGTGGCGAGCACCAGCAGGTCTTTGTCGGCAACGCTTTGCACGTCCTTGGCCTGCACCACTTTGACGGCGGTGGCCGGGTAGCCGGTGGCTTCGCCGAAGCGGCCCATCACGGTCAGGTAGGCGGTCATCTCGTCGGTGCCGAAGTTATCGGGCATGACCACGGCGGATTCCGACAGGTCAGCCAGGCGGGTGAACGGGAAGCCGGAGTCGTTGAATACGCCCAGGTTCGGCATGGCGATGTAATGCTGGTAGCCGGTGACGTCGAGGGTGGAATCCGGGTCGATGGAGCCACGCATGTTGTCGACGATGATGTCGCGGCATTCGCCTTCTTTGATGTAGTCGTACATGAAGCGCAGTTGCAGCTTGGACTTGGGCGATGCCGAGCTGATCGGCAACAGCGTCGTCACTTCGCGCGGCAGGCTTTCGTCTTTCTTCAACTGGTCGAGCAGGGTCTGGCCGCCGCCCAGGTTGGTCACCGACGGCAATGCCACGGATTTCATGAACTGATCATTCAGGCCGATCAGCAGCGACGAATTGGTCGACACTTGCTGTGGCGTGTAGCGGTATTTGAGCTTGAGCGGCACGCCCTCTTCACGCCAGTTGAACAGGTCCGGCGGCAGGCGCATATCGACGCTGATCGCGCCAGGGTTGTAGCCCGACACGCTGAGTTTCTGCTGTTCGATCAACTCGCCCAGGCGCACCGGGCGGTTGCTTGGCAACCAGTTGGGCGCGTCGTACGGACGGCGCGGTGCCAGGCTGTCGAGCTTGGTGATGACCACGCTGTTGCCGGCCAATACCGGGTTGCCCAGCACGACCGCGTTGGCGGCGCGCTTGAGTTCTTCGCCGTCACGCCCGGTGACGATCAGCAGTTTGCCGTTGACGTCATTGGGGTTGGCGATGAGGGTCAGGGTCGGACCGGTCGGCTTGGCGACCGCAACACCGTGCACGTCCAGTGCGTCGGCGGTTTGCACCAGTACGATGGCGTTGCCTTTGGCCGGCAGCTCACCGAGGGTGGTCGGGAACGTCGCGCCCCGGTAGCTGGCGAGGCCGCCGATCCATGAAGACAGGGCACCGGCCGCTTCCAGCGCGGCGCTGTCGGGCGCAGTGGCGAACACAAACGGCAGGCTGACCTGGCGCGCGTCACGCTTGTCGAAGAACGGCAGCGGCAGCACGGCCAGGTCATCCTTGAGCACAATGGGCTCGACCTGCACTTTGAGCTCGCTGCTGTTGCTGATCTTGGCCCACAGGCTGCTGTGCAGCGGGTCTTCGCAAGACATGGTGTAGTGGCCGATGAACTGCAGGCTCAAGCGGTTGAACTCGGTGATCAACTTCGGCGGAAGCTGCACCAGTTGCTCCTGCTGGATGCCCGCGCCGTCTTTGGGCAGCGCCAGGCTGGCGGCGACTTCACCGTTGACCAACACGTTGATCTGCGAGAGGTCGGCCAGCAGCGCCGGCGAGTAGCTGTACTTGAGCAGCAGTTGCGCGCCCTTCACCACTTCATCGGCACGGATATCGAAGTTGACGCTGTCGGACGACTCCACGCCTTGCAGGTTCATCGTGTCGCGACGACCCAACTGCTTGAGGGTCAGGCTGTAGCCGTTATCGGTGCTTTGTACCGGCACGGTGGTGGCCGCTTGCTCGGCAGCTTGCGCCAGGGTGTTGAGGCCCATCAGCGAGGCGATCATCAGCGCGAGTGCACGGCGCGGATGAGGGCGAGCGAATATCTTCGAGGTCATGGCTTGTCCATCAGCGTATCAAGCGGTTTTGTGGGGGTGCGGCTCAAGGCCAGACGCAGTTCATGTAGGGTGGCGCGGCCCAGGGTGAACAAGCCGCCGATGCCGATGGAGCCCACTTCACGCAGGGCCGCCAGCGGTGTATCCGGCTGGCCGGCGCCCCAACTCGCGGCCCAGGTATCGGCGCGGGAAAAGGTCAGGCGAACCAACTCGCTTTGCTGGCGCAGGCTGAGGGGCTCGAACTGGGCGCCGATCTGCGCGCCCTTGCTGAATACCACGCGGGCATCGAACAAACTGTCCTGGCCGTTGCGCGACAGCACCAATCGCACGCGCTCACCCTGGGTGATCGAGTGACCATCGGAGAGCATCAAGCCGAAGCCGTTTTGCGAGAAGTCCTGAGTCGTGCCTTCAAGCACACGGCCGTCAGCACAAATGATGCTCACCGGCAGCTTGGCGCTGACACGCGGTTCGGAACGCACTTGGCGCGCTTCCGAAGCCACGGCCACGGCGGCGCTGGTGATGATCAGGTTGTAGAGGGTCCAGGTCAGGTTGATCGCTACCGTCACAGCGGTGGACTCATCCCCCCAGATCAATTGGTGGATACCGAAGCCCAGGCCGATCAGATTCACCGTCAACAACACCAGGTACGGGCGCGCGAGTTTCCAGTCGAAGAACTGCTTGTCGATGATGCCGCCCTTGTCGGTGACGTTGAAGCCACCGGCCTTGGGGTTGACCAGCGCCACCAGCACCGGCGGCAGGATGTACCAGGCCAGTACCGTCTCGTACACCTCGTTCCAGAACGAGTGACGGAAACGCCCCTGGATCCGCGAGTTGGTCAGGCTTGAATGCACCAAGTGAGGCAATACGTAGGCAACGATCATCAGCGCCGACGCGTGGAAAATCTCCGCGCCGAACACCAGGTAGGCCAACGGTGCGGTCAGGAACACCAGGCGCGGCAAACCATAGAAGAAGTGCAGCATGGCGTTGGCGTAGCAGATGCGCTGGCCCCACTTGAGGCCCTTGCCCAGCAGCGGGTTGTCGGTGCGGAAGATCTGCGCCATGCCCCGCGCCCAGCGAATTCGCTGGTTGATGTGGCGCGACAGGCTTTCGGTGGCCAGGCCCGCGGCTTGCGGGATAGCCAGGTAGGCGGTGTTGTAGCCCAGGCGGTTGAGTTTGAGCGCGGTGTGGGCGTCTTCGGTCACGGTCTCGACGGCTACGCCGCCGATTTCCAGCAGCGGCTTACGGCGAATGACCGCACAGGAGCCGCAGAAGAAGGTGGCGTTCCACAGGTCGTTGCCGTCCTGCACCAGGCCGTAGAACAACTCGCCCTCGTTGGGCACGGCGCGGAAGGTATCGAGGTTCTTTTCGAATGGATCCGGCGAGAAGAAGAAGTGCGGCGTTTGCAGCATTGCCAGCTTCGGATCCTTCAGGAACCAGCCCAGGCTCACTTGCAGGAAGGAGCGCGTCGGCACGTGGTCGGCGTCGAACAGGGCGATGTATTCACCGTCGGTGACCTTCAACGCTTCGTTGAGGTTACCGGCCTTGGCGTGGAAGTTATTGTCGCGGCGAATGTAGTTCACGCCGACCTTGCGGCAGAAGTCACGGAAGTCGTCGCGGCGGCCGTCGTCCAGCACGTGGACGCGCAGCTTGTCCTTGGGCCAGTCCATTGCCTGGGCAGCGAAGATGGTCAGTTTTACGATGCTCAGCGCTTCGTTATAGGTCGGGATGAACACGTCGACCGTCGGCCACTCTTCGGGCTCGGTCTTGAGCCACACCGGCGTACGGCGCAGCGGCCAGGCGGTTTGTACGTAGCCGAAGATCAGGACGATCAGGGCGTAGAACTCGGCGGCGACCAGGCCGTAGCCGAAGAACATGTCGATCCAGGTCTCGAACCCGAGGGTGGAGGTGAGCCGCCAGAACATGTAGCGCAACGACGCCACCAGCGACAGCACCACCAGCGCGAGGATCGCCAGGCGTCCGGGAATTTTGCGCAGCACCAGCACCGCCAAGAAGCACACGCCGGCAAACAGGCATTGGCTGTAGAGGTCGAGCGGTGCGCTGATAATACCCAGCAACAGCAGGGCCCCGAGCACGCAACTGGCAACAACCAGTACCGTACGCAGCGCCGCAGGCCACCGATTGAAGCGCGCAATCGCGCCATTTAGGCGCTGTTCAGCGCGCCCTTCGACGAAGGGCGTGGAGGACGTATTGTCGGTCATGGAAGGTCCGAGTCGATGCGTTCGAGCAAGGTGCGGCACAGGGCGTGGACGTCCTGGCTGCCGATACTGTTGACGGTGGGGTCGAGGGGATCGCGACCGTAGGCTTGGGCTTCACTGAACGCTGGGTCGCGATGAACCGTCCCCAGCAGGGCAGCACCCAGACGGGTCTTGAACACCTCGGCCATGTCCAGGCTGAAGCGGTGGGCCGCGTCCAATTGGTTGATCACGTAGAAGCGCTGTGGCGGTTTTTCGCGAGTGAAGTACGGCGCAAGCACACTGTCCATCTGGTCGAGGGTGCTGAACGAGGCCACATCCGGCTGCACGACTACCAGCACCGCATCGGCCACCGACATGGCCTGGCCGAGGTACACGGTATTGCCGGCCGGGACGTCGATGATCACAGTGTCCTGGCCATTCAATTTAAGGCTGGCCAATCGTTTGCCCAGCCACTCGCTATCCTCACCCAACCAACGGTTCAGACTCTGCTGCTGCTCATGGCCGGTGCTGCCAAATGCCACCAGCCTGCAACCGGCAAAACCGCGTTCAGGCAGGGCTTCCCAGCTTTCATTGAGCAAGCTGATCGCGCCGACGCCAGGCATGTCGAGGCCAAGGCACAGGTGATGACGCAAAGCATTCTGCGGGTCCAGGTCCAGGGCGAGCGCCGGGCGACCCTGGCGCTGCAGGCCGCTGGCAATCGCGGCGGTCAGGGTACTGCGACCGACGCCGCCTTTCACCGAGACAACCACCACGACGTTGGGGTTGGATTGCTCCGAATACACTTCACCGTCACGCCCCTCCATCACTTCGGGCGGCCGCAGGTTGTCGGCTTCGCCTTGGCTCAGCTCCTCCAGCAGACGCAACAAAGGCGCTGAAGGCGCTTCGATCACAGGCAGGGCTTGAGTGACTGCTGGGGTCTCGAGAACCTCTACATCGTCCTCGATAAACTCATGGACAAAGTCGATCTCGCGGTAGCCACTCGGGTTGGCACCCAGCTTGTTGAATAGTTTTGAAATGTCATCTGCTCGACTCACTCACTGCCCCTCCCCACCTGTTTGCGCTCTAAAGGCGATAAAAAGGTCAGCAATAAGCTGACCTTGTATTTTTCTAGTTATGTGGTGTCGGGCGCATTCTGTGATATCACATTGATGGTGTCAGTATTTTGATGCTTTTAGTTCAAATTAATCCGACGAACGGCATAGCGCCATTTTTATGACTTTTGTGTGATAAAAAATTCATTCGCTGTAAGAACATGAACTTGCGCTGTTATTTCGCGAAAATTGCTGTCCGCGTGGACAACAACGGCGCAAAACTGACATACCCATCAATAAATATTCGATTGCCCAACATGGTCTCGAAAAATTACCTACATCAAACCGCGATTAATCTGACGGTTTATATCGCGCAACAGAATACGGAAACCTCACCTGTATTCAAGGGAAAACCAGCCGAGCGGTTGATTCGAATCACCCGCGAAGCCACGGCCCGTGTATCGGTGCGTACAGGCGGCGCCTCGCTGGACAGCGAAGCAAAACCCGCGCCGCATGACTCCCCTAGGGCACTCAATCTGCTAAGCCCGGAGGATACCGCCCATTAACTAAACTAAATTGATCGCAGTCAGCCTGTTGGCTGTTGGCTTTTGCTGCAAATGCCGACAGAGATAGGCAGTGGGCTACAAGAAGTTCGAGAAGAACTGTGGGAAGGGGCGTTGATACCCATAACAACTGGGCACCCGGGCGCCCAGTATTGGAGCGGGCCTGCCTTATTGGCGCACGCGGCACTCGGTGAACGCGTAGTCATCCTGGCAATCGCTGGTAGGGTCCGACGACACACTCACGTAGTGAACGGTATCGGCGTCGAGCAGCTTATAGGTGTACACATCCGGCGAACGTACGCCGTCCGTGCGCAACTCATTCTTGCCATTGGCCGCTGACCATGAACCCTGCTCGGTCTGGATCACCTGAGTCTGCTGCGCGTCGCGGTAGAAGGTAATGACGAAGCGACCGTCAGGCTTGAGGTTATTGGTCCACGACAGGAACTGGCATTTGCCGGTTTCGGTGCGAAGGCCTTTCCAAGTGCCGACCAGGGCGGGGTCATTACCGGGCTTATTGGAGGAACACGCGCTGAGCGCGGCGGTGAGGAGGATGAGGGATAGAGAGAGAGTCCGTTTCACGTGGGGCTTCCTTTGGATGGGATGAGATTGCACCGGGTTAGACCCTTCGGCGACCTAGGAAGAATCCTACCCTTGCTGATCGGAAAAAGGGGCGCAGATGAAAAAACCTTGGGTTCTGCAAAAATAGTCAGAATTCAGGGGTTTACAGAACCTTTCCAATCGCTATAATCGTCGCCCTAACACGCCGGTATAGCTCAGTTGGTAGAGCAACTGACTTGTAATCAGTAGGTCCCGGGTTCGACTCCTGGTGCCGGCACCATATCTCGAAGCCCCGCAACGCGGGGCTTTGTGGTTTCTGGGGTTTGGAAAATCAATCTTTCTGAAACCGCCACCCCCCCCTTCAGTCCAAGATTCGTCCAATTTCATTTTAGGGACGCCTCGACATCACGCACCTAAAAACCCATGTGCTGTACGAGTCACCTTCACCGCCCCCTCACTCAGAAACAACCAAGCCCTGACAAACACGTGAAGGCTTGGGTGTTTCTGAGGTGCCCTAACCGCATCAACCTAAATATCTGCTCCCCCCAACCTGCCTTCAAATCACGCGATAGGAGGGCACTAACTTGTACTCCAGATTCCTACCCAGTTCTTTTATTCAAAATGATGAAACAGCAATAATTATGGCCCAGCCATAAAAATCATAATTACACCGGACTGCGCCCTTCTGCCGATCAGGCCCTATGGGCTTACCAACGCCGCCGCCCGGCCATCATCCGCTACGACATCCAGGCACCATCGTCCTCAACCGCACACCGTCGGCCACTTTCTGCTGGGTCTGTACGACGGCGCGACCTTCCGCTTCAACCTCAAACACCTGCACAGCCTGGAGCTCAGCGAGTTTGAAGACTGCCTACGTGTGCTGGAAATGGACTACATGCCGGAGGTGGAAGTGCACCAACGCGTCGACGAAGGCGAATCCGTATGGAAGGAACTGATGGAGGTCTGGCGCACCCAGCCCCTGGAATACAGGGGTCGCAGCCCGGCCGATCAACGCAAAGCAGCGCTGTGCTCGAAGCGTTCCAAGGTGATCAACACCGACGGCATCCGGGCCTTCGACAACCTGATCCACGTCGCCGAAGCCGGCACCGGCCAGAGCCTCATCACCGGCCTGTTTTTGATGAGCCTGATTCACCCCCACCACTACCGGCTCAACCTCACCGACCTGCGCGGCCTGGACCTCAAGCTCTTTGAAGACTGCCTCCGCATGCTGCGCATGTACTACTTCACCCACGCCGAGGGCCGCACACCATGATCCTGCACTACAGCGCTAACGGCCTGATGGGCCGCGTCTACCTGCCCAACTGGTACCGCGAAAAAGGCACCCCGGAAGAAATGGCCGAATTCGCCACTATCGACCACTGGCGCGCCCACCCCGACAGCCGGCCGACCTTCGTCACCGTCGTGCACCTGCACAACGTCGAGGGCCACGACCTGGGGTTGTTTGAAGTGCGCTGCCAATGGCGATCCGTGTACACGGCCACCGCCTTGCAGCAAGCCTGAAAGAGACGGTGCCGAGGAGTTCGCACCTCCCCGACACCTGCCACCACAACAAGGAGCCACACCATGCAAGCACAGCACCTGCGCAGCAGCGGGCACAAGGCTACCACGGCCCGAGGACACCACCATGGATAAGCGCCGCATTGCGCACTTCCCCACCCAACAACACACCGGCACCCGCTGCCTGCGCATCGATGGCGAACTGGTATTCGTGCCAGAAGACCAACTCAAACAAGCCCGCCAACAACTGGGCCTACGCTCTGACGCGTACCTGCTGGGCGCTACCCGGTTGTTGGAGTTCGACAGCGGTTACGGTGTGGCCCGTATTCCACTGCCCGGCAAACAAGTGGTCGTCGTGTTCGAAGGGCCAGATGGACAGCGCGTCTATGGCGTCGTCTCCCTCGATGCTTTGAGCATCCACCTCAGCGCACCCTGATGCACACGCCAAGGTGAAACAGGGGCGCTTCGGCGCCCTTGTTTTTGTAAATGAATGAAACAGCGCCAGAACTCAGTGAACGCTGGGCACCCCGTTATTCAGTGCGCTACGGCTCGCTGAAACTCCCGAATTAGAGCCATCGACATGCACAAATTCGCTTCAAAAATTTTCAGCAGAACACAGCTGAGTTCGTACGCAACAGAGGCAAAGGCGCTGACGATGGAACGTTTTTTCGTAGGATGGTTGGCGATATTACCTACTTACAAACGCAGGGCAAACGCCCACTGGCGGGGAAAAATCCGGCCCTTAAACTACCGGCCAACTACATCGAAAAAGGAGAAATCGTTGTGTTGAATGCCCCCGTCTGCATCATGAAAATGCGCGACCAATTTGAGGAATGCGGCGACAGCTTCGCCCTGCTGGTTGCCCTGCTCACCACCGGTTTACAACTGACGCAACGCGCCAGACTCGCCCTGATTGACTACGGAGTGGCCCAGCTCAATGGCTTTGAAAAAGCCGAAGAGATGCTGCGCAACTATGTGGAGGAGACCACGCCGAGTTGATCAAACAGGTCGCGCTGCTGGACCTTGGACAAACTGCGCAGGCGGTCGAACAGCAAACGGTCGACCGCCTGGGCGGAGGGGTTGAGGGTGTGGGAGAAGGTCAGGTTGGCGACCCAGGTGTGGCCACAGTGAGGGGAGCTGCATTGGCAGTAGAGGCGGGCGAATTCTAGGGTTAGCTCGTCGCGGGAGGCGATTCGACCTTTTTCTCCACATACTTTGCAATAAACCCGCATAGGCTTCTCTATAAGAAACAATGTGATAGCAGTTTATCACTGTGAGCACGCTCTGCCGGAAAACCATTCGCTATACCGAAATTTATTCCCCGTACAAGAAAATCCCTTAAGCATTGGACTTCCTTGCATCCTAGGCGATATGCCACTATTCAGAACTAAATCCGGCACTACGTCGTGCTCTTGCCAAGCGTGCCCTATCGGAAGACTACGAAAACTTAGCCCATCGAGGGCTACCTATATCAACCTCAAAGGACGGAAATTAGTATGCAACGGAAAATGAAATCTGCTTTGCATCATTGGTGGCCGAGATGCGTTTCTAAAAACTGGGCGGATGATGATGGATTCACCAGCTGGATCAGCCCTGATGGGACTTGCAAAAAAATTCCACCTGCGAAATTAGGTATGATTGGCAATGGGCACCACATAAAGCTGAACGCCAATCCTTCCGAAGACTCACCATTTGACACTAGCTTCGAGAACGTCTTTGACAATGCCGACAGCAACTTCCCGACTTTAATTGAATGGTTGAGTACTCTACGGTACGAAAAAATACCAGACAAAGACTTTAAAGATCGCTTCACCCCTGAAGTAGCGACTAACGACCAACTTAAACTCTTCACTGAATGCGTAGTCTCTCTTGCAGTTAGAAGCCCTATGAACAGAGAGGCATCGGTTGCAATAGCTGAAAAACTTAGAGGCCGTTTACCATCACAAGAAAGAAACGCAATTATCGGACTGAATATGAGAAATGCCCAACGAATGATTGCTGACAGCATTGGATGCGACGGAAAGTATGCTGTACTGCTTTCAGAAAACAAGGAGTTCATTTTCGGAGATGGCATATTTAACAATATTTCAGGCTGCATTAATCCACCTCACAGCCCAAAAATATTGGTGGCTCTTACGCCAATGATGAGCGTAATAGTAAGCAAGCCGACCTCATACAAAAATGAGCCTAGAATCTCAACGCTTGTCCTCAACGACAGTGAGGTAGATGAATGTAACAAAGCCGTACAAATCTATTCAAAAAGCGCCCTGTTTTTCAGGAAGGATCGTCCTGTTCTTACGGATGACTTCATCCTTGATGAGCACCGTAAATATGGTTCTAAAGGCCCGCTTGATGTTTTGATTGACGGACTTCCTGGAGTAGAAACCCGCCAACGGTTCCATATGTGACTTATTCTGAATTATATCCGATCAGAACAGGAATTAACCCGTATGAAAAATGCCTTTATCCGTGGTTATGCTCAAGAATCCTACGAACGATTAATACTCCAAAAAAACAACATATTTTTTGAAGGCTTGTGGGAGCTCAATGATCGATACTACATATTGATCGACAAAAAAAGCATGGATATAACCGAGCCTGAATTCAACGAGGTCTCAGCCTGGTTCCATGAATCGTGTAGGATTATGGGCACTCCTGTAGAGATCGTTAGAGAGGCTCCTCAAGGTGCTGTTTCGGTACCCGCAAGAACCAGCATTCAACTGTCCCAGCATCACGGAGTGCCTTTTTCGACCCCTGAGTTCAATAAACTCCTCAAAACTATATTACCCAAAGACTTTCCTAGATTCGGCGTTCACTCCGATCATGGTGGAATCAGATTAGAGGTCGAGACGGATATTTCGTATGAGCAGAAGCTTGAAGTCGACCTAGCGCTAGCAAATTTAGGCTTCAACATCGAAGCAGAGATCGTAGTCAACCAAAAGGCTTGGCAACATCCTCGTGGTACAAAGCACGAAAGTGATGCTAGAAAAAATTCACCGCCTAACATAATAAAAATCGCACTAGAGGAAGACGAGGACTTTTGGGTAGACAGTAGACTCTCGCTTTTCGCAGAAGGAAATACAGATAGGCACCATTACTTAACCGCCTTCAACTCTAGAGAGGCCTGCTCCTGCTTTATAAATAGCACAGCCTTCGAACCAAAGAACATAAGAGCATATTTAACACTTTACAAACTAATCTGGATTGCTCTACCTATAAATACGCGCATCGACTCGTTCTTCAAAGGACTTAACATCACAGAAAGTGAAATAATACATTTAGTTCTTAATGGACGAGTCGGCTTTATCGTACCCGGAAAGTTACCTATGTACCCTTTAGGTTTTCTTGCCAAAATAATTGAAGCGTCTCCAAAGTCAGTAATCTTCTCAAAAAGACTTGCTGCAGCGTCTATTGCGGAATCAAGAAGACGAAATCCATTATTATTCCCAAACCTTAACAATGTGGAGAGAAGGTCAGTTTTAGACTTACTGGCAAATATAAAAGATACGCAATCGAATGCATTGCCAACAATTTTCATTGAGCACTTCTCTAAAGTCTGGCCAGCGCTTGAGTACAGTTTTAGTGATCTCGGTGCCATCGGAATGATGCGCAATGGGTTAAGCAGGGTTGCCGAAGGAATCGCAAAAGAACATCACGGAGTCGAGTTAGGTGCAGTTATCTATGAGACGATGGCATCAGTAGAGTGGGCAGCCGCCCTCGGTGCAGCTTACAGCCCAATTCAAACCCGTGAATTCAATGAAGGCCCACTGGCGGAATTCTCTGCCAGCATCATGACTGGTGTAAAACAAAATAATCTTATCGCACCAGTGTGCGACATGAACATTTTAATCAATGGAGTCCTGTGCTTAGACAATGACGCTTCAATAGTAGAGATTGAAGAGGCGTTCAAGGGATCGGACTTACTCTTACTACAAAAGGTTATCTATGAGCACGCAGGTTCTAATGAGGCGCTGCTGGAGTATATACACAGCCTAAACATACAAATCAAAAAATTCGAAAAAAATCAGAGAAAATTACAAAAAATGGATTTACTGGGATTAGTGAGCGCTGCGTCTGCAATTGCAGGGACTATTACCGCCCCAGCTGCTGTAGCTGCTGCAGCGTATATTCCAATAAGCGCATGGATTTTACAGAAGGTTTTCATGCAATCGGATTCATTTGCACAAGGCCCTATTTTAGACTGGGTCAGAGCAAAAAGCTCTATGACAACACAAGAAGCAGTTCTAATAAGCCGTCTGCGCCAGAACATGGATTAAGTCACTCATTATTGCGTGAATAACATTTATCACTCGTTTTTCGGCTCGTCGGGTAAAGCACACGCATCTTGCAGCACTGCCCGTAGCCAGTTAACCTCTGATGGTCGCTGCTCATCAGCGACCGGGCCTGGAAACCCGTCACCGAGACGCACGCAGCGTCGTCAAACCATCAGCAGACGCTTTTTTTATGTCTGCCGTTTGTGCTTTTTGGCGGCCGTGTGTGGGAGACATTCGTGTCTGCCGAGTAGTCTCTGTCTCGGTTTCCAGCCTGCGCACGGCTGCCACCCATCGCCTGGAAACGATGTGTGGCCGTCTCAGTTGGTCATCAGAGAGGTTTCACACCATGCTTGATTACCGTAGCGCCGTCCGTACCTATACCTCCAACGATCATGTGGGAGGTCAGCAATGAGCACCCCACCCTCAGCAACCACCATTGGCGTCCAAACCTTCGCAGACTGCGGCGAGGGCAAACACCATTTGAAGATGTTCCGTGTCAACGCCGGGGTTCCACTGCGTGAAGCCCTTGAACATGCCGCGCACGTCCTCGACTGCGCCACCATCCTTTCGCTTGAAGTAGCCATGGACCCCAGAAACGCGAGGCTCGCCTTTGCCGCGCATTACCTGTGTGAAATGGGCAAAGCGGTTCTGGATGACTTGCACTTGGCTATTCAGCCAGGTGGTCCGCACCCGTTGTAGTTGAGCTCGCAGACGTCCGATACGGCGCATCGGACGTCTCTTCCAGCGGGCGCTAAAGCACGCAGCCATGCCCACTTTCAAAATCTGAGTAGCTCAACGTCAGCTCAAAACGCACGACCGCAGTTGACAATCATTACCATTTACCCCAAAAAATATGCACCACTGCATAAATCGATTGCGCAAAATACTGTTTATGCATACAGTTAACGCGTGTCTCATGCTTATAAAGCAACTGAGCCATATCGTGCCCACTTCATGGATAGAAATACTCATCTGAGATAAGGATATAACTGATGACTACATTTAAATACTCCGCCGTCCTTACGGGAGCAAGTGCCCGAAAAGGTTTGAACATTCAACTGGCCGATCTGCCTAGTACCATCCATTACCTCACGAATGAGCAGGCCATACGCGAGCAACTTAAGAAGGGAGAACGACCATGAGCGAAGCTATGGAGATCGGTCCGGTAGTAATTACCGCCTATAAAGAACAGACGTATGGAGCCGGACCAATAAGCGGCGGTGGCTATGGCGATGATTTTGGTAACAGCGCTATTGGAAAAAAAATTATCGCGAACGCCCGAAAAGAAGTCAGTGAAAAATTCAGAGGATCAATTATTACCACGGCCGAAACCCAAGAAAAAGAATACGCGAAAAAACGTCAGTCAATCCCGTCAGATGTTCAGAAAAAAACTGAAGACGACAAAAAGCTTCGAAATATTAAGCCTGAGGATGAGGTTGCCAATATTTGGAGTGAGATGCGCTCTCTAGAAAATATCATCTCACAAACCTCCCTTGACGTCGTCTCACTTCAAGCAGTTGCCAATAGCTTTTACCGACGCAATTTTTTCGATCAGCCCGTCACCACTTTTATTAGGGAAGCTGCTGCACGCCTGACCTACGGTGTGTCTATTCCGGAGGACAGTTATAAAGACTGGCTAAAATCGCTTTACGCTGCATATGAGGTAAAACGACTCAACGACCTAGCTGATTTTGCAACAAGAAAAAAAGCCAATGTGGACGCACAAGCCAAAGAAGCGATGATTGCGACTAACAATATTGAAGACCCTATCAAATTCACAGCAGCCTTTTCTAAAGAGGTGGCAGGAAAATTTGGTGATAAAGCATTAATTGTCGCAAGCGAGCTGGCAGAAAGTGCTAAAGGGAGCAAAATTCGCAGTGCGGATGAGGCATTTAAGGCGTTCGATAAATATAAAGATGCACTGAATAAAAAATTTAGTGCCAGCGACAGAGCCGCAGCAGCTAAATATATCGACTCAATGGACTTTGAAGCCATTAGTAAAGCAGCAGCCAAATTTAGTAAAGGCTTCGGGCTAATTGGACCGGCCTTTGACTTTAAAGATGCCTATACTGAATACAAAAACTCTCAAAAGTCAAATGACTGGAAACCTTTTTTCGTAAAGGTCGAATCCATTGCTCTTGGTGTCGCAGCAACAGCGCTGGTTAGTGCAATGTTTGGGTTTATTGCGGTAACCCCATTGGGCATACTGACATTTGCTTTCTTGATGGCTATCACTGGCGCTCTAATTACTGACGCGAACGTTGATAAAATAAATAACTTCATAGCAGAGCTATAGTAAAAGGCTGCCTATATGGCAGCCTTCTTTGCAATGTACATACGAATAAAAAACACCACACCAAGCGGAATAGCCAATGCAAAATAGACGCCATACAATAGTGCATACCCACCATTTGCAGCCCCAGTCATTAAAGGACCCGAACTCCAAAAATCTTTACGAGTATAACGAAACACCACATCCTCGACTAAGCGCTTTGCAAATGGAAATAAAAAAGCATTAACGCCAGTTACTAAAAAAGAAAGAACCGCATCATCATCAGATTTAAAAACAAAGAAGCAAATTGCAAACATAACCAGCCCAATGACTAAATTTTTCAAATAATAGCTTTTTTCCACGACTACCACCTATTTTTGAGCATTTACATTAGGGACGTGAGCGTATCCCATGCGTGTAGACTACTGACTGCCAGAGCCATTCATCGAAATACATATTACTACAGCTTTCAATGATCTGCCTACTAGTACAAATGCGACGCAACGCACGTAAGAACTATCAGCAAACAATCAACAATATGACCAATTAACTTCCAGAAAACCGATAAAATTTAGGAAATTACGCTCCTGTTATCCTTGTAGTAAAATTCATAAAACACTGGATTTCCAGCTAATTTCTCGGTCTTGCCTCAGACGTGTGTACACCTGCAAAAACAACTGCCTAATCGGCCTTATCTCATTATTCATATACACCCGATCAATCTTTTCCACATCCCCAAACCCCGCCGCATTCTCCGGCATGCACCCCGCCAGCGCCGGGTTCATCCGCCACGCCGCGATCACGTCGTTACGGGTGATGTTCTTGATCCGTTCAAACTCATCCTTCGTCGCAATATCCCCCACCGGAATAATCTGAATCGCCTTATCCCCGCCCCCCGGAATGTTCACAAACAACGACCGAAAATTCCCCACGCCCTTACTCGCCCCAATCTGCGCCTGCATGCGTTCCTCATCCGCCTCGGACAGGTTCGGGTCATTGGTGTAGAAGATGAACCCCGCATGCGCGCCGTTGTTGTAGTACCGGCGCCGAAACAACGTGGCCGACTCATTGAGCAACAGCGCATGCATCCCTCCCAGGTAGTCAGGTACGCCGTAGATGTTCTGTTCCACGTCGTAGTCCATCACGTGTTCCACCTGGTCCTCGTCAAACTCGATCTGCTTGCCGCCCGGCAGCAGCATCACAAACCCGCCGCCGACCTTTCTGCGCATGTTCAAAGCCGGCAGGTGCTCCAGCTCCAGAACATGCCCCAGCACGTTGGTTCTGCGCTGAAAGTACCCCTCCCCAAACACCATAAAATCCAGCGCCGCACGCCCCATGGTCTGCGTGCTGCACCCGGCCGAGGGGATGAAGTCACGCAGCAGCAGGTTGCGTTTGAAGCGCGGGATGGTGCCGTGGTGGGCGTTGGCGCGTAGCAGTTTGGCCAGCCCCGTGCGGGATTCGGGCGGGGTGTAGAGCTGGCCATCGTCGCTGGCGAACACGCCCATGTATTCGCCCAGGTGGCCGGTCAGTACCGACTCGGGCGCACCGAAGCTGAATGTTTTTACCTTGCGGGGAGTAGCCGGTGGCGCGTGATCGTTCATGGCTGCCTTCGAGGGTGGACCAGCGGCTGCGCCGCTTTTTGTGGACGTTGAGGGGTTCGTGGGCCAGGGCGTGCATCACCGCCCAGGCGATGTCGGCGTGGCCGGTGGCGTCGGTATCGACGCGCTGGCGGAGATTGCGGGCATGTCACGGTCGAACTTCTGCGAACGCTTCAGCACGCTGGTCGGGCGCTCGCCGTTGCGTTATCAGAATGAATGGCGGCTGACCTTGGCGAAAACCATGCTGTCCAGACAGAACGCTCGTATCGGCGAAATTGGCTTTGCGATTGGCTATGAGTCCGAGGCGGCGTTCAGCCGCGCCTACAAAGCCTTTTTTGGTCGCTCGCCACGGGAGGATAACGCCCGGCCGGGGTAGGCTGGGACGTGTTCATCAATGACCCGCGCTTTGCCCACCGTCGACATGCAGAATCTCGCCGGTGACAAACCCAGCGCGCTCCAGATAGACGATCGCCTGGGCGATGTCACTCACCTCCCCCATATGCCCGACCGGATGCAATTGCCCGAGCGCCGCGTGGGTTTCTTCGCTGTGCATCGGCGTCTTGATGATCCCTGGGCTCACCGCGTTCACCCGGATGCCACGCTTGGCGTACTCAATCGCCAGGGACTTGGTCGCTGAGTTCAGCCCACCTTTGGTGAGGTTGGCGAGTACCGATGGCACGCCGTGGATTGCGTGGTCCGCCAGGCTGGTGGTGACGTTGACGATATGGCCAGCGTTGTTCTTTTCCATCTCGGCAATGGCGAGTTGGGTGATGTAGAAGAAGCCGTTGAGGTTCACCGCGAGCACATTGGCGTAGTCCTCCTGGGTGTAGGCCGTGAAGGGCTTGGCGATAAAAATACCGGCGTTGTTGATCAGGCTGTCGATGCGCCCGAAGGTGGCCAGGGTTTCGCGGATGACGCGCTGGGCGGTGGCCGGGTCAGCGATGTCGCCGGCGACGGTAAGGATGTCCGGGTCGGTGGACGGTTGGATCGAGCGCGAAGTGGCGACGACCCGGTAATCCAAAGCGCGGTAGGCCTGGACCACGGCGGCGCCGATACCTTGGGACGCGCCGGTGATGATGACGACTTTTTTCATGAGAGTTCTCCGGTAGGGATTCAGGCTTGGGATTTGCGGTATTCGGTGGTGGTGATTCCGGCGTAGCCCCAGTTATCGGTATCGACTTCTTCGATGACGATGTGGGTCAGGTCCGGGCGTTTGTGCAGGACGCGTTCGAGGGTTTCGGTGAACTCGGCGATGACCTGGGCTTTTTGCTCCGGGGTAACGCCGTCACGGGTGATGCGCAGGCTGACAAAGGGCATGGCAATGACTCCAGTGGCCGGCCATCGGGGTGATGGGCGGGCAGTGGGGTCAATTTAGGCTTGCGTCGGGAGGGGATAAAGACGGGGCCGGGTACTTCATTCGTACTGCGGTGTAACAAGACAGCGCTGGAATGCCAGGCATAAAAAAACCCCGAACCAGTCGGGGTTTTTTATCGCCCGGAATCAGGCGCGACGTCGGATCAATTAGAAAACGTTGATCGGGTAGTCGGCGAACAGACGGATTTCGTTACCGCCTACGTTGTACTGGTCAGCGTTGTTGGAGACACGCAGCCAGGAGGCGCGAGCACGCAGGCTCAAGTCTTTGGCTGGACCGCTCTGGACCACGTACTTGAACTGGTTCCAGATCTCACGCTCGGTGCCGTCGCCGCGGTTGGTACCGTCGTCGATGTTGGTACCGCGAACGTAGGCAACGTTGTAGGTCAGGCCTGGTACGCCGAAGGTGGCGAAGTCGATGCCGTAGCCAAGCTGCCACGAACGCTCGTCCTTGCCGTTGAAGTCGGACCAGTAGGAGTTGGCCAGCAAGATGGTGTTACCACCGTCGCCGATGCCGCCAGCGTTGCGGTATCCGCCGTAGAGGTAACCGGTGTCGCCGGTGCTGCGCTGGTGCGCGACGGTGAAGCTATGCGGGCCGACAGCCCACGTAGCGCCCAGGCTCCAGATCTTGTTGTCACGGGCGTCAGCGTCTTTCTGGTTTTCCAGGGCGAAGCTGCGGTCCAGCTTGGTTTTGTAGCCGTTGAAGTCAAAGGTCAGCGACTGCTTCTCTGGCAGGGCCAGCACGTAGTTGACGTTGACGTATTGCTTCTTCAGCACGTCCTGCATGTCGGAGGCGTACAGCGCGGCCGACAGGCTCTCGGTGAATTTGTAGCTACCACCGATGTAGTCGATGCTTTTCAGGCGACCGCTGTCGGTGCCTTCCATGCTCTTGCGGGCTTCTTTGGTGAAGTGACCTGCGTCCAGTTGCAGACCGGCGATCTCTTTGGAAACGATCGAGGTACCGGTGTAGGTTTCCGACAACAGACGGGAGTTGTCGTACTGCAGCACAGGCACGGCCGGGAACTGATCACCGTACTTGAGCACGGTGTTGGAAACGCGGAACTTCACGGCAGCGCCGCCCTTGGCCAGGTCGTGTGGTGCCGAGCCAGGGTTGTTCGAGCCATCAGGGTTGGTGGTGCCATTGCCCTGTTTGAAGAAGTCGATACCGCCAGCGCCGGCACGGCCTTTACCGCCGTCCAGACGAATAGCGTATTGGCCGATCACGTCCACACCCACACCGACGGTGCCTTGGGTGAAGCCGGACTCGAGCTTGCCGATGAAGCCTTGGCCCCACTCGGCTTTGTCTTGCTTGCCGTTCTTGTAGTCACGGCTGATGTAGGCGTTACGTGCGGCAATGTTCAGGTGGCTGTCTTCGATAAAACCCTTGGACTGGTCCTGGTCGTTTGCCATTGCTGTCGATGCGCTCAAAATCCCCAGAGCGATCAGACTCATCCGTTGCTTCAACATTTTCTTGTATTCCTTATTCCTGGTTGAGTACGCGCTGTGACACCAGGCTCCGTGTCGCTTTTTCTGGTGTCGACTTATTCCGGAAAAAAGAAGGCCCGCGGACGACTTAACAGGCCGCGGGCCTTTTTTATTGGATGAGTCATGGCGGTTAGCCACAGGCGTTGGGCGCAATCCTAGTCGCGCCCGGAACTATGTGTCAATTTCGCGAATCGTCTGTATTTAGGCGAAATAATTCTAAGCAAGCGCCTACAGCAGTCCTGTAAGCGACAAAAAACCGCACGCAAAACGGCAAAAAACACATCTCGTAACACATTTCAAAGCCGATACGTTTGGTAATGGATAACGCGCGCAAATGCAAAGCATTACCATTAACGCGCATTTTTCCTCCCTAACAATTCGGATACATTCCTCCATGCCTGCCCCTCGCCTAACGCCCATCACCCTTGGGCTTTCCGTTCTGCTGTCTGCCGGTTTTGCCTGTGCGGCCACGACCTTGCCCGAAACGTCGATCAGCGCCGAAGCTGACGAAGACGACCCGCGCATCAAGGAAACCAGCACCGCCACCCGCACCGCCACACCTGTGCGGTATGTGCCCCAGGCGATCGACTCCGTGAAAACCGAAAGCCTGCGCTCCTACGGCACCAATGACCTCGGCCAGGCATTGAGCGGCATCCCTAACGTCAGCAGCGGCGCCGACACCCGCTTCGACAGCTTGCGCATCCGCGGTTTCGACGCGAGCAATGACTTCTATCTGGATGGCATTCGCGACGACAGCCAATATGTGCGCGACTTGCACAACATCGAGCGCATTGAAGTGCTCAAGGGGCCGGCAGCCGTACTCTACGGGCGAGGCGGTCAGGGAGGGATCGTCAACCGCGTGAGCAAACTGCCTGTGGCCGGGCATAAATCGAGTATCGAGGCGCAGGGCGGCAGCAACGATCTGCGTAGCTTGTATGCCGACCTCAGCACCGACCCCACCGATAACATCAGCCTGCGCCTGAACATGGGCAACCAGGACAACAACAGCTTTCGCGACGGCGTCAGCGGCAATCGCCAGCTGTTCGCACCGTCCATGAGTTGGCAGCTCACGCCGGACCTTAACTGGCTGGTGCAATACGAATACAGCCGCTACAACCGCACGCCGGACCGTGGCATTCCGGGGGTTAACGGCCGACCAGCCGATGTGAGCCGCAGCACCACCTATTTTGATAACCGCGACTACATCGACGACAAATCCCAGTCGCTGCGCTCCAAACTGGCCTATGAGCTCAACGACAACTGGCAACTGCGCCAGACACTCGGTGTGTTCAAGCTCGACAGTGATTTCGACAATACCTACCAAACCGCCTATGTGCCGGCGAACAACAGCGTCACACGCCAACGCTGGCAGCAAGACCTGAACACCCTCAACATCTTCAACAACGTCGAGCTGGAAGGTGGCTTCAGCACCTACGGCCTGGAGCACCGCCTGCTTACCGGCCTCGAACTGGGCAGCCAGCGCCGCGATCCGAAGCTGTACACCGCCACTGCCGTCAGTAGAGGCGGTCAGGCCGTGCCGAGCCTGGACCTCAACCAACCCAACCGTAACCTCAGCCACACCGGCCGTATGAGCGTGTCGAGTAACAACCACACCGAAGTCGAAAGCCGTGCCCTTTATGTGCAGGATCAACTGCGCCTGAATGATCATTGGCAAGTCCTGGCCGGCCTGCGTTACGACCGCTTTGAAGTCGACACCAAGAACAAGTTGCTCAACACCCAACAGGACGTCAAAAGCCACAGCACCAGCCCGCGCTTTGGCCTGGTCTGGACGCCGCTGGAACATCACTCGTTCTACGCATCGTGGAGCAAGACATTTTCGCCTGCGGGCGGTGGCTTGATCGGTATCACTCCCAACGCTGCCGGCAGCGTCAACGACCTGAGCCCGGAGCTGACCAAGCAGAAGGAAATCGGCGTCAAGAGCGACTGGCTCGACGACCGCCTGAGCACCACCCTGGCGGTGTACGAGCTGGAACTCTACAACCGCCGCACCAGCGACCCGCTGGACCGTACCATCACCCTGCTCAGCGGCTTGCAGCGCTCACGTGGCGTGGAGCTGACCGCCACCGGCAAGATCGTCGGCAATTGGTATGTGCGCGGCGGTGTCGGCCTGCAGGATGCCAAGGTCGAGAAGGACAACAACGGCTTCGAAGGCAAACGCGTCAGCGATGTGGCCAAGCGCAATGCCAGTGTGTTCATCACCTGGAAGCCAGAGATGGGCTGGTACGCAGAAACCGGCCTGACGCTGGTGGGCGACCGTTACGCCGACAGCCTCAACACCGTCGTATTGCCGGGTTATGGTCGTTGGGATGCGTTGGCCGGGTTTCGTCAGAAGGAATGGGACGTGAGGGCGGCGCTGAACAACATCGCGGATAAAACCTACTACGCGTCGGCGACCAGTGTGGCGCAGATTCAGCCAGGGGAACCGCGTAGTGTGGTGGTGACAGCTACCTACAGCTTCTAAAAGTCTTCCTGTAGGAGCGAGCTTTCTCGCGAAAAACCCGAGAGCGCCGCGATTAACCAGGATCGCTGCGTTATCGTTGGCGACCTTCGCGAGCAAGCTCGCTCCTACAAGTGCATCAGTTCATCAACTCGCACAACGCGTGCACTTCATCCTCACTGAACAACCCCGCCGGGTAACGTTCATTTATCACGCAGCGCAAGTCAGGCTGTTGCCTGATCTGTCGCGAGCCGTTTTCCTTCAACCAGAGCGCCAGCGCATGGATCGCGTCGCCGTTGACCCGCAAAGGGTGAAACGTGCGCGTGTACATCAGGTTGATATCGGCATTCATTTCAGCGCTCTCTCCTACTGCGTGAGCGGCTAACTTACTCAAGGTTTATGACAGAACTGCGCAGTCATCGCCTTGGGCCACTGTGACAACGGCGATACAAGAGCTATGCCAATGTCTCGTGCCCATAGGCGTTTGGACACAAAAAAGCCCGCGACCTGTCTGGGTCGCGGGCTTGTTGTGGAGGACTGAACCGATCAACGCCGGTTCATCCTCATAGCGCTGTTACAACTGCACTCAATTTTTGTGCGGGGCCGGCTGTTGTTGAGTCAGGCAGTGGATGTTGCCGCCGCCCAGTAACAGTTCGCGGCCCGGCACCATCACCACTTCATGCTGCGGGAACAGCTCTTGCAGGATGGATTTGGCCTGGCTGTCCAGCGGGTCGTCGAAGCTTGGCGCGATGATGCCACCGTTGACGATCAGGAAGTTGACGTAGGAACCCGCCAACCGCACGGTCGGATTACGTTCCTGGGTACCGTCAACCGGGTCAACGCCGGCGCATTCTTCTTCGGTCGCATACAGCGGGCCTGGGATCGGCATTTTATGCACTGTGAACGAGCGACCCTGGGCGTCGGTGCTGCTTTGCAGCACGTCCATGGCAGCGTGGCAGCGCGCATAGTTCGGGTCTTGTGGGTCGTCGGTCCAGGCCAGCAGCACTTCGCCTGGGCGCACGTAGCAGCAGAAGTTATCCACATGACCGTCGGTTTCGTCGTTGAACAGGCCGTCCGGCAACCAGATGATCTTATCCACAGCCAGGTTGGCGCTCAGCACCGCTTCGATCTCGGCACGGACGAGGTGCGGGTTGCGATTGCGGTTGAGCAGGCATTCCTCGGTGGTGATCAGGGTGCCTTCGCCGTCGACATGGATCGAGCCGCCTTCCAGCACAAAACCTTCGGTGCGATAGCGCGAAGCGCGTTCGATTTCGAGAATCTTGCCGCCGACTTGGGAGTCGCGATTCCATGGCGAATACAGACCGCCGTCAAAACCACCCCAGGCGTTGAAGTCCCAGTTCACGCCGCGCACTTCGCCGCTGTTGTTGATCACGAAGGTCGGGCCGGTATCGCGTACCCAGGCGTCATCGCTGGACATCTCCACCACGCGGATATTCGGCACATCCAGGCGCGCGCGCGCGTTTTCGTACTGGCCAGCGGAAACCGCCACGGTGACCGGCTCAAAACGCGCAATGGCCTTGGCCACCGCCACATGAGCGGCTTGCGCGGGTTTGCCACCCAGGCGCCAGTTATCCGGGCGCTCCGGCCAGATCATCCAGGTCTGGGTCTGTGGCGCCCATTCGGCAGGCATATGAAAGCCATCGGCGCGGGGGGTGCTGTGCAGGGTGGTCATGGCGATCAGGACTCCGAATGGGGGTGAAGGCCGACTTTATAATGGATAAAAATCGGCTTTAATAGCGACACAAGATAATAACGGGAAAATATTACAACAATTAACCGATAACAATCGGCAAATTACAAATGCTCATCGAGCACCTTCGACAGCATGTCGACGAAAAAATCCACGCTACGCTGGGACGTGACCATCGGCGGCTTGATCTTGAGGATGTTCAGATAGTCACCGGTGGGCTGCATGAAAATACCCAGCTCGCGCAGGCGATCACACAGCAAGGTAGTTTCTTCGGTGGCAGGCTCCAGAGTCTGGCGGTCGCGCACCAACTCCAGCCCGAGATAAAAACCCGAGCCATGAACAGCCCCCACTAACGGATGACGGTCAATCAGTTCCTCCAATCTTGCCTTGAAATGCCCGCCAACCACCTGGGCGTTTTCCCACAGTTTTTCCTCCTCCATCACGTCCAGCACGGCCATGCCAATGCGGCAACTGACCGGACTGCCTCCCGACGACGAGAAAAAGTAACCCTCGGCCTCCAGCGCTTCGGCGATTTCCCGGCGGGTAATCACCGCGCCCAGCGGCTGGCCATTGCCCATGCCCTTGGCCATGGTGATGATGTCGGGTACCACGCCCTGCTCTTCAAAGCCCCAGAAGAAATGCCCCATGCGGCCGTAACCCACCTGCACTTCATCGGCGATACACACGCCGCCCTGGGCACGAACGAGTCCATACACCTGCTGCAAATAGCCCGGCGGCAACGAGATCCCCCCGGCATTCCCATACACCGGCTCGCAGATGAAACCCGCCAGTTGGCGTTGGCTCGCGGCGATTTTCGCCAGGTTGTGTTCCACGCTTCGTACGTAGTCCGGCGCACTGTCCTGCCCACGGAACTCGCCGCGATAGGTATTGGGCGCGGTCACCGGGTGTACCCAGTCCGGGCGACTGCTTAATGCCTGAGGGTTGTCGGCAATCGACGTGGACACCGCATCCGCCGCCACCGACCAGCCGTGATAGGCCTCCAGCACGCTGAGCATGTCGCGCCCGCCGCTGAAGGCCCAGGCCAGGCGGATCGCCAAGTCATTGGCCTCGGTGCCGCTGTTGACCAGGAATACCCGGTCCATGCCTTCTGGCGCCAGCGACAGCAAACGTTCGGAAAATTCGGCAATCGCCGCGTAGTGGAAGCGCGAGTTGGTATTGAGCAGCGACCACTGCCGCGCGGCCACCGCCGCCATGCGCGGATGGCCATGGCCCAGCACAGCGACGTTATTGAGCATGTCCAGGTAGGAACGGCCCTGCATGTCTATCAAGTGGTTGCGCCAGCCACGCTCGATACGCGGCGGGTCAACGTAATAGTGCTTTTGCGAACGGGCGAAACTGGCGTCGCGGCGGGCCAGCAGGGCCTCGGGGTCCAACTCGGGTTCGGCGTCGCAGGCCAGGCCCAACAGCGCGGCCGGCGACGGACACAGCGACTGCCATGCCTGTGCCCGTGACGGCGTGCAAAACAACGGTGCGGGTATGTCAGCACGGCATAGCTGCACGGTGAGCGGGCCTTCGACCTCACCGATCACCTGGCCCTTGAGCACTGCGGCACCTGGCTGCAACTGTACTTTAAGGCCCCATAGCCAAACGCTTGCCTCGCTGCTGTGCACCTGAAGCTCACCGTTGGCGCCCCGTCGCACAACACCCGCAAACGGCGCTTCAACCGATGTACCCGACGGCACGTGCAGTTCGACATGCAACGGGAACGTCTCTGGCTCATTCGCGCTGTCGGGCTGGGTACGCGACAAACGGTATTGCCCATAACGACTCGCCGCCAGGCCATGCACCGCCGCCGCCTCCTGCAACAAGCGTTGATCAACGCCGGGTTGTTCCCAGTTACCGGCCTCGAAATGTGGGCTGAGCACGCCCAGGTCGATCAACGCAAACTCACGCCCAACCAACCCTGGCAGCAACGGCGCAAAGCCCTGGCTGGCGATGGGTGCGGGCGCCTGCCCGACGCACCCCAGAATGGCCGCCTCCATTAATTCAAACGGCACTGACGTCGCTACATGGAAGATTTCCCACTCATGTTCAGCGTTTTTCAGCAGGTAACTGTTATCCGGATCCAGGCGTTGCTGCTGCTCGCTGCTCAACACCAGCACCGCCGCACGGGCGACGATCAACGGCCACAGCGCCCGCAATTCTTCGTGCTGCAACGGCGTCACCGCGTGACACGCTTGAATCGCCGGCAAGATCGCAAAGGGATCGCCCTCGGCATGGTGCAGCAGCGCGGCGCAGGTCACCGACAGGTCGGCAATGCGCCAGGTATGCACCAGGTCGCCGAAGTCGATCACGCCCTGAACCTGCCAGTGCCGTTGCGCATCGCGCTGCCACACCACGTTGTCGTCGGTGATGTCCATATGCACCGCCTGCCACGGCAGGTGATCGGCCAGGGGGCGGATACGCTCCTCGACCTGCTCAGCCACTTGCTCCAGTGCCGCGCGATGCGGGAGGTTTACCAGCGTCGCCAGTAGATGCTTGATCAATGCCTGGGCATGGCGCGGGTCCCACTGCAGCGTGCGCGCAAGGCCCGGATGCTCAAACCGCGCCAGCGCCTGGCTCATCCGCCCACACAGGTCACCAAACCCTGCGATCACCCCACGCCCCAAGTGAGGCTGATGGGTCAACGGCTGGCCATCGATGTAATCCAGTACCCGCACGTGCAGGGCTTGGCCGTCGAGGGTCAGGGTCAACAACTCTTCCCCCGTCAAAGACTTGATGACCTTGGGTACGCGCACAGCCTGCAGGCTGTTGAGCGCCGCGTGCTGGGCGTGCAACTCAACAGCGTCGTAGTCGCCCCGGCAGATTTTCAGAACAAACCGGCCGCGGGGGCTGTCGACTTTGTAGTTGAGGTCTTGCTGGCTGCCCAATGATTGCAAGGTGCCAGTGAGGTCGTAATGTTGCTTGAGCAGGTGAGCCGCCTGATCGGAGCCCACTTGCGGGCAGGGTAGGCTGGCGCGATGGACCAGAGTGGCGAGCGGCATTGTGACGACCTCGATTTTTTTAGGCGTCTATATCGCCATTGTTCTGGTGGATAACGCAACCCCTACGCATACCGCGCTTGCACCACCTCGCCACACAACTCAAGCTATGCTCCATTCGCTTAATGTCCGTATAAGGAAAAGGCCCTCCGACATGCGCATTCTCATCACCGGTGGTGCCGGTTTTATTGGCTCTGCCCTGATCCGACACCTGATTCAACACACTGAGCACGAAGTCCTCAACCTGGACAAACTCACCTATGCGGGCAATCTGGAGTCGCTGACCAGCATCGCGTCCAACAGCCGTTATGAGTTTGTCCAGGCCGATATCATCGATCAGGCCACTGTCAGCGCTGTACTGGAGCGCTTCGAGCCCCAGGCGATCATGCACCTGGCGGCAGAGTCCCATGTGGACCGCTCGATTGATGGCCCCTCGGACTTCATTCAAACCAATATCGTCGGCACCTACAGCCTGCTGGAAGCCGCTCGCGCCTACTGGCAGAAATTGGCCGAGCCCGCCAAAGGCAGCTTCCGTTTTCATCACATTTCCACTGACGAAGTGTACGGTGACCTGCACGGTGTGGATGACCTGTTCACCGAAACCACGCCCTATGCGCCCAGCTCGCCGTACTCTGCGAGCAAGGCCGCATCCGACCACCTGGTACGCGCATGGCAACGCACCTATGGCTTGCCGGTGCTGCTTACGAACTGTTCGAACAATTATGGGCCGTTCCATTTTCCCGAGAAGCTGATCCCCCTGGTGATCCTCAACGCACTCGCGGGCAAGCCATTGCCGGTCTACGGTGATGGCTTACAAGTACGTGACTGGCTGTTCGTCGAGGACCATGCCCGCGCGCTGCTGAAAGTGGTAACCGAGGGTGTCGTCGGCGAAACCTATAATATCGGCGGCCACAATGAGCAAAAAAACATCGATGTCGTGCGTGGCATCTGCCAATTGCTGGAAGAGTTGGCACCCCAACGCCCCAGCGGCGTCGAAAAATTCGCCGACCTGATCACGTTCGTCAAAGACCGACCCGGCCACGATCAGCGTTATGCGATCGACGCCAGCAAGATTGAACGTGAGCTAGGCTGGGTTCCTGAAGAAACCTTCGAAACCGGTTTGCGCAAAACCGTGCAGTGGTACCTCGATAACCTGGAATGGTGCCGTAGGGTCCAGGATGGCAGCTATCAGGGCGAACGTTTAGGCAACACCGACTTTAAGGATTTGATCGCATGATGAAGGGAATCGTATTGGCCGGCGGTTCCGGCACCCGTTTGCACCCCATTACCCTGGGTGTGTCCAAACAACTGTTGCCGGTGTATGACAAGCCGATGATCTACTACCCGATCTCGGTGTTGATGCTAGCGGGTATCAAGGAAATCCTGGTGATTTCCACACCCGTGGACCTGCCGCAATACCGCAACCTGCTGGGCGATGGCAGCCAGTTTGGCGTGCGTTTCAGCTACGCCGAGCAGCCCACCCCGGATGGCCTGGCCCAGGCGTTCATCATCGGCGAGGAATTCATTGGCAATGACCCTGTGTGCCTGATCCTGGGCGACAATATCTTCCATGGTCAGCATTTCGGTGAACAACTGCTTGGGGCGGCCAAACGGCCTTCTGGCGCTACCGTTTTCGGTTACTGGGTCAAGGACCCTGAGCGCTTTGGCGTGATCGATTTCGACAGCGCGGGCCGTGCCCTCTCCATCGAAGAAAAACCGGCGAAGCCAAAATCCAGCTACGCGGTGACCGGCCTGTATTTCTACGACAACGACGTGATCAAGATCGCCAAGGCGGTCAAGCCTTCGCCTCGTGGGGAACTTGAGATTACCGACGTCAACAACGCCTACCTCAAGCGCGGTGACCTGCATGTAGAGCGTTTTGGCCGTGGGTTTGCCTGGCTCGACACAGGCACCCATGACAGCTTGCTGGAAGCCTCGCAGTACGTGCAGACCATCGAGCACCGCCAAGGCCTGAAAGTCGCCTGCCTCGAAGAAATCGCCTATGAAAACGGCTGGATCGACCGCGACCACCTGCTGGAACGTGCCAAGTACTTCGGCAAGACCGGTTATGGTCAATACCTGTACTCGCTGGCCGGAGAAAACCAGTGAACGTCATTGAAACATCACTGCCCGGCGTGCTGATCATTGAACCCAAAGTGTTCGGTGATGAGCGTGGCTTCTTCTACGAAAGCTTCAACGCCCGGGCTTTCGAAGAGGCGACGGGTCTCAAGCGTCACTTTGTGCAGGACAATCACTCGCGCTCGCAAAAAGGCGTGCTGCGCGGCCTGCATTACCAACTCGAACACACCCAGGGCAAACTGGTGCGTGTCACCGCCGGTGAAGTGTTGGACGTAGCCGTCGATATCCGCCGAAGCTCGCCGAATTTCGGCCAGTGGGTAGGTGTACGCTTATCGGCCCAGAACCACCGCCAACTCTGGGTGCCGGAAGGTTTCGCCCATGGATTCGTGGTACTGAGTGAACACGCCGAATTCCTGTACAAAACCACGGACTACTACCAGCCCAGTGCCGAACGCTGCATCCTGTGGAATGACCCGACACTGGCCATCGACTGGGAGCTGGGCGAGGCGCCACAGTTGTCCGCCAAGGACCAGGCGGGTAAACCCTTGCTGGAAGCCGACCTGTTCCCATGAAGATCTTGATCACCGGCCAACATGGCCAAGTCTCCCGCGAACTGCAACTGCGTCTCCAAGGCCTGGGCGAGCTTATCGTCCTGGGACGCGACCAGCTTGACCTGGCTGACGCAGACCAGATCCGCCAGCAAGTGCGAGCCCATCGCCCAGGCTTGATCATCAACGCAGCAGCCCACACTGCCGTCGATCTGGCCGAAAGCGAACCGGACGCTGCGTTTGCCATCAACGCCATCGCCCCGCGCATTCTCGCTGAGGAAGCCAAGGCGCTGGGCATCCCGCTGATCCACTATTCCACCGACTACGTGTTCGACGGCAGCAAACCTGCGCCTTATACCGAAACCGACACGCCCAACCCGCTGGGCGTCTACGGCCAAAGCAAATTGGCGGGCGAGCAGGCGATTACGGCCGTCGGTGGCAAACATCTCATTCTGCGCACCAGTTGGGTCTACTCCAACCACGGCAAGAACTTCCTGCTGACCATGCAGCGCCTGCTGCAAGAGAAACCGCAGATGCGCATCGTCGCCGACCAGATCGGCGCGCCAACCTGGGCCGGCAGCATTGCCAACAGCACGCGTACGTTGATCGAGCGCTGGCAAGCAGGCGAACAGGGAGAATGGGGCATTTATCACCTGACCGCCGGAGGGGAGACCTCATGGTTCGGTTTTGCCCAGGCCATTGGCGAGCACCTGCGCGAACAGGGCAAAGCCTGCGCCGAACTGGAGCCCATCCCTTCCAGCGCTTATCCGACACCCGCCCAGCGTCCGCTGAACTCGCGCCTGGACTGCAGCAGACTGCTACAGCAATGGCACGTCAGCCAGCCACACTGGCAAGATGCATTGCGCGAGTGTCTTGCATAGCAGCACTAGGCATAATGCGCCTGTACCCACAGGCGCACGACTCCCATGACTCCACCCCTCCCGCGTAGACCCCGCTGGCGCAGCCTCGCCTTGTTGGCGTTGTGCCTGGCACCGCTGCTGTGGCCGCTGGAGCACCTGGCCGAGCGTTATTACCGCAGCGAACTGGCCGGCCAGAACCGCCAGACCCTCGACCTGTACGTGGCCAACCTGCTCGGGACCCTGCACCGTTATGAAGTGCTGCCGCAGATCCTCGGCGACTTGCCGGCCTTGCGCACCGCGCTGGATGCGCCTGGGGTGAGCACCAACCTGGTCAACGCCAACCTGCTGCTCAAGGACGTCGCCGCCCAGGCCGGGGTGGAGGTGATGTACCTGATGGACACCACCGGCAAGACCCTGGCCGCGTCCAACTGGGACAAGCAAGACAGCTTCGTCGGGCGCAACTTCTCGTTTCGGCCTTATTTCAGCGAAGCCATGGACGGGCGCCTGGGGCGGTTTTTCGGGTTGGGCACCACCTCGGCCAAGCGCGGTTACTTCTTCGCCGCCGCCGTGCGCGATGGCGATACGATCATCGGCGTACTGGTGGTCAAGGTCGACCTGGACCACACCGAAAGCCTTTGGGGTAACACGCCGGAACAACTGCTGGTCACCGACCACAATGGCGTGGTGATCCTGACCTCGCGCCCGCAATGGCGATTCCGCGCCACCCGGCCACTGACCGCTGAAGAGCGCCAGGCCATCATCGCCATCCAGCCCTACCCGACTCGCGACCCGCAGCCGCTGAGCCTGAGCAACACCGCCTGGCTGCGCCAATCCACGGCCATCGCCGAGACCGGTTGGAACGTGGAGATCCTCGCGCCGCGCTCACTGATCAACCGCCCCGTGCGCACGGTGGTTGCAGTCGGCGGCGCCACGCTGTTGGTGTTGATGTTGCTGCTCGGCCTGATGATGCAACGTCGCCGCCATTACCTGGAACGCATTGCGTTCGAAGCCAAGGCCCGTCGCGAGCTGGAAGCGCGTGTGGTCGAGCGGACCAGTGATCTGGAAGGCCTCAACCGGCGCCTGAAGCAGGAAGTGCTGGAACGTGAACACGCCCAGCAGGAGTTGGTACGCGCCCAGGATGACCTGGTGCAGGCAGGCAAGTTGTCGGCACTGGGCACCATGTCCGCAAGCATCAGCCACGAACTCAATCAGCCCCTCGCAGCCATTCGCAGCTATGCAGAGAATGCTGAAATCCTGCTCGACCATGAACGCACCGCAGATGCTCGGGGCAACCTCAAGCTGATCAGCGAACTGACCGGTCGCATGGCCTCGATCATCGCCCACCTGCGCGCCTTTGCCCGCCGCGACCGCCATGCGCCCGAGAGCGTGGCCCTGCAACCGGCGCTGGACGATGCACTGGCGTTGCTCGCCAAGCGGCGGCGGTCGATGGAGGTGGAGCTGATTCGCGATTTGCCCGAAGCGACCTTGTGGGTACAGGCCGGTGAAACCCGCCTGCGCCAAGTGCTGGGCAACCTGCTGGCCAACGCCCTCGACGCCCTCACTGAAAAAGGCCCGCCGCGTAAACTCTGGCTGAGTGCCGAAACCACCGAACAGGGCGTCAACCTGTACATTCGCGACAACGGCCCGGGTTTTTGCATGGAAGCCCTCGGCCGCGCCAGCGAGCCGTTCTACACCACCAAGACCCGCACTCAGGGCCTGGGGTTGGGGCTGGCGATCTGTGACACCCTGATGCGTGCCTTTGGCGGCGAACTGCTGTTCGCCAACCACAAGGAAGGCGGCGCGCTGTTAACCTTGAAATTGCGTGCCGGTGCGCCGGGCGTCAGTCTGCAACCGTCCGAGGACCGCAGTGTATGAGTATCGATAACCAGATTCAGGTGGTGTTGATCGACGACGATCCACACCTGCGTCAGGCCCTGTGCCAGACCCTGGACCTGGCCGGGCTGAAAGTCCTGACCCTGGGTGAAGCCACTGGCCTCACTGCGCGCCTGTCGCGGGACTGGCCGGGCGTGGTGGTCAGCGACATCCGCATGCCCGGTATGGACGGCCTGGAGCTCCTCGCCGAACTGCACGGCCAGGACCCGGAGCTGCCTGTGCTGCTGATCACCGGCCACGGCGACGTACCACTGGCGGTGCAGGCCATGCGCGCCGGGGCCTATGACTTCCTGGAAAAACCGTTCGCCAGTGACGCCCTGCTCGACAGTGTGCGCCGCGCCCTGGCCCTGCGCCGCCTGGTGCTGGACAACCGCAGCCTGCGCCTGGCCCTCAGCGACCGTCAGCAACTGAGCACGCGCCTGGTCGGCCACTCGCCGCAAATGCTGCGCCTGCGCGAGCAGATCGGCGCACTGGCCGCGACCAAGGCCGATGTGCTGATCCTCGGCGAAACCGGTGCCGGCAAAGAGGTGGTGGCGCGCGCGCTGCATGATTTGTCGAGCCGTCGCAGTGGCCCGTTTGTAGCGATCAACGCCGGGGCATTGGCCGAGTCGGTAGTGGAGAGCGAACTGTTCGGCCACGAGCCAGGCGCCTTCACCGGCGCGCAGAAACGCCGTATCGGCAAGTTCGAATTCGCCAACGGCGGCACCTTGTTCCTGGATGAAATCGAAAGCATGAGCCTGGATGTGCAGGTCAAGCTGTTGCGCCTGTTGCAGGAGCGGGTGGTGGAACGCCTGGGCGGCAATCAGCTGATCCCGCTGGATATCCGCATCATCGCCGCCACCAAGGAAGACCTGCGCCAGTCCGCCGATCAGGGCCGTTTCCGTGCCGACCTGTATTACCGCCTCAACGTCGCGCCGCTGCGTATTCCGCCGCTGCGCGAGCGTGGGGAAGATGCGTTGATGCTGTTCCAGCACTTCGCCGATGAAGCCAGCAGCCGTCACGGTTTGCCGCTGCACGAACTGCAACCGGGCCAGCGCGCACTGCTGTTGCGCCATAGCTGGCCGGGCAATGTGCGTGAGCTACAGAATGCTGCAGAACGTTTCGCGCTGGGCCTGGAGCTGGCGCTGGATAACACGCCGGACAATCCATCGGCCGGTGTCCTGACCTCTACGCCCGGCGGTCTGAGTGAACAGGTCGAGCAGTTCGAAAAAAGCCTGATCGCCGCCGAACTGACCCGTCCCCACAGCTCCATGCGCAGCCTCGCCGAAGCCCTGGGTGTTCCGCGCAAGACCCTGCACGACAAGCTGCGCAAGCATGGCCTGAACTTCGCCAACCAAAGCAGCGACGATGAATGACAGCACCCACCCGCCAAGAGGCCCCCATGAGCCGCGACAGCCGTTACCTGGAATCCATCCTGCACCACGACATCCCCCTCACCCGGGAAATGGGCCTCAAGGTGCTCGACTGGCAACAGGGGCGGCTGGAACTGCATCTGCCCTTGCAGGCCAACATCAACCACAAGAGCACCATGTTCGGCGGCAGCCTGTACTGCGGCGCAGTGCTGGCGGGATGGGGCTGGCTGCACTTGCAATTGCGTGAAGACGGGATTGAAGACGGGCATATCGTGATTCAGGAAGGGCAGATCAGTTATCCGCTACCGGTCACGCGGGATGCGACCGCAATTTGCGCGACGCCGGAGGAGAGGGTGTGGAAGCGGTTTGTGGCGACTTATAAGCGCTATGGCCGCGCGCGGCTGACGCTGGAAACATGGATTGTGAATGAGGGGAGTGAGGAGCACGCAGTCGCTTTCACCGGCCAATACGTCCTGCACCGCTAAAAGCCGCGGGACCGCCCTCTAGGAGCGAGCTTGCTCGCGAAAATCGTCAACGATAATGCAGCGATCCTGGTTGATCGCGGCGCTCTCAGGTTTTTCGCGAGCAAGCTCGCTCCTACAGAAGAAGTCAGGACTGGGCCAGGGTCAGCAACCGCTCACGCCATGCAGCCTTGGCCGGCAACGCCAGGAAGAACGGGTTCAATAACGACGCCCGCGCCGGATAGCTGAACGGTTCACCGCTCAACTCCAACACCTCGCCCCCCGCCCCTTCCAGCACGCCCTGGGCGGCGGCGGTATCCCACTGTGACGTCGGCGCCAGTCGCGGGTAGCAATCCGCACTGCCTTCGGCCAGGAGGCAGAACTTCAACGAGCTGCCGATATTCGCCAGCTTCAATGCGCCCAGGCCTTCGCTCAAACCGTCCAACAGACGCTCCTGCTCGGGGCTGGAATGCCGACGGCTGGCCACTACCGTAAACGACTCGCCCGCTGCCGGTGCCTGGCGCACCTGGATCTGCTTGGGTGCCTCATTCACATCCGAACGCCAGGCGCCCAGGCCGGCGCCACCGAAATAGCAACGACCGCTGGTGGGCATCGACACTACGCCGAACACCACGCGGCCCTGTTCGATCAGGGCGATGTTCACGGTGAATTCTTCGCTGCCGGCGATAAATTCCTTGGTGCCGTCCAATGGGTCCACCAACCACCAGCGCTGCCAGCCAGCGCGCACGCTCTGGTCGATGTCGGCGTCTTCCTCGGACAGCACCGGAATGCTTGGGTCCAGCGCGGTCAGACCCGCCAGGATCAGGTGATGAGCGGCCAGATCCGCTGCCGTCACGGGCGAATCGTCGGCTTTGGAGGTCACGGCCACGTCGGCGCGCCAGTACGGCAAAATCACTTCACCGGCCTGACGAGCCAGTTCGATCACAGGGGCAATAAACGGATGGCCTAAAAACAGTTCGCTCATGCGGTAAACGCTCCACGCTGGGTCAACAGGTCTCGTACCAGGTACAGCGCGGCCAGGGCGCGGCCTTCGCTGAATTGCTCGTTTTGCGCGAGCATCGACAGCTCACGCAGGTTGACCCGGTCCACACGCATCGGCTCAGGTTCATCGCCTTCCAGGCGTTCTTCATAGAGATCGGTGGCCAATACCACCTGGATTTTCTGGCTCATGTAGCCAGGCGACAGCGACAGTTCGGTGATGTGTTCCAACTGCCGCGCGCCATAGCCAGCCTCTTCCTTGAGCTCGCGGTTGGCGGCGGCCAGTACGTCTTCGCCGGGTTCGATCAAGCCCTTGGGCAAGGACAATTCATATTCGTCGGTGCCACCGCAGTATTCTTCCACCAGCAACGCATGGTCCGCGTCGATCATCGCCACGATCATCACCGCGCCGTAACCGGCACCGCGGCCCACCAGACGCTCGTAGGTCCGTTCAACGCCATTGGAAAAGCGCAGTTGCACTTCCTCCACGCGGAACAAACGGCTACTGGCGACTATTTCGCGGGCGAGGACGGTGGGTTTCTGGCGCATGAGCGGCTCCTTGGCGTGATCGGGTTACTATACCGTGGCTTTTCCGATTGTCTGTGTCGGATATCTTTACTTACATGAGAACGCCCCATGCCCTCTTTGCCCTGGCACGCCATCGACACTGTCCTGCTGGACATGGACGGCACCTTGCTCGACCTGCATTTCGACAACCACTTCTGGATGGAGCACCTGCCTCAACGCTACGCCGAACTGCACGGGGTGAGCCGGGCCATGGCGGAGATGGAGTTGCAGCCCCTGTTCGAGCGTAACGCCGGACAGTTGCAATGGTACTGCCTGGATTTCTGGAGTGCGGAACTGAAGATCCCGGTACGCGAACTCAAGCTGGAAACCGCCCACCTGATCGCCCTGCGCCCGGATGCGGACACCTTCCTCGCGGCAATCAAACAGGCCGGCAAACGTGTGATCCTGATTACCAACGCTCATCGTGATTCGTTGTCATTGAAGTTGGAACGCATTGAACTGGCGCCGTATTTCGAACGATTGATCAGCTCCCATGATTACGGTTTCGCCAAGGAAAACCCGCAGTTCTGGGATGCCCTGCAAGCCGACATCCACTTCGACCCGGCCCGCAGCCTGTTTATTGACGACACACTGCCGATCCTTCGTAGCGCCCGGGACTTTGGCGTGGGGCATTTGCTGGCGGTGAAGGAACCGGACAGCCAGAAGGGGCCAAAGGACACGGCGGAGTTCGCAGCGGTGGATGACTATCGCGACCTCATTGCCGGGCTCTAAACCAATGTGGGAGCGGGCTTGCTCGCGAATGCGGTGTATCAGCAACACATCCAGTGACTGACACTCCGCTTTCGCGGGCAAGCCCGCTCCCACATTTTGCTCTGCGTTTTACTCAGGAATACGCAGTGTCTGCCCTGGGTAAATTTTGTCCGGGTGCGACAACAGCGGCTTGTTGGCCTCGAAGATTTTGTTGTACTGGTTGGCATTGCCATACACCGCCAGGGAGATCGCGCTCAGGGTGTCGCCCTTTTTCACCACGACGAAACGGGCGGCAGCCACGGCCGGGCCGGATACGGTGATCTGGTCATCAACACTGGCCACACCGGCGATATTACCTGCCGCAAGAAGGACTTTTTCTTTCTCTTCCTGAGTGGCAACTGTCCCGGTAAGCGTGACCTTGTCGCCCTCGACGGTGGCGTGAACGTCTGGATTGCCCAGGCCGACTTTCTCAATATGTTTTTTCAGGTCCTCACTCGCGTTGGCGTTACCCGGAGTCAGCAGGTCAATCAACTTCTCGCCCGCTTCCTTTACAAAGCTGAAAATACTCATAGTGCGCTCTCCTTGGGTTTTGATTTCCAGATGCCCAAGACTAGACCAGTCCTACAGATTTGGGTTCCAGCCCGACCAAAGACCCAAACGCGCTAGAATCCCCCCGCCATTGGAATAAGCCCTGGAGCGAAGATGGACATCAAACAGCTGAAATTCCTCATCGCGCTCGACGAAACCCGTCACTTCGGCCAGGCGGCGGCGCGTTGCCACATCACCCAACCGACCCTGTCGATGCGCTTGCGTAACCTTGAAGAAGAGCTTGACCTGCCGTTGGTCAATCGCGGCCAGCGCTTTGAAAGCTTTACCGCACCGGGCGAGCGCGTGTTGGCATGGGCACGCACCGTGCTGGCCGCCTATGACGGCTTGCAGGCCGAGGCGGCAGCCTGTCGCGGCAACCTGGTGGGTACGTTGCGCCTGGGCGTGGTGCCGCTGTCGAGCTTTGATCCTTTGGCATTGATGCAGCAACTGCATAAAGAACACCCAAGCCTGCGCTTCGAGCTGTCGGCCCTCAGCTCGGAGCAGATTCTTGAACAGCTGGCGAGTAACCGGCTGGACTTGGGCGTGTCTTACCTGGAGCGTCTGGATAACGAGCGCTTCGACTCGCTGGCCTTGGGCGAAACCCGTATGGGCCTGCTCTACGACCAGCGCTTCTTCAGCTTCGGTGATACGCCGTTGAGCTGGGAGGCGCTGATCGAGTTGCCGCTGGGCATGCTCACCAGCGGCATGCACTTTCGCCAGTCCATCGACCACAACTTCCACAGCCGTGGGCTCAACCCGCAACCGCTGCTGCAGACCGACGCCGTCCATCAATTGTTACAAGCCGTGCACGGTGGATTGTGTTGCGCGGTCATGCCGCTAGATGGCGGCCTGGACGCACTCACCGAGCACCTGCGGCTGCAGCCGATCGAAGACGCCCACACCCTAGCGCGCCTAGGGCTGATCATGCGGCGCAGCGCCCCGCGCTCCGCACTGGCCGAGGCGTGTTTCGCGCTGTATCAGAAATCGCAAAACGAACCTTGATCGACGTCATCTATCGGTAGATCAGTACTGGCAATTAGACGCGACGCTTTGTCGCGCCTAGTCTAAGCACTGATCAATCCGCCGGTGGTACTGCCCCATGAACGCCAAGCGCCCAGTCTGCGCGGCGCCCGCTCTCGAAACGCCAGCGCCCGCCGCCAGCCAGAGCTACCAGTATTGCAATCTCGAACACACGGAATCCGCCACCACCGCCTTGGCAGAAGAAGTGGCGTTGGCGATTGCCTACAACGACATCAGCCAAGCGGTGATGCTCGTAACGCCGACGGACCTGGAAGACTTTATAGTCGGTTTCAGTATCGGTAGCGGCATTATCGCCGACATTAGCGATATTTATGACTTGAAACTCAGCGGTTCGGGCTCGACCCAATACGCTCAGGTGCAAATCTCCAGCCGCGCCTTCTGGAACCTCAAGCAGCAGCGCCGCCAGTTGGCCGGCACCAGCGGCTGTGGCTTGTGTGGCGTGGAAGCCGTTGAACAGGCCCTGCCAGACCTCCAGGTATTGCCCGGCGCACCCTTGCCGCCCGCCGAATGGCTGGATGGCCTGCGCCAACGCATCAGCGCCTTTCAACCCCTGGGCCAATACAGCGGCGCCGTGCATGCAGCGGTGTTCATGAACGGCCAGGGCGAGTTGTTGCTCGGCCGGGAAGACATCGGCCGGCACAACGCCCTGGATAAATTGATCGGCGCCTTGATCCGCCAAAAGATTCCGACCGAAGGCGGCCTGGCGATTGTCACCAGCCGTTGCAGCCTGGAGTTGATCCAGAAAGTCCTGCGCGCGGGCATCCAGACCCTGGTCAGCCTGTCGTCACCCACCGGCCTGGCCCTGCAATGGGCCCGCCGGCATAACCTCAATCTCATCCACCTGCCGCAGAAAAGTGCGCCGCGGGTCTACAGTCCTGCGATGGAGAATCAGCCATGAGCCAGCACCACCAAGCCGACCAAACCCCAACCCCGCGCTACAAGCCCTACAAGGGCCCGGCCGGCGGCTGGGGCGCACTGATCAGCGTGGCGCAGGCCTGGCTGACCAGCGACAACGCGCTGAAAAACCTGCGCATGATGCTCAAGACCAATCAGAACGGCGGCTTCGATTGCCCTGGCTGCGCCTGGGGTGATTCGCCGGAAAGCGGCATGGTCAAGTTCTGCGAAAACGGCGCCAAGGCGGTGAACTGGGAAGCCACCAAGCGCCGCGTCGACGCGGCGTTCTTCGCCAAACACAGCGTGACTGCCCTGCTGGAGCAAAGTGACTACTGGCTGGAATACCAGGGCCGCCTGACCGAGCCGATGCGCTATGACGCCGAAACCGACCGCTACCAGCCCATCAGTTGGGAAGCGGCCTTCGACCTGGTCGGCAAGCATCTCAACGCCCTGCCGAGCCCGGACATGGCCGAGTTCTACACCTCGGGCCGCGCCAGCAACGAAGCAGCGTACCTGTATCAGCTGTTCGTGCGTGCCTACGGCACCAACAACTTTCCCGACTGTTCGAACATGTGTCACGAAGCCAGCGGCGTTGCCCTGGCGCAAAGCGTGGGCGTCGGCAAAGGCACCGTGACCTTTGATGACTTTGAGCATGCCGATGCGATCTTCGTCTGGGGCCAGAACCCCGGCACCAACCACCCGCGCATGCTCGAACCGCTGCGCGAGGCGGTCAAACGCGGCGCCCAAGTGGTGTGCATCAACCCGCTGAAAGAGCGCGGCCTGGAACGCTTCCAGCATCCGCAACATCCACTGGAAATGCTCACCAACGGTGACAAACCGACCAACACTGCCTACTTCCGACCTGCATTGGGTGGCGACATGGCCATCCTGCGCGGCATGGCCAAGTTCCTGCTGCTGTGGGAGCGCCAGGCCCAGGCCGAAGGCAAAGAAGCCGTGTTCGACCACGACTTCCTCAACGAACACACGGCCAACGTGCTGGAGTACCTGGGCAAGATCGACGACACCTCCTGGGATGAAATCGTCGAGCAGTCCGGCCTGACCCTGGTCGAGATCGAGCAAGCGGCGCGCATGTACGCCAAAGGCAAGAACGTGATCATGTGCTGGGCGATGGGCATCACCCAGCATCGCCATTCGGTGCCGACCATCCAGGAAATCGCCAACCTGATGCTGCTGCGCGGCAACATCGGACGCCCAGGCGCCGGCTTGTGCCCAGTGCGTGGCCACAGCAACGTGCAGGGCGACCGCACCATGGGCATCAACGAACGTCCGCCCGTGGCGTTCCTCGACTCCCTGGAACGTCGCTTCCAGTTCCAAGTGCCGCGCGTCAACGGCCACAACGTGGTCGAAGCGATTCACGCCATGCTCGAAGGTCGTTCCAAAGTGTTTATCGGCCTGGGTGGCAACTTCGCCCAAGCCACGCCGGACAGCCCGCGCACCTTCGAAGCCCTGCGCAATTGCGACCTGACCGTGCAGATCAGCACCAAGCTCAACCGCAGCCACCTGATGCACGGCAAAGACGCGCTGATCCTGCCGTGCCTGGGCCGTACCGACATCGACATCCAGGCCGACGGCCCGCAAGCGGTGACGGTGGAAGACTCGTTCAGCATGGTCCACGGCTCCAACGGCCAGTTGCAGCCGCTGTCGAAGCTGATGAAGTCAGAGCCTGCGATTCTGGCCGGTATCGCTGCCGCTACCCTGGGCAGTAAGCCTGTGGATTGGAACTGGCTGGTGGCCGATTACGGCCGCATCCGCGACCTGATTGCCGATACCATCCCGGGTTTCAAGGACTTCAATGAGAAGATCAAGAATCCGGGTGGTTTCTATCTGGGCAACTCCGCCGGCGCACGCCGCTGGAACACCCCGTCGGGGCGCGCCAACTTCCGTCCGAACATCCTGCCCAAGGACCTGATCCACGAGCGCACCCACGCGACAGGCAAGGTGCCAGACCTGATCATGCAATCGATGCGCTCCCACGATCAGTACAACACCACCATCTATGGCCTGGATGACCGCTACCGTGGGGTCAAGGGCCAGCGTGACGTGCTGTTCGTCAACGAGGCCGACATCATCCGCCTGGGCTTCAAGCCGGGGCAGAAGGCCGACATCGTGTCGCTGTGGGAAGACGGCCGCGAGCGCCGGGTGAAGGGCTTTACCCTACTGGCGTTTGATATTCCGGCCGGGCAGGCTGCGGCCTATTATCCGGAAGTGAACCCGCTGGTGCCGCTGGAAAGCACCGGGGATGGCAGCCATACGCCGACGTCGAAGTTCGTGGCAATTCGGTTGGAAGCGGCGAGTGATAATGGCCTGATCATGGCGCGCTCTGCATAAATCTTCGGGCACAAAAAAGGCCGCTTTTGCATAAAAGCGGCCTGTCCGAAGTAGTTAAAGACTCACAAAAACGACTTAAGTTCCCCAGCAAAAACAGTAACTTAGAGAATTGTGTACAACTCGTGTTACTGGTCGGATTTCTGTTGTCACCCTCCCGATACAGCCTCAGGATCGCGCCGTCATCCCCTTGAGGTTTCCCCTAATGAAGTTCTCCTCGATTCTCTTGTTGTCCCTTGGCCTGGTCAGTGGCGCAGCCATGGCCGGTGGCACCACCGAAGCCGGTGTAGGCGGCGCATTGGGCGGGGTTTTAGGTTCGGTAGTCGGCCAGTCGATCGGCGGCAACACCGGCTCGACCATCGGCGCAGCCCTGGGCGGCGCAGGCGGCAGTGCGGTGGGTGCGGACAAACGCAGCCGTGGCGAAGCGGCCATTGGTGGCGCCTTGGGCGCGGCCGGCGGCAACGTAGTGGGCCGCAGTGTCGGCGGCAGCACCGGTGCTCTGATCGGCTCAGCGGCCGGCGGCGGTGCAGGTGGCGCGCTGGGCAACTACATGGGCAACAAGAGCGATGACGATGATCGTCGCTCCCGTGGGCGTGATAACCGTCGTTATGACCGCGATGATCACCCTGGCCGCGGGCATGCCTATGGCCATCGCAAGAACAAGCATCACTACCGTCACCGCTAAGGCCTGAGGGTGTAGGCGTTCGCGCCTACACCACCAACCGCTGCAACGCCTCGCGCAACATCCCCGGAATCGTCATCGGCTGGTTCGAACCCCGATCCACAAACACATGCACAAAGCGCCCCGCCGCACACGCTTCTTCTTCGCCTGCCTTGAACACCGCCAATTCGTACTGCACTGAACTGTTGCCCAGCTTGCCCACCCGCAGGCCGATTTCGATGCGCTCGGGAAAGGCGATCGACGCAAAATAATCACACGCCGAACTCACCACAAACCCCACCACTTCACCGTCATGAATATCCAGCCCACCTTGCTCGATCAGGTAGGTATTCACCGCCGTGTCGAAAAAGCTGTAGTAGGTCACGTTGTTCACATGGCCATACACATCGTTGTCGTGCCAGCGCGTGATGATCGGTTGGAAGTGCGGGTAATCGCTGCGTTGAGGCACTGAGTCAGGCATCGGGTCATCTCGTTAAAGTGAGTTACAGGTCATTCAAATGGGCCTGGGCCCACTCGCGTACCTCGGCGTACGGATAATCCTCCAACGCAGCAAAGCCCGGAATGCCCCGCGCCTTCAACTTGGTGAATAACGGCACACTGATGCCGCCGAGGAAACGCGTCAGGCGTTCCGCTCCCGGCAAGTGGCCGGTGTGTTCATGATGCCTGTGGATAAAATCACCGCAAAGCCCCATGAAGTTTTTATCCACAAGCGGCGGCAAACCTGGCGGCGGTGGAAGGTGCGCCACGTTGCCGTGGCACACCGAGCAGTGCCCACAGCGCTGGGGCGCGTTCTCATCGCCGAAATACTGCGCCAGGCGTTGACCCAGGCAGTGTTCGGTGGCGAACAGATCGAGCATGGCGTGAATCCGTGCGACTTCGCCCACCTCATGCTGCTTGAAGCCTGTGTATAACTCTTTGCTCAATACATCAGGGTCAAACGCGGTATCAAGCAAGCTATAGACCTCCGTCATCTGCTTGCTCTCAAGTTCGATCAGGCCTTGCTCCTGGAAGTAATCCAGCGCCTTCACCACCCTGCTGCGTTCGGCGTTGTGCTGTTGATAAAGCGCGTCAAAATCCACCGTCGCCCAGGTCTTGGCCCGCTTGCACACCTGGATGATCGCCGCGACGAACTGCTGCCGCTCACCAGAGAAGCGCGCGAGCAAAGCCTCAGGTTCGATCAGATACTTGAAACGGTACTCTGCATAAAACGCATAGCGCGGCGCAATCACGCCCTTGAGCTCCAACTGCACCAGTAGCGTCTTCAGCGGCAGCTCGCGGATGTTGCTGTGGTCCGACAAGGACCTGAGCAAAAACTCCCACTGCCCATCGCCTCGCGCGGCCTGCAATTCTTCGAGCACCCGCCGAATGCCCTCCTGCTCCGGCGTATCGCCGTACACGAAGTTTTCCAGCACATTGAGGCTGTCGCGGTTGGCCAACACCAGGCAATCGGATGGTTGCCCATCACGCCCCGCGCGGCCGATTTCCTGGCTGTAGTTCTCGATGGACTTGGGCAGGTCGAAGTGCACCACATTGCGGATATCACTTTTGTCGATGCCCATGCCAAACGCGATGGTCGCGACGATGCAATTGGAGCGCCCGCCCATGAAACGCTGCTGGATACCCTCGCGTTTATCGTGAGGCAAACCGGCGTGATACGCCTCGGCCTGGATGCCGTTGCGGTTCAAATGATCGGCAATCTGTTCGGCGGTTTTCTGCAGGGTGACGTAGACGATACTCGGCTGATCGGCACGCTCACTCATCCACTGCACCAACCGGCAACGCTTGTCCGCGCCGCTGACCGGCTCCACCAACAGGTTGAGATTGGGCCGGTAGAAGCCCGTGGTGACCACATCGTCCGGCGCAATAGCGAACTTGGCCTGCATGTCGGCAATCACCTTGGGCGTTGCTGTAGCCGTCAACAGCAGCGCTTGTGGGATATTGAACTGACGCTGGTAGTCCGGCAGCTTCAAATAGTCCGGACGGAAGTTGTGGCCCCACTCGGAAATACAGTGCGCCTCGTCCACCACCAACAGCGAGATCCGCACGCTTTGCAGGAAGTTACGAAAGCGCTCGTTCTTCAGGCGCTCAACGGAAATCATCAGGATCTTCAACTCGCCCGAACGCGCGCGGGTCATCACCTCATTGGCGTCCTCGCGGCTCTGGGCCGAATCGATACTGCCCGCCGAAATGCCGTGGCGCTGCAGGAAACCCAACTGGTCCTGCATCAGCGCCAACAGTGGCGACACCACCAGCGTGAGGTGCGGCAGCAACACCGCCGACAACTGGTAGCACAGGGACTTGCCCGAACCCGTTGGGAAAATAGCCGCTGCCGAACGGCCGGCCAGTACCGCACTGACTGTCTCTTCCTGGCCCAGACGAAACTGTGGATAACCAAAAACCTGCTGGAGGGTGTCATGCATAGGCTGTCACTCCGTTGACCGCTGAAGGAATCAAAAACATAGATCAGCGATCAAGAAAAGGTCGGGGATAAACGCTACAAACTGATACAGAGAAAACCAGCAAGCCCGCGCAAAAACGCAGACAGTAACACGCCAAATCACCTACCCCGACAAGGATGGCAGCTACAGACCCACCACCGGGACATCACCGGCCGCAGCGTTGGTCAGTGGCGCCTATGGACGGGGATTGATGGACCTCGACGCAGCCTCGCGACTCTAGCCATCCCCCAAACAAACAACGCGCCACTGGGGCGCGTTGTCGGTAAACGTGTTGGCTATCGATCAGCGGTTCTGCACCCGCTCAATCGCCGTGTCGTACACCGGATTGGCCTTTTGCTCCTTGGCCAACTGGTAGTGACGCAACGCATCGGCAAACTGCCCCGCCGCTTCATAGATCCGCGCAATGTTGTAATAGGCGCCAGCACGCACCGTCGCAGCATTCGCACCGGTTGCCAGGGCAATGGCCTTGCGATTGGCCCAGATCGACTCGGCCGTGTTGCCAGCCTTCTGATACGCCAAGCCCAGGTTGCCGTAGGCCTTGCCGAAACCATTGTCCAACTCGATCGCCTGACGGAACAGGTCGATGGCCTGGTCGAGGTTACCCGCCTGGTAGGCCGCTTCACCTTGGACGTTCAGACGTTTCGCATCGGTTTGTGCGGAAGAGCTGACCGCAACAGCGGTCACGGCCACGCTGTCATCCAGCAGCGGTTTGACTTCGTTCAGCACATTCGCGGCATTCACGGTCACGCCGCTGAAGGTGTTGATGTCCTGGAAGTCGCCGCTGCCAGTCATGCGGAACACGGTCCACAGGTTACCGCTGCGGTTTTTCGGCACGTAGTAGGTGCGTACCAGGGATTGGCCCATGTACACAAATACCTTGGCTTCGCTGTTGGACAGTTGGCGCGAGCTTGGATTGCCGCCGTTGGTGAAGTCATGCACGGCATACACGTAGCTTTCGCCGTAGTGCTTTTTCTGCAGAGTGATGGTTTCCGGGCCGTAACTGTCGACGTCGTCCACATCCAGTTCGGCGTCGGTGCCGGTCTTGTTCTCGAAGTAGATATTGTTGCCGGGGAAGATCATGTGGGAGTCGAGGTCTTCCGGGGTTTTGCCCCAGGTCAGTACCACGCGCAGCCCGTCGAGGTTTTCCATGACCGGGCTGATGGCGTAGGTCATGCCTTTGCACGGGCACTTCACCACCAGGTTGGAGTAGCCGGGTTTCTTGATGATCAGCAGGCTGGTGGCGTCGTCAGCAGCTTCGCTGGTCAGCGTGACCTGGCCCTGGGCGTTGGTGCGGCCCACCACGTTTTGCGCGCCGTTGCGCTGCAGCAGCACTTCGGCGTCGGCGATTTTCTGGTCCTTGACCACCGCACTGAGCACTTCAATCGGCAATTGCTCGGCCTGGACAGAAAACGCCACCGCACACAAAGACATCGCCGAGGCGACACGCAGCAAACCCATGCTTAACTCCCTTTAAGTAGTGGACGGAATCGCCCTACAAGATTTTGCGGTGAAACATACGCTGAAATCCGGCCGCTGGCGGAATTTTTGTACAAAATGTGACGTGGTTTTTATCACGCCTACCTACTGAAGCATTGCGCTACAATCAAGCCTTGCTACCCAGGAGTACGCTGCCATGAGCGAACCGACGTTTGAGCAAAAACAGGATCACTACCACAAGATCCGCCGTTCCAATTACCTGGCCAGCCTGCGCCTCGAAGGGTTCGACACCCAGCCCGCCGACGTCGACAAACCCCTGCCGACCCGCGAAGCCGTCCTCGCCAAGTACCGCAACACCCCACGCTGATGCTCGACAAATACGGGGTGGGCCAGGATCCGTACTGCTATCCCGGTAGCAGCGTCCTGCGCAACCGCCTCGATTTGCACGACGAGACCCGCTTGCACCAGGCCGAGCGGGAGTTATCCGAAATCGCCGTAGGCAACCTTCCCCTCTTCCCACCGCCCTACGACCTCGACCGCCTGCAACATATCCACCGCACCCTGTTCGGCGACCTCTACGACTGGGCCGGCGAATTGCGCAGCGTCAATATCCAGAAAGGCGATACCCTGTTCTGCACCCCGGAACGCATCCCGCCGGAAGCGGCAAAGATCATCCGGCGTATGCAAGCGTCCAACTGGTATGTCGGTGTGAGTCAGGCTGAGCTGATCACGCAGATTGCCGAGGCCTATGGCGACCTCAACGTCATCCACCCCTTCCGCGAAGGCAACGGTCGGGCGCAACGGATCTTGTTCGAGCAGATCATCGTCAACGCGGGGTTTTCGGTGAATTGGTGGCTGGTGAAACACGCGGCGTGGATACCGGCGAATATCGATGCGGTGGCGTGTGATTACCGGGGGCTGGAGGCGATTTTTGAGCGGTGTGTGACTCGGCCTGTCGGCAACTGATCACACGCCAGCTCGACCCACACCACTCACCTGTTTTGCTGTTAAGTCACTGCAAACCGCAAATCCCGGAAAGCCCTGTAAGAAACCTCCATACGCCTCGACATCCCCTTCCGAAACTACTTGAAACTCCTGCCCGCCACTCTACAAAACCCACCTTTCTCTGACCGAAACTAGCGCCCTTTCAACAGACCCTGGCAAACACCTTTGAACATCGAAAGGACTCAACATATCGGCCATGGATCTACAGCTCCGGGGTGGCCAAGACGATGAGCGAATACACCCAGTGGATCTATCTCCTCCTCCTCGCACTGGCCGCCATAATCGACAGGATAATAACGTTGCCCGTACTCAGGAGATGGGCTGGACTCTGCCTCTTGGTAACCGGCCCAGTACTTCTGTTCTATGCCATCTCATGGATCAGAGGGGCACAGCTTGAAAGTCTGCCGATAATTGTCTTTGTGACAGGCATCGGGTTGTTGAGCACCCAGAATATCTATTGCAAAGTAAAAGCCAATCACCCACTCCTGCGAGCCCCCACCATGAACCTCGCCCCCAACTTCCCCGAAGACCCCGTCATGCAGCAACTCCTGCAACTGCTGCACGAGGAAATCGGCCTGCCAAGACACAAGACGATCCGCTTGCAAACCTCAATCAACTTCGACCTCGGCTGCGACGGCAGTGAGGCCAAGCAACTGATGGAAGCACTGGAGCAGGAATTTGCGCTCGACCTGGGCGACTTCGACACTTATCGTTACTTCAATCCGCCGACGTTCGATGTGTTTCTCAAACGCCGCGCCAAGGGCCGCGGCGAAAAAGTGCCGCTGACGCTGGGCATGCTCTACCTGGCCATCAAGACCCACAGCTGGGACACGCAGACGCTGGAAAACCTGAGCTAACTGTAGGAGCCGGCTTGCCGGCGATGGCGGTCCTGAGGGCCTCATCGCCGGCAAGCCGGGCTCCTACAGGAAATTGAGCCTTCGAAAAGGACCTTACATGGACGTAATGATGGGCCTGCTGGCCGCCCTGCTCTGGGGTGGTACGGATTTTCTCGTGGGCCTCAACGCCCGAGCCGTGGGCGTTAAACGCGCGGTGTATTTCGGTCAGGCCCTGGGCTTTCTGATCATGACCCTGCTGTTGGTCATTCTCCCAAGCTTGCTGTTCAAATCCCTCGACGCCCCGCTGAGCGTCTGGCTCCTGGGCGTCGCCGCCGCCCTGCTCACCGTCTCCGGCGCCCTTGCGCTGTCCAAGGCCTTCGCCCTTGGCAAAGCCGCCATCGTCGCGCCGCTGGTGACGTCCTACGGCGTGGTGACCACACTGCTGTCCTGGGCCAGCGGCGAGCACATCAGCCTGACGCAACTGGGCTGCATCGCCGTGTGCGTGATCGGCGTGATCCTCTCCAGCATTCATAAGGACAATGGCGTCCCCCACAACAATCCACGCCTGTCCATCGCCTACGCCATGCTCGCCGCCTTGCTGTATGGCACCAGTTTCTGGCTGCAAGGCCGCTACACACTGCCGGCGCTGGGACCGATCACCATGCTCTGGCTCGGTTACCTGGTGGGGCTATGCGTATTGGTGGTGATGGTGCTGAAGGTCAAGGACGGCCTGAAAATCCCACCGCTGAAAAACTGCGCGACGCTGACCGGTGCGAGCTTGATGAACCTGGGTGGGTTCTCGGCGTTTTCCTGGGGGGCGATGGCGGGGTCGGTGTCGGTGGTGACGGTGATCAGTACGTTGTCAGGTGGTATTGCGGCGATTTTGGGGTTTGTGTTTTTCAAGGAGCGGTTGTCGGTGGTGCAGGTATTGGGCGTCGTGCTGGTACTGGTCGGCGCAGTGGTTCTGCACATCGCCGACTAAGCGTTCGCGCACAAAAAAGCCGCCTGCAAGAGGCGGCTTTTTCACAACGCTCGAATCTTACAACTTAGGACCCGCAGCCTTGATCGCATCGCTCACTTCAAACTTCTTGAAGTTCTCGATGAACAGACCCGCCAGCGCCTTCGCCGCTTCGTCGTAGGCAGCCTTGTCAGCCCAGGTGTTACGTGGGTTCAACAGGCCGGTTTCAACGCCCGGTACGGCCAGTGGCACGTCGAGGTTGATCGTGTCGAGGTGTTCGGTTTCTGCACCGATCAACGCGCCGCTCTGGATCGCTGCGATCACGCCGCGAGTGGTCGGGATGTTGAAACGGTTGCCAACGCCGTAGCCGCCGCCGGTCCAGCCGGTGTTGACCAGGTAGACCTTGGAGCCGAAGCCGCGGATGCGCTTGATCAGCAGCTCAGCGTATTCGCCAGCCGGGCGCGGGAAGAACGGTGCGCCGAAGCAGGTGGAGAAGGTCGACTTGATGCCGCCGCCGGAACCCATTTCGGTCGAGCCCACCAGTGCGGTGTAACCGGACAGGAAGTGGTAGGCCGCTTGTTCTTCGCTGAGGATCGACACAGGCGGCAGTACGCCGGTCAGGTCGCAGGTCAGGAAGATCACCGCGTTTGGCTCGCCGCCCAGGTTCTTCTCGGAACGCTTGGCAACGTGCTCCAGCGGGTAGGCGGCGCGGCTGTTCTGGGTCAGGCTGACGTTGGTGTAGTCGGCGTGCTTGGCCTCGTCGATCACCACGTTTTCCAGCACGGCGCCGTGCTTGATGGCTTTCCAGATGACCGGCTCGTTCTTCTCGGACAGGTCGATGCACTTGGCATAGCAACCGCCTTCGATGTTGAACACCACGCCTTCGCCCCAGCCGTGTTCGTCGTCACCGATCAGGTAACGGCTTTCGTCGGCGGACAGGGTGGTTTTACCGGTGCCCGACAGACCGAAGAACAGGGTCACGTCGCCGGCTTCGCCGATGTTGGCAGCGCAGTGCATCGGCAGCACGTCGGAAGCCGGCAGCAGGAAGTTCTGCACCGAGAACATGGCTTTCTTCATCTCACCGGCGTAACGCATGCCGGCGATCAACACTTTCTTCTGGGCGAAGTTGAGGATCACGCAACCGTCGGAGTTGGTGCCATCACGTTCTGGCACGCACTCGAAGTTGGCCACGTTGAGCACTTGCCATTCTTCACGACCGGCCGGGTTGTACTGGGCCGGATTGATGAACAGGCAACGACCGAACAGGTTCTGCCAGGCAGTCTGGGTGGTCATTTTCACGGCCAGGTAGTGGTCTTCAGCCGCCCCTACGTGAACGTGGGAAACGAAATGCTCTTGCGCGTTGTTGAATGCCTCGACGCGAGCCCACAGGGCATCGAACTTGTCGGCAGGGAACTTGCGGTTGATCGGGCCCCAGGCGATGGAAGCCTGGGTGGAAGGCTCTTCAACGATGAAACGGTCGACCGGCGAACGGCCAGTACGGTGACCGGTTTCGACGACCAGCGCGCCAGTATCGGCGAGCACGCCTTCACCACGCTGCAGGGCTTCTTTAACCAGATCGTCAACACTCAGATCGGTGTATACGGCGTTGTTGGCTTGCGTCATGAGGTTCCCCGTCGGCCTATGGCCGAGTGCTCCAAACGTTTTGTAGTAGAAAGTTGCGCACTACTACCGCGAAAAAAGTGGGCCGGATTATGCCAGAAAAGCCCAAAAAGAGTAGGGCCCTCCCGTCAGAACTGCGCTAATCCGGCGTTTGTCAGGTGATTTACCTGTGCTTAAACGTTTTAGTGGCGGGTGTCGGAAGGGGTGTCGATGCCTGCGCCGGCGAACAATTGGGCGACATCAGCCGCGTCGAACAGGTAGCGTTCGTTGCAGAACTGGCAGTCGATCTCGATATGGCCGCCGTGCTCCACCACCAGGTTTTGCGCATCTTCCAGGCCTAGGCTGACCAAGGCATTGGCCGAACGCTCGCGCGAGCAGCTGCAATTGAAGTGCAGGCCTTGTGCGTCAAACAGTCGCACGGCTTCTTCGTGGTACAGGCGATGCAGGATGGTTTCGTTGTCCAGGCCCAGTTGCTCTTCAGCGGTGAGGGTGCCGGCCAGCGCCGTCAGCTTGCGCCAGCTGTCAGTGCGCTCGTCTTCGTCCTTGATGCGATCTGGTGGCAATTGCTGCAACAGCATCCCGCGGGCGCGTTTGCCGTCGGCGTTGAGCCAGAACTTGGTGCCGACCTGCTGGGACATCACGAAATAGTTGGTGAAGCAGTCCGACAGGGTTTCGCCGTCCAGATCGACGATACCTTGGTAGCGCTGGCCCTCAGTCGGATCGACGGTGATCGCCAGCACGCCGTTGGCCATAAGGTTGGACAACGTGGCGTCCGGGGCAATCTGGTCGGCTTCGTAACGGGCCAAACCACGGATTTCGCGCTCGCTGGAGCATTCGATCATCAGCATCGGCACCGGCCCTTCGGAGCGTGCCTGCAGGATCAACAACCCGTCGAATTTCATGGTGCCCACCAGGAGCGCCGCCGCCGCCATCAGCTCCCCGAGCAGTTGCGCGACCGGCTCCGGATAGGGGTGCTTGGCAAGGACTTCGGCATAGCTGCGCTCCAACGAGACCAGCTCGCCGCGGGCGTCGCTCTCGTCAAAGATGAAGCGTTGGGTGAAGTCGGTATCCGGTAGATCAGTCATAGGTCTGGGTATCTGAATTGATGACAAATTGATTACAAAGTTTATAGAATTAAACGCTTTAGCACCGTTTTGGTGCGGTTTTCTAGAGCCGTGAGGGACAGTTTATGAACAATCCGGGTTTGTTCCAAGCCAAGTGGAACCTCGGGCGATGGGCCTTCTGCAATCTACTGGCTATCGGGCTGCTGTGTTTCTGGCTGTGGCCCACGGGCCAGATGCTGTGTGTGCTTTTCGACGAGTGGCTGTTTCATCTGCTCAATGACCCGCTGGCCAGCAACTCGACCTGGCTGCACGTGTGGGCGGTAGCCAGTCTGCGGCCGTTCGATGCGGTGGTCGGGGTCATCCTGCTGGCGCTGTTGATTCGCGGCGACTGGGTGTTCAAGGCCGTGCAGGTGCGCCAGGCACTGTTCGGTTTTGTCGGCGTTCTGCTGCTGTTGCTGTTTATCCGCATGCTGTTTTCCAAATTCGCGGCGCACATGGGCTGGCAACACAGCAGCCCATCGATGGTGATCAGCGGAGCGATCCAGATGAGCGACTACTTCCCGGGGCTGGAAAAGACCTGGGAATTGAAGGATCGCTCGAGCCAGAGTTTTCCAGGGGATCACGCATCGGTGCTGTTGATCTGGGGGATGTTCATGACGGTGTTCGCCAAGCGCGTCGGCCAGTTGCTCGTGATCTGGGGCCTGGCGCTGCTGTTCATGATGCCGCGCCTGGTGGCCGGCGCCCATTGGGGCCAGGACGATTACATCGGCGGCGTATTGCTGGCGCTGTTGGCGCTGGGGTGGGGGTATTACACGCCGTTCGCAGCGAAGGTGTCGGCTGGGTTGCTGCGGCTCACGGCGCCGGTGTTCGGGCTGGCTGCACGCCTACCAATCGTCGGGCGAATGAGCGTCGTTAGAACTGCGCAATAATTTGTGGTGAGCGAGCTTGCTCGCGCTGGGCTGCGGAGCGGCCTCAAAAAAACGGGAGCGCTACGCACTCCAGCGCGGGGCAAGCCCGCTCACCACAAAGGCCCATTCGACTCAGGCTAGTCGTCATTGCCGCTGCCGCGAAACTTGAACAGATCGCGGCGCTGTTTCTTGCTCGGCTTGCCATCGGTGGTCATACCGGTGGCGCCCGCCTTGCGCATGGCGGCCGCGTTTTCACGCTTGGCGATGCTGGCTTCGGTCTCGGTGTACAACGCCTGTGCTTCAGGCGCACCACGGCGCACGATGGAAAGCGCCTGAACCACGACCGTCTTTTCATCAAATCCAACACGAATCTGCAACTCATCGCCGACACGTGGCTCTTTGCCTGGCTTGCAGCGCTCGCCACGATGATGCACCTTGCCGCTCTCGATAGCGGCCTTCGCCAGGGCACGGGTTTTATAGAAACGCGCCGCCCATAGCCACTTGTCCAGACGGACCTTTTCTTCCTCTTCCTGCTTTTGAGCCACTTGAATTCCTCGCTCTGAAAAATGTCGCAACTTTACCGTTGAAACCCTTCGACGCATAAACCCCAAGGCTCACCTAAGATACGCCAGGTAGCACCCTGTTTTCGCGAGGATATGCTGTGACCGAATTCCCCCTTTCACTCACCTCGCCCAACCAGCGCTGCGTGGGTTGCCAGCAAAGCGAGCCCCTCGGGTTCGATTTTGCATTCGCTTACCAGCCTATCGTAGACCTGCGGGATCATTCGATCTTTGCCCACGAGGCCCTGGTGCGTGGCCCCCACGGCGAAGGGGCTCTGTCGGTGCTCGACCAGGTCAACGAAAGCAACCGCTACCGCTTCGACCAACGCTGTCGAACCCAGGCAATTGCCGGGGCAGCGGCCCTTGGCATGCAAACCCACCTTTCGATCAACTTCATGCCCAACGCCGTGTACCGTCCGGAATTGTGCATCCGTAGCACCCTGGAGGCGGCTCGCGCGCATAATTTTCCGTTGAACCAGCTGATTTTCGAGACACTCGAAAGCGAGCACGTAGATAACTATCGCCATTTGACGAATATTCTGCGTGAATACCGCGAATTCGGCTTCAAGACCGCCATCGACGATTTCGGCGCGGGCTATTCGGGGCTGAACCTGCTGGCCGATTTCCAACCTGACTTGATCAAACTCGACATGGCGCTGATTCGCGATGTCGATCAGGATCGTGTTCGTCAGGTCATCGTTCAGGGGATTGTCACAATCTGTGAGCAGTTGGGGGTTACTGTCATCGCCGAAGGCATCGAAAGTGCCGGCGAGCGTGACTTCCTGTCCGACTGCGGAATTTTTCTGATGCAGGGCTATTGGTTCGCCAAGCCTGCATTCAAGGCCCTGGCCGAGGTTTCCCCTCAGGCCTGGGCGAATTGATCGGTTACCCATATTGAAGACATTTGACCATTTGACCGTTGTGGGTCTGCGTGAGTGGGTGGCACTTCCCGACTTGGGAGTGGCAGGCCTGCGCGCAAAGATCGACACCGGTGCCAGCACCTCAAGCCTGCACGCTACCGATATAGAGCCATTTGAGCGCGACGGTGAGAAGTGGGTGCGTTTTACCGCGCACCTGGGCAGCGTTGTGCAACTGCGTCACCGCCGCTGCGAAGCGCCCCTGGTGACGATGAAAACCATCAAGAGCTCCAACGGGCATGCGCAGGTGCGCTATGTCATCAGCACCACCCTGGCGCTGGGTGATCGGGTATGGCGGGTGGAGTTCACCCTGGCCTGCCGCAAAGCCATGCGTTACCGGCTGTTGCTGGGCTCCAAAGCCTTGATTGACGGCCAACTGGTGGTCAACCCCGGCATCAAGTACGTTCAAGACAAGCCGGTGTTCCCGGTCTCTACTCTTTCTGTCCCAGGTGCTGCATGAAGATTGCTGTGCTGTCGCGAAACCCGCGTCTGTATTCCACCCGCCGCCTGGTTGAGGCCGGCACCGAACGTGGCCACGAAATGGTGGTGATCGACACGTTGCGGGCCTATATGAACATTGCCAGCCACAAGCCGCAGATCCACTACCGGGGCAAGCCGCTGGAGGGGTTTGATGCGGTGATCCCACGCATCGGCGCTTCGGTGACGTTCTATGGCTGCGCAGTGTTGCGCCAGTTTGAAATGATGGGGGTGTTCCCCCTCAATGAGTCGGTCGCCATTGCCCGTTCACGGGACAAGTTGCGCTCGCTGCAGTTGCTGTCGCGCCGGGGTATCGGCCTGCCAGTGACGGGCTTTGCCCACTCTCCCGACGACATCCCCGACCTGATCGACATGGTCAACGGCGCACCGCTGGTGATCAAGGTGCTGGAAGGCACCCAAGGTATCGGCGTGGTGCTGTGTGAAACCGCGACAGCGGCGGAGTCCGTGATCGAGGCATTCATGGGCCTCAAGCAGAACATCATGGTGCAGGAATACATCAAGGAAGCCGGCGGTGCGGACATCCGCTGCTTCGTGGTGGGCGACAAGGTGATTGCAGCGATGAAGCGCCAGGCGAAGCCGGGGGAGTTCCGCTCCAACCTGCACCGTGGCGGCAGCGCCAGCCTGATCAAGATCACCCCGGAAGAACGCATGACCGCGCTGCGGGCCGCCAAGGTGATGGGGTTGAGTGTGGCGGGTGTGGATATCCTGCGCTCCAATCACGGGCCGCTGGTGATGGAGGTGAATTCGTCACCGGGCCTGGAAGGCATTGAAACCACCACGGGCAAGGACGTGGCGGGGATCATCATTCAGCATCTGGAGAAGAATGGTGGGCCGAATATGACCAGGACCAAAGGCAAGGGCTGACCCCACCGTAATACCTGTAGGAGCCCGCTTGCCGGCTCCTACACAAGGTCAGACCGCGTCGCGGGGCAACATCAGCCCAAGCGGCAAACGCACGCGCGCCTCCAGGCCACCTTCTTCGCGGTTGCGTAGCTCAACATTGCCGCCATGCATCGAGGCTATACGCCGCACAATCGCCAACCCCAGGCCTGTCCCCTTGCCACCTCGGGCACGGTCGCCACGGGTAAAGGGGTTGAAGATGCCTTCCAACTCATCCGGGTCGATGCCCGCGCCACGGTCCATCACGCTCAGCACCACATACGGCGCAGCGCTGTCGCCAGACACATACGCCGCCACTTCCACGTCGGAACCGGCGTGGTGCAGGGCGTTGCCGATCAGGTTGTTCAACAGGCGTTTCATCGATACCCGACGCAACGCAAACGGTTGGATCGGCTCCAGGCGCATGCGCACCTGTTCACCGTTCTGGTTATAGGGCGCCACCACCTCTCGCACCAGGTCGGTCAGGTCGACTTCTTCCACCACTTCATCGCGGCCATCGCGGATAAACGCCAGGAACTGGTCGAGAATCGCGTCCATGTCCTCAATGTCGCGGACCATGTCGTCGGTGAGGTCGGTATGGTTGCCCATCAACTCCAGCGACAAACGCAGTCGCGTCAACGGGGTACGCAAGTCGTGGGACACCCCCGCCAGCATCAGCTCGCGCTCGCGGCCGGCTTGTTCGACGTCCTCCGCCATCTGGTTGAACGCGCCGTACACCTCGGTCATCTCACTGGGCGTGTCGCTGACCGGCAGTCGAACGCTGCGCCCCTGGCCCAATTGACGGGCGGCAAACACAAGGCGTTTTAAAGGCTGATTAAGCTGGCGCACGAAAATCCACGCCGACGCCGTTGAAAGCAAACCGATCGCCAGGAACCAGCCCAACACGTTCCAGATCTTCTGCCCCCGCAGCGGATGCGGGTACAGCGGCACTTTCAGCCAATCCTCGCCCAGGCTTGGCGCACGCACCCACAACGCAGGCGACACGTGCATGCGCAGCCGCACCTCAGTGTCTTCACCGAGTTCGGCCTGCATCTGGCGCTGGTAGATCTCACTGTAGGGCCAATGCTGCTCGCCCTCCGGCACTCCCGCGCCGGCGACACGCACCAGGGTCGCGGCCTTGGCGATTTTCTCGCGGTTCTCAGGGTCCGCCGCCCAATAGGCGCGCAGCGTCAGGGCGACACCGTGGCTGTACTGTCGATCCACCAGCACGTCCTCGTTCATCAACAGATAAACCAGCGTGAGTGCCTTGGAAAACAGAACGACGATCAGCACCAGCCAAAGGGTGCGGGAGAAGAAACTTTGGGGGAACCACAGCGGGGTTTTCATAGAAGACTGCTAGATACCTTGCAGAAACGAGCGGCGCTCGCAGAATTGCAGACGCCGGACACCCCGCCGACTCTTATGGAGTCAAACGCCAGGATGCCCGCCCCTGCAAATCACCGATCAACTGGTTTTATTGCCGTCCGGCACAAACACATAACCCACGCCCCACACCGTCTGGATATACCGCGGCTTGGAAGGGTCCGGCTCGATCATCCGGCGCAGACGGGAGATCTGCACGTCGATGGAGCGCTCCAGCGCATCCCATTCCCGGCCACGGGCCAGGTTCATCAGCTTGTCGCGGGTCAGCGGCTGGCGAGCGTTCATCACCAGAGCCTTGAGCACGGCGAATTCACCGGTAGTGAGCATGTGCACTTCATCGCCACGCTTGAGCTCACGGGTCGCCAGCGACAGTTCGTAGTCGCCAAAGGTGACACTCTCGTCTTCGCTACCTGGGGCACCTGGAACCGGCGGTGCCTGGCGACGCAGTACGGCTTTGACCCGAGCCATCAGTTCGTCAGGGTTGAACGGCTTGGCCAGGTAGTCATCGGCGCCCAGTTCAAGGCCCTTGATGCGGCTCAGCTCATCGCCCTTGGCGGTGAGCATGATGATTGGAATCTGGTTGTTTGCGCCGCGCAGGCGTTTGCAGGCGGTCAGGCCGTCTTCGCCGGGCAGCATCAGGTCGAGTACGACCAGGTTGAACACCTCACGCCCCAACAGGCGGTCCATCTGTTCGGTGTTCGGCACCGCGCGGGCCCGGTAGCCCTTGGAGTTGAAAAAACGCTCCAGCAGGCTACTCAGCCCCGGATCGTCATCAACGATGAGAATTTTTTCGCCTTCAGCAGTTTGTGCAGTGCTGCTCATTAGATGCTCCTCTTATCTCGGCGCGCATTATGGCCTAGCTGCCGTTATACGCACCGTGTGCATTGTTAGCAGATTTTTCCTCTACTGCCAGCGAACCCGCGCCGTACAACCGTTGGCGCAATCCCCCCCTAGGGCAGAACGCTGGTTATAATGCGGCGCCGTCGTGCAGGGCAACGTCCGATCGTTACCGTTTGATGCCGAGGCTTTTTTTACCCGCTTGTGTGATTTTTTCGATTTCGAGGGTCAATAGGCTGCCTCTTGACCCAGGCAGCGGCGCCAGTCGGGCCGCTCAACCAGCCTCCCAGGGCCTTGTTTTCCGGGCCTGCGAGCTGCTTTTCAGAATTTCAGGTGGTTTTATGGACAGCATCAACAGCCGCATCGCCGAGGAACTCGGTGTACGCCCACAACAGGTCGAAGCGGCCGTCGCTCTACTGGATGAAGGCTCCACAGTGCCTTTCATCGCCCGTTACCGTAAAGAAGTGACCGGCAGCCTCGACGACACCCAGTTGCGTCACCTGGAAGAGCGTCTGCGCTACCTGCGAGAACTCGACGAACGGCGCATCAGCATCCTCGCCAGCATCGAGGAACAGGGCAAGCTGACCCCACAGCTTGAGCGCGACATCAAGCTCGCCGACACCAAGACCCGCCTCGAAGACCTCTACCTGCCGTACAAGCAGAAGCGCCGCACCAAGGGCCAGATCGCCCTGGAAGCCGGCTTGGGCGAGCTGGCCGACGGCCTCTTCAACGACCCATCGCTGACTCCGGACACCGAAGCCGCCCGGTTCATCAATGCCGAAAAAGGCGTTGCCGACGTCAAGGCCGCCCTCGAAGGCGCCAAGTACATCCTCATGGAGCGCTTCGCCGAAGACGCCAGCCTGCTGGAAAAACTGCGTACTTACCTGAAGCAGGAAGCCATTCTCAGTGCCCGCGTCATCGCCGGCAAAGAGGAGGAAGGCGCCAAGTTCCGCGATTACTTCGAACACGACGAACCGCTGAAAAGCATGCCGTCCCACCGTGCGCTCGCCATTTTCCGTGGTCGCAACGAAGGCATTCTCAGCTCTGCGCTGAAGGTCGGCGACGAGTTGCCGGGCACCATGCACCCCTGCGAAGGCATGATCGGTCAACAATTCGGCATCCAGAATCAGAACCGTCCTGCGGACAAGTGGCTGGGTGAGGTGGTGCGCTGGACCTGGAAGGTCAAGCTCTACACCCACCTGGAAACCGACCTGCTCGGAGAGTTGCGCGACGGCGCCGAGACCGAGGCGATCAACGTGTTCGCCCACAACCTGCACGACCTGCTGCTGGCCGCCCCGGCAGGTCCGCGCGCCACCCTGGGCCTTGACCCGGGCCTGCGCACTGGCTGCAAGGTCGCCGTGGTCGACTCCACCGGCAAGCTGTTGGACCACGCCACGGTGTATCCGCATGTGCCGCACAACAAATGGGACCAGACCCTCGCGATCCTGGCCGCCCTGTGCGCCAAGCACGCGGTGGACCTGATCGCCATCGGCAACGGCACCGCCAGCCGTGAAACCGACAAACTGGCCGCCGAACTGATCAAAAAGTATCCCGCCATGAAGATGACCAAGGTCATGGTCTCCGAGGCCGGCGCTTCGGTGTACTCGGCGTCGGAACTGGCTTCCAAGGAATTCCCGGACCTCGACGTGTCGATCCGTGGCGCGGTGTCCATCGCCCGTCGCCTGCAGGATCCACTGGCCGAACTGGTGAAGATCGACCCTAAATCCATCGGCGTCGGCCAGTACCAGCACGATGTGTCGCAGCTGAAACTGGCGCGCGGCCTGGACGCGGTGGTGGAAGACTGCGTAAACGCCGTGGGCGTGGACGTGAATACCGCCTCTGTTGCATTGCTGGCACGTATTTCCGGCCTCAACGCCACCCTGGCACAGAATATCGTGACCCACCGTGACGAAAACGGCGCGTTCAAAACCCGTGCAGCGCTGAAAAAGGTCGCACGCCTGGGCGAGAAAACCTTCGAACAAGCCGCCGGTTTCCTACGCGTAATGAACGGCGACAATCCGCTGGACTCCTCCGCAGTCCACCCGGAAGCCTACCCGCTGGTGCAACGCATCGCCGCCGAGACCGACCGCGACATCCGCTCGCTGATCGGCGACGCCGCGTTCCTCAAGCGCCTGGATCCAAAGAAGTACACCGACGAAACCTTCGGCGTGCCGACCATCACCGACATTCTGCAAGAGTTGGAAAAACCGGGCCGCGACCCGCGTCCCGAGTTCAAGACTGCCGAGTTCCAGGACGGCGTCGAAGACCTCAAGGATCTGGAGCTGGGCATGATCCTCGAAGGCGTGGTCACCAACGTGACCAACTTCGGCGCCTTTGTGGACATCGGCGTGCATCAGGACGGTTTGGTGCATATCTCCGCGCTTTCGGAGAAATTCATCAAGGACCCGCGTGAAGCGGTGAAAGCCGGTGACGTGGTCAAGGTCAAGGTCATGGAAGTCGACATCCCACGCAAACGCGTTGGTCTGTCGATGCGCATGAGCGACACCCCCGGCGAGAAAATCGACGGTGCCCGTGGCGCGCGTCCGGGTTCGGCGCCGCGCCAGTCGCAGAACAACGCACCGCGCAAGGAAACCGCCACCGCAGCGCCAAGCAACAACGCCATGGCCTCGCTGTTCGCCAACGCCAAACAGTTGAAGAAACGCTGATGGAAATCCCGGCCGGATTGACCCAGAGCGCGTTCAGCGAACTGATCGGCTGCCGTCTGCAATGCCTTGAAGAGGGCGTTGCCGAGGTGGCCCTGACCCTGGAGCCGCAACTGCGCAACCGCGCGGGCAAGCTCCATGGCGGGGCGATTTTCAGCCTGGTGGACATTACGATGGGGCTGGCGTGTTCCAGCTCCCATGGTTTCGACCAGCAGAGCGCGACCATCGAGTGCAAGATCAACTATATCCGCGCCGTGTCTGACGGTGACGTGCTGTGCACCAGCCGGGTGATTCATGCCGGTCGCCGCACGTTGGTGGTCGAGGCAGACGTGTATCAAGACGAAAGACTTGTCGCAAAAGCGCAGGGCACCTTCGCTGTCCTATAGCTCCCCACCCCCGATTTGAGTTAATTTCGGCGCTGCAATCACGGCGTCGGAATTTTCTCGCTGCGCTGTAGCCAAATTCATGGAGTGAAGTCGGCATTTTCAGAGCGGGTTAAATCGACTCTAAACCAGGCGATCACGCCAGTTTTAACTTCACCCTTGTAGACCGTCCTGCCCACCCCCATATTGGGGCGACTGACGCGTGAAGGAATCCAACTTGAGCGAACTTCTCAACCGCCGCCTGGCCCTGCTCGGCAAGCGCGAACACCTCTCCCTGCTAGAGCAGTGCTTGCACGGCATCGAGCGCGAATGCCTGCGTGTCACCGGTGAGGGTCGACTGGCGCAAACGCCGCACCCTGAAGCCCTGGGCGCCGCGTTGACCCACGAACAGATCACCACCGACTACTCGGAATCGCTGCTGGAGTTCATCACTCCCGCCCTGCCCAACCCGGCCGATACCCTGAGCAGCCTGGACAAGATCCATCGCTTTGCCTACACCAAGCTGGGCAGCGAATACCTGTGGAGCCCCTCGATGCCGTGCCCGTTGCCGGCCGAGGAAGATATTCCGATTGCCTACTACGGCACCTCCAATATCGGACAGCTCAAGTACGTGTATCGCAAGGGTCTGGCCCTGCGTTACGGCAAGACCATGCAGTGCATCGCTGGTATCCACTACAACTTCTCGTTACCGGAAGCGCTGTGGCCGTTGCTCAAAGAGACGGAAGGGTTTGTCGGCACCGACCGCGATTACCAGTCCACTGCCTATATCGCGCTGATCCGTAACTTCCGTCGCTACAGCTGGCTGCTGATGTACCTGTTCGGCGCATCCCCTGCCCTGGACGCCGGTTTCCTGCGCGGTCGTTCGCACCAACTGGAAGTGCTCGACGCCGACACGCTGTACCTGCCTTACGCCACCAGCCTGCGCATGAGCGACCTGGGTTATCAGAGCAATGCCCAGGCCGGCCTCACACCGTGCTACAACGACCTGGCCAGCTACACCGACAGCCTGCGCGAGGCGGTGGCAACGCCCTACGCGCCGTACGTCGAAATCGGCACGCATCAGGACGGTGAATGGGTGCAACTCAACACCAACATCCTGCAGATCGAAAACGAGTACTACTCCAACATCCGCCCCAAGCGTGTGACTTACACCGGCGAACGGCCGATCCAGGCGCTGATGGCCCGTGGCATCCAGTACATCGAAGTGCGCTGCCTGGACATCAACCCCTTCCTGCCGATGGGTATCGACCTGCCGGAGTCGCGTTTCCTTGACGCCTTCCTGCTGTACTGCGCGTTGAACGACAGCCCGCTGTTCGCCGACAACGAGTGCGGTAACGCCACCTCCAACTTCCTCAGCGTGGTCAAGGAAGGTCGTCGTCCCGGCCTGCAATTGCAGCGTCAGGGCCAGCCTGTGGACATGAAGGAATGGGCTGCCGAACTGCTGGAGCAGATTGCGCCACTGGCCGCCTTGCTGGATGAGAGCCACGGCATCACCGAGCACAGCCAGGCGCTGGATGCTCAGCTGGCGAAGGTCAAGGATTCGTCCCTGACCCCGTCAGCCCAGGTGTTGGCGACGATGGCCGAGCGTAAGGAAAGTTTTGCGCAGTTCTCCCTGCACCAGAGCCAGTTGCACGCCGAGCATTTCCGTAAGGAGCCGTTGCCGGCTGAAGAGCAGGCGCGCTTTGAGGAGCTGGCACGGACCTCGCTGGCGCAGCAAGCTGAGTTGGAGCAGAACGAAGTGGGCGATTTCGATGTGTTTGTTGGGTCGTACCAGGCCAGCATCCTCGCCATCAGCAACTGACTCACCCCCTTGATCGTTCCCACGCTTTGAATGGGAACGATCAACGAGCTGACACACCGGGCTCCTACAAGGGTTTTGTCGTATTAGCCGCGACAACATTTCCTCTCATAAGCTAATTCGAAAATGTTATTTATTTTCGGATTCTTAGATCATTTAGTCTCCTCACACGCCGACCCTCGGCCGCCTGATTGAGGAGCTTCCCCTTGAAACTGCTTACCCCTCTGCGCCTCTTGGCCGCATTGTCCCTGGCCGGTGCCAGCCTGTTTGCCCAGGCGGCGGATGTGACCATCGCTTACCAGACCACCGTGGACCCGGCCAAAGTCGCCCAGGCCGACGGCGCCTATGAAAAAGCCACCAACGCCAAGATCAACTGGCGCAAATTCGACAATGGCGCGGACATCATCGCCGCCATCGCGTCCGGCGATGTGCAGATCGGCTACCTCGGTTCGAGCCCGCTGACCGCTGCGATCACTCGCAAAGTGCCGGTGGAAACCTTCCTCGTCGCCACCCAGATCGGCGGTGCCGAAGCGCTGGTGGCGCGCAACGGCTCGGGGATTAACGGCCCGCAGGACCTGATCGGCAAAAAAATCGCCGTGCCATTCGTGTCCACCGGCCATTACAGCCTGTTGGCCGCGCTGAAACACTGGAACATCGACCCGTCCAAAGTGACCATCCTCAACCTCGCACCACCCGCCATCATCGCCGCCTGGAAGCGCGGTGATATCGACGCCACCTACGTATGGGACCCCGCCCTGGGTGTGGCCAAGGAAAACGGCAAGGTGCTGATCACCTCCGGCGAACTGGCCAAGTTCGGCGCGCCAACCTTCGATGCCTGGATCGTGCGTAAGGATTATGCCGAGAAGCACCCGGAAATCGTCACGGCGTTCGCCAAAGTGACGCTGGATGCCTACGCCGCCTACCGCAAAGACCCACAAGCCTGGCTCGCTGACAAAGGCAACGTCGACAAGCTGGTGAAACTCTCCGGCGCCAAGGCCAGCGACATCCCCCTGCTGCTGCAAGGCAACGTCTACCCGCTGGCCGCTGACCAGGTGACCTTGCTGGGCGCGCCAACCACCAAGGCCGTGACCGATACCGCCGCGTTCCTCAAGGAGCAAGGCAAGGTCGACGCCGTGCTGCCGGACTACGCCCCTTACGTCAGCGCCAAGTTCATTACTAACTGATCAGGAGTTCATTGCGATGGCCTTGCTACAACTGGAGCGCATCAGCGCACAGTACCCAGGCGCCACAGAACCGGTACTCTCAGACATTTCAATCGACCTGGGGCCCCAGCAATTGCTGGTGGCCCTCGGCCCGTCCGGCAGTGGCAAGACTTCGCTGTTGAACCTGATTGCCGGCTTTGTCGAACCGTCCGCCGGGCGCATTACCCTCGACGGCGTGCCGGTCAAAGGCCCGAGCGCCGAGCGCGGCGTGGTGTTCCAGGACGACGCCCTGCTGCCCTGGCAGGATGTGCTGGCCAACGTGGGCTTCGGCCTGGAGCTGGCCGGTGTGCCCAAGGCGCAACGCGAAGTGCGCGCTCGGGAAATGCTCGCGCTGGTGGACCTGGCCGGTTTCGACAGCCGCCGTATCTGGCAACTTTCCGGTGGGCAGAAGCAACGCGTAGGCCTAGCCCGCGCGTTGGCGGCCGACCCTCGCGTGTTGCTGATGGATGAACCCTTCGGCGCCCTCGATGCCTTCACCCGCGAACAGATGCAGGAGTTGCTGCTGCAAGTCTGGCGGCGCACGGCCAAGCCGGTGTTCCTGATTACCCACGACATCGAAGAGGCGGTATTTCTCGCCACCGACCTGATTCTTTTGGCGCCCAACCCCGGCCAGATCGTCGAACGCCTGTGCCTGGACTTTGGCCAACGCTACGCCGCCGGTGAGTCGGCGCGGGCGATCAAGTCCGACCCGCGCTTTATCGAAACCCGCGAACACGTGCTGGGCAAAGTGTTCTCCCAACGGCAGGTGTCCGCATGAGCAGCTACGAACTTCCCGCCACCGCCACCAAACCGGTGGCGCACGCAGTTGTCCCGGTGCGACGCAGCTTGAGCACCCGTTGGATCAGCCTGCTGACCCTGGTCGCGTTGCTGGTCATCTGGTGGGCCGTGACCGCCACCGGCTTGATTGAGCCGCTGTTCCTGCCACCGCCGTCCGCCGTACTGCAAAAAGGCTGGCTGCTGGCGACCACGGGGTACATGGACTCGACCCTGTGGCAGCACCTGGGCGCGAGCCTCAGCCGTATCGGCCTGGGCCTGGGTTTTGCGGTGCTGACCGCCGTGCCGGTGGGGATTGCCATCGGCTCCAACCGGATTGCGCGGGGCATTCTCGACCCGCTGATCGAGTTCTACCGCCCGATTCCTCCCCTGGCTTACTTGCCGCTGATCGTGATCTGGTGCGGCATTGGCGAGCTGTCCAAGGTGCTGCTGATTTACCTGGCGATCTTCGCGCCGATTGCCATCGCCACCGCGACCGGCGTGCGCACAGTCGACCCGGCCAAGCTGCGCGCGGCGCAGTCGTTGGGCGCTACCCGCGCACAGCTGATTCGCCATGTGATCCTGCCGAGTGCCCTGCCCGACATCCTCACCGGCGTGCGCATCGGCCTGGGCGTGGGCTGGTCGACATTGGTCGCCGCCGAGCTGATCGCGGCCACCAGCGGCCTGGGGTTCATGGTGCAGTCGGCGGCGCAGTTCCTGGTCACTGACGTGGTGGTGCTGGGCATCCTCGTCATCGCCCTGATCGCCTTTGCCATGGAAATGGGCCTGCGTGCCCTGCAGCGTAAATGGGTGCCCTGGCATGGCCAGGCACATTGAGTGAGAACCGTATGAGCAGCCTGACCGTTACCCCCATCAGCACCGCATTGGGCGCCCTGATCAGTGGCGTCGATATCACCCAGCCGTTGAACATTGAAGAACGCGATGCCATTGAACAGGCGTTGCTCAAACACTCGGTGCTGTTCTTCCGTGATCAACCGATCAACCCGCAACAGCAGGCACGGTTCGCGGCGAATTTTGGTGACTTGCATATCCACCCGATCTACCCCAACGTGCCGGAGCAGCCCGAAGTGCTGATCCTCGACACCGCCGTCACCGACGTGCGCGACAACGCCGTGTGGCACACCGACGTGACCTTCCTGCCGACGCCGGCGTTGGGCGCCGTACTCAGCGCCAAGCTGCTGCCGGCGTTTGGCGGCGATACGCTGTGGGCCAGTGGGATTGCGGCGTATGAGGCGTTGTCCGAGCCGTTGAAGCGCTTGCTCGATGAGCTGACGGCGACCCATGACTTCACTAAGTCCTTCCCGCTGGAGCGCTTTGGCAACACCGCTGAAGACCTGGCGCGTTGGGAAGAGACTCGCAGGAAGAACCCGCCGCTGTCGCATCCGGTGGTGCGTACGCACCCGGTGAGTGGGCGCAAGTCGCTGTTTGTCAGTGATGGGTTCACCACCAAGATCAATGAACTTGAGTCGGCGGAGAGTGAAGCGATTCTGAAGCTCTTGTTCGCCCACGCGACACGCCCGGAATTTACCATTCGCTGGCGTTGGCAGGAAAACGATGTGGCGTTCTGGGATAACCGCGTGACCCAGCACTACGCGGTGGACGACTACCGGCCGCAGCGGCGGGTGATGCATCGCGCAACGATTCTGGGGGATGTGCCGTTCTAGCTCTCAAACACACTGAAAATCACTGTGGGAGCTGGCTTGCCTGCGATGGCGGTGAGTCAGCGACAGATTCATTGACTGACACACCGCTATCGCGGGCAAGCCCGGCTCCCACAGTGACCGGGTTACGCCAGGTTATTCAGCCGTGGATGGCTTTTCCCACAGGTTGATTCCGCCTTCCTGGGCAAACCGATCAATCTCTGCCAATTCCTCAGCGCTGAAGTTCAAGTTCTTCAACGCACCGACGTTTTCGATGATCTGCTCCGGCCGGCTCGCACCGATCAGCGCGCTGGTCACCCGTGGATCACGCAGGGTCCAGGCCAACGCCAATTGCGCCAGACTCTGGCCACGACGCAGGGCGATTTCATTGAGCGCGCGCACGTGGGCGATGTTGGCTTCGGACAGGTGCTTGGCCTGCAACGAACCACCCCCCGGACGATTCACTCGCGCATCCGCCGGCACGCCGTTGAGGTACTTGTCGGTCAGCAGCCCTTGAGCCAGCGGTGTGAAGGCAATCACCCCGGCACCGAGTTCCTCGGTGGTGTCCAGCAGGTCTTTTTCCACCCAGCGGTTGAGCAGGTTGTAGGCCGGCTGGTGGATCAGCAGCGGTACTTTCCACTCTTGGAGCAGCGCGGCGATTTCGCGGGTTTTTACCCCCGAGTAGGACGAGATGCCTATGTACAACGCCTTGCCTTGTTGCACGGCAGTGGCGAGGGCGCTGGCGGTTTCTTCCAGCGGGGTGTCGGCGTCAAAACGGTGGGAGTAGAAGATGTCCACGTAGTCGACGCCCAGGCGTTGCAGGCTCTGGTCCAGGCTGGCCAGCACGTACTTGCGCGAGCCGCCGCCCTGGCCATAAGGACCGGGCCACATGTCCCAACCCGCCTTGCTGGAGATGATCAGTTCGTCGCGATAGTGCTTGAAGTCTTCGCGCAGTAAACGGCCGAAGTTGATCTCGGCGCTGCCGTAGGGCGGGCCGTAGTTGTTGGCCAGGTCGAAGTGGTTGATGCCCAGGTCGAACGCGGTGCGCAGCAGGGCGCGCTGGGTGTCGATCGGGGTGCTGTCGCCAAAGTTGTGCCACAGGCCCAGGGACAGTGCAGGCAGCACTAATCCACTGCGGCCTACACGGCGGTACGGAATAGATTCATAGCGGTTTTCGGCAGCAATGTAAGTCATCGAATCCTCTCTTGGACGTCGGCAAATAAGGCCTGGGAATAAGGTTATTCCCAGGCCTTTTAACCAGCTGAATCGCTTAAGTCTGCCGTTCCGTTCTACAGCAATTGCCTACCAGAGTGGAACGACATAACTCACATAGAAGCGGTTTTCATCTTGCACGGTGGCACCGCTGATGTCGGGGCTGGCGTGGGCGTTTTTCCAGGTCACACCCAGGCCTTTGAGGGTACCGGTGGGCACTTGATAAGCCACGGCGACGTTACGTTCCCATTCGCTGGTGGTGCCTTGCGGCGTGCGGATGTCATCGCCGTGGGCATAGGCGGCTGAGAACGTCAGGCCCGTGAGGCCAAGCTTACCGAAGTCATACTTGTACTGCGCAAGCCACGTGCGCTCACCGGCGTGTTGAAATTTATTCAACTGCATGTTGGTCAGCGCCGGAGTGTCGGCGCCTGAGCCTGGGCCCTGGCGGTTGTCGCCGCTGTTCAGGCCGGAATCAAGGTAGGGGAAGTCGCTGTCGCCGCTGTTCTTCTGGATACCCAGGCCGACGGTATGACCGTCGAGGCTGTAGCTCTCAAGCAAGCTGGCGGTGGTCTGGTTGATACGGCCCTTGCCCGTGCCGTCACCGTAGAGGCCAGCCGCTGCGAAGTCTTTGTCACCGTCGGCGTTGCCGCCCACACCGAGGCTGCGGAACACGCGCACGTCGGTGTCGATGGCGCCCACGGACAACGCGTCATGCCGCTTGGCGCCGAGGAAGAACTGCTGGTAGTAATCCTCAAGGTTGGAATACCACAGGCTGACTGTGGTGTTCTGGATGCCGGTGTAATCCGCACCGCCAAACACGAAGCGATCACTCTCTTTGGTGCCGCCGGCGGTGATCATGCCCTGATCGCCGGTTTCGTTGCGGATCTTGGTCTTGAAGATGTCGCCGCCGGTGAAGGTGAAGTCGCTGAGGTCCTTGGACACCAGTTGCACACCGGTATTGGTCTGCTGGTACAGACGCCCGTCGGTGTTGGCGAGTATCGGGTTGTTGCCGTAGAGCGTGCCGACACGCAGTTCATCCTTGGCAAAACGCACCTTGAACGTCGGGCTCAACACGCCGAACTGGTCGGCGGATTTGCCGTTGTCCAACGGGAACATGCTGCCGGGGTAGCGGCCCTGGTGATCCTTGTCGTTGAGGTCGCCGCCGGAGTCCAGTTTCAACCCGTAGAACGCCTGCAGGTCCAGGCCAAAACCCACTGGGCCTTCGGTGTAGCCGGACTTGAAGTTGAACTCGAACCCCTGGCCCCAATCGCGAATGCTGTGGGCCTTGGCATTGCTGTTCACCACATCCCGCCCCTGCTGGTTGAGGTAGCGGTTGAGCAGGGTCACATCGGCGTGGCTGTCATCGATAAAATCGGCGTGGGCGGACAGCATAAAGCTCGCCATGGCGGCACCCACCATGGGGCTTATCAACGTCTTCATTGTTACCGGTCTCCGTCACTGTTCTGAAATGAAAGCGTCAAACGCTTCACACAATTACGCAGTGGCCAGATGACAGTTGCGCGTCAAACAGCGGCGCGGACGGATGAAATTAAATTTAAGAAACCCTTCTACTACGCGGCTTAGCGGGCATTTTCTAAGATTTCGGCGAGCCAGTCGACGAACACTCGCACCCTGGGCGACAGGTGTCGGTTGTGCGGATAAAGCACCGACACCAGCTCCTGATGTCGGAGCTGGTGATCAGGGCCTGAACCTCAACGCACCAGATGCAGGAACTGCAGGTGGCGCTCGTACTGGTCGAGGATGTCGTTGATGATCTGTTCCTTGGTGTAGCCCACCAGGTCGTAGTCCTGGCTGCCCTCGGCCAAGTGCACTTCAGCCCGGTAGTAGCGACGGTTGTTGAGCTCCTTGGAGCCCATCCCGCCACGGGCAAATGACGGCGTGAAGTAGCCGCGCATCTGCACCTGGTAGATGAAGGGACGCTCCTCGCCATGGCCGATTTCCAGGCTGACGCTGTCGTTGGCGGGGTCAGGTTGTGTCACGACATTCAAACCCTTTTCGACAAACACCGCCGTCACTTCTTCGATCGCCGGGCGCACCGTCGAGTCGAGGAAACGGTACACCTCGTCTCGCGACGGGAAGTGCACGGCCTGGCTCAAACGCTGGCGCCAGCCGCCACGTCCTTTGCGAGCCGTCGAAATCGGCGCCAATGAGTGCAGCTGGGCGATCTGCTTTTGCGACTCCAGATAGAACGCCTTGTGCAGCCCCCACATCATCAGCAGCAGGATCATCGAGAACGGCAACGAGGTCAGCACCACCGCCGATTTGAGCGAGTCGATGCTGCCGGCAAACAGCAAGGCACTGGTGACCAGCGCGGTCATCGCACCCCAGAACACCCGCAGCCATTTCGGCCCGTCTTCATCAGCGTTGCCGCCTTTGGACGAGAGAGTGGACAGCACCACGGTGCCCGAGTCAGCGGAGGTTACGAAGAACACGAAGCTGATGAACACCGTGACCGCAATGACGGTTTTGCTCCATGGGTAGGTTTCCAGCAGCAGGTAGAGGCTCATCGACGGGTTATCGATGGCCGACTGACCGAGCGCGGCCATACCGTGGTTGAGCACCTGATCGATGGCACTGTTGCCGAAGATCGACATCCACGCCAGGGTGAAACCCAGCGGGATCAGCAGCACGCCGAACACGAACTCACGGATGGTGCGGCCACGGGAAATACGCGCGATAAACAGGCCCACGAACGGCGACCATGCGATCCACCAGGCCCAGTAGAACACCGTCCAACCGCCGAGCCAGTCGCTGGGTTTGTCGTAGGCGTATACGTCAAAACTCTTGGTCGGCAAGGCGCCCAGGTAGTCACCAATGTTCTGGATCAGGGTATTGAGCAAGTGCTGGGTGGGCCCGGCGAACAACACGAACAGCAGCAGCGCACAGGCCAGCAGCATGTTGATGTCGGACATCACGCGCACGCCTTTATCGACACCGGCCACGGCGACGATGATCGCGGCGCCCATCATCAGCGTGATCAAACCCACCTGGATCCACTGGGTATGGGCGATGCCGAACAGATAGTCGAGACCGGAGTTGAGGTGCAACACGCCGAAGCCCATGTCGGCGCCCAGGCCGAACACCGTGGCAATGATGCCGAAGCCATCCACCGCGTAACCGATAGGGCCGTTGATGCGCTTGCCGATCAGTGGGTACAGCGCCGAACGCAGTGCCAGCGGCAGGTTATGCCGGTAGGCGAAGTACGCCAGGGCCATGCCGACAAACGCGAACACACCCCAACCGTGCAAGCCCCAGTGCAGAAACAGGATCTGCATGGCCTGGCGCGCGGCGTCGGCGTTCATCGGCGCGCCCTGAGGCGGCTGCACCAGGTGCGTCAGCGGCTCGGAGACGCAGAAGAAAAACAGCGTGATGCTAATCCCGGCGGCGAACAGCATGCCGGCCCAGGACAGGTAACTGAATTCGGGCTCGTCGTGGTCGGCACCGAGTTTTATCTTGCCGTAGCCCGATAACGCGGTGACCACCACGAAGACCAGATACAGGGTCATCGCCAGCATGTAGTACCAGCCGACCGTATTGGCCGCCCAGTTTTGCGCGGCCAGCAGCCAGGCACCAGCCTGTTGCGGGATAGCGATGACAGTGATGCCGAACAGCAGGATAAACGTCGCGGCGAAGTAGAAGACCGGCGCATTCATGCGCACCAGGCCGCTGGATGGGGTGGACGATGCACTCATGAGCGATGCACCCCGAGGGTATGAGATGTGGCTGTCAATAACGGACTCAGCAAAGGTAAGCCTCCTGTTGTGAGCGGGCAGCGAACCACCGGGTTTAACTTGAACGAGCATTCAAGTTAAACATGGATAGGCGGTTTGGGACTAATCGCAGGGCTGAGTGGTAGGTCATTCCTACACTAGCTCAAGGAAAGGTATGACGGATGGAGATGGCAAATCGTTCAGCGATTTCGGCGTGAAACGCGCACAAACATGTGGGTCCGTGTTCGACTTATTTTTGCGTGCCATCATCATGCTGCAGATTGGCCTGGGTGATATTCGCCCCCGCCGGCACGCTTCGGGTCAGCCACACATTACCGCCGATGGTCGAACCCTGGCCGATGGTGATGCGCCCCAGGATCGTCGCCCCGGCGTAGATCACCACGTCATCCTCGACGATCGGGTGACGAGGGTGGCCTTTCTGCAACTGCCCGTCTTCGTCCGCCGGGAAGCGTTTGGCGCCCAACGTTACGGCTTGGTAGATGCGCACGCGTTCACCGATGATCGCGGTTTCGCCGATCACCACACCGGTCCCATGGTCGATAAAGAAACTTGGGCCGATTTGTGCGCCGGGGTGGATATCGATACCGGTGGCCGAGTGGGCGATCTCTGCGCTGATCCGCGCCAACAGCGGCAGGCCGGCGCGGTACAGGTGGTGGGCCAGCCGATGATGAATCACCGCCAGGATGCCGGGGTAGCACAACAGCACTTCATCCACGCTGCGCGCGGCCGGGTCGCCGTGATAGGCCGCCAATACGTCGGTGTCCAACAGGCTGCGCAGGGACGGCAGGGCCAGGGCGAAATCCTGGATCAGGCGGATGGCGAGCGCGTCGACTTCGCTGTCATCTTTAGCGCCTTGGCGTGCGGCGTAGCGTAGCTCCAGGCGGGCCTGGCCGAGCAAGGCATTCAAGGCGACGTCGAGGGTGTGGCCGACGTAGAAGTCTTCACTCTCTTCACGCAGGTCCACCGGCCCCAAGCGCATGGGGAACAGTGCGCCGCACAACGACTCTAGAATCTGCGCCACAGCCTCGCGGGACGGCAGCTCGCGCCCGCCATGCTCGCCACTCAAGCGGCCATTGCGCGTTCGCCACTGGTCCCGGGCACTGCGCAGTTGGCCGACGATGGTCTGTAATTGCCAATGACTGGAACGCTCACTCACGGTATTCACTCCTGACGAAATGCCCATCACTTTACGGTATGCACCCTGGCCGGCCTTAAGAACCAATGGTGTGATACTAAGAACCATCCGGAATAAGCGATTGCGGTTGCCCGATGAAAAGTGCCTGCCTATAGTCGCCTCATACTCATCAACCGTGCGTAGCCATGATCAAACAACAGCTCGACCGTTTTAACCGCCTGGAACTGCTGGGCGGCGTCACTGCCCTGGAAAAACTCGAGCGGCTGTCGGCCTGGTTGGGCAGGGATATCTACGTCAAACGCGACGACACCACACCGCTCGCCATGGGCGGCAACAAGCTGCGCAAACTCGAATACCTCGCCGCCGATGCCATCGCCCAAGGCGCCGACACGCTGGTGACCGCCGGCGCGATCCAGTCCAACCACGTACGCCAGACTGCCGCGCTGGCCGCCAAGCTCGGCCTGGGCTGCGTCGCCCTGCTGGAAAACCCCACCGGCACCGAAGACCCCAATTACCTGGGCAACGGCAACCGCCTGCTGCTGGAACTGTTCGACGCCAAGGTGGAGTTGGTGGAGAACCTTGATAACGTCGACGGCCAGCTCAACGCCCTCGCCGACCGCTTGCGCAGCAACGGCAAGAAGCCGTACCTGGTGCCTATTGGCGGCTCCAATGCCCTCGGCGCCCTCGGCTATGTCCGCGCCGGGCTGGAGCTGGCCGGGCAGATCGAAGACAGTGGCATCGAGTTCGCCGCCGTGGTCTTGGCCTCCGGCAGTGCGGGAACGCACAGTGGCTTGGCGTTGGCCTTGAGCGAGGTATTGCCAGACCTGCCCGTGATTGGCGTCACCGTCTCACGCACTGAAGAAGCCCAGCGTCCGAAAGTAGAGGGCCTGGCCGAGCGTACCGCCGAGTTGCTGAGTGTGGATATTCCCGAAGCCTTCAAGGTGATCCTGTGGGACGAATACTTCGGCCCGCGCTATGGCGAACCGAACGCCGGCACCCTGGCGGCGGTCAAGCTGTTGGCGAGCCAGGAAGGCCTGCTGCTGGACCCGGTCTACACTGGCAAGGCCATGGCTGGCTTGCTGGATGGCATCGGGCGTCAGCGCTTTGAGGACGGGCCGATCATTTTCCTGCATACGGGTGGGGCGCCAGCGTTGTTTGCTTATGGCGCCGCATTCAGCTGAAGGAACAGGGATCAAAATGTGGGGGCGGGCTTGCTCGCGAATGCGGTGTATCAGTCAACGCATATGCTGGATGACACTGCTCATTCACGAGCAAGCCCGCTCCCACATTGAAACTGCCACATATTCCAAATATGAATATCAATTCAGATTTATATTATTTTCAAGTCTTAAAAACCCGCTTTATAGTCGCGCCGTAGGCGAAGACGCGCTACGCGCTTTAGGGCAGGATACGACTACTGCGTCACCTGCTTCGCTCAACATAAAAAACACAGGGGCTCTTCATGACTATTTCTGTATTCCGTCGCACATTGCTGGTGGGCACTTTGGGCCTGGCACTCGGGGCTGGCCTGATCGGCCAAGCGGTCGCGGGTGAACAGCTGGACAACATCAAGAAAGCAGGCGAGATCAAGATCGGCCTGGAAGGCACCTACCCGCCGTTCAGCTTCGTCGATGAAAGCGGCAAGCTCAGTGGTTTCGAAGTGGAGCTGTCCGAAGCGCTGGCCAAGGAGCTGGGCGTGAAGGTCAAGCTGCAAGCGACGCCATGGGACGGCATCCTCGCCGCCCTGGAATCCAAGCGTCTGGACGCCGTGGTCAACCAAGTGACCATCTCTGAAGAGCGCAAGAAAAAGTACGACTTCTCCAAGCCTTACACCGTGTCCGGTATCCAGGCACTGGTCCTGAAGAAGAACGTTGACGCGATCAAGACCGCCGACGACCTGGCCGGCAAGAAAGTCGGTGTGGGCCTGGGCACCAACTACGAACAATGGCTCAAGGACAACCAACCTAAAGCCATCATCAAGACTTACAACGACGACCCGACCAAGTTCCAGGACCTGCGCATCGGCCGCATCGACGCCATCCTGATCGACCGCCTGGCCGCCCTGGAATACGCCAAGAAAGCGCCAGATACCGCCGCCGCCGGCGACGCTTTCTCCCGTCAGGAAGCCGGTATTGCCCTGCGCAAAGGCGAGCCAGAACTGCTCGATGCGGTGAACAAGGCTCTCGACAAACTGCGCGCCGATGGCACCTTGAAGAAGCTGTCCCAGAAGTACTTCAACGCTGACGTCACTCAATAATGGAAGCAGGTTTCCAACTCGCGCTGGACTCCGCGCCTTTTCTGCTCAAGGGCGCGTATTACACGGTAATCCTCAGCCTCGGCGGGATGTTTTTTGGCTTGCTGCTGGGCTTCGGCCTGGCCTTGATGCGGTTGTCGCGCTTCAAGCTGGTGAGCTGGCTCGCCCGAGTCTACGTGTCGTTCTTTCGCGGCACGCCCTTGCTGGTACAGCTGTTTTTGATCTACTACGGCTTGCCGCAAGTGGGCATCGAGCTGGATCCGATCCCGGCGGCCATGATCGGTTTTTCGCTGAACATGGCGGCCTACGCCTGTGAAATCCTGCGCGCCGCCATCGGTTCCATCGAACGCGGCCAATGGGAAGCTGCGGCCAGTATCGGCATGACCCGTGCGCAGACCCTGCGCCGGGCCATCCTGCCGCAGGCCATGCGCACGGCCTTGCCGCCGCTGGGCAACAGCTTCATTTCGCTGGTCAAGGACACGGCGCTTGCCGCCACTATTCAGGTGCCCGAGCTGTTTCGCCAGGCGCAACTGGTGTCGGCGCGGACCTTCGAAATCTTCACCATGTATCTCTCCGCTGCCCTGATCTACTGGATTTTGGCGAGCATCCTGGCGCATTTGCAGAATCGCCTGGAAGACCGGGTCAACCGGCATGACCTGGAGTCCTGAAGCATGATCGTGGTTGAAAAACTGACCAAACAATTCAAGGGACAGGTGGTGCTCAACGGCATCGACCTGGAGGTCAAGGAAGGCGAAGTCATCGCCATCATCGGCCCCAGCGGTTCCGGCAAGACCACCTTCCTGCGCTGCCTGAATTTCCTCGAACAACCCACCAGCGGTCGTATCAAGGTGGGTGATATCGAGATCGACAGCAGCAAGCCGATCAACCAGCAGGCAAGCCTGGTGCGGCGCCTGCGCCAGCACGTGGGCTTTGTGTTCCAGAGCTTCAACCTGTTCCCCCACCGCACTGCGCTGGAAAATGTCATCGAAGGGCCCACCGTGGTCAAGAAGATGCCACGGGAAGCGGCTGACGCCCTCGGCCGCAAGCTGCTGGCCAGGGTCGGCCTGGCGGGCAAGGAGGACGCATATCCCCGGCGTCTGTCGGGCGGCCAGCAACAGCGCGTGGCGATTGCCCGTGCGTTGGCCATGGAGCCGGAGGTGATTCTGTTCGACGAACCCACCTCCGCCCTCGACCCGGAACTGGTGGGTGAAGTGCTGGCAACCATCCGCAGCCTCGCCGAAGAAAACCGCACCATGGTGATCGTCACCCACGAGATGAGCTTTGCCCGCGACGTAGCCAATCGGGTGATCTTCTTCGACAAGGGCGTGATCGTGGAGCAAGGCGAAGCCAAGGCACTGTTCGCCAACCCCAAGGAAGAGCGTACCAAACAGTTCCTGAGCAAGTTTCTCGCCCACTGACATCCCCTCCTGCAGGCGCTGGCTTGCCAGCGAAAAACGACCAGACAACGCGGTAAATCTGATGACCGCGTAATCGTTGACGTTCTTCGCTGGCAAGCCAGCTCCTACACGGGAATCGCTGCTCCAACAGGTAAAACACACCCACCGCATCCGCCCGAATATCCCCATACCAGTCAGACCCTTCTGAATATCTCCAAACCCGCCGTTTAGCCCTTTGCCGCCATTGACGCTCCGTGCCCAACCCTCTTATCTAGCGCCCAGAGGATTGGATCCTATCCCGGCTACTCACTGAATCGTTCTGTTCGGCCCACCGCGCTTGCCTGCGCCAAGGGTCCGGAGCGATTGCTGCTGGCTGCATCAAGGAGATTATTTATGACATACCCCCTGCTCACCGCCCCGACACTGCCCCAGGCCATCGGCGATGGCATCAATGCCCTGGCCGCCACCCACCTGCAGGTCGACATCGCCCCCTATCCCGGCATGGACGAAGGCGACTTGATTGAGCTGTTCTGGAATAACTGTTTTGCCGCTTCGCGTCGGATAACCGCCTGTAAGGTCGGCGCGTTCACTCACCTGCGGGTGCCGGAGAGTTTCGTGCTGGATGGCCCGGCCCGGGTGCATTACCAGGTGATGCAAGTCGGCCACTGCGCGGCCCGCTCTGCCGTCAGGCGGGTACGTGTGAAGACCTGTTGCCCGGGCGGCCAGCCTTCGCCCCTGTACCGCGACGAAAACCAGAACCTCGCCCCCGTGGGGTTGCCAGACACCATCCGCCGCTTCGGCGTCAACGCCAGCCAGGTGCGGCGCGGTATCCCGCTGACCATCGCGCCCTACCTGAACATGGACACTGGCGATGCGATCACCCTGCGCTGGGGCGATGTGCGCCTGGACCTGCCGAAGATCCAGGCCCTTGAGGTCGGCCTGGCGGTGCAGGTATGGGTGCCCTCCTCGATGATCACCGAAGCCGGCGACGACTGTCGGTTGGAGGTGACGTACTGCATTCTGGATCGCGTCGGCAACAACTCACGCTGGGCGCCCGCCCGGACATTACGCATTGCCGCCGAGGCGCCGCCCCGCCAGGCCGGGGCGGCGCTGATCTATCAACCGCGTCCACTGGGATCGCCCTGCGAACCTGGGTGACAGACCTTCTATGCATATTCCCAAAAGTTAGTTTATTTAAATATTTAACACGCTTAGGGTATATGCACCGGACCACCGGACATCGCTGATTTTTCTGTTTTTATTTCATTGAATGCGAGGTCGGTATGGTCAGGATTACCCCGGTGCACAACGCCAGGGCATTACGTGCAGCCAAGGAGCGGCGCTGATGTCTAACTTGGCTCAAACACCCCCCCAGAGCGATCTGGACATTGCCCCCCTGCTGTTGCCAGCCGCCGTGCTGCGCAACGATGCAGAGGCGCTGAAGGCTGCCCATGAACTCGCCCAGGCTGCGCGCCTGCAAGCCGCCAAGCGCGACCAGCAACGCAAGCTGCCATGGGCACAGATCGAACAGTTCACCCGCAGTGGGTTGGGCAGTATTTCCATTCCCCGTGAATACGGCGGCCCACAGGTGTCTTTCGTGACCCTGGCCGATGTGTTCGCGATCATCAGTGCGGCAGACCCAGCCCTCGGGCAGATCCCGCAGAACCATTTCGGCATCCTGCACCTGTTGCAGGGCGCCGCCACCGATCGCCAGAAAAAACAGCTGTTCCAGAGCGTCCTCGACGGCTGGCGCATCGGCAATGGCGGCCCGGAACGCGGTACCAAAAACACCCTGGAACTCAAGGCTCGCATCACCGCTGAGGGTGACGGCTATGTGATCAGCGGCCAAAAGTTCTATTCCACCGGTGCGCTCTTCGCCCACTGGGTTGCCGTCAAGGCACTCAACGATGACGGCAAGCAGGTCATGGCCTTCGTGCGTCGGGGTGCCGACGGCCTGCGCATCGTCGATGACTGGTCCGGCTTTGGCCAACGCACCACCGCCAGCGGCACCGTGTTGCTGGACCAGGTGCCGGTCGATGCCGAGTTGGTCGTGGAAAACTGGCGCATCGGCGAAACCCCGAATATCCAGGGCGCCGTATCCCAATTGATCCAGGCGGCCATCGACGCCGGCATCGCACGCGGCGCACTGGATGACACCATCGCCTTCGTACGTGAACGCTCACGCCCATGGATCGATGCCAAGGTCGAACGCGCCAGCGATGACCTGTATGTGATCGCCGATATCGGCAAGCTGAAAATCGAACTGCACGCCGCTGAAGCCCTGCTGCGCAAGGCCGGCCAGGTGCTGGACCAGGTCAGCGCTGCGCCGATCACCGCGCAGTCTGCGGCCCGTGCGTCGATTGCCGTGGCCGAGGCCAAGGTGCTGACGACCGAGGTATCGCTGCTGGTCAGCGAAAAACTCTTCGAGCTGGCCGGTAGCCGCGCGACCCTCGCCGAATTCAACCTCGACCGCCACTGGCGCAACGCCCGCGTGCACACCCTGCACGACCCGGTGCGCTGGAAATATCACGCCATCGGCGCCTATCGACTGAACGGCACGTTGCCGGCTCGTCACTCCTGGATTTAACCGACCAGACCTCTGGAGAACACAATGACTGTCTCTACTCACGTCGCGGTTATCACCAGCGACGAACAAGCCCTTATTGTCGCCAGCGACCTGGCCGAAGACTTCCGCCGCGACAGCGCCCAGCGCGACCGCGAGCGCCGCCTGCCGCTGCCTGAGCTGGATGTATTCTCGCGTTCCGGACTGTGGGGTATCAGCGTGCCCAAGGAGTACGGTGGCGCGGGTGTGTCCAACGTCACCCTGGCCAAGGTCATTGCACTGATCGCCCAGGCGGATGCTTCCCTGGGCCAGATTCCTCAGAACCATTTTTATGCATTGGAAGTGCTGCGTGTAAACGGCAGCCCGGCGCAGCAAAAACGCCTGTACGCCGAAGTCCTCGCCGGCCAACGCTTCGGCAACGCGCTGGCGGAACTGGGCACCAAGACCGCTCACGACCGCGTAACCTCCATCACCCGCGACGGTGACGGTTTCCGTATCAGCGGTCGCAAGTTCTACTCCACCGGCGCGATCTACGCGCAACGCATCCCTACGTCGGTGGTGGATGAACAGGGCGTGCAGCAACTCGCCTTTGTGCCGCGCGATAGCGAAGGCCTGAGCGTGATCGACGACTGGAGCGGCTTCGGCCAGCGCACCACCGGCAGTGGGTCGGTAGTGTTCGACAACGTGTGGGTCGCCGCGCAAGACGTGATCCCGTTCCAGAGCGCCTTTGAACGCCCCACAACCGTCGGCCCCCTGGCGCAGATCCTTCACGCCGCCATCGACACAGGCATCGCGCGCGCGGCCTTTGAGGATGCGTTGCACTTTGTGCGCACCAAGACCCGCCCGTGGATCGACTCCGGCAACGACAAAGCCACCGAAGACCCTCTGACCCTGAAAAGCTTCGGGCACCTGAGCATCCGCCTGCACGCCGCCGAGGCGCTGCTGGAGCGCTCGGGTGAATTCCTCGACCGGGCCCAGGCCGACAGCAATGCCGAGACGGTTGCGGCCGCCTCGATCGCCGTCGCTGAAGTACGCGCCTTGAGTACCGAAATTTCCCTGGCCGCCGGCAGCACCTTGTTCGAACTCGCCGGCAGCCAGGCGACCCTGGCCGAGCACGGTCTGGATCGCCACTGGCGCAACGCCCGCGTGCACACCCTGCACGACCCGGTGCGTTGGAAGTACCACGCGGTGGGCAATTACTACCTCAACGATGAAAACCCACCGCTGCGGGGGACCATCTGATGGCTAAGAAGAAAATCCTGCTCAATGCCTTCAACATGAACTGCATCGGGCACATCAACCACGGCCTGTGGACCCATCCACGGGACACGTCCACCCAATACAAGACCATCGAGTATTGGACCGAGCTGGCCAAGACGCTGGAACGCGGGCTGTTCGATGGTTTATTCATCGCCGATATCGTCGGCGTGTATGACGTTTATCAGAACTCGATAGACGTACCGCTCAAAGAGTCGATCCAGTTGCCGGTGAATGACCCGTTGCTGTTGGTCTCGGCCATGGCGGCCGTCACCCAAAACCTCGGCTTCGGCCTCACCGCCAACCTCACCTACGAGCCGCCGTATCTGTTCGCCCGGCGCATGTCCACGCTGGATCACCTGAGCCGTGGCCGGGTCGGCTGGAACATCGTCACCGGCTACCTCGACAGCGCCGCCAAGGCCATGGGCCTGACCGAGCAGGTCGAGCACGACCGTCGCTACGACCAGGCCGACGAGTACCTGGAGGTGCTGTACAAGCTCTGGGAAGGCAGCTGGGAAGACGGCGCGGTGCTCAACGATCCGCAGGCGCGGGTATATGCGCAGCCCGGCAAAGTGCACAAGGTCGAGCACCACGGCGGGTTCTACCAGGTGGAGGGTTATCACCTGTGCGAGCCCTCGCCGCAACGTACGCCAGTGCTGTTCCAGGCCGGCAGTTCGGATCGGGGGTTGCTGTTCGCCGGCCGGCATGCCGAGTGCGTGTTTATCAGCGGGCAGAACAAGGCGGCGACCAAGGTCCAGGTGGACAAGGTGCGTGCCAGTGCGGTCGAGGCCGGGCGCAATCCGGATGACATCAAGGTGTTCATGGGCCTCAACGTGATCGTGGGCGCCACCGAAGCGCTGGCCTGGGAGAAGCACGCCGAGTACCTGAGCTACGCCAGTCCGGAGGCGGGCGTGGCGCATTTCTCGGCGTCTACTGCGATTGATTTCGCCCAGTACGAGCTGGACGAACCGATCCAGTACGTGAAAAGCAACGCGATCCAATCGGCCACCAAGAACCTGCAGAACAACGACTGGACCCGGCGCAAGTTGCTGGAGCAACACGCCCTGGGCGGCCGCTACATCACCCTGGTCGGCTCGCCCGAACAGGTCGCCGACGAGCTGGAATCCTGGATCAGCGAAACCGGCCTGGACGGCTTCAACCTCACGCGCATCGTCACGCCGGAAAGCTACGTGGACTTCATCGACCTGGTGGTGCCGGAGCTGCAAAAGCGCGGGTCCTACAAGACCGCGTACGAGACCGGCACGCTGCGCGAAAAAGTCTTCCACGGCAGCGCCCGTCTACCCGAACAACACACCGGTTCCACCTACCGCCAAACGGCTTCTCTGACTGGAAATACCCTATGAAAAAGACACTGCTCGCTCACCCAGTCAAAGCACTGGCCCTGGCTTTCGGACTGTTCAGCTCGGCCGTGTTCGCCGCCGATGCGCCGTTGAAAATCGGCACCACTGCGGCCTTTGCAATTCCTCTTGAAGCCGCCGTGGCCGAAGCCGGCAAGCAAGGCTTAAAGGTCGAGCTGGTGGAATTCACCGACTGGATCGCGCCGAACGTCAGCCTCGCGGCCGGCGATATCGACGTGAACTACTTCCAGCACATCCCGTTCCTGGAAAACGCCAAGGCCGCTGCCGGTTTTGACCTGGTGCCGTACGCGCCGGGGATCATCAACAACGTCGGCCTGTATTCGAAGAAGTACAAGAGCATCAACGACCTGCCCCAAGGCGCCAGCGTGGCGATTGCCAACGACCCGATCAACAGCGGTCGCGGCCTGCAATTGCTGGCCAAGGCCGGGCTGATCACCCTCAAGCCGGGCGTGGGCTACAAGGCCACCGAAGAGGACATCGTTTCCAATCCAAAGAAGATCAAGATCCTGCAGGTTGAGGCCGTGCAACTGGTACGCGCCTACGACGACGCCGATCTGGTGCAGGGCTACCCGGCGTATATCCGCCTGTCCAAGACCTTCGATGCCGAGTCGGCACTGCTGTTCGACGGCCTCGACCACCCGGAATACGTGATCCAGTTCGTGATCCAGCCGAAAAGCAAAACCGACCCTCGGGTGATCAAGTTCGTCGATATCTACCAACATTCGCCGGTCGTGCGCGCCGCGTTGGACAAATCCCTGGGCAAGCTCTACCAGGTCGGCTGGGAAGATAAAAAATGACCGCCGCCAACGCCCAACTGCGCGACCTGGGCCTGCCGCCCAGGGACGCCGAGCAGACCGAGCTGCACCCTGACCTGAACCGCGCCCATGTACGCTTTATCAACTTGGGCAAGACCTACGACGGCACCGTGCACGCCTTGCAAGGCATCGACCTGGCGATCCAGCGCGGTGAAGTGTTCGGCATCATCGGCCGCAGCGGTGCCGGCAAGTCGTCGCTGATCCGCACCATCAACCGCCTGGAGCAACCCAGCAGCGGGCGCGTGCTGATCGATCAGGTGGACATCGGCGGCTTCGATGAAGACCGCCTGGTGGAACTGCGTCGGCGCATCGGCATGATCTTCCAGCATTTCAACCTGATGTCGGCCAAGACGGTGTGGCAGAACGTCGAGTTGCCGTTGAAAGTGGCGGGCGTGCCGAAGCTGCAACGCGAGCAAAAGGTACGCGAGTTGTTGGAGCTGGTGGGCTTGCAGGACAAACACAAGTCTTACCCGGCGCAACTGTCCGGCGGGCAAAAACAACGCGTGGGTATCGCCCGTTCGCTGGTGCACGACCCGCAGATTCTGCTGTGTGACGAGGCCACGTCGGCCCTGGATCCGGAAACCACCCAGTCGATCCTCGGCCTGCTGCGCGAGATCAACAAGCGCCTGGGCTTGACCATCGTATTGATCACCCATGAGATGGCAGTAATCCGCGAAATCTGCGACCGCGTGGTGGTGTTGGAACACGGGCATATCGTTGAACAAGGCCCGGTGTGGCAAGTGTTCGGCAACCCGCAGCATGACGTCAGCAAAACCCTGCTGGCGCCGCTGCAACACGGGCTGCCGGACGAGTTGCAGAGCCGTTTGCAAGCCACACCGGCATCCGCCGACGCCGCCGTGGTGCTGCGCTTGCAGTTCACCGGCAGCGATACCGACGAGCCGGACCTGGCTGCGCTGTTCAGCGCCCTCGGCGGGCGCGTGCGTTTGCTGCAAGGCGGCGTGGAACGCATCCAGGGACATGCCCTCGGGCAACTGCTGCTGGCGGTAAGTGGATCGACCCACGACGCCAACGAGCTGCGCATCCGCGCCGGCAATTGGGCACAACAGGCGGAGGTGCTGGGCTATGTGGTTTGATCGTTTAGTGCAGGGCGCCATCGACACCTTGTTGATGGTCGGCGTGTCGTCGCTGATTGCGTTGCTGGTGGGCATCCCGCTGGCGGTGTTCCTGGTGACCAGCGACAAAGGCGGCATCTACCAGGCACCGACGCTTAACCGCGTGCTGGGGGCGTTCGTCAATCTGTTCCGCTCGATTCCATTCCTGATCCTGATGGTGGCGTTGATTCCGTTCACCCGGTTGATCGTCGGCACCACCTATGGCGTATGGGCCGCCGTCGTGCCGCTGACCATCGCCGCCACGCCGTTTTTCGCGCGGATCGCCGAGGTGAGCCTGCGTGAAGTCGATCACGGTCTGATCGAGGCTGCGCAAGCCATGGGCTGCCGTCGCTGGCACATCATCTGGCATGTGCTGCTGCCGGAAGCGCTGCCGGGGATTGTCGGCGGGTTCACCATCACCCTGGTGACCATGATCAACTCGTCGGCCATGGCTGGCGCGATTGGCGCGGGAGGATTGGGCGATATTGCCTACCGTTATGGGTATCAGCGCTTTGATACGGAGATCATGCTCACGGTGATCGTGTTGCTGGTGATTCTGGTGGCGGTGATTCAGTTGGGGGGTGATCGGTTGGCGCGGGTGCTGAACAAGCGGTGAGTACTGGTTTGTACCTGTTAACTCTGACAGTTGTTGCCTTTTTTCTTTTCGCCTCTAATCAGCCCATCTCTCTCCAAGGATGGGCTCAAAATGAACAAGCTCCTGAAGAGCTTCATAGGCTTCCTGCTGGCGGGCGCATTTGGGTTGAACGCCAACGCCGCCACGTACGTCAACCTAGGCCATGCGGCAGGCGAGCAGTGCGAAACCGCTAGCGTCAACGACAACGGTATCGCCGTCGGCAATTGCTCTCCTGCCAGTACCAGCGCCAACAACGTACCCTTTGTTGCAAACGTGAACACACCCAACTCGCAGACGCCACTGGCACCACTGCTTGCTCATCAACCCTGTTTCGTCAGCGTCGTCTCCACTGGTGGCTGGATTGGGGGTACCTGCAGCAATGCCAACAATGTCTACACGGCAGTGGTCTGGAACGCAGCGACGCCAGGCAGCCCACCGATTGCCCTCGCGCCGCTTCCGGGCACATTGCTGCGTGCCGCAGATGTGCGAACCACTATCACTGCGTTCAACCAGCGCGGAGACATGATTGGGTGGAGCATCAGCAGTAACGAAGAGCGCTCCACTGTCGTGTGGTTAGCCGGCAGTGGCACGCCTGTGCGAATTTTTTCGTCTCTGCTTGGGCTGCTCGGCTACAACGATAAGTGCATCCCCACCGACGTGAACAACACCCTGGCCAGCGGCTATCCCAGCATTGCCCTGAATTGCCCAGGCACAAACGGCATTACCACAGCCCAAATTGCCCAGGCGAATGCCTCCGGCTATGCCGTCACGTCCCTACCTATCGCGGGTGGGGCCAACCGCTGCACTGTCCGCGGCATCAATAACTCGGTGCAAGCGGTGGGTGATTGCGAGTACCCCCAGGCCGACATCAACCTGACCCGGACGACTGTCTGGAACACGCCTAATACAGCACCGCTGACGCTGACCCTCGCGGTTAACTCCAAGAACGCCGGACTGGCAATCAACAACGTGGGAATTGCGTTGGTAGCTCGCCAGGATGCTACGGGCAGAACCAGCTATCTGACGTGGCTCCCCAGTGCTGGGGTGTTAGGCATTCAACTGATTGTCCCCCCCACCGGGGCGGTTTGGGCGCAAGCGTTCAGCGTCGCTGACAACAGCACCGTGGCGCTCAATAGCACTGACAGTAATCAATACAGCACTGGGTGTATCTGGGCGCCGGCGACGAGTAATAATCCCGCGACTATCAGTTGCCTTGCCTCAATCGGTGGCGGCAAGAAAAACAAACTGAACGCGCTCTCGCAGAGCGGGAGTTATGCCGCAGGGACGAATGTTGATAGTGCACAGAACCTGGATGCGGTGGTAGCGCCACTGCTGTGATGGGTGTGCAGTCAATGCTGTATTTGCGCACATGCGCGGTGAGGCCATAATTAACTGACTCTGGAAGACGAATAATATGTTCAACATCCTCAGCTTCGGCAGGTGCGCGACGCTTGTACTCATGTTTATGGCAACTGGTGTAGGCAATGCAGTAGCAACGCCGCTTAACGCCACTATTCGTATTTATTTGGCAGAAACTTATGCCTCCGTGGTTGAACCCACCCGTTCCGAGGGGCAGATCCTCCAGCTAGGCCAGCACATTAGCGACCCAATACAGCTCAGTTATTACCTTCGTGTCTTCGGTAATGAAATACGATCTGGAGGTATATACGATATAGATATGTGAGCCACTCACCGCCCCAAGCCTGTTAGCGAAACATGGGATATAGTCACCGATTAACCGCCCAAGTGTCTCGCTATGAAACTCGCCCCCGACGACCTCGACCAGATCACCTCCACCACCCTCGGCCACTACAACAAGGTGGCCGAGAACTTCCGTGAAGGCACCCGCGATCACGATGTGAGCCAGAACATCGACGCGCTGTTGCGACATATCCAGGGCACAGGGCCGTTTACCGTGCTGGATTTTGGCTGTGGGCCGGGGCGGGATTTGCAGACGTTTACGCGCATGGGGCATATCGCCGTGGGGTTGGACGGCTCGGAGCGGTTTGCGCAGATGGCACGGGAAGACAGTGGTTGCGAGGTGTTGCAGCAGGATTTCCTGAAGTTGGACTTGCCTGTCGAGCGCTTCGACGGGGTGTTTGCCAATGCGGTGCTGTTTCATATTCCCAAGCAGGAATTGCCGCGTGTGCTCAAACAGTTGCACGGGGCACTGAAGGCAGGCGGTGTGTTGTTCAGCTCCAATCCTCGGGGCGAGAATCAGGAAGGCTGGAATGGGCCGCGGTATGGGTCTTATCACGACCTGGAGGCGTGGCAAACGTTGCTCACCGCCGCAGGTTTTGTCGAATTGGAACACTACTACCGCCCCGCCGGGCTGCCTCGTGACCAGCAGCCTTGGCTAGCCAGCGTCTGGCGCAAACCCTGACCGCTTTTTGTGGCGAGGGAGCGTGCTCCCTCGCCACAGGTTATTTCACCTGATATACCTCGGCTTTTTCACCCTTCAGTAGCGCCGTCACACTCCGAGCGGCATACCCTGCTTTTTTCTCACTGGAAAAATTCGCCACCAACCGTGTTCCATCGGCAAACGTGGTTTCCTGCACCAACCGATCCGCTGTCAGCCAACGAAACCCGGTCAGTTCCTGCGTGGCCAAACGCTGATGCAGTGGGCGGAAAAAGGCATCCTGGCGTTGGATCAGTGGCAGTCGCTGCTTCAGGGTCGCAGCACTCAAGTGATACAGCGGCGGTACATTGTAGAGCAGTTGGGTCAGCTCGTTTTCTACCTGCACATTGCTCAGTTTCAGGCTATCGAACAACCAGTGATGGGTCGTGATCACCGAGCCATGGAACACCGTCTGATACAGCGGCAAGCGCATGCTCGGCTCAAAGTACAGCGTGCGAAACGGTTCTTTCAGCGGCACCGGCTTGAAGAACACCGCCGGCTGCTCCGGCGGGAACCAGTTACCGACGTAATAGGGTGACTGCTTGTCCTTGGTCATCGCTGGATCACCCCAACCGATCACCGGCGTCTGCATGCCATGAGCAAACAGAATGCCCTGTGCCGTGATGGCGTTGCCGTCTTCAGAACCTGTGGGCAACTTGAGCGCGGTATTGATCCAGCGGGAGGCGTCGATGTTGCCCTCGGCGTTTTGCGCCTGGGTCATCGGCGCACTGTCGCGGTAGCTGTCAAACACCATGCTGGTGGCGTAGGCATCCAGGAACCAGGCGTTGAAGCCGGCCTTGGCTTGGACGGCCTGCACCCGCGCCTCCAGCAACGACCGCACACAGCGCGGGTCGGTGTAGTGCCCGGACTGTTGAAAACCGGTCTTGACCTTGCCGCCCTTCAACACAATCGCGCAGTTGCGGTAGGCATTACTGCCAAGGTGGGCGGTGGTCCAATCGGGGTTTTCCGTGGCAGATAACGCAGTTTCATAAGAGTCGTAGGGCGCCATCAGGAAACCCGCATCGACACCGGCACGAATCGCCTCGGGGTGCCACAGGCCGCCTTCCCAGCCTTCGCCAAGGGTCAGCAATACACGGGGCAAGCCGGCGTTGCTCAGCGATTGAATCACCGGGTTGCCCCAGGCTGACGGGTTTTCACTGAGGGCACCGGCAAAGTCCACGGCCAACTCGCTGCGCAATTCGCCATAGCGCGCAGCGAGCCGTGCCATATCGGGCTCTGCTATCTGCCAACTCTGCCGGGCCTTCTTGTTGATCGCTGCGTTCAGACCTCGCAGCAGCACCGTCTGCTCATAGCGGTTCAACGCCGAGGCCTGCGCCAGTACCTTGGCAGACTCCTTATCCAGCAAGCCTTTGAGTTCATGCCCACGCAAGCGCTTGAGCAGCAGCGGCCAGTCAAGCACATCCTCCAATGCCAGCAGGTCATTGCCCCAGAGGTAGATATGACTGGCGCCCAGCAACTTCTGCGCCTCGGGCGTCTGGCGCAGCTTGTCCGCCAAAGGCTCGTACCGCCCCTGCTCCACCAGCCACTGGCGATAGCGCTTGGCGCCGGCCAAAGGATCGCCATCGCCCAGATGCAACCGCAAGGTCATCGGCGCCCCAGGGTCGAGCGAGGTGAATTCATGGGCCAGGGACAGCGCCCGGTCCTGTTGCCAGCGCAGGCGATTGTTGTAGGGGTTGGTCAGCAACCAGTTGAGGGTAAACGTGCCATGGTCGACACCCCAAAGCGGCAGGCTGAGATCCTGGGTCGTATTGAGGTCGCCTTGCTCCAGCAGAAACGTTTTCCATACGGCGTTATCGGCGGGTACGTAATGCCCTTCGGCCAAAGGCCACATAAAGCCTTTGCCCAAGGCACTGGCCGGTTGTTGAAGAATGGGGATTTCACCCGGCTCACGCGCACGGATGGACAGCGCCAGGTCGCGCTGCTCAAGGGTAGCGCTCACACGAAAGGCACCGTCATCCCACTGCCAATCGGCCTGTTGGTCGCTGTGTGCAAGCTGACTGACAGCACGCGCCGCTACGCCGCTGGAAGCTTGTATTGTCGGTTGCCCGCCGGGGGTCACGCGGATCGCAAGGGTGGCCGGGTCGAGTTCGACCCGCCACAGCGCGTTTTCCAGAACGGTACCGGCCAAAGCCACGGGCGACAGCAACAGGGTGCAGATCAACAAACCGTGGCGCAGGAAGTGGGGCATGTTCAGCTCTGTTCGTGTTTGGGCTCGCGGATCTTGTACCAAGCCACATACAGCGCAGGCAAAAACAAAAGTGTTAACAACGTCGCAATGATGATCCCGCCAATCATCGCGTAGGCCATCGGCCCCCAGAACACCTCACGGGCGATGGGGATCATGCCCAGGCTCGCCGCTGCCGCCGTCAGCAGGATCGGCCGGCGTCGATGCTCGGTGGCTTCCACCACCGCATCCCACGGCGTATAGCCCGCCACTTCGTACTCATGAATTTGCGTCACCAGAATCACCGAGTTACGGATGATGATGCCGATCAGCGCCAGGATCCCCAGAATCGCCACAAAGCCCATGGGCGTGCCGGTGGGGATAAGCGCCAACACCACGCCAATCAAACCGAGCGGCGCGACACTCGCCACCAGGAACATCTTCTGCACGCTGTGCAGCTGGATCATCAGGAAGGTCGCCATGAGGAACAGCATCAATGGCACCACGCTGGCAATCGGGCCCTGGGCCTTGCCGCTTTCTTCCACGGTGCCACCGGTGGCGACTTTGTAGCCCACCGGCAAGCCGGCGCTGAATTTGTCAATCTCCGGTTTGAGCTGTTTCACCAGGTCCGTCGGCTGCATCTCATCACGCACCGACGCCTTGATGCTGATCGTCGGTTTACGGTCGCGACGCCACACCAAAGGCTGCTCCAGCTCATAGCGCACCGTGGCGAACGCCAGCAGCGGAATCGAGGTGCCGTTAGGCGTGACGATCTGCAGGTTCTGCAAGGTTTCCGGCGTACCGCGCTCGGCATCTTCGGCACGGCCGACCACGTTGATCAGGTAGATATCGTCGTGTACCTGAGTCACCGAGGCACCGCTGACCACGCTGTTCATCAACTGCGCCACGTCTTCCGACGACAGCCCCAGTTGCCGCGCCTTGTCCTGGGCGATGTCGATACGCAGCACTTTGCCCGGCTCGTTCCAGTCGTAGATGATCTCGCCCAGGTGGGTGTTCTTGTCCAGCAAGGTCGCCAATTCGATGGCGTGTTTGCGCACTTGATCGGTGTCTTTGCCCGACACGCGATACTGAATCGGCCTACCTACCGGCGGACCCATTTCCAGCGGCTGCACAAAGCTGCCAATGCCGACGAAGTCATCGCGCAGGCGCTTTTGCAGGCGCGCGATCAATTCGCCGCGCTCTTCCAGGCCCTTGCTCACGATGACCAACTGCGCGTAGTAGGGGTTTTCCAGTTGCTGGTCGAGGGGCAGGTAGAACCGGATCGCGCCCTGGCCAATGTAGGTGCTCCAGCGTGCAATGTCCGGGTCGTCCTTGATGATCGCTTCCAGGCGGTCGACGGCCTTGCGCGTCTCGTTGATCGAGGCGTTTTGCGGCAGGTTCAGGTCAACCAAGATTTCCGGGCGGTCCGATGACGGGAAGAATTGGTTCTGCACGAACTGCATGGAAAACACCGACCCCACAAACAGCGCCACGGTGATGCCAATCGCCCACCAACGGTTACGCATGGCCCACAGCATGCCGCCATTGAACGCCCGGCCAATCCGCCCCGGCTCAGCATCGTGAGGCTTCACATTGGCACTGAGGATATGCACGCCGATCACCGGCGCAAACAGCACCGCCACCACCCACGACACCAGCATCGCCACGGCAATCACCGCGAACAGGGTGAAGGTGTACTCGCCCGCCGAGCTGGCATTGAGACCGATCGGCACAAAACCGGCGACCGTCACCAGGGTACCGGTGAGCATCGGGAACGCCGTGGAGGTGTAGGCGTAGGTCGCCGCCTGCTCCTTGGTTTCGCCTTTTTCCAGACGCGTGATCATCATCTCGACGGTGATCATCGCGTCATCCACCAACAGGCCGAGGGCGATGATCAACGCGCCCAGCGACACCCGCTGCATGGTGATGCCGCTGTATTCCATGAACACAAACACCAGCGCCAGCACCAGCGGAATCGAGCACGCCACCACCAGCCCGGCGCGCATGCCGAGGCTGATAAAGCTCACCACCAGCACGATGATCACCGCTTCGAACAGCGCACTGGTAAAGCCGCCGACGGCCTCCTCCACCACCTCCGCCTGGTCGGACACCTTATGCACGCCGACGCCCACCGGCAGGTCGGCGGTCAGTTCGTCCATTCGCGTGTGCAGGGCCTTGCCGAACGACTGGATATTGCCGCCCTTCTGCATGGCAATCGCCAGGCCGATTGCCGGCTTGCCGTTGAAGCGGAACATCGGCCGCGCCGGGTCGACATAGCCTCGACTAATGTCGGCAATGTCCGCCAGGCGATAGAAGCGGTCGTTGAGCCGCAGGTTGACGTTGGCCAGGTCCTTTTCCGAGGCGAACTGCCCCGACGTGCGCACCGAAATGCGCTCCGGCCCGGCCTCGATCACACCGGCCGGCGTCACCGCGTTCTGCGATTGCAGGCTCTGCACGACCTGGCGCTGGTCAATCCCCAGGGCCGCCAGTTTGCGCGTGGAGAAGTTCAGGTAAATCACTTCGTCCTGTTGGCCGATCATCTCGACCTTGCCCAGCCCCGGTACCGAACGGATCTCGGCGCGCACCTGCTCCACATAGTCACGCAACTGACGCATCGACAGGCCGTCGCCGGTAAAGGCGTACACCGAGCCGAACACGTCACCGAACTCATCGTTGAACGACGGCCCCTGCAAACCCTGAGGGAAGGTGCCGCGAATGTCGTCGATTTTCTTGCGGACCTGGTACCAGATCTCGGGGATGGCCTTGGCACTGGTGGTGTCCTTGAGGAACACGAACACCGTGGACTCGCCCGGCCGGGTGTAGCTTTTCACGTAGTCGAGGGAGTCGAGCTCTTCGAGTTTTTTCTCGATGCGGTCGGTGACCTGCTTGAGGGTTTCTTCCTGGGTCGCACCCGGCCAGCGGGTCTGGATCACCATGGTCTTGATGGTGAACGAAGGGTCTTCCTCGCGACCCAGGTTCATGTACGAGAACACGCCCATCAACAGCGCGACGAACATCAGGTACCAGACGAAGGACTGATGCTTGAGGGCCCAGTCGGATAAGTTGAAGCTCCCTTTCATCGCGGGCTGTCCTCGTCGATTTTGACTTTTTGCCCAGGCTTCAGGCTGTTCACGCCGGCGGTGACAATACGCTCGCCGGGTTTGACGCCGCCGTTGAGCAAGGCGCTGCTGGCGTCACGGCTGATCACCGTGATGTCGCGCGGTTGCACGGTCTGGCTTTGGGTGTCGAGCAGCCAGATGCGGGTCTTGCCGTCGACCTCCTGCAAGGCACTCAGGGGCAATTCGATGCGCGGCGCGATGGCGGTGCTCAAGGTCACGCTGATCGCCGTGCCAAGGCGGAACGCGGGCGGTGTTTCGGCCAAGGTCAGGCGCGCACGACGGGTGCGTGTGGCACTCTGGGCCTGGGGTTCGATCTCGCGCACGATGGCGGTGGTGTTGACGCTGGGGTCCAATTGCCCGGCGACCAGGAACACCACGTCATGGGGCAGGCGCTCGGCCAGGCCGGCGGGCAGGTCGATCACCGCTTCCTTGATGTACGGGCGGGCCAGGGTCACTACTTGCTGGCCGGCGCTGACTACCTGGCCGGCCTCGGCATTCCAGGCCGTGACGATGCCGGCGTGGTCGGTGCGCAGTTCGGCGTAGTTGAGTTGGTCCTTGGCTTGGTTGACGGACGCTTGCGCCTGGTCGAGAGAGGCCTGGGTGGTTTTCAGGTCGGTCTGGGCAATATCCAATTGGGCCTGGGCGCCGACGCCCCGGTTGAACAGTTCCTGCTGGCGCCGGGCGTTGGCCTGGGCGTTGATAAATTGCGCCTGGACGCGGGCCAGGTCGCCCTGGGCTGCGCGCAACTGGTTCTGTTGATCGGTAGGGTCGAGGACGGCGAGCAAGGCGCCCTTCTCCACCTCGGCGCCCACATCCACGGCGCGGCGGGCAATGCGGCCTGGCACACGGAAACCCAGGTTGCTTTCATAACGGGCCTGGATGGTGCCGGCGAAACGGCCGAGGTTTTCCTGGTCCTCGGCTTTCACTTCCATGGACAGCACGGGGCGCACCGGTTCGGGTGTTGGCTCTTCCTTCGAACAAGCCACCAGCAACAGGCTGGCGGCGAGTAACACCATCAGGCGCTTCATGGCTGGGCTCCTTGCTGGGCGATCTCGACGATCATGCCGGGGTGCAGCAATTGCCCGCCAGCCACCACGACTTTTTCGCCGCCCTTTAGGCCATCGCCAATGATGACTTTGCCGGTGAGGTAGCGCGCCACGGTGACTTTGTGCAATTGCGCCTTGCCGTCGCTGTCGATCAGCCATACGGCAGGTTCGCTGAGGTCCTTGGTGAGCGCGGCCCAAGGCAATTCAATACTGGCCTTGGCCGGGCCGTTGGCGGTAGCGCTCACTACAGAACCCAACTCCATGCCCTTGGGCAGCGCTTGCAGAGCGATCTTCACCTGCACGGTACCCGTGTTGGCCGCCACGGCAGGCGTGACTTCACGCACCTTGCCCACGGCCTTGATGCTCGGGTTATCCAAGAGGCTGACGGTGATCGGCGCCTCCGGCGGCGGCTCCACCAGCAGCGACTCATAGACGTTGAACACCGCATCGCGCTCGCCATCGCGCGCCAGGCTGAAGATCGGCACGGTGGCCTGCACTACCTGGCCGACTTCTGCCTGGCGCGCGGTAATCACTCCCGGCGCTTCAGCGATCAGCGCGGTATAGCCGAGCTGTTCGCGGGCGTTGGCCAGTTGGGCCTGGGCGGCGGCCAGGGCACTTTGGCTGCTGCGCAACGCGGCCTGGGCGGAATCGTATTCGCTGCGGCTGGTGTAGCCCTTGGGCAGGAGCTTTTCCTGGCGCACGAAGGCGGCGGCCGTCTGTTTGACCCGCGCTTGCTCGGCCACAACCTGGGCCTGGGCGGAATCGACGTTGGTCTGCAAGTCTTTGGGATCGAGCTTGGCCAGCACTTGCTTGGCGCTGACGCGATCACCCACGTCCACCATGCGCTGGATGATCTTGCCGCCCACACGGAAGGACAGATCGGTTTGCACACGGGCCTGGATATCGCCGGTCAACGTGACTGCTGCGGCAAAATCCGCCGGCTGCACGGTCTGCACGAATACCCGCGAGTGCTGCTTGGGCTCAGCCTTTTCCTCGCCACAGCCGCTCAGCAGCGCGAGTAGGCCAATTCCGAAAATACAGGTGCAAATGCGACCGCCCATGCAGGCTCCTTGTGCGTGATGCCGACGTGCCAGTGTGTATGCGACTGTGAGCTTAGTTCAGGGTTCCTTATCTGCATGGAGGCTCCCATACTCCAATGGTTCCCACGCCGACTGAATGCCCATGCTCAAGACCCTCGCGGTGGCCAATTACCGCTCGATCAATAAATTGGTAGTGCCCCTGGACCGACTCAACCTGGTCACCGGCCCCAATGGCAGCGGCAAGTCCAACTTGTACCGCGCCCTGCGCCTGCTGGCGGAAACCGCCCAGGGCGGAGTGATAAATGCGCTGGCCCGTGAGGGTGGGCTGGATTCGACCTTCTGGGCCGGGCCGGAGACCATCAGCCGGCGCATGCGCAGCGGTGAGGTGCCGGTCGAGCCCATCGTGCGTCAGGACGTCAAACGCTTGCGCCTGGGCTTTGCCGGGGAAGATTTCAGCTACGCCATTTCCCTGGGGCTGCCGGAAAAAACGCTGTCCTATTTCTCGCTGGACCCGGAAGTGAAGAAGGAATGCATCTGGGCCGGCCCTATCTACCGCCCGGCCAGCCTGCTGGTGCAGCGTTCCGGGCCGATGGTGCGGGCGCGTGAGGGCCGCGCCTGGGATGTGCTCGCCCAGCACACGCCGAACTACCACAGCCTGTTTGATCAGGTTGGCAGCCTGCGCGGTTCGCCGGAGGTGTTGCTGCTGCGCGAAAGCATCCGTGGCTGGCGCTTTTATGATCACTTTCGCAGCGATGTCGACGCGCCGGTGCGCCAACCTCAACTGGGCACACGCACGCCAGTGCTACATCACGACGGGCGCGACCTGGCGGCGGCGTTACAGACCATTCGTGAAATCGGCGATCCCGAGGCATTGCAGCGCGCAGTCAGCGACGCTTTCCCCGGCGCACGCCTGAATATCGAGCCCTTGCAGGGCGGGCGCTTTGCGATTGAGTTTTATCAGGAAGGTTTGCTGCGGCCATTGTCGGCGGCGGAGCTGTCGGACGGGACTTTGCGTTATTTACTGCTGATCGCGGCGCTGCTCACACCTCGCCCACCGACCATGATGGTACTGAACGAACCGGAGACCAGCCTGCACCCGGACCTGCTACCTGCGTTGGCGCGCTTGATCATCCAGGCATCCCAACAGTGCCAGGTGTGGGTGGTGTCCCATGCCAGCCGCTTGATTGCGGCGTTGCAGCAGGATGAGGGGTGCAATTCGATTGTGTTGGAGAAGGTGTTGGGGGAGACGCGGATAGTTGGGCAAGGGATTCTGGACGCGCCGGCGTGGCATTGGCCGCAATAGCCGGTGACTGGGAGGGCCTCATCGCCGGCAAGCCGGCTCCTACAAGGACTACGGTGACCTTTAGGAGCCGGCTTGCCGGCGATAGCTGAATCAGCCCTGCCACTTCCCGCCTTCAACAATCACACTTTCCGGCTTGGTGTCATCGCTCAGTTCTTTACGCACATATTGGTCGTACAGCTTGAGCAGAAACTTCTCCTCGCCCAACTTCGCCAACTCGGTGTTCACCCAGTCGCGCAGTTCGATGTTGCCCTTCTTCACCGCGGGTGCAATCGGCGCTTCATCACCCAGCGTTTCTTCCAGCACACGGTAGCCCGGGTTCTGCTTGGCCCAGCTGAACAGCACAAGGTTGTCCTGGGCATAGGCATCACCACGGCCGGCAGACAACGCCTGCAACGACTCGGAGTTTTTCTCGAACTTGAGCAGTTTCCAGTCCGGGTGGTTCTTGGTCAGCCAGATATCGGCGGTGGTGCCGGTGGTGACGATGGTGGTGCGGGTGGCCAGGTCATCCAGGCTTTTTACCGCGCTGTCGTTTGGTACCAGGGCCTGCACCGCGACTTTCAGGTTGGGGTTGGTGAAGTCGACTGCTTCCTTGCGTTCCGGGGTCACGGTCATGTTGGCGAGGATCAGGTCGACCTTATCGCTTTGCAGGAACGGAATACGGCTGGCCGGCTCGACGGCAACGAACTCGACCTTGTTTTCATCGCCCAGCAGGTCTTTGGCGAATTGGCGACCGATGTCGGTATCGAAGCCTACGTAACGGCCAGCTTCGTTCACAAAACCAAACGGCGGTTTGTCGGTGAAGACACCGACGATCAGTTTGTCACGGGCCTTGATCTTATCGATGTAACTGACAGCGGCAGGTTTTACAGGCTCTTCGGCCTTTTTATCGCAGCCGGCCAGCAGAGCGACGGCAAACAGTGGCAGCAGTAACTTTTTCATATCAGCTCCAGTTCCTTGGTTTTCTTGGGCAGTGTTGAAACAAAGGAGAACTTCTCCAGGAACTGCTGCGCTCGTGCGGTTTGCGGGTTCGTAAAGAATGCCTCGGGGGTGTTTTGTTCGAGGATGCGACCGGCCTCCATGAACACCACGCGGTCGGCGACGGCGCGGGCGAAAGCCATTTCGTGGGTAACGATCAGCAAGGTCATGCCATCGCGGGCCAGGCCCTGGATCACTTCCAGCACTTCCTTGACCATTTCCGGGTCGAGGGCTGCGGTGACTTCGTCAAACAGCATGACCTGAGGGTCCATGCACAACGAGCGGACGATAGCGATGCGTTGCTGTTGGCCACCGGACAGCTGGCGCGGGAAGGCGTCGCGCTTGTCGGCCAAGCCCACGCGTTCCAACAGTTTCTCGGCCTGTTCGCGGGCTTCGCGCGGGTCGCGCTTTTGCACTTTCAGTGGGCCGAGCAGAATGTTGTCGAGCACGCTCATGTGCGGGAACAGGTGGTAGCTCTGGAACACCATGCCGATGTCCTGACGCACCTGGCGCCAGTCGGTGTGTTTGTCCAAAAGTTCTTTGCCGGCAAACCGCAGGCTGCCGCTATGCGCCACTTCCAGGCCGTTGAGGCAACGCAGCAAGGTGCTTTTGCCGCAGCCGCTGGGGCCAAGGATCACTAGCACTTCGCCGCTTTGCACGCTCAGGTCGATGCCCTTGAGCACCTGCGCCTCGCCGAAGAATTTGTTGAAACCCTGGAACTCGATCAATGCACTCATGCTTGGGCCCAGCGCCGTTCCAGCACCTTGGAGGCGGCCGACAACGGGTAGCAGATAAAGAAGAAAAACAGGAACAGCACGCCGTAGATCAATACAGACTCATAGGTGCGTTCGATGATTTGCTGGCCGACCTTGATCACGTCCACCACGCCGATCAGCACCGCCAGGGAGCTGGTCTTGATGATGCGTGTGTAGACGTTGATGGTCGGCGGCGTCATGCGTTTCAGGGCTTGGGGCAGCAGCACGTAGCCATAGAGCTGCGGGTCCGAGAGACCAATCGACAACCCCGCTTCACGTTGCCCGCGTGGCAGCGAATGCAAGGCACCGCGCACCACTTCGCCCACCTCGCTGGCGCCCCACAGTGACAGCACCAGCACTGCACACCAGAAACTCGGAATGCTCAGGCCGAAGAAAATCGGCAGCCCGAAAAACAGCAGGTACAACCACACCAACACCGGGATCGCGCGGAACAGCTCCAGGTACACCCGCAGCACCGCGTTGATCAACCGTTTGTTCAACGTGCGCAGCACGCCATACAACACGCCGCCGATGGTGCTGAACGCGATGCTCAAGAACGAGATCGACAGGGTTTGCGCAGCGCCCTTGCCCAGTTGCGGCAACGACACCCACAGCAACTCAAGACCCGAACTGGCCATGCTGGAGCCTCCTTTCCAGGCGGCTGAGCAACAGCGACAGCGGCAAGAACAGCAACACGCAGATCAACGTCAGCACGGCGAGCATTTCGTAGGTCTTGTAGTAGAGGGCGATGTAGCTCTTGGTGGTGTAGAGAATCTCCGGCACCGCCACGGCGGAAACCACGGTGGTCTCCTTGAGCAGGAAGATGAAATTGGCGAACAACGCCGGCAGGCTGAGGATACCGGCCTGAGGCAGGATCACATGGCGCAGCAGTTGCCAGTCGGACAGGCCGATGGACTTGCCCGACTCGATCTGCGCCAGCGGCACGGCCTCCACGCCCGCACGCAACACTTCGGTGAGGTAGGCGCCGCCGAGGAAAGTCATGGTGATGATCGCCGCCCAGAACCCGGAGATATTGAAACCCAGGGCCGGCAGCGCGAAGTACACGAAGAACAGCTGGATCAACAGCGGCGTGTTGCGCGCCAGCTCCACATAGAGCGCCACCAGGCGCGACAGGTACGGCATGCGAAACACCAGCAGCGCCGCGTTGATCAGCGCCACCAGTAACGAGGTGGCAATGGCGAACAGGCCGACTTGCAGCGTCACGCCCACGGCTTTCAGAAACGCCGGGAGCGTGCTGAGGATAAAAGCGAAATCGAAGGTCATTTCCAGTCCATGACGCCGCAAGGGTAATGCAGCGAGCGCAATCCGATCCGGCATGGGTAACGCCGGGTAGCGCGAACTTTAAAGGTATAAAAAAGAAAATTTAAATACCTAAATAGCATATTGATATCACCCAAAAAGATAACCCCCGGATTCGCGGGTTTGACGGGTGACAGCTATGGTTGGAGGGTCTGAGATTCGAGGGATCGAACCATGCAGGAAGTGAAACCGATTGATCCGCAGGAGCTGGTGAAATGGTTGGTGGCGCTGCGGCGGGCTATCAACAGCCGCGCTCTCTAAAATACACCGCCGACAAAGGTGGGAGCTGGCTTGCCTGCGATAGCGGTGGATCAGCCAGCACGCCATTAGCTGACAAACCGCCATCGCAGGCAAGCCAGCTCCCACAGTTTTAACCGCATTCCAATGCCGAGCATAAAAAAACGCCGACGCTGTAACAGCCGTCGGCGTTCAAACCTTGAAGGGGGTTTGGGTTACATCAGAACGCAGGCACTACCGCGCCGTTGTACTTCTTTTCGATGAACGCTTTGACTTCCGGGCTGGTCAGGGCCTTGGACAGTTTCTGGATAGCATCGCTGTCCTTGTTGTCCGGACGAGCCACCAAGAAGTTCACGTATGGCGACTTGGCGTCTTCGATGATCAGCGCGTCCTTGGCTGGGTTCAGGCCAGCTTCTAGGGCGTAGTTGGTGTTGATCAGGTCCAGGTCAACCTGGTCCAGCACGCGTGGCAGCAGGGCCGATTCCAGCTCTTTGAATTTCAGGTGCTTGGGGTTGTCCTTGATGTCTTTTGGCGTGGCCAGGGCGTTGGTCGGGTCTTTCAGGGTGATCACGCCAGCTTTCTGCAGCAGCAACAGGGCACGGCCGCTGTTGGAGCCTTCGTTCGGGATGGCCACGGTGGCGCCATCTTTGAGCTCAGAAATGTTCTTGATCTTTTTCGAGTAGCCGCCGAAGGGTTCAACGTGCACGCCGACCACAGTCACCAGGTTGGTACCCTTGCCCTTGTTGAAGTTTTCCAGGTACGGCAGGGTCTGGAAGTAGTTGGCGTCCAGGCGTTTCTCGGCAACCTGTACGTTGGGCTGTACGTAGTCGGTGAAGACTTTGATTTCCAGGTCCACGCCTTCTTTGGCGAGGGTAGGCTTGACCAGTTCGAGGATCTCGGCGTGCGGGATCGGGGTGGCGGCCACCACCAGTTTCTCGTTGGCCTGGGCGAAGCTTGCAGTCAGGGCAGCCGCCAGTGCGGTAAACAACAGAACCTTTTTCATGCAGTGTCCTTATCGAAATTCCGGGGCGTCTCTGACGACCGTTTTTTATGAGGTGTGCCAGCGAAGTGCTATCGCGGCGTGGAGGGGACAATACCTAGATTTTTTATTCCCGAACAATATCTTTTATTCACGTTGATATTCCATTTTGTTCATGTAGGAATTTACGCAGCGTTTCCTGCTCGGCGGGGCTGGCACTCTGGAAAATGCGCTGCACCTGTTCCAACGGCGAACCTGCGACCGGCAGGTTCAAATGCTCGGGCAGGATCTCGTCGCCGCTGCTCACCAGCAACGCGAAGTGAATGACGTTTTCCAGCTCACGGGTATTGCCCGGCCAGCTGTGGTGTTCCAGCACACGCTGCGCGGCATCGCTGATCAGCGGCACCGGCAGGTCCAGGCGCTGACTGTAGATGCCCAGGAAGTATTCGGCCAGGGACAAGATGTCACCGACCCGCTCGCGCAGCGCCGGCAAATCCAACCGACCTTCGCTCAGATAGTGGAACAGGCGCTCATGGAACTTGCCGGCCGCCACGGCCTGAGCCAGGTCGATGCTGGTGGCGGCGACCAGGCGCACATCCACCGGGCTCGGCTGATGGGCACCGACACGGGTGACTTCGTGGTTTTCCAGCGCGGCCAACAGTTTTACCTGGATCGGCAACGGCAAATCGCCAATCTCATCCAGATACAAGGTGCCCCCATTCGCCGAACCGAACCAACCGGCCCGGCTGCTGGCTGCACCACTGTGGCTACCGGCGGCGTAGCCGAACAATTCAGCATCGGCGTAGGTCGGGCTGATCGCACCGCAATTGACCGAGACAAACAAGCCGGTACGGTCGCTGCCACGGTGGATATGCCGCGCCAGCAACTCTTTACCACTACCGGTTTCGCCACGAATCAATACGGGCAAGGCGCGCGGCGCGAGGCTCTCGAGGTCTTCGCGCAATTGGCGCGAACGGGGATCGACAAACACCAGCGCCTTGGCGCGGATGCTCAGCGGGCTTTTTTCCGCGTCGGGAAAGGTCAGCAATGGCTGACCGTAGGTTTCATGCAGACTCATGGCAGGCTCCCGCCCCAAATCCACTTAAGGGACGGGGCGTTGAAAAATGTTCAGGCAGTGCGCCGGGCATGATGCTCAAGGCGACTTTGCAGGCGGTACAGGTAAGCAAATCCCTGCTCCCAGCGTTGGTGGCCGGACTTGACATTGATATGGCCAGCACCGGAGAGAATGCCCGCTTCGGCACCCCAGTTACGCGCCAATTCCAGGGCCCTTGGTGCGCTGACGGCACTGTCGTTATCGGAACTGACCACCTGACTGGGAAACGGCAACAGATCGGTCGGGATCGGCGCGAAATTACGCAATGCCGGAGAGCAAGCAGGACGCTCGACATCGGCCGGCGCCACCAGCAAGGCGCCGCGTACCTGACGCAGAAACTGCACCGGCGCAGTGGCCGCCCAGTGCGCCACGGTGATGCAGCCCAGGCTATGGGCGATCAGGATCACTGGCGTGCTGTCGGCCGCAATGGCCTCGGCCAGCGCGGCGACCCAGTCTTCGCGACGCGGGGTCAGCCAGTCGGCCTGCTCCACGCGGGCGCTATTGGGCAGGCTGTTCTGCCAGTGACTTTGCCAATGATCTTCTGGCGATCCTTGCCAGCCCGGCACGATCAGATAACGAATCGACTCGCTGTGCATGGGTGTGCCCTCCTGCAGCGTTTAACGTTGCTGAACAGTATAGGGACGGGTGTTATATTCGTTAAGGAATAAGAAGCTATTTATTAATAACCAAAAATGCATATGGGTTTTACACAAAAAAAAGGCCGCACCCTGCCAAGGAGACGGCCAAAAAATTGTCGAGGCTTGTGTAACTTAACGAGCGGTAATCACCGACAGCTTGGTAATCCCTGCGCGTTCGATAGACGCCATGGCTCGCGCCACTTCGCCGTAGTTCACGCCATCGTCAGCCTGCAGTTGCACCCGCACATCGGGGTCCTTGGCCTTGGCCGCCTGCAGGTTGAACTCCAGCAGGTCCGGCTGGATTTCGTCCTTGTTGATAAACAGTTTGCCGGCGCCGTCGATGCTCACCACCAGCGGGTCTTTCTGCTCCACCGGCGCGACCGCCTCAGTCTTGGGCAGGTTGATCGGGATTGCGTTGGTCAAAAGCGGCGCAGTGACGATAAACACCACCAGCAGCACCAGCATCACGTCCACCAGCGGCGTGACGTTGATCTCGCTCAGTACCTCATCGCTGTCTTGCGTGGAAAAGGCCATCTCAGGACGCCTCCTTCACTTTTTGCGGGTTACTGGCAGTGGTTTTGTTCAGGGTCGGGTGCAGCAGCACACGGAAGGAATTTTTCTGCGCCAGGCTGTAGAAGTCGTGGGCAAAGTCGTCTAGGTCCGCAGCCGTCAGCTTCAGGCGACGCAGGAAATAGTTGTAGACCAGCACCGCAGGCACCGCGACGGCGATACCCACACCGGTGGCGACCAATGCCGCGCCAATCGGGCCGGCCACGGTTTCAAGGCTGGCGGAACCGGCGGCGCTGATGCCCTTGAGGGCTTCCATGATGCCCCACACGGTGCCGAACAGACCGATGAACGGCGAGGTGCTGCCGATACTGGCGACCACGGCCAGGCCGGTTTCCAGGGAGCGGCGCTCACGCACGATCTGCTGACGCAGGGCGCGTTCGAGGCGGTCCTGGTGGTTAATCGCCTGGCTCAGGTCCGCCGCGTGCGGGGTTTCGCCCACCTGGATCGCGGCATAACCGGCCTGGGCCACGCGGGCAGCGGCGCCCGGCTGGGTTTCGGCCAGCTCGGCAGCCGAGTCGAGGCTCGACGCCGCCCAGAACTGTTTGTGGAACTTGCGATCCTGCGCCTTGAGGCGACCGAACTGCACGCCCTTGAGCAGGGCCAGGCCCCAGGTGGCGACCGAAAAGACCACCAGCAGCCAGATCACCGCGCTTTCGATGGATTCAAGTGGAGATGCTAATGCCATGATGTTTTCCCTCTGTGCAGGTCGCGGCGTGTGCAACACACCGCAGCCGAATAGTTAGTGAATCTTGAAATCGATCGGTACGCTGACCCAGCCGTCCTGGGCCACATCGCCCTGCTTGGCCGGTACGAAGCTCCAACGCTTCACCGCTGACAACGCGGCGTCGTCGAGTTGCTGGCGACCGCTGCTTTTCTGGACCTGGATTTCGCCCGGCTTGCCACTGGCCAGGACATGCACCCTGAGCAACACCGTGCCTTCCCAGCCGCGTCGTTGAGCCAGTGACGGGTATTCCGGTGCCGGGTTCTTCAGGTACGCAGCGTTGGCCGAAGCGGGTGTTACCGGGGCCGGCGCCGGTGGTGCTGGAGGCGCAGGCGGTGCCGGTGTCGGTGGCGCAGGCGGCTGCTCGACAGGTTTCGGCGCGGGCTTGGGCTCAGGCTTTGGAACCGGCTTGGGCTTGGGTTTGGGAATCGGTTTTGGCGGCGCCGGTTTGGCAGCCAATTCATCCACCACCGGCGGCGGTGGCTCGACCACAGGCGGCGGTGGCGGTGGCGGCACGGGCGGTGGCGGTTCCACCACAGGGGGGGCCGGCTGGGAAAATTCGATGGTCATCGGCGGAATTTCCGGTGGCACAATCGGCAGCACCGGGGTCGGCTTCTGGCTCACCCAGTAAATCACCGCACCGTGCAGGGCCAACACCAGCAAACCCAGCAGGATCCCTTCGCGGCGACTGGAGAAACGCTTCGGCGTTTTCTGCGTGCGCAGCTGCCCCAACGGCGCGCGGTGCGGCCGGCCAAGGTCGACCAACTCACCACCCGGTGCCTGGCGCCATGGCGCCTCGTGTGCACTGGCGGCGGTCTGGACATTGCCCATTGATTCACTCCCTACGGTTTTTGACACAAAAAACCGACAGGCCTGCATGGAAGGCCGTCGAGGGCTGAATCATCGGGGCCAGACGCTTATCTCTTAAAGTAATCTTTAAAGTTATAGATAGATCTAAATTGAATAAATGAAACATGCAGAAACGGCAAAGCCCCGTCCTGCGCGGGCTGGCGCATAGGCGTTGCTTTTGAATGCCTTTCAGGCATAAAAAATATTCAGAAAAGGCATCGCTCAGACAGGGCTGTTCGCACACAAATCAAGCAATTGGCGTTGCAGGCTTTGCCCAGCCGCACCCAAGCCACTGCGGCCATACAGTGCCAGCCGCACACCTTCCACCCTGGGCAAGCCGCTGTCCGGACCCAATACGCTGTGCCCTGGCTGTACGACTCGACGGGGCAACAAACTGATGCCCAACCCCGCCGCCACCGCCGCACACACGCTCGCCAGGCTCGCACTGGAATACCCGATGCGCCAGCGCCAGCCGCCAACTTCCAAGTGCTGCAGCATTTCATTGCGGTACAGGCCGCCCACGGGAAATGCCACCAACGGCAACGGGGCGCGGCCCAGGGACGGCGTGCTGCGGCTATCAACCCAGCACAAGGGCTCCGGCCATGAGGCCAGGCAGTCGTCGCTGTCGCCCATCTGCTTGACCAGCAAGACGTCGAACTCTCCGCTGCGGTACTGGCGCTGCAACTCGGGACCGAGACCGCTGGTGACCTCCAGGCGCACCCTAGGGAAAGCCAGCACAAACGCCGACAGCAGCGGCATCAGCCGTTCGGACGCAAAGTCCTCCGGCACACCAAGGCGCAGCACCCCGTCGCTTTGCTGGCTGATCAATACGTCGGCGGCTTCTTCATGCAACGCGAGGATGCGTCGTGCATAGGCCAGCAAGCGCTCGCCTTCCGCAGTAGCGACCACGCGGCGCTGATTACGGTCCAGCAACTGACACGCCACCGCCTCTTCCAGGCGACGGATCTGCTGGCTGACCGTGGACTGAGTCAAGTGCAGGCGCTCGGCGGCGCGGGTGAAGTTGCCGCAATCCACCACGGCGACAAAACTGCGCAACAACACGGGATCGAACATGGGCGTTTACCATTCCATTTGCCACTGCTTGGCATGGTTATATTTAATTTCAGAATACCCTGACGACTCACCATACTTCACCCTCCAATCATGCCCGGAGGGATCTCCATGACCGACGATCACCAGCACCTGCAACGCGCGATCCAACTTGCCCAGACCAACGTCACCCAAGGTGGCAGACCGTTTGGCGCGGTGTTGACGCGCGACGGCGAAGTGCTGGTTGAAGCGGTGAATGAAATCCATCTGACCCAGGACCCTACCGCTCACGCCGAATTGTTGGCGATCCGCGCTGCCAGCCAGCAACTCGGCGCGCGCCTGGACGGTTGCGTCATCTACGCCAGCGGCCAACCCTGCCCTATGTGCCTGAGTGCCATGTACCTGTGCGGTGTGGAACGGGTGGTGTTTGCAGCCAGCAACGAAATGGCCGAGCCCTTTGGCCTGTCCACGGCGGCGATCGGGCAGCAGGTGGGCCTGCCAGTGAGTGAGCAGCGCCTGCCGATCCGGCATCTGCCTGATGCGGCCATGACTACGCTGTACCAGCACTGGAAAAACCTGCATGCCCCTGAATAAATCCCTCGCCGGCTGGGGCCTGTTGGTGGTCCTCGGCCTCAATCTGCGGCCGATCCTCAGCTCCATCAGCCCGTTGCTCGGCGAGATTCGCCTGGCCACCGGCTTGAGTTTCCAGAGCAGTGCCTTGCTCACCAGCCTGCCCGTGGTGTGCATGGGCCTGGTGGCACTGGTGGGCGTGCGTGTTGAAGCGCAACTCGGTGAGCGGCGTGGCATTGCCCTGGGCTTGATGATGATCCTGCTGGCGTGCCTGGCCCGCTGGCTGATGGGCCAGGGCTCGACACTGCTGGTGACCGCACTGCTCGGTGGGGCCGGTGTCGCCTTGATCCAGGCGTTGGTGCCGGCGATGATCAAGCGCGAATTTCATCACCGCGTGCCGGTGGCGATGGGGGTTTACTCAGCCTCGCTGATGGCCGGTGGTGGGCTGGCGGCGCTGCTCAGCCCAGTGGTGGCCACGCATTTTCAGCGGTGGGAAGCCGGGCTCGGTGTGTGGTTGCTGCCGGCATTGGCCGCACTGTTGTTGTGGGCCTGGTTGCCCCTGGGTGCGGCAAAAAGCGCGAATGTCATCCCCGCCTTCAAGGGCCTGCGCAATCGCCGTGCGTGGCTGCTGGCGCTGTACTTCGGCCTGGTCAATTGCGGCTACATGAGCATGGTGGCGTGGCTGCCGGCCTACTATCAGCAACTGGGTTGGGGCGTGTTGCCCAGTGGTTCATTGCTGGCCTTCATGACGATCTTTCAGGTCATCGCCGCGCTGTTGATGCCGGTGCTGGCACAACGCGGGATCGATCGGCGGCCACTGCTGTGGATCAGCCTGCTGGCCCAGACCATTGGCTACCTCGGCCTGTTGATCGCGCCGTTGCAGTTTCCTCATCTGTGGGTGGCGCTGTGTGGCTTCGGCCTGGGCGCGTGTTTTGCCCTAAGCCTGTTATTGACCCTCGACCACCACCGCGACCCGCGCCAGGCCGGGCAACTGGCGGCGTTCGTGCAGGGCGTGGGCTTTTTGATCAATGCGATTTCGCCGTGGCTGACCGGCTGGCTGCGTGAACTCACCGGCAGTTTTGTCAGCGCCTGGGTGGTGCTGACGGTGACGGCGGTCGCGATGCTGGTGGTGACCCGGGTATTCAGCCCCGCCACTTACCGCACGGCACCCGCTCTATAGATATGCATTTAAGATCTAGATAAAACAAACATGCTTCATTGACGGAATAAGCATCGCCCTTAAAATCCCGGTTCCCCTACAGGATGCCGGGCATACCATGGACCTTCGCCAACTGCGCTACTTCATCGCGCTCAACGAGCACCGCAGTTTCGTGCGCGCGGCGGACGCCATGGGCATCACGCAACCAGCATTCAGCCGCAGCATCCAAGGCCTGGAGCAGGAATTCGGCTGTGTGCTGGTGGACCGTGCGAACAAAGACCTGCGTCCCACCCCCGAAGGCCAGGTGGTGCTGCAACACGCATTGAGCCTGGTGCAAGGCGCGGCGTTGCTGAGCCATGAAGTCACGCGCATGACCAAGCTCGACGCCGGCGAAGTGCGCTTCGGCAGCGATGCGGTGGCCGCCGTGAACCTGGTGCCCCAGACGATGGCGCGCTTTGTCTCCACCTACCCCAAGGTGCGCACTGCATTGCAGGTGGATAACTGGGAAAAACTCGGACGCAGCCTGAACCGTGAAGAGATCGAATTCTTTATCGCCGATGTGCGTCACTTCGAGGCTGACCCGAACTTTCAGACCCAGGCCCTGACGCCTCGGCGCAGCGTGTTTTTCTGCCGCGCCGGGCACCCGCTACTGGCCAAGGACAGCCTTTCCACCAACGACCTGTTCACCTACCCGCTGGCCACCCCCCTGATCGCGCCCGGCATTCGCAAGCTGCTGGCCAACCTCAGCGGGCGCGTCGACTTTGCGCCTGCCATCGAGCTTGAGCAATTGGCCGCATTGGCCACCATCGTGAAGCAATGCGACGCCATCGGCCTGGGCGCCGAAGAGGCTTTCGTCGAGGCATTCGCCAGTGGTCAATTACAGGTGCTGCATTGGCGTAATCTGCCACATGCGTTGGACAGCCTCAGCAACCGTTGCGGGGTGATCAGCCGCGCTGGGGTGCGTTTGTCGCCTGCCGCGAAGGCGCTGATCGAAACCCTGCAGGCGGTGGAAAACCCAGCCGATTGGCCCGCGCAAACGTCCCGAAATCATTGAAGCGCACGCCCATCTCAGCCATCACTTTGTGCGCCACCTTGGCGGTCATCTGGCGGATGTAGAACGGCTCCTTCACCACAAAATGGTGGATGCCGTGGGTGCTGCCGAAGTTGAAGCAGAACGCCTGCAACGGCCACAACCACCAAGGGTTCAATACCTGGGTCTGCTGGATCACATTGCCCAGTTCCACATCGCCGTAGTAGTGCATGTTCGAGCTGACGAAGTGCAGGCAAAAGGTGCGCAGCACGTTAGGGCCGATGATCACCACGGTAGCGATATCAATCACCTGCATCATCTGCACGGTGCTGGCTGACCACTCGATGGGCGCACCGAGCAGACTGGCAATGCCATTGGCGGCATGAAAGCCAAGGAACACGTACCACGCGCCCCAATGCAGCAATGCCAGCGGTGCATACACCAGCAGCGAGCGCCTGAGGATCGTGAGTTTGTGCTTCCAGGTCTTGGCCCGCAGGATGCGGATGAAGGCCGACATGACGTTATCGCCGACCATCAGCAACCGCGCGAAACCCCAGGGCTCGCCGTTAGTGATCGCGCGCTCCTCCATATCGGTCTCGGTGCCGGAGACCTTGTGATGGTTGAGATGCAGGTGCCGGCGCACCCACGGGTTGATCGTGCTCGGCCGCGCCAGCCACACCAGGCCCATCATCAGGTTGTGGGGCAGGCGCTGCTTGCGAAAATACATGCTGTGGATCAGGTCGTGTTCCAGCTCGTGGGTCAATGACGCCAGGAACGCGTTGAGCAGCAGGCACACCCACCAGGCCATGCGCCCGGTGATGTAGAGCGCCGCCGAGCCCAGCATGCCGAGCAGCGCAAACGCCAGGATGCCTGCGCCCAACGCGTCCTGATGCAGCAACCAGGGGTGCTGCTGGCGCAGACGTACGCCTTCGGCCAGCACCACTTCACGGATATGCGCCGAACGCTGTTGCGCGTTCATCTGCTGGGGACTTGCAGAAGTACCGTCCATGCTTCCATCCTCTTGCTTATTGGTGCTCACATCCTGCCCCAAGCGATCAATCAGGATGCTAGCCCCGGACGCCAACCTGTTGACCGCAAGCGCCAATCGCCATGACCGAACCCACTTCCCTTGCCAGCTGGACCCGCGCCCTGCGCAAGCAGCTCGACGCCCTGGGCCTCGACAGCGCCGCGCTGTGCGTGCAAGCCGGGCTCGACCCACAGCAGATGGACGACCCGAATGCGCGCTACCCGCTGTCGGCCACCACGCGCTTGTGGGAGCTGGCGGTGCAGGCCAGCAGCGATCCAGCGATTGGGCTGCGGGTGTCGCGGTTCGTCAGCCCCACCACGTTTCATGCGTTGGGGTATGCGCTGGTGGCCAGTGGCAGCTTGCGGGAAGTGTTCGAGCGCATCGTGCGGTATCACCAGGTGGTCAGCGATGCCTTGAGCCTGGAGCTGAGTGGCGACGGCGAACGCTATCGGTTCCGCTTGCTGCAACTACCGGGAAACCCAGCGCCAGCGTTCGAGGCCATCGATGCGTTTGCGGCGATCTATGTGCGCACTTGTCGCAATCGCCTGGGGCGCGAATACGCGCCGCTGGCGGTGTACCTGCGAAGGCCGGAACCGGCCGATCCCAAGCCATGGCATACGGTGTTTCGCGCGCCGGTGTTTTTCGGCGCTGAGGAAGACCGCTTGGAGTTCGCCGCGCAGGATTTCGACAGCCACCTGGACGACGCCAACCCCGAACTGGCCGAGCACAATGAAACCGTGCTCAAGCGCACCCTCGCCCAACTGCAACCGCTGACCTGGGAGCGCAAGGTCCGACGGGTGATCGAAGCGCAGTTGCCCGACGGCGAACCCAGCGCCGAGCGGGTTGCGCAGGCGCTGCACCTGAGCCTGCGCAGCCTGCAACGCCATCTGGCGGATGAAGGCTGCCGGTTTGATGCGTTGCTCAATGAGTGCCGGGAGAATTTGGCGTTGCTGCATTTGCGGGATCCGCAATGCTCATTGGCGGAAATCAGTCATTTGCTGGGGTTTGCTGATACCAGCAGTTTCAACCGCGCGTTCAAGCGCTGGACGGGGATGACGCCGGGGCAGTTCAGGGATGGGTTGCGGTAGGTGGATGTGCGGTGTTCGTGATGGCCCCATCGCGGGCAAGCCCCGCTCCCACACGGGAATGCATTCCAAATGTGGGAGCTGGTTGCCTGCGATGGCGGTGGTCCAGGTATTGAAGATGCCGGATCAATCAGCGCCCACGGTCACGCCGCAACAACTTCTTCACCCGCACCACCAAGGCCTTGGCTTCAAACGGCTTGAGCAAGTAATCATCCTCATGCAGTTCCAACCCGCGCAGACGGTCCTCGATCCCTTCCGGGGTCGTCAAGAACAACACCGGCGTCTCGCCCTTCTTGCGAATCGCCTGCTGCAACTTCCAGGCATTCAAACCCGGCAACATGACATCCAGGATCACCAAGTCATAGTCAGTGCTTTCCACAAACCGCTGAGCGGCCATGCCATTGGCTGCGACTTCCACTGCGAAGCCGGCCTCACTCAAGCCCTGGGCCATGACTTGCGCCAATTTCGGCTGGTCTTCCACTAACAACACCTGCATGCCTACCTCTTGGTTCATTACAAACCTGTAATCGAATTGTTCGGCTTTTGACCGAGACCGCTGGCTAAGGTAGCGGCCTGCTTTCTGGAGCCGTTCCCATGTACCGTAATGCCTTCTTCTTGAGCTTCGCCATCAGCGCCAGCGTCCTGGCAGCACCACCGCTGCCGCGCCACGCCGACCTGGATTTGCACACCGCACGCCAACTGGCAGACGCCAGCCTGGCGCAGTGCACGGCGGCACTTACCGTACTCGACCGGGGCGGCAATCCGTTGCTGAGCCTGCGGGCCGACGGCGTAGGTCCACACAACAGCATCGCCAGCCAACGCAAAGCGTACACGGCGTTGTCGACTAAAACCCCCACTCGCTTGTTTGCCGAGCGTGCGCGCAACAACCCCGAGGCCGCCAACCTTAACAGCTTGTCCGAATTGCTGTTGCTCGGGGGCGGCGTGCCGCTGTTCGCCGACTCTGAACTGGTAGGCGCGCTTGGCATTGCCGGTGCCGGCGGTGCCGAGCAGGACGAAGCGTGCGCGGTAAAGGCGGCCAATCAACTTGGCCTGACAATCACCCCTTGAGGAAACCTCGATGAAAACCCTGACTATGACCCTCGCCGCCCTCAGCCTGAGCGGCCTGAGCAGCCTGGCCCTGGCGGCCGGCAACCCGCTGAGCGTGCATGTGCTGAACCTGGAAAACGGCCTGCCGTCTGCCGGTGTCAGCGTCACCCTGGAGCAACACGTAGGCGATCACTGGCAGTCGCTGTCCGAAGGTGTCACCAACCAGCAGGGGCGCATCGCCGAACTGTTCCCGGCCAACCAAGCCATGAAGCCGGGCGAGTATCGCGTGGTGTTCAAGACCGGTGACTACTACAAGAAAGCCAATCGCGAGACGTTTTTCCCGGAAGTCCCGGTGATATTCGAGGTCAAGCAGGCCGACCAGCACTACCACATCCCGCTGCTGCTGAGCCCTTACGGTTTTTCGACGTATCGCGGTTCCTAGCCAGCCCCCGCGGCCTGCCGCAAGCGCGGCAGGTCGAGCACTTCAATCGCGCCGTAACTCAGCTTGATGATCTCCTGCTGCTCTAACGCCTTGAGCAAACTGTTGGTGGTCTGGCGCGACAGGCTCAGCATCGCGGCCAGATCTTCCTGGGGCAGTTGCAGGACGCGACGGGAATGCTCTATCTCGCCGTACCCGCCGGCAATCATCAGCAGCCGGTGAGCGATACGTGTCGACGCCGGCATCAGGCTCATCTGTTCGATATTGATCAGCGACAGGCGCAACTTCTGGCTCATCAACAACGCCATGTCGCGCCAATACGTCGGGCTTTGGTCAAGAATCTCGAGCATCGCCGATTGCGGTACCTGCAACAGCGTGCACGGCCCAACCGACAAGGCGTCGTGGGTACGCGGCAAACCGTCGAAAAGGCAGATCTCGCCGAACCAGTAAGGCGTTTCAACCAGGCTCAGAATAGCTTCCTTGCCCTGCGCATTGACCGCGCTGACCCGCACCGCCCCCTCCAATACCGCATACACCCCACAGGGCGGATCACCGCGCCTGAACAGGTACTGCCCCGCCGTCAGCTGACGCAGCCGAGCCGCCGCCAGCAAACTATCCTGTAGCGGTACAGGCAGGTGGCTGAACCACTGGCCGGTGGCCAATCGGGCATGCCAGGTTGCCGCAATCATGAGAACTCCAGAGATTGTCGCCCAGTTGACAGTCAGTCGCCGCCTGACGGGAGATGATTAAACATCCTACAGGAGGAATAACAATGAAAAGCCTCGTCGACCACCTCAGTCAATACGCTGCCTACCACCGCGACCCGCGCAATATCGCCAGCCACTTTGTCGGCATTCCACTGATTGTTGTTGCGGTGGCCGTGCTGCTGTCGCGCCCGGAATGGGCGATCGGTGGGGTGTGGATTTCACCAGCGGCGATCGTCGCACTGCTGTCGGCGTGGTTTTACCTACGCCTGGAACTGGCGCTGGGTGTGTTGATGACGCTACTGATGGGCTTGTCGGTATGGGCCGGGCATGTGCTGGCGGCGCAGAGCACGTTGGTGTGGCTCAGCAGCGGCATTGGGATGTTTGTGGTGGGTTGGGTGATTCAGTTCGTCGGGCATTACTACGAAGGCAAGAAGCCGGCGTTTGTGGATGACGTGTCGGGGCTGATCGTGGGGCCGTTGTTTGTGGTGGCGGAGTTGGCGTTTCTGCTGGGGTTGCGCCATGACCTCAAGCAACAGATCGAGGAGCGTTCGGGCCCGGTGGCCGTTAGAGGAAAACGCGCCACGGTCTGAAGATTAATGAAGATCCACTGTGGGAGCCGGGCTTGCCCGCGATGACGGTGGACCAGCCAACATCATTGTCGACTGAAAGTCCGCCATCGCGGGCAAGCCCGGCTCCCACAAGGGTTTTGCGGTGTTTTAGGCTCAGGCTTTTTGCCAAACCTTGGGTTTGAAGAACAGCGTCTCGCCGCGCGCCAGGCCGGTCAGGCTGTCGTGGTCTTTCACCACTTCAGCTTCGATCAACTCGCTCTGGCCTTCCACTTTCAACGTCACACGCGTGGTCGCGCCCAGCGGGCGAATATCCCGCACTTCAGCAGCATGGTGGTCTTCCAGCTCATGCCGTGACAGCGACACTTCGTGGGGACGGAACAGCACGTGTTTGTCTTCACCCAGGTGCAGGCGGTTTGAATCACCCAGGAAGTGATAAACGAAATCGCTGGCCGGGTTTTCGTAGACGTCACCCGGTGAACCGATCTGCTCGATCACGCCCTTGTTCATCACCACGATACGGTCGGCGACTTCCATGGCCTCTTCCTGGTCGTGGGTCACGAACACCGACGTCAGGTTGATGTCTTCGTGCAGGCGTGCCAGCCAGCGGCGCAGTTCTTTACGCACCTTGGCGTCGAGGGCGCCGAAGGGTTCGTCCAGCAGCAGCACTTTGGGTTCGACCGCCAGGGCGCGGGCCAGGGCGATACGTTGGCGCTGACCACCGGACAACTGCTCCGGGTAGCGATCCGACAACCAATCCAGCTGCACCATGTTCAACAGCTCGTGCACCTTGACCGCGATCTGGCTTTCGTTCGGGCGCTGGTTCTTCGGTTTCATGCGCAGGCCGAACGCCACGTTGTCGAACACGGTCATGTGGCGGAACAGCGCGTAGTGCTGGAATACAAAGCCGACATTGCGATCACGCACGTCGTGGCCTGAGACGTCTTCACCGTGGAACACGATGCTGCCGTCATCCGGGGTTTCCAGGCCGGCGATGATGCGCAACAAGGTGGTCTTGCCGCAGCCGGACGGGCCAAGCAACGCCACCAGCTCGCCACTCTGGATGTCCAGGTTGATGCTGTTCAGGGCCTTGAAGGCGTTGAAGTTCTTGCTGACATTACGGACTTCGATCGACATGACTTATTCCTCAGCCGCACCGGCGCGCAGGCGATTAATACGGTTCTCGCTCCACTGCTTGAGCAGCAGGATGAAGAGCGCCAGGATCAGCAGCAGACTCGCCACCGCAAACGCGGCAACGTGGTTGTATTCGTTGTAGAGAATCTCGACGTGCAGCGGCAGGGTGTTGGTTACGCCGCGAATGTGGCCGGACACCACCGACACCGCGCCGAACTCACCCATGGCCCGTGCGGTACACAGCACCACGCCGTAGATCAGGCCCCATTTGATATTTGGCACGGTCACATGCCAGAACATCTGCCAGCCGTTGGCACCGAGCAGGCGCGCGGCCTCTTCCTCCTGGGTGCCCTGCTCCTGCATCAGCGGGATCAGTTCACGGGCCACGAAGGGCACGGTGACGAAGATGGTTGCCAGCACGATACCGGGCAAGGCGAACACGATCTGGATGTCATGGTCCTGCAGCCACGGCCCAAAAAAGCCCTGGGCGCCGAACATCAGCACATAGACCAGACCGGCGATCACTGGCGACACCGAGAACGGCAAATCGATGAGCGTCACCAGGATGCTTTTGCCACGGAACGAGTACTTGCTCACGCACCAGGCGGCGCTGACGCCGAACACCAGGTTGAGCGGCACCGAAATCACCACGGCGATCACCGTGAGTTTCAACGCCGATAGCGCATCGGGTTCGAGGATCGCGGTGAAGAACGCGCCGAGGCCGTTCTTCAAGCCCTGGGTCACCACGATAAACAGCGGCAACAGCAGGAACAGCGCAAATACCAGCCAGCCAAGGCCGATCAGGATACGTCGCGATGCAGCGCTGCCACGCCGGGCAGCGTTGGCCGAGGACGCGGCGGAAATAGACGATTGGGACATGTTCCGCGCCTCCTTATGGACGTTCGATGCGCCGCTGCAACAAGTTGATCAGCAGCAGCAGGACAAAGGAAACCACCAGCATCAGCACGCCGATGGACGTGGCGCCGCGGTAGTCGTATTGGTCGAGCTTGACCATGATCAGCAGCGGCAGGATCTCGGTTTTCATCGGCATGTTGCCGGCGATGAAGATCACCGAGCCGTACTCACCGACACCACGCGCGAACGCCAGGGCGAAACCGGTCAACCAGGCAGGCAGCAACGCGGGCACCAGGATGTGACGGAACACCTGCAACGGCTTGGCGCCCAGGCAGGCAGCGGCTTCTTCGACTTCCCGGGGGATATCGGCCAGTACCGGCTGCACCGTGCGCACCACGAACGGCAGCGTGACGAAGGTCAGCGCCAGGGTGATACCGAGCGGCGTGTAGGCGATCTTGAAGCCCAGGTCGGCGGCGAACTGGCCAACCAGGCCGTTAGGTGTGTACAGCGCCGTCAGTGCGATACCGGCCACAGCGGTGGGCAAGGCGAATGGCAGGTCGATCATCGCATCGATGATCTTGCGGCCGGGGAAGGTGTAGCGCACCAGCACCCAGGCCAGTAGCGTACCAATTACGCCGTTGATCAGCGCGGCGTACAGCGCGGTGCTGAAGCTCAGTTGCAACGCAGCCAGCACGCGCGGTGCGGAGATGATGTTCCAGAACTGATCCCAGGTAAGTTGAGCGGCGTGTACAAACATCGCCGCGAGGGGGATGAGTACGATCAGGCTGAGGTACACCACGGTGTAGCCCAGCGTCAGCCCGAAGCCGGGTATGACGGGGGAGATACGACGCGACATAAGAGTCCTTGGTTAAGGGGAAACCACTGGAGGCACACACGTCCTGTGGGAGCTGGCTTGCCTGCGATGCAAGCGTCGCGGTATGTCGGTCACACCGCGGCGATGCTATCGCAGGCAAGCCAGCTCCCACAGGGCATAGCGTGCGCCACCAGATTGTGTTGGTTACTGCGCGGTGTAAATCTGGTCGAACACGCCACCGTCGTTAAAGAATTTCGGTTGGGCAGTTTTCCAGCCGCCGAAGTCTTTGTCGATAGTCACCAGGTCCAGTTTCGGGAACTGCTGGGCGTATTTGGCGGCCACTTTTGCATCGCGTGGGCGGTAGAAGTTCTTCGCCGCAATCTCCTGGCCAGCCGGGCTGTACAGGTGTTTAAGGTATTCGGTGGCGATCTCGGTGTTACCCTTTTTCTCGGCATTCTTGTCGACCACGGCCACTGGCGGCTCCGCGAGGATCGACAGGGAAGGCACGACGATATCGAACTTGTCAGCACCGCCGTCTTCTTTCAGGGCCAAGAAGGCTTCGTTTTCCCAGGCCAATAACACGTCACCCTGACCGTTGTTGACGAAGGTGATGGTCGAGCCGCGAGCGCCGGTGTCCAGCACAGGCACGTGCTTGAACAGCTCTTTCACGTATTCCTGGGCCTTGGCTTCGCTGCCACCGGTTTTCAGGCCGTAGGCCCAGGCGGCGAGGAAGTTCCAGCGGGCGCCGCCGGAGGTTTTCGGGTTCGGGGTAATCACGGACACGTCTTTCTTGATCAGGTCGCCCCAGTCCTTGATGCCTTTAGGGTTGCCCTTGCGCACCAGAAACACGATGGTCGAAGTGTACGGGGTGCTGGCGTCCGGCAGGCGGGTCTGCCAGTTTTCCGGCAGGGTCTTGCCCAGCTTGGCGATTTCGTCGATGTCACCGGCCAGGGCCAGGGTGACCACGTCGGCGCGCAGGCCGTCGATCACAGCGCGGCCTTGCTTGCCCGAACCACCGTGGGATTGCTGGATCTTGACGTTGTCACCGGGGTGGGACTGTTTCCAAAAGTTGGTGAACTCAGCGTTGTAGTCCTGGTACAGCTCACGGGTCGGATCGTACGAGACGTTGAGCAACTCGTAGTCCTTGGCAACGGCGGAACCTGCAAACACGGCGCTGGCCAGGGCGGCCAGGGCATAACGGCGAATCGACGACATAGAAGCTCCTGAAATTCTGGGGTGTTGGCTTTTTCTTATTAAGTGCGGGTCTATCGCCGTCAGTGCTTAGCTCGGTTTGTTACCCGGGTTCTGCAAACGGAATTTTTCTTTGCGTTCGATCTGTACCACTTGAGCGTTGTGCACAGTAATTTCCACCGCGCCAAACCGCAGATCGCGCAAGGCGCTCTGGATCTCACGCAAAATGGCTGCTTCGTCCTGGCCGTCGACGCTACGTAAAGATGCGCTCATGGTCTCGCTCCTGAAATGAATAGTGCCTCGCAGTGGCGGCACTGCTTGCGGCGTGAGAGCGATAGTAGATAAGCGCGGATATTCTTAAAAATACTATTTAAGAATGTTTATATAACCAGAAAGAATTTTCTGGTGGAACGTGGGGTTGCGTGCGGGTTTGGTGCCCAAGTACGTAAATAAAGCCTAGAGAAGATCCAAATGTGGGAGCGGGCTTGCCCGCGAAAGCGGTGTGTCAGCTAAAAATGTGTTAACTGATGCACCGCATTCGCGGGCAAGCCCGCTCCCACCTTTTGACTGCATTTCAGGTCTGGATTGGGGGGGCTCGGTGCCAATCAATTTCGTGGGCCGGCATCGGCCGGCCAAACCAATACCCCTGCCCCATATCGCAGTCCTGATCCAACAGAAACCGCGCCTGTTCAACCTGCTCGATCCCCTCGGCATGCACCTGCATGCCCATGCTTTTAGCGAGGGCGATCACCACGCGCACGATGGCCGCGTCATCTTCGTCCCAGGGCAGACCGGCAACAAAGCCCTGGTCGATCTTGAGCTTCTGCACCGGCAGGCGCTTGAGGCGCAGCAGTGACGAGTAACCGGTGCCAAAATCATCGATCGCCAGGCGCAACCCCAACTCTCGGAGACGGTGCATCTGCTCCAGCGCGACCTCCGGGTCTTCCATCACCGCGCTTTCGGTGACTTCCAGCTCGAGAAAGGCCGGATCCAGGCCCGTGTCATGCAGCACCTGGGCGACCTGTTCATACAGCTCACGCCGCGCAAACAGGCGGCTAGACACATTGATGGCGATAAAACTCAACGGTGCCCCCTCGGCCAGCCATTGGCACATCTGCCGACACGCCTGGTCCATCACCCAGGCATCAATTTCGGCAATCAACCCGGTGCGCTCGGCGATCGGGATAAATTCCCCCGGCGGCACCAGGCCGCGTTCCGGATGCTGCCAGCGCACCAGCGCTTCGACGCCGATCAGACGGCTATTGTGCAGGTCGTGCACGGGTTGGTAATAGACGCAGAGTTCCTGCTGTTCGAGGGCGCGGCGCAGTTCGCTGGCGACTTCCACGCGATTCTGCGCGTGGGCAGTCAGTTCCTCGGTGTACAAGGCGTAGCCCTCGCGCCCGGCGCTCTTGGCCTTGAACAGCGCGGAGTCGGCGTTACGCAGCAACTGCTCGGCGCTCAGGGCATCGTTGGGAAACAGGCTGATCCCGATACTGGCGCTGATAAACAGCTGGTGGCCATCAAAGATGAAGGGCTGTTTCATCGCCTCCAGCATGCGCTGCGCCAGACCCGCCGCCTGGGCCACCTGTGGACAACTTTCCGCCAGTACGGCGAATTCATCTCCACCCAGGCGCGCCAGGGTCACACCGGGGCCAAACAGTGCCTTGAGCCGCTCGCCCACCAGCTTGAGCAATTGGTCTCCGACGTTATGGCCCAGGCTGTCGTTGATGATCTTGAAGTGGTCCAGGTCCAGCAACAGCAAGGCGCAGCCACGCTTGTGGATCTGCGCCGAGGCCAGCGCCTGCTCGGCGCGGTCGGTGAATAGCAGGCGGTTGGGCAAGTCGGTCAGCGGATCGTGGTGCGCGAGGTGGGCCAGTTCGTGCTCGGAGTCCTTGATGGCGCTGATGTCGGAAAACACCGCCACATAATGGCTGACCTTGCCCTGGTCATCGTGAATCACCCGAATGGTTTGCCACTGTGGATAAATCTCACCGCTTTTGCGTCGGTTCCAGATTTCACCGCTCCATTCGCCGGTGCGTTCCAGGCTCTGGAACATCTGTTGGTAGAAATTCGACGAATGGCGACCGGATTTGAACAGGCTGGGCTGATGCCCCATGACGTCTTCGCGGCTGTAGCCGGTGATCTCCATGAACGCCCGGTTAACGTGCACGATCAGCCCCTGTGCGTCGGTGACCAACACGCCTTCGCGAGTGCAATCGAACACGGCGGCGGCCTGGCGCAGGCGTTCACGGTTTTCTTTCAGGGGCTGTTGCAGCTGGTTGGCCCGGGCAAACCGGGCGCAGATCAGGTAAATCGCTAGGGCGCTGAGCGCCACCCACACATAGCCGCGCACCTGCAGCCAGTGGGTCAGCTCACTCGGGTTATCGAGAAACTCGATCAATACGCGCTGGGTTACGCCGATCCACAGAACGGAAACCAGCAGGTATACCAGCCCGGCACGCAGGGCACCTCGGTATGAAAACAGCATATGGTCAGTAATCCTTACCAAAAAACAGAATCGCCCTACAAAGGCTGCGGATTATAGAATAAGAAACATCCAGTCACTCCTATCTGAAAGGGCGGCTGGTTTTCTCTGTAGGCTTAGTGATAATGCGTGAGCTGTTCTTTTCTTTATCTGAGGGCCATACAGCCTATGTGGTACAACGGTTTTCTTGACCTGTCAGCCTGGCAACTGGTGGCGGTCACTCTGTTGATGACCCACGTGACCATCGTTGCGGTCACAGTCTATCTGCATCGTTATTCAGCCCATCGCTCCCTGGAGCTCAATGCCGGCCTGAAACACTTCTTCCGCTTCTGGCTGTGGCTGACCACGGCGCAGAACACCCGCGAGTGGACCGCCATTCACCGCAAGCACCACGCCAAGTGCGAAACCGTCGACGACCCGCACAGCCCGGTCATCAAGGGTCTGTCCACCGTGATGCGCAAAGGCGCCGAGCTGTACCGCGCCGAGGCCGAAAACCCCGAGACGTTGCGCATCTACGGCAAGAACTGCCCGGAAGACTGGATCGAACGCAAAATCTACACGCCCTACCCGTTGCTGGGCGTGGCGATCATGGGCGTGATCGACCTGCTGCTGTTCGGCACCATCGGCATCACCATCTGGGCGATCCAGATGATGTGGATCCCGTTCTGGGCCGCCGGCGTGATCAACGGCCTGGGGCATGCCGTGGGTTATCGCAATTTCGAATGCCGTGACGCGGCGACCAACCTGGTGCCGTGGGGCATCATCGTCGGTGGCGAAGAGCTGCATAACAACCATCACACCTACCCCAACTCCGCCAAGCTGTCGGTGAAGAAGTGGGAATTCGACATGGGCTGGGCATGGATCAAAGTCTTCAGCTTCCTGCGCCTGGCCAAGGTGCAACGCGTCGCGCCCATCGCCCACCGTGTGGAAGGCAAGGGTCATCTGGACATGGACACCGCCATGGCGATCCTCAATAACCGTTTCCAGATCATGGCCCAGTACCGCAAGTTGGTGATCGCCCCATTGGTCAAGCAGGAGCTGGAAAAGGTCGATCACTCCGTTCGCCACCAATTCCACCGTGCCAAGCGCCTGTTATCGCGAGAAACCAGTTTGCTGGATGACCGCCACCATGTGCGTATCCAGAGCATGCTGGAACACAGCCAGGCGCTGAAAGTGATCTACGAAAAGCGCCTGGCGCTGCAGCAGATCTGGCTGAAGACCAGTTCCAATGGCCACGATATGCTCGCGGCCATCAAGGAATGGGTGCATGAGGCCGAGGCCAGCGGCATCCAGTCCCTGCGGGATTTTGCCCACCAATTGAAGACCTATTCACTGCGTCCTGCAGCGGTCTGACAGTGCGCTGGGAGGGCCTGCCCTCCCAGCCATCGGCTTTTTGGCGTCATTTCTCGGACACCGGCAATCGGTCCTGTTGACGGAACTTCACTGCAATTCGCCTCTCTCAATGAACACTTCGCCATCATGGTGGCCCCTTGTAGTGACCGCTGTTCCAACTTGCGGCGCGCCCAGAGAGAGTTGTGCCGATGGTTCACGAAAATCCATACTTGCCCGATCCTCCCACCGCTGAACATCCGCGTCCGGCTGCCGCCGCGACCCTGTTGGCGCTGGTGCATGCCCAGGGTGAAGTCGAGCGGTTGAGCGAGCGCGAACAGCTGTTGAGTTCGATGCTGGTGAGCGTGAACGCCGTGCTGTGGGCCATCGATTGGGAAACGCGCCGCGTGCTGTACGTGAGCCCAGCCTATGAACGCGTTTTCGGACGTTCCGCCGGACTGCTGCTGGCCGACCATCGGGAATGGCGCAACAGTATTCACCCCGAAGACCTCGACTACGCCGAGCACAGCCTGGCCCGCGTGCTGGAACAGGGTGCCGTGGAGGACCGCGAGTATCGCATCATCACCGCCGACGGGCAGATCCGCTGGCTGAGCGACAAGTGCTACATCAACCAGCAGGTCGAACCCGGCGAACCGTTGATCGTGGTGGGCATGGCCGAAGACATCACTGAAAAGAAACAACTGGAGCTGGAACTGCACCGTCTGGCCACCACCGACGTGCTGACCCAGAGCAGCAACCGTCGGCACTTCTTCGAATGCGCCAACCAGGCCTTCGATACGGCCTGTGCCCAAGGTGCGCCGTTGGCTTTCCTGCTGCTGGACATCGATGACTTCAAGGACGTCAACGACAGCTATGGCCACCTGGAAGGTGATCAGGTGTTGCGCCGCATCGCCGAGAGCGGTCGCGGGGTATTGCGCCGTGGCGACCTGTTCGGGCGCATTGGCGGCGAAGAATTCGCAGCCGTCCTGCCCGGCTGCGCGCCGGAAATGGCCTTGCAAGTGGCGGAGCGGCTGGGCAGGGAAATTCAGGAACTGAGTTTCAGCTATGAAGGCCAGGTTTTCAGCGTGACTATCAGTCAGGGACTGGCCAGCCTCACCGAACAAGACTCGACACTGGACAGCCTGTTCGCCCGCGCCGATGCAGCGATGTACGAGGCCAAGCGCCAGGGCAAGAACCGTGTCATAGCGGGCTAACACCGATCACCCTGTAGGAGCTGGCTTGCCAGCGATGGCGGTGTGTCAGCCTCCACTGCTATCGCTGGCAAGCCAGCTCCTACAGGGGTTCGGTGTGGACTTCAGGCCTTGCGGATCCGCGTCAGTTCCGCCAAGCCGACCTTGAGTAATCGCGCAGTCTTGCCCCTGGCCAGCGCTTCCAAACCTTCATGCTCAGTCAAACGCGCCATCTGCGCCGCCAGGTTCACCACCAATGCATCCCTGGCATACACACCGCCCTCCAACGAGTAAATCGCCGCGATCAACTGGCGCAGTTCCAGCGGCAAACGCCAACGCGCGCGCAGTGCCGAACCATAGGCTGCGCCGAAGGTGTAGAGCGACTCACCAATCGCTTCCTCATCCAGTGCACCACCGCCCTGGCGCCAATCTTCCAGGCAGCGCAACAGCGCCAGGTCACCGAGCCGATGGAGGATACCAGCGCTGTAGCAGCGTTCGTGGTCCAACTCCAGCATGCGTGCCAGCCGCCGAGCGTAGTCGGCGGTGTCCTGGGACAACTGCCAATGGCGCTCCGCATAGGCCACCAAGGCCGGGTCGCCCAACACCACGTTGTGCTTGAGCGCCAGGCCGAGAATAAGGTTCATGCTTTGCCCCGGCACCAGCTTTTGCAACGCAGCAGGCAAGGTTTGCACGGGGGTACCGTGATGGCCGGCGCTGTTGGCGGCGGCGATCAGCACGGCGGTGATTTGCGGGTCCATGCGCACCTGGTCTTCCAGGCGCTTGAGGTCCAAGCCATCGGGGCCGAGACTGTGTTGCACGGCGGCTTTCACATCGACTCGCAAGGGTGCGCCATCGGACGCTTCGCGGCGGCGCTCAAGGAACACCGGCAAGGTCATGCCCGGCGCCAGCGGCGGAATCTCGCAGTACACCGTTTCGCCTTCATTGAGCAGCAGGTCTTGCAGGCGCTGGGTCAGGCCTTCCATGTTCAGGGGTTTGGTCAGGTACGCCGTGGGCGCCAGTGGCAAGGCTTCGCGCACGCTGGCGCTGTCATTGCGACTGCTCAGCAGAATGAACGGCAGACCGGGCGAGCGACGCTTCTGGCGTACAGTGCGCAACAGGCTCAAGCCGTCGACACCCGGCAGCTCCCAATCGGCCAGGATCAGATCGTAGGCTTTCTCTCGCAGCAACGTCGCCGCCTGTTGCCCATCGGCACACACATCCAGCCGCGCGTCGCAGCGCACATTCAACAGCACTTGCTTGAGCAAATCCCGCGACCAAGGGTCCGCCTCGGCAATCAACACACGGGGTACAGCGGGTAAATCAACAGCAGTCATCCAGCACGCTCCATCGGCAATGCTGCAACCTTAGACAATGCAGACGCCTGCGTACAATGAACACGGCCTGAATGTGCGGCAATGGGCATAAAAAAACCCGCCGAAGCGGGTTTTTTCTGTCGATCAGGTCAGCATCCGCTTACAGCTCGGAGAAGCACTCTTCGATGATCGCCAGGCCTTTGTCCAACTGCTCGTCCGGCGAGGTCAGCGGGACCAGTACGCGCAACACGTTGCCGTAGGTGCCGCAGCTCAACAGGATCAGGCCCTTGTCACGTGCCTTGGCTACCACGGCGGCAACCGCAGCGGCGTTTGGCTTGTGGCTGTCGCCACCTTCGAACAGCTCGACCGCGATCATTGCGCCCAAAGCGCGCACTTCGCCGATCACCGGGTACTTGGCCTGGATAGCTTTCAGACCGGTCACCAGACGCTCGCCGACAGCCTTGCAGCGGTCCAGCAGGTGCTCTTCTTCGAACACTTCCATCACGGCCAGGGCCGCGGCGCAAGCGATCGGGCTACCGGCGTAGGTGCCGCCCAGGCCGCCTGGCGCGATGGCGTCCATGTACTCGGCCTTGCCGCACACACCAGCCAGCGGGAAGCCGCCGGCGATGGACTTGGCGAAGGTGGTCAGATCGGCGGCAACGCCCATCTGCTCCATGGCGAAGAAAGTACCAGTACGGCCGGCACCGGTTTGCACTTCGTCAGCGATCAGCAGGATGCCGTGCTTGTCGCACAGTTCACGCAGGCGCTTCATGAAGGATTTAGGCGCGACGTAGAACCCACCTTCGCCCTGCACCGGCTCGATGATGATCGCAGCGATATCACGCGGCTCGGCATCGTTCTTGAAGATGCGTTCGATGCTGGCGATGGCGTCGTCGTCGCTCACGCCGTGCAGTTCGTTCGGGAACAGCGCGCGGAACACGCCGCCTGGCATCAGGCCCATGCCGGCCGAATAAGGCACGACTTTACCCGTGAGACCCAGGGTCATCATGGTGCGGCCGTGGTAGGCGCCGGTGAAGGCAATCACACCGGCACGGCCCGTGGCGGCGCGGGCGATTTTCACGGCGTTTTCGACGGCTTCGGAACCGGTGGTGACCAGCAGGGTTTTCTTGGCGAAATCACCTGGGACCTTGGCGTTGATTTTTTCGCACAGTTCCACGTAAGGCTCGTAGGCCAGTACCTGGAAACAGGTGTGCGTCAGCTTGTTCAGTTGCTCGGTCACGGCCGCGATGATTTTCGGGTGCACGTGGCCGGTGTTCAGCACGGCGATACCGCCGGCGAAGTCGATGAACTCGCGACCTTCAACGTCGGTCACGGTGGCGTTCTTCGCGGATTCGGCGAAGATCGGGTGAATCTGGCCAACACCGCGCGGGACAGCGGCTTCGCGGCGTTTCATCAGGGATGCGTTGGTCTTGCTCATAAAGTCCTCATTCGCCACTCATCGGGTGGCGTGGTCCAAGGAATACGTGGCGGGGAGGCAACTGCGGCAGCATGCGATGATCGACTGCCACAGCTTTCCCGGCCACTACGAATTACGGGGTGAAACACGCAAAGGGTCAGCGCTCTCGTGCCCTCTGCGTTTGCTGCGATCTCTTGCTGAGCTTAGATGCCCAGGCAGAGGTATTTGATTTCCAGGTAATCCTCGATCCCGTACTTGGAGCCTTCACGGCCCAGGCCCGAGGCCTTGATGCCGCCAAACGGCGCCACTTCGTTGGAGATCAACCCAGTGTTGACGCCGACCATGCCGTATTCCAGGGCTTCGGCCACACGGAACACACGGCCCAGGTCGCGGGCATAGAAGTAGGAGGCCAGGCCGAACTCGGTGTCGTTGGACATCGCGATCACTTCGGCTTCGTCCTTGAAACGGAACAGCGGCGCCAGCGGGCCGAAGGTTTCTTCCTTCGCCACGGCAGCGTCCTTCGGCACGTCGACCAGGATAGTCGGCTCGAAGAAGTTGCCTTCCATCACCTTGCCACCGGCCAACAGCTTGGCGCCTTTGCTCAGGGCATCGGCAATGTGTTCCTGGACCTTGGCCACAGCTTTTTCGTCGATCAGCGGGCCAGTGGTCGTGCCGTCTTCCAGACCGTTGCCGATTTTCAATTTGGCGACTGCCACTTTGAGTTTTTCGGCAAAGGCGTCGTACACCGAATCCTGAATGTACAGGCGGTTGGCACAGACGCAGGTCTGACCGTTGTTGCGGTACTTGGAAATGATCGCGCCTTCGACGGCCTTATCCAGGTCCGCGTCGTCGAACACGATGAACGGCGCGTTGCCGCCCAGTTCTAGGGAGACTTTCTTGATGTCCTTGGCGCATTCGGCCATCAGCTGACGACCGATTTCGGTCGAGCCGGTGAAGGACAATTTGCGCACAATCGGGTTGCTGGTCAGCTCGCCGCCGATGTCGCCAGCGCTGCCGGTCACAACGCTCAGCACGCCTTTCGGGATACCGGCACGGTGCGCCAGCTCAACCAGGGCCAGGGCCGAGAACGGCGTTTGCGAAGCCGGCTTGATCACCATGGTGCAACCCGCGGCCAGGGCCGGGCCGGCTTTACGGGTGATCATCGCGGCCGGGAAGTTCCACGGGGTAATCGCAGCGGTCACGCCGATCGGCTGCTTGATCACGATCAGGCGCTTGTCGGGCTGGTGGCCCGGGATCACGTCGCCGTAGATGCGCTTGGCTTCTTCAGCGAACCACTCGATAAAGGAGGCGGCGTAGACAATTTCGCCCTTGGCTTCGGCCAGTGGTTTGCCTTGCTCGAGGGTCATCAGGCGGCCGAGGTCGTCCTGGTTTTCGATCAACAGTTCGAACCAGCGGCGCAGCTTGTTGGCGCGCTCCTTGGCGGTCAGTGCACGCCAGGCCGGCAGCGCCTTGTCGGCGGCTTCGATGGCGCGGCGGGTTTCAGCGGCGCCCATCTTTGGCACGGTGCCAAGAATCTCGCCCGTGGCAGGGTTGTTGACCTTGATGGTCTGACCGTTGTCCGCATCGACCCAAGCGCCATCGATAAAGGCTTGCTGGCGGAACAACTGGGCATCTTTAAGCTGCATGTCGGCTTTCCTTAACAGCACCGCGCGCACGCGGAGCGAATTAGAGTTGTTGAAAGGCGCCTTGTGGGCTGCCGTCAGGGAAATCAGCCCCAGCGCGCAAGAGAAGTGGAAGCGCGCGCGGGAGACAGAGCGTTTGAAATCTCAAACGAATCCTAGGATCAATGGGGGTGCAGGGCAATAGTCTGTTCGAAAAAAAGAACGAAAACGGCGCATTTGCCGAAACTTTCTGATCAGCGTGTTTCAGCCAGGTTCCAGCACATCGATCAGCGGCACCCGGCGCAGGGCCTCTGCGGGGCCAACTCCTACGTATAAACGCCCAAAGACCAGCATGGACGCCCAAGGTCGACATGGGTATGATGTCGCCCGCACAAGCATCCGTAGCTCAGCTGGATAGAGTACTGCCCTCCGAAGGCAGGGGTCGTGGGTTCGAATCCCGCCGGGTGCACCAGATATGATGAAAAAGCCCCAGGTCGAAAGACCTGGGGCTTTTTTGTGGGCGATTTTTTGTAAGCCTTGGGGCGCAACTTTCTGGAATTTTCAGATAGTTGCATCTCATATGGCTCTTGTGATCTCAGGGCGGCAGCTGGCATTGCTCCTAGCCTGCAATTCTGCGTTAGGTGTGTTGTCACGCAATGAATAGGGCTTTGGTCTGAACGTAAATAAATCTGTCCCTATTTTCCCCATTTTCACTCCTATAAGAATGCCTTACTCCCAACGCACGTAACACCTAGCAGCGGCAACGCAGGGCCAAAGCGGTCGGCCGTGAATACCAGATTATTGTTGTGAGCTTTACCAATTAGAAACCGCGGTTGTTTAAGGAGTACAGAGCCACGAGAGCCTATGGCAGTGGTTGCCAGTCCGGCGGCACTGAGCATGTATGATTGCCCTGACCTCCCCCTTCACAACGGGAAAATGCGCCGATGCCGCAACTGCGTAAAGACAACCATTACGTGCCCAAGCTTTACCTGAAGCAGTGGGCTGATACGGGCCAAATCCTCACTTATCGGCTATTGGTCCCTAGCAATAATGTTCCCCTGTGGAAAAAACAGTCGCTGAAAGGAATTGCCTTTCACCAACACCTCTACACCTACCTTGCAGGGCAGGAAGAAACAGACGAGTTCGAACGCTGGCTCGACAATGAATTTGAAAATCCTGCGGAGGAAGCTATCCGTCGAGTTGTTCGAGAAGATCGGATGCTGCCCGAGCACTGGAGACGGCTGGTGCGGTTCGCGGTTGCCCTAGACGTACGCACTCCGGCTCGTCTGAGACAGTTCATACGCCGACAGAACGAGACATTGCAGACATTAATGGATGAAAGCATGCAACGTTCCGCCCTTAAAATGGAGCAGGCCGCTCAGAGGAACCAACCATTCCCAATATCTTCGGATGAAAGCGTTGCCCCCTCTCTCTTCAAAATATCCATCGAGACTCTCCCGGAGGGAGGCGGTCAAGTAAAAGCAGAAACCGTTGTGGGAAGGCGATTGTGGATTTGGCAAATGAGGCACCTGTTAACCAAAACGCTAGGCCGCTTACCAACTCACAAATGGACTATCTTGCATGCTCCGGATGGTATGTCATGGCCCACATCTGACAACCCGCTTATACGTCTTAATTTTCAGGACTCGAAGAACTATGACTTTGGTGGTGGGTGGGGAGTCAATAATGGAGACATACTCCTGCCCCTAAGTCCGAAGCACTTACTCTACACCTGCATCGGTAACCAAGTGTGGCCGCGAGGTACCACACTTGATGTTAAGACGGCTAGCTTGATACGGAAGATGATCATTGAGCATGCTGATCGCTACGTCTTTGCTGAGGAAGCTAGTGATGTGCACTTGATCCGGCCCAGACTGGTTTGCTCAGAAACATTTAAAAATGAGTTGTCAACCTGGCAAAACTGGCATGCTGAACAGTGCCGGGCAGAAAGGGAAATGCAAAGCTGATTGACCGCGAGCTCAGCATCTGAGGCATTGAAGCAGGCCCGTCAGAATCGCCAGTAGGTGGCCGCTACGGATCAGTTGCAGTCCTTGAGTTCTTAGCCGACGTCTCCTCCTGACTGATTCCCCCTGTCAGCACGAATGCAAATGACAGATCGGTGGCGACGCGATCCGGTAGCCACGTGAGCCGCAATGACGCAACTGATCCCACTGTTTAGGAAAACCACCACTGGCCGGCTGGCGCTCCACCCGGCGCGCGCCGTTGTCCCCCACCACACCTGCGGGCTAAATACCTCGATTTCCCTGCATACGCTGCGGATGTCCTAGCCCATTGCCACAGCATACGATCAGCCTTTAGCAACCTATGAAATTACCCTGCGAATCCCTGCACGCCAGCCTGATTTGGTCCACATCAATGACCGCAAAACCGAGCAGCCCTAAAGAAAAATGTAACTGACGCCTAACGAGTTGGCTTCTGGGGTATTCGGGGGGCTCAAAAAAGCTCATACCCTGGACTCTAAAACGCGGTATTCACAACATGAATGAGATCTGTTCGGTGATCAGGCCAATCCAAACCCGAGATTGATACTCCTTTCGCATTGGCACTGGGCGGGATCGAAAGTCTATGCGACTATCGACCTCAATGGTTTGAAGAAGCACCCCGAAGATTAAGTTAAACGCTAACGCTCACCACAATCTGGATCTCTTCCCAGAGGCTAGGAGGCCAAATGTTCGATCAAAGCTTCAACGAAACCTCTCTTAGCCGAGAGATCAGAAAATCGGACTTCCGGAAATATCGAGCGTTACACAACGATAGTGAACGACAAAAGCAAATAACTGACGCTTGTACTCGGGGCAAGGATGGCTTTCCAGACCTAAGTGCTTTCACAATAAGTACAATTCGAGGCAAGTGCGTAGTTAAAGTCCCGAAATTTTCGGACGAACTCACTCTGAGAAAAATCAACGCAAACGTCCTAAAACTGGCAAATATTAGAATGATGGATAGAGACTCCATTGTAGCTAATATTGAAGCACTACTATCAGAAGGCATTCAATACCGGATTTATCGACTCGATATAAAAAGCTTTTACGAGTCAATTTCTTTAGCTGATATTTCATCGCGAATTGAATCGATAAAACTTCTTTCTTCACCAACAAAAAGACACATATTAGATATATTACGATACTTTCAAAGATCAGGTCAGAATGGTATACCTAGGGGACTATCTGTAAGCGCAACGCTTTCCGAACTAATACTTTCCGACTTCGATAAAAAAGTCTCAAGCCATGCGGAAGTTTTCTATTTCTCCAGATATGTCGACGATATAATCCTAATAACGAGCGGAGACGAGAATAGGCGAAAATTCACTAAACTCATTAAGTCTTGGCTACCAACGGGATTAACACTAAACAGCAAGAAACAAGTCATAAAAGAAAGATCGCGCGTGTACAACGAAAAAGGCGCAGCAATTCAAGCGATAAATACAAAAGAGCCCGCGATAGACTTTGAGTTCTTAGGCTACAAATTCAAGGTGAAAGAGCAAACTTCAAACGACGGAAAAAAACCGAGAATAGTGGATTTAGATATCGCAGATACAAAGGTCAATAAAATAAAGACCAGAATAATCAAAAGTCTCCTCTCATACGCAAGCGATAAAGATTTCGAGCTATTAGAGGATAGGATTTCTTTTCTCTGCTCCAATTTTAGCGTAATTGATTCGGATCGAGACAGAAAAAGGCTGGCCGGTATTTATCATAATTATCACCGAATTTCCCACGAGAAATCTGAAGCTTTAAGCGAGTTAGACCTATTCCTGAAAAAGGTTATAACTTCAGGGCATGGAAGGGCCTGTCATCTATTCTTTTGCAATACAAATGACACACAAAGAAGAAATTTATTGCAGTGGAGCTTTCGACGGGGCCACGAGAAAAAAATCTACTTACATTTCTCAGAAAAGCGTCTTTCTGAGATACAACGGTGCTGGAAATATGTCTAAAGGAATCATAAGGGAAAAGATAAGGAAAGACGATTTTCTCCGGATTCTTTCTACGGAGACGTTACCTTATGAAACACCGTTAATACATTCAAATGATGGCTTTCATAAAAATATCAAGAACGGAGACAAGAATGAAATTTTTGTAGCCATTATCAATAATATCATTAAGCAACAAAACCTCAAACCGACAATACCCTACAAGTACAAAATCAGAAAAACCACTACAGAGCTTCGCACGTTAGCGATCATACACCCCGCCTCACAGCTGAAATTTGTAGAGTTCTACAAAAAATATGGGAAATTAATTTGTCACTTTTGTAACTCCAGCGCATTTTCTATAAGAGCACCTTACAAAGTAGCGAGTACTTTCTTCTATAAAAACTCCTGGGAAAACATAAGCGAGTTTAAACGGGGCGATGTCAGCAACGTAGATACAGATCAGTTGACAAAGCACAGCAGTTCATATTTCGCATACCGCGGACACGATAGGCTTTTCAAGTTCTATAACTCGAAAGATTTTTTGAATATAGAAAAAGATTACGGAATTTTTTTGTGCTTAGATGTCTCCAAGTGTTTTGACAGTATCTATACACACTCAATAGCCTGGGCTACAAAATCCAAAGAAAACACTAAGAGCAATCTAAGAATCACTACAACTTTTGGGCAAGTTTTCGATAGCCTAATGCAACAATCCAACTACAATGAAACTAACGGAATCCTTATCGGACCGGAAATTAGTCGAATCTTCGCAGAAATTATTTTTCAACGTATTGACAGCACAGTAGAGCAGCGGCTAGATAGTTTAAGCCCTCCAGCGACAAATGGAAAAGATTATACAATAAGAAGATATGTAGACGATATATTTATATTCGCCAAAACTAATGAGCATACCAAACTCATAGCGGAAATATATACAGAAGAGCTCAACAATTACAACTTACATGTCAACCGGAATAAGGTAGTACAATACTCACGCCCTTTTTTCTCAACAAAATCCAGAGTGATCACAGAAACCAATTTCGCAATCAACACTTTCAGCGACAACTTTCTAGACTCTCGTGAAAACAATGAAAAGCTTATTCCAAAACGTATCTATAATTCTAAAAAATTAACAAAAAGCTTCATTGACAGTGTGAAGTCAATTTGTTCAAGCAACCAGGTAGATTATGACTCTGTGTCATCGTACATAATTTCTGCGATAACCAACCGTATTAAAAAAATAATAAATATCAAAAGCCCTGAAGAGATAGAAGTAACGAGCCACTACACTGATGCACTTGACACACTAACTGAAGTTTTATTTTTCTTTTATACCACAGCACCATCAGTCAATGCTTCTTATAAGCTATCAACCTCTATCATACTGATATCTCGATTCACCAAAAAATACCTTCCAGAGCATAACGCCTCAATAAACCAACGCGTCCATGAACTAACGCTACAATTGCTAACCGGCGACTTGATTTACTTCAAATCAACCACTAGAAATTTTGTTTACTTAGAAGCTCTTAATATTGTACTGGCCTGCTCTGAACTCGGAGTTGATTGCATGCTTCCACCCGTAGTTCTTAACGAGCTTTTGACGGCGCAGAGTTCATATTATGATCTTATGAGCTGCCTGTATTATATAAAAAATCTCGAAGCATATTCACCGACAAAAACGATCGTGGAAAGAGGTATAGATCTATCGCTCCGTGATTTATCTGACTTATCGACAAACACGGAGAAAGCCTGCATTTTTCTAGACTCAATCTCTTGCCCATATTTAGATGACGATAGGAAGTCGAAATATGTGAAACGTTTTTACAGAAGCATTGGGCAAAAGATCCCTAATGACCAGCAAATTAATGGTTTTCTAAAGAAGGCCTTAACTATGCCGTGGTTTATTAATTGGACCGAAATTGATTTACTCAATATGCTTGAGAAAAAAGAGTTGAAAGAAGTTTATTAGTGTCGCTTAATAGCCTAGTGGGAGATGGTCAATATACCCTCCACGCCTGCTTTTTGGGCGATTACTCGGATATGAGGTGCTGAACACCTCCATGCTAGGTGCCTATCCGGGAGCCTCATTTTAGGATGAGGCACACACTAAGGGGTGAGGCCATCTTTCACTACTCATGACGACTCACAGCACGCGCGCCCCTTGCCAGTCGCTAAAAACATGTATCCCTCTGTGTACCCCAGCAAATAAAATAAAATAAAAACCCTTATAAATCATCTATTTAGTTGTCAGGTTTAAGGCCCGCCGGGGCACCAGATATGATGAGAAAGCCCCAGGTCGAAAGGCCTGGGGCTTTTTTGTGGACGACGATTCAGTGTTTCTGCAACGCCTCCAACAGCGCCGGCAAATCTTCACCGGGAAAGCGCTTGTACAACTCCAACAGCTTTTCATCCGCCGCCTTGGTTTCCCCAGCCTCACGCAGGCTCACAATCTCCTGCAACCCCTCCTCCAACCCCGGCAACACCACCGGCGCGCGCTTGCTGAGCTTGGCGCTCGATTCATCCGCCATCGAGCCCATGACTTGCGCGCTCTCAGCCTTGGGGGCTACAGCCAGTCGGGCCACCGGCGCCGGCGCGGACATCGGTGCCGGGGCGGGACGCGCGGCTTCCTCATGAACCGCGGAGAAGGTCGCGGTGGAGATTTCGGGTTGCGGCACGGGTTCGCGCGTCACCACGCCGATCATCAATGCCAAGCCTGCGACGGTGGCGAATGCCATCTGCCAGCGTGGTCGTTGGCAGGCTTGCAGCCAGCGTTGCCACAGGCTTGGCTGCGGTGCCGGGGCTTCACTGCGGGCGGCGTTGAGGATGAAGGCGTCGAGGGACGCGGGCGGCTCGCCGGTGCTGTGTTGACGCATGTGCTGGAGCAGCACGTCGTCGGGGTCCTGGGTGTGGCGGGAGTCGGTCATGCGGGTATCTCCTCGGCCAGCAGGCGGCGCAGTTTCTGCTGGGCGTAACGCAGGCGGCTTTTGACGGTTTCCAGCGGGGTGCCGGTGAGAGCGGCGATTTGCGGGACTTCGAGGTCGCCGTGCAGGCGCAGCAGGAAGACTTCGCGCTGGTCTTCGGGCAGGTCTTGCAGCGCGGCGTCGAGTCGCGCCTGGTCGCGGCTGAGGCTCAGTTGCTGCTCGGGGCCGGCGCTGTCGTCGGCCTGGGCGTGCAGTTGCTCGTCGTAACTGTCGTGCAGCGGGTTGTGGATGCCGTGCTTGCGCCAGTAATCGATCAGGCGGTTGCGGGCGATCTGGAACAACCATGTACGAAAACTCGCCCGGCCTTGTGGCTGGGTGGCGCTGCGGATCAGGCTGAGCCAGGTCTCCTGGTAGATTTCCTCGGCCAGTTCGGCCTTGTTGCTCAAGGACACGAGGAATCGGTACAAGCCCTGGCGGTGCCGGGCGTACAGGGCTTCGAACGCGGCGCTGTCGCCGGTTCGGTAGCGGGCCAGCAGCGCTTCGTCGCTGGGTGAATCATCGGGTACGGCCATGTAGGTGGCGAACTCCTTTCGATGGATCAATGCAGATTTCTTGTGGGAGCCGGGCTTGCCCGCGATGCAGACGCTTCGGTGTTTCAGTCACACCGCATTGATGCTATCGCAGGCAAGCCAGCTCCCACATTGGTTCGACGCTGCAGGCAAATTCAGTGTTTGAGGCTTTGAGCCAGCTCCACCAACTGCACGAACTCGTTACGCAAGCCGAACGGGTCATTGCCTCGGGCTGAGCGGGCCAGTGCGGCAGTGTCCTGCAGGCTCATGCTGCCAGTGTAGCGGCCATCGCCCTTGAGCTGTTGGGCGAAAGCGGCCACGGCTGCCGCGAAGCGCAGGTCATCGCTGGCGTTGGTGGACTCATTACTGATGGGCCGCTCGATCAGCTGGCTTTCACCACCCGCCGCAGGCTTGTAGCGCACACGCAGCATCGCCAGCTCAGTGGATTTATCTTCGGCGGTCGACGCAGCAGCGTAGCGCAAGGGCTCCAGCCAACCCTTCTGGCCCTTCGGCACAATTTCGTACAACGCCGTGACCGTATGCCCTGCGCCAATTTCACCCGCGTCGACCTTGTCGTTGTTGAAATCCTCACGCTTCAGGGCGCGGTTTTCATAGCCCAGCAGGCGATATTCGCTGACACGCGCAGGGTTGAATTCCACCTGCAGTTTCACGTCCCGAGCCACAATCGCCAGGGTCGAACTGAGTTGGTCCACCAGTACCTTGCGCGCTTCGCGAAGGTTGTCGATGTAGGCGTAGTTACCGTCGCCTGCATCGGCCAGCTGTTCCATCAGGTGTTCGTTATAGTTATCCACACCGAACCCCAGGGTGGTGAGGGACACGCCGCTTTTACGCTGTTCAGCCGCCATCTGCTTGAGGCTGTCGAAGTCACTGATACCCACGTTGAAGTCACCGTCGGTCGCCAGCAGGATGCGGTTGATGCCCTTGTCGATAAACCCTTCGCGGGCCATCTGGTAGGCCAGTTCGATGCCGGATGCGCCCGCCGTTGAGCCGCCGGCAGTGAGTTGGTCGATGGCGTTGCGGATCTTCACCTTGTCCCGTCCGGACGTGGGCTTGAGTACCACACGGGATTCCCCGGCGTAGACCACCAATGAAACGCGGTCCTGTTCACGTAACTGATCCACCAGCAATTTCAGCGTACTTTTCACCAGTGGCAAGCCTTCGCGGCGATCCATGGAACCGGACACATCCACCAGGAATACAAGGTTGGCCGGCGCCAACTGCGCCACGGCGCGGTCGGAGGCCTTGATGCCGATGCGCAGCAGTTGGGTGCGCGGGTTCCATGGTGTGGCGGCGACTTCGGTGGTCACGCCAAAGGGCGAGCCGTCGGTGGGCAGCGCGTAGTGGTAGGGGAAATAGTTGACCATTTCCTCCAGTCGTACAGCGCCGTCGGGCGGCAGGCTGCCTTGGTTGAGGAAACGTCTTACGTTGGCGTAACTGCCGGTGTCGACGTCGACACTGAAGGTAGACACCGGCGTTTCAGCCACGCGATGCACCGGGTTGTCCGGCAGGTTTTCGTAGTGTTCGCGAGGTTCGCTGCGGTAATCCATCGCCGCGGACTCCTGCATCACCATTCTGGCGCTCATGGGTGCGGGCATGGGCATGCGTTTAGCTAACGCGCCTTGCACGGGGATGCTTTGCAACTCGGAAACAGGCGCCGCTTCGTCACGCTTGGCCACATCATGGGAAGAGGACAGCCCACAACCGGTCAGCGTCACCAGCAAGGTAACCGCAAAGCCCTGGGCAGCAGGACGCAGGAAGAGCAGAGGATGGGACATGGGCTAAACCTCGTGAATGAATGATCCGTTCACAAGGTCAGACGCAAGGTGCTGGCTGTTCGGGTTAAACCGTTCGGCGGGACAGAAACACCTGCCCCGCCGAACCGCTCAATCAGTCAGTACCGTATTTCGGGTTACGCGGACCGTACAGGATCCCCGCACGCTGCCCCGGCGACAGCAGGCGCGCACTGGTAATACCGGCGATCGGGTGCGCCGCATCGGTGGAGCTGTTGATCACCTGCTTGACCGCCGCCGTGATCAGCATGCCGACGATGCCGCCGCCGTTGTTGTTGCCTTCCTCGCTGGACGCGTGCGCCGAACCGGTCCACAGGGTGGTGCCGGTGCGCAGGTCGACCAGTTTGGCCGAGGCCGTCACGGAGGTATCGCTGGAGATCAGCATGTACTTGGTGCCGTAATCAGTCACGGTGATGTACAACGCTGAATCCGCGCCAAAGATGTCATGCAGCTTGGCCGGGGGCACGGCCTGGATATCGTTGGCAGTGGTCAGGCCATTCTGGCGGAAGGTTTCATCCACCAGGGCAATCGGCAACACGTAGTAACCGGCTTCGGCCAACGGGTAGGTCACTTGCGAGACCATGCTGTAGGAAGCCTGCACTTCCGGCGACTCATTGAGCGGCGGCAGTACCAGGATCGACTTGGGCCGCGCCTGCTTGTACGCCGTGTAGTCGATGGTCTTGGGGGCCGCGCAACCGCCGAGCAAGGCCAGGGCCAGCAAGGCGCCGGTGAGTTTCAACAGGCTCATTTGGTTGCGACTCCAGTCTTGGCATTTTTCAGCAGGAAATCCATGTACGCAGCGGACTCAGGGAACAGCGCCTTCTCGGTGCGGAATTCCTGCACCATCTGGTCATCCTTGCCCATGCTCAGGTACAGCATGCCCAAGTGGGCGTGGTAACCCGGCGGGGCCTTGCGGCCACTGGCGTTGATCTTCTGCAGATCCCGCTCCAGCGCCTCGACCTGCGCTTCCTTGGGCTCGCCCTTGAAGTACTCGTAGACCTGCGGCTGGTAGCTTTCCCACTGATACAGGGGTTGGGGCGCCGTCTGGCACCCCGCGACCGTCGCCACTGCTGTCAGCACCAGCGCCAACTTGACTGCCTTGCTCATCCTTGTACTGCTCCTTGAGGTGCTGCTGATCAGTTGCGTGGGTTCCAGGCGCCGGCGTTGATGCCGTCGACGAGGCGGTTGATAGCTTCACGCATGGCCAGGTCGAGGACCTTGCCATTGAGGGTGGAGTCGTAGCTGGCGGTGCCGCCGAAGCCGATCACTTCACGGTTGGACAGCGCGTACTCACCGGCGCCCTGGGTGGAATACACCACTTCGGAGGTGCTGATGTTGACGATATTCAACGCGACTTTGGCGTAAGCCACTTGGGTCTTGCCACGGCCAAGGATGCCAAACAGCTGGCGGTCGCCGGTTTCTTTGCGGCCGAACTCGGTCACGTCGCCCGTCACCACGTAGTCAGCGCCCTTGAGCTTCTGCACGGTGCCTTTGATCGCGGCTTCCTGGGAGATCTCGCCCATGTTGTCGCGGTCGAGCACGCTGAAGCGGTTGGTCTGCTGCAGGTGGGTGATCAGGATGGTCTTGGCCTGGCCGCCGAGGCGGTCAACGCCGTCGGAGAAGATGCCGCGCATGTAGCTGGAGCGGTTGTCGAACTTGCCCACGGCAATCGGTACACGCACGCCTGAATAGGCGACGTTGGCGCTGGCGACTTGTTCCACCGGCATGGCGCGGTTGCTCTCCGTGGCGCAACCGGCCACGGTCAACAGCGCTGCGGCGGTGAGGCCGGACAGCAGGATTTTTGACAGTGTTTTCACAGGGTGCTCCTAAGTGGAAAAACGGGTGCGGCAGCTAAGGCTAGCGGGACGGAATGTCGCGAAGGTCGTCAACGATGAATCGGCTCAATAAACCGGTGTAGAAGGTCTCGACGCTGGAATTGCCAGAGTTGGTCAGCACACCGGCCATCGTTTTCATGTTCTGCCAGTCGCCCTTGTACCCACCTGGCATCAACCCTTGGCGAACCTGAGAGAAATGCAGCACCTCGGCGCCGGCTTTCTTGACCTTGACCTGGTAGTTGAAGTCGACACTGGCGAGGATGGTCTTGTCATCGACAATGGCCGTCATGAAACCGCCTTGGGTGTCTTGTATGCGCCGGGTATAAATGACGTTCACATCCAGCAGGTAATCGGCCTTGTCCTTGCTGCTGGCGTAGCGCTTGGCCTTGAGCAGGCGGTCGACCAGATCGACACCCAGTTGCTGGCGCACTTTGTCATCCGGCAGGAAGCGTTCGTTCTTTCCCACCACCTCAACATCGAAGGTGTCGAGCCAGTAAGTAGCCGTCTTGGGAATAGTCACCGGCGCCGGAGAGATGTAGTAGTCCGGCTTGGAGGCACAGCCCGCCATGAGGCAGGCCGCGAGAAACACGGCAAGCAAGCGCATGTCTGAATTCGTCCCTGAAAAGTATCGTGCTTTAAACAATCGCGGCATTTTACGGGGTTGAGAGCGGTTCTCAAGGTGTTTCGACAGGTTTCGTACAGTGACGAATACGCCTCAAGTTATCCGCCGCCCAGTCGAGACACTGACTTGGCCTGCTCACTTATAGGGATATTGCGTGTTTAAAGTACTGCTTCGGGCTGCGGCCCTGCTGACGGCGTTGTCGATGACCGGCTGTGTCTCCTACACCGTCACCGGCCCTATCGGCGCCCCACTCCACCCAGCATCCGTCAGCAGCGCGCGCAGTGCCCAAGTCGCCGATGTGACGGTGAATGCCAGCGACGTCAACGAGGCCAACAAAACGGCCATCAGCCGCTCCCTGACGGCCCAGATCAATCAGTACGTACGCTCGGCGGGCTATTTCAAGCAGGTGACCGAGTATCCGGTACGCCTGGGCGAACACGACGTCACCCTCAAATTCAATATGACTTCCCTCAAGGGGCATCGCGCCCCGCACCCGGCCTATGTACCCGGCGCGCTGCTGACGCTGACCATTTGGATCTGGGTCAACGGACCGATCTACGTCGACAGCTTTGACGTCGCCGGCGACCTGGTCATCGTCGATCGCGATGGCAAGGAACTGGCGTCGGCGAAGGAGTCGATCAAGTTCGAACACAACGTCGGGTTGTACAGCGGCCAGTACTGGGCGCCGTCGATGGGCGGCCAGCAACTGACCAAACTGGTCACGCAACTGCTCGACACCGCTACCGCCAACCTGGCGAAACCTTAGTTTCAGGAGCAACACATGAAAGGATTGATCAAACACTGCCTGGTACTCGCGGCCGTCTTGCTGACCGGCTGTGTGTCCTACTCACAACACGAACTGCCAGCGGTCCAGACCTGGCCTCCGACGGCTAACGCGCCGGCGCAAAAACCGACGGTGTATGTGCGCACCACGGCGCAAAACCACGTCAACGGCGGTCCAGGCAATGCGGCGGTCGGGGCCCCGGTCGTACTGTGGGAAAAGGCGGTGTCCGACACTTTCCAACAGTCCAATCGCTTTTCGCGGGTCAGCACCGACAAGGTCGACTCGGACCTCTATGTGGATGCCACGCTGCACAACAATGAAGAGTACAGCCCGGTGTCGGCGTTCATCACCGGCTTCACGATCTGCATCATCCCCACCACCGCAAAGAACATCTTCACCCTTGAAACGGTGTTCAAGGACAAGGACGGCAAGGAATTGGGCCGGGTCAAAAAGAGTGAGTCGGTGCGCACCTGGGTGCACCTGGTGTTGATCGTGGGCCTGCCGTTCCAGACCGACACGCGGGAAGTGGTCGAAGCGTTGACGCGCAGTACGCTGGATGAGGCGGTGCAGCGCAAGTTGTTCTGATGAAATCGGTGGCGACGGAGCGGGCTCCCTCGCCACCGGTACAGCGTAATGCCTTAACCGAGCTTAAAACGCATACCGCGCCTTGAGCATCACACCATCGGCATCAAACCCACTGCGCGCCTGACGGGTGTAGCTGGCGCCTACGGTGAAGTCTGAAACCTGGTAGTTCACACCCACACTGGCCTCGTAGCTATCACGTGCCACTGACGCGCCGGTCACAGTGAATGCCGAACCACCGAGCATATAGCTGGAAGTTTGCGCCACGCGATCGCCCATCAAGTCGTGATACGCCATCAACGTCGCTTCCGGCTGCAGGCTGCCTGCGCCCATCGGCAGGTTGCCGGCCAGACGCACACCGGCGCCCAGTTCGCCCACTTCATAACGCTGCGAACGTGTGCTCAGGGCGGCAGACGACCCTTTCTCGTCGTAGCCATCCATGCGTACGTTGGCGTAACGCGCAGCCACACGAGGCTCGATCACGACCGTCTCGGACGGCTTGAAGCTGTAGCCGCCGATCACACTGGCCGACAACACATTGCTGTCGTAGCTGCCCTTGGCCGTGGTGCCAGCAATGTGGCGCTTGCTGTCGTTGTCGTTATGACCGTAGCTGAGGCTGCCGTCGACAAACCAGTTCTGCAGCGCCCAGTTGCCGTACAGCGACAGCGCGTGGCCCTCGACATCGGTTTTGTTGCCAAGGTCGGAATGGATGTTGGAATTAAGGTAGCTGTACGCCACACCCAACGTGGTGGTGTCGTTCACACGACTGTCCACACCCACCGCCATGCCGCTGCTGTTGGCCGAGTAGCCGTTGTCACCACCACGGCCGTCCTGGTCCATGTTGCTGCTCAGGCCCTGCACCCACACGCCACCGGCCTGGTGGCTTTCGCGTTGGTCAGTGAGGCGATTGAAGATCGCGCCGTTGATGACGGTTTGCCCGGACAACGCCACATCCAGGGCGCCACGGTTGACGTCAGGCTTGAGCTGGTCACCGATCTGCGCCAGTTGCTGCGCCGTACCGGCGTTGGCCAGGGCCTGGAACACCTGATCGTTTTGGCCGAGTCGGCTCAATACGTCGTTCTTGAAGGTGTTGACCGCCGTGGCCGAAGCCGCGCTCGCGCCTACGCCAGCCAGTTCCTGCTGCACTTGCTGGTTGTCTTTGACCGCCACCACAGCCTTGACCGTTTGTGCGTCGTCCGAATAGCTGAGCACGTCCAGCAGCGACGAAGAACTGGCCACGGACAGCCCGCCATCTTGCACGCTGGTGGCTTGCAGCAGGGTGTATTGGGTGCCGCTGTTGGTGCTGGCGAAATCACCTGGGTTGGCGCTTACCGTCAGCTTCGAGGCTTGGGCAAAGTTGGCTGCGCCGTTGACGGTCAAGTACGGCGTGGTCGGCACTACGCTGTCGGAAAGGTGCATATCAATGCCGGCGCCGCTGGCTACGTTGAGGTTGCCGGTAATGGCAGTGCCTGGCGCGGAGAGGTTCAGGGAACCTGAGTTGATCGACACCGGCGCAATGATGCGGCTGCCTGTGAAACCCGCCTGGCCGTCGATGTTCACCGCGTTCAGGTTCAGCACGTCACCGATGATGTTGCCACCCGTCCAATTCAGCGTCGCAAGGTTGGCTGCATCAATCGCGGTGCCGGAATTACTGCGGATTTCACCGGCCTGCTGGTTGATTTCAAAGGTCGAAACCTGATCGGCCGGGTTGACGCTGATGGCGGTGCCATCCGCACGGATGATCCCGCGGTTGACGATACCGCGTGAGCCCGCCGCGCTGTTTTGCGCGAAGTCGGCCCCGGAGAATTCGAAAGCCCCAGCATCGGTGCCCAGGCCTTCGATGGTGCCGGTATTGAGGATGTAATCGAAGGTGCCCTGGTACACCAACATGCCACGCGCCCCCAAACCATTGGCCGAGATCAAGCCACTGTTTTCGATTCGCAGCGGGCTGGTATCGGTTTCAACTTCGATGCCCCAGGCGCCTTCGCCTGTCGCCTTGATGGTGCCGGAGTTGAGGATCTTGCCGCCGATGGTGGTCGGGGTGTTGTTGTCACGGTCCAGTATGATGCCGATCGCGCCTTCACCCGCCATGTCGATCAGGCCAGTGTTGGAAACATCCCCGGCGATGGTGGTGCCATGCAGGTAAATACCCTCGCCCCCACCGATGAAGGAGGGAAATGGTGCCGGTGTCGAAGGCGGCGTCGAACGGATGGTGCCGGAGTTGATCACACTGCCGCCAATGACCGTCTTGCCGATCTCCATGCCTTCGTCGCCGCCATTGTTCATCGAAATGATACCGGCCTGCTCTACGTTACCCGTGACAGAACCAGGGCTCAGGTTCTGAGGACCGGTCCAGTACATCGGGTCCAGCGCAATGCCACGGATGGTACGGCCATCGGCATTCAGCGTAATGTCCGCGCGGTTGATCAACGAGCCCTGGATGTGGGTATTGGCGACCCCCAGCCCTGCAGCGGCCGTGCTGTTCTGATCGACCACCTGGGTGGTCTGCCCGGTGAGCACCAACGACTCGTTGTAGGTTTCGCTGATGAACATCGTTTTGCCCGCTCCAAGGTCGACATCCACCGCCAGCACCTGGGTGCTGATTGCGCCGACCATGGCTGCCAACAGGCTTTTCTGGAACTGCTTGCGCTTCATTTCTAACTCCATGAACTACAGATCAAAGCCGCCAATAGGCCCGGCGGCCGTAGATGTACCAAGCGAAGGATCAAAGGATCCGAGTGCATACCCTTGTCGCGCGTGCCGGATGCGCAGGTGCAACCCTTCGCACCGCGAAAGGCAGTGACGAGGCAGGGAATAGGGGGAAAAGGCTCACATTAATCCTTAATGCTGTTGAAAACGTTGCAGTCCATGCAGCCCAACCAGATGTGGTTGGGCGGGGTAAAGACATTGGGATCTACGAAAAGGTTCGGGGTTGTATCGGCAAGATGCGTAGTTGAGCACAGAAATCAAGATCTACCCGCGTCGCCATCACATCACACCCGTGGTCCGACTTTTTTCTAAAACAGGTAGCAACTGGAGGTACGGGGCACGCGCGAGCAAAGACTGTAAACAGGCGACTCAACGGTCGTTCCATCGTTGCTGGAGACCCAGCGCACAGCCGGCCAGGAACACCAGAACAACGATTACCCCATTCAGTCGTTTACCCCTCCCCACTGTCAGACTTACTTCTCTTACGATCTTTCAACCATGACTGCACCAAAATGCCTGCGCCAACAGGAAGTGCGTAAGCGAAAACACCCGGAAAGAGATCAACAATATCAGCCCAACCAAAGCGCCATACATCACTCTTTGAATAATTAATCAGCGCCCCCAAAAATTTTGCAATCACCCCCATCAACAGAAATAACAAAAACACATAAATCAATAACAATATAAATGCCTGCACCCTTGATCTCGGCTTGATCACTTCTTATCTCCAGCAGTGGTTATAACGCCGTTAATAACTTCAGAACCGTAGGCACCCAGACTGCTTCCAAGAATTTCTGACGAGCCACCTATATAGCGAAAATGGGGACGGATTTATTTAGGCTTGGCGCTGATCGGCAAGTAATTACTAAATACATCTGTATTCTTCCTCTGCGCTGAAGACAGCAGTTAAAAGACATAACATCCTTTTACGTTAGACGTTTCGTATCTCCATGACTTTATTAGCCGATCCGCAGCGACAAAAACCGAATATCGACAATCTCTAATCCAAGTTATGTAATACCGTTTGCCTCCGCTTTCATCAACAACCTTATCAAACGTCTTGTTCTTATTTACAGGCGACCAATATGAGTCGCCACAGCCTCGCGTGCAGTCCTTGTAAAGATGGGAATCAAAATGAGTACCTACCCAGAGATTCATTCCATTTTCCCAATTGGAATGGGAAGGTGCGCACCCCCCCAAGGCCGACAATAATACTGTTAGCAGCCATTTACTAATTTTCACGTTCTTTCTCCGCTTCGATTTGCAGACGACACTTATCATCAACTATCTACAAACGGGTTGGAGAGCAGTACCGCATCAAGTTCATCCGACGCCTTTCTTGCCCACTCTGGATTAATTTTATTAAGATCTGAAATATACTTTTCAAACATCACTCTTCTGGAATCCCTTCCAGCAACTCGATGATGAAGCTCATACTCAACGGCCATCTCAAAAGCCACACCACTTATTATCAAAAAAAGCAGCTCATCCAAGGAGCCCGCATGTTTCCTGAAGACCTCACATCCTCTTTCTGAAGAAACATAATCAAACCCATCATCTTTAAACTCAACGTGGGGGCTTCCGTCCTCAGGGGAGCGGTCTCTGACCAACAGCAACGACTTCGGCGCTCCTAGTTTCTCGCCTATCAACCCGACTGAACGTTGCAGATCATCCAACCCAGAAGCCATATTAATTTGTTCTCCTCAGATAACCTTCTTGAATCAATCTTTCAACATTATATCTTTCAGCAAAGTCGGGCAAAATTTGAATGCCACCCCCTGGCTCACCAAACGCCGGGGCAATCTCACCTCTTACAACAGGAAGCGGCTTTACAACTTCGTATTGATAATAATCCGTAGATCTTGAGCCCGGAGCCAAGGCTCTCTGCTCAAAGGGCACGCCTTGAGGTGACAGGAAAGAACCCTTCGGTGAACCATAACGATCCAACTTTGTGCCAATTGGCAGTATGCCCTGCTCGCGCGCACCCGCAAAACCAAGATCCTTCGGCCAAGCCCATCCCCCGTCGCCAGCCTTAAATTGATCATAGTAAGAGTAACCCCCGGCTTCGTTGTCTGCCGTTGCACCAATCGAAGGCTGCCCTCTTGTAGTGTCGACAACCTTTGACGGAGAGGAACTGCCTTTAATAACTGATGAAAGCTCCCCTGATAACGCCTTACCCCCATAATGCGCCGCTGCCAACTCCGCCAGCGATTCAGCAGCCCTGTAGCTAAGATCGCCAAGGGGACTCGCCTCTCCAGGATATTGCTCTGGGTGGAGCGAAGCTAGAACTCGGTCCCCCTCCGTAGAGATGTAAGGTGCACCGATCTGATCGTATGAATTGGCGGCACCTGCAAACGCGACCGTTCCGAAAGCACCCAGGGTGAACGGAGCAGCGCAACCAACAATGGTCACACAGGCCGGCGAGGATCCGACCATACCAATGTAAGAAGCGGTGCCGGCACCCGCGCCACCCACCGCGCTTGTGACGTGCCCGAGATTCGTAAGTAGCTCATCATTCGCGCTAAGGGCGTCGTCTACTCGATCCTTGAAGGTGTAATTGAACTGCCCTGTACTTTTGAGTAATGCAATTTCCTCGGTATACCCCTGCCCCTGATTTTCCAACTCAACAAGGGCTTTGTAATTCTTGTCATCCGGAGGAACAGATGCACTGCAATGGGTCAATGCACATGCCGCTGCGTCATATCTCGCCTTATTTTCTGGGTCGCGTCGACGTAGCTCATCGAGTGCAACGGTCTGCATTTCGTGGAGCGAATGGTTGTACTGCGTGGCATTTTTCGCCACCCAACCTCCCTTCTCCAGGGATTTGGCGTCAGCATCTTTCTGTGTAGCTGCCGCGAGAACGCCTACCACTTGTGAGCTCATGGACAGCAGGGTTTTGTCACCTTTAACCAAGGCGTTCAAATGGCCAACCACCGCTTCATTGACCCCGGCGGCCAGCGCTCCCGTTTTAAAATCGCCCCCCGTCGCCTCCGCAAGCAAGCCCCCGACCATTGCGTGCACAATGATTTTCGGCGGGTAACCATCGGTCAAACGCCCTTTGGTGTAGTCGCCTACCGCATTGAAACTCACCGCCGCCAACGTATTGAACAGCGCACTTTTCAACGCCTCGCTGCCACTGCCGCCCTGCCCCAATGCCTTGCCAACCAGCATTGACGTGCCGTTTTGCAAGGTCTGACTGGCCGCGAACTGGCCGACTCCGGTCCATGTATTCAACGGCGGGGAAGTGATGTTACCGGTTGAGTAGTTGGTCTCTGTGCCGGTCCAACCGTCGAAGTAACTAGCCGTCAGGCCCGCAGTAGCACCGGAAATCACGTACCCCTTCATCGCATCCGAAGAGGTCACGTCCTTGAACACAGCGCCCAAGTTGCCACGGTTATTGATAACGCTGACCGTTGCATTTGTCGCGGCGCCTGCTGCAACGGCGCCGGCCGCAGCGGATATGCCGGCCGCCGTTTCTGCGGAAATTGTTCCGGCGGCGACCATGCCGCCCGTCGCGGTGCCCATGGCACCTGCTGCCAGGGGGCCAACCACGGCCGCCATCACAATCGCGATAATGATCTGCGAAGCCGGACCCAGGCCTGAGTTGCTGTATTTAAAGCTGTCATGGATTTCCTTGACCTGCCTCCAGTCCACATCACCGCGCTTTTCGGCATCCTTGAGCCAGGCTAATTGCGGGTCGGCCTTGACCATTGCATCAATCGACTGGCTAACGGTGTCCTGGTTGACCTGGTTGATGTCGATCTTCAAACCATCGACGGCTTTGATCGCCACATTGCCTTGGGCAATCAGCTGGCTCTGGCGCACGGTTTCATCTGTGTTGCCCTTACCTTTGGAGGACACCCAGAACGCGTTGTTGTTGGTTTTCTCGTGGCTCTCTTGATGCAAATCCTTGACGGCTTCAAACGTGATGGTGCCACCGCTGTCCAGGGTGATGTCCTTACCACTTTGCAGCTTGGCAAGCTGATAGGTCTGGTCGCCTGCACTTTGGAGTATCAGGTTGCCGCCAGTCTTGATTTCAGTGCCGACGTTGGTTATGCGGGTGACCTCGTCACGTTGGGTCTTCTTGGAGCCCCAACCACTGTTTTTCTTCATGTCGTACAGCGTGTGCGTGCTGTTCTCAGCCGCCAGCAGACTCAACTTATCTGCGCTATACAAATAAGCCTCATTCCCCGCACTGATTTTGCTCGCCACGATCGTGGTGTCACGCTCCGCCCGGCTGACAAAGTTCCCACCCGCCGTCAGTACGCTCGCCACTTGAGTGGTCTGCTCGTCTGCAGTCTTGATGCGTTTCTTGCCGTCCTTCTCCTTGCCCTCGACGTTATGCACATCGCTGACCGACGCCACGTTGAAATCGCGCCTGGCGTCGACATTGATATCTTTGCCAGCAGTGGCGGTGCTGCCGATGATGTTTACATCCTGACCCGCCTTCATGTTCAGGTTGCCCCCCGCCGTGACGGTGGCGGCAAGGTTTTTGACGTCGGTGGTGATGGTGGACTTGTGCCCGCCGTCGCTGAACTCATGTTTCACGCTGGTATCGCTGGCGGCAATGAGGCTGAGGTCGCGGCCGGCGACGAGGTTGGCGTCGTTGCCGGCGACCAGGGCGCCGCGGTTGGTGAGATCGCGGTGGGCGTCCATGGCCAGGTTTTCGCGGGCGACGATGGTGCCGGCGCTGGTGTCCGTGAGGGTGCGCATGCCGGCGCCGTCACGCACCTGGATGGCGGTGGTGTCGTTGGTGATGTCGCCTTTGAGCGTGGCGAGGCTGACTTGCTTGCCGCGAATTTCGCCGGCCATGGCGTTGCGGATACTGTCGTCGGCCAGCAGGCTCAGGTTGTTGCCGGCTTCGACCAGGCCGCCGGTGTAGATGCTGCCGCCAGTGCTGGCTGCAGAGAGGTTGTTGCTGGCGCGCAGGGTGCCGACGTTGACCAGGTCGCCACCGGTGACGAGGTTGAGGTCGCGCCCCTGGATCAGGCTGTTGCCGCGTACATTGCGCGATTCGGCCTGGGCCAGGTACAGCACTGGGACGAGGACTGTCTGGCCGTCGACCACGCGGTTTTCCATCCACACAATGTCGTGGGTCAGGGCGCCGACCTGCTGGCTGGTAAGCGTCACACCGAGGCTCAGACGCAGGGCGTCTTTGCTCGCGAGGGCGTTGTCCATCAAGTAGCGGAATTGGTCGGCGTCGCTGTACAGCCCGCCAGCGAGGAAGCGCTGGCCGGTCTGGGCGAGCACCGCGTCGCGGATCAGGCGGGTTTCGTATTGGCCGTCACCGAGGCGACGCCAGGCGTTGTCGGCGCTGAAGCCAAGCTTGCCGAGCATGTAGTCGGAGCTGAAGAAGCCCGTTAACGAGGTGAACTCGGGGTTGGTTTCGATCAAGTAATGGCTGGTGGGGTCGGCGTTTTTAACGAACAAACCGTATTCGCCCTTGGGCAGCTGGAAGTTGGGCGCAGTGGTGGGGTCGACCGGTGCGAACGGTGTGCCCGTGTAGTCCACGGGTACGAATCCACCGCCGGGCGCGACACCGGCCACTGGCAGCACGCTGCCGGGCGCCTGGGCGCTGGCGTCGTTGGCGTGCTTGCTCAGGTTGATGTTGATGCCACCGACAGGGATGCCAGTCTGGTCATCGCCCAGGGTGCCGGTGAGTTGCGCCAGGGTGTTTTCGTGCAGTGTGCCGTTTTGCAGGGTACGGGCGACGTTGAGGTTGACGGTGCCGCCGGCTTGCAGGGTGGCGCCATAGCCCGGGCCGGCATTGTCGGTCCAGGTGGTGACGTTGCTCACCTCAGCGAAACGCGCATCCGAAGACCGCGCCTTGAGTGCTTCGAAGCGCGCCAGGTCAAAGTTGCCCGCAGCGACAGCGGCGTTGAACGCCGGAATTTCGACGTACTCCGTCTGGTCCCAATAGCCAAGGTCGATCCTGCGCGGCGTACCGATGACGATGGTGTTTTGACCCGTGCGCGTACCCGCGCCCTGGTTGAGCAGGTCATTGGCGACGATGCCCAGGTTGCCATTAGCGGCCAGCAGGCTGTAGCGGTTTTGCACCATGTCTGCCTGGATCAGCAGATCCTTGCCCGCCACAAGACGAGCGGGTGCCGAATCCTTGATCGCTGATTCGAGGTAGGTCTGGTAGATGTTGATTTGGCCGCGCTTGAACGAATCATGCCCGTCGCAATGCTGGCCACATAGCCACTCTACACGCCCACCCTGCAGGGTTTGCCCGAGTTCGAATTCGGCCTTGGCGTTTTCCACAAACGCCGCATTGATGCTGATATTGCCGGCACTTTCTACGGTGCCGGACAGGTTGCTGAAGCCGGCAGCAGGTCCGCCATTAATGGCGGCAAAGCTGAGGTTGCCCTGGCTATAAACGTCACCGTAGGTATTGCCGAAGCTGTTGCCACGCAAGATCATTTCGCCGCCACTGAACAACAGTGAATCGGCAGCATTGGTGATGCCGTTCGACGCCAGCAGGTTCACCGCACCCTGAGCGCCCAGGGTTCCGCGGTTATTGATCTGCGCCGCCGCAATATCCAGTTGCTGACGTGCGGTCAGGAAGCCAAGGTTATCCAGCGTACCGCCCAGGTTCAGTTGAGTATGGCTGCCCGCCAGGCGCCCGCCGTTCTGGCTGAGGTTATTCGCCGTCACGCTGAGATTTTTCAACGCCGACACACGACCACTGTTGGTGATGTCGCCGGCAGTGGTGATGCTCAAATCACCATCGCTGAGCAGCTCGCCGCCGTTGTCGAGGCTGGCGACGTCGAGGATCAAACCCTTGCCGCTGGCCATGCGGTCGCCAGCCTTGAGGGTCAGGCCCTGGGCGCTTTTGTAGGTAAGGACTTCGTTGAGTTGTACCCGACCGAGGCTTTCGACTTTACCGAATGCCCAGTCAGCGGTGCCCATGCCCTGGATGTTGCCTTGGCTGCCAGTGAGTCCGGCAGTGTTGATATGGAACAGGCCACTGCCGGCGTGCTGCAACATGCCGCCCTGGTTATTGAGGTTCGCGGCGTCGAGGCTGAAAGCCTGGCTGGCGAACTCCAACGTACCGTTCTGGTTGTTGACCTGGCCGCTGAAGTCGAGGCTGCTGTTGGCACCACCCAATGCGCGCACCTGGCCGCCGGCGCTGTTGTCGAGATTACCGCCGACGAGGGTCAGGCCTTGGTTGGCTTCGATCAGGCCCCCCTGGTTGGTGAGGGTGTCGCGTGAGGTCAGGTTGAGCAGGTTGCCGCTGATCTGACCGCTGGCGCTGTTGTCGAGGGTCGCACCACTGACGGTGACTTGTTCTTTGCCGAACAATTTGCCGCCACGGTTGGTCAGGGCTTCGACTGTCAGTTGCAGGTCGCCCAGCAAGCTCGCCATCAGGCCACCGCTGCCGTTGTCGGCCGTGCCGGCGGTGACAGTCAAGGTATCGCCTTGCACGGTGCCACCCTGGTTATCCAGGCTTGCGGTGTTCAGTTCGGTGTGCGCCCCGCCGCTGAGGATCAGGCCTTTACGGTTGGTCACACTTTGGCCGCTGTAGCCCAGGCCCAGGTTGCCGGCCAGCAGTTGGCCGTTGTCGTTGTTCAAATGCTGGGCTGCGATGTCCAGGCGCTTGCCGCGCAGGGTGCCGCTGTCGTTGTTGAGCGTGGTGAGGGCCTTGACCAGAATACTGCGCTCGCCGGCGTCGATCACGCCGTCGACGTTGGTCAGCAGGTCGCTGACATTGAAGGTGATGTCACCGCCATCGCTGACCAACGCGCCTTTGCTGCTGTTGTTAAGGTTTTGCGCGGTCACCTCGACCGTTTTACCGAGCAGGGTACCGGCGCTGTTGTCGAGACGCTCGCCTTGCAGGTGCAAGAGGCCTTCGCTTTGAATGCGACCTTGGGCGTTGAGCAACTGGCCCGGGCCTTTGAGCAGCAAGCTCACGCCTTCGGTGCCACCGGCCAGCAGGCCGGCGTTGCGGTTATCCAGGCCGGAGGCGCGCACGTCCAGCTTGTCGCCCAGTACGCGGCCGGCGCGGTTGTCGATGTCCCCTGCTTTGACGTCAAGCAGCAGTTGCTTACCGACGATCACGCCGCTCTGGTTGTCCAGGTTCGCGGCGTGCAGCTCGACATCGCCCTGCCCGGCTTGCAAGCGGCCCTGGGCGTTGTTGAGCTGTTGCGCAGCGGTCAGCGTCAGCTTGCCAGTGTTGGCGCTCAGTACGCCGCCTGCGTTGCTGCTGAGGTTGCCGGTCTTGACGGTGAGGTCGGTGTTGGCCTGGGCAAAACCCTGGTTGTTGTTGAAGCTGTTGGAGGCGGTGAGGTTGAGCGCGCCACCGTCGGCCTGGATCAGGCCCTTAAGGCTGTTGTCGAGATCGATGGCATTGACTGTGGCGGTCTTGGCCACCAGCACGCCATTCTGGTTGTTCAGCTTGCCGGCGTTGACCGTCAGCTCGTTGGCGATGACTTGGCCGCCACTGTTGTTCAGGTCCGCACTGCTCAGTACCAAGCTGCCACCGGCCATTTCGATACGGCCCTGGCGGTTGTCCAGGGACGCGCTGTCGAGCGTGGCTGCCTGGCCATCACCGAAGCGGATCAGGCCGCCGAGGTTGACGATGGCCGGGGAGTTGATCACCAGGTTTTGTTCGCCGAACAGGCGCGCGTTGGCACCCTGATTGGTCAGTTTGGCGCTGCTGACGCTGACGCTCTTGGCTTGGATGATTGCACCCTGGTTGGTCAGCGCTTGCGCGGCAGTGATCGCCAGGGCGCGACTGGCCAGCAAGTTGCCAGTGGTGTTGACGGTTTGCGCATTGATCACCAGGTCGCCGGTGGTGTTTCGACTGTTGTCGGGCGCGACACCCGCTTCGATGATGCCTGGGTTGGTGACCGTGGCCGCGTTGATCTCGATACGTTGGCCGGCAGCCACACTCTTCTGGTTGATCAGGGCTTGGGCGCTGGTCACCTGCACAGTGCCGGTGGCGTACACCTTGTCGGTGAGGTCGACGTTCTTCGCGGCGACCTTGACGTTACCGGTGGCCTGCGTTTGCGCCATGCTCAGGCGCCCATTGGCATCGATCTGGATATCGCCGCCGCTGGCCGCGAGCGTGCCGTCAAGCTTCACCCCCACACCGGCTTCGGTGCCCACCAGCTTGATCGCACCGGCATACATGCCGCCCAAGGCCGAGGAATCAATCGCCAGCTCTGGCTTGGTGCTGCCGTCATCGGCGCGCGGAGTCGCGTTCAGTGTTCGTGCGTCCACGTCATTGCGACCGGCGATCACGGTCAGTTCGCGTGCGTTGATCTGCGCGTTGATCTTGGCCGAGCGGGTGATGATTTCGAAGCGATCGACGTTGCTCGCGTTCAAGCCCTGGCCATCGATGGTCACGGCGCCGCCATCCACCTGGTAGCGCTGCAACTGGCCGTTCGCGTCAAGCACCGGCTTACCGGTGGTCAGGGTGACATTTGGCGTGTTGATGAAACCACAACCGCTGCAGGTGATGCCGTGGGGGTTGGCCACGATGACCTTGGCCGATTGCCCCGCCACTTCGGTGAAGCCGCGCAACTGGCTGGGGTTGCCGCCGTTGACTTCGTTAAGGATGACGCTGGCTGCACCGCCCTTGAGGTTGGGGTTGCCGACGATATAGCCGCCCAACTGGGTATTGGTCACGGCACCCGTGGCATTGTTGAGAATCACCCCGTTGGGGCCGACGTTGTAGTCCTTGAACTGGTTGTGGGACAACCCACTGCCGTTAGGCGTCGCGATGTTCACCACCGGCACGCCATTGCCCGCCGCGCCAACGGTGGTCCCCGGCGCACTGACTACGATCCCCTCAGCCTGGGCCAGCAGCGGCTGCCAGAACAGCGCGTTGGCAAGGACCAGCACCAGCCCGCGCTTGGGCAGGCCGAAGAACGAGTTGCGCGGCATCAATGCAGCGGAAGGTTGGCGGGCCAGGAAGGCAAGTTGGCGAACATCCATTTTCAGATTCTCGTTGCTGCGGGGCGTTTAATTACAGGAAGAAATCCATACGGAAGTAGATCGGCGCTTCGCGCTCGCTCATCACTGCCGGGCGTTCCAAAGAATGCGCAAAGGTCACGCTGGTGCTCAGGTTCTTGCCGCGGGCGAACAGCTCCAGGGAGTTACTCGACACCCGGCCATGTACACCGCCGTTATAGCGATCATTGCTGATCACCCCTTGGTCGTAGCCGACGCTGGCGCCGTATTCAGCAAAAGCCGGGCGCAACCAGTCGACGGTCACCGCACGGGCCCAGCGCACTTCGTTGCGCCAGTAGCCGCCGCTATCGCCAATCAACTGCTGATCCTTGAAACCACGCACCGAGGCCGAACCACCCAGGCTCATGCGCTGCGGGCTAAACAAAATGTCTTCACTGCGTTGGCCGGTGGCCAGGCTGGAAAAACTGAACGACTCGCCCCACAAGGCGAACGGTTGCAGATAGCTGACGGTGGCGGTGTATTTGCGGTAGCGCGCATTGGGTTGGCGATTACCGAACGGGTCGCGCTCATCTTGAGATTGCGCGTCGAACAAGCCGATGCCGTTCTGCATGCCCAGGTCGACGTTGACGAACGCGTTGCCGATACGCCGCCCGTGGTTGATGCCCAGTTGCAATTCGCTGAGGCGGTTGCTGCTTGGCTTTGTACGGGTGTCGAGGATGTAGTTGTTGGTGCGCAGGTGTGCAAGGCCCACGTTCACCGATGTCTTGCTCACGTCGTCACGGTGGATCACCCGTTCAGCGCGCAGTTGGTGGTTCTGGTTGTCGCCGTTCTGTTTGAATTTGAAGTCGTCGACCCTGCCATAGGTGCGGTAGTCGCTCTCGCTGTAGGTGTAGCTGAAGTTCCACCAGCCCCACGGCACGTTGTAGTAGAGCATGCTGTTTTTTGAAGTTTTCTGGTGGTCACTCACGGCGTCGTGGCCGCCACGCAGTACCAGTTGATCGGCCAGGCCCAGCGGGCTGTCCCACTCTAGGCCGGCTCCCCACTGCTGCTCGCCGGTACTTTTCTGCCCATCGTTATTGCGCGACAGACTGGCGCGCCAGGGTTTTTGCGGGGTGTTCTTGACCACCACTTCACTGCCGCCGATCTGCGTACCGGGGGTCAGCTCCATCTGAGCCTGCTTGGAGGGCAACCGGTTGAGCTGGTCGACCAGTTGCTCGACTTCACGCAGGTTGAGCGCCTCGCCAACCTTGCCGGGAAAGGCCATCGCCAGCTCACGGTCGGTAACGGTACTGCCTTGTGCGCCTTTCAAGCCTTCGAGCTTGCCTTCCACCACCAACACTTGCAGGTGACCGCTGGAAAGGTCTTGCTGCGGCAGATAGGCACGGCTGGTAACGCGGCCTTTTTCGATGTAGTAGTCGGTAATGACCCTGAGCAGTTCGTTGAGCTGCGACACGCCCAGGCATTGGCCCGTGTAGGGTTTGAGCAGGCGTGCGCGGTCTTCGGCAGACAGACTGTCAGCGCCCTTGAGTTCGATGTCTTTGATCGGGAAGCAACGTGTGTCGGCAGGCGTCGCCGGGGCCTGGGGCCTGGCTTCTTTACCGGGCAGGTCCTTGAGTTCTTCGAGACGCCGGCGCTGCTCTTCAAGCAGGCGGTTCTGCCGATCGCGGATCAGGTCCTGATCCCCGGGCGTGGGGGCGGCCATGGCACTGTTCAGGCCCAAATAAGCGAGCATGAAAGTGCATAGCAGTAACCGAGTCCGTGGCAATAACGAAGACATATTCGATCCATCGAAAATCAAGGGGCGGCAAACTAACACCTAACTTCCGACAACTCAAAAAGCCGAGCTAGTTGGACATTAGTACTAATTAGTCATGCAACATATTGATTTATAACAACTAAAAATTATCAAAGAGAAAAGCTGACGGGCCATGGAATTTTTATTCCGACAGGCGGCAGCACTCTTGATAGCGATTCATCGGAGAACTTATAGATTGCCATTAATTGGCCATCAACTTCTTGCCGAGTTAGGTTAGTATCGGAAAAAGCAGAAAAGTTCGCGGCATTTTTGTGAATTGGATCCCATTTGTCGGGATTAAACCGAATCGTTCCCACCTTGCATGGGAACGATCCTCCAGCGTTCGCCTTAACTGGCGTCTTTGCTCTGATCCTTGGGAGGCACCAGGGTCAGCCCCGGCTTCTCGACATCGCGGGAGACATGGGACTTCACTTCCGCCACACCCCCCTCCTCGTCGTTATGGATCACCAGCACCCCAGGCTTACGCAACTGCTCCAGATCCCCTTCAGCCAGGCTGAAGCTCTCGCTCAGGTTCTTGTCGGTCAGCGCCTTGGCCTCGGCGCGACGCTGGGCGAACTTGCGGCCTCGGCGCTGCTGGTAGCGCGCCCAGCTGATCAGGATCACAGCGTTGAACAGCGCAATCCACAGGTAGATCTGCAGGGTGTTGAGCGCGGCAAAAATCGGCGCATCGATACGCGGGCCATCATGGGTCTCCAGCATCGAGCTGATCCCACGTGCCAGCAACCAAATCAGGCCTGCCCAGGCCATCAAGGTCAACAACACATCGATGATCCACATCACCGTACGTTGGCGAGTTCTGACCAATTTCATGATCACGCCTCCTCTTCAGTGGGTTTGATGCCGCGATCCGGGCTGACCCAGCGCGCACGCTTCTGATGCTGGTTGAACAGCACCTTGGGAAAACTGACCAGGGTGGTGAACAAACTGACCAGCCAGAACACCATCGGGTACCACACGGTCCAGAACAGGGTTTTCCACAGGTCCTTCTCGTAGCGGCGGTCGATGATGATGCTGACGGCGAACTGCAGCAGGCACACCATCGCCAAAACCAGCCCGGTAAACGCCGGTGGCATCAGGGAGTCGACCGCAATCGCTTGCGGCAGCGGGATGAATTTACCCACGCCCCAGAAGATCACCGACAACAGGAAGGTGAACGCCCAACCGGTGGACAGGCAGTATTCGAACAACAGCGGCCACAGGTAGCGATGACGCCATTGCCAGATGCCACGGATATTCTTGAACAGCACCTCAGCGCCACCCTGGGCCCAGCGCAGGCGTTGTTTCCACAGGCCGCCGACGGTTTCGGGCATCAGGATCCAGCACAGGGCGCGGGGCTCGTAGAAGATGCTCCAGTGATCAAGCTGCAGCTTCCAACTGACATCGATGTCCTCGGTGATCATGTCGGTGCTCCAGTAGTCGATGCGGTCCAGCGCCTTTTTACGGAACGCGACCACCACACCCGATACCGTGAAGATCCGCCCGAACACTCGTTGCGTGCGCTTGATCAAACCGATGATCGAAGAGAATTCGCCGACTTGCACGCGGCCGATCAAGGTCGAGCGCGTACGGATGCGCGGGTTGCCGGTCACTGCGCCAAGGCGGGGGTTATCCAGCATCGGCGCTACCATATAGGCTGCCGCGTTTTTATCCAGCAACGCGTCGCCGTCGATGCACACCAGGTACTCGCTACGCGCCGCCACGGCGCCCATGCGCAAGGCCACTGCCTTGCCCTGGTTCTGCGCCAAGTGCAACACACGCAGGCGCGGGTTCTCCAGCGCCAGGGCGTCGAGTACCGCGGCGGTGTTGTCCTTGGAGCCGTCATTCACCGCGATCACTTCGATGTTCGGGTACAACTGACCCAGTGCCGCATGGATGGTATCGGCGGCGTTATCCCCTTCGTTGTAGCAAGGGATGATGATCGAGATCAGCGGGTTACCGGCCAAGGTAGGTGCCGGTGTGTCCTCTTCCCACGGCCAATGGCGCTCCCAGTGCAGCCAGAAATACAGGCCGCCTGCGATCCACAACGCCGACATGAACAGCGGGTAGAAAAACACGAAGTCCATCAGGAACTGCCCGGTGACCAGGAAGATCAGGCCCAGGGGCACACCCAATACCAATGCCAGCACGAATAAAGCCAAGAGTCTGTCGAACATGGTCAAGGGTTCCATTGGTTGGAAATGGCCGGACGCACCGTCTTCAGGTCCGGGGAGTTTTCCAGGAAGTTGTCCGGGTAGTAGCCAAAACTCGTGACACCCTGGCGCTTGAGTACACCCATCCATTCAGCCATCTGTTTGGCGTCGATGTCCGGGGCGGCCTTGGTGCGCCAGTCTTTGGCTTGCAGTTCGAACACCGTGCGTTCCATGGCGCCGGGGCGCGCCTTGACCGTGGCGACCAGCTTCTCCAGCCAGGCGTTGGAGTTGCTGTACTCCTGGCCTTCCATCAGCGGCATGGCCATGGGCGCGGTCCAGTCGTAGGTCTGTAGGAAATCATCAAGGTTCTGCGCAAACCAGGCTTCGCTGCCGGGGTTGAGCATCGGCTCGGCGAAGATATTGCGCGCGGTCTGTATCTGCGGCCCACCGATGGCGCGGACCTTGGCGGTCAGCTCCTTGGTGAAGTCGATCAGGTAGCGGCTCTTGAAACGAGTCCAGCGTTGCATCACGGCCGGATCGGCACGCAGCGCCTCAACGGTGTTCGGCAGGCCAGCAGCGGCATAGGCCTTGAGCGCGGCGGGGCTGGCATCTTCGAAATCGTTGAACACCGCATCATCGTGGTACAGCACACCGTCGATCGCGTTGTTGCGCGCCAGGTCCTCGTAGATCTCACCGATGATCTTGCGCACCTGCGGGTCAAACGGCGACAGGCGTTTGTACTGGTCTGGATCGAGGCCGACCTTGCCAGTTTCAGGGTCCCAGCGCGTTACGCGTGGCAGCTTGGGGTCGAGGGCAAAACTGAGTACCGGCATCCAGGCGTACACCGCAGCATGGGCACGGGTGTGCAACTGCCAGGAGACGCGGTTAAACAGGTCGGCGCGTACCGGCAAGTGGCGGTTGGGGAAGTACACCGAATGCACCAGGCCATCACCCTTGGGATCGGCGAAGGCTTGCAGGAACACGGTGCCGGCGCCCATGTCCACCACGCGCTGTACCAACTGGTCGAGGTTGCGTGCCTGTTGAGCCGGGTCCGGGTCGTAGACGTTATCCAGGTCCACATGCAACACGCGCATCGGCGCCTTGGTTTGTACCGCGACCATGCTGTTGGCGAAATGCTCGCCGTCCGGGTCGGAGGCCACCAGGAAGCGTGGGCTGTTCATCAGGTCACTGGAGCTGTCGAGGCCATCTTCCAGGGTCAGGGCCATCTGGTAGCCCTGCTCGCCAATGATCGCCAGCGAGGTGCCTTTGGCGGCACCGTAAGGCCATACCCACACCCGCGGTTTCTTGCCGGTGACCTTTTGGATCTTGTTGGAGATCGCGGCAACGTCAGCACGCATCCGCGCATCGAACTGCGCCTGGCTTTCATAACGCCCAGTGGCCGGATCAAAACGCAGCGAGGTCGCCGCCGGCTCCAGGTTGCCCTGAGGGTTGGCCAGGATGCCTTTGTGGTTGTTGTCGGTGTGCGCAGCGATTTCCACCAGGCCCGATTGAGACACTTCGCGGATCTGCTGCCAGGTGAGGAACTCGCCACGCGGCCGTGGCTGGCCTGCGAAGTCCACTGGCTGGTTCATCGGCGTGTCGATCCAATAGCCTACCGGCGCCAGCAACGCTGGCCAACGGTAGGCGCGCAGGATCGGCATTACGCGGGTATAGAAGCTGGAATAGCCATCGTCGAAACTGAGCATGATCGCTTTGGGTGGCAACTCAGGCCCACCGTTGCGAGCCGCCAGGATCTGATCGACGCTGACCGCCTTGTAGCCGTTCTCGCGCAGCCAGGCCAACTGTTCGATCAAACGCTCGGTGCGCACCGCCACCACCGCCTGATCGGGGTCGCGATCCTCGACGTCGTGGTAGGCAATGCCCAGGAAATGGTTTTTCGGCCACGGCGCTTCGTTGGCCGGTGTCGGCCGCTCGGCGGGTGGAGTGAAAGGCGCGGGTTGCTGGGCACAGGCACTGGCCAGCATTACGCCCAGAATCAACAAGCAACGGCTGAGGACGGTCATGGTCAGGCTCTTCTAGAAACGGTAAGTGAGGTCGACGAGCAGACGCAGATCGCGTTCGCGATCGCCGTCGTAAGGTCGGCTGATCAGGCTCAGGTTGGCGCCGGCTTCCAGGACATCGTTCCAGCGATAGCGTTGGCCGTAGCCCACCAGACCGATGCCACCCGTGGAATAATCCTGCTGGCTATACGTACCCGCACCGACCTGGAACTGCTGACTCCACTGGGTCTCGTAGCGGTGATAGAGCACATGGTTGATGTTGAGGACAGGCAACACGGTGAAGTCTGACTTCGGGTTGAAGTAGACCGTGTCTTCCTTGCTGTTGCGGCTGGCGCCGACTTCCAGGCCCAGGTCCACTTGCACTTTCGGCGAGCTGTAAAGGCCTTCTCGGCCGCTGAGCAAGGCCTCGAAACGATCGTTGCCGTCACTGAAATGGGAGGGGCTGAGGGTCAGCTTCCACTCGCGGCTTTCATTGGCGCGCCAGCGGATGAAACCGCTGCCACCGTTGGCCGTAATTCCGTCATTCAATGCCCGCAATGGCGTGGTGGACAGGAGGTAGCCGAGGCTACCGCCGTATTGCCAGTTGTCGTTGATGTCGCGGGCAATCGACACAGCAGCGCCTTGTTTGGAGCCATCGCCGTAGGAGTGGTTGGAAACCTCGGCTTCAATCGTCATGTCGCGGGTCCGACGCTCTACGCCGACCACTTGCCAGCGGTGATGGCCGGTGCCTTCCTCAAAGTCGGCGGTGGCATAACCGGCACCGGCGAACAGGCGCCAGTCTTCGTCGATAGGCGGCGTGTAGATACGGCTTTCAATGCCCCAGTCACGGCTACCCGAGACGGCACCGGCGTCGCCGTTGTTGCCGCCGCCGAAGCTTTTGCCGGTGTAGGCCTCGACGCGCAGCTCGGCCATATCATGTACATCGCGCAGGCGTTTGAGGCGCTGCACCTGCCGGTTGTCGGGGTTACGGGCGACCACGTCGTCGGTGAGGATGTCGAGTTGACGCCACTCCTGCAGGTCCAGGGCCGTGAAGCCTTGGGACATCTCCAGGCCGATGTCACGCGGGCTTTGCGCTTCAGTTTCCTTGAGCGATTGCTCGGCGCGCCGTGGCCAGTCGCGGGCGCGGTACATCTCGGCTTGCGCCAGGCGCAGGCCGATGCTGCCAGGCGCCTTGCCGACCAGTTCTTCCAGGGCCTTTTCGCTGGACGGCAGGTCGGAACCATAGGTGCCGGCCTGAGCGGCCAGTTGTTGGGCGTCCATCCACTCATCGTTAGGGTTGCCGATGGGCAATCCCTTGAGTTCAACCCGGGGTTTCTGGCTGTCGGCCAAGTTCTTGGCGACCGCCCGCGCTTCATCCACTTGGTCGTTTTCGAGCAAGGCGTAGAACAAGGCGGTGCTGTCTTCAACGCGGTCGCCCACGTCCGCATCGGGAGCGCTCAGCGCTTGGCGATACAACGGCGCAGCCTTTTCCGGCAGGCGCTGGTCGAGGTAGGACGCGGCTACCCAACGCACCGCATAGGTGGGCAGCTGCACACCCTCGGCCTGGAGGGTTTGGTACTCGCGGATCACCTCGGCAGTGCGCGCCCGCGCCTTGAGCGCACCCAGGCGGTCGATGCGCCAACGCACCACATCGTCTTTGGCCGTAGGGTCCGGGGTCCAACGGGCAAGGAGCTGGTCGTACCCCTGCAAGGCGCGATCAGCAATCACATAACGCTCTTTCTCGGTACGCGTGGCGAACTCGGCCATGCGCACGCGCTCAGCGGCCAGGTCACCTTCGAGGCGACGCTGGGTCACCGGATCGACAAGACCAGGGCGCTGAGCCGACAGGCGCAACGCAGGCTCGGGCAGACGTGCTTTTTGCAAGGCGGCAACGTATTCGCGAGCCACTTCCGGCTTGTCACCGGCGCGGGTAAACGCCTGGTCGAATTCAAACAGCGCGTCGTACTGCAAGCCCGCGCGCGTCAGCGCATAACCCAGTGCCATACGACGATTCGGATCATCCGGCTTGGCGGCCACCAGCGCGCGAGCGCGTTGCACCGCTTCGCTGGCTTTGCCGCCGTCAGCCTGGGTAAGGGCCAGGCCCAGTTGCAGGTCGACATTGTTCGGCTCACGCAGCAGTGCCTTGCGGTAAACCGCCTCGGCCTGTGCCCACTGCTTCTGATTGCGATAAGTCCGCGCGACCGTAGCCAGCGCCTGGGCGGTCAAGTTGCGATTCTGCCCCTGTGCCTCGTATACCTTGAGCACTTCGGCATCCTGGCCGGCCCAACCGGCGATCACCAGGTGATCGCTGATCTGGCCTGGCGTCTGGCGCTCGGCAGGCAATTGACGCAACTGAGTCAGGGCGGGTGTGAAGTTGCCATTGCGCGCCTGGATGATCAGGGCGTCATAGGCCGGGTCGGCCATGGCGAAGGTGGGCATCAGCAACTGGCTGCACAAGGTTACCCCGATGAGCAGCCGTAACCGGCCTGAGGCACTGAGTGGGAGTGTTCGCAGCATATCGTGAGCTTCCTTACACACGGAAAGCTGTAACGATAGGTGGTCCTGAGCGGTTTGCATCAGGGTGTCGGCGTCTCGTGACCCGACCTAGCTTTCCTGTATGAACTATCCCCGACACCTGTATGAAAAAGGACAATTCATAACAATTGTTCAGAATTGCCCTACGAATCTGAAAAGCCAATGGGGGAGCTGGGTTGCCTGCAATGAAGGGTGGCTAATCGACATGAGCGCCGACCTTTTGACCCTTATCGCGGACAACCCCGCTCCCCCATTAATTATTTCTGGGCGATGGCGAAATCTTTACTGCGCGCCGCCAACCGCACCGGCTTTGGACATCACGAAACCGATGAATTGCTCGACGGTCATTTTCTGGCCGTTGAAGGTCACTTCATTGTTGGCGTAATGCAGCTTGGACACCACGTCGCTGCCGACCAGGGTTGCCAGCTGTGTGCCTACCGCCATACTGCTGACCATTTCGCTGGCCATCTGGGATTGCTGCTCGATGGCTTTAGGGTCGGTCACGCCACCGACCTGCGCTTGCAGAGCGGCAACGTCGGCAATCATCGGCTTGGACAGGGTCAGGTTGGCGTCCAGCAGCGCAACCATCTGCTTGCCCAGTTCAACCGGCGGCAGTTCCATGGACGTAGGCTTGGCCAGGTCTACCACCAGGTTGAACTTGCTTTCACCGTGGGTGGTTTTCAGGGACAGGTTTTCCAATGCCAGGTGCGGCTTGGCGGCGAGCAACTGGTTGACATTGGCTTCGGCCAGGGCTTGCTCGGCTTCGGTCAGTTGCAGCTCAGGCACCGGTTGACCGGCGGCGGCAGCGGCTTGCACCGGCTGCATCTTGTCCTGATACAGCTTGGTCAGCACCAGGCCCGACGGCACGTCGATGTTTTTCAAGCTCACGGCCATGGCGGCAGAGCCGACCGGTTTGCCCTGATAGCCGATCTCGTCGATCTTGTAGTCGACGCGGCCGGACATGTTGTTGTCTTTGACTTCGCTGGTGTCTTTCTGCTCAAAGCCCTTGAGGGTCATCACCGCTTTCTGCGGGCCGAACGTGAGCTTGGTATCGGTCAGCTCAACGGTGTTCTGCCCGGTGTAGAAGCCGAAGGTGGATTTTTCCAGGTTGCTGGCCACGGTCAGGCCAGCGAACTCGGCGTTGAACGGCGCGCCATTGGCATCGACTACGTCCAGCTTGAGGCTGTTCATGTAGCCATCCACCTTGACCTTCTTGCCCTCGGCGGTGCTGTCAAAGTCCAGGTTCAGACCCGAGAAGTTCACCGAGGAGGTCTCGTCCTTGAACTCCAACGGCAGCAATTCGAGGTTGCCGGTGACCGAACGGCTGTAGCCGATATTGGCCACGCCTTTGAGCGGCGACACGTCTTTGGCAGCGGCGAACCATTTTTCGGTGGTGGCGTTCTTCTCCAGTTCGAAATGACTGGTGGCCATGACCGGGAGCCACTTCAGCGACACCAGACGCGAGAAGGGCAGCGGACCGTGTTCGATATGATCGACAAACAGCAGCTCGGGGTTCGGGTTCTGCTCGCCGAAGAACGAGCCTTGCCCCTTGAGGCGGTAGTGCGCGGTGCTGCTGAACAGGCCACGGTCCAGGGACACCAGCTCCAGGTTAACGGTACCGTCGACACCGGCCATGGAACGTTGCAGCTCCTTGTTGGCGTCCTGCACCGCCGTTTGCAGCACGGGCTCCAGTTGCTTACCGGTGTACCAGGCACCGCCTGCACTGACGACGCCGACGGCGACAACGAAACCCAAAAGAACAACGGCTGGCTTATTCATGAAGTGACCTGATCAAATCCTGTGAGAAGTGGGCTGTCTTCCTTGAACCCCGTGGGGGATTGGCTCAAGCCCGCCGAAAACGGGGGAAGATTAGCACTGGCGGCCGCGAACGGCCCAGCTTTTCAGAGGGATCAGTTCGGTACTAGTTCACGAATACTCCAGTTCAATTTCATCCAACTGGTGGTCGAAACTCTTCAGGCGCGCCGTCCAGGTGTACACCAGCACCTCAAACTCGCGGTGTATCACGGCATTGCCAGGGGTGTCGGCCTTGGGGTCGCAGAAGTCCAGTTGGTAGCGCTCGCGCGCCATTTGCGTGGCCACGTCGGACAATTCCCGCGCGTTATTCAGCCAGTGCCTACCGTCCGCGACCTGTTGATCGAGGGCCACGCACTGTTTCTTCAGGACTTCGAGGCTTTTTTCCAGGGGCGTGCCGGTCAGGTCGCCCATGACTTCCTGGAAGGTGCGCCCCGGTTGCCAGTAGCTGCCCCAGAAGTAGCGGTCGAACACGGTCTCGACCCGGCGCAACGCGACCTTGGTGTCCCAGATCGCCACGCGGGTCTTGCCTTGTTCGAGGAGTTTTTTCTTCACCCGTTGATTCTGGTAGGAGGCCCACGCCACGACGCCGATGGACAGGGTGCCGATCACCAGGCAGGCGCTGTCGAGAAACACCATCGCCTTGTCGAGTTGGTGAGCCAGCATGACGCCGTAGAAATAGGTAGCCGACAACAACACCAGTGCAAAACACACGCACCAGAAAGCGGGAGCATAAGGGTTTTTCATTATTGGAATCCCCATGAGCAAACGCGAACGTTGACCGGCGGGCCATCACGGGAGCCCGCCAGTCAAAGCATAGCTATTTGCTCAGGGTTTGCTGGCCGGCGCGGGTTGCGTTCGTCCGCTTTCCCAGCCGCCGCCCAAGGCCAGGAACAGATCGATCTGGCTCATGGCAACTTGGGTGTTGGCCGCTGCCAGTTGCGCTCGCACATCGGTATAGGTGCGGGTGGCTTGCAGGTCGGCAAGGAACGATGCGCGGCCGGCCTGGAAGAAGCGATGGGTCTGCGCTGCCGCTTCCTTGGCCGACTCGCCGGCTTCGGCCAACGCGTCGCGGCGTTGCAGTTGCGCGGTGTACTGCGCAAGGCCGGTCTGGGTTTCACGGATGGCGTTGAGCACCACCCCGTCAAAATGCGCCAGGGCGCCCTGGGTGGCGGCCTCGGCCTCGTGGACGCGCGCGCGGGCGCCGTTGGTCGGGACAGTCCAACTGATCATCGGGCCAAAGCCCCAACGGTTGGTCGCAGGCTGACCAAGGTTTTCGAGCAGGCCAACAGTGCCCACCGTAGCGCCGATGCTGATATCCGGGTAAAGCGCGCCAGTGGCCACGCCGATACGCGCGGTAGCAGCGGCCAGTTGACGTTCGGCCTGGCGCACATCGGGACGGCGCTTGAGCAGCGTGGCGCCGTCGCCTACCGGCAACAGCTGGGCGATATGGGGCAATTCGGCGCAGGTGCCGGCGCCCCCGGGCAGTTGGTCCACCGGCTTGGCCAGCAACATCGACAGGCGGAACAAACCGGCCTGGCGCGCCGCTTCGTAGCGCGGCATATCGGCACGCAAGGATTTGTATTGGGTTTGCGAGCGCGTCACCTGGGTTTCATCACCGCGCCCGGCGTCGCGCAAGCGCTGGGTCAACTGGGTGCTTTGGGCTTGCAGGTCTAGGGACTCGTTGGCGATCGCCAATTCTTCGTTCGCTGCACACACTTGGGTGTAGGAGCGCACGACATCGGCCACCAGGGTGATGCGCGCGATATCGGCAGCGGCCTGGGCTGCGTCGGCAGTGGCCTGGGCGCTTTCGATGCCACGTTGCAAGGTGCCGAACAGATCGAACTGATACGAGGTGGTAATCCCCACGCTGCCGATGTTACCCACCGGGACTTTGTCGGCCAGCAAAAACGCTTCGCCGGACTCTTGCAGGCGCTGGGCCTCCGCCTTGGCGCCGAGGCTCCAGCCGCCTGCGGATTCAGCTTGTTGGGTCTGATAGCGCGCACGCTGCAAGTTCGCAGCCGCCACGCGCAAGTCAGTGTTCGACGCCATGGCCTGGCGCACCAGCTCATCCAGGCGGGGGTCTTTGTACAACTTCCACCAGTCGGCCGGTACCGGCGTCGACACCACGTTGTTGCCCTCACCGGCGATTTGCCCTTGCAGGTCGCCACGATTGACCGCGGCTTTATCCGGCAGCGAGTAATCCGGGCCCACCGCCTGGCAGGCCGACAGCAACACGCCCAGCGCGGCGGTGGCCAACAGCTGCTTCATGGCTGGTCTCCGTCTTTAACCTTATCGCCGATGATCGAGACGGTGGCCGTACGCCCGGCGATCATGCGGAAGTCCGCCGGCACATCATCAAAGGCGATGCGCACCGGAATCCGCTGGGCCAGGCGCACCCAGCTGAACGCCGGGTTGACGTTGGGCAGCAGGTTGGAGCCACTGCTGCGGTCGCGGTCTTCGATACCGGCAACGATGCTTTGCACATGGCCGCGCAGGCGGGCGTTGTCACCGATCACACGGATGTCCACCGCCATGCCGACGTGGATGCCGTCGAGCTTGGTCTCTTCGAAATAACCATCGATATGGAAAGAATTGCTGTCGACCACCGACAACACCGGACGCCCGGCGGTGACGAATTCCTGGGTGCGCGGCGCACGGTCGTTGACGTAACCGTCCACGGGGCTGCGGATCACCGAGCGGTCGAGGTTGAGCTGGGCGGAATCCACCGTCACCTGGGCTTCGGCCAGGGCCGACTGGGCACGGGCGACGCGGGACTGGCTTTCTTCCAGTTGCTCGCTGGGCACCAGGTTGCCGAGACCACGGTTACGCTTGTACTCGCGCTGAGCCTGCGCCAGGGTTTCCTGGCGGTCGGCCACGGCGGCCTGGGCTTGGCGCAGGGCCAGCTTGAAGCGGTCCTGGTCGACGGCGAAGAGCACTTGGCCCTTGGTCACCAGCTGGTTGTCGTGCACGTCCACACGCTGGATCAAACCGGACACGTCCGGAGCAATCTGCACGATGTCGGCACGGATGTGGCCGTCACGGGTCCAGGGGGCAAACATGTAGTACATGACCATGCGCCACACCACGACGACCGCAAACGTCACGATCAACAGCGTGAGGACTACACGGCCGATGGTCAAAAAAGGTTTTTTCATGTCATCAGGTATCGACTGAGTGAGTCCACCGCGCCTAGCAACAGCGCGTAGAGCCCCACATTGAACAATGCCCGGTGCCAGACCAGGCGATAGAAGTGGAGCCGGGTCAACAACCCGTGCACCACCAGGAACAACACATACGTAATGCCCATCAGCACCAGCAGCGTAGGCAGGAACACCCCGCTGATATCCAGATCACCGATCATAAAGGCGCTCCATCAGGCAGCGGCGCTTCCATCTCGGTGCCGCCAATAAATTCCACGCCCGGCAGCAGTGACAGGCGCAAGCCCGCCAGCGCATGCAAAAGATGCAGGCGGGTGTCGTCTTCGTCTTGCAGGCCTTGGCCGTTGAGGGCTCGGCGCGTGCGGTCCAGGGTCATCAGCAGACCGCTGGGCGCGGGCAAGCGTTCACCGGCCTTGAGGCACGCCTTGAAATAGCCGCCCACGCCTTCCACCACCTGGTTGAGCAACACCCGTGGCACCCCGAGGATGCGCGGCGAATAGGCCAGCAGGTCGAGCAGGTTCAGCGCCACGCGCAAATCGCGCAGGGCGGTGCCGGTGTCCTGGTTGATCAGGGCCAGGCGCGGCAGGTGTTGCATCAGGCGGTCTAGCATCTGCGCGGCCATGTGCCGGTGTTCGGCCAGGGTCGCGGGCTCGGTGAGGCTGACGATGTCGCGCCAGCTGAAACGGGTCAGGCGCTTGGCCGCCAATTCAGCGCCGAAGGGCCGCGCGATCAGCGTCCACACAAAGGCAAACAGCAAGCCCACCGGCCCCGCCAGGTTGACGTTGGCGAAGTTGAGGAAATCGGCGTCATAGGCGCCCTGGATGCTGATGAACGACGAGGTGTTCACCAACGTCAGCAGCATGCCCAGGTAGAAACGCGGCTGCACGGTGAGCGTGCCGATGCAGATAAACGGCACGGCAAACGCCAGCACCAGCATCGGGAAGTCGTGCAGGTTGGGCAGCACCAGGAACAGATAGAGGCTGGCAAACAGCACTGACATGGCGGTCCAGAAAAAGAACCGATAGATCTGTGGCGCCGGGTCATCCATCGAGGCGAAAAAGCTGCAGGCGACAGCGGCCAGGATCACCGCGCTGCCGCCGTCGGTCCAGCCGAGCAGGATCCACAGCACCGAGGCGACGATGATCGCGGTGACGGTGGAGAACGCCGAGTAGAACATCAACCCACGGTCGAGGAACGGCGTGAGCCGGCCCAGGCGCCAGTGACGGTACACGGCGCGCCAGGTGTCCTGGCTCTCGCACTGGATGGCAGCTTGCAGGCTGCGGCAGTCTTGCCACAGGTCGATCCACTCTGCGAGACGATAGAGCGCATTGGAGAACAGCAGCGTGTGCCGGTCATCTAGCGCTTCGCCCTGGGGTTGAGCGGCGTCGACCTGGTCGCGCAGCACGCGCCAGCGTTCAAGCGGGGCTGTTTCGGTGGTGCTTTCCAGCCAGGCGTTGGCGGCCTCCAGCAACGGTGTGAGCTGATCTGCGAATTCCGGGGCGCGGTGTTCAATCGCGTACACCGCATCATCCAGGGCATCGATCACCGGCAGCAGGTGGATCATGCGCCCGCGCAATTCCTTGGTGTTGCGCACCGTCTGCGGCCGCGCGCCTTCGTGGGGCAACTGGCCGATCATCAATTCGAGGGTGTTGAAGGTGGCGACCATACCGCCGCGCAGCGTGCTGATTTCGTCGGGCTCTACATTGCGTGTGAGGAACCGCTGGCTGTAGACCTGAGCGTCGGCAAACCACTTGGCCACCGAACCATCAAACACCGGCATCAGCCGGCGCGGCCAGAACATTGCGCCCACCACTGCTGCCACTGCGATACCGAGGAAGATTTCTTCGGTACGCGCCTCTGCCACATCCCACACCGCCAGGGGGTTATCCACCACCGGCAGGGCGATCAACGGCAAAGTGTAGCCGGCGAGCATCAGGGCGTAGTTGTTGGCCGTGCGCAGGTGCATGGAGAGGAACAGCAGGGTGCCCGTCCACAAGGCAATCACCACCACCAGCATGTAGGGCGACTGCACGAACATCGGCACAAAAAGAACGGCCGCCGCCGCCCCCATGAAGGTGCCGATGGCGCGGTACAGCGCTTTGGAACTGGTAGGGCCGACAAACGGGCTGGAGACGATATACACCGTCGCCATCGCCCAATACGGACGCGGCATTTGCATGAGCATGGCGATGTACAAGGCAATCATCGACGCCGCGAAGGTGCGTACCCCGTAGAACCAATCACGGGCAGGCGGGAAACCGGTAAAAAATCCGTTCAAAGCGACGCTGCCTCGAAAGCGCGCAGCACTCGCAGCGCGGCCTCCATATCACCTGGGGTCATGTCTGCCAGCACTTCCTTGCGCAGCCGCACCAATTGCACCTCCACCGCTTGCACCAGCTCGCGGCCACGCTCGGTGAGGCTCAGGGCCTTGGCGCGGCGGTCGTGAACGTCTTCGGTGCGGCACACATAGCCGTCGGTACACAGCCGGTCGAGCAAGCGCACCAGCGACGGGCTTTCCATCCCCGATGCCTGGGCCACTTTGACCTGGTGCACGCCGTCGCCCAAGCGGCCGATCATCAACAACGGCACGGCGCAGGCTTCGGAGATGCCGTAGCTCACCAGCGTGGTCTGGCAGATTTTGCGCCAGTTACGGGCGCCCACCACCATGCTGCTGCTGAGGTTCATCTGGAGTTGTTCGAGGGATTGAGGCACTGGATAGTTCGCATACAGTTAGTTTGCTAACTATCAATATGGTGGATGGATCCAGATGCGTCAAGTTTTGAAACAATTTAGCGGATGGGTGGTGGTCGGTGCGTCGGTACAGAATTTACTAACACCGCAAAACTCTGTGGGAGCTGGCTTGCCTGCGATTGCGGTGGGCCACTCGAGGTATATGTCGACTGACACTCCGCTATCGCAGGCAAGCCAACTCCCACATTTAGATCGGGGCTTGGCCCGTCCGGGTCTTAGCGTGGGGAGACAGGCGCGTGCGTCAGAAAAAGCTCACTAACGCGGTAAAACCCTAGGTTTTTTTACCCCCCTCGCCCACCCCGCAACATGAGATTCAACTCATCCACCACTTCCGCCCAATCCGCATCCTCCAGAATCTCCTCGCGCAAAAACGCCTTCTGGCTGTCCGTCCAGAAAAACGCATCCGCCAGTTTCAGCTCCGGCTTGAGCGGCGAATGCACCGCCACAAACTTTTCGATACTCACCGGGTCATCCGGCAGACCCAGCTGTTTGAACAGTGACGGCAAGCTATGCACGGGCGATTCCATGATGGGCTCCTGGTAGAAAAAAGCATTCACCCAGTCTAGCGGCAGCCCTCGGGTTGCGCCGACGGGACATTACACAACACGAACAAGCGCGCCCTGGCGCCGCCGCCATCCTGGCGACTGAGTTCGCGCCAGCCCTCAGGCAGCGGGGCGAAATCGTCCGGCGCTTCGTTGCTGCTGATCAGCCACACGCGACGGGTTTCGGCGGGCAGTGCCGACAGGTGGTCGAGGTAGATGCGTCCGCCGTCCTGGTCCACCAGGGTACCGAAGCCATAGGCATTCGGCCGGGTGGGCGTGCCGTCGGGTTTGGGCGGGGTGTAGAGCTGCAACTGGGCGTCGGTCTGGTCGTAATACACGTAGCTGAGGTACCACATCATGTCGCTGAGGACGATGCGGTCGTCTTCCTGATAGTTGCGGTTGACGAACTCCACCGGCACGTTGAATTGGTCGTGTTCGTCCACGGTGAAGTTGTTCTTCAAGCCCACCAGTTCCACGCCGACAAACAGCACGAACAGTGCTGCCCCCAGCAATGAAAACCGTGATGGCAGGCGATCGATGGCCATCGCCAGCAGGATCGGCAAGCCCAGGGCGTACACCGTCAGGTAACGCTCGATAAACACTGGGGAAATAAACGACACCCCGTAGACCAACAGCAGTGGCAACAGGAAAAACAGCGCCAACAGGCCGGCCGGCCGATAGCGGTCGCGGTCGCGCCAAGCGGTGGCAACGACGACAGCCACCAGCAGCAACGGGAACAGCCAGAACAGTGGCGACCAGAAACCGACACCTTCATCCTGCAGTACGAATTGCCAGACCATCGACGGCAGGGAGAACAGGCTTACCGGCTCTTCCCAGCCAATATCACCGCCCACCTTGAGCTGTTCGACATGCTGCACCAAGTCCAGCAGATTCGGCAGCCAAGGCAGATACAACAGCACAATCGTGGCGTTGGCCAACCACCACGCCGGGCGCGTGATCAGGCGTTGGTCGCGCGGCATCGTGACACTCAGCATGCCCAGGTAAGCCCAATGCACCAACACGCATAGCGCAGTGAAGTAATGGGTGTAGAAACCGGCCGTCATCAATACGACATACACCGCCAGATACCGCGTGCGCTCAGGCTGGCGTACCCAGTAAACCAGCGCCAGCGTGGCGCCCAGCAGCCATACACCCAGCAGCGAATACATGCGCACTTCCTGGCTGTAGCGCACCGCCGTCGGCAACAGCGCCAGCAGTATCCCCGCCAGCACCGCCGCACGGCGGGTGGACAGTTGCCGCGTCAGCCAGATGCCCAAGCCCACGACGACCACGCCGGGAATGGCACTCATGCCGCGAATCGACCAGATGCTGTCGCCGAACAGTTCGATCCAACCGCGCAGCAGGAAGAAATACAGTGGCGGGTGCACATCGTGTGCCGCGTGGAACCACAGGTCGCCCAGGGCGTATTCGCTGAGCAGCAGGCTAGAGCCCTCGTCGCCCCAAATCGCCGCCGACGTCAGGTTGTAAAAACGCAGGGCCATGGCCAGCGTCAGGATCGGCACCCACCAGAGGCGGCTGATCCAGCCGGCGCCTTCCCAACTGAGGCGGTTGAGTGCGGGTAACGTCCCGACCTTTTCGTTTTGCTCTACCACAGACCGACGCACCTCGATTCCCCCGATTGCCCAAGCGCAAACACCGCCACTCTAGGACAAAAGATCCAGGCTGGCTGCTGGAATCGGACAAATCAGTAATTTGTGCAGGGCTTCTCCGAAGCAACCGTAGGAACACGCTATTATTGCCGCCCTCCAAGGACTCAGGATCAAGGACACGTCATGCGCATCGGTTTTCTGTCACCCCTGGCACTGGCACTGCTTGCCGGCATCACCCAACAGGCCCAGGCCAGCTCTGACGACTCGTGCTACCCCGATTGGCGCGTCTCGCGTGACAGCCTCGATTCCTGCAGTAACCTGCCCTTCCTCAGCCCCGGCAACGACAGTCGCGTCAACCTGCGCCTGCTGCTGGCGGACAAAAAGGCCGAACCGCTCACGCCCAATGCTCTGAGCGAAGATGATCTGTCTCAGGGCTTCGGCCCGGTGCCGTTCCCGGTCTATCGCCTGGCGCCTATCCCCGCGACAAACGATGAGCCCGACAACAAGCCGGACAATTCACGCACCGCCGAACTCGACACCCTGCTCAAGCCCCTGGGCATCCAGCGCGACGAGTACAAGACCGCAGGCGAAGCGTTCCTGACTGGCGAGGGCAGCCGTTGCCGCAGCAACGATGATGACAGCGCCACGGCGTTCATCAGCCAGGTGATCAAGGCCGACATGCCGGCTGCTGAGCGTGAGCTGCTGATAAAAGCGCGCCTGCAACTGCTCACAGCCTGTTCGTGGGAAGGCCAGGTGGTGGACGCCCAGCAGATCCAGTCGAACGACGGCCAACTGCTCCGTACCTACCTGCAAGCCGCCGCCGACTTCTACAGCGGTCGCTTCGGTGACGCTGAGCGCGGTTTTGCCGCCGCCAGCGCCAGCCACGTGCCTTGGCTGAAGGAAACCGCGCTGTATATGACTGCGCGCACGTCTTTGAACCAGGCCCAGGCTGAAGCCTTTGACGAGTACGGCATGCCGCAACTCGAGCATGTGGATAAGTCCGCCCTGAGCCATGCCGAGGAAGGCTTTCTCGGTTACCTGAAAACTTACCCACAGGGCGACTACCTGGCCTCCGCCCGTGGCCTGCTGCGCCGTGTTTATTGGTTGGCCGGTGATAACACCAAACTCGCCGAGGCCTACGCCTGGTCGATGACCGAGGCAACGGACGCGCAGCGCAATGTGTCGGTAGATGATCTGGTGGAGGAAGCCGACCTCAAGCTGTTGATGGTCAATAGCGAAACCGTCAGCACGCCGATGATCCAGTTTGTCAGCGACCTGATGGTGATGCGCGGTGGCAACCAGCCTGCCCTCTCCCGCACCGACCTGGAAAAGCAGAAAGCTGCGTTTTCCAGCGCGCCGGAGCTGTATGACTACTTGCTCGCAGTGTCTGCGCTGTATACCGAGCATCAGCCGGACGCCGCGCTGAAACAATTGCCCCAGAGCGTGCCGTCGAGCCTGAATTACTTCGCCTTCAGCCAACAAACCCTGCGTGCCCTGGCCCTGGAAGCCAAGCAAGATTGGAAAGGCGCCGAAGCGCTCTGGCTGCAACTGCTGCCGCTGGCGAAGTTGCCGTTGCAACGCGATCAGCTTGAGCTGGCGTTGGCCATGAACTACGAACGCAGCGGCCAGTTGGCCAAGGTGTTTGCCGCCGACTCGCCGATCAGCGCCAAGCAGGTGCGTTACATCCTGCTGCGCAACGTCGCCGGTCCCGAGTTGCTGCGCCAGCAGATCGCCCAGGCCAGCGATCCGCTGGAACGCCAGACTGCGCAATTCGTGCTGCTCTACAAAGACCTGCTGCGCGGTCAGTACGCCACCTTCGCCGACGACCTCAAGCAACTGCCAGCCTCCGCCCCGGAAGATAAACTGGGCACCAGCCTGGGCTACGTCTACAGCGCCAGCCAGACCTTGAGGCTGTTCCAGTGGAACGGCGACAAAGCCGAGTCCGGCTACGCCTGTCCGAGCATCACGCAAATCGCCGCGACCTTGCAGAGCGATGCCAAACATCCACAGGGCCTGAACTGCCTGGGTGAGTTCATCCTGCGTAACGGCCTGGACGGCATGCCACTGGAACAGGCGCGCGCCGCCGGCAGCCTGGGCAGCAGTGCATCGGACTTCAAGGGTGAAACCTTCTCGCGCCTGGACGGCTACAAACAGGTGATCGGCAACGCCAAGGCACCCAAGAATGACAAGGCCTACGCCCTGTTCCGCGCCATCAACTGCTACGGGCCCTCGGGCTACAACAGTTGCGGCGGCGTCGATGTGGAACCGGCCGTGCGCAAGGCTTGGTTCCGCCAGCTGAAAACCAGCTACGCCGACACCCAGTGGGGCAAATCGCTGCAGTACTACTGGTGAAACACCTGTGGCTCGGCTTGCTGTTGCTGGCAATTCCGGCCTTCGGCGCCGTCGACGCCCGTGACTATGACGCCTTCTGGCTGTGGAGCGGGGTTACACCACAGCCGGTGCTCAAGCAGGCAAAAACCCTGTACATCCTCCAGGGCCAGATCAACTCCACGCGCCGCGCGCCCCAGCGCGGCGTGCAGATGATTGCCCAAGGCATCAGCGTGCCGCGCCTTACCGAAGGCGACATCTGGATCGTCTACCGCGCCCACACCCTGCACTGGCCCGAGCAGGTCTACCGCCAACTGTTCGGCCAGGTGCAACGCTGGCGCGACGCAGGCAATCCGGTGGTGGGCATCCAGATCGACTTCGATGCCCGCACTCAGTACCTGCATGAATACGCCGACTTCCTGCGCGACCTGCGCCAGCGCCTGCCCGCCGACCTGCGCCTGAGCATCACCGGCTTGATGGACTGGAGCAGCAACGCTGATCCGGCGGCCATCGCTCAACTCAAAGGGGTGGTGGATGAAGTGGTGGTACAAACGTATCAGGGGCGGCACAGCATCCCGGATTACGCGGCGTATTTGCCGCGGATGAATCGGTTGGGGTTGCCGTTCAAGATTGGCTTGATTCAGGGTGGAACGTGGGAGGCACCAGGGTATTTGCAGGGGAACGAGTGGTTTCGGGGGTACGTGGTGTTCTTGCAAAACCCATGAGGGTTCACCGTGGCCTGTAGGAGCGAGCTTGCTCGCGAAAGACGTCAAAGATAACGCAGCGCTATCAGGTAGCCGCGCGTCGTCCATGCGTTTTTCGCGAGCAAGCTCGCTCCTACAGTAGGTGGGGAATTACCAGTCGTAGGTCAGGCTCGACACCACCGTGCGCCCTTCGCCGTAATAGCAATCCAGGTTACTGGTGCACTGCGACACGTAGGTCTTGTTGGTGAGGTTCTGCACGTTCATCGCCAGTTTCACGCCCTTGAGTTTCAACGGCGATCGACTCAGGTCATAGCTCAGGCTGGCGTCGTAGACGCTGTAGGAAGGCACGGAAAAGGCGCCTTCGTAGTAGTCACCCAGGCTCTGGCGAGCGTAACGCACGCCCAAGCCTGCGCCGAGACCGGCCAGCGGTGTGTCGCCGAGCACGCTGTAGTTGACCCACATCGACGCGGTGAGCGGCGAGATGCCGGCCGGGTGGCGACCCTCGCGGCCATCGTTGTCCTTGGTGTATTTGATGTCGTTGCGCGAAGCCGACGCGACGATATCCCAGGCATCGCTGAGGACGGCCTTGGCTTCCACTTCCACGCCGCGTGAACGCATGGCACCGCTTTGGGTGCTGAAGGTGGTGTCGACCGGGTGGGTGGTGAGCACATTTTCCTGGTCCAGTTGGTAGACCGAGACCTGCACGAAACTCTTCTGCCCAGGCGGTTGGTACTTCACACCGACCTCGTATTGGTTGCCGGTAGACGGCTCGAATGGCTTCTGGTTGGCGTCCGTGCCGGCCAGTGGCAGGAAGGATTCCGTGTAGCTGACAAACGGCGCCACGCCATTATCGAACAGGTATACCAGGCCCGCACGCCCCGTGAAGGCCTGGTCTTTGCTGGCGAAGCGGGTGTCGGTCAGGGGCTCTTTATTGACGACGTTAGCCCAGTCGTAGCGCCCGCCCAGTACCAATGCCCATTTGTCCCACTTGATCTGGTCCTGCACGTACAGGCCGGTCTGGGTGATGGTGCGGTCCCAGCGGTACGGTTGGCCGAAATTCAGGCGCTGGCCGTAGACCGGCTTGAACAGGTCGATGATCGGCGGGTTGCGGTCGTACAAGCCGTGGAACAGCGAGTTGGAATGGTAGTAGTCCAGGCCGAAGATCATCGTATGAGAGAAGGCACCGGTATCAAATTCCGCCTGGGCAATGCTGTCCACGCCAAACACTTTGTTGTTCTGCGCCCAGTCCACACCGAAGCGTTGCAGGTAGCGTTGATCCTGTACGCCAGTGGCCGGGTTGGCGACGAAACGGTAGCCGTGCAACGGCGCGGTGTAGCGGTCGTCGACCTCGGCATAACGTGCGTTTTGCTTGAGGGTCCACGTGTCATTCAGGCGATGGGAAATCTCGTAACCCAGTGCGTATTGCTCGCGGTTGTACTGGTTGACGCCAGGCTCGCCGATGAACAGGTCGCGCTTGATCTTGCCATTGGGGTTGGCCCACAGCGTGCCGGACGCCGGTAAACCCTGGGCTTCGGGCACGCCTTTGTCTTTCTGGTACTGCGCGAACACCGTCACGCTGGTGTCATCGTTCGGCCGCCAGGTGAGGCTCGGCGCGATGAACTGGCGTTTGTTTTCGACGTAGTTGATTTCGTCCTGGCCGTCATTGGCCAGGCCGGTCAGGCGATACAGAAATTGCCCTTGCTCATCCAGTGGACCGCTCAGGTCGATGGCCGCGCTTTTGTGCTCGTAGGTGCCCGCTTCCAGTACCACTTGGTGGATCGGCGTTTCGCTGGGGCGCTTGCTGACCATGTTGACGATGCCGCCGGGCTGGTTCTGCCCGTACAGCACGGAGGCCGGGCCCTTGAGCACTTCGATGCGTTCCAGGGAATACGGCTCGATCTGCAACGCGCCACCGGTACTGCCGCCGCCATAAGGCAAGTGCAGACCGTCGAGGTACAGGGGCGTAGGCGAGAAGCCGCGAGAGGTCGGCTCATCGAACAGCTTCACCCGATCGGCGAAACCACCCGCGCTCATGCCCGGGGTGTAGAGCAACGCCTGGGTGACGCTTTGCGCGCCGCGCGCCTTGATCTCGGCGGCGGTGATCACGTTGATGGTCTGGGGAATTTCTACCAGTGCCGAATCGGTCTTGCTGCCCGATGCACTGCGCGTGGCGACAATACCGTCCACCGGACCCCAGGCATTTTCCTGGGCTTGCTGGCCGCTGATCTGGGTGGCGCCCAGTTGCAAAGGCCCGCCATTGGAAGCCGCCTGCAACGACCAACCGCCCTGGGATTGCATCGCCATCAGGCCGCTGCCCGCCAGCAGCCGCTCCAGACCCGATCCGACCCCATAGCGCCCTTGCAGGCCCGCACTGCGCTTGCCTTCGGTCAGCGTCGCGTCAACCGACAGCAAAATGCCCGACGCGCTGGCAAAGCGGTTCAGTGCCTGGTCGAGGCTACCGGCCGGGATGTTGTAGCTGCGCAGCGCCTCGGTACTTTCTTCGGCATGGACCAGCGTCGGCACCATCGGCACCATCGGCACCGTCGCCAACAGGCTGACAAACAAGCCACGGCGCAGGGCGCGGGCCAAGGGTTGGATTGGGTGGTGCGGCATTGCAGGACTCCCCGTGAGATCGCTTCTTGATTGGCTTTCAAGAGGTATCCCGAACGGGACGCAAAAACCGACAAGCGCAGGTGAAAAAATTTTCAGGCCCGTGCCTTGATCGTCACCCAGTAGCGCGTGACCGCTTGCACCTGTACCGGCAACGAGCGCTCCAGCGCGGCGAGGATGGCGTCGGTATCGTTGAGCGGAAACACGCCCGTCAACAGCAGCCCCGCCACCGCTTGATCACACCGCAGCAGCCCCGGACGGTAACGACTCAGTTGCGCCACGAACTCGCCCAACGGCTGGCGCTCGGCGATCAGACGGTGCTCGGTCCAACTGCTGGCATTGGCGCTCACCGCTGCCAACGCCGAGCTTTGGCGTTGGTTGAACCACAGGCTGTCACCGGCGTTCATCTGCACGGCTGCGCCCTGTAACGGCGTCACGCGAACGCGGCCTTCGTACAGGTCGACACGGCTGCCATCGGGCAGTTCGCGCACCGCAAAACGGGTGCCCAGCGCCTGCACGTCGCCAACTGGGGTTTCAACGATCAATGGGCGGACGGGGTCGTGGCCGCTGGTCAAAAGGATTTCGCCTCGGATGAGGCGGATACGCCGCTCGTTGGCGCTGAAACGCAGGTCGACTGCGCTGTCGCTGTTGAGGTCCAGGCGCGTGCCATCGCTGAGGGTAACGTGGCGAATCTCGCCGGTGCGGGTGCGGTATTCGGCGAAAGCGGCGTGCCAAGGTTCGCTGCGTTGCACCAAGTAGCCGCTGCCACCGGCCACCAACAGCACGCCGAGCAGCTTGAGCGCAGCGCGGCGCTGCGTGTCCGGTGTGTCGCGCAACACCGCGCGGGCGCTGTCGGCGGGCACGCTGCCGAGGGTTTGCTGCAGCTGCTGCAAACGCTGCCAGGCACGGCGATGCTCCGGGTCGGCGGCCTGCCAGCGGGCAAAGGCCTGGCGTTGTTCGCCTTGCAGGTCGCCGCCCCATTGCAGCATCAGCCATTCGCTGGCCTGCTCGACAATCGCCGGGGCGATGGGTGCGTCCTGTCTCATTCGGCGTAGGCCACTTGGTAGCAGGCGACGATGGCGCGGGTCATGTACTTCTGCACCGAGCTGACGGAAACGCTCAAGCGCTCCGCGACCTGTACATAACTCAGGCCTTCGAACTGCGACAGCAAAAACGCCTGGCGCACGTTATCGGGCATGCGGTCGAGCATGGCGTCGATCTGCATCAGGGTTTCAAGGATCAGTGCACGGGTTTCCAGGGACGGCGACTCCGGCTCGGGCAGGTGGGCGATGCTTTCCAGGTAAGCGCGCTCGATGCGCAGGCGCCGCCACTGGTCGATCACCAGGTTGCGGGCAATCTGCGCCAAGTAGCTGCGGCTTTCCTTGTCGCCGGGGAAGCGCCCGGACACCAACAGACGCAGGAAGGTGTCCTGCGCCACGTCAGCCGCGTGCTCGCGATCGCCCAGGCGTTTGCGCAGCCAGCCTTGCAGCCAGCCGTGATGGTCGCGGTACAGGAGGTGAAGCTGTTGCTGGCCGTCAGTCGCGCTGTCCATGAAAAAGCTCAGATACACTATTGAGAGCAATTATCATTACAGTTTATTTAGCGACTGACAAAAACTCTTTGTACTTAGCGCCCGGCGGTTTGCAGCGGATACACCGATTCCCAGCCTCCGCCCAACGCCTTGTACAACCCAACCATCGCCAGCGACACGCCCGTCGAGCTTTCCACCCACTGCTCCTGCGTGGCCAGTAGCGCGCTTTGCACGGTGAGCACGTTGACGAAATCCACCACGCCTTCAACATACTGCTGTTGCGCGGTGCGCAGGGCAATCTGGTTCTGGCGCACGGCTTCGGCAAGGCTGTCGCGGCGCAGTTGGCTGGCGTTATAGCGGGTCAGTTGGTCATCGATCTCATGCCAGGCACGCAGCACGGTTTGCTGGTACGCCAGCGCTGCTTCCTGTTGCTGGGCTTCACGCAGATTCAACATGCCTTGCAACCGTCCGCCGTTGAACAGCGGCAAGCTGAATTGCGGGCCGAAAGCAAAGGCGCGGGATCCCCAGGAACCGAAATCCGAGAGCTGCATGGCCTGGGAGCCGAGGCTGCCGGACAAGGTAATGCGCGGGTAGAAGTCGCCCTTGGCGACACCGATGCTCGCGGTAGCGGCGTGCAAGCGCGCCTCGGCCTGGCGGATATCCGGACGGCGCTCAGCCAGCTCCGAAGGCAGGCCAATCGCAACTTGGCGTTGGGTTTGCGGCACGGCGGCGTCTTTGGACAACTGCGCGTGCAAGGCTTGCGGCGGCTCGCCCATCAACAGGCTGAGGGCGTTGATGAGTTGGTCTTGGCGCTGTTGCAAATCTGGCAACCGTGCCTCGATGGCAGCGACTTGAGCGGCGGCTTCCGCTACGTCCAGGTCCGTGGCCACACCGTCAGCCAGGCGCAACTGTGACAGCTTGAGGCTGCGGCGGGCGACGTCGAGGTTCTGCTCGGTGACGGCGCGGGTGTTCTGTACGCCGCGCAGTTGGATATAGTCCTGGGCGGTCTCGGCGAGTACCGATAACAGCACGGCACGGCGGTCGTTTTCGGCGACTTGCAGGGTGGCGTCGGCGGCTTCGGTTTCGCGTTTGACGCGGCCCCAGAAGTCCAGCTCCCAGGACGCCGAGAAGCCCATGTCCCACTGGTTGAACGCCGAACGGCCATTGTTGCCGGACGGGTCGCTCAAGCCTTTGCCGCTGTTGCGTTGGCGCAGGTAATCACCGTTGGCATTGACGTTCGGATAGCGCTCGGCGGTGGTCACCTGGCGCACGGCGCGGCTTTGTTGCAGGCGGCTGCTGGCGAGTTTCAGGTCGAGGTTATCGGTGAGCGCGCGGCGTGTAAGCGCCGAGAGTTGCGCATCGTGGAACACGTCCCACCAGCGTTCCTGCAATGGGTCGTTGACCGCACGGCTGGCGGCCAGGCGGCCCTGGGGTTCGCTCCATTGGGTCACTTGCGGGCTCTGGGGCGTGTGGAAGTCCGGGCCGACCGTGCAGGCGCTCAGGCTGATGAGACTCAAGGTGAGCCAGGCAACTCGCTTCATTGCTGGGCCACCTCACGCTGCTGCGCGGCCGGCGAGGTGTCGACGCTGGCTTCCACCGACATGCCGACCCGCAGGCGCTCGGTGTGCGCCTGGTTGGGTTCGAGGACGATTTTCACCGGAATGCGCTGCACCACCTTGGTGAAGTTGCCAGTGGCGTTGTCGGGTTTGACCGAGGCAAATGTCACGCCCGTCGCGGGCGCGAGGCTCTCCAGATGACCGTTGAGCAACTCACCGTCGAGGCTGTCGACGCGCACCTGCACGGCTTGGCCGGCGTGCATATGGGAGAGCTGGGTTTCCTGGAAGTTGGCCACCACGTAGGCCTCCTCCAACGGCACGACCGCGAGGATCTTGCTGCCCGGCGTCACATAGGCGCCCACCCGCACTGCACGCTCACCGACCATGCCATCCACCGGCGCGACGATGCGCGTGTACGACAGTTGAAAACTGGCCAGTTCCAACGCGGCTTGGGCGCGTTTGAGCCCACCCTCGGCGGCATCGCGCTGGGCGGTGAGGATTTCCACTTGCTTGCGTTCCGCCGCCAGCACGGCTGTGGCATTCGCCAGGCGCGCGGTGGCCTGGTCGATGCGGGTCTTGGCTTGCTGAGCGTTCTGCACGGTGCCGGCGCCGACTCCGGCGAGGTGGTTGTAGCGGTTCAACTCGTGCTCGGCGAAGGCCATTTCGGCGCGATCTGCCGCGACGGTGGCCTGGGCCTGGGCGATGACCGAACTTTGCCGCTCCAGGGTCGCCGTGGCGTTTTTCAGTTGGGCCTGGGCCACCAAGGTATCGGCGTCGGCCGCCTGCGCGGCGGCGCGGAAGTCGCGGTCGTCGATCAGTGCCAGCAGTTGCCCGGCCTTGACGCGCTGGTTGTCTTCCACCAGCACCTCTTTGATAAAGCCGGCCACGCGCGGCGCCACCAGGGTGAAGTCAGCAGCGACGAAGGCGTCGTTGGTGGTCTGGTGCTTGTTGCCCAGCACGCCCGGCGCGACCAGGTACACCAACACGCCGACGGCAAATACGGCGATGATGGAGACGGCGATTTTGTCTTTGCGTTTCATGAACAGTCCTTTCTATCAAGTCGGTGCGCGAGGCGGAAAGATCCGCGTGGGCATCCAGAAAATCAGCAGGATCAACGCCACCGCGACCGCAGCCATGACGTAGTACAGATCCGAAGAAGTCAGCACCACGGCCTGCTCGTGCAGGCGGTGCGCCAGGCCCGGCGCTTCACCGTCGGCCAGGGGCGAATTGCCCAGGCGGTCGACCAACATGGTCGAGTGAAAGTGCAGGCGTTGGGTGGTCAAGGTGTCGATTACGCCGGTAGCTATCACGGCGGCCAGGCCTTTGATGGTGTTGAACCAGGCGGACGCGAACGGCCCGTCCATGGGCTGGATGCTGCCGGTGGAAAGCATCAGCAGCGGCAACACGGCCATCGGTTGCCCGAAGATCTGCAGCAGGTACAGGCCGTAGAAATCGTCGCGGATCCACTCCGATGTCAGGTGCGCACTGCCCACGCAACACAGCACCAGCATGCCCAGGCCGATCCCCAGCACCCAGCGGCAATCGACCCAGCGCAGGTTGCACAGCGTTGCCACCAGCGGCAGCGCGATCAACTGAGGGATCGCCATCAGCAGCATCACCGGCGCGGTTTGCAGCGGGCGGTAACCCTGGACCTGGGCGAGGAAACTTGAGGGGATGATGATCACCGAGGTCAGCACCATCAGCACGCCCGCCAGCACAATCAACGCGAACGACAGGTTGCGCAGGCCAAGCATCTGCAATTTAAAGAACGGTATCGGCTGCGACCATTCATTCACCATGAACAGCACCAGCAATAGGCTGCCGCCACACAGCAGGAAGGTGATCAGGCCCGACTCGAACCAGTCCAGCCGGTTGCCTTGCAGAATGCCGATAACTAGCATGCAGATCGCCGGGAAGCCCAGCAACAGGCCGCGCCAGTTGAACTGCTTGAAGCGCTCTAGGCGTAATGGATCCTGTGGCAGCCCGTAGGCCACGGCGACCATGGCCAGCAGGCACGGCGCGACGATCTGCCAGAATGCCCACTGCCAGCCGACATACTCGGTCCACAGCGCCGCCAGCGGCGTGCCCAGGCTCGGGCCGAAGGTGGCCGTGAGCGCATAGCCGGCCAAGCCGTACAGCTTGACGTTGGCCGGCAGGAAACGCAGGGCCACGGTCATCAGCATCGGCGGCAGCGCGCCGCCGGCCAGGCCTTGTACGGTGCGCAGCACCAGCAGGCTTTCGTAGCTCGGCGCAAACGGGCACAAGATGCCCAGCACAGTGAACAGGCCGATGGCGCACAGCGTGAAGCGACGTAGCGAAAAGGTCACCGAACACCAGGGCGCAAACGCCATGGCCGCCACGGAAGTCGCGGTGTAAGCCGCGACCAGCCAGGTGCCTTCGTCAAAACCGATGTACAGCGCACCACGGATATCCGCGAGGGCCACTTTGGTGACCATCTCGTTGAGGCCGGAGACCAGCACCGCCAGCAACACGCCGACCAGCCCGATGATGATGCGCGGGCCGAATACGGGTGGGGTCATGGCAGTAGGTTTGGCTGCGGCCGCAAGGGTGGGGGCAGCGAGGGAGGTCATGAACAGGTAACTCGGAATGTTAAATACCCGAGCAGTTTAATCAGGCACACACATGACAAAAAGTTACTTATTGGCAGGATATAACTGCGCCAGACGCAATCCTTAACGCGTGTAGGAGCCGGCTTGCCGGCTGCTACAGAGGTCTTGGGGTGTCAGGTGGGCTGCGCTTCGAGCCAGGTGGCGTGGCAACTCTCGCGCATGGTTTCGCGCAGCCATTTGTGAGCGGGGTCTTTATCGAAGCGCGGGTGCCAGGATTGGGCGAGAACCAGTGTTGGCAACGAGATTGGCAGGGCGAACGACCGCAGGGGCAGCTTCAGGCGATTGGCGCTCAACAGCGCTTCCTTGGGCACCGGCAGCAGCAGGTCGGAATCGGGCAGCATGAACATCGCGCCGTGAAAACCGGGGGCGATCATCGCGACACGGCGCTCCAGGCCCTGGGCGTTCAACGCGGTGTCGATAGGCCCACGGGCAATGCCGCGCCGCGAGATGCTGATGTGGGAATAGCTGGCAAAACGTGCAGCGGTGATTTCTTCGTCGAACAACGGATGATCTTCCCGCGCCAAGCCGACAAAAGTGGTGGAGAACAGGTTCTGCACCTTCACTTCGGGGGTGACCGGCAGGGTGTTGCTCACGCGTAAATCCAACCGGCCTTCACGCAGGGCTTCGTCATCGGTGTCGCCTTCGGGCACGAAGCACAGCTCGCACAATGGCGCCATGCGCTCCATGGTGTCGAACAGGCGACCGCCATACACGCCGATGAAAAAGTCATTGGCGCGCACGCTGAAGCGACGGCGCAATGTACTCAAATCCACTTGGTCCGCCGAACGGAACAGCAGCGCCGCCTGCTCCACCACGTTGCGCACCTGGCCTTGCAACTGCAGGGCTTTAGGCGTTGGCACCAGGCCGCGACCGGCGCGCACCAGGATCGGGTCGCCGACGGCTTCGCGGATACGCGTGAGGGTGCGACTCATGGCCGCCGGGCTGAGGTTCATGCGGCGTGCGGCGCCCACTACACTCCCCTCGTCGAGCAAGGCGTCGAGGGCGACCAGCAGGTTCATATCCGGTAGTTGCATGCCAAGCACTCGTGACCCATCGAGAGTGAACTGGGCGCAATCGTAGCAGGCTTTACAGGTAACGCTTCAAATTGCGCGGCAGGTAATCCGCGTAGGCGGCCTTGGGATGAGCCTGGCATTTGCGCACGATGTCCGGCAGGGAGTTTTCCAGTTCGTCGGCGCGCGTCAGGCCTTCGTTGTAATCGCTTTTGCCGCTCAACGCCGGGAACATCACCGCCACCCGGGTAATGGCAAAACTCTTCATCGCAATCAACGGCCGGCTGGGATGCTCACGACGGAACTGGCTGACTTCTTCCGTCAGTGCACTGCAGGATTGGTAAGTGGTTTGGGTGAAGGTAAGCTGAGTCGCTTCCTTCTTAGGCGGTTCGGGCGTGAAAATCATATCGTTCTGCGCGTCGAGCACCGCCGGCCGATCGGCACTGACCGTCCACGGCTTGAAGCGCCAGAGTGTAGCCGCAGCCACGGCAGCCTCACCAAACGCCGGCTTGGTGGCGCTGAGCGCTTTGACATCACTGACCGTACCGTCGTTGTGAATATTCAAGCTGATGCGCGCATGCCCTTGGGTGAAGGTCAGGTGACTGGGATAAAGCGGCTTGGGCATGCTGACCACCTCGGGCACAAACTCCGCGAAGACCGAGGTCGACAGTAACAAGGCCGCTGCCAAAACAAAAAACCGCATCGTCGTAAATCCTTTTACCGGGTACGCCTGACGCCAAGGGGGCGTCAGATTCCGTCAGCATTATCGGGTTCACGGCGGACAAAGAGCAATCATTCCTGTTTAGCGCTGCATACCCCAACGCTTCACGGTCAGGCGCTCAAAGGTGTCAAATACCAGGTTTTCCACGAGCAGTCCGATCAGGATCACCACCGCCAGTCCGGCAAACACCTTGTCTGTGTACAACTCGTTACGGTTCTGGAAGATGTACCAACCCAGGCCGCCCTTGCCACTGGTGGCACCGAACACCAACTCGGCGGCAATCAGCGTGCGCCAGGCAAATGCCCACCCGATCTTGAGGCCTGCGAGGATCGACGGCAGTGCCGCCGGGATCAAGATAAACAGCACAAAACGCATGCCCTTGAGGCCATAATTACGCCCGGCCATGCGCAGGGTTTCGGACACGCCGAGGAACCCGGAATACGTGTTGAGCGCCAGCGCCCACAACACTGAATGCACCAGTACAAAGATCAGGCTGTTCTGCCCCAGGCCAAACCACAGCAGCGCCAGCGGCAACAACGCGATGGCCGGCAGCGGGTTGAACATCGAGGTCAAGGTGCTCAGCAGATCGCGGCCCAATTGGGTCGACACCGCCAAGGTGGTCAGGGCAAACGCCAGCACGATGCCGATCAGGTAACCCTTGATCAGCACCACCAGTGAAATGCTCACCTTGCTCAGCAATTCGCCGCTGAGCAGGCCGTCGTACAGCGCGTGAAAGGTTTGCAGGAAGCTCGGCAACAACAGGTCGTTGTTCTGGTAGCGCGCGACGGCTTCCCAGAGGATCGCGAGCACGATCAGGATCAGGCCTTTGCGCAGCCAGCCTTGTTGCCACAGCCGTTGGCGCAGGGGCAGTTCGCGCTCGACAGGGACGCTGAGCAGCGGTTCTAGGGTAATTTCATATTCCTGGCGCATGGATGTTCCCCTTAATACGCGATGCGGATATCAGCGAAACCCAACTCACGTTCGGCCTCGGGCGCTTCATCGAACAGCAAGCGATGAATCCGCCGCGCCGACGCCTGGAATTCCACACCCCCGAGGCTGTGCAGGTCGTATTGATGGCTGTGGATTTCGGCACGCACGCGCCCTGGATGAGGCGAGAGCAACAGGATGCGATTGCCCACCACCAGCGCTTCTTCGATGGAGTGGGTGACGAACAACAGGGTGAAGCGCACCTCCTCCCAAAGCAGCAACAGTTCTTCCTGCATTTTGCGTCGGGTCAGGGCATCGAGGGCAGCGAAGGGTTCGTCCATCAACAGGATTTTCGGCTGCATGGCCAACGCACGGGCGATGGCGACACGGGCCTTCATCCCGCCGGAAAGCGTGTGGGGATAGGCATCGGCAAACGCCGTGAGGCCGACTTTGTCGAGGTAGTGCAGCGCGCGCTCTTCGGCCTCGGCGCGCTTCAAGGTTTTCGAAGCCAGCAATGGGAACATCACGTTCTGTTTGACGGTTTTCCACGGTGGCAACTGGTCGAATTCCTGAAACACCACGATGCGGTCCGGGCCCGGTTGTTCGACCTTTTGCCCCAACAGGCGGATCTCGCCTTCGCAGGGCTTGATAAACCCGGCGATGGACTTGAGCAAGGTGGATTTGCCGCAGCCCGAGGGGCCGAGCAACACGAAGCGGTCGGCAGGGTCGATCTCGAAACTCACTTGGTGAGTGGCCCGCACCACGCGTTCGGGGGTGCGGTATTCAAGGCTTACATGGTCTACCGCCAGCAGCGGTTCGACAGCGTTCAAGTTGCTGGCCGCGTGGCCTGGCAAGCGCGCGTTCATTTCAACTCTCGTGCGATTGGGGGAAGGAGTGCAAGCCCTTTCAAAAAGGCGCGTCGCCCTGGATGGTGGTGCGGTACAGCTTGCGGCGCAGATGGCTGGGGCAGCCGGCGGCCAGGTGAATCAGCGAGCGGTTATCCCAGAACACCAGGTCGTGGGGCTGCCATTGGTGACGATAGATGTTTTGCGGCAGTACGCTGTGTGCATAAAGCTGGCCGAGCAGATCACGGCTTTCGTCTTCGGGCAGACCGAGGATACGTGTGGTGAAACCCTCACTGACGAACAGCGCTTTGCGGCCGTTTTCCGGGTGGGTGCGCACGACCGGGTGTACGACTTCCGCAACCTGGGCGAGCTGCTCAGGGGTCAACGTGGGGCGCCAGTTGCCTTCGAATTTGGTTTCGCTGTAGCGCGCGGTGTAGGAGTGCGCCGCCCTGCGGCCTTCAACAGCGTTGCGCAGATGTTCCGGCAACTGGTCCCAGGCTTTATGCATGTCGGCGAATAAGGTGTCGCCGCCCTCAGAGGGCAGCTCCTGGGCATGCAGCATTGAACCCAGGCTTGGTAGTTCTTTATAGGACAGGTCCGAATGCCAGAATTTTCCCGCATCCCCCAGGCCGATGGATTGGCCGTTTTCGATGATATTGGAGACGATCAGGATTTCCGGATGGTTAGCCAACAGGAATTGTTTGAGTACATGGATCTGCAGCACGCCGAAGCGACGGCTAAAGGCAATTTGTTGCTCGGGAGTGATACGTTGGTCACGAAAGACCACGACATGATGATCGAGGTGCGCGCGATGAATCCGCGCAAAGTCATGGTCATCGATCGGTCGGGTCAGATCCAGGCCTATGATCTCGGCCCCCACGCTGCCGGGAAGCGGGCGAATCTCGAAGGCTTGGGCGGTAAGGGTCGCTGTTGAAACAGTAGAGGCGGCGGACATGAATTCACTCCCGGTCAGACAGGAGCGTGACTTTATAGATATAAGACCAGCACTTTAAATACCGTTAGTGAATATCTATAGACTGGAATGTGCCGGTGAATGCCCATTGCCGGCACTCACTCTGAAATAAATCCGCAACGCGAAGCGTTCAGTTCAGAGCATGACTGTAAGACGTTGCAAAAATACTGTGTGAGCACCAAGAGCCCCATGTTTAGCCGCTTACAAGCCGAAAACCTTGCCCGTTTGACAAGCTGGTAGGCAGTCTCTAGTGTTCATTGGATCCAATTAGCCATGCCCATTCAAGTAGTAGGATAGCGTAGCCGTGACGCAGAAGCCGAACCCTTTGAACAGCATCAAGATCAGCGGTCCTATTCCCGCCCATCTTGCTCGTTCCGTGATTGAAGAAACCTTGCGTAACGCCATTCTCGATGGTCGATTGCCGTGTGGGACTGCCATGCGCCAGCAAGAGTTGGCCAGCCTGTTTGGGGTCAGCCGCATGCCGGTGCGCGAGGCCTTGCGACAGCTTGAAGCACAGTCATTGCTGCATGTGGTGACGCACAAGGGTGCAGTGGTTGCGCCATTGATCGAAGACAATTCGGCTGAGACCTACGCCCTGCGCATGCTGCTGGAGTCCGAAGCGCTGCGCTTGTCGACCCCATTGCTAACCGCCGCCGATATTGCCGAGGCAGAGGCCTATATAACTGCCCTGGAACAGGAAAAGGACTATACCGAGATTGGCCGCCTGAACCGCCTGTTTCACATGGTCCTGTATGGCAAGGCACCCAATCAGCGATTGCTCAAGCTGGTCGAGCACGGATTGAATGAAGAGGAACGTTTTTTACGCTTCAACCTTGAGGCAATGGGACTGGGCGAGACCTCCCAGGAAGATCACCGCGAATTGCTGAACCTGGTGGCGCAGAAAAAGATCGAAGAAAGCATCCTGACACTGCGCAATCACCTGACGCGTGGCATGGAGGTCATCGCCACTTATCTCAATGGCCTCGGCGCGCCCGACAGATAGTTTTCCCAGCACTTCGCTTTGACCCACAGACATTGCGGGGTTTCTCCCATCCGGGGTGAGCTCCGCGCTGACACTTCCAACTTATAAGCCTTATTAGATTAAGTCTACTTCCACTCCGGAAACTTCCCACCGTTATAAAACAATTCGCCCACCACATGTAACTTTTCGAAAAAACATCTCATACACTTATAACCTCACCCCATCACTTAATCAGCTTATTATCGCTCACTGATAGTCAAATACTTAAATTGACCTTGCCAGCTCAAGTGTATGGCGCCCCCCGTCTTGTGCCTGGTTAAACGTTAGCTGTCTTCTTCCGGCTGCAAGAGCCATCACTGCTCCACGAGCAGTTGCAACAACTTATAGGCATCAACCATGCACCCAACTTTGCTTCAACAAAAGAAACAACAATTATGCAACCACCTGTTATTTGAAGAAATAACTTCACTTAGCAAGTTACAACTTTTTATGGAAAGCCACGTATTTGCAGTATGGGACTTCATGACCCTTACCAAACGCCTGCAACAAGATCTGACTTGCACGCGACTACCCTGGCTTCCGCCGACTGACCCACATGCCACACGCCTTATCAACGAGATCGTGCTGGGCGAAGAGTCGGATGAGCGTCCCGAGGGAGGTTATTGCAGCCATTTCGAGCTGTACCGGGAGGCGATGATCGAAGTGGGCGCCAGCACCGCCGCCATCGACACCTTTATCACGCTACAACGTCGAGGCCTCGAGGCTCGGGCAGCGTTGCAGCAGATCGATGTGCCACCGGGCGTGTCCCGCTTTGTCGAAAGCACCCTGCTCATCGCCTTGAACGCCCCTACCCATTCTGTAGCAGCGGCGTTCCTACATGGCCGTGAAAGCGTCATCCCAGCAATGTTTGAACGCTTGTTGCAGGGTAGCGAAGTCATCAATCGACAGGCTCCCGTCCTGGTCCATTATATGAACCGTCACATCGAACTGGACACCCAGGGCCATGAGCCCGGGGCGCAACAGTTGCTCCAACACCTGATCGGCAACGACGTGAACCACAAGGAACAAGCCAATGAAGCGGCTCTCGATGCCGTGGAAAACCGCATAGCGTTCTGGGACACCGTACGGGCCTCGTTGCAGGCGGTGCACTCATGAATAGCGCTGACTACCGCTCCATCGCAGACGACTGGGAGCGCCGTGCAACCATTCGTACACGGCCTCGGCGCGTATTGGAGAACGACGAAAACCTGATCTATCCACTGAGCCGTCAACCCCTGGTATTGGGCGCGACGTTTCTCGATCACTGTTCGCAATGGCGCGATTTTGTACTGGTACAAAGCTTCTACAAATTCATCAATGACGTGGTGATTTTCGAAACCGAAATCGTCGATGACGTCGCCCGCCGCATCGCCAAGAACCGCTTCGCCGTGCCCTTCCCCCTCGCCTGTCGCTACGATGCAATGACCATCGTGGTGGACGAGGATTATCACGCTCTGGTCGCGCTGGACTTTCTGCAACAGGCCGTGGCAATGACCGGCATACAACCACTCGACCTGCCCGCGCAAATCGAACTCAGCCGTGCCCTGCCCGCAGCCCAGGCGCTGGCGCCTTCGCACCTGCGTGATGCCGTCGGGTTGATTGGTGTGGCCATCGCCGAGAACACCGTGACTCATGACGTGGCAGCTTTCGCCAAGGACGACAGCGTCAAGTCGTCGATCCGCGGCATGATGGCCGATCATCTCTTTGACGAAGGACGTCATGCCCAATTCTGGACACGCCTGGTTCGCCTGTACTGGGAGGCGGCGAGCCCGGAAGATCGCGACATCATCGCCCACGTCCTGCCAACATTTCTGGCCCACTACCTGACCAACGACCTGCAGAAATCCTTTGACCTGCAACTGATCGAACACCTGAACGTCAGCGCCAGCCTCCGCCAGGCACTAAGGGAAGAAATAGACGCACTGGATTTCCCCATCACCCGACAACACCCGATGATCGGCAACATCACGAGTTTTCTGCACCATAGCGGTTTGTTGCAGACGCCAAGCGTGGCACACGCCCTGAGCGACTATTTACAACTGGCCGGGAGAGCAGCATGAGATGCCTGACCATTGGATGGGTCGGTGTCAGCCAAGCCCTGGACCGCGTAAAGCAAGCCCTGGAGCAATACGGCCATAGGTCCGGTGAAGAAGCCGTCGACTTGGTGGTCGAAGACGGGAGCCAGTCATTGCCAAAGCACTTGGCAGAAGTCGCCCATATCAGCCTGCGCCTGGGCATCGGCCCTCTGACCGAACACGGGCTGCCTGCACTGCAATTGCGCGGGTATGACCGCAACCGACACCTGCTAGCTGTACTGGAGCTGGCAGCAGAGCCCAGCGGAAATGGCCAGCGATTGCGTTTGCAAGCAACGCAGGTGCTGGCGGAATGGGTAGCGTTGCAGGTCAGCAGCTTCGCACGTGACCCTGAGTATTTGCCGCCAGAGGCACATGCCAATGCCTGGCCTGAGCAAGACCTCCTGCGGCTGGACGTGCTGGCGTTTGAGCATCGGTTCAATCGTACGGCAGACCCAGCGCTGTTGCAGGCGGCTCAAGTACCCATGATCGAACGATTGCAGGCCAGCCTTCTTGCCTTCGCCGAGCGACCCGCACTGTACATTGCGGGCAACGTGACAACTTACCGGCAACTGCAGGCTCAGACCCTGGCCATCCAGCAACAGCTGGAACCGTTACTGGAGGGCATTGAGCGCCCAGCCGTGGTCGGTGTTTGCCTGGAGAAGTCCGTCGAATTGTACGCCAGCATTCTCGCAGTGCTCGGCTGCGGCGCAGTGTACCTGCCATTGGCACCGAGTGACCCGCCACAGCGCCAGCAGGCCATGCTGGACAGCGCAGGGGCCCGCGTTTTGCTGGATGGCGGCGCCCACCCGTTGCGTGAGCATTTCGTTTCACTGGATGTGAGCACTTTTGGCATACCACACACAGCAAGCCCCTCGCAGCATGCCACGGAGCTTGAATCACCGTGCATGGCGCTCTTCACTTCGGGCTCCACGGGACGGCCCAAGGGTGTGCTGCTCAGCCAGGCCAACCTCGCCCACTTCACCGCCTGGTTTGGTAGCCAAATGGCGCTGAGCGAACAGAGTCGCGTGTTGCAGTTTGCCTCAGTGAATTTCGATGCATCACTGATGGATATTTTTCCCACCCTGATCGCCGGCGCACAATTGATCGTCCCCAGCGAAACGCAACGGCGCGATCCGCTGCAATTGGTCGAGTTGATCCGCCAACAACACATCAGCCACGCGTTCCTACCTCCGGCGCTGCTCAGCATCCTGCCGCTGGATCAACCCCTGGGTTTGATGCATCTGTTCACCGGTGGCGACGCCTGCGAGCCCTACGTGATCGAGCGTTTGGCGGGTCAATGCCACCTTCACAATCTCTACGGCCCCACCGAGGCGACGGTACTGGTCACCCATCGAACGCTGCAGGTCGGGGACAGCAATCGCAACGTGGGCCGCCCCATCGCCAACAGCCAGGTGTTGATCCTCGACGATGAGCTGCAACCCGTGGATGAACAGGTAATAGGCGAACTCTACATCGTCGGCCCGGGAGTAAGCCTGGGGTATTTGAATGCCGTGCAGTTGCCCGTCTCCCCCTTCATAAAGCTAGCCCTGCCGGGTGGCCAGACCGTGCGCGCCTATCGTAGTGGCGACCTCGCGAAATGGACTGCCGAAGGTATCGAGTTGGGCGGACGGCGGGACTCGCAGGTGAAAATTCGCGGAATTCGGGTCGAGCCTCAGGAAATCGAACAGTGTCTGCGCGCCAGTCGACTGTATCGCCAACTGGCGGTGGTGATTGATGATAAATACAGGATTCGCAGTGTCGTCGCCCAACCAGAACCTGGTGCCACTCTGAGCGACCTGAAGCAGCATGCACAACAGTGGCTGCCAGACTATTTGCAGCCTGGCGTGTGGACCGAACTACCCAGCCTGCCTTGCTCAAGTAACGGCAAAATCGATCGCGCGGTCTTACTCGCATTACCGGCCCAACCGACGTTGACGGGCGCTGGGCAGACTGCGCAAACGCCCCTTCAAATGCAACTGGTGGCGTTATGGCGTGAGTTGCTGCGGTTGCCCATGGAAGCGCTGTCGATTGATGACAGCTTCTTCAATCTTGGCGGCCACTCCATATTGCTGTCGACGCTGTTGCTGCGCATTCGAAAGCAATTTGGCCGCAGCCTGCCTTTGAACCGATTTTTTGAAACACCGACGATCCGTACCCTCGCGCTGTTGATTGAGAATGGTGCGCTGCCCGACACGTCTTCCGGTCTTGCGGTACGGGATGCACAGCGTGAAAACGTTATTCAGGTATTGCCTGAGCAAAGCGCCGGTGATCGCGGCAGAGTCATCGTGACAGGCGCCAACAGCTTTATTGGTGTGCATATTGTCGAAGCGCTGCTGGCAAAGGGTGCCAAGCACGTTGCATGTCTGGTGCGAGAGCATCCAGACCAACCGGCAGCTGCGCGATTCACCGAGGCATTGCGCGAGCACCGTCTTGAACACTTGGACTTGAGCCGGGTGCAGGTCTATGCCGCGGATATCAGCCAGCCACGCCTGGGTTTGGCTGACGATACGTATGAACACCTTGCACGCAACTACGGTGTGGTTGTGCACAACGCAGCGCAGGTCAATCACGTGATGGATTATGCCTCGTTGGTAAAAGACAACGTAGACCCCGTGCTGGAGTGTCTGCGCCTGTGTGAGACCCACTGCAAAAAAGTGCTCAATTACGTGTCGACCTTGTCGGCATGCAGCAACATCGACGCGGATGGCCACGTCCTCGAAACGCCTGCCGCGTCGACCCCTCCCATTTACATCAAAAATGGCTACAACTTGTCCAAATGGGTCGCCGAGCGCTGGCTGGGGCACGCGGTAACACAAGGTTCCTGGGTGAACATTCACCGCCCGGGAAACATCAGCTTCAACACCCGAAGCGGTGTTTGCCAGCCACAGCAAAATCGTCTGATGCTGATGCTCAAGGGCTCGCTGCAATTGGGTGTGGTGCCTTGTTTCGAGGTGAATTTCGACCTGATGCCTGTGGATTTTTTTGCTGGCTTCGTTGCGTTCCACTGCGGCCGTTTTGAAGCTGCGCGATACGTATTCAACCTGCATAACCCGCAGCCTTTGAGCTGGGCTCAGTATCTTGATGCGTTCAACCAGGCGGGCTACGTATTCGACCGGGTCAGTGTCGCGCACTGGCAGCAGGCCTTACGCACCGTCAGCCGCGAAAACGCACTGTTTGGTGTATTGGGCTTTTATCTGGATGAGCTAGGTGAAGACATTGGCGACACTTCAATGATCCATTGCGCCAACGCGCGTAAGGTCGTGGAAGAAATGGGTGCCCACTACCCCGAAAAGACCCCGTCGCTGCTACGCAAGGGCTGCGACCACCTCAAAACCATAGGCTTTCTTTGAACCGCTTCAGGACATCCCCATGAAACCGCTGCAACCCGATACATTGATTCACAACCCACGTGGAACGCCTGTGGTGACCTCTGTCGTGGTCGACTGCGAGGCCACCCGACTGTGGAGCGTGGTGGGTCACTTTGCAGGCTTTGATGCCTTCATTCCCGCCCTATCCCACATCGAAATGACAGGTGAGGGCGTGGGCGCTTTACGCACCAAATTCTTCCACAATGGTCATTGTGTCGTGGAACAACTCAACAGTCGGGACGAACAGGCCATGTGTATGACCTGGACCACGATTTACAACACGTTGGGCCTGGCGCGTTTGTGGGCAGCGATGCACGTTGAAGCACTTGGCTCAAGCCGCTCCAGGGCAACATGGACACTGATCGGCGAGCCGATAGAAATGGCGCAGGCGGGGTTTGAGCAGTTTGTGCGAGAGTTCGCCGAAAGCGCACTGGGGAATGTGCGCCAGATGCTTGGTTGAAGAACAGGAGCGAGACATTCGCTCCTGTTCATTCAGACTCAGATTTTGAAGCTGTCGACCAGTTGTTTCAAACGGCTGGCCTGTTGAGACAACGCGTCACAATCCTTCAACGTTTCGTTGAGATTGGTCACGCCTTGCTGGTTCAGCAGGTTGATCTGGTTGATGTCGACATTGAGTGTTTCCACCACAGCCGTCTGCTCTTCGGTGGCGGCAGCGACGGATTGGTTCATGCCATCGATTTCAACGATCCGCTGCGTCACGCTGATAAGCCGCTCACCGGCCTGGTTGGCCACCTCGACACTTTCTTCGCTGGAGGCCTGGCTGGCGTTCATGGTGGTAACCGCTTCACGCGACCCCACCTGCAGTGAGGTGATCATCTTGTGGATCTCCTCGGCGGACTCCTGCGTACGGTGTGCCAGGTTGCGCACTTCATCAGCGACCACGGCAAACCCACGACCCGCTTCTCCGGCACGGGCAGCCTCGATCGCAGCGTTGAGCGCGAGCAGGTTGGTCTGCTGGGAGATGCCTTTGATCACATCAAGGATATGACCAATGTTGTCGGTGCTAGCGTTCAGGGTCTCGATCTGGGTGCAAGACAGGCTGATCTTTTGCGACAGTTCCGACATTGCCAGGATGGTTTGCTCTACCACTTTGCGTCCATCATCAGCCTGTTCGCTGGCACCGCTGGCATGCTGCGAAGCGTCGGCAGCGTTACGTGCGATTTCCTGAGTAGCGGCACCCAATTCGTTGATCGCGGCAGCCACACTGTTGGTGCGCGCGCTCTGTTCGTCGGAGCCGATGATCGAGGCGTTGGAAGATGCCATGACACGCTGGGACAAATCATGCACTTGGCGTGTTGCAGAAGACACCTCGGAGATGGAGGCGTGGATACGCTCTACGAACTGGTTGAACGCGCTCCCTACCTCACCAAACTCGTCTTTACTGGTGACATCCAAACGACGGGTCAGGTCGCCTTCGCCCTGGGCAATATCCTGCATGGCAACGCCCATGGTGGTCAGAGGACGCAGCAAAACTTGGATCAGCAGGCTCAAGAGTACTGCAATCGCCACCACGGCAATCAACATGGCTATCAGCGCTGAGGTACGAAATTTACCCAACGGTGCGTAGGCCTTGCCTTTATCGATCGAAAGACCGATATACCAATCCGCACCTGGCAGGCCGCTCACAGGCGTGAACGACAAGATACGTTCCTGGCCATTAAGGATCACTTCCTGACTGACCTTCTCGATACGCACCTGAGTGCCAGGGTAGATGTCCTTGAGGTTCTTCATCACCTGATCTTGGTCGGGACTGACGATGACCTGACCATCGCCGCTGACCAGGAACGCATGACCGATACCACCGAAGTCCACCGAGTTGATGATCTTCACCAGGGTTTGCAGGCTCAGGTCACCACCAACGACACCCAGTAGCTCACCATTCTTTTTCACCGGCAAAGCGATAGTCACGATCTGCCCGCCTACCGCCGCCATGTAAGGCGGAGTCAGCATAGTTTTGTCAGCAGCCACAGCTTGTTTGTACCAGGGGCGCTGGCGTGGGTCGTAGCCATCGGGCATCTTCGCGTCGGGGCGCTGCGTGAATACGCCGTTGGTTTGACCGACATAGGTGAACTGGAAGTTGGCAGTGAAGGCGGGTTGATCGACCAATCCCGGAAGGTCTGCGCCATTGCCCTGATGGGCTACGTTTTGCGCCAGACTTTCGAGTACCAGTATTCGCCCACTAAGCCAGTTTTGCACGCTGCTAGCAGTGAGCTCACCGGATTGCTGAATGGACGACTCCAGGTTCTGCTTGATGGTGCTGCGTTGCAGGTAGTCGTTGTAGAGGGTGAATAACGCGAAGGCCAGAACCACGACGCCTGACGCGGCCAACAGAATTTTATGACTGAACTTGAGATTCATTTCATCGACTTCTTTTGCCAAAGGGGGGTGAGCGTGCCGAGTGGAACATTCCATGTAGCGGTATAGGCGGACTCTCGGGCCGCTCTATTTCGGTGCACGCATGGCTCGTCAGGCTTTCGGCCAAGGCTTGGCAAATCTTAGGAATTTATGAGGTGTTTCCTTTTTTTATGTAGGAAACCGACCAGCGGTAGGCATTTGCGAGGAGATTACGAAGCGCAGTGACTTAATAGTCCTAAACGACAAAACCCCTGTCTGCGTTAGCAAACAGGGGTTTCGGAATTCAATCTTGACGATGACCTACTCTCACATGGGGAAACCCCACACTACCATCGGCGATGCATCGTTTCACTGCTGAGTTCGGGATGGGATCAGGTGGTTCCAATGCTCTATGGTCGTCAAGAAATTCTGTGTATCGGACCGTTGCGCTAGCGACGTGCCGATGAAATTCATGGACTTCTACATAAACAAAACCCCTGTTTGCGTTAGCAAACAGGGGTTTTGGAATTTAATCTTGACGATGACCTACTCTCACATGGGGAAACCCCACACTACCATCGGCGATGCATCGTTTCACTACTGAGTTCGGGATGGGATCAGGTGGTTCCAATGCTCTATGGTCGTCAAGAAATTCGGGTACTGAGTCGTGGCTTATGCCTCGCTTCAGCAAATTGGGTATGTGACAGCTTTCGGTGTTTTGTGAGCGTCGAACTTTCGGTTCATTTTCGTCTTCACACACCGCAATCTGATGCTCGTTAGAGTAGTCAAATTGCTTGGGTGTTATATGGTCAAGCCTCACGGGCAATTAGTATTGGTTAGCTCAACGCCTCACAGCGCTTACACACCCAACCTATCAACGTCGTAGTCTTCGACGGCCCTTCAGGGAACTCAAGGTTCCAGTGAGATCTCATCTTGAGGCTAGTTTCCCGCTTAGATGCTTTCAGCGGTTATCTATTCCGAACATAGCTACCCGGCAATGCCACTGGCGTGACAACCGGAACACCAGAGGTTCGTCCACTCCGGTCCTCTCGTACTAGGAGCAGCCCCTCTCAAATCTCAAACGTCCACGGCAGATAGGGACCGAACTGTCTCACGACGTTCTAAACCCAGCTCGCGTACCACTTTAAATGGCGAACAGCCATACCCTTGGGACCGGCTTCAGCCCCAGGATGTGATGAGCCGACATCGAGGTGCCAAACACCGCCGTCGATATGAACTCTTGGGCGGTATCAGCCTGTTATCCCCGGAGTACCTTTTATCCGTTGAGCGATGGCCCTTCCATACAGAACCACCGGATCACTAAGACCTACTTTCGTACCTGCTCGACGTGTCTGTCTCGCAGTCAAGCGCGCTTTTGCCTTTATACTCTACGACCGATTTCCGACCGGTCTGAGCGCACCTTCGTACTCCTCCGTTACTCTTTAGGAGGAGACCGCCCCAGTCAAACTACCCACCATACACTGTCCTCGATCCGGATAACGGACCTGAGTTAGAACCTCAAAGTTGCCAGGGTGGTATTTCAAGGTTGGCTCCACGCAGACTGGCGTCCACGCTTCAAAGCCTCCCACCTATCCTACACAAGCAAATTCAAAGTCCAGTGCAAAGCTATAGTAAAGGTTCACGGGGTCTTTCCGTCTAGCCGCGGATACACTGCATCTTCACAGCGATTTCAATTTCACTGAGTCTCGGGTGGAGACAGCGCCGCCATCGTTACGCCATTCGTGCAGGTCGGAACTTACCCGACAAGGAATTTCGCTACCTTAGGACCGTTATAGTTACGGCCGCCGTTTACCGGGGCTTCGATCAAGAGCTTCGCGTTAGCTAACCCCATCAATTAACCTTCCGGCACCGGGCAGGCGTCACACCCTATACGTCCACTTTCGTGTTTGCAGAGTGCTGTGTTTTTAATAAACAGTCGCAGCGGCCTGGTATCTTCGACCGGCATGAGCTTACGGAGCAAGTCCTTCACCCTCACCGGCGCACCTTCTCCCGAAGTTACGGTGCCATTTTGCCTAGTTCCTTCACCCGAGTTCTCTCAAGCGCCTTGGTATTCTCTACCCAACCACCTGTGTCGGTTTGGGGTACGGTTCCTGGTTACCTGAAGCTTAGAAGCTTTTCTTGGAAGCATGGCATCAACCACTTCGTTAACTAAAAGTTAACTCGTCATCAGCTCTCGGCCTTAGAATCCCGGATTTACCTAAGATTCCAGCCTACCACCTTAAACTTGGACAACCAACGCCAAGCTGGCCTAGCCTTCTCCGTCCCTCCATCGCAATAACCAGAAGTACAGGAATATTAACCTGTTTTCCATCGACTACGCTTTTCAGCCTCGCCTTAGGGACCGACTAACCCTGCGTCGATTAACGTTGCGCAGGAAACCTTGGTCTTTCGGCGTGGGTGTTTTTCACACCCATTGTCGTTACTCATGTCAGCATTCGCACTTCTGATACCTCCAGCAAGCTTCTCAACTCACCTTCACAGGCTTACAGAACGCTCCTCTACCGCATCACTTACGTGATACCCGTAGCTTCGGTGTATGGTTTGAGCCCCGTTACATCTTCCGCGCAGGCCGACTCGACTAGTGAGCTATTACGCTTTCTTTAAAGGGTGGCTGCTTCTAAGCCAACCTCCTAGCTGTCTAAGCCTTCCCACATCGTTTCCCACTTAACCATAACTTTGGGACCTTAGCTGACGGTCTGGGTTGTTTCCCTTTTCACGACGGACGTTAGCACCCGCCGTGTGTCTCCCATGCTCGGCACTTGTAGGTATTCGGAGTTTGCATCGGTTTGGTAAGTCGGGATGACCCCCTAGCCGAAACAGTGCTCTACCCCCTACAGTGATACATGAGGCGCTACCTAAATAGCTTTCGAGGAGAACCAGCTATCTCCGAGCTTGATTAGCCTTTCACTCCGATCCACAGGTCATCCGCTAACTTTTCAACGGTAGTCGGTTCGGTCCTCCAGTTAGTGTTACCCAACCTTCAACCTGCCCATGGATAGATCGCCCGGTTTCGGGTCTATTCCCAGCGACTAGACGCCCTATTAAGACTCGCTTTCGCTACGCCTCCCCTATTCGGTTAAGCTCGCCACTGAAAATAAGTCGCTGACCCATTATACAAAAGGTACGCAGTCACCCAACAAAGTGGGCTCCCACTGCTTGTACGCATACGGTTTCAGGATCTATTTCACTCCCCTCTCCGGGGTTCTTTTCGCCTTTCCCTCACGGTACTAGTTCACTATCGGTCAGTCAGTAGTATTTAGCCTTGGAGGATGGTCCCCCCATATTCAGACAAAGTTTCTCGTGCTCCGTCCTACTCGATTTCATGACTAAGAGATTTTCGCGTACAGGGCTATCACCCACTATGGCCGCACTTTCCAGAGCGTTCCGCTAATCTCAAAGCCACTTAAGGGCTAGTCCCCGTTCGCTCGCCACTACTAAGGGAATCTCGGTTGATTTCTTTTCCTCAGGGTACTTAGATGTTTCAGTTCCCCTGGTTCGCCTCTTGCACCTATGTATTCAGTACAAGATAACCATCTTATGATGGCTGGGTTCCCCCATTCAGACATCTCCGGATCAAAGTCTGTTTGCCGACTCCCCGAAGCTTTTCGCAGGCTACCACGTCTTTCATCGCCTCTGACTGCCAAGGCATCCACCGTATGCGCTTCTTCACTTGACCATATAACCCCAAGCAATCTGGTTATACTGTGAAGACGACATTCGCCGAAAATTCGAATTTCTCA
>NZ_AYTD01000017.1 GCF_000503215.1 Pseudomonas canadensis | reverse complement strand
TTTCTCGCGGAGTAACTTGTGATGCTGATAATCTTGTTGACTATCAGTCTGACTCCACAAGCACCCACACGAATTGCTTGATTCAGTTGTTAAAGAGCGGTTGGTTAAGATCTTTCGTCTCAACCGAGGCGCGCATTCTACAGCAGCCTCATTTGCTGTCAAGTGATTATTTTCAGAAGCTTTCGAAGATTTCTTCAACAACTTCAACCACTTGCGCTTCCGATCTCTCGTCAGCGGGAGGCGAATTCTACAGCGTTACACGCTGCTGTCAACACCTCTTTTTCAACTACCTTTTAGCTTCGATGAACTGAAGCAACCTGCTGCCGAAACTTACATAACTCATTGTTTACCAAGGAGTTTTCCGTTTCGACTGCGCCGGAATTGGGGCGAATTATAGACGTCTGAAATCTGCCGTCAACCCTTGATTTTGCTTTTCTATCGATTACTTAAAACTGATTAAAAAACCACCAATAAAGGGCCATCAGCATCTTCTATATAGAAGATGCGACTCAGATAACACCTGCCGCCTTGAGAGCAACCACATTCGCCGCGCCCAACCCCAATACATCCTGAAGCACTTGAGCCGTGTGCTCACCCAGCAGAGGAGGCGCATTGCGGTACTCCACCGGCGTCTTGGACAACCGTATTGGACTGGCAACCTGAGGCACCATCCCCGCCAACGCATGGGGCAGCGCCATTGCCAACCCGCGCGCCTTGACCTGAGGGTCGGCGAACACCTGCGCCAGGTCATTGATCGGCCCACAAGGCACGCCCACGCGCTCCAACTGCGACACCCACTCAGCCGTCGTCTTGAACACCGTCGCCTGACGAATCAAAGGAATCAGTTCCGCCCGATTCGCCACCCGCACCTTATTAGTAGCGAAGCGCGGATCATCCGCCCACTGTGGCTGCCCAGCCACTTCGGCAAACTTACGAAACTGCCCGTCATTACCCACCGTCAGGATGAAATCACCGTCGGCGGTAGGGAAGTCCTGATAGGGCACGATATTCGGATGCGCATTACCCAGCCGCTTTGGCGACGCCCCTGTTGTCAGGTAATTCATCGCCTGGTTGGCCAGACAGGCCACCTGCACATCCAGTAACGCCATATCGATGTGCTGCCCGCCACCGTCATGATCCCGATGAGCCAGTGCCGCCAGTATCGCCACTGTAGAGTAAAGCCCCGTAAGAATGTCCGTCAGCGCCACACCCACCTTTACTGGCCCGGCACCGTCATCCCCCTCAGGGCGACCGGTCAGGCTCATGAGGCCGCCCAACCCCTGAATCATGAAGTCATAGCCCGCCCGCGCCGCGTAGGGCCCGGTCTGGCCAAAGCCCGTGATCGAGCAGTAGATCAGCTCGGGATTGATCTCCCTGAGCGACTCATAGTCCAACCCATACGCGGCAAGCCCGCCCACCTTGAAGTTTTCAATGAGGATGTCCGACTTGGCCGCCAGCTCACGCACCAACGCCTGCCCCTCCGGCCGCGTGAAATCGATCGTCACCGACTGCTTGTTGCGATTGGCTGACAGGTAGTACGCCGCCTCACTGGTATTCTCGCCATAGGCATCCTTAAGGAAGGGCGGCCCCCAGGCGCGCGTATCGTCGCCGCTGCCCGGCCGCTCAACCTTGATTACCTCAGCCCCAAGGTCCGCAAGGATCTGCCCGGACCAGGGGCCCGCCAGTACTCGCGATAGATCCAATACCCGCAGATGCGAAAGCGCGCCCATACCGTGCTCCTATTAATAGAACGCTTGAAGACCGGTTTGCGCGCGCCCCAGAATCAGAGCATGCACGTCATGAGTACCTTCATAGGTATTCACGACCTCCAGGTTGACCAGGTGGCGCGCCACGCCGAACTCGTCGGAAATACCGTTGCCGCCGAGCATGTCGCGTGCCATACGCGCGATATCCAGGGATTTGCCACAGGAGTTGCGCTTCATGATCGAGGTGATTTCAACCGCTGCCGTACCCTCATCCTTCATACGCCCCAGACGCAGGCAGCCTTGCAGGGCCAAAGTGATCTCGGTCTGCATGTCGGCCAATTTCTTCTGGATCAGTTGAGTTGCAGCCAATGGACGGCCGAATTGCTGGCGATCCAGGGTGTATTGGCGAGCGGTATGCCAGCAGAACTCAGCAGCACCCAAAGCCCCCCAAGAAATGCCATAACGCGCAGAGTTGAGACAGGTGAAAGGCCCCTTCAGACCACGCACGTCCGGAAAAATGTTCTCCTCCGGCACGAACACATTGTCCATGACGATTTCACCGGTGATAGAAGCGCGAAGCCCGACTTTGCCATGAATCGCCGGCGCACTCAGGCCCTTCCAGCCTTTCTCCAAGACAAAGCCACGGATGTCACCGGCGTCGTCCTTGCCCCACACCACAAACACATCCGCGATCGGGCTGTTGGTGATCCACATCTTCGCGCCCGTCAAGCTGTAACCGCCGTCCACTTTTCGAGCCCGGGTAATCATCGCACCTGGATCAGACCCATGATTGGGCTCGGTCAGGCCAAAACAGCCGATCCATTCCCCAGACGCCAACTTCGGCAAGTACTTCTGTTTCTGCGCCTCGGTGCCGAACTCGTTGATCGGCACCATCACCAGCGAAGACTGCACACTCATCATCGAGCGATAGCCGGAGTCGACGCGCTCCACTTCGCGCGCGATCAACCCATAACTGACGTAATTCAAGCCACTGCCGCCGTACTGCTCAGGAATCATCGCACCGAGCAAACCGGTCTCGCCCATCTCGCGAAAAATCGCAGGGTCGGTCTTTTCATGGCGAAAGGCTTCAAGCACGCGCGGCGCCAGCTTGTCCTGGGCGAACTGCTCAGCACTGTCGCGCACCATGCGCTCTTCTTCGGTGAGCTGTTGATCCAGCAGCAGTGGATCGATCCAGTTGAAGCTTGCCTTGCCAGCCATGAATAAGTCCTCGCGGGAAGAAACGAATGTCGTGGAACCAGCCTAGGCGCGACAAGCGCTCAGAGCAAACGAGGTTTCCGAATAGGGTTGTGCTAATTTCTCACTTCGAAACCGCCGAAAAGCGCGCATATGCGCTTTAGATGTGAGGACACGGTATATGCGCAGAAAAATTCCCAGTACTACCGCCTTGGTCAGTTTTGAAGCGGCGGCCCGCCACGAAAGCTTTACCAAGGCCGCACACGAGCTTTCGATCACTCAAGGCGCCATCTGTCGACAGATCGCCAGCCTTGAGGAGTTTTTGAGTGTCGAGCTGTTTCGTCGCTCACGCCGAGGGGTAAAACTGACGGAAGCCGGGCTGTCGTACAGCCGCCGCGTAGCCACGCAACTGGATGCGGTGGAGCGCGACACGCTTTCCGTCATGGGTCAGCAGGGCGCTAACACCATCGAGTTGGCCGTGGTCCCGACATTTGGTACTCAGTGGCTGATCCCTCGCCTCAAGGATTTCCAACGCCAGCATCCTGAAGTCACGGTCAACCTGACGAACCGAACACGGCCCTTCCTGTTTGCCGATACCGAATTCGACGCCGCAATCTACTTCGGCGATGCCGATTGGTCCGGTACGGAATCGCACCGCCTGATGGGAGAGAATCCTGTCCCCGTGTGCAGCCCGCGACTGCTGGGTAACAGCACGCAACTCAGCCCCCAGGAAATCGCAGAACTGCCCCTCCTGCAGCAAACGACGAGACCTTACGCGTGGCGCCAGTGGTTCAACGCCCAGCAGCTGAGCGTACCTCGCGACATGACAGGCCCCCGTTACGAGCTATTCTCGATGTTGTCTCAGGCCGCCATGCATGACATGGGGATCGCGCTGATCCCGCCGTTCCTCATTCAACGCGAACTAGAGGACGGCCAACTGGTAATCACAAACCCCGAAGCACTGAGCAGTTCTAAGGCCTATTACTTGATGATTCCTGACAGAAAGGTCGAATCCGCCTCATTACACGCATTCAGGGACTGGCTGATCGACCAGTCACACCGCTACAGCCCTTGTATTTAAAGGTCAAAACAACATTATTGACTCTGTAGTCAGCAAATTTTAAATCCTACAGATATACATATATGTCGCATTTCAAAAGACTGTATCTGTCAGGCGAAAATAGGACTCAAAGCCATGATCTATATGGCTTGCAGCGACTAATACAAGCCAATGACCGACTATTCACACCAACGATGTCAAAAGATTGCAAAAGCGCCTGTAGCCCTTTAAGCCCATGTATTTGAAGAGGTTATTTCAGCGTGTTGCGACAATCAGTCACAGGGTGACTTGTAGTTAATTTTTCGTCACCCGTCATAATCCCTTGAAGGCCGTAAAGTTCGCCTGCAAAATGCCGCGCCCCGCTGTCATTTCAGCGGGATCGTGCTGATCGGCCGCCCCAGTTGCGCCACTCGCGGTGCACTGGCCTTTTTACAAAAAGATCAAAAGCAAAAAGATCATGCAGGAGATTTGACGTGCACATTGGTGTTCCTCTCGAAACCCAGACCGGTGAAACGCGGGTGGCTGCCACCCCGGAAACCATCAAGAAGCTGATCGGCCAGGGCCATAAGGTCACTGTACAAAGCGGAGCCGGCATCAAAGCCAGCGTCGTCGACAGTGCCTATGAAACGGCAGGCGCAACCATTGGCAGTGCCAACGATGCGTATGGCGCCGAGCTGATCCTCAAGGTGGTAGCCCCCAGCGACAGCGAACTTGCGCTGATCAAAAGCGGCACCGTATTGGTGGGCATGCTCAACCCGTTCAGTAACGAAACCATCGCCAAGCTCGCCGAGCGCGGCATCACCGCCTTTGCCCTCGAAGCTGCGCCGCGGACCTCGCGCGCTCAAAGCCTCGACGTGCTGTCGTCCCAGGCCAACATTGCCGGCTATAAAGCCGTGCTGCTCGCCGCTCATCACTACCCGCGCTTCATGCCGATGCTGATGACCGCCGCAGGCACCGTGAAGGCCGCACGCGTGCTGATCCTCGGCGCCGGCGTTGCAGGCCTGCAAGCCATCGCCACCGCAAAACGCCTCGGTGCAGTGATCGAAGCGTCTGACGTACGCCCGGCCGTTAAAGAGCAGATCGAATCCCTCGGCGCCAAGTTTGTCGACGTGCCTTACGAGACCGATGAAGAGCGCGAATGCGCCGTCGGTGTCGGCGGCTACGCCCGCCCAATGCCGACCAGTTGGATGCAACGCCAGGCCCTGGCCGTGCACGAACGCGCCAAGCAGGCCGACATTGTCATTACCACCGCCCTGATTCCCGGCCGCAAAGCGCCGACCTTGCTCAGCGCCGAAACCGTCGCACAGATGAAGCCCGGCTCCGTGGTGATCGACCTTGCCGCTGCCCAAGGTGGCAACTGCCCGCTGACGGTTGCCGACCAGGTAGTCGTCGAGAACGGCGTGATCATCTGCGGCCCGACCAACCTGGCCGGCGCTGTCGCCGCCGATGCGTCAGCCTTGTACGCGCGCAACCTGCTGGACTTCCTGAAGCTGGTCTTCACCAAGGAAGGGCAGTTTGAAATCAACCTCGAAGACGACATCGTCGCCGCGTGCCTGATGTGCCGCGACGGCCAAGTCATCCGCAAAAACGCCTAAGCAGGGATTCAGACGATGGAAGAGCTTATCTCCCCCGGTATCTACAACCTGATCATCTTTGTGCTGGCGATTTATGTCGGTTACCACGTGGTCTGGAACGTAACCCCCGCGCTGCACACACCATTGATGGCGGTAACCAACGCCATTTCCGCCATCGTGATCGTCGGCGCCATGTTGGCTGCGGCCCTCACTGTCACGCCACTGGGCAAGACTATGGGCACCCTGGCCGTGGCACTCGCCGCAGTCAACGTGTTCGGCGGCTTCCTGGTCACCCGCAGAATGCTTGAGATGTTCAAGAAGAAAGCCCCGAAAGTAAAAGAAGAGGCGCCTAAGTAATGAGCATGAATCTCGTCACGACGCTCTACTTGATCGCGTCGATCTGCTTCATCCAGGCTCTCAAGGGCCTGTCGCACCCCACCACGTCGCGACGCGGCAACCTGTTCGGCATGCTCGGCATGGCGCTGGCGGTGCTCACCACCGTGGGCCTCATCTATAAGCTGGGCGCTGAGTTGGCTACCGCAGGCATTGGCTACGTAATCGTTGGCCTGCTGATCGGCGGCACCGCCGGCTCGATCATGGCCAAGCGCGTAGAAATGACCAAGATGCCTGAACTGGTAGCGTTCATGCACAGCATGATCGGCCTGGCTGCAGTGTTCATCGCGATTGCCGCGGTGGTCGAGCCGCAGTCCCTGGGCATCGTCAAACACCTGGGCGACTCGATTCCTGCCGGTAACCGCCTGGAACTGTTCCTCGGCGCGGCCATCGGTGCCATTACCTTCTCCGGTTCGGTGATCGCCTTCGGCAAATTGTCCGGCAAGTACAAGTTCCGCCTGTTCCAGGGCGCACCGGTACAGTTCGGCGGCCAGCACAAACTGAACCTTGTGCTCGGCCTCGCTACGCTGGGCCTGGGCCTGGCGTTCATGTTCACCGGCAACCTCACCGCCTTCGCGCTGATGCTGGCCCTGGCCTTCGTGCTTGGCGTGCTGATCATCATCCCGATCGGCGGCGCGGACATGCCTGTGGTCGTCTCGATGCTCAACAGCTACTCCGGCTGGGCAGCGGCGGGCATCGGTTTCTCGCTGAACAACTCGATGCTGATCATCGCCGGCTCGCTGGTGGGCTCCAGCGGCGCGATCCTGTCGTACATCATGTGCAAGGCGATGAACCGTTCCTTCTTTAATGTACTGCTCGGCGGTTTCGGCAATGCGCCGGATGCCGGTGCAGCGGCGGGCTCTAAAGAAGCACGCCCGGTCAAATCCGGCTCGGCTGACGACGCGACCTTCCTGCTGACCAACGCCGACACCGTGATCATCGTCCCGGGTTACGGCCTTGCCGTAGCACGTGCACAGCATGCGCTCAAGGAACTGACCGAGAAGCTGACCCACCACGGCGTCACCGTGAAGTACGCGATCCACCCAGTGGCCGGCCGTATGCCAGGGCACATGAACGTCCTGCTCGCCGAGGCCGAAGTGCCTTACGACCAGGTGTTCGAGATGGAAGACATCAACTCCGAGTTCGGCCAGGCCGACGTGGTGCTGGTGCTGGGCGCGAACGACGTGGTCAACCCGGCCGCCAAGAACGATCCGAATTCACCGATCGCAGGCATGCCGATTCTCGAAGCCTTCAAGGCCAAGACGATCATCGTCAACAAACGCTCAATGGCCAGCGGCTACGCCGGCTTGGACAACGAGCTGTTCTACCTGGACAAGACCATGATGGTCTTCGGTGATGCCAAGAAGGTCATCGAAGACATGGTCAAAGCCGTCGAGTAACACTGCTTCAGCGCAATACTCGAAACCCCGGCCTCCAGTAGGCTGGGGTTTTTTATTACTGCATGAAACCCGACCAAAGGCTCTAAATCGCTGCCTGGCATTCGACCATGGTAGCGGGCCGAATTTTTTTGAAATCACTAAACTGCGCACCTTGCTTCCGTAGCCTGAGATAACAATCCATGTACCGTGATCGTATCCGCTTGCCTTCGTTGTTGAACAAGGTCATGAGCGCGGCAGACGCCGCCGCACTGATCGAGGACGGCATGACCGTCGGCATGAGCGGCTTCACCCGTGCCGGTGAAGCCAAGGCCGTCCCCCACGCTCTGGCCGAACGCGCCAAGACCTCGCCGCTGAAAATCACCCTGATGACCGGCGCCAGCCTGGGAAATGACCTGGACAAGCAACTGACCGAAGCGGGCGTACTGTCGCGACGCATGCCGTTCCAGGTCGACAGCACCTTGCGCAAGGCGATCAACGCCGGCGAAGTGATGTTTATCGACCAGCACCTGTCGGAAACCGTCGAGCAACTGCGCAACAATCAGCTCAAGCTACCGGATATTGCGGTGATTGAAGCGGTCGCGATCACTGAGCAAGGCCATATTGTGCCCACCACGTCTGTGGGCAACTCGGCCAGCTTTGCGATTTTCGCCAAGCAGGTGATCGTCGAGATCAACCTGGCGCACAACCCGAACCTGGAAGGGCTGCACGACATTTATATCCCGACGTACCGGCCAACCCGTACGCCGATCCCGCTGGTGAAGGTCGATGACCGGATTGGCAGCACTGCTATTCCGATCCCACCGGAAAAGATCGCCGCCATCGTCATCACCAACCAAGCCGATTCCGCCTCGACCGTGACGCCACCCGACAGCGACACCCAAGGCATCGCCAATCATCTGATCAACTTCCTCAAGCAGGAAGTCGACGCCGGCCGCATGACCAACAAACTCGGCCCGTTGCAGGCCGGCATCGGCAATATCGCCAACGCAGTGATGTGTGGCTTGATCGAATCGCCGTTCGAAGACCTGACCATGTATTCGGAAGTGTTGCAGGATTCGACCTTCGACCTGATCGACGCGGGCAAGCTGAGCTTTGCTTCGGGCAGCTCGATCACCTTGTCAGAACGGCGCAATGCCGACGTGTTCGGCAACCTGGAAAAGTACAAGGACAAACTGGTGCTGCGCCCGCAAGAGATCTCCAACCATCCGGAAGTGGTGCGTCGCCTGGGCATCATCGGCATCAACACCGCGCTGGAGTTCGATATCTACGGCAACGTCAACTCCACCCATGTCTGCGGCACGCGGATGATGAACGGTATTGGCGGCTCCGGGGATTTCGCGCGCAATGCGCACCTGGCGATCTTTGTTACCAAATCCATTGCCAAAGGCGGGGCGATTTCCAGCGTGGTGCCGATGGTCAGCCATGTGGACCACACCGAGCATGACGTCGATATCCTGGTCACCGAAGTTGGGCTTGCCGACCTGCGTGGCCTGGCGCCACGGGAACGGGCCCGGGTGATCATCGATAACTGTGTGCACCCTGCCTATCGCGATGCCCTGAACAGTTACTTCAACGCTGCTTGCGCCGTCGGCGGGCACACGCCCCACATCCTGCGCGAAGCACTGAGCTGGCACATCAACCTGGAAGAAACCGGGCATATGCTCAAGGCGTGATTGATACAGATCCGGGCTGATGCAGAAACAGTTTCATCAGCCCGGCATCCTCAACGCCATTCCTGCAAAAAACTGTACTGCTGTACCGGTCATTTCCTACCGAAATATCCCACACATCACTACGAAAACACCAATTTCGCACCACTTCAGTGCAGATAGGTACAGTTGCCTCATTTCTGTACAGTACAGCACCCATAAACAGTTAACTGGCCCCTCACAATACAGGGGAACTGTATCTAGAGAGTCTTGCGTCGGAAGAGGATCATTGGCATCAGTTAAACCACTACCTAATCCCGCCACAAGCGGAAGGATGTCATCATGGAACGTACACTCAGTTCCGATCTGTTCTTCGAAGAAAAAGCTGTAAACACCCAGGCCTCCCTGCCTCTGCGCGTTATCGCCAACCTGATGTTGTGGCAGCGCCGCATCTCCAGCCGCCACCAATTGGCTCGTCTGGATTCGCGTCTGCTGGCTGACGCAGGCATCAGCGAAGCTCAACGCTACGAAGAGCTGAGCAAGCCGTTCTGGCGCTAATTTAGCGCTCGCTGGCCCTGACCTACCGGGTCCACCGCCAGCACCCTGATTTGTCAAAGCAAAGCCCGCCCCGGGAAATCGGAGGCGGGCTTTGTTGTTTTCGGGGCTTGGGTTTTCAACGGAAAACAGTGACACAATTCGTGGACAGGTACAGTTTAAAAAATACAACAGTTAAGCAGTACAATTTAACTCCAGTGTATCTGTATCGGTCACATCCTCTCGCTGAACATGGTGTTCCAAGACCTCATGAAAGGTGCACGCCATGGACACGCCATCCCACAGCTATAAGCGGTTGTTAAGTCGAGCCGCTTCGATCCTCGCCAAATGGCTACGCCAGGCCTATGAACGGCGCCAACTGTCTCAGCTTGATAGCCGTGAACTGTCCGACCTGGGCATCAGTCCTGGCGACCGAATGAACGAGCTGTCCAAACCGTTCTGGCGTGACTAGGCAGTCAAGACGCTTCCCGAACGGATAAACGGCGGCTTAATATCCAGTCACCACGTGGCGAACCGCGTAGTACGGGCGTCTGATCCCCAATGGCTGCCCTGCGCCACCTTATCCGTTCATCTACAGGAGTCATCCCATGTCCCGTCTTCGCCTGCTGAGTGCCGCCGCCCTGTTGGCCCTGGCTGCCAACGCCAACGCGACCAGCTTCATCGTGACCACCGACTCCATCGTCGGCGCGCTGAAGGCCACCTCCGACGCTACTTCCGATGCCACGTCGTCCCTGCGCGACAATAAAGTCGTGCGCGCCGCCCGTGACGACGCCGCCAGCTTTGTTGCTAGTGAAGGCGCCATCCGTGGCGTGAAACTGGAGAGCGCCCTGGCACAGATTCGCCAACAAGCGCCGCAGTTGAACACCGCGACTGACGCACAGTTGGCCCAGGCCATCCTGGCGATCTGAATACAGGGCTGATGCCTGGGCGCTGGCTCTCGCCCGGGCATTACGCTAGCCTTGGCGCTCGTTTTAAGTTGTCGAGTCCCATGGCTTTTTCATACCGCCTTTTAATAGTTCCACTATTGCTTTGGGGCGCCTGGTCGCCCGTGGCTTCGGCTTTCGACCTGAGCACCCAAAGCACCGTCGCCAGTGCGTACGCCACCAGCAAGGTGACGTCCGCGCCCTTCGACAGAAAAGTGGTTATGGCCGCCCAGGACGACGCGGCTGCGTTTATCGCCACTGACGGCCAATGGCGGGGCGCACGGCTGGAATCCGCGCTGGATTATCTGCGCCGCAGCCAACCAAAACTTAACGCCAGCGACCTTGAACTGGCGCAAGCAATTCTCGTCCAATAATCATCTTTGTATTCCATCTTTTTCATTGGAGTCATCTCATGCGTAGCCCGCTGATCGCCGCCGCCCTTGGCCTGCTGTTATTGGCCGACGTTGCCCAGGCACAAACCCTGGTGGCCACCAGTAACATCATTGTTCGCGCCTCTGGTCGCACCATTGATTTCACCTCGGACACCACCACCTCCATACGCGACTCCAAAGTCGTGCGCGAGGCCCACGACGACGCTGCCAGCTTCGTCGCCACCAACGGCGAGATCCGTGGCGCACGCCTGGAAGCCGCCTTCGACACCCTGCGCACACGTCTGCCGGAAGCCCGCGACGCCAGTGACCAGACCCTCGCCGAAGCTATTCTCGCACTGTGAGGCGAATTGCCGCCTGGCTCCTGGCCGGGGTTGTGCTGCTGTGTGCCAGCGCAGCCCAAGCCGGCCTGCAACTGCGACTCAAGACCGATGGCTTGAGCCCTGCTGAACTGCAGGCCAGCCAGGCGTTGCTCGACGAAGCGATGCGCGCTTTACCGCCTAGCTTCGTCGAGCAGTTGGACCGGCGCATCGATGTCGGCTGGACCGACAAGATGCCCGAGAACGCCTACGGGCAAGCCTCCCTGGTGTCCGAGCTGGACCTCAACCGCAACTTGCTCGCCAGCCTCACCGACGGCAGCGCCGCCACCCAGAAAACCAATCGCCCCCACGGCACCGTGCGCCGCGAAATGCTCGCCACCGTGCTGCATGAGCTGACCCACATTTATGACCGTGCACGCCTGTGGTCCAAAGCAGACCGCGCACTGATCAACCGCTGCAGCCGCCAGAACAATCTCACCGGCCTGATCGGCCTGCCTGATCAATGCCGGGGCCAGAATGGCCGACGCTTTACCCTCAGCGATGACCCGCGCCTGCTAGACCTTGCCGGCTGGCCGCAATACGTCGGTCGTCGTGGCGAACGCGAACAGAACAACCATCAGGTCGCGCGCAGCCCGGACATCTACGAAACCACCAGCCCCTTGGAATTCGTCGCAGTCAACATGGAGTACTTCCTGCTTGACCCGAGCTACGCCTGCCGCCGTCCCTCGCTGTTCCGTTATTACAAAGAACACTTTGGCTGGGCGCCGCCGAACCAAGAAACCTGCGCCAACACCTATGCTTTCCTGAACGCCGGCAACGATTTCGCCAAGACGCCGCTGGGCCATGTCGACCCGGAGCGCGTCTACGAAATCGACTACCTGCTGGCCGAAGCCAACCAAAACCTGGTGAGCCGCTGGGGCCACAGCATGCTGCGCCTGGTGATCTGCGCGCCAGGCCGTCCGCGTGGTCCGGATTGTCGGCTGGATCTGGACCAGCACCTGGTGTTGTCCTACCGCGCGTTTGTCGGTGACGTACAGCTGTCGAGCTGGGACGGCCTGGTCGGCAAATACCCGTCGCGCCTGTTTGTCCTGCCGTTGGCGCAAGTGATCGACGAGTACACCAAGACCGAGTTGCGCGGCCTGGCCTCCGTGCCGTTGAAACTGACCCGCCAGGAAATCAACGACACCGTCGAGCATGCCGCCGAGATGCACTGGAGCTACGACGGTAATTACTTCTTCATTTCTAACAACTGTGCGGTGGAGAGCCTGAAACTGTTACGCAGTGGCAGCGCCAACCCGCAACTGACCGGCCTGGACAACATAACCCCCAACGGTTTGCTTGAGGTATTGAGTGCTCGTGGCCTGGCCGACACCAGCGTACTGGACGACAAACGCCGGGCGTTACGCCTGGGCTATCACTTCGACTCCTTCCGCGAACGCTACCAAGCGATGTTCGATGTACTGCGCAAGCATCTGCCGATCCAGCAGACCCAGGTCGAAGACTGGCTGTCCCTCAGCGCAGAGGAGCGCCGCCAGTGGTTCGGCCAGGCAGATCTGCGCACCAGCGCCGCATTACTGCTGCTTGAACAGGCGAGTTTTCGCAAGCAGTTGATGCTGGCCCAGGACGAAGTCAAACAACGCTACCTCGGCGCCCGCGAGCTGAAAAACGGCGGCATGGAGAAAGCCAACGCTACGCTGCAACAGATCCTCGCCAACAGCGGCTTCCTCAGCCGTCCGGCAGAACTCTTGGGCAGCGGCGGCTACGGCCTGCCGCAGCCTTCGGAAGCCAAGCGCCTGGAATCGGAAAGCGCCGAGCGCCAGAAGCAACTGCAATCACTGACTGGCGAGTTGGATAAAGAGGTGAGGGCGCTGCTGGACCCTTCGCGCTCCGCCGAGATTGCCGCCTGCGAAGCCAATCTCAAGCAGGTAGGCGAGCATTTGCGGGCCTTGCACAAGGCGGCGGGCGGCCTGGAGCTGCCCTGAAACGCCGAGTAACCCTTCATCAGCCTTTCATCCAGCGAAAGCTGGCTGAAAGCTTACCCGTCTAGGATCGCCCCCACTGCCGGCAACAGACCGGCTGTTAACAACAACAATGGTGATTCCCGATGTCCGCTCGTACCCGCCTGTTCGCCCCAACTCCACCCGTACGCCTCGTGCCTTTCGTTCTGCGCTGACCCCCTCGGTTCGCCATTCCCTAGCCGCGCTACGCCTGGAGTATTCCTATGCTGACTTTCCTTGGCTTTGCCATGGTCATCACGTTCATGTTCCTGATCATGACCAAGCGCCTGTCCGCGCTGATCGCCCTGATCATTGTGCCGATCCTGTTCGCGCTGTTCGGCGGTTTCGCGCCGGAGATCGGTCCGATGATGCTCGCGGGCATCACCAAGCTCGCGCCGACCGGCGTGATGCTGATGTTCGCCATTCTCTACTTTGCCCTGATGATCGACTCCGGCCTGTTCGACCCGGCCGTGCGCAAGATCCTCAAGATGGTCAAGGGCGACCCGCTGAAAGTCTCGGTCGGCACCGCTGTGCTGGCCCTGGTGGTGTCCCTCGACGGTGACGGCGCCACCACCTACATGATCTGCGTGGCCGCCATGCTGCCGCTGTACCAGCGCATCGGCATGAGCCCGCGGATCATGGCTGGCTTGATCATCCTCGCCGGTGGCGTGATGAACATGACCCCCTGGGGTGGTCCGACCGCCCGCGCCGCCAGTGCGTTGCATGTGGACCCGTCGGACATTTTCGTACCGATGATCCCGGCAATGGCCGCCGGCGTCGTCGCAATCCTGGTGATCGCCTACATGTACGGCCTGCGCGAACGTGCACGCCTGGGTGAATTGCACCTGCAAGGCGACGAGATCGACCACAGCGAAATCAGCGTGTCGCAATTCCCGGACGCTCGTCGCCCGAAACTGATCTGGTTCAATGGCGCGCTGACGTTCGCCCTGATGTGCACGTTGATCGCCGGCCTGTTGCCGCTGCCGGTGCTGTTCATGGTGGCGTTCAGTATTGCGATGATCGTCAACTACCCGTGCCTGCAGATGCAGAAAGACCGCGTCGCCGCTCACTCCGGCAGCGTATTGGCGGTGGTGGGGCTGATCTTCGCGGCCGGTATCTTCACCGGCATCCTGTCGGGCACCGGCATGGTCGATGCCATGTCCAAGAGCCTGCTGGCCGTTATCCCTGACGCGCTGGGCCCGTACCTGGCCGTGATCACCGCGCTGGTGAGCATGCCGTTTACGTTCTTCATGTCCAACGATGCGTTCTACTACGGCGTATTGCCAGTACTCGCCGAAGCCGCCAGCCACTACGGCATCACTGCGGCAGAAATGGGACGTGCGTCGATCGTCGGCCAACCTGTGCACCTGTTGAGCCCGCTTGTACCCTCGACCTACCTGCTGGTCGCTTTGGCGGGTATCGAGTTTGGCGATCACCAGCGCTTTACCCTCAAGTGGGCAGTGCTGGTGTGCCTGTGCATAATGGTCGCCGCTTTGCTGATGGGGATTATTCCGCTGTTCAGCACTCTATAATCCAAACACCCAACCGCGCGGCGCTGCAGCTTGCGCGGTTTAACACTCGCTCAAAGGAATACACATGGAATGGCTGACCAATCCGGAAATCTGGATTGCCTTCTTCACCCTGACGGCCCTCGAGATCGTCCTGGGCATCGATAACATCATCATGATTTCGATCCTGGTCAGCCGCATGCCCAAGCATATGCAGGCGCGCACCCGGATCTTCGGCCTGGCGCTGGCCATGGTCACGCGCATTCTGTTGCTGCTGTCGATCACCTGGGTGATGCAACTGACCGCCGACCTGTTCGTGGTCTTCGGCCAAGGCATTTCCGGTCGCGACCTGATCCTGTTCTTCGGTGGCCTGTTCCTGCTGTGGAAAAGCTCCCAGGAGATGTACCACGCGCTGGAAGGTGAAGACGAAACCCACGACGAGCCGAAGGGCGCCGGTGGCAAGTTCATCTACACCATCATCCAGATCGCGATCATCGACATCGTGTTCTCCCTGGACTCGGTCATCACCGCTGTCGGCATGGTGTCCCACGTTCCGGTCATGGTCGCGGCGATTGTCGTGGCGGTATTGGTGATGATGTTGGCTGCTGGCACCATCAGCGAGTTCATCGACAAGCACCCGTCGCTGAAAATGCTGGCGCTGTCGTTCCTGCTGGTCGTGGGTACCGTGCTGATCGCGGAATCCTTCGATGTGCACGTGCCAAAAGGCTACGTCTACTTCGCCATGGCGTTCTCGCTGGCGGTGGAAGCGGTGAACATCAAGATGCGCACCGCCATCGCGAAAAAGAAAAAACAGCAGGATCCGGTGAAACTGCGCAAAGACATTCCGGGTCAATAAACCCGAGCCAGACAAAAAGGGGCTTTTTAAGCCCCTTTTTTGCATCCACAAAAAGTTGATTTCATGACAGTTTTGTTTCAATCCCCACTTTAGCTATGCGATGCTGGCGCAGAGCCCATTCGCCAACTACAGCTTAAGTACAAGACGTAGAGCGGCACGCGGCAACTTTCCTTCGCTCACTTTAGAGCGCACCCACACGGGGGGCCGAGCATGCTGACCTTGCTCAATCTGCTTTCCGCCGTGACCCTGCTTATCTGGGGCACGCACATCGTCCGTACCGGCATCCTGCGGGTCTACGGTTCCAACTTGCGCCAAGTCATCGGGCAGAACATGTCCAAGCGCTGGCTGGCGTTTATCGCCGGTATCCTGGTGACGGCCATGGTGCAGAGCAGCAACGCCACGGCGATGCTGGTGACCTCCTTCGTCGGCCAGGGCCTCATGGGCCTGATGCCCGCCCTGGCGACCATGCTCGGCGCCGATGTCGGTACTGCGTTGATGGCGCGGGTGCTGACGTTCGATTTGTCCTGGCTGTCGCCGCTGCTGATTTTTCTTGGGGTGATTTTCTTCCTGTCGCGCAAGCAAACGCGGGCAGGGCAGTTGGGACGCGTGGGGATCGGCCTCGGGCTGATCATCCTTGCGCTGCAACTGATCGTGGAAGCCGCCGGCCCCATCACCCACGCCCAAGGCGTGAAAGTGTTGTTCGCATCGTTGACCGGCGACATCTTGCTCGACGCCCTGGTCGGCGCCTTGTTCGCGATGATTTCCTACTCCAGCCTGGCCGCCGTCCTACTGACCGCGACTCTGGCCGGCGCAGGCGTGATCGGCTTGCATGTCGCGATCGGCCTGGTGATCGGCGCCAACATCGGCAGCGGCGTGCTGGCCTTCCTCAGTACCAGCATGCAGAACGCGGCCGGGCGCCAGGTCGCGCTGGGCAGCCTGCTGTACAAATTGATCGGCCTGTTGCTGATCATTCCTGTGCTGGACCCGCTGGTGCTGTGGATGGATGGCTTGGACTACAGCGCCCAAGGCATGGTCATCACCTTCCACCTGCTTTACAACGTGAGCCGTTGCCTGATCCTGTTGCCCACCATCGGCCCGATGGCAAAACTGTGCGCCTGGCTGCTGCCCGAGCGTGAAGAGGTCAACGGCAAAGCCAAGCCGCGCCATCTGGACCTGACGGCACTCAGCACCCCAAGCCTGGCCCTGGCCAACGCCGCCCGTGAAACCCTGCGCCTGGGCGACCTGATCGACAACATGCTGACCGCCATGCAGGAAGTGCTGCGCGGCAAACAGACCGCCATCACCCAGGAAATGCGCAGCCTCAGCGACGACGTCGAATCGCTGTACAGCGCGATCAAGCTCTACCTGGCGCAAATGCCCCGCGAAGACCTCAGTGAGCAGGACAGCCGGCGCTGGGCCGAAATCATCGAGCTGTCGATCAACCTGAAACTGGCCGGCGACCTGATCGAACGCATGCTGCGCAAAGTTCAGCAGCAGAAAACTTCCCAGCGTCGCCAGTTTTCGGAAGTGGGCCTGGAAGAACTCACTGGCCTGCACAGTCAGTTGATCGCCAACCTGCGCCTGGGCCTGTCGGTGTTCCTCAGCGCCGACCCGGAAAGTGCCCGCCAGTTGCTGCGCGAAAAACGCCGATTCCGCGCCCAGGAACGCCGCCTGGCCCACGCGCACGTGAGTCGCCTGCAGAGAAAAATCGTACAGAGTCTGGAGACCAGCTCCCTACACCTGGAGCTGATTGCGGACATGAAACGCCTCAACTCGTTGTTTTGCAGCAGTGCTTATGTAGTGTTGGAAACATCCGACACCGGCGCGCTCTCCGCCGAAGATATTGCCGACATCACACATTCGCCCTGAACGTACTATGGCCCGCGAAGTCAGTTAAAACTGACCTCACTCGCCAGGAAGCTTGTTATGCGTCGCCTGTTGTTCGCCTGTCTGCTCATGGGCTCTGCCCATGCCTTTGCCTTTGACCGCCTGCAAGTCGAGGGCTACACCTTGCCCAATGGCCTGCAATTGCTGCTCAAGCCGGGCACCGAACGCGGGCATGTGGCGATCCGCCTGGTGGTGGGCGTGGGTCTGGATGACTTCAGTTGCGAGGACAAAGAGCTGCCGCACCTGCTGGAACACTTGCTGTTCAGCGGCATCGACGGCGGTGGAGAAGGTGAGCTGGAAGACCGCATGCAAGCCCTGGGCGGCGAGTGGAACGCCTATACCAGCAACGCCGACACCACCTTCGTGATCGAGGCGCCCGCGCAAAACCAGCGCAAGGTGCTGGACCTGCTGCTGGCGATCCTCACCCGCACCGAATTGACCGACGCCAATATCAACGCCGCCAAGCGGGTGGTGGAGCGCGAAGACGGCGGCCACTACTCACACCTGCAACGCCTGCTGGACCGCCAGGATCTAGGCCACACCGCCAGCAATCAACTGGCCGTCGAGCTGGGCCTCAAATGCGCCGAACGCGCCGAGGTCGACCATCTGACTCGCGACCAGTTGGAGAACCTGCGCAAAAACTGGTACGCGCCCAACAACATGACCCTGATCATCGTCGGTGACCTCGACAAATTGCTGCCGGCCTATCTGGAACGTACCTATGGCCAGCTCGACCCGGTCGAACCCACGGAACACCCGGCACTCCCGGAAATCCAGCATGCCGCCGCCGCCCACCGCGAACTGATCCACGGCTGGGTCGGCGATAGCGCCAAACTGCACTGGATGCTCCCTGAGCCAGTACTGGACGACGGGCATGATGAAACCTACGACCTGCTCAAGGACTACCTCGACTGGGCGTTGTACCGCCAACTGCGCCTCAAGCACGGCTTGTCCTACGGCCCGTGGAGCGAACGCGAAGTGCTCGGCGGCGTCGGCTTCCTCAGCCTGAATGCCGACCTTGAGCGGGAAAACCTCCCCGAAGCCGAACAGGTGCTCCAGGACCTCAGGGCGCAGCTGCTCAAAGACGGTCTCGACCCGGCGGTATTCGCCCGCCTGCAACAGGCCGCCGTCGCCCGTCAGGCCTGGGCCGTGCAGGGCAACAGTGCACTGGCCGACTATTACTGGAGCGCTTCCGGCGATTACAACAACGGCCACTTCAGCGACCCGGTCAAACGCATCAAGGCCGTGAGTCTGGACCAGACCAACCAGGCCATGCGCCAAGTGTTCAAGCAACCCGGCTACTGGCGTATCGAGAAGCCGCTGCTCAGTTACGACCTGCTGAGCTGGATCGGCGCCGGTGTCCTAGGGCTGATCGCCTTTGTGTTGATCGGCGTACGGCTTTATCGCAAACGGATCGCGTAATGACGCAACGGACGACGGACTAAGACGTTATTCTGTCTAGGATTTTTTCCTAAAAAGACTGCGAACCGCCAGATGCCAAACCTGACCCACGTAATCCAGCGCATTCTCGAGCTGATGAAGCGCTACCCAGGGGTGATTGCACTCGGCGGCTTCATCTCGGGTGTGGGCAGCTTCATCCTGGTGGACCGCCAACAGGGCATGGCCAGTTGGATCGCAGTGATCATGCTGGTGAGCTGGCTGTGGCTGATGCTGGAAAACAGCTTCACCCAGCTGTTCACCAAGGTCTTCAAGCGCGAAATCCCCGAACCGCTACTGCGCTATGCAACCCAGATGATCCATCAGGAAAGTCTGTTTTTTGTGCTGCCGTTCTTTTTCATCACCACCGCCTGGAACAGCGGCCAATCGATTTTTACCGGCCTGCTCGGCGCGGCGGCGCTGGTGTCGATTGTCGACCCGCTGTACTACAAATGGTTGGCGCCCAAACGTTCACTGTTCCTCGCGCTGCACACCTTCACACTGTTCGCCGCGCTGCTCACCGCGCTGCCGATCATCCTGCACCTGACCACGGCCGAGAGTTACAAGCTGGCCCTCGGCGTGGCCATGGCGTTGTCGATTCCGAGCCTGGCCGTCAGCATGCCGCTACGCAGCCTTAAAGGCTGGGCGATGTTGCTCGGGGTCACGGCCGCCATTGGTTGCGCCGGATGGTTCCTGCGCAGTTGGGTGCCACCGGCCACCTTGTGGATGACTGAAGTGGCCATCAGCACACAGTTGCAAGACCGCACGCCGGGCGACGACCTCAAGGAAGTCACCGCCGCCCAACTGCGCAGCGGCGGGCTGTATGCCTACACCGCGATCAACGCGCCGCGCGGGTTGGATGAGCGCATCTACCATGTGTGGCAATTCAACGGCAAAGAGGTCGACCGCATCGCCTTGGATATCCATGGCGGACGCAAAGAGGGCTACCGCGCCTGGACCCACAAGCAGAACTTCCCCGGCGACGCCGTGGGTCGCTGGCAAGTACGCGTGCTGACTGAAGACGGGCAGGTAATCGGCGTGCTGCGCTTCAAAGTGACGGACTCAGCACAAACGGACAACCCAAAGTAGGCAGGTTCGTGCTATTACGTAGGAATTGTGGATAGCCAAACAAGCTCGGAGCTTATGACCCCCCCTACGACGGCCGGTGCAGCCCACCTCGATACGTCCACCACCCCGCCACAGCTGAGGATTACGGGGGACTGGACGCTTGCCCACTATGCCAACCTAAAGAAGCTGTCGGACAAGCTCGACGGCCAATACGACGCCGGCGCGCGCATCGATCTCAACGGCCTCGGTGCCCTGGATACTGCCGGCGCGTCGTTGCTGGTGGAGTTGCTGGGGCCAAGCCGCATCGAGCAATCCGCCGAACAGACCGACTGCAGCCTCTCTGCCGCCGACCGCGCCCTGCTCAAGACCGTCTACCGCTCCCTGAATGACTTTTGCGTACCGGACAAAGCACCGGAAGAAGCCGCTGGCATTCAGGTGCTGGCGCGCATTGGCCGGGCGGTGGACACCGTCTGGCAGGACAGCAAGAAACTGCTGGGTTTTATCGGCCTGATTCTCGAAACCTTCGCCCGTGGCATTTTCCGTCCCAAGCGCTGGCGCATCACGCCCATGGTCGCGCATCTGGAACAGGTCGGCCTCGACGCCGCGCCCATCGTGGCCCTGCTGACCTTTTTGGTGGGTGCCGTAGTGGCATTCCTCGGCGCCACCGTGCTCAAGAGTTTTGGCGCGACTATTTTCACCGTCGACCTGGTGGCGTTCTCTTTCCTGCGGGAGTTCGGCGTGTTGCTGACGGCGATCCTGATCGCCGGTCGCACCGCCAGTGCCTTTACCGCCCAGATCGGCTCGATGAAGGCCAACGAAGAAATCGACGCAATCCGCACCCTGGGCCTGGACCCGATGGAGTTGCTGGTGCTGCCTCGCGTACTGGCGCTGCTGGTGGCATTGCCGATGCTGACCTTCCTGGCGATGCTCTCGGGGATTGTCGGCGGCGGCGTGGTCTGCGCCGTGGCCCTGGATATTTCGCCGGCAATGTTCCTGTCGCTGCTGCAATCGGACATTGGCGTCCAGCACTTCCTGGTGGGCATGGTGAAAGCGCCGGTTTTTGCGTTCCTGATTGCCGCCATTGGCTGCTTGGAGGGCTTCAAGGTCAGCGGCAGTGCCGAGTCGGTCGGTGCCCACACCACCTCCAGCGTGGTGCAATCGATCTTTGTGGTGATCGTGCTGGATGCGGTCGCCGCGCTGTTCTTCATGGAGATGGGCTGGTGAGTCGTCTACACCGAGCGCCCGCCGAGGCGGTGATTGAAGTGCGCGGCCTGTGCAATCGCTTTGGCAGTCAGAGCGTGCACGAGAACCTCGACCTGGATTTGTACAAAGGCGAGATCCTCGCGGTGGTCGGCGGCTCCGGCAGCGGCAAGTCGGTGCTGCTGCGCAGTATCGTCGGCCTGCGTCGACCCAGCGAAGGCGAAGTGCGGGTGTTCGGCAAGAACCTGCCGAGCCTGCCGGAACATGAGCGTTCCCTGGTGGAACGGCGCTTCGGCGTGCTGTTCCAGAAGGGCGCGCTGTTTTCTTCGCTGACCGTGACCGAAAACGTCGCGCTGCCGTTGATCGAACATGCCGGCCTCAGCCGCCGCGACGCCGAGCACTTGGCCGCGGTGAAACTCGCCCTGGCCGGGTTGCCATTGTCGGCGGCCGACAAGTACCCGGCTTCACTGTCCGGCGGCATGATCAAGCGCGCCGCCCTGGCCCGCGCGCTGGCGTTGGACCCGGACATCCTGTTCCTCGACGAACCCACCGCCGGGCTCGACCCGATCGGCGCGGCGCAATTCGACCAACTGATCCTGACCCTGCGCGATGCGCTGGGCCTGAGTGTGTTTCTGGTCACCCACGACCTGGACACGCTGTACACCATCACCGACCGCGTGGCGGTGCTGGCGCAGAAGAAAGTGCTGGTGGCCGATGCCATCGATGTTGTCTCGGAAACGGACGACGCATGGATCCACGAATATTTCCACGGCCCCCGTGGCCGCGCGGCATTGGATGCCGCTCAATCGCTTAACGAGGTATGACATGGAAACCCGAGCCCATCATGTGATGATCGGTCTGTTCAGCGTGATCGTGGTGGTCGGCGCGATGCTGTTCGGCCTGTGGCTGGCCAAGTCCAGCGTCGACAGCGCCTTTCAGGACTACGAAGTGATCTTCAACGAAGCCGTCAGTGGCTTGTCCCAGGGCAGTTCGGTGCAGTACAGCGGAATCAAGGTGGGCGATGTCATCAGCCTGAGCCTGGACCCCAAGGATCCGCGCCGCGTCCTGGCACGTATCCGCCTGGCCGGGCAGACGCCGGTCAAGGAAGACACCCAGGCGAAGCTGGCCCTGACCGGCATCACGGGTACCTCGATCATCCAGCTCAGTGGCGGCACCCCGCAGAGTCCGGAACTCAAGGGCAAGGACGGTAACCTGCCACAGATCATCGCCTCACCATCGCCCATTGCGCGCCTGCTGAACAATAGCAACGACCTGATGACCAGCATCAACCTGCTGCTGCACAACGCCAACCACATGTTCTCCCGCGAGAACGTAGAGCGCCTGAGCAACACCCTGGAAAACCTGCAACAAACCACCGGCGCCATCGCCGACCAGCGCGGCGATATCAAGGTGGTGATGCAGCAACTGATGCAGGTGAGCAAACAAGCGAGCGCCGCCCTGGAGCAGACCACTGTGCTGATGCGCAACGCCAACGGTTTGCTCAACGAACAAGGCAAGCAGGTCTTCGGCAGTGCCGAACAGGCCATGAAATCCCTTGAACAAAGCACCGCGACCATCAACACCTTGCTGACAGACAACAAGGACTCGGTGAACAGCGGCATGCAAGGCCTCAATGAACTGGCGCCGGCCGTGCGCGAACTGCGCGAAACCCTCGGTTCGCTACGCGCCATCTCCCGCCGCCTGGAAGCCAACCCCAGCGGTTACCTGCTGGGCAGCGACAAGAACAAGGAGTTCACGCCATGAAGCGTGCTTACCAAATGATCGCCCCTGTGGCCTTGGCGCTGGTGAGCGCGTGCTCGATCCTGCCCAAGGCCGACCCTTCGGATGTGTATCGCCTGTCCTCGGCCCAGACAGTCAGCCAGGCCACGCCGGTCAGTTGGTCGCTGCGTGTGAACAAGCCGCAGACCAGCGAATTTCTCGACAGCCCGCGCATCGCCGTGGTGCCCAATGGCGACCTGATCAGCAGTTATGCCAACTCGCGCTGGAGCGACCCGTCGCCGGTGCTGCTGCGCAACCGCTTCATGGACGGCTTCCAGCGCGATGGCCGGGTGACGCTGCTGAGTACCGACGACACCAACCTGCAGTCCGACTATGAGCTGGGCGGGCAATTGCAGGCGTTCCAGAGTGAATACCACGGCAGTGCGGTGGAGGTGGTGATTCGCCTGGATGCGCGGTTGGTGCGCGGCAGTGACCAGCGAATTGTTGCCAGCCGACGGTTTGAGGTGCGGCAGCCGGTGAGCGACACCAAGGTGCCAGCGGTGGTGGCCGGGTTTGGGCAGGCGGGGGATCAGTTGAATAAGCAGGTGGTGGATTGGGTGGTGGCGCAGGGCAATAGTGCACCGAAACGCTGAGGGCCTCTTCGCGAGCAAGCCCGCTCCCACATTTGACCGTGTTCATCCTGACGAAACGCGGTCGAATGTGGGAGCGGGCTTGCTCGCGAAAGCGGTATAAGCCTCAGCCAAAGAACCAGTAGCACACCGCAATAGCAGCAACGACACCGGCCAACTCCGCCAGCAACGCACACCCCACCGCATGCCTGGCGCGCTGGATACCCACCGACCCAAAGTACACCGCCAACACATAGAAGGTGGTCTCGGTACTGCCCTGAATCGTCGCCGCCACCAGCGCCGGGAAGCTGTCTACACCTTGAGTCTGCATGGTCTCGATCAACATCGCCCGCGCAGCGCTGCCGGAAAACGGCTTGACCATCGCAGTCGGCAAGGCATCGACAAAGCGTGTGTCCATACCGGTCCAGGCGACCACATGGCGAATGCCTTCCAGGCCGAAATCCAGGGCGCCCGAAGCGCGCAACACACCCACGGCACACAGCATCGCCACCAGGTAGGGCAGCAGGTTCTTGGCCACGTCGAAGCCTTCTTTTGCGCCTTCGACAAATGCCTCGTAGACCTTGACCTTGCGCAACGCGCCGATCACCAGAAACAGCATGATCAACCCGAACAACGTGAGGTTGCCGAGGATCGACGACAAGCCAGCCAGCGCCGTCGCGGAAAGGGTCGCCAGCAATGCCATGAAGCCGCCCAACACCAGTGCGCCCGGAATCAGATAGGCCAGCACCACCGGGTCCCACAGCCGCAGGCGCTGCATGATCGCCACCGAGAGCAGGCCGACCAGGGTTGAGGCGCTGGTCGCCAGCAGGATCGGCAGAAACACCAGCGTCGGGTCCGCCGCGCCTTGCTGGGCGCGGTACATGAAGATGGTCACCGGCAGTAGCGTCAGCGACGACGCGTTGAGCACCAGGAACAGGATCTGCGCATTACTCGCGGTGTTGGGGATGGGGTTGAGTTCCTGCAGCGCCTTCATCGCTTTCAAGCCGATAGGCGTCGCCGCGTTATCCAAGCCCAGGCCGTTGGCGGCGAAGTTGAGGGTGATCAAACCGATCGCGGGGTGGCCGGCAGGCACTTCCGGCATCAGGCGGCGAAACAGCGGGCCAAGGGCCTTGGCCAGCCAATCGACAATTCCGGCCTTCTCGGCGATGCGCAAGAAACCCAGCCACAGGGTCAGGGTGCCGAACAGCAGCACCATCACTTCCACCGACAGTTTGGCCATGGCGAAAATGCTTTCGACCATTGCCGCGAAAATTCCGGCGTTACCGCCGACCAGCCATTGCGCCAGTGCCGACACCATTGCCACGACAAAGAAGCCAAGCCACAGGCCATTGAGCATCAGTTGAATCCCCCGAAGAATGGAGCGAATGATAGCGGGGCTGGCAGAAACGACAAACCCCGGAATTATCCGGGGTTTGTCTTAGAGCTGTAGTGCTATCAGCTGCGGGTCGCTTGGGCGGCCGGCGCGGCTTCCTTGCTGCGCCAGTGCGGCAGCGAGTTCCAGTAGCGCTCGCCCTTGGCGTCGTCGTACATACCTTCCCAACGGGAGATGACCAATACGGCCAGGGCGTTGCCGATCACGTTCAAGGCGGTACGCGCCATGTCCATGATGCGGTCGACACCGGCGATGAACGCCAGGCCTTCCAGCGGAATGCCCACGCTGCCCAGGGTCGCCAGCAGCACCACGAAGGACACGCCCGGCACACCAGCGATGCCTTTGGAGGTGACCATCAGGGTCAGGACCAGCATCAACTGTTGGCCAACCGACAGGTCGATGCCATACAGCTGGGCAATAAAGATTGCCGCGATGCTCTGGTAAAGGGTCGAACCGTCGAGGTTAAACGAGTAACCGGTCGGCACAACGAAGCTGCAGATGGCTTTCGGCGCGCCGTAGGCTTCCATCTTCTCGATCACGCGCGGCAGCACGGTTTCGGAGCTGGCGGTGGAGTAGGCCAGGACCAGCTCATCCTTGAAGATACGGATCAGCTTGAGGATCGAGAAACCAAACAGGCGAGCGATCAGGCCCAGTACTGCAAAGGCAAAGAACAGGATGGCGACGTAAACCAGGATCACCAGCTTGGCCAGCGGCAGCAAGGAGGCGAAGCCGAAGTTGGCGACGGTCACGGCGATCAGTGCGAATACGCCGATCGGGGCGTACTTCATGATCATGTGGGTGACTTTGAACATGCTCTCGGACACGCCCTGGAACATGGTCACCAGTGGCTCGCGCAGCTCAGGCTTGAGGCTCGACAAGCCCAGGCCGAACAGCACCGAGAAGAAGATGATCGGCAGCATTTCGCCACGGGCAACAGCGGCGAAGATGTTCGACGGGATCAGGTTGAGGATGGTCTCGATGAACGCATGCTCATGCTGCACTTCGGCGGCGGTGGCGGTGTACTTGGAGATGTCGACGGTACCCAGGGTACTCATGTCGATGCCGGCGCCGGGGTGGAACAGGTTGGCCAGCAGCAGGCCGACCACGATGGCGATAGTGGTGACGATTTCGAAGTAAAGGATGGTTTTGACGCCGATACGCCCGAGCTTCTTCGCATCACCGACACCGGCAATGCCGACGATCAGCGAGGAGATCACAATCGGGATCACGATCATCTTGATCAGGCGGATAAAGATATCGCCCGCTGGCTGCAACACATTGCTGATCCACCAGGCCTTTTCAGCACTGAAATGGTTGAGCACTGCACCGATTGCGATCCCCAGCACCAAACCGATGAGGATCTGCCAGGCGAGGCTTAGCTTTGCCTTCTTCATGTCATTACCCTTACTTCAAGTGAACTTAAGGCAAATGCGCCAGCTGCAACGCTCGAGAGCGAAAAAGTGTGTGCATCTGCCTCCATGGAAGGTCACCGCAGCGTGGCCGAAATGGCTTACTGGCAGGCGAAAAAAGGCGCAACTATTCCCATGCAAGGGAGCGACGTCTAATGCCGTAAACGCCTACCCTATGCCGAATCGGCATGGCTTTTTTTCATAATAACTGTCCGAACGGTCAGTTCAAATGTGACATTTTGTCCGACATACATGCCGTGAACCGGCCAAACCCGGCTCGCTCAGAGAATTAGGACGTCTTTCAAGCGCCGGCAGAAATGTCTGGGAATTCCGTCGTTTAGTGTCGGAAATGTCCTATGGGCACCCTCAAATTTTATCGATAGATGGTCGACCGGACATACCAAGAAATGGTTCTGAACAAGCAGAAGGGAAATATTCGACTAAGGAGGGCATAACAAAAGAGAAATAAGCCCGCCGCAAGTTCAGCAAGCCGTGAGCTTGTGAACCTGCGTCGCAGCTTTTCGCCTGACCCGGCCCTTGCGCAGGCACTCCCTGTGCCCGTAGGTCACGCCGATCCAGATTGATCAGAGCAACCCGACCCCTTGGTCATGCACCGCCCTTGGCGAGCGATGCAAACAGAAAGAAGCGAGAGGCTTCTTTCTATGGACGCAGGCTTCGCAGACGACAGACGCGTCAGACGGAACCTAATACCAATTCGGATCTTTCTTCAGCTGCTCCATGAGCAACTTCTGCATGCCTTCATCCGGCTTACCGATAAAACGGTAATCGGCATGCCGCGTCGGGGATTTGTCCGCCGGAAGACCGGCCGGGACTTCCACCAACATGGCGTAGGCATCTTCCTTGTCGAGGCTGAAGGCAACGATCAGGCGTTTGTTCAGGCACGTGTCAGCGGTTTCGCATAGCGGCCCGACCAAGTACTTGTCGCCATCTTCTTCCACGGCATTCATTTGTTCGGCCGTACCCGACAGGTTCATCACCCATTCCGGCAGCCGTTCTTCTTTCTTCACCACGCCTTGCCAGGTTTCGCGGTATTGCGGGTCCGCACTGAGCAATTCGTTGGCCCGGGATTGGCCGTCATTGGCGGCCATCGCCAAGCCGCTGCCGCCCAGGAGCAGGGCGGCAGCAATAGCTTTAAGAGGCAAAGTCGTCATGTTCAGCCTCGGCCGCGACGACCAAAGAAGAAGGAAGCGATGAACATCACCAGGAAGACCACAAACAGAATTTTTGCGATACCCGTGGCGGTGCCCGCGATACCACCGAAGCCCAGGACTGCAGCCACAATGGCGATGATCAGAAACGTGATTGCCCAACTCAACATGGTGATTCTCCTTACGCTTTTATAGGGGTAACAGCGGTAGTGCCGTGCAGCCGCTCAATACAAGCGGCTGTTGGTGCCTAAAACACCCAACGCTCCTGGGATGGCAGTTCACTCAGGGCAGACTCCTGATCAACCATCCGCAATTGCGGGGCTGTTGCATCGGCAGCAACACTGCCAACGGAACGGAAATGGGTTTGGGTCATGGCCGGACGTTCAAACTGGGGGATCTGCTGCTGACTCTGCTGCCAATGTTGCAACTGCTGGCCGCCAATCAGCGTGACCATCAGGGCCAGGCTGGCAAACAGGCCTTGTTGCAAGCGCAGTGGCGATACACGCAATTGGCTGAGGCTTTGGCGAGTCATGCTGCTGTTCTCCCGCATTTTGATTATTCGTTGGGAGAGGTATTGCAGAGTGCATGCCAGCTTTTTTACAAAATAAAACTCAATAAAATCAATGAGTTGAATATTGACGATTGGGTTGACCCCCAGCATCCTGCACGATGCCCGTCTGGGCGCCGTGCGAAATGCACGATGGCCAGCGGTCGGATCAATGGATAGAACACGGAATGAGTGCTGCCGAAGTGGCAAGACGGCATGAAAACGCCATCAGCCGGGGCTTTGTAGGCAACGATGCAGATAGCTGCACGACGCTGCCTTTTATGGATCAGAATAAACCATGCAACTTGCCCGATTATTCCGGGACTAAACACCATCATTCATAGTTTAAGGAGCGCGGGACAGATGGAATCAGCCAAGGAACTTCAAGGCCGTATTCTTTTAGTGGATGACGAATCCGCGATCCTCCGCACCTTCCGTTATTGCCTGGAAGATGAAGGCTACACCGTAGCCACCGCGAACAGCGCCGCTCAGGCCGATGCCTTGATGCAGCGCCAGGTGTTCGACTTATGCTTCCTCGATCTGCGCCTGGGCGAGGACAATGGCCTGGATGTACTGGCCCAGATGCGCGTTCAGGCGCCGTGGATGCGTGTTGTGATTGTGACCGCCCACTCTGCAGTCGATACCGCCGTTGATGCGATCCAGGCCGGCGCTGCCGATTACCTGGTCAAGCCTTGCAGCCCTGATCAACTGCGCCTCGCCACCGCCAAGCAGTTGGAAGTACGCCAACTCTCCGCACGCCTCGAAGCCCTTGAAGGCGAAGTGCGCCAGCCGAAAGACGGCCTCGATTCCCATAGCCCTGCAATGATGGTGGTACTGGAAACCGCGCGCCAAGTGGCCGGCACCGATGCCAACATTCTGATCCTGGGCGAATCCGGTACCGGTAAAGGCGAACTCGCCCGCGCCATACACGGCTGGAGCAAGCGCTCGAAAAAATCCTGCGTCACCATCAACTGCCCGTCGCTGACCGCAGAACTGATGGAAAGCGAGTTGTTTGGTCATAGCCGCGGTGCGTTTACTGGCGCCAGCGAAAGTACCTTGGGCCGCGTTAACCAAGCGGACGGCGGCACGCTGTTTCTCGATGAGATCGGCGACTTTCCCCTCACATTGCAACCCAAGTTGCTGCGCTTTATTCAGGATAAGGAATACGAGCGGGTGGGCGATCCGGTCACTCGCCGTGCTGACGTGCGTATCCTGGCAGCCACCAACCTGAATCTGGAAGACATGGTCCGCGACGGCCGCTTCCGCGAAGACTTGTTGTACCGCCTCAATGTCATCACCTTGCACTTGCCGCCGCTGCGCGAGCGCAGTGAGGACATCCTGACCCTGGCCGATCGCTTCCTGGCGCGCTTCGTCAAGGAATACGCCCGACCGGCGCGTGGCTTCAGCGATGAAGCGCGCGAAGCACTGCTCAACTACCGCTGGCCGGGCAATATCCGCGAACTGCGCAACGTGGTGGAGCGCGCCAGTATTATCTGCCCGCAAGAGAAGGTGGAAATCACCCACCTGGGCATGGCCGAACAACCCGGAAACAACGCCCCACGCATTGGCGCGGCGCTCAGCCTGGATCAGTTGGAAAAAGCCCATATCGGCGCCGTGCTCGCCACCAGCGACACACTGGACCAGGCCGCCCGCACCTTGGGCATCGACGCATCGACCCTGTACCGCAAACGCAAACAGTACAACCTGTGAGCTGCACCTTATGAAGTTAGCGATGAAGCTGCGTACTCGGTTGTTCCTGAGTATCTCAGCGTTGATCACCGTCGCCCTGTTGGGTTTGATCCTGGGCCTGGTCAGCGTCATGCAAATGGCCAAGACCCAGGAATCCCTGATTCGCAGCAACTTCATCACGCTGGACTTGGGGCTGAAGCTGCGCCAGAGCTTGGGCGATCAACTGATCATGATGCTGGAGGAGCGCCCCGACCCTGAGGCACTGCAAGCCTCCAAGCAACGCTACTTCGACCTGCTGGACCAGGGCATCGCCCATGAGCAGCGCGACGATCGCGGGACTGGGTTCAGTAAGGCCCGAGGCCAGTATCAGGATCTGCTGGACGCCTTTGACGAATCCCAGCAACCGACGCCTCCTCCAGGCTCCAAGGAAAAGCTCACCGAAACCTTCAATAAGTTGCGCAACGGCCTGATCAACGAACACAAGCAGGCGTTGGAGAACATCAGCAACAGCGAGCACAAATCACGTGAGCGCGCGTTGCTGATCGCCGGCTTGCTGGGCTTGGTGGGGCTTGCAGTGCTGATCATCGGGTTTGTGACCGCCCATGGCATTGCCCGGCGCTTCGGCGGGCCGATCGAAGCTCTGGCCAAAGCCGCCGACAAGATCGGCCAGGGCGATTTCGAGGTCACGCTGCCGATCTCATCCGCAGCAGAAATGAACCAGCTGACACGCCGCTTCGGCATCATGGCCGAAGCATTGCGCCAGCATCAGGCAACCAATGTCGATGAGTTGCTGGCCGGCCAACAACGTCTGCAAGCTGTACTCGACAGCATCGACGATGGCCTGCTGATGATTGACCGCCAAGGCCGTCTGGAACACCTCAACCCCGTGGCCCAGCGTCAATTGGGCTGGGACGAGGAACGCCTCGGTCAAGGTCTTGGCGAAGCACTGGCACGCCCCGAGCTGGATGAGCAACTGCAACTGGTACTGCGCGGCGGCAACCTGGAGCGGGCGCCGGACGATTTGGAAGTGGAAGTGGAAGGCGAACTGCGCCTGCTGACGTACAGCTTGACCCCGGTGAGCCATACCCAGGGGCATATCCTCGGCGCAGTGATGGTGCTGCACGATGTCACCGAACAACGCGCCTTCGAACGGGTACGCAGCGAGTTCGTATTACGCGCCTCCCATGAGCTGCGTACGCCGGTGACCGGCATGCACATGGCATTCGGGCTGTTTCGCGAGCGTGCGAAGTTCCCGGCCGAGTCCCGTGAAGCGGACTTGCTGGATACGGTCAATGAAGAAATGCAGCGCCTGATGCAGTTGATCAATGACCTGCTGAATTTCTCGCGCTACCAGAACGGTCTGCAGAAGCTAACGCTGGGGCCGTGCGATGTGACTGACCTGCTGGAGCACGCCCGTGCACGCTTCGTAGAGCCGGCCAATGCTCAGAACATCGAATTGCTGGTGGAAGCTCAATCCGACCTGCCTCGGTTGTATGCAGACCAGGCACAGCTTGAGCGGGTGTTGGACAACCTACTGGGCAACGCCCTGCGCCACACGGCGGCGGGTGGGCAGATTCGCCTGCAGGCGCGCCGTCATGGTGAGCGAGTGATTGTCAGCGTCGAGGACAACGGCGAAGGCATCGCTTATGGGCAGCAGGGACGGATCTTCGAACCCTTTGTCCAAGTGGGCCGCAAGAAAGGCGGCGCCGGCCTGGGCCTGGCGCTTTGCAAGGAAATCGTGCAACTGCACGGCGGCCGCATGGGCGTGTATTCGCGGCCGGGGCAGGGCACTCAGTTTTATATGGCGTTGCCGCTTTAGGTTCGATTCAACGCGCGCAGGATTGCGGCACTCTCCGCATCCGGTGTGCCGTCAAACAGCGACGGCCGGAAATGCATCTGGAACGCCGCAATGACATGGCGCGTGGCGACATCCAACTCCCCTGTCTGAGGCGTCTGGTAACCCAGACGGGCCAATTCTTCCTGGAACCAGGTAATGCTCGGTAGCTCTGCCGCGTATTGCATCTGGAACCGCGCAACAGCCTGGGCATTCGGCCACACGCCCAACCCTTCATCGGCCAGGCGTTTCCAAGGGAACAATGGGCCCGGGTCCAGCTTGCGCAACGGTGCGATGTCACTGTGGCCAATGATGTTCTTGGGGTCGATGCCGTTGCGCTTGCTGATGTCCTTGAGCAATACCACCAGGGATTTAACCTGCGCTTCGGAGTACGGGTACCACAAGCGACCGGTCGGGGTGTCCTTGTAGCCAGGGTTCACGATCTCGATACCGATGGAGCTGGAGTTGAGCCAGGTGCGGCCCATCCATTCGCTTTCGCCGGCATGCCAGGCGCGCTGGCTTTCATCCACCAGCTTGTAGATGGTGCCGGAGGCGTCGTCGCCGATCAGGTAATGGCTGCTGACCTGGCCGTGCGTAAGCAATGCCAGGGAGCGTTCAAGGTTGGTGGAGGTGTAGTGGACAATCACGAACTGCACGCGGTTGTCGTGGTTCACCGAAGGATGGCTGGTGTCCAGGCGCGGGCCGCTGGCACAACCTGCGAGCAGAAGAAATACAAAGGCGAAGTACAAAGATTTCATGGCGGAAGACATTACACTGAAGACGATAATGCAACAGTGTAACGTACCCTTTGTGACCCCACCGTCAAATTACAAAATGGAACATCTTTTAGGCGGCCTGCACCTGATTCCGTCCCGCCGCCTTGGCCCGGTACAGCGCCTCATCGGCACGTTTGAGCGCCAGGTCACTGCGCTCTCCCGGCTGGAACTGCGCTACCCCCATTGAAACGGTGATAGTCACCGGTTCGCCCTTGAAGTGAAATGGGCACGCTTGAATCGCTGCGCGCAACACTTCGCCCGCCGCCAGCGCATCCGACAGAGATGAGTTTGGCATCAGCAACACAAACTCTTCCCCGCCAAAACGCGCGATAAAGTCGCTCGGACGCAGGCGCTTGCGCAGCACGTTGGCGATGATCTTCAGTACCTTATCGCCGGCCAAATGGCCGTAACCATCGTTGATACGCTTGAAATGATCCAGGTCCAGCATCGCCAGCGACAGGTTGTTGCCGCGCTGATGCCAGGTGTTGACCTCCTGATCCAGGCGTTCACTCCAGGCCGCGCGGTTGGGCAGCCCGGTGAGCGGATCGATCAGGGCCTTCTGGCGCTGCACCTCCAGGTGCTCGCGGTAGCCCTGGGCTTCCTGCTCCATATTGGCAACACGCTCGGCCAAGCCTTTCAGACGCGCTGCCGTTTCCTGCTCGCGCTGGTCACGCTGCTGCTGGTGCTCATCCATTGTGCCCAGCAGGCCTTCGAGGTGGCTTTCCAGCACGTGCTTGAGGCTGTCCAGGTCGGCAGCTTCCTGCACGCTGCTTTGCAGGCCATCGACCTGTTCGCGGATCTGCGTGTCCAGCTCGCGGGCGGCAGAACGGCTGTCGGCGTGTCCGTCGCTGGCGACCTGCAAGTGCCCCTGAAAGGCTTCAAGCCGCTCGTTGAGCTGCTTGAGATATGCCTCGAACTCATGCTGACCACTGTCGGTGATCGCCAGCATCAATACGGCCAGGTCGTCGAGGATCGGCAGCAGTTCGTACCAGTTCAGACCGTGGGCCAGGCGCTCGCGCATGGCTTCGGCCTGGGGACGGTGGCGCTCGGGCAGCGAGAGTTCCTCCAGCAAGCCGAGCAGGGTGTCCTCGATGTGCTTGGCCACGGAGCTGTAGGACGGTTCCGGCGAGTCGGGCAAGGCATAGGCGCCATCCGCTTGCAGCTCGTCGGGATCTGGCTCTTCGACCTCCAGCACCGGAGGCAGCGACAGACTACCGATGACGGTCTCATCCGGCGCTTCGACCTGAACCTCAGGCATTTCGATGAAGGCGGCGAGCGCGCTTTCCGGCGCAGGCTCTTCGACTTGAGCCTCGGGCTCGACCCGCGCTACTGGCGTTTCAATAGGTGCGGCTTGAGGCGGGGCCTCGTAGACGAAGGTTTCGCTGGAGGGCTCGGCCAGCTTGGCGGGCGCTACGGGCTCACTGACAGGGGCAAGCGTTTCTTGAGGCTGCGGCGCAAAGGCGCGCAACGCTTGCGTCAGTTCCTCGGATTGCTCGGGCGGCTGTGGCTCGGCATCCGCAGGCTTGGCTACCGCAGGCTGCGGGGCCGGGCGGGGCGTCGGTTCATTTTCCACCGCCTCGTTCACGACTTCTTTGGAGCCAAACAAGCGCTGCAAAAGCCCTGGCCCCGGACGCGGGGTTTCGCCGTCCGGCTCCAGGTTGTTCAACGCCTGGCCTTGCAGGCCACTCAATTCGCTGAGCAGCAAGGGAATCTCGCGCGCCTGGCTGACTCGGCCGTCTAGCTGCTTGGCGAACGTCTTCAGCGGACGGGCCACTTCACGCGGTAGCGGCAGCTTTTGCAGTTGCGTGACCAGGGACGTCAGCGCCGTGCTGATCTGGTCCACCCGGGTTTCACGGCGCTGTTCCGAATCCAGCACGGCCTTTTCCAGGCGCGGCAGCAAGGCGGCAAGGGCGGCGTCCATATCATCGGTGCGGACAACGTCGCGCATTTCTTTCATGCATTGATCGACCGCGCGGTCGGTGCCCTCAGCGGCCAGGGTGCTGCGCACCAGCCCACGGCGCAGCAGGTCGAGGCGGGCCGCCCAACGGCGTTCGAGCTTTTCTTGTTGCTCGATGCTTTTAAGGTATTTTTCTTTCCAGCGCTGGGCGTCGTCGCTCATGCAAGAGGTCCGCGAGGGCCGGAACTCAACGCGGGCAACGCATCAGCCGTGAGCGACCCCGGCAGACGAATCTCTACCGCGACCGGCAGGTGATCGGAGATGGGCTGCGCCAGCACCTGCACACTTTCAAGTGTGAGGGTAGGACTGAGCAGGATATGGTCAAGACAGCGTTGCGGGCGCCAGCTGGGGAACGTGGCTTCGGCTTGTGGCGCCAGTAGCCCGAGGTCGCGCAACGGAGAATTCTGCAACAGATCGCTGGCGTGGGTGTTCATGTCCCCCATCAGCACCTGATGTTTGTAATTGCCGATCAGCTCTCGGATGTAGGCCAGTTGCAGGGTGCGGGTGCGGGCACCCAGCGCCAGGTGCATCATCACCACCACCAAGGCTTCCGGGCCTTCGCCAAACCGTACGAGGATCGCGCCCCGGCCCTTGGGGCCTGGCAGCGGGTGATCTTCGATGGCGGAGGGTTTCAAGCGGCTGAGCACGCCATTGCTGTGCTGCGCCAGGCGCCCGAGGTTGCGATTGAGTTGCTGGTACCAGTAGGGAAAGGCACCCAGCTGGGCCAGGTGTTCGACCTGGTTGATGTAACCGGAGCGCATGCTGCCGCCGTCGGCTTCCTGCAGGGCAACCAGATCGAAGTCGCTCAACAGGTTGCCGATCTTCTGCAGGTTGCCAGCTCGACCGTTGTGGGGCAGCAGGTGCTGCCAGCCACGGGTGAGGTAATGCCGGTACTTCTCGGTACTGATACCCACCTGGATATTGAAGCTCAGCAGACGCAGGCGGCTGTCTGCCGGCAGGCCTGTGGATTCCAGGTGATGTTCGTTGACCTGCGGGTCATGCAGGCCAACCACACGTTCGGTACCCCAGCGACGCATGACAGGCCCCTTACTTGGCTGCGCGCTCTTTGGCGATCAGCTGGTCGGCAACATTGAGGGTCTGCTCAGGACCACCGGAGGTGCCCAGGTCGAAACGGTATTTGCCGTTGACGATCATGGTCGGAACGCCTTGCACGCCGTACTTCTGCGCCAGCTCTTTGGCCTGTTTGATCTGGCCCTGGATGGCGAAGGAGTTGAAGGTGGCCAGGAACTTGTCCTTGTCGACACCTTGGGTGGCCACGAAGTCAGCCATTTCGTCTGGCTTGGTCAGGCGCTTGCCCTGTTTCTGGATCGCATCGAATACTGCGTTGTGGACCTTGTGCTCCACACCCATGGCTTCCAGGGTCAGGAACAGCTGGCCGTGGGCATCCCATGGGCCGCCGAACATGGCGGGGATACGTCTGAAGTTGACGTCCTTAGGCAGTTTCTCAACCCATGGGTTGATGGTCGGCTCAAAGGCGTAGCAATGCGGGCAGCCGTACCAGAACAGCTCCACTACTTCGATCTTGCCGGGCTCCGAAACCGGAACCGGGTTAGCCAATTCAACATAGGTTTTACCGGCTTCAAGCGGCACGTCGGCAGCTTGTGCGGTCATGCCGAAGAGGCTGGCAGTGACGAGAGCGGCGCTGAGGATCAGATTACGCATGCTTTACTCCTGGACAAATAAAGTCGCCTCACGCGACCTTTGTTGTGACAGGTCTACGCGGGCATGAGTTCGTTAGTGTAACGGTAGCGGCCACAAAAAAGGGCAGCCTAAGCCACCCTTTTTATGCTTGCATCGATGGATTAATCGAGCGTTAACGTAGTGTGCATCTCAGTGCAGGCCCTGGATGTAGCTGGAGACCGCCGCGATGTCTTCATCACTCAGCTTGCGAGCAATGGTGCGCATGATTGCCGCGTCGCCATCGTTGGCACGCCCGGCCTCTTCCTTGCGGAAATCGGTCAACTGCTTGGCGATATAGGTGGCGTGCTGGCCGCTCAGGTGCGGGAAGCCGGCGGCGGCGATGCCCGCGCCATTGGGCGAGTGGCAACCGGTGCAGGCAGGCAGGCCTTTTTCCAGGTCACCGCCACGGAACAGTTTCTCGCCACGGGCGACCAATTTCGGATCAGCAGCTCCCACGCTGCCCTTCTGGCTGGCAAAATACGCCGCGATGTCTGCCAGGTCCTGATCGCTGAGGTTGGTCAACAAGCCGGTCATTTCCAGGACCGTGCGCTTGCCGGACTTGATATCCTGCATCTGCTTGGTCAGGTAACGTTCGCCCTGGCCGGCCAGTTTGGGGAAGTTCGGCGCCGGGCTGTTACCATCCGGTCCATGGCAAGCACCACATACGGCGGCTTTCGCCTGGCCCGCTGTAGCGTCGCCTGCAGCATGGGCAACACCGGTGATGCCCAAGGTCAACAGCAGACTCACGATCAGTTTGTTCATCAGCTAATCCAACTACGGCTAAGGGGTTTAAGAGTTATCTACCGGGTTTACTCACCATCAATTGAATGACGGCCTGGTAATCCTCAGTACTGCAGTCCATGCACAAACCACGCGGCGGCATTGCCTTGAAACCCTGGGTCACGTGCTGCACCAGCGTGTCCACGCACACTCGGTTGTACACCGCTTCCGGATCCTGTGTAGCCTGAGCGCCGTAAAGCGGGACCAGGACACCGATAGCGAGCAACCACTTGGTCATACGTCGACCATTTCAGGGTTTGAGAGCGTTTTGCGTTCTAATGCGCAATAAAGGTCTATCGCTCCCGTGAACTTCATCCTTCGCTGGGACAAAGCACACACAAAATCTGCGGCATTATATACTGGCGCTACTGAAACGGAAACGACACCGCTTGCCGCACCCTTTTTCGGCACCGCCCACATCGGAAATCTCATGCAACTCAAGAATCCCATCCTCGGTCTGTGCCAACAGTCCACGTTCATGCTCAGCGCCGCCAAAGTTGACCAATGCCCCGATGACGAAGGCTTTGAAGTCGCCTTTGCCGGCCGCTCCAACGCTGGCAAGTCCAGCGCGCTGAACACCCTGACCCACGCCAGCCTGGCACGCACCTCGAAAACCCCGGGCCGCACGCAACTCCTCAATTTCTTCAAGCTAGACGATGATCGGCGTCTGGTCGACCTGCCGGGCTACGGATACGCAAAAGTACCTATCCCGTTGAAGCTGCACTGGCAGCGTCACCTAGAGGCTTACCTGGGTGGCCGCGAGAGTTTGAAGGGTTTGATTCTGATGATGGACATCCGCCATCCGATGACCGACTTCGACCTGTTGATGCTCGACTGGGCCGTCGCCAGCGGCATGCCAATGCACATCCTGCTGACCAAGGCCGACAAGCTGACCTACGGCGCAGCCAAGAACACCCTGCTCAAAGTGCAGTCCGACATCCGCAAAGGTTGGGGTGATGCGATCACTATCCAGCTGTTCTCGGCGCCCAAACGCATGGGCCTGGAAGAGGCTTACACGGTGCTGGCAGGCTGGATGGAATTGGCAGACAAGGGCGCAGAACTGGCCGAGTAACTTTTCTGCAGGCAAAAAAAACCCCGGACTTCTTATGGGGAGGGGAAGTTCGGGGTTCAAGTTCCGGACCGCTAGGGCGGGGTCCAGATATCTGCCAACACTTAACACAACATAGGAGCATTGAAGGGCTTCACCACCCATTCAGTAACTCTGAGTAGCAGTTCACGGGTTAAGTTCCGGCAGGTTCGAAAAACTATTTGAAATAACCGACGGCGATTTCCGGACTAAAGCACTCTGCCAGCACGCAAGGTGATGGCAGAGTCCCAGACTCAGTGCGCTTCGTCCCAGTTGTTGCCCACGCCCACTTCCACCAGCAGCGGTACATCCAACTGCGCGGCAGCGCTCATATGCTCGCGAATCTTCTCGCTGACCTGCGCTACCAGATCCTCACGCACCTCCAGCACCAGTTCATCGTGCACCTGCAGGATCACCTTGGCATCCAAGCCTGAGTCGGTCAGCCAATTGTCCACCCGCACCATGGCTTTCTTGATGATGTCCGCCGCTGTGCCCTGCATCGGCGCATTGATCGCGGTACGTTCTGCCGCTGCGCGCTCTTGGGGCTTATTCGAGTTGATGTCCGGCAAGTACAGGCGGCGGCCGAAGAACGTCTCGACATAACCCTGATCAGCCGCCTGGGCGCGGGTGCGCTCCATGTACTCGCGAACCCCGGGATAACGGGCGAAATACACATCGATATACGCCTTGGCCGTCTTGGTATCGACGCCAATGTCCTTGCCCAGCTTCTGCGCACCCATGCCATAGATCAGGCCGAAGTTGATCGCCTTGGCGCTGCGGCGTTGATCCGAAGTGACCTCGCCCAGTTCAACCTTGAACACTTCTGCCGCCGTGGCGGTGTGCACGTCCAGGTTGTCGCGGAAGGCGTTCATCAGGCCTTCGTCCTTGGACAGGTGCGCCATGATCCGCAGTTCGATCTGCGAGTAGTCCGCCGCCAACATTTTGTAGCCCTTGGGCGCGACGAACGCCTGGCGGATCCGCCGCCCTTCGGCGGTACGCACCGGGATGTTCTGCAGGTTCGGATCACTGGAGGACAACCGCCCGGTCGCCGCCACCGCCTGGTGATAGGACGTGTGGATGCGCCCGGTGCGCGGGTTGATCTGCTCCGGCAGGCGATCGGTGTAGGTACTTTTCAGCTTGCTCATGCTGCGGTACTGCATCAGCACCTTGGGCAGCGGGTAGTCATCTTCGGCCAGCTTGGCCAGCACTTCTTCAGCCGTGGATGCTTGGCCCTTGCCGGTTTTTTTCAGTACCGGCAGGCCGAGTTTCTCGTAAAGGATCGCGCCGAGCTGTTTGGGCGAGCCCAGGTTGAACTCCTCGCCAGCGATCTCGAACGCCTGGCGCTCCAGTTCGACCATCTTGTTGCCCAACTCGATGCTCTGGATGCCCAGCAAATCCTTGTCGACCAGCGCGCCTTGGCGCTCGATACGGGCCAGCACCGGCACCAACGGGATTTCGATATCCGTGAGCACACTCGCCAGGCTTGGGATGGCGGCCAGTTGCGCAAACAACGCCTGATGCAGGCGCAAGGTGATATCGGCGTCTTCTGCCGCATACGGGCCAGCCTGCTCCAGCGCGATCTGGTCGAACGTCAGCTGCTTGGCGCCTTTGCCGGCGATGTCCTGGAAAGCGACAGTGTCGTAGTCCAAGTACTTCTTGGCCAGGCTGTCCATGTCGTGGCGGGTGGCCGTGGAATTGAGCACATAGGATTCGAGCATGGTGTCGAAGGCGATGCCGCGTACGGTTATGCCGTGCGCCGGGTCGCCACCGATGGCGCAGTTGGCCAGGATGTTCATGTCGAACTTGGCATGCTGGCCGACCTTGAGCTTGGTCGGGTCTTCCAGCAGCGGCTTGAGGGCCAGCAGTACGGTGTCGCGATCCAACTGCTCCGGCGCGCCAATGTAGGAATGGGTCAGCGGGATATAGGCCGCTTCGTGGGGCTGGACGGCGAAGGACACGCCGACCAACTGCGCCTGTTGGGCGTCGATACCGGTGGTTTCGGTGTCGAAAGCGAACAACTTCGCGTCGTTGAGCTTTTTCAGCCAGACATCGAAGGTCGCCTGGTCGAGGATAGTGGTGTAGCTCGCCTCTGTCGGCGCCACTGCCTCAACGACTTCCTCAGCAACAGGTGCCGCCTTGAGCTCCACACGCTTGGCGTCGCGCTGGATTTCATCAAACCAGCTCTTGAACTCCAGCAGCGTATACAGCTCCAGCAGCTTCTCGCGATCCGGCTCGATCAGGTGCAAGTCATCCAGGCCCACATCCAGCGGCACATCACACTTGATCGTCGCCAACTGGTAGGAAAGAAACGCACTCTCGCGATGTTCTTCCAGCTTGGCCGGCAGCGTCTTGGCGCCACGGATAGGCAGGGTCGGCACGATATCCAGCTGTTCATAAAGCTCTTTGATGCCACCGTTCACACCGACGAGCAAGCCGGAAGCAGTCTTGGGACCAATGCCCGGAACGCCTGGAATGTTGTCGGACGAATCCCCCATCAGCGCCAGGTAGTCGATGATCTGCTCCGGAGCGACGCCGAATTTCTCCTTTACGCCGTCGATATCCATCGAACTACCGGTCATGGTGTTGACCAAGGTAATGTGCCCGTCGACCAACTGCGCCATGTCCTTGTCACCGGTCGAGATCACCACCGGGCGGTTGGCAGCCGCGCTGCTGCGCGCCAGGGTGCCAATCACGTCATCGGCTTCGACGCCTTCGACGCAGAGCAACGGGAAACCCAGGGCGATCACGCTCTGGTGCAGGGGCTCGATCTGCAGGCGCATGTCATCGGGCATGCTCGGGCGGTTGGCCTTGTATTCGGCGTACATGTCATCGCGAAAGGTCCCACCCTTTGCGTCAAAAACCACCGCGAACGGGCTGCCCGGATACTGCTTGCGCAGGCTCTTGAGCATGTTCAACACGCCCTTGACCGCACCGGTGGGCAGGCCTTTGGAGGTGGTCAGCGGTGGCAACGCGTGGAACGCGCGGTACAAATAAGAAGAACCGTCCACCAGGACGAGGGGTGCTTGGCTCATGAGCAGAATCAACCTTTTCGGCGGGTCAGGCGCTAGAATAGCCGGACCAATGACGACAAAGGGACAAGGTTATCATGCGTACATTCAATCGCCTGCTGTTGACCGGCTTGATTGCACTCGCTCCGATGGCTGCCATGGCGGCAGACGATGCGCCTGGAGGCGATCCGGAAGTGACCATTCGCACGGAAGGCGACAAGACCATCCAGGAGTACCGTCAGAACGGTTTCCTGTATGCGATCAAGGTAACGCCGAAGGGCGCGCCTCCGTATTTCCTGGTGCGCGCGGATGGAACCGATGCGAACTTCATCCGCTCTGACCAGCCGGATATGCTGATCCCGTCATGGAAGATTTTCGAATGGAAATGATTTCTTAACTTAAATTGGCGCCGCGCACTGCGGCGCCCGTACTGGCAGTTTTAACCATGTCTGTGTTCACCCCCCTGGCTCGGCCCGAGCTGGAAACCTTTCTCGCCCCTTACGGCCTCGGCCGCCTGATCGACTTCCAGGGGATTGCCGCCGGTAGTGAAAACACCAATTTCTTTATCAGCCTGGAGCAGGGCGAGTTCGTCCTGACCCTGGTTGAACGCGGTCCGGTCGCGGAAATGCCGTTCTTCATTGAACTGCTCGACGTGCTCCACGACGCCGACCTGCCCGTGCCCTACGCCCTGCGCACCACCGACGGCGTGGCCTTGCGCGAGCTGAAAGGCAAGCCGGCACTGCTGCAACCGCGCCTGGCCGGCAAGCACATCAAGGATGCCAACGCCCAGCACTGCGCCCAGGTGGGTGACCTGCTGGGTCATCTGCACCTGGCAACACAGGGCGAGAAGGTGCTGGAGCGTAAAACCGATCGGGGCCTGGACTGGATGCTCAGCGAAGGCGCGCAGTTGATTTCGCACTTGGACGACGCACAACAGCGTCTGCTGCAGGATGCGCTGAGTGAGATCGAAGCCCACAAGGCCCAGATCCTCGCCCTGCCGCGCGCCAACGTCCACGCCGACCTGTTCCGTGACAACGCGATGTTCGAAGGCACGCACCTTACAGGCTTGATCGACTTCTACAACGCCTGCTCTGGGCCAATGCTCTATGACGTGGCGATCGCCTTGAATGACTGGTGCTCGGACGCCGATGGCGTGATTGATGGGCAACGCGCACGGGCATTGCTGGGAGCCTATGCGGGCCTGCGACCGTTTACCGCCAAGGAAGCCGAGTTGTGGCCGACGATGCTGCGCGTGGCCTGTGTGCGGTTTTGGTTGTCACGCCTGATCGCGGCGGAGTCGTTTGCCGGGCAGGACGTGTTGATCCATGACCCGGCGGAGTTCGAGCATCGGCTGGTGCAGCGTCAGCACGTGACTGTGCAACTGCCCTTCGCACTCTAACCTTTGTAGGAGCCGGCTTGCCGGCTCCTACAAGGACTCCAGGCAACCCGCCAAGTCATTACCCAACTTCTCCAACACCTGCTCATAACCCTGAGCGGTAGCCGGGGTATACCCGCCCAACGCATCCAACTCCGCCAGCTTCACCGGCAAACCGGAGACCAGTGTTTCAGCCAGGCGCGGACGCAACGGCGGCTCGCTGAACACGCAGGTCTTGCCCACTTCCTGCAAACGCGTACGCATCGCCGCTATATGCTGGGCACCAGGTTGTACCTCAGCAGCTACGCTGAAAACGCCGGTGTGCTTGAGGCCGTAAGCGTCTTCGAAGTAATCGAAGGCTTCGTGGAACACGAAGTAAGGCTTGCCATCGATCGGCGCCAGGCGGGCTTTCAGGCGAGCGTCCAGCGCATCGAGGCGCTCTTCGAAGGCCTTAGCGTTGCTCTGATAACGCGCGGCATTGGCCGGGTCGGCGGCAGCCAGGTCAGCCGCCATGCGCGCAGCAATCACCCGAGCATTCACCGTCGACAACCACAAGTGCGCATCCAGGCTGCCCGGGCGGTGATCGTGGTCGTGTTCGTCGGCTTCATCGGCGTGTGAGTGGCTATCTTCGGCAAAACGACGCAGCTTCATGCCTGGCAGATCCTGCACTGCCACTGTCGCGGCCGTACGACCTTTCAGCACGCGCGGCAGGAAACTCTCCATATCCGGGCCGATCCAGTACAACAGGTCCACCGACTGCACGCGCCGTACGTCGGATGGACGCAGCGCATAGTTATGCGGCGACGCACCCGGCGGCAATAAAACCTCAGGAACGGCTACTCCGTCCTGCACAGCTGCGGCAATCAGTTGCAACGGTTTGATGCTGGTCAGCACTTTGACCTCGGCCTGAGCGGCGCTCGCGATGAACAAACTGGTGACAAATACGACAAAAACGGGAAAAAGTCGGGACACGATGACCACTCAATGGCGTAGGAACGGGTAACATAATAACGTCTCTATCAAATGTCTGCCGCCGCTCATGCCTAAAACACCGCTTGCCAGCCGTCCCCACGACCACTCTCACTGCGTGCATACCGCGCTGTCGGAGGCCGATACCCTGTGCACACAGAAGGGTCTGCGCCTGACCGCCTTGCGTCGCCGCGTGCTGGAACTGGTGTGGCAGAGCCACAAGCCGTTGGGCGCCTACGACATCCTGGGCGTGCTCAGTGAGCAGGATGGCCGCCGCGCCGCGCCGCCAACCGTGTACCGTGCGCTCGACTTCTTGCTGGAAAACGGCCTGGTGCACCGTATCGCTTCGTTGAACGCCTTTGTCGGTTGTAGCCACCCGGAACACGCGCATCAGGGCCAGTTCCTGATCTGCCGCGAGTGCCACGCCGCCATCGAGCTTGAACAAAAAAGCATCAGCGACGCCATTATCAAGAGCTCTGCCGACGTCGGCTTCCGGGTCGAAGGGCAAACGGTCGAAGTGGTCGGCCTGTGCGCGGGCTGCCAGGGGGCTTGATGAGCAACGCGTTAATCCGCCTGGAACAGGTCGGGGTCACGTTCGCCGGGCAAGCCGTGTTGGACAACATCGCGCTAAGCGTCGAGCCTGGGCAGATCGTCACCCTGATCGGCCCCAACGGCGCCGGCAAGACCACCCTGGTGCGCGCCGTACTCGGCCTGCTCAAGCCCGACACCGGCAGTGTGTGGCGCAAGCCCAAGCTGCGGGTCGGCTACATGCCGCAGAAGCTGCACGTGGACCCGACCCTGCCACTGTCCGTGTTGCGCTTCCTGCGCCTGGTGCCGGGCGTGGACCGTGCCCGCGCGCAAGCGGCGCTCAAAGAAGTCGGCGCCGAACAGGTGATCGACAGCCCGGTGCAAAGTATCTCCGGCGGCGAAATGCAGCGCGTGCTGCTGGCCCGCGCCTTGTTGCGCGAGCCGGAACTGCTGGTGCTGGATGAGCCCGTGCAAGGCGTCGACGTCGCCGGCCAGGCCGAGCTGTACAGCCTGATCACCCGTCTGCGCGACCGCCATGGCTGCGGCGTGTTGATGGTGTCCCACGATTTGCACCTGGTGATGAGCACCACCGACCAGGTGGTGTGCCTCAACCGTCACGTGTGCTGCTCTGGCCACCCGGAACAAGTCAGCGGCGACCCGGCCTTCGTCGAGCTGTTCGGCAAGAACGCCCAGAGCCTGGCGATCTACCACCACCATCACGACCACGCCCATGACCTGCATGGCGCCGTGGTCGACGATCCCGCAACACCTCATACCCACGTTCATGGAGATAGCTGCAAGCATGGCTGATTTTCTGCTCTACGCCCTGCTGGCAGGCTTGGCTTTGGCGTTGGTGGCGGGCCCATTGGGTTCGTTCGTGGTGTGGCGACGCATGGCCTATTTTGGCGACACGTTGTCACATGCCGCGCTCTTGGGCGTCGCCATGGGCTTTTTGCTGGATGTCAGCCCGACTATTGCGGTAACCGTGGGCTGCCTGCTGCTGGCGGTATTGCTGGTGACCCTGCAACAGCGCCAGCCGCTGGCCTCCGACACCTTGCTGGGCATCCTGGCACCCAGCACGCTGTCGCTGGGCCTGGTGGTGCTGAGCTTCATGCATGAAGTGCGCATCGACCTGATGGCCTACCTGTTCGGCGACCTGCTGGCAATCAGCACCACTGATCTTGCGTGGATCCTAGGTGGCAGCGCGGCCGTGCTGGTCTTGCTGGTGGCCCTGTGGCGACCGTTGCTGGCAATCACCGTGCATGAAGAACTGGCCACGGTGGAAGGCTTGCCCGTGCCAAGCCTGCGCATGGCCCTGATGTTGTTGATCGCCGTGGTGATTGCTGTCGCGATGAAGATTGTCGGCGTATTGTTGATCACATCGCTGCTGATCATTCCCGCAGCCGCCGCCCAGCGCCATGCCCGTTCGCCGGAGCAGATGGCGGTCGGCGCCAGTGTGCTGGGGATGCTTGCCGTGTGCGGGGGCCTGGCGCTGTCCTGGTTCAAGGACACGCCAGCCGGGCCATCGATTGTGGTCACGGCCGCCGCCCTGTTTCTGCTGAGTTTTGTCCTGCCCCGTCGAGGGGTGTAGACTTGCTCGCTTTTTGCGCAAATAGAGAGTCGCAGGAATGAAGCCGTTCACCTCCCGTTATCTGCTCCTTGCCGCATTTTCCCTGCTGCTGGGCGCCTGTCAAAGCACACCGCCCGCCGCCCCCGAGGCCCCGGACGCACGCGCTGCGGCCATCGCGCAGCTGGAACAAAACCTGGCCAGCAGCGAGTTGGCCACTGCCGAAGACCAGCTGGCGGCACTGCAAGCCCAGTCGCCCAACGACCCGGTGCTGGAAAACTATCAGCGTCAGTTGGCGGAAGCCTACCTGCAGCGCAGCCAGATCGTGCTGCAAAAGGGTGACGTCAACGCCGCTGCAACCGCCCTGAGCCGCGCCCGCGCCCTGATGCCCAAGGCGCCCGCACTGACCGGCGGCGTCAACAGCGCCATCACCCACGCCCGCAAAGTCGAGCTGGATAAAGCGGAGGAGGCCCTCAAGGCCGCCGAAGCCAAGCCCGCCGCCAAGGTCATCGACCCAGCGGCGCCAAGCACCACCGTGGCGCTGAACCTCACCAATATCGAAGAACTGCGCCACCAGCTGGATGCAATTGCCACCGACGTAGTGAATTACCAGTGCGACGTGAGCATCCAGGCGCCGCGCACAGAGGATTACCCGTGGCTGGCCACGTTGCTGACCAAACGGGTGAAGCGTATCGATTCGGGATATGACCTGAAGATTCACCGTCAGATTCTGAAGAGCATTCCGGCGCAGGTCGTGCTGATTCCGCGCAAGGCGGACTAAAAAAGCATCGCCGGCAAGCCGGCTCCTACCCTTCAACCTGTAGGAGCCGGCTTGCCGGCGATAGCGATCTAACCGACAACCAATACCTTAAGCTGGAATCGCCTTGGCCTTAGGCTCGCGATCCCAGACCCGATGCTGGCCGATCGCGGCAAAAAACGCCTTGAACGCCTTGGCATCCGATCCCACGATCAGCCCCGCATCCACCTCAAGTTTAAGCAGGTCCAACAACGGCTTCGCGTCACTGGCGACTGTAATCGCCTTGAGGTGCTTGTACGCCTCTAACAGGAAGTGCAACGCCACCCCATCACCGCTCAAGGCTTTCACCGAGTCCTTCCCGCCAGGGACGAACACCGCATCAAACGCAATGGACGGCATGCCTTCCATCGACGCATCCACCGGCAGGCTCTTGCCATCGGCCGTCTTCACCGGCGCCGAGGTTGGCCCCAGCAGCTTGGCGTGCGCCCCTTCTGCTTCCAGTGCTTTTTTCAGCGCGGCAATCGCCACGCCGTCCACGCCATTGGCTGCCAGGATCGCCACCTTGCGGGTCTTGATATCGCCCGGCAGCAGGTTCGCCTGGCTCAACGCTGGCGAGCGCTCCGGCTTGGTTTGACGCTCCGGCACGGTGCCTTTGGTCGGTGCTGGCAGCCCCAGGTTCTGGGCCACGCGCTTGGCCAGTTCCAGGTCGATATTCGCCAGGATCTCGTTGACTTGGCGGGCACGAATGAACTCACGCTCTACCTTGCCCAACTCAAAGCTATACGCCGCGATGATGTGCTCTTGCTCGTGCTTGCTCATGCTGCGGAAGAACAGGCGCGCTTGGGAGAAGTGATCGCCGAATGACTCGCTGCGCTCACGGATCTTGTGGGCATCGATGCGCTCCGGATAAGTCTCGAAGCCACCATCCTGTGCCGCAGGCGGAGTTTCTTTAGGCCAGCCACCATCAATCGAATTCGGCTCGTAGGACGCACGACCTTTATCGATGGTGCTGCGGTGCATGGCATCACGCTGGTTGTTGTGCAGCGGCGTCACGGGCTGGTTGATCGGCAACTGGTGAAAGTTCGGGCCGCCCAGTCGGCTGATCTGTGTATCGGTGTAGGAAAACAACCGACCTTGCAGCAGCGGGTCATTGGAGAAGTCGATACCCGGCACGATATGGCCCGGGCAAAACGCGACCTGCTCGACTTCTGCAAAGAAGTTATCCGGGTTGCGGTTCAACACCATCTTGCCCAGCGGGGTGATTGGCACCAGCTCTTCCGGAATCAGCTTCGTGGGGTCGAGAATGTCGAAGTCGAAGGCATGCTCCTTATCCTCGGGGATAACCTGCACACCCAACTCCCACTCGGGGTAGTCGCCCATTTCAATGGCTTCCCAGAGATCGCGACGGTGGTAGTCGGTATCTTTACCGGCCAACTTCTGCGCCTCGTCCCACACCAGCGAGCAAGTACCCGCCGTAGGGCGCCAGTGGAATTTGACGAAGTTGGATTTGCCCTCGGCATTCACCAGTCGGAAGGTGTGCACACCAAAGCCCTGCATGCTGCGCAGGCTTTTTGGAATGGCGCGGTCAGACATTGCCCAGATCACCATATGAGCGGATTCAGGCTGCAGCGAAACGAAGTCCCAGAACGTATCGTGCGCCGATCCGCCGGTAGGAATTTCATTGTGTGGTTCAGGCTTTACGGCGTGCACGAAGTCAGGAAACTTGATCGCGTCCTGAATGAAAAACACCGGCATGTTGTTGCCCACCAGGTCGAAGTTGCCTTCTTCGGTGAAAAACTTAACCGCAAAACCGCGCACATCACGCACCGTATCCCCTGAGCCACGCGGGCCCTGCACGGTGGAAAAGCGCGTGAATACCGGCGTTTTATGCCCAGGGTCACGCAGGAACCCAGCCTTGGTCAGCGCCGAATGGTTCTCATACGTCTGGAAATAACCATGGGCGCCGGTGCCACGGGCATGCACGATGCGCTCCGGGATGCGCTCATGGTCAAAGTGCGTGATTTTTTCACGCATGATGAAGTCTTCCAGCAGCGATGGGCCACGGGAACCGACTTTCAAGGTGTTCTGGTTGTCGGAAATCTTCACGCCTTGGTTGGTACGCAGGGCCTGGCCGGTCGCATCGGAACGGAATGTCTCCAGGGCCTGCAGCTTGGCGTTGGTGTTGCCACGGTCCAAGGTATCGGTGCCCGCGAGTTCACTCTTCGGCGGGGTGGCTGGCTTCTTGGTACTCATCAGACAAAACTCCTTATTCAAATTGGCCAGAGCGATCCCCGGCTCGTTTGAGCAAAACCCCAGGCACGGCACCTGGGAAATCGAGTTGCTTAAGTAGTGACTGACGAGGTTTTGGGCCGTTCCTTTTTTATGACCTTTGATCGCGTTATTGCCAAATCGCTGGATGAATGCGAAATAAATGCTAAGAAACGCTATACGGACAGGCTAAAATGCGCGCCCGGCTAACCGCTGATCCCTTTTCCATGCGCCCCACAAGGTTCGCTACGTGATCGAGTTTCAAAACGTCCATAAAACCTACCGCGTCGCCGGTAGGGATATTCCCGCGCTGCACCCCACCAGCCTGACCGTCGCGAACGGCCAGGTGTTTGGTCTGATCGGTCATTCCGGCGCGGGCAAAAGTACACTGCTGCGCCTGATCAACCGCCTCGAAGAACCGAGTGGCGGCAAGATCACGGTGGATGGCGAAGAAGTCACTGCCCTGGACGCCAACGGCCTGCGCCGTTTCCGCCAGCAGGTCGGGATGATCTTCCAGCACTTCAACCTGCTGGCGTCCAAGACTGTCGCCGACAACGTGGCGCTGCCACTGACGCTGGCTGGCGAGTTGTCGCGTAGGGATATCGACCTGCGCGTCGCCGAATTGCTCGCCCGTGTCGGCCTGTCGGACCACGCCAAGAAGTACCCGGCGCAGTTGTCCGGTGGCCAGAAGCAACGCGTCGGCATCGCCCGCGCCCTGGCGACCAAACCAAAGATCCTGCTGTGCGACGAAGCCACCAGCGCCCTCGACCCGCAGACCACCGCCTCAGTGCTGCAACTGCTGGCCGAGATCAACCGCGAGTTGAAGCTGACCATCGTACTGATCACCCATGAAATGGATGTGATCCGGCGCGTCTGCGACCAGGTGGCGGTGATGGACGCTGGCGTGATCGTCGAGCAAGGCTCGGTGGCCGACGTATTCCTGCACCCCACGCACCCGACCACCAAGCGCTTCGTGCAAGAGTCCGAGCAGGTCGACGAAAACGAGCAACGCGACGACTTCGCCCACGTGCCAGGCCGTATTGTGCGCCTGACGTTCCAGGGCGAAGCGACCTACGCGCCGCTGCTGGGCACCGTCGCCCGCGAAACGGGTGTGGACTACAGCATCCTCGCTGGCCGTATCGACCGCATCAAAGACATCCCTTACGGGCAATTGACCCTCGCCGTCACCGGTGGCGACATGGAAGCCGCCTTTGCGCGCTTCACCGCCGCTGACGTCCACATGGAGATCCTGCGCTAATGGACGTCCTGTTGAGTTTCTTCGCCAATATCGACTGGTCTGAAATCTGGCTCGCCACCGGCGACACCATGACCATGCTGTTCGGTTCGCTGTTCTTCACCGTGGTGCTCGGCCTGCCGCTGGGCGTGCTGCTGTTCCTGACCAGCCCGCGCCAACTGTTCGAACAGAAAGGCTTGTACGCGCTGCTCTCGCTGATCGTGAACATCCTGCGTTCGCTGCCGTTCATCATCCTGTTGATCGTGATGATCCCGTTCACCGTCCTGATCACCGGCACTTCGCTGGGCGTGGCGGGTGCGATTCCGCCGCTGGTCGTAGGTGCAACGCCATTCTTTGCGCGCCTGGTGGAGACCGCGCTGCGTGAAGTGGACCGCGGCATCATCGAAGCCACCCAGTCCATGGGCGCCAGCACGCGCCAGATCATTACCAACGCCTTGCTGCCCGAAGCCCGTCCTGGCATTTTCGCGGCGATTACGGTGACGGCGATTACACTGGTGTCCTACACGGCAATGGCCGGTGTGGTCGGTGCCGGTGGCCTGGGTGACCTGGCGATCCGTTTCGGTTACCAGCGCTTCCAGACCGATGTGATGGTGGTCACCGTGGTGATGCTGCTGATTCTGGTGCAAATTCTGCAAACCGTCGGCGACAAGCTGGTGGTGCACTTTTCTCGAAAATAACGGCCATTGCCGGCCGCACGCCGGTACATGCCCGAACAAGGAGCTTGTTGGATGAAAAAACTACTGGTTGCTTTCGCCGCCGTTGCCGCGTTTTCCGCCCACGCCGAGACCATTACGGTCGCCGCTTCGCCGGTGCCCCATGCGGAAATCCTGGAATTCGTGAAACCTGCCCTCGCTAAAGAAGGCGTAGACCTGCAGGTCAAAGTCTTCACCGACTACGTGCAGCCGAACGTACAAGTGGCTGAAAAGCGCCTGGACGCCAACTTCTTCCAGCACCAGCCGTACCTGGATGAGTTCAACAAGGCCAAGGGCACTCACCTGGTGAGCGTTGGCGCCGTGCACCTGGAACCCTTGGGCGCCTACTCCAGCAAGTACAAGAAGCTGGATGAGCTGCCAAGCGGCGCTAATGTCGTGATCCCGAACGACGCCACCAACGGCGGCCGCGCGTTGTTGCTGCTGGCCAAGAACGGCCTGATCACCCTGAAGGACCCGACCAACATCCTGTCGACCATCAAGGACATCACCGGTAACAGCAAAAACCTGAAATTCCGTGAACTGGAAGCCGCGACCCTGCCGCGCGTGCTGACCCAGGTCGACCTGGCACTGATCAACACTAACTATGCGCTGGAAGCCAAGCTGGACCCGTCCAAGGACGCACTGGTCATCGAAGGCAGCGACTCGCCTTACGTGAACATCCTGGTGACCCGTGAAGACAACAAAGACTCGGACGCCGTGAAGAAGCTGGTTGCAGCCCTGCACACGCCTGAAGTGAAGAAATTCATCGAAGAGAAGTACAAAGGCGCGATCAAGCCGGCGTTCTGACCTGACTCGATCTCCCAAAACTGGAGATCAAAAAATGTGGGAACGGGCTTGCTCGCGAATGCGGTGTATCAGTCGACGGAGATGTTGACTGGCACACCGCTTTCGCAGGCAAGCCCGCTCCCACATTTGTTTTGTGGTGCTGGCCAGGCTGGCGCCCGGCTTATTTACGCTGCAACAGCACCGGCAGTTGCGCTACGAGCTTCTGGTTATTCAACGGCGCACGAATAAACCCACGCTGCGTCCCGTCCGGTCCGATCAGCGCCAGGTTTCCGCTGTGGTCAACGGTGTAGTTCGGTTTGCTGGTGTCGGCCGGTATGAACGGAATGCTGACGGCATTCGAAACCTTCTGCACATCCTCCACATTCGCGCCGGTCAGGCCCTGGAACTGCGGGTCGAAGTAGCCCAGGTACTGCTTGAGCTGGGTCGGCGTATCGCGGTTCGGGTCGACGCTGACCAGGATCACCTGCAACTTATCCACAACGTCCTTGGGCAGTTCGCTCTTGATCTGGCGCAGTTGGGCGAGGGTGGTCGGGCAGATGTCCGGGCAGAAGGTGTAGCCGAAGAACAACAGGCTCCACTTGCCTTTCAATTCGTTGACCACCACCGGCTGGCCTTCCTGGTTGGTCATGGTCACCGGTGGCAACTGACGGCTTTGCGGCAACAGGATGATGCCGGCGTCGATCAAGGCAGTGGGGTCGCCCTGGCCCTTGCCCGAGAGCACTTTGTTAACGGTCAGGCCCATGATCAATGCCACCAGGGCTACCAGGATGAAGACAGTTTTTTGAGTTCGAGTCATAGGTTCAACAGTAGGTAGTGGTCGAGGAGCAGCGCGATAAACAGCAGCAGCAAGTACCAGATAGAGTACTTGAAGGTGTTGATCGCCGCGTGCGGCCGACCGCCACGGTACAACACCCAGGCCCATTGCAGAAAGCGCCCGCCCAATACCAGTGCACACGCAAGGTACAGCAGGCCGCTCATGTGAATCACATAGGGCATCAGGCTCACCGCCAGCAGGGCGAAGGTGTAGAGCAGGATATGCACCTTGGTGTAATGCTCGCCGTGAGTGACCGGCAACATCGGAATATCGGCCTTGGCGTATTCCTCCTTGCGGTGAATGGCCAGGGCCCAGAAGTGCGGCGGGGTCCAGGCGAAGATGATCAGCACCAGCAGCAGGGGCTCGGCGCTGATATGCCCGGTGACCGCGACCCAGCCCAGCAAGGGCGGCGCAGCACCTGCCAATCCACCGATGACGATATTCTGCGGTGTCGCCCGCTTGAGAAAGCCGGTATAGATCACGGCGTACCCCAACAGCGAAGCCAACGTCAGCCAGGCTGCCAGCGGGTTGGTGAACGCCAGCAGCAGCGCCAATCCTGCAACAGCTAGAAACAATGCAAAGGCCAGCGCCGCCAGCGGCGATACACGGCCCTCTGCCAACGGCCGCTTATGGGTGCGCGCCATTACGGCGTCGATCCGCCGGTCCACCACATGGTTCACCGCCGCCGCGCCGCCCGCACACAGAGCAATCCCCAGGTTGCCGAACACCAACACCGTCCACGGCACACCCGCACGGGTCGCCAGGAACATCCCCACCAATGAGGTAATGAGCATCAACACCACCACTTTCGGCTTGGTCAGCTCCAGGTAGTCACGCCAGATTGCCTGGCCGTGACGCGCGCCGATCAAGGTCGCCATGGCATCTCTCCTTTAAGGGTGATGAGGCCCGATACGTGTTTGCGTGGGATAAAACGCCAGCCGAAGGGCAGTTGGTTGCGCACCCGGACCAGGCTGGTGCGGGCGTGGTAATTGACCAGCACCAGACTGAGCAACAACGCGGCGCCACCGGCGTTATGGCCTACAGCCACCGCCAGCGGCAGCCCGAAAGCCACATTGCTCAGGCCCAGGCAGATTTGCGCGGCCAGGGCGACCAGCAATAAGCCCGCCAAACGCGTCATGCCCACCGCGCGCAATTGCCAGGCCAGGCCGAGCAACACCAGGCTGACGATGACAGCGCCGATGCGGTGGGTCAGGTGGATGGCGGTGCGTGCCTCGCTGTCCAGTTGGCCGCCCAGGTAGTTGGGCCCGATGTGCTGGGTGAGATGAAAACCGTTGGCGAAATCCGCTGCCGGCCACCATTCGCCATGGCACGTCGGCAAATCAACGCAGGCCACCGCCGCGTAGTTGGAACTGACCCAGCCGCCCAGCGCGATCTGGCCGATCACCAGCACCAGGCCCGCCGTCGCCCAGTATTGCAGGCGCTTGGGCACGATTAACGCGGGCAATACGCCGGACAAGCGCAGGGTCAGCAGAAACAGCAGGCTCAAGGTCGCAAAGCCGCCCAATAAATGCCCCGTCACCACCTGCGGCCATAACTTCAGCGTCACCGTCCACATGCCAAACGCCGCCTGGGCAAACACCACCGCCAGCAGGAACAGCGGCAGCTTCACCGGCTGGCCCGGATCACGCCGATGACTCCAGGAACGCGCGGCCAGCAACACAATCAGCAAGCCCAGGGTGCCAGCGAAGTAGCGATGAGTCATCTCGGCCCAGCCCTTGTCGGCCTCCACCGGCGTATCGGGGAAATGCAGCTCGGCATGGGCCAACTGGGCTTCGGTCTTGGGCACGCTGATGAAGCCGTAGCAGCCCGGCCAATCCGGGCAACCCAGGCCCGCGTGTGTCAGGCGCGTATAGGCGCCGAGCAGCACGACGATCAAAGCCAACAAGGTGGCAAACAACGCGAGGCGAAATCCAGGTTTGGCCATGACGGTGCCCTTATCCGATGTTCGACAGTTTCAGCAGGTGGCGCAGGTCGTTGAGCAAATCCTTGCCCTTGACCTTGGCGTCGTAACGCAACACCAGGTTGCCGTGGGGATCGACGATCCACAGCTGCGCGTCACCCGGCGCGGCGGCGCCTTTGCTGAAAGTCGGCAAATCCAGTGAGTAGCGTTGCAGTTGCGGGTATTCAACGTTCAGCTTGGTTTCATACTCCGCGCTCAGCGGCTGCGCACTGGCCAAGGCATGGCTGGCGCGGGAGGCATCACGGCCCAGGCTGATTTGCAGTTGGCGTGCGAGGTACACCAGTTGCTGGCAATCCGCCGCGCAGGCAGTGGGCGCGGTCACCAGCAGTTGCCAGCGCTGCTCATCGGTTTGTACGCCAATATCGGCGCGGCTCTGGCCGTTGCCGATCATCTCGCCGTGATAGCTGCGGCTTTCCGGCACCCAGAACTGCAGCTTGTACATGAAGGTGGCCAGCGCCATCGGGCCGATCACCATCATCAGGATCAGGATCAACTGCCAGCGGCCTTTGCGCCGATTCGGGGCTTCAGACATGTTGAGTGGATTCGTGGCCGCTCCCATGGGGCTTCTCCTTTTTGTTGTGCCATCCGAGGTAGAGGTAAAGCGCCAGCAACGCCAGCGACATGGCGAACCACTGCACGGCATACGCCAAGTGTTTTTCCGGGCCCATGGCGACGATCGGCCAGGTAGTTTCATAGGTGCCGGGGCCGGCTTCGGCCCGCAACTCATAGGCGAAACCGTTGCGACCCAACTCGGGCCAGAGCGCGGCAGGGTGCAAGGCCGTGAGCAGACGCGGCCATTGCGCGGTCGTAGGGTCCGGGTGCAACTGGAAGGTTTCGCCGGGAGCGACGTACACCCAGGCATCGAGATTCACTGGCTGATCCGGCGTGGTGTAGGCGGGTGGCGTGCGCCGATCCGGCCAGGGCAGCCAACCGCGATTGAGCAACAGCCACAGGCCACTGGCCTGGTCGTGGAAGGGTTGCAGCAGCTCTACGCCGGCCTTGCCGTCGCGCATGCGGTTGTCGAGGAATACGCTGTGTTCGGCGTCGAATTGGCCGCGCAGACGAACGCGGCGGAAGGCCGGGTCCGCCATGTCGCTAAGTTGCGCGCTGCTGATCGGATCTGCCCGGCGCCGCTCGGCGTAGCTGTCCACCAGCAGCTGTTTTTCATGGCCGCGAGACAACTGCCAGAACCCCAGGCCGACCATCAACGGCAGCAGCACCAACACCACCAATGTCGGTGCGATTCCTGGCCGAAAGCATTTTATGGCGCTGGCTATACTTGTTTTCATTGCCCGCCCATCCCGTTGGAGCCAGACCATGCTCAAAGCCGCTATTGCCCTGATGCTGATCGCGACCGTTGTGAGCCTGTTCAGTGGCTTGTTCTTTCTGGTCAAGGACGAGGGCAACTCCAATCGCCTCGTCACTGCCTTGACCGTGCGTGTCGTACTGGCCGTGATCACCGTGGCGCTGATCGCCTGGGGCTTTTTCAGCGGCCAGCTGGTGTCTCACGCACCGTGGTAAGGCTTCTCACAGCACATAGACGAAGAAAAACAGCCCGATCCACACCACATCCACAAAGTGCCAATACCAACTGGCCGCCTCGAAACCGAACTGGTGCTCGGCATTGAAGTGCCCCTTTAGGATGCGCATCAGCATCACGAACAGAATGATCGTGCCGATGGTGACGTGGGCACCGTGGAAACCGGTGAGCATGAAGAACGTCGCGCCATACACCCCCGAGCCCAATGTCAGGCCCAGCTCTTTATAAGCGTGGATGTATTCCTCGGCCTGAAACCCCAGGAACGCCAGGCCGAGCAGCACGGTGATCGCCAACCAGAGTTTCAGCGCGCCGCGATGACCTTTGCGCAGCGCGTGGTGGGCGATGGTGATGGTCACGCTGGAACTCACCAGCAGAATGGTGTTCACCAGCGGCAGGCCCCACGGGCTGATGGTGCCTTCCGGTGCCGGGTACATTTTCGGGTCGGGGTTGTTCAGCAACGGCCAGGCAAACTCAAAGTTCGGCCACAGCATGTGCGCAATGCCCTTTGAGCCTTCACCCGCCAGCCAGGGCGCCGACATGTGCCGCACATAAAACAGCGCACCGAAGAAGGCGATAAAGAACATCACTTCGGAAAAGATGAACCAGGTCATGCCCCAGCGGAAAGAGCGATCCATCTGCGAACTGTACAAACCGGCGCGGCTTTCCTTGATCACCGCGCCGAACCAGCCGAACAGCATGTAGGCCAATAACAGCCCGCCGACGAAAAAGATCCACGGACCGTGGGATTCCGCCCGCGCGGCCTTGAGGTCGTTGAACCACAGGCCCAGCCCGTACACCGTGATCAACAGGCCAAACGTAGCAATTATTGGCCATTTGCTTTGCGCTGGTACGTAGTACGTATCATGAGACGACATGTATTCGCTCTCCTGATTGAGGGGGCAAACAGTAGCTAGCCGCCGCTGTGGGCAGCCACCGGCGGTTGGCGCGCAGTAATATCAAACAGCGTGTACGCCAGGGTCAGATGCTTCACATCCTTAGGCATGTCGCGGTCGACAATGAAACGCACCGGCATCTCGATGCGCTGGCCCGGTTGCAGCACTTGCTGGGTAAAGCAAAAGCACTCGGTCTTGTGGAAGTACATCGCCGCTTCGGCCGGGGAAATACTGGGCACGGCCTGGGCAGTCATCGGCTTGTCGGTGGGGTTGTGGGCCACGAACAGCATCTCGGTCACCGCACCCGGATTGACCACCACTTCGTCAGCCTTGGCGTAAAAATCCCAGACCATGTCGATGGCGTTGGTGGACAAAAACTGCACCCGCACCTGGCGCGTTGGGTCGACGATCTGCTCGCCCTCGTACTGCCCAGCCGTCTTTCCGTTGATGCCGAACGCCTTGCACATCACGTCGTAGATCGGCACCAACGCAAAGCCGAAGGCGAACATCGCCACCACCAGGATCAGCAGGCGGGTGACCAGGCGCTTCGTGGGCACGGAGTCAGCCATGGCAGCCTCCCGTCATCCTGTTCACTTGACCTCCGGCGGGGTGGTGAAGGTGTGGTACGGCGCAGGCGAGGGGACGCTCCACTCCAGGCCTTCGGCGCCATCCCACGGCTTGGCCGGTGCGGGCGCACCGCCACGGATGCACTTGATCACAATGAACAGGAAGAAGATCTGCGTGGCGCCGAACATGAACGCACCAATCGACGAGACCATGTTGAAATCTGCGAACTGCAAGTTGTAGTCCGGCACCCGCCGCGGCATGCCCGCCAGCCCGACGAAGTGCATGGGGAAGAACGCCATGTTCATGCCCACGAAAGACAGCCAAAAGTGCAGCTTGCCCAGGGTTTCGTCGTACATGTGGCCGGTCCATTTCGGCAGCCAGTAGTAGGCCGAGGCGAAGATGCCGAAGATCGCGCCAGGCACCAGTACGTAATGGAAATGCGCCACTACGAAATAGGTGTCGTGGTACTGGAAGTCCGCCGGGGCTATCGCCAGCATCAGCCCGGAAAAGCCGCCGATGGTGAACAGAATCACAAAGGCTACGGCAAACAGCATCGGCGTCTCGAAGGTCAGCGAGCCCTGCCACATGGTGCTGACCCAGTTGAACACCTTCACCCCCGTGGGCACGGCGATCAGCAGCGTCGCGTACATGAAGAACAACTCGCCCACCAGCGGGATGCCCACCACGAACATGTGGTGCGCCCACACGATGAACGACAAAAACGCGATGCTCGCCGTGGCGTAGACCATCGAGGTGTAGCCGAACAGCGGTTTGCGCGAGAAGGTCGGGATGATCGAGCTGACGGCGCCGAAGGCCGGCAGGATCATGATGTACACCTCAGGATGGCCGAAGAACCAGAACACGTGCTGGAACAGCACCGGGTCACCACCGCCAGCCGCACTGAAGAAGCTGGTGCCGAAGTGGATGTCCATCAGCATCATGGTCACGCAACCCGCCAGCACCGGCATCACCGCGATCAGCAGGAACGCGGTGATCAGCCACGTCCAGACGAACAGCGGCATTTTCATCAAGGTCATGCCCGGCGCACGCAGGTTGAGAATGGTGGCGACCACGTTGATCGCACCCATGATCGAACTGATGCCCATCAGATGGATCGCGAAGATGAAGAACGTCACGCTTTCCGGGGCATAGGTGGTGGATAGCGGCGCGTAGAAGGTCCAGCCGAAGTTCGGCCCGCCACCGGGCGTGAACAGCGTCGAGACCAGCAGCAGGAACGCTGCCGGCAACAGCCAGAAGCTGAAGTTGTTCATGCGCGGCAGGGCCATGTCGGGCGCGCCGATCATCAGCGGGATCATCCAGTTGGCCAGGCCGACGAACGCCGGCATCACCGCGCCGAACACCATGATCAACCCGTGCATGGTGGTCATCTGGTTAAAGAAGGCCGGCTGCACAATCTGCAGGCCGGGCTGGAACAACTCGGCGCGGATGACCATGGCAAACGAGCCGCCGAGCAGGAACATGGCAAAGGCGAACCACAGGTACATGGTGCCGATGTCTTTGTGGTTGGTGGTCAGCACCCAGCGCATCAACCCCTTGGCGGGGCCGTGGGCATGGTCGGCGTGACCATGGTCATCGATCACAGCGCTCATGGCCGTTCTCCTGCAAGCGGGTGGGCGGGGCGGGTCGAGGTAAACGCCTTGAGAGAGGTCATTTGCTTTCCGCCTGCTTGATGGCCAGCACGTCTTTAGGCGTGACCATGTCGCCTTTGTTGTTGCCCCAGGCATTGCGCTCGTAGGTCACTACGGCGGCGATGTCCACTTCCGAGAGTTGCTTACCGAAGGCCGCCATCGCGGTGCCGGGCTTGCCGTGGTAAACAATGCTCAGGTGGTCAGCCGCAGGGCCGGTGGCGATCTTCGAGCCCTTGAGCGCCGGGAACATCGGCGGTAAGCCCTGGCCTTCGGCCTGGTGACAGGCCACGCAGGTGGTGTGGTAGACCTTGTCGCCACGTGCCACCAGCTCTTCCAGCGTCCACTCTTTGGAGGTCAGCTCCTTGAGCTTGGCGGCCTCTGCCTTGCGCTCGCCCAGCCATGTCTCGTAGTCGGCCTTGGACTTGACCTCGACCACGATGGGCATGAAGCCGTGGTCCTTGCCGCACAGTTCGGCGCACTGGCCACGGTAGATGCCGGGTTTCTCAACGCGGGTCCAGGCCTCGTTGACGAAGCCGGGAATGGCGTCGCGCTTGACCGCAAAGGCCGGCACCCACCAGGAGTGGATCACGTCGGCGGCCGTCACCAGAAAACGCACCTTGGCGCCCACCGGCAGCACCAGCGGCTGGTCGACTTCCAGCAGGTAATGTTCGCCCTTGGTGGCCTGGTTATGGATCTGCTCGGCGGGCGTGGCCAGGTTGCTGAAGAACTCCACGTCCTGGCCCAGGTATTTGTAATGCCACTTCCACTGATAGCCGGTGACCTGGATATCGATATCCGACTCACTGCTGTCGTAGATATTGATCAGGGTCTTGGTGGCCGGAATGGCCATCGCGATCAGGATCAGCAAGGGCACGACCGTCCAGAGGATTTCCACGGTGGTGCTCTCGTGGAACTTGGCCGCGACCTGGCCCGTGGACCGGCGATGAACGATCATCGACCAGAACATCGCGCCAAACACGATGATGCCGATCACCACACAGATCCAGAATATGGTCATGTGCAGGTCGAACACAGCGTGACTGACTTCTGTCGCCCCTGGCGCCATATTCGTTGTCCAGGCGGCATGTGCCTGACCGAATACCGACCACAACAGGAGGCCCATCCAAACGTGTGGATGTCGCATCATTGCGGGTTCCCCTTATCGTTCTTGTTATCCCGCCGGTTTGCACCTGCGTCGAAGGGAGCGGCTTCCATACTGCTTACAACCGCCTGGCCTTGCCTGCTTATGCAGTCTGGCGTCATCAGCTAATCGCGTACAAATCCGAGTATAGACAGGCTCTGCAACCCCGCAATGTGTGGGGGCAAATGAGTAGAAATGATGCGTCTGGGCTAATAAAACCGGGTGCGGAATCGTTTATCCGACGAACGATGGCAATTCGATATAACGCGGGCGCATAACCATGAAATAATTATGACAAATGCGTCTTAGACGCTCGTATAAACGAGCTACCTTATCCTCTCCCTTTTCCTACGCCTGCATCACTGGAGCCTTCATGAACACCGCCGCATTGCGCGAGCAGATTTCCCGTGCCCATCAACACGAAGCCACCACGGGCCAGCTTGCCCAGCAACTGGAAAAACAATTGCCGCACCTGCATTCGGCCATCTCCCTGGCTGACGGTGATCGCAACATTGTCATGACCCGCTTTGTCAGCGCCTACATCGACCTCGTCCCGGATTTGCTGGACGCCGCCAACGACGTGGCCCGCGAAGCCGGTATCGAAAGCCAGATCAAGCCGGTGCTGAAGATTGCCGAGCATTTCTTCCTGCAGCCACCCGCGATCCTGGCTGGCCATGAAGGGCTCGACAGCCTGCTGGACGAGGCTTACCTGGCTCATCGGTTGGTTGAAGAGGTGAACGATCTGTACATCAAGCACTTTGGCCAGCCTTTGATTCCGGCCGACACTACCGTGGCCAATGTCATCGCCCACCAACTGATCGGCGAGACCTTCGCCAACCAACTGGATGAAGCCGTGCATCACGCGGTGGATGAAATGCTCAATGAAGACAGCTTTGCGCTGGAGTCGGTGGAGGCTTATCGCGAGACACTCAAGAGCCCGAATACGGAAGCGGCGTGGAAGCGCTGGCCGTGCCTGTCGCGGCAGCTGGGGGTTGAGCTGGCGTTGGATCAGCCGGCTTAATTTCCTGGGTCGCAAACGATCAAATGTGGGAGCCGGGTTTGCCCGGCTCCCACAGGGTTGCTTTGTGGTTAAGCTGGCGCGGAACCTATCCCCGTCGTCATCCTGACCCGACCTTCCAGCCTTCGCTTCAACCCACGCGCCTCGATCACCAGCGTCGAGCCCTTGGCCGCATTGGCTCGCCCCCATTCCTCCAGCAATTCCAGGCAGGAATGGTCGATGTAACTCAAGTTGCTCAACGGCACATGCACGGTGGTCCCCGCAGGCACCGTCGACAGCACCTGGGTCAGCGCCGGCACCTTCAAGAAGGTGGCCGCGCCTGTCAGACGCAACTCCATCTCTCCTTCCTGGGGCAAATCGATCAAGCTCACTTTCAGGCGTGACGCCTTGAACGCCAGCTTGACCAACGTCAACCCGAAGCCCACCAGCACACCGGTCAGCAGGTCGGTAAAGATGATCGCCAACGCCGTGGCCGCGTAGGTAAACATCGGCATCCGCCCATAACGTCCCAGTGCCTTGAACGCCTTGATGTCCACCAACTTGATCCCGGTGTACACCAACACACCCGCCAGGCTCGCCACCGGAATGCTTTGCAGCACACTCGACAGCAACAGCACGAACGCCAGCAGCCACAGGCCGTGGAACATCGCCGAAAGACGGGTGGTCGCACCGGCTTGCACGTTAGCCGAGCTGCGCACAATCACACCGGTCATCGGCAAGGCACCGACCAGACCACAGAGCATGTTGCCTACACCTTGGGCAGATAATTCCTTGTCAAAATCAGAACGCTGACCACTGTGCATGCGGTCGACCGCCGCAGCGGAAAGCAGGGTTTCGGCGCTCGCAATGAACGCTACGGCAAAGGCGGCGATCAGCAGTTGAGGGTCGGCGAGGTTGAGCAGGTCGCTGGGACGCAGCCAGTCAATGGCATCCGCGAGGTTTTCCGGGACTTCCACGCGCTTGACCTGCAGCGCCAGCACCAGGCTGACCACAGTAGTCAGGCCCACACCCAATAAGGCCCCCGGCACAAAGCGCAGGCGTTGCGGGCGTAATTTGTCCCAGGCGTACATCACCAGCATCGTCGACAAGCCGAGCAATCCCGCCTGCCACCCCAGGCCGCCGCCCAGGGCTGGGATCGCCTCGGCCAACGCCGCCGGGAACCCCGCCAGGTTATCCAGCCCGGAAGGCTTGGGCGCGCCGTCGAGCATCACGTGAATCTGGGATAGCACAATCAACACGCCAATCCCCGCCAGCATGCCGTACACCACCGCCGGCGCTGTGACGCGGAACCAGCAACCCAGGCGCAAACGCCCGGCCACCAGTTGCAGAAAGCCCGCCAGCAACAGGATCGGCCCGAGCATCAGCATGCCGTGCTGGCGCACCAATTCGAACACCAACACCGCCAGGCCCGCCGCCGGGCCACTGACCTGCAGCGGCGATCCCGCCAGCCAACCCACCACCAGGCCACCGATAATCCCGGTGATCAGGCCTTTAGCCGGGGGCATGCCGGAGGCAATCGCGATCCCCATGCACAGGGGCAGGGCGACCAGAAACACAACCACGGAAGCCAGCAGCTCCCGTGGCAGTACAGCTTTCAATTGAGCAGCACGCATGATGACTCTCCCGAGGCATTCGCCGGGCGCGGCAAAGCCTGGCTGCGTCCATGGCAGCCACCGCTTTACCCGGCAGGGAAGTGTTTTAGAAGCGCGCTTTAGGCGTCGCGGAAGGAATCGGCCCGTCGCCGCTCAGCGATCGGAACGCTGACTGGTCCGCATCGTAGGCCCGGATTTCACTGGTCTCGATGTTGTAGATCCAGCCATGGATAAACAGCTGACCATTGGCCATGCGCGAAGCCACGGAAGGGTGGGTGCGCAAGTGTTGCAACTGGGCGATGACGTTTTCTTCAGTCAGCACTTTCATGCTCTCGCCTTCATTGGCACAGTCGCAGTTGTCCTCGACCATGGACCTTGCGACCTCGGCGTGCCGCAGCCAGGCCCTGACTGTTGGCATCTTCTCCAGGCTGGCGGGGTTGAGTACCGCACGCATGGCGCCGCAATCGGAGTGCCCGCAGACAATGATGTGCTGCACGCCCAGGGCCAGCACCGCGTACTCGATAGCCGTGGACACACCACCGTTCATCTGGCCGTAAGGCGGCACTACGTTACCGACGTTACGCGTCACGAACAGGTCGCCAGGCGAACTTTGTGTGATCAACTCAGGCACGATGCGCGAGTCGGCACAGGTAATGAACATCGCACGCGGGCTTTGGGCCGTGGCGAGTTTCTTGAAGAGTTCTTCCTGCTGGGGGAAGACGTCGTGATGGAAATGCAAAAAGCCGTCAACGATATGCTGCAGCGCTGCATCGGCGGTTTCAGCCAACGGAGAGGCAGAAGCCGACGCAGCCAACGGCTGTTTATCCTTGTCACTCATGATTCATCCTCTTGATTAATGCAGGGGAGTGCTCAAATCAGTTCGACGCCGGGCCAGGAGAACAGTTGCAAACGTCTCAAAACCGGGCCGCCGACTTATCAGTCACTCGCTGAACAAGGTAACCGCCGAAACTTAACTCAAACTGAATGAACCGCTCTAGATCGCGGGTCTCAGTGATATCAAAACGCGACTATTCCTACAGGAAGGGTGCATTTCTCCTCTTAAGTCTACAACAAAGCCATCTGCCTGCCCGGTGGACAGAACGCAGTGCAATCCAGATTGAAACCTTCTCGCTGATTAAGCCCCAGGCGCTTGATTGCCTTGCTGAAGCGCTGGGCCAGCAAGTCGGCAAACGGCCCTTCACCGCGCATGCGTACGCCGAAGCGACTGTCATACACCTCACCGCCACGCACCTGGCGCACCAAGCTCATCACATGGGCCGCGCGCTGCGGGTAGTGCGCCGCCAGCCACTCCTCGAACAGCGGTGCCACCTCCAACGGCAAGCGCAGCATCATGTACGCCGCGCTTTGCGCGCCCGCAGCATGGGCCTCGGTCAGCAGGCTCTCCAATTCGCTGTCGTTGATCATCGGAATCATCGGCGAACACAACACGCCCACCGGAATCCCCGCCTCACGCATCACCCGAATCGCCCGCAACCGCGCCTTGGGTGCTGCCGTGCGTGGCTCCAGGATTCGCTTGAGTTCATCGTCCAGGCTGGTGAGGCTGATCATCACCGCCACCAATCGCTGGCGCGCCAACTCGGTGAGCAGGTCCAAGTCTCGCAAAATCAGCGAGCCCTTGGTGATGATGGTCACCGGGTGTCGATAGCGCAGCAGCACTTCGAGGGTTTGCCGGGTAATCCTGTACTCGCGCTCGATCGGCTGGTACGGGTCGGTATTGGAGCCCAGGTTGATCGGCGCGCACACGTATCCTGGCTTCGAAAGCTGCTGCTCCAACACGTCCGCGGCGTTGGTCTTGGCGATCAGTTTGGTTTCGAAATCCAACCCCGGTGACATGTCCCAATAGGCATGGCTGGGCCGTGCGTAGCAGTAGATACAGCCATGCTCGCAGCCACGATAAGGGTTGATGGAGCGATCGAAAGGCAAGTCCGGCGAGTTGTTACGGGTGATGATGCTCTTGGCCGTTTCGATACGCACTTCGGTGCCCTGGGTCGGTGGCACTTCCTGAAACCAGCCATCATCCTCGGCCACGCTCACCGTAGGCGCAAAGCGGTTATGCAGATTGGTGGCCGTGCCCCGGCCACGGGGCGGCAGCGGAGTAGACATGAAAGCGCCTCGATACTGTTTTTATATACAGTATCGAGGCGCGAGGGTTCTGACCAGTGTCGTTTGGCGGTCAGGCAAGCCTCAGTGCTTCTGCGTCACTTGCCCCAGGTCATCGCCGGAGGTGGTGCGCATATCGTTGTGGCGCAGGTCCTTCACATCGCTGGCCTTCACCGGCGCGCCCTGATTGCCCCAACTGCCACGTATGAAGCTGACCACATCCGCCACTTCCTGATCCGACAGCCGCCAGGCGAACGCCGGCATGGTGAAGGTCGAAGGTGCCGCGTGGGTCGCCGGCAAAGTGCCGCCGTTCAACACGATGTTGATCAACGACGTGGCATCCGCCGTTTGCAACACCGGGTTGCCCGCCAGCGCCGGAAACACCCGCGTGTAGCCATGGCCGTCGGTACGGTGGCAAGCCGCGCAGTTGTCGATATACACCGAGGCGCCGCGCTGACTGTCATCGCCTTTCCACAACGCCTCGGCCGCTTGCTTGTCGTACTGATGCGGCTGATCCTTGGGATCCACCGCCGGCAGGCTCTTGAGGTAACGGGCGATAGCGGTCAGGTCATTTTCCGACATGTACTGCATGCTGTGGACGACAACGTCGCTCATGCCACCAAACACCGCGCTGCGGTCACTGCGGCCGGTTTTGAGGAACTGCACCAGTTGTTCCTCGCTCCAGCTGCCGAGGCCATCCTTGTGGTCACCGCGCAGGCTCTTGGCGATCCAACCTTCCAGCGGCGCGCTGCCGGACAAGAAGGCGTTTCCGTCAGTGGCACCCAGGGCTTTTTCCTGCATGGTCAACGCCCGCGGCGTGTGGCACGCACCGCAATGGCCAAGGCCTTCCACCAGGTAGGCGCCTCGGCTGATGACCGGGTCGGCGGCTTGGACCTGATGCTCCTCGACAGAAGGCGCAAACATCCAGCGCCATGCCGCCAACGGCCAGCGCATGCTCAAAGGCCACGGAATATCGCTGTCCTTGTTCTCCTGGGCGACGGGCTCGACACCTTTCATGAAGTACGCATACAACGCCTGCATATCGCTGTCGCTGACGCGTGCGTAAGACGGGTAGGGCATCGCCGGGTAAAGCGTACTGCCGCTCTTGGCGACGCCATGGCGCACGGCCTTGTCGAAGTCCTCGAAGCTGTAGTCGCCCAGGCCGGTCTTGTCCGGGGTGATGTTGGTGGAATAGATCACGCCAATCGGGGTTTCCATTGGCAGGCCGCCGGCAAAGGGTTTACCACCTTTGGCCGTGTGGCAAGCCACGCAGTCACCCGCGCGGGCCAGGTATTCACCTTGCTTGATCAAGTCCGTTTCAGCGGCGCTCACAGAGCAACTGCTGAAAAGCGCGAAGGTCGCGATAACAAGTGCTTTCATGGTCATCGCTCCTTATGCCTGAACCAGTGGGCCGGGGTTTTTCAGATACTGCTCACGGATTGCCCGCGCCGACCAGTAGGTCAACGCCGCCACCAAGCCTGTAGGGTTGTAGCCCAAACCTTGTGGGAAAGCGGACGCGCCTGGGACAAACACGTTGTGCACATCCCAGCACTGCAGGTAGCGATTCAACGCACTGGTTTTCGGGTCGGTGCCCATGATCGCGCCACCGTTCAAGTGGGTGGTCTGGTACGACGCCGTGTTGAAGTGCTCGCCGACTTTTTTGCCGAGCACAGCAATGGCCTTGGGGTTCATCGCCTCAGCGACCTTGCCCATTTTCTCGACCATGAAGCGGTTCATCTTGATGTCGTTTTCCTGCCAATCGAACGTCATCCGCAGCAAGGGCTGGCCGTAGGCATCGCGGTACACCGGGTCCAGATCCAGGTAGTTACCCCGGTAGGACTGATGGGCACCGTGGGCATCCATCGACACCTGGTGGGTGTAGTAATCGGCGGTGGCACGCTTCCAGGCACTGCCCCAGGCCGGAGTGCCCGGCGGGTTTGACGTACCGGCAATCGGTCGGCTGCCAGCCTGGTTGACCCACATCGGCGAACCGCCCACAAAACCATGGGGCCCGTGGTCGAAATTGTCGGCGTTGAAGTCATCAATGGCCACGCCGTTGCCGCCCGCACCGATGAAGTTGTTGGTGTGAGTGTCTTTGTCGAAGAAGGCCTTGATGGTCGCCATGTTCTGGTAGGCGAAGTTTCTGCCCACCACGCCCTCGTTGGTGATCGGATCGTAGGGCTTGCCAATGCCGGAGAGCAGCATCAAACGCACGTTATGGAACTGGAAGGCGCCGAGGATCACCAAGTCCGCCGGTTGCTCGCACTCCCGGCCCTGGGCGTCGATGTAAGTCACGCCAGTGGCCTTGCTCTTGGTGCTGTCGAGGTTGACCTTGAGCACGTGGGAGTTGGGCCGCAGTTCAAAATTCGGCACCTGGCGCAGCGCTGGCAAAATGTTCACGTTCGGCGAGGCTTTGGAATACATGTAGCACACGTAGCCGCTGCAAAAACCGCAGAAGTTGCAAGGGCCCATCTGGGCGCCATAGGGGTTGGTGTAGGGCCCCGAGGTGTTGGCAGACGGCAGGTTGTAGGGTTTGTAACCCACTTCACTAGCCGCTTTCTGAAACAGCTGTGCGGAGACGGTGTTTTTCTGCGATTCCAACGGGAACGGGTTGGAACGGTCGGGCGCATAGGGGTTGCCGCCACGGCCTTCGCCGACCAACTGGCCTTTCACGGTCCAGGCTTGCCCAGAAGTGCCAAAGACTTTTTCCGCGTAGTCGAAGAACGGCTCCAGCTCTTCGTAGCTCACGCCGAAGTCCTGGATGGTCATGTCCTTGGGAATGAAGTGCTTGCCGTAACGTTCCTCGTAGTGGCTGCGCATGCGCAACTCGATCGGGTCGACACGGAAATGCACGCCCGACCAGTGCAGACCCGCGCCGCCCACGCCATTGCCCGGCAGGAACGCACCCAACTGACGGTTGGGCAGGGCGACGTCATTCACGCTATGACGAATGGTCACCGTCTCCTTGGAGATATCCTGGAAGAGTTTCTTACGCACGCTGTAGGTCAATTCGTCGATGACCTGGGGATAGTTGCCATCCGGATAAGTGTCCTGCATCGGGCCGCGCTCCAGCGCTACCACGTTGAGGCCTGCTTCCGTCAGCTCCTTGGCCATGATCGCGCCGGTCCAGCCGAAGCCTACGATTACTGCATCCACTTTCTTCATGATGGTCGCCACGTTTATGCCCTCTCGCCGCGGATGGAAACTGCCGGGAAGGGGTATTGCTCGTTGCGCTCAACCCAGTCCATGAAGTCGGCGCGGGCGCCGGGGAAGCCGATCATGGTCCAGCCGACCATGCCTTTGTTGCCGCCGTGGATCGGGTCGCAGAAGAAGCCTTCCTTGGTGTTTTGTAGCAACAAGTTGAAGAAAATCTTTGGCGGCACCGCATCAAAATGCGCCGTTACCTCACTACCGCCAGCCTCCAGACGCCGCAACATATCGTCTCGGGTAGCGCTGTCTTGCGCGGCAAAAACTTTGCCGTTGAACGCCTTCGACCATGCATCCGTCGCGGCAATGCCCAGGCGATAGATCTCTTTGGGCACCAGTTTGGACTGCCAGCCCATCTCCGACGGCGCGTCGGCGTTGAAAGGACCTTGCATGAACCACAGGGCACCGCTGGCGTACGGCGTGTTCATCTGGCGGTCGATATATTCCGGTGCACCGGCTTCCAGAGCACCTGGACCTTGGGCATCAGCAGGGATTAATTGCGCGACGGCGGCGTTGATGAACGCCCATTCCTCGGCGGTGAAATAAGTTGGCTCGTAGGCCTTTTCGCTGGTTGTAGGCTTGGCTGGCGCGGCTTGCGCCGGCTCAGGCGTCGCCATCAGCATTGAGCCGCCAAGGCCGGTGCTGGCAACCGTGACCACCGGGATCAAGGTCAAGGATTTGCGCAAAAAGTCACGCCGCGGGTTGTCTTGATCTTGATCAGACATGGTGGCACCTCATCATGTGGTCACGGGTTTATTAGCCAACTTCTAGCGAGCGGCTTGGTTTTTTCGGCAATCAATAGTTACAAATGATAGCAGGCTATGCATCGGAGGAATCGTTTCAGCGACTAAAGACTGATGATTCACGATTCTTTGACGCCCCCCTCACGCCTCATTGACCCCCCTTGGACCAACCTGAGCGGCATTCACCAATCTCCTGCCCGGTCATGTCATCCATGCTCAAGAATCAATGGCTGCCGGCCTTCGGCCTCGTGTTCATCGCGCTGTTCTCTAGCGCTTTCGCTCAAGCCGACGAGCCCATCTCCATCCGTTCCCCCGAGTGGGCACAACCGGTGGGAAGTCAGTACAACCTTCACCAGATGACGCCCACGCTCTATCGCAGCGGGTTACCCGACAGCAACGCAGCGCCGCTGCTGGAAAAGCTCAAGATCGGCACCGTGATCAATTTCCTGCCGGAATCCGATGCTGACTGGCTCAAATCGCCCGATATCCGACAAGTACAGCTGACTTATCGCACCAACCATGTGGATGATTCCGACGTGCTGGCAGCGTTGAGAGCCATCCAGGAAGCCGAAACCAATGGCCCGGTGCTGATGCATTGCAAGCACGGCTCTGACCGTACCGGCCTGATGGCGGCGATGTATCGGGTGGTGATTCAAGGGTGGAGCAAGGAAGATGCGCTGAACGAGATGACCTTGGGCGGCTTCGGCACCAGTAACGGCTTCAAGGACGGCGTTCGCTACATGATGAGGGCCGATGTCGACAAGTTGCGTACAGCCTTGGCGAACGGCGATTGCAGCACCAGCGCGTTTGCGCTGTGCTCGATGAAAAGTTGGCTGAATCCGGCGAAGGATGAAGCAACAGAAGAAAAAACCGCGCTAGTGGTGACCCCCTGAGATAGGCTCCCAGGGGGTAAAAGGGTCAGTCTTTTTTCAGCTTCGGATTCGGAAAGAACTGAACCGCCTGCACCTTGGGGTCCGCCGGCGCTTTCAATGCAGACGTATTCACCCGCGTGCCCAATTCCTTGGGCACCGACAACCCCTGGTCATTCAGCGTGTCGGTATAACCGCAGGCCACGCACTCGCGATGGGGCACGTTGTCTTCGGTCCACATCTTCAACTTGTCCGGCTCGCTGCACGCCGGACAGACCGCCCCGGCGATAAATTGCTTTTTGGTGATCACAGGCCCTTCACTCATGCTGCCGCGTCCTCACTCAGGCCGCTGTGACGCAAGAGTGCGTCAATCGACGGCGCACGTCCGCGGAAGTCGACGAACAGCACCATCGGTTCCTGGGAACCGCCACGCGCCAGGATCGCCTCGCGGAAGGCGCGGCCGGTCTCAGCGTTGAGCACGCCCTCTTCTTCAAACTTGGAGAAGGCATCCGCCGACAACACTTCAGCCCACTTGTAGCTGTAGTAACCCGCCGCGTATCCGCCAGCGAAGATGTGCGCGAAACTATTGGGGAAACGGTTGTAGGCCGGCGGACGCATCACCGACACCTCATCGCGCACGCCTTCCAGCACCTGCGCCACGCGTCGGCCATCACCGTGGGTGGCATGCAGTTCGAAGTCGAACAGCGAGAATTCCAGCTGGCGCACCATCATCAGGCCAGACTGGAAATTCTTCGCCGCGAGCATTTTTTCCAGCAGGTCCTGAGGCAGCGCTTCGCCGGTTTCGTAGTGACCGGAGATCAGCGCCAGGCCTTCGGGCTCCCAGCACCAGTTCTCCATGAACTGGCTCGGCAGCTCCACCGCATCCCAGGCCACGCCGTTGATGCCGGACACGCCAGCATGTTCAACGCGGGTCAGCAGGTGATGCAGGCCGTGGCCGAATTCGTGGAACAGCGTGGTGACTTCATCGTGGGTCAGCAGGGCAGGCTTGCCGCTGTCAGCCGGGGTGAAGTTGCACACCAGGTTGGCCACCGGGCTTTGCAGTACACCGTCGATCGTGCGGCGACGGTCGCGGGCGCCGTCCATCCAGGCACCGCCACGCTTGTTGGCGCGGGCGTAGAGATCGAAGAAGAAGCGACCGACATGCTGGCCGTTTTCCTTGATTTCAAACAGGCGGACATCCGGGTGCCAGGTGTCGAAGCCTTTCTGCTCGGCGATCTCGATGCCGTACAGGCGTTGCACGATGGCAAACAGGCCGCCCAGCACCTTATCGATCGGGAAGTAGGCGCGCAGGGCTTCCTGGGACACGCTGTAGCGTTGCTCACGGAGTTTTTCGCCGTAGAAACCGCTGTCCCAGCTTTGCAGCTCGGCGCAGCCTTGTTCGGCGGCGTAGGCCTTGAGCTGTTGCAGGTCTTGGGCGGCAAACGGCTTGCTGCGCTTGGCCAGGTCGCGCAGGAAGCTCAGCACCTGGTCACTGGACTCGGCCATCTTGGTCGCCAGGCTCAGTTCGGAGAACGACGCGTAACCGAGCAACTGGGCCAGTTCCTGACGCAGGTCGAGGATCTGTTCCATCACTGGGCCGTTATCGTTCTGACCGGCATTCGGGCCTTGGTCCGACGCACGGGTGCAGTAGGCCGCGTAGACCTCTTCACGCAGGGCGCGGTCCTGGGCGTAGGTCATCACCGCGTAGTAGCTTGGGAACTCCAGGGTGATCAGCCAGCCGTCGACGCCTTTGGCCTGGGCGGCGGCAGCCATTTGCGCCTTGGCCGAATCGGTCAGGCCGGCGAGGGTGGCTTCGTCGGTGACGTGTTTGGTCCAGGCCTGGGTGGCGTCCAGCAACTGGTTGGAAAATTTGCTGCCCAACTCGGACAGTTTGCTCTGCACTTCGGCGTAGCGCTTTTGCTGCTCGGGCGGCAGATCGATGCCGGACAGGCGGAAGTCACGCAGCGAGTGTTCCAGGATAGTTTTCTGCGCCACATCGAAACCGGCGGCTTCCGGGCTGTTGGCCAGGGCTTCGAAGGCCTGGAACAGCTCGCGGTTCTGGCCCATCTCGGTGGAGTAGGCGCTCAACGCCGGCAGGCAACTTTCGTAGGCTTCGCGCAGTTCAGCGCTGTTGCACACGGCGTTGAGGTGGCTGACCGGGCTCCAGGCGGCGCCCAGGCGGTCATTCAGTTCATCCATGGCCAGGACCAGGCCGGCCCACGTCGGATTTTTCCCCTGGCTTTGCAGGATGCCTTCGATGGCGACACGGTTGTCGGCGAGGATCTGTTCGATGGCCGGCTGGACGTGCTCGGCACGGATCGCTGAGAACGGCGGCAGGTCGTAGGACTGCAGAAGAGGGTTGTTCGCGCTCACGGTTGGCACCTTGGCTGAAGAAACATGTAAGAACAAAGATGGGGCCATCTTAATTACAATCAACGTCCACCGCAGCTATCAGCAGAAGAGAGAGAGGCTATCGTGACCCTTCGCACCTATCAGAACCACACGCCAGCCCTGGGCGCCGGGGCTTTTGTCGATATTTCGGCGGTGGTGATCGGCGATGTCGAAATCGGCGCCGACAGCTCGGTCTGGCCGCTGACCGTGATCCGTGGCGACATGCACCGCATCCGCATCGGTGCGCGCACCAGCGTGCAGGATGGCTGCGTGCTGCACATCACCCACGCGGGTCCGTTCAATCCGGATGGCTTCCCACTGCTGATCGGCGACGATGTGACCATCGCCCACAAAGTCATGCTGCATGGCTGCACCGTGGGCAACCGCATCCTGATCGGCATGGGCAGCATCGTGATGGACGGCGCCGTGGTGGAAGACGACGTGATCATCGGCGCTGGCAGCCTGGTGCCGCCAGGCAAGAAACTCGAAAGCGGCTTCTTGTACGTGGGCAGCCCGGTTAAACAGATCCGCCCACTGACTGACAAGGAGCGCGCCTTTTTCACCTACAGCGCCGCGAACTACGTGAAGCTCAAAGACCTGCACCTGGCTGAAGGATTCGACCGATGACCCTGCACTACCAAACCGTGCTATTCGACCTGGACGGCACTCTCACCGACCCGCGCGAAGGCATCACCCGCTCGATCCAGTACGCCCTCGGCAAACTCAGCATTGATGAGCCGGACCTGACCAAGCTGGAACACTTCATCGGCCCACCGTTGCTGCAAGCCTTCATGCAGTTCTACGGCTTTGATGAAGCCAAGGCCTGGGAGGCGGTGAATTTCTACCGCGAGCGTTTCAAGGTGACCGGCCTGTATGAGAACCACGTGTTCGAGGGCGTGATGCCGTTGCTGGAGGAGTTGAGCGGCCAGGGGCGCCAGCTCTACGTCGCGACGTCCAAGCCTTGGGTATTCGCCCGCGAGATCGCGCGGCACTTCGATTTTGCCAAGCACTTCAAGGTGATTTACGGCAGTGAACTGGACGGCACGCGCACCAATAAAGTCGAACTGATCGCCCACCTGATGAGCGAGGAAGGTCTGGACCCAGCAACCACTCTGATGATTGGTGACCGCAAGCATGACCTGATCGGCGCACGCAGCAACGGGTTGGATTCGGCAGCGGTGGGGTATGGCTTTGGCAGTTTTGAAGAGCTGAATGCCGAGGCGCCGACCTGGCATTTTGAGACGTTGGCGCAGATGCACCAGGCATTTTTGCAGCGTCCTTGAGACTGCTATCGCCGGCAAGCCAGCTCCTACAAAGATCGCGAAACCCTGTAGGAGCCGGCTTGCTGGCGATAGGTCCCTAACGACCAACACCCTCCAACTGCCTCAACGCCGCCTTGCGCTGCTCCACCGGCAACCTTCCCAACCGCTCCACCGCCGCATAAAACCTCACCCAATCCCCACTTTCCTGCGCAAACAACGCCGCAAACGCCGGCACCCACTGGTCGTACAGCCCAAATGGCAACAGCCGCGCATTGTTCATGGGCTGGTTGATCCACGCGTCATAACGTTTATCGCCGCCCCATTGGCTGTCGCGCAGTTGTCGGTAATCGCTGCGCAAACGCTCGAATTGCGCCGCCTTGGCCTGACGCATCGCATCCTCAGCCAAGGGTTGGGCGTAGAGCTTTTGCAAGCGTTGACGGGTATCGAGGACCAACTGGATAAACTGGTCACGCTGCTTGGACGTGGACAAGCTATCAGGCGCCAGCCCCCGCGCAGCGCGCCATTGGCGTGTACCTTCCTGCTCGACGAAATTGGCAAACGACTCGTTGAACTCGGTGTCGTCCTTCACATAGAAACGCTGGTGCGCCAGCTCATGGAAGATCAGCGTGGCCAGGCGTTCATCGCCCCAGTTCATCATCGAGTTCATGATCGGGTCGTTGAACCAGCCTAAGGTCGAGTAAGCCTCTACGCCACCGATCGACACGTCCATGCCACGCTGCTTCAACAACGCAGCCTCACCACGCGCCGCACCTTGGTTGTAATAGCCGCGATAGGCCACACAACCAGCAATTGGGAAGCAATGGGTTTCAGGGGACAGGGAAAATTCCTGCGTGGCGAAGACATTCCAGACCACATAGGGCCGACCGATATCGGCGTACAACCTGTAGCTCTGGTTGTCCGGCAGGTGCAAATGCTCACTGGCGAACGTGCGCGCTTTTTGTGATTGCACCAAGTGTTCGCGCAACAGCGGTGGGCGGGAAGGATCGGCAATGACCTGCGCCACCGGCTCTCGGGCCCGCAACAATTGCCATTGGCCGCTGGCCAACTGGCTGTAATAACTGACACTGGAACAGCCGCTGAGCAGCACAACCATCAACCCTGGAAGAAAACGCCTGACCATGCCGCGACCGCTCCTGGGTAATTTGCTCGCCAGACTATCGCGCCTGTGCGGAATTTTTCCATGGCTCGACGTGTTTATACTCATAGGAAGTCTGCCGCCGTCGCAGCAGGCTCAATTCTTTCTTCCCGTTGAGTGCCTGCCATGCGCCAGCTCTTGTTACCCGTCGCCGCTTTGTTCCTCAGCGCCTGCACGACAACACCCGTGCCACCGATGGATCCGCAACAGGCGTGGGTCGATTTCACTACGCCGACGCCGGGCTCCAAGCTGGTCATGGCGCAGCGCCTGGACGGCAAGAACCTGGATGACGGACGTTTCTTCCAATTCCCGCCCGGCCATCACGAATTGATGGTGCGCTTCGACTTTGAAGTCCCGGCCGGCGGCGGTTTGGGTGGGCTCAGCCAGATGATGTATCGCACCTGCTTCATGACCCTGGAATATGACCACTTCCAGGCCGGCCAGCGTTATGTGCTGGAAGGGCGCTCGTTGGCCTTCACGCCGAATATCCGGTTGTATGATTCGGCGCGTCAGTTGCTCGCGGAGGAACGCAGCGTCAACTGCATCTGATCAGTCGTTGTTTTTCTGGTAGATGATGCGCTTGGTGCCGTTTTCGCATGAACCGACAATCATCGCACTGTCATGATTCTTGGCTTCTTCGGCGGTGATGATTTCCAAGGTGTACGAAGGAATCGCCTTGGCCTGGATCTTCACTTCAATCTCTTTCCTGAGCTCTTCACAATCTTTTGGCGCGGCCACGGCCGAAGTGGCCAATACACCGCAAATGATCGCCAAGGCAAAACGTTTCATGTGTGAAGCTCCCTGAATGCATTGCGCACGGGTGTGCGCCTAGGCTGCATGGTAATAGGACCACACTTACAAAACACGAGTTCTGATTTGAAGCAGATGTTTTAGCCACCCCAAAAACCACTGTAGGAGCTGGCCTGCCAGCGATGACGACCTCAAAAACCATGTGAATCTAAGGGCCTCATCGCCGGCAAGCCGGCTCCTACCGGTTTAGCGGTGTCAATTTACGAGCGTGCCATCCAGGGTGATAGTCGCATTCAGCACCTTGGACACCGGGCACCCTTCCTTGGCCTTTTTGCTCAACTCATCGAACTGCGCCTGGCTCGCGCCCGGAATCTTGGCCTTGAGGATCAGGTGCACAGCGGTGATCGCAAAACCGCCGTCCACCTGGTCCAGGGTCACTTCGGCCTGGGTGTCGATGCTGTCAGCCTTGAGCCCGGCATCGCCGAGAATCATGGAAAATGCCATGGAGAAACAGCCCGCATGGGCCGCACCGATCAGTTCTTCCGGGTTGGTACCCTTGCCGCCTTCGAAACGGGCCTTGAAGCCGTAGGGCGCTTCACGTAGCACGCCGGTTTCCGTGGAAATGGAACCCAGGCCAGTCTTCAGGTCACCTTCCCAATGCGCGGATGCTTTTTTCACGATACTCATAGCGGTCTCCTCGAACGGTGGTTTTGCGTCAGTAAGGGTTCTGAGGATAGACGGCGTGGCAAAGTTCATCTTGTCGGAGAAACCGAGCGATTCAGTAGGAAATTTCCGACTCAACTATTGAATCTCGGGTATATGCCCTCATTGCATAGGTATGCACATGAAGCGGCAGGTTTTGGTTCGTCTAAAAAGCCTGCGGCCCCCTTGGAGAAGCAGGCTTATGAAATCGCTGTCCGACGTAAAGTTCTCGACCCTCGACCTGGTGCCCGTGCGGGCCAATGGCAGTCCGGCGCAGTCGCTGCGCAATTCCCTGGACCTGGCCCAACATGTGGAAAAGTTCGGCTACAACCGTTTCTGGGTGGCCGAACACCACAATATGGATGGTATCGCCAGTTCGGCGACTTCGGTGTTGCTGGGCTATCTGGCGGGTGGTACCTCGACCATTCGCGTCGGCTCCGGTGGTGTGATGCTGCCCAACCATGCGCCGCTGGTGATTGCCGAACAGTTCGGCACCTTGGAGAGCCTCTACCCCGGCCGTATCGACCTGGGGCTGGGCCGCGCACCTGGCTCCGACCAAATGACCGCCCGCGCCCTGCGACGTGAGCGCTCCGGCAGCGCGGATGAATTCCCGGAAGACGTGGCCGAGCTGATGGCCTACCTGGGCCCACGCACCCCCGACCAACGGATCATCGCCGTGCCTGGCACGGGCACTAATGTGCCAGTGTGGCTGCTCGGTTCCAGCTTGTTCAGCGCACAGCTGGCAGGTGAACGCGGTTTGCCCTACGCCTTTGCCTCACATTTCGCACCCCGCCTGATGCATGAAGCGATTCGCGTGTACCGCAATCACTTCAAACCTTCAGCCGTGCTGGATAAACCCTACGTGATGCTCGGCATTCCCTTGGTGGCGGCGGATACCGACGAGCAGGCTGATTATTTGGCAACTTCGGTCTACCAGCGCATCCTCGCCCTCATGCGCGGGCAAAGCCTGGTGCAGCGCCCGCCGGTTAAAACCATGGATGGCCTGTGGCTGCCCCATGAAAAGGATGCGGTCGGCAGTTTCCTTGGCCTGGCCATGGTAGGCAGCCCGGCGAAGATCCGCGCCAAACTGGAAGTGCTGATCGAGCAGACCGGCGCCGACGAGTTGATCTTTACCTGCGACCTGTACGAACACGCCGACCGGATTCATTCCTACGAACTGCTGGCGCAGGTGATGAAGGGCTAAAACCTGCAGACATAAAAAACCGACGCAGCGCGTCGGTTTTTTATGTCTGCAACACGGGGTTAACCGCGCTTGTAGGCAATTTCCTTGGTGCCACCCTCGCAGGTGCCGACCACGGTGTGATCGCTCGGCGCAGCGCCTTTATCCACCACTTCCAGCGAATAACCCGAAGCGCCCTTGGCGTCGATTTTCGCTGCAATTTCGCTTTTCAGCTCTTCACAAGGCTTGCCCGCCGCCAGGGCTGTGCCGGCAATGCTCAACAAACCTACCGCTAACAGGAACTTCTTCATCCGTTACTTTCCTTGCGCTGATCTAAAAGAGCGTGCCGACGCTTGTGGCATCGGCACCCATTGGTTGTAGCGCAGGTTATGGCAATCGGCCAGTCAGCAAGTTCAACCGACGCGATCAACTACTGGCAATTCGGAACCCCACCTTTAGGGTGACCTGAAAGTGCGCAGCCTTGCCGTCCTTGATGTGACCACGGGTTTCAGTCACCTCGAACCATTCCAGATGCTTGATGCTTTTATTGGCCTCGGCCAGCGCATTGTTGATGGCGTCTTCAATGCTGGAGGTGGACGAGCCCACCAGTTCGACTTTCTTGTAAGTGTGATGATCACTCATGGCAGTTCTCCTAAGGGTCGTTAAGCAAGCGTAGCAGTCAATGTTCGTACTGCTTCTGGCGACTGTTCGTACCCGAAAGTTCAGATTTACTGCACTTTCTGAAACGGCCGTAGTCGGTATCTACACACGCCACTCAATCACTTCAGGAGAGTCCACATGGCCAACACTTCTTTACGCAAAGCGTCGCTGGAAAGCATGGAAGCCGAGATTTCGAGCCTGCTCAAGTCTTTGGAAAGTCTCAAGGACGATGCATCCGACGAGTCGCGCAAAACCTTGAAGGCCCTGAAAAGCAATGCCGAGAATGCCCTCAAGCATTCCCGCCACCTGATCAGCGACGCCTACGAAGAAAGCAAAGTCAAAATCCGCGAAACCGGTGTTGCAACCCGGGACTACGCACAAGAGCACCCATGGACCACAGCCGGCGTTGCCGTCGGTGCACTGGGCCTGCTCGCGGCTTATCTGCTGTGCAAACGCGGCGATTAAACCGGTTCGCGCAATAGCTCAGCCTTGAGCCACTGCGCCAGTTGCCCGGCGCGCCCGTCTGCGGCGCGCTTTGGCAGCCACAGCGCCAGGTGCGCCGGGGTTTCGCTGAACCCCCAGGGCGCCACTAGGCGACCCGCGCGCAAGTCTTCAGCCACCAGCGGCTGAGGCGCGATCGCCACGCCCAATCCTGCCACTGCCGCCTCCAGTAAATAATACAGATGCTCAAACCCCTGGCCGTGTTTCAACGCGCCGGGCTCGATGCCGTGCTGCGCTGCCCAACTGGGCCAAGCTTGCGGGCGTGACGTGGTGTGCAACAGCTTTTCACCACACAAGGCCTCGGCGGGCGCATTGCGCAAGTGTTCATAGCCGGCAAAGCGCGGGCTCATCACCGGGCCGATGCGTTCACTGGCCAGCTCATACACCTGCATATCCGCCGGCCATGGCGGTTCAGCGAACACCAACAGCGCGTCCAGGCCTGGGCGGCGCGGGTCCAGATCCCCATCGCCCGCCGACAGGTGCAGGCGCAGGTCCGGCAAGTCGGCGTTCAAGCGGCCCAGGCGCGGGATCAACCAGCGCGCGAGCAGGCTGCCCGAACAGCCGAGTACAAAAGGTGCATCGGCGCTGGCCTGGGTCAGCTCGGCACACACATCCCTCAGGCGCTCGAATGCCTCCGCGCTGGCATCCCGTAGCCGGACGCCTGCATCTGTGAGTTTAAGGCCGCGACCTTCCTTGACGAACAAGCTGATACCCAAATGCTCCTCCAGCACCTTCAGCTGCCGGCTGACGGCGCCGTGGGTCACATGCAATTGCTCGGCTGCCTGACTGACGCTGTTCAATCGCGCAGTCGCTTCAAAGGCACGCAGGGCATTGAGGGGCGGAAGGTCTCGGCTCATCTGTGAGTTTTCCTGACAGGTTGCGGCGATCTTATCGGTTTTCAGCATAGAACGTCAGGGGTAGAGTGACCCTCATTGCTTTCCACACCCTTCTTTCCTGGAGCGTCCCATGACTCAGTCCCAGACCGATCTACGCAACGGCCCAGACGCCAACGGCCTGTTTGGCGCGTTCGGCGGCCGTTACGTCGCTGAAACCCTGATGCCGTTGATCCTCGACCTGGCCCGCGAATACGAAGCGGCCAAGATCGATCCGGCTTTCAATGAAGAACTTGCCTACTTCCAGCGCGACTACGTCGGACGCCCAAGCCCGCTGTACTTCGCCGAGCGCCTGACCGAATTCTGCGGCGGCGCCAAGATCTACCTCAAGCGTGAAGAGCTGAACCACACCGGCGCGCACAAGATCAACAACTGCATCGGCCAGATCCTGCTGGCTCGGCGCATGGGTAAGAAACGCATCATCGCCGAGACCGGCGCCGGCATGCACGGCGTGGCCACTGCCACCGTGGCTGCGCGCTTCGGCCTGCAATGCGTGATCTACATGGGCACCACTGACATCGAGCGCCAGCAAGCCAACGTGTTCCGTATGAAGCTGCTGGGCGCGGAAGTGATCCCGGTGGTTGCCGGCACCGGCACCCTGAAAGACGCGATGAACGAAGCCCTGCGTGACTGGGTGACCAACGTCGACAGCACCTTCTACCTGATCGGCACCGTGGCCGGCCCGCACCCGTACCCTGCAATGGTGCGCGACTTCCAGGCCGTGATCGGCAAGGAAACCCGCGACCAGTTGCAAGCCCAGGAAGGTCGCCTGCCGGACAGCCTGGTGGCGTGCATCGGCGGTGGCTCCAACGCCATGGGCCTGTTCCACCCGTTCCTGGACGACACCAGCGTCGAGATCATCGGCGTTGAAGCGGCCGGCCACGGCATCGAGACCGGCAAGCACGCCGCCAGCCTCAACGGTGGCGTACCCGGCGTACTGCACGGCAACCGTACGTTCCTGCTGCAGGATGAGGACGGCCAGATCATCGACGCACACTCCATCTCCGCAGGCCTGGATTACCCTGGCATCGGCCCGGAACACGCCTGGTTGCACGACATCGGTCGCGTCCAGTACACCTCGGTGACCGACGACGAAGCCCTCGACGCCTTCCACAAATGCTGCCGCCTGGAAGGGATCATTCCTGCCCTGGAAAGCGCCCACGCCCTGGCCGAAGTGTTCAAACGCGCACCGACCCTGCCGAAGGATCACCTGATGGTGGTCAACCTGTCCGGCCGTGGCGACAAAGACATGCAGACCGTGATGCACCATATGGAAACCGCCAAGCAGGAGAAACACTGATGAGCCGCCTGCAAACCCGCTTCGCACAGCTTAAAGAACAAAACCGCGCTGCCCTGGTGACCTTCGTCACGGCCGGCGACCCTGGCTATGACACCTCGCTGGCGATCCTCAAGGGCTTGCCGGCCGCCGGCGCCGACGTGATCGAGTTGGGCATGCCGTTCACCGATCCGATGGCCGACGGCCCGGCGATCCAGCTGGCCAACATTCGCGCGCTGGAAGCCAAGCAGAACCTGCTGAAAACCCTGCAGATGGTCCGCGAGTTCCGCCAGGACAACAACGACACGCCGCTGGTGTTGATGGGCTACTTCAACCCGATCCACAAATACGGCGTGCCGCAGTTCATCGCCGACGCCAAGGAAGCCGGCGTGGACGGCCTGATCGTGGTCGACATGCCGCCCGAGCATAACGGCGAGCTGTGCGACCCGGCCCAGGCCGCTGGCATCGACTTCATCCGCCTGACCACGCCGACCACTGACGATGTGCGCTTGCCGACAGTTCTGAATGGCAGTTCCGGTTTCGTGTACTACGTGTCGGTGGCCGGTGTGACCGGTGCTGGCGCTGCGACCCTGGAGCACGTCGAAGAAGCCGTGACCCGCCTGCGTCGCCATACCGACCTGCCGATCAGCATCGGTTTTGGTATCCGCACCCCGGAACAAGCGGCAGCCATCGCCCGCCTGGCTGACGGTGTCGTCGTAGGTTCGGCACTGATCGACCATATCGCCAATGCCAAGAATGACCAGCAAGCCATCGACGGCGTGTTGAGCCTGTGTGCGGCATTGTCGGAAGGCGTTCGTAACGCGCGTAAGTAAGGGCCCCGTAAGCAGTAGGTAAAGTTCCTGATACAGAGGAATCAACCCGCTCGGGCACGGCCTAAACAGCAAGACCAAGGGATTTCGAACCTCGTTCGAAATCCCTTTTTTGCTTGTGTGCCCTGAGGAATACCCGATGAAAATGCCTAAATCCGTGATTGCAGGCCTTGGCGTGCTGGTGCTTGGCGCCAGCGCCCTGGTGCAGGCCGCGCCTTATGACCAAGGCGGCCCTGATCGTGGCGGCCCGCAGGGCCAGCACGAACAACGCGGCGACGACCATCGCGGCCCGCAGGACAACCGTCGCGGCGGCCCGCCCCAGGATTTCGGCCCGGTCCGCCAGATCATCCACGACAACCACGGCCAGTTCGCCCGTGGCGCACCGCCACCGCCGAATGTGCGCCTGGTGCGTGGCCAGCCGCTGCCCCGCGGCTACTACGGCGAACGCCTCGATAACCGCGCCCTGGCACGCCTGCCGGTGTATCCCGGTTATGAATGGCGCCGTTCGGGGCCGGATGTGGTGTTGATCGCCGTGGGTACGGGCATCGTCTACGAGATCCTCGACGGCGTCCTCAACTGAAACCCGGCTCCTACAGGGCAGTGGTTATTTGAGTTCGATGCGTTCGACTTTGCCTACGAGCAACACGTAGGACAGCGCCCCGAGCAACGCCAGCACCGCGATATAGGTAATCGCCGGTGCAAACGAATCGCCACTGGCGAGAAAACCAATCACGATCGGCGTGGCAATCGCCGACAGGTTGCCGATGAAGTTGAACACCCCACCGGTCAGCCCCAACAGGCGGGCCGGTGCCAGGGTCGACACCAGCGACCAGGTAATCGACGCCAACCCATTACCAAAGAACGCCACCGCCAGGAACGCAATCACCCACGCCGTCGAGTCCACGTAGTTGGCGCCGATGATCGCCGTGGAAATCAGCAGCCCGCCGATGATCGGCAACTTGCGGGCAAAGCCCACCGACGCGCCACGACGAATCAGCCAATCGGAAAAGATCCCGGAACACAGCACGCCGACAAACGCCGCGAGGAATGGTAATGACGCCAGCAGGCCGGACTTGATGAAGTCCATGCCGCGGTATTTCACCAGGTAGGTCGGGAACCATGTCAGGAAGAACCACAACGTGGAGTTGAGGCAGAACTGCCCCAGGTAAATGCCCCACAGCTTGCGCTTGCTCAACACGATGCCCAGGTCGACCCAACTGAACGGCGCCTTGGCAGCTTTTTCCTGCATATCAACCAAGCCGCCACCTTCACGGATCAGGTCGATTTCAGCGGCGTTGGCGCCTTTGAAGTCTTTCGGTTCGCGGTACACCGCGTACCAGATAACTGCCCACAGGATCCCCACGCCACCGGTCGCGACAAACACCATGTGCCAGCCAAATGCATGCTGCAGCCAGGCCAGTACCGGCGTCAGGAATGCCAACCCGACAAACTGCCCGGAGGTATAGACGCCAATCGCCGTGGCGCGCTCGCGCTCAGGGAACCAGGTGGTGACTACGCGGCTGTTGATCGGATAGGCCGGGGCCTCTAAAGCCCCTACCGCCATGCGCAACACAAACAGCGCGATAAAGCTGGCCGCGAAGCCGAGCATGACGGTGGCGATGGACCACAACAGCAGCGCCGCCGTGTAGAGAATACGCGGCGGCACGCGGTCCACCAGCCAACCGCCGGGAATCTGCATGGCGGCGTAGGTCCAGCCGAACGCAGAGAAAATCAGCCCGACGTGCACCGGGTCGATCCCCAGTTCACTGGTCAGGGCCGGGGCGGCGATGGACAGGTTGCTGCGGTCGAGGTAGTTGATCACCACGGTGATAAACAGCAGCACCATGATGAAGAAACGCTTTCTGGTAGGCGTGACTAAAGAAGCCTGCCCGGTGAAGGATTCAGGGTGCATGGGGGTTGCCTCTTCTTATGCTTATTGAGGTATGGACCAACTTGTAGGAGCCGACTTGCCGGCGATGGCGGCGCGCCAGTCGACACCGGCAGTGGCTGATCCACCGCAATCGCCGAGCCGGCTCCTACAGATAAGCGGTGCTTACCACTCGGCGAAGCTGCCGTCGGCATGCCGCCAGATCGGATTACGCCAGCGGTGGCCGATGGCCGCGCGTTCGATCACGTATTCCTCATTGATCTCGATGCCCAGGCCCGGTCCGTTGGGGATCTTCACAAAGCCTTGGTCATAGTCGAACACGCCCGGATCGCGCACGTAATCGAGCAGGTCATTGCTCTCGTTGTAGTGAATGCCCAGGCTTTGTTCCTGGATAAACGCGTTGTAGCAGACCGCGTCCAGTTGCAGGCACGCCGCCAGGGCAATCGGGCCCAGCGGGCAGTGCAGGGCCAGGGCCACGTCGTAGGCTTCGGCCATGTTGGCGATCTTGCGGGTTTCGGTGATGCCACCGGCATGGGACGCATCCGGCTGGATGATGTCGACGTAGCCTTCGCTGAGCACACGCTTGAAATCCCAACGCGAGAACAGGCGCTCGCCCAGGGCAATCGGCGTGCTGGTCAACGGGGCCAGCTCTTTCAGCGCTTCGTAGTTCTCGCTGAGCACCGGCTCTTCGATGAACATCAGTTTGTACGGGTCGAGTTCCTTCATCAGCACCTTGGCCATGGGCTTGTGCACCCGGCCATGGAAGTCGACGCCGATGCCGACGTTGGGGCCGACCGCATCACGCACGGCGGCGACGTTGGCCAGGGCCAGGTCGACCTTTTCGAAGCTGTCGACGAACTGCAGCTCTTCGGTGCCGTTCATTTTTACCGCCGTGAAGCCACGGGCCACGGCCTCTTTGGCAGCGCGGGCGGTGTCGGCGGGACGGTCGCCACCGATCCATGAGTACACGCGGATCTTGTCGCGCACCTGGCCACCGAGCAAGTCGCTGACGGAAACACCGAGGGCCTTGCCCTTGATGTCCCACAGCGCCTGGTCGATGCCGGCGAGGGCGCTCATGTGCACGGCGCCGCCGCGATAAAAGCCGCCGCGATAGAGCACGGTCCAGATGTCTTCGATATTGCGTGGGTCTTTGCCGATCAGGTAGTCGGACAGTTCTTCAACGGCAGCCGCCACGGTGTGAGCGCGGCCTTCGACCACGGGCTCACCCCAGCCGGTCACGCCCTGGTCGGTCTCGACCTTGAGGAAGCACCAGCGCGGAGGGACGATAAAGGTCGTCAGTTTGGTTATTTTCATCTGTTATCTCTCTTATAGATGCGGCGCCTGTGGGCGCGAAACTTGATTCAGTTCAGGGCTTTCCAGGCGGCGACATAAGCCTGGGCGCGACTCGCTACCTGATCCACGGTCATACCCGGTTTGAACAACCCGGAACCCAGCCCGAAACCTTTGGCGCCGGCGTCGATGAACACCTGCATGTTGTCCGGGGTAATGCCACCCACCGGCAGCAGCAAGGTGCCGGCCGGCAATACCGCCAGCCACGCCTTGATCACCGAAGGGCCCATTTGCTCGGCGGGGAACAGCTTCAACACGTCAGCACCTTCGGCCAGTGCGGCGAAGGCTTCGGTGGGCGTGGCCACGCCCGGGGACAGAAACAGGCCCGCGGCTTTGGCGGCACGCAACACCTTGGCATCGCTGTGGGGCATAACGATCACCTGGCCACCAGCAGCCTTCACGTGCTCGACCTGCTCCGGCGTCAACACCGTGCCAGCACCGATCAGGCAATCGGCGGGCAAACTGTCGCGCAGGGTGCGGATACTGGTGTAGGGATCAGGCGAATTCAGCGGGACTTCGATCACCCGAAACCCTGCCTGGTACAGCACCTGGCCGACAGCCTGGGCTTCGTCCGGGCGAATGCCGCGCAGGATGGCGATCAAACCGTTTTGCGCGAGTGCTTGCTTGAGCATGTCAGGCCTCCAGTACAGGTTGAGTGAGCCCGCCCGCTAAGGCCAGTTGCCACAGGCCGCGCTCGGTGGCTTCCTGCGCCAGGCTGACGTGGGCAAAGCCGCAGAGGGCGAGGGCGCGTTGATAGCGGGCGCAAAGGGGCGCGGCGCCGACCAGGATGATCGGCTTGTGTTTGGCGCTGTCGGGCAGACCGGCGAGTTCATGGCCGATAAGCAAGCCGGACAGGTAATCGGGCTGTTGGTCAGGGGCGAGTTCGCCGGTGAGCCCCAGGGTGCGGGCACTGAACAAGGTGGACAGCACGCCGCGCTGGCCGTCTTCGGAAAGCGCCACGTGCACGCCTCGGTCGAAGGCTTCGACCTGGAATTGTTCGGACGGCAGCTGAGTACGTCCAAGGATGCTGTGTTTGCTCAACACCGCAAACAGCTCGCCGGTCATAAAGGTATCGAAATGCGTGATACAGCCCTCGACCACCTCGACCCACTTGGAATGGCTGCCCGGCAGGCCGATCAACACATCGGCACCCAGCCCATGCAGCACGCCCAGCACTTGGGTTTCTTCGCCACGCATCACATTGGGCAAGCCGACCTGCTCGATCACGCCCGGCACGATGTGCACGTCCACGCCGCGCAGGCTGTGCACCTGATGCAGCGCCTGGCCGAGGCTGGCGACATCGACCGGGGTATTGCGATAGGCCGCTTCGCTCCAGCCCTGGGCGCTGCCGACCATGCCACAGGCAATTACCGGTAGCCCGGGCTGGGCGTCGAGCCAATCCCCGCACGCCGCATCGAACGCCAACTCGAAACCGTTGCTGCAACGCACGCCGGCAATGTCCCGGGGTTCGCTGGGCAAATGCATGATGCCCCACCCCAGCGAGCGCTGTTCCAGCACCACGCCGGCGGGGCCGAGTTTATAAGCACGAAGGGAGCTGGTTCCCCAATCGAGCGCGATCAATTGCGCCTGCATCGCTTCACCTGAGTTCTGAGCGGATGCAGCGAATATAAACCTACGCGAACGGAAGTCTCAATATATAAATATCAATCCCATATTTAGGGATAACATTTAAGAAAAGGCTGACAGGTTCAGCTCCCGCATCGCCCCCATCCAGACGGCATAATCAGTGTGGTCCTTCAGGTCATCACCGGTTTCGGGGTGCAAAAAAACCACCAGTCCATTGCGATGAATCACCAACCACGGCAACACGACACCGATGTACTCAGGATCGAACGCCAACTGGCAGCTCCAATCCGGGTGCGGGCCTACCGGTCGTTCGTGCACACGGCCCATGCGCAGTGGGAAGAGTTTGGCGGCGTCTTCGCACAAGGTGCGCGCCTGTTCGATGGTGCTCGCGTCGAAGTAGATATGGGCGTGGTAGCCCTTGATACGTTGCATGGCGGACTCCGGATCCAATATGCGCCAGATGCTAGACCGCAATGGACGGCAGGGCCAGCCCGGTCAGCGACTGTGCGCTGCTGGCTTGCTCCGCCACCAGCCAGTCAACGAAACGCTCGACCAATTGCCCCCGACGTTTGCGCTGGGGTTGCACCACGTAATAGCCAAAGCGCGAGATCACCGTGTCGCTGACCGGCCGGCACAACCAGCCCTGCTCCAGCAGGTTATCCACAAGGTGCCGCCAGCCGATGGCCACGCCCTGGCCGGCAATCGCCGCCTGAATGAGCAGGGTGTAGTTGTCGAAACGCAGTTGGCCAGGCGTTGGCGCGCTGGCGATGCCCAGTTCGCGAAACACACCGCTCCAGTCGAACCACTGGCTGTTGTTTTCCTGGCGCAGGTGCAGCAGCGGGAAATCGTGCAAATTTTGCACAGTCAATCGCGTGGCCTGGTCCTTGAGCCACTGCGGGCTGCACACAGGGAACACTTCCTCATTGAACAACCACAGGCTGTCGCCCTGCTTGAAACGGCCGTCACCAAACAACACTGCCACGTCGATATCGCTGCGCAAGGTGGCGTGGTTGCGCTCGCTGGTCACCAGGCTGACATCGACCTGCGGGTTGGCCTGGTGAAATCGATGCAGGCGCGGCATCAGCCAATAGGCGGCGAAGGCGAAGTCGGTGGCGACTTGCAGCACTTCATGCTGGTCCTGTTGGGTAATGAGGCTCAGCCCCTGGTTGATGCCCTGCAACCCACCTTGCACATGCTCGAACAGCAGGGCGCCGGCGTCGGTCAGTTCGATCCCCCGGTAGATACGATCAAACAGGCGGATCGCCAACTGTTCTTCCAGGCGCTTGATCTGTTGGCTGATAGCCGGCTGGGTGGTGCCCAGTTCCATCGCAGCGGCGGTAAAGCTGCGATGACGTGCGGCGGCTTCGAAAGCACGCAGCAAATCGAGGGACAGGTCACCAAGGGCTTCATACATAAGCTGTGCTTATCCTAGACATTGCTTTTCATGGGCTTTACCCCACTTTTCATGGGCTGCATGCTCTTTCGCATAAACACCGCCTATGGAATGCCGATAGATCATGAAGCGCAAGAACATTCTTTTCATCATGGCCGATCAAATGGCCGCGCCGTTGCTTCCGTTCTACGGTTCTTCGCCTATCAAACTACCGAATTTGAGCCGCCTCGCCGCACAAGGCGTGGTGTTCGATGCCGCCTATTGCAACAGCCCGTTGTGCGCGCCGTCGCGTTTCACCCTGGTGAGTGGCCAGCTGCCGAGCAAGATCGGCGCCTACGACAACGCCGCCGATTTCCCCGCCGACGTGCCGACCTACGCCCACTACCTGCGCCGCCTCGGCTACCGCACCGCGCTGTCGGGCAAGATGCACTTCTGCGGTCCCGACCAGTTGCATGGCTACGAAGAACGCCTGACCAGCGACATCTACCCCGCCGACTATGGCTGGGCGGTGAACTGGGATGAGCCGGACGTACGCCCCACTTGGTATCACAACATGTCGTCGGTGCTGCAAGCCGGGCCGTGCGTGCGCACCAACCAGCTGGATTTCGACGAAGAGGTGGTGTTCAAAGCCCAGCAATACCTGTTCGACCATATCCGCGAAGACGGCGACCAGCCGTTCTGCCTGACGGTGTCGATGACTCACCCCCACGATCCCTACACCATTCCCAAGCCGTTCTGGGACCTGTACGACGACGCTGATATCCCGTTGCCTGCAACACCCGCGCAAAGCGATCTCGACCCACATTCCCAGCGCCTGCTCAAGGTCTACGACCTGTGGGACAAGCCGCTGCCTGTGGATAAGATCCGTGATGCGCGCCGTGCCTATTTCGGCGCGTGCAGCTACATCGACAGCAATGTCGGCAAGCTGCTGCAGACCCTGGAAGACACCGGGCTGGCCGACGACACCCTCATCATCTTCTCCGGCGACCACGGTGACATGCTCGGCGAGCGGGGCCTCTGGTACAAAATGCACTGGTTTGAAATGGCCGCCCGCGTACCGCTGCTGATCAGTGCGCCAGGGCAATTCGCGGCGGGCCGCGTCAGCAAAGCCGTGTCCACCGCCGACCTGTTGCCGACCCTGGTGGAATTGGCCGGCGGCGAGCTGGACCCGCGCCTGCCGCTGGACGGCCGCTCGCTTATCCCGCACTTGCGAGGGCAGGGCGGGCACGACGAAGTGTTCGGCGAATACATGGCCGAAGGCACCATCGGCCCGCTGATGATGATTCGCCGTGGCGCCTACAAATTCATCTACAGCGAAGACGACCCTTGTCTACTGTTCGATGTACACAACGACCCTCGGGAGCAGGAAGACCTCAGCCAGTCGCCGCAGCATCAGGCGCTGTTTGCAGCCTTCCTGGACGAGGCGCGGGCCAAATGGGACATCCAGGCGATCCACCAACAGGTGCTCGCCAGCCAACGCCGCCGCCGTCTGGTGTTTGAAGCACTGATCCAGGGCAAGCTGAAGAGCTGGGATCACCAGCCACTGGTGGACGCCAGTCAGCAATACATGCGCAACCATATCGACCTCGACGACCTGGAGCGCAAGGCACGTTATCCACAACCCTGCCAAAACCAATAACACTGAGGGAAGGCCATGCAAAAATTAACTGTGATGCTGGGGCTCCTGGCGCTGGGAAGCGCCAATGTTTACGCAGACGCCAGTTGTGAAACGGTAAAGATGGCCGATCCGGGCTGGAGCGATATTGCGGCCACCAATGCCATCACCGGTTTCCTCCTGACGGGCATGGGCTATAAACCCAAGGTCGACACCCTGGCGGTGCCGATTACGTTTGGCGGGCTCAAGGACGGCCAGGTGGATGTGTTTCTGGGCAACTGGATGCCGGCGCAGCAGGGCTTCTATGACAAGTTCGTGGCCAATGGCGACGTGGTGCAACTGGCGAAGAACCTCGACGGCACTGAGTTCACCCTCGCCGTGCCCGACTATGTGTGGGACGCCGGGGTGCATGACTTTGCCGACCTGAACAAATTTGCCGACAAGTTCGACAAGAAGATCTACGGCATCGGCTCCGGCGCGCCGGCGAATATTTCGTTGCAGGAGATCATCAAGAAAAACGACTTCGCGCTCGGCCAGTGGAAGTTGGTGGAGTCCAGCGAACAAGCGATGCTCGCCGAAGTGTCGCGCGCCGTTAAAAAGCAGAAGTTCGTGACCTTCCTCGGCTGGACCCCGCACCCGATGAACGTGCAGTTGAAAATGCACTACCTCAAAGGCGGCGAGAAATATTTTGGTGACACCGGCAGCGTGTATACCTTGACCCGCAAGGGCTACGCACAGGCCTGCCCGAACGTGGGAAAACTGCTGACCAACCTGAGTTTTACCCAGGAGATGGAGAACAGCATCATGGCCGAGGTGGCCAACAACAAGGTCAGCAATGCCGAAGCGGCGAAGGCGTGGATCAAGGCCAACCCGGCGGTATTGGATAAGTGGCTGGATGGCGTGAAGACCGTAGATGGCAAGGATGCGCTGGCGGCCGTAAAAGCCAAACTCTGAATGCAACATCACCCCCTGTAGGAGCCGGCTTGCCGGCGAAGCACTCGAAAACGCCGCGTTTTTTCAGACAACCCGCGTTATCGTTAGCCACCTTCGCTGGCAAGCCAGCTCCTACAGTATTTCGAGCAGCCCGATGCCCCGGCCCAACCGCCATACACTTTTCCCCTTCCTCGCCTGGCTCCCGCGCCAGACCCGCGCCAGCGTTGGCCGGGATGCGATGGTGGGCCTCAGTGGCGCGGTTCTCGCCTTGCCACAGTCAATTGCCTACGCGCTGATCGCCGGTCTCCCACCCGAATACGGCCTATACGCCGCGATCATACCAGTGCTGATCGCCTGCCTCTGGGGTTCGTCCTGGCACCTGATCTGCGGCCCCACGGCGGCGATTTCCATTGTGCTCTACGCCAGCGTCAGCCCGCTGGCCGTGCCGGGCTCACAGGACTACATCACCCTGATCCTGTTGCTCACCTTCCTCGCCGGGGTTTTCCAGTGGCTACTGGGCATGCTGCGTTTTGGCGCGCTGGTGAATTTTGTCTCCCATTCGGTGGTGCTCGGTTTCACCCTGGGTGCCGCCGTGGTGATTGCGCTCGGGCAACTGCCCAATCTGCTGGGGCTGGATTTGCCGAGCCAAGCCACGGCGATCAATAGCCTGCTGGCACTGATCCACCATAGCGGCGAATGGGATCATGCCTCACTCACTCTCGGGCTCGGTACCTTGCTGGTTGGCGCACTGCTCAAGTACCTCGTACCGCGCTGGCCGACCCTGTTGATCGCCCTGGCGCTGGGCAGCCTGGTGGCGTGGCTGTGGCCGGCGATGTTCGGGCATGTGGCGCTGGTCAGTTCGTTTATCGGTAAACTGCCGCCGTTCAGCCCGTTGCCCATGGACTTGGACGTGATCCTGCGCCTGCTGCCGAGCGCCGTGGCGGTGGGCATGCTGGGGTTGGTGACCAGCCTGTCGATCGCCCGCTCGCTGTCGGCGCGTTCGCAGCAATTGCTCGACGCCAATCAGGAAGTGCGTGCGCAGGGCTTATCCAACATCGTTGGCGGATTTTTCTCCGGGTATTTGTCAGCCGGTTCGTTCACACGCTCTGGTCTCAGCTACGAGGCGGGCGCCTGTTCGCCGTTGGCGGGCGTGTTTTCCGCATTATGGGTGGCACTGTTTGCGCTGTTTGGCGCGGCATTGATCGCCCATATTCCGATCCCGAGCATGGCAGCGAGCATCTTGCTGATCAGTTGGGGGCTGGTGGACCGTCGCGGTATTCGCGCTTTATTCCGCGTCAGTCGTGCCGAATTCGTGGTGATGAGCCTGACCTGCGTCGCCACCTTGCTGCTGGAGCTGCAAACAGCGATTTACGCCGGGGTGCTGGCGTCGCTGTTTTTCTACCTCAAGCGCACGTCGCAGCCACGGGTTCAGCAATGGCGCGATGGTGATGAGGATGTGCTGCGAGTGGGCGGTTCGATCTTTTTCGGCGCCAGCCACTACCTGCAAGTGCGCCTGCAAAGCCTGCAGGGCGAACGGGTGGTGATCGAGGCGCAGCAGATCAACTTTATCGACTATTCCGGGGTGGAGATGCTGCACCAGGAGGCGCGGCGCTTGCGCGGGTTGGGGCGCAGCTTGACGTTGCGTCGGGCGCGGGCACAGGTCGTTGAAGAACTTAAGAAGCTGGAGGGGGCCGACAAGTGCCCCCTCCATTTCGAAGACTGAACCCACCCCTGTAGGAGCCCGGCTTGCCGGCGATAGCGCCCGCGAGGTCAGCACACGTCTTGAGGGCCAATCGCCGGCAAGCCGGCTCCTACAATGACCGTGCCCGTGCCAGATCGATGTCAGGCCAACTGGCGGCGCAGCTCGGCCAACACCGGCGCTGACTCCGGGCGCACACCGCGCCACAGGAAGAACGCTTCCGCCGCCTGTTCCACCAACATGCCCAGGCCATCCATCGCCACGGCTGCGCCTTGTTCGCTGGCCCAGCGGCAGAACGCGGTCGGCTCCTTGGCATACATCATGTCGTAGCAAAACGTCTTGCCTGGTTCGATCAGGCTGCCGGCAATCGGCGGTACATCGCCTGACAGGCTGGCGGAAGTGGCGTTGATGATGACGTCCACCGGCTCGCGAAGCCAGTCGAAACCACTGGCGGACACCGGGCCAAGATCATCGAACAACTCGGCGAGTAGTTCGGCCTTTTCCACGGTTCGGTTGGCGATGATCAGCGAAGCGGGCTGTTCGGCCAGCAACGGTTCCAATGCGCCGCGCACCGCGCCTCCGGCGCCCAACAACAGGATGCGTTTGCCTTGCAGGCTCAACCCGGCGTTGACCGTGAGGTCGCGCACCAGGCCGGCGCCGTCGGTGTTGTCACCCAATAGGCTGCCGTCGGCCAGCTTGCTCAGGGTGTTCACCGCGCCCGCGCGTTGGGCGCGTTCGGTCAAGGTGTTGGCCAAACGGTATGCCTCTTCCTTGAACGGCACGGTGACGTTCGCACCACGGCCTTGTTGGAAAAACTCACGGGCACAGCCGGTGAAATCTTCCAAGGGCGCCAGCAAGGTGCTGTAGTCCAGTTGCTCGCCGGTCTGCTCGGCGAACATGCGATGGATCAGCGGCGACTTGCTGTGGCCGATGGGGTTGCCGAACACGACATAGCGGTCCATCAGACAGCCGCCTTGGGCGCGGCCAGGCCCAGCCAGTCACGGTCTTGCAGGAAGTAGTCGGTGAGACGCGCTTCTTCGCTGCCGGCCTCGGCTTTCCAGTCGTAGCTCCAGCGCACTTGCGGCGGCAACGACATCAGGATCGACTCGGTGCGCCCGCCCGATTGCAGGCCGAACAGGGTGCCACGGTCGTAGACCAGGTTGAATTCAACGTAGCGGCCGCGACGGAATTCCTGGAATTTGCGCTGCTGCTCGGTGTAGGCGGTGGCCTTGCGGCGCTGCACGATCGGCAAGTAGGCGTCGATGTAGGCGTCACCGATGGCGCGGATGAAGGCGAAGCAGGTGTCAAAGTCCCATTCGTTCAGATCATCGAAGAACAGGCCGCCGATGCCGCGCGGTTCGTTGCGGTGCTTGATGTGGAAGTAGCTGTCGCACCAGGCTTTGTAGCGCGAATACACGTCTGGACCGAACGGTGCACAGGCCTGCTCGGCCACGCGGTGCCAGTGGATGCAGTCTTCGTCGTTGCCATAGTAAGGCGTGAGGTCGAAACCACCGCCGAACCACCACACCGGCTCTTCGCCTTCTTTTTCAGCGATGAAAAAGCGCACGTTGGCGTGGGAAGTCGGTACGTGTGGGTTGTGCGGGTGGATCACCAGCGACACCCCCAAGGCCTCAAAGCCACGGCCGGCCAGCTCAGGCCGATGCGCGCTGGCGGACGGTGGCAGACCGCTGCCAAACACGTGGGAAAAGTTGACGCCGCCTTTTTCGATCACCGAACCGTTTTCGATCACGCGGGTGCGACCGCCGCCGCCCGCAGGCCGGGTCCACGCGTCTTCGATAAAGCGAGTGTCCGTCTCAAAGGTTTCCAGGGCGCTGCAAATGCGGTCTTGCAGGTCAAGCAGGTAGGCCTTTACAGCCTCGGTGCGGGTAGTCATGGCATCACCTTGAATCGGGCAAAGCTACGCGAGGCCATTGGGCGTCGGCGGCAAATGGGCGCACAGGATACCACTGCACCCGGTTGCGCCGCAGTTGACGAAGATCAAGCTTAGGAGTGGGATAGGGGGCTATGCGAATTCGACCCAAGGAGAAGGCAGATGGCAAAACGTATCCAGTTCAGCGCCCATGGCGGCCCCGAAGTGCTTGAGTATGTGGACTACACGCCGGCAGATCCCGGCCCGCAGCAGGTTCGCGTACGTAATGAGGCGATCGGCCTCAACTTCATCGACACCTATTTCCGCAGCGGTCTGTATGCGCCGCCCGCGTTGCCATCGGGGTTGGGCGCAGAAGGCGCCGGGGTGGTCGACGCGGTCGGCAGTGAAGTCACTCAATTCAAAGTCGGTGACCGCGTGGCCTACGGCAGCGGCCCGCTGGGCGCCTACAGCCAACTGCATGTGTTGCCCGCCGCCAACCTGGTACATCTGCCGGACGACATCAGCTTCGAACAAGCCGCCGGCGCCATGCTCAAGGGCCTGACCGTGCAGTACCTGCTGCGCCAGACCTATGAACTCAAAGGCGGCGAAACCATCCTGTTCCATGCCGCCGCAGGTGGCGTGGGCTCCCTGGCCTGCCAATGGGCCAAGGCCCTAGGCGTCAAGCTGATCGGGACCGTGAGTTCGCCGGAAAAAGCCGCGCTGGCCAAATCCCTCGGCGCCTGGGAAACCATCGACTACAGCAAGGAAGACGTCGCACAGCGCGTGCTGGAATTGACCGACGGCAAAAAAGTGCCAGTGGTGTACGACGGCGTCGGCAAGGACACCTGGCTGACCTCGCTGGACAGCGTAGCGCCACGTGGGCTGGTGGTGAGTTTTGGCAATGCGTCAGGCGCGGTGGACGGGGTGAACCTGGGGATCCTGTCGGCCAAGGGCTCGCTGTACGTCACCCGGCCAACCCTGGCGACCTACGCCAACAACCCGCAAAACCTGCAGGCGATGGCGGATGACCTGTTCTCGATGATCAAGAGCGGCAAGGTGCGCATTGATATCAACCAGCGGTATGCGCTGGCGGAGGCGGCGAAAGCGCAGACGGAGTTATCGGGACGGCGGACGACAGGGTCGACCATTCTGTTGCCGTAAGGCTTCAGGGTGCTGTCGCCGGCAAGCCGGCTCCTACAGAAAGCACACAATCCCTGTAGGAGCCGGCTTGCCGGCGAGGTCTCAAGAAGGCCGCACCACCTCACCCGTCACCAGATCGCGAATCAGGCTCGGGTTCTTGCGCCCACCCAGGGCGCCACCCAGTACCAGGTCCACTTGGCCACGGAAGTATTGCTCCACGCGAATCCGCGTGCGCGCCGCCGGGCGACCCTGTGGGTTGGCCGAAGTAGAAATCAACGGCCCTACCAGCGAGCACAAATCCCTCACCAGCGGATGGTCAGTCACCCGCAGCGCTACGGTGTCGTGCACACCCGTCACCCACTCCGGCAACAAGTCCTGATGGGGCACCAGCCAGGTGTTCGGCCCTGGCCAGGTGCTGGCCATGCGGTCGATCCAGTCCTGCGGGAAATCTTCGAACAGAAAGTCGAACTGACGGATGTTGTCCGCCACCAGGATCAGGCCCTTGTCCACCGAACGGTTCTTGATGGCGAGCAAACGGTCCACTGCTTCTTCGTTCCACGGGTCGCAGCCCAAGCCCCAAACCGCTTCGGTTGGATAGGCAATCACCGCGCCTGCGCGAATTTCTCGTGCGGTTTCCAGCACACGCCACCGGTTGACCATTGTTCACTCTCCAGACTAAAGCTCTGCGCAGTTTACCGATCTTCTTTACAAAACCTAGCAGCGCGCAAGCCAGCGCCCGCTTTCGCAGATGACCTGACCTTCGAGCTCAAGCTCCGTAAGGGTTGCCAGCACCTGGGACAACGATCGCCCACTGGCAATCGCCAGGGCTTCGCTGGTGTGGGGCGCCGCGTGCAGCAACGCCACCAGCGGATGCACAACCGGCATCGGCGCTGGGCGGGACAATGCCTGCCAGCCACGTAAACCTTCCAGGATGTGCTCGATCGTCTCCACTAGAACCGCGCCGTCACGGATCAACTGGTGGCATCCCTTTGCACCGGGATGGTGGATGGAACCCGGGATCGCATACACCTCGCGCCCTTGCTCCGCCGCCAGCTTCGCCGTGATCAGCGAACCGCTGGCCATGCTGGCTTCCACCACCAACACACCCAGGGACAGGCCACTGATGATCCGGTTGCGGCGGGGAAAATTGCCCGCCTGGGGCGGTGCGTCCAGAGGAAACTCGGAAACCACGGCGCTGCCTTGGTCAATCATCGCCGCCGCCAGCCGTCGGTGGCGCTGTGGATAAAAATTTTCCAGCCCGGTGCCAAGCACACCGATTGTCTGGCCACCCACGTCCAATGCCGCCTGATGGGCTGCACCGTCAATGCCTAACGCAAGGCCACTGGTGATGACAAAACCGGCGCTCGCCAGACTGCGTGAAAACGCTGCCGCCGTGTCCATGCCGGGACGCGATGCACGACGACTACCCACCATCGCGAGTTGCGGTTTTTCCAGGATCGCAGGTTCACCGGCGACGAATAGCAACGGTGGCGCGTCATCGATCTGGGCAAGCAGTGCGGGGTAGTCAGGCTGGTCCCACATCAGCAAATGCTGGGCCGGGCGGGCCAGCCAGGCCAATGCCGCGCTGGCGCCGTCGCGGATTTCATGACTGCGCCGGGCATCAGCGCTGATGGCCGGCAACCCCAGCGAACGCCAGGCACTGGCAGGTGCGCTGATGGCTTTTGAGGCAGAGCCGAAGGCCTCGATCAATAAGCGAAAACGTTTCTGACCCAGTTCCGGCAGCCTGTGCAAGCGTAGTCGAGCTTCCAGTTCTGACGGGGATATTTCGTGGTTGTTTGTCGGATACATCTGATCATCCTTGACCGTAACAAGCTGTGGATAACTCTGTTGGTAACTTATTTAGCAGGCTATTTATTGCGTTTGATGAGCAGTCTCGAAACGGTCCATCACTGCCAGGGGTCGTGAGGCATTGAGAACCAGGCCGTAACTGAGTTTTTCGTAAGTGCGAAACACCAGCAGGGTGCCCGCGCGTTCGTCGGCCAGTTTGGTCGGTGCGCCGGTCAGGCTGTCGCGAACCTTGGCGCCGGTCTTGATCACGCTGAGCAGTTGGCCTTCAACCAGGCCGTCACGACGACCCTTGTTCAGGGTCACGGCATCCAGCACGCCGATCTGGGTCACGCCCTTGGGGATATCGATGATCTGCCCTTCGATAAAGGGCGTGGTTGGCGAGACCGCAAAGGCTGTCGGATCGGCCGGAGGTTGTGCACGTAACAGACGGTCACCGGGTCGCACCTCCTGGGTAATACGTTGGACGGCCAGGGTGGTGAGGTCGCCAGCCGTTACAAAACGGGCGGTGCCAATGTCGTCGGCGTTGATCCCCAGCAGCTCTCGGGTCTGCGGGTCGGTGTAGACCTTGCCGCCTCGGAATATGCCGTAAAGGGGTTGGGAAGGGTCCAGGTTGCCCCTGGCATGCACCCGCTCGCCATTGGCGCCGAGCACGCGGCCAGCCTCGGCAGCGACGATATACGGCGCGTTGTCCAGGTCCTGGGGTGTATCAAGGATGCGGTTATGCAGCAGGAATCGCTGGATAGCCTGTTGCGTCGGTTGTTCCAGGCGCTGGATGGGCTGGGGCAGCAGGGCCATGGAAAACGGGGACCACAGCAGCAAGACGAGTAGCGATTTCCTCATGGGGTGAATCTCCTTTATTATGTGCATTCGCGTGAAATGCCTTGGCCTTCGCGGCTTTTAAGGGTTTCACACCGGTCGTGTGGGTCCATCCCAACGCCGATTTGCCTCTACCTCACATGTGCAGCAATTACGCTTATGGCTATTTTGAACATCCTCGAATTCCCCGACTCGCGCCTGCGCACGATCGCCAAACCGGTGGCCGTAGTGGACGACAAGGTTCGTCAGTTGGTCGATGACATGTTTGAAACAATGTATGAAGCCCCGGGCATCGGCCTCGCCGCGACCCAGGTCAACGTGCATCAGCGCGTCGTGGTCATGGACCTGTCGGAAGATCGCAGCGAACCGATGGTGTACATCAACCCGGAGTTCGAACCGCTGACCGACGAGATGGGCGAATACCAGGAAGGCTGCCTCTCCGTGCCGGAGTTCTACGAGAACGTCGAACGCCCGCTGCGCGTGAAGATCAAGGCCCTGGACCGCGACGGCAAGCCATTTGAGCTGATTGCCGAAGGCCTGCTGGCGGTGTGCATCCAGCACGAATGCGACCACCTCAACGGCAAGCTGTTTGTCGATTACCTGTCCACGCTCAAGCGCGACCGGATCAAGAAGAAGCTGGAAAAAAAGCATCGCCAGCAAGCTTGATGCCCCTTCCAAAGGCTTGCTGCGGCAAGCCTTTTTCTTTTGTGACTGCTTTTAACCGAGACCTCCCATGACCGAGCCACTGCGCATTGTTTTTGCCGGCACGCCTGAATTTGCCGCCGAACACCTCAAGGCCCTGCTTGCCAGCCCTTATGACATCGTCGCGGTGTACACCCAGCCGGATCGCCCGGCCGGTCGTGGACAAAAACTGATGCCGAGCCCGGTCAAGCAGCTGGCGCTGGCGCACAACATTCCCGTGCTGCAACCGCCGACCCTGCGCAACGCCGAGGCCCAGGCCGAACTGGCCGCGCTGAAGCCGGACCTGCTGGTGGTGGTGGCCTACGGCTTGATCCTGCCGCAAGTGGTGCTGGATATCCCACGCCTGGGCTGCATCAACAGCCATGCCTCGCTGCTGCCACGCTGGCGCGGTGCGGCGCCAATCCAGCGCGCCGTAGAAGCCGGTGACAGCGAAAGTGGTGTGACCGTGATGCGCATGGAAGCCGGCCTGGACACCGGCCCCATGCTGCTCAAGGTCACCACCCCGATCACCGGCGAAGACACCGGAGGCAGCCTGCACGACCGCCTTGCCGAGCTGGGCCCACCTGCTGTGATCCAGGCCATCGCCGGCCTGGCCGCCGGCACCCTGGAAGGCGAAGTGCAGGACGACAACCTCGCCACCTACGCCCACAAACTCAACAAAGACGAAGCGCGCATCGACTGGAGCCGCCCGGCCGTGGAGCTGGAGCGCCTGGTGCGGGCCTTCAACCCATGGCCGATCTGCCACAGCACCCTCAACGGCGAAGCCTTGAAAGTGTTGGCCGCCACCCTGGCCGAGGGCAAAGGCGCTCCCGGTGAGATCATTGGCGCCAGCAAGGACGGCCTGTTGGTCGCTTGCGGCGATAAGGCGCTGTGCCTGACTCGTCTGCAATTGCCCGGGGGCAAGGCGCTTAATTTCAGCGATTTGTTCAACAGCCGTCGTGAGAAATTTGCCGTGGGCACCGTCCTTGGGGCTGCCCAATGAACCCACGTCTGGCCGCCGCCAAGGCTCTCGCCGCCGTCCTCCAAGGCAAGGCTTCTCTCAACAGTTCGTTGCCCACCCAACTGGACAAGGTCGAAGACCGTGATCGCGGTTTCACCCAGGATTTGGCCTTTGGCACGGCACGCTGGCAGCCACGCTTGTCGGCGCTGGCAACCAAATTACTGCAAAAGCCGTTCAAGCCGGCCGATGCGGATGTCGAGGCGCTGCTGCTGGTGGGCCTCTATCAACTGCTCTACACCCGCGTGCCCGCCCACGCCGCAATCGGCGAAACGGTCGGTTGCGCCGACAAGCTGAAAAAACCCTGGGCCAAGGCCCTGCTCAACGCCGTACTGCGCCGCGCCCAGCGCGAAAGCGAGGCGCTGCTGGCCGAGCTGGAACATGACCCGGTGGTGCGCACCGCCCATCCGCGCTGGCTGCAAAAGTCCCTGAAGGCGTTCTGGCCTGAGCAGTGGGAAGCCATTTGCGCGGCGAACAATGCGCACCCGCCGATGATCCTGCGGGTCAACCGTCGTCATCACAGCCGTGACGCCTACCTGCAATTGCTCAACGAGGCCGGCATCAACGCCACGCCATGCGTGTACAGCGTCGACGGCATCGTGCTCGAAGCCGCCACTGACGTGCGCAGCCTGCCGGGCTTTGCCGAAGGCTGGATCAGCGTGCAGGACGAAGCCGCGCAACTGGCCGCCGACCTGCTCGACCTGGCGCCGGGCCAGCGCGTGCTCGACGCCTGCTGCGCGCCAGGCGGTAAGACGTGTCACATCCTGGAAGTCGAAAAAGACCTGGCCGGTGTCGTCGCTGTCGACCTGGAGGCCAAGCGTCTGGTGCGCGTGCGCGAGAACCTGGCGCGCCTGGGCCTCAGCGCCGAGCTGATCGCTGCCGACGGCCGTGACACCGCCACCTGGTGGGACGGCAAGCCGTTCCAGCGCATCCTGCTCGATGCACCGTGTTCCGCCACCGGCGTGATCCGCCGCCACCCGGACATCAAGCTCACCCGCCAACCCGACGACATCGCCGCCCTGGCCGTGCTGCAAGGTGAGCTGCTCGACGCGATGTGGCCGACCCTGGAAGTCGGCGGCATCCTGCTCTACGCCACCTGTTCCACCTTGCCGACGGAAAACACCGAGGTGATCGAAGCCTTCCTCGCCCGCACCAGCGGCGCCCGAGAGCTGGACCTTGCCACCACGGCCGGCATCAAGCAGCCCCATGGCCGCCAGTTGCTCGCGCAAGAGGGCGGACACGATGGCTTCTACTACGCCAAACTGATCAAGATCGCCGCCGCGCGCGGCTGAATGGTTTTAAGGGAGTGACCGGATGAAAATCATCATCCTTGGGGCAGGGCAGGTCGGCGGTACGCTGGCCGAACATTTGGCCAGTGAAGCCAACGACATCACCGTGGTCGACACTGATGCCGAGCGCCTGCGCAACCTCGGCGACCGCCTGGACATCCGCACGGTGCAGGGCCGCGCGTCGTTTCCAACCGTGCTGCGCCAGGCCGGCGCCGACGATGCCGACATGCTCGTCGCCGTGACCAACAGCGACGAAACCAACATGGTCGCCTGCCAGGTCGCCCACACCCTGTTCCACACCCCGACCAAGATCGCCCGTGTGCGCGAGGCGGCCTACCTGACCCGCGCAGGTCTGTTCGACAACGACGCGATTCCCGTCGACGTGCTGATCAGCCCGGAACAAGTGGTCACCCATTACATCAAGCGCCTGATCGAAATTCCGGGCGCCTTGCAGGTGATCGACTTTGCCGGCGGCAAGGCGCAACTGGTCGCGGTAAAGGCCTATTACGGCGGCCCGCTGGTGGGCCAGCAACTGCGTCAGTTGCGTGAGCACATGCCCAGTGTGGAAACCCGCGTCGCCGCGATTTTCCGGCGCGACCGCCCGATACTGCCCCAGGGCGATACCGTGATCGAGGCCGACGACGAAGTGTTTTTCATCGCCGCCAAAGCGAATATTCGTGCAGTCATGAGCGAAATGCGCCGCCTCGATGAAACCTATAAGCGCATCGTCATCGCGGGCGGTGGGCAGATCGGCGAGCGTTTGGCCGAAGCCATCGAAAGCCGCTATCAGGTGAAGATCATCGAGATGAGCCCGGCACGTTGCCGGCATTTGTCCGACACCCTCGACAGCACCGTCGTACTGCAAGGCAGTGCCTCGGACCGCGACCTGCTGATGGAAGAGAACATCGCCGACGCAGATATCTTCCTGGCCCTGACCAACGATGACGAAGCCAACATCATGTCGTCGTTGCTGGCCAAGCGGCTGGGCGCGAAAAAAGTGATGACCATCATCAACAACCCCGCCTACGTGGACCTGATCCAGGGCGGCGATATCGACATCGCCATCAGCCCGCAGTTGGCGACCATCGGCACCTTGCTGGCCCACGTGCGCCGTGGCGATATCGTCAGCGTGCACTCCCTGCGCCGGGGCGCGGCGGAAGCCATCGAGGCGATTGCCCACGGCGACTCGAAGTCGAGCAAAGTGATCGGCAAGGCCATCCGCGATATCGGCTTGCCGCCGGGCACCACCATTGGCGCGATTATTCGTGATGAAGAGGTGATCATTGCCCACGACGATACGGTGATCGAAACCGGGGACCATGTGATTCTGTTTCTGGTGGATAAAAAACATATCCGCGATGTGGAGAAGCTGTTCCACGTGGGGTTGAGTTTTTTCTGATGACGCTATCGCCGGCAAGCCGGCTCCTACAGGATCCTTTGTATGCTTGAATCCTTGGAAAAAATGCTGGCCAAGGGTGTGGATAACTCCCTGCTGCGCTTTGGTTTGGGCAAGGGTTATTTGGACCTGAAGGACAACGCCAAGGCGGCGGAGCATTTGCAGAAATGCGTGGAGTTCGACCCCAAGTATTCGGCGGCGTGGAAGTTGTTGGGTAAGGCGCAGTTGGGCTTGGAAGAGCGTGCGGCGGCGCGGCTGGCGTGGGAGAAGGGCATCGAAGCGGCCCAGGCCCATGGCGACAAACAGGCCGAAAAAGAGATGACCGTATTTCTCAAGAAGTTGGAAAAACAACTGTAGGAGCGAGCTTGCTCGCGAAGAACTCAAAAGCACCACGAGCATTCATGCGTGTACGCGTTATCGTTAGAGATCTTCGCGAGCAAGCTCGCTCCTACAGTGTGCGGGTAGCCGTCAGTACCACCGCGCCTCGCCCGGCGGGCGTTTCTTGAAGCGCTTCATGCTCCACATGTACTGGCTCGGATAAGCGCCGACATACCGCTCCACCACCTTGCTCATTGCCGCGCAGGACGTGGCGGTGTCGGTGCTGTACATGTCTTCCGGCGCCGCTTCCAGGATCACTTTGTAACCCGAACCGTCCGGCAGCCGCAGCGCATGCAGGAACACACCTACCGCCTTGTGGCCGGCGAGCATGTTCGGCACGAACTTGCTGGTCAGCGCCTGGGTGGCGAAGAATGGCACGAAGATCCCGGCGGATTCGGCCGGCTCCGGGTCGGCGGGGATACCTACCTGGCCGCCTTTGCGCACTTCCTTGATCACACTGAGAATGCCTTCCTTGGTCGACGCGGCCACGCGGTTGCCCAGTTGCACGCGCTGCTTGCGCAGCAATTCGTCCACCGCCTTGAGTTTGGGTGGGCGGTAGAAAATGATCGGTTTGCATTGGCTGCAATAGAAGTGGTTCAGCACTTCCCAGTTGCCCAGGTGGCTGGTGATGCCGACCACGCCTTTGCCCGAGGCGAGGGCTTCGTGCAGCACTTCCAGGCCTTCGACTTCACGCACCAGGTCGATGGAGCGCTGGGCCGGCCAGATCCAGGCGCAGGCGCTTTCGGTCAGGGACTTGCCGATGTCCATCAGGCTGCGCCCGACCAGCGCTTCGCGCTCGGCTGGGTTCATGTCCGGGAAGCATTTGGACAGGTTGATCCGCACCGTGTCGCGGGAGCGGTTGGGGGTTTTCCACATGATCCAGCCAATGGCCGTGCCGACGGCCTGGACAGCGCGCCAGGGCAGTAGGGCAAACAGCCGGAGAGCGCCTACCAGCAAGGCGCCTTTAAACTTTTCCACAGGTCACTCCTGATCGTGTGTGGTGCGCAAAGCCGGCATTCTAACCGGCGTTGGCCAAGTCCGCGTAACGGTCGCAGTCTTGAGTGTGGTCCATGACCATGCCCGAGGCCTGCATGAACGCGTAGCAAATGGTTGGCCCGACGAAAGTGAAACCGGCTTTCTTCAAGGCTTTGCTCATGGCTTCAGCCTGCGGTGTAATCGCCGGCACTTCGCTGCGATCCTTGAAATTATTGACCCTGGGGATGCCGCCAACAAAGGACCAGAGCAACCCCACCGGGTCCTCCAACGCCAGCCAGGCAGCGGCATTGCGACGGGTGGCGTTGAGCTTCAGGCGATTGCGCACAATGCCCGGATCCTGCATCAGCGCTTCGATCTCATCATCGGTCAACCGCGCCAATCGCTGCGCGTCAAAACCAAACAAGACCTTTCGATAATGCTCACGTTTGCGTAAAACGGTGATCCAGGAAAGGCCCGCCTGGAACCCTTCGAGCAAAAGCAACTCGAACAAACCCTGCGCATCGCGCAGCGGCGTTCCCCACTCCTGATCGTGATAAGCCATGTACAGCGGATCTTCAGAACACCAAAAGCAGCGTGGCATAAGGCTCCAGGGGATGGTGGCGCGGCCGAATCGGGTATACTCCCGCTCTTTAAATCGCAGCCCAAGTAACAGGTGAATTTCGTGAGCCAGCCTACGCCAGCCGTGCGTACCTTCCAAGACTTGATCCTCGCCCTCCAGCAATACTGGGCCGAGCAAGGTTGTGTGGTACTTCAGCCCTACGATATGGAAGTAGGCGCCGGCACTTTCCACACCGCTACATTCCTGCGGGCCATTGGCCCGGAAACCTGGAACGCCGCTTATGTGCAGCCCAGTCGTCGCCCGACTGACGGCCGCTACGGCGAAAACCCGAACCGTCTGCAGCACTACTACCAGTTCCAGGTGGTACTGAAGCCGAACCCGGATAACTTCCAGGAACTGTACCTGGGCTCGCTGAAACATGTCGGCCTGGACCCACTGGTCCACGACATCCGTTTTGTCGAAGACAACTGGGAATCGCCGACCCTGGGCGCCTGGGGCCTGGGCTGGGAAGTCTGGCTCAATGGCATGGAAGTGACGCAGTTCACTTACTTCCAGCAAGCGGGCGGCATCGAGTGCTACCCGGTGACCGGCGAAATCACCTACGGTCTCGAGCGCCTGGCCATGTACCTGCAAGGCGTGGACTCGGTCTACGATCTGGTGTGGGCTGATGGCCCGTTCGGCAAAGTGACCTACGGCGACGTGTTCCACCAGAACGAGGTGGAGCAGTCCACCTACAACTTCGAACACGCCAACGTCGACAAACTGTTCGAACTGTTCGACTTCTATGAAAGCGAAGCCAAGCGCCTGATCGAACTCGACCAGCCGCTGCCGTTGCCAAGCTATGAAATGGTGTTGAAGGCCTCCCATACCTTCAACCTGCTGGATGCCCGCCGTGCCATCTCGGTCACCGCGCGCCAGCAATACATCCTGCGTGTACGCACCCTGGCGCGTTCCGTCGCCCAAGCCTACCTGCTGGCTCGCGCCAAGCTGGGCTTCCCGATGGCGACCCCGGACCTGCGTGATGAAGTGTTGGCTAAGCTGGAGGCTGCACAATGAGTGCTCAAGATTTCCTGGTTGAACTGGGCACAGAAGAGCTGCCACCCAAGGCACTGAACACCCTGGCCGACGCGTTCCTGGCCGGTATCGAAAAAGGCCTGCAGACCGCTGGCCTGAAATTCGCCGCGAAAAAAGTCTACGCCGCGCCACGTCGCCTGGCCGTGTTGCTGACCGCGCTGGAAACCCAGCAGCCGGACCGCAGCATCAACCTCGACGGCCCGCCACGCCAGGCGGCTTTCGATGCTGAAGGCAACCCGACTCAAGCTGCACTGGGTTTTGCCAAGAAGTGTGGCGTCGAGCTGAGCGAAATCGACCAGAGCGGTCCGAAACTGCGTTTCAGCCAGATCATCACCGGCAAGCCGACTGCCAGCCTGTTGCCGACCATCGTTGAAGACTCGTTGAATGATTTGCCGATCCCCAAGCGCATGCGCTGGGGTGCACGTAAAGAAGAGTTCGTACGTCCGACCCAATGGCTGGTGATGCTGCTCGGTGACCAGGTCATCGATTGCACCCTTCTCGCCCAGAAGTCCGGTCGTGATTCCCGTGGTCACCGCTTCCATCACCCGCAAGCTGTACGCATCACCTCGCCGGCCAACTACGCCGCCGACCTGCGTGCCGCCTACGTGCTGGCCGACGCCAACGAGCGTCGCGAGCTGATCAGCAAGCGCACCGAAGAGCTGGCTCGTCTGCAAGAAGGCACCGCCATCGTGCCGCCAAGCCTGCTCGACGAAGTAACTGCGCTGGTCGAATGGCCGGTGCCGCTGGTGTGCTCGTTCGAAGAACGTTTCCTCGACGTGCCGCAAGAAGCGCTGATCACCACCATGCAGGACAACCAGAAGTATTTCTGCCTGCTGGATGTGGATGGCAAGTTGCTGCCGCGCTTTATCACCGTGGCCAACATCGAAAGCAAGGACCCGCAGCAGATCATCGCCGGTAACGAGAAAGTCGTTCGCCCGCGCCTGACTGACGCCGAGTTCTTCTTCAAGCAAGACAAGAAGCAAAAGCTGGAAGACTTCAACCTGCGCCTGCAAAACGTGGTGTTCCAGGAAAAACTCGGCAGCGTCTACGACAAGGCCGTACGAGTCTCCAAGCTGGCCGCTTACATTGCGCCACGCATTGGCGGCGATTCCGCCTGGGCTGCGCGTGCAGGCTTGCTGTCCAAGTGCGACCTGGCCACCGAGATGGTCGGCGAGTTCCCGGAGATGCAAGGTGTTGCCGGCTACTACTACGCACTCAACGACGGCGAGCCGCAAGATGTCGCCCTGGCCCTGAACGAGCAGTACATGCCACGCGGTGCCGGCGCTGAACTGCCGACCACCCTGACCGGTGCAGCCGTGGCGATCGCCGACAAGCTGGACACCCTTGTGGGTATCTTCGGTATCGGCATGTTGCCAACCGGCAGCAAAGACCCGTATGCCCTGCGCCGTGCGGCCCTGGGCGTGCTGCGCATCCTGATCGACAAGAAGCTCGACCTCGACCTGACCCAGGCCGTGGTGTTCGCCGTCGGCCAGTTCGGCGCCAAGGTCAAGCAAGCCGGCCTGGCCGAGCAAGTGCTGGAGTTCGTGTTCGACCGCCTGCGTGCGCGCTACGAAGACGAAGGCGTGGACGTGTCGGTGTACCTGTCGGTACGTGCCCTGCAGCCGGGTTCGGCGCTGGACTTCGACCAGCGCGTACAAGCCGTGCAGGCCTTCCGCAAACTGCCGGAAGCCGATGCCCTGGCCGCCGTGAACAAGCGTGTGTCGAACCTGCTGAGCAAGGCCGAAGGCCTGGGCAACGCAGAAGTCGACCCTGGCCTGTTTGCCGATGCCAAGGAGTTCTCGCTGAACTCGGCCATCGCCAAGGCGGAGAACGCGGTGAAACCGTTGATCGCCGAGCGCAACTACGCCGAAGCCCTGGCGCGCCTGGCCACCTTGCGTGAGCCGGTGGATGCGTTCTTCGAAGCGGTGATGATCAATGCCGACGATGCCGGCGTGCGGAAAAACCGCTACGCCATGCTGGCGCGCCTGCGCGGCTTGTTCGTCAATATCGCTGACATTTCGACGCTGAGCTGACCATGTTGAAACTGCTGATTCTCGATCGGGACGGGGTGATCAATTATGACTCCGACGCTTACATCAAGTCGGTGGCGGAGTGGATTCCACTGCCCGGCTCGATCGAGGCCATCGCGCAGTTGAGCAAAGCCGGCTGGACGGTGGCCATCGCCACCAACCAGTCTGGCATCGCCCGTGGTTACTACGACATCGCCACCCTGGACGCCATGCACGCACGCCTGCGCGCGTTGGTGGCCGAGCAGGGCGGTGACGTGGGGCTGGTGGTGTACTGTCCCCACGGGCCGGATGAGGGCTGCGATTGCCGCAAACCCAAGCCCGGCATGTTGAAAACCATTGCAGAACATTACAAGGTGCCCTTGGCTGGGATATGGTTCGTCGGGGACAGCCTCGGTGACCTGGAGGCGGCCAAAGCCGTCGACTCTCAGCCAGTTTTGGTTAAGACCGGAAAAGGCGAAAAGACCCAGGCGAAAAACCTGCCGGTAGGCACCTTGATTTTTGACGATCTGGCGGCCGTTGCCGCAGAACTTATCAACAACTAGCCACCCTCGACTTCCTGAACAAGGATTGCTCGGGAGTGCGCTTTTAGCAGGCGGGCCGTGTCCCGCAACGGTAAATGCCGCCATGTCGATTTTGCAGGCCATCAGAACCTTTTTCTTTTACCTGCTGCTGGGCACCAGTTCGTTTCTCTGGTGCACCCTGAGCTTTTTTATTGCGCCCTTCCTGCCGTTCAAGGCGCGCTATCGCTTTATCAACGTCTACTGGTGCCGCTGCGCTTTGTGGCTGACCAAGGTGTTCCTGAACATCCGTTTCGAGGTCAAGGGCGCGGAAAACGTCCCGGACCAGCCCTGCGTGATTCTGTCGAACCACCAGAGCACCTGGGAGACCTTCTTCCTGTCGGCGTACTTCTCGCCGTTGAGCCAGGTGCTCAAGCGTGAGTTGCTGTATGTGCCGTTCTTCGGCTGGGCCATGGCCATGCTGCGTCCGATCGCCATCGACCGTGATAACCCCAAGGCCGCGCTCAAGCACGTGGCCAAGAAGGGTGACGAGTTGCTCAAGGATGGTGTTTGGGTGCTGATCTTCCCCGAAGGCACACGTGTGCCCTACGGCACGGTAGGCAAGTTCTCACGCGGAGGTACGGCTTTGGCGGTCAATGCCCATCTGCCGGTACTGCCGATTGCGCATAACGCCGGCAAGTTCTGGCCAAAGACCGGCTGGGCTAAACGCCAAGGCACCATCACCGTGGTGATCGGTGAACCGATGTACGCCGAAGGTGAAGGACCCCGCGCCATCGCCGCGCTGAATGACCGCGCCCAAGCGTGGAATGAAGCCCAGCAACGGGCCATGGGATCGCTGCCGCCGGTGCCGGTTGTAGTCGACACGCCCGTCATCTGATCATCTGTGGATAACCTGTGTACGGTTTGTTGGCGAATCGTCTTTTTTGTCTTTTAAGAGGCTGATTTACTTACATATTTCCCAAGCTCATAAAATTACGGAAAAGGTGCATAAGTTTTTTCCGCCTAAAAAAAACCGGTCCTTGCGACCGGTTTTTTATGCACAGAAGAAAAGTAGGTTTTTCAGTCTTCCAACAGCGGCAGTTGAAGGCTGAATGTGGTGCCTTTGCCCACCACGCTTTCACAACTGATGCGCCCGCCGTGACGCTCCACCACGGCCTTGACCATGGTCAGTCCCAGCCCCAGGCCTTCACTGCCCTGGGCTGAATCGAAGCGACGGTATTGGCTGAACAGTTCCGGCAAGTCCACCGCGGCAATCCCCGGGCCCTGGTCGCTGATACGGCATTCCAACCAGCCTTGCTCGCTACTGTGCCCCAACCTCACGGTCGTCCCGGAAGGCGAATACTTGATCGCGTTCTCCAGCACGTTGAACAAAGCCCGTGTGAGCAGTGACTGGTCGGCAGAGACCATACCTTCATCCGCTTCATCCAAGTCATGGACCAAATGAATCCCTTTAAGCTGGGCAATCAACGCCACCTGGTCAAAAGCATCCATGACCAACATGGCGAACAGGGTCGGTTGGAATTGGTAACCATCAGCCTCGGCTTTCGCCAGTTGCACGAAGGATTCGGTGAGGCCCAAGGCACGGCGAACCTGCTGTTCGATCTGGGCGAAGACCGGGGACTCGCCGTTATGCACATCCAGCAGCGCAAGGATCGCTGAATGGGGCGCGCGCAGGTCGTGAGAGAGGAACCGCAACATGGTCTCGCGGTGTTGCTGGGCTTCGCGCTCCTTACTCAAATCCGTCAGGCTCAGCAGCCAACCAAGGGCGACATCGCCTTCAGCCGGCAGCAAGGGCGCAAGCTCCATGCGCAGGCTGCGTTGGTGGATGTCCCGAAACTCCACAAGTTCCAGCGCCGACAGGGCAGGGCGCACGCCATTGTGCAGCGGCGGGTAGCCCAGGTCGGCGAGTTGCTCCAACAGGTTTTCGTTGACCAGATCGTTGCCGAACACGTCCCGGGCAATGCGGTTGGCCAGCAGGATATTGCCCTTGGGGTCGGTAATCAGGGTTGCCACCGGCAGGCACTCCAGGCCATCGGCCATGAAGCGCCGTGTGTCGCGTGTGCGGCTCACGGCTTGTTCCAGGGCAAAGATACGCGCCTGCAACACATCGCCTTTGCTGGCGGGCGCACGGCGGCGTTCAGGCAGGACTTTGGGTTCGTTGTCCAGCCTCGCCAGTTCCCAGCCGAAATAGGCGAGGATCACACTGAGGCGGCGCCAGTTCCAGATCAGGTAACTGAGCAACAAACCGATCAGACAGGCCGCAGGCGACCACCAGTGGCCCAGGCGCAATAGAGCCAGGGAACTGACTAATGCGACGGCCATGCAACCCAGCGTCATCCACAGCGCATAGCGCGGGCGATAGAGCAGCAGACCCAATAGCAATGCGACCAACGAGGTCGCCATCAAGGCCGCGAGCCAGCCTGGCAGATCAACGATGCTGCGGCCTTGAAGCAAGCCATTCAGCACGTTGGCCTGGATCTCTACGCCTGCCGTAGTCCCCACCGTCGAAGACAGAGGTGTGACGAAACGATCACCCAACCCGGAGGCTGTCGATCCCACCAAGATCAAACGACCACGTAGTTGCTCGGGAGCGACTTCACCGCGCAGTACGCTGGCGTAAGACACACTGGGAAAATGGGTATGAGGTGCAATAAACGGGATGCGGATAGCGTGTTCCCGGTGCCAGTGCTGAGTAATCGATTGCAGAGGCTCGCCCGGCATTTCAGACAACTCGCCACTCATCTCATAGGCCAACCAGGCCAACTGCGGTGCCGTGGCATCAGGCGGGCCTTCACGCAGGTAGAGGCTGCGGACCACGCCGTCGGTGTCTGCTTCAACATTGATGTGGCCCACACCTTTGGCGCATTTAAGCAGGGGCATCATCTGCGTGTCCGGTTGGCTGTAGTTCGCAGCACCTTCACGCACCAGGGGTAGCAAGACATTGCCAGCGTTGCAGACCGACTCGGCCAGGCGTTTGTCATGGGTGGGGTCACCGGGCTCACTGAAGATCACATCGAACAGAATGCCTGCCGGTTGCGCGGCGCTCAGACGGTCGATCAGGTCGGCGTGCAGGCTGCGTGGCCAAGGCCATCGTCCGAGCTTTTTAAGGCTGGAATCATCGATCGTAACCAGCAGGATACGTGGATCGACGGGTAGTGGTGCGAGGCGACGCAGGCTGTCGTATAAAGGATTGTTCAAGGCCAGGCCTGGGCTCAGCGACAGGTAGGCGGTGATAGGCAGCAGCAGCAAGCCTATCCACAACCATTCGCGCACCAGACCGTGGAACAGTCGCTGGGCATGGGTGGGTTGTCGTTTTTCGGCCTTGCCCCAGAGCATCATTGGTCAACGTACCTGGGCAGTCGGCGGGTAGTAGAAGATGTCATAGACCCCGGTTTCTCCCTCCAGGCCGTTTTCGTCGTAAGCCGACAAGCGCACGTGATAGAACGAGGCTTTGAGCCCAGTGAAGCTCATTTTCGGCGCGCTGGAAAAGTTTTCCTGCTTGATGTTCATAAAGGCTTTGTCGGTGGCGACCTGGGCACGGTAGCGCTGGGCGCCGGGCAATGGCCGAAGGTACAAGCTCCAGACCGGCGCGTCGCCTTTTTGGCCGTCTTGGCCCATGAGCTTAGGGGCGGGAAGCAGCTCCACGGGATTGAGGTCGCCCTGTTTCTTGAAGAGCAGACCTTGGCGGGCGTCAACTTTGATCTCGCCTGTCCGTCCTCGGTTGGCGGCTACCTGACCGTCCAACACTTCCAACAGCGATCGCTCAGCGTCATTGCGCACTCGAAAGTGCGTGCCCCGTACGCCCAGCACACCTACCGGCGTCACGATCTGGAAGCGATCATGATCGCTGGCGCGCTTGATCACATACGCCTCGGCCTGGCCTTGTTCGAGCACCACCTGGGGAATCGACAGTTTCTTCTCCACGCGCAACCGCACCTGGGAGTCAGAGGGCAACACTACGCGGGATCCATCACCGAGCAACAGGCTGACGAACGCCGAAGCCGAGGTCTTCACACCTTCCCGTTCATCAATGGTCATGCCTTCCAGCAAGGGAGTTACCTTGCCCTGGATGTCGAGTTTCCAGGCCTCACCGGTGAGATGCTGGACCACGGCAGGCAGAGGCTGGGCTCGGCACAGGAAGTCATCGTCGATGTAAGTTGCACGAACCTTTGTAGCAGCGCCCGCCGAGCCAATCACCATGATCAACAGAGAGGGAAGGGCACGGCGCAAGCAATTGGAAGTAACAAACATGGCGCTCATAAAGTCAGGTTTCCAGAGGGCATCAGCGCACAGGAGTTTACGGCAGCACATGCGTCGGCTGATCCTTTTCCTTAAGGTCAGGAGCCGGTATCTTTCCCTCATCGGTATCGAGCACTTTCAATGGGTCAACCGCTCATTGATCCCAGCGTATAGAGAGATCCGAGAGGTCGATGAATCTGCGCACAATTCTTCAGATTCAAAAACCGGCCGACGGCTGCCGCACTCTTCAAATGAAAGGACCCACCCATGCGTGTCGCAATACTGGATGACGAACCCGCCGAACTGCGCCGGGTGGAACAGACACTGCGACAAATCCCCAGTACCGCAGAACAGCCTTGGTCCCTGCATTGCTTTGAACGTGGCGAAGACCTGCTCCGCCAACTGCGCCGGGAAACCTTCGACCTGCTGATACTCGACTGGCAATTGCCGGATATCACCGGGATCGCGTTGCTGCGCTGGACCCGCGAACACATGGAGTCGCCGCCCGCCGTCATCATGCTCACCAGCCGTGATGCCGAGAGCGACATCGTCACCGCGCTCAACAGTGGCGCCGATGATTACGTCAGCAAACCTTTCCGTCCTAATGAACTGAAAGCACGGGTCACGGCGGTTCTGCGTCGGCATGGACTGCAAAAGTCTGCCACCCACGAAGTGCAGAGTTTTAATGACTTGACCTTTGATGATGCTGAATTGACCGTGACCCGCGCGGGCAAACCGATCAACCTCACGGAGCGTGAGTACCGTTTGGCTAGCTGTCTGTTTGCCAACCTGGCACGCCCCCTTTCTCGCGAGTACCTCTACGAGCGGTTCTGGACCCATGAAGAAATGGTGTCCTCGCGGCCGCTGGATACGCATATCTACCGGCTAAGAAACAAGCTCGGACTGACCGCGGATCGGGGTTGGCAGTTGCTGACCATCTATGGATATGGCTACCGCTTGGAGAGTGTTGCAGCGGCGTCCCAAGCCTGATCCGTTGATGTTCCACGTGGAGCATTTCAAAACCAGTGATTTTTACCCAATAAAAAAGGCCAACGTCTAAACGTTGGCCTTTTTAATATGACGGGCTTACCGGGATCAGAAGTCCAGGTTAGAAACCGCCAAGGCATTACTCTCGATGAAGTCACGACGAGGCTCGACCGCATCACCCATCAGGGTGTTGAAGATCTGGTCCGCGCCAATGGCGTCTTCGATGGTCACGCGCAGCATGCGACGCTGAGCCGGGTCCATGGTGGTTTCCCACAGCTGATCCGGGTTCATTTCACCCAGGCCTTTGTAGCGCTGGATGGTGTGGCGCTTGGTGCTTTCCGCCATCAGCCAGTCAAGGGCTTCCTTGAATTCCTTGACCTGCTTCTTGCGCTCGCCCCGCTGAATATAAGCGCCGTCGTCCAACAAGGTGCTCAGTTGAGCGCCCAGGGTCACCACGGTCTTGTAGTCATTGCTGCCAAAGAAATCGCGGTTGAAGGTGACATAGTTCGAAAGGCCGTGGGAGATCAGTTCGACCTCTGGCAGCCACACGTTACGTTCACGGTCTTCACGCAGACTGGCTTTGTACACAAGGCCAGACTTCTCGACAGTACGCAGGCGCACTTCGTACTGAGCCAGCCAATCCTGCATCGCTGCGTGATCGCCCAACTGTTCCAGGCTGACGGCCGGCAGGTAGATGAAATGCTCGGTCAGCTCCTGAGGGTACAGGCGCGACAAACGCTTGAGGGTCTTCATCACCATGCGGAAGTCGTTAACCAGACGCTCCAGCGCCTCACCGGAGATGCCTGGCGCTTCGTCGTTCAAGTGCAGGCTGGCATCTTCAAGGGCCGACTGCGTCATGTACTCTTCCATGGCGTCGTCGTCTTTGATGTATTGCTCTTGCTTGCCCTTTTTCACTTTGTACAACGGCGGCTGAGCGATGTAGATGTAGCCACGCTCGATCAGCTCCGGCAACTGACGGAAGAAGAAGGTCAGCAGCAGGGTACGGATGTGCGAACCGTCGACGTCAGCATCGGTCATGATGATGATGTTGTGGTAGCGCAGCTTGTCGATGTTGTACTCGTCGCGACCGATACCGCAACCCAACGCCGTGATCAAGGTGCCAACTTCCTGGGAAGAAATCATCTTGTCGAAGCGAGCCTTCTCGACGTTGAGGATCTTACCTTTCAACGGCAGGATGGCCTGGGTGCGACGGTTACGACCCTGCTTGGCGGAACCGCCAGCAGAGTCACCTTCCACCAGGTACAGTTCGGAGAGGGCAGGGTCCTTCTCCTGGCAGTCAGCCAGTTTGCCTGGCAAGCCGGCGATATCCAGCGCGCCTTTGCGGCGAGTCATCTCACGGGCTTTACGCGCCGCTTCACGGGCACGCGCAGCGTCGATCATCTTGCCGACGACCAGCTTGGCTTCGTTCGGGTTCTCCAGCAGGAAGTCGGAGAAGTACTTGCCCATTTCCTGTTCAACGGCAGTCTTCACTTCGGAAGACACCAGCTTGTCTTTGGTCTGGGAGCTGAACTTGGGATCCGGTACTTTTACCGAGATAATCGCGGTCAGGCCTTCACGTGCATCGTCACCAGTGGTGGCGACTTTGTGCTTTTTGGCCAAGCCTTCGGCTTCGATGTAAGTGTTCAGGTTACGCGTCAGTGCGGAACGGAAACCCACCAAGTGAGTACCGCCGTCGCGCTGAGGAATGTTGTTGGTGAAGCACAACAGGTTCTCGTTGAAGCTGTCGTTCCACTGCAGGGCGATTTCCACACCGATGCCGTCTTCACGCTGGATGTTGAAGTGGAACACCTGGTTGACCGCAGTCTTGTTGGTGTTCAGGTATTCAACGAACGCACGCAGGCCGCCTTCGTACTTGAACAGCTCTTCCTTGCCGCTGCGCTCATCCTTGAGGACGATGCCCACACCGGAGTTCAAGAAGGACAGTTCACGAATACGCTTGGCCAGGATGTCCCAGCTGAAGTGGATATTCTTGAAGGTTTCAGCCGATGGCTTGAAGTGGATCTGTGTACCGGTGGTTTCACTGTCGCCGACGATTTTCATCGGCTCTTGTGGGACGCCGTGAACGTAAGTCTGTTCCCAGATCTTGCCGCTGCGGCGAACCGTCAGGATCAGCTCTTCGGACAGTGCGTTCACTACAGAAACGCCCACACCGTGCAAACCGCCGGAGACTTTATAGGAGTTGTCGTCGAACTTACCGCCGGCGTGGAGCACGGTCATAATGACCTCTGCTGCCGAAACGCCTTCTTCTTTGTGCACGTCTACCGGAATACCGCGACCGTTGTCGCGCACGGTAATCGACTCATCCGGGTGGATGATGATGCTGATGTCGTCGCAGTGACCGGCCAGAGCTTCGTCGATGGAGTTGTCGACCACCTCGAACACCATGTGGTGCAGACCGCTACCGTCATCAGTGTCGCCAATGTACATACCGGGACGTTTGCGTACGGCATCCAAACCTTTCAGCACTTTAATGCTGGTCGAGTCGTACGTGTTTTCTTCGCTCATGCCTTCACTCCCGATGGTCGTGGGTCTGGGTGATACGGCCTTGTTCCACGTGGAACAAAGCGACTGGCGTTTCCGTCTGCCAGCCTTCCCTCAATAATTCGTGGTCTACACAGGTGATAAACACCTGGCAGCGTAATTCTTCCAACAAGCGGCATAGCGCGCGGCGGTGTTGCTCGTCGAGTTCTGACGGCAAGTCATCCACCAGATAAATACACTGTCCGCGTCGGGCCTGGCTAACCAGATGGCCCTGGGCGATACGCAGCGCACACACCACCAACTTCTGCTGGCCACGGGACAAGATGTCCGCAGCATTGTGAGCGCCTAATCTAAGACGCAAATCAGCCCGTTGGGGGCCGGCCTGGGTATGGCCAATTTGCTGATCCCGCTGCAAGGACGCCGCGAGCACAGCACTCAGCTCACGTTCTTTATCCCAACCACGGTAGTAACTCAGCGTCAGCCCCTCAAGATCCAACAACTCACTCAAGGTGTGTTCAAAGACTGGTTTCAAGGCTTTGATATAGGCACGGCGGTATTCATCTATTTCGTCGCTGGCCAGGCACAGCTCCCGGTCCCAGGCCGCTTGAGAAGCGGCGTCAAGTGTACCATGCCGCAGCCATGAGTTCCGCTGCCGCAGGGCCTTCTGCAGGCGCTGCCAAGTGGCCATGAAACGCGGTTCCACGTGGAACACTCCCCAATCGAGGAATTGCCTGCGGATTTTTGGAGCACCTTCCAACAGACGAAAACTGTCAGGGTTGATCAATTGCAGCGGCAGGATCTCTGCCAACTGCGCAGCACTGCGTGCATTTTGCCCGTCAATGCGAATCTGGAACTCTCCGCCGCGATCGCGGGATATCCCCAGGCTGCTATGCCCACCTTCAGCGAGTTCGACTTGGCCAAACACGGTGCACGCCAATTGCTCGTACTGAATCACTGGTAACAAGCGAGCGCTGCGAAAGGATCGGGCGAGGCCCAGCAGATGAATGGCTTCCAGCACGCTGGTTTTGCCACTGCCGTTGGCGCCGTGGAGGATATTGATGCGGGGAGAAGGGGAGAAGGTCACCGGGTGCAGATTGCGCACCGCGGTGACCGAGACGCGACTGAGGGACATCTAGCTTCTGCTGAGCATGATTACAGGCGCATCGGCATGACAACGTACGCCGAGTCGTCGTTGTCGGATTCCTGCACCAGGGCGCTGCTGTTGGAGTCCGACAGAATCAGGCGAACCTGTTCGGTGGTCATAACACCCAATACGTCCAACAGGTAGCTCACGTTGAAGCCGATCTCCAGCGAACCGCCGTTGTAGTCGACGCCCACTTCTTCTTCCGCTTCTTCCTGCTCCGGGTTGTTCGCCTGGATCTTCAACTGACCGTTGGCCAGTTGCAGGCGGATACCACGGTACTTTTCGTTGGACAGAATCGCGGTACGGCTAAACGCTTCGCGCAGTGCCTGACGATCACCGAGAACCAGCTTGTCGCCACCTTTAGGCAGCACACGCTCGTAATCCGGGAATTTGCCGTCAACCAGCTTGGAGGTGAAGGTAAACTCACCAGTGGTCGCGCGAATATGGTGTTGACCCAACACGATGCTGACGTTGCCTTCCGGCTCGGTAAGCAGGCGCGCCAGTTCAAGGATACCTTTGCGCGGCACGATAACCTGGTGACGGTCCGGCTGACCGATATCGGCGCGCATCGAGCACATGGCCAGGCGGTGACCGTCGGTGGCCACGGCGCGGATAATGCCTTCCGACACTTCCAGCAGCATGCCGTTTAGGTAGTAACGCACGTCTTGCTGGGCCATGGCGAAGCTGGTGCGTTCGATCAAACGACGCAGCTTGCTCTGCTCTAGGCTGCAGGTCAGCGAGCCCGGGCCTTCTTCAACGGTCGGGAAATCATTCGCCGGCAACGTGGACAGGGTGAAACGGCTGCGGCCGGCCTTGACCACCAACTTCGCTTCATCAACTTTGATGTCGATCAGCGCGTCGTTCGGCAGGCTCTTGCAGATGTCCATCAGCTTGCGCGCCGGTACGGTGATCTCGCCCGGCTCGGCAGGCTCTTCCAGCTGCACACGACCGACCAGTTCGACTTCCAAGTCAGTACCGGTTAAGGACAACTGCTGGCCTTCGACTACCAGCAATACGTTGGAAAGCACCGGCAAGGTCTGTCGGCGCTCGACGACGCCTGCGACCAGTTGCAGGGGTTTCAACAGGGCTTCGCGTTGAATGGTGAAATGCATGGTCTAGTCCCTTGCCTTAATAAGCTGCGCTGGTGTCATCAAGTGGTCAGTGTACGCAGCAGGTTCTTGTAGTCCTCGCGAATATCCGCGTCGGATTCCTTAAGTTCGTTGATCTTGCGGCACGCGTGCAAGACCGTGGTGTGGTCGCGCCCGCCAAACACATCACCGATTTCCGGCAGGCTGTGGTTGGTCAGCTCTTTGGAGAGCGCCATGGCCACCTGCCGAGGACGTGCCACCGAGCGCGAACGGCGCTTGGACAGCAGGTCGGAAATCTTGATCTTGTAGTACTCGGCCACGGTGCGCTGGATGTTATCCACACTCACCAGTTTGTCCTGCAGTGCCAGCAAGTCCTTCAGGGATTCACGAATCAACTCGATGGTGATGTCGCGGCCCATGAAATGAGAGTGTGCGATGACCCGCTTGAGCGCGCCTTCCAACTCACGCACGTTGGAGCGGATGCGTTGAGCGATGAAAAACGCCGCATCGTGGGGCAAGTCGACCTTGGCCTGGTCGGCTTTTTTCATCAGGATCGCAACGCGGGTTTCCAGCTCCGGCGGCTCTACCGCAACGGTCAGGCCCCAGCCGAAGCGGGATTTCAGACGTTCTTCGAGGCCTTCGATTTCTTTCGGGTAACGGTCACTGGTCAAGATGACCTGCTGGCCACCTTCAAGCAGCGCGTTGAACGTGTGGAAGAACTCTTCCTGGGAACGCTCTTTGCGGGCAAAGAATTGAATGTCATCGATCAACAACGCATCTACCGAGCGGTAGAACCGCTTGAACTCGTTGATGGCGTTGAGCTGCAAGGCCTTGACCATGTCAGCCACGAAGCGCTCCGAGTGCAGGTACACGACCTTGGCATTCGGGTTCTTCTTTAATAGGTGGTTACCCACAGCGTGCATCAAGTGAGTCTTACCCAAGCCAACACCGCCATAAAGGAAGAGCGGGTTGTAACCGTGCTTGGGGTTGTCGGCGACCTGCCAGGCGGCAGCGCGAGCCAGCTGGTTGGACTTACCTTCGACGAAGTTCTCGAAGGTAAAGGTGCGGTTCAGGTAGCTGGTGTGCTTGAGCGCGCCTTCGACCTGCACAGTGCGCTGTTCGGCGCGAACTGGGGCTTGTTGGGAGGCGGCGCCTGCCATAGGGTCGAAGCTGTCGCGGGATGGCTCTTCATTCTCTGGAGCGCTTTTTTGCGCAGAGGATTTGGAGGGCGCCGGTGCAGGCGCGGGCGCACTGACAGCAGGTGCTGTCGCTGCCTGGGCTTGGGACGCAGCCGCGGCCAGTGGCGCATTCGGCGCAGCGCGAGGCGCCGAGCTACGTTTGCTGCCTATTAATAAGGAGAGCACGGGCGCGAGGCCGTTGCCATGTTCATCGAGCAATTCGAGAACGCGGCTCAGGTACTTCTCATTGACCCAGTCGAGAACAAAACGATTGGGCGCGTAGACACGCAACTCGTCGCCTTCGGCTTCGACCTGTAGCGGACGGATCCAGGTGTTGAATTGCTGGGCAGGCAGCTCTTCGCGCAAAAGCTCCACGCACTGCTGCCAAAGTTCCACTGACACGGATATCCCCTAAGTTGAAAGCCGGTGAGGCAAAAACAGCCGCCATTGTAGCGGCGAGCCGCCCACTTATCCACATGTAGGTTGATCAGAGGCCAGCCAAAATCAACGTCTTAACAGCAATAAAGGCGACCAATGGTCTGTGCATAAGCTCTGTGGATAAGCGCCCTTGAGGTCGTTGTACAAGTGGGGTCGAAAGTCTGTGGGTAACTAGCCTGTGGATAACAAGCCATTCCACCCACAGCTTATCCGACAGCGCAGCACAGGCAGAGCACCGTTTCTCCCCCGTGTTGTCATTCTCTGTACAGCACGTAGAATATGGCCTTAAGGCAGTTATCCACAGATGATTGGCTGCCTAGCTTTTATAAGCTTTACAGAAAAGCTTTAAATAACTTCCTTCTTTATTTTTATATCTATCCCATGACCGGTGGAAGCCTGGCGGACAGAAATGACCGGATGGCCTGTGGAGATCTAATTAAAGGAAAAGCTGGTTGGAAATTGACCTAGAGGCTTGCTTTCAATAGAATCGCCGGTCTCTTAAAACGGGGGCCATTCCGGCCCGTTGTGGACGAACCAGGTAACAACGCCATGAAACGTACTTTCCAACCAAGCACCATCAAACGCGCCCGCACCCACGGCTTCCGTGCTCGCATGGCTACCAAGAACGGCCGTGCTGTACTGTCGCGTCGTCGCGCCAAAGGTCGTGCGCGTCTGGCAGTTTGATAATCCGGTACTGGTGGTGAGTCAGGACTTCAGTCGGGAAAAGCGTCTGCTAACCCCCCGGCATTTCAAGGCAGTCTTTGACTCCCCCACCGGCAAGGTTCCGGGGAAAAATCTCCTGCTCCTTGCGCGTAACAACGATCTTGATCACCCCCGTCTCGGGTTGGTGATCGGCAAGAAGAGCGTAAAGCTCTCCGTTGAGCGCAATCGCCTCAAGCGTCTGATGCGCGAATCGTTTCGCCTCCACCAGGACACTCTGGTTGGTTGGGATATTGTTATCGTCGCGCGCAAAGGCTTGGGTGATGTAGAAAACCCCGAATTGATTCAGCATTTCGGCAAGCTCTGGAAACGTCTGGCGCGTACCAACAAACCAGCTCCAGCGGCCAACACCGAAACTGTAGGGGTAGACAGCACCGATGCGTAAACTGGCCCTCGTTCCGATCCAGTTTTACCGCTATGCCATTAGTCCTCTGATGGCCAACCACTGTCGTTTCTACCCCAGTTGTTCCTGCTACGCGTTAGAGGCCATAGAAAATCATGGTCTTCTGCGCGGTGGCTGGCTGACCTTTCGTCGTTTAGGTCGCTGTCATCCGTGGAATCCCGGTGGTTATGACCCGGTTCCACCTATCCCTACCTCCCGTTCTTCTTCGATGGCCGAGTAATCATGGATATTAAACGCACGATCCTGATCGTCGCCCTGGCAATCGTGTCCTACGTCATGGTTCTTAAGTGGAACCAGGACTACGGCCAAGCTGCCCTGCCGACTCAGAATGTTGCTACCAATCAGGCTGCGCCGGCTATTCCGGACACCCCGCTGGGTAACAATGCGTCCGCGAGTGCCGATGTTCCCAGCGCGAATGGCGAGACAAGCGCCCCTTTAGAAACGCCAGTGGTCACCAATAAAGACCTCATCCACGTAAAAACGGATGTGCTCGACCTGGCTATCGACCCACAAGGTGGTGATATCGCGCAGTTGAAACTGCCGCTGTATCCACGTCGCCAAGACCATCCGGATGTTCCGTTCCAACTGTTCGATAACGGTGGTGAACGTACTTATCTGGCGCAAAGTGGCCTGACCGGCACCAATGGTCCGGATGCTCGTGCTACCGGTCGTCCGGTTTATTCGTCCGAACAGAAGACTTATCAACTGGCTGATGGCCAGAACCAGTTGAACGTTGACCTGAAATTCAGCCTCGACGGCGTCAACTACATCAAGCGTTTCAGCTTTACCCGTGGTCTGTACGACTTGAAGGTCACTTACCTGATCGACAACGAAAGCGACAAACCATGGAGCGGCAACCTGTTTGCCCAGCTCAAGCGTGATGCCAGTTCCGATCCTTCTTCCAGCACCGCCACCGGCACCGCGACTTATCTGGGCGCCGCCCTGTGGACAAGTAGCGAACCGTATAAAAAAGTGTCGATGAAAGATATCGACAAGGGCTCGCTGAAAGAAACCGTCCAAGGTGGTTGGGTAGCCTGGCTGCAACACTACTTTGTGACCGCCTGGATCCCGAGCAAGGGCGACGCGAACCTGGTTCAAACCCGCAAGGACAGCCAAGGCAACTACATCATTGGCTTCACTGGCCCGGCGTTGACCGTCGCGCCAGGCGCCAAGGCTGAAACCAGCGCCACGTTGTACGCCGGCCCGAAAAGCCAGGCTGTGCTGAAGGAGTTGTCCCCAGGTCTGGAACTGACTGTGGATTACGGCTTCCTGTGGTTCATCGCCCAGCCGATTTTCTGGTTGCTGCAACATATCCACAGCATTGTGGGTAACTGGGGCTTCTCGATCATCTTCCTGACCATGCTGATCAAGGGGATCTTCTTCCCTCTGTCGGCAGCCAGCTACAAGTCGATGGCGCGCATGCGTGCCGTGGCCCCGAAACTGGCGGCGCTGAAAGAGCAGCATGGCGATGACCGGCAGAAAATGTCGCAGGCCATGATGGAGCTGTACAAGAAAGAGAAGATCAACCCGCTGGGTGGATGCTTGCCGATTCTGGTGCAGATGCCGGTATTCCTGTCGCTGTACTGGGTACTCCTGGAAAGCGTGGAAATGCGTCAGGCTCCGTTCATGCTGTGGATAACTGACCTGTCGATCAAAGACCCGTTCTTTATCCTGCCGATCATCATGGGCGCGACCATGTTTATCCAGCAGCGTTTGAACCCGACTCCGCCGGATCCGATGCAGGCCAAGGTAATGAAAATGATGCCAATCATCTTCACCTTCTTCTTCCTGTGGTTCCCTGCTGGTCTGGTGCTGTACTGGGTGGTCAACAACGTGTTGTCGATCTCTCAACAGTGGTACATCACACGTAAAATCGAAGCGGCTACCGCAAAAGCCTCTGCGTAATTTACTCTGTGGATAACCACTCAAGACGCCCCCTAGTGGGGCGTTTTGCTTTCCGTCATTTTAGTTCTGGAACCTGCTGATGAGCGCTCCTCGTGAAACCATCGCTGCTGTCGCTACCGCTCAAGGTCGCGGTGGTGTCGGTATCGTTAGAATTTCCGGGCCGCTCGCAAGCGTTGCAGCCAAGGCTATCAGCGGCCGCGAGTTGAAGCCGCGGTATGCCCATTACGGCCCGTTCCTGGATGCAGATGAAACGGTGCTGGACGAAGGCTTGGCTCTTTATTTCCCAGGGCCCAATTCCTTTACTGGGGAAGATGTCCTGGAATTGCAGGGCCACGGCGGCCCGGTTGTGCTGGATATGTTGCTGCAGCGTTGCCTGCAACTGGGCTGCCGTCTGGCCAGGCCTGGGGAATTCAGCGAACGCGCCTTTCTCAACGACAAGCTCGACCTGGCCCAGGCTGAGGCCATTGCTGATTTGATCGAAGCCAGTTCTGCACAGGCTGCACGCAACGCACTGCGCTCGCTGCAGGGCGCGTTCTCGCTACGTGTGCATAACCTGACCGAACAACTGATCAGCCTACGCATATACGTCGAGGCGGCGATTGATTTTCCCGAGGAAGAAATCGATTTCCTCGCCGATGGCCATGTATTGGCGATGCTCGATAAGGTCCGTGATGAGTTATCCACAGTGCTGCGTGAAGCCGGGCAGGGTGCGCTGCTGCGTGACGGCATGACGGTGGTGATTGCTGGACGGCCCAATGCAGGCAAATCCAGTCTGTTGAATGCGCTGGCGGGGCGTGAGGCCGCCATCGTCACTGAGATCGCCGGCACCACCCGGGATATCCTGCGCGAACATATCCACATCGACGGCATGCCATTGCACGTGGTCGACACCGCCGGCTTGCGCGACACCGATGACCAAGTGGAAAAGATCGGCGTGGAACGCGCGCTCAAGGCCATCGGCGAAGCGGATCGAGTTCTGCTGGTGGTGGATGCGACGGCGCCCGAGGCTGTGGATCCTTTCGCGTTGTGGCCGGAGTTCCTTGAGCAACGGCCGGACCCAGCGAAGGTCACCTTGATTCGTAACAAAGCCGACCTGACGGGTGAAGCCATTGCGATGGAAACCAGCGCGGATGGTCACGTCACGATCAGCCTGAGCGCCAAGTCGGCGGGTGAAGGCCTGGAACTGCTGCGCGAGCACCTTAAGGCCTGTATGGGCTACGAGCAGACCTCGGAAAGTAGCTTCAGTGCGCGCCGTAGGCACCTGGAGGCGTTGCGCCACGCGAGCGCAGCGTTGGAGCACGGCCGGGCACAGTTGACCTTAGCAGGGGCAGGGGAGCTGCTGGCAGAGGATCTCCGTCAGGCGCAGCAGCTGTTGGGAGAGATAACCGGTGCATTCAGCTCCGATGATTTGTTGGGCCGGATCTTCTCCAGCTTCTGCATCGGTAAATAAAAAAGTTATCCACAGACCCTGCAGGCATTGGCTTGGCAGCGATAGCGGCCTGAAGAACACCACATTCTTCAGGCGCTCACCCATCACCAGTTGTACGAAACCGTCCCAAGCAGGGTGCGGCTATCCCCCCAATAGCAGCGGCCTGCATCGTTGCAACCAGATACATATTCCTTGTCGAACAGGTTCTTGGCGTTCACATCCACAGACCAATGTTTGTCGATTTGATAGCCAACGGCTGCGTCCACCAAGGTGACGCTTCCTGCATCCAACTTCCCGTATAGCGATGGCGCGGTGTAGGAAAAGGTGCTGTCGAAATAACGCACACCGCCGCCCAACGACAAACCTTTGAGTTGGCCATCAAGGAAGCGGTACTTGCCCCATACCGAAGCCTGGTTGCGTGGAACCCCCGTCATCTGGTGCCCTTCGACCAGCGATGTAGCCGAATCCTTGGTAATCCGAGCGTCAGTGTAGGTGTAAGCGGCCGTCACATTCAGGTTGGGCGTGATGTTGCTGTTCACCTCGACTTCCGCACCTTTGGCCCGGCTTTCGCCCACCTGGCGATAGCTGTTGGTGGTGGCGTCGAGGTAGGTGTCGTCTTCCTTGCGCAGGTCATATACCGAGAGGGTCATCGCCGTATCCCAGCCGATCGGCTCGTACTTCACACCCACTTCGTACTGACTACTGGTAATCGGCTTCAGCGGTGACCCGGCATTGGAGATCTGCTGCACCGGCACAAATGCGGTGGAGTAGCTGACGTACGGCGTCAGGCCGTTGTCGAACTGGTACATCACCCCGCCTTGGTAGGTGAACTTGCGATCTTCCGAGCCGGTGTTACTGGCCTTGTTGACCTTGTCGCGGAAATCGCTGTCGACCCAATCCTGACGGCCACCCAGCAAGAACAGCCAGTGGTCGTACTTGCTCTGGATCTGTGCATAAACGCCCTTCATCTGCTGCTCGAGCAAGGTGTTTTGCACTGCCACCGGCGTAAGCGGATCACGCAGATACACGGGGTTATACACACTGATGGTGCCGGCGAAACCGGCGTCCCAATCCTGATTGAACGAAGTGCGGTCATAGCTGGCACCCAACAGCACCGTATTTTCCAGACCGCCCACCTGGAATTTGCCTTCCAACTGGTTATCCAGGGAATACACCATCGACTTGTTATAGCGGTCATAGGCGGTCATGTTCAGTTGCGTACCAAACCCGCGGTTATTCAGGGCGCTGGGCCAGGTTTCATGGCGGTTGATGCGCGACTGCATATACCGCGAGTTCTGGCGGAACTGCCAATCGTCGTTGAAGCTGTGGCTGAATTCGTAACCGGTGCTCCAGGCTTCACGTTCAAAAGTGTTCCAGTCCGGGTCGCCGAGCATGGTGTGCTTGGACAGCTTGCCATTGGGATTTGTCAGCAAGGTGCCGGCGGCCGGTAGGCCAAGTTCGAGATTGGTGTGGTCCTTTTGATAATTAGCCAACAGGGTAAGGGTGTTGTAGTCGTCGAAATTCAGGGTCAGTGATGGCGCGATATACAGGCGATCATCTGGCACATGGTCGGTCTGCGTGTCGGATTTGCGACCGAGCATCACAACTCGGCCAAGAATATTGTCGCTGTCATTGAGCGGCCCCGAGATATCCACACCCAGCTGACGCCGATTATTCGAGCCATACCCCAGCTGGACCTCACCTTGCGGCGTGGCTGTCGGGTGCTTGCTCACCAGGTTCACCAAACCGCCAGGTGCGTTTTCGCCGTAGAGCAGGGAAGAGGGGCCACGGAAGATTTCGACGCGCTCCAGGCCATACGGCTCACTGGTGGTGTCATACCGATTGCCCTGTACACGTAGGCCATCTCGCAGCAAACCGTAGCCGTAATCGGTGGCATTGAAACCACGAATGAAGAACAGGTCACCAGCCAGACCGTCGCCGGCAGCAAAGGGTGGCGCAAAGATACCTGGCACGTAGCCCAACACTTCCGTCAGGGTCTGTGACTTCTGGTCCTTGATGCGCTGACCGGTGACTACGGATACCGAACGCGGTGTTTCTGACAGAGGCGTACTGGTCTTGGTACCGACGCGGCTGTTTTGTGCCTTGTAGCCCACATCCCCGGCGATCTCCTGGTTGAACCCGTCCTGTTGATAAGTGCTGACCGTGGTGGGCGCAAGCGTGAGCTGCCCAGCAGGAATGGCCTGCAGGACATAGCTGCCGGGCGCCTGGGCTACCGCTTGTAAACCCGAGTTCTGCAGCAACAGCGCGAAGCCTTGCTCTACCGAATAGTCGCCTTCAATCCCGGTCGAGTTCAAACGCGCAGTTTGCTGGGGCGAGAAAGATAGAATCACATTCGCCCGAGCGGCAAATTGGCTCAACGCATTGTCCAGGGGCCCCGCCGCAATAGCGTAGTGCTGCACCGCGCTGGCGGCCAGGACATCAGTGGATAACAAAATACCGCCGGTGGCTACCGTGCCGAGTAGCAGGCTGCACGTCATACCGTGGTAGGAAAGTCGCTGGCGGAGCTTGGAAGGGAGGCGCATAAGTGGATAAGCCCTGAAGGTGGCGTCGTGATTACCTGTAGGGCCGTGTCAGGTCAAAAAAAGATAACCCCTTGTGCGGATATTTTTTGCAATCAGCCGATTCGTTTCACTGAAACCCAATAGCGGGTGAAATACTTCACCTGGATCGGCAGGGTTGCCTGCAGATTGGCCAGTACCGCATCGGTGGAATCCAGGCGGAAGGTCCCGGAGACACGCAGGCGTGCCGACGCCAAGTCGCATTGCAGGACACCCGGGCGGTAGCGGGCGAGGTCTTCGATCACATCCCCGAGGCGAGCATCCAATACGATCAACTGACCATCGACCCACGCCGCTTGTGAGCCGCGGTAAGCGTGGTTAAGCCCCACGTGTTGGCGATCGAAGTCAGCGCTGTCACCGGCACTGAGTAGCCGCGCGTGATTGGGTTGGTCACCAGGCGCTACGCTCACCCGATCCTCGAGGACGCCGACACGTGTGGAGTCTGGCAACTGGCGCACGGTGAAGGTGGTGCCCAGGGCCTGGATTCGGCCTTGGCGGGTCTCGACATAAAAGGGCGTCTGGCCACCCCGCTTGCCGGTGTGGATAAGTACTTCACCTTCACGCAGGCGAATCAAACGCTGGCGCCCATCGAATACCACGTCAATTGCCGTACGGGTGTTCAGATCAATCCGCGTACCGTCAGCCAGCTCGATACGCCGGCGCTCACCCACGGACGTCCGGTAGTCGGCCCATACATTGCCCAGGGGCGTGTGTTGCTGGACATTCCAGCCGAGGTACCCGGTACCGCCCAGCACCAGCATCCACTTCAACACCTGGCGCCGTTGCTGGCCGGTCGACAAGGCCCGGCGGGTGAAATCCTGGGGCAGGGCGCCGAGACTGCGCTGCAACTGCTCCATCTGGTTCCACGCGGCCTGATGGGACGGATCGCCGTTGATCCATTGTTGCCAGGCTTGGCACTCGGCGGCGGTAGGGGTTTGGGATTGAAACTGCACATACCAATTGGCAGCGGCCTCGAAGGTCTTGCGATCAGGCGCCGCCATTACAAGCTGGCCATGATCAATGCGCATTCGGTCAATGCACGGATCATGTGCTTCTTCACCGTGGTCAGTGAAACCTGAAGCTGATCGGCAATCTGTTGATAAGTCAGGCCCTCGATCTGCGACAGCATGAATATCCGCCGTGCTCGCTCGCCGAGTGCCGACAAGGCTTTATCCACAGCTACCAACGTCTCGATGATGATGGCTTTGTCTTCTTCGCTGATGGCTATGGCTTCAGGCCGTTCGGCCAAGGTTTGCTTATAGGCCTGTTCGATGGCATGTCGACGGTAGCGATCAATCACCAAGCCCCTGGCAATGGTCGCCAAATAGTCTCGCGGTTCAACGATCTGCGCCGCATGCCGCCCGCCCAGGATGCGCACGAACGTGTCGTGCGCCACATCGGCCGCATCGCAGGCGTTATGCAACCTCCCTTTGAGCCACCCGTGCAGCCAGGAATGGTGCTGCTCATAGATGTTCTGGACCGCAGCCGTGTGTGAAGAAGGGGACATAGGGCAAGACAATGTAGGTTAATGATAATCGCTATTATTAACTGCCCTGTCGTTTTCTCACAATAGATCTCTTTTTTTGCTGTGCTCACCACCGATTGGAGGTTTCAGTTGACGTTGTCGTGGACTGAATACGGACAGCTTTACCGATTTCTGTGGATTAAGCCCTGTGAATAACCGCCTCTGTGCCCAGTTGATAACAGGGCCTGAAACCTGAGTAAAAACCCGCCTGTGGATAAGCACCTGTTTAATCCACAGGCTTAAAGCACTTATCCAAGCCCCTCATTGGCACATGACCACAGACTTTTGAATCGCTGTACACAATGTAAACAAAGGCCTGCAGAGATCTATCCACAGAAAGGTGGCTACATAGAAATAAACATAAAAACAAAGATTTAATAAATTTCTCTCTTTTAATTTCTATTGTCTGTGATTCATCCACAGCTGGTTAAATTTTGTGCAAAGGGTTCTTTAGGAAGGGCTAAGTCCCTATACTTGCCGCCAAAGCTCTAAAACTCTTTCAACAGACAATTCCTGATTACCTACATAAGCAGGCACGAGGTGCGTGGTGGATTTCCCTTCCCGTTTTGAAGTGATCGTCATCGGCGGCGGTCATGCCGGTACCGAGGCAGCACTGGCGTCAGCACGCATGGGCGTAAAAACCCTGTTGTTGACGCATAACGTGGAAACCCTCGGAGCAATGAGTTGCAACCCCGCCATTGGTGGGATCGGCAAAAGCCATTTGGTCAAGGAAATCGATGCCCTTGGCGGCGTGATGGCCATGGCTACCGATAAGGGTGGTATTCAATTTCGTGTGCTCAACAGCCGCAAAGGCCCAGCCGTACGGGCTACCCGGGCTCAAGCCGACCGCATCCTGTACAAGGCTGCTGTGCGCGAAACCCTGGAAAACCAACCGAACCTGTGGATATTTCAGCAAGCCGCGGATGACCTGATCGTCGAACAAGACCAGGTACGCGGGGTTGTCACGCAAATGGGCCTGCGTTTCTTCGCGGAATCCGTGGTGTTGACCACCGGCACATTCCTCGGCGGACTTATCCACATTGGTATGCAGAACTATTCCGGCGGTCGCGCCGGTGATCCGCCGTCGATTGCTTTGGCAAAACGCCTGCGTGAATTGCCGCTGCGTGTCGGCCGCCTGAAAACCGGGACCCCGCCGCGTATCGACGGGCGTTCTGTGGACTTCTCGGTGATGACCGAACAGGCCGGCGATACGCCGATCCCGGTCATGTCGTTCATGGGTTCCAAAGAACAGCACCCGAAACAGGTAAGCTGCTGGATCACCCACACCAATGCCCGCACCCACGAAATCATTGCTGCGAACCTCGATCGTTCGCCGATGTACTCCGGTGTGATCGAAGGGATCGGCCCGCGTTATTGCCCGTCGATCGAAGACAAGATCCACCGCTTTGCCGACAAGGAAAGCCATCAGGTCTTCATCGAGCCCGAAGGCTTGACCACTCATGAGCTGTACCCGAACGGCATTTCCACTTCCCTGCCGTTCGACGTGCAAATCCAGATCGTGCAATCGATCCGCGGCATGGAAAACGCACACATCGTGCGTCCGGGCTACGCCATCGAATACGACTATTTCGACCCGCGCGACCTGAAGTACAGCCTGGAAACCAAAGTGATTGGCGGTCTGTTCTTCGCTGGCCAAATCAACGGAACCACCGGTTATGAAGAAGCCGGCGCCCAAGGTTTGCTGGCCGGGACCAACGCAGCATTGCGTGCGCAAGGCAAAGACAGCTGGTGCCCACGTCGAGACGAAGCGTATATCGGCGTTTTGGTCGATGACCTGATTACATTGGGCACCCAGGAACCGTACCGGATGTTCACCTCTCGGGCGGAATACCGTTTGATCCTGCGCGAGGACAACGCCGACCTGCGCCTGACCGAAAAAGGACGTGAACTTGGCCTGGTCGATGATGTGCGTTGGGAAGCCTTCTGCAAAAAACGCGAAAGCATTGCATTGGAAGAACAGCGCCTGAAAAGCACCTGGGTTCGCCCGGGGACTGAACAAGGCAACGCGATCGCTGAAAAATTCGGCACGCCGCTGACCCACGAGTACAACTTGCTCAACCTGCTGTCCCGTCCGGAAATCGACTACGCTGGTCTGGTCGAAGTGACCGGCCAGGGCGCGGAAGATCCACAGGTCGCCGAGCAGGTCGAAATCAAGACCAAATACGCCGGTTACATTGACCGCCAACAGGACGAGATCGCTCGCCTGCGCGCCAGTGAAGACACCAAGTTGCCTGTGGATATCGACTACACCGGGATTTCCGGCTTGTCGAAAGAAATCCAAAGCAAGCTGGGGATAACTCGTCCCGAGACATTGGGCCAGGCTTCACGTATTCCCGGCGTCACCCCAGCAGCCATTTCGCTGTTGATGATTCATTTGAAAAAACGCGGCGCGGGCCGTCAGTTGGAGCAAAGCGCTTGAGTTCGTTGGTCACCTCGCAACACGCAGAAGAGTTATCCACAGGCGCACGCCAGTTGGGCGTCGACCTGACCGAAACCCAGCACGAGCTGCTGTTGGGGTATTTGGCGTTGTTGATCAAATGGAACAAGGCTTACAACCTGACCGCAGTGCGTGATCCCGACGAAATGGTGTCCCGTCACCTGCTCGACAGCTTGAGCGTGATGCCATTCATCGAAAACGGCCGCTGGCTTGACGTTGGCAGTGGCGGCGGCATGCCTGGTATTCCGTTGGCCATCCTGTTTCCCGAGTCCCAAGTGACCTGCCTGGACAGCAACGGCAAGAAAACCCGTTTCCTGACCCAGGTCAAACTCGAACTCAAGCTGGATAACCTGCAAGTTATCCACAGTCGCGTCGAAGCCTTCACGCCTGAACAGCCTTTCAACGGAATTGTTTCCAGGGCCTTCAGCAGCATGGAGAACTTCAGCAACTGGACCCGCCACCTCGGCGACCGCGATACCCGCTGGCTGGCAATGAAGGGCGTCCATCCAAGCGATGAGCTGTTAGCATTGCCGGCAGACTTCCACCTCGATAGCGAACACGCCTTGGCTGTACCCGGTTGCCAAGGCCAACGCCATCTGCTGATACTGCGCCGCACGGCATGATTGGGAACACAAGCAAGAATGGCTAAGGTATTCGCGATAGCGAACCAGAAAGGTGGCGTGGGCAAAACCACCACCTGCATCAACCTCGCAGCATCCCTGGTCGCCACCAAGCGCCGGGTGCTGTTGATCGATCTCGATCCACAGGGCAACGCCACCATGGGTAGCGGTGTGGATAAACACGGCCTGGAAAACTCGGTCTACGACTTGCTGATTGGCGAGTGCGACCTGGCCCAGGCCATGCACTACTCCGAACACGGCGGTTATCAACTGCTGCCGGCCAACCGCGATTTGACCGCGGCGGAAGTGGTGCTGCTGGAAATGCAGATGAAGGAAAGCCGTCTGCGTAGCGCCTTGGCGCCGATCCGCGAGAATTACGACTACATTTTGATCGACTGCCCGCCGTCACTGTCGATGCTCACGCTGAACGCGTTGGTGGCAGCTGATGGGGTGATTATCCCCATGCAGTGCGAGTACTACGCACTGGAAGGCTTGAGCGACCTTGTGGATAACATCAAGCGTATCGCTGAGTTGCTCAACCCAAACCTGCAGATCGAAGGCTTGCTGCGGACCATGTTCGATCCGCGCCTGAGCCTGATGAACGATGTGTCGGCGCAGCTCAAGGAACATTTCGGTGATCAGCTTTACGACACGGTGATCCCGCGCAACATCCGTCTGGCCGAAGCGCCAAGCTACGGCATGCCCGCGCTGGCGTACGACAAGTCATCCCGTGGTGCCATTGCCTACCTGGCCCTGGCCGGCGAGATGGTTCGTCGCCAACGCCGCAACTCACGCACCGCTGCAGCCCAGCCAACTTAAGGAATCCCCATGGCCGTCAAGAAACGAGGTCTCGGACGTGGACTGGATGCACTGTTGAGTGGTCCGACCGTCACATCGCTTGAAGAACAAGCGGTGCAGGCCGACGAGCGCGAGTTGCAGCACCTGCCGCTGGACCTGATCCAGCGCGGCAAATACCAGCCACGCCGGGACATGGACCCCCAGGCACTGGAAGAACTGGCCAATTCGATCAAGGCCCAGGGCGTGATGCAGCCAATCGTGGTACGCCCGATTGGCGGCGGCCGCTTTGAAATCATCGCCGGTGAGCGCCGCTGGCGCGCCAGCCAGCAGGCCGGCAAGGAAACCATCCCGGCGATGGTGCGCGATGTACCGGATGAAACCGCCATCGCCATGGCGTTGATCGAGAACATCCAGCGCGAAGATCTCAACCCGATCGAAGAAGCTATCGCGTTGCAGCGTTTGCAACAGGAATTCCAGCTGACCCAGCAACAGGTGGCCGAGGCGGTGGGTAAATCCCGCGTAACCGTGTCCAACTTGCTGCGTTTGATTGCGCTGCCGGAAGTCATCAAGACCATGTTGTCCCACGGCGACCTGGAAATGGGTCACGCCCGTGCTTTGCTCGGTTTGCCGGAAAATCAACAGGTTGAAGGGGCGCGACACGTTGTCGCACGGGGGCTCACCGTTCGCCAGACCGAGGCGTTGGTTCGCCAGTGGCTCAGCGGCAAACCTGCACCGGTCGAAACGGCTAAACCTGATCCGGATATCGCCCGTCTCGAGCAGCGCCTGGCCGAGCGCCTGGGCTCTGCGGTGCAAATTCGCCACGGCAAGAAAGGCAAAGGGCAATTGGTCATCGGTTATAACTCGCTTGATGAGCTCCAGGGCGTCCTTGCCCACATCCGCTGAAACATTTGCTTATGTAGCGTGTGATCGGAAATCACTACCCGACAGTTGAATAGGGGCAGAACCGCCCCTATACTCTGCGCGCATTTTGTCGGCACAAATTATGCCAAGTTATTGATTTCCGGCAGCCGACCATTGAGGAGCAAGAGTGATGGAAACCCGCACGCCAAACACGTTGCCGTTCCATCGCTTGGCCGTTTTTCCGGTTTTATTGGCTCAATTTGTCATTTTGCTGATCGCCGCGTTGGCGCTTTGGTATTGGCATGGAGTCGTTGCCGGATATTCAGGACTCTGCGGAGGCCTGATAGCCTTGCTGCCCAATATGTATTTTGCTCACAGGGCCTTTCGGTTTTCCGGCGCCCGAGCAGCCCAGGCTATCGTCCGGTCATTTTATGCCGGCGAGGCAGGGAAACTGATTTTGACGGCAGTGCTGTTTGCACTGACCTTTGCAGGTGTGAAGCCATTGGCGCCGCTGGCTGTATTCGGCGTCTTCGTGTTGACCCAACTGGTCAGCTGGTTCGCTCCCCTGCTAATGAAAACAAGACTTTCGAAACCTTAGGGCGTTTGAGGCAACCATGGCAGAAACAACCGCTTCGGGCTATATCCAGCACCACTTGCAGAACCTGACCTTCGGTCAGCTTCCTAATGGCGGCTGGGGCTTTGCCCACTCCGCAGCAGAGGCCAAAGAAATGGGCTTCTGGGCTTTCCACCTGGATACTCTGGGCTGGTCGGTCGCATTGGGTCTGATCTTCGTCTTCATTTTCCGCATGGCGGCAAAGAAGGCGACTTCCGGTCAGCCAGGTGCTTTGCAGAACTTCGTTGAAGTACTGGTCGAATTCGTCGATGGCAGCGTGAAAGACAGCTTCCATGGCCGTAGCCCGGTGATCGCACCGCTGGCACTGACCATCTTCGTCTGGGTGTTCCTGATGAACGCCGTCGACCTGATCCCGGTTGACTGGATTCCTCAGCTGGCCATGGCGATCAGCGGCGACCCGCACATTCCATTCCGTGCCGTATCGACCACTGACCCGAACGCTACCCTGGGCATGGCCCTGTCGGTCTTCGCGTTGATCATTTTCTACAGCATCAAGATCAAGGGCATCGGCGGCTTCATCGGCGAACTGACCCTGCACCCGTTCGGCAGCAAGAACATCTTCGTTCAAGCCCTGCTGATCCCGGTGAACTTCCTGCTGGAATTCGTGACCCTGATCGCCAAGCCGATTTCCCTGGCTCTGCGACTGTTCGGCAACATGTATGCCGGCGAGCTGGTATTCATTCTGATCGCTGTGATGTTCGGCAGCGGCCTGCTCTGGCTTAGCGGCCTGGGCATTGTTCTGCAGTGGGCGTGGGCTGTGTTCCACATCCTGATCATCACCCTGCAGGCCTTCATCTTCATGATGCTGACCATCGTCTACCTGTCGATGGCGCACGAAGAGAACCATTAAGACCGGTCTCGACTAGTCTGATGTCCTTCCCGGTCAAACGGGAAGGTAGGCCCTACCGGGCTATGAAACGATTTGTTTTACCGCTTTAAAATCTAAAAAACCTAAACCATACGACGTAAAAGTCGGGAGGAAAGATGGAAACTGTAGTTGGTCTAACCGCTATCGCTGTTGCACTGTTGATCGGCCTGGGCGCCCTGGGTACTGCCATTGGTTTCGGCCTGCTGGGCGGCAAGTTCCTGGAAGGCGCAGCGCGTCAGCCAGAAATGGTTCCAATGCTGCAAGTTAAAATGTTCATCGTCGCCGGCCTGCTCGACGCCGTGACCATGATCGGTGTTGGTATCGCTCTGTTCTTCACCTTCGCGAACCCTTTCGTTGGTCAACTCGCCGGTTAATCACTCGTCTTTTCGAGTGATTGGTGTGTTGTGCAACGAATGAGCGAGGTATTGGCGTGAACATTAATGCAACCATTATTGGTCAGTCCTTAGCGTTCTTGATTTTTGTCGTTTTCTGCATGAAGTTCGTATGGCCTCCGGTCATCGCAGCTCTGCACGAACGTCAGAAGAAGATCGCGGATGGGCTGGACGCTGCAGCACGAGCAGCTCGCGACCTGGAGTTGGCCCAAGATAAAGCGGGTCAACAACTGCGCGAAGCGAAAGCTCAAGCAGCCGAAATCATTGAGCAAGCCAAGAAACGCGGTAACCAGATCGTTGAAGAGGCTGTTGAAAAAGCCCGTATCGACGCTGACCGTGTGAAGGTTCAGGCTCAGGCCGAGATCGAGCAGGAACTGAACGGTGTCAAAGATGCGCTGCGTGCCCAACTGGGTGCTCTGGCCGTCGGCGGTGCTGAGAAGATCCTGGGTGCCACAATCGATCAAAACGCGCACGCGGAGCTGGTAAACAAACTGGCTGCTGAAATTTAAGCGAGGGCGATCATGGCAGAATTGACCACGTTGGCCCGACCTTACGCTAAGGCAGCCTTCGAGCACGCCCAGGCCCACCAGCAGCTGGCCTCTTGGTCAGCCATGCTCGGCCTGGCTGCAGCAGTGTCGCAAGACGACACAATGCAGAGCGTGCTCAAGGCCCCGCGACTGACGAGCGCAGACAAGGCCGCCACTTTTATTGAAGTGTGCGGCGACAAGTTTGATGTGAAAGTGCAGAACTTCATCCACGTCGTTGCCGAAAACGACCGTCTCCTGCTTCTGCCGGAGATTGCCGCTCTGTTCGACCTGTACAAGGCCGAGCAAGAGAAGTCGGTAGACGTTGAAGTGACCAGTGCTTTTGCATTGAACCAAGAACAGCAAGACAAACTCGCCAAGGTTCTCAGTGCACGACTCGACCGGGAAGTGCGCCTGCAAGTTGCGGAAGACAAGTCCCTCATTGGGGGCATTGTCATTCGCGCCGGCGACCTGGTTATCGATGGCTCGATTCGCGGCAAACTCGCGAATCTTGCCGAAGCATTGAAATCTTGAGTTTGAAGGGGCAGCAGAGCAATGCAGCAACTCAATCCTTCCGAAATAAGTGAAATTATCAAGGGCCGCATCGACAAGCTCGATGTGACCTCCCAAGCCCGTAACGAAGGCACTGTCGTCAGCGTATCTGACGGTATCGTGCGGATTCACGGTCTGGCCGACGTAATGTCCGGCGAGATGATCGAGTTTCCGGGCGGCGTCTTCGGTATGGCCCTCAACCTGGAGCAGGACTCCGTAGGTGCCGTTATCCTGGGCGCTTACCAGTCTCTGGCTGAAGGCATGAGCGCCAAGTGCACTGGCCGCATCCTGGAGGTTCCGGTTGGTAAGGAACTGCTGGGTCGCGTAGTCGACGCACTGGGTAACCCTGTTGACGGCAAAGGTCCACTGGGCAACACCGAGACCGACGCGGTCGAGAAAGTTGCTCCAGGCGTGATCTGGCGTAAGTCGGTAGACCAGCCTGTACAGACTGGCTACAAGGCTGTCGATGCCATGATCCCTGTCGGCCGTGGCCAGCGTGAGCTGATCATCGGTGACCGTCAGATCGGTAAAACCGCTCTGGCGATCGACGCGATCATCAACCAGAAAGACAGCGGCATTTTCTGCGTCTACGTAGCCATCGGTCAGAAGCAATCGACCATCGCCAACGTGGTTCGCAAGCTGGAAGAGAACGGCGCACTGAAAAACACGATCATCGTGGCTGCCAGTGCTTCGGAATCGCCTGCACTGCAATACCTGGCACCGTATGCCGGTTGCACCATGGGTGAATTCTTCCGCGACCGCGGTGAAGACGCGCTGATCGTTTATGACGATCTGTCCAAGCAAGCAGTGGCTTACCGCCAGATTTCCCTGCTGCTGCGCCGTCCACCAGGCCGTGAAGCTTACCCAGGCGACGTGTTCTATCTCCACTCCCGTCTGCTGGAGCGCGCATCCCGCGTTTCGGAAGAGTACGTAGAGAAGTTCACCAACGGCGCAGTGACCGGCAAAACCGGTTCCCTGACCGCACTGCCGATCATCGAAACCCAGGCTGGCGACGTTTCCGCGTTCGTTCCGACCAACGTGATTTCCATCACTGACGGTCAGATCTTCCTGGAATCGGCCATGTTCAACTCGGGCATCCGCCCTGCAGTGAACGCCGGTGTTTCGGTATCCCGTGTGGGTGGTGCCGCTCAGACCAAGATCATCAAGAAGCTCTCCGGTGGTATCCGTACCGCTCTGGCTCAGTACCGTGAACTGGCGGCATTCGCCCAGTTCGCTTCTGACCTGGACGAAGCGACCCGTAAGCAACTTGAGCATGGTCAGCGCGTTACCGAGCTGATGAAGCAGAAGCAATACGCCCCAATGTCGATCGCTGACATGGCGTTGTCGCTGTATGCCGCTGAGCGTGGGTTCCTGACTGACGTCGAAATCGCCAAGGTCGGCAGCTTTGAACAAGCGCTGATTGCTTACTTCAACCGCGATCACGCCGACTTGTTGGCCAAGATCAACGTGAAGGGTGACTTCAATGACGAAATCGACGCTGGCCTCAAAGCCGGTATCGAGAAGTTCAAGGCCACCCAAACCTGGTAAGCCGCAGCGGGAGCCGCAAGGCTCCCGCTTGCTAACCTGATAGGTGTTACATGGCAGGCGCAAAAGAGATTCGCAGTAAGATTGCGAGCATCAAAAGCACGCAAAAGATTACCAGCGCCATGGAAAAAGTGGCGGTCAGCAAAATGCGCAAGGCACAAATGCGCATGGCTGCTAGCCGTCCTTATGCGGAGCGTATCCGCCAGGTAATTGGGCATCTGGCCAACGCCAACCCGGAATACCGCCACCCATTCATGATCGAGCGCGAAGTTAAGCGTGTGGGTTATGTGGTTGTGAGCAGTGACCGTGGTTTGTGCGGTGGTTTGAATACCAACCTGTTCAAGGCCCTGGTCAAGGACATGGCGGTAAACCGCGAAAACGGCGTCGAGATTGATCTGTGTGTAGTTGGTAGCAAGGGTGCGGCCTTTTTCCGCAACTTCGGCGGCAACGTCGTAGCAGCTATCAGCCACCTGGGTGAAGAGCCGTCGATCAACGATTTGATCGGCAGTGTGAAGGTGATGCTGGATGCATACCTGGAAGGCCGGATTGACCGCCTCTCCGTGGTATCCAACAAGTTCATCAACACCATGACCCAGCAGCCAACCGTGGAGCAATTGATTCCACTGGTGGCGACTCCGGATCAGGAACTCAAGCACCACTGGGACTACCTCTACGAACCAGACGCCAAAGAGCTGCTTGACGGCTTGATGGTGCGCTACGTGGAGTCGCAGGTGTACCAGGCGGTGGTCGAGAACAACGCAGCTGAACAAGCGGCGCGGATGATCGCGATGAAAAACGCTACCGATAACGCCGGTGATCTGATCAGCGATTTGCAGCTGATCTACAACAAGGCGCGTCAGGCTGCGATCACCCAAGAGATCTCGGAAATCGTCGGCGGCGCTGCCGCGGTTTAACGGTTCAAATATTCAGAGGATCCAGCTATGAGTAGCGGACGTATCGTTCAAATCATCGGCGCCGTTATCGACGTGGAATTTCCACGCGACAGCGTACCGAGCATCTACAACGCGCTGAAAGTACAAGGCGCGGACACTACCCTGGAAGTTCAGCAGCAGCTGGGCGACGGCGTAGTTCGTACCATTGCGATGGGTTCCACCGAAGGCTTGAAGCGCGGTCTGGACGTTGTCGACTCTGGCGCAGCCATCTCCGTACCGGTCGGTAAAGCGACCCTGGGCCGGATCATGGACGTACTGGGCAACCCGATTGACGAAGCTGGTCCGATCGACACCGAAGAGCGTTGGGGCATTCACCGTCCAGCACCTTCGTTCGCGGAACAAGCTGGCGGCAACGACCTGCTGGAAACCGGCATCAAGGTTATCGACCTGGTTTGCCCGTTCGCCAAAGGCGGTAAAGTCGGTCTGTTCGGTGGTGCCGGTGTAGGCAAGACCGTAAACATGATGGAACTGATCCGTAACATCGCCATCGAGCACAGCGGTTATTCCGTGTTCGCCGGTGTGGGTGAGCGTACCCGTGAGGGTAACGACTTCTACCACGAGATGAAGGACTCCAACGTTCTGGACAAAGTGGCACTGGTTTACGGTCAGATGAACGAGCCGCCGGGTAACCGTCTGCGCGTAGCACTGACCGGCCTGACCATGGCCGAGAAGTTCCGTGACGAAGGTAACGACGTTCTGCTGTTCGTCGACAACATCTACCGTTACACCCTGGCCGGTACTGAAGTATCCGCACTGCTGGGCCGTATGCCTTCCGCAGTAGGTTACCAGCCGACCCTGGCTGAAGAGATGGGCGTTCTGCAAGAACGTATCACTTCGACCAAGGAAGGTTCGATCACTTCGATCCAAGCGGTATACGTACCTGCGGATGACTTGACCGACCCGTCGCCAGCGACCACCTTCGCCCACTTGGACGCCACCGTCGTTCTGTCCCGTGACATCGCTTCCCTGGGTATCTACCCAGCGGTCGATCCACTCGACTCGACTTCGCGCCAGCTGGACCCGAACGTGATCGGCCAGGAGCACTACGACACCGCTCGCGGCGTTCAGTACGTGCTGCAGCGTTACAAAGAACTGAAGGACATCATTGCGATCCTGGGTATGGACGAGCTGTCGGAAGCCGACAAGCAGTTGGTAAACCGTGCTCGTAAGATCCAGCGTTTCTTGTCGCAGCCGTTCTTCGTGGCTGAAGTCTTCACCGGTGCATCGGGTAAATACGTTTCCCTGAAAGACACCATTGCTGGCTTCAAAGGCATCCTCAACGGTGACTACGACCACCTGCCAGAACAAGCGTTCTACATGGTCGGCGGCATCGAAGAAGCGATCGAGAAAGCCAAGAAACTGTAATCCAGGCGCCCGGAAACGGGCGCTCATCAGGTTGAGGCAATCAGATGGCTATGACAGTCCATTGCGATATCGTCAGCGCGGAAGGGGAAATCTTCTCCGGTCTGGTAGAGATGGTGATTGCACACGGCGAACTCGGTGACCTTGGTATTGCCATGGGTCACGCGCCGTTGATCACCAGCTTGAAGCCAGGTCCGATCACTCTGACCAAGCAAGGCGGGGAAAAAGAGGTGTTTTACATCTCTGGTGGTTTCCTCGAGGTTCAGCCGAACATGGTCAAGGTTCTTGCCGACACCGTGCAACGTGCTGGCGACCTGGATGAAGCCTCCGCTCAGGAAGCCGTCAAGGCTGCTGAGAAGGCCCTGAACGAAAAGGGTGCGGACTTCGACTACAGCGCTGCTGCTGTACGTCTGGCCGAGGCTGCAGCTCAGCTGCGCACGCTCCAGCAGATCCGCAAGAAGTAACCGGCCACGCCGTCATGCTTCATGCGCGATTGATTAAAAAGGGTAGCCTCGGCTACCCTTTTTCTTTTTCAGCAAAACACTTCTTTGGTCTGAAGCCGGACCGCCCAGGATTGGTAGCCACTCATGTCTCTTGAAATCGTCATTCTCGCCGCAGGCCAGGGCACCCGCATGCGTTCGGCCCTGCCCAAGGTGCTGCACCCGGTTGCCGGCAATTCCATGCTGGGCCATGTTATCCACAGCGCCCGGCAACTCGATCCGCAACGCATTCATGTAGTGATCGGCCATGGCGCCGATGTGGTACGTGAGCGCCTCGCCGCGGACGATCTGAATTTCGTATTGCAAGACAAACAACTGGGCACCGGCCATGCCACCGCCCAAGCCGTGCCGTTCATCACCGCCGACACTGTGCTGATCCTCTACGGCGACGTACCGCTGATCGAAGTCCAAACCCTGCAACGCCTGCTCAAGCACGTCGTGCCTGGCCAGATGGGCCTGCTGACGGTTGAACTGGATGATCCCACCGGTTACGGGCGCATCGTGCGTAACGCCGATGGCAAGGTTGCCGCTATTGTCGAGCACAAAGATGCCAGCGAAGCCCAGCGCGCCATTACCGAGGGCAACACCGGGATCCTGGCGGTCCCCGCCGATAAGCTCGGCGACTGGATGAGCCGCCTGTCCAATAACAACGCCCAGGGCGAGTACTACCTCACCGACGTCATCGAGATGGCAGTAAGCGATGGCCTGCTGGTCGCCACCGAGCAGCCCCACGACCCGATGGAAGTGCAGGGCGCCAACGACCGCAAGCAACTCGCCGAACTGGAACGTCACTACCAATTGCGCGAAGGCCGTCGCCTGATGGCCCAAGGCGTGACCTTGCGTGACCCGGCACGCTTCGATGTACGCGGTGAAGTGACCGTCGGCCGCGATGTGCTGATCGACATCAACGTGATCCTCGAAGGCCGCGTGATCATCGAGGACGACGTGGTGATTGGCCCTAACTGCGTGATCAAGGACAGCACCCTGCGCAAAGGCGTGGTGGTCAAGGCCAACAGTCACTTGGACGGTGCGGTGATGGGGGAGGGCAGCGATGCGGGTCCGTTTGCGCGACTGCGCCCCGGAACCGTCATGGGCGCCAGGGCGCACGTGGGCAATTTCGTAGAGCTGAAAAACGCCAAAATGGGTGACGATGCGAAGGCCGGCCACTTGGCCTACCTCGGTGATGCGGTGATTGGGGCTCGCAGCAACATTGGCGCTGGTGCCATTACCTGTAATTACGACGGCGCGAACAAGTACCAGACTACCATTGGTGAAGACGTATTTATCGGCTCCAACAACTCGCTGATCGCCCCCGTTTCTATCGGAGATGGCTCGAACACCGCAGCGGGCTCAACCATCAACCAGGATGTGGATAAGTCTCAACTGGCGGTAGCCCGCGCCCGCCAACGCAACATCGACGGCTGGAAGCGCCCGGTCAAAATCAAAAAGACTTGAGTTATCCACAACCCGCACAACCTGTAGGAGCCGGCTTGCCGGCGATAGCGCCCGAATGTTCACCGCCGAACAAAGCGACGCTATCGCCGGCAAGCCGGCTCCTACAGGTTTTTTTGTGTCTCCCGCTTGACGATCTTTCGGCAATAGGTTTTGATTGCCTTCGTTATCTTTCGAAACGAAACTTAAAGTCAAAATGTCGAAACGAAATACACCCCAACGACGCCACAACATCCTGACCTTGCTCAATGAACAGGGCGAAGTCAGCGTGGACGAATTGGCCAAGCGTTTCGAGACGTCGGAAGTTACGATCCGTAAGGACCTGGCCGCACTCGAAAGCAACGGCCTGCTGCTGCGTCGCTACGGGGGCGCCATCACCATGCCCCAGGAGTTGGTGGGCGACGCTGCCCAGCCCATCTCGGTGTACAAGCGCGCCATCGCCCGTGCCGCCGTGATGCGCCTGCGTGAACACGCTCGCATCATCATCGACAGTGGCAGCACCACCGCCGCCATGATCCCCGAACTGGGCCACCAGCCAGGCCTGGTGGTGATGACCAACTCCCTGCACGTGGCCCGCGCCTTGAGCGAACTGGAACACGAGCCGGTGCTGTTGATGACCGGCGGCACCTGGGATCCGCATTCGGACTCGTTCCAGGGCCAGGTTGCCGAGCAGGTGCTGCGTTCTTACGACTTCGATCAACTGTTCATCGGTGCCGACGGCATCGACTTGGAACGCGGCACCACCACCTTCAACGAATTGCTGGGCCTGAGCCGCGTCATGGCCGAGGTCGCCCGTGAAGTGGTGGTGATGGTCGAATCCGACAAGATCGGCCGCAAGATTCCCAACCTGGAACTGCCCTGGAGCAGCGTCCATACCCTTATCACCGATGATCGCCTGCCGCTTGAGGCCCGCGACCAGATCCAAGCCCGCGGCATTACGCTGATATGCGCGGCAATCATCTAGGAGAAACATCATGTGTGGCATCGTAGGCGCAGTCGCTGAACGCAACATCACCCCGATCCTGCTCGAAGGCCTCAAGCGCCTGGAATACCGCGGCTATGACAGCGCTGGTGTGGCGGTCTTCACCAACGCCGGCAAGCTGGAGCGCATGCGCCGTCCGGGCAAGGTCAGCGAGTTGGAGCAGGCCCTGGCCGGCGAGCCGCTGGTTGGCCGCCTGGGTATTGCCCACACCCGTTGGGCGACTCACGGTGCGCCCTGCGAACGCAACGCCCACCCGCACTTTTCGGGCGACCTGGCCGTGGTGCACAACGGCATTATCGAAAACCACGAAGTGCTGCGTGAACAACTCAAGGGTCTGGGCTACGTGTTCACTTCGGACACCGACACTGAAGTCATCGCCCACCTGCTCAACCATAAACTCAAGGACCTGGGCGACCTGACCGTTGCCCTCAAGGCCACTGTCAAAGAGCTTCACGGCGCCTACGGCCTAGCCGTGGTCAGTGCCAGCCAACCGGACCGCGTAGTCGCTGCTCGCAGTGGCAGCCCGCTGGTGATCGGCCTGGGCCTGGGCGAAAACTTCCTCGCCTCAGACCAACTGGCCCTGCGCCAGGTCACCGACCGCTTCATGTACCTGGAAGAAGGCGATATTGCTGACATCCGTCGTGAAAGCGTGGCGATCTGGGACGTTAACGGTCAATCCGTCGAGCGCGAAGCCGTGCAATACCGCGACGGCGCCGAAGCGGCCGACAAAGGTGAATACCGCCACTTCATGCTCAAGGAAATCCACGAGCAGCCAGCGGTGGTGCAACGCACCCTGGAAGGTCGCCTGAGCCAGAACCAAGTGCTGGTCAATGCCTTCGGCCCACAAGCCGCCGAGCTGTTCGCCCGAGTACGCAACGTGCAGATCGTTGCCTGTGGCACCAGCTACCACGCTGGCATGGTTGCGCGTTACTGGCTGGAAGAACTGGCCGGCATCCCGTGCCAGGTCGAAGTCGCCAGCGAATTCCGCTACCGCAAGGTGGTGGTGCAGCCCGACACCCTGTTCGTGACCATCTCCCAGTCCGGCGAAACCGCCGACACCCTGGCCGCCCTGCGCAATGCCAAGGAGCTGGGCTTCCTGGCCAGCCTGGCGATCTGCAACGTCAGCATCAGCTCCCTGGTGCGTGAGTCCGACCTGACCCTGCTGACCCAGGCCGGTCGTGAAATTGGCGTGGCGTCCACCAAAGCCTTCACCACCCAGCTGGTGGGTCTGTTGCTGCTGACCCTGTCCCTGGGTCAAGTGCGCGGCACCCTGGCCGAAGGCGTTGAAGCCACGCTGGTCGAAGAATTGCGCCGCCTGCCGACCCGTCTGGGCGAAGCCCTGGCCATGGACAGCACCGTGGAAAAAGTCGCCGAGCTGTTCGCCGACAAGAACCACACCCTGTTCCTCGGCCGTGGAGCGCAATACCCGGTGGCGATGGAGGGTTCGCTCAAGCTCAAGGAAATCTCATACATCCACGCCGAAGCCTACCCGGCCGGTGAACTCAAGCATGGCCCATTGGCCCTGGTGGATGACGACATGCCGGTGGTTACCGTGGCGCCGAACAACGAACTGCTGGAGAAGCTCAAGTCCAACCTGCAGGAAGTCCGCGCCCGTGGCGGCCAACTGGTGGTGTTCGCCGACGAAAAAGCCGGCATGACCAACGGTGAAGGCACCCACGTCATCAACATGCCGCACATCAACGACACCCTGTCGCCGATCCTCTACACCATCCCGCTGCAGTTGCTCTCGTACTACGTCGCCGTGCTCAAGGGTACTGACGTCGACCAGCCGCGTAACCTGGCGAAGTCGGTGACCGTGGAGTAATCCGCCACACCCTGGAGGCCCGCCCGGGTCTCCAGGCTCCCGCGAAAGGACGCGCCCTCAATGCAAACCCCCTCCCAGCTTCACCAACGCTTGAACAACCGTCGCTTCACCGTCGCCAACAATGCCCAGGGGCTTTCCGGCTCGGGCACGGTGTTTCATTACCTTGTCGAGGGTGATGCCATCTCCAGCACTTACCAAGGCGGGCGCATTCGCCTGGGCACGCAAGTGGGACGAGTGACAGGCCCGGACACTATCGAATTGCTGTTTCAGTGCCTGACCTTGGACGGTGAGCTGCTGTCCGGTTGGTCGCGTGGCACGGTCGGTTTGGATGTTGCCGGGGTTACCACGCTGAGTTTTGTCTGGGGTTGGTTGTCGGGGGCGACGGGAGGCGGGGAGTCAAGCTACGTTGAGCTTGCTGAGTGCGACAACCACTCCTAAGGCACAAACTCCACCCGCAACCCCCGGCTCGCACTGCGCCCCTGATCATCACTGACCCGCAACCGATACTCCCCCGACTTGCCCGGCCGCCAATTCAACGTGGTTTGCGGTGGCCCCTGGCCGATCAGGGTTTGATCGGCAAACCAGTACAGCGTCGTTGCATCGCTGGCGGCGTTGGCATTCAGCGGGATGCTTTCCTGGGGCTGGGAAAGGCGCAGTTGATAGCTCACCTGGGTCAGTGGCGAGCGGATCTGCGGGGCTTCGCTCTGGTCGCTGAGGCGGTTGGGCTGGCAGTTTTTCATCACGGTTGGCGGGGTACGTCGCGGCAGGCCGGCGGCGCGGTACAGGCGTTGCACGTCGCTCGGCCAGAATTCGAAGACTTCTTCGCGGGTGTATTGCGCGTCAAACGGCGGGCAGGCGGCCTTGCCGGTGCGGGTGTCGATCAGCACCGGGCGGTGCAGGTTCGACACGCGAATCGGCGATACGCCTGGGATGTACCAGGTCTTGCGGGTTTGCGGGCACCAGCGGTTGGGCAACTCGCCGGACGCGGCGCAGACATCAATGCGCACTAATCCGGCGGGCGGTTTGTCGGCTTTGATCACCACGTTGGGCAAGGCCAAAGGCAGGGCGTCGGCGATGCGGAAGAACAACGGCGCGGCGGTCTTGGCCCCGATGAAGGCTGGGTTTGGACGACCATCGAAGTTGCCCACCCACACCACCAGCACGTAGGGGCCGACCAGTCCTGCACTCCACGCATCGTGAAAACCCCAGGAGGTGCCGGTTTTCCAGGCGGTGCGCCAGTGACGTCCAGGCAGGCCATCCGGGCGTGGGTTACGACGCAGCATGTCGCGCACCATGAACGCTGCCTGGGGCGTCAGCAGTTGGGCGCCGGTGGTCCGGGGCTGTTCCTGCAAATAGCGCAACGGCCGCAGATGCCCATCACCGGCCAGCATCACATACAGCCGCGCCAGCTCTTCCGGGGTCATTTCACCCCCACCGAGGGCCAGGGCCAGGCCGTAATGGCTTTCGTCTCGCAGGCCTTTGATCCCGGCGCGTTGCAACAGTCCATACAAAGAGGGTGACTTGACCTGGCTGGCGAGCCACACCGCCGGGATGTTGCGACTACGGATCAGCGCATCCCGCGCTGTCAGTGGCCCGACAAAACTGCCGTCGAAATTTTCCGGTTGGAAGTAGCCGAAGTTACTCGGCAGGTCCTTGAGGATGCTCATGGGGTGGATCACCCCTTGGTCCAGCGCCAGCCCGTACAGGAACGGCTTGAGTGTCGACCCTGGCGAGCGCCGCGACAGCACGCCATTGACCTGGCCGTGAAGGCTTGTGGATAAGTAATCCGCCGACCCGACCAATGCCTTGACGCTCTGGTCGCGACTGTCGATCAAGATCGCCGTGGCGTTTTCCACACCTGTACTGCGCCGTTCGGCGATAAAGCCGGTAATCAGGCGTTCGAGCAATTGTTGCAGCGGCAGGTTGAGGGTGCTGTTCAGCTCAGTGCCGGGCTGGGATGCCAGCAGTTGCTCACTCAAATGCGGCGCCAGGAACGGAATGTGCTGGCGGTCGCGTGCTTCGAGGGGCAACTCCAGCAAACTGTCGTTACGCGGGTCCTGTGGATAAGTCTCGCGCCAGTCGTTCATCAAGCGCAGCCGGGCGTTTTGCAGCGACGGCCCGAAGCGCGCCCGCCGCCCTGGCTGTTGCGGGATCACCGCCAGCGCCAGGGCTTCGGACAATGACAGCTGCGCCGCCGACTTGCCGAAGTAGATACGGCTGGCCGCTTCGGCACCTTCGATATTGCCCCCCATGGGCGCCAGGTTCAGATAGGCCTCAAGGATGTCGTGCTTGCTGTAGCGCGCCTCCAGCCACAGTGCCAAGGCCATCTGTTGCAACTTGCCCGGCACCTGGCGGGTGTTCAAGTCCCACAGGCGCCGTGCCAATTGCATGCTCAAGGTCGAGCCGCCCTGGCGCTGGCCACCGCTGTAGGTGGCCATGGCCGCGCGAAGCAACGCCGGGGGATTGATCCCCGGGTGCCAGTAGAAATTGCGGTCTTCCTTGAGCAGCAAGGCTTCGACCAATGAAGGAGAAATCCGCTCCAACGGTAGCCAAAGACGGTATTGCCCGTCATCCGCCAAGGTCATGCGCAGCAGCGCGCCGTCATCGGCCAACACCACCCGCGATGAGGTCACGGCCTTTTCCAGCGGAGCATGGGGCCACACCCGCAGCCCCACCAGGACCACCGCCGCTGCGAACAGCGGCAGTGTCAGGCGCTTAAGGCTTGGTAATTTCAAGCTGGCCTACTTTGCCGCGCCCTTGCAGGGTGGTTTCGTACATGCCCTCGGCGTAGGCCGGTGGCGTATTGAAGGTGCCCGCGTTGGTAGCGCGCACGCGGTAGACGAAAGTGCCTACATCGCGCAGCGCGGTACCGTACAGCACCACTCGATCATCGCGCACATCGACGTACTCCGGCTGCCAGTTGCTCAGCTCGGTTTCGCCGATGGGGGCTTGCCAGCTTTCTTCTTCCTGGCTGTCCTCTTCCACGTACTCGGACTCTTCGCCTTCCTCGCTGCTCGCGGCTTCTGGCTCCGGCGGCAAGTTATACACAGGCTCGACGCCACCCGGCAGCAGGTCGACCACGGCCACTTGCTGCACCTGGTCACGGTCGGTCGCGCGCAGACGCAGGCGCACCAGGAACTCATCGCCTACCGCGACCTTGCTCACCGGCTCGCCCTTGAGGTCGAGGTATTCGTGGATGATTTCCAGGCCATTGTTGATCGGCTTGAGCTTGGCGCCCTTGTCGAAACCGGCTTCGCTGAGCATGAAGAACGCTGCCGGGCCGTCGGATTTTTCCATCACCAGCTTCTGCGTAGCGCCCGGCACGGCGGCGCGGGGTGGCTGGCCGGCCATCTCCAGCAATTGCTGCTGCTTGTCCCCCAGCCAGGCGGTGGCCTTAAGGGTCATGTCGCTTTGCGCACGCTGGCCATAGTTGTCCAGGGCGCGCAGCAACAGGGCCGCCGACAGCGAGTTGTAGCGCTGCTCGTTGAGGCGCTTACCGAGTTTATCCAGCAGCGCTGTAGGCACAGCGTCCATCAGTTCTGGGAAATGTCGGGCCAGCAGGTGCAGGTGTTCGGCGTCGTGCACCATCGGGTCGTAGTACAAACCGTCGCTGTCCCACTTATCCACAAGCGAACGCCAGGGGATTTTGCGGAACAGTGTGTCAGCCTGGCGATCCTGCTTGAGCAGCTTGTAGCTGGCCGCCAGGTAAGCGGCGCCCAAGTCGTCCTGCCAGCTATCCTTGAAGTAGCCCTCGTAGCGCTCGCGGATATCGCTCAAGGCGCCGCTTACCAGAATCCCCTGACGGCTTAGCAGGTAACTGGCGTAGGCGCGGTTGCGCAATTCCGACAGGCCTTCGCTGGGGCCATTGGCCAGGTCGGTCAGATACGCATTCGAGCGCACCAACAGGTCTTCCGGCACCGGCAAGCCGCGCTCCTTGGCTTCGATCAAGAAGTCGGTGGCGTACAGGCTGGCGTACGGCGCTACGTCCGGGTTGGCGGCCCACAAGCCGAAGCCCCCGGCCTGGTTCTGGCGCTGGCGCAGCATGCGCACCGCACTGCCGAAGACCTGTTCGGCTTCAGGTGCGTTGCCGCCCCAGATCAACGCCGGCATAGCCTTGGACACCAGTTGCTCGGTGCAGGCGTAGCCGTAGTCGTCCAGGTAATGCTTGAGGCCGTTGGCCCATACCAGTGGCGAGGCCGCCACACCCAACTGTACGTCGCGCAATTGGCTGAACAGCTCGCGGGTCGGCTTGAGCTCTTTGCTGGCGCTCTCAAAGCGACCCAGGCTCAGGGCGACGCGATGTTCGCTCAGTGGGCGGATCGAAGTGGTTTCGGCCACCTGGATACGTTTGCCGTCCGGCAGCACTGCGACAAAACGCAGGTCCGCCGACCCCAGGGTTTCACCGACCTTGATCTTGAACTCGGCGGTGCCTTCCTTGCGCGGTTGCAGGGACAAGGTGCTGCCCTTGTCGCCCTGTACCTTCAGGCCATCGCTGGTCTGCAGTTCAAACTTCACCTCTGCCGCCGCGTCGAGGTTGCTGAACACCCCGGCGCTGACGTTGAACACATCCCCCGGCGCCACAAACGCCGGCACGTTTGGCGTGATCACGATCGGACCGCGGACTTCGGTATTGGCTTCGCTGACGCCCACGCTGTCGCTGTCTACCGCCACTGCAAACAGGTGAAGCTTGCCGTTGAAGCTGTCCGGCACCTGGTAATGCAGCACGGTTTCGCCAGCTGGCAGGTCGACCAGTCCAGACCACCAAGCCACGGGCGGCTGGTGTTTACGCTTGAACGGGTTGAGGTGATTGGCCAGGGCGCCTTCCGTATCGCCACCGGGCGCTGCCCCACTGAGCAGACGGCTGAACTCCGGCAGGATCAGGTCAAGGATCTGACTGGTGCCGACTTCCAGCGCACGTTTCTGGAAGAAAAAGCCCAGCGGGTCCGGCGTCTGGTAGCGCGCCACTTGCAGGATGCCTTCGTCCACCGCGTACACCACCGCGCGGCCTGGGCGGTCGGCGTTGACCTTGATGTCGAGCATCTGCCCCGGCTCGATCTTCGCCGGGCCTTCAACCGCCAGCGCCATGCGCCGCGCATCCAGGTTGATGCTGAAGGGCACCACGCCATAGGACAGAGGGCTCATGTACACCTCGGCCGAACCCATATCGCGCACAAACTGCACGTTGACGTAGGCATTGCCTTCAAGCCCATCAGGCACGCGGATATGTTGCACGCTGTTGGTGCTGTCGGCCTTGAACCATTGCTGGGTGTAGACCTTGTCCCGCTCGATGGTGATCAAGCCGGCGCCGGTATACGGCGCGCGGATGCTGATGGCGATTTCATCACCGGTGGCGTAGCTGCGTTTATCCAGGCGCAGTTGCAACTCGGCATTGCGTTCCAGGGAGCGCGAAGTGTTGCCACGCCCGGCCACGCTGTAGTCGATCTGGTTGAGCAGATTGCCGTTGGCGTCCTTGAGTTGCACGGTGAAATCGCCCGGTGTGCCGGTGTTCAAGGCCTGCTTGGCGCCCTCCTTGGTCATCAGCAGCGGTGAGGCCGGCTGGCTGATGTTCTTGATGCGCGACTCGTACTTGTAGGTGCCGTTGGATTGTTTCACCAGCACCGACACATAACGGTGCTCGACCACCTCTGTAGTCAGGCCGTCCACCGCCTGGGGCGAAAGGTCCGGCGCGACGGCCAGCCATTGCACTTGGCGCGGCGCATCCTTGGCGACGTACGACAGCGAGTCCTGACTTTTCACACCCACAAGGTAGGGTGCGGACGACACCAGCAAGGCACTTTGCGCCGCCACATTGCGCCCGCCTTCGGCTTCGAACACCTGGCTCATCACCTGCAGGCGATAGGTGCTGTTGGCGAAGCGTTGCAGGTTGAGGTCGAGCACGGCCTGGCCGTTATCGTCGACGGTGGTTTCGGCCAGGTCTTCAGTGGTGGCGTCTTCCAGGGAGTCGTTGAGACGGAAACGGTAATCCGGGTAACGATCAAACGCAGCGAGTGTTGGGCTCAGGGACATTTTGGCGGTCACACGACGGCCGGACGCCGGGGCGCCAAACAGATGCATCGCGGTGACCTTGGCGACCACCTGATCCGGTGGGATCCAGCCCTGCACCGGCGTGTCGTGCAGGCTCAGGCTGACCTTCATGCGGTCCGGTTCGAAGTCACGGACCTTGAAGCTCACGCTGCCCAGGTCGGTGCGGGTCTGCTTCTGGCCGATCAACTGCAAGGTCGCGGTGTATTCCCCGGCGGGGGCGACTTCGCTGCTGGGGAAATCAAAACTTTCAAAACCGCTGGCGGACAGCTTCAACGGTTGGCGAATCACTTCCAGGCCACGGGGGTCGGTGATTTGCAGTTCCACCGGCAGGCCCAGCAGGGCGCCTTTCCAGTTGCCGCTGCGCACGATCATGCCCAAGTGCGCGGTTTCGCCCGGACGGTACAGGCCGCGGTCGGTAAACAGGTAGGCGCTGAGGCGATCAATCGCACCGTCTTCTTCCAAACCGCCTACATCGAAGCGCGACAGATCCAGTTGCTGGGACTGACGGGCGATCGGCAAAAATGACTGGTCATTGCCGCGAGTGACGACATACATCAGCGGCGTTTTCTCACGGCGCAACTCATCCAGCTTGGCGAAGTGCGCGTGACCTTCGGCGTCGGTGCGGCCACTGCTCACCGGCAGACCGTTACGCCCAATGATGTCGACTTGTGCATCGGACACCGGCGAACCATTGCCGATGGACTGCACATACACGTCATGGCTGCCATCGCTGGAGCGCTTGGCGATGATGCCCAGGTCCGTCACCACGATAAAACGCAGGTCGCTGGTGCTGCTGCGGTCGTACTCGAAGGTGCGCTGGGCCGGATCATCCTGCGGGCTCTGCTTGAGCACGAAAATGCCGCGCCGCCCGCCGTTGGCGGTGAGGTAGTGGCTGAGATCCACGTTGTCGTAGACGGTTTTCGCCGGGTCATTGGATGACAGCGGGATATCCAGCGATTGACGCTCGACCATGCGATCGAAGTATTCGTTGCCGAAGTTCGGCCGGGCAAAGCTGCCGCTGCTTTGGTCCACCAGGTGTTGCAATTGGTTGGGCAGCAGGCGAGCGATTTCCACATGGGCGCCAGGCACACCGCGGGCCATGAAGCCCAGGCGTTTTTCGCCGTTGAGGCTGAGCAAGGCGCCGTCAGACAGGAACTGCAGGGTGCGTGGGTAAGCCGGCATGCTGATCAGCGACGGCGTAGGATTCTTCGCCAGGTAGCCGCCGATGGCTTCTAGGTTGGCAGGTACGCGCACATACACGGCCCGACCGGCTGGGGCCTTGAATTTGAAGGCATGCAGGGTGTTCAGCGGCTCGACGCTGGGCACGTGGGTCAGGTTGAGCTTGGTGCTGCGGGCGAGCAGGGCGTCGTCGATCTCGTTGCTGCTGTAGGGGCGCGTGTCGTCCTGGGCTTTTTCCGGTAACAGCCAGGCCTGGACCTTGCCGGCGATGGTTTCGTCAGCCACGGCGCTGGAGCTGCTGAACATCAGCACGGGTTCCGGCTCACCACGTTCGTTGTCGACAAAACTCACTTCGGCGCCGGTAAAGGTCAGGCGATAGCGCCCGGGCACGGTGACTTCCGACACCAGCGGCGCGGTGCTGGCGTTGCCACCATCGCGGGCCTTGATGCCTTCGTCGAGCTTGGCGCTGACTGGCGTGCTTTCCAGTGGCGTGGCCAGGGCGGCGGAGCGCACGTAGGCGTTGAGTTTTTTCTCGTCGAAGGTGATTTCCGGGCGGTTGGGCAACTGGGCGTCGCGGTAAGCCAGGCCTTTGCCGAGGGTTACCGTGACGCGCTTGCGTAGGTTGTCTTCATCCACCGGGTGGGAAAAATGGAAGGTCGCCACCAACTGTTTCAGTGTCGGGTTGGACGGGTCCTGATACAGCTCGTTTTGCGCCAGGGTGGCGCGGAACGGTTGGGTGGAAAACTGCGTGCTGTATTGGTCCAGCAACACGCCATCCGCCAACAGGTTTTTCTTCGCCATATCCAAGGTGTAATGGGCGTCGATGGGCCAGTCTTTTTCCGGCACGAACAACAGGCTGCGGTCATCCGCCCAGCGCCAGGTGCCCGCCACCGCAGGTTTGAGGGTGATGCCTTCGGTGACCGGTTTGCCGATGGCCGACAACGGAGCCACGGATTCACCGAAACGCACCTGCAAGTTATCCACAACCGGGGTTTGCTGGGTGTAGTCGGTGAGGTTGGGTTTATGCAGCGAGTAGCTCGCGGTATGCGGCTGTGGCAGGTTGGAATACCAGTGCCAGCCGTAGAAACCAGCGGCGGCCAGCAACACCAGGCCCACTAAGCCGGCACCGGTTTGACGCGGATAAGCGCGCGCCTTGCTGCCCAGGTTCGCCAGTCCACGGCCGGTGGCGCGCAGCCAGAACGGCGGATGCCATTGGCCAAAGATGGCCCCCACCACAGTCAATAACGCACCGACAATACGGCGGCTGATCGCTTTGAACGAATCGAACATGGTGAGCATCCCTGGCTAAGTGCGGCGTATCTTACACGCGTCTTTGATACAAAAGATGACGCCGATACGCCGCACTGCTAGGCGTGTTGCACAAAAGTGAGGCGCACCGCAAAACCGATCAAAAGACTGCCGAATAGCCACTGCTGCACACGCTGCGCCGAGCGATTGCGTGCCAGCCACTGGCCGATGCACGCGCCGGCCAGGGCGTAGCAACAGTCGAAGGCGAAACCGACCGCGACCAGGATCACGCCCAGCAACGCGAATTGCGCCGCCACTGGGCCAGCTTGCGGGTCGATGAATTGCGGCAGCAGCACCGAGCAGAACAGCAGCGCCTTGGGATTGAGCAGATTGGTCAGCAAGCCGCGTTGCAGTGCGGCACGCCAGGCGTGGGTTTTCAGGGTGGCGTTGGCCGTATCGAGCGTCGGCAGACTATTTGCCCGCAGGCACTGCACGCCCAGCCACAACAGATAGGCCGCGCCACCCAGCCGCACCACATCAAAGGTCCAGGGTGCCACTTTGAACAAGGTCGCCAAGCCCATGCCTGCCAGGGCCACATGGCAGGCGCGGGCCAGTCCCAGGCCAATCGCGGTGGTCAGCGCCAAGGCTTTGCCTTGGCGCGCGCCGGTCTGCAGCAGCAGGATCATGTCCGGCCCTGGCAGCAGATACGCCACCGAAAGAGCCACCAGAAACAACCAGAGTTCCGCCATGTTCCACCCCCTTGTGTGTCTGCCAATTCTAGGGCCGAAGGGCGGGACAGGTGCTTGCGTAGTCAGTCAGAAAAGCGTCTATTCTTGGCACTATCTGCCACTTATTGCTCTGTAAGCCATCCACTTATGCCAAATCTGAAACTCGATGCTTTTGACCGCAAGATTCTCGAAGCCCTGCAACGCGACGGCCGCCTGAGCAATGTGCAGTTGGCGGACGAGATCGGGCTGTCTGCTTCACCCTGCCTGCGACGCGTGCGGTTGCTGGAAGAAGCCGGTGTGATTCGCGGCTACCAGGCCACACTGGATCGCGATGAAGTGGGCCTGGGGATGATGGTGTTCGTGGGCGTGAAGGTGGAGCGGCATAACGATACCGAGGCCAACGCCTTTCGCGAGGCAGTGACGGCGCTGCCGGAAGTGATCTCGGCGTTCCTGGTGTCGGGGGAGTCGGACTTTCTGTTGCAGGTGGTGGTTCCGGATTTGCGCGGCTATGAGCGGTTCGTCACTGGTAGTTTGCTGAAGCTGCCGGGCGTGAGGGATATCCGCAGCAACTTCGCGATCCAGACCGTGAAAACCCCAGGCGCATTGCCGCTGGGGCATTTGCCAGGCTAATGGCTGTAGGAGCCAGCTTGCCGGCGATGAGGCCCGTGAATTTTATGAACGTTCAGGGTCGCCATCGCCGGCAAGCCGTCTCCTACAGGGGGCTTGTTCAGGTCCACCAGTAGCGCACGAGGTGGAAGAAGATGGGCGCGGCGAAGCACACCGAATCCAACCGATCCAGCATCCCACCGTGCCCTTCGATCATATGGCCCCAGTCCTTCACGCCCCGATCACGTTTGATCGCCGACATCACGATGCCGCCGGCAAACCCGAGCAGGTTGATCAGCAGCGCAATCAAGAACGACTGCCACGGGTTGAACGGAGTGGTCCACCACAGTGCCGCGCCGATCAGGGACGACAACAGGATGCCGCCGACAAAGCCTTCCACGGTTTTCGACGGTGACAGGTTCGGCGCGATCTTGTGCTTGCCGAACAACTTCCCACACACGTACTGCAATACGTCCGACAGTTGCACCACGATCACCAGGTAGGCAATCAGCAGCAGGTTGCGGCCTTCGTAGCCGGGGATGTCCAACGTCAGCAATGCCGGCACGAAGGACACGCAGAACACTGCGATCATCAAGCCCCACTGCACTTTCGACGCGCGTTCCAGGAAGTGCGTGCTGTCGCCACCCAGGGAGGCGAGGATCGGCAGTAGCAGGAACACGTACACCGGGATGAAAATCGAGAACAGCCCGTACCAGTCCGAGTAGATCAGCAGGTATTGCAGCGGCAGCGCCAGGTAGAACGCGGCAACCAGCGCCGGGTAGTCGCTGCGGCGGGTAGGTGTGAGGGTGAGGAATTCGCGCAGGGCGTAGAACGATACCGCGTAGAACAGCAGGATCACCGCGCCAGTGCCGAGCCAGAAGGCAATGCCGATCACCACCACCATCACCCACCAGGCGTTGATGCGGGCGTTGAGGTTGTCGATGACGGCATTTGGGCTGCCACGGGTGCGCAGCTTGAGGATCAGGCCGATCAGCGAGGCGAGCACCAGGATGGCGCCGATGCCGCCGAACAGCATCAGGGTTTGGCTATCCATGTCAGACATGCTCCGGGGCAAGGGCGAGCAGGGCATCGCGGGTGCGGGTGAGAAAGGCAGTTTTGTCTTCGCCTTCTTCCAGTTGCAGCGGCGCGCCGAAGCTGGTGGTGCACAGCAGGGGCAGCGGCAGGACGCGGCCCTTGGGCATGACCCGGTTGAGATTGGCGATCCACACCGGGACCAATTCGGCCTGTGGGTAACTTTTCGCCAGGTGATACAAGCCACTTTTGAACGGCAGCAGGCCGTCTTCAAGGTTGCGTGTGCCTTCGGGGAAGATGATCAGCGAATCACCGCCTTCCAGAGCGTTGAGCATGGGTTGCAAAGGGTTATCCACAGGGTCCTTGCGTTCGCGGTCGATCAGCACGCCGTTGAACACGCGGTTGATGATGTAGCGGCGCAAGGCGCTTTTAGTCCAGTAATCGCTGCCGGCGACCGGGCGCGTGAATTTGCGCAGGTTCTGCGGCAGCGAGGCCCACAGCAACACGAAGTCGCCGTGGCTGCTGTGGTTGGCGAAGTAGATGCGTTGCACCGGCACCGGCGCGCACCCCAGCCACAGGCTGCGGGCACCGGTGACGGTGCGGGCCATGGAGGTAATCAACGTGGCGACCACGGGTTCGAACATGGGGATTCCTTATCCGGCGAAAGGCAGCCAAGGGCTGGCGAGGATCACGCCCAGGGTCAGCAGCGCTTGCGCGCCCAGCAGCCAGGCTTGTTTGCGCAACAGTTTGAGCGCGCCACGACGGCGCTCGGTCCAGGGCCGGCCAATGCGCTTGGCCGATTGCAGGCCAAGAGTCTGCAAGGCCTGGTCGAGGTCCGGGGTGCGGTCGATGTCGCGGGCCAGCAGGGTGAACAGGTCGGCGTCGAAGGCCACGCGCAGCGCCCAGTATTTTTGCAGCAGCCCGAGGATAATCATCCACAGGCTCAGCAGCAGGCAGATCGGCGCAATACTCGCCATCAGCAGTTGAGCCAGGCCGAACGCGACGCCAACCAGGGTCAGGCCTGTGGATAACTGATCCAGCGAGCGACCACGACGCAGCAAGCTGGCGACAACCTGCAGTTCCATATCAGCGGGCATGGGGTAAACCCTCCAAAGCTTCACGGTGTGCGGGGTGCAGGACCACATCGGCCCGCGCTGTACGAATGATAGTCAGCGCATCCTCTATCGTCGCGGCGCGCCCGGTGTGCAGTAGCCAGGCCGCGACGGCGGTGGCGCTGCGCGAGTAGCCGAGAGCGCAGCACACCAGCAATGGGCCACTTGCGCGCAAGTGCTCGATGGCTTGCGCGGCTTGCAGGCATTCGGTGGGGCTCGGGGCAATCAGGTCCAGCACGGGAATCAATTGGTAAGCGCGGCCCTGTGGATTAATCGGCAATTCGGCACAGAGATCGACGATGGCCTTGAAGGGTTCTTGCTCGCTCGTTGTAGGAATACGCCCAAGCCAGACGTTATCCACAATCAGGTCGGGTTGTGGATGCTTGCGTGTCCACAGGCGCGAGTTGACCCAGGCGGCGGCCAGATAGGGTGCATAAAGCCAACGCGCGGCGGGCGTCAGTTGTCCGTCAGCGCGTTTCTGGAAGCCCGCAGCGCCGAGCACGAAGTAATTGGCCTTGATCAAGGCGAGGGAAACCGCAGGCCAAAGTATCCACAACCAGCCACCGCCCAGTACAAACGCGAGAATCGCCACCAGCAAGGCCCCAACGCCATAGCGCACACCCAACCGCCAGCGCTTGGGGTCCCGCGTGAGCCGTGCATTCAACAGTGGGCTCGGATGTTCCACCGGCCACAACCACACACACAGCCAACCGGCGAGGGCGCCTGTGGGTAAGTCGATAAAGTGATGTTGATAAGTGGTCAGCACCGAAATGCCGATCAACGCGAACCAGCCATGCACCAGCCAACGCCAGATTCCCTGGGTATGGCGTTGGTACATGACCCACAGGATCACCAGCAACGCGATATGCAGGGACGGCGCCTGGTTGAACGGCTTGTCGAACCCCGCCAGCACCGCAAACAGCCAGCCAAACACGCCGTCCAGCTCCGGCCGCTCGAAGGTGAAGCGCAGCGGCCAGATCAGGAAGCAGCTCACGGCGATCACCTGGGCGCTCAGCAAACGCAGCGCATGTTGCTTCAACTCATGCCGGGTGTTGGGCAGCAACAGGGAAAACCCGTAGAGCAGGTCGATGGACCAATAGGGCACGATGGTCCAGGCCCAGAACGGCATATGGGTTTCCCAATCGAACACCAGCGTGCCGACGTCGCTGCGCTGGCTGGTGACCCAGGTGGCAAAGCCATAGGTGCTAAAAAACAGCGGCGCCAACAGCAGTAGCCACAGGAACGCAGGTTTCAATAAGCCGGGTTCGCGCATGCTCAGATCTTCTGTGCCAGGGACACGGTGAAAATGCCCCACTCATCCACTCGCTGGGTGATCTTGCGAAAGCCGGCGGCTTCCACCAGTTGATCCATTTCCGCCTGGCTGCGGCGGCGCATCACCCAAGCCTGGCCCTGGCGGTGGCTGGTCAGCGCACGGGCGATCAGCTCCAGTTGCGGGTGCCATGGCTGGCCGGTGTAGACCAGATAGCCGCCGGGCTCTACGGCCTCAGCGAGGCCCGCCAGCGAACCGCCGACCATGCCGTTATCGGCAAACAGCTCATACAACCCGGACACCACCGCCAGCGTCGGCTTGGGGTCCAGTGCCGCCAGGTCCAGACGGTCGAATGCGTCACCTTTGACGAACTGCGCAATATCCCCCAGGCCTTTCTCGCGAATCAGCGCGCCACCGTCGCGCACGTTGATGTCGCTGTAGTCGCGCAGCAGGATCGATTCCGGCAGCGGCGACACACCCTGCAAGGCTTCCAGGATGTAGCGGCCATGACCGGCGGCGATATCCACGATACGCACTTCGCGATCTTCTCCACGCAACTTGGCCATCGCCAGGCGCAGGAGTTCCTCCACATTCAGCTTGCGCTGGCGAATGCCGCGCCAGCCGATGGAGTTGAGGTAGTTGGTGTCGATCATCCGCCCCAGCCCGCCCTTGCCGGTGGGCGTGTTGCGGTACACATAGTCCAGGGTGCTGCCGGAGTCGAAACCGGTGTCGAAGCCCAGCTTCACGCCGTCCGACAGGTTCTTGCCCAGGCCCATGCTGGCGCGGGTCATGCGCCAGTACAGGTCGCGCAAGGAGTTGCGCGGTAGTGGCGCGGCGAGGGCTTCGGACTCGGCGCAGGTGGCGCCCAGCTTGTCGGCGTCCAGCAGTGACACGCGGTCCAGCGGGTGTTCGAAGTTCTGCAGGATGAAACGCCGGGCGCTGCTCACCGCAGTGGCGCGGTCGCGTTCGCCGAGGGTGTCGTGGAAGAAACCGGGGAGAATGTGCAGCTCTTTTTTCAGGCTGCCGAGGCGGTCGAAAAATTGCTGCTGGGGTTTGCGGTGCACCACAAAGTCCGAACCCGAGATCAGCAGTTGCGTCGGCACTTGGATCGCCTGGGCATCGGCGACAACCCGGTCGGCCGCTTCGTACAGGCCGAGCAGCACATTCACCGAAATGGCCTTGGTAATCAGCGGATCGCTGTCGTAGGACGCCACGCGCTCCGGGTCATGGCTGAGGAACTTGGCCTTGACGTAACTGTTGACGAAAAAGTTGCCACGGAACTTGCGCATCAGCGCCAGGCCTGGCCGGGCAAATGGCACGTAGAGCTTGACCTTGAACGCGGGGGACGCGAGCACCAGCGCGCGAATCTTCGGCGCGTAGTCGTGCACCCATGTCGCGGCAATCACCGCGCCCACGCTTTGCGCAATGACGGCGAAGTTGTCTTCCTCGATGCCATAGGTGGCGCCGATGTGGTCGCAGAAAGTCTGCACATCGCGGGCGCTGGTGGCGAAGCTGGGGCTGTCACCGCGCTCGCCGGGAGACTGGCCATGCCCACGCGCGTCCCAGGCGAAGCAATCAAACTGCGGCAGGTTCAGCTCATCCACGAGGTGGGCGATACGTCCCGAATGCTCATGGCCGCGATGGAACAACACGATTGCCTTGCGCGGCCCGGTGGTCTCCGTGGCCGGCCAGTGCCGGTAGAAAAGCTCGACGCCGTCGTGGGTACTGAAGGTGTGCTGTTGCTGTTCGCGCATCGCAAAAATCCTTATGCAATCGGTGAGGTTTCTTGTTGTTCTTTGAGGCCCTGACGCACTCGGTTGACCAAGGTGTAGGCGAGCAGGGCGGCCACCAGCCACATCACCGCGTCGACCCAACCCGCGCCCAGCCACCCCAGCGCCACGCCGGTGGCCAGTACGCCGAGCACGAACGCGCGATCGCTTTTGCCCATCGGCCCGTCATAGCGTCGCGATGCGCCCACCATCGGCCCCAGCACGCCGGCGTATTCGCTGAACACCGCCAGTAGCGCCACCAGCAGCACCGGCGCCAGGCCCACGCCGGGGATCAGTGCAAACGGCAGGATCAACGCACTGTCGGCGATCACATCACACAGTTCATTCAGGTAGGCGCCCAGGCGCGACTGTTGGCCGAATTCACGGGCAAGCATGCCGTCGATAGCGTTGAGCGCCATGCGCAGGATCATCCACAGCGGGATCAGCGCAAACAGCCACAGGTGTTGGGCGAAGCTGGCAATCAACAGGCCGACCAGCAAGGAAATCACGCCGGCCAGCACGGTGATTTGGTTGGCGGTGGTGCCATTGTCATAGAGGCGCTGCACAAGAGGGCGCAGCAAGTTTTGAAAACGCGGCTTGAGCTGATAGATCGAAATCATGGGGAGTGACGCTTCCTTGTCCGTGGACCCGCGAAAAACTGTTCTGGAGTGTGCCCGATTCTTCGTGGCCTGCACCAGTGATGGCGCGTGTTTCTGGGGGTTTAGTCACGGTCTGCTTCTAAGCGAACAAAAATTTCACGCCTTGTGTTATATCGTAACTAATTGTGTTCGAGCGGACGTAAGTGGATGCAAGTGGATCTGGAAGCTGACGGCGCTTCGGTGGAAGGCCTTCCGCGTTTTCAACAGGGGCTGTTCCATGCCCGCCGATTGCGCCAGGCCGGTACCAGCCTGACGGTGTTGGCGGTTGCCGGCTGGGTGCTGGCGCTGTTTGTCGCGCTGTTTGCGCCGCTGTCGATCTGGCCGGTGGTGCTGATCAACTGTGCCTCGGCGTTGCTGTTGTTGGTGGCCGGCTTGCAATCGGCGTGGTGGGTGGCGGATTGGCGTGCCCAGGCGTTGGAAGAACCGTCGGCTGATGCGCCGGTTGAAGACGCAAGCCGGTACACGCGCCTTGTGGAGCGTTTTGGCAAACAGATCGGTACGCCGGTGTTGTGGCTCGGCGGCTGGTCGTTGCTGGCGCTGGTCAGCATTGTCGAGTTCTGGAACCTGGCGCTGCCCGCCGCACCGGTCGGTCAATCGGCAAGCATCGGCACCGCGCTGGCGTTGGGATTGGCGTTTGGTTTGCTGGTGTTTGAACGCCGTCTGGCCCAGGAGACCGCCGCGCAATGGCCGGAAGCCTCGCAACTGGCGCAGTTGAGCCGAGTAGCGATTATTTGCCTGGTGGTCAGTGCGGTGTGTCTGCTGTTTGCCGGGGCTAACTCAGTCTGGCCACTGAGGTTGGCTGTGTTGATCGGTTTGCTGCCGGCCTTGGTCTCGCTCGAATTTTTATTAAGAGCCGTGCTGTCCCTGTTCAGCCCACGCCAGCCACGCCTCGAGCCTCGCCTGATGGCGCAAAGCTTTATCGCCGGATTGTTACGCTGGCCGCCGCAACCCTTGCTCGCGCTGCAGCATGAATTGCACAACCGCTTCGGCATCGACTTGCGCCAGATCTGGGCATTTACCTACATGCGCCGGGCGTTCCTGCCGGTGTTGCTGGTGGTACTGGCGGTAGGCTGGGCGCTCACTGGCGTGCACGAAGTGCCCCTGCAAGGCCGTGGGATCTATGAACGTTTCGGCAAGCCGGTGCAGGTCTTCGGCCCTGGCTTGCATGCGGGATTGCCATGGCCATTGGGACGCGTGATCAGTGTGGAAAACGGCGTGGTGCATGAACTGGCCACCAGCGTCAGCGAAGCCGCTACACCGGAGCTGGCGCCTGCCGAAGGCCCGGCCCCGCTGATCGCCAACCGTTTGTGGGACGCCAGCCATGTGAATGACAAATCCCAGGTGATCGCCAGCAGCAGCGGCGACAAACAGAGCTTCCAGATCGTCAATATGGATGTGCGGTTCGTCTACCGCATCGGCCTCACCGACCAGGCCGCGCTCGCCGCCACCTATAACAGCGCGGACGTGCCGACGCTGATCCGCAGCACCGCCAGCCGCATCCTTGTGCATGACTTCGCCTCGCGCACCCTCGACGAATTGCTCGGCGAACAACGCACCCGCCTGGCCGAGGAAATCGGCCGCGCCGTGCAGGCCGACCTGCAAAAGCTCGACAGCGGCGTGGAAATCCTCGCCACGGTGGTAGAGGCGATCCACCCGCCGGCCGGTGCCGCCAACGCTTACCACGGTGTGCAGGCTGCACAGATCGGCGCCCAGGCCCTGATCTCCCGCGAACGCGGCGCGGCCAGTGAGCAAACCAACCAGGCGTTGCTGCAAGCCAGCACCGCCCGCGACCAGGCCACGGCCACGGCCCGCGAAGTGAACGCGGGCGCGCAAGCGGCCAACCTGCGCTTCACCGCCGAACAAAAGGCCTACGCCACCGCCGGGCAGGCATTCGTGCTGGAACAGTACCTCGGCCAACTCAGCCAGGGCCTGGCCCACGCCAAGCTGCTGATTCTGGATCATCGCCTGGGTGCCGACGGCGCGCCGACGATCGATCTGCGTTCTTTTACCTTGCCGGCCGATCCTTCGGTGCCGCGTAAAGCCGTTCAATAAGGAGTCTGTCTGTTGAGCGCTCATTCTCACGATCACGGTCATCATCACGGCCATCACCACCACCATCATCACGGTGACGAACAAGCGGCCGGCCCGTTCCCCTGGCGGCGTATGGCCTGGGCGCTGTTGCTGGTGCTGTTTGCGGTCGCTGCCGCCAGCCTGGTGCAGGTGCGTTCCGGCGAGGCCACGGTGATTACCCGTTTCGGTAACCCGTCGCGGGTGTTGTTGGAACCGGGCTTGGGCTGGCGTTGGCCGGCGCCGTTCGAAGCGGCGATCCCGGTGGATTTGCGCCTGCGCACCACCTCCAGTGGTTTGCAGGATGTGGGCACCCGCGATGGCCTGCGGATTATCGTGCAGGCCTATGTGGCCTGGCAGGTGCAGGGCGACGCAGACAACGTGCAGCGTTTCATGCGCGCTGTGCAGAACCAGCCGGATGAAGCGGCGCGGCAGATTCGTACCTTCGTGGGTTCGGCGCTGGAAACCACGGCCGCCAGCTTCGACCTGTCCAGCCTGATCAACACCGATGCCAGCCAGGTGCGCATCGCTGATTTCGAAGCGCAGTTGCGCCAGCAGATTGATCAACAATTGCTCACCACCTATGGCGTGCGCGTGGCCCAGATCGGCGTTGAACGCCTGACCTTGCCATCCGTCACCCTCACGGCCACCGTCGACCGTATGCGCGCTGAGCGTGAAACCATCGCCACCGAACGAACCGCCGTGGGCAAGCGTGAAGCCGCGCAGATCCGCTCCGCCGCCGAGCGTGATGCGCGCATCGTGCAGGCCGATGCCACGGTGAAGGCTGCCGATATCGAGGCCCAGTCGCGGGTCGAAGCGGCGCAGATTTATGGCCGCGCCTACGCGGGTAATCCACAGCTATACAACCTGCTGCGCTCTCTGGATACCTTGGGCACTGTGGTCACGCCAGGCACCAAGATCATCCTGCGCACCGACGCGGCGCCGTTCCGCGCCTTGGTGGACGGGCCGAAGGACGTCCAGCCATGACCGAGCGTGACAGCCCGGACAGCCCCTGGATCCAGGCCGGGCGCCTGACCTTCCTGGCGTTGTACGCGGTGACGGTATTGGCGGCGTTGGCCTGGGCGTTTTCCAATGTGCGCCAGATCGACCCGCAGAACCGTGCGGTGGTCCTGCATTTTGGCGCACTAGACCGTATCCAGAATGCCGGACTCTTGCTGGCATGGCCGCAGCCGTTCGAGCAGGTGGTGCTGCTACCGGCAGCTGATCGCGTGATCGAACGCCGGGTGGAGAACCTGCTGCGCTCCGACGCGGCGCTCCAGGCCGACCGTGTAGCCAGCTTCGCCACGCCCTTGAGTGATGCGCTGGCCGGTTCCGGTTACCTGCTGACCGGCGATGCCGGCGTGGTGCAACTGGATGTGCGGGTGTTCTACAAAGTCACTGACCCCTATGCCTTTGTGTTGCAGGGCGATCATGTGCTGCCGGCCCTGGATCGACTGGTGACGCGCAGCGCGGTAGCCCTCACCGCGGCGCGGGACTTGGACACGATTCTGGTGGCGCGACCTGAACTGATCGGCACCGACAATGGCGCCGCCGAGCGCCGTGAGCGGTTGCGTGGCGACTTGGTGCAAGGCATCAACAAGCGCCTGGTGGAATTGGCTTCCACAGGCTTGGGATTGGGTATCCAAGTGACCCGTGTCGATGTGCAATCGAGCCTGCCGGGCCCGGCAGTCAATGCCTTCAACGCCGTGCTGACGGCCAGCCAACAAGCCGACAAGGCCGTGGCCAACGCGCGTACCGACGCGGAAAAACTCACCCAGACCGCGACCCAGCAGGCCGACCGCCTGGTGCAAGTCGCCCACGCCCAGGCCAGCGAACGCCTGGCCAACGCCCAGGCGCAAACCGCAACCGTTGCCAGCCTGGCCCAAGTTAAAGACCCGGGTTTGCTGCTGCGTCTGTACCGCGAGCGCTTGCCGAAAATTCTCGGCCAGGCCGGTTCCGTGACCACGGTCGATCCTAAAGACGACTCCCGTTTGATCATCCAGGGAGCCGAACAATGAGCGCACCCATGCTGACCTCCGCCGAACAGCGCAGCGCTGCCCGGCAATTGACCCTTGCCATGCTGGCCTTGGGTTTGCTGGTGCTGGGCCTGGTATGGCGCTGGCTGGCGCCGGACCAGACCGGCGTGAGCCAACTGCTGCTGGGCGTCGCGTCGTTGCTGGTGGCGGTGCCGGTGATGCGTTCGGCCTGGTACAGCCTGCGGTTTCCGAGCCTGCATGGCATCACCGATCAACTGATCGCCCTGGCGATGCTCGGTGCCTGGGCGACAGGGGACCTGCTGACGGCGGCGTTGCTGCCGATCATCATGATCTTCGGCCATGTGCTGGAAGAGCGCAGCGTGATCGGTTCGCAGGAAGCGATCCATGCGTTGGGCAAACTGACGCGCAGCCATGCGCGGTTGGTGCAGGCCGACGGCAGCATTGTTGAAGTGGATAACGGCACGCTGAATACCGGTGATGTGGTCGAGGTGCGGGCCGGTGACCGGGTGCCCGCCGATGGCGTGGTGTTGTCGGGCCAGGCGAGCCTGGACACGGCGCCGATTACCGGTGAGTCGGTGCCGTTGGAAGCCAGTGTGGGTGTGCAGGTGTTTGGCGGGGCGATCAACCTGGATGGCTTGCTGCGCCTGCAAGTGACGCGCACGGGCAATGAGTCCACCTTGGGCAAGGTGATTGCGCTGATGCAGAACGCCGAGCGGTCAAAACCGCCGATCACGCGGCTGCTGGAACGCTATGCGGGCAGCTATATGGTGCTGGTGTTGTTGCTGGCGGCGGTGACCTGGTTTGTAACCAACGACGCCCAGGCGATGCTCGCGGTGCTGGTGGCGGCGTGCCCGTGCGCGTTGGTGCTGTCGGCACCGGCCACGGCGATTGCCGGGATCGCGGTGGCGGCGCGGCATGGGATTCTGATTCGCAGCTCGGCGTTTCTGGAGGAGCTGGCGGACCTGACCTCGTTGGTGGTCGACAAGACCGGGACGCTGACCTTCGGCACCCTGCGCCTGCAATCCATCGAAACCACCGCGCCGGATCGGCAAGTGCTGCTCAATCTGGCAGCCAGCCTGGGCTCGGCGAGCAGCCATCCGGTCAGCCGCGCGTTGGCGGGGTTGGCAACGCAGGAACAACTGCTGGCGTTGACGGATATTCGTGAGCGCCAGGGGCTGGGCGTCGTGGCGCAGACCGATCAGGGCGAAGCGGCCTTGGGTCGGCCGGAGTTGTTCGAGCAACTGGGCATCGTCACCACCGTTGTACCGAACCACGATGGCCCCATCGCCGGGCTGGCGCTGAATGGGCAGTTCCTCGCCTGGTTGCTGCTGGCCGACAGCGTGAAGCCGGAGGCTCGCCAGGCCCTGCAAGAACTGCGTGACCTCGGTCTCGGTCGCCAACTGCTGCTTACCGGCGATCGTCAAAGCGTGGCCAACAGCCTGGCGCTGGAGGTAGGCATCAGCGATGTCGAAGCCCAGGCCCTGCCGGAGGACAAGCTCAACCGCGTGTTGGGTGAGATCGGCAGCGGCTTCCGTCCGATGGTGGTAGGCGACGGCATCAACGATTCCCTGGCGCTCAAGGCCGGTGTGGTCGGCGTGGCCATGGGCGCGGGCGGGGCGGATATTGCCTTGGCGTCGGCGGACGTGGTGCTGATCGGCAGCGACCTGCGGCGCCTGGGCACCTGTGTGCGCTTGAGTCGCCAGTGCCGGCAGACCTTGCAGGTCAACGTGATCATCGGCCTGGGTTGGACCTTGGCCATTGTCGTGTTTGCCGCGTTTGGCTGGTTGGGTGCGGCGGGCGCCATGATTGCAGCGGTGTTGCATAACCTCAGCACCTTGCTGGTACTGGGCAACGCCGGGCGATTACTGCGTTTTCAGGAACCGCTTTTGAAGCTTGAGGAATAATTTTCAGAAATTTTTGTACAGCGCTGTAACGCGCATGAGGGACCTCACTCTAGTGGTGTGTCGAGACTGAACAATCCGTTCAGACCGACACCCTTACTGATCTCTGAGGACTACAAAAATGAACATCAAAAACGCCGTTTCCGGTGCTGCTCTGGCCATCGCTGCCGCCACCATGTTTGCCGGTGTCGCCACCCAGGTACAGGCCGCCGACGCTACTGTTCATTGCTACGGCGTGACCTCCTGCAAAGGCATGAACGACTGCAAGACCGCCGAGAACGCCTGCAAAGGTCAGGCTGTCTGCAAGGGGCATGGCTTCAAGGCGATGACCAAGGCTGCCTGCGATGCTGCTGGCGGAAAAGTCGGCGAGTAATCGCTAGCCGAGTGCAACCGCAGCGGACCTTCAAGCCGCTGCGGACACTTTCCAGGAGTCCACATGCCTACCTCTTTCTCCTCTCTGGGTTACGGCCTGGGTTTACGCAACGAATACTATGAGCAGATCCTTGCGCAATCCCCTGCGGTGGATTGGTTCGAAGTGATCTCCGAGAATTACCTGGTCCAGGGCGGTAAAGCCTTGTATTACCTGGATGCGATAGCCGAGCGTTACCCCTTGGTCATGCACGGTGTCTCCCTGTCCATCGGCGGGCCGCATGCCCTTGATACCGATTACCTGAAGCAGATCAAACAGCTCGCCGAGCGTATCCAGCCGGCGTGGGTTTCCGATCACCTGTGCTGGAGCCGCGGCAGCGCCCACCAGTTGCATGACCTGCTGCCGCTGCCTTACACCGAAGAAAGCCTCTACCACGTGGCCGCCCGTGTGCGCCAAGTGCAGGACGTGCTGCAACGCCCATTGGTGCTGGAAAACGTCTCCAGTTACGTGCGTTCGAAAGCGGACGAATTCACCGAATGGGAATTCCTCAATGCCCTGGCCCACCTGTCGGGCTGCCAGCTGTTGCTGGACGTTAACAATGTGTATGTCAGCTCGCGCAATCATGGTTTTGACGCCTGGACGTTTATTCGCAACCTGCCATCGGAAAGCATTCGACAGCTACACTTGGCGGGGCATATGGACTACGGCGACTACGTAGTCGACACCCATGACCATCCCGTGTGTGATCCGGTGTGGGCGCTTTATCAACAGACGCTTGAGTACCTGGGACCTGTGTCGACGCTACTGGAGCGGGACGACCATTTCCCACCCTTTGAAGAGCTGCTCACCGAGCTGAGCAAGGCCCGTGAACTGGGCGCGACGGTCCTGGCCAGGAGGCCGTTATGCGCCTGACCGATTGGCAGTTGGCCTTCGAACAACATCTATTAGCCGACACACCGAGTGCCCGCAGTGACTTCGCCGCCACGTTGCTGGGCGGACCGACGCTGGATGTGGACACGGGCCTGGCGATTTACCACAACGCCTACCTCTCACGGTTGCAAGAAGTCTTGCGGCATGACTTCAGTGCCGTCCTTTATTGGCTGGGTGATGACGAGTTTGCCGCGTTGACCGAGGCCTACCTGCGCCGCTACCCCTCGGCTCATTACAGCCTGCGCTGGCTGGGCGAGCGTTTTCCGGCGTTTATCCTTGAGCATCTGGTGGCGGAGCAGAGTGCGCCATTGGCGGAGCTAGCGCGTTTGGAATGGGCGTTTACCCTGGCATTTGATGCGCCGCAGGGCGAACCGCTGACGCTGAACGACATGGCGTCGTTACCGCCGGAGGCGTGGCCGGTGTTGCAGGTTTCCCTGGCGCCGACGGTGCAACCGCTGCTGTGCCAGTTCAACAGCGTAGCGATCTGGCGCGCCAGTAAGGACGAATCCGACTTTCCCGACAGCCAGGCACTGGCCCCGGCGCAGACGTGCCTGGTGTGGCGCCATCAGAATGTCTGCCATTACCGTAGCCTGGAGCCCGCCGAAGCCTCTGCCTTGACAGGAATGGCGACCACCGGTTGGAGCTTTGCCGAACTGTGCGCCGAGTTGGCAGTCACTCATGCAGAGGGTGCGCCACTGCAGGCCGTCACATGGCTGAAGCAGTGGGTCCAGGACGGGTTGCTCGAACGTCGAGCCCCATAGAGGAGCGCTATCAAATCGATAGCCTCCTACTTTGTCTTTGGATGGTCTAACCTCTCAGCAGACGTCTGAAACAAGGGGGGACTACTCATGCTCGCGCAACTTCCACCGGCCTTACAGAATCTTCAGCTACCGCTGCGTCTTCGACTCTGGGACGGCCATGAATTCAACTTGGGCCCCGAGCCCAGTGTGACCATCGTGGTCAAGGACCCCACGGTTGTCAGCCAACTGACCCATCCCACGCTCAACTCACTGGGCGAAGCCTTCGTCGAGGGCAAATTGGAGCTGGAAGGCTCCATTTCCGAGGTCATCCGGGTATGTGACGAATTGAGTCACGCCCTGATCGAGGATGACGAGGGGAGTCGTCCGGTGCGCTCGATCCACGACAAGGCCACCGACGCAGCGGCCATTTCCTACCATTACGACCTGTCCAACGATTTCTACCAGCTGTGGCTGGACCAGGACATGGTGTACTCCTGCGGTTATTTCGAAACCGGCAGCGAATCCATCGACCAGGCCCAACAAGACAAATTCCGCCACCTGTGCCGCAAGCTGCGGCTGCAGCCGGGCGAGTATCTGCTGGATGTCGGTTGTGGTTGGGGCGGGTTGGCGCGGTTTGCCGCGCGGGAGTTCGGGGTCAAGGTGTTTGGCATCACCCTGAGCAAGGAGCAGTTGGCGCTGGCCCGGGAACGCGTAAAAGCTGAAGGCCTGGAAGACCAGGTGGACCTGCAACTGCTCGACTACCGTGACCTGCCGCAAGACGGCCGTTTCGATAAAATTGTCAGCGTGGGCATGTTCGAACACGTCGGCCACGCTAACCTGGCGGAGTACTGCAAGACCCTGTTCGGCGCTGTGCGCGAAGGCGGCCTGGTGATGAACCACGGCATCACCGCCAAGCACACCGATGGTCGCCCTGTGGGCCGTGGCGCCGGGGAGTTCATCGAGCGTTACGTGTTCCCCAACGGCGAGCTGCCACACCTGGCGATGATGACGGCCGAGATCAGCGAAGTCGGGCTGGAAGTGGTCGACGTCGAAAGCCTGCGCCTGCACTACGCGCGCACCCTGGACCATTGGAGCGAGCGCCTGGAAGACAACCTGGAAGCGGCGGCGAAAATGGTGCCGGAGCAAGCGTTGCGCATCTGGCGGCTGTACTTGGCGGGTTGCGCGTATGCGTTTGCCCGGGGCTGGATCAACCTGCACCAGATTCTGGCGGTGAAACCCCATGCCGATGGCAGCCATGACCTGCCGTGGACACGGGAAGATATCTACCGCTGATTATTGAAAACACTGTAGGAGCTGGCTTGCCGGCGATTGCGTGGTGTCAGCCGACTGATTCGGTACTGATACACCGCCATCGCTGGCAAGCCAGCTCCTACAGTGGGTATTGGGTTGTTTGTTAGAGAATCGGTGAAATAAGCCGCGCAACCCGCATGCCCAGTTGCTGAAGGCGACGGGTTTCGCGGCTTTCTTCTTGGCTGACTTCATGGGCCAGGGCGAAGTCGCCCAGCAGCATGTGCTCGACTTCCTTGGCGAAGGCCTCGTCGACCGTCAGCAACATCACTTCGAAATTCAACCGGAACGAACGGTTGTCCATGTTCGCACTGCCGATAGCGGCGATTTCGTCGTCTACCAACACCACCTTCTGATGCAGGAAGCCCGGCATATAGCGGAACACCCGCACGCCGGCGCGCACGGCTTCGATTGCGTACAGGCTGGACGCGGCGTAGACGATGCGGTGATCGGGCCGTGAAGGCAGCAGCAGACGCACGTCGACACCGCGCAGCACGGCCAGGCGCAGGGCCGAGAACACCGCTTCGTCGGGGATGAAGTAGGGGCTGGTGATCCATACCCGCTCCGTCGCTGCGTGGATGGCTTCGACGAAGAACAGTGAGCAGGTTTCATAGGGGTCGGCCGGACCGCTGGCGAGCAATTGGCAGAGCACGCCGTCTTCCGGGTAGGCGTCCGGCAATATCAGCGGCGGTAGTTCGCGCGCGGCCCAAAACCAGTCTTCGGCAAACGATTCCTGCAAGCACGCCACAACCGGGCCGGTCACCTGCACATGGGTATCGCGCCATGGTGCCAGTGGTGGTTTCTTGCCCAGGTATTCATCGCCGACGTTATGCCCGCCGACAAATCCGGTAATACCGTCCACCACCACGATCTTGCGATGGTTGCGGAAGTTGACCTGAAAGCGATTGAGCCAGCCGCTGCGGGTGGCGAAGGCTTTGACGTTCACCCCGGCGTCGCGCAGCGATTGCACATAACGATGGGGCAGGGCATGGCTGCCGATGCGGTCATACAGCACGTAGATGGAGACGCCTTCTGCGGCCTTTTCCTTCAACAGGGCGTGCAACTGCCTGCCAAGTTCGTCGTCATGAATGATGAAGAACTGGAACAGCGCCGCCGTCTTGGCGCTGCGGATTGCCGCGAAGATCGCACTGAAGGTAGCGTCGCCATTGATCAGTAAACGCACTTCGTTGTTGGCCAGGCACGGCATGCGGCCCAGCTTGGGCATGGCGCGCAGCGAAGCGTAGGCGCTGGAGTTGCGTGCCGCCAAGGCTTCTTCGACCCATGGGCGCCAGTTCAGCTCGGTGATGGCGGTGTGCATTTCCTGGTTGGCCTGGCGACGGGCCTGGATGTAGGCGTCGAACGTGCTGCGGCCGAAGATCAGGTACGGGATCAGCGTGAGGTAGGGCATGAACATCAGCGACAAGGCCCAGGCGATTGAGCCTTGGGCGGTCCTGACGGTCAGCACCGCGTGGATCGCGGCGAGGGTCCCGAGAAAATGCAGCGTGGCGATTAAGTAGGCGAGCAGGTGCGGGCCAAAGAAATCCATGGACGACGTTACTCCAGGCAATCCAAGTGCCTAACAGACCATGTCTGGTCAGGAATGTCGCTATTTTATTTGCCGTGCAACCCTGGCACCTTTGCGGCGTCTAACGCCCAACATTACCCTGGAGTTACCCGATGAATGCTCGTCTGCTGTCTTTGGCCATGATGATTGGTGTGTCGCTGCCGGTGGCGGCGCAGGCGCAGATGCTGGCGCCGGGCTTGTGGGAACTGACCACCAGCAATATGAAAGTCGATAACCAGGACCTGCCGGACCTGTCGCTGATCCTCGGTCAGCTCAAGCAACAGATGACCCCGGAACAACGCGCCATGCTCGAAAAACAAGGCATCACTATGGCCGGTAAAGGTGTGCAGGTGTGCCTGACTCCGGCGCAGGTCGCCTCCGATTCGATCCCGCTGACCGACCCGCAATCGGGCTGCAAGCAGGAAGTGACGGACAAGACCGGCAACCAGTGGAAATTCCGTTTCAGTTGCCCGAAAGCCCAAGGCACTGGCGTAGCAACTTTCCAGAGCCAGAAAGAATTCACCACCACCGTCAACGGCACCTTCAATGCCACCGGCATTCAGCAGAAGGGCAGCCTGGACAGCCATGCCCAATGGCTGGGCAACGATTGCGGGACGGTCAAGCCTCGCGCTTGAGCCTTTCGCACAGGGCTTCGACACTCATCTGACCGAGGTCTTCCCCCAGGCGGCTACGCAGGCTGACGTAGCCGCCGGCTTCTTCCCTCTCGCCAACAATCACCAGATACGGCACTTCATGCAGGCTGTGCTCGCGCATCTTGTAGCTGACCTTCTCGTTGCGTCGGTCCACCACCGCCCGTATACCCACACGTCTCAATGCTTCACAGACCTGCTGGCCGAAGTCAGCCTGGCTTTCACTCAGGGTGAGCACCGCCGCCTGCTGGCTGGCCCAACAGGTGCCGTAAATGCGTTGCTGCGACGCGTTGATGGTGACCTTGGTCAGCTTGAAGGCTCGGATCACACCGGTGCTGGGCACATGAAGACCGTGACATAGGGCTTCAAAATCGCCCAGGCGCCGCACCGAATGATTGGTGTTCGCCAAATGGCGCATGCGTGCTTCGATCTGTTCAAGGTCGACCGGTGTGAAGGCGCGTTCGTAGGCCAAGTCGTAGAAGAAACCATCGTCGATGGGCGACCCGGCTGTCAGTTGAGCGATAGGAAACAGTTGCTGAGTGGCCATCGCCAACAGACTCGCGCAGGAGCGTCGCAGAATCTCCAGCCCCTCGGGATCCTGGGTGGTGATGATCTGGAGCCGGGCGTCCTGCTCTAGTAGGTGTTCGCAGCCCACCAGCACACCGTCAACGCGGCCGGCGACCGACGTCTTGGCCAGCCCCACGCCGATGCTGGCAGCAACTTCGTAAACCGACAGCGCCTCGTCGTACTCGCGTTGCGTGCCGTCTGGCAAGGTGATGCGGATCATCGCCGTCGTCTCTAACGCAGGAAATGCAAAGGTAATCCTTGGCAGCTGTCGATTACCTGACCGTTATGAAAAGCCAAGTGGCCGGAAACCAGGGTGGTGCTGACACTGTGACGAAAACTGCGGTCGGCGAAGGGCGTCCAGCCGCAGCGGGCCAGGATCGGTTGGCTGCTGACCGGCTTGCCCTCGGGCTCGGGTTTGATCAGCACCAGGTCGGCCCAATAACCTTCACGCAGATAGCCGCGATCGGGGATGGCGAACAGGTCGGCGACGCGGTGGCTGGTTTTTGCGACCAGCGTGGTCAGCGGCAGCAGCCCATCGGCCACCAGCTCCAGCAGCGCCGGCAGCGCGTGCTGCACCAGGGGCAATCCCGACGGCGCCTCGCGATAAGCCAACTGTTTTTGCGCCCAGGTATGCGGCGCGTGGTCGCTGCCGATCACGTCCAGGCGGTCGCTCAGCAACGCCAGGCGCAGGGCGTCACGGTCGGCGCGGGTCTTGATCGCCGGATTGCATTTGATCTGGTGGCCGAGGCGATGATAGTCACGATCATCGAACAGCAGGTGGTGCAGGCAGACCTCGGCGGTGATGCGTTTTTCGGCAAGGGGCTTGTCTTCGAACAGCGCCAGTTCGCGGGCGCTGGTCAGGTGCAGCACATGCAGACGGGTGCCATGGCGCTTGGCCAATTCCACGGCAAAGGATGACGAGCGATAGCACGCCTCGGCATCTCGGATCAGCGGGTGCGCGACGGCGGGGATGTGCTCGCCGAAACGCTCGCGCAGGCGCAGCTCGTTGGCCTGGATGCTCGGCGTGTGTTCGCAATGGGCCAGCAGGATGGTGGGCACTTCGGCGAACAGGCGTTCCAGGATCCGAGGGTCGTCCACCAGCATATTGCCGGTTGAAGCGCCCATGAACACTTTGACTCCGGCCACCTCGCGCGGGTCGAGGGCGGCGACGGTGTCGAGGTTGTCGTTGCTCACGCCGAAATGAAAGCCATAGTTGGCCACCGAGTGCAGGGCGGCGCGGCGTTTCTTGTCGGCCAGGGCGTCCAGGTCGAGGGTGGCCGGGTGGGTGTTGGGCATGTCCATGAAGCTGGTGATACCACCGGCTACCGCTGCGCGGGATTCGCTGTAGAAACTGCCTTTGTCTGGCGCGCCAGGTTCGCGAAAATGTACTTGGTCATCGATCATGCCGGGCAGCAGCCAGTGACCTTGGGCGTCAATGGCGACGGGCGCGTTGCTGTCCTGGATGCTGCTGGCGATCTTTTCGATACGACCATTGGCGACCAATACATCGGCGTCGAATTCCTGGCCTTCGTTCACCAGGCGGGCGTTGCGGATCAGCAGGCGGCTCATGGTTCAGAACTCGTTTTGCAGGGCTTTGTAGCCGCGCACCAGATCAACGTTGGTGCGCGCCACGTCTTCGGAAAACTCCGAGGCACTCACGCTCACCGGCGGGAATTGCGAGAGGTCGGTGTTGGGTCCGATGCGGGTGGTGGAGGGCACATAGAACGCCGCAGGCAAATCACGGCCGTCGACCACCGAGTTGTGGCGCACCACGCAGCCGTCGCCCACGGCGCAGTTGAACAGCACGCTGTTGAAACCGATGAACACGCGGTCGCCGACGGTGCAGGGGCCGTGGACGATGGAGCGGTGCGCAATGGAGGTGAATTCTCCGATGGTCACCGCCGCGCCGGATTTGGAGTGGATGACCACGCCGTCCTGGATATTGGAGTTGGCGCCGATGATGATCGGGTCCATGCCGCCGCTGGCGTCGACTTCGTCGGCGCGGATCACGGCGTAGGGGCCGACGAAAACGTTTTCGCCAATGATGACCTTGCCGCAGATGATGGCGGTCTTGTCGACGTAGGCTGACTCGGCAATCACGGGCAGATCGCCGGACGGGTTTTTGCGGATCATGCTAAGGGCTCCGTAATGATGTGGACGTAGTTGCCGTCGATGGCGTTGTAGAAGCAGGTCGGCCGACCGGTGTGGCAGGCCGGACCTTGCTGGTCGACGATCAGCAAGACCGCGTCGCCGTCGCAATCCAGGCGTGCTTCCACCAGTTGTTGCCAGTGACCGGAGCTTTCGCCCTTGCGCCACAACCGCTGACGTGAGCGCGACCAGTAGCAGACCTGCCCGGTGCCCAGGGTTTCCTTGAGGGCCTGGCGGTTCATCCAGGCCAGCATCAACACCTCGCCGCTGCCATGTTGCTGGGCGATGGCGGCGATCAGGCCATCGCTGTTCCACGGCAGGGCATCGAGCACGGGTTCGAGGGGAAAGCGGCTGCCGACGGCAGCCCCTTCCAGGTCGAGCATGCTCAAGGTCATGGCTTGGCTTTTTCAGGTGAGCTTAGGGCCGCGCACAGTGTGTTGAGGTTGTATTCGAACAGCCCGGTGAAGGTGCTGGCCGGGCCTTCAGCGGCAAGGGCGTCGGAGTAAAGCGTGCCGCCGATCTGCGCGCCGCTTTCGTCAGCGATCTGCTTGAGCAGGCGCGAATCCTTGATGTTTTCCATGAACACGGCTTTGACTTTGTCTTTGCGGATCTGGGTGATCAGTGCGGCCACTTCGGCTGCGGACGGCTCGCGTTCGGTGGACAGGCCCTGTGGCGCAAGGAACTCGATGCCGTACGCCTGGCCCAGGTAACCGAAGGCGTCGTGGGAGGTGACGATGCGACGGTTACCGGCGGGTAGAGCGCCGAACTTGGTCTTGGCTTCGGCCAGCAGGCGATAGATTTCTTTCAGGTAGGTTTGGCTGTTGTGCTGGTAGTCGGCCTTGTTGGCCGGGTCGGCAGCGATCAGCGCCTTGGTGATGTTATTCACGTAGATTTCAGCGTTCGCCAGGTTGTGCCAGGCGTGCGGGTCGGGGATGGTTTCGCCGTCTTCGTCCATGGTGTGGGAGATCACGCCTTTGCTGGCGGTCACCACCGTGGCTTTGGTTTCGGTGCTGGTCACCAGACGGTCCAGCCAGGGTTCGAAGCCCAGGCCGTTCTTGATGATCACCTTGGCCTTGAGCAATGCCTTGGCATCGTCCGGGGTAGGCTCGTAGGTGTGGGCGTCAGCGTCGGGGCCGACCATGTTGCTGATCTGGATGTGATCACCACCAATCTGGTGGGTGATGTCATCGAGGATACTGAAGCTGGTAACCACCTGAAGCTTGTCGGCGGCCTGGGCCGTCGACAACGACAGGACGAGACTGAACAGCACGAGTAGAGCGCGCATCGGTAAACACCTCATTGGGATGACAGCAAGGGCGGGCGGCGCAGCAAGCCGTGCACCGGACCGAAGACCACGGACAGCAGATACCCGGCGCCCGCCACCAGCACGATCGCCGGGCCGCTGGGCAACGAGTAGTAGAACGACAGCAACAAACCCAGCCACACCGACAGGCATCCCAGCACTGCCGATACCGCGATCAACACCGGCAGGCGCCGGCTCCAGAAACGTGAAGCGATGGCCGGCAACATCATCAGGCCCACCACCATCAAGGCGCCGATGGCCTGGAAGCCGATCACCAGGTTCAGCACCACCAAAGTCAGGAACAAACCATGGGCCAGCGGACCGAGGCGGCTGACGGTTTGCAGGAACAACGGGTCGAGGGTGTCCAGCAGCAGGGGTTTGTAGATCACGGCCATGGCGATCAGGCTGAAACTGGACACCCACAGCATGCCGGTGAGGGTGGTTTCGTCCACCGCCAGGGCTGAGCCGAACAGCAGGTGTAGCAGGTCGAGTCGTTTGCCGGCGAGGCCCAGGATCAGTACGCCGGCGGCGAGGGAGATGGGGTAGATGGCCGCGAGACTGGCGTCTTCGCGCAGGCCGGTACGACGAGTGATCCACGCGGACAGGCCTGCCATGCTCAGGCCCGCGCCGAGGCCGCCGATGGTCAGGGCGGGCAGGCTGAGGCCGGCGAACCAGAAGCCGAGGGCTGCGCCGGGCAGGATGCCGTGGGCGACGGCGTCACCGATCAGGCTCATGCGTCGCAGGATCAGGAACACGCCCAGTGGCGCGGTGCTGCAGGCGAGCACCAACCCGCCGATGAGGGCGCGGCGCATAAAGACGAAATCAACAAAAGGCATCCACAGGTGGGCGGCGAAATGCATCAGGCCACCTGCATCTGTGGCTGCGGGCGTATCAGCTCTTTGCTCGGGCCGAACACGCAGCCGCTGCTTTTGATCTGCACCACTTGCGGGGTGTGGTGGCGCACGGAGGCGAGGTCATGGCAGACCACGATCAACGTGCGACCTTGCTCATGCCACGCGTGGATATGCTTCCAGCACAGCGCCTGGCCTTCTTCATCGAGGGCGGCGTGGGGCTCGTCAAGTAGCAGAACCGGCGCTTCGGCCAGGCTCATGCGGGCGAGCAGGGCGCGTTGCAGTTCGCCACCGGACAGCGCCATCAAGGGGCGGTGTTCGAGGCCGCCAAGGCACCAGTCTTCCAATACCGCTTCCAGGCGCTGGCTGCGTTGTTGCGGGGAAAGTTGCGTCCCCCAGAAACCGGCAGCGACCAGTTCCTGCAAGCTGATGGGAAACTGTCGGTCCAAGTGTTGCTGCTGGGGCAGAAACGACAGCCCGCCACGGCGTGGAACATCCACCGTGACTTTACCCGCCAGGGGTTTCTGCAGGCCGGCGATGACTTTAAGCAGGCTGCTTTTGCCGGTGCCATTGGCGCCGATGATGCCGGTGAGGCTGCCTTTTTCCAGGGTGAGGTTGATGGCGGGCGTCAGCGGCTGGCCGGGTGCGCCCCAGCGTAAAGCGGTGCAGGTGATCATGCAGGGTGTCTCGTCCAGCGGCTTTCAGCCACGGCATCGTGCGCGTGCAGGCTTTCGGCATGGACCACTTTCAGGTGGAAGGCTTTGACGGCATCCGAGCGTTTCAAGGCGAGGTTCAGGCGGCGGGCGGCGTCTTCGCAGAACATCAGGTTCTGCCCGTTGGCCAGGGCGAATGCTTGTTCGTCCGCGCGCTTTACGGCGGTTTGTACGGCGGTGCCCAGGGCTGCTTCGACGGTGTCGATCAACTCCGTAAGCGGCAGTTGCTCGCCATTTAACTGGACATGCAACTGCGCACTGCTGCGCTGGCTATGAGGCGTGGCGACGATGCCATTGGCGCTGCCAAGCCAGGTCAACACGTCTTCATGCTGCAACGGTGTGTTGGCGAAGTCGTCGAGAAATTGTTGCTGAATCAACTGCCTGGCGAGGGCAGCGGAGCATGGGCACGTTGAGGAATAAGTAACGTCAATTTTTAGTTCCACGTGGAACATCTGGTTTTCCAGGCGCGCTTCAATGCTCACCGGGTAGCCTTTCCAGCCGGCCAGCGGGCTGACCAGCGCCGGGCGTTTGAGCAGCAAATCGGTGTGGATGCGTAGGTAGGCGTTATTAGATAAACCTTCATGACTGTCGAGAAAACGCTGCAGTACAGTACGCAGAAGTGCGGGCGTAAGCGGTTGCTGGTCGAGCATCTCCAGCGCCAGGTACAGGCGAGACATATGAATGCCACGGGCGGCGCCATCGTCCAGGCTCACGCCGGCATCGGCGGTTGCGGCCAAGCGCTGGCCGTCGATAAGAATCGGTAGGGCGATACCGCACATGCCCACCCAGTCGAGTGGCAAGGCTTGGCGTGAAGCCTGCGCGGCGATATCCGGCAGAGTCAGCGCATTCATGAGCAGGTCCATCGTTGGAAATAAAAAGACATGTTATATTATAACTATTGGGTCGACGATGATTTTTCTGCTCCAGCCTTTTTTCAGTCATGTCGAGTAGGGACGCTCCTTTATTTGCGGTATTTTTCATGCACAGACGTCAGCTCCTAAACTTGCTTCTGGCCAGCCCGCTGTTCACCTTGCCGTTTACCGCCCACGCCACGCAGATCAGCAACGCCCGCCTGTGGCGCTCGGACGACAAGCTGCGGCTGGTGTTCGATCTCAGCGGTCCGGTCCAGTACAAGACCTTCACCTTAAGCGCGCCGGAACGCTTGATCATCGACCTCAGCGGCGCCGGGCTCAGTGGTGATTTTTCTCAGTTGGCGCTGAAAAACAGCGGGATCACCTCGATCCGCTCCGGGCATTTCGGCAAAGGCGATACGCGCATCGTGCTGGACCTTGCCGCACCGATGCAGCTCAACAGCTTTCTATTGCCGCCCCAGGATGGCCAAGGCCATCGCCTGGTGTTGGACCTGACCAGCGCCACCCAGGCGCCTCGCCAGATTGCGGCCGAGCCCAAGCCTTTGGTGGACAAGGCCCACCCCAAACGCGACATCATCGTGGTTGTCGACCCCGGCCATGGCGGCAAGGACCCAGGCGCCGTCGGCTCCAAAGGCCAGCGCGAAAAAGATGTGGTGCTGTCCATCGCCCAACTGCTGGCTAAGCGCTTGAAGCGCGAGAAAGGTTTCGACGTGAAGTTGGTGCGCAACGACGATTTCTTCGTACCGCTGCGCAAGCGCGTGGAAATCGCCCACAAGCACAATGCCGATATGTTTATTTCGGTGCATGCGGACGCGGCGCCGCGTATCACGGCGTCGGGCGCTTCGGTGTATGCCCTGTCCGAAGGCGGCGCCACTTCCGCTACGGCGCGATTCATGGCGCAACGTGAGAACGGCGCCGATCTGCTCGGTGCCACCAGTCTGCTCAATCTGAAAGATAAGGACCCGATGCTCGCCGGGGTGATCCTGGATATGTCGATGAACGCCACCATCGCGTCCAGCCTGCAACTGGGCAGCTCGATCCTGGGCAGCCTGGAAGGCATCACCAGCCTGCATCAGAAGCGCGTGGAACAAGCCGGATTCGCCGTGCTCAAGTCACCGGACGTGCCGTCGATCCTGGTGGAAACCGGGTTTATTTCCAACGCGCGGGACAGTGCGCGGCTGGTCACCGCGCGTCATCAACAGGCGGTTGCCGATGGCCTGTTCGAAGGCCTGAAGAAATACTTCCAGAAGAACCCACCGATGAACAGTTACATGGCGTGGGTGCAGGAACAGAAGAACGGCCAGGTCTAACAGCCGGTTATACGGCTACAGGTGAACTTGGCGCTGGCGCCGCCTGAACTGGAAAACCGGTTGAGGGTGGTCCAGCCCACGCGCCGTGTGTAGCCGACCCACGCCTCACCATCCGACGCCAACCCGGTAAAGAACGTCAGTTGCCCGTAGCGGCTGTTGGTCTGTGCCCAATAGCGTTTGCCGATCACCTCGTACCCGCGCAAATACGTGGTGCTGCCGACCGTCGCCACGCTGTAGGCGTTGCCTGAAGGGTCAACGCAAGCAAGCAGGTTGGCGCTGCGCGTGCAGTTGGCCAGCAGGCTCGGCACCTGGGCGCAGACAGGTCCTGCGGCAATCAATAACAGGGCGCACACCAAGCGTTTCATCGGGTTTCTCGAGGTCGGGAAGTATTCAAGCATTGCGCCCCTCGTCGTGGCGAGCAAGAGAGGATTGGCTTATTTGTATTGTTATACTATAACATTAAAAAACAGCCTGACCCGTGAACCGCTCCCCATGACCGAACAAGACCTCCTGGCCCAGCCTTCCGCCAACTACATGAATGAAGCCCAGCAAGGGTTCTTCCGTGAGTTGCTGCTGGCCCAGCGCAATGAGCTGCAAGCCCGCATCGACGCCGAGTTCCTGTTACTGCGCGAGCAGGAAACCAACAGCGACCCCGCCGATGTCGGCAGCGCCGAAGAACAGCGCCAATGGCAACTGCGCCTGCTGGAGCGGGAAAAGAAGCTGTTGGACAAGATCGACGACGCCCTCGAATTGCTCGCGCGCGGGGAATACGGCTGGTGCCGCGAAACCGGCGAGCCCATCGGCCTACAGCGCTTGTTGCTGCGTCCTACCGCCACCCTGTGTATCGAAGCCAAAGAACGTGAAGAGCTGCGCGAACGCCACAAACGGGCGATTTGACCGGCCAACCCTGATGAGGAATACCTGATGCCCAATCGTCTCCCCGTTACTGTGTTGTCCGGATTTCTCGGCGCCGGTAAAAGCACGCTGCTCAACTATGTCCTGCGCAACCGCGAAAACCTGCGGGTGGCGGTGATCGTCAACGACATGAGTGAAATCAACATCGACGGCAGTGAAGTCCAGCGCGACGTCACGCTCAATCGCGCCGAAGAAAAACTGGTGGAGATGAGCAACGGCTGCATCTGCTGCACCTTGCGGGAAGACTTGCTCGAAGAAGTCGGAAAACTCGCCAAGGAAGGTCGTTTCGATTACCTGCTGATCGAGTCTACCGGCATCTCCGAACCCTTGCCCGTGGCCGAAACCTTCACCTTCCGCGACGAAAACGAGCAAAGCCTGGCCGACATCGCACGCCTGGACACCATGGTCACCGTGGTCGACGGCATGAACTTCCTGCTCGACTACCAGGCCGCCGAAAGCCTGGCGTCACGTGGTGAAACCCTCGGTGAAGAAGACGAGCGCTCCATCACCGACCTGCTGATCGAGCAGATCGAATTCGCTGACGTGATCCTCATCAGCAAAATCGACCTGATCAGCAGCCGCGAACGCGAAGAGTTGATGGCGATCCTTGAACGCCTCAACGCCCAGGCGGAAATCATCCCGATGGTCATGGGTGAAGTACCGCTGAACAAGATTCTCAACACTGGCCGTTTCGACTTCGAACGCGCCGCGCAAGCGCCGGGCTGGTTGCAGGAGTTGCGTGGTGAACATGTACCGGAAACCGAGGAATACGGTATTGCTTCCACCGCTTACCGTGCGCGCCGTCCCTTCCATCCACAGCGTTTCTTCGACTTCATCGACCGCCCGTGGGTCAACGGCAAACTGCTGCGCTCCAAGGGTTTTTTCTGGCTGGCCAGCAAGCACCAAGATGCGGGCAGCTGGTCCCAGGCCGGCGGTTTGATGCGCCATGGTTTTGCCGGACGCTGGTGGCGCTTTGTGCCAAAAAGCCAGTGGCCTCAGGACGAAGAAAGCATCGCGGTGATCATGGGCAACTGGCAACTGAGCACCGGTGATTGCCGCCAGGAACTGGTGTTCATCGGGCAGAACATCGACTTCACCCAACTGCGTGCCGAGCTGGACGCATGCCTGCTAAACGATGAAGAAATGGCCTTGGGCGTCGACGGTTGGCGCCTGCTGGCCGATCCTTTTGGCCCTTGGTATGAGGAGGCAGCCGCCTGATGCTGGCCCCGGTGATTCCCCTGCGTCCCGTGATTCGCCAGACCCGTGGCGAAACCCCGCTGGCGCTGTCCGACATCCTGGAAGATGGCGTCAACCTGGCTGTGTGGGAGCGGCAGTTGCCGTTGCACATCGCCGAGTTCGGCGCCTTGCTGGTGGCGCTCAACGAGCCGTTGGCCGATTCCATGGTGATCGACCTTAACAACGAAGACGCCGTGCCTGACTTGCAGGGTCTGGCGTCCAGTTGCCGTGATCTTGAAGGCTACGAAGGCTTTGTTGCCGATGTGTCATGGCTGGTCAGCGCATTCGCCTGCTTGCTGGGCGCCAAGCGTATTGGTGTGCGTTTGAGGTTGCTGGATAAGGCGATGTGCCCACGTTTTCACGTCGACCATGTTCCAGTGCGGCTGATCACCACCTATGCGGGGGTCGGCAGCCAGTGGTTGCGCGAAGGCGTGATGGACCGGCGTAGACTGAGCCAGCCGGAGGCCGAGCCCAGCGAGCGTGTCGAACAGATTCACTGCGGCGAAGTCGCCCTGCTCAAGGGCACCAAATGGCACGGTAATGAGAATTACGGCTTGATCCACCGGTCACCGGCACTCAAGGCCGACGAGCGCCGATTGATCCTGACACTGGATTGGCTCGCATAACCGCGTAGGATCAAACGCTCTACACGGTCCGAACGATGCCCTTCATGCTGCAGAACATTCCCACCCACGTGATTGCCGGGCCCTTGGGCGCCGGCAAGACCAGCCTCATCAAGCACCTGCTCGCCCAGCGTCCGGCCAACGAGCGCTGGGCCGTGCTGATCAACGAGTTCGGGCAGATTGGCCTGGACGCGGCCTTGCTCACTCAGGATGACGACGGCATTGCCCTGGGCGAAGTCGCCGGAGGCTGTCTGTGTTGTGTGAACGGTGCACCGTTTCAGGTAGGACTGGGTCGTCTGTTGCGCAAGGCCAAGCCCGACCGGCTGTTTATCGAACCGTCGGGCCTGGGCCATCCGGCGCAATTGCTCAAGCAGTTGCGACAGGCGCCCTGGCAGGGCGTGCTGGCCGTCCAGCCTTGCGTGCTGGTATTGGATGCCCAGGCGCTGGCCGCAGGGAAACCATTACCGCCAGCGCAGCAAGAGGCTCTGACGAGTGCCGGGTTGCTGGTGTTGAACAAGGATGAAGGGGTGGACGCTGGGCAGCGCCGAGCGATCGAACTGCAGTTGCCAGAATGCCCGCTCTACTGGACCCGTCAGGCGCAATTGCCCTTGCAACAATTACCCGGCCTGAACGCGCAGGCTTCAGCCGCTGTGGATAACATCGAAGTGCCCGAAGGCCTCGCGCAAATGCCGGCGGTGTGGAGCGATCCCACTCAACCGATCTGCCTGAGTCAGGCCCAAGAGGGTGGTTGGAGTGTCGGCTGGCGCTGGCACCCGAGCCAGCAGTTCGATACCCGCCGCCTCGACCAGTGGCTGACAAGCCTTGAATGGCGCCGCGCCAAACTGGTTATCCACAGCGCCGAAGGGTGGGTTTCGACCAACGCGGTGGATAACAGCGAGCTGACTTGGCAGGCCAGCGAGTGGCGCCGCGATTCACGTATCGAATTGATTTTCAGCGAGCCACAGGACCTGGCTGCCTTGCAGGCTGCACTAAAGGCCTGCCGTTACTGACGGTTCTTGGCGTGGTCCTGGCGCCACTGGCTCAGCTCGATCACCTCGGCGCTGGGCAGCGGCGTTTTGATCTCGAACGGGTAGGGCGCCAGTTCGATCTGCGCACTGTGGGCGCCAAATTGGGTGATGGTGCCCGGGTGGCGGGTTTCGCCGGTCACGGTGAATTCAAAGTTGTAGATACGCGCCAGGCGCCGCCGACCATTGGCATCCCTTACAAACCCGATGCGCTTGAGCGCCACTGCGCCGTCCAACAGTTCGATGTCGAGCTTGGCGCAATGCTGCTTGACCCGCTCCAGCGCCCGCTCGCGCAGGCCGTGGTTGTGCCACACCCAGGCGGCACCGGTCGCCAGCAGCATCAACACGAAGATGTTTCCCAGGGTCAGCATGCGAAAGACTCCAACAAAGTGAGAGCAGCTTAACTGTGTCGCCGGTCTGTCGTACAGGCTGCGTTTAGTCGCATACTGCGCGGCCAGAATTTCAATGGCTTTACGGAAATCCCGCGCATGAAACGCACACCTCATCTGCTTGCGATCCAGTCTCATGTGGTCTTTGGCCACGCCGGAAACAGCGCCGCCGTATTCCCCATGCAGCGCGTCGGGGTGAACGTCTGGCCGTTGAACACGGTGCAGTTCTCCAACCACACCCAGTATGGCCAATGGGCGGGCGAAGTGCTGGCGCCGCAACAGATTCCGGCGCTGGTAGAAGGCATCGCCGCTATTGGCGAGCTGGGCAACTGCGATGCGGTGCTGTCCGGTTACCTGGGCAGTGCAGACCAGGGCCGTGCGATTCTCAGCGGTGTGGCGCGCATCAAGGCCATCAACCCCAAGGCCCTGTATTTGTGCGACCCGGTGATGGGCCATCCGGAAAAGGGCTGCATCGTGCCCCAGGAAGTCAGCGATTTTCTGCTGGACGAAGCCGCGGCCATGGCTGACTTCCTGTGCCCCAACCAGCTGGAGCTGGACAGCTTTGCCGGGCGCAAGCCGCAATCGCTGTTCGACTGCCTGGCCATGGCCAAGGCGTTGCTGGCGCGCGGGCCGAAGGCGGTATTGGTTAAGCACCTGGATTACCCCGGCAAGCTGCCGGACGGTTTTGAGATGCTGCTGGTGACCGCCGATGGCAGTTGGCACCTGCGCCGGCCGCTGCTGGCGTTTCCGCGTCAGCCCGTGGGCGTGGGCGACCTGACCTCGGGGTTGTTCCTGGCGCGGGTACTGTTGGGCGACAGCCTGTTGGCGGCGTTCGAGTTCACTGCTGCAGCGGTGCATGAAGTGCTGCTGGAAACCCAGGCTTGCGCTAGTTATGAACTGGAGTTGGTGCGTGCTCAGGACCGTATCGCCCATCCGCGTGTACGGTTTGAAGCCACCCCTATAGATCTATAAGTACACAAAACTCCATGTGGGAGCGGGCTTGCTCGCGAATGCGGTGCACCAGACCCTGATGAGCCGGCTGACACACTGCCTTCGCGAGCAAGCCCGCTCCCACAGTTTGATTGGGTTTACAGTTTGAGATCTACGGCGCTTCAGCCTTTGATTTCCTGATACCGCTTCTCCAGCTCCTGGCGGATCTGCCGGCGCTGCTGTGCCTGAACGAACCGGCGCTTATCTTCGCTGTTCTGCGGCTGCAACGGCGGCACGGCGGCCGGTTTGCGCTGGTCGTCCACGGCCACCATGGTGAAGAAGCAGCTGTTGGTGTGGCGCACCGAGCGTTCGCGGATGTTCTCGGTCACCACCTTGATGCCCACCTCCATCGAGGTGTTGCCGGTGTAGTTGACCGACGCGAGGAAGGTCACCAGCTCGCCGACATGGATCGGTTCGCGGAAAATCACCTGGTCCACCGACAACGTCACGACATAGCGGCCGGCATAACGGCTCGCACAGGCGTAGGCCACTTCGTCGAGGTACTTGAGCAGGGTGCCGCCGTGGACATTGCCTGAAAAGTTGGCCATATCAGGGGTCATCAATACCGTCATCGACAGCTGGGCGTTTCCGGGTTCCATAGCACACTCACGGGTTGTAGGCATTTGGTTGGGGGACACCTCTGCGGGTGCTGGACTCTTTGCTGCGCCTTCCTTAACGGGACGCCGGTAGGCGGCTTGCCGTCACGCGTGCACCGATCTGTTTCCATATATTGCACCGGCTTTCTGCCGGAAGTCGCGGTGTTAACCTTCAAAAGCCCACCTCAGGGCATTTCTTACGATCAAGGCAGACTTTTCCTTTCGCTCTTTGCGACATTTCAAAGGCGCGGGCGGAAGTGGGAAAAGCGCCAGTACCCTCAAGGAGCCCCTCGCCATGCACGCCATCAGCTTTATCCAGGACCTGGCCGTGATCATGCTGGTGGCTGGGGTTGTCACCATTCTGTTTCACCGCCTCAAACAGCCGGTGGTCCTGGGCTACATCGTCGCCGGGTTCATCATCGGCCCCCACACCCCGCCATTCGGCCTGATCCACGACGAAGACACCATCAAGACCCTCGCCGAGTTGGGGGTGATCTTCCTGATGTTCTGCCTGGGCCTAGAGTTCAGCCTGCGCAAGTTGTTCAAGGTTGGCGCCACTGCGTTTATCGCGGCCTTCCTGGAAATCATCTTGATGATCTGGATCGGCTACGAGATCGGCCGCTGGTTTGACTGGAGCACCATGGACTCACTGTTCCTCGGCGCGATCCTGGCGATTTCCTCCACCACCATCATCGTCAAGGCGCTCAATGACCTGAAGATGAAGAACCAGCGCTTTGCCCAGCTTATTTTCGGCGTGCTGATCGTCGAGGACATCCTCGGCATCGGCATCATCGCCTTGCTGTCGAGCATTGCCGTCAGCGGCACGGTCAGCTCCGGCGAGGTGTTTTCCACGGTCGGCAAACTGTCGTTGTTCATGATTGTTGCGTTGGTCATCGGCATTTTGCTGGTGCCGCGTTTGCTGGCCTACGTGGCCAAGTTCGACAGCAACGAGATGCTGCTGATCACCGTATTGGGCCTGTGTTTCGGTTTCTGCCTGCTGGTGGTCAAGCTGGAGTACAGCATGGTGCTGGGCGCGTTCCTGATCGGTGCGATCATGGCCGAATCCAAGCAATTGATTAAGATCGAGCGACTGATCGAGCCTGTCCGCGACATGTTCAGCGCCATCTTCTTCGTGGCCATCGGCTTGATGATCGACCCGCAGATCCTGCTGCAATACGCCTGGCCGATCGCGGTGATCACCGTGGCCGTGGTGCTGGGCAAAATGCTGTCCTGTGGCCTGGGGGCGTTTATCGCCGGCAATGACGGGCGTACCTCACTGCGTGTCGGCATGGGGCTGTCACAGATTGGTGAGTTTTCCTTCATCATTGCGGCGTTGGGGATGACGCTACAGGTGACCAGCGACTTCCTTTACCCTGTCGCCGTAGCCGTTTCAGCGATAACCACACTGCTCACGCCGTACCTGATTCGTGGTGCCGATCCACTGTCCTTGAAGATTGCAGCGGTCATGCCCAAGCGATTGAGCCGGGTGTTCGGCATGTACGGTGAATGGCTGCGCAGTATCCAGCCCCAGGGCGAAGGCGCGATGCTGGCGTCGATGATCCGCAAGATCATCCTGCAAGTCGGGGTGAACCTGGCGCTGGTGGTGGCGATCTTCTTTGCCGGCAGCTTTTTCGCGGCGCGTATCGGTGGGTATCTGGAAGGCTGGATCAGTGATCCAAGCTGGCAGAAGGCGTTGATCTGGGGTGGGGCGTTGCTATTGTCGCTGCCATTCCTGATCGCGGCGTATCGCAAGCTCAAGGCGCTGTCGATGCTGTTGGCGGAGATGAGTGTGAAGCCGGAAATGGCCGGGCGGCATACCCAGCGCGTACGACGGGTGATCGCGGAGTTGATCCCGATTCTTTCGCTGCTGGTGATCTTCCTGCTATTGGCAGCCTTGTCGGCCAGTATTCTGCCGACCAACAAGTTGCTGGTGCTGATCGCCGTGGTCACGGCTGCAGTGGCGGCGGTGCTTTGGCGGTGGTTCATCCGCGTGCATACGCGGATGCAGGTCGCCTTGTTGGAGACGCTGGATAACCACAAGGATACGCCCGAACACTGAGGTAAGCGGGCCACTTACTGTGGTGAGCGAGCTTGCTCGCGCTGGGCTGCGTAGCAGCCCCAGTCCAGGCGACGCGTTCTTTCAGGTTTGGCGATGTGAGGCATGGGGCCGCTACGCAGCCCAGCGCGGGGCGAGCCCGCTCACCACGCTAAGCCCGATCACCACAGCGAGCCGGTCACCATGGGTGCAGGGCTCAGCTTTCCAGCCAGACGTCCCGCGCCCAGTGCCACACCGATTCCCAGGTTTCCTCGGTGACGATTTCTTCTTCGCCAGACCACAGCACCACAGTGCCGTCTTCCTCAACGCAGTAGTAGTCGTCGCCGTCCTGGCAGATCGGGATCAGGCTACGATCAACACCGGCGTCCCAGGCGTTGGCGGCCACGTCCGGCAGGTAGGTGTGGGATTGCGGGTCGGTGACGGTCACCGGCTCCAGGCTGCCGTACACCACGTCGCTGACGGTCAGCAGGAATTCACGAAAGACGAACGGGATGTCGATGAACAGTTGTTCCTCGATTTCCACCAGTTGGTCTTCGTCAGGCAGCTCCAAAGGAACCGGGACCGGTTCGTTGGCTTCACGCAATTGTTCGATGATTTCTTCCACGGCCGGGATCCTCTTGCTAGATGGCGCGGTTTATAGGGGCGTTTTATACAGTAGCTCGCTATAAGTGCAACCGTGAAATAGAAAACCCCGGACAGGTCCGGGGTTTTTTGTAACTGCTTGCTCACGCGTGCAAGGATCAGCCGTTCTGGCGGATACCGGCGACCAGCCAAGGCTGGTTGTCGCCCTGGGCACGTTCCATGTTCCAGCTTTCGCTGAACACTTCGCCCTGGTCGAAACGCGAGGTCTTCGACACACCGCTGAAGGTCAGGGTGGCGATAGTCTTGTCGGCGCGGTCATCCACACCTTCCAGCTGGACGCGCAGGTCGTCGATGTAGGTCGACTGGAAAGCATCGCCAATGTCGGCACGTTCGCGCTTGAGGAACTCCAGCAGTTGCGGGGTCACGAACTCGGCGATCTTGTCCATTTCGTTGGCGTCCCAGTGCTGCTGCAGGGACTGGAAGTGGCTACGGGCCGCTTCGACGAAACGCTCTTCGTTGAACCAGGCCGGCGCGTTGATCACCGGACGGGCCGCAGCAGGTGCTGCCGAACCACCGAAGATCGAACCCATGGCTGGTTTTTGCTCGAACACTTCACGTTGCATCGGCGCGCCGGCTGGAGCCAGGTGCTCCTGCTGCTTGCGGCGACGAGCGGCGATAAAGCGAAAGATCACAAAGGCGATGACCGCCAGGATCAGCATGTCGAAGATCTGCATGCCCTGGAAGCCGCCACCCATGAACATGGAAGCGAGCAGGCCACCGGCGGCGATACCGGCCAGGGGGCCCAACCAGCGCGAAGCACCGCCGGCCTTGGCAGCGGCGCCAGCAGCACCGGCTGCGCCGGCGGTCGCGGCTGCACCGCCCATGCCGCCGGCGGATGGAGCCATTTGGCTGGTCTGGTGAGTCGGTGCCGCACCGGAACTTTTGCCGCCACCGAAGCGTTTGGCGTTGGCGTCGATGCTCATCGTCAGGCCGATGCACAACGCCATGGCGATGCTAAGAAAACGTTTCATAAAGGGAATTCCCATTTGTGGATTGCACGCGCGCCATGTTGCACAGGTGGAGTGACAGTGGCTAGCGACATAATGTTTCGGGCTTTTGCGTAAGATCGATTCAGAAGGGTCTGTAGGACTAATTACAGATATTGGCCCGAGCGGGTAAAAAACAAGGGAGGGGCGCGATTCTTCACCTTTTGGAGCCCGGCTTGCCGGCGATAGCAATCTTAAGGCCGCTATCGCCGGCAAGCCGGGCTCCTACAATAAAGGTGCAGTGTTTCAGATGGCTTCGAGCTTCGCGTAACCCATCATCAGCCATTTGCTGCCTTCGGCGAAATTCACCTGCACTCGCGCCTGGGCGCCCGCGCCCTCGAAATTGAGGATCACGCCTTCGCCAAACACTGAGTGCCTTACCTGCTGGCCAAGGCTGAACTGGGTTTCCGGAATCTCGGAACCGGCAAACAAGGTGCTGGCGCTCTGCTGCTGGCCACCACCGAACGGGCGGCTGACACTGTTGGACAGGCGCACTTCCTGGATCAGACCCTTCGGCACTTCACGTACGAAGCGCGACACCTTGTTGTAGGTCTCGCTGCCGTACAGGCGTCGGGTCTCGGCGTAGGTCATCACCAGGTTCTGCATGGCGCGGGTGATGCCCACGTAGGCCAGGCGGCGTTCTTCCTCAAGCCGGCCGGGTTCTTCCAGGCTCATCTTGTGCGGGAACAGGCCTTCTTCCATGCCCACCAGGAATACATAGGGGAATTCCAGGCCCTTGGCGCTGTGCAAGGTCATCAGCTGGATGCTGTCTTCATGCTCATCCGCCTGAGTATCGCCGGCTTCCAGCGAGGCATGGCCGAGGAACGCGGCCAGCGGGGTCAGTTCCTCGTCTTCCTCGGTGTTTTCGAACGCACGGGCGGCGCTCACCAGTTCTTCAAGGTTTTCTACCCTGGCCTGGCCTTTCTCGCCTTTTTCCGCTTCGTGGTAAGCGATCAGCCCGGACTGTTCGATCACCGTCTGGGTCATCAGGTGCAACGGCATTTCCGCGCACTTGGCCGCCAGGTTCTCGATCAGCTCGACAAACACGCCCAAAGCGCCGGCTGCGCGGCCGGTCAGGCCTTTGTTGACGATGAGCAAGCGCATGGCTTCCCACATCGACACATCGGCATGGCGCGCATGGTCACGAATCGCTTCGACGGTTTTCTCGCCGATGCCACGCGCCGGGATGTTGATCACCCGCTCCAGCGCCGCATCGTTGCCGCGGCCTTCCAGCAAGCGCAGGTAAGCCATGGCGTTCTTGATTTCCGCACGTTCGAAGAAGCGCTGGCCACCATAGATGCGGTACGGAATGCGCTCGCGCAGCAAGGCTTCTTCCAAGACCCGCGATTGGGCGTTGGAACGGTACAGAATCGCAATGTCGCTGCGCGCCAGGCCGGTCTTCAGCGCGCTTTCGATGGTTTCCACCACGTAACGCGCTTCATCGTGCTCGTTGAACGCGGCGTACAGGTTGATCGCCTCGCCTTCGCCGCCGTCGGTCCACAGCTCTTTGCCCAGGCGCCCGGTGTTATTGGCGATCAAGGCGTTGGCGGCCTTGAGGATCCCGGCGGTGGAGCGATAGTTCTGTTCCAGGCGGATGGTCACCGCGTCCGGGAAGTCTTCGGAATACTGATAGATGTTCTCGATTTTCGCGCCACGCCAGCCGTAGATCGACTGGTCGTCGTCGCCCACCACCATCAGGCTGTCACCGCCCTTGGCCAGCAGGCGCAACCAGGCGTACTGCACGGCGTTGGTGTCTTGGAACTCGTCCACCAGGATGTGGCGGAAGCGTTTCTGGTAATGGGCCAACAGGCCTGGGTTGTCGCGCCACAGGTCGAGGGCGCGCAGCAGCAGCTCGGAGAAGTCGATGACCCCGGCGCGCACGCAGGCAGCCTCGTAGGCTTCATAAATGCTGCGCATGGTGGCCAGGAACAAATCGCCGCTGGCCTGGATATGTTGCGGGCGCAGGCCTTCGTCTTTCTGGCCGTTGATGAACCATTGCGCCTGGCGCGCTGGCCAACGCTGTTCGTCGAGGCCGAGCTCGCGGATCACGCGCTTGACCAGGCGCTGTTGGTCATCGCTGTCGAGGATCTGGAAGGTCTGGGCCAGGCCCGCCTCCTGCCAGTGCGCCCGCAACAGGCGGTGCGCCAGGCCGTGGAAGGTGCCTACCCACATGCCGGCCGGGCTGATGCCCATCAACTGTTCGATGCGGTGGCGCATCTCGGCAGCGGCCTTGTTGGTGAAGGTCACCGACAGGATGGAATGCGGGGACGCGTTTTCGACCTGGATCAACCAGGCGATACGGTGCACCAGCACTCGGGTTTTACCGGAGCCAGCACCGGCCAGGACCAACTGACGGCCAACGGGGGCCGCTACGGCCTGGCGTTGGGCATCGTTGAGGGAGTTCAGCAAAAGGGAGAGATCATCGCGCATCGGCGCATTCTAGGGTGCCCGGGGGAGTGGGGCAAATACCAATGCCGGGTGGTCGACGGAAAACCGCCAGGCTGATGACCGGTCGGTCAATGGCCACAGCCCGCGCGGCGTCTCGCTCAAGCCGTCTGGCCCGGAAGTTTGCGCTGCGCGACCGTGCAGTTTTTATGACGCAGAGCAGTTTGGCCCAGGCGCTTGCTTGTGTATGCTCCGTCGACGTTTCGGGCTCACCATTATAAGAACACTGCCTATGACCCTCAGCACTGACCTGCTCGGCCCCTCAGCGGCCCCCGCGCAGGTTCTTCGCAAACACTACGCCACGGAGATGGCGGTCGAGCGCACGCGCCTGCTGTATCAAGGCTCGCTGCTGCCGACCCTGTTGATGCTGGTCAATGGCCTGGTCTGCGCCTGGCTGTTGTGGAACCCCAAGCAATACCTGCTGGACAGCATCTGGCTGGTCTGGCTGCTGGCCCTGGTGGCGATGCGCGTGATCCAAGTGGCGGCGTTCGATTCGGCCATGCCCAGTCGCCAGGCCCAACCGGTGTGGCGGCGTATGTTCATGCTCGGCTCGGCCGTCAGCGGCCTGACCTTGGCTACGGCCGCCATCGCGCTGGTGCCGGTGGACAGCTTCATGCAACAGGCCTGGGTGTTCGGCCTGATCGGCGCGGCGACGCTGTCGGCCAGCGTGGCCTATGCCGTGAGCTTGCCGGCGTTCTTGTCGTTTGCCTTGCCGTGCCTGGTGCCGGCTATCGTCTATTTGTTCTGGACGGGCGATCCGCAGCAGCGCGGTTGGGGCGTGCTTGGCCTGATCCTGCTGGCGTCCTTGAGCCTGGTGGCGTGGCAGGTCAATCGCCTGATCCAGCGCGGGCTGTTGCGACGTTTTCAGAATCAGGCGTTGATCGAGCATCTGCAACAGGCACAACAGCGCAGCGAGCAGCTCAATCAGGAGTTGGTGCGCGAAGTTGAACAACGTCGTCAGGTCGAGCAAGAACTGCGCGAAGCCCAGATCGGCCTGCAAGACCGCGTGGCCCAACGCAGCCAGGAGCTTGACGCTGCCAGCCTTGCCCTGAATAAAAGCGAAGCGCGCCTAGCCATGGCGCTGCAAGCCAGTGAGTTGGGCCTGTGGGACTGGAACCTGCAAACCGACGAAGTCCATCACACGCAGCTCAAGGAACTGTTCGGCCTGGAGCCGGAATACGTCACGGCGATGCTCAGCCACCTCAAGCCGCGCCTGCATCCCGAAGACCTGCCGCTGCTCAAGCGTGCCTTGGTGGAACACCTCAAGGGCCGCAGCGAGGACTACCAGGTGGAATACCGCGTGCGCCACGGCGATGGGCACTGGGTGTGGATCGAAGACCGTGGCCGCGCCGTAGAGCGCACGCCCAGTGGGCGGGTGACGCGCATGCTCGGTACACGCCGCGATATCACTGCCGGCAAGGCCCTGGAAGAACAGCAGCGTTTGGCATCGACGGTATTCGAGGCCGCCAGCGAAGGCATCGTGATCCTTGACCCCGACTACAAGCTGATCGCCGTGAACCAGGCGTTCAGTCGTGTCACCGGCTTTGAAACCGACGACATGATCGGCCGCAATGTGGTCGAACTGCCCAGCAGCCGCGATGCTCGTCGCCACTTCCCGGTGATCCGCCAGGCGTTGCTCAGCCACGGCACTTGGCAGGGTGAGCTGGTGGAAACGCGCAAGAACGGCGAGCTGTACCCGCAGTGGCTGCAATTGAATGTGGTGCGCGATATCCGGGGAAACGTCAGCCACATCGTGGGCTTCTTCGCCGATCTCTCGGCGCGACGTGAGTCCGAAGAGCGCATGCGCTACCTCACGCATTACGACGAATTGACCGGCCTGGCCAACCGCTCGCTGTTCCGCGAACGGCTGCGCGAGGCCCACCAGCGGGTCCGCCAGGGCGGGCGTAGCCTGGCGCTGCTGCACATCAACCTCGACCGCTTCAAGCTGCTCAATGACAGCCTGGGTCATGAAGTCGCCGACCAACTGCTGCAAAAAATGGCGCGTCGCCTGATCAATGCGTTACCCGAGGCTGACACTATTGCTCGTCTGTCCGGGGATGAGTTCGCCGTACTGTTCGACGCCTACGGCAACCTGTCGAGCCTGGCGCGGGTCGCCACGCGGCTGCTGGCCAAACTGCGGGTGCCGGTGACGGTGGAAGGGCATGAGCTGGTGGTGAGTGCCTCGATGGGCGTCAGCCTGTTGCCGGACAATGCGCGGGAAATTTCCGCACTGGTCAGCCAATCCAACATGGCCATGCAGCATGCCAAGCACCTGGGCGGCAATAACTTCCAGTTCTACACCGACAGCCTGCAAGCCAGCACGCTGGAGCGTTTGCAACTGGAAAACCACTTGCGCAAAGCCATTGAGGAGCGCCAGCTCACGGTGTTCTATCAGCCGAAACTGTGCCTGGCCACCGGCAAGTTGAATGCCGCTGAAGCGTTGATCCGCTGGGAGCATCCGCAGTGGGGCATGGTGCCGCCGGGAGACTTTATCGGCCTGGCCGAAGAGACCGGCCTGATCGTGCCGCTGGGCGAGTTCGTGCTGCGCGAGGCCTGCTGGCAGGCGTGTGAATGGCAGCGCCAGGGCCTGGCGCCGATCCGGGTGTCGGTGAACCTGTCGGTGCATCAGCTGCGCCAGGGCAAGCTGGTCAGCCTGGTGCGCCAGGTGCTCGAAGAGACCGGCCTGGATCCGCAGTACTTGGAGTTGGAGCTGACCGAAAGCCAATTGCTCGACAGCGTCGAACACATCATCGCGACCTTCCAGCAACTGCGGGACCTGGGCGTGAAGCTGGCGATCGACGATTTCGGCACCGGTTATTCGTCCCTCAGCTACCTCAAGCGCATTCCCGTGGACTACGTGAAGATCGACCAGACCTTCATCCGTGGGCTGGGCCAGGGGCGTGAAGACGCCGCTATCACCCGCGCCATTATCGCTATGGCCCACGGCCTTGCGCTCAAGGTGGTGGCTGAAGGCGTGGAAGATCAGCAGCAGTTGGATTTCCTGCGCGGTGAGCGTTGTGACGAAGTGCAGGGCTATTTGATCAGTCGGCCGATGCAGGCCGAAGGGCTGGCAGATTTGTTACGGAAAAATGCGGATTTTTCCCAGTGATGCCTGGGGCGCCCCTGTGGCTACAACTTGGCCGCCCCTAGATTCAAAGGGGAGCAGGGCGATTTAGTGACGCGTCGGACGGGCAAAACGACAATTCTTGTAGTATAACTACAAGCTTGCTACATCCCTGGCCCTGCCCATAACAAGAGTCCTGCCCTTTGAACCTGTTGCAACATATCGCCCAGTCGCGCCACCTGTTACGCAAATCGGAACTCAAGGTTGCCGATCACGTGCTGCTTGACCCTGCGGCTGTGATGCACAGTTCCATGGCCGACCTGGCGCACAGCGTGGGCATCAGCGAACCGACCATCGTGCGCTTCTGCCGCGCTATTGGTTGCTCCGGGTTCCAGGACTTGAAACTCAAGCTGGCGCAAAGCCTGGCCGCTGGCGCCAGCTTCGGCCAATTTGCGATCCATGAAGACGACTCCGTCGCCGACTACAGCCTGAAAATCTTCGACACCACCTTGCACACCCTGATGGAAGTGCGCGAGAAGCTCGACCCGGTGGAGTTGCAAAAGGCCGTGACCGCCATGTCCCAGGCCCAGCGTGTCGAGTTCTATGGCTTTGGCGCTTCGGGCGCGGTGGCTGCCGATGCCCAGCACAAATTCTTCCGTTTGCTGCTCACCGCCGCGGCCTACAGCGACCCGCACATGCAAGCCATGTCGGCGGTGACCTTGAAGCCTACGGACGTGGCCATCTGCATTTCCCAGTCGGGGCGCTCCAAAGACCTGCTGATCACCGCCAACCTGGTACGTGAAAGCGGTGCGTCGTTGATCACCCTGTGCCCGAGCCAGACGCCGTTGGCGGAACTGTCTACGGTCAACCTGGCGATTGACGTGCACGAAGACACCGAGATCTACACGCCACTGACTTCGCGCATCGCCCACCTGGTGGTGATCGACGTGCTGGCGATGGGCGTGGCGATGGCGCGTGGGCCGAGCCTGGTCAACCACCTCAAGAGCGTGAAGCGCAGTTTGCGTAGCCTTCGCCTGTCGCCCAAGTCCGTCAAAGCATTGGATGATTGATCAAACTTTCATCAGTTTGTAATCCCCGCGCCGCCAAACCGTCATCGCCCAGGGCCATCCTGAACTCCCCGCACTCGCATTGGGAGACTCCAAATGGCCCGGCCCTACGAAGACAGCAACAGCTCCGTTAAAACCCGTCGTCAGCAGGAAGACCAACGCCGCATGGCGTTCCGTCGCGCAATCGAAGACCGTTGCGAGGAGCGCCAGTTGCTCCAGAGCATCAGTGACTACCCGGAACTCCACTGGCAGGCACCCGCGGCTGCCCAGCGAAACGCTCAGCCAGCGCGCTGATCTGCACCCTTTCGCTGCGGATAAAGCCCAGGAACGCATGGGCTACCGGTGACAGGCGCTTGGCCTTGGCCTGTACCAGGCACCAACTGCGGTACAGCGGCAGCTCTTCCACCGGCAGCTCCTTGAGCCCGCCGGTGGCCAGTTCCATGTTGACCGCGTGACGCGTCATCAGCGCCACGCCCAACCCCGCGCATACACACTCACGCTGCGCCTCGGCCGAGGCCACTTCCACCGTCTGGGTGAAGTGCACGCGTTTCTCCTTGAAATACTCCTCGCACGCCAGTCGCGTACCGGAACCCGGTTCGCGCACTAGCAGTGTGTAGGGTTCCAGATCCTGCAGGCGCAGCGGCCCTTGCAGGCTCAGCGGGTGATCGGGTGGCGCCACGGCGACGATCGGGTTGTTGAGGAACGGCAGGAATTCCAGGCCCATGTCCTGAGGCACCATGGACATGATCACCAAGTCATCGCGATTGTCCGAAAGCCTGCGGATCACCTGGGCGCGGTTCACCACCGTGAGGTGTAACTGCACTTCCGGGTGCTGGCGCTTGAAGGCGGCAAACAGGTGCGGCACGAAGTACTTGGCGCTGGACTCAATCGCCAGCTTCAACTGGCCTTGCAGCGAACCCTGCATGTCCGACAGCTGCATATCGAGGTTTTCCAGGCGCCCGAAAATGTCGCGACTCGCCCGCTGCAAGGCTTCAGCGGCCTCGGTCATGTAGAGCTTTTTGCCGACATAATCGAACAGCGGCTGCCCGATCAGCTCTTCCAACTGGCGAATTTGAAGGCTAACGGCGGGTTGTGTGAGGGACATTTCCTCGGCAGCGCGGCTGTAGGAGCGCAAATCGCACACTTCATTGAAGATTTGCAATTGACGCAATGTCATACGCATCAATGACTTACGCATTTTTAGCACACTCCCGTCGAACCTGATGAGGTCAACTATAAGTCTTTACTTATGCACGACCCAATAATTATTGATTTTTGTTAATCCCTCTGCGGGCTTAGTGTGTGTCTCGCGACTGTCATGAAACATTTGGTCACGCGCCGACCCGGATCCAGCGGGTCAAAAAACGCAGCAATCGGCTCAAGGGAATTTCCAAGTGATAAAAAAGATCCTGATCGCCAACCGTGGTGAAATTGCCGTACGAATCGTGCGTGCCTGCGCCGAGATGGGCATTCGCTCGGTCGCGGTCTACTCCGACGCCGACCGCCACGCGTTGCACGTCAAGCGTGCCGACGAAGCCCATAGCATTGGTGCAGAGCCGCTGGCTGGCTACCTGAACCCGCGCAAGCTGGTGAACCTGGCGGTGGAAACCGGTTGTGATGCGCTGCATCCCGGCTACGGCTTTTTGTCGGAGAACGCCGAACTGGCGGACATCTGCGCCGAACGTGGCATCAAATTCATTGGCCCGTCGGCGGAAGTGATTCGCCGCATGGGCGACAAGACCGAAGCGCGACGCAGCATGATCAAGGCCGGTGTGCCGGTCACGCCGGGCACCGAAGGTAACGTTGCGGACATCCACGAAGCACTCACCGAAGGCGACCGCATCGGTTACCCGGTGATGCTCAAGGCCACCTCCGGTGGTGGTGGCCGTGGTATCCGTCGCTGCAACAGCCGCGAAGAACTTGAACAAGCCTTCCCGCGTGTCATCTCCGAAGCCACCAAGGCCTTCGGTTCGGCGGAAGTGTTCCTGGAAAAGTGCATCGTCAACCCCAAGCACATCGAGGCGCAGATCCTCGGTGACAGCTTCGGCAACGTGGTGCACCTGTTCGAGCGCGATTGCTCGATCCAGCGTCGTAACCAGAAGCTCATTGAAATCGCTCCAAGCCCGCAACTGACACCGGAACAGCGCGCCTACATCGGCGACCTGTCGGTACGTGCCGCCAAGGCGGTGGGCTACGAGAACGCCGGCACCGTGGAGTTCCTGCTCGCCGAGGGCGAGGTGTACTTCATGGAGATGAACACCCGCGTGCAGGTGGAACACACCATCACCGAAGAAATCACCGGGATCGACATCGTCCGCGAACAAATCCGCATCGCCTCGGGCCTGCCGCTGTCGGTGAAACAGGAAGACATCCAGCACCGTGGCTTCGCGTTGCAGTTCCGTATCAACGCCGAAGACCCGAAAAACAACTTCCTCCCGAGCTTTGGCAAGATCACCCGTTACTACGCGCCCGGCGGTCCTGGCGTGCGCACCGACACGGCGATCTACACCGGCTACACCATCCCGCCGTTCTACGACTCCATGTGCCTGAAACTGGTGGTGTGGGCGTTAACCTGGGAAGAAGCCATGGACCGTGGCCTGCGTGCCCTGGACGACATGCGCCTGCAAGGCGTGAAGACCACCGCCGCCTATTACCAGGAAATCCTGCGCAACCCGGAATTCCGCAGCGGCCAGTTCAACACCAGCTTCGTTGAAGCCCACCCTGAACTGACCAACTACTCGATCAAGCGCAAACCCGAAGAGCTGGCCCTGGCCATCGCCGCCGCCATCGCCGCCCACGCAGGCCTGTGAGGAATACAACAATGTCCAAGAAAATCTTTGTCACCGACACCATCCTGCGCGACGCCCACCAATCGTTGCTCGCGACCCGCATGCGCACCGACGACATGCTGCCGATCTGCGACAAGCTCGACAAAGTCGGCTACTGGTCCCTGGAAGTCTGGGGCGGCGCGACCTTCGACGCCTGCGTGCGCTTCCTGAAAGAAGACCCGTGGGAGCGCCTGCGCAAACTGCGCGCCGCGTTGCCCAACACCCGCCTGCAAATGCTGCTGCGCGGCCAGAACCTGCTGGGCTACCGCCACTATAGTGACGACGTGGTCAAGGCATTCGTGGCCAAGGCCGCCGTTAATGGCATCGACGTATTCCGCATCTTCGACGCCATGAACGACGTGCGTAACCTGCGCGTGGCCATCGAAGCGGTGAAAGCCGCCGGCAAACATGCCCAAGGCACCATCGCCTACACCACCAGCCCGGTGCACACCGTTGAAGCGTTCGTGGCCCAGGCCAAGCAACTGGAAGCCATGGGTTGCGATTCCATCGCGATCAAGGACATGGCCGGTCTGCTGACGCCATATGCCACCGGCGAACTGGTCAAGGCGCTGAAGGCCGAGCAGGCCCTGCCGATCTTCATCCACTCCCATGACACGGCTGGTTTGGCCGCGATGTGCCAGCTCAAGGCCATCGAAAACGGTGCCGACCACATCGACACCGCCATTTCCAGCTTCGCCTGGGGCACCAGCCACCCAGGGACCGAGTCGATGGTCGCCGCCCTTAAAGGCAGCGAATTCGACACCGGCCTGAGCCTGGAACTGCTGCAGGAAATCGGTCTGTACTTCTACGCCGTGCGTAAGAAATACCACCAGTTCGAAAGCGAATTCACCGCCGTCGACACCCGTGTGCAAGTCAACCAGGTGCCGGGTGGGATGATTTCCAACCTCGCCAACCAGTTGAAAGAGCAGGGCGCACTCAATCGCATGAGCGAAGTGCTGGCCGAAATCCCGCGCGTACGTGAAGACCTCGGCTTCCCGCCTCTGGTGACGCCGACCTCTCAGATCGTCGGCACCCAGGCGTTCTTCAACGTGCTGGCCGGCGAGCGCTACAAGACCATCACCAACGAAGTGAAGCTCTACCTGCAAGGCGGCTACGGCAAGGCGCCTGGCACCGTGAACGAGAAGTTGCGTCGCCAGGCCATCGGCAGTGAAGAAGTGATCGACGTACGCCCGGCCGACCTGCTCAAGCCGGAAATGACCAAGCTGCGCGGCGAAATCGGCGCGTTGGCCAAGTCCGAAGAAGACGTGCTGACCTACGCCATGTTCCCGGACATCGGGCGCAAGTTCCTCGAAGAACGCGACGCCGGCACCCTGACGCCGGAAGTGCTGTTGCCGATTCCTGAAGCCGGCGGCGTGGCCCGTGCCGGTGGCGAAGGCGTGCCGACCGAGTTCGTCATCGACGTGCACGGTGAAAGCTACCGCGTGGACATCACCGGTGTGGGCGTGAAGGCTGAAGGCAAGCGTCACTTCTACCTGTCCATCGACGGCATGCCGGAAGAAGTGGTGTTCGAACCGCTCAACGAGTTTGTCAGCGCCGGCGGCAGCAAGCGCAAGCACGCCACTGCGCCGGGTCATGTCAGCACCGCAATGCCGGGCAATATCGTAGACGTGCTGGTCAAGGAAGGCGACGTGGTCAAGGCCGGCCAGGCCGTGCTGATCACCGAAGCCATGAAGATGGAAACCGAAGTGCAGGCAGCGATTGCCGGCAAGGTGGCCGCCGTTCATGTGGCCAAGGGCGACCGGGTCAACCCTGGCGAAATCCTGATTGAAATCGAAGGCTGATACAGCCTTCGACACGACCGTTTAATCCTCGGGGGGGCAGGTGCTCCCCTTTTTTTTGCCCGAAATTTGACCGGGTTAGAAGCTCATCCTCCATTGGCCCATCAAGCCTTGGTTACGGCTGTTTGTACCGGCTTGGGCGCTGTAGGTCAGGCCTAAGGTGTGTTGTGTCGACAACGCGAGGTCCAGGCCGGCTTGCAGGTCCAGGCTATTGCGGTCGAGCGAGGTGCCCTTGACGGTGAAGCCGTCTATCAGTCCTGGCAGGGCACGGTAGGAATGGCGGACTTTGCTGTCGACTTCGCCGTAGAGGTGCTTCCAGCCTGTGCTGAGGTGAGGGGTGAGGCTGATCTGCCTATCGAACCGATACACCGTTGCCAGGCGCAGGCCGAAGGTGCTGCTCAGGTTTTGTTGGGTTTGCGCGCCCACGTTCAACGCCGTCAAACCTCCCGTTTCCTTGAAACTGTCGCGGTGGTAGCGTTGGAAGCCGATGCCAGCGAAGGGCTCGACGCTGACATCGGTGCTGCCCAGTTGATAGCCCAGCTCGGAGAACAGGGTTTGGCTTTGAGCGTTGTAGCTGCCCTTTAGCTGCTCCTTGTAGTCGAGCAGGTTGACGTTACGTTTGTTCCGGCCGGCATGGTCGCTGTAGATCGCTCCCAGGCGCAGGGCCAGTGGCCCGTCCGTACGCACGGCATAACCCCCCAGGTGCCAGCTGTCCAGGTCGGCGGAGAAGCGTTGTGCATTGAGATTGCTGCTGGATTTGGCGCCCATGACCCCAACCCGCCAAGCATGATCCAGTGCCCAGTCGGCACCCAACAACAGACCGTGGGTATCGTGTTTCAGGCCGGCGCTGCCGCCTTGTTTGTCGAGGCTGCCGCCGTTGCCCACGCCCTGCACCCAGAAGTGACCGTTGTCGTCAGCGGGCAGCGTGCGCAGCGTCGAGAGCAATTGGTTACTCAGTTGCTGCGTGGTGTTTTGCGTTGCGCCAGCGAGGTTGGCGTTCTGGCTACCGGCCAATTGCTCAAGGCTTGCGCCGATCCCGCCGGGTTGCTTATCCAGCGCATCGCCAAATTTTTCCAGGGCTTTGATTTCCTCGGAGGTCAGCTCCCCGGACTCAAGTAACCTTATCAGCGCGGGCTCCAGCACCTTGGCCACTTGCAAGCCATTGTGCGAGGTGGCTCTCTGGGTGAGGTAGCTATCGAGTGGGGCGGCTTCGATTTCGGGCTCGTCAAACCACTCATCTGGCAGCGCATCGTAGGGTTGAAACATGTAGGGCGTGTATTCGATATCGCCTCGCGCTTGCGCGGATTGAAGGCTGGCGGCGCTGAGGGCGAGGGCGATGACAAATGCAAGTCTGTGCTGTGTAAAGGGCATGAATTCCCAACCTCTGATGAATGAGGCCGGGAATTTAGCGAGATGGCGAGGCGATAACTGTCAGGCTACCGACCTCTGGTTTGCGAGAGTTGTCTCTAGTGCGGCGCGATTAAAACGCATCTGTTATTGGCCGCCTTGAGCTTAGCGGTTGATGGATTTGCATTTTATTGCGTTTTTTAGGCAGCTTTCTTTGATTCTATGCACTATATTGCAGTTTAAGTGACGAACCTCGACTTCCAGGTGCATTAAATTGCCAATAGACACCCCTCTCAGGCTCACCCTCCAGGTTTTTGAAACGGGCCGTTGGCAGGATGCGATGACCTTGGATTTTGCCGAGCCGCAAAAAGGCTTCGACAGCCCGTGTCGTTTTGGCTACGAGTCTGACTATTTGGTCAGCCATTACGAGCAGATTGAAACCCTGTTTGCCAAGGCGGTCAGTGCAAGAGTGCCGTTGAACTGGGAGCAGGGAGCGCTAAAACAAGCCCCTGCCTTTCTGTATGACATCGCACCCGCTGGCGACGCAAAGCGCTTTCTTATGGCGCGAATTGGGCAGGATAAACCTGACGGAATCAGAGAGGATCTATTTCTGCTGGCGCGCAGTACACCCGCGCCCGTTGGCCATATGCGCGTCAAGGAAGCCCTCCAGACAGAAGATGGGCGGCGAGCGATAGGGTTCGAGCGAAAAGAGGTAGTGGGGCGCGACAATCGCTTTCTTGAGTACGCTTACGAGGAGGGCGCCGCGATTGGCGGTGCTACCGGCGCGGGGGGGGAAGCGCCTAAATTGTTGCTGGCGCAAAGCCGTGAAGGACTGCTGTATCCCGATGCTGTGCTGGCCGATGAGCAGGTGAGCCAGCACTGGTTTGTCAAGTTTTCCCGAAACAAGGGTTTGCAAAGCGACCAAGACATCCTTCGAAGTGAGTACCACTATTACAAGGCCATTCAGGCGCTTGGAATTGATACCGTCGCGGCCGAGGGCCTGACGCTTGAGGACGCCGAAGGGATTAAACCGAGCTTATGGATGCATCGATTCGACCGCGGTGTCGGTGCCCAAGGGGTCAAACGTTTAGCGGTCGAGTCGATATTCTCATTGTCGGGTATAGCAGTTGACGTCGCTGGCATGAACCATATGAGTGTGCTGGAAATGCTAGTCGGGTTTTGGCGCGCAGCGGGCCAGGATGAGCAGGTGACTGACCTCGTAGCCGAGTACTTGCGCCGCGATTTGCTGAACAAGATTTTGGGTAATTCAGACAATCACGGGCGCAACATCTCGATCATCCGCGGTGATGACAGCCTGCGTCTGGCTCCGATTTACGATCTGGCGCCTATGGTCATGGATGACGCAGGCATCAGCCGCTCGACCAAATGGCCGCGCTCATTGGAGTTGGCAGGTGAGGTTGATTGGCGTGGCGTTTGTGATGCCCTTTCGCAATTTGTCGATCCTGCACTGGCCTTTGAACGCCTGCGCCAAGATGCAGAACACCTACGAGCACTACCCGACATCCTGGTTGCCAGCGGTCTACCGGAAGTCACCTTGAACCATCCACAAATTGGCTTGCGTGACCTTGATCAGCGCTTGAAAACCTGGGGGTTGAGATGAGCCTTTCGATTGATCAGCGGGCGCGCGTCATTGAGAGTATTGAACAAGGCCTAACCAATGGTTCGCTTGAGATAGGCGACGCCGTACGCCGTCTGCGCACCGAAGTCACTGGCCTGCACCAAAGCCAATTTGCCAGGATGTGCAAAATCTCGGTGCGGACCTTGGTGCATATCGAGCATGGCGAGGGCAATCAGACCCTGAAGTCGCTGAATGCGGTGTTCAGGCCGTTCGGGTTGAGGATGGGCGTGGTGAAGGTTCGGCGCGATCTTTGACGCGACTGTTCCCACCCCTGTGGGAACAATCCTCTACATCATCAGGCCCGGCACTGCGCCAGGCTTTTCACCTGCCCGTCACCGCTCTGATTGGCCTGCGACAACCACTCCTTAAAACCCGCCTCAATCTTCGGCCACTCCGAATCGATGATCGAGTACCACGCGGTATCCCGGTTCTTGCCTTTCACCACTGTGTGCTGGCGGAACACGCCCTCAAAGCTGAACCCCAATCGCTCGGCTGCGTATTTGGAACGGCCATTGGCGTTGTTGCACTTCCACTCCAGGCGGCGGTTGCCTTGGTCGAACGCGTATTTGGCCAGCAGGTATACCGCCTCGGTGCTTTTCGGCGAGCGCTGCATCGGCGCGCCAAAGGTGACGTGGCCGATTTCAATGCGACCTTGCTCGGGGACGATGGACATCAGGCTGAGTAGACCCTGAACCTGGCCGGTGACGCGGTCGATCACACTGAAGAAATACGGGTCTTTGTGGGCCGCGTGGTTGTTCAGCCAGTCATTGAAGGCGCTGCGCTCCGGGAATGGGCCGTAGGGCAAGTAATCCCACAGTTTCGGGTCGGCATTGGGACCTTGCAGCGCTTGAAATAAATCATCGCCATGGCGCGTGGGGTCGAGTTTTTCCAGGCGGATAAAACGCCCTTCGAGCAGTTGCACGGTCGGTGCCGGGACGCCTTTCCAGTCGGCGAGAGAAGTGGACATGCTGCGCTCCTTAAAGGCCTTTGCGAAATTGGATGAAACCCGGGCGTTCGGCGATGCGTTCGTACAGCTGGATCGCGGTGGCGTTGGTTTCGTGGGTCAGCCAGTGCACCTTGGCACATCCATCGGCCTTGGCGGTGGTGTAGACGAATTCGATCAGCTTGCGGCCGACACCGGTGCCGCGTTGGGCCGGGTCCACCAACAGATCCTGCAGGTAGCAGGAGTTTTCGATGCTCCAGTTGGAACGATGGTAGATGAAGTTGACCATGCCCACCGCCTTGCCATCCTGCCAGGCCAGCGCCGAATGGGTCGGCTCGTTGGCGTCGATCAGGCGTTGCCACGTGCTTTGGCTCACAGCGTCCGGCAGTTCGGTGTTGTAGAACGTCAAATATGCCTGCCACAACGGCAACCACGCGGCGTGGTCGGCGGCGGTGACGGGGCGGATGTCGATCGGGCTCATTCAGAAGCTCCTTGGGGAATAAAGCGGGCGAGGGTCTGGTCGCGCACGTCGGGGCTGGCGGCCAGGCCTTCGCGTACGCCAGCCATGTCGGCCGGGCTGCGGTTCTGGCTGAGTTTGCGTTTGCCGATCAGGCGCTCCACCGGCAGGGCGAAGCCGACGATGGCCTTGAGCATGCCGTCAATGTAGTCAGCCGGGGCGTCGCTGACTTTCCAGGGCTGGGCGCGCCCTTCTTCATGGCGATCCGTCAGCGCCGTGACCACGCTGAGCAAGCGCTCGGCGTCGCTGAACACCTCAGGCGTGCCATAGGCGTGCACCGCGATGTAGTTCCAGGTGGGCACCACTTTGCCGTGCTCGGCCTTGGCCGGGTAAAACGCCGGGCTGATATAGGCCTCGGCACCGGCAAAAATGACCAGGGCTTCGCTACCGTTCTGCAAATCCCTCCACTGAGGATTGGCTTTGGCCAGGTGCCCGTACAGCGTGCCGTTCGCGCCCTCATCGGGGTTAAGCAACAGCGGTAAGTGGCTGGCCAGCAAGCCTTGCTCACCAACGGTCACAAGCTGTGCCAGGCGAGTGTGCTGGATCAGTTGCTGGATTTCGGGCAAATCATCGAGGGCAAAGGCGCGCGGTGTGTACATGCAAATATTCCTTGGCGAATGCTTGCATCCTAGGCAGGCTAATGGCTGGTTTAAAGATCCATCTGGCAGCCATTTCATAGGTCCAATATGTCGCCTGTCTCACCGCCCTTGTCGTTCAACCCCGCCGGTATTGAGCTGGACCGCCGCCAAGGGCTGACGCGCCAGCTGTATGAAGCCCTGCGCCAGCGCGTGCTGGACGGGCGGCTGGTCAGCGGCACGCGCTTGCCGGCTACCCGTGACTTGGCGGCAGCGTTGTCGATTTCCCGTAACAGCGTGGTGCGCGCCTATGACCAGTTGTATGCGGAGGGGTTTATTGAGAGTCGGGTCGGTGACGGCACTTACGTCGCCCAATTGCCCACGGCTAAAAAACTATCCACAAAAGTATCCACAGGGTTATCGACAGGCTTATCCCCAGCCTTATCCACAAAATGGGCCAATTTACCGCAGGATCTGGACAGTGAAGTTATCCACAGCGGGGGCTTGGCGCAGATAAAAACCAACCATCTGCCCCAGCCTCCAGCGGGACCGCCACGGGCATTTCGGGTAGGCGTACCGGCGTTCGATCTGTTCCCATTTGAGGTATGGGCCAAGCTGAACGGGGCGTTTTGGCGCAAGCCGGACCTGGAACAACTCTGTTACGGCGACCCGGCGGGCGACGGTCGCTTGCGCGGTTTGATCGCCGCCTACCTGCGTAGCTCACGGGGCATGCAGTGCACGGCTGAACAAATAGTGATCACCAGTGGCGCGCAGCAGGCGATCAGCCTTTGTGCACAGTTGCTGGTAGAGCGCGGTGACGGCGTGGCGGTGGAAAACCCTGGCTATCGCGCAGCCGGGCATGCGTTCGCCCTGGCGGGCGGAAAGTTGCACGGCGTGCCGGTGGATGGCGAGGGCATTGATTGCCAGGTGCTCAACACCCTGCAGGGCTGCCGGGTGGCTTATGTCACGCCGTCCCATCAGTATCCGTTGGGGGTGGTGATGAGCCTGGCGCGACGCCTGGAATTGCTCGCCTGGGCCGAGCGCACGGGTGGCTGGATCATCGAGGATGACTACGACGGCGAGTACCGTTACAGCGGCGCACCGTTGTCGCCCCTGGCGGCCCTGGATCGTAGCGGGAGGGTGCTCTACGTCGGTACTTTCGGCAAGGTGGCGTTTCCCGCGTTGCGCCTGGGCTATCTGGTTTTGCCGGTGGGACTGGTGGATGCATTCTCCCGGCGGCGTGCGGTGGACATGCGCCATTCCGAAGTGAGTACCCAGGCGGTGATGGCCGAGTTCATGGCGGCCGGGCATTTCCAGCGGCACATCCGGCGTATGCGCCGAGCCGCACTCAGTCGGCGTAACGCATTGCTGAACGGCTGGCCAAGCGAGCTGCCGGGCGTGGACAACCTGCCAAATACGGCCGCTGGGTTGCACCTTACCGTGCGGGTGGACAGCCTGGCCCGTGAGCACCAATTGGTGGAGCAGGCCCGCGCCGTGGAGGTGGAGGTCAATGGCCTGAGCAGCTATTGGCTACCCGACTCCAGCACCCCGCCCGATCAGCGTGCCGGGCTGGTGCTGGGGTTTGCCGCAGTGCCGGAGGCGGCGATCAGCCAGGCGTTGGGTCGATTGCGCGAGGCCTGGACAGGTTAGGCGACGGGCTTAGGCGGTATAGCGTTGAGGAACCGCTACGTCTGTGACCGAAGTACGCGAGTCAACTACCTACCGACATACCGAAAGGATGGCCCTCTACCTTGGCGTTGATAGCCGGGGCATTGTGCTCGCGGCGCCTAAGGTCCCCGAAACGATTGAGGGTAAGACGGATTACTTGCAGGAGTACGAGGTTCAGGACCTCAGCGCGGGCAACAAGCCTCTGTGGTATGCGCATTTTCACTATGCCAGCCTGCAAGCCCCTGACCAGCAACCGACTGCCGCTCACCTGAAAACGGCGGCCCAGCGCAGGCTGGGCCGCGAGTATGAAAACAATACCGGCCAAAGGGTTTATCGCGGGCCCCTCGCCAATGCGGCGGCTCGCGAGATTTTCCTGGGGAGCCCCGTGGCTTGAGAGGCGACGCTCGTTACGTGCCCGACTTGATCTTGGTCCAGGCCCGCGTCCTGGCGCGTTCCGCATCTCGGCCCAGAGGCTTCAAGGTATACAGCGTGGCCATCGCCGCCTCGGTGGGGTACAGGTTGGGGTTGTTGCGGATTGCTGCATCGACCTGCTCGGTAGCGTCCTTGTTCGGGTTGGGGTAGCCGACGAAATCGCTGATTGGGGCGATCACCTGCGGTTGCAGCAGGTAGTTAATAAAGGTGTAGGCGTCCTGCGGGTTTTTCGCACCTTTGGGAATGGCGAGCATGTCGAACCAGATTGGCGCGCCTTCTTTGGGCAGGCGCATGTCTACGGTCACGCCGTTCTTGGCCTCCTTGGCCCGGTTGGCGGCCTGGGAGAAGCTGCCGGAATAGCCGACGGCCACGCAGATGTCACCGTTGGCGATGTCGGCCATGTACTTGGACGAGTGGAAATAGGTGATGTACGGGCGGATTTTCATTAGCAGCGCTTCGGCTTTCTCATAATCTTTGGGGTTGCTGCTGTTGGGGTCCAGGCCCAAGTGTTGCAGGGCCAGGGGCAGGATTTCCGAAGGCGAGTCCAGCAGGGCGACACCACATTGCTTGAGCTTGCTGATGTTCTCTTCCTTGAAAATCAGGTCCCAGCTGTCGACCGGTGCGTCGCTGCCCAACGCTGCCTTGACCTTGTCGGGGTTGAAGCCGATCAGGATAGTGCCGTACATGTAGGGCACGGCGAATTTGTTGCCCGGGTCATTGGCTTCGATCAGCTTCATCAGCTTGGGGTCGAGGTGGTTCCAGTTGGGCAGTTGGCTGCGGTCCAGCGGTTGGAAAACTCCGGCCTCGATTTGCTTGGCCAGGAACACATTGGACGGCACTACCACGTCATAGCCGGAGTTTCCGGTGAGCAGTTTGGCTTCCAGGGCTTCGTTGGTATCGAAGATGTCGTACACCAATTTGACCGTGGGGTTTTGTGTCTTGAAGTCTTCGAGCGCTTTGGGCGTGATGTAGTCGAACCAGTTGTAGACCCGCAGGGTTTTCTCTTCGGCGTGGGCCGCGCCGCCGAGAACGGCAGCGCAGAGGGCAACGTACTTGAGCATCTTCATGGTGCTGATCCTTGTTCGAAACCTTCGAGGACGTTAACGGCGTTGATGCCGATTTCTTCGACGGCGTAGCCGCCTTCCATCACGAACAGCGTGGGTTTGCCCAGGCGGGCGATACGTGCGCCCATCGCCAGGTAGTCCGGGCTGTCGAGTTTGAACTGCGAGATAGGGTCGTCCTTGAAGGTGTCCACGCCCAGGGATACGACGATGATGTCGGCGCCATAGCGTTCAATCTCGGCGCAGGCCTCTTCAAGCGCTGTGCTCCACTGGTCCCAGCCGGAACCTGCCGGCAGCGGGTAATTGAAGTTGAAGCCTTCACCTGCACCTTCTCCCAACTCATCGGCATAACCGAGAAAAAACGGGAACTCTGCTTCCGGGTGGCCGTGGATCGAGGTGAACAGCACGTCGCTGCGCGCATAGAAAATCGACTGCGTGCCGTTGCCGTGGTGGTAGTCGACGTCGAGGATCGCGACCTTCTGGTGGCCGTGATCGAGAAAGGCCTGGGCGGCGATGGCGGCGTTGTTGAGGTAGCAATAACCGCCCATCAAATCGCTGGCAGCGTGATGGCCTGGCGGGCGACACAGCGCGAAAGCACTGTGCGCGCCTTGCTGGATCGCCTGTTGCGCCGTGAGCGCCACTTGCGCCGCGCTATAAGCTGCTTGCCAGGTGCCGGCGGTGATCGGCGCGCCGCCGTCGAAACTGTAGTAACCGAGTTGGCCGTGCAGGCTGGTGGGCAACACACGGCGCAAGGTGCGAGCGGGCCAGGTATAGGGCAACAGGTCGCCGTCCTGGCCGTAGGCGGTCCAGCGTTGCCAGGCGCCTTGGAAGAAGTCGAGGTAGTCGCGGCTGTGGATGCGTTGCAGCGGTGCCAAGCCAAAGTCCTGCGGGGCGTGGACCGGGCCCAGTTCGCGGTCTTTTACCCGTTGCAGCACGTGATCGGCCCGCGAGGGCATTTCGAAGCAGGGCATCAGTTGCCCGTCCATCAGTTCACAACGGCCGTGGTGCAGGTGGTGATCGTCTGAGTAGATCGTCAGCATTTGTTGTTCTCCGCAAGCTGTGTCAGTCAATGCAGTCTTGCGGTGGGGCGCTTTTAAGAAAACGGCAAGAGCGGCCAAAAGGGGATAAATACGGCCAAATTGTGTGTCCGCAATTCGCCCCGTTAGCGCGCATCGGCGCGCCATTGCGATGCGTCAGGGGCGAAATTGACTGGGGGCCACACCACTCCAGCGTACAAATGCGTGGCGAAAGCTGGCGGTTTCACTGAAACCGAGTTGTTCGGCGATTCGGTAGATTGGCAGCTCGTCCTGCCCCAGCAACTGTTTGGCGCGGTCGAAGCGCAGCTCGTCGAGCAGTTCTTGGTAGCTGCTGCCCAAGTCATGCAGACGCCGACGCAAGGTTCGCGCGGAACAGTTCATCTGCTCAGCCAAACCTTCGATGCCGGGCGCGGCGTGGAGCTGGGCGGCGAGCAGACGGCGGATTCGACCCAGCCAGGCCTGACGCCCGGTGAACTCCAGGTTCTGCTTGCGACAGCGATCGGTCACGGCTTGATGGGTGACGGCGTCGGCCAATGGCAGCGGCTGGTCGAGCCAGCGCTTATCAAACGCGAAGGCGTTGGCGCTGGCTTCAAAATGCAGCGAGCACGCGAAGCACTCGTGGTAGCGCGCGTGATAGTCCGGCGCGCTGTATTCGAAACACGCACCGAGTAACGGCAGCGGCTGGCCCAGCAGGTCGTCGCAGATGAGTTTCAGCGAAACCAGGCAGAATTCGACGTTGAACATTTCCAGCGCGGGCGTTTCCCGGTAATCGGCGGCAGTCAGCCAGATACGCTCACCGTCGTTTTCCAGGCTCAGCTCGAAAAGTGTTCCCAACAGCGCCGGGTAGCGCAGAGCCAGGCGCAAAGCGTCACCGAAGGTGGCACAGGTGAGCAGGGCATAACCGAGCATGCCGTAGGACGACACATGCATCTTGCGGCCCAATTCGAGGCCAATATCCCGCCGCAGCGCGACTGCATTGGTACATACACGCATCTCCTGGTTGGTGGTGATGCAGGCGTCGGCGCGGCTCAAGTCGGCGGCGCAAATGCCGCTGCCCGCGAGCAACGTTTCAGCGGGCAAGCCTTCGGCCTTGAACGCATTAATGACCAGCGAGACGGCGTTGAGGGTGGTGAGATGGGAGTGCAACATAGAGTCTTCCAGCCACGGGATGGCTGGAAGAGGAGCAAGTTACATGCCGCTCAGCGCAACTCGCCGCACAGGTCCAGCTCCACCAGGCGGCGGACTTCCTGGGTAGCGAGCCCGGCACCGATCAGCGCATTGAGCTTGCCCAACGCTGCTTCCCGGGTCATGCCGCCGCCGGACAAGACGCCCACGCCGCGCAGGCGACTGCCGGCTTCGTAGACGTCCAGCTCTACGCCGCCTTCGTGGCACTGGGTGATGGCTACGACCGCAATCCCTTCAGTCTGCGCGCGTTGCAGGCTGGCGAGGAACGCGGGGTTGTCGCTTGGCCCGGTGCCGCTGCCGAAGCATTCAAGGATCAGTGCCTGGATGCCGCTGTCGATCAGCGCATCCAGTTGCGCGGCAGCAATGCCAGGCACCAGCGGCAGCACGCCGACATTGGCCAATGCTTTCGGCTGGCGAAAATGCAGCGCCGCCGGGATTACATCAGCCTGGGCCACGCCGCCGTTGCGTTGCAATGCGGCAAACGGATGACGGCCAAAACTGCGGATCTTCGCGCAGCGGGTCGGCGCCATCAGCGCGCCATGGAAATACAGGTGAACGCCGGGCGCCAGGCCTGTCCCCAGGGCAATCAACGCGCCGCTGACGTTTTCCCAGGCATCGCTGTCAGGCACGCCGGCGGGCAACATCGAGCCGGTAAACACCACTGGCGCAGGCAGGCCGAGTAATTGGAAGCTCATGGCCGCCGCGCTGTAGGCCAGAGTGTCGGTGCCATGCAGGATCAGTACGCCATCGCAGCCTTCATCCACCGCCTCGACCACGGCCGTGCGCAAACGCTGCCAGTAGTCTGGGGTCATGTTGGCGCTATCGATCAGTGGCGACATTTCGCGAAAACGCCAGTTGGGCAGTTGCTCGTTGGCAAGCTGTTCGCGCATGCGGGCTTCGAAGCCGGATGCGGGGGCCAGGCCATTGGCGCTGGCCTGCATGCCGATGGTGCCGCCGGTGTAGAGCACCATGACGTTGTTGGATGCTGACATTGAGATTCTCCTGAACGAAAAACGCCGCCGGGCCCAGAGCATGCCCAAGGCGAGGCGGCGTGTCATCTATCTACGCTTAGCGTTGCGTTTGAGCGTTCAGCTCTGCCGATGGCGCCGCTTCCGGTTTTACCGGATTGGCCGGCCAGGCCTTACGGTCCAGGTCCAGGTCAGGGAATTGACTGGAATCGAACACCGGGGTCTTGATGCCCGCTGCGCGCTGGTTGTCGTAGTCGTTCAGGATGCGCATGGCGATCTTGAACAGGAACGCCAGGGCGAACAGGTTGACGAACGCGAGCATGGTCATGGTGATGTCAGCGAAGGCGAACACGGTGCTCAGGTTCTCGATGGAACCCCAGAAAATCAACACAAGCACCAGTGCGCGGTAGCCCATCAGCACCTTGCGGTTGTTACCGACCAGGAAGCGCAGGTTGCTCTCGCCGAGGTAGTAGTTGTACATGATCGAAGTGAACACGAACAACGCCAGGGCCACGGAGATGAACATACGGCCCCAGTCGCCGACCACAGCGGCCAGGGAGTTCTGGGTCAGGGCAATGCCGTCGCCTTCAAAGCCTGGCGTGTAGAAGCCGGAAAGCAGGATCAGCAGCGCAGTACAGGTGCAGATCACGAAGGTGTCGAGGAACACGCTGAACGCCTGAACCACGCCCTGGGCGATCGGGTGCTCCACGGAAGCCACCGCCGCCACGTTAGGCGCACTGCCCAGACCGGCTTCGTTGGCGAATACGCCGCGCTTTACGCCCATGATAATTGCACTGCCGACCAGGCCACCGAAGGCTTGGTCGAGACCGAAAGCACTCTTGACGATGGTCGCGAGCATGGCCGGAACGTGGTCGAATTGCAGCACGATCACATACAGGGTCACGGCGATGTACACCAAGGTCTTGACCGGCACCAGCAGGTCGGCAATCGAGGCAATACGCTTGATCCCGCCGATGAACACCAGGCCCAGCAATACAGCCAGCGCAAGGCCGGTGTAGGTGGTGTCGAGGCCGAAGGCGTTGTTCAGCGAGTGAGTCACGGCGTGGGCTTGCAGGCCATTGAACGCAAAACCAAAGGTCACCAGCAGCAGGAAGGCCATGACCATACCCAGCCAGCGCTTCTGCAGGCCGTGCTGGATGTAGTAGGCCGGGCCGCCACGGAAGGTGCCTTCGGCGTCAGTGCGTTTGTACAACTGGCCGAGGGAGCACTCGATGAAGCTCGAAGACATGCCCACCAACGCGGTGACCCACATCCAGAACACGGCACCGGGGCCACCCAGGGTCACGGCAATGCCGACGCCGGCAATGTTGCCTGCACCCACACGGCCGGCCAGGCTGAGCATCAGCGCCTGGAAGGAGCTGAGCTGACCGGAGCTGCTCTTCAGGCTGTCTTTGAACACCGAGAACATGTGGAAGAAGTGACGCAGTTGAACGAAACGCGAGCGAATCGTGAAATAACCGCCGAGCCCGACAATGAGCACGATCAGTACTTTCCCTGAGAGGAAGTCGTTGATGACTTCGAGCATGGAGTGTTCCTCGCTGATTTTTCTAATGGCAAACGCAGGACGGTCCGACCACGCCGCATGGCACCAGGCAGTGCGCGGCAGTTCGACCCCAATCCTTTTGCGGGTTGTTATTCATGCGGTTTCGCGCTGTATCCGGGCCTCGTTACCGACGGCCGCAGACGCGAAGAGGGGCGGCACTATACCTAGGCTAACGGGATCCGTCTGCCCGAGGCGATTAAAGGTTTGTAGGAGCGAGCTTGCTCGCGAAGGTCGTTAACGATAATGCGTACCTCCTGGATGGACGTGGTGTCTTGCCGTTTTTCGCGAGCAAGCTCGCTCCTACAAGCAAAAAAAAGGGCCTGAAGAACGAGCCTTCAGGCCCTCAAAAGGTGAGAGGTGTCTAGTCCCTCAACCTGGTGAGCGGTGCAACAAACGCTTAGGCCTTCAGCGGGACCAAACGTGGAGCGATCATGTTTTCGGGGCGCAGGATGTCGTCGAGCATGGCATCGTCGAGCAAGCCTTCTTCACGCACCAGTTCCAGCACGCCGCGGCCGCTTTCGAGGGCGATACGGGCGATGCGGGTGGCGTTTTCATAGCCGATGTACGGGTTCAGCGCGGTGACCAGACCGATGGAGTGCTCGACCAGTTCGCGGCAGCGTGCTTCGTTGGCGGTGATGCCGACGATGCAGTGCTCGCGCAGCATGTCCATGGCGCGTTGCAGCAGGCGGATCGAGTCGAAGATCTTGAAGGCGATCAGCGGCTCCATCACGTTCAACTGCAATTGGCCGCCTTCGGCTGCCATGGTCAGGGCCAGGTCGTTACCGATGACCTGGAATGCAACCTGGTTCACGGCTTCCGGGATCACCGGGTTGACCTTGCCGGGCATGATCGAGCTGCCTGGCTGGCGGGCCGGCAGGTTGATCTCGTTGATGCCGGTACGTGGGCCGCTGGACAGCAGGCGCAAGTCGTTGCAGATCTTCGACAGCTTCACCGCGGTACGCTTGAGCATGCCGGAGAACAGCACGAAGGCGCCCATGTCGGAGGTGGCTTCGATCAGGTCGGCTGCCGGCACCAGCGGCTGGCCGCTGATGGTGGCCAGGCGTTGTACGGCCAGGGCCTGGTAGCGTGGGTCGGCGTTGATGCCGGTGCCGATGGCGGTGCCGCCCAGGTTCACTTCGGTCAGCAGCTCTGGTGCCAAGGTTTTCAGACGGGCCAGGTCTTCGCTCAGGGTGGTGGCGAAGGCACGGAATTCCTGGCCGAGGGTCATCGGCACGGCGTCTTGCAATTGGGTGCGGCCCATTTTCAGCACATGGCCGAACTCGACGCCTTTGGCGGCGAAGGCTTGGATCAGGCTGTCGAGGCTGGCCAGCAGCGCGTCATGGCCCAGCAGCAGACCCAGGCGGATCGCGGTTGGGTAGGCGTCGTTGGTCGACTGCGCCATGTTCACGTCGTTGTTCGGATGCAGGTACTGGTATTCGCCCTTGTTGTGGCCCATGGCCTCCAACGCGATGTTGGCGATGACTTCGTTGGCATTCATGTTGGTTGAAGTGCCAGCGCCGCCTTGAATCATGTCCACCACGAACTCTTCATGGAAATCGCCGCGGATCAGACGGGCACAGGCTTCGCTGATGGCAGCGTGCTTGGCTTCGCTGAGCTGACCCAGCTCGCGGTTGGCGTCAGCCGCCGCTTGCTTGACCATTGCCAGACCGACCACCAATTTCGGGTAATGCGAAATCGGAACGCCCGAGAGGCGGAAGTTGTTCACCGCTCGCAGGGTCTGGATGCCGTAATACGCTTGAGCCGGTACTTCAAGTACGCCAAGCAGGTCTTTTTCGGTACGGAATGATGCAGCAGAGGACATGACGGAAATCATCTCGATAGGGACCCGGAACTGGCCGGAACGCTGCGAATGCTAGGCTTGTGGAAGTTTTTGGGCCAATGCTGTTAAACACTGGCCTATGCACAAACGGCATAATGCAGGTGTGACCCGGTTATCATGGCGGGCGTGTGTGCCAAAATGGTGCGTATCCACGGGAGGCAGCAATGAACCTTGAGAGCAAATGGCTGGAAGACTTCAGCGCCTTGGCGGCCACCCGCAGCTTTTCCCAGGCGGCAGAGCGACGCTTCGTGACCCAGCCGGCGTTCAGCCGCCGTATCCGCAGCCTTGAAGCGGCGTTGGGCCTGACCCTGGTCAACCGCTCGCGCACGCCGGTGGAGCTGACGGCGGCAGGGCAGTTGTTCTTGGTCACTGCGCGCACAGTGGTCGAGCAGCTCGGTGAAGTGCTGCGCCATTTGCATCACTTGGAAGGCGGGCAGGGCGAAGTCATGCAAGTGGCGGCGGCTCACTCCTTGGCGCTGGGTTTCTTCCCACGCTGGATTGCGCAATTGCGTAACGAAGGCTTGAACATTGCCACGCGTTTGGTCGCCACTAACGTCGGTGATGCCGTGCATGCCCTGCGCGAAGGCGGTTGTGACCTGATGCTGGCGTTCTACGATCCGGATGCGGCGATGCAGATGGACTCGGAAATCTTCCCCTCCCTGCACCTGGGCAACACTGAAATGCTGCCGGTATGCGCCGCCGATGCCGATGGCAAGCCGCTGTTCGACCTGGAAGGCGAGGGCAGCGTGCCGTTGTTGGCCTATAGCGCCGGTGCGTTTCTTGGCCGTTCGGTGCACCTGCTGTTGCGCCAGCGCGCCCTACGCTTCACCACCGTGTATGAAACCGCCATGGCTGACAGCCTCAAGAGCATGGCTTTGGAAGGGCTGGGCATCGCCTGGGTGCCGCAACTGAGCGTACGGGCGGAGTTGGCGCGCGGTGAGCTGGTGGTGTGCGGCGGCCCGCAATGGCATGTTCCGCTGGAAATTCGCCTGTATCGCTGTGCCTTGGTGCGTAAGGCAAATGTGCGATTGTTGTGGCGCAAGTTGGAAGGTGGGGCCGCTGCCGAACGCGCCTGACTGTAGGAGCCGGCTTGCCAGCGATCACAGTGGGTCGGCGAGCCTTATAGTGGCTGGCACACCGCTTTCGCCGGCAAGCCGGCTCCTACAAGGAGTGGGGTGCTTTCGCTGACCTGAAAGTCAATAAAACCGCCGCTTTGCGCCACTGGACAGATGGTCATTCAAGGGGCTGTTTATCTGCATTATTACGGTATACTGCGCGGCCTTCGGCCGGTCCAACCGGCCTTAATTCGTACACCAAGCCACGCCGGATTTCCCGCGTGGCTTGTTGTTTTTTGACGCGCCTGCGGGCGCCCAGAGAGAAGAGGCACGACGATGAGTGCATTGGTTGGCGTGATCATGGGCTCCAAGTCCGATTGGTCCACCCTTAGCCACACCGCCGATATGCTGGAAAAACTCGGCATTCCCTACGAAGTGAAAGTGGTCTCCGCCCACCGCACTCCGGATTTGCTGTTCCAGTATGCCGATGAAGCAGAATCCCGTGGCATCGAGGTGATCATCGCCGGTGCCGGCGGTGCAGCGCATCTGCCCGGCATGTGTGCGGCCAAGACCCACCTGCCCGTACTCGGTGTACCGGTGCAGTCGGCGATGCTCTCGGGCGTGGATTCGCTGTTGTCCATCGTGCAGATGCCGGCCGGGATCCCGGTGGCCACGCTGGCTATCGGCAAAGCGGGCGCGATCAACGCCGCGCTGTTGTCCGCCAGCATCCTGGGCGCCAAGCACCCGCAATTCCATGCGGTGCTGAAAAAATTCCGTGCTGAGCAGACAGACAGCGTGCTGGACAATCCAGACCCACGCATTGCCTGAGGTTGTTGACGATGAAAATCGGTGTAATCGGTGGCGGCCAACTGGGCCGCATGCTGGCCCTGGCGGGAACCCCGCTGGGGATGAACTTCGCTTTCCTGGACCCGGCCCCGGACGCCTGCGCGGCCGCGTTGGGTGAACACCTGCGGGCTGACTACAGCGACCCGGACCACCTGCGCCAACTGGCCGACGAAGTCGACCTGGTGACTTTTGAGTTCGAAAGCGTCCCGGCTGAAACCGTGGCCTTCCTGTCGCAGTTCGTGCCGGTGTACCCGAGCGCCGAAGCCCTGCGCATCGCTCGCGACCGCTGGTTCGAGAAAAGCATGTTCAAGGATCTGGGCATTCCGACCCCAGCCTTCGCCGACATCCAGTCCCAGGCAGACCTGGACGCTGCCGTTGCCAGCATCGGCCTGCCGGCCGTGTTGAAAACCCGCACCCTGGGTTACGACGGCAAGGGCCAGAAAGTTCTGCGCACCGCCGCTGATGTGGTGGGCACCTTTGCCGAGCTGGGCAGCGTTGCCTGCCTGCTGGAAGGCTTCGTGCCGTTCACTGGCGAAGTCTCGCTGATCGCCGTGCGTGCTCGTGATGGCGAAACCCGCTTCTACCCGTTGGTGCACAACACCCACGACAGCGGCATCCTCAAGCTGTCCGTGGCCAGCACCGACCACCCGTTGCAGGCCCTGGCGGAAGATTATTCCAGCCGTGTGCTCAAGCAGCTGGATTACGTCGGCGTGATGGCGTTCGAGTTCTTTGAAGTCGACGGTGGCCTCAAGGCCAACGAAATCGCTCCGCGCGTGCACAACTCCGGGCACTGGACCACCGAAGGCGCCGAGTGCAGCCAGTTCGAAAACCACCTGCGGGCGGTAGCGGGCTTGCCACTGGGCTCCACGGCCAAGGTCGGCGAGAGCGCCATGCTCAACTTCATCGGCACCGTGCCTGCGGTGGAAAAAGTCATCGCCATCGACGACTGCCACCTGCACCACTACGGCAAGGCCTTCAAGGCCGGGCGCAAGGTCGGCCACGCCAACCTGCGTTGCAAGGACCGCGCAACGCTGGAAGCGCAGATCCTCAAGGTTGAAGCGCTGATCGCCGAGCAATAAAGCCTCGGGTCGGCGGGAACCATTGGTTGCCGCCGTCTCTCTGATTGCAGGATGGCAAAGCCTGACTAGGCTTTGCCATGACTCACATTCAATCAGAGGGAAATGCCATGGGTATCATCGGAACCATCTTTATCGGCTTGATCGTCGGCCTGCTCGCGCGTTTCCTGAAGCCAGGCGACGACAGCATGGGCTGGATCATGACCATCCTGCTGGGTATCGCCGGCTCCCTGGCCGCGACCTACGGTGGTCAGGCCCTGGGCATCTACCAGGCGGGCCAGGGCGCCGGCTTTATCGGTGCGCTGATCGGTGCCATCGTGCTGCTGGTGATCTACGGTCTGCTGAAAAAGAAATGAGTTAAGCGACAAAGCCCTCTGCGCTGCGCAGGCGCAGAGGGCTAGAATACTCGGCACTTGTACTTGCCGAGCCTCTCCATGCGCCGTCTTCTGTTGACTCTTCTTTTGCTGGGCTCCGGCCTTGCGCACGCTGGCGAATTGCCGGAAACCGACTGGCTGGACCTGATGCCGCTTTCCGACCAGAAAGCCCTCGAAGCCATGCCCGAGATCGACCACAACTCCCCCGAAGCCCAGGGCACCTTCACTGACAAAGGTGGCCTGAAGCAGAGCAAAGGCTTACCGGCGGTGATGTATTCCACCAAGACTGTGGCCGCCATGAACGGCAAGAGCATCCGCATCGGCGGTTACCCGGTGCCGCTGGAAACCGACGCTAAGGGCCGCAGCACCTTGTTCTTCCTGGTGCCGTACCCAGGTGCATGCATCCACGTGCCACCGCCGCCGCCTAACCAACTGGTGCTGGTGCGTTATCCCAAGGGATTGACGCTGGATGATATCTACACACCGCTGTGGGTCACGGGCACCCTCAAAGTCGAGAAGGTCAACAATGACCTGGCCGATGCGGCCTATGCCCTGGATGCGGTGAAAGTGCGGGCGGTCAAGGAGTCGGATCTTTAACCCATTGTCGACCACCCTGCTTGTGCGGATCACAAGTGTGTCGAGTCATTCTGGCAACGCTGGGTAAAACACCCGCCTGGCCTGTGGCCAATAGATCTCTGCACGATGAATATCCAGGCGCGAGCCTTCGCGAGCAGCATTGGTTTGAGCGTTTGCCCCCAGTGATCGCTGTGCCGGTGTCTTTAGATGGATTTTGCCGGGGACGGTGTGGGAGGCCTGTTCAAAGTGCATGTGAGCGTAGGCCCAGGGCTTGTCTCTCACGCGAATCTCAAACTCGTCCAGGAAGTCTGGAACTTTTATCCAGGTTCGGCCGCCCGGCTTTTGTATCTGTCGGGTGCCTGCTACTCGGTCCAGGGTTTTACGGAGGCTCAGCACACCCGGTTGACTGTGCAAGAACGCCAGGGCGTTGCCATTGGGGGCTTGCTTGGAAATCAGCTCCAGACGCAACGCTTTCGCCATGAGGTTATAGCGGGTGGCGTTCTCCCTGAAGCGGGTCGCTTGCGCCAGCAGACCTTGTCGGGTTGCCTCATCGGTGATGGCACTGCAGGCCGCCTGAAGGTCATCGGCGCCTTGATTGAGCTTGGTCGCGCCGGACATGATGAGCGCTTCGGCACCCGCTGGTTCGGCCGACGTGCTTTTCCTGTAAAACACGATGAGGTCATCATACTCTTCAATCAAATATTGCATTTTCCTGGCGGCAGCGTTCAGTTCCTGCGTGATAGTTGTTTGGTTGGAAGATGCTGGCGCACTCGGCTCTTTGATCTGGATGTTGGATTTGAGCCAGAGCTTGTCTTCGCCGACCCTGATATAGGTGTTGAGGCGCTGACCACGACTGTCGAGGACGTCTGCGATGTCACTGTTCCCGGCTCTGGGCTTGGCGAGTACGGTTATGGTTGTGAGGGGGTCGTCGCCGGCAATCAGTATTGAGATGCGATTTTTCGGCTCAGCATTTGGGGGCGCCGGCGGCAGAGGGGTGGTGGACGGTGGTTTCGGCGTGCCAGGCGGTACGGAGGGGACGCGTGATGGCCCGGCTGTATTCACCGGGAGTTTTTTCACCGGGAGTTTTTCCAGAACGTCGAGCATGTTTTCCAACTCTTTGTCCAGCAACGACTTTAACACCTTGGTCTGCTGGATTATGGTGTTAACGACCTTCCGTTTAGCGTCGAGAAAATCGGTAAGCTGTTTAAGTACGGCATCTTGCTTATCGAATATGTTGGCCTCTATCAACCGTTGAAGACTTTTTTGCTGGGCCTCCAAATAGCCTTCCAGGTTATCAATGATTGCCGCATAACGCGGACCAAGATTGTCAGCTTTTTCAATGGAATCGATCAGCCGAGCCCTGCCAAGGTCCGGTGTGGTAACGAATTCCTTGGGTTTGAATACTGGAAAGCTACCGTGCTTTGCGTATACCAGGCCCAATTCTTGAGCGGTCTCCAAGTGTAGGAACGCTTTATCAAACAGCAAATGTATCGTATTGAATTCGGTTGATCGAATCGCCTGGTCCAGCAGGATTGTAGAGGCCTCAACCTTCACGAACATTTGTTCGTAGTGCGCATCCTGTTTGGCATTGGCTTTTCTAAGCTCCTCTAGCCTTCCCCCGGCATGTCCACTTTGGTCGACCGGGACCCAACCCCCGTCCTTGTTGACGACGCGGTAAGCAGGGCGTGTCTTGTTGCGCGGGTGAACGATATAGAACTCGACCTCACCTGTGAGGCTGTGGCGGGTGTCGACGACGTACCACTGTCCGCGGGCACGCACATAGCTCTGCTGATTTTTTCCATCGTAGATGCCGTTGGCCCGACGGCTGAATTCCATGGCTTGCTCATGCGAGACGCGCGCGATGTAGTCGTCAAGATCCGGGATTTGTTGCAGGCCCCATTCGCCCCATGGGATGTACCGGGGGCCGAAGACTGCATTGGTCAGTGGATCGATCAGGCGATATTCGGGCAACAGATCGGTGCCGACACTGCGCATGGGAATATGATCGACGCCTGCCACGGTAAACAGACTGTCCTGCGTTTCAAGGGGTTTCCAGACTCGCGGGTCTACCGACTGTAGCGTTCGGCCAGTGGGTGTGATCGTTGGTTTGCCCAGCGCTTTTCTGAACAACGTCAGGCCTGCATCTACCTGACGCCCAACTGCAGCGCTGAGCCGCAACCCACCCAAGCCTCCGAGTTTGAGCAGAGCTGGCACCGCTTCGAGCGGGTTTAGCTCTCTGATGGCGCCCAGTAAAAACGTTTTGGTGAGGGTTGCGAACTTCGGTAGCGCTGCCTGAAAACTGATTCTCCCGGCTTGTGCAATTAAGCGTGCCGAACCGCCGACGTATTTACCAATGGGAGCCGCGAAGGAGATCAAGTCGGTGAACAATGACAACGCCCCTCTCTCCACGCGTTGCGGATCGCCCGAGGCGATGTCCTCGACGCCGCCCCAGAAGGGCACCAGCATCTTGGCGTAGTAGAGAAAGTCGTCAACGGTTTGTTGCGCGGTATCAAGCACGTCAACGTTACGCTTGGCGGTCAATTTGAGCTGAGATTCGTCAGTGTGAAATAGATCATTGGCAACGATGGCTGCCAGTGCTCGACTGCGCACTGAAGACAATGATTGTGCTTCCCACATAGTTTCCGAAGGGGCGGGCGCGGTGGCGGGTAACACCTGGCCGATCTGCTCGGCGATCACCAGGCTGGACTCACCGTCTCGAGGACGACGGCTGTGTTGGTAGGCTTCCCAGTCGAACGGCATGGCGGTCGCGCGCCGAAAGGTTCCTTTGCCCGAACGGCTTGAGCCGCCTGTTGTTTCCACGACAACATTGCCATTGATCGTCAGCGTTTTAATATCCGGGCGTGCACGGATGATTGCCGCCCGAGGGAACACCTCATAATAAGTGGTGCGGTGCTTCACTTGGGCCCGGATGATGAAGCCGTGGCGGCCTCTGGCGGCAGCGATGTTCTGCGCGTTTTCTTGCCCAACCTGCAGGCCGCGAATCTCTTGGCGCAGGGCATACAACGTTACCTCGCCGTTTTCGATCGCGGTGCGATCAAGCAATGACAGGTTGGGTAGCAAGGCCCTGATCAAGGTTTGGTAGGCTGCTTTGACACCGCTCAGGTAATCACTAAACCCCACGTCGAAGGCGTCATCCGTGATGAAGCGCCAGCGGCCAGGTGGTGCTTGAGAAATCGTTTCGGTTGCCTGAATCATTTCCTGTTCGTGTTGCTCCAAGGCTTCTACGGCCAATTGGACTTGTTCAGGGGTAAAGTCAGTTTTTGCCGACGTCAGTACGCCATTGGCTTGGGCCCATTCCAGCGTTGGCCCCAACCTGGCTATCGAGATGACCATTTTTTGCTCGGGCGTCGCATCCCGGCTTGCTGTCGCGAGTAACTCGAGCAATTGTTGGAAGGTCATGTGTTGCGCAGCATCGGGTGCAATGGCTTGCGCAAGCATCACGCCAGCCTTGAAATTCACCCAGGCGATGGAGCTGGCGTAACGCAAATCGTCGGGAATGCCTCTCACCCAGATTTCTGCAGCAGAACCCCGTTGCAGCAGGCGCATGGCCAGTTGCACACCTGCGGGAGTGAGTTGGTGTTTGGCGCTCAGGGACCGCTCAATTTGTTGACGAATATAGTGATAGCTGTGGCCCCAGTGACGTGGCGTTGCTATTTCTTCTCCGGCGACGGTCACTCGAGCGCGGTCTGCAGGGCGTTCAAAATTCAGCCATAGTGCCCGCCAGACCAAGTCGCGCAGCACTTTTACCGGTGGTGTTTCATCTTTGACGGTATACCAATCCAATGCCTTGACCAGCTGGCTTCCAAACTCAAGGCATTGCGGGGTATTGAGCCATTGTTCGAGTACCACCGTGGGCGTCTTCAACGCTTGTGCTTCGCGTTGTGGCGTCAGAAAACCTTCGGTCAGTTGTTCGAATATCGGTTTCTTACCTATCGATTGACGTTCAAAAAACCGCCGTTGCAGGCTGGCATCTCCTTGCTCGTCAATGAGTTCATCAAAAGGCAGCCTGTCGTCATCTATCTCTAGCGATAGCGCGGCGGCGCGCTCCTGCAGTCGCTCAATTACAAGTTGGAGCGGGCTATCGGTGGCGATATGGACACCGTAGAACTTGAGTGCAAGATCAAACTGGACAGTACCGTCCTCTCGAATACCACCAATGTCTCGCCGCGCCGCTATCAGAGTGTGAACATCATTTCTCCAGTAAGTGGGCACTTCGCTCAGGGGCAGCGGCTTGCCCTGAATGGTAAAGCGAGTCAGCGGCGAATCCACAATAGCTGGCTGGTTACTGATGAGCTTTGCGAGTATGGACCAGGCGCCAAAACCGGCCTCGGTCTTGCTCGGCCATGTGCTCAGCCAGGTTGTAAAGTCGGTGTCATTCTTCAGCTTCTGCAAGACGGTCACGGCCTGCGCGCAGGCTTTGTACAGCGGAGATTGGCGATGAGGTGTAAAGAACTGATGCGCCAATGGCTGCGGTGCAGTCTGTGCCTGGAGGCTTTTCAACTGTGCGAGCAAGCCAATGAAATCAATTGATCGGTCGGTTTGTTGCTGTATCAGCCGTTGCTGAGCGGCGCGCGTCGCCTCCCTGCGTTGTGTGCTGAGGGTTAAGAGTGGGCGGGCGTGTCGTTCGATGGCCTCGCTGAAATCCAGCAACGGTGCAAGGTTCGCCGACCGGTTGATCCGTTCAGTGACGCCGCCCTGGGCGCTGCGGCTGACGGACCAGTGATGTTCGATATCCTGGCGTTGCTTGGTGATGAGCAGGCTGATCTGATGCTCGAAAAAATGCTCGACGGCAGTGACAGGAACCAGGTTGACGCTCCCATCCTGGCTGGCTCTTTGCGTCAGGCTTTCTAACGCCGAATGTTGACGATGTGCAACGCTGATCAGCAATTGCTCACGCCCACGCACGCTTTTCAGAAGCGTTGTCAGATGTGTTTTCAGCGCCGTCGGGCTGGCAAATTCAGCCAAGCGCTGGCCTGGCAGGTAGAGCACTGTGGGGTTGGCGGTTGGGTGCTCGTTCGGTGCCCACGTGCTGATGGCAAATGCACCGACCAGCGCGATTTCGTCGGTATGCGCCGTATCTTGAAAGCCGAGGTGAAATAAATTCAGCGGTTCTGGCGAGGTGGGGGTACTCAGCTGCCGCACCAGCGCAACGCTGGCGGGCTCAAGTGAGGCTGTTTCGAATCTCAATGATGCCTCGCACTGAATCAGCAGCGCGACGGTTTTAGCGATGAAGCTTTGATTGGTTTGCTCGGTTGCGCTGTGATTGGCGTTCCAGTATTGGTTGAGGCTATTCAGATAATGGTCAGGTTCCAGCAAGGTATTTATCAGGGTTCTGATGGTTAGCTGGCTTGTGTCGTCGAGCCGAGTGAAGGTGTTGTTTTTATAGATATAGACGTCATGACGCGGGCTGTAATAATCCGGAATCCGGCATTGATGCAATGCATTGTTCACTAGGGTTATCAGTGCGCGGTCCTGTTCGGTGGGCGGGCCTGTCAAAGTGTCTTCTGGAGTTTTGAGGTAGATGTGCTGGGTTGAATACCGATCAAACAATCCGTTGATTTCTTCCAACACCTGCTTATTGGCGCAAAAGGTCAGTGAGGGCTGAGCGCTGAGGGTCGCGATAAGTGTGTTATTGCACGTGGCCATGAGTTCGGCCACGTCGGCGGGAGACTGTTGCGTTACTTCCTGGGGAGTGGGGATCATCGTGTTGCCTCTGCTATTAGATGCGATTTCGCACTCTAGCGAGGCCGTTCAGACACGCGGTCCTATATAAGTAATGTCCCCGTCCACCGCGCAGCGCAGCGATTAACCCGCAGGTATCGCTGTGATGCTCACCTGCAGCGTGTGCCTTTCACTTGGTGCCAACACCACCACGTCATCCAGCACATTCGCCGTCTCGATGCACAACATGCCTGGCCAGCCATCGTCGGCCATGTCGTCGAAAGCCTTGGCGCGCTCGGTCCAGGGGTTCCAGATCACCGTCGACTTCGAGCCCTCGGCAGTGAGCTGAATACGGCGCTGCCAGTCTTTGTCGACGATGTTCAGTTGCGACGGCGTGTCGAGGTAGATGCGATCGGTCTCGGCGGTGAAGTGCAGCAGGCCCGATTGTGTCTTCTCGGTCCAGCCATCGGCGGTGTCGATATAGGCACGCCCGTCCAGGCCTTCGACCTGCACATTGCGCACATCGCTGACGGCGAAGTAGGTATGCAGCGCCTGGCTGAGGGTTACGGTGTCGGTGCCACGGTTATGGCTGGTCAGGCGGATATGCAGTTGCTCATCCAGCAGCAGGCTCAGTGTCAGGTCGACCTGATGGGGCCAGCCAGGAAAACCGCCTGCCGGGGTTGGCAGCACCAGATCCACGCGGAGCGCTTCACCTCCAAGCTCGGTTGCGGCCAATTCCCACAACGCGGTGCGCACGAAACCGTGGGCGCCGGCGGGCTGGTCACTCTGACGCATCGCCTTGACGCTCTGCGGGTTGCGGTCGAATACACCAAACCACGGCCAGCACACCGGCACGCCGGTCCGAATGCCCTTGCCCTTCTTGAACACCGCTTCAGGGTTCGGCCAGATCAGTGGCTGTTCGCCATCGCGTCCGTAACTGAAGATGTGCGCGCCCTGCTGGGCCACCATCAGTTCGGCGCCGTTGTGGCGAATGCGCCAGCAGTCCAGCTCGTCGATTTTCACGGTTTCAACGTGGGGCGTCGGCATAACAAAGCACTCTTCATGGCAGGCAATGGGGCAATTGACCGTCAAATCCCGGCGAGGTTTAACGTGCGCGCGACGGAACCGAGCGCGTGCGACCGCTGCCGTCGATGGCGACGAATACAAATACCGCCTCGGTCACTTTGCGCCATTCGCTGGACAGCGGGTCGTCGCTCCACACTTCGACCATCATCTGGATCGAGCTGCGGCCGATTTCCAGGGCCTGGGTATAAAAGGAGAGCTGCGCGCCCACCGCGACCGGTACCAGGAACGCCATGCGATCAATGGCCACGGTTGCCACACGCCCACCTGCGACCTTGCTGGCCATGGCCGTGCCGGCCAGGTCCATCTGCGCGACCAGCCAGCCGCCGAAGATGTCGCCAAAACCGTTGGTTTCACGCGGGAGTGCGGTGATTTGCAGGGCGAGATCGCCTTGCGGGATAGGATCTTCTTGTTCGAGTTCGATCATGCCGAGGGCCTCTGACCCGTAACGCTTCATGGGTATTTCAAGTGGATAGCCGTCTTCGAAAAAAACGTTTCAGCACCAACATACACCGCGTGATGCGTTTCTCGTAAGGCGTACTAAAGGGAAACTCTGCCAAATCGGCTGGATGGCACCCAACGACGTCTTGGCACAGCAGCCCCTCAAGACTGCGGTTCTTGCGCTTGCAAGGGCCGAGTATATCGAGACCCTGACGCCACGACGACCTCTGGAGGCTCATTTGGTCGGCATTTAGCGGCTGTATCGCGGCTTTTTCCGGCAACTGTGCTTCTGGGCGCAGATAAAGAGCAGGAAACGGGAATATTCCGCGCCTTTGAACTGTTATTCGCTCAACGCTGTGCTTTTTCTAGCGATTTGCTATCTTGCCAAACCTGCCGCAAGTCCCGCTTGCCGTCCTGATTACTATAAGAGAAGCCTTGCCATGTCCTCCGTGCCCGCAAGCAGTGCGCAACCTTCGCGCCCGCTGACCCGCAACGACTACAAAACCCTGTCGCTGTCTGCCTTGGGCGGGGCGCTGGAGTTTTATGACTTCATCATTTTCGTGTTTTTCGCCACCGTGGTCGGGAAACTGTTCTTCCCCGTGGACATGCCCGAATGGCTGCGCATGATGCAGACCTTTGGCATCTTCGCCGCCGGTTACCTGGCCCGCCCCCTGGGCGGCATCATCATGGCGCACTTCGGGGACCTGCTTGGCCGCAAGAAGATGTTCACCCTGAGCATCTTCATGATGGCCGTGCCGACCCTGATCATGGGCCTGCTGCCAACCTACGCGCAGATCGGCCTGTGGGCACCGGTGCTGTTGCTGCTGATGCGCATCATCCAGGGCGCTGCGATTGGTGGTGAAGTGCCAGGCGCCTGGGTGTTCGTCTCCGAACACGTACCGCCGCGCCATATCGGCTACGCCTGCGGCACCCTGACCAGCGGCCTGACTGCCGGCATTCTGCTGGGTTCGCTGGTGGCCACCGCGATCAACACTCTTTATAGCCCGGAGCAGGTCTCGGATTTCGCCTGGCGCATCCCGTTCCTGCTGGGCGGCGTGTTCGGCCTGTTATCGGTGTACCTGCGCCGCTGGCTGCATGAAACACCGATCTTCGCCGAGATGCAGCAACGCAAGACCCTGGCTGCCGAGCTGCCATTGCGTGCGGTACTGCGTGATCACCGGGGTGCCATCGTGCTGTCGATGCTGCTGACCTGGCTGCTGTCGGCCGGTATCGTCGTTGTCATCCTGATGACCCCGACCGTGCTGCAAACGGTCTATCACTTCAGCGCCACCGTTGCGCTGCAGGCCAACAGCCTGGCCATCGTCGCCTTGAGCCTGGGCTGCATTGCCTCGGGTGCCCTGGCGGACCGCTTCGGTGCTGGCCGCGTGCTGATCGTCGGTTGCGCGCTGTTGCTGGCAACCTCCTGGACCCTCTATCACAGCCTCATCGCTCACCCGGACTGGCTGTTCCCGCTGTACACGCTGACCGGCCTGTTCGTCGGCACTATTGGCGTAGTGCCTTACGTCATGGTCAAGGCCTTCCCGCCGGTGGTGCGTTTCAGCGGGTTGTCGTTCTCCTACAACGTGGCCTACGCCATTTTCGGCGGCCTGACGCCGTTGGCGGTGTCGCTGCTGATGAAGGAAAGCCCGATGGGGCCGGCCTACTACGTTGCCGTCTTGTGTGTGATGGGCATGTTGGTGGGCGGGTATCTGTGGAAGCGCGCACGCTAATCCTGATCAGGCTCTCGCCAACGTGAGAGCCTGCTTTCGCATTCCGCTCCTGGCAATCTCGCGCCGTACTAAAGCATATTTTCCAGGGCTTGCGCGGCGACTGATGAGGTGATTGTGTGGTGCTCGGTCATGAGGTCCAGTAGCCAGAGGGCGCCACGTACTTGGATGCCCTCTTTCTGCGCCTGGCGACGCAGTTTCCCATCACCTGTCAGCAATGGCCTACCCGTGGTATGAGCCAATAAATAGCAGGACACATCAGCCATTGAGCTGTTGCCATGCTCAATTTTCAAATTGACTAATTTTTGTACGCCTCTTTCATCGAACGACTCAACCAAAAGGCCCTGGGCGAGCAACTCGTCGTGGAAGATGTCTTCCAGCTCATATAAAACAAAGTCGGTAGAGCAGAGGGTAAAGGGCAGTTTGAACATCTGTTCCAGCAGTCCGGCATTTCTGAAGTCGATCCAGATATTCGTATCGCTGATATAGATCAGGCTCATGCACTCTCCAGTGCCTTCAGAGGTCTTCGCAGTAATTCCGCGGCCCGAGACCTGGTTATCAACTCTTCCGCCAGTGCCCAGAACACCAAGGATTCAAAGCGCTGCGGTGGTTTGCAGGGGATTGGCTCGGGTTCAGCCTTGCGCCAACCATGAGTGCTGAATTGGATGGTGAGCAGTTTGTAGCCGGTATCACCTACCAGACCGAGATCTTTGAGGCGGCGCAATGCGGCATGCATTGAAATTCCGTACTGACGCTTGGCGATCAGTAGTTCCTGAGTATGAATTCTCGAGCGAGGGCGGCTACCAAAATCGCGGGTAACGGCGTCAGCTGGATAAAGAAAGGCGCCGGCGAAACGATGACAGCAATTCTCTTTTTCGCGCTCTGGCATTTCTTCGGGCAGTTGCATGACCCAATGTCCCAACTCATGAGCCGCGGTAAAACGAATGCGTTCACCCGGACGCTGGGTATTCAAGGCAATCAGGACATGTTCGCCGTCACGGGTGGCGACGCAGGCGCCGTCAAAATCATCCGGGCCATCCAGCATCACCACCTTGATCCCATGTTCTTCCAGTTGTTCGGTCAGGTGGGCTATCGGATCGCCGCCTATCCCCCAATACTTGCGTAGTTCGTCAGCCGCTATCTCGGCTTCTTCTATGGAAGACACGGGTAATAAGTACGCTGGGGTTCTAGCGGTCTGGATATCCAACGGCTCGAAGCATTCTTCAAGGGCGATGTAGCGCTCCAGGTGCTCGCGGACCTGTTCCTCGACTTGCACTTGGCGGTACTGAGGCATTTTGGCCAGTTTGCGAAACTCCAGTGGAGCCAGAGGCAAGGCTTCAGGACGAAAAAAATACTCCGGGCTTACTTCCAGTGCCTTGGCCAATTGCAGGAGGCGCCTGGAGTTGGGAGTGCTTAACCCTTTCTCATATTTGCTCAAGCCTTGTTTGGTGATATCGCCTAGCTGAAGCGCCAGAGCCTCGAGTGACAGGCCTCGTAGCAGCCTTGCGCGGCGAATTCGGTCATTAATCATAAAAATTCTCCTTGGGTTGACAAGGCTATGCCTAACTATATTTTTGTCAACCTGAGGTGAGATATTGCGGCTCAAGCCTGGATGCCCTGGCAGGTTAGGAGCCGCACTTCCGAGCGGCAACCTTAAAGGGCTGTCGGAAAAATCCGAGTTGGATCTTGAGAAACCTTTCTCAATGCTCCCCACGTCATGGCAGTTTCTCGCTCAATAGTGGCCTTTCATCTAACTGTCACATTGCAGACATAGAGTGTTCACACGGCCTCCCGATACTTGGCCCCGATCCAACTATCCCTATCTGCTAGGAGCAAGGCATGAAACTGAAACGTTTGATGGCGGCAATGACTTTTGTCGCTGCTGGCGTTGCGACCGCCAACGCGGTGGCCGCTGGTGTTGATCCGGCAATTCCGGCTTACGTTAAGACCACTGGTGTGTCGGGCAACTTGTCCAGCGTCGGTTCCGATACCCTGGCTAACCTGATGACCCTGTGGGCCGAGGGTTACAAAAAGGAATACCCGAACGTCAACATCCAGATTCAAGCTGCTGGCTCCGCTACCGCACCACCTGCGCTGACTGAAGGCACCTCCAACCTGGGCCCGATGAGCCGCAAGATGAAGGACACCGAACTGGCGGCCTTCGAGCAGAAGTACGGCTACAAGCCAACCGCTATCCCGGTTGCCGTGGATGCCCTGGCCGTGTTCGTGCACAAGGACAACCCGATCCAGCACCTGACCATGGAACAAGTCGACGCGATCTTCTCCTCGACTCGTCTGTGCGGTGGCAAAGCCGACGTGAAAACCTGGGGTGACCTGGGTGTGACCGGCGACCTGGCCAACAAGCCGGTTCAACTGTTCGGTCGTAACTCGGTATCCGGCACCTACGGCTACTTCAAAGAAGAAGCCCTGTGCAAAGGCGACTACAAGCCAAACGTGAACGAACAACCGGGCTCGGCTTCGGTCGTGCAGTCGATCAGCTCGTCGCTGAACGGCATCGGTTACTCGGGCATTGGCTACAAGACCGCCAGCGTGAAAACCGTGGCCCTGGCCAAGAAAGGCAGCACTGACTTCATCGAAGACAGTGAAGAAAACGCCCTGAACGGCAAATACCCGCTGTCGCGTTTCCTCTACGTGTACGTCAACAAAGCCCCGAACAAGCCTCTGGCCCCGCTGGAAGCTGAGTTCGTGAAGCTGGTTCTGTCCAAGCAGGGCCAGGAAGTTGTGGTGAAAGACGGCTACATCCCACTGCCAGCCAAAGTCGCCGCCAAGGCCCTGGCTGACCTGGGTCTGAAAGAAGGCAACTGATTGCCTCTGCGGGGCCGGAGTATCGGCCCCGCATCCGAATTTTCTAGTCCGCTGCCAGCCTTGCTTCGCGGCGGCTTTGTTGCGTCACTGCACTGTCATCTTTCTGTCATACAGGATCGCTAGGGTGTGCGCATGAATGATCTGGCCAATTCCACCATGACGACGACTTCTCCCCCCAAGCGCATTGACTTCAATACGCCTGAGCTGCAACGCAAGCGCCGCATTCGCGCGCTCAAGGATCGCCTGACCCGTTGGTATGTGCTGGTCGGCGGCCTCGCCGTCCTCGGCGCTATCACCCTGATTTTCTTCTTTCTTGCTTATGTCGTCGCGCCGCTGTTCCAAGGTGCCTCATTGACCAAGGAAGACGCCCTGGCCCCGGCCTGGATCCAGGACGCGGGCAAGCCGCTGATGATCTCCCTCGAAGAACAGAACCAAGTCGCCATGCGGGTTTCCGACAAGGGCCAGGCGTTGTTCTTTAATGTGGAAACCGGCGCCGAACTCAAGCGTGTCGACCTGCCACTGCCTGCCGGCACCAGCGTTGCTTCTATCGGTGAAGACCAGCCCGGTAGCCCGTTGGTGATTCTCGGTCTGTCCAATGGCCAGTCCATGGTGTTCCGCCACACCTATAAGGTGTCCTACCCGGACGGCAAGAAAACCATTACGCCTGCGGTCGAATACCCCTACGGTGAAACGCCGATCGTGCTGGATGACGCCGGTCGCCCGCTGGAGCATGTCGCCCTTAACGCCACCGATTCAACCTTGGTGGTTGCGGGTTCCGCCGGTTCGCACTTGAACGTGCTGTCCCTGAGCCGCGAAGAAAACATGATGACCGGCGAAGTCACCAGCGAGCAGAAGCGCATCGAACTGCCGCAGATGACCGAACCGGTGAAAGCGATCTTCATCGACCCACGTCAGCAATGGTTGTACGTGATCAACGGCCGCGCCCTGGCCGACGTGTTTAGCCTGCGCGACAATAGCCTCAACGGTCGCTACAAATTGCTCGAAGACGGCAACGCTGAAGTCACCGCCAGCACGCAGCTGGTGGGCGGTATCTCGCTGATCGTCGGCAACTCCAAGGGCGGCCTGGCCCAGTGGTTCATGGCTCGCGACCCGGATGGCGAGCAGCGCTTCAAGCAGATCCGCACCTTCCAGATGGGCACTACGCCGATCGTGGAAATTTCCGCCGAAGAGCGCCGCAAAGGCTTCACCGCCCTCGACGCTGCCGGCAACTTCGGCGTGTTCCACAGCACTGCACACCGCACCCTGTTGGTCGACCCTGTAGTCGACGGCCAAGGCGTGTATGGCATGTCGCCACGGGCCAACCGCGTGATCGTGGAAGCCGGCGGCAAGCTGCAACCGCTGATGCTCGACAACCCGCACCCGGAAGTATCGTGGAGCGCACTGTGGAGCAAGGTTTGGTACGAAAACTACGACGAGCCTAAATACGTCTGGCAATCGACCGCCGCCAACACCGACTTCGAACCCAAGATGAGCCTGGCCCCGCTGACCTTCGGCACCTTGAAGGCGGCGTTCTACGCCATGCTGCTGGCTGCGCCACTGGCTGTTGCGGCAGCGATCTACACCGCCTACTTCATGGCCCCGAGCCTGCGCCGCAAGGTCAAGCCGGTGATCGAGCTGATGGAGGCGATGCCGACGGTGATCCTTGGCTTCTTCGCCGGCCTGTTCCTGGCGCCGTATGTGGAAGGGCATCTGCCGGGCATTTTCAGTCTGTTGATGCTGTTGCCGATTGGCATCCTTGTCGCCGGCTTCATCTTCAGCCGCTTGCCTGAATCCCTGCGTCTGCGCGTTCCCGATGGCTGGGAAAGCGCGATCCTGATCCCGGTGATCCTGTTCGTGGGCTGGCTCTCGCTGTACATGAGCCCGTACCTGGAAACCTGGTTCTTCGGCGGCGATATGCGCATGTGGATCTCCCACGACCTGGGCATCACCTACGACCAGCGCAACGCTCTGGTAGTGGGTTTGGCCATGGGCTTCGCAGTGATCCCGAACATCTATTCCATCGCCGAAGATGCCGTGTTCAGCGTGCCACGCGGCCTGACACTGGGCTCGCTGGCCTTGGGCGCCACGCCGTGGCAGACCATGACACGCGTGGTGATCCTGACCGCCAGCCCGGGCATTTTCTCGGCATTGATGATCGGTATGGGCCGCGCTGTCGGCGAGACCATGATTGTGTTGATGGCCACCGGTAACACCCCGGTGATGGAGATGAACCTGTTCGAAGGCTTGCGCACCTTGGCGGCCAACGTCGCAGTGGAAATGCCCGAGTCGGAAGTGGGCGGCAGTCACTACCGCGTGCTGTTCCTCTCGGCACTGGTGCTGCTGCTGTTCACCTTCATCATGAACACCCTCGCGGAGCTGATTCGTCAGCGTCTGCGCAAGAAATACTCGTCGCTTTAAGAAAGGTAGAAGTCTGTGAAACAGAACTCCCTGAATGGATGGTTCAAGAGCGGCGCCCCCGGCGTCTGGATCAGTGGTGGCGCGGTGTCCATCGCGGTCATCATGACCATTGGTTTGCTGGCGGTGATCGCCGTGCGTGGCTTGGGCCACTTCTGGCCGGCCGACCTGATCCAGGCCAACTACAACGTGCCGGGCCAGGCAAACCATATCGTCATCGGCGAAGTGGTGCAGAAGGAAGAAGTACCCCGCGAGCGCCTGAAAAGCGCTGGCCTGCCGGTGCCGGACCAAGGTCCGGAGTTCATGACCCGCGAGCTGATCAAGGTCGGCAACCGTGACCTGAACGGCAACGACTTCACCTGGATCGTCGGCGAGTGGCTCAAGGACCAGACCACGCCGGCGAACCTGATGACCATCGAGCGCCGTGAGTGGGGTAATTTCTACGGCACCCTGGTCAACGTTAAGCAGGACGGTAAAGTCATCGCCGAAGGCGAGGCCGCATGGCCGGAGCTGCAGGCCCGTGTGGATCGCGTCAACAAGCTGGCCGCTCAACTCAAAACCCTGGAAAAATCCGACATCGGCGCGATCAACGCCGGTTTGGAGCGCATCCGCCTGCACGGCCGCAAACTGGAGCTGGAAGGCAAGCTCGACGCCGCCGCCCAGGCCGACATGGATGCCGACCGCGCCGAGCTGAATGCCCGTTACCAAGACATCGAAGCCCGCCTGGCCGACCTGCACGCCCAGTTCAACCGCGACGCGCTGACCGCTCGCGACGGCAACGGCAAGGAAATCGAAATCGGCATCGGCAAAGTGGTGCACGCCTACCAGCCGAACGCCATGGGTACGATTACCAAGATCGGCTTCTACTTCAGCAAGGTCTGGGAATTCCTCAGCGATGACCCACGGGAAGCCAACACCGAAGGCGGGATCTTCCCGGCTATCTTCGGCACCGTGATGATGACCCTGATCATGGCGATGATCGTCACTCCGTTTGGCGTGCTGGCGGCGGTGTACCTGCGTGAATACGCCAAGCAGAACACCCTGACCCGCGTCATCCGTATCGCCGTGAACAACCTGGCCGGTGTACCGGCCATCGTCTACGGCGTGTTCGGCCTGGGCTTCTTCGTGTATGTATTGGGCGGTTCGGTTGACCGCCTGTTCTTCGCCGAAGCCCTGCCGGCCCCGACCTTCGGTACGCCGGGCCTGTTGTGGGCCTCGCTGACCCTGGCGCTGCTGGCGGTGCCGGTGGTGATCGTGGCCACCGAAGAAGGCCTGGCGCGGATTCCTCGCACCGTACGTGAAGGCTCCCTGGCACTGGGCGCGACCAAGGCGGAAACGCTGTGGAAGATCGTGCTGCCGATGGCCAGCCCGGCGATGATGACCGGCATGATCCTCGCCGTGGCCCGCGCCGCCGGTGAAGTGGCGCCGCTGATGCTGGTCGGCGTGGTGAAACTGGCGCCGTCACTGCCGCTGGATGGCAACTACCCGTACCTGCACCTGGACCAGAAGATCATGCACCTGGGCTTCCATATTTATGACGTCGGCTTCCAGAGCCCCAACGTCGAAGCCGCACGGCCGCTGGTGTACGCCACCGCGTTGCTGCTGGTGCTGGTGATCGCCACGCTCAACTTGTCGGCGGTGTGGATTCGTAACCACCTGCGCGAAAAATACAAAGCGTTGGATAGCTGATCTGAATATTGCTTGCCGCAGGCCCGATGCCTGCGGTTCAACACAACGAATTGGTAGCACAGGGAGCATCCCATGCAACAAGACACCCACACCCACGGCATCAACATGTCTGCCCTGGGTCGCGACAAGCAGAGCCTGAGCCTGGCCCAGGAAACCGTGGCCATCGAAGTGCCGGGCCTGAGCCTGTACTACGGTGAAAAACAGGCGCTGTTTGACGTCAGCATGAACATCCCCAAGCAGCGCGTGACCGCCTTCATCGGCCCGTCGGGCTGCGGCAAGTCCACGCTGCTGCGCACGTTCAACCGCATGAATGACCTGGTGGACGGCTGCCGCGTAGACGGTGCGATCAACCTCTACGGCACCAACATCTACCGCAAGGGCGAAGACGTGGCCGAGCTGCGTCGCCGCGTGGGCATGGTGTTCCAGAAGCCCAACCCGTTCCCCAAGACCATCTACGAAAACGTGGTCTACGGCCTGCGCATCCAGGGCATCAACAAGAAACGCATCCTCGACGAAGCAGTCGAGTGGGCCTTGAAAGGCGCGGCGCTGTGGGACGAAGTGAAGGACCGTCTACACGAATCGGCCCTCGGCCTGTCTGGCGGTCAGCAGCAGCGTCTGGTCATTGCCCGCACCATCGCCGTCGAGCCGGAAGTACTGCTGCTCGACGAACCTTGCTCGGCACTCGACCCGATCTCCACGCTGAAAGTCGAAGAGCTGATCTACGAGCTCAAGTCCAAGTTCACCATCGTTATCGTGACCCACAACATGCAACAGGCGGCGCGGGTTTCCGACTACACCGCGTTCATGTACATGGGCAAACTGGTGGAGTTCGGCGACACCGATACCCTGTTCACCAATCCGGCGAAGAAGCAGACCGAAGACTACATTACCGGTCGCTACGGCTAGGATGCCGGGATTTTCCTCGCACTGACGCTGCGGTTTTCCGCACCTTACCGGACGCTCCAAGGACGCCAACATGATTAGCAAAGAAGGCCTTACCCACCACATCTCCGCGCAGTTCAACGCCGAGCTTGAGGAAGTGCGCAGCCACCTCCTGGCGATGGGCGGGCTGGTGGAGAAGCAAGTCAACGACGCCGTCACCGCGCTGATCGAGGCCGACTCGGGCTTGGCCCAGCAAGTGCGTGAGATCGATGACCAGATCAACCAGATGGAACGCAACATCGACGAAGAATGCTTGCGCATTCTGGCCCGCCGCCAGCCGGCGGCGTCCGACCTGCGTTTGATCATCAGCATCTCCAAGTCGGTGATCGACCTGGAGCGCATCGGCGACGAAGCCACCAAGATCGCCCGCCGCGCCATCCAACTGTGCGAAGAAGGCGAAGCGCCACGCGGTTACGTGGAAGTGCGCCACATCGGCGACCAGGTGCGCAACATGGTGCGCGATGCCCTCGACGCCTTTGCTCGCTTCGATGCTGAGCTGGCACTGTCGGTGGCCCAGTACGACAAGATCATCGACCGCGAATACAAGACCGCGCTGCGTGAGCTGGCGACTTACATGATGGAAGACCCACGCTCTATCTCGCGGGTCTTGAGCATTATCTGGGTGCTGCGTTCGCTGGAGCGTATCGGCGACCACGCGCGTAATATCTCGGAACTGGTGATTTACCTGGTGCGCGGCACCGACGTACGGCACATGGGCCTCAAGCGCATGAAGGCCGAAGTTGAAGGTTCGGCCGATCTTATCCCTAATGTTCCGGGCCAAACTGACGATAAGTAAGGTTGCCCGAGAAATTAACGCCCGGCCTTTGGTCGGGCGTTTTTGTTTGTGGCCACTGAATTTTTTACACGTTGAGCGAGATAAATTCCCAACGTGACCACCGAGTTTTGGCAAAATGCCATCAGTCAGGCGTCTTGCGTGCCGAAGTGTTAATAGGATGAAGGGTCGATGAGTAAAGTCAGTGTATTGGTGGTGGATGACGCCTCGTTTATCCGCGACCTGGTGAAGAAGTGCCTGCGCAACTACTTCCCCGGGATCAAGCTTGAAGACGCGGTGAACGGCAAAAAGGCCCAGGCCATCCTGATGCGCGAGAGCTTCGACCTGGTGCTGTGCGACTGGGAAATGCCGGAGATGTCTGGCCTTGAACTGTTGACCTGGTGCCGTGAGCAGCCTCACCTCAAAGCCATGCCGTTCGTGATGGTGACCAGCCGTGGCGACAAGGAAAACGTGGTCCAGGCCATCCAGGCCGGGGTTTCGGGCTATGTCAGCAAGCCGTTCACCAACGAGCAGTTGCTGAACAAGGTCAAGCAGGCCCTGCACAAGATCGGTCGGCTCGACGCGCTGGTCGCCAGCGCGCCGACCAAAATGAACTCGGCCTTTGGCAACGATTCACTCAGCGCCCTGACCGGCGGCAAGCCCGAAGCACTCAAGTCGGCTCCTGTGGCGGCGGCTGCCCCTGCACCGAGCCGAGGCCTGCTCAACAGCCCGCCGGTTCAGGCGCCTGCAGCTGCATCCCCTGCCGGTGGCCGTGGTCAAGGTCAATTGCGCCTGTCCAGTGGCACCCAGCAATGCGTGATCAAGGCGCTGAGCATCAAGGAAGCGCTGCTGGTAGTACGTCGTAGCGAAGTCCTGCCCCAGGTACTGGAAAGCGCCGTGCTCGACCTGGAACAAGGCGACAACGCCGAAGTGGCCCGTCTCAACGGCTACTTGCACGCTATCGTCGCCTTCGAACCCAAGCCTGACAGCGATTGGCTGCAACTGACCTTCCGGTTCATCGACCAGGACGCGCAGAAGCTCGATTACATCTCCCGTCTGATCGCACGGGGTACGGCGCAGAAGCATTTTGTGCCGGGTGCGTGATTTGTAGTGAGCGGGCTTGTCCCGCGCTGGGTGGCGAAGCCGCCCCAAAACCAGACGGCGCGTATCATCTGAGAAAATGCGGTGGCTCCCATTAGGGCGGCTTCGCCACCCAGCGCGGGACAAGCCCGCTCACTACAGACTGTAACGATCCCTTGCTAGCCTGCCGTTCAGTCATCCCGGCAGGTTCGCGCCATGCTCATGCGCTTTTTGCTGTGCTGTGGGCTGGCCACGGTCGCCGTGTCGACCCAGGCCATGACCCTCTACAAATCCGTCGATGCCAATGGCCTGGTGTTTATCAGCGACCGGTATACACCGGGTGCCCTGGCGTTCGTGATCCAGGAGCGCAAGGTTGAGCGACCGATGCTTGTCGTGCCCAAGCCCAATCGTCCACAACAAGCCTACCGCTATCCCTTGCCCTGGCGTGGCGGCCCATTTCGCCTGACCCAAGGTCCCAACGGCACTTTCAGCCATACCGATAGTAAGAGCCGCTACGCCATGGATATCGCCATGCCCGAAGGCACGCCGATCATTGCGGCACGCAGCGGAATGGTGGTGAAGACCGAGAATGAGCAGGTCGGGCGTGGCAATGATGCGTCCGGGAATTTTGTGCGAGTGCGTCATGACGACGGCAGTGAGGCGGTGTACCTGCACCTCAAGCAAGGCTCGGTCAGTGTCAGGGTTGGGCAGCGTGTGGCGGTAGGAAACCCGCTGGGGTTGTCGGGCAATACCGGCAACAGCAGCGGGCCGCATCTGCATTTTGTGGTGCAGCGCGCCACCGAGGCGGGGCTGGTGTCGATCCCGTATGAGTTCAACCAGCCGGTCGGCGCATTGCCCAATTTTGCATTGGGCAATTGACGATCAATCCAGCAGCAGCACCTTGGCCAACACGATCTTCGGCCCTTTCATCTTCTTGATGATGATGCGCAAGCCTTCGACCTCCAGTACTTCTTCCTCTTCCGGCACGCGTTTGAGGGTGTCGTAGATCAGACCGGCCAGGGTTTCGGCTTCGATGTGGTCCAAGTCCACGCCCAGCAGGCGCTCCACCTTGAACAGCGGCGTGTCGCCACGCACCAGCAGCTTGCCCGGCTGGTAGGCCAGGATGCCGCGCTCGGCCTTGCGGTGTTCGTCCTGGATATCGCCCACCAGCACTTCCAGCACGTCTTCCATGGTCAGGTAGCCGATGATCTTGCCGTCGGCTTCTTCCACCAGGGCGAAGTGCGCGCCGCCTTTGCGGAATTGTTCCAGCAGTTGCGACAGCGGCATGTGCCGCGACACACGCTCCAGCGGCCGGGTCAGCTCGGCGAGGTTGAACGACTCGGGGATGTGGTCCAGGGCCGCCAGTTCCAGCAGCAGGTCCTTGATGTGCAGCAGGCCCACGAATTCGTTGCGCACCGCGTCATACACGGGGTAGCGGCTGAATTTGTGGCGACGGAACAGCGCGAGGATTTCCTTGAGCGGGGCGTTGAAGTCCAGGGTGACCAGGTCTTCTCGGGAGTTGGCCCAGTCCACCACTTCCAGCTCGCCCATTTCCACGGCGGAGGCCAGCACGCGCATGCCTTGGTCGCTCGGGTCCTGGCCACGGCTGGAGTGCAGGATAAGCTTGAGTTCTTCACGGCTGTAATGGTGTTCGTGGTGCGGGCCGGGTTCGCCTTGGCCGGCGATGCGCAGGATGGCGTTGGCGCTGGCGTTGAGCAGGTAGATCGCCGGGTACATGGCCCAGTAGAACAGGTACAGCGGCACCGCCGTCCACAACGACAGCAGTTCGGGTTTGCGAATCGCCCAGGACTTGGGCGCCAGCTCACCGACCACAATGTGCAGGTAGGAAATCACGAAGAAGGCGGCAAAGAACGACACGCCCTTGATCACTTCCGGCGACTCGACGCCCACGGCGCCCAGCAGCGGCTCAAGGATGTGCGCGAAGGCCGGCTCACCGACCCAGCCCAAGCCCAGGGAGGCGAGGGTGATGCCCAGCTGGCAGGCCGACAGGTACGCGTCGAGCTGGCTGTGCACGGTGCGCAGGATCTGCCCGCGCCAGCCGTTCTTGTGGGCGATGGCCTCGACCCGGGTGGCGCGCAGTTTGACCATGGCAAATTCGGCCGCAACGAAGAAACCGTTGAGCAGTACCAGGATCAGTGCAAAAAGAATCATGCCGAAGTCGGCGAAGAGTGTAGCGAGGGTGATACCAGGGGAAGGGTCCATGATGGGGTTTTGCAGGTTCCGTGTGTTCAATAAGGGGTGGCAGGCGGGCCTGGAAGGCAGGCGCAAGTCGGCCAATGTAGCGGCTGACGGGGCGCTTGCCTAGTGCCCACTGCCGGGCGGGCCGTCAGGTGTCCTGATCAATTGCCTTCGATCGTGTCATCTGTGCTGGCGGAAAATGGCAGGTAAACGTACTGCCATGGCCCAACACGCTGCTGATCTCCAGGCGTGCGCGGTGACGCAGCAGCACGTGCTTGACGATCGCCAGGCCAAGCCCGGTGCCGCCAGTGTTGGAGTTGCGGCTGGAGTCGACGCGGTAGAAACGCTCGGTCAGGCGCGGCAAGTGCTTGGCGTCGATGCCGATGCCGGAGTCCTGCACGCTCAGGTGCGCGCCCTGTTCGTCGGCCCACCAGCGGATGCGGATGTTGCCTTTGTCCTGGGTGTACTTCACGGCGTTGAACACCAGGTTGGAAAACGCGCTGCGCAACTCGCCTTCGCTGCCTTTGAGCAGCACGGCGGGGTCGGCTTCCAGGGTGATCTGCTGGCCGCGTTGGCCGGAGAGGGCCTGGGCGTCGTTCTTGATGGTCTGTAGCAGGCTCTGCACCGCCACTGGGTGGTTATCCGACGGGTAATCGGTGGCTTCCAACTTGGCCAGCAACAGCAGGTCGTTGAGCAGTGTCTGCATGCGTGAGCCTTGCTGCTGCATTTGCTGCAGGGCCCGGCTCCAGCGCGGGTTGATCTCGTCGACGTTGTCCAGCAGCGTCTCCAGGTAGCCACAGATCACCGTCAGCGGTGTGCGCAACTCGTGTGAGACGTTGGCGACGAAGTCTTTGCGCATCTGTTCCAGCTGGTGGATGCGGGTGACGTCGCGCACCAGCATCAGGTGCTCGTTGTTGCCATAGCGCGTCAGGTACAGCTGGATGCGCACGCGGTCATTGGTGGGCGAGGGGATTTCCAGGGCTTCTTCGTAGTTCTCCTGTTCGAAGTACTCCTTGAAGCGCGGGTGGCGCACCAGGTTGGTCACGGGCTGGCCGCTGTCCTGGGGCGTCTTGAGGCCCAGCAGGGTCTCGGCGGCGCGGTTCCACCATTCCAGGTTGCCATCGCTGTCGAGCATGATCACCGCATCTTTCAACGCGGCGGTGGATTCCTGTACCCGGTCGATCACGGCTTGCAGGCGTCCGCGCACCCGTTGGTCGCGGCGCTGCAAGTGATAGATGCTGTCGAACACTTCGCCCCACAGGCCGTAGCCATCGGGCGGTGCTTCATCGGGTTTGTGCTGGCGCAGCCATTCATGCAGGCGCAGCAGTTGCTTGAGGGTCCAACCCAGGTACAAGGCGATGCCGGCTGCCAGGCTCCAGCCGTAGTAACCGCTGACCAGACCCACCAACAGGCAGCCGGTGATCAGCAAAAGCATGTGGCGGATCAGGGTGCCATGCCAGTTTTGGTTCACTTAAACATGCGTCCTTGTCAGCTGTTAAGGAAAGAAGGGACCGGCTCAGCCTTTGGTTGAAAAGCGGTAGCCCGTGCCGCGCACGGTTTGTACCAGATTCTCGTAGGCATCGCCCAAGGCTTTGCGCAGGCGACGGATATGCACGTCCACGGTGCGCTCTTCCACATACACGTTGCCGCCCCACACCTGGTCCAGCAGTTGGCCGCGGGTGTAGGCGCGCTCCTGGTGGGTCATGAAGAATTGCAGCAGGCGGTATTCGGTCGGCCCCATCTCGGCCGGCTTGCCATCGATGGTCACGCGGTGGCTGATCGGATCCAGCAGCAGGCCGCCGACTTCGATAGGCGCCTCGCCATCGGTTGGGCCGGCGCGGCGCAATACGGCTTTCAGACGAGCGACCAACTCGCGTGGGGAAAACGGCTTGGTGATGTAGTCGTCGGCGCCGACTTCCAGGCCTTGGATCTTGTTGTCCTCTTCGCCCTTGGCGGTGAGCATGATGATCGGGATGTCCCCGGTCAGCTCGTCACGCTTGAGACGGCGGGCCAGTTCGATGCCGGAGGTGCCGGGCAACATCCAGTCCAGCAGGATCAGGTCCGGCTTGCGGTCGACGATAATGGCATGGGCCTGCTGGGAGTTCTCCGCCTCCAGGCAGTCGTAGCCGGCCATTTCCAACGCAACGGCGATCATCTCGCGGATGGGCGCTTCGTCGTCAACAATCAGAATGCTCCTGCCAACCATGCTCAAAAATCCTCTTGTCATTTAACTGTCTTGCGCCGCATTAGATAACGGAATTATTGCAGTCGTGTGACAGTAATTTAGTCGCTCGGGCAATTCCCGCCTCTCTGGACTACGCTTTGGGTCCGAATCCTGACAACCACAAAAGGAAGGTTCCGATGACTTACAGCACGATTTCCTGGAAAGCCCTGCTGGTAACGGCGGCGTTGGCGCTGCCGACCCTGGCATTCGCGGCGGAACCCGCGATGACGAAAGACGGGATGCTGGTCGACCACAAGGGCATGACGCTTTACACCTTTGCCAAGGATGCCGAAGGCAAGTCCATGTGCAATGACAAGTGCGCCACCAATTGGCCCCCACTGATGGCTGAGTCCACCGATAAGCCAATGGGTAAATGGACCGTCATCACCCGTGACGATCAGAAAAGCCAATGGGCTTACAGCGGGAAGCCGCTCTATACCTTCATCATGGACAAGAAGGCGGGCGACATGACCGGTGACGGCAAAATGGACGGCGCTTGGAAGGTCGCCAAGCCCTGATCTTTCTGCAGGAGCCGGCAAGCCGGCTCCTGCAAGGGAACGCATTCCAAATGTGGGAGCGGCGGTGCGACGATTCGACTTGCCCGCGAAGGCGTAAGCCCGGCCGCCACAAAAACCTCAGCGCAACGCGTAATCCAGCACAATCCCGATAAATATCGCCAACCCCGCCCAGTGGTTGTGCAGGAACGCCTTGAAGCACTTCATCCGATCCTTGTCCCGGGTGTACCAGAATTCCCAGGCAAAACAGCCGGCCGCCGCCAGCAAGCCCAGGTGGAACCAGCCCCCCAGTTCGAACCGTGCGCCCGCCAGCAGCAGGCACGCCAGCGAAAGGCCCTGCAGGGTCAGGATGATCACGCGATCAGCTTCACCGAACAGAATGGCCGTGGATTTCACGCCGATCTTCAAGTCGTCATCGCGGTCGGTCATCGCATAATAAGTGTCGTAGCCCACCGTCCACAGCAGGTTGGCGATATACAGCAGCCACGCGGTGGCGGGCAGGCTGCCGGTCTCGGCGGTGAACGCCATCGGCATGCCCCACGAGAACGCCGCCCCCAGCACCACCTGTGGGTAGTAGGTGTAACGCTTCATGAATGGGTAGCTCGCCGCCAGCGCCAGGCCGCCAAGGGACAGCAGGATGGTGGTGGCGTTGGTCAGCAGCACCAGCAGGAAACTGATGCCCATCAGCACCGCGAAAAACACCAGCGCCTCTTTCGAACTGATCTTGCCGCTCACCAGCGGGCGCTGCTCGGTGCGCTTTACATGGCCGTCGACCTTGCGGTCCGCCCAGTCGTTGATCACGCAGCCACCGGCGCGGGTCAGCACCACGCCCAAAACGAAAATCACGATATTGATCAAAGAGGGCGAGCCTTTGCCGGCGATCCACAGCGCCCACAGCGTCGGCCACAGCAGCAGGTAGATGCCGATGGGCTTGTCCATGCGGGTCAGCTGAATGAAATCCCAGGCCCTGGGGTTCAGGTGGTTCAGGGACTTGAGCAGACGTTGGTACATCAGCAGTTCTCCGGATGGGCATGCACCGCTTGCCACACGCTTGGCAGGAAGATCTCGGCCACCAATACGCTCAACGCGCCACGGTCAAAGCGCGACCGACGCGCCCATAGACCCTCGATCTGGCTGTCCTTGGGTAGCCATTGGCGTGGGTAGCGGCACACCTCTATGGCTTGGCGGCTGAATGCGTGTTCGCTGAACAGCAATTCACCGAGTGGGCGGCTGCCCAGTGCGTCCATGTGCAAGCCGTCACCTTGCAAGGTGCTGCGGGCGGCCACGCAACGCGCGAACAGCCAGGGCTGGCCGTTGCCGTGCAAATACGTTTCGCGTACCCAGCCGACGCTGGCTGGGGGCAGGTCGAGGGCTGCGCACTCGTCGTCGCGTAGCGGCTGCCAACCCTCAAATAGCGGCGTGATGCTGAAGCCATTGTTGGACAGGCGCGTCAGCCGCTGCGTCATTGACCCTTCATCAAACAGCCAATTGAGGATCAAAGGCGTGGGCAGGGGGCTCAGAAGGCTCTGGGTCAGCCATTGGCAAGCATCGGGAGGGTCGATTGAGTGCGGCACGGTGAGTCAGTATTGGCAGCAAAAGAGGCGGCGAGCTTACCATGGCGTCCCGGGTTTTTGCCGGTCTGAACCGGCTGTTTGCGTCGATCGTGCTTGCATCTGCCGGCCCCGATCAGTACAAAACGCCCTGAGCCGCACGGCAACGTGGGTCTATCGACCGTCGGCCAAGATGCCTGACCCTGAGGAAGCAAGTGATGAAGAAGTGGCAATGTGTAGTCTGTGGCCTGATCTATGACGAGAAAGACGGCTGGCCGGATGACGGAATTCTGCCTGGCACCCGTTGGGAAGACGTCCCGGAAGACTGGCTGTGCCCGGACTGCGGCGTGGGCAAAATGGATTTCGAAATGATCGAAATCGGCTGATTTTTGGTTTTCAGATAAGTACTACAAGGAGAAGGGAATGAACGCACCTGTCGTGATCATCGGCACAGGATTGGCCGGTTACAACGTGGCCCGGGAGTTTCGCAAGCTCGACAGCGAGACCCCCTTGCTGCTGATCACCGCAGATGACGGGCGCTCCTACTCCAAGCCCATGCTCTCCACTGGTTTTGGCAAGAACAAGGAAGCCGATGGCCTGAGCATGGCTGAACCTGGCGCCATGGCCGAGCAACTCAAGGCCGAAGTGCGCACCCACACCCGCGTCAGCGGCATTGACCCTGGCCACAAGCGCTTGTGGATTGGTGAGGAAGCGGTGGCTTACCGCGACCTGATCCTGGCCTGGGGCGCAGAAACCGTGCGTGTGCCGGTTGAGGGCGATGCGGCTGAACTGATTTTCCCGATAAACGACCTCGAAGACTACGCACGCTTTCGTGCCGCTGCTGCCGGCAAGCGCCGCGTGCTGCTGCTCGGCGCCGGCCTGATCGGCTGCGAGTTCGCCAACGACCTGATCCTTGGCGGCTATGAGATTGACCTGGTAGCGCCGTGCGAGCAGGTCATGCCAACCTTGCTGCACCCGGCCGCCGCCGCCGCGGTACAGGCCGGCCTCGAAGGCCTCGGCGCGCGTTTCCACCTGGGCCCGGTGCTCAATCGGCTGCAGCGCACTGCCGACGGCCTGGAAGCCCATCTGTCGGACGGTGAAGTGATCGCCTGCGACCTGGTGGTCTCCGCCATCGGCCTGCGCCCGCGTGTCGACCTGGCCGCCGCCGCCGGCCTGCAGACCAACCGCGGAATCATGGTGGACCGCCACCTCAAGACCTCCCACGCCAATATCTACGCCCTGGGCGACTGCGCCGAGGTCGACGGCCTGAACCTGCTGTACGTGATGCCGCTGATGAGCTGCGCCCGTGCGTTGGCCCAGACCCTGGCCGGCAACGCCACCGCCGTCAGCTACGGCCCGATGCCGGTGACCGTCAAGACGCCGGTCTGCCCTCTGGTGGTCTCGCCACCGCCACGGGGCACCGAAGGCGTCTGGAACGTGGAAGGCGAGGGCGCCGACATCAAGGCCCTGTGCCGCGATGCCAGTGGCCGCCTGCTGGGTTACGCACTGACCGGCACCGCGGTGATGGAAAAACTGGCCCTCAATAAAGAACTTCCGCCGTTGCTGGCGTAAATACCGGTCGTTCTGTCGGATTAAGCACGTTTTTCCCACTAGAAAGGTCGCCGCTAGACTGGCGGAGCGTGCGAGGGCATGCCATCCTCACTCCCGTCTGCCGCAGAGTAGAGCCTGCGGCGCTTTGGGCGCTGCTCCAGAAGAGAGCAGCACGGACATAACAACAAAAAACCGTCAAAGAGGCTTCACTTATGCGTAAACCAGAACTCGCAGCCGCCATCGCTGAAAAAGCGGATCTCACCAAAGAACAGGCCAACCGCGTCCTCAACGCCGTTCTCGAAGAAATCACCGGCGCCCTGCACCGCAAGGACAGCGTCACCCTGGTTGGCTTCGGCACCTTCCTGCAACGCCATCGCGGCGCCCGCACTGGCAAAAACCCTCAAACCGGTGAGCCGGTGAAAATCAAGGCCAGCAACACCGTTGCGTTCAAGCCGGGCAAGTCGCTGAAAGACACCGTTAACGCGTAAGGACGTTACCGTCTCGAAGGGGGCGGGGTGGTAGGAGAGATGGGCACGCCGACTGGGTCGGGTGCCCATTTTTTATTGGATTAAACAAGACTTCATTTGAATGGCGTGAGCTTTTCTAATCCGATCTTGCCAATGATTTCATTGATTCTGGCGACATTTTCTTCGATATCGGCCTTTATCTTTTCGTGCGGGTAATGTTCGGGTTTATCAAAGAACTGAATTTTTAACAGGCTCATCAGGTAAGTGACACGTTGATTGCCCTCTGTCACAAAGTCGCCCTCGTTCTCCGCGTCCTGGATTTTGTCCAGGCTCAAGGTCTCGCCTCTTACAAAGCGTTCATGGGTGTTGCGCTTCACCGTGACTTGCAGCTCGTTTCCGGTGTTCAGCGCCGCCAATACACGAGCAAGCGCATCAGCGTACACGGGCTCATCACCGCGCGCCCTCGCCAGGGTGCCGTTGAGTACCAGTGACGCCTCGATCCAGACCCAATAGTCATAGTTATTTTCAAAAGGGATTTTGCTCAGCGGTGCAGTGAGCTGCTCGGCCAGGTCGTTTTCATTGATGACGTACAACAGGTAAGCCAGACGGGTCAGCGATTCGATACGTGACTTCTGAGTTTTATTGTATTTGGCTGCCACTTTCGACACGCGGTCTGCCAATGGGCCGCTGGCAGCAGAGAGTGAATCAAGTGCTTCTGTGATATGCATGGAAATCTCCAATCGGTTACTTCACGACTATTTTTACTCGGGTCCCGTCGTCATAGCCGCTCAGGGCATGCGCGATCGAGGAGCCTGCGCCTCGGTTGTCGCTAGGGTCGATGTACCTGACGCTAGCCCCTTTGCCACCTTCTTTGAACATCGCCATCGGGAATTCATCCCGATCCAGTGCCTTGACGGACGGGTGACCGGCCAGAGAGGCTTTGCGGTTATCTGCCGCGCCCAGGCGATCGATAGTGAATATATTTTTTCCTCGCGCCTTGATGACATCAGCGATGTGACCGAACGTCTGCTTGTACTGCTTCCTGGTCAGTTCAAGAACGATATCGTGTGTCTTGCCATCTCCTGCCTTGACGTTGCAACCCTTGTATCCAAGGGGGTCAGTCCAGACGATAGGGTTCGGCGCGTATTCATAGAGGTTAATCCCACCTGCCAGCCCAATAGGGTCGGGCGTCGTAAACCGCCCTACGTCCGGATCATAAAAGCGGAAGGTGTTGTAGTGCAGGCCCGTCTCCCGATCCAGGTATTGTCCCTGGAAACGCAGGTTCTGCTCCTCGATGTAATAGGGTTCGCGAACTTCCCTGACGCTGTTGCCCCATACCTGGTAACGCGATTGCCACAGCGTATGCCCGTCCGCTTCCGTCAACTGTTCAGGCAAACCGTTTAAATCATTGTGGTAGTAACGCACACGCTGATGTTCGCCAGTGCCATCGACACGTGCCAGGGGTTCGTAGCCGTTACCTTCGTAGAGGTACAGACTGCTCTGGTTATTTTTGCGTTCCAGCAATAAGCGCAACCCGTCCCAAACGAAGTGCGTTTGTCCCACCGGGAAGCCATGGCTGTCATGTTCGCTTTTAGCGATACGACGACCCAAAGGGTCATACGTCATTTTTATAACAGTCGTTCGCTCAGCCTTTTGATGGCGTACTTCGATCAGTCTGTGGTCAGCGTCGTAGGTAAAAAGCTGAGTGCCCCATTTCGCACTGCGCTTTTCAGCGAGACGGCCGAAAGCGTCGTAACGATAACGCTTGTCCTGATAGGTCAGCAGTTTGTTGTGTACCACCAGCCCGCTCGCCGCCTGCGGCGGATCAAGCAAGTTGGCGGCCGCATCGTAGGCGAATGTTTCGGTTTGCCCCTGCAGATTGTCCTGGTTGGCAATGATGCGCGCAGTCGCATCGTAGTGAAGCAATTGACGATGCTGGTGAGTGGGCAGCTGTTCAAGCTTGCCAATCAGATTGTCGGCAGGGTCGTAGTCGAACGCTATTTGCATCGTCGGCGCCAGTAACGTCGAAACACCTTCATTTCTGCATTGACGAGCTCGCAAGCGACCATTGCGGTCGTATTCGCTGCGGGTGCTGAGCTGACCTTGCGTACGCAACACTTCTCGATGCAAGCGATCGCGCTCGAAGTCGCTGATAACGCGTCCATCGAGGTTGATTTGGTGAAGGTGACCGCTGCCGTAATGCAGACGGTTGAGCCAACGCCCGTCGGGTAAGCGCGTTTGGATAAGGTTGCCCAACTCGTCATAGTGATGCTGCAGGCTGCCAGCAACACTATGCTCTCCAAGCAATTGACCCAGCGCGTCGTAGTTGAAAGCCAGGCGCTGTGCGTTTCCCTGCGCATCGACAGTGCTCACTGCAATGAGGCGATCCAGCGGGTCATAGGAATAGTCGGTGCGCCCATCGGCCGTTACCTTGCCGATCAAGCGACCCATCGCGTCCCGCTCAAGATAATGAACAATCGGGTCGAGGGGCGTTGAGGGGACAACCGCCATGCCGTTGCCGTGCGGCGCCGGTACGGCGGTGACCACGCAGACACTGTCGAGCGGGTCGTAGCTGTAACGCTTGGCGCTGCCGTCCAGGTCTTGCTGTTCAATTAGCCGGTCGCTGGCGTCCCAGGTGAATCGGTATGTTTCACCGTTCTGGTTGGTCAGCGCTTGCAGGCGGCCAAATCGATCATACCCAAACTGTACCTGGCGACCATGGGCATCCGTACGCAGGTTAACCTGGCCCCGGCGGTTGTGCTGGTAGTGAGTTGTGTGCCCGGCGGGATCGGTATAACCCACCAACTGGCCACTGATACTGCGCAAATAGTGTTCAGTTCGGCCGTCTGGCAGCTGGGTACTGAGCAGGCGCCCCTTTGCGTCATAGCTGAACTGGGTACGCTCGCCAAGTGCATCGATGATGGCTTGCAAATAACCACGATGGTCGTAACTGAATCGAGTCGGGTAGCCTGAACAGTCGATGTGCTCGATCAACTGGCCGAGCCCGTTCCAGGATAGTTTTTTCTGCTTGCCAGTGGCGTCGATGATTTCGACGACTTGTCCACGACTGTCATAACGATAACGGGTGGCACTGCCAAGGGGATCAGTCTCACTGATGCAGTTACCGCGCGGGTCATAGCGAAACTGCCACCTGTTGCCTGCGGCATCGGTTCGAGCCAGCGGCAGCGACCAATGCGCCAGCCACGATGAAGCCTCTTTGCGACCTAGGGGATCGATTTCTCCAATCAGGTTGCCTGATTCGTCGTAGTGATATTCATAGCGCCCCCCTTGGGGGTCTGTGGCGCTTAGCAACTGGCGTTCGTCATTCCACTCAAATAGCCAGGTATTGCCGAGGTTGTCGGTATAGGCAATGACTTGGTGCTGAGTGTTCCAGACTCGTGTGCTAACCCGTTGCGCGTTGTCGGTAATACACGTTGTGCCTGCGGCCAGGTCGTATTCGAATTGGTACTCGTCGCCCTCATCCGTCCAATGCCGGACAACGCGCCATTCAGCCTGGGCGATCAATGCCCACTCGTAGAAGCAGCGCAAGCCGGTGGGCAGTTGATGCTCTGCCATTCGCCGCCCGGTGTCATAAGCAAAGCGTCTTTGAATCTGGCCGGTCGCATCGCGCACGATTGCCAGGTCGCCTGCCAAGTCGTGTTCATAACTGACCAATACTTCTCGCGGCAGGTCGCTATACACGCGTTCAATCCGGCTCACACGACCTTGCTCGCGGATCAGCTCCACCTGTACCAGGTCGAAAGTGTCGCGAAGACGTACCAATCGCCCGAGATCGTCATAGTCGAGATAAATGCGGTTGTTATTGCGATCGCCCAACTGACTCAGGCGCAGTAATGAGCTGGTGCCTGGCGTTGGGTCAAACAGGCGATAAAGTCCGTCATCACTTTCAATCAGCAATTGGCCGTTGCGGTGCCGACGAATGCTCAAGCCCTCGCCCGGACTGAACATCGCACTGCCCAAAGCAACCGAACCGAGCTGTATTTGTCGGCCTTGTTCATCGGTATAAGTCAGTTCTTCACCCCCGGCGGGGTGCGGCAGGACCTCGACACTGACTTCGTAGGACACGCTCCAGCCGGCGCCAAACATCCCACTGCGGCGCTCGTCACGACTGTTATAGAACCTCTGCCAGTGAATCGGCAGTACGCCCGGCAGCACAAAATCCAACTCTGCCTCGCCACCCAGGACCTTGGCGCCTGTAGCCGCGTGCACTGGGTTCATCGAGCCCATAGCCGCGTTAGTCATGGCCCCGATGGCCTGGCTCACCGCGTATGAACCCACCCCGCTGAGCAACATGCACGGCAAATTACTCAGCGTCTTGCCTTTGGCACCTTTCAACATCATCAGCGCTTCAATCGCCAACCCCACCCCAGGGGTCTTCCCGCTGCGAATTTCCTGCACCACCACCGTCCCACCACCAATGGTGACGTTTGGCGAGATCAGCCCCGACGACACCACCGTCGCCTCGCACATGCTGCGATCACCGCTGCGCACGGCGGGCTGGCCGTTGATGGTGACTTTGTCAGACCCTTCCGCCAGAAGCTGTGGCGGCATCGGCGGATGGCGGGCGCACAGGACCATGTCGGTGAGGGCCGGCACCACACCCGGTGCAGGCGTGGCGACGGTGGGCCGCCATAGCTGGGAGAAGAAACCCTCGGCCATGTCCAGGAAGCCAGGCTCGGGTTTTGGCTCGGGGTCGGGCTCCGGCGGTGCTTGCTCAAGCTCCGTACCAGCGGGCGCCACGTGCGAGGGAATGGAGCCCGCGGCCCGCGCAGCCGGAATGCTGTTGACGAACGTGTCGGTCGAACCCACCGCAATCGTGGCTTCCACCACCGGTGGAAACAGCGCATTGGCGAAGCTCTCGCACATCTTACTGAGGCCCTTGTCGGCCCCCGTCTTGCTCATGGCCATGCCGACGACAATGCCCACCACCGCGCCGAGGATGCAGCCGCCGATACCGGCGGTAGCAATCGTCACCCCCACGGCGGCCGCGACTGCGGCAGTCGCCAGTGCCGTGATCGCCACGTTGGCCGCGACCTCCAGCACGCCGCCGAGGATATCCGCCATCATCGAGGTGTGGGTCAGTGCATCGCCCATCCGGGCGGCCCATAACGCGTCAGACATGCAGGCAGCTCATCAGGAAACAGCGTCGAACGATAGCGAGCTTTTGATCAACGCCCAGTGCGCCGCCTCGGCATCCCCAAGCTTGTCGGCCTTCACGTAACTCAAGGCGAGCATCTTGCGCGTACCCGGTAGCACCAGCGCCAGTTGATACTGGAACACCTTGTCATTGCCCTTGCTGAACTGGCTGCGCAGCTCGATGCCTTCCACTTCTTGAGCCGCGCCCAAGCGCACGTCCACGCCCGGCTGATAACGCAGGTCCTGCACCTGTTTTTCCAGGCGCAGGAGTTGGTCATTGAAGTTGCTGTGCAGGGTTTCACCCTCGGCGAGCAGGCTGCGGCTGACGATCAGGGTGGTGCCCAATTCGGGGAACTTGAGGATATTGATCGTTGCGTCCTGCAGCTCACTGGCGGGTAGTTGAAACTGGAATTCGTTGATCCGGTACGTCATGGCAAACAGGTCTCGTCAGGAGCTTTTAGGCGCGGGGAACGCGGCTTTGATATTGGCGTCGATGGCGGCTTTCTGGCCCTGGCCATCGGGCGTGGCGCCGGGGCCGCCGCCGTTGTTCAGGTGCAGCACGCCGCCGGTGTTGAACTCGGCATCGCCGCTGGCATAGAAGCTGATTTGCACGCCGGTGAGGTTGATCTGCCCGCTGGCGTTCAACTCCAGGATGCTTTCGCCGCAGACCAGGCGCAGGTTTTCACCGACTTCGATGACATAGCTCTGGCTGATGCTGTCGGTCTTCCTCTGGCCCACCGAGAGGATGTCTTCCTGCTTGACGATGCGCAGGCGGTTGTTGCCGATGGTCACCGTCTCGTTGTGGCCGATGCTCTTGTTGCGGTCATGCCCCACCGAATGGCTTTCATCCACCTCGACCACGATGTCCTGATTACGCTCGGCATGGATGTACAACTGCTCCAACCCCTTCTTGTCCTCCATGCGGATTTCATTGAAGTTGGCCGGCGTGCCGCCCTTGCTCGAACGGCTTTTCATGCCGCTCTGGGTAGCGTTTTCCGGCAGGTCGTAAGGCACGGTCTGTTCGGCGTTGTAGACTCGTCCGGTGATGATTGGCCGGTCGGGGTCGCCCTCAAGGAAGCTCACAATCACTTCCTGGCCGATTCGTGGGATCTGCATCGAGCCCCAGTTCTTGCCGGCCCAGGATTGCGAGACACGAATCCAGCATGAGCTGTTTTCGTTGGACTGGTCGTGGCGGTCCCAATAGAAATGCACCTTCACCCGGCCGTACTGGTCGGTCCAGATTTCCTCGCCTTTGGGGCCGACCACCAGCGCGGTCTGCGGGCCTTTGACGATAGGGCGGTGGGTGCTGGCCAACGGGCGGAAGCTCTGCTGGGCGTCGATGCAGGTGAGGCTGCTTTCGAACTGTGCCGAGCCCGAACCGCCGCCGCTTTCCAGGCTTTCCTGGACGATGTAGTAGCGGCAGCCGACGATCAGGTATTCGCGGTTCTGGTCCTGGCGGCTGAAGCCGGTGAGGCTGAACAAATGCCCCGAACCCAGGCCACGGGCGTTGCCGCTGAATTCGATCTGCTCATGCAGGGTCTGCAGGGCTTCGATGCGGGTGCGGGCATAGTGCTCGCCGTCTTCGCTTTGCACGTAGGTGCCGGGGTAGTCGTACAGCGGATAGTCGCCGGCAGTGTGCGGGCGAGGCATGGCCGAGCGCACGTCGATGCTGGCGCTGGGGCGCTGGAAATCGTAGTCGTTGAGCTCCAGCGAACCCGGTTGCACTTCGTGCGCCAGGTGCCAGTTGTGCATATGGTCGCGTTCGCGTTGCTGCTCGTCCTTGGGGTAGTACGGGATCGAGGCGTAGCCCGGCACCGTGGTGTGGGCGCCGTAGGCATCGGCCAGCACCAGTACATGGCGGTCCTGCTCATGGCGGAAGAAGTAGTAAATACCTTCCTGCTCCATCAAGCGGCTGACGAAGTCGAAGCTGGTCTCGCGGTACTGCACGCAGTATTCCCACTCGCGGTACGGCCGGCTCAGGGCGTCTTCGAAGTCGGAAAACCCCAGGTCGCGAAACACCTGCTTGATGATCTGCGGGATGCTCAGGTTCTGGAAAATCCGACAGTCGGAGGTGCGGCTGAGCAGCCAAAACCATGGGCGCAGCGTCACCTGATAACTGGCGAACTGGCCCTGGTCGATATTCTGGCTGCACCGCGCGACGATGCCGTGGAAGTGCCGCTCGCCACCGTCCGCCAGTTGCAGGCCCACGCTCATGGGTTTGCCGAGCAACTGGTTGAGATCGATGTTGGCGTCCAGGGACGTCAGTTGCAGCTCGTAGTTGAACAGCCTGCCCAGCTCCTCGCCACCGCCCATTTCATTGAGCAGCAGCACATCCGGCCCGAGCGGGCTGGTGATTTTGGCCAGGCGTGAGGCTTGGTTGAATAGCATCGGTTAACCCGTAAATGACTTGATAACTGAAGAAACCGAATCAAGTGTGGGAGGGGGCTTGCCCCCGATAGCGGTGTATCAGGTTAGAAATTTCTGGCTGACCCGACGCCATCGGGGGCAAGCCCCCTCCCACAGTTTTAATCACATTTCCACAGGTCAATCGCTGAAGTCGTAGTGCAATTCATTATCCCGGCTGCTGATACGCACACCCGCCAGCGCCTTGCCTTCGAGCATGCGCGTGAGGAACTCACGGCTCATGTCCGGCAGCAGGCTGTTGGTCAGAATGGTGTCGATCATGCGCCCGCCACTTTCGGTCTCGGTGCAGCGCGAGACGATCAGGTCGACCACCGCGTCGTCGTAATCGAAAGCCACCTTGTGGGTGGTCTCTACGCGCTTCTTGATGCGGTTGAGTTGCAGGCGGGTGATCGCCTTGAGCATCTCGTCGCTCAGCGGGTAGTAAGGGATGGTCACCAGGCGGCCGAGCAACGCGGGCGGGAAGATTTCCAGCAGCGGCTGGCGCAAAGCCTTGGCGATTTCTTCCGGCTCAGGGATGTTCGCCGGGTCTTTGCACACATGGGAGATCAGCTCGGTGCCGGCGTTAGTGGTCAGCAGGATCAGGGTGTTCTTGAAGTCGATCACCCGGCCTTCGCCATCTTCCATCACGCCCTTGTCGAACACCTGGAAGAAGATCTCATGCACGTCCGGGTGGGCTTTTTCCACCTCGTCCAGCAGCACCACACTGTAGGGTTTGCGTCGTACGGCTTCGGTCAGCACGCCGCCTTCGCCGTAGCCGATATAACCCGGTGGCGCGCCCTTGAGGGTCGACACCGTGTGGGCTTCCTGGAATTCGCTCATGTTGATGGTGATGACGTTTTGCTCACCGCCGTACATGGCTTCGGCCAGGGCCAGGGCAGTTTCGGTCTTGCCCACGCCGGAGGTGCCGGCCAGCATGAACACGCCAATCGGCTTGCTCGGGTTGTCGAGGCCGGCGCGGGAGGTCTGGATGCGCTTGGCGATCATCTGCAGGGCATGGTCCTGGCCGATGATGCGTTTTTTCAGGTGCTGGTCGAGGTTGAGCACCGTCTCCAATTCATTGCGCGCCATGCGGCCCACCGGGATGCCGGTCCAGTCGGCGACCACCGAGGCCACGGCCTGGTAATCCACGGTGGGCAGGATCAGCGGGGTTTCGCCTTGCAGGGCGGTGAGGCGCTGTTGCAGGTCGACCAGTTGGGCGCGCAGCTCATCGTTGCCACTGTCCACCACGCCCGCCTTTTCACGCAGCGTTGCACGGGTGGCTAGCAACTCGTCCACCAAGGTTTTCTCTTCAGCCCAGCGGCTTTCCAAGGTCGCCAGACGCTCACGCTCAGCGCTCAACAGCGCCTCGGTGTTGGTTTGGCGCGCACCAATCGCAATGCCGATGGCATGCTCACGGGCGATGATTTGCAACTCGGTTTCCAGCGCCTCGATGCGACGACGACTGTCGTCCACCTCCGCCGGCACCGCGTGCAGGCTGATGGCGACGCGAGCGCAGGCGGTGTCCAGCAGGCTCACGGACTTGTCCGGCAGCTGGCGCGCCGGGATGTAGCGGTGGGACAGTTTCACCGAGGCTTCCAGCGCTTCGTCGAGAATCTGCACCTGGTGATGCTTTTCCATGGTCGACGCCACGCCACGCATCATCAGCAGCGCTTTGTCTTCCGACGGCTCGGCGACTTGCACCACCTGGAAGCGACGGGTCAGGGCCGGGTCTTTCTCAATGTGCTTCTTGTACTCGGCCCAGGTGGTGGCGGCCACGGTACGCAAGGTGCCGCGGGCCAAGGCCGGCTTGAGCAGGTTGGCTGCGTCACCGGTGCCGGCGGCGCCGCCGGCACCCACCAGTGTGTGGGCTTCGTCGATAAACAGAATGATCGGCTTGGGCGAGGCCTGCACGTCTTCGATAACCTGACGCAGGCGCTGTTCGAACTCGCCTTTCATGCTCGCGCCAGCTTGCAGCAGGCCCACGTCGAGGCTGCGCAGTTCCACGTCTTTCAAGGCTGGCGGCACGTCGCCGGCGACGATACGCAGGGCGAAACCTTCGACCACGGCGGTCTTGCCCACCCCGGCTTCGCCAGTGAGGATTGGGTTGTTTTGGCGCCGACGCATGAGGATGTCGACCAGTTGGCGGATCTCTTCGTCACGGCCAACAATCGGGTCGAGCTTGCCGCTGCGGGCCTGTTCGGTCAGGTCGACCGTGAAGCGCTTGAGGGCTTCCTGCTTGCCCATCGCGCTCGGTGCCATGGCACCGCTGGCTTCACCGGGCACGGCACCGGCATTGAAACCATCACTGGCGCTCAGCGCGTTCTCCGGCGAATCACCGACGTACTCGTCGAAACGCTCGCTCAGGGCCTCGGCCTTGATCTTGTCGAACTCGGCAGACAAGCCCAACAGCGCATGGCGCAGGCTTGGCGTCTTCAGGATACCGAGCACCAGGTAGCCGGTACGCACCTGGCTTTCACCAAACATCAGGCTGCCGTAGACCCAACCGCGTTCCACGGCTTCTTCCACATGGGAGGAAAGGTCGGTGATCGACGTCGAGCCACGCGGCAAACGGTCCAGCGCTTCGGTCAGGTCCCGGGCCAGGCGCGCCGGCTCCACGTTGAACTGACGGATGATGCGGTGCAGGTCCGAGTCCTGCAATTGCAGCAACTGGTGGAACCAGTGGGCCAGTTCCACATACGGGTTGCCCCGCAGTTTGCAGAACACGGTGGCGGCTTCGATGGCCTTGTAGGCCACGCTGTTGAGTTTGCCGAACAGTGCGGCGCGACTGATTTCACCCATGCTCTGGATTCCTTGAGGTGGTGGCGTGATCGGCGTAATGCCGGGCCAGGATTAGGTCGTTGGCGTCATGCTCGGGCTTGCCGAGCCAGGTGTTGAAGCCCAGGCGGAACTGACCATTGAGTTGCAGCGCCGGCACTTCGGGTTGTTGCAAAACCAGGTTGAGGTCCCAGTCCAGTTCATGGCCCAGGTACTCGGCCACCCACGCCACCAACTCGTTGAACGGCTGGTGGCCAGGCAGCATGCCCATGTAGTCATCCAGCGTGAGCGGCCCCAGGCGGATGCGGAATTTGTGTTGGCGGTCCCACACGAAACTGCCCAGGCAAAAGTCCACGCCCAGGCGGTTGGCGCTCACGCTGACGCGGCTGCGCTCGGGCAGCTCCAGCCATTGGCCGACGTACTCTTCAATCTCCACCGGCAGGCCGAAGTACTCGCTGAGAATGGCTTTCAGGCCGTCTGGATAGCGGGTTTGCGCCGACAGGTGGCCGCTGTAATGCAGCTTCGCGGTGTCCGGGATGAGCCCCTGATTCAGCAGGCTTGGCATGCCCCGTCCACTCAGGGCGGCGAGGCGCGCGGACCAGTAATCATCGTCAGGACGGTCGTGGCTGACTGTCGGCCGCGCCTCGGCCCAGGCCCGGTAAAACAGGCTGAGCAGGCGATGGTGGAACACATCGAGGAACTGTTTGCTGGTGCTGTCGGCGTTGTTGCGCTGACGCTCGCGCACGTACTCGGTGATGTGCAGCGGCAGCGGGCCATTGGGGCCGCCAAGGCCGAAGAAGAATTGCTCCAGCCGCGCCGGCTTGCCGTCGCCACCGGGGTCGACCGACGCCAGCGTGGCCGGGGCGAAGGTGCAATCCGCCTGCTGACCCAGGCGCAACGGGTCATCCGCCAGGCGCAGGGAATGGCCCAGCCGCGGCAGGTCTGGCGATTCGCACTCGATACGGCGCAGTGCCTGGAAGAAATCGTATTCCCAGGGCTCCTGATGCATCGCATCCAGGGTACTCACAGGGTCGGACGACGTCCGGGCTTGGCTTTCCATCGCATGATCTCGCCGCGTTCGGTGGTACGGATCACCGTCTCGGTAAAACTGTTGATCGACACGTAGCGTGCCAGGAAGCGTTCCAGCACCGCACCGAGCAGGAACACGCCGGTGCCGCGAAACGCGTTTTCATCGAATTCCAAGGTGATTTCCAGGCCACGGCCAAACACGATCGGGCCGGGCATCGGCAAACGTCGGGTCACGGCTTTGCTGCTGACCTCGCGCAGGCCTTCGATCTGCAACTGCAGGGCGGCGTCGTTGCTGTCGCCGTACAGGCGCAGCAGTTCGCGCAAGGCCGCGGCGCCTTGGCCCTGTTCGCTCAGGGACAGGTAGTTGAGCGACAACTGGCTGATCAAGCGCCAGGCCTTGGCGTCATGGGCATGGCTGGCGCGTGGGCGGCTCGGGCCTGCCACACAACGCACGGACAGCACCGGGGCGCTGTCGGCCAGGGTGAAGTCGGTCTTGCCGTTGCCGATGCTCATGAACAGGGGCAAGTCGCGGTTAGTGCACAGCGCAGTCACGCCGAGTTGGCGCAAGTCATGGCCGTAGGGCGATTGGCGACTGTCCACCAGGCTGACAAAGGTCTCACTGCCCACATAGGTGGAGCGTGGGCCGTTGCGGCGCTGGTCGCTGGATAAGACGCGGGGCTCCCGGCGTACGGTGTAATACGCCTGGTCGCGGCCGTAGCGTGATGGATCACGCACGGCATAGAACGGCAAAAAAGGCTGCTCCGGCCCGGTACCGTGACCGGTGATGCCGCTCAACGAGTGAATCTCGAAGTCCATCGGCCGCGTGCGGTCGGCGATCACATGGTGTTCGTTGACCCGATCGGACAAGTGGATACGGTCTACGCGCTTCGGGAACAGGTTGATCGCCGGGGTGCAGAACGGCAGGAACTGCGCCGCGCCAACGCTGCCTTCCAGGCTCGGTTCGTGGCGATCGAACAGCACAATCAGTTCCAGCTCCTGGCCGTCGCAGCGTTTGACTGCGCGACTCAGCTCGGCGAACTCGACGAACAGGTAGCGGTGGGGCAGGGCGAAGTATTCCTGCAACAGGCGATAGCCCTGGAACGCGCGTGCGACCACCGGCATGGCGGCGTCGGCATCGTCAAAACCACGGGAGCGCAGTGCATCCTGCGGCAGGCGCTCGACCCAATCGCCACCCGGCTTGCGTGCAAACACCGCGCAGGCATTGCCCAGCAGTTGTTCGTAGAGGCGGAATGGTTGCTCGTCGGCACCGCTGAGGTAGAGCGGCAGGTTATCCAGGTCAAGGCTGTTGAACGGCAATTCGGCGCCGGTGCGCAGGGTCAGGCGCAGGCCGGCCTTGGCTTTAGGCTCACTGGCGGCCAGGCGACCCAACACGGCGGCAGGGTTGCCGAAGTATTCGGCATTGCTCACCTGCAACGGCCACAGCATCACCGGGTGCGCGGTGCGGTACTCGCAGCAGGTCTGGGTTTCGCGGCCCAGCGCAGCGCGCAATACGGTGTCGCGAGGCAGCGGGAAACCACTGGCCAGCGAACCTTCATCCGGGTCGGTCTGCAATTGCACCACGGTCATCGACGGCGTGGGTGCCAGGTAATGCGGGTAGGCGATTTCCAGCAGGTTGTGGGTGAAGGTCGGGTACTCGGCGTCGAGCTTGAGCTGCACGCGGGCCGTGAGGTAGGCAAAGCCTTCGAGCAAACGTTCGACGTACGGGTCGGCGCAGTCCATACCGGACAGGGTCAGCCGACTGGCGATCTTCGGATATTCCTTGGCGAACTCGGCGGCGCTTTCGCGCACGTGGTGCAGTTCCTGGTTGTACAGCTCCAGCAGGCGCGGGTTCATGGGCGCCTCCGCTGGTCAGCGTTGACCACGCGTACATGGCCGGATTCCAGGTCCAGGTCGGTTTGCAGCAGCAGGCGCAACGGCACGGGCTGTGCCCACAGGTCGCCTTCGATCTCGAAACTCAGCGCGTTATGGTTCATCTCGCCATGGCCGACGCGGGCTTTTACGCGCAGGGTGTGGCGCAGAATGCGTGGCTCAAAGGTAGCGATGGCCTGGTAGATCAACGCTTCCAAGGCCTTGATATCCACGCTTGAAACACTGTTGCCCGCCAGCGCCGGCAGGCCGTAGTTGACCACCGAAGTACCGGCCGGGGTGTGCAGCGTGGCATCGGCATCGAGCAACGACGTGGTGTTGAGCAGCCACGCCAGGTCGCGCAGCACCGAGGCTTTCAATTGGGTCAGGGACAGCACGCGTTTGTCGGCGCTTTCCTTGGGGTTGGTTGGATCGTCGTCAGTCAACCGGTCCAACAGGGACGGTTGCAGACGGTCGCGGGAAGCGATTTCAGTGACCACCAAAGCGGCTCCACGGACGGGTTGTGAGAGGGACAAGTGGGTTGTGGCCGTGGCGCGAAGCCACGGCCTCAAGGGCTATCAGCGCTTGGTGTTGGAACGGATGTTCCAGCCAAACTTGATCGCGCCGCCATCTTTGGTGCCGTCGGCTTTCTGTGGCTGGTAATCGACCATCACTTGGGCGAAGTTCAGGGTGACGTTCTCGGTCAGGCGGTCATCGGTGCCCGAACCGCCGGTGCTCAGGGAAGTGACCAGCACTTCTTCCAGGTTGATCACCATGTACTCGACCTGGCTTTCGCCACCGGCCTTGCGCACGGTCAGCTTGACCTTGTCGATGTGCTTGCCGCTGGCACAGTGCATCATCAGGTTCGGCGAGGCCTTGTCGACGTATTTGGTTAGCGACAGGTCCTGGATATTCACCTTGCCCGCGCCGCCGCCGCCACCTACGTGCATGTTGCCGGACTGGGCCATGCCCCAGCTCCAGTTCAGCACGTCGATTTCGTCCTTGTGGGCCTTGTCCATGGACTCGCCCTTGATGTCGCCGATCTTGATGAAAATATCAACAGCCATGTTTTCTCCCTGTGTGGACTCAGCCACGATATTTGTTTAAGCCCAATGGGCAATGCTGTTCTGTGGGAGCTGGCTTGCCCGCGATTGCTTCGCCGCGGTCTGACTGGCAGACCGCGTCGCGTGCATCGTGGGCAAGCCCGGCTCCCACAGAAGAGCCGGCTCATTCGTGGTTATGCGCTTTTCGCCGAAGGCAGCTTCGATACCAGGCGCAGCGACACGGTCAGCCCTTCGAGCTGGTAGTGCGGGCGCAGGTAGAACTTGGAGTTGTAGTAACCCGGGTTGCCTTCCACTTCTTCCACGATCACTTCGGCGGCAGCCAATGGGTGCTGGGCCTTGGTGGTTTCGGTGGAGTGCGCAGGGTCACCGTCCACGTAGTTGAGGATCCAGTCCTGCAACCAGCGCTGCATTTCGTCCTTCTCTTTGAAGGAACCGATCTTGTCGCGCACGATGCACTTCAAGTAGTGGGCGAAACGGCAGGTGGCGAACAGGTACGGCAGGCGTGCGGCCAGGTTGGCGTTGGCGGTGGCGTCCGGGTCATCGTATTCGGCCGGTTTCTGCAACGACTGGGCGCCAATGAACGCGGCGAAGTCGGTGTTTTTCTTGTGCAGCAGCGGCATGAAACCGTTCTTCGCCAGTTCCGCTTCACGGCGGTCGCTGATGGCGATTTCGGTCGGGCATTTCATGTCCACGCCACCGTCATCGGTAGGGAACGTGTGCGCCGGCAGGTTTTCCACTTCTCCGCCGGACTCGATGCCACGGATGCGCGAGCACCAGCCGTAGTGCTTGAACGAACGGTTGATGTTCACCGCCATCGCGTACGCGGCGTTGGCCCAGGTGTATTTGGAGCTGTCGGCACCGTCGGTGTTTTCTTCGAAGGCAAAGGCTTCCACCGGGTCGGTCTTGGCGCCGTACGGCAGGCGTGCCAGGAAACGCGGCATGGTCAGGCCGATGTAGCGCGAGTCTTCCGATTCACGCAGCGAGCGCCAGCCGGCGTATTCCGGCGTGGTGAAGATCTTGGTCAGGTCGCGCGGGTTCGACAGCTCTTGCCACGAGCCCATGCCCATCACGGTCGGCGACGCCGCAGCGATGAACGGAGAGTGCATCGCTGCGCAGACTTTCGACAGCTCGCCCAGCAGTTCCACGTCCGGTGGCGACTGGTCGAAGTAGTAGTCGCCCACCAGGCAGCCGTAAGGCTCGCCGCCAAACTGGCCGTATTCTTCTTCGTACATCTTCTTGAAGATCGGGCTCTGGTCCCACGCGGTGCCCTTGAATTTCTTCAGGGTCTTGTGCAGGTCCGGCTTGGAGATGTTGAGCACACGGATCTTCAGCTGCTCATCGCTCTCGGTGTTGTTGACCAAGTAGTGCAGGCCACGCCAGGCGCTTTCCAGCTGCTGGAAATCCTGGTGATGGATGATCTGGTTGACCTGGGCGGTCAGCTTGGCGTCGATGGCAGCGATGATTGATTCGATCGACTTGATCGCGTCATTGGACACCAGATCGGTTTGCGCCAGAGCCTGTTCGGCCAAGGTGCGCACGGCGGTTTCCACGGCTTCGCGGGCACGCTCGGTCTTGGGCTTGAATTCCTGCAGCAGCAGGTTGGCGAACTCGCTGGCTTCTTCGGTCTGGGTACCCAGGATCTGGCTGCCTTCGCGGGCGGTATTGTCGGTCATGATTACTGATCCCCTGCAGGCTTCGGCGCGCTGGCAAGTGCCTGGAGCAATGCCGGGTCCTTGATCGCCTTCATGATGATTTCTTCAGCGCCGGTCTTGCCGTCCATGTAGGTCAGCAGGTTGGCCAGTTGGGTGCGGGCTTCGAGCAGTTGGTTCAGCGAGTCGACCTTGCGGGCCACGGCGGCCGGGCTGAAGTCGTCCATGCTTTCGAAGGTGATGTCCAGGCTCAGGTTGCCTTCGCCGGTCAGTTCGTTGGGCACGTGGAACGCCACGCGCGGCTGCATGGCCTTGAGGCGTGAGTCGAAATTGTCGACGTCCACTTCAAGGAACTTGCGGTCTGCCACCGGCGCCAGAGGCTCGGCGGGCTTGCCAGCGAGGTCGGCCATCACGCCCATTACGAAGGGCAGCTGGACCTTTTTCTCGGCGCCGTAAAGCTCGACGTCGTACTCGATCTGCACTCGAGGCGCGCGGTTGCGCGCGATGAATTTCTGAGAACTTTGCTTCGCCACGTTGCTGCTCCTGGTCGCTTGAGCGACGGTGTTGTTACTGCACAGTCGGGCGGTTTATTCGCCGTCCGGGCCGCGCAGGTTTTCAAATTGGGACATGCCGTCGGGAATCAGATTGCGCACGATGGCCGCGAAGTCGGCGTGCACCAGATGCTTCGCCCGGTTCAACAGCACCGGCAGCGGGCTCGAAGGCTCGTACCGGGTGTAATACGCAAGGATCTTGTCGAGGCTGCGCAGCACATCGTCGCGGCTGGCGATGTCGCCAACTGGGCGCGGTGCTGCGGGCGCAGCGGCGAAGTCGGCCGAGGGGGCATTGTCGTCACTGACGGCCTCGGGTTCGCTGCTGCTGTCGGTGCCGGGCACCGCTTGATTAAGGATCTGCAACGCCTGCTTGAGGGGTTGCTTCAAGGCACTGAGGTCCACGCCCTGGGCGGAACCGACCTGATCGTTGACCTGCCGTTCGATGGCTTCGCACGCCGCACGCGCCGCAATCAGCGCGTTACGGGTGGCTTGCAGGTGCTCGGGGTCGCTGTCGAGGAACGCGGCGTTGAGCTGCTGGGCGCCGAGTTGCTCGTCGGGGAAGCTCAACAGGCCACTGGCGTTGAGCGCCGCGCGCAGGCTCACGGGCCCGAAAGTGCGCGAGCGTGTCAGGATGCTTTCGCGCAGCAAGCGAATATTGGTGTCGCAGGTCAGGCCAGTGAGGGCGTTGATGCGTACGGTGGGGTCGTTGTCATCGTCGGCATCCAGGCGCGGGTGCAGGTCGGCCCAGTAATCGCGCAGCAACGCGTCGATCAGCGTCAGTGCTTCTGCAAGGCCCGCCACACCCTGGAGGGCGAGGGCGCTTTGCAGCAGGAAATGGGTGATGCGCAGGTCTTTGCTGCGCCCGAGCAAGTCGAGGCTTTGCTGCTGGATGCTGCGCCATTCCGGCGGTTCAGCGGGCAGGATGGAGTCGCCCATGCTGCGCTCGGGTTGGCCCTTGGCATCACGCTCCAATTGCAGAAATTGCGCGTCATATTCCATGTCTTCGCCACAGGGCGAAGTCGCGGAAACGGCGGTGAGCAGCAACGGCACATCCACTGAATTTGATCTCCCTATCAGCCCGTTAGACGGCGGGCAATTCATGCATTAGTTGCGCGAGGAACTTTGCATGTTTTCTTGGTCATATAAGCAAGATGCCACTAATGTGCCATCACTGGTATTCAAGAAGTTGTGCATTTTTGGTGTAGTACTTAGGGCTTGTCAAGGTAAGCTATTCGCCCTCTGTGACAGATGTGCGGTGCTTAACAACCTGCGCGACTGGTGGGTCGAACGACGCACCGGGACAGGATTTTTGTCATAGAGCCCAGTTAAGATCAGCGATCATGCTGGCATTGGCAGGTTTTAGACGGTCGATCGCTCGACCTGATGGCGATATCCCGGGAGGCGCTGTCCTGGGAGTCGACCGCGCGCGAAGTATCAGCAAGGAGGCAAGATGTCGCTGTGTTTGACTATCACTAGTTATCACAAGATTACCCCTGGGCAGTGCTCCGAAAAGTCCATGAATCAGGGCTCGATGGCTATTGGCCGCAGTTCCGATAATGACTGGGTACTGCCTGATCCAGAGCGCTTGGTCTCCTCGCAACATTGCGTTATTCAATACAAAGAGGGTCGTTATTATTTAACCGATAACAGCACTAATGGTGTGGAGTTGGTTAAAGCCGGTATCCGTATGCGTCGGGGTAACAGCGAACCGTTGCAAGACGGTGAGTTGATCCGCATCGGTGATTACGAGATCCAGGCGCGCATCGACTTCAACGTGCAGGCCGTCGACAGCCAGCCGTTTGCCGGCGATTCGCCGAACAGCTTTGAAGCCCTGATGGGTGCCGTGGCAAACAAGCCCGCGCCTGTGCCCGTGATCGCACCGCAGTTCCAGGGTGCGTCTTCGATGGACACGCTGCCGGACCTGTTCGACTTCCTCAGCCCCACCGCCGTGCCGCCGCCGACCGTGCCGGACCATGTGCCGTCCGAGCAGCATGACTTCCGTCCGCCGACGCCCGTTGCGCTCGAGAAACCCGTGGTTTCGGGCTCGGTGATTCCCGAAGATTGGGACCTGTTTGGCGATGCACCTGCGCCCGTTGCGCCACCGCCCGCACCGGTCATTCAGCCGCCACCTGCGGTCGAGCCTGTGGCAAACACTCAGCAACCCGACCTCCTGCAAGCCTTTCTGCGCGGCGCTGGCCTCGATCAACTGCGCCTGGACAAAGCCCAGGCCGAGGCCCAGATGGAAAACATCGGCCGCAGCTACCGACTGATGGTCGAAGGCCTGATCGACGTGTTGCGTGCCCGCGCCAGCCTCAAGGGCGAGTTCCGCATGCAGCAGACCATGATCCAGCCCGCTGAAAACAATCCGTTGAAATTCGCCCCGAATGCTGACGAAGCGTTACTGCTTTTGCTTCGCCACGGCAATCAGGCGTTTATGGCACCGGACCTCGCCGTACGCGACAGTTTCAACGACCTGCGTGCCCACCAACTGGCGGTGATGGCCGGCGTGGAAGCGGCGATCAAACACCTGCTCACGCGCTTTGAACCGGCGCAATTGGAAGAGCGCATGGGCAAGCCCGGCGGGCTCTCAAGTATTTTCAACGGCTCACGCCAGGCTCAGTACTGGCAGCAATTCACCGAGCTCTACAGCAATATTTCCCGCGAGGCCCAGGAAGATTTCCAGGACCTGTTCGGCCGCGAATTCAGCCGGGCCTACGAAGAGCACAGCGCACGACAGCGTCGGTAAAACCGCGCCGCAACACATGGATCAACGGATAGCTAAATACGTCATTGAGGACGCAGGATGATTCCCAGGTTTTTACTCGCAGTCGCCACACTGCTTCTGCTGACGGCGTGTGCCAAAGACGCCGCCAAACCCGAAACAGCCGCCGAGGCCGAAGCGGAGACGGCCGCCGTCGAGTTGCACTTTCATGCGATCAACGGGCTCAACCCCGGCGCCAACGGCCAGGCTGCGCCGGTGCGGGTGCGCATCTTCGAACTGAAAAACGCCGCCACCTTTGCCCGCTCCGATTACTTCGCCCTGGCTGACCGGGCGCAATCGACCCTGGGCCTGGACCTGCTGGACCAGGACGAAGTGATGGTGCAGCCCGGCGAGCAACTGAGCATCCAGCGCGACCTCGACCCGTCCACGCGCCAGATCGGTTTGCTGGTGGGCTATCGCGAGTTGGACCGCGCGCAATGGCGCACGGTGATCAACGTGCCCGCGCGCCAATACACCGAATACCAGATCAGCCTCGATGTGCGTGCCGTGCGCGCCGACGTCGTGGTCACCCCATCCAGCCCTGCCCAATAAGAAGCAATCGGAGCCCCCATGTCCTGGAACAATCGCGTGGTCTGGTCGGAAGGCATGTTCATCGGAACGCAGCACTTCCAGCAGCATGACCGTTACCTGGAAAACCTGATCGACGCCCGCAGCCGCCCTTTGTCGGCCGGGGCCTGGGGTTTTTCCGAGCTGCTGATCGACCAGGGTCTGCTGGCCCAGGGCAAGCTGGCGATCGTCTCGGCGCGTGGCCTGTTGCCCGACGGCACGCCGTTCAACATTCCCCAGGACGATCTGGCGCCGAGCCCGCTGAACATCGACGACAACCTGCGCGATGGCCTGGTGTACCTGGCGCTGCCGCTCAAGCGTGCCGGTGCCCGCGATACCGTGGAGGAAGGCGAAGCCTTGGAGGCGGCGCGTTACGTGAGCCAGGTCCGCGAAGTGCGTGACGACAACGCACCCTTCGAAAACCGCGCACCGGTGGCCTTGGGCTCACGGGCTCTGCGCCTGCTGACCGCCCAGGATGGCATTAGCGATTACGCCGCCATCGGCCTGGTGCGCATCAAGGAAAAGCGCGCCGACCGTGCGCTGGTGCTCGACGACACCTACATCCCGCCGGTCCTGGACGTCGCCGCGAGCAAGCCGCTGACCGCATTCCGCAGCGAACTGCTCGGCTTGCTGCACCAACGCGGCGAAGCCCTGGCGGGGCGCGTGGTCGCTTCGGGCGCCGGTGGCGCGTCGGAGATTGCCGATTTCATGCTGCTGCAACTGGTCAACCGCGCCCAACCGCTGATCCAGCATTTGAGCCAGTTGAGCCCGCTGCACCCGGAGCGCTTTTTCAGCGAACTGGTCAGCCTGGCGGGAGAGTTCTCCACCTTCTCGACCTCAGGCCGCCGTCCCCAGGAATACCCGCAGTACCAGCACGACGACCTGGCGCTGAGCTTTGCTCCGGTGATGGCCGCCTTGCGTGAAGCGCTGTCGATGTTGATCGACAGCAAGGCCACGCCGATCCCGATTGTCGAGAAAGCCTACGGCGTCCACGTGGCGATGCTGGCCGACAAAACCCTGCTCGACAACGCCAGCTTCATCCTGGTGGTGCGTGCCGATGTCCCCGGCGAAACCCTGCGCGCGCGCTTCGGCCAGCAGAGCAAGGTTGGTTCGGTGGAGCACATCCGCGACCTGGTCAACCTGCAACTGCCGGGCATCACCCTGTTGCCTCTGCCCGTGGCGCCGCGCCAATTGCCGTACCACGCAGGTTCCACCTATTACGAGCTGGATCGCGGCAGCGAGGCCTGGCAACAGCTGGGCAATTCCGGCGGCTTTGCCTTCCATATCGCCGGGCAGTTCCCGGGCTTGAACCTGGCCTTTTGGGCGATCCGAGGATAATCCGCGATGCATCCCAATGATGATGACCGCACCCAGTTCATGCCGCGTCCGGGTGGTCGGGCGCCGGAACCTGCGCGTGCCGAACCGTCGCCGCTGGCCATGCCGGCCGCGCCGATGCTCACCGGCAAAAGCCAGGGCCTCAACCCGCTGGAAAGCGCCGCCGGCCCGTTGTTGGCACTGCTGACGCGCCTGCGCAACACCATCGCCCACCCGGCGCCGGCCAGCCTGCGCGCGCAGTTGCTGGCGTATCTGCGCCAGTTCGAAGAACGCGCCGAAGCGGCCGGTATCGCCCGCAACGAAGTACTGCTGGCCCGTTATGCGCTGTGCACCGCGCTGGATGAAGCGGTGTTGAGTACGCCATGGGGCAGCACCAGTGACTGGGGCAAACAGAGCCTGCTGATCACGGTGCATAACGAAGCTTGGGGCGGTGAGAAAGTCTTTCAGTTGCTCGACCATTGCCTGCAAAGTCCACGGGAACGCCTGTACCTGCTGGAGCTGCTGTACCTGTGCATGTGCCTGGGTTTTGAAGGCCGTTATCGCGTAATGAACGACGGCCGCAGTCAGTTGGAAACCCTGCGTGAACGCACGGCTGCCGCCATTCGCAGCGCCCGTGGCGAACACGAACGTGAACTGTCGCCACACTGGCGCGGCGTGACCGTGGCGCGGGATCGCCTGGCGCAATTCATGCCGCCATGGATCGCCGTGGCTATCGGCGTGGCGCTGTTGCTGGCGCTGCTGTTTGGTTTGCGCATGAAGCTGGCGTCGGATGCCGAACCGGTGTTCAAGAATATTCACGCGTTGGGCGAAATCCCGGTGCAGGCCATCGACCGCCCGGTGGCACAACCCAAAGTCATCGAGCGCCCACGCCTGGCCGGTTTCCTGGTGGAAGACATCAAGGCCGGGCGCGTTGCCGTGGAAGATGCGGTCGACCGTTCAGTGGTGACCATCCGTGGCGACGAGCTGTTTGCGTCCGCCAGTTCCAGCATTGTCGATGACTACCAACCGCTGATGCTGCGCATCGCCGATGCCATCCGCAAAGTGAAAGGCCAGGTACGCGTGACCGGGCACAGCGACAACCGCCCGATTGCCACGCTGCGCTTCCCGTCCAACTGGGCGCTGTCGGAAGCACGGGCCAAGTCTGTGCTGGAAATCCTCGCGGCCAAGACTGGCCAGGCGGAGCGCTTCAGCGCCGAGGGCCGAAGCGACACCGAGCCGGTGGCGACCAACGCCACCGCAGAAGGCCGCGCCCGCAATCGTCGGGTTGAAATCACCGTATTGGCGGAGGGCGTCGAGTGAAGGCGTTTTTCAGTTTCATGATTCGCTGGGTGATTCCCGTGCTGGGCCTGATCGCCCTGAGCCTGATCATCTGGTTTGTCGGGCCGTTGCTCGACGTGCTGGTGCCGGAAGGGCGCCGCTGGGCGCTGATCATCCTGGTGTTCGCGGTGTGGATTGCCTACCGCGTGTTCCGCATTATCCAGGCCCGTCGCCAGGCCGCCGAAGTGATGCGCAGCCTGGCCGCCGAAACCCCGGCAGACCCCAATAGCGTCGCCACCGCCGAAGAACTCAGCACCCTGCGCCAGCGCATGGACGAGGCCCTGGCGCTGCTGAAGAAGGCCAAGCTGGGTGGCGATGAACGCCGCAACCTCTACGAGCTGCCGTGGTACGTGATCATCGGCCCGCCGGGTTCGGGCAAGACCACGGCGCTGGTCAACTCCGGCCTGCACTTCCCGCTGGCGGCACAGTTGGGCGCCGGTGCCGTGCGCGGCGTCGGCGGTACGCGCAACTGCGACTGGTGGTTTACCGATCAGGCTGTGTTGCTCGACACCGCCGGCCGCTACACCACCCAGGACAGCAACTCCACGGTGGATAAAGCCGCGTGGCTGGGTTTCCTCGACCTGCTGAAAAAACAGCGCTCGCGCCGGCCTATCGATGGTGCCTTCATCGCCATCAGCCTGTCGGACCTGTTGCTCGGCACCGACGCCGAGCGCGCCGCCCATGCCGCCGCCATCCGCCTGCGCATCCAGGAGTTGTACACCCAGCTGGGCGTGCGCTTTCCGATCTACCTGATGCTGACCAAGCTCGACCTGGTGCCGGGCTTCATGGAGTTCTTCGACAACCTGAGCAAGGAAGAGCGCGCCCAGGTGTGGGGCATGACCTTTGCCCTGGACGACGGCAAGAACAGCGACAGCCCGCTGGCACACCTGCAAAGCGAGTTCGCTGGCCTGGAACAGCGCCTCAACGAACGTCTGGTCGAACGCCTGCAACAGGAACGCGACCCGGCGCGCCGCGACCTGATCTACGGCTTCCCGCAGCAGTTCGGTGCGTTGAAGGATTGCCTGCAAAGCTTCCTCGAAGGCGTGTTCAAGCCCAATGCCTTTGAAGAGCGCGTGTTGCTGCGCGGTGTGTATTTCACCAGCGGCACCCAGGAAGGCAGCCCGATCGACCGTCTGATCGGCGCGATGGCCCAGAGCATGAACCTGGACCGCCAGCACCTGGCGCGCCAGAGCGGCACCGGACGCAGTTATTTCATCGAGAAACTCTTCACTGCGGTGGCGTTTGCCGAGCGTGGCTTGGTGGGGGTGAACCCGAAGGTCGAGCGTCGGCGCAAGTGGATTGCACGCGGGGTGCTGGCCGCCACCGTGGCACTGGTCGTGGTGGTCAGCGGCCTGTGGTGGGTGAGTTACCGCGCCAACCAGGCCTATATCGCCCAGGTCGACCAGAAGGTCGCACCGCTGGGCCAGTCCGTGCAGAACCTGAGCCCCGCGCAGCGTGACATCCTCGCGGTGCTGCCATTGCTCAACGCCGTGAAGAACCTGGCCGGCGACTCGCCAAGCTGGTCCGAAGGCCTGGGGCTGTACCAGGGCGACATGCTTGAAGCCGAGTCCGCCAGTGTCTACCGCAAGCTGTTGATCGCCGTGTTCGCGCCACGCCTGGTGACGCGCATCGAAGAGCAACTGCACGGCGGCGGCAATTCCGACTTCCTCTACGAAGGCCTCAAGGCCTACCTGATGCTCGCCGATTCCGAGCATTACGACCCGGACTTCATCAAGGCCTGGATCGCCCTCGACTGGGACCGCAACCTGCCGCGCGACTTGCCGGCCGATCAGCGCCAGGCATTGGCCGGGCACTTGCAGGCGCTGTTTGAACGCCATCCACCGAGTGCTCGCCTCGACCCACGCCTGATCGATGACCTGCGTCGTCAGTTGCAACAACTGCCGGTAGCCCAGCGTGTGTATGACCGGGTCAAACGCCAGAAACTGCCCGAAGGCATCCCGGACTTTCGCATCAACGAAGCCGCCGGTCGTGATGCGGCGCTGGTGTTCAGCCGCAAAAGTGGCAAACCACTTGGCGAGCCGTTGAGTGGGTTCTTCACCGCCAAGGGCTATCGCCAGGCGTTTTTGTTGAGCAGCCTGAACCAGACCGGCACCCTGGCTGAAGAGCAGTGGGTGTTGGGGCACGAACAGGCCGACCAGCAGAACGTGGTGAGCCTCGCCGCCGACGTACGCCGCCTGTATTTCCAGGATTACCAGCGTCAGTGGGATGCGTTGCTGGCGGACATCGACTTTGTGCCGATCACCAGCGTGGCCCAGGCGGCCGACGTATTGCGGGTGATTTCCGGTCCGACTTCTCCGCTGAAAAAACTGCTGGTGGCGGTGGCCAAGGAAACCGATCTGCAAGCCGAAGAGCGCCAATTGGCCGCTAAAGGCGTACCGGTGGAAGGGGGCGTCGACAAGCTCAAGGAGCGCCTGGGCAGCCTGCTTGGCCAGGAACAACCGACCGCCAATGCACCTGCTGCTGCGGATGATCCGGTGACCGCACACTTTGCCGAACTCAACAGCATCGTCAGCAAGAATGAAGGCGAGCCAGCGGCCATCGATGGCCTGCTCACCGACATGAATGCGCTGTATGTGCAGGTCAGCGCCATGGTCGGCGCCAGCGGTGATGCCTTGCTCGGTGAGGCGAAGAACCAGGCGGCCGCTGCGGCCACGCGGGTCAGCCTGAATGCCGAACGCCAGCCACCGTTGGTGCAGGGCATGGTCAAGTCGGTGGTCAATTCCACCACCAACAGCATGATGGGCGGGGTGCGCAATCAACTGAACGCGGCCTGGGTCAGCGAAGTGGTCAACGTGTATCGCCAGTCCCTGGCCGGCCGCTACCCGATGTCGCCGGGCAGCGCACGGGACGCGACCCTGGATGACTTCGGGCAGTTCTTCGGCGTGGGCGGGGTGATGGACAATTACTTCCGCAAATACCTGCAACCTTACGTGGACACCTCGGCGCAGACCTGGCGCTGGCAGCCGGGCGCGGCGCAGAAGCTCGGCATTGCTCCGGGCGTGCTGCAAACCTTCCAGCGCGCGGCGACGATCCGCGATGCGTTCTTCCGCGCTGGCGGCACCCAGCCGATTGTGCGGTTCGAACTCAAGCCGGTGTCGATGGACCCGACCATCACTCAGTTCCTGCTTGACCTCGACGGCCAGCAATTGAGCTACGACCACGGCCCCAGCCGCCCAGTGGCGATGCAATGGCCAAACCCCGGCAGCATTGGCGTGGTGCGTATCTCCATCATGCCGCCGTCGGCCAGTGGCCGTTCCGGCGTGACCCTGGACGGACCGTGGGCCTGGTTCCGCCTGCTGGAGCAATCGGACCTTACGGCTGGTAATTCCCCGGACCGCTTCAACCTGCGCCTGCGCGTCGACGGTGCGAGCATCGCCTACGAACTGCGCGCCAACAGCGCCTTCAACCCGTTCAAGAGCCGCGTGCTCAGTGGCTTCAGCCTGCCGGAGCGGCTATGACGACGCTGGGTTTCTACGGCAAGTTGGCCAGTCGTGGTGACTTTGTCAGCCGCGCGCTACCCCAGAGTTTTATCGGCCCGTGGGACAGCTGGTTGGCGGCGGGTCTGCTCGCCAGCCAGAGCAGCCTGGGCGGCGACTGGCTCAACACCTACCTGGTCAGCCCGTTGTGGCGCTTTGTGCTGGCGCCGGGTGTATGCGGACCGGACGCGGCGGCGGGTGTGGTGATGCCGAGCATCGACCGGGTCGGGCGCTACTTCCCTCTGGCGGTGGTGACCTTGCTCGATCACGACACCAATCCCGCGTCCCTGGTCGGCGGGCCGGACACCTGGTTCGAGCAGGCCGAAGCGTTGCTGCTCAGCACCCTGGATGCCGGTGCTACCTTCGAAGGCTTCAATGAAGGCCTCGATGGCCTGGGTTTCCCGGCGAGCGAACCGCGTACCGTGGGCAGCCGTTTCGCCGGCCTGCAACGGGTGGCTACCACCGTGCCTCAGGGGCGTCTGACCGCCCTGGCCGAACAGGCCTGCGAAGGCGCGAGCCTGTGGTGGGGCCGTGGCTCGCAGACGATTTCCCCTGGTTTGTTGCGGTGTCAGGGCCTGCCTGCCGCCGACGATTTTGCGCAGTTTTTGCTCGGACAAGAAGGTGTGGTGTAGATGGGGTCGACGTACAAATCCGCGAGCAAAAGCCATGTGGGCATGGTCCGCCAGGTCAATGAAGACGCCTGCCTGGACCTGCCGGAAAACCGCCTGTGGGTGGTGGCCGACGGCATGGGCGGGCACGCGGCGGGGGATTACGTGAGCAGCCTGATCGTCGACAGCTTGCGCAGCGTGCCGGTGGGGCGCTCGCTGGATGAATACACGGCGGCGCTGCGCAACGACCTGCTGCGCATCAACGCCGCCGTGCGCGAAGAAACCGCCCATCGTGGCGTGACCATGATGGGCAGCACCGTGGTGTTGTTGGCCGCCCGTGGCCTGCGCGGCGTTTGCCTGTGGGCTGGCGACAGCCGCTTGTACCGCCTGCGCGACGGCGTGCTGGAAGGTATCTCCCGCGACCACAGCTACGTGCAAGACCTGCAAGACAGCGGCCTGCTCAGCGAAGCCGACGCCCGCACGCATCCACGCGCCAATATCGTCACCCGTGCGATTGGCGTGGAAGCGCACCTGGAACTGGCGGTGGTCGACCTGCTGATCGCTCCCGGTGACAGCTATTTGCTGTGCAGCGATGGCCTGAACAAGACCGTCGAAGACCATGAGATCCGCGAAGTCCTCGGCCACGACACGCCGGATGAAATCGTGCGCAGCCTGGTGCACCTGGGACTCAACCGGGGTGCGCCGGACAACATCACCGCCATCGTTGTGAAGGTATCGGCATGAACATCCTGATTCCGGGTTATGACATCGAAGGCGAGATCGGCGAAGGCGCCATGGCCAGCGTGTACCTGGCGACCCAGCGTTCCCTGGAGCGCAAGGTGGCGTTGAAGGTGATGGCGGCGGCATTGGCGGCTGACCCGAGCTTCTGCGAACGCTTCCTGCGTGAGGGCAAGACCCTGGCGCGCTTGTCGCATCCGCACACGGTGACCATCCATGACATCGGCAACGTCGGTGAGCTGTATTACATGGCCATGGAATACCTGCCCAACGGCACGCTCAAGGAGCGCATCGCCGCCGGGATGACGCCGGAGCAGGGCGTGACGCTGATTCGCCAGATCGCCTCGGCGCTGGGCTATGCCCACGCCCAGGGCTTGGTGCACCGCGATGTGAAACCGGCGAACATTCTGTTCCGTGCCGATGGTACGGCGGTGCTGTCGGACTTCGGTATCGCCAAGTCGCTGGATGATCGCACTCAGTTCACCCAGGCCGGGTTTGCCGTAGGCACGCCGAGTTACATGAGCCCAGAGCAGGCGCGGGGACAAGAAATTGATGGTCGCGCCGACTTGTACGCGCTGGGCGTGGTGCTGTACGAGATTCTCGTCGGCAAGCTGCCATACACTGGCACCGATGCGCTCTCCACGGCGCTCGCGCACCTGACTGAACCGCTGCCCGAATTGCCGGTGCACCACGGTCGTTATCAGGAGGTGCTGCGCAAGCTGTTGGCCAAGGATCCGGCGGAGCGCTTCGCGGATGCGGCGGCGTTGTTGCGGGCGTTGGATAACCTGCCGTCGGAATCGCCAGAGGCTACCTTGGTGCGGCCGTTGCCGATCCCCATGAGTTTTGATCTGGCCGGCATCACCCCGGAATCCATCGAGATCCCCACCGAGAAACCCCAGCCGGTGCGCCAACCGGTGGTGCCGCCGACCCAGCACAGCGAGCAGCGCCGTGGGCCGGTGTTGGCACTCGCCGCTGTTGCAGTGGCGGTTGCGTTGGCCATTGGTGGTGCGAGTTATTGGTGGTTGAGCGGCAGCGATGAGCCCGTGGCCAAGCCCCCGGCTGCGGTGGTTGCGCCCCCTGTGGCGCCGCCTGTGGCAGAAGTGGATGGCGGTCAGCGTCCGTTGCTGATGGCGGGTAAGAAAACCCTGTTCCAACGCGTCCTCAGCAAACCCGGCGCCAAGCTTTCAACGGACGCCGGCAGTGCGCCGGGCAAGGCTTTGCCGGCGTTTTCCGTGCTTTACGTCTACCAACGCAAGGACGTTGACGGCAACCCATGGGTACGCGTCGGCGCCGCCACCGATGGCCGCAGCGACGGCTGGTTGCCCGCGTCCCTGGTCAGCGACTGGAAGCAGAGCCTGGTGCTCAAGTTCACCGAGCGTTCAGGCCGCGCGCCGGTAATGTTCCTGCGCCAATCCGCTGAAGTGGAAAGGTTGCTGGCTGACCCGGCCGCCGCCAAAGGCGTACTGGCCAAGGCGCAGAAAAACAGTGAGGACAACAGCCAGATCCTGGCCCTGGAACCGACCGCCAGCGCTGTGCCGCAAAACCAGTTCTACCTGCTGCCGATCTTCGACGCCAAAGAGAGCTTCGACGAAAACGGCCAGCCGGTGCAGTTGCTCAATGTGGCCTCCATCGACCCAGGCACCAGCGCCGCTAAACCGGCCACGCCGGTGATCAACGCCAATGCTGACGCCTTCCGCACGGCTGTTGTGCTAGTGGTGGATACCACCGTTTCCATGCAGCCCTACATCGACCAGATCCGCGACGTGGTGCACGAACTGCAAACGCGCATCGGCGAACGCGGCGAGTTGGACAGCGTGAGCTTCGGCATGGTCGGCTTTCGCAGCAGCATCAAGAAAACCCCTGGCCTGGAATACGTCGCCAAGACCTTGATCACCCTCGATCAGGGCCGCGACCCGCAACGTTTCCTCGACATGGCGCGCCAGGTCAAGGCGTCCACTGTGTCCAGCCATTCGTTCAACGAAGATGCGTTCGCCGGCGTGATGCAGGCAGTGGATGGCATGGATTGGTCCGGCTATGGCGGACGCATCATCCTGCTGGTCACCGATGCCGGTGCGCTGCGCAAGAACGATCCGTTCGCCGCCACCCAGATGAACGAAGCCGAGGTACGCCAGGCCGCGCTGGGCAAACAGATCAAGATCTACGCCCTGCACCTGCGTACCGACGCCGGCAAGAAAACCCATGCCGGCGCCGAGAGCCAGTACCGCATCCTCACCGCCGACGCCAACCCTCAGATCGGCGACCTCTACACGGCGGTGCCCGGTGGTGATGTGCGCAAGCTCGGAGAGCGTGTGGATGAGATCGGTACGGTGTTCGCCAATCTTGTGCATCAAGTGCGCAGCAACACGCCACAGCCGGTGCCGTTGTTGAACAGCGCGCCGAGTCTGGCGGATAAGTCCGCCGCCGTCGGTTATGCCATGCACATGGATTTCCTCGGCCGTAAAGCTGCGAGTCAGGCACCGCAACTGGTCAGCGCCTGGACTGCCGACCGCGACCTGACCAACCCGGCACTGCCGGCGTTCCAGGTGTGTGTGATGCTGACCAAGTTGCAGCTCAATGACCTGCAGCAGTCGCTGAAATTGATCGTCGACGCGGCACGCAAGACCCAGACTTCACCCAAGGACTTCTTCCAGGAAATCGCCAGCGCCTCCGCCTATATGAGCCGCGACCCACAGGCCCTGCGCAAGGGCGGCAACCTGGCCGACGGCGGCATCTTGGGTGAATACCTGGAAGGCCTGCCGTACCGCAGCAAGTCGCTGAACATGACCCAGGACCTGTGGTTGTCGTTGAGCGTGGCCGAGCAGGAAGACTTTATCGACGAGCTGGATTCGAAGATCCGCCTCTACGAAACCTTCCACAATGATGTGGCCAACTGGGTCCGTTTCGGCGATGCCGAGCCGGGTGACGCGTTGTACCGCGTGCCGTTGTCGACGTTGCCGTGATGCTGAACCTGAACGCGGTGCACAAGAGCCGGGGCGTCGGCAGCCAGCGCTACAGCCTGGTGATTCCGGCGCTGACGCTGCGTGAGGGTGAGCAATTGGCGATTGTCGGGCCCAGCGGTTGTGGCAAAAGCACCTTGCTGGATTTGCTGGCGTTGGTATTGGCGCCGGATCAGGTCGGGCAGTTTGAATTTCATCAGCAGGACATTGCCGGATTGTGGCGCGGTGATCAGCAATCCATGCTGGCCGCGCTGCGTAGCCAGCATCTGGGCTATGTGCTGCAAACCGGCGGCTTGCTGGGGTTTCTCGATGTGCGTGGCAATATCGCCTTGTCACGGCAACTGTTGGGCTTGAAGGACGACGGCAGCGTGGCGCGCCTGGCCGAGCAGTTGGAGATCAGCGACCAGTTGGCCAAGAAACCGGCGGCGCTCTCGGTGGGCCAGCGCCAGCGCGTCAGCTGTGCCCGCGCCCTGGCTCATGCGCCGCAACTGGTGTTGGCGGATGAACCGACGGCGTCCCTCGACCCCTTGAATGCCGAGCGCGTGATGCAGGCGCTGCTGGCCCAGGCGCGCGAACACCGTGCCGCCTGTGTGATTGCCACCCATGACGAACCCCTGGCCCGCGCCAGTGGCTTGCAGGTGCGGCGTATCAGTTGCCGTCGCGACACCGACGGCGGCGTCACCGCGACCCTCGGGGAGGTGTGCTGATGCGCCTCGGTCTGGTGGCGTCGCTGGCCTGGCAGGACTATCGCAACGATGCCTGGCTGTCGGTTTGTTCGGTATTGGCGCTGGTCGCCGTCATTGCACCGTTGCTAGTGTTATTCGGCCTGAAATTTGGACTGGTTAGCAGTTTGACCGAACGTTTGCAGACCGACCCCGCCACCCGTGAAATTATTCCGTTGGGCGGTGGTCGATTCAGCAGCGCCTTTATCGAGCAACTCGGCCAGCGCAGCGATGTGGCGTTTGCACTCCCGCGCACGCGACAAATTGCGGCGACCGCGCAGGTGGGCGCCTTGGCCCTGGAAATGCTGCCGACCGCATCGGGTGATCCCTTGCTGGCGGGTCTTCCGGTGCCGAGGGGCCTGGACCAGATCGTGCTGAGTCACACCGCCGCCGAGAAGCTGGCAGCGCGGCCAGGGGATTGGCTGGAGACCAGCTTTGCACGGCAAGTGGCAGGACGCTTCGAGGCCCAGCGCACGCGTTTGCAGGTGCTGGCGGTATTGCCGCTGGAAGCCTTCGCCCGTGATGGGCTGTTTGCCGATTTGAAATTGCTGGAAGCAGCAGAAGATTACCGCGATGGTCGTGCGGTGCCGGCCTTGGGCTGGGAGGGTGAAGCGGTCGGTGTGAGTGAACAGCGCGTGTACCCGGCATTCCGCCTGTATGCGCAGAACCTCACCGATGTGGAACCGCTGCGGGTGTTTTTCGCCGGGCAGAACCTGCTGGTGTCGACCCAGGCGCAGACCATCGCGCAGGTGCAGTCGTTGAGCCGCAACCTGTCGATCGTTTTCTGGGTGATCTGCGGGTTGGCGTTGGCGGGGGCGTTTGCGGCGATATTTGCTGGAGCGTTGGCCGCCGTGGTGCGTAAGCGTCGGGAATTGTCGGTGTTGCGCCTGTTGGGGTTTTCCACCGGTGGGCTGTTGTTGTTTGTGGTGGTGCAGGCGCTGTACAGCGCAGGTTTCGCCGCCGTGCTCAGTGCCGGCCTGTATGGCTTGGCCGAGGCGGCTTTGAACACGTTATTTGTGCAGGTGCCGGGCGAACACGCCAGCCACCTGTTGGCACGTCATTACGGCCTGGCCCTGGCTGCAGTCATGGGCGTCAGCGCCGTGGCTGCGGCCTGTGGTGGCTGGCGAGTGGCGCGGATCCAGGCTTCTGAAGGAATCAGAGATGTATAAGTTACTGGGCGCCTGTGTGGCGCTGACCCTGGCCTCTATGGCCTGGGCCGATGAGGCGAGTGAAAAACTCGATAACCCCAAGCCGTTGGAGGGCGACGTCAGCCTGCCGCTGCCGTGCGAAGGCAACATGGTGTTTCGTTACGCCTACGTGTTGGCCCAAGGCACCCTGGATGACCGCGAGATCAGCCTCGGCTACCCCTTTGCCGAAGGCGAGGCGGGCTATCAGCAGTCATTCATTTCCGGCTACCGTCGCGACTTCATCAACGGCCAGTTCACCCTCAAGGACCTGCCCAAAGACTGGAACAAAATCATCGCACCCTTGATGCCGAAGACCGACGCCAAGACCCCGCTCAAGCCCATGCTCTACTTCATCGGCAAGTACGAAGTGACCGCACGCCAGTACGCCCAGGTGATGTCCCAGGCGCAATCGTTGGCCAGTGGTGAACCCGCGCCTGCGTGCGACGCACCCACCGGCATGGCCGGACGCTTGCCCAAGGTCAAACTGTCGCGCTTTGAGGCCGAGCGTTTTTCGGCGGTGTACAGCGCCTGGCTGATGAAATATCACCGCGAATTGCTGCCGGTGAGCGGACGCGGCTCTTCGGCGGACGACGGCGGTTTGGGTTTTGTGCGCCTGCCCACCGAAGTGGAGTGGGAATTCGCCGCGCGTGGCGGTCATGCCGTCAGCCGCCAGGACTTGGAAGCGCGGCTGTTCCCGCGCCGTACTGAAGGCAGTGACAGCGACGGCCCGCTCGGCGATTACGCCGTGTTCAACCAGGTCGCCGGCGGTACCGGCCAGGCCGCGCGCCTGATGCCTATCGGCACCAAGTTGCCCAACCCGATCGGTCTGTTCGATGTGATCGGCAACGCGGCGGAAATGGTCCAGGAATCCTTCCAACTGGTGCACGCCGGGCGTCGCCAGGGCACCTACGGCGGCTTTGTGGTCAAGGGTGGCAACTACCTGGAAGGCGAGGGCACGCTGTTCACCGGCATGCGCCGCGAGTACCCGCTGTTCGCCGCCGACGGCACCGAGCAAAGCAACGAGACCACCGGGTTCCGCGTGGCGATTGGTGCCTTGTCGGCGCCGCGTTCACGTTACAAGGAGTTGTTCGCCCAATGGCAGAAAGAAGGTCGCCTGGCTTCGCTGACCGACGCCATCGACGATGCCCAGGACCCGACCAAGCGCCTGGACAGCATCATTGCCGCCAGCGCCGACTCCAAGCTGCAAGCCGAGCTGGGGCTGGTCAACGAAGAGCTCAAGCGCAACGTCTCGCTGATCGCCCAGCAACGCGAAGAGGCGGCGGGCAACCTGATCCAGTCGGCCGCATTGGTGGCCGAAACCATCGCCAACTACAACATCCGCCTGGCCAACCTGCAGAAGAGCCGCCAACAGTCCCTGGACAACAAGGACGAGGCCAGCGCGCAGCTGTTCGACATGGCGATTGCCAATGGTCGTAGCGCGCTCGATGGCGCGGTGGCGATCTATATCGACAACCTGGCCACTGGCACGCGTTACACCGATGCGGTGATCCAGGCGCAGTTTCAACGGATCAAGGAAGAGTTGGATCGCAAGCCGGTGCTCGGTAAGAGCCTGGTGACGCGCGCAACACTGTTCGTTCGCCATGTCGGCAACTACCGCAAGCAACAGCGGGCCGACCCGGCAACGATCTTGAAGGAATTGCTCGCAGCGAGCGGTCAGCGATGAGCGCTGGCTGTATGGCGAGCTTGGAAGGGACTCAGGCGGCGGTGGGCCGTGCTGGGCAAGTCAAACTTAAACGAGAACACACCTATGCTTTTTTCCCGTAAGGCGGTTTCCAAGCGTCACTTGCTGCTGATCGCGGCCGGTTTCAGCACTGTGTTGACCGGTTGTGCCACGTCGCCGGCCTCTAAGGTCGCGTCGAGCACCAAGGTCGAGTACTACCCGAACTGCTACGAGCCGGTGCAGCACCTGCGTGCGACTGACTCGGACATGACCAAGTCGGTCGTCACCGGCGCAGCCATCGGCGCGGCCGGCGGTGCACTGCTGGGCGCCCTGACCGGCGACTCCGACAAGCGCGGCCGTAACGCCGCCATCGGTGCAGCGGGCGGCGCCCTGGCCGGCGGCGCGGCGGGTTACTACACCGAGCGCCAGAAGCAGATCAGCGATGACAACCAGCGCATTGCGTCCTACTCCACCGACTTCAACAAAAGCGCGTCCGACATCGACCGCAGCACCGCGTACGCCAAAGCGTCGCAACAGTGCTACCAGAGCGCGTTCACCAAGCTGGTGGCCGACCGCAAGGCCAAAACCGTCAACGACACCGAAGGCCGCAAGCGCCTGGCGGAAATCGTGGCAGGCCTGAAGGAATCCAATGACCTGATCGTTGCGGTCAACGGCAAGGCCAGCGAAGACCTGAACAACTACACCCAGGCCTACGAGAAAGACCTGCAGCAAGTGGGCGTGCAGCGTAACGACGTGGTGACCGTGGCGACCGCCGACACCGCTCCTGTGGTCGCTCCGGCCAAGGGCAAGAAGCCGGTCAAGGTTGCGAAAAAGCAGGCTCTGCCAGTCGTGCCGAAAGAAGCTGTCACCACCGAGAAGAGCATTCAGACCGTGCAGGCCAAGCAAGCTGAAAGCAAGCAGGTCGCCAGTGCCGGCAAGGCCCAGCTCGAAGGCAGCTGCCGTGATCCGAACCTGGCCGACTGGGCACCGGTACCTTGCCCTAACGTTTAAGTAACATGCTGCTATAAGCGTCAAACGCCAGCCGATCTTCCGCTAATGCGCTAGATCGGTGGCGTTCTTTTAGCAAATCGTTAAACTGCTGCGGCCACTCAATAATTACACCGAGGCCGTGTGCATGAAATTTCGTCTTCTCCTGTGGGTGCTGGGCCTGATGATGGGCAAAGCCAGCCGCACCAATCCCGCCTTCCAGCAGCAACTGGGTGACAAAGACCTGGCCTTCCAGCTGCAGACCCTCGACGGCAAGGTTGCCCGTCACTTCATCGTCAAAGACCAGCGCATCACCAGCCGTTCGGGTGTTCACCCTTCGCCGGCGTTCGCCATCGCCTTTAAAGATGCGGCCTACGGCTTCGCCACGATGCAGGCGAAGAACAAGCAATTGGCGTTCATGACGGGGATTCAGGACAAGTCGATCCAGATCAAGGGCAACCCGGCGCTGGTGATCTGGTTCCAGGGGTTGACCAAGTATTTGAAGCCGAAGAAAAAGAAGGGTTGAATTCATCGCCGGCAAGCCGGCTCCTACACAAAATCTGTAGGAGTCGGCTTGCCGGCGATGGCGATGTAACAGGTGGTGGGTTAGCCCTGGCTGAACTGGGACGCCAACTCGCGCAACAGCACCTCGGCATCCAGCACTTTGCCCACCACTTCCTCAGCCTTGTCACGGCTCAAGCCCAGACGCTCAAGCAGCGCATCCGGAATCGCCTCATCCGGCCCGGAGCCAATCCCACGGCTGCGCAACAAGCGTACCGCCAGACACACCAGGTTCGGGTATTCAGCGTACTGACCATCGTAGGTCGGATCGTGCTGGAAGCGCAGGGCAGTGGACAGTTCATCCGGCATGTCCCAGTAGCGCATCAGCCACGCACCGATTTGCTCGCGGCTGATGCCCAGCAGGTGTTGCTCGACATAGCTGTGGCACAGGTGCGGGTTGACCTCTAGGTGACGGCAGATCAGCGAAAAGTGCGGCGGGAACACGTGAGCCAGCAGCAGGTAACCGAAGTTGTGCAGCAAGCCCGCGAGGTAGGTCAGGCCGGCTTCCGGGCGCTGGGCGCGGGGCATAGCGCGGGTCAGGCCTTCGATCACGGCGGCGGTGTAGATTGACTGGTGCCAGTAGGGTGTGGACTGGTGCGGGTGATCCTTGGGCAGGCTCAGGGTCTTGCCCAATGCCAGGCCCAGCGCCAGGTTGATCACCAGGTCAAAACCCAGCACGCGCACGATGGCGTCTTCCACGGAGCGGATCTTGCCCGGCGACGCGTAGTAGGGCGACGCGGCCCAGCTCACGACTTGCGCAGCCAAAGCGGGGTCGGTTTCGACCACGCCGGTAATGTCATCAATGGTGGCATTCGGGTCGACACGCAGCTTGATGATCTTCTGCGCCGTGTCGGCCAGCGGTGGAATCTCGATGGTCGCTTCCAGGCGTTGCTGGATGCGGCGGGCGGTGAATGCCTGCATCGCCTGGGTAATTTCCTCGCGGTCATCATTCGGGCGGTCAAGGTTGGGGCGGATGTTGCTCAGCGGCTCGCCGAAGTGGCCGGCGCTGGCCTTGGTCAGCATCGTCTTGAACGTGTCGGTCGGTATTTCCAGTAGCACCCCGGCTTCGCCCGAATGCACCAGCAGGCTCGGCTCGTTGAGCAGGCTGCCTTCGTACAGGCACGGCGAACTGGTGAGCGGCGGCAGGCCTGGCAACAGGGTCAGTTCGTGCTTGCCCAGCATGCGTTCGACGCGATCCGGCGATACTGCCGTGAGGCGGCGACCGGTGAGTTCGGCGAGGCGGTTGAGATCGAGCAATTGGTTCTGCGGGAACAGCACCATCAGTGCGCCCACCGCGTCTTCCAGCAACACGGCCTGGACCTTTCGCGCAGGATTCAGGCCCGGTAGGTCGGTGACTTCCGTGTAGGGGATGGCGAGTTTTGCGAGCAGAGCCCGAATGACCGGCGGGGCGGTCAGTGGGGCTGTGGCGAGGGCAACTTCTGACATGGCCTGATCCAATTTCTTACAGTCCACGAAGTATAACCAGCTTGATACAAGTGTTGGTCGGTTAACTGTTGTTTGTGACGCGGTTGGCGCTGAACCTCTGTGGGAGCGAGCTTGCTCGCGAAGATATCCCAGGTCACCGCGTTCATTCCCCGGTGTCCGCGTCATCGTTAACGCGCTTCGCGAGCAAGCTCGCTCCTACAAAGTCAGGCGTCACACTTGGCCGTATTGCTGCCCATGGCGTAGCCAGCGGTCCAGCAATGGGCTGACATGATCCGGCCAACGTTCGAGCAGCGCTTGCGCCGCATCGCGCACGGCCGGCAGCAGGTCAGCGTCGCGCATCAGGTCGGCGACCTTGAATTGCAGCAGGCCGGTCTGGCGGGTGCCGAGCATTTCACCGGGGCCGCGCAGCTCGAGGTCTTTTTCGGCAATGATAAAACCGTCGTTGGTTTCACGCATGATGCCCAGGCGCTGGCGACCAATCTGTGACAGCGGCGGGTGGTAGAGCAGCACGCAATGGCTGGCGGCGCTGCCCCGGCCGACCCGGCCGCGCAACTGGTGCAGTTGCGCCAGGCCAAGGCGCTCGGGGTTCTCGATAATCATCAAGCTGGCGTTGGGTACGTCCACACCGACCTCGATCACCGTGGTAGCCACCAACAGTTGCAGGTTACCGGCCTTGAATTCGGCCATCACGGCGGCTTTTTCTGCGGGCTTCATGCGGCCATGGATCAGGCCGACCTTGAGCTCGCCCAAGGCGCTGGTGAGGTCTTCAAAGGTGGTCTCGGCAGCCTGGCAGGTCAGCTCCTCGGACTCTTCGATCAGCGTGCACACCCAGTACGCCTGGCGCCCTTCGGCACAGGCGCCGCGCACGCGCTCGATCACTTCGACACGTCGGGTGTCGGTGACCAATACGGTGTTGACCGGCGTCCGGCCGGGCGGCAGTTCGTCGAGGATCGAGGTGTCGAGGTCGGCGTAGGCGCTCATCGCCAGGGTGCGCGGGATCGGCGTGGCGGTCATGATCAACTGGTGCGGGTTCATGCGCCCGCCCACGCCTTTCTGGCGCAGGGCCAGGCGTTGCTGCACGCCGAATCGATGCTGTTCGTCGATGATCACCAGCGCCAGATTCTTGAATTGCACTTCATCCTGAAACAGCGCGTGGGTGCCCACCACCATGGGTGCACCACCGGCAATCTGCTCCAGAGCCGCTGCGCGTACCTTGCCCTTGAGCTTGCCGGCCAGCCACGCCACTTCCAGGCCCAGAGGCTCGAGCCAGCGCTTGAAGGTGATGAAGTGCTGCTCGGCAAGAATTTCGGTGGGCGCCATCAACGCCACTTGGTAACCAGCTTCCAGCGCTTGCAAGGCGGCGAGAGCGGCGACCACGGTCTTGCCTGCGCCCACATCGCCCTGGATCAGGCGCAGCATGGGTTCCTGCTGGCTTAAGTCGTAGGCGATTTCATTACCGACGCGTTGTTGGGCGCCGGTCGGCGCAAAGCCCAGGTTGGCCAGGTATTGCGCGGGCAAACGCGTGGCCTTGGGCATCGCCGGCGCACGCAGGGAACGCATGCTTTCGCGCAGGCGCTGCTGGGAGAGTTGGTGAGTCAGCAGTTCTTCAAACGCCAGGCGGTGCTGGGCCCAGTGATGACCCAGCGCCAGCTCGTCGACATCGGCATCGGCAGGCGGGTGATGCAAGTAGCGAATCGCATCGTCCAGCGACGCCAGTTGATAGTCGCGGGCCAGCTCCAGCGGCAGCCAGTCGGGCAGGCTTTTCGGGCCGAGCATCGTCAGCGTCTGCATGCACAGCTGGCGCAGGCGTTGCTGGGTCAGGCCTTCGGTGAGCGGGTAGATCGGTGTGAGCGTGGTGTCGACTGGCGGCGGTTCATCGCCGGTAATGGCGCGGTATTCCGGGTGATAGATTTCCAGGCCCGATGCACCAGGCCGCGCTTCGCCGTAGCAGCGTACGCGGGTGCCGCGTTTTAGGCCTTCTTTCTGCGCGTTGCTGAAATGGTAGAAGCGCAGGCTCAGGCCACCGGTGCCATCCTGCAGACGCACCACCAGGCTGCGACGCTTGCCCATCACCACGTCGGCGCCGCTGACCGTGCCTTCGACCACCGCGTCCTGCCCAGGGCGCAACTGGCCGATGGGCACCACGCGGGTGCGGTCCTGATAGCGCAGGGGCAGGTGGAACAACACGTCCTGGAGGTTTTCCAGGCCGACCTTGGCCAACTTCTCGGCCATGGCTTCACCGACACCCTTGAGTGCCGTCACCGACACCTGCGACAGCTCAGTCATACCGTTGCTTAGCTCGCAGCCGTCGGCTTGGCCACCGAGCACAGGCGGATCGAATCGGCGAGGATCTCAATCGCTTTCGGTCGTGGGAAGCTGGCGCGCCAGGCGATCGCCACGGTACGGAACGGTACTGGCGGCGTCAGTGGGCGCACTTCGATCACGCCGGGGGCGTAGTGGTGGCTGTCCACCGCCGACAGCGGCAGGATCGAAATGCCCAGGCCGGAGGCGACCATGTGCCGGATGGTTTCCAGGGAGCTGGATTCCACGGTGGTGTGCTTGGCGCCGTCGTTGCCCTTGGTCAGGGTCGGGCAGGCTTCCAATACCTGGTCACGGAAGCAGTGGCCTTCGCCCAGCAGCAGCAGGCTCTTGTCGTTGAGCAGGCCGGCGTCGATGGTGTCCTTTTGCGTCCACGGGTGGGAAGCGGGCATCAAGACGTAGAACGGCTCGTCGTAGAGCGGCAGGGTCAACACGTCCGCTTCGTTGAACGGCAGGGCGATGATGATCGCGTCCAGCTCGCCGTTGCGCAGTTTGTCGCGCAGCACGTGGGTGAAGTTTTCTTCGATATATAACGGCATCTGCGGCGCGACGCGGTGCAGTTGCGGGATCAGGTGCGGGAACAGGTACGGGCCGACGGTGTAGATGGCGCCGACTTTCAGCGGTGCGGTCAGCTGGTTCTTGCCGGCCTGGGCCAGTTCGCGAATGCTCTGCGCCTGCTCCAGCACCTTCTGGGCCTGGGCCACAATGCCTTCGCCCACAGGCGTTAGGCGCACGGCGCTCTTGCTGCGCTCGAAAATCAGCACACCGAGTTCGTCTTCAAGCTTTTTCACGCCCACCGACAGCGTCGGCTGGCTGACATGGCAACGCTCGGCCGCGTGGCCGAAGTGCTGCTCTTGGGCGAGGGTAACGATGTAGCGTAATTCTGTAAGAGTCATAGCGGGCGTCCATGAGGTTGCGGGCCAAGCATACCGGCTGCAATCGATAGACGCACGTTATCAGAACTTTGCTGGGGATTGAGCGGGGAGTTACGCAGATTTTGCTGAAGGTGGTAAGGGTTGCCCCTCACCACCTTCATTTTTCAGCGACGACGCTTCTCGATGTTGTACACGAACGGTGCAACGATCTCGATGCTGCCACCTTTGAGCATGTCTGCCGGTGGCTTGGGCAGTGGCTGGGCGCGACGGATCATGTCCAGCGTGGCGCGGTCCAGGTCGGCGTTGCCGGAGCGGCCCACCAACTCGTAGGACAGCACGTTGCCTTCGGCATCCACCACGAACTTCAGGCGGTTCAGGCCTTCCTTGCCACGGGCCTGCGCGCCTGGCGGGTACTTTTTGTACTTCTGCAAGTGAGCCAGCAGCGTGCCTTCCCAGGAAGCCTTCGCTGCGATTTGCTGCGGAGAAGGGCCTGGTACAGGTTGGGCCGATTTCTCAGCCGGTGCTTGGGTCGGCGGAGCGTCGCTCGGCGGATCCTCGGAGGGTTTCTCCTTGGGCGGCTCGATCTTCTTCTCCACAGGCTTCGGCGGCTGCGGTTTAGGCTTGGGCTTGACCGGCTTGGGCACCTGGATCGTTGGCTTGGGTGCCTCGGCCAGTTTCGGCAGGGGCAGCTCTTCCACCGGTGCAGGCGGTTGCGGCGGCGTTACCACCTTGGGCGGCGCTGGCGGCGGCGGGGCTGGCATCGGTGCCAGGTCGATGACCATGGCAGCCGGCGGCAACTGCACCGTGCGCGGCGCGGACCAATGAAGCGCGATAGCGATCGCGACGGCATGCACGCCCAGTACGACGGCGAGGCTGGTGCCATAACGCGTCAGTTTGTGGCGCGTCGTGATCATTTCTTGGCTGCCGTCTCAAGTCCGACCAGGCCGACCTTGAGGTAGCCGGCTGCCCGCAGGGCATCCATCACGCTCATCAGGTCGCCGTAGTCCACGCCCTTGTCAGCCTGGAAGAAGATCGTCGTGTCTTTCTTGCCTTGGGTCTTGGCGTCGAGCACCGGGCCCAGGGTTTCAGCTTTGACTTCTTCTTCGCCCAGGAACAGGCGTTGGTCCGCCTTGACGCTGAGGAAGATCGGTTTCTCTGGCCGTGGCGCAGGTTTGGCGCTGGATGCGGGCAGGTCGACCTTAATGTCCACGGTCGCCAACGGTGCCGCCACCATGAAGATGATCAGCAGCACCAGCATCACGTCGATAAACGGCGTGACGTTGATTTCGTGGTTCTCGACGAGTTCGTCGTCGCCTTGATTCAAATGCAGGCCCATGGCCGATTACCCCACTTTCACCATGTGCGGTTGCGAGCTGCGCTCGGTAGGCAGGTGATCGAGGTCGCGGCTGACCAGCAGCAGGACTTCTGCCGACGCGTCCGATACCTGGGCTTTGTAGCCGGCAATCGAACGGGCGAAGACGTTGTAGATCACCACCGCAGGAATCGCGGCAACCAGGCCCAGGGCGGTCGCCAGCAGGGCTTCGGCGATGCCAGGGGCAACGACGGCAAGGTTGGTGGTCTGGGTTTTGGCGATGCCGATGAAGCTGTTCATGATGCCCCACACGGTACCGAACAAGCCGACGAACGGCGCGGTAGAACCGATGGTTGCGAGCACGCCGGTGCCGCTGCTCATGTTACGACCGCAGGCTGCCACCAGGCGCTCCAGGCGGAAGGCCACACGTTCCTTGATGCCTTCTTTTTCGCGGGTGTTGGCCGACAGGCGCATTTCTTCCAGCGCGTCGTGCACCAGAGTGTTGGCCAGGGTGCCCTTCTTGGTCGCGCTTTCGCTGGCTTCCTTGAGGGTGGTAGCCTTTTTCAGGTGGACGATTTCAGTGCGCAGACGACGTTTGGCGCCCAGCAGCTCGAAGCCTTTGGCGATCCAGATGGTCCAGGTGATGATCGAGGCAATGGCTAGGCCGATCATCACGGCTTTCACCACCACGTCAGCGTTCTGGTACATGCCCCACGGCGACAGGTCATGGGCCATGCCCAGGGTGTTGTCTTCTTCCAGCACCACACCGGTGTCTTCGGCGGAGGCTGGGTCAGCCGCCAGGGCCGGGTCGGTGGCGGCCGGCGCAGCCACTGGAGCTGCCGGTGCCGCGGCATTTTGCTCGGCGGCAGCCGGGGTGGCGGGTGCGGCGGCGTCAGCGAAGGCGGCGGTCGGTGCCAGCAGTACGCTGAACAGCAGCGCAGCACTCGCACGCCAGGCGCGGGATGGGCTGTGAAGCTTGGTTGGCGAAGCGGGGGTTGTATTACGTGTCATGCTGGCCGGACCTGAGAGAAAAAATGAGTGATCGTCCTTCCAGACCCAAGGGGTCGAGGACAAATGGGCGGTTATTATTGCAAGTAATTCTTGTTAACAGAAGTAATACAGTTACTTTATTTGCCCTTTTTCTGGCCGTCGGTCACTCGCGAGGGCTAACCTAGACCTTTCAGTACGGAGTTTTGTGATGTCTGCGCCTTCTGTTGTGATTGCCGGCTGTGGCGATGTAGGGAGCCGGCTGGCCAGCCAGTTGCTCGACTCGGAGTGGGAGGTTCATGGCCTGCGCCGCGATATTTCGCGGCTGCCCGAGGGCGTGATCGGTATTGCCGGTGACCTGTTCAACAAGGATTGCCCTGACACCTGGCCGATCGGCGGGGTGGATTATCTGGTGTACTGCGCTGCCGCGACGGACCATGACGAAGCCGGCTATCGCGCTGCTTATGTTGAAGGGCTGAAACATGTGCTGGAGTGGCTGGGCGACTACGGGCAGGAGCCTAAGCACCTGCTGTTTGTATCCAGCAGCAGCGTCTACGGGCAGCAAAATGGCGAGTGGGTCGACGAAACGTCGAAGACTCAGGCGAAGGGTTATTCCGGGCAAGTAATGTTGGAGGCTGAGCAAGTTGCGCTCGACAGTGGCATCCCCGCCAGCATTGTGCGGCTGACTGGTATCTATGGACCGGGCCGCGAATGGCTGTTGACCCAGGTTCGCCAAGGGTACCGCGTGGCAATCGACCCACCTTTATATGGCAACCGCATTCACGCAGATGACGCAGCGGGTTTGCTGGCGTTTTTGTTGCATCATGTGGAAAAGGGCGGCTCGCTGGAGAAGGTCTACATCGGCGTCGATGATGCGCCTGCGCCGCTGGCCGAGGTGGTGGATTGGTTGCGTGAGTATCTGGGTGTGACCGAATGGGCTGATGACGCGAGTGTGCGGCGTGCTGGCAGCAAGCAATGCAGCAATGCGCGTATCAAGGCGTTGGGTTGGGTGCCGACGTACCCGACTTACCGCGAGGGCTACGCGGCGATCCTGAAAGGCTGAAATGCGGTGAAAATGTGGGAGCGGGCTTGCTCGCGAAAGCGCTGTGTCAGTCACTGAATGTGCTTCTGATAAACCGCTTTCGCGCGCAAGCCCGCTCCCACATTTGGATACGCGTTCGGCTGCTTATTGCTTTTCAAGCAACCACTGGCGAGGCCCTGGCGTAAACGAAGGCACCTCATCCGCCTGTGCGGTATTGATCGCCTGGAAGATCTCCAGTTGCTTGCCTTTGCGCACAAAAATCCACGGGTTGCCCTGGCCGTTCAACTGCAGCCAGATACTGTCGTAGCCACCGCTCATGGACGCGCAATCGCCCGCCAGGCACAGCGAGTACTGATCGACATTCGGCAGGCCAGCGACCTTGCCGTTGGCCTGGAATTGCACGATGGCGCCGCTTCCGAAACCGTCGAGGATCTTCCAGTCACCCCCCATATAAGCGGCGTACAGCGCACGCTCGAAGTTTGCGCCCAGTGGCGCGCCTTCCGGTGCGGGCTCTTTGGGGCGAGCGAACAGCTGTTCCGGCTCGTTGTCGTTGGCCACTTGCAGCAGCTGTTTGCCTTTGCGCTTGAGTTCGGTGGCGGAGCTGCCGTAGAAGTCCACACTCCACGCGCCGGACTTTTCACCCAGCAATTTGCCTTCCGCTACTTCAAAACCGTTGTAGTAGCGTGCCTGCGAGGCCTTGGTATTGACCTCCCATTCGAGGTTCGGGCCAAAGCTCTGCAGGGCTTCACGCAAAGGGCCGCCTTTGGCCGCCGCATCGACGGCGACCTGGTTGATCCAGGTGCCGCTCACATCCCGGTCGGCAGGGTTGCTGGCGCAGCCGCCGAGCAACAGGGCGAGCAGTGATGAGGCTACAAGCGCTTTGCGCATCATGAAATCCTTTTAAAACGAAGTCGGCGCAGCCTATGGGGGCTGCGCCGGGTGTTTTACTCGATGACCAGAATCGCGTCCATCTCAACCTGTGCACCCTTTGGCAGGGCGGCAACGCCGATGGCGGCGCGGGCTGGGTAAGGCTGTTCGAAGTACTTGCCCATGATCTCGTTGACCTTGGCGAAGTGGCTCAGGTCGGTGAGAAAGATGTTCAGCTTGACGATGTCTTTGAACGAACCGCCGGCAGCCTCGGCCACCGACTTGAGGTTTTCGAAGACCTGCACGGTCTGTGCTTCGAAGCCTTCAACCAGTTCCATGGTCTTTGGGTCCAGTGGAATCTGGCCGGACATGTAGACGGTGTTGCCTGCCTTGATCGCCTGGGAGTAGGTGCCGATGGCGGCCGGGGCTTTATCGCTGGTGATAACAGTCTTGGTCATGAATGACTCCTTGTAATGTGGCTTAGGCGCGCATGCGAGTGATGCGGATCACACCCGTCAAGGCACGCAGTTTCTTGATTACGCGGGCCAGGTGCACGCGGTCGTGAACGCTGACCACCAACTGGACCACGCTGATGCGACCATCGCGTTCGTCCATGCTGATCTTCTCGATATTGCCGTCGGCTGCGTTGACGCTGCTGGCGAGCAGGGCGATCAGGCCGCGCTGGTGTTCCAGCTCCACCCGCAACTCGACGTTGAATTCGCCGGTGACATCCTTGGCCCACGAGAGCTGGATGCATTTTTCCGGGTTGTGGCGGATTTCGGTGATGTTGCGGCAGTTGTCCAGGTGCACCACCATGCCTTTGCCCGCCGACAAATGGCCGACAATCGGGTCGCCCGGGATCGGCGTGCAGCACTTGGCGTAGCTGAGCACCAGGCCCTCGGTGCCACGAATCGCCAGCGGACCTTCGGGGCTTGGCAATTGTTCGCCTTCGCCGAGCAGGCGGCGGGCGACCACGTAGGCCATGCGGTTGCCCAAGCCGATATCTTCCAGCAGGTCTTCGATGGTTTCCTGGCGATACTCGTGGAGCATCGCTTGCACGCGCTCTGTAGGAATCTTGTCCAGGGCGCTGTCGAAACCGTTGAGCACCTTGTTCAGCAGGCGTTCGCCCAGGCTGATGGACTCGGAGCGGCGCTGCAGTTTCAAGGCGTGGCGGATGTGCGTGCGCGCCTTGCCGGTGACCACAAAGTTGAGCCATGCCGGATTCGGGCGTGCGCCCGGTGCGCTGACGATCTCGACCGTGGAGCCGCTTTGCAGCGGTTCGGACAGCGGCGCGAGACGACGGTTGATCCGACAGGCGATGCAGCTGTTGCCCACATCGGTGTGCACGGCGTAGGCAAAGTCGACCGCCGTGGAGCCTTTGGGCAGCTCCATGATCCGGCCTTTGGGCGTGAACACGTAGACCTCGTCCGGAAACAGGTCGATCTTCACGCTTTCGATAAATTCGAGGGAGTTGCCGGCACGTTGCTGCATTTCCAGCACGCCCTTGACCCACTGGCGGGCACGGGCATGGGTGCCTTTTGGCTGCTCGTCGCCGCTGGATTTGTACAGCCAATGGGCGGCGATGCCGTTGTTGGCCATCTCTTCCATTTCGCGGGTGCGGATCTGGATCTCGATCGGCACCCCGTGCATACCAAACAGCGTGGTATGCAGCGACTGGTAGCCGTTGGCCTTGGGAATCGCGATGTAATCCTTGAAGCGCCCCGGCAGCGGTTTGTACAAATTATGTACAGCGCCCAGCACGCGGTAGCAGGTGTCGACCTTGTCGACGATGATCCGGAACGCATACACGTCCATGATCTCGTTGAAGGCCCGACGCTTGCCGCGCATCTTCTTGTAGATGCCGTAGATGTGTTTCTGCCGGCCGCTGACCTCGCCTTCGATCTCGTCGATCGCCAGGCAATGGCTCAGGGACTCTTCGATCTTGTTGACGATTTCCTTGCGGTTGCCCCGGGCGCGCTTGACCGCCTGGTAGATGCGCGCCGAACGCATCGGGTGCATGGCTTTGAAACCGAGGTCTTCGAATTCGATACGAATGGCGTGCATGCCCAGCCGGTTGGCGATGGGCGCGTAGATTTCCAGGGTTTCCTTGGCGATGCGCCGGCGTTTTTCGCCGGACAGCACCTCCAGCGTGCGCATGTTGTGCAGCCGGTCGGCCAGCTTGACCAGAATCACCCGGATATCGCGGGCCATGGCCATGGCCATCTTCTGGAAGTTTTCCGCCTGGGCTTCAGCCTTGGTCTCGAAGTTCATCTGGGTCAGTTTGCTGACCCCGTCGACCAGTTCGGCCACGGTTTCGCCAAATTGTGCGCTGAGCGCTTCCTTGGCGATGCCGGTGTCTTCGATCACGTCATGCAGCATCGCGGCCATCAGGCTCTGATGGTCCATGTGCATGTCGGCAAGAATATTTGCCACCGCAAGAGGATGGGTGACATACGCCTCACCGCTACGCCGGCGTTGGCCGTCGTGGGCTTGTTCGGCGTAGAAATACGCTCGGCGGACCAGGTTGACCTGGTCTGGGCCGAGGTAGGCCGATAAGCGATCGGCGAGGGCGTCTATGCTCGGCAAAGTGTGAACTCCTGCCGTTGGCTGTGACCCCGCGCCGTGCTACGTCGACCAGGCATAGGCTTAGACGGCCTCGTTGGACTCGTCCTCGAACGCTGCAAACAGCGGTTCGTCTTCAACGATTTCAGCGTTGGCGATGAACTCGTAGCTCATCAGGCCTTCAGCGATTTCACGCAGGGCTACAACGGTAGGCTTGTCGTTTTCCCACTGGACCAGGGGCTCTTTGCCGCCAGTGGCCAGTTGACGGGCACGCTTGGTAGAGAGCATGACCAGCTCAAAGCGGTTATCCACGTGTTCTAGGCAGTCTTCAACGGTTACGCGGGCCATGGTATTCCTCGGAGCGAATGCAAGATGCGCGCTGCCCGGTTGGGCGAGCGGACTAAACAGTTTAAAAAATCACCAGCGTTTAGGGAAGCGCTGATTTTTCGCAGGCCCTCGCAAAACCGCTACAAGTGCCAATGTAAAGCCCTTGCAGCGGTTTTGGGAAGAGCCAATCAACCGAGCAGTTCGGCCAGTAATTTGCCGAAACGCTGTTGCTGGCGCTTTTGCTGGAGCTGATTGGTGCGGAAAATCGCCTTCAAATCGTCCAGTGCGTGGGCAAAATCGTCGTTGATGATCAGGTAGTCGTAGTCGACGTAGTGGCTCATTTCGCTGACGGCTTCACGCATACGACCTTCGATGATCTCGTCACTGTCCTGGCCACGGTTGGTCAGGCGTTGGTGCAAGGCTTCCAGCGAAGGCGGCAGGATGAAGATCGAGCGCGCCTGGGGCATCAGCTTGCGCACTTGCTCGGCGCCCTGCCAGTCGATTTCCAGGATCAGGTCGTGGCCTTCATCCAGAGTCTGCTGCAGGTGGCTTTGCGAGGTGCCGTAGAGGTTGCCGAACACTTCGGCACGCTCCAGGAAGTCGCCGTGTTCGATCATCTTGACGAACTCGGTGCGCTCGACGAAGTGATAGTGCACGCCGTTTACCTCACCCGGACGCATGGCGCGGGTGGTGTGGGAAACCGAAATGCGGATCTGCTCGTCAGCGTCGGTCAGGGCCTTGACCAGACTGCTCTTGCCCGCGCCCGAAGGGGCGGAAATGATGTACAGGGTGCCGGTGCTGTGGGTCATGGAGGTTGCCTTACTCAATATTCTGTACTTGTTCGCGCATCTGCTCGATCAACACTTTGAGGTTGACCGCCGCCGTGGTGCTGCGCGGGTCGAACGCCTTGGAGCCCAGTGTATTGGCTTCGCGGTTGAGTTCCTGCATCAGGAAGTCCAGGCGCCGACCGGCGGCACCGCCGGACTTGAGCACGCGGCGCACTTCGAGGATGTGGGTGCTCAGGCGATCGAGCTCTTCGGCAACGTCGCTCTTCTGCGCCAACAGGACCATTTCCTGCTCCAGGCGCGTGGGGTCGAGGTCGGCCTTCATGTCGGTGAAGCGGTCGAGCACCTTCTGGCGCTGGCTGGCGAGCATCTGCGGCACCAGTTCACGCAGGGTGACAACGTCTGCTTCAATGGCGGTCAGGCGCTCGCTGATCAAGCGCGCCAGCTCGGCGCCTTCGCGCTCGCGGCCGGCTTTCAGCTCCTTGAGGCCTTGGTTGAACAGGGCGAGCGCTTCGGCGTTAAGGGCTTGCGGGTCGGTGGCGTCGGCCACCAGTACACCGGGCCAGGCCAGCACTTCCAGTGGGTTGAGCGCGGCCGGCTGCTTGATCAGGCCGGCGATGGTTTCGGCTGCGGCGACCAGTTGCGCGGCGCGGTCGCGGTCAATCTGCAAGGCCTTGCCGGTGGTTTCTTCGGTAAAACGCAGGGTGCATTCCAGCTTGCCGCGGGAAATACCCTGGCGCAGTGCTTCACGCACGGCGCCTTCGAGATCGCGGAACGACTCCGGCAGGCGCAGGTGCGGCTCCAGGTAACGGCTGTTGACCGAGCGCAGTTCCCAGCTCAGGGTGCCTTGGACGCCGGCTTTTTCGACGCGGGCGAAGGCGGTCATGCTGTGCACCATGGAGGTACCTCGCGTTGCAGCCCGCAAACACGGGCTGATGATTAAGAAGGCGCAGGATTGTAGCGCAGTGGGGCGGACACGCCCAAACCCGAGCATTCGTAACCGAATTTTTTAGCAGTGCCCCGAAACGGCTCGCGGCTCTATAATGCTCGGCAGTTTTTCGTCCTCAGTACAGGTGTCTCCCTATGAAACGTCCAAGTGGTCGCGCTGCCGATCAGCTCCGCTCGATCCGCATCACCCGCAACTACACCAAACACGCCGAGGGTTCTGTACTGGTCGAGTTTGGCGATACCAAGGTCATCTGCACCGTCAGCGTCGAAAACGGCGTGCCGCGTTTCCTCAAAGGCCAGGGCCAGGGTTGGTTGACCGCCGAGTACGGCATGCTGCCGCGCGCCACCGGTGAGCGTAACCAGCGTGAAGCCAGCCGTGGCAAGCAGGGCGGCCGTACACTGGAAATCCAGCGTCTTATCGGCCGCTCCCTGCGCGCAGCCCTGGACATGTCCAAGCTGGGCGACGTGACCCTGTATGTCGACTGCGACGTGATCCAGGCCGACGGCGGCACCCGTACTGCGTCCATCACCGGCGCCATGGTGGCCCTGGTTGATGCACTCAAAGTGATCAAGAAGCGTGGCGGCCTGAAAGGCGGTGACCCGCTCAAGCAGATGATTGCTGCGGTATCGGTAGGCATGTATCAGGGTGAGCCTGTGCTGGACCTGGACTACCTGGAAGACTCGGCTGCCGAGACCGACCTGAACGTGGTCATGACCAGCACCGGTGGTTTCATCGAAGTACAGGGCACCGCCGAGGGCGCGCCATTCCAGCCGGCCGAGCTGAACGCCATGCTGGCCCTGGCCCAGAAAGGCATGACCGAAATCTTCGAGCTGCAGAACGCCGCCCTGGCTGACTGAGCCCGTTTCAAGGAGAAACGCCATGAATGACAACAGCCAAATGCCGGTGCCTACGCCTTCCTACGAAGTGCGCCAGGGGGCAATGTTGTGCCATCTCGCGGCGTTTCTGGGCTTCGTGTTCCCCTTCGGTAGCGTCGTGGGGCCACTGATCCTGTGGCAGATGAAGAAAGAAGTGGACCCGTTCATTGATGATCAGGGCAAGGAAGCGCTGAACTTCCAGATCACCGTGGCCATCGCCTGGATCGCTTGCATCGTGCTGGCTTTTGCAGTGATTGGCTTTTTCCTGATGGTTGCCCTGGCGATCGCCACAGTGGTGCTGACTATCATTGGCAGCATCAAGGCCAACAAGGGGATTGTTTATCGCTACCCCTTGACCTGGCGCCTGATCAAATAATGAGCACCCACAAAAAAACCGACAGCGATGTCGGTTTTTTTGTGCCTGGAAAAAGACCTTAGATGGTCAATGTCCAGTCGTAGTCCACGATCAGCGGCGCGTGCTGCGAGAAGCGTGGCTGGCGCGGCAGGCGTGCGCTGCGCACGAACCGGCGCAGACCTGGGGTGAGCAACTGGTAGTCGAAACGCCAGCCCAGGTTAAGCATCTCAGCTTGTTCGTTGTCTGGCCACCAGCTGTACTGGTCGCCTTCGCGGCTGACTTCGCGCAGGGCATCCACATAGCCCATGTTGCCGACAATCTCGTCCATCCAGGCACGTTCCGGCGCCAGGAAACCCGGGGATTGCTGGCTGTCGCGCCAGTTCTTGATATCCAGCTTCTGTTGCGCCACGTACAGCGAGCCACAATAAATGTACTCGCGACGCTTGCGTCGCTGTTTATCCAGGTAACGGGCGAAATCGTCCATTAGCTTGAACTTCTGGTTCAAGTCTTCATCGCCGTTCTGCCCCGAAGGGAGCAGCAAGGTCGCGATGCTGACCTTATCGAAATCGGCTTGCAGGTAGCGCCCGTAGCGGTCGGCTGTCTCGAAGCCGAGGCCGCTGATGACCGCCTTGGGTTGCAACCGCGAATACAAAGCCACGCCACCTTGGGTGGGCACTTCGGCATCGCAGGCATAAAGGAAGTAGCCATCCAGTTGGAAGGCTGGGTCGTCCAGTTCAAAGGCGGAGGCGCGGGTATCCTGCAGGCAGATGACGTCGGCATTCTGGGCTTGCAGCCAACTGAGCAAACCACGCTCGACTGCAGCCTGAATACCATTAACGTTCACACTGATGATCCGCATAAATGGCCCCAAAAATCGCGTGCGTGTATGATACACGCCGTCCACCTAATTAGCTAAATCCGTGGTATCTGAGGCTTTTTTCATGCAGGCGTATCAACGCGATTTCATTCGTTTTGCCATCGATCGCGGCGTTTTGCGCTTCGGTGAGTTCACTTTGAAGTCCGGGCGCACCAGCCCGTACTTCTTCAATGCAGGCTTGTTCAACTCGGGTTCGGCCCTGGCCCAGCTGGGTCGTTTCTACGCGGCAGCCATCGTTGAAAGCGGTATTTCCTTCGACGTGCTGTTCGGCCCAGCCTACAAGGGTATCCCCCTGGCGGCGGCAACGGCCGTGGCTTTGGCTGAGCATCACGGGCAGGATCTGCCATGGTGTTTCAACCGCAAAGAGGCCAAGGCCCACGGCGAAGGCGGTAGCCTGGTCGGGGCTCCACTCAAGGGCGACGTGCTGATCATCGACGACGTGATCACCGCCGGTACTGCGATCCGCGAAGTCATGCAGATCATCGCCTCCCAGGATGGCGCCAAGGCTGCCGGCGTGCTGATCGCGCTGAACCGCCAGGAACGTGGCAACGGTGAATTGTCGGCCATCCAGGAAGTGGAGCGCGATTTCGGCATTCCGGTGGTGAGCATTGTGTCGTTGAACCAAGTGTTGCAGTTCCTGGAAGACGACCCACAGCTTAAGCAGCATCTACCGGCCGTGCGGGCGTACCGCGAGCAGTTCGGCGTCTAAATAAAAGGCCCTGTGAAAACAGGGCCTTTTTTTGGAATAAGGGTCAGGGTTGCTATGGCGCTCATGAGCGTTGAAACACGGCAGCCCGACTGGCGGTTAACCCAATTTCCGCCATTTATCGATCAGTCGCACGACGAGCCAGGCATTGAACAGCGCAAACACCCGCAATGCCAGGACCACTAGCACGTACGGCGTGCGATCCACGTCGAAGTTCCACAAGTCCAGTGTGCTGCTGTTCATGACACGGACCGCGGTGGGCAGGTTTACGTAAAACAGCGCCATGAAAGTACTGGTCATGGGCAGTGCGCAGGCAAGCAAAATATTGATGACTTTCGTCCTGCTACGTTTCCTGGCCTGCGCGCCTGATTAGTTCTCATCCATCGCTAATGCATCATGTACCTTGGGCCACGCCAAGTTGAACATGAAGGTGGTCAGGGTCAGCAGCAGGCCGCTGACCGCGACGATTTCACCCAACGGCATTCAGGCCCAGCGTCTGGCATAACAGTGCTTTGGCGATGCGTTATAGCGCGCATGCAATCTCGCTGTCGGAAATTTTTAGGGTTTTATTGACCGGCTCCCGCTGTTCCTGCTGGAAAGTATGGGCATCAATAGTGAATGCGATCTGCATGGTTCAGTCTCCCACCGTTATTGGGAAGGCTGGTTCGGGTACGGATCTTCGACAGCGTCACCCTGGCCGGTGAGGATATTCCAGCCTTTCAGCAGGTGCGGGCTTGCTTTGAAGTTTGGGCAGGGTGGAAGGGAAGTCTTCGACTGATTGCTGTAGTGGCGTCCGCAGTCGGCACACTCATAGGTGCCTGCCGATACGTCGCTGCCGTAGGGGGTGTAGGTTTTTTGCATGGGGAAGATCTCCTGTGGATTTAAGGAAGATCCTAAGCAGATGTATGCCGGCAAGATGTCGGATGCTTCGATCATTGCGGTAGGGCATTTCCCTCTCTCATAAAAAAGACCGCAGATTTCGTCGATTCTTTCGGAGGTTTCGTACATAGGTACGTGTCGCCGAAAGAGCCGTCGAAAACTACGGTCTATTCAAGATTTTTACATCATGGACGCTTGCGGTTGCTGATCAGCGTACCCACACCGGTATCGGTGAAGATTTCCAGCAGGATCGCGTTCGGCACGCGACCATCCAGGATCAGCGAGCTTCCCACGCCGCCTTGCACCGCTTCCAGCGCGCAACGGATCTTCGGCAGCATGCCACCGTAGATGGTGCCGTCAGCGATCAACTCGTCCACTTGTTGCGTGGTCAAGCCAGTCAGCACCTTGCCTTCCTTGTCCATCAAGCCGGCGATGTTGGTCAACAGCATCAGCTTTTCAGCCTTCAATGCTTCGGCCACCTTGCCGGCCACCAGGTCGGCGTTGATGTTGTAGGACTCACCGTTGGCGCCCACGCCGATGGGCGCGATCACCGGGATGAAGTCACCTTTGACCAGCAGGTTCAGCAGGTCGGTGTTGATGCCGATCACTTCACCCACCTGGCCGATGTCGATGATTTCCGGCTGGGTCATTTCCGGCGTCTGACGGGTCACGGTCAGTTTTTTCGCGCGGATCAGTTCCGCGTCCTTGCCGGTCAGGCCAATGGCGCTGCCGCCGTGACGGTTGATCAGGTTGACGATGTCTTTGTTGACCTGGCCGCCGAGGACCATCTCCACCACGTCCATGGTCTGCGCGTCAGTGACACGCATGCCATCGATGAAGTGACTCTCGATCGACAAGCGCTTGAGCAGGTCGCCGATTTGCGGGCCGCCGCCGTGCACTACCACCGGGTTGATCCCCACGGCTTTCATCAACACGATGTCGCGGGCAAAGCCGGTTTTCAGCTCTTCGCTTTCCATGGCATTGCCGCCGTACTTGATCACCAGCGTCTTGCCGACATAGCGTCGAATGTAAGGCAACGCTTCGGACAGGACCTTGGCAGTGTTGGCAGCGGCTTCGCGTTCGAGGGTCATTCAGGGCTCCGGTAAAAAATCAGAACGGTAATTGGAGATCAGGGGCAACACGTTTCAACTGGGCGTGGAACACGTCCTTGATGCGCTGCAACTCAGCCTCGGTATCCGCCTCGAAACGCAGGACCAGCACCGGTGTGGTGTTGGACGCGCGAACCAGGCCCCAGCCTTTGGCGTAATCGACTCGCACACCATCAATGGTGGTCAGGTTGGCACCTTCGCCCCATTGCGCATCGTGCAGTGCGTCAATGATGCTGAATTTGCTCTCCTCGGTCACATGGATATTGATCTCTGGCGTAGAAATATCGTTCGGGAAGGTCTGGAATAGCTCTTCGGCGGTGGATTTTTCCTTGCTGAGGATCTCCAGCAGGCGCGCAGCGCTGTAAATACCGTCGTCAAAGCCGAACCAGCGCTCTTTGAAGAACACGTGGCCGCTCATTTCGCCGGCCAATAGCGCGCCGGTTTCCTTCATTTTCTTTTTGATCAACGAGTGGCCGGTCTTCCACATTAGCGGGCGACCGCCATATTCCTTGATCAGCGGGGTGAGGCGGCGGGTGCACTTCACGTCGAAGATGATCTCGGCGTTGGCATTGCGCGCCACCACGTCACGGGCAAACAGCATCAACAGGCGATCCGGGAACACGATTTCTCCGGTCTCGGTCACCACACCCACGCGGTCGCCGTCGCCGTCGAAGGCCAGGCCCACATCCGCGCCGGTTTCCTTGACCTTGGCGATCAGGTCCACCAGGTTCTCAGGCTTGCCCGGGTCCGGATGGTGGTTGGGGAAGTTGCCGTCGACCTCGCAGAACAACGGAATCACTTCGCAGTTCAAGGCTTCGAGCAACTGCGGGGCGATCACGCCGGCCGCGCCGTTACCGCAGTCCACCACCACTTTGAGGCGGCGTGCGAGTTTGACGTCACGGGTGATTTCATCAGAGTAGCGTTGCAGGATGTCGACTTTGGTGATGGTGCCCTTGCCGCTGGTCAGATCGTTGTTTTTCAGGCGGTCGTGCAGGGCCTGGATCTGTTCGTTGGCCAGGGTGTCGCCAGCGATGACGATCTTGAAACCGTTGTAGTCCGACGGGTTGTGGCTACCGGTGAGCATCACCCCGGACTTGCCGGCCAGTACGTTGGCGGCGTAGTACAGCGCGGGCGTTGGCACCAGGCCCACGTCGCTGACATGGCAACCACTGTCGGCCAGGCCCTGGATCAGTTGTTCCACCAGCTCCGGGCCTGACAGGCGACCGTCACGGCCGACCGAAACGTTGGGTTCATCCTGGGCCAGGCTCTGGGAGCCGATGGCGCGGCCAATCCAGTAGGCGGTTTCGGCCGTCAGGGTCTTGGGCACCACGCCACGGATGTCATAGGCGCGAAAGATACTGTCGGGGAATGCTGGGGCTACGCGGGCTGCGGTACTCATCGCGGGGGGAAACTCCATCTGAAGGGGGCAAGGCTGGCCTTAATGTGGCTGGCCGGCAGGCGCAAACTGAAGGGTATGACGGTGTTTTCGGCAGAGAGTTCGTGGTGCAAAAATGCCATCGGAGCGCTGGCTCCGTGTTTATGTCTGCGTAATGCTTTGATTTCTATGGGGAAATCTCGCTGATAAAATCCGCGCATTCTTCGTCCTGAAAAGCCTTGCGGTGGCGTCGGGCCGGGCAACAGCGCCCGGCCAGAATTAGCTTAGTCAGTGACTGCCGGAATGCCCAAAACCGCCTGCGCCGCGTTGGGTTTCATCAAACTCCTGTACCAGTTCGAAGTGCGCCTGCACCACCGGCACCAGTACCAACTGGGCAATGCGTTCGCCGACAGCGATGTTGAACGCGGTCTGGCCACGGTTCCAGCATGACACCATCAGTTCGCCCTGGTAGTCCGAATCGATCAGGCCGACCAGGTTGCCCAACACGATGCCGTGTTTATGGCCCAGGCCAGAGCGCGGCAGGATCAGGGCTGCCAGGCCAGGATCGCCTACGTAGATCGACAAGCCGGTCGGAATAAGAATGGTCTGGCCCGGCTCAAGGACAGTGTCTTCCTTGAGCATGGCGCGCAGATCGAGGCCGGCGGAGCCTGGGGTGGCGTAGGCCGGCAGTGGGAATTCGCTGCCGATGCGTGGGTCGAGGATCTTGGTTTGCAAAGCGTGCATGGAAATTAAACCTGGTTCAGCCGTTGGGCGATAAAAGAGATCAGTTGGCGGGCAATCTTGCCCTTGCTGGTCTGGGCGAAAAGGGTGGCATGCAGGTCGCGGTCAATCACGCTGCAGGCATTTTCCTCGCTGTTGAAGCCGATGCTCGGGTTGGCGACATCATTGGCAACGATCAGGTCGAGGTTTTTGTCTTTCAATTTGCGTGCGGCGTAGTCCAGCAAATGCTCGGTCTCGGCGGCGAAGCCGACACTGAACGGACGGTCCGCGCGGGTGGCAATGGTGGCCAGGATGTCTGGGTTGCGCACCATTTGCAGGAGCAGGCCGTCGCCGCTTGTAGGGTCCTTCTTGAGCTTTTGCGGGGCGACCACTTCCGGGCGGTAGTCTGCAACTGCTGCCGAGGCGATGAACAGGTCGCACGGAATGGCCGCCTCACAGGCCGCCAGCATGTCGCGGGCGCTGACTACGTCGATTCGTGTGACCCGATCCGGGGTCGGCAAATGCACCGGGCCGGTGATCAGGGTGACGCGCGCGCCTGCCTCGACCGCCGCTTCAGCCAAAGCGAAGCCCATTTTTCCTGAGCTATGGTTGGTGATGTAGCGCACCGGGTCGATGTTTTCCTGGGTCGGGCCAGCGGTGATCAGCACATGCTTGCCGGTCAGGGCCAGGTGCTGGAAGCACTCGGCCGCACACAGCGCCAGGTCGGTGGCTTCGAGCATGCGGCCCATGCCAACGTCGCCGCAGGCCTGGCTGCCGGACGCCGGGCCGAACACCTTGAGGCCACGGCTTTGCAGGAGTTGGGTGTTGGCCTGGGTGGCTGGGTCGCGCCACATGGCTTGGTTCATGGCCGGGGCGATGGCGACGGTGGCGTCTGTGGCCAGTACGAGGGTGGTCAGCAGGTCATCGGCGATGCCTTGGGCCAGACGGGCGATCAGGTCGGCGGTGGCCGGGGCGATCAGCACCAGGTCGGCCCATTTGGCCAGTTCGATATGGCCCATGGCGGCTTCGGCGGCCGGGTCCAGCAGGTCCAGGTGAACCGGGTGGCCGGACAGCGCTTGCATGGTCAGTGGGGTGATGAACTCACTGCCACCGCGGGTCATGACCACGCGCACTTCGGCGCCTTGGTCCAGGAGCCTGCGAACCAGTTCTGCGCTCTTGTAGGCGGCAATGCCGCCGCCAACGCCGAGAACGATGCGTTTCCGATACAGACGCTGCATTGGTTTGCCTTTCCAGTTCAGTGATGCCAGTTCAGTGACGCCTGCGATGCCCCCTCCCCAGGGGAAATCGCCTGCAAAAAAGAGGGCCTACGATAACACAGCGTCCGCTAGGCAACAGCGGCGCACATGCCACGGCGCGTATGGAGAGGGAGGTGAGATGAGTATTCGTGATTGGCCGGTGGCGGAGCGGCCCCGGGAAAAGCTTTTGGAAGGGGGCGCGGCGAGCCTGTCGGATGCGGAGCTGCTGGCGATCTTCCTGCGTACCGGGGTTTCCGGTCGGAGCGCGGTGGACCTGGCGCGCCATCTGTTGGCGCAATTTGGCGGCTTGCGCCCCTTGCTGGAGGCCAGCCAGGCGCTGTTCAGCCAGCAATTGGGGTTGGGACCGGCGAAGTTTGCCCAGTTGCAGGCGGTGCTGGAAATGGCCCGGCGCCACATGGCCGAACGCTTGCGCCAGGACTCGGTGCTGGAAAGCCCTGTGGCCGTGCGGGATTACCTCAAGGCGTTGTTGCGGCACGAGCCTCATGAGACCTTCGGTTGCCTGTTTCTCGACTCAAAACACCGGGTGCTGGGTTTCGAGGCGTTGTCCCAGGGCACTATCGATGCGGCGATGGTCTATCCCCGGCAAGTGGTCAAGCGCGCCCTGGCGTACAACGCGGCGGCGTTGATCCTGTGCCACAACCATCCTTCCGGCAGCCTTGAGCCGAGTGCGGCTGATCGAAAATTGACCAGGTTGCTGCAAAAAGCCTTGGAAGTGGTGGATGTGCGGGTGCTCGATCACATCATCGTGGGGGATGGCGACCCGTTGTCGATGGCGGAGTATGGGTGGATGTAGGAGCCGACTTGCCGGCGATCAGGTCCGCAAGATCGCGATGGACTTCGCTGACGCCATCGCTGGCAAGCCAGCTCCTACAAGGGTTATTTGACGCTGACTTTGGAGAAGTCCTGGCGTCCGAATGGGCTCACCTGGTAGCCCTCGACATTCTTGCGGGCCAGGGCAAACGCGGTCGGGTGCGCGAGCGGCAACCACAGCGCCTGTTGCTGGATCTGCGCCTGGGCCTGCTGGTAGAGCTTGGTGCGTACGCCTTGCTCGCTGGTGGTCTTGCCAGCGCTGATCAGCTTGTCCAGCGCGGGGTCGCAATAGCGGGCGAAGTTGGTGCCGGATTTCACCGCTGCGCAGGAGAACTGCGGGGTCAGGAAGTTATCCGGGTCGCCGTTGTCGCCGGCCCAGCCCATGAACAGCAGGTCGTGTTCGCCGGCCTTGGCGCGGCGGATCAGCTCGCCCCATTCGATCACGCGGATCTCGGCCTGGATGCCGACCTTGGCCAGGTCAGCCTGTAACAGCTGTGCACCAAGGTTCGGGTTAGGGTTCAGCAGGCTGCCGGTGGGGCGTGTCCAGATAGTGGTCTTGAAACCATCCTTGAGTCCGGCGCGGTCCAGCAGCGCCTTGGCCTTGGTGAGGTCCTGTGGATAACCCGGCAGCTCCTTGGCGTAACTCCAGGTGTTGGGCGGGAAAGGTCCGTTGGCAGCTTCGGCGGTGCCTTCAAACACGGCCTTGAGGTAGCTGCCTTTGTCGAACGCCAAGTTGATTGCCTGGCGCACTTCGGGCTTGTCCAGAGGCGGGTGCTGGCTGTTGATGGCCACGAAGGCGGTCATGAATGCGGCGGTTTTTTCCACCTTGAGCGCCGGGTCCTTTTCGGCTTCGCCCACATCCAGCGGTTTGGGGGAGAGGGCGATCTGGCATTCGTCGCGATGCAATTTTTGCAGGCGCACGTTGGCGTCCGGGGTGATGGCGAAGATCAAGTTATCCACAGACGGTTTGCCGGCGAAGTAGTCCGGGTTGGCCTTGTAGCGCACCACGGCATCTTTCTGGAACCGGCTGAAGATGAACGGCCCGGTGCCGATTGGCTGGCTGTTGAGCTTCTCCGGCGTGCCCGCCTTGAGCAGTTTGTCGGCGTATTCCGCCGGGTAGATCGAGGCAAAACCCATGCTCAGGGCGGCGAGAAAGGTAGAGTCGGCGTGATCCAGGGTGAAACGCACGGTCAGCGGGTCAAGGGCGTCGATTTTCTTGACCAGCGTCGGCAGTTGCAGCGACTGCGCATGGGGGAAGCCGCTCTGGGCGATCTTGTGCCAGGGGTTGGCCGGGTCGAGCATGCGCTCGAAGCTGAAGCGCACGTCTTCGGCGGTCAGGGTACGGCTAGGGGTGAAGTATTCGGTGCGGTGGAATTTCACATCCGGGTGCAGCTTGAAGGTATAGGTCAGGCCATCCGGCGAGACTTCCCAACTGTCCGCCAGGCTGGGCACCAGTTTGCCGCTGGCCGCGTCGTAGTCCACCAGGCGGTTCATCAGCACATCGGCCGAGGCGTTGGTGGTGGTCAACGAGTTGTATTGCACCACATCGAACCCTTCGGGGCTGGCCTCGGTGCAGACGCTCAAGTTGCTGGCGGCAGAGGCCAGCGGCGCGATAAAGAGAGGGGCGAGCAATAGCGGTAGGGCAGCGAGGCGCATGTTCGGTTTCCTTTGCAGATCGAAGGCCCATCTGCGAGTGCAGTCTGGAAAAGTCCTACCGTAGAGGTCTGATTGGTAAATGACTAGCCCATTTTTGCCTGTGCTTTTGCCCCAAATGCTGTTTTGATGGCACCTCAGCGCATTTTGCCGAGCACTTAATGGTGCGCGCGGGCGCTGTAAATCATTCTGTGCGACGAGCGGTCGGCTGTGACAGCGGCCCCTCCTGGCAACGGTTCAGGCGTCTGCCGCCAAGATTTACGCCAGTAAAAACATTCGGGCTGTTGTTGCACCTGGGTCTTTCTGGTATAAAGCAGCGCTCTTTTCTAGGGGCCCGGTTCCTTCGCTTGTAGGTGTAGCCGGTAAGACCCTAAAGAAACGCGGCGCCTGGCGCCAAATGACTGAGAGATTAAGCGGCCAACCCATGCCGGGTTGGGCATGTGGTTTTAGAGGGCTGAGGCATGTCGAGAGTCTGTCAAGTTACCGGTAAGGGTCCGGTGACTGGGAATAACATTTCCCACGCAAATAACAAAACCCGTCGTCGTTTCCTGCCGAACCTGCAGCATCACCGCTTCTGGGTTGAAGAAGAGAAACGTTTCGTCCGTCTGCGCGTATCTGCTAAAGGCATGCGCATCATCGACAAGCGTGGCATCACTGTCGTGCTGGCTGAATTGCGCCGCGCTGGCACAATCTAAGGAGCTATATCATGCGTGAATTGATTCGAATGATCTCTAGCGCCGGTACTGGTCACTTCTACACTACCGACAAGAACAAGCGTACTACCCCGGACAAGCTCGAAAAGAAAATGTTCGACCCGCGCGTTCGCAAGCACGTGATCTACAAAGAAGGCAAAATCAAGTAATTGATTTTCCTCCTTGTGAAAAAAAGCCCGTATCTCACGATTCGGGCTTTTTTTTGCCTGCGATTTACCGGTCAGGCTTTCTGTTCGAACACCACGTAGATCTTGCGGCACGGCTCCAGCACTTCCCAGGTGCCGCTGAACCCGGCCGGGATCACGAAACGGTCGCCGGCGCGCAGGGTCTTGGCGTTGCCATCGGCATCTCGTAGCACCGACACGCCCTGCACAATCTCGCAGTATTCGTGTTCGGTGTAGCTAACCTTCCAGTGCCCGACTTCACCTTCCCACACGCCCGCGCTCATCTGGCCGCAGGGGCTGTTGTAGTGGTTGTAGATCGTCTGTTCGGGATCGCCCTTGAGGATTTTTTCGGCGGCAGGGCGGTAGCGCTCGGCGGCGGTCTTGGCTTGGCTGAAGTCGACGATGTCCTGGATGCTCATGTGCGTGTCCCGTCTGGCCTGCGGTTGGAGAGCCCAAAGTCTATGTTTATTAAAATGAACATCGCAAGGGCGTTTACTGGCGTTATGTCAAATATATTGAAACACCCCCAGCCGCTGGTTTAGGGTGGCAGCTGCCTTGCGCCGAACCATTGGCTGGCGGGCAAGAATTCTTTGAGGCTGCCGTGGGACATCCCCTGGCTCTCGTATTCAATAAGAGGAGGACACTCGCATGACCACCCTGACCCGTGCCGACTGGGAACAACGCGCCAAGGATCTGAAGATCGAAGGCCGCGCTTACATCAATGGCGAGTACACCGCCGCCGCTTCCGGTGACACCTTCGAATGCATCAGCCCGGTCGACGGCCGCCTGCTGGCCACCGTTGCCAGCTGTGACGTGGCCGACGCCCAGCGCGCCGTTGAAAACGCCCGCGCCACTTTCAATTCCGGTGTGTGGTCGCGCCTGGCGCCCGCCAAACGCAAATCCGCCATGCTGCGTTTCGCAGCCTTGCTCAAGGCCAATGCCGAAGAGCTGGCGCTGCTCGAAACCCTGGACATGGGCAAGCCAATCAGCGACTCCCTGAACATCGACGTACCCGGCGCGGCGAATGCCCTGAGCTGGAGCGGCGAGGCCATCGACAAGATCTACGACGAAGTTGCCGCCACCCCGCACGACCAGTTGGGCCTGGTGACCCGCGAACCGGTTGGCGTGGTTGGCGCGATCGTGCCGTGGAACTTCCCACTGATGATGGCCTGCTGGAAGCTCGGCCCGGCGCTGTCCACCGGTAACTCGGTGATCCTCAAGCCGTCCGAAAAATCCCCGCTGACTGCCATCCGCATCGCGGCCCTGGCCGTTGAAGCCGGTATTCCAAAAGGTGTGTTCAACGTGCTGCCAGGTTATGGCCACACGGTCGGCAACGCGCTGGCGCTGCACATGGACGTCGACACCCTGGTGTTCACCGGCTCCACCAAGATCGCCAAGCAGCTGTTGATCCGCTCCGGCGAATCGAACATGAAGCGCGTGTGGCTGGAAGCGGGCGGCAAGAGCCCGAACATCGTGTTTGCCGATGCACCGGACCTGCAAGCTGCTGCCGAATCCGCCGCTGGCGCTATCGCGTTCAACCAGGGCGAGGTCTGCACCGCCGGTTCGCGTCTGCTGGTCGAGCGATCCATCAAGGACACATTCCTGCCGCTGGTGATCGAAGCCCTCAAGGGCTGGAAGCCCGGCAACCCTCTGGACCCGGCCACCAACGTCGGCGCACTGGTGGACACCCAGCAAATGAACACCGTGCTGTCCTATATCGAAGCCGGTCATGCCGATGGCGCCAAGTTGGTCGCCGGTGGCAAGCGCACGCTGGAAGAAACGGGTGGTACTTACGTCGAACCGACGATTTTCGATGGCGTGACCAATGCCATGAAGATCGCCAAGGAAGAGATCTTTGGCCCGGTCCTGTCGGTGATCACCTTCGACAGCGCCGAAGAAGCGGTCGCCATTGCCAACGACACCATCTACGGCCTGGCCGCAGCGGTGTGGACGGCGGATATCTCCAAGGCCCACCTGACTGCCAAGGCCCTGCGCGCCGGTAGCGTATGGGTGAACCAGTACGACGGCGGCGACATGACCGCGCCGTTTGGTGGCTTCAAGCAGTCGGGCAACGGTCGCGACAAGTCGCTGCATGCGTTCGACAAGTACACCGAACTGAAGGCGACCTGGATCAAGCTCTAAGCAACACCGCTGATTCCTGTAGGAGCGAGCTTGCTCGCGAAGAACTAGAAGGCGCCGCGTTTATCCAGGATAGGCGCGTCATCGTTAACGTTTTTCGCGAGCAAGCTCGCTCCTACAGTTCGTTTTGCACTCCCTGAAAATTATCCACAGGAGCGTGGAAATGCGTTGGGCGACTTATTTCGCCGTCCTGGCTTCGGTGCTCAGCGTCGGTTTGGCCCTGGGCGTCAGTATGCCGCTGGTGTCCCTGCGCCTCGAAAGCTGGGGCTACGGCAGTTTCGCTATCGGCGTGATGGCAGCCATGCCGGCCTTTGGCGTACTGCTCGGCGCGAAAATCTCCAGCCGCATGGCCTCATGGCTCGGCACCGCCAACCTCATGCGCCTGTGCCTGTGGGCGGGTGCGGTGTCCATCGGCTTGCTGGCGATCCTGCCCAGCTACCCGGTCTGGTTGGTGCTGCGCCTGATGATCGGCGTGATTCTGACCATCGTGTTTATCCTCGGCGAAAGCTGGATCAACCAGTTGGTGGTGGAGCAGTGGCGCGGCCGGCTGGTGGCGCTGTATGGCTGCAGTTATGCCTTGAGCCAACTGTCAGGCCCGTTGCTGCTGGGCTTGATCGGCACCGACCATGATTATGGCTTCTGGGTAGGCGTGGGCTTGTTGGTGGTGGCGCCATTCCTGTTGCTGGGCCGCTCCGGCGCGCCAAGCGCCGAGTCCTTCAGCGTGACCTTCGCGCAACTGTGGCGCTTCTGCCTGAGCCTGCCGGCGATTGCCTGGGCAGTGGCGTTATTCGCCGCTTTCGAGGCGATGATTCTGACGTTGTTGCCGGTGTATTGCCTGCAACAAGGCTTCACTGCTGAGATTGCCTTGGCGATGGTCAGCACCGTAGTGGTCGGCGACGCGCTGCTGCAGCTGCCCATCGGCGCACTGGCCGATTACCTGCCACGGCGCACGTTGTTCCTGGCGTGTGCAGTGCTGTTGCTGGCGTCGAGCCTGGCCATTCCGTTGTTGATGCATACCACGCTGGTCTGGCCGGTATGGGTCGTGTTCGGTGCGAGTGCGGGTGGCTTGTTCACGCTGTCGCTGATCCTGATCGGCGAGCGTTACCGCGACGATGCGCTGGTGCGTGCCAATGCGCATGTGGCGCAGTTGTGGGGGATCGGTTGCCTGGTCGGCCCACTGGTGGCGGGTGCCGGGAGCCAGTGGATCAGCGGGCATGCATTGCCGTTGCTGATGGCCGCGGGGGCGCTGGGCCTGGTGCTGCTGTTGCTGCGCCAAGGTGCATTCGGTGCAACACAGCCTGCCCTGTAGGAGCTGGCAAGCCGGTTCCTACAACATGCGTTCCAAGCCTACTGAGGTGGCGAACCAGGCATTGAACCGTCGCCACCAACTGCCTGGCTCACGGGTCAGGGTGTGCAGTTGACCGTTGTCTTCGGTCACCCACACTACTTGGCCGTCCTGCAGTTTCGCCTCATAGCTCAAGGGTGGCGCCATGCCTTGCAGCGCCAGGTTGCGCACGTGCTCTGCCAGCTCCGGGCTGTCGACCAGTACACCCACTTCGGTATTCCACAGCACCGAGCGCGGGTCGAAGTTGAATGAACCGATAAACGACTTCTCCCGATCAAAGATCATCGCCTTGCTGTGCAGGCTCGAATCCGAGCCCCGGAAGGTGCCGCGACGAAACAGGTGTGGGCCGCTGCCGCCACTGGGGTCGCCCGGTTGGCGGCGCAACTCGTAGAGTTTCACGCCGTGCTCCAGCAGCGCCTTGCGATAGGGCGCATAACCGCCGTGCACGGCAGGCACGTCGGTAGCTTCCAGGGAGTTGGTCAGCAGGCTCACCGACACACCGGCATCGGCGCGCCCGGTCAGGTACACCAGCCCAGGTTGCCCTGGCACGAAGTACGCCGAGATCATCATCAGTTCATGGTTGACGCCTTCCAGCTCCGGCGCCAGTTGCGTGGTGAGCAACAACCGAGGGTCCGGATCGGCCTTGGCCAGCACCTTGCTTGGCGCGTCCCACAGCGCCTGGTTCCAGGCCCAGATCAGCTCGCGGCGCCAGGTGTCCATGCGCGGTTGGGTCTGATAGGTGCGCAAGCGGTTGTACAGCGCGTGGTTCTGTTGTCGCGACTCGGCCAGGGACGCTTCCAGGCGCACGCGCGCGGCGGTCAGGTCGCCTTTGGAGGGCGTATTGGAGACGAAGTCGTCAATCGGCTTGCTCAGCGCGCTGTTCCAGTACTGGTCGAAACTGTGACCCAGCTGTTCGGCCACCGGGCCCACGCTGAGCATGTCGATGTCGGTGAAGTTCAGGTTGGGCTCAGCGTCGAAATACTCATCCCCCAGGTTGCGCCCGCCGACGATGGCCACACTGTTGTCCGCCAGCCACAACTTGTTGTGCATGCGCCGATGTTGCAGCGACAGGTTGAACAACCGGCCCATGGCTCGCGTAACGCCTGTGCTGCGCCCCAGATGCAGGGGATTGAACAGGCGGATCTCGATCCTGGGATGGGCGGCTAGGGTAGCGATGATCTGGTCGAGGCCGTCGCTGGTGGTGTCGTCCAGCAGGATGCGCACGCGCACGCCGCGGTCAGCAGCCTTGAGCAGTTCGTCCACCAGCATACGGGTGCTGATGCCGTCGTGCACGATGTAGTACTGCAGGTCGAGGCTGGTCTGGGCGTTGCGGATCAGCTCGGCGCGGGCCATGAAAGCCTCGCTGCTGTTGGGCAGCAGGCGAAAGCCGGAGCGGCCTTGATACGGTGCCGCCTGGGCCTGGATCGAGCGGCCGAACGACGATTGCGCGGCGGGCAGGGCGTCGCTGGGGATGCGCGGCGTGCTCACCGTCGCGCAGCCGCCCAGAGCCAGGGCTCCCAACAGGAAAAACGGTAATAGCCGTTGAATCATCAAGGGAGTTGCTTCCAGATCAGGACGGTTGTCGGCATATGACGGCAAATTCCCGCGAAAGGTCAGTCGGCGGCCTCGGCCAGCATCTTGATTGCGGCAGTGCCCACCTTGCGCACGGCTTCTTCAATCTGCGGGGTCGGTTTGGCAGCGTAGTTCATGCGCAGGCAGTTCCGGTATTTGCCCGACGCCGAAAAGATGCTGCCGACTGCCACCTGTACGCCTTGCTCCACCAACACGCGGTTGAGCTTGAGCGTGTCGAAGCCTTCCGGCAGCTCGATCCAGAGCATGAAACTGCCTTGAGGCCGGCTGGCGCGGGTGCCTGCCGGAAAGTAGCGGCTGACCCAGTCGATCATCAAGTCACGATTGCGCTGGTATTGGGTACGCATCCGCCGCAAATGCGGTTCGAAGTGGCCACCTTTGAGGAACTCGGCGATGGCGATCTGCGGTTGTGTTGCGGTGGAGCCGGTGCTGATGTATTTCATGTGCAGCACCCGCTCCAGGTAGCGGCCCGGCGCGACCCAGCCAATGCGCAAGCCCGGCGCCAGGGTTTTCGAGAATGAGCTGCACAGCACTACACGGCCGTCCTCATCGAAGGATTTGATAGTGCGCGGGCGTGGGTAGCTGTAGGCCAGTTCGCCATAAACATCGTCTTCGATGATCGCCACGTCAAAGCGTTGGGCCAGGGTCAGCAGCGCCTTTTTGCGCGCCTCGGGCATGATGTAGCCCAGGGGGTTGTTACAGTTGGGGGTCAGCTGGATGACTTTGATCGGCCACTGTTCCAGCGCCAACTCCAGGGCTTCGAGGCTGATGCCGGTGATCGGGTCGGTGGGGATTTCCAGGGCTTTCATGCCCAGGCCCTTGAGGGTCTGCATGGCGCCGTGGAAGCTCGGCGAGTCCACCGCGACGATGTCACCAGGCTCGCAGATCGCATGGATGCTGGCGGACAGCGCCTCATGGCAGCCGGTGGTTATTACGATGTCCTCGGCCGTCAGTTGGCAGCCGGAGTCCAGTGACAGTCGAGCGATCTGCTCGCGTAACTCCATACAGCCGAGGATATTGTCGTAATACAGGCCCGGCAGATCCTGGCGGCGGCTCACGCGAGCCAGGCTACGCAGTAGCGGCTTCATGGTCGGCGACAATACATCCGGCATGCCGCGCCCCATCTGTATGACATCTTTGCGCGGGACTGCGCGAACCAGCTCCAGTACCTGGTCCCACTGGGATATCTCCACAGGCCGCTGTGCCGGACGGCCAACTTCGGGCAGGGCCGGCAACTCGCGGCCGACTGGCACGAAGTAGCCGGATTTCGGCTTCGGCATTGCCAGGCCGTTGTCTTCCAGCAAGCGATAGGCCTGCTGCACGGTGCTCAGGCTGACCCCGTGTTCCACGCTTAAAGCCCGTACAGAAGGCAGCCTGTCTCCAGGGCGATAGAAGCCCTGTTCGATGCGGGTGCCCAGTAATTCGGCGAGGTTCATGTACAGGGTCATGGCGGTCGCTCCCGAGAAACCATTACAGATCGCCCGAAAATACAGGATTCAGCCGCCGATAGGCAGTATCTGTATGGATTTAATAAATTCGGGTTGAATCTGTAATGGTTTGTGCCCTGCGCCCATCCTTGTCACTCAAGGCAACAAGGCAAATGAGGGGCGGCAAAATGAACGGCATGAGCGATGTGCGGCTGGCGCTACACGGTCAGGAACTGCAGGCAGGACAAGAGCGGGCGACGGCGCCGCGCGATATCAGCCGCTGGGGTCTGTTCTGGCACCGTCGTCACACGCGCAAGGCGTTGCTGCATCTGACCCGCGAACAACTGCGCGATGTCGGGTTGACCGCCGAACAGGCGCGCCAGGAAGGTCTCAAGCCCTTCTGGCGCGACTGAATCACACCAGCTCTTTGAGGCGATGCCACAACATCCCCAGTGCCAACAGCGGCGAGCGCAGGTGCTTGCCGCCGGGGAAGGTGATGTGCGGCACCTGGGCGAACAGGTCGAAGCGCCCCTGTTGCTGGCCACTGATGGCTTCGGCCAGCAACTTGCCCGCCAAGTGGGTGGCGTTGAGGCCATGGCCGGCGTAGGCCTGGGCGTAATACACGTTGGGTTGGTCGGCCAGGCGGCCAATCTGAGGTAAACGGTTGGCGCCGATACCGATCATGCCGCCCCATTGATAATCGATTTTAACGTCCGCCAATTGCGGGAAAACCTGGAGCATTTTCGGACGCATGTAGGCGCCGATGTCCTTCGGATCGCGACCGGAGTAGTGACAAGCGCCGCCGAACAGCAGTCGACGGTCGGCGGACAGTCGGAAGTAATCCACGGTGACACGCTGGTCGCACACCGCCATGTTCTGCGGCAGCAGGTGGGCGGCCTGCACTTCGCTCAACGGCTCGGTGGCGATGATGTAGCTGCCGGCGGGCAACACTTTGCCGCTCAGGTGTGGGTTGAGGCCATTGAGGTAAGCATTGCACGCCAGCACCAGGGTCTTGGCGCGCACGTTGCCCTGAGCGGTGTGCACGTTGACTTCGGGGCCGTAGTCGATACGGGTGACTTCAGACCGCTCGAACAGCTTCACGCCCAGTTGCTGCGCGGAGGCGGCTTCGCCAAGGGCCAGGTTCAGCGGGTGCAGGTGACCGGAACCCATGTCGATCATGCCGCCCACGTAGCGGTCCGAACCGATTACGCTGCTCATCTCGTTGGCTTGCAACAGGCGCACTTCGTGGCGATAACCCAGGCCACGCAGCTCTTCGGCGTCTTCGGCCAGGCCTTGCAGGTCGCGAGGCTTGTTGGCGAGGTCGCAGTAGCCCCAGCTCAGGTCGCAGGGAATCTGGAAGCGTTCGACGCGCTCACGCACGATCTCCACGGCTTCCAGGCCCATCAGCTTCATCTGGCGCACGCCATCGGTGCCGATCACATTGGCGAACTGGTCCAGGCCATGGCCGACGCCACGGATCAACTGGCCGCCGTTGCGTCCGCTGGCGCCCCAGGCGACCTTGCGCGCCTCCAGCAACACCACGCTGAAACCCCGCTCGGCCAGTTCAAGCGCCGTGTTCAGCCCGGAAAAACCGCCGCCCACCACGCATACATCGGCCGTCACTTCGCCGGTCAGCACCGGGTAATCGGGTTGCGGCACGCTGCTGGCGGCGTAATAGGACGGGGTGTGCCGGGCGCTGGCAGTCATGGGGAGCATCCCTGTTTGGAAAATTTGACGCAGGATACAGTGGTCGGATGAAGCTGTCTGCGCAGGGCGTTTTGCGGCAGAATCCACGCCTATTCGCCGTTCGGTATGTGTTTCGATGAGTTGCAACAGTCAGAAAATTAGCGCACTGCGTCGGCAGATTCCTTCGTTCGAGTGCGTCCCCGGTTGCCACGACTGCTGTGGGCCGGTGACCACGTCACCCGAGGAAATGTCGCGCCTGCCGCGCAAGACCGCCGCCGAGCAAGATGCGGCCATGGATGAACTGAACTGTGTGCACCTGGGCCCCAACGGCTGCACGGTGTACGACGAGCGACCGTTGATCTGCCGGCTGTTTGGCACCACCAAGGCCTTGCCGTGCCCGAATGGGCGGCGCCCGGTGGAGCTGATTCATCCGCGGGTGGAGAAGCAGATCCATGAGTACATGGCGAGCACGCGGCAGGTTTTGGTTTAGCCCGCTCTTCAGTCCGGAATCGGCAGGTTAAGGCTCTCCTTCACCTCTTCCATCACGATATAGCTCTTGGACTCCCGTACATGGGGCAGTTTGAGCAGGATATCGCCCAGCAGTTTGCGGTACGACGCCATCTCGGAAATCCGTGCCTTTACCAGGTAATCGAAGTCGCCTGATACCAGGTGGCACTCCAGCACATGGGGCAGTTTCAGCACCGCGCGGCGAAACTCCTCAAAGGTGTCGCCGGACTTGTAATCGAGGCTGATCTCGACAAATACCAGCAAACTGCCCTTCAAATGCTGCGGGTTGAGCCGCGCGTTGTAGCCCATGATGATCCCTTCGCGCTCCAGCCGGCGCACACGTTCGGTACAGGGCGTGGTCGACAGCCCGACTTTTTCCCCCAGCTCCGTGAACGAAATACGCCCATCGGTTTGCAAGATGCGCAGGATGTTGCGATCGATCTTGTCCAGCTCCCGCTTGGTCTGGGTGTTGGTACGCATAGGGGATACGCCTCTGTGAAAAGGGTTTTTGCCGAGAATTGTCGCCAAATATAGGCAGTTATATAGTGAAATGCACTGGCAATTGTTTTTTAAACTGCGCTCATCATTGCTCGAATAACACACGTCAGCGGCCATGCCCGCGATGAGGATATAAAAATGCGCGTTCTGGTCTTGGGTAGCGGCGTCATTGGTGTGACCAGTGCCTACTATTTGGCGCGGGCCGGCTTTGAAGTGGTGGTCGTCGACCGTCAGCCCGCCGCTGCCATGGAAACCAGTTTCGCCAACGCCGGCCAGGTGTCCCCAGGCTATGCGTCGCCATGGGCTGCGCCGGGCGTGCCGCTCAAGGCCATCAAATGGCTGTTGCAACGCCACGCGCCGCTGGCGATCAAGGCCACTGCCGATATCGACCAATACCTGTGGATGGCGCAGATGCTGCGCAACTGCACCGCCAACCGTTATGCGGTGAACAAGGAGCGCATGGTGCGCCTGTCCGAGTACAGCCGTGACTGCCTCGACGAACTGCGCGCAGAAACCGGCATTGCCTACGAAGGCCGCAGCCTCGGGACGACCCAACTGTTCCGCACCCAGGCGCAGCTGGATGGTGCGGCCAAGGACATCGCTGTGCTGAAGGAGTCCGGCGTGCCGTTCGAAGTCCTCGACCGCGCTGGCATTGCCCGCGTCGAGCCGGCCCTGGCCAGCGTCACCGATATCCTCGCGGGCGCCTTGCGCCTTCCGAACGACCAGACCGGCGACTGCCAGATGTTCACCACCCGCCTGGTCGAGATGTGCAAGCATCTGGGCGTGGAGTTCCGCTTCGAACAAGACATCCAGCGTCTCGACTACGCCGGTGACCGCATCAACGGCGTGTGGATTGATGGCAAGCTGGAAACCGCCGACCGCTACGTGCTGGCCCTCGGCAGCTACTCGCCGAAGTTGCTCAAGCCGCTGGGGATCAAGGCACCGGTGTACCCACTCAAGGGTTACTCGCTGACCGTGCCGATCACCAACCCGGCCATGGCGCCGACTTCGACCATTCTCGACGAGACGTACAAGGTCGCGATCACCCGTTTCGACAACCGCATCCGCGTCGGCGGCATGGCTGAGATAGCCGGTTTTGACCTGTCGCTGAATCCACGTCGGCGCGAAACCCTGGAGATGATCGTCAACGACCTTTATCCTCAGGGCGGCGATTTGACCGAAGCCAGTTTCTGGACCGGTCTGCGCCCGACCACGCCCGACGGTACGCCGATTGTCGGTGCCACCCCGTTCAAGAACCTGTTCCTGAATACCGGCCACGGCACCCTCGGCTGGACCATGGCCTGTGGTTCCGGTCGCTTGCTGGCCGACCTGATGGCGAAGAAAACCCCGCAGATCAGTGCCGAAGGCCTCGATATTTCCCGTTATGGCAACCACCAGGAGTCCGCACAACATGTCAATCCAGCGCCAGCTCACCAATGAGCGCATGAGCCAGATCGTTGTCCACAGCGGTACCGTGTATCTGGCCGGGCAAGTCGGCGACGACATGAACGCCGGGATTGAACAGCAGACCCGTGAAACCCTGGCCAATATCGAGCGTTTGCTCGACCTGGCTGGCACTGACAAGAGCAAGCTGCTGTCGGTGACGATCTACCTTAAAGACATCGACGCGGATTTCGCCGGCATGAATGCGGTGTGGGACAAATGGCTGCCCAAGGGTGTTGCGCCTGCCCGCGCCACCGTTGAAGCTAAGCTGTGCGAACCGGAAATCCTGGTAGAGCTGTCCGTCGTGGCGGCCTTGCCTTAAACCCAGATCCCTCTCCCGGTGCCGACGTTGTCGGTCGGTGCCGGTTTTTTTCACTTTGCCGCCTAGAAGCCTGCCGCCATGCGTCCTGCCCGTGCCCTGATCGACCTCCAAGCCCTGCGCCACAACTATCAATTGGCCCGTGAAGTCACGGCGGCCAAAGCCCTTGCCGTGGTCAAGGCCGATGCCTACGGGCACGGCGCCGTGCGCGTGGCCCAGGCGCTGGAAGGCGAAGCGGATGGGTTTGCAGTGGCCTGCATCGAGGAGGCACTGGAACTGCGCGCTGCCGGAATTCGCGCGCCAGTGCTGCTGCTGGAAGGCTTTTTCGAGGCTGACGAGCTGCCGCTGATCATCGAGCATGATTTCTGGTGCGTGGTGCATTCGCTGTGGCAGTTGGATGCGATTGAGCAAGCCAAGCTGAGCAAACCGCTGACTATCTGGCTCAAACTCGATTCCGGCATGCACCGTGTTGGCCTGCATCCGAAGGATTATCAGGAGGCTTACCAACGCCTGCTGGCCAGTGGCAAAGTCGCCAAGATCGTTTTGATGAGCCACTTCGCGCGCGCCGATGAACTCGACTGTGTGCGCAGCGATGAACAGGTCGCGGTGTTCGAGGCGGCGCGACAGGGCTTGTCGGCTGAGGTTAGCCTGCGCAATTCGCCATCGGTGATGGGCTGGCCGAATGTGTCCAGCGACTGGGTGCGCCCCGGCATCATGCTTTACGGCGCCACGCCGTTTGGCGAAGACCAGGCCGTGGCCGCGCGTTTGCAGCCGGTGATGACCTTGGAGTCCAAGGTGATCTGCGTGCGTGAACTGCCGGCTGGTGAGCCGGTGGGTTACGGCGCCAAATTCATCACGCCCAAACCGATGCGCATCGGCGTGGTTGCCATGGGTTATGCCGATGGCTACCCGCGTCACGCGCCGACCGGTACGCCGGTATGGGTGGCGGGGCAGCGCAGCCATTTGCTGGGCCGCGTGTCCATGGACATGCTGTGCATCGACTTGACGGACGTACCCCAGGCCGGGCTCGGTTCCACGGTGGAGCTGTGGGGTAAAAACATCCTCGCCAGTGACGTCGCGGTCGCCGCCGAGACCATTCCTTACCAGCTGTTTTGCAACCTGCGCCGCGTGCCAAGGCTCTATTCCGGGGCTTGATCGTCCGGTACGAACACAACCGCCCGGGATTTAGGCCCAAGTGTTGTAAATACTGAACGCTGTCGCCATGATAACGCTCAATTACAACAAAGCCTGAATTCTAGGAGGCTCCTGCATTGGACGTCGGCGAACGACTGCAATCCATCCGTAAACTGAAGGGTCTTTCCCAGCGCGAGCTCGCCAAGCGCGCGGGTGTCACCAACAGCACCATTTCGATGATCGAAAAAAACAGCGTCAGCCCCTCGATCAGCTCCTTGCGCAAGGTGCTGGGCGGCATCCCCATGTCCATGGTCGAGTTCTTTTCCGAGGAGATCCTCCAGGAAATACCGACGCAGATCGTCTATAAAGCCAATGAGCTGATCGACATCTCTGACGGCGCCGTCACCATGAAACTGGTAGGCCGGGCTCACCCCAGCCGGGCGATTGCGTTTCTCAACGAAATCTACCCACCGGGCGCCGACACGGGCGAAGAAATGCTCACTCACGAAGGCGAAGAAACCGGGATTCTGGTGGAAGGTCGCCTGGAGCTGGTGGTCGGTCTTGAAACTTTTGTGCTCGAAGCGGGCGATAGCTACTACTTTGAAAGTACCAAGCCCCATCGTTTTCGCAATCCGTTCGACGTGCCGGCGCGACTAATCAGCGCAGCCACCCCCGCGAACTTTTAAGAAAAGAGGCGTCCTGCCAGCGTTGCAGAGACTCCCGTAGCTGTATCCGTGAAGCCGAATCTCCCTTTATTTAATAGGGTTGTTTCGGCCGGGCGGGCTAACCGTTATACTTTCGCCGCCTGCGAAACCGTGGCCGCAGGCGTGAATAGCCACCATTGAGGGTGAACGCGTGAACCTAATTATGAAAATGCTGGCTGCACCAGCAACCGTACTGGCCCTATGGGCTGTCAGCGCTCAAGCTGCGACCAATGATGACATTGCCAAGCGCCTGGAGCCTGTCGGCCAGGTATGTGTCCAAGGCCAGGAGTGCAAGGGCATGGAAGTGGCGGTCGCCGCAGGCGGCGGCGCTGCGAAGACGCCGGATGAGATCATCGCCAAGCATTGCAACGCTTGCCACGGCACCGGCCTGTTAGGTGCGCCAAAAATCGGCGACACCGCTGCCTGGAAAGAACGCGCCGACCATCAAGGCGGCCTGGATGGCATCCTGGCCAAGGCGATTACGGGCATCAATGCCATGCCACCCAAAGGCACCTGCTCCGACTGCTCGGATGACGACCTCAAAGGTGCGATCGAGAAGATGTCCGGCTTGAAATAAACCGATCTTCGCCAAAAAGCCGCTTTCGAGCGGCTTTTTTGTACCCGTGATTTGTGTTTCAGCGCTGTTCTTTGCAGCAAAGACCCGGCAAGCTCGGTCCAACCCCTAATCATGGAATGTTCAGGAGGGTCGGATGGTGCAGTTGTGTTCAATCGAGCAAGCAGTTGACGATGTACTGGAACGGTTGCCGGCACATATCCATATGGGCATGCCGTTGGGCTTGGGCAAGCCGAACCTGTTTGCCAACGCGCTATACCGGCGCGTCGCCAAGTTGCCGGAGCGGGCACTGACGATCTACACAGCGCTGAGCCTGGGCCGGCCGACGATGGGCGATGGTTTACAGAAACGCTTTCTCGAACCCTTTATCGAGCGGGTGTTTGGCGATTATCCCGAGCTGGATTTCCTGGCCGACCTGCACAAAGACAGCCTTCCGAAAAATATCCATGTGCAGCAGTTCTTCATGCAGCCCGGCAGCTTGCTGCACAGCGAGTCGGCGCAGCAGGATTACGTGAGCAGCAACTACAGCCACGCTGCCCGCGACATCAACGCAGCGGGCCTGAACCTGGTCGCGCAGCTGGTCGCCAGCAGCAGCGAACACCCGGATCGCCTTAGCCTGAGCTGCAACCCGGATATCACCCTTGACCTATTGCCCATGATTGCCAAGCGTCGTGAGGCCGGCGAAACCATTCTGGTGGTCGGCCAGGTTCACAGTGACTTGCCCTACATGCCCGGGGACGCTGAACTGGGCATGGACGCTTTCGATTACCTGATCGATGAAAAAGACAGCACCACGTTGTTCTCCACGCCGAATATGCCGGTGGGTTTCCAGGACCACTTTATCGGCATGCATGCCAGCACCCTTGTGCGCGACGGCGGCACCTTGCAGATCGGCATCGGCTCCATGGGTGATGCGCTGACGGCCGCGCTGTTGGCCCGCCAGGCGGACAATGAATCCTATCGACTGCTGCTGACAGACCTCGATGTGTACCAATGGGCGCCGTTGATCAGCCGCGAAGGCGGCGTCGATCCGTTCGCCCGTGGCCTTTACGGTTGCAGCGAAATGTTCGTCAACGGCCTGCTGGTGCTGGCGGACGCAGGGATTATCCGCCGCAAGGTCTACCCCGACGTGGCGACACAGGAGCAAGCCAACGCCGGTTTGCTGGATGATGCCGCACAGCCGGATGGCATTTCGATCCACGGCGGTTTCTTCCTCGGCCCGCGAAGTTTCTATCAGCGCCTGCAGGAAATGACCCACGCCAAACGCCTCGAATTCAACATGACCCGCATCAGCTACATCAACGAACTGTACGGACAGGAAGAACTCAAGCGCCTGCAGCGCGTGGATGCGCGCTTTATCAACAGCGCGATCATGGTGACGTTGCTCGGCTCGGGCGTGGCCGATCAGTTGGAGGATGGTCGTGTACTCAGCGGCGTGGGCGGGCAGTACAACTTCGTTGCCCAAGGCCATGCGCTGGAAGGTGCGCGCTCGATCCTGATCCTGCGCAGCTGGCGGGAGTCGGCGGGGGAGGTCAGCTCCAATATCGTCTGGGACTATGGCCACTGCACGATTCCTCGGCATCTGCGGGACATTGTCATCACCGAGTACGGCATTGCTGACTTGCGCGGGCAGACAGATGCCAAGGTGATCGAGGCGTTGCTCAATATCGCCGACTCACGCTTCCAGGATGATTTGATCGAACAGGCGCAGAAGGCCGGCAAGTTGCCCAAGGATTTCAAGCTGGACCCGCGTTTTGCCGATAACACGCCCGAGCGGCTACAGGCGATTCAAGCGCGCCATCGTCGGCTGTTCCCGGAGTATCCGCTGGGCAGCGATTTTACGGATGAAGAGCGGGATTTGTTGCGCGCGCTGAACTGGCTCAAGAGCAAATTCAAGCTCACTGAGATTCTGGAGTTGGGCAAGGCGGCGTTGGATGCGCCGGAGCCGGAGGCGTTTCCCAAGCATCTGGAGCGTATGGGATTGAATAAGCCCGATGGGCTGAAAGAAGATTTGTATCAGCGGCTGTTGCTCGCTGGCCTGCAGGCCACCGCGAATTAGCCAGCAGCGCCGGGCTTTTGTGGTGAGCGGGCTTGCCCCGCGCGAGGCAAGCTCGCTCACTACAAAAATACCGCCAGGCGTGATTATTCGATGAAGGTCACTACGCCGCCTTCCAACGATTTCACCCGTGCCAGGGATTCCACTCGGTATCCCTGCGCATCCAACTCTGCACGGCCACCCTGGAACGACTTCTCGATCACAATCCCCAAACCGGCGACGGTCGCGCCGGCCTGTTTGATGATCGAGATCAGCGCCTGGGACGCCTTGCCATTGGCCAAGAAATCATCGATCACCAGCACGCGGTCGCTGCTGGTCAGGTGGCGAGGGGAAATCGCCACGGTGCTTTCGACCTTCTTGGTGAAGGAATACACCGTCGCCGACAGCAGGTTTTCCGTGAGGGTCAGGGATTGCTGCTTGCGTGCAAAGATCACCGGTACACCCAGGTTCAGGCCGGTCATGATCGCCGGGGCGATGCCGGAGGCTTCGATGGTGACGATCTTGGTGATGCCCGAATCCTTGAACAGTGCGGCGAATTCGTCGCCGATCAGTTTCATCAGTGCCGGGTCGATCTGGTGGTTCAGAAAGGCGTCGACCTTGAGTACCTGATCGGAAAGCACGATGCCTTCTTCGCGAATTTTCTTGTGCAGTGCTTCCACGGAAAGCTTCCTCTAATGGCGCGGTGCGCGCCGAAAGTAGATTAAAAAGTAGTCGATTCTAGCGCTTTAACATCGCGCGTATATCCGCCAAGGCGGTGTTGCCGCGAACGGCCTTCACCTCAGTCGGGGTGTCGTCATTGCCTTCCCAGGCCAGGTCGTCCGGCGGCAGTTCGTCGAGGAACCGGCTGGGGGCACAATCGATGATTTCGCCGTATTGCTTGCGCTTGGCGGCAAAGGTGAAGGCCAGCGTCTGACGCGCGCGGGTAATGCCCACGTAGGCCAGGCGGCGTTCTTCTTCGATGGTGTCGGCTTCGATGCTGGAGCGGTGCGGGAGGATTTCCTCTTCCATGCCCATGATGAACACGTAGGGGAATTCCAGACCCTTGGACGCATGCAAGGTCATCATCTGCACGCCTTCGGCGCCGTCTTCCTCTTCCTGCTGGCGCTCGAGCATGTCGCGCAGCACCAGCTTGCCGATGGCGTCTTCGACGGTCATTTCGCCGTCTTCGTCTTTTTCCAGGGTGTTCTTCAGTGCCTCGATCAGGAACCAGACGTTGCTCATGCGGTAATCCGCGGCCTTGTCGCTGGAACTGTTGGTGCGCAGCCAGTTTTCGTAGTCGATGTCCATGACCATGCTGCGCAGGGCGCTGATCGGGTCTTCGCCGGCGCACTGCTCGCGCACCTTGTCCATGAAGCGCTTGAAGCGCGACAGGCGATCGGTGAAGCGCGTGTCCAGGTGTTCGCCCAGGCCGATTTCGTCAGTGGCGGCGTACATCGAGATCTTGCGTTCGGTGGCGTAGTTACCGAGTTTTTCCAGGGTGGTGGAGCCGATCTCGCGGCGCGGCACGTTGATCACGCGCAGGAAGGCGTTGTCGTCGTCCGGGTTTACGATCAGGCGGAAGTAGGCCATCAGGTCTTTCACTTCCTGGCGTCCGAAAAAGCTGTTGCCGCCCGACAGGCGATACGGCACCTGGTGATGCTGTAATTTCAGCTCGATCAGCTTGGCCTGGTAGTTGCCGCGGTACAGGATCGCGAAATCGCTGTAGGGCCGGTCGGTGCGCAAGTGCAGGCTGAGGATTTCCACGGCCACGCGCTCGGCTTCGGCGTCTTCGTTGCGGCAGCGGATCACGCGGATCTCGTCGCCGTGGCCCATCTCACTCCACAGTTGTTTTTCAAACTCGTGGGGGTTGTTCGAGATCAACACGTTGGCGCAGCGCAGGATGCGGCTGGTGGAGCGGTAGTTCTGCTCCAGCATCACCACTTTCAGCGACGGGTAATCGTCCTTGAGCAGCATCAGGTTTTCCGGGCGGGCGCCGCGCCAGGCGTAGATCGACTGGTCATCGTCGCCGACCACGGTGAATTGGTTGCGCTTGCCGATCAGCATTTTCACCAGCAGGTATTGGCTGGCGTTGGTGTCCTGGTATTCGTCCACCAGCAGGTAGCGCACCTTGTTCTGCCATTTTTCGAGGATGTCGGCGTGTTCTTCGAACAGCTTCACCGGCAGCAGGATCAGGTCGTCGAAGTCCACCGCGTTGAACGCCTTGAGCGTGCGCTGGTAGTGGGTGTAGACGATGGCGGCGGTCTGTTCCTTGGGGTTGCGTGCGTTTTCCAGCGCCTGGGCGGGCAGGATCAGGTCGTTTTTCCAGGCGCCGATCATGTTCTTGATCTCGTCCACGCCGTCGTCGCCTGCGTACTCTTTTTGCATGATGTCGGTCATCAGCGACTTCACGTCGGTCTCGTCAAAGATCGAGAAGCCCGGCTTGTAGCCCAACCGCACATGCTCCTTGCGGATGATGTTCAGCCCCAGGTTGTGGAAGGTGCACACAGTGAGGCCACGGCCTTCGCCACCCTTGAGTAGGGTGCCGACGCGCTCTTTCATTTCCCGCGCCGCCTTGTTGGTAAAGGTCATGGCGACGATGTACTGGGCGCGGATGCCGCACTGCTGGATCAAGTGCGCGATCTTGCGGGTGATCACGCTGGTCTTGCCGGAGCCTGCACCGGCGAGCACCAATAGAGGGCCGCCGACGTAGTTCACGGCTTCTTGCTGCCGGGGATTGAGTCGGGACATACGGAATTTTAGGAGTCGTTGTTCAAAAGGGCGGGCATTTTAACAGGCTCGCAGGATTCTGCTCTGTCAGAACGACAGTGTGACGTACCGCTCGATCTAAATTTGCCGGTTTTGATACTTTGCCGCAGGATGTCGGGGTTGTTTGCGACTAATGTTTACAGTTCGCGTGTTTGATAACCCCTATCATTGGTGATTATCCGGCCGCGCGTCATAATGCCCGCCGCCACGAAATTTTGCAGAGTCTAGGGAGCTAGCTTGTCTACGCCTGTCGAACCCTTGCGTTTGCTGCTGCTGGCCGATGAGCCGGCGTGGGCAGCGTTGTTGCGCGAGTGCCTGGCGCCGATGGGCGATGGGGCTGTGCTGATCAGCGCACCAAATTGGGAGTCCGTGAGCCGTCTGTTCGATGACGACCACAGCGCCGTGCTGTTGACCACGCCCAGCCTGCAACCCGGCCCTGGGCGCTGCAGCCTGCCGTGCGTATTGCTGTTGGAGCAGGAACCGTTGCTTGCGCCGCTTGGCGTCAGCGATTGGCTGGTACGGGATGTATTGGACGCCGATACAGTGCGCCGCTGCCTGCGCCACGTCCGCGAGCGCGGTGTGCTGGAAAACACCCTGCAACGCCTGGCCGAACAGGACCCGCTGACCGGCATCGCCAACCGCCAGGGTTTTCAGACCTTGCTCGCCGCGCGGTTGGCCGAGAACGAAGGCCGTGGCCTGGCCCTTGGTCACCTGGACCTCGACAATTTTCGCCACGCGAACGATGCCCTCGGCCACCAGGCCGGCGACCGGTTGATCCTGCAAGTGGTTTCGCGGCTCAAAAGCCAGCTTGAGGTCGGGGACCAACTGGCGCGCCTGGGTAGCGACGAATTCGCCCTATTGATCGACACCCGCCGCGCGCCCCAGCGTGCCGAGTGGATGGCCGAGCGCATCACCGAAGTCATGGCCGAACCCTATTGGGTGGATGGCGAAAGCCTGCTGATCGGCTGCAGCCTGGGCGTGGCCCATGCCCGCGCCCGTGCCGGTGCCGACCCGCTGATGTGGCACGCGCATATCGCCATGCAACAGGCCAAGAGCACCCAGGGCTGCACCTTTCATATTTTCAACGAACGCATCAACCGCAACGCGCGCAGCCTGGCCGACCTGGAAAGTGAATTGCGCCGCGCCTTGCGGCGTGACGAACTGGAGCTGCATTACCAACCGCGCCTGGACCTGGACGACGGGCATATCGTCGGCCTTGAAGCCCTGGTGCGCTGGCGGCATGGCGAGCGCGGCCTGTTGCCGCCGAGTGAGTTCGTGCCCCTGGCTGAGCAAAGCGGCCTGATCGTGCCGTTGGGCTACTGGGTCATCTCCCGCGCCCTGCGCGATATGCAGGACCTGCGCGAACGTGGCCTGCCGCCGCTGCACATGGCGGTCAACCTGTCGTTCCGCCAGTTCCAGGACAGCCAGTTGCTCTCCACCCTCAGTCGGCTGATTGCCGAGCGGGGCGTGGAGGCGCAGTGGCTGGAGTTTGAACTCACCGAAACCGCCGTGATGCGCCGCAGCGATCTGGTCAAGCAGACCATGGACGCCCTCGGCCGCCTCGGCGTGCGGTTTTCCCTGGATGACTTTGGCACCGGCTTCTCATCGTTCGTGCACCTCAACAGCCTGCCGATTGCTCTGTTGAAGATCGACAAGAGCTTTGTCGGTGGCATGGAAGAGCGTGAAGAGAACCGCAAGTTGGTGCACGCGATGATCAATCTGGCGCACAACCTCAATCTGGAAGTGGTTGCCGAAGGTGTGGAAACGCCGGAGCAGTTGGCGTTGTTGAGGCTGTTTGGTTGTGACCAGGCCCAGGGTTACCTGATCAGCAAGCCGCTGCCGCTACCGGAGTTGGTGGAGTACCTGACGTTCGGGAAAAGCCAGCAGGCCTTGCTGGGATGAACGGGTTGCGAACCCAGTCAACTGTAGGAGCCGGCTTGCCGGCGATAGCGGTGTATCAGTATCAGATGTTCTGACTGACACGCCGCCATCGCCGGCAAGCCGGCTCCTACAGGTTAATGCGCGGTGTGGAGTGCCTGGTGAGGTTCCGGCTCCTGCCGAATCATGCGCTTCATCTTCGCTTCAAACGCCCAGGTCAGGCTGACTGCCGCGCACGCCAGGCCCAGGGCCAAGCCCCACCATACGCCGGTCGGCCCCCAGCCCAGGGTGAAGGCCATCAGCCAGGCCGACGGTGCCCCAATCAGCCAATAGCAGCCCGCTCCGATCAGGAAGGTGGTCTTGGCGTCCTTGAGTCCGCGAATGCAGCCCATGGCGATGGTTTGCACGCCGTCGAACAGTTCGAACCACGCCGCCACGGCCAGCAGGCTGACGGCCAGGACGATCACGTCGTGGAACGCCGGGTCGTTATGGTCGATGAGCAGGCCGATCAACGGGTCGGAATAAAGCCACAGCATGGCGGCAAATCCCAACATCACTGCTGCGCCAAATCCTATGCCGACACGCCCGGCCAGGCGTGCCTGCAGCAACTGCCCGGCGCCGTAATGCTGGCCGATGCGCATGGTCACCGCGTAAGACATCCCCGCCGGCACCATAAACGCCACCGACACAATCTGCAGCGCGATCTGGTGCGCCGCCAACTGCGTGCTACCCATGGTGCCCATGCACAGCGCCGCAAAGGCAAACAACCCGACCTCCACCGCATAGGTGCCGCCAATCGGCAGGCCCAGGCGCCACAACTCGCGCAGGTACTGGGTATTGAGGCGCATCAGGCCGGGGGCCAGTGGGTAGGCGGCATAGGCGCGGTTGCTGCGGATGTACCACATCAGCGCCAGTGCCATGCCGTTCGCGACGATGGCGGTGACCAAGCCGATGCCCATCAGGCCGAGTTTGGGCAGTCCGAACATGCCCTCGATCAGTGCGTGGTTGAGCAGATAATTCAGTACTGTGCCGCCGAGGCTGATGATCATCACCGGAGTGGCTTTGCCGATGGCGCTGGTAAAGCCGCGCAAGGCCATGAAGCTCAAGTAGCCGGGCAGCGCGAACGGCAGGATCGTCAGGAATTGCCCGGCCGACTGCACGTTGGTTTCCGTCTGGCCGAATATCAGCAGCAGCGGCTTGAGGTTCCACAGCAGCAAGCCAGCCGCCAAGGCCATCAGCCAGGCGAGCCACAGTCCGGCCTGGGTAAGGCGGGTAGCCCCTTCGATATCACCGGCGCCGTGACGGATAGCGACAAGCGTGCCCACGGCGGCAATCACGCCGATGCAGAAAATCGACACGAACGAATAGCTCGCTGCGCCCAGGCCTCCACCGGCCAGGGCTTCGGGGCTCAGGCGCGCCATCATCAGGGTGTCGGTCAGCACCATCAGCATGTGCGCCAACTGTGAGGCAATCAACGGCCCTGACAACCGCAGAATGGCCCAGAGTTCGGTACGTGCCGGATGTTGCATGATCATCACACTCGAGAAATCGGAGGATTGGGGAAGGGCTGATTCTCGGCGCTCTCAGCTCATTGCACAAAGGGATAAATGCGATCGTTCACATGATTAAAACTCATACCTGTTCGATTCTGGTAGGGTTTGCGCATTGCGCTGTCGGAGCCTTCCCTATGTCCCGTCGTCTTCCTCCTCTTTACGCTTTGCGGGCTTTTGAGGCCGCTTCCCGGCACAACTCCTTCACCCGCGCGGCGGAGGAGTTGTCGATCACGCAAAGTGCGGTGAGCCGACATATCCGCACGTTGGAAGAGCACTTCGCCTGCCGCCTGTTCCAGCGCAGTGGCCGCACCTTGCAGCTCACCGAAGCGGCGCGCCTGCTATTGCCCGGCGTGCGCGAAGGTTTCGCCGCGCTGGAGCGGGCCTGCCATACCTTGAATGCCGAAGACGACATCCTGCGCATGAAGGCGCCGTCCACCCTGACCATGCGTTGGCTGTTGGCGCGGCTCAGCCGTTTCCGGGCATTGCAGCCAGGCAACGAAGTGCAACTGACCAGCGCCTGGATGAGTGTGGACGAGGTGGATTTCAACCAGGAGCCGTTCGACTGTGCGGTGCTGCTGAGCTACGGGCATTTTCCGGCGGATTGGGAGGCCAGTTATCTATTTCCGGAATTGCTGATCCCCGTAGGTGCGCCAAATCTGCTGGAGGATGGGCCCTGGGATGCGGCGCGCCTGGCCACCGCCGAACTGCTGCACCCCACGCCTGACCGTCGCGATTGGCGCAACTGGCTGGAGCGCATGGGCTTGTCATCCCAGGTGTCGCTCAAGGGCGGACAGGTGTTCGACACCCTCGAACTGGGCATGATCGCCGCCGCGCGAGGTTACGGCGTCTCCATGGGAGACTTGCTGATGGTGGCCGAAGATGTGGCCCAGGGGCGGCTGAGCCTGCCCTGGCCGACGGCGGTCGCCAGTGGCGAAAATTATTACCTGGTGTGGCCGAAAACCCGCCCCGGCGGCGAGCGATTGAGGCGTTTGGCGGAGTTTCTGCAGGCCGAGGTCAAGGCGATGGAACTGCCGCCAGTCGAACGCCTCGATTGAGTGCTCGCAGACCATTCTTGCAATCGTTTGCGCGATACCCCTGTGATTCGCTCAAGTATTGCCTCGGCCCGCCGAAGTAGGTGTGTTGGAACCATCGTGCACCAACGCTACCCACTAGATAATTTGCCGAGCAGCGCTATGAGATCAGGATGATCCTGGCCTCGGCCAGGAGCTGTCATGTCTCAACCTCGTGCTCGGATTGCCTCCCAGTTAGGCCTCGCGTTAGCGGTGATTCTGGCTGTCGTCATCAGCGGCAGTACGGTGTTTGCCTTGCGTTCTCTCGACTCCGCCAACCTCGCGACCCGCGAGGAACACCTGGCCAGTGAGGCGCGCTTGCTCGCCGACCAACTCAATACCTTCCACAGCACCTTGCGCGAAAGTACCCAGCGTTTGAGCGGGCTGTTTGAAAAGCGCTTCGGCGCGGGCTTGAGTGTGCATGCAGACCAGCCGGTGACTGTGGCTGGGGTACAAACCCCTAGCCTGTACCTGGGCAGTGAAGTGCTGAACAACAACTTCGATGAAGTGGATGAGTTCAAGCAGATGTCCGGCGGCGTGGCCACGGTGTTTGTGCGCAGCGGCGAAGACTTCATCCGTATCAGCACCTCCTTGACCAAGCAGGACGGCAACCGTGCCATCGGTACGGTGCTGGATCGTCAGGGGCCAGCCTATCAGCGCGTGCTCGGCGGCCAGACCTACATCGGCCGTGCGGTGTTGTTCGACCGCTCCTACATGACCCAGTACAGCCCGGTGCGTGACAGCAGCGGCCAGGTCATCGCCGTGTTGTTCATCGGGTTTGACTACACCGATGCGCAGAATGCCCAGTTCGAGAACCTCAAGCGCTTCCGTATCGGCCAGACCGGCTCCCTGGCGTTGCTGGACGAGCAGAAGCGCTGGCTGGTGCCGCCGGCTGGTGTGCAGGCGCTGGACCAAGCGATCCCGGTGATGCTGGACCTGGCCAAGGCGCCGGGTTCGGGCCGCTTCTGGGCGGACAAGAACGAAGATTTCTACAGCGTCTCGGTGCCCTTCGAAGGCGGGCCATGGGCAGTCGTCGCGAGCATGCCCAAGGCTGAGATTCGCTCGGTGACGTGGGACGTCGGCATCCGCCTGGTGATCGGTAGCGTCCTGGCCATGTTGCTGGCGGTCGGCGCAACGGTTTGGCTGCTGCGTAGCAAATTAGCGCCGTTGGGCGACCTGGTGCGCCAGGCCGAAGCCTTGGGTGCGGGTGACTTGAGCGCACGCCTGAATGTGTCCAGCCATGACGAAATCGGCCAACTGGCGCGCAGCTTCAACCAGATGGGTGAAGCGCTGTCGACCATGGTCTCGCATATCCGCAAGGCGGCCGAAGAGGTCAACAGCCGCGCCCAGGCGTTGTCCGGGTTGTCCGGTGGTGCGTATGAAGGCATGGAGCAGCAGTCCGGCGAGATCACCAGCATGGCCGGCGCGGTAGAAGAGTTCAGCGCCACCTCGCTGAACATCGCCGACAATATGGGCAGCACCGAACGGCTGGCCCAGGAAAACGCCCAGCAAACCCGTATCGGGCGCAACTCGATGCAAGAGGCTTCGTCGTCCCTGGAACACATCGCCACCGCCCTGAACAGCACTGCCACGGTGATCAACACTCTCGGCCAGCGCTCCCAGGAAATCGGCGGGATCGTCGGTGTGATCACCTCGATTGCTGAACAAACCAACCTGCTGGCACTCAACGCCGCCATCGAAGCCGCACGCGCGGGTGAGCAAGGCCGAGGCTTTGCCGTGGTCGCCGATGAGGTACGCAACCTGGCGTCGCGTACCCGCGAGGCCACCGACGAGATCTCCGGGATGATCCAGAGCATCCAGCAGGAAACCGGCAACGCCATCAGCACCATGGAGCGCGGCAATATGTTGATGCAGGAAGGCCTTTCGCGTAACGCCGACGTGGCGTCGGCCCTGGCGCGCATCGACGAGCAAAGCCGCTCGGCCGGTCAGCAGTTCGCGGCGATCACCACCGCCACCCAAGAGCAGAGCAGCACCGCAACCTTGCTCAGCAGCAACCTGCAGAGCATCGCGCTGGCCAACAGCGAGCAGCGCGAAGTGGTGTCGAACCTGGCGATCACCGCCAAGGAACTGGAGACCCTGGCGGCAGGCTTGCGGCATGAGGTGGATCGGTTTCGTTGAGACCTAGCGGTCGCCCAGCCCTGGGTCCACGCGCTTGCCGATGTCCTTGAGGCGCGCCAGTTGGTCGACCATGCCTGGGGCTTCGTCCATGCTGGTGACGAAGGTCCACAGGTAAGTCATGACCGCGTACACGTGGCCGGCCTTGACGGCGGGGGACAAGGCCAGTTGGCTGATGGCGACCACAAAGAGCAAGGCGGCCAGCGTACCGAGAAACAGGTACGCAGCGGCCTCGCGGTCTGACAGCCAGATCCGCAGGCGCGACAGCACCTGGTAGTGGCGGCGCAAGGTCGGCGCACCGACTTTTTCCACCAGGTCGATTTCCTTTTCCAAGCGGTTGTTCAGGCGCTCATGCAGCTCTTGGTTACGTTGGGCAAAGCGCGGCAACAGCGTGATGCACAGCACCAGTGCGCCCAAGCACGCAAGGCCGACCCAGGGCTCGATCACGATCAGCATCACCGCCGCGCCAATAATCGATACCAGCGCCGTGGCGATGATCGGCACGTGTTTCTCAAAGAAGTCGACGAATTCCCGTGCGAGCACCACCCGTGCCGCTGACTTGGAGGTGCTGTGGTTCTGCAGGCGCTGGTTCAGGATCACCGGCACCGCCAGGTCGGCGTAGATCCGGGTGAAGGTTCGGGTGTCCAGCGCCCGGCGTGCCGCACCGACGACCCAGAACGCCAGGACCACGGCGGCATAGAACAGAGCGTTGCTGGCATCGCCACGGATGATTGCATCCACCGCAAACCCGGCAAACAACGGGTATGCCAGCAGCAGGGCATTTTCCAGTGCAACCAATGACAGCGTGCCGAACAGCTTGCCGGGATAGGCTTTGGCGATCGCCTTGAGGGTCTGGCCGGCGGATTGCTGGCCGATTTTCTTGCTTTCTTCGATCAGGATTTGAGGAGTGACGGATGTCATGGGTGCACCAAGGGGATGATAGACGCTATTATTGAGCGACTGCTCAAGTATCCTTGAGCGATCGCTCAAAAAGCAAGCGCCGCCTATCTGCCGGTGCCGAAAGGAATTGCCATGTCGCGTATCGACCGCAAAGACCAGATCATCGCCGCCGCCCTGGAGCTGTTTCGCAGCAAGGGGTTTGCCGATGTGTCCACCCGCGACCTGGCCGAACATGCCGGGTTGTCCCGTAGCCACGTTTATCACTACTTCAGTGATTGGAAGGAGCTGCGCCGCGAAGCCTTTGTGCGGTTTGCCAACGAACAGTTGGACGAAGTGCGGGCGCCTCTGGCAGAAGCACCACCTCTGGAAGCCTTCGTGGGTTTTCTGCGTGACTGCCTTCCGAGCACCGCGGATGCAGGCTGGGCGCTGTGGCTGGATGCCTGGGACGAAGCGATGCAAGACCCGCAAATGGCCCAGGCTTACCTGGTAATCAATGCTCAATGGCAAGGTATGCTCGCCGAAGTGATCGAGCGAGGTGTCGCTGCCAATGTCCTGCGTTGTGACTCGCCACAACGCGCCGCCCGCCAGATCTTTGCCGTGGCGATGGGCTACGCCGACGACTTGATGCTCAAACCCTCCACGGAATCGGCCGAGGCGGCCTTGGATGAAGTGATGGAAGTGGCGCGGTCGCTGCTCGACTTCCCAGAGTCACCCTAGCCAACAGCCGCGGGCCGATACTGCAACGCTTCCGCCAGATGCGCCCGGGTGATGCTATCAGCGTGCTCAAGGTCGGCTAAGGTACGCGCCACTTTGAGCAGCCGATGGGCTGCGCGCAGGGAAAGCGTCAGCCGTTCACAGGCGTTTTCCAGCCAGCATTCGTCGACCTTCGCCAGCTTGCAGTGCTTGCGTAGCCCCGGCAGATCAAGGAAAGCATTCGCACAGCCTTGGCGTTGCTGTTGGCGATCGCGGGCGTGGGCGACCCGTGCCGAGGCCTCGGCCGTGTTATCGCCCGCCTGCCGGGTAGGATTCAACGCGGTGGTTTCTCGCGCCACAGTGAGGTGCAAGTCGATGCGGTCCAGCAGTGGCCCAGAGAGCTTGTTGCGATAGCGCTGGATCTGCTCCGGCGTGCAGCGGCAGCGTCCGCTGGGTTCGCCCATGTACCCGCACGGGCAGGGGTTCATGGCGGCGACCAGTTGGAAGCGGGCAGGGAAGCTCACGCGGTCGCGGGCACGGGAAATTACGATATGCCCTGATTCCAGTGGCTCGCGCAGCACCTCCAACACTTTGCGGTCGAACTCTGGCAGCTCGTCCAGAAACAGCACGCCGTGATGGGCCAGGGTGATTTCTCCCGGTTGCGGCTTTGACCCGCCCCCTACCAACGCCGGGCCCGACGCTGAATGGTGCGGCTGGCGAAACGGCCTGTGGGGCCAGTGGCTCAAGGGCGCCAGGCTGACAACCGACTGAATCGCCGCCACTTCCAACGCTTCCTGCTCACTCAACGGTGGCAACAAACCCGGCAGCCGGCTGGCGAGCAATGTCTTGCCGGTGCCGGGCGGGCCGCTGAACAGCAGGTTATGCGCCCCCGCCGCGGCAATCAGCAGTGCGCGCTTGGCAGCGAGCTGGCCCTGTACTTCGCTCAAGTCCGGGTAAGGCTTGTTCAGGTACAGCAAACCGTCGGATTTGTAGGGCTCGATAGGCTGATGTCCGTTCAGGTGCGCCACCACCTGCAGCAAATGATCCACGGCGATCACTTTCAACCCCGACGCCAGGCAAGCTTCCTCGGCATTCGCTCGCGGCACTATCACGGTGCGTCCGGCCTTGCGTGCCGCCAAGGCCGCCGGCAGCACGCCTTTCACTGCCCGCACTTCACCGGACAGTGCCAGTTCTCCCAGGCATTCCACGTCGTCGAGCGTCAACGCCGGCACCTGCGCGCTGGCCGCCAGGATTCCCAGGGCAATCGCCAGGTCAAAACGCCCGCCGTCCTTGGGCAGGTCGGCGGGCGCCAGGTTCAGCGTGATGCGGCGGGCAGGGTATTGCAGCGCAGAATTGAGAATGGCGCTGCGCACCCGGTCCTTGCTTTCCTTGACCGCCGTTTCCGGCAAGCCCACCAGCGTCAGGGATGGCAAACCATTGGCCATATGCACTTCGACGGTGACGGCGGGGGCTTCCACGCCAATCTGGGCGCGGCTGTGGACGATGGCGAGGGACATGCTCGTTCCTTGAACAATGGAGACCGCTTCCTGCGGTTTCTCAAAGGTAGTCGAGGGAACGGAAGTACAACGAATCAGACTTTTACAGGACGTATCAACGTGCAAAGGCGCCGGGATACTTATCCAGGTAAGCGCTGTTGAGTTGAGTGTCTGGGGTGCGCATAAAGGTGCGGAAATCGGGAATCAGGAACACCAGCAGTGACAACCCCAGCACCATCGCCCCCAGCGACGCGATGGTCAGGGCGACGCCGAGGTAAGCGATCAAGCCATTCATGGCGAAACTGCCCAACGGGCTGGCTGCCGCGGACAGGAAGGACACGGTGGCGAACATCCGGTTGCGATGTTGCTTGGGGGTCGCCAGCAGCCTCACGGCAGAGGTCGGAATGTTGATCAGCATCAGGCCCACCCCACCGCAGAAAAACGCCAGGGGCACGACGACTATCGATGAGAGCGTGCCGGCCAGCCACATATTGCCGCCCAACAGCGCAAAGCCTGCGGCGACACACAGGTCGCGGGACACCCGATAGGTCAACCAACCGGTGATCTTGTAGCTGCCCGCCAGGATGCCCAGGCCGAAGCACGCATCCAGCAGGCCGAGGTAAGTGATCGGGAAGTGGATAACCGTTTTCACGTAGAGCGGCAGCAGGATGGTAAAAAACGGAAACAGGGCAAAGTTGACGAGCATCGCCACAAGGGCCAAGTAGAACTCGACCTTCACCTGATAGACCGCCTTGAACCCCGAGTAAATCATGCGCCAGCCGCTGGCAGCCGGGCTTTGTTCATCGGGGGCGCTGGCGCCGAGGCGGAGTGGGATCGAGGTAATCAGCACTGCCGCGCCAAGCATCGCAAAGAAGTCGACGGTAAACGCCAGCGTGGTGCCGAAGCTGAAAATCAACGCGCTGGCCATGACTGGCCCAAGCAGGTTGGAAATGGACGAGAGCATGCTTTTGGTGCGCATGGCCAGTGAGACCTCATCGTCACGCGCAAACAAGGGAATGATCGATGACTGCAACGGGTCACGCACACCGGCGACGGCACTGCTGACCAGCATCAAGGCGCCGACGCTCCAGGGGTTGAACAGCTGCGTTGCAGACAGAAAAACCATCCACAGCGCGCTCAGCACGCTGGTCAGGGAGGCCAGCCTGAGGATCAGGATCTTGTTGTACTTGTCGCCCAGCCATCCCAGCAGCGGGCGGGCCAGCACCTCTGCCGCGATGGAGCAGGCGATCATGTTGGCGAAGGCGAGGGCGGAACCGGTTTCCTGCAAGGCCCACCACGCCACGGCGAGTTGGTTGCAGCGGCCACCGAGTACCACCAGAAAAAAGCTGAATTGTATTTTCAGCAGGCGCCGGTCGAGGGCCGGCAAGCCCCACATGGACCGATTGATGCCGGTTATTCGCCGGCTGGCGTCAACCGCGCTTCCAGCTCGGCCACTTTAGCCTCCAGGCTTTCCAACCGCGCACGCGTTCGGGCCAGCACTACCATTTGGCTATCAAACTCTTCCCGGCTCACCAAGTCGAGCTTGCTGAAACCGCTTTGCAGCAATGCCTTGAATTGGCTTTCGATTTCATTGCGGGGCAACGGCGTGTCACCGCTGAACAGGCGAGAGGCGTGGCCGCTCAGGGCGTCGAGGAGGTCTTTGGGCGCGAGCATGGGAAATATTCCGGAAAACTGTTGGCCAGCAGTGTATCACGCAGCGTCTATAGTCTTTTTCACGACGGCGGGCGCACGCTTTTCGCGCAGAGGGTCGGGCGGCGGCGCACTGTTTTTGTGCGCATTGCAACCGCCGAAGAGGCCCGCAGGTGGGCATAAGTGGGCAAAGGACTGATTTCAGTGATTTTTACGGAGCTGGCAAGGTTTCTGCTTAGACGATCATGACCCATGCACTGATGCAGTCGCTGTGACGAATGCAGTGCGCCGACGGATCAGGGGTACAGGTTTCGTCACCAGTGGTTCGCTGGCGTCGCAAAGGCAAATGCCGAGGCGACGACGCGTTACAAAGCCAGGCACTGCGCTTAGACTTGAGACGGGTTTGTTTTCCTGGGGCAAGTCCACCAATTCGGGAGAGAGTTTTCATGAAGCTAGTCACTGCCATCATCAAGCCGTTCAAGTTGGACGATGTGCGCGAGTCGTTGTCCGAGATCGGCGTGCAGGGCATTACCGTTACTGAGGTCAAAGGCTTCGGTCGGCAGAAGGGTCATACCGAGCTGTATCGCGGCGCGGAATACGTGGTCGATTTCCTGCCGAAGGTGAAGATTGATGTCGCCATTGACGACAAGGATCTTGATCGGGTTATCGAGGCGATAACCAAGGCCGCCAACACCGGCAAGATTGGTGACGGCAAGATCTTCGTGGTCAATCTGGAACAGGCTATTCGCATCCGTACCGGCGAAACCGATACCGACGCAATCTAAGCCGCCAAACCCCAACGCCCCAGGAGAAAACAATATGACTCTGCGTAAATTCGCAGGGCTCGGAGCCCTGTTGTCCATCGTAATGCCAAGCCTGGCCATGGCGGCAGACGAAGTGGCTGCTCCAGTCCTCAATTCCGGCGACACCGCCTGGATGCTGACCGCCACCGCTTTGGTGCTGTTCATGACCATCCCTGGCCTGGCGCTGTTCTACGGCGGCATGGTCCGCTCCAAGAATATTCTGTCGGTGATGATGCAGTGCTTCGCGATCACCGGCCTGATCAGCATCCTGTGGGTCGTCTACGGCTACAGCATCGCGTTCGATACCACCGGTATGGAACAGGGCGTCGTCAATTTCAACTCCTTCTTCGGCGGCATGGGCAAGGCGTTCCTGGCGGGCGTGACCCCAGCCAGCATCACTGGCCCTGCGGCATTGTTCCCGGAAGCGGTGTTCATTACCTTCCAGATGACCTTCGCCATCATCACCCCGGCGCTGATCGTCGGTGCCTTCGCCGAGCGTATGAAGTTCTCTGCGATGCTGATCTTCATGGCGATCTGGTTCACCCTGGTCTACGCGCCGATCGCGCACATGGTGTGGAGCGGCAACGGTGGCCTGATGTGGGACTGGGGCGTGCTGGACTTCGCCGGCGGCACCGTGGTGCATATCAACGCCGGTGTGGCTGGCCTGGTGGCGTGCATCGTGCTCGGCAAGCGCAAAGGCTTCCCGACCACCCCGATGGCTCCGCACAACCTGGGTTACACCCTGATCGGCGCGGCGATGCTGTGGATCGGCTGGTTCGGCTTCAACGCCGGCTCCGCAGCTGCGGCCAACGGCACTGCCGGCATGGCGATGCTGGTCACCCAGATCGCTACCGCTGCTGCTGCACTGGGCTGGATGTTCGCCGAGTGGATCACCCATGGTAAGCCAAGCGCACTGGGCATTGCCTCGGGCGTAGTCGCTGGTCTGGTTGCAATCACCCCAGCCGCAGGCACCGTGGGCCCGATGGGCGCCCTGGTGATCGGCCTGGTTGCCGGTGTGATCTGCTTCTTCTGCGCCACCAGCCTCAAGCGCAAGCTGGGCTACGACGACTCCCTGGACGCCTTCGGCGTGCACGGTATCGGCGGCATCGTCGGTGCGATCCTCACCGGTGTGTTCGCAGCCCCTGCGCTGGGCGGCTTCGGCACGGTGACTGACATCGCTGCGCAAGTCTGGATCCAGTGCAAAGGCGTTGGCTTCACTGTGATCTACACGGCGATCGTGACCTACATCATCCTCAAGGTGCTGGACATGGTCATGGGCCTGCGGGTGACCGAAGAGGAAGAGGCCGTCGGCCTCGACCTGGCGCAACACAACGAACGCGGCTACAACTTGTAATAGCGTGAAAAAAAGATGCCCGGCTTGCCGGGCATTTTTTTGTCTGTTGTTTGTCAGTCATAACGAGCTGTACCGGTTTTTATCCAGTGTTTGTGATGGGATGCACTCGGCACTTTTCTGCGTGCCAATGTCTTACAGGCATGTGGGCGTATTCGGCACTTTGTTTTTTCCCAGAGCGCGCTAGAATGCGCGCCGATGGGCGGAGAACTGTATGTGGCAACAGACCCTGATTACCCTGCGGGCCAAGCCCCGGGGCTTTCACCTGGTAACCGATGAGTTGCTGGCCGGCTTGCCTGAATTGAAGGCCTGTCGCGTGGGCTTGTTGCATCTGTGGCTGCAGCACACCTCGGCCTCGTTGACCGTCAACGAGAATGCCGACCCGGCGGTTCGCCGTGACTTCGAGCGTTATTTCAACTCGCTGGTGCCCCAAGGCCTTGCAGGGTTTGAACACAACGACGAAGGTCCGGATGACTTGCCGGCGCACTTCAAGGCCAGTCTCCTGGGCTGCCAGCTGAGTTTGCCGGTGAAGGCCGGCCGCTTGGCGATGGGGACCTGGCAAGGTGTTTATCTGGGCGAGCACCGTGATCATGGCGGTGCTCGTAAAGTCCTCGCCACCTTGCACGGTGACGGGGCATAAGCCACTGGTTATCCAGTGGATGTTGATTTTTTTCCGGCAGCCGTCGACAGAGGGTGAAGCTGGGCTATAACTAATCTGCTTTTCGCAAGTCATGAGGTAGAACATGAGCGACGATGATCTGGAAAACGACGAACTCGAAGTAGGTGACGAAGACGACACCGAAGAAGGTCTTGAAGCGGCGGCGGAAGACGTTGCTGACGACGACGGTGGCGATGATGCACCTGTCCCGGCTGCCAAAGGCAAAGCCAAGGCAGCGGTGTCGGTAGACGAATTGCCGAGCGTTGAAGCCAAGAACAAAGAGCGTGATGCCCTGGCCCGTGCGATGGAAGAGTTCCTCGCTAAAGGCGGCAAAGTGCAGGAAGTCGAGGCCAACGTGGTGGCGGATCCACCGAAGAAACCGGATAACAAGTACGGCAGCCGACCTATCTGAGGTCAGTCACCCGCTTGTAGGAAAAGCCCGCCGTCGCTGCGGGCTTTTTCATGCCTGCGGGCAGGTAACCTGTAGGAGCCGGCTTGCCGGCGATGGCGTCCTTGAAATATGTGCTGGACTCAAGGGGCTCATCGCCGGCAAGCCAGCTCCTACAGGTTGATTATTTCCAGCTCTGGAGCAGTGGCGCCAGCTCGTTCAAGTTGCGAATCTCTGCGTCAGGGCGCTTATCGGCGTCCCATTTTTTGCCCGTCGGGTTAAACCACACCGCTCGAAGCCCTGCCTGCTGCGCCCCAGCAATGTCATCCCCTGGGTGATCGCCAACGTGCACCGTTGCATTGGCATCCACCCCACCACGCTGCAACGCCTCCTGAAACAACCGCGCATCCGGCTTGGCAATGCCGATATCTTCGGCGCGCAAGGCAAAATGAAAGTAATCCGCCAGGCCAACACGCTGCACGTCGGCATTGCCGTTGGTGATCACCCCCAGCAGGAAGTGCCGGCGCAGCGCCCGGAGCATGGGCTCCGCTTCGGGGAAGGGGGTGAGTTGGTGCCGCGCGTGAATGAACGCTTCGAAGCACACATCCGCCATTTGCGTAGCCTCGGGCTGTGGATAACCGGCTTCTTCAAACGCATGCATCAACACCCGGTGGCGCAGGATGCTGATTCGGTGTTTCAGCTCGGGATGGCGTTCCAGCACCTGTTGGCGAAGACTGGCAAAGTGCTCCAGCGGCAAATCGCCGACCTTGGCGGCGTTAAGCGCCAGCCATTCTCGCATCGACGCTTCGGCACTGATGATGACGGGTACGTTGTCCCAGAGTGTGTCGTCCAGGTCGAAGGTGATCAGCTTGATACTCATGAGTCGCCGCCCTTGATTCGTTTGGCCCGTGGATGGGCGCTGTCGTACACCGTTGCCAGGTGTTGGAAGTCCAGATGGGTGTAGATCTGTGTGGTCTTGATGTCGGAGTGGCCGAGCAGCTCTTGAACCGCGCGCAGGTCCTGGGATGATTCCAGCAGGTGGCTGGCAAAAGAGTGCCGCAGCATGTGTGGGTGCAGGTTCTGGCCCAGCTCGCGCTCGCCAGCGGCCTTGACCCGCACTTGAATCGCCCGTGGCCCCAGGCGCCGGCCTTGCTGGCTGACAAACACCGCATCATCCGCCGGATTGGTCAGCAGGCGCAGCGGTAACCACAGGAGCAAGGCTTCGCGGGCTTTGCGGCCCACCGGCAACACGCGGGTCTTGCTGCCTTTACCGAGTACCTGCACCAGGCCGTCCGCCAAGTCCAACTGGTCGAGATTCAAGCCAGTCAGCTCCGACAGGCGCAGGCCCGATGAATAGAACAGCTCAAGGATGGCCTGGTCGCGATGGGCCAGGAAGTCATCTTCAACGGCGCCATCCAGCAATTGCAGGGCGCGGTCGGTATCCAGGGTCTTGGGCAGGCGCCGTTCGCCCTTGGGTGGTGACAGGCCGTTGGCCGGGTCGTGATCGCACAGGCCTTCGCGGTTCAAATAGTGATAGAGCCCGCGTACCGCCGAGAGCAGTCGCGACAGGCTGCGCGAGGATTGACCTGCCTGGTGCAGGCGTGCGATCAGGCTGCGCAGGCTCTGGATATCCAGGGCCTTCCAGCTGCCGATCTGTTGTTTTTCGCAGTACGCCAGGACCTTGTTCAAGTCCCGCCGGTAGGCTTCCAGGGTATGGGGCGACACCTGGCGCTCGTTGCGCAGGTGAGCGCAATAAGCGTCCAGTTGCCGTTCCATGGCTAGCGCACCGCGCGCAGGGCGGTGGTGAAGCGCGGCAGGACGCGGCCCAGTACCTCGGCGATGTAGGTCAGGAACAGCGTGCCCACTGAGCTTTTGTAATGCTGTGGATCACGGCTGGCGATGGCCAGCACGCCGTGCAGGCCTTGATGGCTGAGCGCGACTACCGCCGTGGAACCGATCTGCTTGCGCTGTTCGGCACCAAACAGGAAGTCCAGCTCATGTTCGCGCAAGGTGCCGCTGATGGTCTTGCCTTCGGACAGCAGGCCGCCGATGGCGGTTTGTGCGTCGCTGCCACTGACCCAGCGTCCCACCGGCATCGGGTTGTCGCTGAACAGGATCAGGCTCACGAACGGCACCTGGAAGTCCTGGCGCAGGCTGTCTTCCACGGCGATCACCGTTTCTTCCAGGCTGGTAGCGTCCATCAGGGTCAGGATCAGGCGGCGGGTTTTCTCGAACAGGCGGTCGTTGTCGCGGGCGACGTCCATCAGGTGCGAGAGCTTGTGGCGCATCTCGATATTACGCTCGCGCAGGATCTTCATCTGCCGCTCCACCAGCGACACCGTGTCACCACGTTGGTGGGGGATGCGCAGCGCCGGCAGCAGTTCTTCGTGCTCGACGAAGAAGTCCGGATTAGCCTCAAGGTACGCCGCGACGGCATCGGCCTCCAGACTTTCGCTCGGGAACGCTTCTGCGGGTACTTGAGGCTTATCGGTCATTGGATTGGCTCACTCATAGACGGACCTGTCCTTCGTATACGCGCGAGGCCGGCCCGGTCATCATCACCGGGTGGCCTGGGCCTGCCCACTCGATGGACAAGCGTCCACCGGGCAGGTCGATCAGCAGCGGCGAATCCATCCACCCCTGGCTGATCGCGGCCACGGCAGCGGCGCATGCACCGGTACCGCAGGCCTGGGTTTCGCCGGCGCCGCGTTCCCATACACGCAATTGCGCGCGGGTACGGTCGATCACCTGCAGGAAACCCACGTTGACCCGCGCCGGAAAGCGCGGGTGGTGTTCGATTTTCGGCCCCAATTCATGCACGGGGGCGTTATTGATGTCGTTGACCCGCAGCACCGCATGAGGGTTACCCATGGACACGGCGGCGATATCGATGGTCTTGCCATCAACGTCCAGCGCGTAGCTGACAGCTTGCTCGGTAGCCTGGAACGGGATGTCCGCCGGCACCAGGCGTGGCGCGCCCATGTTGACACTGATCTGGCCATCACTGCGGATATCCAGCTCGATCACGCCACTCTTGGTCTCGACGCGGATCTGCCGCTTGGCGGTCAGGCGCTTGTCCAGCACAAAGCGGGCGAAGCAGCGTGCGCCGTTGCCGCACTGTTCCACTTCGGAACCGTCGGAGTTGAAGATCCGGTAACGGAAATCCACCTCCGGGTTGCTCGGCGCTTCGACGATCAGCAATTGGTCGAAACCAATGCCGGTGTGACGGTCGCCCCACTGTTTAGCGTGCTTGGGCAGGATATGCGCGTGCTGGCTGACCAGGTCGAGGACCATGAAATCATTGCCCAGCCCGTGCATCTTGGTAAAACGCAGCAGCATGGCTTACTCCGGCAGCAGGCTTTCGCCAGCATACAACTCGGCTACCGTCTCGCGGCGACGCACTTCAAACGCTTGATCACCGTCCACCAACACCTCGGCGGTACGGCCGCGGGTGTTGTAGTTGGAACTCATGACAAACCCGTAGGCACCGGCCGAATGCACGGCCAGCAGATCGCCTTCTTCCAGGGCCAGCTGACGGTCCTTGGCCAAGAAGTCGCCGGTCTCGCAGATCGGGCCGACGATGTCGTAGGCGCGGGCTTCGCTGGCGCGCGGCGTCACGGCGGTGACATTCATCCAGGCCTGGTACAGCGCCGGGCGGATCAGGTCGTTCATCGCCGCATCGACGATGGCGAAATCCTTGTGCTCGGTGTGCTTGAGGTACTCGACCTGGGTCAGCAGCACGCCGGCATTGGCGACGATATAGCGGCCAGGCTCGAACATCAGCGTCAGGTCACGGCCTTCGATGCGCTCGCGCACAGCCTGGATATAGTCGGCAATCAGCGGCGGCTCTTCGTCGCGATAACGCACGCCCACGCCACCACCGAGGTCGATGTGGTGCAGGTAGATGCCGCATTCACCGAGACGGTCGATCAACGCCAGCAGGCGGTCGAGCGCATCCAGGAACGGCGGCAGCGTGGTCAGTTGCGAGCCGATATGGCAGTCGACACCCAGCACTTCCAGGTTCGGCAGTTGCGCGGCGCGGATGTATACGTCCTCGGCGTCGGCAATGGCGATGCCGAACTTGTTCTCTTTGAGACCGGTGGAAATGTATGGGTGGGTGCCGGCATCGACGTCCGGGTTGACGCGCAGGGAGATCGGCGCGCGAACGCCCATTTCGGCGGCCACGACCTGCAGGCGTTCCAGCTCGTCGGTGGATTCGATGTTGAAGCAATGCACGCCGACTTCCAGGGCGCGGCGCATGTCATCGCGGGTCTTGCCGACGCCGGAGAACACGATCTTGTCAGCCTTGCCGCCAGCGGCCAGTACACGTTCCAGCTCGCCACGCGACACGATGTCGAAACCAGCGCCGAGGCGGGCCAGGACATTCAGTACGCCGAGGTTGGAGTTGGCCTTGACCGCGTAGCACACCAGGTGCGGCGCACCGTCGAGGGCATCGGTGAACGAGCGGTACTGGGCTTCGATATGCGCACGGGAATACACATAGGTTGGGGTGCCAAAGCGCTGGGCAATCGCGGACAACGCCACGCCTTCCGCGAACAGCTCGCCGTCCCGGTAGTTAAAAGCGTCCATGGAAGTCCCTTATTCGTAGGTGTCGTGCTTATGCGCTTTGGAAGGCTTTTGCGACGATTGCGCCTGTTCATTCGGATCTTTGCTGTCATCGGGCAGGTACAGCGGGCCTTTTTGACCACAGGCACTAACGAGGCAAGCGACCGCGACGAGCGCAGCAAGGGAAGAGATCAGGCGCTTCATGGCGAAATCCTTGAATATGCATTAATTGCGCCCGAGTATACCGACCACCCGCCAGCTTGCCTATGCGCTGGAATACCCGTCCGGCGGGGGTTTGCCGACACGGCCGGGAAGCGGACTACGCTGCTTGAGGATTTTTCACACCGTCAATCGTGTTGAAATCGGTATCCTTTGCAATCGGCGGGGCTCGCCCGTATCGTGCGGCGCTTGAGCAAAACCAGACACTTTTGAGGTTGCCACAATGAGTTTGACCGAAGCCCGTTTTCACGACCTGGTGGATTCGACCCAGCAGGCGCTGGAAGATATTTTCGACGACAGCGGCCTGGACGTGGACCTGGAAAACTCAGCCGGCGTGCTGACCGTCAAGTTCGAAAGCGGCCAGCAACTGATCTTCAGTCGCCAGGAGCCGCTGCGTCAGCTGTGGCTGGCGGCGCGCTCCGGTGGCGTGCACTTCGACTACGACGAAGAAAGCGGCAAATGGCAGTGCGACAAGAGTGAAGAGCTGCTGAGTGAAATGCTCGTGCGCCTGGTCAGCGAGTACACCGGCGTCGACCTGGATTTCGACGAGATCTGATGGTGACCCAGCCTGCACCCGCCCGCCCGCCCAAGCCGCTGTTCAGTAATGTCAGCCCCGCGGTGCCATCACCTTGTATCAGTTTGTGTCGCCTGGATGAGCAGAAAGTCTGCCTCGGCTGCTTCCGCCACGTGGAAGACATCCGTGAATGGCGCTCTGCCGACGACGCGCGGCGCCGGGTGATCTGCGCCGAGGCCGAGCAGCGCCGGGCCCACGCCTGAGCCCGTCTTGTTTATTTGTGACGCTGTGGTAGTGTCCGGGTACGCCTCAACTCATCGAGGCCCGTGAGAACCCCGCCTTTTCCTGGCGGGGTTTTGCTTTTTTGTGCAGGAAAAAGGAGTCTGCCTGAATCATGACCACCGCACCGTCCATCATCCTCACCCGTCTTGACGTGCAGCGTCTGGAGCAACTGATCGACCGCTTGGGCGACGAATCTCCCGGTGTCGAAGCGTTGCAAGCCGAACTCGACCGCGCCGAAGACGTGGTTGGTCACGATGAAGTGCCTGCGGGTGTCGTGACCATGAACTCCAGCGTGCATTGCCGTGAGCAAGGCAGCGGCAAGGACTACCACCTGACCCTGGTCTACCCGAAACACGCCAATGCGGACGAAGGCAAGATTTCGATCCTGGCGCCGGTCGGCAGCGCTTTGCTCGGCCTGAAGGTTGGGCAGCACATCGATTGGCCGGCTCCGGGTGGCAAGACGCTCAAGCTGGAATTGCTCAGCGTTGAAGGCCAGCCCAAGGATGGCGGCGCCTTCCCTCTCTAAATCTGACTCAGCGCCACGTTGAGCGACAGCTCCAGCTCGGCCTTGTAACGCAGGTACAGGTTGCTCGGGCTTTGCACATCGCCGAGCAGGCCGGACAGGTCCAGGTCGGTGATGTAGCAGCGGTAACGCTCGATCTCCCGGCGTTGCCCGACGATTTCCTGGGCGACCACTGCAAAGAGTTGGTCGCCAAATTCCAGTTCGGAAAACTCTCGCTGATTGCAGTACAAGGTAATGCCCACCTGGCCTGGGGCGGCCTTGCCGATAATCGCCTGCACGTCGTAAAACGGTTTGTTCGCCGGGTTCAGCGGCGCAGGTCGAGGTTCGATGCCGCGCGCGCGGCCGTTGCCAGATGGCAATAGCTGGTAATACAAGACCTGTACCGCGCCCAGCGGCTCTTGCGGGTCCAGCGGCGACAGCGCGTCCCGGCGATAAATGATCGACTGCAAGAAACGCTGCAACGGCGCCAACAGGCTCTGTTCATCGTGAAACGGCAGGCGCTGTTGCCAGAGCGCGTTGAATTCATCCAGCACATACAGTTCGGCGAAGCCTTCGTTAACCCGGTAGAACACCTGCACGCAATCGGCCATCCCCATCGGCAGCAGCAACGCCAGGTCGTGGTCTTCCAGGGCCATGGCGTCCAGGTGCAACGGGCTGTAGTTGGCTAATTCTTCGCTGAGGTAGGCGATCAGCGCATCCTGGGTCGGCAGGGATACATGGGTGGCCTGGCCCGGAATCAGCTCCATGACGTGATAGTGCTGCTGCACTTGAAGCAAATAGCGGTGATTGCCCTGGCCGAGCAGCAGGTTCTGCGCGGTGTCGAAGATTTCTTCCACGCGCTGGGCAATGAATTGCGCACGGTTGTGACAGAAACAGCGTACCCGCAGGCGTGGCAGATGGTCCGGCGGCAACTGGTTAAGGTAGTCGCGCAGGCAGTCGAGCAGCGCGTGCGGGCCGTCAAAGCGGCTGACCATCACCTCGTTCCAGCTGTTGAGCGTGACCTGGTCCAGGGTCAGCACCAGGTTGTCGCGTACACCGGCATAGCTCAGGGAGTCGGTGCGCTCGGTGGTCATCAGGATATTCAGGTCGCGGTGATGCTTGAGCGGGTCGACGCCGACGTTGATCAGCAACAACACTTCCTCCGGCACGGCCGAGCGCAGCAGGCGCTCTTCATCCACACTGGCCAGGGGCAGGGCGATGGTTTGTTGCAGGCTGCCCAGCAGGTTGAACAGCTCGAATTCGGTCATGTCGCTGGTGCCGGGGTGCAAGGCCAGGCGGGTGCTGCTGTCGATCACGCCGTTGCGATGGCACCAAGTGAGCATTTCCAGCAGGTCGCGGCTGCGCTTGATCGGCGCAAAATGCTCCCATTCCAGCGCCGTGAGGTTACCGTTGTAAAGGCCCCAGTGGTGCTGGCCCGGCTCCTTGCGGTTGGGCGATTGCACCAGGGTCAGGGTGTCTTCGGCCAAGTCCGGGGCAATGCCGGGGTTGATGAACTCGACCTTGCCGGCCTTGCGTTCAAAGGCGGCGTACAGGCGCCTACCCAGCACATTGAGGTCGCGCTTGTTGATCAGGCTGACCGTTTGTTCGGTGCGGGCGAATTGGTTCAGGAAGCGGTAACTGTAATTGAGCTCGCTGACCAGCGCCCGACGCTCGGAGGCAACTTGGCGCACCTTCCATTGACTGCGGCTGTCGAGCAACGCCAATTGGCGCTGGTCCCAGCCCCATTCATGGGCCAGGCGCTCCAGCAGCAGGCGTTGCCAACTGGTGGTGCGCTGGCCCGCGCTGAGCTTGCGGTTGACCTTCAGGTACAGCGCGCGCCGCACCAGTTCCAGGCGCTCGGGCTCGTTGCGGGCCTTGAGGTATTCCTCGATGCGGCGATACACCACGATGTACGGGTCCAGCTCATCCAGATCCATCTGGTTGGCGAACACCGCTCGCTTGAAGCGCAGGCTCAGGCAGTGCACGTTCGGGTGTTCGCTGGCGTAGACCTCGGTCAGCAGCAGCTTGAGCACGGATTTGTAGGGTGACTCGATGCCTTTGAACAGTTGCCACAGCCCGGCACCAATGAATTCGCCTGGGGGAATGCGCGCCAGGTGACCCAGGTCGAGGGTTTCGTCGGCGCGGATAAAACGCTTGGAAATCAGCGTGTGGGTGAACTCGGCATAACGGGTTTCTTCATACACTGGCACCAGCCACCAGATCGGTGTGCGTCCGGCCAGCCAGATGGCGGTGCGGTAGAACTCATCCAGCAACAGGTAATGCTGGGTGGTGCCGCAGTCGTCGGAGCTCAGTTGCGTGTCGCGCTCTCCGAGCACAAAGCGTGTCGGCTCGATCAGGAAGAAGTGCGCCTCGGCGCCCATGGTCAGGGCCCAGGCCTCCAGCAACTGGCACTTTTTGCGCAGTTCGGCCAGCTCAGTTTCGCTCAGGTCCGCGGCGTGACACACCCACACATCCATATCGCTCTGGTCAGCCTGGGCCAGGGTGCCCAGGCTGCCCATCAGGAACAGGCCATGGATCGGTCGCGGCGGGTTGCCGTGGCGCGGTTTGTAGGAGAACGAACGGGTCAGGCGCTGGGCTTCGGTGAGGGCTTGGGTGTCCGGTTCGTAATTAGACAAGCCTGCCGGCGTACTGCCCGACACATAACCTGGCAGCAACGGATGGTTGACGTGGAAAAACAGCGGCAACAGGTTCAGCACGCTTTGCTGGCGCGGCGTCAGCCCCTCGATGGCCCGGGCCATGCGGCCTTCATTGAGGGCCATGAACCGCGCGCGCAACTGGGCCAGCACCTTGCGGTCGATGCCTTCGTCCAGGTCGGGGCGGATTTCATGGGTGCGGGTCATGTCGAACTCGGTGGCTCGCAGGGCCCGACGTGGGCGGCCGTGTAGGAGTTTACAGCCAGTAGCGTAGGAGTTTTAGAGGCAAATGGTTTTTGACGTCAGAATTTTTGCACTTACACAGCAACGCCCTTGGAATCCGCAAAGGGCGGACTCCATGGGCGGTATCCGGTATCAGGCGGCTTCTTTGGTAGTGGCAGTGGTCAAGATAGTCAGCAGGGTCTGGGCCTGCTCTGCGGCGTCCCGGCCAAGGCTGGTCAGGTAGCCCCCGTCCGGCTGGTCGATAAGTCCTTTCGCGTGAAGGCGTTTGGCAGCGGCGATGGCAGTCGGCGCGGCGGTCTGGTGGACTTTCAGACCTTCTTTGGTGCTGTCCAATGGGAAGAGTACAAGGATTTCCAGTTCGGCAACCAACTCAGGGGTATACGACATAAGGACTCCAGACTTTCTAAGAATTTATTAGAGGCTAGCAGGCCATAAGGTGAACGCACTTTGCCGAACTGTCCAGTGTGTTGCCGCGTGTTGGATTTATTGCTTTTCGGGCGGCAATTCCGGCAGCGCGCGCAGTGCAGTTTCATACCATTCGGTATTGAAGGCGCGGTCCTCTTCCAGCAGCGCGTCGATCTCGATAGCCAGCACGTGAGCCATCAGTTGCAGGATCTCTTCACGCTCGTAGCCCACCAAGGTCAGCTTGTTGAACGTGGCCTTGGCGGCCGGTGGGTTTTCGCTCTCGATCTGGTTCTCGATCGCTTCGATCAGGGTGGTTTCGGCGAATTCTTCTTCGTCGTTGTCGATATCGGTCGGCTCGCTCATGGCAGGCTCCTCAAGGAAAGGGCGCCAGTCTAACTCCATTCAGGCCGGTGATGCTTCTGGTCAGGGCTGGCGTCGGGATCTATAACACTTGCAGCCAACCCCATTCCCGGCCTGGAGGCACCTGCAATGCTCAAGCTCTACGGATTCTCGGTCAGTAACTACTACAACATGGTCAAGCTGGCGCTGCTGGAGAAAGGGCTGCCGTTCGAAGAGGTGCCCTTTTATGCCGGGCAAACCCCGGAGGCTTTGGCCGTCAGCCCGCGCGGCAAGGTGCCGGTGCTGGGCGTGAAGCAGGGGTATATCAACGAGACCAGCGTGATCCTCGAATACATCGAACACACCCAGGAAGGGCCGGCACTGCTCCCGGCCGAGCCGTTCCAGCGTGCACAGGTGCTGGCGCTGTGCCGAGAAATCGAGCTGTACATCGAGTTGCCTGCCCGTGCGTGTTTTGCCGAGGCGTTTTTTGGCATGCCGGTACCGGAGGCAATCAAGGAGAAGTCCAAGGCCGAGTTGCTGTTGGGTTTCGGGTCGTTGGGCAGGCACGGCAAGTTCGCACCCTATGTGGCGGGGGAGAGTTTCACCATTGCCGATCTGTATTTCATGTACAGCGTGAACCTCGCCTGCGCGGTGGGCGAGAAGCTGTTTGGCCTGGATCTGCTGGCTGAAATGCCGGCGGCCAAGGCGTTGCTGGAAAGGTTGCACGCCATGCCCAACGCTCAGAAAGTGGCGGCGGACAGGGAGGCGGCAATGCCGGCGTTTATGGCGATGATCGCGGCCAAGAAATAGATTTTTGGCGTCTGGCAGGACGCTATCGCGGGCAAGCCCGGCTCCCACATTGGAATGCGATTTCCTGTGGGAGCTGGCTTGCCTGCGATGCTTTTAGCGGCTGGCGAGCAATTCCTGGCCGCGCAACACAGCTGCTTTCACCTGCGCCGGTGCAGTACCGCCGATGTGATTACGGGCATTTACCGAGCCTTCCAGGGTCAGCACGGCAAACACGTCCTGCTCGATCTGGTCACTGAACTGACGCAGTTCTTCCAGGCTCATTTCCGCCAAGTCCTTGCCGGTGTCCACGCCGTACTTAACTGCGTGGCCGACGATTTCGTGGCAGTCGCGGAACGGCAGGCCACGGCGTACCAGGTAGTCCGCCAGATCAGTCGCGGTAGAGAATCCGCGCAGCGCCGCTTCACGCATGATCGCGTGCTTGGGCTTGATCGCCGGGATCATGTCGGCAAACGCGCGCAGTGAGTCGCGCAGGGTGTCGGCAGCGTCGAAGAGCGGTTCCTTGTCTTCCTGGTTGTCCTTGTTGTAGGCCAGGGGTTGGCCTTTCATCAAGGTCAGCAGGCCCATCAAGGCGCCGAACACGCGGCCGCTCTTGCCACGCACCAGTTCGGGGACGTCGGGGTTTTTCTTTTGCGGCATGATCGAGCTGCCGGTGCAGAAACGGTCCGGCAGGTCGATGAACTGGAATTGCGCGCTGGTCCACAGCACCAGCTCTTCGGAGAAACGTGACAGGTGCATCATGGCGATGCTCGCGGCGGCACAGAATTCGATAGCGAAGTCACGGTCCGACACGCCATCCAGGGAGTTGCCGCCTACGGCGTCGAAGCCCAGCAATTGCGCGGTGTATTCGCGGTCGATCGGGTAGGTGGTGCCGGCCAGCGCGGCGCTGCCCAATGGCATGCGGTTGGCGCGCTTGCGGCAATCCACCAGGCGCTCGTAGTCGCGGCTGAGCATTTCGAACCAGGCCAGCAGGTGGTGGCCGAAGGTCACAGGCTGTGCGGTCTGCAGGTGAGTGAAGCCCGGCATGATGGTGTCCGACTCACGCTCGGCCTGTTCCAGAAGGCCTTTTTGCAGGCGGGTGATTTCGGACAGGATCAGGTCGATTTCATCACGCAGCCACAGGCGGATATCGGTGGCCACCTGGTCATTACGGCTACGGCCGGTGTGCAGCTTCTTGCCGGTCACACCGATGCGGTCGGTTAGGCGGGCCTCGATGTTCATGTGCACGTCTTCCAGGTCGACGCGCCAGTCGAAGGTGCCGGCCTCGATCTCGCCACGGATGGTGGTCAGGCCGTCGATGATGCTGTCGCGCTCGGCGTCGGTCAGCACGCCGACCTTGGCCAGCATCGTCGCGTGGGCGATGGAGCCCATGATGTCGTGGCGGTACAGGCGCTGGTCGAAGGTGACGGAGGCGGTGAAGCGGGCGACGAAGGCGTCGACGGGTTCACTGAAGCGGCCGCCCCAGGACTGGTTGGTCTTGTCGGTGCTCATGGATTCGCTCGTGATCTGCTTAATAAAGAGGCATGGAAGTGTGCCGGCGATAATAACAGGGTTGCCCGTGGACGCGGTGCTGCGGGTCGTCGGCATTTTTATTTGTGCAAAGGATGGCTAAGTGCCTTGCCGCCGAACGCGTCCAGGACGAGACTGGGTACAGGGGTTTATTGAAACGATATTTGACGATTGAGCAATGTCGTCTCAGTGAGCGTCTACAGTTGGACTGATAGTGTGTGAATGCACCAAAGTCGGGTGATGCGGTCAGAGCCCAGACTATCCATTAAAAAAGGGGGGTATTCGGATTGTGTATCAGCAAACCCTACGACGATGCCCGAAGGCAGCAGGTCTTGGGCGCTATTGAACAGGTCCGGGTAAATATGGGTGCCACTCTCAGGGCACTTTTTGCCGCTCGCGCTAGTCTTAGCGTGGATCGCTGTGACGCAAGTCACCGCACCTGTCTACGCTATCCTTGTGCGAGACTCACGCAGGAATCCAGCGCAATATGAATGTCCTGATCGTTGATGACGAACCCCAAGCCCGCGAGCGACTGAGCCGTTTGGTCAGTGATCTCGAGGGTTACGCAGTACTCGAACCGAGCGCCACCACGGGCGAAGAGGCCTTGACGCTGATCGACAGCCTCAAGCCGGATGTGGTGTTGCTCGATATCCGTATGCCAGGCCTCGATGGCCTGCAAGTTGCCGCCCGACTGAGCGAGCGAGAGTCGCCACCCGCCGTGGTGTTTTGCGCAGCAGGCGATGAGTTTTCCGCGGAGACGCTGGAAGCTAGCGGTGTCAGCTTCCTCACCAAACCGGTGGCTGGCGAAGCATTGCTCAAGGCCCTGAAAAAAGCCGAACGCCCAACCCGTGTGCAACTCGCCGCCCTGACTCAGCCAGCAGCCCAGAGTGGCAACGGGCCGCGCAGCCATATCAGCGCACGCACCCGCAAAGGTATCGAGCTGATCCCCTTGGGCGAGGTGGTCTATTTTATCGCCGATCACAAGTATGTGACCTTGCGCCATCAGGGCGGCGAAGTGCTGCTCGATGAACCGCTCAAGGCGCTTGAGGATGAATTCGGCGACCGCTTCGTGCGTATCCACCGCAATGCGCTGGTGGCCCGCGAGCGAATCGAACGCCTGCAACGCACGCCCCTGGGCCACTTTCAGCTATTCCTGAAAGGCCTTAACGGTGACGCGTTGATCGTCAGCCGACGGCACGTCGCCGGTGTGCGCAAGATGATGCAGCAGCTTTAGCCCCAGGGCTGTGGCGAGGCTTGCATTCCATATCCCGGTGCGACGAGGCCAGGGAGGCCCCGCACTTGCTGATTCAAATCAAAGCGTATTTGCCTGAGCTGTTATTATCTGCCGTATCTATTCAGTACGGATTGATCCATGTCCTCTCGCGAAATCCGCATCGCCACCCGTAAAAGCGCCCTGGCCTTGTGGCAGGCCGAATACGTCAAAGCACGCCTGGAACAGGCCCATCCTGGTCTCAAGGTGTCCCTGGTGCCCATGGTCAGTCGCGGTGACAAGCTGCTCGACTCGCCACTGTCGAAGATCGGCGGCAAGGGTTTGTTCGTCAAGGAACTGGAAACCGCGCTGCTGGAAAACGAAGCCGACATCGCCGTGCATTCGATGAAAGACGTGCCCATGGACTTCCCCGAAGGCCTGGGCCTGTTTTGCATCTGCGAGCGCGAAGATCCGCGTGATGCTTTTGTATCCAACACCTACGCGTCCCTGGATGAGTTGCCTCTGGGTAGCATCGTCGGCACGTCGAGCCTACGTCGTCAGGCACAGCTGCTGACCCGTCGCCCGGACCTGCAGATCCGCTTCCTGCGCGGCAACGTCAACACCCGACTGGCCAAGCTGGACGCCGGTGAATATGACGCGATCATCCTCGCCGCGGCCGGCTTGATTCGCCTGGGCTTCGAAGACCGCATCACCTCGGCCATCAGTGTCGAGGACAGCCTGCCTGCAGGCGGACAGGGCGCCGTGGGTATCGAATGCCGCACCGCCGACAGTGAAATCCACGCCCTGCTCGAACCCCTGGATCACCATGACACCGAAGTCCGCGTCACGGCCGAGCGTGCCCTGAACAAGCACCTCAACGGTGGCTGCCAGGTGCCGATCGCCTGCTACGCCGTGCTTGAAGGTGAAAATCTTTGGTTGCGTGGCCTGGTGGGCGATCCGGACGGCGGCACCCTCCTGACCGCCGAGGTGCGCGGCCCGCAGCGTGAAGCCACGGCCTTGGGTATCCAGGTAGCCGAGGAGCTGCTGGACAAAGGCGCTGGTGCCATCCTGCAGAAAGTCTACGGCGAGGCCGGTCCGCAGTGACTGAATGGCGCGTGTTGCTGACACGGCCTGCCGAGGAGTCGGTGGCCCTGGCCGCCTCGTTGTCCGAAGCTGGCATTTTCAGCAGCAGCCTGCCTTTGCTGGATATTGAGCCGCTCCCCGTCACGCCTGAACAGCAATCCGTCTTCCATGACCTGGGGCGTTACTGTGCGGTGATCGTCGTCAGTAAGCCGGCGGCGCGCCTTGCCGTGGTGCAGCTGGATCGCGCATGGCCACAGCTGACGTGGTTCAGTGTCGGCGCGGCTACCGCGCAGGTGCTGGCCGAGCATGGCCTCAATGTTCAGTATCCGCCTACTGGCGACGACAGCGAGGCTTTGCTTCAATTGCCCGCGTTACGCGAGGCTATCGCCCGCCCGGATGCCCAGGTGTTGATCCTGCGCGGCGAGGGCGGTCGGGAGCTGCTGGCGGAGCGTTTGCGTGAACAAGGTGCTAGTGTCGACTATCTGGAGTTGTATCGCCGTTTCCTGCCGGCCTACGACGCCGGGGCACTGATGCAACGCATCCAGTTGGAACGCTTGAACGGCCTGGTGGTCAGCAGTGGGCAGGGTTTTTTACACCTGCAAACCCTGGCTGGAGCCGATTGGCCCCAAGTGGCACAGCTGCCGTTGTTCGTGCCAAGCCCGCGAGTCCTAGAGATGGCGCGGGCCGCTGGCGCAGAAAAAGTTGTGGATTGTCGCGGCGCGAGTGCCGCGGCTTTGTTAGTGGCGATACGGAGCTATCCCGTTCCCACTCTCTGAAACGCAAAGGACGGATACGTGAGCGAAACAGCCTTGCCTAAAGATGAAACCCAACCCGCACTTGATGCGCCGGTTGAGTCACCGGTCTCCGCGCCGCGCCGTGGCAATGGCCTGGCAATCGTCGCCCTGTTGCTCGGCGTTGCTGGTGTGGCCGCTGGCGGTTGGGGAATCTGGCAGGTCCGCGCCCTGCAAGCCAGCAGCCAGCAGCAGCTGGGCCAGGTGCAGACCCTCGATGACCAATCCCAGTCCCTCAAGCAAAGCCAGCAACAACTGGCAGCGCGACTGGCGCAGTTGCCGGCTGCGGATGAGCTGGAGGAGCGCCGTCGCCTGGTGGCCCAATTGCAGGGTGATCAGCAGCGCCTGAGCCAACGCCTGGAAACTGTGCTGGGATCCAGCCGCAAGGACTGGCGCCTGGCTGAGGCGGAGCACTTGATACGCCTGGCGAGCCTGCGCCTTTCTGCCCTTCAGGATATCAACAGCGCCCAGGCGTTGGTCCAGGGTGCCGACGAGATTCTTCGCGAGCAAAGCGATCCAGGCGCCTACGCCGCGCGTGAGCAGTTGGCCAAGAGCCTTGCCGCGTTGCGCAGTACCGAGCAGCCAGACCGCACCGGGTTGTACCTGCAATTGGCGGCCTTGCGTGATCAAGTGGTGCAACTGGCAGCTATCGCTCCTGAATATCAGTTGACCGAACCTGCTTCCCAGGGGCGTCCAAGCACCGATACGGAAAGCCGCTGGAGCCAATGGTGGGAGCAGATTTCCCGTTACTTCCGCATCGACTTCAACCCGGATGACAACATCCGTCCGCTGCTGGCCGGCCAAGGTTTGAACCAAGTGCGCCTGGCCCTGAGCCTGGCGCTGGAACAGGCGCAATGGGCAGCGCTCAATGGTGAGTCGGCGGTTTATAGCCGCTCATTGGGCGAGGCGCGCAGCGTGTTGCAGGACAACTTCAACCAGGACAACCCGCAGAGCAAGGCGATGCTGGCGCGTATCGCCGAGCTTGAGCCCAAGGCGGTATCGGTGGTGACGCCGGACCTGGCTGCGAGCCTTGCTGCCGTGCAGGCGTACCTTGAACGTCGTCATCTGTCTGCCGACGAAGCCAAGGCGGCGGCCACGCCGGCGAAGCAGGAGTAGAGCCGATGAAACGTTTCTATGTGATTCTGGTGCTGGCGATTGCAATCGCGCTGGCACTGGCCGTGGGCATTTCGAAACACACCGGCTACGTGCTGATTACCTACCCTCATGTGCTGCATTACGAGTCGAGCTTGTGGGCGACCTTGGTAGCGGTGTTTGCCATCGGCCTGGCGATCTACTTGGTCCGTGTGCTGCTGAGCCTGGTCACCACCTCCGGTGGGGTGGTCAACCCGTGGTCGCGGCGTAACCGCAGCCGTCGCGTGCAGATCGCCATCGAGCAGGGCCAGATGGACCTCGCCGAAGGCCGCTGGGCCAGTGCCGAGCGCCACTTGCACCGTGCAGCCGAAGCCGAGCGTCAGCCACTGCTCTACTACCTCGGCGCAGCCCGTGCCGCCAATGAGCAGGGGCGTTACGAAGAGTCCGACGGTCTGCTGGAGCGCGCCCTGGAGCGTCAGCCCCAAGCCGAGCTCGCGGTTGCCCTGAGCCATGCACAACTGCAACTGGACCGCGGCGATACTGACGGCGCACTGACCACCTTGCAGGCCATGCACGAACGTCATCCCCACAACGCCCAAGTCCTGCGTCAATTGCAGCGTTTGCATCAGCAGCGGGGCGATTGGTCGTCGGTGATCCGCCTGCTGCCGGAACTGCGCAAGGATAAAGTGCTGCCCGCCAGCGAGCTGGCCGAGCTTGAGCGTCGCGCGTGGGGCGAGAACCTGAGCCTCGCGGCCCAGCGTGAAGAGCAGGGCGAGGCCGGCTTGCAATCCCTCGAGCGGGCCTGGCGGCAACTCACTTCAGCCCAGCGCCAGGAGCCGCAATTGGTGTTGGCTTATGCCGAGCAACTGCGCCAGTTGGGCGCCGATGCCAACGCCGAAGAAGCGCTGCGTGGTGCGATCAAGCGCGGCTACGACAGCCACCTGATTCGACTCTACGGCTTGCTGCGTGGCAGTGACTCCGCCAAGCAATTGAAGTTTGCCGAAGGTTGGCTCAAGGATCACCCAGGTGATGCCAGCCTGCTGCTGACGCTTGGCCGCCTGTGCTTGCAAAACAGCCTGTGGGGCAAAGCGCGGGATTATCTGGAAAGTAGCCTTCAGGTGCAGCGTAATCCCGAGGCCTGTGCCGAGTTGGCGCGATTGTTGGCGCAACTGGGTGATACGGAGCGCAGCAACCAGCTGTTCCAAGAGGGGCTGGGGTTGTTGGATAACCGTTTGCTGGCGTCACCGCTGCCTGTTCCGGTCCGCGCTTGATGTAGGCGATGGTTGATGGTCGGCTCGGATATGTCTGGCAGCCACCCCCTCATTACGTAGAAAAGACGGGCTGTAGAGCGTTTGTGGGCGGCGTCCGACGCTCAATAGCCCAACGTCTTCCATCTTCTGGCGGTAAGTCCTTACCGTCTCGCGGAATCGTCTGCTCTGGCACGTATTGAAAGGGGTCAGGCCTTTCCTCTACCGTAGCGACCTATCTTTCGCGGTGCGGATAAAGCATGTCTTTGGCCCCTTCACGCTCCTTGTTTTTCCTTGCGTTCCTGGCAGGTGCGCTGACATTGGGCGCGTCCTTTTACCTCGAGTTCGGCGTCTCCTTGCGCCCCTGCTTCCTGTGCCAGATGCAAAGGGGGTTCCTGGCTGCTTTCACATTGATCAATCTGGTCGCCGTGATCCATAACCCCCAGCGCTCCGTGGGCTGCGTGTATGGGCTGGCGGGCATGGCCTTCGCGTTGCTCGGCGCCATTACCGCCACACGCCAGGTATTGCTACAAAACGCCGCACCGGGTCAGGCGGCTGATTGCTGGCCTAGCCTGCACTACATGATCGAAAACCTGTCGTTTTCGCAGGCCCTGCAATTGACGGTCAAAGGCACTGTTGACTGTGTGGAGATCAACTGGACGCTGTTTGACTTGAGTGTGCCGGAATGGAGCTTGTTGTTCTTCGTCGGGATGTTGATCCTGGGGGGCATGCAGTTTTCACGGCTGCTTTTAAGCCATCATTTGCGTCCGGTGAGACGCTGAAGGTCAGTTGCGGTTCGTAGGACGGGATTAAACACTTGTATGAACTTTCTGTCCTGCGTACCTTGAAGCCACAGTCATGCGGGCATAATCTGGCCCGCACGTATGATTGAAACCGTTTGTCAGATGCGGCCTTGTCCGGCTGCTGCTTTATCCTTGAAGTGTTGCGCGGGCACCAGGCGGCAGCGCCCCTATAGGGAAGAGAGATCATCATGCTGGAAAGTTGTCAGAATGCTCAGGAACGCTGGGGTGGGGTGCACAAGCTGATCGACAGCTGGCTGAAGGCACGTCACGAACTGGTTCGGGCCTTTGATGCGCTCGGCGCCAAGCCCGAGGCACTGGCGCAGAACCGTGAACCGTTGCAGGATTTTTGCGGTGTGTTGGTGGACTACGTGTCAGCCGGCCATTTCGGCGTCTACGAACAGCTGACCAAGGAAGCGGAAGCCTTCGACGATCAGCGTGGCCTGGAATTGGCTGAGACCCTTTACCCGCGCATCGATGCCATTACCGAGAAGCTGCTGGCGTTCACCGACCTGTGTGATGCCGGGCAATGTGTTGCAGAGAAATTCAAAGAATTGGGCGCACTGCTTCACGAGCGTTTCGAATTGGAAGACTGCCTGATCGAAGTGCTGCACAACGCCCACAAGGAAGAGCCTGCCACTCAGGCCTGACCCTCGATAGCCATACAAAAAACGGTGCGCATGACGCACCGTTTTTTATTGGATCAGGAACGCGTTCCGAGCAATTCGATCTCGAACACCAATGGCGTGTAAGGCGGAATCAATTCGCCGGCGCCATCCGCGCCATAGGCCTGGGCCGATGGAATCACCAGCCGCCATTTCGCCCCCACCGGCATCTGTTGCAGCGCAATGCTCCAGCCGCTGATCACACTGTTCAGGCGAAACCATTGTGGTTGTGTGCTCTGGTCGAACACCGTGCCATCGGGTAACCGCCCCACGTATTTCACTTGGACCTGGTCGCTGGCTTTGGGTTTTTCACCTGTGCCAGAGGTGAGTTCGGTGAGCAGGATTCCATCCGCCAATTCACGCACGCCTTTTACCGCTTTTTCTTTGCTCAGGAATTGTTGTTCGGCCGCGAGTGCTTTTTCGCTTTGAGGCGCCTGTGCGTCGGCTTCGTTTTGTGCTTCGTGCTGGGCGAGAATCTGTTCGATGCGAGCGTTGTCCAGCGCCAAGGGTTTGCCTTGGTAGGCTTGTTTGAGGCCTTCGATCAGCGCCTGGATTTGCAGGTCGGGAACCTCCTGGCGCAGGCGTTCACCAAGGCTGGCGCCCAGGCTGTAGGCGAGGTCATGCTGATTCTGATCAGTGTTTTTTGTCGGCAATTGATCGCTTGCATTGGCCACCGAAACCGCCAAGCCCAGCACAAGAAAAAGGTAACGCGACATGGGCATTCTCCCGCCGAAAGTGCGACGGATTATGCCAGTGTGAAGGCGCAAAAAGTGCCGTGTATTTTCGTTATATCGATAAGAATTTTCACACGGTGCAACGCAAGGCAAACGATACTGTCAACATGCCCTAGCGGCGGTAAGAGCAGAGGGCTAGTATGAGCCGCACCCACGTCAGCCAGGAGGTAAACCATGTCGGCCAAACAGAAGCCTGTTAATACCCCGTTGCACTTACTCCAACAACTCTCGGGCAGCTTGCTCGAACATCTGGAAAGCGCTTGTTCCCAAGCTCTGGCCGATGCAGAAAAACTGCTCGCCAAGCTGGAAAAACAACGCGGTAAAGCGCAAGAAAAGCTGCACAAATCCCGCACCAAACTGCAAGACGCCGCCACTGCCGGCAAGGCCAAGGCACAAGCCAAAGCCAAAGACGCTGTCAAAGAACTTGAGGACCTGCTGGACGCCCTCAAGGATCGCCAAGCTGAAACCCGCGCCTACATTTCCCAACTGAAAAAAGATGCCCAGGAAAGCCTGAAACTGGCCCAGGGCGTTGGTCGTGTGAAGGAAGCTGTGGCTAAAGTGCTGGGTGCTCGTACCCCTGCAAAAGCGGTTGCAGCGAGCGCGTCGAAAAAGCCAGCGAGCAAGGCTGTTGCTGCCAAGGCACCTGCTAAAGCTGTGGCAAAACCTGCTGCCAAAACTGCTGCTGTGAAACCAGCCGCCAAGCCAGCTGCCAAAGCCGCTGCTGCGAAACCAGCCGCCAAGCCAGCGGCCAAAACCGCTGCTGCGAAACCAGCCGCCAAGCCAGCTGCTAAAACCGCTGCTGCGAAACCAGCCGCCAAGCCAGCTGCTAAAACCGCTGCTGCGAAACCAGCCGCCAAGCCAGCTGCTAAAACCGCTGCTGCGAAACCAGCCGCCAAGCCAGCTGCTAAAACCGCTGCTGCGAAACCAGCCGCCAAGCCAGCTGCTAAAACCGCTGCTGCGAAACCAGCCGCCAAGCCAGCTGCTAAAACCGCTGCTGCGAAACCAGCCGCCAAGCCAGCTGCTAAAACCGCTGCTGCGAAACCAGCCGCCAAGCCAGCTGCTAAAACCGCTGCTGCGAAACCAGCCGCCAAGCCAGCTGCTAAAACCGCTGCTGCGAAACCAGCCGCCAAGCCAGCTGCCAAAACTGCTGCTGTGAAACCAGCCGCCAAGCCAGCTGCCAAAACTGCTGCTGCGAAACCAGCCGCCAAGCCAGCTGCCAAAACTGCTGCTGCGAAACCAGCCGCCAAGCCAGCTGCCAAAACTGCTGCTGCGAAACCTGCCGCTAAGCCAGTTGCTAAACCTGCTGCTGCGAAACCAGCCGCTAAGCCAGTTGCTAAACCTGCTGCTGCAAAACCGGCCGCCAAGCCAGCCGCTAAACCTGCTGCTGCGAAACCAGCCGCGAAGCCAGCTGCTAAACCTGCCGCTGCAAAACCCGCTGCGAAGCCAGCCATTGCCAAGCCAACTGCCGCAAAACCAGCACCGGCCAAGCCAGCAACGCCTGCTGCTGCCCCGGTAGCGTCCACCGCTCCAACTGCACCGGCCAGCAGCGCGACTGCCCCGGTAGCGCCAAGCACCACTCCAACCAGCGCTTCTTAAGCGTTGGTGACCACGACGCGCAGCTGCTGCAGCGCGTCGTGGTCAAGGTTGGCGGCATCCTCAGCTGCCAGTCCTTCCAGCCAGTGCAGTTGATCTATCGCATTCCCTATAGGCCATGTTTGCGCCAACGCTTCCAGGCGCCCCAGCAACTGCCGTTCGGCGTCCAGCTCCAGGGCCTTGACTCGCTCGCGCAACCCAGCCAAATCCTCATCCTGCTGCGCCATGGCGCGCCATTGTGTGCGCACCCGTCTTAGCGGTTCGATCACGTCTGTCTGCCAAGGCCTGGCGATGTGCTTCAGCGCCTGTATGCGTTCGGCGGTTACTGTCACCGCACGCTGTTCCAGCCACGCGCCACACAGCAACAGGCACACGTCCGCACCTTGCGCCTGCAAACGCAGGCAAGCGGCTTCGCACCCTGGGCGGGCGTAAGTCGAGAGGGCAAAGCTCCACAGGTCAGCGTACATATTCACACCCAAGCCAGCGGCCAACGAAGCTGGTAGACTCCGCCGCCATTATGATCCGACTTCAAAGCCTAACATTACAGCGTGGCCCGCAACGTCTTCTCGAAGACGCCGAGCTGACCCTGCACGCCGGTCACAAAGCCGGCCTGATCGGTGCCAACGGCGCCGGCAAATCCACGTTGTTCGCCCTGTTGCTGGGTGAGCTGACCCCGGACTCCGGGGACTGCTTGCTGCCGGCCGACTGGCGCATCGCCCATATGCGCCAGGAGATCGACACCCTGGACCGTATCGCGATCGACTACGTGCTCGATGGCGACCTGCGCCTGCGCCAGGTGCAACACGACCTGGCCGAGGCCGAGAAAGCCCAGGACGGCGCCGCCCAGGCCCGCCTGCACTCGGAACTCGACAGTGCCGACGGCTACACCGCCGACGCCCGCGCCCGCAAAATGCTCGCTGGTCTTGGCTTTACCAACGAACAGATGGACCGCCCGGTTGCTGATTTCTCCGGCGGCTGGCGCATGCGCCTTAACCTGGCCCAGGCCTTGATGTGCCCCTCGGACCTGTTGCTGCTCGACGAACCGACCAACCACTTGGACCTCGATGCGATCCTGTGGCTGGAAGACTTCCTCAAAAGTTACCAGGGCACCTTGCTGCTGATTTCCCACGACCGGGATTTCCTTGACGCCGTGGTCGACAACATCGCCCACGTCGAACAGAAGAAAATCACCCTCTACCGTGGCGGCTACACCGCGTTCGAACGTGCCCGTGCCGAACGCTTGGCCCAGCAGCAGCAAGCGTTCGAGAAGCAACAGGCGCAGCGTGCGCATATGGAAAGCTACATCGCCCGCTTCAAGGCCCAGGCCACCAAGGCCCGCCAGGCCCAAAGCCGGATCAAGGCCCTGGAGCGCATGGAGGAGTTGTCGGCGGCCCATGTCGATTCGCCGTTCGACTTCGTGTTCCGCGAATCGGTGAAGATCTCCAGCCCGTTGCTGGATCTTTCCGATGCGCGCCTGGGTTACGGCGACAAAACCATCCTGGAAAAAGTGAAGCTGCAGCTCACGCCGGGTGCGCGCATCGGTTTGCTTGGCCCCAACGGCGCGGGTAAGTCGACGCTGATCAAGAACCTGTCCGGTGAGCTTTCGCCCCTGGCCGGCCGACTGACCCGAGGCGAGAACACGGTGGTGGGTTACTTCGCCCAGCATCAGCTGGACTCTCTCGATTCCAAGGCCAGCCCGTTGCTGCACCTGCAGCGCCTGGCGCCGACCGAGCGCGAGCAGACCCTGCGCGACTTCCTCGGCGGTTTCGACTTCCGTGGCGCGCGCATCGACGAGCCGGTGCTGAACTTCTCCGGCGGCGAAAAAGCCCGCCTGGCCCTGGCATTGATCGCCTGGGACCGTCCGAACCTGCTGCTGCTCGACGAACCGACCAACCACCTGGACTTGGAAATGCGCCTGGCGCTGACCATGGCGCTGCAGGAGTTCAGCGGCGCGGTACTGGTGGTGTCTCACGATCGCCATTTGCTCAAAAGCACCACGGATAACTTCCTGCTGGTGGCGGACGGCAAAGTCGAGGAATTCGACGGCGACCTGGACGACTACGCGCGCTGGCTGACGGACTACCGCCTGCGCAACGCGCCGGTCAGCAACACCCCGGTCAACCCGGACAAGACCGACAAAAAGGCCCAGCGCCAAGCCGCCGCCGCGTTGCGTCAGCAACTGGCGCCGCACAAGCGTGAGGCTGACAAGCTGGAAGCCGAGTTGGGCAAGGTGCATGAGCGCCTGGCCAAGATCGAAGCCAGCCTGGGCGATAGCGCCGTCTACGAGGCCGCCCGCAAGGATGAGTTGCGCGACCTGCTGGCCGAACAGGCCAAGCTCAAGGTGCGTGAAGGGCAATTGGAGGAGACCTGGATGGAAGCCCTCGAATTGCTCGAAACCCTGCAAGCGGAGCTGGAGGCGCTGTCCTGATGGAAGCGTTGCAGTTGCCGATACCGACGCAGTGGGTCGAGCCCGTGTGGGTTGGCGTGCAAATCCTGCTGATCCTGCTGGCGGGTTACCTTGCCCAGCGTTTTGTCGCCAAAGGCCTGACCCGGCTGGGTGAGCGTTACCCGTTCCCGCCGCAGCTGCTGATGCCGCTGCGCGGTGGTCTGCGCTGGCTGATCATGGGCAGTGCGCTGATCTTTGTGCTGGGGCGCCTGGGTGTGTCCGCCACGGTGTTGTGGACGGCGTTGTCGGGGTTTGTCGCGGTTGCCGCCGTGGCGTTCTTCGCCATGTGGTCGGTACTGTCCAACCTGCTGTGCGCCATTCTGATCTTCACCGTCGGGCCGTTTCGCCTGGGCGATATCGTCGAGTTGGTGGATACCGTCGACAAACCGGGGGTGAAGGGGCGGGTCGTGGCGATCAACCTGCTCTACACCACGCTGGTCGAAGTGGCAGAGGCCGGTACCGACAGCGCAATGGTTCAAGTGCCCAACAGCCTGTTCTTTCAGCGCTCTGTGCGGCGTTGGCCCGGTACTCACGTGTTTCCGGGCGACCGCTAGTATTCACATCTTGTAAAAAACTATAGCCAGCCTTTGGTCGGCGGAGTTAGCTTAAGGCACAACAGCAAACTCCCTCTTGAGGTGTGCAATGGCACTTGATACGTGGCTGGCCTTTTTCCTGGCCAGTTGGATCATCTCCCTTTCCCCCGGCGCCGGCGCCATCGCTTCGATGTCCAGCGGCCTGCAATACGGCTTCCTGCGCGGCTACTGGAACGCCATCGGCCTGCAACTGGGGCTGGCGATGCAAATTGCCGTCGTCGCTTGCGGCCTGGGTGCCATCCTGGCGACATCTTCCACCGCGTTCTATGCGATCAAATGGTTTGGCGTGGCGTACCTGGTGTACCTGGCCATCAAGCAATGGCGCGCCTTGCCCATGGACATGACCGATGACGCCGCTGTGCGCCCGATCGGTAAGCCGATGGCGATGATGTTCCGTGGTTTTCTGGTCAATGCCAGCAACCCCAAGGCTTTGGTGTTCATGCTGGCGGTGCTGCCACAGTTCGTGAACCCGCAGGCGCCGCTGCTGATCCAGTACCTGATCTTGGGTGCAACGATGATCTGCGTCGACATGGTGGTGATGGCGGGGTATACGGGGTTGGCGTCGAAGGTGTTGCGCCTGTTGCGCACGCCTAAGCAGCAGAAACGCATGAACCGTACGTTTGCCGGGTTGTTTGTCGGCGCTGCGGGTTTCCTGGCCAGCTTGCATCGCGCAACGGCGTAAACCGCACGCCAACTGAAGAAACCGAATAAAAAATGTGGGAGCGGGCTTGCTCGCTCCCACATTGGTTTTGTGTTGGCAGTGAGTTCTAGGCTCAGCGCAAAATCTTCGGTGCTTCATCCCTTGGCAGGTTGTTGCGTAGCGGCGGCTGGCCGGGGTCTTGATACCCGCCACCCAACTGTTCCGCCAACTGCCGCGCCACATCCGCACCCAGTGCTTTCGATACTTCCTTCACCACACGCGGCCGGTTCAGGCTCACGCGTACATCGCGGCTGTTCACTAGCTTGGTGTCCTGGCCTTCACCCATGGCGGTGAACGCCGAGGTGATCTCGTAGGTGCGCGTATTGATCAGGCTGAAATCCGCCACCAACGTCAGGCCCAGTACGGCCGAGTAGCTGTTGGTGTGGTCCAGGGCGTTGATGTCCTGGGTGAAGTCGATGTCCGACAGGGTGCCGAACAGTACATAGTCGGCGCCCTTGAAGTTACCGGCCTTGATGCGCTTGATCACGTCGTAGACGTCACCCTTGGCATCGGCGGTGTAGGGCGTGCCCTGTACCAGCTGGAACTGACGCGACTTGAGGATCTCGCCCTTGATGTCACCGCTGAATTTGCGCAGCTCGGTCTGTTCGATATAGCTGGTACGGCTTTCGTACTCGCTGTAGTTCGACGCACCGCTGGCGTGGTGGCTGCTTGCCTGGAAGTTGTTGCTGGCCGATACCTGGTGGATGTATTCCTCGACCCGCGCCTCGTAGGCCAGGTCGGTCACCGCGATCTTCGGGGCGGCCGAGGCGCCAAAGGCGCACAGCAGGCCGATCATGCCGATCCATGCACGCATTGCTTAGCGCTCCGTGGTCTTGCGAATTTCTTTTTCGTCCATCCATTCGGCCAGGCCGCTCTCGACGTCCACCAGTTGCAGGCTGAATTTGTAGAACACGTCCTTGTAGTCCGAGCTGCGTTTGACGATGGAGCTGATGGAGCCTTCCAGGCGGTACTTGGCGGCGACCATGTTGCCGGTCTTGCTGACGGTCGACTTCTTGTACAGGCCGCTCTGGTTCTGCAGCTTGAGCTGGTCGACCTGGCTCTGCATGTCAGTGTTGTCGCTGGCGAAGCGGGCGGTGCCGGTCTTCATCAACTGGGTCTTGATCGACGTGGTGATCTCGCGAGTGTCGATGTACTCGCTGGTCTTGTTCTTCACGTCATACACCTGCACCACCGGGCGACCTTGCAAGATGCCGGATTGGGCGAGGGAGCGGGTCATGCTTTCGGCGATCATCTGCAGGTCGGTGGAGCCGAACTCGTTGGTGACTGTTTCTACGGCCTTGGTATCGCCGTAGCTGATGTTCTTGCTGCCCAGTACGGGCGAGGTGTTGGAGCAGCCGCTGGCCAGCAGGGCAACGACAGCGAGCATCGAGAAGCGTGCAAACATGGGGAATTCTCTCTGAAACGTAAAAGGGGAACGGCTCAAGGCGTCTTCACTTCAAGACGGAAGTCCGCCGCCTGGGGCAGGTTGGCAATGGCCGGCAGGAAGGTCGCCTGGTTGGCGTACAGGCTCAGCACTTTCCAGGTTTCTTCGTCGCCTACCGGGAAGCCGTCGGCGCCTAGCCAGGCGAAGCGGTAATACATCGTCTGGTTGCTGCTGGTGATATTGCTCAACTGCACCTTGGCGGTGAGGAAGCCGTTCTCGCGCGCAACGCGGATGGCGCCGACGGCGATGCCTTTGAATTTGCCCATCACCACGATTTTGCTTGCGGCGCTGCCAGGCTCCGGGGGTGGCGGGGTGGCGCAGCCGGCCAGCAGGACCAGCGCCAAGGCGCCGAGGATAAAATGACGCATAGCGTGCTCCTTAAGGTTGTTTGAGGGCGATGGCCTGGTTGGCGGTGCTCGGCACCACATGAGCGGCCAGGCTACCAGCGAATACCTGGTTACCCACCACACGCAGCGTGATCACTTGGTAACGCTGGTCAGCCTTGACCGTCACCAAGGTGCCGCCCAGGGCGTTGGGCAGGCTGACTTGATGCTCGCCGTGCTTGAGGCGCAGGCGCGTCACCTGGGTCATGTCCGGCAGGGTGCGCCAGGTGCGGGTGTCGGCACCTTCGGTGACCGCCGAGGCGATACCCAGCACCAGGCCCGCCATGGGGTTGGTCTTGTTCAGGTTGTTTTGCGCCACGCCACGGCTGACCGCACGCACCGTGGTACGCAGGATGATCCCCGGCATGTCATCGCGCAGGGCACGGCGGGACATGGCCGTAGTGCTGTTGAGTGCCGTGAGGTTCCGTTGCTGGCCGTCGACGCCGATCTGGGCGAAGGTCGCGGTGGACGTGTCGGCCTTGATCACCGGGAACGACAGCGGGGTGATCACCAGGTTGCCGTTGATCGGGATCGGAATCGGCAGGCGAATCGAATCGCGGGCCGGCGCCAGACCGCTCTGCACCACGATCAGCACGTCGGTTTCATCGGCACCGACCTTGGATTTGTCCAGGTCCAGCAAGGCCTGTTCAAGTAATGGTGTATTGGGGCGCAACTCAGCCGCCTTACGGTAACCGGGGGCCGCCAGATCTTTTTCGCCCAGGGCTTCGTAGACGAAACCGGCCAGGTAATGGCTGAACGCACTCTGGTAACTGTTCTTCAGACCGACCACTTCCGGCGCGTCGAGGGCTGCTACCGGATAGCCGCGCAGGTCTTTCATCTGGGTGGTCACGCCTTCACGCTCGGCTTCGTCCTCGCGCTTGAGGTATTCCTTATCCCGCAGGTCCGCGATCACCGCTTCGCGTTCGTGGGTCTTCTTGATCTCGGTGCGCGCGCCATCGAAGTCGTTCAAGGCCAGCAGGTTCAGGGCCATCTGCGTGGTCAGCATGACCTTCTCGTAGTCATAGCCTTCGTAGCGCCGCACCTTGTCGTTGGCGAGGAAACTGCCGAACTGGGCCAGGTATTTGGCGCTGTCGAACTTGACCGTCTCTTCCCATTTGTAGACCTGCAAATCAGCACTGCGCCACGCGGTCTGACTCCCCGTCAAATCACCCTTGGCCCGCAGCAACTCACCCTTCTCGAAGAAATAGAGCAAGTCTTTGTCTTCACCGCTGTTGTTCTTCTCCAACAGCGTCAACGCCGCGTCGACATTCCCGGTGGCCAACTGCTGATTGGTAGCCTGCAACTCGGTGTCATAGCTGCGGAACATCGAACAGCCCGACAACAACGCCGCCGAGAGCGCAAGCAAAGGTAAAGCGCGAAATGCCATGCAGCCTTCTTCCCTGAAAGTAGTAACCGATGTGGTAATTCCTCATAAAAACGAGGAACGAAATTCCCTTTCGCACTAACAGGGGGCGGCATTATAAGCACCATTACTGGCAAAACAATGGCTATTTGCCCGGCGAAGTCGCCCAATGCGCCACTAGTCCGCTTCTAAAAATGCCTCGCTTTTACCAACGACAAATCACTTACGCCTTGAGTCAAATCCCTTAAGCCCTAACAATGTGTTACTTCGTATTTCCATTTGAGATTCGTTCATGACTGCCCCCTTCCGTTTTCTCGCCTGGCTGATGCTGCCGGCGTTGATGTCGTGCAGCTTCAACCTGCTGGCTGCGACTGCCGAGGGCGCGCCACAAGCCCTGCATTTGCTGGACTACATTGGCGCTGACTATCCTCCGACGGTGGAGGCGGGCAAGGTTATCGATGAATCCGAATACCGCGAACAGGTGGAGTTTCTCGGGGTGTTGCAAGGGCTGGTGGCAGAGTTGCCTCAGCGCCCGGAGCGCGCGGCGTTGGTCAAAGGTGTCGATGAACTGTTAGCGGCTGTAACTGCCCATCAGGACGGCGCAACGGTTGCTCGGCAAGCCCGCCAATTGGGTGCCCAACTGGCCGTGGCCTATGAAGTCAGCCAGGCCCCGGCAATCACCCCTGATCCAACGCGAGGTGCGCCGCTCTACGCCCAGCATTGCTCGGTGTGCCACGGCACCGCGGGCGCCGGTGATGGCCCGGCCAGCGTCGGTATGACGCCGCCACCGGCCAATCTGCGCGACCCTGTGCGCCTGGACCGCTTGAGCCTCTATGCGATCTACAACACTCTTGGCCTGGGCGTCGAAGGCACCGATATGCCGTCCTTCGCTGATCAACTGGACGACCGTCAGCGCTGGGACCTGGCCACCTACATCGCCGGCTTCACCGCCGACCCGGCCGCGGCGAAAAGCGAGCAACCGTTCAACCTCGCCGACCTGGCGCGCCAGACTCCGAACGAAGTCCTGGCCGCCGACGGTGTAGCTGCCGCTACGACATTCCGCGCTCAGCGTGCGCAACCGCCGCAGGTCAAGCGTGGCCCGGCGCAGCTACTCGACTACACCGCCACCACCCTCGACAAGAGCCTGGCCGCGTTCCGCAACGGAGACCACGAACAGGCCTACGACCTGTCGGTAGCCGCCTACCTGGAAGGCTTCGAGCTGGTGGAAAGCTCTTTGGATAACGTCGACGCCAACGTGCGCAAGGACACCGAGAAGGCGCTGATGGCCTACCGGCAGTCGTTGCAGGACGGTTTGCCGGTCGAGCAGGTGCAGCAGCGCCTGGATGTGGCCAAAGGCAAACTCACCGAATCCGCCGGCCTGCTGGGCAGCGATGGCCTGAGTTGGTCGCTGAGCTACATCTCGGGCCTGCTGATCCTGCTGCGTGAAGGCCTGGAAGCCATTCTGGTGCTCGCCGCGATCCTCGCGTTCCTGCGCAACACCGGCCAGCAGTCGGCGGTGCGTAGCGTCAACGTGGGCTGGGGCCTGGCGCTGTTGGCGGGTCTCGCCACCTGGGCGTTGGCCGCGTATGTGATTGACGTGAGCGGCGCCCAGCGTGAATTGCTTGAAGGCTGCACGGCGCTGTTTGCCAGTGTGATGGTGCTGTGGCTCGGCGTGTGGATGCACGACCGCCGCCACGCGGCCGCCTGGCAGGACTACATCAAGAGCAGCCTGGTAGGCGGCGGTGGGCGTTTCGGCTTTGCGATGCTGGCGTTTTTCTCGGTGTACCGCGAGCTGTTCGAGGTGATCCTGTTTTACGAAACCCTGTGGCTGCAAGCCGGCCCGGCTGGACACAACGCCGTGCTGGCGGGCGGTGCGACGGCGCTGGTGCTGCTGGTGGGCCTGGCGTGGGTGATTCTGCGCGGTTCGGCCAAGCTGCCGCTGGCGCTGTTCTTCGGTATCAATGCGGCGTTGCTGTGTGCGCTGTCGGTGGTGTTCGCCGGGCATGGCGTGAAGGCGTTGCAGGAAGCCGGCATCTTCGGTACGCGGCCGGTGGCGTTCTTTGACTTCGACTGGTTGGGCATCCACGCCGATGCGTACTCGCTGAGTGCGCAGGCTGTGGCGATCCTGGCGATTGTGGTGCTGTATGGTCGCAGTCGGTTGGCCGAGAAACGCCGAGTGGCGGCCTGACATGCGCGTGTGGATCGATGCCGACGCCTGCCCTCGGGCAGCCAAGGACCAAGTGGTGAAGTTCGCCCTCAAGCGTCAGTTCGAGGTGGTGCTGGTGGCCGGGCAAAGCCAGATCAAGCCGAGCTTTGCGTGTGTGAAGCTGATTGTGGTGCCCAGCGGCCCGGACGCGGCGGATGACTACCTCGTAGAGCACGCGCTGCCTGGTGAGTTGGTGATCTGCAGCGACGTGCCCTTGGCCGACCGCCTGGTGAAAAAGGGCGTCACCGCCCTCGATCCACGGGGCAAGGAGTTCAGCCCGGCGAACATGAGCGAACGCCTGGCGGTGCGTAACCTGTTCACGGATCTGCGTGAACAGGGCCAGATGGGTGGGGGGCCACCGCCTCACGGTGAAAAAGAAAAGCAGGCGTTTGCCAATGCCCTGGACCGAATCCTCACGCGCCTGATGCGCCAACCCTGACCTGTGGCGAGGGAGATTCCTCGCCAGCATCGGTGATCAGTCGTTTTCGTGGGTGAGTTCCAACACCCGGTCCACCAGCTTGTTGATCCCCGAAGCGACCTCGCTGATGCTCTTGCCAAGCATATAGGCCGGCGTGCTCACCAGTTTGCGCGCCTTGTCCTCGACGATATCTTCCACCGTGCACTCTTGGTGGGTAGCGCCCATCTTGTCCAGCGCGGCGGCGGTGTCGGCGCAGTTACCGATGGTGCAGGTCACGCCCGGGCCATAGATCTTCGCCGCCAGGGCCGGTGAGATGCAGATCAGCCCCACCGGCTTGCCCGCTTCGGCAAAGGCCTCGGCCAGCTCCAGCACCTGTGGGTTGACGCTGCAGCCTGCGCCTTCCACGGCAAAGTTCGACAGATTCTTCGCCGCGCCAAACCCGCCGGGCACGATCAGCGCATCAAAATCTTCGGCATTGGCTTCGCGGATGTCTTTCACATCACCGCGGGCAATTCGGGCCGACTCCACCAGGACGTTGCGCGACTCGGGCATTTCTTCGCCGGTGAGGTGGTTGATGACATGCAGTTGCGCAATGTTGGGGGCAAAACATTGGACCTGAGCGCCGCGCTGGTCCAGGCGCAGCAAGGTGATCACGCTTTCGTGGATCTCTGCGCCGTCGTACACGCCGCAGCCGGAAAGGATCACTGCAATCTTTTTGCTCATGGGCATTTCTCCTGGGGTCTTGGCGTTAAATGTCTACTAATTTGTCATCTGTTGCCAATGGGATCTCGTGTCGCTGCACCTAATCTTGATGTAACAAAATCAGACCGGACCAGACCATGGACTTCGTGCCTTACGCGGTACCGTTTTTCATCGCCTTGATCGTGGTAGAGCTGCTTGCTGACCGCTGGCGCGGCGAGCGCAACTACCGGGTGGCGGATGCCATCAACAGCCTCAGCACCGGCGTGCTGTCTACCACCACAGGGCTGTTGACCAAGGGTGTAGGGATTTTGACCTACGCGTTCGCTCTCAAACATCTTGCATTGATTGATCTCCCGGCCCAAAGCGTCTGGACCTGGGTATTCGCCTTTGTGTTCTACGACTTCTGCTACTACTGGCTGCATCGCATGGGCCATGAACGCAACATCCTGTGGGCCGCGCACTCGGTGCATCACCAGAGTGAGGACTACAACCTCAGCACCGCCCTGCGCCAGACCAGCACCGGCTTCCTGCTGAGCTGGATCTTCTACCTGCCTCTGGCCGTACTCGGCGTGCCATTGGTGGTGTTTATCAGCGTGGCATCGCTCAATTTGCTCTATCAATTCTGGGTGCACACCCGGCATGTGCCCAAGCTCGGCTGGTATGAATGGTTTTTCGTCACGCCGTCCAATCATCGGGCCCACCATGCACAGAACGCTCTCTACATGGATCGCAACTACGGCGGGGTGTTCATTATTTGGGACCGGCTGTTCGGCACCTTCCAGGAAGAGGACGACAACGAACCGGTGATTTTCGGCGTGACCACGCCGTTGGCCAGCTGGAATCCGCTGTGGGCCAACCTGCAGTTTTATGCGCAGTTGTGGAGTGATGCGCGACGTACAGAGCGCTGGTGGGACAAGTTACGCATCTGGTTCATGCGCACCGGTTGGCGCCCGGCCGACGTGAAGGCCAAGTACCCGCTGGCCAAGCATGACCTGACCCAGTTCCGTAAATTCGAAGTGCCGCTGGATGGTCGCCAGCAGGTCTACATCGCCCTGCAATTCGCGGCGTATGTGGGTTTTGGCAGCTATTTGATGAATTTCGGCGAAGGCTTGTCCACGGCGGCGCTGATCCTGGGTTGGAGTGCCATGGCGCTGGGGTTGTTTACCTTGGGTGTGGCCCTGGAGAATCGCCCTTGGGCGCTGAAGGCCGAGCTTTCGCGGCTGGTGCTGAATGTGCCGCTGATCTGGCTGGCGCCGTTGGTTGGGCTATGGCCCGCCAGCAACCTGGGCTGGCTGGGCCTGCTGAGCTACAGCCTGCTCAGCGTGATCGGCCTCTACTGCTGTAGAAGCCGGTTTACTCGACTGGTGTCTTAGGCGTTTCGATCGGGACCGGCTCGGCCGCGAGCCGGGCCTTGGCCTCGGCGCAGGCCTCGCGGGCGATGCGTGCATTCTTGATGCGGCGGCGCAGCCACAGGCCGAAGCCCAGTAGCAGTAACGCGCCCAACACCCACAGCTCGTACTTCTTGATGCTGCCCAACATACCTTCCAGCACCGCGCCGAAGTGATAGGCCGCAGCGCCCAGGGCCAACGCCCAGATCGCGGCACCAATGCCGTTGAGGATCAGGTAGCGCAGAGGTGGGTAGCCGGACAGGCCGATCGCCACCGGCATGACCGTGCGCAGCCCGTAGACGAAGCGGAAGCTCAACACCCAGATATCCGGGTGCTTGCGGATATGCTCCAGGGCCTTGTCACCCATCAATTGCCAGCGTGGCTTGCGCGCCAACAACTTGCGACCGTGTTTGCGGCCCATGTAATACCAAAGCTGGTCGCCGGCGTAGCTGCCGAAAAAGGCAACGACCACCACCAGGTTGATATCCATGTAGCCACGGAACGCCAGGAAGCCTGCGAGAACCAAAATGGTCTCGCCTTCAAAGAAGGTGCCCAGGAAGAGCGCAAAGTAGCCGAAGTCATGCAGAAATTGTTGAAGCATGGTCTGGGGTGCTGGCGAAATGAACGCGCAGCCTACGCCTTCACGAAGATTCATGAAAGTATCGAGATGTGTCACGAAGTGAACAATTCCTACGTAAATGACGAATGCGGCTACAGGTCGCATGCTTAAGCACAACTGTCATACCTTCGTCATAATGGCCGCTTATAACTGCAACGCTCGCCCGTGAACCCGGGCTCAGGAGTCTGTCGTGAGCTTTACCCCTGCCAATCGTCTGTTCCCCGCCACCCGTCTGCGTCGCAATCGTCGTGATGATTTCTCTCGCCGCCTGGTGCGTGAAAACGTGCTCACGACCAACGATCTGATCCTGCCGGTGTTTGTGCTGGACGGGGAAAATCGTCGGGAAGCGGTGGCTTCGATGCCGGGAGTGGAGCGTTTGACCATTGATCTTCTGCTTGAAGAGGTCGCCGGTTGGGTCGAGTTGGGGATTCCGGCGTTGGCGCTGTTCCCCGTCACGCCGTCTGAACTCAAGTCCCTGGATGCTGCCGAAGCCTGGAACCCTCAAGGGATCGCCCAGCGCGCCACCCGCGCCCTGCGCGAGCGTTTCCCGGAGCTTGGGGTGATCACCGACGTGGCGTTGGACCCGTTTACCACCCACGGCCAGGATGGCATTCTGGACGAAGACGGCTATGTTCAGAACGACATCACCGTCGATGCGCTGGTCAAGCAAGCCTTGTCCCACGCCGCCGCTGGCGCCCAGGTGGTTGCGCCGTCAGACATGATGGACGGCCGCATCCAGGCGATTCGCGAAGCCCTGGAGCTGGCCGGTCACGTCAATGTGCGGATCATGGCCTACTCGGCCAAGTACGCCAGCGCCTATTACGGGCCGTTCCGCGATGCGGTGGGCTCGGCGCTTAACCTGGGCAAGGCCAACAAGGCTTCGTACCAGATGGACCCGGCCAACAGCCATGAAGCCCTGCACGAAGTGGCGGCCGACCTGGCCGAAGGCGCTGACATGGTGATGGTCAAGCCGGGGATGCCATACCTGGACATCCTTTACCGGGTCAAAGAAGAATTCAAAGTGCCGACGTTTGTCTATCAGGTCAGCGGCGAGTACGCGATGCACATGGCTGCAATACAGAATGGATGGCTGAGTGAAGGGGTGATCCTAGAATCCCTGACAGCCTTTAAACGCGCCGGGGCTGATGGCATTCTGACCTACTTCGCCGCCCGCGCCGCCCAATTGCTTAGAGAGCAACAATAGCCCTCACAGGAACATTCAATGAATACCGAAGGACTCTCAGAAGTTGCCGTAAAAGACGCTCACCCGGTGGTTGAACAAGTCACCGAGACCCCGCCGGAACATGAGCCTGCGGCGCCTGCCGTGGTGGCTGAGCCGCCCGTGCCGGCCCCGGTGGCGGCGGTGACCAACCTGGATGACAGCAGCCTGTACATCCACCGCGAGCTGTCACAACTGCAATTCAACATCCGCGTGCTGGAGCAGGCGCTGGATGAGTCCTACCCGCTGCTGGAGCGCCTGAAGTTCCTGCTGATTTTCTCCAGCAACCTGGACGAGTTCTTCGAGATCCGCGTCGCCGGCCTCAAGAAGCAAATCACCTTCGCTCGTGAGCAAGCCGGCGCCGACGGCCTGCAGCCGCATCAGGCCCTGGCGCGCATCAGCGAGCTGGTGCACGGCCATGTAGACCGCCAATACGCGATCCTCAACGACATCCTGTTGCCGGAACTGGAGAAACATCAGGTCCGCTTCATCCGTCGCCGTCACTGGACCACCAAGATCAAGACCTGGGTGCGTCGTTACTTCCGTGATGAGATCTCGCCAATCATTACCCCGATCGGCCTTGACCCGACGCACCCGTTCCCGTTGCTGGTGAACAAGAGCCTCAACTTCATCGTCGAGCTGGAAGGTATCGACGCGTTCGGTCGCGATTCCGGCCTTGCCATTATCCCGGCCCCGCGCCTGTTGCCACGCATCATCAAGGTACCTGAAGAGGTGGGGGGCGCTGGCGATAACTATGTATTCCTCTCGTCGATGATCCACGCCCACGCCGATGACCTGTTCCAGGGCATGAAGGTAAAAGGTTGCTACCAGTTCCGCCTGACCCGTAACGCCGACCTGGCGCTGGACTCCGAGGACGTCGAAGACTTGGCCCGTGCGCTGCGCGGCGAGTTGTTCTCGCGACGCTACGGCGATGCGGTACGCCTGGAAGTGGCCGACACCTGCCCGAAACACCTGTCGGACTACCTGCTCAAGCAGTTCAACCTGGCCGAATCCGAGCTGTACCAGGTCAACGGCCCGGTCAACCTGACGCGCCTGTTCAGCATCACCGGCCTGGACAGCCATCCGGAGTTGCAATACACGCCGTTCACGCCGCAGATCCCGAAACTGCTGCAAAACAGCGAGAACATTTTCAGCGTGGTGAGCAAGCAGGACATCCTGCTGTTGCACCCGTTTGAGTCCTTCACCCCGGTGGTCGACCTGCTGCGCCAGGCGGCCAAGGACCCGCATGTATTGGCGGTACGCCAGACCCTGTACCGTTCTGGCGCCAACTCGGAAATCGTCGACGCCTTGGTCGACGCCGCGCGTAACGGCAAGGAAGTCACGGCGGTGATCGAACTGCGTGCGCGTTTTGACGAAGAATCCAACCTGCAACTGGCGAGCCGTCTGCAAGCGGCCGGTGCAGTGGTGATCTACGGTGTGGTCGGCTTCAAGACCCACGCCAAGATGATGCTGATCCTGCGCCGCGAGGCCGGTGAAATCGTGCGTTACGCCCACTTGGGTACCGGTAACTACCACGCCGGCAATGCCAAGCTCTACACCGACTACAGCCTGCTGACCTCCGACGATGCCTTGTGTGAAGACGTCGGCAAGCTGTTCAGCCAGTTGATCGGCATGGGCAAGACCTTGCGCATGAAGAAGCTGCTGCACGCGCCGTTCACTCTGAAAAAGGGCATGCTCGACATGATTGCCCGCGAAACCCAGTTTGCCCTCGACGGCAAACCGGCGCACATCATCGCCAAGTTCAACTCGCTGACCGATCCTAAGATCATCCGTGCGTTGTACAAGGCCAGCCAGTCCGGTGTGCGCATCGACCTGGTGGTGCGCGGCATGTGCTGCCTGCGTCCAGGCATTGTCGGGGTGTCGCACAACATCCATGTGCGCTCGATCATCGGCCGCTTCCTGGAACACACGCGGGTGTTCTACTTCCTCAACGGCGGCGAAGAGCAGATGTTCCTCTCCAGTGCCGACTGGATGGAGCGCAACCTCGATAAGCGGGTAGAAACGTGCTTCCCGGTGGAAGGCAAGAAGCTGATCATGCGGGTCAAGAAGGAGCTGGAAAGCTACCTGACCGACAACACTCACAGCTGGAGCCTGCAGTCGGACGGCCGCTACGTGCGCAACACACCGACCGGCAACCAGAACCCGCGCAGTGCGCAGGCGACGTTGTTGGAGAAGCTGGGTAGCCCGATTTTGACTGTGAATTGAGTAGCGGTTTGTATGAGCAGGCTTGTGTGGTGAGCGGGCTTGCCCCGCGCTGGGCTGCGAAGCGGCCCTAAAACCAAACGCCGCATTCTGCCTGACAGAATGCGGCGTTTTTATTGGGGCTGCTTCGCAGCCCAGCGCGGGGCAAGCCCGCTCACCACAGCAAGCCCACCCCGATTGGATTGGGTTAACGCAGGTTCAGGCTGAACCCCACCCGCGTCAACCACTCGGCTTCCTGGGCAAAATCCGCCTGGGTCAGCTGGTTTTCATCCAGCCAGCCTTTCGGGAACACCACATCCAGGCTGTCGCCGTCGGCGCGCAGCGTCACCTGGGGCATTTCCTGGGTACCACGGATGTGGTGGAACAGGATCGCAAAGCGCAGCAACACACACAGGCGGATCAGCTTGATGCCTTCGTCACCGAATTCAGCGAATTTGTCCTTGGGGATGTTACGGCGATGGCCGCGCACCAGCAGGGCGAGCATTTGCTGGTCTTCGCGGGAAAAACCGGCCAGGTCCGAGTGTTCGATCAGGTAGGCGCCGTGCTTGTGGTAATGATAGTGGGCGATGTCCAGGCCCACTTCATGCACCTTGGCGGCCCAGCCCAGCAACTCGCGCCAGACGCCGTCTTCCAGGTCCCAGTCCTCGGCCACCTGGTCGAAGGCGTGCAGGGCTTTGCGCTCCACACGGGCGGCTTGTTCCAGGTCGACGTGGTAACGCTCCATCAACGAGGTGAGCGTGCGCTCACGCACGTCTTCGTGGTGGTGGCGGCCCAGCAGGTCATAAAGCACGCCTTCGCGCAGGGCGCCGTCACAGTGGTCCATGCGTTGCAACTCAAGGGCGTCGAAGATCGCTTCGAGAATCGCCAGGCCGGCCGGGAAAATGGTGCGACGATCGGGCTTGATACCGTCGAAGTCGATTTTCTCGGCGTCCCCCAACTTGAACAGTTTGCGCTTGAGCCATGCCAGGCCTTCGGCATTTACTTCGCCAGTGCCGTGGCCGCCGGCTTTCAGGGCCAGGCCGATGGCGCGGATGGTGCCGGACGAACCGATGGCTTCGTCCCAGGTCAGGCGGTGCAGGGCGTGCTCGATGCTCATGATCTCCAGCCGCGCCGCCGTATAGGCCTGGGCGTAGCGCGCTGGGGTGATCTTGCCGTCCTTGAAGTAACGTTGGGTGTAGCTGACGCAACCCATCTGCAGGCTTTCGCGCAGCAAGGGCTCGAATCTTTGCCCAATGATGAATTCGGTACTGCCGCCGCCGATGTCGGCGACCAGGCGTTTGCCGGGGGTGTCGGCCAGGGTGTGGGACACGCCTAGATAGATCAGGCGCGCTTCTTCACGACCGGAGATGACTTCGACGGGATGCCCAAGGATCTCCTCGGCGCGGCGTATGAATTCGCCACGGTTGCGGGCTTCGCGCAACGCGTTGGTGCCGACGATTCGCACGGCACCCAGGGGCATGCCGTTGATCAACTGGGCAAATCGCTTCAGGCAATCGAGCCCACGCTGCATGGACTCTTCATTGAGCTGGCGCTCGTCGTCGATGCCGGCAGCCAGTTGTACTTTTTCGCCGAGCCGCTCAAGGATGCGGATTTCGCCGTTCTGGGCCTTGGCCACGACCATGTGAAAGCTGTTGGAGCCCAGGTCGATGGCGGCGATCAGGGACAGATTCTTGGCTTGGGATTGCGGCATGGTAAGGGGGTCTCGGTCGATAACCCAGCCATCGTGCCACGATCGACCTTTGGTGCCAACGCGTACGGCTTCGGTAATTTTCCTGCGGGTGTCTATGAGGAATTCTTGGGGGATATGTAGGGAGGGTTTCTAAGTTGAAAGAAAAGTGGTGGTTGTCTTTGTAGGAGTTATTAACGATTGATTGTAGTTGTGGTGTTTACGACTTTGCCTACAACGTGGAGATTAATAGCTTGTCGGAATTGACTTTAAACCTACTCGGCACTTAGGTTCGGCCCACTTTTTATTTTTACGCCTCCCACAAATATTGGCGTGTTCTCTGATTCATTAATTAGGTGCCAACGCTACAGACTGTCATCCGGCAATTTTGCCGTGGTGTTATTTATTTATGGTCAGAGTTTTCGGCTGTCGTAAATGCACCTACTCATTACAGATGACAGGTTGAATATGAAAAAAATGCTTGGTGTGACAGTGGGTGCTCTTTGCTTGGCCGCAAGTATTGGGGCCCACGCAGCTGATGTTGCTGAACTGATTGTACGAGGGACTATCAAACCGGTGGCTTGCAACCTTAGCCTCGCCGGTAGCGGCATCGTCGATTACCAGACAATTCCCGCCTCAAGCCTGTCACCGACGAACTTCACTCCTCTTGCCGCGAAAACGGTGAGCTTGAACATCAGTTGCGGCCAATCGCCGGCGCAGTTTCGAGTGGCGCTAAGCGACCTGAAATCCGCCAGCAAGGTGGCAGGCATCCTCGGTGCCGGGTTCACCGAGGCGCAGAACTACGGCCTGGGACTCGCCAATAACAAGCGTACCGGTGGGTACTCCGTTACTCTCAAAAACCTGCAATCGTCCAGCGGGGCCCTGAACCCTATCATGCGCACCAGCCAGGGGGCGGCCTGGCAGAACAGTGACGGTAAAGTCGCCCAATCGCCTGCCCAGTATTCGTGGCGTAGCGGTACCACTGCGGTACCTGCATCCATCACCAGTCTTACAGGCACGCTTGAAGTGAAAGCCGTTATCAACCGCACGAACGATTTGGACCTGACCCGTGATGTAACGCTGGATGGTCGCACCAGTCTGTCAGTGGATTACATCTAAGTACGTCATTAATGGCCGACATGAACGCAAAGATACTTACCTCTCTTTGTTAAGTGTCGGCTGTTTTGATGTGTGCGTTTGTTGGTGTTCGACTTTATGGTTGTGGGGAAAATCGGTGAATGCTCTATCAATAATCCTGAAGTCGTTGTTGCGCTATATAAGCTTGTGCCTTTTTTTGTGTGGTATGGCAGTAGCGGACGGAATGCAACCGGAAACAACCGTTGTCATTCTGAATGAGGAAGAGGGTGAGGCGACACTTAATGTTAAAAATACGGACCCTGGCCCTGCGTTACTTCATTCGGTCATACAAAACATACCGGAAGACCTGGAACCTTTGTTGATTGTGACGCCCCCGATTACTCGGGTCGAAGCGGGTGACACTCAACTGGTGCGCTTCATCAGTACTACGAAGAAACCGCTCAAGACCCAGCGCCTGAAACGGGTTTCATTTGAAGGTATCCCCGAGGCACGTGCTCCCGGCGGTGCGACCATTGGTATCACTCTGCGCCAAAGCCTGCCATTGATCCTGCACCCTAAGGGCTTGCCCAGGCATGATGCGCCCTGGCAGTTGCTGACCTGGAAGCGTGAAGGGGATCAGTTGAAGGTCCACAACAACAGCGCCTACGTCGTACGCCTGGGGATGGAAGTACAACTGCACCCGCAGGCAAGCTTGGCAACGTTGCCGCGAACCTACATCCTGCCGGGCGAAGTGCTGACGCTCGCGTCGGCCGGCTCGCTGGCGAGAGTGATGGCCGTGGAGATTCATCCGGCCACGGTCTATGGGTTTACGGTGGACAATTACCGCGCGCCCGTTACGGCTGATGCGGATTGACGGGCCTATGAAAAAGATCAGGCATACCCGTCGTTCTGCCAATAGCGTGCCGAACAATGTTTCCCAGCTTCATTCCAGAATTTTGCTGGGGCTCGCGACGCTCTGGAGTCTGCCAGGCACCAGCGCAGCGGTTGGGCTGGGGCAGGGTTTTGACGTGGCCGCGTTGACCTCCCTCGGGATTGATCCGCAGGTGTCTGAATACTTTCGCAGCGCAGCGCGCTTTCGTGAAGGTGTCCATGTGGTCGGACTGCGAGTCAATGGCACTCCGTTGGGATTGGTTGACGCCCGTTTCGATTACCAGGGGCAGTTGTGCTTCACCCCCGCGTTGCTGGCAAAGGCCGGTCTGGTTACTCCGTCCAGGCTTCTGCGCGAGGGCATCACCCCTGACCAGGCCTGCCATGATTTCGTTGGCGAATACCCCGCGACCATGGTGCGGCTGCGCCCCAGCAGCGACGAAGTCACCCTGGTGGTGCCGACCCAGTCCCTGCGTGCGCCGGAGTGGGAGGGCGGGAGTTTTTCCGAGGGTGGCGCGGCCGCCATCTTCAACTACGACATATTGGGTTTCGATACCCACTCGCGCAGTGGGTCAAGTCGCTTCGTATCGGCCTATACCGAGGCGGGATTCAATCTGGGTAATTGGATTGTGCGTAGCCGCCAGTTTTATGTCTCCGACAATGGCGAGATGCGCACCGAACAGGTGAACGCCTATGCCCAGCGTGATATCGCGGCGTTGCAGTCGACGTTCCAGGTGGGGCAGATTTCCAGCAATAACCCGATTTTTGGCGGTGTACAACTCACAGGCTTGCAGTTCTCTCCGGACGGCCAGCAGCGCAGTGGTACGGGCGACAGCAACGTTGTGGTTGAAGGGCTGGCTCAAAGCCAGTCGCGGGTCGAGGTTCGTCAATCAGGTGCATTGATCCATTCCACCCTGGTACCGGAAGGTCCGTTCAGGCTGACCGGTTTGCCGTTGCTGAACAGCACCAGCGATCTCGACGTGAGCGTGATTGACGTGCGTGGGGCAAAGCGCAGTTTTGTGGTGCCCGCTGCGTCCTTTCGGGGTGGGGCTCCGATCGAGCCGGGATATTACTTTTCCCTCGGCAAGGTGCGTGAAACGTCCATCGACAACCAGGACTCACCAGTGGTCGCCATGGGCAGCGGCACCTGGGGGCTGGGCCAGCGCTCGTCGCTGGGCTTCGGTTTGCTGAGTACCGACGAGTACCAGTCGGCCGGCGGATCACTGAGCAGTGTGTTTTTCCATCAGATGACCGTGGGCGTGCGTCATAACCTGTCCCGTGATGCTCAAGATGAAGTGGGTGGCGCGCGTAGCACGCTATCTTTGGGAGCTCCTCTATTCGCCAATCTTGATATCAACCTGAGCGCTTCGGCACAGACTCGCGGCTACCGTGAGGTACTGGACGCCGGCCAGGCGTCGCGGGGGTACAACCTCGATGCGCGTTTCAAGCGCCAGTACACGGCAGGGTTGAACTGGGCGGACCCGTCCTTGGGCGGCTTCTCCTTCGGTTTTACCCGCAATTCGCAATTCGACGGGCAATCCAACGATCACCTCTTTGCCTCGTGGAACAACACGTTCAACGGCGTGGGTGTTGCACTGATTGCCGACGCCCAGGTAGGAGCGACCGAGCCTCGGCGCCTGGACCCGGCTCGGGGCAGTCGCCGCGACGATCGGCTGGATGAGGGCACGTCTGTCAGGCTGCAGGTCACGGTGCCACTCGGGGCCGATCGGAGTATGAGCACTTACATCAGTCGTCGAGGTGACCGGCTGGATGCCGGCACCGCCCTCAGCGAGCGGGTCAACGACTATGTGAACTACGAGGTCGGTGTTGATCGGGACGTGAAAGAGCGCGAGCAAAGTGTGCGCGGTCGTGTGGACGCCTTACCGCTGTATACCCGCGTGAGCTTGGGTATCGACCGCGATCCGTCGAACACCAACTATTCCGGCCAACTGCAAGGCGGCATCGTAGCCCATGCGCGCGGGGTAACCTTCTCGCCGTATGCGGTGCATGACACCTTTGGCATTGTTTCGGTGGGCGATATCGGGACGGCCAAGGTTTCGACGCCCCAAGGACCGGTATGGACCGATTTCAGCGGCCAGGCGGTGATCCCCGGGCTGCAGGCCTACAGCAACAACCATCTGCAGGTGCAGACCCAGTCGCTGCCCAAGCGCGTCGACTTGAAGAACGGCACCAAGGTGCTCGCTGCCGGTCGGGGTTCAGTCAATATTCTCAACTTTGATGTGGTGAAAGTCCGTCGTCTGTTGCTTGAAGCCCAGGACGAACAGGGCCGGCCACTGCCTCAAGGCGCCGCAGTGTTCGGTCAGGACAACACCTTTGTGACCAGTGTGGTGGGTGACGGCATGATTTTCCTCAGCAATATCGATGGCCCTCAAACCTTGAAGGTTTCACTGCCGGATTCGCAATCCTGCCTGCTGCAAGTCAACCCGGAGCAAGAGCCTGACGATGACAAACTCTATGAAACCGCACCGGTGGTCTGCCATGTTCGCTAAGCGCAGGAACCTGTGGCTGTTGTGGGTGGCCCTTGTGGCGACCCAGGTGCAGGCTGAAAACTGCCGGATGACCCTGAGTGAGCCCCGTGTCGACTATGGTGTGATTCGCCCAGCGCAAGCTTCCTCCAGCAGGGCGCTAATGACGCTGGACACACCGCGCACGCTGCACTTGAGCGTGCTTTGCACGGACCCTTCGGCGATGTCGCTGCGTTTCAACGGTGCAGCCGCCGATGCCCAGGGCTTCCAGTTTGGTCGACAGGGACGTTTTACCTTGAACCTGAGGCAGGCTCAGGTCGACGGCAGGCCGGTATCGTGGCAGTCCGATGACACCTCCAGCGGACAGTTGCTACCGGGGCGTATGTTGTATGCAAGCGTAGGCGGTACGCCGGTGACGGGCCGTCGGCTGACAGCCCAGGTGGAGGTCGCGGTTCAACTGCCGGCCAATGCCCTCGCGGTGACTCGTGAGACGCTGCTGGAAGGCCATGGCCAATTCGAACTGGTCAGCCCGGCTGTTCCGTAGAACCAATGAAATTGGCCAGCTCGGCGGTTTGCGGGCTAGCGAACAACACTTTGGGGTCACCCACCTCATGCACCTTGCCCTGGTGCATGAACACCAGCTTGTCGCCGACTTCACGGGCGAAGCGCATTTCGTGGGTCACCATGATCAGGGTCATGCCGTCCTTGGCCAGTTGGCGCACCACGCTGAGCACTTCATTGACCAGTTCCGGGTCGAGGGCCGAGGTGATTTCGTCGCACAGCAGCACCTTGGGTGACATGGCCAGGGCGCGTGCAATCGCCACGCGTTGTTGCTGTCCACCGGACAGGCGATCGGGAAAGGCGTCGAACTTTTCGCCCAGCCCGACGCGCTCCAGCATTTGCCTGGCCAACTGGGCCGCCTTGGCCTTCGGCACTTTCTGCACCACTTGCGGCGCGAGCATGACGTTTTCGCCGACGGTCAGGTGCGGGAACAGGTTGAATTGCTGGAACACCATGCCGACTTTCTGCCGCAGGCTGCGCAGGTCGGCGCGGGCGGCGTCGAGGTATTCGCCATCGACTTCGATCACGCCGTCGTTGATCGACTCCAGGCCGTTGAGGGTACGCAGCAAAGTGGATTTGCCCGAACCGCTACGGCCGATGATCGCCACCACCTGGCCTTCTTCAACGGTCAGGTCGATGCCTTTGAGTACATGGTGATCGCCGTAATACTTATGCAGGGCGGAAATTCTAAGCAGAGGCATGCAGTCTCCTTTCCAGGTAGCGCGCACTGAGGGACAAGGGGTAGCAGAGCAAAAAGTAACCAAGGGCCACCAGGCCGTAGACCATGAAGGGCTCAAAGGTCGCGTTGGCGAGCATGCCGCCGGTCTTGGTCAGTTCGGTAAAGCCGATGATCGAGGTCACGGCGGTGCCTTTGACCACCTGCACCGAAAACCCCACGGTGGGCGCGACGGCAATCCGCAGCGCTTGGGGCAGGATCACGTAGCGCAGTTGCTCAAGCGGGTTAAGTGCAAGGCTGGCCGAAGCTTCCCATTGCCCGTGGGCGATGGAGTCGACGCAGCCCCGCCAGATTTCGGCGAGGTAGGCGCTGGTGAACAACGTCAGGGCAATTGCCGCCGCCAGCCAGGGCGAGATATCCACGCCGAGCAGGGCGATGCCGAAAAACACCAGGAACAGCTGCATCAACAGCGGCGTACCCTGGAACAGTTCGATATAGGTGCGCGCAAGGTTGCGCGGGAACGCGTTGCGGCTGATGCGCATCGTCATCACCAGCAAACCGATCACCCCGCCACCGACAAACGCCACCAATGACAGCAGCAAGGTCCACTGCAGGCCTGTAGCCAGGTTGCGCACGATGTCCCAGAACGAAAAATCACTCATCGGCTGTTCCTCATCACGAAGCGGCGGCCGATCCAGTTGAGCAACTGGCGAATCATCAGCGCCATGCACAGATACACCAGGGTGGTCAGGGCATAGGTTTCAAAGGCGCGGAAGTTGCGCGACTGGATGAAGTTGGCGGCAAAACTGAGTTCTTCCGTGGCGATCTGCGAGCACACCGCCGAACCGAGCATCACGATGATGATCTGGCTGCTCAGGGCCGGCCACACCTTGCCCAACGCCGGCAGCAGGACTACGTGGCGGAAGGCTTCGAAGCGCGTCATGGCCAGCGCGGCGGCGGCTTCCAGCTGCCCGCGCGGTATCGCTTGAATGCCGGCGCGGATGATTTCTGTGGAGTAGGCGCCCAGGTTGATCACCATCGCCAGCACCGCGGCTTGCCATTCGGTGATCTTCAGCCCCAGGGACGGCAGGCCGAAGAAGATGAAGAACAACTGCACCAGGAATGGCGTGTTGCGGATCAACTCGACATACACACCGAAGATCCACGCAAACGGCTGGATCTTCCACGCCCGCACCACGGCGCCAACGGTGCCCAGGGCCACGCCGAGGATAGCGCCGATGGCCGTCAGCTCCAGGGTGAACAGCGCGCCGCGCAACAGCAGGTCGGTATTGGCCAGCACCGGCACGAAGTCAAATTGATACGCCATGAGTCAGCTCCGTCGTTTCAGAGATCGGCGGGCAGTGGCTCTTTAAGCCATTGCAGTGCGTTCTTTTCCAGGCTGCCATCGGCCTTGGCCGCGACCAGGATCTGGTTGACCTTCTCCAGCAGTGCCGGCTCGTTCTTGTTCACGCCCACGTACACCGGCGAATCCTTGAGCTTCACTTTCAGCGCGGGCACGCGTTTCGGGTTGCGTTCGCTGATCGCCACCATCACCACGTTACCGCTGGCGATCAGGTCGACCTGGCCGGCCAAGTAGGCGGCGATGGTCGAGTTGTTATCTTCGAAACGCTTGATCGTGGCTTCCTTGGGCGCGACGGCGGTCAGCTCGATGTCTTCAATGGCGCCACGGGTCACGCTGATGGTCTTGCCCTTGAGGTCGTCGGTGCTGCTGACGGCCGCTTCAGACGGGCCGAACACGGCCAGGTAGAACGGTGCATAGGCCTTGGAGAAGTCGATGACCTTTTCCCGCTCGGCGTTCTTGCCCAGGCTGGAGATCACCAGGTCGACCTTGCCGGTGGTGAGGAAGGGAATGCGGTTGGTGCTGTTGACTGGGGTGAGTTCCAGCTTGACCTTGAGCTGGTCGGCCAGCAGCTTGGCGGTGTCGATGTCCAGGCCGCGGGGCTTCATGTCGGGTCCGACCGAGCCGAACGGCGGGAAGTCCTGAGGCACGGCGACCTTGAGGGTGCCACGGGCGACGATGTCGTCCAGACCGTTGGCCTGGGCGGGTGCCTGGCTCAGCATCAGGCTGGCAAACAGGGCAGTAAGCAGGGCGCTGTAGCGCTTGGTCATGGCAACTCTCCGAGAAGGGCGAAGGAATTTTCTGGATTTGCTCAGTGCACAGCCCATGCCATCACGCTCAATAACGCTTGAAAGCCAGGCACCCATTGCGTTTTGGTGGTCGGACTGGTCTGAACAGTTCGCGGACTTTTCGCACCCTTTTCGAGCGCCGACAAAACCCCGCGAGCCCCTTTGGGGCGTGGCTTGCCGCCGGCTTCGAATAGCTTTACAACTAGCCGCTCAGTTGACTGGAACCTTGAGTTTTCTATGAATTCCATCGCCCAAGCCGTACCGGAAGCGGCCCTGCAGGCCATCCGCAAACTGATCAAGGAGCAAGGCTTCGGGCCGGGCGATGCACTGCCGTCCCAACGCGACCTGGCGGTGCAGTTGGGCGTGAGCCGGGCGTCGTTGCGCGAGGCGTTGTCGTCCCTCAGCGCGCTGGGTGTGGTCAGTGTGCAGCCCGGCAAGGGCGTGTTCGTGCAGGCCGCGGAGGAATCGCCAGGGTTTGCCTGGCCCTTCGCGGCCCAGGCCACGCCACTGGATATCTTCCAACTGCGTTATGCCTTGGAAGGGTTCGCGGCGGGATTGGCGGCGGTGACGCTGACCCTTGATGAGCTGGACAGCCTGGAAGATAACGTCGAGGCCATGCGCAAGGTACTCAAGACTGGCGACTTCGAGGCGGCCGCCCGACTGGACTTCGAATTCCACCAGCGCATCCTGCTGGCCAGCGGTAATCAGGCCATGGTGAGCATCCTGAGTGCCAGCGCCGAGGTGTTCCTGGAGAGTCAGAAGCTACCGTTCATCCGGCCGGAGCGGGCCATGGAAACCTGGCAGGAACACCGCCGGATCCTGCGCGCCCTGGCTCGGCGCGCCAGTGCGGCGGCGCAGAAAACCATGCAGGAACACGTGCGCAATGCGGCGCTGCGTACAGGAATTGCCTTCGTGATTCCCGTCACGCCCTGAGTTGGGCTATACCCAAACTCATGCATCACCATAGCAAGACTCAATCAGAGGCGGCTTCCTGAACGGTGGAAGGGCGGCTATGATGGGCCACGTTTTTTTTGCTTACAATCCGGAGACATCCATGAGCAACGATCTTATCAAGCACGTCACCGACGCGACCTTTGAGGCCGAAGTACTCAAGGCTGCTGGCCCGGTGCTGGTTGACTACTGGGCTGAATGGTGTGGCCCTTGCAAAATGATCGCTCCAGTCCTGGACGACATTGCGACCACCTACGAAGGCAAGCTGACCATTGCCAAGCTGAACATCGACGACAACCAGGAAACCCCGGCCAAGCACGGCGTGCGTGGTATCCCGACCCTGATGCTGTTCAAGAACGGCAACGTCGAAGCGACCAAAGTAGGCGCGCTGTCGAAGTCTCAGCTGCAAGCTTTCCTCGACGCGAACATCTAAGCGTCGTCAAAAAAGCCCCGCAAATAGCGGGGCTTTTTCGTGAAACAGGGCTAGACGCTCCGAAACTCAGGTGGTACATTCGGCCCCGCACTGGTTTCTCCACTGCCCCCTGCATGCCGTCGCCGACGCACTCCTTTTCGATTAGTACGCGATCCTGTCGCCTTCTCCGCGGCGCGGCCTCATTAAGCCAAAAGCTTAATTTCCCCCCTCCATAAATGATTACGTCATTCCTATATGAATCTGACTGAACTCAAGCAAAAGCCGATTACCGACCTGCTCCAGCTGGCCGAAGAAATGGGCATAGAAAATATGGCCCGTTCGCGCAAGCAGGACGTGATTTTCTCCCTGCTGAAAAAGCACGCGAAAAGCGGCGAGGAAATCTCCGGTGATGGCGTGCTGGAGATTCTCCAGGACGGCTTCGGCTTCCTCCGCTCTGCTGACGCCTCCTATCTTGCCGGCCCAGACGATATCTACGTCTCGCCGAGCCAGATCCGTCGCTTCAACTTGCGCACCGGTGACACCATCGTTGGCAAGATCCGACCTCCGAAGGAAGGCGAGCGTTATTTCGCCCTGCTCAAGGTCGACACGATCAACTTCGATCGTCCCGAGAACGCGAAAAACAAGATTCTCTTCGAGAACCTGACCCCGCTGTTCCCGACCGTGCGCATGAAGATGGAAGCCGGCAACGGTTCCACCGAAGACCTGACCGGTCGTGTGATCGACCTGTGCGCCCCGATCGGCAAGGGCCAGCGTGGCCTGATCGTCGCACCGCCGAAAGCCGGTAAGACCATCATGCTGCAGAACATTGCAGCGAACATCGCGCGTAACAATCCTGAAGTTCACCTGATCGTGCTGTTGATCGATGAGCGTCCGGAAGAAGTGACCGAAATGCAGCGCACCGTGCGCGGCGAAGTGGTTGCCTCCACGTTCGATGAGCCGCCAACCCGCCACGTGCAGGTTGCCGAAATGGTGATCGAGAAGGCCAAGCGCCTGGTCGAACACAAGAAAGACGTGGTGATCCTGCTCGACTCCATCACCCGTCTGGCCCGTGCCTACAACACCGTGATCCCAAGCTCTGGCAAGGTATTGACCGGTGGTGTCGATGCCCACGCCCTGGAGAAACCGAAGCGTTTCTTCGGCGCCGCGCGGAACATCGAAGAAGGCGGCTCGCTGACCATTATCGCCACCGCACTGGTTGAAACCGGTTCGAAGATGGACGAAGTGATCTACGAAGAGTTCAAGGGTACCGGTAACATGGAACTGCCCCTGGACCGTCGCATTGCGGAAAAACGCGTGTTCCCGGCGATCAACATCAACCGTTCCGGCACTCGCCGCGAAGAGTTGCTGACCGCCGACGACGAACTGCAGCGCATGTGGATCCTGCGCAAGCTGCTGCACCCGATGGATGAAGTTGCAGCCATCGAGTTCCTGGTCGACAAGCTGAAAACCACCAAGACCAACGACGAGTTCTTCCTGTCGATGAAGCGTAAGTAATACGACGTTTCAGGTCCGAAAGAATGGCGCCCTCAGGGGCGCCATTTTTTTTCGCCTGCTTTTTAAGCGCCGTTGGCACCCAAATGCACCGCGATAAGCTGCCAGCGGCCGCCATAGCAGGTAGGATGTACGCCTATTTTACGGGTGGCATGGTTAATGAAATTCAAGGATCTTCGGGATTTCGTGCAGCAACTTGAGCAGCGCGGAGAGTTGAAACGTATCCAGATGCCGATTTCCCCGGTGCTGGAGATGACTGAGATTTGCGACCGTACCCTGCGTAACAAGGGTCCGGCGCTGCTGTTCGAGAACCCGACCGGCTTTGATATCCCGGTGCTCGGCAACCTGTTCGGCACGCCCGAGCGCGTGGCCTTTGGCATGGGCGCCGAGTCGGTCAGCGAGCTGCGCGAGATCGGCAAGCTGCTGGCCTTCCTCAAGGAGCCCGAGCCGCCCAAGGGGCTCAAGGACGCCTGGTCGAAGCTGCCCATCTTCCGCAAGATCATTGCCATGGCCCCCAAAGTGGTCAAGGACGCGGTGTGCCAGGAAGTAGTTATTGAAGGCGACGATGTCGACCTGTCCATGCTGCCGGTGCAAACCTGCTGGCCCGGCGATGTCGGCCCGTTGATCACTTGGGGCCTGACCGTCACCAAGGGCCCGAACAAGGACCGCCAGAACCTCGGTATCTACCGCCAGCAAGTGATCGGCCGCAATAAGGTGATCATGCGTTGGCTGAGCCACCGTGGCGGCGCGCTGGACTTCCGCGAATGGTGCGAAAAACACCCCGGCAAACCTTTCCCGGTCTCCGTGGCCCTGGGCGCCGACCCGGCCACCATCCTCGGCGCCGTGACCCCAGTGCCCGACAGCCTGTCCGAATACGCCTTCGCCGGCCTGCTGCGGGGTAACCGCACCGAGTTGGTGAAGTGCCGTGGCAACGACCTGCAAGTGCCGGCTACTGCCGAAATCATCCTTGAGGGTGTGATTCATCCGGGCGAAATGGCCGATGAAGGCCCTTACGGCGACCACACCGGCTACTACAACGAAGTCGACAGCTTCCCGGTGTTCACCGTCGAGCGCATCACCCACCGGATCAAACCGATTTACCACAGCACCTATACCGGCCGTCCGCCGGATGAGCCGGCGATTCTGGGCGTGGCACTCAACGAAGTGTTCGTGCCGATCCTGCAAAAGCAATTCCCGGAGATCACCGACTTCTACCTGCCGCCGGAAGGCTGCTCGTACCGCATGGCCATTGTGACCATGAAGAAGTCGTACCCAGGCCATGCCAAGCGGGTAATGCTCGGTGTGTGGTCGTTTTTGCGACAGTTCATGTATACCAAGTTCGTTATTGTCACCGACGACGACATCAATGCCCGCGACTGGAACGACGTGATCTGGGCCATCACCACGCGCATGGACCCCAAGCGCGACACGGTGATGATCGACAACACGCCGATCGACTACCTCGACTTCGCCTCGCCGGTGTCGGGCTTGGGTTCGAAGATGGGCCTGGACGCCACCCACAAGTGGCCGGGTGAAACCACCCGCGAATGGGGTCGGGTGATCGTCAAGGATGAAGCTGTCACCGCCCGTGTCGATGCGATCTGGAAAGAATTGGGAATAGATTGATGCGTGTAACCCTGCAACCTTCCGGCGCCGTGCTGGAGCTGGTCCCCGGCGAGCGAATCCTCGAAGGCGCGCGCCGCCTAGGGTACGAATGCCCTCAGGCCTGCCGCAACGGCGTGTGCCACGTGTGTGCCGCGCTGTTGGTAGAAGGCCGGGTGCAGCAAGCCGGGGAAGTGCGTGACCATGGTGAGTTCTACACCTGCATTGCCGAGCCGCTGGAAGATTGCGTGGTGTTGTGGGATGGCGTGCTGGCGCCGGGAGAGTTGCCGTTGCGCAAGTTGTCGTGCCAATTGAGTGAATGCGTCGAGGTCGGTGGCGATGTGTGGCGTGTGCGCCTGCGCGCGCCGGCCGGCAAGGCGGTGCGTTACCACGCCGGTCAGTACCTGATGATCGAGCGCGAGAACGGCGAGAAGTCGGCATTCTCCCTGGCCTCGGCACCCCATTCGGGGCGCGAGCTGGAGCTGCATGTGCTGGTGCGTGAAGACAGCGCGCGCAGCCTGCTGGAGCAACTGCAGCGCAACCAGATGGCCCGCATCGAGCTGCCTTTTGGTGATACCCACCTGGCCGAGCTGCCGGATGGGCCGCTGGTGTTGATCGCTGCTGGCACCGGCATGGCGCAGATGCACAGCCTCATCGAACATTGCCGCGCGTCCGGCTTCAAGCACCCGGTGCACCTGTACTGGGGCGTGCGTCGCCCGGAAGATTTCTACCAGATCGAACACTGGGACCAGTGGCTGCAACTGCCCAACCTGTTCCTGCACAAAGTTGTCAGTGACCTGTGCGGCTGGGAGGGGCGTTGCGGGTTGTTGCATGAAGCCGTGTGCGAAGACATCACCGACCTCAAGTCGGTACACGTCTACGCCAGCGGTTCACCGGCGATGATCTACGGCACGCTGGACGCGCTGGTCGAGGCTGGTATGGATGCGCACCAGATGCGTGCCGATGTATTTGCCTACGCGCCTCGGCCCTAAAAGCGTACGCCAGTCGTGACCATTGCGGCATTGAACCCCAGCAACACCAATTCCGCCGCCACCGGCCCGTAATGCGCGCCCACGGACGGAATGATCACCGGCGCCACGCCGAAACGGTTCAACGGGATCTTGTCGCGGTACTTGCCGCGATAACCCTGGATCGCCCCGCCCGTCAGCTTCAAATACACCGGATAGTCGGCCATGTCGTAGCGTTTTCCCGCATACGCATAGTACGAGCGCTGCCGGAACGAGTTGCGGAACGTCGCCCCGCCATACACAAAACCTGAGGCTTCATTGCGTTCCAGGCCAATCAAGTCCTGGTTATTGTTGTGCTCGGGGGCGGGCGCGAAATGCCGGGTGTAGACGCTGGTTTGCGCGTACCAGAAGCCTTTGTCGTCTTCGGTGACCGGCGCTTCACCCGCCAGGGCGGTGGTGGCCTGGGCCAGGAACAGCAGGCCAGGCAAGCGGAATTTTTTCATGGGTGCGACCTCGGTAGTCGATGTGATGGGCGGCTAGGTGGGTCGTGATCTGTGCGCCATTTTGACGGCTTGGCGTGTTCCCAGGCTGAACCGGGGCTGAAAGTAGCTGGATTGGCCCATGCAATCCTGACGAATGGGCCATTTGCTTATGCATTCGCTTATGCTTTAAAGGTATTTAATTTGTTACATAAATATCCTTAAGCTATAACGCAACGGACTACCGACTCATTCACAACCACCAATAACTGACCGCCACCGCCCGCCAGCCGGATCGATCGTATGAACTCAGGACACGACGTTCTGGTTTTTGATTCAAGGGGAGCGGTATGGGGAGCTACAAGCAACACGCGCTGTACTCGGCGATTTTGTCGGCCAATTTGCTGACCGCCGTGAGTTTCAATCCAGTCTTCGCGGCCGAAACGTCCGCCACCGATGCACCCAAGCTCGACACCGTGATCGTCACCGGCACCCGCGCCCAAGAGCGCACGGCCAGTGCGTCGCTGTCGCCGATCGATGTGATTTCCGGCGACACCCTGCGCAGCACCGGCTCCGATGAGCTGGGGGCGGTATTGGCGCGGCTGATTCCGTCGATCAACTTCCCGCGCCCAAGCCTGGTGGACGGCGCTGAACTGGTGCGCCCTGCGCAGTTGCGTGGGTTGTCGCCGGATCAGGTGCTGGTGTTGGTCAATGGCAAGCGCCGCCACACTAGTGCTTTCGTCAACCTGGGCGGGGCGGTGGGCCGTGGCTCGGCCCCGGCGGACTTGAATGCGATCCCGCTGTCGGCAGTCGACCATATCGAAGTGCTGCGCGATGGTGCGTCCGCGCGCTATGGCTCCGATGCGATTGCCGGGGTGATCAACGTGATCCTCAAACACGCCGACCATGGTGGTTCGATCTCCTCCAAGTTCGGCGAGTACAAGAAGGGCGACGGCATCCAGCGCAACCTCAGTGGCAATACCGGCGTGGCATTGGGTGACAACGGCTTTATCAACCTCTCAGCCGAAGGCGCCGACAACGACTACACCAACCGCGCCGGCAAGGATTTGCGCCCGGCCAGCGTAGGTTCTACGACCTACGGCCAGCAGGTGTTTCGCCAGGGCGAGCCGGCTACCAATGAAGGCAAGTTCCAGTTCAACTCGGAATATTCCTTCAACGATGCGGCCGAGTTCTACACCTTCGGCGGCTACAGCAAGCGTCGCGGCGAGACGGCGGCGTTCTACCGGGCAAGCAATGCGTCCAACAATATTCCGGCGCTCAACCCCAATGGCTATCTCCCGCTGATCAAGGGCAACCTGGAAGACACGTCGTTGGTGGTGGGCCTGCGTGGGCTGTTGGCCTATGACTGGCATTACGACCTGTCGGCCAACTACGGCAAGAACCAGTACGAGCTGAGCACCGAAACCATCAACACGTCACTGGGCCTGGCCACGCCGCGCAAGTTCGACAACGGCACCCTGAGCAACGACCAGAAACAAGTCAGCCTGGACCTGTCCCGTGAATTCGACGTGGGCTTCCTGCCATACCCGGTCTCCGTGGCTTTTGGCGGAGAATACCTGCGCCAGGGCTATGAGATTGAAGCAGGTGAGCCGGCGTCCTACTACCAGACCGGCAGTTCGGGCCTCGGTGGTTTCCGTGATGCCGACGCCGGCAGCAGTTCACGTCACAATTGGGCGCAGTACCTGGACCTGGAAACCAACTTCACCGACAAACTCAGCGCGTCGGCAGCCGTACGGCATGAGGATTACAGTGACTTCGGTTCCAATGTCAGCGGCTCGCTGTCGGCCCGCTACGACTTCACCCCGCAGGTGGCCTTGCGCGGTAGTATTTCCAACGGTTTCCGCGCGCCGTCCCTGGCTCAGCAGAACTTCGCGTTTACTTCGTCGCAGTTGATCGGCAGCGACATCCGCGAGGCCGGTACTTTCCCAGCCTCCAGCCAGGTCGCACGCCTGCTGGGCGCAGAGGACCTGAAGGCCGAGAAGTCGCGTAACTACAGTCTTGGTCTGGTACTGGAGCCCGCCGACGACCTGACCGTAACGGTGGACGTTTACCGCATCGACATTCGTGATCGCATCAGCCTGTCGTCCAACCTCAACCTGGACCCGGCAACCCAGGCTTATCTGCGCGCCAATGGCGTGGGCAACATCAACTACACCACTGCCCGCTACTTCACCAACGCCACCGATACCAGCACTGACGGCGTCGACCTGGTGGCCAACTACCGCTACCAGTTCGATAACGGCATCCGCTGGAACAGCACCGTGGGCTACAACTACAACCACACCAAGGTCACGGACGTGAAGCCCAATCCGGCCATCCTCGACAGCCTGGGCGCCAATCTGGTGCGCGTGGACCGTCGCGAGAAGAGCGGTTTGCTGGGCGATACCACGCCTGAACACAAGCTGAGCCTGGGTAACGACTTCACCTTCGGCAATTGGGCGCTGCACAGTAACCTGGTGCGCTATGGTGAATTCACCAGCTACCAGGCCGACAAGGCCAACGACCAGACCTTCAAGGCGGCCTGGGTGTTGGATTTGTCGGCGGACTACAAGTTGAAGAACTGGACCTTCACCCTCGGCGGCGACAACGTCACCGATAAATACCCGGAAAAGGTCAATGCCTTCGCCAGCAGTGGTGGCAATTTGGCCTATAGCACTTTTTCGCCGTACGGTTACAGCGGCGCGTTCTATTACGGTAAAGTTGCCTATAACTGGTAAAGCACAGGAGACCTAAGCGATCCGCCATGACCGTTATTGAATCCGATCTTTTGCAATTGGCTTACCCTCCGCGGCTCGATCTTGGGCCGCAACTCACTCACGAACAGTTGATGAGCTCGATGCAGGCCACCATGGCCCAGCATAAGGGTGGGCCGGTCTGGCTTTTCGCTTATGGTTCGCTGATCTGGCGCCCTGAGTGTTCGTCCACCGAGCGGATGCGGGCACGGGTCCACGGTTATCACCGGGGCCTGTACCTGTGGTCCCATGAGCATCGTGGGACACCGGAAATTCCAGGATTGGTCTTTGGGCTGGATCGCGGCGGTTCCTGCAGCGGGTTTGCCTACCGCTTGCCGGAGGATCAGCTGGAGGCCTCGCTCTACGCCTTGTGGCAGCGCGAGATGCCCTATCCTTCTTACCGGCCGCATTGGCTCAGTTGCCGTCTCGAAGATGGCAGCACGGTGCAGGCGTTGGGATTTGTCTTGGAGCGGCACTTGCCCAGCTACGCCGGCAACTTGCCCGATATCGTGTTGAACCATGTGTTGCAGAGTGCTTGCGGGCGTTACGGTACCACTCGCGATTATGTCGAGCAGACCGTCAACGCCCTGCGTAGCCACGCCATGCCAGACAAGAATCTGGAGGCGCGGCTCAAGCGTTGTGCAAAGGGTGGCTCAGGCGCTTAACGCGCCGAGCTGACGCTGTTGGTGTGCCACAGCGTTGGGATCAGGAAGGCGATCGCCAGCAGGCACGCACCGATCAGCAGCACGAAACCACCGTCCCAGCCGAAATGGTCCACGGTGTAGCCCATGGCCGCACTCGCGGCCACCGAACCACCCAGGTAACCGAACAGGCCGGTAAAGCCCGCAGCCGTACCCGCAGCTTTCTTCGGAGCCAACTCCAGCGCCTGCAGGCCGATTAGCATCACCGGGCCGTAGATCAGGAAGCCGATGGAGAACAACGCGATCATGTCGACCATCGGGTTGCCTGGCGGGTTGAGCCAGTACACCAGGGTCGCCACGGTTACCAGCGCCATGAACACGATGCCGGTCAGGCCACGGTTGCCACGGAAGATCTTGTCCGACATCCAGCCGCACAGCAGCGTGCCCGGGATACCGGCCCACTCATAGAAGAAGTACGCCCACGACGATTTATCCACGGTGAAGTGCTTGGCTTCTTTCAGGTAGGTCGGTGCCCAGTCCAGCACGCCGTAGCGCAGCAGGTAGACGAACACGTTGGCGAAGGCGATGTACCACAGCATTTTGTTGCGCAGTACGTACTTGACGAAGATTTCCTTGGCGCTGAATTCGTCTTCGTGGCTGGCGTCGTAGCCTTCCGGGTAGTCGTTCTTGTACTGCTCGATCGGGGGCAGGCCCACCGACTGTGGGGTGTCGCGCATGGTGATGAAGGCAAAGGCCGCCACCAGCAGGGCCACAGTGGCCGGTACGTAGAAGGCTGCGTGCCAGTCGTTGAACCAGGCCATGCCCAGCAGGAACAGCGGGCCGATCAGGCCGCCGCCGACGTTGTGCGCCACGTTCCATACCGAAACCACGCCGCCGCGTTCTTTCTGCGACCACCAGTGCACCATGGTGCGCCCACTTGGCGGCCAGCCCATGCCTTGGGCCCAGCCGTTGATGAACAGCAAAATGAACATCATGGTCACGCTGGACGTCGCCCAAGGTGCGAAACCGAAAATGAACATCACCCCGGCGGAAACCAGCAGGCCGAAGGGCAGGAAGTAGCGTGGGTTGGAGCGGTCGGACACCAGGCCCATGAGGAACTTGGACAGGCCGTAGGCAATCGCGATGGCCGACATCGCCAGGCCCAGTTCGCCGCGGGTGTAACCCTCGTCGATCAAGTAGGGCATGGCCAGGGAGAAGTTTTTGCGCAGCAGGTAGTAACCGGCGTAGCCGAAGAAAATACCGGCGAAGATCTGCCAGCGCAGACGTCGGTAGGTACTGTCTATTTTTTCTTCAGGCAGGGGCGCCTGATGGGCGGCAGGACGAAAGAAAGCAAACATTCAAGAGCTCCAAATTTCTTGTTTTGACTGCGGATGCGAATGTTACAGTTTCGTTACCGAAAATAGCATCGCCTCTTATCTGCAAACACAGGAAATCAGAGCAATTGCATGTTCTCTTACGAACATGTCGCGAATAGATAAGTGATGGTCGTAAATAGATCTCTAGGAGCTGGCTTGCCGGCGATGAGGCCCGAAAGGTGGCGGTGATCTTTCGGCGGTCATCGCCGGCAAGCCGGCTCCTACAGGGGAAGGTCAGCGAGTCTGGACGACGACCTTGCCCACAGCCCGGCGCTGCCCCAGGTCATTGATCGCCTGGGCGGCTTGTTCCAGCGGATACACCTGCGACACCAGCGGCTTGAGCTTGCCTTCACCATACCAACTGAACAACTGCTGGAAATTCGCGGCATTATCCTGCGGCTGGCGCTGGGCAAACGAACCCCAGAACACCCCGACCACCGCGGCACCCTTGAGCAGCGCCAGGTTCACCGGCAGCTCCGGTATGCGCCCGCTGGCAAAACCCACCACCAGCAGGCGGCCGTTCCAGGCAATGGCACGGATGGCCTGGTCAAACAGGTCGCCACCCACTGGGTCGTAGATCACATCGGCGCCGTTGCCGTCGGTGAGGCGCTTGATCTCGTCTTTCAGGCTGGCTTCGCTGTAGTTGATCAGCTCATCGGCGCCGGCGGCCTTGGCCACTGCGAGTTTGTCGGCACTACTGGCGGCGGCGATTACCCGCGCACCCATGGCCTTGCCGATCTCTACGGCGGCCAGGCCCACGCCACCGGAGGCGCCGAGCACCAGCAGGGTTTCGCCGGGTTGCAGGTTGGCGCGTTGTTTCAGCGCGTGCATGGAGGTGCCGTAGGTCATGCTGAAGGCGGCGGCGATGTTGAAGTCCATGCTAGGCGGGATCGGCAGCACGTTGTAGCCGGGCACCGCGACCTGCTCGGCAAAACTGCCCCAGCCGGTCAGCGCCATCACCCGGTCACCGACTTTCAGGTGGCTGACCTTTTCCCCGACTTCACTGACCACGCCCGCCGCCTCGCCACCCGGCGAGAACGGGAAAGGCGGCTTGAACTGGTACTTGCCCTCGATGATCAGCGTGTCCGGGAAGTTGACCCCGGCGGCATGCACGTCCAGCAGGATTTCGTTCTTCTTGATCGCCGGGCTGGCGATCTCTTCCAGCACCAGGGTTTCGGCGGGGCCGAAGGCTTTGCACAGCACAGCTTTCATCGGACTATTCCTTTTGGCATCGTGGCCGATAAGTGTAGGAGGGTACGCCCGTGGGTCAACGAGCATGCCCGGGCCTGATAAGCCGCCATAAGCTTGTGCTCTGCCTTGCTAGCGTTATGCTACCCGGCAACCGAATGTGAGGAATGAACTGTGAAAGCGTGGATCCTGTTGATGCTGGCCCTGACGTTGCCGATGGCGGCCCAAGCCGAAGAAGCCAAAGAAGGCGAGGCGCCGAAGGTCAGCTATATCAGCCTGAGCCCGCCATTTGTGGGCAACTACGGCCTGGATGGCACGGCGAAACTCAAGGTGTTCAAGGCCGACATCGCCCTGCGCGTGACCGGCCCCGAAGCGGCTGCTGCCGTCAAAGCCAACGACGCGTTGATCCGTAATCAGCTGGTGGCGCTGTTCACCCAGCAGACCAACGAGGCTATGAGCACCGTTGAAGGCAAGGAAAAACTGCGCCAGGAAGCCCTCAAGCAAACCCAGCAAGTGATGAATGACGAGACCGGCAAACCGGTGGTGGAAGATCTGCTGTTCAACAACTTGATCATCCAGTAATCACCAATAGGGTGCGGTTTCAGGAAGCCAGGCTCTTCCTGAACCGCGCCAGTGCCACTGCAAAGAACACCAACCCAATCCCCGCCAGCGCCAGCAAGTCCGGCCACACCACGCTCACGCCCGCATCGCGGAACAGAATCGCCGCGCTCAAACTCACAAAATGCGTCGACGGCGAGCCCTGCATCACCCACTGCAACCACTCGGGCATGCTGTCCAACGGCGTACTGCCGCCGGAGAGCAGCAGCATCGGGATGATCACCGGGATTGCCAGCAGGCCGAACTGCGGCGTCGAGCGGGCGAGGGTGGCGAGGAAGATGCCCAGCGCGGTGCTGGCAAACAAGTACAGCGCCGTCACCAACAGAAACAAACTCAGCGACCCGGCCAGCGGCACGCCGAGCAAACCTTTGACCACCACTTCCAGCGACAGCCAAGTGCACAGCACCACCACCAGCATATTGCTCCAGATTTTCGCCAGCATGATTTCCAGCGCTGTCAGCGGCAATACCAGCAGATGGTCGAGGGTGCCGTGTTCGCGTTCACGCAGCAGCGCGGTGCCGGTCAGGATAATGGCGAGGATGGTGATGTTGTTGACGATCTGGATCACCGCCAAAAACCAGCCACCCTCCAGGTTGGTGTTGAACAGCGCGCGAGTCGTGAGCAGGGCGGGCGTCGGGCTGGCGGCGGCTTGCCCGCTGTAGGTCAGTAATTCCCGCTGGAAAATCCGCCCGATGTAGCCCGCGCCCATGAACGCCTGGCTCATGGCCGTGGCGTCCACGTTCACCTGCACGCCGGGTTGGCGACCGGCCAACAGGTCAGCCTGGAAGTTCGCCGGCACATTGATCACGAAGGTGTATTCGCCGCTGTCCATGACCCTGTCCAACTGGTCATAGGCCAACGGCGTGGGGGTTTGAAACTCGGGCGGCTGCAGCGCCTCGGCCAGTTGCCGCGACAGCGAACTGTGGTCTTCATCGACAAACGCCACGCTGGCGTTATGCACGCCGATCACCGAGCCGGCGGCGGGCATATAGATGGCGACGGTGAAGGCGTAGAACAGAAACAGCAGCAATACGCTGTCATGGCGCAGGCTGGTCAGTTCCTTGATCCCTAGGCGCAGGATGTGCGCGAACTTATGCATCAGGCCTCCTGCTTCTTGAGCATGACCAGGCTCAGCCCGGTAAACCCGACAAAGAACCCGAACAGCGCCAGGCATTGCGGCCACAACTGGCGCAGGTCCAAGGCCTTGGTGAAGGTGCCCACGGCGACATCCAGGAAGTGCCCCGCCGGAAACAGCATGCCCATCAACGCCGCTGCGCCTTCAAGGGACGAGCGCGGCACGATCAGTCCGGAGAACTGAATGGTCGGCAGGCTGGTGATGATCATGGTGCCGAGGATCGCCGCGATCTGCGTCCGGGTGAACGCCGAAATCAGCAGGCCCATGCTGGTGGTCGCCAGCACATAGAGCAGGCCGCCGAACGCCAGCGTCAGGCCGCTGCCCTTGAACGGCACGCCGAACAGCCAGCGGTTCATCGCCACCAGTACTGCCAGGTTGACCAGGCTCACGGCCAGGTACGGCGCCTGTTTGCCGAGCAGGAACTCCAGGCGCGTCAGCGGTGTGGCGTAGAAGTTGGTGATCGAGCCCAGTTCCTTCTCGCGCACGATGCCGAGGGCGGTGAGCATCGCCGGGATAAACGCCAGGATCAGCGCCATCACACCGGGGCCGATGGCATTCACGCTGACCACGTCTTGGTTATAGCGAAAGCGCGTTTCCAGCTTGGCGGCCGCTGGGGTGTTGCGCGGCAGGCTGCTCAGTTCGGCCAGTTGCTGCAGGTTTTCCTGGTGCACGGCCTCGACATAGTTGCGGCTGGTTTCCGCGCGAAACGGCATGCCGCCATCGAGCCAGGCGGCCACGCTGGGCTGGCGGCCGGCGTAGAGATCGCGGCCAAAGCCGGGTGGTATCTCCAGGGCCAGTTTGATTTCTGAACGTTGCAGGCGCCGGTGCAATTCGGTTGAGTCCTGAATCGGCGGCTGCTCGGCGAAATAGCGTGAACTGCGAAATGCCTCCAGGTAGGCGCGGCTTTGCGGTGTCTGGTCCTGGTCGTAGACGGCGAAGGCGAGTTTTTCCACATCCAGGGAAATGCCGTAGCCGAAGATCACCATCATGAACATCGCGCCCAGCAACGCGAAGGCCATGCGCACCTTGTCGCGCAGCAGCTCTTTGCCTTCGCGGCTGGCCACGGCCAATAGGCGGGCCAGGCTGAAGCCACGTTTGCTCACGGGAGGGGCACTGGTTTCGCTGACGGTCGCGGCGGGCACAGTGGGCTCCGGTTCACCCTGTGCTTGCTCCAGGCAGGTGACGAACGCGGCTTCCAAGGTGTCGCCCTGGAACTGCCGTTGCAACGCATCCGGCGTATCGCAGGCGAGCACCTTGCCCGCGTGCATCAGGGAAATGCGGTCGCAGCGCTGGGCCTCGTTCATAAAGTGCGTGGACAGGAAAATTGTCACACCTTGTTCGCGGGACAGCTCGATCAGCAATCGCCAGAAGTCATCCCGCGCCGCCGGGTCGACGCCCGACGTAGGTTCGTCGAGGATCAGCACTTCCGGGCGATGCAGCACCGCCACGGCCAATGACAAACGCTGACGCAAGCCGAGCGGCAGCTCGCCGGACGGTTGTTCGGCCACGTCAGCGAGGTCGAAACGCTGGATCAGCTCATCAATGCGCGGGCCGCTGTCTGCCTTGGGCAGGTCGAACAATTGCGCATGCAGCACCAGGTTCTGGCGCACGCTGAGTTCGCCATACAACGAGAAGCTTTGCGACATGAAGCCCACGCGCTTGCGGGTCGCGAGGTCCTTGGCGTTCACCGGATTGCCCAGCAGCGTCGCGCTGCCCTCGGTGGCGGGCATCAGGCCGGTGAGCACCTTCATGGTGGTGGTCTTGCCGCAGCCGTTGGAGCCGAGGAAGCCGAAGATCTCGCCGCGGCCAATGGCGAAGCTGACCTTGTTCACGGCGGTGAAATCGCCGAAACGCAGGGTCAGGTCGTGAGCTTCGATGGCGATATCGGCGATATCGGCGTTGTCGCTTTGTCGCGGTGGAATCACCAGCGGCTGGTTGTCGTGGGCGCTGTCGCCCTGGAAGTGGGTGAACGCTTCGTCCAGTTTGCCGCTGGCGGTCGCGCCCGCCAATTCACGGCTCAGGCCGTCCGCAATCAGCTTGCCGCGATCGAGCATCAGGCAATGTTCGAATTGCTCGGCTTCTTCCATGTAGGCCGTGGCCACCAGCAGTGTCAGTTGCGGGCGTTCGCTGCGTACGCTTTCGACCAGCTCCCAGAAGCGCCGACGTGACAGTGGGTCGACGCCGGTGGTGGGCTCGTCGAGAATCAACAGGTCCGGGTCGTGGATCAGCGCGCAACACAGGCCGAGTTTCTGCTTCATCCCACCGGAGAGCTTGCCCGCCGGGCGTTCGGCGAAGCGCGCAAGGTCGGTGGCCAGCAGCAGGTTGTGCATGCGTTGGTCGCAGTCGGCTTTCGACAGGCCAAACAGCGTGGCAAAGAAACGGATGTTTTCGCTGATGGACAACTCGGGATACAAGTTGCCGCCCAACCCTTGAGGCATGAAGGCGATGCGCGGGTACAGGCTGTTGCGGTGGCGGCGGTCTTCAATCGCACCACCAAGCACTTGCAGTTGACCGTCCTGAAGCTTTTTAACCCCGGCGATCAACCCCAGCAGGCTCGACTTGCCCGCGCCATCCGGTCCGATCAACCCGCAACGCGTACCGGCTGGCAGGCTGAACGTAATGTCGACCAGGGCCTGTTGCTTGCCGTAGCGATGGTTGATTGCCGTGGCTTGCAGCGCCAGGGCGCTCATCGCAGGTTGGCCGGCCAGTCGATATCAGCCGTGCGCACGTAGCCGGCGCCGGGCATGCCCGGTTTGGCTTGGGGCACGGCGCTGGGTTGGGTCAGGCGCAGTTTGACCCGGAACACCAGTTTCTGGCGTTCGTCTCGGGTTTCCACTTCCTTGGGGGTGAACTGGGATTTGGCGGCGACAAAGCTGATCTTGGCCGGCAGCGGTTGGCCGGGCAGGGCGTCGAGCAGAATGCGCGCATCGCTGCCGACGGTGAGCCGGCCGGTGACGGAGGCCGGCAGGTAGAGGTTCATGTATTGATCGTTGGGATCGATCAGCAACAGGACACGCCCGCCGGCGCCGAGTACTTCGCCCGGCTCGGCCAGGCGCAGTTGGATAATCCCGTCGATGGGCGCGCGTAGGCTGCTGTCGTCGATCTCGCTGGTGAGCTGGGCGACCTGGGCCTCGGCGGCGCCGATCGCGGCCTTCACCGAGTTGACTTGGGCTTGTGCTGCGATCACGGCCGCATTGCCGGTGTTCTGCCGCGCCTGCTGTTGGTCAATCAACTGGCTGCTGGCGAAGCCGCGTTTGTACAGCTCCTGGGTGCGCTTGAGTTCCTGGTTGGCCAGCAGTTGCTCGCTCTGGCGCAATTGCACGTTGGCCTCGGCGGCAGCGAAGTTTTCCTTGGCGCGCAGCACTTCGGCTTCGGCCTGGGCGCGCTGGGCTTCCAGCGTGCGAGTATCCATGCGTGCGAGCAGTTGGCCTTTGAGGACCTTGTCGCCTTCGTCCACCCGCACCTCTGCCAGGCGCCCTGGGATCTTGGCGGCGATCTGCACTTCGGTGGATTCCAGGCGGCCGTTGCCCATACTCAGGCCTTCGGGCAAGCGGTCCTGGGTGGAGCGCCAGTAGCCGAAGCCACCGGCACCCAACAACAGGGCGATGAGGGCGATAGCGAAAAGACGGGAGGTGTGGTGGTTCGTCGACATGGCTGCTTCCTGCGGCATTAGCGTCCTAGTGTGAGCGGTTCGCCCCTGCGTAGTGTTGATACCCATCAACTGTAGGAGCGGGCTTGCCCGCGAAAAACGTCAACGATAACGCGTCCTCTCTGATTTGACGCGGTGTCCTGGCGTTTTTCGCGAGCAAGCTCGCTCCTACAGTGCTTAGCGCAGCGCCAGTACGGCGGCCCATTGCTCGGGCGTGACGGCCATCACCGAAAGCCGGCTGCCTTTTTGCACCAAAGGCATTTCGGCGAGGGCGGTTTGCTGTTTCAGGTAGCCCAGGCCCAGCACTTTGGGGAACGTCTGGACATGCGCGACGTTGATCGCGCTCCACGGATTTTTTTCCGGGGTGGCCTTGGCGTCGAAGTAGTGGCTATCGGGCTCCAGCGCGGTGGGGTCCGGGTAGGCCGCCTCGACGATTTTGCCGATGCCGGCAATGCCCGGCTCCGGGCAGCTGGAGTGGTAGAAGAAAAATTGGTCACCCACCGCCATGGCACGCAGGAAGTTGCGCGCCTGATAGTTGCGCACCCCGTCCCAGCGCGCTTCGCCGAGCTTTTCCAGGCCTTTGATAGAGAGTTCGTCGGGCTCGGATTTCATCAGCCAGTAGGCCATTTTGGGGCTCCTGAAAAAGGCAGTGGGCAAGTTGTCAGGCAATTTGGTGACAAACCGACAGTCGGTTGGCGTCAAGGTTTGCGTGTTGGTTCACGTTACCGCAGAATGCCGGCTTTTAAAGCTTGACGCAGCTGCAACGGACTACTTTGGAACGTTGTTGTCATCGTGTACGAGGTGCCTGCAGGGGGGCAATCGATGCAACGTAAACCGGATTTACTATGGATTTTGGTGATTTTGTTTGGTCTGGGCGTCGTGACCACCGGGTATGCCCAAAGCTTATGGTCGAACAAGACCGATGCTCCCGTTGAACTGGCTCAGCAGCAGCCGCAACCGTTCAAACGCTGACCCGTCTTCAAGGCGCCGCTGACTCCAGTGGCGTCTTCGCAATATACCAATGCTTATCAGTGACGGTGCCCGCCAACGGCACATCCCAGCTTGCCTGTGCCAACCGATCAACCTTCTGACATTCATGGGCCAGGCCCAGTAGCGTCGGCTTGCGCCAGCTCTGTCGCCGCGCCAGGTAAGCCAGGCTGCGATCGTAGAACCCGCCGCCCATGCCCAGGCGCCCCCCGGCATCATCGAACCCCACCAGCGGTAGCAGCACCAGGTCCAGCGCCCAGACTTTGCGTTGGCGGCTGATATTCACCCGTGGCTCCAGGATGCGAAAACGGTTGGGCAGCAGCTTTTCCCCAGGCCGTACACGCTGGAACACCATCTTGGTTCGCGGCCACGCGCTGAGCACCGGCAGGTAAGTGGCCTTGCCACGGCGCTGGGCGGCGCGCAGCAGCAGGCGCGGATCGATTTCACCGTCCGTCGGTAGATACAAAGAGATATGTTTGGCCCGGCGAAACAGCGGGTGCTGTGCCAGTTGCCGATATAGGCCGTGGGCGGCCTTGCGTTGCTCGCTCGGCGTGAGGGCGCGGCGGGCTTTGCGCAACATGCGTCGAAGTTGCGGACGGGAAAGCGGCGCAGGTTCGGTCATGGTTTCGGCTCATAAAACAATGCCAGTCCGAGGACTGGCATTGAGTTTGGGAATTCAGGCTCCCCGACAGAGCCGCTGTCGACTTAGCCCTTGAACCCGAAAGTTCAAGGTGGAAGATGCAGTAGGCTTTAAGGCTTTCCGTCTAGCGGACATGCACACCAGCCCAACGTGCAACTTCCAGGGTAGTGCGAATCGGCTCAGGGACATCGCCGACTGGCAAACACGCCAGGGAGTGGGGCGAGTATACCTTAAACAGTCGCGGCAATCAGCCCTTGGGTGCGTCTGAATCGCTGGAAAGCACCAGATCGACACGCTCCAGCAGGTCACGCACCTGCTCACGCGTCGAGCCGCTGGCCTGTACGTCAGGGCGTTCCTGCTTATGCAGCAAATCGTGGGTAATGTTCAGCGCGGCCATCACGGCGATACGGTCTGCGCCGATCACTTTGCCGCTGCTGCGGATTTCGCGCATCTTGCCATCCAGGTAGCGGGCGGCGCTCACCAGGTTGTTGCGCTCTTCCTGGGGGCAGATGATCGAATATTCTTTATCGAGGATCTGCACGGTGACGCTATTGCTTGAACTCATGAGTCTTGCTCCAGGGCCTTCAGGCGCGAAATCATCGATTCGACCTTACGCCGGGCGATTTCGTTTTTTTCAATGAGGTGAGCGCGTTCCTCGCGCCAGGTCTTTTCCTGAGCTAATAGGAGTCCGTTTTGACTCTTAAGTTGCTCGACCCGAGTAATTAGCAGTTCGAGTCTGGCCATCAGCGCTTGCAGGTCGGTGTCTTCCATTGGGTTCCACTGGATTTGTCTGATGAATGGCAACTGCAGGATAAACGATCTGACGCCCTTGATAGTCTTGGTACGTCTGCCGGTGCTAGGATACAGCGCTCCATTCTAGACATTGCGCCGTCTGGCGCCTAGCTCACCATGCCCATTCAGAACTCCCCGTACGATGCTTTTTCCAAACTGCTGAGCACCAGCGGCCACCCTTGCTCGCCTGCCGAACTGCACGGCGTGCTGTTGGGCCGCAGCTGCACTGGCGTTGGCTTTGATGCCGACAACTGGCTGGCCGACGTGGCCGAGCTGCTGGAAACCGAACCGACCGAGAACGTGCGTAACGCACTGATCGGCCTGCAAGAGATGGTCAAGGGCGAGCTGACCGGTGATGACGTCACCGTGGTCCTGCTGCTGCCGACCGACGACGCGCCGCTCACCGAGCGCGCCGCCGCCCTGGGCCAATGGTGCCAAGGCTTCCTCCACGGTTTCGGCGTCAACGCCGGCGGCCTGGAACTGAGCACCGACGCCAAGGAAGTGTTGCAGGACCTCGCGGCGATCTCCCAGGTGCAAGACGCCCTGGAAGAGTCCGAAGATGGCGAAGCCGACTACATGGAAGTCATGGAATACCTGCGCGTCGCGCCGTTGCTGCTGTTCACCGAGACCAAGAAGTCCGCTGAGCCAGCCGCGCCCAAGCCTTCGCTGCACTAAGAAAGGAAGTCCATCTGCCCATGATCCATATCCCCCGAGCGGAATACACCCGACGCCGCAAGGCGCTCATGGCGCAGATGGAACCCAACAGCATCGCGATCCTGCCGGCTGCCGCCGTGGCGATCCGCAACCGTGATGTCGAGCACGTGTACCGCCAGGACAGTGACTTCCAGTACCTGAGCGGTTTCCCGGAGCCGGAAGCGGTGATCGTGCTGATGCCCGGTCGCCAGCACGGCGAGTACGTGCTGTTCTGCCGCGAGCGCAACGCCGAACGCGAACTGTGGGACGGCCTGCGCGCCGGCACCGAAGGCGCGATCCGTGACTTTGGCGCCGACGACGCGTTCCCCATCACCGATATTGACGACATCCTGCCCGGCCTCATCGAAGGCCGCGACCGGGTGTACTCGGCCATGGGCAGCAATGCCGAGTTTGACCGGCACCTGATGGAATGGATCAACGTGATCCGCTCCAAGGCCCACCTGGGCGCCCAGCCACCGAACGAATTCGTTGCCCTGGATCATTTGCTCCACGACATGCGCCTGTATAAATCGGCTGCGGAAGTGAAGGTGATGCGCGAGGCCGCGCGAATCTCCTGCGCCGCCCACGTGAAGGCGATGCAGGCCAGCCGTGCCGGTCTCCATGAGTTCAGCCTGGAAGCCGAGCTGGATTATGAATTCCGCAAAGGCGGCGCGAAAATGCCAGCCTACGGCTCCATCGTCGCCGCCGGGCGCAACAGCTGCATCCTGCATTACCAGCAGAATGACGCGGTGCTCAAGGACGGCGATCTGGTGCTGATCGACGCCGGCTGCGAGATCGACTGCTACGCCAGCGACATCACCCGCACTTGGCCGGTCAATGGCAGGTTTTCGCCGGAACAGAAGGCGATCTACGAAATTGTGCTGGCTTCCCAGGAAGCCGCGTTTGCCGAGATCGCCCCGGACAAGCATTGGAACCAGGCGCATGAGGCAACCGTGCAGGTGATCACCGCCGGGTTGGTGAGGCTGGGATTGTTGCAGGGTGACGTCGACGAGTTGATCGCCAGCGAAGCCTATAAAGCCTTCTACATGCACCGCGCCGGCCACTGGCTGGGCATGGATGTGCATGACGTGGGCGAGTACAAAGTGGGCGGTGAATGGCGGGTGCTGGAAGTTGGCATGGCGTTGACCGTGGAGCCGGGCATCTACATTTCGCCGGACAACCCGAACGTGGCAAAGAAATGGCGTGGCATTGGCGTACGCATCGAGGACGACGTGGTAGTGACCAAGCAAGGCTGTGAAATCCTGACCGGTGGCGTGCCCAAGACCGTCGCTGAAATTGAAGCGCTGATGGCGGCTGCCCGATGAGCCGGGTCAACCTGGCAATCATTGGCGGCGGCCTGGTCGGCGCCAGCCTGGCGCTGGCGTTGCAGGCTGGGGCCAAAGCGCGCGGTTGGAAGATCGTGCTGATCGAGCCCTTTGCGCCGGGCGACAGCTACCAGCCGAGCTACGATGCGCGTTCTTCGGCGCTCTCCTACGGCGCCCGGCAGATTTATCAGCGCCTGGGCCTGTGGCAGGACATTTCGCGTCGCGCCGAACCGATCAAGCAAATCCATGTGTCTGACCGTGGGCGTTTCTCCACCGCGCGCTTGTCTGCCATGGAAGAGGGCGTGCCGGCCCTCGGCTACGTGGTGGAGAACGCCTGGCTGGGCCAATGCCTGTGGCAGGGCCTGGACAAAGACGTGGTCAGCTGGCGTTGCCCGGCCGAAGTCACACGCATGGAGCCGCTGCCCGACGGCTACCGCCTGACCCTCAATGATGAAACCGTGCTGGAATGCGACCTCGCCGTGCTGGCTGACGGTGGCCGTTCCGGCTTGCGCGAGCAGTTGGGCATCGGCGTGAAAACCCGTCCGTACAACCAGAGCGCGTTGATCGCCAACATCACGCCAAGCGAATCCCATAACGGCGAAGCCTTCGAACGTTTCACCGACGAAGGCCCGATGGCCCTGTTGCCGCTGCCGGACAACCGCTGCGCACTGGTGTGGACGCGCATCGGCATGGACGCCCAGCGCCTGGCCAATCTCGATGAGCGCAGCTTCTTGAGTGAATTGCAGGGCGTGTTCGGCTACCGTCTGGGTACGCTTAAGCAAGTGGGCGCCCGTCATCTGTACCCGCTGACATTGGTGGAAGCCGAGGAGCAAGTACGCTCGCACTTGGCGATTCTCGGCAATGCCGCTCACAGCTTGCACCCGATTGCCGGGCAGGGCTTCAACCTGTCCCTGCGCGATGCGAATGCGCTGGCCGAGGCCTTGCTGGCCGGACCGCAAGTGCCAGGTGACCTGGCGACCTTGCAAGGCTATCGCGAGCGTCAGCGCCTGGACCAGAAACTCACCGTGGGCTTCTCCGACCAGGTCACGCGCCTGTTCGGCAGCGCCCAGCCGCTGGTCGCCCTAGGCCGCAATATGGGCCTGCTGGGCCTGGACTTGCTGCCGCCGGCCAAGCGCTGGTTCGCCCGTCAGGCCATGGGCCTGGGCACGCGTTCCGATGCGTAAGTGGTTGATCGAGCGCCTGGGCAAGGCGCGGTTGTTGCGTTGGATCATGACCTTGTATCCGCCCTACTTGGGTGCGGGAGTGAGCGTGCGGCACATGAGCGCCGATTTTCGTCACGTCAAAGTGCGCATGGGCCTGGGCTGGTACAACCGCAACTATGTCGGCACGCAGTTCGGCGGTAGCCTGTATTCGATGGTTGATCCGTTCTACATGCTGATGCTGATGGAGAACCTGGGCCGCGATTACATCGTGTGGGACAAGGCCGCGAGTATCGACTTCATTTCGCCGGGCAAAGGCCCGGTGTACGCGGAGTTCTCCATCGACGACGCCTTGCTCGATGAGGTCCGCCGGCAGACCGAAGGAGGCGAGAAGTACTTGCCCCACCTGAAGGTCCAGATTCATGACGGCTCCGGCACCCTGGTGGCGCAGGTCGACAAAACCCTTTACGTGCGGCGCAAGCCGCCAGTGAGACAGGCTTAAAGCATGGACATGCGCGCAGATGTGCTGATTGTCGGGGCCGGAATGGTCGGAAGCGCCCTGGCGCTGGCGTTACAGGGCAGTGGCCTGCAGGTGCTGCTGCTCGACGGCAGCCCGCTGAGCGTCAAGCCGTTCGACCGCGAGGCCGCTTTCGAACCGCGCGTGAGCGCCTTGTCGGCCGCGAGCCAGCGCATCCTTGAGCGCCTGGGCGTGTGGGACGGCATTGTGTCGCGCCGCGCCAGCCCTTACGGCGAGATGCAGGTGTGGGACGGCAGCGGCACCGGTCAGATTCACTTTTCGGCCGCCAGCGTGCATGCCGAGGTGCTGGGGCATATCGTCGAGAACCGCGTGGTGCAGGATGCGCTGCTCGACCGTCTGCACGACTGCGACCTGGGCCTGTTGGCCAATGCGCGCCTGGAACAGATGCGCCGTTCCGGCGATGACTGGCTGCTGACCCTGGCTGACGGCCGCACGTTACGCGCGCCGCTGGTGGTGGCGGCCGATGGCGCCAACTCCGCCGTGCGCCGCCTGACCGGCACCGCGACCCGCGAATGGGATTACCTGCATAACGCCATCGTCACCAGCGTGCGCAGCAGCCAGCCGCACCAGCGCACTGCGTGGCAACGCTTTACCGACACCGGCCCACTGGCGTTCTTACCGCTGGTGCGCGATGGTCAGGAGGATTGGTGTTCGATCGTCTGGTCGACCACGCCTGCTGAGTCTGAGCGCTTGATGGCGCTGGATGATGCAAGCTTCTGCTATGAGCTGGAGCGCGCCTTTGAGGGGCGGCTCGGTACGGTGGTAAGCGCCGACCCGCGCGTCTGCGTGCCACTGCGCCAGCGCCACGCCAAGCGCTATGTGGCCGAAGGCCTGGCGTTGATTGGCGACGCGGCTCACGTCATCCATCCCTTGGCGGGGCAGGGTGTGAACCTGGGTTTCCTGGATGCGGCGACATTGGCTGAAGTCTTGTTGTCGGCAACCGAGCGCGGCGAGCGCCTGGCCGATGTGAAGGTGTTGAGCCGCTACGAGCGTCGACGCATGCCGCATAACCTGGCGTTGATGGCGGCAATGGAAGGGTTTGAGCGACTGTTCCAGGCCGATCAACTGCCGCTGCGCTGGTTGCGTAATGCCGGATTGAAGATGGTCGATCAAATGCCCGAAGCCAAGGCCGTGTTTGTGCGCCAGGCGCTGGGGCTGAGCGGGGATCTGCCGGAGCTGGCCAAGCCCTGACATTGAAATACGATCCCTGTGGGCGCCGGCTTGCCCGCGATGAGGCCATAAGCCGCACTGCAAATCCCGGCCATGCAACATCTGGTAACGCCTCCACCGAGCGCTACCAAATGTGAGTCCTTATCATTTGCCCACTTTTTGCAAATGAGAGACCGCACCCATGTTGGCACCCAAGCGCCTCCTGACTGCCCTGGCACTCACCCTGATCGGCAGCACCACCGTGCAGGCCGCCGACGAAGTGGTGGTCTACTCCTCGCGCATCGACGAACTGATCAAGCCGGTGTTCGATGCCTACACCAAAAAAACCGGCGTGCAGGTGAAGTTCATCACCGACAAGGAAGCCCCGCTGATGCAGCGCATCAAGGCCGAGGGCGAAAACGCCACCGCCGACCTGCTGCTCACCGTCGATGCCGGCAACCTCTGGCAGGCTGAGCAAATGGGCATCCTGCAACCGTTCACCTCCCCGGTGATCGACAAGAACATCCCCCTGCAATACCGTTCTTCCAAACACACCTGGACCGGCCTGAGCCTGCGCGCGCGGACCATCGCCTATTCCACCGACCGGGTAAAACCGGGTGACCTCACCACCTACGAAGCCTTGGCCGACAAGCAGTGGGAAGGCCGCCTGTGCCTGCGCACGGCGAAAAAGGTCTACAACCAGTCGCTGACCGCCACCCTGATCGAAACCCATGGCGCGGCCAAGACCGAAGAGATCGTCAAGGGTTGGGTGAACAACCTGTCCACCGACGTGTTCTCCGATGACATTGCCGTGCTGGAGGCCATCAACGCCGGGCAATGCGACGTGGGCATCGTCAACACCTACTACTATGGTCGCTTGCACAAGCAGAAGCCGGACCTGGCGGTAAAACTGTTCTGGCCGAACCAGGGTGACCGTGGTGTGCACGTGAACCTATCGGGCATCGGCCTGACCCAACACGCTCCGCACCCGGAAGCCGCCAAGGCACTGGTGGAGTGGATGACCACGCCTGAGGCGCAGAAGATCTTTGCCGACGTGAACCAGGAATTCCCGGCCAACCCGGCCGTGCCGCCGTCGGCGGAAGTGGCGAGCTGGGGCAAGTTCGTGGCGGACACCTTGCCGGTGGAAGTGGCGGGCAAGCGCCAGGCCGAGGCGATCCGGTTGATGGATCGAGCTGGCTGGAACTAAATTTGTAAAACGCCGCAGATCGAAATGTGGGAGCGGGCTTGCTGTGGTGAGCGGGCTTGCCCCGCGCTGGGCTGCGCAGCAGCCCCCTCCCAGATTCGATTGTGCTGTTTTCAAGCTATTCACTCTCTGAGAACTGACTTTGGCCCACCCCGCCCAACGCCGCTGGTACCTGCCGGTCTTCACCGTCGCCGCCCTGGTGCTGCTGCCGCTGAGTGTGCTGTTGCTGTCCTGGCAAAGTATCGACGCACAAATCTGGTCCCATCTCTGGGAAACCCAGATGCCGCGCCTGCTGGGCAACACCCTGACCCTGGTGTTGGGTGTCGGTGTCGGCGTGACCCTGCTGGGCGTGAGCCTGGCCTGGCTGACCAGCCTCTGTGAGTTCCCCGGTCGGCGTTGGCTCGACTGGGCGTTGATGCTGCCGTTTGCCATTCCTGCGTACGTCCTGGCTTTTGTGTTTGTCGGCTTGCTGGATTTCTCCGGCCCGGTGCAAACCTTGCTGCGCGAATGGTTCGGCAGCGGCTTGAGGCTGCCACGGGTACGTTCCACCGGTGGAGTGATCATCGTGTTGGTGCTGGTGTTCTACCCCTACGTTTACCTCCTGGCGCGCAGCGCATTCCTGGCCCAGGGCAAAGGCCTGATGGAAGCGGCGCGGGTGTTGGGGCAATCGCCGTGGCGAGCGTTCTGGCATGTGGCCCTGCCCATGGCGCGGCCGGCGATTGGGGCCGGGGTGGCCCTGGCATTGATGGAAACCCTGGCGGATTTCGGTGCGGTCTCGGTGTTCAACTTCGATACCTTTACCACAGCCATCTACAAGACCTGGTACGGCTTTTTCAGCCTATCCAGCGCCGCCCAGTTGGCCAGCCTGTTGCTGCTGGTGGTGATGCTGGTGCTGTATGGCGAGCGCCGAGCACGCGGCGCCAGCCGGCCGAGCAACGAGCGGCCACGGGGCAAGGCGCTGTATCACCTGCGCGGGTTCAAGGCGGCGGCGGCCAGTGGTTGGTGTGGGCTGGTGTTCGCCTGCGCTTTTGTCATCCCGATGCTGCAACTGGTCGCCTGGTTCTGGCAGCGCGGTCGCTTCGATCTGGATGAGCGCTACTCCGGCTTGATAGTTCACACGCTTTATCTGGGCGGGATCGCCGCCTTGATCACGGTCAGTGTGGCGCTGGTGCTGGCCTTCGCCAATCGGCTGGCACCGACGCGGTCGATCCGCTCCGGCATTAGCCTGGCCAATGTCGGTTATGCCTTGCCCGGTTCGGTGCTGGCGGTGTCGATCATGTTGGCGTTCAGCTATCTGGACCGTGAACTGGTGGTGCCGTTGTCCGGCTGGCTCGGCGGCGCGGGCAAGCCCTTGCTGTTGGGTAGCCTGTCGGCGCTGGTGCTGGCGTATCTGGTGCGATTCCTGGCAGTGGCCTATGGGCCGCTGGAAAACAGCCTGGCGCGCATCCGGCCCTCGTTGCCGGAGGCAGCGCGCAGCCTTGGCGTCAGCGGCCCGCGACTGTTTTGCAAAGTGTATCTGCCGTTGCTGCTGCCGGGGACCTTGAGTGCAGCGCTGTTGGTCTTCGTCGATGTGCTCAAGGAAATGCCCGCGACCCTGCTGATGCGCCCGTTCGGCTGGGACACGCTGGCGGTGCGGATCTTTGAAATGACCAGTGAAGGCGAATGGGCACGGGCTTCTCTGCCCGCGTTGACACTGGTGCTGGTCGGCCTGTTGCCGGTGATCGGGCTGATTCGACGCTCCGCCCGGCAAATCGGTTAGGTGCCAGTCCTACAGCTTGCGGCTACAATGCGCGGCATTCGGTGCGCTTCGTCTTTCGGAGCGGGTCGCTGGGCGTGGCTGCAGGCCTTGTAATTCAAGGCGTTCAGCACGAACAGTAGCTCCGCGCACCTTCGCCACGCCCGGAAGGAGAAACCCATGGGACAGCGTACGCCTCTGTATGACCTGCATCTCGCCCTCGGCGCGAAAATGGTCGATTTTGGCGGTTGGGATATGCCTCTGCACTACGGCTCGCAAGTTGAAGAACACCATCAGGTGCGACGCGACTGCGGGGTGTTCGATGTATCTCATATGACCGTGATCGATGTCACCGGCCCCCAGGCCAAGGAATGGCTCCAGTACCTGCTGGCCAACGATGTCGAACGTCTGCATGGCTGCGGCCGTGCGTTGTATAGCGCCATGCTCAACGAAAAGGGCGGCGTGGTGGACGACATGATTGTCTACCGCACGCAAGCCGCTTATCGGCTGGTGGTGAATGCTGCTACCCGTGACCAAGACATGGCCTGGATGCACGCGCAACTGGGCAATTACCAGGTGCAGCTGCATGAACGCCCTGAGTTGGCCATGCTCGCCATCCAAGGCCCCCACGCCCGGCAGAAGATCGCCGAGTTGGTCACGCAGTCTCGCAGCACGCTGATTCACCAGCTCAAGCCTTTCGAAGGCCAGGCCGATGGCGATTGGTTTATCGCACGCACGGGTTACACCGGCGAAGATGGACTGGAGATTGTCCTGCCGGCTGATCAGGCGCCGGGCTTTTTCAACGATCTGGTGGGCGCCGGTATTTCCCCCATTGGCCTCGGCGCTCGCGATACTCTGCGCCTGGAAGCCGGTATGAACCTCTACGGCCAGGACATCCATCAGGAGGTTTCGCCGTTGGCATCGAACATGGCCTGGAGCATTGCGTGGGAGCCGGCCGAGCGCAATTTCATCGGCCGCGCCGCGCTGGAAGCGGAAAAAACGGCGGGTGTGCAGTTCAAACTGGTCGGGCTGGTACTGGAAGAACGTGGGGTTTTACGCGCTCACCAGGTGGTTCGTATCGCCAATATTGGCGAAGGGGAGATCACCAGTGGTAGTTTCTCTCCTACGCTGAGCAAATCCATTGCCCTGGCGCGAGTACCGACGGCAACCGCTGATCGGGCCGAAGTGGAAATCCGCGGCAAGTGGTACCCGGTTCGAGTGGTCAAACCGACCTTCGTGCGCCATGGCAAAACCTTGATCTAACCTATTTCCGGCAGGCCAATGGCCGCTGACATTACTTCTTGAGGACACAGATTATGAGCGATATCCCTGCCGACCTGCGTTTTGCCGAAAGCCACGAATGGGCACGCCTGGAAGCTGACGGCACCGTGACCGTCGGTATTTCCGACCATGCTCAGGAAGCGTTGGGTGATGTGGTGTTTGTTGAGCTGGCTGAAGTCGGCGCTACGTTTGAAGCCGAAGGCCAGGCGGGTGTGGTTGAGTCGGTGAAGGCTGCTTCGGATATCTACGCCCCGGTTGCCGGCGAAGTGATTGCAGTCAATGAGGAACTGAGCGGTAGCCCTGAGCTGCTGAACTCCGACCCGTACGGCGCGTGGATCTTCAAGCTCAAGCCAAGCAACCCGGCTGATCTGGAAAAACTGCTGGATGCTGCTGGCTACAAAGCCGCCATCGGCGAGTAAACGCAAAACCCACTGTGGGAGCGGGCTTGCTCGTGAAAGCGGAATGTCAGTCACTGAATGTGTTTCTGATACACCGCTTTCGCGAGCAAGCCCGCTCCCACATTGGATTGTGTCAGCTGTGAGTGCTTAGTTCGCTTTCAGAACCGCTTTCACTGCTGCCACCGACCGCTCCACATCCGCCTCCGTCATCGCCGTGAACATCGGCAACGACACAATCAAACGACCGACTTTTTCCGCCACCGGGAACATGCCTTCCTTGAAGCCCTGTGCCCGATAAAGACTCAGCAGGTGGATTGGCGGGTAGTGATAGCCAATGCCGACGCCGTGGGCCTGCATCTGTTCCATGAAGGTGGCGCGGGCCGGCTGGCCGTCCTGGCGTTCCGGTAGCACCAGTTGGAACAGGTGCCAGTTGCTGTTTTCGAAGTCGGCTGGTGGCAGTTGTGCGCCGTACTTCTCTTCAAAATCACTGCCAAAGCATTTGAAATAGTGCCGCGCCAGGTGCTGGCGATGCGTGGTGATCTGCTCGATATGGGCAAACTGCCCCAAGCCAATGGCTGCGGCGATGTCGGTCATGTTGAATTTGCCGCCCAGCACATCCACATCCAAGCCATCGAAGCCGGTGCGGGTCACGCCTTGCAGGCGATACTTCTCCGCCAGCCGCGCTTCTTCGGCGTTGTTCAAGACCAGGCAACCGCCCTCGGAAGAAGTGATGTTCTTGTTGGCCTGAAAGCTGAACGACACGAAATCACCGGTGGCGCCAATGCGTTGGCCATCCCAGCTCGACCCCAGTGCCTGGGCCGCGTCTTCGACGATGCGCAGGTTGTACTTGTTCGCCAGTGCATACAGCATCGGCATGTCCAGCGGCAGGCCGGCCAGGTAAACCGGGATGATCGCCTTGGTACGTGGGGTAATCGCGGCTTCCAACTGGGCCAAGTCGATGTTGCGGGTGACCGGGTCGATATCGGCAAACACCGGCGTGGCGCCGACTTCCAGGATCACGTTGGCCGTGGCAACCCAGGAGATCGGCGTGGTGATGACTTCATCGCCAGGCCCGATCCCTGCAATGCGCAAGGCAATCTCCATGGTGCAGGTGCCCGAGTTGAAGGTGCGCACCGGCCGGCCGCCAAAGTATTCCGACAGCTGAGCTTCGAATGCCTGCACTTTCGGCCCGCTGGTGATCCAGCCCGAGCGCAGTACATCGCCGACCGCCGCGATGGTGGCTTCATCAATGGTGGGTTTGGAGAACGGCAGGAAGGGCTGTTGGCTCATGACGACGAAGGCATCCGTTTCAGATTGGCGATGAGTAGGCGAGGTATCAGTACCGGCATGGTTGCACGGCTTGACTGAATATAGCCTGTCGCCTGTGAATGAATCGTCACCGTCCGGGCAAAAAAATGCCGCTTCAACAGCGGCATTCTCTACCGGGCTTTATCAGCTGTGAAAGCAGGAATGCTTACGTAGTGCTCAGCCGCGATGATCATAGGAATTGAAGACAAAAAAATACCGCTGTTCAAAGCGGTATTTTTTACTAAACCCGAGTTATTCGGTAACGGCGTTTTTCGCGAGGATGGCGTTGGCCAGCTCCATATCCGTGGCTTGCAGGCCAGGGTTGTCGGCGCGGACTTTCTGCATGGCGGCTTCCAGGTACGGGCCACGGATGCCGCCGTCGCTGGCAACAAAGCTGCCTGCGTCGTCTTGCGCAGCGACCACCAGCTTATGGTCCTTGAAGGTCAGGTACGTCGAGCCGGTAGTGGCGCCCGACGAGATGACATTGCGCCAGAAACTGTCGGCCATGGCTGAACCGACTGGGAGGGAAAGCACAGCAAGGGTTGCGACAGCATATTTGAGACGCATGATGGGTGACTCCGGGTGGGTTATCTGTACTTTATGATTGTAGTTAACCCAACCGAGTTCCATCACTGACTAAACAGTTTCAACCCTTAACACCACACCATCCTGGCCAACCACCCGGACTTGAGCGCCTACGGGACTGTCTGGACCCGTCACCATCCACACGCCGTCACCGACTTTTACCTTGCCCCGGCCATCCACAATCGCTTGATGCACCATGAATGTGCGGCCGATCAATTCCGAACCGCGTTCGTTGAGGCCCGGCTGGTCGCTGGCTTTGGCACTGCTGCGCTGGCGCTTCCACCAATACACGGCTGTCAGGATCGACAACACGGCAAACAACAGAAGTTGCCACTCCAGCCCCAAAGGCGGCACCAGGAACTTGATCACGCCCACGGCTGCCGCGGCGATGCCCATCCACAGCAGGTAACCACCGGCGCCGAATACTTCAAGAATCAACAGGACCGTACCCAGCGCCAGCCAATCCCAAAACGACAGATGCTGCAGGAAATCCCACATGGCGCTGGCCTCAGCCTTTCTTGTTGTCGAACGTTGCCTTGACGATTTCGCCGATACCGCCGACCGCACCGATCACTTGGCTGGCTTCCAGCGGCATCAGGATGACCTTGCTGTTGTTGGCCGATGCCAGCTTGCCCAGCGCATCGATGTATTTCTGCGCGACAAAGTAGTTGACCGCTTGCACGTTGCCCGACGCAATCGCTTCCGACACCACCTGGGTCGCGCGGGCTTCGGCTTCGGCCTGACGCTCACGGGCTTCGGACTCAAGGAATGCCGCCTGTCGGCTACCTTCGGCCTCCAGGATCTGCGCTTGCTTCTTGCCTTCGGCGGTCAGGATTGCCGACGCTCGCAGGCCTTCAGCCTCAAGGATTTGCGCACGCTTGATGCGCTCGGCTTTCATCTGGCCCGACATGGCGGCCATCAGGTCGGCAGGTGGGCTGATGTCCTTGATCTCGATACGGGTGATCTTGATGCCCCACGGTGCGGTGGCTTCGTCCACGGTTTTCAGGAGTTTTTCGTTGATGCCGTCACGCTGGCTGAGCATGGCATCCAGCTCCATGGAACCGAGCACGGTACGGATGTTGGTTTGCAGCAAGTTGCGGATGGCGTGTTCGAGGTTGTTGACCTCGTACGCGGCCTGGGCGGTGTTGACCACCTGGAAGAAGCACACGGCGTCGATCTGCACGGTGGCGTTGTCGGCGGTGATGACTTCCTGGGGCGGGATATCCAGCACGCTTTCCATCACGTTGATCTTGCGACCGATGCGGTCCATGACCGGGATGATTATGTTCAGGCCAGGCTTGAGGGTGTTGGTGTAGCGGCCGAAACGCTCGACTGTCCACTGGTAACCCTGGGGGACGACCTTGAAACCCATGAACAGGATGGCGATGGCCAAGCCCACGAAAAGAAGCAGTACGGTTCCGATCTGCATAGCGATTCCCTATCTGAATGTGTCAGTGAAACGACGTTGGGCCGATTGTAACGGTGTTGTCACCGATAAGAACGGTTTCACTGCTCATCAAACAAAGGATTTGTTACCGAATCCCCAGGTGTCACTCGTAACACTTCCGCCATCGTGGTCAGCCCCGTCTCGACCTTATGCAGGCCAGCCATGCGCAGGCTGCACATACCTTGGGCAATCGCCGCCTGGCGCAAGGCCTGTACATCGGCGCCGGGTGTGATCAGCATCTTGAGCGCTTGGTTCAGCACCATGATTTCGTAAATACCCGCTCGGCCCCGATAACCGCTGTGTCGACATTCCACGCATCCGACCGCCTCATGGACCTCACCCAGCGTCCGCTTGCAGTGAGGACACAGAACCCGCACCAACCGCTGCGCCATCACCCCCAATAACGTGGCCTTGATCAAATAGTGAGCAATGCCCAGTTCTTGCAAACGGCTGATGGCGCTGGGTGCGTCGTTGGTATGTAGGGTCGACAGCACCAGATGCCCGGTCAGTGCGGCCTGGATCGCCATTTCGGCGGTCTCCTGGTCGCGGATCTCGCCAATCATGATGATGTCCGGGTCCTGGCGCAGCAGGGCGCGGATGCCGCTGGCGAAGGTCAGGTCGATGTTGTGCTGCACCTGCATCTGGTTGAACGCCGGCTCGACCATTTCAATCGGGTCTTCCACGGTGCATAGGTTGACCTCCCGGGTCGCCAGTTGCCTGAGCGTGGTGTAGAGCGTGCTGGTCTTGCCCGAACCGGTCGGACCGGTCACCAGGATGATGCCGTGGGTCTGGCGTGTCATGGATTGCCAGCGTTGCTGGTCATCAGCCGACAAACCCAGCTGGTCAAAGCCCTTGAGCAGGACCTGCGGGTCGAAAATCCGCATTACCAGCTTCTCGCCAAACGCCGTGGGCAAGGTGGAAAGGCGCAGCTCAACTTCCACGCCCGCCGGGCTTTTGGTCTTGACCCGTCCGTCCTGGGGCCTGCGTTTTTCTGCCACGTTCATGCGACCCAGGCTTTTCAGGCGGCTGACGACGGCCATCGTCACCTGGGGCGGAAATTGATAGACGTCGTGCAGCAGCCCGTCGATGCGAAACCGCACACGCCCTTGTTCACGGCAGGGTTCGACGTGGATATCACTGGCGCGCTGGGCGAACGCGTACTGCAGCAGCCAATCGACGATATTAACGATGTGCGCGTCGTTGGCATCCGGTTCCTGGTCGCTGGCGCCAAGGTTGAGCAGGTCGACATTGCCAGGCGCCGTGACCTTTTGATCGGCGCTGCTGACGGATTTCGCCAGTCGGTAGAACTCATCGATACAGCGCGTAATGTCCTGGGGATTGGCGACCACGCGTTTGATCGAGCGCTTGAGCACCTGCGCAAGCCCGGCTTCCCAGCTGGTGACATGGGGCTGGGCGCTGGCGATGGTAACGGTTTGCGCATCCACCGCCACCGCGAGGATGGCGTGGCGCTGGGCGAATGCGTGGGACATCAGCGGCACCACTGTCGCCACGTTGATCTTCAACGGGTCGATGCGCAGATAAGGTTGCCTGGCCTGCTGGGCGAGCCATTCGGTCAGGGTTTCCAGGCATGCGCCTTGGGCTGCGATGCTCTCTAGTGGATGCTGGGTGTTGCTGGCCGGCAGCGCCGACAAGCGGTGGGCGAGTTCAGGCGTGATCAGCCGCCCTTCGACCAAAGCCGGCAACAGCTGATGCAGTTCCAATCGTTGATCAACCGGCATGAAGGTTTTCCTGGGTGGCAGTGGGTGTAAATCCCAGGCTAGCCAGCCCCTGAATATCTGCCTCCCAGCGTGTATTGCAGGCTTTTACTGGGCGACCGCCACCACCGCTTGAGGCCCCATGGAGTCAGCCGACCACACATCCAGCGTGCACACGCTGATCAGGTTTCGAATCTTTTCACCGATCACTTGCGCGCGGTGCCAGCTCAGGCCGTCCATCATGATGTCGATGTTCAGCAGATCACCTTCCCGGTTCACCATGACCTGTCGCGGCGTGAGGAATTGCAGCGCGAAATAGTTGAGGACTCGGCACAAAACATCAGGCTCCGCCTCGGCAACGATCCGGTAATGCGCCTGGCAATGAACGCTGGTGACGGCCCACGCATCGACGCGGGTAATAGGGTGGGTGGTTTCAACGGCGTGCATGGGAAAGCTCCAGATTCGACTGAAGAAATTTTTACATTCGCCAACGGAGATTTCTTATCTAAGATGAGGCTTTTTCAGGATTAATCGAATTGATCAATTCAAGACAAGCACCATTTAGGGTATTTATATGCACAGTGAGTTGGACGCCTACGACCGCCGTATCCTGGCCTTGCTGCAGGAGGACGCCTCGCTGTCCAGTGCTCAGATCGCCGAGCAGGTCGGCTTATCCCAGTCACCGTGCTGGCGGCGTATTCAACGTCTCAAGGAAGAGGGGGTAATTCGCGGCCAGGTGACGTTACTGGACCGCAAGAAGATCGGCCTCAACACGCAGATCTTTGCCGAGGTCAAACTCAACGCCCACGGCCGCTCCAACTTCACCGAGTTCACCGACGCGATTCGCGGGTTTCCGGAAGTGCTGGAGTGTTATGTGCTGATGGGGGCGGTGGATTTTCTGTTGCGTATCGTCACCTCGGATATCGAGGCGTACGAGCGGTTTTTCTTCGAGAAGTTGTCGATGGTGCCGGGGATTCAGGAGGTCAATTCGATTGTGGCGTTGTCGGAGATCAAGTCCACCACCAGCCTGCCAGTGTTGCGCTGACAGGCTGGAGGTAGCGATTTTACAGACGCAGCAGCGTCTTCCACGCACGGTTCTGGTACACCGCAATCGCCTGATGCATCCGCGCATCCAGCGACTCATCGGTAATCGGCTGGTTAGCCAGTTGTGCCAACTTGTTGAGCTCGCCGTACAGACGGTCCAGTTCCGGGATGTCCACCACATGACGCGCATGGTGCAGCCAGGCCTGGATGCGTTCGATGCGCGGCAGTTGCTCGGCCAGGTCTTCCGGCTGTTGCTGGTAGCGCGGCAGTTGCAGGGCGACGGCGTCTTCGGCCAGCAGGCGTGGCAGCCAGTTGGTGATTTGTGCAGCGCCCTGGCGGTTGCCACGCACGTTGCGGTCGGCGGTCCAGGTACGGGCCAGCAGCCAGCGTGAAGCGTTTAGTGAGAACAGGCCCCAGCGCACGTCTTCCAGTTCTTCGGCGAACTGTTCCGGCGCGGCTTTGCGGATGTCTTCGTCGTCGTCACCGGCTTGCACCAGTGGGCGCCAGTCTTCCAGCAGGGCATCCAATGCGCTGCGCAGCTCGCTGGTGGATTGACGTGGTGCTGCCTGGCCGAGGCTGCCGACCAAGGCGCGCAGTTCGCCGAGGTTGTCGACCCAATCTTGCAGCAGGCGCCAGTGGCCATTGAAGCGGTATTGCTCGGCCAGGCGTTGGCTGCTGCCCAGCAGGTGCCACATGATCGCGGCGAAGGCATCGTCCAGCGGCATTTCAGCGTGGATCTGCGGCGCCGGCAGGCTCAGGGAGTAGCTGCTGGCGTCGTACAGGCGGTAGCCACGCTCGGCCTTGCTGATATCGCACGGCATCAGGGCCAGGGTGGCGGCCAGTTCGGCGGCCAACTCCAGCAGGGCGGCCGGTTCGCCTTCGCGCAGTTCCAGTTCCAGCTCGCAGATTTCTTCTTTCTGCTTGCCGACCACCACGTGGCCCAGGTCCAGAGCAGCTTCGATGACCACCTTGGCCTTGCCACGGCCCCAGGCGATTTCGGCGCGTTCACGCACGAAGTCGGTGGTGAAGATCGGCTTGAGGGTCTTTTTGTCCAGCTCGGCCAGTTGCTCGGGCCAGCATTCGCCGTCGAGTTTTTTCACGTCGAGCTTGGCTTTGGGCAAGTCCCAATTGTATTCGTTACGTTCCGACAAGCCGGCGACGCTCTGGCCACGTGTCTTGAGAGTCTGGATGATGTCGTCACCGTCCTTGCGCAGGCGCAGGGCGACTTTGGCCTGGGCCAGGTCGCGCTCGGGGGTGTCGAAATACTGGTTCATCAACTCACGGCGTTCCCAGCCACTTTTGTTGCGTTTTTTCAGCAGCGGGTGCTCACGCAGCGCGGCGAGGGTCTCGCGGCTGACGCGAAGCTTGATTTCAGTTTCTTTTTGCATGGCCGGTACATCCAGGATCGGGAGCGCAGCCGGGGAAAAGAGTGGCTGCCAAGGTCGTGCAGTGTACAGGACTGAGCCCGGCAACGTGCCGCAACGGTTTATTGTGTCGTGCAGATGGCTCTATAGTGGGGCTCATCCGGGAAGTCGAGAGGCCGCGCATGCCATTACCGTCCATGAAAGAGCAGTTCGCCGCGCTGATTGCCGCGCCTTCGGTCAGTTGTACCCAGGCGTCTCTCGACCAGACCAACCGCCCGGTGATCGATTTGCTCGCCAGTTGGCTGGGCGACCTGGGTTTCGCCATCGACATTCAACAAGTCAGCCCCGGCAAGTTCAACCTCCTGGCCAGTTACGGCAGCGGCCCCGGCGGGCTGGTGTTGGCAGGCCATAGCGATACCGTTCCCTATGACGCCGCGTTGTGGAAGACCGATCCGCTCAAGCTGACGGAAGTCGACGGTCGTTGGGTAGGACTGGGCAGTTGCGACATGAAAGGCTTTTTCGCCCTAGCCATCGAGGCGGTGCTGCCGTTGTTGGATCAGCCGTTCAAGCAGCCACTGCTGATTCTCGCCACCTGCGATGAAGAAAGCTCCATGTCCGGCGCTCGCGCATTGGCAGAGGCAGGGCGCCCGTTGGGCCGCGCCGCGGTGATTGGCGAGCCAACCGGGCTCAAGCCGATCCGCCTGCACAAAGGCGTAATGATGGAACGCATCGACATTCTTGGCCAAAGCGGCCATTCGTCGGATCCCAGCCTTGGGCACAGCGCCCTCGAAGCCATGCACGACGCCATTGGCGAACTGCGCGGCTTGCGCTTGGCCTGGCAGCGCGAATACCGCAACCCGCAATTCAGCGTGCCGCAACCGACCCTGAACTTCGGCTGCATCCACGGCGGCGACAACCCCAACCGCATCTGCGGTCAGTGTTCCCTGGAGTTCGACCTGCGCCCTCTGCCCGGCATGGACCCGCAAGTGCTGCGCGACGCCATCCGGCAAAAGCTCGTCCCCTTGGCTGAACGCCATCAGGTCAAGATCGATTACTCGCCGCTGTTCCCCGAAGTGCCGCCTTTCGAGCAACCCGAAGATGCCGAACTGGTGCGGGTCGCGGAACGATTGACTGGCCATCGTGCTGAAGCAGTAGCGTTCGGCACCGAAGCGCCTTATCTTCAGCGCCTTGGGTGTGAAACCCTGGTGCTCGGCCCTGGCGACATCGCCTGCGCTCACCAACCCGGCGAGTACCTCGAAATGTCACGCTTGACGCCTACAGTGCGTCTATTGCGGGAACTGATCGACCATTACTGCCTGAAACCTGCATAAATTAACCCCAACCTGTTCGTACATAGAAAGGAGAGTGAGCGTGTCGCCAAGCCTGTTCCGACGATAACCATCAGCCCGCTGTGCGCTTTCACGATTCATCCTTTTTCGGCTGCTTTTTATTACAGGCCCAGGTGTTATGCCCGACTACGTTAATTGGCTTCGTCACGCGTCCCCTTACATCAACGCCCACCGCGACTGCACCTTTGTGGTCATGCTGCCCGGCGATGGTGTGGAACACCCCAACTTCGGCAATATCGTCCACGACCTGGTGCTGCTGCACAGCCTGGGCGTGCGCTTGGTGTTGGTCCACGGTTCGCGGCCACAGATCGAAGTGCGCCTTGAGGCGCGTGGCCTGATCCCGACTTATCACGAAGGCATGCGCATCACTGACGCGGCGACGCTGGAGTGCGTGATCGACGCGGTCGGCCACCTGCGCATCGCCATTGAAGCGCGCCTGTCGATGGACATGGCCTCGTCGCCGATGCAGGGCTCGCGCTTGCGTGTAACCAGCGGTAATTTCGTGACCGCACGCCCCATCGGCGTATTGGACGGCGTGGACTACCACCACACCGGCGAAGTGCGCCGTGTCGACCGCAAGGGCATCAACCGCCTGCTGGACGAGCGCTCCATCGTGCTGCTGTCGCCGTTGGGCTACTCGCCGACCGGTGAAATCTTCAACCTGGCCTGCGAAGACGTCGCCACCCGCGCCGCCATCGACCTGGATGCCGACAAGCTGCTGCTGTTCGGCGCCGACATGGGCCTGCTCGATGAAAACGGTCGCCTGGTGCGCGAACTGCGCCCGCAACAAGTGCCGGCTCACCTGCAGCGCTTGGGCAACAGCAACTATCAGGCTGAATTGCTCGATGCGGCTGCCGAAGCGTGCCGGGGTGGGGTAGGGCGCAGTCATATTGTCAGCTACGCCGAAGACGGTGCCTTGCTTACCGAACTGTTCACCCGGGACGGCGGCGGTACGCTGGTGGCCCAGGAACAATTTGAGCAGGTGCGTGAAGCGGCGATTGAAGACGTGGGCGGCTTGCTCGACCTGATCAGCCCGTTGGAAGAGCAGGGCATCCTGGTGCGCCGTTCGCGGGAAGTGCTGGAGCGTGAGATCGAACAGTTCAGTGTGGTGGAGCGCGAAGGCATGATCATCGCCTGTGCGGCGCTGTACCAGATCGCAGATTCGGACGCAGGTGAGCTGGCGTGCCTGGCGGTGAATCCGGAATACCGTCATGGCGCGCGCGGCGATGTGTTGTTGGAACGCATCCAGGCCCGCGCTCGTGCGCAGGGGTTGAAGACTTTGTTTGTGCTCACCACCCGCACCGCCCACTGGTTCCGTGAGCGGGGGTTTGTGCCGAGTAGCGTGGACCGTCTGCCGTCGGCGCGGGCATCGCTGTACAACTATCAGCGTAATTCGAAGATTTTCGAGAAGGCCCTGTAATCCCCATTCTGTAGGAGTCGGCTTGCCGGCGATGGCGTTTTCAAGGGAGCCATCGCCGGCAAGCCGGCTCCTACAGGGTCAGGGCTTGACGAATTTGTCGGTCACGTACGCTGAATAGTCTGGCAACACTGCCTCAACCTTTCCTTGTTCCTTCAAGAACTTCGCCGTCTCCCCAATCGCCTTCGCCGTGCCGCCTTTAAGCAGCGCGTCAGTTTGCTGTGCCTGCGCATCCGGGAACGTGGTACCGGCTAACAGCTCCGGAATGTCGGCAGCATTTGAACCTGTCAGTTTCGCGATTTTCTGCACCGGCTCGGAGTTCACCGTCCAACCGTCCTTATGGGTCGCATACTCGGCAAACGAATCCAGGGTGACCTTGGCAAACTTGGCCACTACGTCAGGATGTTTTTCCGCGAAATCCTTACGCGCCACCCATACTTCAAAGGTCGGTGCGCCCCACTGACCCACCTGGGCCGCGTCTGTCAGGGTCTTGCCGGTCTTGCGGATTTCGCCCAGAGCCGGCGACCACACGAATGCGCCGTCGATATCGCCGCGTTTCCACGCGGCGGCAATTTCTGCCGGTTGCAGGTTCACCACCTTGACTTGCCTGGTGTCCAGACCCCAGTGCTTCAGCGCGCCGAGCAGGCTGTAATGCGAGGTTGAGACAAATGGCGTGGCGATGGTTTTGCCGATCAGATCCTTGGGTGCGTCAATGTGGCTGCCGTTACGCACCACCAATGCTTCAGAAGTATTGATCTGGGCCGATACGATGAACGCGACGATGGGTAGATTGCGAGAAGCCGCTGCCGCGAGGGGGCTGGAACCGAGATTGCCAATCTGCACATCGCCTGAGGCAATAGCGGTTACGACTTCCGGCCCACTGTTGAACCGGCGCCAGGCGATTTTTTCACCGATGGCCTTCTCATAGAGGCCGTCGGCCTGTGGGACTTTGCTGGGGTCAATGCCGGTTTGGTAGCCGATGGTTAAATCGGCGGCTTTGACACCAAAAGAAAGTATTAGTGACACAAAAACTGTAACAAATTGACGGGAGGATGTGCGTTTGGCCATGATGGCGTCGCCTTTTTGATCGTGGGTGACGTATGCAACAGTACGGCCACACTAATCGATCTAAAAAAGCGCTAACAAATACCCTTTAGGAATTAGCTTATGGAGCGGTTTGTCTACCCAGACTTGTCCGCATCATGGAAAGGCTTATTCCCGAATCGTATGAAAAAGAATGAAACAATTCTTTTTGGGTGTATGAAAAACTCATTACCCTGCAGGGACCAAATCAACTGCGATTAGACGAAGGTAGTAGACACACAAGGTTACGATTGACTTGGTAGTCACTATCTGGCGCTAATCGCGCATCTGTGGATCGAGGGCGTCAGACCCGAGACCAAAGAAATACAAAAATTAGAAATGAGAGGAGCGGTACATGAAGAAGTCCACCTTGGCACTGGCTGTAGCCCTGGGCGCAATCGCTCAGCAAGCAGGCGCTGCCGGTTTCATCGAAGACAGCAAAGTAACACTGGGTCTGCGTAACTTTTACATCAACACTGACAACCGTGACTCCGCTGCTGGCACTGCTGCCAACAAGCGCGCCGGTGTTCAGAGCAAGCAAGAAGAGTGGGGCCAAGGCTTCGACCTGCGCTTCATCTCCGGTTACACCCAAGGCACCGTAGGTTTCGGCCTTGACGCAATCGGCCTGCTGGGTGTTCGCCTGGATTCCGGCGGCGGCACCAACGGCGCCACTGCTTCCTCGTACGGCGGCACTGTGTTCCCGAGCAAGTCCAATGGCGAAGCCGTTGATAACTATTCGAGCCTGGGCCTGACTGCCAAAGCCAAGATCTCCCAGACCGAACTGAAGCTGGGTACTCTGCAGCCTAAACTGCCGGTTATCGTGACCAACGATGGTCGTCTGCTGCCGCAGACCTTCCAAGGTGGCCAGATCACTACCAACGATCTCAACAAAGACCTGACGCTGGTTGCGGGTCAGATCGAAAAAGCCAAAGGTCGTAACTCCAGCAACGTCGACAATCTGTCGATCTCGGGTGCCAACTCCCGTGGCGCCGCCTGGCGTGACAGCAACAAGTTCTACTATGCCGGTGGTGACTACAAGATCACCAAGGATCTGACCGCACAGTACTACTATGGCAACCTGGAAGATTTCTACAAGCAACACTTCCTCGGCCTGACTCACAACTGGGCAATCGGCCCGGGCGTGCTGAAGTCTGACCTGCGTTACTTCAACAGCTCCGACGACGGTAAGAACGGTCACGAATCCGCCTACTTCTCGTCGGGCAACTACAGCGGTGTCAACTCCGGTCGCGGCAAGGTTGATAACAACCTGTACAGCGGTCTGTTCCTGTATACCGTTGCCGGTCACACCTTCGGTGGTGGTTATCAAGTCAGCAACGGTAGCAGTGACTTCCCTTGGTTGAACCAAGGCGACGGTTCGTCCGCTTACCTGACCACTGACATGCAGATCGCCAAGTTCGCCCGTGCTGGCGAACGTACCTGGCAAGCTCGCTACTCCTACGACTTCGCCAAGGTTGGCGTTCCTGGCCTGACCGCTGGTGTTGTGTACCTCAAAGGCACTGACATCGACACCGTCAACGGTAGCCGCGCTGAGTTCACCGGCCAGTCCGAGTGGGAGCGTGACATTACTGTTGCCTACGTTGTGCCAGAAGGTCTGTTCAAAAACGTCGGTGTTGCCTGGAAAAACGCTATGTGGCGCAACGATGTTGCTGCCGCGCGCGATCAAGACGAAAACCGCGTCATCGTAAGCTACACCTACGCGTTCAAGTAACTGCGTAAAACCTTGCCCGGTGCAACACCGGGCAAGGTGTCTTGCTTTCAAGTCGGGCTAAACCCCCGCAAGCCCTTCCTGAACCCCTCTGTGTACAGCGTCTCAAGGCCTTCTCGAACCTTGGAAACGATGGTGCTCCTCGCTTTCGAATACGTCCAATGAACAGATTTTTAATATTCCTTTATCGTCTAGATAAATCGATATTTATTCTTTTTAAATAATCCACAATCCATGCACAGTGGGCTCCATAAGCACTCACCAGGAGCCACACCATGAGCCTAAGACTGGGCGATATCGCCCCCGACTTCGAACAGGATTCCAGCGCCGGCAAAATTCGTTTCCACGAATGGCTGGGCGATAGCTGGGGTGTGCTGTTTTCCCACCCGGCGGACTTCACCCCGGTGTGCACCACTGAGCTGGGCTTCACTGCCAAGCTCAAGGACGAATTCGCCCAGCGCGGCGTCAAGGCCATCGCGCTGTCGGTCGACCCGGTGGACTCGCACCACAAGTGGATCGAAGACATCAACGAAACCCAGAACACTATCGTCAACTTCCCGATCCTGGCCGACGCCGATCGCAAGGTGTCCGACCTCTACGACCTGATTCACCCCAACGCCAGTGACACGCTCACCGTGCGCTCCTTGTTCGTGATCGACCCGAACAAGAAGATCCGCCTGACCATCACCTACCCGGCCAGCACCGGGCGCAATTTCCACGAAATCCTGCGGGTCATCGACTCGTTGCAGCTTACCGACAACCACAAGGTCGCCACGCCCGCCAACTGGCAGGACGGTGATGAAGTGGTGATCGTGCCGTCGCTCAAGGACGAGGAGGAAATCAAGAAACGCTTTCCGAAGGGTTACCGGGCGGTGAAGCCTTACCTGCGGCTCACCCCTCAGCCCAACCGTTGATGCTGATGTCGCTACCGCCGGCAAGTCGGCTCCTACAGGTGATCACATTCCAGTTGTAGGAGCCGGCTTGCCGGCGATGGCGATCGTTCTGAAGAATCACATAGCAGGGGTTTTCAGGCCGTTTTAACGGCCTTTTTTTTCGCCTGGGATTTGATAATTTTTATATGCATTTAAGGAATAAACACATGAAAAAATAAGATTTAAAGATATATGAATCTGCTGATAATGTCTGTTCCATCTTGGCGCCATCGCCACACAGCGAACCGCCGACACCTGCTCAAGGAATTCCTGCATGTTGGTCGTAACACTTGGAGGCAGTCCCAGCCAGCGTTCCCGCTCCGGGGTGTTGCTGGATAAAACCCGTCAGTGGTTGCAAGACAAAGGCGTAGAAGTGGTGAGTTACCAGATACGGGACTTCCCGGCTGAAGACTTGCTGCATGCGCGCTTCGACAGCCCCAAGGTCATCGACCTGCTGCAACAAGTGGCTAACGCTGATGGCCTGGTGATCGCTACGCCGGTCTACAAGGCTTCGTTTTCCGGAGCGCTGAAAACCGTGCTGGACCTGCTGCCCGAACGCGCACTGGCCCACAAGATCGTATTGCCGATGGCGACCGGTGGCAGCATCGCCCACATGCTGGCGGTGGACTACGCCCTGAAGCCGGTGCTGTCGGCGCTGAAGGCCCAGGAGTTGCTCCACGGCATCTTCGCCGAAGACAGCCAGATCGCGTACGGCGAAGGCAGCGCCCAGGCGCAACTGGTGCCGGTACTTGAACACCGTTTGCACGAGGCCCTGGAAACGCTGTATGGCGCCATGGCCCGTCGCCCGAAACCGCTGGACCCTCATGTGTTGAATGAACGTTTGTTGAGTGCTCGCTGGAGCATTTAAGCCACACCGAAATGTAAAAAAACTCACCTTACTCAGCCGCCAACGGCCAAGCAGGTGCAGCCAACCCCCTGAACGCACTATTTGGAGAGAGCGCCATGCGCACTGTCATCTTGCGTCGTGGTCTGGTCGCACTGTTTGCTGCGGCTGTGTCCTTCGGCGTCATTGTTCAAGCTCAAGCCGCCGAGACCCTGCGGATCGGTTATCAGAAGTACGGCACGCTGGTGCTGCTCAAAGCCAAGGGCACCTTGGAGAAACGCCTGGCTGCCCAAGGCGTGAACGTGCAGTGGACCGAGTTTCCTGGCGGCCCGCAATTGCTGGAAGGCCTGAACGTCGGCTCCATCGACTTCGGCGTGACTGGCGAAACCCCACCGGTCTTCGCTCAGGCCGCTGGCGCCGATTTGCTCTACGTGGCCTACGAGCCACCCGCGCCGACCAGCGAAGCGATCCTGGTGCCGAAAGATTCGCCGATCAAATCCGTGTCCGAGCTCAAGGGCAAGAAAATCGTCCTGAACAAAGGCTCCAACGTGCATTACCTGCTGGTGCGTGCCCTGGAAGACGCCGGCCTGAAATACACCGACGTGCAGACTGTGTTCCTGCCGCCCGCCGATGCGCGTGCCGCCTTCGAGCGTGGCAGCGTGGACGCCTGGGTCATCTGGGACCCGTACCAGGCCGCCGCCGAGAAACAACTGCAAGCCCGCACCCTGCGTGACGGTACTGGCATTGCCGACAACCACCAGTTTTATCTCGCGACCAAGCCTTACGCTGAAAAACACCCTGAAGTGGTCAAGGCGCTGATCGAAGAAGTGCGCGCCGTGGGCGAGTGGTCCAAGGCCAACCCGCAGGAAGTGACTGAGCAAGTTGCCCCGCTGCTCGGCCTGCCGGCTGACATCACCCTGACCTCGGTGAAACGCCAAGGCTACGGCGCGCTGTTCCTGACCCCGGAAGTGGTCGCCGCCCAGCAGAAAATCGCCGACAGCTTCTACCAGCTCAAATTGATCCCCAAGCCCTTGAACATCAAGGACGTGATCTGGACACCCCCCGCCGCCGTTGCCAAAGCGCCGTAATCCGACTTCTTCAGGAGACAACTCCATGAGCCTCAATATTTTCTGGTTCCTGCCTACCCACGGCGACGGCCATTACCTTGGCACCGCCGAAGGCGCTCGCGCCGTTGACCACGGATACCTGCAGCAAGTGGCCCAGGCCGCTGACCGTCTGGGTTTCGGCGGGGTGCTGATCCCTACCGGTCGCTCCTGCGAAGACTCGTGGCTGGTGGCCGCCTCGCTGATCCCGGTGACCCAGCGTCTGAAATTCCTGGTCGCCCTGCGCCCCGGGATCATTTCGCCGACGGTGGCGGCGCGTCAGGCTGCGACCCTGGATCGTCTGTCCGGCGGGCGTGCCTTGTTCAACCTGGTCACTGGCGGTGACCCGGAAGAATTGGCCGGTGACGGCTTGTTCCTCAGTCATGAAGAGCGTTACCAAGCCTCGGTGGAATTTACCCGCATCTGGCGCCGTGTGCTGGAAGGCGAAACCGTGGACTACGACGGCGAACACATCAGCGTCAAAGGCGCCAAGCTGCTGTATCCGCCGATCCAGCAACCGCGTCCGCCCCTGTACTTCGGCGGTTCCTCCGAGGCGGCCCAGGACCTGGCGGCCGAGCAGGTGGAGATGGTGCTGACGTGGGGTGAGCCACCGGCAGCGGTTGCGGAAAAAATCGAACAGGTTCGCGCCAAGGCCGCGAAGCTTGGGCGCACCGTGCGTTTCGGCATTCGTTTGCATGTGATCGTGCGTGAAACCAACGACGAAGCGTGGAAAGCCGCCGACAAACTGATCTCCCACCTGGACGATGACACCATCGCCCGTGCCCAGGCTTCCCTGGCGCGGTTCGATTCCGTCGGCCAGCAACGTATGGCGGCGCTGCATGGTGGCAACCGCGACAACCTCGAAGTCAGCCCCAATCTGTGGGCCGGCGTCGGCCTGGTGCGTGGCGGCGCAGGCACCGCGCTGGTGGGCGATGGCCCCACCGTGGCGGAACGCGTGAAGGAATACGCCGCGCTGGGCATCGACACTTTTATCTTCTCCGGTTATCCACACCTCGAAGAGTCATATCGCGTCGCGGAACTGCTGTTCCCCCACCTGGATATCGAACGTCCCGAGTTGCCGAAAAGTGCCGGCTACGTCAGCCCGTTCGGCGAAATGGTCGCCAACGACATCCTTCCCAAAGCTGCGTCGGCGAGCTGAGGCAGCCCATGAACTATGAAAAATTGAGCCATCGGATAGCGCCCTGGGTACTCCCGATTTTGTTACTCGCGGTGTGGCAGTTGTCGGTCTCGGCGGGTTGGTTGTCGACGCGCATTCTGCCAGCGCCGAGTGCCGTAATCGCAGCCGGTGTGCACTTGGTCGCCAGTGGCGAAATCTGGACTCACCTAGCCATCAGTGGCTGGCGTGCGGGTTTGGGCTTCGTGATTGGTGGCAGCATCGGCCTGGCCCTGGGCTTTATCACCGGCCTGTCGAAATGGGGCGAACGCCTGCTGGACAGCTCGGTGCAGATGATCCGCAACGTGCCACATTTGGCGCTGATTCCGCTGGTGATCCTGTGGTTCGGCATTGATGAGACCGCGAAGATTTTCCTGGTCGCCCTCGGCACGCTGTTTCCGATTTACCTCAACACCTACCACGGCATTCGCAACGTCGACCCGGCGCTGGTGGAAATGTCGCGCAGCTACGGCTTGTCCGGGTTCAGCCTGTTCCGGCAGGTGATCCTGCCGGGCGCACTGCCATCGATTTTGGTGGGCGTGCGCTTTGCCCTGGGTTTCATGTGGCTGACGCTGATCGTGGCAGAAACCATCTCCGCCAGCTCCGGTATTGGCTACCTGGCGATGAACGCCCGCGAATTCCTGCAAACCGATGTGGTGGTACTGGCCATCGTCATGTACGCGATCCTCGGCAAGCTCGCGGACCTGGCGGCTCGCGGCCTGGAACGTGTGTGGCTGCGCTGGCACCCGGCGTATCAAGTGAATAAAGGAGGTGCGGCATGACAGCTCAACAACCCCCGCGCCTGCTCAAGGGCATTCCCCTGGCGGTACGCAAGTTGCGCAAGGCCTTTGGCGCGCGCGAAGTGCTCAAGGACATCGACCTGCACATCCCCGCCGGTCAATTCGTTGCGGTGGTCGGGCGCAGCGGTTGCGGCAAAAGTACTTTGCTGCGCCTGCTGGCCGGCCTGGACAAGGCAAGCGGCGGCGAGCTGCTGGCCGGTTCCGCACCGCTGAGCGAAGCCATTGAAGACACGCGGTTGATGTTCCAGGAAGCGCGCCTGTTGCCGTGGAAAAAGATCATCGACAACGTCGGCCTGGGCCTTAAAGGCAACTGGCGCCCCAAAGCGTTGGAAGCCCTGGAAGCGGTCGGCCTGGCTGAGCGCGCCAATGAATGGCCGGCGGCGCTGTCCGGCGGGCAGAAGCAACGCGTGGCCCTGGCCCGTGCGCTGATCCACCAGCCGCGCTTGTTGCTGCTGGATGAGCCGTTGGGTGCGCTGGATGCCTTGACCCGTATCGAGATGCAGCAACTGATCGAAAACCTGTGGCAGAAGCACGGGTTCACCGTGTTGCTGGTGACCCACGACGTCAGCGAAGCCGTGGCGATTGCCGACCGGGTGATCCTGATCGAGGACGGTGAAATCGGCTTGGACCTGATCGTCGACCTGCCACGCCCACGGGCCCGCGGCTCACATCGCCTGGCCGCACTGGAAGCTGAAGTGCTCAACCGTGTGTTGTCCCTGCCGGGGTCGCCGCCGGAACCCGAACCTGTTTCACCGCTGCCTACGCAATTGCGCTGGGCTCAATAACTCACTTGTCCTACGAAGAGAGAACGACATGACTATTAAAGCGATCAACGTGCGTAACCAGTTCAAAGGCACCATCAAGGAAATCGTCGAAGGCGACGTGCTGTCGGAAATCGACGTGCAGACCGCGTCCGGCATCGTGACGTCCGTGATCACCACCCGCTCGGTCAAAGAGCTGGAACTGGTGATTGGCAGTGAAGTGATTGCCTTCGTTAAATCCACCGAGGTGTCGATCGCCAAGTTGTGATTGCACAAGCCACTGTAGGAGCTGGCTTGCCGGCGATAGGCCCTCACGCCTTGCGGTGATGTCGGGAGCGCTATCGCCGGCAAGCCGGCTCCTACAGGTTTTTGCGCTTGGGCAGATACGGCGGCAGGTAAAGCCCCACATACGCATCAAACACCCGCATCCCTTCATCCGCCATGCGCGGCGTGATCAGCCCATGCTGATGCACCGAGCGCGCATACACGCGGTCGCTCAGTTCCAACGCCAAGGCAAACACGTCCACATCGCTGGGCAGTGTCGGCACTTCGAAGTGGCGATTGAACACTTCCAGCATCAGGTTTCCCAACTCCAGATCATGCTGGCGATCCGCCTGGGTCACTTCAGTAAGCCCATGTTGGGCCAGGATCAACTGGCGTGCGGCGGCATCCTGGTCGTAGATGGCGAGCATGCGTTGCTCGACGATGCAGGACAGGTCGCGCCAGTGCTTGAGTGAATCGTGCTCGATGGGCGCCTGGATCGCAGCCCGGAAGGCCGCGTGGACGTCTGCCGTGAGTGCCTCCAGCAAGGCCGGTACGCTGGCGAAGAAGTGATACACCGACGACGGTGGAATCTGCGCACGCTCGGCCACGCTGTAGATCGACAAACCCGCCACGCCTTCGGCCGCCAGCAAGGTGCGGGCGGCGTCGAGGATCGCGTCGATCCGGGCCTGGCTGCGGGCGCGGGGTTTGCGAGGGGCGGCGGGGCGGGTGGTCATGGAGGTCTCCTACAAGGCAGGGGGCATTGTACGCAGAGCCTGAGGATGATCCATACCTAGCGCGGAGGCTTTTGTGGTGAGCGGGCTTGCCCCGCGCTGGGCTGCGAAGCGGCCCCAATAAAAACGCCGCATTCTGTCAGGCAGAATGCGGCGTCTGGTTTTAGGGCGGCTTCGACACCCAGCGCGGAGCAAGCCCGCTCACCACAGCAAGCCTACTCACCGCAGTTACGGCAGCAACCGCTTACACGGTATGCAAGTACCAGTTGTACTCAAGGTCGGAGATGGAGTGTTCGAACTCTTCCAGCTCACTTTCCTTACAGGCGACGAAGATATCGATGTATTTAGGATCGATGTACTTGGCCATCACCTCGCTGTCGTCCAACTCGCGCAATGCATCGCGCAGGTTGTTCGGCAGGCTTTGCTCGTTTTGCTCGTAGCTGTTGCCTTCCACCGGTGCATTAGGCTCGATCTTGTTGGTCAGGCCGTGGTGCACGCCTGCCAGGACCGAAGCCATCAGCAGGTAAGGGTTGGCGTCGGCACCGGCAACACGGTGTTCGATACGTACGGCATCGGACGAGCCAGTCGGTACGCGGATCGCCACGGTGCGGTTATCCAGGCCCCAGCACGGCGAGTTCGGCACGTAGAACTGTGCGCCGAAACGACGGTAGGAGTTGACGTTGGGGCACAGGAACGCCATTTGGGCGGGCAGGGTCTCGAGCACACCGCCGATCGCGTGACGCAATGCGGCGTTCTGCTCGGGATCCTCGCTGGCAAAGATGTTCTTGCCGTCCTTGTCCAGAATGGAGATGTGTACGTGCAAACCGTTGCCTGCCTGGCCTGGGTAAGGCTTGGCCATGAAGGTGGTGTCCATTTCATGGTCGTAGGCGATGTTCTTGATCAGGCGCTTGAGCAGTACCGCGTAGTCGCAGGCCTTGATCGGGTCGGCCACATGGTGCAGGTTCACTTCGAACTGCGCCGGAGCACTTTCCTTGACGATGGCGTCCGCCGGGATGCCTTGCTCTTTGGCACCTTCCAGAATGTCCTGGAGGCAGTCGACGTATTCGTCGAGGTCGTCGATCAGGTAGACCTGTGTCGAGTGCGGGCGTTTGCCGGAGATCGGCGAGCGGGGCGGTTGTGGGCGGCCGTTCACGTTCTCCTGGTCGATCAGGTAGAACTCAAGTTCGAAGGCAGCGCAGATGGTCAGACCGAGGTCGTCGAATTTGGTTACAACTTGGCGGAGCACTTCGCGCGGATCGGCGAAGAAAGGTTCACCTTCAAGTTCGTGCATGGTCATCAGCAATTGCGCGGTAGGGCGCTTTTGCCAAGGTTCATTGCACAGGGTATCGGGGATTGGATAACAGATTCGGTCAGCATCACCGATGTCCAGGCCCAGACCGGTGCTTTCCACCGTAGAGCCGTTGATATCCAGGGCAAATAAAGAGGCAGGCAGGTTAATGCCCTTCTCGTAAACCTTGTGGAGGCTGGTGCGTTCGATGCGCTTGCCGCGCACCACACCATTCATATCCGCAATTAGAAGGTCTACGTACAGAACCTCAGGATGATCCTTAAGGAACGCGTTCGCTTCGTTAAGCTGAACGGCACGCGGGGGTACCGACATGATGCAACACCTTTGTTGTTAAAAATATCAATCATTGATCTTTTCTGGTTTCAGTCAACCCGAACGGCATGCCGAAGTCAAGCGAGGCCTTTTTTGCCCTAAAAAAGCGCTGCGATGGCTTTTTTGGGGCTTTTTGGGGCGGTTTTTTGGGTTTGAAGGTCTTGGGACTAGCAGGCTTGAGCGCCCCGTGTTGTATTTTTTACGGGGGTGTTGTGTAAAAAAATGAACAAGGCTAAGCTCGATTCAAACCCATAACAGCAATAATACCGGGGTGCTTCATGTTTCACCTGCCGCCCAACGGCGTCTTGGCCTGCTTCAGCCAGGCTGTGTCATCCGTCCATTCCTCCCGCGTGAATGCCCGCGCACCGGCCAATATTCTTGACGCCCGGGCCAGCCTCTTTTTTGCCTCCTCATTTGCCACCGAACGGCATGCGCCCCGCATGCTGCTCAAGATTACGCACAACTTTGGCGTGAGGAATGCAACGCAGCAGCAAATGGCAGGTAAGCTCCTACCCTGAATGAAAAAACGACGCGGATGCTGCGTCAACCAACGCCTGGCCTTTAATGGATGCCAGGAAACCCAGCCCAGAGGCATTTATGAGTAACAACCTCGACCAGCTCACCGATTGGTTGAAAGACCACAAGATCACAGAAGTCGAATGCATGATTGGCGACCTCACCGGTATCACCCGGGGCAAGATCTCGCCGACCAACAAGTTCATCGCCGAAAAAGGCATGCGCCTGCCCGAGAGCGTGCTGTTGCAGACCGTGACCGGCGACTATGTCGAAGACGACATCTATTACGAATTGCTCGACCCGGCCGACATCGACATGATCTGCCGCCCTGACCAGAACGCTGTGTACCTGGTGCCCTGGGCCATCGAGCCCACCGCCCAGGTGATCCACGACACCTACGACAAGCAAGGCAACCCGATCGAGCTGTCGCCGCGCAACGTACTCAAGAAAGTCCTCAAGCTCTACGCCGACAGGGGCTGGCAGCCCATCGTGGCGCCGGAGATGGAGTTCTACCTGACCAAGCGCTGCGAAGACCCGGACTTCCCGCTGCAACCGCCGATTGGTCGTTCCGGTCGCCCGGAGACCGGTCGCCAGTCTTTCTCTATAGAAGCGGCCAACGAATTCGACCCGTTGTTCGAAGACGTCTACGACTGGTGCGAATTGCAGGAGCTGGACCTTGACACCCTGATCCACGAAGACGGCACCGCGCAGATGGAAATCAACTTCCGTCACGGCGATGCGCTGTCCCTGGCCGACCAGATCCTGGTGTTCAAGCGCACCATGCGTGAAGCCGCGCTCAAGCACAACGTGGCCGCCACCTTCATGGCCAAGCCCATGACCGGTGAGCCCGGCAGCGCGATGCACCTGCACCAGAGCATCATCGACATCGCCACCGGCAAGAACGTCTTCTCCAATGAAGACGGGACCATGAGCCAGCTGTTCCTCAACCACATTGGCGGCCTGCAGAAATTCATCCCTGAATTGCTGCCGCTGTTTGCCCCCAACGTGAACTCGTTCCGCCGCTTCCTGCCCGACACCTCGGCGCCGGTGAACGTGGAGTGGGGCGAAGAAAACCGCACCGTCGGCTTGCGCGTACCGGATGCCGGCCCGCAGAACCGTCGTGTGGAAAACCGTCTGCCGGGCGCCGATGCCAACCCGTACCTGGCGATTGCCGCCAGCTTGTTGTGCGGCTACATCGGCATGGTCGAAGGCCATAACCCGAGCGCGCCAGTGGTGGGTCGTGGTTACGAGCGACGCAACCTGCGCCTGCCGTTGACCATCGAAGACGCCCTGGAACGCATGGAAAACAGCAAGACCATCGAAAAATACCTGGGTCAAAAATTCATCACAGGCTACGTCGCGGTCAAGCGGGCCGAGCATGAAAACTTCAAGCGCGTGATCAGTTCGTGGGAGCGGGAATTCCTGCTCTTCGCCGTCTGATGCGCCGGGCGCGCCCTTTAAACGGCGCGCCCTTCACTGAAAAGTCTAGGAGATTGGTATGTCCAGCAACAACCCGCAAACCCGTGAATGGCAAGCCTTGAGCAGTGATCACCACCTGGCGCCGTTCAGCGACTTCAAGCAATTGAAAGAGAAAGGCCCGCGCATCATTACCAAAGCCCACGGCGTTTACCTGTGGGACAGCGAAGGCAACAAGATCCTCGACGGCATGGCCGGCCTGTGGTGCGTGGCGATCGGTTACGGTCGCGATGAACTGGCTGACGCCGCCGCCAAGCAGATGAAACAACTGCCGTACTACAACCTGTTCTTCCAGACCGCTCACCCGCCGGTGCTGGAACTGGCCAAGGCCATTTCCGACATCGCGCCTGCCGGCATGAACCACGTGTTCTTCACCGGTTCCGGCTCCGAAGGCAACGACACCATGTTGCGCATGGTTCGCCACTACTGGGCGATCAAGGGCCAGCCAAACAAGAAAACCATCATCAGCCGCAAGAATGGCTACCACGGCTCCACCGTGGCCGGCGCCAGCCTGGGCGGCATGACGTATATGCATGAGCAGGGCGACTTGCCGATCCCTGGCATCACCCACATCGCCCAGCCTTACTGGTTTGGCGAAGGCGGCGACATGAGCCCGGAAGAATTCGGCGTGTGGGCGGCCAACCAGTTGGAAGAGAAGATCCTGGAACTGGGCGTGGACAACGTCGGCGCCTTTATTGCCGAGCCGATCCAGGGTGCCGGTGGCGTGATTGTACCGCCGGCCACCTACTGGCCGCGCATCAAGGAAATCCTCGCCAAGTACGACATCCTGTTCATTGCCGACGAAGTCATCTGCGGTTTCGGTCGCACCGGTGAGTGGTTCGGTAGCGACTTCTACGACCTCAAGCCCCACATGATGACCATCGCCAAGGGCCTGACCTCGGGCTACATCCCCATGGGCGGCCTGATCGTGCGCGATGAAGTGGTGGACGTCCTCAACGAAGGCGGTGATTTCAACCACGGCTTCACCTACTCCGGTCACCCGGTGGCGGCGGCAGTGGCGCTGGAAAACATCCGCATCATGCGCGATGAAAAAATCGTTAACCGGGTCCACGACGAAACGGCACCGTATTTGCAGAAACGTCTGAGGGAATTGGCGGATCATCCGCTGGTGGGCGAAGTGCGCGGTGTGGGTATGCTCGGTGCCATCGAACTGGTGCAGGACAAAGCCACCCGCAAGCGTTACGAGGGCAAGGGCGTCGGCATGATCTGCCGCACGTTCTGCTTCGAAAATGGCCTGATCATGCGCGCCGTCGGCGACACCATGATCATTTCGCCACCGCTGGTGATCAGCAAGGCAGAGATCGACGAGCTGGTCACTAAGGCTCGCCAGTGCCTGGACCTGACTTTGGCGGCATTGCAGGGCTAAGTGCTAGGCTCAGAACGCAGCGGCTTTCGGGCGCTGCGTCTGAGTGGTTATAAAAATGGGGGCATTGGTTGAAAGCCGGCCCTCGAACTTGCCAGACTGTCGCCCTGTTTTGTTGCCCTTTGGCTGGGCCTCGAAACATATGAAGCTTGTGGCCCAAAAAAGAAAAAATTGGAGCATCACCAAATGAAGGCATTAGGTTTGAAGAACGCTGGCAAGACCCTCCTCGCCTTGTCCCTGATGGGCGCAATGGCGGGCGCGGCCCAGGCCGACGATAAAGTGCTGCACGTCTACAACTGGTCCGACTACATTGCACCGGACACCATCGCCAACTTTGAAAAAGAGTCCGGCATCAAGGTGGTGTACGACGTTTTCGATAGCAACGAAACCCTGGAAGCCAAGTTGCTGGCAGGCAAGTCCGGTTACGACATCGTCGTACCGTCGAACAACTTCCTCGCCAAGCAGATCAAGGCCGGTGTCTACCAGGAGCTGGACAAGTCCAAGCTATCCAACTACGACAACCTGAACAAATCCCTGCTTAAAGCCGTGTCGGTCAGCGACCCGGACAACAAGCACGCCTTCCCGTACATGTGGGGCTCCATCGGCATCGGCTACAACCCGGAGAAGGTCAAGGCCGCGCTGGGCGTGGACAAGATCGATTCGTGGGACGTGCTGCTCAAGCCAGAGAACATCGCCAAGCTGAAAAGCTGCGGCGTGAGCTTCCTCGATTCGCCAACCGAAATGCTGCCGGTGGCGCTGCATTATCTGGGCCTGCCGACCGACACCCAGAAGAAGGCCGACCTGAAGCAGGCTGAAGACCTGTTCCTGAAAATCCGTCCTTCGATCGGCTACTTCCACTCGTCCAAATACATCTCCGACCTGGCCAACGGCAACATCTGCGTGGCCGTGGGTTACTCGGGTGACATCGAACAGGCCAAGTCCCGCGCGGCTGAAGCCGGTGGCAAGGTCAAGGTGGCCTACGATATTCCGAAAGAAGGCGCTGGCAGCTTCTTCGACATGGTCGCCATCCCTAAAGATGCCGAGAACGTCGACGCCGCCTACAAGTTCATGAACTACCTGCTCAAACCGGAAGTCATGGCTGAAATCACCAACAGCGTGCACTTCCCGAACGGTAACGAGAAGGCTACCGCACTGGTCGACAAAGAAATCACCAGCGACCCGGGCATCTACCCGCCAGCGGACGTGCAGGCCAAGCTCTACGCCATTGCTGACCTGCCGGCTGCAACCCAGCGTGAAATGACACGCAGCTGGACCAAGATCAAGTCCGGTAAATAAGCCTTAAAAGCTGTGGGAGGGGGAAATGTGGTGAGCGGGCTTGCCCCGCGCTGGGCTGCGAAGCAGCCCAATCAATCTGCGGTGAACCCGGCGGGGGACAAGCCCCCTCACCACAGCACGCTCCCTCCCATAAATTAAATGACAGAAAGTTTTGCCGGATCGGTTTATCGAGGGTAAGTTGCGCGCCGGTTTTGTTGCCGGGCAACAACTTTGGGCCCAACTATTTAAGAGGACCTCCACTTGCCAATTTCTTTATTTCTCAAAGCCATGCTGGTGGGTGCAGGTATCACGCTGACGTTGAGCGTGCAGGCCGCACCGACGGTGCATATTTATAACTGGTCGGATTACATCGGCACCGACACCCTGGCCAACTTCGAAAAGGCCAGCGGCATCAAGCCCGTGTATGACGTGTTTGACTCCAACGAAACCCTGGAAGGCAAGCTGCTGGCCGGGCGTACCGGTTACGACGTGGTGGTGCCGTCCAACCACTTCCTGGGCAAGCAGATCAAAGCCGGGGCGTTCCAGAAGCTCGACAAGTCATTGCTGACGAATTACGCCAACCTTGACCCGGCGCTGCTCAAGCGCCTGGAAAAGAATGACCCGGGCAACCAGTACGCCGTGCCGTACCTGTGGGGCACCAATGGCATTGGTTACAACGTCGATAAAGTGAAGGAAGTGCTGGGCGTCGACCATATCGACTCCTGGGCGGTGCTGTTCGAGCCTGAGAACATGAAGAAGCTGGCGACGTGCGGCGTGTCGTTCATGGACTCGGCGGATGAAATGCTGCCGGCGGTGCTCAACTACATGGGCCTGAACCCCAACAGTACGAACCCGGATGACTACAAGAAGGCCGAAGAGAAGCTGCTGAAAGTGCGGCCGTACGTGACCTACTTCCATTCTTCCAAATACATCTCGGACCTGGCCAACGGCAACATCTGTGTGGCGGCTGGTTTCTCCGGCGATGTGTTTCAGGCCAAGGCCCGTGCGGCCGAGGCGGGCAAGGGCGTGAACATCGCCTACGCGATTCCGAAAGAAGGCGGCAACCTGTGGTTCGACGTGCTGGCCATCCCCAAGGATGCCACCAACGTCAAAGAAGCCCACGCCTTCATCAACTATTTGCTGCAACCTGAGGTGATCGCCCAGGTCAGTGATTACGTCGGTTACGCCAACCCTAACCCTGGGGCGGACAAACTGATGGAGCAATCGATACGCACGGACGAAGCGGTTTACCCACCGCAGGCGGTACTCGACAGGACTTTTGTCAACTTCGAGCTACCCCCGAAAGTGCAACGTTTGATGACCCGTAGCTGGACCAAGGTCAAGACGGGCAAATAAAGCTTTAAAGCTCAAACTATCCTGGGTTCGCCTACATCGGGCGAACAGCAATTTTGTTGGGAGTTTCGTAAATGGCAGTTGCCTCCGGCGCCTATAAGAAAGCCCTCGAAGGGGACCAGACACCGAAGAAGGTGCTGGTCAAAATCGACCGGGTCACGAAGAAGTTCGACGAGACGATTGCCGTGGACGATGTGTCCCTGGAAATCAAGAAAGGCGAGATCTTCGCCCTGCTCGGCGGTTCGGGTTCGGGCAAGTCCACCTTGCTGCGCATGCTCGCAGGTTTCGAGCGCCCGACCGAGGGCCGCATCTACCTCGACGGTGTGGACATCACTGATATGCCGCCCTATGAGCGGCCGATCAACATGATGTTCCAGTCCTACGCTTTGTTCCCGCACATGACCGTGGCGCAGAACATCGCGTTCGGCCTGCAACAGGACAAGATCCCCAAGGCCGAGATCGACGCCCGCGTGGCCGAGATGCTCAAGCTGGTGCAGATGAGCCAGTACGCCAAGCGCAAGCCGCACCAGTTGTCCGGTGGCCAGCGTCAGCGTGTGGCCCTGGCCCGTTCCCTAGCCAAGCGCCCGAAACTGCTGCTGCTCGATGAGCCCATGGGCGCCCTCGACAAGAAACTGCGTTCGCAGATGCAGCTGGAACTGGTGGAAATCATCGAGCGCGTCGGCGTGACCTGCGTGATGGTGACCCACGACCAGGAAGAGGCCATGACCATGGCCGAGCGCATCGCGATCATGCACCTGGGCTGGATCGCCCAGATCGGCAGCCCGATCGACATCTACGAAACGCCTACCAGCCGTCTGGTGTGCGAGTTCATCGGCAACGTCAACATCTTCGACACCCAAGTGGTCGATGACGCCGAAGGCCATGCGGTGCTCAAGTGCCCGGACCTGGACCGCGACATCTACGTGGGTTACGGCATCGCCACGTCGGTGGAAGACAAGTCGGTGACCTACGCGATTCGCCCGGAAAAACTGCTGGTCACCACCGAAATGCCGACCTGCGAGCACAACTGGTCCAGCGGCAAGGTGCACGACATCGCCTACCTGGGCGGTCACTCGGTGTTCTACGTGGAGCTGCCGAGCGGCAAGCTGGTGCAGTCCTTCGTGGCCAACGCCGAGCGCCGTGGCCAGCGGCCAACCTGGGGTGACCAGGTCTACGTGTGGTGGGAAGACGACAGCGGCGTGGTACTTCGCTCATGAACATGAAGAAGCTCAAGCGCCGCCTGCAACGAATAACGCCCAGTGGCCGTCATGCGGTCATTGGCATTCCCTTCCTGTGGCTGTTCCTGTTCTTCATGCTGCCGTTCTTCATCGTCCTGAAGATCAGTTTTGCCGAAGCCGACGTTGCGATCCCGCCGTACACCGAGATCTACACCTTCGTTGAGCAGAAACTGCAGTTGGTGCTCAACCTGGGCAACTACGCGATGCTCGGCGACGACGAGTTGTACATCGCCGCGTACCTGGGCTCGCTGAAAATGGCGTTCTTCAGCACGCTTCTGTGCCTGCTGATCGGCTACCCGATGGCCTACGCCATTGCCAGTGCGCGCAAAGAGATGCAGACCGTGCTGGTGCTGCTGATCATGATGCCGACCTGGACCGCGATTCTGATCCGCGTTTATGCGTGGATGGGCATCCTCAGCAATAACGGCTTGCTCAATGGCTTCCTGATGTCCATCGGGCTGATCAACGAGCCGCTGCAGATCCTCAACACCAACATTGCGGTGTATATCGGCGTGGTCTATTCGTACTTGCCGTTCATGATCCTGCCGTTGTACGCCAACCTGGTGAAACACGACCAGAGCCTGCTGGAAGCCGCATCCGACCTGGGGTCGAGCACCTTCAACAGCTTCTGGAAAATCACTGTGCCGCTGTCCAAGAACGGCATCATCGCGGGGTGCATGCTGGTGTTCATTCCGGTGGTGGGTGAGTTTGTGATCCCGGAACTGCTAGGTGGCCCGGAAACCCTGATGATCGGTAAAGTGTTGTGGCAAGAATTCTTCAACAACCGTGACTGGCCGGTGGCGTCTGCCCTGGCGGTGGTGATGCTGGCGATCCTGATCGTGCCGATCATCCTGTTCAACCGCAGCCAAGCCAAAGAGATGGAGGGCAAGATATGAAGCGCTTCAGATTCTCCAGCTTTATGCTGGTGGCGGGGTTGTTGTTCATCTACCTGCCGATGCTGATCCTGGTGATCTACTCGTTCAACGAATCCAAGCTGGTGACAGTGTGGGGTGGTTGGTCGATCAAGTGGTACGTGGGCCTGCTGGACAACACCCAGTTGATGGGCTCGGTGGCGCGCTCCCTGGAAATCGCCTGCTACACGGCGGTGGCCGCGGTGGCGCTGGGTACGTTGGCGGCCTTCGTGCTGACGCGCATCAGCCAGTTCAAGGGCCGCACGTTGTTCGGTGGCCTGGTGACTGCGCCGTTGGTCATGCCCGAAGTGATCACCGGTCTTTCGCTGTTGCTGCTGTTTGTGGCCATGGCGCAAATGATCGGCTGGCCCCAGGAGCGTGGCATCGTCACCATCTGGATCGCCCACACCACGTTCTGTGCGGCGTATGTGGCGGTGGTGGTGTCGGCGCGACTGCGTGAGCTGGACTTGTCGATCGAAGAAGCGGCGATGGACCTGGGTGCACGGCCGTGGAAGGTGTTCTTCCTGATCACTATCCCGATGATCGCGCCGTCGTTGGCGGCGGGCGGCATGATGTCGTTCGCACTGTCGCTGGATGACTTGGTATTGGCCAGCTTCGTGTCGGGGCCGGGTTCGACCACCTTGCCGATGGAAGTGTTCTCGGCAGTGCGCCTTGGGGTTAAACCCGAGATCAACGCCGTGGCCAGCCTGATCCTGTTGGCGGTGTCGCTGGTGACGTTCCTGGTGTGGTTCTTCAGCCGCCGTGCCGAAGAGCACCGCAAGAAAGCCATCCAGCAAGCCATTGAAGAAGCCGCCGCCGATGGCTGGCAGCAGCCGGACAAGCGTCGGGCACCTGCACCGGTCTAACTGACGGAATGCGGTAAAGAAGTGGGAGCTGGCTTGCCTGCGATAGCGGTCTATCAGTCGACAGATGAGTCGACTGGCAGGGCCTCATCGCAGGCAAGCCAGCTCCCACAGTTGATTGCATTTCAGGTCAACTATGCAGTCCAGGGAGACTTGCGGATCACCTCTACAAAATTCATCGGCTTGAACCCCGGCTCCTGATCCACCAGCACATCCGTCTTCACGTTGCCAAACGTGGTCTGCGGACGATGGCGCAAGCCGTCGGCAAACGCGCAGATGATGCACTCCTTGAACCCTTCACCGCGTGGATGCGCATGCACCACGGCTTCGCGCTGCACGCTGGAAAACGCGGCGTAGTCCATGCCCAGCACGTCCATTTCCACACCGGCCGTCACCAGCGCCACGGTCGGACGCAGATGCTGCGGTACGCCCGGTGTGGTGTGCAGGGCGATGGACAGCCACACTTGTTCGATGTCGTCATCGCTCAGCCCGTAAGGCTTGAGGAAAGCGGCGGCGGCGTTGGCACCGTCGACTTCGAAGCGCTCGTTGTCACTGCGAAGGCCTTCCACCAGGCCCAGGTCATGGAACATCGCGCCGACGTAGAGCAGCTCCGGGTTGTAAGCGAGTTGCTTGCGTTCGCCGCTCAAGGCGCCGAACAGGAATACCCGGCGGGAGTGGTGGTAGAGCAGGTCGGATTCGACGTCGCGGATGTATTCGGTGGTGGCCTTGGCCAGGGCGCTGTCCGGGATCTGGATGCCGGCGATGGTGGTGCTCATGGTCGTTCTCCTCAACAAAGCGCCGGGGGTGGCGCCGATGAGTCCAGTCTGGTCGCGTGTCCGCGAAGGGGCTATGGCGGCGAGGATGCGATCCCGGCCAATGTGCCGTCACATCGTGCCAGCCGGAGTAATCTCTTGAAGCCTGAGAGGATCAAGTGTGGGAGCGGGCTTGCTCGCGAATGCGGTATGTCGGTTAATACATGTGTCGACTGATCCACCGCATTCGCGAGCAAGCCCGCTCCCACATGGGTTTGTGTTCATTCAGTTAACCAAGGCTAACCATTCATGGGCAAAACCGTCGCCATCCTGATCTTCCCCGGCGTCCAGTCACTGGACGTGACCGGCCCCATGGACGTGTTCTGCGAAGCCAACCGTTTTCTACCGCCGCAAGACCATTACCAATTGGACGTGATCGGCTTCGGCCACGGCAGCATGGCCGCTTCCAACGGCCTGTCATTGCAGGCCCACCATCACTACAGCGAAGCCCTGCGAGCCTACGACCTGCTGTTGGTCGCCGGCGGCCCGCAGTTGCCCTTCGAAGACTTCGGCGCCGAGTTCGATGACTGGCTGCGTGGCGCCAGTGCCCGTGCGCAACGTTTCGGCTCGATCTGCAACGGCGCCTTCATGCTGGCACGCGCCGGGCTGTTGGACGGCAAAACCGTGACCACCCACTGGAATGACGCGGCGGATCTGGCGCGCCTGTGCCCCACAGCCCAGGTCGAAGCCGACCGCCTCTACGTGCAGGACGGCAACCTCTACACCTCGGCCGGGGTCACGGCGGGCATCGATCTGTCGCTGTATTTGCTGGCCCAGGATCACGGCCCGGAAATCGCGTTGAGCGTGGCCAAGCGCCTGGTGGTGTTCACCCAGCGCTCGGGCGGGCAGTCGCAGTTCAGTCCGTTCCTCACCCCCCACGCCGAAACCACCTCGGCGGTGGCGCTGGTGCAGTTGTACGTGTTGGCGAACCTAACAGGGGATTTGACCATTGCCGACCTGGCCAAGGCGGCCAATATGAGCGCGCGTAATTTCTCCCGGGTGTTTGCCCGAGAGGCGCGGATCACACCAGCGGAATTTGTCGAACGGGCGCGGGTAGACGCGGCACGGGTCATGCTCGAAAGCAGCCCCGCGCCGCTCAAGACCGTTGCCTACCAATGCGGCTTTCGCGACGCCCAGCACATGCGCAGTGTGTTCAACCGCCGGCTGGGCGTGACGCCGCAACAGTTCCGGCTTAACTTTGCGGCGCCGGTTTGAGGGTGTCGTAGGCTTCCAGTGCGCGCAACGAGTAGATGTACGCCGCGCCCGCATTCAGCGAGATCGCTGTGGCCAGGGTAGCGGCGACTTCTTCGCGAGTGGCGCCGGCCTTGATCGCCGCGTCGGCATGCACGCCGATGCAGCCGTCGCAGCGGGTGGTGATGGCCACGGCGATGGAGATCAGTTCACGGGTCTTGGCGTCGAGCACGTTGTTTTCTTCGGCGGCCTCGCCCAGCGCCATGTAGGCTTTGACCATCTTCGGGTTGCTCTTGCCCAGTGTGCCAAAGGCTTTCTTTACGGTAGGCAGCAAGTCGGACCAGTTATTGAACATTGCGGTAACTCCTGAACAGGTGTGGGTGGTGTGGAGCCAGTCTCTTCCGTTCGGGGGTGGCGTTATTGTTCAATCCGCTCATCTTTTTGACCGATGCTCGCAAATGAATTCGATCGACACGCTCATCGCGCTGGCCAACCTGCGCGGCAGTCTAGATCTACGTTGCCAATTCCAGGGGGAGTGGGCCCTGGGTCATTCACCGGAAAGCCTCGGCGTGGCGCCTTACCACATCGTGCTCAGCGGCACCTGTCGTGCCGAGTTGTCCGGCGGGCAGCAGGTGACGCTGGAGGAGGGCGATATCCTGCTGATGCCCGGCGGTGCCACCCATTTGCTGCGCAGCCAGGGTGCGCGGATTCGGCCGATGCAACCGCAAGTGGTCAGCGGTGGCCTGCTCCCGGTGCATCGCCTGGGCGGCGACCGGCCGGACCTGGACATGCTCTGTGGCAGTTTCCACTACAACCGCCAGTCATTGCTGCTCGGCGCGTTGCCGGAGTACCTGGTGGTGTCCAGCCGCGAGTGGCAGGGCGACGGCCAACTGGCGGCGTTGATCGCGTTATTGCGCAGTGAAGCGGACGGCCAGCAATTGGGCGCGCGCTCCTTTATCGACGCGTTGTCGTCGGCGCTGTTCACGCTGATCCTGCGCACCTGGCTGAGCCGCCAGGCGCCCGTGGCCGGCACCTTCGCGTTGCTCGCCGACAAGCGCTTGAGCAAAGCCTGGCAGGCGATGCTGGCCGATCCGGGGCATGAGTGGACCATCGACAGCCTGGCGGCTGCCGCGACGATGTCACGCGCCACCTTCATGCGTGCGTTCGTGAAAGTGGCGGGCGTATCGCCGTGGGTGCTGCTGACCCAGTTGCGCATGGAACTGGCCTTCAACCTGTTGCGCCAGTCGCACCTGAGCCTGCTGGATATCGCCGCCCAGGTGGGTTACCAGTCCCAGGCGGCGTTCAGCAAGAAATTCAAGGAGACCTATGGCGAGGCGCCGGGCCGGGTGCGGGCACGATAGCCGCTGTAGCGTATATCCAATGTGGGAGCAGTTGACCGAGTTCCAGGCGCTCATCTGGCGGGTAGCAGTTTCAGTGTGCCACGCGTATTCGCCGTCACTTCCTCATCGCTGAAATGCGCCTGCTCATAGCCGCCTTCGATGTAGGTTTCTGCCTGGTCGCCATAGTGCTTGTCGAACGGCACACCGCTTTGGCCGACCGGGTTGATGGTCAACGCGTGGGCCGCGTCGGCGAAGTCGATCAGGCGGCGAGTCGAAGGCCCGTAGGTGACGGGCCACGGTGCCGGGCCGATATTGGCCGATTGGTTATTTGGCACTTCGTGGGTGCCCGGCGCCGGGAACGGGCCGACATTGACGATCAGGTCCAAGGGTTTCTGCGAGCCCAGCGGATGGCCGTGGGTCAGGGTATGGGCCTTGCCCCACTGCCATTGGCTCGGGTCATCGCCGAAGGTGGCCTTGAGGTGCGTGAGGCTGTTGTCCCAGGCGAGCTTGACGGTGTCGGCGCGCTTGCCGTCCCACCACGGCGAATCCGGCGCGGCGGCCAGGCGTGGCAAGGCAGCGTCGATCACGCGGGTGCCGAGCAGGGTCTTGAACATTCCGTCACTCAGTTTCGGGTGGAAGGCGGCGTCAGCCAGGTTGAACAGGAACTGGTTGAACAGCGTGGCGCTGGTCGAGTCCAGCGGGTAGTCACCCTTCCAGCTTGCAAGCTGCTCCACCAGTTTCAACTGCGCCGGATCCTTGACCACCTCACGCAGCACCGGCAACAGCGGCGCCAACAGGCGTGGGCCAAAGGCGGTGGTGGTGCCGAGCTGCAAGGCCTGGCTGTTGTTCACATCCCACTTCACGCTCTTGTCGCTCAGCTGCGCGTTCAACTGTTGGCCGCGATCGGCCAGGTTGTAGTAACCGGGAATCTCCATGCCAGTCGGTGAGACCGGCTGGGCATTGGCCGATACCACGTAACCGCGTGCCGGATTTTCTTCCTGGGGGTTGGCGCTGAAGGGGTAGAAGCCCAGCTTGTCGGCCTGGGCGGTGCTGCCGTCGAGGATAAACCCGGCGTTGACCCCGGCCGGGCGGATCGGCAACTGCGCTGCCGCCCACCAGCCGATATCGCCCTTGGCGTTGGCCCACACGATATTCAGCCCCGGCGCCGACACCTTGGCCGCCGCCGCACGGGCCTTCACCAGCGTGTCGGCACGGTTGAGCTGGTAGAAGCCCTCAAGGATCGGGTTCTGGGTATCGAGGAACGCCCACCACATGGCAATCGGCGTCTTGCCGGCGTTTTCGCCCAGCACGTCATTGATGATCGGGCCGTGGGGGGATTGACGCAGGGTCAACGTCACCGGCGCCTGGCCTTTCACGGCGATTTGCTGCTCGGTGCTGCTCATGTCGACCCATTGGTCGTGGTACCAGACCTGGTTGGGGTTGTCCGGGTTGACCTTCTCGGCGATGAGATCGAGGTCATCGTTCTGGAACATGGTCAGGCTCCAGCCGAAGTCCAGGTTGTGCCCCAGGAACGCCACCGGCACCAGTGCGTTGTGGTAGCCATATAGCTCGAACCCCGGCGCAGACAGCTGCGCCTCGTACCACACCGACGGCACCGAAAAACGGATATGCGGGTCACCGGCCAGCAACGGTTTGCCGCTCTTGGTGCGGTTGCCGCTGATGGCCCAGGCGTTGCTGCCTTCGAACTGCGGCAGGCCGTTGTCGGCCAGGGCCTGTTCGCTCAGGGAGGCGATGGCGCCGAGGGCTTGCCAATCGCTGGTGGCGAGGTTGAGGGCGCCCTTGGGCTGCCAGTCCAGGTCGAAGACTTTCAGGTAGTCACTGCCCAGTTGGTCGCGGATGTACGTCAGCACAGGCTCGGTACGAAACGCGGCGGCAAAGCTGTAGGCCATGTACCCGGCGACGCTGATGGTGTCCTCGGCGGTAAACGGTCGTTTAGGGATGCCCAGCACGTCGAACTCCATCGGGCTGGCGTGGTTGTCCTGATACTGGTTGATCCCGTCCAGATAGGCTTGCAGGGCCTTCCAGTGCGCTGACTCGTGGTCGAGTTGCGCGACATAGGCGGCCGCGCGGTCGCGAATGCGCAGGCTGCGGAACAACTTGTCGGTCTCCAGCACCTTGGGCCCGAGTACCTCGGCCAGCTCGCCACGGGCCAGGCGCCGCATGATCTCCATCTGGAACAGCCGGTCCTGGGCGTGCACGTAGCCCAGGGCGCGGTAAAGATCGGTTTCGTTCTCGGCTTGGATGTGTGGCACGCCACGGTCGTCGTAACGCACGGTGACCGAGCCTTGCAGGTTGGCCAGTGTTGCCGTGCCCTGGCGGGTGGGCTGCTTGCTGTACAGGTACCAACCGGCGCCGAGGGCGACCAGCACGACAAGAACCGCGAGAACCCGCAAGACGCGCTTCATGAACATTCCTTACCAAGAGTGGGGTGGCGAGTTACGAGCCTTTTGGCCAAGAACAATAGCAGCCCACCGCCAGGGTGTGCGTGGCATTTACCTCGCGTCCTGTTTCAAGGGCCTTCAAGATCGGCTCAATAAAACTGTTGCTGGAATTACACGTGAGGCCTTCGCTGTAGGGCCCGAAGTACGCGAGCTTGCCGCTGCGATCCCAGATACCCACGGCCGGGCTGGCCGGCACCTGCTCGGCGCCGGGCAGGGCGGTGAGGGTTTTCATGCTGCGCAGGTTGTCGGGCAGTTGGCCGTGGCTGCCGGGCTTTTGCAGGGCGTAGAACTCGACGCCTTGGGGCGCGTACTGCTCGATCAGCTCGCCCAGGTGCTGCTGGTTGCCGACGTTGCACGGGCAAGCCGGGTCCCAGAAGTGCACCAGGCGAATCGGGCCGGGGCCGGCAAGGTCGGCGGGTAGCTTCAACGGGTCGCCGGAAAACACCGCCGTGTGCTCGCTGAAGGCGCGCAGGTAGCGGCCCTGGAACCAGTCATACGCTGCCCATAGCACGCCGGCGCAGATAACCAGGATCAGGCTGGCGAACAAGGCGGTGCGGTAGGGCTGTCGCATTCAGTTGTATCCTCGAAGGTCGCGTAGCTTGCCATGCTTGTCCTGACAGATGAATATCGCAGCTCGATATTCATCTTTGCCGCAAGTCTGGAAGCCTTTATGCCCGTTACCTTTGACCCTGATCATCTGCGCGAAAGCTTGCGGCCCCTGGTGGATGCGCAACCGCTTTCAGCCGAGGCGCGGGTCTACCAGCGTTTTTACGGTCTGGACCAGGCCGTGAGCCGTCTGGGGCGTTTCGAAGTGGAGGGTTTTGAGGTGGTGGCGCAGGTGTGGTGGCCGCCCACGCCGGTGGCGACGATGTTCATGTTCCACGGTTTCTACGACCACATGGGGCTGTACCGCCATGTGGTGAAGTGGGCGCTGGAGCAGGGTTTCGTGGTGATCGCCTGCGATTTACCGGGGCACGGCCTGTCCAGTGGCGTGCGTGCCAGCATCGATGATTTTGCGGTGTATCAACAGGTGGTGAATGCGCTGTTCACCCAGGCGCAAGCGCTGCAACTGCCGCAACCCTGGCACCTGTTCGGGCAAAGCACCGGCGGCGCGGTGGTGGTGGATCACCTGCTCAACCATGGCGCCGACAGCCCGGCCCAGGGCAAGACTTTCCTACTGTCACCCCTGGTGCGGCCGCGTGCCTGGGGGTGGTCGCAGGTCAGCTATTACCTGCTGCGCCCGTTCGTCAAAGGCATTGCGCGGCGATTCAGCGAGAACACCCACGATCCGGCGTTCAAGCCGTTCCTGGAAGCCGACCCGCTGCAGCCGCGCCAACTGCCGACCGCCTGGGTCGGCGCCTTGGCGCGCTGGATCAAACGCATCGAAGCCGCACCGCGTAGCCCACGTCGGCCGGTGATTGTGCAGGGTGAGGAAGATATGACGGTGGACTGGCAGCACAACCTGCAGGTGCTACGGAGCAAGTTCGACCAGCCCGAGGTGTTGATGCTGCCGCGTGGCAGGCATCACCTGGCCAATGAGATTCCAGAGATTCGCCAGCAATACTTCAGCTATCTCACCCACCACCTGACCTGACTCACCCCACTGTAGGAGCAGGCAAGCCAGCGCCTACAAGGGGTCAGGGGGCGAGGCTTGAGGTGCTTTGGCCGACAGCCAGCCCGGCACGAATAGCGGCAAGGGCCGCCTGGTAATACGCCTTGCCCTCCGGCGACTCGGCAAACGTCGCGAATTCTTCCAGCTCCGGGTCGGACAAATCCCGATAGACGTACAGCAGCGTGTTGTTCAGATCTTTGTCGATCTGCTGCATCAACCGCTCACGCTGGCCGTTCAACATGCCTTGGGCCTGCCCGCCGCCCAACAGGCCGGGAATCATCTGGCTCAGACTATCGGCCGCCACACCAGCAATCGCCAGGCTGACTTCCGCGCCGGCTTCACGGGCCGGCAGGGCCTGGGCCAGGTGGCCGATGATCAGGCTGCGAGTCGCGTCGGCTTCGATTTTCGGCAGGCCTTGGGCGTTTTTCGCCAATTGATCACGGCGCGTGGCGAGCAACTCGGCGGCGACGATCTTGCGGCCCAGGGGCGATTGGAAAAACGCCAGGGCCGGCTTAGGGTCCGCCAGGTTTTTGCGCAACTGTGCTTCGGCACGCTGGTCCACCGCCTTGGCGGCAAAGCGTTTATTGCTGTTGTCCACCAGCGCCTGGTACACCGCCGGCGGCAGGCTGTTGCGGTAGCGCTGCTGGGCGGCGCTGAGGGCGTCATTGAAATGCGCACGTTGTTCGGCCCAGCCGGCGACCTTGTACAACTGGTCATGGCCGTCTGCCCAGGCGGGCAAAACGCAGAACATCAGCAAGGAAAAAAACAAACGACGCATATGGACTCCTGTCAGTCGGCCACTATTGTCCGTGTCGGGCGTAGGATTTGTCGAGAAGTCCTATCAGTCACCTGACTAAAGTGCAGTCAGACGCTCGGTGGCTCTGTCGGATTCACAGGCGTATGGATACTATGCGCGCCATGCAAATACCCCTCGATCACCCCTTGCTGCAACGTATTGTCGACGACCTGGCCGAAAAGGGCTGGTCCCGGCAGGACGGCTTCCTGCCCCAGGCTCTGACCCTGGAACTGGCGGCTGAGTGCCGTAAACGTGCGGCCGAGGGTGAGCTGGCTCCGGCGGCGGTAGGGCGTGGCCCGGCCCAGGAGATTCGCGAAGGCATTCGCGGTGACCATATCCAGTGGCTGGAGGACGGTGACGCGGCGATCTGCGACACCTACATGGCGCTGATGGACAGCCTGCGTTTGGCGATGAACCGTGGCCTGTTCCTCGGCCTGGAAGATTTCGAGAGCCATTTCGCCATGTACCCGCCGGGGGCGTTCTACCTCAAGCACCTGGACCGTTTTCGCGACGATGACCGGCGCATGGTCTCGGCAGTGATCTACTTGAACGATGCCTGGCTGCCCGAGCATGGTGGCCAGTTGCGCATGTACCTCAAGGACGGCGTCGAATACGATGTGGTGCCCACCGGCGGTTGCCTGGTGGTGTTCCTGTCGGGCGAAGTGCCCCATGAAGTTCTACCCGCCACGCGCGAACGCCTGTCCCTCACTGGTTGGTTTCGTCGGCGGGGTAACGAGCCGTTTTAAGTATGCAAAAGATTCTGATCAGCCGCTGCCTGCTGGGGCACAAGGTGCGCTACGACGGTGGGGCCAGCGGGCCGTTCGACCAGTTGGCGGTGTGGCAGGCCGAAGGCCGTGTGGTTGCCATCTGCCCGGAAGTGTCGGGTGGTTTGCCGACGCCTCGCCCCGCTGCCGAAATTCCAGGCGGGCAAGGCGTGGATGTCTGGGAGGGTCGCGCCCAGGTACTCACCGCCGAGGGCGAAGATTTCAGCGCGGCGTTCCTTGAGGGGGCGCGCCAGGCCCTGGCGCTGGTGCAGCGCCATAACATCCGCATCGCCGTGCTCAAGGCCAATAGCCCGTCGTGCGGCAATCTGCTGACTTACGACGGCACCTTCAGTGGCGTGAAGGTGAGTGGCGAAGGTGTGACGGCTGCGTTGCTCAAGCAGCATGGGGTGTTGGTGTTCAGTGAGCTGGAACTGGCACAAGCCGCGCAGGCATTGCAGGCCTGCGGTTATTGAGTCTGGGCCGCCGGACGGTTGGGGTAATCTACAAGCCACTTCTGCAACAGCTCCCTGAATCGATCGTCGGATTTGAGTCGTTGCAGTGCGTTGTTCAGGCTTAACTTGAATGCCGGGTTGCCCTTTTGGAACGGCATCGCATAAAGGGTCGACGGGCCTGTCATGCGCCCACGGGATTCGCCGTAAGGCTCACTGAAATCGAACCGATCCTGCAATTTGGGAGTCACAGCGATATAGTTCATCGCTACGTCGTACTTGCCGCTTTCCACTCCTGGCAGCAGGTCATTCGCATCGGTGGTAATGAACGATGCGCGTACGTCCATCTCCTTGGCCAGTTGCTCGCCGAGTTCTACTTCCAAACCGGTGAGTTTGTTTCCTTCCTTGAAACTGTATGGCGGGTTGTCGGCCACTAGTGCAATGCGCAGTTCGCCTCGATCGTATACATCATCGAGCAGTTCGGCATGCGCCAAGGGACTTAGAAGGGGAAGCAGCAGTAACAGGCCAGGCGAAAAGCGCATGGTCACTCCTAGAGATTTTTAATGTGCGAGGCGCCGTTCAGCATCGCTTTGCTATGGTGTTGAGTGCCTTGGACAGCAATTTGTCGCGAAGTTGTCATAACCCTACAGATTTCATAGAAAAACTGGAGAAGCGAATGAAAGCCCTTTTGTCCCGTGCCACCCTGGCCTCCCTGCTGCTGGGTGCTTCGATGTTGGCCACTGCTGCGGACGGTATCCCGCGCAGCGCTCCACCTGCAGATGCCAAAGTATTCATCGTCTCGCCTAAAGACGGCGCGACGGTCGATAAAACCTTCACCGTCAAATTCGGCATGGAAGGCCTGAAACTGGCCCCGGCCACCAGCCAGGATCCAGGCACCGGTCACCACCACCTGCTGATCGACCAGAAAGAACTGCCTGACGCCAGCGTGCCGATCCCGGCCACCGACACCGTGATCCACTACGGCAAGGCCCAGACCGAAACCGAACTGACCCTCACCCCAGGCAAGCACACCTTGCAACTGGTGGCCGGCGACAAGCTGCACATGCAGTTCAACCCGACTGTAGCCTCGAAAGTGATCACGGTTAACGTCAAATAAGATTTGTTCAGATGTAAAAAAGGGAGCCCGAGGGGCTCCCTTTTTCGTGGTGCAGTGGAAGCCTTAGAACAACACGCGGCTACGAATCGTACCGTTGATGTGCTGCAGCTTCTCTTGCGCCAGGTCCGAGTACTCGGCGTCGACGTCGATCACGACGTAGCCGACCTTCTCGTTGGTCTGCAGGAACTGACCGGAGATGTTGATGCCGTTTTCCGCGAAAACCTTGTTGATCTCCATCATCACGCCAGGGATGTTCTGGTGGATGTGCAGCAGACGGTGCTTGCCAGGGTGAGCCGGCAGGGCCACTTCCGGGAAGTTTACGGACGACACCGACGTACCGTTGTCGCTGTACTTGACCAGCTTCTCCGACACTTCCAGGCCAATGTTGGCCTGCGCTTCAGCGGTGGAACCGCCGATGTGCGGGGTCAGGATCACGTTGTCCAGGCCACGCAGCGGGCTTTCGAAGATGTCGTCGTTGGAGCGCGGCTCCACCGGGAACACGTCGATGGCGGCGCCGATCAGGTGCTTGTCCTTGATCGCGTCGGCCAGGGCGTCCAGCTCGACCACGGTGCCACGGGCAGCGTTGATCAGGATGCCGCCTTTCTTGATGGCGCGGATTTCCTTCTCGCCGATCATCCACTGGGTCTCAGCGGTTTCCGGAACGTGCAGGGTCACGATGTCGGACATGCCCAACAGCTCGGTCAGGCTGGCCACTTGCGTGGCGTTGCCCAATGGCAGCTTGGTCAGGGTGTCGTAGAAAAACACCTGCATACCGAGGCCTTCAGCCAGGACCGACAACTGAGTGCCGATCGAGCCGTAACCGACGATACCCAGCTTCTTGCCGCGGATTTCGAAGGAATTGGCTGCGCTCTTGATCCAGCCGCCACGGTGGCAGGAAGCGTTCTTCTCAGGAATGCCGCGCAACAACAGGATGGCCTCGGCCAGCACCAGCTCCGCAACGGAGCGGGTGTTGGAGTACGGTGCGTTGAACACCGCAATGCCGCGCTCGCGCGCTGCGTTGAGGTCGACCTGGTTGGTGCCGATGCAGAAACAGCCGACCGCCACGAGTTTCTTGGCGTGATCGAAGATCTCTTCGGTCAGCTGAGTGCGGGAGCGAATGCCGATGAAGTGCGCGTCGGCGATCTTTTCCTTGAGTTGGGCTTCCGGCAGAGAACTGGTGATGTACTCAATGCTGGTGTACCCGGCGGCTTTCAGAACGTCGACAGCCGATGGGTGGACGCCTTCCAGAAGAAGGAACTTGATCTTGCTCTTATCGAGAGAAGTCTTGCTCATCTGCGTAAACCTGTATCCCGGAGAAAAATGGCAGGGAATCGAGCAGCACAAGCTGACCCGGACGGCAGGAAAGCCGTCACCGCAGAAACGCCCTTGGGCTCTGTCCTGCGGGGGCGGTATGCTAGCATACGCGCCCCGCTAAACACCTATTCCTGCGACGTGAAGCGTTCTCAGGATGACCATGAATTGTTCGAGAGTTCTGTCGATGACCCATCCTGCCCTGATTGATGAGCTAAAGACCCTGGTTGAGCCCGGCAAAGTGCTGACCGATGCAGACTCCCTGGAGGCTTACGGCAAGGATTGGACCAAGCACTTCGCACCCGCGCCGACCGCCATCGTCTTCCCCAAGACCACTGAGCAGGTCCAGGCTATTGTGCGCTGGGCCAATACCCACAAGGTGGCGCTGGTGCCATCGGGCGGACGTACTGGCTTGTCGGCCGCTGCCGTGGCGGCGAATGGCGAAGTGGTGGTGTCGTTCGACTATATGAACCAGATCCTCGACGTGAACCTCACCGACCGCACCGCCGTGTGCCAGCCGGGCGTGGTCACCAAGCAATTGCAGAACGTCGCTGAAGAAAAGGGCCTGTACTACCCGGTGGACTTCGCATCGTCGGGTTCCAGCCAGATTGGCGGCAATATCGGCACCAATGCCGGCGGGATCAAGGTGATTCGTTACGGCATGACCCGCAACTGGGTGGCCGGCATGAAGGTTGTCACCGGCAAGGGCGACGTACTTGAGCTGAACCGCGACCTGATCAAGAACGCCACCGGCTACGACATGCGCCAGCTGTTCATCGGCGCCGAGGGCACTTTGGGTTTTGTGGTCGAAGCCACCATGCGCCTGGACCGTGCGCCGAAAAACCTCACCGCGATGGTGCTGGGCACCACCGACTTTGATTCGATCATGCCGGTATTGCACGCGTTCCAAAGCAAGCTGGACCTGACCGCCTTCGAATTCTTCTCCGACAAGGCCCTGGCCAAGGTCATGGGCCGTGGCGACGTGCCGGCGCCGTTCGAAACCGAGTGCCCGTTCTACGCGCTACTGGAATTCGAAGCCACCACCGAAGAAGTCGCCAACCACGCGCTGGAAACCTTTGAGCATTGCGTCGAGCAGGGCTGGGTGCTGGACGGCGTGATGAGCCAGAGCGAAACCCAACTGCACAACCTGTGGAAACTGCGCGAGTACATCTCCGAAACCATTTCCCACTGGACCCCGTACAAGAACGATATCTCGGTAACTGTCTCCAAAGTACCGGCGTTCTTGAAGGAAATCGACGCGATTGTCGGCGAACACTACCCAGATTTTGAAATCGTCTGGTTCGGCCACATCGGCGACGGCAACCTGCACCTGAACATCCTCAAGCCAGAAAACCTGAGCAAGGACGAGTTCTTCGCCAAGTGCGCCACTGTGAACAAGTGGGTGTTTGAAACCGTCGAGAAGTACAACGGTTCGATCTCCGCCGAACACGGCGTGGGCATGACCAAGCGTGACTACCTGACCTACAGCCGCTCGCCGGTTGAAATCGAATACATGAAGGCCGTCAAAGCCGTGTTCGACCCGAACGGGATCATGAACCCTGGCAAGATCTTCGCTGTTTAATCGCCCTGAAGGAGTCGTTCCATGAGCTACCAGCACAAGTATGTCGACGGCACCAACATCCACTTTCCGCTCGGCAAAGTGGTATGTATCGGGCGTAACTATGCCGAACATGCCAAGGAACTGGACAACCCGGTGCCCACCGAGCCGCTGCTGTTCATCAAACCGGGCAGCTGCGTGGTGCCGCTGGAAGGCGGTTTCAGCATCCCGACCGAACGCGGCTCGGTGCACTACGAGGCGGAAATCGCGGTATTGATCGGCAAACCCTTGTCGACCAAGCCCAGCCGTGAAGAAGTGTTGGATGCGATTTCCGGCTTCGCCCCGGCCCTGGACCTGACCCTGCGCGACAAACAGGCCGAGCTGAAAGCCAAGGGCCTGCCGTGGGAAATCGCCAAGTCCTTCGATGGTGCGGCGGTAATCGCGCCGTTCGTGGTGGGCAGCACCTTCCCAGACGTGACCGACATCGGCATCCGCCTGAGCATCAATGGCGAAGTGCGCCAGGATGGCAACAGCGCGCAGATGCTCAACCCGATCATTCCGATGATCCAGCACATGGCCGGTTGCTTCTCGCTGCAAGCGGGCGATGTGATCCTCACCGGCACCCCGGCCGGCGTGGGCCCGCTGAATGTGGGCGATGAGCTGGTGTTGGAGTTGTCGGGTGTGAGCCGCTTCGAAAGCAGCGTTCGCTGAACCCGCTCTTGTAGGAGCCGGCTTGCCGGCGATGGGGTCAGTGCGGTGCAACTGGCACACCCCGTCGATCCCATCGCCGGCAAGCCGGCTTCTACAGTTCAGTCGCTTTTTGCATTTTTTTCACACGCCATCCGGATAATCCTCAGCCTCTTGCGCGCGGGCCTGTGGTTCCTGTGCTATCACCTAACGCTGACTTTCCGGAAAAAGCGCTCAATGGCCGTGTCCTTGCCCTCCGCTACACCCAAGCCGCGTTCTCGGTTTGCCTTGCGCTGGTATTCCTGGCTGTTGCTGGTGGGAGTGATTTCCTACGGCCTTGCCTGGATCATGCACTGGGATGATCGGGGTGTCCTGTGGGTGTTGGAGCGTTTTGAATCGCCCGCTGAACGCCAGGAAAGCGTCTGGCTGCCGGACTACCATGTCGTGATCGACGGCAAGCTTTTGCCGGGCATGGAGAAGGACGAAGCGTCCGACGTCTCCTACAACCCTCAGACCAAAACCCTGTTTTCCGTGATGGGCAAGAACCCGTTCCTCGCTGAGTTGAGCCTGCAAGGCGATGTGCTGCGCAAGATGCCGCTCAACGGCTGGGATAACCCGGAAGGCGTGACAGTGATGGAAAACGGCCTGATCGCCGTGGTCGATGAGCGCCAGCACACACTGACCATCGTCAAGGTCGACGCCACCACCGCGGCGTTGAACAAGGCCGACTTCCCGAGTTATGACCTGGGCCCGTCCAAAGACCAGAACAAAGCCTTTGAAGCCATCACCTGGGACAAGCGCAACCAGCAACTGGTGCTGGGCGAGGAGCGCCCGCCGGCGCTGTTCACCTGGAAAAGCGACGGCGGCCCGACCCTGTCCGGCGATAAGCAAAAGCTGACCAGCAAAGAATTGGACATGCGTAACCTCTCGGCCCTGGCCGTCGACCCGCGCACCGGGCATCTGCTGGTGCTGTCGGCCGACTCTCACCTGCTGCTGGAGTTGGACGAGAAGGGTGAGCAAGTCAGCTTCATGACCCTGCTCGGCGGTTTCAACGGTCTCAAAAACACCATTCCACGGGCGGAAGGCGTGACCATGGATGAGAACGGCACGCTGTACATTGTCAGTGAGCCAAACCTGTTCTATCGTTTCGAAAAGCAGAAATAGCACACCGATTACGTCGGATATGTCTCTATGAGCGGCATTCGCCAGACATCAGGGCGCGTTTAAGTTTAAATTCAGACAGGCGTGATATTCATTCGCCACTTTTGATTTTGAGCCCGCCCGATGCGACGACTAGCCAGCCCCAAACCCCTTCTCATCATGCTTGCGCTGATCGCCTTGGTCAGCGCCGGGGCCGTTGCGCAACATTTCCGCCTGTTCGAGCGCGCCTGGTTCAACTGGCAGGCGTGGCGCCAGCCGACGGATGAACGCTCCATTGGCCTGGCGGACTACCGTGTGACCCTGGAAGCCCAAGTGATCGAGGGGTTGGACGACGATGTGTCGGCCTTGACCTTCGATCCTGTGCGCAAAAGCCTGTTTACCGTCACCAATAAAAACGCCGAACTGATCGAGCTGTCCCTTGAGGGCAAGATCCTTCGGCGGATTCCCTTGATAGGGTTTGGCGATGCCGAGGCGGTGGAATTCATCAGCGACAACATTTACGTGATCAGCGATGAGCGCCAGCAGCGGCTGATCAAAGTGCATGTGGACGACGACACCCAATTCCTCGACGCCGCCGATGCGGAGCAGATGACCCTGGGTCTGCACGTTGGCGGCAACAAGGGCTTTGAAGGCCTGGCCTATGACTCGGTGGGTAAGCGCCTGTTCGTGGCCAAGGAGCGCGATCCGATGCTGATCTACGAGGTCCACGGTTTTCCCCACTTCAAGCCGGAAAAGACCTATTCGGTGCACGTGATCAACAACCCCAAGCGTGATGCCGGATTGTTTGTGCGTGACCTGTCGAGCCTGCAATACGACGAGCGCAGCGGCCATTTACTGGCGCTGTCGGATGAGTCGTTCCTGGTGCTGGAACTGGATATCGACGGTCGCCCGCTGAGCAGTCTGTCACTGCTGAACGGGCGCCATGGCCTGAAAAAGCGGGTGCCTCAGGCCGAAGGGATCGCCATGGATGACGAGGGCGCGTTGTACCTCGTCAGCGAGCCGAACCTGTTCTACGTCTTCAAGAAAACCAATCCCTGAATGCCCCTTGCCGGCGATGGCGATGTTAAAGACGCCATCGCCGGCAAGCCGGCTCCTACAGGGAAGGGTGTCAGGCCTTGAGGGTTTTGACGCCTTCGGCGGTGCCCAGCAGCAGTACATCGGCTGGACGCGCGGCGAACAGACCGTTGGTGACCACGCCGACGATCGCGTTGATCTGAGTTTCCAGCTCCACCGGATTAGTGATCTGCATGTTGAACACGTCGAGGATGATGTTGCCGTTGTCGGTCAATACGCCTTCGCGGTACACCGGGTCGCCGCCCAGTTTTACCAGCTCTCGGGCCACGTGACTGCGGGCCATAGGGATCACTTCCACCGGCAGCGGGAACGCGCCGAGTACGGGCACCAACTTGCTGGCGTCGGCGATGCAGATAAAGGTCTTGGCCACGGCCGCGACAATTTTCTCGCGGGTCAGGGCTGCGCCGCCGCCTTTGATCAGGTTCAGGTGCTCGTCGCTTTCATCGGCGCCGTCGACGTAGAACTCCAGGTCGCTCACGGTGTTGAGCTCGTACACCGGAATACCATGGCCTTTCAGGCGCGCGGCAGTGGCTTCGGAGCTGGCCACGGCGCCGTCGAATGCACCCTTGTGTTGGGCCAGTGCGTCGATGAAGCAGTTGGCGGTGGAGCCGGTGCCGACACCGACGATGCTCTTGTCGTCGAGTTTAGGAAGGATTAAATCGACGGCGGCCTGGGCCACTGCCTGTTTGAGTTGATCCTGGGTCATGCGGGCTCCGGAACGGGCGGGGAGTTATCGAGGGGCGCGAGTATAACCCAACAAAACCTCTGGATTCGTGTGGTCGCCCGGCCAAACGCTGGGTTAGACTCCTTGGCCCTGCCCAACCTGCTCAGTGATTCCCGCCGATGCTTGAACAGTACGTCAAAAAGATCCTCACCTCGCGCGTCTACGACGTTGCCGTAGAAACCCCGTTGCAGACCGCCCGCCAGCTCTCGGAGCGGCTTGGCAACAAGGTCTGGCTCAAGCGTGAAGACTTGCAGCCGGTGTTCTCGTTCAAGATTCGCGGCGCGTACAACAAGCTGACCCAACTGACGGCTGAGGAACGCGCACGCGGCGTGGTCACGGCGTCGGCCGGCAACCATGCCCAGGGCCTGGCCCTGGCGGCCAAGGTGCTCGGGGTGAAAGCTACTATCGTGATGCCCAAGACCACCCCGGAAATCAAGGTCGAAGGCGTACGCTCGCGTGGCGGCAAAGTGGTGCTGCATGGCGATTCCTTCCCGGAAGCCCTGGCCTACTCGCTAAAACTGGTCGACGAAAAAGGCTACGTCTACATCCATCCTTATGATGATCCGCACACCATTGCCGGGCAGGGCACCGTGGCGATGGAGATCCTGCGCCAGCATCCGGGGCCTCTGGACGCGATTTTCGTCCCGGTGGGCGGCGGCGGGCTGATTGCCGGAATTGCGGCATACGTGAAATACCTGCGCCCGGACATCAAGGTCATCGGTGTCGAGCCGGACGACTCCAATTGCCTGCAAGCCGCCCTGGCCGCGGGCGAGCGCGTGGTGTTGCCAACCGTTGGTATCTTCGCCGATGGCGTGGCGGTAGCGCAGATCGGCCAGCACACGTTTGATATCTGCAAAGACTATGTAGACGAAGTGATCACCGTGAGCACTGATGAAATCTGTGCGGCGATCAAGGACATCTACGACGACACCCGTTCCATCACCGAGCCGGCAGGGGCATTGGGTGTGGCCGGGATCAAGAAGTACGTCGAGACCCGTGGCGTCACCGGGCAGACCCTGGTTGCCATCGATTCCGGCGCCAACGTCAACTTCGACCGCCTGCGCCATGTAGCCGAGCGCGCTGAGTTGGGTGAGGGCCGCGAAGCCATCATCGCCGTGACCATCCCCGAGAAACCCGGCAGCTTCAAGGCGTTCTGCGAGGCCGTGGGCAAGCGCCAGATCACAGAATTCAACTACCGCTTCCACTCCGGCAGCGAGGCGCACATCTTTGTCGGCGTGCAGACCCACCCGGAAAACGACCCGCGCAGTGCGCTGATCGCCAGCCTGACAGGCCATGGTTTTCCGGTGCTGGACCTGACCGAGAACGAACTGGCCAAGTTGCACATCCGCCATATGGTCGGCGGCCATGCGGCTCACGTCAGCAATGAAGTGGTGTTTCGCTTCGAATTCCCGGAGCGTCCGGGGGCCTTGTTCAACTTTCTTAACAAATTGGGCGGGCGCTGGAACATCTCGATGTTCCACTATCGCAACCACGGCGCAGCCGACGGTCGTGTGGTCGCCGGCCTGCAAGTGCCGGCGAACGAGCGTCACCTGGTACCGGCAGCCCTGGAGGCCATCGGCTACCCGTACTGGGATGAAAGCGATAACCCGGCCTACAAACTGTTCCTCGGTTGAGCGACTACGCTGATGGGGGCGGCCTTTAAGGAAGACGAGACATGGAAACCCTGATCACCCTGAAAGTTATCCACATCGCGGCCACGGTATTGCTGCTGCTTAGCGGCCTGGGCCTGGCGATACTGGCCTGGCGCAAACGCAGCGCGGGTCCGGCGGTGACCGTGCAGCGCCCGTGGGCGTTCGTCTGGTTGTTGATGGGCGTGTGTGTGGTCAGCATGCCGTTTACCGGTTGGTGGCTGGTGCACCTGGTCGGCTGGCCGCTGGGGCAGACTTGGATCCTGGGTTCCAGCCTCCTCTATACCGTGGCGGCGCTGGCCTGGTTCTGGCTGGTGGCGCGGCTCAATCGCCTGCGCAAGGGCGAGGGCGGTAGCCTGAACTTCACGTTGGTGCTGGCGGTGGTCAGCCTGGTGGGGTTCGTGGCGATTGCCGGATTGATGGGTGCCAAGCCCGTGTAGGAGCGAGCTTGCTCGCGAAAAGCGCGAGGATACCGCGTTCATTCAGAATGCCCGCGTCATCATTGACGATTTTCGCGAGCAAGCTCGCTCCTACAGGTGAAACCCATCAGCTTCGCAGCGTAATCACCGGCCAGCCACGTCTCTCAGCTTCAGCCCGCAAATTCGGGTCCGGATCCACTGCCACCGGGTGAGTCACCTGCTCCAATAGCGGCAGGTCATTCATCGAGTCGCTATAGAAGTAGCTGTCTTCCAGGCTATACCCGGTCTCTTCCAGCCAACGATTCAAACGCGTCACCTTGCCCTCGCGAAAGCACGGAATATCAGTGCTGCGTCCGGTGTAGCGGCCGTTTTCCATCTCGCATTCGGTGGCGATCAGGGTGTCCACGCCCAGGCGTGCGGCAATCGGCGCGGTGACGAAACGGTTGGTGGCGGTGATGATCACCAGCTTGTCACCGGCGGCGCGGTGCTTGGCCAGCAATTCTGCGGCCAGGGGCAGCATCAGCGGTTCGATGCAGTCGCGCATGAAGTCGTTGTGCCACTCGTCCAGTTGGGCCATCTCGGTGCGGCCGAGGATTTCCAGGCTGAAGTTCAGGTAGGCGGCGTTGTCGAGCTTGCCGGCCAGGTAGTCCTGGTAGAACCCGTCGTTGCGTGCCTTGTAGGCGATCGGGTCAAGAATCCCGCGTTCACAGAGGTAATCGCCCCAGGCGTGATCGCTGTCACCGCCGAGGAGGGTGTTGTCCAAGTCGAATAAAGCCAGGCGCATTGCAGTTACTCGCTGAAATGTCTGTAAAAAGGCGTCCAGAATACGGTCTTTTCACAAGAGTGCACATAAGGTAAGAAGCCTCGTTGCCGCTTCATCAACCTTTGTGGAACAATGCGGCGACATGCGTTTGCGAGGTTGTTGCCGTGATCGACCCCGATGGTTTCCGTCCTAATGTCGGGATTATTCTTACGAATGATGCCGGACAGGTGCTATGGGCTCGCCGAATCAACCAAGATGCCTGGCAGTTTCCTCAAGGTGGAATCAACCCCGACGAAACCCCTGAAGACGCCTTGTACCGTGAGTTGAATGAAGAAGTCGGCCTTGAGCGCGAAGATGTACAAATTCTGGCGTGTACCCGTGGCTGGTTGCGCTATCGTTTGCCGCAACGCCTGGTGCGTACCCACAGCCAACCGCTGTGCATCGGCCAGAAGCAGAAGTGGTTTCTCCTGCGCCTGATCTCCAACGAGCAGCGGGTGCGGATGGATTTGACCGGTAAACCGGAGTTCGATGGTTGGCGCTGGGTCAGCTATTGGTACCCGTTGGGCCAGGTGGTGACATTCAAGCGCGAAGTTTATCGTCGCGCTCTCAAAGAGCTTGCCCCGCGCCTTTTAGCGCGCGACTGACGACGGAGTTCGACCCCGAGCCATGCTCAATACGCTGCGCAAGATCGTCCAGGAAGTTAACTCCGCCAAGGATCTCAAGGCGGCGTTGGGGATTATTGTGTTGCGCGTCAAGGAAGCCATGGGCAGCCAGGTCTGCTCGGTTTACCTGCTGGACCCCGAGACCAACCGTTTTGTGCTGATGGCCACCGAGGGCTTGAACAAGCGCTCGATCGGTAAGGTCAGCATGGCGCCCAATGAAGGTCTGGTGGGCCTGGTGGGGACGCGTGAAGAACCCCTGAACCTTGAAAACGCGGCCGATCACCCGCGTTATCGCTACTTTGCCGAAACCGGCGAAGAGCGTTACGCCTCGTTCCTAGGCGCACCGATCATTCACCACCGCCGCGTCGTCGGCGTGTTGGTCATCCAGCAAAAAGAACGCCGCCAGTTCGACGAAGGTGAAGAAGCCTTCCTCGTGACCATGAGCGCGCAGCTTGCTGGGGTTATCGCCCACGCCGAAGCCACCGGCTCGATTCGCGGCCTGGGGCGTGAGGGTAAGGGCATCCAGGAAGCCAAGTTCGTCGGCGTGCCGGGTTCACCGGGCGCTGCGGTCGGTACGGCGGTAGTCATGTTGCCGCCAGCGGACCTGGATGTGGTGCCGGACAAGACCGTCAACGACATCGACGCTGAAATCAAACTGTTCAAAACCGCCCTGGAAGGCGTGCGCGCCGACATGCGCAACTTGTCGAACAAGCTGGCCACCCAGCTGCGCCCCGAAGAGCGTGCGCTGTTCGACGTGTACCAGATGATGCTCGACGACGCGTCGTTGGGTAACGAAGTCAAGACGGTGATCAAGACCGGCCAGTGGGCCCAGGGCGCACTGCGCCAGGTGGTGACCGATCACGTCAACCGTTTCGAAATGATGGATGACGACTACCTGCGTGAGCGGGCCTCGGATGTGCGCGACCTCGGTCGCCGTCTGCTGGCGAAGCTGCAGGAAGACCGCACTACCAACCTGGTTTACCCCGACAACACCATCCTTATCAGTGAGGAACTGACCGCCACCATGCTCGGCGAAGTGCCCGAGGGCAAGTTGGTGGGCCTGGTCTCGGTACTCGGTTCGGGCAACTCCCACGTTGCGATCCTGGCGCGTGCCATGGGCATCCCGACGGTGATGGGCCTGGTCGACCTGCCGTATGCCAAGGTCGACGGCATCGGCATGATCGTCGATGGCCATCGCGGTGAAGTGTTCACCAACCCCAGCGAAGTGTTGCGCAAGCAATACGCCGAAGTGGTTGAGGAAGAGAAACAACTGGCGCTGGGCCTCGATTCATTGCGCGAACTGCCGTGCGTAACCACCGACGGCCATCGCGTGCCGCTGCTGGTCAACACCGGCCTGCTGGCCGACGTGGCCCGTGCGCAACAGCGCGGCGCTGAAGGCGTGGGGCTGTACCGCACCGAAGTGCCGTTCATGATCAACCAGCGTTTCCCGAGCGAGAAGGAGCAGCTGGCGATTTATCGCGAGCAACTGCAGGCCTTCCACCCGTTGCCGGTGACCATGCGCAGCCTGGATATCGGCGGCGACAAGTCACTGTCTTATTTCCCGATCAAGGAAGACAACCCCTTCCTGGGCTGGCGCGGCATTCGCGTAACCCTCGACCACCCTGAAATTTTCCTCGTACAGACCCGCGCCATGCTCAAGGCCAGCGAAGGCCTGAACAATCTGCGCATCCTGCTGCCGATGATCTCCGGCACCCACGAGCTGGAAGAGGCGCTGCACTTGATCCACCGCGCCTGGGGCGAAGTGCGCGACGAAGGTGCCGACGTACCGATGCCGCCGATTGGCGTGATGATCGAAATCCCGGCGGCGGTGTACCAGGCCAAGGAGCTGGCGCGCCAGGTGGACTTCCTCTCGGTAGGTTCCAACGACCTGACCCAATACCTGCTGGCCGTGGACCGTAACAACCCACGGGTGGCCGACCTTTACGACTACCTGCACCCGGCGGTTCTGCAAGCACTGCAACATGTGGTGCGCGACGCCCATGCCGAAGGCAAGCCGGTGAGCATCTGCGGCGAAATGGCCGGCGACCCGGCGGCGGCAGTGCTGTTGATGGCGATGGGTTTTGACAGCCTGTCGATGAACGCCACCAACTTGCCGAAAGTGAAGTGGATGTTGCGCCAGGTTGAGTTGAGCATGGCCAAGGACTTGCTGGCGGAGTTGATGACCATCGACAACCCGCAAGTTATCCACAGCTCGCTGCAGTTGGCCCTGAAAAACCTGGGGCTGACGCGGATGATCAACCCGGCTTCGGCGAAAACCCTTTAGACCGCCATCGCCGGCAAGCCGGCTCCTACAGGGGGATGTATTCCATTGTAGGAGCTGGCTTGCCAGCGATGGCGCCAGCCCAAACACCGCTAAATCCTGAGTTCTACCTCACCAAGCCGCCCACCATGCGGCCCAAAACTGCGCTCCACCATCTGCCGCGTCCCGTCGGCATTCACGATCAATGCCGTACTCGCCCGTGTCCCGTAGCTCGGGCTGGCAATAAACACGCTGGATAAAAGGCTTTCCGTTGCCAATCCCACCCCTGTATCTGGCAGGTCCGCAAACGGCGCCGTCTGCGGATCACTCAAAATCCCCAATAACGCGTCAGGCTGTGGGTCTACGAGTATTTCGCTCAACGCCGCCTTGGCCTTGAGCAATTTGGGCCACGGTGTATCCAACCCTGCGTTGGATAATCCATACACGCCGGACTTCAGCCGCGTCGGCTCCGTATGGTTGGCGTTGTAATGCCACAGCTCATCGCGCGTGCCTATCAGCAGGTTAAACCCGGCATATTCAATCGAGCGGCCGTTAACGTCGGCCAAATACTCTTCAATCGGCAGCGAGCCGCTGAGAAATCGCGCGACCAACTCGCCACGGGACTTACGGGCCGGAGGCTGGTGCGGGTCGCGGATATTGGTCAGCGCGCCAAAGCGGCCATCGGCATTGACCCCCAGCCAAGTACCGCCGGCTTCCTGGTCACGACCGGCGTAGACCTCGGGCGCATCCAGCCACTGGGCCAGCGGCAGGCTGGGGCGGGCGTAGAACTCGTCGCGGTTGGCCGCGACGATCAGTGGCTGGGCGTGGCCCGGCCGCCAGGCGAAAACAATCAGGCACATCAGGCGATCCCTTTTGTGTTTTTAGCCACTCTACCCACTCAAGCCGAGGCGTTCCATCGTATGCAGTTGGGTCGCATGCCTTCCATCCGTTAACATGCCGGACTTGGTTCGGGGGCTCCCATGGAATTTCTGCTGTATTTGCTGCTCGGTGCCTGTGCGGGTGTACTCGCCGGGCTGTTCGGCGTGGGCGGCGGGATCATCATCGTGCCGGTACTGGTGTTCAGCTTCACCTTGCAGGGATTCGACCCGCAGGTGCTGACCCACCTGGCCGTGGGCACCTCCCTGGCGACCATCATTTTTACCTCGGTGAATGCTGTGCGCGAGCATCATCGACGGGGCGCGGTGCGTTGGCCGATCTTTGTGTGGATGACCGTGGGCATCCTGATCGGCGCCGGTTTTGGCGCATTGACCGCCGAGGCGATTTCCGGCCCGCACCTGCAAAAGATCATCGGCGTATTTGCCTTGCTGGTGGCCGTTCAACTGGCACTGGAGGTGAAGCCCAAGGCCAGCCGGACGGTGCCGGGCAAGTTTGGCTTGACCGTCGCCGGTACGTTTATCGGCTGGGCCTCGGCGATTTTCGGGATTGGCGGCGGCTCGCTGACGGTGCCGTTCTTGACCTGGCGCAGCGTGCCTATGCAGCAGGCGGTGGCCACTTCATCGGCCTGCGGCCTGCCGATTGCGCTGGCCAGTGCATTAAGTTTCATGATTCTGGGCTGGCATGACCCGCTGTTGCCCGCTCATAGTCTAGGGTTCGTGTATTTGCCGGCGCTGCTGGGCATTGCCCTGACCAGCATGGTGTTTGCCCGCTTCGGCGCACGCTTGGCACATCGATTGTCGCCGCGTCTGCTCAAGCGCTTGTTCGCCGGGCTGTTGTTCTGTGTCGGTCTGAACTTTTTGCTTTAAAGAATTTGAATAATGCAGGCTTAATCGCGGCCCGGCATGGTCCCGGTCGCCATAACGAATGATTAACGAGGAGTCGCAATGCTGCCTTACCCGCAGATCGACCCGGTGGCCCTGGCCATCGGTCCGCTGAAAATCCACTGGTACGGGTTGATGTACCTGATCGGCATCGGCGGTGCCTGGTTTCTGGCCTCTCGACGCCTGAACCGGTTCGACCCGACCTGGACCAAGGAGAAACTCTCCGACCTGATTTTCTGGCTGTCGATGGGGGTGATTGTCGGCGGACGCCTGGGGTATGTGTTGTTCTACGATCTCTCCGCGTACATCGCCAACCCGACGCTGATCTTCGAGGTGTGGAAGGGCGGCATGGCGTTCCACGGCGGCTTTATCGGCGTGATGATCGCCGCCTGGTGGTTCGGCCGTCGCAACGGCAAATCGTTCTTCCAACTGATGGACTTCGTTGCGCCGATGGTACCGATCGGCTTGGGCGCCGGGCGTATCGGCAACTTTATCAACGCCGAACTGTGGGGCAAGCCGACCGACGTGCCGTGGGCCATGGTGTTCCCGCCGTTCAGTGACCCGGCGCAACTGCCGCGCCACCCGTCGCAGCTTTATCAGTTCGCATTGGAAGGCGTGGCGCTGTTCCTTATCCTGTACATCTTCTCGCGCAAACCGCGCCCCACCATGGCGGTGTCGGGCATGTTCGCGTTGTTCTACGGGATCTTCCGCTTCATCGTCGAGTTCGTGCGCGTGCCGGATGCACAGTTGGGCTATTTGGCGTTCGGTTGGGTGACCATGGGCCAGATCCTCAGCTTGCCGATGATCCTCGGCGGCCTGGGCTTGCTGTGGTGGGCGTACAATCGCCCGCAACCTTTGAAGAACACCGCGCTTTAAATTCGAATGCCGAGGCTGTTGCGCAGCCTCGGCTTCAACGATACGGGTAAAAAAATGAAGCAATATCTCGAACTGCTGAACGACGTCGTGACCAATGGATTGACCAAGGGCGATCGCACCGGCACCGGCACCAAGGCCGTGTTTGCCCGTCAGTATCGGCATAACTTGGCCGACGGCTTCCCGCTGCTGACCACCAAGAAGCTTCACTTCAAAAGCATCGCCAACGAATTGATCTGGATGTTGAGCGGCAACACCAATATCAAATGGCTCAACGAAAACGGCGTAAAGATCTGGGACGAATGGGCCACCGAAGACGGTGACCTGGGCCCGGTGTACGGCGAACAGTGGACCGCCTGGCCGACCAAGGACGGTGGCACGATCAACCAGATCGATTACATGGTCCACACGCTGAAGACCAACCCCAACAGCCGCCGCATCCTGTTCCACGGCTGGAACGTCGAGTACCTGCCCGACGAGACCCAGAGCCCGCAGGAAAACGCGCGCAACGGCAAGCAAGCCCTGCCGCCGTGCCACCTGCTGTACCAGGCGTTTGTGCACGACGGTCACCTGTCGATGCAGTTGTATATTCGCAGCTCCGACGTGTTCCTCGGCCTGCCGTACAACACCGCCGCGCTGGCCTTGCTCACCCATATGCTGGCCCAGCAGTGCGACCTGATCCCTCACGAGATCATCGTCACCACCGGCGACACCCATGCCTACAGCAACCACATGGAGCAGATCCAGACCCAGCTGGCGCGCACGCCGAAGAAGCTGCCGGAGCTGGTAATCAAGCGCAAGCCTGCGTCGATCTACGACTACAAGTTTGAAGACTTCGAAATCGTCGGTTACGACGCCGACCCAAGCATCAAGGCCGACGTCGCCATCTGATCAATGTGGGAGCGGCGGTGCGACGATTCGACTTGCCCGCTCCCACATTTAGCCGGTGTTCACTTGATTTAGTGGCCGTGGCTTCTGCCTACATGCGAGGGCTCAGCCTCGCTGGCTGCCACACTCCCGCTGACTTCCAGCCGCTGCAGAATCCCGCACTCGGGCCCGCCGCCACAGCGTTGGCGCAAGTCCAGCAATTGCTCTTGCAACGCCAACAGCCCATCGATCCGCGCCTTCACATGGTGGATGTGCTCGTCAATCAACGCATTCACGTTTTCGCACTGGTCCTGGGGGCTGTCGCGCAAGCCCAATAGGCTGCGGATTTCTTCCAAGGTCATGTCCAGGCTGCGGCAATTACGGATAAACACCAGTCGCTCGGTGTGCGCTTGGGTGTAAACGCGGTAATTGGCGTCGGTGCGCGCCGGGGGTGGCAGCAGGCCTTCCTTCTCGTAGTAACGGATGGTTTCCACCGGGCAGTCGGTCAGTTTGGCCAGTTCGCCGATCTTCATCGCAGCAATCTCCAAATGGGTGCTTGACCCTATAGTGGCTACAGGGTCTTTACTTGGCAACAGGCACCTTTACGGACGCGACAGAATGAGCGATTCCATCCACACCCCGCATAAACACGAGCATGATCACGACCACGATCATGCCCCGAAAAAACTCACGCCTGTACATGACCACGGCCACGGCGGCTCCTGCTGTTCCGGCACTCCAACTCCGGCGCTGGTGCAATTGAGCGAGGCGCCCACCGCCGGCTCGCGGCTGAGCACTTTCCGCATCGAAGCCATGGACTGCCCCACCGAGCAGACGCTGATCCAGAACAAACTGGGCAAGCTGGCCGGCGTGCAGCAGCTGGAGTTCAATCTGATCAACCGCATCCTCGGCGTCACTCACGACTTGCCGAGTACTGCACCGATCATCGAAGCGATCAAATCCCTGGGGATGCAGGCTGATCCGATCGAAGAGGGCACCCCGGCCGCAGAGCCACCGGCCAAGAAACATTGGTGGCCCCTGGCGTTGTCCGGCGTGGGTGCGTTGGGTGCCGAAGTGCTGCACTTCAGTGGCGTCGCGCCCACCTGGGTGATCGCATTGGTAGCGTTGGTGTCGATCCTCAGCGGCGGCCTCACCACGTACAAAAAGGGCTGGATTGCCCTGAAAAACCTCAACCTGAACATCAATGCGCTGATGAGCATCGCCGTCACCGGTGCGATCCTGATCGGCCAATGGCCGGAAGCCGCCATGGTGATGTTCCTGTTCACCGTGGCCGAGTTGATCGAAGCCAAGTCCCTGGACCGTGCGCGTAATGCAATCAGCGGCTTGATGCAGATGACGCCGGAGCAAGCCACGGTGCGGCAGGCTGATGGTTCCTGGGTTGAAAAAGAAGTCAAAAGCATTGAGTTGGGCGCAATCGTGCGGGTAAAACCTGGCGAGCGTATCGGCTTGGACGGGGAAGTCACCGCCGGCCAATCCACCATCGACCAAGCGCCGATCACCGGTGAAAGCCTGCCGATCGAAAAGACCGTGGGCGATAAGGTCTTCGCCGGCACCATCAACCAGGCCGGTTCCCTGGAATACAGAGTCACTGCAGCGGCCAACAACTCCACCTTGGCGCGCATCATTCACGCGGTGGAACAGGCCCAAGGCGCGCGCGCGCCGACCCAGCGCTTTGTCGACAGCTTCTCGAAAATCTACACCCCGGCGGTGTTTCTGTTCGCCCTCGGCGTGGCCATTATTCCGCCGCTGTTCATGGCCGGCGCCTGGTTCGACTGGATCTACCGCGCCCTGGTGCTGCTGGTGGTGGCGTGCCCGTGTGCGCTGGTGATTTCCACCCCGGTGACCATCGTCAGCGGCCTGGCGGCGGCGGCGCGTAAAGGCATCTTGATCAAGGGCGGCGTGTACTTGGAGGGTGGTTACAAGCTCGACTATGTGGCCCTCGACAAGACCGGCACCATCACCCACGGCAAGCCGGTGCAAACCGATTACCTGGCGCTGTTCCCCAATGTCGCAGACAGCGCGCCGGCTTTGGCTGCCAGTCTGGCCGGGCGTTCCGATCACCCGGTGTCGCTGGCGATTGCCAACGCGGCTGTGGATAAAAACCTGCCCACCCATGTTGTGGATAACTTCGAGGCCCTGGCCGGTCGGGGCGTGCGTGGCGACATCAACGGCGAAACCTACCACCTGGGCAACCACCGCCTGGTGGAAGACCTGGGCCTGTGCTCGCCGGAACTGGAAGAAAAACTCTTCGCCCTGGAAAAACAGGGCAAATCGGTGGTGCTGTTACTCGATAAGTCCGGCCCATTGGCACTGTTCGCTGTGGCCGACACGGTCAAGGACAGCAGCCGCGAAGCTATCCAACAACTGCACGAGCTGGGCATCAAGACCCTGATGCTCACCGGCGACAACACTCACACCGCTCAGGCGATTGCCGCCCAGGTGGGCATCGACCAGGCTCAGGGTGACCTGTTGCCGACGGACAAGCTGCAAGCCATCGAATCGCTCTACGGCCAAGGCCACCGCGTGGGTATGGTCGGTGACGGCATCAACGACGCCCCGGCGTTGGCCCGTGCCGAGATCGGTTTTGCCATGGCCGCAGCGGGCACCGATACCGCCATCGAAACCGCCGACGTGGCCTTGATGGACGATGATTTACGCAAGATTCCGGCATTCATTCGTCTGTCGCGGCAAACGTCGAGTATCCTCAAGCAGAACATCGCCCTGGCGTTGGTAATCAAGGCGATCTTCCTGGTGGTCACCTTCCTGGGCTTGGCCACCATGTGGATGGCGGTGTTCGCCGACATGGGCGTGGCCCTGCTGGTGGTGTTCAATGGCCTGCGCCTGTTGCGCAAATAAACGATGAGAGGGTGGTGTGCTGAGTGCCGAGTTAAAGGCGTTTTTCATGGTCGCCCGCCTGGGCAGCATTACCCAGGCGGCGAAAAAACTCGGCCTGAGCCAACCTACGGTCACCACCCAGATCCGTAACCTGGAAAGCCAGTACGGCGTCGAGCTGTTCTACCGCGGCGGCCGCCGCCTCACCGTCAGCGACGAGGGTGCGCGCTTGCTGCCGATGGTCAAGGCGCTGTTGCAGCAAGAAGCGGACATCGAGTTTTTCCTGCGCAACAGTGGCCAGGTCCAGGGCGCATTGAGGATTGCCGCCACGGCGCCTTACTACATCCTCGACCTGGTCAAAGCCTTCCGCGAGCGTCTGCCGCAAGTGGAAGTGTCGGTGGAAATCGGCAACTCCCAACAAGTGCTTGAAGCCTTGGACGACTACCGCGTCGACGTCGCCGCCTCCTCGCAACTGCTGGAGGACCCGCGCCTGATCCGCCGTGTGCTGGGCACCGACCCGCTGGTGCTGGCAGTGCATCGCAACCATCCGCTGGCCAAGTTGGATCATGTGCCGCTCTCGGCGTTGGCCGGGCACACATTGTTGATGCGCGAGGCGGGCTCAACCACGCGGAGCCTGACTGAGGAACTCTTGCAAAGCGCCAACGTGAGCTATGGCCCGTTGCTGGAGATTGGCAGCCGCGAGTCGATCCGTGAGGCGGTGTTGCGCAACATAGGCATCAGCATCATTGCGCGGCAGGAAGTGCCACACGACCCGCAACTGCGCGTGCTGACTATCGAGAATGCGCCGCAGATTCCGGAGTACCTGTACTGCCTCAAGGAGCGCAAAGGCGCACGATTGCCGGCGGCGTTCCTGGGGTTGGCGCAGGAAATGTCTCCACTCTAACGGTCGAGTAAGATCTCTGTGGTGAGCGGGCTTGCCCCGCGCGGGGCAAGCCCGCTCACCACAATGGTGTTCGCGTCCTACCCAAATCCACCAATACCACTATCGCCGGGTTTTGCCTTTCTGCCACATGAGGGACGCAATGCCTGCCTAGCATGGGCTTCATCAGTTCGATGAGGTGCCTTGCATGAACACAGCCCTGACCCAACCCGGCGCGCCGATGAAAGTGCGCGGTATCCAGAAACGCTTCGGCGCCTTCACCGCGCTGGACAACGTCTCCCTGGACGTCGCCGCCGGCGAACTGGTGTGCCTGCTGGGCCCGTCCGGTTGCGGCAAGACCACCTTGCTGCGTTGCATCGCTGGCCTGGAGCGCCAGGACAGCGGCGAACTGTACCTGGGCAGCCGTGATGTTTCCCTACTGCCGCCCCAGGCACGGGACTACGGCATTCTGTTCCAGTCCTACGCGCTTTTCCCCAACCTTACCGTCGAAGCGAACATCGGCTACGGTCTCACTGGCAGCGGTCGCGAGGAAGTGCGCAAGCGTGTCGGGCAGATGCTGGAATTGGTCGGCCTGGTCGGCAGCGAAAAGAAATACCCCGGCCAACTCTCCGGCGGACAGCAACAACGCGTCGCACTGGCCCGAGCCCTGGCGCCTGCACCTTCACTGTTGTTGCTGGACGAGCCAATGTCGGCCCTCGACGCCCGCGTCCGTGAGCATCTGTGCACCGAGTTGCGCCAACTGCAACGTCGCCTGGGCATCACCACGCTGATGGTCACCCACAACCAGGACGAAGCCATGCTGATGGCCGACCGCATCGCCGTGATGAACAACGGCAAGGTCGAGCAATACGCCACGCCCCAGGAGATCTACGACCGCCCGGCCACGCCGTTCGTGGCGGAGTTTGTCGGCCAGGGCAACTGGTTGCCGTTCAGTCGCAACAGTGCCAGTCACGCCCAGGTCGGTGGGATGAACATGCGCCTGGCCGACGATGCCGGTGTGGCCAAGTCAGGCCGCTTGTTCTGCCGCCCTGAGGCGATCAGCGTCAACCCGCCGGTGCATGAAGAAAACCTGTTTCCGGCCAAGGTCCGCGAGATCACTTTCCTCGGCAACCGTTGCCGCATGAGTTTCGAGCTGGAGCAACTGCCCGGTCATCCGCTGCTCGCTGAATTGGCCCCGGAAGCCATGCCGCGCCTGGGCGCCCAGGACATCTGGGTGGCCTTGCCGCCGCGCAGCCTGCAGGTGTTTGCCTGAGATGGCCGCTGTCATGACGCTGCCACGACCGGTGTCCCGCGCCGAAACCGGTGACCGAATTTTCATCGTCGGCGGCAAACTGCTGTGGCTGTTGCTGCTGGGCCTGGCTGTCTTGATGCCGCTGCTGGCGATCTTCTGGCGCGGTTTCAGTAGTGAAGCCGGGCAGGGCGGTGGTCTGGTGGCTGCACAGGAACTGATCACCAGCGCCAACTTCCACTGGCTGCTGGGCAATAGCCTGAAAGTTTCCCTCAGCGTGGCGGCTATCGTCGTACCGCTGGCCTACCTGTTTGCCTACGCCCTGCAACGCACGTTGATCCCCGGCAAGGCGATCTGGCGTGGCATGTCGTTGCTGCCGTTGATGGCGCCGTCGATGTTGCCGGGCATTGCGCTGGTCTACTTGTTCGGCAACCAGGGCATGCTGCGCGGGTTGCTCTCGGACAATATCTACGGCTTCTGGGGCATTGTGCTGGGTGAGGTGATCTACACCTTCCCACACGCTTTGATGATTTTGTTGTCGGCGCTGTCCCTGGCGGATGCGCGCCTGTTCGATGCAGCCTCCAGCATGGGCGCCAGCCCGGCGCGGGCGTTTCGCAGCATTACCTGGCCGGCCACGCGCCAGGCCGTGTTCGCCGCGTTCTGTCTGGTGTTCACCCTGACCATCACCGACTTCGGCGTGCCCGTGGTGGTTGGCGGCGATTATCAGGTGTTGGCGCTGGAAGCCTACAAGGCGGTGGTCGGCCAGCAACAGTTCGGTCGCGGCGCGCTGATCGGCATGGTGTTACTGCTACCGGCGCTGTTCAGCTTTGCTGTGGATGCCTGGCTGCGCCGCCGTCATGGCGATTCCATGAGCGGCCGTGCCCAAGTGTTTCAGCCAGCACCATCACGCATGAGGGACGGATGTTACCTGGCCATCGTGCTGCTGATCTGCGCCGTGTTACTGCTGGTGTTCGGCATGGCGGTGTATTCGTCGCTGGTGAAGTTCTGGCCGTACAACCTGTCGCTATCGCTCAACCACTACCAGTTCGAAGACACGGCTGGCGGTGGCTGGCTGGCCTATCGCAACAGCCTGACCATGGCGTTGTGCACCGCATTGATCGGCAGCGTGTTGATCTTCACCGGCGCGTACCTGATGGAAAAGACCAAGGGCCAGAAGGGGCTGAATCTGGCCCTGCGCATGCTCAGCTTTGTGCCGATGGCCGTTCCGGGCTTGGTGCTGGGCTTGGGCTACGTGTTCTTTTTCAACCTCAATGGAAACCCGCTGCATGTGTTCTACGGGACCATGACGTTGCTGGTGGTGTGCACCGTTGCTCACTATCTGACCACCGCGCAGATGACTGCCACCACGGCGCTGCGCCAACTGGACGCCGAGTTCGAAGCCGCCGCCTTGTCCCTCAAGGCACCGCTGTACCGGCATTACCTGAAAGTGACGGTGCCGATCTGCCTGCCGGCGTTGCTGGACATCGTGCGCTACCTGTTTGTGTCGGCAATGACCACGGTGTCAGCCGCGATTTTTCTCTACAGCCCCGACACCATCCTCGCCGCCGTCGCCGTGTTGAACATGGACGACGCCGGCAACGTGGGCGGCGCGGCGGCCATGTCGACCCTGATCCTGTTCACCTCAGCCGGCGTCTCGCTGTTGCTGGCGTGGGCCTCACGTGGCGCGTTGCGCCGCTCCCAAGCCTGGCGCCAGAGCGCACCCGGCCAATAAATATCCCTGAAGGAGGTGCTCCGTGTTCAAGCCCCTGGCGCTGGTCGCTGCCGTACTGACTGCATTCAGCCTGAATGCCTTCGCCAAGACCGAGTTGACCGTGTACACGGCCCTCGAAGCCGAGCAGTTGAAGACCTACAAAAAGGCCTTCGAACAGGCCAACCCTGATATCGAAATCAAATGGGTGCGCGACTCTACCGGCATCATCACCGCCAAGCTGCTGGCCGAGAAAGACCGCCCGCAAGCCGACGCAGTCTGGGGCCTGGCCGCTTCCAGCCTGGCGATCCTCGATCAGCAGGGCATGCTGGACAACTACGCGCCGAAGGACCTGGACAAGATCGGCAAGAACTATCGCGACGCCGCCAACCCGCCGGCCTGGGTCGGCATGGATGTGTGGGCCGCAACGATTTGCTTCAACACCGTCGAAGCCGAAAAGCAGGGCCTGACCAAGCCGGTGAGCTGGCAGGACCTGACCAAGCCTGAGTACAAGGGCAAGATCGTCATGCCCAACCCTGCCTCGTCCGGCACCGGTTTCCTGGACGTCAGCGCTTGGTTGCAGACCTACGGCGAGAAGCAAGGCTGGCAGTACATGGACGATCTGCACCAGAACATCGGCCAGTACGTTCACTCCGGCTCCAAGCCTTGCAAGCTCGCGGCTTCGGGTGAGTTCCCGATCGGTATTTCCTTCGAATACCCGGCCGTGCAGTTGAAACGCCAGGGCGCGCCGCTGGACATCATCTTGCCGAAAGAAGGCCTGGGCTGGGACATCGAAGCCACTGCCGTCATGAAAGGCACCCACAACGCCGACGCCGCGAAAAAGCTCGCGGATTTCTCCGCCAGCCCGGCTGCCATGGACCTGTACAAGGACAACTTCGCCGTCCTCGCTCAGCCTGGCATTGCCAAGCCGCAGACCGAATTGCCAGCCGACTATGAACAACGCCTGATCAAGAACGACTTCGCGTGGGCCTCGAAGAACCGTGACAGCATTTTGACCGAATGGCGCAAGCGCTATGACGGCAAGTCGGAAAAACAATAATTTTACCTCTACCTGTAGGAGCGAGCTTGCTCGCGAAGAACGAATAGGCGACGCGAGCAACCAGAAGCGCTGCGTCATCGTTGACGCTCTTCGCGAGCAAGCTCGCTCCTACAGAGGGCTGCGAAATCCATGACGAAGCACAGTGATCTACTGATTATCGGCGCCGGCATCCTCGGCCTGTCCCACGCCTTTGCCGCCGCCAAACGCGGGCTCAAGGTCAAGGTGTTCGAACGCAGCGCCACGCCACTGGGCGCCTCGGTGCGCAACTTCGGCCAGGCCCTGGTCACCGGGCAACCGCCGGGGCCGATGCTTGACCTGGCACGGCAAAGCCGTGACATTTGGGGCCATTGGGCGCAAGTCGCCGGGCTGCAACTCAAGCGCAACGGCGCGTACCTGTTTGCCCGCACCGAAGCGGAAGAACACTTGCTGGAAGCCTTCTGTGAGGGGCGTGCACAAGAGCACGGCTACAACGTCGAACTGCTGCAAGGCGCGGCGATGAAGGACCTGTATGGCGGCCAGTTCTGCCATCACCGCGCTGCGCTGCACGGCAAGGACGATCAGCAACTGTATTCCCGTGAAGCGATCCCAGCGCTGATCAACTACCTGGCGCAAGAGCTGAACGTGGAGTTTTATTTCTCAACCTTGGTGCGTGACGTTGAACCGGGCCAGTTGCACAGCACGGCAGGCAGCTTTCGCGGCGAGCAGATCATTGTGTGCTCCGGCCACGACTACCAGACCGTGCTGGCCGAAGCGATGGCCGAACTCAATCCGAGTATCTGCCGCCTGCAAATGTTACGTGCCCGGCCCGCCGTCAACCTGAACCTGCAACACGCGTTGCTCACCGGCTTGAGCTGCGTGCACTACGGCGCTTTCGCCGACCTGCCGGAAGCGGTGCCGGTGCAGGCGCAAATCCTGCGCGATGCTCCGCACCTGCACGAACACGGCATTCACCTGCTGATCAGCCCGACGCCCCATGGCGAATTGATCATCGGTGATTCCCATGACTACGGCAGCGACGCGTCGCCCTTCAACGCTGAGCAGGTGGATGACTGGATGATCGAACTGGCTGAGCAGACCTTGGGCTGCAAAATCCAGGTGGTGGAGCGTTGGCAGGGTGTGTACGGCTCGCGGGGGCCGGGGCCGTTTTCATTCCTGCGCGTGGCGCCGGGAGTGAGCGCCGCGTTGATGCACACGGGCGTGGGCATGAGCGTGGGGCCGGCGATGGCCGAGCGCAATATCAGTACCTTGTGGGGAGTTGCGTGATGAACCCGGAACAGATCATCGCCGAGGTCTTCGGCTTGTATGAGCAGCACGGCACGGCGGATTACATCGGCGAGCCGGTGTCGCAGATCGAGCACATGTCCCAGGCCGCGCAACTCGCCATGGCCGAAGGCTTTGATGATGAAGTGGTGCTGGCGGCGTTTTTCCACGACATCGGGCATCTCTGCGGCCAGGGCGAGGAAAACATGGGGGGTTATGGCGTGGTCAGCCATGAACGGCTGGGGGCCGACTATCTGCGTCGCGCAGGGTTCAGCGAGCGCATGGCCACGTTGGTGGAGTATCACGTGCAGGCCAAGCGCTACCTGACCTTCAGCCAGCCGGACTATTACGCGTGCCTGAGCGAAGCCAGCCGCCGCACCTTGGCGTATCAGGGTGGGGTGATGAGTGCCGAGGAGGCTCAGGCGTTTGCGCAGGGCCCGCTGTGCGCCGTGAGTTTGCGCATGCGTCATTGGGATGAGCAGGCCAAGCAGAGGCATGTGCCGGTACTTGACCTGCAGATACTCAAGGCAAAGGCTGCGCGGCTACTGGTTGCGTAGACAGGCCCTACACCCAACGCAGACTCGCCGTCTGGAGGCGGGGGCATCGCGTCATTAAGGTGTTTGCTTCTTACCTTAAGGAGCAACACGGATGCGTTACTTGAAAGCCACTGCCCAGGACATGAGTGGTAATGGCCGCGCCGATACGGTCATCCTGCATTTTTATGAGCATCAGGCAGGTTGCCCGGATGAACTGGTTCACGAGATCTTCGCGGTGGACATGAGTGCCGATGGCCGTGTCGATCTACAGTGGGCGGAGGACCTGAACCCCGTCAGCCGGCCACGTGTGCTGGATACAGAGCGGGTTGATAGTTTTGCCGACAGTTTCTTGAAACTGGGCTGGTTCAATCAGCGCAGCCATTGGCAGCGTACGTTGACGATGTACGTCGATCACTTCGGTAAAACCGGAATGCCCAACGCGATCAAGCTCGACTTCCATGAGCGCACGACGTCTAGGTGCAAGTCGTCGCTGGTTTACCAAGCGGCTGCTTATGACGGCGACAGTGATGGCGTGTTGGAGTCGTTCACCAATAGCGACATCGACCGCAATGGGGTAGTCGATAAAGCCGATAAAGAACTGATTCGCTCGCTATGTACGGCTTTCCTGGCGTTTGGGTGGTTTGTGCAGTAACTCGGTCAGGTCTCATCAAGCCGAGCGGCCAGGGCTTCGACCTGCTCCTGGCGCTCGGCCTGGCTGAGCCTGGCGTGAGGGTTGAGGGACGACCATTGCGGGTGGGCGCGGGCTTTGTGCAGCGCGTCCGGCAACTTGCCTTCGCGCCAGGTCTTGTCCTGGGGTGTATCGACCTTGATGCTGTGCATCGCCGCATGGCCGCGCAGGTTCAGGGCCTTGAGCAGCTGGCGCTGACGCAGGGCGAGCAGGCGCAGCACGCTGTCATCTACGGTCAGCTCGCGCTGGCCTTTGATTTTGCCCAGCAACCGGCTGCCATAGCTGCGCGCAGTCTGCAGGGCGCCACCGGCAATCGCGCCGGCCAGGGCGGCGGCGCCCAAGGTCAGGCCGCCGACTAGCAGGTCCACGCCCGCACCCGCTGCCGCGCCTGCGGCGATCCCGCCACCGACGCGCACGCCGAGTTGCTTGAGGGTTTCCGGATTGAACAGGTCATCGCCCCAGCGCCCGTTGAGCAAAGGCAAGTCGCTGGCGGCGGCGTCTTGTGGGCGGAAGCCAAATAATTTGAGCAGGGCTTCCACACATTTTTGTTCACGCTGGCGCACGGCTTTGCGCAGGTCGCTGATGGCTTGTTGCTCATCTTCAGTGACCACACTGCGGCGACAGGCGGCGCAGTCGATCAGCAGTTCGGCGATCAGTCGCGCAGCACTTTGCTGGCGGGCCTGGCGCTGGGCCACCTGGTCAAGAATCAAGCGCTCCAACTGTGGTCGCGCGCTTTCCAGTAGCAGGGCGAGGCTTTCGTACAAGCGCCGTTCGCCGTCTTCCGGCGGCGCTACGCTGTCAAATCGCACCAGCGCATGCAGGCCAAGGCGGGCCAGGGCTTCGCGCCAGTCTGGCTCGCGGTGGTCGCTGCTGCTGACGAAATTAAGCACGGGCAGCAACGGCTTGCCGCAACTGGCCAGCACTTGTAGCTCGTCGCGGTACTTGGCCAGCACCGGCTCGCGGGCGTCGATCACATACAAGCCGGCATCGGAGGCCAGCAGTTGGCGCAGCACCTTGGCTTCCTGTTCGAAACGCTGGCGGGCTTCGCTGCCTTCCAGGAAGCGCGTCAGGCGGGCCGGCCCATCGAGGCGTTCGCCGGGGCGATCCAGGCGTTCCAGGTAATCGAGCAGGGCGATGGCGTCTTCCAGGCCGGGTGTGTCGTACAGCTCCAGCAAGGCTTCGCCGTCCACCGACAAGCGCGCGCCTTCCACATGCCGTGTCGTGCTGGGGCGATGGGAGACTTCACCGAAGCCAACATCACGCGTGAGGGTGCGCAGCAACGAGGTCTTGCCGACATTGGTGTGGCCGACCACGGCGAGTTTCAGCGGTTTAGTCATGACCCGTCTCCAGCCAGTTCAACGGCGCGCAGTCGGCGAAAGGTAACTCCAGTTGCTGCAACGCGGCGTGCCAGTCGCCTAGGCGTTCGGCGTCCAGCGCCTGGCCGGGTGGCGCTTGCAGCAGCCACACGCGGGTGGCGGTGGCGCTGCGCGCGAGTTCGGCGATCAGCGCCAGGCTGCCGCGATCCGGCGAGCGCCGTGGGTCGCAGGCGACGGCCAGGCGTGCGGGCGGGAAGCGCGAGAGTTGCTCCAGCAGTTTGTGGCGTGATTCGCGGCTGTCGAGGATGCCGGCGTTCTTCACGCTGGCGGGCAGTTTGGGCGGCCAGGGATGTTGGTCGTCCAGTTCGATGGCAACCAGCAGGGCGCCGTCGCTTTCCAGTTCACTGACGCCGCCGCTGACGTGGTGCAACTGCTCGGGCGCGGCATCGTTGACCCCGAGGCGTTCGCTGCTCGGCATCAGACGCTCGCGCAATGGGCTGTAGCCAGGCAGGTTGAGGTCCAGGCGCAGGGCGGCGCGCCCGCGTTTCCAGCGCCACAGGCACAGCAACGCGAGGATCAGGCGGGGCAGCAGGCCATAGACCAGCAGCACGCCGACCAGCCAGGCGGCCCAGGCTTGGCGGGCGCTTTCGATATTCAGGGCGGAGTCGCCGCTGGCGCGGATCATCTCGACGGTCGGCACATTGAAGCCCAACAGAGCAGGCAAGGTGCCGAGGGCCTGGGTGACGGCGACGAAGGTGTCGGCACCGAGAATGGTGGTTTCCCACACGAAGCCGTAGCGGCGGGTAGCGAGTAGCGTGAGCAGAATCACCATGGCGCTGAGCAACGCCAACAACCATAGACTGTTGACCAGCGCCCCTACGGCCCAGCGATTGAGTTTCTGCCGTTGCAGTAGCAGTAACAGTGCTGGCGCCAGTTGGGCGGCTTTGGCATCACGGGCGAATTTTTCGCTGAGCCACAACCATAGTCGCCCCAGGCTGGCACTGTGTTCGCCGGCAAACAGCAGGCCGAACGCCCAACTGATCAGCAGGATCAGGTTCAAGCCAAGCAGGCTGCCCAAGGCCCAGAACACATTCACCGGCGTTAGACCGTTGCCCAGTGCAGCAAACGCCAGGCCTGCGCCGCTGATGACCGCGACGATTGCCAGCAGCACCAGCGCCAGACGCGCACCTTGCAGCCAGCGGGTGAGGGCCGCTGTGAGCCCATCGCGTTCGGCCAGGTGCAAGGCGCGCTGCTGGATACGTGTCGGCAGGTCGCCCCCGGCCGTGCGGGCCAGGCGGTTGGCTTCCAGGTCTTCCAGCGGGCCGGCGTGTTCTTCGCGCAGGCGCACGGTTTCTGTCAGCCAGAGTGTGTGCAGTGGAGTCACGCGTAGTCCTGTTGTGTTTGTGAGCCTGGAGCATAACCCCTGGCTCGGGGCTCTGGTATTCTCGTCGCCATGAAAAAAACTCTCCCTTTAAGCCTGATCGCAGCCCTCGGTGAAAACCGTGTGATCGGCGTCGACAACAGCATGCCCTGGCATTTGCCGGGGGATTTCAAATATTTCAAGGCCACCACGCTTGGCAAGCCGATCATCATGGGGCGCAAGACCTGGGATTCCCTGGGCCGACCGTTGCCGGGGCGCTTGAACATCGTGGTTAGCCGTCAGACCGATCTGGCGCTTGAAGGTGCGGAAGTTTTTCCGTCACTGGAGGCGGCGGTAGAGCGCGCTGAAGCATGGGCCAAGGCGCAAGGCGTGGACGAGCTGATGCTGATCGGCGGTGCGCAATTGTATGCGCAGGGGCTGGAGCAGGCGGATCGCCTGTATTTGACGCGGGTGGCGTTGAGTCCGGAAGGGGATGCTTGGTTTCCGGAGTTTGATACGAAGCAGTGGAAGCTGGTGTCGAATGTCGAGAATGCGGCTGAGGGAGATAAGCCGGCGTATAACTTCGAGGTTTGGGAAAAGGCCTAGGAGCATCGCCGGCAAGCCGGCTCCTACAGTTGATTGCGTTACCCTGTAGGAGCCGGCTTGCCGGCGATAGCGGTCTATCAGGCCTGCGCTAACTCAGCATGCTCATCCGCATTCAACAACGCCTTATCCGTCTGCCCCATGACCTGGCTGGTGATCGCACCGGCGGTCATCGAGCCATTTACGTTCAGCGCCGTACGGCCCATGTCGATCAGCGGCTCTACGGAAATCAGCAGCGCCACCAGTGACACTGGCAAGCCCATGGCCGGCAGCACGATCAGCGCGGCAAAGGTTGCACCGCCCCCCACGCCGGCAACGCCTGCGGAACTCAAGGTCACAATCGCCACCAAAGTCGCGATCCACAGCGGGTCCAGCGGGTTGATGCCTACGGTCGGCGCGACCATCACCGCCAACATCGCAGGGTAAAGACCGGCGCAACCGTTCTGGCCGATGGTCGCGCCAAACGAGGCAGCGAAACCGGCGATGGACTGTGGGATGCCCAGGCGACGGGTCTGCGCTTCAATGCTCAGCGGGATCGCCGCCGCGCTGGAGCGGCTGGTGAAGGCAAAGGTCAGCACCGGCCACACTTTGCGGAAGAAACGCAGCGGGTTGATCCCGGCCAGGGACAGCAGCAGGCCGTGCACCACAAACATCAGGCCCAGGGCCAGGTACGAGACCACGACAAAACTGCCGAGCTTGATGATGTCTTGCAGGTTGGAACCGGCGACCACTTTGGTCATCAGCGCCAATACGCCGTACGGGGTCAGCTTCATCACCAGGCGCACCAGACGCATCACCCAGGCTTGCAGGGTGTCGATCGCGTTGAGCACTTTCTGGCCTTTTTCCACGTCATCCTTGAGCAGTTGCAGCGCGGCAACCCCCAGGAAGGCGGCGAAAATCACCACGCTGATGATCGAGGTCGGCTTGGCCCGGGCCAGGTCGGCAAACGGGTTGGCCGGCACGAACGACAGCAGCAGTTGCGGGATATTCAGGTCGGCAACCTTGCCGGCGTAATCACTCTGGATCACTTGCAGGCGCGCCATTTCCTGGGTGCCGGCCACCAGGCCTTCGGCGGTGAGGCCGAACAGGTTGGTCAGGCCGATACCGATCAGCGCCGCAATTGCGGTGGTGAACAGCAGCGTGCCGATGGTCAAGAAGCTGATCTTGCCCAGCGACGAGGCGTTGTGCAGACGGGCCACAGCGCTGAGGATCGAGGCAAATACCAGCGGGATCACGATCATTTGCAGCAGTTGTACGTAGCCGTTGCCGACCAGATCGAACCAGCCGATGGAGGCCTTGAGCACCGGATTGCCATCGCCGTAGATCGTGTGCAGAACGGTGCCGAACACCACACCGAGCACGAGGGCGAACAGGACCTTCTTGGCGAGGCTCCAGTTAGTACGACGGGTTTGTGCCAGGCCCAGCAACAGGGCCACGAACACCAGTAAGTTGAGAATCAGGGGCAGATTCATTGAAGCTCCGTTGAGAAGGCAGCCAATCGCGTGAGCCTGCGATTGCGAACCGGAAAGCCTAACAGCTTGAAATATATTGATTTAATACCGATATGGAATGGTGACTGTCGTTTTTGGAATAAGCGTTTGACGCTCAGGCACATGCCGTTGGCGCGATCACGACGCAAGCGGTCGCGCTCGGGCGATAACTGTCACAGGGATTTGTTAGCGTCGGTGTCTTTCACTCAGGGAGAAAACGCATATGAAGCTCGCTTCGAGATTGTTTGCCGCCGCGCTGTGCCTTGGCCTTGCCGGCCAAACCATGGCCGCCACCGAGTTGAAACACTGGCCGGCCCCCGCCGCCAAGCAACTGAACGAAATGATCGCCGCCAACGCCAACAAGGGTAACTTCGCGGTGTTCGACATGGACAACACCAGTTACCGCTACGACCTCGAAGAATCCCTGCTGCCCTACATGGAAAACAAAGGCCTGATCACCCGCGACAGCCTTGATCCGTCGCTCAAGCTTATGCCTTTCAAAGACACCGCCGACCATAAGGAAAGTCTGTTCAGTTACTACTATCGCCTCTGCGAAGTGGACGACATGGTCTGCTATCCGTGGGTCGCCCAGGTGTTTTCGGGGTTCACCCTCAAGGAACTCAAAGTGCAGGTCGATGAGCTGATGGCCTCCGGCAAGCCCGTGCCCGTCAGCTATTTCGAAGGCGATGTGGTGAAGAAGTCCGAGGTGCAACCGCCGAAAGTCTTCACCGGCCAGGCCGAGCTGTACAACAAGCTGATGGAAAACGGCATCGAGGTGTATGTGATGACCGCCGCCTCGGAAGAACTGGTGCGCATGGTCGCCGCCGATCCGAAGTACGGCTACAACGTCAAACCCGAGAACGTCATCGGCGTGACCACCCTGCTCAAGGACCGCAAGACCGGCGAACTGACCACCGCACGCAAACAGATCACCGCCGGCAAATATGACGAGAAGGCCAACCTCGGCCTGGAACTCACCCCTTACCTGTGGACCCCGGCGACCTGGATGGCGGGCAAGCACGCGGCAATCCTCACCTACATCGACGAGTGGAAAAAACCGGTATTGGTAGGTGGCGACACGCCGACCAGCGATGGCTACATGCTGTTCCACGATGTGGATGTGGCCAAGGGCGGCATCCACCTGTGGATCAACCGCAAGGACAAATACATGACCCAACTGAACGGCATGATCGCCAAGCATGCGGCGGCGCAGGCCAAGGAAGGGTTGCCGGTGACGGCGGACAAGAACTGGGTGATCGTCAAGCCTGACGAAATCCAGTAGCCCGACGCAACCTTGTAGGAGCCCGGCTTGCCGGCGATGGCGTCAGTGAGATCAATGCAAGACTCAAGGCCGTCATCGCCGGTAAGCCGGCTCCTACAGAGGTCGGCAAAATAGATATCAATTGCGAACCAATCTCATCCTCTGCTAGCGTGCGCACTTCCTGAACCGTCCGTTCTTCTCAAGGTAGTGCTGTGTCCTCCTGGAATTCGCAGATCGCGCGCCTGTTCGCGGAGCAGAAGAAAGCCCTCGAGGCCTTCGTCACCCGTCGCACGGGCAGCGCTCAGGTGGCCGCTGACTTGACCCAGGAATCGTTCCTGCGCCTGGCGCGCCTGGATTCCGGCGAGAAGATCGACAACCTCCCAGCCTTCCTTTTCACCATCGCCAGCAACCTGGTGCGTGATCACCAACGCCAGGCCATCCGCCGCGAGCGCCTGGATGCCGGTGAACCCAGTGAAGAATTGCCTTGCAGCAATCCTGGCGCCGATGAGCAATTGGCTGCCTATCAGCAGGAGCAACTGATGCAGGACGCTATCCTGGCGTTGCCCGAGGCGACTCGGCAGATCTTCCTGCTCTATCATGTCGACGAACTTTCCTACCGCGAGATTGGCGAGCGACTGTCGATCACCCCGCGCAGCGTGGAATACCAATTGCGTCGCGCCTTGATTGAATGCCGCGCCTACATCAAGACGCGGCTCGCCAGCGACACACAAGGACGTCGGTCATGACCGCCACACCCACTGCCGACGAATTGTTCGAAGAAGCGTCTGGCTGGTATTTCCGCCTACAGGCCGAAGATGTCACGGCAGCCGAAATGGACGCCTTTGCCGCCTGGCTTGGGCAGGGCCAGCCACAGGATGACGCTTGGCAGGAAGTGCAGGCCATGCTCGGCGGTTTGCGTGAACCGGCGCGGGTGATCCGCCGCGCCGAACAGGCTGCCTGGCGCCAGCCTGCGCGCCGTTGGGCATATGCCGCTGCCATATTGCTGTCAGTGGGCCTGGCCGTGCAGAACACACCCTGGCTCGACCGCCTGCGCGCGGACTACGCCACCCGCACCGGCGAATCGCGCACTGTCGAACTGGCCGACGGCTCCCAGTTGCAACTCAACACTGACAGCGCGATTCAAGTGCGCATGAGCGGCGGTGAGCGTCAGATTCGTCTGCTGCGTGGTGAAGGGTTTTTCAGCGTGACCAAGGACCCGGCGCGGCCTTTCGTGGTGCAGTCCGGCGATGGCTGGGTGAAGGTGGTCGGCACCCAATTCAGCGTGGCGCGGCGTGATGCACAGACGCGTGTGCAGGTGGCTCAGGGCAAGGTGCAGGTCAGTGCGGGCAGTGGTGAGCCGGTCTACCTGGAGCCAGGCCGGGCGGTGGAGTATCAGGACCAGCACCTCGCAGAGGTACATGGCTTCGACCCGGCCAGCGGTTTCGCCTGGCGCCAACGGCAACTGGTGTTCCGCCAGCAGCCGCTGTCGGAAGTGGTCAGCGAGTTGAATCGCTACTGGCCCGGCAAGACTCTGGTGATGGGCGATGCGCTGCGCAATCGCGTGGTGTCCGGCGTGTTCGAGATCGACAAACCCGACGCCGTGATCAAGGCGCTGGAATACACCCTCAACCTGCACGCCGAGCACTACACCCCGTATTTGCTGGTGTTGCGCGAAGGCAAAGCGTCCTGACGACAACTTTTTCAAAATAGTTTCAGGGTTTCCCCGCGAGCCATCGTCCTTGATCACTGAGGCGTAAATAGTAAGCACTCTCAAGTAGTGCGGCGCCGATCACAGACTTTTTTGCACCGGGGAGCTTCATCCATGGCACACCGATACGCCGCACGGCCCTTGCTGGCACTGGCCATTTCCTTGGCCTGCGGCACCGCACCGCTGTACTTGCAGGCCGCTGAGACCATTCAGGCACAGACCTACCGTTTTGATATTCCAGGGCAGAGCCTGGACGGTGCGCTGGCAGCTTTTTCGGCGGTGACACGGGTGCAGGTGTTGGTGAGTGGTGAATTGACCCAAGGGGTGGTGTCGCCGGGGGTGAGTGGCAATCTGGGCCAACGTGAAGCCTTGGGGCAACTGCTCGGCGGCACTGGGCTGAGCGCGGCGTTTATCAACGCCGATACCGTCACCCTGGAAAAACGCGTGGACACCGGCGGCGCTCTCGAAGTCGGTGCCACCACCATCAGCGCTGAACGCTTGGGGGCGACCACCGAAGGCACCGGCTCCTACACCACCGGTGCCGTGACCCTCGGCAAAGGCGAGCAAAAGCTCAAGGACATCCCGCAATCGGTCAGCGTCATGACCCGCAAGCAGATGGACGACCAGAACACCACCAAACTCTCCGAAGTGGTCAAGCGCACCCCCGGCCTGACGGCGACCAAGTCCCCTGGCCCTGGCATGTTTATCTTCTCCCGTGGTTTTGAGGTCGGCACCCTGCAATACGACGGCGTCGGCATCCCGCGCAACACCTACGCGCTGGGCAGCTACCTCACCGAAAACATGGCGATCTATGACCGCGTGGAAACCTTGCGTGGTCCGGCCGCCTTGCTGCAGGGCGCGAACAGCCCCGGCGGCACGATGAACCTGGTGCGCAAGCGCGGGCAACAGGCGCCGACCGTCACCGTCACTGCCAAGGCCGGTTCCTGGGACCACTACGGCACACAAGTGGACGCGGGTGGCCCGCTCAATACCGAAGGCACCTTGCGCGGCCGTTTTGTGGCTGATTACGACACGACCGATTCTTTTGTCGATTACGCCGGCGGTTGGAACCAGACGGTTTATGCCGCGGTGGACTACGACTTCACGCCAGACACCACCGTCGGCGTGGGCATCAGCAACCAGAAGGGGCACTCGCGGCCCAACTTCATGTCGCTGCCCCGGTATGCCAACGGCAGCGATATCGGCCTTTCGCGCTCGACCTTTGTCGGCGCCAGTTGGAACCGTAACGTCAATAACCAGACCCAGGTGTTTGCCGATATCGAGCATCGCTTCAACGATGACTGGAAAGTGAAGGCTGCTCTGGTGGCCATGGATGAGCACAACGACGCGACCTACCAGGCCACGTGGGACACCATCCCCAATCCCGGTGACACCGGCACCGTGCGTTACGTGGACTGGGTCACTGATTTCAACACCAAGAGTCGCGGTGTGGACGTGTATGTCGACGGTAAGTTCGAAGGCCTGGGGTTGCGGCAGGAGATGGTGCTGGGCGCCAACTATTCCAAACTCACCACAGATGATTTCTGGGCGCGCGCGGCGACGCCGGGGGCGGATATCTTCAATATCGACCACAACCGTCCGCAGCGCGACAGGAACCAGTTGTTCCAGGCAGGGAATGCGACGAAGAGCTGGTATGACATTCGCCAGAAGGGGATTTATGGCACCTGGCGCGTCCAAGTACTGGACCCGCTGACGTTGATCCTCGGTGCACGTACCAGTTGGTATGACTATTCCTATAAGGACGAGAGCGGTGCCAGGGGGGTGTACGGCGAGCCGACCAGCAGCACCACGCAAAGCAATGGTCACGTCACGCCCTACGCCGGCCTGGTTTATGCGCTCAACGAGCAATGGTCGGCCTATGCCAGCTATACCGACGCCTTTGAGCCCCAAACCAACCTGACCACCTCATTGACCGTGCTCAAGCCCATTGAGGGCCAGAACTACGAGCTGGGCCTGAAAGGCGAACTGGCGGATGGCCGCCTCAATACGTCGTTCGCGGTCTTCCGCTATGACCAGGAAAACCGTGCGGCTCAAGACCTGCAAGGCGGCAAGGTTTGTGGCGGCTGGTACTGCTCGCTCGCGTCCGGCAAGGTTCGCAGCCAGGGCTTCGAGGCCACCTTGAGCGGTGAGGTGCTGCCGGGCCTGCAACTGGTTTCCAGCTACACCTACAACACCACAAAATTCATCAAGGACGACACTTACGAAGGCAAGATCTTCAGCACCTGGACGCCCAAGCACCTGCTCAAGGTCTGGGGTGACTACCAGTTGCCGGGGGACTGGAGCGACGTCAGTGTCGGCGCCGGTGTGACCGCGCAAAGCAGCACCGTCGCCTATGACCGCACATTCAGCGTGCCCGGCAATGCCTTGTGGGATTCGCGGGTGGCCTACAAGATCAACCAGGAATTCACCGTCGCGGCGAACCTGAACAATATGTTCGACAAGAAGTACTACATCCCGGCTTACAACGCGAACTGGGGCAGCAACTACTATGGCGACCCGCGCAATGTGATGTTCACCATGACCTACACGCCGCAGTTCTGAGTGCAACCGGAATAAAAATGCCCCCCACGTGGCGGGGCATTTTCATAGGCTCAAACAAGCCACGCTATCGCGCGTCACTTCACCGATTTCAGATGCCAGTTCCATTGCGCAACCAACGCGTTCTCACGCAATTTGATGAACAGCCCATAGTCGCTCAGATAGGCTGCCTGATAAGTCCAACCTTTCATCTGAACGCAGTCGAGTACCTGAGCTTGCCCCTTCAGGTCCGGGGTCAGGGTGGCAGCCGGGATTTCCCGAGCGACCTTGCAGGTCACGGTTCTTGGTTCACTGGTCTCTGACGAAGGACTGCCATCGGGGTTGATGGATTTTGACCATGTCTGGGTGTAGCTCACCTCACTGGCGAGGGGCAAGTTACGCCAATCGCCTTGAAAGCTCAGGCCAACCAAGAGACGGGTCTTCACCTTGTCACTGCCGGTTTTGCGGTCGAGACCTTGGCTGTCCAGATCAAACAGGCCTTGGAAGGTCAGCTCCTGGTTAAAGCCGAGTGCCGAGTCGCGCGTTTGTACCAGTGTCTGGCCGGATGCGTTGTCGACACTGATAAATGCCTGTTTGGTCTGGTCGCCCACTCGGGTGTTGTTGAAGAGCACGGCGTCATAGTCATACGCCAGCTCGCTCAGGGTGCGGGTTGGCGCAGGCAGGCCGAGCGCTCGGATGGCCGCCAGCACGGCCGGGTTGGCATTGGTTGCGCTGGCAACGGGTGGCAATGGCTGGCGCGCCTTGAAAGCGGGTAAATGGGTCAGCTCCACCGGCGCCTGGCACAGAGCCTTGAAGAGCTGGGCATGTTTGCCGGAAGCTTGATCCAAGGCTTGCGGCTTGAATTGTCGACGGATTTCGCCGTTGATCATCTGGCGCGTTTCATCAAGGTTGAACTGGCTCATCAACGTGATGGTGCGTCGTGTGCAATCCAGCGTCAGCCGCTCCTGCCGTTGAGTAAACAACGATGCGTTCTTGGCGACCTGATAGTGCAGGTAATCCTGTGCGACCCAGGCGGATATCTGACTGCTTTGCTGCTGCACGCTGTTACGGTCGATCAGCAGCCAGCCCTGATCGGCAGAGGTTTGCAGCATCCGCCAGTCGGGGACGGGGCGTGCCTTGCATACGCTCTGCAATTGAGCGCTTTGCTGCAGTTGTTGGGCCTGTACCGTCGGCAGGTCGACGCCTGTTGCCGGTGAGGGAGTAAATGCCCGCAGGCCCGAGCGCGTGGGGTAGAACATCCTTCCAGGGCCTTGTGTGCAATAGGCGTCGAACTGCACAGAGATCGGGTTTTGCTGCAAATCGACGGAGTACGCGACCCTGTCGCCGTTGCGCAGGATGGTGTGGTCGAGCGCCGGCAGTGTCATGGCTTCGTTGAAGAGTGCCAGGCCTGGGTCCACCTGAGGCTTTTGCAGCGAGCTGCAACCGGCCAACGCCAATAGGGAAAGCGCCCATGCAGCCGGGTGTAGAGCGGTAGAGCGGGCATCCATGCGGGTAAGTTCCTTGAGAATACAGTTGCGCCTGTTATCGGCCGGCGTATGAAAAACTACAGCGTCAGAACGCCAGGCAAAAAAATGCCCCGCACGTGGCGGGGCATTTTTATGGGCGCAGCTTACAGACCGTCAAGCATCGCCTTGTTACGCACAGCACCCTTGTCGGCACTGGTGGCCAGCAGGGCGTAAGCCTTCAATGCGGTAGTCACTTTGCGTGGACGCTTCTCCACTGGCTTCCAACCCTTCTTGTCCTGCTCAACCCGGCGCGCGGCCAGTTCTTCATCGCTGATCATCAGGTTGATCGAACGGTTCGGAATGTCGATCAGCACCTTGTCACCATCCTGCACCAGGCCAATCGCGCCGCCGGCAGCGGCTTCTGGCGAAGCGTGGCCGATGGACAGGCCCGACGTACCACCGGAGAAACGGCCGTCGGTCAGCAGAGCGCAGGCTTTGCCCAGGCCCTTGGATTTCAGGTAGGACGTCGGGTACAGCATCTCCTGCATACCCGGGCCGCCTTTCGGGCCTTCGTAGCGGATGATCACGATGTCGCCTTCCTTCACTTCATCAGCGAGGATGCCGCGGACCGAGCTGTCCTGGCTTTCGTAGATCTTGGCGCGGCCTTCGAAGACGTGGATGGACTCATCCACACCGGCGGTTTTCACCACGCAGCCATCCAGGGCGATGTTGCCGTACAGCACGGCCAGGCCGCCTTCTTGGGAGTAGGCGTGCTCGACACTGCGGATGCAGCCGTTTTCACGGTCGTCGTCCAGGGTGTCCCAACGGGTCGACTGGCTGAACGCAGTTTGCGTAGGGATACCCGCTGGGCCTGCCTTGAAGAAGGTGTGCACGGCTTCGTCATCAGTCTGGGTGATGTCCCACTTGGCGATGCCTTCGGCAATGGACTTGCTGTGTACGGTCGGCAGATCGGTGTGCAGCAGGCCGCCACGGGCCAGCGAACCGAGGATCGAGAAGATCCCGCCGGCGCGGTGCACGTCTTCCATGTGGTACTTCTGGATATTCGGCGCGACTTTGCACAGTTGCGGCACGTGACGGGACAGGCGGTCGATGTCGCGCAGGTCGAAATCGATCTCGGCTTCCTGGGCCGCGGCCAGCAAGTGCAGGATGGTGTTGGTGGAACCGCCCATGGCGATGTCCAGGGTCATGGCGTTCTCGAACGCCTTGAAGTTGGCGATGTTGCGCGGCAACACCGACTCATCGTTGTCGTGGTAGTAGCGTTTGCACAGTTCGACGATGGTGCGGCCGGCCTGCAGGAACAGCTGTTCACGGTCGCTGTGGGTCGCCAGGGTGGAACCGTTGCCCGGCAAGGCCAGGCCCAGGGCTTCCACCAGGCAGTTCATCGAGTTGGCGGTGAACATGCCGGAGCACGAACCGCAGGTAGGGCAAGCGCTGCGCTCGTATTCCGCGACCTTCTCGTCAGAAGCGCTGGAATCGGCGGCGATGACCATGGCGTCGACCAGGTCGAGGCCGTGGGAGGCGAGCTTGGTCTTGCCGGCTTCCATCGGGCCGCCGGACACGAAGATCACCGGGATGTTCAGGCGCAGGGAAGCCATCAGCATGCCGGGGGTGATCTTGTCGCAGTTGGAGATGCAGACGATGGCGTCGGCGCAGTGGGCGTTGACCATGTATTCCACGGAGTCGGCGATGATCTCGCGGCTCGGCAGGGAATACAGCATGCCGTCATGGCCCATGGCGATGCCGTCATCCACGGCGATGGTGTTGAATTCTTTGGCGACACCGCCGGCGCGTTCGATCTCGCGGGCGACCAGTTGGCCCAGGTCCTTGAGGTGGACGTGGCCCGGTACGAATTGGGTGAACGAGTTGGCAATCGCGATGATCGGCTTCTTGAAGTCGTCATCTTTCATCCCCGTGGCACGCCACAGTGCGCGCGCGCCGGCCATGTTGCGGCCGTGGGTGGATGTTTTCGAGCGGTAATCAGGCATTGGAGCACTCCGGGCGGCTAATCGGTATCAATGGGGAGTGAGCTTCTATTGACGTCTGGAACACTCAGAAATGGCCGTGTGTCCGGAAGTTGCCACTCGCGTCGCGGGATCGCCGCGTGCTTGGGCCTCGAGCTCATAAACCCGCCGGGGGATGACTGGCGATGAATAGCGTCGATTCTACACCGCTGGCGGCTGGAGGGAATGGCCGAAACCGTGAAGATAGCGGCTACGGGACGTGCGGGAGACCCACAACCGACTGTAGGAGCCGGCTTGCCGGCGATAGCGGTGGTTCGAGTGACGATGCAGCGTCGGTTAGCTCGCCATCGCCGGCAAGCCTGCTCCTACAGTCGGTTAGCGTCCAGTTCTGGCATTGGTCAGCCAGCCCCACAGGCTAAAGACGATGAAGCTCAGGGCGATGGTGATCAATAGGTTGGACCCGGTTTGCGCCAGGGCGGCACTGCTGACGGCGGCGGTCAGGAACATGATGCTATTGCCCGCCGAGGCAGCAGTACCCGCACTGCTTGAGAACAGCAGCATTGCCGCAGAAATCGCCGCCGGACGAACCAGGGTCACGGCCAGCGCGCTGATTAGCATCGGGATGAGCAACGTCACTGGGGTGACGGCATCCAGGCTGACGATCAGTGTTAACAGCACGCCCGCGACGAGCAGCAGCCCCAGGCCGATATTGATTTGCCGGGACAGCGAAATCCGCTTTTGCAGGTACGAGGCCGCAACGCCGCCAAGCAAGTAGGCCACGCCATAGACCATCAACACCAACGCGTACTGGTATTCGGAGAGCTTCAGCGCATCCATGAAAATCAGCGGTGTCACGCTGATCAAGGCGAAGTAGCAGGCGAATACCAGTGCGGCGATCCACCAGTAGCGCAGGAAGTCGCGATTACGGGCGACGGCTTTCAGGGTACCGATGATCGACACCGGCGTGCGGTGTGGGCTGGCGGACTTCGACGGCAGGATGCAGAGGGCGTGGATCAACATGCCCAGTGCCATTACGGCGAACCCATAAAAGCTGCCTTGCCAGTCGAAGGTGGTTTGCAGCCAGGAGCCGATCAACGGCGACAGCGCAACGAATGAACCGCTCAGGGTCATGTAGTAAAGGCGCACGCGAGCGCGGTCTTGCTCCTCGAACAGGTCTTCCACCAGTGCGTGGCCCAGTACGAAGAACCCGCAACCCATGGCCTGGACACTGCGAAACAGCAGGAAGGTCAGGTAGTCCGTCGCCAGTGCGCAACCGAGGGCACCCAGGATCGACAGCGTAATGCACCCGAGCAGGACTTCCTTGCGCCCCCATTTGTCCGACAGCGGGCCGGTGATCAGTTGAGAAATGGAAAAGACCAGGGTGAACAGGCTGATGGACAGCGCGACCTCGGCGATGGGCGTATCGAACCTTTCAGCCAAGGCCGGAAAGGAGGGCAGCAGGATATTGATCGGGAAAAAACTGATCAGGGAGATGCAGGTGATGAGGATGAAGCGCGAGAGTTGTTGGCGTTTTATCTCGCCACTGAGCGGGGGCGAGTAGGTGGACTCAGACATTGTTTTTGTTTTCCGGAGTAATTCCAGAAACCGATACTAGTCTGCGAAAAATGGAATTCAATCCATAACGCCATGAAGCCTGCAAATCCCCTGTAGGAGCCGGCTTGCCGGCGATAGCGGTGGGTCAGGCGCTGATGCAGCGCCAGGCATAACGCCATCGCCGGCAAGCCGGCTCCTACAGGGGGGCGGTGTTAGTTAACTGTTTGGCAACAACCGGCAAGTAATGCTCTTGATGTAACGCGTCTCGGCAATCGCCGGGTGCACCGGATGATCCGGACCCTGGCCGCCACGCTCCAGCATCTGGATATTGCGATCCAAATGACGAGCGCTGGTCAGCAGGATGTTTTGCAGGTCATCTTCCGGCAGGTGCATGGAGCACGACGCGCTGACCAGGATGCCGTCCTTGCTGAGCAGGCGCATGGCTTGCTCATTCAAGCGGCGGTAGGCGCCTTCGCCGTTCTTCATGTCTTTTTTGCGTTTGATGAAGGCCGGTGGGTCGGCGACGATCACGTCGAAGCGTTCTTCGCTGGCTTTCAGTTCTTTCAAGGCTTCAAACACGTCGCCTTCGATGCAGGTCATCTTCTCGGCAAAGCCGTTCAGCGCGGCATTGCGCTCCACGCCGTCGAGGGCGAAGGCGGAGGCGTCGACGCAGAACACTTCACTGGCGCCGAAGGCCGCAGCTTGCACGCCCCAGCCGCCGATGTAGCTGTACAGGTCGAGCACGCGCTTGCCTTTGGCATACGGGGCCAGGCGTGCGCGGTTCATGCGGTGGTCGTAGAACCAGCCGGTCTTCTGGCCCTGGATCACCGGGGCTTCGAATTTCACGCCGTTTTCTTCCAGCGCAACCCACTCCGGCACCAGGCCGAACACGGTTTCGACGTAGCGGTTGAGGCCTTCGGCGTCGCGCGCGGCGGAGTCGTTCTTGAACAGGATGCCGCTCGGTTTGAGCACTTGGGTCAGCGCGGCGATCACGTCTTCTTTATGCGCCTCCATGGTCGCCGAGGCGATCTGCACCACCAGGATGTCACCGAAACGGTCGACCACCAGGCCTGGCAGCAGGTCGGAATCGCCGTAGACCAGGCGGTAGAACGGCTTGTCGAACAGGCGGTCGCGCAGGGACAGGGCGACGTTCAGGCGGTGCACCAGCAGCGACTTGTCCAGTGGCAACTTGATGTCGCGCGACAGCAGGCGAGCGCAGATCAGGTTGTTCGGGCTCATGGCCACGATGCCCAGGGTCTTGCCGCCGGCCGCTTCCAGGATAGCCTGGTCGCCTGCCTGGAAGCCGTGAAGTGGGGTGGCGGCCACGTCGATTTCGTTGCTGTAGACCCACAGGTGGCCGTTGCGCAAACGACGATCGGCGTTGGCTTTGAGACGCAGGCTTGGCAGGGACATGACGTCGCTCCGGAAAAAAGAGCGGGAGTATACCTGTTGCGGCGCGGTTCATGTGGGAGTGGGCTTGCCCGCGATGCAGGCGGCGCGGTGTATCTGACGTACGGCGGGGATGCAATCGGGGGCAAGCCCCCTCCCACATTTAGTCCGATTTCAATCGGGCATTTGGGTGTCGGTCAGGTTTGCTTAGAGGTTAGAATCCCCGCCTAGCCCAGAGTATGTACTTATGTCCCAAGAGCTTTCCGCCGAACAGATCCAACAGGCCCTGCAAGGCATCAGCGTGCCGCCCCAACCGCAAATCATGGTGGATTTGCAGATGGAGCAATACATGCCTGACCCAGACCTGGAAGTGATAGCACGGTTGATCGCCCAAGACCCGGGCCTGTCCGGTGCATTGCTGAAGATCGTCAACTCGTCGTATTTCGGCCTGAGCAACAAGATCGCCTCGATCCAGCGCGCCGTGAACCTGCTGGGCAGCCGTTCGATCATCAACCTGATCAACGCGCTGTCGATCAAGGGCGAAATGAGCGACGACACCATCGTCACCCTCAACCGCTTCTGGGACACCGCGCAGGATGTGGCGATGACCTGCCTCACCCTGGCCAAGCGTACCGGCGCCCAGGCGGTGGACGAGGCTTATGCCCTGGGCCTGTTCCACGATTGCGGCGTGCCGCTGATGCTCAAGCGTTTCCCCAATTACATGTCGGTACTGGAGCAGGCCTACGCCAATGCCGGCCCCGACTGCCGCGTGGTCGACACCGAGAACAACGCGTTCAACACCAACCATGCCGTGGTCGGTTACTACACCGCCAAGTCCTGGCGCCTGCCGGAACATGTGACCGACGCCATCGCCAACCACCACAACGCCCTGGCGGTGTTCAGCGATGAGTCTTCGCGCAATTCTCAGCTAAAAAATCTGCTGGCGATCCTGAAGATGGCCGAGCACATCTGCTCGTCCTATCGCGTGCTGGGCAACCATGCGGTGGACCATGAGTGGAATGCCATCGGCCATCTGGTGCTGGACTACGTGGGCCTGTCGGACTACGACTTCGAAAGCATGAAGTTGTCGATCCGCGAGCTGGGCGCCCACTGACCCTTTCTTCACGAGGTACACATGCCCGAGTTACCCGAAGTCGAAACCACCCGACGCGGCATCGCGCCACACCTGGAAGGCCAGCGGGTCAGCCGCGTGGTGGTGCGTGAACGGCGCCTGCGCTGGCCGATCCCGGAAGACCTCGATGTGCGCCTGTCCGGGCAGCGCATCGTGTTGGTGGAGCGGCGGGCCAAATACCTGTTGATCAATGCCGAAGTAGGCACCTTGATCAGCCATTTAGGCATGTCGGGCAACTTGCGACTGGTGGAGGTCGGCATGCCGGCGGCCAAACACGAGCATGTGGATATCGAGCTGGAATCGGGCATGGCCCTGCGCTACACCGACCCGCGGCGTTTCGGCGCCATGCTCTGGAGCCAGGACCCGCACAACCACGAGCTGTTGCTACGCCTGGGGCCGGAGCCGTTGACCGACCTGTTTGATGGCGAGCGCCTGTTCCAACTGTCCCGTGGCAAGTCGATGGCGGTGAAACCGTTCATCATGGATAACGCGGTGGTGGTGGGTGTGGGTAATATCTACGCGACGGAAGCGCTGTTTGCGGCGGGGATTGATCCGCGTCGGGCTGCTGGCGGCATTTCGCGCGGGCGTTACTTGAAGCTGGCGATTGAGATCAAACGCGTGCTGGCCGCTGCCATCGAGCGCGGCGGCACCACGTTGCGCGACTTTATCGGCGGGGACGGGCAGCCGGGGTATTTCCAGCAGGAACTGTTCGTCTACGGCCGGGGCGGCGAGGCATGCAAGGTCTGCGGGAGCGAGTTGCGCAATGTGGTGCTGGGGCAGCGCGCGAGTGTGTTTTGCCCTAAGTGCCAGAGCTGATCTTGTGTGATGGCTGATGCCGCCTTCGCGAGCAAGCCCGCTCCCACATTCGACCGCATTCTCATATTGGAACTCGGTCAACTGTGGGAGCGGGCTTGCTCGCGAAGAGGCCCTTAAGCCTTACCGGTAATCTTGCGGTACTTCTCCATCAGTTGCTCTTCCGTCTCCGGATGAGCCTCATCCAGCGGAATGCAATCCACCGGACAAACCTGTTGGCACTGCGGCTCGTCATAGTGGCCGACACACTGGGTGCACAGGTTGGGGTCGATCACGTAGATCTCTTCGCCCTGGGAAATTGCGGCGTTCGGGCACTCGGGTTCGCAGACGTCGCAGTTGATGCAATCGTCGGTGATGATCAGGGACATGGAAACTCCTGCCAGGGCTGTCAGCCAAGGCATCTGAAAACTAATGCGCGCAATTGTGCCGCATTGGCGCCCGCAGTGCGAGCAGGCGCCGATTGAATGGTGTTACTTCTTGAAGCGCAGCGTCAACGCATCTGCCACAGCCGGATGCACGAACTTGGTGATATCCCCGCCCAAAGCGGCGATTTCACGGACCAACGTCGAGGAAATGAACGAATAGCGTTCCGACGGGGTGAGGAACAGGCTTTCCACGTCCGGCGCCAGTTGGCGGTTCATGTTGGCCAGCTGGAATTCGTATTCGAAGTCCGACACCGCACGCAGGCCGCGCAGGAACACATTGGCGTTCTGTTCTTTGGCGAAATGCGCCAGTAGCGTCGAAAAGCCCACCACTTCGACGTTGGGCAGGTGCTTGGTGACCTCACGCGCCAGTTCCACGCGCTGTTCCAGGGGAAACAGCGGATTTTTCTTGGGGCTGGCTGCGACCGCGATGATCACATGGTCGAACAAGCGTGAGGCACGTTCGACCAGATCGCCATGGCCTTTGGTAATCGGGTCGAAGGTTCCTGGGTACAACACTCGGTTCATCGCGTCGTCCTGGCGGAGTCCGTTGGGGAACCGGATGGTATCGCAGCCATCCCGGTCGGCCAAGTCGACTTATGTAGATACATACCGCTAATCGCGCGTTTTTTCATGCCGTTTTCAGACGTTCGGCCAAAGCTGTCGCCAGTTGGGCAGTTAAACCGTACACCGATAATTGTGGGTTGGCCCCAATGCTGGTGGGGAATAAAGACCCGTCGTGGATCGACAGGTTGCGCAATTGGTGGTGGCGACCGAGGCTGTCGGCGACTGCATTTTTCGGGTCCTCACCCATGGCACAACCGCCCATCACATGGGCACTACCCAGACAGGTGCGGTGCAATTCCAGGTTGAGCTCCTCGATCATCGTTCGGGCTTCGCCCAGTGTTTTCACGTAGCGCGCATCGTGATGCAGCGGCTTGACCGACTGGGCGCCCGCGGCGAACTGGATCTCGGCCATGCTGTGGAACGCACGGCGCAATCCATCCCAGGCGTAATCCGATACCTGGTAGTCGAGCACCGGCGTGCCGTCACCGCGCAGTTCCACGCTGCCGCCCGGGCTGTCGGGGTGGAAACCATCGCGCAGCAGCGCCAGCATCGCGTGGGTATTGGGCAATTGGCTCATGTCCAAGGCGTTCTGAGTGCCATAACCGCCGAGCAACGTGCTGGCCAACGCAGGATGTAGAGGCGGTGCCTCCAGCTTGTAGGACATTTTGCCGGTGGTGCCGTCCTGCCACTGGAAATGGTCGGAATAGATCGATTGCGGCGCACCGTAGAACGGGTTGATCACCTCATCGAACAACCCGGCGGAGAAATTCACCAGGTGCAGGAAGGTGCGTTTGCCCAACCGTTTGTGCGGGTCGGGCGCATCCGAACGCATCAGCAGCGCCGGACTGTTGATGCCGCCGCCGGAGAGCACATAGTGCTTGGCCTTCACTGTGATTTTGCGGCCAGTCGGCGCCACGCACAGGTTATCCATGGCCACGCATTCCAGGCTGCTGATCGTGTCGCCGCTGTAGAGCAGACGTTCGGCGCGGGCCAGGTAGAGCAGTTCGCCGCCTTTTTCCAGGGTGGACGGGATTGTGGTCACCAGCATCGATTGCTTGGCATTGACCGGGCAACCCATGCCGCAATACCCCAGGTTGAAGCAACCACGCACGTTGCGTGGGATCACGTGCCAGCTGTAGCCGAGCTTCTCGCAGCCTTTGCGGATCACATCGTTGTTGGGGTTGGGCGGCAGGGCCCAGGGCGCGATACCCAAGCGCTGCTCCATCTTTTCGAACCACGGCGCCATTTCGGCGCTGCTGTGGCCCTTCACCGCGTATTCGCTGGCCCAGTGGCTGAGGGTGGCGTCCGGCGTACGGAAGCTCGACGTCCAGTTGATCAGCGTCGTGCCGCCCACTGCACGGCCCTGCAGGATGGTGATCGCGCCATCCTTGCTCATGCGGCCGATGCCCTCCTGATACAGGCTGGTGTAGGCCTCGTCTTCCAACAGCTTGAAGTCGCTGCTGGTCTTGAGCGGGCCTTCTTCAATTAGCAGTACTTTGTAGCCGGCGGCGCTGAGGATTTCGGCGGTGGTGCCGCCACCGGCACCGCTGCCGATGATCGCCACATCGGCTTCCAGAGTCAGGTCGTTGTCGAGGGCGGCGCCATTGTGGGTTTTCCAGCCACGGGCCATGCCGTCGCGGAAGGGATCGGGTACGGGCATCAGGGTCGTCTCTAATTTTTATTGTGGGGGGAGGCGATTCAAATTTTCGGCGGCCCGGGGTAGCCGCAATGGGCCCAGGACGCCGGCTGGAAGTACCAGGCCATGATCACCAGCTTGAGCAGCGAGCCCTGGCCCATGCGCAGCAGGTTGAGGTAGCTGTTTTCCCAGCGCTGCAGAAAGTTGCGGATTTGCTCGCCGCTGGCGTTTTCCCAACTGCCCCAGATCCCGGTCAGCGGGCCACGGGTGATGGCCATACCCAGCACGTCGAACAGTTGCTGGGTGAGCTTGAACATCTCCGGCGACAGGTGTTGCAGGCTGAAGTCGAGCTTCTTGAGGGTGTCTTCAACGCCGCTGGCAACTGCCTGGGCACTGGCCACACCTTCCAGCAGCACCGGGATCACGGCACGCAGGAACGGTAGATCACTGCTACGCAACATCACGAAACCGCTGGCCGGCGTGCTGCTGGAGCAACCGCTGAGACTGGCACCCAGCCCGGCGGTAGCCAGGAAGGCGCTGGCACACAGGCCGATTTTCAGGACGCCGCGCCGCGACAGCGCGGGTGTTTCAGTCAGGCTAGGGTTCATTGTTATTGTTATCCCGTGGGTGGCGGTTTCAGCGGACGAACAGCTTCTGGATCAACTTCTGGATCGATTTGCCGTAAGGCGGATAGATCAACTTCGCCGCGTTCAGGCGCTGTTTCACCAGCACGCCTTTGGCTTTGCTGAAGGTGAGGAAGCCTTCGTGGCCGTGGTAATGGCCCATGCCCGACGGGCCGATGCCGCCGAACGGCATGTCGTCCTGGGCCACATGCAGCAAGGTGTCGTTCAGGCAGACGCCGCCGGAATGGGTTTCGTGGAGCACACGATCCTGCTCGCCCTTGTTGTAGCCGAAGTAATACAGGGCCAGTGGGCGAGGGCGTTGGTTGATGTAGGCAAAGGCTTGGTCGATGCCGCGATAGGGCACGATCGGCAGCACTGGGCCGAAGATTTCGTCCTGCATCACGGTCATGTCATCGCTGACATTCAACAACAGGCTATGGGCCATGCGCCGCGCCTGGCCTTGGTCGTACAGCGGAACCAGGGTGGCGCCTTTGTCGGTAGCGTCCTTGATGTAGGCGTTGAGCCGGGCCAGTTGTCGTTCGTTGATGATCGCCGTGTAGTCCGGGTTGTCGACCAGGGTCGGATAAAACCCACGAACGGCTTGGGTATAGGCCTCGACAAAACCTTCGACGCGATCCTCCGGCACCAGCACGTAGTCGGGTGCCACGCAGGTTTGCCCAGCGTTCAGCGCTTTTCCGAAGGCGATGCGCTCGGCGGCGTCCTTGAGCGGCACATCGGCGGACACGATGGCGGGCGACTTGCCACCCAATTCCAGGGTGACCGGCGTCAGGTGTTCGGCCGCCGCACGCATCACGTGCTTGCCAATGCTGGTGGCGCCGGTAAACAGCAGGTGATCGAAGGGCAGCTTGGAGAACGCCATGCCCACTTCGGCCTCACCCAGCACCACGCACACCAGGTCCTCGGGGAAGATCTTCGCCAGCAGCGCCTTGAGCAGCTCGCCGGTGGCGGGTGTCGATTCGCTGAGCTTGAGCATCACCCGGTTACCCGCCGCCAATGCGCCGACCAATGGGCCGATAGCCAGGTACAACGGATAGTTCCAGGGCACGATCACGCCGACCACGCCCAGGGGTTGATAGATGACTTTGGCTGACGCGGGCTGGAAGGCAATGCCTACGGCGCGACGGGAAGGTTTCATCCAGCCCTTGAGGTGTTTGCTGGCGTAGTGAATGCCGTGCAGGCTGGGCATCAGTTCAGCGAACAGGGTTTCGTCCGCACTGCGGTGGCTGAAGTCCTGGCTGATCGCGTTGATCAGCGCCTGACGCTCATCGCTGAGCAGGTCACGCAGGGCCTTGAGCCATTGCTGACGTTGTGCGGCCGGCGGCATCGGGTTGGCGGTGTAGGCACGGCGCTGGGTGTCGAACAGGCTCTGGAGCTGGTCCAGCGCCTGGGAATCTTGCAGGTAGGCAACGTTGGCAGACATGGCGGCGTTCCCGATTGTTATAGGTCTGCCTGGATTTTTAGAGTCATTGCTCTAAATTGTCAAATGTCATTACGCAGTTGCGGATTTATCCTCGCAAGATTAGGCCGTAAGATGCCCCATCACGTGTACAGAAGCTGATCCCCTATGGCACCACGAGTAAAGACCAGCGAGCGCATTGTGCAAACCAGCCTGGAGCTTTTTAACCAGCAGGGCGAGCGCAGCGTGAGCACCAACCACATTGCCGCCCATATGGAAATTTCGCCGGGCAACCTGTACTACCACTTCCCCAACAAGCAGGCGATCATCGCCGTGCTGTTTCGCGAATATGAAGCGCTGGTAGATAGTTTCCTGCGCCCGCCCCAAGGTCGCGCCGTTACTGTCGAAGACAAGCGTTTCTACCTGCAGGCCGTGTTGGCCGGCATGTGGCGCTACCGTTTCCTGCACCGCGACCTCGAACACCTGCTGGAAAGCGACCCGGAACTGGCCACCGGCTATCGGCGCTTCTCCCAGCGTTGCCTGACCCAGGGCGGGGCTATTTACCAAGGGTTCGTCGACGCCGGCATCCTCAATATGGACCCGGTGCAAACCGAAGCCCTGACCCTCAATGCCTGGATCATCCTCACCTCCTGGGTACGTTTCCTTTGCACCACCAATGAAAACTCTGCCCATTTGAGCGCCGAGGCGATCAAGCGCGGGGTGTATCAGGTGCTGGTGCTGGAGGCTGGGTTTGTCACGCCCCAGGCCAAAGAGGCGGTAGATGCCTTGTTCAAAGAATTTTACGTGCCGTTGAATCAGGCATTGGAAGAAGTGAAGTAGGACCTTTCCCGAATCTGTTCATTAGGAGTCCGTCATGCCGCTTGCCCAACTGATCAGCCCCCAGCAACTGGCCGAGCGCCAGAAGGCCGGCGGGGTGGTGATCCTGGATTGCCGTTTTGCCTTGGAAGACCCGGACTACGGGCGTTGCAGCTATGCCGAAGGTCATATCGAAGGCGCGCAATACGCCGACCTGGAGCGACACCTTAGTGGCCCGGTGACCAAGGGTGTCACTGGACGTCACCCATTGCCGGCGGCGGACACCTTGGTTCAGCAATTGCGGGCCTGGGGCATCAGCGCAGATACCGATATTGTGCTGTATGACGACGGCCCCGGCGCCTATGCCGCCCGCGCCTGGTGGCTGCTGGCCTGGCTGGGCAAGCGCGATGGCGTGTTTATCCTGGATGGCGGCCTCAAGGCCTGGCACTCCGCCGGTTTCCCGCTGAGCCTGGACGCGCCGCTGGTTGAGCCTGGGACGTTCGCCGGTACGCCGGACAACCGCCTGCTGGTGGACGCCGAACACCTGCAAAAACGCTTGGCCCAGTCGGGTCTGACCCTGATCGACGCCCGCGCTCAAGCACGTTTTCGCGGCGAAGTGGAGCCGATCGACCCGATCGCCGGGCACATCCCTGGCGCGCAATGTGCGGCCTTCAACGAAAACCTGGGCGCCGATGGCCGCTTCCTTCCGGCTGAACAGCTCAAGCAGCGTTTCGCCGCCCAGTTGCAAGGTCGCTCGCCGGATGAGCTGGTGGCGTATTGCGGTTCCGGCGTGACGGCGTGCCACAACCTGTTCGCCCTGAGCCTGGCGGGTTATCCGTTGGGCAAGTTGTATGCGGGGTCGTGGAGCGAGTGGATTACCGATCCTGCGCGGGCAATCGCTACCGGCGACTGAGCACACCCCCGTAGGAGCCCGGCTTGCCGGCTCCTACAGGCGTGGCTTGGTTTGCGTCAGCAGCCAGGCGGGAATCCGTCGTTCCAGGTAATAGCTCGGCTGTTTGAGAGAACCATCGACAAAACCGACATGCCCACCCTTGGCCAGCAGCTCAAACTCCGTGCATGCCGACAATTCGCTCGTCTCAGGCAGGCTGTGGGCGAACACAAACGGGTCATCGGCAGCCTGGATGATCAGGGTGGGCGTGCGGATATCGCCCAGGTAATAACGGCTCGACGCGCGGCGGTAATAGTCCTCGGCACTCAGAAACCCGTGGAGCGGCGCAGTCACCCGGCCATCGAAATCCCAGAACGTACGCATCTTCTCCAGTGAGCCCAAGGCTTCCAGGGTTTTGAGCCCGTCTGCCCGACCATCTTGCAGAAAACGGCTCTGCTTGACGCGGATATACGCCAGCATCTCACGCATGAAATGCCTCTGATAAACCCGCGAGAAGCCCAGGCCAATGCGGTCCGCACATTGGTCCAGGCGAAACGGCACCGACACCGCCGCCGCGCCTTGCAGTCCCGATGCCGCGCCGGTTTCACCCAGATGCTTGAGCAGCACATTGCCGCCCAGCGAATAACCCACTGCATACAGCGGCGCCAACGGGCGCTTGGCGTGCAGATGGGCGATCGCTGCCGCGAGGTCTTCGCTGGCGCCCGAGTGATAGCTGCGCGCCAACAGATTCGGTTCGCCCGAGCAGCCACGCCAGTTCAACGCAGCGCTGGCCCAGCCTTGCGCAGCCAGGGCTTTTTGCAGGCCGGCCACGTAGGGCGAGTTGGATGAGCCGGTCAGCCCGTGCAGCACCAGCACCAACGGCGCTTGCGCGTCATGGGGGCCGTGCCAGTCGAGGTCGAGGAAGTCGCCGTCGTCCAGCCACAGGCGTTCGCGTTGGCGTTTGATGTGGGTGGTGGGACGCCACAACGGCCCCCACAGTGTTTGAAGGTGGGGGTTGCCGAGGCCGAAGGCGGGGGTGAACAGGTGGGTAGAAGGCTTCATGAAACTCTCTGCTCCAGGCACATTTAGCTGTGGCGAGGGAGCAAGCTCCCTCGCCACAACAAGCCCGCTCACCACAGTTTAAGCGGCGCTCTCGACCAGCCGATGCCACAACGCGTAATACACCCGCCCGGACTTCTGTTCCCGGTGCAGGCGCCAGCCTGCCGGCAGGCCCAGGGTCGAAGGCGCGGTCTCGCTCTCAGTGTAGATCCACGTATCCGGCGCCAGCCATTGGCGCTCTTCCAGCAGCGTGCACACGGTCGGCAGCAGGTTCTGGTTGAACGGTGGGTCGAGGAACACCACGTCGAACTGGCTGGCCGGCTGGGTTTCCAGGTAGCGCAGGGCGTCGGCGGTCTGGACCTGGCCGGTGGTGCAACGCAGGGTGCCAAGGTGTTCCTTGAGGCTGGAAACGGCCACGTTGCTGGCGTCCAGCGCCTGGCCCAGGGCGGCGCCACGGGACAGCGCCTCCAGGAACAACGCGCCACTGCCGGCAAACGGATCCAGCACTTTGGCACCGGCGATGTAGGGCGCGAGCCAGTTGAACAGGGTTTCACGTACGCGGTCCGGCGTCGGGCGCAGGCCTACGACGTCGGGGAAACTCAGCTTGCGGCTGCGCCATTCGCCGCCAATGATGCGCAGTTGGCCCACACCGTTATGCACGTTGTGGACAGGTTTTTTCGGGCGAGATGAACTGGCCATTAATGCTCCGGAACCCCGAGCGGCTGCTCGGCGGGTTTATCAGTGGGGGGCGGTAGTGGCTTTTGCGCAATCGTCGGGCCGGCGGTCACGATGACCATCTTGTCGGCGCTCAAGTGTTTGTTCATGGCAGCCTTGACCTGCTCTACGGTCAGGGCCTGGGATTGTTTCATGAAATCTTCCAGATAGGTCAGCGGCAGGTTGTAGAAACCCATCGCACCCAGCTGCCCGACGATATCGGCGTTGCTCGCGGTGGACAGCGGGAAGCTGCCGGCCAGCTCACGCTTGGCGTCATCCAGTTCCTTTTGCGTCGGGCCGTTGTCGAGGTAGTCCTTCACCACGTCTTCCACCAGGCGCAGGGTGCCGCCGCTCATTTCGGCGCGGGTCTGCAGCTGGATCATGAATGGGCCGCGTACCTGCATCGGTGAAAAGCCGGAGTACACACCGTAGGTGAGGCCGCGTTTTTCACGCACTTCGCTCATCAGTCGGGTGCCAAAACCACCGCCGCCGAGGATCTGGTTACCCAGGGACAGGGCTGCATAGTCCGGGTCTGCGCGGTCGATGCCCAGTTGCGCGAACAACAGGTGCGTCTGCTTGGAAGGGAATTCGATGCGGTTCAAGCCTGGCTTGGGTTCGGTCGGTTGGGCGATTTTCGGCAAGGCCGGGCCTTTAGGCAGCGAGGCGGAAATCTTGCCCGTCATGGCTTCGGCCTCGGCGCGGGTCAGGTCGCCCACCACCGCGATCACCGCGTTGCCGGCCGCATAGCCTTTGGCGTGGAATGCCTGCAACTGCGCCAGGGTAATCTTCGGAACGCTTTCTGGCGTGCCTTCGCTCGGGTGTGCGTAAGGGTGATCGCCGTACAAGCGCTTGAACAGCTCCAGACTCGCCAGCTTGCCGGGGTTCTGCTTCTGGTACTCGAAGCCGGCGAGGATCTGGTTCTTGATCCGCGCCAGGGAATCGGCGGGGAAGGTCGGCTTGCCGATCACCTGGTCAAACAGGCTCAGGGCGGCGTCACGTTTATCGCTGTCGCTGAGGCTGCGCAGGGACACCAGCGCCATGTCGCGGTACGCGCCGTTGCCAAAATCTGCGCCCAGGCCCTCGAAGTCACGGGCGATCTGGCTTACATCCTTGCCCGGCACGCCTTCGTTGAGCATGGCGTTGGTCATCAGCGCGAGGCCCGGCACGTTGCCGTCCTGGCTGCTGCCGGCGGCGAACAGGATGCGCACGTCGAACATCGGCAGTTCATGGGCTTCGACGAACAGCACCTTGGCGCCTTCGGCAGTGTTCCAGGTTTGTACGTCGAGCTTGCGGTTGGTCGGTGCCTTGTCGTCTAGCTCTGCCAGGGATTGCAGCTTGTTGCTCGACTGGGCTTTTTCCAGTGCCGGGCTGGCGACGGAGTCACTCGGGCGCAGGAAATACACGGCGCTGGCGGCGATCAGGGTGACGACGACCAGGCCGGGGAAGATCAGGCGGCTGCTTTTGCGATCACTCATGAGCGGTCTCCAGAGGCAAGACATGGGCGACGCTGAGACGTTCGCGGGTGAAATAGGTGCGCGCGGCTTTCTGGATATCTTCCGGGGTCACGCTTTGCAGGTCGGCCAGTTCCGTGTCCATCAGTTTCCAGGACAGGCCCACGGTCTCCAGGGAGCCAATGGCTGTGGCCTGGCTGGTAATGGAGTCACGCTGGTAGACCAGGCCCGCAATCACCTGGGCGCGGATGCGTTCCAGTTCTTCGGCGGTCGGCGGCTTGGCCTTCAGCTCTTCCAGCAGGCGCCACAGGCCGGCTTCGGCTTGGGCGACGGTCTTTTTCTTCTGCTGGTTGGGGGTGGCGGTCAGCATGAACAGGGTGTCGCCACGGGTGTAGGCGTCGTAGTTGGTGGAGGCAGCGGAAACCAGCTCTTCACCGCGTTCCAACTGCTCGGAGATCCGTGCACTGTAGCCGCCGTCCAGCAAAGCCGAGATCAGGCGCAGGGCCTGTACCGAGCGTTTGTCTTCGGCGGTGGCCAGGCTTGGCACGTTGAAGCCCAGGATCACGCTCGGCAGTTGGGTCTGCACTTTCATGGTCAGCAGGCGCTCGCCGGGCTCGGCCAATTCCATCGGGATCTTGGCCGGTGGCACGTCACGCTTGGGAATCGGGCCAAAGTAGCGCAGGGCCAGGTTTTTCACTTCGTCCGGGGTGACGTCGCCGACCACCACCAACGTGGCATTGTTCGGCACGTACCAGGATTGGTACCAGTGGCGCAGCTCTTCGACCTTCATGCGGTCCAGGTCGGCCATCCAGCCGATGGTCGGCGTGTGGTAGCCGCTGGCCGGGAAGGCCATGGCCTTGAAGCGCTCGTAGGCCTTGGACATCGGGTTATCGTCGGTGCGCAGGCGGCGCTCCTCTTTGATGACCTCGATTTCGCGACTGAACTCGTCGGCCGGCAGGCGCAGGCTGGCCATGCGGTCGGCTTCCAGCTCGAAGGCCACGCCCAGGCGATCACGGGCCAGCACTTGGTAGTAAGCGGTGTAGTCATCGCTGGTGAAAGCGTTCTCTTCGGCGCCCAGGTCGCGCAGGATCAGCGAGGCTTCGCCGGGGCCGACCTTGGCGCTGCCCTTGAACATCATGTGCTCCAGGGCGTGGGACAAACCGGTCTGGCCCGGGGTTTCGTAGCTCGAACCGACCTTGTACCAGACCTGGGAAACCACCACGGGCGCACGATGATCTTCGCGCACGACGACCTTGAGGCCGTTGTCCAGGGTGAATTCGTGGGTGGGTTGTGGGTCGGCAGCCAAGGCTGAAAGAGGCAGACAAACTGTGCTGAACAGCAGGCCTGCGGCGCGGCGGGCTAGAGCATTCATTCGTTTTTAAACCTGTTGGGCTGCCCGCTTGGTCTTAGCGTCGGCGGGCGAGGAGGTGCTAGGATACTGATCCGACTGAGTGACGGCCACTGCGGCTGTCTTGTTGAGGCCCTATTTTGGCCTTCAAAATGTTGCGCATGAACGAGCTGGCTAAAAAACAGTCTGTTACGCATCGAATTTTATTTACCGACGCGCCTACTGGCGCGTCGCTACCTTGAGATAGCCGTCTCCATGTTTGGTTCCAACGACGACAAGAAGACCCCAGCTGCGGCTGGCGAGAAAAAAGGCCTGTTCGGATGGCTGCGCAAAAAGCCGCAGGAAACCGTCGACGAACAGCCGCCGGTTCAGCCTGAACCTATCCCTGAGCCAATAGTAGAAGCCGAGCCGGTTGCCGAAACCCCGGAGCCGGTGGTGTTGACGATGGCCGAGCCGGTGTTGCAGCCGGTGGTCGAAGCTGAGCCAGAGCCAGAGCCAGAACACAAGGCGTGGCCGGAACTGCCGGTGGCCGAAGAGCCCGTGGCACTGGTTGAGGATGTGCAGGCTGAGCACGTGACTCCGCCCATTCCGGCTGTGGTCGAGGTCGCTGCGCCTGCGGTTATCGAGCCAGAACCCGTAGTGGCTGCCGTCGAAACCAACAAGACCGGCTTCTTTGCCCGCCTCAAGCAAGGCCTGAGCAAGACCAGTGCCAGCATTGGCGAAGGCATGGCCAGCCTGTTCCTCGGCAAAAAAGTCATCGATGACGAACTGCTGGAAGACATCGAAACCCGCCTGCTCACCGCCGACGTTGGCGTCGAAGCCACCGCCGTGATCATCCAGAGCCTCACCCAGAAGGTCGCGCGCAAGCAACTGACTGATGCCGACGCGCTGTACAAATCCCTGCAGGCCGAACTGGCGGCGATGTTAAAGCCGGTGGAAGCACCGCTGGTGATCACCCCGAACAAGCCATTCGTGATCCTGGTGGTGGGCGTCAACGGCGCCGGCAAGACCACCACCATCGGCAAGCTGGCCAAAAAGCTGCAGTCCGAAGGCAAGAAGGTCATGCTGGCGGCGGGTGACACCTTCCGTGCCGCCGCAGTTGAACAACTGCAGGTCTGGGGCGAGCGCAACAAAATCCCGGTCATCGCCCAGCACACCGGCGCCGATTCCGCCTCGGTGATCTTCGATGCCGTGCAAGCCGCCAAGGCCCGCAACATTGATGTGCTGATCGCCGATACCGCCGGTCGCCTGCACACCAAAGACAATTTGATGGAAGAGCTGAGAAAGGTTCGCCGCGTGATCGGCAAGCTCGACGCAGACGCCCCGCACGAGGTCCTGTTGGTGCTGGACGCCGGTACGGGCCAGAACGCTATCAGCCAGGCCAAGCAATTCAACCAGACGGTGCAACTGACCGGCCTGGCATTGACTAAGCTCGACGGCACGGCCAAGGGCGGCGTGATCTTCGCCCTGGCCAAACAGTTCGGGTTGCCGATTCGTTATATCGGCGTCGGTGAAGGCATCGACGACCTGCGCACCTTTGAAGCCGAACCCTTTGTACAGGCACTGTTTGCCGAGCGGGAGCGTTCATGATTCGATTCGAGCAGGTCGGTAAACGCTATGCCAACGGGCATGTGGGCTTGCATGAGCTGAGCTTTCGGGTGCGTCGCGGCGAGTTTCTGTTTGTAACCGGCCACTCCGGCGCCGGCAAAAGTACCCTGTTGCGCCTGCTGCTGGCCATGGAGCGCCCGACCACCGGCAAACTGCTGCTGGCCGGGCAGGACCTGGCAACCATCAGCAATGCGCAGATCCCGTTCCTGCGCCGGCAGATCGGCGTGGTGTTCCAGAATCACCAACTGCTGTTTGATCGCACCGTGTTCAACAACGTGGCGCTGCCGTTGCAGATCCTCGGGCTGTCCAAGGCCGAGATCGTCAAGCGCGTGGATTCGGCCTTGGAGCGCGTGGCGCTGTCGGACAAGACCGACCTGTACCCCGGCGACCTCTCCACCGGCCAGCAACAGCGCGTTGGCATCGCCCGCGCCATCGTCCACCGCCCGGCCTTGCTGCTGGCGGACGAACCTACCGGTAACCTCGACCCGCGCCTGGCGGCCGAGATCATGGGCGTGTTCGAAGACATCAACCGCCTGGGCACCAGCGTGCTGATCGCCAGTCACGACTTGGCGCTGATCGCCCGCATGCGCCATCGCATGCTGACCCTGCAGCGCGGCCGCCTGATCGGTGACGGGGAGGCCGGCGTATGAGTGCGACACGCAGCCCTAAAGTCTCCGAGCGCGTGGCGCCGAAACCGGCCGACCCGCAACCGCAGAAGAAAAAACACGATCATGATGACGACGGCCCGGACTTCAGCACCTTGCTGCGCGCCTGGATCGAAAGCCATCGCGCCAGCCTGGTCGACAGCCTGCGCCGCTTGGGCAAGCAGCCGATTGGCAGCTTTTTCACCTGCCTGGTGATGGCGGTGGCCCTGAGCCTGCCGATGGGTTTGTCGTTGCTGCTGAATAATGTGGAGCGCCTCGGCGGTTCCTGGCAGCGCGCGGCGCAGATCTCGCTGTACCTGAACATCGACGCCAGCGCCAAAGACGGCGAAGCGTTGCGCGACGACATCAAGAACATCCCAGGTGTGGCGGATGCCGAGTACATCAGCCGCGACCAGGCCCTTGAAGAGTTCCAGCAACAATCCGGCCTGGGCGAGGCGCTTAAAGAGCTGCCGCAGAACCCGCTGCCGGGCGTGGTACTGGTGACGCCGAATGAAGTCGACAAGCCGGCGCTGGAAGCCCTGCGACAAAAACTCGCAGAGATGCCCAAGGTGCAGCAGGCGCAACTTGATCTAGTCTGGGTAGAGCGCCTTGCGGCGATCCTCAAGCTGGGCGACCGGTTTGTGTTCGGTTTGACGGTGCTGTTGGTGTCTGCATTACTTTTGGTGATAGGTAATACCATTCGTCTTCATATTGAAAACCGTCGCACCGAGATAGAAGTGATTAAACTGGTCGGCGGCACGGACAGCTATGTGCGTCGTCCTTTTCTGTACATGGGCGCGCTTTATGGCTTTGGTGCCGGGGTTTTGTCCTGGGGCGTGCTGGCATTCGGCCTGGACTGGCTGAACGACGCGGTGGTCGGGCTGGCCGGACTCTACGGCAGTGATTTCGCGCTGGCCGGCGTTCCGGTAGCCGATGGTCTGAGTCTCTTGCTTGGCGCGGTATTGTTGGGGTATATCGGTGCGTGGATTGCGGTCGCTCGTCATTTACGCGAGTTGGCACCGAAGTAGTTAATGTCAGATTAATGTGGTTTCGTTTGTATTGACCGTATTGGTGGTTTAGGGAACTTGTCCTACGGTTCCCGGTCAATTTTCGCAGTGCTTCACTGCACGAGTTATGTGAGTCGGAGGTTTTTTCGTATGACCACTTCTTTGCAACCTGCTTATGCCTTGGTCCCGGGTGCGAACCTGGAAGCCTATGTGCACACGGTCAACAGCATTCCATTGCTGACGCCTGAGCAGGAGCGTGAACTGGCCGAGAGTCTCTACTATGAGCAGGATTTGGGGGCGGCTCGGCAGATGGTGCTCGCCCACCTGCGTTTTGTCGTACATATCGCCCGTAGCTACAGCGGCTACGGCCTGGCCCAGGCTGACCTGATCCAGGAAGGCAACGTCGGCCTGATGAAGGCTGTGAAACGCTTCAACCCGGAAATGGGTGTGCGTCTGGTGTCGTTTGCTGTGCACTGGATCAAGGCGGAAATCCACGAGTTCATCCTGCGCAACTGGCGCATCGTGAAAGTGGCGACCACCAAGGCCCAGCGCAAGCTGTTCTTCAACCTGCGCAGCCAGAAAAAACGCTTGGCGTGGCTGAACAACGAGGAAGTCCACCGCGTGGCCGAAAGCCTCGGTGTGGAACCGCGTGAAGTGCGCGAGATGGAAAGCCGCCTGACCGGCCATGACATGGCCTTCGACCCCGCTGCTGAAGCGGACGACGACAGCGCCTTCCAATCGCCGGCCAACTACCTGGAAGACCACCGGTACGACCCGGCGCGTCAACTGGAGGATGCGGACTGGAGCGACAACTCCAACCACAACCTGCACGAAGCGCTGGAAGTGCTCGACGACCGCAGCCGTGACATCCTCTACCAGCGCTGGCTGGCGGAAGAAAAAGCCACGCTGCACGACCTGGCACAGAAGTACAACGTGTCGGCCGAGCGAATTCGTCAGCTTGAGAAAAGCGCGATGAACAAGCTTAAGTTGTCGATCGCCGCCTAAAACGCTGCGAAAAGATAAAAAATGCCCCGATCGGAAGATCGGGGCATTTTTGTTTGTGCTCAAAGAGTCTCAGGTCAACTCGATTTAATGTGGGAGCTGGCTTGCCTGCGATGAGGCCGTGTCAGCCAAAACAACTGTTGACTGACCCACCGCTATCGCAGGCAAGCCAGCTCCCACAGGAACCGCGGGGTGTCAGTCGGACCAGGGTGCTTTGCGTGAGTTGTTCAGCTCAACCAGATACCCATCCCCACCCAACTGGCTCATCTGCTGGCGAATCCAAGCCGCTCGCCTCGCCACATACGCCGTCGGGTGACTGGCACTCCACACCCTCGGGTTAGGCAGTACAGCAGCCAAATAGCTGGCCTGCTGTCGCGATAACCCCTTGGCACTCACCCCAAAGTGATGCCGCGCCGCCGCTTCCGCGCCGAACACGCCTTCATCCCACTCAACACTGTTGAGATACACCTCAAGAATCCGCTGTTTGGGCCACAACACCTCGATCAGCCCGGTAAACCAGGCTTCCAGGCCTTTGCGCAAATAACTACGGCCGGCCCACAGGAACAGGTTCTTCGACACCTGCTGGCTCAACGTACTGGCGCCGCGAATCGAGCCGCCGCGCTCGTTGTGCAGGATCGCCGCCTGGATCGCGCCGAAGTCAAACCCCCAATGCTGCGGGAAGCGCTGGTCTTCACCCGCCATCACCGCCACTTTGAGATCGTCGGAGATCTCATCCCACGGCACCCAACTGCGCTGCAGGTCAATGGGTTCGCCGTCGAACCAGGATTCGACCTTGCGCTCCACCATCAGCGCGGTGAAGGGCGGCGGGACGACACGAAACAGCAGCACCAGCAGCACACTGCCGATGGCAAACCATTTCACGACGTTGAGAAAGCGTTTGAAGAGGAGACGCAGCATAGAGATGGCTTGGCCGAACCCGTTGAGCGGGCCATTATACAGACCCGGCCCTTTGAGTCTGACTGGAGTTCCTCATGTTGCGTGGCTTTCTAATGTTGGCTGCCTTTTTCGGCTTCACCGGCGTGGCCCTCGGTGCGTTCGCCGCCCATGGCCTGAAAAACCGCTTGAGCGCCGAGTACTTGGCGATCTTCCATACCGGCGTGACCTACCAACTGGTCCATACCCTGGCGCTGTTCGGCGTGGCGTTGCTGGCGGCGCATATTCCTGGCCGGTTGGTCAGCTGGGCGGGTATCTCGTTTACCGTCGGCATCCTGCTGTTCTCCGGCAGCCTGTATGTGCTGACCCTGACCGGGATCAGCAAGCTAGGCATCATTACGCCGTTTGGCGGGCTAGCGTTCCTTTTAGGTTGGTTTTTCCTCGGTCTGGCGGCGTGGCGCTTGCAGGCCGCCTGACCAAGGGGCTTGGGCCGGCAACCTCAATCGGGCTAGAATGCGGGCCCCTAAAAACGATGGCGGCCCGTGGCATGCGCATTCAGTTGAACGGCGAATCCTTTGAACTACCCGACGGTGAAACCGTTGCGGCCCTGCTGACCCGTCTGGACTTGACCGGACGTCGTGTTGCAGTGGAACTCAATCTGGATATCGTCCCGCGTAGCCAGCACGCCGAGACCACGCTCACCGAGGGTGACCAGGTCGAAGTGGTCCACGCCATCGGCGGCGGTTAGTCGCGCAGCTTCCTGAATTCTGCAGAACCTCACCCCATTTCGAGGATTTCCCATGAGCATCGTTCGTAGCGACAAGCCCTTCGTCCTGGCCGGTCGTACCTACCAGTCCCGTCTGCTGGTCGGCACCGGCAAGTACCGCGACATGGAAGAAACCCGCCTGGCCATCGAAGCGTCGGGCGCCGAGATCGTTACCTTCGCCGTGCGCCGCACCAACCTCGGCCAGATTGAAGGCGAGCCGAACCTGCTCGAAGTGCTGTCGCCGGATCGCTACACCTTCCTGCCCAACACCGCCGGTTGCTACGACGCCATCGAGGCCGTGCGTACCTGTCGCCTGGCCCGTGAGCTGCTCGACGGCCATAACCTGGTGAAGCTGGAAGTGCTGGCCGACCAGAAAACCCTGTTTCCCAACGTGATTGAAACCCTCAAGGCCGCCGAAACCCTGGTCAAGGAAGGTTTCGACGTGATGGTCTACACCAGCGATGACCCGATCATCGCGCGCCAACTGGCGGAAATCGGCTGCATCGCCGTCATGCCGTTGGCCGGCCTGATCGGTTCCGGCCTGGGTATCTGCAATCCGTACAACCTGCAGATCATCCTGGAAGAAGCCAAGATCCCGGTGCTAGTGGATGCGGGTGTAGGCACAGCCTCAGACGCAACCATCGCCATGGAGCTGGGCTGCGACGCGGTGCTGATGAACTCCGCCATCGCCCACGCCCAGCAGCCGATCATGATGGCCGAAGCCATGAACCATGCCATCGTCGCGGGCCGCCTGGCCTACCTCGCCGGTCGCATGCCGAAAAAACTCTACGCCAGCGCCTCCTCGCCGCTGGATGGTCTGATCAAGTAAGAGCCATTGATGACTGAATCAAACGAAACGCCGAACACTGTAGAAGAAGGCGACGAGTCCAAGCACCGCCGCATCAAGAGTTTTGTGATGCGCGCCGGCCGCATGACCGAAGGCCAGCAAAAGGGCCTGGAGCAAGGTACGCCGCTGTTCGTGTTGCCCCTGGCCGACGCGCCGGTGGACTACGACCAGGTGTTCGGCCGTTCGGCCCCGCGCTCCCTGGAAATCGGCTTCGGCATGGGCCACTCCCTGCTGGAAATGGCCGCCGCCGCCCCGGACCAGGACTTCATCGGTGTGGAAGTGCACCGCCCAGGCGTCGGCGCGCTGCTCAACGGTGTACTCACCCAGGGCCTGACCAACCTGCGGGTCTACGATTGTGATGCGATTGAAGTGCTCAACCGCTGCATCGCCGACAACAGCCTTGACCGCCTGATGTTGTTCTTCCCCGATCCATGGCACAAAGCCCGTCACCACAAGCGCCGTATCGTCCAGGCCTCCTTTGCGGAACTGGTACGCAGCAAGCTTAAGGTTGGCGGCATCCTGCATATGGCCACCGACTGGGAGCCGTATGCGGAATACATGCTGGAAGTGATGAACGTCGCCCCTGGCTACCGCAACATCGCCGAAGACGGCAAATGCGTGCCACGCCCGGCTGAGCGTCCGATCACCAAGTTTGAACGCCGTGGTGAGCGGTTGGGGCATGGGGTGTGGGATTTGAAGTTCGAGAAGGTTGACTGACAGTACGCGGTCAAAAATGTGGGAGCGGGCTTGTTGTGGTGAGCGGGCTTGCCCCGCGCTGGGCTGCGAAGCGGCCCCAATAAGACCTCCGCGCAGTACCAGATGAGCCGAGGTGATGGGTTCGGGGCGGCTTCGCCACCCAGCGCGGGGCAAGCCCGCTCACCACAAAAGCCCGCTCCCACATTTGTATCTGTGTTGGGTTTGGGATCAGCGGCGGTCTGCAACGACGCCAATCAATACAAGCACCACGATCAACACCGGCGCCAGGCTGTAGTTATTGAACTGGCTCAACCCCCGCACAATCCACGGCGTGGCGTAGATCAACGCGGCGCCGCTGCCGATCATGCACACCAGCGCCATCAACGGTACGCGCAACGCGCCGGCGATGCTGCCCAAGCGCGCTTCCACCCAGCCTTTGATATCAGCGCCAAACAGCACCAGCAGGCAGCCGACGAGGGCCAGGGAGATTTCTGACAGGTTGCTGCGGCTCCAGCGGGATACGGTGGCGAGCAGGTCGAGTACCAAATCCATTCGATTTCCTTAAGAGCGGTCAGCTCAAAAACTTCTGCAACAGGTCATTGAGAAAGAGTTGCCCACGGTCGGTCGCCGCCAGGCGTGACGGTTCGACCTGCATTAAGCCACTTTGTTCTGCCTCGCGGCGGCCTTCATCCAGGCTCGCCAGTTCCAGGCCGGTACGCTCGGCGTAAAGCTTGGCCTCGACGCCATCGGTGAGGCGCAACGCGTTCATCAGAAACTCGAACGGCAGTTCTTCGTTGGTCAGTTCTTTCGCGCCGGCCTGAAAGCTTTTGGCCGGGTTGAGGTAGTCCTTCGGTGCTCGGGTCTTCCAGGTGCGTACGATGCGCCCGTCGGGGTGGCTGAGCTTGCCGTGGGCTCCGGCGCCAATGCCGATAAAGTCGCCGAAGCTCCAGTAATTCAGGTTATGCCGCGCCGGGCGTCCGGGTTGGGCGTAGGCCGACACTTCATACTGCGCGTAACCGTGTTCAGCGAGCAGCGCCTGGCCGGCTTCCTGGATATCCCACAGCGTGTCGTCTTCCGGCAGCGCGGGTGGCTGGTTCCAGAACACGGTGTTCGGCTCCAGCGTAAGTTGATACCAGGACAGATGCGTCGGCTTCAGCGCGATGGCCTGGCGTAAGTCGCTCAGGGCATCGTCCAGGGACTGATCGGGCAAACCGTGCATCAAGTCCAGGTTGAAGTTATCGAACCCGGCCTGGCGCGCCATGCCAGCGGCACGCACAGCTTCGTCGCCATTGTGGATACGGCCGAGGGCCTCAAGCTTTTCCTGCTGGAAGCTCTGGATGCCGATGGACAGGCGGTTGATCCCCAGCTTGCGATAGGCGACGAACTTCTCTTGTTCGAAGGTCCCTGGGTTGGCTTCCAGGGTGATTTCGATATCACTGGCAAACGGGATGCGCGCTTCCACACCCTTGAGCAGGCGGCCCAATGCGGCGGCGCTGAAAAGGCTCGGCGTACCCCCGCCAAAGAAGATCGAACTCAGCTCGCGACCGTACACGGCGTGCAGGTCCTGATCGAGGTCGGCCAGCAGTGCATCCACATACTCCTCTTCCGGCAGCACCTTGCTGGCGGTGTGGGAGTTGAAGTCGCAATAAGGGCATTTGCGCACACACCACGGGATGTGGATATACAGCGCCAGGGGCGGCAGTACCGGCAAGGCCGCCCGAGGTGTTTGCGCGCCGCCGTGGATCAGCGGCTGCGCAGAGGTGTTCTGGGTCATTTCAGGCTCAGGCGTTGGCGCAGCAAATCCATTGCGCGAGCACGGTGGCTGATCTGGTTCTTGTCGGCCGGGCTCAGTTCGGCGCTGGAGACATTGCGCTCCGGCACCCAGAACAGCGGGTCATAGCCAAAGCCATGTTCGCCACTGGCCGCATGCAGGATGCGCCCGTGCCACAGGCCTTCACACAGGATCGGCAGCGGGTCGTCGGCGTGGCGCACCAGGGCCAGCACGCAGACGAACTGCGCGCCGCGCTCGGCGTCCGGCACGTCCTTGAGCGCGTCCAGCAGCTTGGCGTTGTTGGCCGCGTCGCCCTTGCCGTCGGCATAACGCGCCGAGTAGATGCCAGGGGCGCCGCCGAGGAAGTCCACCGCCAGCCCAGAGTCATCCGCCAGTGCCGGCAGGCCGGAGATGCGTGCGGCGTTGCGCGCCTTGAGGATGGCGTTCTCGACGAACGACAGGCCGGTCTCTTCCGGCTCCACCTGGCTGAATTCGCCAATCGAGCGCAGCTGCACGGAGTCACCGAGCATCGCCTGCAGTTCTTTGAGTTTGCCGGCGTTATGGCTGGCGAGTACGAGTTGGGTGAGTTTCATCATTCGGCCGGGAAGAGTTCTTGGTTGAATTGGAAGCTATGGGCTTTGCCGCCGGTTTCAACATTGATGGTAAACGTCTTGTATTCCCGCTGGGTCACGGAGTAGGGCGCGAGATAATTGACGCCGCCTTTCTCGTTGATTTGCTTGAAGGTCAGGACTTCACTCTTGCCGCCCAGGTCCTTGATGGTGCCGGTGACTTGCGCGGCCACCGGGGTTACGCCCTTGATCACGGTCACGTTGATCAGGCCCTTCTCCTTGCTGCGTACCACGCCGACTGCCTGGGCAGTTTCCGGTTGCAGGAAGCTGGAGGTGAACGTGTTGTAGTGCACGGTGATGTCACCGAAGTCTTTCTTGCGGTTAGCGTCTATTGCGTCTGCGGCCACGGCGCTGGCGCCCAGGCAGGCGGTCAATAGAAAAATAGCCAAACGACTCATGAGCGTCCCTCTTGAAGATGATTAGACGGCAATCTTGTGGTCGGTCAGGCCAGGACTGCTGACCCGGTAAATACCAATTTCGCCCAACAGGTTGGGCCATAGTTTACTCGCCCAGCCGTGGCGGTGCTGTTGATCGACGGCAAGGCGGTTGATCACCTTGGCTTCACGCTCGCCACACAAGGCTTCGAAGTCTTCGAAGGTGCAGAAGTGGATGTTCGGCGTGTTGTACCAGGTGTAGGGCAGGAAGTCCGACACCGGCATGCGGCCCTTGGTGGCCAGGTACCAGCGGCAGCGCCAGTGTCCGAAGTTGGGGAAGGTGATGATGCACTGGCGGCCGACGCGCAGCATTTCGTCGAGGATGCGGTCCGGGTAGTGCACCGCCTGCAGGGCCTGGGTCATCACCACGATGTCGAAGCTGTTGCTGGCAAAGTTGCCCAGGCCCTTGTCCAGGTCCTGTTCGATCACGTTGATGCCCTTGGCCACGCACTGGGCGATGTTGTCCGGGTCGTTTTCCAGGCCGTAGCCGGTGACTTGCTTGTTGTCGCGCAGCCAGCTCAGCAGTTCGCCATCGCCGCAGCCCAGGTCGAGCACGCGGCTGCCGGCGGGGATCCATTCTTGGATGATTTCCAGGTCGGCTCTCATGGCGTTCTCACACAGTAATCCGGTTCATGTAATTGCCGAACGCCTGCAAATAACGCGGGATCGGAATCAGGAAGGCGTCGTGGCCTTGCGGCGCATCGATTTCCAGGTAGCAAACGTCTTTGCGCGCGGCCATCAGCGCATCCACCAGCTCACGGGAGCGGGCCGGCGAGAAGCGCCAGTCGGTGGTGAACGACATTACGCAGAACTTGGCTGTGGCGCCTTCGAAGGTTTTCGCCAGGTCGTCGTCGTGATTGGCGGCCGGGTCGAAATAGTCCAGGGCCTTGGTCATCAGCAGGTAGGTGTTGGCGTCGAAACGCCCGGAGAACTCCTCACCCTGATAACGCAGGTAGCTTTCCACCTGGAACTCGACGCTGTGGAAGTCGTAGTTGAGCTTCTCGCTCTTGAGGCCACGGCCGAATTTTTCGCCCATGGAGTCATCGGACAGGTAGGTAATATGCCCCACCATCCGCGCCAGCATCAGGCCACGCTTGGGGATCACCCCGGCTTCCTGGAACGAACCGCCGTGGAACTCCGGGTCGGTGAGGATCGCCTGGCGCGCTACTTCGTTGAAGGCGATGTTCTGCGCTGACAACTTGGGCGCCGAGGCGATGGCCAGGCAATGGCGCACACGGTCCGGGTAAGTGATGGTCCATTGCAGCGCCTGCATGCCGCCCAGGCTGCCACCGATCACGGCGGCCCACTGTTGGATGCTGAGCAAGTCGGCGAGGCGGGCCTGGCTGTGCACCCAGTCTTCCACGGTCAGTACCGGGAAATCGGCGCCGAACGGCTTGCCGGTTTCCGGGTTGATACTGCTCGGGCCGGTGGAACCGTTGCAGCCGCCGAGGTTGTTCAGGCTGACCACGAAGAACTTGTTGGTGTCGATGGGTTTGCCGGGGCCGATGCAACTGTCCCACCAGCCGGGCTTGCGGTCGTCGACCGAGTGAAAACCGGCGGCATGATGATGGCCGGACAAGGCGTGGCAGATCAGCACGGCGTTGCTCGCCGTGGCATTCAGTTGGCCGTAGGTTTCATAGATCAGGTCATAGGCAGGCAGCGAACGCCCGCAGGCCAGGGCCAACGGTTCGCTGAAGTGCGCCACTTGGGGCACGACCAGTCCAACAGAATCGGGGGGGAAGGCAGCTGGCATCGACCCTGCTCTCGTTTAAATGAGGCGTAAGTCTAAAGACCGCTGCACCTAGCGGCAAGCGAACCCTGACCCTGTAGGAGCCGGCAAGCCGGCTCCTACAAGGGGCGTTAGATCAGCAGGCGCAGAATCTCTGGCATCCCGGTCATGGCTGCCAGGTTGTTGATCACCAGCATATCCAGCAACTTGAGCACCATGAACGCCAGGATCGGCGAAATATCCAGGCCGCCCAGGTTCGGCAGCAGGCGGCGGAACGGCGCCAGGGCCGGTTCGCAGATCTGGTTCACCAGCTCGGCGCCAGGGTTGTGGCTGCCCGGGGCGACCCAGGACAGGATCACGCTGATGATCAGGGCGAAGAAGAAGATCTTCAGGAACAGCGCGGTCACGCCGATGATGGACCAGACCAGCAGTTGGACGAAATTGCCGGTGGTGCCATAGGTCAGCAACAAGGTCAGCGCCATCAAGGCCAGCTGTACCAGGATCGCCAGGACCAGCGACGACATGTCCAGGCCGAACAGGCTTGGGATGATCCGACGCAACGGCTTGAGCAGTGGCTGGGTGGCCTTGACGATGAACTGGCAGAGCGGGTTGTAGAAGTTCGCGCGCACCAGTTGCAGCACGAAGCGCAACAGCACGATCAGCAGGTACAGGCTGCCGAGGGTTTGCAGCACGTAGACGGCTGCGGTGTTCAAACCAATCATGTTGGCTCCTTATTTGCCCAGTTGTTCGGCAAGTTCCGCCGAGCGGTGCGCAGCGGCACCCAATGCTTTTTCTACCAGGGCTTCAAAGCCCCCGGCCTGGAACGACTCGATGGCCGCCTGCGTAGTACCGCCTGGCGAGGTCACGCGACGGCGCAATTCGGCGGCGTCCACATCGCTGGCCACTGCCATATGCGCGGCGCCCAAGGCAGTCTGCTCGGCCAGTTGCTCGGCAACCTCCTTGGACAGGCCCAGTTTCACGCCGGCGGCGGTCATGGCCTCGATCAGCAGAAAGAAGTACGCCGGGCCGCTGCCGGACACGGCGGTGACCGCGTCCAGTTGCTGCTCCTGCTCCAGCCACAGGGCGAGGCCCACGGCAGACAGCAGCTCCTGCGCCTGGTCACGTTGTTCGGCGCTCACTTCGGCGGTGGCGTACAGCCCACTCACGCCTTGGCTGACCAGTGCCGGGGTATTGGGCATGCAGCGCACGATTGGCTGGGCACCGAGCCAGGTGTTCATGCTGGCGCAGGTGATACCGGCAGCGATGGACACCACCAGTTGATGCGGTTGCAGGCTCGGACGCAGGCTTTCGCACACGGCTTTCATGGCCTGCGGCTTAACGGCCAACACGATGACATCGACGCCCTGGATGGCCTCGGCGTTGTCAGCAAAGGTTTCAATGCCGTGTTCGGCACTGACGCGGGCACGGGTGTCGGCGCCCGGGTCGCTGGCGCGAATCTGCGCGGCGTCCAGGCCCTTGGCCCGCAGGCCACCGATCAGGCTGGCCGCCATGTTACCGGCGCCGATAAAGGCAATACGCGTGTTGCTCATGACAGGTCCTTACTCAGAGGGAAGTCAGCCATGTTCATGGCTGGCCGTAGTCGCGGGCGCCAAATAGGGCGGTACCAATCCGCACCCAGGTGGCGCCTTGGGCGATGGCCGACTCAAGGTCGTGGCTCATGCCCATGGAAAGTGTGTCCAGTGGCAGGTTCAGGCTGTTTTGCAGGTCGCGTACAGCGGCGAACGCTGCGTCTTGCGCGGTCCGATCTTCAGTCGGCTCCGGAATCGCCATCAGGCCACGCAGCTTCAAGCGCGGCAGGGCGCTGATGGCGTCGGCCAGGGCCGGCAGGTCGGCGGGCGTACAGCCGGACTTACTGGCTTCGCCACTGACATTGACCTGAATGCAGATGTTCAGCGGTGGCAGGTCGGCCGGGCGTTGTTCGGACAAGCGTTGAGCGATTTTCAAGCGGTCCACGGAATGCACCCAAGCGAAGTTCTCGGCGATAGCGCGCGTCTTGTTCGATTGAATGGGGCCGATGAAGTGCCAACTCAAGGGCAGGTCGGTTAATTCGGCCTGTTTGCCCAGGGCTTCTTGCAGATAGTTCTCGCCAAAGTCGCGCATCCCGGCGGCATAGGCTTCGCGCACGGCTTGCGCGGGTTTGGTCTTGCTCACGGCCAGCAGGTGGATGCTGCTTGCGTCACGTTGCACGGCGTCGGCTGCGGCGCGGATGCGCTGGCTAACCTGGCCGATGTTGTCTGCTATCGTCGACATTCAAGATGCGCCCGTGGATATGGAGTCCGCGGCATTCTACTGGAAATGGAAAGCCCTATGGATATCACTGAATTACTCACGGCCAGCGTGCGCCGCGGTGCGTCCGACCTGCATTTGTCTGCCGGCCTGGCGCCGATGTTACGCGTGGATGGCGAGGTCTGGCCGCTGAATGGGCCGGTGCTTTCACCTACGCAAGTAGCGGACTTACTGAGGCCTTTGCTCAATCAGCACCAACAAAAGGATTTCGAAACATCTCTTGAAACAGACTTTGCCTTCGAACTGCCCGGCGTGGCGCGGTTCCGGGCCAATGTGTTCCGGCAGGATCGCGGCATGAGTGCGGCGTTTCGCACCATCCCGTCTGAGGTCCAGAGTCTGGAAGGTCTTGGCCTTGGCGAAGTGTTCCGGCGTATCGCCCAACTGCCACGGGGCCTGGTTCTGGTTACCGGCCCGACCGGCTCAGGCAAGTCTACGACTCTGGCGGCGATGATCGATTTCCTCAATCAGCATCGGCGCCATCACATCCTCACCCTTGAAGACCCCATCGAATTTATCCACACGCCGAAAATGGCGTTGATCAATCAGCGCCAGGTGCATCGCGACACCCATTGTTTTTCCACCGCCCTGCGCTCGGCGCTGCGGGAAGACCCGGACGTGATCCTGGTGGGCGAACTGCGTGACCTGGAAACTATCCGCCTGGCGCTGACGGCGGCTGAGACCGGGCACCTGGTGTTTGGCACCCTGCACACCAGTTCAGCGGCAAAGACCGTAGACCGGCTGGTGGACGTGTTTCCGGCTGGGGAAAAGGCCATGGTCCGCTCGATGTTATCGGAGTCGTTGCAGGCGGTGGTGTCCCAAGTGCTGGTAAAGAAGATCGGCGGCGGACGCGTGGCGGCCCATGAAATCATGCTGGGCACGCCGGCCATTCGGAACTTGATCCGGGAGGACAAGGTGGCGCAGATGGTTTCAGCGATACAGACCGGTGGGGCGTTGGGGATGAAGACGCTGGATATGAGCTTGAAGGGGTTGGTCGGAGAGGGGGTGATCAGCCGGGAAGAGGCGCGGGAGAAAGCGAGGGTGCCAGCAGACATATGAAGCAAGTCTGAGCTGGTTTTTGTGGAGAGCAGACTTGCCCCGCGCTGGGTGGCGAAGCCGCCCCAAAACCAGGCGACGAGTTGTACCTGTGGAAATACGGTGGCCTTATTGGGGCCGCTGCGCGCCCCAGCGCGGGGCAAGCCCGCTCACCACAACAAGCCGCCCATAGCTTTGACGCCGGCTTAGCGCTGCACGACTCGCAGATTGTTGTTCTGCTCTTTTGGGAGTACGCGCTTGGCAATCACGTAGTTCTTGTCCCAGAACGGCTTCTTCAGCGTGTCGATGCTCACCGACTTGCCACGGCGCGGTGCGTGGATGAAGCGGTCATTGCCCAGGTAGATGGCAACGTGGTTCACCTGGCGGCTCTTCAGTTTGAAGAACAGCAGGTCACCGGGTTTCAGGTCCTTGCGATCGACCTTCTGCCCGTGGCCGGCGGCCATGGCGTTGGAGGTGCGCGGCAAATCCACGGCGGCTACGTCGTTAAACGCATATTTCACCAAACCACTGCAGTCGAACCCTTTACTTGGGCTGCTGCCGCCCCAACGATAAGGAGTACCGAGCACGTTGACGGCGCGGCTGAGGACGGTGCTGCTCTGCTTGGTGTTGACGCCAACCAGGCCCGGAACTGCTTTACCGTTATGGGCCTTGCTCAGTTGAGTCGGGCGGTTGACGGTCAGCTTGACCGACTTGGCGGTGCTTGGCGTGCTGTGGACTTTAGGGGTGAAACCGTTAACGTTAGGAAGTCGTTGCTCACGATTGGTGGCGTGGGCGGCCAGTGGCATTAATAGGCAAATGGTTAGCCATGTCTTGAAAAATGGTCGCATTAGGCGTGGCTCTTGTGGGTTTGCGCGAAACTTTATAACAGCTTTTTGTGTCGTTCTCAGGCCGTTTGTCGACTGAACCTTGACGTCAAAATCAGGAAAAACGCGACGATTCGCCGCAATTGTCCTACACAAGTCAGGTGGCATAAGGCTTTCAGGGCAGGGAAGATACCATTTGCCGTACGTCGGGCGCCTGTAAAAAAGTCACAAAGAAAATGAAAAAATTTATCTATCGAGGCAAAAGAGGTACGCGATGAACACCTATCAGCAGATTGGTCCACAGCAAGACACCCACAGTAAGGTGATCGGTTACCTGCTGTGGATTTTTGGTTTTACCGGGGCGCATCGCTTCTATTACGGCAAACCCGTCACCGGCACGATCTGGTTTTTCACCCTCGGCTTGCTAGGAATCGGATGGTTGATCGACCTGTTCTTGATCCCGGCCATGGACCGTGAAGCGGACCTGCGTTTTACCGCCGGGCCCATCGAATACAACGTGGCCTGGATACTGTTGGCGTTTCTGGGGGTATTTGGCGTGCACCGCATGTATCAGGGCAAATGGATCACCGGCCTGATCTACCTGCTGACCGGCGGCTTGTTCCTGGTGGGGGTGCTGTATGACTTCTGGACATTGAATACGCAGATTTCGATCCGCAATGCCGAACGCAATTCCGGGCGGTAAATAACCTGTAGGAGCGAGCTTGCTCGCGAAGAACGTTAACGAAAACGCAGCGCTCTCAGGTAGTCCGCGTTGCCTGTCCGTTCTTCGCGAGCAAGCTCGCTCCTACAGTGTTGGGTAGCGTCAAGCCTGGTAGCTGATGCGTCCGTCAACCAGGGTGTAACGCACCGTCGCCGGCAGGCTATGGCCGATGAACGGGCAGTTTTCACCCTTGGACAGCCACTGCTCCCCGGCAACTGTGGAGCTGGCCGGGTCGAACAGCACCAGGTCTGCCGCCGAACCCACCGCCAACTTGCCCGCCGGCAGGCGCAAGGCCTCGGCCGGGCCGCTGCTCAGGCGTGCCAGCAGCGTCGGTAAGTCCAGCAACCCATCCTCCACCAACGTCATCGCCAACGGCAGCAACAGTTCAACACTGCTGATACCCGGCTCTGTCGCGCCGAACGGTGCCAGCTTGGCATCCCGCTCATGGGGCTGGTGATGGCTGGAAATCGCCGAGACCACGCCGGACTTGATCGCCGCACGCAAACCTTCACGGTCGGCCAGGGTGCGCAGCGGCGGCTGCACGTGGTACAGGCTGGAGAAGTCGATCAGCGCTTCATCCGTCAGAATCAGCTGATACAGCGCCACATCCGCCGTCACCGGCAAGCCACGGGCCTGGGCCTGGGCGATCAAGGCCACGCCGCGAGCGCTGGTCAACTGGCTGAAGTGCGCGCGCACGCCGCTTTGTTCCACCAGCAGCAGGTCACGGGCCAGGGCCACGGTCTCGGCGGTTTCCGGAATGCCCGGCAAACCGAGGAAGCTGGCCACGGCGCCTTCATGGGCCAGGCCGCCTTCGGCCAGGTCGCGGTCCTGGGAATGGAAGATCACCGTCAGGTCGAAGGTGGCCGCGTATTCCAGCGCGCGCAGCAGCGTGCGGGTGCTGCGGAAGCTTTCCAGGCCATTGCCGAACGCCACGCAACCGGCGTCGCGCAGGGCGATCAGTTCGGCGAGTTGTTCGCCTTCCAGGCCTTTGCTCAGGGCGCCGATAGGGAACACCTTGCAATTGCCGGCTTCGCGGGCGCGGTCGAGGATCAGCTCGGTCACGGCCGAGGTGTCGAGGATCGGCTTGGTGTGGGGCGGGCAGCACAGGCTGGTCACGCCACCGGCAGCGGCGGCGCGTGTTTCGCTGATGATGTTGCCCTTGCGGCTGTAACCCGGCTCGCGCAGGGCGACGTTCAGGTCGACCAGGCCAGGCGCGGCCACCAAGCCTTTGGCGTCGATGGTTTCAGTCGCGCTGAAACCCGCAGGGGCGGCGCCGATGGCGATGAGCTTGCCGGCTTCCAAGTGCAGATCAGTAACTTGATCCAGGCCACTGGCCGGATCGATAACGCGAGCGCCAAGAATGCTGAGCTTCACTGGGCGTTCTCCTGCTCGAATTGACGTTGCGCGGTTTGCCCGCTCATGGCCATGGACAGCACGGCCATGCGGACGGCGATGCCGTAGGTGACCTGGTTCAGGATCACCGACTGAGGGCCGTCGGCCACCGCCGACTCAATCTCCACCCCACGGTTGATCGGGCCTGGGTGCATCACGATGGCATCCGGCTTGGCGCCGGCCAGGCGTGCGGTGGTCAGGCCGAACAGGCGGTAGAACTCGCCTTCGCTCGGCAGCAGGCCACCGGCCATGCGCTCGCGTTGCAGGCGCAGCATGATCACCACGTCCACATCCTTGAGGCCTGCGGCCATGTCGGTATAGACCTTTACGCCGTACTGCTCGATGCCGATCGGCAGCAGGGTTTTCGGGGCGATCACGCGGATATCCGTGCAACCCAGGGCTTTGAGGGCCAGCATGTTCGAGCGTGCAACCCGCGAGTGCAGGATGTCGCCGACAATGGCCACCGAGAGGTTTTCAAAGCTGCCCTTGTGCCGACGGATGGTGAGCATGTCGAGCATGCCCTGGGTCGGGTGGGCGTGACGGCCGTCGCCGCCGTTGATGATCGCCACCTGCGGGCACACGTGTTCGGCGATGAAGTGCGCGGCACCGGAGTCGCCGTGGCGCACCACGAACATGTCGGCGGCCATGGCCTCCAGGTTGCGCAGGGTGTCGAGCAGGGTTTCGCCCTTGCTCGCCGATGAGGTGGACACGTTCAGCGTGATCACGTCGGCCGACAGCCGCTGGGCCGCCAGTTCAAAGGTGGTACGGGTGCGCGTGGAGTTCTCGAAGAACACATTGCAGATGGTCTTGCCGCGCAGCAGCGGGACCTTCTTCACCGCGCGGCCACCGACTTCAAGGAACGAGTCGGCGGTGTCGAGGATTTCGGTGAGCAGTTCGCGGGGCAAACCGTCGAGGGACAAGAAGTGTTGCAACTGGCCCTGAGCATTGAGCTGCAGCGGGCGCTTGGCATCGAGAGGCGTCATCGCGGGGACTCTTTACAAGGCGGTTTAAAGGGCGAGGTCTTGCAGTTCGAGTTCGAGCGGCGTGGGACCGGACAATTTTACCCGTTGGTGGGCTTGCAGCGACAGTGTGGCGCCGACCACATCCGGGCTGATCGGCAGTTCGCCGGCATCCAGGTCGAGCAGGCACACCAGGGTCACGCTGGCCGGGCGGCCGTAGTCGAACAGTTCGTTCATGGCGGCGCGGATGGTGCGGCCGCTCATCAGCACATCGTCGATCAGCACCAGGTGCTGGCCTTCGATCTCGAACGGCAGGGCCGACGGGCGCACTTGTGGATGCAGGCCGTTCTGGCTGAAGTCGTCACGGTAGAAGGACACGTCTAGCGTGCCGAGGGGCGAGTCGCTGCCCAGTGCTTCCAGCAATGCCTGGGCCACCCACACACCACCGGTGCGAATGCCGATGAAGCGCGGCTCGCTGATGTTGCGGTGTTGCAGATGGGCCGTGAGGCTTGTGGCCATCTGGCTGATCAGTTCGGCGGGGTTCGGCAGGCTCATGCAGGCTCCTTCAGGACCTTGGCGCAGGCAAGGTCCGGGCTCAAACGTAAAAGACACTGTAGGAGCGAGCTTGCTCGCGAAGAACTCACAGGCGCCGCGTGCATCACTGGATGCGCGCGTAATCGTTGACGTTTTTCGCGAGCAAGCTCGCTCCTACAAAAAGCAATGCGGCAATTCAGGATTCAAATAAAGCAGTGTTTTCATCCAACCATCCCTGCAACAACAGGGCGGCGGCGATGGCGTCCACGGGGTTGTCGCGGTAGCTGCCCTTTTGCCCGCCACGGTCACGGCGCTCACCCTTGGCTTCAAAGGTGGTGAGGCGTTCATCGTGGGTATAGAAGGGCAGGTTGTAGCGGCCATTGAGGCGGCGGGCGAATTTTTCGGCGCGCAGGCACATGTCGCTGGGGGTGCCGTCCATGTTCAACGGCAGGCCGACCACGACCGCATCGGGCTTCCACTCTTTAATGAGGGCTTCGACCTGGTTCCAGTCCGGCACGCCGTTCTGGGCTTTCAACGTGCACAACTCGCGGGCCTGGCCGGTGATGACCTGGCCGACGGCGACGCCGATCTGTTTGGTGCCGTAGTCAAAACCCAGGATCAGTCGCAAAGCCATCAGGCGTGCCCCGCCTGGCTGGTCAACAAGCTGAGGTTGACCCGCAGTTTGGCGGCAGCCGCTTCCAGGCGCAGTTCGCTGGGCGTGTTGAACAGGATGTCGGCATCGAAGGGGCACGTCAGCCAGGCGTTGCTGGCGAGTTCAGCCTCCAACTGGCCAGCTTCCCAGCCCGCGTAACCGAGGGTGATCACGCTTTGCTCGGGGCCCACACCGTCGGCGATGGCGAACAACACGTCCTGGGAGGTGGACAGTGACACACCGTCCAGGTCGACCGTGGCCTGGAACTTTGGCCCGGTCGGGTGCAGCACAAAACCGCGATCGGTCTGCACCGGCCCGCCGATGTAGATCGGCACGCCCTGGCAACGCGTGGGCGGATCGACTTCCGGGCGCAGTTGCTCAAGGATATCCGCCAGGTTCAGCTCTTGCGGGCGGTTGACCACCAACCCCATGGCACCATTGGCCGTGTGCTCGACGATGTAGGTCAAGGTCTGCGCAAAGTTCGGGTCGGCCATATGGGGCATGGCGATCAGGAATTGATGCTTGAGGTAGGTCGGGCTGACGTTTTTCATGTTCGATAGTGTGGCGGTGGAGGGGCGAACTGACAAGCTGGTGATGTGCCACAGGTGGCAATTGTCATCAATTGCTCGACAACCGATCGCCCTTGGCGAACTTCCAGGTGCGGATGATTTCCAGGCGGTCGACGTCGTTCAAATCACCGCTGAACGGCGCGAAAGGCGCGGCCAGGCGCACGATGCGCTGGGCGGCCTGGTCCAGCAGCGGCTGGCCGGACGACTCCAGCACCTGCACTTCATACAACGTGCCGTCGCGGTTGATTGAAACCAATAGACGCAAATTGCCGTAAATCTGCTGGCGCCTGGCTTCTTCCGGGTAGTTGAGGTTGCCGATGCGCTCGACCTTCTTGCGCCACTCATCTTTGTACCAGGCACCTTTGTCGCGCATGGTCGAGGCGGCGTTGAGCCTATAGATGCGCGGGCGCTTGGCGTACAACTGTTGTTCGTTTGCCAGTTCGGCTTCGAGGCTGGAGATTTCGTCGGACAGGGTCGAGCTGTCGAAGGTCGGCGCTGGCTTTACGGGCTCGGGCGTGGGTTCGGTCTTGGTCTTTTCGCGCTGGGTCGGGGCTTTTTGCGGCTTGGGCGCGACGGTGGTCACCGCAGCCTTGGGCGCGGCCTGCTTGACCTCCGGCTTGGGCACCGGCGGCGGGGTGACTTTATTCACCTTGTTGTCCTGGAACGGCGCCACTTCGGTGGTCTTGGGCACGGCTTTCTTATCGAGGGTGCCGCTGCCTTGCTGATTGTCCTGGGCGAGGAAGTCAGCCTTCTCGGGCTTCTTTTCGCTCTTGAACGTGGCCAGGGTGATTTCCAGGGTTTTGCTGATCTGCTTGGGCTCGACCATGGTGAAACCCACGCCGAGGATCAGGGCCAGGTGAATCAACGCGGCCAGGAACAGGGTAAATCCGAGCCGATCAGCCGGGCGCACGCCGCTGGGGGAGAGTTCGGGGGGCAGGTCGGACGGGAGTGTCATGACAAAAAAACCAACATCGCGCGTTTCACAGGTGGGGCATGATAGCGCAATGTTGGTGCGTGTCCGGCTGTTCTATGTCACTTGGCTTGTAGCTTTCGCTCAATGGCGGCCATCAACATTTCGCCGATGTTCGTGCCAAATGCGTTGTCGATCTCGCGAATGCAGGTCGGGCTGGTGACGTTGATTTCAGTCAGGTTCTCGCCGATCACGTCCAGGCCGACAAACAGCAGGCCCTTTTCACGCAGGGTCGGGCCGACCTGGGCGGCAATCCAACGGTCCTTGTCCGACAGCGGGCGGGCTTCACCACGACCACCGGCCGCCAGGTTGCCGCGGGTCTCGCCGGCTGCCGGGATGCGCGCCAGGCAGTAATCCACCGGCTCGCCGTCGATCATCAGGATGCGCTTGTCGCCGTCCTTGATCGCCGGCAGGTAGGCCTGGCCCATGATCTGCTGGGTGCCCAGGGCGGTCAGGGTCTCCAGGATCACTGACAGGTTCGGGTCGCCTGCGCGGTGACGGAAGATCGAGGTGCCGCCCATGCCGTCCAGCGGCTTGAGGATCACATCGCCATGTTTGGCGGCGAATTCACGCAGCACATCGGCGCGGCGGCTGACCACGGTCGGCGGCGTGCACTGTGGGAACAGGGTGGCGAACAGCTTTTCATTGCAGTCGCGCAGGCTTTGCGGCTTGTTGACGATCAGCACGCCAGCGCGTTCGGCCTGTTCCAGCAGGTAGGTGGAGTAGACGAACTCCATGTCGAACGGCGGGTCCTTGCGCATCAGGATCACGTCCAGATCGCTCAGCGGGCTGTCGATTTCGTCCTGCAATTCGAACCACTTTTCAGGGTTGGCAAATACCTGCAGCGGGCGCATGCGCGCGCGGGCTTCGCCGTCGCCCTGGTAAAGATCGCGCTGTTCCATATAGAACAGGGTCCAGCCGCGGGCCTGGGCGGCCAGGAGCATGGCCAGCGAGCTGTCCTTTTTATAGGAAATGCTGGCGATAGGGTCCATGACAATGCCGACGCGAACGCTCATGGGGGATTTCCTCTAGCAAATAAGGGCGCATAAAAGTGGCGTCAGAGTGGCGCTGCGGCTGTTGTGGGTCAAGGAAAAACCACCTGGCCGGTTGCTCGATAGATTGCGCCCGGAGACTGTGCTAAAAAGACTGCCACGGCGCAGCAGCCCTTGAATTCCAAGGCTTGCGGCGCTCATCCTGTGCAACATCAGGCAGTACACACCGAAAACCGATTCGCTGTGGCGATGGCAGAGCAGATATGGAACAGCATTCCAACGCCTTGAGAGTGATGGTGATCGATGATTCGAAGACGATCCGCCGCACCGCTGAAACCTTGTTGAAGAACGTAGGGTGCGATGTCATCACGGCCATCGACGGTTTCGATGCCCTGGCCCGGATTGTTGATCATCACCCGCATATTATTTTTGTCGACATCATGATGCCGCGCCTGGATGGCTATCAGACCTGCGCGCTGGTGAAGAACAACCCGGCGTTCAAGTCGATCCCGGTGATCATGCTGTCGTCCAAGGACGGCCTGTTCGACAAGGCCAAGGGGCGCATCGTCGGTGTCGATCAGTTTTTGACCAAGCCTTTCAGCAAGGAAGAACTGCTGGGCGCGATCAAGGCCTACGTGCCGGGGTTCGCCGCAGTAGAACAAGCACACTGACACCGCCTCACAAGGGCTGGCGTCCACCTATGTAGTGGGGAAAACCATGGCACGTGTTCTGATCGTCGACGATTCGCCGACCGAAATGTACAAACTGACCGGCATGCTGGAAAAGCATGGCCACCAGGTCCTCAAGGCCGAAAACGGCGCGGACGGTGTGGCCCTGGCCCGCCAGGAAAAACCCGATGCTGTGCTGATGGACATCGTGATGCCGGGCCTCAATGGCTTCCAGGCCACCCGCCAGCTGTCCAAGGAGCCGGAAACCAACGGCATCCCGATCATCATCATCACCACCAAGGACCAGGAAACCGACAAGATCTGGGGCGCGCGCCAGGGCGCCAAGGATTACCTGACCAAGCCGGTGGATGAAGAAACCCTGATTGCCACCCTGAACAAGGTGCTGGCCGGCTGACGGTTTGCCATCATGACCGAGTCGCAAACCGCCTTCGAGCTGCTGTTGGACATCGACCGCCGCTGCCGCCTGCTGGCCGCTGACCTGCCGTCCCAGGAAACCCGCCTGCAACGCTGGAGCGGGATTGGCTTTCGCCTGGGCCAGCACTGGTATGTGGCGCCCATGGGCGAAGTCGCCGAAGTCCTGCATGAGCCGCGTTGCACGCTGATGCCCGGAGTCAAGGCCTGGGTCAAGGGCGTGGCCAACCTGCGTGGGCGCCTGTTGCCGGTGATGGACTTGGGTGGGTTCCTCGGCCTTGAGTTGTCCAAGGCGCGCAAGCAACGGCGAGTGCTGGTGGTGGAGTTCAACGACTTGTTTGTCGGGCTGCTGGTCGACGAGGTAGTGGGGATGCAGCATTTCGCACAAGACGCCTGGCGGGCGAACGCTACGCCTGACGTATCGTTTATCCAGGGCCGGTTCGACGGCGATCCGTCGTGGCAGGTGTTCAGCCCCTTTGCTCTGGCCCAGGCCCCTGGCTTCATGGATGTTGCCGCATGACCACCGCTACCGCACTCAAACCCCAGGCCGGCTCACGCAGCCGCTCGCAGATCATCGTGCTGTTCATCGCACTGATCGTGTTCATCATGTTGCTGTTCGCCAACTTCGCGTACCTCAATACCCAGTCCACCTACGACAAACAGTACATCGGCCACGCCGGTGAGCTGCGCGTGCTGTCCCAGCGCATCGCCAAGAACGCCACCGAAGCCGCCGCCGGCAAGGCTGCGGCGTTCAAGTTGCTGGGCGATGCGCGCAACGACTTCGCCCAGCGCTGGGGCTTCCTGAAAAAAGGTGACCCGGAAACCGGCCTGCCCGCCGCGCCAAGCGCGGTGCGTGCCGAAATGCGCGCGGTGCAGACCGACTGGGAAGCGCTGCTGAAAAACACCGACGCGATTCTCGCCAGCGAGCAGACCGTGCTGTCGTTGCACCAGGTGGCCGCGACACTGGCCGAAACCGTGCCGCAACTGCAGATGGAATCGGAAAAGGTCGTCGATATCCTCCTGCAACGTGGTGCCCCGGCGAGCCAGGTGGCCGTGGCCCAGCGCCAGTCACTGCTGGCCGAACGTATCCTTGGCGCGGTGAACACCGTGCTGGCCGGCGACGAAACCGCCGTGCAGGCCGCAGACGCCTTTGGCCGTGACGCCAACCGCTTCGGCCAAGTGCTCAATGGCATGCTGCAGGGCAACCCCGGTTTGCGCATCACCCAGGTCGAAGACCGCGACGCCCGCGCGCGTTTGGCGGAAATCGCCGAACTGTTCGAATTCGTTTCCGGCTCCGTGGATGAAATCCTCGAGACCTCGCCACAGTTGTTCCAGGTGCGGGCCTCGGCGAGCAATATCTTCAACCTGTCGCAAACCCTGCTCGATGAAGCCTCGCACCTGGCCACCGGGTTCGAAAACCTCGCCAGCGGGCGCAGTTTTGACACCATCGGCGGCTATGTCCTGGGCCTGCTCGCACTGACCTCAATCATTTTGATCGGCCTGGTGATGGTGCGCGAAACCAACCGCCAATTGCACGAAACCGCCGAGAAGAACGAGCGCAACCAGAATGCGATCATGCGCCTGCTGGACGAAATCGAAGACCTGGCCGACGGCGACCTCACCGTGACCGCCTCGGTGACCGAAGACTTCACCGGCACCATCGCCGATTCCATCAACTATTCCGTTGACCAATTGCGCGACCTGGTCGCCACCATCAACCTCACCGCCGGGCAAGTCGCCGGTGCCGTGCAGGACACCCAGGCCACCGCGATGCACTTGGCCCAGGCCTCGGAGCACCAGGCCCAGCAGATCGCCGAGGCGTCCACCGCGATCAACCAGATGGCCCAGTCCATCGACCAGGTCTCGGCCAACGCTGCCGAGTCCTCGGCGGTGGCAGAGCGCTCGGTGGAAATCGCCAACAAGGGCAACGAGGTGGTGCATAACACCATCCATGGCATGGACAACATTCGCGAACAGATCCAGGACACCGCCAAGCGCATCAAGCGCCTGGGTGAGTCGTCCCAGGAGATCGGCGATATCGTCAGCCTGATCGACGACATTGCCGACCAGACCAACATCCTCGCCCTCAACGCTGCTATCCAGGCCAGCATGGCCGGCGACGCCGGGCGTGGTTTTGCGGTGGTCGCCGATGAAGTGCAGCGTCTGGCCGAACGTTCGTCTGCGGCCACCCGGCAGATCGAAACGCTGGTGCGGGCGATCCAAGCCGACACCAACGAAGCGGTCATCTCCATGGAGCAGACCACCACCGAAGTGGTGCGCGGCGCGCGGCTGGCCCAGGACGCCGGGGTGGCGCTGGAAGAGATCGAAGGCGTGTCGAAGACCCTGGCGGCGCTGATCCAGAGCATCTCCAACGCAGCGCAGCAACAGACTTCATCGGCCGGGCAGATATCGCTGACTATGAACGTGATCCAACAGATCACTACCCAGACCTCGTCGGGGTCGACGGCCACCGCCGAAAGCATCGGCAACCTGGCAAAAATGGCCAGCCAACTGCGCCGGTCGGTGTCGGGTTTCACCTTGCCGCCACCGAAGCAGGTCGACGATTGAAATGCAGTGCCAATGTGGGAGGGGGCTTGCCCCCGATAGCAGTGGGTCAGTCACCCAATCTTTGACTGATGCATCGCCATCGGGGGCAAGCCCCCTCCCACATTTGATCTCTATCTGTCTTGAGATCTCGTACCACCAGCAACCCACGAATTCTAAGCGGAGCAGTTATGGTTGATCGGCACGACTACGTGGCCCTCGAATGGGTCAAGGGCGACATTGCCGAAACCCTGAAACAGGCCCGTTCGGCGCTAGACGCGTACGTCGAAACCTCAGACGCCGAAGCGATCAGCGAGTGCCTGGCGTGTGTCCATCAAGTGCATGGCGCGTTGCAGATGGTCGAGTTCTACGGCGCGGCGCTGTTGGCGGAAGAAGTCGAAGCGCTGGCGCTGGCCCTGCAAGCCGGGAGTGTCGGTCAGCGCGACGAAAGCATCCGCCTGCTGCAACAGGCCCTGACTCAATTGCCGTTGTACCTGGACCGCGTGCACAGCGCCCGCCGCGACCTGCCGCTGGTGGTGTTGCCACTGCTCAATGACCTGCGCAGTGCGCGCGGCGAAAGCCTGCTGTCGGAAACCAGCCTGTTCAGCCCGCAACTGCTGACCATCGCGGCGCTGCCGGATGAGGCCCTGGCCCAACGCGCGGCGCCCGACCTGAAAGAGCAATTGCGCCAGTGGCACCAGCTTTTGCAGCAGGCGCTGGCCGGGCTGCTGCGTGAAGACCATGGCCCCAGCAACCTGGAAGACATGGCGCGGGTGTTCGCACGCCTCGAGGCACTGTGCCAAGGCGCGCCGCTGTTGCCGCTGTGGCAGGTCACCTCGGCGCTGGTCGAAGGCATGCTCACCGGCGTGATCGCCAACAGTCCGGCGTTGCGCAGTCTGCTCAAGGCCAGTGACAAGCAACTCAAACGCCTGCTGGCCCAGGGCATCGGCGGGATCAACCAGCCGGCGCCGGATGAATTGCTCAAGAGCCTGCTGTTCTATGTGGCCAAGGTCACCCGTCCGACGCCGCGCATGCAAAGCCTCAAGGAACGCTACGGCCTGGATGAAGCCTTGCCTGACAGCGCGGTGGTCGATGCCGAACGCGCCCGTCTGGCCGGACCGGATCGCAACGCCATGGGCTCGGTGCTGGGCGCCTTGTGTGAAGAGCTGGTTCGGGTCAAAGAACGCCTCGATTTGTTCGTACGCAGCGACCGCCAGCACACCAGCGACCTTGATGCACTGCTGGCGCCGTTGCGGCAGATCGCCGACACCCTGGCGGTGCTGGGCTTCGGCCAGCCGCGTAAAGTCATCATCGACCAACTCGCCGTGGTGCTGAGCCTGGTCCAAGGCCAGCGCGAACCCAATGACGCTGTATTGATGGATGTCGCCGGCGCCTTGCTCTACGTCGAAGCCACGTTGGCGGGCATGGTTGGCACCGTCGAACCGGAAAGCCGCGAAGAAAGCCGCTTGCCCACCACCGACCTGACCCAGATCCACCAGTTGGTGATCCGTGAGTCCTGCCAGTGCCTCAAGCAGGCCAAGGAACTGGTGATCGACTGCATCGAAGCCGATTGGGATCGCCAACGCCTGGAGTCCTTGCCGGAGCTGCTGAGCCAGGTGCGTGGCGCCCTGGCGATGATTCCGTTGCCCCGCGCGGCAAGCCTGATGCGCGGCTGCACCGATTACGTCGACGAGCAGTTGATGGGCAACGATGCACCGCCTTCCGAGATGCAACTGGCGCATTTCGCCGACGTGATCAGCAGCCTGGAATATTACCTGGAGCGCATGCTCCAGGACCCGGATGCGGCGGGTGAGCGTGTGCTGGAATTAGCCACCCAAGGCTTGGCCGCACTGGGTTACCTGCCCGCCGAAAAACCCTGGCGCCAGGCCCTGGTCGTACCGGATGGCGCGCTCTCGGCCGAGGTTACGCCGAGCCAATCGCAGTTCGACGCACTCGCCAGCCCAACGTCGCGGCTGAACCCGCCGGCCCTGCAGCGCCCTGGCAGCCTGTTGCCGCCGCCGGCCGATGAAGAGCCTATCGATGATGAACTGCGCGAAGTCTTCCTTGAGGAGACCGACGAAGTCCTCGAGGTGCTGCACCGTTACCTGCCTAACAGCGCGGACAAGACCGCTCAGGCCGAAATGCGCCGCGCCTTCCACACCCTCAAAGGCAGCGGGCGCATGGTGCGCGCCCTGGTCTTGGCGGAGTTGGCCTGGGCTGTGGAGAACCTGCTGAACCGTGTGCTGGAACGCAGCGTGACCCTCGGTCCGGATGTGCAGCAGGTGCTGGATGAAGCGGTGGCCTTGCTGCCGGAGTTGATCGCTGACTTTGCCATCGACGACCAGCGTCAACGCGATGAAGTCGACGCCCTGGCCGCCCGTGCCCACGCCTTGGCCAGCGGTACACCCGCGCTGGCCGCCGAGCCTCATGATCCGATGCTGCTGGAGATTTTCCGCAACGAAGCCCAAAGCCATCTGGACAGCCTCAACCACTTCCTGCAACAGGCCGCCGAGCATGTACCGCTGCAAGTCAGCGATGAACTGCAACGCGCCCTGCACACCCTCAAGGGCAGCGCCTATATGGCTGGCGTGCTGCCCATTGCCGAGCTGGCGCGCCCGCTCGACCACCTGACCCGCGAGTACAAGGCCCACCGCCTGCCGCTGGACCTGGACGAAGTGGAGTTGTTGCTGGAAGCCGAAGGACTGTTCCAGCGGGGTCTACGGGATCTGGAGAGCGATCCCCTGGCGCCGATCAACGGTGCAGAGGACTTGATCAGCCGCACTCAACGTTTGCTGGATCAGCAGCTTGAAGCGCTGCTCGACGTGCGCATCAAGCGCGATCCACAACTGATCGCCAACTTCCTGGCCCAGGGCATGGACATCCTGCTCGACGCCGAAAGCCTGCTGCGTCGCTGGCAGCAACACCCCGGCGATCGCCAGGAGCTCACTGCGCTGCTGGATGAATTGACCACGTTGGGGGAGGGCGCGCACGTTGCCGACCTGTACGCCATCGACGCACTCTGCGAAGCCTTGCTCGACCTGTACGGCGCCGTTGAGGAAAGCAGCCTGGCGGTCAGCGAGCGGTTTTTCCATGAGGCCGAACAGGCCCATGAAGCGCTGATCAGCATGCTCGACCAACTGGCCGCCGGCCAGGAAATCAGCCCGGCGCCGGCCCGTGTCCAAGCCCTGCGTGAGCTGCTGGATGAAGCCCTCGACCCGTCCGCCACCGGCCTGATCAAAAGCGATGGCAGCCGTGCGCCGAGCATTGCCGAACTGGGTGCCGCCACACAGCAGTTAGATCACCAAACGGCGATGGACGACGAGATCGTCGAGATCTTCCTCGAAGAAGCCGTGGACATCTTCGACAGCGCCGGGCAGTCGCTCAAGCGCTGGTTGCTGGAGCCCGACAACGCCGCGCCGCTGTCGTCGTTGCAACGCGATCTGCACACCCTCAAGGGCGGTGCGCGCATGGCTGAAATCGAGCCGATTGGCGACCTGGCCCACGAGTTGGAATGCCTGTATGAAGGGCTGGTGGACCGCCGCTACAGCTACTCTGCCGAACTGTCCCACGTGCTGATGGCCAGCCATGAGCGCCTCGCCTTGCAGCTTGAAGAACTGCACCATCACCAGCCTCTGAGCGATAGCGACGAGCTGATCGCCAGGGTGCGCGCACTGCGCCAAGGCAGCGCGCCAGCGGCACCGGTCGCCGCGCCGCCGGCGTCCGGCGCCGACCCTGAGCTGCTGGATATCTTCCTCGAAGAGGCCGCAGACATCCTCGACAGCTCCAGTGCTGCGCTGTCGCGCTGGCAGGCCGAGCCCGGCAATCGCCAGGAAGTGGAGACCCTGCTGCGCGACCTGCACACCCTCAAGGGCGGCGCGCGCATGGTCGAGATTGCGCCCATTGGCGACCTGGCTCATGAGCTGGAATTTCTCTATGAAGGCCTGTCCGCCGGATTGCTCGCGCCATCCCCGGAGTTGTTCGCGTTGCTGCAAGGCTGCCATGATCGCCTGGCGCAGATGATCGACGCGGTGGCGGACGGCTTGCCGGTCGGCTCGGTGGACAAGCTCATCGAGCGCATCAAAAGCCTGGTGCACCCGAGCGATGAGCCCGTGACGCCATTGGCGTTGCCGGTGGGCAAGGCGGAGGCCGTCGTCGATCCGATGGCCGACATGGTGAAGATCTCTGCCGAGCTACTCGACGACCTGGTCAACCTGGCCGGTGAAACCTCGATCTTCCGTGGCCGCATCGAACAGCAAGTCAACGACGCACGCATCGCCCTGACCGAAGTGGAAACTACGATTGAGCGCATGCGCGACCAACTGCGTCGCCTCGACACCGAAACCCAGGGCCGCATCCTCAGCCGCCAGCAAGCCGAGGCCGAGCGCCTGGGCTATGAAGACTTCGACCCGCTGGAAATGGACCGTCATTCGCAGTTGCAGCAACTGTCTCGCGCGTTGTCCGAATCCGCCTCTGACCTGCTCGACCTCAAGGACACCCTTGAGCGCCGCAACGAAGACGCCCACGATCTGTTGCAGCAGCAGGCACGCATCAACACCGAGTTGCAGGAAGGCCTGATGCGCACGCGCATGGTGCCGTTCGAGCGCATGCTGCCGCGCCTCAAGCGCATCGTGCGCCAGGTGGCGGGTGAGCTGGGCAAGGACGTGGAATTCATTGTCGGCAATGCCGAGGGCGAGATGGACCGCAACGTGCTGGAACGCATGGCCGCGCCGCTGGAGCATATGCTGCGTAACGCCGTCGACCACGGCCTGGAGTCCCGCGATGCACGGCTGCTGGCCGGCAAGCCCGAGAAAGGTCGCATCACCCTGGACCTGACCCACGAAGGTGGCGACATCGTCTTCGACATGCGCGACGACGGCGCGGGTGTGCCGCTGGAGGCGGTGCGGCGCAAGGCGATCAAGCGCGGTTTGCTCGATCCCAATCAGGAGATCAGCGACCGCGACGTGTTGCAGTTCATCCTGCAACCGGGCTTCTCCACGGCGGAAAAGATCACGCAGATTTCCGGGCGTGGTGTGGGCATGGACGTGGTGCATGAGGAAGTGCGTCAGTTGGGCGGTTCGATGTTCATCGACTCGACGCCGGGTATGGGCGTGCACTTCCGTATTCGCCTGCCGTTCACCGTGTCGGTCAACCGCGCGCTGATGGTGCAATGTGCGGACGACCAATATGCGATCCCGCTCAACACCATCGAAGGCCTGGTGCGTGTGTTGCCCCATGAGCTGGCCGGGCACTACCAGCAAGATCCACCGCGTTATGAATACGCCGGCCAGCGTTACGAGCTGTTCTACCTGGGCGACCTGCTGCACACCGTCAGCCGCCCGAAACTGTTGGGCCAATATCAGCCGGTCCCGGTACTGCTGGTGCAATGCAACGAGCGGCGCGTGGCGATCCATGTGGACGCCATGGCCGGCACGCGGGAAATCGTGGTCAAGGGCCTGGGGCCGCAGTTTGCCGGCGTGCAGGGTTTGTCTGGCGCGACGATTCTGGGCGATGGCCGCGTGGTGTTGATCATCGACCTGCTGGCGCATATCCGCGCCCGCCCAGCGGCCTTGCCGGCGCAGTCAGTGGATGCGCCACTGATCCTCAACGACCCGCTGAAAAAGCGTCCGTTGCTGGTGCTGGTGGTGGACGACTCGGTCACCGTGCGCAAAGTCACCAGCCGCCTGCTGGAACGCAACGGCATGAACGTGCTCACCGCCAAAGACGGCATCGACGCCCTCGCCGTGCTGGAAGAGCACAGCCCGGACCTGATGCTGCTCGACATCGAAATGCCGCGCATGGACGGCTTCGAAGTCGCCACCCAAGTGCGCAACGACCCCCGGCTGATGCGCCTGCCGATCATCATGATCACCTCGCGCACCGGCCAGAAACACCGCGACCGCGCCATGGCCATCGGCGTGAATGACTACCTCGGCAAGCCGTACCAGGAATCGGTGCTGCTCGAAAGCATCGCCTACTGGAGCAAGTCCCATGCTTGACCACCGCACCAGCCAACTCACCGGCCTGCTGCTGCCCCTGGCCGACCGCCATCTGGTGCTACCCAACGTCGCCATCGCCGAACTGATCGACTTTCAGCGCGGCGAACCGGCCAGCGATGCACCGCCGTGGTATTTGCGGCAAGTGACCTGGCGCGATCGGCAAATCCCGTTGATCAGCTTTGAAGCAGTGTGCGGTGAAGCCAGCGTGACCGGCGAACGCTCGCGGATAGTGGTGTTGAACGCGTTGGGCGGGCGGCCGACGCTGAAGTTTATTGCGCTGGTGATCCAGGGGATTCCCCGGTCGTACAAGCTTGATAGTGAATTGAGCTACGTGGACGTGCCGCTGTGCCCGCTGGAGCTGGCGGCGGTGCAGGTGGGCGAGCATGTGGCGAAGGTGCCGGATCTGATGGGGCTTGAGGCCCTGCTGGTCGAATCCGGTTTGGCATAGATCCCTGCAGGAGCCGGCTTGCCGGCGATGACGGTCTGCCAGCCCACTCATTAACAACTGACCCACCGCTATCGCTGGCAAGCCAGCTCCTACACTAAATCGCGCTCGTTCCCAGGCTCTGTGTGGAGAAAATCAATATGTCGGAACGGGATGGAGCTGTTGTAGGCAAGTTCTGTATCTGGATTGCGCGGGAGGTTCAGTGCCAGGTGGGGTGCTAGGTTCAGCGCTCCTCACAGCCAGCAAGGATTCGCAAATGGCCGTACCGTTAATGCCGCCGGGTGTTTCACTTCTCGAAAATATGGCGACCGCCAAGTGTAAAGGCACTCATCTCCAGCCAGGCTCGGCATTCGCTTATTCCTGGTTTTACTCACAGGTCAGGGCTGCCGGCCCATGGAACTACAAGAAGCGAGGGCGTCAGTACGAAGCTTTTGGTAACTTCAATTATGGTGCTACAGGTACGGTGCTGGGTATTCCCGAGCATGTTCTGTTACGGGCAGCAGGTGTCGCTCAAACATTCGCAAAAACCACCAAGCCGGAATTTGGGTCATGGTGGGGCGCAGACCCTTTTGGCGATGATCCTCGAGATCAATATTGGATAAGGAGGGGTATTGAGTATGCAATTTCTCAGGGCTACTAAGGGCCTCTTGCCGGTTCTGCGCAACTGCCTGCTGGTAGCCTGCCTGATTTATATCGGGGGCAATTGGATCATGTCATCCGGTACACCGGATTTGGACGAAGTGGTTTTGAAACACTCCTTGGGCAACGGCAGCTCAATTTATGGAGCACGTGACGGTCAGGGCGGCGCGACAGTGGGATTTTCCTACAGGTACTACGTTCATAAGGACTTAGGTAGTGATCGGGAGATACTGACAGCGCTGGTTTCGGCACATCCCTTTTTGAAAACCAAAGCGCCGGATGTTCAAGTGACCCGGCAGGATGGCGTCATCCACCTCACTGTTCGTGGTGAGGTTTATGCGTACCGCAGCTATCCGCTTGAAGGTTTGGGCGCTGTGAGCATAGACATGAAGTTGTAGACCGGCTGGCTTCGGATTTTTCCTGCAAGATGTTGGGCCGTGCATGAACTTGTCGCGTGCCGTCAGCGCGCCTAGTCTTCGTCCTGTCATCGCAAAAAACGGTGACACGGACGTGCAAGTCCGGTTACATATCGGCGCGCCAACGCCCATAGCCATCCAACGGGCGTTTTTTATGCCTGCTGTATTTGTTATGGCGGCTGTGCGTGGGAGACTCTTCGGGGTCTGCCGGGGTCCGATATGCCCGGTCTTGCACACCTGCGCACAGCTGCCACCTTTATTCGCGTGCAAGCGGAAGAGGGCAGTCTCCATCACATATCGGAGCTGTAAATCATGGTCAAACCTACCCCCAATCCGCCCCTCTTCACCGTAAACCCGCACGAAAACACCGAAACCCTGCTGGTCAACGCCAGCGAAACCCTGTCTTCTCTTAACGCACTCACCTGCAATCTCGCCTTCGACCTGGACACCTCCCAGCGCGCGATCATGCTCGGCATCCAGCAAATGGCGGAGCTGGGGCAGCTATTAGTGGATCGGGCCCTGGAACAGATTTCCCCTTCTGCAGTCGCTTAAAACTTGATCGTTCCCAAAAAGGGACCTATCGTTCCCTTTTTGGGACTCTTTGGCCGCTGCCATGCACACCTTGCCGATCAGCACTGCACTCTTCACCGTCACCCAACAAAAAGTACTGGGCCTGCTGTTCGGCAAACCCGACCAAAGCTTCTTCACCAATGAAATTGCGCGATGGGCCCAGGTGGGCAAGGGCAGCCTCACTCGTGAGCTTGAACGTCTGCAATTGGCGGGCATCTTGAGCATGACGCGCCAAGGCAACCAGACCCATTACCAAGCCAACCCCCAATGCCCGATTTACTCGGAGTTGTTGGCCATCGTGCGCAAGACCCTGAGCCTGGATGAACCATTGCGCACTGCACTGGCGCCGTTCGCCAAGCAGATAACCTGGGCGTTTATCTACGGCTCCATCGCCAAAGGCGAGGCGCACTCATCCAGTGACATAGATCTCATGTTGATCGGCGAAAGCCTCAATTACAGTGAAGTCATGGAGCAGCTCATGCCGCTGGAAGAGCAACTGGGCCGCACCCTCAACCCGACGCTTTACACCCCTGAAGACTGGATCGGCAAATGGAATGCCGGGAACAGTTTTGTGCAGCGGGTCGTGCAGCAGGACAAGATCAACCTGATGGGGACCAACCCCCTGGAATCCACGGATGGACAACAAGGTAAACCTGGAGAATCTGCAACGTAGCGGCGGCTTGAAGGCTGAGCCGCCGGATCGCAAAGAGTGTGATGGGCTGATGCGTTCAGCCAGGGATCGGCTGAGGGACGCCGGTAATCCGCAGTTATCATTCGCCAGTCGTTTCGACCTGGCTTACAACGCCGCTCATGCTATCGCCCTTACGGCCTTGCGCTTGCAAGGTTATCGCTCGGATAAACGCTATCTGGTCTTCCAATGCCTGGTTCATACCGCAGACGCCGGCAAGGTGCAGGTGAGGTTGTTGGCGTTGTGTCATGAGCGTCGGAACCTCGCGGAATATGAAGGGTACATGGATGAAGATGAGGCGCTGCTGGGCCAATTAATGGAAGGTGCGAAGATATTAATGAGCAATGTGCAAGCATTGCTTGCTGGTCATAGGTGGGAATGAATCACCGGTCAACTGTAGGAGCCGGCTTGCCGGCGATGGCGTGCTGTCAGTTGGCACATTGTTCAATTAGCGACCGCTATCGCTGGCAAGCCAGCTCCTACACAGGTTTTGTTACTCCAACCGTAACGATCCGCCTCCGAGCTTGATTGATGGCCCTCTGAATCACTCCTAAGGTACAGCCCACGACAGCAAACCCGTGGAGCGACCATGACAACAACAATCACCCCCGACTCGCGCTGGACGCGGCGGCGCGACGAGAAGCAGCGGCGGCTCGGGCTGGTCAAAAAATACGCAGACGGGGCGGTGTTACCCAGTGACAGGATCGTCGAGGCGCTTGAGGCGCTGATCCTGCCCGGCGACCGTGTGGTGTTGGAGGGCAATAACCAGAAGCAGGCGGATTTCCTCTCGCGCTCCCTCGCCAAAGCCGACCCGTCCAAGCTCCACGATTTGCACATGATCATGCCCAGTGTTGGCCGTTCCGAGCACCTGGACCTGTTTGAAAAAGGCATCGCCCGCAAGCTGGATTTCTCTTTCGCCGGCACCCAATCCCTACGCATCAGCCAATTGCTCGAAGACGGTCTGCTGGAAATCGGCGCGATCCACACCTACATCGAACTCTATGCGCGGCTGGTGGTGGACCTGATCCCCAACGTGGTGCTTTCCGCCGGGTTCATGGCCGACCGCGCCGGCAACATCTACACCGGCGCCAGCACTGAAGACACCCCGGCCCTGATCGAGCCCGCCGCGTTCAGCGATGGCATCGTGATCGTGCAGGTCAACCAGTTGGTGGATGACGTCACCGATTTGCCGCGTGTGGATATCCCGGCGAGCTGGGTGGATTTTGTGGTGGTGGCCGACAAGCCGTTCTATATCGAGCCGCTGTTCACTCGCGACCCGCGCCATATCAAGCCGGTGCACGTGCTGATGGCGATGATGGCGATCCGTGGCATCTACGAAAAACACAATGTGCAGTCGCTTAACCACGGCATCGGCTTCAACACCGCCGCCATCGAGTTGATCCTGCCCACCTACGGCGAGTCTCTCGGCCTTAAGGGCAAGATCTGCCGCAACTGGACCCTCAACCCGCACCCCACGCTGATCCCTGCGATTGAAAGCGGCTGGGTGGAAAGCGTGCATTGCTTCGGCACCGAACTGGGCATGGAGAACTACATCGCCGCACGGCCGGATGTGTTCTTCACTGGCCGCGACGGCTCGATGCGTTCCAACCGTATGTTCTGCCAGCTCGCCGGCCAATACGCGGTGGACCTGTTTATCGGTGCGACGCTGCAAGTCGACGGTGACGGCCATTCCTCCACCGTGACCCGTGGCCGACTCGCCGGATTTGGTGGCGCACCGAACATGGGGCACGACCCGCGCGGCCGCCGCCATGGCACGCCGGCGTGGTTGGATATGCGCCACGACGATGCGCCCGAAGCCTTGTTGGAGCGCGGCAAAAAGCTTGTGGTGCAAATGGTCGAGACCTTCCAGGAAGGCGGCAAACCCACCTTCGTCGACACCCTCGATGCCGTGGAGGTCGCGCGCAAAAGCGGCATGCCCCTGGCACCGATCATGATCTACGGCGATGACGTCACGCACTTGCTTACCGAAGAGGGCATAGCCTACCTGTACAAAGCGCGTTCACTCGAAGAGCGCCAGGCGATGATCGCTGCCGTCGCAGGTGTCACGGCGATTGGCTTGCGCCACAACCCCAAGGACACCGCGCGCATGCGCCGCGAAGGGTTGATCGCCTTGCCCGAAGACTTGGGCATCCGCCGCACCGACGCCACCCGCGAGTTGTTGGCCGCCAAGAGCGTGGCCGACCTGGTGGAGTGGTCCGGTGGCTTGTACAACCCGCCCGCCAAATTCAGGAGCTGGTAAATGCGCGCCCTTAAATTGCATGAACTCAGTCTTGCGGATCGCCTGGCCGATCTGGCCGTCGATGCGCTGATCGATGAAGCGGACCTGTCGCCCAAACCCGCGCTGGTGGACCGGCGTGGCAACGGCGCCCACAGTGATTTGCACCTGGGCCTGATGCACGCCTCGGCGTTGTCGCTGTGGCCGATGTTTAAGGAGATGGCCGAGGCGGCGATTGAATTCGGTGAAGTCGGTTTGCCCCTGCGCGAAGCCCTTGGGCGCATTGGCCGTGAAGGTGAGCAAGCAATGTTGACCACCACCAACGGCGTGAACACCCATCGCGGTGCGATCTGGGCCCTTGGTTTGCTCACGGCAGCGGCGGCGCTGGAACCCCGCGCCGTCACGCTGACGGCAGCCAAACTGGCCTTGCTCAACGACCGCTATGCGCCGCAGCCCGTGAGCCACGGTGCTCAAGTCGCCCAACGTTACGGCGCACGCGGCGCTCGTGAAGAAGCGCAACTGGGCTTCCCGTCCGTGGTGCAACGCGGCTTGCCGCAGCTGCACCGAAGCCGCCAGCAAAACGCCGGCGAACAGAACGCGCGCCTGGACGCCTTGCTCGCGATCATGACGGACCTGGCCGACACCTGCGTGCTTTACCGCGCCGGTCCCGAAGGCCTCTACGCGATGCAACGCGGCGCCCAGGCCGTGCTGGAGGCAGGCGGCAGCGCAACCCTCGGCGGTCGTCGCCAACTGCACGCGCTGGACCTTCAACTGCTGTCCCTGAATGCCTCCCCCGGCGGCGCCGCCGACCTGTTGGCTGCCTGCCTATTTATCGACCGCCTCGACGGAGCGTTGTGATGGAAACCTTGTCCTTTGAATTCCCCGCCGGGCAGCCGCCAAAAGGCCGTGCGCTGGTGGGTTGCGTCGGCTCGGGCGATCTGGAGGTGCTGCTGGAACCGGGTACGCCGGGCACGCTGACCATCCAGGTGCAAACCTCGGTGAATGGCGCCGAACAACGCTGGCAGCATCTGTTCGAGCGCATCTTCCAGGAGCAGACGCCACCGGCGTTGAACATTGATATCCACGACTTCGGTGCCACCCCGGGCGTGGTGCGTTTGCGCCTGGAGCAGGGTTTCGAGGAGATCGGCCATGACTGAGTTACTCGCCAAACACAGCTTCGTTGAGCTGGGCGCTCGGCAGCGGGCCAAGGCGTTGCTGGACGCCGGTTCCTACCGCGAATTGATCGACCCGTTCCAGCGCGTCATGTCGCCGTGGCTCAGCCGCCAAGGCGTGGTGCCACAGGCCGATGACGGTGTGGTGATCGCCAAGGGCAGCATCGACGGCAAACCTGTCGTCATTGCCGCCATCGAAGGCAACTTCCAGGGTGGCAGTCTCGGCGAAGTCGGCGGCGCAAAAATCGCTGGCGCCTTGGAGCTGGCGGCCGAGGACAATCGCAAGGGCATTCCCACCTGCGCCGTCCTGTTGCTGGAAACCGGTGGCGTGCGCTTGCAGGAAGCCAACCTGGGCCTGGCGGCCATCGCGGATATCCACGCGGCGATTGTCGATCTGCGCCAACACCAGCCGGTGATCGGCGTGGTGGCGGGCAGTGTCGGTTGCTTTGGCGGCATGTCCATTGCGGCTGGATTGTGCAGTTACCTTGTCGTCACCCGCGAAGCGCGCCTGGGTTTGAATGGCCCGCAAGTCATCGAACAGGAAGCGGGGCTTGAGGAGTACGACTCCCGCGATCGGCCTTTCATCTGGAGCCTGACCGGCGGTGAGCAACGCTTCAACAGCGGCCTGGCCGATCGCTATGTCGCTGACGATGTGGCCGAGATTCAACAGACCGTCAGCGCATTACGACAACAAGGCCTGCCCACCCAACAACGCAGTCGTCAGGCCGACTATTACCTGGCGCGCTTGGCCGAACTGGACGCAACGCCGCAAATCGACCCGGCGACGGTACGCGCGCTGTTTCAAGGAGATCGCTCATGAGAGGTTTGCAGTGGTTCAACGCATTGAGCGCCGGAGCGACAGCCGTTGAGGGTTTGCCCAACTCGCTGAAAGTCGCCGATGGTGTGCTGGGTGAGCAGCCTGTGCGCTATATCGCTGTGGTCACCGACGCGCAAAACCGCTTCCCCCGCGCACGCAACGGCGAAGTCGGCCTGCTGGAAGGCTGGGGGCTGGCGAAGGCCGTCGATGAAGCCATCGCCCGTGGCGATAAACGCCCGATCATCGCCATCGTCGATGTACCGAGCCAAGCCTATGGCCGTCGCGAAGAAGCCCTCGGCATTCACCAAGCCCTGGCCGCCGCCGCCGACAGCTATGCCCGTGCGCGTCTGGCGGGGCACCCGGTGATTGCGCTGCTGGTGGGCAAGGCGATGTCCGGGGCGTTTCTCGCCCATGGGTATCAAGCCAATCGCCTGATTGCCCTGCGCGATCCCGGTGTGATGGTGCACGCCATGGGCAAGGCCTCGGCCGCGCGCGTGACGCTGCGCAGCGTTGAAGAGTTGGAAGCCCTGGCCGCCAGCGTGCCGCCCATGGCCTACGACATCGACAGTTACGCCAGCCTGGGGTTGCTGTGGGAAACCTTGTCGGTCAGCCAGATTGAACAGCCCACGCCGGAGGATGTGGCGCGGGTCAGCGATTGCCTGGTGAGTGCGATCAAGGATATTGGCAGCACCGACTTGAGCGGCCGCCTGGGTGCGACCAATCGCGCCGCCTCCAGCCACGTGCGCCAACTGCTGCGAGAGCAATGGTGAACGCCCACGACTTGCTCTGGGGCATGACCCCGGCGCATCTGCCTGCTGACGCTCCTGCGTGGGCGGTGGAGGCAGTAGGCACAGTGGTGGTGCGTCGCGCCACCGTCACGCCGGGCTGGGTCGCGGTAGGCGTGCGCGGGCGTTTGCGCGAGCAGCGGTTTGCCGCCGAAATACCGATTGCCGCGGTGCAGCGGCGAGTAACGCCGGAAGCGCTGCGTGATGTTGCCTCGACACGCGACTTACCGGCCTTGCAGGCACTGGAACAACTGCGGCCGGTGCTGGCGCCCTTGAATTGGGGCATCACCGGCAGCGCGGGTTTTGAGCTGGCCACGGGCATTGAAGCGCTGCATGCCCAGAGCGATCTGGACCTGATTCTGCGCACGCCCGAGCCGCTGGATCGCAACGATGCACGCGACTTGCTGGCAGCCTTGGACAAAGCCGCGTGCGCTGTGGATATGCAACTGCAAACACCTTTCGGCGCTATCGCCCTGCGCGAATGGGCCGGTCCATCGCGGCGGGTGCTGTTGAAAACGGTCAGCGGTGCGCACCTCGTCCCCGACCCTTGGCAGGCCTTAGCATGAGCAGCCTTCTTGTCTTCCCCGGCCAGGGCGCCCAACGCCCCGGCATGCTCCAGGCGTTGCCGGCCGATGTGTTGGAACACGCCAGCGAAGCCTTGGGTGAAGACGTTCGTGCATTGGATTCGGCGCACGCCCTGGCGAGTACCCGCGCCGTGCAGCTTTGCCTGCTGATCGCCGGCGTGGCCCACGCCCGCTTGCTGCAGCACACGCCGGATTACGTCGCAGGACTGTCCATCGGTGCTTACCCGGCAGCAGTGATTGCCGGTGCGCTGGATTTCGCCGACGCCCTCAAACTGGTCAGCCTGCGCGGCGAGCTGATGCAAAACGCTTATCCACAGGGCTACGGCATGACCGCGATCATCGGCCCGGAGTTATCCACCGTCGAAAACCTGCTGGCCGAAATCCACAGCCCCGAAACCCCGGTGTACCTGGCCAATATCAACGCCGACAACCAGACGGTGATCGCTGGCAGCGACCAGGCCATGAAGCTTGTCGCCAGTCGCATCAAAGGCAACGGCATCGCCAAGCGACTGGCTGTCAGCGTGCCGTCTCACTGCGCGTTGCTGGAGCAGCCAGCCCAGGCTTTGGCACAAGCCTTCGTGTCGCTCAAGGCACCGCGCATCACCTACCTGAGCAGCACCCGTGCGCGGCCGATCCACAACCCCGAACAATTGCGCGACGACCTGGCCTTCAACATGTGTCGCATCGTCGACTGGCGCGGCACCGTGCAAAGCGCCTACGAGCGCGGCGTGCGCCTGCAAATCGAACTGCCTCCGGGCGCGGTGCTCACCGGCCTGTCGCGCCGGGTGTTTGAACAGGGCACGGTGATCGCCTGCGAAGGCGCACGCCTGGACACTTTGCAGGCCCTGCTGCAAGAGGAGGAACGCCGCCACCGATAAAGCAGCACCCAAGGCTTTCGAAGCACAACAACAACAATTTCGATCGAGCACTTTGAGGACAACAACAATGATTATCTACGGTGTGGCACTGCTGGCGATCTGCACGCTTGCAGGCGTGATCATGGGCGACATGCTTGGCGTGTTGCTGGGCGTCAAATCCAACGTGGGCGGGGTGGGGATCGCGATGATCCTGCTGATCTGCGCCCGCCTGTGGATGCAAAAGCGCGGCGGCATGACCAAGGACTGCGAAATGGGCGTGGGCTTCTGGGGCGCGATGTACATCCCCGTGGTGGTGGCGATGGCTGCGCAACAAAACGTGGTCACCGCCCTGCACGGTGGGCCGGTGGCGGTACTCGCGGCGATTGGTTCTGTGGTGGTGTGTGGTTGCACCATCGCGCTGATCAGCCGTACCCACAAGGGCGAACCCTTGCCCGATGAAGAGCCGCTGATCGCGCCAGTAGGAGGTCGCTGATATGTGGGATCTCATTGAAAAAGGTTTGGAACACAACGGCCTGATTACCGCGTTTGCCTTCGTTGGCGTGGTCATGTGGATTTCGGTGGTGCTGTCCAAGCGCCTGACCTTCGGGCGTATTCATGGCTCGGCGATTGCCATTGTCATCGGCCTGGTATTGGCCTGGGTCGGCGGCACGATCACCGGCGGCCAGAAAGGCCTGGCGGACCTGGCGCTGTTCTCCGGCATCGGCCTGATGGGCGGCGCGATGCTGCGCGACTTCGCCATCGTCGCCACCGCGTTCGAAGTGCAAGCCACCGAGGCGCGCAAGGCCGGGATGATCGGTGTGATTGCGCTGCTGTTGGGCACGATCCTGCCGTTTATCGTCGGTGCGAGCATGGCCTGGGCCTTTGGTTATCGCGATGCGATCAGCATGACCACCATTGGCGCGGGTGCCGTGACCTATATCGTCGGCCCGGTGACCGGTGCGGCGATTGGCGCGACGTCGGATGTGATGGCGCTGTCGATTGCCACCGGGTTGATCAAGGCGATTCTGGTGATGGTGGGTACGCCTGTGGCGGCGCGCTGGATGGGCTTGGATAACCCGCGTTCGGCGATGGTGTTTGGTGGGTTGGCCGGCACGGTGAGCGGCGTGACCGCTGGCTTGGCGGCGACAGATCGGCGGTTGGTGCCGTATGGCGCGTTGACGGCGACGTTCCACACCGGGTTGGGTTGCTTGCTCGGGCCTTCGTTGCTCTATTTCATCGTGCGCGGGTTGGTTGGCTAACCCAATGATCGTTCCCAGGCTCTGCGCTCAACGTTATACAAAAGTTCGCTTTGATTCTGGCCGAAGGCGGTGGGAGCGAGCTTGTTCACGAAGGGCCAGTACAGCCCCAGAAATAGGGCGTTTGAACCTACTTCGACAGGGATCTATGTTCAGCCTGCGGCTGCGGTTTGAGCCCCATTTCCCAGGCTCATCGAGACTTGTGTCGAACGATGAACGCTCTACGTGGGAATGAAGCCCTAGACGTTCTGCGTCCGCTCTTGAAACCGTGACGCAGAGTGAGAGCGATCAATACGCTTTTGAGATTCTTTTTCTATAACTTATATCGCGAAAATATATAAAAAACTGTGAGTTCTAACAGGTTGCCGATCGGTAGTTGCGATGTAGTGTTTACGTGGAACAAAAAAAGAAATTCAAGCTATTTTTCTTTTTTGAGTTTCCAAATTGATATCTACTGGGGGCACAAATCATGAGCAAGGAAAATCCGGCACTTCAAGCAAACTGGTTTAGTAATGTTACAGATAAGGGGAAGTCCTATTATACGGTTTATATAACTTTTGCGGATTATGATAGGGGATCGTTTACAGGTAGGTGGGGGAAAAACAAGTTTTTGGGTTCGAATCTTGGTGGTACTTCTGGGTACACTAGGTTGAGAACAACAGGTGATGAGGGCAACACTGCTTCAGCGATAACATTCGACTTTGGTGAAGAAAGGTGTGACCTTCGAAGTGATGACTTTAGCTATAATTATTTGTATGGAATAATTACTAATAAGCGCACGGGGGAGTATGACACCATATCATTCACAAAGTCAGATGATACAAGAGTAGAGCTTGTTTACTCATAGTTAGATGGAGATTTTTTGGTTTCGGGAGTTTGCAAGAATAAATAAAATCATTGGTTGCATGTTTAAATGATTTTTGGTGTTATGTTGTCAATATTGTGTGCTGCCAATGAAAACTCCAGAGCGCCAGGTGTTTTCATTGGTCGGCAACTTTAAAGCATTAGGGAGGCTAAAGGGTCTGCAGATATTTGATGCTTTTTTACTTGAAATTCAAAAACCTCAATTGGTCGAAAGACAGAACTGTTTCCTTGATTTATGGTCCCTTTCTTTAATTGTGCGGTTACGGGTTGACTAGCTGCATCTCAAACGCAGTTGTTGTCAGCTCCGTCCTGATCCTGAGTGGTTGATTTTTATTGCATTAAGTGAATAGGTTGTGGATGTTGAAGAGGTTTGTATGCATCGGTACCCTGGTTTTCACCACACACAACTAAGATTCCGAATCGTGCAGATCATCCGATTTTTATACAGAGCGCTCGCTCAAACGCCGCCCTCGATCCATTCTCGTCGTCTGACGATGCTGATGAGTTGTGTCAGATCGTTACTGCATGGCCGTCGTCTCACACTGACTGTATTCGGGCGCTTCATGCCAAGTCAGGCCTATCCCCGCACCATCGATTTGTACTGCGTACGACACTCTGCCAAGGGCCGTAAACCTCAACGAGTCACGGGATCAATTGCTAAAAGCAAACTCAGGCGGTAATCCGCCAGATGTGAGCGAGAGCTGTGTTTGCTGGCAAGCAATCTGACACAAAGTGAGTGGAGTCCAGCAAAAAAGTCGAGCTTTATAAGCTGCTCGTGCAGATCATAGAAGGCTTCCGAAATGTGAAAAGTGAGCACTTGAAGTTGGGTTTTAGTCTGCATCGAAGCAAATGCACAAAAGCGCATAGATGTGTGCTTGTTAATTGCTGCGCTAGCCAAATCTCATCTTTTTAACCAGGTTCTAGGCTTGGGAGAGTGACTTGGAGCCGCGCTATCAAATCAACAGGTTCAAGGCGAAACGGGTACTTTCATTGTGGCGGCTAGGCTTGGACTATTGGCGTAGTTGCACAGATTTTGGTGGTCGAGAATGCTTGGAAATATTGGAGAAAGCCCTGCGCGATGAGGTGCATTATCAGACGAAGAGCTTGGAGTAGATTTGTGGGGAGCCTTCAGGGTCTAACCCGTGTCGACGCACCTGTGTCAGGTCTGCTAAGTAGCGTTATCGAAAATGCTCTAACCCTGCCGATTGGCATACATCCGACACTCCGCCAACAACGCCAGCAAGTTCGGATCACGCTCCTTGGCCTTCAGGAACACCACGCCAATATGCTGCTGCAACCGGTACAGGGGTTGCAGCGGTATCAACTTCACACGGTTTTCATACACCGCCGCGATCCTGCCCGGCAACAGCGCATAACCCACGCCTGAACTGACCATGCTCAACAGCGTGAAGATGTCATTGACCTGCATCGCCACCTTCGGCTCGAACCCCGCCTGCTTGAACACGCGATTGCCATCCTGGTGTGTGGCGAAGCCTTGGGTGAGGGTGATGAAGGTTGCGTCGCGCACATCCGCCAGGTCGATCTGTTGATCGCGGTCGAACGGTGAATCCGCCGGGGTGGCGAGGAAGATGTCGTCGGAGAACAAGGCAATCTGTTCGCAGTCCGGGTCGTTGGCGTGCTCGTCGAGGGAGATGAGGATCGCGTCCACTTCCATGTTCTTGAGCTTGTAGAGCAGGTCGAAGTTGGAGCCCAGGATCAGGTCGATATTGAGTTCGCTGCGGCGGATCTTCAGGCCCATGATCAGCTGCGGCACGGTCTTCACCGTCAGCGAGTACAGTGAGCCGAGCTTGAAGCGTTCGGCCGAGAAGCCGGCCGCTTCGCGGGTGAGGCGTACGCTGTCGACCACATCGGCCACCAGCTTCTGTGCGCGTTCTTCCAAGACGTAGGCGCTTTCCAGCGGCGTGAGGTTGCGCCCTTCGTGCTTGAACAGCGGGCAGCGCAGGGCATTTTCCAGGGAATGGATGGCGCGGTGCACGCTGACGTTGCTGGTTTGCAGCTCGGCGGCAGCGCGGGCCAGGTTGCCGGTGCGCATGAACGCCAGGAAGATCTCGAGCTTTTTGAGGGTGAATTCTTCGTCGATCAGCATGGCCGTGGCTCTTGTTCGAATACCCTCGATTGTGCCCGCAAAACCGCGCGCCGTCCCCGGAACGTCACACGCCACTTGCACTCTTATGCGCAAGGCTGGACGCTTGCCCATCAGCCCTTAACGGTTACAGGAGGTCAGCGGCACATGTACCACGGGGAACGATTCAACGCTTGGAGCCATTTGCTCGGTGCAGTCGCGGCGTGTATTGGCGCCGTATGGATGTTGGTAGTGGCAAGCCTGGACGGCAGCCCCTGGAAGATCGTCAGCGTGGCGATTTACGGCTTTACGCTGATGGTGCTGTACAGCGCGTCCACGGTGTACCACAGCGTGCGTGGGCGTCGAAAAGAGATCATGCAAAAGGTTGATCACTTTTCGATCTACCTGCTGATCGCCGGCAGTTACACGCCTTTCTGCCTGGTGACCTTGAGAGGGCCGTGGGGCTGGACGCTGTTTGGCATCGTGTGGGGGCTGGCGGTGATTGGCATCCTGCAGGAGATCAAGCCGCGCTCCGAGGCGCGCATCCTGTCGATCGTGATTTACGCGGTGATGGGCTGGATCGTGCTGGTGGCGGTCAAGCCGCTACTCGCCGCCTTGGGCACGGCGGGGTTTATCTGGTTGGCCTCGGGCGGGGTGTTGTACACCGTTGGCATCATCTTCTTTGCCCTGGAGGACCGTCTGCGGCATTCCCATGGGATCTGGCATTTGTTTGTGATCGGTGGGAGTTTGCTGCACTTCGTGGCGATCATGCATTACGTCCTATAAACGCTCCAGAAGCTCACGGGCTCGGTGGCCAAAAATCTGCAGCAGATTGGCCAGCATGTGCGGCGGTGGTTCATCTGCGCGGGTGAGGGCGTATAGGGTAATCGGCAGCGGCGGCGTGAGTGTGCGGATGCACGTGGTGGCTGTCGAGGCACCGAGGGCAGTAAAGGGGTCGATCACCGTCAGGCCGGCGCCGGACTCCACCATGGCGCGGGCCAGGGAGTAGGTTTGTACGGAGATTGTCACCCGCGGCGGTGGGTCGACGTTTTCCAGGTAGCTGTCGAGTTTCGCCGCCAGCGGATCGGCGCTGGAAAGACCAATCAATGCGGTGCCTGCCAGGTCCGCCAGGGGTAGCGGCTGGCTCAGCTCGGCGTCGGACCAATAGCCTTTGGATGCCAGCGCCACCAGCACACCGTTGGCCAGCACCTGCGTGGTCAAACCCGGATGCCCGGAGAAGTTGAGCGTCAGCGCCAGGTCGATTTCACGCATCAGCAGCTTTTGCACCAACTCGCGGCTGTGGTCGCTGGACAGCTCGCAGGCCATCTCCGGATAGTCGCGCTTCCATTCCAGAATCGCCGGTGGCAGCAACGAGAGGGCCAGCGCCGGGATCGCGCCAATGCGTACGCTCTGGCCTGGCGCACGGCGCAGACTCTTGGCCAGGCGCCGCACCCCTTGCAGGCTTTCGGTGACTTTCTCCACTTCGCTTTCCAGCGCCAGGGCTTCCGGGGTGGGCTGCAATTTGCCGCGTACCCGCAGGAACAGGGGGAAGCCCAGCTGCAATTCGGCGTGTTGCAACACCTTGGTCACTGCCGGTTGCGACACGTGCAGCAACTGCGCGGCGGCGCTGACGGAGCCGGTTTGGCGGATGGCCTGGAAGATTTCGATATGACGCAAGCGCATGGCAAGTCCATAACCTTTGTTTATAGGTGAGCCATCTTTATTCATTGTCGGCGGCCTGTCACCTGCCTCTAGGCTTGGGGCCTCTTGATTCAACGGCGGGTGGCGGCAATGGTGTGCATCATCGGGGGGGGAGTGATTGGTCTGGCCAGCGCCTATGCGTTGGTGCGTGCAGGTCATGAGGTGACGGTGATCGATGCGCGCCAGACCCTGGGCAGCGAGACCAGCTTTGCCAACGGTGGGCAGCTGTCTTATCGCTACGTCGCGCCACTGGCCGATGCCGGTGTGCCGCTGCAAGCCATTGGTTGGTTGTTGCGAGGAGACTCTCCCTTGAAGCTGCGCCCGCGTCTCGACCCGCAACAGTGGCGCTGGATGGCGGCGTTTCTCGGTGCCTGCCGTGGCTCGGTGAACAAACGCAATGCCGCTCACCTGCTGCGCCTGGCATCCCTGAGCCAGGACACCTTGCAACAGTGGCGTGACGAAGATCACCTGGATGGCTTCGATTGGCGGCGCAACGGCAAGCTGGTGACCTTTCGCAATGCCGGCTCTTTTGAACTGGCGCGCAGCAAGGTCGCCGATATCCTGCAACAGCAAGTGCTTTCGGGCGCCGATTGCGCACGCCTGGAACCCGCGCTGGCGGGCGGTGGTTTTGTCGGCGGGATCTACACGCCCAATGAGGAGGTCGGTGATTGTCATGCGTTCTGCCAGCAGTTGGCGGCGCGATTGGAAGCGTCGGGACGATGCCGCTTTTTGCTGGGTCGCAAGGTCACCGGCATTCGTCAGGCTGGCGGAGTGGTGCAGGCCATCGAGTTGGGCGATGAGGTCATGCCGGTCGAGCATCTGGTGCTGGCGGCCGGGTATCGCAGCGCCGAGTTGGGGGTGCCGTTGCCGCTGTACCCGCTCAAGGGCTACAGCCTCAGCGTGCCGATTGGCATGCAACATCAGGCGCCGAATGTGAGCATCACCGATTACGACCGCAAGATCGTCTACGCGCGTATTGGTGAGCAACTGCGGGTCGCGGCCATGGTGGATATCGTCGGCTTCGACGCCCGCCTTGAACCCAAGCGCCTTGCGTTGATGAAACGTCAGGCTCTGGAGACCTTTCCACTGGCGGGCGATTACACCCATGCGGTGGAGTGGGCCGGTATGCGCCCGGCCACCCCGACTGGCGTACCGCTGATTGGCGCCAGCACTTGCCGCAACCTGTGGCTGAACCTTGGCCACGGCGCTCTCGGTTTTACCCTGGCCTGCGGTAGCGGCCAACTGCTGGCCGAGCTGATCAGCCAGCGCGCCCCTTCCATTGATATGCAGGGCCTTGCGCCCCGCGCTGCATGAGGATGCACCGATGACCATCACCCGAATCAGCAGCAATGAACGCCTGAGTGGCGCGGCCATTTTCAAGGACCTGGTGTTTCTCTCGGGCCAAGTGCCCGGCGATGGCCAGGATGTGGCCACGCAGACCCGCGAAGTGCTGGCCAAGATCGATGCGCTGTTGGCCCAGGCGGGCAGCGACAAGGATCACCTGCTCAACGCGACGATTTACCTGAAAGACATCGGTGCAGGTTTTGCGCCGATGAACGACGAGTGGTCAGCCTGGCTGTCGCCCGGCATGGCGCCGACGCGCACCACCTTGCAAGCAGAACTGGCGCGACCGAGTGTGCTGGTGGAAATCAGTGTGATCGCAGTACGTCAATAACTTCAAAGACCAACGGAGAATAACAATGAAAAAGATCCTGTTGACCGGCTGCACCCTGGGGCTTTTGCTGGGCGCGCAGGCCCATGCGAATCAAGTGCCGCTGGACGGCACGCTGGGCAAGATCGCCAGCGCCAAGTCCATAACCTTGGGCTATCGCGATGCGTCGGTGCCGTTTTCCTACGTGGGGGATCACAGTGGCAAGCCCATGGGCTATTCGGTGGAGCTGGCGAACAAGATCGTCGAGCGCATCCAGCAGAAAACCGGGGTGGCCAAGCTCAATGTGAAGTACAACCTGGTGACGTCCCAGACCCGTATCCCCTTGGTGCAAAATGGCACCGTCGACCTGGAATGCGGCTCCACCGGCGTGACCGCCGAGCGGCAGAAGCAGGTGGCGTTTTCCTACGGGTTTATCTACGTGAAGGGGCAATTGCTCACGGCCAAGGACAGCGGCATCAAAGGCTTTCCCGACCTGGCAGGCAAGAACGTGGTGACCACCGCGGGCACCACCAACGAGCGCTTCCTCAAGAGTTACAACGCCGAGCACAAGACCAACATGTTCGTGATCAGCGCCAAGGACCACGGCGAAGCGTTCAAGATGCTCGAAACCGGCCGCGCTGTGGCGTTCTACATGGACGACGCGTTGCTCTACGGCGAGCGCGCCAAGGCCAAGGACCCACACAACTGGGTCGTGGTGGGCGAGGAGCAATCGCGGGAAATCTACAGTTGCATGGTGCGCAAGGACGACCCGCAGTTTCTGGCGGTGGTCAATGAAACACTCGCCGACCTGTACCGCAGTGGCGAGATCAACGGGATTTACCAGCGCTGGTTTGAACAGCCGATTCCGCCCAAGGGCCTGAACCTGGAATTCCCGATGACCAGCGAGTTGAAGGCGATCATTGCCAAGCCGGTCAGTGACCCGGTGGAATAAACCCTAGAAGTCGCCCCACAACTGTTGGGCGACTGCCAACGCCACCACCGGCGCCGTCTCGGTACGCAACACCCGCGGGCCGAGGCGGGCGGCGTGGTAGCCGGCGGCTTGGGCGCTGTCGACTTCATTATCGGTCAGCCCACCTTCAGGGCCGATCAGAAAGGCCAGGCTGGAAGGCTTGGCGTGACTGACCATCGGCTCGGCCACCGGGTGCAGCACCAGCTTCAAGTCCGCTTCGGTCTGTTTCAACCAGTCCGCCAGCAGCAGCGGTGGGTGAATCACCGGCACCGTGGAGCGCCCGCATTGCTCGCAGGCGCTGATCGCCACCTGGCGCCAGTGCAGCAGGCGTTTGTCGGCGCGTTCGTCCTTGAGGCGCACTTCGCAGCGCTCGCTGAAAATCGGCGTGATGGCGTTGACGCCCAGTTCGGTGGCTTTCTGAATCGCCCAATCCATGCGCTCGCCACGGGACAGGCCTTGGCCGAGGTGGATATGCAGCGGCGACTCGGTCTGGCCAGCGAAGCTTTCAGTGAGTTGCACGCTAACGCGTTTCTTGCCGACCTCCAGCAAGCTGCCCCGGAACTCCTGGCCGGAGCCGTCGAACAATTGCACGGCGTCACCTTCGCCCATGCGCAGTACACGACTGATGTAGTGCGCCTGGGCTTCCGGCAGTTCGTGATCGCCAATGCTCAGCGGGGTGTCGGTGAAAAAACGGGACAGTCTCATTTCTGTTCTCTGGAAAATGGGAGCGATGACAAATTCCTGTAGGAGCCTGCTTGCCGGCGATGGCGGCTGTAAGCTCGCTGCAAGGCGTAAAGGCCTCATCGCCGGCAAGCCGGCTCCCACAAAGGGGGCTAGCCTGGGTCGCGGAAATCGGGGTGGAAATTGTCTGGAACGGCGACGCTGACTTTGCTATTGGTGGCGATATCGATGCCTTCGCTGGCTACTTCGGCGAGGAAGTCGATCTGCTCCGGCGTAATCACATAGGGCGGCAAGAAGTACACGACGCTGCCCAGAGGCCGCAACAGTGCGCCGCGTTCCAAGGCGTGCTTGAACACCTTCAGGCCACGGCGTTCCTGCCAGGGGTAGGCGGTCTTGGTGGCCTTGTCCTGCACCATTTCGATAGCCAGCACCATGCCGGTCTGGCGCACTTCCGACACGTGCGGATGGTCCACCAGGTGCGCGGTGGCGGTGGCCATGCGCTGGGCCAGGGCCTTGTTGTTCTCGATGACGTTGTCTTCTTCGAAGATATCCAGGGTCGCCAATGCTGCCGCACACGCCAGCGGGTTGCCGGTGTAGCTGTGGGAGTGCAGGAAGGCGCGCAGGGTCGGGTAGTCGTCGTAGAACGCGTCGTACACGTCATCGGTGGTGACTACGGCGGCCAACGGCAGGTAACCGCCGGTGAGGGCCTTGGACAGGCACAGGAAGTCCGGGCGGATGCCGGCCTGCTCACAGGCGAACATGCTGCCGGTGCGACCGAAGCCTACGGCGATTTCGTCGTGTATCAAGTGCACGCCGTAGCGATCGCAGGCTTCGCGCAGCAATTTGAGATACACCGGGTGATACATGCGCATGCCGCCGGCACCCTGGATCAGCGGTTCGATGATCACGGCGGCGACGGTGTCGTGGTGCTCGGCGAGGGTCTGTTCCATCACCTGGGCCATCGTGCGCGAGTGGTCTTCCCAGCTCACGCCTTCGGGGCGCAGGTAGCAATCGGGGCTTGGCACTTTGATCGTGTCGAGCAGCAGCGCCTTGTAGGTCTCGGTGAACAGCGGCACGTCGCCCACCGACATCGCGGCGATGGTTTCGCCGTGGTAGCTGTTGGTCAGGGTGACGAAGCGCTTTTTATTCGGCAGGCCGCGGTTGAGCCAATAGTGGAAGCTCATCTTCAACGCGACTTCGATGCAGGACGAGCCGTTGTCGGCATAGAAGCAGCGGGTCAGGCCTTCAGGCGTCATTTGCACCAGGCGCTCGGACAGCTCGATCACCGGCTGGTGGCTGAAACCGGCGAGGATCACATGTTCCAGTTGGTCGACCTGGTCCTTGATGCGTTGGTTGATGCGCGGGTTGGCGTGGCCAAACACGTTGACCCACCAGGAACTGACGGCATCGAGGTAGCGCTTGCCTTCGAAGTCTTCCAGCCACACGCCTTCACCGCGTTTGATCGGGATCAGCGGCAGTTGCTGGTGGTCTTTCATCTGGGTGCAGGGATGCCACAGCACCGCAAGGTCGCGTTGCATCCACTGGTTGTTCAAGCCCATCGGTGATCTCCTCGAAGCGGTCCTGCGGCGGGCGCAGGTAAAACAATCGCGCAAGCCTATGCAATGCATGGCTGTGTCACAAGCCATTACCTATGAATTGACGGTAAAGGCAGGACGGTCTGTCACGTTTCTTCTGGATAGTCCTTAATCCGATGTTAATTTACGCTTCATACCCTCAAGATCGTATTTCTCGATATTTCAAAGCGAAATTTTCCGCTTTAATTCGATAGGTAAATCGCTAGTCTTGGGCGCACTACTACGGGATTAAGTACATGCAGTTACGCAATTCACCGGCCCGCTATGGTTGGGTCAGCATGGTTTTGCACTGGGGCGTGGCCCTGGTGGTGTTTGGCTTGTTCGCCCTGGGCCTGTGGATGGTCGGTCTTGACTATTACAGCGCCTGGCGCAAAGACGCGCCGGACTTGCACAAGAGCATTGGCATCACGCTGTTCGCCATCATGCTGGTGCGTATTGTCTGGCGCCTGGTGAGCCCGCCGCCGCCACCGCTGGCCAGCTACAGCCGCATGACCCGTATCGGCGCTGCCTTCGGCCACGGGTTCCTTTATCTCGGGTTGTTTGCCGTGATGATCGCCGGTTACCTGATTTCCACCGCAGACGGTGTCGGTATCCCGGTGTTTGGCCTGTTTGAGATTCCTGCTGTGGTTTCCGGACTACCGGACCAGGCAGATAACGCCGGCCTGGTGCATCTGTACCTCGCTTGGGTGTTGGTGGTCTTCGCCGGCTTGCACGGCGTGGCTGCGTTGAAACACCACTTTATCGATCGTGATGCGACCCTGGTTCGTATGCTGGGGCGCAAAGCCTGATGTTCAACCTCGACTCACAAGGAATAGAAAGCATGTTGAAAAAGACACTCGCTGCGCTGGCAATCGGTACTGCCCTGCTGTCTGCAGGTCAGGTGATGGCTGCTGACTACAAGATCGATAAAGAAGGCCAGCACGCCTTCATCGACTGGAAAATCAGCCACCTGGGCTACAGCTTCATCCACGGCACCTTCAAGGATTGGGATGGCACCTTCAGCTGGGATGCCGCCAAGCCTGAGGCCAGCAAAATCGCGGTCGACGTGAAAACCGCCAGCCTGTGGTCCAACCACGCCGAGCGTGACAAGCACATCGCCAGCAAAGACTTCCTGGACGTTGCCAAGTTCGCTGATGCCAAGTTCGTCTCCACCGCAGTCAAGTCCACCGGCGACAAAACCGCTGACGTGACCGGCGACCTGACCTTCCACGGCGTGACCAAGCCGGTGACCTTCAAGGCCACCTTCAACGGTGAGGGCAAAGACCCGTGGGGCGGCGAGCGCGCCGGCTTCAACGCCAAGACTACTGTCAACCTGAACGACTTCGGCATCAAAGGCCCAGGCCCGTCCTCGCAGACCGTGGATCTGGACATCTCGCTGGAAGGTGTGAAGACGAAGTAATGCTTCGTACGTAGGAGCCGGCTTGCCGGCGATGAGGCCCTTGAGGTTTGCAGTGACCCAATGACCGCTATCGCCGGCAAGCCGGCTCCTACAGTTTCAAAGCGCTAAAAAAATGCCCCGCATCTTTCGATGCGAGGCATTTTTTTTGGCGTTTTGAAACTAGCGGTTGCGCGTCAGCAACGCTGGTTTTTCACCACGAGGGCGGCCTGGCAGTTGATCCAACTGCTCGGGTGTCGGGAAGCGGTCAGCCTTCGACTCCTTGTGGATGATCTTTGGCGCCGGGCCACCGCGTGGGTTCTGCACGGCCGGTTCGGAGGAGCGAGGCTGGTCGTCACGGGCTGGGCGGCGGTTGTTGCTGCGCGAGTCTTCGCGGCGAGCCTGGCCGTCACGGGGTGCACCGTTACGCGGGCCGTTGCGCTTGGCAGGCGGCGTACCGGTGGTGCCGCCGCTGCTGTTGCGCGGGCCGTTCTGGCGACCGCCTTGTGGCTGGCCGCCACGTGGAGCGCCTGCGCCTGCACCCTGTGCCGGGGCACCTGGACGACGGCCACGGCCTTGGGCCGGTTTGGCCTGTGGCACGTAGTCAACGCGGTTACCGAAGTTATCCACATCGTCGTCGAGGAACTCGTCCGGAGCGCGGTCGGCAGCAGCGCGAGGTGGCTGGCTCGGCTGGCGCTGTTCGCGGGCCGGGGTGCCTTCACGGGGTTTCTGCTCACGGGCTGGGCGTTCGCCACGGCCGCTGGAGGCGGATTTTTCCTTGCCTTTGTCTTTGCCTTTGTCGCGACGACCGCCGCCACCACCGCCGCCGTTCGGGCCATCGCCCTTCGGACCGCGTGGGTTGCGCGGGTTGCGCACGTCCGGACGTTCGCGCGCTTCAGGCTTCTCAGCCTCAACGGCGCTGGCATCGAAGCCCATCAGGTCGCCGTCGGCGATTTTCTGCTTGGTCATGCGCTCGATGCTTTTCAGCAGTTTTTCTTCGTCCGGCGCAACCAGGGAGATGGCTTCACCCGAACGACCGGCACGGCCGGTGCGGCCGATACGGTGCACGTAATCTTCATCGACGTTCGGCAGCTCGAAGTTGACCACGTGCGGCAGTTGGTCGATATCCAGGCCGCGGGCGGCGATATCGGTGGCAACCAAGATGCGCACAGAGCCGGCCTTGAAGTCAGCCAGGGCCTTGGTGCGCGCGTTCTGGCTCTTGTTGCCGTGGATGGCGACGGCGGTGAGGCCGTGCTTGTCCAGGTACTCGGCCAGGCGGTTGGCGCCGTGCTTGGTACGGGTGAAGACCAACACCTGTTCCCACGCACCGGCGGTGATCAGGTGGGCCAGCAGCGCACGCTTGTGGCTGGCTGGCAGGCGGAAGACGCGTTGCTCGATGCGCTCGACCGTGGTGTTCGGCGGCGTGACTTCGATGCGTTCCGGGTTGTGCAGCAGCTTGCCGGCCAGGGCAGTGATGTCCTGGGAGAACGTGGCCGAGAACAGCAGGTTCTGGCGTTTGGCCGGCAGGCGGGCGAGGACTTTTTTCACGTCATGGACAAAGCCCATGTCGAGCATCCGGTCGGCTTCGTCCAGTACGAGGATTTCCACGTGGGACAGGTCGACGCTGCCTTGGCCGCACAGGTCGAGCAAACGACCCGGGCACGCGACCAGCACGTCCACGCCGCGGGACATGGCCTGAACCTGTGGGTTCATGCCGACGCCGCCGAAGATGCAGGCGCTGACGAACTTCAAATCGCGGGCATACAGCTTGAAGCTGTCGTGCACTTGGGCTGCGAGTTCGCGGGTGGGGGTCAGGACCAGTACGCGCGGTTGGCGCGGGCCGTGACGCTGGGATTTGTCCGGGTGACCATTGGGAAACAACCGCTCCAGAATCGGGAGGGCGAAGCCGCCGGTTTTACCAGTACCTGTCTGAGCCGCAACCATCAGGTCGCGACCTTGCAACACGGCGGGAATGGCCCGCTGTTGCACCGGAGTAGGCTCGGTATAGCCCGCTGCCTCGATGGCGCGGACTAAAGCCTCGGAGAGACCGAGGGAAGCAAAGGACATGAGTAATCCTGTTTTAGTTAGGGCTTGGCCCAAAGGGATAATCTTGCCGGGCGTGAATGACGCTTAGGGGAGCGAAATCCCGTCCGGTCCTGCTGCGTCTGGCGGGCACTCCACCGGCTCGCGCGGGCTGAAAGCTGCGCTGTAGCGGGGTTGGGTGCCTTTTTCAAGACCTCAGCGGCCGGGCGTGAGCCTGGCGGAAAGGCCGGAGTATAACAGAGCAATCACGGCGCGCTGCTTTCCTGCTGCTCAACGGTGTGTCCAGACCCCGTAATCGCTTGGATTCCACCATATTTGGCGCTCAAGACGCTATAGGCTGGTTCTTGTTTGAAGCGTTTGAGCTCGGCGGCAAAGCGCTGTACCAACAGGTCCATGCCCGCGCCACGGCGCACCGCGAGGAACTGCTGCTGGCGGCTGACCACCACGGGAGCCTGGCTGACCTTGCCTTCCAGGCCCAGCGCCTTGATCACATGCTGGCCCACCCGGCGGTCCGTGATCACCATGTCGATGCGCCCGAGCATCAATTTGCCGAAGTTGGCCTCATGACTGGGGGCAGGCTCGCGGTTGAACAGGGTGGAATCGCTGAATGCTGCGCCGTACAGATACCCCGGCGACGTACCGACAGTAAGGCCGCGCAGATCTTCGAGGCTTTGAACGGGGTGGGGGCGCTCATTGGCGTAGAACAGCACGAACTCCACCTCCGACAGCGGTTCGCTGGGGTACAGCAGCAAGGCGTCGCGCTCATGGCTGTGGAAAATATCCAGCGCCCCGTCGGCATTCCCTTGGTCGAGCATGGCCAGGCAGCGCTTCCAGGGCAGGAACTGCCATTGCACCTCAATGCCCAGGCGCTGGAATACGATGACGGTGGCTTCGTAGTCCAGGCCGCGCATGGTGCCTTTGTCGTCGTACACATAAGGCGCCCATGGCTCGGTGACAATACGCAGTTTCTCGCCATAAGCGGCCAGGCTCAGGCAAGTAAAGAGGGCGGCGGTCAACAACTTGAGAATGACGGGCATGCCCTGAGGTTACGATGCTCCTGCCCTAAAGAGAAGCTCTGGCACGCGCATCCGCAGGCGGGGCTATTGGGTCGGCGACGTCATCAAATGCTCATAGATCGCCGCGCGGCGTTCGCCGAGAATCAGGCGCACCACGGGGTTGGCGAACCAGTGTTCCAACTGGTGGGCTTCCAGCGGGCGTTTCTGGCGTTCTTCCAGGTTCTGTCGGGCTTTGTCCCACCAAACCGGGCCACAGGCTTGGTCGAATTCGTTCTCGTGCTCGTAGCAACCATAGAGAATTTCGCGGATGAACTGCTGCTGGTGTTTGGGCAATACCAGCGTGATCAGCTTGTACAGCAGGCGTTGCAGGCGGGGAGGGCGTGGCAGGTGTGAGGAGACCTGGCGAGTGTCGGCCAGTGCCAATGCGCTGGTCGGGGCTGACGCATGCTTGGCGATCCAGGCCTTGACCTTGGCGCGGAACAGTTGCTTGCGACTCCAGTAATGATGGATCAGGTCCGGGCATTCGCGCACGTTGACCGTGCGATAGGCCGCGATCGACAGGCAGAACTCTTCGAGGGTGTAGGCGCCTTGGGCATGGGGAAACAGTTCGTCCATCAGCTCGATGGAGCGATCAAGGATGTGCGCGTCCTGTTGCGTCAGGCCCATGACCCCGGAATTGAGGGTCATCATGTCATCGTCGGCCACACCCATATCCAACAGACGCTGGTGCAAGGCGGTGTAAAGGATACTTTCGTGGTTATCGCCGTACTTGGTGTAGAAGGCGTTGCACAACAGGGTGCCAGGCTGCACGCGCTCAAACAGGTCCATGGGTGAATGATGGAAGAAGGTGTCGGTGTCGATCAGCATGGCCACCGGGGACTCTTCCAGCACTTGGCGCAACACCACATGCTTGGTGCGGAAGTGATAGCCGTGGGGCTCGCTCCAGCGCTTGCGCGTGGCTTCGTCCAGCGGGCGTACGCGCACGGGTAAAAGGCGATAGGGCTCGGGGTTGTCGCTGAATACCTGGATATCCACGGCGGCGTCCGGGGTGTCCCGCAGGAAGGCCAGCGCACTGGCGATGCTGAACACCGCTTCCTGGTGGTAGGTCTCGGAGCCGAAGACCAGGTAGACCAGTTGTGGGCGGGAAGTCGTGGGCACTGTATTCATGGACTGCTGGGTTCCGTGGGCACGTAAAACGACGAAGGCCCTCGTAGAGACGAAGGCCTTGGCACAGTCGGACAAACTTCAGCGTGGCAGCTTGAGGTTGTTCCAGATGGCAAGGCTGGGTTCAGCCTGGTTCAGGGTATAGAAGTGCAACCCTGGCGCGCCACCTTGCAACAAATCTTCACACATAGTGCTGATGACCTGCTCGCCAAACGCCTGGATGCTCTTGACGTCGTCGCCATAGGCTTCCAGTTGTTTGCGCACCCAACGTGGGATCTCTGCACCGCAGGCGTCGGAGAAGCGCGCCAGCTTGCTGTAGTTGGTGATCGGCATGATGCCCGGCACGATCGGGATGTTCACGCCCATCGCCCGCACACGCTCGACGAAGTAGAAGTAGCTGTCGGCGTTGAAGAAGTACTGGGTGATCGCACTGTCGGCGCCGGCGTTGGCCTTGCGCACGAAATTCTGCAGATCGTCTTCGAAACTATGTGCCTGTGGGTGCATCTCCGGGTACGCCGCCACTTCGATATGGAAGTGGTCGCCGGTTTCTTCACGGATGAAGCTCACCAGGTCATTGGCGTGGCGCAGCTCACCGCTGGCCATACCCATACCGGACGGCAGGTCGCCGCGCAGGGCGACGATGCGCTTGATGCCGGCGGCCTTATATTGCGTCAGCAGGCCGCGCAGGTCGTCCTTGCTGTCGCCCACGCACGACAAGTGCGGAGCGGCGGGAACTTTGACTTGGCTTTCCAGCTGCAACACGGTGTTGATCGTGCGGTCACGGGTCGAGCCGCCGGCGCCGTAGGTGCAGGAAAAGAAGTCGGGGTTGTAGCTGGCCAACTGGGTGGCCGTGGCCATCAGTTTTTCATGCCCAGCATCGGTCTTGGTCGGGAAGAACTCGAAGCTGTAGCGACGATCTTGGGACATGGTCGTATCCTTGGAAACTCAAAACTGGAAGGCTTACACCGTCAATGTGGGAGCGGGCTTGCTCGCGAATGCGGTGGGTCAGTCATGATTGCTTCGACTGACACTCCGTATTCGCGAGCAAGCCCGCTCCCACACAAGCCCGCTCCGACAGGGAGAGAGCCGGTTACTTAGTAACGATAAGCGTGCGGCTTGAACGGACCTTCAACGGTCACGCCGATGTAGTCGGCCTGGGTCTTGGTCAGTTGAGTCACTACGCCGCCGAAGCCACGTACCATTTCCAGGGCCACTTCTTCGTCGAGTTTCTTCGGCAGTACTTCCACGGTCAGGCGCTCGGCCTTCTGGGCAGGCGACAGGTCGGCGTATTTCTGGCCGAACAGGAAGATCTGCGCCAGTACCTGGTTGGCGAACGAGCCGTCCATGATGCGGCTTGGGTGGCCAGTGGCGTTGCCCAGGTTAACCAGGCGGCCTTCAGCCAGCAGGATCAGGTAGTCATCGTTCTGCGGGTCGAAATCACCTGCGCCGGTACGGTGAACCTTGTGTACCTGTGGCTTCACTTCTTCCCATGCCCAGTTCTTGCGCATGAAAGCGGTGTCGATTTCGTTGTCGAAGTGGCCGATGTTGCAGACAACAGCACGCTTCTTCAGAGCTTTGAGCATGTTTGCGTCGCAAACATTCACGTTGCCGGTGGTGGTCACGATCAGGTCGATCTTGCCCAGCAGCGCCTTGTCGATGCTCGCTTCGGTGCCGTCGTTCTGGCCGTTGATGAACGGCGAAACCACTTCGAAACCGTCCATGCACGCTTGCATGGCGCAGATCGGGTCAACTTCGGAGACTTTAACGATCATGCCTTCCTGACGCAGGGACTGGGACGAACCCTTGCCCACGTCACCGTAGCCGATCACCAGGGCTTGCTTGCCCGACAGCAGGTGGTCGGTGCCGCGCTTGATGGCATCGTTCAGGCTGTGACGGCAGCCGTACTTGTTGTCGTTCTTGCTCTTGGTCACCGAGTCGTTGACGTTGATGGCCGGGATTTTCAGCTCGCCCTTGGCCAGCATGTCCAGCAGACGGTGTACGCCAGTGGTGGTTTCTTCGGTCACACCGTGGACGCGGTCCAGGATCTGCGGATACTTCTTGTGCAGCAGCTCGGTCAGGTCACCGCCGTCGTCGAGGATCATGTTGGCATCCCAAGGCGCGCCATCCTTGAGGATGGTTTGCTCCAGGCACCACTCGTACTCTTCTTCGGTCTCGCCTTTCCAGGCGAATACGGCGATACCGGCAGCAGCGATAGCGGCAGCGGCCTGGTCTTGAGTCGAGAAGATGTTGCAAGACGACCAACGTACTTCGGCACCCAGGGCAACCAGGGTTTCGATCAGCACGGCAGTCTGGATGGTCATGTGGATGCAGCCGAGGATCTTCGCGCCTTTGAGCGGCTGCTCAGCCGCGTACTTGCGGCGCAGACCCATCAGGGCAGGCATTTCGGATTCGGCGATAAAGGTTTCGCGACGGCCCCAGGCGGCGAGGGACATGTCGGCGACTTTGTAGTCGTTGAAATCTGCAGGCGTGTTTACTGCGCTCATGAAGAGCCTCCATTCGTAGTGTGCGAATGGGCGCCGTTGTGCGTTTAGTATCCAACTGGCTAACCAGGCCGGACAACGCCCCATCCGAGCCTGACAGGTTGAACCTGCTGCAGCGCCCCTCGGACAGGTGGCGGGAGAACGGTATCAACTAGAGATGACCGTTTTGAAACGGCGCCGATTATAGCTGTGTGCGCCAGACTTCCCAAGCCTTTCCGTCGGCCATATGAAGATCGCTGATGGGGTTGATAGGCAATGGCGCATAGAGCTTGGGCCCAGGCTCTGCCATGATGTTGCCCATCATTCGGCAAGACGCTTTGGAGTGACCATGAACTTCCACACCCGCAAATGGGTAAAACCCGAAGACCTCAACCCCAACGGCACTCTGTTCGGCGGCAGCCTGCTGCGCTGGATCGACGAAGAAGCCGCGATCTATGCCATTGTCCAACTGGGCAACCAGCGCGTGGTGACCAAGTACATTTCCGAAATCAACTTCGTCAGCGCCTCGCGCCAGGGCGACATCATCGAACTGGGCATTACGGCTACCGAATTTGGTCGCACTTCCATCACCCTGACCTGTGAAGTGCGCAACAAAATCACCCGCAAAAGCATCCTCACAGTAGAGAAGATGGTCTTCGTCAACCTGGGTGAAGACGGTTTGCCGGCGCCCCACGGTCGCACCGAGATCAGGTATGTGAAGGACCAATTCAAGGACGATAGCCTTCCCGAGTAAACCAGCAGCGGCCTGATTTGCTTTACCAAATCATTCCGCGCGGATCTTTCCCGGGCGCTCTCATCACTCAGGACTACACCCTGTAGAGAGAGCCCGCGGATGAAAGTGTTTAACTCGATTGCCAAGACCCAACCCTCATTGACTGAAAGGGCGTATTCCACGACCCATCAAGCGGTCGGGGCGCCGCTGGTGGAGGGGGTTGGCGAGCGCAATGTGACACTCATGCGTGGTCAGCAGGGACGGGTAGACGTGTTTTTATCGGCACCCCCTGTCACCAGCTTGGTACTCAGTGGGGGTGGCGCCAAGGGCATTGCTTTCTCAGGGGTGGTGCGGGCACTTGAAGATGCCCAGAAGTTGCAAGGTATCCAATCGATCTCCGGCTCATCCGCCGGTGCGATTTCGGCGGCCTTGATTGCCAGTGGCATCGGCGCTGAAGCGTTCGACCGGTTGTCGGATGGTATAGATTTGCCCAGCCAGCTGAACAGCAAACACGCGGTGACGGCCTGGATGCAGGAAGCCAGTTCGACATTGGGCAAGCTTGTGGGGCGCTTGCCCGGCGCCGTCGGCAGTACCTCTCAGTTGTTGATGACCTTGCTGCCGCGCCTGCAGAGTGAGGCATTTCCCCTTGAGGAACTGGTCCGCAACGAGTCGCGCCGGTCGGTTCTGGGGCATATTGCGCAAACCCCTCGGGAAACCCGCTCGGCCGAAGTCATGCGCATTGCTGACAGGTTGAGTGCCGGTAGTGGCCCTACGTTTGGCGATCTCGAGGTGTTGAACCGACACATTCCCGCAATCAAGCTACTCAACATCACCGGCACCGGCATGTTCGCTGGCCGTCCACAGTTGGTGGTGTTCAATGCCAGCCTGACCCCGCAGATGGACATCGCCCGGGCGGCGCATATTTCCGGTTCGTTGCCAGTGGTGTTCAAAAGCCCGGTGGAACAAGGGCACGGTTTTCAGGCTTCAGCTGAAAGCACCGCGTTCAAGGACGGTGGCTTGCTGCTCAATACCCCGGCTCCAGGGGTGGTGGATCGGGTGTTTCCCGAGAGCCCTCTGGCCAAGTCTGAGTCGCTGATCGTCAAGTTCGAGTCCGACGCACCTGATACGCGAGCGCGCAGTGGCAGTTTTCTCGGCAGTGTGACAGATCGCATCACAGGCGTTGCGCATACGGCTGCTGGAGCCTTCCAAGACAAAAAGCTCGAGGCGTTCGCCGAGCAGATCGTGACATTGCCCCTGAAGACCGAAAAAGGCGATTTTCGAGGGCTGCTCACGGGCACGGTCAACTTCACGATGCAGGATGAGCAGAAGCAACATCTGCAAGCGAAGGCGCGCCAGGTGGTAGATGCGCATTTGGAGCGCCGCACCACGGCACTGGAGCAGCACTCGTTCCAGTCGCTGAGTGATGCGGTGTTGGCCATGGATGATGCAATGCTTGCCAGCGTGCAGCCAGCGCTGCAAAAAGACCCGGCCGCCTCGGATGTGCTGATGTTTCGGAAAACCGCGCAACAGGCGTTGCAAGTACTGGATGCCTCGATTGCCGAGGCTAACCAGGCAAAGGGCGCGCTGGTGCTCACGCCGAGAATCTTATCGTCCCTGCGTAATCTCGATGCCCTGGCCCAGCGTCCTGAGCAAATTGATTGGTTGGCGCGACGCCTCAACGTCGCCAATCAACCCAACTTTCAGCAGTTGCTGCAAGTGGCGGCGAGGCAGATCGCAGGCGGTGCATTGCCGATATCCAAGGTCATTGGCAGTGCTGTCGCTGAGATGAGCGTGCGTGATATTGCGATAAAAGCTGAAAACTTTACGCGGGAGGTGATCTACCCGTCGCTGTTTCGACCCGGCCAGCCCAAATCCAATGTTGAACTGTTGCACCGTGCGGCTCAGGACCTGGCATGGGCCACCACCCCCGCCGCATTCAAGCGGGTACTCGACACCCTCGCTGACAGTTACAAGGCGCGTAACAAACCCTGGGACAAGGCCTTCCGTTCAACCACCGTGGAGATGGCCAAGGCCTGGAGGTTGCAGGTTTAGTTGCCTGGCCACTGAACAGCCATCGCGGCGGCGTGTCGTAGCTACACGCACCCTTTGGACTCCGGAAAATCATGGCTACCGACGAATCAGGCAAAACCCCCAACCTGTCGCAGGAAGAACAGCAGGACGTCGATAAGAATCAGCCGCCTCGAGCGGCGGTGTTGCATGAAATCATTCGCACCCAGGGCGACCAGGAGTTGGAGCGCAGCGTCGCCGCCTTGTGGTGGTCGGCCTTGGCAGCCGGGTTGACCATGGGGTTGTCGCTGATGGCGATGGGGTTGCTGAACTCGCGGCTGCCGTATGGTGAAGCGTTCAAGGTGATCGCCAGCTTTGGTTACTGCGCAGGCTTCCTGGCGGTGATCCTTGCGCGCCAGCAATTGTTTACTGAAAACACCCTGACGGCCGTGTTGCCGGTAATGAGCAAGCCCACGTTGGGCAACGCCGGGCGACTGTTGCGGTTATGGACAGTGGTGCTGGTCGGCAACCTGTGCGGCACCCTGCTGGTGGCGTATGTGATGCTGCACCTGCCGATCTTCGATACCCGGACTGACCAGGCCTTCCTCGAGATCGGGCGCAAGATCATGGAAAACGACGCTGGCCAGATGTTCGCCAAAGGCATCATCTCCGGCTGGATGATCGCGACCATGGTGTGGATGATCCCATCGATGGAAAGCGCCAAGATGTTCATCATCATCTTGATTACCTACCTGATGGCGCTGGGGGACTTTACCCATATCGTGGTGGGCTCGGCGGAAGTGTCGTACTTGGTGTTTGCTGGCGAGTTGGCGTGGAAGGACTTCTGGCTGGTGTTTGCCGGACCGACCTTGGCAGGCAATATCATCGGCGGCAGCTTTATCTTTGCGTTGATCAGCCACGCGCAGATTCGCAGCGAAACCAAGGCGCCTTCTGGTACTCACCCAGGCGCAGGGAAACAGCACCCTCAGCGTAAGGAAAAGATCTGAAATCGCCCCGCAAAGGCTCGAGCGCACGCTTTGCGGGGCGTTTGGAATAGAGCCGTCAGGCATTGAACGGTGCGCTGGCTGGCTCGACCGCTGTTGTACTGTCAGGCGCCTTCAATTGACCCTCCCACCGGGCAATCACCAAGGGGGCCAACGCGTTGCCCAGTACATTCAAAGCTGTGACCGGCATATCCATCAGGCGATAGACCCCTGCGATGATCGCCACGCCCTCCACGGGGAGCCCAGCTGTGGTCAAGGTCGCAGTAAGGATGATAAACATGAAGCCTGGTACGCCCGCTGCACCCTTCGAAGTCAACACCATGATCAATATCAGCATGCCCTGATCTGCCAGGCTCAAGTCGATGCCATACGCTTGGGCGATGAACAATGTGCCCAGGGCGGCAAACAGTGATGCACCATCCAGGTTGAACGAGTAGCCCAGCGGGATAACCATGCTGGTGATAGGGCGTGGCGCGCCATAGCGCTCCATCTTCTCGATCAGTTGAGGCATTACCGTTGCCGAGGCGGCGCTGCTATAGGCCAGTAGCAACTCACTGCGTATTTCTCGCACCAAGTGGAAAAAGCGCACGCCCGCCAGCCGTGCGACAGCGCCCAATACGCACAATGCAAATAACAGCACCGCCACATACGTCGTGCCGATCAGCTTGGCCAATGGCAGCAAGGCATTGAGGCCATAGCTGGCGACAGTGACCGCGATCAGTCCGAAAATTCCAATCGGCGAGTAATGCATGACCAGGTGGGTGACTTTGAACATGGTGTCGGAGACGCCTTGCATCACACTGATCAACGGCGCTTTGCGCTCCTCGGGCAGCAGGGACAGCGCACAGCCGAACAGAATGGCGAAAAACAGCACCGAGAGCAGCTTGCCCTGCGACATGGCCAGGACGACATTATCCGGCACGATCGCTAGTAACGTTTGGCCCAGGTTCTGCGTGGTGCCGTTGGCGACCAGCCCTGTGACCGGCGTCTGCAGCGTGCTGGCGAACTCGGCACCTGCGCCTGGCTCGACGACATTGGCAACCACCAGGCCGAACACGATTGCAATACTGGTGATCGTGAAGAAATAAACGAAGGTCTTTATGCCGACGCGCCCCAGGGCGGCAGGATTGCCCATGCCGGCAATGCCGACCGTCATGCAGGCGAAGACCAGAGGCACGACGATCATCTTCATCAGCTTGATGAACAGGTCACCTGCCGGTTGCAGCAGATTGTCAATGAACCAGGCCTTATGTTCGGGGAACTGGTTGAGCAGGATGCCGACAATTATCCCGGCCGCCAGGCCGATCATGATGCGGGTGACAAGGCTGGTTGGTTTTCTGATGGTCATGGGGGGTAGCCCTTTATTGTTGTCGTTGTCAGGGATTTACTGCGCGAACAGTCCTGCGTAGTCCTTGAAGCCTTTCACTTCGATGGGGTTGCCACTGGGGTCGAGAAAAAACAGGGTGCGTTGTTCGCCCGGCTCGCCGGCGAAGCGGATCACGGGCGGGATTTCGAAGGGCGTGCCCAGGTGGGTGAGACGTTCGGCCAGCACCGTCCACTCCTCAAGCGGCAGCACGACACCAAGATGCGGCATCAAGACATGATGCTCACCTACCAGGCCGGTACGCGTGGTGGGAAAGGGCGTGCCCAGGTGCAGTGAAAGCTGGTTGCCGAAAAAATCGAAGTCGATCCAGGTCTCGCTGCTACGGCCTTCCGTGCAGCCCAAAACATCTCGATAAAAAATGCGCGCCTGGTTTAGGTCATAAACATGGTATGCAGCGTGGAAAGGTCTGTTCATGGGGGATCTCCGGGTGGGGGAGCCCTCAAATTAAACAGACCGTATATCCGGGTAAAACGGATTCGCCTTGGTCTGAGCGAAAGGAAAACTTATGGATGTTCGATTCCTGAGAAGCCTGGTCGCCGTCATTGAAGCCGGCTCCATTGCTGCGGCCGCACGACGTGAAAACCGTACGGCGGCGGCGATCAGCCAACGGATCAAGGCGCTTGAGCGGACGCTGGGTTGCACGCTGCTTATGCGTTCGGCGCATGGTGCCTGTGCCTCGGACCAGTGCCTGCTGTTGTTACCAAAAATTCAGGCAGTCATTGAGCAGGCGCGCGAGTTGCAGGAGGACCTGAGCCAAGATGGTTTATCGGGAGAGATCAAGATTGGTGCTATTTCAACGGCATTGACCGGCGTCTTGCCAGAAGCGATCGAGCGAATGGCGCTGTCAGCACCGAGGCTGAGACTGAAGATCACACCAGGAGATTCCAGAAGCCTCTATGAACGATTGCTGACCCAAGAATTGGACGCGGTGATTCTTGTCAGACCACCGTTTCAGCCGCCCAAGGCGTTGACGGCGACTTTGTTGCGGGTCGAACCGTTGATTCTAATTGCGCCCACGGAGTGGGGAACGCGGACGTTGGAAGCATTGCTGCGTGAACAGTCACTGATCCGCTACGACGCTCGGTCCTGGGGTGGGCAGATTGCCCAGCGTTATCTGGAGGACCAGTCGTTTGATCCACAGGTGTTGTGCGAGTTGGATGCCTTGGAAACCATTGCCATACTCGTCGCCCAAGGCATGGGTGTATCACTGGTACCGCAGTGGGCGGGGATGTCATGCAATGGCCTATCCGTCTTGCCGGTCGACGACGCGCCGCGCTATGCGCGGGACTTGGTTGTCATGCATAGCTCGACGCCGCGCCGCCCGGTGGCGATGCGGCATCTGCTTGAACACCTGTGCAGAGCGTCGATGGACAAACGTGTGGTGTAAGGCTTACTGCGGCTCGGCTACGCGTTTTACGACTCTACCAATGGTCAAGCCCTGCAACAGGATCGACGACAGCACCACAATGTAGGTGATGCTCAGCAGCAGGTCGCGTTCCGGACCCAGCGGCAAAGCCAGTGCCAGTGCCACCGAGACTCCACCACGCAGACCGCCCCAAGTGAGGATGCGGATGGTGCCGCGCGGCACGGTGCGCCAGCGCCGTAGCAACAGAATCGCCGGGGCCACCGTCAACAGGCGCGACAACAGGATTGCCACGGCCAGCAGGCTGGCGGCGAATACATGCAGCCAGTTGAACGGCAACAGCAGCAGTTCCATGCCGATCAGGGCGAACAGCAGGGCGTTGAGCATGTCGTCGAGTAATTCCCAGAAGCCATCCAGGTAGCGACGGGTCATGTCATTCATCGCCAGCTTGCGGCCCAGGTTGCCGATGATCAGGCCGGCGACCACCATCGCAATCGGTGCCGAGACATGCAGTTCGGTGGCCATCGCCGAGCCGCCGATCACCAGGGCGAGGGTCAGCATCACTTCGATCTGGTGCTGCTCGATGCTCTTGATCATCAGGTAGACCAGGTAGCCAATCAGCCCGCCGAACACCACGCCGCCGATGGCTTCATGGGCGAATAGCATGGCGGTGGCGCCGAGGGTGGGCGTTTCACCCAATTGAGCGATACCCAGCAATACGGTGAAGACCACCACGGCGGTGCCATCGTTGAACAGCGATTCGCCGACGATGGTGGTTTTCAGCGGTTTCGAGGCATTGGCCGTACGCAATACACCCAGCACCGCAATCGGGTCGGTAGGCGAAATCAGCGCACCGAACAGCAGGCAGTAAAGGAAGCTCACATGCCAACCAAACAGGGCGAAGATGTAATACGCCAGGCTGCCGATCACCCCGGTCGCGATCAATACGCCGAAGGTCGCCAGCAGGCCGATGGGCCAGCGATAGCTGCGCAGGTCGTTCAGGTTCACGTGCAGGGCGCCGGCGAACAGCAGGAACGACAGCATCCAGTTCATCAGCAAATCGCCGAAGTCGATCTGGCCGATCAACTGCTGGATGCGCTCTTCCAGGCCTGGGTAACCGAGAACGCTCAAGCCTTGCAGGATCAGCGAAAACAACAGGGCCGTGACCATCACACCGATGGTGGGCGGCAGACCGATAAAGCGGAAGTTCACATAGGTGAGCAGGGTGGTGAGGCAAATAAAGGCGGCGACAAGTTCAAGCATCCGGGGTCCTTGGAAGTTGGGTGGCAGTGCGTTGTTGGGGGGATGGACCGCGCCACAGACGCGATGTTGCAAGGCATTGGATAAAACGCCATAGAACCTTTGGGTGAGCCAGGGCTCATAGCGGGTGAGTGCGGTTTGGTATTTATAGTGCTAAAACTCTAATCGCTGTTTAAAACTACAAAAGGAATGTGTGATGACGGTCGCTTTCTGGTGTGTGTTGATCGCAATTTTTCTACCCTACCTGTGCACAGGTGTGGCCAAGTTCAGCGGTGGCAAGTTCGGCCCACGGCAGAACCATGACCCGCGTGCTTTCCTGGACACCCTTGAAGGGTTTGCCAAGCGTGCCCACAGTGCCCAGCTCAACAGTTTCGAAGTCACGCCGGCCTTCGCGGCGGCAGTGATCATCGCGCACCTGGCCGGCACGGCCGAATTGGTGACCATCAATGTGCTGGCAGTGCTGTTTATCACCAGCCGCCTGCTGTACATCATCTGCTACCTGGCAGACTGGGCGATGCTGCGTTCGCTGGTGTGGTTCGTGGGGATGGTGTTGATTGCGAGTTTCTTCTTCGTCTCGATCTGACGGGTTGATGAAGATCCCCTGTGGGAGCGGGCTTGTGTGGTGAGCGGGCTTGCCCCGCGCTGGGCTGCGCAGCAGCCCCTATCAGCCTCACCACATTGCTTCAGGCGCGCCGAGGCGTATGGTTTTAGGGCGGCTTCGCCACCCAGCGCGGGGCAAGCCCGCTCACCAAAGCAAGCCTGCTCACCCCAATACATTGAGTTGGGCAGAGCGTCTTCAGCTCCCGGGACTCACATCCGGCACCTGGGGCAACGCTGCACCCTTTGGCCACAACATCCAGATCTGCCCCTGCTGCTTCATATTCCCAGCCAGTTCACCCGCCGCATCGCCGGTGCCCCAGAACAAATCTGCACGCACTTCACCCGTGATCGCGCCACCGGTGTCCTGTGCCGCGACGGGCCGTGCGATTGGCGAACCATCGGGCTTGGTGGTCGACAGCCACAACAGGCTGCCCAGCGGAATCACCTTGCGATCCACCGCCACGCTGTAGCCGGCGGTCAATGGCACGTTTAACGAGCCGCGCGGGCCTTCGTTGCTGTCGGGGCGCGCGCTGAAGAACACGTAGCTCGGGTTGCTCGCCAGCAGTTCCGGAATGCGCTGCGGGTGCGCCTTGGCCCAGGCACTGATGGCACCCATAGTGACGTCTTCCTTCTTCAGCTCGCCTTGCTCCACCAACCAGCGGCCGATAGGGCGATAGGGGTAGCCGTTCTGGTCGCCATAACCGACGCGCAGTTGGCGCCCACCCGCCAGTTGGATGCGGCCAGATCCCTGGATTTGCAGGAATTGCAGGTCCATCGGGTCCGTCAGCCAGGCAATCGGTTTGGCCGTGGAACCCTGGCCGTTGATGGCGTTGGCATCGTCGTAAGGCTTGAGCACACGACCTTCCAGGCGACCGCGCAGGCGCTTGCCCTTGAGTTCGGGGTAGATACTTTCCAGGTTGACGATGATCAGGTCGTCTGGCACGCCGTATACCGGCACGTTGGCTTTGGCGGTCTTGGTCAGGCTGCCGGGGTAGACCGGTTCGTAGTAGCCGGTGATCAAGCCGTTGGGCGTGTTGTCGGCAGAGCGCAGGCCGAACACATCCAGACGTTCCTTGAGGAAGCCCCGCACCGCCGCCGCATTTGCGGGCACGGTCGCAGCGGCTGCGCACGTCGAACCCCAGATCGGGTCCGCCTTGAGGCGTTGGCAGGCGCTGCGCCAGGATTCAAATCCCGCCAGCAAGTCGCTGTCGGACACCGCCGGCAACGCTTCCCACGGCGCATTGACATAAGTGGCGACGGCGTGGGGCTTGGGTGTTTCATCTTTGGCTGTTTCTTTGCCCGCGTCGCAGCCGGCCAGCAGTGCGATCATCGGCAGAGCCCACGCCAGGCGCCGGCTCCAGGGTTTCAAGGTGACATTCATACAAACACTTCCTGAAGCGGTTGCCCGCGTCGCAACGCTGCTGGGCAACCCTTATTATTAATAGGGCTATTGGTCTTTGCGGGCGAGGCGAGGATACTGGCCGCCGTTTCCTGTGACCTCGAAGCAACCATGACTTTTAAAAGACTGACTGTTGTATTGCTGGCCTGCCTGACACTGTCCGCCTGTGGCGGCGTGGATCCGAATTCGCCGCTGGGCCAGCGCAAGGCGATCTTCAAACAGATGCTCAAGACCGGCGAAGACCTGGGCGGCATGCTGCGTGGGCGTATCCCGTTCGACGGCGCCAAATTTGCCGAAGGCGCGGTCAAGTTGGACGCGTTGTCCCATGAGCCTTGGAAGCATTTTCCGAGCGTGCGCGAAGAAGATCACACCAGTGCCAAGGATGATGTCTGGCAGAAGCAGGCGCAATTCCAGCAACTGGCCCGCGACCTTGAAGCGGCCACCGGTGAATTGGTGACCGCGAGCCAGGTTCAGCCTTACAAAGCCAGCAACCTGGGGCCGGCAGTGCAGAAAGTCGAAGATGCCTGCAGCGCCTGCCATAAGCAGTTCCGGGACCACTGACCGGTTTTACTGGTCGAGTTCTTCCACCGCGTCCTGCAGTTCTTTGCGGGACTCGGCGAGTTTCTCCTTACGTTTGTTGATCTTGTCTGCGTCGCCTTTTTTCATGGCCTTGTCGAGGTCGGCCTGACGGCGGCTGACTTCATGCTTGGCATCAAGCACCTTGTTTTCGCGCTCCTTCTTCAAGGACGCGTCGGTGCAATTGGCGGTGACTTCGCTCAGGGCTTTTTCCAGGCCGGCTTGCTGGGCGCTGTTGCCGTGGGCTTTGGCCTGTTCGATCTGCGTGCTGATGGCTTGGCGCTTGGCGGCGCAGCCGGTGAGCTGAGGGGCCTCTTCGGCGGCCAGCAGGGGGGTCGCCATGAAGCTTGCGACGGTCAACAGGGCAAAGGGGGCTAGAAATTTCATGTGGAGCTCCAAGGTCGCAATCTGGTGGTCGGCTCGGGTTCAAAAACCGTCGATGCCGGCCACGTGTAATGTGTTTGCCAAGGCCCGTACTTGCGGGTCGCGGAAAAAAGCGCTCAGTTGCGCCGCGCGGCCCGGGCCGATGCCATCGATGGCCAGCCAGGCCTGGGTGTCGCGCGCGACTAGCGTCTGCCAGTCGCCTTCCAGGTTGTTGCGTGCCGCAGGCGGTACGCCCAAGGCTTTGAGCCATTGAGCAAAGGACTGTTGCCGCGCGTTGTGGAGGCTTTCGAGCACGCGCGCGCGGCTGCGATCACCCAAGCCATCAATGTTAGCAAGCTCTGCCGCATCCAGGGTTAACCAATCGAGAAAGCCTGCGATTAGACCGGCCTGGATCAATATGTTCCAGGTCTCGCGGCCTATATGGGGTAATGCAAGGCCTTGATTGCTGCTCAGCCAGGTCAGGCGCGCGAGTAACTGCTCTTCGCAGCCAGGGTCCAGTTGCCAGCAGCTCAAGGCATGAAAGTCCCGTGGGTCAGGCACTTTCAGGTCTGCCCGGTGAGTGTTTCGCAGGATGACTTCATCCAGTCGCGGGATCACCTGGCCCGCCAGGCTGATGGAAACCTGGTCGCCAGGGCGGATATCCAGCGCTTGCCAACGCTTCAATGAACCGGTACTCACCCGGCTGATCTGCCGGTCATCCAACCGCACGGGTTCCAGCTCAAGCATGGGTGTAATGCGCCCGGTGCGACCGATCTTGAATTGCACACTGCGCACCAGTGCCAGGGCCTTGGCAGCCGGATACTTCCAGGCCACCGCCCAATAAGGTTCGCTGGCTTGCCAGCGTTTGGCGGGTGCGCGCTGCGCCTGGTGCAGCACCACCCCATCGCTGGCGAATGGCAATGGATGGTTGTACCAATAGGTGCGCCAGTGCGTGGCTTCGGCGATATCCCGGATGGGCTGACTGTAGCGTCGGCTATCGGTAAAACCCCAGCGTGCCAGTGTGGCCAGGCGCTCGGTAAACGAGTCAGGCCCCTCCGGCCACGCCCACACGAACAGGCCTATACCGGCAGCGTCGGCGTCGCTCAGATGCAGGCGGCTCATCAGCCCGGCCACCTTGCTGCGGGCATTGAGCCCGCCGTTTGCCGATTGCACATGGTCGTCGAGTCGCCAATAGAGTTCGCCTTGCAGCACCAGGTCGATAGGCTCCGGCAGTTGCTGGACAATGCCGGGGATCCTGCGCGCGGACACTGACCAGTCGCGGCCCATCAAGCCGTCGCCCCGGCTGATCACGTGCCGTAGGCGACCTCGTTGATAGACCAGCGTCACTGCCACGCCATCCACCTTGGGTTGAATCCATACCTCTTCGCGTGTTTGCAGCCAGGTACCGACCGCCTGTTCATCTAGCAGCTTCTCAAGACCCGTATGGGCAATGGGGTGAGCTTGGGTGCCGCGTGAACTCGCCAGTGGCTTGTCGGGTTTCGTTAGGGCATCGGGGAAACATTGGCGCCAGCGGGCCAGGCGTTGACGCGCCTGGTCATAGAGTTCGTCGCTGACGGGGGATTGGTTGAGGCGGTGGTAGCTGTCGTCCCACAAGCGTATCTGTTCGGCCAAGGTCTTGACCTGTGCCCGGTCTGCGTCGGGACACTCCTCGGCCCACGCCACGCTGGGTAAAATGCTGAGTAAAAGCGCTAGCAGTAAATACATCATGAGCATCCTTGCTCGAAAAGGGTGCCCAGCCTAAATGATCCACTCAGGCACAAAAAAGCCCCGACGTTGCGGGGCTTTTTACTGGGTGTTTCTATTTACTTGAACAGACCACCCAGGGCCTTCACGGCGTCTGGCTTATCTGCCTTGGCCTCCTGTGTTTGCTGCTTGGCGTCGGCTTTGGCCTGGGCTTCAGAAAGTTTGTCACAACCTTTGTTGATCTGGTCCTGCGCGGCTTTGAAGGCCTTCACTTTCAGGGTGTCTTTCTGAGCTTCGGCGGCCTCGATCTTGGCTTGCAGGTCGTTGGCTTGTTTCTGGCAATCGCCGGAGTTGCCGCCACCCAGTTGGGCGCTCAGGGCGCCACTCAGTGCGCTCAGGTCAGCGGCGTTTACCGGCAGGGCGAACAGGCTGAGCAGAAGGGCGGCAGGGGCGAGCGTGGAAATGCGCATGAAAAACCTCAATGTTCGATTGCCTGCGCACTGATGAATCCCGGGCTGGCGCAGGGCAATATCCAAATAAGGTGAAGGGCCCGAGAGGGCGCGGATTCTAAGGGGCCATCATTTGGCCTGCAAGCTTTGGATCCAAAAAGCGTGAAGGTCGTCGCGCAATAAAAAAGCCCCGCCGGAATAATCCGGCGAGGCTTTTGTGCATCGATAGCGATTACAGGCCGGCGGCAGTGCGCAGGTCGTTGGCGCGGTCGGTTTTTTCCCAGGTGAAGGTGGTGAACGTGTCGTCGCCGACAGTCTTCTGCGCAGGGGTACGACCGAAGTGGCCGTAGGCTGCGGTTTCCTGGTACATCGGGTGCAGCAGGTCGAGCATGGTGGTGATCGCGTAAGGGCGCAGGTCGAAGATCTCACGCACCAGCTTCACAATCTTGTCATCGCTGATCTTGCCGGTGCCGAAGGTATTCAGCGAGATCGACGTAGGCTGGGCCACACCAATGGCGTAGGAAACCTGAATCTCGCAGCGCTCGGCCAAGCCGGCGGCGACGATGTTCTTCGCCACGTAACGACCGGCGTAAGCAGCCGAACGGTCAACCTTGGATGGATCTTTACCCGAGAACGCGCCGCCGCCGTGACGGGCCATGCCGCCGTAGCTGTCGACGATGATCTTGCGACCGGTCAGGCCACAGTCCCCTACCGGGCCGCCGATGATGAACTGGCCGGTCGGGTTGATGTGGAACTGGGTGTCCTTGCTGAGCAGTTCGGCCGGCAGTACGTGCTTGACGATCAGCTCCATCACGCCTTCGCGCAGGTCGGCGTAGGACACGTCCGGGTTGTGCTGGGTCGACAGTACGACAGCGTCGATACCGACGACTTTGCCGCCTTCATAACGGCAGGTCACCTGGGACTTGGCGTCCGGGCGCAGCCACGGCAGCAAGCCGGATTTACGCGCTTCGGCCTGACGCTGTACCAGTTGATGCGAGAAGGTGATCGGCGCAGGCATCAGCACGTCGGTTTCGTTGCTGGCATAGCCGAACATCAGGCCCTGGTCGCCGGCGCCTTGATCTTCAGGCTTGGCACGGTCGACACCCTGGTTGATGTCCGGGGACTGCTTGCCGATGATGTTCATCACGCCGCAGGTCGCGCCGTCGAAGCCGACGTCGGAGCTGGTGTAGCCGATGTCGGTGATCACGTCACGAACGATCTGCTCCAGGTCAACCCAGGCGGTGGTGGTCACTTCGCCAGCGATGATCGCTACACCGGTTTTCACCAGAGTCTCGCACGCCACACGGGCGAACTTGTCTTCAGCAATGATGGCGTCCAGTACCGCGTCAGAAATCTGGTCGGCGATTTTGTCCGGATGCCCTTCAGACACGGACTCGGAGGTGAAAAGGGAGTATTCGCTCATCTCGATGTTTTCCTGATATTTACCGATGGTGAGTGTCGCCAGCCGGCCGCTGAAAATGGCGGACCTGGATCTGGAAACCATTACGTAAACCTACATAGAGGCTTTCCCCGGGAACAAGTCCCGCAGCGGTGGCCCAACGGGCCAGATCATCCTGTTCAAAACCCAACCAGAGATCACCGCAGGCCTCCCTGGCCCAATTCTGGTTGTGGCTGCATAAATCCGTAACCAACAGGCTACCGCCGGGGTGCAGCAGCCCGGCCATTTGCTTGAGGGCGTCGGCGGGGGCGGCGAAATGGTGCAAGACCATGTTCAACACCACGCAGTCGGCCTTTAAATTTGTGCTGTTCAGTGCGTCGGCCAATTGGAGGCTGACGTTGCCCAGCGACTCACGCTCGCAGAGCTGGCGCGCCAGTTCGAGCATCGCCGGACTGTTGTCCAACGCTGTGACTTGCTGAAAACGCCGTGCCAGCTCTGGCAGGAAACCGCCGTCGCCAGGGCCGACTTCCAGTGCCGTGGCGTCATCACTGAAGCTCAATTTGTCGAGCAGCGCCAATACGCTGTCGCGGTATTGGGCTAGGCCAGCAATCAGGTCTTGCTGGGCGCGAAATTTCTCGGCAACCCGTGCGAAAAAATCCTGGCTGGCGGCGGCGCGTTGCCCATGCACCTGGCCGATGCGCGACTGTACGTCGCCCGGCAGGCTCAGGTTATCCACTTCTTCAAGCAGGGCTGCGTGCAGTTTGCCGCCCAGCAGCTCGGTATGGGGCAGCGCGCGGCGGTAGAAAATCGCATTGCCTTCCCGGCGGGTAGCCACCAGGTCGGCCTGGGCCAGCACCTTCAAATGGTGGCTCATGCCGGATTGGCCGATGGCAAAGATCTGCGCCAGTTCCAGTACGCCGAAGGAATCGTTGGCCAGTGCGCGCAACACGTTCAAGCGCAACGGATCGCCAGCGGCCTTGCACAAGGCTGCCAGTTCATCGCCGTCGTCGGGGCGCAGTGAGGGCATGGGTAGATTCATAAGGCCAGCAGTCTAGTGACGGGCGGAATGCATCGCAAGGCCAATATCAAAAAGTTTTGATATTGATCGATAAGTGGCGGTTATAAGCCGCCGCTATAACCTTTAGACGAACCGGCTAAAGGTTTCTGCAAGGGATTGATGCCCAAAGCACAGGAAAAACGTCCTCAAGTGACTATCTGTCATTGCCCGCAGGCGGTGGCTGAGGGAAAATGCCGGTCCTTTTTTCCGTTTCTTTTCAGCAAACCCCAGGAGATCAGCGATGCCCAGCCGTCGTGAGCGTGCCAACGCCATTCGTGCCCTCAGCATGGATGCCGTGCAAAAAGCCAACAGCGGCCATCCCGGTGCCCCGATGGGCATGGCGGATATCGCCGAGGTGCTTTGGCGTGACTACCTGAAACACAACCCGAGCAACCCGTCGTTCGCCGACCGTGACCGCTTCGTGCTGTCCAACGGCCACGGTTCGATGCTGATCTACTCGCTGCTGCACCTGACCGGCTATGACGTCACCATCGACGACCTGAAAAGCTTCCGTCAACTGCACAGCCGCACCCCGGGCCACCCGGAATTCGGCTACACCCCAGGCGTCGAGACCACCACCGGTCCGCTGGGTCAAGGCCTGGCCAACGCCGTTGGCTTCGCGCTGGCTGAAAAAGTCCTGGGCGCGCAGTTCAACCGCCCTGGCCATGACATCGTCGATCACCACACCTACGTGTTCCTGGGTGATGGTTGCATGATGGAAGGCATTTCCCACGAAGTCGCTTCCCTGGCCGGCACCTTGGGCCTGGGCAAGCTGATCGCGTTCTACGATGACAACGGCATCTCCATCGACGGCGAAGTCGAAGGCTGGTTCACCGATGACACCCCTAAGCGTTTCGAAGCCTACAACTGGCAGGTGATCCGCAACGTCGACGGCCACGATCCGGAAGAGATCAAGACCGCCATCGACACCGCTCGCAAGAGCGCGCAGCCAACCCTGATCTGCTGCAAGACCACCATCGGTTTCGGTTCGCCGAACAAGCAGGGCAAAGAAGACTGCCACGGCGCCCCCCTGGGTGATGCGGAAATCGCCCTGACCCGTGAAGCCCTGAAGTGGAACCACGGCCCGTTCGAAATCCCGGCCGACATCTACGCCGAATGGGATGCCAAGGAAAAAGGCCTGGCCACCGAAGCCGAGTGGGACCAGCGTTTCGCGGCCTACTCCGCCGAATTCCCTGAGCTGGCCAATGAGCTGGTCCGTCGCCTCGCCGGTGACCTGCCTGCCGACTTCTCGGAAAAAGCCTCGGCCTACATCGCCGAAGTCGCGGCCAAGGGCGAAACCATCGCCAGCCGTAAAGCCAGCCAGAACACCCTGAACGCCTTTGGCCCGCTGCTGCCGGAGATCCTCGGCGGTTCGGCTGACCTGGCCGGCTCCAACCTGACCCTGTGGAAAGGCTGCAAGGGCGTGTCGGCGGAAGATGCCAGCGGCAACTACATGTACTACGGCGTACGTGAGTTCGGCATGAGCGCGATCATGAATGGCGTATCCCTGCACGGCGGCCTGGTGCCTTACGGCGCGACCTTCCTGATGTTCATGGAATACGCCCGCAACGCCGTACGCATGGCCGCGCTGATGAAGAAGCGCGTGATCCACGTGTACACCCACGACTCGATCGGCCTCGGTGAAGACGGCCCGACGCACCAGCCGGTCGAGCAGCTGACCAGCCTGCGCACCACGCCGAACCTGGATTGCTGGCGCCCAGCCGACGCGGTGGAATCCGCCGTGGCCTGGAAGCACGCCATCGAGCGCAAGGACGGCCCTTCGGCGCTGATCTTCTCGCGTCAGAACCTGCAGCACCAAGTGCGTACCGACGCGCAGATCGCCGACATCAGCCGTGGCGGCTACGTGCTCAAGGACTGCATCGGCGAGCCGGAGCTGATCCTGATCTCCACCGGTTCCGAAGTGGGCCTGACCGTTCAAGCTTATGACAAGCTGACTGCCCAAGGCCGCAACGTACGCGTTGTGTCCATGCCGTGCACCAGCGTGTTCGAAGCCCAGGACGCCGGCTACAAGCAATCGGTGCTGCCGTTGCAGGTCAGCGCGCGCATTGCCATCGAAGCGGCGCATGCCGACTACTGGTACAAGTACGTGGGCCTGGAAGGCCGCGTGATTGGCATGACCACCTACGGTGAGTCGGCGCCGGCGCCAGCGTTGTTCGAAGAGTTCGGTTTCACCCTGGAAAACATCCTGGGTCAGGCTGAAGAGCTGCTGGAAGACTAAAGCGCGAACGCGGTGGTCGACTGGCCGCCGCACCCCTTGTAGGAGCTGGCTTGCCAGCGATGGCGTCCGTCCAGCCAACATCCATGTTGAAGCTGATGGCCTCATCGCTGGCAAGCCAGCTCCTACAATGGTTTGTGTCGCCCATAATGCGAGAACCCCATGCCTCAACCGCGTCCCTACAAAGTTGCACTCAACGGCTACGGCCGCATTGGTCGTTGCGTCTTGCGTGCTCTGTTCGAGCGAGGGGCGGCGGCCGGGTTTGAGATTGTCGCGATCAATGATTTGGCCGACATGGCCAGCATCGAATACCTGACACGCTTTGACTCCACCCACGGTCGCTTCCCCGGCGAAGTGCGGGTCGAAGGCGATTGTCTGCACATTAATGGCAACTGCGTGCAGGTCTTGCGCAGTGCCACCCCCGAAGGCATCGACTGGAAGGCATTGGGCGTCGACCTGGTGTTGGAATGTTCCGGTGTCTATCACACCCGTGCCGACGGCCAGCGTTTCCTCGACGCCGGCGCACCGCGTGTGCTGTTTTCCCAGCCGATGGCCAGCGAGGCGGATGTCGACGCCACCATCGTCTACGGCATCAATCAGGATTGCCTGACCGGCGATGAGCTGCTGGTGTCCAACGCTTCCTGCACCACCAACTGCAGCGTGCCGCTGTTGCGCCTGCTGGATCAGGCGATTGGCCTGGATTATGTGTCGATCACCACGATTCACTCGGCAATGAACGACCAGCCGGTGATCGACGCCTATCACCACGAAGACCTGCGCCGCACGCGTTCGGCGTTCCAGTCAGTGATTCCGGTGTCCACGGGCCTGGCTCGCGGTATCGAACGACTGTTGCCGGAACTTGCCGGGCGAATCCAGGCCAAAGCCGTACGGGTGCCGACGGTGAACGTGTCCTGCCTGGACATCACCATGCAAACCGTCAGCGACACCGATGCGACAGAGGTCAACCGGATCCTGCGCGACGCCGCCACCAGCGGCCCGCTCAAAGGCCTGCTGGCCTACACCGAGTTGCCGCACGCCAGTTGCGATTTCAACCATGACCCGCATTCGGCAATTGTCGATGCCAGCCAGACCCGCGTTTCCGGCCCGAGGCTGGTGAACATCCTGGCCTGGTTCGACAACGAATGGGGCTTTGCCAACCGAATGCTGGATGTTGCGGAACATTATCTGCACATCGCCTCTAAACAACCTCAACAGTAATTCAGGAACTGCGACCCATGACCGTGTTGAAGATGACCGACCTCGATCTGCAAGGTAAGCGCGTACTGATCCGCGAAGACCTCAACGTCCCAGTCAAGGACGGTGTTGTCACCAGCGATGCGCGAATCCTGGCCTCGCTGCCGACCATCAAGCTGGCCCTGGAAAAAGGCGCGGCCGTGATGGTCTGCTCCCACCTGGGTCGTCCGACCGAAGGTGAGTTCTCCGCCGAAAACAGCCTCAAGCCTGTCGCCGATTACCTCAGCAAGGCCCTGGGCCGCGACGTGCCGCTGGTGGCTGATTACCTGGGCGGTGTGGACGTGAAAGCTGGCGACATCGTGTTGTTCGAAAACGTACGCTTCAACAAGGGCGAGAAAAAGAACAGCGACGAACTGGCCCAGCAATATGCGGCGCTGTGCGACGTGTTCGTGATGGACGCGTTTGGCACCGCTCACCGTGCTGAGGGTTCGACCCACGGCGTGGCCAAGTTCGCCAAGGTTGCCGCCGCTGGCCCGCTGCTGGCTGCTGAACTGGACGCACTGGGCAAGGCGCTGGGCGCTCCGGCTCAGCCAATGGCTGCCATCGTGGCCGGCTCCAAGGTGTCCACCAAACTGGACGTGCTCAACAGCCTGAGCCAGATCTGCAACCAGTTGATAGTCGGTGGCGGCATCGCCAACACCTTCCTGGCCGCAGCCGGTCACCCGGTGGGCAAGTCCCTGTACGAACCGGACCTGCTCGACACGGCCCGTGCCATCGCCGCCAAAGTCAGCGTGCCATTGCCGGTCGACGTAGTGGTCGCCAAGGAATTTGCCGAAAGCGCCGAAGCCACCGTCAAGCTGATCGCTGATGTGGCCGCCGACGACATGATCCTGGACATCGGCCCACAAACCGCAGCCAACTTCGCCGAACTGCTGAAAGCCTCGCAGACCATTCTGTGGAATGGCCCGGTTGGCGTGTTTGAGTTCGACCAGTTCGGCAACGGCACCAAAGTGCTGGCCAAGGCCATCGCAGAAAGCTCGGCTTTCTCCATCGCCGGCGGCGGCGACACCCTGGCAGCTATCGATAAATATGGCGTTGCTGACCAAATCTCCTACATTTCTACCGGTGGCGGCGCGTTCCTTGAATTCGTCGAAGGCAAAGTTCTGCCGGCCGTGGAAGTGTTGGAAACCCGAGCCAAAGGCTGAGGCTCGTGATCCGGAAAAGGAGTGTTCCCATGATCAAGTCGTTGGCAATGGTGATCGCAGCGGGCCTGTTGGCCGGCTGCGGCAGCACGCCAAACGCAGAGCCGGACGCTGGCAAGCCTGCGGCACAGCAGAAAAAGAGCTGCTACCAGGCGGACTGGCAAGCCGAGACCATGCCGGTGATCAACAAACGCATCGGCAACGAACGGCTGGAGAAATACGACGCCGCGCCCAACGGTCAGGAACAGGGTTGCCCTTGACGGGTCTGATCAACTGGCGGCCATCGGTCGCCTCACGAGGATTGGCAATGAAAGGCGTTTTCGCCCTGGCAGCCCTGGCCCTGTTGGCCGGCTGCAGCAGCATGAACTTGTTCAGCAACAAGGCAGAAACTGCCGACAAGTGGACCACGTGGACCTGCGACAGCACAGCCGAGGTGAACTGGCGCTTTGCTAATCAGGCCAAATCCGAGGTGGATGTCCGTTTGGGCGGTTCCGACCAGGTTTACCGCCTCAAGCAGGACGTTGCCGCCTCGGGCGTGCTGTACAGCGACGGCCAATTGGCGTTTCACACAAAAGGTGAGGAAGGCCTGGTTTACTGGGTTGCCACGGATGATTTGATCGGGCGCGGCTGCAAAGCGCGGTAAGCCTGACAGCAATAACGATTCAGCAGGCCAGGTATTGAAAGCCTGGCCGGCAATAACTTGAATAGCAGCCGCCGCTACGGCAGGCTTGCACGATTAACGACCCTCGACCGGGAGAGACAACACAATGGCACTTATCAGCATGCGTCAAATGCTGGACCACGCAGCCGAGTTCGGCTATGGCGTCCCAGCCTTTAACGTCAACAACCTTGAGCAGATGCGCGCCATCATGGAAGCCGCTGACAAGACCGACTCCCCCGTGATCGTCCAGGCCTCGGCCGGTGCCCGCAAATACGCCGGTGCCCCGTTCCTGCGTCACCTGATCCTCGCCGCAATCGAAGAATTCCCGCACATCCCGGTGTGCATGCACCAGGACCACGGCACCAGCCCTGACGTGTGCCAGCGCTCCATCCAACTGGGCTTCAGCTCGGTGATGATGGACGGTTCCCTCGGCGAAGACGGCAAGACCCCGACCGACTACGAGTACAACGTACGTGTCACCCAACAAACCGTGGCCATGGCCCACGCCTGCGGCGTATCGGTTGAAGGCGAGCTGGGCTGCCTGGGTTCTCTGGAAACCGGCATGGCCGGCGAAGAAGACGGCATCGGCGCCGAAGGCGTGCTGGATCACAGCCAAATGCTGACCGACCCGGAAGAAGCCGCGGACTTCGTGAAAAAGACCCAAGTTGACGCCCTGGCCATCGCCATCGGTACCAGCCACGGCGCTTACAAGTTCACCAAGCCGCCTACCGGCGACGTGCTGGCCATCGACCGCATCAAGGAAATCCACAAGCGCATCCCTAACACGCACCTGGTGATGCACGGTTCTTCCTCGGTCCCGCAAGAGTGGCTGGCGATCATCAACCAGTACGGCGGCGACATCAAAGAAACCTACGGCGTGCCGGTTGAAGAAATTGTTGAAGGCATCAAGTACGGCGTGCGCAAGGTCAACATCGACACCGACCTGCGTCTGGCGTCCACTGGCGCGATGCGCCGCCTGATGGCCACCAACCCAAGCGAGTTCGACCCGCGTAAGTTCTTCGGCGCGACCGTGACCGCGATGCGTGATGTGTGTATCGCGCGCTACGAGGCCTTTGGCACTGCCGGTAATGCTTCGAAGATCAAACCGATCTCGTTGGAAGCGATGTACCAGCGTTATTTGAAAGGTGAGTTGAACGCCAAGGTGAATTAAGCCTCAGCGTTTATAAAAGAAGCCCGCAGCGATGCGGGCTTTTTTTGTGGCTGCGATTCAGTCGTGATCAATATCCAACTTGGCAAACGTCACCCGTGCGCCTTCCTTGCTATCCCCACTGTTATCCTGCACATAGGCGCCTGCCTTGAAGTACAACGGCTTCGCTCCCCACGCTGCACCAATGCGCTCATTCCACTCCCCATCCGCCGCATACACGCTGAGCATTCCGGCTTTGTTGAGGTTGATCACGTAGGTAAAGCTCTTCTCCAGCGGCACATTCGACGCAACGATGATCACCCGTCCTTCATCCTCATCCGGGCGCATGCGCACTTTGGCGACGATATTGCCGGTCTGGGTCTTTTCCTTGAATTGATACTCCAGTTTGATCAGGGGCTTCTGGCTGTCATAGGCATGGATCTGCCCGATGACAATCTTGCCGGTGGAAGGCACCTGATTGACCTCCAGCGTGGCGCGCAGGAAGTTGTCCGCGTCGGGGTAGGTCCAGTTGCGCAACCGCCCATCGGCGTAGGTTTCACGCAATTCGCTGCGCGGATACACGGCATTCTCGGTGCGAGTGCCGGTGACGGGTGTCCAGAATTGCACGTTGCTGCCTTCGGCCTGGAAATACTGGTCTTTGAAGCCGTTCATCAGCTTCGGGGTGTCGATGGTCGCGGGCGGGGAGCCTACCGGGATGCTGAGGTTCCAGGTGGAAAGGTCGATCATGGCATTTGCCTTTTTACAGAAGGTGAAGGCTTTGGCCCGTGGGCCAGACAGGTTCTTTATAGGTGGTGTTAACCGTCTTGTTAAACGTTTGCTGGCAATTTATTGGCGTCAAAGGAATGCCAAAAAGCCATGTTTCCCATGAATCGTGGGCTGTAGGGGTTGACCGTTAGTCGGCTTCCTGAAAATTGGCGCAATGATGGCACTGCCGTTACTTCTGCTTTTTTGGAACCGGGGATAGAGTGAGGCCTCAGCGTTTGTCCGGGTTTTCTCTCAGAATTGACCGGAGTGGCTCCCAAGGAAGAGACGTAGCATGGAATGCGCTCCACACCACGGCGATGGCAGTTCGGTTCTTCTGGTGGTCGATGACTACCCGGAAAATCTCATCAGCATGCGTGCGCTTTTGCAGCGCGAAGACTGGCGGGTGATTACCGCCGCTTCCGGCCTGGAAGCCTTGGAGCTACTGCTCGCTCACGAAGTCGACCTAGTGTTGCTGGACGTGCGGATGCCCGGCATGGACGGTTTTGAAGTGGCACGGCTGATGCGTGGCAGCCAACGCACACGCATGACGCCAATCATCTTCCTCACGGCCAACGCCCAGTCGCCCGCAGCGGTGCTGGAAGGCTATGCCAGTGGTGCCGTCGATTATCTGTTCAAGCCGTTTGACCCGAATATCCTCAAGCCCAAGGTCCAAGCCCTGTTGGAGCACCAGCGTAATCGCCGTGCCTTGCAGCGCCTGAGCCATGAACTTGAGTCCGCCCGTGCCTTTAATGCCTCGGTGCTGGATAACGCCGCCGAGGGCATTCTGGTAGTGGGCGAGGGCAGTGTGATCGAGTACGCCAACCCGGCTATTTCGCGGCTGCTGAATGCCACCATGACGGAATTGCAGGGAGAGAGCTTCCTGAGTTTTCTGCAAAAACCCCATGTGCCGGCCTGGCTGGGGTTCGCGATGTTCGAGGCGTACCGCAAAGGCGAAACGTGGCGCCAGCATGACGCCATTTTACGCACCGGTCGCGGTCAGCAGGTGCCGGTGGCGCTGTCTTGCGCGCCGTTGCCTGCCGAGCAGAAGGCCATGGTGGTGACGGTGCTGGACATGTCCGAAGTGCGTCATCTGCACCAGCAACTGGAGTTCCAGGCCGTCACCGACCCGTTGACCGGGTTGTTGAACCGGCGTGGTTTCCACCAGGCAGCAGAGAACACACTGCTGCGCAGCGAGCGTAATGAGCTATCTCTGGTGTTGCTGTATCTGGACCTGGATGGCTTCAAGCGGGTTAATGACTCGTTGGGACATGACGCAGGCGACCGGGTGTTGCGCTGGGTCTCGGAACAGATGCAGGCCTGTTTGCGATCTGGCGACATGCTCGGGCGCATGGGTGGGGATGAATTCACGGCATTGCTGGAACTGGAATTCCCGGAGCAAGCCGCGAAGATTGCGGAAAAACTGATCGAACGAGTGTCGGTGTGCCAGCAGATCGACGGCCTGGACGTGATGCTGGGTGTCAGCATCGGTATCGCCACGTTCCCGGATTGTGGCTCGGACCTGAACGGCCTGCTGCGCGCCGCTGACATTGCCATGTACGAAGCCAAGCGCGCGGGCCGTCAGCAATATCGCTATTACGATCAGGAAATGAACGGCCGCGCCCGCTCGCGCCTGATGCTCGAAGACAGTGTGCGCACGGCGATTCAGAACAAGGATTTCACCCTGGTCTATCAGCCTCAAGTTTCTCTGGAGGACGGCCGCCTGCGTGGCGTTGAAGCGCTGTTGCGCTGGCAGCATCCGAGTGTTGGCGATGTGCCGCCGGGGTTGTTTCTGCCGTTGCTGGAAGAGGCGCGGTTGATCAGCCAGCTCAGCACCTGGATTTATCAACAGGTCGCCGCGCAGCGCCAAGTGTGGCAAGCAACGTTTGGTGATGAGCTGGTGCTGAGCGTGAGCCTGTCCAGCAACCAGTTCAATATGCCCAACCTGGCCAGCCAACTGCAGCAGGTGATGGAGCGACATGGGTTGCAGGGGCGACAGTTGGAGGTGGAAATCAGCGAAGACTGCCTGATGAGTAACCTGGAAGAGTCGACCAAGCAGCTCAAGCTGTTGCGCCAGATTGGCGTGCGCATTGCCCTGGATGACTTTGGCCTGGGCAATTGCTCCCTGGCGCATCTGCGCGATCTGGCGTTCGATACGCTCAAGCTCGACCCGCAATTGGTTGCGCGCCTGCCGGGTTCCGCGCGCGACGCGGTGATGGCACGCAGCATCATTGAGCTGTGTGGGCATTTTGAGGTTGTGGTGGTGGCTGAGGGCGTCGAAACCCAGGAGCAAGCCCAATGGCTCAAGGCCAACGGTTGCCCGTTTATCCAAGGCCCTTTGGCGGCGCAGCCGTTGATGGCCGAGGAAGTGACGGACTGGTGCCGCGCCCGTCTGGGCTGAATTCGTTACACTGACGGCCATCCGAACCTGTTGCAGACCCCATGACCGCGCTGAAATACCTCCAGGCTTATCCCGCCGCCCTCCAGGAACAAGTGCGCCAACTGATTGCCAAGGACCAGTTGGGTGCCTATCTGGAACAACGTTACCCCGAACGCCACGCCGTACAGAGCGACAAGGCTCTGTACGCTTACGCCCTGGCCTTGAAGCAGGAACACCTGCGCAACGCGCCGGCCATCGACAAGGTGTTGTTCGATAACCGCCTGGACCTGACGCACCGCGCCCTCGGCCTGCACACCACGATCTCCCGGGTGCAGGGCGGCAACCTCAAGTCGAAAAAAGAGATTCGCATTGCCGCGCTGTTCAAGGAAGCCGCGCCGGAGTTTCTGCGCATGATCGTCGTGCACGAACTGGCGCACTTCAAGGAGTCGGACCACAACAAAGCGTTCTATAAACTCTGTGAGTACATGATGCCGGGCTACCATCAGGTGGAATTCGACCTGCGCGTCTACCTCACGTACCGCGACCTGCAGGGCAAACCCTGACCACAAGGCGACCGACCATGGATGTGAGCAAGACCAAGAGCAGCTTCTACCGCCGCCTGTATGTGGCTTACCTGATCGACAGCGGGCAGGCCAGCAATGTCCCGGCGTTGACCGACGTTACCGGCATGCCCCGGCGCACGGCGCAGGACACGATTGCGGCGTTGGCCGACCTGGATATCTTGTGTGAATTCGAGCAGGAGGATGGTGCCCGCAACCACGCCGGGCACTATCGGATTCGCAACTGGGGAGCGATCGATCGGCGCTGGATCGAAGCAAATCTGGCGCAGATCAAGCAGGTGCTGGGTTACCCCTGACCTTTTCGCATGCCAATGTGCGGAATGTCATCCTCAAGGTATTCCTCACCCGCCACCACAAATCCATAACGCCCGTAGTAGCCCTGCAAATGCGCCTGGGCTGACAGGAAAATCGGTGTTTCAGGCCAGATGTCCTCAATCCGCTTGAGTGTTTCTTCCATCATCCGATGCCCCAACCCGGTGCCACGCGCCACCGGTGCCACAATCACGCGGCCGATCACCACGTCACCGCCTTGAGTCTCTGGGTCCAACAGGCGCAGGTAGGCCACCAGTTGGTCGTCCTGCCAGGCCATCAAATGGTGGGTGTCGCCGGAAAGATCCTGCCCGTCGAGATCCTGGTAGACGCATTTCTGCTCGACAACGAAGACCTCGTTGCGCAGGCGCAGGATGGCGTAAAGCTGCTCCTTGCCCAGGTCATCGTGGTGCTTGCAAACCCATTCAACGGTCATGGCATGTTCTCTTATAGATGTCTGTTGCGGATAGTAAGCGCGGCAGGCGTTTGTGTCTAAATCGGCTATTTTTGTGAGTGAAATCAAATTGCCATCACTGAGTGCGTCCTGCGCCGGTTTCTTTGTGTAATCTGAGCTACTGTTAGAACCTCAGGCCCCGCCTGAGCTAAGGCCACCGCCTGCCTGCCAAGGACTTTGAGCATGCCGCGATTCTCTCGTGCCGTTGCTTTGATTGGAGTGTTGCTACTGGTTCAGCCAGCGTTCGCGCAACGTCTGCGCCTGGTAGCGGATGCCTGGCCACCCTTTACCGACGCCACCTTGATCAATGGCGGGCTGGCCACCGATATCGTCAGCACTGCCCTGGCCCGCGCGGGTTATGCCAGTGACTTCGAACAGGTGCCTTGGGCCCGGGCGTTGATGGGCGTGGGCGACGGTCGTTATGACGTTTTGGTGAACGCCTGGTATGACGATGCGCGCACGCAGTTTGGGCAATTCTCCGACGAGTACCTGCTCAACCGCGTGCGTTTCATCAAGCGGCGTGACGATCCCATTGAATTCCAGAACCTTGAGCAACTGCACGACTACCCCATCGCGGTGGTGCGTGGGTATGCCTATTCATCGGCGTTCGATGGCGATGCGCAGTTGCAGAAAGTGCCGGTGCACAATTTCGCCATGGCGGTGCGCATGCTCGCGGCGCAGCGGGTTCGGCTTACGGTGGAGGACGAATATGTGGCGCGTTATTACCTGTCGCGTGAATCGACTCGGGTGCGCAATTCGGTGGAGTTTTTACCCAAGCCGTTGAGCGAAAACAGCCTGCATATCCTGGTGAGTTTGAAGAACCCCGAGCATGAACAGATCGTCGCCAGCTTTGATCGAGAGATTGCCAAGATGAAGGCCGATGGCAGTTATGCGCGGTTGATGAAGCAGCATGGGATGTAGCGGCCTAAGCCGCGCTGGTGTCCTTGATCAGGTGCGCCGCCAGCGTGCGCAACGGCCCCAGTTGACGACAAATCAATGCCAATTGCGTCTGCACCAATCGCTGCCCCTCATCGATCTCATCCGGCATCTGCTCCAGGTCGGCTGCCAACGCTTCCTCGGCATCGCTCTGGATCGCAATCGGCTGCTTGTTGGCCAATCCCGTGGCGATTTCATCGATGCTTGCCGCCAAGGTATTCCCGGCGCCATCGATCAGATGTTCACGCACCTCGGCCGGCAACTGGGTTTCGCGGTGCGCGCCCAGCCCTGACAAATAGCTGAGCAACGTGTGCGACAGCACCAGGAAGCGGAAGCCCACATCCGCCTCCTTACGGAAGTGCCCAGGCTCCATCAACATGTTCGCCAGGGTGGTCGACAGCGCCGCATCGGCGTTGTGTGCATTGCGTCGGGCCAGACGGTAGGCCAGGTCGTCGCTTTTGCCGGCGGCGTACTGCTGCATGATCTGGCGCAGGTAGATGCTGTTGCAGGTCAGGGTGTTGGCCAACACCTTGTTCAAGCGGCGGCCCTGCCAGTCCGGCAGGAACAGGAATACCGCCAGGCCCGCAATCAAGCTGCCGAGCAGGGTATCGAACAGACGCGGCAGGAACAGCCCGTAACCGTCACCCACCTGGTTGAAGCAGAACAGCACCATCAGCGTGATAGCGGCGGTGGCCAGGGTGTAGCGGGTGGTGCGGTTGATAAAGAACACCAGGCCGGCGGCGATGGCGAACATCGACTGCACCAACGGGCTCGGGAACAGATCGAACAGCGCCCAGGCCACAGTAAGGCCGATGGCGGTGCCGATGATCCGCTGGCCGAGCTTGCGCCGCGTGGCGCCGTAGTTCGGTTGGCACACGAACAGCGTGGTCAGGATGATCCAGTAGCCTTGGGAGGCGTGAATCGCATGCAACATGCCGTAGCCCACGGTCAGCGCCAGGGAAAGGCGCAGGGCATGGCGGAACAGCAACGAGGTGGGCGTCATCTGCGTACGCAGGCGCGTCCACATTTCCTTGAGGTTGCGCGGGGCGCGGTCCAGCAGGTTGCTGTCGGTGGCGTCCGCCAGGCTGTCGGGGTTGCTGGCGTCGCCCAGCAGGCGGTCCAGGGTGGACAAGTTGGCCGCCAGCGCGCGCAACGAGCGCAGCAGGCCGCGCCAGGCCGGGTTGCTCTGGATGCGCAGGTGTTCCAGGGAGGCGTTCAAATCGCCCAAGGCTTCGGCGAAGCTGTCGTCATAGATGAACGGCTGGCGCAGCTGGATCGACTCGGCCAGGGCCTGGCACGCCTTGCCCTGCTGGCGCAGCAGGCGCTGGCAACGGAACAGCACATCGCTGTGGAAGAAGGCCTCGGCCAGGGCGTTGTAGGGGTAGTGGGACGAGCTGGCGCGTTCGTGGATGTCTTGGGCGAGGAAGTACAGCTTGAGGTAGCGGCTGACTTTCGAGCCAGGGCGACCATTGCCCACGCGGTGCAGGATGATTTCCTTCGCCGCATTCAGCGCGGCCACAACCCGCCCATTTTGCTGGGCCAGTTCCAGGCGACGCGCTTCCACGTCCAGCTGGCGAATCGGCTCGAACAGCGACGACTTGAGCTTGAGGTAACGCCCCAGCTCGCGAAACAACCGCGCCAGGCTTTGCTGCACCGGCTGGTTGGAAAACAGCGCCTGCCACAGCACCGACAGTGCGCCGTACCAGGCCGCACCGGCCACCAGCAGCAGCGGCTCGTGCCAGAAGTCGGAAACGGCGCCGCCACGCTGGTCCACGCCGATCATGGTGTACACCGACAGGATCAGCGTTGCCGATGCGATCGCGCCATAGCGCTCGCCCAAGGCGCCGAGCATGGTCAGGCAGAAGGTGGCCAGGGCCAGGGAGATCGCGAAAATCCAGGGATAAGGGAACAGCAGCTCCACCGACAGCGCGGCAATGCTGAAACACACCAGCGTCACCGCCAGGGCATTGAGACGGCCTTGCCAACTGTCATCGGTCTCGGCCAGGGCGCTGGCGATAATCCCCAGGAACAATGGGATCAGCAGCGTCATTTCATCCTGATACCAGCACAGCGCCATGCTGCCGGTGAGGGCGATGAACACCCGAATGCTGTAACTGAATTTATCCAGCGCCCACAGGCGCCGCATGGACTGCTTGAACGAGGTCGATGACATGAAGTCTGGAGTCTTCCGGGACGATGCCGCTAAATTGAGCTATCAAGGACGCCACGGCAAGCGTGGCGATCACATCCAACAGCAAAATTTATTCCACTGCGCCGATCAGGCGTACTGCGCCGCCGCGTAACCCGAAGCCCAGGCCCACTGGAAGTTGAAGCCACCCAGGTGACCGGTCACATCCAGCACTTCACCGATAAAGTACAGACCGGGGCTTTTCAGCGATTCCATGGTCTTGGACGACACTTCCCGTGTGTCCACACCACCCAGCGTGACTTCCGCCGTGCGATAACCCTCGGTGCCTGCCGGCACCAATTGCCAGTTGCCGAGTTTTTGCGCGATGTCGGCAATTTCGGCGTGGGTGTACTGCTTCATCGGCTTGGACGCAAACCAGGTGTCCGCCAGCAGGTTGGCCATCTTCTTGGTGAAGATCTCGCCCAGCAGGGTTTTCAGCTCGCTGTTGGGACGCTCGACCTGTTGCTGTTGCAGCCAAGTGTGGGCGTCATGGTCGGGCAGCAGGTTGATTTCCACCGTGTCGCCGGATTCCCAATACGAAGAAATCTGCAGGATCGCCGGCCCACTCAGGCCGCGGTGGGTGAACAGGATGTTTTCGCGAAAGCTCTGGCCGTTGCAGCTCACCAGGCAATCCACCGACGTGCCCGACAACTCGCCGCACAAGTCCTTGAGCTGATCGGTGATGGTGAACGGTACCAGCCCGGCGCGCGTCGGCAGCAGTTCGTGGCCGAATTGCTTGGCCACCTGATAACCAAAACCGGTGGCGCCCAGGGTGGGAATCGACAGGCCGCCGGTGGCGATCACCAGGGATTCGCAGCGCAGCTCACCCAGGGTGGTCTGCAACTGGTAGCCGCTGTCGAGCTTGGCGATTTCCTGGATCGATGTGTCCAGATGCAGGCTCACGCCGACCTGGATGCACTCATCGAGCAGCATGCCGAGGATGTCGCTGGACTTGTTATCGCAGAACAGTTGGCCGAGCTTCTTCTCGTGGTACGGCACGCCGTGCTTGGCCACCAGCCCGATAAAGTCCCATTGGGTGTAGCGGGCCAGGGCGGATTTGCAGAAATGCGCGTTATGCGAGAGGAAGTTGGCCGGCTCGGTGTACATATTGGTGAAATTGCAGCGGCCACCACCGGACATCAGGATCTTCTTGCCGGCCTTGTTGGCATGGTCGATCAACATCACCTTGCGTCCACGCCCGGCGGCGGTCAGGGCGCACATCAAGCCTGCGGCGCCGGCGCCAATGATCACAACTTCGGTCGAGCGCACAGCAGTGTCCTCACAAAAACTTGATATGAAATGCAATTGAATGTGGGAGAGGGCTGTTGTGGTGAGCGGGCTTGCCCCGCGCTGGAGTGCGTAGCGCTCCCAAGATTTTGGGGCTGCTTCGCAACCCAGCGCGGGGCAAGCCCGCTCACCACAGCAAGTCCGCTCCCACAATGGGTCTCCATTGGATTGGAGAGTGTTACAAAATTCGTACGCGCAACGAGCGGCCCTTGATCTTGCCGTCGTTCAAGCGCTGCAATGCCTGCTTGGCGATCCCGCGCTCCACGGCCACGAAGGCCTGGAAATCAAAGATCGCGATCTTGCCGACCTGGGCACCCGGGATGCCCGCTTCACCGGTCAGTGCGCCAAGGATGTCGCCTGGACGAACCTTGTCTTTACGCCCGGCCGCAATGCACAGGGTGCTCATCTGTGGCAGCAACGGACCACCGCTTTGCGGCTTGAGGTTGTCCAGTTGGTCCCAGTTCAACGGCGACTTCTGCAGTTGCTCGATGGCCTGGGCGCGGTGCGCTTCGGACGGGGCGACCAGGCTGATGGCAATCCCGGTCTCACCGGCGCGACCGGTACGGCCGACGCGGTGGATGTGGATTTCCGAGTCGCGGGCCAATTCGACGTTGATCACCATGTCCAGCGAATCAATGTCCAAACCACGGGCGGCAACGTCGGTAGCGACCAGCACTGAGGTACTGCGGTTGGCGAACATCGCCAGCACCTGGTCACGGTCGCGCTGTTCCAGGTCGCCATGCAGGCCGACGGCGGAAATACCCTTGGACGTCAGGTGATCCACGGTTTCCTGCACTTGCTGCTTGGTGAAGCAGAACGCCACGCAGGAGGCCGGGCGGAAATGCGCCAGGACTTTGGTCACCGCGTCCATGCGCTCTTCCGGCGAGATCTCGAAGAAACGCTGCTCGATCTGGTCATCGGAGTGGAACGCTTCGGCTTTCACTTGCTGCGGCGCGCGCATGAACTTGGAGGCCAACTGCTTGATGCTCACCGGGTAGGTGGCCGAGAACAGCAGAGTCTGGCGGCGCGGCGGGGTCTTGCTGATGATGTCTTCGATGGCGTCGTAGAAACCCATGTCGAGCATGCGGTCGGCTTCGTCGAGGATCAGCGTGTTCAGGCCGTCGAGTACCAGCGAGCCCTTGCGCAAGTGCTGCTGGATACGGCCTGGCGTGCCGACGATAACGTGGGCGCCGTGTTCCAAGGAAGCGATCTGCGGGCCAAGGGACACGCCGCCGCACAGGGTCAGCACCTTGATGTTGTCTTCGGCACGGGCCAGACGGCGGATTTCCTTGGCGACCTGGTCGGCCAGCTCACGGGTCGGGCACATCACCAGGGCCTGGCAGCCGAAGTAGCGCGGGTTGATCGGGTTCAACAGGCCGATGCCGAAGGCGGCGGTCTTGCCGCTGCCAGTCTTGGCCTGGGCAATCAGGTCCAGCCCCTTGAGGATCACCGGCAAGCTTTGCGCCTGGATCTGCGTCATCTCGACATAACCCAGCGAGTCGAGGTTAGCCAGCATGGCGGCGGACAGGGGCAAAGTATTAAAAGCGGTGGCGATGGTAGTCACGGGACTGGCTCTGCAAAACAAAATGTCGCGCAGTGTACCAGCCCTGTGGGATTTTCCCCGCAAGTTCTAGACGAGAAGCCTGTTAATGCTCGATATGCTGCTCGGGACTGGCTGCACGCTTGCCGTCTTTTGGCGACAGTTGCAGGAAGATCGCCGCCGCCAGCATCGCCATGATGCCCACCGTGAGGAAGGTCAGTTGGAACGCGCCGAGGACCGTGCTCACGCCGTCATTGCCGGTTTCAGCGGTAAATCCGCCGAGCAGTGCACCGGCGCAGGCGACCCCGAGGCTCAACGACAACTGCGCCACCACCGACAGCAAACTGTTGCCGCTGCTGGCCTGGGCGTCATCGAGGTCGATCAGGGTGACGGTGTTCATCGCGGTGAATTGCAGCGAGTTGATCGCTCCCAATACCGCCAGCATGCCCAGTAGCAGCGGGTAGGGCGTGTGTTCCGTGACCAATCCCATGCTCGCCAGCATGATGCCCAGCGCCAGGGTGTTGCCAGTCAGCACGATGCGGTAGCCCAAGCGTTCGATCAGCGGGCGTGCCACGGACTTGGCAAACATCGCCGCCGCCGCCAGGGGCAGCATGCTCATGCCGGCTTCCGACGGTGAATACCCCAGCGCCACTTGCAACAGCAGCGGCACCAGGAACGGCAGGGCGCCGCTGCCCAGCCGCGCGAACAGGTTGCCGAGGATGCCCACGGCAAAGGTGCGGGTCTTGAACAACACCGGCGAGAACAGTGGGTTATCGATATGCCCGGCGCGCAGCCAATATGCCGCCAGGCACGCGAGGCCGCCGAACAGCAGCAACATCACCCGCAGGTGCGGCAAGTGCAGCTCGCCCAGGCCTTCCATGGCGATGGTGATCAACACCATCGCGGCGCCAAACAGCAGGAAGCCGATCCCGTCGAAGCGCGTGCGTTCACTGCCACGCAGGTCGGGGATGAATTTCCACACGGCGTAGCAGCCGATCATGCCCACCGGCAGGTTGATCAGGAAGATCCAGTGCCACGTCAGGTATTGCACCATCCAGCCGCCCATGGTCGGGCCGAGCAACGGGCCGAGCAAACCGGGAATGGTGATGAAGCCCATGATGCGCACCAGTTCGGAGCGCGGATACGCACGCAACACCACCAGCCGGCCCACGGGCAGCATCAGCGCACCGCCCAGGCCTTGGATCACCCGAGCGCCCACCAGCATGGTCAAGCTGCTGGACAGCGCGCACAGCAGTGAGCCAATGCTGAACAGCATGATTGCGCCGAAGAAGATTTTCTTGGTGCCGAAGCGGTCGGCGATCCAGCCCGAGGCCGGGATCAGCAAGGCGACGGTGAGCATGTAGGCGATCACCACCCCTTGCATGCGCAGCGGGTTTTCCGCGAGGTCCCGGGCCATGGCCGGTAATGCCGTGTTGAGGATCGTCCCGTCCAGCGACTGCATGAAGAAGGCAATCGCGACCACCCAGGGGAGCCAGCGGGCGGTCTTGGCATCGAGCGGGACGCGGTTCGGCATGGAAACCCTTTTTGGTTAGCAGGCTATGTGTTGGCGATTATGCGCCATTCGTCGCGCGTTTTCCCACCAGGAAATCCAGCAGTTCACGGTGCACCGCCACGGCGGCTTCGTTGGATTCAAGGTCGAGCAAGTGGCCAGTATGTTCGGCCACAGCAAAACTGCTGCGCCCCACGTATTGCTTGAACAACTGGGCCTCGGCGGCGGGGGTGTATTCGTCCAGGGCGCCGTTGAGGAAGTGCACCGGCGTTTCAATCTGCCGCAGTGCCGGCAGGTAGTTGCCATCGCCCAAGGCCAACACTTGGTGGATATGAAAACGCGCCTGGCGGTATTCGGTGGTGGCCATGGTCGACAAGTGCCGGTGGTTGTTGCGCTTGAGCCGGGGCGACAAATACTTGCCCACGGTTTCATTGAGCAAGTGGCCGACGGCGGACTTGTCGTCCGCTTCGATCAATACGCGTACACGTTCCACATAGTCGAGCATGGCTTGGTTGAGGTTGGGCGCGAGGGCCATCACCACTGAGCTTTCGATGGAGGGTGGGTTGTGCGCCAGGGTCAGCAACGTGGAGATGCCGCCCCAGGAGGCCGACACCAGATGGTTGACCTGGAAGCGCTCGACCAGGGCGCGCAGCATCTGCACCTCGTCGTCCTTGGTCACCAGGTCAAGGTCAGTGTTGTGTTCGCGGGAATAGCCGGAGAACGGCAGGTCGAACAGCAACACATTGAAGTGCTCGGCCAGGCATTTGCTGGTGCGAGCGAAGGAGCGCGTAGTGGACAGCGCGCCGTTGACCATCAAGACGGTCTTCTTTTGCGAATCGTTTCCTAGTTGCTCAACATGAACGTTGTAGTGCTTGAACAGCTTTTCAATGACAAAACTTCCATGGTTCATGTCAACGCTCCAGCTTGCCCTTCCCGGGCAAGGTCGTGCTCTCGTGGGTGAGGGTGGCGGGATGCCACTAACCCTTATAACGAGGTTTTTTAAGCGCGACAACTGAGCACGCTGGAGCAAGCGTGAGATGGGATTTGACGGTAGGAAGGATTGAGTCGAGGTGTCGGAAGTAACCGCAAGACAGTGTGGGAGCGGGCTTGCTCGCTCCCACAAGGGTTTTGTATTTACAAGGTTAAGGTCAGGCGTTTGACCAAGGCCCCTGGCAGCAGATTTGAGGCGGTGTTGCGCTGGCTGTAGGTGCTGGCCGACAGCAGCAGTTCCCGATCAGCGGTCAGGGCTTCCAACTGCGCGCCGAGCAGGTTGTAGACGCTGTCATCAAAACGCATGGTGCTGACCGGCGCCTTGATCTCGCCGTCTTCCACCCAGAAGGTGGCGAAGCGCGTCATGCCGGTCAGGCGGGCCGCCGGCAGGTCAGAATAGTTCAGGTACCACAGGTTGCTGATGTACAACCCGGTGCCCAACTGCTTGAGGATATCGGCCTGGGCCAGGCTGCCCGCCGCCATTTGCAATGCGCTGGGCGATTCATCGCTGCTTGCGCCGTTAGTGCTCAAACCATATTCAGCCGCGCTGCGCGAGTTGATCAATTGGCCGTCGGCTTTCCCCGCCTTGATCAGCGTGACGTCGCCGCGCGGGTAACCTTCGGTGGAAAACGCCTGGCTCAGGGAGCCGCTGATCTGTTCCGCTACTGTCACCAGCGGGCTCAGGGACTGTTCGCCGGCATACAGCTTTTGCAGCGAACTGCCCTTGCTGGCGATGGCTTGGGCGGAAAACCCGCCCCAGGTGATGATGCTGATGATTTCTTCAATCGCCGCCGGGGCGAAGTAGGCGCGATAGTGTCCGGGGGCCAGCTTGTGCAGTGGACGGCCGAGGAACTCAAGCTGCTCGCGGGCCTGCTGGAAGCGCGCGGCAAACTCGGCGCTGTCCCAAGTGTGCCCGGCGTAGCTGGCCTTTACCGCTTCGCCATTGGCGTGGAACAGACTGAAGTCGAAGTTGAAGCTATTGGCCTGGTGCCAGCCGAAGGCGCCCGATGAACTGGCAAAGCCCCGGCTGATGGGGCCGGACGCATAAAAGCCGACCAGGTCCACGCCTTGGGCGGCCCGGCTGATGTCTTCCAGTACCTGGGCCAGTTCCGGCAGCGGGCGAGTTTGTTCGTTGTTGCTTTGCCAGGCGTTGTGGTTCAGCAGCAGGTACGGGTCTTGTGGCAGCAGCGGCAGGGTTTCGCGCAACTGTTGCAGGCCATCGGCCAAACGCTGGCGGTCCAGCTCGGGCTCGCCGGCAAGGGTGATGCCGAGGTCGGCGTGGCGGCCATCGTTGATCAGTTTCAGGTTGAGGCTGGCCTGTTGCACCTGGCCCGCCTGGCGCACCTTGGCGTGATTGAAGCGCACGAATTCGGACGCTTCATCCGCATAGCCGAGGTGGAATTGTTCATTGTCGGTGATGGCGTGTTTGAGCCACTCCACCAATGCCTTGAAGTTGTTCATCAGGCGTCTCCCCCAAATACGTCGACATCACTGAATACGCAGGCCGGCGACGCATGGCCGACGCGGATCACCTGATTGGGTTCGCCTTTGCCGCAGTTCGGCGTGCCCAGGACCTTGAAGGTGCTGGCGTCACCGACCGCGCTGAGGTTGCGCCAGAAGTTGGCAGAAATGGCGCGGTAGTTAGGGTTCTTCACCACACCTTTCAGCTCGCCGTTCTCGATCAATTGACCCCATTCGCAGCCGAACTGGAATTTGTTGCGCGCATCGTCGATGGACCATGAGCGGTTGGTCGACATCAGGATGCCGCTTTCAATACCGCCGATCAGTTGTGCCAGGCTCTTGTCGCCCGCTTCGATGTTCAGGTTGGCCATGCGGTCGATGGGCGCACGGTTCCAACTGCTGGCCCGGCTATTGGCCACGCCGCTCATACCCGAACGGAATTGCGACAGCGCACCGCCCAGCGGTTTGAGCAGCAACCCTTCGCGGATCAGAAACTGCTTGCTGGCGGGCGTGCCGTCGTCGTCATGACTGTAGCTGGCGAGTTGCTCTGGGATGTCCGGGTCGAACGTGACGTTGAGCAACTTGGAGCCATAGTGCAGATGGCCGAAGTCGCTGGCCTTCACAAAACTGGTGCCGGCGTAATTGCGCTCGTCACCCAGGATGCGGTCCAGCTCCAGCGGGTGGCCGATGGATTCGTGGATCTGCAGGATCATCTGGTCAGGCATCAGCAACAGGTCGCGCGGGCCGTTGGGGGTGTTGGGCGCGAGCAGCAGTTGCAGGGCTTCGTCGGCAATGCGTGGCGCTGCGCCGACCAGGCCGAAGCGGCTGATCACATCAAAGCCACCTTGCTGGCCGAAGTTGCTGCCGCCCAGGGTGCGGCTCTGGCTGTCGTTGCCATCGTAGGCCGTGACATTGACGCCGGGGAACACGAAGCGCTGGGCTTGGCGCAGCTCGGCGCCGGCGTTGTTGAGGTAGATCTGCTCGACGTGTGTCAGGCCGAGGCTGACTTCCCAGCTCACCAGGCGCTCGTCCTTGGGCACAGCGGCGGATTCGTCGCCCAGCAATTGGTAGCAGTCGCTCAGGGACGGGAAAGGCTGATTGAGTTCGGGGGACAGGTAGTCCGCCACATCGCTGGAGACATGCTGGTCACGCAGGTCGAGCAGGGCGTGGGGTTTGATCAACCGGGCTTGCTGTTCGGCACGCTCAAGGGCGGCTTGCAGGCCAGGCAGGGATAGATCGTTGGTCGCCGCGTAGGCTTCCACACCGTTGAGACGCACGGTGAGCATGGCGCCTTCGTCGTGGTTCAGGTGCGGTGGTTCAGCGACGTTTTTGCGTACGGCCAGGTATTGGCCGGACTCGCGTACGTAGCGAAGCGAGAAGAATTCGGCGCGCGTGCGCAGGGCTGTGAAGTGTTTTTTGAGTGTGGCGTGGTGGTCGAACATGGGGCCTTCCTTGTGGGCGGCTCGTCGCGGGCAGGCAAACAGAGTAGGCCTGGGCTGGGAGCTGATCAAGGAAAGGCAACCATTTGTGTAGCTTGAGCTTATTGTGGTGAGCAGGCTTTTTGTGGTGAGCGGGCTTGCCCCGCGCTGGAGTGCGAAGCGCTCCCAAGATTTTTGGGGCCGCTGCGCAGCCCAGCGCGGGGCAAGCCCGCTGACCACACACACACAAAGCCTGTTGGCCACAAGGTTCAGCGTTATTGCGCCGAAGGGCCCACTTCACGCATCGGCTTGCCACGCACCGGCGCATCGCCCGCCACGTAGTAGTCGGCGGTGCTGCGCGGCAGCGGCTGGCGGCCACGGATCTTGTCGGCGATTTTCTCGGCGATCATGATCGTCGGCGCGTTCAGGTTACCGGTGGTGATGATCGGCATGATCGACGCATCCACAACGCGTAGGCCCTGCATGCCATGCACGCGGCCTTCGCCGTCCACTACGGCCATCTCATCGGTGCCCATCTTGCACGAGCAGGACGGGTGGAACGCAGTCTCGGCGTGCTCGCGGATGAACTTGTCGAGCTGCTCATCGGTTTGCACGTCAATGCCGGGGCTGATCTCGCGGCCACGGTACTGGTCGAGTGCCGGCTGCTGCATGATTTCACGGGTCAGGCGGATGCCGTCGCGGAATTCCTGCCAGTCCTGCTCGGTGGCCATGTAGTTGAAGAGGATGCTCGGGTAGTCCCGTGGGTTCTTCGACTTCAATTGCACGCGACCACGGCTTGGGGAACGCATGGAGCCCATGTGCGCCTGGAAACCGTGCTCTTTCACACCGTTGCTGCCGTTGTAGTTAATCGCCACCGGCAGGAAGTGGTACTGGATGTTCGGCCATTCGAATTCTTCACGGGTACGGATGAAACCGCCCGCTTCGAACTGGTTGCTGGCGCCAATGCCGGTGCCGTTGAACAGCCACTCGGCGCCGATCGCCGGCTGGTTGTACCAGAGCAGCGACGGGTACAGCGACACGGGCTGAGTGCACGCATATTGCAGGTATAGCTCAAGGTGGTCCTGCAGGTTTTCGCCGACGCCTGGCAGGTCGTGTACTACCGGGATGTCCAGGCTTTCCAGCAGCTTGGCCGGACCGACACCGGAGCGTTGCAGCAGCTGCGGCGAAGCGATTGCGCCGCTGCACACCAGCACTTCTTTGCGCGCACGGGCTTCAACGCGCTCTTCGGCAGCGCCGATCAGGTAACGCACGCCAACGGCACGCTTGCCTTCGAACAACACCTTGTCGGTAAGGGCGTGGGTGACGATGGTCAGCGTGGAGCGCTTCTTGGCGGTATCTAGGTAACCGCGTGCGGTGCTGGCGCGACGGCCGTTCGGCGTGACGGTACGGTCCATCGGACCGAAGCCTTCTTGCTGGTAGCCGTTCAAGTCTTCGGTACGCGGGTAACCGGCCTGCACGCCGGCTTCGACCATGGCGTGGAACAGTGGGTTATTGCCGGCTTTCGGCGTGGTCACGCTGACCGGGCCATCGCCACCGTGCCAGTCGTTCGGGCCGATGTCGCGGGTTTCGGCCTTGCGGAAATAGGGCAGGCAGTCGAGGTAGGTCCAGTTTTCCAGGCCTGGCAATTTCGCCCAGTTGTCGTAATCCATGGCGTTGCCACGGATGTAGCACATGCCGTTGATCAGCGAAGAGCCGCCGAGGCCCTTGCCGCGACCGCACTCCATGCGACGGCCGTCCATGTGTGGCTCTGGATCGGTCTCGTACGCCCAGTTGTAGCGGCGGCCTTGCAGTGGGAAGGCCAGGGCGGCTGGCATCTGGGTACGGAAGTCGAGACGGTAGTCCGGGCCGCCGGCTTCCAGCAGCAGGACGGTGACGCCTTCGTCTTCGGTCAGACGGGTCGCCAGGGTGTTACCGGCGGAGCCGGCCCCCACAATGATGTAATCGTATTCTTGGGACATTGGATGCACCCTCTTTGAAGTTGGTCAGGTCAGGCGAGGGCGTTGCCCTCGATCGCCGGCAAGCCAGCTCCTACAGGTCATGCGTAATCCTTGTAGGAGCCCGCTTGCGGGCGATTGGCGGCGCCGCGGTTAGAACACCGAGGCGTAGTCGCCCAACTCAACCTGTACCGATTTGATGCGGGTGAAGTTGTTCAGCGAGCTGATGCCGTTCTCACGGCCAACACCCGACTGCTTGTAGCCACCGACCGGCATCTTCGCGTCGGACTCGCCCCAGGCGTTGATCCAGCAGATACCCGCTTCCAGCTGATGAATCACGCGGTGGGCGCGGTTCAGGTCTTTGGTCACCAGGCCAGCAGCCAGGCCGAAGTCGGTGTCGTTGGCGCGGCGGATCACTTCTTCTTCGGTTTCGTAGGTGAGGATGCTCATCACTGGGCCGAAGATTTCTTCACGCACGATGACCATGTCGTCGGTGCAGTCGGTGAACACGGTCGGGGCCACGAAGGCGCCTTTGGCGAATTCGCCGTCGGTCAGGCGGTCGCCACCGCACAGCAGGCGGGCGCCTTGCTCTTTGCCCTTGGCGATGTAGCCCAACACGCTTTCCATGTGGGCAAAGCTGACCAGCGGACCGAAGTTGGTGTTTTCGTCTTCCGGGTTGCCAACGCGAATGCGCGCGACACGCTCAACGATCTTGGCTTCGAACGCAGCTTGCAGGTGCTTCGGTACGAACACGCGAGTGCCGTTGGTGCAGACCTGGCCGGAGCTGTAGAAGTTGGCCATCATCGCGGTGTCGGCGGCGCGGTCGAGGTCGGCGTCATCGAAGATGATCAGCGGGGACTTACCGCCCAGTTCCATGGTCACGTCTTTGAGCGAAGAGCTGGAAGCGCTGGCCATGACTTTCTTGCCGGTGTCGGTGCCACCGGTGAACGAGACTTTCTCGATGCGCGGGTGTTCGGTCAGCCAGGTGCCGACTTCACGGCCGCTGCCGGTCAGCACGTTGAACACGCCTGCCGGAACGCCGGCTTCGGTGTAGATCTCGGCCAGTTTCAGGGTGGTCAGCGAGGTGACTTCGCTCGGCTTGAAGATCATCGCGTTACCGGCGGCCAGTGCCGGTGCGGATTTCCACAGGGCGATCTGGATCGGGTAGTTCCACGCGCCGATACCGGCAACCACGCCCAGCGGCTCACGGCGGGTGTAGACGAACGAGGTATCACGCAGTGGGATCTGCTCGCCTTCGATGGCTGGCACCAGGCCTGCGTAGTATTCCAGCACGTCAGCGCCGGTGACGATGTCGACGTACTTGGTTTCGGAGAAGGATTTACCGGTGTCCAGGGTTTCCAGGGCGGCCAGTTCGTCGTTGCGCTCGCGCAGGATGTCGACGGCACGACGCAGGATGCGCGAACGCTCCATGGCGGTCATGGCGGCCCAGATTTTCTGGCCTTTTTCGGCGCTGACCACGGCACGTTCAACGTCTTCTTTAGTGGCGCGTTGCACTTGGGCGAGAACTTCACCGTTAGCCGGGTTGATGGCGTCGAAGGTGGCATCGCTGCCAGCGTCGCTGTAACCGCCGTCAATGTAGAGTTTTTGCAGGTCGAAACGGGCCATAAAGTCCTCGCAAGTGCATAAGTGGTTGGCGTTAACCGCCGAACAGTGGGCCATAAGGGTGTGGCAACACTGAGCGGCAGCAGTTCAGGGGTTGAGCGGTTGTGTGTGCTCTAACTCACCTGCTTGGCCAATTGGAAATCCATGTATTCGTAAGCGATCCGTTGCGCCTGCGCCGTGTCGAAAGCGTCTCCCGACAGGGCGCCGCGCAACCACAAACCGTCGATCAGGGCCGCCAGGCCTCGGGCTGCTTTGCGTGCGTGCGGCAGCGGCAGCACTCGGCGGAACTGGCAGCACAGGTTGGAATACAGACGTTGATCGTTGATCCGCTGCAACCTGTGCAATGACGGGTGGTGCATGCTGGTGGCCCAGAAGGCCAGCCAGGTTTTCATTGCCGGGCCGTTGACCTGGCTGGCATCGAAGTTGCCCTCGATGATCACCTGAAGGTGCGCCCGTGGGCTGTCATCCTTCAGTGCGAGCCTGCGTTCGTGGACGTTCTCGATCAGCACATTCATCAAGTACCGCATCGTCGCGGCGATCAGGCCGTTCTTGTCCTGAAAGTAGTGACTGATGATGCCGTTCGAGACGCCGGCCAAACGGGCGATCAGCGCAATGCTGGCATCTCCCATTCCGACCTGATCGATGGCCGTTAGCGTGGCTTCGATCAACTGCTGGCGGCGTATGGGTTGCATACCGACCTTGGGCATGTAGCACCTCTCCTTAGGCCTGCCGATGGGCGATCAACGTCCGTCGGCTTGAGGGCCAGTCTATTTTGTTTTGATTGAACGTTCAATCAACAAAGAATAAGATCTGCGACAAATGGTCGCGTCCTACAGGTATTTCCTACATGTAGTCACGACATCTGGCACCTGGTTAAACCCCTGAAACGTCCCTGGGCACTGCGCTCATGGGGTGCAGGGATTTAAGGGGTGTCTTTATAACACCCGTCCGTCGACTGCCGAAAAATCGATGTCCCGGGATAACCGTTGCCTTGTGTTTCTCTCTCGCACTGCCCGGAGCATCTGCGCCATGAGTTCTGCCTCTCTTATAAAGACCCCGCCAGAAAAGGTGCGGGTCAACGGTTGGGTGTTCTACACCTCCACCGCGTTGATTCTGTTGTTGACTGCCATCCTGATCATCGCCCCGCAGGAGGCCGGGCGCATGCTCGGTGTCGCCCAGGCGTGGCTGTCGAAAAGCTTTGGCTGGTACTACATGGTGGTCATCGCCGCCTACCTGGTGTTTGTGGTCGGCCTGGCGTTTTCCTCCTACGGCAAATTGAAACTGGGCAGCAAGGACGACACCCCGGACTTCAGCTACGGCGCCTGGGCCGGCATGTTGTTCTCGTCGGGCATCGGCATTTCGCTGCTGTACTTCGGCGCTTCCGAGCCGCTGGACCACTACTTCAACCCGCCCGAAGGCGCTGCCGCCAGCAATGGCGCCGCACGCCAGGCGCTGCAATTGACCTTCCTGCACTGGGGCTTGCACGGCTGGGCGATCTACGCCCTGGTCGGCCTGGCCGTGGCGTACTTCGCGTATCGCCATAACCAGCCGCTGGCCTTGCGTTCGGCGCTGTACCCGCTGGTGGGCGAGCGTTGGGTGAAAGGCGCGGCCGGCCACGCGGTGGACGGTTTCGGCATGTTCGTGACGCTGCTGGGCCTGGTGACGAACCTGGGGATTGGTTCGATGCAGGTGTCCTCCGGGCTGGAAAACCTGTTCGGCATGGAACACAGCAACACCAACCTGCTGATTGTTATCATCGTGATGAGCACCGTGGCGACCATCGCCGCCGTGTCGGGCGTGGAGAACGGCATCCGCCGCCTGTCCAACCTCAACATCGTGCTGTTCAGCGGCCTGCTGATCTTCGTGCTGCTGTTCGGCCCGACCCTGCACTTGCTCAACGGCTTGGTGCAGAACACCGGTGACTACCTCAACGGCATCATCCTGAAAACCTTCGACCTCTATGTGTACGAAGGCGACGCCGACAAGACCGAGCGCTGGATGGGCCTGTGGACCCTGTTCTACTGGGCGTGGTGGATTTCCTGGGCGCCATTCGTGGGCATGTTCATCGCGCGTATTTCCCGTGGACGCACGGTGCGTGAACTGGTGGCCGGCGTGCTGCTGATCCCGCTGGGCTTTACCCTGGCGTGGCTGTCGATCTTCGGCAACTCGGCCTTGGACCTCGTGCTGAACCACGGTGCGGTGGCGTTGGGCAAGACCGCGCTGGAACAGCCGTCCATGGCCATCTATCAACTGCTCGAGCATTACCCTGCGTCGAAAATCGTCATCGGTGTGTCGATTTTCGTAGGCTTCGTGCTGTTCCTGACCCCGGCGGATTCCGGCGCGGTGATGATGGCCAACCTGTCGTGCAAAGGCGGCAACGTGGACGAAGATGCGCCGCACTGGCTGCGGATCTTCTGGTCGGCGGTGATCACCCTGGTGACCATCGGTCTGTTGTTCGCCGGCAACTTCGAAGCGATGCAGACCATGGTGGTGCTGGCCGGGCTGCCGTTCTCGGTGGTGTTGATCTTCTTTATGTTCGGCTTGCACAAAGCCATGCGCCAGGATGTGGCCATCGAACAGGAGCAGGCGCAACTGGCTGAGCGTGGCCGCCGTGGTTTCAGCGAGCGTTTGACCGCGCTGGACCTGCAGCCGAGCCAAGGCACCGTGCAACGCTTTATGGACAAGCACGTCACCCCGGCGCTGGAAGAAGCGGCGACGGCGTTGCGTGAACAGGGGCTGGAGGTGCAGACACTGCTGGGTAAATCCAAGCGCTGCATCGGTGTGCGCATCGAGATGGAAGAGGGCAACCCGTTTGTCTACGAAGTGAGCCTGGATGCTTACTCGTCGGCCCCGAGCGACCTGCCCGAGGAAGAGCGTACGCGTTACTACCGCGCCGAGGTCTACCTGCACAACGGACCTCAGGAATACGACCTGATGGGCTTCGCCCAGGAACAGATCACCCGGGACGTGCTCGATCAGTTTGAAAGCCATCGGCAGCTCCTTGGCCGTGTCTATAGCTGATACGTGAGGTTCTAACCGTTCCCTTATAGGAGCCGGCTTGCCGGCGATGAGGCCCTCGAGCCTTGCGGCGATCCAACGAACGCCATCGCCGGCAAGCCGACTCCTACACTGGGGTGTGTTATCCGTCATACCGGTAAAACAAAACGCCGCGATCCTCGCGGCGTTTTTGTGTCCGGGGGCTTAGCCCAGGTTCTTGCCTAGCAGGGCATGGTAAAGCTCACTGTCACCCAAGATCCCCACCACCTGGTTGTTGTCATGCAACACCAGCTTGTTCCCGGTGTGATAACGAATCTGCAACGCATCACGCATGCCGATATTCGAATCCACCAGCGTCGGCACTCGGCCCAAACCTTCCACCGCTTGCCCCGGTGCCCAGTTCTGCAAATTCATCACCGCGCCATTCTGACGGGCACCCTTGATGGTGTTGCCTTCGGCCAGGTCCAGCCACGAGTCGCCGCCCGGGTCCAGGCACACCGAACCGTTGACGCGCTTGCAGTTGTCCAGTGTGCGCATCAGGCTGCGCCCGCACAGCACGTTCAGCGGGTTGGTATGCGCGACGAAGGTGCGCACATAGTCGTCCGCCGGGTTCAGCACGATCTCTTCCGGCACGCTGTACTGGATGATCTTGCCGTCTTTCATGATCGCGATGCGGCTGCCCAGTTTGAGCGCCTCGTCGAGGTCGTGGCTCACGAACACGATGGTCTTGCTCAGCTTGCGTTGCAGCTCCAGCAACTCGTCCTGAAGGCCTTGGCGGATCAGCGGGTCGAGGGCGGAGAAGGGTTCGTCCATCAGCAGGATGTCGGCGTCCATTGCCAACGCGCGGGCCAGGCCGACGCGCTGTTGCATGCCGCCGGAGAGTTCGTCCGGCTTCTTGTTGCGCCATTGGGTCAGGCCTACCAGTTCGAGCTTTTCGTCCACCAGCTTGCGCCGGTCCTTCTCCGGACGGCCCTGCATTTCCAGGCCGAAGCTGATGTTCTCGCGCACCGTCAGCCAAGGCATCAGGGCGAATTTCTGGAACACCATGGCGATGCGTTTGGTGCGCATCATTTTCAGCTCGGCAGGTGTGCAGGACGCGATGTCGATCTGGCGACCTTCATGTTCCACAAACAGTTGCCCACGGCTGACGGTGTTGAGGCCATTGATGCAGCGCAACAAGCTGGATTTGCCGGAGCCCGACAGGCCCATCAGCACGCAGATTTCGCCTTTCTCGATATCCAGGCTGGCTTTTTCAACGCCGACAATCTGCCCGGTCTTTTTCAGGATCTCGTTACGGCTCATGCCCTGGTCCAGCAGCTTGAGCGCCTCGCGTGGGTCTTTTGAAAAGATCACGTCGACCTTGTCGAATCGGATAATGCTCATGCATCACCCCCTACTTTAGCGTCGGGTTGTTTGCAAATGCGGTCGAGCATGATGGCCAGCAGCACGATCGCCAGACCGGCTTCAAAGCCCAGGGCGATGTCGGCGGTGTTGAGTGCGTTGACCACGGGTTTGCCGAGGCCGTCGGCGCCCACCAGGGCCGCGATCACCACCATCGATAACGACAGCATGATGCATTGGGTAATGCCGGCGGCAATGCTCGGCATGGCGTGGGGCAGTTCAATGCGCGAGAGCAACTGACGGCGCGAGCAGCCAAAGGCCTTGCCGGCGTCCATCAACTCTTGCGGTACATCACGGATACCCAGGTAGGTCAGACGGATCGGCGCGGCAATCGCGAACACCACCGTGGAAATCAGCCCAGGCACCACACCCAGCCCGAAGAGGGTCAGGGTAGGGATGAGGTAGACGAAGGTCGGTACGGTCTGCATCAGATCGAGCACCGGCCGCATCATGGTGTAGAACAACGGTTTGTGCGCGGCAACAATGCCCAGCGGCACACCGATGACCACGCAGACCAGGGTGGCGAACAGCACTTGCGCCAGGGTCTCCATGGTTTCCTGCCAGTACCCCAGGTTGAGGATCAGCAGGAAGGAGGCGATGACAAAAACAGTCAGTCCCCATTTACGTTGGATAAAGTGAGCCAGCAGCGCAATCAGACCGATCAATGCCAGCGGATTGAACCAGGTCAGCGCGAACGTCACGCCGTGGATCATCGTTTCCAGGGTCGATGCGATTGCGTCGAAGTAGTTGGCGCCGTGTTGGGTCAACCATTCGACGAAGGCAGCGATGTACTGGCCTAGTGGGATTTTCTGTTCAGTCAGCATGGTAGTGAATGTCCACATGCGAAGAGGGAAAACATCCCGGGGCAGCGCACCGCCCCGGGGACAACATTACTTGGCGAGGTAGGCTTTAACGGCGTCGAGTCCTGGTTTGCCATCTACGGTAGTGACACCGGCGAGCCAGGTGTCGAGGACTTGTGGGTTGGCTTTCAGCCAGGCCTTGGCGGCGGCGTCAGGCTTTTGTTTGTCGTCCAGGACGTTACCCATCAGGGTACTTTCCATGTTCAGGGTGAACACCAGGTTTTTCAGCAACTGGCCCACGTTGCTGCATTCCTCGGTGTAGCCCTTGCGGGTGTTGGTGTAGATGGTGGCCTGGCCGTAGTTGGGGCCGAACGAGTCGTCGCCGCCGGTCAGGTACTTCATCTTGAAGCGGGTGTTCATCGGGTGCGGTTCCCAGCCGAGGAACACGATGGCCTGGTCGCGCTTGGTGGCGCGTTCGACCTGGGAGAGCATGCCGGCTTCGCTGGATTCGACGACTTTGAAGCCGGCGGTTTTCAGGCCGAAGGCGTCTTTGTCGATCAGGGTCTGGATGGTGCGGTTGCCGTCATTGCCTGGCTCGATGCCGTAGATCTTGCCGCCCAGCTCATCCTTGAATTTGGCGATGTCGGCGAAGTCCTTGAGGCCCTTGTTGTACAGCGCTTCCGGGACGGCCAGGGTGTACTTGGCGTTCTCCAGGTTGGCGCGCACGGTTTCCACGGTGCCGGCATCACGGTACTGCTTGATGTCGTTTTCCATGGTCGGCATCCAGTTGCCGAGGAAGATGTCCATGTTCTTGCCGTCGGCCAGGGACTTGTAGGTCACTGGTACCGAAATCATCGTGGTGCGCGGCTTGTAGCCCAGGCCCTTGAGGATCTCGCTGGTGGTCGCGGTGGTGACGGTGATGTCGGTCCAGCCGACATCGGAGAAGTTGACGGTCTGACATTGTGCCGGTTCTGCGGCGTGCGCCATGACTGGCAGACTCAGCATGGCGGCCAACAACAACGAGGGTGAACCTTTCATCTGGGTAGACTCCTGTGTTTTTTCTGGCGGCATTCGCCGCGCTTTATAAGTGTTGCGGTTGGTGCGTGCGACAACAGCTCTGGCACGGTGCCTTGCAAACGAGTCGAGACTGATCATGTACCAGTGAAAATCTGACGCCTACAGGGGGCGTCGTATCCAGTACAGGGATGGTCGTATCCAGTGTCGGTGACGTCGCTTACAGATTTTTCCAGCGGCAAAACTGCAGGTTTTGCCCATCTGCACCGCTAAAAACGGCCAAAACAGGTGATCGCACGGTAGCGACGCTTGTGAGCATGAGTGCGTCGGTGTGAGACGCCGTGACGGCAAGTAAAAGCTTGATGATGCCGCCATCTGGGCGATCTGAGCGTAGCAGCTCGTTGGTGTCCGGCCTGTTCACCTGCGGAGTTCCACGTTAATGGCTATCAGTGTTTTCGACCTGTTCAAGATCGGCATCGGGCCTTCGAGTTCTCACACCGTCGGCCCCATGCGCGCCGCGGCGTTGTTCGTTCAAGGCTTGCGTGAACGTGAACTGTTGGAACAAGTGCGGCGCGTCGAAGTTCAGCTCTACGGCTCCTTGTCCGCCACCGGCATCGGCCACGGCAGCGATACCGCGACCATCATGGGCCTGATGGGCGAATGGCCGGACGCGATCGATCCGTCGCAAATCGGCCTGCGCATTCACACCCTGCGCGAGACCGACACGTTGCTGCTGGACGGGCGCCTGCCGGTGCCCTTCGTGTGGGCGCGGGACATGCGCCTGCTCGACGAAAACCTGCCGTTCCACCCCAACGCCATGACACTGGTGGTGTTCGGTGACAAGGGTGAACTGCACCGCGATACCTACTATTCAGTAGGCGGCGGTTTTGTAGTGGATGAAGCCCAGGCGCAAAGCGGCGTGGCCGATATGGACCGTACCGAGTTGCCTTACGACTTTTCCAGCGCGGTGGAGCTGCTGCAGTTGTGCAAGACCCACAACCTGCGCGTCGCGGAGTTGATGCTGGCTAACGAAAAAACCTGGCGCTCCGAAGAAGAAATTCGCAGCGGCCTGATGAAACTCTGGCGCGCCATGCAGGATTGCGTGGAGCAGGGCCTCAAGCACGAAGGCATCCTGCCTGGCGGCCTGAACGTGCGCCGCCGCGCCGCCAAGTTGCATCGCAGCCTGCAAGAGTTGGGTAAGCCGAACGTGATCGGTTCGACCTTGAGCGCCATGGAATGGGTCAACCTGTTCGCCCTGGCAGTCAACGAGGAAAACGCCGCCGGTGGACGCATGGTCACCGCACCCACCAACGGCGCGGCGGGGATTATCCCGGCGGTGTTGCACTACTTCATGAAGTTCAGCGAGGAAGTCACCGAAGCCAATGTGGTCGACTACCTGCTGGGTGCGGCGGCGGTGGGGATCCTGTGCAAGAAGAACGCCTCGATCTCCGGTGCCGAAGTCGGTTGCCAGGGTGAAGTGGGGTCGGCCTGCGCGATGGCGGCTGCTGGTTTGGCCGAGATCCTTGGCGCCACGCCGGAACAGCTGTGCAACGCCGCCGAAATCGGCTTGGAACATAACTTGGGCCTTACCTGCGACCCGGTGGGTGGGCTGGTGCAAGTGCCGTGCATCGAGCGCAATGCAATTGCGGCAGTGAAGGCGATCAACGCGGCGCAAATGGCGCTGCGTGGCGATGGCCAGCACTTTATCTCTCTGGACCGGGTGATTCGCACCATGCGCGATACCGGGGCGGATATGCATGACAAATACAAAGAGACATCGCGGGGTGGGTTGGCGGTGAGTGCGGTCGAATGTTGATGGTTTTGTAGTGAGCGGGCTTGTCCCGCGCTGGGTGGCGAAGCCGCCCCAATAAAGGCACCACATAGTGTCAGTTAATACCGAGTCGCCTGATTTTAGGGCGGCTTCGCCACCCAGCGCGGGGCAAGCCCGCTCACCACAAGTGAACACCCGGATGCAAAAGCGCCACCTTTTAGCGCGTCGCAAACAGATAAGTAGCTACCGAACGATTTCCCGCCCGACCCGCTGTCACCCGTGCTTGGGGTGACAGACTTTTCCCACACCCGCAAAGCGCCTTCCCACAAGTGCTACCGATCTGCTCACGCCCCGTGGGCAGACTCATTCCTACGGCTGATTTCAGCTATATCCGTACTCGCGGCGCGGGCTTATCTAGACGCGTCATCAGGTCGTTTTTAGGAGTTATTGGATGGCCATTCAATTTTAGGCATGGCATTTGCTCTATCAATTCAAAGCCTCTCTCCTCGCTGGATGAAGAGCGCAATAACAAGAGCCTCGCCTGAGGCCATCACCCGCTTTGTGTGAGGAGATACCGCGATGACGTCGTTCAACTCCGGGGCCCAACCCCAGAACCGTGCGCCTCAATCCATCGGCTTTTTGCTGCTGGACAATTTCACGCTGATTTCCCTGGCCTCCGCAGTCGAACCCCTGCGCATGGCCAACCAGCTTTCCGGCCGCGAGCTGTATCGCTGGACGACCTTGAGCGTCGACGGAAACCAGGTGTGGGCCAGCGACGGTCTGCAAATCACCCCCGATGCTTCCATGCACAAAGCCCCGGCCCTGGACACCGTGATCGTGTGCGGCGGCGTGGGCATCCAGCGCACCGTTACCCGTGAGCATGTGTCGTGGCTGCAAAGCCAGGCGCGTCAGTCCCGTCGCCTCGGCGCGGTGTGCACCGGCAGTTGGGCCTTGGCCTGCGCCGGTTTGCTCGATGGGTTTGATTGCAGCGTGCACTGGGAATGCCTGGCCTCGATGCAGGAAGCCTTCCCCCGTGTGGCCATGAGCACACGCCTGTTCACCCTCGACCGCAACCGCTTCACCAGCTCCGGCGGCACCGCACCACTGGACATGATGCTGCACCTGATCAGCCGCGACCACGGCCGTGAACTGTCGGCCGCGATCTCCGAGATGTTCGTGTACGAACGCATCCGCAACGAACAGGATCACCAGCGTGTGCCGCTCAAGCACATGCTCGGCACCAACCAGCCGAAGCTGCAGGAAATCGTCGCGCTGATGGAAGCCAACCTGGAAGAACCGATCGACCTGGACGAACTGGCGGTGTACGTCGCCGTGTCGCGTCGCCAGTTGGAGCGCCTGTTCCAGAAATACCTGCATTGTTCGCCGTCGCGTTACTACCTCAAGCTGCGCCTGATCCGTGCACGGCAGTTGCTCAAGCAAACGCCGATGTCGATCATCGAAGTGGCGTCGGTGTGCGGGTTTGTCTCCACACCGCATTTCTCCAAGTGCTACCGCGAATACTTCGGCATTCCGCCACGGGATGAGCGTGTGGGTTCCAACACCACCCAGCAAGTGGCGATGATGCCAATTCCGCAGGCACTGGTGTTGTCACCGTTGTCGGGGCCGATGTCGGCGTTGAGTCAGGCCAGAAACGAATCGACGTTCGCCAGCGTAAGGCTCTAGACCTTTTGGTGAACGTTCTGTTGTGGTGAGCGGGCTTACTGTGGTGAGCGGGCTTGCCCCGCGCTGGAGTGCGAAGCGCTCCCAAGATTTTAGGGCCGCTGCGCAGCCCAGCGCGGTGCAAGCCCGCTCACCACAACGATTTATCAGGCGCCGGAGTTCTGTTTGAACTGCACCAATGCCGGCAACAGCTGCTTGTCGATCGCCTGCCTCACGGCCGGCAGAATCGTCGCGCTGCCGGTATACATCTGCTCAACCATGCCCTTCAGGGCCTTGGCCCGCGCCGGGCTCAAACCGCGTACGGCGCACTCGCAGGCCTGTTCGGCGGTGGCGCCACTGGACACTTCGAAACCCAGTGAGCGCAGTTGGCCCAGCAGGTCATCCTGGTCAATCAAATCCGCATGCATCATGACGTTTATCCTGGTAAAGGGAACGGGGCTTGAACTGGATTCTGGTAGCCACCCAAGCGGTCGGCAAGGGCCGATTGCACGAATGCCTCAGATGGCTATGAGCATGTCGTTTTCGGGCCGTTTACCGAACGCATTAATGGGCACACTGAACTCAGGCACTCAGCTTGAAGGTTTGGTCACCCTCAGGATGTCACGCTCACACAAGGCACTCTGCCCCGATCCAGTCACGGCTGGATCGGGGCTTTTTTTGCCTGGGATTTGTGCTGATTACACGGACGCCATCGCCGGCACGGACTAGCGCTGCAACACCAGGATGCGCGAGAGCAATTCATCCCGGTCGATATAGCATCCCTGGAAGTGCCGCGCCCCCGAACTGGGATCAAAAGCATTGCGTGCATGCAAGGTGCGGCGGTTGTCGAAGCACCACAACTCGCCCGGGTTCAGGCGCTTGACCAGCCGAAAACGGTCCTCCCGCGTCATTGCAATAAACCGCCGGTAGGCCCGATACAGCAAGGGCATCTGTTCCACACTGGCCTCGAACGGCCCGCGCAGAAAGTTGGCCATGCGAATCTCCGCCACCTCCCCCAGGGCATCCAGCGCAATGATCGGCGCCAGGCGGCGATAGTCGCTGTGACGGTCCTTGTTGCGAAACTCCACGGGTATTTCACACAGTGCGCGAAACGCTTCTGGGTCTTCTGTGCGCAACGCATGGGCGATGGCAAACCCATCGACAAAAATGCTCTCGCCACCGCTGGCATCGTTCACCAGGCAATGCAGGAATTGCAGGCCCGGTTGCAGCTCCCGCGTGGGCAGATCAGTGTGCAAGGGCAGGTTGAAAGCGGTGTAGGCATTGCTGTCGGCATCGGCCTTGGATTGCACATTGAACAGCACGCCGAAGTTGCTCTCGCGGATAAAGGATATGCGCTTGGCGATCAGCGCCAGGGAGCCGGGCTCGGTTGGGACGCCCCGGATTTGCGTCAGGCCTGAATCGCGCAGCGCCAGCAACCATTGCAGTAGCGCGTTCGGGTCTTCCATGACGGTCTTGTATTCGAACGCCGGCAGTTGGAAGCGACTGTCCCACAGCTGCGAATGGGGCTTTGCCGCACGGCGTTCGGCACGGGATTCATCGTCGTAGGCATGGGCCCGCAGCCAGCCGGGATCGTATTGGCTGCGGTGCCCGCCGCTCCATTCCAGGCTCAGATTGCCTTGATCAATGCATGCAGAGGCCGCACTGAGATTGGCATCCACGTCGACAATCTCCAGCACCTGCTCACGGGTCACGCTGTACACGCATTCCGTGCACGGGCAGTTATCCCGCAGCCATAGATGATGAAACGGGCTGACCCGTCCATCCACCCACTGCACAAGGATTTGATCCTCCAGCACCCTGACGTCCGCGATGTCGCAAATCTTCGGGTAAGTACGGAAATCGGCAACAGCGGCGGCAGTTTGCATGGTGGCTCCTTATTGTTTTTTGGGTGGCTATTTTTTCAGCGGCAGTCCAATCACTCGGCCAAGCAGTGCGGGGCGCGGCAGGTCGGCCTGCTCCGCACTGATAGCCGTGAGTTTTTCCAATGTGGCCTCGGTGAACGGCGCCGAATTCGGGCCCGTCAGATCAACGTGCAGTAGCATCTGCTCGTTGCCCGCCAGCTCCTTTTCATCGCCCACTAAATGCAGGCTGTGATAGAGGTGCAGGCGCTTGGCATCAAAGGCGATCAGTTGGGTATGCACCTCCACGTCGGCACCGAGTTTCACTTCGTGCAGGTAGTTGAGGTGCAGCTCCAGGGTGAACAGTGAATGGCCGCTGGCTTCGCGGTTTTCGCTGTCCAGGCCCAGGGTGTCCATCAGCGCGTCGGTGGCGTAGCTGAAGATCAGCAGGTAGAACGCGTCGCGCAGATGGCCGTTGTAGTCCACCCAGTCGGGGTGGACCTGGGTGGTGTAGGTGGTGAGTGCGGGCATGTCAGGGGTTCCGTTATTCGGCGAAGGTCATGCCGTGCTTGGCCTTGGTGGTTTTCACCGCCTCCAGCACCGCCAGCAGGCAGTCATCACGATAGCGCTCCAGCGCCGAAATGCTGTGTTTGCCCAGTTGATCGCTGGTGCCGTCGACTACATCGTCGATCAACTTGTCGGTCAGCTCCGGCGCCGGCAGGTAGGTCCACGGCAATTGCAGCGCCGGGCCGAACTGCGCCATGAAGTGGCGCATGCCGGCGTCGCCGCCGGCCAGGGTGTAGGTCAAGAAGGTACCCATGAACGACCAGCGCAAGCCCGCGCCAAAGCGGATCGCGTCGTCGATTTCGCCGGTGGTGGCCACGCCGTCATTGACCAGATGCAGGGCTTCACGCCACAGCGCTTCGAGCAGACGGTCAGCGATAAAGCCTGGGACCTCCTTGCGCACATGCAGGGGTCGCATGCCGAGGGATTCGTACACCTTGATCGCGGCTTGAACGGCTTCCGGCGCGGTGTTCTTGCCGCCGACCACTTCCACAAGTGGCAGCAGGTAAACCGGGTTGAACGGATGGCCGACCACGCACCGCTCAGGGTGGGTCGAGCCCTCGTAGAACTCGCTCGGCAACAGGCCGGAGGTGCTCGACCCAATCAACGCATTCGGCTTGGCCGCAGCACTGATCTTGCTGTGCAGGTCGAGTTTCAGTTCCAGGCGTTCCGGGGCGCTTTCCTGGATGAAGTCGGCGTCTTTCACACACTCTTCAATGGTGGCGACAAAGCGCAGGCGGTCCTGAGACGCACCCGGCGCCAGGCCTTGTTTTTCCAGGGCGCCCCAGGCGTTGGCGACACGTTTGCGCAGTGCGGCTTCGGCACCGGGCGCCGGGTCCCAGGCGATTACATCCAGGCCATGGGCCAGGGCGCGGGATACCCAGCCGCTGCCGATGACACCGCTGCCGAGGGCGGCGAAGGTTTTGATTTCTGTAATAAAGCTCATGGGCCACATTCCTGAGGAGTTCGGTGATTTCTTGTGGGAGCGGGCTTGCTCGCGAATGAGTGTGTCAGTTGATGCATTCGGTGCTGATTCGCCGCATTCGCGAGCAAGCCCGCTCCCACATTTTTGATGCGTTTCGGCAGAGGGTTAGCCGCGTTTGGTGAGGCCCATCTTCACGCGACCTTCGGCCGGGGTCATGACCCGTGCACCCAGGCGGCTGAGGATTTCGCTCGCCCGTTCCACCAACTGGCCGTTGGTGGCGAGCACGCCTTTGTCCAGCCACAGGTTGTCTTCCAGGCCGACCCGCACGTTGCCGCCCAGCAGCACCGCTTGCGCCGCCATCGGCATTTGCATACGGCCGATGCCGAAGCCGGCCCACACCGCGTCGGCGGGCAGGTTGTCGACCATGGCTTTCATGGTGGTGGTGTCCGCCGGCGCGCCCCATGGGATGCCCAGGCACAGTTGGAACAGCGGGTCGTCGAGCAGGCCTTCCTTGATCATCTGCTTGGCGAACCATAGGTGGCCGGTGTCGAAGATCTCCAGCTCGGCCTTCACGCCCAGTTCCTGGATGCGCTTGGCGCCGGCCCGCAGTTGCGCCGGGGTGGAGACGTAAATAGTGTCGCCATCGCCAAAGTTCAGCGTGCCGCAGTCCAGGGTGCAGATTTCTGGCAGCAACTCTTCCACGTGAGCCAGGCGGGTCAACGGGCCGACCAGGTCGGTGTTGGGGCCGAACGCCATCGGGTTCTCGCCGCCGCCGATCTCCAGGTCACCGCCCATGCCGGCGGTGAGGTTGACGATGATGTCGATGTCGGCTTCGCGGATGCGCTCCATCACTTCGCGGTACAGGGCGACGTCGCGGCTGAACTTGCCGGTTTCAGGGTCGCGCACATGGCAGTGCACAACGGTGGCGCCGGCCTTGGCAGCTTCCACGGCGGCGGCGGCGATTTGTTTGGGGGTGACCGGCACGTGTGGGCTGCGGCTGGTCGTGTCGCCAGCACCGGTGAGTGCGCAGGTGATGATGACGTCGTGGTTCATTAGGCGGTTCCTTACAGGCGTGGTGGTGCCGTTCGCAGCCCGGTTGAGCTGCGAAACGGTGGTTCAGAAAAAGTTATTTGCTGGTCAGTTGCAGGTTGGCCGCGGCCGGCTTACCGTCGAAGGTCGTCACCCCTTCCAGCCAGCGCGCCTGGTCTTGCGGGTGATCCTTGAGCCACTGCTTGGCGGACTCGATGGCGTCCTTGTGATCCAGCAGCGGCTGCATCATCCGGCTCTCGTCGGCGGCGGTGAAGGTCAGGTTGGTCAGCAGTTTGTGCACGTTCGGGCATTGCTCGGCGTAGTTCGGCGCGGTGACGCTCCAGACGGTGGCCATGCCTTCGTTCGGGCCCAGGGCGTCGTCGCTGCCGGTGAGGTAGGTCATGGCGACGTTGACGTTCATCGGGTGCGGCGCCCAGCCGAAGAACACCACGGCTTCCTTGCGGCGCACCGCCCGGTCGACGGCGGCGAGCATGCCGGCTTCACTGGATTCCACCAGCTGGAACTTGCCCAGGCCGAACTGGTTCTTGGCGATCATCGCCTTGATTTGGGTGTTGGCGCCCGAGCCTGGCTCGATGCCGTAGATCTTGCCGCCCAGTTCTTTCTCGAACTTGGCGATGTCAGCGAAGGTTTTCAGGCCCTTGTCCGCCAAGTAAGTCGGCACGGCGAGGGTGGCGCGCGCGTCTTCCAGGCTGGGCTTGTCGAGGACTTTGACTTGCTTGGCGTCGACGAACGGCGTGATGGTCTGGGTCATCAGCGGGTTCCAGTAACCCAGGAACAAGTCCAGGCGCTGGTCGCGGATGCCGGCGAAGATGATTTGCTGGGAGGCGCTGGTCTGTTTGGTCTTGTAGCCGAGGCCGTCGAGCAACACTTGAGTCATGGCGCTGGTGGCGATTACGTCGGTCCAGTTCACCACGCCCATGCGCACGTTCTGGCAGGATGCCGCGTCGGCAGCCAGTACGTTGGTGCTCAAGATGGCGCTGGCGCTGAGTGCAAGCACACAGCGGCTGATCAGTCGGTTCATGGTGGATCCCTCGGCAGGTCGTTATTGTGGGGGCCGGTGTCTTTGTGCACCGTGGAGCCAAGTTACGTAGCTTTGGGGGCGACAAAACGCACGGCGGCGACCAGCTCTTGCACTGCAGCGACCTGCCCCCTTGAATCCACCCGAGAACGGGAGTATCACAGTGCCACGCTGCCCGTCCTACGAGAGCGCCACCATGTCCCAGGATTTCTACTTTCTGCTGATGCCGGGCTTCTCGGCCATCGGCTTTATCTCCGCGCTGGAACCGCTGCGGGTGGCTAATCGCTTTCGTGGCGAGTTGTACCGCTGGCATGTGTTGAGTGCCGATGGCGGCGCGGTGCTGGCGAGCAATGGCATGTCGGTCAACGCCGATGCCGCGTTGGAGCCGCTGAAGAAAGGCGCGACCTTGCTGGTGGTGGCCGGCTTCGAACCGCTGCAATTCGCCACCCCCGCGTTGGAACACTGGTTGCGCCGTCTCGACCATGATGGCGTGACCCTCGGCGCCATTGACACCGGCGCCTGCGTCCTCGCCGAAGCGGGCCTGCTCGACGGCCACCGATTGACCCTGCACTGGGAGGCCATCGACGCCTTCAAGGAATCTTATCCACAGCTCACCGTGACCCAGGAGCTGTTCGAGATCGACCGCCGTCGCATCACCTGCGCTGGCGGCACAGCGTCCATCGACCTGATGCTCGACCTGATCGCCCAGGCCCACGGCCCCGAACTGGCGATCCAGGTCTCCGAGCAATTCGTGCTCGGCCGCATCCGTCCACGCAAAGACCACCAGCGCATGCAGATCGCCACGCGCTACGGCATCAACAACAAGAAGCTGGTGCAGGTGATCGGCGAGATGGAGCAGCACACTGAGCCGCCCCTGAGCACATTGGCCCTGGCTGAGGCGATCAAGGTCACCCGGCGCCAGCTGGAGCGGCTGTTTCGCCTGCATTTGAATGACACCCCGAGCAACTTCTACCTCGGCCTGCGCCTGGAGAAAGCCCGGCAGCTCTTACGTCAAAGCGGTATGAGTGTGCTGGAAGTGAGCATTGCCTGCGGGTTTGAGTCGCCGTCGTATTTCACGCGGAGTTATCGGGCACGGTTTGCGAAATGCCCAAGGGAAGATCGGCGACGGGAGGTCGTTTGACGGCTGATTATAGTCAATTATACTCACGACTATAATTTATAGTCCTTTCCATAATTGGGTATAAAAGCATGTCCAAGAACAGCGGCTTCGTGTTCCGCCGCCCCGACCTGGCAAGCAGCATTGCCGATGGCCTGGTGGGCGCCGGTATTCAGGATTTCACCTCTGGCTTGTTTCTCGCGGCGCCGCGTCGCACGGGCAAAAGTACTTTTTTGCGTGAGGACCTTGTTCCGCAATGCCAGGCGCGTGGTTGGCTGGCTGTGTATGTCGATCTATGGGCGGACAAAGAAAAAGACCCCGCCGACCTGATCTCCAGTGCCATCGCCGGTGCCCTGGTGCCCTTTGAAAAGGGCATCCGCAAGCTGGCCAAGAATATCGGCATTGAAAAGCTCAGCTTCCTGCGCACCTTGTCCTGGGATTTCACCAAGCCGCAATTGCCTGCTGGCGCGACACTGACGCAAGCGCTGGAGTTGCTTCACAGCGCTGCCGAGAAAACCGTCGTGCTGGTGATCGACGAAGCGCAACACGCGCTCACCACCGAAGCCGGTGTTAATGCGATGTTTGCCCTCAAGGCCGCACGGGACCAGCTCAACCAAGGCCGTGAAGGCGAGGGCAGCGGGTTGCGCCTGGTGTTCACGGGGTCCAATCGCGACAAGCTTGCCCACCTGGTATTAGGTAAAAGCCAGCCGTTCTTCGGGTCCAGCATCACGCCATTTCCACTGCTGGGCAAAGCATTCACACAGGCCTACACCGTGTACCTCAACGGCCTTCTGGCCAAGACCAACCAGTTCAATGCTGCCGACATCGATGAAGCGTTTGAGCTGGTGGGCCATCGCCCGGAAATGTTGCGCACCATCATTGGTGAAGTGGCGTTGGAACTGGGGGAGGCGAGCAATCTGGGCCAACTGCTGCACAGTCGCGCCGAACTGCTGCGCGCCGGCGTTTGGACCGAGTTCGAAAGTGCCTGGAACGCCCTCACCATTCCCCAGCGTGCGGTGCTGGAAGTGATGGTGGAGCGCTCACAGAACAACGAACCGTTCGCGCCGTTTACCGACAGCACCATCACGGCCGTCAGCAAGGCCTTGGAAGACATGGGCAGCGACGTGGTGCCAGGCACGCAGACCATTCAGGCCTGTATCGATGCCCTGCGCGATAAAGAGCTGGTATGGAAGTCGAGCCGGGGGGGTTATGCCCTGGAGGACAAATCCTTCGGGGATTGGCTGCAGCACCGGCGCCGTGCAGCTGCCTGAAGAACACAGAGATCAAATGTGGGAGCGAGCAAGCCCGCTCCCACACTGGATCTGCAGTGTGGCTTATTTCTTGACCAGCGCTGAACATGCCGCCTTGTACGCCTCATGCTGATACTTGTTCAGCGTCGCCGGTAGATCAAAGTTGTGTTTCTTATTCTGTGCATTGATGGTCTGCGGCGACAGCAGCGTCACCTCAACACCCTCCAGCAACTGAAACACCCCTTCAATCTTGAACGTCGTCGGGCCACCGGCGAACTCGCCTTTCTTGCTGCGCTTCTTGATCGCGATACGCTCGACGGCGTTTTCCTGCACGAACGCCTTCACCTGGGCCGCGAAGGCTTTGACGTTGGCGGCCTCGTCATCATCGTCGAGGGCGATCTTTTTGGTGGCCAGGGCAACGTGGGTCAGCGCCTGGTTGTCCAGGGAGGTGACGGCGATGATGGCTTCGCTGCCTTTGATTTCGATGCCGCAGGTTTTCATGGTTTGGCCTTGAAGGAGGTGAGATGGCGCAGATGGTCGCTTACCTTTCGATGGGGGTCAAAGAGACTGCAAATCAGGTTAAGGACTTTTTGATATAAAGGGCTATATATTGTCCTTTATAGGATTTTTTATCGTTTATTGGATAACCTGGTATCCATTGTTTAATCTGATTATTTCGTGCCTGCTACACTTGGCAACACTCATTCGAGGTCGAACCATGGCCCTTACTCAAATTCTTTACGCCCCTGGCGAGATTGCCTTGCAGATCGCCGGTAATGCCAAGGCTCTGCGGCTGAGCAAAAACCTTTCTCGCCGAGCCTTGGCAGCCCAGTCCGGAGTGGCTGAATCCACACTCAAGCGGTTTGAAACGACCGGCAAGGTGTCACTGGATGCTTTGTTACTGATCGCGATGAGTCTGGGAGTAGGGGCGCAAATGGCGAATTTGTTCAGTGCACCGCCGCCACTCAGTCTTCAGGAACTAAAAAGCCAAACCAGGCTTCGAGGACGTCGATGAAAAAAGTTTCTGCGCTGCACGTGATGTTGCAGGGTTCGCGAGTGGGAGAGCTGGTAGATGCGCCTGGCCGAGGCATTTACTTTTCGTATGATCCGAGTTGGCTGGCTAACGGCTTCAACCTGGCGCCGTTGTACATGGACTTTTCTTCCGCGCCTCAGTTGGCGGCAGACACACTGATGTTTGGTGGCCTGCAAGGGGTGTTCAGCGATTCGCTGCCCGATGGCTGGGGGCTCTTGTTGATGGACCGTTTCTTTCGCACGCAATTGGGCATTGAGCGCCGTGCGATCGGCCCATTGGACCGGCTCGGCTATATGGGAAATCGGGGTATGGGGGCGCTGGAATACAAACCGGCGTTCGAAAAGGGGACAGAGCAGCACGAACTTGACCTGGCTTCCCTTTACCAGGCTTCACAGGAGGTGCTGTCCGGTGGAGCGAAAGAGGTGATTGAATCACTGCGCCTCGCGGGTGGGTCCCCCGGGGGGGCACGTCCTAAGGCAGTCATTGGGCTTTCATCCGACAAGACGCAAGCTATCTCTTCATTTGGTGAGATGCCGGAAGGTTACGAACACTGGTTGATCAAATTCCGTAGCCAGGAAGAGCATCGTGACAGTGGCGCTATCGAACAGGCCTACGCCATGACGGCCCGTATGGCGGGGGTCGAAATCTCCGACTCAGCGTTACTTGAGATAGAGACAGCTACCGCAATAGAGCGGTTTTTCGTCACACGGCGCTTTGACCGCGTGGGTCTTACAAAGCGACATATGCTCACCGCCGCGGCGATTCTGTATGCCGACTTCCGTATGCCGAGCCTGGATTATGGTGACCTGTTGCGCCTGACCTTCACCATCACCAAAAACGCCAGGGATGTAGAAAAAATGGCTCGACTGATGGTGTTCAACGCGCTGGCCCACAACCGTGACGATCATGCAAAAAACTTTTCGTTCTTTGGCTCATCGGCAGGCTGGCAGATGGCGCCGGCCTACGACCTGACGTTTGCCAATACCAGCGGTCGGGGGAATGAGCACACCAGCGCTTTTGCAGGTGCAGGTCAGCCATCACGCACGGTAATCAAGAAGGTCTGTGCGCCCTTCAGCTTTCTTGAGCCTGACCTCTACATCGAGCAGACGTTAGAGGCCCTATCGCAGTGGAACCAGCATTGCGCTGACCTCAATATCGACAAAGCCCAGCGTGATCACCTGCAGATGGCCTTCAACTCGATAAGGAAGGTGTTTTAGCGGTCACTCCTGCCCGATCGACTCCAAAAACTCCGACCGCTCATCGCTCATTCGTGCCAGACAATCATTCTGCGCAATCGCATACGCCTTGGTGCCGTTCACTGCCGGGAAGGTGTCCACGGCGCAGTCGGCATCGCGTAACTTTTCCCACTTCTGCTGGGCATCCTTCAGACGAGCGGTAATGTCCGCCAGCTTGGTCTTGTCGCTGCCGTAGGTCGAAGCCATGCGTTCCAGCAGGCCCTGATAGTTATCCTTGAGCAATTGCTCGGCGGTGGTTTTGTTATAGGAGGCGCATTCCAGGGTTTGCTTGTCGTTTTCTATGCCATCGCACGGCGTGCTGTCGGTGTCTTCGGCCGCGTGGACGCCGGTTGCGATGAGTGCCAAAGCCAGGAAAATCGATTTCATTGCGCCGTCTCATATCAGGTGATGCGGGAATTCTGGCTCAAGCGTAAGACAAAGAACAGCCGCCAGTCAGACCTCTCATACCAGCCTTTGTCGTGGATTGACGCTTTCGGCAATTCCCCTGTCGTTTTTGCACCCGGCTCTGTCGGCCCCTGGGCATATGCTGGCCCCAAAGCGCCGGCAGACGATTCGGCGCATGAATTGCCAATAAGGGGACGCCTGATGAGCCCAGCCGAATTGCACGCCGACAGCATCGTTATCGACGGGCTGATTATTGCCAAGTGGAACCGCGACCTGTTCGAGGACATGCGCAAAGGCGGTCTCACTGCCGCTAACTGCACCGTGTCGGTGTGGGAAGGGTTCCAGGCCACCATCAACAATATCGTGGCCAGCCAGACCCTGATCCGTGAAAACAGCGACCTGGTGATCCCGGTGAAAACCACCGCCGACATCCGCCGTGCCAAGGAACAAGGCAAGACCGGCATCATCTTCGGCTTCCAGAACGCCCATGCCTTTGAAGACCAGCTCGGCTATGTCGAGATCTTCAAGCAGCTCGGCGTCGGTGTGGTGCAGATGTGCTACAACACCCAGAACCTGGTCGGCACCGGTTGCTACGAGCGTGATGGCGGCCTGTCGGGTTTCGGCCGTGAAATCGTTGCTGAGATGAACCGCGTCGGCATCATGTGCGACTTGTCCCACGTCGGCTCCAAGACTTCCGAAGAAGTCATCCTCGAATCGAAAAAGCCTGTGTGCTACTCCCACTGCCTGCCGTCCGGCCTTAAAGAGCACCCGCGCAACAAGTCCGATGAAGAGCTGAAGTTCATCGCCGACCACGGTGGTTTTGTCGGCGTGACCATGTTCGCGCCGTTCCTGGCCAAGGGCATCGATTCGACCATCGACGACTATGCCGAAGCCATCGAATACACCATGAACATCGTCGGCGAAGACGCCATCGGCATCGGCACCGACTTCACCCAGGGCCATGGCCAGGATTTCTTCGAAATGCTGACCCATGACAAGGGCTACGCCCGCCGCCTGACCAGCTTCGGCAAGATCATCAACCCGCTGGGCATCCGCACCGTGGGCGAGTTCCCCAACCTCACCGAGACCCTGCTCAAGCGCGGCCACCCCGAGCGCGTGGTACGCAAGATCATGGGCGAAAACTGGGTCAACGTCTTGAAAGACGTCTGGGGCGAATAAGCCACCGCCAACGCATCTTTTCCCCCGGCCGTTCGCGCCGGGGGCATTAACAAGAATTTTTCTGGAGTTAAGTTTCCATGGCCAAGATCGCCCCGCAATTGCCTATCGAAGTCGACAGCGAAACCGGTGTCTGGACCTCCGACGCCCTGCCAATGCTGTACGTGCCGCGCCATTTCTTCGTCAACAACCACATCGGTATCGAAGAAGTGCTGGGCGCCGATGCCTACGCCGAAATCCTCTACAAGGCTGGCTACAAGTCCGCTTGGCACTGGTGTGAAAAAGAAGCTGAATGCCATGGCCTGGAAGGCGTCGCGGTGTTCGAGCACTACATGAAGCGCCTGTCGCAACGCGGCTGGGGCTTGTTCAAGATTCAGGACATCGACCTCGACAAAGGCACCGCCAGCGTCAAGCTCGAACACTCGGCCTTCGTCTACGTGTACGGCAAGGTCGGGCGCAAAGTGGACTACATGTTCACTGGTTGGTTTGCCGGCGCCATGGACCAGATTCTGCAAGCCCGCGGCAGCCAGATCCGCACTGTCGCCGAACAAGTCTACGGAGGCTCCGAAGAGGGCCACGATGACGGCCTGTTCACCGTCAAGCCGTTGTAAGCCGAGGACCGTGCCATGGCTTTCGAAGCAATGTTCCAGCCGATCCAGATCGGCAAACTGACCATCCGCAACCGCGTGCTCAGCACCGCCCACGCCGAGGTCTACGCGACCGACGGCGGGATGACCACTGACCGCTATGTGAAGTACTACGAAGAGAAAGCCAAGGGCGGTATCGGCCTGGCGATCTGCGGCGGTTCCTCTGTTGTGGCTATCGACAGCCCGCAGGAATGGTGGAGTTCGGTCAACCTGTCCACCGACCGCATCATCCCGCACTTCCAGAACCTGGCCGACGCCATGCACAAGCATGGCGCCAAGATCATGATTCAGATTACCCACATGGGCCGTCGCTCGCGTTGGGACGGCTTCAACTGGCCGACGCTGATGTCGCCGTCCGGCGTACGTGAGCCGGTGCACCGTGCCACTTGCAAGACCATCGAGCCGGAAGAAATCTGGCGCGTGATCGGCAACTACGCCAGCGCCGCCAAACGCGCCAAGGCCGGCGGCCTGGACGGTGTTGAGTTGTCCGCTGTGCACCAGCACATGATCGACCAGTTCTGGAGCCCGCGGGTTAACAAGCGTACTGACGAGTGGGGCGGCACCTTCGAAGGCCGCATGAAGTTCGGCCTGGAAGTATTGAAAGCCGTACGCGCCGAGGTCGGTGACGACTTCTGCGTGGGCATGCGCTTGTGCGGTGACGAGTTCCACCCGGACGGCCTGTCCCATGAGGACATGAAGCAGATCGCCAAGTATTACGACGACACCGGCATGCTGGATTTCATCGGCGTGGTGGGCTCGGGTTGCGACACGCACAACACCCTGGCCAACGTGATCCCCAACATGAGTTATCCACCGGAGCCGTTCCTGCACTTGGCGGCCGGCATCAAGGAAGTGGTCAAGGTTCCGGTGCTGCACGCGCAGAACATCAAGGACCCGAACCAGGCCACGCGCATCCTCGAGGGCGGTTATGTGGACATGGTCGGCATGACCCGTGCGCACATCGCCGACCCTCACCTGATCGCCAAGATCAAGATGGGCCAGATCGACCAAATCAAGCAGTGCGTCGGCGCCAACTACTGCATCGACCGCCAGTACCAGGGCCTGGATGTGTTGTGCATCCAGAACGCCGCGACCTCCCGTGAATACATGGGTGTGCCGCACATCATCGAAAAAACCACCGGCGTCAAACGCAAGGTTGTGGTGGTCGGTGCCGGCCCGGCCGGGATGGAGGCTGCGCGCGTGGCAGCCGAACGTGGTCACGACGTGACCCTGTTCGAGAAAAAAGAGTTTATTGGTGGGCAGATCACCACGGCGTCCAAGGCGCCGCAACGTGACCAGATTGCCGGTATCACCCGCTGGTACCAACTGGAACTGGCACGGTTGAAGGTCGACCTGCGCCTGGGCGTGGCCGCCGATGCCGACACTATCCTGGACGTGCGTCCGGACGTGGTGGTGCTGGCGGTGGGCGGACATCCGAACGTGGAACAGAACGAACACTGGGGCGCAGCCGAAGGCTTGGTGGTGAGCAGCTGGGACGTGCTCGACGGCAAAGTGGCGCCGGGCAAGAACGTGCTGGTGTACGACACTATCTGCGAATTCACCGGCATGTCGGTGGCGGATTTCCTCGCGGACAAAGGCAGCCAGGTCGAAATCGTCACCGACGACATCAAGCCGGGCGTGGCCATTGGCGGTACGTCGTTCCCGACCTACTACCGCAGCATGTACCCGAAGGAAGTGATCATGACCGGCGACATGATGCTGGAAAAGGTCTACCGCGAAGGCGACAAGCTGGTGGCGGTGCTGGAAAACGAATACACCGGCGCCAAAGAGGAGCGGGTGGTGGACCAGGTGGTCGTCGAGAACGGCGTGCGCCCGGACGAAGCCATCTACTACGCACTCAAGGAAGGCTCGCGCAACAAGGGCCAGATCGACGTCGAAGCCTTGTTCGCGATCAAGCCGCAGCCGTGCCTGAGCGAGGCGGGTGATGGGTACTTGCTGTTCCGCATTGGTGATTGTGTGGCGCAGCGTAATACCCATGCTGCGATCTATGACGCCCTGCGCTTGTGCAAGGATTTCTAGGCAACCTCCCTGTAGGAGCGAGCTTGCTCGCGAAAAACGCCAGGACAACGTGTTCATCCAGGATGGACGCGTAATCGCTGACGACCTTCGCGAGCAAGCTCGCTCCTACAGGAGCCTTGCGGGAGCTTCACCATGTTGAACACCTTGCTGCCTATTCTCTTGTTTGCCGCCCTGGGCCTTGCTGTCGTCGGCGCCTTGCGCCGGGTGAACATGTGGCGCCGTGGCCGCGCGTCCAAGGTCGACCTGCTGGGCGGCCTGCTGGCCATGCCCAAGCGCTACATGGTCGACCTGCACCACGTGGTCGCCCGCGACAAATACATCGCCAATACCCACGTCGCCACCGCGCTGGGTTTTGTGCTGTCGGCGTTGCTCGCCATTCTGGTCCATGGCTTCGGCCTGCAGAGCCGTATCCTTGGCTATGCCTTACTGCTGGCGTCGGTGCTGATGTTTGTCGGCGCCACCTTTGTGTACCTGCGTCGCCGTAATCCGCCTTCACGTCTGTCAAAGGGCCCATGGATGCGCCTGCCGAAAAGCCTCATGGCGTTCTCGGTCAGCTTCTTCCTGGTCACCCTGCCGGTGGCTGGAATCCTGCAAGCGGACTTCGGCGGCTGGTTGCTTGCAGCGTTGCTCAGCGTGGGCGTGCTGTGGGGCGTGTCCGAGATGTTCTTCGGCATGACCTGGGGCGGCCCGATGAAACACGCCTTCGCGGGAGCCTTGCACCTGGCCTGGCACCGCCGCGCCGAGCGTTTCGGCGGTGGCCGTTCCACCGGGTTGAAGCCGCTGGACCTCAGCGATAAAACCGCGCCGTTGGGCGTGGAAAAACCCAAGGATTTCACTTGGAACCAACTGCTCGGCTTCGACGCCTGCGTGCAGTGCGGCAAGTGCGAAGCCGCGTGCCCGGCCTTCGCCGCCGGCCAGCCACTGAACCCGAAAAAACTGATCCAGGACATGGTCGTTGGCCTGGCTGGCGGCACGGATGCCAAGTTCGCCGGTAGCCCCTATCCAGGCAAACCGATCGGCGAACACAGCGGCAACCCGCATCAGCCCATCGTCAACGGCCTGGTGGACGCCGAGACCCTGTGGTCCTGCACCACCTGCCGCGCCTGCGTGGAAGAGTGCCCGATGATGATCGAGCACGTGGACGCCATCGTCGATATGCGCCGCCACCTTACCCTGGAAAAAGGCGCCACGCCGAACAAGGGCGCCGAAGTGCTGGAGAACCTGATCGCCACCGACAACCCCGGCGGTTTCGCACCGGGTGGTCGCCTGAACTGGGCGGCAGACCTGAACCTGCCGCTGCTCAGCGAAAAAGGCAGCGCCGACGTGCTGTTCTGGGTCGGCGACGGTGCCTTCGACATGCGTAACCAACGCACCCTGCGTGCCTTCGTCAAAGTGCTCAAAGCCGCCAAGGTCGACTTTGCCGTGCTGGGCCTGGAAGAGCGTGACAGCGGCGACGTGGCCCGTCGTCTGGGCGATGAAGCGACCTTCCAGTTGTTGGCCTCGCGCAATATCCAGACCCTGGCCAAGTACAGCTTCAAGCGCATCGTCACCTGCGATCCGCACAGCTTCCATGTGCTGAAAAACGAATACGGCGCCTTCAACGGCAACTACCTTGTGCAGCACCACAGTACGTTCATGGCCGAGTTGATCGGCGAAGGCGCGCTGAACCTGGGCCAGCACAAGGGCAACAGCGTGACCTATCACGACCCTTGCTACCTGGGCCGCTACAACGGCGAGTACGAGGCGCCGCGCCAAGTGCTGCGGGCATTGGGCATCGAGGTCAAGGAGATGCAACGCTCGGGTTTCCGCTCACGCTGCTGCGGTGGAGGTGGCGGTGCGCCGATTACCGACATTCCCGGCAAGCAACGGATCCCGGACATGCGTATGGACGACATCCGCGAAACCGGCGCCGAGCTGGTGGCCGTGGGTTGCCCGCAATGCACGGCGATGCTGGAAGGCGTAGTCGAGCCGCGCCCGTTGATCAAGGATATTGCCGAGCTGGTGGCCGACGCATTACTTGAAGATGCAGTGCCCACCAAAGCTCCCATCAAGCGTGAACCTGCGGAGGTGCATTAATGAGCGACATTATCCGCCGCGACCCGCGGGCCGAATGGATCGCCCGCAACCGCCTGCACCCGCTGCACGCAGCGATGCAACCGGTGCAACACAGCTGGATGGGACCTAACGGGGTCATCCGCAAGAACGTCCATGGCGTCGGCTTCATCGGCCCCAATGGCATCAAGCGCATCGACCGCAGCGGCGCCCAGCAGGGCGGCGCGGCCAAGCGTACCGCGGCCGTGGAAGTGCAGTTGCCACTGCATCAGGTGGCGGCGCCTGCGTTCTACATCAACGTGGTGCCGGATATGGTCGGTGGTCGCTTGAGCAGCCACGACCGCGACTTGCTCGGCCTGGCCCGGCAACTGGCTGGCAGCGACGGCGCGGTGCTGGCGGTGGTGTTTGGCGAACACAAGGAAAATGCGTTTGCCACCGCAGGCGTCGACCGCCTGCTGGTGCTGGACGGCCATGAATTCGACGGTTATTCACCGGAACAACGGGTACAGGGTTTACGCGCTGTGGATAACCAGTTCAACCCGCGCCACTGGTTGCTGCCCGACAGCCGCAGCGGTGGTGGCGAACTGGGCCGACGGTTTGCCGCCAGCCTCAAGGAGCGCCCGGCTACGCGGGTTTGGCAGATCAAGGGCGACGAGTGCATCGGCCGCGCCGGTGCGGGCCAGGAAGACTTGGCCCGTCCGCTGCCACGCCTGATTCTGGCGGCCGTTGAATGCGCCGATCCCGTCAGCGAAACCCGTCACGAAGTGCTCCCCGTGGAGTTATCCACAGCCCTGGCGCGCAGCCTGCCACGCATCGAAGACCTCGGCGCAGTAGCGGTGGATCCGGCGGCGATTCCCATGGCCGAAGCGGAATTCATTTTCTCCGGCGGCAACGGTGTGAAGGACTGGGCCTTGTTCCACCAGACCGCAGCGGCCTTGGGCGCCACCGAAGGCGCCTCGCGGGTGGCGGTGGACGATGGCTTCATGGCGCGTGATCGCCAGGTCGGCGCCAGCGGCACCTGGGTCACGGCGCGGGTCTATGTGGCCGTGGGCATTTCCGGGGCGATCCAGCACCTGCAAGGCATCGGTGCCTGCGACAAGGTGGTGGCGATCAACCTCGACCCTGGTTGCGACATGATCAAGCGCGCCGATCTCTCGGTCATCGGCGAAAGCGCCGCGATTCTGCAAGCCTTGATCGTTGCGGTCGAGGCCTACCGCAACGGCGCCAAGCGCGACGCGGCTTGAGGATATGAGCATGAACACGAATGTCATCAGCCTGGTATCCATCGGCGCCCACCCGACCTCCGGGCGCCCGCGCCGCGCCGAACAGGATGCGCGTGCGGTGGAGCTCGGCCTGCAAATGGCTGGGGATAAGTTGCAGGTGTTGCACGCCGGCAACATCAATGAGCCGACCCTGCGTAGCTACCTGGGCATGGGATTGCCGCAATTGCATGTGCTGGAGCAACCGGCGGGCAGCGATGCCTTGCCCGTTCTCAGTGAATACCTGCGCGACGCGGGTGCCCAAGTGGTGCTCGCTGGTAGCCAGGCCGAAACCGGCGAAGGCTCGGGTATGTTGCCGTACCTGCTGGCCGAGCAGTTGGGTTGGCCGCTGATTGTCGGGCTGGCGCAGGTCGAGTCCATCGATGGCGGCGTGGCCCATGTGCTGCAAGCCTTGCCACGCGGTCAGCGGCGGCGCCTGAAGGTGCGCTTGCCGTTCCTGGCGACAGTGGATAACGCCGCGCCTAAACCACGGCAGAGTGCTTACGGTCCGGCGCAGCGCGGTGAGCTGGCGGCCCATGAAGTCGAAATCGAACAAGACGAGTTATTCACAGGCGCCGTGCTCCAGCCGGCCAAACCACGGCCAAAGCGCCTCAAGGTGATCAAGGCCAAAAGTGGTGCCGACCGGATGAAAGCCGCCACGGCCAAGGCCAGTGGCGGCGGTGGGCAAGTACTCAAGGGCCTCAGCCCGGAAGCGGGCGCCGAAGCTATCCTCAAACTGCTTATAGAGGAAGGCGTCGTGCGCTAACCCCCCGTAGGAGCTGGCTTGCCAGCGATAGCAATCGTTCAGCCGATGGATGTCTCGACTGACACGCCGTCATCGCCGGCGAGCCGGCTCCTACAGAGGGTTTACCCACAATCCCTGTTGACCCGTCTGTGGATAACCTGTTCGCGGTTGTCCACGCCCCCTGTGAATCAAGCCCTGCAGCCCTCTGTACGAAAAACAACCAGGCTAACTGACGGTTTTTACTTGGGTTTTTCTTTGCTCTTATGCATTTCTCCAGGCCGACTTGCCCCCATAGTCTGTTGGCGCTTCTGTGGATAACATGTTCGCTCTCGGCTGAAGCCCTTATTAATCAAGGCTTTCATCGGATTGATCAAAATATGATCGAATTGGTTTTTTTCCCGGCTGAAATCCCTGGAAACCGCGATTTATGAAGGTTTTCGGTGGTTTTCCACAGCGTTCTCAGAGTTGCCCCCAAAGTCTGTTGGTGCTTCTGTGGATAAGGTGTTCGCGTACCGCTACAGGCCATATAAATCATGGCTTCTATTCAGTTGATCAATAAATGAACAAGGCTGGGCCAGACCGACTGACTGGAATAAGTCACGGATTTTTTTCACTTAATTTCAGGAGGGAAGCGTACTTGCCCACAATTGCTGTGGGTGGCTTTGTGGATAAGTTGTTGGGTAAAGGCTGGAGGGCAGGGGAATCAAGGGTTATCAGAGGGTTGGGTGTTTTTTGTACAACCCAGCCCCCTGAAGATCAAAAGGTTATTCGTGAACTGCAACACCTTTGAGGTGCGGCGCTGGAGCGGCCCCCAAGTTGTTCAGCATGCGCTCGCTGTACCAATCCACAAAGTTCACCACGCCGAACTCATAGGTCTTGGAGTATGGACCTGGCTGGTAGGCGGTGGAGTTGATGCCGCGCTGGTTCTCTTCGGCCAGGCGACGGTCCTGGTCGTTGGTGGCGTCCCACACCTGGCGCATGCGCTCGACGTCGTAGTCCACGCCTTCCACGGCGTCCTTGTGCACCAGCCATTTGGTGGTGACCATGGTTTCCTGGGCGCTGATCGGCCACACGGTGAACACGATGATGTGATCGCCCATGCAGTGGTTCCAGGAGTGGGGCAGGTGCAGGATGCGCATCGAGCCCAGGTCCGGGTTCTTGATGCGGCCCATGAGTTTGGCGCAGCCCTGCTTGCCGTCCAGAGTCATCGACACGGTGCCCTTGAGCAGCGGCATGCGCACGATGCGGTTACGCAAGCCGAAGCTGGCGTGCGCGTACGGGATCTTCTCGGCATCCCAGGCGGCGGCGGAGGCGGCCACGTGATCCTTGAACGCCTGGTCGGCGCGCGGGTCGGTGACGTCGTCCCATTCCAGCAGGGTTTTCAACAGTTCCGGGTGCGACGCGTTGCAGTGGTAGCACTCGCGGTTATTTTCCAGCACCAGCTTCCAGTTGGCTTTCTCCATCAAGGTGGTGGTAATCGCCACCTTGGTGTTCTCCATGTCGTAGGGTTCCATGTAATGGTTCAGCGTCGACAGGAAATCATCGATGGCCGGCGGGTTCTCCGCCAGGCTGATGAAGATGTAGCCGCCAGCGGTCTTCACGTTCACCGGCTTCAAACCGTACTGCTTCATGTCGAAGTCGGCGCCCATCTCGGTGCCGGCGAACAGCAGGCGGCCGTCCAGTTCGTAGGTCCACTGGTGGTAGTGGCAGACCAGTTTGGCGACCTTGCCCTTGTCGCTGGTGCACAAGCGCGAACCACGGTGACGGCACACGTTATGGAAGGCATGCACGACGCCTTCGGCGCCACGGATCACGATGATCGGGTTCTTGCCTACTTGCAGGGTCAGGTAGTTGCCCTTGGTGGGGATCTCGCAGGTCATGCCGGCGATCAGCCACTCTTTCTGGAAGATCTCCTGCATGTCGATATCAAACAGCCGTTCATCAGAGTAGAACGGCTGTGGCAGCGAGAAAGTGCGCTCGCGCTCTTGCAGCATTTGCGCGGTGGCCTTGCGTGCGGGTTCCAGCGGATCGCCCAAGCTTAAGGTTGCGGTGACGTCCATCGTGTGTGTCCTCATGGCCATTCTGTGTGGCCGAGATAAGTGGCTAATCAGGTTTGCAGCAAGGCGTAAAAAAAGCGTCTGTGTTGGGAGCGAGTGTGGGGCCGCCGATGGGCCGAACCTTATCCATGGGCGACATGGCCCAATCTGTTCCCGACGCGCAACCCTAGGTCGTTGGGGCCTGGTCGCGATAAGTATGTGAATGTCGCAGATAGGTAAATGGATGGTTCTGGCGTTACGCAGAATCGCCACCATAAGGCCGATGTCGGCGGTGGAGAACAACATGTCCAATAATTTCCTGAATCCGGTAACCACCCAGACCTGGGCCAATGGTCGGCACATTGTCCGTTGCGTCAAAGTCATCCAGGAAACCTGGGACGTGCGCACCTTCTGTTTCATGGCCGACCAGCCGATCCTGTTCTTTTTCAAGCCGGGGCAATTCGTCACCCTGGAGCTGGAAATCGAAGGCCAGCCGATCATGCGCTCCTACACCATCTCCAGCTCACCGTCGGTGCCGTACAGTTTCTCGGTGACCATCAAGCGCGTGCCGGGCGGCAAGGTTTCCAACTGGTTGCACGACACCCTGCATGAAGGGCAAGAGCTGGCGGTGCACGGGCCGGTAGGCTTGTTCAATGCCATCGACTTCCCAAGCCCGAAAGTGTTGTACCTCAGCGGCGGTGTGGGGATAACGCCAGTCATGTCCATGGCGCGCTGGTTCTACGACACCAACGCCAACGTCGACATGACGTTTATCCACAGCGCCCGTTCGCCCAAGGACATCATCTACCACCGTGAGCTGGAACACATGGCGTCGCGGATCGATAACTTCAGCCTGCACCTGATCTGCGAGAAACACGGCTTGGGTGAGCCATGGGCGGGTTATCGCGGTTACCTGAATCACAAGATGCTCGAACTGATGGTGCCGGACTTCCTGGAGCGCGAAGTGTTCTGCTGCGGGCCTACGCCGTACATGAACGCGGTGAAGCGCCTGCTGGAAGTGGCGGGTTTCGACATGACGCGTTACCACGAGGAATCGTTCGGCGCCACGCCGCCGGAAGCCCGTGCGGATGCGGTCGAACAAGCCGAACAAGCCGCCGACGCGCCGGAAATCGACCTGGCGGATCTGCACCAGGTGGAGTTCATCGCGTCGGGCAAAAGCATTCGTGTCGCCCCTGGTGAAACCGTGCATGCGGCGGCGGCCAAGCTCGGGCTGTTGATCCCGAAAGCCTGTGGCATGGGCATCTGCGGCACGTGCAAAGTGATGAAGCTGGGCGGGGAGGTCGAGATGGACCACAACGGCGGCATCACTGAGGAAGACGAAGCCGAAGGCTACATCCTGTCGTGCTGCAGTGTGCCGAAGGGTGATGTGCGCATCGAGTTCTGACCAATGATCGTTCCCACGCAGAGCGTGGGAACGATCAACAGTCCCGCGTTGCAAGTCATGAGTCTGCGGCGCGGGTCTTAGGCGCTAACGGTTATTGGGCGTAGATATGGACTACAAAGTGCTGGCCTGATGCTGTCAATTCATAGGCTTTTTCGTAGATCCTCAATGTCCTTGATGGCTCTCGGATGGTGTCACCGACTTTTGCGTGTTTCCGAAATTCATCCCAATCAATGACGGTGGTGCTGATCGTGCCGTCGCTTTGCAGGGTGTTGCCGTTGTTCTGATATTCCATGATGTAACCCTCTGCTGGATTTCCATTTCCGACCGATTATTCGGCAGGCAGTCAGCCCCGAAGTAACGCGTCCGTGTGTTCGGGGTGACGAGATCCTATCCAAGACAGGGGGTAGATAGATACTGTCAGAAATACGTACAAACAGTCTCTGAAAACGCGCTGAAAGGCCCGTCGTTTCAGGCTTCCATCACTTTCCGAATATCCGCCGCCAATTCTCTTACACGTTCTTCCTCGGTATCCCACGCACACATGAAGCGTGCGCCGCCTTTGCCGATAAAGGTGTAGAAACGCCAGCCCTTGGCGGTCAACGCGGCAATCGCCGGTTCCGAGAGTTGCAGGAACACGCCGTTTGCCTGCACCGGGAACATCAACTCCACGCCGGGAATATCCGCCACCAGGCTGCTCAGCAGTTGAGCGCAGTGGTTGGCGTGACGCGCGTGTTTGAGCCAGGCGTCGTTTTCCAGCAGGCCTACCCACGGCGCGGACAGGAAGCGCATTTTCGAGGCCAGTTGGCCGGCCTGCTTGCAGCGGTAGTCGAAGTCTTCGGCCAGCTTGTGGTTGAAGAACAGGATCGCTTCACCCACGGCCATACCGTTCTTGGTGCCGCCAAAGCACAGCACGTCCACGCCGGCTTTCCAGGTCAGGTCGGCGGGCGAGCAGCCGAGGAACGCGCAGGCGTTGGAGAAGCGCGCGCCGTCCATGTGCAGGTTCAGCCCCAACTCTTTGCAGGTCACGCTGATGGCGCGTATTTCATCCGGGGTATACACGCTGCCGACTTCCGTGGCTTGGGTCAGGGTGACCACGCGTGGTTTGGGGTAGTGAATGTCTTGGCGCTTGAGGGCGATCTCGCGGATCGACTCCGGGGTCAGCTTGCCGTTTTCGGTGCGAGCGGTGAGCAGCTTGGAACCGTTGGAGAAAAACTCCGGCGCGCCGCATTCGTCGGTTTCGACGTGGGCGGTTTCCGAGCAAATCACGCTATGGTAGCTCTGGCACAGCGAAGACAACGCCAGGGAGTTGGCAGCAGTGCCGTTGAAGGCGAAGAACACTTCGCAGTCAGTTTCGAAGAGGTTGCGGAAACCGTCGGCGGCGCGGTGGGTCCATTCATCATCGCCGTAGGCGCGCTGATGGCCCTGGTTGGCTTGTTCCATGGCGGCCCAGGCTTCCGGGCAGATGCCCGAATAGTTGTCACTGGCGAATTGTTGGCTCTTGTCGGTCATGGCCCATTCCTGTGGTCGATGTTGGTGCGCACTGTAACCAAGATTGTCGCGGGTGCGCACGTACTGTAAATGCAAAGTCACTGGGGAATTATGCACGGTACTCAAACGATTCCTGTCGGACGCGTCCGTGATGGCGCTCTGGATCTGCTCAAGTGGCTGGCGCTGTTGAGCATGGTGCTGGACCACTTGCGCTATGTCGGTTTGAACCTGGACGGCCTGTATGTGCCGGGGCGCCTGGCGTTCCCTTGGTTTTGCCTGGCGATTGCGGCCAACCTGCATCGGGCGAGAAACTCACCTGTCATGGGCCAGTGGCGGTACTTGGGCTGGCTGCTGCTGTTCAGCGTGATCAGCGAAGTGCCGTACCGACTGTTTATCGATGATGCCGATACATTGAACGTATTGCCGACGTTGGCGTTGGGTTTGCTTATTGCCCGAGGATGGCAGCAGAAAGCGCTTTTTGATCGCGGATTGGCGCTGATCGCGGGCACGATTGCGGTGGTGTTTTCCACGCAGCTGATGTTTGGTTTTTTCGGTGTATTACTGCCACTGGCGATGCTGCTGGTGTTCCGTCGTCCCTGGTATTTCAGCGTATTGCCTGGCGTGGTCTGCGTCGCGGCCAATCAATGGCAGGTTTTGCTCGCTAGTGGCTCCCCCGTCGCGTTGGCGGGATTGGCCACTTGCCTGATTGCGCCAATACTCGGCCTGGTCCTGTTACGACACGCCAAAAATGCCTCCCCGCCGCCTATGCGCCGCTGGGCGTATGCCCTCTATCCCGCGCATTTCCTGCTGCTGCTGGCCTTGCGCCACAGCCTTGCTTGAGTCGCAGAATTCATTCCATGTCGTAAACGCACCTTTGCGTGGCGTGCGTAGGCATTTGACCTGCTGACGCCAGCCCTACCATCGCATCAAAGGGCCCTGCACGGGCCTCAACAATACGAAAGGCTGGGAGAGACGCGATGTTCAGCAAACAAGACCAGATTCAGGGATATGACGACGCACTGCTGGCGGCGATGAATGCCGAGGAGCAGCGTCAGGAAGATCATATCGAGCTGATCGCGTCAGAGAACTACACCAGCAAACGCGTGATGGAAGCTCAAGGCAGCGGCCTCACCAACAAATACGCCGAAGGCTACCCAGGCAAGCGTTACTACGGCGGCTGCGAGCACGTGGACAAGGTCGAAGCCCTGGCCATCGAACGCGCCAAGCAATTGTTCGGCGCCGATTACGCCAACGTGCAGCCGCACTCCGGTTCTTCCGCCAACAGCGCGGTGTACCTGGCCCTGTTGAACGCCGGTGACACCATTCTCGGCATGAGCCTGGCCCACGGCGGCCACCTGACCCACGGCGCCAAAGTGTCGTCCTCGGGCAAGCTGTACAACGCGGTGCAGTACGGCATCAACACCGACACCGGCCTGATCGACTACGACGAAGTCGAGCGCCTGGCCGTCGAGCACAAGCCGAAAATGGTCGTAGCCGGTTTCTCTGCCTACTCCAAGACTCTGGATTTCCCACGTTTCCGTCAGATCGCCGACAAGGTGGGCGCACTGCTGTTCGTCGACATGGCCCACGTCGCCGGCCTGGTTGCCGCCGGCCTGTACCCGAACCCGCTGCCGTATGCCGACGTGGTCACCACCACTACCCACAAGACCCTGCGCGGTCCACGGGGCGGTCTGATCCTGGCCAAGGCCAACGAAGAAATCGAAAAGAAACTCAACGCCGCCGTATTCCCTGGCGCCCAAGGTGGCCCGCTGATGCACGTCATCGCCGGCAAGGCCGTGTGCTTCAAGGAAGCGCTGGAGCCGGGCTTCAAGGCCTATCAGCAACAAGTGATCGACAACGCCCAGGCCATGGCCGAGGTGTTTATCAAACGCGGCTACGATGTAGTGTCCGGCGGCACCGACAACCACCTGTTCCTGGTCAGCCTGATCCGTCAGGGCCTCACCGGCAAAGAGGCGGATGCCGCCTTGGGCCGCGCCCACATCACCGTCAACAAGAACGCCGTGCCGAATGACCCGCAGTCGCCATTCGTGACCTCGGGTCTGCGCATCGGCACCCCGGCGGTGACCACGCGTGGTTTCAAAGTGCCGCAGTGCATCGAACTGGCTGGCTGGATCTGCGACATCCTCGACAACCTCGGCGATGCCGATGTCGAGGCCAACGTGGCCAAGCACGTGTCTGCCCTGTGCGCTGATTTCCCGGTTTATCGCTGAGCGCGGTTTTGGAGTAATGACTATGCAACGCTACTCGGGCTTCGGCCTCTTCAAGCACTCACTCAGCCACCACGAAAACTGGCAGAAAATGTGGCGCACGCCGACCCCTAAAAAGGTCTACGACGTGGTCATTGTCGGCGGCGGCGGGCATGGTCTGGCGACCGCCTACTACCTGGCCAAGGAGCACGGCATCACCAATGTGGCCGTGGTCGAAAAAGGCTGGCTGGGCGGCGGTAACACCGCGCGCAACACCACCATCGTGCGTTCCAACTACCTGTGGGATGAGTCGGCCCACCTGTACGAGCACGCGATGAAACTGTGGGAAGGCCTGTCCCAGGACCTGAACTACAACGTGATGTTCTCCCAGCGTGGCGTCTACAACCTGTGCCACACCCTGCAAGACATCCGTGATTCCGAGCGCCGCGTCAGCGCCAACCGCCTCAATGGCGTGGACGGCGAACTGCTCAACGCCAAGCAAGTGGCCGACGAGATCCCGTACCTCGATTGCTCCAAGAACACCCGCTACCCGGTGCTCGGCGCTACCGTACAACGTCGCGGCGGCGTGGCCCGTCACGATGCCGTGGCCTGGGGCTTTGCCCGTGCGGCTGACGCCCTCGGCGTGGATTTGATCCAGCAGACCGAAGTGATCGGCTTTCGCAAGGAAAACGGTGTGTGCATCGGCGTGGAAACCAACAAGGGCTTTATCGGCGCCAAGCGCGTCGGTGTGGTCACTGCCGGTAACTCTGGGCACATGGCGTCGTTGGCGGGCTTCCGCCTGCCGATTGAGTCCCACCCGCTGCAAGCGTTGGTGTCGGAGCCGATCAAGCCAATTATCGACAGCGTGATCATGTCCAACGCCGTGCACGGCTACATCAGCCAGTCCGACAAGGGCGACCTGGTGATCGGCGCCGGTATCGACGGCTACAACGGCTACGGCCAGCGCGGCTCGTACCCGGTGATCGAACACACCATCCAGGCCATCGTCGAGATGTTCCCGGTGCTGTCCCGCGTGCGCATGAACCGCCAGTGGGGCGGTATCGTCGACACCACGCCGGATGCCTGCCCGATCATTTCCAAGACCCCAGTGCCCAACATGTTTTTCAACTGCGGTTGGGGCACCGGTGGCTTCAAGGCCACGCCGGGCTCAGGCAACGTGTTTGCCGCCAGCCTCGCCAAGGGTGAAATGCACCCGTTGGCCGCACCTTTTTCCATCGACCGTTTCCACAACGGTGCGTTGATCGACGAACACGGCGCTGCGGCCGTCGCCCACTAACAGGAGAAATTCCCTATGTTGCATATCTTCTGTCCTCACTGTGGCGAACTGCGCTCCGAAGAGGAATTCCACGCCTCCGGCCAAGCGCACATCCCGCGCCCGCTGGACCCGAATGCCTGCACCGATGAAGAGTGGGGCGACTACATGTTCTTCCGCGACAACCCCCGCGGGCTGCACCACGAACTGTGGATCCACGCCGCCGGTTGCCGCCAGTACTTCAACGCGACCCGCGACACCCTGACCTACGAAATTCTTGAAACCTACAAGATCGGTGAGAAGCCACAATTCACCGCCAAGGCCTCTGGAGAGAAGGTATGAGCCAGACCAATCGCCTGTCCAACGGTGGCCGGATCGACCGTAATAAAGTCCTGACGTTTACCTTCAACGGCCAGAGCTACAAAGGCTTTGAAGGTGACACACTGGCCGCCGCCCTGCTGGCCAACGGCGTCGACATCATCGGCCGCAGCTTCAAGTACTCGCGCCCTCGCGGCATCTTCGCTGCGGGCGCCGAAGAGCCGAACGCGGTGCTGCAGATCGGCGCCACCGAAGCTACCCAGATTCCCAACGTGCGCGCCACGCAACAGGCGCTGTACCAAGGCCTGGTCGCCACCAGTACCAACGGCTGGCCGAACGTCAACACTGACGTGATGGGCATTCTTGGCAAGGTCGGCGGCAAGCTGATGCCACCGGGTTTCTACTACAAAACCTTCATGTACCCGCAATCGTTCTGGATGACCTACGAGAAGTACATCCGTAAGGCTGCCGGCCTTGGCCGCTCGCCGACCGAGAACGATCCGGACACCTACGACAACTTCAACCGTCACTGCGATGTGCTGGTCGTAGGTGCAGGCCCTGCTGGGCTGGCCGCTGCGCTGGCGGCTGCACGCAGCGGTGCCCGTGTGATCCTCGCTGACGAGCAGGAAGAGTTTGGCGGTTCGCTGCTGGACTCGCGCGAAAGCCTCGACGGCAAGCCAGCCGCTGAATGGGTTGCCAGCGTCATTGCTGAATTGAAAGCCCTGCCGGACGTGGTGCTGCTGCCCCGCGCTACCGTCAACGGCTACCACGACCATAACTTCCTGACCATTCACGAACGCCTCACCGACCACCTCGGTGACCGTGCGCCGATTGGTGTGGTGCGCCAACGCATCCACCGTGTGCGCGCCAAGCGCGTCGTGCTGGCGACCGGTGCGTGTGAGCGCCCGCTGGTGTACGGCAACAACGACGTGCCGGGCAACATGCTGGCCGGTGCGGTTTCTACTTACGTGCGTCGCTATGGCGTGGCGCCGGGCAAGAAACTGGTGCTGTCGACCAACAACGATCACGCCTACCGCGTTGCGCTGGACTGGCTCGACGCCGGCCTGCAAGTGGTGGCCGTGGCTGATGTACGCCACAACCCACGCGGCGCACTGGTTGAAGAAGCCCGCGCCAAAGGTATTCGAATCCTCACCGGCAGCGCTGTGATCGAGGCTCGTGGCAGCAAGCACGTCACTGCTGCCCGCGTCGCTGCGATTGATGTGAAAGCGCACAAAGTCACCAGCCCAGGCGAGTGGCTGGATTGCGATCTGGTCGCCAGCTCTGGCGGCTACAGCCCAGTGGTCCACCTGGCTTCGCACCTGGGCGGCAAGCCGACCTGGCGTGAAGACATCCTCGGTTTTGTACCGGGCGAAGCGCCGCAGAAACGCGTGTGCGTGGGTGGTATCAACGGTGTCTACGGCCTTGGCGATTCCCTGGCAGACGGTTTTGAAGGGGGCGTGCGCGCAGCCAGCGAAGCCGGTTTTGCGCCAGTGGAAGGCACCTTGCCGAAAGCCCTGAGCCGCCTGGAAGAGCCGACGCTGGCGATCTACCAAGTGCCGCACGACAAGCCAACCGCACGGGCGCCGAAGCAATTCGTCGACCTGCAGAACGACGTGACCGCCGCCGCCATCGAACTGGCGACCCGTGAAGGGTTTGAGTCGGTGGAGCACGTCAAACGCTACACCGCGTTGGGGTTCGGCACCGACCAGGGCAAGTTGGGCAACGTCAACGGCCTGGCGATTGCCGCTCGTTCGCTGAACGTGACCATCCCGCAGATGGGCACCACCATGTTCCGTCCCAACTACACGCCGGTGACCTTCGGCGCGGTGGCGGGCCGTCACTGCGGGCACATCTTCGAGCCGGTGCGCTACACCGCGCTGCACGCCTGGCACGTGAAGAACGGCGCCGAATTTGAAGACGTCGGCCAGTGGAAGCGCCCTTGGTACTTCCCTCGCAACGGTGAAGACCTGCATGCGGCGGTGAAACGCGAATGCCTGGCCGTGCGCGACAGCGTCGGCCTGCTGGATGCGTCGACCCTCGGCAAGATCGACATCCAGGGCCCGGACGCGCGCGAATTCCTCAACCGCATCTACTCCAACGCCTGGACCAAGCTCGACGTGGGCAAGGCGCGCTACGGCCTGATGTGCAAGGAAGACGGCATGGTCTTCGACGACGGCGTCACAGCCTGTCTCGCCGACAACCACTTCCTGATGACCACCACCACCGGCGGCGCCGCCCGCGTACTCCAGTGGCTGGAGATCTACCAGCAGACCGAATGGCCAGACCTCAAGGTGTACTTCACCTCGGTCACGGACCACTGGGCGACCATGACCCTGTCCGGCCCCAACAGCCGCAAGCTGCTGGCGGAAGTCACCGACATCGACCTGGACAAGGACGGCTTCCCGTTCATGACCTGGAAGGAAGGTTTGGTCGGTGGCGTACCGGCCCGTGTGTTCCGGATCTCGTTTACCGGTGAGCTGTCGTACGAAGTCAACGTGCAGGCCGACTACGCCATGGGCGTACTGGAAAAAATCGTCGACGCCGGCAAGAAATACAACCTGACCCCGTACGGCACCGAAACCATGCACGTGCTGCGGGCGGAGAAGGGCTTCATCATCGTCGGCCAGGACACTGACGGCTCGATGACCCCGGACGACCTGAACATGGGCTGGTGCGTTGGTCGCACCAAACCGTTCTCGTGGATCGGCTGGCGCGGCATGAACCGTGAAGACTGCGTACGCGAAGAGCGTAAGCAACTGGTGGGCTTGAAGCCGATCGACCCGACCGTTTGGCTGCCGGAAGGCGCGCAGTTGGTGTTTGATCCGAAGCAGTCGATTCCGATGAAGATGGTCGGCCACGTGACATCGAGCTATGCGCATAACTCCCTGGGTTATTCGTTTGCGATGGCGGTGGTGAAGGGTGGCTTGAAGCGCATCGGGGAGCGGGTGTTTTCACCGCAAGCGGATGGCAGCGTGATCGAGGCGGAGATTGTGTCCTCGGTGTTCTTCGATCCTAAGGGCGATCGCCAAAATATCTGATGGACCGAGTCGCGGCCTTCGCGAGCAAGCCCGCTCCCACAGGGGGACGCATTCCAAATGTGGGAGCGGGCTTGCTCGCGAAGACGCCAGTAGCCTCACAACAGAATTAAGACAGGTGCTTTATGACAGCAGCCAATGTTTACCAACAACGCCCCACCACCGGCGCCAAGGCCGAGTCGTCGCTGCACCATGCCGACCTCGCCAGCCTGGTCGGCAAGGGTCGCAAGAACGCCGGCGTGACCGTGCGTGAAAAGAAACTCCTGGGTCACCTGACTATCCGGGGCGACGGCCATGACGCAGCCTTCGCTGCCGGCGTGCACAAGGCCCTGGGCATCGAATTGCCCGGCGCCTTGCAAGTGATCGTCAAGGGTGAAACCAGCCTGCAGTGGCTCGGCCCGGATGAGTGGTTGCTGATCGTGCCAAGCGGTGAAGAATTCGCCGCCGAGCAAAACCTGCGTGCCGCGTTGGGTGAGTTGCACATCCAGGTCGTCAACGTCAGCGGCGGCCAGCAGATCCTCGAACTCAGCGGCCCGAATGTGCGCGATGTACTGATGAAGTCCACCAGCTACGACGTGCACCCCAACAACTTCCCGGTGGGCAAGGCGGTGGGCACGGTGTTCGCCAAGTCGCAGCTGGTGATCCGTCACACGGCTGAAGACACTTGGGAACTGCTGATTCGCCGCAGCTTCTCGGATTACTGGTGGTTGTGGTTACAGGATGCATCCGCCGAATTCGGCCTGAGCGTCCAAGCCTGAGGAATACCCCATGAGCCGCGCACCTGATACATGGATTTTGACCGCCGACTGCCCCAGCGTGCTCGGCACGGTGGACGCGGTCACCCGCTACCTGTTCGAGCAGGGTTGCTACGTTACTGAGCACCACTCGTTCGATGACCGGCTTTCGGGCCGGTTCTTTATTCGCGTGGAGTTCCGCCAGCCCGACGGTTTTGACGAACAAGGCTTCCGCGATGGCCTGGCCACCCGTGGTGAAGCCTTCGGCATGATCTTCGAACTGACGGCGCCGAACTATCGGCCAAAAGTGGTGATCATGGTCTCCAAGGCCGATCACTGCCTGAATGATCTGCTGTATCGCCAACGCATCGGCCAATTGTCGATGGACGTGGTCGCGGTGGTGTCCAACCACCCCGATCTCAAGCCTTTGGCCGACTGGCACCAGATTCCCTACTACCATTTCCCCCTCGACCCCAACGACAAACCGTCCCAGGAGCGGCAGGTGTGGCAGGTGGTGGAAGACACCGGCGCGGAATTGGTGATCCTTGCGCGCTACATGCAAGTGCTGTCGCCGGAGCTGTGCCGCAAGTTGGATGGCAAGGCCATCAACATTCACCACTCGTTGTTGCCGGGGTTCAAGGGCGCCAAGCCGTATCACCAGGCGTACAACAAGGGCGTGAAGTTGGTGGGGGCCACGGCGCATTACATCAACAACGATCTGGACGAAGGCCCGATCATTGCCCAGGGCGTGGAGGTAGTGGATCACAGCCACTATCCCGAGGATTTGATTGCCAAGGGGCGGGATATTGAAGGGCTGACATTGGCCCGGGCGGTGGGGTATCACATTGAGCGGCGGGTGTTTTTGAACGCCAATCGCACGGTCGTTCTTTAGATCGCTATCGCAGGCAAGCCAGCTCCTACAGTTTGGAATGCATTCTCCTGTAGGAGCCGGCTTGCCGGCGATGAGGCCATCAGCAACAACGCAAAAACAGCATCTGTACCCGAGCACTTAAACGCGCTGCCCACCCAACGGGCAACGCAGTTCCATAAAAACAACAGCGAGGTGAAAGCATGTCTGGTAATCGTGGTGTCGTGTATCTCGGCAACGGCAAGGTCGAAGTACAGAAAATCGACTATCCCAAAATGCAGGACCCCCGTGGCAGGAAGATTGAGCACGGCGTCATCCTGCGCGTGGTCTCCACCAACATCTGCGGCTCCGACCAACACATGGTGCGCGGCCGCACCACTGCCCAGACCGGCCTGGTGCTCGGTCATGAAATTACCGGTGAAGTGATCGAGAAGGGCAGCGACGTCGAGAACCTGAAGATCGGCGACCTGGTTTCCGTGCCGTTCAACGTGGCCTGCGGCCGCTGCCGTTCCTGCAAAGAGCAACACACCGGCGTATGCCTGACCGTCAACCCGGCCCGTGCCGGTGGTGCCTATGGTTATGTCGACATGGGCGATTGGACCGGCGGCCAGGCTGAATACGTGCTGGTGCCGTATGCCGACTTCAACCTGCTGAAACTGCCGGACCGCGACAAGGCCATGGAAAAAATCCGCGACCTGACTTGCCTGTCCGACATCCTCCCGACGGGCTACCACGGCGCCGTCACTGCCGGCGTTGGCCCAGGCAGCACCGTCTACATCGCCGGCGCTGGCCCGGTCGGCCTGGCCGCTGCCGCCTCTGCACGCCTGTTGGGCGCCGCGGTGGTGATCATCGGCGACGTCAACCCCATCCGCCTGGCTCACGCCAAGGCCCAGGGTTTTGAAGTGGCCGACCTGTCCACCGACACCCCGCTGCACGAACAGATCGCTGCGCTGCTGGGCGAGCCGGAAGTGGATTGCGCTGTCGACGCCGTTGGCTTCGAAGCCCGTGGCCACGGCCATGAAGGCGTGAAAGCCGAAGCCCCGGCCACTGTGCTCAACTCGCTGATGGGCGTGGTGCGCGTGGCCGGCAAGATCGGTATTCCTGGCCTGTACGTCACCGAGGATCCAGGTGCTGTGGATGCCGCCGCCAAGATGGGCAGCCTGAGCATTCGCTTCGGCCTCGGCTGGGCCAAGTCCCACAGCTTCCACACCGGCCAGACCCCGGTGATGAAGTACAACCGCGCGCTCATGCAGGCGATCATGTGGGACCGTATCAACATTGCCGAGATCGTGGGTGTGCAGGTGATCAGCCTGGATGATGCGCCACGTGGCTACGGCGAGTTCGATGCGGGCGTGCCGAAGAAGTTTGTGATTGATCCGCACAAGCTGTTCAGTGCGGCGTAAGGTTCAAGGCTGAATAAATGGCGACCCCGGAGGTCGCCATTTTTTATGGGTTACTTGATGGTGGTGAGTCGCAGATAGGGATCGGCCACTTCACCGTTCTTGATCAGGCGCTTGCCGCCGTAGTCGCAATGGATTTTGTCGTTGCGTTCATTGATGGCCTCTGCCTTGAGTTCGTACTCCGGGGCCAGATAGTCATCCTTGGTGGCTGCCGTCTGCCCTGTCCATGCCTTGCCGTTGGCCGTAGCCGTGTATTGATAACCCTCGCCATAGGGCGCGGGAACGTCAGGGTCTGTGTAGGGTTTGGATTGGATGTCGCGGGGGGTGGGGCATTGGTCGATGCCGGTGGCCTGGGGCCGTGAAGCCTGGGCCTGGCTGCGAGATGGCAAATGGATGATTGCGCTGAAGGCAACATAGAAATTGGGAACCAATCCGATCGTGATTATTACAGCTCCTTGTGGTGTGGCTGAGCCTCCCCGTTGAATGTGAGTGGGAAGGCTAGCTTGGGTGGGCTGTGTCGATGGATGAGTTCCGCCAGAATCTGGACTACGGGTCGTGGATGTGTGGACGGACACTGTAGGAATTATTCGATGGCTTTTTTTACTGATGCGTAAATGAGCACCTGGCAATCTCCAGGGCTTCGCAATAGGTGCCTCTCCAATCGCCTATAGGGATAAGGTTCCAATCCAAGACCGGTTTGAGCGTGACTGAAAAGCTCGCGTCGTTATTCATCGGTCCTTTGTAGGTGCAGGTGACGGAGTGGTCCTCTGCTGTGTAACGGGCATCGTGGAATGTTGAGTCAGTCAGGTAGGACGCTGTAGCCTGCGGGCTCTCACCTGACCAATTGCGGCCATCAGGCTGGAGCATCTCATAGCGATAACCGCCGTTGTCCATGGGGTTCTGTTTGATCTGCTGGGGTGTCGGACAGGTGGAGGTCGCTGCATACGACGTGCTCACCAGTGTCAGGGCGGCGAATGCACCTGCAAGCATTGCGCTTTTCATGGCAGCCTCCTGCGGGACGTGGGAGGGATCATGCTGCAGGTGATTGTTCGATGCTGGCTACTGTTAAACGTGACAGTTAGTTAGAGCGATTCGTGATCAGTGACCGGGTTTTCATTCCCAGATGCAGCGCATCGATTCAGCGAGCGGCCAACGCTCCTTGATAAACCGTCGGCCCCGTCGGCTGCTTGCTCAACGACCCACCCTTGGTCTCTGAACTCACCATCAACTCCACCGGCTTGCGGATGCTTTTCTGCTGGCGCGGGTTGAGGCTGATAATGCCTTTGCCATCTTCCGGCAAAAGTCCCAGCGAAATCGGCCGGCCTCCCTCAGGCATGGCCCAGAGTTCCAGGCTGTGATCCGGCTCTGGTGCCGCCGTGGCGATGGGTTCGATTTCGAGGTAGTCCTTGTGCGCCATGATCTGCGCGGCCGGCTGCTGGGCGGTGGTCACCAGGGTGGCGGCGGACTTGACGTTGTCTTGGGTGTAGAGCGCGCCGCCGAGGCCGGCGACAATGGCCACGCAGACACCGATAAACACACGTGGACGGCTCCAGAATGGGGGATTTGGCTCAATCACTTGGGGACGGGTGGCACTCATAGGGCTGTTCCTGGCAAGTTTTAAAGTCACTGCATGGACTCTGATCTTGCCATCGGGTTCCTGGAATGGCCCGGAACAATGCGCCGGATACCCAGTCAAACGCCTGCTTTCAGCTCTTACACCCAGAGGTTGTTTCGATGAAGATTTCAAGCGGTTTCGCCCTTTCCTGCCTGATGACCCTGGCAGCCGCTCCGGTGTTCGCTGCGGGCTTCAGCCTTGGCGATGCAGCCAATGCGATTTCCGGCATGCAGGGCGGCGGCAACAAGGCAGCCGCTGCGGCACCGTCGTCCGAGACGGCCGGCCTGTTGAGCGCACTCACCTCGCAACTGAACATCACCCCCGAACAAGCGGTCGGCGGTACGGGCGCCATGCTGGGCCTGGCCAAGAACAAACTGAGCGGCAACGATTATTCGCAACTGGGCAACAGCGTGCCGGGCCTCGACCAGTTGTCGGGCAACAACGCCTTGGGCAGCCTCGGCGCCTTGAGCGGGATGCTCGGCCAGACCGGCGGCAGCAAGACCAGCGGACTGGACGGTCTGCTGGGTAACGTGAAGAACACCAACGACCTGAACACCGCCTTCAGCGCCTTGGGCATGGACAGCGGCATGGTTGGCCAGTTTGCCCCGGTGATCCTGCAATACCTGGGCGGCCAGGGCGCCAGCAGCTCGGTGCTGGGCAAGCTGGCCTCGGCCTGGGGCACTGGCGGCTAACTAACGCTCCGCGCGCAGTTGCTCGATGCGCGCGTCCTTTTCCGTCCAGAGCTGATTCACCCAGTTCTGGACGGTCTGGCGAAACGCCGGATCATTCTCGTAATCCCCTTGCCACAACGCCGGGTCCAGTTCGCGGGTGCGGATATCAATGATCACCTTTGGCACCGCGCCGCTGATCAAATCCCAGAACCCCGGAATCTTTTGCTGTGGATAGACCACGGTCACGTCGAGCACGGCATCCAGCTGTTCACCCATCGCTGCCAGCACGAACGCCACACCGCCCGCCTTGGGCTTGAGCAAGCGAGTGAAGGGCGAATCCTGCTGCTTGCGCTTGGTTTCGTTGAAGCGCGTGCCTTCCAGGTAATTGACCACCGTCACCGGCTGGCGCTTGAACAGCTCGCAGGCCTCTTTGGTGATCTTCAAATCCTGCCCCGCGAGTTCCGGGTGCTTGGCCAGGAAGGCCTTGGTGTAGCGCTTCATGAACGGGTAATCCAGCGCCCACCAAGCCAGGCCGAGGAAGGGCACCCAGATCAGCTCTTTTTTCAGGAAGAACTTGAAGAACGGCGTGCGGCGGTTGAGGGCCTGGATCAGCGCCGGGATATCCACCCAGGACTGATGGTTGCTGATCACCAGGTAGGACGTATCGCCCCTCAGGTCTTCACCGCCGCGAATATCCCATTGGGTTGGGATACACAGCGCGAAGATCAACTTGTCGATCTCGGCCCAGGTCTCGGCGATCCACATTACCGCCCACGACATGTAGTCACGATAGCGGCCGGGAGCCACCAGCTTGAGCAGGGCAAATACCATCAACGGCCCGATCAGGATCAGGGTGTTGAGCAGCAGTAGCAATGAGACAAAACAGCCGGTGAGCAGGCGGCGCATAAGTAACTCTTGAAATCCTGTGGGCGGGCCATGATAAGCAGCTTGAGTCTAGAGGCCAAATCCCAATTCGCCGGACGAATGTTTCACAATGTGCCGGTTATGCTGGGGCGAGCTAACTAAGTACTGCCTTTGCGGTCTAGAATCCGCCTACTTCTTTCCGAGGAAATCACTTCGTGAAACTGCTCCTTGCCTCTCTCGCCCTGGTTGCCCTGCCGGTCATGGCCGCCGAACCGACCCTCTACGGTCGCTACGAATACATCCAATTGCCGGAGATCGGCGAAACCTTCAAGGCCAAGATGGACACTGGCGCGCTGACCGCCTCGCTGTCGGCCCGCGACATCCAGACCTTCACCCGTGACGGCGACGATTGGGTGCACTTCCGCCTCGGCGGCAAGGATGCCTCCAACAAAGTCTACGAACACAAAGTCTCGCGCATCAGCAAGATCAAGAGCCGCGCCGATGAAGACGACGACAAGGACGAAGCCACCGTGGCCAAGCGCCCGGTGATCGACCTGGAAATGTGCCTGGGCGACGTCAAGCGCACCGTCGAGGTCAACCTCACCGACCGCAGCAGCTTCAACTACCCGCTGTTGATCGGCGCCAAGGCCCTGCGTGAATTTGGCGCGGCGGTGAACCCGGCCCGTCGTTACACTGCCGACAAACCGGACTGCTGACGGACCACCATGGCGCATATCCTGATTGTCGAAGACGAAGCGGCAATTGCCGACACACTGATTTTCGCCCTACAAGGCGAGGGCTTCACCACCACCTGGCTGACCCTCGGCCAGGCGGCGCTGGAGCATCAGCGCCAGACGCCTGCCGACCTGATCATCCTCGACATCGGGCTGCCGGATATCACGGGTTTTGAAACCTGCAAGCAACTGCGCCGGTTCAGTGAAGTGCCGGTGATGTTTCTCAGCGCGCGAGATGGCGAGATCGACCGCGTGGTGGGCCTGGAGATCGGCGCCGACGATTATGTGGTCAAGCCCTTCAGCCCACGGGAAGTGACGGCGCGGGTCCGGGCGATCCTGAAACGGATTGGCCCAGGTGCTGCGCCCGCGGTGTTCCAGGTTGATCTGGAGCGTATGCAGATCAGCTATCGCGGCCAACCGTTGAGCCTTACACGACACGAGTTCCGCTTGCTGCAAAGCCTGCTGGAACAACCCGAGCGCGTGTTCAGCCGCGAGCAACTGTTGGACGCGGTGGGCGTGGCGGCGGATGCCGGCTACGAGCGCAATATCGACAGCCATATCAAAAGCCTGCGCAGCAAGTTGCGCAGCGTGGCCGCCGATGCCGAGCCGATCCAGACCCATCGCGGCCTCGGCTACAGCTACAGCCCGAGCAATAGCTGATGCGCCTGGGGCTGCGGATTTTCCTGGTGTATGCGCTGTTTATCGGCCTGACCGGCTACTTCGTGCTCAGCACCGTGATGAAGGAAATCCGCCCCGGCGTGCGCCAGTCCACCGAAGAAACCCTGGTGGACACCGCCAACCTGCTAGCCGAGATCGTGCGCAATGACGTGAAGAACGGCACCCTCGGCCAAAGCCACTGGCCGGAGCTGCTCAAGGCGTATGGCAACCGCCAGCCGGGAGCGACCATCTGGGGTTTGCCGAAGAACCAGGTCAATCATCGCATCTACGTGACCGATGCCAAGGGCACGGTGTTGCTCGACTCCACGGGCGAAGCGGTGGGACAAGACTATTCGAAGTGGAACGACGTGTACCTGACCTTGCGTGGCGAGTACGGCGCGCGCTCCACCCGCAGCGAACTGGATGACCCTGCCTCGTCGGTTATGCATGTGGGCGCGCCGATCCGCGACAACGGCCAGATCATCGGCGTGGTCACTGTGGCCAAACCCAACAGTTCATTGCAGCCTTATGTCGATCGCACCGAACGCCGCCTGCTGTGGTACGGCGCGGGCCTGGTGATTCTGGGCCTGCTGTTGGGTGCATTGCTGTCGTGGTGGCTGAGCGTTGCACTGCGCCGTTTGACCGCCTATGCCGAGGCTGTCAGCGAGGGGCGGCGTGCCGAGTTGCCCCATTACCGTGGCGGTGAACTCAAGCAACTGTCCACCGCTGTGGAGCACATGCGCACGCAGTTGGAAGGCAAGGCCTACGTCGAGCATTACGTACACACTCTGACCCACGAATTGAAAAGCCCCTTGGCCGCGATTCGCGGCGCGGCGGAGTTGTTGCAGGGGGATATGACCCGCGATCAACAGCAGCGCTTCGTCGGCAATATCGACAGCGAAAGCGCGCGTCTGCAGCAGCTGATCGAACGCCTGCTGAACCTGGCACAGGTCGAGCAGCGCCAGGGCCTGGAAGAGCAGGCGAGTATCCCGTTGGCGACGATGGTTGATGAGGTACTCAAGGCCCAATGCGCACGGATTGAAGGCGCTGGATTGCAGGTCGAGCAGACTATTGCGACGGATGTGAGGGTGTACGGCGAACCGTTCTTGTTGCGTCAGGCCTTGGGCAATTTGCTGGACAACGCCCTGGATTTCACGCCGCCCGGCGGCTTGTTGAAGTTCAGCGCACAGACGCGACATGACGATGTGCACGTCAGCCTGTTCAACCAGGCCGCACCGATTCCCGACTACGCCCTGCCACGCCTGAGCGAGCGTTTCTACTCGCTGCCGCGCCCGGCCAGCGGTCGCAAAAGCACGGGCCTGGGCCTCAACTTTGTCGAGGAAGTGATGAAACTGCACGGCGGCGCATTGCAGATCGGCAATGTCGACGGCGGCGTGCAGGTGGTGCTGCATCTCCACACAGTCTCCACATTGCCCACATAAATCCCCCACACGGTCTGCCCAGACTCTCTCCATCAAAACAGGGAGAGACCCATGAACCGCAGCCTGCTTTTCAAACTTGGCGCGATTGCGCTGCTGATCCTGCTGTTGCTGATTCCGTTGCTGATGATCAACGGCATTATCAGCGACCGCCAGCAACTGCGCGATGGCGTATTGATGGACATCGCCCGCAGCTCCAGCTACGCCCAGCGCCTCACCGGCCCGGTGATGGTAGTGCCGTATCGCAAGACCGTCCGCGAGTGGAAGCTCAATGAAAAGCTCAACAAACGCTACGAAGTCACCCGTGAAGAGCGCGGTCGTCTGTATTTCCTGCCGGACCGATTTGAACTCGACGGCAAGGTGCAGACCGAATTGCGCGCACGGGGCATCTACCAGGCGCGGCTGTTCCATGCCGACAACCGCATCAGCGGGCATTTCGAATTGCCTGCGCAGTTGGGTATCACCGAAGACTTCGCCGATTACCGCTTTGAGCCGGCATTTCTCGCGGTGGGCATCAGCGATATTCGCGGCATCGAAAACGCGCTGAAGCTGGAGCTGGGCAGCCAGCAATTGGAGTTCGAACCCGGCTCCCAGATGGACTGGCTGGGCGAAGGCGTGCACGTGACACTGCCGGAGCACGACAGCAAAAAGCCCAACGTCGTGAACTTTGCTTTCGACCTGCGCCTGCAAGGCACCGAGCAACTGCAAGTGGTGCCGGTGGGCAAGACCAGCCAGGTGTCACTCGCTTCCAACTGGCCACATCCCAGCTTCATCGGCAATTTCCTGCCGGCACAACGCGAGATTACCGACAAGGGCTTCAGCGCCAACTGGCAGACCTCGTTCTTCTCCACCAACCTTGAGCAAGCGCTGCAAACCTGCCTGGACAAGCAGGGCTGTGAAGACTTCAACAACCGCAGCTTCGGCGTGAACTTCATCGATCCGGTGGACCAGTACCTCAAGAGCGACCGTGCGATCAAATACGCGCTGCTGTTCATCGCCCTGACCTTCGCCGGCTTCTTCCTGTTCGAAGTACTCAAGAGCCTGGCAGTGCATCCGGTGCAGTACGCGTTGGTGGGGTTTGCGCTGGCGTTTTTCTACCTGCTGTTGCTGTCGTTGTCCGAGCACATTGGGTTCGCGCTGGCTTATCTCATCTCTGCCAGCGCCTGCGTGTTGTTGATTGGCTTCTATGTGTGCCATGTGCTGCGCAGCGTCGCTCACGGCCTGGGGTTTTCAGCGGGGTTGGCCGCGTTGTATGGCTTGTTGTACGGGCTGTTGAGTGCCGAGGATTACGCGTTGCTGATGGGCTCGTTGCTGCTGTTCGGCCTGCTGGGCACGGTGATGGTGCTGACGCGTAAGTTGGATTGGTATGGCGTGGGCAAGCGTAAAGCGGCACAGCCTTTGGAGTTTGATTTGGAGGCTGTGCAATGATCGGGTTGCGGGAGGATCAGCAAATGAAGGCGCGGATTATCGACTACCTCAACAACGCCACCGCCTCCTGTATGAGCTGGCTTGCCAGCGATGACGATGGTCCAGTCAACGAGCCGCAAACTGACACTGCGCTATCGCTGGCAAGCCAGCGCCTACAAGGGACGGCGGTGGGTTTTAAACCGGTGGTTGGGTCTCTTGCATCGAAGCCCGCTGGCTGACCTCGGCATACCAGGCGGCAAGCTTCGGGTTATCCAGGCGCCATTGCATATCCGGATGACGGAAGTCGAGGTAACCCAAGGCGCAGGCCACGCTGATCGCGGCGATGTCGAAGTGGCTGGTCAGTTCGGCAATCGCATCCGCTTCCAACTCAGAGAGGCTGCGGCGGATTTTGCTGCGCTGCTCATCCAGCCACTGGTCCCAGTGCTTTTCGGTCGGACGCAGGGCGGTTTCGTAGCGCACCAACACGGCGGCATCCATGATGCCGTCGGCCATTGAGGCCAGGGTCAGGCGGCGCCAGCGGGCCGCGCCGTCGCGGGGAATCAGTGGGTTGCCGACGTGCTGGTGATCGAAGTAATCGAGGATCACCCGGCTGTCGTGCAATACCGTGCCATCGGCCAGCCGCAGGGCCGGGATCTTGCCCACGGGGTTGCCTTGCACCACCTGCGCATCCGGGTTGACCGGGGTCGGCATGCAGCCGTGCAATGCGACGCGGTCCTGCTGGCCGGTTTCAGCCAGCAACACGCGAACCTTACGCACGAAGGGTGACGCGGGGTTGTGGAACAAGGTCATGCTGGGTGTGGACATGGGCATTCCTCAAGAAAGGGCTAGGCTAATCTATCTCACCGCTTGAGCAAGGCCCAAGTGCCAATTACGGCCGGTATGCCTAATCCCACCCAACTGAGCGAATCCCACAACCCGTCCCCGAGCAACGCCGCAAACAACCCGGTGGCGCTTAGCAGGCCGATCCCCAACGGAATCCCAAACACTTTCCAGAAGTTCGACTGACGCGGCTTCATGCCTTGCCCGCCTTGCGCCGCACGATCCACAAGTAAATCCCGCTGACCAGCACGATGATGGTCAGCACATCCAGTGCCGCCCAGAGGATTTTCATCGGCATGCCGCCGTAGTCACCGAAATGCAGCGGCTGGGACATGCCCATGGCGTCCATGTACCAGGGCCGTTCGGCGATGGCGGTGACGGCCAGGGTGCTGGCGTCGATCAGCACGGGTGTGAGCAGGTGCGAGGTGAGGTGGGTGCTGCCCTTCATGAACACGGCGTAATGGTGCTCGCTGGAAAAGCGCGTGCCGGGGAAGGCGATGAAGTCCGGCTCCATGTCCGGCGCGGCCTTGGCGGCGATCGTTAGCAGCTCGGTGGCCGGTGCGCGCTGGGTCAGCGGAGGGGCGTTTTTGTAGGGTTCGATCATGGCGCTGAGGCTGTCCTGGCGCCAGGCGGCGATGATCAGGTCGGCGCAGGCGCTGATCACGCCGGTCACGCCCACCACCAAGGCCCAGGTCAGGGTGACCACGCCGATCAGGTTATGCAGGTCGAGCCAGCGCAGGCGCGTGGATTTGTCCTGGCGCACGGTGGCGAACTTCAAGCGACGCATGAACGGCAGGTACAGCACCGTGCCCGAGATGATCGCCAGTACAAACAGAATGCCCATGAACGCCAGCAGCAACTTGCCCGGCAGGCCGGCGAACATGTCCACATGCAGGCGCAGCAGGAACAGGGTCAACCCGCCATTGGCCGCCGGAGTTTCCACCGCTTCACCGGTGCGCGCGTCGAGCATGAAGGTGTGGGACGCGTTGGGCTCGGTGCCGGCGGTCGCGGCCATGATCGCGATCACGCCGTTCTTGTCATCTTCGTCCCAGGCCAGGTACTGCATGGCTTCGCCGGGGCGATGGGCCTGCGCCTTGGCCACCAGCTGCTCCAGGTTGAGCTGCGGTGTGTCGGCAGGCATTTGCGCCAATTCCGGCTCGTTGCCCAGCAGGTGGTCGATCTCATGGTGAAACACCAACGGCAAGCCAGTGAGGGCGAGCAGCAGCAGGAATACCGTGCAGATCAGGCTGGTCCAGGTGTGGATGAAGGACCAGCGGCGGATGGTTTTGCTTTTCATCACGGCTCCAAAGGCAAAAGGGCCGCGGTTCAGGCGGCCCTTCATTGGCGGTTTTTACCGTCTTAGAATTTGTAGTTAACGCTGGCTACCACGTTACGCTGATCGCCGTAGTAGCAGTAGAAACCATCGCAGGTGGACAGGTAGTCCTTGTTGAAGATGTTCTTGGCGTCGACAGCTACGGTCACGCCCTTCATGGTGCTGTTCAAGCGGCCAAGGTCATAGTGCATCGAAGCGTCATACACGGTGTAGGAGCCTACGTGGCCCAGGTCGGTATTGGCTGCATTGCCGTAGGTGTCGCCAACGTAGCGCACGCCCGCGCCAATACCAAAACCGTCCAGCAGTCCGCTATGCCACGTGTAATCAGCCCAGCCAGTGGCCTGGTTGCGTGGTAACTGGTTCAGGCGGTTGCCTTTTTCAGCAGCAACTCCTTGAGTGATTTCGCTGTCGTTGTAGGTGTAGGAACCCACCAGTTTGAGACTTTCAGTGACGTCGGCACTGGCTTCCAGTTCCAATCCGCGTACCCGCACTTCGCCCACTTGGCGCGTGATACTACCCTCAGTGACCGAAGTATTTTGCTGGGTCAGGTCGAATACGGCAGCTGTGAACAACGCTTTGGTACCAGGAGGCTGGTACTTGATACCGGCTTCGTACTGTTTACCTTCTGTGGGCTTGAAAGCTCCGGTGCTGCCCACTTGAGTGCCCGAGCCCGCCTGGAACGATTCGGCGTAGGAAAGGTATGGGGTGATGCCGTTGTCGAAGACATAGCTCAGCGCTGCGTTGCCGCTGAAATGTTTGTCACGCTGGGTGTTGGTGGCGTCGTTCAGGTTATGGAAAGTGGTGCCGGTATGTACCCAATCCTCGCGGCCGCCGAGGGTCAGGCGCCAGTTGTCGAGGGCCATCTGATCCTGTACGTACAAGCCGGTCTGTTGGGTCTTTTGGGTATAGTCGTACATGGTGAAGTACTGGACGTTGGAAAAGTCCTGGCCGTATACCGGGCGGTTGAAGTTGATGGTGGGCACACCTGCAGAGCCCCATAGCCAGCGCGCATCGCTGGTGGACCGCTGGTGGTCGAGCCCCAACAACAGCGTGTGACTTACGGCGCCCGTTTGGAAGTCGGCCTGGAAGTTGTTGTCCACGGCAAATTGACCGATGTTTTCATCGACCTTGCCGGCGGAGCGACTCACGTTACCATTAGCGTCTACTGCCACTTCAGGGCCATTCGGGAAGAACGCGCCGCCTGCGGTAATGCCTTGGAACGACAGATCGTTCTTGGTGTAGCGCAGGTTCTGGTGAAACTGCCAGGTATCGTTCAGGCGCGTTTCGAAGGCATAGCCCAGAGCGTAGTAGGTGCGGTCGTAGAACTCCCAGTCCGGATCACCCAGATTCTTGTGGTGGGAGATCTTGCCGGCTGGCGAGCTCAACTTGGTGCCTTGCAGCGGCAGGAATTGCCCGGTGATACCTGTATCGTCGCGGGTGAACTGGGTGAGCAACGTCAGTTTGGTATCGTCGTTGATGTTCCAGGTCAGGCTCGGGGCGATGTTGTAGCGCTTGTCAGGGATATGGTCCACTGGTGTGTTGCTGTCTCGTACGACGCCACTGACGCGATAAAGGAACTGGCCCTCGTCGTCGATTTTTCCGGTGCTGTCGAAGTTGATTTGCTTGTGATTGTTGCTGCCGGCCTGCACCTCGATTTCATTCGAGCTTTCGGCCTGTGGACGGCGGCTGACCATGTCCAGCAAACCACCTGGTGGGGTTTGCCCGTAAACCGACGATGCAGGACCGCGTAGAACGGCAATGCGCTCCAAATTCCAGGTGTCGATTTTTGGTGTTGCGTAGTTGCCTTTGGGCAATGGCAGGCCGTCGAGAAATTGAGTCGGGACAAAACCGCGCACCAGCAGCCAGTCACTGCGGGAATCCGAACCGTAGCCGGAGCTCTGCACGCCAGCGGTGTAGCGCAAAGCGTCATTGAGGTTGAGTACGGAGCGGTCTTCCATCTGTTTGCGAGTGATCACCGTCACTGAACGAGGCAGCTCGGCAATCGGTGTATCCGTTTTGGTGCCAGCAGCGGTGCGTGTGGCGACATAGCCGTCTACCGGGCCCCAGGCGCTTTCATAGCTACCTTGGCCGGTGATGTTGGTTTCAGGCAACGCTACGACCCCATCCGGAATCGCTACCAGGGTGTAAGTCCCCGCGGTGCTCTGCTCAAGCTGCAACCCCGTCCCGCGCAACGCCTCACGCAGCGCACCCGGCGCATCGAACTGGCCTTGGACCGGCGCCGAGGTCTTGCCCGACGCCAACGCCGGGCTGAGGGTCAGCGCCAGGCCGCCCTGGCTGGCGATCTGGTTCAGGGTTGTCGCCAGTGGTGCCGCCGGCAGGTTGTAGGTGCGCACGCTGGATGCCTGCTCCGCGGCGATCAGCGTAGTGCTGGCCAGCGGGGCACTGAGGGCAATGGCCACGGCTAACAGGCTGGGGCGCAACAAGGTGTCTAGCGTGCGGGACATGGGGCGGCTCCTGAATGGAAATATTTCTCAATTGCCTAGGTGCCGAACGAGAATCGAAAAGTGATAGGGCCAAATGAAAATAAATCTGTGAGTGGTCACAACTCTTCGCACTGCATGGCCCTGAAGGTTCAGGTGTGTTGTGAGGTTCAGCCCTGCGTCCATTGGAGTTTAGCGGCCAAGGCGTCCGGGTAAGTTTCTGCACTGGCGATTGCCGCACGCGTCGCATCACCCTGGCCGAAGGCCTCGATCAACAGCGTGACGTGGGTGGTCAGGAAGTCGCTGCGTTGATTGAGGTGTTCCTCCAGTGCCCGGTAGCGCTTGCCGTCCATGAACCCTTCGCTGAGAAACCAGGCCGCGTGTTTGTTCAGATAGTCGAGTACGTACAGGTCGTACAACGCGCTCACCAGATCTTTTGCAAGCCCAGGCGGCAGTGAGTTGCCGGCCTTTACCGCACTCTCGATGGCAAGGCGCTGGGCATGCGCCTCGCCAGCGCGTGCAACCACCATCAGTTTTGAGTTCCAGACCTGCATGTCGTCCTCTCCCTGAGCCCGGTGTGCGGCGACATGGTGGGCCACCTCCGTGAGCAAACGGTATTCCAGGGTGCGGACCATGCTCAGCCCGTAATCAACGTCGTCCAGGTTAGCGTGCGGGTCCGGATGGGCGGGCTCGGTCAAGGGTTGGCCAATCAGGACCTTGGCGGCATCCAGCAGGATCATGCGGTTGTTGCCACCGGCGTCCTGGTAGATCTTGGCCATGCCTTCATAGTCGGCGAAACGATTGAGGTTGAGCGCCCCGGCCACGCCGCAGCGCAATCGGCATTCGGTGGCCACGGCCTCAGCGGCGGGCGCACACAGGGCTTTGGTCAGCGCCAGGGTCTGGCTGATGGCGGCCCAGGGTGTCCATGTCACATCGCCCGTGCCGGTTGTTTGCAGGGAGGCCTGGCTGGCCGTGCCTTCGATCCATAGGCGGGCGGAGTCATTGGCAAAGCATTTCATGACGTACGCTGTCGCCAGGCAACCGAATAACGCCCGGCGCTGGGTGCGAAAGTCCAGCAAGCCAGTGCCGTTGCCGATTCTTGCCTGGGTGGTGCGCCGGTTGGCGTGAGTCAGGGCCAGGGTTGCACAGGCCAGCATGACGGAGCTCAAGCCGGTGCCGACCATCGCCCACACGTTTTTGGGGGCGAACAGTGAGCGGATCAGACGGCGGTCAGTGCTGCCCAGTGGGTCTTGAAAGCGGTTGGACTGATCAATGTTCGCTCCGTCACACAGCCACGCGTCAAAAGAGACGCGGACCTGATTAAAACGCAACAAGCCGTAATCCAACGGTACGGCGCGAATTTCTGCTGGTGAAGACATATCAATGCCAGGGCATGGACCCTGTGTGTCGCTTAATGGCAAGACAAAGGCGAAGACACCACAGCGTTGGTCCTGAACCTTCAACTCGGCAAACACCACGCCCAACTTGTTGAGGTCATTGATACCGACATTGGCAAATTTCAGCGCAGCGTTGTTGGGTGTGTTCAACACAAATGTGCGCGTGTCGGTGTCGAATACCGCCTCCAGGCAGGGGCCCATGTGTGAGTTGCTACGGCCGATTTCAGTCAGCGCGTAGACCCCCAGGCATTGGCCCTTCTCCAGTTCGCATCGCCATTTGGCGGCGTACGGGTGGTCCTGTTCGAACGCCAGGAGTGTACCGATGCACAAACCCTGCTGAATCACACACCCCATGAACAGCGACGGATCATTGACCGCCGCGTGGGTGGCCAGGGCCATCAACCACTCCGGTTGTTTGAACCCGTGGATGCCGTCGGGCAGTTGTTTGAGCAGATGCTGCAAGCGCCGATAGGTCTGACAGTGGCCGTCGTGGAAGGTCAGGTTGGTTTGCGGATGCAACTCAGGGTCGTTGAACGTGTGAGCCATGTGCGCATGGGCCTGGGCGGTGACGGGCCCGTTGACCAGTTGGCGCAGAGTGTCCAGGGTATGTGAGTCGGCCAGTAGTTGGCGAAGTTCATTAGGTGGTGCGGCGAGGGGCGTGTAGGTCTTGGCATCGCGCAGGCTTTTGAGGATGCACATCGACATGCCTCGGTTTACACCCATGTCGATAAACACGCAGCATTTGTCGAGTGGCAACGCGGCCAGTGTCTTGGGCAGGTTGGTGGGGTCGGTCACGCCCAAGGTGAACAGCTCGTGCAGGTCATCCCCGTGCTGGTAACAGCCCCCCAACACGGTCGAATAGATGGGGGTCCTGAACGGCTGTTGCTCCAGGGGTTGCAGCAATGCGTTCATGAGTTCTGCGACACGCCGATGCGCCGAGTAATGGGATGCGTAGGCGATCGACACCCAGCGCAACGGCGGGGTGCTGTCGCCGTAACGGTCAAGCAGAGCGTGCAATGCGTCCATTTCTCCGCTGATGATGCATTGCTCAGGGGCATTGACCGACCCCAATTCCAGCTTCAGTTCAGGCCACCTGTCGAGCAACGCTTGCGTCATCTCCGGCGACAAGTTGACCAGCAACATGCCGCCGCGGCCTTCTTCACTGCGGTAGGCCGCATTGAGGGCGCAGACCGCACGCGCGCCCTGCTCAATGCTCAGTACACCGGCGCACACTCGCGCAGCAATCTCACCAAAACTCTGCGCGACAATCAGTGCCGGCCGCACGCCTGCGTCGTGGAGCAGTTGGTTGAGCACCACGGCCGCACCATACAGGGCCAGTTGCGTGACTCCAGAGGGCAGCGGCAACGCATATTCGTGTGTCAGCAGTACGTCGCTGATCAGCCCGGGTTGCAGTTTGGCTTCAGACTGCGTTGCTTCGCGTTCGATAATTGACAGGGTGGCGTCGATGCGCGGGCGAAGCTCCTCGGCTTGCCGGTATAACTCAGCCAAGGCGGCGCAGGGGTCATTGCCTTGGCCTGGGAAGGCAAAAACGAACGTATGTCGATTGATTTGGGGGAGTGTAGACATAGTGCAGCCCTCATATTGCTACCGAAAGAAGTGTTTGCTTCCTTGCAATGTGAGACCGGGCGTAAAGCGAGATGCGCCCTCTGAAGGACAGGTCCTGTCAGTGGTCATTTGAGGGTAAAAAAAGGGTAGAGGTAACTGTCAGAGTTGACAGTTTTTACCAGCAATACGAAATACTTGAACTCATTTTTTAATCGCGTCAGCGTGTGCCCGAGCAGCGGCGACCGTGACCCACCACGGCGTATGATGCTCGATCTGCACCGGCAGGGTCGGCAGCAGCGCATTGAGCGCCAGCGTGGTGTCGCGCAACGGGAAGCTGCCGGTAATGCGCAGGTCAGCCACGTTTTTATCCACACCCAGGTAACCGGTGCGGTAACGGCTGAGTTCCGCAACCACATCGCCCAGGCGCGCGTTGTCGACCACCAGCATGCCGCGGGTCCAGGCGTCGGTGGCGGGGGTGACGGCAAGCGCAGGGCCGAGGCCATCGCTGCGCATCAGTACTTGCTGGCCTTCCTTGAAGATCTGTTCCTGCTGCAGCGCCTCGGGCTGGGCGGCCACGGCCGATTGCAGCACGCTCAAGCGCGTGGCGTCGTCTTCGCGCTTGACGATAAACCGCGTGCCCAGCGCCCGCAGGCTGCCGTCGCGGGTTTGCACATAGAACGGGCGCGCATCGTTGTGGCCGGTCTCGATCAGGATTTCGCCTTCCTGCAACACGATCAGCCGGCGTTGTTCATCAAAACGCACGTCGATGGCGCTGTGGGTGTTGAGGTTGATCAACGTGCCATCCGCCAGCTTCAGCGTGCGCTGTTCGCCGGTGGCGGTGCGTTGGTCGGCCAGCCAATAGTGGATCGGCACAAAGCGCTCACCGGCAAACAACGCCAGGCCGACGACCAGTGCAATGCTCGCCAGGCCGCTGCCCAGCTTGCGCACGCGCTGGCGAATGCCTTCGCGCGATTGCAACAGTGCCGCCCGTGCGGGGCCCGAGGCCACGCTGAAACGCTGGTCGAGCATGCCCAACTGGCGCCAGGCGCGGGCGTGTTCTTCGTCGCCGGCCAGCCATTTATTGAATTCTTCACGCTCAATCGCGCTGCCGTCGCCCGAGTCGAGGGACAACTGCCAGGCGATCGCCGCATCCAGCACGCGGGCCGAGACTGGTTTGGAACTGATCACCGTCACAGCGGCTCGCCATACAACGCGATGTAGCACTGGCGAATGCCCTGGGCCAGGTACTGGCGCACGCGGGGCACCGACACGCCGAGGCGCTGGGCGATTTCGGCGTGGCCCATGCCGTCGAGGCGGTTAAAGAGGAAGGCGGCGCGGGCCTTGGTCGACAGCTTGCCGAGCAGGCGGTCGATGGCCTTGAGGTCGTCGAGGATCAGTTGCTGTTCTTCCGGCGAAGGGTGTTCGCTTTCCGGGATCAGCATCAGTTCGGTGAGGTAGGCCTGTTCCAGGGCGGCGCGACGGAAGTAGTCGAACAACAAGCCCTTGGCGATTGCCACCAGGAACGCCCGGGGTTCGCGGGGTTCACGCAACTCATCACGGCCGAGCAGGCGCATGAAGGTGTCCTGGCTCAGGTCTTCGGCGCGGCTCGGGCAAGCCACGTTGCGTCGAAGCCAGGCCAACAGCCAGCCACGATGGTCGCGATACAACGCGCCAACAAGCTCACTGTGTGGGTTCTGGATCGACGACAAGGCATCACCTAGTAAACGGGATGTTTAAACTAACGAGAATTATTCGCGATTGTGTCAGAGCCGTGGAGTGGGCGCAATTGGCGTCTGTCGGTTTGAGGGGGGGTCGCTTTTGTGGTGAGCGGGCTTGCCCCGCGCTGGGCTGCGAAGCGGCCCTGAAACCAGACGCCGCGTTCTCTCTGGAAAAATGCGGTGGTCTTATAGGGGCCGCTTCGCAGCCCGGCGCGGGGCAAGCCCGCTCACCACAACAAGCCCGGTCACCACAGGGTTCTGAGGCGTTAGAAAGAGGGCGCGCGCAGACGCCGTTTCCATTGGCTCAATCGCTCTTGCAGCGCCTGTGGCGTGTCGATGTGTTGCTGGCGCGCGCGGCTGAACAGGATCAGCATCAGCTCCGCCGTGGCCAGGGCATCGGCGCTGGCGTGATGGCGCTCGCCTACGTGCAGATGGAAGTGGTTGATCCAATCGTCCAACCCGGCTTCACGGATATGCGCATCCGGGCACAGCAGAGGGGCGATGTCTGCAACATCAAGAAACGGATGGGCCAGGCGATAACCCAGGCTGTCCTTGAGCGCCCGACACAGCATGTGTTGATCGAATGGCGCATGGAAGGCGAGCAATGGGCTGTCGCCTACAAAGTCCATGAAGTCCAGTAACGCGTCGACCGGATCGCTGCCGGCGGCAATCGCACTGGGGCCGAGGCCGTGGATCAACACACTGGGGCTGAGTTTGGTTTCAGCCCGTTGCAAGGTGCGTTCGAACAGTTGCGAGAAATCCACCGCGCCATCCTCGATCACCACCGCGCCGATGGACAGCACCTGGTCACGGTTGAGGTTGAGGCCGCTGGTTTCCAGGTCCACCACCACCCAGCGCTGGCTGCGCAGGGTGTCTTCGCCCAGCGGCGTGGGTTTGCGCAGCTGCGCCAGGCGCTGTTGTTGCGCGCTGTCGAGCCCCGGCTTTTTCTTGCGCAGCCAGTTGAACAAGCTCACAGCTGGTACCGCAATGTCAGGCTGCTTTGCAGGCGTTGGGCCTGGCGCAGGGATTCACGTAGGATGCGCCGGTCCAGGTGGTTGAGGCTGTCAGGATCGACACGGTTGGAGTACGGCTGGTTCTCGCGGGTTTGCAGTTGGTGCTGTTGCATACGGGTCTGCTGGATAAAGTGGTAGGCCTCTTCATACGCAGCACCGTCCAGCGGCTCAATCACCTCCTTGACCACCAACTGGCGCAGGCGCTCCAAGGTGTTGTTGGCGTGAATACCATTGGCCAGGGCCAACAGGCGCGCGCCGTCGACAAAGGGGGTCAGGCCCTGCACCTTGAGGTCGAGCGTGGCTTTTTCGCCACCTTTACGTGTGAGTACAAATTCGCGGAAGCGTCCTACGGGTGGCCGCTGGCGCAACGCGTTTTCGGCCAGCATGCGCTGGAACAACCGGTTGTCCGCCACTTGGTCGAGAATGCCTTGGCGCAATTGCTCGCAGCCACGCTCATCGCCCCACACCACACGCAGATCGAAATAGATGCTGGAGCCGAGCAGATTCTCTGGCGTCGCCTCGCGGATAAACGCTGCAAACCGCCGCGCCCATTCCGCCCGCGATAGGCACAACTCTGGGTTGCCGGCCATGATGTTGCCTTTGCACAGGCTGAACCCACATAGCGCCAGACTTTGATTGATCTGTTGCGCCAGCGGCAACAACCGGCCTCGGATCGCCGCCGCTTCGGCCGCGTCCTTGGCGTCAAACAGGATGCCGTTGTCCTGGTCGGTGTACAGCGTCTGCTCGCGGCGGCCTTCGCTGCCAAAGCACAACCAACTGAACGGCACGCCGGGGTCGCCTTTTTCGGCCAGGGTCAGTTCGATCACCCGGCACACGGTGTGATCATTGAGCAGCGTAATGATGTGGGTGATCTGGGTGGACGAGGCACCATGGGCCAGCATGCGCTCCACCAACTGGCCGATCTCGCCGCGAATCGCCACCAAGTTGTCCACCCTCGGCGCATTGCGGATGGTGCGCGCCAGGTGCACCAGGTCCACGCGTTGCAGGGAAAACAGATCGCGCTCGGACACCACGCCGCACAGACGCTGGTCCTTGACCAGGCAGACGTGGGCGATATGCCGCTCGGTCATGGCGATTGCCGCGTCGAAAGCGCTGTGGTCCGGCGTCAGGAAGAAGGGCGCCTGGGTCATATGCCCTTCGATGCCCTGGTTGAAATCGCTGGTGCCATCGGCCACCACTTGGCGCAGGTCGCGCAGGGTGAAAATCCCAAGGGGCGCCTTGTGTTCATCCACGATCACGATGCTGCCAACCTGCTGCTCATGCATCAACGTGACGGCTTCGCGCAGCGGCGTGGCGGGGCTGCACGTGACAGGATGGCGCATGGCCAACTCGCCGAGCCGCGTGTTCAGGGAGTATTGAGTGCCGAGGGTTTCCACCGCTTTTTGCTGCACCTGCTGATTCACCTGGTCCAACAGGCTGCTGACGCCTCGCAGGGCAAAATCGCGAAACGGGCTGGAGAGTGCGAACAGCTTGATGAACGCCGGTTTGTTCAGTTGCAGGCAGAAGGTGTCTTCGGCGGCCTTGTGCTCGGTGCGGGTCGCCCGTTCGCCCAGCAACGCGGCCAGGGGAAAGCACTCGCCGGTGGTGATTTCGAAGGTGGTTTCGGCGCTGTCCGGCCGCTCACCGACGACCCGGCCCTGCTTGACGATATAAAAGTGCTCTACCGGCCCGCCCGAGGGTTTGAGGATGCTGTCGCCGGGGCCATAGAAGCGTAACTGGCACTGCTCCACCAAAAACGCCAAGTGGGCGTTTTCCATCTGGTTGAACGGCGGGAAGCGTTGCAGGAATTGCAGGGTGCCGTGGATATTTTGCAATACAGCAGTTTTCCCCGCCTGGGCGAAGGCATCAGCTTTACTCATAACAATGACCGCAGATTTTTTGTCGTTATCGTCCCCCATGGTCGACTCCTGTGCAGCGGGTGCCCATTGGACGTAAGTCTAGGTCGATACAAAGGGTACAAACCTAGGGAAAAACCTTACATGAATATCGTCCAAAACCCGTAGAACGCCCACTAGGCAAACTTTCCGACGAAGTGCACATTGAACGCCCTTCCGCAGATGTCTGACGAGTGTGCTGGGAGATTGATGAGAACTGCTGAGAACCGTATGTCCGACCACGATATTTTGAGTGATGCCGAGCGCGAGGCGCTGAGCGCCGTGATGCTGGAGCCTGATTTACCGCCACAACGCGTGTTGATTGTTGACGACGACAAGGATGCGCGCGAACTGCTGGCGGAAATCCTGGGGCTGGACGGTATTCGCTGCATGACCGCCGACAGTGGTGAGGCGGCGTGGGATTTGTTGAAGTCGAGCAGCTCCATCGGTTTGCTGATCACCGACCTGCGCATGGCGCCCAGCAACGGCCTGGAGCTGATCCGACAAGTGCGTGAATCTACGCGTGCGGCGCTGCCGATCATCATCATGTCGGGGGATGCCGAGGCGCCGGACGTGATTGATGCCATGCATTTGAGTGTGGTGGACTTCTTGCTCAAGCCCATTGATAGCGTGAAGTTGGCGAAGCTGGTGAAGCGGGAGTTGGGGATGGCGCAGTAAAACTCCGGTGCATAAAAAAAGCCCTGATCGTGTGATCAGGGCTTTTTCATTTACAGGCCGTTCTTAGCCTTGAACTCCCGACGCCGACGGTGCAACACCGGCTCGGTATACCCGTTAGGTTGCTTGGTCCCTTCAATCACCAACTCCACCGCTGCCTGGAACGCGATGTTGCTGTCGAAATCCGGGGCCAGCGGGCGGTACAGCTTGTCCCCGGCGTTCTGGCGGTCCACCACCGGGGCCATGCGCTTGAGGCTTTCCATCACCTGATCCTGAGTGACAACGCCGTGGCGCAGCCAGTTGGCGATGTGCTGGCTGGAGATACGCAGGGTGGCGCGGTCTTCCATCAGGCCGACGTCATTGATGTCCGGCACTTTCGAACAACCGACGCCCTGGTCGATCCAACGGACCACATAACCCAGGATGCCCTGAGCGTTGTTGTCCAGCTCGTTGCGGATCTCTTCGTCGGACCAATCGGTATTGCTGGCCAGAGGAATGGTCAGGATGTCGTCCACCGACGCACGCTCACGCTTGGCCAGTTCGGCCTGGCGGGCGAATACGTCGACCTTGTGGTAATGCAACGCGTGCAGCGCGGCGGCGGTTGGCGACGGCACCCAGGCGGTGTTGGCGCCGGCCAGTGGGTGGGCGATTTTCTGTTCGAGCATCGCCGCCATCAGGTCGGGCATGGCCCACATGCCTTTACCGATCTGCGCACGACCTTGCAGGCCAGTGCTCAAACCGATATCGACGTTCCAGTTTTCGTAGGCGCCGATCCATTTTTCTGCCTTCATCGCCGCCTTGCGCACCATCGCGCCGGCTTCCATGGAGGTGTGGATCTCGTCGCCGGTACGGTCAAGGAAGCCGGTGTTGATAAACACCACGCGCTCGCTGGCGGCCTTGATGCATGCCTTGAGGTTGACCGTGGTGCGGCGTTCCTCGTCCATGATCCCGACTTTCAGTGTGTTGCGCGGCAGGTTCAGCACGTCTTCGATGCGGCCGAACAGCTCGTTGGTGAACGCGGCTTCTTCCGGGCCGTGCATCTTCGGCTTAACGATGTACACGGAGCCGGTGCGACTGTTCTTGCGGCTGTTATTGCCGTTGAGGCTGTGTGTGGCGGCGAGGCTGGTGACCAGGCCGTCGAGGATGCCTTCCGGCACTTCGTTGCCGTCTTTGTCGAGGATCGCATCGATGGTCATCAGGTGACCCACGTTGCGCACGAACAGCAGCGAACGACCGTGCAGCGTCACGTCCTGGCCATCCACACCGGTATAAACGCGGTCGGCGTTCATGGTGCGGGTGAAGGTCTTGCCGCCCTTGGCCACTTCTTCGGCCAGGTCGCCCTTCATCAGGCCGAGCCAGTTGCGGTAGATCACCACTTTGTCGTCGGCATCGACGGCGGCGACGGAGTCTTCGCAGTCCATGATGGTGGTCAGCGCGGCTTCCATCAGCACGTCTTTGACGCCGGCGGCGTCGGTCTGGCCGACCGGGGTGCTGGCGTCGATCTGGATTTCGAAGTGCAGGCCATTGTGTTTCAGCAGGATCGCAATCGGCTCAGCCGCAGGGCCCTGGAAACCGATCAACTGTGCGTCGTCGCGCAGGCCGCTGTTGCTGCCGCCCTTGAGGCTGACGATCAGCGTGCCATCGACGATCTTGTAGCCGGTCGAATCGACGTGGCTGCCGGCGCTGAGCGGTGCGGCTTCATCGAGGAAGGCACGGGCAAAGGCAATCACCTTGTCGCCACGCACCTTGTTGTAGCCCTGGCCCTTCTCGGCGCCGTCGGCCTCGCTGATGGCGTCGGTGCCATACAGCGCGTCGTACAGCGAGCCCCACCGCGCGTTCGAGGCGTTGAGGGCGAAGCGGGCGTTCATCACCGGCACCACCAACTGCGGGCCTGCCATGCGGGCGATCTCGTCATCGACGTTTTGGGTCGTGGCCTGGAAGTCTGCGGCTTCTGGCAGCAGGTATCCGATGTCTTGCAGGAAGGCTTTGTAAGCCACCGGGTCGTGTGCCTGGCCTGCGTGGGTCTGGTGCCAGGTATCGATCCGCGCTTGGAAATCGTCGCGTTTGGCGAGTAGGGCTTTGTTCTTCGGTGCCAGGTCGTGGATGACCTTGTCGGCACCGGCCCAGAACTGGTCGGCAGTGATGCCGGTGCCGGGAATGGCTTCGTTGTTCACGAAGTCGAACAGGACTTTGGCGACCTGCAGGCCACCGACTTGAACGTGTTCAGTCATTGCTTGCCTCACTCTGCACAGCTTAAGCGCTTTTTAGATTTTCATTATGTAGTGCCAGGTTGCGCATACTACATGATGACTTGCGGTTGTGAAAATTAGACTAAATACGTCGTTTAGCGACCCACTTTGGTCGTACGGTCACAGCGGAGAACCGGATGTTCTCAAAAAACTATTGGATTGTTCCAGATAAATATAAAAACGGTACACGATTTGTTATCGAGGGCCTTCGGGTCCACCTTGTAGATTGAATTCCAGAGGGCGTTGCCATGGACCATCTTGTACTCACAATTATCGCTGCCGACAAACCCGGCCTGGTTGAACGCATCGCGCAGAACATCGCCGCCCACGGTGGCAACTGGCTGGAAAGCCGCATGGCGCACATGGCCGGGCAATTTGCCGGGATCCTGCGGGTCAGTGTTCCTACAGAGCACCGTCAGGCATTGGTCGGGGCGTTGGAGGATTTATCCACCCATGGCATTCGCGTGCTGGTGGGCGAGGGCAGCAGCGGGCAGGCCTCGGCCTCCAAATCGATCATGATGACGCTGGTGGGCAATGACCGTGCAGGCATTGTGCGCGAGATCACCGCGCTGCTGAGCAAGCAGGGCGTGAACCTGGAGAGTCTGAGCACCGATGTGCGCCCGGCCCCTATGAGCGGTGATCCGTTGTTTACCGCCGAGGCACTGTTGCAGGTGCCGGCCGCGTTATCCCTGGATACCTTGCAGTTGTCCCTGGAAACCCTGGCCGATGACTTGATGGTGGAACTGCACCACGAGGAATGATCTGCCCACAGGGTTATGCATGGAAATCTTGCATGGGCCTGTGGATAACCTGTAGAGACCCGGCGCCAGGCCACGCCGGCCGGGCTTCTCTGGCATCTGAGCAAAAAACGAGCAATTTCAAAAGCTTGTGCACAAATGGCGGGGATCAGGTTGTGGATAACCTTGGGGTGGATGCCTGCAAGCCACGCCCGCTGTGGCTTGCAGAGGTTTGTACGTTATTTGATCAGCGTTTGCGCGCGCTGAGCCAGATATCCACGCTGTACACCACCAGGCCCGCCCAGATGAAGGCGAAGGCGGTCAGGGTGCTCGGTGCCAGGTGTTCGCCGAACAGCAGCACGGCTTCCAGCAACACCAGGGTCGGTGCGACGTACTGCAAAAAGCCCAATGCGGTGTAGGGCAAATGCCGTGCGGCGGCGTTGAAACACACCAGCGGGATCAGCGTCACCGGGCCGGCCGCCACCAGCCACCAGGCTTCGGACGTACTCCAGAACGCCATTTGCGCGCTATGGGCGGTTGGGTTGAACAGCAGCCAGGCAATTGCAATCGGCACCAGCATCCAGGTTTCCACCACCAGCCCCGGCAGCGCCTTGACCGGCGCCTGCTTGCGGATCAGCCCGTAGAAACCAAAGGTCAACGCCAGCACCAGCGACACCCACGGCAAGCTGCCGACCTGCCAGACCTGTTGCGCCACACCCACCGCTGCCAGCCCGACGGCGACCCACTGCAAGCGGCGCAGGCGCTCACCCAGGATCAGCATGCCCAGCACCACGTTCACCAACGGGTTGATGTAGTAACCCAGGCTCGCCTCCAGCATGCGCCCGGTATTCACCGACCACACATACGTCAGCCAGTTACCCGCAATCAACGACCCGCTGAGGGCTAGGATCGCCAGGCGCTTGGGGTTGTCGCGCAACTCGCGGAACCAGCCGGGATGCTTCCATATCATCAACAGCAAACCGCCGAACAGCGCCGACCACAACACGCGGTGCACGATGATCTCGGCGGCGGGTACGCTGGCGATGGCTTTGAAGTAGAGCGGGAACAGACCCCAGATGACGTAGGCGCTCAGGCCCAGGATGTACCCCTTGCGAGGGTTGGCGGCTTGCATTGCAGAATCCTTGCTTAGGCAGCTAACAAAGCGCGATTGTAAGGATATTTCTCAGGCAATGGGATCTGCTTTCTGTGGGAGCCGGGCTTGCCCGCGATAGCATCACCTCGGTACTCCTGCAAAACCGAGGCGCATGCATCGCGGGCAAGCTCGGCTCCCACAGAGAAGCTGTCAGAAGAGTTTCAGGGGTTCTTCATTCAGGGCCGAGAGTTGCTCACGCAACGCCAACACCTGATCGCCCCAATAACGCTCGCTGCCAAACCACGGGAAGCTGTGGGGGAACGCCGGGTCGTCCCAGCGCCGTGCCAGCCAGGCGCTGTAGTGCATCAGGCGCAAGGCGCGCAGGGGTTCGATCAGTGCCAGTTCACGCGGGTCGAAGTCATGGAATTCCTGGTAGCCGTCCATCAATTCTGACAGTTGCCCCAGGCATTCCTGACGATCGCCGGCGAGCATCATCCACAGGTCCTGCACCGCCGGGCCCATGCGGCAGTCATCCAGGTCGACGATGTGGAACATCTCGTCACGGCACATCATGTTGCCGGGGTGGCAATCGCCGTGCATGCGGATGTTTTTGTGCGGCGTGGCTTTGTACACCTCTTCCACACGCTTGAGCAGGTCGCGTGCCACGGACTCGTAGGCCGGCAGCAGACTCTTGGGGATGAAATTGCCTTCCAGCAACGTGGTGAGGGAATCGTGGCCGAAGTTCTTCACGCCCAAGGCTTCGCGGTGTTCGAACGGGCGGGTGGAGCCCACCGCATGCAAACGGCCGAGCAATTGCCCAAGGCGATACAGTTGGTCGAGATTGCCCGGCTCCGGCGCACGGCCGCCACGGCGGGGGAACAAGGTGAAGCGGAACCCGGCATGTTCGAACAGGCTTTCGCCGTTGTGGATTAGGGGCGCGACCACCGGCACTTCGCATTCGGCCAGTTCGAAGGTGAAGCGGTGTTCTTCGAGGATCGCCTCGTTGGTCCAGCGCTGCGGGCGGTAGAACTTGGCAATCAGTGGCTCGGAGTCTTCGATGCCCACTTGATAAACGCGGTTTTCGTAGCTGTTGAGCGCCAGAACGCGAGCATCGCTGAGGAAACCGATGCTTTCGACAGCGTCGAGCACCAGGTCGGGCGTGAGTGTTTCAAACGGGTGGGCCATGCGAACTCCTGCGCGCAGCAGGGCGCCGCGTCCGGCCGGGTATGGTAACCCTGTAGGAGCGAGCTTGCTCGCGAAAAACCTGAGCGAGGCTCGGGGCGTCAGGCTTTGCGCGTTATCGTTGACGTTTTTCGCGGGCAAGCCTGCTCCTACAGGGACTGTGGTCTATCAGGCGCCGACGATACCGCCATCATCCCGCCGAATCGCCATCACCGACGACCGCGGCTTGCCATTCGGCAGATGCTCCGGCCAGGTCGACCCACCGGTTTCGCCTGGGTGCTGGATCCCCACAAACAGCGTCTTCTGATCCGGCGAGAAGCTGATACCCGTCACTTCACAGGCCACCGGTCCTACCATGAAGCGGCGGATTTCTCCGGTGGAAGGGTCGGCGCAGAGCATCTGGTTGTTGCCCATGCCGGCGAAGTCACCCGCGTTGCTGTAGTCCCCATCCGTAAGAATCCACAGGCGTCCAGCCTTGTCGAAGCCCAATCCGTCTGGACTGTTGAACATGTTCTGCGGGTTGATATTCGACGACCCGCCCTTCGGTGTTCCGGCGTGAACGCCTGGGTTGCCGGCCACCACAAATAGGTCCCAAGTGAATTCCATACTGCCGTGGTTATCGGCATCTGCCTTCCAGCGCAGGATCTGACCGTAGACGTTTTTCTCACGAGGGTTCGGGCCCCCGACTGGTTGGCCGTCTTCACCGCGCTTGGCGTTGTTGGTCAGGGTGCAATAGACCTGGCCGTCGGTGGGGCTGACGACGATCCATTCCGGGCGGTCCATGCGCGTGGCTTTCACCACGCTGGCCGCCAGGCGCGCGTGGATCAGCACTTCGGCCTGGTTGGCGAAGCCGGTGCTGGCGTCGATGCCATTTTTGCCGTGGGTCAGCTCGACCCATTGGCCCTTGCCCTTGGGGTGGTCGGCGTTGCCGTCGCCCGCGTCGAAGATCGCCACATACAAGGTGCCGTGGTCGAGCAGGTCTTTGTTGGCCTTGGGATTCTTGTGGTTGATCTTGTCGCGGCTGACGAACTTGTAGATGAACTCGCCGCGCTCATCGTCGCCCATGTACACCACGGCGCGGCCGTCGCGGGTTTCCGCCAGGGCAGCGTTTTCATGCTTGAAGCGACCCAGGGCGGTACGCTTGGCCGGGGTGGATTGCGGGTCGAACGGGTCGATTTCCACGACCCAGCCGTGGCGGTTGAGTTCGTTGGGGTTCTTGGCGATGTCGAAGCGCGGGTCGTGCTGGTGCCAGTTGATATCTTTGCTGGCGGCGACTACGCCATAGCGTTTCTGCCCGGCGTCGAAGGTTTGTTGTGGGTTGCTGCTGCCGAAGCAGTCGGTGAAGTTCTCTTCACACGTCAGATAAGTGCCCCACGGCGTCTTGCCGTTGGCGCAGTTCTGGAAGGTGCCCAGGGCTTTTTTGCCGGATTTGTCGGCGCTGGTTTTGAGCCAGTCGTGGCCGGCGGCAGGGCCGCTGAGGCGGATCGGCGAGTTGCCGTGGATGCGGCGGTTGTAGCGCGAGTCCTGCACGAACTGCCATGTGTCGCCCTTGCGCCGTACTTCGATGACCGACACGCCTTCGCTGGCCTGGGCCTTGTGCACGTCTTCGGCCGATTGCGGCGCGCCGCCGTGGGCGAAGAGGTAGCGGTAGTTGGTGTATTCGTTGTTGATCGCCATCAGCGCGCGATTCTCGTCGCCGGGGAAGGCAAACAGGCTCATGCCGTCATTGTTGTCGCCGAACTGCTGTTCCTGGGCCTTGGCCGTGCCGTTACCGGACGGGTCGAAGGCCGGCGCGCTCTTGCTCAACGGCTGGCCCCAGCTGATCAGCACCGAAGCGCTATAGCCCGGCGGCAAAGTAATGGCGTCGCTGGTGGCGGCGGCGATGCTGGTGAACCCCAGCAACGGGCTGGCGCTGGCGGCGTTGACGGCGAGGGCGCTGCGGGTCAGCAGGTTGCCACCCAGGAACATCGCGGCGCCACACAGGGCACCGGCGCCGATGAAACGGCGGCGGGTGAGGCCGACCATCTGCTCAAGGTCGGTGGCTTGGTTTTCTTCTAATAGGCTCATCTCAGGCTCCCTGCGGTTTTTGCAGACACCATAAGGAGCGGGCGTGACGAAATTGTTGCAGTTTAAATGGCGGGGCGTTTACACCGGTGTGCCGAGCAGCACATTGCTCGGTGCAAATTGCACCTGGATCGCTTTGCCTTCCGTCACGCGCAGCGCCTTGAGCGTGGCGGGCTGCGCCAGGGCGCACAAAACCTGGCCGTTTGGCAGGGTGACGCGCACCTCGCTGGGCCCGTCCTCAGCATCGAGAATGGCGTCGACGATGCCGTCCATACAATTGTGTCCAGTTGTTACGGGCGCCTCGGGTGCCAGCAATTCAAGCCAGCCGGCCTTGATCAGTGCGACTACTTCTACGCCAGTTTCCAGCTCCAGTCGCTGCGTGCTGTCGTGGGTAATCTGTGCAGCCAGAGTCAGCCCGCCGGCCAGTTGCAGGCGGATCAGATCATTGCGGCCATGCTGCTCGATGGCGACGACCTGACCATGCAGTTGATTACGCGCGCTGGTGCGCAGCATCAGGCGGCCGAGCAGGTTGAAATCGCTGGCGGCTTCGTCTGAGCCCAGCACTTCGGCCTGCAGTACTTGCAGGCGTTGGTAAAGACGCAGCACGCGCTCACCTTCCGCCGTCAACTTGGCGCCGCCGCCGCCCTTGCCGCCGACGCTGCGTTCCACCAGCGGTTTTTGCGCCAGGTTGTTCAACTCGTCGATGGCATCCCACGCCGCCTTGTAACTCAAGCCGGCACTTTTTGCCGCGCGGGTGATGGAACCCTGCTCGGCGATATGCGCCAGCAAGGCAATGCGCTGGGGTCGGCGGATGATGTGTTGGCTGAGGGACGTTGGCAGAGACATGCGGATACGCTTCGATGTGATGGACCGAACGTTGCGGCCAAGGTGGGACGGAGTCAAGTCAGCCGCCTGGTTTGGGCGTTCGGGCCAGGCAGTACACATCGACCTGTCGTGCCCCGGCGTTCATCAACAACCGCGCCAGGCTGTGGGCGGTGGCGCCGGTGGTGAGCACGTCATCCACCAGTGCGAAGTGTCGGCCTTGCACCTTGGCGTCGGGCGCCAGGGCGAAGGCGCCGAGCAGGTTGCGTTGGCGGGTCTTGGCATCGAGGGCCTGTTGGGCGACGGTTTCATGAGGGCGTAACAACAGGTGTTCATCGTAGGGGATGTTCAAATCGCTGCTGAGCCATCGCGCCAGCATCAACGCCTGGTTATAGCCGCGTTCCCGCAGGCGCTTGCGGGCCATTGGCACCGGCAGCAGGCAGTCGGGGCGAGTGAGTTCGGTGTTGTCGAAGCGATGTTGCAGGTGCTGGGTCAACAGCCGCGCCAGCATCTGCCCCAGAGGCCAGCGCGCTTGGTGCTTGAAGCGGCTGATCAGGCTGTCGATCGGAAAGCTGTAGGTCCAGGGCGCGATCACCTGTTTAAAGGCCGGCGGATGTTTCTGGCATTGGCCGCAGATCAAGCCCTCCATCGGCAGGGGCAGGGCGCACAGGTTGCAGTGTTCTATCAGCCACGGCAGCTCGGTTTCGCAGACGTTGCATACCGAGTCGGCTGATTCCGTTGCCTCATCGCAGAGTAAACAGATTTGAGCGTTTTTTGACCAGATGTAAACCTGGTGTTTGTGGTCTGGTTGACAGTGCATGAATCTTCCTTAAATATGCCGAGCATCCGTGTCGTGCCTGTGGGTATTGCCCTTCCCGCAGCGCTTGCCAAAGCATAATCAAGGAATCGCCCATGAGCGCCAGCACCACCGCCACCTTGCGTCACGATTGGTCTCTCGCCGAAGTCAAAGCGCTGTTCTTGCAGCCGTTCAATGACCTGCTGTTCCAGGCGCAGACCGTGCACCGCGCGCATTTCGACGCCAACCGTGTACAAGTGTCGACGCTGCTCTCGATCAAGACCGGCGCCTGCCCGGAAGATTGCAAATATTGTCCGCAGTCTGGCCACTACAACACTGGCCTGGAAAAAGAGAAGCTGATGGAAGTGCAGAAGGTCCTCGAAGAGGCTGCCCGTGCCAAAGCCATCGGCTCGACCCGCTTCTGCATGGGCGCCGCCTGGAAGCACCCGTCGGCCAAAGACATGCCTTATGTGCTGCAGATGGTCAAAGGCGTGAAGGCCATGGGCCTGGAAACCTGCATGACCCTCGGCCGCCTCGATCAGGACCAGACCGAAGCCCTGGCCCAGGCCGGCCTGGACTACTACAACCACAACCTCGATACCTCGCCGGAGTTCTACGGCAGCATCATCACCACCCGTACCTACAGCGAACGCCTGCAAACCCTGGCCTACGTGCGGGATTCGGGGATGAAGATCTGCTCCGGTGGCATCCTCGGCATGGGCGAGTCCCTCGATGACCGCGCCAACTTGCTGATCCAACTGGCCAACCTGCCGGAGCATCCGGAGTCGGTGCCGATCAACATGCTGGTGAAGGTGGCCGGTACGCCGCTGGAAAACGCCGAAGACATTGATCCTTTCGACTTCATCCGCATGCTCGCCGTGGCGCGCATCCTGATGCCGAAGTCCCATGTGCGGCTGTCGGCCGGTCGTGAAGCGATGAACGAGCAGATGCAGGCCCTGGCGTTCTTCGCCGGCGCCAACTCGATCTTCTACGGCGACAAACTGCTGACCACCGCCAACCCACAGGCTGACAAGGACATGCAACTGTTCTCACGCCTGGGCATCCTGCCGGAAGCCCGTGAAGAACACGCGGATGAAGTGCATCAGGCGGCGATCGAGCAGGCGCTGGTGGAGCAGAAGAGCAGCGAGCAGTTCTATAACGCTGTGGTGTGAGGGATGTCTTTCGATCTCGCCGCGCGCCTCGCTGCCCGCCGTGCCGAACACCTTTATCGCCAGCGCCCGCTGCTCGACAGCCCCCAAGGCCCGGAAGTGGTGGTGGACGGCCAGCCGTTGCTGGCGTTCTGCAATAACGATTACCTGGGCCTGGCCAATCACCCGCAAGTGATCGAAGCCTGGCGCGCCGGTGCGTCCCGCTGGGGCGTGGGCGGCGGTGCTTCGCACCTGGTGGTCGGGCATGCGACGCCGCATCATGAGTTGGAAGAAGCGTTGGCCGACCTCACCGGTCGTCCGCGTGCGTTGCTGTTTACCACCGGCTACATGGCCAACCTCGGTGCGGTCACGGCGTTGGTGGGGCAGGGCGATACGGTGCTGGAAGACCGACTCAACCATGCCTCGTTGCTGGATGCGGGCCTGCTGTCGGGGGCGCGTTTCAATCGCTACTTGCATAACGACGCCGCAAGCCTGGTCAAGCGCCTGGAGAAAGCCACCGGCAATACCCTGGTGGTCACCGATGGCGTGTTCAGCATGGACGGTGACCTGGCCGACCTACCCGCGCTGGCCCGTGAAACCAAGGCCAAGGGCGCGTGGTTGATGGTGGATGATGCCCATGGCTTCGGCCCATTGGGTGCCAACGGCGGCGGTATCGTCGAGCACTTCGGCCTGAGCCAGGAGGACGTGCCGGTACTGGTTGGCACCCTTGGCAAGGCGTTCGGCACAGCCGGCGCTTTTGTGGCGGGCAGTGAAGAGCTGATCGAAAGCCTGATCCAGTTCGCGCGCCCTTACATCTACACCACCAGCCAACCGCCGGCCCTGGCCTGCGCCACCTTGAAAAGCCTGGAGCTGCTGCGCACCGAGCATTGGCGGCGCGAGCACCTCAACCTTTTGATCCGCCAGTTCCGCCACGGCGCCGAGCAGCTTGGGCTGGACCTGATGGACAGCTTCACGCCGATCCAGCCGTTCCTGATCGGCGACAGCGCCAAGGCCATGCGCCTGTCGCAGATGCTGCGCGAGCGCGGCTTGATGGTGACGGCGATCCGCCCACCCACCGTGCCGGCCGGCAGCGCCCGTTTGCGCGTGACCTTGACGGCGGCCCACAGCGCGGCGCAGGTACAGCTATTGTTAAACGCATTGGAAGAGTGTTTCCGCTTGTTAGGTGCCACGGAGCCCGACCATGCGTGATCGACTGATATTGCTGCCCGGCTGGGGCCTTGGTGTATCGCCGCTGGAGCCGTTGGCCGCTGCATTGCAAGGTTTGGACGAACACCTGCAGGTGCAGATCGAGCCCTTGCCCGCGATGGATTCCAGCGATCTGGAGGAATGGCTCGACGAACTCGACGCCACGCTGCCGGACAACGCCTGGCTGGGTGGCTGGTCCTTGGGCGGCATGCTTGCTTCGGAATTGGCGGCGCGGCGTGGTGAGCGCTGCTGCGGCCTGCTGACCCTGGCGAGCAATCCGTGCTTTGTCGCCCATGATGGTTGGCCGAGTGCGATGCCCGCCGAGACCTTCGATGCGTTTCTCGCCGGTTGCCACGCCGACTCCCAAGTTACCCTCAAGCGCTTCGGTCTGCTGTGCGCCAAAGGCGCCGAAGACCCACGCGGATTGTCGCGCTTGCTGGTCAGTGGCGCGCCGAATACGCCTTCCAGTGTGCTGATGCCTGGTCTCGAACTGCTCGCTCAACTCGACACCCGCGAAGCCTTGCTGGCGTATCGCGGCCCGCAGTTACACCTGTTCGCCGGGCTGGACGGATTGGTGCCCGCCGAAGCCGCCAGCGACTTGCTGGCGTTGCTGCCCGATGTTGAAATCGGCCTGATTGAACAGGCCGGCCACGCTTTTCTCCTGGAAGACCCCCACGGCGTCGCGGGGGCCATCCAGGCCTTTTTGCATGAGTGCGTCGATGAATGATTTATCCCACGCCCCGCTGCCAGGCGCGTTGCCCGATAAACGCCAAGTAGCGGCATCGTTTTCGCGTGCAGCCGCCAGTTACGACAGCGTTGCCGAGTTGCAGCGGTCGGTGGGCAGCCAATTGCTCGCGCGCATGCCGGCCGACATTGCGCCGCAACGCTGGCTGGACCTGGGCTGCGGCACCGGTTATTTCAGCCGCGTGCTGAGCGAGCGGCTGCCAGCCAGCCAGGGTATCGCGCTGGATATTGCCGAAGGCATGCTCAACCACGCCCGCCCGCTGGGTGGTGCCCAGCACTTCATCGCCGGCGACGCCGAACGCTTGCCGCTTAAAACTGACAGCTTGGAGCTGATTTTCTCCTCCCTCGCGGTGCAGTGGTGCGCGAACTTCGAAGCCGTGCTCAGCGAGGCCTCTCGCGTGTTGCAACCAGGCGGCGTGCTGGCTTTCGCCAGCCTGTGCGTGGGCACCCTGGAAGAACTGCGCGAAAGCTGGCGCGCGGCGGATGGCCTGGTTCACGTCAACCGCTTCCGTACGTTCGAGGCTTATCAACAACTGTGCGCGGCCAGCGGCCTGCGGGTGGTGAGCCTGGAGCGCCGCCCCCATGTGCTGCATTACCCGGATGTGCGCAGCCTCACCCATGAATTGAAGGCCTTGGGCGCACACAACCTCAACCCCGGCCGGCCGGGAGGGTTGACGGGGCGTGCGCGGATTGTTGCACTGGTGCAGGCGTATGAGCGGTTCCGTCAGGCCCAAGGTCTGCCGGCGACTTACCAAGTGGTGTATGCCGTACTGGAGAAACCTCTATGACCGCCGCCTACTTCATCACCGGCACCGACACCGATGTCGGCAAGACCACCGTCGCCGCCGGTCTGTTGCACGCAGCCCGGCAAGCTGGCAGAAGCACCGCCGCCGGCAAACCCGTGGCTTCCGGCTGCCAGGTCACGCCCAAAGGCTTGCGCAACGCTGATGCACTGGCGTTGCTGGCCGAATGCTCGTTGCCCCTGACGTACGCCGAGGTCAATCCGGTGGCGCTCGAGCCGGCCATCGCGCCGCATCTGGCGGCGCGGGAGGCGGGCGTATCGCTGACTGTGCAAGCCTTGCTCAAACCCATGCAGCAGATTCTGGCGCGAGAAGCGGATTTCACCTTGATCGAGGGCGCGGGCGGGTGGCGGGTGCCACTGGCTGATCAGGCGAACCTGTCGGATTTGGCCATGGCGCTCAAGCTGCCGGTGATCCTGGTGGTGGGCGTGCGCCTGGGGTGCATCAGCCATGCCTTGCTCACCGCCGAAGCCATCGCCCGTGACGGTTTGCAGCTGGCCGGGTGGGTGGCGAATATCATCGATCCCAAGACCTCTCGTCTGGAAGAAAACCTCGCAACCCTGGCCGAGCGGCTGCCTGCACCGTGCCTGGGCCGCGTGCCGAAACTCAAGCAGGCGGGGGCTGGCGCCGTCGCGGAGTACTTGCAACTGGACCTGCTTGACTGATTTTGGCTATCGCTAAGGCATTATGCCATTAGTGTTTTTGACGGGCATTTTGCGAGCGACTCTGCTTCAATCACGGTTCACGATTCTCTAAAGGCAGGCTTACGCCATGGAAATCTCTGGAAGCAGCGCGTTTTACTCGGGCCTGAGCAGCATTCAGACCGGGCAGAACCGTGTCGACCAGGCCGCCGGTAAAATTGCCAGCGCCGCGACGACCCAGCCCTCGGATGCGCAAAGCGACCGACTGCAAGCCAACGACCGCGCCCAGCCGTCCAACTCGGCCAGCAACATGGTCGAAATGGCCCAAGGCAAGTTCCAGGTGGAGCTCGGCGCCAAAGTCGCCAAAGCTTCGGATGAAATGCTCGGCACCCTGATCGACACCTACGCGTAATCCTCTCTCTGTCTGCACCTTGGCTTTTCTGTGGGAGTGGGCTTGCTCGCGAAAGCGGTCTTTCAGCCAATACATCAGTTGACTGATCCACCGCTTTCGCGAGCAAGCCCGCTCCCACATTTGTTCTGCATCATCCCTCTGAACTTCTATTGTTTTCTGAACGCCTTGTGGCATCTCGCCACAGGCTTCTCTATGCGCGCCTTTGATTCACGTCATGACAAACGGCATCCGGACGACGCTTGACATCCCCAAGTGGTAAACGTATGTTTCAAACACCTGTTTGACCGCCACAACAATTCCACGCGGTTGTTCATTCCAGATACATCAGCAGAGGTTTATCGCTATGCCTGACTACAAGGCCCCCTTGCGTGATATTCGCTTCGTTCGTGACGAACTGCTTGGCTATGAAGCGCACTATCAGAGCCTGCCGGCTTGCCAGGACGCTACCCCGGACATGGTTGACGCCATCCTTGAAGAGGGCGCCAAGTTTTGTGAGCAAGTGCTGGCACCGCTGAACCGCGTGGGTGATATCGAAGGCTGCACCTGGAGTGAGTCGGGCGTTAAAACCCCAACCGGTTTCAAAGAAGCCTACAAACAATTCGTCGAAGGCGGCTGGCCAAGCCTGGCCCACGACGTGGAGCACGGCGGCCAAGGCCTGCCGGAATCCCTGGGTCTGGCAGTCAGTGAAATGGTCGGCGCCGCCAACTGGTCGTGGGGCATGTACCCGGGCCTGTCCCACGGTGCGATGAACACCATCTCCGAGCACGGTACTCCCGAGCAGCAAGAGGCTTACCTGACCAAACTGGTGTCGGGCGAATGGACCGGCACCATGTGCCTGACCGAGCCACACTGCGGCACCGACCTGGGCATGCTGCGTACCAAGGCCGAGCCTCAGGCTGACGGTTCCTACAAAGTCTCCGGCACCAAGATCTTCATCTCGGCCGGTGAACACGACATGGCCGACAACATCGTCCACATCGTACTGGCCCGCCTGCCGGACGCACCGGCTGGCACCAAAGGTATCTCGCTGTTCATCGTGCCGAAGTTCCTGCCGAACGCCGACGGTTCGATCGGCGCGCGCAACGCCGTGACCTGTGGTTCCCTGGAACACAAGATGGGCATCCACGGCAACGCCACCTGCGTGATGAACTTCGACGCGGCGACCGGTTTCCTGATCGGCCCGGCGAACAAAGGCCTGAACTGCATGTTCACCTTTATGAACACCGCTCGCCTGGGCACCGCGCTGCAAGGTCTGTCCCACGCCGAGATCGGCTTCCAGGGCGGCCTGAAATACGCACGTGACCGCCTGCAAATGCGCTCCCTGACCGGCCCGAAAGCACCTGACAAAGCCGCCGACCCGATCATCGTGCACCCTGACGTGCGCCGCATGCTGCTGACCATGAAAGCCTTCGCCGAAGGCAACCGTGCGATGGTGTACTTCACCGCCAAGCAAGTGGACATCGTCAAATACGGCACCGACGACGAAGCCAAGAAACAGGCCGACGGCCTGCTGGCCTTCATGACTCCGATCGCCAAGGCGTTCATGACCGAAGTCGGCTTCGAGTCTGCCAACCACGGTGTGCAGATCTACGGCGGCCACGGCTTCATCGCCGAGTGGGGCATGGAGCAGAACGTTCGCGACAGCCGCATTTCGATGCTGTACGAAGGCACCACCGGTATCCAGGCCCTCGACCTGCTGGGCCGTAAAGTGCTGATGACCCAAGGCGAAGCGCTCAAGGGCTTCACCAAGATCGTGCACAAGTTCTGCCAGGCCAACGAAGGTAACGAAGCCGTCAAAGAGTTCGTTGCTCCGCTGGCTGCGCTGAACAAAGAGTGGGGCGAGTTGACCATGAAGGTCGGCATGGCCGCGATGAAAGACCGCGAAGAAGTGGGTGCCGCCTCGGTGGACTACCTGATGTACTCCGGGTATGCGTGCCTGGCTTACTTCTGGGCCGACATGGCGCGCCTGGCTGCCGAAAAACTGGCTGCCGGCACCACCGAAGAGGCGTTCTACACCGCCAAGCTGCAGACTGCGCGCTTCTACTTCCAGCGCATCCTGCCGCGTACCCTGGCCCATAAAGCCACCATGCTGTCGGGCGCAAACAACCTGATGGACATGAAAGAAGAAGACTTCGGCCTGGCTTACTAAGCCTTACCGGGTTCACTTCAAGAGCCGTCGCTCCTTCACGGGAGCGGCGGCTTTTTCGTTTCTTTGTAGGAGCGAGCTTGCTCGCGAAGAAACCACAGGCACCGCGTTTATTCAGGCGACCCCCGTCATCGTTGACGACCTTCGCGGGCAAGCCCGCTCCTACAGAAAGCGTTGCAACAAAAAACTCAGGGATTACCGCTGGCTGCCGTTACAGTGATGGCAATGTGATACATGCGTGCCAGGTTGTGCTTAACTGTCGGCATAAAGGCACAGTGCCATCATCTTTTTGCGGGTCGGAGTTTTACCCTTGTCGCGCGTGTCCGCTGTACGTTTCAGTCATTTTTTACCCTCGTTGCTGCTCTTGCTGGCCGGGCTCTCGGCTGCGTACGTCAAGGACCTCAACGTCTTCTTCACGTCGCTGTTCAATGTGTTGCCGACCCTGGTGCTGTTGCTCGGCGGTTCGTATTGCGCGGTGTATCGCCGTCAGCGCGAACTGTTCCTGATGATCACGGTGTACATCGCCTACTTCCTGCTGGATACCCAGACCGATTTCTATCGTGACAACGGCCGCGTGCGCGAAGACGCGGCCGTGGTGTTTCACCTGTGCTGCTTGCTGTTGCCGTTGTTGTTCAGCATCTATGCCCTGTGGCAAGAGAAGACCCACCTGTTCCGCGATTTCGTCGCCCGTGGCGCGGTACTGTTAGCGGTGGGCAGCGTGGCGCTGGCGCTGGAGCAGAGTTATCCCCAAGCCGTGCTGAACTGGTTGGCGGAGATTCGCTGGCCGGCGCTGCATGGCAGTTGGATGAGCCTGATCCAGCTGTCGTATCCGATGTTCCTGATCGGTTTCCTGACCCTGGCGGTACAATACTGGTACCAGCCGCGCCCGCTGCACGCGGCGCAACTGGTGGGCCTGCTGGGCCTATTCTGGATGTTGCCGCAGACCTTCATCTTGCCGTTCACCCTGAACATCATGTGCAGCCAGGTGATGCTGATGATTGCTGCCGGCGTGGCCCACGAGGCTTATCAAATGGCCTTCCGCGATGAACTCACCGGCTTGCCTGGGCGCCGCGCACTGAACGAGCGCATGCAGCGGCTGGGGCGCAATTACGTGCTGGCGATGAGCGACGTTGACCACTTCAAGCGCTTCAACGACACCCACGGTCATGATGTCGGTGACCAGGTGCTGCGACTGGTGGCGAGCAAGCTGTCCAAGGTCAACGGGGGCGGGCGGGCTTATCGCTACGGTGGCGAAGAGTTCGCCGTGGTGTTTGCCGGCAAGACGGTCGAAGAGTGCTTGCCGCACCTGGAGGAAATCCGCGAGATCATTGCGGATTACGATATCAAGCTGCGCAATTCGGACCGTCCTCAGGACGATCATCAGGGCCGTCAGCGCCGAGCGGGCAGCGGCGCTTCGAGTGTCTCGGTGACGATCAGCATCGGCGTGGCCGAGCGCCAGGCTGAGCAGCGCACGCCGGAAGAAGTGCTCAAATCCGCCGATCAGGCGCTGTATGCCGCCAAAGGCGCCGGGCGTAACTGCGTGGTCGCGGCCGGGCAAACCCGACGTGGCGCGGTGCGCATGGAGAGCGCTGCCGGTTGAGTAATGGCGCTGTATTCAGCAGCGCTACAGTGATTGTCCGAGGCAATGCCCGGCAGTAGGTTGAAGCCATCTGCTGACGGAGACATTGCCATGCCTGACTACAAAGCTCCCCTTCGCGACATGCGTTTTCTGATCGACAACGTATTTGATTTCCACGGCCATTACGCCGCCTTGGGCGCCACCGATGCCAGCCCGGACATGGTCAGCGCGATTCTCGAGGAAGGCGCCAAATTCTGCGAAAACGTCCTCGCACCGCTCAACCGTAGCGGCGACGAAGAAGGCTGTCATTTTGACAACGGCGTGGTCACTACGCCCAAGGGTTTCAAGGAAGCCTTCGCCCAGTACGTGGAAGGAGGCTGGCACGGCGTGGCGGCAGACCCGGCCTACGGCGGCCAGGGCCTGCCGTCGTCGCTGGGCCTGGTGCTCAGCGAGATGATCGGCTCCAGCAACACGTCCTGGGGCATGTACCCAGGGCTGACCCACGGCGCGATGTCGGCGATCCACGCCCACGGCACCGCCGAGCAGAAAGACACGTTCCTCACCAAACTCACCGCCGGCGAATGGACCGGCACCATGTGCCTCACCGAAGCCCATTGCGGCACCGACCTGGGCCTGATCAAGACCCGCGCCGTGCCCCAGGCGGATGGCAGCTATGCGGTCACCGGCAGCAAGATCTTCATCTCGGCCGGCGAGCACGACATGAGCGCCAACATTATCCACCTAGTGCTGGCCAAACTGCCGGACGCACCGGCGGGCACCAAGGGTATCTCGCTGTTTATCGTGCCCAAGTTCCATGCGGATTCGGGCGAGCGTAACGCGGTGCACTGCGGCTCCATCGAACACAAGATGGGCATCAAGGGCTCTGCCACCTGCGTGTTGAACTTCGATGGCGCCAAGGGTTTTCTGATCGGTGAGGCGAACAAAGGCCTCAACTGCATGTTCACCATGATGAATCACGCGCGCCTGGGCACCGGTATGCAGGGCTTGTGCAATGGCGAAGCGAGCTTCCAGGGCGCCATCAAATACGCCAACGACCGCCTGCAGATGCGCTCGTTGACCGGTGCCAAGGCTCCAGATAAAGCCGCCGACCCGATCATCGTGCACCCCGACGTGCGCCGCATGCTGCTGACCATGAAGGCCTTCAACGAAGGCAACCGCGCACTGACCTACTTCACCGCACAGTTGCTCGACACCGCGCACCTGAGCGGCGACGCCACCCAACGTCAGGACGCCGAAGACCTGCTGGCGTTCCTCACCCCCATCTGCAAAGCCTTCATGACCGACACCGGCCTTGAGGTGACCAACCACGGCATGCAGATCTTCGGCGGCCACGGCTACATCCGCGAATGGGGCATGGAACAACTGGCCCGCGACGCACGGATTGCGCCGATCTATGAAGGCACCAACGGCATTCAGGCCCTCGACCTGCTGGGGCGCAAGGTGCTGGGCAGCCAGGGCAAGTTGCTGCGTGGGTTTACCAAGATCGTGCATAAGTTCTGCGCGGCTAATGCCGAGCACCCGCAGCTCAAGGCCTATGTGGCGCAGCTCAGCCAGCTGAACGGAGAGTGGGGCGAACTGACCACTAAAGTCGGCATGGCCGCGATGAAGAACCCCGATGAAGTCGGTGCGGCGGCCGTGGATTACTTGATGTACAGCGGCTACGTGATCCTTGCCTACCTGTGGCTGCGTATGGCGATGGCTGCCCTTGAGCAACCGGACTCGGATTTCTCCAAGGCCAAGCTCGCGACCTGCGACTTCTATTTCAAGCGCCTGCTACCGCGTACCGCCACCCACCGTGCTGCGGTGGAAGCGGGCAGCGAATGCCTGATGAGTCTGCCTGCGGAGGCATTTGCGCTGTAGTGACTTAAAAATACCGATCAGTCACAAGTGGACCCTATGTGTCTGAAAAGTTGTTCGGGTACACTCTGAGCCTGTAAAACCGACTCTTACCGAATTACTTTTCACGTTCTCACGAGGTTTGCCATGGCTGATTACAAAGCGCCGCTGCGTGATATGCGCTTCGTCCTCAACGAAGTCTTTGAGGTCGCCACCACTTGGGCCCAATTGCCGGCATTGGCAGACACCGTTGACGCCGAAACCGTAGAGGCCATCCTCGAAGAAGCCGGCAAGGTCACCGCCAAATCCATCGCCCCGCTCAGCCGCGGTGGCGATGAGCAGGGTTGCCGCTGGGACAACACCGCGGTATTCACGCCGGACGGTTTTCCACAGGCCTACAAAACCTATGCCGAAGGCGGCTGGGTTGGGGTAGGTGGTGATCCGATGTTCGGCGGCATGGGTATGCCTAAGGCGGTGTCGGCCCAGGTTGAAGAGATGATCAACTCGTCGAGCCTGGCGTTCGGTTTGTACCCGATGCTGACCTCTGGCGCCTGCGTGTCGATCAACACCCACGCCAGCGAAGAACTGAAAGCCGCTTATCTGCCGAAGATGTATTCCGGTGAATGGGCCGGCTCCATGTGCCTGACCGAAGCCCACGCCGGTACTGACTTGGGGATTATTCGCACCAAGGCCGAGCCACAGGCGGACGGTTCCTACACAGTCAGCGGTACCAAGATCTTTATCACCGGGGGTGAACACGACCTCACCGAGAACATCATCCACTTGGTGCTGGCCAAGCTGCCGGACGCACCGGCCGGCCCCAAGGGTATCTCGCTGTTCCTGGTGCCGAAATTCATGGTCAATGCCGACGGCAGCCTGGGCGCGCGCAACACCGTGAGCTGCGGTTCCATTGAGCACAAGATGGGGATCCAGGCGTCGGCGACCTGCGTGATGAACTTCGACGAAGCCGTGGGCTACCTGGTGGGTGAGCCGAACCGTGGCTTGGCCGCGATGTTCACCATGATGAACTACGAGCGCCTGGGTGTGGGCATTCAGGGCCTGGCGTCCGGCGAGCGTTCCTACCAGAACGCCATTGAATATGCGCGCGACCGCGTGCAAAGCCGTGCACCGACCGGCGCACAGCATAAAGACAAAGTGGCCGACCCGATCATCGTGCACCCCGACGTGCGCCGCATGTTGCTGACCATGAAGGCCGCGAACGAAGGTGGCCGTGCGTTCTCCACCTATGTGGCGACGCAACTGGACATCGCCAAGTTCAGCGATGATGCCGCAGCCCGTGAGCGCGCCGATAACCTGGTTGCGTTATTGACCCCGGTAGCCAAGGCGTTCTTGAGCGACCTGGGCCTGGAAACCACCGTGCTCGGCCAACAAGTGTTCGGCGGCCATGGCTACATTCGCGAGTGGGGCCAGGAGCAACTGGTGCGGGATGTGCGCATCACCCAGATCTACGAAGGCACCAACGGCATCCAGGCGCTGGACTTGATGGGGCGCAAGATCGTCGGCAGTGGTGGGGCGTTCTACACCTTGTTTGCCGATGAGATCCGCGCGTTCATTGCCTCGGCGGGTGCCGAGCTGAGTGAGTTCACCAAACCGCTGGGCGCGGCGGTGGATAGCCTGGATGAGCTGACCGCCTGGGTACTGGATCGCGCCAAGACCAACCCGAATGAAATCGGCGCGGCGTCGGTGGAGTACTTGCACGCCTTCGGCTACATGGCCTACGCGTATATGTGGGCACGCATGGCCAAGGCCGCGTTGGGCAAGGAATCTGAAGAAGACTTCTACGCAAGCAAGCTAGGCACTGCACGCTTCTACTTTGCGCGCTTGTTGCCACGTATTCACTCGCTGAGTGCGTCGGTAAAATCCGGTAGCGAATCGCTGTTCTTGCTGGATGAGGCCCTGTTCTAAGGGTTTTGAGGGCGTGTAAGCATTCTCTTACATGACGTGCTGCTAATCGTCCTCTATCGCCATATTGGATCCACGGATAATCTACTTCACATGGACGTCGCGCAGGAAGCGCAAAGCAACAACACGGACACGTAGGATTCTGCCAGGACGGCGGAGTGAAATGGATGTCAGGGAAACAGTCTGCAAAGCCCCGCTTCGGCGGGGTTTTCTTTTGCCCGCGAAAAAGTCAGCCCGCTTGAGTTCAGGACTGTGCCTGCGGGGCATTCATCACGTCTTCCAGCAGAGTGCGCAGCAACGCCACTGTCGCTTGCTGGCGTTGCACATCGCGGCACACCAGGCCGACTTTCAGCGGCACTCTGGGTTCACTCAAGGGTTTCCATAGCAGCGACTGACTGTTGTGTTCGTCCTGCGAGCGCCCCGGCAGCACCGTCGCCAGTTTTGTGTGCGGTAGACTGTCGAGAATCCCCACCATAGTGTTCAACTCTGCCTGAACTTGCGGGCGTCTTCCGAGGTTGGACAGCTGTCCTTGCCAGATCTGCCGGACCTGGAACTCCTCCCCCAGCAGCAACATCGGCAGCTCCGCCGCCTGCTTCAGCGAGACTTTCTTGAATTCCCGCAGGGGATGGTCTTCGGGGATGACGACTTTCAGCTCATCTTCGTACAGCAACACGCCGTGCAGCCCCGGCTGGCGTGGCGGCAAGTAGCTTATGCCGATATCCAGCGAGCCGTTGAGCAGTCGTCGCTCGATTTCAAGTCCGGTCAATTCGTAGATCTGCACCACCAGATGTGGCTGGGCCTTGCGCACGCGCTCGAGCATCTGCGGCACCAGGCTGGTGTGCACGGTTTGCAACACGCCGATGGCCAAGGTGCGCATCGCCTGGCCCTTGAAGTTGCGCAGGGCTTCAACGGCTTGCTGCATGCCATCGATCAGCGGCAACGCGTGGTTGTACAACGTGTGCGCCGCCAGTGTTGGCAACAGGCGCTTGCTGCTGCGCTCGAACAGACTCACATCCAGGTTCTGTTCCAACTGGCGGATCTGCTGGGACAGCGCTGGTTGGGAGATCGACAGGCGCTCGGCGGCACGACCTACGTGGCCTTCCTCATACACCGCGACGAAATAACGCAGTTGCTTGAAATCCATAAGACTTACTTATCGAAAAAGCTGGAAAAACGAAATGGCTGTTGGCCCCTGAGGAGCCTAGTCTAGCGCCTATTCGCAGGGCTTACAGGGCCGGATCAGGCAATGAACAGCGTTTATGTTGATGGCGTTTACATAGGCAAGGCAAAAAACCTCGAGGCAGTATTGGCGTGTCGCACCGACCAAGGTCCGATTGCTATTGGGGGTGAGCTATGAATCTGTTCCGTCGCCCCGCGCCGAGCCTGGACGATTTGATTCTCGAGGCGCCCGGCGATACGTCTACCAGCGAATCCCTGATGCCCTCCGTCGCTCGTCCGCCGCAAGTGTTCGTACGCGGCCAGGGTTCCTGGCTGTGGGACAGCGACGACCGTGCCTACCTGGATTTCAGTCAGGGCAACGCGGCCAACAGCCTCGGCCACAGCCCTCAGGTGTTGATCAAGGCGCTGGCTGACCAGACCCAGGCGCTGATCAACCCCGGCAACGGCCTGCATAACCGCGTTCAACTCAACCTGGCTGAGCGCCTGTGCCATCGCACCGGCAGCGATCAGGCGTACCTGCTCAGCACCGGCGCGGAAGCCGTTGAAGCGGCGATCAAGTTGGCGCGCAAATGGGGCCAGCTGCATCGCGGGGGGGCCTATCGCATCATTAGTGCCAGCGCCGGTTGCCATGGCCGCAGTTTTGCCGCGATGTCGGCTTCGGCGGGTGGCCCGGAAAATCGTTTTGAACCGCAATTGCCCGGTTTCAGCCATGTGCCTTTTAATGACTTGCCGGCCCTGCATGCGGCAGTCGATGCGCAAACCGTCGCCATCCTGCTCGAACCGATCCAGGGCGAAGCGGGCGTCATTCCTGCAACCGAGCATTACCTCAAAGGCGTTGAGCGTTTGTGCCGTGAACTGGGGATCCTGCTGATTCTCGACGAAGTACAAACCGGCATGGGCCGCTGCGGCACCTTGCTCGCCGAGCAACAATACGGCGTACGTGCCGACATCATCACCCTCGGCAAAGGCCTGGGTGGCGGGGTCCCCTTGGCAGCACTGCTGGCGCGCGGCAAAGCCTGTTGCTTCGACGTGGGCGAGTTGGAAGGCACTCACCACGGTAATGCGCTGATGGCTTCGGCCGGGCTGGCAGTACTCGACTCCGTGCTGGAGCACGGCTTTATGGATCACGTGCGTGAGACTGGCTTGTATCTGGGCGAAGGTCTTGCGCGCCTGACCTACCGCTACGACCATGGTCAATTGCGTGGCCATGGCCTGATGTGGGGCCTGACGTTGTCGGATGATTCTGCGGATGCTGTTGTAAAAGCGGCGCTGCACGAAGGCCTGATCCTCCAAGCCCCGCAACCCAACTGCCTACGCTTCACCCCGGCCCTGACCGTGAGCAAAAGCAACGTCGACGAAATGCTCCTGCGCCTGGCCCGCGCCTTCTCCCGCGTGCGTACCGCCCAACTGCAGTGCCGCAAGGGCATCGCCGTTTAGCCCCCTTATTCCTGAACCGTCTCGCGGTCTACGCGGCGCCTCCGGCCTGATTTTTTTGGCTGGGGGCGTTTTTTTGGGCGTGTCATTTTTGGATTGAAAATGTTGATTGAGCGTTTGTGAAAACAATGGCTTTTTAGCGGGCGTCGGCAAGGACTGCCGATGGGGCACAGCGTGCTCTACTTCTAATCTATACCACTGGGTGGTATGTTTATGGGAAGGGATATCCATGAAACTCAGGTTGTTTAAAACCCGTAATTTCGCTGATGCAGCGAGCAGAGCCTGGATCTGTGATTCTGAGCTAAGAGAAGCGTTTGGCGAATTGCTCAAGGGCCAAGCGGATAATCTGGGTGGTGGTGTTTGGAAGAAGCGCCTCAAGGAAAACCGGCACCGCTCCATTGTGTTGGCAAAGGGCCGGCATTACTGGGTTTATCAATCTCTTTTTGATAAGCAGAGACAGAGCAATATCAGCCCTAAGGAATTGGGTAGGCTTCGAGCGCTGGCTAAGGTCTATGAAAACTTAAGCGAAGTACAGCTCCGATACCTGCTGGATGCCAAGGATTTTGTGGAGATACATCATGACCAAAAAATATGAAAGCGAAGTACTTGAGTCTGTTCACCAGTCAGCCCTAGCACTGTACGCAATTGGCGCCATCAGCAAAACCACGCTTCGCGAATATGACGAGGCCTGCTTATCTGCCGTCCCTGAGCAAATCCCGGCCGACCAAATCAAGCAGCTTCGTGAAAGCAGCCATGTGAGCCAACCTGTGTTCGCCCGCTACCTGAACACAAGCGCGTCCACCGTGAAAAAGTGGGAGTCCGGTGAGAAGCAACCCAGCGGCATGGCGCTCAAGTTACTGAGCATCGTGAAGAAACACGGCTTGGAGATTCTCGCCTGACAGTGGCCCAACGCCAGATCCCACTGAACCCTCACGAACGCCCAAGGTCGATTAGCTACACGGCTCACACGAGCCGATTTTCTGGAGCTTACCCATGGACATCATTCGTATCATCATCGCCATTCTGCTGCCGCCACTGGGTGTGTTCCTGCAAGTGGGTTTCGCCGGTGCATTCTGGCTGAACATCCTGCTGACCTTGTGCGGGTACTTCCCGGGCATCATCCACGCCGTGTACATCATCGCCAAGCGCTAAGGCCGTCAGCCTTTTGCGATGAGCCGTGAGTTGCGCTCGTTGCGAAAGGCCAACTGCTCGATGGTCTGGGTGGCGTGTTCGGCTTCTTCCCGCGCTTGCAGGATGATGCCGTGCTGCTCGGACTTGCTGCACACCGGGTCGGCATTGCTCGCGTCCCCCGTGAGCATGAAGGCCTGGCATCGGCAGCCGCCGAAATCCTTTTCCTTTTCATCGCATGACCGGCATGGCTCGGGCATCCAGTCATAGCCGCGAAAGCGGTTGAAGCCGAACGAGTCGTACCAGATGTGCTGCATGCTGTGGTCGCGCACATTGGGAAATTGCACCGGCATCTGTCGGGCGCCGTGACAGGGCAGGGCGGTGCCGTCCGGTGTCACGGTCAGAAAGATACTGCCCCAACCGTTCATGCAGGCTTTCGGGCGTTCTTCGTAGTAATCCGGTGTGACGAAGATCAGCTTGCACGGGTGACCTTCGGCTTCCAGCTTGGCGCGGTATTCGTTGGTGATGCGCTCGGCGCGCACCAGTTGTGCCTGGGTCGGCAACAGCCCTACACGATTGAGCTGGGCCCAGCCGTAGAACTGGCAGGTGGCGAGCTCGACGAAGTCCGCTTCCAGCGCAATACACAGCTCGATGATGCGGTCGATCTTGTCGATATTGTGCCGATGGGTGACGAAGTTCAGCACCATCGGGTAGCCGTGGGCCTTCACGGCACGGGCCATTTCCAGCTTTTGCGCGAAGGCTTTTTTCGAGCCGGCCAGCAGGTTGTTGACCTGTTCGTCGCTGGCCTGGAAGCTGATCTGGATATGGTCCAGACCGGCTTTCTTGAAGTCGCTGATCTTCTGTTCGGTCAAGCCGATGCCGGAGGTGATCAGGTTGGTGTAGAACCCGAGCCTGCGCGCCTCGGCGATCAGCTCGGCCAGATCCTGACGCACCAATGGCTCACCGCCGGAAAACCCCAGTTGTGCCGCGCCCATCTCGCGGGCTTCGCGAAACACCTTGAACCATTGCTCGGTACTCAGTTCCTTGCCCTGCTCGGCAAAGTCCAGCGGGTTGGAACAGTACGGGCACTGCAACGGGCAGCGGTAGGTCAGCTCGGCCAGTAACCACAGCGGCAAGCCAACCGGCGGTTTTTCAGGCAAGGGTAATCCAGTGCTCTGCACGGGCGACCTCCATGAAATCCTCGATGTCTTTACCGAGTTCTGGCACGCCGGGGAACTGTTTATCCAGCTCGGCAATGATCGCCGACACGTCGCGCTCGCCGTCGATCAAACCACCGATCAGCGCGGCGCTATCGTTGAGCTTGATCATGCCTTCGGGGTAGAGCAACACATGGCCCTTTTGCGCAGGCTCGTACTGGTAGCGATAGCCCTGGCGCCAGGTGGGTTTCTTGCTGCGATCAAAGCTCATAGGGGGATCCCTTTATGCCAAACCCGCTGTTCGGTCACGCTGTGATACGGCGGACGCTTGAGTTCGTAGGCCATGCTCATGGCATCCAGCATGCTCCACAAAATATCCAGTTTGAACTGGAGAATTTCCAGCATGCGCTCCTGGCCTTCACGGGTGGTGTAGTGCTGCAGGGTGATCGCCAAACCATGTTCCACATCGCGACGGGCCTGGCCCAGGCGGGTGCGGAAATATTCATAACCGGCCGGGTCGATCCACGGGTAATGCTGCGGCCAGCTGTCGAGGCGCGACTGGTGGATTTGCGGCGCGAACAGCTCAGTCAGCGAACTGCTGGCGGCTTCCTGCCAACTGGCGCGACGGGCGAAGTTGACGTAGGCGTCTACCGCAAATCGTACGCCGGGCAGTACCAATTCCTGCGAGCGCAGTTGGTCCGGGTCGAGGCCAACGGCCTGGCCCAGGCGCAGCCAGGCTTCGATACCGCCGTCTTCACCGGGAGCGCCGTCGTGGTCGAGCAGGCGCTGGATCCACTCGCGGCGGATCTCGCGGTCCGGGCAATTGGCCAGGATCGCAGCGTCTTTCAGGGGGATGTTCACCTGATAGTAGAAACGGTTGGCAACCCAGCCCTGGATCTGCTCGCGGGTCGCGCGGCCTTCGTACATCGCCACATGGTACGGGTGATGGATATGGTAGAAGGCGCCCTTGGCCCGCAGGGCGGCTTCGAATTCAACGGTGGTCAACGGCGTGTCAGTCATTTCGATCGCTCCTACAATTCAATGCTCATGCCGTCGTAAGCCACTTCGACATTGCGCCGCACCAGTTCCGCTCGCTCGGCGGAGTCTTCATCGAGGATCGGGTTGGTGTTGTTGATGTGGATAAGTACTTTGCGCTGCTTGGGCAATTGCTCCAGCACTTCCAGCATGCCTCCGGGGCCGTTTTGCGCCAGGTGGCCCATCTCGCGGCCGGTGCGAGTACCGACACCACGGCGCTGCATTTCATCGTCATCCCACATCGTGCCGTCCACCAGCAGACAGTCGCTACCGGCCATGATCTCCAGCAGCGGCGCGTCGACCTTGCCCAGGCCTGGCGCGTAGAAGAGTTTGCCGCCGGTGCGCAGGTCTTCGACGATCAGGCCGATGTTATCGCCGGGGTGCGGGTCGAAGCGGTGCGGCGAGTAGGGCGGCGCGGCACTGCGCAGTGGCAGTGGGGTAAAGCGCAGGTTGGGGCAGGCCGGGATGCTGAAGCTGGCGTCCAGCTCGATGCGGTTCCAGGCCAGGCCGCCGTTCCAGTGGGTGAGCATGGTGAACAGCGGGAAGCCGGTGCTCAGGTCTTCATGGACCATGTCGGTACACCACACTTGGTGCGGGCAGCCTTCGCGCAGGCTCAACAGGCCGGTGGTGTGGTCGATCTGGCTGTCCATCAAGATGATTGCGCTGATGCCGGTGTCCCGCAGGGCGCGGCCGGGCTGCATCGGTGCAAAGCCCTGGAGTTGCGCGCGGATATCCGGCGAGGCGTTGCACAGCACCCAGTTCACGCCATCGTCGGAGATCGCGATGGACGACTGGGTGCGCGCCTGGGCCCGCAGGCTGCCATCACGAAAACCCGCGCAGTTCACGCAGTTGCAATTCCACTGCGGGAAACCACCGCCGGCGGCGGAACCTAGAATCTGGACAAACATGGCAGCTCCATCAAGCTCAAAACAAAAACGCCCCGGGCGAACCGAGGCGTTGTATTACCCAGCGGATTAACGGCTGGCGAAGTACATGGTGACTTCGAAGCCGATGCGCAGATCAGTGTAAGCAGGTTTGGACCAGGTCATATTCTTACTCCTACGAAGGGATGGGACGTTTACTACCAAGGAATACATATAGTCCACCTCCAATCGGAGATGTTCAGATGTGTGCGTATGAATGTTACGCAATTCTTTTCAAGTTAGCGCTGTCTTGGTGGAAAAAGCCTTTTGCAGGGGCGGCAATGATCAGTCTGCCGCATGCCAGATTTCCGAGATGCGCGGGCCGTTGGCCACGCAACGCCAGCCGCCTGCGGCGTCGTTCAGTTGTTGGGCGGCAAGCTGCACTGCGTCGCGGGTGCAGGCTTGGATGTGGGATTGAAGGTCAGCCAGGTAACCCGACGAGTGGCCCGCCAGATGGGCGTGCCATAACAATTCGGCGGCTTGGGCATTGGGCAGTGTCTGTGCTGAGAATTGCTGCGCCAAAGCCGTGTTGCCCAAGTCGTCGTTGCTATCGATCAGTGTCGGCAGTTGTTTCAGGAATACTTGCAGGTGATCAACGATGACTTCCAGCGACACGCTGGGGGATTGCACGCCGAATAGCAGGCCAATCTGGCCATTGATCTGTCGGATACCGCTGAACACGGCGTAGCCGATTTGCAGCTCAACGCGCAGGCGCTGGTAGAACGGGCCTTGGATCAGATGGCCAAGCAGTCGCCAAGCGGCTTCGTCCGCCAGGGATTGACTCGGCGTTGGGCAAAACAGCAGCAATGCGGCTTCGTCAGAGTCGGTTTTTATCGCGTGCCAGATACGTTGATCGCTGAGGGCCGGCACGCGGTGAGTGAGATTCGCGGGTTGCCCTGGCAGGCGGGCCGCTGCGGACTTGATCGCGGCTTCATGCGCTGCGGAGAAACCCAGTCCCAGGCCTTGCCAGTGCGCAGTGGACCAGGATGCCGATTCGGGATTGTGGCCGTTGCAGCAAGCGGGCAGCGCCTTGAGCAATTCACGGATGGCAATCATCTGCGGTGAGTCGGGCTGAGCCTCTTGCGGTTCATTCAGGCCTTTTGCCAACACGTCCAACACGGCTGGCATGGGCTCCAGTAGCCCAATCATTTTCACCCGCCAGTCTTGGCCCAGGCTTTCGAACGACAATTCGACGCCTGCCTGACCGGCATGCTCGCGCAACGGCTGCAAAGCGTTTTCCAGGCCGGAAGGGGCTGATCGCCATTGCAGATACAGCGCGCCTTCATCGCCATCGCCTGCCAATGCCTGACTGAAGGTCAGCGCCGACACTTCCCTACGTCCACGGGAGCGATCCTGGGCAAAGGTGCGCAAGCCACGGTGAGCGCTGGTCTGGCCGCGAATCAGGCCGGCGCGTTCTTCCTTGGCCGGTGGGCGCAGGAACGGGTTGTTTGGCGGCAACTGCCAAGTGTGTGTGGATTCTGGCAGGTGCAGCGAATCAAGCATGGCCTTGAGGGCGACAACGTCCTGTTCCGATAGGTCTTGGCTGTCGTTCCGGGCCAACGCAAGGGCGCCTTGGACCTGCTGTTGACGAGCGGCCAGCAGCGCGAACTCTTCACGCAATGAAGTCAAGTCGCTGTGTGCGAAAAAACTCAGCCAGTCGTGCAGCAACGCCTCGATCTGCGTGGCTGATTCAGCTTGGATGGTGAAGTCGATATCCAACACGGCTTGCCCGGCGAACTGATAAATCACTGACGCCTGCAGTGCACTCGCCAGTTGCCGAGCTTTCAGTTCAGCCAGCAACCCGCCGGGTCCCGAGGCGTTGAGCCAGGTGCAGAGAAACTCCAGTGCTTTGCGTGGCGCATCACAGGTCATGACGTGGTGCAGGTGATGCAGGGTGATGTGCTGATAGCTCTGCGCATCACCCTGCATCAATGCCGGCGGGGCGGATTGTGGGCGCAGAGGTCCAGAACTCAGCTGTTCACTGAATCGTTGCGCCAAGGTTTCCAGTTCTTCCAGTGATTGCGGGCCCGCCAGGCTCAATGTCATCTGCCCGCTCTGATAGAACTGCGCGTGGAATTCACTCAACGCCTGCTGAAATGCCTCACGCTCCACCGGCAGGCTATCGCGGTTGCCCGCATGAAAACCCCGCAGCGGGTGGTCAGCCGCAAGCCCCTCCAGCAACGCGACCTGCTGCTGTGCCTTGGCATCCCGGGCCCAGGCGGCATACTCGGCGTGCAGCACTTCGCGCTCGCGCAGTTGATCCTCCAGGGTCAGGCGTGGGTGGGTCAGCATGTCCACCAACCGTTCCAGTCCACCGGCAAACGTTGCGACCGGCAGTTCAAAGAAGAAATCCGTAGTGCGCTCACGGGTGCTGGCATTGACCTGGCCCCCATGGCGTTGCACGTAGGCCATCAACCCTTCGTCCGTGGGAAAACGTTCGGTGCCGAGGAACAACAGATGCTCGAGGAAATGCGCCAGCCCCGGCCACTCCATCGGCACGTCATGGCTGCCGGCCGCCACCCTTAGCACTGCTGCGCACCGCTTCAAACGCGGCGCATGCTGCAAGGAAACCCGCAAGCCGTTAGCCAGGGTCAGGTGAAGAGAATGAGGGTGGGCCGGCGCAAGCATGGGCACTTCCGAAACGTAGAATGTGCCTATGCTAACAAACCGGCTGGATCAGGGCTTGTGCAGCGCGCCATACAGCTCGGGGCGACGGTCCTGCAAGTAGTGATTGGCGGCACGGGCATCCAGGATCGACTGACGATCCAGCTCCCCGACGATCAAGGCTTCATCCAGGCCCGCCTGGGCAATGCGCTGGCCATTCGGCGCGGCGATGCTGCTTTGCCCGCAGTACTGGATCTCGCCTTCGTGCCCGCAATAGTTGGCGTAGGCCACATAACATTGGTTTTCAAAGGCCCGTGCCCGCACGGTGACGTCGGCGACAAAGTCAAATGGCACCATGTTGGCGGTGGGCACCAGGATCAGCTCGGCACCGGCCAGGGCCAGGCGCCGGGTGTTTTCCGGGAACTCCAGGTCGTAACAGATCAGGAAACCCAGCTTCCAGCCGTTGAGCTCCACCAGTGGGAAATCATCGTCGCCGGCGCTGAACATCGAATGGTCCAGATCACCAAACAGGTGCGTCTTACGGTAGTTGCACACACGCTGGCCGTGGGCGTCGATCAACTGCACGGCGTTGTAGATCTGGCCATCCTCGGCCCGTTCCGGGTAGCCGTACAGAATCGCCAGCCCGGCGCCTTTGGCCAGTTCGCCAATCGCCTGCGCTGACGGCCCGTCCTGTGCCTCGGCCAAGGCGCCAACGGCTTCGGCGCCGATGTTGTAGCCGCTCAGGAACATCTCCGGCAGCACCAGCACATCGGCGCCGGACGCCTCATGCGCCAGTTGATGCAGGCGCTTGAGGTTGCCGGCCACATCTAAAGGCAGCGGTGGGCATTGGTACAGGGCGACACGCATGTTCAACTCCTTAATCGGCCAGGGCGATCGGCCCGATTTCATCGAATACGTCACCCGGCCCTGGGTTCTCCGGGTGAGTGCTGCCACCGAAGTGGGTCATGATGCCCCACACCGCGTTCAGCGAGGTCTGCACCGCGCCTTCGACCCAGGCTGGGGTCCAGGACACATCATCACCGGCAATGAAAATCCCACGTTGTTCGGCGGGCATGTCCTTCTGCATAAAGTGCGCATACATGCGCTGGTTGTAGCGATAGTGGCCGGGCAGCGCGCCCTTGAAGGCCCCGAGGAAATGCGGGTCGGCTTCCCATGACACGGTGATCGGGTCGCCGATGATGCGCGCCTTGATATCGACTTTCGGGTAGATCTTTTTGAGGGCGTCGAGGGCCAGCTTCACACGCTTATCGATGGGCTGCGGCAGCATTTTCAGCGCGTCGCTCATCCACGAGTACGACAAGCAGATCACCCCCGGCTTGTCGTCGCCGTTATCGAACAGGTAGGTGCCACGGGTCAGGCGGTCGGTGAGGGTCATGCTCATCAGGTCGCGACCGGTCTCCGGGTCTTTGTCTTTCCAGAACGGCCGGTCGACCATCACGAAGGTTTTCGACGATTGCATGTAGCGCGTGCGGTCCAGGGCCATCCACATCTTTTGCGAGAACAGGGTTTCGTCGCATTCGATCTGGGTGGTCAGCAGCCAGCTTTGGCAGGTGGTCAGTACCGCGGCGTATTCGCGTGTGTCGCCATAGTTGTCGGTGACGGCGAAACGGCCATCGGCGGCATGGGCGATGCGCTTCACCCCGGCTCTTGGCGCACCGCGATGCAGCGAACTCAGGCTGGTGCCGGCCGGCCAGTGGGCGCAGCGCTCCGGCACATGACGCCAGATACCCATCGGCACCTGAGCCACGCCGCCGACCACCAGATGTTGGTGGTCATCGCAGTTGGTCATCACCACACGGAAGATTTCCAGCATGGAGTTGGGGAAGTCCGAGTCCCAGCCGCCAGTGCCGAAACCGACCTGGCCAAACACTTCGCGGTGATGGAAGGACAATTTGGCAAATGCCTTGGAGGTGGCGACGAAATCGTAGAAGGTGCGGTCATCCCACAGCGGCACGAGCTTGTTCCACAGCTCCTTGAGGCGCGGCACGTCACGGTCGCGGATGGCTTGCTGGATATCACCGAACTGCGAGCCGGCTTCCAGAGCATCGGCCCAGGCGTCGGCCACTTCCTGGAACAGCACCGGCAAGTCAGAGAGTTTTTGCGCGTAGTGGGTCTGGCCTTCAAGGTCGATGACCGTGCTGCCGGACGCCGGGGTCAGTGGGTTGGGGAAGGGTTTGGTTTCCAGTCCGAGCTTGTCCACGTAGTGGTAGAACGCGGTGGACGACACTGGAAAGCGCATGCCACCCAGCTCGGCAATGATGCCTTCGGCACCTTCGAAGGCTTGGGAACGCAGGCGTCCGCCCATTTTCGAGGCTTCGTACACCACCGGCTTGAGGCCGAGCTTCATCAGCTCGTAGGCGGCCACCAGGCCCGCGATCCCGGCGCCGACGATCGCCACTTCGGCACCGTGGTTGGCCGCAGGAATACTACCCAGGCCGGCCGGGTGTTCAATCCAGTCATCGAAGGCGAACGGGAAGTCCGGGCCAAAGATGGTGATGGGCTTCTTACCGTCGGCGGGGTGGCGATTGGTCTTGCTGAGGGTGCTGGACGGAATGCTCATGGCTGACCTTACTGGCGACTAGGCGGGCGTGACCCGCTGAGTATAGGAAAAGATGGCAGCCAGTTTAGAGAGCGTAGCGTTCGTTAATAAGACGCAAAGTGTCGTCAAATTGCTTTGTTTTTAGTCAGAGTGACGAGATCGGTGATCAGATTGGTTGTCCGCGATCCAATTTGTTACTGAGGATGATCGAAGTGGTGGTTTTCTCCACGCCGTCGACGCTGCCGATCTGATCGAGCAATTGGTCCAACTGTTCCGGCGAATCGGTGCGCAGCCATGCGACGTAATCGAACTCGCCACTCACCGCGCACAATTGTTGCACTTGCGCCATCGCACTGAGTCGGCGCAGCACTTCCTTGCCCGAGCGCGCCTGCACGGTGATGCCGACATACGCCTGCAAACCACCCTCGACCACACGCTGCCCGAGACGCACGCCATAACCGGTAATTACCTGGGTTTTCTCCAGGCGCGCGAGGCGCGACGTCACGGTAGTGCGCGCGATGCCCAACTGCCGGGCGAGCATGGCCACGCTTTCGCGGGCGTTGAGCTGCAGGGCGGCGATCAGTTGGCGGTCGATTTCATCTAGGGCGGGCAAGGGGGGCTCCAGAGTATGGGCGGGGGCGGGAAGCATATTACAGCCTTCCAGACACACGAAAGCCGCGCAATGCGCGGCTTTCTTGTTTGGTGGGCCCACACGGACTTGAACCGTGGACCAAAGGATTATGAGTCCTCTGCTCTGACCAACTGAGCTATAGGCCCTCAGTAGGTCGCGGATTATAACGATGGTTTCCCCGCTGTGCCATCCGAATAATCCTCAATGCGCATACGAAGAAACGTAGCAGCAAAAAGCTCCGGCGGTAGCGGCAGGCTGACGATGTAGCCTTGCATCTGTTCGCAGCCTTCAGCGGCCAGGAAAGCTTGCTGTGCGGGATTCTCCACGCCTTCGGCGATGATGGTGAATTGCATGCTGTGGCCCAGGGCGATGATGGCGCGGACGATGGCGGCGTCGTGGGGGTCGTCGGGCAGGCCGCGGACGAAGGATTGGTCGATCTTGAGGAAGTCCAGGGGCAGGCGCTTGAGGTAGCTGAGGGATGAATAGCCGGTGCCAAAGTCGTCAATGGCAAGCTGTACGCCGAGTTCTTTGAGCTGGTGCAACACCTCCAGCGCTTCTTCGGCCTGGCTCATGATGAAGTTTTCGGTGATCTCCAGTTGCAGGCGACCGGGGTCGAGCTGGTAGTCATGCAGCAGCTGTTTGATGCGGCCCAATAAGCCGGGGTGACGTAATTGCGCGCCGGCCAGGTTGACCGACAGCGGGCCGAAATCGTCGAAGTGGCCTTGCCAGGCGTGTATTTGCCGGCAGGCTTGTTCCAGCACCCAGTCGCCAATCTGCAGGATCATGCCGTTTTCTTCGGCCAGGGCGATGAAGTGTTCGGGGGGCACGTCGCCAAAGGTGGGGTGGCGCCAGCGTATCAGGGCTTCGGCGCCGATCAGTTCGTGGGTCATCAGGCTCAGCTTGGGTTGGTAGTAGAGGCTCAGCTCATCGCGCTCGATGGCGCGGCGCAGTTCGTGCTCCAGTGCCACGCGTTCGTTGGCCTGGGCAGTCAGGTCGCGGGTATAGCTTTCGACCCGGTTACGGCCCTTGGCCTTTGAGCGATACATCGCTGCGTCGGCGTTCTTGACCAGGGTGGCGACATCGGTGCCGTCCTCGGGGTAGAGGCTGGTGCCGATGCTGGCACTGATAAAAAACTCGTGCTCACCGGCCTGGAATGGGGGTGTGAAGCAGGCCAGCAGTTTATTGGCCAGGTACTGGGCGTCGCTGGCGTGCTGCAGGCCGGGGAGCAGGATGATGAATTCGTCACCGCCCAGGCGGGCTACGGTGTCGATGTCGCGCAGTTGTTCCTTGAGGCGCACGGCGATGTCTTTGAGTAGCAAGTCGCCGATCGGATGGCCGAGGCTGTCGTTGATGTGTTTGAAGCGGTCCAGGTCGAGAAACAGCACGGCGCCTTGTTTGCCCGTTTCTTGGTGCCCGTTGAGGGCCGCTTGCAGTCGGCTTTCGAATAGCGTGCGGTTGGGCAGGCCGGTCAACGGGTCGTGATGCGCCTGGTAGTCGAGGCGGGCTTGAGCCAGCTTGAGGCTGGAGATGTCGGCAAACACCGCGACGAAGTGCGTGATCAACTGGTGGCGGTTGCGCACGGCACTGATCGTCAACCAGCTTGGGTACACCTCGCCGTTCTTGCGGCGGTTGGAGATCTCGCCTTGCCAGTGTCCCTGGGCGGTCAACTGGTGCCACATGGAGGCGTAGAAGGCGCTGTCATGCAGGCCGGAGGCAAGCAGGCGCGGGGTGTGGCCGAGGGCTTCGGCCTCGCTATAGCCGGTGATCTCGGTGAAGGCACGGTTGACGGCGCTGATGTTTTGCCGGGTGTCAGTGATCAACACGCCTTCGGCGGTGCTCTCGAACACCGTGGCGGCTTGTTGCAGTTTTTCCTGCATCAGCTGGCGCTCGGTGATGTCCCGCGCGATGGTCAGCATGCAGTCTTCATCGCCAATCGGTAGCGGGCGGCTGGACAGCTCGCACAAGCGGATCTGCCCATCGCTGCGGCGTATATGGCAGATGAAGTCACGCACAAAACCATCGCGCTGCATCATCTCCAGCATGTGTTTGCGTTCGTTGAGGTCGACCCAGATGCCCAGGTCCAGGGTGGATTGGTCGAGAGAGGTGGCGCTGGTGAAGCCGGTGATCCGGCTGAAACCGTCGTTCACTTCAATCAACAACCCATCGCGCTGCCGGCTCAGCAGCAAGCCGTCGGGGGAGGCGTGGAAGGCCTTGGCGAATTTCTCTTCGGAGGTTTGCAGTTGTTGCTGGGTTTCCTTGAGTTGGGTGATGTCGCGCACCACCACAACGATGGCCTCTGTGGTGTCGAGTTGGAACGGCTCGGCGGAGATCAGCCCGGTGAACGCCTGACCATTGCTGCGCAGAAAGGGCATTTCCAGGTTGCGGATGCTAGTGGTCTGCACCCGTTGCAGCAGGTCGGGACCGACGCCCTTGATGCCCCAGATATTCAACTCGGTGGCGGTTTTACCAACGACCTGTTCGGCCTTCAGGCCAATCTGGTCTTCGAATGCCTTGTTCACTTCCAGCAGGCAGCCATCAGACAGTCGTGCAATCACCAGCATGTCCGGGCATTGCTGGAACACCGAGGCGAATTTCTGCTCGGACAGCTGCAACGCCTCTTCAGTGCGCTTAGCCTCACTGATATCGATCATCAAGCCGCGCAGAACCGGCTCATGACCATGTTCGATCAGGCTGACAATGTCGCGCACCCACAAGCAACGGCCGTCAGCAGTGATCACTCGGTAATCAATGCTGTGGTCACGGTTGGCGCGGGTTTCGCGATAGCAGTAGGCTTCGGCGCGGGTCAGGTCGGCGGGGTGAATGATGTTGCGCCAGAACCCCGGGATCAGCCAATGGGCGCGCGGATAGCCCAGTAATTCTTCGGCGTGGGGCGACACGTAGCTGTAGGTGAAATCGGTGACATTGGCTTCCCAGGCGATGGCGGACAGGCTCTCCACTAAACCGCGATAGTGGTACTCGCTGCTGCGCAGCTCCTGTTCGAGGGCGACACGGCGCGAAATTTCCGAACTGAGACGACGGTTGATCCGAATCACCACGGCCAACACGGTGCTCAGCAACAGCACGGCAGGCAGGCCGTAAAGCAGCAGGTCGGTCCAGAAGGTGCGGTGATCGGTAAAGCTGCCGACCCAATGCTGCTGGATGGCATCGGTTTCTTGCGGGCTGAGGTCGGCGAGCACCTTGTCCAGGATGCCCACCAGCATTTTGTTATCGCGCGGTACACCCATTGCCAATTGGTAGCGGTAGGGCGTTTCGCCGCTGACGTACAAGCCATCGAGCTTGAGTTGGCGCAGGCTCCAGACACTGGAGGCGAGATCGCCGACCACTGCATCTACTTCATCGGTGGCCAGGGCTTGCAACGTCGAGCTGACATTTGGCATGGCCACCAGGTTGAGATCGGGGTGATGGGTGCGCAGCAGCTCATGGGGGGCGTAGTTTTCCACCACGGCAATCTTCAAGCCGTAGAGGTCTTTCAGGGTGCGCGGTTTGGCGCCGCCCTCATGGGCCAGGATAACGATGGGGAAGTCCAGATAAGGCCGGGTGAACGCCATATAGCCCTGGCGTTCCGGTGTGGACATGATGCCCGGCAGCAGGTCGAGTTGGTTGTTGCGGGCCTGCTCCAGGACCGCACTCCAGTTTGCAGGCTCAATCAACTTGACGCGCACGCCAAGGCGATCCTGGATCAGGCGCACATAATCTGCCGCCAAGCCTTGGTAGCGGCCACTTTCGTCACGGTATTCAAAGGGTGGCCATGACGCATCCACCCCGAGGCGCAACTCCTGATGGTCCGCCAGCCAGTCACGCTCATCATCGCTAAGAGTCAACGCGCCAGCCGTTGCGGTCCAGGTCAGCAGCCACAGCAAAAACACAGCCGGCAATCTGGGCATAACGGTCTCGTTATGGCACGGGGAATGTTTCGAGTGTAGACGGGCATTGCGGGGGAGGGGTGTTGCGCAAGGTTTTATCGATACAAAACAAAACCCCCGGCCTGGGCCGGGGGTTCTGGTATCACTCGTCGAGGAAGGAGCGCAGATGCTCGCTTCGCGTCGGGTGGCGCAACTTGCGCAGCGCCTTGGCTTCGATCTGACGGATCCGCTCACGGGTCACGTCAAACTGCTTACCGACTTCCTCAAGGGTGTGGTCGGTATTCATGTCGATGCCGAAACGCATGCGCAGTACCTTGGCTTCACGGGCAGTGAGGCCGGACAGTACGTCGCGAGTCGCTTCTTTCAGGCTCTCAACGGTGGCGACATCGATTGGCGACTGCATGGTCGAGTCTTCGATGAAGTCACCCAGGTGGGAGTCTTCGTCATCACCAATCGGGGTTTCCATGGAGATCGGCTCTTTAGCGATCTTCAATACCTTGCGGATTTTATCCTCAGGCATTTCCATGCGTTCGCCCAGCTCTTCCGGGGTCGGTTCGCGACCCATTTCCTGCAACATCTGCCGGGAAATACGGTTGAGCTTGTTGATCGTCTCGATCATGTGCACCGGAATACGGATGGTGCGGGCCTGGTCGGCGATCGAGCGAGTGATCGCCTGACGGATCCACCAGGTGGCATAAGTCGAGAACTTGTAACCACGACGGTATTCGAACTTGTCCACAGCCTTCATCAAGCCGATGTTGCCTTCCTGGATCAGGTCGAGGAATTGCAGGCCACGGTTGGTGTACTTCTTGGCGATGGAGATCACCAGACGCAAGTTCGCTTCAACCATCTCTTTCTTCGCGCGGCGGGCCTTGGCCTCACCGATCGACATGCGACGGTTGATGTCCTTGATCTCGGCAATCGTCAGACCGGTTTCGGTCTCCAATGCTTGCAGCTTTTGCTGGCAACGGATGATGTCCGGCTGCAGGCGACCAATGGCTTCGGCGTATTTCGCCTTGCCCTTGGCCAGTGCGTCGGTCCAGCTTTCATCTACTTCGTTGCTCGGGAACTGACGCAGGAAGTCGGCACGCGGCATGCGCGCGTCACGGACACAGAGCTGCATGATCGCACGCTCTTGTGCACGCAGACGCTCCAGGGCGCTGCGAACCCGCTCAACCAGGCCTTCGAATTGCTTCGGCACCAGCTTGATCGGCATGAACAGCTCAGCCAGGGCCAGCAGCTCGGCGATTGCCTGCTTGTTGGCGCGACCGTGCTTTTTCAGGGCTTTGCGGGTGATTTCCATTTGATCGGAAACCGCACCGAAACGCTGGGCAGCGACGATTGGGTCTGGACCGCTTTCAACTTCATCTTCGTCGTCGCCGCTGGCTTCAGCGTCGTCGTCTTCGGAGTCGTCGTCCGCTTTCGCAGCCTTGGCATCGACTGGTGGCGGCACTTCGGCGGCAGGCGGCGCAATGCCGTCGTCCGGGTCGATGTAGCCACTCAGCACGTCGGACAGGCGGCCACCTTCGGTGGTAACGCGGGTGTACTCGGAGAGAATATGGTCAACCGTGCCAGGGAAGTGCGCGATTGCGCCCATCACTTCACGGATGCCCTCTTCGATACGCTTGGCGATTTCGATTTCGCCTTCGCGTGTCAGCAGCTCGACGGTACCCATTTCACGCATATACATGCGCACAGGGTCGGTGGTACGACCGATATCGGTCTCCACAGCAGCCAGCGCGGCGGCCGCTTCTTCAGCGGCAGCCTCGTCGGTATCGGCGTCCGCCAGCATAAGGGAATCCTTATCTGGCGCAGCTTCGAATACGTTGATCCCCATGTCGTTAATCATGCGGATGATGTCTTCCACCTGCTCTGGATCTGAAATATCCTCAGGCAGGTGGTCGTTGACCTCCGCGTAAGTCAGGTAACCCTGCTCACGACCGAGAACGATCAACTCTTTGATACGAGACTGCTGTTGCGCTTTTCCGGACATAACACCCTATCCACTGAAGGTCTTGGCGGGCAAAAAACAAGCCGAGGATTATACCTGAGCTATGACCTCACGCGCCAGTTGAGGTCGGGTTTGATGCGCAAACGTTCTGTTTTAAGAGGTCGCGCATCTGTTTTGCTATCTGAATCTTCTCTTCAGCCGATAAATCCGGCTGCCTTGCTTTCTTGATCAGGTCATCGAGGGTCTGCGTGTGCTGACCCGCGGATAACCTAGTAATGGTGTCTAAAAACTGTTGTTCAAGGTTATCGCCGTCAATTAGCCACTCCTTTTCCGCGAGGGCTTTCAATAGTCGGCCCTGTTCGGTGCCGTGCCAGCGCGCCATCAACTGGATTGAGTTTAGCTTAGGATTTTTCTGTACCGCCTCGATCAAGGCGATCAATACTTGGGCGTAAGTGTTGCTCGCATTGGCAAAATGATCAGCACTCTCGACCTTTTCCGCCAGTTGCGGGTGATGGATGAGCGTACGCAGGGCAATGAGCGTTGGCGCTTCTACGGCGACAGGCGTTCGCGGGGCATAAGCCTCGTCACGGTCACCGCGCTTGCCATTCTTGCTCCAGGGTTTCTTTTCCCATTTCTTGCCGTCGCTGCCAGACTTTTTCGGTGTCCATTCCTGCTGGGGCGCGTAGGCCTCCTGCGGTTGATGGAAGTCGGAATAGTCCGGCATGGCGTCGTAATCCATGCCTGGGTCGTAGGTCGGCGGCGGTGCGTCATGCGGCGCGTTGTGCACCAGTTGGCTGACGGCTTCGCCGCTTAACCCGGTGATTTCCTGCAGGCGCATGCGCATCAGTGATTTCAGGTTGGCGCCGGGAACCTTGTCTATCAGCGGCGCCGCGAGGGTGGCCATGTGGGCCTTGCCTTCGAGGGAGCGCGGGTCGGCTTCTTCGGTCAGTTGCTGGAAGAAGTAGTCGGCCAGCGGTTGTGCATGCTGGTTGATGCGCGCGCGGAAGGCGTCAGTGCCTTCGGAGCGGACCAGGGTATCCGGGTCTTCGCCTTCGGGCAGGAACAGGAAGCGTGCGCGACGTCCGTCCTGCAGGCTCGACAGCGTGGCCTCGAGTGCGCGCCAGGCGGCGTTGCGGCCGGCCTGGTCGCCGTCGAAGCAGAACAGCACGCTGGGTACCACGCGAAACAGGCGCTTCATGTGTTCTTCGCTGGTCGCGGTGCCCAGCGTGGCGACGGCATTGCGCAGGCCTTGTTGGGCGAGCGCGATCACGTCCATATAGCCTTCAACCACGATGATCTCATCGAGGTTGCGGTTGTTCTTGCGCGCCTCGAACAGCCCGTAGAGCTCCTGTCCCTTATGGAATACCGGAGTTTCCGGGGAGTTCAGGTACTTGGGTTTGTCGTCCCCCAATACTCGGCCACCAAAGGCGATGATGCGGCCCCGGCTGTCGCGGATCGGGAACATCACCCGGTCGCGAAAGCGGTCATAACGTTTGCCGGTCTCGGCGTTTTCCACCAGCAGGCCGGCGTCGATCATGGCTTTTTGCTGGAGGGTGTCGCTGCTCAAGTGCTTGTACAGGTTGTCCCAGCCGGGCGGGGCGAACCCCAGGCCGAAGTCCCGGGCGATTTCCCCGGTGAGGCCGCGACCTTTCAAATAGTCGACGGCGGCCTTGCGCTGCGGATGGCTTTTAAGCGCCTGACGGTAAAAGTCGGCAGCGGCCGTCAGTAGCGGGTAAAGCGGCGAATCAGTAGGTTGGCGCGGCTTGTGCGGCCGCCCGCTTTCTTCCCGAGGGACTTCCATGCCCGCGGCTTTTGCCAGGTCCTCGATAGCCTGGGGGAAATCCAGGTTGTCGTGGTCCATGAGAAAACCCAGGGCGTTGCCGCCTGCGCCGCAGCCGAAGCAGTAATAGAACTGCTTGTCGGGGCTGACGCTGAATGACGGGGTTTTCTCTTTGTGGAACGGGCAGCAGGCGGTGTAGTTTTTGCCGGCTTTTTTCAGTTGCACGCGCGAGCTGACAACATCGACGATGTCGGTGCGGTTCAGAAGGTCGTCAATAAAGCTCTGGGGAATCAGCCCGGCCATGGCGTTCTCGTCATCACTGCGTGTCAATGAGGGCCCAATGATTGCTCAAGCGCACGCAGTGCGTGGCTCGTTCATCAGTTGTCTGCTTGGGCATTCAGGAAGTGTATCTGCCGTTCATTCACTGACGTTAGTTTCAATCAGGTTTTTGGCATGGAAATGTTGCCCCGGCATCCGGTCTTGGCCAATGGCGGCCTCGGAAGCTCGTCGTCGGGCACAGTCGATACAGTTGATCGCCTGTTTGAAGAAAATAAGTGTGCTCGTCAGTAGCCTTGATAGGCTCGTCAGAAGAGACGTGCACCGCTGGCAAAAGAGCCAGTCCTGACGTGTGAAGCAGTTGTATCGGTCGCATGTGCGGCGTCAACAGTGAAGCATCAAGCGATATCCGCAAATGCCATTAGCCCGGCTGAGGGCCGGGCTTGGCAGAAGCTTGCTACGAACGTCTGTGTATTAGTACAGACGAACGGCGCGGCGCTGTTCGCGCTGAACTTTCTTGGCGTGACGCTTAACAGCGGCTGCTGCCTTACGCTTACGCTCAGAAGTTGGCTTCTCGTAAAATTCGCGGCTACGAACTTCAGCCAGTACACCGGCTTTTTCGCAGGAGCGCTTGAAACGACGCAGAGCTACGTCGAAGGGTTCGTTCTCTTTAACTTTGACGGCTGGCATCCAGAGCTACCTTCTTTCATTACCGGGATCAACGTTCTCGTCGCAAAAAATTCGCGGCTGAGGTCGTCGGTTTTTAAGGGTTGCGGATGTTAACCCCTCATTGCCCGGAATGCAAAGCCTCTGATCGAAAACCGCTAGTCGGGAGGGGGAGTGGCGACTATTATGCGCGCCTTCGAATTCAGCCTCTACAAGGCGCAAACCCATGCTAGTACTGGGACTTGAAACCTCCTGCGACGAAACCGGTGTCGCACTTTACGACAGTGAACGCGGGCTCTTGGCCGATGCACTGTTCAGTCAGATCGACCTGCACCGTGCCTATGGTGGCGTGGTGCCGGAGCTGGCCAGCCGTGATCACGTCAAGCGCATGCTGCCCCTGATCCGCCAAGTGCTGGATGAGGCCGGCTGCGTGCCGACCGAGATCGACGCCATCGCCTACACCGCAGGCCCCGGATTGGTCGGAGCCCTGCTGGTTGGGGCCTCTTGCGCCCAGGCGCTGGCGTTTGCCTGGGGCATTCCGGCCCTCGGCGTGCATCATATGGAAGGCCATTTACTGGCACCGATGCTGGAAAAAACACCGCCAGAGTTCCCGTTCGTCGCATTGTTGGTTTCCGGCGGCCATACGCAGTTGGTTCAGGTGGACGGAATCGGCCAATACACCCTTTTGGGTGAATCCTTGGACGACGCTGCCGGCGAAGCCTTCGACAAGACCGCGAAGATGATGGGCCTCAATTATCCCGGTGGTCCGGAAATCGCCCGCCTCGCCGAAAAAGGTGTTGCCGGTCGCTACACCTTCCCGCGGCCGATGTGCGATCGCCCGGGCCTAATGTTCAGCTTCAGCGGTTTAAAAACCTCTGCGCTGAACACCTGGCAGCAAAGCGTCAGCGCCGGAGACGACAGCGAGCAAGCCCGTTGCGACATCGCTCTGGCGTTCCAGCAGGCCGTGGTGGAGACTTTGACCATCAAGTGCAAGCGCGCCTTGAAACAGGCAGGCATGAAGCGGCTGGTGATCGCAGGCGGCGTCAGCGCCAACAAGGCCTTGCGCACTTCGCTGGAAAAAATGCTCGGCGACATGAAGGGCGACGTGTTCTACGCGCGCCCCGAGTTCTGCACCGACAACGGCGCGATGATCGCCTATGCCGGTTGCCAGCGCCTGCAGGCTGGTCAGCATGAAAGCCTGGCAATCAGCGTGCAGGCGCGCTGGCCGATGGAGCAGTTGTCGCCGTTGTAAGGCTGCAAGGTGGGCCGGGCTCATCGACGGTATTTAAAAATGCCGTTCGCGCCCGGCAAACAGGTCGCGTAAATTGCCCCGGTGGCGCCAGACGATCAGCAGTGTCAGCACGCTCATTGGCAGCAGTGCCGCCGGTTCTTGCCAGGCCAGTAGCGGCAGGGTGAGCGGGGTGGCGATCAACGCGGCGAGCGAGCTGGTGCGGGTCAGGTAGAACGTCAGCAGCCAGGCGAGTACGGCCAGCAACGCCGCCGGCGGGTAGATCCCGAGCAACATGCCGGCTGCCGTGGCGACGCCTTTGCCGCCGCGAAAGCGGAAGTACAGGGGAAACAGGTGGCCGAGGACCGCGCATACGCCGATCCAGGCCTGCTGTTGCAGGGTCAGGCCGGCGAGGCTGGCGATCAGCACGGGCAACAGGCCCTTGCAGAGGTCGCCCAGCAGCGTCAGTACGGCGAGTTTCTTGCCGGCCAGGCGCAACATATTGGTGGCGCCGGCATTGCCTGAGCCACTCATTCGCGGGTCGGGATTTCCCGTCAGGCGGCTGAGCAAAATGGCGAAGGACAGCGAGCCGAGCAGGTAGGCGAAAATCGCCAGTGACCAAAACATGCTAACTATTCCGGGCGAGGACGCCCTGATTCTAACGGGGCATCGCGCCCTTGTCGTGCTGCGGAGAAGAGTGCTTGGACAGAGTGTTTATCGAAGGCCTGGAAGTCGACACCGTGATCGGGGCCTACGACTGGGAGCGCGGAATCCGTCAATGCTTGCGCCTGGACCTGAGCTTCGCCTGGGATAACCGCCCGGCTGCGGCCGGTGATGACCTGACGTTGGCGCTGGATTACGCCAGTGTATCCGCGCGTATCCAGGCCTTTGCCGAACAATCCCAGTACCAATTGGTGGAAACCTTTGCCGAACGGTTGGCCGAAGTACTGATGAGTGAATTTCAGATTCCCTGGTTGCACCTCAAGTTGACCAAGCCAGGCGCCGTTCCGGCTGCCAAGGGTGTGGGCGTGGAGATCGAGCGCGGATGCCGCTAACTCAGGTTTACCTAGGTCTAGGCAGCAATATCGAGCGCGAGTCTCACCTCCGCGCTGGCCTGGATGCGCTGGCGAGTTTTTTGACGGATGTGCGCTGTTCAGCGGTGTTTGAAAGCCAGCCGGTGGGCATCAAGAGCGGGCCGTTCTTTAATCTGGTGGTGTCGGCCTACACCGACCTGCCGCTGATGGAGCTGGACAGGCGGTTGAAATTCATCGAGGCCGACAACGGTCGCTACGCGCCGGATCGCAAGGGCCTGCCGCTGGATATCGATGTGCTGTTGTACGGCGATCTGGTGGGTAACTTCGATGGATTGATCCTGCCGCGTGTAGAAATCCTCAAGAACGCCTTTGTGCTGTGGCCGCTGTCGTTGATGGCGCCTGAGCGAGTGCACCCTGAGGCGGGCAAGACGTTGGCCGAGTTGTGGCGCGAGGCGCAGATTGACCAGGTGCTGGCGCCTGTCGCATTTGAATGGCAGGGCCAGCAACTCACGCCGAACATTCTCCTGTAGGAGCTAGCTTGCCGGCGATGGCGTTCCTGAGCTCGCTATCGCCGGCAAGCCGGGCTCCTACAGTGCGTAGTGTTCTTTGTAGATTTTTAGGGCCTTGAGCCGTTCGCGCTTGAGCGCCTCGCCCAGCTCAGGGCCTTTGAAACCCTTCTCCAGCAAGGGTGCAACGGCCACTTCGCGAGCTGCCTTCGCGGCCCCACGCAAGTAATCTGCTTGTGGATAACTTCTCTGCTCCAGACCCTTGCGGCCTCGGGCGTCCATTTCGCAAGCGACCACGAATTCCTCAAAGCGCTGCGGCCGACGGTAAACGTCGAAACTTTGCAGCAACTCCAGCAGCGTCGAGGCTTTCAGCTCCAGCGCACGATGACCGTGGGTGTGATACTGGCCCACCAGCAACGCCAATTCCTGGCAATCCCTTGGCACCTTGAAGCGTTCATTGACGGCCTTGATCAGCTCCAAACCCCGCTGTTCATGGGCGATGTGCTGCGGCAACTTATCCACAGGGGTCGTGCCTTTGCCCAGGTCGTGCAGCAGGCAGGCCCAGCGCACGGTAAGGGGCTGCTGATGCAAGGCCGCTTGTTCCAGCACGCTCAAGGTGTGAATGCCGGTGTCGATTTCCGGGTGATGGGCTTCGGGTTGTGGGACGCCGAACAGGGCATTCACTTCTGGCATCAAGGTTTTCAGCGCATCGCAGTCGCGCAGTACCTGAATGAACACGTCGGGTTGGTCTTCCATCAGTGCGCGGGAAATTTCTTTCCAACTGCGCTCGGGCGTCAGCGCCTCCAGTTCGCCGGATTCGCTGAGCTGGCGCATCAGTTCAAATGTTTCTGGTGCGACGGTAAACCCCAGTGCCGCGTAACGTGCGGCGAAGCGTGCAACACGCAGTACTCGCAGGGGATCTTCGGCGAACGCCGGAGAAACATGGCGCAGAATGCGGGCTTCAAGATCTCGCTGACCGTGATAAGGGTCGGTCAAGTTACCGTCGTCGTCTTCCGCCATAGCGTTGATTGTCAGGTCGCGGCGGATCAGGTCTTCTTCCAGCGTCACCTCGGGGCTGGCGTGAAATACAAAGCCGCCATAACCCCGGCCGCTTTTGCGCTCAGTACGGGCGAGGGCGTACTCGTCACCGTTTTTTGGGTCCAGAAATACCGGGAAGTCAGCACCCACCGGCTTGTAGCCCTTGGCGAGCATCTCTTCGGCAGTCGCGCCCACCACGACGCGGTCGATATCGGTCACCGGGATACCCAAGAGGCGATCTCGCACCGCACCGCCGACTTTGTAGATTTTCATGAAAAAGCCTCCATTAGCGGCACAGGATACCGTCTGTGCTTGGCCAATGGAGGCTTTGCTGTTTCAGAGATGAACGACGGCCAGGTCCAGGCGGCCGTAGTCGTTATCGTTGTGATCGGTGCGCGGTGGCACGTGGTGGGTTTTCATCACCTGGTCGCCCTGCAGGGTTTCCAGGTGAATATCAAAGCCCCAAAGCCTGTGCAGGTGCTTGAGCACTTCCTCGGTGGACTCGCCCAGGGGTTTGCGGTCGTGCTGCTGGTGACGCAAGGTCAGCGAGCGGTCGCCGCGTACATCAATGCTGTAGATCTGCACGTTGGGCTCGCGGTTACCCAGGTTGTACTGGGCCGCCAGGGTTTCGCGGATGGTGCGATAGCCGGGTTCATCGTGGATGGCCGGCACCACCAGGTCATCCTTGAGGTCATCATCGAGAATACTGAACAGTTTCAGGTCTCGAATGACCTGCGGTGACAGGTACTGCAGGATAAAACTCTCGTCCTTGAAGCTGCTCATGGCGAATTTTATGGTGGACAGCCAATCGCTGCCGGCGATTTCCGGGAACCAGCGGCGGTCCTCCTCGGTGGGGTGTTCACACATGCGCCGGATATCGCGGTACATGGCAAAGCCCAATGCATAGGGGTTGATGCCATTGTAGTAAGGGCTGTCGAAGCCGGGTTGGAACACCACGCTGGTGTGGGAGGTGAGGAACTCCATCATGAAACCGTCGGTGACCAGGCCTTCGTCGTACAGGTCATTCATCAACGTGTAGTGCCAGAACGTGGCCCAGCCTTCGTTCATCACCTGGGTTTGGCGCTGTGGATAAAAGTACTGGGCGATCTTGCGCACGATACGCACGATTTCCCGCTGCCAGGGTTCCAGCAGCGGTGCGTGTTTTTCCAGGAAATAGAGGATGTTCTCCTGCGGTTCGGCGGGGAAGCGCGCATTATCCTTGTCGCTATTCTTGCCGGCGCGCTTGGGAATGGTGCGCCACAGGTCGTTGATCTGTTTCTGCAAGTGCTCCTCACGCTCCTTCTGGCGCAGGCGTTCTTCCTCGGCGGAGATCGGATACGGGCGTTTGTAGCGGTCGACGCCGTAGTTCATCAGCGCATGGCAGGAGTCGAGCAGGTCCTCCACCGCATCGATGCCGTGGCGCTCCTCGCATTGCATGATGTACTGCTTGGCGAACACCAGGTAATCGATGATCGAACTGGCGTCGGTCCAGGTGCGGAACAGGTAGTTGCCCTTGAAGAAACTGTTATGCCCATAGCAGGCATGCGCCACCACCAACGCCTGCATGCAGATGGTGTTCTCTTCCATCAGGTAGGCGATGCAAGGGTCGGAGTTGATCACGATCTCGTAGGCCAGGCCCATCTGGCCGCGGCTGTAGGACTTTTCGGTGCTGAGGAAGTGTTTGCCGTAGGACCAATGGTGATAACCCAGTGGCATGCCGACCGAGGCGTAGGCATCCATCATCTGTTCGGCGGTAATCACCTCGATCTGGTTGGGATAGGTGTCCAGGGCATAACCCGCCGCAATGCGGCTGATTTCGCGGTCATAGGCCTGGATCAGTTCAAAGGTCCACTCGGAACCCGTGGAGATCGGTTGGCGTCTTTGCTCTTTTTTGGCGGTCATGTCACTAACCTGCGCTGGAAGAGTTCACGGAAGACCGGGTAGATATCGCCGGCCGAGACCAGTTGCTGCTGGGTGAACGTGTCGGCAAAGGCTTCGCCGATGCGCTCGTATTCGAACCACAGGGCCTGGTGCTCACGGGGGGTGATTTCAACGTAAGTGTAGTACTGCACGAACGGCATGATCTGGTTGATCAGGATGTCACGGCAGATTGGGGAGTCGTCGTTCCAGTTGTCACCGTCCGAGGCCTGGGCGGCGTAGATGTTCCATTCATTGGCCGGGTAGCGCTCGGCCATGATCTCCTGCATCAGTTTCAATGCACTGGAAACGATGGTGCCGCCGGTTTCCCGCGAGTAGAAGAATTCCTCTTCGTCGACTTCTCGGGCGCTGGTGTGGTGGCGGATGAACACGACGTCGATCTTGTCGTAGTTCCGCTTCAGGAACAGGTACAACAGAATGAAGAAGCGCTTGGCGATGTCCTTGGTGGCTTGAGTCATGGAGCCCGACACGTCCATCAGGCAGAACATCACCGCCTTGGAGCTGGGGTTGGGTTGTTTGACCAGCAGGTTGTATTTCAAGTCGAAAGTGTCGAGGAATGGCACGCGGTGAATACGTGCGCTTAGTTTCTCGATTTCCGCCTCTATTTCCTGGATATCGCCGAAGTTGTCCGGCTCTTCACGCTTCAACCGTGCCAGCTCTTCCTTGGCGTCCCTCAGTTTGGCGCGGCTGCTGCCTGACAGGGCGATGCGCCGCGCATGGGCCGAGCGCAGGGTGCGGATGATGTTGATGCGGGACGGGTTACCCTCGTTGCTGATCCCGGCCCGCACGGTTTTGAAGGTGTCGGTGCCGGTCAGGTTGCGTTTGACCAAGTTGGGCAGTTCCAGGTCTTCGAACATGAATTCGAGGAATTCTTCCTGGGTGATCTGGAACACGAACTCATCCATGCCTTCGCCGGAATTGCCCGCCTTGCCCGGCCCTTTACCGCCGCCACCGCCTTGGGGGCGCTGGATATGTTCGCCGGTCGTGAATTCCTTATTGCCGGGATGAACGACGGTCTGTTTGCCGCCCCGGCCGTGGTGCAGCACCGGTTCGTCGATGTCCCGTCCAGGAATGCTGATCTGCTCGCCGTGCTCCATGTCCGTGATGGAACGGCGGCTGACGGCCTCTTCGACGGCCTTTTTGATGTGGTCACGGTAACGCCGCAGGAAACGCTGGCGGTTTACCGTGCTCTTGTTCTTGCCATTGAGGCGTCGGTCGATCACATAGCTCATGGGGAGCCCTCCGGGCAGCTTCACGTTACAAGCTTCAAGCCGCGAGCTGGAAGCTTAGAGACAAGCGGTCAGCTGCCAGGCCAGTGGCCCGGCAGTTCACGCCTGTCGCTGCCTTACTGCGATTTGCGAACCCGCAGATACCACTCGGAGAGCAGTCGTACCTGTTTGTCGGTGTAGCCGCGCTCGACCATGCGTGTGACGAAGTCGTTGTGTTTTTGCTGATCCTCCTTGCTGGCCTTGGCGTTGAAGCTGATGACCGGCAGCAGGTCCTCGGTGTTGGAGAACATTTTTTTCTCGATGACCACCCGCAGCTTCTCGTAGCTGAGCCAGGTTGGGTTCTTGCCATTGTTGTTGGCGCGGGCGCGCAGCACGAAGTTGACGATTTCGTTGCGGAAATCTTTCGGGTTGCTGATGCCGGCGGGTTTTTCGATCTTTTCCAGTTCCTCGTTGAGGGCCACGCGGTTGAGGATTTCGCCGGTTTCCGGGTCGCGGTACTCCTGGTCCTGGATCCAGAAGTCGGCGTACAGCACGTAGCGGTCGAAGATGTTCTGGCCGTATTCGCTGTAGGACTCCAGGTACGCGGTCTGGATTTCCTTGCCGATGAACTCGATGTAGCGCGGCGCCAGGTATTCCTTGAGGAAACGCAGGTAGCGTTCGCGGGTTTCGGCCTGGAATTGCTCCTGTTCGATCTGCTGTTCCAGCACGTAGAGCAAGTGCACCGGGTTGGCCGCAATTTCGTGGGGGTCGAAGTTGAAGACCTTGGACAGTATCTTGAACGCAAAACGTGTCGAAAGACCGTTCATGCCCTCATCCACACCGGCGGTGTCGCGGTATTCCTGGATCGACTTGGCCTTTGGATCGGTATCCTTGAGGTTTTCGCCGTCGTACACGCGCATCTTCGAGTAGATGTTCGAGTTTTCCGGCTCCTTGAGGCGCGACAGCACCGTGAACTGGGCGAGCATCTTCAGGGTGTCGGGTGCGCAGTGCGCCTTGGCCAGGGAGCTGTTGAACAGGAGCTTGTCGTAGATCTTGATTTCATCGCTGACCCGCAGGCAGTACGGCACCTTGACGATATAGATCCGGTCGATGAAGGCTTCGTTGTTCTTGTTGTTGCGGAAGGTGTGCCACTCCGATTCGTTGGAGTGCGCCAGCAGGATCCCGGTGAACGGAATCGCGCCCAGGCCTTCGGTGCTGTTGTAGTTGCCTTCCTGGGTCGCGGTGAGCAATGGGTGAAGCACCTTGATCGGTGCCTTGAACATCTCCACGAACTCCATCAGGCCCTGGTTGGCCCGGCACAGTGCGCCTGAGTAGCTGTAGGCGTCGGCGTCGTTCTGTGGGAATTCTTCAAGCTTGCGGATATCGACCTTGCCCACCAGCGCCGAGATGTCCTGGTTGTTCTCGTCGCCCGGCTCGGTCTTGGCCACGCCGATCTGGTTGAGGATCGATGGGTAGAGCTTGACCACGCGGAACTGGCTGATGTCACCGCCGAACTCGGCCAGGCGCTTGGTGGCCCAGGGCGACATGATGGTGTTGAGGTAGCGGCGCGGGATGCCGAAGTCTTCTTCGAGGATCGCGCCATCTTCCGTGGCGTTGAACAGGCCCAGGGGCGACTCGAAGACCGGTGAGCCCTTGATGGCGTAGAAGGGCACTTTTTCGATCAGTTGTTTGAGTTTTTCGGCCAAGGACGATTTACCACCGCCGACGGGGCCAAGCAGATAGAGGATCTGTTTCTTCTCCTCCAAGCCTTGGGCAGCATGGCGGAAGTAGGAAACGATCTGGTCGATGCATTCTTCCATGCCGTGGAAGTCTTCAAAGGCCGGATAGCGGCGGATCACCTTGTTGGAGAATATTCGCGACAGGCGCGAATTGTTCGAGGTGTCTATCAGCTCTGGCTCGCCAATTGCCAGCAGCAGGCGTTCGGCGGCAGATGCGTAGGTGCTGCGATCCTGTTTGCACAGCTCGAGATACTCTTGCAGCGTGAGTTCTTCCTGCTGTGTGGATGCGAAGCGTTGTTGGAAGTGGCTGAATATACTCATGACGTCGTCACCTCGCTCGATACGTGGAGCCGACGCCGGATCAATCAGTCGATGCTGGCAGACATTGGCAGACGCCAATGGCCGTTTTCCCCCCAGAACACCCTGAAACGCTACCGATGACCCGCACGCCGGTGTACCGGCTCTCCCCTGATTCGGATGGCCTGCGCTTAAGGATAGTTCGGAATCAGAGAGGTCAAGGCGCGATGCGCAATTAGTTTGGCTGCGCCGTTCGTCAGAAACGGCGCGAGCCCAAGCGTCACGCGGGGTAGCGGGGTGTGAAAAAAATTATTGCGAATTGTCGGAAGAAATTTCCGCAGGAAAAGTCGTACGCCACAGTTCAAAGCCGCCGTCCAGGCTATAGACGTCGGAGAAACCCTGGCTGATCAGATAGGCCGCTGCGCTCTGACTGGAGTTGCCGTGATAACAGGCCACGATCACCGGCGCGTCGAGGTCGGCGGCGTGGATGAAATCGGCGATGTTGACGTTGTCCAGGTGCCGGGCGCCGGTGATGTGGGCGGCCGCATAAGTCGGCTGGTCACGAATGTCGACAACCACGGCGCCTTGCTCGCGCAGGGCCTGGGCTTGTTCAGGGGGGATACGTTTGAATTCGCTCATGGCGGGCTCCTATGGCTTGGCAGTAGCCGGCAGTGTAACGGGAAGAGGGGATTCGCACTGGCAGCTATAACGCTCGCCGGTGTCGATGTTCATCAGGGTCATGGCGCCGCCCCACACGCAACCGGTGTCGAGGGCGAACACGCCGGGTTCATCGCACTTGCCCTCAAGGGCCGCCCAATGGCCAAAAATGATCTTGGTGTCACGGGTCTTGCGCTCTTTGTGAGCGAACCACGGCTTGTAGCCCGGCAGCGCGGTGTCAGCGCCTTCCTTGCTCTTGAGGTCGAGCTTGCCCTCGGCGGTACAGAAACGCATGCGCGTGAAGTAGTTGGTGATGACCCGCAGGCGCGTGACGCCGGTGAGGTCGTTGTTCCACTTTACTGGTTCGTTGCCGTACATGCCGTCGAGGTAGGCGGTGTACAGGTTGTCATCGGCCAGGGCGCTTTCGACTTCGGCGGCGCACTTGAGGGCTTTCTTCAGTGTCCACTGCGGCGGGATGCCAGCATGGACCAAGGCCATGTTGCGGCCTTCGTCGTAATGCATGACTTTCTGCCGGCGCAGCCAGTCGAGCAGCTCGGTGCGATCCGGCGCTTCGAGGATTTCCCGAAGGGTATCGCCCTTTTTCAGACGCTCGATGTTATTGCCGGCGGCCAGCAGATGAAGGTCGTGATTACCCAATACGCAGACTAGAGCGTCGCGCAGGCTATACAAATAGCGCAGCGTTTCCAGGGATTTCGGGCCGCGATTGACCAGATCGCCGACCAGCCACAGGCGATCGTGGGTTGGGTTGAAGGCTACGCGTTCAAGCAGGCATTTGAGCGGTTCGAGGCAGCCCTGCAGGTCGCCGACCGCGTACGTCGCCATCAGTGCAGGGCTCCCGGCACGGCAAGGCGGAAGGGCGCGATGATGGCGTCGAACAACTTGCCGTCGGTGGCTTTCATCTGATACGAGCCTTGCATGGTGCCGACTTTGGAGGTCATCACCGTGCCGCTGCTATAGGTATGGCTGGCGCCGCTGTCGATCAATGGTTGCTGACCCACCACGCCGGCACCGCGAACTTCTTCGACCTGACCGTCACCGTCGGTGATCACCCAGTGGCGCGACAGCAGCTGGGCCGGCACCTGTCCGTTGTTTTTCACCGTGATGGTGTAGGCAAAGGCAAAGCGGTTGTGTTCAGGTTGGGATTGGTCCGCCAGGAAGCGGGTGACGACGCTGACGTCGATCTGGTAGCGAGGATCGGACATGCAAGAGGCCTTAAAAGCGGAGGACAGCAGATGCGGGTCAGTCTAGGCCAAGAGGAGGGCACTAGGCCAGACATGTGTCTGGCCTTGCCCGGCGCTGTCAGTCTGCGGCTGGCGCAGGCTGGATCGCCAACTGGTCGGCCAGGCGCACGAACGCGGCGAGGTCCAGTTGCTCGGGACGCAGGCCGCCATCGACGCCGGCAGCTTCGATCTCGGCATTGCTCAGCAGCGCCTTGAGCGTGTTGCGCAGGGTCTTGCGGCGTTGGTTGAAGGCCTCGCGCACCACGCGCTCCAGCAACTTGTGGTCCTTGGCCGGGTGTGGCAACACGGCGTGGGGCACCAGGCGCACGATGGCCGAGTCGACCTTAGGCGGCGGGTTGAACGCGCCAGGGCCCACGTTGAACAGGTGCTCGACGCGGCAATGGTACTGAACCATGATCGACAGACGGCCCCAATCACCACCGCCAGGACCCGCGGCCAGACGTTCAACTACTTCCTTTTGCAGCATGAAGTGCATGTCGCGGATGATGCCGGCGTTGTTCAGCAGGTGGAAAATCAGCGGCGTGGAGATGTTGTACGGCAGGTTGCCCACCACACGCAGGCTGTTGGGCGCGGCATTGAGGGTGTTGAAGTCGAACTTCAGCGCATCACCCTGATGCAGGTTGAAGTTGGGCTTGCCGGCGAACTGCTGGTTGAGGATCGGGATCAGGTCCTTGTCCAGTTCCACCACGTCCAGTTGGCCGCCGCTGGCCAGCAGGCCTTGGGTCAGCGCGCCCTGGCCCGGACCGATTTCCAGCAGACGGTCTTCAGGTTTGGCATGGATGGAGCGCAGGATGCGGTCGATCACGCCAGCGTCGTGCAGGAAGTTTTGCCCGAAGCGCTTGCGCGCCCGGTGTTGGTAATGCTCGGTCATATACGGGTCTCGGCCATCTGATAGGCGGTTTCCAGGGCCACGTGCAGGCTGCCGGTATCGATCTTGCCGCTGCCCGCCAGGTCCAGGGCAGTGCCATGGTCGACGGAGGTGCGGATGATCGGCAAGCCCAGTGTCACGTTGACTGCGGCGCCGAAGCCTTTGTATTTAAGCACCGGCAGCCCCTGGTCGTGGTACATCGCCAGCACTGCGTCGCAGTGCTCCAGATATTTGGGGGTAAACAGAGTGTCCGCAGGCAGTGGGCCGCGCAGGTCCATGCCTTCTTGGCGCAGACGCTCCAGGGTGGGTTCGATGATGTCGATTTCTTCATGGCCCAAGTGGCCGCCTTCGCCGGCGTGGGGGTTGAGCCCGCAGACCAGGATGCGCGGTTGGGCGATGCCGAATTTCTGTTGCAGGTCGGCGTGCAGGATGCGCGTGACGCGTTCCACCCGCTCGACGGTGATGGCATCGGCAATCTCGCGCAGCGGCAGGTGCGTGGTCACCAAGGCGACCCGTAGGCCGCGCGTGGCCAGCATCATGACGACTTGTTCGGTGTGGGTCAGCTCGGCGAGGAACTCGGTGTGGCCGGAAAAGGCGATACCGGATTCATTGATCACGCCTTTGTGTACGGGCGCGGTGATCATGCCGGCGAAGTCGCCATCGATGCAGCCTTGCCCGGCGCGAGTCAGGGTTTCGAGCACGAACGCTGCGTTGGCTTTGTTCAGTTGCCCGGCAACCACGTTGGCCTGCAGCGGGGTGTCCCACACATACAGGCTTCCTGCCGGGGCGGGCAGGTCCGGCCAATTGCCGGGCGCCACGTCCAACAGAATGACGGCCACACCCAGCTGCGCGGCCCGCTCAAGGAGCAGGTCGCGGCTGGTAATGGCAATCAGGGGGTGTGGCTGGGGTTGCGAGGCGAGCAGCAGGCACAGGTCAGGACCAATGCCGGCCGGCTCGCCGGGTGTCACCGCGAAACGCTGGGGTTTCACTGAACGGCCTGGTCGGTGCCTGTCTGGGCGCCTGGCAGCTTGTTCTCAACATAGGCTTCGTCGCGGATCTGACGCAGCCAGGTTTGCAGCTCTTCGTCGTATTTACGGTTACGCAGTACGTTCAGCGCTTGTTGCTCGCGGGCTTGGTTGGTGTTGTCGGTGGCGCGACGGCCAAGGACTTCCAGCACATGCCAGCCATATTGGGTCTTGAACGGCTTGGACAATACACCCTGCGGGGTATCGGCCATCACCTGTTGGAACTCCGGCACCAGCGCTTTCGGATCGATCCAGTTCAGGTCGCCGCCATTGAGGGCAGAACCAGGGTCTTCCGAGAAGCTCTTGGCCAGGGTAGCGAAGTCTTCACCGCTCTGGATGCGGTCATAGATCTTCTGGGCCAGTTCCTTGGTTTGGGCTTCGGTGCGGATTTCGCTAGGTTTGACCAGGATGTGGCGAACGTGCACCTCATCCTTGAGCGATGTTTCGCCGCCGCGTTTTTCCAAGAGCTTCAGGATGATGAAGCCTCCCGGTGTGCGCGCAGGTTGGGTGATGCCACCCACTTCCATTGCGCTCAGCTCGCGGTCAAACGGAGGAGGCAATTGAGCCGCTTTACGCCAGCCCATGTCGCCGCCTTCCAGTGCGTTGTCGCTGCCGGACTGGGCGATCGCCATTTGGGCGAAGTCGGCACCCGCCTTCAAGCGATCATAGATAGCCTGGGTCTTGGCGGCGGCTGCATTGAGCTGCTCGGAGTTGGCGCTGTCCGGTGTCGGGATCAGGATGTTGGCCAGGTGCAGTTCCTCGGAAAGCTGCATCTTGCCCAGGTCCGACGCCAGGAAGTTCTTCACTTCCTGCTCGGAGACTTGAACCCGCTCGGCCACACGGCGTTGGCGTACACGGCTAATGATCATTTCACGGCGGATCTGGTCACGGGCGTCCTCATAGGACAAACCGTCGTGGGCCAAGGCTGCACGGAACTGGTCGATGCTCATGTTGTTGCGCTGGGCGATAGTGCCCACGGCCTGGTTCAGTTCTTCGTCCGAAATACGGATGCCGGAACGATCGCCGATCTGCAGTTGCAGGTTCTCGACGATCAAACGCTCGAGTACCTGCTGGTCCAGGACGCTGGTCGGTGGCACGCCACCGCCACGCTTGGCGATGGTTTGCTGGACTTCCTTGACGCGCTGGTCCAGTTGGCTCTGCATGATCACGTCGTTATCGACGATGGCCACTACCTTATCCAGTTCTTGAACCGCAGCGTGCGCCGATGCGGTACCCAGGAACAGTGCGCCCAGCACTAGCGGGCGCAGACAATCAGAAAGCTTGGTCTTCACGTTCACGATAACCTTCAATGCCTTTGTCGAGGAAGCTCTCTACCTTGGCGCCGGTCAGGCCGCCGAGTCCTTTGAGGACGATCTGGAAGAAGAGCCCGTGGTCACCCTTTTCGTTAAGCGGGGCGATCTGGCTGTATTCGTCGTTGGAAACCCAGTAACGGTTGATGACGCGCAGTTTCCAGCAGCAGTTGTCGTACTCGAAACCACCGAAGGCTTCCAGGGTACGGTTGCGAGCGTAGTCATACTGCCAGCGGGTGATCAGGTTCCACTGGGGAATGATCGGCCACATCATCGAGAAGTCGTGTTGTTGGATTTTGTAGTAATCCTTCACATAGTTATCTGCGCCCGGTGTGCCGTAGTCGCCACCAAACTGCCATTTGCCGGTCAGTTGGTTGTAGACGACCTGGTCATTACGATAGCGATAACCAACGTTGATGATTTTGTTCGGGTTGTCTTCCGGCTGGTAGTGAAGCATCGCGCTGCCGGAACGAGGACTGTGTTCCTCGGTGTCCCAGTTGTAGTCGGCAGTGGCGCGCCAGTCACGGTTGAAGCGGAACTCGTAGTCCAGTGCAACCGGCGAAACGTCGGACTGTGCATCGGCACGGTCAGCCGCCAGGATACCCGGCAGTTGAACCTCACGATCCTTGAAGTAAACCGCCTGGCCAACGGACACACGCTGACGTTCAAAGCCGTTTTCTTCGATCCAGCGGCTGGTCACGCCCAGGGAAAGTTTATTCTCGTCGCCGATCCGGTCAGTGCCGCTGAAGCGGTTGTCGCGGAACAGCGACGCGTAGCTGAACGAGTATTCGCTGGTATCAAAGACCGGGATGTCGCTCTGGTCCTTGTTCGGCACATACAGGTAGAACGCACGCGGCTCGAGAGTCTGGCGATAGTCTTTGCCGAACCAGTTGGTGTTGCGGTCGAAATAGAGGCCGCTGTCGACGCTGGCGATTGGCACCGCGCGGTCTTGCGAGCTTTTGAAGGTGCCACCGGCATATTGAGTGCCGGCTGCGGCTGCCGCATTTTGACTCGCAATGATCTGGTTCTTGCCGGTGCTATCCAAATCAAGATCGTACTTGGTGTAAACGTACTTGAGCTTCGGCGTGATAAAACCGTAGGTCCAGTTCATCGGATAGGCGACGGCTGGTGCCACGTTCAGGCGTGTACCGTTTGCACGGGTCAGGCCGCGGACGTAGGTGTCCAGGCGAGGCGACACAAATCCGTCCTGATCGGTGAACGTGCCATTTTCAAGGCTGCGTTCAAAGCGAACAGCTTCAGTCTCATAGGTAAAGTTCAGCCCACCCGGATGGTACGGCAGCGCACCATTGAAGGTGATTTGCGGCAACCGGTCATACGGCGTGATCTGTGAGATCGTCGCTAGCTGGTAAGCCTGGAGGTTCAGGCGCGCCTGGTAAGAGTCGCCCCGGTAGGTCACGGAACCCTGTTGATTGAGGGCATCACGGCTTTCAACACCTTCCTGGAACGACTTCAGATCCTGGAAGTAGTAAGGATCACTGATGCGGGTGTAATCCACCTGGGTCGCTACACGCGAATCCAGCCCGCCCTTATGCTGCCAATTGAGCATATAGCGGGTTTTTTCGTAGTCGGTCTGTTTTTTGCGCTCGTCGTTGTCGTCGTTCAGGTACGCGCCGCCGAACTGGCCTTCGCTGGACTTGGTGAGGTAGCGGAATTCGCCTTCCATCAACAAACCGCGCTTGGTCATGTATTGCGGGTACAACGTGGCGTCGTAGTTGGGCGCCAGGTTGAAGTAGTACGGCGTCACCAGGGTGAAGCCGGTTTCGCTGCCGGTGCTGAAGCTTGGCGGCAGGAAGCCGGATTGACGACGGTCGTCGATCGGGAAATAGATGTAAGGGGTATAGAGGATCGGGATGTTCTTGACCCGCAACGTCGCGTTGGTGGCGGTACCGAAACCGGTGGCCGGGTTCAACGTGATGTTGTTGCCCCTGAGCTGCCAGGCGTTGCTGTCTGGCTCGCAGGTGGTGTACGTACCGTCCTTGAGACGGATGATCGCGTTTTCGGCACGCTTGGCGTACAGCGCGTTACCGCGGATGCGCGATTTGTGCAGCACATATTCGGCGTTGTCGATCTGGGCCGCGCCGGTATCGAGTTGCACTTCGGCATGGTCGCCCACGATCAGTGCACCGTTGTCGCGCAGACGGACCTTGCCGTTCAGCTCGCCACGGTTCTCGGCCTGGTACAGGCTGGCTTCTTCAGATTCCAACTGCATGCTGCCCTGGCGCATGACGACGTCACCGGCCAGGGTCGCGACTTGTTGTTCCTGCTCGTAACGCGAAGCCTTGGCACCGATGAAGGTGGGCGCATCGCTCTTGTTCGTCTTGTCGTTCATGCCAGGACGAGTCGGCTCGATGTACGCACCGCCGCAGTACGGGCCGGTTTCGGCCAGCTGCGCTGCGGTCAGCTTCTCGCGTGGTACCCAGTCCAGGTGGCTGTAATCGGCGCTGCGCGAGCGCAGGCCACGGCCCTTGGATTCGGTGACCAGTGCGGTCTTGGGCTCGGCCTCGGCGTTGCCGCCAGCATCGGTCTGAGCCGTGCTGTTGGCGGAGCTGATGGCAGCGCCATCATGCACCGGGCGCGGTGGTAGCGGGGCTGCGGCGGTTTTCGGCGCGCAATCCCAGGCACCCGAAGCAGAGACTGAGCAGTCATACTGTTCCGCGGCGACCACGAATGAGGTGGCGAAGGGTTGCAAGGCCAGCAGACTGCCGGTTACCAGCAACGGAAATTTTCTACGAAACGCGGGGGATTTCAATGCCATCTTATTAGTCCGGGCTTCCTGCGTGCCATCTGCCCGCGGTTTGGGCCGCACGCCTCTCGATGGTCTGAAAAAGATGCGTGATAATAAAGCATGCCCCGCTTGACGGCTAGCGCCGTCGGAGACCCTTGTAATGCCCGAGCAAGATCTACGTTTACAACAGCTGGAAGTCTGGCTGGATGAGCAGTTACCGATCCTTTTCAACGCTCAAGGCTGGGGTGCCGTACCCCCGGCTACATTGACCGCGGCCAGCAGCGACGCGAGTTTCAGGCGCTACTTCCGTTGGGAAGGCGGTGGCCGGACCTTCGTGGTAATGGACGCTCCACCCCCCCAGGAAAACTGCAAACCTTTCGTCGATATCGCACATTTGCTGGCAAAGTCAGGGATAAATGTTCCAAAAATTTACGCAGAAGATTTGCCGCGCGGCTTTCTTTTGCTCAATGACCTGGGCAGAAAAACCTATCTGGACGTGATTGACGACAAAAACGCCGATCAATTGTTCGCCGATGCCATCGACGCCTTGCTGGCCTTCCAGCAATTGCCAATGGATGCACCGTTGCCCAGCTATGACCTTGCCTTGCTGCGCCGCGAGCTGGAATTGTTTCCAGAGTGGTACGTGCGCCGTCACCTGGGTATCGAACTGGATACGCAGCAGCAAGCGCTGTGGGAGCGTGTCAGTGATCACCTGATCGACAGCGCCCTGGCGCAGCCGAAAGTGTTGGTGCATCGCGACTATATGCCGCGCAACTTGATGATCAGCGAGCCCAACCCTGGGGTGCTGGATTTCCAGGATGCGGTCTACGGGCCGGTCACCTATGACATCACCTGCCTGTTCAAGGATGCCTTCCTCAGCTGGCCCAAGGCCCGTGTACGGGAATGGCAGCGCGACTATTGGGCGCGTGCGGGGCAACTGAACATCCCGGTGCAGGCGGATTTCGAAGAGTTCCTGCGTGCCAGCGACCTGATGGGCGTGCAGCGTCACCTCAAGGTCATCGGTATCTTCGCGCGCATTTGCCATCGCGATGGCAAGCCACGCTACCTGGCCGACGTGCCACGCTTCTTTGCTTATATAGAAGAGGTCTTGGCGGACCGTCCGGAGTTGAGTGAGCTGGGTGAGTTGCTCGCCAGCCTGCGCCAATCCGCCGGGGCGAGCGTATGAAGGCGATGATCCTGGCCGCCGGCAAAGGCGAGCGGATGCGCCCGCTGACCTTGCACACGCCCAAGCCACTGGTGCAGGCCGGCGGCAAGCGCCTGATCGAGTATCACCTGGAGGCGCTGGCCAAGGCTGGCTTCACCGATATCGTGATCAACCATGCGTGGCTCGGCCAGCAGATCGAAAGTTACCTGGGGGATGGCGCGCAGTTTGGTTTGCGCATCCGTTATTCCCCCGAAGGCGAGCCGCTGGAAACCGGCGGTGGGATTTTCCAGGCGTTGCCGTTGCTGGGGGATGAACCTTTCCTGGTGGTCAATGGCGATATCTGGACCGACTACGACTTCACCCAGCTCCAGCAGCCGCTCAAGGGCCTGGCCCATTTGGTGATGGTCGACAACCCGCCCCATCATCCTTCGGGCGGTGATTTCTACCTGGATCAAGGTTTGCTTCATGATGCAGCGGCCGGTGCCGATAACCTGACCTTCAGTGGCATTTCAATGCTCGACCCCAAGCTGTTCGCGGGTTGCAGCGCGGGTGCCTTCAAGCTTGCGCCGCTGCTGCGGGCAGCGATGGCCAAAGGTCTGGTAACGGGGGAGCACATGGAGGGACGCTGGATTGATGTCGGCACGCTGGAGCGCTTGGCGCAGGTCGAAACCCTGCTGACAGCGGGGCAGTAACATGCTGTGGCCAGGGACGCTGATCGGCGCCGGGGCTGGCTTTGCCATTGCCAGTATTCCGGGGGCCATGTTGGGTGCGCTGTTGGGGCAGGCGCTGGACCGTCGCCTGCAATTGCACAGTTGGGCGCAGCTGCGCGAGCGCCTGGGCGGGCGACCGGCGTTGCGCAATGACGAGTTGTTATTTGTGTTGCTGGGGCGTTTGGCCAAGAGCAATGGCCGGGTAGTGGATGGGCATATCCAGCAGGCGCGTCAGGAGATGCGCTCGCTCGACATGACCGACTCGGCCCAGCGCCGCGCGATTGCGGCGTTCAATCGCGGCAAGTCCGGCTCCGACCGTGTGCGCAGCTATCTGCGCGTGCTCAAGGCTCAACCCCATGCGGCGGAAGGCGTATTGCGCGCCTGTTGGCGCATGGTTTGGGCGGACGGCAAGGCGGATGACGCCGAGCGTGACCTGATCGACCTGTGGGGCAAGTGGCTTGGTTGGACGCCGCAACAGTTGCAGGCACTGGCGGCCGACTACACACCGGAGCGCAAGCCGCTGGTCAGTCGCGGTGCCACCTATCAGGACGCGCTGCGCCTGTTGGGGGTGACTGCCACTACCGAGCCATCGGTGATCAAGCGAGCCTATCGCCGCCTGCTCAGCCGCCATCACCCGGACAAGATCGCCGGCACCGGCGCGAGTCCCGCGCAAGTGCGTGAGGCCACCGAGCGCACTCGCGAACTGCACAATGCCTATACGTTGATTCGCGAGCGGCGGGATTTTCGTTAGCTTTCACTCCTTCACGTTGATAACCCGCTCCCACAGGGGACCTGCGGTGTTCCCTCAGTCGGCGTTCGCCTGTGGGCTCAACCAGCCGCGAATCCTGCGATACAACTGCTCCTGCTCGGCAGCGCTGTTGCCGGGCAACGCTTTCAAGGACACCTGCTTGTAACCGTCATTTTTCAAACGTTTGGCCGCCTGGGCGCGGGCCAGTGCGTTTTTGCGTGATGGGTCGGTGTCCTGATAGAAGACATCGGCGGTCGGCAACTTCAGGACGGGGGCCAGTTGTTGTACATCCGGATGCCGTCCGGTGGGCGTCTGCGCCGCGACCATGACGAACTTCTGCACCTGCGACGGTTGTTTCTCGCTCAAATACCGCGCGGCCCACCAGGCACCGGTGCCATGGCCGAGCAGCACCACGCTGCGTGCGCTTTGTGTTTGGGCGAACGCCACGGCGGCATCTATGCGGGCGAAGATGCGCGAAGCGTCGGTCTTGTCCTGCTCATCGGCACCCGGCACCACCGCCGGGTCGGTGCCTTCGGCTTCGGCGCTGGCGGCTTGCTCGATCGGTTTGTCGGCGGTGCTCGCTTCCTTGCTGCTGGTGTCGACAGTCGCCTTGGGCGCTTCCATCACACGCGGTGGCAGCGTATCCACGCTAACATCCGGTAACGACAGGCTGAGACTGCCCCAGTTGGCGTCCGGCAATTTGTGCCGCAACGGGCTGATTGCTTGCGGCCAGTCAGCATTTTCGCCAGCGCCGGGTACGATAATCACCACGCCTTCGGGCTCGGCGCTGTTGGCGGGTTTCCACAGGGCGAGGAAGGAATCGCTGCCGGCCTGCAATTGCTGCTGTTCTTGTTGTGGGATCTTGCGTTCGAGGGCGCTGGCTTCTGCCTGGCTGCGCTCGGGTAAAGGCTGGCGCTCGACGGGTTTATCGGCGGCAGGTGCGGGTGGGTCAGCAGCCTGTACGGAAAAGGCGCTGGTAAAAAGCAGCGACAGGCACAATGCTGGCAATGCTGAACGGTGAAAAAAGGGCATCGTAAATTCCCGGCCAGAAGTGATTCCAGCAGCCTAATGGGTTGGTCAGTATTTGTCAGTGATGTGAGACGTGGATCATGGGTTTTCGCTGTCTGCTGGTTATCGGCTGTTTGTGCCTTGGCTTGATGGCAAATGCCGCCCCTGCGCCCGTCGCGCCCCAGGCACAGCTCAATGCGCAGCAACGCGAATGGCTGGCTCAGCACCCTGAGCTGCGGGTCGGACTGGTGTTGCAAGCACCCTACGCGCAATACGATCGGCGTTTGCAGCGGCTGTCCGGGGCGAATGTCGAGTTGATGCAGTGGCTGGCCAAGGCGCTGAATATCGAGCTGACCTGGCGCAATTTCCCCAATCAGGAGCAACTGGAAGCCGCCGTGCGCGAGGGCGAGGTGGACATTGCCCCAGGCCTGCAACAAACCCCGTCCGGTCTGCGCCTGTGGTTGTTCACCGACCCCTACATGCGCGTGCCGCAACACATCGTCGGCATCCGCGATGGCGGCGGTGCCGTGGAGCTGGAAAAACTCGATGAACAATCCCGCGTCGCTGTGCGCATGCCCAGCGCCGTGGCTGATTACCTGCGCAGCACTTATCCCGGCCTCAACCTGCAGGGCGTGCCGATGGAGCGCCAGGCCCTGCAATTGTTGGTGAGCCAGCAAGCGCGTTATGCGGTGGTGGATGAAGCGCAGTTGAGCCGCTTGTCCGGCGAGGCGGAGTTTGCCGGGCTGGCAGTGGTGGGCGACATCGGCCTGCCGCAATTGCTGCGGGTGGCCACGCGGCGAGAATGGCCGGAACTGGCCGGCATCATGCAAAGCGCCTTGCGCGCCATCCCCGCTCGCGACTTGGACCAACTGCACAGCCGCTGGCTGCAACCCAAATACCCGCGCCTTACCGAGTCCCCGGGACTCTGGCAAAACCTCAGTCTGTTGCTGGGTCTGTTGCTGCTCGCCAGCCTGGCCGTGGTGTTTTGGCAACGCCGCCAGCAACGGGTGCTGGAACACGGCTTGTTGGCCGCACGGGAAGAAAGCGCCGCCCGCGCCGCCGGTGCCGAGGCCCTAAGGCTGACACAGTTTTCCATCGACCAGAGCACCGTCGGCATCCTCTGGGTCAACTGGGACAGCCATGTGCGCTACGCCAATCACGCGGCCGAAAGCATGCTCGGCTACGGCCCCGGTGCGCTGATCGAGCGGCCGCTCGCCGACCTTGATCCGAGCCTGGACATGGACCGTTGGCTCAACCTCTGGAAACGTGCACGGGCCAGTGAAGAAGGGCCGCAGAACTTCGCTACCGATTGTCGGCGAGCCGATGGCAGCATCCTGCCAACCAATGTGTCCTTGAGTTTCCTGCGTTTTGCCGAAGCTGAATACCTGGTGGTCTACCTCAACGATGTCAGCGAACTGAGGCGGACGTTGGCCGCGTTGCTGCAAAGCGAAGCGCAACTGCGCGAACTGTCCGCCCACCTGGAAACCGTACGCGAAGAAGAAAAAGCCCGTATCGCCCGCGAAGTGCACGACGAGCTCGGGCAAATGCTCACCGTGCTCAAGCTCGAAACCTCTATGTGCGAGCTGGCCTATGCGCAACTCGACCCCGGTTTGCACGAGCGCTTGAACAGCATGAAGCGCTTGATCGCCCAGCTGTTCCAGTTGGTGCGGGACGTGGCGACGGCACTGCGCCCGCCGATTCTGGATGCGGGTATCGCTTCCGCCATCGAATGGCAGGCGCGGCGCTTCGAAGCGCGCACGCAAATTCCCTGCTTGGTGCAGGTTCCGGATAACCTGCCGGCTCTCAGCGATGCCAAGGCCATTGGCTTATTCCGCATCCTGCAGGAGGCGCTGACCAATGTGATGCGCCATGCCCAGGCGCATACTGTCGAATTGACCCTTGCCCTGGAGGGCACGGATTTGCGCCTGACCATCAGCGACGATGGCGTCGGCTTCGTCCACGCGCAGGGCCGCCCGGTGTCGTTTGGCCTGGTAGGCATGCGCGAGCGCGTGCTGATCATGGGTGGGCAATTGAGGCTGGACAGCGAATTGGGGGAGGGCACCACCCTGAGTGTCACGGTGCCATTGGATGCATAACACCAAGAGGAAGTCCCTGTGATCCGCGTACTGGTAGCCGAAGACCACACCATCGTTCGTGAGGGCATCAAGCAATTGATTGGCCTGGCCAAAGACCTGCTGGTGGTGGGGGAGGCCAGCAATGGCGAGCAATTGCTGGAGACCCTGCGCCACGTGCCCTGCGAGGTGGTTTTGCTGGACATCTCGATGCCCGGCGTCAACGGCCTGGAAGCGATTGCGCGGATCCGTGCGCTGAACAATCCGCCGGCAATCCTGGTGCTGTCGATGCACGACGAAGCGCAAATGGCTGCCCGCGCCTTGAAGGTCGGCGCCGCCGGTTACGCCACCAAGGACAGCGACCCGGCGCTGTTGCTCACGGCGATTCGCAAGGTGGCGGCCGGCGGGCGTTACATCGACCCGGACCTGGCCGACCGGATGGTCTTTGAAGTCGGCCTCACCGATACGCGACCGCTGCATTCATTACTGTCCGAGCGCGAGTTCTCGGTGTTCGAGCGCCTGGCCCAGGGCGCCAACGTCAACGACATCGCCCAGCAACTGGCGCTGAGCAGCAAGACCATCAGCACCCACAAGGCGCGACTGATGCAAAAGCTCAATATCACGTCCCTGGCGGAGTTGGTGAAGTACGCCATGGAACACAAGCTGCTCTAACCACATACCTGATAACGACACCGCGAAAACCCCGCCGAGCCCATTCTTGCCGCTTGCAGCTCGCCACTTGTCGCTGCACCGTCCCGTGCGCGCCATCCGTGTAGGGCAATCCCTACCCCAAACCTTCCATCCGGCTGATGCAATTCTCTCCTGGCCCCCGATTTCCGGGGGCCTTGCGGCTGGACTACGCTTGTCTCACAGCAGTCCAAAACAAAAAGGTGCGGGTATGAGCGAGGTGGATTCAAATGATGTGCTGGTCAGCTTTCGTGGCGTGCAGAAGAGCTACGACGGCGAGAACCTGATCGTCAAAGACCTCAACCTGGAGATTCGCAAGGGCGAGTTCCTCACCCTGCTCGGGCCTTCCGGTTCGGGCAAGACCACCAGCCTGATGATGCTCGCCGGCTTTGAAACGCCGACGGCCGGCGAAATCCAGCTGGCCGGGCGCTCCATCAACAACGTGCCGCCGCATAAACGCGACATCGGCATGGTGTTCCAGAACTATGCGCTGTTTCCGCACATGACCGTGGCCGAGAACCTGGCGTTCCCGCTGTCGGTGCGGGGCTTGAGCAAGACCGATATCAGCGAGCGGGTCAAACGCGTGCTGAGCATGGTCCAGCTCGATGCTTTCGCCCAGCGCTACCCGGCGCAACTCTCTGGCGGCCAGCAACAGCGCGTGGCATTGGCCCGCGCGCTGGTGTTCGAACCACAGCTGGTGCTGATGGACGAACCCCTCGGCGCCCTCGACAAGCAACTGCGTGAACACATGCAGATGGAGATCAAGCACCTGCACCAGCGCCTCGGCGTGACCGTGGTGTATGTGACCCACGACCAGGGCGAGGCGCTGACCATGTCTGACCGCGTGGCGGTGTTCCATCAGGGTGAAATCCAGCAGATCGCCGCGCCGCGAACCCTCTACGAAGAACCGAAGAACACCTTCGTCGCCAACTTCATCGGCGAGAACAACCGGCTCAATGGCCGCTTGCACAGCCATACCGGCGAGCGCTGCGTGGTGGAGCTGGCGCGCGGTGAGAAGGTCGAGGCGCTGGCGGTGAATGTCGGCCAGGTCGGCGGCCCGGTGACCCTGTCGGTACGCCCGGAGCGCGTCAGCCTCAATGGTTCCAGCGAATCTTGCGTCAACCGCTTCTCCGGGCGCGTGGCCGAATTCATCTACCTGGGCGACCACGTGCGTGTGCGCCTGGAAGTCTGCGGCAAGGCCGATTTTTTTGTGAAACAACCGATTGCCGAGCTGGACCCAGCCCTGGCGGTCGGCGACGTGGTACCGATTGGCTGGCAAGTCGAGCACGTTCGCGCACTCGACCCACTTCTAGAGGCGAATTGATCGCCCCCCTGGCTTCACCAACCCTGCACGTGGAGAGAACAACAATGTTGAGATCCCTGAAGTATTCCGCCCTGGCTTTGGGCTTGATGGGCGCGACACAGGCCATGGCAGGCCCGGACCTGACGGTCGTGTCCTTTGGCGGCGCGAACAAGGCGGCCCAGGTCAAAGCCTTCTACGCACCGTGGGAAAGCGCGGGCAACGGCAAGATCGTCGCCGGTGAGTACAACGGTGAAATGGCCAAGGTCAAAGCCATGGTCGACACCAAGAGCGTGTCCTGGGACCTGGTAGAAGTGGAATCGCCGGAGCTGTCCCGTGGCTGCGATGAAGACATGTTCGAGCCACTGGACCCGAAACTGTTCGGCAACAGCGCCGACTACGTGAAGGGCGCGATCCAGCCATGCGGCGTGGGCTTCTTCGTATGGTCCACCGTGCTCGCCTACAACGCCGACAAGTTGGCCAGCGCGCCGACCAGTTGGGCGGATTTCTGGGACACCAAGAAATTCCCGGGCAAGCGCGGCCTGCGTAAAGGCGCCAAGTACACCCTGGAATTCGCACTGATGGCCGACGGCGTCGCGCCGAAGGACGTTTACAAAGTGCTGGCCGGCAAAGATGGCCAGGACCGCGCGTTCAAGAAACTCGACGAGCTCAAGCCATCGATCCAGTGGTGGGAAGCGGGTGCACAGCCGCCGCAATACCTGGCTTCGGGCGACGTGGTGATGAGTTCGGCCTACAACGGCCGCATCGCCGCCGTGCAGAAAGAAAGCAACCTGAAAGTGGTGTGGAACGGCGGGATCTACGACTTCGACGCGTGGGCGATTCCTAAAGGCCTGGCGAAAGACCGTGCTGAAGCGGCGAAGAAATTCATCGCCTTCTCGGTGCAACCACAGCAGCAGAAGACCTACTCGGAAAACATCGCCTACGGTCCGGCCAACACCCAAGCCGTGCCGTTGCTGGCCAAGGACATCCTCAAAGACATGCCGACTACCCCGGAAAACATCGCCAACCAGGTGCAGATCGACGTGAGCTTCTGGGCGGATAACGGTGAGCAGTTGGAGCAGCGCTTCAACTCGTGGGCGGCCAAATAACACCACCTGCTGTGTTTGATGGGCTTTTGTGGTGAGCGGGCTTGCCCCGCGCTGGGCTGCGAAGCAGTCCCAAACCAGGCGCTGTGTTTTGTCTGACAGAACGCGGTGCTGGTCAAAAGGGGCTGCTTCGCAGCCCAGCGCGGGGCAAGCCCGCTCACCACAGAGTCAGAGCCCAGACACAGGTTTGTCGTCATTTTTAGATTTTCGGAGTCAGCCATGGCCATCGCCGTTCCCTCGAACGAGGTCAACAGCCCCACCCTCAAGCAGCGCCTGGCGCGTGCCGAGCGGCTCAATCGCTGGAAGGCCCAAGCCTTGATCGCGCCGCTGGTGCTGTTCTTGCTGCTGGTGTTCCTGGTGCCGATTGTTGCGCTGCTGTTCAAAAGCGTCGGCAACCCCGAAGTGGTGGGCGGTTTGCCGCGTACGGTGGTGGCGGTGACGGCATGGGATGGCCGGGGTTTGCCGGGCGAGCCGGTGTACAAGGCCCTCAGTGAGGACTTGGGCGAGGCCCGTCAAAATCAGACCTTGGGCGATCTGTCCAAACGCTTGAACATGGAACTGGCCGGCTACCGCAGCCTGCTGACCAAAACTGCGCGGGCGCTGCCCTTCAGCGAAGCGCCTGCCTCCTATAAAGAAGCGCTGGAAAGCCTCGATGAACGTTGGGGGGACCCGGCGTACTGGCAGGCGATCCGGCGCAATACCAGCAGCCTGACGCCGTTCTACCTGCTGGCGGCGGTCGATCACCGCATCGATGACCTCGGTGAAGTGGCGCCGGCCACGCCGGACCAGGCGATCTATCTGGATATTTTCGCCCGGACCTTCTGGATGGGCCTGGTGATCACTGCGGTCTGCCTGCTGTTGGCCTATCCGCTGGCCTACCTACTGGCCAATCTGCCGGCACGCAAAAGCAACCTGCTGATGATCCTGGTGTTGCTGCCGTTCTGGACCTCGATCCTGGTGCGAGTCGCCGCGTGGATCGTGTTGCTGCAGTCCGGTGGCCTGATCAACAGTGCACTGTTGGGCATGGGCCTGATCGATAAGCCGCTGGAGCTGGTGTTCAATCGGACCGGCGTCTACATCTCCATGGTGCACATCTTGCTGCCGTTCATGATCCTGCCGATCTACAGCGTGATGAAGGGCATTTCGCCCACCTACATGCGCGCGGCGATTTCCCTGGGCTGCCACCCATTCACCAGCTTCTGGCGCGTGTACTTCCCGCAGACCTACGCCGGTGTCGGCGCCGGTTGCCTGCTGGTGTTCATCCTGGCGATTGGTTACTACATCACCCCGGCGCTGCTGGGCAGTCCGAACGACCAGATGGTCAGCTACTTCGTGGCGTTCTACACCAACACCAGCATCAACTGGGGCATGGCCACGGCACTGGGCGGCCTGTTGCTGCTGGCCACCGTGTTGCTGTACCTGATCTATAACCGCCTGGTAGGCGCCAGCCGCTTGCGCCTGAGCTGAGGAGACCTTGTGATGCTGAGCCCTTATATGTCGCCCGTTGAGCGGGTGTGGTTCTACAGCTTGCGGATCCTCTGCGGCTTGATCCTGTTGTTTTTGATTCTGCCGGTGCTGGTGATCATCCCGCTGTCGTTCAACAGCGGCAGTTTCCTGGTGTACCCGCTGCAAGGCTTTTCGCTGCATTGGTATCAGGACTTCTTCGCCTCCGCCGAGTGGATGCGGGCGCTGAAGAACAGCATCATCGTTGCCCCTGCTGCCACGGTGCTGGCGATGGTATTCGGCACCTTGGCGGCGATCGGCCTGACCCGCGGCAACTTCCCCGGCAAGGCGTTGGTCATGGCGCTGGTGATTTCACCCATGGTGGTGCCGGTGGTGATCATCGGCGTGGCCAGCTACCTGTTCTTTGCGCCGTTGGGCCTGGGCAACAGTTTCTTCTCGCTGATCGTTGTGCATGCGGTGCTGGGTGTGCCGTTTGTGATCATCACCGTCTCGGCGACGTTGCAGGGGTTCAACCATAACCTGGTGCGGGCGGCGGCCAGTCTCGGCGCCTCGCCATTGACTGCATTCCGCCGGGTGACCTTGCCGTTGATCGCGCCGGGGGTGATTTCCGGGGCGCTGTTTGCTTTCTCCACTTCGTTTGATGAAGTGGTAGTAACGCTGTTTCTCGCCGGCCCCGAGCAAGCGACCCTGCCACGCCAGATGTTCAGCGGCATCCGCGAAAACCTCAGCCCGACGATTGCGGCGGCGGCAACCCTGCTGATTGCGTTCTCGGTGCTGCTGTTGCTGACCCTGGAATGGCTGCGTGGCCGTAGCGAAAAGCTGCGCACCGCCCAGGTCTGACACGCGACCATTCAAACCATGAATGGCTGACAACGCCAATTCCCGAGCTACTCTTGTGCCAGCCCATTTCCGAATAAGAGGCCGCGCACATGAGTACTTCCTCATTCAAGATCGCCCACAAACTGCTGACCGGCGCTGGCGCCATCGAACAACTGGCCTTTGAACTGACCCGCCTGGATGTGGACAACCCGCTGATTGTCACCGACGCCGCGCTGGTCAAGTCCGGCACCGTGGCGCTGGCACTCGAACATCTGGGCGAGCGCACCTACGAGATTTTCGACCGGGTGTTACCCGACCCGGAAATCGCCATTGTCGAAGACTGCATGCGCGTTTACCGCGAGGGCGGGCACGACGGCCTGATCGGCGTGGGCGGGGGCAGTGCCATCGATATCGCCAAAAGTGTTGCGGCGTATGCCGGCTACCACGGCGCGCTGGCCGACTTGTTCGGCGTCGACCAGGTGCCACGCAAGGGCCCGCCGCTGATCGCTATCCCCACCACCGCCGGCACCGGTTCGGAGGTGACCAATGTGGCGATCCTCTCCGACAAGGTCGCGCAGCTGAAAAAAGGCATCGTCAGCGATTACCTGCTGCCGGATGTGGCGCTGATCAGCCCGCAGATGACCCTGACCTGCCCGCGCAGTGTTACCGCCGCCAGTGGTGTCGATGCGCTGGTGCACGCCATCGAGTCCTACTTGTCGCTGAACGCCTCGCCGATCACCGACGCCTTGGCCATCGGCGCCATCAAGCTGATCGCCAGTGCATTGCCCAAGGCCTACGCCAACCCGGCCAACCTGCAGGCCCGCGACGACATGGCCACCGCCAGCCTGATGGCCGGCATGGCGTTCGGGAATGCGGGCGTCGGCGCGGTGCACGCGTTGGCTTATCCATTGGGCGGGCGGTTCAATATCGCCCATGGCGTGAGCAATGCGCTGCTGCTGCCCTATGTGATGCACTGGAACAAGCTGGCCTGCGTGGAGCGCATGCAGGAGATTGCGCAGGCGATGGGCGTGAATATCACCTGCTTGAGCGTCAACGATGCCGCCGACCAGGCCGTTGAGGCGATGACGCGACTGTGTGCCGCAGTAGAGATCCCGGCGGGGTTGCGCAGTTTTGGGGTACCCGAGGACGCGATCCCAGCCATGGCTGTAGAAGCGGCGGGTATTGAGCGCTTGATGCGCAACAATCCGCGTAAGCTCAGCGCGGCCGATATCGAGAAAATCTACCGGGCCGCTTACTAACCGTTGAGTTAGGTCACGGTGCGCGCGGCAAAGCATGAGGTATACAATGCGCGCCATCGTGATTTAGCTCAAAAAAGGTGCGTCATGCAGCCCTTCGTCATTGCTCCATCGATTCTCTCCGCCGACTTTGCCCGCCTGGGTGAGGAAGTGGACAAGGTATTGGCCGCCGGTGCCGACTTCGTGCACTTCGACGTCATGGACAACCACTACGTACCCAACCTGACCATCGGCCCGATGGTCTGCGCCGCGCTGCGCAAGTACGGCATCACTGCGCCGATCGATGCACACCTGATGGTCAGTCCGGTGGATCGCATCATCGGCGACTTCGTCGACGCCGGCGCCACCTACATCACCTTCCACCCGGAAGCCTCGCTGCACGTCGATCGCACCCTGCAACTGATCCACGAAGGTGGTTGCAAGGCGGGCCTGGTGTTCAACCCGGCCACTCCGTTGAGCGTGCTTGAGTACGTGATGGACAAGGTCGACATGATCCTGCTGATGAGCGTCAACCCGGGCTTCGGCGGCCAGAAGTTCATCCCGGGTACGCTGAACAAGCTGCGTGAAGCCCGTGCGCTGATCGATGCTTCGGGCCGTGACATCCGCCTGGAAATCGACGGCGGGGTCAACGTCAACAATATCCGTGAAATCGCCGCCGCTGGCGCCGACACCTTTGTGGCCGGCTCGGCGATCTTCAACGCGCCGGACTACCAGGAAGTCATCGACAAGATGCGTGCCGAGCTGGCGCTGGCGCGTCCATGAGCGGCTTTGAGCAGCTGTTCCCCGGCAAATTGCCACGGCTTGTGATGTTCGATCTGGACGGCACCTTGATCGACTCGGTGCCCGACCTGGCGGCGGCGGTGGACGAAATGCTGCTCAAGCTGGGGCGCAAGCCGGCCGGGATCGAGTCGGTGCGCGAATGGGTCGGCAACGGCGTGCAGATGCTGGTGCGCCGGGCCTTGGCCAACAACATCGATGCTGAAGGTGTCGATGAAGTCGAGGCCGAGCACGCCCTGGAATTGTTCAACGCCGCCTATGAAGACGGCCATGAACTGACCGTGGTCTACCCCGGCGTGCGCGACACCCTCAAGTGGCTGAGCAAGCAGGGCGTGGAAATGGCCCTGATCACCAACAAGCCGGAGCGCTTCGTCGCGCCATTGTTGGACCAGATGAAAATCGGCCGGTATTTCCGCTGGATCATCGGTGGCGATACCTTGCCGCAGAAAAAACCCGACCCGGCGGCGCTGTTTTTCGTGATGAAAATGGCCAATATCCCGGCCTCGCAGTCGTTGTTTGTCGGCGATTCACGCAGTGATGTGCTGGCGGCAAAGGCCGCGGGCGTGCAGTGCGTGGCCCTCAGCTACGGCTATAACCATGGTCGGCCGATCGCCGAAGAGTCGCCTTCACTGGTGATTGATGACCTGCGCCTGTTAATCCCCGGTTGCTTGGGAGCTGGCGCTGAGATAACGTTGCCCGATACCGATCCGTCCCCTTCTGGAAATTCCATCGTGGTGGTCACTCGCAAACTCTGGATGAAAGTCATCAAGGCCCTGGCCCGCTGGCGTTGGCGCGCCTGACTGATCCTGGCCGCACTCTGCGGCGCGTTTGCATACCTGACTGTTAGACCCTCAAGCCACGAGGCATATCATGACCCGCGAAGAATTCCTGCGTTTGGCCGCTGCCGGCTATAACCGCATCCCCCTGGCCTGCGAAACCCTGGCCGACTTCGACACGCCGCTGTCGATCTATCTGAAACTGGCCGACGAGCCTAACTCCTACCTGCTCGAGTCCGTACAGGGCGGGGAGAAGTGGGGGCGTTACTCGATCATCGGCCTGCCGTGCCGTACGGTGCTGCGGGTACACGACCATCATGTGAGCATTACCCATGATGGCGTCGAGATCGAAAGTCACGACGTAGAAGATCCGCTGGCGTTCGTCGAAGCGTTCAAGGCGCGCTACAACGTGCCGACCATTGCTGGCCTGCCGCGTTTCAATGGCGGCCTGGTGGGTTACTTCGGTTATGACTGCGTGCGTTATGTGGAAAAACGCTTGGGCAAATGCCCGAACCCGGATCCGCTGGGCGTGCCGGACATTCTGCTGATGGTTTCCGATGCCGTGGTGGTGTTCGATAACCTTGCCGGCAAGATGCACGCGATCGTACTCGCCGATCCATCCCAGGAGGACGCGTTCGAGCAAGGCCGCGCCAGCCTCGAAGCCCTGTTGGAAAAACTGCGCCAGCCGATCACCCCGCGTCGCGGCCTGGACCTCAGCCGTCCGCCGGCGGCCGATCCGATCTTTCGTTCAAGCTTTACCCAGGATGACTACGAGCGCGCCGTCGATACCATCAAGGAATACATCCTCGCGGGTGACTGCATGCAGGTGGTGCCGTCGCAGCGTATGTCCATCGATTTCAAGGCCGCGCCGATCGATCTGTACCGCGCGCTGCGTTGCTTCAACCCCACGCCGTACATGTACTTCTTCAACTTTGGCGACTTCCACGTGGTGGGCAGTTCGCCGGAAGTGCTGGTGCGTGTCGAAGACAACCTGATCACCGTGCGCCCGATTGCAGGCACCCGCCCACGCGGTGCGACCGAAGAGGCCGACCTGGCGCTCGAAGAAGACCTGTTGAGCGACGACAAGGAAATCGCCGAGCACCTGATGCTCATCGACCTGGGCCGCAACGACACCGGGCGTGTCTCGGAAATCGGTTCGGTGAAGCTCACCGAGAAGATGGTCATCGAGCGTTATTCGAATGTGATGCACATTGTGTCCAACGTCACCGGCGAGCTGAAAGCCGGCCTGACGGCGATGGACGCGCTGCGCGCGATTCTGCCGGCGGGCACCTTGTCGGGTGCGCCGAAGATCCGCGCGATGGAAATCATCGACGAACTGGAGCCGGTCAAGCGCGGTGTGTATGGCGGCGCCGTGGGTTATTTCGCCTGGAACGGCAACATGGACACGGCCATTGCGATCCGCACGGCCGTGATCAAGGACGGGGAGCTGCACGTGCAGGCCGGTGGCGGGATCGTCGCCGACTCGGTGCCGGCCCTCGAATGGGAAGAAACCTTGAACAAGCGCCGCGCGATGTTCCGCGCCGTTGCGCTGGCTGAACAGACCCCCAATTCCTGAGGTTTCCCCATGTTGCTGATGATTGATAACTACGATTCCTTTACCTACAACGTTGTGCAATATCTGGGCGAGCTGGGTGCCGAAGTCAAGGTGGTGCGCAACGACGAAATGACCGTGGCCGAGATCGTTGCCCTGAACCCGGAGCGCATCGTGGTTTCGCCAGGCCCGTGCACGCCGACCGAGGCGGGCATCTCCCTGGAGGCGATCCAGTATTTCGCCGGCAAATTGCCGATTCTGGGCGTGTGCCTGGGCCATCAGTCCATCGGCCAGGCCTTTGGCGGTGACGTGGTGCGCGCGCGACAGGTGATGCACGGCAAGACCAGCCCGGTGTTCCATAAAGATGCAGGCGTGTTTCATGGCCTCAACTTGCCGGTGACGGTGACCCGCTACCACTCGTTGGTGGTCAAGCGCGAAACCCTGCCGGAATGCCTGGAGCTGACCGCCTGGACCCAACTTGAAGACGGCTCGGTCGATGAAATCATGGGCCTGCGCCACAAGACACTGAATGTCGAAGGGGTGCAATTCCACCCTGAATCGATCCTGACCGAGCAGGGCTACGAGCTGTTCGCCAACTTTCTCAAGCAGAGCGGCGGCACGCGCTAAGGACTTTCCATGGATATCAAGACTGCCCTGAGCCGTATCGTCGGCCACCTGGACCTGAGCACCGCTGAAATGAGCGATGTGATGCGCGAAATCATGACCGGTCAATGCACCGACGCGCAGATTGGCGCGTTCATGATGGCTATGCGCATGAAGAGCGAAAGCATCGACGAGATTGTCGGCGCCGTATCGGTGATGCGCGAGTTGGCGGACAAGGTCGAGCTCAAGACCCTCGACGGCGTGGTCGATGTGGTCGGTACTGGCGGTGATGGTGCGAACATCTTCAACGTGTCGACGGCTTCTTCGTTTGTGGTCGCGGCGGCGGGTTGCACCGTGGCCAAGCACGGTAACCGCGCAGTGTCCGGCAAGAGCGGCAGCGCCGACCTGCTGGAGGCGGCCGGGATCTACCTGAACCTGACGCCGGTACAAGTGGCGCGTTGCATCGACAGCGTCGGCATCGGCTTCATGTTTGCCCAATCCCATCATGGTGCGATGAAGCACGCCGCTGGCCCGCGCAAGGACCTCGGCCTGCGCACCTTGTTCAACATGCTCGGCCCGCTTACGAATCCGGCCGGTGTGAAACACCAGGTGGTGGGTGTGTTCAGCCAGGCGCTGTGCCGGCCATTGGCCGAAGTACTGCAACGCCTGGGCAGCAAGCATGTGTTGGTGGTGCATTCCAAGGACGGCCTGGACGAATTCAGCCTGGCGGCACCGACTTTCGTGGCAGAGCTGAAAAATGACCAGGTCACCGAGTATTGGGTCGAGCCGGAAGACCTGGGCATGAAGAGCCAGAGCCTGCACGGCCTGGCGGTGGAAAGCCCGGCGGCCTCCCTGGAGTTGATTCGCGATGCCCTGGGGCGTCGCAAGACCGAGAACGGTCAAAAAGCTGCCGAGATGATAGTGTTGAATGCGGGTGCTGCGCTGTATGCGGCGGACCACGCCTACAGTCTTAAAGAAGGTGTTGCCTTGGCCCACGATGCGCTGCACACCGGTCTGGCTCGCGAGAAGCTCGAAGAGCTGGGAGCATTCACCGCGGTATTCAAGATGGAGAATGAAGGATGAGTGTGCCGACCGTTCTGGAAAAGATCCTGGCCCGCAAGGCTGAAGAAGTGGCTGAGCGCCGTGCCCGCGTGAGCCTGGCCGAGCTGGAAGCCCAGGCGAAGATCGCCGATGCGCCGCGTGGCTTTGCCAATGCGCTGATCGCCCAGGCCAAGCTCAAGCAGCCCGCCGTCATTGCTGAAATCAAGAAAGCTTCGCCGAGCAAGGGCGTGATTCGTGAGATCTTCATTCCTGAAGAGATCGCCAAGAGCTACGAGAAGGGCGGGGCGACCTGCCTGTCCGTACTGACCGATATCGACTACTTCCAGGGTTCCGACCTGTTCCTGCAGCACGCCCGCGCCGCGTGCAAGTTGCCGGTGATCCGCAAGGATTTCATGGTCGACCCGTATCAGATTGTCGAAGCTCGTGCCCTGGGCGCCGACTGTGTGCTGTTGATCGTCTCCGCCCTGGATGACGTGAAGATGGCCGAGCTGGCGGCCGTGGCCAAAAGCGTTGGGCTGGATGTGCTGGTGGAAGTGCACGACGGTGACGAACTGGAGCGCGCCCTGAAAACCCTCGACACACCGCTGGTGGGGGTCAACAACCGTAACCTGCACACCTTTGAAGTCAGCCTGGAGAACACCCTCGACCTGCTGCCGCGCATTCCGCGCGACCGTTTGGTGATTACCGAGAGTGGCATCGTCAACCGTGCCGATGTGGAGCTGATGGAGATCAGTGGCGTGTATTCGTTCCTGGTGGGCGAGACCTTCATGCGTGCCGAGAACCCGGGAGCTGAGTTGCAGCGCCTGTTCTTCCCGGAGCGTGGTGTGGCGGTCAGCGGTTCGACACTGGATTGATTTGAAACGCGGCCATCATTTGGAATGCAGTCTAAATGTGGGAGCGGTGTTCATTCAGAGAGGTAGGTGTTGATGGTTAAGCCGCAAGCGATGACTGTTGAAGCCGGTCTTGCCGCCGAGCAAGCCTTGTTGGCGGCTGTTTGCGCTGGCGAACAAGAGTTCGGCTTGCTGTTCTGGCAACCCAGCGACCAAGCCTTGGTCATGCCACGTCGTTTGAGCCGCTTGCCGGCATTTGAGACCGCCAGCCGGGTTTCCGCGGATGCCGGTTGGCCGGTATTGTTGCGTGAAACCGGTGGAGAACCGGTGCCGCAGTCGAATGCGACGGTCAACATCGCCCTGGTCTATGCTCCGCCGCGCAGTGAAGGCGATCAGAACCGTATCGAAATCGGTTATTTGCGTTTATGCCAACCGATCTGCGACTTGCTGATCGAGTTGGGAGGCGATGCGTCCGTTGGTGAAATCGACGGTGCGTTTTGCGACGGTCGCTACAACGTTAACCTCAATGGTCGCAAAATGGTCGGCACGGCCCAGCGCTGGCGGCAAAGTGATGGCCGCCCGGTGGGCTTGGTGCACGGTGCGCTGTTGCTGGAGAACGATCGCGAAGAACTGATCTCGGCGGTCAATCGCTTCAATGAAGCTTGCGGCCTCGACCAGCGGGTGCGTGCCGACAGCCATATTGCCCTGCACGAAGTCTTCCCGGCACCGAATGCGCTCAGCCGGCTGGACGCCCTGTACCGTCAAATGCTGGCCAGCTTCCTGCCGGTCTAGCGGGTACCGAACACCACCATCGTCTTGCCTTTGACGTGTACCAGGTTGCGTTCTTCCAGGTCCTTGAGTACCCGACCGACCATCTCCCGTGAACAGCCGACAATCCGCCCGATTTCCTGGCGCGTGACCTTGATCTGCATGCCGTCGGGGTGCGTCATGGCGTCGGGTTGCTTGCACAGGTCCAGCAGGCAGCGCGCGACTCGGCCGGTGACGTCAAAGAAGGCCAGGTCGCCGACCTTGCGCGTGGTGTCGCGCAGACGCTGGGCAATCTGGCCGCTCAGTGCGTAAAGAATGTCGGGATCGTATTGGGCCAGTTCGCGGAACTTGGCGTAGCTGATCTCGGCCACGTCGCATTCGACCTTGGCGCGCACCCAGGCGCTGCGTTCCTGTTCCTTGCCGGCTTGTTCGAACAGCCCCAACTCCCCAAAAAAATCCCCGGTGTTCAGGTAGGCGATGATCATTTCGCGGCCGTCTTCATCCTCGATCAGGATGGTGACCGAGCCTTTGATAATGAAGAACAGCGTTTCGGAGCGTTCGCCGGCGCAGATGATGTTGTGCTTGGCCGGGTAGCGGCGGCGCTGGCAATGCATCAACAGTTTGTCGAGATTCTTGATTTTGGGTATGGGAGTAAGGGCAACCATGGTTGTATCCCGAAAAGACTGCGCTAAATAGTTTGAGTTGTTGTATTCATCGGGTATCGGCACTGATACGCGCTGTATAAAGGGTGGCATTACGCCATCGATTTGGCGTCAGCTTAACAGACACATTCTGACTCGATTAGCCAATTTTCCGCGCAAAGCCTGCTATTGATCGCTTTTGTTGCAAACGCTGACGCAGGCGGGCCCTGTGCTAAGCTGGCGACCCTTTTTTAGCAGTGGAGTCTGGGCGATGAAGGCACGCATCCAATGGGCGGGCGAAGCCATGTTCCTCGGTGAGTCGGGCAGTGGCCATGTGGTGGTCATGGATGGCCCGCCGGAAGCCGGTGGCCGTAACCTGGGCGTACGCCCGATGGAAATGCTCCTGCTGGGCGTAGGCGGTTGCAGCAATTTCGACGTGGTCAGCATCCTGAAGAAATCCCGCCAGGCCGTGGAAAGCTGCGAAGCCTTTCTGGAAGCCGAGCGCGCGACCGAAGACCCCAAGGTATTCACCAAAATCCATATGCATTTCGTGGTGAAGGGCCGGGCGCTGAAAGAAGCCCAGGTCAAGCGTGCTATCGAGCTTTCGGCCGAGAAGTATTGTTCGGCATCGATCATGCTCGGCGCGGCTGGTGTGGCCATCACCCATGATTACGAAATCATCGAGTTGGGTTGATCACTCAATCGGCGGGCAAAAAGAAAGGGCGCTGTGATAGCGCCCTTTTTTCGGTTTGATACATTCAAATTCTATAGGTGCTTTTGGTCATGACTTTGGCCAAGAGACTCATGCCGAACCGCACCGGCGCCGGAAACCGGAAACCGCCCGCATCCAGCGCGCTTTCCGCGTGGTGTTCTTCATCGATACGCATCTGCTCAAGAATCGCCCGGGACTTTTCGTCCTCGGCTGGCAGTTGTTCCAGATGCTCATCCAGGTGTTTGCACACTTGGTGCTCAGTCGCGGCGACAAAACCCAGGCTGACTTTGTCGCTGATCAGGCCGGCAGCGGCGCCAATCCCGAACGACAAGCCGTAAAACAAAGGGTTCAGCACACTCGGGTGACTGCCCAATTGGCGAATGCGTTGCTCGCACCAGGCCAGGTGGTCGATTTCTTCCTCGGCGGCATGTTCCATGGCGGCACGGACCTGCGGCAGCTTGGCGGTCAGGGCCTGGCCCTGGTACAGCGCCTGGGCGCAGACTTCGCCGGTATGATTGATACGCATCAGGCCGGCAACGTGGCGGGTCTCGGTCTCGCTCATCTGCGCGTCGGGCTGCACGATCGCGGGCGAAGGGCGATACGGCTGGCCGCTGAACGGCAGCAGCGTGCGCATGGCCATATCGGCTTGCAGCAACAGACGGTCAATCGGCGAGTAGTGACGTTGGGTAGTCATGCTGACCTCCGGGAAGAATCTCGGCGGCCAGTTTACCGCAAGAGAGGGGGAAGCGTTTGCGCTGCATCAAGGGCATGGGGTCGCAGCCTGGGCTGCGACCTTTGCTGAAAGACTGATCAGCCCGGCGGCCAGTTCATCTGGCGCTGACCCAGCACATGCATATGGATGTGATAAACGGTCTGCCCGCCTTTCGGGTTGCAGTTCATCACCACCCGGAAACCTTCTTCACACCCTTGTTCTACAGCCAGGCGCTGGGCGGTGAACAGGATATGACCGGCCAGGGCTTTATCTTCTTCAGTCAGGTCATTGAGCGTGGGGATGTGTTTCTTGGGAATGACCAGGAAATGCACAGGTGCCGCCGGATGGATGTCCTTGAACGCCAGGACTTGATCATCTTCGTAGATGATATCCGCGGGTATTTCTCTGTTGATGATCTTGGTGAACAGAGTATCCACAGCTGTTTCTCCATTATGAATGTGCAAGGTGAGTGTACTCAGCCAATCAACGTGGGCAATAGGCCTTGTTGATGGCGCCGGCAATCTTGCGGGTCAGCCAGCGTGGGCTGAAACGCGGGCTGAAGGCAATCCAGCGGTTGCGACGGCCGGGGATGATGATGGCTTTGTTCTTTTCCAGGGCCCGCACGGTATAGAGCGCCACTTCCTCGGGGCTCATCAGCTGTTGGCTGCGGTCGAGCTTGGCGGTGTCCATCTGCGCGGTGCCGAAGAACGCGGTGCGTGTCGGGCCGGGGCAGAGCACCGAAACCTTGATGCCGCAGGTTTTCAGTTCTTCGCGCAGGCCTTCGGAGAAATGCAGTACATAGGCCTTGCTGGCGTAATAAGTGCTCATCCACGGGCCGGGCTGGAACGCCGCGATGGACGCCACATTGAGAATCTGCCCGCCGCCGTGCAGCGCCATGGTGTTACCGAGCGCGTGGCACATACGGGTCAGGGCGAGGATGTTGACCTCCATGAGGTCTTGTTCGGTCATCCAGTCCTGGGCCAGGAATGGCCCGCTGGTGCCGATGCCGGCGCAGTTCACCAGCAGGTCGATCTGCCGCTCGCCTTCTTCAAGCTCCAGCAGGAACCCGGACAAGCGCAACGGCTCGCCCAGGTCGCAGGCTCGGAACAGCACCTCGACACCAAACCGTTGGGTCAATTCGATTGCAATGCTTTCCAACTGATCACGCTGGCGGGCCACCAGAATCAAGCTGCGGCCGCGACGGGCCAAGGCTTCGGCCATGGCCAGGCCAATGCCGCTGGAGGCGCCGGTGATCAGAGCGTAACGGGTCATGCCTTTCTCCATCGCAACGCCGCCGCGCCTGTGACAAAGGCATCACAGGCCGGGGGCGTTTCTTCACTGTTCTGGAGAGTCTACAGGTTCGCCCGCTTCGTCAGCACTCTGTGCTTCGTCTTCTTCGACGGTCGCGGCTTGGTCGGCATCTTCATCGGAGGTGATGGAGCTGCTTTCGTAGCTGCTGTCCATGTTGGCTTCGAGCTGGTTCAGGTAACCGTTCATGCCCAGGGTCACCACGATGGCAAGCATGACCGGGATAAACGCCAGCCACAGGGTGGCCAGGACTTTTACCGCCGTGGAGTTGCGTGGTGGTGGCGCGCCGTACTGGTTGGCGCCTGCATTACCTGGCAATACCAGCAGCAGGATCGGGAAGACGCTGTTCACCAGCGGAACCAGGTTGAGGAAGTACAACCAGCCCGACCAACCCAGGTCGTGCAGGCGCTGCACACCGATTTGTACACTGACCCAGACCAGCGCAACAAACAATGCGAGGCCCAGCAATACGCCGAGGATGGTGCCAGCAGTCGGCGAAGCGGTGGCAACGGCAAAGCTGACGGTGCTGATGATGCCGCCGGCAACCAATAGTGCCAGGGTCAACACCAGGGTCCAGGCGAGATAACGCAGACGACCGATGCGTCCGTGGATAGTGAACACCTTGAGGGTGGCGTACTCCGGCAGGTCATCACCCACGGCGGAGCGCGGTGGTGCATACGGTGAGGCCGCAGGGCGCGAGAAACTGCCAGAGTCTGTCTCGTGAGTTTCAGCCAGGCTGAAGGCCACAGGCTGTTCGGGCTCAATGCGCGCATCGACACCGGCGTTTTTCAGTGCGGTGAGGTAGGTTTCCGCATCCGGGCGCGACAGGTCACGTTTGAGTGCGACAGGGCGACCGGTGAAGAGCTTCTCGATGGCTTCGACGTCACTCTTGAACAGCTCGGCCAGGTTCAGCTTGGCCGTGGTGCTTTCGACACCCGGGAGCAGGGCTCCATCAAACACAATCTTGAAACGGTTGTCGCTCATGCGGGCTTCCTTGTCACTTGATTCAGGGAGGTAGTGCAGGCCGGCTCAAGCAGCAGGCCATGCGGTGGGTCAGCGCGGCCAGCGCAATTGAGCTGCCTGTTCACGGGCCTTGCGGTATTCGGCATCCAGACGGGCAACCAGTTCATCGACGCTGGGCAAATCATCAATCTCACCGACACCTTGGCCGGCGGACCATACAGTCTTCCATGCCTTGGCCTCGTCGCTCAACGGCTTGAGCTTGGAACCGAAGTTGACTTCGCCTTTGCCTTGCAAGGCGGCGAGGTCGAAACCGGCGTTTTCCAGGCTCTGGCGCATAAAGCTGGCGGGCACGCCGGAGACAGCGGGAGTGTGCACGATGTCGGCCGCGCGCGATGTGAGCAGCATCTCTTTATAAGCATCCGGGGCGTGACTTTCGGTGGTGCCGATAAAACGTGTGCCGAAGTAGGCCAGGTCTGCACCGAGCAACTGGGCGGCGAGAATCTCGTGCCCGTGGTTGAGGCAGCCGGCCAGCAGCAGGGTCTTGTCGAAGAACTGGCGAATCTCGGCAATCAGCGAGAAAGGGCTCCAAGTGCCGGCATGGCCGCCAGCACCGGCCGCTACGGCAATCAGGCCATCTACGCCGGCTTCGGCAGCCTTCTCGGCATGACGTCGGGTGGTGACGTCATGGAATACCAGACCACCGTAGCTGTGTACGGCGTCTACCAACTCCTTCACGGCGCCCAGGCTGGTGATGACGATCGGCACTTTGTGCTCGACGCAGATCGCCAGATCCGCCTCGAGCCTTGGGTTGCTGTTGTGCACGATCAGGTTGACGGCGTAAGGCGCGGGATTGTCCAACTGGGCCAGGCCCGCTTCGATTTCCTCCAGCCAGGCCTTGAACCCACTGCTTTCACGTTGGTTGAGCGCCGGGAAACTCCCGACCACCCCATTGCGGCAGCACGCCAGGACCAGTTGCGGGTTGGAAATCAGGAACATCGGCGCCGCCACGACGGGCAGGCGCAGGCGTTGTTCAAGCAGAGCGGGCAATGACATTGGAGGTACCCCGAGTAATTGAAGTTAGAACGGTTTGACCACGACCAAAATTACGATAGCCAGCAATATCAGAACGGGCACTTCATTGAACCAGCGATAAAAGACATGGCTGCGGGTGTTTTCGCCACGCGCAAAACGTTTTACCTGTGCGCCGCACATGTGGTGGTAGCCAATAAGCAGTACGACCAGCGTCAGCTTGGCGTGAATCCAACCGCCCGAGTGAAAGATGCTCGGGTTCAGGTAGATCAGCCAACCGCCGAAGATCAGCGCGGCAACCATTGCCGGCCCCATGATGCCGCGGTACAGCTTGCGCTCCATGACGCTGAAACGTTCTTTACTGACAGTGTCGTCGCTCTGCGCGTGGTAAACGAACAGGCGGGGCAGGTAAAACAGCCCGGCAAACCAGCAGACAATGCTGACGATATGAAAGGCTTTGACCCATAGATAAAGCATTTTTAGTTATTCCCAGGTTCACGGTAGCCGAGATAGTAGTGGCTCATGCGCCCGTACGTCACGTTGACGGTTGTCGCAGGACGATACGGCCCCTATTATCGACGGCTTTCCAGTGGGTTCGTTGAGGGCAGGTTTATGGTCAAGGTCGGTATCGTCGGCGGCACGGGTTACACCGGTGTCGAATTGCTGCGTCTGTTGGCACAGCATCCGCAAGCTGAGGTGGTGGTCATCACTTCCCGATCCGAGGCCGGGCTGGCCGTGGCCGATATGTACCCGAACCTGCGAGGCCACTACGACGGCCTGGCGTTCAGCGTTCCGGACATCAAGACCCTGGGCGCCTGCGACGTGGTGTTCTTCGCTACCCCGCACGGTGTTGCCCACGCATTGGCCGGTGAACTGCTGGCGGCGGGTACCAAGGTGATCGATTTGTCGGCGGATTTCCGTCTGCAGGACGCTGACGAGTGGGCCAGGTGGTACGGTCAGCCTCACGGTGCGCCGGAGCTGTTGGAAGAGGCGGTGTACGGCCTGCCGGAAGTCAATCGTGAGCAGATCAAGCAAGCGCGCCTGATCGCGGTGCCGGGTTGCTACCCGACTGCTACTCAATTGGGTTTCCTGCCTTTGCTGGAAGCCGGGTTGGCGGACGCTTCGCGTTTGATTGCTGACTGCAAGTCAGGTGTCAGTGGTGCCGGTCGTGGGGCGGCGGTTGGTTCGCTGTACTCCGAGACGTCGGAAAGCATGAAGGCCTATGCGGTGAAAGGTCACCGTCACTTGCCGGAAATCCGCCAAGGCTTGCGTCGTGCGGCGGGTAAAGATGTGGGCCTGACCTTCGTGCCTCATCTGACGCCGATGATTCGCGGCATTCACTCCACACTGTATGCCACTGTGGTTGACCGTTCGGTAGACCTGCAGGCGCTGTTCGAAAAACGTTATGCCAACGAACCGTTCGTCGATGTGATGCCAGCTGGCAGCCACCCGGAAACCCGCAGCGTACGTGGTGCCAACGTGTGCCGGATTGCCGTACACCGTCCTCAGGATGGCGACTTGGTCGTGGTGTTGTCGGTGATTGATAACTTGGTCAAGGGCGCGTCTGGCCAAGCAGTGCAGAACATGAACATCCTGTTTGGCCTGGATGAGAAGCTCGGCTTGTCCCACGCGGGCATGCTGCCTTAAGGCTACCTGGCTGTTAAGCAAAAGGCCCGTTGATCGGGCCTTTTGTGTTTTTAATGGCAGCAGCGCAGATTGATATACCGTAACAATAGTTGACCGCTTTTCTAGGAGAAGCGGATAATGCCGCCATTACGCATATGGCGGCGGTACGCCGGGAGATTATCAGCATGAGCGTTGAATCCTTCACCCCCACGGCTTTGCAATTCACCCACGGTGCTGCGCACAAGGTGAAGAGCCTGGTCGATGAAGAGGGTAATGATCGCTTGAAGCTGCGCGTATTCGTTACGGGCGGCGGTTGTTCAGGGTTTCAGTACGGTTTTACCTTCGATGAAGATGTGGCCGATGATGACACCATCGTTGAGCGCGAGGGCGTGAGCCTGGTCGTGGATCCGATGAGCTTCCAATACCTGGCAGGTGCCGAGGTGGATTACCAGGAAGGGCTGGAGGGTTCGCGTTTCGTGATCAAGAACCCTAATGCCACCACGACCTGTGGTTGCGGGTCTTCGTTCTCGATCTAATCTGTAGCGTATACAAAAACGCCGCTTGGCTGTGATAGGCCAAGCGGCGTTTTGCTGTCCGGATATTTTAGGCGGGGTAGATCGCGCCCAGTACCCGAAGCCCGCGTGCGCCGGTGACGCTCGGGCGGTTGGCGGCAATGCCTTCGAGGCAGCAGTGGGCCAGCCAGGCGAAGGCCATGGCTTCGACCCAGTCGGGATCCACCCCGTAGGTAGCGGTGCTGCTGACGTGAGTTGACGGAAGCAGGGTGGCCAGGCGGTTCATCAGCGTGGCGTTGTGAGCGCCGCCGCCACATACCAGCAATGTTTCTGTCTGGGATTGGGCCGACTGTAGGGACTCAACGATCGTCAGGGCGGTCAGCTCAAGCAGCGTTGCCTGCACATTCTGAGGCTCAAATGCAGGCAAGCGGGCAAGGTGTTGGCGCAGCCATTCCAGGTTGAACACTTCGCGCCCAGTGCTCTTGGGGCCTTTGGTCACGAAGAAGGGGTCGCTGAGCAGGGCATTGAGCAACTGAGGCTCGACCTTGCCGCTGGCTGCCCACTGACCATCGCGATCAAAGTGTTCGCCGCGTTGTTGGTGAATCCACGCATCCAGTAGGACGTTGCCCGGGCCGCAGTCGAAGCCGGCTACAGGCTTAGCGGTCTCGATAAGGCTGAGGTTGCTGAAACCTCCGACATTCAATACGGCACGGTTACCAGTGCGCTCGCCAAACAACGCTTCGTGGAAGGCGGGCACCAGCGGGGCGCCCTGGCCACCGGCGGCCACATCGCGGCTGCGGAAATCGCTGACCACGGTGATGTTTGTCAGCTCGCTGAGCAAGGCCGGATTACCGATTTGTACGGTAAAGCCTCGGGCGGGCTCATGACGGATGGTCTGGCCATGGCTACCAACCGCACGAATGTCCTGCGGCTTGAGGTTTTGCTGGTCGAGTAGAGCGTGAATGCCTTGTGCGGCGAGGTTCACCCAGTTTTGCTGGGCGATGGCTGAGCGGGCAATTTCATCCGGCCCACTGGCGCATAGAGCGAGCAGCTCGGCGCGCAGGGTATCTGGCATTGGGATGTAGTGCGTGGCGATCAACTTGATCGCCGGGTCTTGCTCGATCAAGGCAATGTCCAGGCCGTCGAGGCTGGTCCCGGACATCACGCCTATGTAGAGCGGCATACCTTAACGCTTCGCCGAAGCCAGCAGGGTGGAGCGCTCTTGATCCATGCGCGCCATCAACGGCTGGCTTTGTTGCATGAAGCGGGCGCGCTCGGCCTTGGCGATCGGGTCGGCCATCGGCAGTTTCTGGCCCAGTGGGTCGACGTGGACGCCATTGACCTGGAACTCATAGTGCAAGTGCGGGCCAGTGGACAGGCCGGTAGTGCCGATATAGCCGATCACCTGGCCTTGCTTCACGGTACCGCCAGTTTGCACGCCCTTGGCGAAACCTTGCATGTGGCCATATAGCGTACGGTAGGTGTTGCCGTGCTGGATGATCACGGTATTGCCGTAACCGCCGCGACGACCGGCCAGCAGTACCTTGCCGTCGCCGGCAGCCTTGATTGGCGTGCCACGCGGGGCCGCATAGTCCACACCTTTATGGGCGCGGATTTTGTTCAGAATTGGATGCTTGCGACCCATGGAGAAACGCGAGCTAATACGAGCGAAGTCCACTGGGGTGCGGATGAAGGCCTTGCGCATGCTATTGCCGTCGGCGGTGTAGTAGCTGCTGTTGCCTTGTTTGTTGGTGTAACGCACGGCGGTGTAGGTTTTGCCGCGGTTGGTAAAACGCGCCGAGAGGATATTGCCAGTGCCGATGACCTTGCCGTTGGCGACTTTCTGCTCGTAGATCACGTCGAATTCGTCGCCTTGCCGGATGTCCTGAGCGAAGTCGATGTCGTAGCCAAACACGCTGGCCATGTCCATGGTCATGCTGTGGGACAGACCGGCGCGGGCTGCGGATTGTGACAGCGAGCTGTTGATGACGCCGTGTACGTAGGCGGAGCGCATCACTGGTTTGGTGGTGATGCGGTTGAAGGCAAAGCCCTTGGCGCCTTTGGTCAGGGTGATGCTTTCAAGGTCGCTGACATTGCTATGCAGGTTGTGCAGTTGGCCGTCAGGCGTCAGTTCGAACTCAAGTTTCTGGCCGTGTTTGAGCTGGGTGAATTGCTTGGCTTGCTTGTCGCTGGCCAGTACTTCATTGACGGTGGCAGCGGGGAGGCCGACTTTCTCGAACAGGGTCGACAATGTGTCGCCCTTGGCCACGATCACTTCGCGGTGTTGTGGGTTCTTGGCAGCGTCGACGACCGGTGCAGGCGGCTCTTGGGCGGCTTGCTGGGTATCTTCGGGGCTGCTTTCTATCTGGGCGAACGGCGATTCGGTCGGTGCATTTGTGGCTTGTTGCGCGTCGGAAGCGTCTTGATCTTGTGTCAGTTGTTCAACGGGGCTTTCCAGGTCAAGGCTCAGGGATGTTCGTTTGGCTTCTACGTCACTGGAAGGGAATACCAGGAGTGCCAGGCTGAGAAGTGCGGCGATACCACTTGCGGCGAGCAGGTGGGTCTTCGGGTAAAGCGGCGGCGCTTTAGACGGTTCAGTGGTCATAGGTAATTTGACTTTGAAGATGAAATGGAAAAGATGAATGACATGATGAAGATGAAATAACTGTATAAAATATAACCAAATCATCTGTGGCGCAAGCTCGCGAACGCTGGGCTTGCTGAACGGTGTCCGTTCGCAGGGCAAAACTTGTAATTAGTCCCTGATCTTGTATGGTTGGTTCCCTTTTGAATCTGAGCCTTGCGGGTCTGTTATGAAGTCGGTTGAAGAGCAGCTAGCGCTGATAAAACGTGGTGCGGAAGAACTGTTGGTTGAAGCTGAGCTGATCGAAAAGCTCAAGCGTGGCCAGCCCCTGCGTATTAAGGCTGGCTTTGATCCGACCGCGCCGGATCTGCACCTGGGTCATACCGTGCTTATTAATAAGCTGCGCCAGTTCCAGGAGCTGGGGCATCAGGTCATCTTCCTTATCGGTGACTTCACCGGAATGATCGGTGATCCGAGTGGTAAGAGCGCGACGCGCCCGCCGCTGACGCGTGAGCAGGTGCTCGACAATGCCGAGACCTACAAGACCCAGGTGTTCAAGATTCTCGATCCGGCCAAGACCGAAGTGGCATTCAACTCCACCTGGATGGATCAGATGGGGCCGGCGGACTTCATTCGTCTGACCTCTCAGTACACTGTTGCGCGGATGCTTGAGCGCGATGACTTCGACAAGCGCTACTCCACCAATCAGCCGATCGCTATTCATGAGTTCCTCTATCCGCTGGTTCAGGGCTATGACTCGGTAGCCTTGCGTGCGGACGTTGAGTTGGGTGGCACCGACCAGAAATTCAACCTGTTGATGGGGCGTGAACTGCAGCGTGCGTATGGGCAGGAAGCTCAATGTATTCTGACCATGCCGTTGCTCGAAGGGTTGGATGGCGTCAAGAAGATGTCCAAGTCCTTGGGCAACTATGTCGGCATCCAGGAAGCGCCGGGTGTGATGTACGGCAAGCTGGTCTCCATTCCGGATGCGCTGATGTGGCGTTACTTCGAGTTGTTGAGCTTCCGCTCGATGGATGAGATCAATGCGCTGCGTGCTGATGTAGAGGCAGGTGCCAATCCTCGTGACGTGAAGATCAAGCTGGCTGAAGAGATTGTTGCGCGTTTCCATGGTGAAGAGGCTGCTGCCAATGCTCACCGTGCCGCGGGTAATCGCATGAAGGATGGCGAGCTGCCGGATGATCTGCCGGAGATTGAGCTGTCTGCTGCCGAGGCGATGCCGATCGCGGCTGTCCTTAATAAGGCGGGTCTGGTTAAGAACTCGGCCGTTGCGCGCGACCTTCTGGGTTCTGGTGGTGTGCGTATAGATGGTGAGGTTGTGGACCGCACCTTTATATACGAGTTGGGTGCTACCCACGTTTGCCAGGCTGGAAAGAAGGCATTTGCGCGTATTACGCTCAAATCCGAATAAAACTGAAATTAGGTATTGACGGCGAATTGTAACTCTCTATAATTCGCCCCACTTCCGACGCAGTCGAAACGGAAAACTCCTTGGTAAACAATGAGTTATGTGGTTTTCGGCAGCAGGTTGCTTCAGTTCATCGAAGCCAAAAGGAAGTTGAAAAAGAGGTGTTGACAGCAGCGTGTAACGCTGTAGAATTCGCCTCCCGCTGACGAGAGATCGGAAGCGCAAGTGGTTGAAGTTGTTGAAGAAATCTTCGAAAGCTTCTGAAAATAATCACTTGACAGCAAATGAGGCTGCTGTAGAATGCGCGCCTCGGTTGAGATGAAAGGTCTTAACCAACCGCTCTTTAACAACTGAATCAAGCAATTCGTGTGGGTGCTTGTGGAGTCAGACTGATAGTCAACAAGATTATCAGCATCACAAGTTACTCCGCGAGAAATCAAAGATGTAACCAACGATTGCTGAGCCAAGTTTAGGGTTTCTTAAAAACCCAAAGATGTTTGAACTGAAGAGTTTGATCATGGCTCAGATTGAACGCTGGCGGCAGGCCTAACACATGCAAGTCGAGCGGTAGAGAGAAGCTTGCTTCTCTTGAGAGCGGCGGACGGGTGAGTAATGCCTAGGAATCTGCCTGGTAGTGGGGGATAACGTTCGGAAACGAACGCTAATACCGCATACGTCCTACGGGAGAAAGCAGGGGACCTTCGGGCCTTGCGCTATCAGATGAGCCTAGGTCGGATTAGCTAGTTGGTGAGGTAATGGCTCACCAAGGCGACGATCCGTAACTGGTCTGAGAGGATGATCAGTCACACTGGAACTGAGACACGGTCCAGACTCCTACGGGAGGCAGCAGTGGGGAATATTGGACAATGGGCGAAAGCCTGATCCAGCCATGCCGCGTGTGTGAAGAAGGTCTTCGGATTGTAAAGCACTTTAAGTTGGGAGGAAGGGCATTAACCTAATACGTTAGTGTTTTGACGTTACCGACAGAATAAGCACCGGCTAACTCTGTGCCAGCAGCCGCGGTAATACAGAGGGTGCAAGCGTTAATCGGAATTACTGGGCGTAAAGCGCGCGTAGGTGGTTTGTTAAGTTGGATGTGAAATCCCCGGGCTCAACCTGGGAACTGCATTCAAAACTGACTGACTAGAGTATGGTAGAGGGTGGTGGAATTTCCTGTGTAGCGGTGAAATGCGTAGATATAGGAAGGAACACCAGTGGCGAAGGCGACCACCTGGACTAATACTGACACTGAGGTGCGAAAGCGTGGGGAGCAAACAGGATTAGATACCCTGGTAGTCCACGCCGTAAACGATGTCAACTAGCCGTTGGAAGCCTTGAGCTTTTAGTGGCGCAGCTAACGCATTAAGTTGACCGCCTGGGGAGTACGGCCGCAAGGTTAAAACTCAAATGAATTGACGGGGGCCCGCACAAGCGGTGGAGCATGTGGTTTAATTCGAAGCAACGCGAAGAACCTTACCAGGCCTTGACATCCAATGAACTTTCTAGAGATAGATTGGTGCCTTCGGGAACATTGAGACAGGTGCTGCATGGCTGTCGTCAGCTCGTGTCGTGAGATGTTGGGTTAAGTCCCGTAACGAGCGCAACCCTTGTCCTTAGTTACCAGCACGTAATGGTGGGCACTCTAAGGAGACTGCCGGTGACAAACCGGAGGAAGGTGGGGATGACGTCAAGTCATCATGGCCCTTACGGCCTGGGCTACACACGTGCTACAATGGTCGGTACAGAGGGTTGCCAAGCCGCGAGGTGGAGCTAATCCCATAAAACCGATCGTAGTCCGGATCGCAGTCTGCAACTCGACTGCGTGAAGTCGGAATCGCTAGTAATCGCGAATCAGAATGTCGCGGTGAATACGTTCCCGGGCCTTGTACACACCGCCCGTCACACCATGGGAGTGGGTTGCACCAGAAGTAGCTAGTCTAACCTTCGGGAGGACGGTTACCACGGTGTGATTCATGACTGGGGTGAAGTCGTAACAAGGTAGCCGTAGGGGAACCTGCGGCTGGATCACCTCCTTAATCGACGACATCAGCTGCTCCATAAGTTCCCACACGAATTGCTTGATTCATTGAAGAAGACGATAAGAAGCAGCCCGAAATTGGGTCTGTAGCTCAGTTGGTTAGAGCGCACCCCTGATAAGGGTGAGGTCGGCAGTTCGAATCTGCCCAGACCCACCAATTTTGTGTGGGAAACGCCTGTAGAAATATGGG
>NZ_KI628539.1:833751-1075137 GCF_000503215.1 Pseudomonas canadensis | reverse complement strand
TTGCCCGATGAGTTAGTCCTGTCTCAAGGGGCGCGCTTCTACCATTTTCGCGACGGTGTGCTGACGGCGATCAGCGATGCGTATGACAACCGGTTGCGCATTTCCCGGAATTATCTGGGGCAGATTGAGCGGCTGGATAACGGCGTGGGACGTTCGCTGTTTTTGCGCTACGCATCGGGCCGCATTGTGGCGGTGGACTACCAGATTGAGCGGGCCGTCGATGACGGTCCGTTTGTTTGGGTGACAGAGCAGAACGTTGTTTCCTACGCCTATGACGTGGCGGGTCGGTTGGTTTCTGCGACCAATGCGGTAGGCGAAAGCGAGGTTTATCGGTACGACGAGCAGCACGTCATTCTTGAGCGTGGCTTGGCCGGTGGCGCGAGTTTTTTCTGGGAGTGGGAAAGAGCTGGCAAGGCCGCGCGATGTGTCCGCCATTGGGCCAGTTTCTCGCAGATGGACACGCGGTATGCCTGGGACGATAACGGCCAGGTCACAGTGTTAAACGCCGATGGCAGCCAGGAAGTCTATGTGCATGACCAGCGGGCGCGGCTGGTGCAGCGGGTGGATCCTGACGGCGCTGAGCACTTCAAATCCTACGATGACAACGGAAGGCTGACGGTTGAGCAGGATCCGTTGGGGGCGATCACGGCCTACCAGTACGACGAAGCTGGACGTTTGGTGGCGGTGTTTCTTGGGGATGATGAGCCAACATCCTACGAGCATGACAATGGATTCGTACGGGTTGTAAGGCGGGGTCAGGCGCTCTGGAAATATGAGCGTAATGAACAGGGCGATGTTACGCGTAAGACCGATCCTGACGGCCATTCGACTGACTACAGCTACAACAAACGCGGGCAACTGACCCAGGTTTGGTATCCAGATCACAGCTGTCATCGGCTGGTCTGGAATGAGCGTGGTCAGTTGCTTGAAGAGCAGTTGCCGAATGGCGGCGTTAAGCGCTATCGCTATGACGGCCTTGGACGGCAGGCTGCGCGCGAGGATGAACATGGCGTGCTGACCCAGTATCAATGGGACGCCGCAGGCCGCTTGCTTAAACTGACTCAGCCCGGCGGTGCCACACGGGAATACAGCTACAACGCTTACGGAAAAATCACCTCCGAGCGCGATGAGCTCGGCCACGTCACCCGCTACGAATACGCCGACGGCCTGCACCTGATCAGCCGTCGCATCAACGCTGATGGCACTCAGGTCAAATACCGTTACGACAACACTCGTTTGCTGCTGACCGAAATCGAAAACGAGGTAGGCGAAACCTACCGACTCCAGTATCACGCCAACGGCCTGATCCAGCAGGAAACCGGGTTTGACGGCCAGCGCACGGCTTACCTCTACGACCTCAACGGTAACCTGCAGGAAAAGACCGAACACGGCGATGGCGGCAGTCAGCTAGTTACCCGCTACGAGCGCGACTATGCCGGTCGGCTCGTAAGAAAAACCCTGCCCGACGACAACCATGTCGATTACACCTACGACCGTCAAGGCAATCTCCTAAGTGTCGAGGATGGCCATTCGGCCCTCGCCTACGAGTACGACACGCAAAACCGCCTCACCGCCGAACACCAAGGCTGGGGCACGCTCCGCTACGGCTACGACACGTGCGGTCAGCTGCAAAAACTACGTCTACCGGACAACAACCGTCTCACCTTCAAACACGACAAAGGTGGTCACCTTTCCACGGTTGAACTGAACGGCGCGGTACTGACCTCACACCAATTCAACGCCGACCGCGAACAGCAGCGCGCGCAGGGAAAACTGCTTAGCAGCTACCAACACGATAACCAAGGACGCCTGTTCAACCAAAACATTGGCGATGCCGAAGGCCCGATGTACCGCCGTCATTACGACTACGACAAACCCGGCAACCTCACCCGTGTGCTCGACACTCGCAAAGGCGAACACAACTACCACTACGACCCGCTAAACCGCCTCACCCGCGCCGACCACTCCCAACACGTGCAGGAACGCTTCGGCCACGACCCGGCTGGTAACGTTCTCATGCAAGACCGCCCGGGCCCGGACATCGTGGCCGGCAATCGCCTGATGATCCAAGGCGACCATCATTACGACTATGACGCCTTCGGCAACCTTATCCGCGAACGACGCGGCAAAGGCCATCAACTCGTCACCGAATACCGCTACGACTGTCAGCACCGCCTGATCGGGATTAAAAAACCCAACGGCCAGACCGCCAGCTATCGCTACGACCCGTTTGGCCGCCGTATCAGCAAAACTGTTGATGGCATTACCACCGAGTTCTTCTGGCAAGGCGACAAACTGATCGCCGAACACCACGCAGACCGTCACCGCAGCTATCTCTACGAACCCGACACCTTCCGGCCGTTGGCGCTGCTGGAAGGCTTCGGTCCAAAGGAAACCAGTCACTACCACTACCAACTTGACCACCTGGGCACCCCACAGGAACTCACCGCTCAGGATGGCGAAATCGTCTGGTCCGCCCATTACCGCGCCTATGGCGAAATCACCCGTCTAGACATCAACAAAATCGACAACCCACTGCGTTTCCAAGGTCAATACTTCGACCCGGAAAGCGGACTGCACTACAACAGCCATCGCTACTACAATCCGGATATTGGTCGCTACCTGACGCCGGACCCGGTAAAGCTGGCGGGTGGGATCAACGCGTACAATTACGTGCCTAATCCGACGGGATGGATTGACCCTTTGGGCTTAAGTAATTGCCCAGAAGGAGTCACATGTAAATCGCGAGCTCGAATAGAAGAGCCATCAGACAACATCTCCGCAACGAGAGGTGAACCCCGTCCCCCTTCTGTATCAACACGTCCGACAGAGTTTGCCAACGAGCAAAAACTCAACGAGCATTACGAAAAGCACGGGGCTGAATTTCGAGTAGGAAATAGTCACGAATATTTACTCGCTGCACGTCATGTCGTAAGCAATGGTACGCCTGTGCAATATTTGTACAGGGACACACCAACGACCGGCTATGTTTTACTCATGGGAACAAATAGGACAGGGCAGGCCAAATTTGCTTTTGCAGGATCGAACACAAATGGCCATATAACCACTCTGCATACCAAAAGCGGAAAAGACTTCTGGAGAATGATAAATGGCAACCCCTCTGACAAAACAATCAGACCTTACAACAAATAACTATAAGCGGGTGCGCGTTTTAGCACTCAATGATCAGATACAAGAAGACATTACGCTGCTCATAGAGGGGACGATCATAAATTGCTTTATTAGTTACTGCCCCTATCAAATAGAAGTTGGGAAATTCTATGATGTGGAGCTGACCATAAACATTCCTGAAGATTATGTGCTTGAGCGTGCTGAGCCGAGCAGCGTGTTGGCCGAAAAGATAGATCCTGGCTATTCCTACATCCTTTACGGCGAACTCTGTGACGAGAGACTTCTCACCTTCACATCGCTGAACGACGAAGGCATACATTATGACCATCCAGAATTGAATGGGAGTTTTGTCAAATTAACGGTCGAGAGAATCGACGCCAGCTTTCACTGAAAAACTTAAAATCGAGCAGTCGTTTACATGGCAGGAGCTTGCAGTCTATGACCCCCATAGCCAGCCCCAATTCGCCCCTCCCCCCAACCCCACCTAAACTCTCTCCATGCTATTTCAACGGACAGAGGATTCACCATCATGGGCAAACGTCACCCCAATCTCCCCGCCTGGCAATGGCGTAACTACCCGCAGAACCACCAACACCCGACCAACCTGGCGTTGCACCTGATTGCCGTGCCGCTGTTCATCATCGGGTTTCTGTTGATCGTGTCCGGGGTTTTCAGCCTGAGCCTGGCCAGTTTTGCCGTGGGTGTGGTCGGGATCCTGGCCGGCTTGGCGTTGCAGCGTCATGGCCATAGCCTGGAAGCCCAGGCTAGTGAGCCGTTCAGTGACCGTAAAGATGCGGTGCAGCGCCTGGTGGTCGAGCAGTTCGTGACTTTTCCGCGCTTTGTACTAAGCGGCGGCTGGTGGCGCGCCTGGCGGCAGCGCCACCGACATTGAGGTCAGGCGAAGACCACCACGGTCTGGCGGCTGATGGCGATCAACTCGCCGGCCGGGCTCCAAAGGGCGGCAGCGGCATGGCCGTAGCCATCGCGGGCGTGTTCGATGTTGACGTAATACTGGCACCAGTCGAGGGTCGTCAGATCCTGCAAGGGCTGGATGAATTCGATGGTCCAGGTCAGGGTGCTGCCGGGTGCTGGTTTTTTCAGGTGCGGCAGCAAGGCTGGGGGCCAGGCGTCAACCAGGGCGAGGATATGCGCCTCAGTCAGTGGCTCTTCTTTGACATCGCCGCGTAAGCGAACCCAACCGCCCATGTCTCGGGATTTATTGCCGGTAAAGGGTAAGCCGCCGACACTCCAGCGCATCGCCAAATGACGCATGAACTCGGGGGTAACGCCCTTTATATAGGGCAGTTCCTGGCATTCATCCCAATGTTTGAACACCGGCGGCGCTTCGCTTTCAACCGCGATTTCCGACTCGCGGGACGCACCGAAACTGGCCTGTACCAGTGTCGCCACTTCACCGTTCTGCACCACACGGCCAAGCAATTGGCTGACGGCCTTGCCTTCGCGCAACACTTCGACTTGATAACAGGCAGGAACGTCTGGCGCTACAGGGCCGACGAAGGTGATAGCCAGCGACCGTAGCGGACGATCGGCAGGCACCTGGGCGCGCAGGGCCTCGTATTGCAACGCAGCCACCAGGCCACCAAAGGTCGCGCGGCCCTGGGCCCATTCGGCGGGGATGGTGACATCCAGCGGGTTGCTGCGGGCGGCGTCGAGCAAATCACTAAAGCGCATGGCGGTCTCACATCAAAAGAAACAGGTGAGGAATCTTAACCATCGGGCCAGCCAGGTACAGCGCCTATTCCGGCCAAAAGCCGGACCGGTTTAGAAACAATCGGCGCTGAGTTTGTCCAGCACGCGGTCCGCCTGCCCTTCTGCCTTGGCCATGGTGCGATGCCACACCGCAACACAAGGTTGCAGGTCCGCCTGATGCTCGGCCTGGACCAACCATTGCCAGCAATCGTGCCAATCTCCTAAAGCACCCTGGGCTTTTTTCAGCCGCGACATCGCGTTGGCCGGCAACTTATCCAATTCGGGATAGGCTTCGGCGGCATAACGCACCCGCTTGATCAACAACCGCAGGCGGTGTCGGTCATGATCAGGGTCTTTCAAGGCCTCACCGAGTTTCTGCCATTGTTTAGCCAGACGTTTTTCAATGCGTGGGCGCAGGCCTTTGAGCAATCTCTGATGTTCAGATGCACGGATGAAACGCGGAAAGGCATCTAGGATCAGCAGCAAATGCGCAAGCTCCGGGCTTTGCGCTACCTGACGATAGGCCTCAGATTGCAGACGCAGGCGCCGGTTGGCGGCCTCGTGATGACCATGCTGGTGCAAATACGCCGCCAGGACCTCACGGTCACGTAGCGGCGTCGTCAATTGGCCGACAGTGCTGGCGGCCAACTCAAGCTGTTCCACCCCTGGCAACCCCCGCAAGGGGCGCAACAAGCTGCGCAGACGGCGCACGGTGGTGCGCAGGTCATGCAAGGCTTCATCGTCGGTGACGGCGGCGAGGCGAGCCTGGCAGCTCAGTAACCCTACTTCCAGGCCAATGACCTGAGCGACTAACTGATCGACCAAAGCTGACATCCTGCCCTCACTGCCTGATGAAAAATCCTACTCGCTGCTGCAGGTCAACGCCCGGCGCGAGACTCACGAATATAGAACCGCGCTTTCTCGGCTTTGTTGGAGCAGCCTTCAAACGCTTCAAACTGTTGCTGGGTCTTGGCGCCCGTCAGCAGTGACAAGGCTTTAGAGTAGCTCACCGTGCCAGCAAAGCCTTCAGCCTTGGCCAGATCCAGCTCCTTCCAGGCAGCGTCCAATTGGCTGCCGCAGCTGTCGCGGTATGCGGTCTTCCCGGCACAACCGGCCAGGGCCAGCATGATCACAGGTACACACATCCAGGCTTTCATCGATGACACCTCAAAAAGAAAAAACAGTCGTACGTTGTAGACGTTGCCTACATGGAAAAGTGCCTGTCCTTAGCCTGAAATCGATTGTACCTACAGACCAGAGCATACCCGAGCACCGTGGCTATTCTGGAAAAATTTCGCAGGTCGCCTGCGAAGATTGAAGCCGCCCCCTCAATGGGTGCATTGTGAGACCCTGCCTTGGGGAGGACATGGACCATGAAGAAGCGTGTTGCCTTGGTGCTGGGTTCCGGCGGGGCCCGGGGCTACGCCCACATCGGCGTGATCGAAGAAATCGAGCGGCGCGGCTACGACATCGCTTGTATCGCCGGCTGTTCCATGGGGGCCGTGGTCGGCGGGATCTACGCCGCCGGTAAGCTGGATGATTACCGGAACTGGATTGAAAGCCTCGATTACCTCGACGTGCTGCGCCTGGTGGATGTGAGTTTTCGCCTGGGGGCGATTCGCGGTGAGAAAGTCTTCGGGCAGATCCGCAAGATTGTCGGCGAGATCAACATCGAAGAGCTGCGCATTCCCTACACCGCCGTCGCCACAGACCTGACCAACCAGCAGGAAATCTGGTTCCAGGAAGGTTGCCTGCATCAGGCCATGCGCGCCTCCGCGGCGATTCCCAGCCTGTTCACCCCGGTGATGCAAGGCAACCGCATGCTGGTCGACGGCGGCCTGCTCAACCCGCTGCCCATCGTGCCGGTGGTGTCGAGCCATTGCGACTTGATCATCGCGGTCAACCTCAACGCCACCAACCAGAAGCACTACCATCTGCCGGTGATCCAGCGCCCGCCCGCCTTCAAGAGCCGCTTTAATAACCTGGCCAAGTCACTCGGCTCGCACCTGCCATTTCGCCGCAAACAGGCCGAACAATTAATGAAGTTGGAGCAGGAAGCCTTAGAAGCCCAAGCGGCGGAGATCAACCCGTGGTTGGAGTCGGCCGAGCCGGAATCCCAACAACCCGCCGCCGCACCGGAAAAGCCGGGAGCACCAAAATCAGCGACCGGCTCGTTCATCATCGATAACGTCGGCCCGGCGTCACTGCTGGATTTGATCAACCAGAGCTTCGAGGTGATGCAGACGTCGCTGGCGCAGTACAAGATTGCCGGCTACCCACCCGACGTGCTGATCAACGTACCGAAGCGGGTCTGTCGGTTTTTCGAGTTCTACAAAGCGCCGGAGCTGATCGCGCTCGGGCGGGAAATCGCCAGTGATACGTTGGACCGGTATGAAAGTGAGCAGAGCTGAAAGAGTTGGTGTTGCTGATGGCCTCTTCGCGGGCAAGCCCGCTCCCACAGTTGACCGCGTACAGCCTGAAGAAACTCGGTCGAATGTAGGAGCGGGCTAGCCCGCGAAGAGGCCCGGCCAGACGCCTACACTCTAAGCACTCAACAACCGATACCCCACTCCCGCCTCGGTCACGATAAACCGCGGCTGGGTCGGATCATCTGCCAGTTTCTGCCGCAGGTGGCCCACGACAATGCGCAGGTAGTGGCTGTCCTCGGTATGAGTCGGCCCCCAGATGTCCTTGAGCAATTGTTGCTGGGTAATCACCCGCCCCGGATGCCGCGCCAATTGCGCCAGCACCGCGTACTCCTTGCGGGTCAGCGCCACTTCGGCACCGTCCAGCAGCACGCGGCGATAAGCCAGGTCCACCGTCAGCGGGCCAAAACGCAAGGCCGCTTCCTGGGCTTCGCCCGCTGGCGCCTGGCGTAGCAAGGCGCGCACGCGGGCGAGAAACTCCTGAATGCCGAAGGGTTTGGTGACGTAGTCATTGGCGCCACCGTCGAGGGCTTCGACTTTCTGCACTTCGCTCGCGCGTACTGACAGCACCAGCACCGGCACCGTCGACCATTCTCGAAATTCACGCAGCACTTGCTGGCCATCCATGTCCGGCAGGCCGAGGTCGAGCACCAGCAGGTCCGGTTTGCTCAACGCGGCCTGGGCCAAGCCTTCGTTGCCAGTGCCAGCCTCGATCACTTTGTAACCCTGGGAGGCCAGGCTGATGCGCAGGAATTTGCGGATCTGCGGTTCGTCATCAATGACTAAAATCGTCGCGGTCTGGCTCATGGTGTCCCATCAAAATCCGTGAAGAAAACAGGGTAGCTCATGCCTCGCGCTCCAGGCCAGGCTGTGTCGGCAGCGGCAGGAACAAGGTGATGCAGGTGCCACGCCCGTCGATACCGTCGGCCACACTGATATGTCCGCCGTGGGCCCCGACCATGCCCTGGCAGATCGCCAGGCCCAGGCCCGTGCCCTGCCCACCACGATCGCCACGGGCGGCGGTGTAGAACATGTCGAAGATCTTTGCCCGTTCTTCCTCGGGAATGCCTGGCCCCTCATCGGCCACGGCGAAAAACAGCTGATTTTCCGTAACGCCGGCGCTCAGTTGCAAGCGGCCTTGCGGGGGTGAGAAACGTGCGGCGTTTTCCAGCACATTGACCAACGCTTGCTCGATCAACGCGGCATGCACATACAACAAGGGCAACTCAGGTGGCACATCGGTGCTCACCTGCAACGGCGCCAGCACCGCACGCAGACGGCCGAGGGCGCTGCCGACGATATCGCCCGGTGACACCCAGTCCCGTGCCAGTTTCAACGCGCCATGGCCGAGGCGTGTCATGTCGAGCAAGTTCTGGATATAGCGGTCCAGGCGCTCAGCCTCATCACGGGTGCCTTCAAGCAACTCGCGGCGATCCTCCAGCGGGATGGCTTCACCGAGCGCCAGCAGGCTGTCGATGCTACCGCGCATGGACGTCAGCGGCGTGCGCAAATCGTGGGACACCGAGGCCAGCAAGGCACTGCGCAGTTGCTCGGTTTCGCCGTGCAATCGAGCGGATTCCAGCTCTTGGGCCAGTTGCGCACGCGCCAGAGCCTGGGCCAGCGGTTGGCTCAAGGCCGTGAGCAATCGACGACGTTGTCCGCTCAGCTCCAGGCCGGGTTTTGGACTGACGCCCAGCAACCCCAGCGGGCCCTCTTCGCCCGACAACGGCCACCACCACCAACGCCCGAACGGCAAGGTGCCGGTGCCCATACCCGCCGGCTGATCATGCTGCCAAGCCCAATCAGCCGCGGCGCGCTCGGCCTCGGTGAGGGTCAGCGGGCCGCCAGTTTCGATCGTCCAACCACCCTGCCCATCACGATTGACCAGGCACAGGTCCAGGTCGCTCCAGCCTTCCAAATGATGCGCAGCCGCGCTGACCACCGCCTGGCGATCGGTGGCAGCGGTGAGTTTGCGCGACAGGTCGAGCAGCTCGCTGGTTTCTTCCTGAGTGTCGCGCAACGCCTGCAATTGGCGGCGTTGGCGCGCGGCCAGGTTGCCAGTCAGCGCCGCCATCAGCAGGAAGAACAACAGCGTCAATACGTCTTCTTCACGCTGGATGGCGAAGGAAAAATTCGGCGGGATAAACAGAAAGTCATAGGTCAGGAACGACAACGCCGCGCACACCAGCGATGGCCCCAAACTACTGCGCACCGCCACCAGCAACACGGCGGCGAGAAACACCAGCGAGATATTCGGCAGCGGCAAGACGCTGGACACCGCCCACGCCACCGCAGCCGCCACCACCGTCGCTACGATCGCCAGTGCATAGTCGAACCACACCAGCCCCCGTACATCCGGCAAGCGCGGCGGTGCCGGGACGTCATCGCTGTCGAGGACGTTGATTTCCAGGCCGCGTGCATTGCGCAACAACCGCGCAGCCAAGCCACCGCCAAACAAGCGACGCCGCCAACGCATCCGCGACTGTCCCACCAGCAACAGGCTGGCGCGACGTTCAGCGGCGTGCTGGATCAGCGTCTTGGCCACCTCCCCCGCCCGCAGCAGCACTACCTCGCCCCCTAGACGCTCGGCCAGTTGCTGAGCATTCTGCAAACGCAACCGGGACTGCTCATCGCGCGCACGGCCGTTATCGATATGCACCAGGCTCCACGGCAAATGCCGACGCTGGGCAACCCGGCTGGCATGCCGCACCAGGCGCTCGGCCTGTGCATCGCCATCCACCCCCACCAACAAGCGACCACGCACCGCCGGAGCGGCCTGGCCGAGTTGGCGATAGCCCTGGGCCAAATCGTCATCCACATGGGCGGCGGCGGTTTGCATCGCCAACTCGCGCAAGGCCATGAGGTTGGTCTGGGTGAAAAACGCATCGATGGCCGCGCGGGCCTGTTCGGGCACATAGACCTTGCCGTCGCGCAGGCGCTCCAGCAGCTCGCGGGAAGGCAGGTCGATCAGCAGCAGTTCGTCAGCCTCTTGCAACACCCAGTCCGGCAGGGTTTCACGCACCTGCACGCCGGTAATGCCGCGCACTTGGTCGTTGAGGCTTTCCAGGTGCTGGACGTTGACCGTGGTGAATACGTTGATGCCGGCGGCAAGCAGTTCCTGAATGTCTTGCCAGCGCTTTTCATGGCGACTACCGGGCGCGTTACTGTGGGCCAGCTCGTCCACCAGCACCAGCTTGGGCTTGGCGGCGAGCAGGCCGTCGAGGTCCATTTCTTCAAGCATCACGCCACGGTATTCGCTGCGCAGCAAAGGCTGTTGCGGCAGGCCGCTGAGCAAGGCCTCGGTCTCGGCGCGGCCATGGGTCTCGACCACACCGGCAATCAGCCGCACGCCTTGGCGCAACTGAGTGTGCGCAGCCTGGAGCATGGCGTAGGTCTTGCCCACCCCCGGTGCGGCCCCGAGGAAGACTTTGAGCCGGCCACGGCCGTCCCGTGGCAGATCGGCTAACAAGGCATCGGCGCGGCCGGAGTCGCTCATGCGGGCAGTGTCCTTCAGGTATTGATCGGGTTACAGCTTTTCCAGGGCCATGTTCAGCGCCAGCACATTCACCACCGGCGGCCCCACCAACGGGCTTTCGATATGCTCATCGAGCAAGCGCTGCAAGGTCGACACCGGCACATTCCGCGCCGCCGCTACCCGCGCCAGTTGATAGGCAATCGCTTGTGGTGGCAAGTGTGGATCAAGACCGCTGCCAGAGGTAGTCAGCGACGCCAAAGGTACGGGCCCCTGGCCGGGTACTAGTTGCTTGTTTGCGTCATCGAAGATGCGCGTCGCCAGCGCCGGGTTACTGGGACCAAGGTTGCTGGCACTGCTGGAAACCGTCGCGTAAGCGCCCGCAGATGGGCGTGGGTGGAACCAGCTGTCACCGGTAAAATCCTGGGCGATCAGGCTGGAGCCGCGCACCTTGCCACTGTCATCGCGTACCAGGCTGCCATTGGCCTGGTCCGGGAAGGCGACTTGGGCGACGCCAGTCACGACCAGTGGGTAGGCGACGCCGGTGATCAGGGTCATGAGTACCAGCAGGCTCAGGGCCGGGCGGATCATGTTGGACATTTCGGATTCCTCAATTCGGTCATTGCAACCTGTGGGCACCCAGCTGGCACCCACAGGATTCGGGTCAAACCAGGTGCAACGCAGTCAGCAGCATGTCGATCGCCTTGATGCCCACGAATGGCACCAGGATCCCGCCCAGCCCGTAGATCAGCAGGTTGCGGCGCAGCAACGCCGCCGCACTCGCCGCTTGCACACGCACACCGCGCAGCGCCAACGGAATCAGCACCACGATGATCAATGCGTTGAACACAATGGCCGAGAGAATCGCGCTCTGTGGGCTCTGCAGGTGCATCACGTTGAGCACGCCCAATTGTGGGTAGATCGAGGCGAACAGCGCCGGCAAGATCGCGAAGTACTTGGCCACGTCGTTGGCAATGGAGAAGGTGGTCAGCGCGCCACGGGTCACCAGCAATTCCTTGCCGATCTGCACCACGTCCAGCAGCTTGGTCGGATCGCTGTCGAGGTCGACCATGTTGGCGGCCTCGCGGGCGGCCTGGGTGCCGTCATTCATTGCCATGCCGACGTCAGCCTGGGCCAGCGCCGGGGCGTCGTTGGCGCCGTCGCCACACATTGCCACCAAGCGGCCGTCGTTCTGTTCATGACGAATGCGCGCGAGTTTTTTCTCCGGGGTGGCTTCGGCCAGCACGTCGTCGACGCCCGCTTCGGCAGCAATCGCTGCAGCGGTCAGCGGGTTGTCGCCAGTGACCATCACGGTGCGAATGCCCAGCTTGCGCAGCTCGGCGAAACGCTCACGGATGCCGGGCTTGACCACGTCCTTCAGGTGAATCGCACCGAGCAACTTGCCATCAGCACACACCAGCAACGGTGTACCGCCGCTTTGGGCGATCTTGTCGATTTCCCGCGACAGTGCTGGCAGCAAGTCGCGCCGTTGCTGACCGATGAACGCCAGCAGCGAATCCACCGCGCCTTTGCGGAACACACGGCCCTGGTAGTCGACCCCGGACAAACGGGTTTCCGCACTGAACGGCACAGCGGTCAGCTCATCCGCAGAGGGCTCGGCCTGCGGATGCAAGGCGCGCAGGTATTCGACAATGGATTTACCTTCCGCCGTGTCATCCGCCAAGGACGCAAACAACGCGCCTTCGGCCACTTCCTTGCCGGTGACGCCAGGCGCTGCGACCACCGCCGCACACCGACGGTTACCAAAAGTGATAGTGCCGGTCTTGTCCAGCAGCAACACATGCACGTCACCCGCCGCTTCCACGGCGCGGCCGGACTTGGCGATCACATTGAGGCGCACCAGGCGGTCCATGCCGGCGATGCCGATGGCCGACAGCAAACCACCAATGGTTGTAGGAATCAGCGTGACCAGCAGTGCGACTAGGAACACCAGGGGCAAGCTGCCATTGGCGAAGTGGGCGAAGGGTTGCAGGGTCACCACCACCAACAGGAAGATCAGGGTCAGGCCGATCAGCAGGATATCCAGCGCGACTTCGTTGGGGGTTTTCTGGCGTTTGGCACCTTCCACCAAGGCGATCATGCGGTCCAGGGTCGACTCACCCGGGTTGGCGGTGATGCGGATCAGCAACCAGTCCGACACCAGGCGGGTGTTGCCGGTGACGGCCGAACGGTCGCCACCGGACTCGCGGATCACCGGTGCGGATTCGCCGGTGATCGCCGCTTCGTTGACCGCCGCGATCCCTTCGATGACTTCGCCGTCACCGGGGATCATTTCCCCGGCGGCAACGCGCACCACGTCGCCTTTGCGCAGGCTGGTGGCCGGTACGACCTTGAAGCTGCCATCGGCCTCTTTGCGGCGAGCGCTCAGGCCTTCACTGCCAGCCTTGAGGCTGTCGGCACGGGCCTTGCCACGCCCTTCGGCCAAGGCTTCGGCGAAGTTGGCGAACAGCACGGTGAACCACAGCCAGACCGCGATTTGCACCGCGACATAGGTGGGCACGGCGGTGTCAGGCACGAAGCACAGCACGGTGGTGAGAATGGCCGTCAACTCGACCACCAGCATCACCGGCGAGCGTTGCAGTTGACGCGGATCCAGCTTGACGAACGCCTGGACCAGCGCCGGACGCCACAGGGCGGAGATGGCAGTTTTGGCAGGCTCCTGGGTTTGCACCGGAGCCGCATTTTTTGCAGGCATATTCATTTTCATATCCCCTTTAGCTCTTTATTTAGGAGCAGCCATGCTCAAGTGTTCAGCAATTGGCCCCAGTGCCAGCGTCGGCAGGAAGGTCAGGCCGCCCACCAGCAAAATGGTCACGGTCAACAGGGTCACGAACAGCGGGCCGTGGGTTGGGAAGCTGTTCTGGCCAATCGGTGCGGTCTTCTTCATCGCCAGGCTGCCGGCCAGGGCCAGTACCGGGAGGATGTAGCCGAAGCGGCCGATCAACATGCCCAGGCCCAGCATCAGGTTATGAAACGGCGTGTTGGCACTGAAGCCGCCGAACGCCGAGCCGTTGTTGGCACTGGCCGAGGTGTAGGCATAAAGCAACTGGCTGAAACCATGAGGGCCAGGGTTACTGATGGCACCGGCCGGACCTGGCAGGCTCGCGGCAATGGCGCCGAGCACCAGCACGCCCACCGGCATGACCAGCAAGGTCACCACCAGCAATTGCACTTCCTTAGCCTGCAGTTTCTTGCCCAGGTATTCCGGCGTGCGACCAATCATCAGGCCGGCGAGGAACACCGCGATCAGCACGTTGAGCAACATGCCGTACATACCTGCGCCGACGCCGCCAAAGATCACTTCGCCGACCATCATGTTGACCAGCGCAACCATTCCGCTAAGGGGGCTGAGGCTGTCCTGCATGCCGTTGACCGAACCGTTGGACGCCGCCGTCGTGGTCACCGACCACAGCACCGTACCGGTGGTGCCAAAGCGTGCTTCCTTGCCTTCCAGCGGCGCGGTTTGCTCCACGGCGGGATTGTTCAGGGTCGGGTTGGGCTGGTATTCGGCCCACAGCGAGGTCGCGCCACCAATCAGGAACAGAGCCAGCATGCAGCCAAGGATCGCGCGGCTTTGGCGCAGGTCCTTCACGTAGTGGCCGAAGGTGAACACCAGGGCCACCGGGATCAGGATGATTGCGGCCAGCTCGAACAGGTTGGCCCAGGCAGTCGGGTCTTCAAACGGATGCGCCGAGTTGACGCCAAAGAAGCCACCGCCGTTGGTGCCCAATTGCTTGATCGCAATCTGGCTGGCCGCCGGGCCCAGGGGGATCACTTGATCCGCACCTTGCATCGTCACGGCATCTACATAGTGAGCGAAGGTTTGCGGTACGCCCTGCCACACCAGGAACAACGCCAGCACCAGGCACAACGGCAGCAGGCCATAGAGGGTGGCGCGTGTCATATCAACCCAGAAGTTACCCAAGGTCTTGGTGGATTTGCGACCGATCCCACGACACAAAGCGACCAGCACTGCCAGACCGGTGGCCGCACTGACGAAGTTCTGCACGGTCAGGCCCGCCATCTGGCTGAGATAACTCAGGGACGCCTCACCGCTGTAGGACTGCCAGTTGGTGTTGGTCATGAAACTGACCGCCGTGTTGAAGGCCAAGGTCCATTCCTGACCTGGCAATTTCTGCGGGTTCAGTGGGAGATAGTCCTGGAACAACAGGATCGCGAACAACAGCACAAAGCCTGCGAGGTTGAACGCAAGCAAGGCCAGCATGTATTTCTGCCAGCTTTGTTCTTGATGCTCATCCACGCCGGACAGGCGATAACAGGCACGCTCCACCGGGCCAAATAACGGCGTGAGCCAGGTGCGCTGCCCTTCCATCACCTTGTAATAGAACCGCCCCAGGAACGGGGCCGGCACCAGCACCACCGCAAAGAAGGCAATGATCAGCCAATAGTCATAACTGTGCATGGCCCGCTCCTAGTTCCGATCCGCGCGTAATAGCGCAACCAGCAGATAAATGAACAGCGCCACGGCCAATAGCAGTGACACCCCGTCCAGAACGCTCATGGAAGTCTCTCCGTTTAGCGGCGAGTGCCGCGTGTGGGGCAATTGTCGGCAGGAGTGGTGTAAAGGAACGAGAGCGAGGGTATGGGCGGGGCGTAAAGACGGCGTAAAGAGTGGGTTTATGCGGGGTTTACAGGGAGATTTGTAGTGGATGGGAAGGCCTCATCGCGGGCAAGCCCGGCTCCCACAGCGGAATGCGCTCAAGTGTGGGAGCCGGGCTTGCCCGCGATGACGGCAGTTGCAACACCACCGCACTCAACTGGTGCAAGGCTGGAAAGATTCAAACGCTAAACCATCCCCCACACGACAGTTGCTCCGCTTTACGACAATGATTCTCAGGCTGGCATGCACGCTGCAACACCTTGAATCATTCCAAACCGTTCAGGGAGCAACACAATGAATACACAACTCAAACCCACCTTGGGCACCCTGCATTTATGGGGCATCGCCGTCGGGCTGGTGATTTCCGGCGAATACTTCGGCTGGAGCTATGGCTGGGGCGTCGCAGGGACCCTGGGCTTTCTGGTCACGTCCTTGATGGTCGCTGCGATGTATACCTGCTTTATCTTCAGTTTCACCGAACTGACTACGGCGATTCCTCACGCAGGAGGGCCTTTTGCCTACAGCCGTCGCGCTTTTGGTGAAAAAGGCGGACTGATCGCGGGACTCGCAACCTTGATCGAATTTGTCTTCGCACCACCTGCGATCGCCTTGGCCATCGGCGCCTATCTTAATGTGCAATTTCCGGCGCTGGACCCGAAACATGCGGCCGTCGGTGCTTATATTGTGTTCATGGGCCTGAACATCCTCGGCGTCAAACTCGCCGCCACCTTTGAACTGGTGGTGTGTGTGCTCGCCGTCGCCGAGTTGCTGGTGTTCATGGGCGTCGTCGCACCTGCGTTCAGCTTCAGCAACTTCGCCCTGAACGGCTGGGCCGGCTCAGACACCTTTGGCGCACCCGCAATTGCCGGAATGTTTGCCGCGATTCCGTTCGCTATCTGGTTCTTCCTCGCCATTGAAGGCGCGGCCATGGCGGCTGAAGAAGCGAAAGATCCGAAGCGCACCATTCCAAAAGCCTACATCAGCGGCATCCTGACCCTGGTGATCCTGGCCATGGGCGTGATGTTCTTCGCGGGCGGCGTGGGCGACTGGCGCACCCTGTCCAACATCAACGATCCCTTGCCACAAGCCATGAAAACCGTGGTGGGTGACAGCTCCGGCTGGCTGCACATGCTGGTGTGGATCGGCCTGTTTGGCCTGGTAGCCAGTTTCCACGGCATCATCCTCGGCTACTCGCGGCAGTTCTTCGCCCTGGCACGCGCCGGCTACCTGCCGTCTTTCCTCGCCAAACTGTCGCGTTTTCAGACACCGCACCGGGCAATTATCGCCGGGGGCGTGGTCGGCATCGCAGCGATCTATAGCGACGGCCTGATCAACCTGGGCGGCATGACGTTGACCGCAGCGATGATCACCATGGCAGTGTTCGGCGCCATCGTGATGTACATCATGAGCATGCTCAGCCTGTTCAAACTGCGTAAGAGCGAACCGCTGCTGGAGCGTACCTTCCGCGCACCGGGTTACCCCATCGTGCCGGGCATTGCATTGGTACTGGCGGTGGTGTGCCTGGTAGCCATGGCCTGGTTCAACGCGCTGATCGGGCTGATCTTCCTGGGCTTTATGGTGGTGGGGTTTGCCTACTTCCAGATGACTGCGCAAGACCGTGCCGATGCACCGGCAGATGCGATGTTGACCGGGCTCTGATCTACTGAGAGGCAGAACGGGCCTACACTGAACTAGTAAGAAAGCCCGTCACTCAAAGCAGTTATTCCCGTGGGAAAGTTCTCCCACGGCAATCTGCCTCAAGGAGAGCCTTATGCCGTGGTATGCGTGGTTGATTATGGTAGTTGCGATCGGATCGATCGTCGGTGGGCTGATGATGCTGCGAGACAGCGCCAACAAAGTCGAACTCACCGACGAACAGCGCAAGCGCGTGGCCGAGCGCAACGCCCAGGCGGATGCCAAGGACGCGCAGGACCGCTGAACCTTGGGTTACTCCCAAGCCGCCTTGGCAATATGCAACCCGTGCTGCCCCTTATAGGCGGCACGTTCCGGCTGGCTCCAGCCGTTAAGCAACTCATCCTCCAGCTTGTATATCTCAACCCCCAGCGGACGGCACACCGTCAGCGGATCCTGTGCCTGCGGCCCCCACATCGGCAGCGACAGGTCCCCGCCGGGGCACGTCGACAACGCACACAGCAAATCAATCTCGGCAAAGAACTCAAGGTAATCGCCCTTCTGTGCCGGGCAAGCCTTCATGAAATACATGTCGTCATGATTGAGGCCGGTGCACTGGAAAATATTCAATACGTCATGCACGTCGAACTCGGTCAGACCGTGGGGCAAAACCGCGCGGGTCAGGTTCGAATGGCAATGGTGGTGGAAGTCTTCGCCGGTCAGCATGCGGTTCACATAGGGATCGCAACGCGTACCCAGCAAGTCGTGCAAGCGCCCGCCATGTTCGTCTATACCGTAGCTGGCCAGGCTATCGTCGGTGATTGTCACCAAAGGCCGCAGAAATGGCAGGTTCGACCATAACCGGTCATGGGTGCTGACATGGGCGCCCTGCAATTGGCGTGTACGTGCAGCCCACAATCGCTCGCGAGGGTCGTTGGCGTTCCACACATTGAAATCACCCACCTGCGGGCCGACCGGCGTGGTCACGCGGAACACGTGCCCGGCCGGCACTTTCCACGCCCTGCCCGTACGGATCGGCACTTCGAACTGCTCGATCAATGTGCGTTGCTGTTTTCGATCACGAATACGCTCGTAAAACGCCGTGTCGACCTGCAGCGCCGAACCTTTACTGACTTGGTACGCGGCCGGATAGTCTTTGTACATGGTGCAGATCCTCAATCAGGGGCGGTTAAACAAGGCCAACGACAGGCGTTCCGAATCATCCAGGTACAGGCTCATTGCCTCCCCTGCCGCCGGTTTATCCTGCTGGGCCAATAAGGTGAAAATTTCACGATCGCGCTCCAACCACGGTGATTGAAAACGCTGTTCATCAGGCGCGGCGCAAAACACCAGACGCAGTTGAGCGATGACTTGGGCAAAAAACTCATCGAACAAAGGGCTGCGCATCAACCCGACAATCTGCTGGTGAAACACCAGGCTGTGAGTGGCGACCGCACGCCAGTCCTCGCGCTCACGGGCCAGGGTGGTTGCGTCGATGGCGTTTTGCATGTGTTCGGATTGGGCCGCTGTCAAAGGACCGCTTTGGGCGATGGACTGCAGTTCCAAGGTGCGACGGACTACGAACAAATCACGCACTTCCTCTCGTTCCAGTCTTCGGACCATGACCCCTTTGTTGCGCACATAGCGGGTCAACCCTTCTTGCCCCAAACGGTGCAACGCCTCGCGGATGGTGTTGCGTGAGGCGTTGTAGGCCTTCACCAGCTCCACTTCGACCAACGGCATGCCGGGCAGCAACCGCCCACCGATGATGTCAGCACGCAGCTCCAGGGCGATCTGGTCGGCTAAAGACAAGCTGAGTGTCATGACCACCTCGCGATTGTTGAACAATCTTCTGCGTTAGAGGTAATCACGTTTCATGCCAATGTGCATGGATGAAAAAAGGCCCAAGTTGGTTAAGATGCCAGCCTGTAACCGAGGCCACCCCATGCGTTATTCATCCGACCACAAAGCCCAGACTCACCAACGCATTATCAAAGAAGCCTCCGCCCGCTTTCGTCGCGACGGTATTTGCGCGACTGGCTTACAGCCGCTGATGAAGGCGCTGAACCTTACTCATGGTGGGTTTTATGCGCATTTCAAATCCAAGGATGAGTTGGTGGAGAAGGCGCTGCAGTCGGCTGCGGCAGAGCTGGATGCCTATTGCGAAATGCTGTTCAGCCAGGAACGGCCGCTGGAAGCATTTATTGACAGTTACCTCTCGGAATGGCACCTGACGTCTCCAGACCAAGGCTGCCCGCTGCCGACCATGTCGTCCGAACTGGGCCTGAGGGGCCAGCACAGTCCGACGACGGATGCGGTGCTTAAGGCCCGACTGAATCAGATTGAAGCCGCGCTGGAAAACCCGAATGCCGATCGGCAGAGCCTGGTAATGATGTCGACGCTGGTGGGTGCATTGGTGCTGGCTAGAAGTGTCAAAAGCACAGAGTTGGCGACGCGCATCATGGACGTGGTGCGGGAAAGCTTGAAGACGCAAGTGCACAATGTTGAAAAGGCCGATCAATGACCGGCCTCCTTTCTTGCCTTACTTGATCACGATCCTTTCGCGGTTCTTCTCCAGCAAAGCCTTGCCGATACCTTTTACTTCCAGTAACTCGTCCACCGCGGTGAACGGACCGTTGCTTTCGCGATAGGCGATGATCGCCTTGGCCTTGGCAGCCCCGATGCCGAAGAGATCACGGCGCAGGGTTTCAGCATCGGCGGCGTTCAGGTTGACCTTGGCGGATTGCTCGGCCTGACGCGTTTGCGCGGAGAGGGGGGCTGGCGCTTCAGGCTTGATGGACGGCGCTGCGGTGGTGGCTACGGAGATGCTGGTGAGAAAGGCAAAGATAAGGGAGGAAATATAGATGTTTTGCATTGGTGACGCTCCATGACATCGATAAGAGAAAAGCAGCTTTTCCGAAGCTGCCTTTCTACGTTAGGTCATGTTTGGGACGAGTCAAAAATGGGAAGATTACTGGGTATTACTCTGCCGACCCTGCAGTCAGTAGAGCCTGCATTTCCAGTTAAGGCCCCAAGCAGGTAGAATCGCGATTACTTACGGAAAAATCAGCTCGAACGCACATGAAGATTGCCCCCTTGTGCGATCGTGGTGATCTTGAAACCTATTACTTCTGGCAGCCGGGCGTTTGAATATCCGGCGCTAGGCACATTAAAAACACCGTCCGTCGGACAGTACACTGACGGCCAAATGCCGCCATGGAACAACCGTTCCCGGGCAGCCTGGTTTTCTGCCTTAACCTATATCAAAAATGCCCTAGGCCTGGGTATGTAGTCTGCGCGCTGAATGCCTTATGCCTTCGCACTTTCAGCGCAACGACGAGAGGAGATGTAAACGTACATGGGTATCAAAAGTATGTCGCAGTTGTGTGCAAGAGCCTACGTCCAATGGGATGGACGGATCTCTTATGACGCCCTCCCCGAGCGTGGTGTCTGACACATGTCGATTGTCACGCTCTCGAACCACAAGACATTTACGGCGGAATCCGGAAAAAGCCTTCTGGATTGTGCGAAGTCCCAAGGGACTGTACTCGAGTATAGCTGCCGTAACGGTCGATGCGGCGTATGCAAGGCTAACGTTATCCAGGGCGAAACTGAGCTGGTTCAGCCCGAACTGGCACTGACGGAAGAAGAGCGTTCTTCGGGAACCATCCTGACATGCTGCCGAGCCGCGATCACCGACGTTGAACTGGATATCGAAGACCTTGGGTTATTGGCTGATATTCAGATCAAAACCATGCCTTGTCGCCTCGACACCTTGGAACGCCTTGCAGACGATGTCGTACGAGTAGTGCTTAGAACACCGCCCAGAAGTGCGTTGTTCTACCTTCCCGGGCAATACATCGATGTCATTGGAAAGGACGGCGTACGCCGTAGTTACTCCATTGCCAACGCCGTCCGTGAGGATGCCAAGCTCGAACTGCATATTCGCCAAGTCGCCAATGGGGTCATGAGTCAATATTGGTTTGACGAAGCCCAAGCCAACGATCTACTGCGGCTGGAAGGCCCTCTGGGAACGTTCTGCCTGCGCGATGCCCGGACTACGAACCTGGTGTTCATGGCTACCGGAACGGGGATTGCACCTGTCAAGGCCATGCTCGAAGCATTGGCGGCCGCGCCTGAATCAATTAGCAATAAGCGTATCTATGTATATTGGGGCGGTCGCACGGAGGCAGACCTGTATTGGCACCTCGACTTCCCGACACTGGACCTGATCTACCGGCCCACTCTTTCTCGTGCGAATGCACAGTGGTCAGGTGCAACGGGCTACATCCAACAAGCAGTACTTGCAGAAAACCTTGACCTCGCGGATACCTCGGTCTACGCGTGTGGCTCTGAAGCCATGATTCATACGGCGCGCGAAGTGCTGACACAGGCTGGCCTGCCCCTCAAACATTTCCATTCTGATGCCTTTGTAAGCTCGAATTGAACCGGAGACAGCATGAAAGCAGTTATTTTGGCCGGTGGCCTGGGAACACGGCTCAGCGAAGAAACCAGTTTGCGCCCAAAACCAATGGTGGAAATCGGCGGCAAGCCTATCCTCTGGCACATCATGAAGATGTACTCCGCACACGGCATCAATGACTTCATTATCTGCTGTGGCTACAAGGGATATGTGATCAAGGAGTACTTTGCCAACTACTTCCTCCACATGTCCGACGTCACTTTCAACATGCGCGACAACACCATGAAGGTGCACGACCAACGTGCTGAAGACTGGAACATCACTCTGGTCGACACCGGCGACGAGTCCATGACCGGTGGTCGCCTGCGTCGTGTCGCCGACTATGTCAAGGACGAAGAAGCTTTTTGCTTCACGTATGGTGACGGCGTCAGCGACATCAATATCAGCGCCACCCTGGACTTCCACAAGTCACATGGCAAGGCCGCGACACTTACCGCAACCTATCCGCCTGGTCGTTTCGGTGCCTTGGATATCCAGCAGGGCCAAGTGATGAATTTCAAGGAAAAACCCAAAGGTGATGGCGCACTGATCAACGGCGGTTTTTTCGTGTTGAAGCCTGAAGTACTCCAGTACCTGAAGGACGACAGTACGACCTGGGAACAGGAACCACTGATGAACCTGGCAGCAGAGGGCCAACTGATGGCCTATGAACACCCAGGGTTCTGGCAACCGATGGACACGCTGCGCGACAAACACTACTTGGAAGAGCTTTGGCAGTCCGGCAAAGCCCCTTGGAAAACCTGGGCTTGAACATGACGTCGACCGTTTCCCCAGCCTTTTGGCGAGGCAAAAAAGTCTTCCTGACCGGCCACACTGGATTCAAGGGCAGTTGGCTGTCTTTATGGCTGACCAGCATGGGCGCACAGGTGAAAGGTTTTTCCCTGGCACCACCGACCCACCCTGCCCTGTTCGTCGAGGCCAAGGTGGCCCAAGGCATGGAGTCGGAGCAAGGCGATATTCGTGATCGCGCGGTAATCGCCCAAAGCATGGTGAGCTTTAACCCCGACGTGCTGATCCATATGGCAGCGCAACCGTTGGTCCGTTTGTCCTACCGCGAACCGGTCGAGACCTACGCTACCAACGTGATGGGCACCCTGCATGTGCTGGAAGCCGCCCGCCAATGCCCGAACCTGCGGGCTATCGTCAACGTCACCACCGACAAATGCTACGAAAACCGTGAATGGGAATGGGGTTATCGTGAAGACGAACCCATGGGCGGCCATGACCCGTACAGCAACAGCAAGGGGTGCGTGGAACTGATCACCAGCGCCTACCGCAAATCGTTTTTCAACAACCCGCAAGGTGCCGCGCTGGCGTCCGGCAGGGCCGGCAACGTGATTGGCGGAGGCGATTGGGCAGAGGACCGGCTGATACCTGATATCCTCAGTGCCTTCGAGAAAGGTCAACCCGTCACAATACGCAATCCAAAATCGACCCGGCCATGGCAACACGTGCTGGAACCGCTGAGTGGTTACCTTGTGTTGGCTGAACATCTCTGGACCCATGGGCATCGTTTTGCCCAGGGCTGGAACTTCGGCCCCAAGGATGAAGACGCACGCCCAGTGGAGTGGATCCTTGACCACATGGTGCAGGCTTGGGGTACAGACGCCCATTGGCAACTGGATCAGGACGCGCAACCGCATGAGGCCAACTACCTCAAGCTGGATATTTCCAAGGCGCGCGCCCACTTGCACTGGGCACCCAGCTGGAACCTCGAGACCACGCTCGCCCGAATAGTTAACTGGCATCGCGCCTGGTTGAGCGGCAACGACATGCAGGCCCATTGCCTGGAAGAAATCAATGCCTACATGCTCGCCATGCAGGCCGGCAACAACTAACTCTATTTTTTAGCAGGATTTTTCATGACCCCCGATATGCTCCGCCAGGAAATCAGCAAGCTCGTCGAGCAGTACGCCAACGTTGCATTGGCGAGCAAGCCGTTCGTGGCTGGCGAAACCATTATCCCGCCGTCCGGCAAAGTGATCGGTGCGCGTGAGTTGCAGTTGATGGTCGAAGCCTCCCTGGATGGCTGGCTGACCACTGGCCGTTTCAATGCCGAATTCGAGAAAAAGCTGGCAGAATTCCTCGGTGTCAAATTCCTGCTGTCGGTCAACTCCGGCTCTTCCGCCAACCTGGTTGCTTTCAGCACGCTGACCTCACCCAAACTCGGTGAGCGCGCGATCAAGAAAGGCGATGAAGTGATTGGCGTGGCCGCGGGCTTCCCAACCACGGTCAACCCAATCGTTCAATTTGGCGCGATCCCGGTGTTCGTTGACGTTGACATGGCTACCCACAACATCAACGCTGACCTGATCGAAGCGGCCATCACACCGAAAACCAAGGCGATCATGCTGGCCCACACCCTGGGCAACCCGTTCAACCTGGGCAAGGTCAAGGCGCTGTGCGAAAAGTACAACCTGTGGCTGGTGGAGGACTGCTGTGACGCCCTCGGTGCGACGTATGACGGCAAGCTGGTAGGTACTTTCGGCGACATCGCCACCCTCAGCTTCTACCCTGCGCACCACATCACCATGGGTGAAGGTGGTGCAGTGTTCACCAACAACCCGATGCTCAAGGTGATTGCCGAGTCGTTCCGCGACTGGGGCCGCGATTGCTACTGCGCACCCGGTTGCGACAACACTTGCGGCGACCGTTTCGGCCAGCAATATGGCAGCCTGCCTCAAGGTTATGACCACAAGTACGTATACGCGCATTTGGGCTACAACCTGAAAATCACCGACATGCAAGCCGCCTGCGGCCTGGCCCAACTCGAACGAGCCCAAGACTTCATCGATACTCGCAAGCGCAACTTCAAACTGCTCAAGGACCGACTGTCCAGCCTGTCCGAGTTCCTCGAAATCGCCGAAGCAACTCCCAACAGTGACCCATCGTGGTTCGGCTTCCCGGTGACACTCAAGGAAAGCAGTGGCGTCAACCGTGTTGATTTGTTGAAGTACCTTGACCAGCACAAAATCGGCACACGCCTGCTATTTGCAGGCAATTTGACTCGCCAACCGTACTTCCAGAACCTGGAGTACCGTGTAGTGGGTGAATTGACGAATACCGACCGCACCATGAACCAGACTTTCTGGCTCGGCGTACAGCCGTCGCTAGGCCAGGAGCATTTTGAGTTTGTCGGTGAGAAGCTGGAAGAATTCTTTGGGATTGGTTTCTAAACAATGAAAGCATCGGATGCGGTTGCGTTAGTTCTTGCTCAGAACAAGGTGTTGTATGGCTACGAGTTGATCGGAGGGATGATCACCCACCTGGTTGACAGCATCAATCAGTTGGGTGAGACCAAGCTAGTCTCGGTCCACCATGAGCAAGGGGCAGCGTTTGCTGCATCCGCGGTTTCTCGCGCGACACACCATGAGGTACTTGGTGTCGCCTTGGGCACAAGCGGCCCTGGCGCAACCAACCTGATTACCGGTATTGCTGACTGCTGGCTTGATAGCCATCCCTGCCTTTTCCTGACGGGCCAGGTGAATACCTACGAACTCAAGGGCGACAGGAATATCCGCCAACAGGGCTTCCAAGAGCTTGATAGCGTGGCGCTGGTCAGCAGTATTACCAAATATGCCTACCAGATCAGGCACGTGGACGAGTTGCTCCCGTGCCTGCAAAAGGCGATCGACACTGCCAGAGAGGGACGCCCAGGCCCGGTTCTGCTGGACATCCCTATGGATATCCAGCGAAGCGACATTGATGACGCAGTCGTACACGCGCTTTTGGTACCACAGCCGGAGCGGGTCGAGGCTTCCTTACAGGAATCCGACCTGGAAGCGATCAAAAACGCGCTGGCATCTGCCCAAAATCCTTTGATTCTGTTGGGTGGAGGGGCTGTCAACGCACGTAACTTCACACCGTGGCTCGATCAACTGGAAGCGTCGGGCATACCTTACGTCGCCAGTCTGAAGGGAGCAGAAAAGGTCCCGGCGAGCGCGAACTACCTGGGCATGCTCGGCGCCTACGGAACGCGTACCGCCAACTATGCCGTGCAGAATTGCGATTTCCTGCTGGTGCTGGGTAGCCGCCTGGATGTTCGACAAACCGGTGCCAAACCCGAAGATTTTGCCCGCAAAGCCCAGGTTTTCCAGATCGACCTGATGGAGGGGCAACTGAACAACCGCGTTAAGGCGCATGCTTCCTACGTGATGGAACTGAACACGTTTTTCGCACGGTTCCCTCTTTCCAAAGTGCAAGAAAATACGGCATGGGCTACCTGGGCTGCTGATTTACGAGCTGATTTCGATCAGAGCTTCGTCGATGAGTACACTGATTGGTCGGTGAGCCCTTTCGTCATCTGCTCAACCCTGAGTGCTTTGACCAGAGGGCGTGCTGTCGATTTTGTTGCCGACGTCGGCAACAATCAGATGTGGGCGGCGCATACGTTGCGATTGAGCCAGGGTCAATCCATGCACCATTCCGGCGGTCTCGGCACCATGGGGTTCGCGATCCCGGCGGCCATTGGCGCCTGCAACGCGGGCAACAAGCCTGTCATTGTCATTACGGGTGACGGCGGGGCTCAGCTCAATATCCAGGAACTGGATATCATCGCCCGCGACCAACTGCCCGTCTTGATCATTGTGCTTAACAACCACTCCCTGGGAATGGTCCGCGGGTTCCAGGAAATGTACTTCGAGGGACGCAACTCTTCGACCTACTGGAATGGCTACACCTCACAGTTCAAAGCCATTGGTGAGGCCTACGGCATCAACTCCGCGGTCGTGAGCACCCATGATGAATTTGCGACGCAGGTCAGAATGTTCATTGAATCACCCCGTCCCGCGCTGATCGAACTGATGATGCCTGACGCCCGAGAATGCCGTCCACGGCTAGAATTTGGTCGCTCGATTGATCAGCAGTTGCCTGAAAAAACGCGGACATCACGCTGATGCACATCGCAATATTCGGCGCGAACAGCCAAATTGCCCAAGACCTGACACGTTCACTCGCCGCAGCTCGAACATTCGAGCTGAGCCTGTTTGTGCGGGACAAAAACAAACTCGACATATCGGCATTGATATCCGCAGAACAGCGAAGTATCAAAATCTTTGAGTACGCCGAGTTCGATCAAAACACTCCGTTCGATGCAATCATCAACTTTGTAGGGGTCGGCGACCCCGCAATGGCATCGAGAATGGGATCTGCCATTTTCGACATCACCTATGAGTATGACAAGCTCGCACTCGAATACCTTAAAGCCAACACCGAGTGCCGCTATATATTCCTGAGCAGTGGTGCTGCCTATGGCGGTGATTTCGCAACCCCCGCACAGGCTCAGACCCTCGCCACGTTTGACATAAACAACTTGAAATCAACGGATTGGTACGCTGCCGCAAAGTTTTACGCAGAGGCGAGGCACCGAGCGCATCAGGGTCTTAGCATCGTGGATATCCGGGTATTCAACTACTTCAGTCACACACAAGATTTGAGCGCACGTTATTTTATAACCGACGCTGTCCGCGCCATCAAGGACAACACCGTACTGACGACGTCTCCCGCGAACATGTTTCGTGACTACATAACGCCCCTGGACTTTTACACGCTTATATCAAAAGCATTGACATTCAACGGAGACCTCAACGTAGCTGTCGATTGCTATACCAATGCCCCAACCGACAAGTTTTCAATACTCGATCATCTTCGGAACAATTTCGGCCTACAATTCACCGTCGAAAAAACCACTCAACACATCAATGCAACCGGTGCTAAACAGCACTATTATTCCGAAAACAGAATGGCATCGACATTGGGCTACGCACCACACTTCAACTCCATTGAAGGATTGACTCATGAAATCGAAAGATGTCAATTCATTAAATGAATTATAGAAAAATATTCAATCACGACTTTCGCAACACTGCAATAAATCAGTTATGGCGATTACTCTCGGGACCTGCCCTGCTCATCCTGGTCCCCCTTTACCTGTCATCCGAAGCCCAAGGATACTGGTACACCTTCATCAGCATGGCCGCACTCGCGGTGTTCGCAGACATGGGGTTTTCTGCCGTGCTGCTATTGTTCGCCTCGCATGAATTTGCACACCTCAAGTTCAATAATCAGAAAGAACTTTGCGGCGCACCTGAGCACATCAGTCGACTGGCGACGTTATTATCTTTCGCCATGCGCTGGGCCAGCGGCATGGCGCTCGTTGTTTTCCCGGCCGTGCTCTTGATCGGGTATTTCATACTGAATGGCAAGACGTCCCAGATAAACTGGCAACTTCCGTGGCTGGTATACGGTGTGGCATCCGTCATTGTATTCATCAATAGCATTGCACTGTCCTTCATAGAAGGATGCGACAGCGTGGGTGACATTCAGAAAATTCGTTTCCATGTCAGCGTGATCAGTGTATGCGTGACCGTTATCCTGCTGATCAGCGGTGCAGATCTGTATGCTCTGGCCTTTTCATTATTAGCCGGCGCACTGGCAGGCACCTCAATAATCCTTCATCGCTACAAAGCCATGCTGGGACAGCTTTATAAACTGACACAACTCAACAGCTACCCTTGGTTCAAGGAAATAATGCCGCTCCTTTGGCGTTTCGCATTGAGTTGGGTCAGCGGCTATTTTGTACTGTCTATATTCACCCCTCTCTCTTTCAGCTATCACGGGGCCGTACAAGCAGGCCAAGTTGGCTTCTCAATGGCCATTTGCATGGCAATGTTCAGTATCGCCAACATTTGGATAACCATTATCACCCCAAAAATAAATATGTATGCGGCCCATCGTAATACCACTGCGCTCGATCAAGCCTTCAGAAAAGGCGTAGCGCTGGCAATAGCCACTTATGCCGCGGGCATGGTAGCGCTCTTCACCGGCCTCTGGCTGATGGAGGGCCACCCCTTGATAGAGAACCGCCTGCTGCCGACCCTTCCTCTGTTGATGGTCAGCATAGGATGGCTGATGCAGCTGATCATCAATGCAATGGCGATCTATATGAGGGCTTATAAGAAAGAGCCACTGGTCGTGGTATCAGTCCTCAATGGGCTGTATGTTGCGATCACAACTTTGCTGGCCGCGAAGTACCTTCCGTTCGAATACCTTTTTTCTGGTTTTACAAGTGCGTACGTCTTGGTCTTACCATGGGTTTATTGGATTTTTAGATCTTTCAAAAGGCGTTCATCATGAGTTTTCAGCCTAATCCTGTATTGTCCATTGCACTGCCTACCTACAATCGAGCAGACTTCCTTGACAGCTCGCTAGCGGCGCACCTGCCGATACTAAGGCGCCATAACATTCAAATTTTCATTTCCGACAATGCCTCGACAGATGAAACCTTCAAGATTGTCGAAAAATGGAAAGCGGAATACCCGCTGCTGCACTACTCGCGCAACCACGAAAATCTGGGCGCGGATTTAAACTTTGAAAAAGCGCTGTCTTTATCGGACACCGCATACACATGGCTACTGGGCGACACTTCACAATTCTGTGCCGACGATCTCGACAAGGTATTGAATCTTTTAAAAACAAACATCCCTTATGACGCCGTATTGGTAAACCTCGTAAACAAGATTGAAACGCCGGAAGCCACCTATCAAGACGCCAATGCATTACTGGAAGATCTCGCAGGGCTCATGAGCTGCATGAGCTGCTTGATCTATAGCAAAGCGCTGATAAATGATGCAGACTTTTCCCGCTATCACAATTCTAACTTCATACAAACAGGCATCCTCTTCGAGTCTATTGCGAACCGCCCCTTTCAAATTCATTGGCTACCCCAGGCATCCGTCACATCCCTTGAAAGCCCACATCTCACGAAAACCAGTTGGGCCCACACAGACAAAATATTCAAGATCGGCCTGACCTGCTGGGTTAACTTTATATTTTCGTTACCCGTCAGCTATTCGCTGAAAGGAAAACTTAAAGCCTGCACCCGTTTTGGCGAAGTATCCGGCGCGTTCACGATCAAAGGCATGCTGTCTCTGAGGGCCAGAGGGTTGTTAAACTACGGCGTCTATAAAGCGTACCGAACGGATCTCAGGCTGTCCGTGGGCTACCCTAGTTGGATCGTCATGGTGATATCAGTCATTCCAAGATCGATGCTCAGTAAGGCAGTCAACCTGTACCTCAAACGCGCACGCACTCTACCGGTGGCAGACCACTAGTTTGCTTCCACCTGTTTACACACGCCAACACGAGTAGACCGCGGTGTCCTATTTTTTTAAAAAACTTAAGCAACATCACGTCTTCATCGTCCCCATGGTGATCGGGCAATTTCTGTTTGTATGGCGAGCCTTTATTCACCTCAGAGCGCTCCCTGCCCCCGGGAAACGTGCCTATCTTGGTCGTGCGCCCAAGGTCTTTGGCCTGGAACACATCACGCTGGGTAATAATTTCAGAGTAGGTGAAGGGCTCTGGCTGCACGCGGTCTCTCAATACCTCAAGTTCATGTATCAGCCGCAGGTCGACATTGGTGAGAACTTTTCCGCCAGCGACCATTTGCATATAGCGTGCTGCAACAGAATAACGATTGGCCGCAATGTCTTGATGGGCAGCAAGATTCACATCACCGACCACTCCCACGGCGACTACTCGGGGGAAAACCAATCCAGCCCCTACGAAACACCTTTTGAACGAAAACTGGCCAGCAGCGGCCCCGTGACCATTGGCGATAATGTATGGATCGGGGACAATGTCGTCGTACTGCCGAACACCTCTATCGGCGATGGGGCGATCATCGGCGCCAACAGCGTTGTCGCCAAAGATATCCCCAGTAACGTCATTGCCGTGGGCTGCCCTGCCAGGGTAGTGAAAGTCTGGAGCGATAAAGAGAGCAAATGGTTAAATGTTTAAACGTGACTCAGCATGGGCGGCTCCACACATCAAAGGCATGGCATGACGCGTAAGATTGCAGTAGGTATTGTTGTCTATCACGCAGGTGCTGAGTTATTGCGTAGGCTCGAATTAACGTCGTCGGATGGATTTGAAGTCTACGTATTCGACAACTCACCTGACGTTACCAACGTGCGAGAACTCGCGGAGCTTGACCCGCGCATCCACTATTTTACCTGTGGCAAAAATCTGGGATTGGGCATCGGCATTTCAACAGTGTGTGCCAATGCCTATCAACAGGGCCACTCAGCACTTCTGTTTTTTGATCAGGACACCGGATTCAGCAGCGAAACACTGTCTTACATAGAGAATAACTATGCCGACAACAGCGACGCATACAGCGAGTTCAGCGCAATCGCCTTCAAAGCCGGCGGAAATGCTCAGGTACAGGATGTGCCTTTACTGATTAACAGTGGCAGCCTTTATTTCCTGGACAAACTCAAAGCCCTTGACTGGATGGACTGCAGCTATTTCGTTGACAGTGTGGATTATAAGCTGTGTTTGGACTCGTTAAATAAGGGCTATCGCATTGGCGCCTGTGGTGCCACACCGGGGTTCGATCATGTCACGGAGCAGGCTGATAGTCGCTATCGCATCGCGGGTCGTACGTATTCAATGCGGGCGTATTCAGGTTCTAGAATAAAAGACACTGTTTCGTCGAATCTCAAACTTATTTTTTCTGCGCTCAAGAGCCGCCAGGTTGGCTTCGCGCTCAGAATAACAAGATTACTGACGCTCTATTGCGCCTCTCAGATCCTCGTCAGGGTAATCATTACATTAGGAATTTTTAAACGTGACTGATGAAAAAGGCATGACCGGCGAGCGCTCAGCCATTTTTACCGTGTGCAACCTGGCTTACTTATCAAAGGCGCTGGTGTTGGCCGAGTCATTGGTAAAATTCGACCAGCCGAAACTGAAGATCTATATTTTTGATCGTAAGGTCGAAATGGACCTCCCGACCGACCTGGCAGAGTTCTATTGGGTTGAAGAGATCGGATTGGCTGACGTCCGGCACTACGCCTTCAAATACGACATCGTCGAGTTCAGTACCAGCCTCAAGCCCTGGATCACCTTAAAGCTCCTTGAGCAGCACGATAAGGTGGTGTTCCTGGACCCGGATACCTGCGTGTTCAGCCGCCTCGATGGTTTATGGGGCGAGCTCGACACGCGCGACATCATTCTAACGCCCCACTACGTCACGCCTCATGTTGAAGGTGATATCGGGATGCTGCGCTTCGGCTCCTTCAACCTAGGCTTCTACGCAGTTTCCAATACCTCAGAAGGCATACGGTTTCTTCAGTGGTGGAATGAGCGCTGCTTGGAGCACTGCTATTTCGAAACTCAATTCGGACTTTCGACTGATCAGAAATGGGTCAGTATTGCTCCCTGCTTCTTCCCGACCCTGCACGTATCGTTCAATCTTGGCTACAACGTAGCTTTTTGGAATAGCCATGAGCGAACCCTCTCGCCTGACGGCCAGGGTGGCTATACGGTAAACGGGGAGTGCCCATTGGTTTTCTTCCACTTCAGTTCGTTTGATGAGAAGAACCCGGCACTGTTGAGCAAGCGTGCATTTGCGGGAAGAGAGAAACAACGTGAGGACCTTCAGGAAGTCAGTTTCTATTACAAGGAACGACTCTCCAACTTCTCATCCTTCCCTTCCAGCGCCGCCTATGCATTTGATTACATGAGCGATGGAAAATACATATCGCCTACGCTGAGAAGGGCCTACGCCAGCGTGCTGGATGAGTTACCTGCCGGCCATGACCCTTTTGATGCCAGCGGCCCCGTTTATACTTTTGCCAGGAAGAACTTCTTGTTCGAGGCGGGCGGACAATACAAACCGGCCGGGTTTGGTGATGCGCAAACTCACTCTGGAAAGCTCCAGATCATTAACTCAGTGCTAAAGGGGATTCTTTACGTTGTAGGCCCCAACCGGTTCATGAACATATCGAGACTGTTTGTCTACCTCTCGAGCTTCAGGCTGAACAAGAAGCTCTGGAAGCTCTAATACAAGGCCCTATTGCGAGCTCTGATGAACCGGCAAACAGGTCCATCAGAGCGGCAATGCGCTGATCAGACTTCGCGGTGTCGCTGAATGTGCACCCAGTCAACGATCTCACCCTCTGGGGCGTAGCCGCTGACGGTGTCTTTCAACAGCTGCCTGACGAGCGAAAAATCCCCCTCCTCAACAGCCGCCAACAAGCCTTGCAACCGGCCCTTGAGCACTTCCCAGTCCAAGAGTTCCTCATTGGCTCGCATGATCATCGGATGACTCGTGGCAGCGACGTTGTCGCCAATCAACAACTCTTCATAGAGCTTTTCACCCGGACGCAGCCCACTGAAATTGATCAGGATATCTCCGTGCGGGTTTTTCTCGGAGCGGATACTCAGGCCTGATAAGTGAATCATCTTTTCGGCAAGCTCCACGATTTTCACAGGCTCGCCCATATCGAGCACGAAGACATCTCCCCCCTGCCCCATCGAACCCGCCTGGATAACCAACTGCGCCGCTTCAGGTATCGTCATGAAATAGCGGGTTATTTTCGGGTGGGTCACCGTCAGCGGCCCACCCGCCTGGATCTGCTTATGGAACAACGGGATAACCGAACCTGACGAGCCCAGCACGTTACCAAATCGAACCATGGTGAAACGGGTTTTATTGACCCGCGAGATATTTGACGCATCACCAAACAACCTCGGCGCCAACTCCTTGCTCAAAGCTTGTAATACAAGCTCCGCCAGCCGCTTGGTGCTGCCCATCACGTTGGTTGGCCGCACAGCCTTGTCGGTCGAAATGAGCACGAAGTTCTCGACACCTGCCTGCAGTGCAGCCTGCGCGGTATTGAGGGTGCCGATCACATTATTAAGAATACCCTCGGCAATATTGTGCTCCACCATGGGTACGTGCTTGTAGGCTGCTGCATGGTAAACCGTATCGACTGACCAGGTATTCATAACCTCCAAAAGCTTGCCGGGATGTCGCACCGAACCAAGGATCGGCAGCAGCGTTACATTCAACGACTCTGATTCAACACGCTGTTCAAGTTCGGACAGGATGCAATAAAGGTTGTACTCACTATGATCGAACAACAATAGGCTGGTGGGTTCCAGCGTGAGGATCTGACGACAAAGTTCCGATCCAATCGAACCGCCCGCACCGGAAACCAGCACTACACGGTGCTTGATGCATCGCTCCAGCAACTCAGGCTGCGCAGGTACGGGATCTCTACCGAGCAGGTCGGCGATGTCCACTTCCTGGATATCATCGACTTTGACTCGACCACTGGCCAGGTCCATGAATCCGGGAACACTGCGCACATGCAACGGGTATCCTTCCAGATAACCCAGTATTTCTCTACGGCGAGATCGTGTGGATGACGGTATTGCCAGCAGCAGCTCTTCAGCACCGGTCTCATCGATCATCTGCTGGATGCGCTTAGGCTTGTAGACCTTCAGCCCTGAGATGATGCGATCCGAGATGCCGCTGTCGTCATCGATAAAAGCCACCGGACGCATCACCCGGCCCATGCGCAAGGCCGCTACCAATTGATTGCCCGCCGCCCCGGCCCCGTAGATAGCCACCTTGATAAGGCCATCATCACGACTGGTGAAAGGCACATGCTGCGCGGCGGTAAACCAGTCCCCCTGAAAGTATTGACGCATCGCCAAGCGCAAGCCGCCAATGATGACCATGCTCAGCCACCAATAGTTGAATACGATTGAACGGGGCACCACCGTCTGATGATTGCTGTACAAATACACCACCAGAGCCAGCAACAATGCGGAGAGGCTGACGGCCTTGATGATTGCAATCAGCGCATCATTGCCGAAATAACGCATCACTGCCCGGTACATGCCAAAGTGGATAAAAAGCGGGATGGCAATCACCGGCGCACTGAGAAACAGCCACAAATGGACTACAAAGGGGTTGTTGAGGTCATCAAACCCCAGGCGCACAACAAATGCCAACCACAACGCCGTCCATACCAGAACGATGTCGGTCGCCACTTGCAAGAAACGTTTATGCCTGCGCGGCAAGCCCACCAACCGGGTACGTAAACTATCCATAAACCCTTTTATACCTCAGTCCCTAGCACTGCCAGCAAAAAAATGACAGTCATGTGAGTGTGCAACAACCCCTTGAATCTCCATTGCCCATCAATTATCACGCTTTTTCAAGCTCACCCGCATGAAACTTAATCGCGAGCAACACCAATGGAATATAGGCCACCATCAAGCCCAGAACGCCGTCAAACCCTAGGCCGACAAAGAGCGCGATGGGCAACAACCACAACAGATTGATAGCCATCACCGTCAGCGTAACCGGCAAATGACGCCCCGCCAGGCGTGATGCATATTGATAGGCATGACTTCGATGCGCTTCATACACCTTGTCTCCGCGCAACAGGCGTCGCCCCAGGGTGAAGGTCGCATCAACGATGAATACACCCAGCAAAATCAACCAGACCCAAAGCATCTCAGGTGCCGCCCACGCAGCCTGAAGCGACAGGATGCCAATCACTACCCCCAGGAAGCCACTCCCAGCATCGCCCATGAAAATGCGGGCAGGAGGGAAGTTCCAGTATAAAAACCCAAGCACCGCGACCGCTAACAGCATCGGTGCAATCATGAGGTTTTCATGACCTGTCAGCCAGTACACCAGGCATGCGCCAGCACAAGCGCACACGGCCTCAATGCTAGCAATGCCGTCAATACCGTCCATGAAGTTGTACAAATTCAGCATCCAGACCAGATACAAGGCTGCCAGTACGTGACCCAACCAGCCAAGGTCCACCTCAACGCCGACGAGGCTGATCGTGGGAAGCCCTCCCATCCAGAGCAACGCCCAGAGGGCTGCGCCAAAGTGGGCCAATAGACGCCAGCGTGCTGCGATATGACCATGATCGTCGAGAAAACCAACGACCGCGATCAACGCCCCAGCCCCCAATAATGGCAATGCGGCACTCCAACTGACCCAACCAGCAAACGCCACCAGCACCAACGTCACCAGGTACGTCAGTACGATTGCGACACCACCACCTCGTGGCGTCGGTACAGAGTGCGAACTGCGGCCATTGGGAATGTCCATCAAACTACGCGACAAGGCATAACGGCGTAGGACCCAAGTCAATAGAAGCGATGCTGAAAGCACCGCGGAAAACACCAACCAAATGGTCATGTAGGAAACAGTTCCTGAAACAGATGCGGGCAAAAGGGTTCAGCGTTCATCACTGGTCGGCACTGCCTGGTACTCGACATCGTTCAGGCAGCACAGCCAGGAACGGCATCGATGAATGAAGGCTTGCGGTCATTTTTCGTTGCGCCTCAGGGTAGCCTTCCGGAAAAGCGCCTCAAGACGGTCGAACAAGGTCTCCTTGGAAAAATGCTCAAGATAATAACGTCTGCCCAACAAGCCCATACTCTCGAGCTCGGGCTTGGGCAACGCCCCCATGGTGCGCACAATATTCGCGAGTCCCAGGGCATCGCCAGAACCACACACCATGCCAGCTCCCGACCCGGCAACAACGTTGGCCGCCTCGCCGTCAATCATGGCAATCACGGGTTTTCCCGATGCCAGATAAGCCTGGACCTTACCCGGGATGGTTTTCTCGAAAACGTCATTAGTCCTCAACGACACCAACAAAGCGTCCGCAGCGGCGAACAGTGCCGGCATTTTTTCCAGCGGATGCCTTCCGAGCAGCAGGACGTTATCCATTCGGTTCTCCGCCACATGCTTGGTCAGCCATTGACTGGCCCGGCCATCCCCCACAATCACCCAGCGCACAGGCAGGTCCGCCTTGACCGCATTGACTGCCGCCATGATCGCTGGAAAATCCTGCGCGTCACCAATGTTGCCGGCAAAGAGGATCGTAAACACCGTATCGTCGCGCTGCAGCAGCTCAGAAGGCGCTTGCACCTCCCCCGAAAAATCATCCTCGGCCCAGCTGGGGAAATACACCAACCGATCTGTGCCCATCGCACGCGTGCAGTATTGCTTGACGTTCTCGTCGAACGAACGTGACTGCAACAGCAAGTAATCGGTACGGTTGTAGATCCAGGAGACCACCTTGCCAACCAGTCTAAGCAGCCGAGGGCTTTCGATAACCCCCACCGCCCTGAGACTTTCCGGCCACAGGTCCAGTACCCAGATGAACACCGGGGCCTTTTTCAAGCGACCCAGCACCAGGGCTGGGATTGCCCCCATGATTGGCGACACACCATATACAAAGATCGAATCGAACGACTGGCCGCGCAGTTTGTAACTGCCAACGATAGAGGCACTGCTGAAAAACGAGAGGTAATTCATGGCCAGCGTGAAGTTGCCCTTGCCTCGCGCCAGCATCGGCACTCGGATAACGCGAGCCCCCCGATAACTGGAGAACTGCGTGGGATCACGCCGAAAATCAGCAAAGACCTGCCCTTCCGGATAATTAGGCAAGCCGGTGAGCACCGTCACCTCATGGCCTTTGGCGACAAAGCCTTCGACCATGTTGTTGATGCGCATGTTTTCGGGCCAAAAGTATTGGGTCACCACCAATATCTTGAGTGGCTTTTCCTGGGAGAGCCTGTCCAATCAATATTGCTTCCATACGGTGCGCATGACGTAGTCACGGTAGCTATGGATAATCCGCACGACCTTTTCAGCGACATTGGGCATGCTGTAATCGGCGACAAGCCGTAGCGTCCGCTCTTGCCCCGATGCCTGGTTTTCCAGAAGCTGCAAGCCTTGCATGGCACGCTCGACCTCCAGGCCGACCATCATGACAGCCGCCTCTTCCATCCCTTCCGGCCGCTCATGGGCTTCTCGCAGATTCAGCGCGGGGAAATTGAGAATCGATGACTCTTCGTTGATGGTGCCGCTGTCCGACAGCACCGCTTTGGCTGTCAGTTGCAACTTATTGTAATCCTTGAACCCCAACGGCTTGAGCAATTGCACATTCTTGTGGAACTTCACACCCATGGCATCGACGCGCTTTTGCGTACGAGGGTGAGTGGTTACGATCACCGGCAAGTCGTAATGGGCAGCGACGGTGTTCAACACTTCGACCAACTTGAGGAAGTTCTTGTCGGAATCGATATTCTCTTCGCGATGCGCACTCACGACGAAAAACTTGCCGGCCTCCAGGCCAAGCCGCTCCAGTACATCCGAGGCCTCGATGCCATCGCGGTAGTAATTGAGCACTTCAAACATAGGACTGCCCGTCTTGATCACCCTGTCCGGCGGCAGCCCTTCGCTCAACAGATAATCACGCGCAATGCTGCTGTAGGTCAGGTTGATGTCAGCGGTGTGATCAACGATGCGGCGATTGATTTCTTCAGGCACGCGCATGTCAAAACAGCGATTGCCGGCTTCCATGTGAAATGTCGGGATCTTGCGGCGCTTGGCCGGAATCACAGCCATGCAGCTGTTGGTGTCACCGAGGATCAGGAGGGCTTCGGGCTTCACGTCCTCCAGCACCTGATCCACCGCAATGATCACGTTGCCGATCGTTTGCGCACCACTTGCGCCGGCAGCGTTGAGAAAATGGTCAGGCTTGCGAATGCCAAGATCCTGGAAAAAAATCTCGTTCAATTCGTAATCGTAGTTCTGCCCGGTATGCACCAGGATGTGTTCACAGTGCTCGTCAAGCTTGGCTATCACCCGCGACAGGCGAATGATTTCAGGGCGCGTCCCCACAACCGTGACAACTTTCATTTTTTTCATTTCAACACTCTTCCAGAATCATTGGCATCGGAGCCGTCCGCCCCATGCATTGCCTGACGCGCCCATGCTCAGGCTTGAGTACCCACCGGCATTGCAAAGGTGTCCGGGCGCTCACGATCAAAGATCTCATTGGCCCAGAGCATGACGATCATCTCTTCCTCCCCGACATTGGTAATGTCGTGAGTCCAGCCAGGCACCGTTTCCACTATCCGCGGTTGCTCACCCTCAGTAAGCAGCTCATAAAACTCCCCAGATACTATATGGCGAAAGCGAAAGCAGGCCTTGCCTTTGATTACCAGGAATTTCTCGGTCTTGGAGTGGTGATAATGACCGCCCCGTGTCACGCCAGGGTGGGCGGTGAAATAGGAAAACTGCCCACTGTCCCGGGTCTTCAGCATTTCAACAAAAACGCCGCGTGGATCACCGTACTTCGGAACGTCGTAGGTAAATTGCTCGACCGGCAGGTAACTGACGTAGGTGGAATAAAGTGCTCGCACCAGGCCTGTGCCAACGGCCTCGCTGATCAGCGTGTCGCGACTGTCGCGAAACGCATGCAGCTGATCCGCTAACTCCCCCACAGAAATGCTATACACCGGGGCCACCTGATCAACTGAATCGTGAGGCGAGCCCGTGTCCATTAGCTGGGTGAAATAGTCGACCACATCGTCGATGTAAACCAGGCTGACCATCGCGTGTCGATCATTGACTTGGATCGGCAGGCCTCGGGTGATGTTATGGCAGAAAGTCGCCACGGCCGAGTTGTAATCAGGCCGCGCCCATTTTCCGAACACGTTGGGCAGGCGCAGAACATGAACCCTGGAACCGTGGCTCGCCTGTAGATCATGCAATGCATGCTCAGCAGCCAGTTTGCTGATGCCGTAGGGATTATCGCGATCAGCCTGGGTCGAGGAGGTATAAAGCACGGGAGTGGGCTTGCCACTCATCTTGATTGCGTCGCACAGAGCCAGGGTCAAATCAGCGTTGCCAACCTTGAACTCCTCGGACGATTGCGGACGATTAACCCCCGCAAGGTGGAAGACAAAATCAACTTCGGCAACCAGCGCGGGCAATTGAGCGATGTTGTTATCACGGGTAAAGGCAACCACGTCGATATCACTGCGCTCACTTAAATGCGCTATCAGGTTCTTACCGACAAACCCGTTGGCGCCGGTGATCAGTACCTTCATCACTCACTCCTCCGGCGTAGCGAGTTCGCCACGCTGGATTGCCTTCATGAACTCGAGTTTGAGCAGCAGCCGTTGCATGCCGGCCACATCCAACCGCTCAGTGTTATGAGAGTTGTAGTCTTCTGTGCGAGAGATTTTTTCTTCGCCCTGCTCTACAAATTTTGAGTAGTTCAAGTCACGCAGGTCGGGCGGAATGCGGTAGTAATCGCCCCTGTCTTCAGCGCAAGCCATTTCTTCACGGCTCAGCAGCGCTTCAAACAGCTTTTCGCCATGACGAGTACCGATGACCTGGATAGGATGCTTAGGCTTACCGACCATTGCGGTCAAAGCCTTGGCCAGGGTTTCAACTGTCGCCGCTGGTGCCTTCTGAACAAAAAGATCACCATTGCAGCCGTGCTCGAAAGCATACAACACCAAGTCCACGGCGTCCGACAGCGTCATCATGAAGCGCGTCATGCTCGGATCAGTCAACGTCAATGCCTGACCTGCACGAATCTGTTCGATGAACAGAGGAATCACAGAACCTCGTGAAGCCATGACGTTACCGTAGCGAGTACCGCAGATAACCGTCTTGGCATCATCCACGTTACGGGATTTGGCAACCATGACTTTTTCCATCATTGCCTTGGAGATACCCATGGCATTGATCGGGTAGACAGCCTTGTCGGTGCTCAGGCAAACCACTCGTTTGACCGAATTCTGGATAGCGGCTTCCAGGACATTCTCAGTGCCAATAACGTTGGTCTTGACCGCCTCCATGGGATGAAACTCGCAGGAAGGCACCTGTTTCAGAGCAGCAGCGTGAAAAATGTAATCCACGCCGCGCGTGGCATTGAGAACGCTCTGGTAGTCGCGCACATCACCTATGTAAAACTTCAGCTTGGTGTCGGCATAACGCTTACGCATGTCGTCCTGCTTCTTCTCGTCGCGACTGAAGATGCGGATTTCTGCGATACCACTGTCGAGGAAACGCTTGAGGACGGCGTTGCCGAATGAACCGGTGCCACCGGTGATTAGAAGCGTTTTTCCGCTGAACATAGTAAGTCCTAAAGCAACGCGCACATCACGACAAGCTTCTAGTCGGCCACTCACCTCAATGCCTGCAGACCAACAAAGCCAACCTGCCGCCCCGGAATGCTCAACGGTGAAGAGGTTCAAGGAAAACGTCGAAGCTCGTTAGCAAACAGCCCGAAAAATAAGCTTGGTGTGGTGCAGTTAAAGATGAAGGGCATGGAAATTGGTGGCTATTTTAAGGCCTGCATCCTTAAAGTCAAAAGCGAACACGGATGCGTGAGGACATGCCCAAACGGCAATGAGAGGATGGGCACCAGACTCGACACCCTAGGGAGATTAACGCTGACTGGTTATTGAAGTGACATGACGGAAGATTTCATACAGATAAACGCTTAAAGACTTCGTCAGAGCAGTAAAAAGCCCCACCTTAAAATAGGAGGACTAGCTCGCCCTTATGTCAGGCTTCGCTTGCCGAGAGGATAAAATGCCGCATGGTTCGAGCATAAGACTACGGCAACCCTAAAGCACATATCGATCAGGCCTTCTGACGTATTCTCTTACGGCCAAGCACCACACCTAGTGCAGGCCCAACAATCATTCCCACGAGTAACGCCAGCAAGGTGAAAACTGAAACAGGTAGCTCAACCGTGGACCAGCCTAAAAACGACAGTGTCGCACCTTGCTGATTCTCGAGCACAAAAAAAACGACAACGAGCGCGAAGAACAAAACAGATACAATCGATGCAAAGCGCGCAAGTCTAGACATAACATTCTCCTGAAAGTCGATCAGACGCCTTCTTCCTCGTCTTCGTTCACACGATCACGCAATTCCTTACCCGGCTTGAAGTGAGGTACGAACTTGCCGTCAAGACTGACGGACTGGCCGGTTTTCGGGTTACGGCCCACACGCGGCGCGCGATAGTGAAGGGAAAAGCTCCCAAACCCACGGATCTCAATGCGATCCCCGGTCGCCAGGCATTGGGACATTTGCTCAAGCATGGTCTTGATAGCCAACTCGACATCCTTGGATGAGAGCAGCCCTTGATGGGTGACAATTCGTTCGATCAACTCCGACTTCGTCATATTTTTCCCTTCTTTTTCAAGCAGCTAGGAAAAGCGCTCCGAAGGTTTTAGCATGACTTGATGAATTTGAACAGCCCATGCATAAACTTATCTGCCGGTTGAATAAACCCCCGCATTGAAGGTGCTATTCGTTCAATTGCAGATCACCAGCATCGTCCGCGTCACTGCGCCGGCGGGGTTCCAGCCAAAGAGAGAGTCACCCTCTTCATCCTGGGCATCACTGGACCTGGTGATGACCTTGTAGCCTTGCATCTTGCACTCTCGAGTGGCGCGCTTCTCGCACTTCTGCCAGTTGTTGCCAAGCCCTGAGCAGTCGATCTCGATACCACTGACGCCGCGCTTGGCATGGGTCTTGGCGCTCGTAGCGGAGCAGCCTGCGAGCATTACCACGGCGAGTACTACGATAAGCCTGTTCATTCAAATCCTTACTGAAGCTACAACACGGGAACCGCTTTTTTCTTAAGACTATAGCCAGTTCTGACACTGAGCTGAACGCCTTGGTTCTAGGTTGTTGATTCAACGAATTTCAAGCACAAAAAAGGGCGACCGAAGTCGCCCTTTTTCTACAGCTTTACAGAACTTAGTTCTGCTTAGCCATTGCTTCGCGCAGCAGGGAGGCCATGGTGGTCTCGCCTTGTGCAGCTTCCGGAGCAGATTTAAGGCTCTGAATAGCTTCTTTCTCTTCAACTTCGTCTTTCGACTTGATGGAGAGTTGGATTACGCGGCTCTTGCGATCAACGCTGATGATCTTGGCTTCTACTTCCTGGCCTTCTTTCAGAACGTTACGCGCATCTTCAACGCGGTCACGGCTGATTTCGGAGGCTTTCAGAGTCGCTTCGATATCGTCGGCCAGAACGATGATGGCGCCTTTGGCGTCAACTTCTTTCACAGTGCCTTTAACGATTGCGCCTTTGTCGTTCTCTTGAACGTACTCGGAGAACGGATCGCTTTCCAGTTGCTTGATACCCAGGGAGATACGCTCGCGCTCTGGGTCAACCGACAGGATAACGGTGTCCAGCTCGTCGCCCTTCTTGAAACGACGAACAGCTTCTTCGCCCACTTCGTTCCAGGAGATGTCGGACAGGTGAACCAGGCCGTCGATGCCGCCGTCCAGACCAATGAAGATACCGAAATCGGTGATCGACTTGATGGTGCCGGAGATTTTATCGCCCTTGTTGAACTGGCCAGAGAAATCTTCCCATGGGTTAGATTTGCACTGCTTGATGCCCAGGGAGATACGACGACGCTCTTCGTCGATGTCCAGAACCATAACTTCCACTTCGTCGCCGACTTGTACGACTTTCGAAGGGTGGATGTTTTTGTTGGTCCAGTCCATTTCGGAAACGTGCACCAGGCCTTCCACGCCTTCTTCCAGCTCAGCGAAGCAGCCGTAGTCGGTCAGGTTGGTAACACGCGCGGTAACGCGAGTGCTTTCTGGGTAACGGGCTTTGATAGCAACCCATGGATCTTCACCCAGTTGCTTCAGGCCCAGGGAAACACGGTTGCGCTCGCGATCGTATTTCAGAACCTTGACATCGATCTCGTCGCCAACGTTGACGATTTCGGAAGGATGCTTGATACGCTTCCAAGCCATGTCGGTAATGTGCAGCAGGCCATCCACGCCACCCAGGTCGACGAATGCGCCGTAGTCGGTGAGGTTTTTGACGATACCTTTGACTTGTTGGCCTTCCTGCAGGGATTCCAGCAGAGCTTCACGCTCGGCGGAGTTCTCTGCTTCCAGGACGCTGCGACGGGAAACGACAACGTTGTTGCGCTTCTGGTCGAGCTTGATGACCTTGAATTCGAGTTCTTTGCCTTCCAGGTGCGTGGTGTCGCGCACAGGACGAACGTCGACCAAAGAACCTGGCAGGAACGCACGGATGCCGTTAACGTCGACAGTGAAGCCGCCTTTAACCTTACCGTTGATAACGCCCTTGACCACTTCTTCAGCTGCGAAGGCTGCTTCGAGAACAATCCAGCATTCAGCGCGCTTGGCTTTTTCACGGGACAGCTTGGTTTCACCGAAACCGTCTTCAACCGAGTCCAGAGCAACGTGAACTTCGTCACCGACATTGATTGTCAGATCACCAGCATCGTTGTAGAACTGTTCCAGCGGGATCAGAGCTTCAGACTTCAGACCAGCGTGAACGGTTACCCAGCGAGCTTGGTAATCGATATCAACGATAACACCGGTGATGATGGAGCCTGCCTGAAGGTTCAGGGTTTTTAGGCTTTCTTCAAAGAGTTCCGCAAAGCTTTCGCTCATTTTAATTCCTGTTGATAAGGGCGAAGAATACGCCCATCTCCACACCCCAGACGGTGTGGGTCAGTTTCAGTTAAAAGAAGCCACCGCAGGACTATGACTGGTCCCCTGCGGCCTTCTTGATCACCCGGTGATATCGCGAATGGCGATTTCACTCAAGATGCGTTCCAGCACCTGCTCGATGGACAACTCCGTGGAATCCAGCTGTATGGCATCAGCCGCCGGTTTGAGCGGGGCTACTGCGCGCTGGGTATCACGCTCATCGCGTGCACGGATCTCATCTAGCAGACTCGACAGACTAACACCATCGACTTTGCCCTTCAACTGCAAGTAGCGGCGGCGAGCCCGTTCCTCGGCGCTGGCGGTCAGGAAAATCTTCAATGGCGCCTCGGGAAACACTACGGTTCCCATATCACGGCCATCAGCCACCAGGCCCGGCGGCTCTTGAAAAGCCCGCTGACGCTGCAGCAGCGCATCACGCACGGCCGGCAGCGCGGCAACCTGGGACGCCCACGAGCCGACCTGCTCGTTGCGCAGGTCATCCGTCACATCGTCCCCTTCAAGGATGATGCGCTGGGGATGACCTTCCGTCGCGCCGACAAACTGCACATCCAGATGCGCCGCCAGCAGCTTCAGGGATTCTTCGTTGGTCAGGTCGACGCCATGGTTGCGCGCGGCGAACGCCAGCAGGCGGTACAGCGCGCCAGAATCCAGCAGGCACCAGCCCAGGCGCTTGGCCAGGATGCCGGCGATCGTGCCTTTGCCCGAGCCGCTTGGCCCGTCGATGGTAATCACCGGTGCTTTGATATTCACAATTGAGCCTCTTGGGCAACACGGATGCCGACGTGGGCACACAGTGTAAGAAAATTCGGAAAAGACGTAGCAACATTGGCGCAGTCACGGATACGAATCGGCGCCGCCGCCCGTAGGGAAGCCACGCTGAATGCCATGGCAATCCGGTGATCACCATGGGCATGCACTTCACCACCGCCCATCAGGCCACCCTCAATGATAATCCCATCAGGGGTCGGTTCACACTTAACGCCCAGCGCCAACAGACCGTCGGCCATGACCTGGATACGGTCGGACTCCTTCACACGCAGCTCTGAAGCGCCACGCAACACCGTTCGTCCCTGGGCACAGGCCGCGGCGACGAACAACACTGGAAACTCATCGATCGCCAACGGCACCAACGCTTCAGGAATCTCGATACCCTTCAACGCTGCCGCTCTTACGCGCAGATCCGCGACAGGCTCTCCACCCACCTCACGCTGGTTTTCCAAGGTGATATCCGCGCCCATCAGCCGCAGGATATCGATCACGCCGGTACGCGTCGGATTGACACCCACATGCTCCAGCAGCAACTCAGAACCCTCGGCAATCGAAGCTGCCACCAGAAAGAACGCCGAAGAAGAAATATCCCCCGGCACTTCTATATGGGCAGCCGTCAGCGCATGACCGGACTCCAGCGATGCCGTCGCGCCCTCCACCGCCACCGGATAGCCAAAGCCACGCAACATGCGCTCGGTATGGTCGCGGGTCGGCGCAGGCTCGGTCACCGCGGTTTTGCCTTCAGCGTACAACCCGGCCAGCAACAGGCAGGATTTGACCTGGGCACTGGCCATCGGCATCGCGTAAGCCAGGCCTTTCAACGACTGGCCACCACGAATGGTCAGCGGCGGACGCCCTTCTGGCCCGGTCTCGATCACTGCACCCATTTCCCGTAGGGGCTTGGCTACGCGATTCATCGGGCGCTTGGAAAGGGACGCATCGCCAGTCAGCACACTGTCGAAACTCTGCGCGGCCAGCAAACCCGACAGCAGCCGCATGGAAGTGCCGGAGTTACCCAGGTAAATCGGCCCCGGCGCCGGTCTCAGGCCATGCAGCCCTACGCCATGAATGGTCACGCGCCCATGGTGCGGGCCCTCAATCACCACGCCCATGTCGCGAAATGCCTGCAAGGTCGCCAGGGCATCTTCACCTTCAAGGAAACCTTCGACCTCAGTCACACCCTCAGCCAACGAACCCAGCATGATCGAACGGTGGGAGATTGACTTGTCGCCCGGCACCCGAATACGCCCGCTCAAGCGGCCACCCGGTTCGGCGAGGAAGGTCAACTCATCAGCGTTCACTGCGGTTTCCATGTAGGCCCGGCGCGCCAGGATCTTGCTGAAATGCTCACGCGCCACCCGCGCACGGGTGAACACACCCAATAATTGATGGCCATCTCCGGCATCAACCGCGTCGCGCAAGGCGTCGAGGTCGCTGCGGAAGGTGTCCAGGGTGCGCAACACCGCTTCGCGATTGGCGAGGAAGATGTCGTGCCACATCACCGGGTCGCTGCCGGCAATACGCGTGAAATCACGGAAGCCACCGGCGGCGTATCGGAAAATCTCGAGGTTTTCGTTGCGTTTGGCCAAGGAGTCCACCAGGCCGAATGCGAGCAAATGCGGCAGATGACTGGTCGCGGCCAGCACTTCGTCATGACGCTCGACCTGCATATGCTCGACATCCGCACCCAACTCACGCCACAAACGATCCACCACCGCCAATGCAGCCGGATCGGTTTGCTCCAGCGGCGTCAGGATGACTTTATGGCGACGGAACAGCTGCGCATTGGACGCCTCCACGCCGCTCTGCTCGGAGCCGGCAATCGGATGCCCGGGCACAAAACGCGCCGGCATACCACCAAAGGCCCGTTGCGCCGCGCGCACCACATTGCCTTTGGCACTGCCGACGTCCGTCAGGATCGCCTGGCCCAGGTCCATGCCCGCCAGTACGGCGAGCAATTTCTCCATGGCCAGGATCGGCACGGCCAACTGAATCACGTCTGCGCCTTGGCACGCGAGCGCCAGGTCCGCCTCACAGCGATCCACCACGCCCAACTCAACCGCCAACTTGCGCGATTGTGGGTCCAGGTCCACACCGACCACTTCGCCACACAGCCCGCTTTCACGCAGGCCTTTGGCAAAGGAGCCGCCGATCAATCCCAGACCGACCACCACCAGGCGACCGATCATAGGCACAGCAGGTTGCAATGCAGTGACATCAACCACGGGCCAGAACCTTGGCCAGCGCCTCCAGGAAGCGGGCGTTTTCTGCCGGCAGGCCGATGGTGATGCGCAGGTGGTTCGGCATGCCGTAGTTGGCGGTCGGACGCACGATCACGCCTTCGCGCAACAGGCCCTGGAACACCGGCGCAGCTACTTGGCCGAGGTCGACACAAATGAAGTTGCCCTTGGACGGAATCCAACCCAGGCCCAACTCACGGAAGCCTTCCTGCAGTTGCAACATGCCGCTTTCGTTGATGCGACGACCTTCTTCCAGGTACTCGGCATCCTTCACCGCCGCACAGGCCGCCGCCAGGGCGAGGCTGTTGACGTTGAACGGCTGGCGCACACGGTTCAGCACATCGGCAACTACAGCGGTGGACAGGCCATAGCCGACCCGCAGCGACGCCAGGCCATACGCCTTGGAGAACGTACGCGAGACCAGCAGGTTCGGGTACGCCGCCAGGTAATCCAGGCCGTTCGGCAAATCACTGCCTTCGGCGTATTCGATGTAGGCCTCGTCCAGCACAACCAGCACGTGTTCCGGCACGTCTTGCAGGAAGTCATTCAGCGCTTGCGCGTCGAACCAGGTGCCGGTCGGGTTGTTCGGATTGGCGATAAACACCACGCGGGTCTGGGCGTCGATCGCCGCCAGCATCGCTGGCAGGTCGTGACCCCAATCCTTCGCAGGAACAACGCGCGCATCAGCACCGACCGCCTGGGTCACGATCGGATAGACCGCAAACGCGTGCTCGCTGAACACCGCATTCAAGCCTGGGGCCAGGTACGCACGACCCACCAGCTCAAGAATGTCGTTGGAGCCATTGCCCAAGGTGACCTGGTTCAACTCGACCCGGCACTTTTGCGCCAACAGCGACTTGAGGGCAAAACCGTTGCCATCGGGGTAGCGGGTCAGCTCAGCCAGCTCTTCACGAATCGCCGCCAACACTTTAGGGCTCGGACCCAGCGGGTTTTCGTTGCTGGCCAGCTTGACGATGTTCGCCGGATCCAGGTTCAACTCACGCGCCAACTCGTCCACAGGCTTGCCCGGAACGTAAGGCGACAGTTGTTGCACGCCCGGCTGAGCCAGGGCGAGGAAGTTGCCACTCATGTTAAAGCCTCACAAAACCGCTTTCGGGTAAGAGCCCAGCACTTTGAGTGCCACGGCCTCCTGACTGATTTTCTCCAGCACACCTTTGACCAGCGGGTCGCGGTGGTGGCCGATGAAGTCGATAAAGAACACGTAAGTCCATTTACCGCTGCGCGAAGGACGAGTCTCGATGCGCGTCAGGTCAATCCCGTTGTCGTGGAACGGCACCAGCAGCTCATGCAGCGCGCCGGGCTTGTTGCTCATGGAGACGATGATGGACGTCTTGTCGTCGCCCGTTGGCGGCACTTCCTGGCTGCCGATCATCAGGAAACGCGTGGAGTTGTCCGGGCGATCCTCGATTTTCTCGGCCAGGCGCGTCAGGCCATACAGGCCCGCTGCCATATCACCGGCGATGGCCGCCGAGTTCCACTCACCCTTGACCCGCTTGGCCGCCTCGGCATTGCTGGAGACCGCTACGCGCTCGACATTCGGGTAATGCGCGTCCAGCCACTTGCGGCACTGGGCCAGGGACTGGGCGTGGGAGTAGATACGGCTGATGCTGTCGGTCTTGGTGTTCTCGCCCACCAACAGGTGATGGTGGATACGCAGCTCGACTTCGCCGCAGATCACCATGTCATGTTCGAGGAAGCTGTCCAGCGTGTGGTTGACCGCACCTTCGGTGGAGTTTTCCACCGGCACCACGCCAAAGTTCACCGCACCGGCCGCCACTTCACGGAACACTTCGTCGATCGCCGCCATTGGCTTGCTGATCACCGCGTGGCCGAAGTGCTTCATGGCCGCCGCTTGGGTAAAAGTACCCTCAGGACCGAGGTAAGCCACTTTCAGCGGCTGCTCCAGGGCCAGGCACGAAGACATGATTTCACGGAACAACCGCGCCATCTCTTCGTTGCCCAGCGGGCCTTTATTGCGCTCCATGACACGCTTGAGCACCTGGGCTTCACGCTCCGGACGGTAGAACACCGGCACTTCGCCTTCAGCCAGGGACGCCATCTTGACCCGTGCCACTTCCTGGGCGCACCGCGCGCGCTCGCTGATCAGTTCCAGGACTTTCTCGTCCAGGCTGTCAATGCGTACGCGCAGCGCCTTGAGTTCTTGCTCAGACATTAGCCGTGTTCCTTTTCGAACTCCGCCATGTAGGCAACCAGCGCGTTGATCGCGTGGATGTCGACGGCGTTGTAAATGGACGCGCGCATGCCACCGACCGAACGGTGACCCTTGAGGTTCAGCAGCCCACGCTCGTCGGCACCTGCCAGGAATGGCTTGTCCAGACGGTCGTCAGCCAGCCGGAACGGCACGTTCATCCACGAGCGGTCCGTCAGATTGATCGGGTTGCTGTACAGGCCGCTGGCGTCGATGAAGTCGTACAGGGTGCGCTTCTTCTCTTCATTCAGCTTGCCCATGGCGGCGACGCCGCCCTGCTCCTTCAGCCACTCGAAGACCAGGCCGGACAGGTACCAGGCGAACGCCGGCGGGGTGTTGTACATCGAGCCGTTATCGGCCGCGACCTTGTAGTTGAGCATGGTCGGGCACAGCGAACGGGCGCGACCGAGCAGATCTTCACGGATGATGTTGACCAGGATGCCGCTCGGACCGATGTTCTTCTGCGCGCCGGCGTAGATCATGCCGTATTTGGACACATCGATAGGACGCGAGAGGATGTCCGAGGACATGTCGCACACCAGCGGCACGTCACCCACTTCCGGCACCCAGTCAAACTCCAGGCCGCCGATGGTTTCGTTGGCAACGTAGTGAACGTAGGCAGCGTCCTTCGACAGCTTCCACTCGTTCTGACCGGGAATGGCGAAGTAGTCGTAAGGCTTGGCGGTACCCGCGACGTTCACGTGACCGTAACGGGAAGCCTCTTCAATGGCCTTCTGGCCCCAGATGCCCGTGTCGATATAGTCAGCCGTGCCGTCTTCCGGCAGCAGGTTCAGCGGGATCTGGGCGAACTGCTGGCTGGCGCCGCCCTGCAGGAACAGCACTTTGTAGTTGGATGGGATGTCCAGCAAGTCGCGCAGATCCTGCTCGGCCTTGGTGGCGATGGACACGAACTCATCGCTGCGATGGCTCATTTCCATCACGGAGAGGCCTTTTCCATGCCAGTCGAGGAGTTCACCCTGCGCACGCTGCAGGACTGCTTCAGGAAGCGCCGCGGGACCGGCACAGAAGTTATAGGCTCTCTTGCTCACATCCAATCTCACTCTGATCTGGTGGGGCTGCAATCATGTTCGGTAACGCTCTGTTTCCGGAGCGGACCGTTGTGGGAGCTGGCTTGCCTGCGATACAGGCGCCTCGGTACGTCAGTGATACCGTGGTGATGCCATCGCAGGCAAGCCAGCTTCCACATGTTTCAAAGGGGACAAACAACAAGGGGGCGAATCTTCATCCGCCCCCTGTGTGTCCGCTTATTCCTGCGGTTCTTCTTCGTCTGCGGCAGCATCGAGGGTGGGCTCGTCGACGTTGTCATCGCCGGCTGCGATCACCTCGCCGTCAAACTCCTCACCTTCCAGCTCCTCGCCTTCGACTTCCGACGGCTCCTGGACACGCTCCAGGCCGACCAGTTTCTCGTCCTTGGCCAGCTTGATCAGGGTCACGCCCTGGGTGTTACGGCCCAGGCTCGACACTTCGGCCACACGGGTACGTACCAGGGTGCCCTGGTCGGAAATCAGCATGATTTCCTCGCCGTCGAGCACCTGGACCGCGCCGACCAGACGGCCATTGCGGTCGTTGCTGACCATGGCGATCACGCCCTGGCCGCCACGCTTGTACTCCGGGAACTCGCTGATGGCTGTACGCTTGCCATAACCACGCTCGGAAGCGGTGAGGATCTGGCTGCCTTCTTCCGGGATCAGCATCGAAATCAGCTTCTGCCCTTCCGGCAGGCGCATGCCGCGCACACCGCGAGCGGTACGGCCCATGGCGCGAACGTCGGATTCCTTGAAGCGCGTGACCTTGCCGCCGTCGGAGAACAGCATGACTTCACGCTCGCCATCAGTGATGGCAGCGGAGATCAGTACGTCACCCTCGTCCAGCTCCAGGGCGATCAGGCCCACACTGCGCTGACGGCTGAAGGATTCCAGCGGGGTCTTCTTCACGGTGCCTTTGGCGGTAGCCATGAAGATGAAGTGACCTTCGGTGTATTCCTCGACCGGCAGCATGGTGGTGATGTACTCATCACTGTCCAGCGGCAGCAGGTTGACCAGCGGACGACCACGGGCAGCGCGGGACGCTTCCGGGATCTCGTAGGTTTTCAGCCAGTACACCTTGCCCTTGCTGGAGAACAGCAGGAGCGTGGTGTGGCTGTTGGCGACCAGCAGGTGAGCGATGTAGTCCTCGTCCTTCACGCCGGTAGCCGATTTACCTTTACCGCCACGGCGCTGGGCCTGGTACGCAGCCAATGGCTGGGTCTTGGCATAACCGCCGTGGGAGATGGTCACCACGCGCTCTTCTTCCGGGATCATGTCACCCAGGGTCAGGTCGAGGCGGGCATCAAGGATCTCGGTGCGACGCACGTCGCCGTATTCGGCGCGGATCACTTCCAGTTCTTCGCGGATCACTTCCATCAGGCGCACGGCGCTGCTGAGGATGCGGATCAACTCGCCGATCTGGTTGAGAATCTCTTGGTACTCGGCCAGCAGCTTTTCGTGCTCCAGGCCGGTCAGGCGGTGCAGGCGCAGCTCCAGGATGGCCTGGGCTTGCTCTGGCGACAGGAAGTACTTGCCTTCGCGCAGACCGTATTGCGGGTCCAGGGTCTCTGGACGGCACGAATCGGCGCCGGCACGTTCAACCATGGCCACCACGGCGCTGGATTCCCAAGGCGTGCTGATCAGCGCTTCCTTGGCTTCCGACGGGGTTGGCGAAGCCTTGATCAAGGCGATAACCGGGTCGATATTCGACAACGCCACAGCCTGACCTTCCAGGATGTGCCCACGCTCGCGGGCCTTGCGCAGTTCGAACACGGTACGGCGGGTGACCACTTCGCGGCGGTGACGGACGAAGGCTTCCAGCAGATCCTTGAGGTTCAGGATGCGCGGGCGGCCGTCGATCAGCGCAACCACGTTGATACCAAACACGCTTTGCAACTGGGTCTGGGCGTAGAGGTTGTTGAGGATCACCTCAGGCACTTCGCCACGACGCAGCTCGATCACCACGCGCATACCGTCTTTGTCGGACTCGTCGCGCAGCTCGGTAATGCCTTCGAGCTTCTTCTCTTTAACCAGCTCAGCGATCTTTTCGATCAGACGCGCTTTGTTCAACTGGTACGGGAGTTCGGTGATGACGATCTGCTGACGGCCACCGACCTTGTCGATGTCTTCGATTATCGAGCGGGCGCGCATGTAAATGCGGCCACGACCGGTGCGGTAGGCTTCGATGATGCCGGCGCGACCGTTGATGATCGCAGCGGTCGGGAAGTCCGGGCCCGGGATGTATTGCATCAGCTCGTCGACGGTCAGCTCGGGGTTGTCGATGAGCGCCAGGCAACCGTCGATGACTTCACCGAGGTTGTGCGGCGGGATATTGGTCGCCATGCCCACGGCGATACCGCTGGAACCGTTGACCAGCAGGTTGGGGATCTTGGTCGGCATGACCGCCGGGATCATTTCGGTGCCGTCGTAGTTCGGCACCCAGTCCACGGTTTCTTTATGCAGGTCGGCCAGCAGCTCGTGCGCCAGCTTGGTCATGCGCACTTCGGTGTATCGCATGGCCGCGGCGTTGTCGCCGTCGACCGAACCGAAGTTACCCTGGCCGTCTACCAGCAGGTAGCGCAGGGAAAACGGCTGGGCCATCCGAACGATGGTGTCGTACACCGCAGTGTCGCCGTGGGGGTGATACTTACCGATCACGTCACCGACAACACGGGCAGATTTCTTGTACGGCTTGTTCCAGTCGTTACCCAGCTCGCTCATCGCGAACAGCACACGCCGGTGCACGGGCTTCAAGCCATCGCGCGCATCAGGCAGTGCCCGACCGACAATTACGCTCATCGCGTAGTCGAGGTAGGACTGTTTCAGCTCGTCTTCGATATTGACCGGGAGGATTTCTTTGGCCAGTTCGCCCATGAGAAGCCTGATTCCTTTTTCGGGTGAAACCTCGTCACATCCATATGGGACGAACGAAGCTCGCCGCTGCCGGCAGAGTGCCTGACAACGACTTACGACAAATCAACGAGTTATGACACGGATCTGCACGTTATAGGCCACCCCTCGGGGCAACCCTGGAAACCGCCGGATGTTATCACAATCGCCGCCACGCACCTATCCCCCTGATGCGCATGGAGCATAGTAAGTTGACGGGTGACAGGCTTGAGGGCGACGAGAGGGGCTCAGAGCTGGATCCATGCCCGTTTTCAGGGGCAAATTGGCTTAATGCAGGCGCTTACGGCACATCAACTTGGCCAGCTTGGCGGTGTCCGGCCGCTCGACCACGCCTTTTTCGGTCACGATCACGTCGATCAGGTCGGCCGGAGTCACGTCAAACACCGGATTGTAGGCGCTCACATCGGCTGCGAAACGCTGGCCGGCGACTTCCAGCAACTCGCCGGTATCGCGCTCTTCCAGGGCGACATCATCGCCAGTGGCCATCATCAGGTCCAAGGTCGAACTCGGCGCCACCACCATGAAGCGCACGCCGTGGTGCATTGCACACACGGCCAACTGGTAAGTGCCGATCTTGCTGATCACATCGCCATTGGCGGCAATGCAATCGGCGCCGACGATCACCCAGGTCACGCCTTTGGTCTTGAGGATGTGCGCGCCGGCCGAGTCGGCATTCACCGTCACCGGGATGCCCTCGCCCGCCAGCTCCCAGGCGGTCAGCCGCGAACCTTGCAGCCAGGGCCGGGTTTCATTGGCGTAGACCTGCTCGACCATGCCTTCCAGATAGGCCGCACGAATCACCCCGAGCGCCGTACCGACACCGCCGGTCGCCAGGGCGCCTGCGTTGCCGTGAGTGAGGATGGCCTGGGCATTGCCCTGGTGCTTGCGGATCAGCTCGACACCCAACTGCGCCATGGTGAGGTTGGCTTCGCGATCACTTTCATGGATGGCAATCGCTTCCGCCTCCAGCACCGCCAGCGGATCGGCGTGTTTTTTGACGCGGTCCAGGCGGTCGCGCATGCGTTTCAACGCCCAGAACAGATTCGACGCGGTGGGTCGGGTATCGGCCAGCAGTGCATAGTCTTCTTCCCATGCGGCCTGCCAGTCACCACCCTCGGCGATGCGCTCACGGGCGGCCAGCACCAAGCCATAGGCGGCACTGATGCCAATGGCCGGCGCACCGCGCACCACCATCGAACGAATGGCGGCCGCCACTTCATCGACCGTCACGCAGGCCACCCAGCTTTCCCGGGACGGCAAGGCACGCTGATCGAGCAGGTACAGCGCGCCATCACGCCAATCGATGGCCTTCACTTTCTCGGCTGCCAACAGTCGATCGCGCATCCCTTACTCCGCACTCATAAACAAAGCCGCCGATTATAGCGATCCGCCAGCCAGGACGCTCGGGTATACTTCGCCCTTCTTTTATAGCTGCCTGGGAAGAAGCCTGCGATGACTGCCACTGCCGCCCCGCTCGACTTATTGTTGCTGCCAACCTGGCTGGTACCGGTCGAACCCGCTGGCGTGGTGCTCAAGGAGCACGGTCTGGGCATCCGCGACGGGCGCATTGCGTTTATCGGCCCACGGGCCGCAGCGCTGAAGCTTTCAGCCAACGAAGTGCGCGAACTGCCCGGCATGCTGCTCAGCCCCGGCCTGATCAACGCCCACGGGCACGCGGCAATGAGCCTGTTCCGGGGCCTGGCCGACGACCTGCCGCTGATGACCTGGCTGGAAAAACATATCTGGCCCGCCGAGGCCAAGTGGGTCGACGAAGCCTTCGTACGCGACGGCACCGACCTTGCCATCGCCGAACAGCTCAAGGGCGGCATCACCTGCTTCTCCGACATGTATTTCTACCCCAAGGTCGCCAGTGACTGCGTGCACAACAGTGGCATGCGCGCGCAGATTGCGATCCCGATCCTAGACTTTCCGATCCCCGGCGCCAGCACGCCCGACGAGGCGATTCGCCAGGGCGTCGAGCTATTCGGCGACCTTAAGCACCACCCGCGCATCAAGATTACCTTCGGCCCCCACGCGCCCTACACCGTGTGCGATGACAACCTGGAGAAAATCCGCGTGATCGCCGAAGAGCTGGACGCCGCGATCCACATGCATGTTCACGAAACCGCCTTTGAAGTACAGCAAGCGGTCGAGCAGACTGGCGAACGGCCATTAGCGCGCCTGGGTCGCCTCGGGCTCTTGGGCCCGCGCTTCCAGGCCGTTCATATGACCCAAATCAGCGAGGATGATCTGGCTTTGCTGGTAGAAAGCAACACCAGCATCATTCACTGCCCGGAATCCAACCTGAAACTGGCCAGCGGCTTTTGCCCGGTGGAGCGGCTGTGGCAGGCTGGCGTGAACGTGGCCATCGGCACCGATGGCGCCGCCAGCAACAATGACCTCGATCTGCTGGGCGAAACCCGCACCGCAGCGATGCTGGCCAAGGCTGTCGCCGGTTCGGCCACCGCGCTGGATGCCCATCGCGCCCTGCGCATGGCCACCCTCAACGGTGCACGGGCCATGGGCCTGGAAAGCGAGATCGGCTCGCTGGAGGTCGGCAAGGCGGCGGATATCGTCGCCTTCGATCTGTCGGGGCTGGCGCAACAACCGATCTACGATCCGGTCTCGCAGCTTATATATGCCACCGGACGCGATTGTGTGAAACACCTTTGGGTCGCCGGCAAGCAGTTGCTCGACGACCGGCAATTGACCCGCATGGATGAACAACAGTTGACCGCCACGGCCATCGCCTGGGGCCAACGCATCAGCGGGCACAACGAATAACGAAGGTTTTGAACCCCTGGGTTCAGGACTGACCAAACGATTTATCAGGTTTAGAGGATTCACCATGAGCAACGTCGACCACGCCGAAATCGCCAAGTTTGAAGCCCTGGCCCACCGCTGGTGGGACCGCGAGAGCGAATTCAAGCCGCTGCACGATATCAACCCGCTGCGGGTCAACTGGATTGACGAGCGCGTCAACCTGGCCGGCAAGAAGGTGTTGGACGTGGGTTGCGGCGGCGGCATCCTCAGCGAAGCCATGGCCCAGCGCGGCGCGACCGTGATGGGCATCGACATGGGCGAAGCGCCCTTGGCCGTGGCCCAACTGCATCAACTGGAATCCGGCGTGAGCGTGGAATACCGCCAGATCACCGCCGAAGCCCTGGCCGAAGAAATGCCCGAGCAGTTTGACGTGGTCACCTGCCTGGAAATGCTCGAACACGTACCGGACCCGTCCTCGGTGATCCGCGCGTGCTTCCGCATGGTCAAGCCCGGCGGCCAAGTGTTCTTCTCCACCATCAACCGCAACCCCAAGGCCTACCTGTTCGCGATCATCGGCGCCGAATACATCATGAAGCTGCTGCCGCGCGGCACCCATGACTTCAAGAAATTCATCCGCCCGTCCGAGCTGGGCGCGTGGAGCCGCCAGGCCGGGCTGACCGTCAAGGACATCATCGGCCTGACCTACAACCCGCTGACCAAGCACTACAAGCTGGCCAACGACGTTGACGTCAACTACATGATCCAAACCCTGCGCGAGGAGTGAGCCTGTGAAGTTGCGAGCGGTTCTCTTCGACATGGACGGTACCCTGCTGGATACCGCTCCAGACTTTATCGCCATCTGCCAGGCCATGCGCGCCGACCGCGGCCTGGGGCCGATCAACCCCCAGCACATCCGCGATGAAATTTCCGGCGGTGCGAAGGCGATGGTGGCCGTGACCTTTTCCATGGACCCGGAATCCCCAGGCTTCGAGGAGCTGCGCCAAGAGTTTCTCGAGCGCTACCTCAAAGGGTGCGCGGTCCACAGCAAACTGTTCGACGGCATGGCCGAGCTGCTGGAGGACATCGAGAAGTCCAAGCTGGTCTGGGGCGTGGTCACCAACAAGCCACTGCGCTTTGCCGAACCGATCATGCAGCAACTGGGCCTGGCCGAGCGCTCGGCGCTGCTGATCTGCCCCGATCATGTGAAGAACAGCAAGCCGGACCCGGAGCCGATGATCCTGGCGTGCAAGATGCTCGACCTGGACCCGGCCAGCGTGCTGTTCGTGGGCGACGACCTGCGCGATATCGAGTCCGGCCGCGACGCCGGCACGCGCACTGCAGCGGTCACCTACGGCTACATCCACCCGGACGACAATCCGCGCCATTGGGGCGCCGATGTGGTGGTGGATCACCCGCTGGAACTGCGCAAGGTGCTGGATAACGCACTGTGCAGTTGCTGATGGTTCGCTCCCCTCTGTAGGAGCGAGCTTGCTCGCGAAGAACCCGAGATCGCCGCGTTGATCCAGATACCCCGCGTTATCGTTGACGTTTTTCGCGAGCGAGCTCGCTCCTACAAGGGGTGCTTGGATTTTCTGTGAATTCTGTCGAGGTTGTTTATGTTTGATTACTCCGCACGTCCAGAACTGCTCAAAGGCCGGGTGATCCTGGTGACCGGCGCCGGTCGCGGGATTGGCGCGGCGGCGGCGAAAACCTACGCCGCCCATGGCGCCACCGTGCTGTTGCTGGGCAAGACCGAAGCCAACCTGGCCCAGGTGTATGACGAAATCGAAGCAGCCGGCCAGCCGCAACCGGTGGTGATTCCGTTCAACCTGGAGACCGCCCTGCCCCATCAATACGATGAGCTGGCCGCGATGATCGAAAAGGAATTCGGCCACCTCGACGGCCTGCTGCACAACGCCTCGATCATCGGCCCACGCACGCCGATCGAGCAGTTGTCCGGTGACAATTTCATGCGGGTGATGCACGTGAACGTCAACGCGATGTTCATGTTGACCAGCACGCTGTTGCCGCTGCTCAAATTGTCCCAGGATGCGTCGGTGGTGTTCACCTCCAGCAGTGTCGGGCGCAAGGGTCGGGCTTACTGGGGCGCTTATGGCGTGTCGAAGTTTGCGACCGAAGGCTTGATGCAAACCTTGGCCGATGAGCTTGAGGATGTGGCAGCGGTTCGCTCCAACAGCATCAATCCAGGTGGCACGCGCACCAGCATGCGCGCCCAGGCGTATCCCGGGGAAAACCCGATGGAGCGGCCTGCTCCGGAAGAGATCATGCCGGTGTACCTGTACCTGATGGGGCCGGACAGTACCGGCATCAACGGCCAGGCGTTCGACGCGCAATAGGCCCTGAACACCGCGAAGCCACTGTGGAAGCGGGCTTTTGTGGTGAGCGGGCTTGCCCCGCGCTGGGCTGCGAAGCGGCCCTAAAATCTGACACCGCGGTCTTTCTGTTAGATCGCGGTGACTCTATGGGGCCGCTTCGCAGCCCAACGCGGGGCAAGCCCGCTCACCACAGGTCTCGTCCCACATCAGGTGCGCAGGGTTAGTTTTTCACCACTTCTTCGAGGGTGAAACGGCCCAGCGGGTTTTGCAGGAAGTTGCTCACGTTCTTGCGTGAGATGTTGATGTACGGGCTGTAGTACAAGTCGATCCAGTTTACGTCCTGTTTCGCCAGCTTCTGCAGTTCCACATACATCTGCTCACGCTTGACCGGGTCCGCCTCGATGCGCGCTTGCGCCACCAATGCCTTGACCTTGTCGTTCTTGTAACGGGTCATGTAGTTCTGGTTGGTGTCATGGCCCAGCACGAAGGTGGTCTTCTGGTCCGGGTCGAGGATGTCGTTGGTCCAGTACATCACCGAAATATCGTACTCACCGTCCACCAGCATCTGCCAGCTCTGGGTCGGGTCGACCTTTTGCAGGTTGGCGGTCACGCCGACCTTGGCCAATTGGTCCTTGATGATCACCGCAATCTGCTCGTCGGCTTCGTTGCCGGCGTTGACCACGTAGTTGAGCTTCAAGTCCTTGGCACCGGCCTGTTCCAGCAGCTTCTTCGCAGCGGTCGGGTCATACGGACGTTGCAGGTTGTTGGCGTAGTGGTACAACGAGCCCTTTGGAATGTAGGAATAAGCCACGGTGCCTTGACCGTAAGTGGCGGTCTTCACCAGCGATTGTTTGTCGATGGCCATGTCCAGCGCCTGACGCACTTCCGGCTTGGCCAGCAGACCGTGATCGTGGTTGATCAGCAGGTGATCTTCACGGGTGGAGGGGTCGGCGTGGATCACCACGTTCTTGTCTTTCTTCAGCTCTTCAACCCGCGAGAAGGGTACGAAGATCGCCGTGTCCAGCTCATTGTTCTGCACCATGCGCATGCGCGTGTTGTCGTCGGTCACGGAGACCCACTCCACGCCATCCAGGCTCACGTTCTTGGCCTGCCAGAAGTTCGGGTTCTTCTTCAGAATCACCCGATCACCCTTGCGCCACTCGTCCACGGTAAACGCGCCGGAAGTCACCGGATTTTCCGAGTAGGCGTCTTCGCCCATTTTGGTCATGGCTTTTTCCGACAGGATCGACACCGTCGGCGACGCCAACTGCGAGAGGAAGGCTACCGCCGGGGTCTTCAGCGTGACCACCAGGGTTTTCGGGTCCGACGCCTTGGCCGTGTTGATCAGGTTGAACGGATCAGCCCACAGCGAAGCCTTGTTGTCGCGGATGCGCAACAGGCTGAACGCGGCATCGTCAGCGGTGATCGCCGAGCCATCAGAGAACTTCGCATCACGCAGTTTGAAGGTGTAGGTCAGGCCATCCTTGGAAATGTCCCAGCTTTCGGCCAGGCCCGGCTCCATCTTGGTGCCCAGGTTGTCGACACGTACCAGGGTGTCGTAGACGTTGGCGAATACCCAAGTGTCGCGGTTTTGCGCGCTTTTGATCGGGTCGAACGTGGTGCTGTCTTCACGGCAGCCGATGGTCAGGACGCCGGCGGCGTGTGCCAACCCGGCAGTGAGGGACCATGCGGTCAATGTGGCGGCGGCGAGCAACTTCAAGTGGCGCGATTGCATGTCATAACTCCTTGTTCATGAATGGCAGGGAAGGGTCAAAGCAAAGGTTCTTCAAGCACGCAACTGTACCGATGCTCGTGCAGGAAATGCGTCGGCGGCAACACCACGGAACACAAGGCTCGGGCATGCCGGCAACGCGGGTGAAAGGCACAGCCTGTAGGCAAATTCAGCGGGCTCGGTGGTTCACCCGGCAAGGGTTCGGTAGGCAATGGCCGATGGGGATCGATCTCGGGAATCGCCTGGATCAACGCCGCCGTGTACGGGTGACGTGGCGCCGTAAAGACCGCTTCTACCGGGCCTTCCTCGACGATCTTGCCCAGGTACATCACCGCCACACGGTCACACAGGCGGCGCACGATGGCCAGGTCATGGGCGATGAACAGGATCGCCAGGTTCATGCGCTGTTGCAGTTCCAGCAACAGGTTGATGATCTGGCCCTGGATCGACACGTCCAGCGCCGCCACACACTCATCGGCGATGATCAGCCGAGGCTCCACCGCCAGCGCTCGGGCGATGCCAACGCGCTGGCACTGGCCGCCGCTGAGGGAGCCGGGTTTGCGGCTGGCCAGTTCGGGGCGCAGGCCGACCAGGTCGAGCAGTTCATTCACCCGCGCGGGGATCTGCTCCGGCGTGACCTTGCGCTGCACCCGCAATACTTCGGCAATGGTTTCGCCGATAGTGTGGCGAGGGTTCAGCGCGGCATACGGGTCCTGGAAGATCATTGCGGTTTCATGGCGCAGGCGGGTGATGTCGATGGTGCTGCCATGGGCCATGTCGATGCCATCAAACAACACCTGCCCGGCGCTGATCGGGTTGAGGTGCAAAATGGCGCGGCCCAAGGTGCTTTTACCGCTACCGGACTCGCCCACCAACCCCAGGGTTTCACCCGCCGCCAGGTTCAGCGACACACCGTTCACCGCCCTGACCCACTGTTTGTTCAAGCCGAACAAACCCGTGCCGGACGCGGCAAACTTCACCTCAAGGTCCTTGATCTGCAACAGACTCATGGGTGCACTCCCAACGGGTAATGACAGGCGACTCGCGCGCCTTCCGGCAGCACCTCGGTGCACAAGGCGCCTACCTGCGGGCAACGCGGGTTGAACCGGCAACCGGCAGGCAATGCGTCCAGCAACGGCGGTTGTCCGGGAATCGTGCGCAGCAAGGCGTGGCCACTGCTGTGGGCGGGCTGGCAGTCGATCAGGCCAGCGGTGTAGGGATGTTGCGGGTGGGCTAGCAGCTCATATTTGCTGCCGTGCTCACACAGGCGCCCGGCGTACATCACGGCGATGGCGTCGCAGGTTTGCGCGACCACGCCGAGGTCGTGGGTAATCATGATGATCGACAGACCCCGCTGGTCGCGCAATTCCAGCAACAGCCGCAGGATCTGCGCCTGCACCGTCACATCCAGGGCGGTGGTGGGTTCGTCGGCGATCAGCACTTTCGGGTTGCAGCCCAGGGCGACGGCGATCATCGCGCGCTGGCGCATGCCGCCGGAAAACTCGTGAGGGTAATTGTCGACTCGGGCCTGGGGATCAGGGATGCCCACTTGGCGCAGCACGTCGATGGCTTGCAGCCGCGCGTCTTTTTTCGAGGCGCCTTGGTGCAGGCGAATACCCTCAGCAATCTGTTCACCGACGCGCATCAATGGGTCGAGGTGGCTGCTGGGGTTCTGGAAGATCATGCCTAACTGACCGCCGCGCACGGCACGCATACCGGCGTCATCCAGTGACAAAAGATCCTGGCCAGCCAGCCTTACGGCACCGCCGTGAACCCGCAAATTGGGGGAAGGCAATAAACGCATCAGGCCGCGACAGGCCATGGTCTTGCCCGAGCCGCTTTCACCGACCAGGCCGAGGATTTCGCCTTCGGCCAAATCGAAGGACACGCGATCGACCAGGGTCACATCACGCCCGGTGTTGTTGGCGATCACACTGAGGTCGCGCACTTGCAACAGGCTCATGAGCGATCCCCCAACACTTGCGCCACGCCATCAGCGAGCAGGCTGAAACCCATGGCCAAGGTCACGATGGCCAGGCCCGGAAAGGTGCAGATCCACCAAGCGGTGGTAATGAAGGCCTGCCCTTCGGCCACCATCGTGCCCCACTCGGCGGTCGGCGGTTGCACGCCCAGGCCCAGGTAACTCACGGCGGCGCCATTGAGCAGCACCAACACCGCGTCCGACATGGAAAACACGATGGAGCCGAACATCGCATTGGGCAGCAGGTGCCGGAACAGAATCCGCCCATGGCCAAAGCCCAGGCTCTTGGCGGCCAACGCAAAGTCGCTTTCCTTGAGCACCAGGATCTGCGAGCGGATCAGCCGCGCATATGACACCCAGCCCACCAGCGCCATGGCGATGTAGAAGCTCTTCAGGCCCGGCCCGAGGATGGCCATGATCGCCAGCATCAACACCAGGAACGGGAATGCCAGGATCACATCGATCACGCGCATGCAGACACTGTCGAAACGACCGCCAATGTAGCCCGAGACGGCACCGATAAACGTGCCGATCATGAATGGGAAGATCACCCCGACGATGGCCAGTTGCAGGTCAATGCGCGCCCCCCAGATCACCCTCGAAAGGATGTCCCTTCCGTAGTTATCCGTACCAAATGGATGAGCCATGCTGGGCCCGAGCAAACTGAAATCCGTGTTCTGCGCAATCGGGTCATAAGGCGCGATCCACGGCGCAAACAGCGCAAGCACCAGCCACGCCAGCAGAATCAACAAGCCCCACGCAGCCGTCAGCCGGCCATTGCGAAAGCCGAAGCGCAGGCGCAAACGCCAAGGAGCAATCAACGGACGGCTGCTCATTGCATCTTCACCCGGGGGTCAAGGGCCACCGTCACGACGTCAGCGATGAAGTTGACGATCACCGTCGCGCAGGCCAGCACCATGGCCACGCCCTGCACCACCATGTAATCGCGGGTAAAGATCCCGCGCACCAGCAGTTGGCCGATGCCGGGGATGGCGAACAGGCTTTCGATCACCACGGTGCCGCTGATCAGCCAGCCGATGTTCACCGCCAGCAGGTTGACCGCCGGCACCAGGGAGTTGGGCAACACATGGCGACGAAACACCGCCGCTTCTGACAGCCCACGGGCGCGAGCGGCGGTGACATGGTCAGCCTGCAACTCCATCAACATGCTCGCCCGCAGGTTGCGCACCAGCACCGCCGACAACGCCAGGGCTATCGTCAGGCATGGCAGCACCATGTGATGCGCCTTGTCCAGCCAGGTGCGGCCGTAACCGGACACGGGAAACAAGCCCCACTGCACGCTCAGCAACAGGATCAGCATCAAGCCCAGCCAGAACGCCGGCATGCCCAGGCCAACCGTGGTAAACACGCGGATCAGGTTGTCCGCCCAGCCGCCCTTGTTGCGGGCGGCCAGCGTCGCCAGCGGCAACGCGATCAGCAGCGCCAGCACCACGCTGCCCAGCACCAAGACCAACGTGGGTTCAATGCGCGTGACGATCAGCTTGAGGGCGTCGACCTTGTACAGCAGCGATTGGCCGAGGTCGCCCTTGAGCAGGTTCTTCAGGAAGTAGAAATATTGCAGCCATAACGGCTGGTCGAGGCCGTACCGGGCGCGGATCTTCAGCAAGGCGTCGGGCGTGCTGCGCGAGCCCAGCAGCGCGCGCGCCGGGTCGCCGGGAATCGAGCGCACCAGCACAAAGGTGATCAGGCTGATGCCAAACAGCACCGGCAGCAATTGCAGCGGCCGGGACAGCACAAAACGGTAGCGCGCCAGGTTCATCCGTCAGCCTCGATGACGAGCGAGAAAGTCCAGCAGCACCGGGAAATATGCCTGGGGTTCTTCATAGAACGGCATATGGCTGCTGTTGGGGAAGACGTGCAGTTCGGCGTGCCGGGCCGCGAGTTTCATGCGCATGGCGCAGGCGGGGGTGAGTTCGTCGTGCTGGCCGGTGGTGATCAGGATCGGCATCTTGAACTCGGCCATCTCGGGGATGCGGTTCCAGTCCTTGAGGTTGCCGATGTAGAGGAATTCGTTGGGGCCCTGCATGGTCTCGTAGGGGCCCATGTTCCAGTCGCCAAGGGACCGCTTGACCGGCTCGGGCCATTCGTCGAGGCGGCACACGTGGCGGTAGTTGAGCAAGGTGATCGCGGCCTGGTATTGCGGGTGGTCGAGGGTGCCCATGGCCTCGTGGCGCTGCATCATGGCCACGGTTTCGCTGCCGAGGGCGCCACGCAGGCGCTCCAGCTCCTGGGACAGGTGCGGAATGTCGCCCACGGTGTTTTCGAGGATCAGGCTTTTCAGGGCGTCGGGGTAATGGATGGCGTATTCGATGCCGAGCCAGCCGCCCCAGGAATGCCCGAGCAAATGCACGCGGCCCAGGCCCAGGGTCTGGCGCACGGTTTCGACTTCTTCGACATAACGGCGGATTTCCCACAGGGAAATATCGGTGGGTCTGGCTGATGCGCCCGTGCCAAGCTGGTCGAATGCAACCACTCGCAGGTTATGGTCCTTGAGCCAGCCATGGGCGTCGCGCAAGTAGTCACACGGCAGGCCCGGCCCGCCGTTGAGGCACAGCAGCACCTCATCGCCTTCGCCGAAGCTGTAGACCACGAGGTTATGGCCGTCGACTTGCACGTTGTACTGCTGGTCGGGGGCAATTTCACGCCACATGCATACATTCCTTGTGTAGTGTCGGCCTGGCAGGTAGCGGGCCGCTGATCAGGCCAACACTACCGAGGATGCCGCGCGTCCATAACCTAGCATTTCTTATAGGTTTGGCCTGGCAGTCCTTCGCCGGGGCGTGGCATTCTACTTGCAGCAAGTCGAGATTCAAATGAATTCGGGAGCAGAACGGATGCTGGCCAAGCTGACTGCCTTAAATCACCGTCTGATGCCGGGCAGGAGCCTGGACGAGCAGATGGATAACACCTTTGTCCTCGCCCAACAGTTGGGCTTCGATGCACTGGTGTATGACTACACCCCGGTGCCGATCGACCAGGATGGTGCATTGATCACTCCTTCGGTGCTGGAACTGCGCAACACCCCGCCGGACTGGCACACCTTGTGGTGCAGCGAAGGGTTCTACCAGATCGATCCGGTGCAACACCTGGCCCTGAGTACGGTGTCACCGTTCGTATGGTCCTACGACGTCAAGGCCGATACTCCCCTGCAAAAGATCATCGATCCCTGCCATGCGCCGGTTTCGTCCTACCTGCACGACCAGCAATTGACCTGCGGCGTCAGCGTGCCGATCCACCTGCCCCGCGGTGGCTTCGCCTCGCTGACCGGCCTGCGTACCGGCAAGGCCCGCAGTGTGTTGCAGGATGCGCAGCAGACCTTGTCGGACTTCAGCCTGATTTCCCACGCCTTGCAGGAAGCGGCCTACCCGCTGTTCAGCAAAGAGCTACGCACTTACCCGCATATTCACCTGACCAAACGTGAACGCGAGTGCCTCAAATGGGCCGCCGACGGCCTGACCGCCGCCGAAATCGCCACGCAATTGAGCCGCTCACTGGCCGTGGTCACCCTGCACCTGGCCTCGGCGATGCACAAGCTGGGGGCCAAGAACCGCGTCCAGGCGGTGGTGCGCGCCACCCATTACCGCCTGCTCGAAGACTGACCGGCGGGAAAACCTAGCTGTTTTGCTAGTTACTTAAATTTCTGCCACGCATTATCGTGTCCCTGATCCTTTTTTCAGAGCAGGGTACGAAATGGAATTCATCGAAAAAATCCGCGAAGGGTATGCGGCGTTTGGCGCCTACCAAACCTGGTACCGCGTCACCGGTGACTTGTCGAGCGGTCGCACGCCCCTGGTGGTTATCCACGGCGGCCCCGGATGCACCCATGATTATGTTGACGCGTTCAAGGACGTCGCCGCCAGCGGTCACGCCGTGATCCACTACGACCAGTTGGGCAACGGCCGCTCCACCCATCTGCCCGACAAAGACCCGTCCTTCTGGACCGTGGGCCTGTTCCTCGAAGAACTCAACAACCTGCTGGACCATCTGGAGATCAGCGATAACTACGCTATCCTCGGCCAATCCTGGGGCGGCATGCTCGGCAGTGAACACGCGATCCTGCAACCCAAGGGCCTGCGTGCCTTTATCCCCGCCAACTCGCCGACGTGCATGCGCACCTGGGTCAGCGAAGCCAACCGCCTGCGCAAATTGTTGCCGGAAGGTGTGCATGAAACCCTGCTCAAGCACGAAGCCGTCGGCAACTATCAGGACCCGGAATACCTCGCCGCGTCGCGGGTGTTCTATGACCATCACGTGTGCCGGGTCATCCCGTGGCCGGAAGAAGTGGCGCGCACCTTCGCCCAGGTCGATTCAGACCCAACCGTGTACCACGCCATGAGCGGCCCGACTGAATTCCATGTGATTGGTAGCTTGAAGGACTGGAAATCCACCGGGCGCCTGTCGGCGATCAACGTGCCGACGCTGGTGATCTCCGGCCGGCACGACGAGGCGACACCGCTGGTGGTCAAGCCGTTCCTGGATGAAATCGCTGATGTGCGCTGGGCACTGTTTGAAGACTCCAGCCACATGCCCCATGTGGAAGAACGCCAGGCGTGCATGGGGACTGTGGTGAAGTTTTTGGATGAGGTGTGTTCCGTGCATTACAAGGAACGCAAGGCCAGCTGACCCCAATGTAGGAGCCGGCTTGCCGGCTCCTACAGGGGTAGCGTTAGACTTCGGAGGTCTCAGGCTTGGTTGTTTTCCTCGGGACATCCGCCACCAGCGGGATCTCCCTCCCTTCGGCATCAAACAACTTGCCGCCCTTGAAGTAATCCCCATCACGCAGCTCCGACACATCACGGAAGCACAGGCTGCGCTCGGTCCCCGCCACAAACACCGACTGCTGGTCCGAGTTACCGGCGGTGAAATGGTTGAATGCCAGGTTCAGCAAAATCGCCATGATTGCCGACGAACTGATCCCCGAGTGGAAGATGGTCGCAAACCAGCTCGGGAAGTGATCGTAGAAGCTTGGCGCGGCAATCGGGATCATGCCAAAACCGATGGAAGTGGCCACGATGATCAGGTTCATGTTGTTGCGGTAATCCACCTTCGACAGTGTGCGAATGCCACTGGCCGCCACCGTACCAAACAGCACAATCCCGGCCCCGCCCAGCACGGAGGTCGGCACTGCCGCGATCACCCTGCCCATGAAAGGCAACAAGCCGAGAATCACTAGGAACAACCCACCGGTAGCCACCACGAAGCGGCTCTTTACTCCGGTAACCGCCACCAGGCCGACGTTTTGGGCAAAGGCGCTTTGGGTGAATGAACCGAAGATCGGCGCAAACATGCTCGACAGCATGTCGGCGCGCAGGCCGTTGCCCAGGCGTTTGGAGTCGACCTTGGTATCGATGATCTCGCCTACGGCCAGGATGTCCGCCGAGGTCTCGACCAGGGTCACCATCACCACGATGCACATGGAGATGATCGCGGCAACGTGGAAGGTTGGCATGCCGAAATGGAATGGCGTGGGGAAACCGAACATTGGCCCCTGGGTCACGCCGGAGAAGTCGGCCATGCCGAGGAACACCGCAATCACCGTGCCGATGACCATCGCCAGCAAAATCGACAGTCGCGAGATGGTTGCGCTGCCGATCTTGCTCAGCAGCAACACCAGCACCAGGGTCAGCGCAGCCAGGCCGATGTTGGACATGCTGCCGAAATCCGCCGCGCGACTGTTGCCACCCATGGCCCAGCGCGCCGCAACGGGCATCAGCGTCAGGCCGATGGTCGTGATCACAATGCCCGTCACCAGCGGCGGGAAAAACTTGGTGATCCGTGAAAACACCGGGGTTATCAGCAACCCGATAAACGACGCGGCCATCACCGCCCCGAGAATCGCCGGTACCCCGCCGGCGCCATCACTGCCGACAATCGCCACCATGGTTGCCACACCGGCAAACGACACGCCCTGCACCAGCGGCAACTGACAGCCAAAAAACGGTAGACCCAAGGTCTGCAACAGCGTGGCCAAGCCACCGGCAAACAGCGACGCAGCGATCAGCAGGCCGATATCCGCCGGGGACAACCCGGCCGCCTGGCCGACAATCAAGGGGACCGCAACAATGCCGCCATACATCGTGAGCACATGCTGCAGGCCGTAAGCCATGTTGGCGGCGACGCCGAGATTCTCATCTTCTGGCCGCTGCGGTGACGCCTTCGGGATAGTCATGGTGAGGGGTTCTCTGTTTTTGTTGTGCGGCCACTGTATGCAATGTTTGGTCTGGATGTCCATAGAGTTGTATACAATCAATCGAACAAGTTACCCTCCATCGGCGTTACAAAAACAATCCGGCCGTGATGAGCCAGAACGCCAAAGGACCCAGAACAATGAAAAAGGCACTACAGGGCGCAACCGTCGCACTCACCCTGCTCGGCGGCGGGGAGGCCGTCGCGCTGGAATGGATGAATAACAGCGTAGGATTTCGCTACGGCCAGCAGTTCACCAATCCGAATAACCCCGACGAATTCAGCAAGCGTATCTACAGCTTCACCCACGCCAGCGGCTACCAGTACGGCAGCAATTTCCTCAACCTCGATGTGTTCCTGTCCGACAGCCGCGACCCACGCAAGGGCACCGATCATGGTGGGAGTGAGGTGTACGCGGTATATCGCCATCAGCTGTATGCATCGCGGGTATTCGATGTGCCGCTGGGCACCGGCCTGGTCAAGGATTACGCGCTGACCCTGGGGTTTGACGCCAACCGTAACAACAACTTCGCCTCAGCCAAGAAACGCGCACTGGTCATCGGCCCGACGTTGAAGTTCAACACCGTCGGCGTACTTGACCTTAGCCTGATGTACTACAAGGAAAGAAACCACACCGGCATCCCCGGCGCGAAGGAGTCGAACCACACGTTTGACGACACCTACATGCTCAACCTGACGTGGATGCGGCCCTTCGAAATCGCCAACCATGCGGCGAAATTCCAGGGTTTCATCAATTACGTCGGGGAAAAAGGCGAGGACTACCATGGCCGCAATACTGCGCCGGAAGCCCTGATGCGCACCGCGCTGATGGTGGCGGTGCGACCGGGCAAAAGCGTCAAGCCAAACCTTTACCTTGGGGTGGGTTACGAGTATTGGCATAACAAGTTCGGCGTAGATGGCGGCCGGGGTAGCCGCACATCGACGCCGACGGTGAATATGGAAATCACCTTCTGACTGCAGAAACCCAGCTCCCACAGTTTTGACCGCGTTGTCACTTCAGATTCGAGCCAGTTCGGAGCGATCGGTTTTCGGCCTCGCCAGCCAGTAACCCAACACCGCCAGTGGCGCGGTCGCCAGCATCACGATTACGGTAATCAGCAGCGGTTGCTCGATCATCGACGACACCAGCAGGCTGCTGAGGAAACACAGACCCAGTTGCAGGGTGTTTTGCAATGCCGCCGCCTTGCCGGAATTTTCCGCAAACGGCATCAGCGCATTCGCCACGACGATGGGGTAACTGGCACCGTTGACCAGCGCCATCAAGCAGAACGGAATCAGCAAGGTGGTGAGGGTCGGCACCGTCAGCGTGGCAACCAGATACAACGCCACCATGCTGATGCAATACGCCAGCAGCAACCAGGGCAACAAGGTCTTGCCCTGGAAGTGCTGCAACGCGCTGCGGCAACTGTAGCCACCGACCAAAAACGCCAATGTCGGCAATAGGTAACTCAGGCCAATGTCATTTGGGCTGTAGCCCATGTCGCCCAGGATGAAGGGCGAAGCCGTCAGCCAGGCGAAGAAACTGGCCGAGCAAGCGGCGAAGATCATGACGTTGCCGGTAAACACGCGAGACGTCAGTAACTGCCCATAACCGAGGCGCGAACGCTCGCTCTTTTCTGACGGAGGTTTCGCCACCGTGCGCAAAAACAACGTCGGTAGCAGCAACAGCAATGAGACGCCCAGCAATACACCGAAGATCGCCTGCCAACCAAAGTGATTCAGCACCATCGCGCCCAACAGCGGCGCCAACGCAGGCGACAACGACATCAGCGGCATGATGCTGGCGAACACACGATGAGCCTTATCTGCCGGGTAGCGATCGATCACCAGCGCCTGCCAACTGACGGCGGCGGAACACACGCCGATCGCCTGGATGAAGCGCAGCGCCAGCAATTGCGGCGCGGTCTCGACCCAGAACATCCCCGCACAGCCCAGTACAAACAGGCTCAGGCCGGCGAGCAGGACGGGCTTACGCCCCAGGCGGTCGGACAATGGCCCCCACAACAACTGCCCCACGGCAAATCCGGCGAGGAAAATACTCAAGCTGGCGCCTACCGCGCCTGCGCCAATCTGCAACTGCTCGCCCATAGCGCCGAACGCCGGCAGATACATGTCCATGGCGAGGTAACCGAGCATGCTCAGCCCCGCCAAATACCAAGTGAAACCAAAAGAATTTTTCATTGAAGCCTTGTTGATCTTGCCATCAAACTATTTGCTGACTGGCGCCCATTATGAGGCTGACAGTTTCTCTGTGAAGCGATAATAATTGGACACTCTTATCAATAAATTTGAAGGCAGCCGCCATGTGGTCTGAATATTCCCTGGATGTGGTCGATGCCGTGGCGCGCCATGGTAGCTTCAGCGCCGCCGCTCAGGAACTGCATCGCGTGCCGTCGGCCGTCAGTTATACCGTGCGCCAGCTGGAAGAATGGTTGGCGGTGCCATTGTTCGTGCGACGCCACCGGGATGTGGAGCTGACGCCCGCCGGCCGCCTGTTCATCGACGAAGCCCGTGGCGTGATGAAAAAAATGCTCGGCACCCGACGCCTGTGTCAGCAGGTCGCCAATGGCTGGAGCGGCCAGTTGAAAGTAGCCGTGGATTCCATCGTCAAACCCCAGCGCTGCCGGCAGTTGGTGCTGGATTTCTATCGACAGTTTCCCGAAGTCGAGCTGCTGCTGGAGTACGAGGTGTACAACGGCGTGTGGGATGCCCTGGCAGATGAACGTACCGACATTGTGATCGGCGCCACCAGCGCAGTACCAGTGGCCAGTCACTTCACCTTCCGCGATATGGGTTTGCTGAACTGGCTGTGCGTGGTCAGCGCGCGACACCCGCTAGCCAGTCTCGAAGGGTTGTTGAGCGACGATCAACTGCGCCCCTTTGCCTCGCTGTGCATGACCGACACCTCGCGCAACCTGCCCAAGCGCGACACTTGGACATTGGATAACCAGCGACGCCTGGTGGTCCCCAATTGGGCTTCTGCCCTCGACTGCCTGCGCGACGGTCTGTGCGTCGGCATGGCGCCAGCGCATCAGGTGTTGCCGTGGATCGAGCGCGGTGAACTGGTGGCACTGCAATTGAGCCGGCCGTTTCCGGCCAGCCCGTCGTGTGTGGCCTGGGCGCAGAACAAGCTTTCACCGGCCATGGCGTGGTTGTTGGAATACCTGGGCGACACCGAAACAATGAATCAGGAGTGGCTCAACGGCCCTACGCCAGCAACCGAGTAATGGCCCGTACGATCATCTCGACCTCCTTGGTATCCAGGGTCAGCGGCGGCAGTAGGCGAATGATCTTGCCCCGCGTCACGTTGATCAACAGCCCATGCTCCTGGGCGGCACGCTGCGCCAGGTCCCGATACGGGTTGGCCAGCTCGATACCGATCATCAACCCCTGGCCACGAACCGCCAGGACCTGCGGATGCTCACTCAACTCCACGCGCAACCGCGTCAGCAAGCGCTCGCCCTGTTGCGCAGCGTTCTGCAGCAAACCTTGTTCTTCGATGATGTCCAGCACAGTGCACCCCACACGACACGCCAGCGGGTTGCCACCGAAGGTGCTGCCGTGACTGCCCGGCGTGAACAGTTGGGCCACGGCAGATCGTGCCACACAGGCGCCGATCGGCACGCCATTGCCCAGGCCTTTGGCCAGGGTCATCACGTCCGGGACAATGCCCTCATGCTGGAAGGCGAACCAGGTGCCGGTGCGGCCGATGCCGGTCTGGATCTCGTCCAGCATCATCAGCCAGCCATGGCGTGTGCAGTGATCGCGCAAGGCTAACAGATAGCCCGGCGGCGCCAGCAATACGCCACTTTCTCCCTGGATGGGCTCCAGCAGCACTGCGGCGATACGCGGGCCAAATGCCTTGGTAATCGCTTCCAACGCCGCCAGATCACCAAAGCGCACCTTGAGAAAATCCCCCGGCAGCCGCTGGAAGCCCAAGCGCACCGAGGGCCCATCGCTCGCGGCCATGGTGCCGAGGGTACGGCCATGAAAGGCGTTCTCCATCACCACCACCAACGGCTCTTCGATGCCCTTCTTCCAGCCATGCAGACGCGCCAGCTTGAGCGCCGTTTCGTTGGCTTCGGCGCCGGAATTGTTGAAGAAGGCGCGATCCAGGCCCGACAGCTGAGTGAGGCGCTGGGCCAACCGCTGTTGCCAGTCGATGCTGTAGAGGTTGGAGGTGTGCAACAGCAAGCCCGCCTGTTCGCTGATCGCCGTCACCAGCCTGGGGTGCGAGTGTCCGACATTGGTCACCGCCACACCGGCAACCGCGTCCAGGTATTCACGCCCTTGCTGGTCCCACAAGCGCGTGCCCAGGCCGCGTGTGAAGCTCAGGGCCATGGGTTGGTACGTGGTCATCAGGCAGGCGGCGGTCATGGTGCGGTCTCCAGTGCATCGTAGTGATGGCTGCAGTATCGTTAGCCACCTTAGCTGGATAAACTGCGCATTCCTGCAATGACTTTAAATCAAGGCTTGATAATGGATCTGTTCCAGGCAATGTCGGTGTACGTGAAGGTGGTCGAGACTGGCAGCATGACGGCCGCGGCTCATGCCTGCGGGATGTCCACCACCATGGTCGGCAATCACCTGCGTGCCTTGGAGCAGCGACTCGGCGTCAGCCTGCTCAAACGCACCACGCGCAAACAGAGCCTCACGGAGTTTGGCGGGCAGTATTACCAGCGTTGCCTGGAAGTGCTGGGGCTGGTGGCCGATTCAGAGCAACTCGCCGAGCAAGTTCACAGCGATGTCCCCAAAGGAAATCTGCGCATCACTGCGCCTCCCGTGTTCGGCACCGAACGCCTTACACCCGCCTTGAGTGAATTTTCCCGACGCTACCCGCTGATCAACCTGTACGTGGTACTAAGCAATGAGCGGATGGACCTGGTCGACAGTGGCTTTGATGTGGCGATCCGTCTCGGCGAGCTGGAAGCCTCCAGCCTGATCGCCAGGCCAATGCAGGACTACACCCTCACCCTCTGCGCCTCACCTGAATACCTGGCGCGACGGGGCACGCCGCAAACGCCCGATGACCTGCAACAGCACGACTGCCTGGCGTTCGCCTACCCAGCGAGTGACAACTGGCGCGACGCCGACAAACTGTGGCGCATGACCGGCGAGGGCGGCGAGGTGGAGGTACCGGTCTCCGGCTCATTGACCATCAACAGCTCGCAAGGCTTGCGCCAGGCGGCCGTCAACGGCATGGGCATCATCATGCTGGCCGATGCCCTGGTACAACCGGATCTGGAGAGCGGCAAACTGGTGGCCTTACTCACCACCTATCGACTGCCCAGCCGCCCCATGCACCTGCTCTACGGCCAAGACCGTTATCGGCTGCCCAAACTGCGCGCCTTCGTGGATTTCGCCATAGAGAAGTGGGCGCGCTAGAAGCCCACGCCCAACTCACGCAGGCGCGCAGCGGTGCGTTCAGCCGACACATGGTGAATCCCCTGCCAGCCAAGGGCGATGGCCGCTTCGATATTGCCGGCCACATCATCGATAAACACCACTTCCGTCGGCTGGATATCCGACAGGTGCGCACGAACCTAGTTTAGGCTGGCGTTGTAGATCGCAGCGTCGGGCTTGATCAGTTTCAGCTCGCCGGACACCACAATGTCGCGAAAATATTGAAGGAAGGGGTAGTTGGCCCGCGCGTAGGGGAAGGTCTCAGCGGACCAGTTGGTGAGCCCGAACAGCGGCATATCGGCCTGGTGCAGTGCCTCGAGAATCGCCACGCCTTCCGGTAGCGAACCACGCAGCATTTCGTGCCAGCGGTCGTAATAGGCCTGGATCAAGTGTTCATGGTCTGGGTGCTGCTTGATCAGGCTGAGGGTGCCGTCGGCCAGGGAGCGACCGGCGTCTTGCTCGGTGTTCCAGGCCTGGGTACAGATGTTGTCGAGAAACCGTTGCCGTTCGTGATCGTCGACAATCAGCTTGCGGTACAGGTGCTGCGGGCTCCAATCGAACAGGACACCGCCGAAATCAAAAACCACTGCACGAATCGTCATTAGATCCTCCGTTAGTACGCGTTGATAGCGCACGGAGTCTGGCATATCGGAGGGATCAGGCGCTGATCAAAAATGTGTAGGAGGGTTATGAGATCAGCCTTTTTTGCAGGCCATAAAAAACGGCCCCGAAGGGCCGTTTTCTCAAACCGGATCGCTTAGGCCTGGATCAGGCCGTTGATCTTCACGGTCGGGTTCACGTCAGCGTCATAGTCCACGCCGTCGATTTCAAAACCGAACAAACGCAGGAACTCCGCCTTGTAGCCGGCAAAATCACTGATCTCATTGACGTTGTCGTCGGTGACCTGGTTCCACAGAGCTGCCACGGCGTCCTGGACCTTCGGCTCCAGCTCGGCCAGGTCGGCACGCAGGCGGCCGTCGGCGTCGAGTTTCGGCTGGCTGCCGTACAGGCTGTCCTTGAACAGACCGTAGACCTGCTCGATGCAACCTTCGTGGGTGCCCTGCTCTTTCATCACTTTGAACAGCAGCGACAGGTACAGCGGCATGATCGGGATGGCCGAGCTGGCCTGGGTGACCACAGCCTTGAGCACCGACACACGGGCGTCGCCCTTGAGTGCCGCGAGGTTATCGCGCAGGGTCAGGACTTTCTTGTCTAGGTCCTTCTTGGCTTCGCCGATGGAGCCGTTCCAGTAGATATCCTGGGTCAGCTTTTCACCGAGGTAGGTGAACGCCGTAGTCTTGGCGCCTTCGGCCAGCACGTCGGCGTCACGCAGGGCGTCGATCCACAGCTGCCAGTCTTCGCCGCCCATCACTTTGACGGTGCCGTCGATTTCTTCCTGGGTCGCAGGCTCCAGCGTGGTGTCGACCACAACGCCCTTGTCGGTGTTGATACCGCGCAGGGTCACGGCCTTGCCGATCGGCTTGAGGGTGGAGTTGTGCACCACGCCTTGTGGGTCGGTACGGCGTGGCGCGGCCAGGCTGTAGACGACCAGGTCGATCTTGCCCAGATCTTTCTTGATGGTTTCGATGGTCAGGCGCTTGATCTCGTCGGAGAACGCGTCGCCGTTGATGCTCTTGGCGTACAGGCCTTTCTCGACGGCAAACTTCTCGAACGCGGCGCTGTTGTACCAGCCGGCGGAGCTCAGCTTGCCTTCTTCGCCTTCTTTCTCAAAAAACACGCCCAGGGTGTCGGCGCCGCAGCCAAAGGCAGCACTGATGCGCGCGGCCAGGCCGTAGCCGGTGGAAGCGCCGAGGACCAGTACCTTTTTCGGGCCGCCTTCGATGACGCCGTGTTGAGTCACGTAGTCGATCTGCTCTTTGACGTTCGCTTCACAGCCAACAGGGTGAGCGGTCACACAGATGAAGCCACGAACCCGCGGTTTGATGATCATAAAATTTCTGCCTCTTCCAAGGTGCCGAAGGCCAATGGTGGCCATTCAACTTCAATCGTACCGGTCTATGACGTCCAAAAAACCGAAGCGTCACGATAGTCGCAAATCTTCTGTTTACAAAATCCAATCCACTCAGCGCTACAAGGGTTAAAAACTGTGTAAAGCCTTCACAATTTCGCAATATTTAAAACGCCTATCCAGCGCCGAACGCCTTATCATGACGTAGTTGTTTCAATATGTTTCAAACCCCTACCACTCGCAGCCAGGGATCCGGACCTGTCGAATGGCGTCCTGCTGGAGCTGAGTTACATGAATAAGCCTGCTTTGCGTAAAAAAGCGGTATCGGTCGCCTGGGTATTCGGCGTGCTGCTGATTATGGATATCTTCCCCGAAACCACCTTGGTATTTCTTGGACTGGTCGTGATATGCGGCATTTACGACTTTCTGCGTAATGGTCTGTATGACGCGCCCACCGCCAAGAAGTACTTTATTGGCAGTGGCCGCAATACCTGGCTGCTGGCACCGTTCAACACCCTGTTCGACCTGTTGAGTTCGCGTAACCGACACGTTTACAGGATGAACGACCTGCCGCCTGCCTGGCGTGCAGACCTGCAACAGGTGCTCAATGACGCCATGGCCCACAAGGACGAAATCATCGGTTACCTGGACGCACGCATGGCCGAGAAGAAGCGCGGCATGTTGTTTTTCCAGTGGTATGGCCAACCCATCGAGACCACGCTCGACATCCCGCAGCTGCGCAAAAAACTACCGTTCGTGAAGACCATCGGTGTGTCGGTATTCAATGAAAACCGCTCCACCTCCTTTCACTTCGGCCCCCTGCGCATGATGTTCCGCGTGCTCTACAACATGGCTCCGGCGCCCCATCACGAGGGCGTCTACATCCAGGTGGGCAAGCACAAGCACTACTGGCATGACGACCCGCTGTTTATTTTCGATGACACGCTGATGCATGCGTCTTTCAACAAAAATGATGCCAAGCGTTACTGCCTGTTTATCGATATCGTGCGGCCGACCCCTGTGCCCCTGGTTCTCAACGCCGTGATCGCTGGGTTTGCCGGCCTGGCCTTTACCCTGCGTCGGGTTTTCTACAAAAACTGGAAGCTGATTCAGTGAGTTCTGCGGCATGATGGTGCTGGACGGTGTTTGCGCTCGGCCCTGCGCCTGAGGTAAATATCCGTCTCGTGCGACCGAATTCGGCGCCCATCATTCTCAAGCCATCGCAGCCCCTCGCGGGTGCGGTGGCTGCGCTTTCAAGGAATCAGAATGCCCCAACGTCAAGTCATCAATGCCTCCGTCAGCCCCAAGGGCAGCCTCGAAACCCTGTCCCAGCGTGAAGTCCAGCAACTGAGCGAAGCCGGTACCGGCAGCATCTACACCCTGTTCCGCCAGTGCGCCCTGGCGATCCTCAACACCGGCGCGCACATCGACAACGCCAAGACCATCCTCGACGCCTACAAAGACTTTGAAGTGCGCATCCACCAGCAAGACCGTGGCGTACGCCTTGAACTGTTGAATGCCCCGGCCGACGCCTTCGTCGATGGCGAAATGATTGCCAGCACCCGTGAAATGCTGTTCAGCGCCCTGCGCGACATCGTTTATACCGAGAACGAACTGGACAGCCAGCGCATCGACCTGAGCAACTCCCAGGGCATCACCGACTACGTGTTCCACCTGCTGCGCAACGCCCGTACGCTGCGCCCGGGTGTCGAGCCGAAGATCGTGGTGTGTTGGGGCGGGCACTCGATCAATACCGAAGAATACAAATACACCAAGAAAGTCGGCCATGAACTGGGGCTGCGCAGCCTCGACGTGTGCACGGGCTGCGGCCCTGGCGTAATGAAAGGTCCTATGAAGGGCGCGACCATTTCCCACGCCAAGCAACGCATTACCGGCGGGCGCTACTTGGGCCTGACCGAACCGGGCATCATCGCTGCCGAAGCGCCGAACCCGATCGTCAATGAGCTGGTGATCCTGCCGGACATCGAAAAACGCCTGGAAGCCTTCGTGCGTGTAGGCCATGGCATCATCATCTTCCCAGGCGGCGCCGGCACGGCCGAAGAGTTCCTGTACCTGCTGGGCATCCTGATGCACCCGGACAACCGCGACCTGCCGTTCCCGGTCATCCTCACCGGGCCGAAACACGCAGCGCCGTACCTGCAGCAGTTGCACGCATTCGTCGGCGCCACCCTAGGCGAAGCGGCGCAGGCGCACTACCAGATCATCATCGACGACCCCGCCGAAGTGGCGCGCCAGATGACCGCCGGCCTCAAGGCGGTGAAGCAGTTCCGTCGCGAGCGCAACGACGCCTTCCACTTCAACTGGCTGCTGAAGATCGACGAAGGCTTCCAGCGCCCGTTCGACCCGACTCACGAGAATATGGCCAGCCTGCAACTGAGCCACGCACTGCCACCCCACGAACTCGCCGCCAACTTGCGCCGTGCGTTCTCCGGGATCGTGGCGGGTAACGTGAAGGACAAAGGCATCCGCCTGATCGAGCAGAACGGCCCGTACGAAATCCACGGTGATCCGGCCATCATGAAGCCGCTGGACGAGCTGCTACAGGCGTTTGTCGCCCAGCACCGCATGAAGTTGCCGGGCGGCGCGGCGTATGTGCCGTGCTATCGCGTGGTGCAATAAGTCAGCGCTGCACCGCCACGCATTTGATTTCCACCAGCAGGCCGGGGTGCGCCAGTTCGGACACCCCAATGGTGGTCCAGGCGCAATGCCCGCGTGGGAACAGGCGGTTTTTCACGTCACGGAAAACCGCCATGTGCTGGCTCATGTTGACGTGGTAGGTGGTCATGTCCACCACGTCGTCGAAGGTGCAACCACCCTCTTCCAGCACCTGCCGCAGATTCTCCCAGGCCGCGACGAATTGCGCCTCGGGGTCCTCGATCACCGCCAATGCAGCCGTACGCCCGACCTGCCCTGCGCAGTACAACGTCTTGCCCACCTTGACCGCGGGCACGTAGCCGGCGCGCTCGACGATTGAGTGCATGGCGCGAGGGATGATGAGTTGGCGGTCGGTCATGGCTTGTATCTCTTTAAGCCCGGCAGGCGGGCACAGTGGGGACTAGTGTTTTACCTGTTCCGACTAACCCACACCAGATGAGCACCCTATGGACCGACGGATATTGTCCTCTGTCATTCCTTACCCTAAGGTAAGGAATATCACGATGGAGATCTTCAACATGGCTATCGCTACACTCACCTCAAAAGGTCAAATCACCATTCCTGTCCAGGTCAGGACTGCCCTCGGCCTGGAAACAGGGGATCGGGTTGAATTCGTAGAAATGGAAGCTGGGCAGTTTTCCATCATTGCCGCGAGCAAAACGGTGCATGACCTCAAAGGATTGATCCGCAGCTCCGCCAGGGCCGTCTCCATCGAAGAGATGAACCAAGCCATCGCAGCGCAGGGGGCAAAAGCCGGATGATCGGGCTGGATACCAATGTGCTGGTGCGCTACGTCACCCAGGATGATCCCGTTCAATCTGCCAAGGCGTCCGAACTGATCGAATCGCTGACCACTGCCTCGCCGGGCTTTGTCAGCCTGGTCTCCATCCTGGAATTGGTGTGGGTGCTGCAAAGCTGCTACCAGTCGGCCAAAAGTGATGTGGTGATGGTACTGGAGACCCTGCTGCGCACCCGCGAATTGACCGTAGAACATGCCGAGATCATCTGGCAGGCGCTGCGCAAGTTTGTGGCGAACAAGGCTGACTTTGCAGACTGCCTGATCGAGCGCTGCGCCCATGCCGCCGGTTGCGAGTACACGGCAACCTTCGACCTCAATGCGATCAAGACCACAGGCATGAAGCGACTGGTCTGAACCGCAGCATTGCGGCAGCGGACGGGCTTTGATACAAACCGTTTTTTACCTTGATCGAGAGAAAGACCGACGTGCGCACGTTTCTACTCGCCGCCCTGGCTATGGCTCCCACTCTCGCCCTGGCCGATGCCATCGCCTGGCCCGATCTGCCAAAAACCTGCTTCGTCAGCGGCCGCTCCGCCACCAGTGCGGATGTCGACAGCGGTTGCGCCGCCTTCCTGATCAATGTGAAAGGCCAGGCCGCGGGCACGCCGATCAAGCTGGATATTCCCCAATACGCGCTGCACATCGACGAAACCACCGGCAAGGAAACCCCGGTTATCCTCATCCAGGCGGAGGAGAACGGCGAGGTCAAGGCCGTGGGCTACCGGGAACTGGGCACCGACCAACTCGGTGCCGCATTGTTGCGAGAGGTTCGGCTGCTGGGTACCCACAAGCCGACCTAACGCTACTTGCCAATGAAACCTGGGCTCAGCGAACCCAGCCACCACCCTGCCAGTGATACCCGTCATTACGCTGCACCCAATGCGGATGCACGTAGCGATAGCCTTCGCGTACCGGCTCCCAGTGACCATGTACAGCCACATATCGCCCGCCGTCCCAGCGCCAATAACCACGCGACCATATATAGCCGTAGCGTACGGGTGGCTCGACTTCGATCACTTGCATCGGCGGCGGTTGCGGCGCGATGACTTCCACATACTCATGTTGCACCGGCCTGCGCTCATGCACGATGCGCTCTTGAACACACCCGGATGCCGCGACGACCATGGCCGCCAATGCCCCATAACGTAGCCACATAGAAAAACCCTCGGACGCTGACGCCCAGTACCTGCACCGCTAGAAAATGCCCCCTTGTTGCAGCCTCGCTCCTGCTTGGCTCTGGAGTATTGTTAACAGGTGGCGTCTGTCAGGTTGCTGAACCTGAGGGCGTTGCGTTCATGAGGTAGACGAAAGGCTCGTCGGGTACTTGAATGCTCAAACCGGACCGAAACGCGCCAGCACTGCCTCGACAAATCGCCGCAACTTGGCGGTGCGCTGCCGATTTGCGGTGTAGACCAGATGCATTGGCCGGCTCGGTGCCTCAAAGTCCGGCAGCACCTGCACCAACTCACCGCGGGCCATTGCCGTACGCAAAAAATCCTGGGGGCCGAGAACCATGCCAAAACCGTCCAGCGCCGCCGACATCAATGCCCGGCTTTCGTTGATCTGCAGACGACTGGTCACCTGTACGCTGTACAGCGTCGAGCCTTGATAAAATATCCACTCGCGGTCCGCCGGGCGTGACCAGAAGGCATAGCCCAGGCATTCGTGACGTTCCAGGTCTGCCGGCACCTGCGGCGTACCCCGCGCAGCCAGGTACGCAGGCGAAGCACAGACCACCAGGCGATAAGGCGCCAGTGGCCGGGCTGTCAGGCCGGTGGTCGCCAATGGACCGATCCGGAAGGCTGCTTCATAGCCCTCTTCCACCAGGTCGACGAAGCGATCCGTCAGGTGCAGGTCGATTTCCACGTCCGGGTTATCGCGCAGGAATGCAGTAATCAGTGGCATCAGGCTGTAGGAACCGAAGGTCACAGGCGCGGTGATCTTCAGCTTGCCACGCGGCGTGTCATTCATGATTTGCGCCAGCGAGTCCGCAGCTTCGGCCTCCGTAAGGATATGTTTGCAACGTTCGTAGTACGCGCTCCCCAACTCCGTGAGGCTCTGCCTGCGCGTGGTGCGATTGAGTAACCGCGCACCGAGGCGCTGCTCCAGCGCGGCAACGTGTTTGGCCACCATTTGCGCCGACATGTGCAAACGCTCGGCGGCGCGAGCGTAGGAGCCCAACTCGGCGGCGATCACAAAGGCATTCATGCTCGATAGACGGTCCATCATTCCCTACTCCCAGTAACAACACTCACGCCATAGTGCTTATTTATCGCCATTTGGTTGCCAATCATCATAGCGGCTTCCCCCTTTATCAGGAGCAAGACCATGAAGATTGGCGTGATTGGAGCCGGTTTTATCGGGCGCGCCGTGGCACAGCGGGCACTGGCGGCCGGGCATGAAGTGATGTTGAGCAACTCTCGCGGCCCGCAGACCATGAGCAGCGTGGTAAGTGGCATACGCGGCGTCAAAGTGGGCAGCGCAGAAGATGCCGCACAGTTTGGTGACGTGGTGCTGGTGGCGATTCCGTTTGAACACTACCGAAAAGTCCCGGCGCAGTGGCTGGCAGGCAAGACCTTGCTCGACGCCAACAACTACTACCCGGAGCGCGACGGTCATTTCCCCGCGCTGGATCGATTTGAAACCACCACCAGCCGGCTGCTCGCCGAACACTTCACCCACTCAAAGGTGATCAAAGTGTTCAACGCGATTTTCGCCGCGGACATTACCGATCATGCTCGCCCCCACGGCGCACCTGACCGTCGCGCATTGCCGGTGGCCGGCGACGACGCTGTCGCCAAAGCGCAGGTGATCACCCTGCTCGACGAGCTGGGCTTTGACGCCGTCGATGCCGGCAGCCTGGATGAAAGCTGGCGGTTCGAGCGGGCCAAGCCCGCGTATTGCGTGCCGCTGGACCAGCCCGGGCTGAAGGCGGCCCTGGCCGCGGCCGAGCGTACGGTCGAACTGCCGCCGGTCGACCGCGAGCACACCCGCGCTTAAACACCGCCCCACAAAAAAGCCCGCTGACCGTTACCGGTTCAGCGGGCTTTGTGCATCAGCCTGGCTTACAGCGCCAGATCAGACGCCGGCTTGCTCGGCTCAGCCGAGGGCTTGGCAGCCTCGGTGGCCTTGGGTGCAGCCATTTGCGGAATCACAGGCGGCGTAGGCAGTTGCAGGACTTCGGCGGTGTAGGCCCATTCCTTGGCAACCGCTTCCGGGCTGTCGTTCAGCTTGGTGCCGTAGCTCGGTACGATCTGGTGCAGCTTGGCCTGCCACTCAGGGGTCGCGACCTTGTCCTTGAACACTTTCTGCAGCACGGTCAGCATGATCGGGGCAGCGGTGGACGCGCCTGGCGATGCACCCAACAGGCCCGCGATGGTGTTGTCGGCGGAGCTTACCACTTCAGTGCCGAGTTTCAGGACACCGCCCTGCTCCTCGTCACGCTTGATGATCTGCACGCGCTGACCGGCTTGCCACAGGCGCCAGTCGGATTGCTTGGCGTTCGGGAAGTACTCTTGCAGCGCCTTGAAGCGGTCGTCGTCCGACAGCATCAGTTGGCCGGCAAGGTACTCGACCAGTGGGTATTCACGAATACCGACTTTGGTCATTGGCCAGATGTTGTGGGTGGTGGTGCTGGTCAGCAGGTCCAGGTACGAGCCTTCTTTCAGGAACTTGGTCGAGAAGGTCGCGAATGGGCCAAACAGGATCACGCGCTTACCATCCAGCACGCGGGTGTCCAGGTGCGGAACCGACATCGGTGGCGCGCCAACCGAAGCCTTGCCGTAGGCCTTGGCCAGGTGTTGCTCGGCAACGGTTGGGTTATCGGTCACCAGGAACGAACCACCTACCGGGAAGCCAGCGTATTCCTTGGCTTCAGGAATGCCCGACTTCTGCAGCAGGTGCAGTGCACCGCCGCCGGCGCCGATGAACACGAACTTGGCGTCGGTTTCGGTCTTGGTGCCGTCTTTCAGGTTTTTGTAGCTCACACGCCACGAACCGTCGGCGTTCTTGGTGATGTCCTGCACTTCGCTCGACAGTTTCAGGTCGAACTTAGGCGTGGTCTGCAGGTGAGCGACGAACTGGCGGGTGATCTCGCCGAAGTTCATGTCGGTCCCCAGCGGGCTCCAGGTGGCCGCGATTTTCTGGTTCGGGTCACGCCCTTCCATCATCAGCGGAACCCACTTGGCGATCTGCGCCGGGTCTTCGGAGTACTGCATGCCAGCGAACAGCGGGCTGGCCTTCAGGGCTTCGTAGCGTTTTTTCAGGAACTTGATGTTGTCATCGCCCCACACGAAGCTCATGTGCGGTGTGGTGTTGATGAACGAACGCGGGTCCTTCAGCACACCCTGGCGGACCTGCCAGGACCAGAACTGACGGGAAATCTGGAACGCTTCGTTGATCTCGACCGCTTTCGGGATCTCAACGTTGCCGTTCTTGTCTTCCGGGGTGTAGTTCAGCTCGGCCAGGGCCGAGTGACCAGTACCGGCGTTGTTCCAGCCGTTGGAGCTTTCTTCGGCCACGCCATCGAGGCGCTCGACCATCTCCATCGACCAGCCCGGCTCCAGCTCATTGAGCCAGACACCCAGGGTTGCACTCATGATGCCGCCGCCAATCAGCAGCACATCGACTTTCTTTGCCTCTTCCGCGTGAACGGAGCTGATCCCCAGCGACAAAGCCAGCCCCAGCAGGGCAGTGTTTACTTTTTTAAACATCAGTAGCACCTATGATAAAACGCCATCCGCCCTACCGCCCCTGATCATGGGCAACCCTCCATCACGCTGCGCCAGGCAACGCACCGCGGGGTTTGCACATTCACTCGGGGACCGCAGGGTGGGCACACAAGGCCGACGTATCGACCTCACTTTTATGTCCCTTCTGCGCTGACTTCTTATCATTATTGGCTTCAGCTACCTGGGCGACAGCCAATCGCTGGGACGTATACGGATGTACGCACCAGAGAGAGACTAGACCAAGACGGCGCGCAGAATATCACGGCAAACAGCGTTTATGCGCCGTTTGGCCAATTGACAGCTCTAAATCGCGGCTTTTAACACGTCGATGTCAAGCCTGGCAGGCGCGACGTGGGGTCACAGGCCAGGAACTCTCACGCAAAAGGCTGTTCTAGACACCTTTGTCGCTGCTTGCGTAGCATCGGCGGCTCTCCTTCGTGCAATCCATCCCAATAGAGTTACCCATGACTATCCAGCAAACACCCGGGCACGTGCTGCCTGCGCGCAGCGCCGCCAAAATGGAAGCGGCCATGGCCGTGGGCGCCTTCGCAATCGGTACTGGCGAATTTGCCATCATGGGGCTGATGCCCGACATCGCGCAGAACCTGAACCTCAGTGAGCCTCAGGTCGGCCACGCCATCAGCGCCTACGCCCTGGGCGTGATGGTGGGCGCGCCACTGCTGGCCATTCTTGGCGCCAAGCTGCTACGCAAACACATGTTGTTGCTGCTGATGGGCCTGTACGCCTTGGGCAACCTGGCCACCGCCTTCACCCCGACCTTCGGCTCACTGGTGGCCTTCCGCTTCATCAGCGGCCTGCCCCACGGCGCCTACTTCGGCATCGCCGCCGTGGTCGCCTCCAGCATGGTGCCCAACGACAAACGCGCCGGCGCCGTAGCCCGCGTGATGATGGGCCTGACCCTGGCCATGCTGCTCGGCAACCCCATCGCCACCTTCCTCGGCCAACACCTGGGCTGGCGCTCGGCGTTTGCACTGGTCAGCGTGATTGCCCTGTGCACCATTGCCCTAGTCTGGCAGTTCGTGCCGGATCGCCGCGACGAACCGCGCAGCGACCCACGCAAGGAATTGCGTGCGTTCACCAAACCGCAGGTGTGGATGGCGCTGTCCATCGGCGCCATTGGCTTTGCCGGGATGTTCTGCGTGTTCAGCTATTTGGCGCCGACCATGCTGGAAGTGACCAAAGTGTCGCCGCAGTGGATTCCGTTTGGTCTGGCGGCGTTCGGTGTCGGCGGGATTATCGGCAACATTGCGGGCGGCAAGCTGTTTGACCGCCTGCAATTTCGGGCGGTTGGCTGGATTATGGTGTGGTCGATGGCCGTGCTGATCTTCTTCACCTTCGCTGCCAGCTCACTGTGGAGCGTGCTGCTGGGCATTGGCCTGGTCGGCACCATGATTGCCATGGCTGCGCCGCTGCAAATCCGCCTGATGGATATTGCCCATGAAGCGCCGAGTTTGGCGGCGGCTTCCAACCATGCGGCGTTTAACCTGGCAAATGCGCTGGGCCCGTGGTTGGGTGGGATGGCGATTACGGCGGGGTATGGGTGGACGAGCACCGGCTACATTGGCGCCGCTACCGCGTTGGTCGGCCTGGGCATCTACCTGATCGCCCGCCGCATGAAGGGCGGCCACTGACATTTCCCGCCCCAACCTCAGTGCCAATGTGGGAGGGGCTTGCCGCCGATAGCAATGGGTCAGTCACCACCCCAGTGACTGCCCCACCACCCCATCAATCATCATGCAACAGCCCTGACCCATACTCCCCATAACTACTTCCCAGCCCACTGCCGCCGAAATTCATCTTGGCGGCTTTGCTGGGGCTATGGTCCCCAAACGCCTGGCATCCGCCTGAAAAACAAGGGTCACTGCTCACGCCGGCCGACCCTGTCGAACACGCGCCCAACAGCAACGTACCAGCAACCATCACGACTTTAACGAGGTTCGAAATCATGGTTTCAGTTCCCTGTGGAATGGAGGCGCGGAGGTCCTCTCTTGAAGAGGATCGTAGACCTCAAAAGCGCCGGGAATGATGAAACTTTGCGGCGTGACAGGATGGGTTCAGGTTGCCCCTTGGGGTAAGGCGGCGGGGTTGGGTGTCAGGCGGTGGCCTTGCAGGCGGCAGGTGCGACGTGTTCCTGGGCTCGGTCGATGAGTAGAGCACTTAGATCGATGAGTTGTTGGATGCCCAGGACAATGGCGCGGTGCGGGTCTTCGAGGTCGAAGGCCAGATTGGCGGCCATTTGGTTCGCGGATGCGAGGTTTTCGGCGGCGTTGGCCAGGAGGGTTTCGGTGTCGATGTTGGGGCTGACCAGGAACAAGTTGCCGGTTGGGTGTTCGGCGGGCGCACTGTTTTGATCGACATAAGGATTGTGTGATTTGTTAGGCATGGGCGAAGCTCCAAATATTTCTGGGAGTCAAAACGCCTTAGCAATACGGACTTCCACCTCCGACCGCCGGGTTTACAGCGGCTTGCGGAGGTTAGCGATGGGTGGTCTGAGGGGCAAGCCGAAAGAAGAGTAGGAAGTTTTTCCCGAATGCCCTCAGACCAAATCGATAAAACCACGATGCTCTGAATTGAGGTTAATAGCTCTGGATACAACTCGCGACGACCTGCTGATTCAAGCCAACGATCCACAGTGTAAGATGCCCACAACCATCCACCACCGAGATCGCCATGACTGGAATCTCCCTAAACCTGCCGGAAGACCTGCCCAACTCTCTTGCCGACTTGGCCAAAAGCAACGGCCAGACTGCGACCTACCTGGCGATGGACGTTCTTCGCGACTACATCGAGCATGAAAAAACCCTGACCGCTCAGATCGAGTTGGCAGTGAAAGAAGCCGACCAAGGCAAATTTGCCACCGACGACCAAGTGGCAGCCATGCGTGCTAGACGCTGGAGTCGGAATGCGGGTTGAGTGGCTTGAAAAAGCGCTCAAACATCTGGAAGACGAAGCGAACTATATCGCTCTCGAAAATCCAAGGGCCGCTGACGACTTCTCCGATGCCATTTTCGCCAGCGTCGACAAACTGGCTCAATTTCTCCCTATGAATCGTGAGGCCGGGTCAAAAACACCCGAGAATGGGCAGTACCCAATTGGTCATATCTGATTCCGTATCGGGTACGCGGTGATCGCCTGCAAATCCTCGGCGTATTCCATACACGGCAGCGTCCACGTTCGAAGTGGTGAATGCATGAAACAGAGCTCTCAGACAGCCAAGATGCTTCCCTGATAAACTGCTCGACATTCGCCTCGTTGACTCAGATCCCCCAATGCCCCTACAAACCGCCCCACTCTCCCGCCGCTTCTCCGTCGCACCGATGATGGATTGGACCGACCGCCACTGCCGGTTCTTCCTGCGCCTGCTCTCCAAACACGCCCTGCTCTACACCGAGATGGTCACCACCGGCGCAATCCTCCACGGTGACCACGACCGTTTCCTGCGTCACAACGAAGCCGAGCATCCACTTGCACTGCAGCTGGGCGGTAGTGTTCCGGCTGATTTGGCGGCTTGTGCTCGCATGGCCGAAACCGCCGGTTACGACGAAGTAAACCTGAACGTCGGCTGCCCAAGCGACCGCGTACAAAACAACATGATCGGCGCAATCCTGATGGCGCACCCAGCCCTGGTTGCCGATTGTGTGAAGGCCATGCGTGACGCGGTATCGATTCCGGTAACGGTAAAGCACCGTATCGGCATCAATGGCCGGGACAGCTACGCCGAGTTGTGTGATTTCGTCGGGACGGTGAAGGACGCAGGCTGCACCAGTTTCACCGTACACGCGCGGATTGCGATTCTGGAGGGGTTGTCGCCGAAGGAGAACCGCGACATTCCGCCGTTGCGTTATGAGGTCGCGGCGCAGTTGAAGCGGGATTTCCCTGAGCTGGAGTTTATTCTCAACGGCGGGATCAAGACGCTGGAGCAGTGCCACGAGCATTTGCAGACGTTTGATGGGGTGATGCTGGGGCGGGAGGCTTATCACAATCCGTATTTGCTGGCGGAGGTGGATCAGCAGTTGTTTGGCAGTGAAGCGCCGGTGATCAGTCGGGCGGAGGCGTTGGTGCAGTTGCGGCCATACATTGCTGAGCATTTGGCGACCGGCGGTTCGATGCACCATATCACTCGACATATTCTGGGGTTGGGTACCGGTTTTCCGGGGGCGCGCAAGTTCAGGCAGTTGTTGTCGGTGGATATTCATAAGGCGAGTGATCCGTTGGCATTGCTGGATCAGGCGGGGGCTTTGCTGGAGGGCCGATGAGGGTCAGTTGATATAGGGGGGTCGGGCTGCCGTCATCGCTGGCAAGCGAGCTCCTACAGTAGATAGAGTCGCCAGTAGCAGTTGAGTTGAACCTGCCAGCCGTTTTGCCCTCCTATTGAGCAGTACGGCCGGTCTTTCAAACGGCTGTTTTCAGGTTGTTGCCCTCGCAAACGATCGAACGCATTTGCGCCCTTGAGCGCCTGCCAGCGCTCGGGTAATGTCATCAGACCCACAGGACAGAGCACGCCCATGACTTCCAAGCTGGAACAACTCAAGCAATTCACCACTGTCGTTGCCGATACCGGCGATTTTTCCACCCTCGCCAAGCTCAAGCCACAAGACGCCACCACCAACCCTTCCCTGCTGCTCAAGGCTGCGTCGATTCCGGGCTATGCCAAGCTGCTGGATGAGGCCGTGCAAGACTGCAACGGTGACGTGGGTCTGGCCAGCGACCGTTTTGCGGTGGCGGTGGGTCAAGAGATTCTCAAAGTGGTGCCAGGCCGTATCTCCACCGAGGTAGATGCCCGCCTTTCGTTCGACGAAGCCGCTATTCTCAAGCGCGCACACCGCCTGATCGAGCTGTACGACAAAGCCGGCGTTGGCCGTGATCGCGTGCTGATCAAGATCGCTTCCACCTGGGAAGGTATCCGCGCTGCCGAGAAGCTGGAAAAAGAAGGTATCCAGACCAACCTGACCTTGCTGTTCTCCTTCGCCCAGGCTGTGGCCTGTGCAGAAGCTGGCGTGTTCCTGATCTCGCCGTTCGTGGGCCGTATCTACGATTGGTACAAGAAGGCCAACGGCAACGACTACACCGGTGCTGAAGATCCGGGCGTGCAGTCGGTGACGCGCATCTACAACTACTACAAGGCCAATGGCTACAAGACCGTGGTGATGGGGGCGAGCTTCCGTAACCTGAGCCAGATCGAAGAGCTGGCTGGCTGTGATCGCCTGACCATCAGCCCGGACCTGCTGGAGAAGCTGGCAGCGGATGAAGGCAAGCTGGAGCGCAAGCTGTCGCCAGGCCATGCCGGTGAAGCCCGCGTGCACCTGACTGAAGCGCAGTTCCGCTGGGAGTCCAACGAGGACGCGATGGCGACTGAGAAGCTGGCGGAAGGGATTCGTCAGTTTGCTCGCGACCAAGAGAAGCTGGAGGCGTTGCTGACAGCCAAGCTGTAAAAGGCAGCGACTGCAAAAAGGGCGGAACCTGTGAGGGCTCCGCCCTTTTTTATGCTGCCTGGACTGACGCCGTCGCTGGCAAGCCAGCTTCTACATAGGGGGAGTGGTTCGTCAGTGGCGTTCGAGGGCGTTGACGAGGTCGTGGAAGGCTTCGCGGTTGGACTCGTTGAGGCCCATCAGGATCTTGTGCGCTTCCAGCACCTTGACCCGAACGACTTCTTCGGACTGGTCTTGCGAAGGCAGGTCGGTCAGGCATTCCGGGCACGGAATCGGGCGATCAACGATGTTGAACACCTGGTCGAAGCCCATGGACTGCAACAGACGGGTGATGTCTTCGTGGGTGGTGACCACAGTCGGCAACAGGCCAACCTTCTGCCGAGACAGAATGGACAACTTGGCCAACAGGCCCAGGGTGGTGCTATCGATGCTGCGGGTTTCGGTCAGATCGATCACGATCGCCGAGAAGTTCAGCGCTGTGAAGATCCGCTCAATCGTCGCATCCAGCGCCGAACACAAGGTCAGGCGCACTTCACCGACAAATTTCAGGACGAAGGTCCCGTCTTGCTCGGCGAATTGGATTCTTCCGGTACTCATCAAAGATTCCTGCTCAACACCAATAGGGCGATATCATCCGGCATCTCCCCTAGCGTGGCCAATCCAAAAACCTGCCGCAGGCCATCCAGGCTGCCGCCCGCCGACTTGACCTTTTGGGGCAAGGCGGCTTCTTTCTCTTTGAGTGTAGGCTCTGGAAGCAGGTCCAGGATGCCGTCTGACATCAGCGTGAGGCTGAACGTCGGCGGCAGCTCCAGGATATGGTCTTCGTAGGTGGCTTCATTGAACAAGCCCACCGGCAGACCACGGCCTTCCAGGTAACGCACACTCTCTGGAGTGTATAAAACCGGCATCGGCAGGTGACCGCCGATGCTGTAGGTCAAAAGACCGGTTTCTTCATCAATCACGCCGCCGACCATCGTTACGTGCTTGCCCAGCTTGCAGCTGATCAGGCCCCGGTTGATGTGGCCCAGCACCTCGGAGGGGGTAAACTCCGGCAAGGTGCCATTGCGCTTGGATTCGAACAGCAGCCGTGTGGTCATGAACTTCAACAACACGGTAACAAAAGCAGAGGAAGCACCGTGGCCGGAGACGTCGGCCAGGTAGAACGCCACACGTCGCTCATCCACGCGGAAATAGTCGACAAAATCACCCGACAAGTACAGCGACGGGATGATCTGGTGGGCAAACTGGAAGTCGTCGATGGTCCAGGGGCTGACCGGCAACATGTTCATCTGCACCTGGCGACCGGCGTTCTGGTCTTCCTGGAGCAGGTTAAGGCTGGCTTCGAGTTCGCGGTTGGCGGTTTCGAGCTTTTCACGGTAGCGCTGGTTTTCCACCAGCAGGCGTGCACGATCCAGGGCACGGCGCACCGAGTGCTCCAGCACCGCCAGGTCTTCCAGGGGTTTGATCAGATAGTCGGCGGCACCTAGGCGCAGCGCTTCGACGGCATCGTTCATCACCCCGGCGCCCGACACGACAATCACCGGCGTCTGCGGGGCGAGTTCAGTCACCTGGCGAATCAGCTCCAGGCCGCCCATCTGGGGCATGCGCAGGTCGCAGATCACAAGGTCGGGCTGGTCGCGCTCGAATACCTGGAGACCCTGTTGGCCATTGCTGGCCTGCAGGACGCTGAAGCCACTGTCTTCCAAATAGGCCGCGAGGCTCGCGCGCACTACTTCGTCGTCATCGATTATCAGCAGCGTGGCACTGGTTTTTTGCATGTGGGCAAACGGCGCCAGAATTAGGTTGGCGTAGGTGGCGCGACAATGGCCGGGCTCACTTACTGGATTCGCTTTCTAGCCTCTCTGTCCTACAAAGCATAGGGATTTTTCCCATGCACAACGGTAAAGCAGAGGTGCCCTTCTAAGGCGCAGACGGTACTCCCATCCGTCAGGGGTTTCAAGCTCATGCCGATGGTCGCCGGGCGTCTTTACACCGCAAATCACCGGGAGTTATAAGAACAGGCACGACCACAACACAAAGTAAGGATGGAGCCCATGAGCGAACACGAGCGCGACTACGCCGAAAAACGCGATTTCATCCGCATGCGTGTGGATGCCGATGTGTCTCTGATCCATGCCGGGCAAGAGATTGCCGGGGTTTGCGTGGACCTTTCCAGCTCCGGCATGCAAGTGCAGGCGCCGCGCCAGTTCAACGTTGGCGACCGGTTGACGGTGCGCATCGATTCGGAGCACGCGGCGCTCAAGGGCCTGGAGGCGGACACAGAGGTGGTATGGACCAAAACCAGCGGTGACGACCAGCACCTAGGCCTCAAGATCCTGAAAATGCGCTGAAAACCGCGCACGAAAAAGGCGACCGCAAGGGTCGCCTTTTTCATTTCAAAACGTCACAGCTTAAAAGTCGTCGACGACCTTGCCGTCCTTGACCTTGAACTCGCGGTTCTGCAGGTAAGCGTTACGAATGAAGGTGTACTTATCGCCAGTGATCAGCTTCTCGCTGTCGAGCAGGCTGGCACGGGTGTCAACGATATTCAGGCCGAAGGTGCTGTTGCGCCAGCCGATGTCGTTCATGTAGCGGTACGGTTGGGTGTAGCTGTCCACGTACTTGGACGGCGCATCACGCAAAGTGCTCGGGCCCAGCAAAGGCAGCATTACGTACGGACCGCTGCCTACGCCCCAGTAGCCGAGGGTCTGGCCAAAGTCTTCATCGCTGCGCTGCAGCCCCATTTTGGTGCCGACATCGATAAAGCCCAGCACGCCGAACGTGGTGTTGACCAGCAAACGGGCCGTGTCTACACCAGCCTTTTCGGGCTTGAGCTGCAGCACATTGTTGGCCAGGTTGCCCACATCACCGATGTTACGGAAGAAGTTGTGAACGCCATCCTGAACGAATTGCGGGGTCACGAACTGATAACCCTGGGCCAGTGGCTTGAGGGCATAGGTATCAACGGTGTCGTTGAAGGTGAAGATCGGGCGGTTGACGCTTTCCCATGGATCGTCTTCCGATGCAGCCTGTGCGACGAAAGGCGCCAGCAGGACAGTGGCACACACCGACAGCTGAGCGAAGTAGTGGCTCCAGCGCATAGCTTTTGCTCCTTGAATGGTCTGTCATGGGCGCTATGCCCTGAATAAGGCCGTCAGTATATGACGGAAGTCGCCAATTAGGCAGTAACTAGCAAACGTCCGACCAAAAATGGACAAAATTCCTACAATTAGCAATCCTGTCATCGACTTGTCATCCTGACCCGATAGCGTTGGCGCTATTTCAGGGATGTCGACATGCCTCACGCCGAGATAGCCATCGCCAGCGCTCCTGCGTTGACTGCCGTTCTGTTTGGCCTGAGTGGTTGCCTGGTGGACTTCGGTTCCCGTGCCCGCACCGACTCACCCTCACCGGACTCCCAAGCCACACCGGGCGCGCTGAAAATCCTGCGCAGCCTCCAAGACCAAGGCGTCCCTTGCGCCTGGCTGGATGAACTCCCCCCCGCCGTCACCACCCCGCTGGCCGCCACCCTGCCTGCGTGGGTCAAGGCGACATCACCCTCCTCCATTCGCTGGCCCGCGCCCCACGCCTGCTGGCAAGCCTTGATGGAACTCAACATCGAACGCCTGGAAGGCTGCGTCTTGGTCAGCGGGGAACCGCGCCTGCTGCAGTCCGGGCTCAATGCCGGTTTGTGGACCATCGGGCTGGCCTCCTGCGGCTCGCTGTGCGGCATGGCGCCCGAACAATGGCAGGCGCTGAGCGAACAGGAGCGCGAGCTCAAGCGCGGCAAGGCCACCCTCGCGCTGTACGGGCTGGGCGTGCACTCGGTGATCGATCACCTGGGCGAACTCGGAACCTGCCTGGCCGACATCAGCCTGCGCCAGCTCAAAGGCGAGAAGCCCTGACACGGATCATGCACAGTCGACGCCAGTGGATTAATCTACAGGTCAGCCCGTAGACCTTTCTCGGCGTGCCGCGGTCTATGCCAGTGCCTATCGATAAAAGGAAACACGTCATGCCTGATCGCAAAAAACTGGAAGAACAGGTCGAAATCCTGCGCGGGCAGTTGGAACAGGAACCGCCGCTGTCGGAAGAAAAACGTAAAGCGCTGGAAGCCTTGATTGCCAAGTTTGAATTACAACTCGAACTTGAGCCGGCCACTCAAACACCCAGTATTTCCGACGATGTCAATCAAGCGGCCATCGAGTTCGATGCTGAGCACCCGGTTATTTCCGGGACATTGCGCAATATCATGAACACGCTGGGCAGCATGGGGATCTAATACAGTCCCCCGGCCAGCACAGAAGCAAAATGTGGGAGCTGGCTTGCCTGCGATAGCGATCATTAAGTCATCCATCAAGTGACTGATACACCGCCATCGCAGGCAAGCCAGCTCCCACATTTGATTTGCGTCATAGCTACTGGCGAGCCAGCCGCACATTCTGGAACGCCACATCCTCAGTGCTGCGATACGGGTTGATATCCAACCCACCCCGCCGCACATACCGCGCATACACCGTCAACGTCTCCGGCTTCAGCAAGCGCTGCAAGTCCAGGAAGATGCGTTCCACGCACTGTTCATGGAAGTCCGAGTGCTGGCGAAAGCTCACGATGTACTCCAGCAGGCTGGCGTGGTCCAACGCGTGACCACGGTATTGCACCACCACACTGCCCCAGTCCGGCTGGCTGGTCACCGGGCAGTTGGATTTGAGCAGGTGGCTGTGCACGCTCTCCTCGACAACGCGCGAGTTATCGCAACGCAGCAGCTCCGGGCGCGGGTGCTCGTAGTTGCTGACGCTGATATCCAAATCATCGATGCAAACGCCCGGCAGCGCCATCACGCCTTCGGCCTCGATCTCGGCCAGGCTGCGGATACGCACGCTCACAGGCGCACCGGCGGCAGCGCTGAGGTCGGCGCGCAAAGTGGCTTCCAGGCTGGCCGCATCGGCATAAGCGGTCTGGTTCAGCGAATTGAGGTACAGCTTGAACGACTTGGACTCGATGATGTTCGGCGAGTCGGCCGGGATGCTGAATTCGCCGATGGCCACCACCGGCTTGCCGGACGGCAGCAGCCAGGACAATTCGAAGCAGTTCCAGAAATCCACGCCCTTGTAAGGCAGGGTCTCGGCGCTCAGGCCCAGCTCGGCCCATTTGGCGGCACGTGGGATCGGGAACAGCAACGACGGTGTGTAGGTGGAGATGTATTCACTGGACTTGCCCAGCGGCGAATGTTCGGCTGCGGGATGCATGGCGGAAACCTGGCTAAATAAACCGCGCCAGTCTACCAGCCTTTGCCCCCGTGCCTAAACGCCAGCGGATCAATCGACGTTGAGCTTGCCGACCATGCCCGCCTGGTAATGCCCCGGAAGGTTGCAGGCAAACTCCAGGCCCGTGGCCTTAGTGAACGTCCAGGTCAGCTCGGCGGTTTTGCCCGGCTCAACCAATACGCTATTGGGATCATCGTGTTTCATCGCACCGTGGCCCATGGCAGCGTGGTCCATCTTGCCCATACCGGTGGCAGTGAGCATGCCGCTGGCCTGCATCTGCAGCATTTCCTTCTGGTGTTCGGCATGCATCGCCGCGTCGCCCAAGTTGAACTCATGGAGCAATTGGCCCTTGTTCACCAGCACAAAGCGCACCGTCTCACCGGCCTTAACGTCCAGGGACTTGGGCGAAAAGGAAATATCCTGCAACGTCACTTCCACGGTACGCGTGGCTTTGCTCGCCGGCGCCGCCTCGCCAAAGGCATAGGTGTGGGCAGCATCGGCCATCGCATCAAAACTCAACGCCAACAGGCAACCCGCCAACAACAGGGGTGTACGCAACGCCATCGGTCTTCTCCAGAAATATAGGAACAGCTTGGGCAGCACTCTAAGATTGCGCCGCTGCCAGCTAGCTGACTGCTAGATTACAACTTTGTCAGGTTGCTCCCCCGCCCTGGCACTCAAGGTATAAAGCCGTCGTCCACCGTTGCCAAGAGCCGCCCATGAAACTGCTGATCGTCGAAGACCAACCCAAAACCGGCCACTACCTGCGCCAGGGCCTGGCCGAGGCGGGCTTTACCACCGAACTGGTGGCCGACGGCACCAGCGGCCAGCACCTCGCTTTGACCGGCGACTACGACCTGTTGATCCTCGACGTGATGCTGCCGGGCCGCGACGGTTGGCAGATCCTCCAGGCCGTGCGCAGTGCCGGCATGGACATTCCGGTGCTGTTCCTCACCGCCCGCGACGCCGTGGAAGACCGCGTGCATGGCCTGGAGCTGGGCGCCGACGATTATCTGGTCAAGCCCTTCGCGTTTTCCGAATTATTAGCCCGCGTGCGCACCCTACTGCGCCGTGGCAGCAGCACACCGCAGGAAACCGCGTTGCAACTGGCCGATCTGCGCCTGGACCTGATCCGTCGCCGTGTCGAGCGGGACGGCCAGCGCATCGACCTGACCGCCAAGGAGTTTTCCCTGCTGGAACTGCTGCTGCGCCGCCAAGGCGAAGTGCTGCCCAAATCGCTGATCGCCTCCCAGGTGTGGGACATGAACTTCGACAGCGACACCAACATCATCGAAGTGGCGATCCGCCGCCTGCGTCTGAAAGTCGACGACAACTTCCCCAACAAGCTGATCCACACCGTACGCGGCATGGGTTATGTGCTGGAGGAGCGCGTCAATTGATCAAACGCCTGTCCCTGGCCAGCCGCCTGGCGCTGCTGTTTGCCGCCTGCACCGCGGTGGTGTCGCTGATCGCCGGTGTGCTGTTCAATCGCGCGAGCGAGGCGCACTTCATTGAGCTGGACCAGCAACAACTCGACAGCAAGCTGGTGGCGCTGCGCAGCACCTTACAGGGCGTCGACTCGCCGGAGGCCTTCGCCCGGCGTGAAGCGCAATTGCGCACCGAACTCAGCCGCCAGCCCGACCTTACCCTGCGCATCACCGCCGCCGGCCAACGCTGGCTGGACGATGCGCCAAGCGTGACCTTGCCCGACGCGCCCGGCCTGCACAGCCTGCAAAACGCCGACACCGACTACCGGGTCTACAACGCGCCGTTGAGGGCAGGCCAACCCGACTCACCGCAACTGAGCTTGATGCTCGACATTACTCACCATCAGCACTTTTTGCAGCGCATGCAGCACCTGATCTGGCTCACCGTGGGCCTGTCAGCCCTGGCGACCGCCCTGCTCGGCGCCTGGGCCGCCCGCAGCGGGTTGCGGCCACTGCGGCGCATGGGCGAAGTGGCCGCGAGCGTGTCGGCCCACTCCTTGACCCAACGTTTGCCTCAACAGGAAATGCCCACGGAACTGGCCGACCTGGCCCAGGCCTTCAACGCCATGCTCGGACGACTGGACGACGCCTTCCAGCGCCTTTCGGCGTTTTCCGCCGACATCGCCCACGAACTACGCACGCCCCTGTCAAACCTGCTGACCCAGACCCAGGTCATCCTTACCCAGCCGCGGCCGTTGGAGGATTACCGCGAGGCATTGCACAGCAACCTGGAAGAGCTGCAATGGATGGCACAACTGGTCAATGACATGTTGTACCTGGCCAAGGCGGATCACGGCCTGCTGATGCCCAAGCGCGAAACCTTGGTGCTGGCGGATGAAGTGGACGCGCTACTGGAGTTTTTTGCACTGCTGGCGGAAGACGGGCAGGTCAGCCTGGTTCGCGAGGGCGCGGCCATTACGGTGGGTGATCGCGGGATGTTGCGCCGGGCCTTGTCAAACTTGCTGGATAACGCGTTGCGGTTTACTCCGCCGGGTGGCGAAGTGCGTGTGCGGATAGAGGATGGGGTGAGGCTTTCAGTGGAAAACACCGGCGATGGTATTGCAGCGGAGTTGCTGCCGAGGTTGTTTGACCGGTTCTACCGGGCGGACCCGGCGCGCCATGAAGGCAGCAGTGAGCATGCGGGGCTTGGACTGGCGATTACCCAGTCGATTGTGCGGGCGCATGGGGGGAGGATTTATGGTGAATCTGAGGCGGGGTGGACAAGATTTGTCATTGAGTTGCCCGCATAGGCGCCATCGCCGGCAAGCCGGCTCCTACAGGTAACACGCAATCCAATGTAGGAGCCGGCTTGCCGGCGATAGCGGTCTAAAGGCTTACGAATATCTCAGGGCATGCGCCGGCTCAATCTTCGCCGCCCGATACGCCGGATACAGCGTCGCCAGAAAGCTCAACACAAACCCGGCCGTGCAGATCAGCAGCACATCCCCACCCTGCAGCTCCGAAGGCAGGTTGCTGACGAAGTACACGTCCGAACTGAAGATATGCTGCCCGGTGACCCGCTCGACCCAGCCCACCAGCTCACTCACGTTCAGCGCGGCAATCACGCCCAATACGCCGCCGATCAAGGTGCCGACGATACCGATCACTGTGCCCTGCACCATGAAGATCGCCATGATCTGCCGGGGCGTCGCGCCGATGGTGCGCAAAATAGCGATGTCCGCGCCCTTGTCGTTCACCACCATGATCAAGGTCGCGATGATGTTGAACGCGGCCACGGCGACGATCATCAGCAACAACAGGCCGATCATGGTCTTTTCCATCTTCATCGCGCTGAACAGGCTGCCCTGGGTGTGGGTCCAGTCGTCAGGCTTGTAGGCAGTGCCCAGGCTGGCGGCGACGTCCGACGAGACCTTGGGGGCCGCGTACAGGTCTTTCACCGCCAGGCGCACGCTTTGCACCTGGTTCGGCTGCCAATGCTGGATCTCTGCGGCGTCGGCCATGTGGATCATCGCCATGGAGCCATCCAGCTCGGCGCCGACCTTGAAGATGCCCACCACGTTCAAGCGTTGCATGCGCGGGGTGATACCGCCCGGTGCAGTGCTGATTTCCGGCACGATCAGGGTCACTTTATCGCCCACATTCAGACGAAAGCGGCGCGCGGTGATGTCGCCGATGACCACGCCAAACTCGCCAGGCTTCAAGTCTTCCAGACTGCCGCGCACGATGTGCTGGGCCACGATCGACACCTTGCCTTCCTGCGCCGGGTCGATGCCGCTGATCTCAATCGGCTGCATCGCGCCTTTGTAGGAGAACATGCCGTCCATCTGCGTGAAAGGTACGGCGGCAGTCACTTCCGGATTCTTCATCGCGGCAGCAGCCACCGGCTGCCAATCGTCAATCGGGTTCACGCCGACGATAGTGGCGTGAGGCACCATGCCAAGGATGCGCGAGCTCATTTCGCGCTGGAAGCCGTTCATCACCGACAACACCACGATCATCGCCAACACGCCCAAGGCGAGGCCGATCATCGAGGTCATCGAGATAAACGAGACAAAACGGTTGCGGCGCTTGGCGCGGGTATAGCGCGTGCCGATGAAAATCGATAACGGTCTGAACATTCGCGGGCACCGTTGAAAAAATGAAAAAGCCCAGCGCTTGAAACACCGGGCTTGAAACGGGTCAGATGGCGACCAGATGACCTTCCTGCAGGTGCAGCACACGGTCCATCTGGCGGGCCATGCTCATGTCATGGGTCACGACGAGGAACGCAGTGCGCATCTGGGTGCTCAGTTCCAGCATCAAGTCCTTGATGCCCTGGGCGGTGTGGGAGTCGAGGTTGCCGGTCGGCTCATCGAGCATCACCAGCCCTGGGTTGTTCACCAAAGCGCGGGCGATGGCCACACGCTGGCGCTCGCCGCCGGACAATTCAGCTGGTTTATGCTCCAGGCGATGGCCGAGGCCGACGCGCTCCAGCAGTGCTTTAGCGCGCTGGCGGGCTTCCGGGATCGCGGTCTTGCCGATCAGCAGCGGCATGCACACGTTTTCCAGGGCGGTGAACTCCGGCAACAGGTGGTGGAACTGGTATACAAAACCCAGCGAACGGTTACGCAGTTGACCGCGAGCCTTTTCACCGAGGGCCGACAGCTCTTCACCGGCCAGCCACACGCTGCCCTGGGACGGCGTATCAAGGCCGCCCAGCAGGTTCAGCAAGGTACTTTTGCCGGAACCGGAGCTGCCGACGATCGCCACGCGCTCGCCTGGGTGCAGCTCAAGTTGCAGGTTGGACAGCACCACCACCGACTCCGGGCCTTCCTCGTAGGATTTGCCCAGGTCGCGGCAGCTCAGGATTGCTTTTTCACTCATGCCCGATTCACTCATAACGTAAGGCCTGTGCTGGCTGGGTACGTGCCGCGCGCCAGGCTGGATACAGGGTGGCAAGGAAACTCAGGACCAACGCAGCGCCGCCTACCATCAACACGTCCTGGGCCTGAACCTGGGACGGCAAGTAGTCGATGAAGTAGACGTCAGCGTTGAGAAACTTGTGGCCGATCAGGGTTTCGAGGCCGGCGATGGCGGCACTGACGTTCAGCGCGGCAAGAATGCCCACCGCCGTACCGATCAAGGTGCCGACCACACCGATCACGGTGCCTTGCACCATGAAGATCGCCATGATCTGCCCCGGCGTGGCGCCGAGAGTGCGCAGGATGGCGATATCGCCCTTCTTGTCGTTCACCACCATCACTAGCGTGGAGATGATGTTGAAGGCAGCCACGGCGACGATCAGCAGCAACAGCAGGCCGATCATGGCTTTTTCCATGCGGATGGCTTGGTACAGGTTGCCGTGGGTACGGGTCCAGTCGCGGGCATAGTACTGGCTTTCACCCAGGTGCTGGGCGATTTCCCAGGCGCCGCGCGGCGCATCGAACAGGTCGGCGAACTTGAGGCGCAGGCCCTGCACCTGGTCCGGCTGCCAGCGATGCAGGCGCGCCAGGTCGGTGAGGTTGGTCAGGCCGAGGTAGCCGTCGATTTCGCCGGCGCCGACATGGAAAGTGCCGACCACGGTAAAGCGCTTCATGCGCGGGAACATGCCCGCCGGGGTCACGGTGACTTCCGGCGCGACGAAGGTCAGCTTGTCGCCGATGCCCACGCCGAGCTTGGCAGCGGCCTTGTCGCCGATGACGATGCCAAAGCTGCCGGGCGTCAGGTCGTCAAGTTTGCCCTGTAGCATGAACTTTTCGATGATCGAGACGTTACGTTCCTGGGCCGGGTCGATGGCATTGAGCAGGATCTTCTGCACCTTGCCGTCATTGGTCAGCAACCCCTGCATCTGAGTGAATGGCGCGACGGCCAGCACCTTGGGATTCTGCTTGACCTTGTCGGCCAGGCTTTGCCAGTCACTGATGGGCGCATCGCCCTCGATGGTCGCGTGGGGCACCATGCCCAGCACGCGGGTGCGCATCTCATGATCGAAGCCGTTCATCACCGACAACACCACGATCATCACGACCACGCCCAAGGCGAGCCCGATCATCGAGGTCAGGGAAATGAACGACACAAAATGATTGCGACGCTTTGCACGGGTATAACGCGTGCCAATAAATACGAAGAGAGGTCTGAACATGTCGGGGCTTGTTCGGAGGAAAAGAAGACGTCCCGGTGGCGGGGTCTGGTAAGCAGCTTTACACTCTGACCATTACCGCTAGCTGGGGTTCGCCATGTCGACATTAGATGAAGAAGAACGCCGCGAATACTACCGTATCGACGACATGATCGCACTTCAAATCAAAAGCCTGTCTGCCCCCGAGGCAGCGAGCAAGGAAGTGTTGCTGGATGATTCTCCGCTGTTCAATTTACTCAGTGAATTGCACCTGAGTGAATTCGAAGCCCAGCACCTGCTGCGCCAGCTCAGCGAGAAGGATCGCACCCTCGCCGCCTTCCTGCGCGTGCAGAACAAACGCCTGGACCTGCTCAGCCAGATCATGGCGCGCGGCCTTCTGGATGAGGTCGGCGCACCGCAACCGGTGATCATTTCCGAAGGTGGCATCGACTTCCAACACCCCACGCCCCTGCCGGCCGGCGCCCACCTGGCGGTCAAGCTGGTGCTGATGCCCCAGGCGCTCGGCCTACTGCTGCGCGCGCGGGTCACCCATTGCGACCCCAAAGGCGCAGGCTTTGATGTCGGCACGGAATTCGAAGCCATGACCGACGCCCAACGCCAACTGCTGGCGCGCTACATCCTGCAGAAACAGGCCCAGGAACGGCGCCTGGCACGGGAACAAAACGACGACATCTGAATTCGTATTCACTACGCCAGCTATCCTGGCGCGAAGGAGCAACTGTGACCTTGATCTACGGCCACCGCGGTGCCAAAGGCGAAGCACCGGAAAACACCCTGACCAGCTTCCAGGAGTGCCTCAAGCACGGTGTACGCCGTTGCGAACTGGATTTGCACTTGTCCATGGACGGCGAGCTCATGGTCATCCACGACCCGACCCTCAAGCGCACCGCCGACCGGCGCGGCAAAGTCGTCGAGTATTCCGCGGCCGACCTGGTGAAGATGGACGCACGCAAAGGCGGTCCGGGCTGGGTCAAGCCGTGCCCGATTCCGCGTCTGGAAGAACTGTTCGAAAAGTGCGACTTCGATCACTGGCAACTGGAAGTCAAAAGCGCCTCGCGCACCCGCGCCGCCACCACCGTGCTGGCGATTCGTGAAATGGCCGTGCGTTTCGGGCTGATGGACAAGGTCACCGTGACCTCAAGTTCGCGGGAAGTACTGAAGGCCGCCGTTGAACTCACTCCCGACCTGTCACGCGGACTGGTGGCGGAATACGCCTGGCTCGATCCGCTGAAGGTCGCGCAAAACTACGGGTGTGAGATTCTGGCGTTGAACTGGACGCTGTGCACCCCTGAGCGACTGGAAAAAGCCCAGCGCCAGGGCTTGCACGTGTCCGTGTGGACCGTCAACGAACCTGCGCTGATGCGCAGGCTCGCCGACTTCGGCGTAGATAGCCTGATTACAGACTTTCCCGGTTTGGCCACTGCCACCCTCGGGAATTACTGAAATCGGTCTCCCCGGCCGGCTCAGGCCACCGGCCGGAGCCGCTCAAAAAAGCCGGTTGAGGCCGTCGTAGGCCGCTACCCGATAGGCTTCTGCCATGGTCGGGTAGTTGAACGTGGTGTTGACGAAATACTTCAGGGTATTGAGTTCACCCGGTTGGTTCATGATCGCCTGGCCGATGTGCACGATCTCCGAGGCCTGATAGCCGAAGCAATGCACGCCGAGGACTTCCAGGGTTTCACGGTGGAACAGGATCTTCAGCATGCCTTGCGGCTCACCGGCGATCTGCGCACGCGCCATGCTCTTGAAGAATGCCTTGCCCACTTCGTAAGGCACCTTGGCCTTGGTCAGTTCGTGTTCGTTCTTGCCGATCGAGCTGATCTCGGGAATCGTGTAGATCCCGGTCGGCACGTCGTTCACGTAGCGCCAGCTGCCATTGTCGACGATGCTGCCAGCGGCCGAACGGCCCTGGTCATGAGCGGCACTGGCCAGGCTCGGCCAGCCGATCACGTCACCGGCACCGTAGATGTTGGTCACGCAGGTGCGGTAGTTCTCGTCCACCTCGATCTGGCCACGGCTGTTGACCTTGACCCCGATGTTTTCCATGCCCAGCTTGTCGGTGTTGCCGGTACGGCCGTTGCACCACAGCAACGCATCGGCCTTGATCTTCTTGCCGGACTTGAGGTGCAGGATCACCCCATTGTCCAGGCCTTCGACCCGCTCGTACTCTTCGTTGTGGCGCACGGTGATGTTGTTGTTGCTGAAGTGGTAGCTCAACGCCTGGGAGATTTCCGAGTCGAGGAAGCTCAGCAACTGGTCGCGGTTGTCCACCAGCTCGACCAGTACACCCAGGCCACTGAAGATCGAGGCGTATTCACAGCCGATCACACCAGCGCCGTAGATGATCAGTTTGCGCGGGGTGTGGCCCAGGCTCAGGATGGTGTCGCTATCGTAGATACGCGGGTGGTGGAAATCGATGTCCGCGGGGCGATACGGGCGTGAACCGGTGGCGATGATGATGTGCTTGGCCACCAGCTTCTCGACCACGCCATTGGGGCAGACCACTTCGATGGTTTGCTCGTCGGCGAAGCTGCCGGTACCGAAGAACAGGTCGACGCGGTTGCGGGCGTAGTAGCCGGTACGCGAGGCGACTTGCTTGGAGATGACTTTCTCGGCGCTCTTGAGCACGTCCGGGAACGAGAACCAGCGCGGCTCACCAATGGCCCGGAACATCGGGTTGGTGTTGAACTGCATGATCTGGCGCACCGAGTGACGCAAGGCCTTGGACGGGATGGTGCCCAGGTGGGTGCAGTTACCGCCGACCTGGCGACGGCTATCGACCATCGCCACCTTGCGCCCTGCTTTCGCGGCGTTCATCGCCGCACCTTCTCCAGCCGGGCCGGAACCCAGTACCACCACGTCGTAGTTGTAGACAGCCATGCGTACTCCTCAGAACAGGCCAGGCGTACGGTTGGACGCCGGGCTAAATCATGCCGCGGCCAGCGGTCATGAAGGACAATTCGGCTCAAGTGTGTGAACCGGGGCACAGTCTATATAAGGCTCAACGCCGCGAACATTAACCCTTGGTCGCGTCGTAGGCCAGTCTTGCCTTTACTACACCATCAGGAAATTGCAATTACACTGCCAGCAAGCCCCTTTGCAGGACTGGTCATTATGCGACATGTCGCTTTCTGTTTATTGCTGATGCTGTCGATCACGGTGCACGCCAATGAGGCGGATCGTCTGAAACAAGCCGATTTCCCGGCGCAGTCACAGCAACTGACCCTGAAAAACCAGGCGGTGCTCACCTACCTCTGGGCAGATGTCTACGCGGCTGCGCTGTATGCCCCGTCCGACCTGAGCGCCAAGCAGGCTTGGGCGCAACAAAAAGCGCTGCGCCTGACGCTGTACTACTTCCGTGACATCGACCGCAATGATGTGATCAAAGCCGCCACTGCCACGCTGCAGCGCCAGCAGGCCAGCGCCCAGTTGAAGCCCGAGATAGACAAACTGCACGCCAGTTTTCGCGATATCCGCAGCGGCGATCGGTATGCCCTGGATTTTCATCCGGGACGTGGTTTGAATTTGGAGATCAATGGGCAGGTGGTGTTCAGCAGTCGCGACGATGAGCTTGCCAGGGCCTACCTGAGCCTCTGGCTGGCGCCCAATGGGCTGTCCGAACGCTTGCGTACCCAGTTGCTCAATTGAAGATTTGCGCTGGCTGAACGACCGCCTTCGCGAGCAAGCCCGCTCCCACATTTAACCGCGCGCGCCCTGAAGACACCCGGTCGAATGTGGGAGCGGGCTTGCTCGCGAAGAGGCCCTCACAACCATAAAAAAGCCCCGAACCAGTCGGGGCTTTTTCATTTACAGCTAATGCTTAGCGCGGAAACGCAGGCGGGTTGACCCCGGCCATGTCTTCCATCACGCGAACCACCTGGCAGCTGTAGCCGAACTCGTTGTCGTACCAGACGTACAGGACAACGCGGTTGTCCTGGGTAATGGTCGCTTCGGCGTCCACCACACCAGCGTGGCGCGAGCCAACGAAGTCGGTGGAAACCACTTCCTGGGAATTGACGAAGTCGATTTGCTTGTGCAGATCGGAGTGCAGCGCCATGTAGCGCAGGTACTCGTTCATCTCTTCACGGGTGGCGGCTTTCTCAAGGTTCAGGTTGAGGATGGCCATCGACACGTTTGGTGTCGGAACACGGATCGCGTTACCGGTCAGCTTGCCGGCCAGCTCAGGCAGGGCCTTGGCAGCAGCGGTGGCAGCACCGGTCTCGGTGATCACCATGTTCAACGCAGCGCTACGGCCACGGCGATCGCCCTTGTGGAAGTTGTCGATCAGGTTCTGGTCGTTGGTGTACGAGTGAACGGTTTCGACGTGGCCGTTGACGATGCCGAACTTGTCGTTCACAGCCTTCAGCACCGGCACGATGGCGTTGGTGGTGCAGGAAGCGGCGGACACGATCTTGTCGTCAGCGGTGATTTCGCCGTGGTTGATGCCGTGAACGATGTTCTTCAACTTGCCTTTGCCAGGCGCGGTCAGGACAACGCGGTCAACACCCGGGCAGGCCAGGTGTTGGCCCAGGCCCTCGGCGTCACGCCATACGCCGGTGTTGTCCACCAGCAGGGCGTCCTTGATGCCGTACTGGGTGTAATCCACCTCGGACGGGTTCTTCGCGTAGATCACCTGGATCAGGTTACCGTTGGCGGTGATGGTGTTGTTTTCTTCGTCGATGACGATGGTGCCATTGAACGGACCGTGTACCGAATCGCGGCGCAGCAGGCTGGCGCGCTTGGTGAGGTCGTTCTCGGCGCCTTTGCGCACGACGATGGCACGCAGGCGCAGGCCGTCGCCGCCACCGGTTTTTTCGATCAGGATGCGTGCCAGCAGGCGGCCGATACGACCGAAGCCGTACAGCACCACGTCGGTGCCTTTGCGGGCAGCGGCGTTTTGCTGGCCAACCACATCGGCCATTTCTTCACGCACGAACTGCTCGGCGGTACGGCCGGCGCCTTCCTTGCGGAATTTGTAGGCCAGCTTGCCCAGGTCTACCGAAGCCGCGCCGAGCTTGAGCTCGCTCATGGCTTTAAGCAGTGGGAATGTTTCGTGGACGGAGAGTTCGCTGTCGTCGGCGGAACGGTGACGCGCAAAGCGGTGGGCTTTGAGAATCGCGATGACAGACTGGTTGATCAGGCTGCGGCCATAGATCGAGCTCACCACATTGTTATTGCGGTACAGCTGACCGATAAGCGGAATCATCGCTTCAGCGAGTGCTTCACGGTCGATCCATTCACCAAGACACTGGTCGGGCTTCTGAGTCACGGGAACCTTCCACATGTAGGGGCAGAAAAAAGGGGCTACATTATGCCGCCCGACCGTCCCCGGAGCAATGCGCCCCGGACAACAAAAACCACTTGCGGAAAATTGACACCCCGCTACAGCCCAGTAAATACGCGGGTTCCAGAAGGCCATCAATGGCGCACGCGGAACGACTTGTCCGTAACCCTCCGAAAAACGCGTACATTTTGGCACTACATAATGAGTCAAAACCCGCCATTGTTTGTCTTAGCCACTACATTTCCTACAAACCGTAATAGGCTCAGTCAGCAACTGACAGACGGCGCCCCGCACCGTTACAATTACCGACTTTGTCGCAACGCTTGGAGCTCAACCTTCCGTGCCCGTCCTGCGTCTACCGCTACTCCCTGCTGCGGCAGGCAAACAGCACTGGGGCAACCTGCCCGGTGCCGCCCTGAGCCTGGCCATCGCCGAGGCTGCCAGCGCAGCCAAGCGCTTTACCCTGCTGCTCACCGCCGACAGCCAAAGCGCCGAACGGTTGGAGCAGGAGCTGAGCTTCTTCGCCCCCGATTTGCCGGTGCTGCATTTCCCCGACTGGGAAACCCTGCCCTACGACCTGTTCTCGCCGCACCAGGACATTATCTCCCAGCGCATCGCCAGCCTGTACCGCTTGCCGGAACTGGCCCACGGCGTGCTGGTGGTGCCGATCACCACGGCCTTGCATCGCCTGGCGCCGACCAAGTTCCTGTTGGGCAGCAGCCTGGTGCTGGATATCGGCCAGAAGCTCGATGTGGAGCAGATGCGCACGCGCCTGGAAGCCAGTGGCTACCGCTGCGTCGACACGGTGTACGAACACGGTGAGTTCGCGGTGCGCGGTGCGCTGATCGACCTGTTCCCAATGGGCAGCAAATTGCCCTACCGCATCGACCTGTTCGATGACGAAATCGAGACCCTGCGTACCTTCGATCCGGAAAACCAACGCTCCATCGACAAAGTCGACTCGGTCAAGCTGCTGCCTGCGCGGGAATTCCCGCTGCAAAAAGACGCGGTGACCCGCTTCAAGGCGCGCTTCCGTGAACGCTTCGACGTGGACTTCCGCCGCTGCCCGATCTTTCAGGATCTGAGCAGCGGGATTACACCGGCCGGTATCGAGTACTACCTGCCGCTGTTCTTCGACGAAACCTCCACCCTCTTCGATTACCTGCCCCAGGACACCCAGGTGTTCTCACTGCCAGGCATCGAACAGGCGGCGGAAAATTTCTGGAACGACGTGCGCAACCGCTATGAAGAGCGTCGCGTCGACCCGTCCCGTCCTTTATTGCCGCCCGCCGAACTGTTCCTGCCGGTGGAAGACTGCTTCGCGCGCCTGAAAAGCTGGCCGCGCGTGGTCGCCAGCCAGCAGGATGTCGACACCGGTATCGGCCGCGAACGCTTCCCGGCGGGGACACTGCCAGACTTGGCAATCCAGGCCAAAGCCACGCAACCGCTGGAAGCGCTGTCCAACTTCCTCGGCGACTTTCCCGGCCGCGTGCTGTTTACCGCCGAATCCGCTGGCCGCCGCGAAGTACTGCTGGAACTGCTCGAACGCCTGAAACTGCGCCCGAAAACCGTCGACAGCTGGCCAGACTTTGTCAAAAGCAAAGAGCGCCTGGCGATCACCATCGCACCGCTCGACGAAGGCCTGTTGCTGGATGATCCGGCCCTGGCGCTGATCGCCGAAAGCCCGTTGTTCGGTCAGCGCGTGATGCAGCGTCGTCGTCGCGAAAAACGCGCAGACGCCAACAACGATGCCGTGATCAAAAACCTCACCGAACTGCGTGAAGGCGCGCCGGTGGTGCACATCGACCACGGCGTCGGCCGCTACCTGGGCTTGCAGACCCTGGAGATCGACAACCAGGCCGCCGAATTCCTCACCATGGAATACGCCGAGGGCGCCAAGCTCTATGTGCCAGTGGCCAGCCTGCACCTGATCGCGCGCTACACCGGCAGCGACGACGCCCTGGCGCCGTTGCACCGCCTGGGTTCCGAGACCTGGCAGAAAGCCAAGCGCAAAGCCGCCGAGCAGGTGCGCGACGTCGCTGCCGAACTGCTCGACATCTATGCACGTCGCGCCGCACGCGAAGGCTACGCGTTCGCCGACCCGAAAGCCGACTACGCCACCTTCAGCGCCGGCTTCGCCTTCGAAGAAACCCCGGACCAGCAAACCACCATTGAAGCGGTGCGTGCCGACATGCTCGCGCCCAAGCCGATGGACCGCCTGGTCTGCGGCGATGTGGGCTTCGGCAAGACCGAAGTGGCCATGCGCGCCGCCTTTATTGCGGTGCACGGCGGCAAGCAAGTCGCGATCCTGGTGCCGACCACCCTGCTCGCCCAGCAGCACTACAACAGCTTCCGCGACCGCTTTGCCGATTGGCCGGTGACTGTAGAAGTGATGAGCCGCTTCAAGTCCGCCAAGGAAGTGAATGCCGCCATCGCCGATTTGGCCGAAGGCAAGATCGACATTGTGATCGGCACCCACAAGCTGCTGTCGGACGATGTGAAGATCAAGAACCTGGGCTTGGTGATCATCGACGAAGAACACCGCTTTGGTGTGCGTCAGAAGGAACAGCTCAAGGCCCTGCGCAGTGAAGTCGATATCCTCACCCTCACCGCCACACCGATTCCGCGCACGCTGAACATGGCGGTGTCGGGCATGCGTGACCTGTCGATCATCGCCACGCCGCCGGCACGTCGTTTGTCGGTGCGCACGTTTGTGATGGAGCAGAACAAAAGCACGGTCAAGGAAGCACTGCTGCGCGAATTGCTGCGCGGCGGGCAGGTGTACTACCTGCACAACGACGTGAAGACCATCGAGAAATGCGCCGCCGACCTCGCCGAGCTGGTGCCGGAGGCACGTATCGCCATCGGCCACGGGCAAATGCGCGAGCGCGAACTCGAACAGGTCATGAGCGACTTCTACCACAAGCGCTTCAACGTGCTGATCGCCTCGACCATCATCGAGACCGGTATCGACGTGCCGAGCGCCAACACCATCATCATCGAGCGCGCCGACAAGTTCGGCCTGGCTCAGTTGCACCAACTGCGCGGTCGCGTCGGGCGCAGTCACCACCAGGCGTACGCGTATCTGCTGACGCCGCCGCGCCAGCAGATCACCTCCGACGCAGAAAAGCGCCTGGAAGCCATCGCCAACACCCAGGACCTGGGCGCCGGTTTTGTATTGGCCACCAACGACCTAGAAATCCGTGGCGCCGGCGAACTGCTGGGCGACGGCCAGAGCGGGCAGATCCAGGCGGTGGGTTTCACGCTCTATATGGAGATGCTTGAGCGCGCGGTGAAAGCCATCCGCAAAGGCGAGCAGCCGAATCTGGATCAACCGTTGGGCGGCGGGCCGGAAATCAACCTGCGCTTGCCCGCGTTGATTCCTGAAGACTACCTGCCGGATGTGCATGCGCGGCTGATCCTGTACAAGCGCATCGCCTCAGCTACCGACGAAGAAGGCCTCAAGGACCTGCAGGTGGAGATGATCGACCGCTTCGGCCTGTTGCCGGAACCCACCAAGAACCTGGTGCGCCTGACCCTGCTGAAATTGCAGGCCGAGCAGCTCGGCATCAAGAAGGTCGACGCCGGGCCGCAAGGCGGGCGCATCGAATTCGAAGCGCAGACGCCGGTGGACCCGCTGGTATTGATCAAGCTGATCCAGGGCCAGCCCAACCGCTACAAGTTCGAAGGGGCTACGCTGTTCAAGTTCATGGTGCCGATGGAACGTGCCGAAGAACGCTTTAATACCTTGGAGGCGTTGTTTGAGCGCCTCATCCCGAAATCTGCTTGAAGGACGCCCCAATGCGCCTGTTCCGCATGTTGAGCCTGTTGTTGGTGGTCGTGGCACCTGCGGCGTTCGCCGACAGCCCGTACCAGGTGGAAATGATCCTGGTGCGCCAGAACGCCGAACCGGTGATCAACAGCCGCGCCGCCCCGGAAAACTGGGATGCCGGGGCAGTGCGCCTGGGCGACAGACTGAGCCCGCCGCGCCTGTCCAACATTGTCGACAAGCTGCGTGCCGACTCCACCTACACGGTGCTGCTGCATAAGGCGTGGGAACAGAACCTGGGCGAGCAGCCGGTCAAGGTCGCGATCACCGACGGCCAGGAACAATTCGGCCAGTTTCCGATCGAGGGCGTGTTGAGCCTGCAACTGGGCCGTTTTACCGACATTGATGCGAACTTCTGGATCAACCAGTTCGACGCCAACGGCAGCGTGATCGCCAGCGAGCAACTGAGCCAGACCGACGTGCGCACCAAGAACAACCAGCTCAACTACCTGGACGGTGGCCACCTCGCGCTGCTGATCAAAATCACATCGCTGACCGCCAAGCCCCCCAGCGCGCCACCGCCCGACATTCAGGACTGATCCAGCGCCATGTCCCTCACGTCGTCGCTGACCAAACCCCTGGCCCCTTCCTGGGCCAATCGCTTTAAAGAGCAGAGCCTTGAGCGCGGGCGACGTTATGCGCTGGAAAACCGGGTGCGCATCGTCGAATGCGGCGACAGCACTATCGTCGCCAGTTGCGAAGGCTCCGGCGGCAACGTGTATCGGCAGACCATCTCGTTGCGTGAATCGGCCAAGGGCACCTTGATCCTGGTGGACAGCCGCTGTACCTGCCCGGTGCACACCAACTGCAAACACATCGCCGCGGTATTGCTCAAGGTCCAGGAAACCCTGGCCTACCCCGCCGCCGCACAGGATGCCGAGCTGCTGGAAAAACTCCAGGCCGTGCTGGAAAACCGGGCGGTGCTGCCGCAAGTGGTGATGGAAGACGTGGTGCCGGTGCCGCGCCTGTGGATGGCCAGTGTCGAATTCAGCGCCTTTGAACCGCGCAACGGCAAGATGCAGCGCTACATCCAGCACCGGGCGGCGCTGTCGTTCAACTACTTGGGCAACTACGTCAGCGGGCAGAAAAACGCCGATATCATTGTGCGCCAGGACACCCAGAGCCTGCGCATCAAGCGGCATCCGGAGCTTGAGCAACCGTATCGCGAACAACTGCGCCTGCTGGGCTTCAAGATCGCCACGCGCCAGAGCAAGGCACTGCCGGAAAGCGCCGGCGAGCTGTTTGAGATGGTCAATGACAGTGCCTGGCTGACCTTCACCCTCAATGCCACGCCAACACTGCGAGCCGAGGGTTGGGAGCTGCTGATCGATGATGATTTCGGCTTCGACCTCAGCGCCGTCGATGACTGGTACGCCACGGTTGACGAAGGTCCGGAGCGTGATTGGTTCGATCTGGAGTTGGGGATCATCGTCAACGGCGAGCGACTGAGCCTGTTGCCGATCCTGCTGAACCTGATGCGTTCCCACACCGAGATCCTCAACCCGGAGAAGCTGGCGCGGCGCCGTGATGATGAGCTGATTCTGGTGAACATCCCAGGCCTGCCAAATGGTCACGGCCCGATACAAGTGGCGCTGCCCTACGGCCGATTGAAACCGGTGCTGGCGACCCTCGGTGAGTTTTACCTACAGGAAGCCGGCACCACCACGTTACGCTTGGCCAAGGCCGATGCAATCCGGCTTAACCCGCTGGAAGACCTGCCGCTGCAGTGGGAAGGTGGCGAGAAGATCCGCAACTTTGCCCAGCGCCTGCGGGATATCAAGGACTTCACGTGTGTAGCGCCTGAAGGGCTGAACGCGACCTTGCGCCCTTACCAGTTGGAAGGCTTGAGCTGGATGCAGTCGCTGCGTCAGCTGGATGTCGGCGGCATACTTGCAGATGACATGGGCCTAGGCAAAACCCTACAGACCCTGGCGCATATTCTGACTGAGAAAATCGCCGGTCGCCTGGATCGGCCGTGCATGGTGGTGATGCCCACCAGCCTGATTCCCAACTGGCTGGATGAGGCGGCGCACTTTACACCGCAACTCAAGGTGCTGGCGCTGTATGGCGCAGGGCGTAAGAAACATTTCGCCAACCTGCCGGACTATGACCTGCTGCTGACCACCTATGCGCTGCTGCCCAAGGACATCGAACAACTCGCCGCCCTGCCCTTGCATGTACTGATCCTCGACGAAGCCCAATACATCAAGAACCCGTCCAGCAAGGCGGCCCAGGCGGCACGCGAGCTGAACGCACGCCAACGCCTGTGCCTGAGTGGCACGCCGCTGGAAAACCACCTGGGCGAGTTGTGGTCGTTGTTTCACTTCCTGCTGCCTGGCTGGCTCGGTGATGTAAAAAGCTTCAACCGCGATTACCGCGTGCCCATCGAAAAGCGTGCCAGTGATGTGCGGTTGCAACACCTCAACGGTCGGATAAAACCTTTCCTGCTGCGCCGCACCAAGGAACAGGTGGCGACGGAGTTGCCACCCAAGACCGAGATTATCCACTGGGTCGACCTCAATGAAGCCCAGCGCGACGTGTACGAAACCATGCGCCTGGCCATGGACAAGAAAGTCCGCGACGAGATCACCCGCAAAGGCGTAGCGCGCAGCCAGATCATCATCCTTGAGGCGCTGCTGAAGTTACGCCAAGTGTGTTGCGATTTGCGGCTGGTCAACGACGCGACCCTGCCCGCCCGTGGCAGCAGCTCAGGCAAACTCGATAGCTTGATGGAAATGCTTGAGGAGCTGTTTGAGGAGGGTCGGCGGATCCTGCTGTTTTCCCAGTTCACCTCGATGTTGAGCCTGATCGAAATCGAGCTGAAAAAACGCGGCGTGGCCTACGCACTGCTCACCGGCCAGACCCGGGATCGGCGCACGCCGGTGAAGGACTTCCAGAGCGGCAAGCTGCAGATTTTTCTGATCAGCTTGAAGGCCGGCGGTGTTGGCCTGAACCTGACCGAGGCCGATACGGTGATCCACTATGATCCTTGGTGGAACCCGGCCACGGAGAACCAGGCCACCGACCGTGCCTATCGCATCGGGCAAGAGAAGCCGGTGTTCGTCTACAAGATGATTGCCCGGGGCACGGTGGAAGAGAAAATCCAGCACCTGCAGAAGGAAAAATCCGACTTGGCAGCGGGCGTGCTGGATGGGCGTACCACCGGAGACTGGCAGTTGGGCAATGAGGATATTGAGGCGTTGTTTGCGCCGTTGCCCAACAAACAGGAAAAGCGCTGAATGTTAGATTGCCTTCGCGAGCAAGCCCGCTCCCACACTTGACTGCATTCCAAAGCTGGAACTCGGTCGAATGTGGGAGCGGGCTCGCTCGCGAAGGCCGCGCCGCGGTGTTCAGCCAATCAGTTGAGCATCCCGCAACGCCGTCAGCGCCGCCAGCCAACGCGGATCCTGCTTGTATTCCGTCGAAGCAATTGCCTGCCCACGCATCCGCGCAATGCGTGGCGATGGCGTGACCTTCATCCGCTGAGCGGCAGTCAACGCCAACTCAGCCGCCGCACGATCGTTGCACACCAGCCCCATGTCGCAACCCGCCGTCAGCGCCGCTTCAATCCGGCTGGCCGCATCACCGACCACATGGGCACCCGCCATCGACAGATCATCGCTGAAAATCACCCCATCGAACTGCAACTCACCGCGCAGGATGTCCTGCAGCCAGCGGCGCGAGAACCCAGCTGGCTGGGCGTCGACGTGCGGGTAGATCACGTGCGCGGGCATCACGGCCGCGAGTTGCTTGCTCAGGCGTGCGAAAGGCACCAGGTCATTGGCGCGAATCTGTTCCAGGCTGCGTTCATCATTGGGAATGGCGACGTGGGAATCGGCCTCAGCCCAACCGTGACCGGGAAAGTGCTTGCCAGTGGCGGCCATGCCGGCGCTGTTCATGCCGCGGATGAATGCACCAGCCAGCACCGCGGCGCGCTCGGGGTCGCCTTCGAAGGATCGGGTGCCGACCACCGCGCTGCGCTGGTAGTCCAGGTCCAGCACCGGGGCGAAGCTCAGGTCCAGGCCAACGGCCAACACTTCAGTCGCCATGATCCAGCCACACTGCTCGGCCAGGTATTCGGCGTTGGGGTTATCCGCCAAGGCACGCATGGCCGGCAAGCGCACGAAACCCTGGCGCAGGCGCTGTACGCGGCCGCCCTCCTGGTCGACGGCCAGCAGCAGGTCCGGGCGCACAGCGCGAATCGCTGCACTCAATTCCCGCACTTGGCGCGGATGCTCAATGTTGCGCGCGAAAATGATCAGGCCGCCCACTTCAGGCTGGCGCAGCAGATGGCGGTCCTCGGCCGTCAGCCAGGTGCCAGCCACGTCGACCATCAAAGAACCTTGCAGGGCAGCAGTCATAAACCTTCCTTAAATAACGCACACAACCCGTTGCCCTCACCAGGCACAGTGAGCACAACGGGTTGCGAGTAAATAGCTGAATTCGGCATGGGTCGCTAGCTTAGCGGATGCAAGCGGTCGCGCCCACCCGGTGCGGTCAAACCTTGGCGGGTATTGGCGCGGACTTGCTGCGTGGGCGCAATTGAGCAGCGGCCATGGCGGCGTCGGTCACACCGGTTTCGGCACGCATGCCGGCAGCCAGGAACGGCACCATCAGGCGCATGACCTGTTCGATTGAGGTATTCACACCGAAATCGGTCTCGGCGATGGCCCGCAACGCCTTGATCCCGGACATGCTGAACGCGGCAGCACCGAGCATGAAGTGCACGCGCCAGAACAGCTCGATCGGCGGAATACGCGGGGCAGCCTCGTTAACCAGCAACATATAGCGACGAAAAACCTTGCCGTACATGTCTTCCAGGTAACGGCGCAGGTGACCCTGGCTCTGGCTGAACGCCAAGCCTAACAAGCGCATGAAAATCGACAAATCGTTGCCGCTGCGGGGCTGAACGACCAGGGCTTGCTCGACGAGGATTTCCAACAACTCTTCCAGGGTCGGCTTATGGTCAGCCTTGGCTTGGCGACGCTCCAGCTCACGGTCAAGACTGGCGCAGAACGGCCCCAGGAAGCGCGAGAACACGGCTTGGATCAGGGCTTTTTTCGAGCCGAAATGGTAGTTCACAGCAGCGAGGTTGACGCCAGCCTTGCTGGTGATCAGCCGCAATGAGGTTTCAGCAAATCCTTTTTCCGCGAACAATTGCTCGGCAGCATCGAGAATGCGTTCAACGGTTTCCGACTGGGCCATGGCTACTCCGCCTGACAAACACTTGTTTGAAACATACGTTTCAGGGTGTGTCTTGTCAAGCCTGCGGGTTCGCTTTCCGGCCGGGCAGTCATACATTTCATCGCTATTTAATCACATCCATACCGGTCTGTAGGCAGCGCTGTCTCTGGCTTGTGGGAAGCCTGCCCGATGACCGTCCAGCGGAGGGGCAGAAAAGGATGATTGCCAAGCGCAGTTCACTGTATATAATCCCAGTCACTGTATAAAAAGACAGAGCGATCAACATGCTAAAACTGACGCCACGCCAAGCTGAGATTCTGGCTTTTATCAAGCGCTGCCTCGATGACAACGGCTACCCGCCGACACGAGCGGAAATTGCGCTGGAACTGGGGTTCAAGTCCCCCAACGCCGCTGAAGAACACCTCAAGGCCCTCGCTCGCAAAGGCGCGATCGAGATGACCCCCGGTGCCTCGCGCGGTATTCGCATCCCTGGCTTCGAAGCCAAGGTCGACGAATCGACCCTGCCGATCATCGGCCGCGTCGCCGCCGGTGCGCCGATCCTGGCGCAGCAGCACGTCGAGGAATCCTGCAACATCAACCCGACCTTCTTCCATCCTCGCGCCGACTACCTGTTGCGCGTCCATGGCATGAGCATGAAGGACGTGGGCATCTTCGATGGCGACCTGCTGGCCGTCCACACCACCCGCGAAGCCCGTAATGGCCAAATCGTTGTCGCCCGTATCGGCGATGAAGTCACCGTCAAACGCTTCAAGCGCGAAGGCAGCAAGGTCTGGCTCCTGGCCGAGAACCCTGAGTTCGCCCCGATTGAAGTGAACCTGAAAGATCAGGACCTGGTGATCGAAGGCTTGAGCGTCGGCGTCATTCGCCGCTAGAGGAGGCATCATGCAACTCGTCCACACCCCACAACACACTCAACTGTCGCTGTTCGAGGCCTTCATGGCCCAACCCCTTGCGCCTATCCTCAAGGAAACGGTCGAGGCGCCCTGGGGCGCCGAACCTGAGGCGTTCAGTGAATTGTCGTTGCGCGGTGCAGCGGGGAGTTGCCTGAGCCTTCTGGCGCCGATCCTGCGTGATCTGAGCGAGGAACAGGATGCCCGCTGGCTGACGCTGATCGCCCCACCCGCCAGCCTGACCCAGGCCTGGCTGCGGGATGCCGGCCTCAACCGCGAGCGCATTCTGTTGCTGCAGCCACGCGGCGCGCAAAGTGCCCAACAGTTGACCTGCGAAGCACTTCGCCTGGGCCGCAGCCATACAGTGGTGAGCTGGTTGAATCCACTGAGTGTCAGCGCCAAGCAGCAACTGATCAGCGCCGCTCGTACGGGTGATGCGCAGAGTTTGAATATTCGATTGGGCTGAGTGCCTGATCGGCCGAAGTCCTATGACATACGGGCTTCTGTGACATGCGGGCTTCTGTGGTCGGGCTTCTGTGGTCGGGCTTCTGTGGTCGGGCTTCTGTGGTCGGGCTTCTGTGGTGAGCGGGCTTGCCCCGCGCTGGGCTGCGAAGCGGCCCCAAAACCAAGCACCGTGGAATACCTGATGTACCGCGTCAATCTATTTAGGGCTGCTGCGCAGCCCAGCGCGGGGCAAGCCCGCTCACCACAACAAGCCCACTCACCTCAACAAGCCCACTCACCACAATAATCTCACTGACCACAACAAGCCCACTCACCACAATAATCTCACTCACCACAACAAGCCCACTCGCCACAAGCAAGCTAGCTCACTCCAGAAGCCTGCCTAACACCACAGAACCCCTAACCACAGGGCTTAGTGAAGAACCCGCGGCCCTTCGTCTTTCTCCGGCTCGCCTTCAGCCAGGCGACCGGCCATCTGCACGCCCACGCTCAACATGGCTTTAGCCACTTCCACGTGCTGGCCTTGCAGGAACTGCTTGGCGTCTTCGGAAAAATCCAAGATAACCAGAGAACCCTCGTCCTCAGCCCGGCGCAGCTCGATTCGGCCGTCAGGCAACTCAACAATTTCCAGAAAGGACGTTGGCATAAAAGTCTGTTCTCCACGAAAGGCCGGGATTATATCAGTCATCCACCCAGCCCCGCAGAGGATCTGAACAGGTTTGTTGACAGCTTGATGAATGGTCGCCGGCTTCGATGGCTACAACGCGTTGCGCCTCACACTCCGAGATACCTGCATCGCCGGCAAGCCGGCTCCTACGCGGAGATCAGCATTCGTTCAGGCCTTCGCGAAAGCGCAGCGCCATCTTTTTCAGTTCCTGACGCCAGCCCTCCAGCTCTTCACGGCTCAACGGCTTGGGTTCTTCCTCTTCCACCGCAACCGCCACGATCAGCGGCTGCGTCACATCGCCCTTGGGCACATGCGGAATACGCGGTGGCTGGAACATATCCGCATGCGCTTTGAGCAAACGCGCCACCCAACTGTCCGGGCTTTGAGCCATTTCAACCAGTTCTGCCAGCTCAGGAATGGCCATCGCATCCAGCACTTCACGATTCATGATCATTTCTGCACGGGGTGAACCCGCCTGGGGCAGGCGGTAAAACCCAGCGATTTCATGACACAAACCCAGCAAGGCGCCGTACAGGTGAAACAACGCAGCTTCACGCCCCGCCTGGACCAGCGCGATGGCATTCATCTCTTTCCCTTCCTCGGCGCGGCCAAGGGCTTCCAGGGATAGACCCGCGAAGTAAATTTTCTGATTGGTACGGGTATAGAGTTCGTTGGCCATGACGGCAATCTCCACAACGAAAGAGGCGCAATGCTGGCTGTGTAGGAGCGAGCTTGCTCGCGAAAAACCTAAGGACGCCATTATGTACCTGGCTTCCCGCGTTATCGTTACGATTTTCGCGAGCAAGGGCTAGGCGCCCCCCTCGCTTCTACAGCAACAAAAGGCCGCCTGTGAAGGCGGCCTTTGTCATTGGCAGATTAGCCGATCAAGCGCCCTGGCGCTTATCCTCGACCTTCCACTTGCCGCCGTCGTAGAACGCTTTCCAGCCGGTAGGCTTGCCGTCAACTTCGGTCTGCACGTACTGCTCCTTGGTCTTGCGGCTGTAGCGGATCACGGCCGGACGACCATCCGGGTCCTTCTTCGGCGCTTCACACAAGAAGTGGTACTTAGGATCGATCTCATCCTTGTGCGGCACGATCTCCAGCACCAACGGCGCGCGGGTCTCGCGGTTCTTCGGGAACTGGCTGGCCGCCAGGAACAACCCCGAAGCGCCGTCACGCAGGATGTAGGTGTCGTTGACCTTCTCGCACTTGAGCTCCGGCATCTTCACCGGGTCCATCTTCGGCGGCGCCGCGTCACCGCTTTTCAGCAGTTTGCGGGTGTTCTTGCAGGTCGGGTTGGTGCAACCGAAGAACTTGCCGAAACGGCCGGTCTTGAGCTGCATCTCGCTGCCGCACTTGTCGCATTCCAGGCTCGGACCTTCGTAGCCCTTGATGCGATAGGTACCTTCTTCAATCTCGTAGCCGTTGCAATCCGGGTTGTTACCGCAAATGTGCAGCTTGTGCTTCTCGTCCAGCAGGTAGGCGTCCATCGCCGTGCTGCAGATCGGGCAACGGTGCTTGCCACGCAGTACCAGAGACTCGGACTCACCCTCGTCGTCGGCGGCGATTTCATCACCCGGCACCAGGTTGACAGTGGCCTTGCAGCGCTCTTTCGGCGGCAGGCTGTAGCCCGAGCAACCGAGGAACACGCCAGTGGACGCCGTACGAATCTGCATCGGCCGACCGCAGGTCTGGCACGGGATGTCGGTCATCACCGGCTGGTTGGCGCGCATGCCATTTTCAGGGCTTTCGGCTACTTCGAGTTTTTTCTTGAAGTCGCCGTAGAACTCGTCCAACACGTTTTTCCAGTCGCGTTCGCCCTGGGCCACGTCGTCGAGATTCTCTTCCATGCCGGCAGTGAAGCCGTAGTCCATCAGGTTGGAGAAGCTCTCGGACAGGCGCTCGGTCACGATGTCGCCCATCTTTTCCGAGTAGAAACGACGGTTGTGCAGCGCAACGTAACCACGGTCTTGAATGGTGGAGATGATCGCTGCATAGGTCGACGGACGACCGATACCGCGTTTTTCCATCTCTTTTACCAGGCTGGCTTCCGAATAACGCGCCGGCGGCTTGGTGAAGTGCTGGGACGGGTCGAGCTGGACCAGCTTGAGGGTGTCGCCCTGGGCCATGTCCGGCAGCACGTCGTCATCGCCAGGCTTGGCGATTTGCGGCATCACACGGGTGTAACCGTCGAACTTGAGGATACGGCCCTTGGCACGCAGCTCAAAATCGGAGGCCGCCACGGTGACAGTGGTGGACAGGTATTGCGCTGGCAGCATCTGGCAAGCCAGGAACTGGCGCCAGATCAGCTCGTAAAGGCGCTCAGCGTCGCGCTCCATGCCGCTCAGCTTGGCAGGCGTGGTGTTGGCGTCGGAAGGACGGATCGCTTCGTGAGCCTCTTGTGCGCCTTCCTTGCTGCTGTAGACGTTCGGCTTCTCCGGCAGGTACTTCTTGCCGAACTCTTCTTCAATATAGGTACGCGCCATCGCGACCGCGTCTACCGACAGGTTGGTGGAGTCGGTACGCATGTAAGTGATGTAGCCGGCTTCGTACAAGCGCTGGGCCATCATCATGGTTTTCTTCACACCGAAGCCCAGGCGGTTACTCGCGGCCTGTTGCAGGGTGGATGTGATGAACGGTGCCGATGGCTTGCTGCTGGTCGGTTTGTCTTCACGCTTGACGATGCTGTAGCTGGAAGACTTGAGCTTTTCCAGCGCGGCCATGGCCTGGGCTTCGTTCAGCGGCTTGAAGGCCTCGCCTTTCTCGCGGGCCACTTCAAAGCGCACGTTGGCGCCCTTGGCAGTGCCGAGGTCGGCGTGGACTTCCCAGTACTCTTCGGGGATGAACGCACGGATCTCGCGCTCACGCTCCACCACCAGCTTCACCGCAACCGATTGCACACGACCGGCCGACAGACCACGGGCGATCTTGGCCCACAGCAGCGGCGAAACCATATAACCCACGACGCGGTCGAGGAAGCGACGGGCCTGCTGGGCGTTGACGCGGTCGATGTCCAGTTCGCCTGGCTTGGAGAAGGCTTCCTGGATGGCTTTCTTGGTGATTTCGTTGAACACCACACGCTTGTAGCGGCTGTCATCACCGCCGATGGCTTCCCGCAGGTGCCAGGCAATGGCTTCCCCTTCGCGGTCCAAGTCCGTCGCGAGATAGATGGTGTCAGCATCCTTGGCGAGCCGGCGCAGCTCTTCGATGACCTTTTCCTTGCCTGGAAGGATTTCGTACTTGGCCTTCCAGCCATGATCCGGGTCCACACCCATGCGCGAGACCAGCTGCTTGCGCGCTTTCTCTTTAGGGGTGAGCACCGGACCTTCGCCCGCAGCCGCCTTGCCGCGCTTGGCGGCAGGCTCCTTGCTGGCGCTAGCCGAACCGCTGGTGGGCAGGTCTCGGATATGGCCGATACTCGACTTCACCACGTACTCGTTGCCCAAGTACTTGTTGATGGTCTTGGCCTTAGCCGGGGATTCCACAATGACCAGCGATTTGCCCATGGATCGGAAAATTCCTGAATTCGAGAAGTGAAAGGCAGTTGGCGCCTGTCGCGGCAACGCTATATATAGTGGCAACAAGGTGAGGTCAAGCGCAGCATTCTGCGCGACCTGCCGTTATTGCCCTGAAAAAAGACTGGGTTCGGCCTGGACCAAAGCAAAGCGCGGGACCTGCTCGCCGTCAACCTCGACGGTCTCCACAAACATGCTCAAGGGGCGTACCCAAAAGCCGTAATCGCCATACAGTGCTTGGTAGAACACTACTTCTTCTTCGGTCTCGGAGTGGCGTGCCACACTGAAAACACGGTACTGCGGACCTTTATAATGCTGGTAGAGCCCTGGTTCGACTTTCATGCTCTGGCCCTCTTACAAAATTTGTTAAAAAAAAAATACAAAACCACCCAAAAACAAAAACCGGGGCACTGGGCCCCGGCTTCCGTCAACCCAACGCTTAGACGCGTTCGAAGACGGTGGAAATGCCTTGGCCAAGACCAATGCACATGGTTGCAACCCCTAGGTTGCCGCCATTTTGCTTCATCACGTTAAGCAAAGTGCCGGAGATACGCGCACCGGAGCAACCGAATGGGTGGCCCAGGGCAATCGCGCCGCCGTGCAGGTTAACCTTCTCATTCATCTTGTCGAGTACTTTCAAATCTTTCAGCACGGGCAGGGCCTGTGCGGCGAAAGCTTCGTTGAGCTCGAAGAAGTCGATGTCGTTGATGGTCAGGCCTGCGCGCTTCAAGGCTTTTTGTGTGGCCGGTACAGGACCATAGCCCATGATTGCCGGGTCCACACCTGCCACAGCCATCGAACGGATCACGGCCAGCGGTTGGATGCCCAGGTCCTGGGCACGTTGCGCCGACATCACGATCATGCACGAAGCACCGTCGGTGATTTGCGACGAAGTACCGGCTGTCACGGTGCCGCCCTTTGGATTGAACGCTGGCTTCAGCGCGGCCAGGCTTTCCAGGGTGGTATCCGGACGAATCGTTTCGTCGTAGTCGAACAGTTTCAGGAAACCGTTCTCGTCATAACCGTTCATCGGGATGATTTCATCCTTGAACTTGCCTTCCACAGTCGCCTTGTGGGCGAGTTGGTGGGAACGCAGGCCGAACGCGTCCTGGGCTTCGCGGGTAATGCCGTGCATTTTGCCGAGCATTTCCGCAGTCAGGCCCATCATGCCCGAGGCTTTTGCCGCGTACAGCGACATGTGCGGGTTAGGATCGACGCCGTGCATCATGCTGACGTGGCCCATGTGCTCCACGCCACCGACCACAAACACATCACCGTTGCCGGTCATGATGGCCTGGGCGGCGGTGTGCAGCGCGCTCATCGACGAACCGCACAGGCGGCTGACGGTCTGGCCGGCCGCGGTGTGCGGGATCTGGGTCATCAGCGACGCCATGCGCGCGATGTTCCAGCCCTGCTCCAGGGTCTGGTTGACGCAGCCCCAGATCACGTCCTCGACTTCGTTTGGGTCGACCTTGACGTTGCGTTCCAGCAGTTTGCTGATCAGGTGTGCCGACATGTCTTCGGCACGGGTGTTGCGGTGCATGCCGCCCTTGGAGCGGCCCATCGGCGTACGACCGAAGTCGACGATCACGACGTCTCTTGGATTCAAGCTCATAAATATTCTCGCTCTAGTCGTCTGGGCACTTAACCGAAGAAGCGCTGGCCGTTCTTGGCCATTTCACGCAGCTTCGCGGTCGGGTGGTACAGCGGGCCCAAATCAGCGTATTGATCAGCCAGGGCAACGAACTCGGCCACACCGATCGAATCGATGTAACGCAGCGCACCACCACGGAATGGAGGGAAACCAATACCGTACACCAGGCCCATATCGGCTTCGGCGGCGGTTTCGACGATGCCGTCTTCCAGGCAACGTACGGTTTCCAGGCACAGGGCGATCATCATCCAGTTGATGATGTCTTCGTCCGACACCTCACGCTGTTCGTAGATGACCGGAGCCAGCACTTCGTGCACCGACGGGTCGGCCACTTTCTTCTGCTTGCCCTTCTTGTCCGCCTCGTAGGCGTAGAAACCCTTGCCGTTCTTCTGGCCCAGGCGCTTGGCCTCGTACAGCGCGTCGATCGCCGAACGGCGGTCGTCTTTCATGCGGTCCGGGAAGCCTTCAGCCATCACATCGCGACCGTGGTGGCCGGTGTCGATGCCGACCACGTCCATCAGGTACGCGGGGCCCATTGGCCAGCCGAATTTCTCCATGACTTTGTCGATGCGCACGAAGTCCACGCCGGCGCTGACCAACTTGGCGAAACCGCCGAAGTACGGGAACAGCACGCGGTTGACCAGGAAGCCCGGGCAGTCGTTGACCACGATCGGGTTCTTGCCCATTTTCTTGGCGTAGGCAACGGTGGTGGCAACGGCCAGCTCGCTGGACTTCTCGCCACGGATGACTTCCACCAGCGGCATCATGTGCACCGGGTTGAAGAAGTGCATGCCGACGAAGTTCTCCGGACGCTTCAAGGCCTTGGCCAGCAGCGAGATGGAAATGGTCGAGGTATTGGACGCCAGGATGGTGTCGTCTTTAACCTGAGCTTCCACTTCGGCCAGCACGGCTTGCTTGACCTTCGGGTTCTCGACAACGGCTTCGACCACCAGGTCGACATGGCCGAAATCGCCGTAGGACAGCGTAGGACGAATGCCGTTAAGCACTTCAGCCATTTTCGCAGCGGTCATGCGACCTTTGTCCACACGACCGACCAGCAGCTTGGCGGCTTCTGCCAGGCCTTGCTCGATACCGTGCTCGTTGATGTCTTTCATCAGGATCGGCGTGCCTTTGGACGCCGACTGATAGGCGATACCGCCGCCCATGATACCGGCGCCGAGTACGGCAGCCTGTTTCACGTCCTTGGCGATTTCGTCGTAGGCCTTGGCCTTTTTCTTCAGTTCCTGATCGTTCAGGAACAGGCCGATCAGGCTCTGGGCTGCGGAGGTTTTCGCCAGTTTGACGAAGCCAGCCGCTTCCACTTCCAGAGCTTTGTCGCGACCGAAGTTCGCGGCTTTCTGGATGGTCTTGATCGCTTCAACCGGTGCCGGGTAGTTCGGGCCGGCCTGGCCAGCCACGAAACCTTTGGCGGTTTCGAACGACATCATTTGTTCGATGGCGTTGAGCTTGAGTTTTTCCAGCTTCGGCTGACGCTTGGCCTTGTAGTCAAATTCGCCGCTGATGGCGCCCTTGATCAGGTTCAATGCGGCTTCGGCCAGTTTGTCCGGGGCAACCACAGCGTCGACAGCACCGACTTTCAGCGCGTCTTCAGCACGGTTTTCCTTACCGGCGGCAATCCACTCGATGGCGTTGTCGGCACCGATCAGGCGCGGCAGGCGCACGGTACCGCCAAAACCTGGGTAGATGCCCAGTTTGACTTCAGGCAGGCCGATCTTGGCCGTGGCCGACATGACGCGGAAGTCTGCCGCCAGGCACATTTCCAGGCCACCGCCCAACGCGATGCCGTTGATCGCGGCGACGGTCGGTACGTTGAGGTCTTCAAAATCGCTGAAAATCTTGTTGGCTTCGAGGTTGCCAGCCACTAGCTCGGCATCGGGCAGCTTGAAGTTGTCGACGAATTCGGTGATGTCAGCGCCGACGATGAACACGTCCTTGCCGCTGGAAACGATCACGCCCTTGACCGAAGCATCTGCTTTGATGGTGTCTACGGCCTGACGCAATTCATTCAGGGTTAGACGGTTGAACTTGTTGACGGACTCACCCTTGAGGTCGAATTTCAGTTCGACGATGCCACTTTCAAGAGCCTTAACCGTGATGGCTTTACCTTCGTAAATCATCAACTGATCTCCACGATATGGAAGCTGAACAGTACACATTGGACGCTGGCCTCTGGCTGGACACTGACAGTTGCGTCAATGCTCATGCCAATCCGCCAGGCACACCCGCCAATGCGATAGTCGGGATTCTGTATGAGCGGTCTGACAGACAAACGCTCAATTCATACGCCCGTTTGATTTGGGTACGCCACCTTCATCCAATTCCGGGCAATTGTCAATCGCTCGAAAGGCTAGGAAAAACGCGACTTTCCAGTCATTTCAGAACCCCGACCATAATCCCGCGACTCGTCAATATTCAAATATTCACGAAATCAATAATGGAAAAGATGAGGGAAAAGGCTGTACAGAACGGGATATGCCGCTAGGCTAGCGACAACCGTAACGCGCCTGGATGAACATCCGGCGCAGGGAACACAGAATTACCGGCCTGCCTGGCCAACTCCAGCCCGATGATGATGTCGGGCTTTTTATTGCCTGCCGTTTTCCATGATTTGCACGCCCTTTGTAGGAGCCGGGCTTCCTACAGGGGGTTGTCGCAGGCCGCCAGGGTCGGTGTCAGGCCAAGGCCTTGAGCAGCGTATCGATAGCCTTCAACACGCTCGCCTCGCCCTTCTCGCCCCAATACAGGGCGATCATCTGCTTGTCGGCTTCGACCTTGTAGACGTTGTCCGGCAAGGTCGCAAAATGCGGCAACAACTTTTCATCAACACACACTTCACGCCACTGATTCACCCAGACTCCGGGCTCCAGCTGCCAGTAACTCCAAATGGCCGGTGTGCTGCCACGCCGTGGCCGGCAGTATTGCGCGCACGGGCTCGGTGGCTCCTGCTTGAGCCAATGCGGCCATTCCTGGGGCGACAACTGCATGGCCAGGCCGATGCGGCGCGCCTCCATGCGCAGGGCCATGCGCCCGCTCTGATGGCGCGACGGGCGCAACCATGCCAGGGGGCTCAGAACCACCACAAGGATTGACACCACTATCCAGACCGTCATATGTGTACTCCCGAATTTCTAGATGAGCGGATTTGACCTGACGCAACCCCATCCGCTTGAAAGCAGCCATACTGAACATATTGCAGTCCCTTGGAGGAACGCCTCATGCCCTACCAACATATTCTGGTCGCTGTCGATCTGACCGAAGAGTGCGATCCGGTGATCAAGCGCGCGCAGGAATCTGCATTGGCCAATGGCGCCATACTGTCGCTGGTGCATATCGTCGAGCCCATGGCCATGGCCTTTGGTGGCGACGTGCCCATGGACCTTTCCCAGTTGCAGCAACAGCAATTTGACCAGGCCAAGGAGCGTCTGGACCGTTTGATTCTCAAATACCCGCACCTGAAAAAGGAAGACTGCCACCTGACGTACGGCCAACCGCGCCAGGAAATCCACCATCTGGCCAAGGAAAAGTCTTGCGACTTGATCGTGGTGGGTAGCCATGGTCGTCACGGCTTGGCGTTGTTGCTGGGTTCTACAGCCAATGATGTGCTGCACGGTGCGCCGTGCGATGTGCTGGCCGTGAAGCTGGTCAAAAACGCATAACCCCTTGTAGGAGCTGGCTTGCCAGCGATAGCGGACTGTCAGCCGCCAGATGTATGGCCTGACAGAATGCAATCGCCGGCAAGCCGGCTCCTACTGGTTCCTATAAAAAACCCGGTGTTCATCAGATGAACACCGGGTTTTTTAATGCACTGGAATCACTCAGGCATCCAGCTCAGCCCAACGCTCAACCAACACTTCCAACTCCTGGTTCAGTTTCTCCAGGGAGGCAATCACCTTGGCGGTTTCCGCCGCCGGACGCAGGTAGAAACCCGCGTCAGCCATGTCCGCTTCTACCGTCTTAATCTGCTGTTCCTTGGCCTCGATATCACCCGGCAAGGCTTCCAGTTCACGCTGCAGCTTATAGCTGAGCTTCTTCTTGCCCACTGGCGCCGCCTCTGCAACCGGCGCAGCAGCCGCCACCGGAGCCACCACGGCCGAGTTCAAGTCGGCCTTGCCGGATTTGCTCTCGGTCACGCCCAGCAGGCGCGGCGAGCCGCCCTGGCGCAGCCAGTCCTGGTAACCACCGACGTATTCACGCACCTTGCCTTCACCTTCGAAGACCAGGGTGCTGGTGACCACGTTGTCGAGGAATGCCCGGTCGTGACTCACCATCAGCACGGTACCGTTGAAGGTCAGCAGCACTTCTTCCAGCAGTTCGAGCGTTTCTACGTCAAGGTCGTTGGTCGGTTCATCGAGCACCAGCAGGTTGGCCGGCTTGCTGAACAGCTTGGCCAGCAGCAGGCGCGCACGCTCGCCACCGGACAAGGCTTTCACCGGCGTACGCGCACGCTGCGGGCTGAACAGGAAATCGCCCAGGTAGCTGAGCACGTGGCGGCTCTGGCCATCGATGTCGATAAAGTCGCGGCCTTCGGCGACGTTGTCGATCACGGTCTTTTCCAGGTCCAACTGGTGGCGCAGCTGGTCGAAGTAAGCCACGTCGATGCGCGTGCCCTCTTCCACGGTGCCGCTGGTCGGCTGCAGGCCGCTGAGCATCAGCTTGAGCAAGGTGGTCTTGCCGGTGCCGTTGGCGCCCAGCAGGCCGATACGGTCGCCGCGCTGCAGGACCATGGAGAAGTCCTTGATCAGGAACGGGCCGTCCGGGTGATGGAAGCTGACGTTCTCCAGCACCATTACTTGCTTGCCCGACTTGTCGGCGGTGTCCAGCTGGATATTCGCCTTGCCGGTGCGCTCGCGGCGTTCGCTGCGCTCGACACGCAGGGCTTTCAGTGCGCGTACGCGGCCTTCGTTACGGGTGCGGCGGGCCTTGATGCCCTGGCGGATCCAGACTTCTTCCTGGGCCAGCTTCTTGTCGAACAGCGCGTTGGCGGTTTCTTCGGCGGCCAGCGCAGCTTCCTTGTGCACCAGGAAGCTGGCGTAGTCGCCGTTCCAGTCGATCAAGCCGCCACGATCCAGTTCAAGGATGCGGGTCGCCAGGTTTTGCAGGAAGGAACGGTCGTGCGTGATGAACAGCACGGCGCCCTGGAATTCCTTGAGGGCCTCTTCCAGCCAGGCAATCGCGCCGATGTCCAAGTGGTTGGTGGGTTCGTCGAGCAGTAGCAGATCCGGCTCGGACACCAGGGCCTGGGCCAGCAGCACGCGACGACGCCAGCCACCGGACAACTCGGCGAGGGTCTTGTCGGCCGGCAGTTGCAGGCGGCTCAAGGTGCTGTCGACCAGTTGCTGCAAGCGCCAGCCATCGCGGGCTTCGAGGTCTTGCTGAACGTGCATCAGTTTGTTCAGGTCGTCTTCGGTGACGCAATTTTGCGCCAGGTGATGATATTCGGCGAGCAGTGCGCCGACGCCGTCGAGGCCTTCGGCAACCACGTCGAACACAGTCCGTCCGTCGGCCACGGGCAATTCTTGCGGCAATTCGCCGATCTTGAGGCCCGGCGCGCGCCATACAGAGCCGTCATCAGGCTTCTGATCGCCTTTGACCAGCTTCATCATGCTGGATTTGCCGGTGCCGTTGCGGCCGATGATGCACACCCGCTCACCACGGGCGATCTGCCAGGACACCTTGTCCAACAACGGCATAGCGCCGAAAGCAAGGGACACATCGCTGAATTTGAGCAGGGTCATACGCTTCTCCAAAAACTGGGCGCGCATTCTACCTGAGTTAGGGGTGGGATGCGGCTGGCATTTTCGCTGCCGACACGTTCTGTAGGACATTTGCTACGAACTTGAACGAACCGCCCGGCAAAGCTTTCGTCTGCGTCGGGCAAAAGGCTAAGCTAGGGGCAATCAGTGTCGGCGGTGCCGATGCTAGTCGTGATTTCTCTGCACGGACGTCTCATGCGCAGTCGCCTTTTCAACTTTTTATCTTGTCTGCTTCTTTCCGCCACCGCCGTTCAATCCGCCCAGGCCGTGGACCTCACCACCCAACGTCAATATTACGATGAAGCCAAACGCGCCCTGGCCAAAGGCGACACCGGCCCGTACATGCAATACAGCCAAGCCCTGGCCGATTACCCGCTGACACCGTACCTGGCCTATGACGAACTGACGGCACGCCTGAAAACCGCGAGCAACCAGGAAATCGAGCAGTTCCTCGCCAAAAACGGCGACCTGCCCCAGGCCAACTGGATGAAACTGCGCTGGTTGCGCTGGCTGGCCGAGCGTGGTGACTGGCAGACCTTTGAAAAGTACTACGACGCCAAGCTTAATTTCGTTGAGCTGGACTGCCTGCATGGCCAGTACCAGCTCACCCACAACTTGAAGGCGGAAGGCTATAAGACCGCCGAAAAACTCTGGATGACTGGCAAGTCCCAACCGGCGGCCTGCGATGTCACCTTCGGCCAGTGGGCGGCAGACGGCCAACTCACCGAACAGAAGATCTGGGACCGCGCCAAGCTCGCCGCCGAAGCGCGCAACTACGCCCTGGCCAACAGCCTGGTGAAAACCCTGCCCACCCTCGGCGCCCAAGGTCGCTTGATGGTGGACGTGGCGCAGAAGCCCGACATGCTCAGCGACCCGTCACGCTTCCTGCCGGCCACTGAGGCCATGTCTGACGCCGTGGGCCTCGGCTTGCGTCGCCTGGCACGCCAGGATCCGGACAAGGCCATGGCCCTGCTCGACGGCTACGCCAGCAGCATGCACTTCTCGCGTGACGAAAAAGTGTCGATCGCCCGCGAAATCGGCCTCACCCTGGCCAAGCGCTATGACCCGCGCGCCCTAGAGGTGATGACCAAGTACGACCCTGAACTGCGTGACAACACCGTCTCCGAATGGCGCCTGCGCTTGCTGCTGCGCCTGGCGCGCTGGGAAGATGCGTACCAGTTGACCCGCAAACTCCCACAGGACTTGGCGACCACCAACCGCTGGCGCTACTGGCAGGCCCGCAGCTTGGAACTGGCAGAACCTAAGAACCCGCAAGCGCTGGTCCTATACAAAAACCTGGCGCAAGAGCGTGACTTCTACGGTTTCCTTGCGGCAGATCGTTCCAAAGCCCCGTACCAGCTGAAGAACAAGCCGCTGCTGATGAGCCAGGCACTGGTCAACAAGGTGCGCAACACCCCTGGCGTGCGCCGTGCGCTGGAATTCTATGCCCGTGGCCAGGTAGTGGATGGCCGTCGCGAGTGGTACCACGTCAGCCGTCACTTCAACCGTGACGAGATGGTCGCCCAGGCCCGATTGGCCTACGACATGAAGTGGTACTTCCCGGCGATCCGCACCATCAGCCAGGCGCAATACTGGGACGACCTGGACATCCGCTTCCCAATGGCGCACCGCGACACCTTGGTGCGTGAAGCCAAGGTGCGCGGCCTGCATTCCAGCTGGGTGTTCGCCATCACTCGCCAGGAAAGCGCCTTCATGGACGACGCCCGCTCCGGCGTCGGTGCCAGCGGCCTGATGCAACTGATGCCCGGCACCGCCAAGGAAACCGCGCGCAAGTTCAGCATCCCCCTGGCCTCCCCGGCCCAGGTGCTGGACCCGGACAAGAACATCCAGCTCGGCGCCGCCTACCTGAGCCAGGTGCACAGCCAGTTCAACGGCAACCGCGTACTCGCCTCCGCCGCCTACAACGCCGGCCCCGGCCGTGTACGCCAGTGGCTGCGCGGCGCAGACCACCTGAGTTTCGATGTGTGGGTTGAAAGCATCCCGTTCGACGAAACCCGCCAGTATGTGCAGAACGTGCTGTCTTATTCGGTGATCTACGGGCAGAAACTCAATTCACCCCAGCCGCTGGTGGATTGGCATGAGCGGTATTTTGATGATCAGTAAGGCCTAGCCCGAAGGTCCCCCTGCTCCAGGGGATTGAAAACCCTATAGCAAGCGGGCCTGCGGTGGTCAGCTAGCTTTCTGTGGTGAGCGGGCTTGTCCCGCGCTGGGCTGCGTAGCAGCCCCAAAACCGGATATCAAAATTTTTCGGCTACACCTACACCGTGACGACTGAATTGGGAGTGCTTCGCACTCCAGCGCGGGGCAAGCCCGCTCACCACAGAAGCCCCCTCAGCAACCCTCAACAATGCTTGGTAACTTGCCTAGACCTCGCTGTTCGCGACCTCCACCCCATCACTGAACTGCAACGCCGCCAATCGCGCATACAACGCATTGCTCGCAATCAACTGTTGATGCGTCCCGATCGCCACCAACTTACCCTGGTCCATCACCGCAATGCGATCAGCGTTCTTCACCGTGGCCAGCCGATGGGCGATCACCAGGGTAGTGCGCCCTTGCATCAACTGCGGCAGCGCTTGCTGGATCAGGTGTTCACTCTGGGCATCGAGGGCGCTGGTAGCTTCGTCGAGCAGCAGGATCGGCGCGTCCACCAGCAGCGCGCGGGCGATGGCCAGGCGTTGGCGTTGGCCGCCGGAGAGGCCCATGCCGCCGTCGCCCAAGTGAGTCTGGTAGCCGTCGGGCATTTGCAGGATGAAGTCATGGGCGTGGGCAATGCGGGCGGCGGCTTCGACCTGTTCCCGAGTGGCGGTCGGGTTGCCGTAGCGGATGTTGTCTTCGACGCTGCCGAAGAACAGCGCCGGACTCTGGGACACTAGGGCGAAGTGGCGGCGCAGGTCCATAGGGTCGAGTTCGGTCAGCGGATGGCCTTCGAGCAGGATGCAGCCTTGCTGGGGATCGTAGAAGCGCAGCAACAGGTCGAAAATCGTCGATTTGCCCGCGCCGGATGGGCCCACCAACGCCAGGGTTTCACCGGGATTGATGGTCAGGTTCAGGCCGTCGACAGCATAGCTATCGGGCCGTGAAGGGTAGGAAAACCGCAGGTTTTGCAGTTCCATGCGGCCACTGACCCGCTCAGGCAGTTGCACCGTCCCGGCGGCGGGCGCCTGGATTTCGTTGCTCGACTGCAACAACTCGCCGATCCGCTCGGCGGCCCCGGCGGCGCGTTGCAACTCACCGAGTACTTCGCTCAGGGTGCCGACCGCACTGCCGACAATCAGGCTGTAGAACACGAACGCCGCCAGCTCGCCGCCGGATATGCGCCCGCTGATCACATCCATGCCGCCCACCCACAGCATCACACCCACGGCGCCGAGCACCAGCATGATCACCAGGGTAATCAGCCAGGCGCGTTGGGTGATGCGTTTGCGCGCTGTGGTGAAGGCGTCTTCCACGGTCACGGCGAAGCGCTGCTCGTCCTGCACCTGATGGTTGTAGGCCTGCACGGTCTTGATCTGGCCGAGGGTCTCGGACACATAGCTGCCCACATCGGCGATACGGTCCTGGCTTTGCCGCGACAAGCTGCGCACCCGGCGGCCGAAGATGAGGATCGGCGCCAACACCAGCGGCAATGCCACCACCACGATGCTGGTGAGCTTGGGGTTGGTCACAAACAGCAACACGATGCCCCCGATGACCATCAGCGCGTTGCGCAGGAACAGCGACAACGACGAGCCGATCACCGATTGCAACAAGGTGGTATCAGTGGTCAAACGTGACTGGATTTCCGAGCTGCGATTATTTTCATAGAAGCCCGGATGCAGGTAGATCAGATGGTTGAACACTTGCCGACGGATGTCCGCCACCACCCGCTCGCCGATCCACGACACCAAGTAGAACCGTGCAAACGTGCCCACTGCCAGGCCCAGTACGAGGATCATGAACAGGCCGATGGACTGGTTGAGCAAGTGTGGGGATTGAGTCATGAACCCCTGGTCCACCAGCAGGCGAATGCCCTGCCCCATGGACAAGGTGATACCGGCCGTGACGATCAGCGCCAACAGGGCGCCGAGCGCGTGCCAGCGGTAGGGCGCGATGAAGCGGCTGGCCAGGCGGATCGCGCGGCGTTGACGGACTGAGAACATGGAGGGCATCACCAGTGAGGAACCTGTCCTCAACATTGGGGGAACTTGGGCAAATAACAATGAGTCAGGTTAATTATGCCCGCCGATACCTATCCCTAGAGGCTATCGGTCTAACCCCTGGCTGGAAATCCGAGGCGGTTTCTGGTGGACTGGGTATTCGAACCGGTGATCTTGCAGGGAGTTGTAACAGCGTGGTCACTCGGGCGGCTTAGAGTAAAGAAGCAAACTAGGTAAACAACCTGATGAGGAGACAGGCCATGACCTTGCAGAACAGCAGCGATGCCAAGATTGAAGTGATCCGCCAACCGCAGCAGTTGCCTTGCTCGTACATCGACGCCAAAGGCCGCGAAGTGCAGATTACCGAAGAGATGATCCAGCAAGCCTGCCGCGAACTGGACGAAAAACTGGTCAAGCCTGCCCAGCAAGGCTGAAGCGCCGACGCTCTTGCAAACCCGGCCCAGGTGGCCGGGTTTTTTACTGCGGTCTAAACGCTCACAGCGCCCAATGCGCCGACGATGTTCGATAGCACCGCCGATTCACCGTTGATGCGCACCTTCAAGCCATCAATCTCACGGCGCTCCGGGTAGTTCTTGCGCAGCAGGTCAAACGCCCTGCGCTGTTCTTCCACCGTTCCTACCAGGCTCCGCCGGAAGTCCGCATCATCCCGGCGCGGGTCGTACACGCTGCGGCACAGGGTCGCCAGCGCCCAGGCCGGGTCGGTGGACGCGTTCAACTGCACCTCGGCCAACCACGGCGGCGGCAGCAAATCACTCAACTGAATACTCGGTTCCTGCCCCAGGTGCACGCAGAACGCCTGATAGATCTGCGCCGTGCCGCGCTGTTTGCCATCCAGGCTGTAACCAGCGATATGCGGCGTGGCCAGCACGCACAGGTCGGCAAGGTCCACGTCCACTTCAGGTTCGCCCTCCCACACATCCAGCACCGCTTGCAGGTCTTCGCGCGCCAGCAACACCTCGCGCAGGGCGGCGTTGTCCACCACCGGGCCACGGCTGGCGTTGATCAGCCAAGTGCCGGGCTTGAGCTGGTTGAGCCGCTCGCGGTCGAACAGGTGCCAGGTGGAGCCATTGCCGGACTTGGTCAACGGCGTGTGCAGGCTGATCACATCGCATTGCTCGATGATCTGCTCCAGGCTGACGTAATCGCCGTCTTGGGCAATCTGCCGTGGCGGGTCACACACCAGCACGTTCCAGCCCAGGCCCTTGAGTACCTTGACCAGCCGCCCGCCCACTTCGCCGGCTCCAACCACGCCATAGGTGCGCTGAGTGAGGTCGGCACCTTCGATTTCAGCCAGGGTCATCAGGCTGCCCAGCACATAATCCACCACGCCACGGGCATTGCAGCCGGGGGCGCTGGACCACTGGACGCCGGCCTGCTTGAAGTAGTCGAGGTCCAGGTGATCGGTGCCGATGGTGCAAGTGCCGACGAAACGCACGTTCGTCCCCTCCAGCAGCGCACGGTTAACGTTGGTCACCGAGCGCACCAGCAACACGTCAGCCTGCTCGACTGTGGCGCGGTCGATGGAACGGCCGGGCACCCGGCGGATCTCGCCAAATCCCTGGAAGAATGCATCGAGCAGCGGAATATTTTCGTCGGCAACAATCAACATGGCAGGCTCCTTTCGCGGACCCGCAGTGTACAGGGATCACGACCCGCGCTTACAAATCCCTAACACAGGATTTTTCCTGACCAATGCGTCAAAGCGTAGAATCCGCGGTCCTTGCGCATCCCTTGATTGGACACCTGTACGTGAACACTGCCTCTGCCACCCTCAGCCGCCCCGCCCGCATCAGCCGGGAAGTCGGCGGCCTGCTGACGCTCGCCCTGCCGATCATGGTCGGCCAACTGGCCACTACTGCGATGAGTTTTGTCGATGCGGTGATGGCCGGCCGCGTCAGTCCCCAAGACTTGGCGGCGGTGGGCCTGGGCAACTCGATCTGGATTCCGGTCTACCTGCTGATGAGCGGTACGCTGCTGGCCACCACGCCGAAAGTTGCCCAACGCTTCGGTGCGGGCCAGTACAGCGAGATCGGACCACTGGTGCGTCAGTCACTGTGGCTGGCCTTGGTGGTCGGCATCATCGGCTCACTGCTACTGCTCTGCGCCGAGCCGATCCTGCATGCAATGAAGGTTGAGCCGGACCTGATCGCGCCCACCATGGGTTACTTGCATGGCATCGCCGCCGGTATGCCGGCCATTGCGTTCTATTACGTGCTGCGCTGCTTCAGTGACGGCCTGGGCCGTACGCTGCCAAGCATGGTCATGGGCCTGTGCGGCCTGGCGCTGAATATCCCGCTGAACTACATCTTCATCTACGGTCACCTCGGCCTGCCGGCCATGGGCGGCGTAGGTTGCGGTTGGGCGACGGCCATTTCGATGTGGGTGATGATGCTTGGCCTGGCCGGCTGGACCCGCTGGGGGCCGGCCTACCAGAGCAGCGAACTGTTCAAGCGTTTCGACTGGCCACAATGGGCGGTGATCAAGCGCGTGCTGGGCATTGGCCTGCCGATTGGCGTGGCGATCTTTGCCGAGTCGAGCATTTTTGCGGTGATTGCCCTACTGCTGGGCAGCTTGGGAGCCACGGTGGTGTCCGGTCATCAGATCGCGCTGAACGTCAGCTCCCTGGTGTTCATGATCCCCTACTCCCTGAGCATGGCCGTAACGGTACGCGTGGGCCAGGCGCTGGGACGTGGGGAACCGCGTGAAGCACGCTTCGCCGCCGGGGTGGGCATGGGCACGGCGCTGGCCTACGCCTGCCTGTCCTGCAGCCTGATGTTGCTGTTTCGCGAGCAGATTGCGGCGATCTATACGCCGGACCCGGTGGTCATTCACTTGGCTTCGACGCTGATCGTGTTCTCGGCACTGTTCCAGTTTTCCGACTCGATCCAGGTCACGGCGGCTGGCGCACTGCGTGGTTACCAGGACACCCGAGTGACGATGGTACTGACCTTGTTCGCCTATTGGGGCGTTGGCCTGCCGGTGGGTTACGCCCTGGGGCTGACGAATTGGCTCGGCGAACCGAGCGGCCCAAGCGGCTTGTGGCAAGGGCTGATCGTGGGATTGAGCTGTGCGGCGGGGATGTTGCTGGTACGCCTGGCGCGCAGTGCACGCCGGCGCATTCGCGCCGACAAGGAACACCTGTAGGAGCGAGCTTGCTCGCGAAAAACCCGAGAGCGCCGCGTTAACCCAGGTGCGCTGCATTAGCCTTGAGGATTTTCGCGAGCAAGCTCGCTCCTACAGTACATCGAGTAATCAGTCGGCTTTTTTGCGGATCCAGTACAGGTACGTGCCGGCCTGCTCCTGCTGACCCACCAGTTCGTGGTCGAGAAACACGCAGAACTTGGGAATATCGCGGCGCGTGGACGGGTCGGTCGCGATCACCTTGAGCAAGCCGCCGGGCGCCAGGTCGCGGATGTGCTGGTGCAGCATCATCACGGGCTCTGGGCAATTCAGGCCTGTTGCATCTAGGGTGCCGTCGACGGCGGTGTCGAAAATATCGCTCATGATCTACTCCTGGAACTGGCCGCCAGTCTACCGGGCCTTGGTTTTCTTCACATCCACCAACCGACGCAGGTGGCAGGTCACTTCCTCTCGGTCGTGGTACAGCTGCTTGCAGCCGATCTCCACGCGGATGCCGCGCGCTTTGAAACCGTCTTCGATGCGTTCCAGCAGGCGCTTCACTTCGGCGTAGCGCTGTTTCATCGGCAGCTTCAGGTTCACCACCGCCTCGCGGCAATGCCCCTCGCCGATCCAGGTTTCCAGCAGCGCGGCGTTACGCGCCGGTTTTTCGACGATGTCGCAGACCATCCAGTCCACCGGCTGCTTGGGCACGAAGGTGAAACCGTCGGCCATCAAGTGCTGCACCAAGCCAGTGTCCATCAGGCTTTCGGCCATCGGGCCGTTATCGATGGCGGTCACCAGCATGCCACGGTTGACCAGTTGCCAGGTCCAGCCGCCGGGCGCTGCGCCAAGGTCGACGCCCGTCATGTCGCCGTGCAGGCGCTCGTCCCACTGGTCGCGGGGGATGAAGTGGTGCCAGGCCTCTTCCAGCTTGAGGGTCGAACGGCTGGGCGCTTCGCGGGGAAATTTCAAACGCGGAATACCCATCGGCCACATTGCCGAGTTGTTCGACTCGGCCAGGCCCATGAACACTTCGCGGCCACTCTTGAAGGTCAGCAGCAGGCGCGGCTTGCTCGGGTCGTCCACCAGTTTGCCGGCGTTCAGCAGGGCTTTGCGCAGGTGCACTTCGAATTTCTTGCAGAAGTTGGACAGTTCCTTGCCGTCGTTGGTGTCGACCATCTCCAGCCACAGGCTGCCGCACACCGGGAATTCGCGCAGGTGGGCGAGGATCACGCTGATGCGGTCCGTTTCCGGCAAGTCGATGAACACCCCGCGCGCCCACTGCCGAGGAAAGATCAGCTCGGCAAAGCGCTGGCCGTGCATCAGGCGCTGGGCGCCGTCTTCTTCGGTGCAGACAAACTCGGCGCAGGCGCTGCCGGTCTTGGCCTTGGCGTAGCCGGAAACGTTCAGGCGCGCGGCGAGGTCCGCGATCTCGGAACAGACTTCGCCTTCAAAACCCGGGCGGCAGTGCATAAAAAGGGTGTTCATCAACTCTCCAAGTGAATCAACTGACGTTGCGCTGTCGCAATGCCTGTCATGAAAACCCGCGCATGATAACGGAGTTCGGAACCTTGGACTTAACGATAGAGTCCAGTTATTAGCCTGCTAATGAAAACAGGGCTAAGTTGATAGCTCTGTTCGTCCCGTCAGGTCCGTAGCCGTGCGGACCATAAGGAGTCGTGTCATGTCATCGCTTGATAGCCTGAGAACCCTTAAGACCCTTGAAATAGACAGCAAAACCTACCACTACTTCAGCCTGCCCGAAGCCGCCAAGAGCCTGGGTGACCTGGACAAGCTGCCGATGTCACTGAAGGTGCTGCTGGAAAACCTGCTGCGCTGGGAAGACAACAAGACCGTCACCGGCGCCGACCTCAAGGCCATTGCCGCCTGGCTCAAGGAACGCCAGTCCGACCGTGAGATCCAGTACCGCCCCGCCCGCGTGTTGATGCAAGACTTTACCGGCGTCCCCGCCGTGGTCGACCTGGCCGCCATGCGCGCCGCCGTGGCCAAGGCCGGGGGCGATCCGCAGCGCATCAACCCGCTATCGCCCGTGGACCTGGTAATTGACCATTCGGTGATGGTCGACAAGTTCGGCAACGCCGACGCCTTCGAGCAAAACGTCGACATCGAAATGCAGCGCAACGGCGAACGCTACGCCTTCCTACGCTGGGGCCAGAGCGCCTTTGACAACTTCAGCGTGGTGCCACCGGGCACCGGCATCTGCCACCAGGTCAACCTCGAATACCTCGGCCGCACCGTGTGGACCAAGGACGAAGACGGTCGCACTTACGCCTTCCCCGACACCTTGGTCGGCACTGACTCCCACACCACCATGATCAACGGCCTGGGCGTACTCGGCTGGGGCGTGGGCGGGATCGAAGCGGAAGCGGCGATGCTCGGCCAACCGGTGTCGATGCTGATCCCGGAAGTGATCGGCTTCAAGCTCACCGGCAAATTGAAGGAAGGCATCACCGCCACTGACTTGGTGCTGACCGTGACCCAGATGCTGCGCAAGAAAGGCGTGGTGGGTAAATTCGTCGAGTTCTACGGCGACGGCTTGGCCGACCTGCCGTTGGCCGACCGCGCCACCATCGCCAACATGGCCCCGGAATACGGCGCCACCTGCGGCTTTTTCCCGGTGGATGAGGTGACACTGGACTACCTGCGCCTCTCCGGCCGTCCCACAGAAACCGTGAAGCTGGTCGAGGCTTACACCAAAGCCCAGGGCTTGTGGCGCAACGCGGGCCAGGAGCCGGTGTTCACCGACAGCCTGGCCCTGGACATGGGTAGCGTGGAAGCCAGCCTGGCCGGGCCGAAACGCCCGCAGGACCGTGTGGCGCTACCGAATGTCGGCCAAGCCTTCAGCGACTTCCTCGACCTGCAATTCAAACCCACCAACAAAGAAGAGGGCCGCCTGGAAAGCGAAGGCGGTGGCGGGGTTGCCGTGGGCAATGCCGACCTGGTGGGCGAAACCGACTATGAATACGACGGCCAGACCTATCGCCTGAAAAACGGCGCGGTGGTGATCGCCGCGATCACGTCCTGCACCAACACCTCCAACCCCAGCGTGATGATGGCGGCCGGGCTGGTGGCGAAAAAGGCCGTGGAAAAAGGCCTGACACGCAAGCCGTGGGTTAAAACCTCTCTGGCGCCAGGCTCCAAAGTGGTTACCGACTACTACAAAGCGGCGGGCCTCACCCGGTATCTGGACAAGCTCGGCTTTGATTTGGTGGGTTACGGCTGCACCACCTGCATCGGCAACTCCGGCCCGCTGCCCGAGCCGATCGAAAAAGCCATCCAGAGGGCCGACCTTGCAGTGGCGTCTGTGCTGTCGGGTAACCGCAACTTCGAAGGCCGCGTGCACCCACTGGTGAAAACCAACTGGCTGGCTTCACCGCCGCTGGTGGTGGCGTATGCCTTGGCGGGTACCGTGCGCATCGATATCAGCAGTGAACCGCTGGGTAACGATCAGGATGGCAAGCCGGTGTACCTCAAGGACATCTGGCCGAGCAGCAAGGAAATCGCGGATGCCGTGGCCCAGGTCAGCACCGGCATGTTCCACAAGGAATACGCCGAGGTATTCGCCGGTGACGAGCAGTGGCAAGCCATTGAAGTGCCACAGGCCGCCACCTACGTGTGGCAGAAAGACTCGACCTACATTCAGCACCCGCCATTCTTCGACGACATTGCAGGCCCACTGCCGGTCATCAAGGACGTCAAAGGCGCCAACGTGCTGGCGCTGCTGGGCGACTCGGTGACCACCGACCACATCTCCCCGGCCGGCAATATCAAGACCGACAGCCCCGCCGGTCGCTACCTGCGTGAACAAGGCGTGGAACCGCGCGACTTCAACTCCTACGGCTCACGCCGGGGCAACCATGAAGTGATGATGCGTGGCACCTTTGCCAATATCCGTATCCGCAATGAAATGCTCGGCGGCGAAGAAGGCGGCAATACGCTGTACATCCCTACTGGCGAGAAAATGCCGATCTACGATGCGTCGATGAAATACCAGGCGTCGGGCACACCGCTGGTGGTGGTGGCCGGCCAGGAATATGGCACCGGCTCCAGCCGCGACTGGGCAGCCAAGGGCACCAACCTGCTGGGCGTCAAGGCGGTGATCGCCGAGAGTTTCGAGCGGATCCACCGCTCCAACCTGGTGGGCATGGGCGTGCTGCCGCTGCAGTTCAAGCTGGATCAGAACCGCAAGTCGCTCAAGCTCACCGGCAAGGAGAAGATCGACATTCTCGGTCTGACCGACGTGGAGATCGTGCCACGCATGAACCTGACGCTGGTGATTACCCGGGAGGATGGCAGTAGCGAGAAGGTGGAGGTGTTGTGCCGGATCGATACGCTCAATGAGGTGGAATACTTCAAGTCGGGCGGGATTCTGCATTACGTACTGCGTCAACTGATCGCCTCATAACCCTGTAGAAGCCCGGCTTGCCGGCGATAGCGCTTTCAAGGACGCCATCGCCGGCAAGCCGGGCTCCTACAAGGGCGGTGATCGCACTCCAGGCATTAAAAAAGGCGCTGCATCTTTCGATGCGGCGCCTTTTTTATACGGCGTGGATCAGCCGAACAACCACTTCCACAGCAGCACCAGCACCACCACCGCCAGCACCGGCCGCGCAATCCGGTAAGCCTTCGGATGCTTGCGCTTCCACTGCTTGACCACGCCGCTGAACTTGTCACTGAAGGTCTTGCTCCAGGCATACGCCTGGTTGATCCCGCCCACGCGCTCGTCATCCAGGTTCTGCGGCGCAGTGGCGCGCCCCAATTGCTTGCTGACCCAACGGTTGACGCGGGTCATCACACGGTTGCTCAGTGGCCGCTCGATGTCGCAGAACAGGATCACACGGGTCTGCTCGGTTTCGTTCTTGACCCAGTGCACGTAGGTTTCGTCGAACATCACGTCTTCACCGTCACGCCAGGCGTAGACCTGGCCGTCGACAAAGATGCGGCAGTCGTCGGAGTTCGGCGTCGACAGGCCCAGGTGATAACGCAGGGAACCGGCAAACGGGTCGCGGTGCGGGTTGAGGTGGCTGCCGCCCGGCAACAGCGCGAACATCGCGCCCTTGACGTTGGGAATGCTGCTCACCAGCGCCACGGTTTTCGGGCACAGCGCCTCGGCCGACGGCAGGGGTTTGTCGTACCACTTGAGGTAGAAACGCTTCCAGCCCTTCTTGAAGAACGAGCCGAAGCCGGCGTCGTTGTTCTTTTCGGCCGCGCGGATGTATCCCTCATCGAACAGGTGCATGGCCTCTTCGCGGATCACTTCCCAGTTGTCCTTGAGCACATCCAGTTCCGGGAACTTGCTGCGGTCCAGGTACGGCTTGGACGGCACGGCCGAGAACAGGTACATCAAGGCGTTATACGGGGCGAACAGCGCCGAATGGTTGACGAACTGGCGCAACAGCGGCAAACGCGCCTTGCCGCGCAGGTGCACATACAACGTGCTGCCGATAAACAACGCCAGCACCGACAGCTTGGCGGCCAAAGAAAAGGTCATGCAGCAACTCCTGGAAATAAGCGCCTGGCCAACAGCAGACGTAGCAGCCGGCCATGATAAACAGTTGGGCCATTATGCAGAAGGCCCGGGTTATCGGCGCTGACTCAAATCAAGCCTGGTTTTCTTGCTCGGTAAACAAATCGCTGAACAGCATGCTCGACAGGTAGCGCTCACCGGAGTCCGGCAGGATCACCACGATGGTCTTGCCCTGCATCTCCGGTTTCTCGGCCAAGCGTACCGCCACGGCCATCGCGGCGCCGCAGGAGATACCGCACAGAATCCCCTCTTCCTGCATCAGGCGCAGGGCCATGGCCTTGGATTCGTCGTCGGTCACCAGCTCCACACGGTCAACCATCGACAGGTCAAGGTTCTTCGGCACAAACCCGGCGCCGATGCCCTGGATCTTGTGCGGACTGGGCTTGATCTCTTCACCGGCCAGCGCCTGCGTGATCACTGGCGACACAATCGGCTCGACCGCCACCGACAGGATCGGTTTGCCCGCGATGTTCTTGATATAGCGCGACACACCGGTGATGGTGCCGCCAGTGCCCACCCCCGCCACCAGCACGTCCACGGCGCCATCGGTGTCATTCCAGATTTCCGGACCGGTGGTTTTCTCGTGGATCGCCGGGTTGGCCGGGTTTTCGAACTGAGCCGGCATGAAATAGGTGGCGGGGTCGCTGGCAACGATTTCGCCGGCTTTCTCGATCGCGCCCTTCATGCCCTTGGCCGGCTCGGTCAACACCAGCTCGGCGCCGAGTGCCTTGAGCACCTTGCGGCGCTCGATGCTCATGGAGGCCGGCATGGTCAGCAGCAATTTGTACCCGCGGGCGGCGGCGACGAATGCCAGGCCGATGCCGGTGTTGCCGGAGGTGGGTTCGACAATGGTCATGCCCGGCTTGAGTTTGCCGGTGCTTTCAGCGTCCCAGATCATGTTTGCGCCAATGCGGCACTTCACCGAGTAGCCTGGGTTACGCCCTTCGATCTTGGCCAGGATGGTCACGCCACGCGGTGCGATCCGGTTGATCTGAACCAGGGGCGTGTTACCGATGGAGTGCGCGTTGTCTGCAAAGATGCGGCTCATGACGGGTCCTATTGGGCGGTGTTCAGGAAGGCCACAAGGGTATGCCTCGTGCCGCGAAGCGTCCAGTCGGAGGAACGTTGCACGCTTAACAACAGTCCATCCCCTATACGGACAGAGGACCCTCCCCATGAAACGTCGCTACAGCTGGCCACTATGGACCGTTGCCGGATTGCTGGTGGTGCTGGTTGCCCTGAGCATCGCCCTGCCCTACATGGTGCGCAACTATTTGAATGAGAAGCTCGCTGATATGGGCGACTACCGCGGCCAGGTTACCGATGTGGACCTGGCCCTGTGGCGCGGCGCCTACAGGATCAACGGCCTGGAGATCATCAAGGTCGATGGCAAAGTGCCTGTACCGTTCGTCAAGGCGCCGTTGATCGACCTGGCGGTGAGCTGGCACTCGCTGTGGTACGACCATGCGGTAGTCGCCAAGGTGCGCTTTATCAACCCCGAAGTGAACTTCGTCGACGGCGGCGCCAACAAGCAGGCGTCCCAGACCGGTAAGGGCACCGACTGGCGCGAGCAATTGAGCAAGCTGGCCCCCATCACCCTCGACGAGGTGCGTATCGAGGACGGCAAGATCGCCTTCCACAACTTCAACTCCAAGCCACCGGTCAACATCAATGCCACCGAGGTCAACGCCAGCTTCTATAACCTGACCAACGTGGTCGACGTCAAAGGCAAGCGCGACGCCCGCTTCGAGGGCAAGGCGCTCCTTCAGGGCCAGGCGCCGCTGGAAGCCACCGCCACCTTCGACCCGCTGAGCAATTTCGAGAACTTCGAATTCCGTTTTCGCGCCAAGGACCTGCAGCTCAAGCGCATGAATGACTTCGCTTCGGCCTACGGCAAATTCGATTTCAAGGCTGGCACCGGCGACGTGGTGATCGAAGCCCAGGCGGAAAAAGGCCAGTTGACCGGGTATATCAAGCCGCTGATGCGCGATGTAGAAGTGTTCGACTGGCAACAGGACGTGGAGAACAAGGACAAGAACATCTTCCGCTCGATCTGGGAGGCCGTGGTCGGCGCCAGTGAAACCGTGCTGAAAAACCAGGCGAAAAACCAGTTCGCCACCCGTGTTGAACTCAGTGGCAGCGTGCACCAGCAAAATGTCAGCGCGTTTTCTGCGTTTTTGGCGATTTTGCGCAACGGCTTCATCCAGGCGTTCAATGCGCGCTATGAACAACCCAAGCCGTCGGCGGATTGATCGTGACTGGTCATTCAGAGACTGAATAAGCCGCCTGCGTTCACAGTCGCCGGGGCTGCGCGGTATAGTCCGGGCATTGATGAATGCGAGGAAACACCGATGAAGTTCGAAGGCACCCAGGCCTATGTGGCTACCGATGACCTGAAACTGGCCGTCAACGCCGCCATCACCCTGGAGCGGCCGCTGCTGGTCAAGGGCGAGCCCGGCACCGGCAAGACCATGCTCGCCGAGCAATTGGCCGAGTCCTTCGGTGCCAAGCTGATCACCTGGCATATCAAGTCGACCACCAAGGCCCACCAGGGCCTGTACGAGTACGACGCGGTCAGCCGTCTGCGCGACTCGCAGCTGGGCGTGGACAAGGTGCATGACGTGCGCAATTACCTGAAAAAGGGCAAGCTCTGGGAAGCCTTCGAGTCTGAGGAGCGGGTGATCCTGTTGATCGATGAAATCGACAAGGCCGACATCGAGTTCCCCAACGACCTGCTGCAAGAACTCGACAAGATGGAGTTCTACGTCTACGAAATCGACGAGACCATCAAGGCCAAGAAACGCCCGATCATCATCATTACCTCCAACAACGAAAAAGAGCTGCCGGACGCGTTCCTGCGTCGCTGCTTCTTCCACTACATCGCCTTCCCTGACCGCACCACCCTGCAAAAGATCGTCGATGTGCACTACCCCGACATCAAGAAAGACCTGGTCAGCGAAGCGCTGGACGTGTTCTTCGATGTGCGCAAAGTACCGGGACTGAAGAAAAAGCCCTCCACCTCCGAACTGGTGGACTGGCTCAAGCTGTTGATGGCTGACAATATCGGCGAAGCCGTGCTGCGCGAGCGCGACCCGACCAAAGCCATCCCGCCGCTGGCCGGTGCGTTGGTGAAGAACGAGCAAGACGTGCAGTTGCTGGAGCGTCTGGCGTTCATGAGCCGTCGCGGTAATCGCTGATGCTGCTCAACCTGTTCAACGAGATGCGTGCCGCCAAGGTGCCGGTGTCGGTGCGCGAGCTGCTCGACCTGATCAACGCGCTGAAAATGCGCGTGACCTTCGCCGATATGGACGAGTTCTATTACTTGGCGCGGGCGATCCTGGTCAAGGACGAGCGGCATTTCGACAAGTTCGACCGGGCCTTCGGCGCTTACTTCAATGGCCTGGAAAAACTCGACGACCACCTGCAGGCGTTGATCCCCGAAGACTGGCTGCGCAAGGAATTCGAACGTTCGCTGACCGATGAGGAACGCGCGCAGATCCAGTCGCTTGGTGGCCTCGACAAACTCATCGAGGAATTCAAGAAACGCCTGGAAGAACAGAAGGAACGTCACGCCGGCGGCAACAAGTGGATCGGCACCGGCGGCACCAGCCCGTTTGGCTCCGGCGGCTATAACCCGGAAGGCATTCGCGTCGGCGATGCCGGCAAGCGCCAGGGCAAGGCCGTTAAGGTGTGGGACCAACGCGAGTACAAGAACCTCGACGATCAGGTTGAACTGGGCACGCGCAACATCAAGATCGCCCTGCGCCGCCTGCGCAAATTTGCGCGCCAGGGTGCAGCCGAAGAGCTGGATATTGACGGCACCATCGACCACACCGCACGTGACGCCGGGTTGCTGAATATCCAGATGCGCCCGGAGCGGCGTAACACCATCAAGCTGCTATTGCTGTTCGATATCGGCGGCTCGATGGATGCCCACGTGAAGATCTGCGAAGAGCTGTTCTCGGCGTGCAAGACCGAGTTCAAGCATTTGGAGTACTTCTACTTCCATAACTTCGTGTACGAATCGGTGTGGAAAAACAACCAGCGCCGCACGTCGGAACGCACCTCGACCCAAGACTTGCTGCACAAATACGGTGCCGATTACAAAGTGATCTTTATCGGCGATGCCTCGATGGCGCCGTATGAAATCACCCAGGCCGGCGGCAGCGTCGAGCATTGGAATGAGGAGCCGGGCTATGTGTGGATGCAGCGCTTCATGGCCAAGTACAAGAAGCTGATCTGGATTAACCCGTATCCGAAGGACACCTGGGGGTATACCGCGTCGACGGGAATTGTGCGGGAGCTGGTGGAGGATCAGATGTATCCGCTGACCTTGCGCGGGCTTGAGGAAGGGATGCGCTTCCTCTCCAAGTAACCCCGCACGACCTGTAGGGGCCGGCTTGCCGGCGATGGCACCCTTGAGCCTTATGCAAGACGGGCGGACGCCATCGCCGGCAAGCCGGGCCCCTACGGGGGTTAGCGAAAACGCTGCAAGAAGTCGACATGCTGCCGGTGCGCCGTCTCCTGCACCACCGGCGCCAACCTCACCTTCTCCCCCGGCAAGCACTGCGCCAGCCGCGCCAGCGCCAATGGCGTCAGCGCGCCCAGGCGCGGGTAACCGCCAATCGTCTGCCGGTCATTGAGCAACACAATAGGCTGCCCATCCGGCGGCACCTGGATCGCCCCCAGCGGAATCCCTTCGGAGATCAACGACGGCCCCTGATATTGCAACGGCGTGCCCAGCAGGCGCATGCCCATGCGGTCGGCGCGGCTGTCCAGGGTCCATTCGGTGTTGAACGCATCGAACAGGCTTTGCCCGCTGAACTGGCCGATCTGGGCGCCGACGATCACGTCCAACGGTTTACCGGATTGCAAATCCGGTGCGCTCAGCACCTTCATTGCGCCACCTGTACCGGAATAGGCCAAGCACGCGCCTTCGGCCAGTGACTTACCGAAACCGTCCACGCCGCCCAGTTCTTCACGTACAACGGTGGCGCAACTGCCCAGCACATCCGGCGCATCAAACCCACCCGGCGCCGCCAGATAGGCCCGCGCGCCATTGAATGGCTGGGTGAAACGCAAACGCTGGCCCTTTTGCAGGATAAAACTGCGGCCAGGGCTGATGGCGCGTTCGTCGATGTAAGCACCCAAATCCGCACCGGCAAGGGCCAGCAGGCAGTAATCCTCGGCCTGCACGGTAAAGCCGCCGAGGGTGATTTCCACCGCCGGCGCGTCCAGCGCATTGCCCAGCAGCCAGTTGGCCCAGGACATCGACACCCAATCCAGCGCGCCGCCCTGGGTCACGCCCAAGTGGCGCACGCCAAAACGGCCGGCGTCCTGCAACAGGCACAGCGGTGTGCTGGCCTCGATGATCAAGCGGCTCATGCCTGCGCCTCCAACGGCGTGTCATCGCCACCCAGTTTGATGAATTCGGCGTGATCAACCGCTTCAAAACGCACCGTGTCGCCCGGTTGCATCAGGCTGTAGCCGTCTCGCTCACGATCGAAGAGTTTGGCCGGCGTGCGGCCTATCAGGTTCCAGCCGCCCGGCGAGACCACCGGATAGGCGGCGGTTTGCCGTTCGGCGATGCCGACACTGCCCGCCGCCACGCGTTTGCGCGGGGTGCTGAGGCGTGGCGCAGCGAGGATTTCATCCACCAGGCCCATAAAGGCAAAACCGGGGGCGAAGCCGAGGGCGAACACTTGGTATTCGTGGGCGCTGTGGCGGCGGATCACATCGTCGATGGCCAGGCCGCTACGCTGGCTGAGCAGGGTCAGCTCAGGACCGACGCTCAGGTCATACCACACCGGCAGCACATGGCACTGGCCGCTGCCCTGGGTCTGCGGTTGCAGCTCGGTCAGAGCCAGGTCGATCAATTCCCGTGCCTGGGCTGGGTTCAATGCGCCGAGGTCGTAATGCACCATCAAGGTGGTGTAGGACGGCACCAGGTCCACCAAGGCCGCGCCGAAACCGCTGCGCAAGCGCTGAGTGGCGGCGAGCATCCACGGCATGTTGGCTTCGGCGATTGCATCAAACAGACGCACCATCAGGCAGTCGATGGCTACCACTTCAATCCGAGGCTTCATGCTGGCTTCAATGCCTCGCGGATACGCTGCACGGCGGCGATCGAGCTGGCGTTGTCACCGTGTACGCACAGCGTATTGGCCTGCAGGACCAACGAGCTGCCGTCGCTGGCGGTCAGGGCTTCACCTCGGGAGATGGTCAGGGCTTGCTGCAGGATGGTGTCGGAATCGTGGTGCACGGCACCGGGCAACTGGCGCGAAACCAGGTGGCCCTTGTTGTCATAGGCGCGGTCGGCAAAGGCTTCAAACCACAGGGTGACGCCATACTCGTCGCCTAACGCCTGCGCTGCGCTGTTGTCGCGGGTGGCGAGCAACATCAGCGGCAGTTCGCCGTAGGCCGCCACGGCCTGGATCACCGCGCGCAATTGCGCCGGATTGGCCATCATGTCGTTGTACATCGCGCCGTGGGGCTTCACATAGCTGACCCGCCCACCTTGCGCCCGGCAGATGCCGTCGAGGGCGCCGATCTGATAGTGCAACAGGTCATGGATTTCCTGGGGCGTGTAGATCATGGAACGACGGCCAAAACCCTGCAGGTCCTGATACGCCGGGTGCGCACCGACTTGCACGCCATGCTTGAGTGCCAGGCTGACGGTCTTGCGCATGATGCTCGGGTCACCGGCATGGAAGCCGCAGGCCACATTGGCGCAATCGATGAACGGCATGACCTCGGCGTCCAGACCCAGGGTCCAGTTGCCGAAGCTTTCGCCAATGTCGCAATTCAGAAGAAGGCGGCTCACGCTGGTCGCTCCTGTAGGCTTTATTTTTTTGTAGTGTGGGATTTTTTACACAGAACTCGCAACTTGTCCTGCCCCCCCTACGACGCTTATCGTGGAATAGCTCGATTTTTGGCGCTGGCCCGGTGCGGCGTCCAACTAATAAAAACCGATCCATGCATAAGAAAAAGTTGATCCCATGAATTTGAAGTTCCTCGAAACCTTCGTCTGGGTGGCCAAGCTCAAGAGTTTCCGCCTGACCGCCGAGAAGTTGTTCACCACCCAGGCGTCGATCTCCAGCCGCATCGCGGTGCTGGAAAGTGAACTGGGGGTGAAATTGTTTCTGCGCGACTCACGCGGCGTGAGCCTGACCCCGGAAGGCTTGAAGGTGCTCGATTACGCCGAGCAAATGATGGTGACCATGCAGGGTTTGAAGCAATCCCTGGAGACTACCAGCAGCAAAGTCGGGCGCATCCGCATCGGCGCGATGGACACGGTGATCCACACCTGGCTGAGCCCGTTGGTGGCGGAACTGATGGACCACTTCCCGCTGGTAGAAATCGAATTGGTCGCCGATACCGCGCTAAACCTCAGCGATCAGCTGCAAAAAGGCTTCCTCGACCTGATCCTGCAAACCGACCTGCTGCGCCTCGAAACCGTGCGCAGCCTGGAGCTGTGCAGCCACCCCATGGCCTGGATCGTCGCCAGCCAGTCGATCTACAACCGTGACTACGCCTCCCTGGCCGAACTGGCCCAGGAGCGCATCATCACCTACTCGAAAAACTCCCATCCGCACCAGGACGTGATCAGCCTGATGCAAGCCAACGGCGTGGCCGCGCCACGGATGAACTGTGTGAACTCGGTGTCGGCGATTACTCGCTTGTTGCGCGATGGCTTCGGCATTGGCGCGCTGCCGCCGGTGCTGGTCAGCGAAGAACTGGCGCGCGGCGAATTGGTGATGTTGCCGATGGCGCAGAAACTGCCGAACTTGCAGGTGGTGGTGTCGTGGCGCGTGGGGGTGGAACTGGTGGAGGAGATTGTCGGGTTGTGCCAGAAGGTGGTGGCACGGTATGCCGAAGAGGTCGGTAAAGAGCGGATGGTGCTGGCGAAACCCGATTAAATCTGTGGGAGCGGCGGTGCGACGATTCGACTTGCTCGCGAGTGCGGTGGGTCAGTGAATATATCTTTGACTGATACACCGTCTTCGCGAGCAAGCCCGCTCCCACATTTGGAACTGTGTATGGCTTACAAACCTTTCAGGTCACGCTCTTCGATCGGCCGGCTCTGGCGCAGGCGCTTGCCGCCCAACACCACCCAGTCGATCAAACGGAACAGGCACTCCAGGCCGAACGACAACAGCATCGCCCCGCCCAGCCCCCAGCCCATGGCCTCAGGCGTCAGCAGGATCTGATAGCTGTAGCCGTTCCAGGTTTCCTGGCGGATATCCGGGTCCGCCGCCACCGCCACTTGCAGGGCGCGGATGTACCACGGGCCTTGCATGGCCTGAAATTGTTTGTCCAAGGCTAACTGGCGATCAAGCATGGCGCCCAGGCTGTTGGCGTCGCTCTGGAACACCGGGTCGTCACTGGCGCGGTAATGCGCCACCAATGCCTTCAAGTCGCCGTTGAAGAACTGCCGCGCGGTGGTTTCAAACCCGCTGAGGCCGGTCTGGGCCTCGATCAAATGGGCTTCGACGCGCTTGGCGTAGTCGCTGATGAACCCCGGCACTTGCACGCCGACCAACAGGCCAATGGCAAACAGCACCAACCGCAGATAACTGAGCAACATGGTCGATATCCTTACTCGGTGATGCCCTGGCTGACGCATTCACCACGTCGCCACAGGCTCCATTGGCCCGGTTCGTAGCGGGTCCAGTTTTCGTTGTCGGTCAAAGGCTCGGTGGCGATCACAGTCACCACGTCGTTGGGCGTGGTTTCGGCCTGAAAATCGACGATCACATCGACATCTTTCAAGCGTGCGGGGCCAAACGGAGCGCGACGGGTAATCTGCGCGAGCTTGGTCGAGCAATAGCAAAACAGCCAGTCGCCGTCGCTGAGCAGGCAGTTGAACACGCCTTTGCTGCGGTATTCGGAGCAGGCGGCGATCAGGTCCGGCAGGACTTTTTCGATGTCCACCGGTTCCGGGAAGGCTTCGCGCACGCGGTTGAGCAGATCGCAGAAGGCCGCTTCGCTGTCGGTATCGCCCACCGGGCGGTAGAAGGTGGCGCGTGGGTTGAAATCGGCCAACTGGCCATTGTGCGCAAAGCACCAGTTGCGGCCCCACAGTTCGCGCACGAACGGGTGGGTGTTGGCCAAACTGACCTTGCCGACGTTGGCCTGGCGGATATGCCCAATCACTACCTCGCTCTTGATCGGGTAACGCTGCACCAGCAGCGCGACTTCCGATTCGCTGCTGGCGGCTGGGTCCTGGAACAGGCGCAGGCCACGGCCTTCATAGAACGCGATGCCCCAACCGTCACGGTGGGGACCGGTGCGCCCACCGCGCTGCATCAGCCCGGTGAAACTGAACACGATATCGGTGGGGACGTTGGCACTCATGCCCAATAATTCACACATGCCAGGGCTCTCGCAGCAGGGCGGACAACGTTAAAGGCGCGGTTCGACGCGCATACCGCTCACGGGTGCAGGACGGCGAAAAGGCACGTCGTCTTCATCTTGATCCGGCTCGGCAGCCAGCGCAGCATCCGCGGCGGCCTTGCGCTCACGGCGGGCCTTGGCGGCGCGCTCGATGGGCCAACGGATCAGCACAAACACCAGGTACACGCCAAAGGCGATCATGGTGTACATGAACAGATCGGAAATGGCCCGCCAGGCGTTATTGCCGACCTTGAGCACCAGGTCCAGGGCGGTGATGGCCACGGCCGGCGCGAACTGGGTCTTGACCGGGTCGACGATGGTCGGACTGAACAGCAGCACCGCCATCAGCAATTGCAGCGGCTCGCGCAGCCAGCGCCAGATCCAGCGGGTCATGCGCCACCACACCAACAGGCAGCCCAAAGCGGCGAAGGCGTAAAGGCCCCAAGCGGTCAGATAGTCGTTCTCGGTCATGGTGTCCATGGCAAGGTTGGCAAACAGGCGGCTATGATAACGGCTTTTGCGTGTCGCGGCTGCAAAGCCTGCCACCGTCCGCCCGATAGAGAATAATCCCATGCCTACATCGACCGCTCCGATTGCCCGCAAGGCCCAAGGTCCAGATCCGTACGCCTGGCTGCAAGAGCGCGACAGCACTGAGGTGCTCGATTACCTCAAGGCCGAAAACGCCTGGCAGGAAACCCAGCTCGCCGACCAGGCAGCATTGCGCGAAACCCTGTTCGAGGAGATCAAGGGCCGCATTCTCGAAACCGACCTGTCGCTGCCGTCACCGTGGGGCCCGTATCTGTATTACACCCGCACCACCGCCGGTGACGAATACGCCCGCCACTACCGCTGCCGCCGCCCGGCCGACGACAGCAATCAGGTGGACGACAGCAGCGAAGAGTTGTTGCTGGACCCGAACGTGCTGGCCAATGGCGGTTTCTTCTCCCTCGGCGCGTTCAGCATCAGCCCCGACCACCAACGCCTGGCCTACAGCCTCGATACCAGCGGTGAAGAGATCTACACCCTGTACGTGAAGGAATTGGCCACCGGCAAAGTCAGCGAACTGGCGTTTGAAGACTGCGACGGCAGCATGACCTGGGCCAACGATAGCCTGACCCTGTTCTTTGGCGAACTGGACGACACCCACCGCCCGCACAAGCTGTATCGCTATCGCCTGGACGGCACGGCGGCGCAGGAAGTGTTCCATGAACCCGACGGACGTTTCTTCCTGCATTGCTACCGTTCCAGCTCCGAGCGCCAGTTGCTGCTGTCCCTCGGCAGCAAGACCACCAGCGAAGTCTGGGCCCTGGACGCCGATCAGCCACACCTGGACTTCACCTGCCTGGCGCCACGTGTAGAAAACCATGAATACGATGTCGACCACGGCCAGTTGAATGGGGCGTGGACCTGGTTTATCCGCAGCAACCGCGATGGCATCAATTACGCCCTGTTCGTGGCAACCGACATTGGCGACGTGCCGACACAAGCTGAATGGCAGAACCTGATCCCCCACAGCGATGAGGTGATGCTCGATGGCGTGAGCCTGAACACCCATGCCATGACCTTGAGCCTGCGCATCGGTGGCCTGCCGGTGATCGAAGTGCACCCGCAGGGCTTGCCGGCCTATCGCGTGGAATTGCCTGACGCCGCCTACAGCCTCTACGTACAGAACAGCCTGGAATTTGTCAGCGACAAGATCCGCCTGCGTTACGAAGCCCTGAACCGCCCGGCCCAGGTCCGTCAGCTGGAACTGGCCAGTGGCGCGCAACAGGTGCTCAAGGAAACCCCGGTACTGGGTGTGTTCAATGCCGACGATTACGTGAGCCAGCGCCTGTGGGCCACCTCGGCGGATGGCACCCAGGTGCCGATCAGCCTGGTAGTCAAGCGCGACCAGTTGGGTAAACCAACGCCCCTCTACCTGTACGGCTACGGCGCCTATGGTTCGAGCCTGGACCCGTGGTTCTCCCACGCACGCCTGAGCCTGCTGGACCGAGGCGTGGCGTTTGCCATCGCCCATGTGCGCGGCGGCGGTGAGTTGGGTGAGGCGTGGTATCGCAACGGCAAGCAGGAACACAAGCAGAACACCTTCAGCGACTTTATCGCCTGCGCCGAACACCTGATCGCCGAGGGCCTGACCACCTCCAAACAACTGGCCATCAGCGGCGGCAGTGCCGGCGGCCTGTTGATCGGCGCAGTGCTCAACCAGCGTCCGGAGCTGTTCCAGGCGGCGATTGCCGAAGTGCCGTTTGTCGATGTGCTCAACACCATGCTCGACCCTGAACTGCCGCTGACCATCACCGAGTACGACGAGTGGGGCAACCCGCAAGCACCGGACGTCTACGAGCGCATCAAGGCCTATGCGCCGTATGAAAACGTTCGCGCCCAGGCCTACCCGCACCTGCTGGTGATCGCCGGCTACAACGACAGCCGCGTGCAATATTGGGAAGCCGCCAAGTGGGTGGCCAAGCTGCGCGACACCAAGACCGACGACAACCTGCTGTTGCTCAAGACCGAGCTGGGCGCCGGCCACGGTGGCATGAGCGGTCGTTATCAGGGATTACGTGACGTAGCACTCGAATATGGCTTTGTGTTCAGGGCGCTGGGGCTGGTTTAAGAAACTCATTTAAGGAACTTAGTAGGGCGGTTCTGTCTGAACACAGGACCGCCTACTGATTGATGGACCAAGATTGCAGCCATGGCACTACCCACATTAATGAATACCGAAATCCGCGACATGCTCATGGATTGCGGCCTGTTCGACCCGCTGTTGCCGGAAGACTTTCACGTCGCCGCCGGCTATTTCAATATCAGCAGCATTGCCCGCGATGAGGTGATTTTCCTCGAAGGCGATGCTGGCACGTTCATGTGCATCATCCACAGCGGCCAGGTGGCGGTGCAAAAAAACCAACCACGAAGGCCAGCGCCTGACCATCGCCACACTGCGCAGCGGTCGAGCCTTTGGCGAAATGGCGGTCCTCGACGGCGAGCGACGCTCGGCCAGTTGCATGGCGGCCAGTGACTGCGTGCTGCTGAATCTGGGCAAGGACTCCCTGGAAAAAATGCTCAACGAAGCGCCCAGGGTCGCCGCCAAGATCATCCGCGCGATTGCCATCGCCCTGTCCAAGCGCTTGCGCATGGCCGATGGGCAATTACTCTCGCAACAGTTTTAACCGCCAGGCGTCTTCGGCTTGCTGTCATTTTGCAGCAGGCTCGGCACCGTCTGGTCCTTGGGCGGCGTTGGCAGCACGATCGGCACCAAGGGCGGCGAACCGTTGGTCTTGGGCACGACCGGTGGGGTGACTTGCGGGTACAACGTCGGCGTCGGGGTGCCCGGCGCGCCTGGCGTTGGGGCGGGCGCGACCGGTACGGTTTGCAACTCCTGAGCCTGCGCCGCACCAGAGGCGAGCGCGCTCAACACAATGACCGTTAGAATGCTGCACTTCATCGATGGCTCCATGGCCTGACCGGAATGTCGTAAGGCTACTCCCAACCGCGCAAGAATGCCCTTCCCAATGAGATTTCCATGAAACGTTTCGTTCTGCTGGACACCACCCCGATCCCCGACAACGGCGGTGCCTTGTGCCTGTTCGAATACGGTGAAGATTTCGTCATCAAGATCCAGGGCGGTGACGGCGGCCAGTTGATGAACACGCGCATGCACGGTTCCGAAGATGCCTTGGCGGAGATCCCTTGCCGCAAAGTCGCCGGGCGTGCAGATTCACGGGTGTTGATCGGTGGCTTGGGCATGGGGTTTACCCTGGCGTCAGCCCTCAAGCACCTGGGCAAGACTGCCGAAGTGGTCGTGGCAGAACTGGTGCCTGGCGTTGTGGAGTGGAACCGTGGACCGCTGGGCGAAAAATCCGGCCGCCCGCTGCTGGACCCGCGCACGGTGATCCGCCTGGAAGACGTGGCCAAGGTGCTGCAGGCCGAGCCCCAGGGCTTTGACGCGATCATGCTGGACGTGGACAACGGCCCCGAAGGCCTCACGCAAAAGGCCAACAGCTGGCTCTACTCCGCCGGCGGCCTGGCCGCCTGCGCCAAGGCCCTGCGCCCCAAAGGCGTGCTGGCCGTGTGGTCGGCCAGCGCGGACAAGCTGTTCAGCGACAAACTGCGCAAGGCCGGTTTCAAGGCCGAGGAAGTGCAGGTGTTTGCCCATGGCAACAAGGGCACCCGACACACCATCTGGATTGCGCAGAAGGTGTGATCGGTTAGCGCAGGGAATTGCGGTAATCGATCACATACGGGACTTTTTTGTCGAAGGTCTTTTCCAGCTCATTTCGGTCGAGTTTGGTCATGCCGCCCAGTTGATGGGCGGTGAAACCGCTATCGCCGACCTGTGAGCCCGGCGCCAGGCTGACTATGCGCTTGGCCACGGCCTCAATGGCGTCCTTGTAGCCACCCTTCTTGTTCAGGTTGTACTTGCCTAGATCAATTTGAGTGCGCAGCCAGTTGCCCCAGTAGAACTCCAGGAACTCCGGCGCGATCTCCCCGGCCTCAGGCTTGCCATATGCAGCCTTGCGGGTGAAATACACCAGGCTGCGGAAAGTGTCGTCCTGCAGGTTCTTGAAGCCCAGGTGCGCCGGCAGTTGCTCGGGCGGCAGGGTCTGGCCTTGATTGTCCTTGAGCCAGACCTTGCGCGCAGCCTCCATGCGCTGCCAGAAGTTGGCCATGGTCGGGCTGTTGCTGAAGTCATCGGTGACCTTGACCCACATGTTCAGGCGAGGCCCTCCGCCGGGCACTTCCCACAAGGTGGTGAAACTGTGATGACCGTCGGTCAGGTACAACTGGCCGCCGGGGCCGACGACCACGGTTTTCATGTCGTCGGGATGGGTGCCCACCGGGTCCTTGCAGGTGAAGCTCGCCGGCTTGTGCAGGTCCGCGCTCTTGGGCACTTTGTCGGCCTCGCCCTGGCCGTTGGTTTCGCAGTATTCATCGAAGACCTTGGCGGGTTTGTCAGCGAACAGGCCGAGGCTGTAGTAAATCTGGTCAAAACCCACCACCGCCTGGGTCGGGTGCAATTGATCGAGGGCCACCTCGATCACCTGGCCGGGTTGTGGTGTAGAGAATGCCTGGGCTTGGGCCGTGAGCCCACACAACAACAGTGCAATAGTCCATGAGTGCAGACGCATGAGTTTCAGATCCCTATCGATAAAGTGAAGCGGTTATTTGCAACGCGAGCGGCTAGAATCAACCCTATCCGTGAACCCCAAAATAGCCAGGAGCCATGATGAGCTCGACCAACCCGCCCTCCCACACCGCCAAGCTGGACCGCATCCTTGCCGATGCCCAGCGCGACCGGGAAATGGGCTACCGCGATAAAGCCTTGAAAATGTACCCCCACGTATGCGGCCGCTGCGCCCGTGAGTTCGCCGGCAAACGCCTGAGTGAGCTGACCGTACACCATCGAAACCACAATCATGATGACAATCCCCAGGACGGTTCGAACTGGGAATTGTTGTGCCTGTATTGCCACGACAACGAACACTCGCGGTATACCGACCAGCAGTACTTCGGCGAAGGTTCTACCAGCAGCCCGACGATTGCCAAGGCCACGCATAACCCGTTTGCGGCGTTGGCTGGCCTTATGAAGAAAGACGACTGAAGATCTTCTTTGCCTGTTCTGGCCTCATCGCTGGCAAGCCAGCTCCTACAGAGGGAATGCATTCCCTGTAGGAGCCGGCTTGCCGGCGATTGCGATCGCCCAAGCAACTCTGCCCCCCAAGGCCGTATAATCGCCGTTTTCCTCCAAGGCACCCTTCCCCGTGGGCAATAAACGCTACAGCTGCATCGGTCTGTACAACCCCAAATCCCCCGAAAACGTCGGCTCGGTCATGCGTGCCGCCGGCTGCTACGGCGTGGCCTCGGTGTTCTACACCGGCGTGCGTTACGAGCGCGCGCGGGACTTCATCACCGACACCAAGAAAGTCCACCACGACATTCCGCTGATCGGTATCGATGACCTGAAAAAAATCCTGCCCCTGGGCTGCATCCCCGTTGCCGTGGAGCTGGTGGAAGGCGCTCGCCCCCTGCCGGAATACACCCACCCCGACCGCGCGCTGTACATCTTCGGCCCGGAAGACGGCTCCCTCGACAAAGAGATCCGCGACTGGTGCGAAGACGTGGTCTACATACCGACCACCGGCTGCATGAACCTTGCCGCCACCGTCAACGTCGTGCTCTACGACCGCCTGGCCAAGGGCAACAACACCCGCTCGGGTCCCAAGTACTGAGATTTAGGGAACATCCGGCGCCTGCGGGCAGTCAGCTATTTATCACTAGCCCTCGTTGGAGACAGATCATGAGCGACAGCAAAACCTTGCGACCTATCATCGAACATACGCCTTTCGAGACCCAGCCCACACAGAACGTGCATGGCTGGGAGCGCATTGGCTCGGTGGCCGGAGGCGTGATGATGGTCGGCAAAGGCCTGCGCCGTGGCGGGATTTTCGGTTTGATCCAGGTGGCCATCGGCGGTGTGGCGCTGGCCCGTGGTTTTACCGGGCACAGCTCGCTCAAGGACAAGCTGGAGCAGGGCCGCCAGGACATGAACGCGGTGCGCACTAAGATCGAACGCGCCGGGGCCGAGCTGAAGAATCTGAAGACCAAGGCTGAAGTGGCGGCCGAGAAGGCCACCAAAACCACCGGCTGACCCCACCCCGACCTGTAGGAGCCCGGCTTGCCGGCGATGGCATCCTTGAGAGCCCTATCGCCGGCAAGCCGGGCTCCTACAAGGCATTGCGGAGGCTCAGCAAGGGTTCAACGCAGCAGCTTGGTGTCCAGCACCACCGACGACTCGCCGATGATGCGCTCAGCCAGCTTCACAAACTCCGCGGTGGTAATGCTGTTGGCACGCATCACCGCCTGCGCGAGGTCATCCAATGACCGTTTGTTGTGAGTCTTCACGCGGATCTCGCGGTCCAGTTCCTGCAACACCACCACCGCCCGTGACACCGTCGCACCGCTGACGTGTTCGCCACGCAGGCTGGTCACGTCCTTGCCCTCCTTGGCCAACCGCGCCTGTATTGCCTGATACCGCTCGTCGGTGATACCACCGGCCCGACGTACCAGTTCGATGCCGTAGTACTCGGCCAGGCCTTCACTGATCCAGTCACTGGTGTCGTGATCATTGAAGCGCCCGATCGCCTGCACCACTTCACGTATCAACGGACTGCCGCCGTTTTCGCTGACCAGCGGCGTGCGGCTGTTGAGGTAGACCGAATCCCGCGCCGAGAACGCGCCACGGCGCATCGGGTCGCTGGCGCCCACCACCAGCAGTTTGGCCGGATGGCGCGGGAAGGCCGCTTCCACTTGGGGCCAGACGAAGGTCAGCAATGTCAGCACATCCATGCGGCGCATGGCCTGGCCCTTGGGCGAAGCCACGGTGACTTCCGTCTCGCCCAGGCGCACACGGCGGCTGCCGAGGTTGCCAGCGAGCATCCAGCCGGTGGGCCGGTCGAACAGGCGGGAGACGTTATCAATGCGGAATTTGTGCTTGCCGATGCGCGGCCAAGCGGTTTCAACGCTTTTCCAGCCGGCTGGCAGTTCGAACACCAGGCGTGAGACCAACTCGACGCCGTCTTGCTGGTCCAGTTTCGCCGTCGGCACCAGGTCTTCGCCGCGAAACAACGCCCAGCTCGGCGTCATCCGCGCTTCATAGATACCGGCCTTGCGTGCATGGGTGAGGCGTACGCGGTAGGTCAGGCTGGCTTTGTTGGCGCTGGGTTGCCACAGACCGCGATGCTCGGTGACGCTCCACTGGCCGTCGGCCTTGAAGTCGCTGTAGTCACCATCGGCACCAAGGTCGAAATTCAGGCTGCGCACCGCCGAGCCCTGGGACAGACTCACCCGCACCTCAGCCTGATCACTCTGGGGCAACAGTTTGACGTGATAATCCAGGTCGACTTTCTTCGCGCACCACGCCGATGTGCTCAGCGTCAGCAACACCAACGATGCCGCCAGCTTGATTGCCCCCCTCATACCCACTCCTTGTCAGCCCGCGCGGAAAATCAGGTAATCCTCCCAGTCGTCTTCGGGCACGCTGCCTTCGCTGAGCATGCGCCCGGACTGGGAAATGCGTTCGTGGTGCACGGCATCGCGGTCGCCGCAGACCAAGTGGTGCCACAGCGGCAGGTCCTTGCGTTCGCTGACCAGGCGATAGCCGCAGGTGGGCGGCAACCATTTGAACTGGTCGGCTTGGCCCGGCGTGAGCTGGATACAATCCGGCACTGACGCGCGACGGTTCGGGTAGTCGGTGCACTGGCAGGTTTTCAGGTCGAGCAGTTTGCAGGCGATCCGCGTGTAATAGACGCTGTTGTCGTCTTCGTCCTCTAGCTTTTGCAGGCAGCACAGGCCACAGCCGTCGCACAACGACTCCCACTCCTCCTGGTCGAGGTGCTCAAGGGTTTTGCGTATCCAGAAAGGTTCGACTTTGGCGGCCATGGCTCTACATCAGTATCGGTAGGTGAAAAGGCCGCCAGTCTAGTGCCCAAGGCCCCTGGGGCCAAGCGCTTACGACTGGCGGTGTTACAACACTTGTCAGTCTAGTGGCCGCGCAGTAGCTTTGAGCGCCGAATTGACGATCAGGAACTGCTCCATGACACGTGTTGCCGACTATCCGATCCACACCCAGTTCACCGACCGCTGGTCGCCCCGCGCCTTCACCGGCGAGAGCATCTCCAAGGAGACCCTGCTGAGTTTCTTCGAAGCCGCGCGCTGGGCGCCGTCCGCCTACAACTCGCAGCCTTGGCGCTTTCTCTACGCGCGCCGCGACACGCCGGACTGGGAGCGTTTCCTGGGCTTGCTGAATGAATTCAACCGTGGCTGGGCGCAACACGCGTCGGCCCTGGTGATCATCGCTTCGAAAACCGACTTCACCGCCCCCGGCGCCAACGAAGAAACCCCCGCCCTGTGGCACACTTTTGACACCGGCTCGGCCTGGGGCCACCTGGCGCTGCAAGCCAGCCTCAGCGGCTGGCACACCCACGGCATGGCCGGTTTCGATCAGGACCTGACCCGCAAAGAGCTGAAAATCCCGGAAGGTTATGCACTGCATGCCGCCGTCGCGATTGGCAAATTGGGGGACAAGTCGAACTTGCCGGAGTACCTGCAAGGTCGCGAAACGCCGAGCCCACGCCGGCCGTTGAGCGAGTTGGTATCGGAAGGTGACTTCAGCCTGTAATGCCAAGAGGAGCCGGCATGCCGGCTCCTCTGCTATCAGTAACCGCGCTCGAAATCCACGGTTCCACGCAATGCTTGCTTGGCCTGATACGCCCGCACATTTTGCACGAACAACTCCACCATCAATGCTGGTGACGTCGGTGCCGAACTGTGCCCGGTCAGCAACAGGCCCCACGCGGTCCAGAACGGATGACGTTGCGGCAGCGGTTCCTGGCGGCACACGTCAATCACCGCACCGGCCAGGTGCCCTTCTTTCAGGGCCTCGACCAAGTCCGCATCCACCACCGCCACTCCGCGCCCGACGTTGATAAACAACCCGGTCGGCTTGAATTGCTTGAACAGCGCAGCGTCGTACAGGTCATGGGTGCTCGGCGTGTTGGGCAGCAGGTTGATCACGTAGTCGACCTCGCCCACCAGACGGCCCAGGGCGTCAAGCCCGGCCACTTCGACAAACGGCGCCTGCTCTCGAGCGTTGCTGGCGATGCCGTACAGCTTCACGCCGAACGGCACCAGGAACTCGGCAACGCTCTGGCCGATATCGCCGGTGCCGACGATCAGCACCTTGCGCCCCGCCAGGCTCTGGCCCATGCGATTGTCCCATTTGCGCTCGACCTGGCTGACCAGACGTGCCAATACCTCACGTTCGTGGCCGAGCATATAGGTGAGGACAAATTCGGCCATGACCTGGCCATAAATGCCCACCGCACGGGTCAGGCGATAGTCTCGGGGCAAGCCTTCAGCCAGCAACGGGGTAATGCCGGCCCAGGTCGATTGCAGCCATTGCGGGTGATGGCCTTGGCGCAGCAGCGTCGCCAGCAGGTCCGGCTGGCCCAGCCAGACCGGGCAATCGGCGGCCAGGCGCGACAGTTCTGCCGAGTCGCCGCTGGTCAGCACTTCAAGGTCCGGTGCCGCTTCGCCCAGCAATTGGGCGTAGAGCGGGTGATCCTGTTCAGCAATCAGAACACGCATGCATAAAACCTTTCAAAAACAGTACGGACGGCTGCCCGCATCCTTACGGCCACCGCCCACTTATACGATTCCATTGAAGCAAGTGCCCAGGATAGAGCACCGGTCGATCACATCGGGTCGTTGCGGCGCAGCAGTTCTTCGGGCAAGTGCTCGATGTACTCGTCCTCGGGCGGCGGCATTTGCAGGTGGTAACCCTGTTTGTCGAGGTTTTCCAGCACCTGCACGATGTCTTCCTGTTGCAGTTTGCGTTCAGGCGTCAGCACCAGGTTGAACGCGAGCAGCGGCTGGCCGAACACCGCGAGCAAACCTTCGGGCACACGTTTCAGCTCATCACTTTTGAGTACGTAAAGGTACATGCCGGCGCGTTTGGTGCTGCGGTAAATGGAGCAAATACGTTTCAAGGCTGTTCTCCGGCGGTAGCCAGGCTGTCGAGCAGCGCCTGGCCCATCAACTCGCGGCGCCAGCCACGCAGCGAGTCTGGCAATTTATAAGGCCCATCGGGGTAGCCACTTTTGACCAGGGCTTCGAGGGTTTTCTTGCGCAGCATCAGTTCCGGCGCCATCTCCAGGCGTTCGGCTTGCGCCTGGCCAAGGGCGCGCAGTTGCTTGATCAGCGCGGCGGCATCCACCGGCAACGGTTCGGCAACGGCAGGCGGCCATTGGTCCATCGGCACGCTGCCGGCACGCTTGATCAGGTCCAGCAGGAACTGGCCGTCCTGACGCACGGTGCGCGGGTGCATGTCTTCGATCTTGCCCAGGGCGGCGAGGTTATCCGGCTGGGATTTGGCCAGGGGCCATAACGAGTGTTCGCGAATGATGCGGTTGCGCGGCAGGTCACGGGCGCGGGCCTGCTGCTCGCGCCAGGCGCACAGTTCACGCAGTACGGCGAGTTGGGCGCGGGACAGCTTCCAGGCCAGCTTGGCGTCGCGGTACACCTCGTAGGGGTCGACTTCGCGGCGCAGGTTGGCGACCAACTCCGCGCCGTCCTCCAGCACCCAGGCGTACTTGTCGTCCGACAGCTGCGGACGCAGGCGGGTGTAAACCTCGGCCAGGTGCACCGCGTCTTCGGCGGCGTAGCTGACTTGCGTCTCGGACAAGGGCCGCTGCAGCCAGTCCGAACGGGTCTCGCCCTTGGGCAGCTCGATATCCAGCACGGCTTGCACCAGGCGCGAATAGCCCATGGAGAAACCGAGGTTCAGGTAAGCGGCGGCCAACTGGGTGTCGAACAGCGGGACTGGCAGGCTGCCGGTCAAGCGCAGCAACACTTCCAGGTCTTCGCTGCAGGCGTGCACCACCTTGATCACCGCCGGGTTTTCCAGCAAGGCGGCCAAGGGTTGCCAGTTGTCGATGGTCAGGGGATCGATCAGGTAAGCGCGCACGCCATCACCAATCTGGATCAGCCCGGCAATGGGATAAAAGGTGTCGACCCGCATGAATTCGGTGTCGAGGGCGACGAATGGCAACTGCTGCCATTCGGCGCAATGCTGGCCGAGGCTATCGTTGTCGCAGATCCAGTGAATATCGATGGCCACACGGCTCTCCCTTGAAGAATGGCGCGCAGTATATATCGCGAAAGGGGCTAGCGAGCATCCGCAGTGCACAGGCAACCATGAAAACTCAGACAGGAGTTGAAGAATAGTCCGACAGGCGGGACTTATCCTCTCTTACGCAGCACGTAGACCCGCCACAGGCTTGAGCCGGGCATGAATTCTTGATGATGCAGGACCTTGAAGCCCGCCTGGCGGAACTCATCATCGACGCAGGTACGGGAGTTGACCGAGACAATCACCGTATCGCGGCTGACCCGGTGGAACTCGCGCAGTAGGGCCAAGCGCCCTTCACTGCTGGGCACATGGCGAAACAATTCCAGGCAGAAAATGCAATCCACCGCATTCGCCGACAAGCTGATGGAGAACGCCGAGCCCTGGAAGGTCTTGACGCGTTTGAGCAAGGACGCCGGGTGATGGGTGCGGGCATGGTCGAGCATGTCCTGGGAGTTGTCCGACGCCAGGATCACCCGGTTGACGTGTTCGGCCAGCACAGGCCAGAAACGCCCCGAGCCACAGGCCAGGTCCAACACCAACCCAGGTTCACCGGCGACTTTAAGCGCCTGGCGAACCATCCGCTCGTCGCGCCACGACGCCAGTCGCTGCCGCAGCCCTGGCGGCCGTGTATCGCCGCAGACCCTGGCGTGCTCACGGTCACAGCGCTCGGCGTATTCAATCTCGATGGAGGATGGTGGTTGTGGCGACATCGCGGGCTCATGTGGGTGGAACGGCAGTGAACGACCTTGATTCGCAGCTTAACCAGTGCAATGTCAAAAAAAGGTCGAAACGTTCACCACCGAAGCCTGTTCACGCCTGATGCAGATACCAGCGCCAATCCTGCTCGCCCACTTCGCCCATGAACTGGCGATATTCGGCGCGCTTGACCGCCAGGTACACGTCGAGGAATCCACTACCGAACGCGTCCCGCGCCCAGCTCGAACCTTCCAGGGCACGTAGCGTGGTCAACCAGTCGGTAGGCAGCAACTCCTTGGCCTGGGCGTAGCCATTGCCTTCTACCGGGGCGCCGGGGTCACGCTGCTCACGGATGCCGCGATGGATGCCGGCCAGAATCGCGGCGGCGGCCAGGTAGGGGTTGGCGTCGGCACCGCAGATTCGATGCTCGATATGTCGAGAACTCGCTGGCCCGCCCGGCACGCGCAGGCTGACGGTGCGGTTGTCCACGCCCCAAGTGGCGGCCAGAGGCGCGTAGCTGTTGGTCTGAAAGCGGCGGTAGGAATTGGCATTGGGGCAGAACATCAGCAAGGAATCGAGCAAGGTGCTGAGCATGCCGCCCACCGCCTGGCGCAACAGCGGCGTGCCGTCGGTGGCTTCGCTGGCGAACAGGTTATTGCCCTCGGCATCCGCCAGGCTCACGTGCATGTGCATGCCGGTGCCGGCCAGGTCGTCGAACGGCTTGGCCATGAAGCAAGCCGTCATCCCGTGCTTATGCGCCACACCTTTGACCAAGCGTTTGTAACGCACCGCTTCGTCCATCGCTTGCAGGGCGTCGGCGCGATGCTCCAAGGTGATTTCCACCTGGCCTGGGGCGTATTCGGAGATTGCCGTGCGCGCCGGGATGCCTTGCAGTTTGCAGGCGCTGTAAAGGTCAGCAAGGAAGGGTTCGATCTGCTCCAGCTCGCGCAGGCCGTAGACCTGAGTCGAGCGCGGGCGCCCGCCGTCCACATCCCGCGCCGGTTGCGGGCGGCCGTTGCTGTCGGGTTTCTGGTCGAGCAGGTAGAACTCCAGTTCCGCCGCCATCACTGGGTAATAACCGTCGGCCTTGAGTCCATCGATCACCTTGGCCAGCAAATGCCGGGGATCGGCGACGGTCGCGGGCAGGCCTTCGGTGGGGTGCATGCTGACTTGCACGGCTGCCGTCGGAATCAGGCGCCACGGCATGCGCTGCAAACTGCCGCTGATCGGATAGGCGCGGCAATCAATATCACCCACCTCCCACACCAGCCCGGAGTTTTCCACGTCGTCGCCATTGATGGTCAGGCCAAGAATGGTACTGGGCAACGGCCGGCCGCTTTCATACACCGCCAGCAACTCATCGCGGTGCAGCAACTTGCCGCGTGGCACGCCGTTGTTGTCGAGGATAAACAGCTCGAACATCTCGATGTCCGGGTTTTGTTCGAGGAAGGACTGGGCTTCGTGCAGGCAGGCAAAGACACTCATGGGCATTCTCATACGTGTGGGTCAGGCAGGCGCGCAGGTGCACGCCATCCAGGGGATGGATCAACGTAGGAATGCGCTATCTGGTGGGCGTGCGTGTCGGCAGTGAAACAGTGCCCAGAACGCGAGATCGGACGGCAGTATCGCGGGGTGGGTGTCGGAGGAGCCGTCCATGCGGGGATCACAGTGCTAGAGGTAACCGCCAGCGTCACACGCCTGCACAGGTGATTAAATTCAGGGTTGACGGAGTTTGGTTGCGACTTGGCTAAACATTCGCCGCGCCTTGCTACCTGGCCCGGTGCTGGAAATAATGAGCGCCCACGCCCATGCCCCAAGGACTCGACCGCATGAAAGCTCCTTTCGCCCTCTGTGTACTGGCAAGTCTGGCCACCAGCGCCCTGGCCGACACCGCGCCTTCGCACCTCGACCAAGTGCTCCAGCGCGGCACGCTGACCGTTTGCACCACCGGCGACTACAAGCCCTACACCTCGCTGCGCGCCGACGGCAGCTATGAAGGCATCGACATCGCCATGGCCGAGTCCCTGGCCAAGAGCCTCAACGCAAAGATCCAATGGGTGCCCACCACCTGGAAAACCCTGATGCCGGACTTCCTGGCCCAGCGCTGTGACATTGCCGTGGGCGGGATTTCGGTGTCGCTGGAGCGCCAGAAAAAAGCCTTCTTCAGCCAATCCCTGGGCGTCGACGGCAAAATCCCGTTGGTGCGCTGTGCCGATGTGCAGCGCTACCAGACCGTCGAACAGATCAACCAGCCCCAGGTACGCGTCATCGAACCGGCCGGCGGCACCAACGAAGTATTCGCCCGTGCCCACTTGGGCCAGGCGCAGATCCGCCTGCACGACAACGTGACCATCTTCGATGAACTGCTGGCAGGCAAGGCCGATGTGATGATCACCGACGCCAGCGAAGCGCGTTACCAGCAGAAGCTCAAGCCGGGGCTGTGTGCGGTGAACCCCGAGCGGCAGATGCAGTACAGCGAAAAAGCCTTCCTGTTACCCCGTGATGATGTGGCCTGGAAAAGCTACGTCGATCAATGGCTGCACCTGAGCCAGGCCACGGGAGCCTATGACGCTATCGTCAGCCAGTGGCTGGCCGCGCCTTGATCAACGACACGAAGGCGCGACACGCGGCACTGCGATAGGCGCCCTTGCGGCTCAGCAGTGCCGCGGTGCGTTGCGGCAATGCAGGGCTGATTGCCACTGCGTTCAAACCTGGCTGGGCCTCGGCGATTGCACTGGGCAGGATGGTCGCCAGTGCCGTGGTGCGCACGATTTCAATGATTGCACTGATGGAGTTGGCCTCCATAGCAATCAAAGGGCTTATGCCCTGGGCACGGCAGTAATCGTCGATGTAGCGGCGGGTCGCAAAGCCGGTGTTCAACAACACTAGGGGTTGCGCCAGCCACTGCCGACTGTCCACTCCCGGATGATTGGCGCCGACCACCACACTCAGCGTTTCAACAAACAGCCCTTCGCACTCGATATCCGGCAGATGCTCGCCGGTAAAACCTATGCCGATGTCCAGCGCGTCTTCCGCCAAGGCGGCTTCCATGCGGTCCTGGGTCAGCTCCTCGATGCTCACCGTAATCCCCGGATACCGCTGGTTGAACTGCGCCAGCAACGGCCCGATCAGGTAGGCGGTAAAAGTCGGTGTCATGGCCAGGCGCAGGTTGCCCCGGCTCAAGTCCTGCACGTCATGCATGGCGCGGGTGCCAGCCTGCAAGTCCTGCAAGGCCAGCCGTGCAAAGCGCACATAGGCCTCGCCGGCGTCGGTCAGGCTGACGCTGCGCCCGGAGCGGTCCAGCAGCGGTGCACCCAAGGTGTCCTCCAACTGCTTGATCTGCTGCGACAAGGTCGGCTGCGACACATGCAGCGCCTCGGCGGCGCGGGTGAAATTGCGGTGTTCAGCCACCGCCAGCAGGTAACGGATATGGCGCAGCAGCATCGAAGCCCCCAACTATAGGCATGACCAATGGAAACCATAATAAGCCGGTCTTGGACGCTATAGCTGAAAACTTCCATCCTTGCCCCATCAGCGACGCAAGGAGAACCTCCCATGCAACATCTCATCGACGGCTTCCGCAAATTCCAGGCCGAAGCCTTTGCCCAACGCAGCGACCTGTTCAAACACCTGGCGACCACGCAAACCCCGGGCACACTGTTTGTGTCCTGTTCCGACAGCCGTGTAGTCCCCGAGCTACTGACCCAGCAAGAACCGGGAGACCTGTTCGTAATCCGCAACGCCGGCAACATCGTGCCGTCCTACGGCCCGGAGCCGGGCGGTGTATCGGCCACCGTCGAATATGCGGTGGCGGTGCTGGGGGTCAGTGACATTGTGATCTGCGGCCATTCCGACTGCGGGGCGATGACTGCCATCTCCACCTGCAAATGCCTGGACCACCTGCCCGCCGTGGCCAATTGGTTGCGCCATGCAGAGTCGGCCAAGGTGATTAACGCCGCACGCCAGCACACATCCGATGCCGCCCGCTTGAGCGACTTGGTGCGCGAAAACGTGATCGCCCAGTTGGCCAATCTCAAGACCCACCCCTGCGTCGCCCTGGCCCTGGAACAAGGCCGACTGACGTTGCACGGCTGGGTGTACGACATCGAAACCGGCGCCATCGACGCCCTGGACAGCCGCAGCGGGCGTTTCGTGTCGCTGCTCAATCAGATCCACGCTGCCTGACCCCATTTCAACCAAGAGGACAACACCATGTTGCAATCCAACTTCTCACAAACCCCACGCCTGGCCCTGGCCGACACCGTTATCGACCTCAAGGCACGCAAGAACCTGTCCTGGCAAGACCTCACCGACGGCACCGGGCTCAGCTTGGCGTTCGTCACCGCCGCCCTGCTCGGCCAGCATCCGCTGCCCAAGGACGCTGCGGACGTGGTCTGCGACAAGCTCGGCCTGGACCAGGACGCCAGCCGCCTGCTGCAAAGCGTGCCCCTGCGCGGCAGCTTCCCCGGCGGCGTGCCAACCGACCCGACGATGTACCGCTTCTACGAAATGCTTCAAGTCTATGGCACCACCCTCAAGGCGCTGGTCCATGAGCAGTTCGGCGACGGCATCATCAGTGCAATCAACTTCAAGCTGGACATCAAGAAGGTCGAGGACCCGGACGGCGGCTCCCGCGCGGTGATCACCCTGGACGGCAAGTACCTGCCGACCAAACCCTTCTGAGTCGCCCGTGACCGTCTACGCTCTTGTCACATCAACAAGAACGAGGGACGGGTAATGAAGGTAGTGTTCCAACTCACCTGGCTGCTGCTGTTGTGTTTCAGCCAGGTGCACGCTGAAACGACTCAGGATGAAGACGCCAAGGCGGCCAAGGCGCTGCTGGAAAAAGCCTTGGTCTACTACCAGAGCAACGGCGACAAGGCGTTTGCCGCCTTCAGTCGACAGGGCGAATTCGTCGACCACGATCGCTATGTGTTTGTGGTCGACACGAAGGGCATGCTGCTGGCCAGCGGTGGTCCATCCTCCGCCTTGATCGGCCGTGACGTGTCCGAAGTCCTCGGGCCGGATTTGCGCCAGTCCTTCAAAGATGCGCTCAAGGTGCCGGAAAGCCAGGGCATCCAGCAGGCCGACTATCGCTGGCAGAACTGGAACGATGGCAAGGTCGAACACAAGCACGTGTTTTATCAGCGTGTGGGCGAACGCATCCTCGCGGTGGGTTATTACCTGCCACGGGCCACGCCGGAACAGGCCCGGGCCCTGCGCAACAAGGCGGCAACCGCCTTGCTCAAGGATGAAACCGGCACACTCAAGGCCATCAACTCATTGCAGGGTGGTTTCCTGCAGGATGACCTTTATGTGTTCGTGGTTGACCTCGATACCCAGCGCTATGTAGCCCACGGCACCAACCTGCGCCTGGTCAACACCGATTTCAGCAAGATCAAGGACCCGGACGGCAAGCCGGTGGGTGAGCCGATCCTCAAGTTGATGGCCGAGCAGGACCAGGGCGAATACAAATACCGCTGGAAAAACCCGGTGACCGACAAGATCGAGAACAAGCATGCGTATGTGCGCAAGGCTGGGCATTTCATGGTGGCGGTGGGTTATTACAGCCCCTGATCAAAATTGAAATGCATTCCCCCTGTAGGAGCTGGCTTGCCGGCGATGGCGTTGTATCAGTAACCCATATATTGACTGACCCACCGTCATCGCTGGCAAGCCAACTCCTACAGGGTTAGCGTGCTTTGTCTTCACGGCCACGCAGCACCCGATTGGGCATCGCAATCGCCGCCGCCAGCCCCAGCAGTGACACCGCCGCACTGACCATCAACAAATGCCGGAACGTCACCGCCAACTCCCCGCGCAGGGCATCCTGCGCCGGGCCGGGGGCGGCGTTGAGGCCGTCGAGCAGCACGTTGCCGGAACTGCCTTCGGCCACCAGCGCGCCGCTGGCCAGGTGGGCGAAGCTGGAGTCCTGCAACAGCGCCAGCAACAGTGCCGACATGCACGCCACCCCCACCGCCCCGCCCAGGGAACGGAACAGGTTGGTGGTGCTGGTGGCGACGCCGATATCGCGCTGCTCCACCGAGTTTTGCGTGCCCACCAGGGACGTCGGGAATTGCATGCCGGCCGCAATGCCGCACAGCAGCATGAACAAGGCCGTCAGCCCCACCGCCTGCGGCGCGCTCAGGGCCATGCCGAGAATGGCGAAGGGGCTCAATAGCGCGCCGCTGAGGATCATCGGCTTATAGCGCCCGGTCACTGAGGTCATGCGCCCGGCAAAATAAGCCCCCATCGGCAAGCCCATGGCCAATGGCAGCAAGTGCAGCGCCGCGCTGTCCGCGCCGGAACCGGTCACCGTCTGATAACGCAGCGGCATCAGCACCGTCAGGGAAATCGCCTGGAAGCTGGTGAAAAAGATCGTGCACCAGCACAACACCGCACTGCGGTTGGCAAACAAATGCATCGGCAACAACGGCTCCCGCGCCCGGCGCTCGTGCCAGACAAACACCGTCAACGCCACCAACGCACAGGCAAGCAGCCCCAGCACCTGATCATCGCGCCAATGATGACCCTGGCCAATTTCGGTGATGCCCAGCAACAAGGCCGTCAGGCCAATGATCATCAGCACAGTGCCGAGGTAATCGATGATCGGCTTGCGCTGCGGCACCGGCAAACCCACTAGCGTGCGATGAGCCACATACCAGGCGCCGGCGCCCAGGGGCAGGTTGATCAGGAACACCCAGCGCCACGACAGGTACTCGGTCATGTAGCCGCCCAGTACCGGCCCGGCCACGCTGGCCACCGCGTACATGCTGCTGAAATAGCCCTGGTAGCGGCCACGTTCACGGGGCGGGATGATGTCGCCGATGATCGCCTGGCTCACCGAAATCATGCCGCCAGCGCCGATACCCTGGAGGATCCGCGCCAGCACCAGTTGCTCCATGCTTTGCGCCATGCCGCAGAACAGCGAGGCCAGGGTGAACAGGCCCATGCCGATCAGCATCATCGGCCGCCGCCCGTACAGGTCACCGAGCTTGCCGTAGATCGGCACCGCCACGGTCATCGCCACCATGTAGCCGGAGATGACCCAGGCCAGCAGGTTGACGTCATGGAACTGGGCGGAGATCGCAGGCATGGACACGGCGACAATGGTCTGGTCCAACGCCCCCAGGAAGATCGCCATCATCAGTGAGGCGAGAATGCTGCGCACAGCGGGCAGTGGCGGAACAGGCTGATTGAGGTGCGTCACGGCAGGACCTTCGAGCAGGGCCCGCGGGAAAAGGCGGCCCACGGGAATGCTCAATACGATAGCAGGCTATTCGATAGCTTCGTATGGAAGTCCGACGTAATTTTCTGCGATGGTCTTGCGCCCCGCCTCGGAGTGGATGAAGTACTCAAGCTCACTCTCGGCGATGCGCTGGCTGAAACCGTCGGCCTCGGGAAACTGATGCAACATCGAGGTCATCCACCAGGAAAACCGCTCGGCCTTCCACACCCGCCGCAGGCAAATGGCGGAATAGCGCTCCAGCAGATCCACCCGCCCTTCGCCGTAAACCTTGAGCAAGATCCGGTACAGAGTGCTCACATCACTGGCCGCCAGGTTCAAGCCCTTGGCGCCGGTGGGCGGCACGATATGCGCCGCATCGCCGAGCAGGAACAGGCGCCCGTACTGCATGGGCTCCACCACAAAACTGCGCAGCGGTGCGATGCTTTTTTCAATCGACGGGCCGGTCACCAACTGATCGGCGAGGTGGCTGGGCAGGCGGGTTTTCAGTTCGTCCCAGAAGCGTGCATCGGACCATTCGTCAATCGGTTCCTCCACCGGCACCTGCAGGTAGTAACGGCTGCGCGTCGGCGAACGCATGCTGCACAGCGCAAAGCCGCGCGCGTGCTTGGCGTACACCAATTCAGCGTGTACCGGCGGCGTATCGGCGAGGATGCCCAGCCAACCAAAGGGGTAGACCCGCTCGAAGACCTTGAGCGATTCAGCCGGAATCGATTGGCGTGCAATACCGTGATAACCGTCGCAACCGGCGATGTAATCGCACTCCAGGCGAAAGGATTCGCCCTGATGTTCAAAGGTCAGCCAGGGTCGATCACTTTTGAGATCGTGAGGCTGCACATTGCGCGCTTCATACAGGGTGGTGGCACCGGCGGCGGCACGGGCGGCCATCAGGTCGCGGGTGACTTCGGTCTGTCCGTAGATCATCACCGATTGACCGCCTGTCAGGCCCTTGAGGTCGATATGGGTGAGTTGACCGTTCAGCGCCAACTCGAAACCATCATGCACCAGGCCTTCGCTGTCCATTCGCTGACTGACACCCGCCTGCCTCAGCAGGTCGACCATGCCTTGTTCCAGCACCCCGGCACGGATGCGGCCCTGCACGTAATCGGCGCTCTGACGCTCTAGGATAAGGGTCTCGATCCCTGCCTGATGCAGCAGTTGACCAAGCAGCAGTCCAGAAGGACCGGCGCCGATAATAGCGACTTGGGTTTTCAGCGTTTTCATTATTTTTATGGTCCGCAATTTCCACTCGAACGGATCGGGTGAAAGAGTTGTCATTGATCTTGTTGCTGACATTTTTCACTTGAGTGAGCGGCATAAGAAGGTGAAAACTGAGCCAAAGCCTGCGCTTTTTGCCAATCGGGGCGATTACCGCACCACTCTTTCGAGTATCGGGTTGAAACCATGACCAAAACCGCAATTCCGGTCTTCAAGCTTTACGGGGAACACCAGCAATGGCCCACCCCCGATTTGTTGCACTGCGAAACCATTTCCCGGCGCAGTCGGGAATACCAGTGGGAAATCCAACCCCACCGGCACGCGGATCTGTGCCAGTTGCTGTACGTGCACAAAGGTCAGGCACAGTTGGAGATCGAAGGCCAGCGCACCACGCTGAACGAAGCGACCCTGCAAGTACTGCCACCCTTGTGCGTGCATGGGTTCCGCTTTCCCGAGGACGTCGAAGGTTACGTGGTGACGCTATCGGCGCCGTTGGTCAGCCACCTGCAAACCCAACTGGGTACAACGGTGGACGGTTTGCAGACACTCGGCAGTTACCCGGCGGGCAAAGACAGTGATTACCTGAACAGCCAGTTCGCGCGCTTGCAGGAAGAATACGCCGATGAACAACCGGCACGGGACATGATGCTGCACGCGTTGGTCAGCGTCTTGCTGGTGTGGATCAGCCGCCAGGCCATCCAGCGCCGTCACCCTCGCGCGCCACGGGGGCGTGAATACTTTCGGCGCTTTACCCAGTTGGTCGAGCAGCATTACCGCGAACACCCGAAGATCGAGGATCTTGCCCACAAGCTGGGCATCTCGGTCTCACACCTGAACGGGACGTGTCGGGAGTTGGGTGGGCAACCTGCGCTACAGATCATGCATGACCGCCAATTGCTGGAAGCCAAGCGCCTGCTGACTTACACCAGCATGACCATCAATGAGATGTCGGAGGTGTTGGGTTTTTCCGACCCTACCAACTTCTCTCGACTGTTTCGCCGACGGGTCGGGTTCTCACCCAAGGCGTTTCGCGAGCAGTTGAAGGCCGAACAACCGGCTACCTGAGCGCGCTGAAACTACCGGTGTGGGGAACACATTGATCCTGATGGCAGCTGATCGCAAAGGTCGGCTGCATACGGGTTTGCTCCACGCGGTAGGCGGCGGTCCCGTAGAGTGCGCTGGCAATGGCGCACAGGCTGAAAATCATCAGGTACTTTCTGGTTTTAATGCTCATGGCACAGACCTCTGCGGATCTACAGGGTGCTGTCTAAAGCATAGGTCAACCCGGCCAAGTTGCCATTATCGGACGACATTCAACAGGTTGATCCCGGCCTAAAGACCGACATCCCACGACGGCTCCTCCGGGAACCGCAGCACCAGGAAATCCAACAGACTGCGCAACGCCGACGGCATGTGCTTGCGCGAGGCGTACACCGCGTAGATGTTCATCTGCCGCGGCTCGGCGTCGGGCAGCAGGCGCACCAGTTCGCCGCGCCGGATGTAATCGCCGGCCTGGTAAGTGGGCAACATCGACACCCCTGCACCGGCCAACGTTACGCGTAACAACGTGCTGGCCTCGTTGGAGGTGATATTGCCGTTGATCGGCACCGAGACAGGCTCCCCACGCTCCTCGAAATGCCACAGGCTTTTGCCGAAATAGGAATGGGTGAGGCAATTGTGCCCGGCCAGATCCTCGACTTTCCGAGGGGACGGATGCTCCAAAAGATAAGCCGGCGAAGCACACACCACCGAGCGGCACACCGTCAGGCGTCTGGCAATGAGATTGGGGTCCAGGTCGCTGCTGGTGCGGATAGCCAGGTCGATGCGCTCATCCACCAGGTTCACCGTGCGATCAAGCATCTGCAGGTCGACCGTCACCAGCGGGTAGCGCTTGACGTACTCGGCAATGGCCTGGGCCAGTTGCGCTTGGCCGAACGAGGTGCTGACGCTCAGGCGCAGCAAACCACGAGGCGCGTCATCGGGCTCGCTGACGGCGGCTTGCATGTCGCCACACAATTCCAGCAATTGCCGACAGCGTGGCAGGGTTTCACTGCCCGCCGCCGTCAGGCTGAGCTTGCGCGTGGTGCGGTGCAGCAAACGCGCCCCCACCCAGTCTTCCAGCTCCGCCAGGTAACGCGACACCACCGGGCGCGACAGGTCCAGATGATCGGCGGCAGCGGACTGGCTGCCCAGGTCCACCACCGTGACAAACACGCGCATTGCTTGAAGACGATCCATGATCTGTCCACTTTCAGAAACAAACTATGTCCCAGCATCGCATTTTTAGTCTGGTTTTGTGCAACTAAGCTCTGTGCATCCTTTACCGATGCTGGAGCTGCCCGATGTTCTCAACCTTCAAGCGCTTGACCCTGGCCGCGGCCGCCCTGGCCTTCGCCGCCCATGCGGCCGCGGCCGACCTCAAGCTGGATGTCTACAACCCAGGCGAAGCCGCGATCTTCCCGGTCAGCTCGGTGCTGGTCAGCGGCGCCAAGGACGCGATCCTGGTCGACGCCCAATTCGGCAAAGGCCAGGCCGAACAATTGGTGCAGAAGATCCGTGCCAGCGGCAAACACCTGACCACCATCTACATCAGCCATGGCGACCCGGACTATTACTTCGGCCTCGACACCCTCACCACCGCCTTCCCCGACGCCAAGGTGCTGGCGCCACAACCGGTGGTCGACCACATCAAGGCCACCGTCGCCGGCAAGCTTGAGTTCTGGGGCCCGAAAATGGGTGCTGACAAGCCGGCCAAAACTATCGTGCCGCAGGTCCTCGAAGGCCATAGCTTGAGCCTGGAAGGCCAGCAACTGGAGGTGATCGGCCTGGACGGCCCACAGCCGGATCGCAGCTTTGTGTGGATCCCGTCGATCAAGGCCGTGGTCGGTGGCGTAGTCGTCTCCGAAAACATCCACCTGTGGATGGCCGATACCCAGAGCGCGCAGTCCCACAAGGATTGGCTCGCCACCCTGCAACGCATTGAACAACTGAAGCCGCGCACCGTGGTGCCTGGCCACTACCTGGGCACGCCATCCCTGAAATCCGTGTCCTTTACCGCCGACTACATCAAGGCCTTCGACGCCGAGACCGCCAAGGCCAAGGATTCCACCGCCCTGATCGCGGCCATGAAAAAGCGTTACCCCACCCTCGCCGACGAAAGCTCGCTGGAACTGAGCGCCAAAGTCGCCAAGGGCGAAATGAAGTGGTGAACCGTTTCAAACCCTAACGTACTGGAGAACGTCATGAGCAAGATTGCAATCATTGGTGCCACTGGCCGTGCCGGTAGCCAACTGCTGGAAGAAGCGCTGCGTCGTGGTCACACCGTCACCGCCATCGCACGCAATACCGACAAGCTGGCCGTGCGCCCTGGCGTCACCGTCAAACAAGTCGACGCCCTGGATGCCAACGCCCTGGAACAGGCGGTGAGTGGTAGCGACGTGGTGATCAGCGCGGCGCAATTCGCCACCCTGCCCGCCAGCGCCGTGATCGGGCCGGTGAAGAAAGCCGGGGCGAAACGCCTGCTGGTGGTGGGCGGTGCCGGTTCACTGCTGCTGCCGGGTGGCGGTCGGGTGATCGACAGCGAAGGTTTCCCGGCTGAGTACAAAGCCGAAGCCAGCGCAGGGGCTGCGTTTCTCGACACGCTGCGTCAGGAAAAAGAGCTGGATTGGACCTTCCTGTCGCCATCGGCCGAATTCGTCGAAACCGAGCGCACCGGCACATTCCGTGTGGGCCTGGATGATCTGCTGGTGAGCAGTGAAGGCCGCAGCTGGATCAGCTTTGCTGACTACGCCATCGCCTTGATCGACGAAGTGGAAACACCCAAGCACTCGCGCCAACGTTTCACCGTCGGCTACTGACACCGCGCGGTTAAAAACTGTGGGAGCGGCGGTTCGACGCTCCCACATTTGGATCCTCAGTGTCTNCACCGGCACATTCCGTGTGGGCCTGGATGATCTGCTGGTGAGCAGTGAAGGCCGCAGCTGGATCAGCTTTGCTGACTACGCCATCGCCTTGATCGACGAAGTGGAAACACCCAAGCACTCGCGCCAACGTTTCACCGTCGGCTACTGACACCGCGCGGTTAAAAACTGTGGGAGCGGCGGTTCGACGCTCCCACATTTGGATCCTCAGTGTCTTGGGGACTGTGCCTGACTCACCAACCAATCCATCAAGGCTTCCAGACCCGCCGAAGGCTCGGCCCCCGGTGGATACACCAAGTAATACCCCATCCCCGTCGGCACCCTTAACTCAAACGGCATCACCAACCGCCCCGCCTTCAAATCCTCGCCAATCAACGCACTGTCGCCAATCGCCACGCCGGAACCCTGGGACGCCACCGTCATCGCCAGATCCAGCGTTTCAAAATGATGCCCCTGGCTCAAATTGCCCAGTCGCGTCTGCGCCGCCTTGAGCCACAATGCCCAATCCCGCTCATCCCGCGTGGGGTGCAGCAAGACCTGTTGTTGCAAATCTTGCGGTGTGTGCAAGCCCGCAAGCAGTGCCGGTGCACAGACCGGCGTGAGCTGTTCGTCGAACAGATGCCGCGCCGCGCTCGATTGCTCGGCGATGGGTGCATAGATCACCGCCGCGTCGAATTGCTCGCGGCGAAAGTCCACGGTGTAGGCCACGGTGGTGGTGAGTTCAACCGGCACGTCCGGGCGTTCCTTCTGCCACTGCATCAGGCGCGGCAGCAGCCAGCGCATCACACAAGTGGACGCCTTGAGTTGCAAGGTCTGGCGGCGACTGCCGATCTGCTCCACCGCTTCGCCAAGCAGGCCAAACACCTGCTGTGCGCGCAGTGACCATTCGCGGCCTGCGTCGGTCAGGCTCAGACCCCGCGCCTGGCGTTGGAACAGCGCATAGCCCAAATGACTTTCCAGCCCTGCAATCTGCCGGCTCACCGCGCCCTGGGTGATGTGCAACTGCTCGGCAGCGCGCGTGAAGTTGCAGCACTGGGCCGTGACCCAGAACGTGTGCAGCGCGGGCAGTGGCGGGAGGCGTTTCATAGGGGGGCAAGCCATGACGTGAGGACATGGCTAGTATGACTTTTTATCGATTGTTGCCGCTACGGGCCAGCCGGTCCAATAACGCCTTACCTCAACAATAAGAGCGATCTGTATGGCGACCTGCGGCGAAGTATTGGTCAACCTCCTGGAAGGCTACGGCGTGGACCAAGTGTTTGGCATTCCCGGCGTACACACCGTGGAGCTGTACCGCGGCCTGGCCCGTTCCAGCATCCGTCACGTCACCCCGCGCCACGAACAGGGCGCCGGCTTCATGGCCGACGGTTATGCGCGCACCAGCGGCAAACCCGGCGTGTGCTTCATCATCACCGGCCCCGGCATGACCAATATCACCACCGCCATGGGCCAGGCTTATGCCGACTCGATCCCGATGCTGGTGATTTCCAGCGTGCAGTCGCGCAGCCAATTGGGCGGCGGACGCGGCAAGCTGCATGAGCTGCCGAACCAGGGCGCGATGATGGCCGGCGTGGCGGCGTTCTCCCACACCCTGATGTCCGCGGCGGAGCTGCCCGGCGTGTTGGCACGGGCGTTTGCGTTGTTCCAGGCCGGGCGGCCGCGACCGGTGCACATCGAAATCCCCTTGGATGTGCTGGTGGAAAATGCCGACGCACTGCGGGGCAGTGAACCGGTCAGCGTGGCCCGTGCCGGTGCCGCGCCTTCGGCGGTCAAGCAGATGAGCCAACTGCTCGCGGCGGCCAGGAAACCCTTGATCCTGGCCGGTGGCGGCGCCATCGACGCGGCCCCGGAACTGACCCGACTGGCCGAAGTGCTCGGCGCGCCGGTAGCCCTGACCATCAACGCCAAAGGCATGCTGCCCGGCCACCACCCGCTGCTGATCGGCTCGACCCAGACCCTGGTCGCCACCCGCGCACTGGTGGCCGAAGCGGACGTGGTGCTAGCCATCGGCACCGAACTGGCGGAAACCGACTACGACGTGACCTTCGCCGGTGGTTTCGAGATTCCCGGCGCGCTGCTGCGCATCGATATCGACCCCGACCAGACCGTGCGTAACTATCCACCGCAAGTGGCGCTGGTGGCCGATGCCCAAATCGCCGCAGAGGCCTTGCTGGCCGAGCTGAGCAGCAAACCCTTGCCACCGCGTAACAGCGCGTGGGGCGCTGAGCGCGTAGCGCGCCTGTGGGCGGAACTGACCCCGAGCTGGGACGCCGCCACCCGCGCGCAAACCCTGTTCCTCAATACCGTCCTCGAAGAATTGCCCAACGCCGTACTGGTGGGCGACTCCACCCAACCGGTGTACAGCGGCAACCTGACCCTGAACCTCGACCACCCGCGCCGCTGGTTCAACTCGTCCACCGGCTACGGCACCCTGGGCTACGCCCTGCCCGCCGCCATCGGCGCCTGGCTGGGGCGTGGCGATGGGCAGCCGGTGGTGTGCCTGATCGGCGACGGCGGCCTGCAATTCTCCCTGCCGGAACTGGCCAGCGCCGTGGAAGCGCGCACGCCGGTGATCGTGCTGCTGTGGAATAACCACGGCTATGAAGAGATCAAGAAATACATGGTCAACCGCGCCATCGAGCCGGTCGGCGTGGACATCTACACGCCGGACTTTATCGGCGTGGCCAAGGCACTCGGTTGCGCCGCCGACAGCATCCAAGGGGTTGAGTCGCTGCGCGTGGCACTACGCGCTGCGGCTGATCGCCAAGGGCCGACACTGATTGAAGTCGACCAAGGGCTATGGATGAAGGAGGTGGCGGTATGAGCGCGGTCTTGAACGGTGTGTATATCAATGGGGCATGGCATGCCGGACAGGCCTCGCTTGAGGTAATCAACCCCGCGACTGAGGCCGTCCTGGCCCACGTCAGCGTCGGTGATGCAAGCACGGTCACCCAGGCGGTCGACGCCGCCAGCGCCGCTTTCATCGACTGGTCGAAAAGCACCGGCCGCGACCGCGCCGCGCTGTTGCGCAAGATCGCCCAAGGCGTCAGCGAGCAGCGCGAACAGCTGATGCACCTGCAATCGAGCAACAACGGCAAACCGCTGTTTGAAGCCGCGATTGATGTGGACGATGTGATCGCCACCTTCGACTATTACGCCAGCGTGGCCGAAGCGATGGATGCCAGCCAGGATAGCCCGGTGGCATTGCCCAGCGCGGACTTCAGCGCACGCCTGCGCCGTGAGCCGTGCGGTGTGGTCGGGCTGATCGTGCCGTGGAATTTTCCGATGGTCACCACCGCGTGGAAACTCGCCCCGGCGCTGGCGGCCGGTTGCTGCGTGGTGCTCAAGCCATCGGAAGTGACGCCATTGGCGGAGTTGCATCTGGCGCGGATTATCGCCGAGGCGGGCTTGCCGGTTGGGGTGTTCAACCTGGTGTGCGGCACGGGCCTGGAAGTGGGCGCGCCGCTGGCGGCGGATCGCCGCGTGGCGAAGATTTCCTTCACCGGCAGCAACGCCGTCGGCGTGCAGGTGATGCAGCGCGCGGCCGAAACCATCAAGGGCGTGAGCCTGGAACTGGGCGGCAAATCTTCCCTGCTGGTATTGGCCGATGCCGACCTGGACCTGGCAGTGGAGCTGGCCTGTGGCGGTGGATTTTTCAACGCTGGGCAGATGTGTTCCGCCACCAGTCGCGTGCTGGTAGCTGACAGCCTGGCGGATGAATTCCTGCAACGTGTGCAGGCACGGGCTGAAGGCATTCGCGTGGCTGACCCATTTGCCGATGACGTGGAAATGGGCGCGTTGATCAACCGCGTGCAATATCAGCGCGTGCTCGGGCATATCCAGCGCGGTGTTGAAGATGGCGCACGCTTGCTGTGCGGCGGCGATCGCCCGGCAGATTTGCCGCAGGGCTTTTTCATCCGCCCGACCGTGTTCACCGACGTACCGCTGGACAGCGCGTTGTGGAACGAAGAGATCTTCGGCCCGGTGCTCTGTGTACGACGCTTCACCTCCGAAGCCGAGGCCATCGCCCTGGCCAATGACAGCGATTTCGGCCTGGTGGCGAGTGTGGTCAGCGCCAGCCATGAAACCGCCGAACGGGTGGCGAACGCCTTGCAAGCCGGGCTGGTGTGGGTCAACGCGCCGCAGGTGATCTTCCCGCAGGCCGCGTGGGGCGGTTACAAGCAGAGCAGCATCGGTCGTGAGTTGGGGCCGTGGGGGTTGGCGGCGTTTCAGGAGATCAAGCATGTGATCAGCTCTAACTGACGGCGCAGGTCACATGTGGGAGGGGGCAAGCCCCCTCCCACATGTGACCTGCGCAATTTTTAGATAGCCCCTGCGACTTTCTGATTTGCCCCCCTCCTCCCGCCCATGGCCTGATTCGCCCCTGTTCACTCAAGGCCGTCCCATGGAAACCGTCCAAACAAAACCCACCACCGCCGTCTGGCTGATGATCAGTGTCGTGCTGGTCGCCCTCAACCTGCGCCCCTCAATGGCCGCTGTCGGCCCCCTGTTGTCCTCGATTCGTGGCGACGTGCCGTTGAGTTTCAGCAGCGCGGCCCTGCTGACCATGTTGCCGGTGATGGCCATGGGCTTGGCGATGTTCTTTGGAATGGGCGTGGCCAAACGTTTTGGCGAGCACCGCAGCATCGTGGTGTCACTGGTGGTGATTGGCGTGGCGACGCTGTCGCGGTTGTTCCTCGATTCGGCGCTGGAGTTGATTGTCAGCGCCATCGCCGCCGGCGTGGGGATTGCGATGATCCAGGCGCTGATGCCGGCGCTGATCAAATCGCGGTTCAGTGACAACGTTTCGCTGTTCATGGGCCTGTACGTCACCGCGATCATGGGCGGCGCGGCGCTGGCCGCATCGTTTGCACCGTTCGTGCAGGTGCAGACCGGCAGTTGGCGCATCGGCCTGGCGATCTGGGCGGTGCTGGCGCTGTTGGCCTTGGTGTTCTGGTACGCGCAGCGCTCGGTGTTGCCGCCACTGCCCCAAGCCGGTGCGGGCCCTCAAGAATCATTTTTCGGCAACGGTCGCGCCTGGTTGCTCGCGGTATTCTTCGGCCTCGGCACCGCCTCCTACACCTGCGTACTCGCCTGGCTGGCGCCGTACTACGTGGAGCAGGGTTGGAGTGAACAGAACGCCGGTTTGCTGCTGGGTTTCCTGACGGCCATGGAAGTCGTGTCCGGCCTGATCACCCCCGCCATCGCCAACCGTCGCCAGGATAAACGCGGCGTCGTTGCGGTGTTGCTGGTGCTGATCATCCTCGGTTTCTGCGGCCTGATCCTGAGTCCGCAACACCTGAGCCTGCTGTGGCCTAGCCTGCTCGGCCTGGGCATCGGCGGCCTGTTCCCGATGAGCCTGATCCTGTCCCTCGACCACCTGGACAACCCGCGCCGCGCCGGTGGCCTCACCGCGTTTGTGCAAGGCATCGGCTACCTGATTGCCGGGCTTTCGCCGCTGATCGCCGGGATGATCCGTGACAGACTGGGCAGCTTCGAATGGGCCTGGTGGTCGCTGACGGCGGTGATCGTGCTGATGCTGTTGATCGTGACGCGCTTCAACCCAAAGCATTACGCACGACATATACGCTGAGGTCGTGTTGCAAACAGTATTTGTCTCACACCAAACATAGAAACGCCCTACAGAGCATTCTATTGGCACGCTCGTTCCGTTAAGCTTTTGTGCTGTCTTGTACTGAATTCGGTACAAAGGGTTTACGGACGAAACCGATGCTAAACAGTAACTTGCTCAGAAAGCTCGATATGCAGGACTTGATGGTGTTTATCGCCGTCTATGACCAGAGCAGCGTTACCGAGGTGTCTGAAACGCTGTTTGTCAGCCAGTCCACCGTGAGCTACAGCCTGAAGAAGTTGCGCACCAGCTTCGAAGACGAGCTGTTTATCAACACGCGGGCCGGCATGCGGCCGACGTACAAGGCCACCACCATGTACAGCCATGTGCAGAAAATCCTCGAAAGCATCAACCTTTGCCACGCCGGTGGCCAAGCGTTCGATCCGACGCAGAAGGCCGTGACCTTCAACGTGTGTGCGCCGGAATATTTCGAACAGTTGATCCTGCCGCGCCTGTTGAAAAACTTCGACCGCGCCGACCTGCCGGTGATCGTCAATGTGCAGAAGCTGGAAACCGACATCCCCGCCGACGACCTGCGCGAAGGTCGTCTCGACCTGGTGATTTGCTTCGGCCCCAACTTCCACCGCGCCCACAGAGACTTCCGCACCCATATGCTGCTGGAGGACGACCTTGTGTGCGTGTTCGACAAACGCTCGGCACCCCGGGAACCGGCCTTCAGCCTGCACTCCTTCGTCGAACGCCGCCACGTGTTCCCTACGCCGTGGACCTCCGACACCAACATGATCGACGGCTGGCTCGCACGCCAGGCCCACAAGCGCCAGGTCATCGCCCGCGCCAACAGCTACAGCGCAGCCTTGAAGATGATCACCGGCACCGATTTCATCGTCACCCTGCCGCGCCGCGTGCAAAAGTTGCTGGCACCGGCCACGGCATTCGGCCATTGCGAAGCGCCGAACGGCTTGCCGGGGTTCACGCTGGAGATGCAATGGAACGAAACCAGTGAACAGGACAGTGCCAATACCTGGTTTCGTGAACAGGTGGTGAAGGTGTGTGCCGATCAGGGGTTGTTGTAGGGCTTAACCAATCGCGACTTTGCTGTAGGAATCGCGATCCATATCCACCAACAGAACACTCAGCTGAACCTGTACGCCCGCCGGCCAGTCGCCCAGGTCCTGCAAGGCAGCCAACAGGCTTTCCGACAACTGCTTCTTGACCTGCGGCGACCGCCCGCTGAGCAGCGACAGCTTCACCGCGATAAAACCGCGGGGGTCGAGGGAGGTGCCCACCTGGAACGTCTCGACCTTGACCGCACGGCTTTTGATATCGAATTCGGAACCGAACTGGCCAGACACCATCAACACGTTGTTGAGCCGTAGGAGGGTTTTCTCAACGGCCAGGTTCGTCAGGTTGGCGGTGTATTCCAGATGCAGGTGTGGCATGTAGGGCTCCGAATCTTTGGTAGGAAGAATCCTAGATATACCACGGAGTCAGGCCTTGGTCGCCAACCCTCGATCACTCATGAACGCTTCCAGTCGCGAGCGTACCCAGCGCTCGGCCGGGTCGGTGTCGACATGGCTGAGCCAGACCATAGACAAGTCCAGGGTCGGCGTCTCGAACGGGAACGGCTCGCAGAACAGGTGGCCCGACACGGCCATGGCCTCGGCGGTGTAGTCCGGCAGGCTGGCGATCAGGTCGGTGCCGGCGAGCAACGCCGGCAGTGCGCTGTATTGCGGCACCGACAACACCACGTGGCGCTTGCGGCCGATTTCTGCCAGCCACTCATCGGCGAACCCTGCCACGTTGGCGGTGTGGGACACCAGCACGTGAGGGCGTGAGCAGTATTCGTCGAGGGTCAGCGGTGTTTCCGAGGCATCGGCACGTAGGATGCGCGGGCGGATATGGCGCAGCAGCTTGCGCTTGGCATTTGCCGGCAGGCCACGGGTCTGGGTGATGCCAACGGTTATATCGCCAGAGGCGAGCAGATCCGGGATGCGCCAGTAGTCCACATGTTGCACCACGAACACCACTTGCGGCGCTTCCTGGCGTAGGGCGCGCAGCAAAGGCGGCAACAGGCCGAATTCGACGTCATCGGACAGGCCGATGCGAAAAGTCATGGTGCTGATGGACGGGTCGAAATCGTGGGTCAGGCTCAAGGCCGAGGATAGCGAGTCCAGCGCCGGCGACAGGTGCTGGATGATTTCCTCGGCCCGCGCCGTGGGCTCCATGCGGTGGCCGACGCGAATGAACAGCGGGTCGTTGAACAAGGTACGCAAGCGGTTGAGGGCCGAGCTGATGGTCGGCTGGCCGAGAAACAGCTTCTCCGCCACCCGCGTCACGTTGCGCTCCAGCATCAGCGCTTCGAACACCACCATCAGGTTGATGTCGGCCTTGCGTAATTCATTGCGATTCATCGGCGCCTGCCCCTTTCCCCAAGACAAGCCGCAGTGTAGAAAGCCGCGTTGCCGGCGTCTACGTGTAGGACGCTTCGCTGGCCTGTGCGCCACGCTCAGGCTCGTGCCCCATGCGCAACCGCAGCGCCGCAATAGCCGCCACCACCAATACCAGCGCAATCACCTTCAGGCCGTTCATCGCATTGCCGGTGCTTTGCTCGATCACGCCCATTACCGACGGCCCGACAAACCCGCCAAGCAGCCCGCACGCGTTGACGAAACCCAGCCCGCCCGCCAGCGCAACGCCCTTGAGACGGGAAGCCGGGTACAAAAAAATGATCGACTGCACCACGAAGAACATCACCGCCGACAGGCAAAAACCGAGCAGGCTGAACACCGGCCCCGATATCGACGCGATGCCCAGGCCCAGCGCCATGGTCAGCAGCCCTGTGACCAGCAACCGCCGGCAGCGTCCGGGCGTCGTGGCGAAACGCGGAATCAGCAAGGCACCGAGTGCCGCCGCGACCCACGGTAACGAAGTCAGCAGGCCGACGTTCATGGTACTCAGTTCGCCATACTTGCTGATGATGCTCGGCAGGAAAAAGATCACGGTGTAGATGGTGATCTGGTGACAGAAGTACACAAAAATCGCCAGCAGGATTTGCGGGGTCAGCCAGTTTTTCAACGAGTGACCGCCCTCGCCCGCGCCCTCTTCGGTTTCCCGGGCGATGCGCTGCTCAATGCCGCGCGCTTCCTCGGCAGACAACCACGGCGCCTTGCTCGGACGGTCCGGCAACTTGCGCCAGACCACCCAGGCAAACGCCACCGCTGGCAGGCCTTCGAGCATGAACATCCACTGCCAGCCGTGCCAGCCGAGCATGCCGTCCATGCGCATCAAGGCCGCGCCCACCGGGCCACCGATGATGTTGGCGAAACACACGCCAAGCAGGAAATACCCGGTGGCGCGCGCCCGTTGTTCACGGTTGAACCAGTAGGTGAGGTAGAGCATGACGCCGGGGAACAGTCCGGCTTCGGCAATGCCCAGCAACAGGCGCAGCACGTAGAACGAGGTCTCGCCCTGCACAAAGGCCATGGCCGCCGAGATCAGGCCCCAGGTCACCATGATCCGCGCGATCCAGAACCGCGCGCCGACCTTGTGCATGATCAGATTGCTGGGGATTTCCGACAGCGCATACGTCAGGAAAAACAGCCCCGCGCCCAACCCGTACGCCGCAGCGGAAATACCCAGGTCGACGTCCAGATGATGCTTGGCCAGGGCGATGTTGGTGCGGTCCAGGAAGCTCAGGATGTAGGCGATGATCAGCAAGGGCATCAACTTGACGAACATCAGTTTGTTCAACGCCTGCGGGGTGCGGGCGGAAGTGGCGGTAATCATCGGCAATTCCTCTTGGCGCCCCGCCAGCTGGGCTGGGGAGCGCATCGGTGTTGTTCTAGGAGTCGAGTTGCACGGCCATGGCCTGGGGGCGATGGGAAAACAATTGCAGCAGTGCGCCGCCCAGGGCGCAGCCGGCCATCACGAAGAAACAGACGGTGTAGCCGTGCAGCGTGGTCCAACCGCCGCCCATGGCGATCAGGCTGCCCATCAGCACCGGCGCCAGGCCGCCGCCGATAAACATCGCGGTGGTGATGATGCCGTTGGCGGTCGACGTCGCCGACGGCTCGGCCGAGTCGCAGGCCACGGCGTAATAGATCGGCCACACCGCGTTAGCCACCAGGCCGAACAGCAGTTGCACCACGACGATCAACGTCAGCGTATTGGCGAAGTAGAACGCGCCGACACTCGCCGCCATCCACACGCCGCAAATGATCAGCGTGGTGCGCCGGCCGATGATGTCCGACAGCGACGGCCACACCAATTGCCCGAGAATGCCGGTGAGGGTGAACACCACGCTCATCCCCGCCGACTCGGCCAGGGACAATCCGGCGATGTTGTAGAGGTAGGCCGGCAGCACGATGTTGACGCCCATGTATACGACTTGGGTGAGCATGGTGTTGCCCGCTGTGAGGGCGATATTGCGGTTGCGCAAGGTAGCAAGGAATGTACGCCAGGCCTCGCCTTTGACTTGGCTGGCCGGCGCGTTGTCGGGCGGGGTCATGCCTTTGGCGGCAATGTCGACGTACAGTGCAGTGATGCGCTCGGCGGTGGAATAACGCGCCCAGAAGATCATCAGCGGCAGCGCCACCACGAACGCGAAGAAGAACACATAGCGCCAGTTCTCTTCACCAAACACGGTGATGACAAAACTCGCGACGATACCGCTAAGCATCGCGCCAATCGGGTAACCCGTGTGGTGCGCGCCCAGGGCAAACCCGCGGCGCTCAACCGGCCACCATTCGGCGGTGTTGCTCACGCCCACCGGCTCGCCCCAGCCGGCGCCGAGGTTGACGCCGACGCGCAGGGCAATGAAGGTGGCGAGGTTGCCGCTCAACGCCTTGAAACCGGACAGAAACGAGATCGCGGTGTAGCCCAGCACCAACGGCACCTGGAAGCGCGCACGTTTCCAGCCGCCACCGTAACGATCGCTCCACATCGAACCGGGGATATCCAGCAGCGCCAGGGCCAGCATGACCACCGTGGCCACGGTGCCCCATTGGTCGGCGGACAAATCGAAATGCTTGGAAATGGTCGGCCCCAGGCGCAGCACGATCTCACGGTCGTAGGCATTGAGGATCCAGATCATCCAGCAGACCAGCAGCGACACCCAGGAATGCCGGTGAATGCTGCGCAGCGACGCTTTTTTTATAGTTGCCATGGGCCTCTCCAGGCGCGCAAGGGCGCGCACTGACACAAGGTTGCGAAGGAATATGCCTTGTCAAACACACGCGCTAGCTGGCGAACCGTCGCTCGGCTATTCCTTGCACGCCCAACCCAGTAATGGCGAACAGCGCTCCGCGCTGCTGGCCGTCTGCCGGAAAACGCGGCAGCGGCGGCTTGGCCATGGAGGTCACAAACAGGGTGTCCAGGTTCGGCCCGCCAAAGGTCAGGCTGGTGACCTTTTTCACCGGCATCTGGATGATGCGGTCGACGTGCCCGTCGGGGGTGTAGCGCACCAGTTTTCCGGCGTAGACCAGCGCCTGCCACAGGCAGCCTTCGGCATCCACGGTGCAACCATCGGCGGCGCCCCCGCCGGAGGTGTCGACCTTGGCGAAGGTGCGACGATTGCTGACACTGCCGGTGGCCAGGTCGTAGTCGTAGGCCCAGATCTCGCCGGACCAGGTGTCGCAGAAGTAGAAGGTTTCACCCGATGGGCTCCAGCACGGGCCGTTGGACACGATGATGCCTTCGTCCAGGGTGTGCAGGCTCAGGTCGGCATCAAGCCGGTAGAGTTTGGCACTGGCGTTGTCTTCCTGGGTGTCCATGGAGCCGAAGATAAAGCGGCCTTGGCGGTCGACCTTGCCGTCGTTGAGGCGGTTGTCGGGCAGGTGCGGTTCCGGGTCGATGACCAGGTTGAGCTCACCGCTGTTGAGGTCGAGGGTGTGAACGCCGTTCTGCAGCGCGACGATCGCCGACTCACCGTCGCGGCGCAGGGCCATGGAGCCGATCTTCTGGCCCACGTCCCAGGCCAGCAGCTCGCGACCGTCGTCGGTGCATCGCAAGATGCGGCCGTCGGCGCTGTCGATCCAATACAAGCGTTGTTGCTCGACGTCCCACACCGGGCCTTCGCCCAGGGTGGTCTTGACGTCGACAAGCACTTCGATACGCATGGTGATCCCCTTATTGTTGTTGTGCGGGATGCAGGCCGCGCCTTGACGCGGCGGTATGTTGGGTTAGAAGTTGACCTGGTCGCGCCCCTTGAGGCCGAGGATTTCCCGCGCTTCATCCGGCGTAGCGACCCGATGGCCAAGCGCTTCGATCACGGTACGAATACGCCGGACCTGATCGGCATTCGACGCCGCCAGTTTGCCCGGGCCATCCCACAGCGAATCTTCCAGGCCGACACGGGCGTTGCTGCCCATGGACAAGCCCATGGTCGCCAGCGGAATCTGCCCACGCCCGGCGCCAAGGATCGACCACACATAGTCGTCGCCAAACAGGCGGTCGGCGGTGCGGCGCATGTGTGCCAGGTCTTCCGGGTGGCCGCCGATACCGCCACGCAGGCCGAACACCGACTGGATAAACAACGGTGGCTTGAGCAGGCCACGTTCGAGGAAATGCGCGGCGGTGTACAGGTGGCCGATGTCGTAACACTCGATCTCGAAACGGGTGCGGTTTTCGGCACAGGAATTGAGGATGTGAGTGATGTCGCGGAAGGTGTTGCGGAAGATCCGGTCGTCACTTTCTTCCAGGTACGGCCGCTCCCAGTCGTGCTTGAAGTCGGTAAAGCGGTTGAGCATTTCGTACAGGCCGAAGTTCATCGAGCCCATATTCAGCGACGCCAGTTCCGGCTTGAACTGCATCACCGGCTGCAGGCGCTCTTCCACGCCCATGGTCGGCGCGCCGCCGGTGGTGATGTTGATCACCACGTCGCTGGCGGCCTTGATCTGCGGCAGGAATTCGGCGAACAACGCCGGGTCCTGGCTGGGGCGACCGTCGTTGGGGTCACGGGCATGCAGGTGGACAATCGCGGCGCCAGCCTCGGCGGCACCGATGGCGGCATCGGCAATTTCCTGCGCGGTGATCGGCAAATGCGGTGACATCGACGGCGTATGAATCGCACCAGTGACGGCGCAGGTGATGATGACAGGACGATTTTTGGACATGACGAATCTCCGACTTTTATTCTTATGAAAAAAATCCTGGGTGCAGCGCGATGTGTTCTTCCGTGGCTTACAGGTACTCGACGTTACCGTCGACGCTGATCGCCTGGCCGGTCACGTTGCGTGCGGCGGGCGAACAGAGGAACAGCGCCATGGCGGCCACGTCTTCGGCGGTGACCATGCGCTTGAGGGAAATCTTGTTGAGGTATTCCTGGCGCATCTCGGCTTCGGGCACGCCGACCTGCTCCGCACGCGCGCGGATCACGCCGTCCATGCGCGGGCCTTCGACGATGCCGGGCAGCAACGCGTTGACGCGGATGTCGCTCTCGCCCAGCTCCGAGGCCAGGGATTTCATCAAGCCGACGATCGCCCATTTGGTCGCCGCGTACGGCGTGCGCCAGGCGTAGCCCAAGCGCCCCGCCACCGAGGCAATATGCAGCAGATGGCCGTGGGACGATTCCTTGAGCATCGGCACCGCGTGGTGGGCAAACCGGTACTGCGCGGTGAGATTGATGTTGATGGTGGCTTGCCACTCGGCGTCGCTGATCGCATCGATGCCACCGGTAGGCCCGGCAATCCCGGCATTGTTGACCAATACATCGAGGCCGCTGAAACGCTCGCGCTGCACCTTGAACACCGCCTCGATCTGCGCGGCATCACTGACATCCGCGCGGGTGGCGACGGTGCGTGGGTATTTGTCGCGGAACGCGGCCAGGGCCGGCTCGCTCACATCACACACATGCACTTGGGCACCGGCTTCCAGATACGCCGCCGCCAGCACTTCACCAATGCCGGCAGCCCCGCCGGAAATCAACACGCGTAACCCAGGATAAGGCTGCAGCCGTTGTAGGACACTCATGCACGTTTACCTCCTGAAACAGACGACCGCGCACGGTCGTTCTTGACGAGCAGACGCGCCAGGGAGTCGGCGGCCTGCATGATGTCATCGGTCACCGCTGCGCGTGCGCCGGCGCCGTCGCGGGCAGCCAGCGCTTCGACGATGCGCGTGTGCGCTTCCATCGAGCGTTGCAGGTGAGCTTTATCCGGGGCGACCAGCGCAAAGCACGGGCCCATGTGCAGCCAGAAGTTTTCCACGGCGGCCATGGTCAACTCGGCCTGTGCCACGGCGTAAATGCGCCGGTGAAACGCGAAGTTGGTCCAGAGGTAGCGGGACACGTCGACTTCGTCGGCTGCGTGTTGCATCTGCTGGCAGAGATCGGTGATTTCATCGAGGTCGGTTTTCTGCAGGAGCAGCACCGCCTTTTCGGCGAGCAAGCCTTCAAGGGCGACCCGCGCATCACGGATTTCACGCAGGCGGTCGACCGTCATCAGGCGCACACGCAGACGGGAGGTTTCGGTGACTTCAAAGGCGTTTTCAGCGCTGAGACGTTGCAGGGCTTCACGCACCGGCATCGGGCTGGAACCGAGGGCTTCGGCGAGGCCGCGGATGGTGAGTTTCTGGCCAGGTTGGAAACGGCCACTCATCAGGGCTTCGCGGATCTGGCGGTAGACCTGGTCTTGCAAGGTATCGCGGGACACCTGGCGCAGGGTGGGCAGGAGGAGCGGACCATCTGTCATGAGGCAAAACCTGTGTTGTCGTTCTTATGGCCTCAATATGTGATCACAAATCAAATATGTCAAATAGTTTCCCGTTTATGAAAGCCCGCTCCCACATTTTGACCGCGTTTAGCCTGATATTACGGTTTTAGCGGACGTTCCTGATCCCGCTCGGAAAGCTCCGTCCCATCATCGGGATGCTTCCAGGTCTGGGGTTTTTCTTCCTCACGCTGCCGGGGTTGCTCAAGCTCCCGCTCGTCCCGCCGTTTCTGTGGGTCAGTCATCGCCACCTCCCATCCGTAAGAATTGGTCACACCTTCAGCATAGAACAGCGAACGCATTTTTGACCGAGCTACCGATTGATAGCCAATGCACATCAATGCATCCAAATTTGTCACTTATCATTTCTAAATGTGTCAGCCACTATTCTGGGTCTTAGGCGAAACAAGCACTTTAAAAAGAACGCTGGAGACACAAAACCATGACTAGCCCTACCCGACCCGACTCTGCCCGCTCGAAAGTGGGCGCGGTTTTCCGCGTGACTTCGGGCAATTTCCTCGAACAGTTCGACTTCTTCCTGTTCGGTTTTTATGCCACCTACATCGCTGCCGCGTTCTTCCCTGCCACTAATGAGTTTGCGTCATTAATGATGACCTTCGCCGTGTTCGGCGCGGGCTTCCTGATGCGTCCATTGGGCGCGATCATCCTGGGTGCCTATATCGATGACGTCGGTCGCCGCAAAGGGCTGATCGTGACCCTGTCGATCATGGCCAGCGGCACGCTGCTGATTGTGCTGGTGCCCGGTTATCACACCATTGGCCTCTGGGCACCTTTGCTGGTGCTGCTGGGCCGCCTGTTGCAGGGCTTCTCGGCCGGCGCGGAATTGGGCGGTGTGTCGGTGTACCTGTCCGAAATGGCCACCCCCGGCCGCAAAGGCTTCTACACCAGCTGGCAATCGGGCAGCCAACAGATCTCCATCGTGGTCGCTGCCGCGCTGGGTTATGGCCTGAACGTGTGGATGGAACCGGCCGTGGTAGCCGATTGGGGCTGGCGCATTCCGTTCGCCATCGGCTGCGTGATCATCCCGTTCATCTTTATCCTGCGGCGCAACCTGCAGGAAACCGAAGAGTTCGCCAACCGCAAGCATCGCCCGACCATGCGCGAAGTGATGGCGACCCTGGTGAAGAACTGGACCGTGGTCATCGGCGGCATGCTGATGGTGGCCATGACCACTACCGCGTTCTACCTGATCACCGTGTACGCGCCGACCTTCGGCAAGACTGTGCTGCAATTGAGCACCTCCGACGCCCTGCTGGTGACCCTGCTGGTGGCGGTGTCGAACTTTGTCTGGTTGCCGATCGGCGGCACGCTGAGCGACCGGTTTGGCCGCAAGCCGGTGCTGATCGCCATGACCGTACTGACGGTTCTGACCGCTTATCCAGCGCTGTCCTACGTGGTGAATGCCCCAAGCTTCGCCCACATGCTGGAAACCCTGCTGTGGTTCTCCTTCCTCTACGGCATGTACAACGGCGCCATGATCCCGGCCCTGACCGAAATCATGCCGGTGGAAGTGCGTGTGGCGGGTTTCTCCCTGGCCTACAGCCTGGCGACCGCGATTTTCGGTGGGTTTACCCCGGCGATTTCCACCTGGTTCATCCACATCACCGAAGACAAAGCCTCGCCAGCCTACTGGATGATGTTCGCCGCAGCCTGCGCGCTGTGCTCGACCCTCGCGCTGTACCGTCGCGCCAACACCCGTGGCCAGGTCATGCAGGAGGCGGCATGATGAAGCCGTTGCTCAAGACCCTGACGGCCCTGGCCCTCGGCGCCCTGGCGCTGTCGGCCCAGGCCGAACAGCTCAAGGTGATGACATCGGGTGGCTTCACCGCCGCGTATAAACTGCTTGGCCCGCAGTACGCCAAGCAAAGCGGTGACAGCCTCGACACCATTCTGGGTCCGTCCATGGGCAAGGCGCCGGAAGCGATTCCCAACCGTCTCGCCCGTGGCGAACACGCCGACGTGGTGATCATGGTCGGCTACGCACTGGATGACCTGATCAAACAAGGCAAGGTCGACCCGGCCTCCCGCGTGGAACTGGCGGACTCGCGCATCGGCCTGGTGGTGAAGGCCGGAGCGGTCAAACCTGCAATCGGTACTGATGCCGAACTGAAAGCCGTGCTGAGCAAGGCCAAATCCGTGGCTTACTCGGACAGCGCCAGCGGTGTGTATGTCGAGAAGGAGTTGTTCAAGAAGCTCGGCATGCCGAGCAAGGGCACCATGATCGAACGCCTGCCGGTGGCAGAACAGGTCGCCAAGGGTGACTACGAAGTGGGCCTGCAGCAGGTCGCGGAATTGCTGCCAGTGCCGGGTGTGACCTACGTCGGCAAGATCCCGGAAGACGTGCAATCGGTGACGCGGTTCGCCGCCGGTATCCCGGTGAATGCCGAACACCCTGAACAGGCCAAGGCCTTGTTGCAGTACCTGGCGTCGCCCCAGGCGCAACCGGTGGTGCAAGCCACCGGCCTGGACTCGGTGTCACGCTGACCGAAACGGCATCTCCCGCACCAATCGCTCCAACTCCAGCGCCGCTGGCGGCAAGGTCCGCCCGCGGCGTTTTATCAAGCCCACATTGCGCATCACCTGCGGTTCCACCAGCGGCACACTCACCAGGATCGGGTGCTCGCCCGCCGGCATGGCAATCGAGGGCACCATCGCCACCCCCAATCCCGCCTCCACCAGCCCGATCATTGTCGTTACGTGGTGCGTCTCGCAGATACTCGGCTTTTTCACCCGCACGCCACGCAACGCCTGGTCGAGCAGGAAGCGGTTACCAGAGGTCTTGTCCACGGTGATGTAGTCGTGTTCGTAGGCCTCCGACCAGCTCACGCTGTCACGCTGGGCCAAGGGGTGATCGCGGCGACAGGCCAGCACATAGCGCTCCTGCAGCAGCAGTTCGAACTCCACTTCATCGGCCAGACTGCCGCTGAAACTCACGCCGAAATCCGCCTCGCCACTTCCCACCGCATTGCACACTTCACCGGCACTGGCATCCAGCACCCGCAGGCGAATTTTGGGATACAACTTGTGGAATTCGGAGATCACATGGGGCATGAAATAGTACGCGGTGGACGGCACGCAGGCGATGGTGACATTACCCATGCGGGTGGACGCGACATTACTGATGCCCATGAGCGCCACGTCGAGGTCATCGAGCATGCGCTCGACCTGAGGCAGGAAAGCGCGGCCGACCATGGTCAGGCTGACGCGCCGCGTGGTGCGTTCGAACAGCTTCACATCCAGGGCGGTCTCGAGCTTTTCGATACGCCGGCTGAGGGCCGGCTGCGAGATACGGATAGCCTCGGCGGCACCGCGAAAACTGCCCTTGTCTACCACGGCGCGGAAGGCTTGGAGGTCGTTGAGGTCGAAGTTGATGATCACGGGAAGGCCAATGTGGTCGAGGTGTCAGCATTATCGTATGGGAGCCGATGGCGCGCCATGCATGCCGGGACCGGGTTGTTGTAATAACCCTGCTACAAATATGAAGTCATACATATCAGTGGGTTATTGGGTTTATGCGGCCACGCAGTTTTCTAAATGGGTCAATACTTGCGACCTGACCTAAACAACCGGAGATGTAGCACGCATGGAAACCTATCACTTCTGGACAGACGACGAAGCGCCGGATATCGGCATCGATCAGTTGCTTCTTGCATCACGCCAATGGTCAAGTAGGATTGAATCCTACTCTCCTTCGGCGGACTTCCACATGCGCTCAACCCAGCAAATGAGCATTACCTTGCCAATCGAAATGGCAGCCTTGGTCAAAGCCAAAGTCGCAGCCGGTGAATATGCATCCGAAAGTGAAGTGATCCGCGACGGCCTGAGGGTCTTGCTGGCCCGTGATCGCGCTATGGAAGACTGGCTGCGGGACGAAGTGATCCCAGCTGCGGCAGCCCTCAAGGCCGAGCCCGAGCGTGCGCTGTCCGTCGAACAGGTTCGAGAACACATGGCAGCCAAGCGTCAACGACAAGGCACCGGGAAAGCGTGAGTTACACGGTAGCCTTTTCGCCTGAAGCATTGACGCAACTCGACGCCCTTGAAGACTACATCAGCGATGCCGGTTCCCCCGTTGTAGCGGCACGCTTTATCGACAACCTCATCCCCTACTGCGAAAACCTTTGCCTGTTTCCCTTGCGCGGAGTTCGACGTGACGACCTGCTGACCCACTTACGCATCACGCACTATCGACGCACCACCGCCATTGCGTTCACGGCGGACCCCGCGACCGAAACAGTGTCGATCCTCGGAGTGTTTTACGGTGGGCAGGACTACGCGGCATTGTTGCAGGGCGATGGGGAGTCGTCCCTGACCAATAAAGAGTGATCAATGAACAAGACGGTTGGAAGAGTGAACAGTGCCCCGCGCCGGGCGCTGAAGCCAGGGCTCTGGATCATCGGACTGCTGTGCGTCGCCACCCTGGGGTTCTTTGCCTGGCAAAGCTACTACCCTGTCAGCGCAGCCAGCGGCTGGAGTGTGCAGGTGCTGCACCGCGATGTGCCCAAGGCCGCCTCGCTGATGCCTCTGGTGGATGGTTCATTGATGGTCAGTCAGGAACTCGATGACGCCAAGGGCAGCATCGTGCGCATCCTCAAGGATGGAACGCGTGATGTGATGGTGAACAAGCTCTCCAAACCCGACGGCCTGTTCGCCACACGCGGTGGTTGGGTGTTCAGCCAGGAGTCCGCTAATTTGCCCGTGAGCTTTCTCAAGGATGGCGTCGTCAGCGAACTGTTCAGAGGTGAGAACGTGCAGGGCCTGTGGGATGACGGTGACTACCTCTATGCCATCGAGGACCGCAAGCCTGTCGGGCGACTGTTGCGTTATCGCTGGAGCGACCAGACCCTGACCGTATTGCGTGACCAGATTCAGGAAGGCGAGTCCGTCGTCCGTTGCACCGACGGGCGCATGCTCTACACCGAGAAGAAAAAGGGTGTGGTACGTGAGCTGACAGAAGACGGCAGCGATCCCGACGTGCTGGCCGGCCTGAACAAACCGACGTTTTTGATGTGCGATGAGCGCGGGTTGTGGGTCAATGAGGACTCCACGCACCGAGCGAGGTTGTTGCTGATAGACAAGCAGGGGCACCAACAGACGATCTTGTCGTTCCTGAAGGCGCCGCAGTCGATTGTGCCAACCAGTCGAGGGACCTATCTGCTGGCCGAGGGTGGCAGGGACCGGGTGTTGGAACTGGTACCCGACACACGTAAATCCTTACCGTAAACACCGCACCACCGCTTCATCCATACGTTGAGGCGGTGCGCAGGTCAAAGCAGCTCCCAAACCTGCGGGCCATTAAAAAACGCCTGCGCATTGCTATCCAGCGTCTCCAGGTGATACCCACCCTCCTGCACGATCACACACGGCAAGCCCAATCCACGAATGCACTCACCCAACAGCGCAAATCCTTCCCGCGTAACGGCGACTTTGCTCTGCGGGTCCAACTCGTAGATATCGAAACCCAGTGACAGCACCAGCACATCTGCCGAGAAGTTCTTCACCGCCGCCAACGCCAGTTCCACCTTTTCGAAAAACACCGCCTCGCTGGCACCGTGGGGCATTGGCAGGTTGAGGTTGAAGCCTTCACCTGCTGCACTACCGCGCTCTTCGGCGAAGCCGGCAACGCCGGGGTAGAAGTTGGTGGGGTCACCGTGAATCGAGACGTAAAGCACGTCGTCGCGGTCGTAGAAAATCTCCTGGATACCTTGGCCGTGGTGCATGTCGGTGTCGAGCACGGCAACGCGCTGGAAACCTTGACGCAATGCCTGCGCTGCTACAGCAGCATTGTTGATGTAACAGAATCCTCCTGCCGCATCGTAGCGAGCATGATGGCCCGGTGGGCGACAAAGGGCGTAGGCGGCCGGAGCGCCATCAAGAATGTCCTTGGCGGCAGCAACGGCGCTCTGGGCCGACCAGTAGGCCGAGCGCCAGGTCAGCTCGCCGATCGGGCAACTGCCATCCGCCAGGTAGCGCGCAGCCTGGGCAAGGATGCCGCGCAGGGCGTTGGGTTCGCGCACGAAGATGTTGGACATGACTTCGTCACCCCAGTCTTCGGGGATTTCCTTCCAGCGTTGGTGGGCCTCCTGCAGGAAAGCCAGGTAAGGCGCACCATGTACGGCCAGCAATGGACCGAGGCCGTAGTCCTGCGGCTGCTGGATGTCGAAACCCAAGGTTTGCGCGGCCAACAGCAGGTTGCGGGCACGCTCGGGAACCTCCTGCGGCGTGCGCATCTGACCACGGGAGTAGTAGCTGCGCGGATGATGCAAAAGTTGCTCGGGATGAAAAAATGTACGCATGAGATGCTCCTGGGTGAACACGGAACCTGTGGGAGTTGCCCTGCCTGCGCCCACATTTGAATCCGGTCAGGCTTGAAATATGAGTGATCAGGTCGCTTGGCCGGCGCGCGTCAACACGGCGTTGAGCAATACGTCGGTGCCCTGGCGCACGTCCTCGGGCAACACGTCTTCGGCTTCGTTGTGACTAAGGCCGCCGACGCAAGGGATGAAGATCATCGCAGTCGGGCAATAGCGCGCCAGGTGGATGGCGTCGTGACCGGCGCCGCTGACGATGCGTTGCTGGCTGTAACCCAGGGCATCCACAGCGGCTTGCACGCAGGCGACGCAGTCGGCGTCGAACGGTGTGGCCGGGCTGATCCAGTGTGGACTGACGGTCACGGACAGCCCGCGTTGCTCGGCGATAGCCTGCAGTTGTTGGCGCACTTGCTGTTCCATGGCGTCGATATCGACGTCGCGGTGATGCCGCAGGTCGACGGTGAAATTCAATAGGCCAGGAATAGTGTTGCGCGACGATTTGGCGATGCTCAGTTCACCCACGGTGGTCAGGCCTTCGGGGGCAAAATCCGCCGCCAGTTTCTCCAGGGCCTGGATCATTTGCGCGGCGCCATACAAGGCGTCTTTACGCAGCAGCATCGGCGTAGTGCCGGCGTGGGCAGCCATGCCTTCGACGCGCACATCCAGCCAGCGAATCGCCTGCCCGCCGGTGACCACACCGATGCTTTTGGCGTTGTCCTCAAGAATAGGGCCCTGCTCGATATGCGCTTCGAAATACGCATCTACCGCACCGCCCAACGGGCGTGAGCCGTCGTAGCCAGTAGCACGCAAAGCCTCGGCCACACTGATGCCATCGACATCGGCAGTGGCCAGGGCCTTATCCAGTGCCAGGGTGCCGGTGAATACCGCCGAGCCGAGCATGGCTGGCGTAAAACGGGCGCCCTCCTCATTGGTCCATACCGCAATTTCCAGCGGCTTGCGTGTCTGGATCCCGTGATCGTCAAGGCTACGGATCACCTCCAGCCCCGCCAGTACACCGTAGACACCGTCAAAACGCCCACCTTCGGGCTGAGTGTCGAGGTGGCTACCCATCATCACTGGCGACGCATCCTTGTCCGTACCGGCACGACGGGCAAACAGATTGCCGATGGCATCCACGCTCAGGGTCAGCCCGGCGGCCGTACACCAGTGGCTGAACAGTTCGCGACCGGCTTGGTCTTCGGCGCTCAAAGCCAGGCGGCAACTGCCACCGCGTGCCGTGGCACCAATCTCGGCCATGGCCATCAGGCTGGCCCACAGTCGCTCGCCATTGATCTTCAACATTACAGACACTCCATCAAACACTATGGGCCATTTCACGACGGTGGGCGGTGGCATGCCGACGCGACAACGCCAGTACACACACCAGCGAGACCGCCGCGATCAAGCTGTAGAACACTGCCATCGGCCACCATTGGCCTTGGTATTCGTGGGCCAGCCAGGTGCCGATCAACGGCGTAAGACCACCCGCAAGCGCGCCACACACCTGGTAGGCCAGGGAGATCGCGGTATAGCGCACGCGGGTTTCAAACAGGCCACTGACGAAGCCGGCGATCACCGCATAAAACGACGCCATGCACACCACCGCCAGGGCAATACCGAGGATGATCAACGGCGCCTGGCCGCTGCTGACCAATACGAACATCGGATAAGGCGAGGCCATGGCCAGCACCGTCATTGCGCACAGGAAACGCGTGGCGCCGACCTTCTCCGCTACCCAGGCGGCTAGCGGCTGGACGCAGAACTGGATGATGGCGACAAAGAAAAGGCACTCCAGAATCAGCGAGCGCGGTAGGCCCAGTTGCTGAGTGCTGTAGGCAATCATGAAGGTGTTGGTGAAATACACGCCGGCAATGCCCAGGGTGTTGGCCCCGATGCACAGCAGCAGTGGGCGCCAGGCGGTTCGTAGCACCTCTATGACAGGCGCCTGGTCTTTCTTGATCGCCCGCGCTTTTTCCGCCAAGGCTTTGTCTTCAAGAAATTCCGGCGACTCATTCACGCCCAGGCGAATCGCCAGGCCGACCACCAACAGCAACGCACTGGCCAGGAACGGCACGCGCCAGCCCCAACTCAATAACTCTTCTTCCGGTAGACGGGTGACCGCACTGAACGCGAGCAGCGACAGGATCAGCCCAGCCGGGCTGCCCAATTGCGCGAAGGAAGCAAAGAAGTTGCGCCGACCTTTCGGCGCATGCTCGCCCGCCATCAACACCGCACCGCCCCACTCGCCGCCAACGGCGATACCCTGCACCACGCGCAGAAGGATCAGCAGCACCGGCGCAGCGGCACCGATCTGCGCATAGGTTGGTAGCAGACCGATACACACGGTCACCACGCCCATCATCACCAGGGTGATCACCAGGGATTTCTTGCGGCCGATCCGGTCGCCGATGTGCCCGAACACAATGCCGCCCAACGGCCGTGCGAAGAAACCCACGGCAAAGGTGCCGAACGCCGCCATGGTGCTGAAGAGTTTGTCTTCGGAGGGGAAAAACAGCTGGCCAAACACCAGCGCTGCGGCAGTGGCGTAGATGTAAAAGTCGTACCACTCGATCATGGTGCCGATAAAAGCGGCGGCCGCAGCACGGCGAGGCTGGGGCGAAGCGGAAGGCTTCATGGGGCTGGCTCCTTTGGTTATTTTTTTGGCAGGAGAAAGGTCGAACGCGTGCGCTCTGATGGCGCTTGTTGAGGGTGATTTATCGTCTCGGGGCTATGATTAGTCAATTTTCTATTTATTATTCCAATTATAAATCCTGCTTATTATCGAGCCGTGCCATGCCCGAAGCCCGCCGCGACATTCATCCCTTGCTCAACGACCGCCTGGACTGGAACCTGCTGCGCACCTTCCGTGTGATTGGCCAAGAGCTGAGCATCAGCCGCGCCGCCGCCCGCCTGCACTTGACCCAGCCAGCAATCAGCCAAGCGCTCAAGCGACTGGAAGAACAACTCGACTGCCAGCTCATCGTCCGTCGTGGTCCGCGCTTTGTGTTGACGGAGGCCGGTGAGCAGATCTTCGCCATCGCTGGCGAGATGTACGGCCAGGTGTCCCAGATGAGCAATGCCCTGCAAAAACCGGGCGATGAGGTGATCGGTAAAGTGCGATTGCTGATGATCAGCCGGATCAACTCGGACACCTTCGATGAATTTCTGGCGGAGTTTCATCGTGAACATCCTCGGGTCGACCTGGAAGTCGAGGTAATGCGCAGCTCGGATATCGTCGCCGCGCTCCTGGAAAAAACCGCGACCCTGGGTCTGAGCCTCAACCGTCGGCCGCAGCCACGCCTGGAACAACACCTGTTCCTGCGCCAGCGTTATGCGTTTTTTTGTGGGCGACACCATCCATTGTTCGGGCGCATCGGTTTGGCAGAGGGGGACCTGCAATCTGAGAACTTCGTCAGTTTTACCAGCGACCAGATTGGCGGGATGCTCTCGCCGTTGACGATTTTCCGGGATCAGCAAGGGTTCAGCGGTCGGATCGTGGCGTCGTCTTCAAGCCTGGAAGAAGTGCGGCGATTGGTGATTGCCGGCTTCGGCCTGGGCTGCCTGCCGATCCATGTGGTGGCGGAGGATGTGAAGAACGGGCTGCTATGGCGGCTACCGCCGGACGAGGGCATTACGGACGTGGATATCCATCTGCTGTGGAACCGGGAACAGAAGATGAGCCGGGCGGAAACGGTATTTATCGAAAGCCTTTCTGAAAAACTCGCGCGATGAGCGAACCTGGCCCCCGTGCTCGATGAGACCACGGGGGCTTTCCCTACCTAATCGAATCGACTCCGCGTCAACGCGCTTTATTGGCCTGAGAAAGCACCGACGCCGCAAGCGCCTTCGTGTCTTCGTTGTATTTATCGCTGCCCAGCACTTTGCCAGCCGTCTCCTCCATCTCTGCGCTGGTCTGCTTGTCGGTGCTTTTCTGGGCTAGCGCTGAAGCGGCAAGACTTCTGGCAGTGGCTGATGAGGTTGGACTGTTGAGCGTATCCGCTGCCAATGTCGCGATCTTGCCCGAGGTTTTCTTGGTGTTTTTGCTCATGCTGCAACTCCTTTGCAGTGGGAAGCGCCTGATCGAGTGCGCTACCACAAAGTAATCAGTTGCCGGAGCCACTGCAATGCGCTGCCTGTAGGCAACGTTGGGGACGTCTGTATGAAAGGTGTATGGCTTACGTAGTGCGTGCTAGAGCGTCGCATCGATAGCACTGATGATTACTATCGAAACGAGCGCCTGCTCGATTTTCAGCACTGATTCCTATAATCGCGTCCTAACTCCCTCCCCCTCGCCTGGCTTCAGGCGACGTTCATCCTGGAACCCAACACTATGCCAAGTGCCAGCCAGGCCCCCCGCGGCCTTCCCGAACATAATCAACAGAGCGTCAAACAGCAGTGGTTGGCGATCCTCTCGGTCGCGGTGGGCGCCTTTGCCCTGGTGACCAGCGAGTTCCTACCGGTGGGCGTACTCAACGATGTCGCTGCGGACCTGGGCATCACTGCTGGCCACGCAGGCCTGATGGTCACTCTGCCCGGCATCATGGCCGCGCTGGCGGCCCCTTTGCTGTCAGTGATCATTGGCGCTATGGATCGCCGTTACCTGCTGATCGGCCTGACGTTGATCATGATCGTGGCCAACATGGTCGTGGCCTTCGCCAGTGATTTCAGCCTGCTGCTATTCGGTCGCGTATTGCTGGGTATCAGCATCGGCGGTTTCTGGGCGACAGCCATCGCCCTCAGCGGCCGCCTGGCCCCCAGGGGCGTGGACGTCGCGAAGGCCACTTCGATCATCATGATGGGCGTGACACTGGCCACCGTACTCGGCGTGCCCGTCGGCACTTGGCTCAGCGGCCTGATGGGCTGGCGCATGACCTTCCTGGTCACCGCGCTGGTGGGCCTGCCGGTGCTGTTGGCGCAAGTTCTCCTGCTGCCAACGCTCAAACCGGAAAAAGCCATTCTCGTCAGCGACCTGCCGGCGTTGTTCATCAACCCACGGGCACGGGTCGGCTTGATCGCGGTATTGCTGATCGGCCTGGCGCACTTTGCCGCGTACACCTACGTCGCCCCCTTCTTCAAGAACAGCTCCGGCTTCGATGGCCCGACTATTGGCTCACTGCTGCTGATGTTTGGCATTGCAGGTGTGGCAGGTAACGTCTTCGCTGGCTTCGCCGCCAACCGCAGTGTGCGTTACACCCTGCTGCTGGTCGCACTGATGATCGGCACCAGCACCGCCCTGTTCCCCTACTTCGCCACCGGCCTGACCGGCGCCGCCATGCTGATCGCACTCTGGGGCTTCGCCTTCGGCGCCTTCCCGGCTTGCGCCAGTATCTGGATGTTTGTCGTAGCGCCCAAGGATGTGGAACGTGGTATGCCGCTGTTTGTCGCGTTGTTCCAGGTGATCATTGCGCTGGGGTCGTTCTTTGGCGGGCGTATCGTCGACCAGATGGGCAGCGCGGTGCTGTTGAGCCTGGCGACGGCGTTGGTGGGCGTGGGGTTTGTGACGGTGCTGGTGTTGGGCCGTAATGTCAGCAATAGCTTGGCGGCGCAGACTGCCTGACCTAACCAGTACTGACTAAAAAGCCTGCTGAGTGTTGAGCTCAGCAGGCTTTTTTCGTTTAATTGGGATGAGTATCTGTGGTGGCACCTGACTGACTTGCATCCTTAGTCAGGATAAATGAGCTAAACGCCAGAAAATCCCCTAGATGCTGAGTGATGATCGCAACTGTGATCGGCAATTGAAGGGCTTGATACTCATGAACGGCGATGTTGCGAAAACCGACCATGTTCTTCAGGTTGGTCAACAAGGACGGGCTCACCCACCCACCTTGGGATAGCAATTGAAACACGTCGCGTGCCCCCTGGGGGACGCCTAGCCGCTCACGACGGATCAAATGCTGCCCCATATCCAGTGCAGCTTCGCAGGCACGCTGAATGTTGAGAATCGCCGCATCCTGTCGGGTGAAGTCAGTCGCGAAACTGTCAGGGTCCTTGTCGTACTCCTCGCGAGCGCGAGCCACACAGCGCTCAATGCTCGAAGCCTTGTTGATGAGCACATCATCGACCATGCACTTTTCCTTCCTTCTGAATATCGGCCAACAGCGCTGCCCTTGCAGTGTCCAGCGCGGTTTTTTCACTGAGGATATAGCTCTCGAAAATACCTGCCTGACTGTCCTTGTTCCAGAGCCGACGCCCGGTTGTTATTACCTGATATTGCATAACCGTGGAGGCCGCGCGCAGGTCCAGCAGATCGACGGGCACCGCCACGATGTCAGCAAGCTCCCCCGCTGTCTGCCACAGCAGTAGCGGGTCCACTGTGCCGGCAGCAAGCACTGCCAGGTCGAGATCGCTGTCGGCATTCGCCCCACCCGTCGCTTGACTGCCAAACACATAGACAGCCATCAGATCAGGGACACTCGCCAATAACTGCGCCAACACTGCTTCAACGTTCATGTTGCGACTCATGGTGCCATCCGATGAATGACCGTAGCAGAATTCATCTTCAAATTTCTGCCCCAAAACAAAAAACCCCCGACAACCTTTAGGTTATCGGGGGTTTTTCATTATTCAATAATGGCGGAGAGATAGGGATTCGAACCCTAGGTACCGGTGAAGGTACAACGGATTTCGAATCCGTCCCATTCGGCCACTCTGGCATCTCTCCAACGGCGCGCATCATAACAGTGTGACTCAGGAAAGCAAAGCTCGAAACGAGATTTTTTTCCGTGCTATCAGATGCTTGCGTCGATTAAAGCGGTACGCCCAGACGGTTGGCGACTTCTTCGTAGGCTTCGATGACATCACCGAGGCCTTGGCGGAAGCGGTCTTTGTCCATCTTCTTCTTGGTGTCTTTGTCCCACAGGCGGCAGCCGTCCGGGCTGAATTCGTCGCCTAGGACGATGGAGCCGTCGTGGAACACGCCGAATTCCAGTTTGAAGTCCACCAGCAGCAGGCCTGCGTCGTCGAACAGTTTGCTCAGGACTTCGTTGACCTTGAGGGACAACTCTTTCATGCGCGCCAGTTGCTCAGCGGTGCCCCAGCCGAACGCCACGACGTGGGATTCGTTGATGAACGGGTCGCCCTTGGCGTCGTCCTTCAGGAACAGCTCGAAGGTGTAAGGGTTGAGCTTGAGCCCCTCTTCCACGCCCAGACGCTTGACCAGGCTGCCGGCGGCGTAGTTACGCACGACGCACTCAACCGGGATCATGTCGAGCTTCTTGACCAGGCACTCGTTGTCGCCCAGCAGTTTGTCGAATTGGGTCGGAATGCCGGCCTCTTCGAGTTTTTGCATGATGAAGGCGTTGAACTTGTTGTTCACCATGCCTTTGCGGTCAAGTTGTTCAATGCGCTTGCCATCGAACGCCGACGTGTCGTTGCGAAACAGCAGGATCAGGCGGTTGGCGTCGTCGGTCTTGTACACCGACTTGGCTTTGCCGCGGTAGAGTTCTTCACGTTTTTCCATGATGGGCTCCGCTTGCTAAATGGTGGGCTAGGCGATGTGTCGCCAGTCGAGCCCTGAATCTTGATCGGCCAGTTGCAGCCAGTCCGGGTCGCACCCAAGGGTGTCGACAAAACATTGCCGGGCCAGCTGCGGCAGGTTGTTCTTGCTGCTCAGGTGGGCCAGGACCAGGTGTTGCAAGTCTTGCCAGCCCAACTCATACACCAGGTACGCCGCCTGGTGGTTGTTCAAATGTCCCAGTTCGCCGCCCACCCGCTGCTTTAGGAAGTAGGGGTAGTGACCGCGAGCCAGCAGGTCTCGGCAGTGGTTGGACTCGATCATCAAGGCATCGAGGTTCCGGTAACCGTCCAGCACCTTGGCGCAGTAGGAACCCAGGTCGGTGAGTACGCCGAAGCGCCGCTCACCATCACTGAAGACATATTGCGTCGGTTCCTGGGCGTCGTGCGCCACGGCAATCACCTGGATGCTCAAGGCACCGATTTGCAGCTGCTCGCCACCGGCCAGGAAACCTGCGGGTTCAATGGGTTTGCGCATCCCGCGCAAGGTGCCGCGACTGAGGTACACCGGAAGATTGTAGCGCCGAGACAGCAAACCCACGCCATGCACGTGGTCGGCATGTTCGTGGGTCACCAGAATCGCGCTCAGCTGCGCGGGGTGTACCCCCAGGCGCAGCAGGCGCCGCTCGGTTTCTTTTAACGAGAAACCACAATCCACCAGCACATACGTGTCGTCATGTGCGACCAGCGTGCCGTTCCCTTGGCTACCGCTGCCGAGAACGGCAAAACGCATCGAATCAGCCCAAGTTGTCCTGAATCACGCCCAATACTTTGCGCGCTGTTTCAGCGGGCGCAACGGTATTGATGTTCTTCTCGACGGTGACTTGCACGCTTTCGCCAACCTTGCTCAAACGAACCTGGTAACGCTCGGCACGGGTCTCGATTTCTTCCTTGGTCGGCTGGCTGCCAAACAGTTTGCTGAAGAAACCTGGCTCTTCATCTTTACGCTCGGCCTTTTCAGCCACGTTGATGTAGTACAGACCCAGGCTGCGGTTAATGTCCTCTACCCGCCAAGGGCCCTGCTCCAATGCACGGCCAACACTGGCCCAGGCACGGTCGAGGTCTTCACCCAGGTTCAGCACCACGTTGCCGCTGCCGTCTTCGGTGAGGCTGACGCGGCTCGGGGTGTCGTAATCACGTGCGGCGAGCAGGGAAACCGAACCGCCCTTCTCGGAGATACGGCTCATGCTGGCCAGCATCTCGTCGACCAGTGCCGAGTCGACGCCTGTATTGACCGAGCGGTTGGTGAAATCAACATTGGCCGTGCTGCCGGCCGGACGCTCGGCGCTGACCACATAGACTTCACTGGTATTACGCTGCACGCCTGGCTCGATGCGCACACGCACACGGGCTTCGCTGTCGGCGGCTACACCACCGGCCTGCAGGCGCTTGGCCATGGTGGCGGACAGCTCGCTGCCCTGCTGCCATGCGGTGGTGAATTCACCGGTCTGCGGGCGCTGCTCGTCGATGCGGAAACCATTGTCCTGGAAGAACTGTACGGCCACTGGCCAGACTTCGGCAGGTGGGCGCTGAGCCACGATCCAGCGGGAATCACCGCTCTTCTGCAGGCTGTAGTCGCTGGCATCCGCCACGGCCGAGATCGGCTGCGGACGCGGCACCACGTACTCACCCTTGGTGGTGTCATCGGCAACGTTGCGCGGGATCGGCAGCAACGGGTCAAGACGCTTGGCGACGTTGACGCCTGGCGGCAATTCCATCGGTTTGGTGGGTTGTGCTTCCAGGTAATCGCTGCCGCGGTCACGGAAGTAGCCTTCCGGGCCCCAGATCCAACCGCAGCCACTGGTGCTGGAGATAATCAAGGCAAGTGCGGAAAGTCCGGCCAATCGCTTCATGCGTAGTGCTTCCTCAATTAAACCAGGACGCCGGACTGGCGCAGGGCCTGTCGCAGCGGTTCGTGACAGGCTTCGCTGAGACGGGTGAGCGGCAGACGGATACCGTCCGGCATCATGCCCATTTCAGTCAGCGCCCACTTCACGGGAATAGGGTTGGATTCGATAAACAGTGTCTTGTTGAGCGGCATCAACTTCTCGTGGATCGCGCGGGCGGTCACGGCGTCGCCTGCAATGGCGGCGGCGCACATTTCGCTCATGGCGCGCGGGGCGACGTTGGCGGTCACGGAGATGTTGCCCTTGCCGCCCAGCAGGATCAGCTCTACGGCGGTGGCATCGTCACCGGAATACACCAGGAAATCGCTGCTCACGCCGGCCAGGATGTCCTTGGCACGCTGCAGGTCGCCGGTGGCTTCCTTGATACCGATGATGTTCGGCACGGTGGACAGGCGGATCACGGTCTCGGCCTTCATGTCGCACGCGGTGCGGCCTGGCACGTTGTAAAGGATCTGCGGGATATCGACCGCTTCGGCGATGGCGCGGAAGTGCTGGTACAGGCCTTCCTGGGTCGGCTTGTTGTAGTACGGTGTCACCAGCAGGCACGCATCGGCGCCGGCCTTCTTGGCGTTCTTGGTCAGCTCGATCGCTTCACGCGTCGAGTTGGCGCCCGTACCGGCGATCACGGCAATACGACCCGCGACGCGCTTGACCACGAATTCGATGACCTGGATGTGTTCTTCCACATCGAGGGTGGCCGATTCACCGGTGGTGCCGACCGCCACGATGGCGTTGGTGCCTTCTTGCAGGTGGAAGTCCACCAGTTTGCCCAGGCTGTCCCAGTCGAGATGACCTTGTGCATCCATGGGTGTGACCAGTGCCACCATACTGCCCGCAATCATGCAACCGCTCCTGCCGGAAAAAGAGAGCCGTAATGGTACTGGCGCCAAGATGCTTGCACAAGCGAAGTACCGCCTGAGGATGCGTTATGGCGCAACTAAACGACGGGCAATGCCATCATTGGGCCAAAGCCTGCCCAGGAGCACGGTAAAATCGAGCCGATTACGCAATGAAAAGGCCACCTCCTATCCCTTGGCGACGGTTTTCGCTACCCTTCATCCTTTGATCGATACAGCCCGCACAGTATCGACCGCTCATCGTTTTAGGAAGGCTGCATGTCCACCCCCACAGTTCGCGAACAATTCCTTGTTATCAGTGCCCTCGGCGCCAACCCCATGGAGCTGACCAACGTCCTGTGCCGCGCCAGCCATGAAAACCGCTGCGCCGTCGTGACTTCCCGCCTGACCCGCCACGGCGAGTGCAGCGCGCTGGTCCTGCAGATCTCCGGCACCTGGGACGCCTTGGCGCGCCTGGAAACCGGCCTGCCGGGCCTGGCCAAGAAGCATGACTTCACGGTCAATGTGGTGCGCAGTGCCGCCCTGGAGAATCGTCCCCAGGCCCTGCCTTATGTGGCGTATGTCAGTTCGGCCTATCGTTCGGACATCGTCAACGAACTGTGCCAGTTCTTCATCGACCACAACGTCGAGCTGGAGAACCTGACCTGCGACACCTACCAGGCTCCACAAACCGGCGGCACCATGTTGAATGCCACGTTCACCGTGACCTTGCCGGCCGGCGTGCAGATCAGTTGGCTGCGCGACCAGTTCCTGGATTTCGCCGATGCCCTGAACCTCGACGCACTGATCGAGCCATGGCGCCCACAGAACCCAATGTAAGGAAGTTTTCATGGCGGTAGTCATCGACAAACCCGTAGCCGATTTCGAAGCACAGGCCACCAGCGGCCAGACCTTCAGCCTTGCAGCCCTCAAGGGCAAGCAAGTGGTGATCTACTTCTATCCGAAGGACAGCACCCCGGGCTGCACCACTGAAGGCCAGGGTTTCCGTGACCAGTACGCGGCATTCAAAGCGGCCAACACCGAAGTGTTTGGGGTGTCGCGGGACAGCGTGAAGTCCCACGAGAACTTCAAGGGCAAGCAGGAATTCCCCTTCGAGCTGATCAGCGACAAGGATGAAGCGGTCTGCCAGCTGTTTGATGTGATCAAGTTGAAGAAGCTGTATGGCAAGGAATACCTGGGTGTGGATCGCAGCACCTTCCTGATCGACAGCGAAGGTGTGCTGCGCCAGGAATGGCGTGGTGTGAAAGTGCCAGGCCACGTGGATGCCGTTTTGGCGGCGGCGCAGGCGCTGAACAAGGCTTGATCGCTGCGGCGTCCTTTGGATTGTCATCGCCGGCAAGCCGGCTCCTACATTTGTAACAAAATCATATGTAGGAGCTGGCTTGCCGGCGATAGCGTCTTCGATCCCCCCGCAACATTCAAAGCAACGGCGCCACCACCGGCTCTTGCCGTGGCCACGCATCCAGCACCGCCTTGAACAGCGTCGCCAGCGGGATTGCAAAGAACACGCCCCAGAACCCCCACAGCCCACCGAACAACAGTACCGCACAAATGATCGCTACCGGGTGCAGGTTGACGGCCTCCGAGAACAGCAGCGGCACCAGCACGTTGCCATCCAGGGTCTGGATGATTCCGTACACCGCCATCAGGTAGATGAACTGGTCGCTCCAGCCCCACTGGAACAACGCGATCAAGGCTACCGGCACCGTCACCACCACGGCGCCGACATACGGCACCACCACCGAAATCCCCACCAGCAACGCCAGCAAGGCCGCATAGTTCAGGTCCAGGGCAATAAAGGCGATATAAGTCACGCCGCCGCAGATAATGATCTCGATGACCTTGCCGCGAATGTAGTTGGCAATCTGCCGGTTCATTTCCTCGGCCACCCTGGTAATCAACGCACGTTCGCGCGGTAGGTAGCCACGCACCCAGCGGCCGATCATGGCGCGGTCCTTGAGGAAGAAGAACACCAGGATCGGCACCAGTACCAGGTAGATCATGATGTTGACCAGCAACGGCAGGCTGGACAGGGAAAAGGTCAGTGCCCATTGCCCGAATTTTCCGATCTCGCCGCGTGCCGCTTCGATGGCCTGCAACACCTGTTCGTCCGAGACCAGATGCGGATAGCGCTCCGGCAACAGCAGCAACAGTGACTGCCATTTGGCGAGCATGCCCGGCAGTTCGTTGAACAACGTGATCAACTGATGCCACAGCAGCGGCAGTACTACCACGACAAACAGCACCAGCAGCCCCATGAACAAAGCGAACACCAGGCCCACGGCGGCTCCGCCTGGCAAGCGCAAGCGCTCCAGTGTGGTGACCAAGCCTTGCATCAGATACGCCAACACCATCCCTGCCAATACCGGCGCCAGCATGCCGCCCAAGGTGAGCACGGCCGTAAAGGCCAGAAACAGCAGGACCGCCAACACCACGGCCTCCTCATCGGAGAAGTAGCGCTGGATCCAGTCTCGTAACACTTTGAACATCAATCAACCTCGGCGGGTGGGGGCAAACGGTTCAGGCCTTGCGCAACCAGTAACGGTACACACCGGCGGCGTCGTCTTCATGCAACAGCGTGTGGCCGGCCAGCTTGGCAAAGGTGCGAAAATCACGCTGGGAGCCCGCGTCCGTGGCGATCACCTTAAGCACTGCTCCACTGGCCAATCGATTGAGCTCCAGCTTGGCCTTGAGCAAAGGCAACGGGCAATTGAGACCGCTGGCATCGAGTTCGGCATCAAAGGCTACAGCGTCGGTCATGATTTACTCCAGGCAAGCGTCGGGGATGCTTAGAATATCTGGTCCGAAGCTCAGTGTCCGGCTACAGTAAGCTCTTTGTCGAAAGGCTTTGTGCATGACTTTTTTGCGCCCTACCCTGCTGACGCTGGCTTGCCTGCTGGCCTCCCCAGGCTTCGCTGACGACCTGCCGTCACTCGGCGACGCCAGTTCTGCCATTGTCTCGCCACAACAGGAATACCAGTTGGGCCGCGCCTGGCTGGCTTACCTTCGGGGCCAAGTCTCGCAACTCAACGATCCGCAGCTCAAGGATTACGTCGAAACCAGCGTGTACAAATTGGTAGAGACCAGCCAGGTCAATGACCGGCGCCTGGAGTTCATCCTGATCAACAGCCCGCAATTGAACGCCTTCGCCGCGCCTGGCGGCATCGTCGGCGTCAACGGCGGCCTGTTCCTCAACGCCCAGACCGAAGGGGAATACGCCTCGGTACTGGCTCACGAATTGGCGCATTTATCCCAACGCCACTTCGCCCGTGGCGTGGAAGCGCAGCAGCGCATGCAGATCCCGATGATGGCCGCGCTGCTGGGCGGCATCATTGCCGCAGCAGCCGGCGCGGGTGACGCGGGTATTGCCGCCATTGCCGGCACCCAGGCCGCTGCTATCCAGGAACAACGCCGGTTCTCCCGTCAGAACGAACAAGAGGCCGACCGTATCGGCATCCTCAACCTGGAAAAAGCCGGTTACGACCCGCGCTCCATGCCGACCATGTTCGAACGCTTGATGCGCCAATACCGCTTCGACGCCAAGCCACCGGAATTCCTGCTCACGCACCCAGTGACCGAATCGCGGATCGCCGACACCCGCAACCGCGCCGAGCAGGCCAAAGCCGGCGGCAAGGAAGACAGCCTGCGCTATCAACTGATTCGCGCACGGGTACAGCTGCAATACGAAGACACCTCAGGACTCGCCGCCAAGCGCTTCCAGGCGCAGTTGGACGAAAACCCGAAAAACGATGTGGCGCGTTATGGCCTGGCTATCGCCCAGATCAAGGGTTCTCAGTTCAAGCAAGCGCGTGAAAACCTGACAACGTTACTGGCCAAGGCGCCGAACGACATCACCTACAACCTGGCGCTGATCCAACTTGAGATAGACAACAACCATCTGCCTGATGCCCAGCAACGTACTGATCGAATGCTGACTCAGTATCCGGGCAACTACCCACTGAATCAGCTACGCGTGGATCTTCTTCTCAAACAGAACCGTACCGCGGATGCGGAAAAGGCGTTGGACAGCTTGCTCAAATCTCGTCCGGATGATCCGGACGTCTGGTATCAGGTTGCAGAGACACGCGGCTTGTCCGGCAATATTATCGGCCTGCACCAGGCCCGCGCCGAATACTTCGCGCTGGTGGGTGACTTCCAGCAGGCCATCCAGCAGTTGGACTTTGCCAAACGTCGCGCCGGCAACAACTTCCCACTGTCGTCGCGCATCGACGCCCGTCAACGCGAGCTGATCGAGCAAGAACGCCTGGTCAAAGGGATGATGAGCTAAACCTCTCGCCCACAAAAAAGCCCCGCCCTCGTTTAACGAAGGCGGGGCTTTTTGTTTCTACCGACTTATTCGGCGAGCTTGAAGGTAATGAAGCTTGCGCGCCCTTGACGCAGCACGCGCATCGACACCGAACGATTCTTCGGCAACGCCTTGGCGATATCGGTGAATTGCTTGGTGCTGTCGATGGCCTGGTTGTTCAGGTGGGTGATGACGTCACCCGGCTGCAGACCGATCAGGGAGGCAGGACCGTCCTGCACTTCCTTGATCACCACACCGCTCTTGAGGTCGAAGGATTTCTTCTGCTCATCGGTCAGCTCGGCCACGGCAATGCCCAGGCGGTTGCTGCTGCGCTCAGCACCTGGCTTCGCGTTGCCCAGGGCATCCAGGGTTGCACCCTCTTCAGGGATGGCACCCACCGTCAGTTCAACGGTCTGACGCTTGCCTTCGCGGATCACTTCCAGCTTGGCCTTGCTGCCAGCCTTAAGTGCACCCACCAGATGCGGCAGGTCGGCCGACATGACGATCGGCTGGCCATTCATGCTCAGAATTACGTCACCCACTTGCAGGCCACCTTTGGCAGCCGGGCCGTCGTCCTGGATCTGCGCGACCAGGGCACCGGCCGGCTTGTCGAGACCGAAGGATTCAGCCAGGTCTTTGTTCACTTCCTGGATCACCACGCCCAACCAGCCACGGCTGACCTTGCCGCCGCTTTTCAATTGGTTGGAAACATCCATGGCGACGTCGATCGGGATAGCGAACGACACCCCCATGAAGCCACCGGAGCGGGTGTAGATCTGCGAGTTGATGCCTACCACTTCGCCCGCCAGGTTGAACAGCGGACCACCGGAGTTGCCCGGATTGATCGGCACGTCAGTCTGGATGAACGGCACGTAGTTCTCGTTCGGCAAGCTGCGGCCGATGGCGCTGACGATACCTTGGGTCACGGTGTGGTCAAAACCAAACGGCGAGCCGATGGCGACGACCCACTGCCCAGCCTTCAGGTCCTGGGATTTACCCAGTTTCAGCACCGGCAAGTCCTTGCCTTCGATCTTCAACAGGGCCACATCGGAGCGTGGATCGGTGCCCACCAGTTTGGCTTTCAGTTCACTGCGATCCGCCAGGCGCACGAGAATCTCGTCGGCATCGGCAATCACGTGGTTGTTGGTGAGAATGTAGCCATCAGGCGAGATAATGAAGCCCGAACCCAGGGACTGAGCCTCACGCTGGCCACCACCGCCACCACGGGGCGCGCGCGGTTGCGGCATGCCACGCTCGAAAAACTCGCGCAACATGGGCGGCAGGCCTTCCAGGTCCGGCATCTGCTGGTTGGAGACTTTGCGATCCGGCAGTTTTTGCGTGGTACTGATGTTCACCACGGCCGGCGAGGCCTGCTCAACCAATTGGGTGAAGTCAGGCAGCTCGGCCGCTTGCGCGGACACGGCCTGACCCAGCACCAATACCGTGGCGACTATGGATAGGTAAGACTTCAAACGTGGTATCGACATACAGCTCCCGTTACGACGAGCAGGGTTGAGCGACAGGGTTCAAGAAACGCCGGAAACTGCGACCGACGTCTTTGTTCCGCGAACAAAACAAGGCCAGCGCCGACAAGCCCTGACCTATAAAAAACATAAGAGATTTTTGCAAGTGAAAATGCTGATCCAGACATTTCATGCTCTCGACAGCCAACCTGGCATGCAAATACATTGAAACGTCAGGATGAACATAGGATTAACGGCTCACGGCTGGGCGACTGGCTTTTTTTCACCGCGTACCGACAACGCGATACGCTCTGCGGTGCCGATGGGGATTTCGCCCACCACCGTTACCATCATTTCGCCATCTACCGTATTGAGGCGACGGGACACAGCCACCGTTGGGCCGAGTTGAGTGCGGGTTTCCGTGATACTCGCATCACTGATCGGCTCCAGGAACACGGAGAAACGCGCCAGCCCGTCCTCATACATCAGGCTGTCGACTGTTGCCTTGGTCTGGGTATCTTTGCGGGCGCTGGTATTGGTCAACTGAAAGCCCGGCGGTAGCCACTCCAAATGCCACGCTTGAGTAGACTGCACCTCGGGTGCTTTTTCATTGGCGACGGATATGGGTGTGCATTCGTTGCTGGGCTGCAATTCGCGGTCATCCGGCAATGCCGACGTGTTCAGTCGCGTGAACTGGAAGCGCTCCAGCAACTGCCCTTGATCATTTAGCAAGAGGGACTTGAGCGGCAGCGCAGTCTCGCGATCCAGGTGCAGTTCAAAACCGTAGCGGTACTGATCACGCGGCGTGATCGACACGATCACCGCATGCCGACCGGCCACGCGGGATTTCCCGATGACGGCCAGTTCGTAGAATTGATTGAGTTTTTGCGGATCCAGCGCACGGGATGGCGCATCACGCGAGTTGCCGAGGCCTGCGACAAGGGTGCCGCTGACACATTGGGTCCGGCCATCCAGTCGCACAACTTCCTGAGCAGAACCATCAAGCTGCAAAAGCCGCTCACGGACCTGACCATTCTGGACACGATGCCAGATGTCATGAGTTGAAAAACTACCGTTACGCTCGTAGACGAACGTACCTTGAAAGCTTTGCTGCTGCTCTGCACGCCCAAGTCGAGTCAGCCAGTCTTGGGCTTCATCGGCGTGGGCGGGGAGTGCAAACCAACCACTGAGCAAAAGCGTAAGGAGCGGTATGGCTCGCATAGAGCTCCTTACGGATTAGCGGTTTTCCAGGCTTGCTGCGCGAGCATATGGCAGAGCGCTTTCAGTGCCCTTCAGAGCCGATTCCTGTGCGTGCTGGCGCAGGTAGCCTGGAAGACGCTGGTCTTGCCAACCGGATTGCCCTTGCAGTACACCGTTAGCCATCGGGCCGGTGGTGTCAGAGCTTTCCTTGTAGCCGGCGAGTACAGCTGGGCCTTTGACTTGAGGTCCGGCCATCACTGGCTGCTGAGTCTGCTGGGCCAGTTCGGCACCGGCGATTTCGTCCTGATTGTACAGGCGAACACCGGCCAACACGGCAACAGTCACCGAGGCAGCTACTGCCAGGCGACCCAGGCTACGCCATGGACCACGAGCAGCTTTTGCCGGAACGGCTTCATCAGCCAGCGCGGCAGAAACGGCCGCAGCAATATCCAGACGAGGGATTAGAAGATCCTTGTGCATCACCGCCCGAGCGACTTGGTAACGAGACCAGGTATCACGGGTTTCGGCATCATCAAATGCGTTGAGCACTCGACGAAGTTCCAGTTCATCCGCTTCGTTATCCATCACTGCGGACAGCGATTCCTGCAGGGCATCACGACTCATGGCGGTTCCTCTCTTGGCTGTCGCCGCTGTCTTTAGTTCTCTTGCAACAACGGTTGCAAGGCTTTATCGATGGCTTCCCGGGCCCGGAAAATCCGTGACCTTACAGTCCCCACCGGACACTGCATGACGCTCGCAATGTCTTCGTAACTCAGACCATCAAATTCACGTAAAGTTAACGCCGTACGCAAATCTTCTGGCAGTTGCTGAATAGTGCGATGAACGGTGCCTTCGATCTCGTCGCGCAGCAATGCACGCTCCGGCGACTCGAGATCCTTGAGGCCGTGATCACCATCGTAAAATTCCGCATCTTCTGAACTTACATCGCTATCCGGTGGCCGGCGTCCGCGAGACACCAGATAGTTTTTCGCCGTGTTGATGGCGATTCGATATAGCCACGTGTAAAACGCACTATCACCGCGAAAGTTACCAAGTGCACGGTAAGCCTTGATAAAGGCTTCCTGTGCAACGTCCTGCGCTTCATGGGTGTCGTGCACAAACCGCACGATCAACCCGAGAATTTTGTGCTGGTATTTCAGCACTAGCAGATCAAAAGCTCGCTTGTCGCCGCGTTGAACGCGCTCGACCAGCTGCTGATCCTCTTCCTGGGTTAGCATGAACACTCCTCGTTGTACTTGAAGGAGGCTTGCATAACTAAACGATCAGGCTTGCAAACATAGACTCGGTCTTTTCGCAAAAGTTCTCCCCCTTCAAGCAAGTTTCCGGCACGCACTGATTTGGCACACACGAAAAACGCAGTACGGGCATGGCCGACTGCGCGAATAATCTTGTCGCCGGTTTTCTGACGCGTCCAATGCTCCCGACGGGCCAATAAACTCAACGTTTTCCCAGCTTTCGGGCAACCTGCTATTGAGTCGGGGCTTATGCAAAAAGTTCCCACCTCAATAACCTGGCGATTTTACCCTAGCCGTGCACCGTAATCTCACATTGCCACGAATGCCCGGCTATTGTGCCGCTCCACCCCTCTATATACTAGTAGCCCGTGTGACCCTTTGATTCGCCGATCCAGGCGTCCTGTTTGCGCCACCTCTTCGGATCGCTTTTTGCGGAATCCCTCCAATGAGCCAACAGTTTCAACACGATGTCCTGGTGATCGGCAGCGGCGCGGCCGGTTTGAGCCTTGCGCTGACTCTCCCCAGCCACCTGCGCATTGCGGTACTGAGCAAAGGTGACCTGGCCAACGGCTCGACATTCTGGGCCCAGGGTGGTGTCGCCGCGGTGCTGGATGACACCGACACGGTGCAATCCCACGTCGAAGACACCCTTAATGCCGGTGGCGGCCTGTGCAATGAAGAAGCGGTGCGTTTCACCGTCGAGCACAGCCGTGAAGCCATCCAATGGCTGATCGATCAAGGCGTCCCCTTTACCCGCGACGAACACGCGGGCAGCGACGACGGCGGTTTTGAGTTCCACCTGACCCGAGAAGGCGGCCACAGCCACCGCCGCATCATCCATGCGGCAGACGCCACTGGCGCCGCTATTTTCAAGACACTGCTCGACCAGGCTCGCCAGCGCCCCAATATAGAATTGCTGGAACAACGCGTCGCGGTCGACCTGATCACCGAAAAACGCCTGGGCCTGGACGGCGAACGCTGCCTCGGCGCCTACGTACTCAACCGCACCAGCGGCGAAGTCGACACGTACGGTGCGCGCTTCACCATTCTTGCCTCCGGCGGCGCGGCCAAGGTCTACCTCTATACCAGCAACCCCGACGGCGCCTGTGGCGACGGGATTGCCATGGCCTGGCGCTCGGGCTGCCGGGTGGCCAATCTGGAATTCAACCAGTTCCACCCCACTTGCCTGTATCACCCGCAAGCCAAGAGCTTCCTGATTACCGAAGCCCTGCGTGGCGAAGGCGCCCACCTGAAACTGCCCAACGGCGAACGTTTCATGCAGCGCTTCGACCCACGCGCCGAATTGGCCCCGCGCGATATCGTCGCCCGCGCCATCGACCATGAAATGAAACGCCTGGGCATCGACTGCGTCTACCTGGACGTCAGCCACAAACCCGAAGCCTTCATCAAGACCCACTTCCCCACCGTCTATGAGCGTTGCCTGGCGTTCAACATCGACATCACCCAAGGCCCGATCCCCGTAGTTCCGGCCGCGCACTACACCTGTGGTGGCGTGATGGTCGACCAGCACGGTCGCACCGACGTCCCAGGCCTGTATGCAATTGGCGAAACCAGCTTCACCGGCCTGCACGGCGCCAACCGCATGGCCAGCAACTCGCTGCTCGAATGTTTCGTCTATGCGCGCTCGGCGGCGGCGGACATCCTTGAACAACTGCCGCGCATTCCGGTGCCGGCCGCCCTGCCCCGCTGGGACGCCAGCCAGGTCACCGACTCGGACGAAGATGTGATCATCGCCCACAACTGGGACGAGCTGCGCCGTTTCATGTGGGACTACGTGGGGATCGTGCGCACCAACAAGCGCCTGCAACGCGCGCAGCATCGCGTGCGCTTGCTGCTGGATGAAATCGACGAGTTCTATAGCAACTACAAGGTCAGCCGCGACCTTATCGAACTGCGCAACCTGGCCCAGGTGGCGGAACTGATGATCCGCTCGGCGATGGAACGCAAGGAAAGCCGCGGCCTGCATTACACCCTCGACTACCCACAGATGCTGCCCGAAGCCCGCGACACTATCCTGGTGCCAGCCACCTACGGCGGCTGAACTTCAGACGAACCCGCAGGCGCCGATGCACATCGGCGACCTGCGAATCCCTGGGCACACACACAGAACGTATCCGCCATTCGCCTGGCACCCGGTAACGCAAAACGACGATCAATGGCAAAGCGAGGCTGTCGGGACGTAATTGCACGCTGTGCCAGCCCTGCTCCGCATTGAGCAACTGCCAGCCGTCGGCGTCGCGACGCAGGCCACGAATCGACGAACGGTGAGTCAGCAGGACAGAGCGCGGCAAAACCCAGGCCGCGTGCGCCAGACACACCAGCAAGCCAAGGCTTGAATAGGACAGATCAAGAAACAAAAGCGTACCCAGTGCAAACAGCTGGGCAAGGAGATACGCCGCCAGCAACAGCCGTGAGGCCTGCCAGCGGCATTCAAAGGTATTACTTGGGCTGGACACGGTCCAGGATCATCCGAACCATGCGCTGCAGCTCTGGGTCTTCGGATTCGGCGCGCTCCATGAACCAGCCGAACATGTCCTGGTCTTCACAAGTCAGCAGCCTGACGTAGAGGTCGCGATCCACCTGATTGAGCGTTGCATAGACCTCTTTGGTGAAAGGCACCAGCAACACATCCAACTCCAGCATGCCACGACGGCTGTGCCAGTAGAGACGATTGATTTCTACATCTTCGACCATGGAGCGCTCCTCAAATAGGCGGCAAGTATACAGGCCCGACGGCACCGGAACAGTCGGCTTTGGTCGCCCCATACGGAAACTATCCATTTGCCGGGCGCCCCTCTATGATGCACCCATGACTTTTTGACCTGCGATGACCCATGGCTGACTCTGCTTTCTTCTGCCCCCTGTCCCACGAAGGCGTTCTCGCCGTCCGCGGCTCTGATGCCGCCAAATTCCTTCAGGGCCAACTGACCTGCAACCTCAATTACCTGAGCGATACCCAGGCCAGCCTCGGCGCGCGCTGCACGCAAAAAGGGCGCATGCAGTCGAGCTTCCGCATCCTGCTGCAAGGTGACGGCGTGTTGCTGGCCATGGCCACCGCGCTGCTGGAACCGCAGCTGGCCGACCTGAAGAAGTACGCCGTATTCTCCAAGTCCAAGCTCACCGACGAAAGCGCCGCCTGGGTGCGCTTTGGCCTGGTGAATGCGGACCTGGCCCTGGCCAGCCTTGGCCTTGAACTACCCGCCGATACCGACAGCGTCGCCCGCAACGATACGTTGATCGCCATCCGTATCTCCCCAGATCGCGCTGAACTCTGGGTGCCTGCCGAGCAAGGCGACGCCATACGCAGTCAATTGGCTGCAACCCTTGAACAAGCCGATCTGAATGAATGGCTGCTGGGGCAAATCCGCGCAGGCATCGGCCAGGTCATGCAGCAAACCCGCGAGCTGTTTATCCCGCAGATGCTCAACCTGCAGGCCGTTGGCGGCGTAAGCTTCAAGAAAGGCTGCTACACCGGCCAGGAAATCGTTGCGCGCATGCAGTACCTGGGCAAACTCAAGCGTCGCCTGTACCGTTTGAGCCTCGATGCGCCTGAAATGCCCGAGCCAGGCACGCCACTCTTTTCACCCAGCCACAACAGCGCAATCGGCGAGGTGGTGCTTGCTGCAAAAGCCGGCCAGACCATTGAACTTCTGGCCGTGTTGCAAGCCGAAGCTGCCGATAGTGGCGATGTGCACGTAGGCACATTGGAAGGTCCAGGCTTGCAGTTGCTCGACCTGCCTTACACGCTCGACCGTAATCGAGAGATCCAACGCTAGTCGCCGTACCTTTTTGCAACACCCTAGAGAGCATGAATGAACAAGCTGGCGGAAAAAGTCCAACAGGCTTTAGTGACGGCCATCGACAACGATGACCTGGTTCTGCCGACATTGCCGGAAGTGGCCCTGAATATTCGTCAGGCCGCTGAAGACCCGGAGATCAGCATCAGCCACTTGAGCAAAGTCATCGGTCGCGACACCGCGCTGTCGGCGCGTCTGATCAAAGTGGTCAACAGCCCGTTGTTGCGCGCGACCCAGGAAGTCACCGACCTGCACACCGCTATCACCCGACTGGGCACCAACTACAGCAGCAACCTGGCGATCGGCCTGGTGATGGAGCAAATCTTCCACGCCCGCTCCGACGTGGTCGAACAGAAGATGCGTGATGTATGGCGCCGCAGCCTGGAAGTGGCGGGCGTCAGCTATGCCTTGTGTCGCAGCCACAGCCAGCTCAAGCCAGACCAGGCCGCTCTCGGCGGCCTGGTACACCAGATCGGCGTGCTGCCTATCCTGACGTACGCCGAAGACCACTACGAGTTGCTTTCGGACCCGGTCAGCCTCAATCACGTCATCGAGAGCATCCACCCGTTGCTCGGTGACAAACTGCTGAGCGGCTGGGACTTTCCGGAAATGCTCGCCAAACTGCCCGGCCAATACCTCAACCTGGAGCGTGATTCAGCCAGCCTCGACTACGTCGACCTGGTGCAGGTGGCCGTGTTGTATTGCCATCGCGGCACCGATCACCCCTTGGCCAGCGTACCGGTCTCGACCTTGCCTGCGATCAAGAAACTGCGGTTCGACCCGTACAGCGAAGACTTGCGCTCCGAGTTGGACGAAGCCCGCTCGATGTTCTATTGATCAGCCCGCGATAAAACTCACCCGCACTTTCAACCCGGCCAGTTCGCCATCATGCAAGCTGATCTGTGCCAGGTGCGCCCGACAAATCTCACCGACAATCGCCAACCCCAGGCCTGAGCCCATGCCCTGCTGACTGCGACGGTAGAAACGCTCGAACACGCGATCCCGCTCATCCAGCGGGATACCTGGGCCATCGTCCTCCACTTCCAGCACCGCCGGCGCCGTCACCCGCAGAATCACGTTGCCGCCCGGCGGTGTGTGAGCCAGGGCGTTGTCCACCAGGTTGCTCAGCAACTCATTCAACAGGGTCGGCTCACCGCGCAACCACACCGGTTCGTCGGCCTCCAACGCCAACGCCACGCCGCGTGCGTGGGCCAGCGGCGCCATGGCCATGCCCAGTTCCCGGGCCAACTGGCTGAGGTCAAGTAACTGTGCGCCGCCCTCGGCAATGGCGCGGGCACCGTTTTCGATACGTGCCAGAGACAGCAATTGATTGGCCAGATGGGTCAGGCGGTCAGTGCCCTGAGCTGCGGTTTCCAGAGTGGTGCGCCACGTGGCGGGGTCTTCGGCGCGCAAGCCCAGTTCCAGTCGCGCCTTGAGCGCGGCCAGTGGCGTGCGTAATTCATGGGCTGCATCGGCGATGAACTGCGCCTGTCGTTCGAACTGTCCGCGCAGGCGTTCGGTAAAGTGGTTGAGCGAGCGCACCAGCGGCCCGAACTCATGCTGCACTTCCACCAATGGCAATGGACGCAAGTCGTCAGGCTGACGCTCTTCGACCGCCGTGCGCAGGCGCTCCAGCGGGCGCAACGCTGCACTCACGGCAAACCACACCAGCAACAACGCACCGATGGCGAGCATGCCTAAACGCAGCAAAGTGTCGGCCATCAAGCTGCGCGCCATGCTCACACGCGCTTCATCGGTTTCGGCCACGCGGATTTCCGCCATACCGTTCATGTTCGGTTCGGAAACGGCCTTGAGCAAACTCACCACGCGCACTTCCTGGCCTTGATACACGGCGTCATAGAAGCGTGCCAGTGCGGGATAGTCATCGGTACGCGGCGTGCCTGGCGGTGGGCCGGGCAGGTTTTCATAGCCAGAGATGAGCTTCTGGTCGATGTCGTTGACCTGGTAATAAATGCGTCCGGCGCTGTCGTAGGCGAACGTATCCAGCGCCACATACGGCACGTTCGCACTCAAGGTGCCATCCACCTGGGTCAAGCCGGCGGCGATGGTGCGCGCCGAGGCCAGCAACGTGCGATCGTAGGCGGTGTCAGCGGCTTCGCGACCATTCCAGTAGGCGCTCATGCCACTGGCGAGCATCAACAGCACCAGCAACAACGCCAGGTTCCACAGCAGGCGCCAACGCAGGCTGCTGGGCTTATGCATCGCGGGCTTCCAGCAAGTAGCCGAGGCCGCGAAAGGTCACGATAGCGATGGGCTGGCCGTCGAGTTTCTTGCGCAGGCGATGCACGTAGATTTCGATGGCATCGGGGCTGGCCTCTTCGTCCAGGCCGAACACCTGGGAAGCCAGTTGTTCCTTGCTCATCACCCGGCCTGGCCGAGCAATCAGCGCCTCAAGCACCGCTTGTTCACGGGAGGTGAGCGTCATCAGCTCGCCGCCCACGGTGAAACGTCGCGTGTCGAGGTCATAGACCAACACGCCGCAGGCCTGTTGACGCTCGCCACCCAGCACACTGCGCCGCAACAAAGCCTTGACCCGCGCTTCCAACTCGGTGAGCTCGAAAGGCTTGGCGAGGTAGTCGTCGGCCCCCAGGTTAAGACCGTGCACACGGTCTTTCACATCACTGCGCGCCGTCAACATCAGCACTGGCAGATTTTTCCCACGGGCGCGTAGGCGTGCAAGCACCTCGAAACCGTCCATGCGCGGCAGCCCCACATCGAGGATCGCCGCCGCGTATTCCTCGCTGCTCAGGGCCAGGTCCGCCGCCACGCCATCGTGCAGCACGTCGACGGTCAGACCCGTGCTCTTGAGCGCTTGCGCGACACTTTCGGCGAGTTGCAGATGGTCTTCAACCAGCAGGACACGCATGGATTTCTACCTCATTCAGGGGTGGTCGGCGCCACGCTTTGCTGGGCAGTTTACAGGCGCCGCCTGCTCTGTGAAGCCCGAAAACATTGAAAGCCAACTGAAAGGTTAGTGAAAGCTTCGCCCTTTAGCATCCAGCTACGGTGGTCTATGCCCGCCGAGCGGCTTCAGCGCCGCGCCCGAAAAACGCCTCGAAGCGTTTTCGCCAAAATAAGAACAATAACGGAGTACACAACGATGCTGTCGACACAGCCCCAGGCCCCCTCGCCTGTTCGTTTTTCTCGCCTGACCCAGACCGCCCTCGCCAGTGCTGCTACCCTTGCCGGCTTTTCGCCGCTTAGCCAGGCTGCCTTCTTCGAAGACAGTAGCGCGACCCTGGAAACCCGCAACATGTACTTCAACCGCGACTTTCGCGATGGCACCAGCGCCCAGCAATCCAAGCGCGACGAGTGGGCCCAGGGCTTCATGCTCAACCTGCAGTCGGGCTACACCGACGGCACCGTCGGCTTTGGCGTGGATGCGCTGGGCATGCTTGGGGTCAAGCTCGACTCCAGCCCTGACCGCACCGGCACCGGCCTGCTGCCCACGCATGACGATGGCCGCGCCGCCGACGAGTACTCCAAGCTGGGCCTGACCGGCAAAGTGAAGATCTCGGCCACCGAGCTGAAGATCGGCTCGCTGATCCCTGAACTGCCGATCCTCAAGCCCAATGACGGCCGCATCCTGCCGCAGACTTTCAATGGCGGCCTGATCACGTCCAAGGAATTCAAGAACCTGGTGTTCACCGGCGGCCGCCTGGACAAAGCCAAGGACCGCGACGACACCAACTACGAAGACATCGCCCTCAACAACAAGAACAGCCGCTTCGTCAGCGGCGCCACCGGCAAGCACTTCAACTTTGGCGGCGCCGACTACAAATTCGCCGACAAGATCACCGGCAGCTACCACTTCGCCCAACTCGACGACGTGTACCGCCAGCACTTCCTCGGCCTGGTGGCTGCGCGCCCGATGGGCCCCGGCACCTTCGGCACCGACCTGCGCCTGGCCATCAGCGATGACACCGGCAGCGCGCGCGGCGGCAAGATCGACAATAAATCCCTCAACGGCCTGTTCAGCTATGCCCTCAATGGCCACAAGCTCAGCGCCGGCTACCAGCACATGTCCGGCGACAGCGCCTTCCCGTATGTGGATGGCAGCGATCCGTACCTGGTCAACTTCGTGCAGATCAACGACTTTGCCGGCGCCGAAGAGCGTTCCTGGCAGGCGCGCTACGACTTCGACTTCGCCAAGCTGGGGATTCCCGGCCTGAGCTTCATGAGCCGTTACCTGTCGGGTGACAACATCAAGCTCAAGAACGGCGAGACCGGCAAGGAGTGGGAACGCAACAGCGAGATCAAGTACGTAGTGCAGACCGGCACGTTCAAGGATGTAGCCGTGCGCCTGCGTAACGCCACGTACCGTTCCAACTACTCAGCCCGTGATGCGGATGAAATGCGCTTGCTGGTCAGCTATAGCGTCGCACTTTGGTAGTACCCCCTCATAACAACAAAGATGGAGATAACCATGACCCCTTCACTGCGTAAATTGGCCCTCGCCGCCGGCTGCATGCTGTTCGCCGGCCAACTGCTGGCTGCCGACGAGCCCAAGCGTCCGGAATGCATCGCCCCGGCCTCGCCTGGCGGTGGTTTTGACCTGACCTGCAAACTGGCGCAAAGCGCGCTGGTCAACGAGAAGCTGCTGAGCAAGCCGATGCGCGTGACCTACATGCCAGGCGGCGTCGGCGCAGTGGCCTACAACGCCGTGGTCGCCCAGCGTCCAGCCGATGCCGGCACCCTGGTAGCCTGGTCCAGCGGTTCGCTGTTGAACCTGGCCCAGGGCAAGTTTGGTCGCTTCGATGAAAGCGCCGTGCGTTGGTTGGCAGCGGTCGGCACCAGCTACGGGGCCATCGCAGTGAAAGCCGACTCGCCCTACAAGACCTTGGACGATTTGGTCAAAGCGCTGAAAAAAGATCCGGGCAGCGTAGTGATCGGTTCCGGCGGCACCGTCGGCAGTCAGGACTGGATGCAAACCGCGCTGATCGCCAAGGCCGCCGGGATCAACCCGCGCGAACTGCGTTACGTGGCGCTGGAAGGCGGCGGCGAAATCGCCACTGCTCTGCTGGGTGGCCATATCCAGGTGGGCAGTACCGACATCTCCGACTCCATGCCGCACATCCTGAGCGGTGACATGCGCCTGCTGGCCGTGTTCTCCGAGCAGCGCCTGGACGAGCCGGAAATGAAGAATATTCCGACCGCCAAAGAGCAAGGCTACGACATCGTCTGGCCGGTGGTGCGTGGTTTCTACCTCGGGCCAAAAGTCAGCGATGCCGACTACGCCTGGTGGAAAGAAGCGTTCGACAAACTGCTGGCCTCGGAAGAGTTCGCCAAGCTGCGCGACCAGCGCGAGCTGTTCCCGTTCGCCATGACCGGCCCGGAGCTGGACACCTACGTGAAGAAACAGGTGGCTGACTACAAAGTGCTGGCCAAAGAGTTCGGCCTGATCCAGTAATCGCCCCTCTTTTGCCCGGTCACGCCCGTTGCACACGCGGCGTGGCCCAGGAGTTCAACATGCTCTTACAACGCATTTTCGCCTCCGTGCTATTGCTGGCCTGTGCCGCCCTGGCACTGATGGCCTGGCCGTACCAGGCATCGTTTTCCTACGAGCCGGTAGGACCTCGCGCCTACCCGCTGCTGATGCTCGGGCTGATGAGCCTGGCGCTGATCTACATGCTGTTCCGCCCACAGCCGACCAAACACACCGAAGAAGAACCCGCGCTGGACCGCGAAACCCTGATCAAGATCGGCATCTGCGTCGGCCTGTTGATCGTATTCGCCGGCACCTTCGAACCCCTGGGTTTCATCCTCAGCAGCATGCTGATCGGCATTCCGATGGCGCGCCTGTATGGCGGCCGCTGGTTGCCGAGTGTGGTGATCGTCAGCCTGATGGCGATTGGTCTTTACCTGCTGTTCGATAAAGCCATGGATGTGCCGCTGCCCCTCGGCCTGCTCGACGTTCTGGAGAACTGATATGGATACTTTCGGCTACTTGGGCCAGGGCTTCGGCGTTGCACTGTCCCCTTACAACCTGGTGACCGCACTGTGCGGCACCCTGATCGGCACCGTGGTCGGCCTGTTGCCGGGCCTTGGCCCGATCAACGGCGTGGCACTGTTGATCCCCATCGCGTTCGCCCTGGGCCTGCCGCCGGAATCGGCGCTGATCCTGCTGGCAGCCGTGTACCTGGGCTGCGAATACGGCGGGCGCATCAGCTCGATTCTGCTGAACATCCCGGGCGAAGCCTCCACCGTGATGACCACCCTCGACGGCTACCCGATGGCCCGCAAAGGCCTGGCCGGTGTAGCGCTGTCGTTGTCGGCGTGGAGTTCGTTCATCGGCGCGTTTATCGCTACCTGCGGCATGGTGCTGTTTGCGCCGTTGCTGGCCAAATGGGCGATTGCCTTCGGGCCGGCGGAATATTTCGTACTGATGGTGTTTGCGATTGTCTGTCTCGGCGGCATGGCCGGTGACAAACCCTTGAAGACCTTTGTTGCAGCGCTGATAGGCTTGTTCCTGTCGGCTGTCGGCATCGACGCGAACAGCGGCGTGTACCGCTTTACCGGCGACAACATCCACCTCACCGACGGCATCCAGTTTGTGGTGTTGGTGCTGGGCCTGTTCTCTATCAGTGAGATCCTGTTGCTGCTGGAAAAAACCCACCGTGGCCAGGAAGCCGTGAAAGCCACGGGCCGCATGATGTTCAACCTCAAGGAAGCGGGCGCGGTCTTTGTCGTCAACATCCGCTGCGGTTTGCTGGGTTTCATCATGGGCGTGTTGCCAGGTGCCGGTGCGACCTTGGCCTCGGCCGTTGCCTACATGACCGAAAAACGCCTGGCCGGTGCCAGCGGCAAGTTCGGCCAGGGCGACATGCGCGGCCTCGCTGCTCCAGAAACCGCCATCGGCGCGTCCGCCTGCGGCGCCCTGGTGCCCATGCTGACCCTCGGCGTACCCGGTTCGGGCACCACGGCGGTGATGATCGGCGCGCTGTCGCTGTACAACATCACCCCGGGTCCGCTGCTGTTCCAACAGCAACCCGACATCGTCTGGGGCCTGATCGCCTCGTTGTTCATCGCCAACATCATGCTGGTGATCCTCAACATCCCGATGATCCGCATCTTCACGCGTATCCTCGCCGTGCCGAACTGGGCGCTGGTGCCGGTGATTGCCATCATCACGGCGATTGGTGTTTATGCCGTGCACGCCACCACCTTCGACCTGTTCCTGATGGTCGGTATCGGCATCTTCGGCTACATCCTGCGCAAGCTCGACTTCCCGCTGTCGCCGGTACTGCTCGGCTTTATCCTCGGCGGTTTGATGGAGCAGAACCTGCGCCGTGCGCTGTCGATCTCCAACGGTGACCTGCAGATTCTCTGGTCGAGCCCGATCACCTTTGGCGTGTGGGTACTGACGGCGCTGATGCTGGCCTTCCCGCTGATCCGCATCTACCGCAAACGTGCCCTGCAGCGTCGTGCCGTGGCCGATGTCTGAGGTCACCTTTAAACATTGGTGGGGAACACCGCTGGTCGGCCTGGCCGGCGGTTACCTGGCCAGCCTCGTCGGCTGGCCTTTGCCGTACATGGTCGGCTCGTTGCTGGCGATTATCCTGGTGCGCTGCCTCACGCCGTGGCAGTTGGCGGAGATTCCCGGCGGGCGCAAATGCGGCCAATGGGTAGTGGGGATCGGGATTGGCCTGCACTTCACCCCGGTGGTGATTGAGCAGGTGATGAGCCACTTCGGGCTGATCTTCGTCGGTGCGCTGGTCACTAGCCTATCGAGCGTCGTCGGGGTGTGGCTGATGCGCCGCAGCGGTGAAGACCGCGCCACCGCGTTTTTCTCCAGCATGCCGGGCGGCTCCGGTGAGATGGTCAACCTCGGCGCACGCAATGGCGCGGTGCTCAGCCGTGTCGCGGCGGGGCAGAGTCTACGAGTGCTGGTAGTGGTGCTGTGTGTGCCGGCGATCTTCAAATATCTGCTGGAAGGCGGCACGCCGCAGTTTCATCCGGCGCCGGTGAGTTGGCCTTGGCTGTTGGCGCTATTTCCGATAGGCGCGCTGGTGGCCTGGGGTTGGCAGCGGTTGCGTCAGCCAAACCCGTGGTTGTTCGGGCCGCTGCTGGTGAGTGCGACGGCCAGCGTCGTTTGGGATTTGCATATCGGCCTGCCAGACGGCGGCAGCCAGATTGGCCAATGGTTGATCGGCAGCGGCCTAGGTTGCCACTTCAATCGTCAATTCTTTCGTCGCGCGCCCTCGTTCATGGGCCGCACCCTGATTGGTACGGCCTTGACCATGGCGCTGGCAACCTTGGCGGCGGTAGGGCTGAGTGTGTTGACCCATCTGGACCTGCGCTCGCTGACCCTGGGCATGATGCCCGGCGGGATCGCCGAGATGAGTCTTACAGCCGAGACCCTGCAACTGTCGGTGCCGTTGGTGACGGCCATGCAAGTGATGCGATTGTTGTTTGTACTGTTTCTGGCGGAGCCGTTGTTCAGGCGCTGGAACCGGCAATCTTGACCCGGGTGGCAGTGGTTCACTTCGGATCGCTGCCATTTGTCGGAACTGTCAACTCTCACAGCTAGGCAAGCTCATCGCCGTGATCCTCAATCGTGCTACTGAACCCTTGAGGATTACAACATGACGCCCCTCCCCCCTACCGTCGCGGACGACGAGAATGATGAACCCGCTGCGATCATCAACACGACTCCCGTGCAGGGATCACCTAATCGCCTTGTACTTAACAGAGATGGAAGCCGGCTTTATGTCGCCAGCGCCACACCCCCACAAGGCATCACGGTCATCGACACCACAAACATGAGCGTCCTTACAACGATTGTCGGGGTGGGTTCGCCCATCTGGCTCGCCATGCACCCGTCAGCCCATCGACTCTATGCCAGCGATAACAGCCAGGCGAGCGATACCCCCATTACGGTGATCGACACCTCAAGCAACACCGTTATCAATCAAATCGGCGGATTCACCACCGTCAATGGCATGGCGTTGAACTCCACCGGTGCGCGCCTGTACATCGCCGACCACGGCGCTTGCGAAGTCGTTGCGATCAACACCACCAACTACGAGCGAATCATCGCCACCGCCGTGCGTTATGCCAAAGACATTTGTGTAGCCCCCGGAAACGCCCGCTCACATGTGGCATCAACAGCCGATGATTGGACCAGTATCAACCTAGGCACCAACCGGGTCGTGTTCCAAACCAATACGGTTGCTGGAGAACCCACCAGCATCGCTCATGCTCGCTTCGCCGCTCGCGTCTACATCACCTACCGAGACCGTGGCGAGGTGTATATCGGGGATACTGCCACTGCACAGGCAAGCTCGATTCTCCGCGGCCTGCTCGGCCCTTTTCAGATAGCTTTTCACACCATGCTGGAGCGAGCCTATCTCACCGAAACCGATGGCAACCGAGTCAGCATTATCGATACTCGTACCCAAACCGTGACTGGCATAATCCCTGGTTTCGACAAGCCACGTGGAATCGCTGTGGCCCCCACCGGCCGAATTGCATATGTCGCAAATATCGGCAATTCAACAGTGGCAGAAGTCCGGCTGTAAGGCAGGGCTAGGGTATCAAACCGGCGGCAACCGCCACTCGATCGGCGTCTCGCCATTCTGCTCAAGAAACTTGTTGGTCCGGCTGAAATGCCCACACCCCAAGAACCCGCGATACGCCGACAATGGCGACGGGTGCACCGACGTCAACACCAGGTGCTTGGTCGCGTCGATCAGCTTCTGCTTACCCTGGGCATGGGCGCCCCACAGCAGGAACACCAGATGCGGCTGGTGCTCGCTGACCACCTCGATAATGCGGTCGGTAAAGAACTGCCAGCCCTTGCCCGCATGGGCGTTGGCATTGGCGCGCTCGACGGTCATGGTGGTGTTGAGCATCAGCACGCCCTGGTCGGCCCAGCTTTGCAGGTAGCCGTGATTAGGGATGTCGATGTTAAGGTCGCGCTTGAGCTCTTTATAGATATTGACCAGCGACGGCGGCGCTGGCACGCCCGGTTGCACCGAAAAGCACAGGCCGTGGGCCTGGCCGGGGCCGTGGTAGGGGTCCTGGCCGAGGATCACGACCTTGACCTTGTCCAACGGTGTGGAATTGAGTGCGTTGAAAATCAGCGGGCCGGGCGGGTAGATCTCTTTGCCGGCGGCATGTTCCTGGCGCAGGAACTCGCGCAACTGGGCCATGTACGGCTGCTCGAACTGATCCCGCAGGGCGTGTTTCCAGCTGGGTTCGAGTTTGATACGGTCGTCTTCGGTCATGGTTGAATAGTCTTGTAAAAAAGAATGAGGCGAACCCTAGGAAAGCCGACCCCGCTTGTCAATTGATCTGACACACCAACGGCGCTTTCCTACGAAGCGATCATACTCATCCTTCACCTTCTCGATTGAGGTCACGATGAACCTGCACTTCGAAGAGCTGACCGGCAGCGACGGTGCCCGCATCGGCATCGCCAGCCTCGACGCTGAAAAATCCCTCAATGCCCTTTCCCTGCCGATGATCCTCGCCCTGGGCGAACGCCTTGAAGCCTGGGCCAAGGATCCGAACATCCACTGCGTACTGCTGCGCGGCAACGGCCCCAAGGCGTTTTGCGCCGGGGGTGAAGTACGCAGCCTGGCGCAGGCCTGTCGGGAACAGCCTGGCGTGGTGCCAGCCCTGGCGGCGCAATTTTTTGCGGCGGAATACCGTCTTGATTACCGCCTGCACACTTACCCCAAACCGGTGATCTGCTGGGGGCACGGCTACGTGCTGGGGGGCGGCATGGGCCTGTTGCAAAGCGCCGCAGTGCGCATCGTCACGCCAAGCAGCCGGTTGGCCATGCCGGAGATCAGCATCGGGCTGTACCCGGACGTCGGCGCCAGTTGGTTCCTGTCGCGCCTGCCGGGCAAGCTGGGGTTGTTTCTCGGCCTTACCGGCGCCCATATCAACGGCCGCGACGCTTTGGACCTCGGCCTGGCCGACCGCTTCCTGCGCGATGATCAGCAAGACGAGTTGCTCGATGGTTTGCTGCAACTGAACTGGCAGGAACAGACAGAAATGCAGCTCAACAGCCTTCTCAAGGCGCTGTCCCAGGAAGCCGTCGACCAGCAACCCGAAGCGCAGTGGCTGCCGCGCCGGGCACAAATCGACGAATGGCTGGACGTGGGCGATGTGCGGTGTGCCTGGCGTAATTTGAGCCCACTGCGTGAGCATGCCGATCCCCTGTTCAGCCGTGCCGGCAAGACGTTGAGCGAAGGCTGCCCGCTGACCGCCCACTTGGTGTGGGAACAGATTCAGCGTGCCCGGCACCTGTCCCTGGCGCAGGTGTTCCAGATGGAATACACAATGAGCCTCAACTGCTGCCGCCATCCGGAATTCAGTGAAGGGGTGCGCGCGCGGTTGATCGACAAGGACCAGACGCCGCATTGGCATTGGCCGGATATCAATACGATCCCGGAGGCGGTGGTGCAGGCGCATTTCAACAAGGCGTGGGAAGGCCGCCATCCGTTGGCGGACCTGTCGGATTACTAACGCCCACAAAAAAGCGGCGCTTCATGCGCCGCTTGCATTACTGGCCTGTCAACGGTGACCGCCGCGGCCACCTCCATGGTCGGAACCGCGTCCATGCCCCCCATTTCCCCAACGATCACCGCCCCAGCCCTGGTTCGGATACGGCCGGTAACCGGCACGCGGCCCGTAGTAGCGCGGGGCCGGCTGGTAATAACGCGGGGCCGAGTAGTAGCGCGGTTGTGGCGCGTAGTAGCGCGGTGCGGGGTAGTAATCACGGCGGTACTGATACGCCGTGCCGCCACCGTAGTAATACACCGGTGCCGGTGAGGTGTAGACCTCGGAACGGTAGTAGCTCTGGCCGCCATCGTAATAGGGCACGCAAGCGGAAAGGGTCAGACCGAGTAAAGCGCTGAGCAGCAGTCGTCGATACATGGCGGCCTCCTGGACCGCGGAAGAGCACCTCCAGCGACGCTGGAGAGCGGCACTCGGCTTTCACCGAATGACGAAATATCTGACATCAAAAACTGAATCTGGTGCGTTTCCGTAACGACTTGATACATCTGTTCAAGCTTTATCGATTCAGTAAATTTATCTGGCTCGCAACTTTCTCAATTGCGATGATGTCACTATGACATCGCACCATGCCAGGGAGGCTTTAGCGTGCGCCCTTCGCTACTATCGCCGGATTCGAGCCATGAAAATCTCAACTAAGCTGCTGCTTTCATTTTTACTGTGTGCGTTGATCACCTTTGGAGTCGGCCTGTTGGGGATCAAAGGGGTCGTGCGCCTCTCTTCGGCACTGGAGCTGACGTTCTCCAACAACCTTGTCTCCGTGAGTAATACGGCCGCCACCCTCAATGGCCTGGTCGCCCATAATCGCGGGTTGTATCGGTTAATGGATGCGGCCAACGGCAACGTGGCCCAACAAGACCGCGAGCGCGTGCGCCAGGATATCGCCCAGGAACTCAAGCGCAGCCAGAGCGCCTACGCGACCTATCGCGCGACGCCGCTGGAAGATGACGAACGGGCAGCCGGAGACAAGCTCGACCAGATTTGGCCCACCTATGTCAGCAGCTCCGAACGAATCATGGCATTGCTTGACGGCGGCCAGGTCGATCAGGCCCGCACTCAGTTGAATACCACAAACAATGAACTGTTCCGCCAGGCGCGCGAACTGATCCGTGTGATGATCGAGTCCAATAACCGCCAGATCAAGCAAGGCGCCATCGCCGCCGATGAGCTGCGTGCCAGCGCGTTGACCTGGATGATCAGCGGCATTGTTCTAGCGTTCATGATTGCGATCATTGTGGGTGTATTGATCACCCGCTTGATCACTCGGCCCATCGCGCAGGCAGTAGAGAGTGCACAACGCATTGCTAAAGGCGACCTGACCCAGGCCATTACCACCGAACGCACCGACGAAGCCGGGCAACTGCTGATGGCGCTGTCGGACATGCAGGGCGGTTTGAAAGGCACCCTAGTGGAAATCGCCAACGCCTCCGACCAGCTCGCTTCGGCCGCCGAAGAGCTGAGCGCTGTCACCGATGAAAGCAGCCGTGGTCTGACCCGTCAGAATGATGAAATTCAACAAGCCGCCACCGCCGTCAACCAGATGACCGCTGCCGTGGACGAAGTGGCAAGCAACGCCGTGTCGACTTCAGAAGCTTCGCGCCAAGCGACTACCGAGGCCGAAGACGGCCGCCAACAAGTGGAACAGGCCGTGTCTGGGATGCGCTCGATGGTAGGCGAGATCAACGATTCCACTCAGTCGGTTGCAGATCTTGCCGGGCAAGTACGGGAAATCGGCAAGGTGATCGATGTGATCCGTGGGATCGCCGACCAGACCAACCTGCTGGCCCTGAATGCGGCCATTGAGGCGGCTCGTGCGGGTGAGCAAGGTCGTGGCTTCGCAGTGGTCGCCGATGAAGTGCGGGCGCTGGCCCACCGTACTCAAACCTCGACCGTCGATATTGAAAAGATGATTGGCGACGTCCAGACCGGCGCCGATGATGCGGTCGCGGCGATGAACAAGAGCCTGACTTGGGCCAACGACACCCAGACCCTGGCGCAAAACGCTGGCGAAGCGCTGCAACGGATCACCGCCAGCGTGGCGAAGATTAATGAGCGCAACCTGGTCATCGCGTCCGCCTCAGAAGAGCAGGCCCAGGTGGCCCGCGAAGTGGACCGCAACCTGCTGAACATCCAGGACCTGTCTACCCAAACGGCCGCCGGTGCTCACCAGACCAATGCGTCTAGCCAGGACCTATCGCGTTTGGCCACTTCGTTCAACGTACTGGTCAGCAAGTTCCAGCTCTAAGTAGCTTGGGCCGGGTCGGACCTGTATCGTGCACGGCATACCTTGCCCGATCCAGCCCGAACCCGCCCATGACCACGCCAACACTCTGCCCCGCCTGTGGCGCGCGCAACGACTGCACGCTGGCCGACCCGCGCACAGCCGACCAAGCCTGCTGGTGCTTCAGCGTCACCATCGATCCAGCGGTGCTTGAGGCCCTGCCCTCGGAGCTGCGCAACCAGGCTTGTCTGTGCCCACGCTGCGCCCAGGTGGATCAGCAATTGCGCGGGGCTGAGCCAACGTAATGCGGGTTGATCGTCTCCTCAGTAACCTGCCGCGCTTCAACCGCAAGCAAGTGCGCCTGTTGCTGGCAGAGCGGCGTGTGTCGGTGGATGGCGTTGCGGTCAGCGATCCTCATCATGAGGTCCGGGAATTCAGCCGTGTGTGCGTTGACGATGAAGTGCTGCAGGCCGGCAAACCGGCGCGCTACTTCATGCTGCACAAGCCCCAGGGTTGCGTAAGCGCCACCGCAGACCCGCAGCACCCAACCGTGCTGGATTTACTGGATGAGCCGGACAAAGGTGAGCTGCACATTGCCGGTCGTCTGGATTTCAACACCACCGGTCTGATGCTGATCACCAATGACGGCCAGTGGTCGCGGCGACTGACGCAGCCACAGACCAAGCTGCCCAAGGTCTACCTTGTGGAGACCGAGCAGGCTATCGGCCCTGAGTATGCGATGACCTTTGCCCAGGGCCTGTACTTCGCATTCGAAGACCTCACCACCCAACCCGCCGAGTTGGAATTACTGGGGCCGACCACCGCACGGCTGAGCATCGTCGAAGGCCGCTACCACCAAGTGAAACGCATGTTCGGGCACTTTGATAACAAGGTGATCGGCCTGCATCGCGAGCGGATGGGCCCTTTGGTGCTGGATGTGGCCCTCGCGCCGGGCCAGTATCGGGCGCTGACTGACGACGAAATCCGACAGGTCTGACGACCGTTCAGCCGGTGATGGCAAAAAACCGCCTCAGCGCCTTGCAGGGTCGCACCGCTGCTGCTTGAATCAGGATCACCCGTTCAAATATGACCGGCGAGTCGCCTATAACCTCCAAGAAACACCTTGCCCCGCCCGCGCTTGATCAACGGGCCTTCCCGGCAAACAGCCCGCCATAACAACAGCCGTCGGCCAGCCGTCATTGGATCGACATGGGCCTCCTTTTCCAGGCGTATGCCTACCTGTCATAAAGCTCGTGCAGAGTGATCTGCGCGCCCTACCCGCTTGCCAGGAGTCTTACGACATGAGGCCAGAAATCGCTGTGTTGGATATACAGGGTCAGTATCGGGTTTACACGGAGTTCTATCGCGCGGACGCTGCTGCAAAGACCATCATCCTGGTCAACGGCTCCATGGCCACCACGGCATCCTTCGCCCAAACCGTGAAAAGCCTGTACCCGCAATTCAATGTGGTTTTGTACGACCAGCCCTACGCTGGCCGCTCCAAAATCCACAACCGCCACGAGCAAATGCTGACGAAGGAAGTCGAAGGCCAGCTCCTGCTGGAACTCATCGATCACTTCGCCGCCGAACACGTACTGTCCTTTTCCTGGGGCGGCGCCGCCACCCTGGTTGCCCTCGCCCATCGCCCGCGCTGCGTGGAGAAGGCCGTGATCAGTTCGTTCTCCCCGGTGATCAACGCCCCGATGCGCGACTACCTGGAACGCGGCGTCGACTACCTCGGCAACCTCGACCGCGACCGCGTCGGCCACCTCGTCAACAGCACCATCGGCAAACACCTGCCGTCACTGTTCAAGCGCTTCAACTACAAGCACGTGAGCAGCCTGGCCGAGCATGAGTATGGGCAGATGCATTTTCACATCAGCCACGTGCTGAACAGCGATCGCTTGTGCTACCTCAAGGCGGCCAAGCAGATCGACATTCCGGTGTTGTTTCTCAACGGTGAATGGGACGAATACACCAGCGCCCAGGATGCCAAGCTGTTTGGTCAGCATGTGGCCAACAGCAGCTTCAGTACGATTCAGGCGACGGGGCATTTCCTGGACATGGAGCACAAGGCGGCGTGCCGGGACAGCCGGGATGCAGTGGTGGGCTTCTTGAAGCCGGAGCGGCAGGTCAGCCGGTTGCGCTATCACCAAGGCCAGGCGCAGCATGCCTTTGCCATTTGAATGCTTGTGTAGGAGCTGGCTTGCCTGCGATGGCTCTCGGGGTATCAGGTAAACCGAGGCAATGCCATCGCAGGCAAGCCAGCTCCTACAAAGGCACATAACCCACACATTTTTGAAGAAAAACTTCAAATCCCCGCGAACTTCTGGTACAAAGTCAGCCGCTCTGAGCGGGTATAGTTTAATGGTAGAACAGTAGCTTCCCAAGCTTCCGACGAGGGTTCGATTCCCTCTACCCGCTCCACTCAAATTCTCGTTTCGCGTCAAGTTGCGTTTGACGGGGGATGCATAAAAAACCGGTCCTTGATGACCGGTTTTTTTATGGCCGCGATTTGACGCATCAATCATCGGTCGGGAATACCTGTACAAATCTATATTCTTGTACAAGTATCCTTCGAACGTGCTGACGCACAATCACGGAGCCGAGCAATGACACGTCTACTGGTTTCATTGTTATTGATGTTGAGTTTGAGCAGTTGCGCCAACGTAGGCGTCGAGCGCTACGTTGATCAGCAGCCGCATCTGGACCTGGAGCGTTTCTTCAGCAAGCCCGTCAAGGCCTGGGGCATTTTCCAGAAGCGTTCCGGTGAGGTCACCAAGCGCTTTGAAGTGGATATCGCCAGCCGGCGCGAGGGCAACGCCTTGATTCTCGACGAGCGTTTTCTGTACAGCGACGGCACGCGTCAACAACGTGTATGGACGCTGACACCGGATGGCCCAGGGCGCTGGAGGGGGCGGGCGGGTGATGTGGTCGGCGAGGCGATCGGCGAAGTGGCCGGTAACGCGCTGCGTTGGCGCTACAGGCTCAACCTGCCAGTGGACGGTTCGGTCTACGAGGTGAGCTTTGATGACTGGATGTATCTGATGGACGAGGACACCTTGATCAACCGCTCCAGCATGACCAAGTTCGGCGTCGAATGGGGCCAAGTCACGCTGTTCTTTCGTCGCCAATGAATGACCCGCAGTGAGGGTGAAACATGAACCTGCAAATGCTGACTGAGTTGGCCATGAACGGTGAAGTTCGCGAGCTGGAGTTGCTGTCGCTGGAGGGTGGCTTCTATATCGCGCGCGTCAGGCTGGATAACGCGGAGATGACACTGCAGGGCGATGACGCCCAGCCGCTGCGCATCGGCTCCACCACGCATTTGCGCAGCCTGTTGCAACGGGTTCCGCCCTTTCCCTGCGTGCTGGTGCAGCACTGTGTGCACGATGAAATGTGCGGTGTGCGGGAAGGACCGATCGGCGCATTGCGCATTCCGTTTACGCTGGCCTCGTCCCTGTAGCATCTGGAATTTGTTGGCTCCCCTCCCCCTTGGTATGGGCGGCCTGGGAAGGCAAGCCTATGCGGTGCGCCAAGTGACTTAGGCGGCTTGATCCACGCGGTCCTGCGCCGCTTCCACCAGCATCAGCCCCAACTCGATCATTTGCTGGATCGCAAGGGCCAGGTAGCGCTGTTGGGAAGGCAGGGTTTCGGCGAACTCATTGGTCATGGCTCCCGCACCGGCGATGGTTTCGTAGGCGTTGGCGAGCAGTGCTTCGGTGTTGGCTTCGGGACGGACGCTGAACAGTTTTACGGATGGATTACATGAGTCATTACACATCTGTTGATCCTCGATAAGGACCACCACCCCAAGGGTTAGGGTGGCAGCTGTACGCAGGTTAGTAGACCGGAAATTTCCTCGAAAACCGGCGCGCCCGAAGACGCCCTGCGCACAGCTACCAATAGATTCAGGCACTGAAATGCCTGACTGCAAGGACAGCCATACGCCGAGGAAATTTTTTATCGGGCTACTAAACCCGACCGCTGATGGGCAGCGGCAGACGAACCTTAAAGAGGTCGCCCAAGACGCACAACTCGGACGATTCTGATGGTTGTGTAGGCAATGCCGCAAGGTTCGAATACAGCCTCTCTCCCCAAACTGCCACTGCAAATTTTGGCAACAGGAAAACCTTCAAGAACGTTTGAAACCGAAGCGCTCCCCACGCATCCTCCCCAGCCTTTGCCAGCTGCCATTCCTATTGCCAACAAGTATCCACTTGGATACAGTTAGGCCACGCGAGGTCCTGTGAGCTATTTGATCCAGCAAACCCAAGCCTTCATTAACTGGCGTTCAGAAGTACGCGACCTACGAGCAAAGATCGCAATAGGTCGACGTATCGAAAGAGCCAGCATGGGTAACCTGGGCGATATCAAGACACTAGGTAACGGCATCTCAGAAATGCGGATAGACGTTGGTTCGGGTTATCGAATTTATTTCACTTTGCGAGGTAAGGTGATCGTCATCTTGCTGGTAGGCGGTGACAAGTCTTCCCAGGACACTGATATCCGTAGAGCAAAAAAATTGGTAAAAGAGGTTTGATCATGAAACAAACGCTGACGACATTTGATATGGCCGAACTGCTCGACAGCGACGAGGCCATCAGTGAATACCTCTCTCAGGTTCTGGCCGACGGCGACAATCAAGAATTTCTTCGCGCCATCGGCTACGTGGCTAAAGCCCGAGGAATGACAAAGATCGCTGCCGAAGCGGGCATGGGTCGTGAGAGCCTTTATAAGGCATTCGCCCCTGGCGCAAAACCTCGCTTCGAAACTGTACTCAAAGTACTCCACTCCCTCGGTATCGATCTATTTGCGCGGGCTGGACATCCGGTCGACCGCTCGATTATTTGAGCTCGAAGCCCCGCCGCACCACCCACGCCAACGGCAACGTCACCAGCAACACCCCCGCCAATACCATCACCGCCACCGACACACCCAGCGCATCCCCAACCCCGCCGAACACCACCGGTGCCAGCGCACCACCCCCAATGGTGCCGGTGTAGAACATCGCAAAAGCCTGCTCCCGCTTCCCCGCGCCCGCCAGATCCGGCACGGCGCCGTATAGCACCGAAGACGTACCGTTGAGCACCAGGCCCAGCAACGGCAGCATCGCCATCAACCCGGCCAGCGGCACATACACCGCGGCAACGATCAGCAACGCAGTGCTGGTTTCCGTCAGCCACACGGTTTTCATCATGCCGATGCGCGCCCCTAGATAGCCGCAGAGCAATTTGCCGAATGCGCCACCGATAAACAGCAGCGTCAGGGCCAGGCCAATACCGGCAGTGCCCGCGCCTTTCGCTTGCAGCAGAAAGGGCAGGAAGGTGAGAAAGCCCATGCGTACGGCGCTGTCGAGGGTGCCTGTGAGAATCAAGGCGCGCAGGCCGGTGACGGAGCCACTTCCGCTGAAAGGCTTTGCGCTTTTTGTAGAGGTGGATTCGGATGCTTTTGCAGGAACCAACCACCACAGCAACCCCGCCGCTGCCAAGCCGAGCAACCCCAGCAACGTCGCGCTGGCACGCCAGCTGATGACGGTGAGCAGCAACCCAATCAAGCCCGGAATCAGCGTTTTGCCAATATCGCCGGAAAAGTTGTACTGGGACAGTGCCTGCTTGATTCCGCCTCCGTCCTCGTAGGCGTCGCTGATCATCGAGGAGGCCAGCGGGTGTTGGGTGCTGGCGCCCAATCCACCGAACAGAAGTGCCAGCAGCAACATCACCCATCCAGTGGCTTGGCCCACCATTAGATAAGCCGCACCGGCAAGTGCTGTGCCGCCCACCAGCATCGATACCCGGCCCCAGCGTTTCGCGGCACGGCTGGCCATGAGTTGGAACACTGCCATCATCCCGGAATAGGCACCGCGTAACAGCCCGATCTGGGCGTAGGACAGCGCGAACTGCGCTTGCCAGATCGGCAATAGCACGTAGATGACATCGGTAAGGCCATCATGCACGGCATGGGCGCTGCAGCCGGCGATCAAGGTACGGCGGCGGTTTGAGGTGTCGTTCATGGCGTCGCGATCAGTTGAGGTTTAACGGGCTTCCAGCCAGTGAGCGCGATCAACAAGGTCAACACCTGGAAGGCGATAATCAGCATCACACACCCGGCCCAGCCCCAACGCTCCCAGATCAACGCAGGGACAATCGCACCGCAACTGCCGCCCAGGTAGTAACAGGTGAGGTACACGCCCACGGCGCCTGCTTTGTTGTCACCTGCGGTCGCGGTGGTGAATGCGTTGGCCGCCGCCTGGGCCAGGAACACGCCAGTCGAGCTGAGTGCAAGGCCTGCAACGATGCACCACAAAGAGGGCAACAGCGTCAGCGCGGAGCCGGCAATACCCAGCACCGCAGCCACGCTCAGCAGTTCAGCATGTGGCCGGGCCTTGCTGAGACGGCCGGCGATGGGGATCACGATCAGCGCCAGCAGGAACACCATGTACAGCGTGCCCAGCGCCGCAGGCCCCAGGCTGAACGGCGGTAATCCGAGATACAAACCTGCGTAGGTAAACGCCGCCACCTGGGAAAACAGCACACAAAAACCTACCGCGTAGGCGGCCAATAAAGGCTTGCGAAAAACCGCCGAAAACGCAGTTTCATCCCTCACGGATCGCGCACGGCTGACCGGCAAAAGGAACTGTATAAACCCACCCACCATCAGGCTTAGCACCGCCATCAACTCAAAGGCTTCGCGCCAGCCCACGTACTCCGTCATCACACCCGTGACGAAGCGCCCGGCAAACCCACCCAACACCGTCCCGGCGACATAAAGGCTGGTGACCTCCGTGACCGTGCCGCCACGCCAGCGGTCGCCGATGTACGCCACGCTGGTAGCAAACACCACCGGAATCAGCATGCCCTCCACAAAGCGCCACACCAGCACCTCGGCAAAGCTGTCGGCATAGGCTGTCATCAACGCAGGCACCGCCAGCAACAACGCCGCAGCGCTGATCACCGTGCGTTGCTCAAAGCACCCGGTCAGCCGGCTGACGAAAGGCGCAGTGATCGCCACCGCCAGGGTCGTCACGGTGATGCTCCACCCCGCCGCCTTGGCGCTGATGTGAAACTGCGCGGCGAACGTCTGGAGAATGCTCTGGGTGGCATACAGGTTGAGAAACGCCGCGCAGCCACACAGGAACAGGGCAAGACGGGCACAATGCAGGCGCGGTTTCATGAAACCTCTCGTTTTATTTTGTGAGGTCTTTATAGAATGGCCGGCAGGTCTAAAACCAATACCGATTTCAGACCGATCGATACCCAAGGACCAGGATGCTCGACCTACGCAAGCTGCGTTACTTTCTGACGGTCGCCGAAGAATTGCACTTCGGCCGCGCGGCCATTCGCCTGCACCTGGCGCAGCCGCCGCTGACCCGCCAGATCTCGGCGCTGGAGACCGAGTTGGGCTTCAAGCTGTTCGATCGCACCAGCCGTACGGTCACCCTCACCGCGCAAGGCCGCTCGTTCCTGCCCTATGCCCGTGGTGTGCTGGAGCAGGTTGAGTTGGCGCAAGTGATCGCCGGCAAACTGGCGGCGGGCACTGCGGGGCAACTGACGCTGGGGTATGTGAGTTCGATCGCGCTGTCGGACCTGTTCAGCCAGGCGATCCAGGCCTTTTCCCTGCGCTTCCCCGATGTCCAGTTGACCCTCGTGGAATGCGCCTCCGGCAGCCTCGGCGCACAGGTGGCGGATGGGCGGCTGGATATCGGCTTGAGTCGCCTGTTGCCGCAAGGCGAAGCGGTGCAAGCGCTGTCCCTGGGCGAAGAAAGGCTGGTGGCCGCCGTGTCCAGTGAGAGCCCTTTGGCCCGCCAGGCAAGCGTCAACCTGGCGCAGCTCAGCGCGTACCCGTTGATTCTGTTTCCGGCGGATTATGGATCGGGGCTCAACCAGTCCATCGAGCAGCTTTATCGGCATCATGGCCAGCCTTTGTGCCCGGGCCCGACCGGGCGGCAGATCACGTCGATCATTGCGCTGGTGGCCGCCGGGCAAGGTGTGGCGTTGGTGCCGGCATGTACGCAGAGTTTGATGAATAAAGGTGTGACGTACAGGCCGCTGGCGGAAGTGGATGCGTGTGCGCAACTGTTAGTTCTTACCCGAAAACAAGAACACAACTTATTGATCCAAGCCTTTATGAACGTAATAAATAGAGTGATATAGCCTAGATAGCGTATCAAGGGTTTTGAAAGAGCCCTCGTACGTTCCTTTCGGAAAATTCGTTCAATATGAATGGATGCGGTCGCGTTGATTACAAAGCTTTGGTGGTTATAGTAAGTACCCTTTTGAGGGTTCAATGATGCTTTACCCGATTGCAATTTCAAGCGGCGACGAGGATCACGCCTGGGGCGTGGAGGTGCCGGATATTCCCGGTTGCTACTCCGCCGGTGACGACCTGGACGACGCCATGGCCATGGCTCGCGAAGCCATCGAAGGGCACTTCGAGATACTGGCGGAAGACGGTGCACCGATTCCCAGTGCGCAGAAGGTCACCCTGCATGCAGCCAACCCTCAGTACGCAGGCTGCACCTGGGCGGTGGTGGACATTGATGTCACCAAATATCTGGGCAAGGCGCAGAAGCTCAACATCACGCTGCCGGGCTACCTGCTGAACCGCATCGATGAATATGTACTGCATCATCCGGAAGAAAAAAGCCGCTCGGGGTTTCTGGCGTCGGCGGCGCTTAAAGTGCTGCAACAGGAAGGGTAACGATGCTACTACTCAAGCCCAGCCACTCCAGACACCCCACCTACAAGGTGATCGGCCTGGTACTGATCCTGCCGCTGATGATCTCGTTGATGAGGCTGGGTGGAATGGGTGTGCTATTAGCCCTTGCGACTTCAGCCTATGGCGTCTGGTTCGCGGTTCGGTACGCCAGTACGGGGCTAAAGGTGACGGCTGTGCTGGTCACATTGCTCAATATCCTCTCAACGGTGTTGCTATCGACCCCCTCGGTGTTGATGGCCCTCGGTTACATCGCGTGGTTGTTCGCTTATCCGGCGTTCTCGGAGTGGCTCTACTGGCGGCGCTGAATTTGATCGCAAGAAACGTAGTTTGCCGATCAGCGCTCCACTCTAGACTCCCACTGCACCCACCTTCAGGAGCCCGCTCATGACCTACGAATACAAACTCATGCCCTCCCCGGTCGGCCAACTTACCCTGGTGGCACGCGACGGCAAACTCAGCGCCATCCTGTGGGAAACCGAGCGCGCCAACCGTGTACGCCTGGGTGAATTGTACGAAGCGCCTGAAAGCCCGGTGCTGGTGGAAACCCAACGCCAGTTGCAGGAGTATTTCGCCGGCACCCGCAACCATTTCGAGCTGGAACTGGATTTCGCCGGCACTGACTTCCAGAAACAAGTCTGGCAGGCGCTGCTAACGATTCCCTTCGGCGAAACCCGCAGCTACAGCCAGATCGCCCAGCAGATCGGCAACCCGAAAGCGGTACGCGCAGTGGGTGCCGCCAATGGGCGTAACCCCATCTCGATCATTGCGCCGTGCCATCGGGTGATTGGTGCGTCAGGTGGGCTGACCGGCTTTGCAGGAGGGTTGGAGGCCAAACAGTATTTGCTGGCGCTGGAAGGTACAGGCCAGGCTGAATTGGCGTTCTGAAAGCCCTCAGCAAATGTAAAAAGAAATTTCAAAGAATCCCTGCGGTCCATTATTTCATCACCCCCTTCCAAGGAAAACGGTCATGAAATTCTCCGCAGTCTCCCAATCCCTGTCCCGTTGGGCCGGCAGCCCGCGCACGTTCTACGCGGCAGTGGCGTTGATCCTGGCGTGGAGCCTGAGCGGGCCGTATTTCCACTACAACGACACGTGGCAACTGATCATCAACACCTCGACCACCATCATCACCTTCCTGATGGTGTTCCTGATCCAGAACACGCAGAACCGCGACAACGACATCCTGCATATCAAGATCGATGAACTGCTGCGTGTGTCCAAGGATGCACAAAATGCCGTGCTCAGCCTGGACGGCCTGGACCGCAAAGAGCTGGAGAAACTGCGCCAGGAATACCGCAGCATCGGCAACGCGGGCACGGTGAGCCTGAATAGCAGTTGCGGTCATGCTGCCGACGATGCGGCACCGACCAAGACCGATTTGAACCAGGCATAAAAAACGGCGGTTGG
>NZ_KI628539.1:0-833744 GCF_000503215.1 Pseudomonas canadensis | reverse complement strand
CCAACCGCCGTTGTTTTATTTCAAGTGACGCACTTAACCGTCGCCTTGATGACCTTTGCCGTAGGTCGACGCCAAGGCGCGAGCCTTCTGCAAACGCTCTTCCAGCTTGGGCAGCGTCTCATCGACCAGCGCTTTTATTTCCGGCACGTCCGACGCCGCGCCTTCCTGTTTGAACAGCGCGATGGCGTCTTCGTTTTCCTTCACCTGCTGTGCGGTGTAGGCCGCATCAAACGAGTCGCCGTCCTTGAGTTCGGGCATCAGGGTTTCGGCTTTGTCGACAATTTTTTCCCGCGGCGCTACCGGCAGATCAAGCTTCTTGGCGATGGCCGCCAGGTGCTGGTTGGCCAGGGTGCGCTCGTTGATCACCTCGATGGTGTAGTCCTTGATCTCTTGGGAAGAGGTCTTGGCGTGGGCCATGCGACTGGTTTCGATATCGGCCATACCCTTGGCCGAAGCCTGCTCGATGAATTCAGCAGGCGACTGGGCGAAAGCATTGCTGGCGCCGAGGCCCAGCAGCATCGCGAAACTGGCGGTGCGTAACCGGATAGCCATGCGGCTCATGATGGGTTCCTCCAGGCTGAAAATAAAGGCGGGGGAACACACCCCGCCCTCAATTCGAATTTTCAGGGCGGCAAAGGTTTAGAAAAAACTCGCCAGTGCGACGAACGGTCATCATCAAATCAAGTGGGTTTGCTGCCAAACAGGCCCGGCAAAGCGTGCGCCAGGGCGTTGATGGCGAAGCCAATAAACACCGCCCACCTCCCGCGCGCCAACAATCGCGATCAGCGCCGTGGAGCACTACACCAGATGCCCACAAAGGAAACCGGCCCCGGCACGACGACCACGGGCGGCGCCGATGCCAAATACGGCCAGCACCCCCGGCCCCGGGGTAATACCGTAGATGAAACCTGAAGCGAGGACGGCCAGCAGCAAGGATGGGGTCATGGGCGCGACTCAACTGAGGGTTAAGCGGTGGAGGGATTCTGCACGTTCCCACACTACGGGTAAAACTGCATTCCGGCATAGGGCTTGGCCCGACAGGCTTGCAGCCGCGAGGCCAGGTCGCCGACATGGGCTTCGAGCTTGTGGCCATCGGGGTCGAGAAAATAGAACGAGGCACCTTCACTGCGGTTGTCGCGCCACTCCTCTACCAGCGCTGCTCGCAGGCGTTCTACCAACGCGGTGAAATCAGCCGCTGCCACTGTAAACGCGTAATGGGTGTAATCGGCCGCCGGCTTCGAATCGCGCAGCGCATCGAGCGACAAACACAACCAGAGCCCTGGCAGTGAGAGATAGGCGCCGGCGTTCCAAGTGGCATCAAGGTGAAGTTGCAGCAGCTCATGGTAGAAACGGATGCTGCGCGGCAAGTCGGTGACGGCCAGGGTCAGGTGGTTGAAGCCTGAGAGCATGTTGGGGTTTTCCTGTCAGCAGTGGCTTTCGGACAATACACCCTGCACTCGCCCAATCAACCATTGCAACCCCGAATCCCCGCCCCGCCGTACATGCCACGCCAGTTCGAACGCAAACGACGGAATATGAAAGGGCGGCGGCACCGCCAGCAACTGCTCTTGATCAACATCCAGCACGCCTCGGGAAGACACGGTCAGGATCAAGTCCGTGCCCCGGATCAACTGCGGCGCCACGCCCCAGTGCGGCAGGCTGATCGCCACATGCCGACGCTCCCGAATCGCCGTCAGAGCCCGCTCGATTTCCGGCGTGCCACTGCCGCGCATTTCCAGCAATACATGGGGGCGTGACAGGTAGGTGGGCAGATCCAGTGTGCCGCCTGCCGGCAGGCTTTCGCGGTCCACCAGACAGGTGTAGTGCTCTTCGAACAAGGGTGTAGTCCGCAGTTCGGCGGGCATGTCGGGGAACACCCCCGCCGCCAGGTCGAGGTCGCCATTGAGCACCCCGTCCACCATACCTTCACGGCTGGCCTGGATGATTTGCAGGTCGATACCCGGCGCTTCGCGGCGCAGCGCACGCACAAGGTCGGGTAGGAACATCGCCGCGCTGTAGTCAGACATCGCCACCCGAAACCTGCGCTTGGCCGACGCCGGGTCAAAGCGATTCGGCGCCAGCAAGGCCTGCACCTGGGCCAGGGCTTCAGCCAGTGGCGTGGCCAACTCCAGCGCGCGGGCGGTCGGCACCAGGCTGCCACCTTGGCGCATCAGCAGCGGATCACCGAGCAGGTCACGCAGACGCGCCAGCGCATGACTGACCGCCGGTTGGCTCAGGTGTAGACGCTCAGCCGCACGGGTGACGTGTTGCTCGCTGAGCAAGGCGTCGAGGATCACCAGCAGGTTGAGGTCGATGCGGCGCAGATCATTCATCAGCTGCATGCTCAGCATAAGAACTTGGAATTTAAATTTGCGTGACGAATAGCCTAGAGTCCAGCAAAACCTCTGGGAGATTCGCCATGACAACGTTGCATTGGGTGGGTTTATTGGCGCTGGCGGTCATCGCCGGTGCAGTGGTGCCGTTTCAAAGTGCGATCAACGCCAACCTCGGACGCGGCCTTGGCCACCCGTTGTGGGCCACGTTGGCGTCGTTGCTGGTAAGCATCATCGTGTTGCTGCCGGTGATTCTGGCGCTGCGCCTGCCGCTACCGAGCCTGGCGTTTATCAGCAAGGCGCCGCTATGGATGTGGGCCGGTGGTGCGTTTGGCGTGTGCTTTATTTCCCTGGCGTTGATGCTGTTGCCCAAGCTCGGCGCCTCGGGGTTTATCGCGCTGGCCATGGCTGGGCAGATTCTGGCGTCGCTGGTGCTGGATCACTTCGGCCTGTTCGGCCTGGTGGAGCGCCAACTGACAACGCCCCGCGTGCTGGGGGCGTTGTTGTTGATCGGCGGCGTCGGGTTGATTCAGTTCAGCGCTACACCCGCACGCGTCTTGGCCACCGCTGGCTGATCAGCCCTTGTCGAGGGTGCGCAGTTTTTGCGGCAACCCCCACAGCAGCAACGCCGCCGCCAGCAACGCACACACGCCGATCACGTAAAGCGCCGGCGTGGTGCTGCCGGTGAGGTCCTTGATCCGCCCCACCATCACCGGGCTGACAATGCCACCAAACTGGCCGAGGGTATTGATCACCGCAATCCCGCCCGCCGCGCCGGCTCCAGCACCAGCCAGTAGCTTGGGTGGCAGCGTCCAGAAGGTCGGGATCGAAGCGATGATGCCCGCGCCCAACATGCCCAGGGCAATGATCAGGAAGGTAGTGTGATCGGCAAAAATGCCGGCACTGAAGAAGCCCACCGCACCCAGTACCACCAGGCCACAGACGAACTTGCGACGCTCACCCGTGGCATCCGACAGCCGCCCGATCACCACCATGCTGATGGCGCCACACACATAAGGAATCGCCGTGAGCAGGCCGATCATCACCGGGCTCTGGGTGCCCGCGCTGCGGATCAACTGCGGCGCCCAGAAGTTGAGGCCGTAGGACGCCACCTGGATCAGAAAGTAGATGAAACCGAGCATCAGGAACCCTGGAATACGGATCGCCGACAACAGAGAACCACCGTGCTGGTTCGGCTCATGCTTGGCGATGCGGCTCGACAGCAGGGTCTTCTCCGCCGCCGTCAGCCAGTGGGCGTCTTCGATGCGATCCTTGAGCAAGGTCAGCACCAGGAAACCCAGGCCGATGCACGGCAAGCCGCCGAGCAGGAACAACCAGTGCCAGCCGCGCATCTGCAAGACACCGTCGAGGTGTTCCAACACCAGGCCGGAGAACGGTGCGCCCACCAGGCCCGCAAAGGCCGAGGCCAGGAACAGCATCGAAGTGATGCGCCCACGGAAATGCTGCGGGAACCATAAGGTCAGGTAATACAGCACGCCTGGCGCAAAACCCGCCTCCATCGCGCCGATGATGAAGCGCAGGCCGTAGAACTGCCACTCGGCCGTGACAAACACCATGGCCGCCGTCGCCAGCCCCCACGACATCATGATCCGCGCAATCCAGCGTCGCGCGCCGACCTTGTACAGCATCATGTTGCTCGGCACTTCGAAGATCACATAACCCACCACAAACAGCCCGGCCCCCAAGCCGTAGGCGGTGTCGCTCAGGCTCAGGTCAGCCTGCAACTGGAACTTGGCGAAGCTGATGTTGATACGGTCAAAAAACGCGAACAGATAGCACACCATGATCAGCGGCATCAGGCGCCAGGCGACCTTGCTGACCAGGGCTTTTTCGGCATCGATTTCAGCGGCCGGGCGCGCGCCGGCCTCCAACGTATTAGTGCTCATGGTTTCTCTCCAGCGGGCTGCTCACAGGCGCCCGATTGTTTTTGTTGTCTGGTGCGGCGTTACAGCGTTGCGATATACGCCGGGGGTGGATGCAGGTCGCAATTGCGTCCGGCCTTGGCTACCTGGCCGGGCAACTCGTGTCCAAGCAAAGCGGGAAGACGGCGGGACATATTCAGCAGATGCGGCAGGTCGATGCCGGTGTGAATCCCGACTTCATCACACAGGTTCACCAGGTCTTCGGTGCAGATATTGCCCGACGCCCCCGGCGCAAACGGGCAGCCCCCCAAGCCACCCAGCGCCGCGTCAAAACGACGGGCGCCGGCCTCATAGGCGGCCAGCACGTTGCACAAGCCCAGGCCGCGCGTGTTGTGGAAATGCAGGGTCAGATTGCTGGCGGGCACACGCTCCAGCACGCGTTTGACCAGGCGTGTCACTTGACGCGGATTGGCCATGCCGGTGGTGTCCGCCAAGCTGATGCCTTGGATTCCAAGTGCTTGATAATCCTCGACAATCTGCAGAACGCGGTCTTCATCGATCCTGCCCTCGAACGGGCAACCGAAGGTGGTGGCAATGCTGCCGTTGAGCCTCACCGGGTAGTCGCGGGCAAAACTGACGATGTCATCAAACGCCGCCAACGACGCCTCGCAGCGCATGCGCATATTGGCCAGGTTGTGGGTCTGGCTGGCGGACATCACCAGGTTCAGTTCATCGGCGCGAGACGCGATGGCACGCTGCGCGCCCTTGAGGTTGGGGATCAGCGCCACGTAGATCACACCCGGTTTGCGCTCGATGCCCTGAAACACTTGTTCACCATCACGCAACGCCGGAATGGCCTTGGGCGAGACGAACGAACCGGCTTCGATCCGCGAAAAGCCGGCCTGGGAAAGCTGGTCGATCAGAGCGATCTTGTCGGCCGTCTCGACCCAGGTCGGCTCGATCTGCAGACCGTCGCGCGGCGACACTTCCTGCACGATCAGCGCGTCGGAATAATCAGAAATCATTGCACCACTCCCGAGGCTTTCAGGCGTTGGATATCGGCAACCGTCATGCCCAGATCGCCGAGGATAGCGTCGGTGTGCTGGCCCAACGTCGGGCCCTGCCAATTCACGCTGCCGGGGGTTTCCGAGAGCTTGGGCACGATGCCCGGCATCTTCACCGACACACCGCCGGGCAGCTGCGCAGTGAGCAACATGTCACGCGCCTGGTAGTGCGGGTCACTGACGATATCCGCGACGGAGTAGATGCGCCCCGCCGGTACCTCTGCGGCTTCAAGCGCGCTGAGTACTTGGTCGATGGGCAGGCTGCTGGTCCAGTGGGTGATCGCGGCGTCGAGCAATCCACTCTTGGCCGCGCGGCCATCGTTGTGGGCGAACTCAGGCGCGTCAGCCAGGTCGGCACGGCCGATGGTGGTCATCAGGCGTTTGTAGATCGGGTCGCTGTTGCCGGCGATTACCACATAGGCTCCGTCGGCTGTGAGGTAGGTGTTGGACGGCGCAATGCCCGGCAAGGCGCCGCCGCTGCGTTCGCGCACATGGCCCAGCATGTCGTATTCCGGCACCAGGCTTTCCATCAGGTTGAACACACTTTCGGCCAGTGACACATCGACAATCTGTCCATCACCCTGCCCCGTCTTGACCCGCAACAGCGACATCAGCGCGCCGATCACGCCGTGCAACGAGGCCAGGGAATCGCCCAGGCTTACACCAACCCGTGCCGGCGGTGAATCCGGATTGCCGGTGGTGTAACGGATACCGCCCATGGCCTCGCCGATGGCTCCGAACCCCGGACGGTCGCGGTAAGGGCCAGTCTGGCCATAGCCGGAAATGCGCACCAGGGTCAGCTTGGGGTTGAGGGCGTGCAGCACGTCCCAGCCCAGCCCGAGTTTTTCCAGGCCACCGGGGCGCAGGTTTTCGATCAGCACATCGGCGTCGCCGAGCAGTTGCTTGATCAGGTCCAAGCCTTCCGGCGACTTGAGGTCCAGCGCCAGGGACTTCTTGTTGCGCGATTGCAGGTACCACCACAGCGACGTGCCTTCGTGCAGCTTTCGCCATTTGCGAAGCGGATCGCCCTGGCCCATGGCTTCGATCTTGATCACCTCGGCGCCAAACTCGGCCATCAGCCGGGCGGCGAACGGCGCGGCAATCAGGGTGCCGATCTCAATCACCTTGATACCGCTCAGGGGAGCCGTCATGGGGTGTACCTCTTATTCTTGGAATGTGACGCCAAGACTAGAGGGCCGGTGCACGGGAAATCCAACCGTCAGTTGGCAACAAGCGTTCTCTAAACGCGAACGCCCCTGTGGGAGCCGGCTTGCCGGCGATGGCGTCCTCGAAACCGGCGGATGCATTGAAATGGCCATCGCCGGCAAGCCGGGCTCCTACAAGGGGTTGTGGAGGTAGTCGAAGAGCAGCCGGCTGACGGGGGACAGCTGCGCCTCATCACGCACCACCAGGATCAGGCTGCGATCCGACCAGTCGTCCGTCAGCGGCACGGCATGCAAACCCAATGCACGACCAAACAGTTCATATGCTTTCTGCGGCAGGATTCCGATGCCCATGTTCGCCTGGACCATCCGGCACATCGCATCGAACCCCGGCACATGAATGCGCAGGCGCAGCATCTTGCCCGCCTCGCGCGCAGCGGCGTGAGTGCGCATGTTGATGGAGCTGGCGGCGTGCAGCCCGACGTAGTCGCTATCCAGGGTTTCGTTGAAGGCCAGGGTTTTGCGCGCTGCCAATGGATGATCCGCCGGCATCAGCACCACCAGTTTGTCGTGGCGATACGTCACGCTGGGCAGGCCTTTGGTGTCGGTGTCACTGGAGCAGATCCCCAGGTCCGCCACGCCATCCAGCACGCCTTGCACCACCCCATTGCTGGGACGTTCTTCCAGGTCGGTTTTCACTTCGGGATGCCGCTCGGAAAAATCCCGCAGGTCTTCCGGAAGGAACTGAATGATTGCCGACAGATTGGCCAGCATCCGCACATAACCGCGCACGCCATGGCTGTGCTCGCCCAGCTCCAGGCCCATCTTCTCGACGTTGAACAGCATCTGCCGCGCATGGTGCAACAGGGTTTCGCCAGCGGCAGTCAGGTCCATACCCTTGGCCCGCCGTACGAACAGACTGACGCCCAGCACCTGCTCCAGCTCCATCAGCCGCTTGCTGGCGGCCGATACGGCGATAGCTTCGCGGTTGGCGGCGCGGGTCAGCGTGCCTTCCTCAAACACCGCGACGAACAACTGCAATGTGATCAGGTCCAGCCGCCGCACCAGGCTCTTGTGCAACATCAGCGACGCTCGCTGGCCAGCCGATTGATCGCGGCCTGCTCCACCACCGGCTGCGGCGCGCCTTGGCGCGCCGCCTGCAACATCGCCCGGCCCACCGTTTCGGTACTCACCACCCAACCCGGTTTCAGCCGTCGCACAAACGACAGCAACGGCCCAAGCACCGAATAGAAGGACTGATACAACGGCGTCTTCGAACGCACGCCATGCAACGGCTGGATCACTCCCGGACGGAACAGGTACACCGCTTTGAAGGGCAGGCGCAGCAAGGCGTTCTCGGTCTTACCCTTGACCCGCGCCCACATCGACTTGCCCGCTTCGGAGCTGTCGGTACCGGCGCCGGACACATAGATAAACGTCATGTGTGGATTGAGCCGCGCCAACGTGCTGGCGGCGACCAGAGTGAGGTCATAGGTGAGGTGGGTGTACTTGACTTCATTCATCCCCGCCGACGAAACGCCGAGGCAGAAGAAACACGCATCAAAGCCTTGCAGCAGGTTTTCCAGGGGCTGGAAATCCAGCATGTCGCTGTGCAACACCTGGTGCAGCTTGCCGTGTTCCTGGGTCAGGGGCGTGCGGCCGACAGCGACGACTTCCTGCACGTCGGCGGCCAACAGGCACTCACGCAGCACGCCTTGGCCGACCATGCCTGTGGCGCCGAATAACAGAACTCTCATAGGGGGACCTCAGCGGCAAGCCGCAAGCTTCAAGCTCAAGTTGAACGCATTCAGCTTGTAGCTTAACGCTTGCGGCTAAAGGCTGCCCCTATCAAAACGCGCTGCGAAAGATCTCCTCAATCTGACGCTGATCCGCCCGCCGAGGGTTGGTCAGGCCGCAGGCATCTTTCAGCGCGTTGGTCGCCAGTAAAGGAATGTCCTGCAACTTGGCGCCCAGCTCGCGCAATCCTGCCGGGATCTCGACATCATGGGCCAGGCTGCGAATGGCGGCGATGGCGGCTTGGGCGCCCTCTTCATCGGTGATGCCCTTGACATCGGCACCCAACGCACGGCCCACGTCGCTCAGGCGTTTGGCGCTGACGCTGGCGTTGAAGCTTTGCACATGGGGCAGCAACACCGCGTTGCATACGCCGTGGGGCAGATCGTATAAACCTCCCAGTTGGTGCGCCATGGCGTGCACAAAACCCAGGGACGCATTGTTGAAGGCCATGCCGGCGAGGAATTGCGCATAGGCCATGTTTTCCCGGGCGGCCTTGTCGCTGCCGTCGCGCACCGCCAGGCGCAGATTGGCGCTGATCAGTTCGATGGCTTTGATGGCGCAGGCGTCGGTGATCGGGTTGGCGGCGGTGGACACGTAGGCTTCGATGGCGTGGGTCAACGCGTCCATGCCGGTGGCGGCGGTAAGACCCTTGGGCATGCCGACCATCAGCGCCGGGTCGTTGACCGACAGCAGCGGCGTGACGTTGCGGTCGACGATGGCCATTTTCACATGGCGGGTTTCGTCGGTGATGATGCAGAAACGTGTCATCTCGCTGGCGGTGCCGGCGGTGGTGTTGATGGCCACCAGGGGCAGTTGCGGTTTGCCGGACTGGTCAACGCCTTCGTAGTCGCCGATATGTCCACCGTTGGTGGCACACAGGGCGATGCCTTTGGCGCAGTCATGGGGTGAACCGCCGCCCAGGGACACCACGAAATCACAAGCGCTTTCCTGCAACAGCGCCAGGCCTTTCTCAACGTTTTCCACATTCGGGTTGGGCTTGGCGCCGTCGTAGATCACCGAGTCGATGTCCTGCATCGCCAGTTTCTCAGCGATCATGCTCGCCACGCCGGCCTTGGCCAGGCCGGCGTCGGTGACGATCAGCGCCTTGCGAAAACCATAGTTGCGAATGGCGGTCATGGCTTCGTCGAGGCAGTCGGTGCCCATGATGTTCACGGCGGGGATAAAGAAGGTGCTGCTCATGGTCAATCCTCAGAGGCTTTATGCCTACAGCATCAACCTGCGCTACCCAGCGCATCTTGATCAGGATCAACGCCGACCCGTGATAAAGTCTCCGTCCAGCCGATTTCGAGTAGACCCGCCGCAATGAAGGATTTCCAGGATATTGACGCCCACCTTGAAGACTGGAGCGCCCTGCGCAGCAGTACGGACTTCAGCGGGATTCTGATCGGCAATGGCGCGAGCCGTGCCATTTGGGAAGACTTTGCCTACGACTCGCTGTTCGAAAACGCTCGCACCGTCGAAGAAAAACCCCTCAGCCAGTCCGAGCTCAGCGTATTCGACGCCCTGCAAACCCGCAGTTTCGAGCAAGCCCTGGGCGCGTTGAAGACCACCAGCCGGGTCAACAAGGCTCTGGCCGTCAGCTCGGCGGCGCCGCGCAATCGCTATTACGCGATCAAGGAAGCCTTGATCAATACCATCCATGCGGTGCATATCCCATGGCGCCTGGTGCAGCCGTCGACGCTGGCAACGATCAACGCTGAGCTGAAGCATTACTCAACGGTATTCACCAGCAACTACGACCTGCTCAACTATTGGGCCATCCTGCACACGCCGGGCATCGACGACCTGTTCCGCAGCGCCGACGCCAGCTTCGACCTGCGTGACACCCGCACCGATGCTACGCGCATCCTCTACCTGCACGGCGGCCTGCACCTGGTGCGCAACCTGGATGGTACCGCGCGCAAACTGCCGACCACCGACAGCACCTTGCTCAGCAGCTTTGCGATCAACAACACGATCAAGACCCTGGACGATGTGCCGCTGTTTGTCAGCGAGGGCAAGGTTGAGGAGAAGCTCAAGACGATCCGCAGTTCGGATTACCTGTCGTTCTGCTATGAGCAGATGCTCAGCCACGAAGGTGCACTGTGCATCTTTGGCCATGACCTGGGACCGCAGGACAAACACCTGGTGGATGCGATTCGCCATGCCAGGCTGACCACGCTGGCGATCTCGGTGTCGGGGCGCAGTGATGGGTTTATCCGTCAGCAGAAGCGGCGGTATTCGGAGTTGTTTGAGGGGACTGGCGTGGAACTGAAGTTCTTTGCGGCGCGCACGCATCCATTGGGCAACCTAGCGCTGTCAGTGCCTGTCGAACGCTGATCAAAATGTGGGAGCGGGCTTGCTCGCTCCCACACTGGCCCCTATTTCAATCCTGTATCGTGGTCATTCTTCCGAGCTGTGCACCACAACCAGCAATTGTGCCTGCACCGGCCCCACCGAGCGCAACCGATGGGGCTTCTGCGCATTGAAGTGCAGCGCATCGCCGCGCTCCAGGATCACCCGTTCGTTCATGAAGTCCACTTCCACCTGGCCTTCGTGCACAAACAGAAACTCTTCCCCCACATGCTCCTTGAAGGTCTTGTCGGTGAACTCCGCCGGCGGGTAGATGATGAACGGCAGCAGGCTGCGTTCGCTGACCTGATGGGCCAGCACCGCATAACCCGGTGACGTGTCCGGCCGCTCATGGCTGCGCACCAGGCTGTAGCTGTCGAGGCTGACGCTGTCTTCGCTGAACAGCTCTTCGACCTTCACGTTCAACGCCTTGGCCAGCTTCAACGCGGCGGCAATCGACGGCGTGTTGAGCCCGCGCTCGACCTTGGACAGGTAACTCTTGGTCATCCCAGACTTTTCGGCCAGGACATCCAACGTCACACCAAGTTTTTTTCTCAATAATTTCAAACGAATAGACATGCGCTGCGATTAATCCATGCAGTAAGCGATGAGCTGTGCTTGCCAATGACACAAAGTGTCATATAGCATCGTTAGTGTCATTTGCAGCCACCGAGGGCACCCGATATGGCCAAGACATTAGCACTCCCAAAAGACCAACTGGTCAAGCAAGCACTGGTCCAGATGCAAAACACCCTGGCGGATAATACGTGGACCGTCCGGCAAAAGCTGGCGCTTACATGTCGCATCCTGTTCGAGAACGGCCACGACTCCGGCCTGGCCGGGCAGATCACCGCGCGCGGGCCGGAACAGGGCACCTATTACACTCAGCAATTGGGCCTGGGTTTTGATGAGATCACCGCCAGCAACCTGTTGCTGGTGAACGAGGACCTTGAAGTACTGGAAGGCCACGGCATTCCCAACCCGGCCAACCGTTTTCACAGTTGGGTATACCGTGGGCGGCCGGATGTGAACTGCATCATCCACACCCACCCCACCCACATCGCCGCGCTCTCGATGCTGGAAGTGCCGCTGCAGGTGTCCCATATGGACCTCTGCCCGCTGTACGAAGACTGCGCCTTCCTGGAGGCCTGGCCGGGTGTTCCGGTGGGCAATGAAGAAGGGGAAATCATCACCACGGCACTGGGTGACAAACGCGCGATCCTGCTCTCGCACCACGGTCAGTTGTCCACCGGGGCGAGCATCGAGGAAGCCTGCGTGATCGCGCAGTTGATCGAGCGCGCGGCCAAATTGCAGTTGCTGGCGATGGCGGCCGGCACCATCAAGCCGATCCTGCCCGAGCTGGGTCGCGAGGCCCATGACTGGATCTCCCGGCCCAAGCGTCACGGTGCCGCGTTCAACTACTACGCCCGGCAGAACCTGCGTCAACACGCCGATTGCCTGAACTGACTAGCCCTTTTCTGACCGGAGACTTCCCATGTCCAGCCCAACCATTCACGGCATCATCGGCTACACCATCACCCCGTTCAGCGCCGACGGCCAACGCGTTGACCTCGACGCCCTCGGCCGCTCCATTGACCGCCTGATTGACGGCGGCGTACACGCCATCGCGCCACTGGGCAGCACCGGTGAAGGTGCGTACTTGAGCGACGCCGAGTGGGACGAAGTCAGCGCCTACAGCCTGGCCAAAATCACCCGTCGAGTACCGACCATCGTCAGCGTGTCCGACCTCACCACCGCCAAAGCCGTACGCCGCGCCCGCTACGCCGAGGCCAATGGCGCCGATGTAGTGATGGTGCTGCCGACCTCCTACTGGAAACTCAGCGAAGCAGAAATCATCGCCCACTACGCCGCGATCGGCGACAGCATCGGCGTGCCGATCATGCTCTACAACAACCCGGCCACCAGCGGCACGGACATGTCGGTGGACCTGATCCTGCGCATCATCAAGCAGGTGGCCAACGTGACGATGGTCAAGGAGAGCACCGGGGATATCCAGCGCATGCACCAGTTGCATCGCCACAGCGACGTGCCGTTCTACAACGGTTGCAATCCGCTGGCGCTGGAAGCCTTTGCGGCGGGTGCCAAGGGTTGGTGCACGGCGGCGCCGAACCTGATCCCACAGCTCAACCTGGCGTTGTATGAGGCGGTGTTGGCGAATGACCTCACCCAGGCGCGGGAGCTGTTTTACCGCCAGTTGCCGTTACTGGACTTCATCCTCAAGGGTGGATTGCCAGCCACGATCAAGGCCGGGCTGCGGTTGACCGGCTTGGAAGCGGGTGACCCGCGTCTGCCGGTGTTCCCATTAGGTGAAACCGGGATTGAACACTTGAGAAAAATGCTGACAACCGTCTGAAAAAGGCGGCAGGAGCCGGATATCCGGCTCCGACAAAATAAACGAGACAAATGACAATGGTTCTCGATACCATTCGCGACTTTCTCCAAGTCGTGCTTCGTCAAGAAGGATATCCATGTCTCGTCCCAAGCCCGACCCGCTGTCGGCCGATGCCTTTCGCGGGTTCTATACAGACATTCTGTATTTCCTGCGCAAGCGCACAGACAACGCCAGCGACGCCGCGGACATGACCCAGGATGTCTTCACTCAGTGGCTGGACTACCGCGACCGGGCCAAAGTCGAGCAGCCACGGGCGTTTCTGTTCCAGATGGCGCGCAACCTGCTGCGTGATCACTGGCGCAAACAGAAGGTACGGCATACCGTCCACTCTGATCAGGCCGAAATGGACGCCGAGCCTGTCACCGACGAGCAAAACGATCCCATGGCCGCCGTGCAACGCTTGCAACGCCTGGAACAGTTGAAAGAAGTCCTCGCAGAACTCTCGCCCCGCAGGCGAGAAGCCCTTATGCTGCACCGCTTCGAAGGCTTGAGCCAGGCGCAGATCGCCGAGCGCATGGGCATTTCGACCAGCATGGTGGAAAAGCACATCGCGTTTGCCCTGCTGCACTGCAAGCGACGCCTTCAACACGAACCCGGCACGGAGCAGCCAGAATGAACCGCCTGAGCGACACCGACGCCCTGGACATCGAAGACCGTGACGCCATTGATGCCCAAGCCGCCAGCTGGTTTGCCCGCAACCGCAATAATGACGCGGGGCGTGCCGACCGCAAGGCCTTTGCCGCCTGGCAAGCCGAGCCGGCCCATGCCCGCGCCTATGCCGAATTCGAGCAACTGTGGGCAGACCTCGCCCAGTTGCAGCAACTGAACAAACCCGTGGCGCTGCCCAAGCGCAAGCCTTCCGTATGGCGCCCTGCCCTTGCCGTGGCGGCCGCCTTGCTGTGTGCAATCATGGCCACGCCTATCGGCGCGCCCCGCGAGCTGTATCACACCCAGGTCGCAGCCCACGCCAAAGGCCTGCGCACCCTCAATCTGCCCGATGGCAGCACCTTGTATGTGAATGCCAACACCCGCGTGCGGGTGGAGTTCACCGCGTACCAGCGCATCGTGCACCTGGACAAAGGCCAGCTGTACCTCGAAGTGGCCGCCGACAAGGAACGCCCGCTGTTCGTGCAAGCGGGCGAGGCCAATGTGCGCGTGGTCGGCACCGGCTTCGATGTGCGGCGCAGCCAGCAGCAACTGGTGGTCAGCGTCGCCCATGGCCAGGTCGCGTTCGAGCCGGATGCCAAAAGCCCCGTCACCCTATTGGGCGCGCAGCAGCGTGCGATCTTCAGCTACGCCAAGGGCACGTTGCAGCAGCAGACCCTCACCGCCGAAGAGGTGGCCGACTGGCGCAGCGGTCACCTGTCGTTTCGCAACCGCGAGCTGGTCAGCCTGATCGATGAATTGAGTCTGTACCGCCCACAGGCACCGTTGCAGGTCAGTAACGCCGTGGCGCACCTGAAGGTCTCCGGCAACCTGGATGTGAATGATCCCGACGCCCTGCTCAACGCCCTGCCCGCCCTGTTACCGGTGAAAACCGTGGCGTCGGCCGATGGCATCATACGCATCGAACCGAGCAAATAACCTTGCAAAATTCTTATTTGAGAATATTTTGCATTCGCAGGTGTGGTTTTTTCGAGCAGCCGCGTCTTCCCCCGGTCTGCGTTTGATACGCACACCTTTTCGGCCACTTGGCCACACCGGGGGATTTCATGTTTCGCGCGCCTTGCCACGCTTCTCACCTGTTTCTTCGACCGACGCTCATCGCTAGTTGCCTGGTATTCAGCCTCAGTGCACAGGCCGATTCGCTCACGCTGCAACTGCCAGCGCAGTCACTGGCCACATCCCTCAGCCAGGTGGCGCAACAGGCACAGATCCAGTTGCTGTTCGATGAAGAGCTGCTCAAGAACGTGCAAGCCCCCGCGCTCAACGGCGACTTCACGCCGGAAGTGGCGATTCGCACCCTGTTGAAAAACGGCGAATTCACCCTGATCAAGGTCGGCAGCACCTACGTCGTGCGCCCCGATGAGGGCAAGACCACCAACAGCGGCGTTGTTCAACTGGATGCACTGAGCGTGATCGGCACCGGTAACCAGGTCGACTCCATCACCGTGGGCCGCTCCACCCTGAGCCAAGCGGACATCGACCGCTACCAGCCCGATAACATTCCTTCGCTGTTGCAGACCCTGCCCGGGGTATCCATGGGCGGTTCACCCAAGCCGGGCGGCCAGACCATGAACATCCGCGGCATGGGCGATGCCGAGGATGTGCCAATGACCGTGGATGGCGCGGCCAAAAGCGGTTTCGAGCGTTATCAACAAGGCACTATCTTCATTGAACCCGAGTTGATCAAAAGCATTGAGGTGGAGAAAGGCCCTTACTCGCCATATACCGGTAACGGCGGTTTTGGCGGCACGGTCAACATGATCACCAAGGACGCACCGGACCTGCTCAAGGACGGGCAAAATGCCGGGGCGATGGTCAAATACGGCTACGCCAGCAACACCCACGAGCAGGTCTACACCGGCGCCGTGTATGGCCGAACCGACGACGGCCGCATGGACGGCCTAGCCTACCTGACCAAGCGCGACGGCGATGACCTCAAGCTGGCCGACACTCCGCCTGATCCGCGCAACCAATACCCGATCAACCCCAAACGCTTGCCCAACAGCGCGCAGGATGTCGAAGGCCAGTTGTTCAAGTTCAACGCGTACTTCACCGACGAACACAGCATGGGCCTGTCTTACTCACGCGCCCAAAGCCAACGTATGACGCCGTTCTCGGCAAAGTCCTATCCATCACCCCCGACACAATCGGCTATCGACCGCTACGGCTACGCCACGGCCGTATCACGCTTCCTGGCCGACCGCGACACGGTGGACACCACCTGGTCGAGCAAGTACGAATACCACCCACTGAACAACCCGCTGATCGACCTGAAGCTGAGCTACTCGGAGTCCAATACCGACCAGACCGATGAGCGCGCCGAGAATGCCGTCATTAGCCTGGCCACCGGCGGACGCAAGATGGACACGTCCTACACCGACCGCATCCTCGAACTGCGCAATACCAGCCTGCTGACCACCGGCCCGTTGGAACACGCGGTGACCACGGGCGTGCAGATCCGCAAGCACAAGCGCGAAACCGAAAGCTGGATGCCGGGCGCAACCTACAACACCCCCAAATACAACTATGGGCATTTCCAGCCGTATTTCATGCCTCACGGCAAGGTCGACACCAACGCATTCTATATTCAGGACGCGATTACCCTGGGCAACGTGACCATTACGCCGTCCCTGCGTTACGACCATGTGCGCAACCGCGGTCAAGCCAATGATGCGCCGTACTACAGCAGCCCTGACCCGAAAGTGGGCCACGACTACAGCGACCGCACTTACACCGGTTGGTCGCCGCGCCTGGCGGCGTTCTGGAACGTGACCCCGGATGTGGCGTTCTTCGCCAGTTGGAACCGCACGTGGCGTGCGCCGGTGATCGATGAACAGTACGAAGTCCAGGGCGCTATCAGCACCCGTAGCGCCACCAGCCTGAACCTCGACCCTGAGCGCATTACGGCGATTACCGCGGGCAACGTCACCAACTTTTCGGGGCTCTTCACCCGCGAGGACAACCTGCAACTGCGCACCACGTTGTTCCATAACCGCATCGAAGACGAAATCATGAAGGCCACCGGCATTGGCTGCGAACGGCAACTGACAGTACCGGGCAGTATCGATTCGGTATGCAGTGACGCGGCATCCAGGACCAACTATCGCAATGTGGGTGGCATGACCATCAAGGGCTTCGAGCTGGAAAGCTACTACGACTCGACCTACCTGTTCGGTTCCCTGACTTACTCCTGGGCCACAGGCAAGCGCGACAACCCCTACACCAACCCCTGGGCGACCAACCTGCACGTATGGGCGCGGGATATCCCACCGGCCAAATGGGTGGTGGTGCTGGGGACCAAGATCCCGAGCTGGGACGCGCAGGTGGGCTGGCAGGGCCAGTTCGTACGCAAGACCGATCGCGTGCCCACCGATGTTTACGCGGGCGGTTTGAACTCCAGCATCGGCGACTTTATCTACGACCAGACGGAAAACGCCAGCTACGACACACAAGGCCTGTTCGCCAATTGGAAACCCCAGCAGGCCGGTCTCAAAGGCACAGAGATCAACTTCACCGTCGACAACCTGTTCAACCGCTTCTACCAACCTGCACTCAGCGGTGAAGGTGTCTACAGCCAAGGCCGCAACGCCAAGATCAGCATCACGCGCTTCTTCTGAAAAAACTGTACGGATAAATCCGCACCCAGCTGTAGGCCCGCAATCGGCGGGGGATGTGGCTAGATGGGCTTCCCTTGAAGCCCTCTAGATTTCGGTTCTTCCCCATGAGCTCGCGCGAAAACACCGGTATGGCCCTCGGCCTGCTGGGCGTCGTCATCTTCAGCCTGACCCTGCCCTTCACCCGTATCGTGGTGCAGGAAATCCACCCGTTGCTCAACGGCCTGGGCCGCGCGTTGTTCGCGGCGATCCCGGCGGCGGCGCTGCTGCTGTGGCGCCGCGAACGCTGGCCGACCTGGCGCCAGGTGCGCGGGCTGTGCCTGGTGATCGCGGGGGTGATTCTCGGCTTCCCGGTGCTGTCGGCCTGGGCCATGCAAACATTGCCGGCGTCCCATGGCGCGCTGGTCAACGGCCTGCAACCGCTGTGCGTGGCGCTGTATGCGGCGTGGCTGTCCCATGAGCGGCCGTCAAAAGCCTTCTGGGCCTGCGCGGCGCTGGGCAGTGCGTTGGTGTTGAGCTATGCGCTGATCACCGGGGCCGGCAGCATCCAGGCAGGTGACTTGCTAATGCTGGGTGCGATTGCCGTCGGCGGCCTGGGCTATGCCGAAGGGGGTCGCCTGGCCAAGGAAATGGGCGGCTGGCAGGTGATCTGCTGGGCGTTGGTGCTGTCAACGCCGGTGCTGATCGGCCCGGTGTGGTACCTGGCGGCGCAGCATCAGGGCGCGGTGTCGATGCGTGCGTGGTGGGCGTTTGGCTATGTGTCGCTGTTCTCGCAGTTCCTGGGCTTCTTTGCCTGGTACGCCGGGTTGGCCATGGGCGGGATCGCGCGGGTCAGCCAGATCCAGCTGTTGCAGATCTTCTTCACCATCGCGTTTTCGGCGTTGTTCTTTGGTGAACACATCGAGCCGATCACCTGGCTGTTTGCGTGTGGGGTGATCGTGACGGTGATGCTGGGGCGCAAGACGACGGTGCAGCCAGCCCCCATAATCAAGGCTGGCTCAGTCTGATGTGGGAGCTGGCTTGCCTGCGATGGCGGTGGTGACTGACACACCGCTATCGCAGGCAAGCCAGCTCCCACAGAGGACCGTGTTCACTTCAATTCAGGTAGCCATCCGCGCGCAGCAGGGTTTCCAGGCAGTGTTCGGTGATGTGGTAGAACGCCTTGAGTTCCTGGATTTTCTCCAGCAACTGCGCATTGTCCACCGGCTCGGTGCGCTTCACGGCAAGAATCATCTTGTTCTTGTTGGTGTGCTCCAGCGAGATGAATTCGAACACCTTGGTCTCGTAGCCACAGGCTTCGAGGAACAGCGCACGCAAGCTGTCGGTGACCATTTCCGCCTGCTGGCCCAGGTGCAGGCCGTATTGCAGCATCGGCTTCAGCAGCACCGGGCTCTGGATCTGCAGGCGGATCTGCTTGTGGCAGCACGGCGAGCACATGATGATCGACGCACCGGAACGGATGCCTGTGTGGATCGCGTAGTCGGTGGCAATGTCGCAGGCATGCAGGGCGATCATCACGTCCAGTTCGCTGGGCGCCACACTGCGCACGTCGCCGCATTTGAACACCAGCCCCGGATGCTCCAGGCGCGCGGCGGCGGTGTTGCACAAGGTCACCATGTCTTCGCGCAGCTCGACGCCGGTCACTTCGCCTTCGGCCTTGAGGGTGTTGCGCAGGTAATCGTGGATGGCAAAGGTCAGGTAGCCCTTGCCCGAGCCGAAGTCGGCAACACGCACCGGCTGGTCCAGTTTCAAGGGTGACGAGGTGAGCGCGTGGCTGAACACTTCGATGAACTTGTTGATCTGCTTCCACTTGCGCGACATCGACGGGATCAGCGCCTGCTTGGCGTCGGTCACACCCAGGTCGGCGAGGAACGGCCGGCTCAGGTCGAGGAAGCGATTTTTCTCACGGTTATGTTCAGCCGAGGGCGCTTCACGCAGTTGCTGTGGCTTGCTTTTGAACAGCGAGCTTTTGTTCTTCTTGCTGTATTCCAGCTGGGCTTCGTCAGTCAGCGACAGCAGGTGCGCGTTCTTGAAAGAGGTCGGCAGCAACTCGGCAATCGCCGCCACACCGTCTGCCAGCGGGAAATTCTTGGTGATGTCGCGGGTCTTGTAGCGGTAGACGAACGACAGGCAAGCCCGCTCCTTGACCGTTACCGGCTTGATGATCAGCCGCTGCAACTCGGCCTCCTCACCGACGTACTTGGCCAGCACCAGCTTGATAAAGGCGTTCTGCGCGAGGCTTGCGCTGAGCAGTTCGATGAACTGGGCGTGATGATCCGGTTGAACAGTGACAGACATGAACAAAAACGCCTCGGGCAGGGAATGCCGGGCATTTTAGGGGGGATGGGGGATTAGGGCACGGGGTTATTTGATCAACGGTCGGCACTCACCCCCCGGCAAACACAAAACATAGGGTGAGCGGGCTTGTTGTGGTGAGCGGGCTTGCCCCGCGCTGGGCTGCGAAGCAGCCCTGAATCCAGGCACCGCATTTTGTCTAGAATGAATGGGGTGGTTTTATTGGGGTGGCTGCGCCACCCAGCGCGGGGCAAGCCCGCTCACCACAATAAGCCCGCTCACCACACAATTGACCTTATTCGAGTACCACGAGGCGATTGGGCAGCTCATTGCGGGTCTGCGTCACCGGCACATGCACCTTCAGCAACTCGCCACAGGCTTCAATGCAACTGATAAACCCCGCCAACGTCTGCCCCTGTTTCACCTGCTGGGTAAACGCCTTGACGATCACATCCCAACTGCCGTCATCCAGCCGTTTGGAAATGCCGTCATCCACCAGGATCTCCACGTACCGCTCCGCCTCGCTGACAAAAATCAGCACGCCAGTGCTGCCCAGGGTGTGGTGCAGGTTCTGCTCCAGGAACTGCCGCCGCGCCAGGTTGGACGCGCGCCAGTGGCGCACCGAACGGGGGATTAGCCGCGTGGTGACCTTGGGCAGGCGGAACACCAGGCACAACACGATGAACGTCGCCCATTGCGCCAGCAACAAGGTGTACATGGTCAGGTAGCCCGACAGGTAATGCACCACGCCGGGTACCACCAACGCGATCAGGCTGGCCCACAACAGCGGGATGTAGGCGTAGTCATCGGCGCGGGCGGCCAGTACGGTCACCAGCTCAGCGTCGGTGGTTTTCTCGACGCGGGCGATCGCTTCCGCGACTTGGCGCTGCTCGTGTTCAGTCAGTAATGCCATGGTTGTGCTTGCTCTCTCGTTATTATCATCACCAGCCGCCTGAAGCCCCGCCGCCGCCGAAGCCGCCACCGCCGCCCCGGAAACCACCGCCGCCTCCCCCACCGCCACCGCCACGGCCACTGCTGCTGAGAATCGCCAGCAAGATCGCGCCCACCGGCAGGCCCATGCGATTGCATAGCCACAACACACCGATCAGCAGGATAAACAAGCCGATGGAAAACCCGGGATTATCCTTGGCAAAGTTGGCATCCGCCACATGGGCCGGCACGGCCAGTGGCTCGCCGCCCACCACCTGCACCATCGCGGCCACGCCGTCGCTGATGCCTTTGCTGTAGTTGCCGGCCTTGAACGCCGGCGCAATCACTTGGTTAATGATCACCCACGACTGCGCATCCGTGAGTACACCTTCCAGCCCATAGCCGACTTCGATGCGCAATTTGCGCTCATCGCGGGCGACGATCAACAGCGCGCCGTTGTCCTTGCCCTTCTGGCCGATGCCCCACTCGCGGCCCAATTGGTAACCGAAGTCTTCAATGGGCACGCCTTGCAGGTCGGGCACGGTGACCACCACGATCTGGTCGCCGGACGTCTGCTCCAGTGCCTGCAACTGCTGGGTCAGTTGCTGGCGCGTGGCCGGGTCGATCATTTGGGCGTTGTCCACCACCCGCCCGGTCAGCGCCGGGAAGGTCAGCGCCGCCTGGGCCGCACCGACGCAGGCCAACAGCCACAGCGCCAGGCCTATCCGTAATAAACGCATCGACACCTCAGTGCAGCCTTATTTGAACTTCACTTGCGGCGCTTTATCGGCATCGGCACTGGTGGCTTCAAACGTGGCGCGGATCGGCAAGTCGCTGTACATCACGCTGTGCCACAGGCGGCCAGGGAACGTGCGGATCTCGGTGTTGTAGGCCTGCACCGCCTGGATAAAGTCGCGACGGGCCACGGCAATACGGTTTTCGGTGCCTTCAAGCTGCGATTGCAGGGCCAGGAAGTTCTGGTTGGCCTTCAGGTCCGGGTAGCGTTCGGACACCACCATCAAACGGCTGAGTGCGCCGCTCAAGCCGTCCTGGGCCTGCTGGAACTGCTTGAGTTTTTCCGGGTTGTCGAGGGTGCTTGCATCCACCTGGATCGAGGTGGCCTTGGCCCGCGCTTCAATCACCGCGGTGAGGGTGTCTTGCTCATGGGCGGCGTAGCCCTTGACCACCTCCACCAGGTTGGGGATCAGGTCGGCGCGGCGTTGGTACTGGTTTTGCACCTGGCCCCAGGCGGCTTTGGCCTGTTCATCCAGTGTGGGAATGTTGTTGATGCCGCAACCGCTCAATACGGTACTAATCAGTAACAAAACTGCGGCTTTCACGCCCCAGCGGTAGCCTTGTGCTGCTTGCATGGTGTTTCTCCTGGCGAACCTTGGTGGAATGTGGCAACGGTAAGGCATAATCCGCTGCCGCGACTGGATTGCATCAGATCAATCAGCTAAAAAGATGCCCAGCACAAATAAGAGTTCAGAAGTGTGGTGCATTTTCTGCAATAACACTCGAACAACAACATATGTTCCCCACATTTTGGCAGATCAGCGCATTTTCGCTGTGCAGTGAGCCGAAAAAGGATATTCATGAAAAAGCTGTGTTTGCTCGGCCTTGTTGCCACTCTGGCCAGTCACCCCGTATGGGCAGAAACAAAGCCTGCTGCGCTTAAAGACAAGGACGCCTTTGTCAGCGACCTGCTCAAGCAGATGACCCTGGATGAAAAGATCGGCCAATTGCGCCTGATCAGCATCGGCCCCGAGATGCCCCGCGAGCTGATCCGCAAGGAAATCGCCGCCGGCCGCATCGGTGGCACGTTCAACTCCATCACCCGCCCGGAAAACCGTCCGATGCAGGACGCGGCCATGCGCAGCCGCCTGAAGATCCCGATGTTCTTCGCCTACGACGTGATCCACGGCCACCGCACGATTTTCCCGATCAGCCTGGCCCTGGCGTCCAGCTGGGACATGGACGCCATCGGCCGTTCCGGGCGCATCGCCGCCCAGGAAGCCGCCGCCGACAGCCTCGACATCACCTTTGCGCCAATGGTCGACATCTCCCGCGACCCGCGCTGGGGCCGCACCTCCGAAGGCTTCGGTGAAGACACCTACCTGGTCTCGCGCATTGCCGAAGTGATGGTCAAGGCGTTCCAGGGTGTCAGCGCCGCGAATGCCGACAGCATCATGGCCAGCGTCAAGCACTTCGCCCTGTATGGCGCGGTGGAAGGCGGCCGCGACTACAACGTGGTCGACATGAGCCCGGTCAAGATGTACCAGGACTACCTGCCGCCTTACCACGCGGCCATCAAGGCCGGTTCCGGCGGCGTGATGGTGGCGTTGAACTCGATCAACGGCGTGCCCGCCACCGCCAACACCTGGCTGATGAACGACCTGCTGCGCAAGGACTGGGGCTTCAAGGGCCTGGCCGTCAGCGACCATGGCGCGATCTTCGAGCTGATCAAGCACGGCGTGGCCAAGGACGGGCGTGAAGCCGCCAAGCTGGCAATCAAGGCCGGCATCGACATGAGCATGAACGACTCGCTCTACGGCAAGGAGCTGCCGGGGCTGCTCAAGTCCGGCGAGATCGAGCAGAGCGACATCGACAACGCCGTGCGCGAAGTGCTCGGCGCCAAGTACGACATGGGCCTGTTCAAGGACCCGTACCTGCGCATCGGCAAGGCCGAGGATGACCCGGCCGACACCTACGCCGAAAGCCGCCTGCATCGCGCCGAAGCCCGTGATATTGCACGTCGCAGCCTGGTCTTGCTGAAAAACCAGAACAACACCCTGCCGCTGAAAAAATCCGCGACCATCGCCCTGGTCGGCCCGCTGGCTAAAGCACCGATCGACATGATGGGCAGTTGGGCCGCCGCCGGTAAACCGGAACAATCGGTAACCCTGCTCGACGGCTTGAACGCCGTGATCGGCGAAAAAGGCAAGATCATCTATGCCCGTGGCGCCAACATCACCAACGACAAGGCCGTGGTCGACTACCTGAACTTCCTCAACTTCGATGCCCCGGAAGTGGTGGATGACACCCGCCCAGCCCAAGTGATGATCGACGAGGCCGTCAAAGCCGCCAAGGATGCCGATGTCGTAGTCGCTGCCGTGGGCGAATCCCGTGGCATGTCCCACGAATCCTCCAGCCGCACCGACCTGAACATCCCGCAAAGCCAGCGCGACCTGATCAAGGCCCTGAAGGCCACCGGCAAGCCGCTGGTACTGGTGCTGATGAACGGTCGTCCCCTGTCGATTCTCGAAGAGAACCAGCAAGCCGACGCGATCCTGGAAACCTGGTTCGCCGGCACCGAAGGCGGCAACGCGATTGCCGACGTGCTGTTTGGTGACTACAACCCGTCGGGCAAGCTGCCGATCACCTTCCCACGCTCGGTGGGGCAGATTCCGACCTACTACAACCACCTGACCATCGGCCGGCCGTTCACCCCGGGCAAGCCGGGCAACTACACCTCGCAGTACTTCGATGACACCACCGGCCCCCTGTTCCCGTTTGGCTACGGCTTGAGCTACACCACGTTCGGCCTGTCGGACATGGCGCTGTCGTCCACCACACTGAACAAGACCGGCAAGCTTGACGCCAGTGTCACCGTGACCAACACCGGCAAGGTGGACGGCGAAACCGTGGTGCAGTTGTATATCCAGGACGTGGCTGGCTCGATGATCCGCCCGATCAAGGAGCTGAAGAACTTCCAGAAGGTCATGCTCAAGGCGGGTGAAGAGCGCACATTGCACTTCACCATCACCGAGGAAGACTTGAAGTTCTACAACACTCAGCTCAAGTTCGCGGCGGAACCGGGTGAGTTCAATGTACAGATCGGGTTGGATTCCCAGGATGTGCAGCAGCAGACGTTCGAGTTGCTGTAACGCCTGACGCGGTCAAAAAAATGTGGGTGCGGGCTTGCTCGCGAAAGCGGTAGATCAGTCAACTATTCAGTGGCTGACACTGCGCCTTCGCGAGCAAGCCTGCTCCCACATTTAGATCGAGTTGACTTGACTAGCCGCGTCTATCCAGCAAATTCACCACCAACCGATCAATCCACCCCCACACCCGCTGCTTCACCCGCCGCCACAACGGCCGCGACTTCCACGCCTCCAGGCTCACTGCCTGGCTCTTCTCGAAATCCCGCTCGAAACTGCCCACCACCGCCCGCGTCAATTCAGGGTCCAGCGCTTCCAGGTTGGCTTCCAGGTTGAAGCGCAAATTCCAGTGGTCGAAATTACACGACCCAATACTTACCCAGTCATCCACCAGCACCATTTTCAGGTGCAGGAAGCACGGCTGGTATTCAAAGATCTGCACACCCGCGCGCAGCAAGCGCGGGTAATAACGGTGCCCGGCGTAACGCACGGACGGGTGATCGGTGCGCGGGCCGGTGAGCAGCAAGCGCACATCCACCCCGCGCCCCGCTGCACGGCGCAAGGCACGGCGTACGCCCCAGGTCGGCAGGAAATACGGCGTGGCTAACCAAATACGTTGCTGGCCGCTGTTCAGGGCACGGATCAGCGATTGCAGGATATCGCGGTGTTGACGGGCGTCGGCATAGGCGACACGGCCAAGCCCCGGCCCGGTGGCGGGCATCCTGGGCAAACGCGGTAAACCGAAGTGGGTGGCAGGTTTCCATGCGCGGCGCGCGTTGTTGGCGTGCCATTGGCGGTCAAACAGTGCCTGCCAATCCTGCACCAACGGGCCGCTGATCTGCACCATGACTTCATGCCAGTCGGCACTGTCATTGCCCGGCGTCCAGAATTCATCGGTCACGCCGGTGCCGCCGACGAAGGCGACATTCTGGTCGATTAACAACAGTTTGCGATGGTCGCGGTACAGGTTACGCATCCAGCGGCGCCAGCTCAGGCGATTGTAGAAACGCAGTTGCACACCAGCGTCGGTCAGGCGTTTGCGCAGCCCGAGGGTAAACGCCAGGCTGCCGTAATCATCGAACAGGCAGCGCACCTGCACGCCGCGTTCGGCGGCGAGCACCAGCGCCTGCACCATGGCTTCGGCGCAGGCGCCGGCTTCCACCAGGTACAACTCCAGCTCGACTTGCCGCTCGGCGCGAGCAATGCCCACCAGCATCTGCGGGAAGAAATTCGGCCCGTCGATCAGCAATTCGAAACGGTTGGCGCTGCGCCAGGGGAACACCGCGCCGCTCATATCAGCGCGCCGTGAAGATCAGCACCGCACCCACCGGCACTGACAGACTGATCGACTTGAGCCCCGCCGCTTTGCGCAACGCCGCCACACCCGGCGCCAGGTCAAAGTCCTCGGCATGCATCACCAGCGGTTCCAGAGTCACTACCTGGAAGCGTCGGTCGTCCAACCGCGTGGCCAACAACTCGGCGCTGTAGGTTTGGGTTTTGCCGTGCAGGGTCACGGACAATGGCAGGCGCAACTCCAATTGTGCGCCGGGAGCCAAATCATTGATCGGCTGCAGGTTGATCTGCGCGTTGATCAGCGCATCGGGAAAGGTCTTGATCTCGAACAACTGGTTGCGCATGCGCTCGTCACGCAGCGGGATGCCGCTGTTGACGGACTCCAGCTCCACCTCCAGTTGCGCCGCGCCCTGGCTGTCGACCTTGCCGTGCAACACCAGGAAGCGCTGCACTTCGGCGATTTCGGTGTTCTTGGTGGTGACGAACGACAGACGCGACGATTCGTTATCCAGATACCAGTCGGCATGGGCAGGCACGGCAGCGGCGGCCAACAGGGCGAAGGCCAGGGGTTTGATCACAGAAGCGTTGAACATTGAAGACTCGTGGGGCGAAAAACCTGAACGAACCTTAACCGGATCGCGAGGGTTACGCCAATGCGCGCTGCACTTCGCGCACCGTCTCTTCCAGGCTGGCCATGTGCAGGTTCAACACCCGCTCCACTGGCGCCTGATGCATCGGCCAATGCAGCGCCATGCTCCCAACCAGACGACCATTGACGCGCACCGGCAGGGCGACGGCGCGAATCAGAAACGGCAAACGCACCGGATACTCCCAATAACCCTCGGTGCGCTGGCCGAAGCCCTGGTGCTGGGTTTGCTCGCAGGCCTGGTATTGCTCGTCCGCCGCCACATGGTCGCGACCCGCCAACCGTTGCACCTCTTCGGCCGGCAATTGGGTGAGGCAGGCCTTGCCCATCGCGGAATGAAACAGGCTGGCGTGCTGGCCGACGATCTGGCAATTGTTCGGATAAAGCTTGCGCAACACGCTGGGGATCGCGCTCTCCATGACTTCCAGGCGCTCGCCATCAAAGCAGGACAAATCCACCACCAGCCCGGTGCGTTCGCTGAGCTCCAGCAACCACGGCGCCGCGCTTTCCACGACTTGGCGTTTGAAGCGTTGCTGGGTGTCGCCGAACAGACGTTGAGCGCGCAGGCGGTAACGACGATCGCTCAAGCCGCGATAGACCCAGCCCTGCTCCTGCAACGTCAGCAACATGCGCGACACCGTGGCCTTGGGCAGGCGTGTGAGGTAGTGCAACTCCTCCAGCCCCAGGGCCTGGTGCGCGCCCAGCAACTCGACGATTGCCAGTGCGCGCTCGACCGAGCGTACGGTGCCTGTCTCCATGTTCGATCTCCCTGTTGCCGGTGGATGATCATTGTTCACAGCAAGATACAGGCCCGGTCGCCGCTCACCCCGTCGATGCCAGGCACGTCGGCGGCCGACGCTGCACCCATTGCGTCAGCTGTTCATGAGCATAGGCCAATTGCAGCACCGCCCGATCCGCCTGGGCCGGGCCGATGATCTGCACGCCCATGGGCAGGCCCTGGGGGTTAAAGCCCACCGGCACGCTCATGCTCGGCAGCCCGGCCAGGGTCGGGCCGATGACCCCTTCCATCCAGCGGTGGTAGGTGTCCATTTCACGCCCGCCAACGAGGCGCGGCCAGGGCTGCTGTGCATCGAAAGGGAACACTTGGGCGGTGGGCAGAAGCAGAAAATCGTAACGTTCGAACAGCTTGGCGAGGGCGCGATACCACTCGCTGCGATCCAGCGATGCCTGGTACACCTGCTGGGCCGTCAACCCCAGGCCACCCTCCACTTCCCATTGCGCTTCGGGCTTGAGCAGTGCGCGTTTCTGCGGGTTGGCGTAGGCCGCACCGAGGTTGCCGTGCACCAGCCAGTGGCGATGCACCAGCCAACTGCGCCACAGCCGCGCCATGGAAAAGTCCGGCTGGCAGCTTTCCACCGTGCAGCCCAATGCAGTGAAATCGCCGAGGGCCGATTCGCACAGGCTCAGCACGCCGTCGTCCATCGGTAGATAGCCGTTGTAATCCCCCAGCCAGCCCAGGCGCGCCCCCTTGAAGTCACGCTGCAAGGGCTGGCCGAACATCGCCGGGTCCTCCTTGGACGACAACGGCACTCGCGGGTCGTAACCCGCCTGGATGCTCAACAGCCGCGCCACATCCGTCACGCTGCGGCCCATCGGGCCTTCGGTGCCCAGTTGCTGCACGAACAGTTCCGGGGTCGGTCCGTAAGGCACTCGGCCTTGGGACGGGCGCAAGCCAAACACGTTGTTGAACGCCGCCGGGTTGCGCAGCGAACCCATCATGTCGCTGCCGTCAGCCACCGGCAGCATGCGCAGTGCCAGGGCCACCGCCGCCCCGCCGCTGCTGCCGCCCGCGACGAGGCTGGAGTCGTAAGCATTGCCGGTGGTGCCGAACAGCGTGTTGTAGGTCTGCGAACCGAGGCCGAACTCCGGCACGTTGCTCTTGCCGATGATGATCGCGCCACTGCCCCGCACGCGCGCCACGCTGATGGCGTCTTCGCTGGGCACGTGCTCGGCGAACAGCGGAGAGCCCAAGGTGGTGCGCAAGCCTCGGGTAGCAGCGAGGTCCTTGATCGCCTGGGGCATACCGTGCATCCAGCCGCGCGACTGGCCTTGGTCCAACTCGCGATCACGTACCCGCGCCTCGGCCAACACGTCATCAGCGTCGCGCAGCGACACCAGCGCATTCACGCTCGGATTGAAGCGCTGGATCTGCGCCAGATACGCCTGCATCACCTCTTCGCACGACACCTGCCGCGCGTGGATCGCCCGCGACAGTTCGGTGGCATCCCAATCAACAATACTCAAGGCTTCACCTCTTTGGAAAACGGTAGCGGTTTCTGTGCCCGCGGTGCCTCATGCATGCTGTAGGTGCCCAGCAGCGTCAGCACGCAAGCGAACAACACATAAAAGGAGGGCGCGACGGGCGTGCCCAGCACTTTGGTCAGCCAAGTGACGATCAGCGGCGCAAAACCGCCGAACACCATGACCGCCACGTTATAGGCGACCGATACACCGGTCGAGCGAACTTCGATGGGAAACTGCTCGGCCAGTGCGGTCGGCGCCGGGCCGAAGAACCCACCGATGGCGGTGCACAGCATCACTTGCATCACCAGTAGACGCTCGATGGACGGCGCGGCGGCGACCCAAACATACAGCGGATAGACCATCACAAAAAACGCCAGGGTGAACGCCATCAACACCGGCCGCCGTCCCAGGCGGTCCGACAGCAAACCAGACAGCGGAATCACCACGGTCATCAGCGCCACCGCGAACATCTGCACCATCAACACCTGGTCCAGCGGCAGACCAAGGCTTTTGTGGGCGAAGGTCGGCATGTTCACCAGCACCACATAGAACGACACCGTCGCGCCACAGGCCAGGCCCATGGAGACGAGGATGCTGCGCCGATGCTCGCGCACCACCTGCATCAGGCTCGGCGCCGGGCCGGTCGCCTGTTTGCGTGCCTCGATGAATTCTTCCGGGTCTTCCATGTGCCGACGAATCCACAGGCCCACCGGGCCAATCAGCAAACCGAACACGAACGGCAGACGCCAGCCCCACAGGTCGAGGGTGTCCGGCGAAAAGAAGTGCGTGACCGCAGCCACCATCGCCGCGCCACCAAACACCGCCAGGCACTGCCCCACCAACTGCCAAGAGCCATATAAGCCCTTGCGATGGGCTGGCGCGCTTTCCACCAGGAACGCTGTAGCACTCGCGTATTCACCGCCGGTGGCAAACCCTTGAAGCATGCGCGCCACCACGATCAACAACGGCGCGCCCATGCCGATGGCGGCGTAGTTGGGCGCAAAGGCGATCAACGCGATGGACACGGTCATCAGCCGGATAATCAACTGCATCGCGGCCTTGCGGCCTTTGCGGTCGGAATACATCCCCAGCAGGATGCCGCCCACCGGCCGCATGAAAAAGCCCACGCCGAAAGTGGCCAAGGCCATCAACAGCGAGGCGTACTCGTCATCCGAAGGAAAAAACTGTCGGGCAATGATGCTCGCCAGAAAGCCGTAGACAATGAAGTCATACCATTCCAGCGCATTGCCGATCACGGCCGCCACCACTTGGCGGGTGCGGGACACACCTGGTTTTGCAGTCTGCATGAGGAACACTCCATTCAACCGATCGAGGGAAAGGGTCCAGCGGCAGAAAAAGAAGGTCGTCAGGCAGGCTTGAGCCAGCTCTCGGCCAGCGCGCCCCAATAGGCGGCGCCAGTCAGCAGGATGTCGTCGTTGAAGTCATAGGCGGGGTTATGCACCATCGGCCGCGACACGCCGTTGCCGATGAACAGGTAGCTGCCGGGGCAGCGTTGCAGCATCCAGGCGAAGTCTTCGCTGCCCATCAGCGTACGGGTGTTGCCGTCCACCGCGTCGGCGCCGAGCAAGGCGACGCCGACCTGGCGGGCGAATTCGGTTTCTTCGGCGTGATTGACCAGCACCGGATAGGCCGGGCGGTGTTCGATCTGCACCGTGCAGCCAAAGCTGGCGGCCTGGGTGTGGATAATGGCGAACACCCGCTCCAGCATCTGCTCACGCACCTTGGGATTGAGCGCGCGCAGGCTCAGACGCAACAGCGCCTGCTGGGGAATCACGTTGGCGGCCTGGCCCGCTTGCAGGGCACCGACGGTGACCACGGCAGCTTCCTGGGTGTCGATATTGCGCGCCACCACTGTCTGCAACGCCATGACCATGCTCGCCGCCGCCACCAACGGGTCCACCGTCAGATGCGGCATGGAACCGTGACCACCAACGCCTTCAAGGGTCACGGTGAGCAAGTCTTGCGAAGCCATCATTGGCCCAACGCGCAACCCCAGATGCCCCGCCGGCAGCCCCGGCATGTTGTGCATGCCAAACAAGCCATCGCAGGGGAAACGCTCCAGCAAACCGTCAGCCAGCATGGCTTCGGCGCCGCCCTGGCCCTCTTCGGCGGGTTGGAAGATCAGGTTCAAAGTGCCATCAATTTGCCGCGTGGCCGCCAGGTAGCGCGCGGCGCCGAGCAACATCGTGGTGTGGCCGTCATGCCCACAGGCGTGCATGCAACCGGCGTGTTGGCTGGTGTAGGACGCGCCGGTGTTTTCGATGATGGGCAAGGCGTCCATGTCGGCACGGATGCCCAGGGTGCGCGAACTGCTGCCATTGCGCAGCACGCCCACCACGCCGGTCTTGCCGATGCCGGTGTGCACCTCATAGCCCCAGTCTTTCAGGGATTTGGCGACGAGGGCACTGGTGCGGTTTTCTTCAAAGCCCAGTTCAGGATGGGCGTGAATGTCCTGGCGCACGGCGTGCAAATCGCCGGTAACGTCGCTGAGCCAATCCAAGATGTGCTGGTGTGGGCGCATGGTGATTCTCCTCACAGGCGGGTGTTCCCGTTCTTGTTTGCTGCACATCGCCAGCTAACCGCGATGTGGGCAGGAGGACAATCAAAGGTGGTTCCACTCTGTGGAACCTTGCCGCATTACATGGTTTTCCTGAAGCTTGCCTCTCTCTGTGGTGAGCAAGCTTGCTTGCGTTGGAGGGGGAAGTGCCGCCAAAAACCAGGCGGCCAAAAATCATGAATAACTGGTTCGAATCTTGTGTAAGGAAGCGTGCTAGAGGGCATTACTTTTTTCTGTAAAACCACATCAAATAGAACCCACCAAGGGGAACGGCGAAGACAAAATAGAACAGCCATAACAGTGTGTGCCCACCATTGGATGCAGCCGTCTTTAATGGATCCGACCCCCAAAAGCGTTTCCCGGTAACACTGAAGACAATGTTTTCTACTGCGCGCCTTGAGAACGGAAACAAAAGTGCATTAGCCCCGCAGATAGAAATATAAATAGCAGCGTTATCGTTTGACCGGAAACTATAAGCGCTCAAAAAAAACAAAAACAATCCAATCATCAAACCCTCAAAAAAATGGCTTTTCTCCATGCCCATTCGCATTCGCATTCTTATCATCCTGAAGTAATGTTGAGCCACACGCGCTAGAGCCAGAAACATCCGCTCTGCCTCTGAAGGGCCGCAACCCATGTCATCGGCCACCTGCAAGATTACTACATGCGCGCGGCATCAAAATCAGGACGCTGCACGTTGCGCTTGAAACGTGCAAAGGTAAATCCTACGGCAGCAGGCGACACCCCTGCCGCTCCCCCAACCACCGCGCCACATGCGTACGCCCCAACCCGCTCGCCGTCACTTCACTGCGCTCCGGGTTATCGCTGAACGCGCTCGTCGGCACGTACTGCTTCACATACCCCCGGCAATATTCGGCCGGGTTGTTCGCCACGTACCGGCATGAGCAGTACTCCTTGGCAGTGTAGGCCGCGATGATGTCGGGGAAGGCTTGCAGGTTGACGCGTTCGTGCCAGAGCCAACCCAGCAAGGCGAGCAACAACAGCAGAAACAGACTGGTAACCGGCCGACGGCGGATCATGGTTGCACCGCCGCGAGTACGCGCTTGAGCAGTTCGTTATGGCGATAGCTGCCGTCGCGATCATCGCCATAACGCACGATGACCAAGTGTTCGTCGGGCATCACGTACAACGCCTGCCCCCAATGACCGAGGGCGGCGAAGGTGTCGGCGGGAGCATCGGGCCAGGGTCTTGACGCGCCTTTATTGAGCCACCAATGACCACCGGGGACGGCTTCGTCCTGGCCGGGTTTGTATTTATCGAAGGGCTGGCGGTTAAAGGCAACCCAGTCTTTGGGCAACAGTTGTTGATCGCCCCAGCGACCGTCCCGCGCCATCAGCAAACCGACACGCGCCAAGTCGCGAGCGGTGAGGTAGGCATAGGACGAGGCGACGAAGGTTTCATCGGCGTCGGTCTCCCAAGTGGCATTGCGAATGCCCAAGGGCTTGAACAGCGCATCCCACGGGTAACTCATATAAGCCTTGTGCCCGAGCATGCCTTTAAGGGTGGCGGACAAGATATTGGTGTCGCCGCTGGAATAACGGAACACCTGGCCCGGTGCAGTGGCGGCCTCGGTGTCGGCGGCAAAGTCGGCCATGTCGCCGCGGCCTCGGGTGTAGAGCATCGCCACCACCGAGGATTTCAGCGGCGCGTATTCGTAATCTTCCTGCCAGTCGAGGCCCGAGGCCCAGTGCAGCAAGTCGGCCATGGTCACGGCCGGGTGCTGTTTCATCGGCGGGTAAAAGCGCGCGGCGGGGTCAGCGAGTTTGAAGCGGTTATCGCCGTAGGCCACGCCCAGTACGGTCGCCATCAGGCTTTTGCTGACCGACCAGGTGAGGTGCGGGGTGCTGGCGGTGGTGGGTGCGGCGTAGCGTTCGTAGATGACCTCGCCATCGCGAATCACCAGCAACGCATCGGTGCGGATGCCTTGGCGAGTGGCGTCGTCCCGCGCCGGGAAGGCGTAGGCCTCCAGGGCATCAACAGCGGGACCCGATAGCGGTGTGCCCTTGGCCCAGTCTTTATCGGGCCATGTTTCGGCGTGGGCGGTAACGGTGACGAACAGCAGGGCAACGTACAACAGGCCTCTGACCATGGACGCAGACTCAAGGGGGCATTCAAGCCCGCGAGCCTAGCCGAGGGTGATGACAGATTTGCGACAGCGGGGGCTGTCATCCAAGCGTCACCATAACTTCATGGAGATGACACCGAGCCTACATAGCCTGAGTTTGGACAACAAAGTCGACCGGCCGAAATCGTGGCCGGCACTCGGAGACTCGCCATGACTCAGATCGCCCGCATCAGCGACACCGGCAATGAACGCCGTCTGCAAGCCGAACGCCTGGTTGGCGCGCAGGCGTTGCAGGAAGCCCAGGCCCTGCGGTTCAACGTGTTCAGCGGCGAGTTCAACGCCAAGCTGAAAGGCGCGGAACTGGGCCTGGACATGGATGACTATGATGTTCACTGCAGCCACATCGGCGTGCGGGACTTGAACAGCGGTCGACTGGTGGCCACCACCCGTTTGCTGGACCACCAGGCTGCCAGCACCCTGGGTCGGTTCTACAGTGAAGAAGAATTCAGCCTGCATGGCTTGCTCCATCTGCAAGGCCCGATCCTGGAAATCGGCCGCACCTGCGTCGACCCGGCCTACCGCAACGGCGGCACCATTGCCGTGTTGTGGGGCGAATTGGCCGAAGTGCTCAACCAGGGTGGCTACAGCTACCTGATGGGTTGCGCGAGCATCCCGATGCACGATGGCGGCATCCAGGCCCACGCAATCATGCAGCGCCTGCGTGAACGCTACCTGTGCAATGAACACCTGCGTGCCGAACCGAAAAAACCACTGCCGGCGCTGGACCTGCCGTCCAACGTGATCGCCGAGATGCCGCCATTGCTCAAGGCGTACATGCGCCTGGGTGCGAAGATCTGCGGCGAGCCGTGCTGGGATGAGGATTTCCAGGTGGCCGACGTGTTCATCCTGCTCAAGCGCGATGAGCTGTGCCCGCGTTACGCGCGCCACTTCAAGGCTGCAATGTGATGAGCCGCCTGCGAGTTTACGGGCGCATTGCCCGCGTGCTGGTGGTGGTGGCGCTGGGCTTGAGCATGGCCAGTGTGTTTGGGGTATTCGAGCGCATGGGCATCGCCAATTCGATGGTGCGGCGCCAGCGTTGGTCGCGGTTTTTCATGGCGCGACTGACCAACGCCCTGCCCTTTCGCGTGACGGTGCACGGTGAGTTGCCGACGCAGCCGATGCTGTGGGTGAGCAATCACGTGTCCTGGACCGATATTCCGCTGCTGGGCGCCGTGGCGCCGATGTCATTCCTGTCCAAGGCCGAAGTGCGCACCTGGCCGGTGGCAGGTTGGTTGGCGGCCAAGGCTGGCAGCTTGTTTATCCGCCGGGGTTCGGGCGACAGCCAGTTGATCCGCAAGCAGATGACGCGCCACTTGGAGCAAGAGCATCCGTTGCTGATGTTCCCGGAAGGCACCACCACCGACGGGCGCAGCCTGCGCACCTTCCACGGGCGCTTGCTGGCCAGTGCGATCGATGCGGATGTGTCGCTGCAACCGGTGGCGATCCGTTATCTGCGTGACGGCCAAGTCGACCCGCTGGCGCCTTTTATTGGCGACGATGATTTGCTCTCGCACCTGATGCGCTTGTTTGCCAACGACCAGGGCGATGTGGAAATCCATGTGCTCACGCCGATTGCCTGCACCGGGCAGGAGCGTGCGGCGCTGGCGTATCAGGCGCAGCAGGCGGTGCAGAAGGCGTTGTTTGGTGAGGTGGTGCAGCCAGCCGAACCGCGCGGCGCGCTGATTGCCGCCTGAACCCAATTCACTGTAGGAGCGAGCTTGCTCGCGAAAAACGAATAGGCGCCACGGGCTGGCTGACAGCGCTGCGTTATCGTTGACGATCTTCGCGAGCAAGCTCGCTCCTACAGAAGTCTTGCAACAGCGGGTAGAAAACGCTGAAGTCTTCGCTCAACGGCTCATACAGCTCCCGCAGCTCCCGCATGGCATGGCTCAGTTCCTCGGGCTGTGTCAGGCGCCGGGAAATCCCCCGCAACACCTGCTCCATCACCGCAAACTCGCGGTACGAGCCCAACCAATCATCCGCCGCCATATACGGCGCAATCTGCGCCAGCCGCCCCGGCAACTGCGGCTCGGCCGCCAGCACGCGGTACACCTGCGACGTAAAACGCTCCAAGGGCTGGTCGGCATACAAGGCCCAGTCCCGCGCCAGGCAGTGGTCGAAAAACACATCGAGGACGATCCCGGCATAACGCCTGCGGGTCAGGCTGAAGCGTGACAACGCCTCCCCCACCAGCGGGTGGCTGTCGGTGAAGCGGTCGATGGAACGATGCAGCTGGATCGCCGACTCGATTTGCGGGCTGAACTGGCCCTGCAGGCGACCTTTGACGAAATCGCCATAGAGGCTGCCCAGCAGTTGCGCAGGAAGTTGGCCGCCCAGGTGCAGATGTGCGAGATAATTCATGGTGCGCAGTCTACCACTGCCCTCAACGTATCGTTATAACCCGATATACCGATTGAGCCTAGGCTCAGACCAAAATCATATTGGTCTATCGGGATAGACCGATATAAAGTTCGCCTCATCGCGATATAACGCTGCAAGACACCGAGCACCTGCCATGTCCATCGACCTCGACGAAATAATAAAAGCCCTGGCGCACCCAGTACGACGAGACATCCTCACCTGGCTGAAAGACCCGAAAGTGCAATTCCCCGAACAACTGCACAACCACGAATACGGCATCTGCGCCGGGCAGATCGACCAGCGCTGCGGCTTGTCCCAGTCGACCGTGTCGGCCCACCTGGCCACCCTGCAACGCGCCGGGTTGATCAGCAGCCAGAAGGCCGGCCAGTGGCACTTTTTCAAACGCAACGAGGACACCATCCAAGCCTTCCTCGCGGCGCTCACCACCGAACTCAGCGCGCACGACAGCGCCGCGTTGTAACAAGGAAACGCTAATGCCCCTCTCGCTACTCATACTGGCCCTCAGCGCCTTCGCCATCGGCACCACCGAGTTCGTCATCATGGGCTTGTTGCCCGATGTGGCGGCGGACTTGGGTGTGTCGATTCCCGGCGCCGGCTGGCTGGTGACCGGTTACGCCCTGGGCGTGGCCATCGGCGCGCCCTTCATGGCATTGGCCACCGCCAAATTGCCACGCAAGGCGGCGCTGGTAGCGTTGATGGGCATCTTCATTATCGGCAACCTGCTCTGCGCCCTGGCCAGTGACTACAACGTGCTGATGTTTGCCCGTGTGGTCACCGCGCTGTGCCACGGTGCATTCTTCGGGATTGGTTCAGTGGTAGCGGCCAACCTGGTGCCGGCCAACAAACGGGCTTCGGCCGTGGCCTTGATGTTCACCGGTCTGACCCTGGCCAATGTGCTCGGCGTGCCGCTGGGTACGGCACTGGGCCAGGAAGCCGGCTGGCGCTCGACCTTCTGGGCGGTGACGGTGATTGGTGTGGTGGCGTTGATCGGCCTGATCCGCTTCCTGCCGGCCAAGCGTGATGAAGAGAAACTCGATATGCGCGCCGAACTGACCGCCCTCAAGGGCGCCGGCATCTGGCTGTCGTTGAGCATGACCGCGCTGTTTGCCGCGTCCATGTTCACCCTCTTCACCTACGTCGCACCGCTGCTGGGCGATGTCACCGGCGTGTCGCCCAAAGGCGTGACCTGGACCCTGCTGTTGATCGGCCTGGGCCTCACTGTGGGCAACATCATCGGCGGCAAGCTGGCGGACAAGCGCCTGGCGGCCACTTTGATCGGCGTATTCATCAGCATGGCGGTGGTCTCCACGGCACTGACCTGGACCAGCGTCGCCGTGATCCCCACCGAAATCACCCTGTTCCTGTGGGCCACCGCGTCGTTCGCCGCCGTGCCTGCGCTGCAGATCAACGTGGTGACCTTCGGCAAGGCCGCACCGAACCTGGTGTCCACCCTGAACATCGGCGCGTTCAACATCGGCAACGCCCTCGGCGCGTGGGTGGGCGGCAGTGTGATTGCCCATGGTTTCGGCCTGACCAGCGTGCCCTTGGCCGCAGCGGCCCTGGCGATCCTCGCGCTGTTGGTGACCCTGATTACTTTCCGTCAGACCGGCGATGCCGACCTGGCCCCCGCGACTAACTGATCCACTTCAAAGACACTGATCCACTTCAAAGACAAAGGTGCTTTCCCCATGACGACTATTTTCGATCCAATCAAACTGGGCGACCTGGAACTGTCGAACCGCATCATCATGGCGCCGCTGACCCGCTGCCGTGCCGACGCCGGTCGCGTACCCAACGCACTGATGGCCGAGTACTATGTGCAACGCGCCTCCGCCGGGCTGATCCTCAGCGAAGCCACCTCCGTGACGCCGCTGGGCGTGGGCTACCCGGACACGCCGGGCATCTGGTCCAATGACCAGGTGCGCGGCTGGGCCAACGTCACCAAGGCGATTCATGGCGCGGGCGGCAAGATCTTCCTGCAACTGTGGCACGTGGGGCGTATTTCCCATGAGTCGTACCTGAACGGCGAAAGCCCAGTGGCCCCGAGCGCGATCCAGCCTAAAGGCCACGTCAGCCTGGTGCGCCCATTGGCCGACTACCCAACGCCACGTGCCCTGGAAACCGCGGAAATCGCCGACATCGTCGATGCCTACCGCACCGGTGCCGAGAACGCAAAGGCCGCCGGCTTCGACGGCGTGGAAATCCACGGCGCCAACGGTTACCTGCTCGACCAGTTCCTGCAGAGCAGCACCAACAAGCGCACCGACCAGTACGGCGGTTCCCTGGAAAATCGTGCACGCCTGCTGCTGGAAGTGACCGACGCCGCCATCGAAGTCTGGGGCGCTGGCCGCGTGGGTGTGCACCTCGCACCGCGCGCCGACTCCCATGACATGGGCGATGACAACCTGGCGGAAACCTTTACCTACGTTGCCAGCGAACTGGGCAAGCGTGGCATCGCGTTTATCTGCTCCCGTGAGAAAGAAGCCGGCGACAGCCTCGGTCCACAACTCAAGAAGGCTTTCGGCGGCGTGTACATCGCCAACGAACGCTTCACCAAGGACAGCGCCAACGCCTGGCTGGCCGAAGGCAAAGCCGATGCCGTGGCGTGGGGTGTGCCGTTCATTGCCAACCCGGATTTGCCAGCGCGCTTGAAGGCTGATGCGCCATTGAATGAAGCCCGCCCAGATACTTTCTATAGCAAAGGCCCAGTGGGTTACATCGACTATCCGACGCTGGCGCTGTGATGTAAAAAGCTGAAACGAAAAAGCCCCGGTTCGAAGGAACCGGGGCTTTTTCATGGATGCTGGGTAACATTCCTTCACAGCCCTGCAACAAAATCGCTACAAAATACTTAGGCGGCTACCTATCAACCCGGCGCCAGCCCGTATATAAAGTCACCCCACCGATCAGGCGGAAGGACGATTGACTGTCCTTAGGCTTTACTGTTGACACAACCTGATGCAATTACGCATTTTGTCTCAATTGCGCAGGCTGGGGCTCCAGCGCAGCATGTCCAGCCCGGCATCCACCCAGCGTTCGGCTTCCTGATGCAGTTGGAAGCTGTCGGGAACCAGCAGCCACTGGCCGATCAGCCCGTTGATGTAGGCGTGGATGCACACCGCGCCACGGGTGGTATCGAGGTTTTCCGGCAGTTGCCCGCGATGGACCGCGTTACGCAAGGTCAGGCCGATGCGCAGGTTGCACTCCAGGCTATGGGTCTGACGTTGGCGACGCATATCGCACATTTCATCGGTGAATTCGCACTTATGGAACAAGATCTCGTTGATGCGCCGGGTTTTCGGGTCCAGGGCCACTTGATGAAACAAATGAATCAACAGCTTGCGCATGCAGCCCAGCGGGTCGAGTTCATCCTCGCTTTCACTCGCCCTGGCCAACTCGTCCAGCGGCTCATGCAGCGTGTCGAGCAACGCCTGGAGCAAATCGGATTTATTGCTGAAATGCCAGTAGATGGCACCCCGCGTCACACCGGCCAGCGCGGCGATGTCCGCCAGCGTGGTCCGCGCGACGCCGCGCTCATAGAAGGCTTGCTCGGCGGCTTGAAGAATCTGGCTGCGCGTTTCCTGAGCTTCCTCTTTGGTGCGACGAACCATGGCAGTACAACCTCAATCAGGACACTTGAGACTATCGTTAACGCAGAATTAACCGTCGGTAACGATCATCCGAATATTTGTGGGACGACACCGTCATGGGTGCCGAACGTAATGAAATCGAGGCTTTGGGCGTTGCTTTGTCAACATTCCGCGCAGCCTGTCAAGAGTTTACAAACAACCATGAACGTAAGTATATTGCGTAGCAAGCTACTTATCCAGTCAGTGCTTGTTTTTTACCCTTCCACACTTCTTGTGCGCACTCTGCGCGCCTGACCCGAGGATCTTCATGCAACTTAAGCCAGCTGTTACCGCTCTGGTCACTGCCGTCGCCCTGGCATCGCTGCTCAGCGGATGTAAAAAGGAAGAAGCGGCTCCGCCCGCTCAAACCCCTCAGGTCGGCGTGGTCACCATTCAACCGCAAGCCTATACCCTGACGTCCGAGCTGCCAGGCCGCACCACCGCCTACCGCATCGCGGAAGTTCGCCCACAGGTCAACGGCATCATTCTCAAGCGCCTGTTCAAGGAAGGCGGCGACGTGAAGGAAGGGCAACAGCTCTACCAGATCGACCCGTCGGTGTACGACGCCACCCTGAAAAGCGCACAAGCCAGCCTGACCCAGACCAAGTCCATCTCCGACCGCTACAAGCAGTTGGTCGATGAACAAGCCGTCAGCCGCCAGGAATACGACACCGCCGTCGCCAACCGCATGACTGCGGAAGCAAACGTTCAAACGGCCCAGATCAACGTGCGTTACACCAAAGTATTCGCGCCGATCTCCGGGCGTATCGGCCGCTCTTCGGTGACCGAAGGCGCGCTGGTCAGCAATGGCCAGACCGATGCCATGGCCGTGATCCAGCAACTGGACCCGATCTACGTCGACGTCACGCAGTCTTCGGCCGAAATGCTGAAACTGCGCCGTGACCTGGAAAGCGGCCAACTGGAAAAAGCCGGCGCCAACGCCGCCAAGGTCAAGCTGACCCTGGAAGACGGCAGCGACTACGGCCAGGACGGCAAGCTTGAATTCTCCGAAGTGTCGGTTGACCAGACCACCGGTTCCGTGACCCTGCGCGCCGTGTTCCCCAACCCTGACCACACGCTGCTGCCGGGCATGTTCGTACACGCCCAACTGCAAGCTGGCGTCAACAGCAAGGCCATCCTGGCACCCCAACAAGGTGTGACCCGCGATATCAAAGGTATCCCGACCGCGATGGTGGTGAACAAAGACAACAAGGTCGAGCAGCGTCAACTGGTGGCCAACCGCACGGCCGGCGCCTACTGGCTGGTGGAAAAAGGCCTGAACGCCGGTGACCGCGTGATCACCGAAGGCCTGCAATTCATCAAGCCGGGTATCGAAGTCAAGGTCAAGGACGCCGACAACGCCAAGCCTGCCGGTTCTGCTCCAGCTCCTGCTGCCGCTGCTGGCCAGGGGGAGTAACCCATGTCGAAATTTTTTATCGACCGTCCCATTTTCGCCTGGGTAATTGCCCTGGTGATCATGCTGGTCGGGGCACTGTCGATCCTGAAGTTGCCCATCAACCAATACCCGGCCATCGCGCCAACCGCCATCGACATCCAGGTCACCTACCCAGGCGCGTCCGCACAAACCGTGCAGGACACCGTGGTGCAGGTGATCGAGCAACAGCTCAACGGTATCGACAACCTGCGTTATGTCGCCTCGGACAGTAACTCCGACGGCAGCATGACCATCACCGCGACGTTCAACCAGGGTACCAACCCGGACATCGCCCAGGTTCAGGTGCAGAACAAGCTGAACCTGGCGACCCCACTGCTGCCGCAAGAAGTGCAGCAGCAGGGTATCCGCGTGACCAAGTCGGTGAAGAACTTCCTGATGGTGATCGGTCTGGTGTCGGAAGACGGCAGCATGACCAAGGACGACTTGTCCAACTACATCGTGTCCAACATCCAGGACCCGATCTCGCGTACCGCGGGCGTCGGTGACTTCCAGGTGTTCGGTTCGCAGTACGCCATGCGTATCTGGCTCGACCCGGCCAAACTGAACAACTACCAGTTGACCCCGGTAGACGTCAGCACCGCCATCTCGGCCCAGAACGTACAGGTGGCCACCGGTCAACTGGGCGGTTTGCCTGCCCTGCCCGGCACCCAGCTGAACGCGACCATCATCGGCAAGACCCGCCTGCAGACTGCCGAAGAGTTCGGCAAGATCCTCATGAAGGTGAATGCCGACGGCTCGCAAGTGCGCCTGCGTGACATCGCCCGCATCGAACTGGGCGGCCAGAACTACAGCATCAGTGCACAGTTCAACGGCAAGCCGGCTTCCGGCATGGCGATCAAGCTGGCATCGGGCGCCAACGCCCTGGACACCGCCAAGGCCATCCGTGCCACCGTGGCGTCCCTGGAACCGTTCTTCCCGCCAGGCATGAAGGCCGTGGTGCCGTATGACACCACGCCAGTCGTGACCGAATCGATCTCCGGTGTAGTCCACACCCTGGTCGAGGCGATCGTGCTGGTGTTCCTGGTGATGTTCCTGTTCCTGCAGAACTTCCGCGCCACCATCATCACCACCATGACGGTACCGGTGGTATTGCTGGGTACCTTCGGGATCCTGGCCGCGTTCGGCTTCACCATCAACACCCTGACCATGTTCGGCATGATCCTGGCCATCGGCTTGCTGGTGGACGATGCCATCGTGGTGGTGGAAAACGTCGAGCGGGTCATGGCCGAGGAACACCTGTCGCCGAAAGAAGCGACGGTGAAATCCATGAGCCAGATCCAGGGCGCCCTGGTGGGTATTGCCCTGGTCCTGTCGGCGGTACTGTTGCCGATGGCGTTCTTCGGCGGCTCTACCGGCGTGATCTACAAGCAGTTCTCCATCACCATCGTTTCGGCCATGGCGTTGTCGGTACTGGTTGCCCTGATCTTTACCCCGGCGTTGTGCGCCACCATGCTCAAGCCGATCGACCCGGAAAAGCACGGCCAACCCAAGCGTGGTTTCTTCGGCTGGTTCAACCGCACTTTCGACCGTGGCGTACTGAGCTACGAGCGCGGCGTGGGCAACATGATCAAGCACAAGTTTCCTGCATTCTTCGTGTACCTGATCATCTTCGCCGGCATGATCTGGCTGTTCACCCGCATTCCAAGCGCGTTCCTGCCAGAAGAAGACCAGGGCGTGATCTTCGCCCAGGTGCAGACCCCGGTCGGCTCTTCGGCTGAACGTACGCAGAAAGTCATCGACGACATGCGTGCCTTCCTGCTGCACGACAAGGAAGGCGAGCCGGGCGAAGGCAAGGCTGTGAAGTCGGTATTTACCGTAAACGGCTTTAACTTCGCCGGCCGTGGCCAGAGTTCGGGCCTGGCATTCGTGATGCTCAAGCCGTGGGATGAACGCGATTCTTCCATGTCGGTATTCGAGGTTGCCAAGCGTGCCCAGGGTTACTTCTTCGGGGCCTTCAAGGACGCCATGGTATTTGCCATCGTGCCGCCTTCGGTTCTGGAATTGGGTAACGCCACCGGTTTCGACGTGTTCTTGCAAGACCAGGGCGGTGTCGGCCACGAAAAACTGATGGAAGCGCGCAACCAGTTCCTCGGTGCGGCAGCGCAAAGCAAGATCCTGGCCGGTGTGCGCCCCAACGGCGTGAACGATGAGCCGCAGTACGAGCTCACCGTCGACGACGAGAAGGCCAGCGCCCAGGGAATTACGCTGTCGAGCATCAACCAGACCCTGGCGATCGCCTTGGGTGGCAGCTACGTCAACGACTTCATCGACCGTGGTCGAGTGAAGAAGGTGTACGTGCAAGGCGAGGCCGCTGGCCGCATGTCACCGGAAGACCTGGACAAATGGTACGTGCGCAGCGACTCCGGGAAGATGGTGCCGATGTCGGCCATTTCCTCGGGCAAGTGGATCTACGGTTCGCCGAAGCTGTCGCGGTATAACGGTGTAGCGGCGATGGAAATCCTCGGTACCCCGGCTCCGGGCTACAGTACCGGTGACGCCATGGCCGAAGTCGAACGTATCGCCAAGGAACTGCCGGCCGGTATCGGCTACGCGTGGACCGGCCTGTCGTACGAAGAACGTCTGTCCGGCTCCCAGGCGCCTGCGCTGTATGCATTGTCGCTGCTGGTGGTGTTCCTGTGCCTCGCGGCCCTGTACGAAAGCTGGTCGATCCCGATTGCGGTGGTACTCGTTGTGCCGCTGGGCGTGGTGGGTGCGTTGATCGCTACCAGCATGCGCGGGCTGTCCAATGACGTGTTCTTCCAGGTGGGCCTGTTGGTGACGGTGGGCTTGGCGGCGAAGAACGCCATCCTGATCGTGGAATTCGCCAAAGAGCTCCACGAACAGGGCAAAGGCATCGTCGAGTCGGCCATCGAGGCGTCCCGCATGCGTCTGCGTCCGATCATCATGACCTCCATGGCGTTCATCCTCGGCGTACTGCCGCTGGCGATCTCCTCGGGCGCCGGCTCAGGCAGCCAGCACGCCATCGGTACCGGCGTAATTGGCGGTATGATCACGGCCACTGTCCTGGCGATCTTCTGGGTGCCATTGTTCTTCGCAACCGTATCCGCTGCTGGCGAACGTAAAAAGACTGACACTACTGAAACTCCTAAAGAGGCTGGCCAATGAGCAAGTCGCTACTTTCCCTAGCCGTCACGGCATTCGTGCTCAGTGGCTGCTCGCTGATACCTGACTACCAGCGCCCCGAAGCGCCGGTGGCCGCACAGTTCCCGCAGGGGCCGGCGTATTCGTCGGCCCAGGCGCCGAGCCAGGCCGCTGCCGAGCAGGGCTGGAAGCAGTTTTTCCATGACCCTGCCCTGCAACAGCTGATCCAGACCGCGCTGGTGAACAACCGCGACCTGCGTGTCGCGGCCCTGAACATCGACGCCTATGCCGCGCAGTACCAGATCCAGCGCGCCGACCTGTTCCCGGCCGTGTCGGCCACGGGCAGCGGCAGCCGTTCGCGTACGCCGGCCCGCCTGTCGCAGACCGGCGAATCGACCATCAGCAGCCAATACTCGGCCGGTCTCGGGATCAGCTCCTATGAGCTGGACCTGTTCGGTCGCGTACGCAGCCTGAGTGAAGAAGCCCTGCAAAAGTACTTCGCCACTGAAGAAGCGCGGCGCAGTACCCAGATCAGTCTGGTGGCCAGTGTGGCCAATGCCTACCTGACCTGGCAGGCCGACAAGGAACTGCTCAAGCTCACCCAGGACACCCTGGATGCCTACGAGCAGAGCTTCAAGCTCACCTCGCGCAGCAATGAAGTCGGCGTGGCCTCGGCCCTCGACCTGAGCCAGTCGCGCACCTCGGTGGAAAACGCCCGGGTTGCCCTGGCGCGTTATACCCGCCAGGTGGCCCAGGACGAAAACAGCCTGACCCTGCTGCTGGGCACCGGCCTGCCGGCGAATATCGCCAGCAAGCCGCTGTCGGATGACCTGCTCAGCGAAGTGCCGGCCGGCTTGCCGTCCGACCTGCTGCAACGTCGCCCCGATATCGTCCAGGCCGAGTACAACCTCAAGGCCGCCAACGCCAACATCGGCGCGGCCCGAGCGGCGTTCTTCCCGAGCATCACCCTGACTGCCAGTGCTGGCACCGCGAGCCCGAACCTGGGCGGCTTGTTCAAAGGCGGTTCGGGCACCTGGTCGTTCGCCCCGCAGATCAACATCCCGATCTTCAACGCCGGCAGCCTGCGCGCCAGCCTGGACTACTCGAAGATCCAGAAAGAGATCAACGTGGCGAACTACGAGAAGGCGATTCAGACCGGCTTCCAGGAAGTCTCCGACGGTCTCGCCGCACGTGAGACCTACAAGCAGCAACTGGATGCCCAGCGTGGCTTCGTCGCGGCCAACCAGGATTACTACCGCCTGGCCGAGCGTCGCTACCGCATTGGTGTCGACAGCAACCTGACGTTCCTCGATGCCCAGCGCCAACTGTTCAGTGCCCAGCAATCGCTGATCACCGATCGCCTGGCGCAGCTGACCAGCGAGGTCAACCTGTACAAGGCCCTCGGCGGCGGCTGGAATGAGCAGACCGCGAAGAATGAGCCGTTGAAAGAAGAAGCACCGGCGCTGAAGTTGTTCTGATAGCACCTACGTCAACAAAGCCCACCTCTTGGTGGGCTTTTTGTTTTCAGGGGTGACCAACTTGCGTTCGATCATCGCCCACAACCCGCTCTCCCCCACTTTCATCGCCCCCATACCGCCCCGCACCATGGCCGCCACCTGCATAAACCCAATAACAACAGGTCAAACACCATGAGCACTTTCCACCCGCGCCGGCTCTTGCTGGCAACCGCTGTCGCCAGTCTCGCCCTGCCCGTCGTCGCTGAAGAACACGGCTTTCTCGAAGACGCCAGCGCCAACCTCAACCTGCGCAATTTCTTCTTCAACCGCAACTACACCAACCCCACCAAGGCCCAGGGCGGCGCGCAGGAGTGGACGCAGAGTTTCATCCTCGACGCCAAGTCTGGCTTTACCCAGGGCACGGTGGGGTTTGGCGTGGATGTGCTGGGGTTGTATTCGTTAAAACTGGATGGCGGACGCGGCACCGGGGGTACCCAACTGTTGCCGTTGGACCGTGATGGCCGCCCGGCGGATGAATTCGGGCGTCTAGGGGTGGCGTTCAAGGCGCGTATTTCCAAGACGGAAGTGAAGGTCGGCGAGTGGATGCCGGTGCTGCCGATCCTGCGCTCGGACGATGGCCGCTCCCTCCCGCAAACCCTGCGTGGCGGGCAAATCACCTCGAAAGAAATCGATGGCCTGACCCTCTACGGCGGCCAGTTCCGCGCCAACAGCCCGCGCGACGACAGCAGCATGACTGACATGTCGATGTTCGGTAAAACCGCGTTCACCTCGGACCGCTTCAACTTTCAGGGCGGCGAATACGCGTTCAACGACAAACGCACTCAGATCGGCCTGTGGAACGCGCAGCTCAAGGACATCTACAGCCAGCAGTTCGTCAACCTGATCCACAGCCAGCCTATCGGCGACTGGACCCTGGGCGCCAACCTGGGTTTCTTCTACGGCAAGGACGACGGCAGCGCCCGCGCCGGCGACCTGGACAACAAGACCTGGTCCGGCCTGTTCTCCGCCAAGTACGGCGGTAACACCTTCTATGTGGGCCTGCAAAAACTCACCGGCAACAGCGCGTGGATGCGCGTCAACGGCACCAGCGGCGGCACCCTGGCCAACGACAGCTACAACTCCAGCTACGACAACGCCCAGGAAAAATCCTGGCAAGTACGTCACGACTACAACTTCGCCGCCCTCGGCGTGCCCGGCCTGACCCTGATGAACCGCTACATCAGTGGCAGTAACGTGCACACCGGCACCATCACCGACGGCAAGGAATGGGGTCGCGAAACCGAAGTGGGCTATACCGTACAAAGCGGCGTGGCCAAAAACCTCAATGTGCGCCTGCGTAACTCCAGCATGCGCCGCGACTACAGCAACAATGAGTTCGACGAAAACCGGTTGATCGTCAGTTACCCGATAAGCCTGCTGTAAACCATCATTGACCTTGCTGTATGGTGCGCGCCTGCCGCTGCTGAGCTGAATCAGCAGCGGCTTTCATTCGAGCCCGCGCACACCATGAAATCCTTCGCTTATGCGTCCGCCCTCCTAGCCCTGGCCCTGAGCCTCAGCGGCTGCATCGGCGCGCCCATTGCCCTCACGCCGCAAACCGAGCAACGCCTGCAAGCCCAGGCGCCGATCCGCTTCCTGCTGACCTTCGATGACGGCCCGAGCGCGTCGGGCTACAACAACCCGAGTCGGTCGGTGATCGCCGACCTGGCGCAGAACCCGGTGCTGCCGGGGATCAAGGCGGTGTTCTTCTTGCAGACCGAAGCAGCCCGTTCCGGCGGCAGCGCAAGGGGCCGCAGGACCATGCAGCGCGAGTATGCGGCCGGTCACATCCTGGCCTTCCACACGGCCACGGGGTTTCACACCAACCACCGCTGGCTGAACGATGCCGAACTGGAAAGCACCCTCAGCCAAGGCGCCGCCGACATTGCCGCGATCACAGGCGCGCCGCCGGTGCTGGTGCGCCCGCCGTTCTGGAATTACGACCGACGCACCTTCGCCGCCTACCAGCGCCATGGCATGCACGTATTGCTGACGGACCTGAGCGCCAATGACGGCAAGATCTGGGGCTTCAACGGCAGCCCGCGCCGCCGAGCCAATTTATACCGGCAACTGTCGGTGGTGCGCGAGCGCATTGCGTTGGGTGAGTTGCCGACAGTGGACGGGGTGATACCGGTGGTGGTGACCTTCCACGACATCAACCGCTACACCGCGCGGCATATGCAGGAGTACTTGCAGATCCTGCTGGACAGCGCCCGGATCAACGGCATGAAGACTGCCGCCGAGCCCTTCTACACCGACACCGCCCAGCTACAGCGCGCGGCGTTGGCGCGTACGGTCAAGGAGGTGAGTGAAGAGGTGCATCTGCCAGGCGTGTGGAATTGGGTGTGGGACGCCGACTCCCACTAATGCCTATTCCCGCGATTCAACCCCCAGCTCATCCCACACCGACTCCGCCAAGTGGAAGGTGGCATTCGCCGCCGGGATCCCGCAGTAGATCGCGCTCTGCATCAGCACTTCCTTGATCTCGGCGCGGGTCACGCCATTGCTGGCGGCGGCGCGCAGGTGCAGCTTGAGTTCTTCGCTGCGGTTCATGCCGATCAGCATGGCAATGGTGATCAGGCTGCGGGTGTGCCGGGGCAAGCCGGGACGGGTCCAGATGTCACCCCAGGCGTGGCGGGTGATCATTTCCTGGAATTCACTGTTGAATTCGGTCAGGGCATTGAGGCTGCGATCGACATGGGCATCGCCCAGCACTTCACGGCGCACTTGCAGGCCTTCGGCATAACGTTGTTTCTCGTCCACGACAAATTCTCCGTATTCAAATCGATTACTTGTGGTGAGCGGGCTTGTCCCGCGCTGGGCTGCGGAGCAGCCCTAAAACTTGACAACTCCACGTTCAACTGAAAAAGTGCGTCGCCTTTATTGGGGGCGCTTCGCGGCCCAGCGCGGGGCAAGCCCGCTCACCACAGCAAGGCTGCTCACCACAACAAGCTCCCTCGCCGCAGGTTTAATGCACCAGCAGAAACTCCAGCACGCGGTCGCTGAACGCCGCACCGGCCTGCACATTGGACAGGTGCGCCGCATAGAACTCGGCGTACTCGGCACCCTTCACATGGTTTTGGATAAAGTGACCGCCGGCCGGCGGTGTGACGGCATCTTCAGTGCCGGCAACGACCAGGGTCGGGACTTTGATTGAAGCCAGTTGCTCACGGAAATCCGCATCACGCACCGCCGCACAGTTGGCGGCATAACCTTCGGGTGAAGTGACCGCCAGCATGTCGGTAATCTGCTTGGCCTGGTGCGGGTTGGCCGCTGCAAAGTCTGCGGTGAACCAGCGTGCAATCGATGCATCGCGCAGCGCCACCATCGCCGCCGCCCCATCACGCAGCACCATTTCAATGCGCGGGTTCCACACCTCGGGCGTGCCGATCTTTGCGGCGGTGTTGCACACCACCAGGCGCTGCAGACGCTGGCCAGCATGGATGCCCAGCCATTGGCCGATCAAGCCGCCCATGGACAGCCCACAGAAATGCGCGCGTTGGATATCCAGAGCATCCAGCAGCGCGATCACATCCTGACCGAGTTGCTCGATGCTGTAGGGGCCTGGAGTCACCAGGGACTTGCCATGGCCACGGGTATCGAAACGCAGCACGCGAAAATGTTGGGTGAAGACCGGGATCTGGATGTCCCACATGTGCAGGTCGGTGCCCAACGAGTTGGAGAGCACCAGCACGGGCGCATCCTTAGGCCCGTCCAATTGGTAATGCAGTTCGCCCTCGGCGAGTTGTACAAATGCCACGATGGTCTCCTCAAGCAAAGTGTTCGGCTACGGCGCGGGTGACCCAAGTGTGGGCCTGGCCCAGGTAGTGGGCGGGATCAAGCAAACGGTCCAACTCAGTTGCAGACAACTCGGCGGTGACCTGTGGCTCATCCGCCAGTACCGCCCGCAGGTGACGGCCCTCTGCGACGGCACGCTTGCAGCACTGCTCCAGCAGATGGTGCGCGGTTTCGCGGCCCAGGCGCTGGGCAAGCACGATGCTGACGGCTTCGGCCAATACCAGGCCTTGGGTCAGGTCGAGGTTCTGCGCCATTCGCTGCGGGTCGACTTCCAAGCCTTCGCTCACCAGCAACGCCTGTTGCAACGCACCGGACACCAAGCGGCAGATTTCCGGCACGGTTTCCCATTCGGCATGCCACAGGCCCAGGCTGCGTTCGTGCTCTTGGGGCATGGCGCTGAACATCGTCGAGACCAGGCCCGGCACGCGGGTAGCGGCGCTGATCAGCACCGCCGCGCCCACCGGGTTGCGCTTGTGCGGCATGGTGGACGAACCACCCTTGCCCGGTGCGGACGGTTCAAAAACCTCGGCGGCTTCGGTCTGCATCAACAAGCTGATATCACGGCCCAGCTTGCCCAGGCTGCCGGCGATCAGGCCGAGCACGCTGGCGAACTCCACCAAGCGATCCCGTTGGGTGTGCCAGGGTTGTTCGGGCAAGGTCAGTTGCAACTCAGCCGCCAGCGCTTCGGCCACCGGCATGGCCTGTTCGCCAAGCGCTGCCAAGGTTCCGGATGCACCACCGAATTGCAGTACCAGCAAACGCGGTTTCAACTGCGCCAGACGCTGGCGATTGCGGGTGACAGCGCCCAGCCAACCGGCGATTTTCATTCCCAGGGTGACCGGCGTCGCATGCTGCAACCAGGTACGCCCGGCCAATGGCACGCCGGCATAGCGCTGGGCCTGGGCGGCAAGAGTGTCGCCCAGACGCATCAAATCCGCCTCGATCAACCCCACCGCCCGCTGCAGTTGCAGCACCAGGCCGGTGTCCATCACATCCTGGCTGGTCGCGCCCAGATGCACGTAGCGCTCGGCCCCGGCATCTTCACTGGCAATCAACTTGCCCAGCGCCTTCACCAGCGGAATCGCCGAATTCCCCGCCGTGGCAATCGCCACGCCCAGAGCATCCACGTCGTACAACGACGCCAGGCAGGCCTGGGCAATCGGTGCGACGGCGGCCTGGGGAATCAAGCCGACCTGGGCCTGGGCCCGGGCCAAGCCCGCTTCAAAATCCAGCATGCCCTGCAAGCGTCCCTGATCGCAGAACACCTCGGCCATGCTGCCCGCCGTGAAGTAAGCGTCGAACAGTTGATTGCTCGTGCGCAGCGTCATAACGCGTCCTTTATAGATCGTGGTGCAAGTACTCTGCCTGTTTCGGCAGGCGCAAGCTGAACAGGAAGGCCACCGCCATCATGCCGGTAACGTACCAATAGAAAGTGTTTTCCATGCCCATGGATTTGAGGCCCAGGGCCACGTATTCCGCTGAACCACCGAAGATCGCGTTGGCCACTGCATAGGCCAGGCCCACACCCAGGGCACGCACGTGAGGCGGGAACATTTCCGCTTTCACCAGGCCGCTGATGGAGGTGTAGAAGCTGACGATGGCCAAGGCCAGGGAAATCAGCACAAAGGCCAGGAACGGGTTGGTCACGGTTTTCAGGGTCAGCAGGATCGGCACGGTACACAGCGTGCCAAGGGCGCCGAACCAAAGCATGGAGTTACGACGGCCGATCTTGTCCGAGAGCATGCCGAACAGCGGCTGCATGCACATGTAGAGGAACAGCGCGCCGGTCATGATGTAGCTGGCGGTCTTGGCGTGCATCCCGGCCGTGTTCACCAGGTATTTCTGCATGTAAGTGGTAAAGGTGTAGAAAATTAGCGAGCCGCCGGCGGTGTAGCCGAGCACGGTGATAAACGCAGCCTTATGGTTGCGGAACAACGCGGCCACGCTACCGGCGTCCTTGTCCTGGCGCATTTCCTTGCTGGTGGTTTCCTTGAGGGTGCGACGCAGCAACAGGGAGATCACCGCCGCAATGGCGCCGATCACGAACGGAATCCGCCAGCCCCAGGCGCGTAATTCTTCTTCGGTGAGGATCTGTTGCAGGATCACCACCACCAGCACCGCCAGCAGTTGCCCGCCGATCAGGGTCACGTACTGGAATGAGGCGAAGAAACCGCGCTGGCCCTTGAGCGCGACTTCACTCATGTAGGTCGCGGTGGTGCCGTATTCGCCACCCACCGACAAGCCCTGGAACAGGCGCGCCACCAACAGTAAAGCCGGGGCCCAGGCGCCGATGTCTTTGTAGGTGGGCAGGAAGGCGATGACCAGGGAACCGGCGCACATCATCAGCACCGAGATCATCATCGAATTCTTGCGCCCGTGCTTGTCGGCGACCCGGCCAAACAGCCAGCCGCCGATAGGTCGCATCAGGAAGCCCGCAGCGAACACGCCGGCGGTGTTGAGCAGTTGGACCGTAGGGTCGTCCGACGGGAAGAACGCCGGGGCAAAGTAAATGGCGCAGAAGGCATAGACGTAGAAGTCGAACCATTCGACGAGGTTGCCGGAGGACGCCCCGACGATCGCAAAAATCCGTTTGCTGCGTTCTTCTCCGGTGTAGTGACTCGTTGTTGTTGTCATGTTTTTTCACTCAGTGGGAACGTGTGTAGCCTAGACATACTTTGCAACAACCATGACATGCAAGCAGACTTTTGGATGGGTGTTGCCTGAAGCCTGATCCCTGTAGGAGCGAGCTTGCTCGCGAAAATCGCCAACAATGACGCGGGCAACCTGAATGAATGCGGCGCTCTCAGGCTTTTCGCGAGCAAGCTCGCTCCTACAGGAAGCCTCAATAATCGAAGAACACCGTTTCCTTATCTGTGCCCTGCAAAATCACATTCCACTGATGCACACCCTCTGCATCCTGCTTGGCAATCAAGGTTTCGCGCCGATCTGCAGGCACACACGCCAGCAACGGGTCATCCCCATTCAGCGCCTCACCTTCAAAGTAAATCCGTGTCATCAAGTGCTTCACCAAGCCACGGGCAAACACCAGCACCACCAGGTGCGGCGCTTGGGTCGTGCCTTTCAGGCCAGGAACCGCACCCGGCTTGATGGTGGTAAAGCGAAACCGCCCTTCGGCATCCACCGGCACCCGGCCGAAACCTTCGAAGTTCGGGTCGACGGCTTTGTCCTGCTCATCTTCCGGATGGTCATATTTGCCGGCGGCATTGGCCTGCCAGACTTCGAGCATGGCGTCGTTGACGACATCGCCATTGCCGTCCACCACTTGGCCGCTGATCGCCACACGTTCGCCGAGGGTGGCGCTCACGGTGAGGTCTTCGCGGTTCAGCCAGGTCAGGCCGATGTGGTAATACGGCCCGACGGTGTGGGACGTGGTCGCGTTGAGTGTCATCTCATTTCTCCATCGGCGTAGCGTCGCGGCCGCGCAGGACGATGTCCCAGCGGTAGCCGAGGGCATAGGAAGGAATGGTTTTTTCCAGGTCGAAGCTGGCGATCAAACGTTGCTTGGCCGAAGTGTCCGGCACGCAGTTGTAGATCGGGTCGTATTCCAGCAGCGGGTCGCCGGGGAAGTACATCTGCGTGACCAGCCGCGTCAGCACGCTCGGGCCGAACAGCGAAAAGTGGATATGCGCCGGGCGCCACGCGTTGTGGTGGTTGCCCCACGGATAGGCACCGGGCTTGATGGTCTGGAACTGGTACCAGCCATCGGCGTCGGTGACGGTGCGGCCGGTACCGGTGAAGTTCGGGTCCAGTGGCGCATCGTGCAGGTCACGCTTGTGGTTGTAGCGACCGGCGGCGTTGGCCTGCCAGATTTCCACCAGAATACCCGGCACCGGCAGGCCGTTTTCGTCGAGCACGCGACCATGAATGATGATGCGTTCGCCCTGGGGCTCGCCTTCATGCTGGGCCGTGAGGTCATTGTCCTTCTCGTTGACACGCTCGGCGCCGATGGTCGGACCAGTGATTTCCGACAAGGAATGGGGCAGGAACACCAACGGCTGGGACGGCGAACGCAGGTTCGTCGACTGGTAGGCCGGGTGCAGGTAATCAGGTTGAGTGCCCGCTTGCGGGCGCCGGTATCCAGGCTTGTCACTCATGGTGCAGTCCTCTCTTATTAGATGCGTTCAATCGCCAGGGCCAAGCCTTGGCCGACGCCCACGCACATGGTCGCCAGGCCTTTGCTGCCGCCGTTTTTTTCGAGTTGGTGCAGGGCCGTCAGCACCAGCCGCGCGCCGCTCATACCCAGTGGGTGGCCGAGGGCGATGGCGCCGCCGTTCGGGTTGACCTGCGGCGCGTCGTCGGCAATGCCCAGTTCACGCAACACGGCCAGGCCTTGGCTGGCGAAGGCCTCGTTAAGTTCGATCACATCGAAATCGGTCACGGCCAGGCCAAGACGCTCGACCAGCTTGCGCACGGCCGGCACCGGGCCAATGCCCATCACACGCGGCGCGACACCAGCGCTGGCCATGCCCAATACGCGGGCGCGGGCGGTCAAACCGTGCTTCTTGACGGCTTCAGCGGAGGCCAGGATCAGCGCGGCGGCGCCATCGTTAACACCCGAGGCGTTGCCGGCGGTGACCGTTTTGTCCGGGCCGTTCACGGGTTTGAGCTTGGCCAGGGCTTCCAGTGTGGTGTCCCGTGGGTGCTCATCGTGTTCGACCAGGGTTTCGCCTTTTTTATGGGCGACGCGTACGGGCACGATTTCTTCAGCGAAGTACCCGGCGGCTTGTGCAGCAGCGGTACGTTGCTGGCTGCGCAGGGCAAAAGCGTCTTGGTCGGCGCGGGACACCTTGTAGTCGTCGGCCACATTGTCGGCCGTCTGCGGCATTGCATCCACGCCGTACTGGGCCTTCATCAAGGGGTTGATAAAGCGCCAGCCGATGGTGGTGTCTTCCAGCTTCATATTGCGCGAGAACGCCGCGTCGGCCTTGCCCATCACGAACGGCGCGCGGGACATCGACTCGACGCCACCGGCAATCGCCAGTTCCATTTCACCGCTGGCAATCGCGCGGAAGGCGGTGCCGATCGCGTCCATGCCCGAGGCGCACAAACGGTTGAGGGTCACACCCGGGATGCTCTCCGGCAGGCCCGCCAGCAACAGCGCCATGCGCGCCACGTTGCGGTTGTCTTCACCGGCCTGGTTGGCGCAGCCGAGGAACACTTCATCGACGGCAGTCCAATCCACCGAAGGGTTGCGCTCGATCAACGCCTTGATCGGCAGCGCTGCCAGGTCATCGGCACGCACGGTGGACAAGCCACCGCCGAAACGGCCGATGGGGGTACGGATGGCATCACAGATAAATACATCGCGCATCAGGCTTCTCCAGGCGCTTGGCCATGGGCGGCCGCGGTACGTGCTTCAAGGTCACGCAGGGCGGTCAGCTCCACATCAGTCGGTTCGGCGGTGGTGTCGACCTGGTCGGCAAAACGGATCGCCCAACCGGTGGCGGCCACCACTTGCTCACGGGTCACCCCAGGGTGCAGCGCAGTGACCACAAATTCATGGGTGCCCTCTTCCGGCTCCATGATGCACAGGTCAGTAATAATCCCTACAGGACCGGCGCCCGGCAGGCCCAGGCGTTTACGCGAGTCACCTCCTTCGCCATGGCCGACCGAGGTGATGAAGTCGAGCTTGTCGACAAACGAACGCGCCGACTGCTTAAGGATGATCAGCACGCTCTTGGCCGAACCAGCAATTTCCGGCGCGCCACCGGCACCCGGCAGGCGCACTTTAGGCTGGTGATAGTCACCGACCACGGTGGTGTTGATGTTGCCGAAACGGTCGACCTGGGCTGCGCCGAGAAAGCCCACATCAATGCGCCCACCTTGCAGCCAATAGCGAAAGATCTCACCGGTCGGTACGACGGTGTCGGCGGTTTCCGCCAGTTCGCCATCACCGATGGACAGCGGCAGTACCGACGGTTTGGCGCCAATCGGACCGGACTCGTAGATCAGCACCACATCCGGCGACGAGGTCAGGCGCGCCAGGTTGGCCGCCTTGGACGGCAGGCCGATGCCGACGAAGCACACGGAGCCATTCTTGAGGCGGCGCGCGGCGGCGACGGTCATCATTTCATTGGTCGAGTAAGCCATTACTTGGCCTCCTGCGCGGTGGCCAGTTTGGCCTGGAATTCGGTGAAATCGGCGGTGCCGTGGATGTATTCATCGATCCAGGCAGTAAAGGTCCCACGGTCGCGGGCGATCGGGTCCCACGCCTGGTAGAAGCGGTTATCACGCTCGTTGTAGCCGTGGGCGTAGGACGGGTGCGCGCCACCCGGCACATGACACACCGCCGTCAGCGCCCAGGTCGGCAGTACGCAACTGTTCATCGGCGCATTCAGGTCATCGACGATTTCTTCGACGGTGACGATGCAACGCTTGGCCGCCAGAGCCGCCTCTTTCTGCACACCGAGGATGCCCCACAACAACACGTTGCCCTTGCGATCAGCCTTTTGCGCATGGATCACGGTGACGTCCGGACGCACCGACGGCACCGCCGCCAACACTTCGCCAGTGAATGGGCAGGTCACGGTCTTGATCAGCGGGTTGACCTTAGGCAAGTCGGAACCGGCGTAGGCACGCAATACTGCGAACGGCAGGCCCGAGGCACCGGCGACGTAGGCATTGGCCAGGTCGGCGTGGCTGTGTTCTTCGATTTCCAGCGGTTGCGGCCATTGCTTCTCGACCGCGTCGCGCAGGCGATGCAAGGAGCCCACACCCGGGTTGCCGCCCCAGGAGAAAATCAGCTTGCGGGCGCAGCCGGCACCGATCAACTGGTCGTAGATCAGGTCAGGTGTCATACGCACCAGCGTCAGGTCTTTCTTGCCCTGACGAATGATTTCATGACCCGCTGCCGTAGGGATCAGATGGGTGAAGCCTTCCAGCGCGACGGTGTCGCCGTCGTTCACAAATTGCTTCACCGCGTCACGCAGCGCGAGGATTTCAGCCATGGGGTTCGGGCTCCCGGTATGGATCGAAAAAGGCGCTGAGGTGGCGCCGAAGTGCTTGAAGATTAAGCCGGGGAAATGGGCCAAACAATCCGATAATCGACTCAGCGTTCGATTATCGAACGGATTGTTGTCTTGCTATTTATCTGGGGTACGACGCTCTGTAGGAGCCGGCTTGCCGGCGATGCAGGCACCTCGGTCAATCAGGTTTACCGAGGTGATGCCATCGCCGGCAAGCCGGCGCCTACAAGGGCGGGTCAGGTAGCGTCGGCGTGGCTGACCATGCCCTTGATCACCACGGCAGCCGTGGCCAATGCAGCCGGAATCACCAGGGCGGTGAGCACTTGTTCGAAGTTCCAGCCCAGACCCAACAAGGTCGCGCCCATCCAGGCACCGAGGATCGCACCGAAGCGGCCAATGCCTAGCATCCACGACACGCCAGTGGCGCGACCTTGGGTCGGGTAGAAACGTGCGGCCAGAGACGGCATTGCCGATTGCGCACCGTTGACGCACATCCCGGCAACCAGCACCAGGGTTGCCAGCAGCGTGATATTGCCCAGGCTCTGCCCTACCGCGTAGGCAAACACCCCGGCCAGCAGGTAGAAGATGCCGATGACCTTGTGCGGATTGAACCGGTCCATCGCCCAGCCCACGCCCACCGCACTCAATACACCACCAAACTGGAACAACGCACCTATAAACGCCGCCTGTTCCAGGCTGGCGCCGCTATCACGCATCAGGGTCGGCAACCAACTGGTGAGCAGGTAGACGATCACCAGGCCCATGAAGTAGGTGAGCCAGAGCAGCAACGTGCCGGCGCTGTAGGTGCCGGAGAAGATCACCGCAAACACGTTGCGCGCCTTGACGGTTTTTTGCTCGGGCACGCTGAAACGGGTGGCTTGGGCGACGATGCTGGGTTCGATGGGCGAGAGGGTTTTGCGCACCTTGTCGGTACCCCGGTTACGCACCACCAGGTAGCGTGCCGACTCCGGCAGCCACAGCATCAGCACCACTACCAGAATCAATGGCAGGATGCCGCCGATCAGCAACAAGGCATGCCAGCCGAACGCCGGGATCAGCTTGGCCGAGATAAACCCGCCACCCGCCATGCCCAGGTTGAAGCCGCAAAACATGCTGGTCACCAGCAATGACTTGTGGCGTTCCGGTGTGTATTCGGACAGCAGCGTCGTGGCGTTCGGCATGCCGGCACCCAGGCCCAATCCCGTGAGAAAACGCAGCACCAGCAATTGATCGACGTTGCTGCTGTAGGCGGACGCCAGGCTGAACGCGCCAAACACCAGCACCGCGCCCACCAGCACCACTTTACGGCCGAAGCGGTCGGCCAACGGGCCGGAACCCAGGGCGCCAAACACCATGCCGATCAACGCAGCGCTCATCACCGGGCCGAGGCTGGCGCGGTCGATGCCCCAGTCCTGGGACAGCGCCGGTGCGATGAACCCCATGGCGGCAGTGTCGAGGCCATCGAGGAAAACGATCAGGAAGCACAGGATCACCACACGCCACTGATAACGTGACAGTGGCTGGGCGTTGATGAAGGACTGGACGTCCAACGTGGAACCGACAGAAGGCTGATTCATTGTTTTTATTTCCACACCGATGGCGGGCTGACGACCTGGGGTCGTCGTTATTATTGGGGCGCTTCAACAGCGCTGCCGCACAGTAATAAGTCGCAGGAAAGACCGTCAATTGAGCAAACCGGGATCTGTGCGGTGACCGAACAGCTTAAGCGAACAGTTGCGCGCTCAACTCACGGCTGGCGCTGAGCATGCTCGGCAGGAAGCGCTGTTCCAACTCACTGCGGCTGACGCGTCCGGCGTGGGTGCTGACGTTCAGCGCGGCCAGCACCTGACCCGAGGCGTCATACACCGGCACCGCGATGGAACGCAGGCCTTGCTCCAACTCTTGGTCGACGATGCACCAGCCTTGCTGACGCACTTGTTGCAGGCATTCGAACAGCGCTGCGGGGGTGGTCAAGGTGCGGCTGGTCTTGGTTTGCAGGTCGGCGTGGTCGAGGTAATCCTGCAGCGAGGCGTCGTCCAGCGCTGCAAGCAGGATGCGGCCCATGGAAGTGCAATAGGCTGGCAGGCGGCCGCCCACCGACAGGTCCACGGAAATCAGGCGTTGGGTGGTGGCCGAGCGGGCGATGTAGAGGATGTCGTCGCCTTCAAGGGTGGCCATGTTGCAGGCTTCGTGGAGCTGCTCGCTCATGCGGTCCAGGTAGGGCTGGGCCGACACGGCCAACGGTGTGGACGACAAATAGGCGTGCCCCAGGGTCAGCACCTTGGGCAGCAACGAGTAGGTACGCCCGTCAGTAGTGGCGTAGCCGAGTTTGATCAAAGTGTGCAGACAACGACGCACGGCGGCGCGAGGGATTTCCGTGCGGTGACTGATCTGGGCGATGGTGAGGTGACGCTTGCGCTCCTGGAACGCCTGCACCACGGCCAGGCCGCGAGCCAGGGAAGTCATGAAGTCCGGATCGCCGGTAAACGCCTGGATACGCTTGGCCGGAGAGGCAACGATCGGCGGCGCCACTGACGCGAAAGAGTTGCGCAATTGATCGTTCATGTCGGGGATCCTTTCTCTTATTGTCGACCGCAGGGGAGGTTCGCCTGCTATTACAAGCCGCGTCAGCCGGGATGCACAAGGCAGCGCCGAGAACATTGTGCGATTATCGGACGATCATTCGATTATCGCAATTTGCCGGTGAGCCCGGTAAGCCTGGCCCTAGGATTGATTGAAATTAAGCGGTCCTTATTAGTCTGCAAAGTTGGGTGGATTTTATGACGTCAGAATTCACGCAATTACCGGCACGCCCGTGTAACAAAACCCTCACACAAAGTTGACGGTTTTTAACTTTAAGCTGATAGTGTTATTCAAAGGCGCCGCTATAATGCACGCTATGTGCAGGCTCGCCTGGTTTGTTTATCTGGAAAGGACCACGCCAGATAAGATGCAGCCACTGTGCAGGGTCTATCGCGATTACCTGCCTCGAATGCATCACTAACAAGTGACCGCCCGCTCCCATTCCAAACTTGAACGTTTCTACGCTCCAACTTGGAACACGCCGAGCACGCATTCCGGCAAAACGCTGCAACGAATTTACACTCAACTCAATTAGGTAACGATGTGACGAAAGATGAACTGCGCGCGGAACTTGAGCGCCAGGAGCAACGTTACAAGGACGTTTACGGCGGAGAAGTCACCACTTACGCCGCCCAACCTGAACCTGAACGCAAACCATGGCGCAAGCGAGCCAGCCTGCTCGACCAGGCATTTGCCCAGGAAATCCAAAAGATTGAACAAGAGCTGAAAACCGAAGAGCCATAAGCGATCCGGTTCAAGTCCCAAGGTTTTGCCTCGGCTGCTGGCATATAGCTAGCAGTCGGCAACCTTGAATCCCACCACCACAGTAAAATTTCATACAAATGTTTCAGGCGTGACGTTTTTGTGACAAAACCCCGCCCTGCGACCCCTCTGCTTTATAAATCAAAGACTTGCCAAAGCCCCGAAAACCCTGGGATGCATGCCTTTCCCGGTGTTTTTTTCGGTGAAGATTGTTACCGATGAGCAGCTAGTGCATCGATTACTGACGTTTTCTGGCATAATCGCGCCCCCTTACGACCGGGTCAGAAAACCTTCATGATCGATTTATTCAGCGGACTGGATGCTTGGGTTCTCGTGAGCCTGTTGCTCGCCCTGGCCTTTGTCCTCGCCTTCGAGTTCATCAATGGCTTTCATGACACCGCTAACGCGGTGGCCACAGTCATCTATACCAAAGCCATGCCGCCGCACCTGGCCGTGTTCTTCTCCGGGGTGTTCAATTTCCTCGGCGTGTTGCTCGGTGGTGTCGGCGTCGCCTACGCCATCGTGCACTTGCTGCCGGTGGAGTTGCTGATCAATGTGAACACCGGCCACGGCTTGGCAATGGTCTTCTCTTTATTGGCGGCGGCGATCACCTGGAACCTGGGCACCTGGTACTTCGGTATCCCGGCTTCCAGCTCCCACACCCTGATCGGCTCGATCCTCGGTGTCGGCCTGGCCAATGCCTTGATCAACGACATCCCCCTGGCTGACGGCGTGAACTGGCAGAAGGCGATCGATATCGGCGCCTCCCTGGTGTTCTCGCCGATGGCCGGCTTCCTGGTCGCAGCCCTGGTGCTGATCGGCCTGAAGTGGTGGCGCCCACTGTCGAAGATGCACAAGACCCCGGACCAGCGCCGCAAGCTCGACGACAAGAAACACCCGCCGTTCTGGAACCGCCTGGTGCTGGTGATTTCCGCCATGGCCGTGAGTTTCGTGCACGGCTCCAACGACGGCCAGAAAGGCATCGGCCTGATCATGCTCGTGCTGATCGGTATCGTGCCGGCGCAGTTCGTCCTTGACCTGGGCAGTACCACTTACCAGATCGAACGTACCCGCGATGCGACCGTGCATTTGAGCCAGTTCTACCAGCGCAACAACGCCACGCTCGGCGAGTTCCTGGCCCTGGGCAAAAGCGTGAAGAACGATCTGCCAGGCAAGTTCCAGTGCAACCCACAGCAGACCGAGCCGACCATCAACGCGCTGGTCGATACCTTGAAAGGCGTGTCCGACTATCATTCGCTGACTTCTGACCAGCGCATTGAAGTGCGTCGCTATCTGCTCTGCCTGGACGACACCGCGAAGAAAGTCGGCAAGCTGCCAGGCCTGGATGCCCGTGAGAAGTCCGACCTCGACAAGCTGCGCAAAGACCTGACCGCCACCACGGAGTACGCCCCGTTCTGGGTGATCCTCGCCGTTGCACTGGCCTTGGGCCTGGGCACCATGGTGGGCTGGAAGCGTGTGGTACTGACCATCGGCGAGAAGATCGGCAAGCAAGGCATGACCTATGCCCAGGGCATGTCGGCGCAGATCACCACCGCGACCATGATTGGCTTTGCCAACATCTTCGCGCTGCCAGTGTCGACCACCCACGTGCTGTCTTCCGGCGTGGCCGGCACCATGGTCGCGAACAAAAGCGGCCTTCAAGGCGGCACTGTGAAAACCATCCTGATGGCCTGGGTGCTGACCCTGCCGGCGACGGTAGGCTTGTCGGCCGGGTTGTTCTGGTTGGCGTCGAAGGCGCTGGGTAGTTGATAACCCTGCCGCAATAAAAAAGGTGCGATCCGCGAGGGTCGCACCTTTTTTTATATTCGTATTTCTGTAAAAACCGACTCAAATAGCAGGCAAAAAAAAGGGCGACCGAAGTCGCCCAAAATGCCTTGCGTGCTCATGTAACCTGGAAAAACCTAAGGTTTTTTACGCTTGTTCGCGTCTTTCCAGATAAAAATTCCAAACCCTACAAAAAACAGCACCATGAGGCTTACAGTCAGCACTCCGGCAAATACCACATTATCGATAAACATGACCGGCCTCCTGTGCTTGCCCTGTTGCGATAGGGCTAAGTTAATGGAGAAGCCGGATTGGAAAATTGACGGGGATCAATGTCGCCCGCGACGGGGCGTAAAGAAGGGCAATAACTGACCTGCATCAAGGGATGCAGGTTGTTTCAACGCTTTTTCGGTTTGTTCTTCGGCTTTTTCTTCACTTTGCCGAGTGGCATCGCTTGTTCAAATGCCTGGCGCACTTCATTCAGGCGCTTGTCATTGAGGTCATGCACACGCTTGGCGCGTTCGGCATTCAGGTCGATCAGCTTGTCGTCTTCACTCATGGCTTGGCTTACGTCGTGGAAGGGAATGGCTCAATAATGCGGCCTCCCCCGCTCAACGGCAAATCAGCGGGCGACAAAAGGCAGGGCATCGCACAAAATCGAGGCCTTTCCCCGAACCCGGAGACGCTCTCAGGTGGCACTGCACAAGGACCTTCCACCATTGCTGGCACTGCGTGCCTTCGAAGCCGTGGCGCGGCATTTGAGTTTTATCAAGGCTGCCGGTGAGTTGTCGGTAACCCAGAGCGCCCTCAGTCATCAGGTGCAGAAACTTGAGCAGCATCTAGGCAAACCGCTGTTCATCCGACGCACCCGCGCGATCGATCTGACCGCCGAAGGCCAACAGTACTACGACGAAATCCGCCCTGCCCTCGTTGCCATAGCCGCCGCCACGCGTGCCCAACGGGTTGCACCCAGCTCCACCGTATTGCGCATCGGTTTACTGGCATCTTTCGCCACGCTGTGGCTGGCGCCGCGTTTGGCGGATTTTCTCAACCGTTACCCGCATATCCAGGTGGAGTTGTTGCCGGCGATTCAGTTGGCAGATGTCGCGGGCGCCGAGGTCGACCTGGCCATCCGCTACGGCAAGGGTGATTGGCCCGATGTCCAGGCCACGCGACTCATGCCCGAGGTTATCTCCCCGGTGTGCAGCCCGTCATTCAAGGCACGCCAGGACAGTCCGTTGCTGATGGCCACTTCGCACCGCCCCTTTGAATGGACCGACTGGTCTGCGCACTACCAGGTCGACCTCACCCACCATCCCCGCGTAATGCTGCACGACTACAACATCGTGGTCGAAGCCGCGGTCGCCGGACAAGGCATCGCCATGGGCCGCCATCGCCTGATCGAGCGCCGATTACAGGACGGCAGCCTGGTGGAAGCTTTCGACTGGCCGCCCTATCACAGCGACATCGGCTACTGGCTCATCGCGCCCGAAGGCCCCGCCACTGCAGCCACCGCGTGTTTCAGCCAGTGGCTGAAGGAAGCCTGCGCCGACGCGTGAGCTATTTCGATACATCGCGTGAGATCTATCCGTTTGTCGCCCCTCGATGCAGCCAACATGCTGAAACCTCCTGAACCCAGAGGATTCATCATGAGCGACTCCATCCGCGAACGCGTGCAAACCCTTGGCCTCACGCTGTCTACCCCCAGCCAGCCAATTGCCAACTACATCAACCACGTCATCAGCCAAAACCACCTGTTCGTTTCCGGGCAAATTCCGCTGGTCGATGGCAAACCCGCCTACGTCGGTCGCTTGGGCGAATCCCTCAGCGATGAAGAAGGCGCACAGGCTGCGGAATTGGCGGCTTTGGGCCTGCTGGGGCAATTGAGCAATGCCTTGAATGATGACCTATCGCGCCTGGTGCGCACCGTGCGCCTGGGTGTATTCATCGCCAGCAGCGCTGATTTCAAGCAACAGAGCGTGGTCGCCAACGGTGCCTCCAACCTGCTGGTCAACGCCCTTGGCGAACAAGGCCGACATGTGCGCACCGCCGTGGGCGTCTCCAGCCTGCCGGCCGGCGTAGCCGTGGAGGTGGATGCCCTTTTCGAGTTACGCCCGTGAGCCCGCTCGAAGTCCAGCAACTGCGGGACGACACACCGGGCTGCCAATCCGGCATCGTGCACTTCAACCCTGCCGGCGCATCCCTGCCCAGCCAGGCGACCCTCGATGCAATCATCGAGCAACTGCAACGCGAAGCCCGCGACGGCCCGATGGAAGCCGGCGAACATGGCGCGGTGCTAGTGGAAAAAGCCCGCCGCGCCGCCGCGCAACTGCTCAATGCACCCGCCGCCTCGATCGCCTTTGCCAGCAGCGGCTCGACTGCCTGGAGCCTGGCGTTCCAGGCATTGGCGCCTTGGCAGCCGGGCGATCGCATTCTGGTGGGCCGCCATGAATGGGGCGGCAACCTGGCCAGCATGGAGCTGGCAGTGCAGGCCGGCGCCCGAGTAGAAACCATCCCTTGCGATGAGACCGGCGCGGTCTGCCCGCTGGCGCTGGAATCGATGATCGATGCACACGTCAAGCTGATCGACCTCACTTGGCTCCCAGCCAATGGCGGCCTGATCAACCCCGCCCAGGCGATCGGTAAAGTGGCCAGGCGTCACGCTATCCCCTACTTCATCGACGCAGGGCAAGCCGTCGGCCAGGTGCCCGTGGATGTTCAAGCGTTGCAGTGCGACGTGCTCAAGTCGGCCGGACGCAAACACCTGCGTGGCCCACGGGGCACCGCGCTGCTGTATGTGCGACCGGACTTTCTTGAACGCTTGAGCCCGGCCCAGCGCGACGTGTTTTCAGCGCCATGGACCGCCCAGGGTTTCGATCTGCGCAATGACGCCCGGCGCTTTGAGACCAGCGAGACCTCCTTCGCCTTGCTCGCAGGCCTAGGCAATGCGCTACAGGAGATGAATCGCCTGGGCATCGATCGCGTCTGGGAAAGGGTGTCGCAAACCGCTGAGCGAATGCGCGACGAATTGCGTGGGATTGCAGGTATTACCCTGCATGACCTGGGCACGCAGCAATCAGGCTTGATCGCCTTCAACCTGGCCGGCTGGGATGCATTCGAACTGAAGCGGCGCCTGGGTCTGAAGCGCATCAATATCGGCGCCAACGGCGTGGCCTACACGCCATTGGATATGCAGGCACGGGGCCTGGAAAGCGTGGCGCGGATCTCGGTCAGCCCGCTCAACACCGAGCACGATATCGAGTTGCTGATGGCCGCGCTGCGCGAGTTGCGCGACTAAACCTCGACGTCCACCCACAAGCCCTGGCGCGGGGCATCTTCGATCAGCGGCACCACCGGCACGGTGTTGTCGGCGTTGAGCACATCCCCCGGAATGGCCAGGTGCTGCTCCGGGTCTTCATCGGCTTCACGCCGGCGTTTCTGTTGTTCCTGCTGACGGCGTTGTTCTTCGCGCAGCAAAAAGGCCGACGTCTCGGCGTCGCCCTTTTTCAGGTCGATAGTGCTCTCGTTGGAGCCCGGTTGAACTGGCACCACGGGCGGGATATCCGGCTTCTGTCGCACCGGATCGAGTTGTGACGTCACCGGCACAACGCTGACGGGCAGCATGGGTGGCAGCATAGTGATTATTCTCCTGATCAACAGGCTGTCGGCGGGTTGCAGGGCGACTTGAGCACAGGGTTGCCAAGCTGTGACCCAGTCGACACTCCCAAGTGCCCGCCACCCGTCGATTCGGCCTCCGGCCCCCCACGTATACGGAGTAGTTTTTGTCAGAGTCCTTGGGCGTGGGGGCTTGTTCCGTTAAGATAGTCGGCTTTTTCACGGCGGGAGTCAGGCAGCATGGCGCAGCAGTATCAACCGGGGCAACGCTGGATTAGTGACAGCGAAGCAGAGCTGGGGTTAGGCACCGTTCTGGCACAGGACGGCCGCTTGTTGACCGTGCTCTATCCGGCCACTGGCGACACCCGCCAGTATGCGCTACGGAATGCGCCCCTCACTCGCGTGAGGTTTTCGCCGGGCGACAGCATCACCCACTTCGAAGGCTGGAAAATGACCGTACAGGAAGTCGACGACGTCGACGGCCTGCTGGTGTATCACGGCCTCAATGGGCAGAACGAGCAGGTCACCCTGCCGGAAACCCAACTCTCCAACTTCATCCAGTTCCGCCTGGCCAGCGACCGTCTGTTCGCCGGGCAAATCGACCCGCTGGCCTGGTTCTCGCTGCGTTACCACACGCTTGAACACACCAGCCGCCAGTTGCAGTCCTCGCTGTGGGGCCTGGGTGGCGTGCGTGCGCAACCTATTGCTCACCAACTGCACATCGCCCGCGAAGTCGCTGACCGTATCGCGCCACGGGTGTTGCTGGCCGACGAAGTGGGCCTGGGCAAGACCATCGAAGCCGGCCTGGTGATCCATCGCCAATTGCTGTCGGGTCGCGCCAACCGCGTGCTGATCCTGGTCCCGGAAAACCTGCAGCACCAATGGCTGGTGGAAATGCGCCGCCGCTTCAACCTGCAAGTTGCCCTGTTTGACGAAGAACGCTTCATCGAAAGTGATGCCACCAACCCGTTCGAAGACACACAGCTTGCGCTGGTAGCCCTGGAGTGGCTGGTGGACGACGAGAAGGCCCAGGACGCACTGTTCGCCGCCGGCTGGGACTTGCTCGTGGTCGACGAAGCTCACCACCTGGTATGGCACGAAGACAAGGCCAGCCCCGAGTACTCGCTGGTCGAACAACTGGCCGAAGTGATTCCTGGCGTACTGCTGCTCACCGCCACCCCCGAGCAATTGGGCCAGGACAGCCACTTCGCACGCCTGCGCCTGCTCGACCCGAACCGTTTCCACGACCTCGCCGCCTTCCGCTCCGAAAGCGAGAACTATCGCCCGGTGGCTGAAGCCGTGCAGGAGCTGCTGGACAAGGGGCGTCTCTCCCCTGCCGCACATAAGACCATCCAGGGTTTCCTCGGCAACGAAGGTGAAGCCCTGCTGACCGCCGTCAACGATGGCGACACCGAAGCCAGCGCACGCCTGGTGCGCGAGCTGCTCGACCGTCACGGCACTGGCCGCGTGCTGTTCCGCAACACCCGCGCCGCCGTGCAGGGTTTCCCGGAGCGCAAGCTGCACGCCTACCCGCTGCCAAACCCGGACGAATACCTCGAGTTGCCGCTGGGCGAGCACGCCGAGCTGTACCCGGAAGTCAGCTTCCAGTCGCAGCCGGATATTGAAGAAGAAAACCGCTGGTGGCGCTTCGACCCGCGCGTCGAGTGGCTGATCGACCAACTGAAAATGCTCAAGCGCACCAAAGTCCTGGTGATCTGCGCCCACGCCGAAACCGCGATGGACCTGGAAGACGCGCTGCGCGTGCGCTCCGGTATTCCGGCCACGGTGTTCCACGAGGGTATGAACATCCTCGAACGTGACCGCGCCGCCGCCTACTTCGCTGATGAGGAGTTTGGCGCCCAGGTGCTGATCTGCTCGGAAATCGGCAGTGAAGGCCGCAACTTCCAGTTCTCCCATCACTTGGTGCTGTTCGACCTGCCGTCCCACCCCGACCTGCTGGAACAGCGGATCGGCCGTCTGGACCGGATCGGCCAGAAACATGTGATCGAACTCCACGTGCCGTACCTGGAAACCAGCCCGCAAGAGCGTCTGTTCCAGTGGTACCACGAAGCGCTGAACGCCTTCCTCAACACCTGCCCGACCGGCAACGCCCTGCAGCATCAGTTCGGCCCACGCCTGCTGCCGCTGCTGGAGAACGCCGACGACGGCGAGTGGCAAGCCCTGATCGACGAGGCCCGTGCCGAGCGCGAGCGTCTTGAAGAAGAGCTGCACACTGGTCGCGACCGCCTGCTGGAACTCAACTCCGGCGGCGCGGGTGAAGGTGATGCGCTGGTCGAGGACATCCTGGAGCAAGACGACCAGTTCGCCCTGCCGATCTACATGGAAACCCTGTTCGACGCGTTCGGCATCGACAGCGAAGACCATTCGGAAAACGCGCTGATCCTCAAGCCCAGCGAAAAGATGCTCGACGCCAGCTTCCCCCTGGGCGACGACGAAGGTGTGACCATCACCTACGACCGCAACCAGGCGCTGTCGCGCGAAGACATGCAGTTCATCACCTGGGAACACCCGATGGTACAGGGCGGCATGGACCTGGTGCTGTCCGGCTCCATGGGCAACACCGCCGTGGCGCTGATCAAGAACAAGGCGCTGAAGCCGGGCACCGTGTTGCTGGAACTGCTCTATGTCAGCGAAGTGGTTGCCCCACGCTCGCTGCAACTGGGCCGCTACCTGCCGCCGGCCGCCCTGCGCTGCTTGCTGGATGCCAATGGCAACGACCTGTCGAGCCGTGTGTCATTCGTGACCCTCAACGACCAGTTGGAAAGCGTGCCACGGGCCAGCGCCAACAAGTTCATCCAGGCCCAGCGCGACCAGCTGACGCCACGGATCAACGCCGGTGAAGAGAAGATCACCCCGCAACATGCCGAGCGCGTGGCCGAGGCCAAGCGTCGCCTGGCGGCGGACACCGACGAAGAACTGGCGCGCCTGACCGCGTTGCAAGCGGTCAACCCGACCGTACGTGACAGTGAGTTGGTGGCCCTGCGTACCCAGCGTGAGCAAGGTTTGGCCATGCTGGATAAGGCGGCGCTGCGACTGGAAGCGATTCGAGTCCTCGTAGCCGGTTAATTTACTGTAGTGAGCGGGCTTGCCCCGCGCTGGGCGGCGAAGCCGCCCCAAAACCAGACTCCGCATTCTTTCAGAGAGAATGCGGCGTTTTTTATGGGGGCGGCTTCGCCGCCCAGCGCGGGGCAAGCCCGCTCACTACAATCAGGCAGGGACGCTAGCAGCCGGCACCTCCACCCCGCTCAACCCCTCCTTCATCTTCTTGGCATCGCGCACAAAACTGCGTGACGCCTGGAACAGAAACAGCATGGTCAAGAACAGCGCCACCGGAATCAGGTACATGGCGTCATGCAACCCCACCGCTTTATAAGCTTCGGTCATCTGCTCCGCCCCAGCCGCATACATCGCCGAGTGGGCGAAATGATCGGAAAGCCCGCCCACCACGATCGGTCCCATCCCACCGCCCAGCAAATACAGCCCGGCAAAAAACAGCGCCATGGCCGTGGCCCGCAGGCGCGGCTCGACCACGTCCTGAATTGCCGTGTACACGCAGGTGTAGAAGTTATAGGCAAACAACCAACCCACGCTGAACAGCGCCACGAACACGCCAATCTCGATGCGCCCGGCGTGCAACGCCCAGGCGGTGGTCACGGTGGAGATGATCAAGCTGAACGCGGCGAACAACAGGCGACCATTGGCAACACGCTGGTGGATCTTGTCAGCGACCCAGCCGCCGAGGGTCAGGCCCACCAGGCCGGTCAGACCGACGATCACACCCGTGGCAACGGCGGCTTCCTGCAACGGCATCAGGAAATAACGCTGCAGCATCGGTACCAGGAACGAGTTGCAGGCATAGGTCGCAAAGTTGAAGCACAACCCGGCCAGCACCAGCCACAGGAAGGTCGGCACCGCCAGCACGCGGCGGATCGGGCGGTCGACGCGCTCCTGGGAGACTTGCACGGTTTCGGCGGCGCCGCGCTTGGGCTCCTTGATATAGAACATGAACACCGCCAGGATCATCCCCGGTACTGCCGCGATAAAGAACGGCGCGCGCCAGCTGTCGAACGCCTTGACCATCCAGCCGATGGTGAAGAACGCCAGCACCAGCCCCAACGGCAGGCCCAGCATGAAAATGCCCATGGCCCGCGCGCGACGGTGCGCCGGGAACAGGTCGCCAATCAGCGAGTTGGCCGCCGGCGCATAACTGGCTTCGCCAATGCCAATGCCCATGCGCACCAGCAAAAACGTCCAGAAACTGCCGACCATGCCGTTGACCGCCGTCAGCCCGCTCCAGGCAAACAGGCCCCAGCCCATCAGTTTACTGCGCGAGCCGGTATCGGCCAGGCGCCCGAGAGGCAAGCCGGCAATGGCGTAGACGATGGTGAAGGCGGTACCGATGACGCCGAGCTGGAAGTCGCTCAGGTGCCATTCCATACGGATTGGCTCGATGATGATCGCCGGAATCGTGCGATCGAAGAAGTTGAACAGGTTGGCCAGGAACAGCAGGAACAGAATGCGCCAGGCATTCGCCGCTTGGGTCGAGTTCTGCATGGGTCCGTCTCTTTTATTGTTATGAGAGCTGCGATGCCCGATGCATCCTGCCCGGTACCTGCAACATAGTCAGACGGCACCCGGTTGTCTGTAATGATTCGTAAAGCTGATAGGGCATGATTTCGCCCGGCAGCACGGGACTTCGCCTACAAAAATATAAGTTCCTGCCCCCCTTCCCAACGGCCATGGCCCGGATAGAATGGCGAGCCTTCCGTAACACCCCACTCCTACTTTTCTTATCGATGACGCCCATGTCCGAAGCCAGTCCGTGTCTGAATTGCGGTGCCTGCTGTTCACACTTCCGTGTGTCTTTCTTCTGGGGAGAATGCGCCTCGTCGGGGGGCACGGTGCCCGATGACCTGGTGGTACAGATCAACCCCACCCGCGTGGCGATGATCGGCACCGACCAGAAACCGGCGCGCTGCTGCAGCCTTGAAGGTGAAGTAGGCCAAGGCACCCGGTGCACGATTTACGAGCAACGCTCCAGTGTGTGCCGCGAGTTCGAGTCCTCCTGGTATGAGGGCGTGCACAACGCCGATTGCGATGCAGCCCGCGCCGCGTTTGGCCTGGCTCCGCTGGAAGCACCGTTCGAACTGGACCTGCCCATCAGCGCTTAGCATCAAACGCTATGGGTGGCATGACAAAATCGTAGACAAGCAAAGTGCCATTACTCCTTGGCGAATTCTCCTACACGTCTACACTCGTCCACATAGGTCATCGCCGTAGGCAGTGACGTGACTCTATGACGGGACATGCTATGGAATGGCTGGGTCTGCATTTTTTTACCGAGCTTCCAGAGAGCGGGCACTTATTACTCAATTGCAGTCATAACCCCTTCCTGGTACTGCTCGCTTATCTGGTCGCGTGCGCGGCGGGTTTCGGCACGCTGGACATGGCCGAACGCGTCGGCCATGTCGAAGACCCTACCGCGCGGCGCCATTGGCGCTGGCTCGGGGCGGGTTGCCTGGCAGGCGGCATCTGGTCCACCCACTTCATCAGCATGTTGGCCTTCCAGGCCCCGATTGCGATCCATTACGAACTGTTCATGACGTTCGCCTCCTTGCTGATCGCACTGATCGCGTCGTTGATCGCCATGCAAACCCTCAGTCACTCCAACCTGCGCTTCCACCAGTACTTACTGGCGTCGGTCTGGATGGGCATCGGCATCGCCCTGATGCATTACGTCGGCATGTCGGCCATGCGTTCCCAGGCCCAGGTGTATTTCGAAACGCGGCTGTTCTTGGCCTCGATCGGCATTGCCATCGGCGCCAGCCTGGCGGCCTTGCTGCTGTCGAGTTACCTGCGCAACGGTGCCGGAGTGTTCCACCAGTTGCTTAAATATGCCGCCAGCCTGGTGCTCGGCGCCGGCATTCTCAGCATGCACTTCACCGGCATGGCCGCCATGCGCCTGATGGTGCCGAACGGGGCGGACCTGTCGCTGCCGCTGGACAACAACCCGATTCAACTGGGCCTGTCGGTCGCCGTTATCACCCTGCTGGTGATCGGCAGCAGCATCAGCGCCGCCTTGGCCGACAAGAAGCTGCAGCACAAGGAACGTGACCTGCGCCGGGTCAATGCGCTGCTCAGCGAACTCGATCAAGCCCGCGCTTCACTGCAACAGGTGGCCCACTACGACGCCTTGACCAGCCTGCTCAACCGCCGGGGTTTCAACCAGATCTTTGCGGAAAAGCTCGCCGAAAAAACCGCCTCCCACGGCATGATGGCGGTGATTTTCCTCGATATCGACCACTTCAAACGCATCAACGACAGCCTCGGGCATGACGCTGGCGACCAATTGCTCACCGTGCTGGCCGGACACATCAAGAGCTCGGTGCGCAGCCACGCCGATGTGGTCGCGCGGTTTGGCGGCGATGAGTTCTGCATCCTGATCAGCATCCACCACCGCGACGAAGCCCGGCACTTGGCCCAGCGCATCATGCAACAGATGAAAGAACCCATCGAACTGGCCGGCCGGCGCATGGTGATGACCACTAGCATCGGCATCAGCCTGTTCCCCGACGACGGCCTGACTTGCGAAGAGTTGTTGAAAACCGCCGACCTGGCGCTGTATCAGTCCAAGGATGCCGGGCGCAACAGCCTGAACTTCTTCAGCTCCAACCTGAAAACCCGCGCCTTCCTCGAACTGCAACTGGAAGAGGAACTGCGCGGCGCCCTGCGCACTCGTAACCAACTGGTGCTGTTCTATCAACCGATCTTCGACATGAAACTGGGCAAAGTCACGCGGCTGGAAGCCTTGGTGCGCTGGCAACATCCACAGCATGGCTTACTGGCCCCGGACCGTTTTATCGGCATCGCCGAAAGCAACGGCCTGATTGCCGAATTGGACCACTGGGTCCTGCGCCAAGCCTGTCACGACCTGAGCCTGCTGTCTGAACGGGGTTATACCGACCTGACCATGGCGGTGAACTGCTCGGCCCTGAACCTGGCCCGTGATGAGCTGGCGGATGAAATCGAAGACGCGTTGCGCTTCAGCGGGATCGGCGCCAACCGCCTGGAGCTGGAAGTCACCGAAAACGCCCTGATGGGCAATATCAGCAGCACCTTGGCGTTGCTGCGGCAGATCCGCGCGCTGGGCGTGTCGTTGGCCATCGACGACTTCGGCACCGGCTACTCGTCCCTTGCTTACCTCAAGCGCTTGCCACTCAACACGCTGAAGATCGACCGCTCATTTATCCAGGATATTCCCAAGTCCACCGCCGATATCGAGATCGTCCAGGCGGTGATTGGCATGGCCCACACCCTGCACTTGCAGGTGGTGACCGAGGGCGTGGAAACCCAGGCCCAATTCGAGCTACTGCACAAGCATGGCTGCGATTACGTGCAGGGTTATCTGCTCAGCCCGGCGGTACCGGCCAGTGACATCATCGGCGTGATGCAGGGCATCAACCAGCGCAACCCACTCCCCCCGCCTAGAGGGTCTGGCACCAAGGACGGCAGTTCGCCGCAAGACGCCTCCCCAAACCGTGGCAGCTCCACGTCCATTGTCAGGCCAATTCGCTGACGCCGAATCTTTGGCATTTCGCCATCATCTGCCTAAAGAACGCCGACGAACGGCCGATTCATCAGAGTCCGGCCAGGTTTTCCCTGAAAACACTAGGGTTCATCCCACTCGCCCAGGACAAGGACGCACTGTAAAGTCGCGAACTCTCATTCCGTGATGGCCATTTGATACCTTCCAGCCATCCGCCCAGGCACATGGCGCACAATGACTTCTAAAAATAACTCTGCCACCGTGGTATCTGACGTGTTGCTCCCAGCTCCTGCGGACAAGCCCTCAGGTTCAAAGTCATTGAGCACCGCCCGCCCGCTGGCCACCCAGCAATACCTGTACTTCACCGAAACCAATACCGACCGCATCCTCGACAACCTCGACGGCCTGCGCGACATGGTGTTCCCGCGCCCGCCCCACTTGGAAGGCGACAACGATCCGCGCAACGAGCAAGAATTTCCCTCGGTGTGCCTGATCGGCCTGGGCCGTTGTGGTTCGAACATCGCACTCGACGTCGCGGAGCTGGTTTACAACGCACGCAAGTTCTACCTGAACGAATTCAGCAACGAAGACAAATCGCAGGACAAGGGCTACAGCCCGGCCCAGTGGATCCGCAATAACCTGCGCCTGGGCGGCGGCAAGGCCACCAAGCCGGTGTTCCTGGTGGAACCACTGGTGATGCTCGGCGACCTGGACAAGGATATCGCCGGGCGCATCCGTTTCTCGCGCAAGGGCGAAAAAAGCGGCTTCCTGCGCGACTACAGCAAGATGAAAATCATGGACCTGTCGGAAGTCCATGCCGGTGGCGCCGGTAACGCGCCGATCCTCGGCCAGTACCTGGCCAAGATCATCCTCAATAAAGACACCCAGCGTTTTTCCAGCCCTGACTGGAAGATGATCCACTCGTACCTCATCGACTCCTGCGGCATCAAGGCTAACCAGTCGCGCCTGTACTTCTCGATCTTCAGCGCCGGTGGCGGCACCGGCTCAGGCATGGCCTCGGAGTTCGGCCTGGCCCAGCAGCACTCGTACATGAACAAGACGTTCGACACCAAGCCCGCCGACGAGCACGACAGCAAAAGCGGCCATGCCTTTGTGTTCGAACCGATCTTCACCAGCGGTATTTGCGTGCTGCCGAACATCTCCGACCACCGCAGCGAAATGTCCGAGGCGCTGCACATCAACGCCGGGCGCCTGCTGTGCAAATACCTGTCGGAAGAATGGGACTTCTCGTACAACTTCGCCAATGAAGACAGCAGCGAAGCCAGCGTGAAGGGGCGTATCCGGCCGTGGAACGCAATGATGTTGATCTCCAACGACATCATGCGTTATGCCGAAGAAAGCGATGACGGCAATATCCAGAACATTGACGTCAATGCCATGGAAAAACACGCCAACCAGTACATTTCCCAGCAGATCTTCAACATCCTCACGGCCCAGGCCGTGACCACCGACTACGACCAGAACTACTTCCGTCGCGCCGGGATCGACATTGGTGAAACCATTCGCCTGGATGCCAACGACCTGTTCATGAGCCTGGCCGGCCCTGTGGCAATTGCCTATGCCGAGTCCGTCGTCCCGGAAACCCCGGCGCCGTCGAGTGACAAGTTCAAGGTGTTCGAGAAAGAACCGCAACGCCTGAACATCGACGACCTGTTCTTCCGCTCCATCGACCTGCCACACTTCAACAAGGTCACCCAGGCCATCGAAGGCATCAGCCTGCTGCCGATCGAGTCCAAGCGCTACAAGGCGTCGCTGGAGCAGTACAAGAATTCGGGCTACGACGCGGCCGCATTGCACGACCTGCACTTCTTCAAGAACTGCTCGTCGGTGGTGTCGATTGTTTCGTTACCCAAGGACTACAAGCTGTCCTACATGGACCTGAACCGGCTCAAGACCCACCTCAACAGCCTGTTCCCCAACACCACCCTCAAGCGCTATGCCCTGGTGATTGGCGCATCGGCCAACTTGTCGCTGACCACCTTGATCGCCAAGAGCCCATGCCTGTCGGATGATTTCCTCACGCTGATCGTAGCCTTCATCAAGCGCTGCTTTGCGCGCACCCCGTACCGCTTCGATGACACGCTGGACAACTCGATCCTGGACTTCATTATCCACGAGGACTTCGACGAAGACCGTATCGACGAACTGCTCAACGAGTTCGAAAACCCGGCGAAGATCCTCGACACCAACTGGTACGCGATCAAGCCGATGTATGAGAAGAAGTACCGGGAGCTGATCAACGACAAAGACAAGTTCGTTTCGATCAATGACATTCGCCTGTCACGGGATTGCGTGAAGAAGGCGATCAAGTACCTGCGTGAGATTTACCGTCACCGGATTGGCAAGACCAAGGTTATCTCCTTGAACAACCATACTGGCAAGACGGCTTAGACCGAGCCGCGCCCATCGCAGGCAAGCCAGCTCCCACACTTGGAATGCATTTCAAATGTGGGAGCTGGCTTGCCTGCGATGACGGTCTGTATTGCAAAAAATGTATAGCCCTGCCACACCACGAAACAATTCTGCAGCCGTTTAGCCCCCCGCCCAACTGTTCCCGTGACGTGCACGTCACCCTCGGCTGTGACCTTTCTCTACGGCAAGATGCCATCACCGCTTCAGCGGTTACTCCGCTACACACTTCCCTCGGCAAAAAACGCGCACCTTTTTCGTGCAGACTTTTCTCACGCCGCCCTTTCCTGGATCAGAATCCACGGCGAGACCACCACCGCCCACAGGCTCGGATCACGCTCCACCAGGTCCAATGCCCGCGTCGCAGACACTTCGCCAAGGCTACCCGCGGCCAGCCAGGCAGCGACTTTGTCACGGTTGTCCTCGGCCATTCCCTCGGCGGCTTCGATCAAATCCAGGCCGGCGTCGACCCACAATAGGGCACCCTTGGCAAAGAACGGCTCAAGCTCCTTCCAGGATATTTCGGCGGTTTCACCGAGCAGCTTGGCATAGAGGGTGCTAGGTTCTTGCGTCATGGGAATTCACCTGAGTAAAAAACGGCGCAATCATAACGTCGTGGCTCTTGTAGAAAAACCCAGTTGCAAATGAGTTACCGAGAGAAAGTGTCAGGAAAGCCAAGGATTGCCCGAAACTCTGGCATCGCCCCGCCGCAATTCTGTCTTTTTCTTTCATTTAAGCGACACACCCGGGTTTTGCCCCCAGCAGCCAGCTTTTCAAGCGATCAACCGGCGCTCTACACTGTACCGGTACAGTTGCCAGGGCACTGCCGGGGGGATATCCGAGATATCTGATCCGGTTCTGCAGCTCACAAGGCCGCTAGAACTATAAAAAATACAACAGTAAGAGTGGAGCACTATGAATAAGGCTACTAAGCAGATTTCCAAACTGTTTGCCGCTATGGTCCTGGCTGGGGTTGCCGGCCATTCGTTCGCAGCCGACACCATCAAGATCGGTATCGCAGGTCCTAAAACCGGTCCAGTGACGCAATACGGCGACATGCAATTCATGGGTGCCAAACAAGCCATCGCCGACATCAACGCCAAGGGCGGCGTCGACGGCAAGATGCTTGAGGCCAAGGAATACGACGACGCTTGCGATCCTAAACAAGCCGTTGCCGTCGCCAACAAAGTGGTCAACGACGGCGTCAAGTTCGTGGTCGGTCACCTCTGCTCCAGCTCCACTCAACCCGCCTCCGACATCTATGAAGACGAAGGCGTGATCATGATTACCCCGGCTGCCACCAGCCCGGAAATCACCGCCCGTGGCTACAAGCTGATCTTCCGCACCATCGGCCTGGACAGCGCCCAAGGCCCGGCGGCCGGCAACTACATCGCCGATCACGTGAAGCCGAAGATCGTTGCCGTACTGCACGACAAGCAGCAGTACGGTGAAGGCATCGCCACCGCCGTTAAACAGACCCTCGAGAAGAAAGGCACCAAGGTTGCCGTCTTCGAAGGCCTGAACGCCGGCGACAAAGACTTCTCCTCGATCATCCAGAAACTCAAGCAAGCCAACGTCGACTTCGTCTACTACGGCGGCTACCACCCTGAGCTGGGCCTGATCTTGCGCCAAGCCAAGGAAAAAGGCCTGAACGCCAAGTTCATGGGTCCAGAGGGCGTCGGCAACGACTCTATCTCGCAAATCGCCCAGGGCGCATCCGAAGGCCTGCTGGTGACCCTGCCTAAATCCTTCGACACCGACCCGGCCAACAAGGCCATCGTTGAAGAGTTCGCCAAGAACAAGCAGGACCCAACCGGTCCGTTCGTGTTCCCAGCCTACTCGGCCATTGAAGTGATCGCCGGCGGTATTACCGCTGCGAAGAGCGAAGACACCGCCAAAGTGGCAGCCGCCATCCACGCGGGCACCTTCAAGACCCCTACCGGCGATCTGAGCTTCGACGCCAAGGGCGACCTGAAGGACTTCAAATTCGTGGTCTACGAATGGCACTTCGGTAAACCAAAAACCGAAGTTTCCCCTCAGTAAGCCAGGCGTTACTGGTCCAACAAGCCCACTGTGAGAGCAGTGGGCTTTGTTTTACGAGGTTTATGGGCCTGTCACCCGCGATCCGGGCGCTGGCTCACCTGAAAATCTTAAAACCGTCACCAGCGGTTCGCTGGCAAACGCTTTGTGCAACCTGGTCACAGAACAGGGCACAGGCCGGAAATGACTCCACCAGTGAAATGCGTATCGGGTTTTTAGGAGCGCTGTAATGCCTGAGATCTATCATTTTTTCCAACAGCTGGTTAATGGCCTGACCATTGGCAGCACCTATGCCTTGATAGCCATTGGCTACACAATGGTTTACGGCATCATTGGAATGATCAACTTCGCCCATGGCGAGGTGTACATGATTGGTTCCTACGTGGCCTTTATCGCCCTTGCCGGGTTGGCCATGATGGGTATCCACTCCCTGCCGCTGTTGATGACCGCCGCGTTCCTTGCGTCGATCGTCGTGACCAGTGCCTATGGCTACAGCATCGAGCGCGTTGCGTATCGTCCCTTGCGTGGCAGCAACCGTTTGATCCCGCTGATTTCCGCCATCGGCATGTCGATTTTCCTGCAGAACACCGTATTGCTGTCCCAGGACTCCAAGGACAAGTCCATTCCCAACCTGATCCCGGGGAGCATCTCCTTCGGCCCAGGTGGCGCACAAGAAGTGCTGATTTCGTACATGCAGATCCTGGTCTTTGTCGTCACCCTGGTGGCGATGCTCGGCCTGACCCTGTTCATCTCCCGCTCCCGTCTGGGGCGCGCCTGCCGGGCTTGTGCCGAAGACATCAAGATGGCCAACCTGCTGGGCATCAACACCAACAACATTATCGCCCTGACCTTCGTGATCGGCGCCGCATTGGCAGCCGTTGCGGCGGTGCTGCTGAGCATGCAGTACGGCGTGATCAACCCCAACGCCGGTTTCCTGGTAGGCCTCAAGGCCTTTACTGCGGCGGTTTTGGGCGGCATCGGCAGTATCCCGGGCGCGATGCTCGGTGGCCTGGTGCTGGGTGTGGCCGAAGCCTTTGGCGCCGATATCTTCGGCGACCAGTACAAGGACGTCGTGGCGTTCGGCCTGTTGGTTCTGGTGCTGTTGTTCCGTCCGACCGGCATCCTGGGCCGTCCGGAGGTTGAGAAAGTATGAGCAGATATCTTAAATCGGCGTTCTTCAGCGCGCTGTTGGTTTGGGCGGTTGCGTTCCCCGTACTCGGCCTCAAGCTGAGCATTGTCGGCATCAACCTGGAAGTGCATGGCACCGGTCCCGTGACCCTGACCATCATCGCCCTGTGCTCGGTGCTGATGTTCCTGCGTGTGCTGTTCACCCAGCAGGTCGGTGCCTTGTTCAAGGGCAACCGTGGCCCTCTGGTATCGCCTAAGGTCAGTCAATTCCTGACCCTGCCGCGTACCCAGCGCTACATCATCATCGGCCTGATCGTTGCCGCGTTGATCTGGCCGTTCTTCGGCTCGCGCGGCGCGGTCGATATTGCCACCCTGATCCTGATCTACGTGTTGCTGGGCCTCGGCCTTAACATCGTGGTCGGCCTGGCCGGCTTGCTCGACCTGGGTTACGTGGGTTTCTACGCCGTAGGTGCCTACACCTACGCGCTGCTCTCGCACTACCTGGGCTGGGGCTTCTGGATCTGCCTGCCCTTGGCGGGCATGGCGGCGGCAACGTTCGGCTTCCTGCTGGGCTTCCCGGTACTGCGCCTGCGCGGTGACTACCTGGCGATCGTGACCCTGGGCTTCGGTGAAATCATCCGACTGTTCCTGCGTAACCTCACGGATATCACCGGCGGCCCCAACGGTATCAGCAGCATCCCCAAGCCGACGTTCTTCGGGCTGACGTTCGACCGTAGCGCCGCAGAAGGCATGCAGACCTTTCACGAGTACTTCGGGATCGACTACAACCCGGTGAGCAAAGTGGTGTTCCTGTACCTGGTGGCACTGCTGCTGGCACTGGCTGCACTGTTCGTGATCAACCGCCTGCTGCGCATGCCGATCGGCCGTGCATGGGAAGCGCTGCGTGAAGATGAAATCGCCTGCCGTGCACTCGGCATGAACCCGACAGTCATCAAGCTTTCGGCCTTCACCCTCGGGGCAACCTTTGCCGGTTTCGCCGGCAGTTTCTTCGCCGCTCGCCAAGGCCTGGTAACGCCGGAGTCGTTCACCTTCATCGAGTCGGCGATTATCCTCGCTATCGTGGTACTGGGTGGCATGGGCTCGCAATTGGGCGTGATCCTGGCAGCAATCGTGATGATCCTGCTGCCGGAATTGATGCGTGAGTTCAGCGAATACCGCATGTTGATGTTCGGCGCCATGATGGTGCTGATGATGATCTGGCGTCCTCAAGGCCTGCTGCCCATGCAACGTCCACACATGGAGCTGCGCAAATGAGCCGCGAGATCCTGAAAGTCGAAAATCTGAGCATGCGCTTCGGCGGCTTGCTGGCAGTCAACGGCGTGGCCCTGACCGTGAAAGAAAAACAGGTTGTGGCACTGATCGGCCCGAACGGCGCCGGCAAGACCACGGTGTTCAACTGCCTCACCGGTTTCTACAAGCCGAGCGGTGGCAGCATCCTGCTGGACGGCCAGCCGATCCAGGGCCTGGCCGGTCACGAAATCGCCCGCAAGGGCGTGGTGCGGACCTTCCAGAACGTACGGTTGTTCAAGGACATGACGGCGGTCGAAAACCTGCTGATCGCCCAACACCGTCACCTGAACACCAACTTCTTCGCAGGCCTGTTCAAGACCCCGGCGTTCCGCAAGAGCGAGCGCGAGGCCATGGAGTACGCCGAGTACTGGCTGGACAAGGTCAACCTGACCGAGTTTGCCAACCGCCCGGCCGGCACCTTGGCCTACGGTCAGCAACGTCGCCTGGAAATCGCCCGCTGCATGATGACCCGTCCGCGGATCCTCATGCTCGACGAACCAGCCGCCGGCCTGAACCCCAAGGAAACCGAAGACCTCAAGGCGCTGATCAGCGTGTTGCGTGAAGAAAACAACGCCACCGTGCTGTTGATCGAACATGACATGAAACTGGTTATGAGCATTTCCGACCACATCGTGGTGATCAACCAGGGCACACCGTTGGCCAACGGGACGCCGGAGCAGATCCGCGACAATCCTGAAGTGATCAAAGCCTATTTGGGGGAAGCGTAAAATGCTGCAATTCGAAAACGTTTCCACTTTTTACGGCAAGATCCAGGCCCTGCACAGCGTCAACGTCGAAGTGCGCCAGGGTGAGATCGTCACGCTGATCGGCGCCAACGGTGCCGGCAAATCGACCCTGTTGATGACCCTCTGCGGTTCGCCCCAGGCCCACAGCGGCAGCATCCGCTACATGGGTGAAGAACTGGTGGGCCAGCAATCCTCACACATCATGCGCAAGAGCATCGCGGTGGTACCGGAAGGCCGTCGTGTGTTCTCACGCCTGACGGTGGAGGAGAACCTGGCCATGGGTGGGTTCTTCACCGACAAGGGCGATTACCAGGAGCAGATGGACAAGGTGCTGCACCTGTTCCCTCGGCTCAAGGAGCGCTTCAGCCAGCGCGGCGGCACCATGTCCGGCGGCGAGCAGCAAATGCTCGCCATCGGCCGGGCGCTGATGAGCAAACCCAAGCTATTGCTGCTGGATGAACCTTCACTGGGCCTGGCACCGATCATCATCCAGCAGATCTTCGACATCATCGAACAGCTGCGCAAGGACGGTGTGACGGTGTTCCTGGTGGAACAGAACGCCAACCAGGCGCTGAAAATCGCTGACCGTGCCTATGTGCTGGAAAATGGCCGGGTGGTGATGCAAGGCACTGGCGAACAGTTGCTGACCGATCCAAAGGTGCGCGAGGCATATCTGGGCGGCTAAGGTTTTCTTGCTGAAGGAACCGGCTTGAACAATGTGGGAGCGGGCTTGCTCGCGAATGCGGTGGATCAGTCAACGATGCAGTGACTGACATACCGTATTCGCGAGCAAGCCCGCTCCCACATTTGTTTTGCGTGAAGCGAAATTTTTAATTTTTTTGAAGCCGGTGTAACGAATCCCATCCCCCCCTCTCTAGTGGTACAAGCAGGCATTCAAGCCCGCCAACTCAACCCACTGCTGGAGATACACCATGACTACCAAACTGTCCGCCGCCACCCTCGTCCTGGCCCTCGGTTCCGCCCTGAGCCTGTCGACCCTGGCCACCACCGCCCACGCTGCCGACGACATGCAGAAATGTTTCGGCGTCGCTGAGGCCGGCAAGAACGATTGCGCCGCGGGTGCAGGCACTTCCTGCGCCGGCACCTCAAAAACCAAGGATCAAGCCAACGCCTGGAAACTGGTCCCGGCCGGCACCTGCCTCAAAACCCCAAGCTCCACCTCGCCGACCGGCTTCGGCCAGGAAGCAGCCTTCACCGCCAAGTCCTGAAACCTCGCAAAACCTGAGTACTGATGATGACCCTTTCATCCCTGCAAGCCGTCTCCCAGGCTCAGGCGCCCGGCCTCCCCCGTCGGGCCGGGCTGGGGCTCAAGCATGAGCATTTCATGGACGTGCTGGAGACCTTGCCCGACATCGGTTTTTTTGAAGTGCACGCCGAAAACTACATGGTGGCCGGCGGCCCGTTTCATCATTACCTGGGGTTGATCCGAGAGCAGTACCCGCTGTCCTTGCACGGCGTGGGCCTGTCCATCGGCGGCGATGGCCCGCTGGACCGTGCGCACCTGGCACGGTTGGGCGCGCTGATCGAACGCTATCAACCCCACTCTTTTTCCGAACACCTGGCCTGGTCAAGCCACGGCCCGGTGTTCCTCAATGACCTGCTGCCCCTGGCCTACGACAGCGCGACCCTGCAACGGGTATGCGAACACGTTGACCAGGTGCAGAGCACCCTCAAGCGCCCCATGCTGCTGGAAAATCCGTCGACTTATCTGCAATTCCAGCGCTCAACCCAGGACGAGACTGACTTCATCAGCGAAATCATTCGCCGCACTGGCTGTGGTTTGCTGCTGGATGTAAACAACGTTTACGTGTCGTGCATCAACCATCAACGCGATCCACTTGCCTACATCGACGCGTTGCCATTGCACGCGGTGGGCGAGATTCATCTGGCCGGTTTTGCCGAAGACACTGACAGCCTCGGTGATCGCTTGCTGATCGATGATCACGGCGCACCTATCGATAACGCCGTGTGGCAGCTGTACGAAAAAGTACTGGCGCAGGTCGGCTCGGTAGCAACCCTGATCGAGCGGGATAACCAGGTGCCGGCGTTTGGCGTACTGCTGGCCGAGGCTCAACGGGCTGACTGGCATCTGTCGCAGGTGAACCCATGAGCCTGCATGACGATTTCGCCGAGGCATTATTGGCGCCGGACCTGGCTTGTCCCGATGGCCTGTTCAGCAGCAATGGTGCCGACCCCGCCAGCCGCTTCGTGGTGTATCGCAACAATGTGCACAGCTCGTTGATCAACGCGCTGGCAACGGCTTATCCGGTGACATTGCAACTGGTGGGCGAAAAGTTCTTCCGAGCGATGGCCGGCCTGTTTGTACAGGTTTGCCCACCCACCAACCCGTTGATCAGCGAGTACGGCAGTGCGTTCGCGGCGTTTATCCAGGATTTCGAGCCTGCCACCAGCGTGCCCTACCTGGCCGATGTCGCGCGCCTGGAACGCTTGCGCGTACGCGCCTATCACGCAGCGGATACCCCGCCGATGGACCAGCAGACGGTTCTCCAAGCGCTGCAAGGCCAGACAGACCTGGGGACATTGCGCCTGCAACTGCATCCCTCCCTCGCCACTTTGACTTCAGCCTATGCGGTGGTATCCATCTGGGCCGCGCACCAGGCCGAGGGCGGCTTGGCCACTCTGAATCCCTGGCACGCCCAGGGTGCGCTGGTCATGCGTCGGGGCCTGGAAGTTCAGGTGTTAGCGATCGACCACGGCTCAGTCACGTTTATCGACAGCCTGGCCCAGGGCACGCCTTTGGAAAAAGCCGTGGAGCAGACGCTTGAAACGTCCGCCGAGTTTGACCTGCACCAATGCCTGACGCTGCTGATAAACCACAGCGCCATCACTCATTTGCATCCAGAACAAAAGGTGTCGCCATGAATACTCGTCCGTCGTGCCTGATCAACCGGGTCATCGCGCTTTTCGAACAGATCCCTTACAGCCTGATCGCTTTTCTCGCGCGCTTTTCCATCGCCGCGGTGTTCTGGAAATCCGGGCAAACCAAAGTCGAAGGCTTCGCGATTGATTTGATCAGCGGCACCTTCCAATTCGGCGAACCCAAATTGGCGGCCTCGACATTGCCGTTGTTTCGCAGCGAATACCACGTGCCGTTGCTGTCACCGGAAATCGCGGCGCACATGGCGGCATTTGCCGAGCATTTTTTTCCGGTGTTGATTCTGGTGGGCTTCGCTACACGCTTCTCAGCCTTGGCCCTGATCGGTATGACCCTGGTGATCCAGTTGTTCGTCTACCCGGACGCCTACCCGACTCATGGCACCTGGATCGCGTTGCTATTGCTGCTCGTGGCCAAAGGGCCGGGACGTCTGTCCATCGATCACCTGATCGCCCGTCGCTGCGCTTAAAGCCGATCCAGCGCCTCGCCGCTACGCTTGAACCAATCCACCAGGTAATCGGCCAACACCTGGGTGCGGCGCGGCAAACCACCCTGATAGGGATGCACCAGGTACATCGGCATGCTCCGTGTCTGATAATCGCGCAGGAGCCAGCGCAAGCGGCCGTCAGCCAATTCTGCAGGAAGCACATAGGACGGCAGCCGCGCGATACCGGCGCCCACCAGCGCGGCCTTTTTCAGCAGGTTGTAGTGGTTTGAGGCAAACGTGCCGCTGACCCGCACCCGCAGCAACTCGTGCTGCTGGTGGTACAGCCACTCTTCACGCCCGCTGTAATGGCTGTTGAGCAGGCAAGTGTGCGTGGCCAGGTCGGCCGGGGTCTGTGGCTCGCCATGTTGTTCAAGGTACGCCGGGCTGGCGCATGTCATCTCATGCCAGGCCAGCAGCGGCTTGGCCACCAGGCGCTCGTTTTCAATCGCGCCTGAGCGTACCCCCAAATCAAAACCATCCCGCGCCAGATCGCGATAACTGTTGTTGAGCTCCAACTCGATCTGCACCTGCGGGTACTGCTTGGAAAACTCCAGCAACAACCCGTCGAAGAAGGTCTCGCCCAACGACACCGGCACCGTCATGCGCACCGGTCCGGCCAGGTCGTCCTTGAGCCGCGCCAATGCCTGTCGGGCGCGATCCACCTGCACCACCAATGCCTGGGCCTGGGGCAGCAACGCCGCACCCGCGGCTGTCAGGCTGAGTTTGCGCGTGGTGCGGTGCAGCAAGACCACGGAAAACCGCGCTTCCAACTGGCTGATCCGCTTGGACAACTGCCCTTTGCTGCAGCCCAGTTGCTCAGCAGCCACGGTGAAACTGCCGGCCTCGATCAGCACGGCAAACGCCGCCAGGTCATCCATCTCACTCATGGATTGTTTCCATTTGAAAACCAAAGGTTGCCTATTAGCGCGTTTATCCGCAGAAAAAGCCACTCTAGACTGAACCCTCACTTACCCCCTGGAGGAACAGCACCATGAAAATCCTATTGATTGGCGCCAGCGGCACAGTCGGCTCGGCGGTCAAGGCAGAACTGGCTCAGCGTCACGACGTGATCAGCATCGGCCGCAACAGCGGCGACTTCCAGGTGGATATCAGCGACAGCGCGTCGATCCGCACACTGTTCGAGCAGACAGGCAAGTTCGATGCCCTGGTCTGCGCAGCAGGTAGCGTGAACTTCGTACCGTTGGGCGACATGAGCGAAAGCGACTTCGAACTGGGCCTGCGTGACAAGCTGATGGGCCAGGTCAACCTGCTGCTGATCGGCCGCGAATACGCCAACGATGGCGCCTCGTTCACCTTCACCAGTGGCATTCTGAACCGCGACCCGATCCGCACCGGCGCCTCGGCGGCACTGGTCAATGGCGCGCTGGATGCCTTCGTCAAAGCGGCGGCAATCGAGTTGCCACGTGGCCTGCGTATCAACTCGGTGAGTCCGACGGTCCTGTTGGAAGCCATGGACAGCTACGCGCCGTACTTCCGTGGCTACAAACCGGCGCCAGGCGCCGATGTGGCGTTGGCCTACGCAAAAAGCGTGGAGGGCCTGCAAACCGGTCAGACCTTTATCGTAGGGTGATCAGGCTGCCTGTCAGAATTGCCTGAACCTTGCGGGCAGGGTTGTGGTACGGCGCAGGCCTGCGTAACGTGGCGGCACTTGTCTGGAGACTCGATGATGCGTGCCGCCCATACCCTTGCTCTACTTGCCTTGCTTCCCCTGTTTGGCGCCTGCCAGATGTTCGATAACGCTCCGGCCAAGCCTTCTACGGCCGGGCTGACCCGCATGCAGGGCGAGCTCACGGCGGTCGGCGGCAAACTGCTGTTCCAGCCGTGTGGCGACAAACGCAGCTATGTAGTCAAAGACACCGGCGGCACCAGCATCCTGCAGGAAGCGGCTTCGCTTGCCGGCGAGCAAGGCGCGTTGTTTGCCGACCTGCGTGGCCAGTTCTCCGGGGTTGCCAGCGGCACCGAGGGCAGCGTCGACCTGCAACAACTTTACCGCGTCGAGCGCTCGACTTCGGCCTGCAACGACCCGGACTTCAAACGCATGATCCTGCGCGCCAACGGCCACAAACCGACCTGGGTGATGAACGTCACCGCCAAGGGCCTGGTGCTGGAACGCGAAGGCCAGCCGCCATTGGCGGTGCCTTATGTGGAAGAGCAAATCGGCGATGGCCGCTTCAACCTGATGACTGAAGCCAATAATCAACACGTGGAATTGTGGGTCGCCCCGCAGCGTTGCGTCGACCCGGTCAGCGGCAGCCTACAACACATGACCGCCGAGCTGCGCGTCAACGGGCAGGTGCAGCGCGGTTGTGCGTCGTTCGGCGGCTCGCGCGACGACTGACGCCACGCCGTGCTGTTTTAACATGACGGGAAACCACCATTGGGGCTTATAATCGCCGGTTTGCAAAACAGCCGGCCTCCGAGCCCGCCGCCTACCGGATCCTGTCATGTTACGAATCACCGAACTCAAGCTGCCCATCGACCATCCCGAAGAAGACCTGCGGCCCGCCATCGTGCAGCGCTTGGGCATCGCCAGTGATGACTTGCTCGATTTCACCCTGTTCAAGCGTAGCTACGACGCCCGCAAGAAATCCTCGGAGCTGTGCTTCATCTACACCATCGACTTGAACGTGAAGGGTGAAGCCGCCCTGCTGCTCAAGTTTGCCGATGACCGCAACGTCAACCCGGCGCCGGATGTCAGCTACAAAGTCGTGGGCCAGGCGCCGGAAGGCCTGACGCAGCGTCCAATCGTAGTGGGTTTCGGCCCGTGCGGGATCTTCGCCGGCTTGTTGTTGGCGCAGATGGGCTTCAAGCCGATCATTCTCGAACGCGGCAAGGAAGTGCGCCAGCGCACCAAGGACACCTGGGGCCTGTGGCGCAAAAGCGTGCTCAACCCCGAGTCCAACGTGCAGTTCGGTGAGGGCGGCGCCGGGACCTTTTCCGACGGCAAGCTGTACAGCCAGATCAAGGACCCGAAATTCCACGGCCGCAAAGTCCTGCACGAATTTGTCAAGGCCGGTGCGCCGGAAGAAATCCTCTACGTCAGCAAGCCGCACATCGGTACGTTCCGCCTGACCGGCGTGGTAGAGAACATGCGCGAGCAAATCATCGCCCTGGGCGGTGAAGTTCGCTTCGAGCAGCGCGTAACCGACGTGCTGATCGAAGACGGCCAGTTGAACGGCGTCGTCGTCGATGGCGGCGAGCAGATCCTGTCCAAGCATGTGATCCTGGCACTGGGCCACAGCGCCCGCGACACCTTCCGTATGCTCCACGGCCGTGGTGTGTACATGGAAGCCAAGCCGTTTTCGGTGGGTTTCCGTATCGAGCACCCACAATCCTTGATCGACGCCGCGCGACTGGGCAAATACGCCGGCCACCCAAAACTTGGCGCCGCCGACTACAAGCTGGTGCACCACGCCAAGAACGGCCGCTCGGTCTACAGCTTCTGCATGTGCCCAGGCGGCACCGTGGTCGCGGCGACTTCCGAGCCGGGCCGTGTCGTCACCAACGGCATGAGCCAGTACTCGCGTAACGAGCGCAATGCCAACTCCGGCATCGTGGTCGGTATCACGCCTGAGGTGGATTACCCGGGTGGCCCGCTGGCGGGTATCGAGCTACAGGAGCGCCTGGAATCCCACGCTTATGTCCTCGGCGGCAGCAACTACGAGGCGCCGGCGCAACTGGTGGGTGACTTCATCGCCGGCAAGCCGTCCACGGCGATCGGCAGCGTGGAACCGTCTTATAAGCCTGGCGTATCCCTGGGCGACTTGGCGCTGGCTTTGCCCGATTTTGCCATCGAAGCGATCCGTGAAGCCTTGCCGGCATTCGAGAAGCAGATCAAGGGCTACTCGCTGCACGACGCCGTGTTGACCGGTATTGAAACGCGCACCTCGTCGCCGCTACGAATTACCCGTAACGAATCGATGCAGAGCCTGAACGTGAAAGGCCTGTTCCCGGCCGGTGAAGGTGCCGGTTATGCCGGAGGGATTCTGTCGGCAGGCGTGGATGGGATTCGGATTGCCGAGGCGTTGGCACGGGATATGTTGGGCATCGAGGCCTGACACCTTCCCTTGGAGGAGCCCGGCTTGCCGGCGACGGCGATCTTGAGGACGCTATCGCCGGCAAGCCCGCTCCCCCACTGTTTTTTGCCGGGTGTCAGATATTCGCGCGCAGGATGCTGTCCGGCAACGGCTCGCCCCGCTCGACACTGGCCGCAACGGCCGCAATCAAGTCCTCCAACCCGTACCCCTGCGCTGCCAACCAGGCCTGATCGTAGTAAGTCGTGGCATAGCGTTCACCGCCATCACACAAGATCGCCACGATCGAACCCGATTCCCCCGCCGCTTTCATCTGCTGCGCTGCCACTAAAGCGCCAACCAGGTTGGTCCCGCTGGAACCACCGACCCGCCGCCCCAAGCGCTCGGCCAGGTAGTGCATGGCCGCCAGCGACAGCGCATCCGGCACCTTGACCATCGCATCGATTACCTTGGGCAGAAACGATGCCTCAACCCGTGGTCGGCCAATACCTTCGATGCGTGAACCGCAGTCCAGGCGCAAGCTGGCGTCGCCGCTCTGATAGAAATCAAAGAACACTGAACGCTCGGCATCGGCACACAATACGCGGGTGCGGTGCTGGCGATAGCGCACATAACGACCAAGGGTCGCGGTCGTGCCGCCAGTGCCGGGGCTGGAGATCAACCAGCTCGGTTCCGGATGCTGCTCGAAGCGCATCTGCTGGAAGATCGACTCAGCGATGTTGTTATTTGCCCGCCAGTCGGTGGCGCGCTCGGCATAGGTGAACTGGTCCATGAAGTGACCGCCACTTTCCCGCGCCAGACGTTCGGATTCGGCGTAGATCTGCGTGGGATCTTGTACCAGGTGGCTTTTGCCGCCGTAGAAGGCAATCTGCGCGATTTTCTCCTGGGAGGTGGTAGCCGGCATCACCGCGATAAACGGCAAACCGAGCAAGCGCGCGAAGTAGGCTTCGGAAATCGCTGTCGAGCCACTGGACGCCTCGATCACCGGCGCGCCCGGCTTGAGCCAGCCATTGCACAACGCGTACAAAAACAGCGAACGCGCCAACCGATGTTTCAGGCTACCGGTGGGGTGGCTGGACTCGTCCTTGAAGTACAACTCGATACCCGGCAACCCCGGTAGCGGCAAGGGAATCAGGTGCGTGTCGGCGCTGCGCTGGAAGTCTGCTTCAATGATACGAATGGCTTCGCGTGCCCAGGGTCGTTGATCGCTCATGGAGAGTTTCTCTAAAGGTGTAAGCCCTGATTTTAGGGGGTTTCCTACGCCTCACACAGATACAGTACCGACTCAATCGGACACACAATTGCTAGGCTTAGGCGCAACGTCATGCCAAACAGCTGCTTATAACAAATAAGAATATAACTTTTGTTTTAACAACTAACCGTACGGGTTAGGGTACCCACCTATTGAATCTGGATTGGAGAGCATCCCTTGCCTCTGCGTAGCACTTTTACCCGTTTCTTCCAGCTGGAAGCCGCCAGCGGTCTGTTGTTGATCGCGGCTGCCGCCCTGGCGTTGATCATCAACAATTCACCTTTGTCGCACTTGTACGCTGCGTTTCTCGACGTACCGGTGGTGGCCCAGATCGGCGCGTTGAAAATCGCCAAGCCGGCCTTGCTGTGGATCAACGATGGCCTGATGGCCTTGTTCTTCCTGCTGATCGGCCTGGAGGTCAAGCGTGAATTGCTCGACGGCCACCTGTCCAAGCCCTCGCAAGTGGTGCTGCCAGGCGCGGCGGCTATCGGCGGCATGGTCGTGCCGGCGCTGATCTACTGGGCGATCAACAAGGATTACCCCGCCGCACTCTCCGGCTGGGCGATCCCCATGGCCACCGACATCGCCTTCGCATTGGGCGTGCTGGCCTTGCTGGGCAAGCGTGTGCCGGTGTCGCTGAAACTGTTCCTGATGACCCTGGCAATCATTGACGACCTGGGCGCGATCATCGTCATCGCGGTGTTCTACTCCGCCGACCTGTCCGGCGCTGCACTGGCGGGCGCGGGTGCCTGCTTGATTGCCTTGATTGCCATGAACCGCCTGGGCGTAATCAAGCTCGGGCCGTACCTGATCATTGGACTGATCCTGTGGGTGTGCGTACTCAAGAGTGGTGTTCACGCGACGCTGGCCGGTGTGACGTTGGCCTTCTGCATCCCGATGCGCACCAAAAACGCCGAACCCTCGCCACTGCTCACACTGGAACATGCGCTGCACCCGTGGGTGGCCTACGGCATCTTGCCGCTGTTTGCCTTCGCCAACGCCGGCGTATCCTTGACTGGCGTCAGCCTGGAAAGCTTCACCCATCACGTGCCCATGGGCATCGCCGCTGGCCTGCTGATCGGCAAGACCGTGGGTGTGTTTGGCCTCACCTGGTTGGCGATCAAGACCGGCCTTGCCGCCCTGCCCAGCGGCGCGAACTGGGGCCAGGTGTTTGGCGTGGCGATCCTGTGTGGCATCGGCTTTACCATGAGCCTGTTTGTCGGTTCGCTGGCATTTGTGCCGGGTGCCAGTGAGTTTGCCGGTGAGGACCGGATGGGGATTTTGACGGGATCGATTCTGGCGGCGTGTATTGGTTATGCGGTGACGGCGATGGCGAGTCGTAAGAAGGCCACGCTTCAGGGTTGAACTGACAGACCGAAAACCAAAAAGCCGCCTCGGATTGACCGAGGCGGCTCCACTCCTCAGACCTTACAGGTCATCGAAGCTGTCTCGCAGGAACGTCCATACGTGATAAGCACGCAGGCAGTTCACTACGAGGTTCCACATACGCCGTGCAAACTTCGACATACTCGGCCCCATTACTTTGGGCCTACCTCCAGCACACTTACCGGAACACGTGGCCTTTGGATGCAGGTCAATGCATCTTTGAGGCGGCCGGGTTGATGGGCCTTCCGCGTGAATCCGGCACGGATTACTAGCCCGTGGCGGTCAGTCCGAAAACTCGCGCGCGTACCCGGCTCACCTAAAAGCAACAAATGTAGAACAGGGAAGAGCCTAACGAATATCCCGAATGAAGGTGTGACGAACAGTGATCAAATATCCAGTATTGCTTGCGAGATCTATTGCAATTTTTTGCAGTGAAATCAAAAACAGAAAAGCTGCAGGAATCGCCCTCGTGGACTATCTCCCAACCTTGCATGACCGTATGACCAGGGGTAACATCCGGCTGCAGGTCAATGCATCTTTGAGTCGCATCCCCAGCCGATAGTTGGGTATGCAATAAAAAACCGCCCTACTAAGGCGGTTTTTTATTGCCTGCGTTTTTTGCTTTTAACCTGGCAGCCGCCCATAAAACGAAAAACCCCAACCAGTCACCCGGTTGGGGTTTTGTGTTTCTACAACCCGCGCTTAGCGAGTAACGCGACTGGTACCATCAACGGTCATGATGCGCACGCGGTCACCAATGCGGAAGATTTCATTCTCCTGCACGGCTTGCACGTAGGCGCGCATGCTGCCGTCGTCTTCGCGAACGGTGATTTCCACACCCTGGGTGCGGGTCAGGCCTTCTTCGGTGGCCGAACCCAACAGGCCGCCAGCAACAGCACCGATCACGGCGGTCACGATGCTGCCACGGCCGCCGCCGATGGCACTGCCGCCAACGCCGCCAATGACTGCGCCAGCAGCGCCACCAATTGGGGTCTTGGTGCCTTCGATTTTCACCGGACGCAGGGATTCGATGGTCCCCATGCGCACGGTCTGTACACGACGCGCTTCGTCACGGGAGTACGAGTCGCCGGTCAGACTCGAGGCGCAGCCACCCAGCAGCAACGACAGGGTGGTAAAGCAGGCAACCAGTAAAACGGACTTACGCATAGCATCAACTCCAAAGGACAGGTGGTCATTAAACGCTGCAGCTTGACGCCTGTCACGGCAAGCACCGCAGAAAATTGCTTTCATTCAGCCTCAGTACAGACTGCCCGCACCAGAAAAATCGACGAACGGTAGCACTTAACGTCCAACCAGGATCTTCATGGATTACTTCATCATTGTAGTCACAACCCTTGCCGGCCTGTATTTCCATGGCTGGCTGTACCTGCGCATCAGGCGCTGGGTGGATCGCGATCTGGCGCTTTCCCTGGCGGGCAATGATGCGCACAAGCGTGCCTTCATGCTCAGGCAGCTGGAAAAGGCCCGCAACTTGAAAATCAAACGGTCCGACCTACCGCATTGGCTGAAGAATGCCGCGCAGCAGTACACGCCCGAAGCCTCTGGTGTAGAGACTTCAGGGTGACGGGCAACATTCAGGTGAAGTGACGAAAGGTGCAGCTCAGGGTGCCAAGCGCTCGCGCGCCCAATCGGCCCCTTGCAGGCGATAGTTCAGCCGGTCGTGCAAGCGGCTGGCACGACCTTGCCAGAACTCGATGCGCTCCGGCAGCAAGCGGTAGCCACCCCAATGCTCGGGGCAGTCGGGCTGGGTGTCGCTGAAACGCTGTTCGGTGGCCTTGAGCAGGTCCTGCAGCTCTTCGCGGTCGCGGATGACCTGGCTCTGCGGAGACGCCCAGGCGCCCAGGCGGCTGCCCAGCGGGCGGACCTGATAATAAGCGTCCGACTCTTCAGCCGTGACCTTCACCACCCGCCCTTCGATACGCACTTGGCGCTCCAAGGTCGGCCAGAAGAAGGTCATGGCCGCAAACGGCCGCGCCGCGAGCTGCTGGCCCTTGGCACTCTGATAGTTGGTGAAGAAGGTAAAGCCCTGCGCATCCAACCCCTTGAGCAACAGGATGCGGCAGTGCGGACGACCATCCTGGTCGACGGTGGCCAAGGTCATGGCATTGGCTTCCACCGGTGGTTGCTCGGTTTTCACCGCGTCAGCAAACCACTGATGGAACAAGGCAAACGGCTCGCTCGGGGCCTGGGCCTCGCTCAAACCATCCCGTGTGTAGTCACGGCGCATATCGGCCAGTGCCTGGGTCATGCGGCTTTATCCTTGTGGTTCAGCGGATCAGTTTTTTGCTTGGTCGTTGGCCGGGGCTGCAGCCTTGGCTTTGGCCGGTGCTGGCTTTTTGGCAGCAGGCTTGGCCGGGGCTTTTTTGGCGGCTGGCTTGGCAGCGGCTTTCTTGGCGGCTGGCGCCTTTTTAGCGGCGGCTTTGGCCGCTGGGGCCGGTGCCGGAACGTCCTGCACTGCAACCATCTCGGCGACAGGCGGGGTTTTGCCCGACTGATATTTGCTCAACAGCGCCAGCATGGTGGTGCGCTGAGTGAACATGATTTCCATCCGACGGTTCAGGGCACGGCCCTGGTTGCTGTCGTTGGCGGCACGTGGCATCAGGTCGCCCATGCCACGCAGCATCAGACGGTCCTGCTTCAGGCCGCTGAGGCTGAAGATCGACGCGATGGATTGTGCACGTTCCTTGGTCAGCGCCTGGCTGGCTGGGGCGGTGCCCGTTGCGTCGACGTGGCCCAGTACCAGTACGGCGGTCTTCGGATCGGCTTCAACGGCCTTGGCGACGCGGGTGAACGGACCCAGGGTGACCGGCAGCAACATGGCTGGGCGTTTCGGGTTGTAGGAACCGTCTACCGGCGCGATCACGACGAGCACGTTGTCACGACGTTCCAGTTGCAGGTTGCTGTCCTTGATGGCGGCGCGCAGGCGTGGCTCATAGTCATCCAACCAGGCCTGAGTGATTTTCGGGTCAGGCATCGGCACGTTGGTCACGTCGACCTTGGCCAATGGCTTGGGTTTGCTTTCGAACGGCCACCACCATTTGGTTTCGGTGTCGTTCTTGGCGACGGCTGGAGTGGCGGCAGGTGCGGGCTCGGCGGCCTTGAGGTCGGCTTTCAGGTCGGCCTTGGCATCGGCGGCCTTTTCGTCGGCAGTCTTGGAAGAGAACGGCCACCAGCTGGAGCCGGTGTCAGCCTTGGCGGCTGGGGCGGCAGCGGCGGCTACCGGGGCGGCAGGCTTGGCGCCGGCAGCGGGCTTGGTGTCCGGTTTAGCCTCCGGCTTGGCATCGGTTTGGGTCACTGCGTCCTTGGTCGCGGCCTTATCAGATCCAAATGACCACCAATGCCCGCCCTCGGCATCATTTTGTGGAGTTTGTGCGCAGCCGGTAATAGTGAGGCATAGCGCCAGTGCCAAGGACTTGTTCGATAACATGAGATATCCACAAAATGAGAAAAGAAACGGGGGTCTGGATGACCCGTTAAACAGACGCTTACAGAACATTAAAGTTACATCATTTCGTTCAGCGCCTTCTTATAGTTGCCTTTGTAACAAAAAAACGTGAAACAGCAAGGGGTTTACAGACAACCGGCCAATATTCCGACCAACTTCTGTGCCCGTGGGTCCATAAGTACATAAGGCCCCAATGTATTAGTGACGAAACCAAACGCTACATCATGCTCTGGGTCGGCAAAGCCTACCGAGCCGCCTGCGCCGGGATGCCCGAATGCACGCGGGCCAAGGCCGAAGGTGGCATTGGGCAGCTGCGGTTGGTCCAACATGCAACCCAGGCCAAAACGGGTTTGTGTCAATAATGTTTTATCCGGCCCGATACTGTGTTCGCGGGTCAATTGTTCAAGCATGTCGGCTTCGAGCAAACTACCGTCCAATAAGCCGCTATAAAAGCCCGCCAGGCTGCGTGCATTACCGTGACCATTTGCCGCTGGCTGCTGCATACGGCGCCATTCAGGTTTGTTAGTGCTGGTCAGAATAGACGGTGGATTAGCAAAAGCACGCGTCGTCATGGCCGCAGGTTCACGCATCATTACTTGCAGTAAACGCTGTGCCGCTTCATCGCCCATATTGCCTTTGCTACGCGCTATATGTGCCACGCGATAAAACTCTTCATCCGCCAGGCCCACATGGAAGTCCAGCCCCAATGGCCGCGCAACCCGCGCCACGATGGATTCTCCCGGCCCACGCCCATCGGCGCGACGGAGCAATTCACCCACCAGCCAGCCGTAGGTGATCGCCTCGTAGCCATGACCTTGGCCGGGCGTCCACCACGGGGCTTCGGCCGCCAGGGTGTCGACCATCAGTTGCCAGTCGTACAGCGCCTCGGTCGGCAGCATCTCGCGGATCGCCGGCAACCCGGCCTGGTGGCAGAGCAACTGGCGCAGGGTGATGGATTCTTTCCCCGCCGCCGCAAACTCCGGCCAGTAGTTGGCAACGGGTACGTCCAGTTGCAACTTGCCTTCGGCCACCAACTGCAAGGCCGTGACGGCGGTAAACGTCTTGGTACAGGAGAACAGGTTGACGATGGTGTCACTGTGCCAAGCCTCGGCACCGTCCTTGTCGGCGGTGCCGGCCCACAGGTCGACGACGGTTTCGCCGCCTATCTGGATACACAGCCCGGCACCACGCTCCTGCGGGTCATCGAACAACGCGGCAAAGGCTTCACGTACCGCTTCGAACTGGAGTTCGTAATGACCCTGGATCTGCACCTGAACACCCTCGGACAACACAGCAAAAAGTGGCCGACATTGTTCCAGTACTGGTGGGTTTTGTGAACCCGTCAGCCCTCAATCAATGACCATTCCCTGAGTGCCCGCCCGCATGCCCGGCGCCCTGCCCCGGGCCTTTGCCTTCGTGCCCGGCCCTGCCGCCTTCGCTTTCACGCACGGCGCCCGCCGCCTTGGCCTTTTCTGCTTCCTTGCCCAGTTGATCGACCGCCGCCAGGTTGCTTTTGCGCACGCTGTCGACAAAGCCCTGGAACGGCACATCGGTGATACCCACCAGGCCAAAATGGCCGTTTTCACCGTCCAGCAAACGCCCGGTTGCCGGCTGATCCAGGTACTGGAACCAATGCACGCCGACAATCGACGGCTCGGCCATGGCCTGCTTGAGGAAGTTGCCGTACGCCACACCACGGTCCTCTTCCTTGGCCAGTTGGGTCACTCCCCCCCAGAACGGCCCACGGTCAGCCGAGCCAAAGTTGAATTCGGTGATCAGCACTGGCTTATCCAGCGCACGCAGGGTGGCGAAGTCATAACCGTCCTGCGGCTTGAGGGTGTACATGTTGAAGCTCAGCACATCGCAATACTGGGCACAGGACGCCACGGCTTCCGGCGTGCTCACCGCAAAACGACCACCCAACAGCAGTTGGTTGGGTGCATGCCACTTCAGCGAGTCGGAAATGGTCTTGAAGTAGGCATCGGCAAAGGTCTTCTGGAAATACTTGAAGTCCGCTTCGATTTCCGGGTGTTCGGGGTTGGGCATCGGCGGTTCAAAGCCCGGGTCTTCCATCAGCTCCCAGCCCTTCAGTTCGATGCCCCAGGCTTTCGACAGCCCTTCTTCGTTACGGTACTTGTCGCGCAGTTGCTTGAGGAACGCGCGCTTGGCCGGGACATCGGTGGTCATGCGCAAGGTGCCGTAGGCCAAGGCATAGCGGGACTTCGGATCATCACCTGGGCCGGCCCAGGCCAACTCGTTGTCGGCAAAGAAACCGATCAACCACGGATCATCACGGTGATCGCGGGCAGCGATGGCCACGGCGCGCTCGGTGGCCATGGCGAAGCGCGGGTCGAACGGATCGGGCATGCCACCCCACCAGTCGGTGCCGGTGCTGATGCTGGTGTAGTCGCCGACGATCGACAGCGGCAAGGTGTAAGGCACGCGATCGGCACGGGCGAGATCGTCGTCGCTCCAATTGCCCACGGTGTTGAAACCCCAGGCTTGCAGGCGGTCGAGGGTGTGAGTGGTCCAGCGGGTCTGGTCAAACCCGTCACCGCCATAAGTGCGTTGCAGGTTGGCGCCGTAGAAATCGTACCAGCGCCCGGCGCCAAAGCTGCGGCCTTCACCCGCGCCGTTGCCGGTGCGGTTGTCGCCGCTGCCGTAATACTTGTCGAACGGTTCGCCGGCCTTGGGCAGCACCGCGAACATCCATTCACGGCCGGACACGTAGGTCTGGTTGTTGTCCGGGGCCACGGTATTGACGCCCAGCGAATAGAACGGATGCCCCTCCGGCGTCACCAGGTACCAGCGCCCATCGCGTTTCTCGGTGCGGAAAAACCCGCTGGCGTCGAACGCCGGACCTTTGTTCCAGCCACCGTACTTATCCAACGAGGACTTTTCCCGCGTGGCCAGCCAGCCCTGGAGCTGCTGTTGCTCCTTGGCAGCGGCGGCCTTGAGTTGTTCGTCGCTGCTGACTTTTTCCGGCCAGCGCGCACGGGTGGATTGACCATAGGCATCCACCAATTCGCTGTAGGCAGCCTTCAACACCGGCTCGCTGTCCTGCACGCCAAAGCGCTCCAGCAGGATGCTTTGGGCGGCGTTGGGCTTGATCATCGACAACGTCACCGAAACCACCTGGCTGCGGTCGATTTCACCCGCGCTGCTGGCCAGCAAGACACGCTGGCCGTCTAGGGTGATCGGCATCGGCGGGCCGGCCTTCATGCCCTGGCTCAACGGCGAGTTGGCCTGCAACGGGACCAACAAGGTTTGCGCCGGGCCCGCCGGAAGGTCGATGCGACTGACCAGGGTACGGCCGTCGCTGCTCTGCACCTTGACGTAGAGCGTCAGCGCCCAATCCATCGCACTCTGGATGCGCAGACTCATGGCCCCCGACTGGGACCAGTCCCAGGCGCCCGTCTGTGGGCTGAGCACCAGGCTGGGTTCGGCAGCCGGGTTGAACGTGATGCGGCGCAACACTTCGCCTTCGGGGGTCTGCTCGGCGTTGTACTGCGGCAGGCTGGCGTCCTGGGTCGCCACCTTGACCACATCAGCGGGCCGGACGAAGTTGAACAAGGTCTGTTGCCCGGCAGGCGCGGCCATCAAGGGCGCGGCGAACAGCAGGGCAAAAAGGGCGGGCAGCGTGCGAATCATACGAGCAAGGTTCTCCCAGACGGCCGATGAATGGCCTGATGAAATACAGTGAGATAGACCACGAAGTGGGCGAATCCGCCCACGGTGGCTTAAGAAATTTCGCGCCTGAACGGCGGCAAGGCATTAAGAATAGCCTTGCCATAGCGTTGGGTGACCAAACGGCGGTCGAGCAAGGTGATGGTGCCTCGGTCCTCTTCGGTACGCAGCAAGCGACCGCAAGCCTGGACCAGCTTCAAGGAAGCGTCCGGCACCGAGATCTCCATGAACGGGTTACCGCCCCGCGCTTCGATCCATTCGGCCAACGCCGCCTCGACCGGATCATCCGGCACCGAGAACGGGATCTTGGCGATCACCACGTGTTCACAGTAGGCGCCCGGCAAGTCCACGCCTTCGGCAAAGCTCGCCAGGCCGAACAGTACGCTGGAGTCCCCACCATCGACGCGCGCCTTGTGTTTGTTCAGGGTTTCCTGCTTGGACAGGTTGCCTTGGATAAACACTTGTTTGCGCCAGTCGCGGTCGAGGCCGTCGAACACGTCCTGCATCTGTTTGCGTGACGAGAACAGCACCAGCGTACCGCGTGAACCTTCCACCAGCTCCGGCAGGTCACGGATGATCGCGGCGGTGTGGGCCGCCGCATCCCGTGGGTCGGCCTTGAGGTCCGGCACCCGCAACACACCGGCATCGGCGTGATGGAACGGGCTCGGCACCACTGCTGTGACGGCCTTTTTCGGCAGGCCGGCACGCATGCGGAAGCGGTCGAAGGTGCCCAGGGCGGTCAGTGTGGCCGAGGTAACCAAGCAGCCGTAGGCCACGTTCCATAGGTTGCGGCGCAGCATTTCGGCGGCCAGGATCGGGCTGGCGTTGACCTCGATGTCGAACAGCGCACCGCTTTCCGACAGGGTCAGCCAACGCGCCATCGGCGGGTTGTCTTCCGGGTCTTCAACGGTGAAGGCAGTCCACAACTCCCAGTTGCCCTGGGAGCGGGACAGCAGGCTGCCGAACAGCGGGTACCATTCCTCGGCCTGGTTGCTGGCGATGCCGATGTTGACCTCGCCATCCATGCCTTCCTTAAGCAGGTCGGTGAGGCGGGTGAACAGGTCAGTCAGGCGTGAAAAGCCCTTCTTCAGCTCGATGCCCATTTCGCGCATGTGCTCGGGAATCAAACCGCCGACGAACCGATGACGCGGCCGCTCGCGGCCCTCGACGTCTTCACCGGGTTTGAAGTCGGCCACCTGCTCGCAGGCGCTGAACATGAATTGCTGCTGGGTCTTGATCTCCCGCGCCAGCTCCGGCACCTGTTCGATCAGCTTGCCCAGGTCGCCGGGCAGCGGGTGCTGGGCCAGCAACTTGGTGAGGTTCTTCGCGGTGGTTTCCAGCCAGTCGGCAGTGGAACGCAGGCGCGTGTAGTGGGCAAAGTGGCCGATGGCCTTGTCGGGAAGGTGATGGCCTTCGTCGAAAACGTAGAGGGTGTCACGCGGGTCCGGCAGCACGGCGCCGCCGCCCAGGGCCAGGTCGGCCAGGACCATGTCGTGGTTGGTGACGATCACGTCGACCTTGCCCATACCTTCGCGGGCCTTGTAGAAGGCGCACTGGCCGAAGTTCGGGCAATGACGGTTGGTGCACTGGCTGTGGTCGGTGGTCAGGCGCGCCCAGTCGGAATCCTCCAGGGCGGTGGGCCAGCTGTCGCGGTCGCCGTCCCATTTATTACCGGCCAGTTTCTCGATCATGCTGGTGAACAGCTTCTGGCTGGCCTCATCGACCTCGATCTTAAAGCCTTCTTCTTCGAACAGTTGGGCCGTCGCGGTTTGCGCGTGGCCTTCCTGCAGCAATACGTCGAGCTTGGACAGGCACATGTAGCGCCCACGGCCCTTGGCCAGGGCGAAGGTAAAATTCAGGCCACTGTTGCGCATCAGGTCGGGCAGGTCTTTGTAGACGATCTGCTCCTGCAGGGCGACGGTGGCGGTGGCGATCACCAGGCGCTTGCCGGCGGCCTTGGCGGTGGGGATCGCGGCCAGGCTGTAGGCCACGGTCTTGCCGGTACCGGTGCCGGCCTCGACGGCCACGACCGCGGGCTCACCCTCGCGGCGACCTTCGTCGTCGGTGTCGATATCCCCGAGGACCTTGGCCACTTCGGCGATCATCAGGCGTTGGCCATAGCGCGGTTTCAAGCTCTTGGCTTCGAGAAAACGCGAGTAGGCGCCCTGGATCGTGGTTTTGAGTTCAGTGCTGATCATGGATAGTCGGGCGCAAAAAACGCTGGATAAATTTTCAGTGGTTCGGATCGGCGGCTATCATACCCCGCTAATGAATCCCGCGCAGAACGGAGTACCACAATGACCGCGTTTAGCCTCGCTTACACCCTGCATGTATTGGCCGCCCTGGTATGGGTCGGCGGTATGTTTTTCGCCTGGATGATCCTGCGCCCCGCCGCTGTGGCGGCACTTGAAGGCCCTGCCCGACTCAAGCTGTGGGCAAATGTGTTTCAACGTTTTTTCGTGTGGGTATGGATCGCGGTGGCGATTTTGCCGATCAGCGGCATCGGCCTGCTGCAATTGCGCTTCAATGGGTTTGAGACGGCGCCGCGTTATGTGCAGGTGATGATGGGCTTGTACCTAGTGATGACGGCGTTGTTTATCCGTATCCAGGCGTTGAAATTCCCGGAATTGCGCACGGCGGTGGCGGCTGAGGACTGGCCAGCGGGGGCTGCGGTGCTGGGGCAGATCCGCCGGTTGGTGGGGATCAATTTGATCGTGGGGTTGGTGGTGGTGGCGATTGCTTCGGCTCGGCCGATGTTGTAGTGAGCGGGCTTGTTGTGGTGAGCGGGCTTGCCCCGCGCTGGGGGGGCGAAGCCGCCCCAATCCAGTCACCGCGTGTTTGCAGTGAGAAACAGGTCGTACGATTTTAGGGCGGCTTCGCCCCCCAGCGCGGGGCAAGCCCGCTCACTACAACCGCTGAATGGTCACAGTGCCTGCAGGCCCAGCCGGCCCCGGCTGCCCTTCCAACCCTGGGCGGCCCTTCTCGCCACCATCGGCGCGGTACACCAGGCAGCCTTTGGACTGGCCACCCTTGCCAGGCTTGCCCGCCGTGCCGGCCAAACCACCGGGACCACCGTCCACCCAGACCTTGATCTGCTGCGCCGGGAAGTCCTGCGGCAACTCGACCCGCACCTGCGCGCCAGACGCGCCAGGCAAGCCATCACCGCCGTTATCACCATTGGCGCCGCGACCGGCCGAACCCCAGGTGCAGCCTGGATCCACGCCATTGGCTCCGTCCAACCCGGAATAACCCTGTGCACCAGCGCCGCCACGGGCGTCTACCGAGAGTTCTTCAGCGGTCAATGAGTTGATGCGCAACGTCAGGTCACGCCCGGCCTTGGCCGGTTTTTCGTGGGTGCCGGGCGCGCCGCGCGAGGTGATCTGGCTGCCGTGGTCCAACTGCGCGTGGCGCACCTGCAATTGCAGCGCGGTGTTGCCGGGCACAATGGCGATGCGGGCGTCGCGGCCCAGGTGCAGCTCATCCACCGTGACCTGGCTGATGGTGGCGGGGATCAGCAAGGTGCCGTAGTCCGCCACCTCCAACCGCTCCAGTTGCAACACGCTGGTACTGCTGGGCAGGCGCATCAACGAGTTGGTTTCCACACTGACGCTTTGAGCCAGGGCAACAGGGCTGACCAACAGGGCCAGCAGTAAAACCTTACGCATCGTGGAGCTCCCCTGAAAATTTTCAAAAAATATTTCTAGTTTTTCTTTGGATGCACAGTAACGACTTCCACAGGCGCTTTGCCAGTGAAGGATCAAAAAAGTTGATAAAGGGGGCGGATTGGCAGCAATGCCCCTGTGGATCGCACAGGGGCAAGGGCCGTCAGCGGTTGATCTGAATTTCCGTGCGGCGGTTCAAGGCGCGGCCTTCGGCGGTTTTGTTATCCGCGACCGGATGGCTTTCACCTGCGCCGGTTACCGCGACAAAATTGCTGCGCGGCACGCCGGCACCGATCAGATAGTCCGTGACCGAATGGGCGCGTTTTTCCGAGAGTTTCTGGTTGTAGGCGTCTTTGCCGACGCTGTCGGTGTGGCCACTGACCCGCAACTGGGCGCTCGGGGCTTCCTGTTTCAAGCGCGTGGCGATGGTATCGAGCTTGGTTTTGTCCGCCGCCGTCAGCTTGGCCGAGTCGAACTGGAAGTGCACATCGCGGATCACGATGGTTTCTTCCTTGACCACGACGACTTCCTCAACCACGGCCGCTGGCGGTGTCGGTGGGCAACCATTGGCATCCACCGGCACACCTTTTGGCGTGCCTGGGCACTTGTCACGGCTGTCCGGCACACCATCGCCGTCTTCGTCGCCATCGCCGTGCACCCAGCAATAGGCGCCGGCCATGCCGCCGATCAGCAGCGCACCCGCGCCCGCGTAGGCCGAGCTTTCAGTGGCACCGATCGCCGCACCGGTCACACCGCCAAGGGCGGCGCAGGTGGGCCAGTCGGTTTTTTGCAAACCTGCGCAACCTGTCAATACTCCGGTTAGCAGAACCAAGGGTAGAGCTGTCCGCATGATGCTCATCTGATTTCTCCTGAGGGGATCGGCGGGGGCCGATGGGTGGAGTAAAGACGGCTCTTTTCATCTGCGCCACTACGCCGCGCCCCTGTATTCATTGAGGATCGCCGCATTCGTAGGACTTTTCACAGCCGCCCGCTCTAGGCCCGCACGCTCAGCCGCGCTAGTCTCTACGGTCCTGATGTGAGGATCTCTGATGACCGCCGGTATTTCTGCCCGTACCCCCCAGCAAGCCTTGGCCGCCTTGCTCGATCTGCACCAGCCCAAACGCCTGCTGCTGTTGGGCGCCAGCCAGTTCCCGGCGCTGGAGGCTTTTCAAAAAGCCCACCCGGATACCCAGGTGTCCATCGCGGCACCGGGCGCGTTGCCTACAGAGCTTGCCGCACAGCGGTTTGACCTGGCGCTGGTGGTGGACTGCCTGGAGCACCTGTCAAAACCGCAAGGCCTGACCCTGCTTGGCGGCATCCGTAACCTGAATGCCAGCCGCATTGCGGTGCTGGTGGACCTGGGCGCCTGCGACTGGAAGGACACCGACTTCTTCTCCCTGGCCCTGCAGGCCGGCGAGCGATTCCAGCGTGATGAGCAGGTTCTGACGCTGTTTACCTACGATCTGCTTGACTATAAACAAGTGCCGGACTGGCTCAACGCCCGCTTCTGGGCCAACCCGGAAAACTTCGGAAAGTATTGGTGGTAACCCGATGAGTACATCCATTTGCCCCTGCGGCAGTGGCAACCTGCTGGATGCCTGCTGCGGTCATTATCACGCCGGGCATCCGGCACCTTGCGCCACCGCGTTGATGCGCTCGCGCTACAGCGCCTATGTGCTGGGCTTGGTGGACTACCTGGTCGCTACCACCCTGCCCGCCCAACAACCGGGCCTGGACCGCAACGCCATCGCCGCCTGGAGCGCCCAGAGCACCTGGCTCGGCCTTGAGGTGGAAAGCTCGGAGGTGTTCGGCGGCCAGCCGGAACACGCGTTCGTGACCTTCACCGCGCGCTGGCATGACAGCAACGGTGAACATAGCCACCGCGAGCAGTCTTCTTTCGTACAGAATGACGGGCGCTGGTACTTCATCGACCCGACCGTGGAAGTGAAGGCCGGACGCAACGATGCCTGCCTGTGCGGCAGCGGGCAGAAATTCAAGAAGTGCTGTTCCAGCTACCTCTAACAACTCTAAGGATTAACGCCATGCTTCGGATGTACAGCTTGATGCTGGCGTTAGCCCTCGGTTTGAGCGGCTGCGCGTCGTGGTTTGAAGACGACTCCCCACCGCCCCACGTGTCGCTGGTGAAAGTCGAAGTGGTGCGCGCCAAGCTGCTGGAGCAGAAATTCAAGCTGTACTTTCGCGTAGATAACCGCGACGACGCCGACCTGACTGTGCGCGGTTTGATCTACAAGGTCACCCTGGGCGACTTCGTGCTGACCGAGGGCGAGTCCAATGAGTGGCTCACCGTGCCGCCGCGCAGTCATAAATTTTTCCGGGTGTCGGTGCGCACCAACCTCTGGCCGCAGATCCGTGATGTGGTGCAGATGCTGAAAAATCCCGACCAGCCCGTGCCGTATCGCTTGGATGGCGAGCTGAAAACCGGATTATTCATCGGTTATGACGTGCAGGTGAACCACAATGGCGAGATAATCCCCGGCGATTTTATTCCGGAGCGACATCGATGACTCAGCAACCCCATGTCCATGGTCCTGACTGCAACCACGATCACGATCACCATGATCACGACCACGGCCATGTCCACGGCCCGAACTGCGGCCACGCTCACCAGGAGCCGGTGCGCAATGCCTTGAAGGACGTGGGTCGCAATGATCCTTGCCCGTGCGGCAGCGAGAAGAAATTCAAGAAGTGCCACGGGGCTTGATGCCCCAACCTGTGGCGGGCTTGTTGTGGTGAGCGGGCTTGTCCCGCGCGGGGCTGCGAAGCAACCCTAAAAACTGACAACGCGTTGTATCTGTAATACTGCCGCGGCCTTAATGGGGCCGCTGCGCAGCCCAGCGCGGGACAAGCCCGCTCACTACATACCCCCCCTGCGCGAGCCTCAGGATCGGCGTTGGAACTGCAGCTCCACTTCCAGCCCTCCTCCCTCCCGATTACGCAACCTCAACCGCCCGTCATGCGCCTTGGCGATGGTGTGAGCGATGCTCAACCCCAAGCCATACCCGCCGGTCTCGGCATTGCGTGAGCCTTCCACCCGGTAGAACGGCTCCATCACCTGTTCCAGCTGTGCCTGGGGAATCCCCGGCCCTCGGTCGCTGATGAGAATTCTCAAGCTATCCGCCTGGTCCTCCACCCGAACCACCACCTCACTGCCATAACGCACCGCGTTTTCCAGCAAGTTCTGCACACACCGCTTGAGGCTGCGGGCGTACCCTGGCAGTGGCTGTTTGGCCCGGCCTTCAATCACCACGTTCTCGCCCACGTCTTGCAGGTCCGCTTGCAGACTCTGCAACAACGCATTGATATCGATGTTCTGTCGCGCCTCGTTGATTTCGCCACTGCTGACAAAATCCAAGGTGCTGGAGACCATGTGCTCCATTTCCTCCAGGTCACTGCGAAAACGCTCCTTAGTGCGGTTGTCCTCGAGCATCTCGGTGCGCAGGCGCAGGCGTGTGATCGGTGAACGCAGGTCGTGGGAAATGGCCGCAAGAAACCGCGTGCGCTCGGCAATGTTGGCGATCAGCCGCTGTTGCATGGCATTGAAGGCCTGGGCAGCACGGCGCACTTCGGTAGGGCCATCCACCGACAATGGCGGACGCTGGATATCCCGGCCCAGGGCTTCGGCCGCCTTGGCCAACGCGTTGAGCGGGCGGATCGCCAGGCGCACCGCCACCAGAGCAATCAGCACCAATACCAGTACCCGCAGCAAATAAATGCGCATGACGTAATCGAACACCAGGTCCAGCGGTGAGGTGCTGGTCCAGCCCTGTTCCTCGCTGGCATCCACCTGCAACCAGCGGCCGTCGGGCAGGCGCAGGTCGATCAGAAACTGCCCCACCACCGGTTTGGAACCCAGCAGGGTCGACAGCCCGGCGGTGTGCCCTTCGCCATCCACCAGCGACAGGCGCAACAGGATCAGCGTCTGGGCGTAACCGGTTTTTTCCGACAATACCTTCTTGATCAACCGTTCGGTGGGCCGGTCGCTGTCGTGAAGCGTGCTGGGCGTATTACTCGCCTGGTCGCTGACGGTCAGGCGGAAGGTCGGCGTGTCGAGCAGCTTGATCAGCAGGTCCGCCTGTTGCGGGTCGCTGTGCACCAGCCGCACCACGTCCGCCAGGCGCGTGGCGATCAAGCGCGCAGGGATTTCCAGCACCTGCCCATGGCGCCGGTCGTACCAGATGCTGCTGGTCAGCGCCTGCGCCGCGAGCATGCCGCTGACCAAAATCAGCACCAACCGCCCGAACAGCGAACGCGGCAGCAGTCTCACGATTCCAGTACCACATCATCGGCGGTGAGCATGTAGCCTTCGTTGCGCACGGTCTTGATCAGCCCCGCCGGCAGTTGCGAGCGCAGGCGGCTGACACACACATCGATGGAACGGTCGAACGGCGTGCTGTCCTTGTCGAACACGTGATTGAGCAGGAAGTCGCGGCTCAGCGGGCGATTGGGGTGCTGCAACAGCAGGCGCAACACGCGGTAATCGGAGTTGCCCAGGCTGACCACCACACCCTCCGGCGACAGTAACTGCCGCGCCCGCGTGTCGAGCTGCCAGCCGGCGAAACGGATGCTCGGCGCTTCATCCAGGCGCGCGCGGTCGGGAAAGCTCTGCACCCGGCGCAACACCACCTTGATCCGCACCAGCAGCTCACGCGGGTCAAACGGTTTGGGCAGATAGTCGTCGGCGCCGATTTCCAGGCCGACGATGCGGTCGATCAACGAGCCTTTTGCCGTGAGCATCACCACCGGCGTGTTGGAGTTCACCCGCAGTTCGCGGCACAGGCTCAAGCCGTCTTCACCGGGCAGCATCAGGTCGAGGACGATCAGGTCGATGACATTCAGCGCCAGGCGGCGGCGCATTTCCTTGCCGTCGGCCGCAGTGGAGACCTGGAAGCCGGCGTCGCTCAAGTAGTCGCAGAGCAACTGGCGGATTTGCGGATCGTCATCAACGATCAGCAGGTGGTCTTGCTTGGCCATGGGCAGTCAATCCGAAAAACAATGAAACGCAGCAAATAGCCGAAAGTTCAGCCAGCCGTGCAGGCAAATGTAATGGAATGTTGTAGGAAACCATAATCACGCATCAGCGATACAAACCTGGGGTATGGCAGGGGAAAACGCTCTTTAGACTACCGAACCTAAATGAGAGTAATTGTAATTTAGACTCGGAAGTTGCCCATGTCATCGCCCACATCTCGCAGCCACACGCTGCACACCACTCTGGCACCGATGTTCGGCCTGCTGGCTGCCGGCAGCGTCGCCCCGATTGCCTTTGCCGATGCGCCACCGGCCAAGTCCAACGATTCGGTGCTGAGCCTGCCGGAAATCAAGGTCGATGGTGAAGCCACCTCCACTTTCAAAGTGGACCGGGTGACCTCGGCAAAAATCAGCCAACCGCTGCTGGACGCCCCGCAAAGCGTGACCATCGTGCCGCAGCAGGTGCTCAAGGAGCAGAACGCGCAGACCTTGCAGGAAGTGTTGCGCAACGTGCCGGGGATTACCTTCATGTCTGGCGAGGGCAACCTGGGGTGGGGCGACCTGTTTTCGATTCGCGGGTTTTCTTCCGAGCAAAGCCTGACCGTCGACGGCGTGCGCGATGCGGGTATGTCCACGCGTACCGACACCTTCAACCTGCAACAGGCGGAAGTGTTCAAGGGCACCGGGTCCATCGAGTCCGGAGTGTCCGCCGTGGGTGGCAGCGTCAACCTGGTCAGCAAGGAAGCGCACCTGGGCGATGCCAACAAAGTCTCGGCCGGGATCGGCACCGACAGCTACCGCCGCCTCACGGCCGACCTTAACAAGCAGCTGAACGACACCACCGCCGTACGCGTCAACCTGATGAAGCACTACAACCAGGTGGCCGAACGTGACGACGTGGACTACGACCGCTGGGGCATTGGCACCTCGTTCGGCTTTGGCTTGGGCACCGACACGCGCTTCTTCGTCGACACCTTCTACCAGAAAGACACCAACACCCCGGACGGCGGCGTGCCGATTCAGCGTGGGACGAACGGCGATCGCATGCCCGGCGTGAAGCGCTCCAACTGGTACGGCGACTCGAGCCTCTACACCCAAGAGAACAAAACCACTTCGCTCACGGCGCGCTTCGAGCATGACTTCGACTGGAATGACGCCAACCTGCGCAACCAGACGCGTTGGGAGCGCAGCGACAATTTTGCCGTGCTTTCCCCGGCGCGCTTCTTCGCCGCCAACGCCAACGGCCAGAAGACCTGCACTGGCACCCGTTGTGCGACCTTGGGCTACACCGGTGTAGGACCGATCAGCCAAGTGCCGGGCAGCACGGTGAATGCCTACACCGACTATGTGAACAACAGCAACACCGCCTACGGCATCCTGCGCGGCAGCGACTTCGGCCTGTCCAAGCGCTACACCATCCTCGACAACCAGACCGACTTCAACTTCAACCTCACCACCGGCAGCCTGCAGCACGCCGTGGTCAGCGGCTTGGAGTTCTATCACGAGACTTACGGCGGCCTGAAACGCAACGCCAAGGTGCCGGCTGGCAACATGCTGTTCGACATGAACGACCCCAGCCACAGCTTCGCCAGCACCTACGTGACCAAAGGCGAAGGCGACCCGCGCTCAGTGATCGACAACGCCGGGATCTACCTGGGCGACACCATCACCCTCAGCGATCAGTGGCAAGTGCTGGGGTCGCTGCGCTATGACAACTGGCGCGCACAAACCAGCCAACGCGGCCAGGCGACAATCAGCAGCACCGACGGTGCCGTCAGCGGCCGGGTCGGCGCGGTGTTCAAGCCATTGCCCAACGGCAGCCTCTACGTGTCCTACAGCGAGGCGGCGCAGCCGTCGGCACTGGGCGCGTCGACCAACAACCAGATCTACGGCGCGGCCAGCACCAGCAACTACAGCCCGGCCAAGTCCAAGACCTATGAACTGGGCACCAAGTGGGACATTGCCCACGATATGCTCAACGTCACAGCAGCGATCTTCCGCACCGAACTGGACAATGCCTGGGAATACCAGGACGGCGAATCCGCCCCGGTACGCGCGTTGCCCGCCAAGCGTGTAGACGGCATCGAACTGGGCCTGCAAGGCAATATCACCCCGCGCTGGACTGCCTACAGTGGTTTTTCGGCACTCAAGAGCACCCAGACCAAAGGCATCAACAAGGGCGCCGAAGCCAAGAACGTGCCTGACCTGACCGCCAACCTGTGGACCACCTACGCCGTCACTGACGCCCTGAGCCTCAGCTACGGCGAGCAATACGTGGGCCGCCGCCGTTACACCGACAACAAATACGTCGGCGGCTTGAACAACAACAGCAGCTACGCCAACGGCCCGTCCGGCGTGTATGCGATCTACACCCGCGACCACGAAAAAGCCCCCGGCTACTGGCTGAGCAACCTGGCCGCGCAATACAAGGTGAACAAGGACACCACGGTCAACCTCAACCTCAACAACGTGTTCAACAAGTTCTACTACAGCCAGGTCGGCGCGTCCCTCGACGGCTTCCAGCTCTACGGCATCCCAGGTGCCGGGCGCACCCTCACCGCCAGCGTCGACTATGAGTTCTGAACCGTGCTGATCGAAATCCCGGCATTGCTCAGTGCCAGCGAAGTCGACACCACCGTGGCCGCCTTGCTCGATCAGCCCTGGGTTGACGGCAAGGTGACCGCCGGACAGCGCTCGGCCATGGCGAAAAACAACCGGCAACTGACGGAAGATTCACCGATGGCCCTGCGCATCGGTGAGCAGATTCTGGCGCGGCTGTCGGACAACGCGCTGTTCATGTCGGCGGCCTTGCCCAAGCGCATTTACCCGCCGCTGTTCAACCGCTACAGCGGTGGTGAAGCCTTCGACTGGCATATCGACAACGCCATTCGCGGCATCAAGGGCGTGCGCGAACGGGTGCGCACCGACATCTCCGCCACGCTGTTCCTGGCCGACCCGGCCAGCTACGACGGCGGTGAACTGGTGATCCGCGACACCTTCGGCGAGCACGCGGTGAAGCTGCCCGCCGGTCACCTGCTGATCTACCCCGGCAGCAGCTTGCACAAGATCAACCCGGTGACGCGCGGTGAACGCATCGCGAGTTTTTTCTGGATCGAAAGCCTGGTGCGCGAAGACAGCCAGCGCCAGTTGCTATTGGACATGGACGTCGCCATCCAGACCCTCACCGCCCAAAACGCCGACCACCACGCGCTGCTGCAACTGAGCGGCGCCTACCACAACCTGTTGCGGCGCTGGAGCGATGTCTGATGCGCCGCCTGCACCTGGAGTCCCTGCCATGTTGAAACCTCGTCACCTGCTCAAGCTGGGTGTGCTGTTCGGCGCCCTGGTCCTTGGCCACGCTGAATCCGCTGCCGCCCATGAAGTCACCGACGTACTGGGCCGCAAGGTCGAAGTGGCGGACACCGTAAAGCGCGTTGTCCTAGGTGAAGGCCGGCTGATTTCGGCGTTTGCGTTGCTGGACAAGGACGCGCCCTTCCAGCGCATCGTCGGCTGGCAGAATGATTTGCGCCTGCTCGACCAACACACCTACAACGCCTACGTGGCGAAATTTCCCATAGTGAAAGACATCCCGCTGATCGGGCAAGCGTCGGAACAAAGCGTCAGCGCCGAGGAAATCCTTTCGCTGAAACCTGACCTGGCAGTGTTCAGCATTTCCGGTCACGGCCCCACCGAACACAGTCCGGTCGCCGATGTGCTGGCCAAGGCGGGCATTCCGGTGGTGTTCGTCGACTTCCGCATCAACCCGGTGCAGGGCACTCACACCAGCATGACTGCGCTGGGCCAGGCATTGGGGCGTGAAGCCCAGGCCAAGGCGTTCCTGGGCTTCTATGACCAGCACATCAAGGTGATCACCGATGCGGTCGCCACCTTGCCGGCGGGGCCGCGCCCGAGTGTGTTCCTCGAACTGCTGGCCGGCGTTTGGCAAGCGCCGGGGCATACCACCGGCAAGAGTGGCATGGGCGAACTGATCGCACTGGTCGGCGGGCGCAATATCGCGGCTGGCGTGGTGCCGGGTGCGCTGGGCGATATCAGCGTCGAATACGCGCTCAAGGCCGACCCGGATGTGTATATAGCCACCGGCAACCGCAAGCCCGGCTTGATCTTGGGCGCGGGTGTTGGCGCAGATGAAGCCCACGAGGCGCTGGACCGGGTATTGGCGCGTCCCGAATTCGCCAATCTTCGTGCAATCCGCGAAGGCAATGCCCACGGCCTGTGGCATGACTTCTATAACTCACCGTACAACCTGCTGGCGATTGAATCGTTGGCCAAATGGGTGCACCCAGAGCTGTTCGCCAAGCTGGATCCGCAGGCGACCATGAACCAGATCAACGCGCAATTCCTGGGGATGCCGTTGCAGGGTGCCTATTGGATCGACAGCAAGCCCGCTCCCACATTTAGATCTTTATTGTTTTCGAAATTGTGTGAGCCCAATGACCACTCAAACCCTCGACCTTGCCAACGCCACCGACGGCTACCGTCGCCTGTTGGCGCGGCGCGCCTGGCTGCTGGGCCTGCTCGGTACGGCGCTGGTGTGCGCCATCCTCGTGGACCTTGCCAGCGGCCCCTCGGGTATGGGCCTGCTGGCCTTGCTCGACGGTATCCTGCACCCGTCGCATCTGAGCGCCACCGACCAAGTAATCATCTGGAACGTGCGCCTACCCTATGCACTCATGGCAGTGCTGGTGGGCTGCGCGCTGTCATTGGCCGGGGCCGAGATGCAGGCGATCCTGAACAACCCGCTGGCCAGCCCGTTCACCCTGGGCGTGTCGTCGGCCGCAGCGCTGGGCGCGTCCCTGGTGATTGTGTTTCCGGTGACGACGCTGTGGGTGTCGGCCAATACGGCGATTTCCCTCTCAGCCTTCATCTTCGCCGCGGCTTCGGTGTTCTTGCTGCAAGCCATGTCGCGTTTGCGCGGCGCCGGGGTGGAAAGCCTGGTGCTGTTCGGCATCGCCCTGGTGTTCAGTTGCAACGCGGTGGTGGCGCTGCTGCAACTGGTGGCCACCGAAGACGTGTTGCAACAGCTGGTGTTCTGGACGTTGGGCAGTGTGACCCGCGCCAACTGGGACAAGCTCGGCATCCTGGCGCTGGTGGTCGCGGTAGTGCTGCCGTTTTCCTTTGCCGCCGCACCGCGCCTGACCCTGTTGCGCATGGGTGAGGACCGTGCGCAAAGCTTTGGCGTCGACGTGAAGCGCCTGCGGTTTTTCTCACTGTTGCGCATCAGCCTGCTGTCGGCCACCGCCGTGGCCTTTGTGGGCACAATCGGGTTTATCGGCCTGGTCGGTCCGCATATCGCGCGGATCCTGGTGGGCGAAGATCAACGTTTCCTGTTGCCGGCCAGCGCCCTGACCGGCGCGTTGCTGCTGTCGCTGTCGTCGATTGCCAGCAAGTTGATCATGCCCGGCGTGATTGTGCCGGTGGGCATCGTCACCGCGTTGGTGGGCGTGCCGATTTTCGTGGTGCTGGTGTTTAAGCGGGGGAGGCAGTTATGAGCGAAGGTTTGAGCGTACACAACGCCCAGGTGAGTTACGGGCGTCGGCAGATCGTGCACGACCTTAGTCTGCCCACCCTGCCCCACGGCAGCCTGACCGCTCTGATCGGCCCCAACGGCGCGGGCAAGTCCACCCTGCTGCGTGCCGTGGCCGGGCTGGAAAAGATGCAAGGCGTTGTACGATTGGGTGACCTTGACCTGTCGGCCATGTCTGTCGCCGAGCGCGCGCGGCGCGTGACCTACATGCCGCAGAACCTGCCGCCAGGCTTGAGCCTCAGCGTGATGGAAAGCGTGATCGCCGCCCTGCGCGTAGCGAATGTCGAGGGCATCCCGTTGTCCAGCGACGCCTGCCTGCGTGAAGCCTTCGACGCCTTGCAACGCATTGGAATCGCACATTTGGCTGATCAACTGTTGAGCACGCTCTCCGGTGGCCAACGCCAATTGGTCAGCCTCGCCCAACTCATCGCGCGTCGCCCGCAGGTGATGCTGCTGGACGAACCCACCAGCGCCCTCGACCTCAATTACCAACTGAAAGTCATGGATTGCGTGCGCGATTTGGTGCGCGAACACAACCTGATTGCCGTGGTGGTGCTGCACGACATCAACCTCGCCGCACGCTTCGCCGACCATATTGCCGTACTGCGCCAGGGACGCTTGTATGCCAGCGGTGCAGCGGACGACGTGCTTAACCCACTGCTGTTTGCCGAGGTGTATCGCGTGCGGGCACGCATCGAGCGCTGTTCGCAGCACACCGTGCAGGTGTTGGTGGACGGCGCCTTTTAATTTGCTTCTAAGAGTATGCGCAAATGTTTCATTGAATTTTCGCACACCCAACATTACCTATACCTACAGGCATTCGCTCAAGCATCACCACTTTTGGAGAGCTTCATGATCGACCTGTATTACTGGACTACCCCCAACGGTCACAAAGTATCGCTGTTCCTGGAAGAAGCCGGCCTGCCCTATAAGGTGCACCCGATCAATATCGGCCAGGGCGAACAGTTCAAGCCTGACTTCCTGAAGATCGCTCCCAACAACCGCATTCCGGCCATCGTCGATCAGGCCCCGACCGACGGCGGCGCGCCGATTTCGCTGTTCGAATCCGGCGCGATCCTGCTGTACCTCGCGGAAAAAACCGGCCAGTTCATTCCCAAAGACCTGCATGGTCGCCAGGAAGCGCTGCAATGGCTGTTCTGGCAAATGGGCGGCCTGGGCCCGATGGCGGGTCAGAATCATCACTTCAGCCAGTTCGCACCGGAGAAGATCCCCTACGCGATCAAGCGTTATGTGGACGAAACCGCCCGCCTTTACGGCGTGCTCGACCGTCGTCTGGCAGATCGTGCATTCGTGGCGGGCGAGGCCTACAGCATCGCCGATATGGCGATCTACCCGTGGATCGTCTCCCACAAGTGGCAGAGCCAACGCCTGGAAGATTTCCCACATCTGCATCGCTGGTTCAACAGCATCAAGGAGCGGCCGGCAACAGTGCGCGCGTATGAGCTGGTGCAGAAAGTGAACCCGCCCAAATCCTGAGCCTGGCCCTTTGTAGGAGCCGGCTTGCCGGCGATGGCGATTGAACAGTCGCCATCTTCGCTGAGGCTGACGGCTTCATCGCCGGCAAGCCGGTTCCTACAGTTATTACGCGTTCTACAAATCAATCGATAAATAAGCATCGACTCCCGCTTGCGTCGTTTCGCCGCGCTCACTAACGTAGCGCCTTTACTGACGCTACCCCCGCAGGAGCTTTGCCATGGCCTCGCCAGCCCTCTCACATTTTCTTCCCCGGTTCGGCGTTGCCGCGGCAGTGGCCAGTGCGTTAAGCCTGGCCGGTTGCCAGCTCCAGAGCACCCAGGACACCCTGCCCCCGGTCGCCGGCGTGCAGCCGATCAAAGGCCTGGCACAGAATGTGTCCGTGCGCCGCAATGCCCAAGGCATGCCGCTGATCGAAAGCAACACTTTCCATGACGCGCTGTTCAGCCTCGGTTATGTGCACGCCAGTGACCGCATCACGCAGATGGTCACCCTGCGCCTGCTGGCCCAGGGCCGCCTGGCGGAAATGTCCGGGCCGGAGGTGCTGGATGTCGACCGCTTCATGCGTGCGGTCAACCTGAAAAAAAGCGCCGGCGAGCTGTATAACGCGTCAAGCCCGCGCCTCAAGCGCTTCTTCGAAGTGTATGCGCGTGGCGTCAACGCCTACCTGTTCCGCTACCGCGACAAGCTGCCGCCGGACCTGGCACAGACCGGCTACACGCCCGAATACTGGAAGCCGGAAGACTCGGCACTGCTGTTCTGCCTGCTGAATTTCAGCGAATCGGCCAACCTGCAGGAAGAAATTTCGTCGCTGGTGCTGGCGCAGAAAGTCGGCGTCGACAAACTCGCCTGGCTCACGCCCAGCGCACCGGATGAAGCGATCCCGCTGGCCGAGGCCGAGAAACTCAAGGGCGTGAACCTGGGCCAGATCACCGGTCTCGCCGGCCTGGATACGGTCAGCCAACAACTGAGCAGTCTCAATTCACTGGCAGTCACTACCTCGAGCAACTGGGCCATCGGCCCGCAACGCAGCCGCAGCGGTAAGAGCCTGTTGGCAGGCGACCTCGCCGCCCAGCCGCAAGCGCCGTCGCCGTGGAGCTACGTGCAGATCCGTGCGCCGAAATACCAGGCCGTGGGCGCCTCGATTGCTGGCTTGCCGATGCTGTTGTCCGGTTTTAACGGCAAGGTCGCGTGGAGCATGAGCACGGTCAAGGGCGACACACAGGACTTGTTCCTGGAAAAGGTCAAACGCCAGGGCAGCGCGTTGTACTACGAGAACAACGGCAAATGGCTACCCGCCGGTGTGCGAAACGAAACCTTCTTCGTCAAAGGCCAACGCTCGATTCGCGAAGTGGTGTACGAAACCCGTCACGGCGCCCTGCTTAACAGCAGCCAGGCGCTGACCACGGGCCTGGGTTTGGCGCTGCAAACCGCCGACTTCAAGGACGACAAGAGCCTGGACGCGTTCTTCGACCTGTCCCGCGCCCAAAACGCGGGCAAGGCCTCGGACGCAACCCGCGAGATTCGCGCCATTGCGCTGAACATGATCTTCGCCGACGCCAGCAATATTGGCTGGCAAGTCACCGGGCGCTTCCCCAACCGCCGTGAAGGTGAGGGCCTGCTGCCGTCGCCGGGCTGGGACACGCGTTTTGACTGGGACGGTTACGCCGATGCGATGCTGCACCCGTATGACCAGGACCCGGCTCAAGGCTGGATCGGCACCGCCAACCAGCGCACCGCGCCGCGCGGTTATGGCATGCAACTGTCCAACTCCTGGGATGCCCCGGAGCGCAGCGAGCGCCTGGCGCAACTGGCCAATGCCGGCAAGCATGACAGCCGCAGCATGATCGCCATGCAGTACGACCAGACGACGACCTTCGCCGCCAAGCTCAAGACCCTGTTCCAGGCACCGGGCATGGCCCAGCCGCTGAAACAGGCGATTGACGCGCTGCCGGCGGCCGAACAGGTCAAGGCACGTGAAGCACTGGGCCGCCTGATGGCCTTTGATGGCCGCTTGGTATCCACCTCCGCCGACGCGGCGATCTATGAACTGTTCCTGCAGGAAAGCACCAAACAGATCTTCCTCGACGAACTCGGCCCGGAAAACAGTGCCAGCTGGAAGGCGTTTGTCAGCAATGCCAACCTGTCCTACGCCGCCCAGGCCGACCACTTGCTGGGTCGCGAAGACAGCCCATTCTGGGATGACGTGCGCACCCCGCAGAAAGAAGACAAACCGGCGATCCTCGCCCGCAGCCTGGCCGCCGCGATCACTGCCGGTGATAGCCAATTAGGAGCCGATCACAAGGCCTGGCAGTGGGGCAAACTGCACACCACCACTTGGAAAAACACGAATGGCCAGGTGATTCGCGGCCCACTGGCGTCCGGTGGCGACCACAACACCTTGAACCCGGCGCCGTACAGCTGGGGCCAGGACTTCACCACCACCCAGGTACCGGCGCTGCGCATGATCGTCGACTTTGGCCAGGTGGAACCGATGATGGGCCAGGGCGGCATCGGGCAGTCCGGCAACCCGGCCAGCCCGAACTATGCCAACGGCATCGACCCGTCGCTCAAGGCGCAATACCTTAGCTTCCCGATGCAACCGCAGAACTTCGAAAAGGTGTATGGAAAGGCTCGGTTGACCCTGACGCCGGGCAAATAATCCGGCAAGTGTGGGGCGGGCTTTTACTGTGGTGAGCGGGCTTGCCCCGCGCTGGGTGGCGAAGCCGCCCTAAAACCAGGCGACCTGTTTCTGACTGGAAGCATGCGTTGACTGGATTGGGGCCGCTTCGCGCCCCAGCGCGGGGCAAGCCCGCTCACCACAACGAGCCCGCTCACTACAATAGTTAATCGAACTTCTCATCGCCCGCCCGCCTCCTACCTGATAAGCCCATCGCCCCCGGCACGCCCATGGACCTTGTCATCGCCCGCCCCGAAGGCCTCTACTGCCCCGCCGGAGATTTCTACATCGACCCCTGGCGCCCGGTGGAGCGCTCGGTCATCACCCACGCCCATGGCGACCACGCGCGCACCGGCAACCAGCACTACCTGGCGGCAGCCCCCGGCGAAGGCATCCTGCGTTCACGCCTGGGCCAGGACATCAACCTGCAGACCCTGGCCTACGGCGAGCCACTGGTCCACCACGGCGTCACCTTGAGTTTTCACCCTGCCGGGCATGTCTTGGGTTCGGCCCAGGTGCGCCTGGAATACCGGGGCGAAGTCTGGGTCGCGTCCGGTGACTACAAAGTCGAGCCCGACGGCACCTGCGCCCCCTTCGAACCGGTGCGCTGCCACACCTTTATCACCGAGTCGACCTTCGGCCTGCCGATCTACCGCTGGCAGCCCCAGGCGCAGATCTTCGCCGGGATCAACGATTGGTGGCAGGCGAATATCGCCGCCGGCAAAGCCAGCGTGTTGTTCTGTTATTCCTTCGGCAAGGCCCAGCGCATCCTGCATGGCATCGACGCCAGCATCGGCCCGATCCTCAGCCATGGCGCGGTCGAGCCGTTGAACCGGGTGTACCGTGAGGCCGGCATCTATATTCCTGAAACCCTCTACGCCGGTGACTTCAAGAAAACCGACCCACTGCTGCGCCAGGCCTTGATCATCGCCCCACCCTCGGCCGGCGGCAGCAGTTGGATCAAGCGCTTCGGCGACTACAGCGACGCCTTCGCCAGCGGCTGGATGCGCCTGCGCGGCACCCGACGCAGGCGCGGCGTGGACCGAGGTTTTGTGCTATCGGACCACGCCGATTGGCCCGGCCTGTTGTGGGCCATCGAGCAAACCGGCGCCGAGCGGGTGATGGTTACCCACGGGTCTGTCGGAGTATTGGTACGCCATCTGCGGGAAAAAGGCCTGGATGCCCAGGGCTTCACCACTGAATACGGTGACGACGAAGAAGAGGCCAGCGCATGAAGGCCTTTGCCGAGCTGTACGCCAACCTCGACGCCACCACCTCCAGCAACGCCAAGCTGGCCGCGCTGCAAGCCTACTTCCGCGATGCTGCGCCGGAAGATGCGGCCTGGGCCGTGTATTTCCTTTCCGGCGGACGCCCTCGGCAACTGGTGCCGACGCGCCTGCTGCGGGACATGGCCACTGAAGCATCGGGTATCGAGCCATGGTTGTTTGAAGAAAGCTACCAATCAGTGGGCGATCTGGCAGAAACCATTTCCCTGCTGCTGCCGGAATCTACCTACACCTCGGAGGACGGCCTGGCGGTGTGGCTGGAGGAAAAACTCCTACCCCTGCGTGGCTTGCCGCCATTGGAATTGGCCGAGCGTCTACCTGCGTTATGGGCGCAACTGGATCAACCCAGCCTGATGGTCTGCATCAAGTTGATCACCGGCAGCTTCCGTGTGGGCGTGTCCAAGCTACTGGTCACCCGCGCCCTCGCCGCAATGGCCGATCTGGACAGCAAGCGCGTGGCGCAACGGCTGGTGGGCTACACCGATCTGTCTAACCGTCCTACGCCGCAGGGTTATCTCAAGCTCATCGCCGCCGAATCGCCCGACGAACATGCGCAACGCGGCGGGCAGCCTTATCCGTTTTTTCTCGCCCATGGTTTGGCGCAACCCGTGGAGCAATTCAACGATTTGCTTGGCTCTCCCGCCGACTGGCAAGTGGAATGGAAGTGGGATGGCATCCGCGCGCAACTGGTGAAGCGTGACGGCCGCCTGTGGATCTGGTCCCGTGGCGAAGAATTGGTGACTGAGCGCTTCCCCGAACTGCATAGCCTGGTAAGCGGCTTGCCCGACGGCACGGTGATCGACGGCGAAATCGTGGTGTGGAAAGACGCGGTGCAACCGTTCGCGCTGCTCCAACAACGGATTGGGCGCAAGACCCTGAGCAAAAAAGTGCTGGAGGACGCCCCGGTTGCGGTGCTGGCCTACGACCTGCTGGAACATCAGGGCGACGATTGGCGCAACCACACCCAGGCTGAGCGTCGCACGCAACTTGAGCAGGTAATTGCCCAGTGCAACCAGCCGGTATTACTGGCATCTCCCCTGTTGACCGGCGCGACCTGGGAAGACCTGGCCGAACAACGCGAAGCCTCCCGCAGCCTCGGCGTAGAAGGCATGATGCTCAAGGCACGTGATGGCCTGTACGGCGTCGGCCGCACCAAGGACATGGGCGTGTGGTGGAAGTGGAAGGTCGACCCGTTCAGCGTCGACGCGGTGTTGATTTACGCCCAACGCGGCCACGGCCGGCGCGCGAGCCTGTACAGCGACTACACCTTCGCCGTATGGGATGGCCCGGCCGGCAGCGAACGCACGCTGGTGCCCTTTGCCAAGGCCTACTCCGGCCTGACCGACGAAGAAATGCGCAAGGTCGACGCCATCGTGCGCAAGACCACCGTGGAAAAGTTCGGCCCGGTCAGCAGCGTGACCCCGAGCATGGTGTTTGAACTGGGGTTCGAAGGCATTGCCCTGTCCAAGCGACACAAGAGTGGGATTGCGGTGCGGTTTCCACGGATGTTGCGGTGGCGGCAGGATAAAACCGTGGAAGACGCTGACAACCTTGCCACCCTGCAAGACCTCCTGACCTGATTCCTGCTTAAAAATGGCACAAATCCTTGTGGGAGCTGGCTTGCCTGCGATGGCGGCGTGTCAGTGAAAAATGAATTCTCTGATCCACCGCCATCGCAGGCAAGCCAGCTCCCACATTATTGATCTGCGCCAGAACCAAATTGGTGCACTGTTTTTTGCGCGCCCATTTTCGGGCATCTCCTACACTCAGCTCTCCCTTGTCCCACCTTTTAAAACGACCATTCGGAACTACATTCGGAACTATGGTGCAGAAATTGCTACTTGTGATCCGTCTGACACCGTTCAGTAACAGTCCTAAATGCGCCACAAGCGCTTATCTTGGTTTCCAGGGATTACATAATGAAAAAAGCATTGCTGACCCTTTCTGCACTGGCCCTGTGCATGGCCGCCGGTTCCGCGCTGGCCAAGGAATACAAGGAACTGCGTTTTGGTGTCGATCCGTCCTACGCGCCGTTCGAATCCAAGGCCGCCGACGGCAGCCTGGTGGGCTTCGATATCGACCTGGGCAATGCGATCTGCGCCGAGCTGAAAGTGAAGTGCAAGTGGGTTGAAAGTGACTTCGACGGCATGATTCCAGGCCTCAAGGCCAACAAGTTCGACGGCGTGATTTCGTCCATGACCGTGACCCCGGTGCGTGAAAAGGCCATCGACTTCTCCAGTGAACTGTTCTCCGGCCCTACCTCGCTGGTATTCAAGAAAGGCGCAGGCTACTCGACACCTGAGTCCCTCAAGGGCAAGTCCGTGGGCTACGAGCAAGGCACCATCCAGGAAGCCTATGCCAAGGCCGTATTGGATAAAGCCGGTGTGACCACCAAGGCCTACGCCAACCAGGACCAGGTGTATGCCGACCTGACCTCCGGGCGTCTCGACGCATCCGTGCAGGACATGCTGCAAGCCGAACTGGGCTTCCTGAAGTCGCCGGCAGGCGCCGGTTACGAAGTCAGCGCGGCCATCGACGACCCGTTGCTGCCGTCGAAAACCGCCATCGGTATCAAAAAAGGTAACACTGAGCTGAAGGCGCTTTTGGATAAAGGTATCAAAGCGTTACACGATGATGGCACCTACGCCACCATCCAGAAGAAACACTTTGGCGATCTGAACCTGTACAGCGGCAAATAATGCCTGGAGCGCCCTTCCCCGGAGGGGCGCTTTTTTATCGCCATAGGTCCTGATTTATGTTCGAAGAATTGTTGCAAACCCTCGGGTTGAGCACGCTCAGCTTGAAGGGTTTCGGCCCGCTGTTGCTGCAAGGCACCTGGATGACTATCAAGTTGTCGGTGCTGTCCCTGGCCGTCAGCGTGTTGCTGGGCCTGCTCGGCGCCAGCGCCAAACTCTCCAGCCTGCCCTTCCTGCGTATTCCCGCCCAGCTCTACACCACGTTGATTCGCGGCGTGCCCGACCTGGTGCTGATGCTGTTGATTTTCTACAGCCTGCAAACCTGGCTGACCGGCTTGACCGACTTCATGGAGTGGGAATACATCGAGATCGACCCCTTCAGCGCCGGGGTGATCACCCTCGGTTTTATCTACGGTGCGTACTTCACCGAGACCTTTCGCGGCGCGATCCTCGCGGTGCCCCGTGGCCAACTGGAAGCCGCCACGGCCTATGGCCTCAAGCGCGGCCAGCGGTTTCGCTACGTGACCTTCCCGCAGATGATGCGCTTTGCCCTGCCGGGAATCGGCAATAACTGGATGGTGATGCTCAAGGCCACGGCCCTGGTGTCGATCATCGGCCTGGCCGACCTGGTCAAGGCTGCCCAGGATGCCGGCAAGAGCACCTATCAGTTGTTCTACTTTTTGGTCCTCGCGGCGTTGATCTACCTGTTGATCACCAGCGCGTCCAACTTCGTCCTGCGCCGCCTTGAACGTCGCTACTCCGCGGGTGCCCGGGAGGCCGTGCGATGATCGAACTCTTGCAGGAATACTGGCGCCCCTTCCTTTATAGCGACGGCCAGCACATCACCGGCCTGGCCATGACGATGTGGCTGCTCACTGCCGCGCTGGTCATCGGCTTTCTGGTGTCGATCCCGTTGTCCATCGCCCGTGTGTCGCGCAAGCGCCTGGTGCGTTGGCCGGTGCAGTTCTACACGTACCTGTTCCGGGGCACGCCGCTCTATATCCAGCTGCTGATCTGCTACACCGGCATCTACAGCCTCGCCGCCGTGCGCGAACAACCGTTGCTGGATGCGTTCTTTCGCGACGCGATGAACTGCACCATCCTGGCCTTCGCCCTCAACACCTGCGCGTACACCACGGAGATTTTCGCCGGGGCGATCCGCAGCATGGCCCATGGCGAAGTCGAAGCGGCCAAGGCCTACGGCTTGAGCGGCTGGAAGTTGTACGCCTATGTGATCATGCCGTCGGCGTTGCGTCGTTCGCTGCCCTACTACAGCAATGAAGTGATCCTGATGCTGCACTCGACCACGGTGGCCTTCACCGCGACGATCCCCGACATCCTCAAAGTGGCGCGGGATGCCAACTCGGCCACTTTCATGACCTTTCAATCATTCGGTATCGCTGCGCTGATCTACCTGACCGTGACCTTTGCCCTGGTCGGTCTGTTCCGCTTGGCGGAGCGTCGTTGGCTGGCCTTCCTCGGGCCGAGTCATTAAGGAGTTTTTATGCGTCATCAGGTCCATGAACTGATCGCGCCGGTGCCAGGGACGGCACGGCAGATTCACAGTTTTCACTTCGGCCCGGAACAGGCCGAAGGCAAGATCTATATCCAGTCGTCGCTGCATGCCGATGAACTGCCAGGCATGCTGGTGGCTTGGCACCTCAAAGTACGCCTGGCTGAACTGGCGGCGGCCGGTCGCCTGCGCAGCGAGATTGTGCTGGTGCCCATCGCCAACCCGGTGGGCCTGGAACAGGTGCTGATGGATATCCCGCTGGGCCGCTACGAGCTGGAAAGCGGGCAGAACTTCAATCGCCTGTTTGTCGACCTCAGTGAGGCGGTGGGTAATCAAGTCGAGGAGCTGCTTGGGGAAGATCCCCAGCACAACGTCGAGTTGATCCGCGCCGCGCTGTCTACCGCCCTCGCTGCGCAAAGCGCCGAGACCCAACTGCAATCCCAGCGCCTGGTGCTGCAACGCCTGGCGTGCGATGCCGACATGGTGCTGGATCTGCATTGCGACTTTGAAGCCGTGGCGCACCTGTACACCACACCCGAGGCCTGGCCGCAGGTGGAACCATTGGCGCGTTACATCGGCTCGGAGGCCAATCTGCTGGCGACCGACTCCGGCGGGCAATCCTTCGATGAGTGTTTCACCCTGGTGTGGTGGCAGTTGCAGCAACGCTTCGGCGAGCGCTTCCCGATCCCCATGGGCAGCTTTTCGGTGACCCTCGAACTGCGTGGCCAGGGCGACGTCAATCACGGCTTGGCCGCCCTCGACTGCCAGGCGATCATCGATTACCTGATCCACTTCGGCGCCATTGCCGGGGAAGCCGCACCACTGCCCGACCTGCCCTACCCGGCCACACCGCTGGCAGGCGTTGAGCCGGTGGCGACGCCCATGGGCGGCCTGCTGGTATTCCGCGCCTTGCCCGGTGAATACCTGGACGCCGGACAACTGATCGCTGAAGTCATCGACCCCATTTTTGACCGCGTGACGCCCGTGCATTGTCGCAATGCCGGCCTGCTTTACGCCCGTTCGCTGCGCCGCATGGCCACTGCCGGGATGGTCATCGCCCATGTCGCCGGCACCGAGGCCTACCGCAGCGGCTATCTACTTTCGCCTTGAGGATGCACGCCCCATGTACAAATTGACCGTTGAAGGCCTGCATAAAAGCTATGGCGACAATGAGGTGCTCAAAGGTGTTTCGCTCAAGGCCAAGACCGGTGACGTGATCAGCTTGATCGGCGCCAGCGGCTCGGGCAAGAGCACCTTTTTGCGCTGCATCAACTTCCTGGAAACGCCCAACGACGGCGCCATGACCCTCGACGGCCAGCCGATCCGCATGGTCAGTGACCGCCACGGCATGCGCGTGGCCGATGACGCCGAATTACAGCGCCTGCGCACGCGCCTGGCGATGGTGTTCCAGCACTTCAACCTGTGGAGCCACATGAGCGTGCTGGAAAACATCACCATGGCCCCGCGTCGGGTGCTGGGTTGCAGCAAGAAGGACGCCGAGGACCGTGCCCGTCGTTATCTGGATAAAGTCGGCCTCCCTGCACGCGTGGCCGATCAGTACCCGGCGTTCCTCTCCGGCGGCCAGCAACAGCGCGTCGCCATCGCCCGCGCCTTGGCCATGGAGCCGGAGGTGATGCTGTTCGACGAACCCACCTCGGCCCTCGACCCGGAGCTGGTGGGCGAAGTGTTGAAGGTGATCCAGGGTTTGGCCGAGGAAGGCCGCACCATGATCATGGTGACCCACGAAATGAGCTTTGCACGCAAGGTGTCGAGCCAGGTGTTGTTCCTGCATCAGGGCCTGGTGGAAGAGCAAGGCGCGCCGGAAGACGTGCTGGGCAATCCGAAGAGCGAGCGTTTGCAGCAGTTTTTGAGTGGCAATTTGAAGTAAACCTTTGGCCGCTCTGGAGGGTCTGTGGAATAGGCCTTCCAGAGTGTCAGCCGCCCCATGGCAAAACCCACCGATTTCGCCAAACACTGGTTTGCCGCCAAAGGCTGGAAGCCGTTTGCCTTCCAGAAAGAGGTATGGGCGGCGGTCAAGAGCGGCCAATCGGGGCTGCTGCATGCCAGCACCGGTGCGGGTAAAACCTATGCGCTGTGGTTCGCCGCCCTCAACCGCTTCGCCATCACTCGCCCACCTGTAACCGCTAAACGCAAACCACCCGCTGAGCCGCTGACGGTGCTGTGGATCACGCCCATGCGCGCGCTGGCCGCCGACACCGCCCGCGCCCTTGAAGCCCCGCTTGAGGCGTTGCAAATTCCCTGGAGCGTCGGCCTGCGCACCGGCGACACCAGCAGCGGCGAGCGCGCACGCCAGACCCGCCGCCAGCCCACCGCACTGGTCACCACCCCGGAAAGCCTGACGCTGATGCTGGCGCGTGCCGACAGCGAAGTGAGCCTGGCGCACCTGCGCATGGTGGTGGTGGATGAATGGCATGAGCTGATCGGCAACAAGCGCGGTGTGCAGTTGCAACTGGCCTTGGCGCGCCTGCGGCGCTGGCATCCCGAATTGATGGTGTGGGGGATTTCGGCCACCTTGGGTAACCAATCCCACGCACTGGAGGTGTTGGTTCCACAAGGCGACGGGATCAATGTGCAGGGGCAGACGGCTAAACAGTTGGTCATCGACACCTTATTGCCCCCCGTGACCGAACGCTTTCCGTGGGCCGGGCATATTGGTTTGAAGATGCTGCCCCAGGTGGTGGTGGAAGTGGACGCCAGCAGCAGTTGCCTGGTGTTTACCAATACGCGGGCGCAGTCGGAGATTTGGTTCCAGGCATTGCTGGACGCCCGCCCCGATTGGGCTGGGGTGATTGCGCTGCACCATGGTTCGCTGTCCCGAGAGACCCGTGACTGGGTGGAACGGGCCTTGAAAGACGGCCAGCTCAAAGCGGTGGTGTGCACCTCAAGCCTGGACCTGGGGGTGGACTTCCTGCCGGTGGAGCGGGTGTTGCAGATCGGTTCGGCCAAAGGCATAGCGCGGCTGATGCAGCGCGCCGGGCGCTCGGGGCATGCACCGGGACGGCCGTCGAGGGTGACATTGGTGCCCACCCATAGCCTTGAGCTGGTTGAAGCCGCCGCCGCCCAGGATGCGATCGCGCAACGGCGTATCGAAGCGCGGGAATCGCCGTACAAGCCGTTGGATGTACTCGTACAGCACCTGGTCAGCATGGCATTGGGGGGTGGCTTCACGCCTGAGGCCCTGCTGACGGAAGTGCGCGGCGCCTGGGCCTACCACGACCTGACGGATGAAGACTGGGCCTGGGCCCTGGGTTTTGTGCGGCATGGTGGGCTGTCGTTGACCGCCTATCCGGATTATCGCCGGGTGGAACCGGACGAAGACGGTATCTGGCGTGTCCCGGATGCCCGGCTGGCGCGGCGCCATCGAATGAGCGTGGGCACCATCGTCAGTGATGCGAGCATCCACTTGAAATTCTGGAGCAAGGGCGGTGGCGGCAAGAACCTGGGCAGTGTCGAGGAGGGGTTTATTGCGCGGCTAAAGCCGGGAGATGGCTTCCTGTTCGCCGGCCGCCTGCTGGAGTTGGTACGCGTGGAAAACATGACCGCCTATGTACGTCGCAGCACTGCCAAGAAAGCCGCCGTGCCGCGCTGGAATGGCGGACGCATGCCGCTTTCCAATGAGCTGGCGCAAGCGGTGGTGGAACGCTTTGATGCAGCGGCCCATGGCCGCTTCGAGGGACCGGAGATGCAAGCGGTGCAACCTTTGTTGCAAACGCAGTTACGCTGGTCCGGCTTGCCGACGCGCGAACATCTGCTGGCAGAGGCGCTGAAGTCACGGGAAGGCTGGCACCTGTTCCTCTATCCCTTTGCCGGGCGCCAAGTGCACCTGGGTTTGGCGAGCCTGCTGGCGTGGCGTGTGAGTCAACAGCAGGCGGTGACATTTTCGATCGCAGTCAATGATTACGGGCTGGAGTTATTGAGTGCCACTGCAGTGGATTGGCCGGCATTGCTGAATGATGCGCTACTGAGCCCTGAACATTTGCGGGAAGACGTGGCGGCCAGCCTGAATGCCGGGGAGCTGGCCCTGCGCCGCTTCCGTGAGATCGCTCGCATTGCCGGGCTGGTGTTTGCCGGCTATCCAGGCGCACCAAAAAGTACGCGGCAAGTGCAGGCCTCCAGCGGTTTGTTCTTTGAGGTGTTCAAGCAGTACGACCCGCAGAATCTGTTGCTGACTCAGGCAGGCGAAGAAGTCTTACGCGATGAGCTGGATATTCGTCGGCTGGAAGAGACGTTGCGCCATCTTTGCGCGCTGAAACTGGACTTGCATCCGATCGAACGACCTACACCCCTGGCCTTTCCATTGTTGGTTGAACGGATGCGCGAAAGCCTGAGTTCGGAAAAACTCTCGGAACGCATCGCACGCATGGTCAAGGACCTGGAAAAAGTCGCGGATAACGGGAAGCGCTGATGGTGTGCACGGTGAGGCTGGAGGGTGAAGAACTATGGTTACTGGCGGACAAGGCGGTCTACTGGCCTGCACGCCAATGCCTGATGATCGCCGATGCGCATTTCGGCAAAGCCTCGGCGTATCGCAGCCTGGGGCAACCGGTGCCGCAAGGCACCACCACCGAGAACTTGCAGCGCCTGGACCGGCTGCTCTCAGCGCTACCCTGTGCTCAGGTGATCTTTCTCGGCGATTTCCTGCACGGCCCGGGATCGCACGCCAGTGGCACGCTGGGCGCTTTAAGAAACTGGCGAGCGCTTAATCCTGACCTACCCATGACCTTGATTCGTGGCAATCACGACAAACGCGCGGGGGACCCGCCCGAGGACTTGAGGATAGAGGTGGTCACGGAGCCGCTGCTGATAGGCCCTTTTGCCTTGCAGCACGAACCTGACGCCCACCCAAGCCACCACGTGCTGGCGGGGCATGTGCATCCGGTGTATCGGTTACGTGGCAAGGGACGACAGAGCTTAAGGCTGCCGTGCTTTGTGGTCGGTGCCCGAGTGAGCCTGCTGCCGGCGTTCGGTGCATTTACCGGCGGGCATAGAGTGGAACAGGACAATGACCGCCGAATCTATGTGATTGGCGATCATGACGTCTGGCCAGTGGGCTAGGGATCAGGCAACCGGCGCGGGTGGCGGCTCGTCCGGCAGGGTCGGCTCGCCAGGCTCGGTCGGTTGTGGGTAATCCGGCTCGGGTTGACCGGGGATGCCGCCCGCATAAGCAGGGTCGGCCATCAGGGACCAGGCCAGAACGCCAATCTGATTGGGTTCAAGCCGGGCAAGTTCTGCGCTTATTCGCGGGTCGAGCTTCATAAAGTACTCCTCAAGCGTGGCCCGGCGCGTTTTACACGCACCGGGGCAGTACACCTAGATAGAGTCGCTTTTTGCAGACTAATTCCCTTTACGCGTAGGAGCTTTCGATCAAGCGCGTGGGAGAGTGACGCCGCGCTGGCCCTGATACTTGCCTGCACGGTCTTTGTAGGACACTTCACAGGCCTCGTCGGACTGCAGGAACAGCATCTGCGCCACGCCTTCGTTGGCGTAGATTTTCGCCGGCAGCGTGGTGGTGTTGGAAAACTCCAGGGTCACGTGGCCTTCCCACTCGGGTTCAAGCGGTGTCACGTTGACGATGATGCCGCAGCGCGCGTAGGTGCTTTTACCCAGGCAGATGGTCAGCACGTCACGGGGAATACGGAAGAATTCCACGGTGCGCGCCAGGGCGAAGGAGTTCGGCGGAATGATGCACACGTCGCTCTTGACGTCGACGAAGCTCTTTTCGTCAAAGTTCTTTGGATCGACGATCGCCGAATTGATGTTGGTGAACACCTTGAACTCATCGGCGCAGCGCACATCGTAGCCGTAGCTGGAAACGCCGTAGGAAATCACCGGTGCATCGCCCTGACCACGGATCTGGCGCTCGACGAACGGTTCGATCATGCCGTGTTCCTGCGCCATGCGGCGAATCCACTTGTCCGATTTGATGCTCATGGCGGGTGTCCTGAATAGCGAGGTGGAAAAATTCTGTGGGGCATCTTACCGGGGCTGGCGTTGGGGTTCAAAGGCCGCAGGGCTTTTCTTGACGAATGTGCCTGCTCCTATAAGCCGCGCCCAGTGGGGCCGGGACCTGTGCTGGCATGTCCGGTGAGCGGAAATACCACCGCCAGTCACGAATTTGGAGAAACCTTCGGAAATATCATTGGCACGTCCCGGAAAAAGGGTTAAGGTGGCGCCACTGTGCTGCTTGTGTCACTGAGAATCTCTACACGATATGTTGAATTTCGATCCAACCATCTCCAAGAATTTTTCCTGCTCTTTGCACTCAGTCTCGGCCAGGGCTTTTCCTGAGTCGCAGTTAACTTTGTCCAAGGAGATACACCATGTCTAATCGCCAAACTGGTACCGTTAAGTGGTTCAACGATGAAAAAGGCTTCGGCTTCATCACTCCACAATCCGGTGACGACCTGTTCGTTCACTTCAAAGCTATCCAATCCGACGGCTTCAAAAGCCTGAAAGAAGGCCAACAGGTTTCTTTCATCGCTACCCGCGGTCAGAAAGGCATGCAAGCTGAAGAAGTTCAAGTTATCTAACTTGTACTGACTTAGTCGAAAAGACCCCGCCCTTAAAAGCGGGGTTTTTTTATGCCTGGGATTCGGTGCTACACCCTCCCCTGTAGGAGCCCGGCTTGCCGGCGATGGCGGTCTTGAGGGCCTCATCGCCGGCAAGCCGGGCTCCTACAGGGGCAGTTGTTGGCAACGAATGATCAGCGCACAGCAAAACGCCCGGTGCATTCCCATGCACCGGGCGTTTTGTCATAGCGGTCTTATCAATCGTTACTGAAACAACGACTCACTCGACAAGCCATTCTTCTCCAGGATCTCACGCAAGCGCTTGAGCCCTTCTACCTGGATCTGCCGCACCCGCTCACGGGTCAGGCCGATCTCCAGGCCTACGTCCTCCAGGGTGCTGCTCTCATGGCCGCGCAGGCCGAAGCGGCGAATCACCACCTCACGCTGCTTGTCCGTGAGTTCCGACAGCCACTGGTCAATGCTTTGGGAAAGATCATCGTCCTGCAACAGCTCGCAAGGATCTGTAGGGCGATCATCCGTCAGGGTGTCGAGCAGGGTTTTATCCGAATCAGGACCCAGCGAGACATCGACCGAAGACACGCGCTCATTCAAGCCGAGCATGCGTTTGACCTCCCCTACCGGTTTCTCCAGCAGGTTGGCGATCTCTTCGGGCGAAGGTTCATGATCGAGTTTCTGGGTAAGCTCACGCGCTGCCCGCAGGTAGACGTTGAGCTCCTTGACCACATGGATCGGCAACCGGATCGTGCGGGTCTGATTCATGATCGCCCGTTCGATGGTCTGGCGAATCCACCAGGTGGCATAGGTCGAAAAGCGGAAGCCACGCTCGGGGTCGAACTTCTCCACAGCCCGGATCAGGCCCAGGTTGCCTTCCTCGATCAGGTCCAACAGGGACAGCCCACGATTGACGTAGCGCCGGGCGATTTTCACCACTAGGCGCAGGTTGCTTTCAATCATGCGCTTGCGCCCAGCCGGGTCGCCCTTTTGCGACAATCGCGCAAAATGGACTTCTTCTTCGGGGGTCAGCAGAGGGGAAAAGCCGATTTCATTGAGGTACAGCTGAGTGGCATCGAGCGCCCGTGTGTAGTCAATGTACTTGTGTTGCTTTAACGCGGTGGAGTTCTTGGATTTGGTGCGAACTGAAGGTACAGCAGGTCCCTCATTCGACATCGATTCCGTAGCGATACCGGTCTCCATAAGGAGAACCTCATCGTCGATGTCAAACTCCGGCGCTTCTTTACTGAGAGCCATTGTTATAGTCCTTTGGTGAGTTCGACCTCAAGCTCAAGCGGCGCCTTTATCCTTGGCAACGCTGGAGCCTGTTCCTTCTACGTGAGGGAACAGGCTGTGCAACACATCAACGACGGGGTAGGAATTGCAGCGGATCTACAGGTTTCCCTTGGCGGCGAATCTCAAAGTGCAGTTTCACCCGGTCTGTACCAGTTGACCCCATTTCGGCAATTGTCTGTCCGACCTTGACCTGCTGCCCCTCCCGAACCAACAGCCTACGGTTATGGCCGTAAGCACTGACGTAGGTATCGCTGTGTTTGATGATGACCAGCTCGCCGTAGCCCCGTAAACCACTCCCGGCGTACACCACTGTCCCATCAGACGCAGCTAAAACAGGCTGTCCCAAATCTCCGGCGATATCAATGCCTTTATTCAAACTACCGTTTGAAGAGAATTTTCCAATTAACACTCCGTTTGAAGGCCATCCCCAACCGGTCGGTGCAGGCCCGGCAGGTGGCAACGGCGCGGGTGCCGGCTTGGCCGCAGGGGCCGGCGTGGCGGTGCCCGCAGGCCGGGTGATGATAGTAGTTTTGCTCGATGACGACGGCGAAGATCCGGTGTTTGTCACAACTGCCGTAGGCGTTGAACCGGTGCGCCCGTCGAAGCGAATCGTCTGACCCGGATGTATCGTGTAGGGCACAGGAATATTGTTACGAGCTGCAAGTGCCTTGTAATCCCAACCATAACGGAAGGCGATCGAGAACATCGTGTCGCCCTTGCGCACCACGTATTGCCCGGTGGTCACCGTCGGTTTCTGCGGGACCGCATTATTACGGTCAACCACCCGCGCGCCGCTGCTTGGCGAGCTGGAGCATCCTACCAACACGGAACTGAAGACGAGGCCAAGCACCAGTCGATGAAAGCTTGTTTTACTCATACGCTGCGCAAGACCTGTGAGACTCACCCGCCGCTCCCTTTGTGGTGGCTGAACATGAATGCCTGTATCAGGCTTGAAATATGACGCAAGTATAACTGGGCATTGGCTTTTTACCGGCACACGACTGAAACGAAAAGTTCATCGCGTTTAATGCCGACGCCCGATCATGTTGACTCGATGGACCCCGCCGTAAGACACATCCCCGCCAACAGAATTCAATGCCTGCAAACAAATGCTCAGGCCAGCGGCCCGTTGAGCAGCGGCACGAAGCGCACAGCGCCCAGTACATGCCGGGAAAAACCTTCTTCCTCACGGATAATGAGCATCAATTGTTGCACTTCACCGGAGCCCACCGGGATGACCAGCCGTCCGCCTGGAGCAAGTTGATCGAGCAACGCCTGGGGCACATCGGTAGCCACGGCGGTGACGATAATGCCGTTGTAAGGCGCCAGCGCCGGCCAGCCTTCCCAGCCATCGCCCCAGCGAAACACCACGTTGCGCAGGTTCAACTCGACCAGGCGTTCCTTGGCACGGTCTTGCAGCACCTTGATGCGCTCGACCGAGAACACCCGCTCCACCAGTTGCGCCAGCACGGCGGTCTGGTAGCCGGAGCCGGTGCCGATCTCCAGCACTTTGTCCAAAGGCCCCGCCGCCAACAGCAGCTCGCTCATGCGCGCCACCATATACGGCTGGGAGATGGTCTGGTTGTGGCCGATGGGCAGCGCGGTGTCTTCGTAGGCTCGGTGCGCCAGGGCCTCATCGACAAACAGATGCCGAGGCGTGCGCCGGATCACTTCCAGCACCTGAGCGTTGGACAACCCCTCTTCGTACAAGCGCTGGATCAAGCGTTCGCGGGTACGCTGGGACGTCATCCCGATCCCCCGGCGCAGCAAGTCGTCTTGTTCACGGCCCATCAGCGCAGCCCCTCCAGCCAGCCATCGAGACCACTGAAGGCATCACTGAAGGTGCGATCAAATTGCAACGGGGTAATCGACACATAGCCTTGCATCACGGCATGAAAGTCCGTGCCCTCACCGCCATCTTCCGCATCACCCGCTGCCGCAATCCAATAGCCTTCCTTGCCACGCGGGTCGACCACCTTCAACGGCGCCGCCGCGCGGGCACGATGCCCCAGGCGCGTCAGTTGGATGCCGCGAATATGGTCGAGGGGCAAGTTGGGAATATTGACGTTGAGCACCGTGCGCGGCGGCAGGCTCAGGGAACCATGGGCTTCGACCAGCTTGCGCGCGAAATACGCAGCACTCGGCAAGTTATCCAGCTGGCGCGAAGCAAACGAAAAGGCGAACGCCGTACGCCCCAGGAAGCGACCTTCAAGCGCCGCCGCCACGGTGCCGGAATACAGCACGTCGTCGCCCAGGTTGGCGCCGAGGTTGATACCCGACACCACCAGGTCCGGCTCATGATCCAGCAGGCTGTTGATCGCCAGGTGGACGCAGTCGGTGGGGGTGCCGTTCACGCTGATAAAGCCATTGGCCAGGACTTGCGGGTGCAGCGGACGGTCGAGCGTCAGCGAACTGCTGGCGCCGCTCTTGTCCTGGTCGGGGGCAACCACCACGCACTCGGCGTAATCTTCCAGCGCAGCATAGAGCGCGGCAAGACCGGGTGCGGTGGCACCGTCATCGTTTGATATCAGAATACGCATGGGTTGTCCGTCTGCCCCACCGGCACCAGATCAACAAGCTCGCGCACCAAGACAGTGGCGAAGCATCCGGCCGGCAGGACGAATTCCAATTGCAGAATGTCCAGCGAGGGATAATGCCACGTCAAACCGCCAATGGGCAGTCGCAGAATGCGACGTTCCTGGCTCATGCCGGCATTCACCAGCCAATCACGCAAGTCGGCTTCACCGGCGGCGACCGCCTGTTCAAGCTCAAAAGTTGCCCCCGTGGCAGGAGAATCACCTTCGCCCCACTGTGGTCCGGTCGGGTGCAGGTCCAGGATCGCCAAGCGTGGGTCGCTGCATTCAGCCTCCCCCGCCGGGAAAAAACTGCGGCTGTCGGTAAAGGCCAGCAAGTCGCCGACCTGGGCGCGCTGCCATGAACCGTCGGCCACACGCGCCGCCAACACTTTGTTGAACAGGAAGCTGCGCGCCGTGGACAGCAACCGCGATCGCACGTTGCGCTGTTCCGGCAACGCCTTGCGCGCGGCCCACTCACGGGCGTCGACCACGTTGCCGCCGTTGTGGCCAAAACGCTGCGCGCCGAAGTAGTTGGGAATGCCGTGTTGTGCAATCAGTTGCAACCGCGCGTCGATGGCGGCGGTGTCACCGGCCAACTGGGTCAGGCGCAAGGTGAAACCATTGGCTGAGTGTGCACCGCGTTGCAGCTTGCGCTTGTGACGGGCGGTCTTGAGGACCTTGAGCGTGTCGTTCTCCGCCGCGCTCATGTCCGGATCGGCCTTGCCGGGCAGTTGCACGCTGAACCATTGGCGGGTCAACGCCTGGCGATCCTTGAGCCCGGCGTAGCTGACCGTGCGCAGTGGCACGCCCGCCGCCTTGGCGATGCGCCGCGCGGCTTCTTCTGTATTGAGGCCACGCTTCTCAACCCACAACCACAGGTGCTCACCCTCGCCGGTCAGCGGTATATCCAGCACTTCATCAACCTGGAAGTCTTCGGCCGTCGCTTTCAGTACCGCGCTGCCCAGAGCTTCGCCATAGGCCCGTGGACCCAACAGTTGCACGTCATTCATGCGCGCAGCAACAAGGCGACGGAGTGCACGGCGATGCCCTCTTCACGACCGGTAAAGCCGAGCTTTTCGGTAGTAGTGGCTTTCACGTTCACTTGATCCAGTTCAATTTGCAGATCCGCGGCAATCAGCGCACGCATCGACTCGATATGAGGGGCCATCTTCGGCGCCTGGGCCACGATGGTGTTGTCAACGTTGCCAACCTTCCAGCCTTTGGCGTGGATCAGGCCAACCACATGGCGCAGCAGTACACGGCTGTCCGCGCCCTTGAAGGTCGGGTCGGTGTCCGGAAAGTGCTTGCCGATATCGCCCAACGCCGCCGCGCCGAGCAAGGCATCGCTCAAGGCATGCAAGACAACGTCGCCGTCGGAATGAGCTAGCAACCCATGGTGGTGTGCAATGCGCACGCCGCCCAGGGTGATGAAATCGCCTTCGGCGAAACGGTGCACATCGTAGCCGTGGCCAATACGCATAAAAAAACGCCCCGATTTAATTCAGGGCGTGATTCTACCTACTTTTGCCTCACATTAACCGAGCAAAGCACGGCCATGGTGTCGCAAATGGTCTTCGATGAAGCTGGCGATAAAGAAGTAGCTGTGGTCGTAGCCGGGTTGCAGGCGCAGTTCCAGCGGATGGTTGGCCGCCTTGGCCGCTTGCTGCAGGGCTTCAGGCTTGAGTTGCACAGCGAGGAAGTCGTCGCGATCGCCCTGGTCCACCAGCAGCGGCAGCTTTTCCGAGGCCTCGCTGATCAACACGCAGGCATCCCATTCGCGCCATTTCGAGCGCTCTTCACCCAAATAACGCGAGAAGGCTTTCTGGCCCCACGGGCAATCCATCGGGTTGTTGATCGGCGAAAACGCCGACACCGACAGGTATCGCCCGGGATTGCGCAAGGCACACACCAACGCCCCGTGGCCGCCCATGGAGTGGCCGCTGATGCCGCGTTTGTCCGAAGCCGGGAAATGCGCTTCAACCAATGCCGGCAATTCCTGCACCACGTAGTCATGCATCCGGTAGTGCTTGGCCCAGGGTTCCTGGGTGGCATTCAGGTAGAAGCCGGCGCCGAGGCCGAAATCCCAGGCGTTGTCTGGATCGCCCGGCACACCCGGCCCACGCGGGCTGGTGTCCGGCGCGACGATGATCAAGCCCAGCTCGGCAGCCATGCGCTGGGCGCCGGCCTTCTGCATGAAGTTCTCGTCGGTGCAGGTCAGGCCGGACAGCCAGTACAGCACCGGCAACTTGCCGCCCTCTTCCGCTTGCGGCGGCAGGTAGACGGCGAACGTCATGTCGCAACCGAGCACATCGGAATGATGCTTGTAGCGTTTATGCCAGCCGCCGAAGCTTTTCTGGCACGACAGGTTTTCCAGACTCATGGTCGACCTCAGAAGTGGATGACGGTACGAATGCTCTTGCCTTCATGCATCAGGTCAAACGCTTTGTTGATGTCTTCCAGGCCCATGGTGTGGGTGATGAAGGTGTCCAGCGGGATCTCCCCGGTCTGGGCCATTTCCACATAGCTTGGCAATTCGCTGCGGCCGCGCACGCCGCCGAAGGCCGAACCGCGCCAGACGCGACCGGTCACCAACTGGAACGGACGGGTGGCGATTTCCTGGCCGGCACCGGCAACGCCGATGATCACCGACTCGCCCCAACCTTTGTGGCAGCACTCAAGGGCGGCGCGCATCAGTTGCACGTTGCCGATGCATTCGAAGGAGAAGTCCACGCCGCCATCGGTGAGGTCGACGATCACGTCCTGGATCGGGCGATCGTAATCTTTCGGGTTGATGCAGTCGGTGGCGCCCAGTTGCTTGGCGATTTCGAACTTGGCCGGGTTGATATCGATGGCAATGATGCGGCCAGCCTTGGCCTTGACCGCGCCGATCACCGCCGACAGGCCAATGCCGCCTAGGCCGAAGATGGCCACGGTGTCGCCCGGCTTGACCTTGGCAGTATTGATCACCGCGCCGATGCCGGTGGTGACGCCACAGCCCAGCAGGCAGACTTTTTCCAGCGGGGCTTCTTTAGGAATCTTGGCTACGGAAATTTCCGGCAGCACGGTGTACTCGGAAAAAGTCGAGGTGCCCATGTAGTGGAAAATCGGCTGGCCTTTGTAGGAGAAACGCGTGGTGCCGTCTGGCATCAGGCCTTTGCCCTGAGTGGAACGAATGGCTTGGCACAGGTTGGTCTTGCCCGACAGGCAGAATTTACACTTGCCGCATTCTGGAGTGTACAGCGGGATCACATGATCGCCGACAGCCACCGACGTCACACCTTCGCCGATCGCTTCAACCACGGCACCGCCTTCGTGACCGAGGATCGACGGGAAGATACCTTCCGGGTCCGCGCCCGACAGGGTGTAGGCGTCGGTATGGCAGACACCGGAGGCGACCACCCGCAACAGCACTTCGCCAGCCTTCGGCATGGCGACATCCACTTCGACGATCTCAAGGGGCTTTTTGGCTTCGAAAGCTACGGCAGCGCGGGACTTGATCATCCGGGTTTCTCCAGGCGGTTAAAAATTGAGACGGTGAGTGTAAAACATGGCTGACTGATGAATAATCCGGGCAAAAGCAAAACTTTATTGCTGTACAGGGACAATCATCATGTTGGAAAACCGCTGGGAAGGCATCGACGAGTTTGTCGCGGTCGCCGAATGCAGTCAGTTCACGGCAGCGGCGGAACGCCTGGGAGTGTCGTCGTCCCACATCAGTCGCCAAGTGGCGCGCCTGGAAGAACGTCTGCAAACGCGGCTGCTGTACCGCAGTACGCGCAAGGTGACCCTCACCGAAGCGGGCCAGACGTTCCTGCAACATTGCCAACGCCTGCAGGACGGTCGCGAAGAAGCTTTGCGCGCAGTGGGCGACCTCACCAGCGAACCCAAGGGCATGTTGCGCATGACCTGCGCAGTGGCGTACGGCGAGCGTTTTATCGTGCCGCTGGTCACCCGCTTCATGGCGCTCTATCCGCAGTTGCGCGTGGATATTGAGCTGAGCAACCGCCAGTTGGACCTAGTGCACGAAGGCCTCGACCTGGCGATCCGCCTGGGGCGATTGCAGGATTCGCGCATGGTCGCCAGCCGACTGGCACCGAGGCGCATGTACTTGTGCGCGTCACCGTCCTACCTGGCGCGGTATGGTCGGCCACATAGCTTGTCGGAGTTGAGTCGGCACAACTGCTTGATCGGCAGCTCTGATATCTGGCAATTGGCCCAGGAAGGGCGGGAATTTTCCCAGCGGGTGCAGGGGAACTGGCGCTGCAATAGTGGGCAAGCGGTGCTGGACGCAGCGTTGCAAGGTGTGGGGTTGTGCCAGTTGCCGGACTATTACGTGCTGGAGCACCTGCACAGTGGCGCGTTGGTGTCGTTGCTGGAGGCGCATCAGCCACCGAATACGGCGGTGTGGGCACTGTATCCGCAGCAGCGGCATTTGTCGCCGAAGGTCAGGAAGTTGGTGGATTTTTTGAAGGAGGGGTTGGCCGAGCGGCCAGAGTACAACGCACTGTAGGAGCGAGCTTGCTCGCGAAAAGCCTGAGAGCGCCGCGTTAACCCAGACGAACCGCGTTATCGTTGACGTTTTTCGCGAGCAAGCTCGCTCCTACAGAGATCGATTCGCCCACCGCAGGCGTAGCCACTCCAGATCTTCTGGCCGGGTCACCTTGATATTGTCCGAGCGCCCTTCGATCAGGCGTGGCGCCTGGCCGGACCATTCCATGGCCGAGGCTTCGTCGGTGATAACGGCATCCGCCACCAGGCTGTCGGCCAACGCGCGATGCAAGGCGCCGAGGCGGAACATCTGCGGCGTGTAGGCCTGCCAGATCAGGCTGCGGTCGACGGTCTCGACCACACGACCATGCTTGTCGACACGCTTGAGGGTGTCGCGGGCCGGTACGGCCAGCAAGCCGCCGACCGGGTCGTCCGCCAGTTCGGCGAGTAACCTGTCCAGATCATCACGGCTCAAGTTCGGCCGTGCCGCATCGTGGACCAGCACCCAATCGTCATCGCTGGCGCCTAGGGCATTAAGTTGCAGCAGCGCATTGAGCACAGACCCCGAACGCTCGTCGCCGCCGTCCGCACGCACAATGCGTGGATCGTTGGCACAAGGCAAGGCTGGCCAGTAAGGATCGTCTACAGCAAGACTGACCACCAGCCCTTTCAGGTCTGGATGGTCAAGAAAACAGCCAAGGCTGTGTTCGAGAATAGTGCGCCCGCCCAGTTGCAAATATTGCTTGGGGCGGTCCGCGGCCATACGGGCACCGACGCCCGCGGCAGGAATCACGGCCCAGAAGGCCGGCAAGCGGTGGTTCATTGGGCCAACTGGTAGAGGGTTTCGCCCTCCTTGACCATGCCCAGTTCATGACGAGCCCGCTCTTCCACGGTCTCCGTACCTTTTTTCAGCTCAAGCACTTCGGCATCGAGGACGCGGTTACGCTCCAGCAGGATCTCGTTTTCGGCGTGCTGTGCAGCAATTTGCTCGGTCAGGTCTTTTACCTGCGCAAAGCTGCCATTACCCACCCATAGGCGGTACTGCAGGCCAGCCAGCAACAAGAGCAAGACGAGGAACAACCAATTGGGACTGCGCATCGAATATCGGGTATCCAGTGAAAAAAGACAGCCATGCAAAACTTTTGAAGCAACTGATAGCACGAAGCCTGGAAGAACCAGGCTTGTGCTTGATAGCCATCAGATTAGCGTCGAAATCCACACTGTCGTGAGTTTTCCGACGCAATCCGCTGACTTTTTACCATGCCTTACCACCAAGTAGCGATCAGCCGCGAAACTCGCCGCGACCGTTGTACTTGGCCTTGCCCGCCAGTTGCTCTTCGATACGCAGCAATTGGTTGTACTTGGAAACGCGGTCGGAACGGCACAGGGAACCAGTCTTGATCTGGCCCGCCGAGGTGCCCACGGCCAAGTCGGCAATGGTCGAGTCTTCGGTTTCGCCGGAGCGGTGGGAGATCACGGCGGTGTAGCCCGCAGCCTTGGCCATCTGGATGGCTTCCAGGGTTTCGGTCAGGGTGCCGATCTGGTTGAACTTGATCAGGATCGAGTTGGCGATCTTTTTATCGATGCCTTCTTTCAGGATCTTAGTGTTGGTCACGAACAAGTCGTCGCCCACCAGTTGGATTTTCTCGCCGATCTTGTCGGTAAGGATTTTCCAGCCATCCCAGTCGGACTCGTCCAGGCCGTCTTCGATCGAGATGATCGGGTAGCGCTGGGTCAGGCCCTTCAGGTAGTCAGCAAAACCTTCGGAGTTGAACACCTGGCCTTCGCCGGACAGGTTGTATTTACCGTCTTCGTAGAACTCGCTGGCCGCACAGTCCAGGGCCAGGGTCACGTCGGTGCCGAGCTTGTAGCCAGCGTTGGCCACAGCTTCGGAGATCACTTTCAGTGCATCTTCGTTGGACGCCAGGTTCGGTGCGAAACCACCTTCGTCACCCACCGCAGTGCTCAAGCCACGGGCCTTCAGTACCGCCTTGAGGTGATGGAAAATCTCGGTGCCCATGCGCAGGCCTTCGGAGAAGGACTTGGCGCCCACCGGCTGCACCATGAATTCCTGGATGTCGACGTTGTTATCGGCATGCTCGCCACCGTTGATGATGTTCATCATCGGCACCGGCATCGAGTACACGCCCGGCGTGCCGTTCAGGTTGGCAATGTGCGCGTACAGCGGCAGGTCCTGATCCTGGGCAGCAGCCTTGGCAGCGGCCAGGGACACGGCGAGGATGGCGTTGGCGCCCAGGCTGCCTTTGTTTTCGGTGCCGTCGAGCTTGATCATCGCGTGGTCCAGGGCTTTCTGGTCCAGCGGGTCCTTACCCAGCAACAGGTCACGGATCGGGCCGTTGATGTTGGCTACAGCCTTGAGTACACCCTTGCCCAGGTAACGGCTCTTGTCGCCATCACGCAGTTCCAGCGCTTCGCGCGAACCGGTGGAAGCACCGGACGGCGCGCAGGCGCTGCCGATGATGCCGTTATCGAGAAGCACGTCGGCTTCGACGGTGGGGTTGCCACGGGAGTCGAGAACTTCACGACCTTTGATGTCGACGATTTTTGCCATTGTTGTAAACACTCCAAAGTTGACGAAAACGACGCAGCTGAAGGAAATCTTTTGACCGACCGCAAGGGTGGAACAACGAGGCAGGCTTGCAGACGACAAGGCTCAGGCCCGCAGGCCTGAGCGTAAAGCGTGGGAAATTCTACCGGAGAAACGAAGCTTACGCGGTCTCTACCGTCGGAAAACTCTTGACCAGTTCGTCCAACTGCTTGAGTTGGGCCAGGAACGGCTCCAGCTTGTCCAGGCGCAGGGCGCATGGGCCATCGCATTTGGCGTTGTCCGGGTCCGGATGGGCTTCCAGGAACAGGCCCGCCAGGGACTGGCTGATGCCAGCCTTGGCCAGGTCCAGCACCTGGGCACGACGCCCACCAGCGGAATCGGCGCGACCACCGGGCATTTGCAGCGCGTGGGTCACGTCGAAGAACACCGGGTATTCAAACTGTTTCATGATGCCGAAACCGAGCATGTCCACCACGAGGTTGTTGTAGCCGAAGCTAGAACCGCGCTCGCAGAGGATCAACTGGTCATTACCCGCTTCCACGCACTTGTTCAGGATGTGTTTCATCTCCTGGGGCGCGAGGAACTGGGCTTTCTTGATATTGATCACAGCGCCGGTCTTGGCCATCGCGACCACCAGGTCGGTCTGGCGCGACAGGAAGGCCGGCAACTGGATGATGTCGCACACCTCGGCGACCACGGCGGCCTGTTCAGGCTCGTGGACGTCGGTAATGATCGGCACGCCGAAGGCTTGCTTGATGTCCTGGAAGATCCGCATGCCTTCTTCAAGGCCCGGGCCGCGATAGGAGGTCACGGACGAACGGTTGGCCTTGTCGAAGCTGGCCTTGAACACGTAAGGGATACCGAGTTTCTCGGTTACCTTCACATATTCTTCACAGACCTGCATCGCCATGTCGCGGCTTTCCAGCACGTTCATGCCGCCGAACAGCACCATGGGCTTGTCGTTGGCAATCTCGATGTCGCCGACGCGAATGATCTTCTGGGCCATCAGGGTTACGCCTTCTTCTGGTGTTGCGTCAGTGCGGCCTTGACGAAACCGCTGAACAACGGGTGACCGTCACGTGGTGTCGAGGTGAACTCAGGGTGGAACTGGCACGCCACGAACCACGGATGATCCGGCGCCTCGACCACTTCAACCAGCGCGCCATCACCGGAGCGACCGGAGATTTTCAGGCCAGCTTCTTTGATTTGCGGCAGCAGGTTGTTGTTCACTTCGTAGCGGTGACGGTGACGCTCGACGATCACGTCCTTGCCGTAGCAGTCGTGAACCAGCGAGCCCGGTTCCAGCAGGCAGTCCTGCGCGCCGAGGCGCATGGTGCCGCCCAGGTCGGACGCTTCGGTACGGGTTTCGACCGCGCCAGTGGCATCTTCCCACTCGGTGATCAGGCCCACGACCGGGTGACCGCTCTTGCTGTCGAACTCGGTGGAGTTGGCGTCTTTCCAGCCCAGCACGTTACGGGCGAACTCGATGACGGCCACTTGCATGCCCAGGCAGATACCCAGGTACGGCACCTTGTTCTCGCGAGCATATTGAACTGCAGTGATCTTGCCTTCCACGCCACGCAGGCCGAAACCGCCGGGAACGAGGATCGCGTCCACACCTTCGAGCAAGGCAGTGCCTTGGTTCTCGATGTCTTCGGAATCGATGTAGCGCAGGTTGACCTTGGTGCGGTTGCTGATACCGGCGTGGCTCATCGCTTCGATCAGCGACTTGTACGCGTCCAGCAGTTCCATGTACTTGCCGACCATGGCGATGGTGACTTCGTGCTCAGGGTTGAGCTTGGCATCGACCACGGCTTCCCACTCGGACAGGTCCGCGCCGTTGCATTGCAGGCCGAAACGCTCGACCACAAAATCGTCCAGGCCTTGCGAGTGCAGGATACCCGGGATCTTGTAGATGGTGTCGGCGTCTTCCAGCGCGATCACCGCACGTTCTTCAACGTTGGTGAATTGCGCAATCTTGCGACGCGAGGAAATGTCGATCGGGTGATCGGAGCGGCAAACCAGCACGTCCGGCTGCAGGCCAATGGAGCGCAGTTCCTTGACCGAGTGCTGGGTAGGCTTGGTTTTGGTTTCGCCGGCGGTGGCGATGTACGGCACCAAGGTCAGGTGCATCAGCATCGCGCGCTTGGCGCCGACTTCGAAACGCAACTGGCGGATGGCTTCGAGGAACGGTTGGGACTCAATGTCACCGACGGTGCCGCCGATCTCGACCATTGCCACGTCGGCATCGCCTGCACCCTTGATGATGCGGCGCTTGATTTCGTCGGTGATGTGCGGGATCACCTGGATGGTTGCACCCAGGTAGTCACCACGGCGCTCCTTGCGCAGCACGTGCTCGTAGACACGGCCGGTGGTGAAGTTGTTGTTCTGGGTCATGGTCGTGCGGATGAACCGCTCGTAGTGGCCCAGGTCCAGGTCGGTCTCGGCGCCGTCGTGGGTGACGAACACTTCACCGTGCTGGAACGGGCTCATGGTGCCCGGGTCAACGTTGATGTACGGGTCCAGCTTGAGCATGGTGACCTTAAGTCCCCGCGCCTCCAGGATGGCCGCCAATGAAGCCGATGCGATGCCTTTCCCCAATGAAGAAACAACACCGCCCGTGACGAATATGTAGCGCGTCATGAAAAACCCTAGAAGTCTGCGTTAAAGCGGTCCGAGCCGCCGGGGAAAGCGAAGGAAGGCCGAAGCCCCCGATCACCTGCATTAATCACAGTGCACCTTTCAAAAAAACCGCCGCGTGGTGACAGACCAGCAATGAAACACCGGTACGTTGATCGCTACACATTTTTTGGAATCGCCCAGCAAAGACTGCTTGGTAATCGGCAACTGCTGCAATTCAAGAGAATCCACAGAAGTTGTATCAAGAAGGGAGCGTAGTCTACCGGAAAGGCGCTATCAGCTCAAACCTTGATCGCAGGTCTGTGGCATCCAATGTAATTGCCACTCATCGCTCGGCGCCGGCCAGAGTCCCGCAAGGCTGGGCGCGCCCAGCAATTGCTCGCCTTGGTACAGCAGCGGCAATCTGCCACGGACGCAGCCCGGCAGCCCGCTTTCGTTAAGCAAACGCTTCAAGTCGCGCCGACCGCGGCCTGGCACTGCGAGGATTTCGCCGCCCTGGCGGTAGCGGATCGTCAATGGACCTCCAGGCACCCTGCCCGTCAGCTGCACCTGACCATTGCCGGGTAACTCTAGTGGGTTTTGCGAATCGGGCCAGCTCACCGACGCGTCAGAAAAATCCGACCAAGTGGAGGGCAGCCACCAGATACGCTCGCCGCAGCGCTGCAGATCACCGTCCGCCAGGCGCCACAGGGGCTGCGCGTCACCCTTGGCGTCACGTAGCGAATGCCAGCTGGCCCAGTGGTCGCTGTCGGGTAGACGGGTCAGAGGGGTTAGCCAGTGGCGTAGGGCGTTGCGCTGGCGGGCGTCGGTAAGCTCGCGCAAAGGTGCAAGGGCCAAGGACGGTAGATGCAGCCATGAAAACGGCGAAAATTGATTGGCGGCTCGCAAGTCCATCTGCGCCAGCTCATCCAGCAAGTCTTGGGCTTCACTCAGGTGCTCGGCGGTGCGCGCCAGGCTTGCGGTAGCCTGCGGCCAACGTTCCGTCAGGACAGGAAGCACGCGATGGCGCAGGTAATTGCGGGAGAATCGCGAGTCCGCATTGGAAAGATCTTCGATCCATTTGAGCTGATGCGCCTCGGCATAGGCTTCCAGCTCTGCACGCGAGACATCCAACAAGGGCCGCACAAGGCAGCCAGCCGCCAGCGGGCGCTGTAGTGGCATAGCCGCCAGCCCGCGCACACCAGCCCCGCGCAAGAGTCGGAATAACAAGGTTTCAGCCTGATCATCGCGATGCTGGCCTGTCAGCAGCACCTCCCCTGTCCCGGTCACCTCGGTAAACACCTGGTAACGCGCGTCACGCGCGGCACGCTCAAGACTGGCGCCGGGTTGCACCTGCACATGCATCACGCGCAACGGCACGCCCAGGCTGTCGCATGTCGACTGGCAGTGAGCAGGCCACGCATCAGCGGCAGCTTGCAAGCCATGATGAACATGAACAGCACGGAGGGGCGGGAGCGATTCGGTATTTGCCAGACTGGCGAGGAGATGCAGCAGGACGGTGGAATCAAGTCCACCCGAGAATGCGATGTGCCAGGCTGGGGCGTTGCGCCAGGGTGACAGAACTTGCAAGAGTTTGGCGGCTAAGGAAGGCTTCATGAAAAATACCGCCATCTATCTGGAATGCAATGACTTAGCATACACAAAGCAAATGTGGGAGCGGGCTTGCTCGCGAATGCAGAGTGTCAGTCACTGAAAGGTCGACTGATCCACCGCATTCGCGAGCAAGCCCGCTCCCACACTTGGTCCTGCGTAGTCTTACAGACCGTAGCTCATCAGGCGCTCATAACGACGCGCCAGCAACGCTTCGTTGTCCAGCTTCTTGAGCATCGCCAGTTGCGAACCCAGTTCAGCGCGGATAGTCGCGGCAGCAGCAGCCGGGTCGCGGTGGGCGCCGCCCAGCGGCTCGGCGATGACTTTGTCCACGATACCCAGGCCTTTGAGGCGATCGGCGGTAATGCCCATGGCTTCGGCAGCGTCCGGCGCCTTTTCGGCGGTTTTCCACAGGATCGAGGCGCAACCTTCCGGCGAAATCACCGCGTAGGTCGAATACTGCAGCATGTTCAACTGGTCGCAGACACCAATAGCCAGTGCGCCGCCGGAACCACCTTCACCAATCACGGTGGCGATGATCGGGGTTTTCAGGCGGGCCATGACGCGCAGGTTCCAGGCGATAGCCTCGCTCTGGTTGCGCTCTTCAGCGTCGATACCTGGGTAGGCGCCCGGGGTGTCGATGAAGGTCAGGATCGGCATCTTGAAGCGCTCGGCCATTTCCATCAGGCGGCACGCCTTGCGGTAGCCTTCCGGACGCGGCATGCCGAAGTTGCGGCGAACCTTCTCACGCACTTCACGGCCTTTCTGGTGACCGATCACCATCACCGGCTGGTCGTCCAGGCGCGCGATACCGCCCACGATCGCCGCGTCGTCGGAGAAGTGGCGGTCGCCGTGCAGCTCGTCGAACTCGGTGAAAATATGCTGAATGTAGTCCAGGGTGTATGGACGGCGCGGGTGGCGGGCCAGGCGCGCGATCTGCCAACTGGTCAGCTTGCCGAAGATGTCTTCGGTGAGCGTGCTGCTCTTGTCTTGCAGGCGAGCGATCTCATCGCCGATATTCAGCGAATTGTCATTGCCGACCAGGCGCAGTTCTTCGATCTTGGCTTGCAGGTCAGCGATCGGCTGTTCGAAATCAAGAAAATTCGGGTTCATAAGCGTCCGTCTTGGGTCGACGGCCAGGGAGTGCCTGGCCAGCCGGTTGTCTATTCGCGCCCTACCTTAAGGGAGAGGCGCGTTTAGGTCGAGATTAAATGTTCAGTCGAGATCAGGTGCCCTGACCGTCAACGGTATTGGAGGAAGACGTTGTCTCGCCCGAACTGGTCACGCAAAGCTTGAATCAAGCCATCAGCCGGATCAATCCGCCAAGTCTCGCCAAACTGCAACATGGCCTTGGCGTCACTGCCGGTGTACTCCATGGTCACCGGGCATGCGCCGCGGTGGCGTTTGAGCAGGTCGCCCAACCAGCGTAGCTGATCGCCCTTGAGCGCTTCGGTTTTTACCTTCAAGCGCAGGCTTTCGGCCAGATTGGTCCGCGCGTCTTCCATGCTCATCACCCGCTTGATCCGCAGGCGCAGGCCACCGGAGAAGTCATCGTTGCTGACCTCCCCCTCCACCACCACCATGGCATCGGTCTGCAACAGCGACTGTGCGGAGTGGAAGGCGTCGGCAAACAGTGAGGCTTCGATGCGCCCTGAACGGTCGTCAAGGGTGATGAAGCCCATCTTGTCGCCCTTTTTATTCTTCATTACCCGCAAGGCGATGATCATGCCGGCGACGGTCTGGGTATCCCGCGCAGGCTTCAGGTCGATGATGCGCTGACGGGCGAAACGGCGGATTTCACCTTCGTATTCGTCAATCGGGTGACCGGTAAGGTACAGGCCTAAGGTGTCTTTCTCACCCTTGAGACGTTCCTTGAGGGTCAGCTCCTTGGCCTTGCGGTGGTTGGCGTACACATCCGCATCTTCTTCGACGAACAACCCGCCAAACAGGTCGGCATGGCCGCTGTCATGGGTGCGGGCGGTCTGTTCGGCAGCCTTGATCGCTTCTTCCATGGCGGTGAGCAGCACCGCACGGTTGCGGTCGATATTCGCCTGGTAAGCCTTGGGCTCATCATGGAAATACGGGCCGAGACGGTCGAGTGCGCCGCTGCGGATCAGGCCATCGAGGGTACGCTTGTTAATGCGTTTGAGGTCAACCCGCGCACAGAAGTCGAACAGGTCGGCGAACGGCCCACTCTGACGCGCTTCGACGATAGCTTCCACCGGGCTTTCGCCTACGCCTTTGATCGCGCCCAGGCCATAAATGATGCGGCCTTCGTCGTTCACCGTGAACTTGAACTCCGAGGCGTTCACGTCCGGCGCGTCAAGGCGCAGCTTCATGGTGCGCACTTCCTCGATCAAGGTCACGACCTTGTCGGTGTTGTGCATATCCGCCGAGAGTACCGCGGCCATGAACGGCGCCGGGTAGTGGGCTTTCAGCCAGGCAGTCTGGTACGACACCAGGCCGTAGGCGGCCGAGTGGGATTTGTTGAAACCATAACCGGCGAACTTTTCCACCAGGTCGAAGATGTTACCGGCCAGGTCCGCGTCGATATTGTTGGTGGCGCAACCTTCAATGAAACCGCCACGCTGCTTGGCCATTTCTTCAGGCTTTTTCTTACCCATGGCTCGACGCAGCATGTCCGCGCCGCCAAGGGTATAGCCGGCCATCACCTGGGCAATCTGCATCACCTGTTCCTGATACAGGATGATGCCGTAGGTCGGCGCCAGTACTGGTTTGAGGCCTTCGTACTGGTAGTCGGAGTGCGGGTACGCCAGCTCGGCGCGGCCGTGCTTACGGTTGATGAAGTCGTCCACCATGCCGGACTGCAACGGGCCCGGACGGAACAGGGCCACCAGTGCGATCAAGTCTTCCAGGCAGTCGGGCTTGAGCTTTTTGATCAGCTCTTTCATGCCGCGCGACTCAAGCTGGAACACCGCCGTGGTTTCGGCTTTTTGCAGCAAGGTGTAAGTCGGTTTGTCGTCCAGCGGGATAAACGCGATATCCAGCGGCGCTTCGTTGACCTTGGCGCGGTCGCGGTTGATGGTCTTGAGCGCCCAGTCGATGATCGTCAGGGTTCGCAGCCCGAGGAAGTCGAACTTCACCAGGCCGGCAGCCTCCACGTCGTCCTTGTCGAACTGGGTTACCAGGCCGTCGCCTTCTTCGTCGCAGTAGATCGGCGAAAAGTCGGTGAGTTTTGTAGGAGCAATAACCACACCACCGGCGTGCTTACCGACGTTACGCACCACGCCTTCGAGCTTGCGGGCCATGTCCCAGATTTCGGCGGCTTCTTCGTCGACCTTGATGAAATCGCGCAGGATTTCTTCCTGCTCGTAGGCTTTTTCCAGGGTCATGCCGACTTCGAACGGGATCATCTTCGACAGACGGTCCGCCAGGCCGTAGGACTTGCCCTGCACCCGGGCCACGTCACGGATTACAGCCTTCGCCGCCATGGAACCGAAGGTGATGATCTGGCTCACCGCGTTGCGGCCATATTTCTCGGCCACGTACTCGATCACGCGGTCACGGCCATCCATGCAGAAGTCGACGTCGAAGTCGGGCATGGAAACCCGTTCCGGGTTCAGGAACCGTTCGAACAGCAGGTCATATTCCAGCGGGTCGAGGTCGGTGATCTTCTGCACGTACGCAACCAACGAGCCAGCACCTGACCCCCGGCCCGGACCTACCGGTACGCCGTTGTTCTTGGCCCACTGGATAAAGTCCATCACGATCAGGAAGTAACCGGGGAAGCCCATCTGGATGATGATATCCAGCTCGAAATTCAGCCGATCGACGTAGACCTGGCGTTTGGCATCGTAATCTTCGGTGGTGTCCTTGGGCAGCAGAACGCTGAGGCGCTCTTCCAGCCCGTCGAAGGACACCTTGCGGAAATATTCATCGATGGTCATGCCATCGGGAATCGGGAAGTTGGGCAGGAAGTGCTTGCCCAGCTTCACTTCGATATTGCAGCGCTTGGCGATTTCGACGGAGTTTTCCAGGGCCTCGGGCAGGTCGCTGAACAGCTCGGCCATTTCGTCGGCGCTTTTGAGGTACTGCTCTTCGCTGTAGTTCTTCGAGCGACGCGGGTCATCCAGGGCACGGCCTTCGCCGATGCACACGCGGGTTTCGTGGGCTTCGAAGTCTTCCTTCTTGATGAAGCGCACATCGTTGGTCGCCACCAACGGCGCCCCCAGCTTATCGGCCAGGGCCACGGCGGCGTGCAGGTGTTCTTCATCGTTGGGGCGGTTGGTACGCTGGACTTCCAGGTAGAAACGATCCGGGAAGACCTGCATCCACTCCTTGGCCAGTACTTCGGCTTCTTGAGGGTTGCCACCCAGCAGCGCGATACCGATCTCGCCCTCTTTGGCGGCCGACAGCATGATCAGGCCTTCGCTAGCCTCGGCGACCCATTCGCGCTCGATGATGATCGAGCCATTGCGCTGGCCGTCGATAAAGCCACGGGAAATCAATTCGGTGAGGTTGCGATAACCCACGCCGTTCATCGCCAGCAGGCTGATGCGGCTCAGGGGGTTATCCGGGTCTTTGTTGGACAGCCACAGGTCGGCACCGCAGATCGGCTTGATGCCGGCGCCCATGGCGTTCTTGTAGAACTTGACCAGGGAACACATGTTGTTCTGATCGGTCACCGCGACCGCAGGCATGTTCATGCCCACCAGTGTTTTGACCAGCGGTTTGATCCGTACCAGGCCGTCGACCAGGGAGTATTCAGTGTGCAGGCGTAGGTGAACGAATGAAGCCGGCATAGTGATCTCTTATACGTGGAAAACAACAAGGCCCGGATTGTACCGGGCCTTGAGCAAAACATCAGCCTTGCGACTACGCCTCGTTGAGGCTCTGGCGCAACTCGTAAGCCTGGCGAACCGGGGCGAAGGAGCGGCGGTGGATCGGCGTCGGGCCAAGCCGAGCCAGGGCTTCCAGATGAACGGGCGTCGGATAACCTTTATGCCCGCCAATGCCATAGCCGGGATAGATCAATTCGAACGCGGCCATTTCACGATCACGACTGACTTTGGCGAGGATCGAGGCGGCTGCGATGGCAGGCACCTTGCTATCACCCTTCACCACCGCCTCAGAAGGCATGGCCAGCTTGGGGCAACGGTTACCGTCGATCATCGCCATTTTGGGAGTGATGTGCAGGCCTTCAACCGCACGCTGCATCGCGAGCATGGTGGCGTGGAGAATGTTCAGTTTGTCGATTTCTTCGACTTCAGCCCGGGCGATAGACCAGCTCAGGGCTTTTTCGATGATCTCGTCGTAGAGCTTTTCGCGGCGCGCCTCGGTGAGTTTCTTCGAGTCATTGAGGCCGAGGATCGGGCGGTTCGGATCGAGGATCACCGCCGCCGTGACCACGGCACCGCACAAAGGTCCACGCCCGACTTCGTCGACACCGGCGACCAGTTCGTGGGCTTCGGCAACCAGGCTGAAATCCAGGCCCATTTGCGTCGTCATAAAGCTTCCTGTTTCTGGCCGATCAAGGTCAACACGGCGTCTGCCGCCTGGTTCGAGGCATCACGACGCAATATGCGATGGATGTCGTCGAAACCGCGGGTCTGTTCTTCGCCGCCGTCGATCAAGGGTAGTAGAGTTTGCGCAAGGGCCTCAGGCGTCGCATCGTCCTGCAACAACTCCGGTACCAGCAGGCGTTGAGCCAGCAGATTGGGCAGGGAGATGTAAGGGCTTTTGACCATGCGCTTGAGAATCCAGAAGGTCAACGGCGCCAAACGGTAGGCCACCACCATCGGGCGCTTGTACAGCAAGGCCTCCAGGGTCGCGGTGCCCGAGGCGATCAGCACCGCATCACAGGCCGCCAGGGCCAGGTGCGACTGGCCGTCGAGCAAGGTCAACGGCAGGTTGCGGCCTTCCAGCAGTGTTTCGATTTGTGCCCGACGTTGCGGACTGGCACAAGGCAGTACGAAACGTAAGCCTGGCTTCAAGGCTTGCAGACGCTCGGCAGCGTCAAAGAATACAGAGGCCAGGCGACCGACTTCGCCGCCACGACTACCGGGCATCAGCGCGACCAACGGGCCGTCAGGCAAGCCCAATTCGGCACGCGCGGCCGCGCGGTCAGCCTGCAACGGAATCGCGTCGGCCAGGGTATGCCCGACAAACCGCACCGGCACGCCCTTCTCTTCGTAGAACCTGGCCTCGAACGGCAGCAGTGTCAGCATCAGATCGCAGCCTTCACGGATCTTCAGCACGCGCTTCTGCCGCCACGCCCACACAGAAGGGCTGACGTAATGCACGGTCTTGATGCCGGCCTGACGCAACTTGAGTTCGATATTGAGGGTGAAGTCCGGCGCGTCGATACCGATAAATACGTCGGGCTTTTCTTCGATCAGAGTCTGGATCAGCAGCTTGCGGCGGGCCAACAGCTCGCGCAGGCGACCCAGCACCTCGACCAACCCCATGACCGACAAACGCTCCATAGGGAAGTAGGACGTGAGCCCTTCAGCCTGCATCAACGGACCGCCGACACCGATGAACTCAACCGCTGGATGCTGGACCTTGAGGGCTCGCATGAGACCTGCGCCCAAAATGTCGCCGGAAGCTTCCCCGGCCACCAGCGCGATACGCAGATTAGCCATGATTAGCGGGTGATGCCGCGAGTCGACGCCTGGATCGAGTCACGGAACACCGCGACTTCCGGGAACAGCGCTGCCGGCTCGGCCAGTTGGGTCAATGCCTGATCAACCGTGAGCCCTTGGCGGTAAACCACCTTGTAGGCACGGCGCAGGGCATGGATGGCGTCTTCGCTGAAACCGCGACGGCGCATGCCTTCGAAGTTCATGCTGCGCGCTTCCGCCGGGTTGCCGAATACCGTGACGAACGCTGGAACATCTTTGCCAATGGCAGTGCCCATGCCGGAAAAGCTGTGGGCACCGATATGGCAGTACTGATGCACCAGCGTGAAGCCGGACAGGATCGCCCAATCATCAACGTGCACATGTCCGGCCAATGCAGTGTTGTTGACCAGGATGCAGTGGTTGCCGATGACACTGTCGTGGCCGATGTGCGCGTAAGCCATGACCAGGTTGTGATCACCCAGGGTGGTCTCGGCACGATCCTGCACGGTGCCACGGTGAATGGTCACGCCTTCTCGGATGATGTTGTGATCACCGATTACCAGACGAGTCTCTTCACCCTTGTACTTCATGTCCGGGGTGTCTTCACCTACCGAGGAAAACTGGTAGATGCGATTGTGTTTGCCAATGCGGGTCGGACCTTTGAGGATCACGTGCGGCCCGATGACAGTCCCCTCGCCGATTTCCACACCTGCGCCGATGATCGACCAGGGGCCGACCTCAACGTCGGCGGCCAGAACGGCCGACGGATCGATGATTGCGCGAGGGTCAATCAAACTCATAGTTTGCGTTCCGCACAGATGATCTCGGCGGAGCACACCGGCTTGCCGTCCACCGAGGCCTGGCATTCGAACTTCCAGATCTGGCGCTTGCAGCTGATGAACTTGGCTTCCAGGATCAACTGGTCACCCGGGGTAACCGGGTTGCGGAAACGCAACTTGTCGGAGCCCACGAAATAGTAAAGCGTACCGTCGGCAGGCTTGAGGTCGAGCATTTTGAAACCAAGGATACCGGCAGCCTGGGCCATCGCTTCGATGATCAACACGCCCGGCATGATTGGATGCGCAGGAAAGTGACCGTTGAAGAACGGTTCGTTAATGCTGACATTCTTGTAGGCACGAATGCGCTTTTCCTCGATATTGAGGTCCACTACGCGGTCCACCAACAGGAACGGGTAACGGTGAGGCAGGTATTCGCGAATCTCGTTGATGTCCATCATTTCGGGGGGAAGCCTGTAATAAAGATTGGGGGCGGGCGAACTAAAAGCACGCCCCGCTAGCAAATCAAGGAGGCAGTCTAGCGGCTGTGCACACTTGATATGGAAATGGTATCAGCCTTCTGATGAAGCATTACCGCCAGGGGTCACGTCCCCAACACGCTTTTCCAGCTGTTTGAGACGTCGAGCCATGTCGTCGAGCTGCCTCAGCCGTGCTGCACTCTTGCGCCATTCAGCCGCAGGCTGCATGGCGGTACCGGAAGAATAGGCGCCTGGCTCGGTGATCGAGTGGGTGACCATGGTCATGCCGGTAATGAAGACGTTGTCGCAAATATCGATATGCCCCACCAGCCCTACGCCACCGGCGAGCATGCAATGCTTGCCGATCTTGGTGCTGCCGGAGATACCCACGCAGGCCGCCATGGCGGTGTGATCACCGATCTGCACGTTGTGGGCGATCTGGATCTGGTTGTCGAGTTTCACACCGTTGCCGATCACCGTATCGGCCAGGGCCCCGCGATCAACAGCCGTGTTCACGCCAATTTCCACGTCGTCGCCGATCAGTACGCCGCCAACCTGGGCGATCTTGTTCCAGATGCCCTTGGCGTTGGCAAAGCCGAAGCCTTCACCGCCAATCACGGCACCCGACTGGATGACCACACGCTCACCGATACGCACATCGTGGTAAAGGGTCACGCGAGGTGCCAACCAACCGCCGGCGCCGATTTCACAGCGTGCGCCGATAAAGCAGTGGGCACCGACTGTGACACCTGCCGCGATGCGTGCACCGCTCTCGATCACCGCAAAGGCGCCGATACTGGCCGCAGGATCAACCTGGGCATCATCGGCAATGACTGCAGACGGATGAATACCGGCAGCGGCCTTGGGTTTCGGATCAAACAGATGCGACACCCGCGCATAAGCGAGGTACGGGTCAGGCACCACCAGCGCATCCCCGGCAAACCCTTCGGCGTCAGCGGCTTTCAGCAACACGGCTGCAGCTTGGCTGTCGACCAGGTATTTACGGTATTGGGGGTTTGCGAGGAAGCTCAACTGAGCTGGGCCAGCCTCCTGCAAGGTGGCTAGCCCAGTGATTTCTTTCTCCGGGGAGCCACGCAAGGTGGCCCCCAGGAACTCGGCCAACTCGCCGAGTTTGATAGTCGCGGTCATGGCTTACTTCAGCTGGTTCATGCGCTCGATCACCTGACGGGTGATGTCGTATTGAGGCTTGACGTCGATCACAGCGCCACGCTCGAACACCAGGTCAAAGGCACCTTTCTTGATGACTTCTTCCACAGCGCTGTCGAGTTTCGGCTTCAGTTGCTTCAGCATTTCACGGTCAGCTACAGCCTTGGCTTCGTTCAGCTCCTTGGACTGGAACTGGTAATCACGGGCCTTTTGCTTGAATTCAAGCTCCAGGCGCTCGCGCTCACCTTGCTGCATCTTGTCACCACCGGCTACCAGGCGATCCTGGATGCCCTTGGCGCTGCTTTCCAGGGTCTTGAGCTTGGTCAGTTGCGGACCGAACTTCTTCTCGGCATCCACGGCGTACTTCTTGGCCGCATCGGATTCCAGCAGGGCCATCTGATAGTTCAGGACGGCGATTTTCATTTCGGCAAAGGCCGGGGTCGCTACCAGCACGGTTGCCAGCAGCACCAATTGAGTCAACTTACGCACGATGCACTCCTACAGAATCCGTTGTCGTTATCTTGGGTCAGACGCTTAGAACGTCTGGCCGAGGGAGAATTGGAAAATCTGGGTTTCAGCGTTATCCGGTTTCTTGATCGGCATGGCCAGAGCAAAGCTCAATGGGCCAAGCGCAGTCACCCAGGTCACACCCACACCCACGGAGCTTGCCAGGTTGCTCAGGCTCACATCGTTGCACTGGGTGTTGGACTTCACACCGCTCGGGTTACGGATCTGCTCGCACTTGGAGTCGAACACGTTACCCACGTCCCAGAAGACCGAAGTCCGCAGGGAACGCTGATCTTTCACGAACGGCAGCGGGAACAGGATCTCCGCACCACCTTGGATCAACACGTTACCACCGAACGGCAGCGGGTCGTTGTCCGAATCCGCCACAGTGCCCTGGTTACCGGTGATGCCGACACCACGGCTTGGCGTACCACGCGGGCCCAAGGTGCTGTCTTTGAAACCACGTACGGAGTTGAAGCCACCCGCGTAGTAGTTCTCGTAGAACGGTAGACCATTGGTGGAACCATAACCATCGCCATAACCCAGTTCAGTGTGCAGGCGCATGGTGTAGTTGTCGCTCAACGGCGTGAACAACTGGCCACGGTAGTCGAGCTTGAAGAACGACAGGTCGCTGCCCGGCGTGGTGGTTTCCAGGGTCAGGCTCTGGGAATGACCACGGGTTGCCAGTACACCTTTGTTCAGGGTCGACTCGGACCAGCCGGCAGACGCCTTGAAGTTCAGGAACTTGTCACCTTCGCGACGGGTAAAGTCGAAGATCTCATCCACGGTGTACACACCAGTCTTGATCTCATCCTGTTGTGCAGTAAGGCCGAACGTCAGACGCGAAGTCTCGCTGATCGGGTAACCGATGTTCACACCGGCGCCGAGGCTGTCGATCGCATAGCTTGCAACGTCAACGTCGAGGTCTTTGTAGTCGGTGGTGCGGTAGAAGGCGTTATAGCCCAGGCTCACACCATCAGCAGTCCAGTAGGGGTCGGTGTAACCGAAGTTGTATCGGCTCTGGTATTCGCTTCGGGTCAGGCCAATAGATACACGGTTACCGGTACCCAGGAAGTTGTTCTGGGTAATCGAACCACCGAGGATCAGACCGGCACTCTGTGCGAAGCCGACGCTGGCAGTGATCGAGCCCGACGCTTGTTCTTCCACGGCGTAGTTCACGTCAACCTGGTCATCCACACCCGGTACGGCCGGGGTTTCGACGTTGACTTCCTTGAAGAAGCCCAGGCGCTCAAGACGGGTCTTGGACTGGTCGATCAGGTAAGTCGACGCCCAGCCACCTTCCATCTGACGCATTTCGCGACGCAGCACTTCGTCCGCAGACTTGGTGTTGCCGCGGAAGTTGATACGGTTTACGTAAGCACGCTTGCCTGGATCGACCACGAAGGTGATGTCCACGGTGTGGTCATCATCATGGGGCGTCGGCACGCCGTTGACGTTGGCGAAGGTGTAGCCTTCGTTACCCAGTCGACGGGTGATCAGTTCGGAAGTAGTGGTCATCAGCTTGCGCGAGAACACTTGGTCCTTCTGCACCAGCAGCAGCGCCTTGACCTGATCTTCAGGCACTTTCAGGTCGCCACTCAGTTTTACGTCACGAACCTTGTACTTCTCGCCTTCGTTGACGTTGACGGTGATATAGACGTGCTTCTTGTCCGGGGTGATGGACACCTGGGTCGAGGCGATATCCATGTTGATATAGCCACGGTCCAGGTAGTAGGAACGCAGGCGCTCCAGGTCACCAGACAGCTTTTCACGGGCATACTTGTCATCGTTCTTGAAGAACGACAACCAGTTGGTGGTCTTGAGTTCGAACAGGTCGATCAGGTCTTCATCAGCGAACTTGGTGTTGCCCACCACGTTGATGTGCTGGATCGCCGCCACGGTGCCTTCGTTGATGTTGACCTTGAGGCCGACACGGTTACGCGGTTGCGGCACCACTTCCGTTTCCACGGTGGCGGAGTAGCGCCCCTGGGCAACGTACTGGCGTTGCAGTTCGTTACGCACACCTTCAAGGGTGGCGCGCTGGAAGATCTCGCCTTCGGCCAGACCGGATTGTTTCAGACCTTTCATCAGGTCTTCAGTAGAGATCGCCTTGTTGCCTTCGATCTCGATACTGGCGACGGAAGGTCGCTCGACCACGGTGATGACCAGGACGTTGCCTTCGCGACCCAGTTGGATGTCTTGAAAGAAACCGGTTTTGAACAGCGCACGAGTGGATTCCACCAGGCGACGGTCATCAGCCTGTTCACCGACGTTCAACGGTAAGGCACCAAAGACGCTACCCGCGGAAACCCGCTGGAGGCCATTGACGCGAATATCGGAGATGGTGAAGGACTCGGCGTGAACTTCGGCGATCATCAATACGGTGAGAACCGCAGTTAGCAGCAGACGTTTCATGAAGTCCTTTCTTATTCCAACTGGCAATAAACAAACTGCCGCAAAATGCGGCAGATTCGCAATTCAGCGAAGCGTTACAGTCGACCCAGATCGTTGACCAGGGCTAATAACATCACCCCGACCACCAAACTGATACCGATCTGTATCCCCCAACCCTGCACCCGATCCGACAAGGGGCGACCACGCACCCACTCGACCAGATAAAACAACAGATGCCCCCCATCCAATACAGGAATGGGCAGCAAATTCAGAACACCCAGGCTAATACTCAGATAAGCCAGGAAATTCAGGAAATCCGCGACACCCGACTGGGCAGAAGCGCCCGCCACTTTAGCAATGGTTATCGGTCCACTCAAGTTTTTTACCGAGAGCTCGCCGAACAACATTTTCTTGAGGGATTCGAGGGTCAGCACACTCATGGTCCAAGTGCGTTTTGCACCTTCGCCAATCGCAGCCAACGGCCCGTAGCTCACCTCGCGCACCATCGATGGTGGCCAGTCGACAGCCTTGACCCCGGCACCGAGGTACCCCCCAGCGGCCTTGGCTTCCCCACGAACCGACAAGGTCACCGGGACGTCGATTTGAGCACCGTCGCGCTCAACTTTCAGCACAATCTTAGTATCAGGACGTACACGAACCAGATCGACCACCTGCTGCCAGTCGCCCAGCGCCTGCCCATCAAGGGCCAACAGGCGATCACCGGTTTTCAGGCCAGCAGCCTGGGCCGGACCTTTCGGGTCGAGCTCAGCGAGTACCGGCGGCAAGGCCGGGCGCCACGGGCGTATACCCAGGGACTTGATCGGATCGGGCTCATCAGCGCCCTTGAGCCAGTGGTCAAGGGCCAGCTCACGCGGAGTTTCGCTGGTGGAATCCTGCTCGCGCACCACCACATTGACGATGCCGCTTTCACCGAGGCGACGCACCAACTGCAAATTGACCGCACCCCATCCCGTGGTGGGTTCGCCATCAATAGATACAATTTCCTGCCCGGCAACCAATCCAGCCTTGGCGGCGATACTGTCTGGCTCGACCGCACCGATCACCGGACGCACCTGCTGGCTGCCCAACATTGCCAAGACCCAGAAGAACACCATCGCCAACAGGAAGTTGGCGATCGGGCCGGCGGCGACGATGGCAATGCGCTGACGAACGGTCTTGCGGTTGAACGATTGGTCCAACTGATCTGCAGGCACTTCACCTTCGCGCTCGTCGAGCATCTTGACGTAGCCACCCAGCGGGATGGCCGCAATCACGAACTCGGTGCCACGACGGTCGTGCCAGCGCACCAGCGGCATGCCGAAACCGACAGAAAAACGCAGTACCTTGACGCCGCAACGACGCGCCACCCAGAAGTGGCCGAATTCGTGGAAGGTAACCAGCACACCCAGAGCAACCAGGGTGCCGACAATCATGTAAAGCGCACTCATCTAATTTCTCCGCATTCCAATCCAGTGCCTGAAGATCAGGCTAACGCGCGTTGCGGTTCAACCATTGTTCTGCCAAGGCTCGGGCCTTGGTATCTGCCTCGAACACTGCCGCCAGATCATTCACCGCCACGATAGGCTCAAGCTCAAGGACGTCCTCGATAATACTCGCGATCTGCGGAAAGCGGATGCGCCGCTCGAGAAACGCTGCCACAGCCACTTCGTTGGCCGCATTCAGCATTGCCGGTGCACTGTTACCCGCTTCAGCCGCTTGTCGCGCCAGTCGCAGGCAGGGGAAGCGCTGCTCGTCCGGCGCCTCGAAGTCCAGACGGGCCACGGCAAACAGGTCCAAAGGCGCTACGCCCGAGTCGATCCGCTCTGGCCAGGCCAGGGCATTGGCAATCGGCGTGCGCATATCTGGGTTGCCCAACTGCGCCAGGACCGAGCCATCCACATAATCAACGAGAGAATGAATCACACTTTGTGGGTGAATCACCACCTCGACCTGATCCGGGCGCGCATCGAACAACCAGCACGCCTCGATCAGCTCCAAGCCTTTGTTCATCATGCTCGCCGAATCCACGGAGATCTTGCGCCCCATGGACCAGTTCGGATGAGCGCACGCCTGGTCGGGCGATACGTGCTCCAACTCAGCCAGCGGTGTCTGTCGGAACGGACCACCAGAGGCGGTCAGCAGGATCCGGCGTACGCCCACCTGGCTCAAGCCGCGAGCATAGTCGCCAGGCATGCACTGGAAGATTGCGTTGTGCTCGCTATCGAGTGGCAGCAGCACGGCCCCGCTTTTGCGTACCGCCTGCATGAAGAGCGCACCAGACATGACCAATGCTTCTTTATTGGCCAGCAGGATCTTCTTGCCAGCATCCACGGCAGCCAAAGTTGGACGCAGGCCCGCAGCGCCGACAATAGCGGCGACCACGGTATCCATTTCAGCATCGGCCGAGACCTGGCACAGCCCCTCCTCCCCCACCAGCACTTGAGTGGCAAGCCCGGCAGCCCGCAGATCATCCTGCAGGCTCCGGGCCGCAGCGGCCTCAGGCACCACGGCAAAGCGCGGCGCGTGACGCACGCACAACGCCAGCAGTTCGCTCAGGCGGGTAAAACCGGTCAGGGCAAAGACTTGGTAGCGATCTGGATGACGAGCTATCACGTCCAGGGTGCTCAACCCCACCGAGCCGGTTGCACCGAGCACGGTGACTTGCTGCAGGCGGCTCACGAAGCGGTCATCCACAACAGTACGGCAAAGATCGGGATGGCCGCGGTCAGGCTGTCGATACGGTCCAGCACACCGCCATGACCCGGCAGCAGGTTGCTGCTGTCCTTGATCCCGGCCTGACGCTTGAACATGCTTTCAGTGAGATCACCTACGACCGAGATGAACACGACAATGGCAGTGGCCAGCAGTGCCAGGAAAATTTCCTTCACCGACCAGTCACGCACTACACCGACGACCAGCGTGATCACCAGGGTCAACGCCAGGCCGCCATACACGCCCTCCCAGCTCTTGCCTGGACTGACCGCCGGCGCCAACTTGCGCTTGCCGAAGGCCCGACCGGAAAAGTACGCGCCGATATCTGCGCCCCAGACCAGCACCATAACCGCCAGGATCAGCCAGTTACCCATTGGATAACGCTTGATCTCCACCAGCCCTTGCCAGGCCGGTAGCAGGATCAACAAACCGATCACCAGTTTGCAGGCCACACTGGACCACTTGCTGCTGGTGCCCGGATAGGTCAACACCAGGAATGTCGCCAGCGCCCACCACAGCACCGCCGCCCCCAACACCCAGGGCGCTATGTCCGGCAGGATGTACAGGAGGAACGCCAAGGCAGCGACGACAGCGGCATACACAACGCGCGGCAATTGCGCGCTGAAACCCGCCAGGCGCGCCCATTCCCAGGCACCCAGGGTGACCACTAGGCCGATAAACAGCGCAAAGGCGGAACCGTCGAGCAGGAAAAACCCACACAAGGCGATCGGCAACAGGATCAGTGCTGTGATGATTCGTTGTTTAAGCATTTAAACCCGGGCTCCAGCTTCGATCTGCTCGCTCGTTTTACCGAAGCGACGCTGACGGGAAGCGAAATCGGCCAGCGCGTTACGCATGGCATCGTGTTTGAAGTCCGGCCAGAACAGGTCGGAGAAGTACAGCTCGGTGTACGCCAGCTGCCACAGCAAGAAATTGCTGATGCGGTGCTCACCACCGGTACGGATGCACAGGTCTGGCAGCGGCAGGTCGCCGGTCACCAGGCAGGTTTGCAACAGTTCGGGGGTGATGTCGTCGGGCCGAAGATGACCGGCCTGCACCTCACGCGCCAGACGCTGTGCAGCCTGGGCGATATCCCACTGGCCACCGTAGTTGGCAGCGATCTGCAGCACAAATCGATTGGCCCCGGCCGTAATGGCCTCGGCTTCGCGCATGGCGGCTTGCAGTTCGGGATGAAAGCGCGAGCGATCGCCGATGATGCGCAGGCTGATGTTGTTGTCGTTGAGGCGCTTGGCTTCACGACGCAAGGCCTTGAAGAACAGGTCCATCAAGGCGCTGACTTCGTCGGCGGGCCGCTGCCAGTTCTCACTGGAGAAGGCGAACAAGGTCAACACCTCGACCTTGGCCTCGGCGCACACCTCGATCACAGCCCGAACCGCATCGACACCCGCTTTATGCCCGGCAACACCCGGCATAAAGCGCTTCTTCGCCCAGCGATTATTCCCATCCATGATGATCGCGACATGGCGCGGCACCACAGAGGGTACAGTCTGCTTGGTCTTTTCCATGAAGGCGTCCTGACCCCTTATACGGCCATCAGGTCCTTTTCTTTTTCTTCGGTGGCCTTGGTGATTTGGGCCTCGGCATCCTTGGTCAGCTTGTCGATATCGGCGGTGGCACGACGCTCTTCGTCTTCACTGATCTCCTTGTCCTTGACCAGTTTCTTCAAGTCACCCAAGGCATCACGACGGATGTTGCGCACAGCAACACGGGCGTCTTCGGCTGCGCTGCGCGCCTGCTTGGTGAAGCCCTTGCGGGTTTCTTCGGTCAGGGCCGGCATGGAAATCAGCAACAACTCACCCAGATTGGTCGGGTTGAGGTTCAAACCGGCGCTCTGGATGGCCTTGTCGACAGCACCCAGCATGTTGCGCTCGAACGCGACGACTTGCAGGGTGCGCGAGTCTTTAACAGTGATATTGGCGACGCTGCTGATCGGGGTATCGGAACCGTAGTAAGGCACCATCACACTGCCCAGGATGCTTGGGTGCGCCTTGCCGGTACGGATCTGGCCGAATGCGTGGCTCAGAGATTCCAGGGATTTCTGCATACGCGCCTGGGCGTCTTTCTTGATTTCGTTGATCATTGTTGGCCTTCCTCGATCAGAGTCCCTTCTGCGCCGCCGTGTACGATATTCAGCAGGGCGCCGGGCTTGTTCATGTTAAATACGCGCAGCGGCATCTTGTGGTCGCGGCACAGGCAAATAGCCGTCAGGTCCATCACGCCCAGCTTGCGATCCAGTACTTCATCGTAGGTCAGATGATCGAACTTCTCGGCATGCGGGTCTTTGAATGGATCGGCAGTGTATACACCATCCACCTTGGTTGCCTTCAGCACAACGTCAGCATCGATTTCGATGGCGCGCAGGCAGGCTGCGGAGTCGGTGGTGAAGAACGGGTTGCCCGTGCCGGCGGCGAAGATCACCACTTCCTTGGCGTTCAGGTGGCGCATGGCTTTGCGGCGGTCATAGTGATCGGTCACGCCAACCATGGAAATAGCCGACATCACGATAGCCGAGATGTTGGCACGCTCCAGGGCGTCACGCATTGCCAGAGCATTCATCACAGTGGCCAGCATGCCCATGTGGTCGCCGGTAACACGGTCCATACCAGCAGCACTCAGCGCCGCACCGCGGAACAGGTTGCCGCCACCGATTACCAGGCCGACCTGTACGCCGATGCCGACCAGTTGGCCGACTTCCAGCGCCATGCGGTCGAGTACTTTGGGATCGATCCCGAACTCTTCCGAGCCCATCAGGGCCTCGCCGCTAAGCTTGAGTAGAATGCGTTTATAGCGAGCCTGATAACCACTGCCCTGCTGAGCCATTGCGAATCTCTCCTGCGGCGTATTTTTTAAAAAATCTTGGCGAGCCGTTTTACGGCTTGCGTTCACTCTAGCTGGACGCTGCTACAGCGCCATCGGAACACGGCTTTGTAAGCCAGTTCCGAAGGGAAGCCAATTAAAATCGGCCTTCCCATTTGAAAAGAGGCTGCGCGCGTGAGCGGGCAGCCTCTTTTGGGCGACAGTTAAAAACTGTCTTATTGCTTGGCGGCAGCCAGCTGGGCAGCAACTTCTTCAGCGAAGTTGTCGACCGGCTTCTCAATGCCTTCGCCTACTTTGTAGTAAGTGAAGGAAACGATTTCAGCACCGGCTTTCTTGGCCAGTTCGCCAACCTTGACTTCAGGGTTCTTGACGAACGCCTGCTCAACCAGGCTCGCTTCAGCCAGGAACTTGCTGATACGGCCTTTGATCATGTTTTCAACGATGTTTTCTGGCTTGCCGGCGATCTTGTCGGCGTTCAGGCTCAGGAACACAGCTTTTTCGCGCTCGATGGCTTCTTCGGAAACTTCCGAAGGCAGCAGGAATTCAGGGTTGCTTGCAGCAACGTGCATAGCGATGTCTTTGGCCAGCTCAACGTCGCCGCCTTTCAGAACAACCGCTACACCGATCTTGTTGCCGTGCAGGTAACCACCAACCACATCACCTTCAACGCGAGTCAGGCGACGGATGTTGACGTTTTCGCCAACCTTGCCGACCAATACCAGGCGATCAGCTTCTTGCGCTTCGATCAGAGGCTCAACGGTGGTCAGCTTCTCGTCGAATGCTTTCTTGACGCTGGCAGCAACGAATGCCTTGAAGTCGTCTTGCAGGGCCAGGAAGTCGGTCTGCGAGTTCACTTCCAGCAGAACGGCAGCTTTACCGTCTTCAACCAGAGCGATAGCGCCTTCAGCAGCGACGTTGCCAGCTTTCTTGGCGGCCTTGATGGCGCCCGAGGCACGCATGTCGTCGATGGCTTTTTCGATGTCGCCGCCGGCCTTGGTCAAGGCCTTTTTGCAATCCATCATGCCTTCGCCAGTACGCTCACGCAGTTCTTTAACCAACGCTGCAGTAATCTCTGCCATTTCAAAATCCTCTTGGATAGGTTTTCAACCATTCCACCCGATCAAACGGGCGATCAATTCTTCCCGAATCTCCGTTGTAGGCCGCTGCACGTTACAGTCGCTAGGTTGCGCTGCCACAAGTGGGCGCCGACAAACGGTTTTCGAGGTGGCAAAAAGGGGGCCAAGCCCCCTTTTTGCTTACTGAGTCAACGCCAGGGCGTCAATTACTCAGCGGCAGCTACCGGAGCTTCTTCAACGAACTGCTCGGTACCACCAGCAACGTGGTTGCGACCACGGATTACAGCGTCAGCCATCGAACCCATGTACAGCTGGATAGCGCGGATTGCGTCATCGTTGCCTGGGATGATGTAGTCAACGCCTTCCGGGCTGCTGTTGGTATCGACTACGCCGATAACCGGGATGCCCAGCTTGTTGGCTTCGGTGATCGCGATGCGCTCGTGATCAACGTCGATAACGAACAGTGCGTCAGGCAGACCGCCCATGTCCTTGATACCACCCAGGGAACGATCGAGCTTTTCCAGGTCACGGGAGCGCATCAGCGCTTCTTTCTTGGTCAGCTTGGCGAAAGTACCGTCTTCGGCTTGTACTTCAAGGTCACGCAGACGCTTGATGGAAGCACGGATGGTTTTGAAGTTGGTCAGCATGCCGCCCAACCAGCGATGATCGACGTACGGCGAACCGCAACGTGCTGCTTCTTCAGCAACGATCTTGCCAGCGGAACGCTTGGTGCCGACGAACAGAATCTTGTTTTTGCCCTGGGCCAGACGCTCTACGAAAGTCAGAGCTTCGTTGAACATTGGCAGGGTTTTTTCAAGGTTGATGATGTGGATCTTGTTACGCGCGCCGAAAATGTATTTACCCATTTTCGGGTTCCAGTAACGGGTCTGGTGACCGAAGTGCACACCGGCCTTCAGCATATCGCGCATATTGACTTGGGACATGATAGTTCCTTAATAAGTCGGGTTTGGCCTCCACGTATCCCAATGACCAACCAGCGGCATCAAGGCCTCCGGCACCCAGGTCATCGTGTCGACACGTGTGTGGATTTAAGCTCTGCGGGGCATCCCCGGAAAGCGGCGCATTTTATACCACAGCATCGGCAAAAACGGAATACGCAATCACACTTGCCGCAGCGCGCTTTCGTGTAACCCCTTGAATAGACCTGATATAGCCCTACCTTATAGAGAGAAGCGATCATCAGAGGCTCATGATTTGAGGCCATCGTCTGTTAGAATCGCGTTTTCTGTGGCTTGTGCGAATTTTGCAACCTTTTGTCGCACGCCCGTAAACCGTATTGATTTCAGCGCATCGCGCTAGAGAGAGCCTGTATGACCGTTAGCTTGAAAACCGCCGAAGACATCGCTGGCATGCGCATCGCCGGCAAACTGGCTGCCGACGTGCTGGAAATGATTGCCGAACACGTCAAGCCCGGCGTCACCACCGAAACCCTGAACCAGATCTGCCACGACTATATAGTCAATGTACAGGGTGCCATCCCTGCCCCGCTGAACTACAAGGGCTTCCCCAAGTCGATCTGCACTTCGGTCAACCACGTAGTCTGCCACGGGATTCCAGGTGACAAACCGTTGAAGGACGGCGACACCCTGAACATCGACGTTACCGTGATCAAGGACCGCTACTTCGGCGACACCAGCCGCATGTTCCACGTCGGCAATGTGCCGGTCTGGGCCGAGCGCCTGTCCCAAGTCACCCAGGAATGCATGTACAAGGCCATCGAGATCGTGAAACCCGGCTGCCGCCTGGGGGACATCGGTGAAGTGATCCAGAAGCACGCTGAAAAGAATGGTTTCTCGGTGGTGCGCGAATTCTGCGGTCACGGTATCGGTACCGTATTCCACGAAGAGCCGCAGATCCTGCACTACGGCCGCGCAGGCACCGGCATGGAACTCAAAGCAGGCATGACCTTCACCATCGAGCCGATGATCAACCAGGGCAAGGCCGACACCAAGGTGCTGGGCGACGGCTGGACCGCTATCACCAAGGATCGCAAGCTCTCGGCCCAGTGGGAACACACCCTGCTGGTCACCGAAACCGGCTACGAGATCTTCACGCTGCGTGCGGACGACACGATCCCCCGCGTTTCCGCGTAAGGATCACCCAGGTTTTCCCCCACTGTGTTGTGACTGACTGTTAGATAGAAAGGAAAGCCGATCGATGCCCCAGGTGGATCCCGAACTCTTCGACCGTGGCCAGTTCCAGGCCGAACTGGCCCTGAAAGCGAGCCCAATTGCCGCGTTCAAGAAGGCTATCCGCCAGGCCCGTGAAGTGCTCGACGAGCGCTTTCGCAGTGGCCGGGACATCCGCCGGCTGATCGAGGACCGCGCCTGGTTCGTCGATAACATCCTGCAAAAGGCCTGGGAACAGTTCAGTTGGAGCGAAGACGCCGACATTGCCCTGGTGGCGGTCGGCGGCTACGGGCGTGGCGAGTTGCACCCCTATTCCGACATCGACCTGCTGATCCTGCTGGACAGTGCAGATCATGAGATCTTTCGCGATTCCATCGAGCGTTTTCTGACGCTGCTGTGGGACATCGGCCTGGAAGTCGGCCAAAGCGTGCGCTCGGTCGACGAATGCGCCGAAGAGGCCCGCGCCGACCTCACCGTCATCACCAACCTGATGGAAAGCCGCACCATCGCTGGCCCCGAGCGCCTGCGCCAGCGCATGCTCGAAGTCACCAGCACCGCACACATGTGGCCGAGCAAGGACTTCTTCCTGGCCAAGCGTGCCGAGCAAAAGGCCCGGCACCACAAGTACAACGACACCGAATACAACCTGGAACCCAACGTCAAAGGCTCGCCCGGCGGGCTGCGCGACATCCAGACGATTTTGTGGGTTGCCCGTCGCCAGTACGGCACCCTGAACCTGCGCGCCCTGGCCGGCGAGGGTTTCCTGGTGGAGAGCGAAAACGCCTTGCTGGCCTCGTCCCAGGAATTCCTGTGGAAAGTGCGCTACGCCCTGCACATGCTCGCCGGGCGCTCCGAAGACCGCCTGCTGTTCGACCACCAGCGTTCCATCGCCACCCTGCTGGGTTTTGAAGGCGAGGACGCGAAGACCAGCATCGAAAGCTTCATGCAGCAGTACTACCGGGTGGTCATGAGCATTGCCCAGCTCAGCGACCTGATCATCCAGCACTTCGAAGAGGTGATCCTGGCCCCCGAAGACGAAGCGCCGCCGCAGCCGATCAACGCGCGCTTCCAGTTGCATGACGGCTATATCGAGGCGCGCAACGACAACGTGTTCCGCCGCACGCCGTTCGCCATGCTGGAAATCTTCGTGCTGATGGCCCAGCAGCCGGAAATCAAAGGCGTGCGCGCCGACACCATCCGCTTGCTGCGGGAGAACCGTCACCTGATCGACGACGATTTCCGTAACGATATCCGCAACACCAGCCTGTTCATCGAGCTGTTCAAGTGCAAGATCGGCATCCACCGCAACCTGCGGCGCATGAACCGTTACGGCATCCTCGGGCGTTATCTGCCGGAGTTCGGTTTTATCGTCGGTCAGATGCAGCACGACCTGTTCCACATCTATACCGTGGACGCCCACACCCTGAACCTGATCAAGCACCTGCGTAAGCTTCAGTACACGCAAGTGTCAGAGAAATTCCCGCTAGCCAGCAAACTCATGGCCAAACTGCCCAAGCCCGAGCTGATCTACCTGGCCGGCCTGTACCACGACATCGGCAAGGGCCGGCATGGGGACCACTCCGAGGTCGGTGCGGTTGACGCCGAAGCCTTCTGCCAGCGTCATCAGTTGCCCGTTTGGGACAGCCGCCTGATCGTCTGGCTGGTGCAGAACCATCTGGTGATGTCGACCACCGCCCAGCGCAAGGACTTGTCCGACCCGCAGGTGATCCACGACTTTGCGCAGATCGTCAGCGATGAAACCCGCCTCGACTATCTGTACGTGCTGACCGTCTCCGACATCAACGCTACCAACCCGACACTGTGGAACTCCTGGCGCGCCAGCCTGTTGCGCCAGCTCTACACCGAGACCAAGCGCGCCTTGCGCCGCGGCCTGGAGAACCCGGTGGACCGCGAAGAGCAGATCCGCCGCACCCAAAGCGCGGCCTTGGACATTCTGGTGCGCGGCGGCAACGATCCGGACGACGTGGAACAGTTGTGGTCGCAACTGGGTGACGATTACTTCCTGCGCCACACCGCCGGCGATGTCGCCTGGCACACTGACGCAATCCTGCAACAGCCCGCCGATGGCGGCCCGCTGGTGCTGATCAAGGAAACCACCCAGCGCGAATTCGAAGGCGGCACGCAGATCTTCATCTACGCGCCGGACCAGCACGACTTCTTCGCCGTGACCGTGGCGGCCATGGACCAGCTCAACCTGAACATCCATGACGCCCGCGTCATCACCTCCAGCAGCCAGTTCACCCTCGACACCTATATCGTGCTCGACACCGATGGCGACTCGATTGGCGACAACCCGGCACGGGTGAAAAAGATCCGCGAAGGCCTGACCGAGGCCCTGCGCAACCCTGACGACTACCCGACCATCATCCAGCGTCGGGTACCGCGCCAACTCAAGCACTTTGCGTTTGCGCCACAGGTGACCATTTCCAATGACGCCCAGCGCCCGGTGACGGTGCTGGAACTCAGCGCTCCGGATCGTCCGGGCCTGCTGGCACGCATCGGCGGGATTTTCCTGGAGTTCGACCTGTCATTGCAGAACGCCAAGATTGCGACCCTCGGCGAGCGCGTGGAAGACGTGTTCTTCATTACCGATGCCGACAACCAGCCGTTGTCCGACCCGGAACTGTGCCTGCGCCTGCAGGAAGCCATCGTCCAGCAGCTAAGCGTCACCCAGGAACCCGGCGTCGAGCTGACACGCCTGACCATATGAATTTTTAACTTTGTAAACACGCCCTTTGTAGGAGCCGGCTTGCCGGCGATGCGAACACCTTGGTGTATCAGGTACACCGACGCGATGCCATCGCTGGCAAGCCAGCTCCTACACGGTCTGTGTACACCGTCATAGAGGCTTACATGAACAACGCCCTGAACCAGCTCCAGCCCTACCCGTTCGAGAAACTGCGCGCCCTGCTGGGCAGCGTCACGCCGAACCCCGACAAGCCCCCGATCGCGCTGTCCATCGGCGAACCGAAACATAAATCGCCCACCTTCGTGGCTGAAGCATTGAGCAACAACCTCGACCAGATGGCCGTGTACCCGACCACCCTGGGCATTCCGGCCCTGCGCGAAGCCATCGGTGCCTGGTGCGAGCGTCGCTTCAACGTGCCCAAGGGCTGGCTCGACCCGGCGCGCAACATCTTGCCGGTCAATGGCACCCGCGAAGCGCTGTTCGCCTTCACCCAGACCGTGGTCAACCGTGGCGACGACGCACTGGTGGTCAGCCCGAACCCGTTCTACCAGATCTACGAAGGCGCCGCGTTCCTGGCCGGGGCCAAGCCGCACTACCTGCCATGCCTGGACACCAATGGCTTCAACCCGGACTTCGACGCCGTGACGCCGGACATCTGGAAGCGCTGCCAGATCCTGTTCCTGTGCTCGCCCGGCAACCCTACCGGTGCGCTGATCCCGGTCGAGACCCTGAAAAAACTCATCGCCCTGGCCGACGAATACGACTTCGTCATCGCCGCCGACGAGTGCTATAGCGAACTGTACTTCGACGAACAAACCCCGCCGCCTGGGCTGTTGAGCGCGTGCGTCGAACTGGGCCGCCAGGACTTCAAGCGCTGCGTCGTGTTCCACAGCCTGTCCAAGCGCTCCAACCTACCGGGCCTGCGTTCTGGTTTTGTGGCCGGCGACGCGGACATCCTCAAGGCCTTCCTGCTGTACCGCACCTACCATGGCTGTGCGATGCCGGTACAAACGCAACTGGCCAGCATTGCGGCCTGGCAGGACGAAGCCCACGTGCTGGCCAATCGTGACTTGTATCGCGAGAAATTCGACGCAGTACTGGCGATTCTCAAGCCGGTACTGGACGTAGAGAGCCCAGATGGCGGCTTCTATTTGTGGCCGAATGTGAATGGCGACGACGCTGCCTTCTGCCGCGACCTGTTCGTGGAAGAACATGTGACCGTCGTGCCGGGTTCGTACCTGTCGCGGGAAGTGGATGGCTTCAACCCTGGCGCCGGTCGTGTGCGCATGGCGTTGGTTGCGCCGTTGGCGGAGTGTGTGGAAGCGGCTGAGCGGATTCGCGAGTTTATTCAACGTCGCCTCTAAGGCGCGATCAGGGTCACTTCACCTGCCCCAGATTCGCCTCACTCATATCCAACTCCGCCAGCACCTCACGCAGCACGTCATCACCAATCTGGTGGTGACGGCTCAGGCTGTACAACTCCAAGCGCTGCGCCCGCAGGGCCTTGAGCCGCAGTTTGCGCTCCAGCAGGTCCATCTGCCGTGCAAGCGCCTGGGCTTCGGCGGAGTCGTTGAACACGTCCAATTGATGGCGATATTCCGACATCAGCCGTGCCTTGAGCTCTGTGGCAAGCGCCGCCTGCGCGGCGTCCGGGGTTTCGGCTTCTGCGGGCTCATCCGCTTCAAGCGCATGGATGGCCGCGACGGCAGTCTTCTTCCAGGCTTCGCGCACCTCGTTGTGGCGCTTTTCGTCGGGACTCTTTTCGATACCGCGCAACAACAGCGGCAAGGCGATACAGGCGGCAATCAGCGACAACAGAATCACGCCCGCCGCGATGAAGATCAGCAAGTCACGTTCGGGAAAATCCTGCCCTGGCGCCAGCAGCAACGGCACCGACATCACACCCGCCAGCGTCACCGCACCGCGCACCCCACCGACCGTCAACAGCCAGCAGGACCGGGCGGTCGGTACCAGCGTCAGTTCGCTTTTCCCACGTAGCCTGCGCAGCAAACCCGACAGCCGCCAGATGCTCTGCACCCAGATAAAGCGCAGCACCACCAGCACCAGGAAGATCGCGACTACATCCAGGCAGCGATAAAACAGGGTCGGCCACAGTGTCGGCTCATGGCTGACCACCGCCTTGATGATGTCCGGCAGTTGCAGGCCCAGCAGCAGGAAGATCAACCCATTGAAGGCGAACTCCAGCAACGACCACACGCTGCGATTGAGCAGCCGCGTGCTGGTCTGGCGCGGCAGCAGGTCGAGCCAGCTCTGCATCATGCCCGCCGCCACCGCCGACAAAATGCCCGAAGCCCCCAGCCGTTCGGCCAGCACATAGGCCGCAAACGGCAGCAGCAACATGAACACCACGTGAGTTGCCGGGTCGTCCCAGCCCCGGGCGATCATCCACGCGCGCAACCGGCCGACCAGCCAACTCAGGGCCACGCCGACCGCCAGACCACCGACAGCCACCAAGACGAATGTGAGGCTGGCATCCGCCAGGGAAAACACCCCGGTCAACGCCGCCGCCAGGGCGAACTTGAAGGTCACCAGGCCCGAGGCATCATTCATCAAGGCCTCGCCCTGGAGCATGTGCATCAGCGGCGTGGGCAAGCGATTCTGGGAAATGGCCGACACCGCCACGGCATCCGTCGGCGACAACACGGCCGCCAGGGCGAAGGCCACCGGCAGCGGGATCGTCGGCAAAATCCAATGGATGAAGTAACCGGCGCCCACCACGGTAAACAGCACCAAGCCCACGGCCAGTGTCAGGATCGGCCCGCGCAGGCGCCACAACTCTCGCTTGGGCATACGCCAGCCATCGGAGAACAGCAACGGCGGCAAGAACAGAAACAGGAACAACTCCGGGTCCAGCGCCACATGCAGCCCCAGCGTCGGCCAGGCCAGCAAGGCACCGGCGGCAATCTGTACCAATGGCAACGGCAGAGGAATGACACGCCCGACCAGACGCGAAACGCTGACCAGCATCAGCAGGATAAGAACGGTGTAGGCGGTTTGCATAACGCGGTTTTCCCGGACAATCGACTTGCAACGACACACATCAGGCAACAACTGGCCGTTGAAGTGCCATATTACCCGGCTATGTTACTCGCTGGCTTTTGCACAAAAGTCGCACAGCGCTGACGAGCGGCACCCAAACGCGCTGGTCATGGCATAATCCGTGACCTTTCGTTTCTACTTGGTCCAAAGGGGGGCAATTCCTTGACCGCTTCAAGCAAAACGTTGCACCTTTTCGGCATCAAAGCCTGGGATGCCGCATAAAAAACGCTCAAGGCCTTTAATATCAAGGCCTTGAGCCTGAAAACACCCTATAAAAACACCCTCTTTTGCGACTCTTCTAAACCCAATAAACATTGGTCCAAACGGTTGCGTATTGGGGAAGATTTTCCCAGTGCAAATACCGCCCCGGCGTCCTGCCGACGAACACCACTCCCAAATAAGCATTACCTCGATTACTGTACGCACATACAGTATTTGAGTTTCGAAACATGAACGTTGACATGGATACCGATGACTGGCTCGGGTGCCCCACGCCACTCGAAATGTACCAGCACCAATGCGCGCTTCTGGAGGACGAACTCATCCAGACCGAAGCGATGCTTCGCAAAGCACGGGCCAATGTGGCCGGCCTGGTCCAGATGAATGACTTGTTGGCTACCGAAAAGGCTTCGGCAGAGATGGCGCTGAAAGAGGCGCTTGATCGCATATCAGCCATGAGCAATGAAGCATCTGAAAATCTGAGCTTTCGGCCCATCGATCTGATTACCGGTCAGCGCGACGACCTGCTCAGGGAGAACCAGCGATTGCTTGGAGAACTGCGCGACCTGAAGGAAGCGTCAGCATCAGAGCCTATTCGGCAAGCGCCTTGAGGCGTTGCTCGGTTGCTGAGTCGAATATCACGTATAGCCGGTCAATAGTCGCCTCGGTCAAAGCGCGCGCCGACTCCAGACCCAGCACGAAGCCCTCTGCCCTAGCGCCAGCCTTCGCCGCAACGATCATAGAGTCTGCCCTGGCGATCTGCGCCAGCAGCTTGTCGGCCTCGCGCTCGATCTTTGGGCTGAGTGTCATGCCTTCCATGCTGGCTCCCCTTTTCTAAAAAGGTCAAGGATAGCCCATTGCTAGAATCGGACGCACTCAGGGGGCTACAGCCCTGACGTACGCTTGGCACGCCCGGAGCTCGATCAGTCCTTGGTCACCGGCATCGGTGATGGCGATAATTCGTTGAGCATGCGCTGGGTCAAGTTGGGCTCGACGGGCTGCATGAACCACGCCGAGGGCGCCGGGGGTGGCAGGCACGCTGCAGCCACTGGCTGAATCCGTTGCGTCGAGAAGGACTGACAGGCGCACATCAGCAGTGGCAAGGCGATCGCGCAAAGCAGCTTGCTTGCGTTGTTCATTGGAAAGCTCCAGGGAGTGTTGTTGGTCGGCAGCGCTCGCTCTCTGCTCAGTGGCCAAGCGCTTATCTTGCTCGGCATTCTGCTGGCGCCATGCCTCGCTGGTGATGGCATCAAGGGCTTTCTGGTGTTCGGCGCCCTGCTCTGCCAATTCCTCAGAAAGCTTCTTGCCCATCCGCCAGTCCTGCACTTGCCAGGTGCCGCCGGCAGTGACGGCCATCGCCAGCAGTATCGCGACCAGGATTTGACCGGGCGTCATGCCAGCGCCCGCCGCACGCCTTCGGCCAGCACCGCCACTGGGTAGGCATACCCAGCATTCTCATGATGAATGATCGCCTTTACGAAGCCAGCCATCACCGCCGGCCGGGTCAGGTCAACCTCAGCACCTGGCCGGGTGCCGGTGTTCGCCTCGACGGCGCGCACGTAGGCGTCGGTGTCGTTCTCCACCGACGGCGCCCACCGGCTTATGATCGCCTTCACCGTCTTCAAGCCGTGCTTGCGCTGGTAGGTCAGCAGCAATTTTCCCAGGGCACGGATGCCGTTCTCCGCCGTATCGAACCGAGCAAAGCGCTTCTCGACGGCAGGATCTGGCTTGAGCTGGCCCTGCCATTGATTGGCCGGGTTGTAGTCGATGTTGCCGGGGTTTCGGTTGCGCACCCCGCGGGTTTCGGCATTCGGCATACTTTTCTCCAGACGAAAAAAAACCGCTCAAGGCGGCTGGTGTGTTCTTTACCGGTTCAGGCTGGCTGAACTGGTCGCTTGCTCATGTCGGGGAAGTCGGGATTATCCACTGTCCACTTGCGCAGGGCGCGCCAGTACAGCTTCCAGTCTTCTATGGAGCCAAGGATGCCTTCCTCGCCAAAGTCGATTGCTGTAACCGTCTGCTGGGCGATCGGCATTTGTTCTTCACGCCAAGCATTTTCCACCACGCTCAGCTTAGCGATCAGCGTCTCTTGGGTAATTGCCCAGGTGCCATCGGCTTGCGCCGTGTAGTCCATGCTGTTATCGCCTTGTGGCCGCTCCCCTTCCATCTCGATCCAGCCTTCGTCGGGGCCTTTGTCTGTCTCGTCACCCTCGAAGAAGTTCGAGCCCACCACTGCATAAAATCGGATCATCAGATGGTCCCCTTAAGTTTCCAGACCTTTACTCGCACTGGCGCGGTGGTCAGCACTGCGCCGCTATAACCGTGACCACCACCTGCTGAAGCACTGGGCAATGCAACCCCGCTCGCACCAGCCTGGCAGATGATCTTGTCTGTCGGCAGGATCTGCTGTGCATAAGCGCCGTAGGATGCGCCGCCGGTGCCCGCGTTGCCGTCAAGCCTTGGCTCTGACCAAATACCACCAATGAGAATTTCCAGCACCGTGATCACATGGAAACCTGGAAACGGGTTGTCGGACGTGAATCTCGACGCCGTAACGATGTTCCCCGGCGCGGCGGCAGTACCACCATTGGGATAGATGATTGCGAAGTCGGCTACCGATGAATCCAGCTTCGAAGAAATCTGCGTACCCATCACTGTTAGCTGTGCGCTTAGGCTTCCACCCGTATACAAGCTAGAAGTAATGTCTCCCGTAGAGCTGATCGACCTGCCAGTGCCGAGCGTGATGCCGGCGGCGGTCACAAGAACGCCAGCCTTGGTAATCGTTACTATCGGGCCTGCGCCAGACTGCCCATAACCAGCTGAGAAATTGATGTTGCCTGATGGCTCACAATAGATAACCCCGCGCGTGGCGGTGCTACCAGACTCATTGAACCAAAGGTGAGAGTTTCCTCCGGCAGCGCCAGCCCTGATGTAGACGTTACCTCCGCTGACAATAACGTTCGCGCCAAACTGAGCAGAGCCGGCAGCGTCCAACAGCAACCGCACAATCCCTCGGGCGTCGTCGATTATTCGGACACTGCTGTCGGTGGCATGGGTAAGTCGAACCATTGCCGTTGAGTTGGGATCATTGATCCCCTCCCTGCGCAGGAGAACGCCGCCAGCACCGCCAACCTGAAGGGCATCTTTGAAGCGCGGAACACCTGCGGATACAGAATCAACGGTCGCCAGGAAAAGGTTCGCATTTCCCAGCTTGTCAGCCTCGGTCTTCGCCCGATCTGCTTGTGTCAGCGCATTGGACGCAGAGGTAGCCGCATTGGTCTCAGATTGTGCCGCCGCGTTCCTGGATGCCGTTGCAGACGTCGCAGCACCGCTAGCGGTGGTCGCCGAGGTAGCAGCATTGGTTTCCGATGTTTTGGACTTTGTCTCGGATGTCTTGGCGTTGGTTTCTGAAACCTTCGCCGCGGCGGCCGAGGCCTGTGCATTGGCCACTTCCTGATCCAGGTCTTTGAACTGATCAGTGATGGCGCGCAGTCGATCCGCTGACTCTTTGACGTAGCCCTGCATCGGAGCAATGGTGTACACACCCGCAGCAGCTGTAGCCCCCTGGTAGTTCGGGGCGATGGAAATCGCCGTATTGCTCGCGATGTTGGTGACCTCGTACCACAGGCCATCCGGCCCCCTGAAACCATCGCCCACACGCGAGTTAGCGATGAACGCCGTGCCTACGCCAATAACTGCGTTACTGCCGGCTGTAACGGCAACAGTTCCTGTTTTGTACCAGGCCATCTAAGCCTCCTAAGAAATTGGCTTTGCAAACATTAGCGGGAGAAAGAAACTTGAACCGTTGAAGTCGCCGATGTTTTGCAGCTGTGCAACTATTCGGTTGTTTGCATAATCCCAATAACAAGAAAGCAGCGAGAACGTATCCCCTCCGGGGATATTCATTGCTATGTTATTAATCAGCATATAGTTCCCAGTATTTAAGGGAACACTCGCATAGAAGGTATTTATCCAGCGCCCTACAGACGGATTTGCTGCGCCACCATAAGCCCAGCCAGCGACTACATCCGTAAACTGAGCACAAGGCGTTCCGCTATCAAATAAAAGTTTAGAGTTCTCATCCCAAAGGCGTATTCCGTAGGTGGCGGTGGGTGTGGATTCGTAGGCAGCAACAAAAAACGAACCAGAGCCGCCGGTCGCCCCGTTGATGAAGCCAGTCCAATTGCCGGGGGAGCCCTTCAGGCTTACCCATTGAAACCCCCCAGTTGATGGCCTGACAAAAATTAACGGCGGTTCTTGCGACGTGATCACTGATGGAAAGTCACCGCCAGACGGACCATAGATACCTTTGTGTACTACAACCAGCCGTGCGAACTCAGAGTCTAGCGTCACAACATCTGAATTATTCGTAAACGTTAGCCCATAAGACATTATCTATACCTGAATACTAGAAGCCGCTGAACTGATACCCCTATCCGGCCGGTTGGCATATTTCTATTTCTAAACCAAACTTGAACTCCGCCCGTAAGCATCTGCACATCGAACTGAGACAAACTTGCGTTTTGTCCAGATGGGTCGCCCGAGTACTGTCCATTAGGCAAACATATGCCGATGTGAGTAGAGGGATTCACGCCGGGTATGGAAACAAAAGTACTTACGCCCGCCGTGCCGATAAGGGCTGAATAAACAACCCTCACGGTGAATGAGTTCTCATCCAATTCAAGGAGGCCCGTAGGCCCCCATATCCGGATACCGTAGGTCATGCCGTCAGATCCCCCCACTGATAGCGCTTATTGTCGTTCTCGTCGTAAACCTTGCCGCCACGGTTGTTTATGGTCTGCCTACCACCCACTCCAACGGTGCTGTTCAGCTCAAACTCACCGGTTACGAAGTTGATCATTAGCCCTGTCTTACCCGGGACGTAGTTCGCGGATTGAATGCTCTGGGTGAGTTTTGCTACGCCAATGGACGCGTCCTGGATGAACGCCGACCGCATGAAGACCTGGCCGTTTTGCACCGTGAACGGCGACGAAAGCACCCCGTTGATGTTGTTCACCACGGCGAATCTGTCAGCGCTCACCAAGAACTGGCTCTGCAACTGACCATCTACGTTCTCGATGCCAAGCCCGATACCTGCCGCGACGTACTGCCCGTTTTGGTTGAGCTGCATCTTCACGGACCACATGGTTGCCAACTTACCGTCGGTGCCGGCCTGGGCCTGGCTTACGGTCTGGATGTTTGCCGAGTTTTCCCCGATCTTCACCCCGATCTGCTGAATAGCCTGGGCCGTGGCCTGGCGGTCGGTGACAACAACGCTTTCGAGCTCGGTCACAGCTCCACTGACATCACCCACCGCGGCGGCCAACTCGGTCGTACGCTGCACCATTGCCGCGTTCTTCGTGGCCTGCGTTTTCACCTCCTGCGCAAAGCTGGCCTTGGCGTTAAAGCCCTGGAGCGCATCCGCAAGATCGCCCTCGCCGTTGTCATCCCTGTACGCTGCCTGCAGGACCTGAAGGCTCGACGCCGAGGCCGTTACCACACCGTCAAGCTTGGTGATATCGGCGGTGTTGGTGGAGACCTGCTGAGCCAGGCCGTTCGCCGTCTCTACCGACTGGCCAACATCGAGCCAGTAGGTGGTGTTCGGCGGAGGCTGGTTCTTCGGTACAGCCTGGGTGGCCTGGTAGATTCGACTGCCCTCTACAACCATCTGTCCTTTGAGGTAGGTGGCATCCTTGTTGTAGGCCTTCAACCCACCCAGAGCGGTGATCTGATCCTGCAGGCCCGGGATCTTGTCGATCTGGTTCACGATGTCCTGACCAAGCTCGGTCCGGCCAATCTTGCCGGCGACCAGGTCGAGAACCGGTCCAGCATCGGAGCTGGCCCTGCCCATCACTCCGTTACCAACCGGATAGAACGGCCCGATATTGCCAGTCCGGTCCACAAGGCGAGCCCAGAAGAACAAAGTCGCCCCCGCCAGCAGTTGCTGCATCCGGTAGTCGGCCTGCGGATACGCCAAGTCGGCCAGCTTGGAGGCTGCCGCCAGGTTGTTGGCCGTGCCGTACCACAGTTCGGTGCGCTGGGTATCCTCGGCTCCAGCGGGGAAGCCCCACTTGATGCCGATGCCGAACAGTTCGCTGGTGGTGGTCAGGAACGAAACCGCCGGCGGCAGGCCTACCTTCCCTTCCAGATTGGTCAGGGCCGACGCCGTCGGGATCGAGGAAACGTTTAGCGCGCTCACCGCCCGAACCCGGGCCATGTACTGCCCAGAGTAGATCCCGCGCACATCGACCATTTGCTCAGGGGTGCGCGGCAAGGTGATCCACTCGCGCGCGCCCCACTTCCATTCGACGTCATAAGCCACAGCGCCAGGCGCAGCGTCCCAGGCTATAGACATGATCGTCACGGCAATGCCCTGCTCGATCACCACGTTCTGGCTAAGCATGACGCGCGCCGGCGCTTCCTGGCTGCCTGCAGGAATGCCGGTGATCGGACGGACGTCGACCACGGCGCCGTTGTCGATAGCGTCAAACTTGCTCGGGTCGTGCTGGATAACTTCGAATTGGAACTGGTGCCACTCCGGCCGCGTCACGTTGCGGACGTAGAACTGCATCAGCTTCAGGTCTTCATAGTCCAAAATCCAGCCGGCTTCCGCCTGGGGCTGCTCGCTGAAATCTGCCATCAGTGTCACGGCCCGGCCGGAGACCGACTTGACCACCCGCCCCTCTGATTTTCCGCTTGGAAGGTTGACCATCAGCCGCGCGCCCACCGGCACCACGGTATCGCGGTCTAGCGTGACCACACGTCCCGCCGCTGCCGATATCCTGCCGCCGTTGTTGCGGCCAACCAGCATGGGGTCAGCCACAGCGATCACTTGCCCAGGCTTAGGAATATCCCCGTCGAGCCCAACGCGAAAGACGGCGCCCTGGGTTTGCAGCTTCTCTGTAAGCGCAGCCCACTGCCCGGCACGCTGGGCCTGACCCAGGGATGTGCAGCCAATGGCATCAATCGACGTTTCGCGCACAATCCCGCCAAGCTCGACCATTGCCTCATCGTCGAAGATCGGCTCTTTGTCGGTCTCGAAGCCCTGGTCTGGATTGTCCCAGGACACCGTGTAAAGACTGTGGCGGTCGCGCGCGCGGGTGCCTTCGTACTTTATGGCGCCCGAGTTGAGGATCTGCGTTTGGTTGTAGGTGTATACCGGATCACCCGGCATATCGGCATTGACTACGATCTGGCTGCCGTCCCAGTAGGCCAGGCCGTGGAAGATTGAGGCCAGGTCCTGCAGAACTGCGTAGGCCTCGGCCTGCTTCTGGAAGTAAAGATTGCACGTGAATCGAGGCTCTTGCCCGCCTTTGCCATCCGGAATCATCTGATCGCAGTACTGCGCAATGCGGTACAACGCCCAGCGATCAATCATGGTGGCGTCGATTCGGTCGCCCAGCCCGTAATAGGGGTCCAGCACAAGATCATAGAAAATGAATGCTGGGTTGTTGGTGTAGGCCTCCTTGAAGGTGCCGTCCCAAATCCCGTTACTTGTTCCGGTCCCTGCTGTGGCGTAGGTGCGAGTAGCTGCATCGTAGTTAGCTGGGACGCGGATGATGCGCCCGCGCATCAGCACGGCAATCTTGGCGATATCGCCACCAAAGGTCTGCGCGTCGTACTCAATGCACCCTACCGACGTCAGCGGATATTCCTGATCGCTATCCACCACCTCGGCGATCGCTTTGACGATCATCTGATCAACGACCAGGTCGGAGTTGGCATTCGGGGTCAGGCGCCGAACCCGAATGGTCCAGCGGCTACCGGCGGGTAGCTCCAGGCGATGGGCGCGCTCGTACTCGGTTACGTTCTTGCGATCGACAGCAGAAGCCAACACCTGGATGTAAGGGCCGTTGTCGGTCGAAATGTCCACGGCGTAATCGATACGAACACCGCTGATGTTGCCCGAAGCATCCTGGCTGCGCAGCGCCGGCCAGCTGAGGCGCAGGCGCACGGCATCGATTACCGAGTTGGTGATGGTATGCAACCACGGCGTGCCGTAGACAAGCTCAGTCTTGACGTCGATTTCGTTGCTTGACTCCGCGATCCCTTCGAGGCGAGGCTGGTTCAGCTCACCGGAGCGGAACTGCCACTTCACGCTGGGGTAGTTGATGGTGCCGTCAGGGGCCTGCACCGGAGTGCCGTTCAGCTTTACCGAGCGCAGACCATCAACTGGCCCAACAATCGGACCCCAACTCCAAAGGTAGGTAATCCGCGCAGTAGAGATCGACGGCACGCTGTTCGAGGCGATGCTTGGCTGTTTCTGCTTCGCCTGACCACCCTTACTACCAACGACGGCGCGGCGTTTGCGCGGCGCAACACGGCGCGACTTCTTTGCTACTGCGCTCATGCGCCCTCCAGAATGCAAAAACCCGCCGAAGCGGGTCTGTGGTGATCGTTGGATCAGTAGGTGTCTTGGGTATAGATACCGCCAGACTCGACGGCGCCGCCGATCTCCCGCTCTCCGTACAGCAACGGGTAAGGGTTGCCCTGGGCAATCGTGGTGATCGCCCCGCCGAATCCGTAGCTGGGGTTGTTGCCGTCGTCGTTCTTGCCTTCGGCATTTGCCTTGGTGGTTGGGGATAGCATTTGCACCACACCGCCCAGCCCGACTGCGGCGCCTGCGGCGAGCAAGCCCATGCCCAGCGTGGAAGTCGTGCCGCCAGTGAAAAGGCCCGCCACGATCAACACCACGCCCAGCAGGGTTTGGAACATGCCTGCCTGCTTGCTCCCCTGCACGATCGGCTGAATACGAATGTCGCCCTCTGCACGCCCCACCAGCTCAAGCTCCTGCTCACTGACGTTTCGCTCATCGACGAACACCGCGAAGACCAGGCCGCGCTCATGAGCTGTTCGCATGAATTTCTCGAAACCTGGCTTCATCGCGCACAACGCCGCGGTGGCGTCGTGAATGCCGTACAGGTCGAGCTGGTATTCCTTACCGAACTTCTTGCCCAGCACGCCGCCGAGCTTGATGGTGCGCATGGTCATGGGCGGTAGTCCTTGTGCCGAAGAATCAGCTTCACGCGATTGGCCATCGACCAACCGTAAATTTCACGTGCTGCCAGACGGCCGGGCATGTGGTGGTAAATGAACGGGCCAGACCCGCCAAGCTTCGGCGCCGGCTCGCTGATGAGCGACGGCTCATCACCCAGGTAGATCACGGCGTGATTCGGGAAGTAGCACTCCCGGCCGGGCGTTGGGATCTGCAACACCAGCATGTCACCGCGCCGTGCTTCGTTGACCTGGTAGAAGCCGGTGGCCGCGAAGTTGTCTTCGTAGAGGCTCGGGCCGTCCTTCTGCTCCCACCAGAGATCAGCGCGTTCAAAGTTCGGTAGCTGCAACCCCGCCTCCCGCGCGTACCAGTCGCGGCACGCTGCCCAGCAGTCCAGCAGGCCATGGGAGAAGTCGCGGCCCAACAGCGGCGCCTGGAAGCCCGAAGGCTTGAACCACTCGAAGTCACCGCAGGGCCAGCCGACAATCCCCCACGGCAATTCGTGCAACTCGCAGCTGACGCGGTCGGCCATGCTCGGCGCCGGCGCCTTGTCGGGGTGGCTGTGGATGATCGCCAGCACCTCGCCCCGATCTTCCGCCCGGGCCATGTCCTTGTGATCGATTTGGAAGTGCTCGCGCGGCGTGCTGGCCAGGTTGCCGCAAGGTACATACTCGCGGCCGACGGCCGACTTGATCAGCACGCCGCAAGCTTCAGCAGGGTAGGCTCGTTCGGCGTGAGCGCGGATCTCGTCCTGCAATTTTTGATTGATGCGCATCACTACCTCGAACTTGCTATAAGGCTCGCGCCCATGGATCCACCGAACCGGCGGGTGTTGCCCCGAAGTTTGCAGCTGCTCCACCAACCACCGCAGCGGTCCAGCGCTGGGTTGTCAGTGGGCTGGTTCTTCTTGTCGAACATCGCCGTGCCGGTGTAGGCGCAAGCCTCCTGCCGGTACCCGCCACGGCAGGCCCACCGGCAAAGCTTGGTGATCTGCTGAGCCGGCAGCATCTGGCCTTCCATGTCCGTGGGGCTCGACAACGAGAACGTGACCGAGATGCTGGGCAGCGCCTCGGTCTTCTGCTCGATAAACCAGAGGTTCGTCTTCGCCTGATCACTGGCTTCTGGGTTGCCGTCGGGGAAGTTGGCGGCGTCCAGGAAGTGGCGGAACGTCTCGATCACCTTGACACGGGCCCCGGCCAGGTCGCGGAACTGGAAGCACAGGGCAGTGATCGCCCCGCGCACGCCGCCGAGTTCGTCGTCTACCTGTAGCGTCGGCGTGGCAGGGCGTCCATCCCCACGAATGTCGAAACCCTTGGCCTCGATCTGGAGCGGCGAATACAGCTGCCCCTGCCAGATGATGTCGCCTTCCTGGGCGTGCCCGTGGAACCGCCAGAGCAACCCGCCCAAGCGCGTGGCGTCCAGTTCGTAGAGCCTGATCTGGTTGCCAGGCTCAAGCTTTTGGATGTCGGTGTTGTAATTCATAGGTCCCCAGAAACAAGAAACCCCGCACTTGGCGGGGTCTGGTGAGGTTTGCGGTTACGGTGTGTAGGTCTGCTTGAAGGTGAAAGAAAGCGTCCACAGGCCAGCGCCGAGCGGCTTGGACTTGTAGCCCTTGCAGCGATATCGGCCCTGCACCCCGCCCGGCGGCGTCCAGATAAACGCCTTGTAACCTTCGTGCCGGTCGATGAAATCTCGCACCTTCAGCAACTCCTCACCGGGAGCCATGACGCCAGAGTGCGTCAGGTTCCAGTTCTCGCTTTTGGTGTTGATGCCGATGCCACCAGCCTGGGTATACCCATCACCGAAATCGTTCTCCCATGTGCGCTGGTCAATCTCTCCGTCGCCGCCCAGTTGAACGCAGTAGCTGAATGTTTCCGCCATCAGACTCGCCTCCAGAGCATGCCGCCCTGCCCCATTTCACCTTGAAGCACGCGCCGGATTTCCGAGACCAGACCCTGGCCCATCGCCTCGCCCTGCTTACGAGCATCGTCACCACTCATACCTGGCTGGGCTTGCACGCTTACTGGTGCGCTGATGTTGATGCCCCCTCCACCGCTGACACCCGAGTTTGCGCGTAGCTGGTCGAGCGTCCTGTCCAACTTTGCGCTGGTCTCAGCCGTGGTTACTCGCTCGCCCTTTTGAAGCAGCCAGGTCCCCGTCTCCGGTACCGCGTCGATGCCGTCGTGCGCCATACCAGCGAGCGCCGCAGCACCAACAGTTGCGACCATAGGAGCTGTTGCCAATGCGGCCGCTGCCGCAGCAGCAGGCGCGGCAGCCGGGCCAACGATTGGTATTGCAGCCGTCGAAGCGTACGCCGCCAAGCTGGCCTGGGAGGCTGTAGCCTGAGCGTTTGCAATCAGCATCGGCGCCGCACTTGCCTGGGTAGACTTACCCACCAAGAGCTGCACCGCCTGATACACCAACCACTGCGCGGCCATGTCAGAAAGGGCTTGCAGCGTGGACTTCGCGAAGTTGGCTACCAGATCGCCGAGCGCATCATCGGCAGATTCGGCACCACTGATCACATCTGACAGGAAATTACTGAGTCCGCCCTTTGCGCTATCGAGTATCGAAGAAGTCGCCTCGGCAGCCATGGCCGTGTAATTGGTAGCGGCGTCGACGTAGTTCTGCCAGGCATCACTGACCCCGTCCATCCAGTTCGCTTGAGCTTTATCCTGCTGGTTGTAGTGATCCTGCTGGATGACCATCCGCTCAGCAAGGGCCTCCTCGAGAAGAGCGGTTTCCTTGTCGTAGGTGTCCTTGGCGTCAGGATCGCCCAGCAGCTCGGCCTCCTTATACTGCTTGTACATCTCAGCGCGCTGCTTGGCGTAGTCCTGCTGGATCGCCAAGTCCTCCTTGAGGCGCCCCCTCAGTTTTTCCCCGGAACCCGCACCAGCCAACTCCATGTCGAAACCTTGCTTCACGATGGTGTTGCTATCCTTGAGGTTCGACGCCAGGGTCGCCAGCTTCAAGTCTTGCTCATTTTGCTTCTTGAGTTTGACCTTCGAGTCCAGCTCGGCGGCCAAGTCCTTCAACACCTTCTGCCGCTCGGCGCTGACGCCTTTCAGCTTTCCGGTTTCCAGTTCGAAGGCGAGCTTTGCGACTTCGGTCGCCTTACCCTGTTTACCGGTGGTCTCATCAATGAGTGCAATCTGCCGACGGTAGCTTTCTTCGGAATCAACTCCACGTTTCTCGAGTGCCGCAGCCGCCGCCTTCGCCGAACTTTTAGCTGACTCATCAGCTTTCTTTGTTGCCGCGGCGGCTTTCTCGATCGCATCCAGGTTCTTTTGCTTGGCAACTAGTAATTCACCCTCGCCAGCTTTAAGCCCTTCTACAAAGCCTCCACTGATTTTGGCAGCAAGCTTCTCTGCGTTAGTGCGCTTTCCTGCTACAGCAATTTGCTCATCAAGAGCCTTCGCCATGTCCTTATAGACTTTGGATACCGGTACATCTGCTGAGTTGGCCAATATCCCGTTCAGTTTCTGGATCTGATCTCCCAGGCCAGCAACCTTCTGACGCGCTGTATCAAGTTCACCCTGAGCGGTGACCAACGAAGCGTTCCACTCTTGCTGCCGCTTATCGTCCGGATAATCTCTCAAAAGCCTTTGGTATTGGCTGACAGCAGTATCTGCATCGATCGCGGCAAGCTGAGCATCCAGCAGCCCCGCGTTAATGTCCTGAAGTGCGGAGCGGGCCTGGTTTTTCGTCAGCCCATCAAATGATTTGCTGAGCCAGTCAATCTTATCCGCCAAGCCGGTCGCACTAGCCTTGGCGTCGTCGCTTCGCGTAATGAAGTAGGCAAGAGCGGCAGCCGCGGTGATTGCAATACCTACTGGGCCACCAAGCAGCGCCATTGCAGCAGATGCAGCCCTTGCCGCTACGCCCATTGCGGTGATGCCAGCAGTAGCTGCGATTGATGCGCCCGAGAGGCGAGCAGCGGCAAGAGAAGCGCCGACCGCCTGGACCTGTAGCAATACGAATCCAGCAGATGCTGACACCGCAGAGGCTGCCAATCGGGCGGTCATCACGGTAGCCAGCACCGTTACGGCGGTTCCAAGCCCCTCGATGGCGGCCTTCGCAGCTGGAGAACTGAGCGTTTTGTTTAACCCTTCAACCGCAGCTTTCGCAGAATCCAGGCTGCCCTCACCTGTAAGTAAGCCTGAGATCGTGTTCTGCAGGGCATCAAGCGACCCGCCGAACGTGTCCCGTGCAGCAGCGGCAGCACCCCCGTAAGATTCCTCTAGGGATGCGAGGATAATTTGCTGGGCGCCTGCTACATCGCCAGTGGACTCAAGCGCAGCGGCAAGTTTCTTTTGCTCATCAGTGAACCGGAATCCTTGCTTGCTGAGCGCCGTCAATCCCTGAGATGGAACGTCAAGGGCGCGACCAATCGTTTCAGCCGCATCCTTAACAGTGGTGCCAGTACGCGCCGCCATATCGGCGGCAGACTGCAGGGCGCGGTTGAATTGGTTGCCAACAATACCGGTGAATGCAAGCAACGTCGTTTGTGCTTGATTGATATCACCACCAGAAAAAGTTGTCGCTTTTTCCAACGCATCAGCCATGGCGTTCAATTGATCCCGATTGAACCCTGCCGACTCACCGGTTGAGCGCAACACCGCCCCAAGCTGCGCCTGTTCTTGTTCTGCGTTTTTCGTTTCCGTTACGAATCGACCGAAGATGCTCGCTACCGAAAATGCACCTACAACACCTGCGGCCGCGCCAGCAAGCGCGCTCCAGGCAAGCGAAGCCTCGCGAGCTGCGTCAGTCATCTCCTTGGACGTTTTCTTTGCGGACCGTCCCGCCTGATCCATAGGGCCAGTAAAACCACCTATCTTGGCAATCAGGTCAAGAGTCAGAGTGCCAAGTGATCCAGCCATGCTTTTCTCCGAGCAAAAAAAAGCCCACTCAGTGCGGGCTTTCTCGTTTTAGTTACTTCATTTTTCTGAGCGCCAGCTGCTTTTGTATCTCGCTAACGCAGTCGCTCAGATACTGATAAGGGTCACCTTCCGAATTTCCTTTCGCTTTTTCAGACAGCAAGTAAACAGCCACTTCGCTTTTTGGACCAAGAGCATCAATAAATTGATCCTCCTTGCCTTTCTGCACTGCAGCTTTATACATAGACACAATGGTGGACTGTTGCTTGCAACCTTCAATCTCCATCGACGCCGAATCAAGCGCTGTGTTGAATGTGTTTCTGGCCAGAGCGTGCGGCACAAGCTCTTCTGAGCTTGCACTATTGGCTACAAGCGCAAGCGAAACAAATGCCATAGCTGCATATCCGCGCATTTACATATCTCCCTAAGATGATCGCGGACTTTACCATCCATGGCAGATCACGCCCAACCTGCCACAGCCTCCTCAAGCGACTCGACACGCGGATCCATGTGCGGTGCGAAGTCCTGCTGGTACAGCCTCGGAGCATCCTTGCCGGTCTTCGAATTGACGTAGAACGCCTGGAACTGCGCCAGAGCCATCTCGACCCGCATGCCCTGGTGCAGCGATCCACGCTTGGCGCGAAACTTCATCCAGACCACAAACTCGGAATAGGCCATGCGCTCCTGCGCTTCGGCAATGGTGCGGCCGCCGATTCCATTCATGACCAGCTCGCACCACAACTCATCCGAAGGGTCTAGCGCTTCTTCTTTCCCGAGTTCTGCACCTCGCCAATGGCGATCAGCAGCAGGTTGGTCAGGTCAGGGTCGAGGGCGCCCTTTTCCGGATCAGCCTCACCGGTGATGTCGGCCACAGTAAACACTGCCTTGCCCTCAGCATCACAGATGCTCGAAGCAATGCGGCAGGCCAGCGGATCAGCACCTCGGTGGGCGGCGATGTCACCCACCGCTGTCTGATACGACAAGGGCCGGACGTAGCAAGTGAACTTGGAGCCCTCCCACTCGATCTCCTTGGCCACCGGTCGCGCAGTGAATGCCTTCGATTTTTTCAGGTTCGCGATGTTCAGTTCCATTATGCGGAGACCTTACGAATCCAGGCGGAACCGCCCGAGCGCTGGATCGACACTGTCGATGCAACCACGGCGTTCTGCGCGAAGGTGAATGGGAAGTCGGCCACGTAGCCCTGGAAAGCGAACCAGGTGCGGGTCGGCGGCAGGTCGAAGTCATCACCGGCCGCCAGGGCGACGGTGGCGGTTGCGCCGGTACCAGCACCGCCAGTGAAAGCGACAGTCGGGGCCGAGGCGTAACCGGTGCCTTTGTTGGTGATCGTGACACCAGTCACCACACCGCCAGAAACAGTAGCCGTTGCAGTCGCGCCAGAGCCACCGCCACCAGTGAGCGCCACAGTAGGTGCCGTGGTGTAACCGGTGCCGCCAGCAGTAACCGTTGCCACACCCAGACTGCCGCCGGCGGCAATGGTCGGCACAATGTCCTTGCCGTCAGACCAGCCCACCACCCACTTGATAGTGGTATCGCCGTTGGCTTCCGAGAGCTGATGCAGGCGAATGTGGCTCGCGTTGTTCGGGTCAGCGTTGAGGCCGAGCGATGCTTGGCCAGGGGTGCGCAAGCCTTTCTTATAGCTGCGCTCGTCGGCGGACAGGCAGGTGTCCTCGATCTGTTCGGCCGGCGCACCGCCCGGATCGAAGCTGGTGGCGCACTCCACTTCCATGACGGTCATTGGCCCGCTACCGGTGAGCGGCGGGACCAGTGCGTAAATCTGGGTTCCTTGGGAAAGGATCGACATGGCGTTCTCCAAATGTCGGGCATAAAAAAACCCGCACTCGGCGGGGTTGGTTTGGGTTGCAACGTTATCGAGGAACGAGCCAGCTCACATCGAAGCTGTACCGGTAATTCTTTGTGGACGGGTCGCGGCTTTCACCACCCCAGCGGATGATGTAGGCCTTCAGCTCAATGGCGTCCCTGATGGCCTTCGCAACGGCCCTGGCATCCTTCCCCGTCGTGGCGTACACATCGACCTGCAACGTGTAGCCGTCGGTGTCTGGGCGTCCAGCCAGGTAGTTCTCGGGGTCACCACCGATGGTCTGCCATACCGCGTAAGGCTTTTGCCCATCCTGTGGTGCGTCGCCGAATGGATAAAGGCGCTGCGGGGTTGAGCCCAGGACTGCGATGACCCCGGCATCCATGGCGCACACGGCGTTGATTGGTGCGAACATCAGCTGCTCCTAGCCTTCTCGGTCCGACGTATTGCTCTGTCGAGGCCTTTCTCGAACTGAGTGGCGAACTCGTTGGTGACTTCGCCGATATGATCTTCCAGAGCTGGGCGGGCCACCGGGTCAGCAGCAATATGCTCGGTACCGAACTCAAGCAGACGCCAATGTGGTGTCGGTGCACTTTTCTCGGTGCTGCCGTTCTTGACCAGCACCGCGCCGTGCAGAACGCCAACACGAAAGCCGAGGTCACCAGTACGACGGAATAGACGGCCGTTCCAGCGCAGCACGATGTTGTCGGCAATGGAACGCCCTGTGTCCGGGTCATCCCAGCGCCGGGCGCCTTCTTTGAAGTTCCTGGCGACCATCTCGGCAGCCCGACGAAGCGCGGTGCGACCGGTCTTGCGCTTGACCTCATCGTTCACCGTGGCGAGTTTCCCCAGCAAGTTGTCGACGCCGATCAAGCTGAACTTGACTTCATCGACCATCGTTCACACCCTTGCTGACCGGCAGCGTCAAATAATCGAGACCCGAAACGTTGTCTGGCAAAGCTCCGGCGATGTTGTAGATCTCGCCGCGGTGAATGATCCGCATCGTGGGCACCAATCCCGGGCGATACCGAACCACAATCTTCGCTGTAACCTCAGACTGAGTTGCCTGGGCCGCCAAGAACTCCCTGGCGCTCAAGGGCTCAACCGACGCCGGGCAACGCTCCCAGACGGTTTCCCATCTCACCGGAAGCTCGGTGTTGTCTTCCGGGTCGCGATCCACCACCGGTTTCTGGATATCGACGCGGTGCCGCAACCTACCGGCGCGCACTACACACCCATCCGGATGCGATAAGGCATCAACAGGGCCTTGCTGGTCAGTGGCAGCTCGGTGGCAATGGTACCCGTCACCACCTCTTCACGGTTCGCGAACAGGTGCCCAAGCTTGAGTAGGCATGCCGCCACGATTCCCTTGTTGATCACTATCCCGAATTCGTCCATGTCGATAGCCTCGAAGGCGTCCGCCAGGGCCTGGCGAGCACGTTCACGCAGCCGGCAACGGTCGTCAGAGTTTTCAGGGGAATCAGCCACCACCAGGGCGGCGCGGTAAGTGGCGCGCGCCGCCTGGGTCCGCTGAAGAGTGGTAGACTTTGCGAGATCCACCGCGGCCTGATCGGTAAAGAACCGCCTCTGAAGGAACTGCTGAGCAGCTTCCTCGGCGCCGTCCAATTGCGACTGCACCAGGTCCTGATCCTCAGGCTCCGCGAGCAGGTGCTTCATGGCCAGTTCGATGTCGATCACGCTCATGGTCAGTCGGCCTTTTTCTTGGCTGCGGTTTTTGGCGCAGCTTTATTCGAAAGGGTTGGGGCCTGCTTGTTTTCCGGGGAAGCAGAATTCTTCACGTCGTATTCCTCGATCAGGCCATTACGGCGGAGATCGCGGGCCACCGACTCATCCACGGTGAATTCCGCACCACGCTTCACATACTTTTCGCCTGAATCCAGGCCGTCGGCATTGAAGCCCTTGATCGCTTTTACAGTGATGTCTGGCATCGGTGTTCGCACCCGGTTTCCCGGGTGCGCTCCTATGAGGTGTCGAAGCCTTACGGCGCGTCGAATTCACCGTGGACGAAGGATTCTTCACGGTACACAGCCATAGCCAGGCGCTCTTCCGCGCGAATCGTGACCATGTTGGTACGGAAGTTGTCGCCGTCTTCAGTCGAAACTTCGACGGCCGCCTCTTCGCGGTCGAAAATCTGAGCCGCGATGTTCATGGCGCCCACCAGGAATTCACCCTCTGGAACAGCGTTGCTATCCACAACAGGCAGTTTCCACAGGCGTTGCGCGCCGCCTTCCTGGACGTTTACCCAGATGTAGGAGCCAGTGCTGTCCTTGGTCAGCTCGATATCAGCCCAGTCGACGGGGTTCAGTGCGATCGCCGAGGCGCGGTATTCGGCGATCCGCACCTGCAGGATGGCGCGACGCAGCGTATCGATTTTGGTATCGCCGGCTTTGCGGAGGGCGTTGTTGAAAGCGGATGCCTGGGGGATCAGGCCGAGCATGTTCCCACCCACGCCGTTACCGGCGAGGATCTGCTCTTCTTCCTTGTATTTCAGGCCGTAGATCGCGCGACCGTTGATGTAGCTCTGCAATAGCGGAATATCGGACAGAACCTGCTTGGAGGCGCGGAACCAGTGCGCAATGGTCACGACGTTGGTCGTTTTCAGCGCAAACGAGATATCCGACTGGGCTTTCGCTGCGCCCTCAGTGGCCTGGATCGCCGCCATGTTCTGGAATCCGCTTTCCTGCACGAACTCCACAGCATTGGAGCCGGTTCGGCCGGGCATGATCAAATCGCGGATGACGAACTGACGCTCCGGATCTGCAACGATGCCAGGTACACGCGTTGGCTGGATGCCGACACCCACGCCACCGGTACCGGTGGTTGCGCTGGTGATGTTGGTGACGGCTTTGCGACCAATGCGGGCGATACCACGGCCGCGAGTTTGCAAGGCCTTAAAGTCATCCGAGTCGGACAGCTCTTCGCCTACCGACTTGGCGTCAGTCGGATCGTTGGCCGCAAAGCGGCGAGACATCTTTTGCTCGAGGTCCTGCAGGCGATCCTGCAAGCCCACGCCATCCTTTACCAGGCCTTCGAGAACGGTCTTGGTATCGGCCAGAATGGTGCCGTGCTCTTTGATTTCTTTGTTCGCTTTCTCGGCGAACGCTTTGATTTCCTGGTCGCGCTGATCGAGCAGGTCATTGACCGCTTTCAACTGGACCTTGTCGTCGGAGTGCTCCTTGCGTTGCAACTGACGGTTTTCGGCGCGAGCCTGGTTGCTCATGGCGTTATGCATGGTGAATCCTCAAAACGATGGGAGAGTCAGTGCCGGGCGCGATTTGAGCGCCTCGACGAGTTCAGCTTCAGCCAGGTCGCCCGCGGACTCGCTCCGGAGCAGGTGTTGCAGTCCACGGTTGGCAATCACCGTTGACTGATTTTTCGAGAATCCTGCCTCGCGCAAGAGCAACTCGAATTCTTTAAGTGAAGGAAGGCCGCCATGTGCCAGCTTCGACTTGATGGTGTCGGTGCGCGCCTCATCGTTGGCCGGTACCGTCACAATGGAAATTTCCACCAGGTCGAGCTTGGTGAGCGTGCGGATGCGTGTCTTCTCGTCGAAGCTCGATTCGCGCACGTAATAGCCGATGGAAAGGCCAGTGATGGATCGGGACTTCATGCCGCGCATGGCGATACGCGCATACGGCGCATCAGCCAGCCAGAGCTCGCCATCACCGAACAAGCCCTTGGCGTCCTCTTTCAGCGTATCCATGGACCAGGAACCGATTGGCTCGGCGGTGCGATGCTGCCAGAGGACTGGTAAAGACCTGCCTTTCGCCTTGAGGTCGGCGATCGAATCAAGAAACGCCCCGGGCGCCACCACCTCGTTGTAACTGTCGACGACACCGAACACCGATCCGTAGCCAGAAAAAAGGCCGTCATCGCTGACAGCCTTCACGTCGTAATCAAATGAGCGGTACTTCACCGCGAGGGACTGGTCTTTCCGTTTCATTCCTGGTTCCCCTTGGGGGTTTCGTTGAGCCAGTCCAACAGCGCGGAACGGGCTTGCTGGGCATCGCCCGAGCCCTCGCCGAGCTTGTCGATCGGCAGCATGTTGGATTGAACGGTGAGCTTCGCTGCGTTACCGCCCATGGGTGCAAGGTTTTCCTTGATCCGGCAGTCGTCGCGGGTATAGATGCCGTTTTGCGTCATGGAGCTGTAGAACGCGGCGCGCGCAGCGCTGTCGGCGCGGAGCAGTCCCTCTGGGTTGAACTTCGCGTAAAACCGCCGGCGCTCATCGGGCCGCAGTAGGCGGCGATTAATGCTCTGCTCGATGCGTTTCATCCAGGGAAGCAGCGTGAAGCTCAGGAAGCCGAGCATCTGCTGTTCCATGCCAGTGCCCCAGCTGGTGCTATTGGACGTGTGGCCGACCATCCAAGGAGGAACACGAAACCACCGGCAGATCTCTTCGACGTTGAAGGCCCGGGTTTGGAGCATTTGTGCATCTTCGGGCGTCATAGACACCTGCTGATACTTCATGCCAGCTTCCAGAACCATCGTCTTTCCGGTGTTCACAGCGCCGGCGAACTTGGCAGCCATGTCCTCTCGGATGTCCTCCCGCTGGGCTTTGTTGAGAATTTGGTCTGTGGAAAGAACGCCGCCGAGTTTCATCCCGTTGGCAAACATCTTGCTGGCCGACTCATCGGCAGCCATAGCAGCGCCGAATACATTGCGGCCCATGGCAAGCGGGCTCAAACCGCACATGGGATCGGTCCCGAACCCGCGCGTGTGCATCATTTGCTCATCGAGTAGCGTATGAGGCTTGCCCTCGCTGTCGATGAACCGGTACTCGATCGCGCCGCTGCTCGTGCGCCGAGGCGGAGAAACAGATTGTGGGAGGATAAATTCCAACGAAGACAGATCGCGCCCCACCAAATGAGGCTCATTAAAACTGTTGCCGCTGAGCAGCAAGCTGGCCACCACACATTCCCAGAACTCAACAGGGGTTTGGTCGGCGTTCGGCTGCTGGCTGATCACCCGGTGCACGGGGTGCGAAGTGGCCACCTCTGGCACACCGTTATTGTCTTCGTAAAGTGCGATCGGGAGGGTGGCCAGGGTTTCTGCGATGAGGCGTACGCAAGCCCACACCGTCGACAACTGAAGCGCTGTCTGCTGGCTCACCGTTTTTCCCGACGCGGAATCAGTGCCGTAGTAACCATTCCAGAATGAAGCGTCACCCAGGCCAATGCGCCGACCTACCCAGCCAGCAAGCGAGGACTTCACAAATCCAGGCTCGGCGGATTTGAATAGAGCCTGGCGCAGGACTGACTTGATAGGTTTATTCACCAGTCAGCCCCTTACGGATGAATCCAGCCGCAGCCAAGAAAGAAGCAGCGCAAGCGATGAGTGCCCAGCCGAGACCGACCAAGACAAATACGCCGGCGACAAACAGGCACAGCGCGGCCACGGCCGCCACGATGAAGAGGATCAGGCCTGTATCCATGGGTTCGTTATCCAACAATGATAGGTTTCGAAAAGAAGTCGCTGATGTTGCCGCTGTTGTCGTTGGCGAGGATTAGCGCCCTGCCTATAGCCATGATCAGCGCGACGGCGCCGTCGATCTTGTTGTCGTCGCCCTGCTTGATGGGCCGCACGACGTCATCGTTACCGGGCATGTGTTTACCGATCACGTTGGCGATACACCAGGTCATTATCGGATGCCCATCGTGGTGAAATCGGCCAGCGGTAATAGCTGCCTCAAGTTCCTTCATGGGATCAGACATGTTGGTGTAGTTCTGCGTGGTCGTGATCGGGTTGAAACCTTCATCATCGAGATCGTGACTGAGGCCGGTGGCGCCGTGGGGGTCAATCGGGCACTCGCGGACCGGGGCCTGGTGATTGGCCTCCTTGGTGTCCTCGAAAATTTCTCGGTAGTCGATCTCGGCGCCATCGGTTATCTCCAGATGCTTGGAATTGATCCAAGCTTGGAACCGTTCGGACATGCGCTTGTTGTCGCTGTCGTAGGCAGTGTCGTAGGGCACCCAGAACTTCGGCGCTACGCTGTAATAGTGCGTCTTCCCATCAATGACACGCCAAAACAGGCGCGCCCTTGAGTTCATATCCAGCTTCCGCGCCAAGTCGAAACCAGCGATCCACTCTTGTCCCTCGAACTGTTCCAGGGTGAGCGTGGTGTCTTCGCAGGATTTCCAGTCCTCCATGTTGAAGAAACCGGATTTCGCACTCACCCAGAGATTGAGGTGCTTCGTTTTGAAGGTGTTGGCAAACCGGGCCGAGCGAATGGCTCTGGCCTGCTGACTCTCAAGGTACTCCTGAAACACCGAGACCCCGTGGTTCGGATTGGCCTTGGCCAGCATTTTCGGATCGGTCCAGTCGTCGCCCTCATCTAGCGTCCAGATCCAACCGAACAACTCTTCGTCCGGCACCGTACCGGCCAGCATCTCGACGACCTGGCGGCGCTTGTCGTAGCAAGGGCCTTCAATGTCGGCGCCGGCCGTGGTGATGATGAACATCAGAGGCTGACGTCGGGCGCCCATGCCTGTGAGCATGGTGTCGTACTGGGCCGACGTTGGGTGCTCGTGGTATTCGTCGACGATGGCGCAGCTTGGCGAGGCCCCATCACCCGGGTTGCCGATCAGTGGCTCGAACCGGCTGAAGTCGGACGGGATGTTCATGTTCGAGGCGTTCACCTCAATCCCTGCGGCTTGAATCAGCATTGGTGACTTGCTGACCATCAGCTTGGCGGGCCGGAAAACCTCCCAGGCCTGTTTCTCAGTCGTTGCGCCGGCGTACACCTCGGCGCCGAATTCTCCATCAGCAACAAACATGCTGATGCCCACGCCGCCGGCGACAACAGATTTTCCATTCTTTCTGGGCACTTCCCAGTAGCTTTCACGGAACCGGCGGTGACCGCCCTTCTTCTTGACCCAGCCGAATGTCACAGCCAGGCCAAAAAGCTGCCAGGGCTCCAGCGTGATCAGTTGACGCTTGAATGCCCACTCACCCTTGGTATGTGGCAGCAGCTGCATTAGCTTGAGCTTTTTCTCTGCCTTGGCCGGGTCGAACTTGAAACGGAAACCGCGTTTGCGGCTGGCCGCCAGATCATCGAAGTGGCGCTGCACTGCCTGGTGGATATAACGGCACGCCGGCACCTTACCGCGGAGCAATGACCGACCCCACGCCGTTGCCTTGTCGACATTGGGGTGGACAGATTTGGTCATCAGGTTCTCAGTAGGTTGGCGAATTCGTTGGTTTCTTTCTCCTTGTTGCCGCCGATCAGTCGGGTGCGGCTGGCCGGATCCAGACCCAGCATCGAACCGAAGGTCACCATCTGGCGCATCGTTTCGTTCGCGGCGGTAAGTGCGGGATTCTTCATCGGCCCGCCCGTGGCACCGGTGACGACGATGCCATGCTGCGTGATTGATTCCTGAGCAAGCCGCCAGTTGTCGTAGGCGCTACAGAAGGCCTCGACGTTGTGCAGGTCCGTGATCGCCACCACGTTCTCGCGCAGCAGCTCGGGAACAATCATGTTCCACATGGTGGCGGCCCGAGGGCTGAACCAATCCGGTGGGTCGATCTGGGTGATCTTGGAAAACTGCGGCTCGGCTGTATTCAGCGCGCGCTTGCCGGGGTTTCCGGCGAGTGCTTTTTTGGCCGTTGGCTTGGGTTTGCGACCACGGCCGGCGACCGTGGCGGTGCCTCCCATCGCGCAACTCCTGACTTTTTAATTTCGCGGGTGTAAAAAAACGACTGAGGGCGCGGTCTAGAAGCGAAAAGGCCCAGACTTTCGACCCTCCCCCTCCCTTTCTGCACGAATCATTCTCATTTGATCGTTTTTCACTGGTTTTCCTGGTTTTTTTTGCTTTCAGCGCCGGGAATTGCCGAAACCACCATCCTCGGAGGCCGTCTTGCTGGAGTGGCACGGACCACAGAGGCTCTGCCAGTTGTTCCGATCCCAGAACAGGACCATATCGCCCTTGTGCGGGATGACGTGATCAACATCTGTCGCGGCAACCACCTTACCTGCCTGCTCGCAGCACCTGCACAGCGGATGCTTGGCCAGCCAACCTGCCCTGGCCTGCTGCCACTTGTAGTTGTAGTGACGCTTGGTGCTGCTCTCCCGAGGCTTGGCCCAGGTCGAACTCTTGATCAGGTGGGCATGTTCATCGCAGTACCGAGGGTTTCGCGTAAGCGTGTTGCAGCCCTGGGCATTGCATGGTTTCTGCGGCCTCAGCGGCACGGGGTGCCATCCATGTATGTCAGTGGCAGAGCATCAGGGTCTTGCTCGGCCTGGTCCTCTGCCAACGCCTGGATCAGGAGCGCTTGTTGCGTCTCCATCCGCTCCAGCAGCGCGGTCTGTTTCTTCATCTCGGCCAGCATCTCGACCTGTAAGCAGTTCGCTTGCTCGCTCATAGGCCAGCCTCGTCATCTTATTGATCCATTCGCGCCGGGCGGCGCAGCCGCTGCAGGTCATCGCTAAGGCGTCCTAGTTGGCAGCTTGAAGTCCGTGACCCGGTCAGCTATCGACCGGATCTTCTCCACACCCAGGAAGCCAACCCAACCACCAACGAAGGTGGCCATGCTCTGGGGCAGTCCGAAGAACTCCAGGCTGCTGATGATGGTCAGGGTAAGTCCACCGCACAGCACGCCTTCCACCAGCATCTGGCGACGTGAGCCGCCACCATAGGTGATGCGCAACACGGCCATGGCGAAGGACAGCCCGGCCGGGTAAAGGATCGGCGCATGCTGGCTCAGCCACGCAAGCATCAATGCCCAGGTGTCTGGCTTATCTGGCATGTTCGACATCTCGATATCCTCCCGGTGAGGGAGTGAAGGAATGGATTAGCTGCGGCGCCAGAGCAAGCCGCCCTGACGAAGTTCGGCGCGGATCACGTCTTTGACCTTTTCAGCATTGAGCAGGCGTTCGGCGTCGACCTGGCCCTGCTCCGCCAAGCGGTCGAGTTTCATCTTGTCGACTTCCGCTTTCAGTGACTTGCAGAGCTGGGTGATTCCAATCGCGCCGGAAAGGGCATCAATAAGCTCGGCTTCGGTTGCACTCGGCTTCATAGCGAAAAGATCAGCCGACACCAGGATCTGCGATGGCAAGCCGATGCCCGCCGCGTAGTACTTGCCATTCTCACCGAGCTGCATCCGCGCGCCCCATGCGGCCGGCCATGGCGACTTGACGATGCTGTCCTGAATCGCGGCCTGGCTGATGAAGACCTGATCGCCATCAACCTTGAAGGGCTGAGGCTGCTCGGTCTGGTCAAGATTGCCCAGCTTGATCCGCACAACACCGTCATGTGTGACGGTCATCAAACCGTCCTTGATACCGATGCGCGTACCGGCCACCTTCGCCTTCTCCAGGCGATCAGCCAGCTCTTCCTCGGTTTCGAGGCGGGAGTAGCTCAGGAACAGGCGAGCATTGAACGACTCATCGCTGTAGCTCGCATCAAACTCTTCGAACTCGGCGGCGTGTCGGTACTCTTCCGGAACCTTTTCCAGCTCGGCCCGCATGAACTGGAGCAAGTTGGCAGCGTTCTTTGGCAGGTCGTACTTGCTCCAACTGGCCACTTCTACCGAGACCATCTGGCGCTCTGGCGCATTCGCCGCGCTACCGAGAGTGCAAGAGTGGATTTCGAAGTCACCAGTGAGGGCGTTGAGCTTCCAGCCGGAAACGCCCGGCACGTAGTTGGCGCTCTGGATTTGGCCGCCCATGGCTGCTTCCAGAGAATCGATCCGCTTGCCAAGCAGCTCGTCGGCAACCACTCGCGCACCGGATTCGGCTTCAATCTGGGCGGTGTTCGCTTGAACCTGGGCAGCCAGTGCCTGGATGTGAGGATCGGTCATTTGCTGTGCCTCATAACGAAAAAGGCCCGCCGATATGGCGAGCCCCCACATAGATCAGCTCCAGCAGCACTCCCAGCTCGGAGCAATGGGTGTGGTGGAGCCGAAAACTAAAAAGCCCCGGCAAATGCCGAGGCTCAAGGAAGTGTAGAAAGCAAAAAGCCCATCTCGGAGACGGGCTTTGCACGCGGAAAAACCGCAAAGTAACTGAAATCTATATGCAGGGACCGGGGCTGTCAAGCAGCCTGACGGCGAATATCTAAAGCTCCATCAATCCACGCAATACCCGCCTTCCAGAGCCCGCGCGTCTTCTCTTCGCCGAAGCCCATCTTCTTGCCTACCTCCATCAGTGAACTGTCGCGGGTGGTGTAGTACTTCATAAGCACCTGGCCGCATTCGGGGTAGCGCTTGAGCAGTCGGCCCATCAATCCATCGATCATCAACGCGTCGTCATCGGTGATCATCGGCGACAGGATGGTGTTCTCGCGTGATGCGCAGCTCGACACGCCAGAGCCCAGCACAACCCAGCGACCCCAATGCTCGAGTAGATCCTCGGCGGTGCGTTCTTTAAAGCTCGGTGTGAAGGCCATGGCTCAATCCCCTGTGAAGTTGGTGGCACCTGGGCCACGGCGGTTGTTCCCGTTGTATTGCGCTTCAGCACCGGCAGGCTTGAAGCAGTTGTGTTGTGCGATTTGCTGCTCTGCAGCCTGGAGCCGGATGCTCAGCTGCGTCACCAGCACCTCCAGCGGCAGCGCTTCACCGGTTTCGGCGGTCACCCAGCCCGATGCGTTGCACTGCACGCAGGCCAGCTCATGGAAAACGCCCTTGATCACTGCCCTTCCGCGGCATGCCGGGCACTTGGCCAGGTCTAGTTGGGCAGCGCGGAATGCTGGGCCGTGGGACTTCTTCATGCAGCCTCCAATGACTTATAAGCCAGCACGACGTAAGCAACCCGGTACTGATTCACTTCGCCGGAGGCAGTCCAGTAGTCGGGAACAATGACGGCGCGCACCACAAACTGGTCAGCGCCGATCATCACAACCTCATCAAGAACCGGCTCTTTTTTGCGCTGCTCGGTGAACTCATAACCACCAGGGGCGGTGAACTTGACGATCACGAAAGCCATTTTTAAACCTCGCCTTTTATGGTTTCTGGATTTGGCTAGAGGCCGCGCCATTCAAGGCCTCGGCGCCATTGTGCGAATTTCCGTTTCTAGTCATGGTCGAGCGGTGAATCAGGTTGAAACCCTTCCCGTCTAACCAGTCATGCCACTTCACCAATGCCTCGCGCTTGAGCAGTTCGGCCGAGGTGTGGATGTAGGTCTGCACGTTGCGGGTCATCGTGTGGTTCACCAGCATCTCGCCAATGAGGAAGTCGACGCCCAGGTCTGTCCACCCGGTTCGGGCCACCTTGCGCAGGTCGTGGCTCGTCCACTCACCCTTGCCCAGCCTGGTGAACACTGCGCAGGCCTGGCTGTCACTGATCGGCCCACGGCCCCGCGCCGGGAACACGTAGGTGCCCTTGTAGCCTTTAGCTGACTGCCAGTCCCGGTACCGCTCCAGCAGCGCGCACACCTGGTGGGTCAGCGGCAAGTGATGCTCGCAGCGGGTCTTGGTGTTCTCGGTGGGAATGAACCACTCGCCCTGCTCACCCAGGGTGAAGTGGGACCACTGCGCTTGCCTGGTCTCGCCGGCGCGGGTGCCGTGGCACAGCATCATCAGGGCCAGCATGCAGTCCTGTGGGTGCTGGTCGAAGCCGGCGGCAAGTTCGCCGATCACTTCCTCGAGCTGTACGGAGCGCAGACGAGACGGCTTCGGCTGGATGCGGGCCTTGGTGAAGTCGGTGAACTTGAACCCGGCGATGGGGTTGGCGGTGATCAGGCGTAGCTTCTCGGCCTGGCGGAACGCGACCACCAGCACTCCCCACATCAGTCGGACGTAGGACAGGGACATTTCAGCCTGCATCGGCCACATCACCAGTTTGTCGAGGGTGGAACGGTCGACGTCTTCCACGGCGATATCGGCGAGCCGCGGCTTCAGGTGGCAGGAAATGATCGAGGTGTTGGTAGAGCGGCGCTTGGACGACAGACTGCGGTCAACGGCCTGGCGGGCGGTGAACCAGTCCAGCAGTTGGCCAACGGTCTGCAGGGTGCCGGCCGCGGCTGATGCCTTGGGATCGGCGGCCAGGCGCTCACGGATTTTTGGCAGGGCGCCGACCAAGCCCTTCACGGGAAGCTGGGGAAAAGCGGCGATCTTCTCCCACTTGTTGCCCGACACCAGATACCAGGTACCGCGCTCACGGTTTCGGTGGAAACGGAAATACACCCCAGGGTAGCGCGCGTCACGCAGGTCACGGACGGCGGTATTGCCGGCCTGGCGGCGAATCTCCGCATCGGTAAACGAAGTGAGCACTGTCTGGGTCATGCGGCGGCCTTGGTTTGAGGTTGGAGAAGGTAGGCCCGGATAGCCTCTATGGCGTCGAAGTGCCCGCGGCAGACGATGGCCAGATAACCCTGATCGGTTAGCGCCTGGAGGTATGCGTCCTGGGCCGGGGATACCGCGGCGTCATGCGGCGCGGTAGCCTTGAACTCGATGTACAGCCCGAAGTAGCCGCCGCGCGCCATTGGCAGGACTAGGTCAGGAACGCCAGCCTTCACGCCCTGCTCTTTCAGCTTGATCGCTACCAGCTTGTGCCGGTGCCCACCGTTCGGGACGTGGTAGATCAGCTTGGCTGCCGCCGGATAGCGCAGGCTGATTTCTTTGATCAAGGCTGCCTGCTCCAGGCCCTCACGATCGATCGACTTGGCCCGCGCCGGCTTAGGGGTGAAAGGCCTCACGGCAGACGGATTCATTGACTTCATGCGCATACCCGCTCACCCGTAACGACATCAATCACTTCGAAAGTGGAGGGCCACATCGCTGACCCAAATTTCAGCGCTGCCGACGGGTGCTCGAATAGCGCGACAGCCCGGTCTGGCTTATCTGTGAGCTCCCACTTGTAGCCGCAGCAGTGCACCGCATATCGATATGCAGACGGATCGGTAGGAGCCAAACGAGCATTACTCATCAAAAACCTTCCTTTCCACGTTGCGACTCCCAGTCAAACGGGACAACGATGAGCCCGCCCTCGCGCAACCGGTCAACGCACCTGTCCCCCATGGCGCGCCCCAGCTCATCAGCTTTGAGGTTCGAGATAATCACCGTGGGGGCCTCTCGCTCGTAACGGCCGTTGATGATTGCAAACAACGTGGTCAGCTCGAAGTCGCTGGGCTGCTCCTTGCTCACGCCGATTTCATCCAGCACCAACAGGTCGGGACTTATCAAGCTCGCCAGGATGCTGCCTTCGGTCCTATCGCTGCTCTTGTCATAGGTGCAGCGGATCGCTTGAAGAACCGACCCAAACGTGCGGTATACGGCCGTCCGAGAGGACTTGTGCAGAAGCTCGTTGGCCATCGCCACACCCAGATGAGTCTTGCCTGTGCCCGGTTTCCCGATCAGCACCATGCAGCGTCCAACTTCGCGAATCTGGTCGAAGGTCGCGACGTAGTGGCGGCAAAACTTCAGCGCCCGACGCTGCCCGTCATGCTCTTCCTGGTAGTTATCAAGGGTGCGACTCAGAAAACGCTTTGGGATCAGGGCATCGCCCAGCTTTCGAGCCAGGGAAAGCCGCAGTTGATACGACTCCTCCGCCTTGGCGCTCGCTTCTCGATCTGTCGCGATCGCGCGCAGGCACTCAGGGCACCCCCCTTTAAGCTCTCGCCCAAGGATCACGGTAACCTTCTGGTCGAATTTGCCGTGTTTCTCACATTCGGCGGGCTGAGTTCGGATCGGCAGCACGCCTTCAGAAATCGATACGACCTTCTCAGAGCGCATAGGAACCGTCCTCTCGCTGGACTAAGCCGGCGGTGTAGTCGCGGGCAGCGAAACCCGTGTGCCGCGATGGCGCATCTTTCTTCACGAACGGACGTACGTTGCTGTCACGATTCTTGTCATCCTTAACCCACCGCACCAGTAGCGAAACCCATTTGGCCTGGGGTTGCAGCAGGCCGGTTATTTCGTGGTGAGCAGTGAACGGGGCGACCGCCTCCTTGGTGAACAGGTCCGTGGTGACTCCAAAGTGAACGCAGTAGGCTTTGAGCAAATCAGCGTCTGGCATCCAATCCAGCGTCATCTCGACAGGGGACTTCGGGTCAAAAGCAGGCCCAGGTTCTTCCGGCGGCAAGTCTTCTCCGACACTGCCCATGTCGCTGCCGGCCGCCGGAATTTCTTCGCCCGCGTTGAGAGAGTGGTGTTGATCTTGATTCGGAGAATCAGTGAATCCGGAATCAGGAATCAGGATTCCACAATCAGGAATCAGGGCGTTATCTAACGGTGGGATAACAGGCTCTAACGGTTCTTTAACGTTAAAAGACAGTTCGCCCACAAGAACCTTTCGTTGGGAGCCTGCGACTACAACGTTCTTTTTCCGTTCGTTAACAGTGAGGTAACCGTTAATGTCAGGGAGTGTGCTGTCCTTTTCCGAGCCGTGCGGGCTCTGGTGCTTCTGGAAGTTGATGATCTCAATGACCGAGAATCCAGCCACCTGGTAGCGAGAAATGAAGCCGGCAGCAGCCAGTCGAGCCAACCCAGCTTCGACGTCGTAGTCGTCGCACGGGAACAGTTCGATCTTGATTCGCTTCACACGATCTTCGAGGCGCCCTTCCCGATCCGCCAAGCACCAAAGACCAATGAAGGCAAGACGGTCAAACGCAGGAAGCTCAACCAGCAATTCGTTGCTGAAAAGACCTGGCTTGATATTGCGTGCGCGGGCCATTAGCGAGCCCTCCCGACAATTTGCTCAATCTCTTCGAAATGAAACTGGTGTCGCGACACGTTTTCCAACTCTTGAAAAGGTGTCGCGGCATGGCGGGTATTGCCTGGAGCGGCGTTGGTGTTCATAATGGCCCCACTATGTTTTACAAGCTGTTGAAAGGACCGCCCTGCCAGGCGGTTTTTTTATGTCTGAAATTCGAGTACTGGATGAATTAACAGCTGATCCAGAATCTCTAGCTGCCCCTCCCCGCTCAGCGGAAAATGGCGTCGTCGAACAGATTAGGCGGACTGCTTCAATGGTTGAGTCGGGTCATCTTCACGATTGGCGACTAATACACCACCGGACTCCTTTTCAAGAACGCACTGCATTGGGTACGAAAATCCTCCCGCCGCACGGCACTGGGAAACGCGGCTGCCGCTAACGCGGAGCGCGTCACCGATGGCGCGACCGGTGCGGAAATGTTTCAGGGCTTCGTCGAAGGTCATGGGGCGTCTCTCCAATGTCTTTGGCGAGTTTAGAGTTCTTAACAACACAAGGCAAGTTATCTAAACAATGAAATGTTTAGAATCCTAAATATGGACTTTAAAGACCGCGTGACCTCACGCATGAAGGCGCTCAACCTCAGCGCCACCGACATCAGCAAACTGACTGGCGTATCGAAGGCGACGGTAAGTTTCTGGGTGAGCGGCACGAATGGCGCAAAGGGGAAAAACCTTCTGGCGCTAGCGAAGGCTTTGGATTGCTCGCCGGATTGGCTGTCCGATGGCGTCGGTACGCCCGATCAGGCATCTAGCGACGACACAAAGGCCGGTATGTCCACGGTTGAGTTGATGGCCAAGATGCTCGCGTCTCGGGCTGGAAAGAATCTTTCAGAAAAGGCTCGGGAGACGATGCTCGCCGCAGCGGAGCAGGCAGATAGTCCAGCCGACCACGGCGGGAGTTTCGTCCAAAGCCATCTATCGAGTCTTCGACCCACCAGTGAAGAAATCGTCATTCCTCAATACGATATCCGAGCGGCTATGGGGCACGGCCAGGTGCCGCCCGACTACACCGAGGTCGTTCGAAATCTTGTAGTGCGCGAGGAAATTCTTCGCGAGAAAGGGGTCACTTATACCTCCGCGTCATCGCTTGGCATGATCAACGGCTGGGGCGAGAGCATGGCCGGGACGATCAACGACAAAGACCTTGTGATAGTCGACAAGGGGATAAAGGATTTCGTCGGTGAGGGGATATACGTTCTCACTTGGCATGGAGAGCTGTACATCAAGCGTGTAATGCGCATGGACGAAGAGTGCTATAGGCTGATATCCGACAACAAACACTATGAAAACCAAACGGCTCGAATCGACGACGTGACGATCCATGCCAAGGTGCTGTTGATCTGGAATGCCCGAAAGGCATAACCAAAAGCCCGCCACCTAGCGGGCTTTTTTATGCCCATCAGAAAGGCGCGGGCTCTTCAACCGCATCTAACTCATCATGATCCTGGACCCGTGGATCTTCATCGGCCGCAGCTTCCCAGCTCAAAGTGACCGATTCATCTTCGTCGTTGAAAGTCATCTCAATACCGTCAACGTCGGCGAGCACGCCCATAACCTCCTCCCACTCACGCTCTCCATCGCTATCAAGCCTGTGGATGGTTGCCCATTTCCTGTCCTGGGCTATCGGGTGGTTGATCATGCTTGAAACTCTGAGCGTCAGACGCTCAACTCCTGACAGAGGAGTTTGCTGTTGAGGTTTCTTCTGCGGGCTCGCCATCAGCTGCTCCTTGATTGCTGTATATGCATACAGTTATCCACTCAGATTATCCGAACTTTTCTAATCGCGTAAGTCTTGACGCAATCAGCGTTCACGCGTACCTCGCCGCCAAAATAGTTAAGATATCTAAAATAACTATTGACGAACTCTGTTTAGTTTTCTAAATTCACTCCATCGCCGAGCAGCTCTCGGCAATACACGACTGGTGAAGCCGCCAGATAGCACGGGATCAGCGAAGTGATCTCCCAGCCCCTGAAAACGGGACCGACTGGACCAAGCTCTTTAAACAGAACGGAAGATTTCACTGGCTGGCCTTGGTGACAGGGCCAGACGGGAAACCAACCGGGAGTCACATTGATGGAAGCAACAATCGTCAGCGGCGCATGGAAGGGTCACCTCGGACGAGGCCTTGCGCCGAAAGAACTTCAGTACCTGCTGGGCACTGCCCAGGGCAAGACAGCCAAGGAGATTGCCCGCCAATTCGACGTGGCAGCCTGCACCGTGGCAAAGCGGCTTTCCTGCGCCATGTTCAAGCTCGGTGTGAACCGGCAGACAGCAGCAGTTGCCGAGGCCATGCGCCGCCAGATCATCTCGCCGATGTGCATCACCCTGGCCGCGCTGATCGCCATGCACTCAATGATCGGTGACGACGCTATGCGACGTGATCGCCGGGTTCCTGAGCGCCGCACCGCCCAGGTTCGAGTGCTTCGCCAGGCGGAACGGCCAAGCCTTATCGCCTAAACAGAGCATCATTTAGCAGGCTAGAAAAAAGGAGTATGAACATGCACCACCCACACCCTGATTCACCAGGACGGCCGACCATTCAACCTCCAAGCATTAATGGAAGAATCGAGGCGGCACTCATGACCCTCGCTTGCAATGGGCAGCCTGGGCTCGCGACAAGAATGGCTCTGATGTACCCCAGCACTGATTTTGTCAGTGCAGAAAGCTGCAATAAGTTCGCGACTATCGTTCTTACTCGGACAATTGCTGCCTTAGTAGAAGCTCTGCCTGCTGAGCGCTCTGGCCAGATTCAGAAAGAACTAGCTGATTACCTTTCTGAGTTTTTCGAATCTGCCTGACTCCGTGCCACATCCCGTTTTCAAGCTCGATCACGTCCCCTTCTGATACTGCGCGTGCTGCCTCGTAAGCTTTTGGCAGTCCATCCCCCATGTCTCGATCGTATTTGATGCTGTAAGTCGGCATTAGATCGCCCTCCTTTGCAGGCTGCGTTGTGTGAGAGCGCTCAGCCTAGCGCAAAGCCCGTCACCTGGGCAGTGGTGAGCTGGCCGCTGGCCAACGTCTTTTCAGATCATTCAACGCGGAGGATTGGCAGCCATGTGAACTTCAAACCAAGGCGCTCGACCGCCCCCCCCCCCTGCGTGACATAGGGAGGTCTATGTAACGCAATGAAAAGCCCAGTCCCTGCTGGGCTTTTTTTCGGCTCGCCTTTATTCGTCAGCACCCTCCCCTGGGCCCACCGGCAACCATCAGGCGGTCAGGCTGCTGACGAATAAACGCAACCACAACCAAGGAGTCGGCATGAACCCAGCCATCCAACAAAGCCAAGCCGTTCTGCAGGCCCTGCGGGAACGTGTTTCGCTTTCCACTTCGGAGATGTACATGAAGATCGGTCGCGAAGAGCCAGTGAAGGTGCCCCGTTTCAACGTGGTGCCGCTCGGCAAGAACCTGTTCGATGTGGTGGAGCGCTCCACCGGCGTGTCCCGCGGTGCGCGCACCGGCCACGACGGAGCCTGTCAGTACGCCGACCAGCTCGAGCGCAATGCTGACTTCTTCAGCGCGGCCAAGGCAACTTCACGGCGCTTCGGTTTCCGCATGCTGCGCTGGACGGCCGGGTTCGCCGCGATGATGGTGCTGTTCGCCTACTACGGTGCGCAGCCATGATCGGCGTGCCAATGCCCGATCCACGGGATTCGATAATCGCCAACCTGAACGAGCAAATGAAAGCCTTCTTCGGCGACGGCAACGAAGTGCAGCAGATCGCCCAGGGCGTCAGCGGCGAGAAGGCCGGCACCTACGGTGGTGGGCACAGCAACAAGCTGCGCGCCGAGCGAGACAAGATCGCGCCAAAGCTGAAGCAGGCTGTCGACTCTGGCGCATCTCTGCACCAGGCATGCCTTGCCGCAGGCGTCGACTACAAGCGGGCCCGCCTCATTGCTCGCGAGAACGGCTTCAAACTCCCCAGCAATCCATGAAGCGCATCAGCAATCAGGTGCGCCAGCGCCTTCGCCAATCTCAATTCAACCTCCCACCCAGCGGCCTGCAGGCCATCCCGGAGAAACAGCCATGTCCACAGCAACAGATACAGCCGAGTTTCTTGAAGAGCTCAACGGCGGCGCCTTCGCCAGCCAGATCGGTCACGCCATTTCCGAAGTAGCTGCTGGTGTGGTTGACCACGGCAAGGCCGGCAAGCTGGTGATCACCTTGGACTTCAGCCAGATCGGTGAATCGCACCAGGTGAAGATCAAGCACAAGCTCGATTACAAGGTGCCGACCAAGCGTGGCACTCGTAGCGAAAACACCAGCCTCGACACGCCCATGCACGTGGGTACCGGCGGTCGCGTGACCCTCTTTGCGGAGAAGCACGACCAACTGTTCAGCCGCGACGACGCGCCGATTCCTAAACGCACCTGATCTACCCGCTCACCCTCCCTCCGCAATCCAAGGAAATAAACGATGTCACTTACTAAAGATGCGATTCAGCTCATAACCGATACGGCGCTCGAAGCAAACGGCAAGAAACTGGAAACACTGGTCCCTACCGTAGTGATGCCGGAAAGCTCGAAAGTCATCGACTTGGAGAAGTTCCAGGCCGGGCGCAGCCGCTTCCGTGGCACCTACAGCACTCACTCGCTGGCAGATTTCGGCACCTATGTGGTTGAGCGCGCAGAACCAGGCGCGCGCGGCTTCATCGACCAAGACGCAATGAGCTGTGTCCTGCTGTTCAACCTGGGCACCACCGGCGAGCCCGGCCACGCCGATGACCGCGCCGTGCTCAAGTTGAAGCCAACCGCAGGTTACACCGCCGCCCAGCAAATCGGCGGGCGCGGCATCAGCCAGAAAGACCTGAGCGACTGGATCGAAGACTGGCACCAGTACCTCACACCGGTTGACGAGGAAGGCAAGGCCATCCCCGTGGCTAAGGCCATTGCCGCCGTGCGCACCATCACCATCAAGGCGTCCAGCGAATCAGAAACCACCGTGGGCGAGACCAGCGCCAGCCGTAGCGCGATGGATCAGATCGAAGCGCGCAGTAAAGAAACGCTGCCGGTGTCTCTGCTATTCAGCACGATCCCGTTCGAAGGACTGACCGAGCAAGTCATCACCCTTCGGCTGTCGGTCATCACCAGCGGCGCGCAACCTGTCCTGAAACTGCGCTGGGTGGGCGAGGAAGTCCAGCGCGAAGACATCGCACAGGAATTCAAGGCCGTGCTGCAAAACGGTATCGGCGAAGCTGCCGCATTGTCGTTGGGCGCATTCGATCCAAAGTAAAACAAGGCCGGGAGACCGGCCTTCCTACTCGCTAAATCACGGAAGAGAGGGATCTGGGGGATATGGCCCCATCAGCTTATGGATATTTGGCCACACCATGAACGCCTGAGTCGCTCGACTGCCGCGCAGGCAGTAGACCAAGAACTCGGTCTTGCTCCCGCTGCTCACGCGGTATCGATATTTGCCGCATCCCTCTACATCGGCCTCAGAAAGGGCGCGCGTAATACTTGGATTATCAGCCTTGATCCAGGGTGCCGGGTATTGCTCCTCCAGCGAGCCGGCGGAAACAGCCAGCGGAAGTAAACCAAACACGCTAAGCAATGCTCGCTTCAAATCTTGCTCCTTGATCCGGCTCCATGCCGGTATCCCGTAATACCCCATATCAACGAATCACGCCAGCCGGCGAGGATCCCCTATGTCCGCACAACAGAAGAAACACCCCTTCGATTTCAAAACCCAATACGGACTCGGCTTCAACCCTCAGGACGATGAGATCGTTGTCGACTTCTTCTGTGGCGGCGGCGGCGCCGGTACAGGCCTGGAAATGGGCCTGGGCCGCACGGTGAACGTGGCGAAGAACCACAGCCCGCAAGCGATCAGCATGCACACCGTGAATCACCCAGGCGCCAAGCACTTCACCACCGACGTGTTCGATGGTGACCCGGACACCGAATGCGGCGGCAAGGCCGTGGGCTGGTTCCACATGTCGCCGGACTGCACGCACCACAGCCAGGCAGCCGGCGGCCAGCCACGCAAGCGTGAGATTCGGAACCTTTCCTGGATCGGCTTGAAGTGGGGAGGCAAGAAGCGGCCCCGGGTGATCAGCCTGGAGAATGTGAAACAGATCCTGCAGTGGGGCCGGCTGATCGCCAAGAGGGACAAAGCCACGGGCCGCGTGGTCAAGCTGGACGGCACTATTGCCACACCTGGCGAAGTCGTGCCGGTGGGCCAGCAGTTCCTGATCCCAGACCCGAAGCAGCGTGGCCGCACCTGGCGCCGCTTCGTGGCCTTGCTTGAAGGCATGGGCTATGTCGTTGAGTGGAAGGTGATCAAGGCCTGCGACTTCGGCGCGCCGACCAGCCGGGAACGCCTGTTCATGATCGCCCGGTGCGATGGGCAGCCAATCGTGTGGCCGGAGCCAACCCACGCCAAGAACCCCGCCAAGGGCCAGCAGAAGTGGAAAACGGCCGCTGACTGCATCGACTTCACTGACCTGGGAAAAAGCATCTTTGGTCGCAAGAAAGACCTGGCCCCGGCCACCCTGCGCCGCGTTGCCAAGGGGATGAAGAAGTTCGTCATCGACAGCGCGGCCCCGTTCATCGTGCCTATCGCAAACTGGTCAGGGGAGACGGTGCAGTCGGCCGGCGAGCCGCTGCGCACGATCACCTCCTACCCGAAGGGAGGTGCCTTCTCGGTGGTCAGCCCGGTGATCGCACCGGCAACACACCAGGGCAGCGACCGGATCAACGACCCGCTCGAGCCCTTGCCGACGGTGACCTGCGCGAACCGCGGGGAACTGACGCTGATCAGCCCTGTGATGGTTACCGCTGCCCATGGCGAAGGGAAGCCGGGGGGTGTTCAACGCTGGGGAGACGGTTGTAAATCCTCTGCTGACCCCTTGGGCACGGTCACAGCAAGCGGAGGTCACTCGATCGCATCAGCGCACCTGGTGAAGTTTCGATTCAACGACGCGGGCAAAGCGCTTGACGAGCCACTGCCGACCATCACCAGCGGCGGCAACTATCAGCGCCCGGCCGGGGCCGCACATGCCATGGGCATCTCCACGGTGTTCATGGCCCAGATGAATGGCGGCTTCAACACCACCAACGCCAAGAGCATCGAGGACCCGATGACCACGGTGACCAACACCGGCAGCCAGCAACAGCTGGTCGCGGCGAACCTTGTGCACTTGCGCGGGAACTGCGATGCCCGGGACGTAAATGATCCGCTGCACACCATCAGCGCCGGCGGCCAGCACCACGGGTTGGCCAGCGCATTCATGGAGCGGGCATTCGGCGCCAGTGTTGGCCAGGGCCTGGAAGAACCGGCACCGACTATTACTGCGGGCGGCGGGGGTAAAAGCTCACTGGTGTCGCTCACCCTATCACCCGAACACGAAGCCGGTGCCCTTCGCGTCGCCGCCTTCCTGATCAGCTACTACGGCACCGAGAACATCAGCGCTTGCGACTCGCCGGCGCCGACGATCACCACCAAGGACCGCCTGGCCATGGTCACAGTGATGGTGAAGGGCACGCCCTACGTGATCGTCGACATCTGCCTGCGGATGCTCAAGCCGTCCGAACTGTACAAGGCCCAGGGCTTCCCGGCCGACTACGTCATCAGCCACGGCGCCGACGGCAAACCTTTCACCAAGACCCAGCAGGTGCACATGTGCGGCAACAGTGTTAGCCCGCCGCCGATGGCTGCGCTCGCACGCGCCAACGACCCGTGGCGCACTGAGCAACGCCAAGCGCGCGCCGCATAACTCCCCCACTCCACCGCCCGGGCATGGCCCGGCAAGGACTCCCCGTGACCGAAGTAAAACGATACACCCCAAGCTTGAAGCCTGGGCTGATGATTGAGGATGCCGAAGGGAAATGGGCGAAGTATGAGGTATTGGCCCAGATAGTGGCCCAATGTGAAGACCTGCAACAGCGCCTGACCGCAGCGGATGAACTGGCAGATTTACTGCTGGGGTTGTTGCATGAGGCGCGCCAGCATCATGGCGTAATGCTGATGAGCGACCCACCACAGGATGCATGGAAGTACCACCGCATGAATGAGCGTATCGACGCCGTACTGAACGCCAAGCCCTGAAAAGAGTACATCCGTACTCCGACCGCAAAACCTCTACCCCTCCCCCTTCAAAGTCAGCCGCTATAGCGGCAAGGACGAGTGTGCCCGTGAGCATCATCGACGACGTAATGACCGACAAGATCACCCTGCACGGCCTGGGCTTTGTGCAGATCCAGTTGGAAGGCAAACAGCGCATGCACGTCTGGCACCCTGAGCTGCCGCGCCGGGCGTGCTTTGAGCACTCGGCCATCCACAATCACCGCTTTGATTTTGACTCCCTGGTAATCGTGGGCACGCAGATCAACGTTGAATTTGCCGAGTTACCGCCCGCAGCCGCCTGTTTCAAGCAGGCTACGCATGAGCTGTACATCCATGAAGGCGCCCGCAGCGCCAGGGGCGGCCGGCCATGGGTGCGCAATGGAACTGTAGAGATGCTGCAAACCAGTCGACAGGCCATTGCTGCCGGGTCGATGTATCGCATGCGGGCCTACGACTTTCACCAAACAGAGCCAGGTGGTGACGGAAAGGTAGCGACGATCCTGAAAAAGGGGTGGGAGGGCCAGCAAGGCGCGCAGTCGAGCTGCGTGATCGGTATTGAGCCCGATGGCGACTTCGACCGTTACCAGTGGTCACCAGCCCAACTCTGGGAAATTGTCGCAGATGTGATGCTCGGCCAGGGGGTGACGCCATGATCGCCACCCTCTGGTTCGCCTACGTCTTCATCTACAAGGGGCCAAAGCCATGAGCAGGATGATCAGCATTCGAACCGAAGAGTTGGCCGGGCCCGCGCTTGGATGGGCTATCGAGGCAATCGAGGGAGCCACGCCCTCGCCGGCCGGCCAGCTGCAGTTGGCCTTCTGCGCACCGCCGGTGGACGACGCCCAGTGCGAGCGCCTGATCACCAAATACGCCGTATGGGTCGAGCCCGGCCACGGCGTCAACTGGGTGGCGGACACGAAGCGCGATCCGTTCCAGCGCGTGCACGGTGAGACCCGGGCTGTCGCGGTGTGCCGCGCCGTACTGGCTGAAGCCATCGGCAAGACCTGCAGCGTCCCCGCCGAACTCGTTTAACCCCAATCCCCCTACATGCCTGCCGGTGAGCGGCGGGCGAGGATATCTGCATGCCAAAAGTTATGCGGTCAGTGGCAGACCCGAGTGCAGAGCACGGCTTCCGAATCGAGCCTGCGACATATGAGCAGGCAGAAGAGGCTGCAGGCTTCCGGCTTGATCGTCGACGCAAATACTGGATTACCGAGGACGGCGAGGTCGAGGAAGAAGGCGTCGTGACGCTGGGCTGTAGCGGGTGCAGCTGCGGATGTGAGGGTGGATGCGGTTGCGGTCCATCGTCGGGATGCAGCGAGTGCGGCTACTCCGGTAAGCGGCGCTTCTACTTCGGTTATCCCGCTCAATCACCAGAACAGCGCAAAGAACTTCGCAATCTGTAACCACCTTCTGCCGCCCAGCGCGGCGCGGAGCATCATCATGGCAAAAGTCACCCTGGATGAATGGGCGGCGGCCGAGTTCAAGACGCCGCCGAGCCCCAACACCCTGCGCAAATGGGCCCGAGAGGGCCGAATCGCGCCAGTACCGGTCAAGCACGGGCGCAACTACTATGTAGAGTCCGACGCCCACTACCAAGAACCTGATCAGCAGCCCGTACGGATTGTCGGCGGTAGCCTGATCAGCAGAATAGAGAGAGCACGCAATGGCGCCCAGGCCGCGTAACACCGGGTCAAAGGATCTTCCGCCCAATCTCTACCGCAAGACCGACGCCCGCAACGGCGTCACTTATTACACATACCGCGACCCAATCAGTGGTCGCGTATTCGGCCTGGGCAAGGATAAGGAGGCGGCGATCCGTGAGGCCGTCGCCGCCAACCACGCAGATGCCATCAAGCCAACGCTCGCAGAGCGCATCAGCACCCCGGCGCCAGCACCTGGCAAATTGTTTTCGGAATGGCTGGACGAATACCGCGAGCTGTTCGCCGAGCGCAAGCTGTCAGCCAGCAGCAACAAGAACGTGGGCATGCGGTTAAACCGCCTGACGGCAGTATTCGGCTCGAAGGGGATTAAAGACATCACGACGATGGATGTGGCCGATTACCTGACTGGTATGGCCAAGGAGGGAAAGGCGCAGATGGCCAGGGCAATGCGTTCGCTGTTGCGAGACGTGTTCGCTGAGGCGCAGGCACGGGGGTGGGCAGACGCCAACCCGGTTGAGGTGACCAAGGCGGCGCGGGTGAACATCAAGCGCGAACGGCTGACGCTGGAACTGTGGAAGGCAATTTACGAGGAGGCCACGAAACCCTGGCTTCGCAGAGCAATGGAACTGGCGGTGCTCACCGGCCAGCGCCGGGACGACATAGCCTCTATGCTTTTCAAGGACGTGCACGACGGCTTCCTGCATGTCGTTCAGTCCAAGACCGGGGCCAGGCTGCGAATCAGCACCGCGCTTCGACTTGAGTCCGTCGGGCTGGACCTGGCCGCCGTAATAAAACAATGCCGCGACCGCGTTCTGTCACAACACCTGGTGCACCATGCACAAGCTTCGGGCCGGGCAAAGGCTGGCCAGCCGCTGGTACTGGACACGCTGAGCTCTGCCTTTGCCGAAGCGCGCGACAAAGCCGGCGTGAAGCTTGGGATAACTTTTGGCCGTCAGCCACCGTCCTTTCACGAACAGCGCTCCCTCGCCGCTCGCCTTCACGAGCTTGAGGGCCGCGATGCCCAAAAACTGCTTGGTCACCGTTCGGCCACTATGACCGACCTCTACCGAGACAGCCGAGGCGCTGAGTGGATCGACGTGGCATAATCGACGGCTGAATTTTAGGGCGATATTGGGGAAGTTTTGGGGAAGAATTTATGCCCAATGAAATCAAGCACTTACAGCTTTACGGCATCAAAGCCTGCGACACCATGAAAAAGGCGCGCACCTGGCTCGATGAGCACGGCGTCAGCTATGAGTTTCACGACTACAAAACGGCCGGTATCGACCGCGAACACTTGACCCAATGGTGCGACGAGCACGGTTGGCAGGTGGTTTTGAACCGTGCGGGCACCACCTTTCGCAAACTCGAAGACGAACGCAAAGCCGATCTCGATCAGTCGAAAGCCATTGAATTGATGCTCGCACAACCTTCGATGATCAAGCGCCCGGTGCTGGATCTCGGTGACAGAACCCTGATTGGCTTCAAGCCAGATAGTTATTCGGCGGCCCTCAAGTAGGCCAGCCCTTTCCATTTTTGTAGAGGTAACAGCATGTCCAATTCCCTGTTCAGCCTGGGCTTCGGCGTCGGCACTCAGAACCGCCAAGGTGCTTGGCTGGAAGTGTTTTACGCACAACCGCTGCTCAACCCGTCGGCAGAAATCATCAACGCCATCGCGCCGATCCTCGGCTACACCGAAGGCAACCAGGCGATCACCTTCACCATCAGCCAAGCGCTGCAACTGGCTGATGCGCTCAAGAATGTCGACGCCACCCAAGCCGCGCTGCTCAACCGCCTGGCCGAAAGCCACACACCGCTGGTCGCCACCCTGCTGGCCGAAGACGCCGCACTGACCTCCACGCCTGAGGCCTACCTCAAGCTGCACCTGCTGTCCCACCGCCTGGTCAAGCCCCATGGCCTGAGCCTGGCCGGTGTGTTCCCGCAGTTGCCAAACGTGGCCTGGACCAGCCAGGGCGCGATCGACATCAACGAACTGGCCGAGCGCCAACTGGAAGCCCGCCTGCGTGGCGAGCTGCTGGAAGTGTTCTCGGTGGACAAGTTCCCGAAAATGACCGACTACGTGGTGCCGAGCGGCGTGCGTATCGCTGACGCAGCACGCATCCGCCTGGGCGCCTACGTGGGCGAAGGCACCACCGTGATGCACGAAGGCTTCGTCAACTTCAACGCCGGCACCGAAGGCCCGGGCATGATCGAAGGCCGTGTATCGGCGGGCGTATTCGTCGGCAAGGGCTCGGACCTGGGCGGCGGTTGCTCCACCATGGGCACCCTGTCGGGCGGCGGCAACATCGTGATCAAGGTCGGCGAAGGCTGCCTGATCGGCGCCAACGCCGGTATCGGTATCCCGTTGGGCGACCGCAACACGGTGGAGTCGGGACTGTACGTCACCGCCGGCACCAAGGTTGCGTTGCTGGACGAGCAGAACCAGTTGGTCAAGGTGGTCAAGGCGCGTGAGCTGGCCGGCCAGCCGGACCTGCTGTTCCGCCGTAACTCCGAGACCGGTGCCGTGGAGTGCAAAACCCACAAATCGGCCATCGAACTGAACGAAGCGCTGCACGCTCACAACTAAGCAGCCACTCGATGCCACTAGCGGGCCCCGACCCTGGGGCTCGCTTATACGAGTCTTGAACACCATGCTAGTGCCCTCCCCCTGGCGCGCCGACTTTCCGGCCATCGCCACCCTGCAACGGCAAGACCAGACCTACCTGGACAACGCCGCCACCACGCAAAAACCCCAGGCTTTGTTGGATGCCATCAGCCATTACTACGCCAACGGCGCAGCCAATGTGCACCGGGCCCAGCATTTGCCAGGCGCCCATGCGACCCAGGCGTTTGAAGACAGCCGCAGCAAGGTCGCGCAGTGGTTGAATGCAGGCGACAGCGGGCAGATCGTATTCACCCACGGCGCAACTTCAGCGCTGAACCTCCTGGCCTATGGCCTTGAGCACTTATTCAATGCGGGCGATGAGATTGTCATCAGCGCCCTGGAACACCACGCCAACCTGCTGCCCTGGCAGCAATTGGCCAAGCGCCGCGCACTGAACCTGGTGGTACTGCCGCTGGGCGATGACGGCGTGATCGACCTGGCTGCCGCTGCCGAGCTGATCGGTCCGCGTACACGGTTATTGGCAGTGAGCCAGCTGTCCAACGTGCTCGGCGCCTGGCAGCCGCTGGAAGCCTTGCTGGCACTCGCTCAGCCACACGGCGCGCTGACCGTGATCGACGGCGCCCAAGGTATCGTCCATGGTCGTCACGACGTGCAGGCCCTGGGTTGCGACTTCTATGTATTTTCCAGCCACAAGCTGTATGGCCCGGATGGCGTTGGCGTGCTGTTTGGTCGCAACGAAGCCCTGCACCACCTGCGCCACTGGCAGTTTGGCGGCGAGATGGTGCAGCAGGCCGACTACCACAGCGCCAGCTTTCGCCCTGCGCCGCTGGGTTTTGAGGCCGGTACACCACCGATTGCCAGCGTGATTGGCCTGGGCGCCAGCCTGGATTACCTGAGTTCGCTGGACCAGCAGGCCGTCGTTGCCCACGAAGCGGCGCTGCATGACTACTTGTTGCGCGGACTCAACGCGCGCAATGGCGTGCGCGTACTCGGATCACCGCAGGTCGCTCTGGTGAGTTTTGTCGTGGAGGGCGTGCATAACGCCGACCTCGCTCATCTGCTGACCGAGCAAGGCATTGCCGTGCGCGCCGGGCATCACTGCGCCATGCCGTTGCTCAAGGCGATGCATCTGTCGGGAGCGATTCGTGTGTCCCTGGCGCTGTATAACGATTCCGATGACTTGGAACGCTTCTTCGAAGCGCTGGACCAGTCCCTGGACATGCTGCGATGAGCTTGCCGGTAGAGGCCGTTGCCGCGCTTGAAGCCTTCCAGGCCGTCGGCAGTTGGGAGCAGCGCGCGCGGATGCTGATGCAATGGGGCGAGCGTCTACCTGCCCTGCCCGATGAGGATAAAGTCGACGCCAATCTCGTACAGGGCTGCGAAAGCCTGGTGTGGCTGGTCGGGCAGTTGCACGATGGCCACTGGCAGTTCGCCGCCAGCAGTGATGCACGGATGATTCGTGGGTTGGTGGCGTTGCTGCTGGCGCGGGTCAATGGGTTGTCGGCGGCGGAGTTGCAGGCGGTTGACTTGCCGGATTGGTTCGCGCAACTGGGGCTTTCCCGCCAACTGTCACCGTCGCGCAGCAATGGCCTGAACGCTGTGCTGCAGCGTATGCGGGCATTAAGCCTTACACAAAACTAAGTGTGGGAGCGGGCTTGCTCGCGAAAGCGCAGTGTCAGTAGATACATCATTGACTGAATCACCGCATTCGCGAGCAAGCCCGCTCCCACATTTGGATCTATGTTCAGCAGTGAGATCTAGGCGGGTCTGATCCGCTCCGACGGCCTGCGCACCCCGGCCACGATCTTGTCCACCGCCTTGGTGGCCGCCACCATGCCGAACGTAGCCGTCACCATCATCACCGCACCAAAGCCGCCCGCGCAGTCCAGCTTCACGCCATCCCCGACAAAACTCTTCTGCAAACAAATGCTGCCGTCCGGCTTGGGATAGCGCAGCTGTTCGGTGGAAAACACACACGGCACGCTGTAATGACGGGTCACGGTGCGGGAGAAGTTGTAGTCGCGGCGCAGGGTCGAGCGCACTTTCGACGCCAACGGGTCATTGAAGGTGCGGTTCAAGTCGCAGACCTGGATCAACGTCGGGTCAATCTGCCCACCAGCGCCGCCGGTGGTGATGATCTGGATCTTGCGGCGCTTGCACCAGGCAATCAGCGCGGCCTTGGCATTCACCGCGTCGATGCAGTCAATCACGCAGTCGATGTCCGGCGTGATGTATTCGGCCATGGTGTCACGGGTCACGAAGTCCGCCACCGCATGAACGGTGCAATCCGGGTTGATGCCGCGCAGGCGCTCAGCCATCACCTCGACCTTGGGCTTGCCCACGGTGCTGTCCAGCGCGTGCAACTGGCGGTTGCTGTTGCTGACGCAGACATCATCCAGGTCAAACAGCGAAATCTCGCCCACTCCGCAACGGGCCACGGCTTCCGCCGCCCAAGAGCCCACGCCGCCGACGCCGACGATCGCCACATGGGCCGCCTTCAAGCGTTCCAGGCCTTCAATGCCATACAAGCGGGCGACGCCTGCAAACCGCGGATCTTCTGTACTCATGACCATTACCCCAAAAACCGGCGCGCATTATGGACTACGCAGCGACAAGTTCGAAGCGACAAGCTACAAGTAAAGAACTTAGATGGTCTTTCGCGGACTAATGTCCGGTTTTTCTCTGCTTGCTGTACGGTCAGGGAAGGGCCGGTGTAGGATGCGCGCCGTTCGGCGTAGGCCGACACCTCTTTTCGTTCCACACCCTTTGGAACCCGAGATAGCCATGGCATCGCGTAAATTTGGACTCAACCTGGTGATCGTGCTGGCAATCGCCGCGCTGTTCACCGGTTTCTGGGCGCTGATCAACCGCCCCGTCACCACCCCCAACTGGCCTGAACAGATCTCCGGTTTTTCCTACTCGCCGTTCCAGCAAGGCCAGTATCCGCAGAAGGACCAGTACCCGACCGACGACCAGATGCGTCGCGACCTCGAGATCATGAGCAAGCTGACGGACAACATCCGTACCTACTCGGTCGACGGCACCCTGGGAGATATTCCCAAGCTGGCCGAAGAGTTCGGCCTGCGTGTGACCCTGGGGATCTGGATCAGCCCGGACCTTGAGCGCAACGAGCGAGAAATCCAGCGCGCCATCGAAATAGCCAACAGCTCGCGCAGTGTCGTGCGGGTTGTGGTCGGTAACGAAGCGCTGTTCCGTGAAGAAATCACCCCTGAAGCGCTGATCGTGCTGCTGGACCGCGTGCGCGCCGCCGTGAAAGTACCGGTGACCACGTCCGAGCAGTGGCATATCTGGGAAAAGAACCCGCAATTGGCCAAGCACGTCGACCTGATCGCCGCGCACATCCTGCCGTTCTGGGAATACATCCCGATGGACAAGGCCGGCCAGTACGTACTCGACCGCGCCCGCGACCTGAAGAAACTGTTCCCGAAAAAACCGCTGTTGCTGTCGGAAGTGGGCTGGCCGAGCAACGGCCGCATGCGCGGGGGCAATGAAACCTCCCCGGCCGACCAGGCGATCTACCTGCGGACGCTGGTGAACAAGCTGAATCGCCAGGGCTTCAACTACTTCGTGATCGAGGCCTTCGATCAGCCGTGGAAAGTCAGCGACGAAGGCTCGGCGGGCGCTTACTGGGGCGTGTACAACGCCGCACGCCAGCAGAAATTCAACTTTGAAGGGCCGGTGGTCGCGATCCCGCAATGGCGCGTGCTGGCCATCGGCTCGGTGGTGCTCGCGCTGCTGTCCCTGACCCTGCTGATGATCGACGGCTCGGCCCTGCGCCAGCGTGGTCGTACCTTCCTGACCTTTATCGCGTTCCTCTGCGGTTCGGTGCTGGTGTGGATCGGCTACGACTACAGCCAGCAATACAGCACCTGGTTCAGTGTCACCGTGGGCATCCTGCTCGCCCTCGGCGCCTTGGGCGTGTTTATCGTGTTGCTGACCGAAGCCCACGAACTGGCGGAAGCGGTGTGGACCCACAAGCGTCGGCGTGAATTCCTGCCGGTCGAGGGGGATTCGGACTACCGCCCGAAAGTGTCGATCCACGTGCCGTGCTACAACGAGCCGCCGGAGATGGTCAAACAGACCCTCGACGCCCTGGCCGCCCTGGATTACCCGGACTACGAAGTCCTGATCATCGACAACAACACCAAGGACCCAGCGGTGTGGGAGCCGGTGCGCGACTATTGCGAAACCCTCGGTCCGCGCTTCAAGTTCTTCCACGTCGCGCCCCTGGCCGGTTTCAAGGGTGGTGCGCTGAACTACCTGATCCCGCACACCGCCAAGGACGCCGAAGTGATCGCGGTGATCGACTCCGACTACTGCGTATCACCGAACTGGCTCAAGCACATGGTCCCGCACTTCGCCGACCCGAAAATCGCCGTGGTGCAGTCGCCGCAGGATTATCGCGACCAGAACGAAAGCACCTTCAAGAAGCTCTGCTACGCGGAATACAAGGGCTTCTTCCATATCGGCATGGTCACCCGCAACGACCGTGACGCGATCATCCAGCACGGCACCATGACCATGACCCGTCGCTCGGTGCTTGAAGAACTGGGCTGGGCCGACTGGTGCATCTGTGAAGACGCCGAACTGGGCCTACGCGTATTCGAGAAAGGCCTGTCGGCGGCGTATTACCACGACAGTTACGGCAAGGGCTTGATGCCGGATACGTTTATCGACTTCAAGAAACAGCGTTTCCGCTGGGCTTACGGTGCGATCCAGATCATCAAGCGTCACACCGCAAGCCTCCTGCGCGGCAAGGACACCGAGTTGACCCGTGGCCAGCGTTATCACTTCCTCGCGGGCTGGTTGCCGTGGGTGGCGGATGGCATGAACATCTTCTTCACCGTCGGCGCGTTGTTGTGGTCGGCGGCGATGATCATCGTGCCGACGCGGGTTGACCCGCCGCTGCTGATTTTCGCGATCCCGCCGTTGGCATTGTTTGTGTTCAAGGTGGGCAAGATCATTTTCCTCTACCGTCGCGCGGTAGGCGTGAACTTGAAGGATGCGTTTTGCGCGGCCCTGGCCGGCCTGGCGTTGTCACACACGATTGCCAAGGCGGTGTTGTATGGCTTCTTCACCACCAGCATTCCGTTCTTCCGCACACCGAAAAACGCGGATAACCATGGCTTCTGGGTGGCGATTTCCGAAGCCCGCGAAGAAATGTTCATCATGCTGCTGTTGTGGGGCGCGGCGCTGGGGATTTACCTGGTGCAGGGCCTGCCGAGCAATGACATCCGCTTCTGGGTGGTGATGTTGCTGGTGCAGTCGCTGCCGTATGTGGCGGCACTGATCATGGCGTTCCTGTCTTCGTTGCCGAAACCTGCGGCGAAGGCTGAGCCTGTCACAGCCGTGTAAAAACTTGCGCAATGCACTAAACGGCGGCCTCTGGCCGCCGTTTTGCTATAAGATAACGGCCGTTTTGCACGCCTTGCTTTAACTGTAGGAGCTGGCTTGCCAGCGATGGACGTCAACGATGACGCGCTCTGTCTGAAAGAGGCGCGCTGCCCTTGCGAACATCGCCGGCAAGCCGGCTCCTACAGTAGAACGTTGCCGCCCCATAATATGCTTCCCGGAGTTCCCCCCATGACGGCCCATGCCGACCTTTCGCCGACCCTTCAACTTGCCATCGACCTGATCCGTCGCCCATCGGTCACGCCGATTGACGCCGATTGCCAGAAGCTGATGATGCAGCGCCTGGGCGACGCCGGTTTTGCGCTTGAGCCCATGCGCATCGAAGACGTGGACAACTTCTGGGCCACCCATGGCAAGCACGAAGGCCCGGTGCTGTGCTTCGCCGGTCATACCGACGTGGTGCCAACCGGCCCGGTGCAGGCCTGGCAAAACGACCCGTTCGACGCGTTGATCGATGAAAACGGCATGCTTTGCGGGCGTGGCGCAGCAGACATGAAAGGCAGCCTGGCCGCGATGCTGGTGGCGTCGGAGCGTTTTGTCGCCGACTACCCGGACCACAAGGGCTCGGTGGCCTTCCTGATCACCAGCGATGAAGAAGGCCCGGCGCACCATGGCACCAAAGCCGTGATCGAACGCCTGGCCGCACGCAAGGAGCGCCTGGACTGGTGCATCGTCGGCGAACCATCGAGCACTACGCTGGTGGGCGATGTGGTCAAGAACGGCCGTCGCGGTTCCCTCGGCGCCACCCTGACGGTGCGCGGCGTACAAGGCCACGTGGCCTACCCGCACCTGGCGAAGAATCCGATCCACCTGGCTGCGCCGGCCCTGGCCGAATTAGCCGCTGAGCACTGGGACGACGGCAACACCTTCTTCCCGCCCACCAGTTTCCAAATCTCCAACCTCAACTCCGGTACCGGCGCGACCAACGTGATTCCCGGTGACCTGACGGCAGTGTTCAACTTCCGCTTCTCCACCGAGTCCACCGTCGAAGGCCTGCAGCAGCGCGTTGCGGCGATCCTCGACAAACACGGTCTGGACTGGCACGTGGAGTGGGCGCTGTCGGGCCTGCCGTTCCTCACCGAACCGGGCGCGTTGCTGGATGCGGTCTCAGCCAGCATCAAGGCGATCACCGGTCGCGAAACCCAGGCGTCCACCAGCGGCGGTACTTCTGATGGGCGTTTCATCGCCACGTTGGGTACGCAAGTGGTCGAGTTGGGCCCGGTCAACGCGACAATCCACCAGGTCAACGAGCGCATCCTCGCCAGTGACCTCGATGTGCTGACCGAAATCTACTACCAGACCCTGATCAAGTTGCTCGCCTGATGCTCGCGTGCCCTCTTTGCAGCGCCCCGCTCACCGCGGTGGACAATGGCGTGGCGTGCCCGGCCGGACATCGTTTCGACCGCGCACGCCAGGGTTACTTGAACCTGTTGCCGGTGCAGCACAAGAACAGCCGCGACCCGGGCGATAACTTGGCGATGGTGGAGGCGCGCCGCGACTTCCTCAACGCCGGGCACTACGCCCCAGTGGCCAAACGCCTGGCCGAACTGGCCGCAGAACGTGCCCCGGCGCGCTGGGTCGACATCGGCTGTGGCGAGGGTTACTACACCGCGCAGATCGCCGACGCCCTGCCCCACGCCGATGGCTACGCGCTGGATATCTCCAAGGAAGCAGTCAAGCGTGCCTGCAAGCGCACCCCAGCGCTGACCTGGCTGATCGCGAGCATGGCCCGTGTGCCGTTGGCGTCAGGCAGCTGCCAGTTTCTCGCCAGCGTGTTCAGCCCATTGGACTGGGAAGAGGCCAAGCGCCTGCTCAGCCCCGGCGGTGGGTTAATGAAGGTCGGCCCGACCAGCGGTCACCTGATGGAACTGCGCGAACGCCTGTACGACGAAGTGCGCGAGTACACCGACGACAAGCACCTGGCCCTGGTGCCGGATGGCATGAGCCTGGCGCACAGCGAGACGCTGGAATTCACCCTGAGCCTCGCCGAGCCCCAGGACCGCGCCAACCTGCTGGCCATGACCCCACACGGCTGGCGTGCCAGCGCCGAGCGTCGCGCACAGGTGATTGAGGCGGCTGAGCCGCTGGTGGTCACTGTGTCGATGCGCTACGACTATTTCGTGCTTCAATAACTGACTTTCCAGTATCCGCGAATGGATTTTCGAATCCCGCAACGAGGAACATCCATGCGCCAACCCGATATCGAGATTTACCTGAAGGACGCCGACGTCGACCACAAGGCCATCGCCGCCTGGCTGGGCGCCGCCCTGGGCCCGTGCTCCGACTGGGTCCAGAAAGGCCAGACCTACAAATGCAAAGCCGGCAATGTGCCCATCACTTGGCTGCCCAAAGCCGTCGGCAAATGGAACAGCCTGTACCTGGAAAGCGACCAGACCCCATGGGACGACGACATCGCCTGCGCCCGCGCGGCGTTTGCTGCGCTGAACGTGGAAGTGCGTTGCGCGCCGGGGACTTGGGTTGAGGAAGAAGGTGAGGAAAGCGCTGACACCTGGATTCGCATCAGCGAAGACGGTGAAGAACAGATCACCTGGAAAACCGCCTGACCCTGAATAGGTGGGAAGTGCTTGTGTGGTGAGCGGGCTTGCCCCGCGCTGGGCTGCGCAGCAGCCCCAACAAGAACGCCGCGTTGTGTCAGGCACTCTGCGGCGTAAGGGTTTAGGGCTGCTTCGCAGCCCAGCGCGGGGCAAGCCCGCTCACCACAGCAAGCTCGGTCCCACATCTCGGCCTTACAGGCCGACCACATCCTCCGCCTGCAACCCCTTCTCGCCGGTCACCACGGCGTATTCCACTTGCTGGCCCTCAGCCAGAGAGCGGTGGCCCTCACCGCGAATGGCACGGTAGTGCACAAACACATCCTTGCCGTCTTCGCGCTGGATAAAGCCATAACCCTTTGCATCGTTGAACCACTTCACATTGCCGGTTTCACGCGTTGCCATCTGTCTTACTCCCACATGCATTTTTATTGTTGAGTCGCTCGCATTGAACTGCCGAGTATAAGACAGGCTCAAAAACGATCAACTCAAGTTTACATCGCTGCTTTTTTGCCGATTTTCGGCGAATACGGCACACTACCCGCCCGAGCGCCTGCTCGGTTTTTTCCACTTGAAGCAGCACGCCTATGACCCGTTCCCCGTTCCGCCGTCTAGTGTTCGGCACCTTGCGCCGACTGTTGTACCTCTGGGTCCGCTCGGAGACGATCAACCAGTCGTCCCTGACCCTTAACCTGGACCGCAGCCGGCCGGTGTTCTACGTCCTGCAATCGCCCTCCCTCACCGAATTGGCCGTGGTCGACGCCGAGTGCACCAAAGCTGGCCTGCCGCGCCCGGTGCTGCCGGTATCGGTAGGCCCCTTGATGGAACCGGCGGCGTTCTTCTACCTCACGCCGGAACCGGACTGGCTCGGCCGCCAGGACAAGCGCGGCGCGCCGCCCACATTGACGCGTCTGGTCAACACCCTCACCGAACACGCCGAAGAGAATGCACAAATCATTCCGGTCAGCGTGTTCTGGGGCCAGTCCCCCGAGAGCGAATCCAGCCCGTGGAAGCTGTTGTTTGCCGACAGCTGGGCCGTCACCGGGCGTCTGCGCCGGCTGTTGAGCATTCTGATCCTCGGTCGCAAGACCCGGGTGCAATTCTCTGCACCTATCAACCTGCGTGAATTGATCGAGCACAATAAAGGCCACGAACGTACCGTGCGCATGGCTCAACGCATCCTGCGCGTGCACTTTCGTAACCTGAAGACGGCGGTGATCGGTCCCGATTTGTCCCACCGCCGCAACCTGGTGAAGGGCCTGGTCAACATGCCGCTGGTGCGCCAAGCCATTGCCGATGAGGCCGAACGGGAGAAGATCAGCCCGGAGAAAGCCAAGGCCCAGGCCCTGCGCTACGGCAACGAGATCGCCTCGGACTACACCTACACGGCGATCCGCTTCCTCGAAGTGGTACTGAGCTGGTTCTGGAACAAGATCTACGACGGCATCAAGGTCAATAACATCGAAGGTGTGCAAAAGGTTGCCCAGGGTTACGAGGTGATCTACGTGCCTTGTCACCGCAGCCACATCGACTATCTGTTGCTGTCCTACCTGTTGTTCAAGAATGGCCTGACCCCGCCGCACATCGCCGCCGGAATCAACCTGAACATGCCGGTGATTGGCAGCCTGCTGCGCCGTGGCGGTGCGTTTTTCATGCGCCGCACCTTCAAGGGCAACCCGCTGTACACCTCAGTGTTCAACGAATACCTGCACACCTTGTTCACCAAGGGCTTTCCGGTGGAGTACTTCGTCGAAGGCGGACGTTCGCGTACCGGACGCATGTTGCAGCCGAAGACCGGGATGCTGGCGATCACCCTACGCAGCTTCTTGCGCTCCTCACGCATGCCGATCGTGTTTGTGCCGGTGTATATCGGCTATGAGCGCGTACTCGAAGGCCGCACCTACCTGGGCGAGTTGCGCGGCGCGAGCAAGAAGAAAGAGTCGATCTTCGATATTTTCAAAGTGGTCGGCGCGCTCAAGCAGCGCTTTGGTCAGGTCGCGGTCAACTTCGGCGAGCCGATCAAACTGGCCGAGTTCCTCGACAGCGAGCAACCGGATTGGCGTGCCCAGGAACTGGGTCCGAACTACAAGCCGGCCTGGCTCAACGAAACCACCAACCGCCTCGGCGAACAGGTGGCACGCCACTTGAACGAAGCCGCTGCGGTCAACCCGGTAAACCTCGTGGCCCTGGCATTGCTGTCCACCACCCGCCTGGCCTTGGACGAACAAGCCATGGCGCGCCAGTTGGACCTGTACCTGGCGTTGCTGCGCCGCGTGCCCTACTCGCCTCACACCACCTTGCCCGAAGGCGATGGCCTGGCGCTGATCAAGCATGTGAAGGACATGGACCTGCTGTCGGAGCAGAGTGATGCCCTGGGCAAGATTCTATACCTGGACGAGCAGAACGCCGTCCTGATGACCTATTACCGCAACAACGTTTTGCATATCTTTGCCCTGCCGGCGCTGCTGGCGAGCTTCTTCCAGAGCAGCTCACGGATGAGCCGCGACCAGATCCTGCGTTACACCCACGCGTTGTACCCGTACCTGCAATCGGAACTGTTCATTCGTTGGTCGCTGGAAGAGCTGGACACGGTAATCGACCAATGGCTGGAGGCCTTTGTCGAACAGGGCCTGCTGCGTTTCGAAAACAATGTCTACCTGCGTCCGGCGCCGAGTTCGCGGCACTTTGTGCTGTTGACCTTGCTGTCCAAGAGCATTGCCCAGACCCTGCAACGCTTCTACATGGCGATTTCGCTGCTGCTCAACAGCGGCCAGAGCAGCATCAGCGCCGAAGAACTGGAAGACCTGTGCACGATCATGGCCCAGCGCCTGTCGATCCTGCATGGCCTCAACGCCCCGGAATTCTTCGACAAGAGCCTTTTCCGACATTTCATCCAGACCTTGCTGGAGCAAGATGTGCTGCGCCGCGACGAGGCCGGCAAACTGAGCTATCACGACCTGCTCGGCGAATTGGCCGAAGGCGCGGCGAAACGCGTGCTGCCGGCGGAGATTCGCTTGTCGATCCGCCAAGTGGCGTTGCATCGCGTGGATGGCGCCGCCGAAGCACCCGTCGAACCCGACGCCACTGCACCTGAAGAAACCCGCTAGATTTAAAGAGGCGCCGGATGGATTCCGGCGCCGTTGAAAAGGAGCAACACCATGAAAAAGATCATCCTCCTGGGCCTGACCGCCCTGCTCGGAGCTTGCCAATCCATGAGCCCTGCCCCCAAAGCCAGCCTCGACGGCGAAGTGTTCTACCTGCAACGCATCGCCCTGCCGCCCACCGCGACCTTGAGCGTCAGCCTGCAAGACGTGTCGCTGATGGATGCTCCGGCCGTGACCCTGGCTGAGCAGAAAGGCCCGGTCAAAGGCCAGGTGCCACTGCCGTTTCACCTGAGCTATGACCCCGCGCAGATCAAACCTGGCCACACTTATTCGGTGAGCGCTCGCATCGAAGTGGATGGCAAGCTACTGTTTATCACCACCGAACGGCACGCTGTGCAGCTCAATGGCCAGGACGCGCAACCCCTGCGCCTGCGGGTTGATGCTGTCGCCCACTGATAGTCTCCAGAACTTAAGCCAGATCAAAAAGGAAGCGCCCATGCTCCGTAATTCCCTTCGTTTTACTGCCCTGTGTGCCGGCCTGCTGTTCGGTGCCAACGCCATGGCCCTGGACTTGAGCAGCCTGTCCCAGGGCGACGCCAGTGGCGGCCTCAAGGACGCCCTGACCCAAGGCGCGCAGATCGCCGTGAAGCAACTGGGCGTACCGGGTGGTTTCAGCAACAACCCGGAAGTGAAGATCGGTCTGCCCGGCAAGTTGGGCAAAGTCGCCGACAAACTGAAGATGTTCGGCATGGGTGACCAGGTGACCCAGTTGGAAACCAGCATGAACAAGGCCGCCGAAACCGCCGTGACCCAGGCCCAACCAATCCTCGTAAATGCCGTGAAAAACATGAGCGTGACAGACGCCAAGGGCATTCTCAGTGGTGGTCAGGACTCGGCCACCCAGTACCTGAACAAAAGCAGCCGCGAGCAAATCCGCGCCAAGTTCCTGCCGATCGTCAAAGCGGCGACCGATAAGGTCGGCGTCGCCCAGCAATATAACGCCCTGGCCGGCAAGGCCGCGGCCTTTGGCGCTGTGGACGCCAAGAGCGCCAACGTCGAGAACTACGTGACCGAGCAGGCCCTGGACGGGTTGTTCAAGATGATTGCGAAGCAGGAAGAAACCATTCGTGAGAACCCGGCGGCTGCGGCCACCAGCCTGGCGAAGAAGGTGTTCGGGGCGCTGTAAACCCTTGGCAACACCTTTGGAACACTGCGCCAAGGCCGCTTGTACCGGGCCTTGGCGTAATTGTTTCAGGCTTACGCCAGTTCCTTCCTGACTCTGAACCATGCCGCGTACAACGCCGGCAGGAACAACAACGTCAGCGCCGTCGCCACAATCAACCCGCCCATGATCGCCACGGCCATCGGCCCGAAGAACACGCTGCGTGACAGCGGGATCATCGCCAGCACCGCCGCGAGGGCTGTCAGCACAATCGGGCGGAAGCGTCGGACGGTGGCTTCGATAATTGCCTGCCATGGCGCCAGGCCCGCCTTGATGTCCTGTTCGATCTGGTCCACCAGGATCACCGAGTTGCGCATGATCATCCCCGACAAGGCGATGGTGCCGAGCATGGCCACAAACCCGAAGGGTTGGCGGAATACCAACAGGAACAGCGTCACGCCGATCAGGCCCAGCGGCGCCGTCAGAAACACCATCGCCGTGCGTGAGAAACTGCGCAGTTGCAGCATCAGCAACGTCAGCACCACCACGATGAACAACGGCACGCCGGCTTTTACCGAGTTCTGCCCACGGGCGGAGTCTTCGACCGTGCCGCCGACGTCCAGCAAGTAACCATCCGGCAGCTCGGCGCGTACGCCTTCCAGGGTCGGCAGGATTTGCTGGACCAGGGTCGCCGGTTGTTCCTTTCCGTAGATATCGGCGCGCACGGTCACCGTTGGCAGGCGGTTGCGGTGCCAGATGATGCCTTCTTCGAAGCCGTACTCCAGGGTGGCGATCTGCGACAGCGCCACGCTTTTGCCGTTGTCGGTAGGCACCGCCAGGCTTGGCAGCAACGACAGCTCGGTGCGCTCATGCACGGTGCCGCGCAGGAGGATTTCGATCAACTCGTTGTCCTCGCGGTACTGGCTGACGCTGGAACCGGTCAACGAGCTCTGCAGGAATTTCGACAGGTTGGCCGTGCTCACGCCAAGGGCACGGGCGCGGTCCTGATCGATATTGAGGTAGACGATCTTGCTCGGTTCTTCCCAGTCCAGGTGCACGTTGACCACGTGGGTATTTTCGCGAACCTTTGCCGCGACTTTCCGAGCCAGGGCGCGGACTTCTTCGATATGTTCGCCGGTCACGCGAAACTGCACCGGATAGCCCACAGGCGGGCCGTTCTCCAGGCGCGTAACCCGTGAGCGCAGGTCAGGGAATTGTTCGTTGAGCGTTTCGATCAGCCAGGTGCGCAGGCTTTCGCGCTCCTCGATGGTTTTGGCCAGCACGACAAACTGGGCAAAGCTGGCGGCCGGCAGTTGTTGGTCAAGCGGCAGGTAGAAGCGCGGTGAACCAGTGCCGACATAGGCCACGTAGTTGTCGATGCCCGCGTGCTGCTTGAGCAAGGCTTCCAGGCGTTTAACCTGGTCGGCGGTGTTGCTCAAGGACGCCCCTTCGGCCAGCTTAAGATCGACCATCAGCTCCAGGCGGCCGGAAGCCGGGAAGAACTGTTGCGGCACAAAACGGAACAGCGCCACCGAGCCGATAAACAGCAGCAGGGTCAGGACAATCACGGTTTTGCGCCGACGCACGCACCACTCCACCAAGCGTCTTACGCGCTGATAGAAAGGTGTGCCGTAGGGATCCGGACCATCGGTGCCGTGCTTGGCTGCATGAATCTTCGCCAGGTCCGGCAAGAGTTTTTCCCCCAGGTAGGGCACGAACACCACTGCGGCCACCCAGGAGGCGAGCAACGCAATGGTCACTACCTGGAAAATCGAACGGGTGTATTCGCCGGTACTCGATTGCGCGGTGGCAATCGGCAGGAAGCCTGCTGCGGTGATCAGCGTACCGGTGAGCATGGGGAATGCGGTGCTGGTCCAGGCAAAGCTGGCGGCCTTGAGCCGGTCGTAACCCTGCTCCATTTTGATCGCCATCATTTCCACAGCGATGATTGCGTCGTCCACCAGCAAACCCAGCGCCAGCACCAAGGCGCCGAGGGAAATCTTGTGCAGACCAATACCGAGGTAATACATGGCGGCAAAGGTCATCGCCAGCACCAGCGGAATCGCCAGGGCCACCACCATGCCGGTACGCACGCCAAGGGAGAAGAAACTCACCAGCAACACGATGGCCAAGGCTTCGGCCAGTACCTGCACGAATTCGCCGACGCTGGTTTTCACCGCCGCCGGTTGGTCTGACACCTTGCGCAGCTCCATACCGGCTGGAAGGTTCTTCTGCAGGCGTGCGAATTCTCCTTCCAGGGCTTTGCCCAGTACCAGGATGTCGCCACCGTCACGCATGGCCACGGCCAGGCCGATCGCGTCTTCACCCATGTAACGCATGCGCGGTGCCGGCGGGTCGTTGAAGCCACGGTGTATGTCGGCTACGTCGCCGATGCGGAAGGTACGGTCGCCCACGCGAATCGGAAAGTTGCGGATCTCTTCCACGGTCTTGAAGTTACCCGATACACGCAGTTGCACGCGTTCGCTCGGGGTTTCAAAGAACCCGGCAGTGGAGACTGCGTTCTGCTCCTGCAACGCCTGCTGTACCGCTGCCAGCGGCAAACCGAGGGTCGCCAGCTTGAGGTTGGACAGTTCGATCCAGATCTTCTCGTCCTGCAGGCCCAGCAACTCGACCTTGCCCACATCCGCCACGCGCTGCAGTTGAATCTGGATGCGGTCGGCGTAGTCCTTGAGCACCGCGTAGTCAAAACCATCACCGGTCAAGGCGTAGATATTGCCGAAGGTGGTGCCGAATTCATCGTTGAAGAACGGACCCTGGATATCCGGTGGCAAGGTCTGGCGGATATCGCTGATCTTCTTGCGCACCTGATACCACAGCTCAGGAATCTGCGCCGAATGCATGGAGTCACGGGCGATAAAGGTGACCTGAGATTCACCGGGACGCGAGAACGAGACGATGCGCTCGTACTCACCGGTTTCCATGAGTTTTTTCTCGATACGCTCGGTGACTTGCCGCGAGACTTCCTGGGCCGTGGCGCCAGGCCAGTTGGTCTTGATCACCATGGCCTTGAAGGTGAACGGCGGGTCTTCACTTTGTCCCAGTTTGGAGTAGGACAAAGTGCCAACCACTGCCAGCAGAATCATCAGGAACAGGACGATCTGACGATTACGCAACGCCCATTCGGAAAGATTGAAACCCATCGGGGACTACTCCTTGACCGCCAGATTCACCACACGGTTGGAGCGATCCACCGGGCGCACTTGCTGGCCCTCGTGAAGCACATGTACACCGGCAGCAATAACCCAATCCGTAGGGCTCAAACCTTCGAGTACCGGGACGGTTTTTTCACCGAAGGCACCGATGCGTACCGGTGTGCGCTTGAGGGTGTTGTCGGGCTGTACACGCCAGACGTAAGACGCTCCGTTCTCTGCGCTGAGAGCCGACAGTGGGACCGAGAGCGGAATATCGCCGTCGACCTGTATGAATACACGTGCGCTCTGGCCCAGTTCGGCTGGGACCTTGCCCCCAGTGAATGCCACGCGGGCAGCAAACGTACGCGACTTTGGATCGGCGGCCGGCGACAGTTCACGAATGCGACCACTGAAGCGCTGGTCGGGCTGGCTCCACAGTTCGACCGATACGGGCTGGCCGATCTTGAAACGGCCAAAACCTTGCTCGGGCAGGCTGATCAGCACTTCGCGCTCGCCATCGGTAGCCAGGGTGAACACGGTCTGGCCGGCGGACACCACCTGCCCGACTTCCACCGCACGCTTGGCCACCACGCCATCCTGTGGCGCACGCAGCACCGCATAGCCGGCCTGGTTGCTGGCCACATCGAACTCGGCCTTGATCTGCTTGAGACGGGCCTCACCGGATCGATAGAGATTTTCGGAATTGTCGTACTGGGAGCGGCTGACCATCTGACGGTCCATCAGGGTCTTGTAACGGTCACGCTCGGCGCGCACCAGGCTCAGATTGGCCTCGGCGGCGGCGACTTGGGCACGGGTGGCTTCCAATTGCAGGCGCACATCTTGCGGGTCGAGTTCGGCCAGCGCTTGGTTGGCCTTGACCCGCTCGCCCTCTTCCACCAACCGCTTGCTGACTTTGCCACCGATGCGAAAGGCCAGGTCCGGTTCATAACGGGCGCGCACTTCACCGGGGTAGCTGTCCATCGACTGTGCAGAAGGCTGTGGCTGCACCACCATGGCCGGACGGATGGTGGTCTGGGCCGCTTCTTCATGGCCGCATCCGGCCAACAGGAAGACCAGACTGACAGGCAACGCAAAGGGCAGGAAAGAACTGCGCATGCTGTAGGACCTTTCGCAAATAGAGCTAAGAATAATTATACTGGCCAGTATGTTATTAATACCAAACTCACCAGTCCAGTATTAAAGGTAAAAATGTCCGACAATCCCGTAAACACCAATAGCCCCGGGCGCCCCAAGGACATGGCAAAACGCCAGGCAATCCTCGAAGCAGCGAAAATCCTGTTTTTGAGCAATGGCTACGCCAGTACCAGCATGGATGCCGTGGCCCTTGAGGCCGGCGTGTCGAAACTGACCGTGTACAGCCACTTCAACGATAAAGAGACCTTGTTCACCGCCGCGGTGGTGGCCAAGTGCGAAGAACAACTGCCGGTGATGTACTTCGAGTTGCCTGCGGGCATGCCCGTGGAGACTGTGTTGCTGAATATCGCGCGGGGGTTCCATCGTCTGATCAACAGTGAGGAGTCGGTCAACCTGCATCGCCTGATGATGACCACCGGCAATCAGGACGTGAAACTCTCGCAGATCTTCTTCGAGGCCGGCCCCATGCGCATGCTGCAGGGCATGGAGCGCCTGCTCGGCAAGATCGACCAGAGCGGCGCGCTGAGCATCGACAAGCCCTTTACGGCGGCCGAGCATTTCTTCTGCCTGCTCAAGGGCACGGCTAATTTCTGCTTGCTATATGGCTGCGGCGGGCAACTGAGTGAAGAAGCCGCCGAAGAACATGTGCAGGAGGTAGTGGGGTTGTTTATGCGGGCCTACAGGCCTTCATGATCAAGGCTTGAGCGCCTTCTTTGGGTAGATGTCATAGCGACTGGATTTGCCATCCAGCGCATGACTCGGCTTGGGCCCTTCAATGCATGGCGCCTTGCGCGGGCGCTTGACTACCACACGGTGGCTGGCCAGGGCCAGGGCGGCGGCCAACAGCGCCGGTGCGTCTGGATCATCCCCCACCAGTGGCCGGAACAGGCGCATTTCCTTCTTCACCAAGGCGGTTTTCTCACGGTGCGGGAACATCGGGTCGAGGTAGATCACTTGGGGCGGCTCACCTTCCCAGTTGCGCATCACGTCGATGGAGTTGCCCTTGAGCAGCACCATGCGCGCCACGATCGGCGCCACCTCAAAATCATCCGCGCCACGTGCCAGACCGTCTTCGAGCAAGGCGCCGATCAGCGGCTGGCGCTCGATCAGGCTCATCTCGCAGCCCAGGCTGGCCAGCACGAAGGCGTCCTTGCCCAGGCCGGCCGTGGCATCCAGCACCCGGGGGCGAACGCCTTGGGCGATGCCCACGGCCTTGGCGATCATCTGCCCGCTGCCACCGCCGTAAAGACGCCGATGCGCCGCGCCACCTTCGACAAAGTCCACCCGCACCGGCCCCGGCGCGTCAGGCCCGAGCTGTTGCAGCTGTAGGCCGTGCTCCCCCACTTGCAGGGAAAAGTCCGCATCGGCTACATGCATCGGCAAATCGAGCAGTGACGCCCACTGCTCGGCGCGGCCCTGGAAACCCTCGCCCAAGGCCTCGACCTGGATGCGGCTGGCCGCTGGTTGTTCGCTCATCAATTACTACGCTCAAAAATATTAAGGATCGGCAAACGGCGGCCGATAAAAACAACAGTCAGGTATTTTGCCAGAGCTGAGCGTCGACCGAGAAAAATGTCAGACATTCTTCCCCTAACCATCGGTGTACTGCCGACCCACAACCACTACGGCCTGCGCAACACTCAAGCGCTGGCTGGAGTGAGTCATGTGTGGCAGGACTTCTTCGCCCGTGCGTTGGCCGAACAGCTCGGCGATACGCCGGACGCGCTGGCAGTGCAGGCGCCAGCACCGGCGGACCCAGCGGTAGAGCCCAGCGCCGGCGCCGACCTGTTATCGCAGATCCTCACCCAGCGTGAGTGCGACGTGAAAGACACCGAAATCGCCCCCCCAGAACCGCTGTTCCTGCCAATCGCCGCGTTCGAAACCGAGCTGTTGCCACCGGCCGCAACGCCGTTCCCGCAAGAAGAAATCGTCGCCCAGCAGCGCCAGCAGAACTTCGAAAGCGGTTGGGTGCGCCCAATCGTGCTGACCGCCGGCCAACCGTTGCCGGAGCCCGGCCCGGCGCCGGAGCCACGCCCTCTGCACCTGCCCATCGCCGAATTCGAACTGGACCTGCTGCCGCCAGCCGCCACGCCGTACCCGACCGAAGAGCTGGTCGCGCAGCAAAAAGCGCTCGACTTCGACTACTACTGGGCGCGCCCGCTGGTCACCCAGAATCTGCGCCTGGCCGCCTGATACTCAGCGACACACCCACCAACGCCCCATATCCAGATGGAAATGGTTGCGGTGCGCGGCGTTGTAATCCGGGCTCAGCACCACGTTGAAATCATCGCAGGCACTGTCGCGGACCTGACGCAGGAACCGCGCCTTATCGTCCTCCCGCGGCCAATCCTTGAGCACGCTGATACTGCGCCCGTCCGCCAGGCGAAAACCGGCGATGTCCAAGGCATTGGCCGACGCATGCTGGCTGAGTCGCCCTTCGGCGCGGTTGTACATATTGCGGCAGGCAAAGCTGCCCAGATGCTCGACCCGCGTCACCGCCTGGCCGAACACCGCTTGGGCCGCCGGCTGCAGGCTGTGGCGCTCGAACAGGGCGAACGCCACCGCCAGCGGGCAACTGGCGAGAAAACTGCTGCTCAGGCCAACTGCGGCACCCTGAACGCGCAAGGTGTTGCGCAGCGGACACGCCGCATCAGCGGGCGTATCGGCTTGATGGCTGACGCGCAGGCCCGAGGTCTCCAGCACTTGGTCGCACAACGCCGGGTCATCCTGCAGGCGACCCAGCTTATAGCGGGTCAATAGGTTCGGGCTGGCGCGCACATCCAGCGGGGCCCACGGGTTCCAATCGGCCGGCAGCGGCACCCAACCACGCCAGACGCCAACGGCAAAGGCGCCGGCCAGGATCAGCAGCACGCCCATCAACTTGAAAAAACGCACCCCTTAGCCCTTGAAGAACTGGTTGGCCTGGCTAAATGGCATCTTGCGTTCGGTAAAGGTGAACGTGCCCAGTTCGTACACTTCCTGGGCCGCACGATAGAACTCGCCATAGGCAGCCAACGCCAGAGCCGAGCCGACGCTGATCCGCCGCACACCCATCGCGCTGAGTTGCGCGACGCTGAGGTTCAAGCCGCCGGACATCAACACGTTCACCGGCTTGGGCGCCACCGCCTTGACCACCGCCAGCACTTCCTCGGCACTGCGCAGGGCCGGCGCATACAGCACGTCGGCACCGGCTTCGGCGTAGGCTTGCAGGCGGCGGATGGTGTCGGGCAAATCCAGGCGACCATGCAGGAGGTTTTCCGCACGGGCCGTCAGGGTGAACGGGAATGGCAGGCTGCGCGCGGCAGTCACCGCGGCTTCTACACGCTCGACGGACAGGTCGAAAGGATAGATCGGGTCAGCGGCAATGCCCGTGGCGTCTTCAATGGAGCCGCCGACAATACCCGTAGCGGCGGCACGCAGGATGGTCTGGGCGCAGCCTTCGGGAGTGTCGCTGAAGCCGTTTTCCAGGTCCGCCGCCACCGGCAACGCCGTGGCATTGGCAATCATGCCGGCGTTGATCAAGGTGTCTTCCAGGGACAACGCCCCTTCCGCATCCGGGCGCGCCAGGCTGAACGCGTAGCCCGCACTGGTGGTGGCGAGGGCTTCAAACCCCAGGCTGGCCAGCATCACGGCAGAGCCTGCATCCCACGGGTTAGGCATCACGAACGCGCGGTCACGTTCGTGCAAGGCCTTGAAGGTTTCGGCGCGAAGGGTTTGGGCATCCATGTCTGGCTCCTGGCGGGAAAAGGAGCCCTAGAGTAACCCCAGTTGCTCCACGGCGGGAGCACGATCCAAGGTCGGCAGCGGCGGCAGACCCGGCAGGCGCGCCATCAACTGGTCGTGGAAACGCAGGGCCAGTTGTGCCGCGAGGCGATTATCCGAGGTGTGCAGGAACACGTAGGGGGTGCGGCCTTCTTCGATCCACCCGGCGACTTTTTCCACCCACGGCACCAGGAATGGGTCGTTGGCTTCCAGTTCGGGATGACCGATAAAACGCACTTGTGGAAACTGCGTCAGGGCCGCCGGCCGGGTTGGCACCTTGGGCTTTTTCGATTGGGCGTGCAGCACGGCGGCTGACGTGGACGTGCAACTGAACAACGCGCGCGGGTCCAGGCAGATGCGCTCCACGCCCCGGTCCCGTAACAAGCGGTTAAGCATGCGCTCGGCGTCGCCTTTGGCGAAGAATTCCGAATGACGCACTTCCACCGCCATGGGCCGCTCAAGGCCATCAATGAAGCCTGCCAACTCCCCCAGACGCTGTGGTGTGAACGTCGCGGGCAGTTGCAACCATAGCGGGGATACGCGCGCTCCCAGGGGACTCATCAAGCCCACAAAGCTTTCCGCAGCCGGCAGCTGCTCAATCAGGTTGCCACTGTGGCTGATATCACCGGGAAACTTGGCCGTGAAACGAAAATCGTCGGGCATGATTTCAGCCCAGCGTTGCACCGTGGCGGCCGAGGGTCGTGCATAGAACGTGGTGTTGCCCTCAACGGCGTTGAAGACCTGGGAGTAGAGCGCGAGGTAGTCGCTGGAACGGGCATCGGCGGGGTACAGGTACTCGCGCCAGGCGTTTTCACTCCAGGACGGGCAACCGAGGTAGTAAGGGAGGCGCATCAGATGTGGATGTCGAGGCCCAGCACTTCCATATCCCATTCGACAAAACCGGCGGTGGTCAGGTAGCTGGCCAGGGCGGTTGCGACGCTTTTGCTCATGGAGCGCGGGAAGACCATGTCTTGCTGACGGGCGGGAAGACCACTGATACGGGCTTGAGCGTTGGCCTGTGCGTCGGACTGGACCTCGATGAAGTCTAGCGAATCCTCGACGGACTCGTCTACCGTAACGTTTGCCTTACGTGGCTTGCGCTTGATTGGGTAGGACTGTGAGGAAAAGCCATCAATACGCATGGGCGCGAACTCGCTATCGGTAATGGCATTTTGGCAGCACTGTCCGTAGTGCGCAAATGCTCTGGTGATAACTAGAACACATAATTTGAAAAAGGTTTAAAACGGGGCGCAAATTCTGACGATTGGTGAATTTAGCCCCATATTGCCATCATTTTTGACGTCAAATAATCCCGCGCTCGGCCTTGGTCTGAGCCACTTTATCGCGCAGGTAAACAGGTGCTGCCTGATCCGCAGGGATCGCTTCCCCACGTTCAAAAGCAAACCGCGCCAAGGCCAATAGATCTTCAGCGTGGGGCAACATCGCCGCGTCTCTCCCAACCAATGGCACAGCGATGCGCTCACCATAGCCCCAACCGGTGCCGGCACCGAACCAGTCACCGCTGGCATCACCCGGCAATACAGATGATTCAGGCGGCTGCACAGTTTCCACACCCATCAGGCGCATCTCGCCTGCCGTTTCGCGGTAGCAGCCCCAATACACTTCATCCATGCGCGCATCGATAGCCGCCGCAACCTGATGAACGCCATGTTCACGCAAGGCGCGCTGGGCCAGAACGGCCAGGTTGGACACCGGCAATACCGGGCGTTCCAGCGCAAATGCCAGGCCCTGCACCACACCGATGGCAATACGCACACCGGTAAACGCACCCGGACCACGGCCGAAGGCGATGGCATCCACCGCAGCCAGCGTAGTGCCGGCGTCTTCCAACAGTTGCTTGATCATCGGCAACAGCTTCTGCGCATGCAGACGCGGGATCACCTCGTAGTGGCTCGTTACCTTGCCATCATGCAGCAGGGCAACGGAGCAAGCTTCAGTCGCGGTGTCCAGGGCCAGCAGGGTGCTCATCGGTGTGGGTGTCCAAGTCGAAAAAAAGTGCGCCAGTATAAACAACAACGGCCCGCAAGCGGGCCGTTATCCGTGAAGCCAGTCGAGGGATCAGCTCAGTGCTTGCAGCACTTTGGCAGTGATCGCTTCAACCGAGCCAACGCCAGGAATGTGGCTGTACTTCGGCTTGCCTTGGGCAGCGGACAGCTTCTGGTAGAAGTCCACCAGCGGCTTGGTCTGGGAATGGTAGACCGACAGGCGATGACGCACGGTTTCTTCGGTGTCGTCTTTACGCTGCACCAGGTCTTCGCCGGTCACATCGTCCTTGCCTTCCACTTTAGGCGGGTTGTAGACAGTGTGGTACACGCGGCCCGAGGCTTCGTGAACGCGACGACCGGCAATGCGCTGGACGATTTCTTCATCTTCCACCGCGATTTCAACCACCGCATCCAGCTCAACGCCGGCCTTCACCAGGGCTTCAGCCTGGGGAATGGTGCGTGGGAAGCCGTCGAACAGGAAACCGTTCTTGCAGTCTTCCTGGCTGATGCGTTCCTTGACCAGGTTGATGATCAAGTCATCGGACACCAGGCCACCGCTGTCCATCACGCTCTTGGCGATCAGGCCCAGCTCGGTGCCAGCCTTGACGGCCGCACGCAGCATATCGCCGGTGGAGATTTGTGGAATGCCGAATTTTTCAGTGATGAACTTTGCCTGAGTACCTTTACCGGCCCCGGGAGCTCCCAGCAGAATGACGCGCATTGATGTGCTCCTCAATTTTTTATAGAGATGACGCTCGGATTCGCCGCAGGGGGCCAATCGCGTAAAAATAGAATTCGGGCCGCCCAAACGGCCAAAGGCTGATCAAGATACACAGCAGGCCTTAACCACACAAGCCGCCAAAAGTCGCAGGAACCCGCGCAGGGCATGCGTCATAGGTAGGGTGTGCCTGAGTGCAACCCGGCCCCATAAACACCGGCCGCCCGTTTCAGGGCGGCCGCCGTGGTTTACCTGCAAGCTATTGAGAACACGCAAAAAACCCTAGCCAGTGTTACGCAAACCGGCGGCAATACCGGCCACGGAGACCAGCAGCGCCTGTTCCAGAGGGCTGTCCTGCGCCGCTTCCTGCTGGCGTGAACGCGCCAGCAACTCGGCCTGTAGCAAGTGCAAGGGGTCAAGGTAGGTGTTGCGCAGGCGGATGAACTCCAGGGTGTCCGGGCTATGGGCCAGCAGTTGCGACTGCCCGGTCAGGCCAAGCACCACGTTGCACGCCTGCGACAATAGGTCGCGCAGATGCGCACCCAATGGCAGCAGGTCCGGCTGCACCAGCCGCTCGTCATACAGGCGAGCGATATCGGCATCCGCCTTGGCCAGCACCATTTCCAGCATATCGATACGGGTGCGGAAAAATGGCCACTGTTCACGCATCTGCCCCAGCAACTCGCCTTCGCCGCGCTCCAGGGCCTTGCTCAACGCTGCTTCCCAACCCAGCCAGGCCGGCAGCATCAGGCGGGTCTGGGTCCAGCCGAAGATCCACGGGATCGCGCGCAGGCTTTCAATCCCGCCCGCTCGGCGTTTGGCCGGGCGACTGCCCAGGGGCAAGCGACCCAGCTCCTGTTCCGGCGTGGACTGACGGAAATACTCGACGAACTGCGGATTTTCCCGCACCACAGCGCGGTAAGCGCTGACACCATCTGCCGCCAATTCATCCATCAAATGGCGCCAGGCTGGCTCCGGCGGCGGCGGTGGCAACAGCGTCGCCTCCAACACGGCAGCCAGGTAAAGGTTGAGATTCTGCTCGGCGATATCCGGCAGGCCGAACTTGAAGCGGATCATCTCGCCCTGTTCGGTGGTGCGGAACCGCCCCGCCACCGAACCCGGCGGTTGCGACAGGATCGCCGCGTGAGCCGGGCCACCGCCACGGCCCACGGTGCCACCGCGACCGTGGAACAACAGCAGTTCCACTTGTTGCTCACGGCAGATATCCACCAGGCGCTCCTGCGCCCGGTACTGCGCCCAGGCAGCGGCGGTGGTGCCGGCGTCCTTGGCCGAGTCCGAGTAGCCGATCATCACTTCCTGCGGCCCCTGCAAACGCGCGCGATAGCCCGGCAGCAGCAACAGTTGCTCGATCACCGGGCCGGCGTTATCCAGGTCAGCCAGTGTTTCGAACAATGGCACCACGCGCATCGGCCGTTGCACGCCCGACTCTTTAAGCAGCAGTTGCACGGCCAAAACGTCCGAGGCAGCGCCGGCCATGGAGATGACATACGAGCCCAACGATGCAGCCGGTGCGGCGGCGACTTCCTTACAGGTGTTGAGTACCTCGGCAGTGTCCGCCGACGGTTTGAAATAGCCCGGCAACAGCGGTCGACGGTTGGCCAGCTCCTTCATCAGGAAGCTGATACGCATCTCTTCGTTCCAGTCCTCGTAACGGCCCAGGCCGAGGTAGTCGGTGATTTCGGTCATGGCGGCCGAATGGCGACTGGAATCCTGACGCACGTCCAGCCGCACCAGGAACAGCCCGAAGGTCACCGCCCGACGCAGGCAATCGAGCAAAGGCCCATCGGCGATCACGCCCATGCCGCATTCGTGCAGTGACTGGTAGCACAGCTCCAGCGGCTCCAGCAGGTCGCGGTTGTTCTGCAACACCTCGGCCGGCGCCGGGGTGCTGCTGCTCAACGCGGTGTGCGCCCATTGGCGCGTGGCGCGCAGGCGTTCGCGCAGTTGCTTGAGCAAAGCGCGATAAGGCTCGACGCTATCACCGACCTTGGCCTGCAACGCCGGGCTGGCGTGTTGCATCGACAGCTCAGAGGCCAGGTGATCGATATCGCGCAGGTACAAATCGGCGGCCATCCAGCGCGCCAACAGCAACACTTCGCGGGTGACCGGTGCCGTGACGTTAGGGTTGCCGTCACGGTCGCCGCCCATCCACGACGCAAAGCGGATCGGTGCGGCCTCCAGGGGCAAGCGCAAACCGGTGGCGGCGTGCAGCGCCTGGTCAGCCTTGCGCAGGTAGTTGGGGATCGCGTGCCACAGCGAATGCTCGATCACCGCAAAGCCCCATTTGGCTTCGTCCACGGGCGTAGGTCGAGTGCGGCGGATTTCTTCGGTGTGCCAGGCTTCGGCGATCAAGCGTTGCAAGCGTTGGCGGATCTGCTCGCGCTCTGCGCTGGTGAGGTCGCGGTGATCCTGGGCCGCCAATTGGGCGGCGATGGCATCGTATTTTTGGATCAGGGTACGGCGCGCCACTTCGGTGGGGTGGGCGGTAAGGACCAGTTCGATCTCCAGGCGCCCCAACTGGCGAGCGAGGGATTCGTTGCTGTGGCCTTCGCTTTGCAGGCGCGCCAGCAACTCGGGCAATACACGGGATTCGAACGGTGCCGGCTGCGACTCATCACGCCGGTGGATCAGTTGGTACTGCTCGGCAATGTTGGCCAGATTCAGGAACTGATTGAAGGCGCGGGCCACCGGCAGCAGTTCGTTTTCCTGCAACTGGTTCAGGCTGGTGCTCAGTTCATCGCCAGCTCCGCGCCGGTCAGCCTTGGCGCCTTTGCGGATCTGCTCGATCTTGTCGAGGAAATCATCGCCGTACTGCTCTCGAATGGTGTTGCCCAACAGCTCACCCAGCAGGTGAACATCCTCACGCAAGCGTGCATCGATATCACTCATCAGCCAATCTCCAGCCAGAAATCCGGGACGCGCAGGTTTGCCAGAGTGCCGCCAGCATCGATTTATGACAAGACTTTAAACCTTGTGAGTTGCAGCTAGTCTCAAGGTTAAGTCGTTGCGTTTATCCGCGCAGGCGACTGGACACTCATCACCGCCCGCTAAAAGCGGGCTTCATTGAGGTTGCCATGAAAATTCGAGAACTGGCCCAGCATTGGGAAGAGAACGCCAAGGGTCGCTTGACCAAGACCGAGTACGCCATCCACCTGGATATGGAGTCCGCCGCGCGGCTGGCGGCCATCACCGAGATGTACCCCAAACGCCACCCCGAAGAATTGCTCGGTGAGTTGATCGGCGCCGCCCTGGAAGAGCTGGAAGCCAGCTTCCCCTATATCAAGGGCCAGCAGGTGATTGCCACCGATGAAGAAGGCGATCCGCTGTACGAGGACGTCGGCCCCACCCCACGCTTTCTGACGCTGTCGCGCCGCTACCTGCATGATCTGTCCGCCAGCAGCGACGAACAGAAACACTGACAAACCCGTACCAACCCTCTTTATTCCGGGCTCCATACGGGCCCGGCGTACCACTGCGCAACGCAGAAGTTCCAACGTTTTTACGCTGACCGATCAGTCAGATATTTTTTTAGGCAAATCGCCATCTTCTCTGAACTTTTGAAAAAAGCCTCCGGTCACAGCCAGTAAGCCATCACTTGGAACGGTCGTTTTAAAGGGCAATTTGCGCATCAGTGCCAGGCCCGCCGCCGCAGACCAGTGACATGGATTTTGATGTTTTTCAGGAGTTATCCAATGGAGTTGAAGACGATGAAGACCAGCACTGCCAAATCCTCGTTTAACCACCTGCGCGGGCTCAAATTGGCCGCGTTGGCAATCGGCACCAGCTTCGTTCTGGCGGGCTGCGCCGGCAACCCTCCGACCGAGCAGTACGCGGTGACCCAGTCCGCAGTGAACAGCGCTGTCAGCGCCGGCGGTACTGAGTACGCGGCTGTGGAAATGAAGTCGGCCCAGGACAAGCTAAAAGAAGCCGAAATTGCCATGCATGACAAGAACTACGACAAAGCTCGCCAGTTGGCTGAACAAGCCGAGTGGGATGCTCGCGTCGCGGAACGCAAGGCTCAGGCTGCCAAGGCCCAACAGGCTGTGAAGGACTCCCAGAAAGCCGTTGAAGAGCTGCGTAAGGAAGGCATGCGTCCAGCTGCTATCCAGCAGAAGTAAGACGCTTCCTGTGACTGCAACGCACCTGATATCGAATTGAAAGGACGACACGACTATGCGTAAACAATTGATGATCCCTGCCCTGCTGGCGATGAGCGTTGCCCTGGCGGCCTGTTCCACCCCGCCTAACGCGAACCTGGAAAATGCACGGACCAACTTCTCCTCCCTGCAGACCAACCCGCAAGCCACCAAGCTCGCGGCCCTGGAAACCAAAGACGCCAGCGAATGGCTGGACAAGGCTGACAAGGCCTACCGCGATAAGGAAGACGAGAAGAAAGTCGACCAACTGGCTTACCTGACCAACCAGCGCGTTGAAGTGGCCAAAGACACCATCGTGCTGCGTGAATCCGAAGCCAAGCTGAAAAACGCTGGCGACGAACGTGCCCGTGCCTTGCTGGATGCGCGCGATGCGCAAATCAAGCAACTGCAGGACAGCCTGAACGCCAAGCAGACCGATCGCGGTACCTTGGTAACTTTCGGTGACGTGCTGTTCGCCACCAACAAGTCCGACCTGAAATCCAGCGGCCTGGTGAACATCACCAAGCTGGCCCAGTTCCTGCGCGACAACCCGGACCGTAAGGTAATCGTCGAAGGCTACACCGACAGCACCGGTTCCGATTCGTACAACCAGAGCCTGTCCGAGCGTCGTGCCGCTTCGGTACAACGCGCACTGGCTCAACAAGGCGTGGACATCTCGCGCATCGTGACCCAGGGTTACGGCAAGGAATACCCGGTTGCCGACAACGGCAGCGCCTCGGGTCGTGCCATGAACCGCCGTGTGGAAGTGACCATTTCCAACGACAACCAACCGGTCAAGCCACGGTCTTCCGTCGCTAACTGATTGATTGGCACTGGATAAGAAAACCCACCTCACGGTGGGTTTTTTTTCGGCTCATCAAACTGAATGGTGCGATTCGTGTCTACGGCGGGCATTTCAATCTTCGCCCCCGCCTTTTCATCCATTTGTTGATCGCGCTTGTACCTGCGAGCAGCTTCCTGTTCCAGCGCTACATGTTGCCTTGCCATGACCAACATGTTTTCCAATACAGGAATATGTATTTTCATCCTCGACCCAATCTTTGTAGGTTTCCACATTTTATGTGGCATTTAAGTCGAACCGGTTCCAGACATTTCCATTTCAGTTGCATGACATGCGGCCCCCTGCATTACGCCCCCACGTCGTTACAGGCTGAATAGCTGATTCAGCACGAAAAAAACGCCCTGAATGGCGCTTTTTGAGAGGTGCCGTTCAACCGCCGACTTTGCCGGAGCCCTGGGTCTCCGGCATTTGGATCTGGCTCTGGCCGCGACCTTGGCCATCCTCTGCGCCTTGATTGCCCTGCGCACCTTGATCATTTTTTTGTTTAAGCAGCTTTTCCAGTAGCTTCATCAGTTCGTCGAGCTCACCTGCGCCCTGACCACCTTTAGCACCTTGTGACTGCATATCTTTGATTTTACGTTGGAGGTCCTGGATCTGCTGATCGAGGCCTTGGTTCGATGGGGCACCCCCGCCGACATTTCCGCCACTGCCCATGCTGCCTACACCCGATACTCCGTTTATACCTGCCATATAGGCTCACTCCAGACTAATGAAAAATGGACTGATCAGCATTGCCAATCAGTCCATGGTCTGTGGTGAGCACGCGAGGCTGGTTCCGGCCGGCCGAGCGCCTGACACCCGCTAAATCAAGAATCTGTACGAAAAAGGGTATTTTCCCACACCGGCAAAAACGGCATTCACTGCTGCAATTGCGGGGTTTCTTGACCCATGCATCGCACGGCCTGCTTCTTGTTGTTCACCAGCACTCCACTGAGGCCTTTCTGCTCGGTATCGAACATCACCAGCACGCCATCCACGCATTGCGCCACTTGCGCGGCCGGCGTCAGGGAGATCTTGTAGTCCTCGCCTGGCACCGTCTTGAGCATAGTGAAATCGCTGAGCAACAGAGCATCTTCCGGCTTGGCGAAGTGCAGGTAACCGTAGAACCACAGGCAACCGACGGTGCCGATGATGGTGCCGATGCCGGTGAGGATCAGCGGGATCATGTTGCGTTCTTCGCTCATTGCGGGCTCTCTGATGAATCAACTTTAGGAATGGGGTAGTTCGGAATCTCGCCCAGACGGCGTAAGCCGTTGAAGTGTTGCGGGTCGTCCAGATAGCGCAGCATTACGGTTTGCCAGGTCTTGTCGGCAAAGGTCTGCACATGCCCGTCCCGGGTCAACTGCAACACCCGTGGCGGCGGTGCGGCCTGGTACAGACGGATACCATTGGCCATTGGCACGATCGGGTCGTCCAGGCTGTGGAACAACAGCTTCGGCAAGCCCATCAGTTTCGGCATGGCATAGATTGCGCTGTCGCCGTCCGGCACCAGCCAGGACAGAGGCACCTGAAACGGCCATGTTAACCAGGAAGTGCTCAAGGCAAATTGTCCTACGTCACGATAACTGGCGGGCACACCGTCCAGCACCAGGGCCTTGAGCTGGGATTGGCGCTCCGGATGGGCAGCCAGGTAATGCACCGCCAACGCCCCGCCCAGGCTTTGACCGAGGACTATCAGCGGCTGGCCCTGGGTTTCAGGCGCCTTGTCGATCCAACTGAACGCCGCGTCCACATCCTGATAGATCGCGGGCAGCGAGGGTTTGCCTTCCGATAAGCCGTAGCCGCGATAGTCCAGCAGCAGCACTTGGTAGCCCTGCTCGGGCAACCACCAACTGCCGCCCAGGTGCCAGGCCAGGTTGCCGCCGTTACCGTGCAAATGCAGCACCGTGCCCTTGAGCGGCACACCAGGCTTGGCCGGCAACCACCAGGCGTGGAGCTTCACGCCGTCGGCGGTGGTCAAGGTGACGTCGCGATATTGCAGATGGGCTTTTTCCGGCGTGAATGGCAGGCCGGGTTCGGGGTAGAACAGCAGTGAGCTACAGCCGTTCAATGTGAGTAGCAGGCAAAGAATGCCGAGGATTCTCATCCGTTGAAGCCTCGCTATTATTCGAAATTTTAAATCTTTCAGAGATTCAAATGTGGGAGCGGGCTTGCTCGCGAAAGCCGTGTATCAGTCAACTTATGTATATCTGATGTACCGCTTTCGCGAGCAAGCCCGCTCCCACAGGTCGATCCGGTTTCGTCAAAGGATATTCGAGTAATCCGCCTCGATCCGATCCAGGCTCAAGTGGTTGAGGAAGTTGGAGAAGCACATCCATGCCGCCAGCGCGTTCATGTCGCGGAACTGCTCCGGCAGGTACTTGGGCGGCACCACCAGGCCTTCGTCCACCAGTTGGCGCAGGGTACGCATGTCTTCCAGGGTGGTCTTGCCGCAGAACAGCAGCGGCACTTGTTCCAGCTTGCCTTTGCGCACGGCGAGCTGGATGTAGTTGTAGACCATGATAAAGCCCTTGAGGTAGGACAGATCCTTTGTAAACGGCAGACCGGTCGGCACCGAGCCACGGAATACGCGACTGGCATTGCCGTAGCTTTCGGCCATCTCAAAGCCTTGTTCGCGGAAGAACTCGAACACCTGCAGGAAGTCGGCGCCCTCTTCCACCATATGGATGGCGCGGGTGCGGTTGGTCAGCTTGCGCAGGCGGCTCGGGTAGGAGGCGAAGGTGATGATTTCCATCAGGATCGCCAGGCCTTCCTGGGTCACGGTAGACGAGGGCGGGCCTTTGGACAGGAAGGTGCAGATCGGCTGGTTCTGGCCATTGAGCGTGGTGCCGACATGCACCAGGCCTTCATGCACTTCCAGGGCGCGCACGTCGCGGTCGTTGAACATCGCGTCGGCGCGGATCTTGATGTAGTCGGCACCCGCCGCGGCGTCGGCGACGATACCGTCGGACTCGAACACGCGGATGGTCTCTTCGGCCTCGCCAAACACTTTGTTCAGGCGGGTTTGCAGCAGGGCCACGGCGTCCTTGGCGGTGAGGGTCTTGGCCTCATCCTTCAAGTCGCCACGGCCATCGATATTATTCAGGTAGTCCGAAAGCATCAGCCCCAAGTCAGCCAGGGTCGGGTCGCCAGCGTGGAACGCATCGGACGCGGCGCCGTAGAGCTCCTGGGAAATCAGGCCGAAATCCTCGGTGCCGCGCGCTTCGAGCATGCGCACCACCATGCGGTATTCCTTGCACATGCGGCGCATGATCTGCCCCACCGGGCTGAACTGGCCGAGGCGACGGGTGATGTCGCGCTCGATGTTCTGGAACTCCAGCTTCACTGCGCTGGAATCGAACGCCAGCGGCCGGTTGAGGTAGTAGTCGCGGCTCACCGCCGGCATTTCCTTGCCCTTTGCCTTGAGAAATCCCTGACGAATGTTCTCGTCCCACTTCACGGCGTCGAGGACGCGAATCGGTGTTTGCGCCAGCACAATGCGATCAGACAAGGTGCGTATCGTCTGCTGGTAATCGTCCACCCGGTGCTTCCTCTTTAAACGTTATTTGCCCGCACGCTGGTAGCGCACGGCTTCCACGAATACATCGGCGTTGGCCGGGTCATCCAGGTAGGCAAACACCTGGTCCAAGGGGCTGTCCACCAACACGCCAGCACCTTCGACGGTTTCCACGGTACTGCCGTGCAACGCCTTTTGGTCCATGGCTTGATGGATCTGCTCCAGGTCGAGGTTGTAGACCACCAATTCATGCTTTTCGTTGATTTCGAAACCCGCCAGGATGAAGTTCCCGCCTAGTTTGGCCGGTAGCGGCGCCGACAAGTACCAGCGGCTGCCATGGCGCGAAACGCTGAACAGATACTCGTCACGCTGGCCGGGCTTGGCTGTAGGGTAGCTCACCGCTTTGTACCGGTGCTCACCAACGGCGGTGATGTGCAGGTTGAGCGGCTCGCCCCAGGCGTTTTTGCTCGACCATTGGCCAAGCAGTGCCTGCGGCGCGGCGTCATGGGCCGGCAGCGGGTCCTTGAAGGTCACAAGGCAACCACTCAGCAGCAGGAGCGACAAGCCGATTACAACCACACGCCAGGTTTTCATTGAACATCCCCCGGTGTCAGACCGAGGCCAACACCAAATGCATGTAACGCTTGAGGATCTCAAGCATCTCTTCACCGGTCAGAGGCTCTGCGCCGCCCAGCAGGCCCTGATATTCCATCCGACTGATTATCGCCGTCAACACTTTGGCATCCTGTTGCGGCTCGCGGGAGCCCAGCACCTGAAAAAACTGCCCGGTGCCCTGCAACAGAATCTGCTGGTGGGAACGTACCAACTCGGCCAGACGCGGATTGAGCAATGCTTCCTGGCGGAACGCCTGCTCGGCCATCAGGTGCTCACGACGGTTGGTCAGCTGGCGCAAGACGTAATCGGCGGTCAGCCGCGCAATGTCATCGGCCAGTTGCGAACGTGACTGCGGGCTGCCATCGCCATAGGCGACCATCTCGCGCAGCAGGCCTTCGTTGCGCACCCACAGCTTGCCCATGAACGCAGCGCTGCGCTCGACGTATTGGGCGAAGGTATCGGTGAGCAGGTCATCGATGTCCTTGAAATAGTAGGTGGTGGCCGACAACGGCACCCCCGCCTCCGCCGCCACCGCGCGATGGCGCACAGCCCGCACGCCATCACGCACCACAATGCGCATGGCTGCATCGAGAATGTCTTGTCTGCGTTGCTCGCTACCCCGACGACTGGCCTTGCGGCCCTGGTACTGGACGCTTTCAGCCACGGCAGCGGCAATGCCGGCGGCGCCTTCTTGAGCGGTTACGCGGTTCACGACTCACATCCTTGAATAGATCAAAACCTGGCGCTGTTTGCTTGACGCTTAATAACGCCCCATAAAAAAGCCGCCTTATAAAAGGCGGCTTCGGATTTCGCTTCGGTTACGCTTGTGGCCGCATGTGCGGGAACAAGATTACGTCGCGGATCGACGGCGAGTTGGTCAACAGCATCACCAGACGGTCAATGCCGATCCCTTCACCGGCCGTCGGCGGCATGCCGTACTCCAGGGCGCGGACGAAGTCAGCGTCGTAGTGCATGGCTTCGTCGTCACCGGCGTCCTTGTCGGCCACCTGGGCCATGAAGCGCTCGGCCTGGTCTTCCGCGTCGTTAAGCTCGGAGTAGGCATTGGCGATTTCGCGGCCACCGATGAACAGCTCGAAACGGTCGGTGACGTTCGGGTTGTCATCGTTGCGACGGGCCAGCGGCGACACTTCGAACGGGTACTGGGTAATGAAGTGCGGCTGTTCCAGCTTGTGCTCGACCAGCTCTTCGAAAATCATCACCTGCAATTTGCCCAGGCCTTCGAAGCCCAGCACCTTGGCGCCGGCTTTCTTGGCGATGGCACGGGCCTTGTCGATATCGTTCAGGTCGTCGGCGGTCAGCTCAGGGTTGTACTTGAGGATCGAGTCGAACACCGACAGACGCACGAACGGCTCGCCGAAGTGGAACACCTTGTCGCCGTACGGCACGTCGGTGCTGCCCAGGACCAACTGCGCCAGTTCGCGGAACAGTTCTTCGGTCAGGTCCATGTTGTCTTCGTAGTCGGCGTAGGCCTGATAGAACTCCAACATGGTGAATTCTGGGTTGTGACGGGTCGAAACGCCTTCGTTACGGAAGTTGCGGTTGATCTCGAACACTTTTTCGAAGCCGCCGACAACAAGACGCTTGAGGTACAGCTCCGGCGCGATACGCAGGAACATTTCCATGTCCAGCGCGTTGTGGTGGGTTTCGAACGGCTTGGCTGCGGCACCACCGGGGATGGTCTGCAGCATCGGGGTTTCCACTTCCAGGAAGTCACGCTGCATCAGGAAGGTACGGATGTGCGCAATCACTTGCGAGCGCACACGGAAGGTGTGGCGCACGTCTTCGTTGACGATCAGGTCAACGTAGCGCTGGCGGTAGCGTTGTTCGGTGTCGGTCAGGCCGTGGTGCTTGTCCGGCAGCGGGCGCAGCGACTTGGTCAGCAGGCGCACGTTGGTCATTTCCACATACAGGTCGCCCTTGCCGGAGCGGGCCAGGGTGCCTTCGGCCGCGATGATGTCGCCCATGTCCCAGGTTTTCACCGAGGCCAGGGTTTCTTCCGGCAAGGTCTTGCGGTTGACGTAGACCTGGATGCGACCGGTCATGTCCTGGATCACCATGAACGAGCCACGGTTGAGCATGATGCGACCTGCCACCTTGACCGGGATCGCAGCCTCTGCCAGCTCTTCCTTGGTCTTGTCCGCGTACTGCTTCTGCAAGGCATCGCAGTAGTTTTCGCGGCGGAAGTCGTTGGGGAAGGCATTGCCCTTGGCGCGCTCGGCAGCAAGCTTTTCCTTGCGCAGGGCGATCAGGGAGTTTTCTTCCTGTTGCAGGGCCTGGTCGAGTTGTTGGTCGCTCATGTCTTTAAATATTCCATCGGGTTCGTTGTCCCAGGCTCAGGCCGGGGATCGCCGGCAAGCCGGCTCCTACAGGGATCGCGGTTTGTCAGCGTATTACAGGCCGGACTTCAGGCTGGCTTCCAGGTATTCGTCGATATCGCCGTCGAGTACCTTGTCACAGTCACTGCGTTCGATGTTAGTGCGCAGATCCTTGATCCGCGACGCATCGAGCACATAAGAGCGGATCTGGTGACCCCAGCCGATATCCGACTTGGTGTCTTCCAGCGCTTGGGACGCGGCGTTGCGTTTCTGCATTTCCTGCTCGTACAACTTGGCCCGCAGCATTTTCATGGCGGTGTCCTTGTTGGCGTGCTGGGAACGTTCGTTCTGGCAGCTGACCACGGTGTTGGTCGGTACGTGGGTGATACGTACGGCCGAGTCGGTGGTGTTTACGTGCTGACCACCGGCACCGGAGGAGCGGTAGGTGTCGATGCGCAGGTCGGCCGGGTTGATCTCGATTTCCACCTTATCGTCGATCTCTGGCGAGACGAAAACGGCGGAGAACGAGGTGTGGCGACGGTTGCCGGAGTCGAACGGGCTCTTGCGTACCAGGCGGTGTACGCCGATCTCGGTGCGCAGCCAGCCAAAAGCGTATTCGCCCTTGATGTGCACGGTTGCGCCCTTGATACCGGCGACTTCACCGGCGGACAGCTCCATGATGGTCGCTTCGAAACCGCGCTTGTCGGCCCAGCGCAGGTACATGCGCAGCAGGATGTTGGCCCAGTCCTGGGCCTCGGTGCCGCCGGAACCGGCCTGGATATCCAGGTAGGCGTTGTTCGGGTCCATCTCGTGGCTGAACATGCGACGGAATTCGAGTTTGGCGAGGTTTTCCTCGAGACGGGCCAGCTCGGCGACGACATCGCCCACTGCGCCTTCGTCGTTTTCTTCGACGGCCATGTCCAGCAGGTCGCGGCAATCGGCCAGACCGGTGTTCAGTTCGTCGAGGGTATCGACGATCTGCGCCAGCGCAGCGCGCTCGCGGCCCAGTTCCTGGGCGTATTCAGGTTTGTTCCAGACAGCAGGATCTTCAAGCTCGCGATTGACTTCGGTCAGACGCTCATGCTTTTGATCGTAGTCAAAGATACCCCCGAATAGTTTCGGAGCGCTCGGACAGGTCCTTGATGGTGTTAAGGATCGGGTTGATTTCCATGGCGGGCAGCACTCGTTGGCGAACTTTTGAAAGCCGGCGAGTATAACGGGAAATGGGGGGGAGCGGCAGTCCGCTGGGCGAAAAGGGTTGGGGTTGGTGGGGGGCATATCCGTTATTTAGGTAACGGCCACTTAGGGTTCCGCCCTTACGGCGGCTCACTTTGGAAAAGCCCCAAAGTAAGCAAAGGGCTCTTGCCCCAACACTCGGCACCTCGCCTAGGCTCGGTGTGCCCGTAATCCGACAGTGATTTGGGGGGCCGCCGCCACGCGCCATCCATGGCGCGGGGCGGCTAAACCGGCATCCCTGCCGGTTTACCCCCCAAATCCCTGCCGAATTCCGGCCAGCGTGTTTGACGGGGCGCCTAAGATCAAAATCAAAAGCAAAAGCACAGCGGCCTGACAGCCGGCTTGAGTGGTGTAGAGCAAAGGCAAAAGCAAACGCGGTCCTGTAGGAGCCGGGGGGACGCCTAGTTCTTGCCGGCGATGGTCTTCAACGATGACGCGGGGAACCAGACAAAACGCGGCGGTCTCACGTTTTTCGCCGGCAAGAACTAGGCGTCCCCCCGGCTCCTACACGGGACCGCGTATCTACGATGCGAAGCGAGTCGCTCTTGATCTGAGGCGCCCCGTCAAACACGCTGGCCGAACGCAGGCTTGAATCCGTGGGTAACCCGGCAGGACGCCGGGTTAGCCGCGCTGGGCCAAGGATGGCCCATCGCGGCGGCCCACGGATTCAAGCCGGAGTGAGGGCACACCGAGCCTAGGCGAGGTGCCGAGTGTTGGGGCAAGAGCCTTTTGGTTACTTTTGGGCTCTTTTCAAAAGTGACCCGCCGTAAGGGCGGAACCATAAGCCGCCATAACCTAAATAATGGATATGTACTCAGCAGCGCTAAGCCCTACTCAATCCCCACCTGATTCCGCCCATTATGCTTAGCCGTATACAACCCCTTATCCGCCGCCATGATCAATTGACGACAATCCGTCCCCTGCTGCGGCGTCATGGTCGACAGCCCGATACTGATAGTCAGACTCGACCCCTCAGTCGGCGCGTTATGCGGAATCTTCAGAGCAGCCACCGCCATGCGCAGCTTCTCGGCCACCAACCGCGCCCCACCTGGCGAGGTATTAGGCAGCACCAGGGCAAACTCCTCCCCCCCATAGCGCGCCGGCAAATCCGAAGGCCGACTGCTCGCCTCACGAATGGTCGCCGCCACCTTGCGCAACGCCTCATCCCCTTCAACGTGCCCAAAACTATCGTTATAGGTCTTGAAGAAATCCACATCAATCATCAACAACGACAACTGAGTCTGATCACGCATGGCCCTACGCCACTCCAGCTCCAGGTATTCATCAAAGTGACGACGGTTAGACAGCCCGGTCAGACCATCGGAGTTCATCAGCCGCTGCAATACCAGATTGGTGTCCAGCAACTGCTGCTGGCTGACCCGCAACGCACGGTAAGCCGCATCCCGCTGCAACAGGGTCATGTAGGACCGCGAGTGATAGCGAATGCGCGCCACCAACTCGATGTTGTCCGGCAGCTTGACCAGATAATCATTGGCCCCGGCAGAAAAAGCCGCGCTCTTGATCAGCGGATCTTCCTTGGTGGACAGCACGATAATCGGGATATTCGCGGTGGCCGGGTGAGTGCGGTATTCGCGCACCAGCGTCAGGCCGTCGAGGCCCGGCATCACCAGATCCTGCAGGATCACGGTCGGCTTGATGCGGATCGCCTGGGCAATCGCCTGGTGCGGATCGGCGCAGAAGTGAAAATCGATGTTTTCTTCATGAGCCAGGCCACGCCGCACGGCTTCACCGATCATGGCCTGGTCGTCGACCAGCAACACCATGGCGGCATTTTCGTCGGTCTTGATGTCGTCGATCTGTAAATCATTCATGTGCAGTCACCTGAATTACTACCTGCCAGCCAGCACCGCGGGAAGTCCTGTTCATTTTGCAAAGACCTCCAGCAATCGGGGCGCAATTCTATCCAGTGGGCGAATTTCAACAGCAGCATCAATCGCCGCCGCCGCTTTGGGCATGCCATACACCGCCGAGCTTTGCTGATCCTGGGCGATGGTCAAATAACCTTGTTCACGCAGTAACTTGAGGCCCTGGGCCCCATCGCGCCCCATGCCGGTCAGCAGTACGCCGACGGCATCGCCATTCCAGTGGCTGGCCACGCTTTCGAAAAACACGTCGATCGAAGGTCGGTAGATCTCGTTTACCGGTTCTGCGGTATAGGCTAGCGTGCCATTTTTCAGCAATCGAATGTGGTGGTTGGTGCCAGCCAGCAGCACCACGCCACTTTGCGGGGGTTCGCCTTCACGGGCCAGGCGCACCGGCAGGCCGGAGGCGCTGCTCAGCCATTCGGCCATGCCGGCAGCGAACACTTGGTCCACATGCTGCACCAGCACAATGGCGGCGGGAAAGTCCCGGGGCAAGCCTTTGAGCAGGATTTCCAGGGCAGCCGGGCCACCCGCCGATGAACCGATTGCCACCAGGCTCTGGCGTTTCCCGGTAATTCGCGGCGCAACGGTTTCAGCGCGTACGCGGCTGCCGCGCTGGCCGATCAGCCAGCCGATATTGAGGATCTTGCGCAGCAGCGGCGCCGCCGCATCCTTGGGATTGCCCACGCCCAGGGTCGGCGTGTCCACCACGTCCAGGGCGCCATGGCCCATGGCTTCGAACACTCGGCTGACGTTGGCCTGGCGATCAACAGTCACGATAACGATGGCGCATGGGGTCTCGGCCATGATCTGGCGGGTGGCTTCCACGCCGTCCATCACCGGCATGATCAGGTCCATCAGGATCAGGTCCGGCGTCAGCTCAGCGCAGCGCTGTACCGCTTCCAGCCCATTGGCGGCCACCCAGACAACCTGATGCGCGGGCTCGAAGCTCAAGGCGCGGCGCAAGGCCTCCACCGCCAGGGGCATGTCATTGACGATCGCAATCCTCATGCCCGCGCGCCTCCGATCAGTTCCACCACGGCGTCCAGCAGGGCGTCATCATGAAAACTGGCTTTGGCTAAATAATAGTCGGCGCCGGCGTCCAGTCCACGACGACGGTCTTCTTCGCGATCCTTGTAGGACACCACCATCACCGGCAACGATTGCAGGCGACTGTCACGGCGCAAGAGTGTGACCAATTCAATACCGTCCATACGAGGCATATCAATATCAGTTATCAACAGGTCAAAGTCTTCGGAGCGCAAGGCGTTCCAGCCGTCCATGCCATCGACCGCCACCGCCACTTCATAACCACGATTGAGTAACAATTTGCGTTGCAACTCACGCACGGTCAGCGAGTCATCCACCACCAGCACCCGTTTACGCGGCGCTTCGGTGGCCTGCTGGCTGCGTCGCGCGATACGTTCCAGGCGGCCGGTGTTGAGCAGTTTGTCCACCGAACGCAGCATGTCTTCCACGTCGACGATCAACACCACCGAGCCGTCATCCAGCAAGGCACCGGCGGAAATATCCTGGACCTTGCCCAGACGATCATCCAGCGGCAGCACCACCAAGGTACGCTCGCCGATAAAACGCTCCACGGCAATCCCATACACGGCATCGCGCTCGCGGATCACCACGACCTTCAAGGTGTCCGACGGACTCTGCCCTGCCGGCCTCTGCAGCAACTGGCTCGCGGCGACCAGGCCGACATGCCGGCCTTCGTGCCAGAAATGCTGGCGACCTTCCAGTTGCACGATATCGTCCGGCGCCAGGTCGCACATGCGTTCGATATGGGCCAGCGGGAACGCATAGGCTTCCTCGCCAACTTCCACCACCAGGCTGCGCACCACCGACAAGGTCAGCGGCACTTCCAGGTGGAAACGACTGCCCTGCCCCGCCGTCTGTTCCAGCACCACTGCGCCGCGCAGTTGGCGGACCATGTGCTGCACCGCATCCAGGCCGACCCCGCGCCCGGACACTTCGGTGACCTTGTCGCGCAGGCTGAACCCCGGCAGGAACAGGAACGTCAGCAACTCTTCTTCGCTCAGGCGCAGGGCGGTTTCCAGCGGCGACAGATGCCGGTCGACGATGGTGCCGCGCAGGCGTTCCAGGTCGACGCCATTACCATCATCGCTCAATTCCAGCACCAACAAACCGGCCTGGTGGGACGCGCGCAGGCGGATCAGGCCTTCAGCCGGCTTGCCGGCGAGCAGGCGTTGCTCGGGCATTTCGATGCCGTGGTCGACGGCATTGCGCAACAAATGGGTGAGCGGCGCTTCAAGTTTTTCCAGCACGTCGCGGTCGACCTGGGTCTTTTCGCCCTCAATCTCCAGACGCACCTGCTTGCCGAGGCTGCGGCCAAGGTCACGCACCATGCGCACCTGCCCGGCCAGGACATCGGCAAACGGGCGCATGCGGCAGGCTAGCGCCGTGTCATACAGCACCTGGGCGCGCTGCCCGGCCTGCCAGCCGAACTCGTCCAGCTCGGCGGTTTTTTCCGCCAGCAGGGCCTGGGCTTCGCTGAGCAGGCGGCGGGTGTCAGCCAGTGCTTCCTGGGCTTCCAGGTTCAGACTTTGGGTCTTGAGTTGCCCGTCCAGCGTATCCAGGGCACGCACGCTCTGGCTTTGAATGCGCTTGAGGCGCTGCAAGCTGGCCAGGTAGGGTTTGAGCCGCTGGGTTTCCACCAGGGATTTGCTCGACAGGTCGAGCAGGCTGTTCAGACGCTCCGCGGTTACCCGCAGCACACGTTCGCCGCCTTCGGTCATGCGTTTGTTCTGACGCAGCGGCTCAGCAGCCACTGGCGGCGCGGGCTCGGGCTCCGGCGGCAGCTCTTCAACGACAGCCGCCGGTTCTGGCGGCGGCGCAGGCTTGACCGGCGCCTGGGACGGATCCAGCAGGCGTTCCATCAACGCCACATAGGCTTCGATATCCGCCGGCCCCACGTTATTGTCGGGCGTAGCGATGCGCATCAGCAGGTCGGTGCCTTGCAGCAACGCATCAATATGTTCGGGTTGCAGGTACAGGCGGCTTTCCTGGGCGCTGACCAGGCAATCTTCCATCACATGGGAGACGCTGACCCCGGCGTCTACGCCGACGATACGTGCCGCGCCCTTGAGCGAGTGAGCGGCACGCATGCAGGCTTCAAGCTGATCGGCCTGGGTCGGGTTGCGTTCCAGGGCCAGCAGGCCCGCGCTCAGGACCTGGGTCTGCGCATCGGCTTCCAGGCTGAACAGTTCCAGCAGCGAGGCATCGCGCATCTGGTCGGGGGTCATGTGAGGCTCCGGGTCACGGCGGACAACAATTGCGCCTCGTCCAGCCACCGCAGGCTGCGGCCTTTCCACTGCAACACGCCTTGGGTGTAGCGCGCGCTGGCCTGGGTGCCGGAGGCCGAAGCCGCCTTCAAGGTGCGCTCATCGATGGCGTGGATCCCGTCGACTTCATCCACCGGCACCACCACCGGGCCATCCTGTGCGGCGATGATCAGCATACGCGGCATGATGCGGCTGCCGCTGGCGCCGTTGCTGGTGACATCCAGGCCGAGCAGTTCCACCAGCGAAAGGCACGCCACTAGCGCACCCCGCACATTGGCCACGCCGAGCAAGGCGCGCGAGCGTTGGTGCGGCAGCGAATGGATCGGTTGCAACGGCGCGACTTCCACCAGGCAACGGGTGGCAATGCCCAACCATTCTTCGCCGAGACGGAACATCAGCAAAGAACGGGTGACCACGTCTTCGCCCAGCTCGACAGTGGCATGCGGGCGATGCGCATCCTGCTGCAAGGCGTAGCGGTCCAGCAACCGCGTGGCTGCTGCCGAGTACACCGAGCAGTTGCGGCAATGGATATGGTCCGCCAGCAGCGGGCAGGATTTGTCGCCATGAATGCCGATGCGGTTCCAGCAGTCGTCGATGGCTTGGGTGTCGGCCAGGGTCAAGTCCAGGCCTGCGGTGTCGAGCGCCTCGGTGTTACTCATCGTTTGGACTCACTGTCAGCTCGCTCGCTACGGGCAGCCCGCGCCTGCAAGCGGCGCGCTCCCGCACTGTCGCCCTGGGATTCGAGCAACGCGGCCAGGTGCATCAAGGCCTGCGGGTGCTGGGGCTCCAGGTACAAGGCTTTTCGATAATAACCCTGGGCTTCCAGGGCGCTGCCGGCCACGTCGCTGAGCAGCCCAAGCCAGTAGAACACCTGGGCGGCCGGCGGGTGGTTGCTCAAATACTGTTCGCACGCGGCGCGGGCTTCGGCACTCTTGCCTTCATTGGCCAGGGTGGCGATGCGACTGAGCAAGTCGCCCGCATCGGTGTGCGGCGTCTTGATCGGCACCACCTGGGCGCTGGCCGTGCTGAACGGCCGTGGCTTGCTCGGAATCGGCGCCGCACTGCGTTGCGGGATCGGCGCGGCGATCGGCACAAACACGGGCTCGGGCTTGACCGGCTCGGCATGCCGACTGTACGCAAACGACTGCGGCACCCCAATTGAACGCATGCCATGGCGCCCCAGCAGGCTGCCCTCGGCCGGGCCGATAAACAGCACGCCGTCCACGTGGGTCAGGCCCTTGAGCACGTCGAACACTTGCTTCTGCGTGGGCTGGTCGAAGTAGATCAGCAGGTTGCGGCAGAACACAAAGTCGTAGCTCGCCTCATTCGCCAACAAGCCCGGATCGAGCAGGTTGCCCACTTGCAGGCGCACCTGTTCGCGCACACGGTCGGCAATGTGGTAACCATCGCCGTATTCGGTGAAATGGCGATCGCGAAAGGCGATATCGCCACCGCGAAACGAGTTCTTGCCATACACCCCGCGCCGCGCACGTTCCACCGACAGCGGGCTGACATCCAGGCCCAGCACCTTGAACTGGTGAGGCGCGAGGCCTGCGTCCAGTAATGCCATGGCAATCGAATAAGGTTCTTCACCCGTGGAGCACGGCAGGCTGAGGATGCGCAGTGCGCGCATCTGCTTGATTTCGATCAGCCGCGCCTTGGCCAAGCGGGCCAGGGTCGCGAACGATTCGGGGTAACGGAAAAACCAGGTTTCCGGGACGATCACCGCTTCGATCAGCGCCTGCTGCTCATCCTCGGAACTTTGCAGGTGCTGCCAGTACTCGCCCGCCGTTTGCGCATTGACGGCCTGGCTGCGCTGGCGCACCGCGCGTTCGATGATGGCTTCGCCCACCGAGGCGACATCCAGGCCGATGCGCTCTTTAAGGAAGGCAAAGAAACGCGGATCGCTGCTCATAGGCTCAGCTCGGCAGAAAACAGTACGGTGCGCACCTCATCGGTGAGCAGGTCATTCACGCCGATCCATTGCATCAAGCCCAACGCGTCTTCGCGCACCGGCCCCAGATACGGCGCCTGGCGGTTGTCGAGGCCGTAGGGCTGAAACTCCGCCGGATCGCAACGCAATGTGTCGGTGGCCTGCTCCAGGATCAGTCCGAGCCAGCGTGCCTCGGTCCAGGGCTCGGGCTGGTAATTGACCAGTACCAGCCGCGTGCTGGTGCGCGCCTGGGCGGCGGTGCCAAAGGTCAATGCGCTAAGGTCGATCACCGGCACCAGCGTGCCACGGTGGGCAAAGATGCCCGCCACCCACAGCGGTGCATGGGCGATGGGTTTCAAAGGCAGGCGCGGCAGCACCTCGGCCACTTCCGTGGCCTTGAGGGCGTAACGTTCGTTGCCGATGTGGAACACCAGGAACAACGCCTTTTTCGCTGCCGAGACGGCACCGCGTTTAGCCGCGAGGTCGCTCATCAGACTTTGAAACGCGACACGCCGCTGCGCAGACCGACCGCCACCTGGCTCAGCTCATCAATGGCAAAGCTGGCCTGGCGCAGGGACTCGACGGTCTGGCTGCTGGCATCGCCCAGTTGCACCAGGGCGTGGTTGATCTGCTCGGCACCGGTGGCCTGGGCCTGCATGCCTTCGTTGACCATCAATACCCGCGGCGCCAGGGCCTGTACCTGATGGATGATCTGCGACAACTGCTCGCCCACTTGCTGCACTTCAAACATGCCGCGACGCACTTCTTCGGAGAACTTGTCCATGCCCATCACGCCCGCCGACACCGCCGACTGGATCTCGCGCACCATCTGCTCGATGTCGTAGGTGGCCACGGCAGTCTGGTCGGCCAAGCGACGCACTTCGGTGGCAACAACAGCAAAACCGCGACCGTACTCCCCGGCTTTCTCGGCCTCGATCGCCGCGTTAAGCGACAACAGGTTGGTCTGGTCAGCGACCTTGACGATGGTCACCACCACCTGGTTGATGTTGCCGGCCTTCTCATTGAGGATCGCCAACTTGGCGTTGACCAGATCGGCCGCGCCCATCACCGAGTGCATGGTTTCTTCCATGCGCGCCAGGCCTTGCTGGCCGGAACCGGCGGCGACCGAAGCCTGGTCGGCGGCGGTAGACACTTCGGTCATGGTGCGCACCAGATCCTTGGACGTGGCCGCGATTTCGCGGGAGGTGGCACCGATTTCGGTGGTAGTCGCAGCGGTTTCAGTGGCGGTGGCTTGCTGCTGCTTGGACGTGGCGGCAATCTCAGTCACTGATGTAGTGACCTGCACCGACGAACGCTGGGCCTGGGACACCAGGGCGGTCAGCTCGGTCATCATGTCGTTGAAGCCGGTTTCGACGGCGCCGAACTCGTCCTTGCGCTCCAGGTTCAAGCGCTTGCTCAGGTCGCCGTCGCGCATGGTTTCGAGGATGTCGACGATGCGCTGCATCGGCGCCATGATCGCGCGCATCAGCAGCAGGCCACACAGGCCGGCGGCGAGGATGGCGACGACCAACGACACAAACATGCTGATTTTCGCTGCGGATACCGCATCATCGATCGCGTTGGTCGCACGGTCGGCGACGTTTTTGTTCTCGGTGATGATGTCGTTGAGCTTCATGCGGCCTGCGGTCCAGGTCGGCGTCAACTGCGTGTCGAACTCTTTGCGTGCCGCAGCCAGGTCACCGCGTTGCAGGCTGTCGAGCACCGTGGACAGGCTCTTGTTATAGGCCTGGTGCAGGGTTTCGAACTTGTCGAACTCGGACCGATCGTCACCGCCGGCGATGGTTTTTTCGTAGTTATCCATCTGCTGCAAGATGCGTGCTTCAAAGGACTTGAACTCCGCACGGTCGGCGTCGCTCAACTGCTTGTTTTCACGCAGGCCCAGCAATTCGAGGGTCTGCAGGTAGCTGTCGACCCACGCGCTGCGGATCATGGAGCTGAGGTAGACCCCCGGCACCGCATCATCGCGCACCGCAACTTCGCTGGTTTCGATCTTCAGCAACCGTGAATAGGAGACCACAACCATTAACAGCATGATGGCGATAATGACCGCAAAGCTTGCCAAGATCCGTTGGCGCAAGGTCCAGTTCTTCACAGTAATTCCTCGAAGGGCCGATCAAATGCGAGGGAGTATAGCTGAGCAGAAGCCCTCATTTATCAACGGGTTTTGATGTAGCGCTCACAGAATGCAAAAACACCCCGGGCCTTTACGGCATCCGGGGTGCTCTCAATAAAGCCATGGGATCAGAGCGAGGCTTGGCGTACCTGTTTTTCCAGTTCCAGCTTCAACCCCGGCTCCAGTTTCAGTTGCCGCGCCAGTTCGTCGAGATAAGCCTTCTCCATGAAGTTTTCCTCGTCCACCAGCATCACGCTGGCGATGTACATCTCGGCGGCCATTTCCGGCGTGCCGGCAGCTCGCGCCACGTCGGCTGGATCGAGGGGCTTGTTGAGCTCAGCGTGCAGCCAGCTTTGCAGTTCGCGGTCGTTGTCCAGCTTGGTGAATTCGCCTTCGATCAATTCGCGCTCGCGCTCATCCACATGGCCGTCAGCCTTGGCGGCAGCGACCAGCGCCTTGAGGATGCCTTGGCTGTGTAGCTCAACCTGGGCCGGTGGCAGGCGGTCAATGGTCTGCGGCTCACCTTTCGGGGCATTGGCCTGTTGCGCCTGCCAGTTGCCATAGGCTTTGTAGGCAATGACGCCCAACGCCGCCAAACCGCCATAGGTCAGGGCCTTGCCGCCGAACTTGCGGGCTTTTTTGTTGCCCAGCAGCAGCCCCATGGCGCCGGCCGCCAAGGCGCCGCCGCCTGCGCCACCGAGCAGACTGCCAAGGCCACCACCGCCGAGCAAACCGCCCAGTGCACCTTTGTCGTCCTGCTTACGCTGGCCGCCAGCCTTGTTTTGCAACATGTCCTGGCCAGACTTGAGCAACTGATCGAGCAATCCACGGGTATTCATTCGTAGCCTCCAGACACTAGGGTTCATAGGACCAATAGGCTCCCAGCGTAAAACTAAGTGCCAAAAAGCCTCGATCTAGAGTGCTTCCAGATGTAACGCGGTCGCCCTTCACTTAAATCGATATACACTCGAACAAATCTATAAAAACACCCCACTGGTAATTCCAGCATGATGACCTTGCGTCAAATCCGGCATTTTATCGCCGTGGCCGAAACCGGTTCGATCTCCGCTGCCGCGCAGACAGCGTTCATTTCCCAGTCCACCCTGACCCTGGCGATCCAGCAACTGGAGCAGGAAATCGGCGTCAACCTGTTCAACCGTCACGCCAAGGGCATGACCCTGACCCATCAGGGCCATCAATTTCTGCGCCAGGCGCATCTGATCCTGGCCACCGTCGACAACGCCAAGCGCAGCCTGCAGCAGAGCACTGACCAGGTCGCCGGGCAGTTGATCATCGGCGTGACGAGCCTGGTGGCTGGCTATTACCTCGCGGATTTGTTGACGCGATTCCAGCGCGCCTACCCCAATGTGGAAATCCGCGTGATGGAGGATGAACGCCCGTATATCGAACATTTGCTGGTCAGCGGTGAAATCGATGTGGGCGTGCTGATCCTCTCCAACCTCGAAGACCGCCACGCCTTGCAGACCGAAGTCCTCACCCACTCCCCGCACCGCTTGTGGCTACCGGCACAACATCCACTGCTGGAACACGACAGCATTAACTTGGCCGATGTGGCGCGTGAACCGCTGATTCAGCTGAACGTCGACGAAATGGGCCACAACGCCCAGCGCATGTGGACCGGCGCAGGCCTGCAACCTCGTGTGACCTTGCGCACCGCTTCCACCGAAGCCGTGCGAAGCCTGGTGGCGGCGGGCCTCGGCGTGTCGATCCAGCCGGACATGACCTACCGGCCCTGGTCACTTGAAGGCGACATCATTGAAGCGCGCCCGATTGCCGACCTCAGCCAGACCCTCGACGTGGGCCTCGCCTGGCGCCGTGGCACCGCCCGGCCTGCGCTGGTCGACCCGTTCCTCACCGTCGCCCGTGAACAGCCCCACCCGCGCAAGCCATCTATTTAATCGAATGCTGCATTCAGTATTTAGTATTTGTTGACCTCGCGCCTGACCTCTAGTCTCTGTTCATCCCCTAAGAGAAGGTCAGGCGCCTTGTAAGAGAACGCCCATGGCCACACAAGAAAAGAGATCGCGAAAAATGTCCGGCGCGCCCACCCCGCTGCTCACTGCGTTGCTGATCGACGGCGAACTGGTCCAAGGCCAGGGTTTTGCCGAGCCGATCCTCAACCCGGCCACCGGTGAAGTGCTCACCCAAATCGCCGAAGCCAGCACCGAGCAGGTCGAAACCGCGATCCTCGCCGCCCACCGCGCCTTTGCCGGCTGGTCACGCACCACGCCGCAGCAGCGCTCGAACATCCTATTGGGCATCGCCGACGCCATCGAAAAACAAGCCGACTACCTGGCCCGTCTGGAATCTCTGAACTGCGGTAAGCCCTTGCATCTGGCGCGTCAGGATGATTTGAGTGCCACCGTGGATGTGTTCCGCTTCTTCGCCGGGGCTGTGCGTTGCCAGACCGGACAGTTGAGCGGTGAATACCTGCCGGGCTACACCAGCATGGTGCGTCGCGATCCGATTGGTGTAGTCGCTTCGATTGCGCCGTGGAACTACCCGCTGATGATGGCCGCGTGGAAGATCGCCCCCGCCTTGGCTGCCGGTAATACCTTGGTGTTCAAGCCGTCGGAACATACGCCGCTGTCGATCCTGGCCCTGGCCCCCGTGCTTAAAGAGCTGCTGCCACGTGGCGTGATCAACATTCTGTGTGGCGGCGGCGAAGGCGTCGGCAGTCACTTGGTCAGCCATCCCAAGGTGCGCATGGTCTCGTTGACCGGCGATATCGTCACCGGGCAGAAGATTCTGCAAGCCGCCTCCAAAACCCTAAAACGCACGCACTTGGAACTGGGCGGCAAGGCCCCGGTGATCGTGTGCAACGACGCCGACCTGCAAGCTGTGGTGGAGGGCGTGCGCGCCTACGGCTATTACAACGCTGGCCAGGACTGCACCGCCGCCTGCCGCATCTATGCCCAGGCCGGCATCCACGACAAACTCGTCGCCGAACTGGGCGCGGCGGTCAGCAGCCTGCGTTTTGCCGGTAAACGCGATGCAGACAATGAACTCGGCCCGCTGATCAGCACGCGCCAGCGCGACCGCGTCGCCAGTTTTGTAGAGCGCGCCCTCGGCCAGCCGCATATCGAACGCATCACCGGCGCCGCCGTGCATTCCGGCGCGGGCTTCTATTACCAACCCACCTTGCTCGCCGGCTGTAAACAAAACGATGAAATCGTGCAGCGCGAAGTATTCGGCCCGGTGGTCACCGTGACCCGCTTCGACGAGCTGGAACAGGCAGTGGACTGGGCCAACGACTCCGAATACGGCCTGGCCTCCTCGGTGTGGACCCAGAACCTGGACAAGGCCATGCAGGTCGCGGCGCGCCTGCAATACGGCTGCACCTGGATCAACAGTCATTTCATGCTGGTCAGCGAAATGCCCCACGGCGGCTTGAAGCGTTCGGGGTATGGGAAGGATCTGTCCAGCGATTCGCTGCAGGACTACAGCGTGGTGCGCCACATCATGGCGCGACACGGCCAGCATCTTTAAAACAACAACTAAGCTCATGCGTTACCGGTTTGAACAACTGCCCCGACCATAATTAAAGAAGAGGGAACCCCATGTCTGCGCACAAGACCGCACTGCTCAGTGCCCTGACCACCGCGCTGCTGGCCAGCGCCAGCCTCCAGGCCGCCGAACCACTCAAAGCAGTGGGCGCCGGTGAAGGCCAGTTGGATATCGTCGCCTGGCCCGGCTATATCGAACGTGGCGAAAGCGACAAGGCCTACGACTGGGTCACCGGTTTCGAGAAGGAAACCGGCTGCAAGGTCAACGTGAAAACCGCCGCCACCTCTGACGAAATGGTCAGCCTGATGGCCAAGGGCGGGTATGACCTGGTCACCGCATCGGGCGATGCGTCGCTGCGGTTGATCGTCGGCAAGCGTGTGCAGCCAATCAACACCTCACTGATCCCCAATTGGAAGAACATCGACCCGCGCCTGAAAGATGCGCCATGGTATGTGGTCGGCCAGCAAACCTACGGCACCCCGTACCAGTGGGGCCCGAACGTGTTGATGTACAACACCAACGTGTTCAAGACCGCGCCCACCAGTTGGAACGTACTGTTCGACGCGCAGAACTTGCCGGACGGCAAGCCGAACAAAGGCCGTGTGCAGGCGTATGACGGCCCGATCTACATTGCCGATGCGGCGCTGTACCTCAAGTCGACCAAGCCGGAACTGGGCATCCAGAACCCCTATGAACTGACCGAAACCCAGTACAAGGCGGTGCTCGAACTGCTGCGCGCGCAACAGCCGCTGATCCACCGCTACTGGCACGACACCACCGTGCAAATGAGTGACTTCAAGAATGAAGGTGTGGTGGCCTCCAGCGCCTGGCCGTATCAGGTCAACGGCCTGCAGAACGAGAAACAGCCGATTGCCTCGACCATTCCGAAGGAAGGCGCCACCGGCTGGGCCGACACCACCATGTTGCACAGCGAGGCCAAACACCCGAACTGCGCCTACAAGTGGATGGACTGGTCGCTGCAGCCGAAGGTCCAGGGCGACGTTGCCGCCTGGTTCGGTTCGCTGCCGGCCGTGCCTGCGGCCTGCAAGGAAAGCGAACTGCTCGGCGCCGAGGGTTGCAAGACCAATGGTTTCGACCAGTTCGAAAAGATCGCCTTCTGGAAAACCCCGCAGGCTGAAGGCGGCAAGTTCGTGCCGTACAGCCGCTGGACCCAGGATTACATCGCGATCATGGGTGGCCGCTAAGGGTCCCTGCAGAGACTGCTTCTTGTGGTGAGCAGGCTGGCCCTGCGCGGGGCAAGCCCGCTCACCACAAAAGCCCGATTTTCACCGTTTCAGCGCAGCACACATGCATCCTCGTTTTTTCAGAAGTCCAGGCCGGGCCGCTGCGACGACCCGCGCCTTTTTGGAGCACCGCACCATGACGCTTGCAGTCCAATTCACCCACGTTTCCCGTCAGTTCGGCGAAGTGAAAGCCGTTGACCGGGTTTCCATCGATATCCAGGACGGCGAGTTCTTTTCCATGCTCGGCCCTTCCGGCTCGGGCAAGACCACCTGCCTGCGCCTGATCGCCGGGTTCGAGCAGCCGAGCGCAGGCTCGATCCGCATCCATGGCGAGGAAGCCGCCGGCTTGCCGCCGTATCAGCGTGATGTAAACACTGTGTTCCAGGATTACGCGCTGTTCCCCCATATGAATGTGCGCGACAACGTGGCCTACGGCCTCAAGGTCAAGGGCGTGGGCAAGGCGGAACGCCTGAACCGTGCAGAAGAGGCGCTGGCGATGGTCGCCCTCGGCGGCTACGGCGACCGCAAACCGGTGCAACTGTCCGGCGGCCAACGTCAACGGGTCGCCCTGGCCCGCGCCTTGGTCAATCGTCCACGGGTATTGCTGCTGGATGAACCCTTGGGCGCCCTCGACCTCAAGCTGCGCGAGCAGATGCAAAGCGAGCTGAAAAAGCTGCAACGCCAACTGGGCATCACCTTTATCTTCGTGACCCACGACCAGACCGAAGCGCTGTCGATGTCCGACCGCGTAGCCGTGTTCAACAAAGGCCGCATCGAGCAGGTCGACACCCCGCGCAACCTCTATATGAAACCCGCCACGTCGTTCGTCGCGGAGTTCGTCGGCACCTCCAACGTGATTCGCGGCGAGCTGGCCCAGCGCCTCAGCGGCAACGCGCAGCCGTTCTCGATCCGCCCGGAACACGTGCGCTTTGCCGAAGGCCCATTGGGCGCCGGCGAAGTGGAAATCAGCGGTCTGCTCCACGATATCCAATACCAGGGCAGCGCCACCCGCTATGAACTGAAACTGGAAAACGGCCAGGCGCTGAACATCAGCCAGGCCAACAACCAATGGCTGGACACCAGCAGCGGCCATCAGGTCGGCCAGTCCATCACCGCTCGCTGGGCACGGGAAGCCATGACCCCGCTGACCGACAGCGCAGGCGAGGTGTGACATGAGCCTGGCCCTTTCCCATCCGCCGATGCGCAGGTTTTCCAACCTGCTGTACCGCAAGCCCAACCTCTACCTGGCGATGCTGCTGGTGCCGCCGCTGATCTGGTTCGGCGCGATCTACCTCGGTTCGTTGCTGACCCTGCTCTGGCAAGGTTTCTATACCTTCGACGACTTCACCATGGCGGTCACGCCGGACCTGACCCTGGCCAACTTCGCCGCGCTGTTCCAGCCGTCGAACTTCGACATCATTGTGCGCACCCTGAGCATGGCGATCGTGGTGTCGATCGCCAGCGCTGTCGTCGCCTTCCCGATTGCCTACTACATGGCGCGCTACACCACGGGCAAGACCAAGGCGTTCTTCTACATCGCGGTGATGATGCCGATGTGGGCCAGCTACATCGTCAAGGCCTACGCCTGGACCTTGCTGCTGGCCAAAGGCGGCGTGGCGCAGTGGTTCGTGCAGCACCTGGGTTTGGAGCCGGTGTTGCAGTTCGTGCTGGGCATTCCCGGGGTGGGCGGCAGCACCTTGAGCACTTCGCACCTAGGGCGCTTCATGGTGTTCGTCTACATCTGGCTGCCGTTCATGATCCTGCCGATCCAGGCGTCCCTGGAACGTTTGCCGCCGTCGTTGCTGCAAGCCTCGGCGGATCTTGGCGCCAAGCCGCGCCAGACGTTCATGCAGGTGATATTGCCACTGTCGATTCCGGGGATTGCCGCCGGCTCCATCTTCACCTTCTCGCTGACGCTGGGCGACTTCATCGTGCCGCAACTTGTAGGGCCACCGGGTTACTTCGTCGGCGGCATGGTCTACGCCCAGCAAGGCGCCATCGGCAACATGCCCATGGCGGCGGCGTTCACCTTGGTGCCGATCGTGCTGATCGCGGTTTACCTGTCCATCGTCAAACGCCTGGGGGCCTTCGATGCACTCTGAAAAATCTTCTATGGGCCTGAAGATCGCCGCTTGGGGTGGACTGGTTTTTCTCCATTTCCCGATCCTGATCATCTTCCTTTACGCCTTCAACACCGAAGAAGCCGCGTTCAGCTTTCCGCCCCAGGGCTTCACGTTGAAGTGGTTCAGCGTGGCCTTCGCGCGGCCGGATGTGTTGGAAGCGATCAAGCTGTCATTGCAGATCGCGGCCATCGCCACGCTGATCGCCATGGTGCTCGGCACGCTGGCCTCGGCGGCGCTGTATCGCCGTGAGTTCTTTGGCAAGCAAGGCGTGTCGTTGATGCTGATCCTGCCGATTGCGCTGCCGGGGATCATCACCGGTATCGCGTTGCTGGCGACTTTCAAGACGCTCGGGATCGAGCCGGGGATGTTCACCATCATCGTCGGCCACGCGACCTTCTGCGTGGTGATCGTCTACAACAACGTCATCGCCCGCCTGCGCCGTACCTCCCACAGCCTGATCGAAGCCTCGATGGACCTGGGCGCCGACGGCTGGCAGACCTTCCGCTACATCATCATGCCCAACCTGGGCTCGGCGCTGCTGGCCGGCGGCATGCTCGCCTTTGCGCTGTCGTTCGACGAAATCATCGTCACCACCTTCACCGCCGGCCACGAACGCACCTTGCCGTTGTGGCTGCTCAACCAACTGAGCCGCCCACGGGATGTGCCGGTGACCAACGTGGTCGCGATGCTGGTGATGCTGGTAACGATGTTCCCGATTCTCGGTGCCTACTACCTGACGCGCGGCGGTGAAAGCGTGGCCGGGAGTGGCGGTAAATAACGTTGCAGCTGGAGGAGCTCAGTTCAAATGTGGGAGCGGGCTTGCTCGCGAAAGCGGTACATCAGATACACATGTGTCGACTGACACACCGTATTCGCGAGCAAGCCCGCTCCCACATTAAGAGCCGGTTTCTTCAGGGAATTAACACTCGTTTTGAGGAGAGCTGAACCATGCAAACCAAACTCTTGATCAACGGCCACCTGGTCGAAGGCGAAGGCCCGGCCCAGGCGGTATTCAACCCGGCGCTCGGCCGCGTGCTGGTGGAAATCAACGAAGCCAGCGAAGCCCAGGTCGACGCCGCCGTTCGCGCAGCCGATGCGGCCTTCGAAAGCTGGTCGCAAACCGCGCCCAAGGACCGCTCGCTGCTGCTGTTGAAACTGGCGGACGTGATCGAAGCCCACGGCGAAGAGCTGGCCAAGCTGGAATCGGACAATTGCGGCAAGCCCTACAGCGCCGCGCTGAACGATGAGATCCCAGCGATTGCCGACGTATTCCGCTTCTTTGCCGGCGCCAGCCGTTGCATGAGCGGCTCGGCCGGCGGCGAATACCTGCCCGGCCATACCTCGATGATCCGCCGCGATCCGGTGGGTGTGATTGCTTCCATCGCACCGTGGAACTATCCGCTGATGATGGTCGCCTGGAAAATCGCCCCGGCCCTCGCCGCCGGTAATACCGTGGTGCTCAAGCCGTCGGAGCAAACCCCGTTGACCGCGCTACGCATGGTCGAACTGGCCGCTGAAATCTTCCCGGCCGGTGTGCTCAACCTGGTGTTCGGCCGTGGGCCAACCGTCGGCAGCCCGCTGGTGAACCACCCGAAAGTGCGCATGGTGTCGTTGACCGGCTCCATCGCCACGGGCGCAAACATCATCTCCAGCACCGCCGACAGCGTGAAGCGTATGCACATGGAGTTGGGCGGCAAGGCACCGGTGATCATCTTCAACGATGCAGACATCGACGCCGCCGTGGAAGGCATTCGTACCTTTGGTTTCTACAACGCCGGTCAGGATTGCACGGCGGCCTGCCGGATTTATGCCCAGGCGGATATCTACGATGCGTTTGTCGAGAAACTCGGCGCGGCGGTCGCCAGTATCAAGTATGGCTTGCAGGATGACCCGGCCACCGAGCTGGGCCCATTGATTACCGCGCAGCATCGCGACCGCGTCGCGGGCTTCGTCGAACGCGCCGTGGCGCAGCCGCACATTCGCCTGGTCACCGGCGGCAAGGCAGTGGAAGGCAATGGCTTCTTCTTTGAACCGACCGTGCTGGCTGACGCGCAGCAGGACGATGAGATCGTTCGCCGCGAAGTGTTCGGGCCGGTGGTATCGGTGACCAAGTTCACCGATGAAGCGCAGGTGCTGGGCTGGGCCAATGATTCGGACTACGGCTTGGCGTCATCCGTGTGGACCGCCGATGTAGGACGCGCCCACCGCTTGGCCGCACGCCTGCAATACGGCTGCACCTGGGTGAACACCCACTTCATGCTCGTCAGCGAAATGCCCCACGGCGGTCAGAAGCTGTCCGGCTATGGCAAGGACATGTCCATGTACGGGCTGGAGGACTACACCACCGTGCGCCATGTGATGTTCAAGCACTAACCCCAGCGCCACCCCTGTAGGAGCCGGCTTGCCGACTCCTACAGGGGTCTTATAACAATAAAATTTAGGTTCCTCCCCATGGATATCACCCGCCGCGACTTCCTCAACGGCGTCGCTGTCACCATCGCCGCCGGCATGACCCCACTGCAAATCCTGCAAGCCGCCCCCGATGGCCGTTACTACCCACCCGCCCTCACCGGCCTGCGCGGCAGCCATGCCGGCTCGTTCGAAGTGGCGCACCAGATGGGCTGGGAAAAGAAGGTGTTCGACACCGACACACTGCCAATCACTGAGGACTACGACCTGGTGGTCGTGGGCGGCGGCTTGAGTGGTTTGTCGGCGGCGTGGTTCTACCGCGAGAAGCACCCCAAGGCGAAGATCCTGATCCTGGAAAACCACGACGACTTTGGCGGCCACGCCAAGCGCAATGAATTCCAGGCCGGTGGCCGCATGATCATCGGCTACGGCGGTAGCGAAGCATTCCAGTCGCCCAATCACCTGTACAGCAAGGAAGTGAACGGGCTGTTGAAAAAGCTCGGGGTGAACATCAAGCGCTTCGAAACCGCCTTCGACCGCCAATTCTACCCAGGCCTTGGGCTGTCACGCGGGGTGTTCTTCGACAAGGAAAACTTCGGCGAAGACAAACTGGTGACCGGTGACCCGACGCCGATGGTGGCCGACGATATTGCACCGGACCAGTTGAATGCCCGCGCCATCCGCGACTTCATCAATGACTTCCCCTTGCCAGCGGCAGACCGCCTGGCCCTGATCGAACTGCACACCGCGCCCAAGGATTACCTGCCGGGCAAGACGGCCGAAGAAAAGGCCGACTACCTGGCGGCTACCAGCTACCGCGATTTCCTGCTCAAGAACGTAGGATTATCGGAAGGTGCGGTGAAGTACTTCCAGAGCCGCACCAATGACTTCATGGCGTTGAGCATCGATGCGGTAGCTGCTGCTGACGCTTATAGCGTGGGTTTCCCAGGTTTTGCCGGGATGAACCTGGCGCCGATCAGCGAAGAAGCGGCAGCGGAAATGGAAGAGCCCTACATCTACCACTTCCCGGATGGCAATGCCTCGGTCGCGCGGTTGCTGGTGCGCAGCTTGATCCCGGGCGTGGCACCAGGGCACACCATGGACGATATCGTGCTGGCGGCGTTCGACTACGCCAAGCTCGACCAGCCCAAGGCAGCCGTACGGCTGCGCTTGAACAGCACGGCGGTCAGCGTGCGTAACGTTGGCAACCGCGTGCATATCGGCTATAGCCGTGGCGGACAACTCGCACAGGTGCGCGGCAAACGCTGCATCCTGGCCTGCTACAACATGATGATCCCCTACCTGTTGAAGGATTTGCCGGCGCCCCAGGCCCAAGCGCTCAGCCAGAACGTGAAGTACCCGCTGGTGTACACCAAGGTGGTGATCCGCAATTGGCAGTCGTTCCAGAAGTTGGGCGTGCATGAAATCTACGCGGCGACCCAACCTTACAGCCGCATCAAACTGGACTATCCGGTAAGCATGGGCGGCTACGACCACCCGCGCGACCCGGCGCAGCCAATCGGCTTGCACATGGTCTATGTACCCACCAGCCCCAACAGCGGCATGAACGCCCGCGACCAGGCCCGCGCCGGGCGGGGCAAGCTCTATGGGCAGACGTTCGAGCAACTGGAAGCGCAGTTGCGTGACCAGTTGCAACGCATGCTCGGGCCGGGCGGTTTTAACCATGAGACCGACATTCTGGCGATCACTGTCAACCGCTGGTCACACGGTTATGCGAGCTTCTCCAACAGCTTGTTCGACGATGCGGACCAGAGCGAGGCGTGGATGAACCTGGCGAAAAAGCCGGTGGGGCATGTGAGCATCGCCAACTCGGACGCGGCGTGGAGTGCGTATGCGCATGCGGCGATTGATGAGGCGTATCGCGCCGTAGGCGAAATCGCCTGACCCTTGTAGGAGCCGGCTTGCCGGCGATGAGGCCCATGAGCCTTGCAGCGTTCTCTCGGACGCCATCGCCGGCAAGCCGGCTCCTACAGGGGATTTTTGTGAGTCGGAAATGTCTTGTCGCATTTGCTAGGCCATCACGTCGCTATCAATCAATTTTCCTACGTCATCGAACCGCTTAAGCTATCCGGCGTCTGTTTAATGTCCGTTGTGTTTGGCCGAAGGCATGTCCGAACCGTAATTTCTGATCCGCTACGTGCCAGGAACGGCGCGGGATTTGCTCACGACAGGTTGTCTCTATGCACCGCAGGAATTTGCTCAAAGCGTCCATGGCCATTGCGGCTTACACCGGTTTGTCGGCCAGCGGCCTGCTCGCCGCCCAGGCCTGGGCCGGGAACCGTGCTGCTGATGGCAAGGCCGTGGCGTTCGATTTCGACTCGCTCAAGGCCCAGGCCAAACAACTCGCCGGGACCGCTTACAAGGACACCAAACAGGTGCTGCCGCCGACACTGGCGACCATGACCCCGCAGAATTTCAACGCCATCGGCTACGACGGCAACCATTCGCTGTGGAAGGAATTGAATGGTCAATTGGACGTGCAGTTCTTCCACGTCGGCATGGGCTTCAAGACGCCGGTGCGCATGCACAGTGTCGACCCCAAGACCCGCGAAGCGCGCGAAGTGCATTTCCGCCCATCGCTGTTCAACTATGAAAAGACCACGGTCGATACCAAGCAATTGACCGGTGACCTGGGTTTTTCCGGCTTCAAGCTGTTCAAGGCGCCGGAGCTGGACCGCCATGACGTACTGTCATTCCTCGGCGCCAGCTACTTCCGCGCAGTGGACAGCACCGGGCAGTACGGCCTCTCGGCCCGTGGCCTGGCCATCGACACCTACGCGAAAAAGCGCGAGGAGTTCCCCGACTTCACGCAGTTCTGGTTTGAAACCCCGGACAAGAACGCCACCCGCTTCGTGGTCTACGCCCTGCTCGACTCCCCGAGCGCCACCGGTGCCTACCGCTTCGATATCGACTGCCAGGCCAACCAGGTGGTGATGGCGATCGACGCACACATCAACGCGCGTACCACTATCGAACAACTGGGCATCGCGCCGATGACCAGCATGTTCAGCTGCGGCACTCACGAACGCCGTATGTGCGACACCATCCACCCGCAGATCCACGATTCGGACCGCCTGGCCATGTGGCGCGGCAACGGCGAGTGGATCTGCCGCCCGCTGAACAACCCGGCCAAGCTGCAATTCAACGCGTTCGCCGATAAAGACCCGAAAGGCTTCGGCTTGGTGCAGACCGACCATGAGTTCGCCAGCTACCAAGACACGGTGGACTGGTACAGCAAGCGCCCGAGCCTGTGGGTGGAACCAACCACTGCGTGGGGCGAGGGCTCTATCGATTTGCTGGAAATTCCTACAACCGGTGAGACCCTGGATAACATCGTGGCCTTCTGGACCCCGAAAAAACCCGTGGCGGCTGGCGACTCGCTCAACTACGGCTACAAGCTGTACTGGAGCGCCCTGCCACCGGTGAGCACACCGCTAGCCCAAGTCGACGCGACCCGTTCAGGCATGGGTGGCTTTACCGAGGGCTGGGCACCGGGCGAGCACTACCCACCCGTGTGGGCGCGCCGTTTTGCCGTAGACTTCAAGGGCGGCGGCCTGGATCGCCTTCCACAGGGCACCGGGATCGAGCCGGTGGTGACTTGCTCCCATGGCCAGGTCAAGGATTTCAGCGTGCTGGTACTGGATAACATCAAGGGCTACCGCATCCTGTTTGACTGGTACCCGACCAGCGACAGCGTGGAGCCGGTGGAGCTGCGCCTGTTCATCCGCACCCAGGACCGCACCTTGAGTGAAACCTGGTTGTACCAGTACTTCCCGCCGGCTCCGGACCAGCGCAAGTACACTTGATCGCCCCCTGTAGGCGCTGGCTTGCCAGCGCCTACAGGTGCTCAGAACCGCGACACACTCTTCATCGCCCCAATCAAATAGCGCATCGCTACCTGATCGTTCTCGGTCAGGGCGCGGTACTGCGCCAGTAATTCCAGTTCATCCGAACTCAGCCTTCGGCCACGCAAAAACACCCTGCGGGCCAGAAACGACACCACCACCCCCGCTACACCATAGGACTTGGCCATGGACTGCTTCTCCTGATATCCATCAAATACTCCCGTTGCCCCTAACCGCCTCCCACGAAGCGCAATGCCTCACTGGGCAAACCGACTGACTTCCTGGGCCAGAAATCAGGCTTACCCTAAGCGTAGAAACCTTATTGCTCAGCGTGGGACTTTTTTAGAGTAATCACTTAAATATTTGCTCCGGTAACCAAGACCTACAGTCCTTTCTCACCTAACGGTCGGTAGAGATGAATGTCATTGGGCTCTTTTGCAAACAGTTCTGGATCAGGTTGCTGCAGCAACCGGCAGCCTTGGCGTAGGTAAAAGTCCACGGTATTGCGCGATTCCGTGGCCGAGATGTACAACGCATCCGCTCCGGTTTGGCGGCCGTGCTCACAGGCCAGCGCGAACAAACGCCCTCCCAGCCCCAAGCCGCGCGCCGCATGGCTGACGTGCAGGAACTTCAGTTGGCGCATACGCAACGTTTGGTTATGGAGGGGGCGATTGTCAGTTAACGCACGTTCCAACAGCATGATGGCCTCCTCCTTTTAGGCGACCCAGGATCAGGCTTGCGTCAAATGCGAGCAAGAAAAAACCCACCGGGTCAGGGTGGGTTTCATCGACCGCTCAGCCAGGCTCAGTCACGCAGGTCCGACTCATGAATCGGCTGGTCCCGGTGCGTGGCGCGCTGATACTGAGCTGGCCAGATGGCCTTGCGTCCGCCCAGGTCATCGTCGGCATGCAACGGCCAGTACGGATCACGCAACAGCTCACGGGCCAGGAAGATGATATCGGCCTGGCAGGTGCGCAAGATGTGCTCAGCCTGGGCCGGCTCGGTGATCATGCCAACGGTGCCGGTGGCCATGCCCGACTCTTTGCGCACGCGCTCGGCGAAGCGCGTCTGGTAACCGGGGCCGGTAGGGATCTCGGCGTTGGCGGCGGTGCCACCGGAGGAGACGTCGATCAGGTCCACCCCCAGGTCCTTCAGGCGACGCGCCAGCTCCACGGTTTCATCGGGGTTCCAGCCGTCTTCCACCCAATCGGTGGCCGACACCCGCACAAACAGCGGTAATTCCTGGGGCCAGACATCACGCACGGCCTGGGTCACTTGCAGCACCAGACGGATGCGGTTTTCGAACGAGCCGCCGTACTGATCCTGACGCTGATTGCTGATCGGTGAGAGAAATTGATGCAACAGGTAACCATGGGCCGCGTGTATTTCCACCACTTCGAAGCCTGCGGTCAACGCGCGCTTTGCGGCGGCAACAAAATCGGCGATCACTTGCTGGATCTGCCCTTCGTCCAGCGGCTTGGGCTGGGTGTGCTGAGGGTCGAAGGCAATCGGCGATGGCCCTACCGGCGTCCAGCCGCCATCCTCCGGTTTGACGCTGCCGTGCTTGCCGATCCAAGGCCGGTGAGTGCTGGCCTTGCGCCCGGCGTGGGCCAGTTGAATGCCGGCCACCGCGCCTTGGGCCGCGATAAAACGAGTAATACGTTGCAGCGGTTCGATTTGTGCGTCGTTCCACAGGCCCAGGTCCTGGGCGGTGATGCGGCCATCGGCAGTCACGGCGGTGGCTTCGGTGAAAATCAGCCCGGCGCCACCGACGGCGCGGCTGCCAAGGTGCACCAGGTGCCAGTCATTGGCCAAGCCGTCGTCGCTTGAGTATTGGCACATGGGCGACACGGCGATGCGGTTGAGCAGGGTCAATTGACGGAGGGTATAGGGTTCGAGCAGTTGACTCATGGCGCACCTCTTCTGGTTCTGTGGGCACTATTCAAACAGTGCTTAGAGCCTAGTCGACAACGCTGGATTGCACAGGGTTCAGAAGGAAAAGCGGGGACCGATTGCCGGCCCCCGTATTGCAAAAGCTTACATTTCGACCTGGGTGCCCAGCTCGATCACCCGGTTTACCGGGAGTTTGAAGAAGCGCAGGTTGCCGTTGGCGTTCTTCAACATAAAGGCGAACAAAGCTTCGCGCCAACGGGCCATGCCCTTGATCCGCGAGGCGATGACCGTTTCGCGACTGAGGAAGTAGGTGGTGCGCATCGGGCTGAAGTCCAGGTCATCCAGATGGCACAACTTCAGCGCCTCCGGCACATCTGGCTCATCGGTGAAACCGAAGTGCAGGATCACTCGGAAGAAGCCTTCGCCGTAGGCATCCACCTCGAACCGCCGTGCAGCCGGTACGCGGGGAATGTCCTCGTAGACCACCGTCAGCAACACCACTTGCTCATGCAATACCTGGTTGTGTAGCAGGTTGTGCAACAGCGCGTGGGGCACGGCGTCCGGGCGCGCGGTGAGGAACACGGCGGTGCCCTGCACGCGATGAGGCGGCTGAACGCGGATACTGCTGATGAAGATCGGCAACGGCAGGCCACCTTCGTCGAGACGTTCCACCAGCAATTGCTTGCCGCGCTTCCACGTGGTCATCAGCACGAACAGCACGATCCCCGCCAGTACCGGGAAGGCACCGCCCTGGATGATCTTCGGCACGTTGGCGGCGAAGTAAAGACCGTCCACCAACAGGCAGCAAACCAGGACAGGAACAGCCAGAATCGGCGGCCATTTCCACAGCAGCAGCATCACCGCCGACACCAGGATGGTGGTCATCAACATGGTGCCCGTCACCGCCACGCCGTAGGCCGATGCCAGTGCGTTGGACGACTCAAAGCCCAGCACCAGCAGGATTACGCCAACCATCAGCGACCAGTTCACCGCGCCGATGTAAATCTGGCCCTGCTCGGCGCTTGAAGTGTGCTGAATGTGCATGCGCGGGATGTAGCCCAGCTGGATCGCCTGGCGTGTCAACGAGAACGCACCGGAAATCACTGCCTGGGAGGCAATCACCGTGGCCAGGGTAGACAACACCACAAGAGGGATCAGCGCCCAGCTCGGCGCCAGCAGGTAAAACGGGTTGCGCGCGGCTTCCGGATCACCGAGCAGCATGGCGCCCTGGCCGAAATAATTGAGCACCAGCGCCGGCAGCACCAGCATGAACCAGGCGCGGGCGATGGGTTTGCGGCCGAAGTGACCCATGTCGGCATACAGTGCTTCGGCGCCGGTCAGTGCCAGCACCACCGCGCCGAGAATGGCCACGCCAATGCCGGGATGCGCCTCAAAGAAGCGCACCGCCCACATCGGGTTCATCGCACTGAGCACTTCAGGGTGCAGGGTGATGCCATACACACCCAGGCCGCCCAGTACCAGGAACCAGGTCACCATCACCGGCCCGAAAAGCTTGCCGATGTGGTCGGTGCCATGTTTCTGGATCAGGAACAGCGCCACCAGCACCACCAAGGCGATGGGCACGACCCATTTTTCCAGGCCGTCGAAGGCCAGTTCCAGGCCCTCGACCGCGGACAATACGGAAATCGCCGGGGTGATCATGCTGTCGCCGTAGAACAGCGCCGCGCCGCACAGGCCACACACCACGAGGAAGCTACGCAACTTCTTGCGCTCCCCCGCCGCCCGTCGTGCCAGTGCCGTGAGCGCCATGATGCCGCCCTCACCCTGGTTGTCGGCACGCAGCACGAACAACATGTACTTGATCGACACCACCCAGATCAGCGACCAGAAGATCAGCGCCAGGATCCCCAGCACGCCGTCATGATTGACCTGAACCCCATAACCGCCGTTGAACACCTCTTTAAGGGTGTAGAGCGGGCTGGTCCCGATATCGCCGTAAACCACCCCGACCGCTGCCACCAGCATGCCAATCGGCTTGGCGTTTGAATGCTCGGCACCTGCTGCCTGACTACTCGCGTGACCCATCAACCACTCCTGCCCTTTTGACCTGCGGTCTTTTATTAACAACGCGTCTAAGCTGACCCTAGCATGCGCTGTTTTACTTCTCGTAACAGACGTTTTGTTGACCTTAGGACTTTACCTTCGCGCAACGGCGCGAAGCATAGCGCAGCACTCGTCGCATTTCGCTGTTCAAGTGATTTGGGTGGGTTTTTGGGCAACCGGGCATAGGTAACAGGGCATTTTGGAGCCTTTTTGCCTGCATTGATCCCATCTACGGTCAATCGTATATTCGGCCCGCCTGCGCAGTGCATCCTCGATGGCGCAAGCGAGAGCTCCCTGGCCGGCCTACCTGAACGATAAATCCTGCGCCTGCATGGCACGCCCAGTCGATACAGAAACTCAATCATCGCCCTGTCTCTTTTAAGGTACAGTCCTCATGTACGAAGTGAAACACGTACTCTCAGTCAGCGGCGTGGATATATACCAAGCCTGGCTAGATACCGTGCAGGACACGCGCTCAAAAGCAAGAATCACCACCAGAGTAGACCGAGCGTCCCTCGGTCACTTTGGTGCTACCGAACCTGTGGGTGAAGGGGTCTTTGAGATGAAGCTCGACTTCGGACCTGGGTTTCGCGTGTATTACGCGATCCAGGATCGAAAAATTGTTTTCCTATTGGGTGGTGGCTCAAAGGCCAGACAGCAGAACGACATCGATCAGGCCAAAGCTCTCTGGAAATCTTACAAGGTGCAGCAAAAATGACCATTCGTACGCTCTCTCACGAAGACAGCGTTCTTGAAATGCTCCGAGACGACGAAGCATTTGCACTCGACTATCTATCTGTCGCGCTTGAGGAAATCGACGAAGCGGGTGGAGAGGACGCCTTCCTCGTTGCTATCCGTCGAGTGGCAGAAGCTCGTGGCGGAATGCTAAGTCTGTCGCAAAACACGGGGCTCAATAGAGCCAACCTCTACCGATCCATCGCCGTCGGCGGTGACCCTAAGCTCTCCACTCTCCTGAAAGTACTTCAGGCTTTAGGGGTAGGCATGTCTAAAGTTGTAGCGCACCGTACAGAGCAGGACGTCCGGGCCTAAGAGTGTGACAAGGGCTGCTTGGATAGCGCAAAGAAGCACTCGTCGCATTTCCCTGCATAAAGCTGGTCAAGTGCGCTGCCCGTCGCTAGAATTGCGCACTTTTTGATCAGAGGCGCACCAAGCGCCCGTCCGCAGCCTTGTCGTGCCCGACTGGCGGCGTCATTCAATACCGAGGTTAGACATGTCCACCACCATCGCAAAAGCCAACCCCAAGGTTGGCTTTGTTTCCCTGGGTTGCCCGAAGGCTCTGGTCGACTCCGAGCGCATCCTCACGCAACTGCGTATGGAAGGCTATGACGTTGTGTCCACGTACCAGGACGCCGACGTGGTGGTGGTCAACACCTGCGGCTTCATCGACTCGGCCAAGGCGGAATCCCTGGAAGTGATCGGCGAAGCGATCAAGGAAAACGGCAAGGTCATCGTGACCGGCTGCATGGGCGTGGAAGAAGGCAATATCCGCAATGTGCACCCGAGCGTGCTGGCGGTGACCGGTCCGCAGCAATACGAGCAGGTGGTCAACGCCGTGCACGAAGTGGTACCGCCGCGCCAGGACCACAACCCGCTGATCGACCTGGTGCCACCGCAAGGCATCAAGCTGACCCCGCGCCACTACGCGTACCTGAAGATTTCCGAAGGCTGCAACCACAGCTGCAGCTTTTGCATCATCCCGTCGATGCGCGGCAAGCTGGTCAGCCGTCCGGTCGGTGACGTACTCGACGAGGCCCAGCGCCTGGTCAAGTCCGGCGTCAAAGAGTTGCTGGTGATCTCCCAGGACACCAGCGCCTACGGCGTCGACGTGAAATACCGCACGGGTTTCTGGAACGGCGCGCCGGTGAAAACCCGCATGACCGAACTCTGCGAAGCCTTGAGCAGCCTGGGTGTGTGGGTACGCCTGCACTACGTCTACCCGTACCCGCACGTGGACGAGTTGATCCCGCTGATGGCCGCCGGCAAGATCCTGCCGTACTTGGACATCCCGTTCCAGCATGCCAGCCCGAAAGTGCTCAAGGCCATGAAACGCCCGGCCTTCGAAGACAAGACCCTGGCGCGTATCAAGAACTGGCGTGAAATCTGCCCGGAGCTGATCATCCGTTCGACCTTCATCGTCGGCTTCCCCGGCGAAACCGAAGAAGACTTCCAGTACCTGCTGGACTGGCTGACCGAAGCCCAACTGGACCGCGTCGGCTGCTTCCAGTATTCGCCGGTGGAAGGTGCCCCAGCCAACCTGCTGGACCTGGCCGTGGTGCCGGACGACGTCAAGCAAGACCGCTGGGAGCGTTTCATGGCGCACCAGCAGGCCATCAGCTCGGCGCGCCTGCAACTGCGCATCGGCAAGGAAATCGAAGTGCTGATCGACGAAGTCGACGAACAAGGCGCGGTCGGCCGTTGCTTCTTCGATGCGCCGGAAATCGACGGTAACGTGTTTATCGACGATGCCAGCGGTTTGAAGCCAGGCGACAAGGTCTGGTGCACCGTGACCGATGCCGACGAATACGACCTGTGGGCTGAAAAGCGCGACTGATCGGCAACACACCAAAAAGCCCTGCATTTGATCAAGATGTGGGGCTTTTTTAGGTCTATCGTTTGCTCATCGCCAATCATCGGCAGGGGCAGCGGGCATGCGTCGGCATTCGGTTATCCACACACCTAAAACCAGCGATTATCAAAAACTGACTGAAATCTGGGAGTCCTCGGTGCGGGCCACCCACGATTTTTTGCCGGACAGCTATATCGAACGCCTGCGCAACCTGGTGCTGACTCATTACCTGGACACGGTGATGCTGATTTGCACCAAAGACCCGCACCAACGCATCACCGGGTTTGCCGGTGTCGCCGCTGGCAAGGTCGAGATGCTGTTTATCGACCCGCAGCACCGGGGCCAGGGCCTTGGCCGGCAACTGCTGCGTTATGCGGTCGAGCATTTGAACGCCGACGAGCTGGAAGTGAACGAGCAAAATCCCCAGGCACTCGGCTTTTACCTCAAGCAAGGCTTCGAGGTGATCGGACGCACGGAGCACGATGGGCTGGGCCAACCGTATCCGTTGCTGCACATGCGTTTGCGCTCTTCTGTGGGAGCTGGCTTGTCGGATCCCACAAAAAGCCACAGCACTGAAATGGGGCCGGGATTAACCGCGCCCACACAGGTACAATAGCCGCCCCCTTTTGCTACGGCCCTTGTCATGACTGACCCTATACGCCTCTCCAAACGCCTTATCGAACTGGTCGGTTGCTCCCGTCGGGAGGCTGAGCTGTTCATCGAAGGCGGCTGGGTCTCGGTGGACGGTGAAGTGATCGACGAACCGCAGTTCAAGGTCACCACCCAGAAGGTGGAACTCGACCCGGACGCCAAGGCCACCGCGCCCGAGCCGGTGACCATCCTGCTGCACGCCCCGGCCGGCGTGGATGCCGAGGCGGCCATGGCGTCGATCAGCGCCGATACCCTCTCGGAAGAACACCGCTTCGGCAAACGCCCGCTCAAGGGCCACTTCCTGCGCCTGACCGCCAGCGCCGACCTGCAAGCCAAGGCCAGCGGCCTGCTGGTGTTTACCCAGGACTGGAAGATTCTGCGCAAGTTGACCGCCGATGCCGCCAAGATCGAGCAGGAATACGTGGTGGAAGTCGAAGGCGACATGGTTGCCCACGGCCTCAATCGCCTGAACCACGGCCTGACCTACAAAGGCAAAGAGCTGCCGGCGGTCAAAGCCAGCTGGCAGAACGAAAACCGCCTGCGTTTTGCGATGAAAAACCCGCAGCCAGGCGTGATCGCGCTGTTCTGTGAAGCGGTTGGCCTCAAAGTCATCGCCATTCGTCGTATCCGCATCGGCGGCGTGTCCATCGGCAAGGTGCCGGTTGGCCAATGGCGTTACCTGTCCGGCAAAGAAAAGTTCTAAGCCGCCGCCCTTTTCCCGACACCGCCTCTTTTGCGCGGTGTCCTCAGTTGAATACCAGGATTGCCCACCATGATTCACAATGACGTACTGCGCAGCGTGCGCTACATGCTCGACATCAGCGACAACAAGATGGTCGAGATCATCAAGCTCGGCGGCATGGACGTAACCAAGGACGACCTGCTGACCTACCTCAAGAAAGATGAGGAAGAAGGCTTCGTGTTCTGCCCGGATGACGTCATGGCGCACTTCCTCGACGGCTTGGTGATCTTCAAGCGCGGTAAGGACGAAAGCCGTCCGCCGCAGCCGATCGAGACCCCGGTGACCAACAACATCATCCTCAAGAAGCTGCGCGTGGCCTTCGAACTGAAGGAAGATGACATGCACGCCATCCTCAAGGCCGCCGAGTTCCCGGTGTCCAAGCCTGAGCTGAGCGCGCTGTTCCGCAAGTTCGGCCACACCAACTATCGCCCGTGCGGCGACCAGTTGCTGCGCAACTTCCTCAAGGGCCTGACGCTGCGAGTTCGTGCGTAAGCCATGAGTTACAACGTCTCGCCCGTCGGCTTCGTGCGCTCCTGTTTCAAGGAGAAGTTCGCCATCCCACGCCAACCTCAGTTGGCACCTGCCGCCCGTGGCGTGCTGGAACTGATGGCGCCGTTCGACGGTGGCGAAGCCGTACAAGGCCTGGAGCAGGTCAGCCACGTGTGGTTGCTGTTCCTGTTCCACCAGGCGCTGGAAGACAAGCCACGCCTGAAAGTGCGCCCGCCGCGCCTGGGTGGCAACACGTCCATGGGCGTGTTTGCCACCCGCGCCACCCACCGACCCAACGGCATCGGCCAGTCAGTGGTCAAGCTGGAAAAAGTGGAGCCAGGACGGCTGTGGATTTCCGGGATTGATCTGCTCGATGGCACGCCGGTGCTGGATATCAAGCCGTATGTGCCGTATGCCGACGTGGTCGACACGGCGACCAACGACATCGCCAGCGCCGCGCCACAGCTGATTCCGGTGCAATGGCTCAAGACAGCGCTGCAGCAGGCACAAGGCCACGCTCAGCGCCTGGGCGAGCCACTGGTGGAACTGATTGATCAGTGCCTGGCACAGGATCCACGGCCGGCGTATCAGACGCCGGGGCCAGAGCGGGAATATGGCGCGCAGTTCTGGGATGTGGATGTGCGTTGGCACTATCCCGAGCCTGGGGTGATTTGTGTACTGGAAGTACTCCCAGCTCACTGAATAAACCGGAAACAAAATGTGGGAGCGGGCTTGCTCGCGAAAGCGGTGTATCAGTCAATAACTCTGTCGACTGACACTCCGCTTTCGCGAGCAAGCCCGCTCCCACATTTTTTAGATCTGTGTTGTTACTGACCCAGCATTACTTCTCGACGAACGCACGCTCGATCAAGTAATCACCCGGCTCACGCATCCGTGGGGAAACTTTCAGGCCGAAGCTGTTCAACACTTCGCTGGTTTCGTCCAGCATGCTTGGGCTGCCGCACAGCATGGCGCGGTCATCCTCGGGGTTGATCGGCGGCAGGCCGATGTCGCTGAACAGCTTGCCGCTGCGCATCAGGTCGGTCAGGCGACCTTCGTTTTCGAAAGGCTCACGGGTCACGGTCGGGTAGTAGATCAACTTGTCACGCAAGGCCTCGCCGAAGAATTCGTTCTGCGGCAGGTGCTCGGTGATGAATTCGCGGTAGGCGACTTCGTTGACGTAACGCACGCCGTGGCACAGGATCACTTTTTCAAAGCGCTCGTAGGTTTCCGGGTCCTGGATTACGCTCATGAACGGAGCCAGGCCAGTACCGGTGCTGAGCAGGTACAGGTGTTTGCCCGGCTTCAAATCGTCAAGCACCAAGGTGCCTGTCGGTTTTTTGCTGATGATGATCTCGTCGCCTTCCTTCAAGTGCTGCAATTGGGAAGTCAGCGGGCCATCCGGGACCTTGATACTGAAAAACTCCAGATGCTCTTCCCAGTTCGGGCTGGCAATGGAGTAAGCGCGCATGAGCGGGCGGCCGTTGGGCTGTTGCAGGCCGATCATCACGAACTGACCGTTCTCGAAGCGCAGGCCCGGATCGCGGGTGCACTTGAAGCTGAACAGAGTGTCGTTCCAGTGATGAACACTGAGGACACGCTCGTGGTTCATGTTGCTCATGTACGGGGGACTCCTGGAAATGGGTCTGCGCCAAAGATGGGATGCGCAATTGCACAGCATTCTAATGGCGGCGACAATATCTGTTAACTGGATTATTAAGATAAGGGTTATCGGTTATATCGATATGCGATTTACTCTCCGTCAACTGCAAGTCTTCGTTGCCGTCGCCCAGCAGGAAAGCGTCTCGCGCGCTGCTGGCCTTCTGGCCTTATCTCAATCCGCCGCCAGCACCTCGATCACCGAGCTGGAGCGCCAATCCAGCTGCCAATTATTCGACCGCGCGGGCAAACGCCTGAGCCTCAACGCCCTCGGTCATCAGCTATTGCCCCAGGCGGTTGCGCTGCTCGACCAGGCCAAGGAGATCGAGGACCTGCTCAACGGCAAGTCCGGCTTCGGTTCCCTGGCGGTGGGCGCCACCCTCACCATTGGTAATTACCTGGCGACCCTGTTGATCGGCAGCTTCATGCAGCAACACCCCGAGAGCCAGGTGAAGCTGCATGTGCAGAACACTGCGCATATCGTGCACCAGGTGGCGCACTACGAAATTGACCTGGGTCTAATCGAAGGCGACTGCAGCCACCCGGATATCGAGGTGCAAACCTGGGTGGAGGATGAACTGGTGGTGTTTTGCGCGCCGCAGCATCACCTGGCCAAACGTGGCATGGCAACCATGGATGAGTTGACCCAAGAGGCGTGGATCCTGCGGGAACAGGGCTCAGGTACTCGCCTGACATTTGACCAAGCCATGCGCCATCACCGTAGCGCGCTGAATATCCGCCTTGAGCTGGAGCACACTGAGGCGATCAAACGCGCGGTGGAGTCAGGATTGGGGATTGGCTGCATTTCGCGGCTGGCGCTACGCGACGCATTCCGGCGTGGCAGCCTGGTGCCGGTGGAAACCCCGGACCTGGACCTGGCCCGGCAGTTCTACTTCATCTGGCATAAACAGAAGTACCAGACCTCGGCAATGCGCGAGTTCCTGGAACTATGCCGCGCCTTCACCGCCGGGGTTCAGCGCAGCGACGAGATCGTGCTGCCGAGCATTGCCTAAGGGTTAGATCAGAATCACGGCCCAGACCAGGGTGATCATGGTCAGTGCGACGAACTGCGCGGCGCTGCCCATGTCCTTGGCGTTTTTCGACAGCGGGTGGCGGTCCAGGGAAATGCGGTCGATCGCCGCTTCCACTGCCGAGTTAAGCAATTCGACGATCAACGCCAGCAGGCAGACAGCAATGAGCAAGGCACGCTCGACCCGGCTGACATTCAGGAAAAAGCTCAACGGGATCAGGATCACGTTAAGCAACACCAACTGGCGGAACGCTGCCTCGCCAGTGAACGCCGCGCGCAGGCCATCCAGCGAATAACCCCCAGCATTGAAGATACGTTTGATACCGGTTTGACCCTTGAAAGGCGACATAGACGTTGGCAACTGAACTAAAGGAGTGGGGAAACTAGATCACGCAAAGTCAAAAAAGCGTGAATCGGTAGCCGCTTAATGCTGCGAAATTGACTCAAGTTGTTGCAAGAGCAGCGCCGCCTGGGTGCGCGTACGCACGCCCAGCTTGCGGAAGATCGCTGTAACGTGGGCCTTGATCGTCGCCTCCGATACGCTCAGCTCGTAGGCAATCTGTTTGTTCAACAAGCCTTCGCAGACCATGGTCAGCACCCGGAACTGCTGCGGTGTCAGGCTGGCAAGACCATCACGGGCGGCCTTGGCTTCGTCGGACACGTTGATTTCTTCAAACGCTTGCGGCGGCCAGGACACATCACCATCCAGCACGGTGCGTACAGCCTTCTGGATATCTTCCATCGCACTGGACTTGGGAATGAAACCGCTGGCGCCAAACTCCTTGGAGCGCACCACCACGTCGGCTTCTTCCTGGGCCGAGACCATCACCACGGGAATCTGCGGGTATTGACCGCGCAACAACACCAAACCTGAGAAACCGTAGGCACCGGGCATGTTCAGGTCGAGCAGCACCAGGTCCCAGTCGGATTTTTCGGTGAGGCGGGCTTCCAGCTCGGCAATACTGGCCACTTCGACCAGGCGGACGTCCGGCCCAAGGCCCAATGTCACGGCTTGGTGCAGCGCACTGCGAAACAACGGGTGGTCATCGGCTATCAGGATTTCGTATGTGGCCATTGATTAAATGATCCTGTTTTTTAGGGGTGCCCTGATCGGCGCCCAGCATGCCCAGCGTAGCCTGGAGGGTCAAGCGCTACGCCCGTGGGCATTTTAGCGGGTTGCGGGTTCGTGGTGCCATCATGCAAACGTCGTCTGGTTACACCTTCGGAATATAGGGAGCAAGACGCGCATGAACTGTGTCCGCCGGATCCAGAGGCATCTGGAACTTGGCGGCCAGGTAATGAGTACTGAAGACATCCAGGTAGGCATCCAGGACTTCACTGGCCATCCGATCATCGGCCAGTTCCAGACACAGCGCGGCGACCTCGGCGGTGCAAAAATGATCATCGCGTTTGGAACGACGCAGTTTGTAGCGCGATAGCTGCTCGGGCGCCAGGCTGAGCACCGGCAAATGCTCCAGGTAGGGGCTTTTGCGGAACATCTTGCGCGCTTCACTCCAGGTGCCGTCCAGCAGGATGAACAGTGGGCGCTTGCCCTCCTCCACCTTCACTTCGCTGACAACACGCTGCGGCGCGACGAATTCGCCGGGGAACACAATGTAGGGTTGCCACTGCGGGTCGGCCAGCAAGGTCAGCAGTTCAGGATCGACTTCAGTGCGCGACCAGGCGAACGCCGTGGTGTCATCAATCACATCGGCGATCAGCCAGCCGGTATTGCTGGGTTTCATGGGTTCCACGTCATGCATCAGCAGGCACATCGCTGAGGTGGCGGCGACTTTTGGTCGCCAGGCACACAAGCAGTACTCAGGAATGACACGGCAGCCGGGACAACGCTCGGCACGCGAACCACGATTGAGGAACGGACGGACGGCACGGGCCAGGCGCTGGGTGCGCAGGCGGGACACGGCGTGGCTCATCGGATGCGCCGGTGGGACGGGTAAATCGACACGGTGAAAACTCGTGGACGGCTGAGGTGGCGGCAGTTTACCAGCGATACGCCTGGCTGTAGTGGCAAGGGCTCACCTATAATTGCGCGCCACTGAACGCACAGCGCAGTGGCTGGTCTATGCACCAGTAACCGAATCAGGAGAGTTTCATGCTGCGTTCCATGCTGCGCCTTGTCGCCCCATCCGTCGCCCTCGCGCTGGTATTGCCCGTGTGCGCCCAGGCGGCCTCGCTGCTGGAGGCCCAAATGAACCGGAAGCTGCAAAGCGTCGCGGCTGAGAGCAACAAAGATCTACCCCGGGAAATCGACGAAAAGACCCTGGAAGTGGCCTACACCGTTGAAGGCATGCAACTGATCGATCACCTGAGCGTCTTGCCCGACCGCGCCGAACAGATGCGCGCCAATCCCAAGGCGGTGTATTTCCAACTCGGCCAGAGCGTATGCCTGAACAAGGGTTACCGTGAGCTGATGGCCAAAGGCGCGGTGATGCGTTACGAAATCACCGAGAACAAGACCAACCGCCCTGTGGCCTCGGTGAAGTTCGTGGAAGCGGATTGCCCGGCACCGACAAAAAAGAAAAAGTAACGGTTTGACCTTCGCGCGCTGCCGTCCGGTGGCGCGTACTCCCCCGCTTCAACGCCTCCCAGGCAGCTAGACTCCGTACTGAGCGATCAATAAGTGGTTGCCAGCCAAGGGTTTTCCGGCCCATGATCAAATCATCCCGCCCATTCATACACAGCGTTTTTCATGCTGTTCTGTAACATTTTCAGGGCAAAAGAAGGTTGCCCCCGCGCAAACAGCGACACAAGCAGTGTCGTAGCCTCCGGCGAAGGTGCCCTGCAAGAAGGAGAAGTTGAATGCCTTACGAACCGAATGACCGCCTGCTCCGACATTTCGAAGAACACGGCACCGACCTCACCCAGCAGGTCGACGCACAACTCCAGCTGATCGCCCCCAACAGCCCGAATATCCCCCTGTATCGCGACATGATCCTCACCGTGCTGCGCATGGCCCAGGACGACCGCAACCGCTGGAACGCCAAGATCACCCTGCAAGCCATCCGCGAGCTGGACAATGCCTTCCGCGTGCTCGAACAGTTCAAGGGCCGCCGCAAGGTGACGGTGTTCGGCTCGGCACGCACCCCGGTGGAAAGCCCCCTGTATGCACTGGCCCGTGAAGTCGGCGCGGCACTGGCGCGTTCGGACCTGATGGTGATCACCGGCGGCGGTGGCGGCATCATGGCCGCCGCCCACGAAGGCGCGGGCCTGGAACACAGCCTGGGGTTCAACATCACCCTGCCGTTTGAACAGCATGCCAACCCAACCATCGATGGGACTGAGAATCTGCTGTCCTTCCACTTCTTCTTTACCCGCAAGTTGTTCTTCGTCAAGGAAGCCGATGCCCTGGTGTTGTGCCCAGGCGGTTTCGGCACCCTGGATGAAGCGCTGGAAGTGCTGACGCTGATTCAGACCGGTAAGAGCCCGCTGGTCCCGGTAGTGCTGCTGGATGCGCCAGGTGGCGGGTTCTGGCAGGGTGCCCTGGACTTCATCCGCAGCCAGTTGGAAGCCAACCGCTACATTCTGCCCACCGACCTCAAGCTGATACGCCTGGTGTACAGCGCCGAAGAGGCGGTGGAAGAGATCAACCAGTTTTATGCCAACTTCCACTCCACCCGCTGGCTGAAACGCGAGTTTGTGGTGCGCATGAATCACCCGCTCAGTGAACAGGCATTGGCCCATTTGCAAGGCGAGTTCGCCAGCCTGCGACTGAGTGGAGAGTTCCGACAGCTCGCGTATACCGGCGAGGAACATGATGAGCCGAGGTTCAGTCATTTGACGCGACTGGTGTTCAACTTCAACGGGCGCGACCAGGGTCGACTGCGGCAGTTGGTGGATTACATCAACTTACCGGAGAACTGGGCACAGGCCCAGGGCAAGGCGCAACAGCGGGTGGCGCCGGAGCCGGCGTGATTTTTTGAGGGCAAAAAAAAAGACCCACTATTTTCATAGTGGGTCTTTTGTTTGTTCAGAAGCTCAATCATCGATGTCCCGGCCGCTCAACAAGCGGCTGATCATCTCCATCGAAAACCCGCGATAGCTGAGGAATCGTCCCTGCTTTGCTCGTTCCCTGGCATCAATCGGAAGATGACCAGAGAACTTGCGCCGCCAGGTGTCCTCCAACTGCGCCTGCCAACTGATCCCGCACTCGCGCAGGGCAAGATCGATATCAGCGCGTTGCAGGCCACGCTGGCTCAGCTCTTCGCGAATACGCGCCGGGCCGTAGCCGGAGCGGGCTCGGTAGGAGATAAAACTTTCGAGGTATCTGGCTTCGGAAAGCAGCCCCTCTTCCGTCAGGCGGTCGAGGGCGGTTTCGATCATCTCGGGCTCTGCGCCGCGCTGACGCAATTTACGCGTCAGCTCGACTCGACCATGCTCGCGGCGAGCGAGCAGGTCCATTGCAGTGCGCCGAACGGCGACGAGTGTATCCAGTACAACTGTCATTGTGTGCTTCAGATGTCGGTGTCAGCTTCTTCCACTTCTTCAACCGGCTCGCGATTGGCGGCAGCTTTCACGTCTGGAGCGGCAGTCAGCAGCTTGTCGCGGATCTGCTTTTCAAGCGTGGCAGCGATATCCGGGTTGTCTGCCAGGAACTTGGCCGAGTTGGCCTTGCCTTGGCCAATTTTGCTGCCGTTGTAGGCATACCATGCACCGGATTTCTCGACGAAACCGTGCAGCACACCCAGGTCGATCATCTCGCCGTTCAGGTAGATGCCCTTGCCGTAGAGAATCTGGAACTCGGCCTGGCGGAAAGGCGGGGCCACTTTGTTCTTCACGACTTTAACGCGGGTTTCACTACCTACAACCTCGTCACCTTCTTTCACCGCGCCGGTACGGCGGATGTCCAAACGGACCGAAGCGTAGAACTTCAGCGCGTTACCACCGGTGGTGGTTTCCGGGCTGCCGAACATCACGCCGATCTTCATACGGATCTGGTTGATGAAGATCACCAGGCAGTTGGCGTTCTTGATGTTACCGGTGATTTTACGCAGCGCCTGGGACATCAGACGGGCTTGCAGGCCCACGTGCATGTCACCCATTTCGCCTTCGATTTCAGCCTTGGGCACCAGGGCGGCCACGGAGTCGACCACGATCACGTCGATGGCGTTGGAGCGCACCAGCATGTCGGTGATTTCCAGGGCTTGCTCACCGGTGTCCGGCTGGGAAACCAGCAGGTCGTCAACGTTGACGCCCAATTTGCCGGCGTACTCAGGGTCCAGGGCGTGCTCGGCGTCGACGAACGCACAGGTGGCGCCCATTTTCTGCGCTTGGGCAATCACCGACAGGGTCAGGGTGGTTTTACCGGAAGATTCAGGACCGTAGATTTCAACGATACGGCCTTTTGGCAGGCCGCCAATGCCGAGCGCGATGTCCAGACCCAGAGAGCCCGTGGAAATAGCCGGGATCGCCTGACGGTCGTGATCGCCCATACGCATTACGGCACCCTTGCCGAATTGACGTTCGATCTGACCCAGGGCCGCAGCCAAGGCTTTCTTCTTGTTGTCGTCCATTAAAGTCCTCACGTAATCAATAAGGCCGGGGCGGCCAACACCTGTATAAGTAGACAGTATTGTTCCACAAAGATCGGAGATCGCCTACCCCTGATTTTCTATTTCTGCTGCAGCTCGTCGCAACAAGCCCTCTAGCGCGGCCTTTACCGTTTGTCGGCGGACCTCGTCGCGGTTGCCGGCGAAGTGCTCAAGCTCGGCCGTGACCTCATCGCCGACGCCGAAAGCCAGCCATACCGTGCCCACCGGTTTGTCCGGCGAGCCGCCATCCGGTCCCGCTACACCACTGACCGCCACGGCAAAGCGCGCCAGGCTTTTTTCCTGTGCACCGCGGACCATCGCCTCCACCACTTCCTGGCTGACGGCACCCACTTTTGGAAACAACGTTTCCGGCACATTCAACTGCCGGGACTTCTGGCGGTTGGAATAGGTGACATACCCCGCCTCAAACCAGGCCGAACTTCCCGGGATCCGCGTGATGGCTTCCGCGATTCCGCCGCCGGTGCAGGACTCGGCAGTGGTGACGTGGGCATTGAGCACCTGCAAACGGCGCCCTAGTTCAGCAGCCAGTTGAGTGATTTCCTTCACGGTCGTCTCCAGACGTGGGCGGGGTTTTGCCTACCCTACAGGAGCCAATCGCACGCGCAAGTGACGGACTGTCTCAAGACGCAAACGGGCGAAGGCACGTCTGTACAGTTCTCACACGTTTAAGAAACGCAAAACGCCGCCTTCGCCCGCGCCCACAGCTGCAAGCGATCCTCCAGCCCATTGAGCCCGCCGTTGATACGCCGGGTGATGGTGGTGAACTGATCCTTGTCGGCCAGTTCATTCAGGCCATTGCTTTGCCAGAACCAGGCCGCCGACTCGGCCGCCCATTGCGGCTGCTCCAGCAATGTCGGTTCCCGCAACAAACGCTCATCGCCAAACAGTGCCTGGCTACAGGCCAGGTAGTTGCGGCGACCGGTAATCTGGATCAGCCCCCTGCCCCGATACTTCTGGCCGTCGCCGTCCGCTTCGGGCGTGTTACCCAGGCGCACGGCCAATGCGCCGGTGTCGTACTTGCTCAAATAGGCATCACTGCCCAGTTCACGCACGTAGCGCAACTCGCCGGACTCATGACCGACTTGAGCTAGAAACGCAGCGATGCGTTTGGGTTGACCGATCTCAAACCTGGCCATGGCCGTGTTCAGCGCAGGCAAAAAAACGCCCGCGCCAAGGCGGGCTCCCGGCAGGATTTGAAGCAGTTGAGACAGTGTTATCAACATGGTTCCTCACTCGGCCGGGGACAAACCACTGGCCTTGATTGCACATCGGTAGCTCTCTTTGCGCTTGCCACTGGCAATCACACTCTTGATCGACCAACGCCCCTGCATAAAGCCAGGCCAAGACTCGTCCAACAGCAGCAACCCTTCGGCGCCGAACAACGGGTTTCCGGGGCAAATCACATTGACCTGCAACCCTTCACGCCCCACTCGGCGCATCTCGCCCTCAGCGGCAGTCCTGGCTTCCGCCTCGCTCTGGTAGCGCTGCGTCATCACCTTGAACGGCGCGATACCCACTTCCATCACGTGCTGTTTGCCGGCGGCTGCGTCCCACCAGCTCGCTTGCGCGCCGGAGTAGGTCGCTCGGCTGGATTCAGTGAAGCTGGCGGAAATAAACGCACGATCCCCCGGACGGTTGTCGCGGGTGATCGACAACTGCACATCCGGCAAAACCTTGCCCGACAGCGATTTGATCTGCCCTTTACGGCCCAGCACATACAGCTCGTCGACGGGTTTGGCCACCGCGTCGAATCGCTTGGCCAACCGCGTCAAAAACGCCATGTCACTTTCATTGGTCTGGTCGATATGCTGGATCTGCTCATCTTCCAAATCGTGCGCCACACGGGGCGAGAAGCCGTAGCGCGTGGTCAATTGACGAAACAGCGCCCCCAGGCTGATCGGCCCGTGGCTGGCGGTTCGTCGCTTCTTGAACTCAGGCTCGTCAAAAGGTGCGGCTGTTGCCACCAGCACCACGCGCAGCGGAAACAGCGATGGCGTACGCTGAGTGATCTTGAACCGCCCTTTATCCACCAGGCCGGATTCCAGGTAGCCGACGCGCAGGCCGATCTGACCGCCCAGGCTGGGTAACCCTTCAAGGCCTTCGATGTCGAGGGTCAGCTTCAACTGATCGGACGCAAACCCCGCCAAATCGGTGTGCTCCCATTCCAATAACCGCTCATTGAGCAGCGCGGCATTGGCGCCGTAAATTTCCACCACCGGTGTAAATCCAAGTGTCATGGTGACTCCTTAGTCCCAGGCCGAAACCGGCTGCTTGGCAATCGGTTGTACCGTTAGCTCGGGCACAATGATGCTGACGCCGGCCGGCAATACTGCGCCCTGCTCGGCTAACTGCGGGTTCAAGCGCCATAGCACTTCCTCGGCCGCATCGTCACAGCGACCCAGCTCGCGGTAGAGCAACAGGTTCACCGAATCCCCCGCAATACTTCTCACCCTACGCATTGACGAATTCCTCCAGCACCACGACCCAATTGATCACCATCGCCGTGCCGTCATCGATGACGCTGGACTGTTTTTCGTCCACCGATTTGATGGTCCACAGCCCCCAACTAAGGCCAACGCCGTCGACCAGAGGCAACGGCACACGAAGGGTTTGCAGCGCACGCAATTCCTCCAGCCGCGCCATGCCCTGCGCCCGTGCGGCCTTACCACCAAAGGTGAGGGTTTCGAGCGCCTGGCCGACCTGGCTGGATTTGGGTTTGCCGGCAATGATCTCCAGGCTGACCCAGCCACCACTGCTCGCACGGTCAAGGGTGTCGTAGGCAAAGCCACGAGATAGCCCAAAAATAAACGTGCCCAATGCCATCTGCTGTCGCATCACGCCACTCCTGTATCGGTCAGCGCCGAATCGCGTCGCGTCGCCAGCAGGCTGTCCATCGGCAACGGCGTGAATTGGGCTTCAATCTGTTGCACCACTAGCGCCGCCAGTTGCTGATAGCTGGCCTGCTCGGGTGCATTGATGGTGATTTGCGGGGCGAATGTAAGTTGACGGTTGTCAGCCTGGGCGTTGTTCAATTGCTTGCTGACATCGGCGGGCGCGGCGAGGCGGTCGCTTGGCCCGAACAACTTCTCACCGAGCCAAGCACCCGCTTCACTGCCCAGCAAGCCACCGATCGCGCCGCCGACAGCCGTACCGACACCGGGGAAAATCAGCGTGCCTATGGCTGCTCCGGCAGAGGCTCCGGCCCAGGCACCACCTGCCGTGCTGAGGCCGGCGCCGACGGCCTTGACGTCACCGTCGCGTACACCCTGGATCACGCCCAAGGTGGCTTCAGCGGTTCTCAAGGGTGCAAGCCGCCGAATGCCGACGGATTCGAGTTTGGTGAAAGCATCGGTCAAGGCACCCGCCGGAATGTCTGGCCGAGTGGCCGCTGGCGTTGCGGTGCTCGCCGCGGTAAAGGACTGAAAGCCTTGCGAAGTCGCCCCTACCTGAAAGCCCGCTGACGAGCCGCCCAATAATTGCCGGCCTCGTTCGACCAGGCCGCTTATTCCAGCACTGCGCCCGCCGATTTTTTTGCGACCTTTGTATTTCTTTGCAGCCGTGTCGATGACCAAATCAATCGCTTTTTCTGCGATCTTGCTTTTCAGCGCGTCCAACAATTCGCTTCCAGCCGCCTTGATCGTGCTCATCACCGCACCATCAGCAGGCTCCTTGTGTTCATCCTTCGGCGCGCTCGCGGCAACATCAGCTGCCTTGGGCACCAGAGCGTCGCTGGTGATGAACAACGTAGTGTTGAGCGTCTCCAACGTCTCGCGCAGTCGTACTTGTTCCTGGGTCAAGGCGTTGATATCCACACTGAGTGTGGCCAACGTAGCGTTCAACGCCCACTGCGGCTGCGAGGCCGCCTCCAGGCTTACGGGTGCCCCGGCGCTTGCGGAAAACGGTGCCAGCACATTGCCAAGGTCCGCGTCGCCGATCATCCAGCGGAAATCCTCCTGGGCAAGCCGGATCCCATATTTAGTCTCTTGCATCCCGCTTACTCCTGTTTAACGCCAAGGCGAGTGATCGCGATGTCGTAGCGGCGCAATGCTTTTGCGGCATCCCAATCCAGGATCTCCGCCTCACTGACCGAGTAAACCAGCGGCACCACATCGAGGATCACGTCGATGTCGCGTTGCGAAAGAAGTCCGCCGGTTGATTTAAAAAATCGTCGATGCGCTCCTGTAGTTCGGTCCAGTCAGGTACGGTGAGATGGGCAAGATCGGGGATCATCAAGCCGCTGCAATGAGCGGTGATGAACTCGGCGCGCTCTTTGTTGGTGGCGAGCTTTTTCATCACCTTGGTGGCGCGCAGGGCGGGCATTTCCAGGGACAACTCGGCGAAGATACGGCCGGCAGCGTCGAGAGGCTGCAGCAGTTGGATGGGCTGTTCGTGAGTCGATTCCGCTTGTTTATCGAGGAAGAACGACGCAGGACGTGTCGACATCTCATGTACGTATTGGGCGATGGTCACGTAGTCCGGGCGCTTGAGTTGGTCGAGCTCTTTTTCCGACAGACCGGTGGCGAGTTTCGCCAGTTCGAAGAACTGGTCGTCCTCGTCCTCACCGGCCCGGGCCAGCGCATCTTTTTGCGCGGCGTAGTACAGCGGCTTGAGTTGAACCTGCTCAATCGTCGCTCCGGTATCGGCGGTGATCGGCGAGAGCAGGCGGTGCAGCGGTGGCATCCAGGCCATGGGGCAATTCCTTGAAATGAAAGGGAGACGTGTAGGAGCCGGCTGCCGGCGATGCAGGCGACTGGGTTTGTCGGGTGAACCGAGGTGATGCGATCGCTGGCAAGCCAGCTCCTACAGGGCGCGTGTGGGCTTTAAGGCATCAGCACGGCGCGGCGGGCGTCGCCGAGAATGTCGACGCCGTTGAGCACGAATTTCTGGGTACGCACGTCGATGTCGATCACCGGAATGCCGTTTTCCAGGCGGTTGTAGGTGCGGCAGGAGAGTTCCAGGGTGGTGGTGGGTTTATCGCCCATTTTCAGCTTCGCTTCTTCCAGGGATTTGAGCTTGCCGCCCACGGTGTGGTAGGTGAAGTAGGTCTTGCCGTCCTGGTCCTGACCAGCCTCGCGCACGTTGAGCAGAATGTCGTCACCCAGGCGCACGCCCAACGCCAGCATGATTTCCGGGCCCGCACCTTGCAGGATCAACTTGGCGCCGAGTACCTTGCCGCTCTTGGCCATTTCCTCGGCAATGAAACGCCCGCCTGTCATGGGTTCCATGTCGAATTCGATCTTTGGCGGGGTGAATTCCTCAACCGTCGCGGACAACGGCAAACCTTGAAGGGTGGCCGCAATGGCCTGTCTGACTCGGTTGGTAAACATTAGAGAACGTCCTCCAGGAACTGCTCGATGATTTCATCGCGGGCATTGAGTTGATAAATCATGTGTTCGTTCGGCGCGTAGCGGCCGTAGTCGATGACGATGAACCAAGTGCCGTTCTTGTACTTCTCGACACTGTTCAATTCCGGGTGCAGGTACACGCTGCCGCCGGGGATGGTTTCGTCGGCGACCAGGGTTTGCAGCCAGTCGTTGATGCGCTTGACCTCCTGGTCCATGAAGGACTTGGTGAGGTTCTTGGCCATGGCTTTCTGGCCGGCCTTGACCAGCTTGCGGCTGATCGCGTCTTCGAGGCCGACGTAGCTGATGAACTTGCCGGTGATAGAACGGTTACCCAGCAGCGAGAAGCCGCCGAGAATGGTGCGGGCGTAGTAGCTCACGCCGTAGCGGTTGAGCAGGTCGCCTTCGGTGGAGGTGTCGAGGATGTTGTACTCGACGACGCGGGAAACGTCCTCGGCGAACGTCACCTGGTTGCCTGGACTCTCCCATTGCTTGACCTTGGCCAGTGCCGCGATGGCCAGGGACGACGGCGCGAGGAATACGTTTTTCTTCGCCGCCTTGGAGTACACCGACGGCATGTTGTGCACCAGCAGGCAACGGTCGAAGCCGAGGTCGGCACCGCCCAGTTCACCGCTGTAGGTCACTTGGTCGGCGACGCTTACGTCTTTGCCATCCAACACCACGCGGGCTTTGATGCGTTTGCCGAACGAGGCGAACTCACCGGCCACGGCCTTGGTGCCGGTGAAGCCGGGGGCGCCAATGATGGTCAGGTCTTCCGGTACGCTGGCCAGTGCGGCCAGGCCCAGCTTGCGACCGGTCACCGGCTCGTCGCCGCCGATCACGTTATTGAGCGTGTCCGCCGGGGTGGCACCCTCCTCCACGATCACCACATAGACCGGCACCTTCACCACTTTGAGGATCTGGTACACGGCATGGAACAACGTGCCCGACTCAGTGCCGGTCGGGTCCAGCAGCGCCTGGGTGGTGAAACTGTTGATGCGAAACGGCGCATTCTTCGGGATCGACACATGGGCGTTCGGCGCAGTGCCGACCAGGCCGATCACGTTGTCGCCCAGGCCACCCATGGCCTCGGGCGATTCGGTGGCATTCACGGTGATGCCGTTGTGCTCGAAGTTCAAAACCTCAGCCATGGTTAGTCAGCCTTCTTTGGGGTGGAGTTGAGGACGCTGGTCAGTTCCAGGCGGCCGGCGGTGCGCAGGGCGGATGCTTCGACGTCCAGCAGGTTTAGTTCTTCGCCGACGGTGGACCAATGGCCGCCCCCGGTGGGGAATGGGATGAGGACGGTGTAGATTTGGCGGTTTTGCATGAGGGGAAATCTCCGGGTGGAAAACGCCAAAGCCCCTGCGGGAGGGGCTTTGGGAAGGCGAAAAAAAACCGCTTTCGCGGCATATCGATTATTTGAGGAACCCCGGCTTTTCTGGCCATACAACGGTGAAAGGGTCTCCAACATCTTGCGGGACATCTCGCAACAATTTGCGGTATGCCGCAGCTTGAGCACGCTGCCCCTCATTCAATGGGCTGTCCTGAACTTGAGTATGATCGGACTCACGCAACAGCTGATCGCGGCGAACACGAATAGACGACCACTGCAAAAACTCCAAACCTTCCTTATTAAGAACAAGGGACGGAACAACGTCCATAGACATCTCACTCATTTAAAAAACCACCGTTGGCGAAAGAGAAAGTTTTGATTGAATGTCCCCAAGCTTAATCGACCGATAGCGACCAATCTGCATCGTATCAATCCTCAGCGACGTCACATACACATTGGGAATCTTGATCCGGCAAACAGCATTACCCGCCGAATCTGCATAAATGCTTGGATCGAACTTACCAAAGCACGATTGATTAATGACGGCTCGCTGCGGTGCATAGACATAGCCGGCGAACGTCTCGTCCATCACCAAAGAGCTGCCATAGCTATAGCCACGAATATTCAGCCAAAACATCTGATCATCCGTATTAATAGAAAAAGGCAATTTGAAGTGAGCGTATACATTCATCGACGAACCCAGGTCAGTAGCAACCATCCCACCCGTTGCCCCTACGTTGTAAGGTGCTCCGGTTCCCCAGATAAGTCCCTGAAAGACGCTCATCAGCAATGTTCCAGGCTGGCCTGCCTCACCAACTACATCCTTGAGCGCTCGAAACTGATCAAACTCTGCGCGCGCCTGATCCATGCGCGCATCGATTGCGCCGATTTTTCCATTTACAGTGTTGGTCAGGTTGTTAGAGGCCTGAACCAAACTAGCGATTTGCGTTTCCGTACTCAAAGCACTTACTCCTTAAACTCGTTTTTAGACTATTCAATCAATACAGAGAACCACGACCACGTCACTCCATCACTAAACAAGCCTGTAAAACTATTTGAACTCAAGTGTTATGACGCGAAATAAAACACCGAGATGACGAGCCATATTATCTATATTGGCAGTCGCCACTGCGGCCAATTCTTCAGCGATAAGGATATTCAAATTCTCGTCACCCACCACAATCGTCACGCTGTCCGCCGGCAACGGCGCAATATCCAGCGTGAACTTTTGCAGCACCCGCGCCGCCGCCGCTTTATACGTCAGCAACTTGCCAGCCACGGAATACACTGCCAGCAAGGTCCCACTGGCGAGATAAAAACCGAACTCGCCAATTTCATACTCACCCTCGCCATCGAACAGCGCAGCCATCCTGAGCTGACGATTGCCGAGGTCCTCGTAATCCACAATGGCGACCCGCTGGCGCTCATCGCGCAAGGCTATTTCCGAGCCGTCAGGGTGGTAGCGGCCGGTACCGGCGCCGATGTGGGTGATTTCACCTTTCAAGCCTTGGTTCTTCGCCTGCAGCACTTCATCCAAACCCTTGGAGGTGAAGCGCACCAGGCGCGTAATGTCATCTGTCATGGCTGCGCCCTGAGGTCGTAGTCGTTAATGGTGTAGTGACAGGTAGTCCCGACACTGTTAAGCCGAGCAGCCAACGCCAACTCTGGTAGTGCACTGGTTAGAGACAACTCAGCATCACTCAGCGAAGCATGTGCGACTTGAGTAAATGCAAGGTGCCCTTGGGTTTCGAGAACGATGGTAATCGTTGCCAGGTCCCGTTCACTTTGCGCGGCATTGATGCGGCGGATCAGCCGGTTGTGGTCACCGCTGGACCAACTGCGCCCGATGATCGCCTGCACGTCAAAGGTGTAAGGCACGCCCAAGGGCCGTTGCTGATACCAGGCGCTAATGTTGGGGGTGAAACCCAATGACTCCACCGCATGACTCAGCGCCTTCGGTGTCCCGGCCTGGCGCTGTATCTGCCAGGACAACGCCACGGTCAGGCGTTTTTCTGCCTCACTGGCGTCAGCATCCCATTCACTGACGCCACGGTCGGCGGCCAGATATGGAAGAAACGCGGTGGGCGTTTGCAGCGGATTCATCAAGGCCGAAAACGGCGGACTTACTCGGTCCAGCAGCTTGCCAAACCCGAGGTCCAGAGCTTTTTCCAGCGGGGAGCTATTGGCCGGCAACAGGCTCGCTTTAGGCGCACTCATAACGTACGCACCTCCACCTCGACACCCGCGCAATACGGAGCCTGGAAGGCCGTGCTGATGATCGGCTCCAGCGGTTCGAGGATCTGCAGTTGCGCGGCGCCGGCGCTGTGGATGGCGTAGTCGATCCAGCTGGGGTCGACACGGCCTTCCAGGCGATGGCAGGAGTCGGCGTAGGTTTGCAGCAGTTTTTGCGCTGCGACTTGGGTCAGTCCTGAATCTGGACCCGAGTTGATCTTGGCTACCACGCGAATCTTGTAGCGCTGAATCTGCGCGCTTTGGACGCTGACCAGATCAGTCTCCGGTCGTACATCCGGCCGTGCGAAATGTCGCCGCACGCCGTCAAGCAAATCGGCGGAGGCCGTGCCATCGCCCTCCCTGGAAAGCACGGTGACCATCACCTCGCCTGGGGCGGTACGCCGGCCGTTGCCGTCCTTGACCTGGGCTGCGTAGCCGTCCGGGTCAAAGGTGTAGCTGACGGTCACCACACCGGGGGTGGCGCTTTGCACATTGACCGATGGCCGCTCGCCGAGGGTGAACACCTCACGGCGATACTGCATGCGCGAACCCGCTGCCGGGGCGTGGGGGGCCAGGTAATAACGCAGACGCGCGTCGTCGTCGCTTTCTAGAATCGGCGGCACGGGGGGGAACGCCGCCGGGTCGCCGGGATCGAGCACTTGACGCTCCAGGCCCATGTCGGCCAGGCGTGCGTCCAGGTTGCTGCCGGTGGCCCACCACGCCAGCATCTGCTTGATGCGGGCGTTGTACTTGCGCTCATGGGTTTGCAGACGCACGCAAAACGCTTCCAGGGCCAGGGTCAGCAGTTCGCTCTCATTGTCGAGGCTGACCTTGAGTTTGGCGGCGCTTTGCGGCGCGCGGGTGGCGACGTAATCGACGACGAAGGCCTTGAACTCAGCCAGCAGAGGCTCAAACTCATCGACCGTGATGATGGCCGGTTCCGCCAGTTGGTTCTGGCCTGGGATCAACATGCTCATGTCACGACCTCGAAGGTTTGTTGGCGGTTTTTCCAGGTGCCCGCAAAACGCAGCAACAACCCGGCGCCCTGCCGGGTGGCGACGATGACCTGGGGTTGGAAGTCGGCGATGCCGTTTTGCGTGTTGTAAAACGCCTGGGCGGCATGGCTTTGGGCGAGGATCAACAGGTCATCGCCCAGGTTCTGGCCGAGCAGTTGTGGGATCAACGAACCGTACAACGGGCGTTTCTGCCGAGTGCCGACGGGGGTGGTCAGCGCTCGGGTGGCGCGCTGCACGAATTGCAGCCAGTCATCGACGGCTGCCCCGGTGTTCCTATCGATTCCGATCATGGCAAATCCTTATGCGCTGCTGATCACGCGGCCCTGGTGATCCACCACCGGGCCGCTCAAATGCACGCCGGCGGCATCCAGCAACACGCCGGTGGCGCCGAGTTGCAGGGTGATGCTCTTGGCGTTCAGGGTCAGGCTGGCGGCACCGACTTTGAGGTCGACCTGCTCGCGGGAGCCGCTGAACGTGGTGGGACCGTTGACCCAGTTGAAGGTGTGACTGGCGTCGTCGTAGTCGCTTTGGGTGCCGTCCTGATGGCGACGCCGTGTCAGCGATGCAACACTAGAAACAGGCGGAAAGAGACTACTGTTGAGGCCGAATAAGGCTACGGACTGTGTCCCCCCTTCCCCGCCGCCATAATTGAGCAGCAGACAGTGTTCGCCGACAGAGGGAATGCGTGTTTCCGTTTGTGCCCCAGCGCTCGGGTTGAAAAACCGGATCGCCGGGCTGAGCAAGTCGCCGTGACTGACCTTGCAGGTGTTACTCGCGGCGTCGACTTCCTGGCATACACCAATCCGACAGAAGCTTTCGGCGCGCCGATACAGGTCCTCCAACTGAGCCTCCATTTCTGCCAGGCGCTCGACAATCGGCCCCAGTTGCATACGTAGCAATGCATCGAACATGGATTACTCCTGCAAGGGGCGATATTGATCCGGATCGTTGATATCGGAGACTTCCCAGGTGCGGGCAAATAAAGGCTTGCCTGTAGGATCTTCGAGCAGTAATGGTCCGAGGTAGAGGTTTTGGGTGAAGGAAACCGTCCAGGTGTCGTAGTCCGTTTCTGCACTGGTGGGCGCGGAAGGGGCTGCGACAATGGCGGCAGGCAGGTCGCACTGATCAGGCGGGAGGCCCCAGCGGTTATCCAGGGTCAGATCCATCAATTGGCTGGCCAAGTCGCAGGCATCAAAAGGTGCCGACCCGATAGCAACCATGGCCTTGAGTGAAACCGACAAGGCATGCGCCTTGCGCCCTGCAAGGGAGCGCACGCCCGGACCGTTGCGCTCCACGCTGATCAAAATGCCGGCTTTATCACCTGTTCCGGGAAAGTCTTGGTGATTGCCTACGTGCAGCTGTGGGAAAGCGCTCTTTAGCGCGTCCCCAATCGCCGCAGGTAGCTGGGAAGGTTTTTCGAGAAGTGTCATCTGCTTGCATCCTTGCAGCGATTACTGCTGATCCGGGCGAGAGGTAGGGGCCTCGTTGACCCCGATGCGCTTGGCCGCCCAGCGTTCATAAAGGCCGATGGCCACGTCCGCACCGGCCATGGCGGTCAGGCAACCAATGGCGCCAGCGGTCCAGATCGACATGCCGGCGGCGTAGCACAGCATCAATGCCGATACCCCGCAGACCATGCACGCCCCGGACCGCAGGGCCAGGCGCCGGATCAGCGACCAACCACGGGCGCCCTCCTTATCGGCGCGCCACATTTCGCCGGATACACCGCCGATCAGCGCCAGTACGATTACCAGCCAGATAGGCATTTCCGCTAACGCTTGCTGCTCGTTTGTCATGTCACGCCTCCTGGCTGAGCACTACCGGCACGGGGCCGGCTCTTGGGTAAATCCATGTGTAGGTAGGCATTCCAAAAAGCCCGGTTGCCCAGGCTTTTCAGTAATGCGGTCCAAACTCGATCTTTCGGCGCGACTGGCGCGGTACGGATCTTTCCTCGATGTTTTTCCGACCACGATCCCTGTCTGCCGGATAACTGCTTCTGGTGCTTTACGCTGCACACCCGGGTCAGTTGCCAACCCTCTGAACCGTTAAGGCCGGTTCATCGCTGCCTGTTTGTTAAGCGGTGAAACTAAAGAGCGTCGGCGTCCTTGCCGGTGTTGCTGGCGTCCTTGCCATCGCTTGGATGGCGTCCTTGCCGGTGCTGCGTGACTTCCTTGTGTTGACTGGCAGCATCCTTGCCGCCTCCACCAGACCTTGTTGGCTGGCTTGAGATGAAGAATATGCATGTATGCATATACAGTCAATGCACAAATGCATTTATTTTCAGCGTGCAAATGCACCAATGCATTTGCGTCCTTGTGGACAGCGGGTTTGGTGGTTTTTTCCAGGCGAAAAAAAGCCCGCTCGTTGGCGGGCTTTGTCTTACAGAAGAAGGTTAACGGGCGTACATACCCCACCAGAACACATGACCCAGGATACTGATTTGCTCATCCTGGATATCCTGGAAGCTGTAGTCCTCATCCGGGTGCTCATCGCGATTGAAACTGCGCAGGCGAATCCCGGAAGGCAGGCGGTAGAGCTGTTTCACCCGCAGCTGGCCGTTGTGGTTGATGGCATACAAGTCACCATCGACGATGTCACCAATGCCACTCTTGCCCGCATTCACCCCGACCGTCGCGCCGTCGCGCAGCACCGGCAACATGCTGTTGCCGCGTACCGTCACGCACTTGGCCTGGTCGAACTGCACACCGTTATGCCGCAGGCTGCGCTTACCGAACCGCAGGCTGGCTTTCTCGCTTTCCTCGATGACGAATCTTCCTGATCCAGCAGCCAATTCAACCTCACGCAGAAAGGGGATCGACACCTCGTCATCATTAACGGGGGTGTCATCGTCCCACAGGCTTATATCCTTGAGTTCCGAATGCATCGGGTCGCGCCCGTCCTCCCGCGAAACGCCCACCGCCACGCGCCCGCGCAGTTGGTCGGTGCTCACGCGGAAGTACTCGGCGATGCGGGAAATGTGCTTGTCCGACGGATCAACGATCTTGCCGCTGAGGATCCGGGACAGCGTGGATTGAGGCACGCCGGTACGCCGGTGAAGCTCCGTGGGGGAGATCCGGTCGCGGTCCAGCAGTTCGCGTAAGACGATAGAAACGTTGCGTTTTTGCATAACGCAGATAGTGACGGGAGATTTCGGGGTTGGCAAATGCTAATTTGCATTATTTATGCATAAACGATGCATTTCTTGGGCCCTTTTAAGTGTGGTGATGTGGACTGCGAACCGCAGACCTCGCGTGTTAACCTTGCGCCCATCGCAAAATCGCAGGGCGGAATGCCCCACCTTTGCTCCACTCCTTTCAACGAATTTGCCTACTACCCAATGAGTAAAACCACTTCAGACCTGTCCTCCCACACCCCAATGATGCAGCAGTACTGGCGCCTCAAGAACCAGCACCCTGATCAGTTGATGTTCTACCGCATGGGCGACTTCTACGAGATCTTCTACGAAGACGCGAAGAAGGCCGCCAAGCTGCTGGATATCACCCTGACGGCGCGTGGGCAGTCGGCGGGGCAGTCGATTCCGATGTGTGGGATTCCTTACCATTCGTTGGAAGGTTACTTGGTCAAGCTGGTGAAGCTGGGCGAGTCGGTGGTGATCTGTGAGCAGATCGGCGACCCGGCCACCAGCAAGGGGCCGGTGGAACGTCAGGTGGTGCGCATTATTACGCCGGGGACGGTGAGTGATGAGGCGCTGCTGGATGAGCGTCGCGATAACCTGATTGCGGCGGTGTTGGGTGATGAGCGTCTGTTTGGCCTGTCGGTGCTGGATATCACCAGCGGCAACTTCAGCGTGCTGGAGATCAAGGGCTGGGAGAACTTGCTGGCAGAGCTGGAGCGCATCAACCCGGTTGAGCTGTTGATCCCGGACGATTGGCCGAAGGATCTGCCGGCGGAAAAACGCCGTGGGGCCAAGCGCCGTGCGCCGTGGGATTTCGAGCGTGACTCGGCGCTGAAAAGTCTGTGCCAGCAGTTCTCAGTACAAGACCTTAAAGGCTTCGGTTGCGAAAACCTGACCCTGGCCATCGGCGCCGCCGGTTGCTTGCTGGGCTATGCCAAGGAAACCCAGCGCACCGCCCTGCCGCATTTGCGCAGCCTGCGTCATGAGCGTCTGGACGACACCGTGGTACTCGATGGTGCGAGCCGTCGCAACCTGGAGCTGGACACCAACCTGGCCGGCGGGCGTGACAACACTCTGCAATCAGTGGTCGACCGTTGCCAGACCGCCATGGGCAGCCGCTTGCTGACGCGTTGGTTGAATCGTCCGCTACGCGACTTGAGTGTGCTGCAGGCGCGTCAGACTTCTATTACGTGCCTGCTGGACGGCTATCGCTTTGAAAAGCTGCAGCCACAGCTGAAGGAAATCGGCGATATCGAGCGCATCCTGGCACGGATCGGCCTGCGTAACGCGCGTCCGCGTGACTTGGCGCGCCTGCGTGATGCCCTCGGTGCCTTGCCACAATTGCAAGCGGCGATGACCGAACTGGACACGCCGCACCTGCAACAGCTCGCGGTCACTGCCGGTACTTACCCGGAACTGGCGGCGTTGCTGGAAAAAGCCATCATCGACAACCCGCCAGCAATCATCCGTGACGGCGGCGTTCTGAAGACCGGTTACGACAGCGAGCTGGACGAGCTGCAAGCCCTGAGCGAAAACGCCGGCCAATTCCTGATTGACCTGGAAGCCCGCGAAAAAGCCCGTACCGGCCTGGCCAACCTGAAAGTCGGCTACAACCGCGTGCACGGCTATTTCATCGAATTGCCGAGCAAGCAGGCCGAGTCGGCGCCGATCGACTATCAACGTCGCCAGACACTGAAAGGCGCCGAGCGGTTTATCACCCCAGAGCTGAAAGAGTTCGAAGACAAGGCACTGTCGGCCAAGAGCCGTGCCCTGGCGCGGGAAAAGATGCTCTATGAGAACCTGCTGGAAGACCTGATCAGCCAGTTGGCACCGCTGCAGGATACCGCCGCCGCCCTGGCCGAGCTGGATGTGCTGAGCAACCTGGCCGAGCGCGCGCTGAACCTTGACCTGAACTGCCCGCGCTTTGTCAGCGAGCCATGCATGCGCATCGTGCAAGGTCGCCACCCGGTCGTAGAGCAGGTGCTGACCACGCCGTTCGTCGCCAACGACCTGTCGCTGGACGACGATACCCGCATGCTGGTGATCACCGGTCCGAACATGGGCGGTAAATCCACCTATATGCGCCAGACGGCATTGATCGTGCTGTTGGCGCATATCGGCAGCTTTGTGCCGGCGGCCAGTTGCGAGCTTTCCCTGGTGGACCGCATTTTCACCCGGATCGGCTCCAGCGACGACCTGGCCGGTGGCCGTTCGACCTTTATGGTGGAAATGAGCGAAACCGCCAACATCCTGCATAACGCCACCGAACGCAGCCTGGTGCTGATGGACGAAGTGGGCCGCGGCACCAGCACCTTCGACGGCCTGTCCCTGGCCTGGGCGGCAGCCGAACGCCTGGCGCATCTGCGTGCCTACACGCTGTTTGCCACGCACTATTTCGAGCTGACCGTGCTGCCGGAAAGCGAACCACTGGTGGCCAACGTGCACCTGAACGCTACTGAGCACAACGAGCGCATCGTGTTCCTGCACCACGTGCTGCCGGGGCCAGCCAGCCAGAGTTACGGCCTGGCCGTGGCCCAACTGGCGGGCGTGCCGAATGACGTAATCACCCGCGCCCGCGAACACCTCAGCCGCCTGGAAACCACGGCGCTGCCCCATGAAACCGTGGTCGCCAGCCCTGCCAAAGCCTCCAGCAAACCGGCTGCGCCACATCAGAGCGACATGTTCGCTAGCCTGCCCCACCCGGTGCTGGATGAGTTGGCAAAGCTTGACCTGGATGACTTGACGCCGCGAAAAGCGCTCGAAATGTTATATGCACTGAAGACTCGGATATAACGCTAAGGCCAGCAAGCTGGTAGACTCTCGCGCGGTTTGGGATGCTGCAGGCTATTAGCCTGGCCTGCAGACTATCGCTCCCGAACCTCGCGAGCCCTGCCACAAAGGGTTTCGCCGCCGCCGCCTGAGGAGAGAATTAGAAATGACCTTCGTCGTTACCGACAACTGCATCAAGTGCAAGTACACCGACTGCGTGGAAGTATGTCCGGTGGACTGCTTCTACGAAGGCCCGAACTTCCTGGTCATCCACCCGGACGAGTGCATTGATTGCGCCCTGTGTGAACCTGAATGCCCGGCCGTCGCTATTTTCTCCGAGGACGAAGTCCCGGCAGAGATGCAGGAATTCATTCAGTTGAACGTCGAGTTGGCGGAAATCTGGCCGAATATCACTGAACGCAAAGACCCGATGCCGGATGCAGCGGAGTGGGATGGCAAAAAAGGTAAGATTGCAGACCTCGAGCGCTGATAGCGTCGCCTCCCAAAAGGCCCCTTGCGGGCCTTTTTGCGTTTCTGGAAAGCAGGTTTCACTTTCCTACAGGCAAAAAAAAGGGGCGGTATGACCCGCCCACATTTTTTCCCTAGTCCCTGTATTCCTTTTCATCATCCTGATGAATCGCATCCTGCGACGTTCCCTAAACCATCGTTCCTTGATGGCTGTGTCAATCCGTGGACACAGGGCTGATGTTAGAGAGTTCCAAAGGAAGTTCAACGGGATCCATTGCTGCGACGGACAGGCTTTCATGCTCAGCAGAGAATAATTAATTGTTATTTTTCAACAGGATAGAAAAAACTCTCGACGATCTGGGACGTACTTGGCAGGCAAAAAAACCAAACGCTTACGAAAAAGTAAGCAAATGCTTACACGACCAATTGCGTAAATGAGAAATAAACCCGCCTTGACCACCGTCCAGCCATGAAAAAGCCCCGACACCGTCGAGGCTTTTTCCCTTCAATGCCCTCAGTCGTCGCTGACGGTGATGGTCGGCATCGCCGGCGCAGCGGCTTCCTGCAGCACGATACGCGCGCCCACATGGCGGGCCAGCTCCTGATACACCATGGCTATCTGGCCATCAGGGTCCGCCGCAACAGTCGGCTTGCCACCGTCCGCCTGTTCACGAATCACCATCGACAGTGGCAACGAAGCCAGCAGTTCCACCCCGTACTGGGTGGCCAGCTTCTCGCCACCGCCTTCACCGAACAGATGCTCGGCGTGGCCGCAGTTGGAACAGATGTGCACGGCCATGTTCTCCACCACGCCCAGCACCGGGATATTGACCTTGCGGAACATTTCCACGCCTTTTCTCGCGTCGAGCAATGCCAGGTCCTGGGGCGTGGTGACGATCACCGAGCCAGCCACCGGGACTTTCTGCGCCAGGGTCAGCTGGATATCACCGGTGCCTGGGGGCATGTCGATCACCAGGTAGTCCAGGTCGCCCCAGGCGGTCTGGGTGACCAATTGCAGCAAGGCGCCGGAGACCATCGGCCCGCGCCAGACCATCGGCGTGTTGTCATCGGTAAGGAAGGCCATCGACATCACTTCCACGCCCAGGGACTCGATCGGCACGAACCACTTCTGATCCTTGACCTTAGGCCGTGTGCCCTCGGCGATGCCAAACATCACGCCTTGGCTCGGGCCGTAGATATCCGCATCAAGGATGCCCACGCGTGCGCCTTCGCGGGCCAGGGCCAGGGCCAGGTTGGCCGCCGTGGTGGATTTGCCCACGCCGCCCTTGCCGGAGGCCACAGCCACCACGTTCTTGACGTTGGCCAGCCCAGGGATTTGCGCCTGGGCCTTGTGCGCGGCGATCACACACTGGATGTCGACCTTGGCCGAACGCACGCCGTCCAAGCCCTCGATGGCCATCTGCAGCATCTGCGCCCAACCGCTCTTGAACAGACCGGCGGCATAACCCAGTTCCAACTGGACCGACACTTGGTCGCCCTGGACGTCGATGGCACGCACACAGCCGGCACTGACCGGGTCCTGGTTCAAATAAGGGTCGGTGTACTGGCGAAGCACGGCTTCCACCGCTGCGCGATTGACGGCGCTCATGGGCTACTCCCGAAAAAGACTGACTGAAACAGGCGGCTATCCTAACCGTTCCAGCGGCGTTACGGCATGCTTTCGCAGGTTCGGAAGATTCTGAAACAGCGCCACGGGGTGAAATATATTTCCCGGCGCTTTATAGTGGCCGACCTCCGTTTCATCAAGTAGCCGAGCCCCATGTCCGAGCCACGCAAGATCCTCGTCACCAGCGCCCTGCCCTATGCCAATGGTTCCATCCATCTTGGCCATATGCTTGAGTACATCCAGACCGATATGTGGGTGCGCTTTCAGAAGCATCGTGGCAACCAATGCATTTATGTCTGCGCGGACGACGCCCACGGTTCGGCCATCATGTTGCGCGCCGAAAAGGAAGGGATCACCCCGGAACAACTGATCGCCAACGTGCAGGCTGAACACAGCGCCGACTTTGCCGAGTTCCTGGTGGATTTCGACAACTTCCACTCGACCCACTCCGAAGAAAACCGCGAGCTGTCGAGCCAGATCTACCTGCGCTTGAAAGAAGCCGGGCATATCGACCAGCGTTCGGTGACCCAGTATTTCGACCCGGAAAAGAAAATGTTCCTAGCCGACCGCTTCATCAAGGGCACCTGCCCGAAATGCGGCACTGAAGACCAATACGGCGACAACTGCGAGAAATGCGGTGCGACCTACGCGCCCACCGAGCTGAAGAACCCTAAGTCGGCAATCTCTGGCGCCACCCCGGTGCTCAAGGACTCCCAGCATTTCTTCTTCAAGCTCCCGGATTTCCAGCAGATGCTGCAAACCTGGACCCGAAGCGGCACCTTGCAGGACGCCGTGGCCAACAAACTCTCCGAATGGCTCGACAGCGGCCTGCAGCAGTGGGACATCTCCCGCGATGCGCCGTACTTCGGCTTCGAAATCCCGGGCGAGCCGGGCAAGTACTTCTACGTGTGGCTGGACGCGCCGATCGGCTACATGGCCAGCTTCAAGAACCTGTGCGACCGCACGCCGGGGCTGGACTTCGACGCGTTCTGGAACAAGGATTCCACTGCTGAGCTGTACCACTTCATCGGCAAGGACATCGTCAACTTCCACGCGCTGTTCTGGCCGGCAATGCTTGAAGGTTCGGGCTATCGCAAGCCGACCGCCATCGCGGTGCACGGCTACCTGACGGTCAACGGCCAGAAGATGTCCAAGTCCCGTGGCACCTTTATCAAGGCGCGCACCTACCTGGACCACCTGTCGCCGGAATACCTGCGCTACTACTACGCCTCCAAACTGGGACGTGGCGTCGATGACCTGGACCTGAACCTGGAAGACTTCGTACAGAAGGTCAACTCGGATCTGGTCGGCAAGGTTGTCAACATTGCCAGCCGTTGTGCCGGGTTTATCCACAAGGGCAACGCTGGCCTGCTGGTGGCCGAGAACGCCGCTCCGGAACTGACCGACGCCTTCCTGGCCGCTGCGCCAAGCATCGCCGATGCCTATGAAGCCCGCGACTTTGCCCGTGCCATGCGCGAGATCATGGGCCTGGCCGACCGTGCCAACGCCTGGATCGCCGACAAGGCACCGTGGTCGCTGAACAAACAGGAAGGCAAGCAGGCGGAAGTGCAGGCGATCTGCGCCACGGGTGTCAATCTGTTCCGCCAACTGGTGATATTCCTCAAGCCGGTGCTGCCGTTGTTGGCCGCCGACGCCGAGGCGTTCCTCAACGTGGCGCCGCTGACCTGGAACGATCACACCACGCTGCTCAGCAACCATCAGTTGAACGAGTTCAAGCCGCTGATGACCCGTATCGACCCGGTCAAAGTCCAGGCGATGACCGACGCTTCGAAAGAAGACTTGGTCGCCAGCCAGACCGATACCGGTTCGGCTGCGCCCGCGGGCAATGGTGAGTTGGCCAAAGATCCGATTTCTGCGGAAATCGACTTTGATGCTTTCGCTGCCGTAGACCTGCGTGTTGCGCTGATCGTCAAGGCCGAAGCCGTGGAGGGTGCCGACAAGCTACTGCGCCTGACCCTGGACCTCGGTGGCGAGCAACGCAACGTGTTCTCCGGCATCAAGAGCGCTTATCCGGACCCATCCAAGCTGGATGGTCGCCTGACCATGATGATCGCCAACCTCAAGCCTCGGAAAATGAAGTTCGGCATGTCCGAGGGCATGGTGATGGCGGCCGGCCCGGGTGGGGAAGAGATCTACCTGCTCAGTCCTGACAGTGGTGCGAAGCCGGGCCAACGGATCAAGTAGCCTGCAAAGTTTGTGTTTGTGGTGAGCGGGCTTGCCCCGCGCGGGGCTGCGAAGCGGCCCTAAGACCAGGCACCCGGTTCTATCTGTAAAAACCGTGGTGGCAATGATGGGGCCGCTTCGTGCCCCAGCGCGGGGCAAGCCCGCTCACCACAAGAAAGCGCAACCACCCCAGCCCAGTTTGCTTAACCGGCATGTCCATGATCATCCCATGAACCTCATTCAACGTATCGACGCGCTGCTGCCGCAGACCCAATGCGGCAAATGCGGGCATCCAGGCTGCAAACCTTATGCTGAGGGTATTGCTCAAGGCGAAGCGATCAACAAGTGCCCGCCCGGGGGACAGGAAACCATTGCGGGTCTTGCGCAATTGTTGCGCGTGCCGGTGCTGGAACTGGATATCAGCCGAGGGGAAGCTCCGCCCCAGATCGCCTATATCCGCGAGGCCGAGTGCATTGGTTGCACCAAGTGCATCCAGGCCTGCCCGGTGGATGCCATTGTCGGCGCAGCCAAGCTGATGCACACGGTCATCGTCGATGAGTGCACCGGTTGCGACCTCTGCGTCGCGCCCTGCCCCGTTGACTGCATTGAAATGCGTCCGACCGCCACCGTATTACCGATTGTGGGTGGCCTGGCCACCAACGATCAGCAACGGCAAGGACGAGCTCTCAAGCGCGACCGGGCAAGACGCCGTTATGAACAACGCAACGCACGACTGCAACGGGAAGAAGCGCAGAAGCTCGCTGAACGCCTGGCTCGGGCCAAACGCTCAGTACCGGATTTACCTGTGCCAGTCGGTACAGCACAGGACGCAGCGATCAAGAAAGCCAAAATCACGGTCGCCATGAGTCGCGCACAACTGCATAAATCCTTGAAGGCCTTCGGCCACCCACCAACCTTTGATCAACAGTCGCAGTTGATCGTCCTGCAGCAGCAGTTCGAAGCGGCTGAGCAAGCGCTGACCGCGCTGGAACTGGGCACCGCACCGAAGGCAGTAGGTACGACTTCGAATACTGCCGACCTGAAGCGCGCGAAAATCCAGCTGGCAATGCGCCGCGTGGAATTGAAGAAAGCCCATGACTTAAACGCCAGCCCGCAACAACTGGCCGAGGCGCAACACAACTTAGACGAGGCGCAGCGCCAAGTGGATGCCCACGGCAACACCTGACCCGCAAAACCTGTATTGCTACAATCCCGCCGATCGACTGCCAGGGAAACCCCACCCCATGAACGCCGCAAAACGCCTGGAAATTTTCCGCAGGCTCCACGAAGACAATCCAGAACCCAAGACCGAACTGGCCTACACCACGCCGTTCGAGTTGCTGATTGCGGTGATCCTGTCGGCGCAATCCACGGACGTCGGCGTGAACAAGGCCACAGCCAAGCTGTACCCTGTGGCGAATACTCCCGAAGCAATCCATGCATTGGGTGTGGATGGGCTGTCGGAATACATCAAGACCATTGGCCTGTACAACAGCAAGGCCAAGAACGTCATCGAGACTTGCCGCCTGCTGGTGGAACTGCACGGCAGTGAAGTGCCGCAAACCCGCGAAGCTTTGGAAGCCCTGCCAGGCGTCGGGCGAAAAACCGCCAACGTGGTGCTCAACACCGCGTTCCGGCAACTGACCATGGCGGTGGACACCCATATCTTCCGGGTCAGCAATCGAACCGGCATCGCCCGTGGCAAGAACGTGGTAGAGGTGGAAAAGCAGCTGATGAAGTTTGTGCCCAAGCCCTACCTGCTGGATTCCCATCACTGGCTGATCCTTCATGGCCGCTACGTTTGTCAGGCCCGCAAGCCGCGCTGCGGCAGCTGTCGCATCGAAGACCTGTGCGAATACAAGGACAAGACGTCCGACGATTGACAGATCATTGATTTTCTCGATCAATCGATTGAAAAAATCTTTTTTACCGGATCATGGATTATCGTTATAAGGAGCGCCAACGGCAGTCTTAGCCCGGAGTGAACCTTATGAGCACTGGCAAAGAGCAACTGGAAGTGGAAGACGACCTCGTTGAGTCGGACGACGATGGGGCAGAGGCGCCTGTGGCAGAGGTGGCCAAGACCAATTTAAGCAAACGCCGCACTATCGATAATCTTCTGGAAGAACGACGCTTGCAAAAACAGCTGGCCGATTACGACTTCGACCTCTGATCGAGCGATCGACAGCCGGAAGCCTCCTTCGCGGAGGCTTTTTTCTGCCGGTGCCCCGGGCAATACGCTGTGCTATGCCCTCCTCTATACCAAGCCGTTACGCTGGGCCAGCTCGATCAGGTCCACCAGCGAACGCGCATTGAGCTTGAGCAGCAAACGCGTCTTGTAGGTGCTGACGGTCTTGTTGCTGAGAAACATGCCGTCGGCAATCTCCTTGTTGGTCCTGCCCCGCGCCAACTGCTGCAATACCATCATTTCTCGCCCGGAGAGGCGCTCGACCATATCGGCCTCGCTGGCATTGCCCATGGTGGAGCGTACCGAGTTGAGCGCCTGGTTCGGGAAATAGCTGTAGCCCGACAGGACCGCCTTGATAGCACTCAGCAACTCGGTCAGGTCCTGTTGCTTGCAAACGTAGCCTGCCGCTCCCGCCTGCATGCAACGCATGGAAAAGTGACCAGGGGCCTGAGATGTGAGGACCAGCACCTTGAATGGCACAGCCTGCTTGGTGGAAGACAACCGGCAAATAACTTCCAGGCCGTCAAGTTTTGGAATACCGATGTCCAGTATCACTATGTCCGGCATATGCTCCCGCGCAAGTTGCAACGCATCGACACCGTTATCGGTCTCGGCAACGACCTCATAACCATGACGTTCCATTAGCATACGCACAGCAAGACGAATGACGGGATGATCATCCACGATCAGCACTTTATTCATGAGAAAGTCCAATTTCGCTGTTCGAATTATTTAGAGCAAGCACAATAGCCTAGTCGTTTCCTAGTTGGCATAGCGTTACCCCCCAAGCAACAGCAAGCAGAGACCCACCCCACAGCGATAAAGGAATTGCCCTACAAAAAAACGCCCTCTCGGAGGGATCAGGTTTTATGGATCCTTTCAGAACTTTCCGGGGGCCTACATACTTTGTGTGAAATATCCGTGGCTTATAGGGGGCTGGGTAAACGTGCCGCACATGACTCTCAGGAAATGCCCCTTGTCTCTCGCCCGCCGCAGGGGGAAACGGCCAGAATGAGGCGTCTGCTTTAGTTCCATTTAACATATTCACTTACATCCTTAATTCCTACAGACCATTCAGTGTTTTGTCTCTTCTCCGCACTTGTATGAGTGAATTATCTGTAAGACCAGTTCCTACATAGATGTAAAAAATTCATTCCCCCTACAACATTTGAACAACAATTCATTCAAACCCCATTTTTGATAAAGGTTTTGAGGAAAAACATCTACGGCTGTTTAAATCGTTATAAACATAAAAGTCTTCACAGAATCACAGGCAAAAAAAATGGCCCCTTTAGCAAGGGGCCATTCTTCACAACACGTTGAGACTTAGAACAGCGAGCGACCTTTGTTGGCCGCAATGCGCATGCGCAATGCGTTCAACTTGATAAAGCCTGCCGCGTCCGCCTGGTTGTAAGCGCCGCCGTCCTCTTCAAAGGTGGCGATGTTGGCGTCGAACAGCGATTCATCGGACTTGCGACCGGTAACGATCACGTTGCCCTTGTACAGCTTCAGGCGCACAACGCCGTTCACGTGAACCTGGGAAGCGTCGATCATCTGTTGCAGCATCAGACGCTCAGGGCTCCACCAGTAGCCGGTGTAGATCAGGCTGGCGTACTTGGGCATCAGCTCGTCTTTGAGGTGAGCCACTTCACGGTCCAGGGTGATGGACTCGATGGCGCGGTGGGCGCGCAGCATGATGGTGCCGCCTGGGGTTTCGTAGCAGCCGCGGGACTTCATGCCCACGTAACGGTTCTCGACGATGTCGAGACGGCCGATACCGTGTTCACCACCGATACGGTTCAAGGTCGCCAGTACGGTGGCCGGAGTCATCTCGACGCCGTCCAGCGCGACGATGTCGCCGTTGCGGTAGGTCAGTTCCAGGTATTGCGGCTTGTCGGGAGCGTTCTCCGGGGAGACGGTCCACTTCCACATGTCTTCTTCGTGCTCGGTCCAGGTGTCTTCCAGCACGCCGCCTTCATAGGAGATGTGCAGCAGGTTGGCGTCCATCGAGTACGGGGACTTCTTCTTGCCGTGGCGCTCGATCGGGATTGCGTGCTTCTCAGCGTAATCCATCAGCTTTTCACGGGACAGCAGGTCCCATTCACGCCAAGGGGCAATCACTTTCACGCCAGGCTTGAGCGCGTAGGCACCCAGTTCGAAACGCACCTGGTCGTTGCCCTTGCCGGTAGCGCCATGGGAAATGGCGTCGGCGCCGGTTTCGTTGGCGATTTCGATCAGGCGTTTGGCGATCAGCGGACGTGCGATGGAGGTACCCAGCAGGTACTCGCCTTCGTAGACGGTGTTGGCGCGAAACATCGGGAAAACGAAATCGCGGACGAACTCTTCGCGCAGGTCGTCAATGTAGATCTCTTTCACGCCCATGGCTTGCGCCTTGGCACGTGCAGGTTCGACCTCTTCGCCCTGACCCAGGTCAGCGGTGAAGGTCACCACTTCACAGTTATAAGTATCCTGCAGCCACTTGAGGATCACCGAAGTGTCCAGGCCGCCGGAATACGCGAGAACGACCTTGTTTACGTCGGCCATGCCATCACTCCACGGGGTTGTACGGAAAGGCGTCGATTCTACCGACCAAAACCGCGAATTTACAGGGGCGCGACAGCAAATGAAGATAAAGCGACAGATTATGTCGAACGGGCGACCGAGGGTCGCACCTTAGGAGGTGTGCGCGGGGTTGCTTGGGCCGGTGGCCGTGGGGGCCGGTTTCTCGGGGGCAGCCACGCGCTCTAGCTGAATATTCACGCGGCGGTTGCGTGCCCGGTTGGCCGCATTGGTGTTGGGCGCCAATGGGTAGCTTTCGCCGTGGAAACGCAGGGTGATCTGCGATTCCGGGATACCGTTGGCCTTGAAGTAGTCCATGACCGCCAGGCCGCGACGGCGCGAGACGTCGCGGTTGGTGAGTCGGTTGCCGCTGTTGTCCGAATGACCGTTCAACTCGATATGGTTGACGGTGGGGTCGGCTTTCATGAACGCGAGAATCACGTCGAGTTTCTTCTTGGCGACCGCGTCCAGCTCGATTCCGCCCCCCGGGAAACCGACTTCAGTCTGTTTGACCTGGTCATAATTCATCGGCAACAGCTTGGCGGTGCACAGCTGGTAATCGTTGTAGGCCTTGTTGAATTTAACCGGCAGCAGCCGGATTTCCGAATAGCCGCCTTCACGCCCATAGTGCCGCACGGTCGGGCTGCGCCCTTCCAGCAAGCCATTGAACAGGCGCCCGGCCTGGGCCTGGGAGCTGTTGAACAGTACATCGCCACTGCCGGCACGCACGGCGCCGAGGTTGATATCGCCTCGCCCCGGCTGCCACGGCGCAGCGGCGGCCAGCAACGTGGCCGAACCGGCTCCCAGCGAGCCGTTGTAGGCTTTCAGACGAAATGTCGCCTGCTCTCCGGCCCGGCGCACGAACTCACCCGAACCGAAATCGGTGATTGGCTGGGTCAAGCGGCACTCGAACTGGTCGCCTTCCACCTTCCACTCAATATTCTCCAGACGTGTCTGGAACGTGAGGGCCATCGCAGGCAGGCTGGCGAACACACTGAGCAGGGCTAGATATTGCTGGCGCACGTGAGGCTCCACTGGTTTCTACAACACTTCAAAGCGTCATACATCGATAAGGCATACCAAAGGCTATCGGTTGCATCCTGCAAAACTTGATAGCGAGTGCCTGAAAGCGTCTTTTCCGGTAGCATTCCCACCAGATTGACCCGCCTGGAATCCCCAATGTCCGACCGCCTGACCCTGCTGCGTCCCGACGACTGGCATATTCATCTTCGCGATGGTGCTGCGTTACCCCACACCGTGGCCGATGTCGCGCGCACGTTTGGCCGCGCCATCATCATGCCTAACCTGGTACCTCCGGTGCGTAACGCCGAGCAAGCCGATGCCTATCGCCAGCGTATCCTCGCTGCACGACCGGCCGGCAGCCGCTTCGAACCGTTGATGGTGCTCTACCTCACCGACCGCACCCAGCCCGAAGAGATTCGAGAGGCCAAGGCCAGCGGCTTCGTGCACGCCGCCAAGCTGTACCCGGCCGGCGCGACCACCAACTCCGATTCCGGCGTGACCAGTATCGACAAGATCCTGCCGGCCATCGAAGCCATGGCCGAAGTCGGCATGCCGCTGTTGATCCACGGTGAAGTCACCCGTGGCGACGTGGATGTCTTCGACCGCGAGAAGATCTTCATCGACGAGCATATGCGCCGTGTGGTCGAGCTGTTCCCGACCCTCAAGGTGGTGTTCGAACACATCACCACAGCCGATGCCGTGCAGTTCGTCAGCGAGGCCTCCGCCAACGTCGGCGCGACCATCACCGCGCATCACTTGCTATACAACCGCAACCACATGCTGGTGGGCGGGATTCGGCCGCACTTCTATTGCCTTCCGATCCTCAAGCGCAACACCCACCAGGTGGCCTTGCTGGATGCAGCGACCAGCGGCAATCCGAAGTTCTTCCTCGGCACCGACTCCGCGCCTCATGCCCAGCACGCCAAGGAAGCGGCGTGTGGCTGTGCCGGTTGCTACACCGCCTATGCAGCGATCGAGTTGTATGCCGAAGCGTTCGAACAGCGTAACGCCCTGGACAAGCTCGAAGGTTTCGCCAGCCTCAACGGCCCGCGTTTCTACGGCCTGCCGGCGAATACTGACCGCATCACCCTGGTCCGTGAAGACTGGACCGCCCCTGCCAGCCTGCCGTTTGGCGAGCTGACTGTCATCCCGCTGCGCGCCGGTGAAACACTGCGCTGGCGCCTGCTGGAGGAAAGCAAGTGAGTGAAGACCATTACGATGACGAACACGAGCACAGTGGTGGCGGTTCGCGTCACCCGATGGCCGAGCGGTTTCGCGGCTATCTGCCGGTTGTCATCGACGTAGAAACCGGTGGCTTCAATTGCGCCACCGACGCATTGCTGGAAATCGCCGCAACCACCATCGGCATGGACGAGCAGGGTTTTGTGTTCCCGGAACACACCCACTTCTTCCGCGTCGAACCGTTTGAAGGCGCGAATATCGAAGCCGCCGCTTTGGAATTCACGGGCATCAAGCTTGATCACCCACTGCGCATGGCGGTGAGTGAAGAAGCGGCGCTGACCGATATCTTCCGTGGTGTGCGCAAGGCGTTGAAGGCCAATGGCTGCAAACGCGCGATCCTGGTCGGCCACAACAGCAGTTTCGACCTGGGTTTCCTGAACGCCGCCGTGGCGCGGTTGGACATGAAGCGCAACCCGTTCCACCCGTTCTCTAGCTTCGACACGGCCACCCTCGCCGGCCTGGCGTATGGCCAGACCGTGTTGGCGAAAGCCTGCCAGGCCGCCGGTATTGACTTTGACGGGCGTGAGGCTCACTCGGCTCGCTACGACACCGAGAAAACCGCCGAGCTGTTCTGCGGCATCGTCAACCGCTGGAAAGACATGGGCGGCTGGGAAGACTTCAATGATTGAGGTCATATCCCGCGCATAAAAAAACCGGCCTTCTCAGGCCGGTTTTTTTGTACCTCGAACCTGGCTTACAGCTTGCCAGCGTTCTCGGTCAGGTAAGCCGCAACGCCTTCTGGCGAAGCGTTCATGCCTTTGTCGCCTTTTTTCCAGTTGGCTGGGCAGACTTCGCCGTGCTCTTCGTGGAATTGCAGGGCGTCGACCAGGCGGATCAGCTCTTCCATGTTACGACCCAGTGGCAGGTCGTTGATGATCTGGGAGCGGACAACGCCCTTGTCGTCGATCAGGAAAGCACCACGGAAGGCCACGCCGCCTTCAGACTCAACGTCGTAGGCCTTGGCGATGTCGTGCTTCATGTCGGCAGCCATGGTGTATTTGACTTTGCCGATGCCGCCATCATTGATGGCGGTGTTGCGCCAGGCGTTGTGGGTGAAATGGGAGTCGATGGAAACAGCGACCACTTCAACGTTGCGCGCCTTGAAATCGTCCATGCGGTGGTCCAGAGCGATCAGCTCCGAAGGGCAGACGAAGGTGAAGTCCAGCGGGTAGAAGAACACCAGGCCGTATTTGCCTTTGATGGCTTCAGACAGTTTGAAGCTGTCTACGATTTCGCCATTGCCGAGGACGGCTGGGACGTCGAAATCCGGGGCTTGTTTGCCGACGAGTACGCTCATTGGGTATCTCCTGATGTAGAGGTGACGATTGAAGTAAAAGGACCGGCCTCGAGTCTGCCGTTAATAAGCGACAGCCCTGTGACGCAGTCACGCTTCGTGAAGACCGACCATCATACACTGAAAAAACCGTTCGTCAGTGCGGGCGCGGTGCCAGCAAATACCCTACGAATCTACTTTGACAATCATTCTCGTTAACATTAAGATCCATCGCACTTAAGCCTTAAACCCGCGACGGTTCTCCCTTATGTATGTGTGCCTCTGTACTGGCGTCACCGACGGACAAATCCGCGAAGCAATCTATGAAGGTTGCTGCAGCTACAAGGAAGTGCGTGAAACCACCGGCGTTGCCAGCCAGTGCGGTAAATGCGCTTGCCTCGCCAAGCAAGTGGTACGGGAAACCCTGACGCAGCTGCAGACAGCCCAGGCCGCGCTCCCCTATTCAGCAGAATTTACACACGCCTGATTGGGCGTGTTTTAAAGAACCGGACTTAGTGTCCGGTTTTTTTATGCCAGCAATTCAATTAGTTAGCGTCAAGACGCGGAACACAAACATTCTTATTCCGATTAATTTTCATTTATTATTCAATAACTTAGGTTTGACACTAGGGAATTCGCCGCTCAAACTCCGCCTTATACACAGCTATTACAGGGCAGGACCCCAGTCATGAAAGGCGACATCTCAGTCATCCAGCAACTCAACAAAATCCTTGCCAATGAACTGGTCGCGATCAATCAGTACTTTCTGCATGCGCGCATGTATGACGATTGGGGCCTGGAAAAGCTGGGCAAGCGCGAATACAAAGAATCCATCAAGGCCATGAAAGATGCGGACGCACTGATCAAGCGCATCCTGTTCCTGGAAGGCCTGCCGAACGTACAGGACCTGGGCAAGCTGAACATCGGCGAGCACACCCAGGAAATGATCAGCAGCGACCTGAAGTTCGAACACAAGAGCCACAGCGACCTCAAGGCCGCCATCGCTCACTGCGAAAGCAAAGGTGACTTCGGCAGCCGCGAACTGCTGGAAGACATCCTCGAAGACCAGGAAGAACACATCGACTGGCTGGAGACCCAACTGGGCCTGATCGACAAAGTCAGCCTGGAAAACTACCTGCAGTCGCAGATGGGCGAAGAATAAGCTCCCAGCTCGCAGGTACAAAAAAGCCCCGCTCTCTCACGAGAAGCGGGGCTTTTTATTGCGTCCGGATCAAGCTTCAGTCTTGGCTGCCGCTTTTTCCGCTGCATCTTTGATCAACGACTGCAACGAACCGTCTGCGGCCATTTCAGTGATGATGTCGCTACCGCCGACCAGCTCACCGGCAACCCACAGTTGTGGGAAGGTCGGCCAGTTGGCGTACTTCGGCAGGTTGGCGCGGATTTCAGGGTTTTGCAGGATATCCACGTAAGCGAATTTTTCGCCGCACGCCATGATGGCCTGGGACGCCTTCGCGGAGAAACCGCACTGAGGAGCGTTTGGCGCGCCCTTCATGTAAAGCAGAATGGTGTTGTTGGCAATCTGCTCTTTGATCGTTTCGATGATATCCATGGAACACCTCGGCTGGAACTTTGCGACTCACAGGTCGGCACGGTGGCGCATTGTAACGCAAAATTCCAGCCTGGTGCTCAGGCGGCTGCTACCTGCACCGGCACGCCATTGAGCGCTGCATTGCCCGATAGCTCGTCCAGCTGCCGTTCGTCGGTCAAATCATTGGCACTCGCCCCTGGCTGTCCACTGGCGATGGTCATCTTTACTCCCGGCCGTCCGTGACCCCAACCATGGGGCAGACTGACCACGCCGGGCATCATGTCCAGGCTGGCCACCACTTCCACTTCGATCATGCCGATGCGCGAGCTGACACGGACCCGCTGGCCATCGCTCAATTGACGACTGGCCAGATCGTCCGGATGCATCAGCAATTGATGGCGCGGCTTGCCCTTCACCAGCCGGTGATAGTTATGCATCCAGGAATTATTACTGCGCACATGGCGACGACCGATCAGCAGAAGTTCGTCATCGACAGGCACCGGTTGCGCGGCAAAACGCACCAGGTCGGCAAGGATCACTGGCGGCGCCGCTTGCACCTTGCCATCAGCGGTTTTCAAACGCGCTGAAAGGTTGGGTTGCAGCGGCCCTAAGTCCACGCCGTGGGGATGATCCGCCAGCATGGCCACCGACAACTTGTGGCTGGATGCATCACCGTAGGCGCCCGCGCGCAGACCGAAATCAATCATTTGCGCAGGGGGCATCGTCGGCTTGAGCGCGACACCATTGTGAGCAGCGAAGGCTTTGGCCAGGCCGACAAAAATCTCCCAGTCATGCAGCGCGCCCGCAGGCTTGGGCAAGATCGCCCGATTGAAGCGGGTGACGTTACGCACCGCAAACATATTGAAGGTGGTGTCGTAATGATCGTTTTCCAGCGCCGACGTAGACGGCAGGATCAGGTCGGCATAGCGCGTGGTTTCGTTGATATAGAGGTCGATGCTGACCATGAACTCCAGCCCATCGAGGGCCTGTTCCAATTGCCGGCCGTTCGGCGTCGACAACACGGGATTACCTGCCACCGTGACCAATGCACGGATTTGTCCTTCACCCTCGGTGAGCATTTCCTCAGCCAAGGCCGACACAGGCAACTCGCCACCGTACTCCGGACGCCCGGAAACCCGACTCTGCCAGCGATTGAAATGCCCTCCACCGGTCGACGCCACCAGGTCCACCGCCGGCGTGGTGCACAACGCGCCTCCGACGCGGTCCAGGTTGCCAGTCACCAGGTTGATCAACTGCACCAGCCAATGGCACAGCGTGCCGAATGCCTGGGTCGACACGCCCATGCGCCCATAGCACACGGCTTTGTCGGCTGCAGCAAAGTCCCGTGCCAACTGGCGGATCTGCTCGGCAGGCACCGCACATTGGCGGCTCATGGCCTCGGCGGTAAACCCAGCGATGGCGCGCCGTACGTCCTCAAGGCCTTCAATCGGTAAATGGCTGTCGCGGGTCAGGTTCTCGCTGAACAAGGTGTTGAGCACGCCGAACAACAACGCCGCATCACCGCCTGGACGCACGAACAGATGCTGGTCGGCCATCGCCGCCGTTTCACTGCGCCGCGGGTCGATTACCACCACTTTGCCGCCCCGCGCCTGGATCGCCTTGAGGCGCTTCTCCACGTCGGGCACGGTCATGATGCTGCCGTTGGACGCGAGCGGATTGCCCCCCAGGATCAGCATGAAATCGGTGTGATCGATGTCCGGGATCGGCAGCAACAGGCCGTGGCCGTACATGAGGTAGCTGGTGAGGTGATGGGGCAACTGGTCCACAGACGTCGCGGAAAACCGATTGCGCGTCTTCAACTGGCCCAGGAAGTAGTTGCTGTGGGTCATCAACCCATAGTTGTGCACGCTGGGGTTGCCCTGGTACACCGCCACCGCATTCTGCCCATGCTGCGCCTGGATGCCTGACAACCGCTCGGCTACAAGCGCGAAGGCGTCTTCCCACGCAATCGGCTGCCATTGGCTACCGACCCGCAACATGGGTTGATGCAGGCGGTCGGGATCGTTCTGGATATCCTGCAACGCGACGGCCTTGGGGCAGATATGCCCACGGCTGAAGCTGTCCTGAGCGTCGCCCTTGATCGAGGTAATCGCCAGGCTACCGTCCTCGGCTTGGGTGGTTTCCAGGGTCAGGCCACAAATGGCTTCACACAGGTGGCAGGCACGGTGGTGGAGAGTCTTGGTCATGGCCAGTCTCTTTTATAAGGGCTTTGATCCCACTATGGGTCGAGACCGGCGGGGGCGCCACCAATGTTCGTCCCGTGAATCGGCCTGCATCAGGCCAGGCCATAGACAAGCGTGAGCAAATGTTTCAAAACCCTGCATACCGCCTCTGAAACCGACGCAGCCTGGCCTGCGCCCGCCCCCGCACGTTGCAAAAGGTCTCGGCGCCAGTGTACAAATGGCTCGCTGCTGTCTGGAAATAGTCTTCAAAAGCGCCCCGGCGCCCTGCTTGAACACCCTTAAAAACCGTAGCCCTATTGGTAAGACGCGACATTTAATTATAAGATCGCGCCTTCCCCTATTTCGTCGCCCCGTGCGGCTTTCGCCGCAGGTCTCGCCCGTTGTCACAATAAACAAGGCTTTGAGTATCTGCGGTCTGTTGCAAAAAGGTAGTTAATGATGAGCGCAAGGCACTTTCTCTCCCTGATGGATTGCACGCCCGAAGAGCTGGTCAGCGTGATCCGTCGAGGCATTGAGCTTAAAGACCTGCGTAACCGCGGCGTACTGTTCGAGCCTTTGAAAAACCGCGTGCTCGGCATGATCTTCGAGAAGTCGTCGACCCGCACCCGCGTGTCATTCGAAGCCGGCATGATCCAATTGGGTGGCCAAGCCATCTTCTTGTCCTCGCGTGACACCCAACTGGGGCGTGGCGAGCCGATCGCCGACAGTGCAAAAGTGATGTCGAGCATGCTCGACGCCGTGATGATCCGTACCTTTGCCCACAGCACCGTGACCGAATTTTCCGCGAACTCCCGCGTGCCGGTGATCAACGGCCTGTCCGACGACCTGCACCCGTGCCAGTTGCTGGCCGACATGCAGACCTTCCTTGAGCACCGCGGCTCGATCCAGGGTAAGACCGTGGCCTGGATCGGCGACGGCAACAACATGTGTAACAGCTATATAGAAGCCGCGATCCAGTTCGATTTCCAACTGCGCGTTGCCTGCCCGGAAGGCTACGAGCCTGACGCGCGCTTCCTGGCCCTGGCCGGCGACCGCGTGACCCTGGTGCGCGACCCGCGTGACGCGGTGATCGGCGCGCACCTGGTGAGCACTGACGTCTGGACCTCCATGGGCCAGGAAGAGGAAACCGCCAAGCGCCTGGCCCTGTTCGCCCCGTACCAGGTGACCCGCGCCCTGCTCGACCTGGCCGCGCCAGACGTGCTGTTCATGCACTGCCTGCCGGCCCACCGTGGCGAAGAGATCAGCACCGACCTGCTCGACGACCCACGCTCGGTCGCCTGGGACCAGGCTGAAAACCGCCTGCATGCGCAAAAAGCCCTGCTCGAATTCCTCGTCCCGCCGTCGTACCACCACGCATGAGCCATTCATTACTGCTGAACCTGCGCAACCTGGCATGCGGCTATCAAGATCAACGGGTGGTACAGAACCTCAACCTGCACCTCAACGCCGGCGACATCGGCTGCCTGCTGGGCTCCTCGGGTTGCGGCAAGACCACCACGTTACGTGCGATTGCCGGGTTCGAGCCGGTGCACGATGGCGAGATCAGCCTGGCGGGCGAAGTGATCTCCAGTGCCGGTTTCACACTGGCACCAGAGAAACGTCGTATCGGGATGGTGTTCCAGGACTACGCACTGTTTCCTCATTTGAGCGTGGCCGACAACATTGCCTTCGGTATTCGCAAGCATCCGCAGAAAGACCGCGTGGTGGCTGAGTTGCTGGAGCTGGTCAACCTGAAGAACCTGGGCAAGCGCTTTCCCCACGAGCTTTCCGGCGGCCAGCAACAACGCGTCGCCCTCGCCCGCGCGTTGGCGCCGGAGCCGGCCCTGTTGTTGCTGGATGAACCCTTCTCCAACCTGGACGGCGAGCTGCGCCGCAAGCTCAGCCATGAGGTGCGCGACATCCTCAAGGCACGCGGCACCAGTGCGATCCTGGTGACCCATGACCAGGAAGAAGCCTTTGCAGTCAGCGACCAGGTCGGGGTTTTCAAGGAGGGTCGTCTGGAGCAGTGGGACACACCCTACAACCTCTATCACGAACCGCAGACGCCCTATGTCGCCAGCTTTATCGGCCAGGGTTACTTCATCCGTGGCCAATTGAGTTCGCCGGAATCGGTCAGTACCGAACTGGGTGAATTGCGCGGCAACCGCGCCTACACCTGGCCTACCGGCGGTGCGGTGGACGTGTTGCTGCGCCCGGATGACATCGTCTACGCACCGGACAGCGCGTTGAAAGCGCGGATCGTCGGCAAGACCTTTCTCGGCGCATCGACCTTGTACCGCCTGCAACTGCCGACCGGCGCGCAGTTGGAGTCGATTTTCCCGAGCCATGCCGACCATCAGGTCGGCGCGGATGTGGGGATCCGTGTGGCCGCCGAACACCTGGTGCTGTTCCAGGCCTCAGGCAGCACCGCCGCGCAGATCCCTCAAGTCGAATCCGGCGTGAGACGCTACAGCCCGGTATAACGCCCGGTCATGCCCGGCCAATTTCTGCGAATTTGGCCTGGGTATGTTCAGCCAGCACAGCCGCCGGCAATTCAACTTCCAAGCCCCGTCTCCCCGCACTTACAAAAATCGTTGCGAAGGGTTGCGCCGTTGCATCGATAAACGTGCGCAGGCGTTTCTTTTGCCCCAACGGGCTGATGCCGCCCAGCAGGTAACCGGTTGAACGCTGCGCCGCGGCCGGGTCGGCCATTTCGACTTTCTTGACGCCTGCCGCATGAGCCAGGGCCTTCAGGTCCAGACTTCCGACGACCGGCACCACCGCCACCAACAATTCGCCCTTCTCACTGCTCGCCAATAAGGTCTTGAACACCTGCGCCGGGTCGAGGCCCAATTTTTCCGCGGCCTCCAGCCCATAGGACGCCGCCTTGGGGTCGTGTTCATAACTGTGAATACGATGTTCGGCGCGAACTTTTTTCAACAGGTCCAATGCGGGGGTCATGACGTCTCCGGGCGTGGCAAACAGATGGCCAATTCTAGGCCAAGCCCACACAAAACGCTCTAGCCCGCCCACTCTTAAGGTGCGCGCGCATTGTGAGAAGCGTGATCATTCACCAGACCAATAGTTTGAAAGTGACTGACAGTTCACTTTCGACCTTTGACAGCCGTCATTCTTGTCTATATTTTTTCGTTTCCGAATACTGTAGGAATAGACCCGCAGTATTGAAGCAGTAAGCCGCGACCGGGATGGGGATCCTTGCCACGGTGAAAATCGCGCAACAATCCGTTGAGGTTGTGCGCCAGACAAGAACAACAACTGAGGTTTTCCATGACAACTGCTCTTCAACAGCCTTCACTTTCGAGCCAATGCATGGCCGAATTCCTGGGGACTGCGCTTCTGATCTTCTTCGGTACAGGATGTGTCGCTGCGCTCAAGGTCGCGGGTGCCAGCTTTGGCTTGTGGGAGATCAGTATCATCTGGGGGGTCGGCGTCAGCATGGCGATCTACCTGAGCGCCGGGATATCCGGGGCCCACCTCAACCCGGCCGTCAGCATCGCGCTGTGTATTTTCGCTGACTTCGACAAGCGCAAACTGCCCTTCTATATCCTCGCCCAGATCGCCGGCGCCTTTTGCTCGGCGGCCCTGGTGTACACGCTCTACAGCAACCTGTTTTTCGATTACGAACAAACCCACCACATGGTGCGCGGTTCCCAGGCCAGCCTGGAATTGGCGTCGGTGTTCTCCACCTACCCCCATGCGCTGTTGAGCACCGCTCAGGCGTTCCTGGTGGAAATGGTCATTACAGCAATCCTGATGGGCGTGATCATGGCCCTCACCGATGACAACAACGGCTTGCCACGCGGCCCGCTGGCCCCGCTGCTGATCGGCCTGCTGATCGCGGTGATTGGCAGCGCCATGGGCCCGTTGACCGGCTTTGCGATGAACCCGGCACGGGATTTCGGGCCCAAGCTGATGACCTTTTTCGCAGGCTGGGGTGAAATGGCCTTCACTGGTGGCCGTGATATTCCTTACTTCCTGGTGCCGATTTTCGCGCCGATTGTGGGTGCATGCCTCGGTGCTGCGGCCTATCGCGGGCTGATCGCCCGCCACCTGCCGAGCGCCGCACCTGCTATAGCTGAAGAAACACCTGACACGGCTGTCAACGGCAAGACGCGTATTTCCTGATACCGCCGGCCGGGTCCCCACTGCCTCTTTGCGGACCCGGCTGATTCCTTACTTCCTTATTTTCCGTCCAAGGCAATCGACATGACCGACATTCAGAATAAGAACTACATCATTGCCCTTGATCAGGGCACCACCAGTTCCCGCGCGATCATCTTCGATCGTGACGCCAACGTGGTCTGCACCGCCCAGCGTGAATTCACTCAGCATTACCCACAAGCCGGTTGGGTCGAGCATGACCCGATGGAAATCTTCGCCACCCAGAGTGCGGTGATGGTCGAAGCGCTGGCACAGGCCGGCCTGCACCATGACCAGGTTGCTGCCATCGGCATCACCAACCAGCGTGAAACCACCGTGGTGTGGGACAAAGTCACCGGTCGCCCGATCTACAACGCGATCGTCTGGCAGTGCCGCCGTAGCACCGAGATCTGCCAGCAGCTCAAGCGCGATGGCCACGAGCAATACATCAATGAGACCACTGGCCTGGTCACCGACCCGTACTTCTCCGGCACCAAGCTCAAGTGGATCCTCGACAACGTCGAAGGCAGCCGCGAGCGTGCGCGCAACGGCGAACTGCTGTTCGGCACCATCGACAGCTGGCTGATCTGGAAATTTACTGGCGGCAAGACCCACGTCACCGACTACACCAACGCCTCGCGCACCATGCTCTTCAACATCCACACCCTGGAGTGGGACGCGAAGATGCTGGAGATCCTCGACGTACCGCGCGAAATGCTGCCGGAAGTCAAATCCTCCTCGGAAATCTACGGCCGCACCAAGAGCGGCATCGCCATCGGCGGTATCGCCGGTGACCAGCAAGCGGCACTGTTCGGCCAAATGTGCGTCGAAGCCGGCCAAGCCAAGAACACCTACGGCACCGGTTGCTTCCTGCTGATGAACACCGGCGACAAGGCGGTGAAATCCAAGCACGGCATGCTTACCACCATCGCCTGCGGCCCGCGCGGCGAAGTGGCTTACGCCCTGGAAGGCGCAGTGTTCAACGGCGGTTCCACTGTGCAGTGGCTGCGTGACGAGCTGAAGATCATCGCCGATGCCACCGACACCGAATACTTCGCCGGCAAGGTCAAGGACAGCAACGGCGTGTATCTGGTGCCGGCCTTCACCGGCCTGGGCGCCCCGTACTGGGACCCGTACGCCCGTGGCGCATTGTTCGGCCTGACCCGTGGCGTACGCGTGGATCACATTATTCGTGCAGCCCTGGAGTCGATTGCCTACCAGACCCGTGACGTGCTCGACGCCATGCAACAGGACTCCGGCGAACGCCTCAAGGCCCTGCGTGTGGACGGCGGCGCCGTGGCCAACAACTTCCTGATGCAATTCCAGGCCGACATCCTCGGCACCCAGGTCGAGCGCCCGCAAATGCGCGAAACCACTGCACTCGGCGCGGCCTACCTGGCTGGCCTGGCGTGCGGCTTCTGGGGCAGCCTGGACGAGTTGCGCGGCAAGGCGGTGATCGAGCGCGAATTCGAACCACAACTGGACGAAGCGGCCAAAGAGAAGCTCTACGCCGGCTGGCAAAAAGCAGTCAGCCGCACCCGTGACTGGGAGCCCCACGAAGGCGCTGAATAAGCCAACGTCCGGTTGTAACTGGCAGGGAGCGGATTCCTGCGTCATCATGGGCCACTTTTGTATGGCAGCCCAAAGGACGCCCCATGAATCTGCCTCCCCGCCAACAACAAATCCTCGAACTGGTCCGCGAACGCGGCTATGTCAGTATCGAGGAAATGGCGCAGCTATTCGTTGTCACCCCGCAAACCATCCGCCGCGACATCAACCAACTGGCGGACGCCAATCTGCTGCGCCGCTACCACGGCGGCGCGGCCTATGACTCCAGTGTCGAGAACACCGCCTACGCCATGCGCGCCGACCAGATGCGCGACGAGAAACAGCGCATCGGCGAAGCCATCGCTGCGCAAATCCCCGATCACGCCTCGCTGTTCATCAATATCGGCACCACCACCGAATCCATCGCTCGCGCGCTGCTCAACCACAATCACCTGAAAATCATCACCAACAACCTCAACGTCGCCACCATGCTCAGTGCCAAGGACGACTTTGACGTGCTGCTCACCGGTGGCAATGTGCGCCGTGACGGCGGTGTAGTGGGCCAGGCGAGTGTCGACTTCATCAACCAGTTCAAGGTCGACTTTGCGTTGGTGGGTATCAGCGGTATCGATGAAGACGGCAGTCTGCTGGACTTTGATTACCAGGAAGTACGCGTATCCCAGGCGATTATCGCCAATGCACGCCAGGTGATCCTGGCGGCGGACTCCAGCAAATTCGGGCGCAACGCCATGATTCGCCTGGGCCCGATCAGTTTGGTGGACTGCCTGGTGACCGACCAGCAGCCAGTGCCGGCGCTGGTGCAGCTGTTGAGCCAGCATAAGGTTCGGTTGGAAGTCGTGTAATACCCCCACCTTGCCGGCGATAGCGACCTCATGGACGCCATCGCCGGCAAGCCGGCTCCTACCGTTTTATGTTCACAAATTTTCCTTTCCCGCCGCTTCGATGAGTTTTTTCAATCGAAGTCAGGTGGCTGTGCGCGCGTTTATCAGCTACCATTTTCGCAAATGAACATTAATGTTCGAATTCCAATACGAAAAGATCGCGAGGCCAGCCGATGAACCCTTCTACCTTGCCTGCCCCACCGCTTGCCGAAGTCTATGACGTTGCCGTTATCGGTGGCGGGATCAATGGCGTCGGCATTGCAGCAGACGCAGCCGGGCGCGGTTTGTCGGTATTCCTTTGCGAAAAGGATGACCTGGCCAGCCACACGTCATCCGCCAGCAGTAAGCTGATCCACGGCGGGCTGCGTTACCTCGAACATTACGAATTCCGCCTGGTGCGCGAAGCCCTGGCCGAGCGTGAAGTATTGCTGGCCAAGGCCCCGCATATCGTCAAGCAGATGCGCTTCGTGTTGCCGCACCGCCCGCACCTGCGCCCGGCGTGGATGATCCGCGCCGGCCTGTTCCTGTATGACAACCTGGGCAAGCGCGAAAAGCTCGCCGGTTCGAAAAGCCTCAAGTTCGGCCCCGACAGCCCGCTGAAAAGCGAAATCACCAAAGGCTTCGAATATTCCGACTGCTGGGTGGATGACGCCCGTCTCGTCGTGCTGAACGCCATGGCCGCCCGCGAAAAAGGCGCGCACATCCACACGCAAACCCGGTGCATCAGCGCCCACCGCAGCAACGGCATGTGGGAAATGAACATGGAACGCGCCGATGGCAGCCTGTTCTCGATCCGTGCTCGCGCACTGGTGAACGCCGCCGGCCCATGGGTCGCCAAGTTCATCAAGGACGACCTGAAGCTGGATTCGCCTTACGGCATCCGCCTGATCCAGGGCAGCCACCTGATCGTGCCGAAACTGTACGAAGGCGCTCACGCGCACATCCTGCAGAACGAAGACCAGCGCATCGTCTTCACCATCCCGTACCTGAACCACCTGACCATCATCGGCACCACCGACCGTGAATACACCGGTGATCCGGCTGCAGTTGCGATCACCGAAGGTGAAACGGACTACATGCTGAAAGTGGTCAACGCTCACTTCAAGAAGCAACTGAGCCGCGACGACATCGTCCACACCTACTCCGGCGTGCGTCCGCTGTGCAATGACGAATCGGACAACCCGTCGGCCATCACCCGCGACTACACCCTGGCATTGTCCGGCGGCACGGGCGAGGCGCCGATCCTGTCGGTGTTCGGCGGCAAGCTGACCACGTATCGCAAGCTGGCTGAATCGGCGATGGCGCAACTGGCCCCCTACTTCACCCAGATGCGCCCAAGCTGGACTGCTACCGCCAGCCTGCCCGGCGGCGAAGACATGACCACGCCAGAAGCCTTGGCTGACGCCATCCGCAGCAAGTTCGACTGGGTACCGAGTGAGATCGCGCGCCGTTGGTCCACCACCTACGGCAGCCGCACCTGGCGCCTGCTCGAAGGCGTGCAATCGCTGGCCGACCTGGGCGACCACTTGGGTGGCGGCCTGTACACCCGCGAGGTTGATTACCTGTGCACCGAGGAATGGGCAACCCAGCCTCAGGACGTGCTGTGGCGTCGCACCAAGCTGGGTCTGTTCACTACTCCGGAAGAACAGGCCAACGTGCAGCGATACCTGTCCACCGTTGAGCAGAACCGCAGCAAGATCGAAGCAGCCTGACGGACCAGTACTACAAAAGCCCCTGCGCCGAACGGCCCAGGGGCTTTTTTTCGCATTCGGTTTTCCGAACGCCGCAGTGCCATCAATTCGGTTTGCCGGATCCAAGGCTTGAAAGAACGTCGTCATATAAAGTTAATTTTCTTACAAAACAAGTAGTTAACCTTTTATATCGAGCCTGGCACGACTCATGCTCTACACTCTTGGACGATTGCCTGGGACGCCTCAGGAGCCGTCATGGGCATTCGCTGTACAAGAGAGCCGTTTAGCCGGCTTCATAAAAAAAACAAATGTCGAGGAAGTATTGATGCGCATCGTTCCCCATATTCTGGGCGCAGCTATCGCTGCTGCTCTGATCAGCACTCCAGTTTTCGCCGCCGAACTCACCGGCACGCTGAAGAAGATCAACGAATCCGGCACCATCACTCTCGCTCACCGCGACAGCTCCATTCCCTTTTCCTACATCGCGGATGGTTCGGGCAAACCCGTGGGCTACTCCCACGACATTCAGTTGGCCGTCGTCGAACAGCTGAAAAAAGACCTGAACAAGCCCGATCTGAAGGCCAAGTACAACCTGGTGACTTCGCAAACCCGTATTCCGCTGATCCAGAACGGCACTGCGGACCTCGAGTGCGGTTCCACCACCAACAACGCCGAACGCGCCCAGCAAGTTGATTTCACCGTCAACATCTTCGAAATCGGTACCCGTCTGCTGGTCAAGAAAGACAAGGATGGCAAGCCGAGCTACGCCGACTTCGCTGACCTGAAAGGCAAGAACGTCGTGACCACCGCTGGCACCACGTCCGAGCGCATCATCAAAGCGATGAACGCCGACAAGCAGATGGGCATGAACGTCATCTCCGCCAAAGACCACGGCGAATCCTTCCAGATGCTGGAAAGCGGCCGTGCCGTTGCCTTCATGATGGACGACGCCCTGCTGGCCGGTGAAGAAGCCAAGGCCAAGAAGCCGGACGACTGGGTCATCACCGGTACTCCGCAATCCTTCGAAGCCTACGCGTGCATGGTGCGTAAAGACGACCCAGCCTTCAAGAAAGCGGTCGATGACGCCATCGTTGCCCTGTACAAATCCGGCGAAATCAACAAGATCTACAGCAAGTGGTTCGAGAGCCCGATCCCACCAAAAGGCCTGAACCTGAACTTCCCGATGAGCGACAAGGTGAAGGAGCTGATCGCCAACCCAAGCGACAAGCCAGCGCCTGACGTAAAAATCTGATACCTGACTAAGCTTATCTCCTGAGGGAGCCACCCTCCCTCAGGCGTCTGTTACTACCTGCTGGCTTTATTTTGGAACACTCGACCTGGCGGTTTTCGAGCCGATCGCGTGTGCCTGGCGTTCTCCGTCAGGCGGGAAAGGATCTTCCCCAAGCGGGTGCTTGTACATCGATCGACTTCGAGGGGAGACCCTAATGAATTACAACTGGGACTGGGGCGTGTTCTTCAAGTCCACTGGCGTGGGCAGCGAGACTTATCTCGACTGGTACATCGCCGGCTTGGGCTGGACCATCGCCATCGCTGTCGTGGCATGGATTATCGCCTTGCTGCTGGGGTCCATTCTGGGCGTCATGCGCACCGTGCCAAACCGCATCGTATCGGGCATCGCGACCTGCTACGTGGAACTGTTTCGTAACGTGCCGCTGCTGGTTCAGCTGTTCATCTGGTACTTCCTGGTACCCGACATGCTGCCGCAGAACCTGCAGGACTGGTACAAACAAGACCTCAACCCGACCACCTCGGCCTACCTGAGCGTTGTCGTGTGCCTGGGCCTGTTCACCGCCGCCCGTGTGTGTGAGCAAGTGCGTACCGGCATCCAGGCGCTGCCACGCGGCCAGGAATCCGCTGCGCGCGCCATGGGCTTCAAGCTGCCACAGATCTACTGGAACGTGCTGCTGCCACAGGCCTACCGGATCATCATTCCGCCGCTCACCTCGGAATTCCTCAACGTCTTCAAGAACTCCTCCGTGGCGTCCTTGATCGGCCTGATGGAACTGCTGGCGCAAACCAAACAGACCGCCGAATTCTCGGCCAACCTGTTTGAAGCCTTCACCCTGGCCACGCTGATCTACTTCACCCTGAACATGAGCCTGATGCTGCTCATGCGCCTGGTCGAGAAGAAAGTCGCAGTGCCCGGCCTGATCTCCGTGGGGGGTAAATAATGGACTTCGATTTCAGCGGCATCATCCCCGCTATCCCAGGCCTGTGGAACGGCATGGTCATGACCTTGCAGTTGATGGTCATGGGCGTGGTCGGCGGCATTGCGCTGGGTACGGTCCTGGCGCTGATGCGCCTGTCGTCCAGCAAACTGCTGTCGCGCGTTGCCGGCGCTTATGTGAACTACTTCCGCTCGATCCCGCTGTTGCTGGTGATCACCTGGTTCTACCTGGCGGTACCGTTCGTGTTGCGCTGGATCACCGGCGAAGACACGCCGATCGGTGCGTTCACCTCGTGCGTCGTGGCCTTCATGATGTTCGAAGCCGCGTACTTCTGTGAAATCGTACGGGCCGGCGTGCAGTCGATCCCCAAAGGCCAGATGGCGGCGGCACAGGCAATGGGCATGACCTATGGCCAGACCATGCGCCTGATCATCCTGCCCCAGGCGTTCCGCAAGATGACCCCGTTGCTGCTGCAACAGTCGATCATCCTGTTCCAGGACACCTCGCTGGTCTACACCGTGGGCCTGGTGGACTTCCTCAACTCCGCCCGCTCCAACGGCGACATCATCGGCCGCTCCAACGAGTTCCTGATCTTTGCCGGTGTCGTCTACTTCATCATCAGCTTTTCCGCCTCGCTGCTGGTCAAGCGTCTGCAAAAAAGGTTTGCCGTATGATCTCTATCAAGAACATCAACAAGTGGTATGGCGACTTCCAGGTGCTGACCGATTGCAGCACTGAGGTTAAAAAAGGCGAAGTGATCGTGGTGTGCGGGCCGTCCGGTTCGGGCAAATCCACCCTGATCAAGTGCGTCAACGCGCTGGAGCCGTTCCAGAAGGGCGACATCGTGGTCGACGGCACCTCCATCGCCGACCCGAAGACCAACCTGCCGAAACTGCGTTCGCGCGTGGGCATGGTGTTCCAGCACTTCGAACTGTTCCCTCACCTGACCATCACCGAGAACCTGACCATCGCGCAGATCAAGGTGCTCGGCCGCAGCAAGGAAGAAGCCACCAAGAAAGGCCTGCAACTGCTCGACCGCGTCGGCCTGTCGGCACATGCCCACAAGCACCCTGGCCAACTCTCCGGCGGTCAGCAACAACGCGTGGCGATTGCCCGCGCCCTGGCCATGGACCCGATCGTCATGCTGTTCGACGAACCAACCTCGGCCCTCGACCCGGAAATGGTCAACGAAGTACTCGACGTGATGGTGCAACTGGCCCACGAAGGCATGACCATGATGTGCGTGACCCACGAAATGGGCTTCGCCCGCAAAGTGGCCGACCGCGTGATCTTCATGGACGCCGGCAAGATCATCGAAGACTGCCCGAAAGAAGAATTCTTCGGCGACATCAGCGCCCGCTCCGAACGCGCGCAGCACTTCCTTGAGAAAATCCTGCAGCACTAAGCACTACATAGCGCCGACTGTGGAAACCGGGCCAATGTGGCAGGGGGCTTGCCCCCTCCCACATTGGCCCGCACAGGCTGGCAGCTCTGGTTGACCCAAGGCATCTGTGATGAAATGCGACCCCAACCAATTTCGCGCCGCACCGCCATCACTTGCCGTGAAACCACGTCTGATCCGCCAACTGTTCCTGCCGCCGTTGATCATCGCCCTGATGATCGGCCTGGGTTATATCGGCTTCTGGATCAGTGAGTACTATGGCATCCGCACCCTCAGCGACACCGGCGAACGCCAGCTGGAGTTGCATGCCCGCACCGTCGAAAGCGAACTGAGCAAATACACCTACCTGCCCAGCCTGCTGGAACTGGAGTCCAGCGTCTCCACGCTGCTGGCCGACCCGAACCAGGAAACCCGCAAGACCGTCAACGATTACCTCGAAGGCCTGAACCGACGCAGTCGCAGTCGGGCCATCTACGTGATGGACACCACTGGCCGCGTGCTGGCCACCAGTAACTGGCGCGATGCCGACAGTTACCAGGGTGAAGACCTGTCCTTCCGCGCCTATTTCCAGAACGCCGTACGTGGCCAGCCTGGCCGTTTCTACGGCATCGGCAGCACCAATGGCGAACCCGGCTACTATCTGGCGCACGGCTTGGAAGAGCACGGCAAGATCATCGGCGTCGCCGTGGTCAAGGTGCGCCTCGAAGCCCTCGAAGAGCGCTGGCAGCGCGCGCGCCTCGAAGCCTTTGTGAGCGACGAGAACGGCATCATCATCCTTTCCAGCGACCCGGCCCGCCGCCTCAAGGCCGTGCGCCCGCTGAGCGATGACACCAAGGAACGCCTGGCCCACAGCCTGCAATATTACTGGGCGACGTTGAACGAGCTGGAACCCCTGGCCCGTGAGCGCCTCAACGAAGGCACCGAGAAACTAACCTTCCCGGCCAACAGTGAAGTGGTCAACGACGAGCACGAAGTCAGCTACCTGGCGCAAACCCGCCCGCTGAATGACACGCCGTGGAATTTTACCCTGCTCACGCCGCTCAACGACCTGCGCCGTGCTGCGATAAACCAGGGCATTCTGGTGGCCGTTGCGTTTGGCTTGGTCGCATTTTTGCTGATCGCCTGGAATGAGCGGCGCAAGGTCATCGCCACCCGCCTCGCCGCCCGTGAAGCCTTGCAGGAAGCCAACAGCCAGTTGGAACGGCGAATTGCCGAACGCACCGCCGACCTGCGCGCCAGCAACGAACGGCTCAAGGGCCAGATTCGCGAACGACGCCAGGCCGAAGAGACGCTGCGTCGCGCCCAGGATGAGCTGGTTCAGGCCGGCAAACTGGCCGCTATCGGCCAGATGTCCACCAGCATTGCCCACGAATTGAACCAGCCGCTGGCAGCGCTGCGCACCTTGTCCGGCAATACCGTGCGCTTCCTTGAGCGCGGCGCCCTGGACACCGCCAGCGCCAACCTCAAGACCATCAACGAACTGATCGACCGCATGGGCCGCATCACCGCCAGCCTGCGTTCCTTCGCCCGGCGCGGCGACGACCAGGGCGAAGCCAGCCTGGCCAAAGCGGTCGACGCGGCGTTCCAGGTTCTCGGCGCACGCCTGGACAGCCTGCCACTGACCCTGCACCGCGACTTTTCCCACGCCCAATTGCAAATCGACCAGACGCGCCTGGAGCAGATCCTGGTCAACCTGATCGGCAATGCCCTCGACGCCATGCAGGCCCAGCCCGCGCCCGAGCTCTGGCTGGAAGGCAGCAGCAGCGAGGGCAAATATCGCCTGCACGTGCGCGATAATGGCCACGGTATAGACGCCGAGGCGCGCAAGCATTTGTTTGAACCGTTCTTCACCACCAAGCCCGGCGAGCAAGGCCTGGGCCTGGGCCTGACGCTGTCCGCCAGCCTCGCGGCGGCCACCGGCGGCAACCTTGCCGTGGAGCACCCGGCCAGTGGTGGAACGGCCTTTGTCTTGTGCCTGCCGTTGGCGGGCGCTCAAAAAGCTGAGTCGACATGAATACAGACGCTAAAGCCATTAAAGACGAACTCACGGTGCTGATCGTCGAAGACGATCCTCATGTGCTGCTCGGCTGCCAGCAGGCGCTGGCCCTGGAAGACATTCCCAGCGTCGGCGTGGGCAGCGCCGAAGAGGCGTTGAAGCGCATCAGCGAGAACTTCGCCGGCATCGTGATCAGCGACATCCGCTTGCCAGGCATTGACGGCCTGGAGTTGCTCACCCGCCTCAAGGCCCTGGATAAAAGCCTGCCGGTGGTGCTGATCACCGGGCATGGCGATATCTCCATGGCTGTCGGCGCCATGCGCAACGGCGCCTATGACTTCATGGAAAAACCCTTCTCCCCCGAACGCCTGGTCGACGTGGCGCGTCGCGCCCTGGAACAGCGCGGACTGGCGCGGGAGGTCTGGTCGCTGCGCCGCCAATTGGCCGAGCGCGATTCGCTGGAAGGCCGCATCATCGGCCGTTCACCGGCCATGCAAAACCTGCGCGAGCTGATCGCCAATGTCGCCGACACCTCGGCCAACGTGCTGATCGAAGGCGAGACCGGCACCGGCAAAGAACTGGTTGCGCGCTGCCTGCATGATTTCAGCCGGCGCCACGCCCACCAGTTCGTCGCCCTGAACTGCGGCGGCCTGCCGGAGAACCTGTTCGAAAGCGAGATTTTCGGCCACGAAGCCAACGCCTTTACCGGTGCCGGCAAGCGTCGCATCGGCAAGATCGAACACGCCCACGAAGGCACGTTGTTCCTCGATGAAGTGGAAAGCATGCCGATCAACCTGCAGATCAAACTGTTGCGGGTGCTGCAGGAGCGCACTCTGGAGCGCCTGGGTTCGAACCAGAGCGTGGCCGTGGATTGCCGGGTGATCGCCGCCACCAAGTCCGACCTTGATGAACTGAGCCGTGCCAATCAGTTCCGCAGCGACCTGTACTATCGCCTCAACGTAGTGACGCTGGAACTGCCACCGTTGCGCGAGCGCCGCGAAGACATCCTGCAACTGTTCGAACACTTCCTGCAGCAGTCGTCGCTGCGTTTTGACCGCAGTGTGCCGGAGCTGGACAACCAGACCCTGTCGAGCCTCATGAGCCACGACTGGCCGGGCAACGTGCGTGAACTACGCAATGTCGCCGAACGCTTCGCCTTGGGCCTGCCGGCCTTCAAGAAAAGCGGCTCCAGCAGCGGCAGCCAGGGCCTGGCCTTTACCGAGGCGGTAGAAGCCTTCGAGCGCAACCTGCTCAACGATGCCTTGCAACGCAGCGGCGGCAACCTGACCCAGGCCAGCCAGGAACTGGGGATGGCCAAGACCACGCTGTTCGACAAAGTCAAAAAATACGGGTTGAGCCACTGATGGATCTGGTATTGAAGGCCGCCCTGGGCGCGGCCGTGGTGTTGATTCTGGCGGCGCTGGCCAAGACCAAGAACTACTACATCGCAGGCCTGGTGCCGCTGTTTCCGACCTTTGCCTTGATCGCCCACTACATCGTCGGTAAGGGCCGTTCGGTGGACGACTTGAAGACCACGATCCTGTTCGGAATGTGGTCGATCATTCCGTACTTTGTGTACCTGGCGACCTTGTATGTGATGGTGGATCGGATGCGGCTGGAAGCGTCACTGGCCGTGGCGGCGGTGGCGTGGTTGATGGCCGCGACGATATTGGTCAGCATCTGGGTCCGCGTTCACGCCTGACCCAACACGCTCCCACATTTGAACCTCAGGGTATCAGCGGACGATCTTGTCGACCTGAATGCCCAGCTTCTTCAGGCGATACCAGAAACTGCGCTCCGATATCCCGATCTTCGCTGCCGCCGCAGCCTGCACGCCGTTGCTCTCCTGCAACGCCGCGAGTATGTAGGCCTTCTCCACCTCCGCCAGCGCCGCATCAAGGTCCTGGGGAATACCCGGCCCGTCGCTGAGGATCGCCGTGACATCGCCTTCACTCGGCTTGGACGCAAACAGGTAACCCGGCAAGTCGATGTCCTCGATCACCGGCGACGCCGCCACGATGGTCGCGCGTTCTACGCAGTTCTGCAGTTCCCGGATGTTGCCCGGCCAGTGATACGCCGCCATTGCCTGCAACGCCTCAGGGCTGAAGCCAGTGATACGCTTGCCGGCCGTGGCGCTGAGTGTCTGGGCGAAGTGACGGGCCAATGGTGCGATGTCTTCCACCCGTTCGCGCAAGGCCGGCAGGGGAATCGGGAACACGTTGAGGCGGTAGTACAGGTCTTCGCGAAATTCCTTGTTGGCGACTGCATCCAGCAGGTTCTTGTTGGTGGCGGCGATCACCCGCACGTCCACTTTGCGTTCACGGGGATCGCCCACCGGTTCGATCACCCGTTCCTGCAACGCCCGCAGGATCTTGGCCTGCAACGCCAGCGGCATATCACCTACTTCATCGAGAAACAGCGTGCCCTTGTCCGCCTGCTGGAAGCGCCCTACCCGGTCCGCCACGGCGCCGGTAAACGCGCCTTTGCGATGGCCGAACATTTCGCTTTCCAGCAACCCTTCCGGGATCGCCGCACAATTGACCGCCACGAAGGGTTTGTCGGCGCGGCTGCCATGCTTGTGGATGGCACGGGCGACCATTTCCTTGCCGGTGCCGCTCTCGCCGGTCAGCAGGATAGTAGCGCTGCTGTCGCGCACCGAGTCCACCGCTTGCAGAACTTTGCGAAACGCCGGGCTGTCGCCCACCAGGCTGTCGAACTGGGCGTGTTCGTCCAGCTCGGCACGCATGCGCGCGTTGTCGCGCATGATGTCGCGAAATTGCAGGGCCTTGGCCACCGTGATGTCCAGCTCGTCGATATCAAACGGCTTGGCGATGTAGTCGTAGGCGCCGTTGCGCATCGACTGCACGGCGTTTTTCACCGTGCTGTAGGCGGTCATCACGATCACCGGCACATGGGGGTAGCGCACCTTGATCTCGGCCAGCAGCGCCGGCCCGTCCATGCCAGGCATGCGCCAGTCGCTGATCACCAGGTCGATGTCTTCCTGCTCCAGCACCTTGAGCGCGTGCAGGCCGTTGCCGGCGATAAACACCTGCACATCGTTCTGGCCCAGGGCCGACGCCAGCAGGTCGCAGAGCTTGGGTTCGTCGTCGACTACCAGAATGTTATGCGTCATGACTGTCCTCGTCGTCTTCGCCACTCGCCGGAATGTACAGGCTGAAGGTGGCGCCGGCATCTTTCTCACTGGCACATTCGATGCTGCCGTCGTGACTTTCCATGATCGAATAGACTTTGGCCAGGCCCAAGCCGGTGCCCGACGCCTTGGTGGTGACGAATGGCGTGAAGATACGCTCGATCATGTCCGCCGGAATACCCTGGCCGGTGTCGGCGATGCTGATCAGCGTGTTCTCGCCTTCCGTGCGAATACCCAGGGTCAGGCGCCCGCCTTCAGGCATCGCGTCGATGGCGTTGAGAATCAGGTTGAGGCACGCTTGCTTGAGCTGCTTGGCGTCCGCGTAGATCGTCGCCCCCGGCGCCTGGTCATCGATGTGCGCGTCGATGTTATGGGTGGCCAGTTCCGGGGCGCAGAAACCGAGGATTTCCTCCACCAACGGGCGCGCAGGCTGCAATACGCGCAGCGGCGGGTTGGGCTTGGCGAAGTCGAGGAACTCGGTGATCAGGTCGTTGATGCGGCTGACTTCACTGATCACGTATTCCAGGTGGCGCTTGTCGGTGTCCGCCAGGTCGGCGCGGCGGTGCAGCAACTGTGTGGCCGTCTTGATGATGCCCAGCGGGTTGCGGATCTCGTGGGCCAGGCCCATGGCGACTTCACCTAGGGCATGCAGGCGATCACGCCGGCGCAGCTGGGCTTCGAGGTAATGCAACTCGCCCAGGCGCTCGGTCATATGGTTGAAGGTGCTGCTCAACTGCGCCAACTCGTCGCCGCCACTGACCACCACGCGGTGCGCGTAATCGCCGGAGATCACCGCGCTCACGCCTTGGGAAAGGTCTCGCAGCGGCTTGGTCAGGCGCCGCGACACTAACACCCCCGCCGCCAGCGACAATGCCGAGCTGAGCAGGAAGATCAGCACGAACAGATTGCTCTGGTTCACCAGCCCCACCAGGCTGGTGTGGCGCAGCAGGCCGCTGAAAATCACGCCCTGCAAGTCGCCGGCGTCGTTGAAGATCGGCCAGTACAACCCACTGTAGTTATTAGTGAACTGCTCGCTGGGCTGCTTGGTGCTGCGCATCGCAGTTTCGACGTTCTTGGGGATGCGCGAGGGGTGATCCTCGAAGCGCTGGGTGGAGAATATTTCGGAGAACCCATCGGGGTTGGCCAGGTACAGGCGCAGGTCGAGGGAATGTACATCGGCCACGCTGGTGAGGAAACTGCTGTCCAGGTACGTGGCCACCAGCAGCAGGTAATCGACGCCGTCCTGGGTGGTCTCGAAGGTGGACACCACGATCCCGGTGCTCACCCCGGCCACCTGCACGGTCTGCAACACCGCGTTGCTGGTCAGGCTGATCTGTTTGACGATGTCGTCGGAGGCGGTGCTGAACACCAGCTTGTGGTCGCTGACGCGGATCAGTGCGACCACGTCGATGTCCGTGGCATCTGCAATGTCGGCAGTCAGCCGGTCGTGCTTGGCCGCCTGCCGGCTGGAGGGCGGGCTGGTGTAGCGCAGGAACAACTTGGCCATGCGCGCGTTGTCGTGAAGGATGTCGCCAATCTCGTCCTTGACGATCTTGGTCGACTCCTGCAGCCAGATGCGCACGTTGCTGTCGAAGATCTGCGAAAGCGTGGTTGCCGCCAGTTCGGCGGCGATCATGGTGGGAATCACGCTGACCAACCAGAACGCCAGCACCAGCTTGCGCTGGACGCTCCAGCGCGAAATGGCAAAGGGGCGGGCTTTCTGGCGGGTCTTGGTGATCATCAGGTTTCGCTTATCGCAGCAGCCATGGCAGGGTCGGAACGATCCGGTCGAATAAACAGTTTTACAAGCTTGAGCAGGCCGTTGACCAGCCGGTTGCGGTGGCGGAAAAACACGCTGTTGCCCTGGAACTCGCAGCCCAGGCGCAGCTTACTGGCATACCCGGCCTGGCCGCACTCATACACGGCAATATTGTGTTGAATACAGTAGTCCACATTGGTCAGCCAGCTACGGAAGTACAGGTTGTAGTCGCGGGTGAACGCCACGTCATGCCCGAAAAACTTGTCCACCAGCCGGTGTTCGTCCACCAGGATCAGGTTGAACGCCACCAGTTGCTCGTCCACCCAGTAAAGAACACAGACCGCCCGCTCATCAAGCCGTTCCAGCACTCCGGTGAAGTAGCCGGCGGGCAGCCGCTCGAACTGCAGCTCGGCACGCGTGAGCGTGGCTTCGTACAGGCGCATGACCTCGGGCAGCACGTCGTCGATAGTGCGCCGCCACTCCACCCGTGGCCCGGGCGCGCGCAGTTTGCGGCGCAGGTCCTTACGCGTGGATTTTCCCAGGGAGCCCAGGTAGGCGTCCACCGAGCCGTAGGGCAGCGGCAACACGCCCGTGGGCAAGCTCGGCATGCTCTGGAAGCCCGCTGCGCGGCAACTCTCGAGCCAATGCGGATCTTTGCTCGGCGCATCCTTGACCGCCACCAAGCCGATACCAAAGTCATCGGCATCCTGGCGCGCAGCTTCCAACAGATGCTTGAGCAGCAGCGGGCGGCGCACATCCGCCACGCCGCTGGCAAAGCCGACGTCGCAGCGTTCGGCCACCGGCGAGCCGAGGGCATACAGCCCCAGTTGCAAAAGCCCCGGCCACAGTCGCTCCACACGCTCGGTCAAGCGCTTGCCGGCGCCCGACACCGTGGTGTCGAGGCGATAATGGGTGATGAACGCCGCGGCCACAGCCACCAGCGTTCCATCTTCGTAAACCGCCAGGTAACGCCACTGGAAATCATTGATGGCGGCGTTTTCCACGGCGACGTAATAGTCCCAGTCCTCCAGGGCTCCCGGGAAACAGTCGTTCCAGGCACTGCGCTGGAGGGCCCGGATGGTCGGGAACGCTTGGGCGGTAATCACATCGGTCCCTTATTTCTATAGTGAGCGGGCTTGTCGAATCGTCGCACCGCCCGCGCTGGGGGGCGAAGCCGCCCCATTTCCGGAGCTGAGTTTTTCCAGTTAAACCGCAATTGCAGTTTTTAGGGCGGCTTCGCCACCCAGCGCGGGCGATGCGGCGACCCGACAAGCCCGCTCACTACATAGAGCTCGCTCGTTGATGAACGCTGCACTCAACTCGATCACCCGGCGGTATTGCAAATCGACGGTGATCATGTGGTAGCAGTTATCCAGCAGGATCTTGGTCACCGGGCCACCGAGGTGGCGTTCCACATAGTCAGCGTTCCAACGGCTGGTGATGTCGTCCTCAATGGAGTGCAACACCAGCGCCGGCACCTTGATCGACGGCATGCGTTTTTTGACCTCGGCGTTCATCCAGTGCAATTCGCGTACGGTCACGCCTTCCATCGTCAACAAGCCCGCTTCGCTGCTCTCACCTTCTTTCATCTGTCGTTCAACGATGGCGCGCAGGCGTTCGTTCTTGATGCCGTAAGGTGGTTTTTCGGTAAACCGAAACAGGCGCACGCCAAAAGGAATGCGGATCAGCAGCGGCGTGATGAACGCCATTTTGTTGATGCTCCAACCGTCGTACTTGAGCGTGGTGGAGTACATCAATAACCCGGCGACCTGGTCCGGATGCTCCGACGCCAGGTACATCGACATCACCGCGCCCATGGACAAGCCACCGACGAACACCTGTTCGTGGCGCTGTTTCACACCGACGAAGGTCTTGCGCACGCCTTCGTACCAGTCACGCCAGCCAGTGGCCTGCAGGTCGCTGTTATCACCGCAGTGCCCGGCCAGGGTGGGCACGTACACCGTGCAATTGCCCACCTTCGCCAGGCCCTTGGCAACCTGGCGCAATTCCGTCGGGGTGCCGGTCAGGCCGTGGATCAACAGGATCCCGACCGGACCATCACCGAGAACGAAACCGGCAGTACCTTCACCGAGGTCGATCTCTGCTGTTTTCACCGGTTGGTCGCTCGCACCAGCAGTTGCTCAAGCAGCTTCAGGCCCAGTTCGATTTCCGGGTAGCTGATTTCCAGGGACGGTGCCAGGGTGATCACGTTCTTGTAGTAACCACCCACGTCGAGGATCAGCCCGAGTTTCTGGCCGTCCACCACCATGTCGCCCTTCATGCCTTCTTCAACCATGTAGTCCAGGGTCGCCTTGTCCGGCGTGAAACCATCCGGGCCGCAGATTTCGCAGCGCAGGGCCAGCCCCAGGCCGTCGACGTCGCCGATGATCGGGAAACGTTTCTGCAGGTCTTGCAGGCCTTCGAGGAAGAACTTGCCCTTGGCCATGACCATCGCGCCGTAGTCGACTTCGTTGGTCATCTTGAACATTTCCAGGCCCACCGCCGTGCCCAACGGGTTGGAGGCGAAGGTGGAGTGAGTCGAGCCTGGCGGGAAGATCTTCGGGTTGATCAACTCTTCACGGGCCCAGATGCCGCCCAGTGGGTTGAGGCCGTTGGTCAGCGCCTTGCCAAAGACGATCACGTCCGGTTGCACGTCGAAGTGTTCGATCGACCACAGTTTGCCGGTTCGGTAGAAACCCATCTGGATTTCGTCGGAGACCATCAGGATGCCGTGCTGATCCAGTACGTGCTTCAACTCACGGTAGAAGTTCATCGGCGGGATCACATAGCCGCCGGTGCCCTGGATCGGCTCGACGTAGAACGCGGCGTATTCGCTGGAACCGACTTTCGGGTCCCACACGCCGTTGTACTCGGTCTCGAACAGGCGGGCGAATTGCTGCACGCAGTGGCTGCCGTACTCTTCCTTGGTCATGCCTTTAGGGCCACGGAAGTGATACGGGAACGGGATGAACTGCGCGCGCTCGCCGAAGTGGCCGTAGCGGCGACGGTAGCGGTAACTGGAGGTGATCGACGAAGCGCCGAGGGTACGCCCGTGGTAGCCGCCTTCGAAAGCGAACATCAGGCTCTTGCCATTGGTGGCGTTACGCACGACCTTCAGGGAGTCTTCGATGGACTGCGAACCGCCGACGTTGAAGTGCACGCGACCGTCGAGGCCGAATTTCTTCTTGGCGTCGACCGCGATCATTTCGGACAGCTCGATCTTGCCTTTGTGCAGGTACTGGCTGGCGATTTGCGGCAGCGTGTCGATCTGCTGTTTCAGTGCATTGTTCAGGCGCGGGTTGGCGTAGCCGAAGTTGACCGCCGAGTACCACATCTGCAGGTCGAGGTAGGCCTGGTCTTCGGTGTCCCACACGTAGGAGCCTTCGCAACGGCTGAAAATGCGCGGCGGCTCGATGTAGTGGACGGTGTCGCCGTAGGAGCAGTATTTGGCTTCTTTATCCAGAAGAATCTGGTCTTCGGCGGTAGCGATACGGATATCAGACATGGTGGAAGAGTTCCTGGTTGTCAGTAGCAGTAAAGGAGGTGGCGTTGGCGGCGATGCCTTGCGGCAGTCGGGCCAGCAGCGCAGGCAGTTCGGCAAAGGTGTCGAAGCGTGCGTGAGGAATGTTGTTGGCTTCGCAGTACTTGGCGAGGCTGCCTTTGGCGAACACGAAGTCAGCGGTGGAAGCCACGCACATGTCGGACTTGCCGTCGCCGATCACCAGCACGCGCTTGTTGCGCGGCGTGGACTTGCACTTGCAGTTGCCGGAGGCGGCACGGCAGGCATCACTGGAGTACGGAAAATCGATGCGCCAGCTGTTCTGGTCGACCTGGCGCAGGCGGTTGGCGAGGATCGGCAGCAAGGTCACGTAGTTGCGTGAAAGGATCCGCGCGATGCCCTGCTCGATGCCGTCGCTGACCACTTCGATGGAAGCGCCCAGGCCGATTACGTGATCGACGAAGTCCGGGAAGTCCGGGTCGATCTCGACGCTGTCGAAATACGCCAGCAATTCGGAGGGAGTCGCCTTGATCAGCGCCAGTTGGCGGCTCAGGCATTCGCGTGAACCGATATGCCCATCCAGCCATTCCTGTTCGATGGTTTCCCACTCGGGGCCGGCGAAGCGTTGGAGGACGTTGTCGATGACATCGGTGGGGGTAATGGTCCCGTCGAAGTCACACACGATATGCCACTGGATCATCGTTGTTTACCTTGGAGGAGCGCGCTGTGTGCGCTTGCAACAAGGTGTAGAGCAGGGAGTGTGCCAACTGGCCACCGCCCAGCGGGGCTGGGCCTTTGCCTGGCATGGCCGGCGATTTGTGTCGCAGGAGCTACAATTTTTGTAGCTTGCTACAAACAAGATGAGTGCTTGCGTGGAAAGGATGCTTTGCGCGTTCATGCGCGCATATTCAATCAAGGAACTGTGACCATGTTGAGGATCACATGCGCTGCATTCGCCGGTTTGCTTGGCCTGTGGAGCTATTCAAACGCTGCCGTGGCCGAGGGCATCACCGGTGAAGTGGGCGCGGGCGTCAGCTACCAACCTCATGACCCTACCGGCAGCCGCTACGAAACGCGGCCCGTTCCCTATTTCGACCTGGACTGGGGCGATGTCAGCCTGAGCACCGATGACGGCTTGACCTGGAGCGCGCTCAGCACCCAAGGCCTGACCGCCGGCCCCTATATCAATTACCTGTCGGGGCGCACGTCCAATGGCGATCTCCAGGGCCTGCGCAATGTGTCGGACATGGCGGAAGTCGGTGGTTTCATCCAATACGCCCCGGCTGATTTCTGGCGGGTCTACGCGCAACTGGGTCAAGCCGTGGGCGGTGGGCATTCACAGAGCGGTATCCTGGGCAAAGTCGGCGGCGAACTGGGCTATCCCCTGGGTGGCGGGATCATCGGCAGCAGCGGCCTGGTCGCGCATTTCGCAGATGCGCGCCAGACCAACACGTTTTTCGGCGTAGACGACAACGAGGCCGCTGCCACGGGCTTTCGCCCCTACAACGCCAGCGGCGGCTTCCAGAACCTGACGCTGACCCAGAGTTTCGAGTTTCCCCTGGCGGCTAAATGGTCATTGCTGACCAGCGCCAGTTGGGTTCACCTGGTGGGCTCGGCGGCCGACAGCAGCATCGTCCGGCAGACCGGCGAAGTGAACCAGGGCCAGGTGCAAACAGCCATCAGCTACAAGTTCGATTAGGTTGGTCTGGGGTTTGCAATGAGGCTCTGGAATCCATTTTTCCAGGACACTCTTCATGGCTCGCCCCGCTTACCGCCTGTTGCATCATTCGCTGTGGGACCTGATCCCCATTGCCCTGGGCCTGGCGCATTTCGCCTTTGTCATCTGGCTGGTCACCGCGTTCCACAGCCTGAGCTGGTGGGCGCTCGTGCCCCTGGCGCTGGTCTATGCGATCAGCCTGTCGTGGAGCATCAACAGCATCTCCCACAACCAGATCCACAACGCCTACTTCAGCCATCGTGCGATGAACCGGGCGTTCGATTTGCTGCTGTCAGTGACCATCGGCTTTTCCCAGACGCTCTACCGCGACATCCATAACCGCCATCACCGTGGCAACGCGGACCTGCCGGGCCCGGACGGTAAAACCATCGACCCGCTGTCGATCTACCAGCGCGGCCACTATGGCCAGCCGGAAAACCCGTGGGCTTACACTTTCCTGAGTTTTTTCCGCGACGATCCCAAGCCGTTCTACGACGAGATGAAGCGCAAGCGCCCGGCGGATGCGCGCTGGGTCAAGGTCGAGATCGGCATGACGGTGGCGTTCTATATCGCCCTGGCCTTCTACAACTGGCAGGCGGTGCTGTGGCTGTTGCCGTTCTGGTACCTGGGCCAGTGCCTGTCATCGCTCAACGGCTACTACGAACATTTCGGCGGCAACCCGGACCTGCCGATTGCCTGGGGGGTGAGCTCCTACAGCGTGCTGTACAACCTGATCTGGATGAACAACGGCTACCACGCCGAGCACCACTACCGGCCCAAGATGCACTGGACCAAGGTAAAGGCGTTTCATCGGGAAATTGCCGAGCAACAGCGTGCGGCAGGGGTGAGGCAGCTTCCAGTGTCACACGGGTTGGGCTTTCTGGTGGCGCACAGAAAACCCTGACTCGCCACTAACCCCTGTGGTGAGCAGGCTTGCCCTGCGCGAGGCAAGCTCGCTCACCACAAAAATCAAACCAGGCCAACGTGATCAGTTTTCTTCGCCTTCGGCCAGCAGGGCGATGCCGGCGATAATCACCGCCACCCCCACCCAGTGCAGCGGGCTGATATGTTCCCCCAGCCCCAGCCACGACCCCAGCAACACCACCACAAACACCAGTGAACTCAGCGGAAACGCCAGGGACAGGCTACTGCGCCGCAGGATCAGCATCCACACGAAAAACGCGCCGATGTAGCTGGCGATAGCCGCCAGAATCCCAGGGTTACGCGCCACGTCCGCCAGCCACTGCCAGCTCAAATCCATCTGCCCCAGTTGATCCCCGGCCACTTTGGTAAACAGTTGGCCGGCGCTTTCGGTACAGATCAACAAGGCCCACAGCATCACCGTGCCGAGGCGCCCGTGCAACCATCCGTTATTCATAATCTGCGTACTCATGCCTGACTCCCCGCAATCGCTACCAACATCACGCCTAAAGTAATCACCAGCGTGCCCAACCAACGGCGGCGGCTGACGGTTTCGCCCAGCACCACCTTGCCCGCCAGCACCACGCCGCAATAGGCCAGCGCGGCAGCCGGAAACAGTAGGCTCAACGGCGCACGGGACAATGCTTCGAGCCACACGAAGAACTCGACGGCATAGGCGCCGATCCCGGCCCACAACAACGGCGCATTGAACACCTGGCCCCAGAACGCATTCAGGCGAAAACCGCCGTCCAGTTCAGGCAAACGGTCGAGGCCGATCTTGAAACACAACTGGCCGATCACATCGAGCACGATGGAAAACGCCACCAGCAACACCACGGTCAACGTCACGGGAACAGCTCCTCAAACAGATCTATCAGGGCTTCATTGGTGGCGGCGTTGCGCTGCAGATCTTCGGCGCTCCAGCGCTCGGGCGGCGGCTGGTCGGATTTAGCCTCCCAACGCTTGAACGCGTTGCTGAAGGCTGGCGTGGCGAACTCGCCGCACACGTCGATGCCGATGATGCGTTTACGCGCTGCCAAGGCTCGCAAGGCTTGCAGCAGATGGGTTAGGCGCATGCCGCCCTGGTCCCAGTTGGTGGCCGCGTCTTCGCTGGCGAGCACGTCTTTGTCGATAGTGATCCAGATCGCTTCGGTGGGCAGGCTGGTGATCATCTGCTCCAGGAAGGCCGCCCAGTCCAGCTCGGCCAGGTTGCGCCAATACAGGTGGTTTTCCTGCTGCTGGTGACCGGCGCCATCCCCTACCCGGCCCCAGACTTTCGACGGCGGATGCTGCCAGGGAAACAACTGCAAGTGCCCGCGCTTGAGAGCGCCGAGGTTACCGCCGCGCAGTTGCGGGTTGTGCAGGTCGTCGCTGCACGGGCCGAGGGTGACGATGCGCTTGATCGCCGGTATCTTTAGCGCGCGGTTGACCCACGAACCACAGTGGCGCTTGGGCGCAAAGCGTACCCAGTCGGGGTGGTTGTCGAAGTGGATCAGGCTGATGGGCTCTTTCAGATCGGCGAGAAAGGCCGGGGTGAGGTGATGATAGTCGCCGGAGCCGACAAACAGGATTTCCGGCCGCGCATCGGTGGGCCGGGGCCGTTGGGCCAGGCGTTCGGCGAAGCGTTTCCAGGTTTTTTCGGTGGACCACAGGCGCAGCTTGGGGCCCAGGTCCAGCAGGTCGATACGCGTGGCACGGCCGCTGGCCAGACGCCGGGCAATCGGTGCCTGGCCGGTGAGGCTGTGGTCGAGGTCAAGAATGTTCAAGGCAGTGTCCCCTAAGGCTTTAGGGGGTCAATGCAAGGGACGGGCCAGCACAACTCTTGAAGACGGTGACTGACCAATGTGGGAGCGTGATCGGCTTTAGTTTTTCGCTTCGTTGATGATCTGGCGGATCGCCCCTACAAAGGCTTCCGCCGGCTGACCGCCGCTGACGGCGTACTGATCGTTGAACACGATGGTCGGCACCGAGGTCACGCCACGGGAGATCCACAGCTGCTCTTGCTCGCGTACTTCAGCGGCGTATTCATCGGAGGCGAGAATCTCCGCCGCACGCTGGATATCCAGGCCGACGCTTTCGGCGATGATCGCCAGGGTGGCATGGTCGGACGGGTCCTGCCCATCGGTGAAGTAAGCCTTGAACAGCGCTTCCTTGAGGTTGTACTGCAAGCCTTCCAGACCGGCCCAATGCAGCAGGCGGTGTGCGTCGAAGGTGTTGTAGATGCGGCTCTGGCCATCGGTGCGAAAGGCAAAGCCCAGCTCGGCGCCCATGTCGCGGATGCGCGCACGGTTGGCCTGGGATTCTTCAGCGGTGGAGCCGTATTTCTCGGTGATGTGCTCGACGATGTTCTGACCGATGGCAGGCATGTTCGGGTTCAGTTCGAACGGTTGAAAATGGATCTCGGCCTGCACCTCGGCGCCAAGCTGGTCGAGGGCTTCGGTCAGGCCGCGCAGGCCGATGATGCACCAGGGGCAGGACACGTCGCTGACGAAATCGATTTTCAGGGGAGTACTCATGACAGGCAACCTCGCAGGCGCAAATGGGCCACAAAGGTTGCACGATACACCAATGTCACAACACCTTCGAAGGCTCGCCCGGGTCAATCTGCGCCCAGTGCGCCGTGTCTTCACGATGGGCTTGCAGGTACGGCAGCACGGCCGTCAACAGCGGCGCCTTGAACGCTTCCTGGAAACGATGGGCCATGCCGGGGATCAGTTTCAACTGGCTGCCCTGGATATGCGCCGCCAAGTGTACGCCGTGCATGACCGGCAACAGCGGGTCGGCGGTGCCGTGCACCACCAGAGTTGGCACGCGCAGTTGGTTGAGCAAGGGCACACGGCTGGGTTCGGCGAGGATCGCCATGATCTGGCGCTTCACGCCGTCCGGGTTGAAGGCGCGGTCGTAGGACAGCGCCGCCTGGTGCAACAGCGCCTGGCGATCATCCGTCACATTCGGGCTGCCCAGGGCCGCCAGCAAATCGGCTTGCTGCTCCAGGGCCACTTCACGGTTCGGTGCGCTGCGCCGTGACAGCAGTTGTACCAACGCCGCATTCGGCGCCGGCAAGCCTTCGGCACCGGAGCTGGTCATGATCAGCGTAAGGCTCTCGACCCGCTGCGGCGCCATCGCCGCCAGGTGCTGGGCGATCATGCCGCCCATGCTCGCGCCCAGCACGTGAAATTGCTGGATCTGCAACGCGTCCATCAAGCCGATGGCGTCGTCGGCCATGTCGGTCAGCGTGTAGGGCGCCGCCACCGGCAGGCCGAGCTTGTAGCGCAGCACTTCAAAAGTCAGGTTGGCGTTGGCAGGCGCCTGGCGCCAGGTGGACAGGCCGACGTCACGGTTGTCGTAACGGATCACCCGGAAACCCTGTTGGCACAGGGCGACCACCACTTCATCCGGCCAGTGGATCAATTGCCCGCCCAGGCCCATCACCAGCAGCAACGCAGGATCAGACGCACGGCCGATGCTCTGGTAGGCAATGCTTACCTGAGCCAGGTCGACCGTTTGGGTCGGGACATTGACGTCACATCGAGAAGCCGCAAAGGACGGCAGGCCGAACAACAGAGCGGCCAGTAAAAACAACACGCGCATGAAAAACACCGAAACGCAGAACCCCAGTAGAGCGCGAGTCTGATGAAGTTTGTTCAAGCGCGCTGCCACAGTTGCATGACAGTTTGATGAAGAGTGCTCAGCGGTCATTGTCGACCTCCTTATCGACAGGCATGCCAACATGAGACAAACTCACGCCATTCGAATCCGTCACAAATTGTATTCATGGAGAGCCCGTGCTCGAGATCCGTCACCTCAAGACCCTGCACGCCCTGCGCGAAGCCGACAGCCTGGTCGAAGCCGCCGAGCGCCTGCATTTGACGCAGTCGGCCCTGTCGCACCAGTTCAAAGAGCTGGAAGAGCGCTTGGGCATGCCGTTGTTCGTGCGCAAGACCAAGCCGCTGCGCTTCACCAGTGCCGGCCTGCGCCTGTTGCAACTGGCCGACGCCACCCTGCCGCTGCTGCGCGGCGCCGAGCGCGACATTGCAAGGTTGGCCGGCGGCACTGCCGGGCGTTTGCACATGGCGATCGAATGCCATAGCTGCTTCCAGTGGCTGATGCCGACCATCGACCAGTTCCGCGATGCCTGGCCGGAAGTCGAACTGGACCTGGCCTCCGGTTTCGCCTTCGCCCCGCTACCAGCGCTAGCCCGTGGCGACCTGGACCTGGTGGTGACCTCTGACCCGCTGGAACTGCCAGGCATCACCTATGTACCGCTGTTCACCTACGAAGCCATGCTCGCGGTCGCCAACCAGCATGCGCTGGCGAACAAGGCGTACATCGTGCCGGATGACTTGCTGACCGAAACCCTGATCACCTACCCGGTGGAACGCGACCGCCTGGACATTTTCACCCGCTTTCTCGAACCCGCCGATGTGGAACCGGCTCAGGTGCGCACGTCCGAGCTTTCGGTGATGATGATGCAACTGGTGGCCAGCGGCCGTGGCGTGTGCGGCATGCCCCATTGGGCGCTGCATGAGTACAGCTCGCGTGGCTACGTGAAGGCCAAGCGCCTGGGTGAAAAAGGTTTGTTTGCCACGCTATATGCGGGAATCCGTGCGGACATGCTGGATGCGCCCTACATGCGTGACTTCCTGCTGACGGCCAAGGACACGTCGTTTTCCACCTTGGATGGGGTCAGCGCGGTGCGCTAAACCGCAACCTCGCGCCACATGTGGATCTTATCGAAGTAATCCACACCGACTCGCACCGCCAGCGGCTCCAGGCCGTACTGGATGAAGCCGCAGCGCTGGTACAGGGCAAACGCGGCTTCATTGCCGGCGGTGACCGTCAGCTGGATCACTTTGAGGCGCGGCTGTGTGCGCGCTTCGTCGAGTGCCGCTTCCACCAACTGACGGCCCAAGCCTTTTTGTTGGTGGTCCGCATTCACGTACATGCCGAACAGGGTCACCTTGTGCCGCGCTTTTTCTCGTGGCTCGAAGGCAAGGCCGACAATGCCGGCCAACTCATCCCCGTCAAACGCACCGAGCAAGCAATCCAACGGGCTGCTCAAGCGTTTTTCCCACCAACCCAGTGGCATCGCCGCACGCTCCGCCACGCTGGAGGTAAAGGCCTGGGGATAGGCGCCATAGGCCTCCAGCATCAACGCCCGATACGCTTCGGCGTCGCCGGCCGCCAGCGTGCGGATGATCATGCCGTCAGCGAGGCGCGGTAAAACGGCAGGATCAGATCGCGTGTCAGCGGGGCCAGTTGCAGGCCGCCGTCACCGGCAGGGTCGATCCAGCGCACTTCTTCAATCTCGGCGGCAGGCGTGACCGCTACATCGATCTGCACCTGGAACAGCTCGGCTTCCACGGTAAAACCCGGCTCGTTGACCGCAGGCGCGGAAAACTTGCCGAGATAGACGGCGGCGCTTGGCTCGATACGCAGGTTCAGTTCTTCGTGCAGCTCACGGGCCAAGGCCTCGGCAGGCTGCTCGCCGGCATCGATCTTGCCGCCAGGTTGCATGAAGGCCTGGGTGCCGCGCTTGCGCACCAGCAGGGTCTGGCCGTCGCTGCCGATCAGGAGGGCGGCGGCGATGCGAATAGTGGAAATGCTCATGAAAGGTTCGCTGTCTCTTCGGGTAGTTTGATGAATATGGTGTATTTCGCGCCCTCCATCGACTCGAACGCAATCAGCTTGTCCACCAACGGCAGGTTCAGCACTTTGCCGGCGTTGAGCAGCAGCATGCCGTTATCGGCGTTGAGATTGCGCGCCAGGACCATGCCGGCTTCCAGTTCACGGGTGGTCAGGGCCTTGACCGAGGGATCACCCAGCGTCACATCACTGAGAAACGCGGCGCAGGCCTGGACAAAGTCTTCGACCAGCTCTGGATCATAGAGGCGCCCGGCGTACTTTCGGATGTACAGCAAAGCCTCGTCGCTGTTCATCTGCCGCTCAAGGATCAGGCCTTTTTGCAGTTCGATAAAGTCCACCGCCAACTTCAGCAGTCGCGAACCGAAGGGTATCGCATCGCCCTTGAGGTGATCGGGAAAACCGCTGCCATCCCAGCGTTCCTGGTGATGACGGATGATCCGCGCCGCGTCCTTCATCGGTTCCAGGGTCATCAGCAGGGATTCGCTCTGGCTCGGATAGCCTCGGTATTGTTCACGGTCACTGCTGTGCAACTTATCGGCGGCGGCAACCAACAGGCTGTCGCTCCAACTGAGCTTGCCGATGTTGTAGAGCGCGGCCGCCATGGTCAGGTCGCGCGTAGCGGCTTCGTCCATGGACTGGGCAGCGCAATAGACGCGGACCAACTCGATCAATTGGCGGTTGGTCTGCTTGTTCTTGGGCAGGCGCAGGTTGGCCAGCAACGAGAAGACTTCAGTGCCTGTCACGTAGCTGCGTTTGAGTTCTTCGTAGGCCAGGTCGAGCATGTCGGCGGTTTGCTGCAACTCGGAGGTGCGCGCCACCACGCGTTTTTCCAGAGTGGCATTCAATACCTTGAGCTGATCGTTCTGCACCCGGGTCAGGCGTTCAAGCCGTTGGTGCTCAAGGGCCTGCTGCAGGATCAACTTGAGTTCGTCGTCATTCCAGGGCTTGCCGATGTAGCGGTGGATCTGCCCTTCGTTGATCGCCTTGATGATCGTCGGCAAGTCGGCATAACCGGTCAGCAGGATGCGGCTGGTGGTGGGGTACAGGCGATGGACTTCGGCCAGTAACTGCGCCCCGTCCATACCCGGCATGCGCGCATCGCTCATGATCAGGTCGACGGGCTGCGCCGCCATGATTTCCAGCGCCTGGGCGCCACTACCGGCCAGCACCACATCAAAGGGCTGGCCGCGCAGCAAGCGGCGCAGGCTGTTGAGGATCGACTCTTCATCGTCGACCAGCAAAACGGTGGGTCTTGTCGCGGTATGTTCATCCATGCCTGCTGCGCCTTCAAATTAAACCAAATCGAGCTAAATTCAACCTCTGTGCCAAGCTGTCTTCCCTTGCTCAACGCGCGGGGTCGATTTGACGCCAACTGGCCCCCGATATCAAGGCCGCTCGACTATGCTGTCACATTAGGCTGTATCCGCCTCAGCAGTGGAATCAGGGAAGGAGTCGTTATGCCGTCGGACCTTTTATCGGTACGGAGCACCCCATGAGTGCGGACTCGGCACGGGCCAACCGGCGCATTCTGATCGTCGATGACACGGCCTCGATCCACCAGGACTTTCGCAAGATCCTCTGCGCCGATCCCAATGGCAAACCGTCGCTGGAGAGCCTGGAAGAAACCCTGTTCGGCACCACCGCCAAAGCGCGCCAGGCCTACGAGCTGGACTCCGCCTACCAGGGCCAGGAAGCCTTGGCCCTAGTGAACAAGGCGCTGGCCGACCAGGCACCGTATGCCCTGGCCTTCATCGACATGCGCATGCCACCTGGCTGGGACGGCCTGCAAACCATCGAACAGTTGTGGGAGGTCGATCCCCGCCTGCAGATCGCGCTGTGCACGGCTTACTCCGATTACTCCTTCGAGGCCATCGAAGCGCGGCTCAAATACAACGACCAACTGCTGATCCTGAAAAAGCCCTTCGATCACCTGGAAATTCGCCAGATGGCCAGCGCCCTGACCTGGAAATGGCAGCTCGCCCAGGACATCGCGCTCAAAGTGATTGGCCTGGAACGAACCATCGAAGAGCGCGTGCAGGAGCTGCTCAAGGTCTCGCACCTGCTCCAGTATGACGCGTTGACAGAACTGCCCAACAGCACGCTGCTCGGCGACCGGCTGACCCAGGCAATTGCCCTGGGCCGACGGCATGACACCCAGTTGGCGGTGGTATTCATCGGGCTGGACCGTTTCAAGCGTATCAACAATGCCTTGGGCTATCCGGTGGGCGACGAGGTGCTCCAGCAGGTCAGCCAAAGCCTGGTGGAGGCAGTGCGTGAATCGGACTCGGTATTTCGCTACGGTTCCGACGAATTCGTGATCCTGCTGCAGGATGTGCAGCATCCCCAACAATCCCAGCACGTTGCTCAAAAAATACTTAATGCCGTCAGCGCTACCCGCCATGTCGCAGGGCATGACCTGAGCATCACCGCCAGCCTGGGCATCAGTATTTACCCCAATGACAGTGGCACGGCGGTGGAGTTGATCAAACACGCCGAAACCGCCATGCACACCAGTAAAGAGCGGGGTTCCGACCGTTTCAGTTTTTACACCGATGACATGAACCACCGCGCCCAGCATCGACAAAACCTGGAAAGCGCGATACGCCAGGCCCTCGAGCGCGAGGAGTTTGTACTGCACTACCAGCCGAAGCTGGACTTGAAATCCGGGCGAATCGTCGGTGCGGAAGCCCTGATTCGCTGGTTCCAGCCGCGCTCGGGCTGGGTCAGCCCGGCCGACTTCATCCCGGTCGCCGAAGACAGTGGCTTGATTGTGCGCCTGACCCAATGGGTACTGCGCCAGGCCTGTGAACAGGCGCAAGCCTGGCGCGCCATGGGGCTGGCGCCGCTGTGCATATCGGTGAACATCTCGGCCATCGACTTTCGCCAGCGGGATTTTGTCGACAATCTTGCCACCCTCCTCAAGCAAACCGGTCTGCCGCCGACACAGTTGGAACTGGAGATCACCGAAAGCGTGCTGATGCAGAATGTCGACGAGACTGTCGATATCCTTAACAGAATCAAGGCGATGGGCGTGCGGCTGGCCCTGGATGATTTCGGTACGGGTTACTCCAGCCTGAGTTATCTGCGCCGTTTTCCCATCGATGTGCTGAAAATCGACCAGTCATTCGTTCACGGCCTGAAGGTCAATAGCCAGGACGAACAACTGATCAGCGCTATCATCGGCATGGGCAAGAGCCTGGACCTGAATATCATCGCCGAAGGCGTGGAAACCGTCGAACAACTGAAATTCCTGCAAACCCAGCTGTGCGAAGAGGGCCAGGGCTATCTGTTCAGCAAGGCCGTGCCGTCGAAGGATTTCGCCCGGTTGCTGCAAGCGGGTAGCGCCACTCTGATGCCCGACCAGTAGCCTTATGCTTGCAAGGAGTGCTCGCTTGAATGAAGTATTGACCTGCCGTTTCGGCGTCGTGTTCATGTTGTGCCTGGGCTTGGGCATGCCTTTGATGGCCGCGCCGTTGGACGAAGCACTGAAACCTCTCCCCGCAGTTCCGATGTTGGACCCGGCCAAGGTTGAGCTGGGGCGCCAGCTGTTCAACGAGCCGCGTCTGTCGGTCAATAACACACTGTCCTGCGCCAGCTGCCATCGTCTGGAATCGGGAGGTGCCGACAACAAGCCATTTTCCATTGGCTTCGATGGCAAGCCCGTGGACATCAACACCCCGTCTGTCTTCAACGCCAGCCTGAACTTCAAACAGTTCTGGAATGGCCGCGTCGATACGCTGGAGGCACAGATCCAACAGGTAGTCATCAGCCCGGTGGAAATGGGCAGCGACTGGAAAACCGTGGTGCAGAACCTTTCCGCCCTGCCCGCCTACCAAGCGGCGTTCCAGCGGGCCTACCCCGATGGCGTCACCGCCGCCAACGTACAAAACGCCCTGGCCACTTATGAACGTACATTGCTGACGCCCAATTCGCGGTTCGACCAGTACCTGCTTGGCAACACCGATATTTTCACGATCCAGGAAAAATACGGCTACCAGCGCTTCAAGGACTATGGCTGCATCGCCTGCCACCAAGGCATCAATATCGGCGGCAATATGTTCCAGAAGTTCGGTGTGATGGGCGACTACTTCAAGGCGCGCGGCAAAACGGTGGAGTCGGACCTGGGCCGCTATCTGCTGACCCAGGACGAAGAAGACCGACATGTGTTCAAGGTACCCAGCCTGCGCAACGTCGCCGCGACCGCGCCGTACTTCCACGATGCCTCGGCCAAGACCCTTGAGGAAGCGGTCGACGTCATGTTCAAGTATCAGTTGGGGCGCAATCCGTCCCAGGAGGACAAGGACCTGATCATCCAGTTTCTCAAGACCCTGAGCGGCGAATGGGCGGGCAAGCCTTTATGAGCATACCGTCATGACCCTTTCCCGCCGCCGTGCCGGCCAAGTGTTGCTGGGCTTGATGACCCTGCTGCTGGCGTCCACCCTGGTGTTTCTGTACCTCAAGTCTTCCCGTGACCAGACGGCTACCTATACCCAATCACGGGACCTGATCCGCCAGCTCCAGCAGCTCAATGCCCAATGGGACAGTGAAGTACTCAAGGCCAGGATCGCCCTCACCCACAATTATGACCCCCTGGTGGCACCGTTGCAGGAAATGACCCGGATCTGGGCCGATCTGGAAAACCGCGACTTCTACCACGACCCTGCGGACCTGCCTGGTTGGCAAGCCAATCGGGAAGCTTACCAAGCCGCGATCCAGGAAAAAGCCCGGTTGGTGGACCAGTTCAAATCCCACAACGCCGTGCTGCGCAACTCCCTGGCCTTTCTGCCGACCGCCGAAGATGACATCCAGGCCCAGTTCAATCGCTACGACGATGAAGGCCGCCTGCAACTGCACGATGTCGCCACCGATACCTACGACCTGTTGCTCAGCAGCCTGGAGTTCGCCCAGGTCACCAGCGACGACCGCGCCGCCGATATCCTGGTGGGCCTGGGCAAATTGGCGATCAACAAGGAGCGCCTGCCCCCTGAGTTTCAGGGGCCTGTCGAGATCCTCAGCAACCATATTTCGCTGATCCTGCGCGAGCAGCCGGTGGTCAACGGCCTGCTCGACCGGATTGCCGCCGTGCCGGTCGCCGAGCGTCTGGACGACTTGACGACCCACCTCAACCAGGATCAGCAAGCCGCCGACCTTGTCGATCACCAATACCATCGCTACCTGCTGATTTTCTCCACCCTGCTGGTGGGTTTGCTGCTTTACCTGGCGATGCGCCTGCTGCGCAGTTTCGCCGAGATCAACCGGGTCAACCGTGCCCTGCAAGCGGCGAACGAAACCCTGGAGCAACGGGTGGAACGCCGCACCCAACAACTCAAGGATGCCCAGAGCGAACTGCTCGACAGTGCTCGCCAGGCGGGCATGGCGGAGATCGCCACCAACGTGCTGCACAATGTGGGCAACGTACTCAACAGCGTGAATATCTCCGCCGATCTGGTCACTCGAAAGCTGCGCAGCAGCAAGGCACTGGGCCTGGGCCGGGCCGTGCAGTTGATCAACGAGCGCCAAGGTGACCTGGGCACCTTCTTCACCGAGGATGAAAAGGGCAAGCTGTTGCCGGGTTACTTGAATCAACTGGTCGACGCCATTGCGCTGGAACAACAAGGCATGACTGATGAACTGGCGCAATTGAGCAAGAGCGTCGACCACATCAAGGACATTGTCGCTACCCAACAACACTATGCCGGTGCCTCCACGCTGAAGGAGCCGGTGCACATCAGCGCCCTGATGGACGATGCCTTGCGCATGAACGCAGGGGCGCTGAGCCGGCACAACGTCACGGTGGTAAAACACTATGCCCAGGTGCCGGAAATCCTGGCGGATAAACACCGGTTGCTGCTGATCATGGTCAACCTGATCAGCAATGCCAAGTACGCGATGTCCAACCTCGTCGACCGGCCGCGGCAAATGACGCTTACGGTCCAACCACGCGATGACGCAACCTTGCAAATCAGCGTGAAAGACGACGGCGAAGGCATACCGGCGGAAAACATGACCCGGATCTTCACCCACGGCTTTACCACCCGCAAGGAAGGCCACGGCTTCGGCCTGCACAGTTGCGCCCTCGCAGCGGTGGAAATGAATGGCCAACTGACCGCCCATAGCGACGGACCGGGCCTGGGCGCCATGTTTACCTTGACTATCCCTATGGTCCTTGCCGGAAACCCCACATGAACCAATCTCCTAACCGGCGTCTATTACTGATCGACGACACACCGTCGATTCACGATGATTTTCGCAAGATCCTGATGCCTGTCGTTGAAACCAACCAGGCGCTGGACGCTATGGAGTCAGCGCTGTTCGGCGACACGACAAAAGCCCGGGCCCCGGTGTTCGAACTGCATTCGGCCTATGGCGGAGAAGAAGGCCTGCAGTTGCTCGTCACGGCCATGGAGCGCAAACAGCCGTATGCCCTGGCCTTTGTCGACATGCGCATGCCCCAAGGCTGGGACGGCGCGAAAACCATAGAAGAACTGTGGAAAGTCGCTCCCGACCTGCAAGTGGTGATCTGTACCGCGTACTCGGACTATTCCTGGGAAGACCTGCTGGAGCGGCTGCACGCCCATGATCGGTTGCTGATACTGAAAAAACCCTTCGACAACATCGAAGTCCAGCAGATGGCCAACACCCTGGCCAACAAATGGGACATGGCCCGCCGCGCCTCGCTGCAAACCACCCACCTGGAGCAGTTGGTGGAACAGCGCACCCAAGCGCTGCAAATGGAGATTGACGAACGCAAGCACCTGGAAAGCCAATTGGTCCAGTCGGAGAAACTTGCGTCGCTGGGGCAACTGGCGGCCGGTGTGGCCCATGAGATCAACAACCCGGTGGGGTTTATCTCGTCCAACCTCAGCACCCTGGACGGCTACTTCAACCAGCTGCAACAGATGCTGGATGCCTATCAACGTGCTGAAGCCTTGGTGACGCCACCGGAACAAAGCGAGCAGCTCAAAGCCATGCGCGTCGGGCTGGAACTGGACTTTCTCCAGGAAGACATTCCGGTCCTGATCAAGGAGTCCAAGGAAGGCATTGGTCGCGTGGTGCAGATCGTCAAGGACCTGAAAAACTTCTCGCGGGTGGACAACGAGCAGACCTGGCAATTTGCCAACCTGCAACAGGGCATCGATTCGACATTGAACATCGTCGCCAGCGAACTCAAGTACAAAGCCGATGTAGTCAAACACTACGGCGCATTGCCAGAAATCGAGTGCCTGGCCTCACAGCTCAACCAAGTGGTGATGAATCTGGTGATCAACGCGGCGCAAGCCATGGGGCCAGAGCGCGGCACCATTACCATCAGCACTGGCGTGGACAGCGAGAACGTGTGGTTGGAAGTGGCAGACAACGGCTATGGGATCGCGCCGCAAACCCTGCAGAAAATCTTCGATCCGTTCTTCACCACCAAACCGGTGGGCGAAGGAACGGGGTTGGGGCTTTCGCTCTCTTACGGCATCGTTAAGAAACACCGTGGCGACATCTCCGTCAGCAGCGAGCTGGGCAAAGGGACAACGTTTCGGGTGGTGTTGCCGATTCGGCAAACGGCGGCGTAGGACACGCCGCCGAGTCGCGCTCATGCGTCGGCTTTTTTGGGGCTCGAACCAAACGAAGCGAAACGCTTGTTGAAGCCGGCAATCCGGCCCTCGGCCTGGGTCTTGCGCTGTTGGCCGGTGTAGATCGGGTGCGAAGCACTGGACACGTCCAGCGGGATGTAGGGGTAGGTGTTGCCATCACTGTGCTTGTGGGTGCGGTCGCTGTCGGCAGTAGAGCCGATCAGGAAGAACACGTCGGCGGCGGTGTCGTGAAACAGCACGGTGCGGTAGTCGGGATGGATACCAGCTTTCATAAGGCCTCCGGGGCGTTTGGATGCATTTGATGTGTTATACAGTAACACAAATAGTGCACCCAAACGAGAACCGATTGCAATAAGAATAGGCCGGCAGCTTCTATGCGGCTTCCTGGAAGTCCATTTCCGGTGGCTGTCGGGAGAAGCCACGCGTGAGCACGCTCAGGTAAACCAGGCCGATCGCCAACCACACCAGGCCCAGGTAGATCGCCAAGTGATCGAGGCTGACCATCAGCCACAGGTCCGCCAGCAGGCCGATGAACGGGAACACCAGGAACAGGATCAATTCGCGCACGCCACGCTGCTTGGCGCCGATCCAGTAGTGGAAGATCACCGAAAGGTTGACCAGGCTAAACGCCAGGAATGCGCCGAAATTGATGAATGAAGTGGAGGTGGTCACGTCCAGCTTCAACGCCAGCAGCGCCACCACTGCACACAACAGGATGCTGTTGACTGGAGTGCCGAAGCGCGCATGCAGGCTGCCGAAGAACGACTTGGGCAACACACCGTCGCGGCCCATGGCAAACAACAGGCGCGAACCGCTGGCCTGGGCCGACAGCCCCGAGGCGAACTGGCCGACAATCAGGCCAATCAGGAAGATCGACACAAACAAGTCGCCACCGATATTGCGCGCGATTTCATACGCCGCCGAATCCACATTGCTGAACTCGAACGACGGATGGGCCACCTGCACAAAGTAGGACACCGCCACGAAGATCAGCCCGCCAATCAAGGTGATCAACATGATCGCCCGGGGGATGGTGCGACGTGGGTCGCGGGTTTCTTCGGTCAGTGTACTGACCGCGTCAAAGCCCAGGAACGAATAGCAGGCGATGGCCGCGCCGCTCATGATCAATGGCATGTGCATCTGGCCATTGAAGAAGGGGGCGATAGTCCACAGCGGCTTGCTTGCATCACCGCCGATGTAGTGAATGCACAGTGCGACAAAGGCAATCAGCACCAGGAATTGCACCAGCATCAGCAAGGCGTTGATGCCGTTGGCCAGTTTGAGGCCGACGATGTTAATGGCGCTGGTAACCCCGATGAATGCCAGCACCCAAACCCATTGCGGCACCGCCGGGAAGGCTGAGTTCAGGTACGCCGCACCAATCAGCCAGATGGCCATGGGCAAGAACAGATAGTCGAGCAATACCGCCCAACCGGCGATAAAACCGAGCTTGGGGCTGATGGCCTTGCGCACGTAGCTGTAGGCGGAACCGGCCACCGGAAACGCCGAAGCCATGCGCCCGTAGCTCATGGCGGTGAAAAACATCGCCACCAGCGCAGCCAGGTAAGCGGCGGGGACCATGCCCGCGGTGGATTGAGCCAGGATGCCGAAGGTGCCGAGCACAATGATCGGCGTCATATAGGCGATGCCAAACAGCACCACCGCCCCTAACGACAGGGTGCGTTGCAAACGAGCCATGGGTGATTCTCCGCGCAATTATTAGATTTATGGCAGAACTGAAGTCGGTGTTGCACACACTGTTTTTTAGAGTTATTACCGGTGGCGAGGGAGCTTGCTCCCTCGCCACGGGGGCTAGCGTTAAGCTTGTGGGATTAACAGCTCGCGCGCGCCATCGCTGCGCTCAATCACCTCTCCCGGCAATTTCATGCGCTGGTCGTCCAGGTAGCGGTAGTCCGTGCGAGCCGCCGCCAATTGGTCGAGATCCAGCTCAACCGCGAATTGCCCCTCCTCACGCCCCGCTTCAAACAGCAGCGTGCCGAACGGGTCCACCAACGCACTGCCGCCGGCAAACACCAGGTCACCATCGCCCGCTTCCACCCGGTTGACCATCAGCGCAAACGCCTGGTTTTCCTGGGCACGGGCCATGATCGCGGTGCGGTGGGTGGGACCGTACGGGTCCATGTTGCCGTTGGTGACGATCAGCAACTCAGCGCCCAATTGCGCCAGGGCACGGGCGGTTTCCGGGAACTCGATGTCGTAGCAGATCAACAGGCCTACGCGCAGACCGTTCCACATGCAGGTGGGGTAACGGTCACCGGGATTAAAGACGCCTCGTTCCAGCGGCCACAAATGGGTCTTGCGGTACCGTAGGGCGATACCGTCGGGGGTGATCAGCAAAGTGGTGTTGTAAAACTGGCCGCCATCGAGTTCGGCAATGCCAATGACCACGGCGATATCACGTGCACAGGCGGCCTCGATAATGGCCTGCACGGTGGGACCGTCCAGCGGTTCGGCGATGTCGGCGACGGTCTCGGCCGTGGGGAAACCGGTCAGGTGAGTTTCCGGAAATACGATCAGTTGCGTATCGTCGGCGCACGCAGCAATTGCCGCCAAGGCGCGTTCAAGGTTGTAAGCTGTATCGTTATCACGACCGGCCAACTGGGCAAATTCGACCTTCATGGGTATTCCTTGTTCTTTATCTGTGCCGCAGTATGCGCAGCCATAACCCCCCAGGGAATCACGCGGCGGGGGTAACCCGATAGGGGTAGATCGATGACCATGTCGCTGCAAGACATCGCCTGGCACCGTGCGGTAGGGCAAATGATAGACGCGCTGGACCAGCCCAATTTCTGGACCCAACTGGTCCGATTGCTCGACCAGTACGTGCCGTGCGACAGCTGGGTGGCTCTGCTGTTCAGCAGCGAACACCGCCCGTTGGTGTTTGCCGAATGCCCAGGCGCCGACGGAACGCCGGACCAACTGTTCCAGGACTACCTCAACGGCCTGTACCTGCTCGACCCCTTCTACATCGCCAGCCGCGAACATGCGCGCACGGGGCTTTTGCGCCTGGCCGAAGTCGCGCCCGAGCACTTCGAACTCACCGAGTACTATCAGCGCTACTTCCGCCTGAACGTGGTCGCCGATGAAATCCAATTTAATTGCCATCTGCCGGATGGGCGTACCCTGTGCCTGTCGCTGGGCTCGAAGCAACGCTTCAATCCGCAGCAGATTGCCCTGCTGTCGCTGATTCAACCCTGGGTACTGAGCCTGCTGCGCCAACGCCTGCCCCATGAACTCAAGCAGGTCAGCACGCCGCAGCCGATCCAGAATGATGACTGGGGCGCGCAACTCACTGCCCGCGAACTGGATGTGGGCCGCTTGATGCTCAGCGGTTGCTCCAGCAAGGAAATCGCTCGTAAGCTGCAAATCTCTGTTGAAACCGTGAAAGTCCATAAGAAACACATCTACAGCAAGCTAGGGATCAAATCCCAGTCAGAGCTGTTCTCGATCTTTCTACAGGCGCAAAACGCCTAGCCGATGAGTCCGAACCAAGGAAAACCGTATGAGCCTGTCGTTACTAAGCCGTTACGCCTTCTTTGCCGTGTGCGTCATTTTCACCCTCGCAAGCCTTCCCTTTATCGAACATGAATGGCTGTGGCCGATCACCGTGGTTACGGGTGTGCTGAGCCTGATCGGTATCTTCGACCTGCTGCAAAGCCCCCACGCCGTGCGCCGCAACTACCCGATCCTGGGCAATATCCGTTACCTGGTGGAAGCCATCCGCCCGGAAATCCGCCAGTACCTGCTGGAGTCCGACAGCGACGCCCTGCCCTTCTCCCGGGCCCAGCGTTCACTGGTGTATTCGCGCGCCAAGAATGAAACCGCCGACAAACCCTTCGGCACCCTGATCGACGTGTACCAATCGGGCTTCGAATTTATCGGCCACTCCATGCGCCCGGCGCCGTTGAGCGACCCCAGCGCATTTCGCGTGATGGTCGGCGGCCCACAATGCACGCAGCCGTACTCGGCATCGGTGTTCAATATCTCGGCGATGAGCTTTGGCTCGTTGAGCGCCAACGCGATTCGCGCGTTGAACCAAGGCGCCAAACTGGGCAACTTCGCCCACGACACCGGCGAAGGCAGTATCAGCCCCTACCACCGCGAAAACGGCGGCGACCTGACCTGGGAATTGGGCAGCGGCTACTTCGGCTGCCGCACCAGCGACGGCCGTTTTGACCCGGAACGTTTCGCCGTGCAGGCGCAGAACCCGCAAGTGCGCATGATCGAAATCAAGATGAGCCAGGGTGCCAAACCCGGCCATGGCGGGATTTTGCCCAAGCACAAGGTCACCCAGGAAATCGCCGATACACGCGGCATTATGATGGGCGAAGATTGCATCTCGCCGTCACGCCACAGCGCGTTTTCTACGCCGCTGGAACTGATGCAGTTCATCGCGCAACTGCGTGAGCTGTCCGGCGGCAAACCGGTGGGCTTCAAGTTCTGCCTGGGTCACCCATGGGAGTTCATGGGCATCGCCAAGGCCATGCTCGAAACCGGCATCCTCCCGGACTTTATCGTGGTCGACGGCAAGGAAGGCGGCACCGGTGCAGCGCCCGTGGAGTTTACCGACCATATCGGCGTGCCACTGCGCGAAGGCCTGCTGTTTGTGCACAACACCCTGGTGGGCCTGAACCTGCGCGACAAGATCAAGCTCGGCGCCAGCGGCAAGATCGTCAGCGCATTCGATATCGCCAGCGTGCTGGCCATCGGCGCCGACTGGGCCAACTCGGCGCGCGGCTTTATGTTTGCCATCGGCTGCATTCAATCCCAGAGCTGCCACACCAATAAATGCCCGACCGGCGTCGCGACCCAAGACCCACTGCGCCAACGCGCCCTGGTGGTGCCGGACAAAGCCCAGCGCGTGTTCAACTTCCACCGCAACACACTCAAGGCCTTGGCGGAAATGCTCGCCGCCGCCGGTCTCGATCATCCATCGCAGTTATCGGCCAAACACTTGGTACGGCGCATGTCGGCAACCGAGATCAAGCTGTTTTCGCAACTGCATGTGTTCCTCAAACCCGGTGAGTTGCTGACCGGTGAAGTGAACGGTGAGTTTTACTCGCGCATGTGGCAGATGGCGCGAGCCGATAGTTTTGAACCCCATGAAGTGGCTGCCGCCTGAGGGAGCATTACCGTGTTGAAAGTCATCGCCGAAGATTTCATCAAGCCCGAACACCTGGAAACGGTGCGCCCCTGGTACGCAGAACTGGTGGAAAAAACCCGCCAGGAACCGCTGTGCATCGCCTACGATCTGTTTGTTGACCAAAAAGACCCGGGGCATTTTATCTTTGTCGAGCAATGGCCTGACCAGGCCGCACTCGATGTCCACTGCCAGACCGAACACTTCACCCGCCTGGTTCCGCAGATCAATGCGTATGAAGCCAAGCCGTGTAGGGTATTGTTGATGGATGCGTTTTAAACAATTTTTCCCCCGCTGAACCGGACCACCGACGGCATTGTTGAAACAAGGAGATTCACATGCCGCTACTCGACTTCGCCGCCATCGCTGGGCAACTGCCCGCCACGTGGAAATCAACGCGCCTGGGCCAGGTCGGCCCGGCGCGGATCAAGGTGTTGCGCATGGATGAGCAGGCCTACGAAGAAGAAACCCACGACTACAACGAAGGTTTGCTGGTGATCAACGGGTGCTTGCGCCTGAGCATTGGTGATGCAGAAATCAGAGTGGGCGCGGGCCAGATGTATCTTGTCGAAGCGGGTATCGCCCATGGCGTACTTGCAGGCAGCCATGGCACTTTGGTTATCCTGGATGTATAGAGACATTCAGTAATACCCAACCTTTGCAATTACTTACAAATACCGCCAACCTGCGCCCGCCCGACGTGCGGCGTACGACAACACCCGCGTTCGCCTGTCATTACTAAACCCTTCGTACAAGAGCCCGCTGCCATGCTGAACGGACGCGACCCACGCATCGATTTTTTTCGGGGCCTGGCGTTGATCTTCATTTTCTGGGATCACGTCCCCCACAACCCCCTCGGCCAGATCACCCTGCGCAACATCGGATTCAGCGATGCGGCGGAGGTGTTTGTGTTCCTCGCCGGTTACGCCGCCGTACTGGCCTACGGCAAGATCCTGCAACGCGACGGCTACTGGATTGCCTCACTGAAAATCCTGCGTCGTACCTGGGTGTTGTACGTGGTGCATATCTTCTTGCTGGCGATGCTGATGGGCATCGTGTTCTTCGCCAATAGCCATGTCGAAACCCGCGACCTTGTCGAGGAGATGGGACTGACGCACTTCGTTACCCATCCGCAACAGGCCCTGACAGATGAGTTGCTGCTGCGCTTCAAGCCCAACCTGATGGACCCGTTGCCGCTGTATATCGTGCTGCTGGCCGGCTTGCCGCTGGTGTTGCCACTGATGCTGCGCACGACCTGGATGGTAGTGGTCGGGTCAGCAACGATTTACCTGTTGGCCCCCTGGATGGGCTGGAACTTAAGGGCCATTGCCGATGGCGTGTGGTACTTCAACCCGGTCACCTGGCAATTTTTGTTTGTGCTGGGCGGCGCGGCGGCTATCCATGCGGGGAAGACACGTCCTGTGGACACCCGCCCGCTCCTGCACCGCCCCCTGTTCGTGGCGGCGGCCCTGTACGTGATGGCTGCGGGGATCCTGACGCTGTCGTGGCGCTGGCCAGAGGTGCATGACGCTTGGATGCCCGCGCAGCTCAGCGACTGGCTCTACCCCATCAGCAAGACTGACCTGTCACCCGTGCGCCTGCTGCACTTCCTCGCGTTGGCCTATGTGACGGCCAAGTTGCTGCCGAGCCGTGCGTGGACCGAAAACGGGTTGGCGCAGCACACCTGTCGCATGGGCCGTTACTCGCTGGAAGTGTTTTGCCTTGGCGTGGTGCTCGCGCCACTCGCGGACATGATCAATGCATTGGCAGGCGATGCATTCGCCATGCAAATACTGACGGCAGTTGCTGGCGCGGCATTGATGGTGATGCTGGCTGCGTGGCTGGAATTCAACAAACGACTGGATCAGTCGCTCAAATTGGCGGCACAGCCGCAGTAGGCAGCATGGCCCGTTGCGCGCAACGGGCCATTCCCAGTATCAGGCCGAACGCGCCGAAGGCGAGGCCAGGTTGGTGGGTTGCAGCTTGAACACGTAGAACAACACCGTCAGCAGCACCAGGAACGCAGGCCCCACATACAGCGCCACTCGGGTATCCGGGAAGTACGCCATCAGGCCAACTACCAGCACCAGGAATGCCAGCGCCAGGTAGGAACTGACCGGGAACAACCACATGCGGTACTTGAGCCCTGCCCGTTCGGCCGGGCTCAGGCCCTTACGGAACTTGAGCTGGGCCAGCAGGATCATCAGCCAGGTCCAGATTGCGCCGAAGGTGGCGATGGACGTCACCCATACGAAGACTTTCTCCGGCACCCAGTAGTTGAGCAACACGCCCAGCAGCAACGCAAAGATCGACAGCAGCAGTGCCTTGCGCGGTACGCCATTGCTCGACGTCTTGGCGAAGGTCGCTGGTGCCTGGCCGTTCTGCGCCAGGCTGTAGAGCATGCGCCCGGTGCTGAAGATGCCGCCGTTGCAGGACGACAGTGCCGCAGTGATCACCACAAAGTTGATGATACCGGCGGCGGTCTTGATGCCCAGGCGCTCGAACGTCATCACGAATGGGCTGCCCTGGGTGCCGATTTCATTCCAGGGATAGATCGACAGAATCACGAACAATGCGCCCACGTAGAACAGCAGGATGCGCCAGAACACCGAGCCGATGGCACTCGGAATGGTCTTCTGCGGGTTCTTCGCTTCACCGGCAGTGAGGCCGATCATCTCTACACCCAGGTAGGCGAACATCACCATTTGCAAAGACATCAACACGCCTTGCACGCCATTGGGCATAAAGCCGCCATGGGCCCACAAGTTGGAAATACCCAGCGCCACGCCATCATTGCCAAAGCCGAACGCAATAATGCCGACGCCGCCGATCACCATCGCAATGATGGTGACGATCTTGATCAGCGCGAACCAGAACTCGAACTCACCAAAGGCCTTGACCGCGATCAGGTTGATGCTGCCCATGCTGATCAGCGCCGCCAGGGCCCAGATCCAGCGCGGCGTGTCGGGGAACCACACGCCCATGTACACGGCCACGGCGGTGATTTCCGCCACGCAGGTCACCAGCCACAGGAACCAATAGTTCCAGCCGGTCAGAAAGCCCGCCAACGGGCCGAGATAGTCTTGGGCGTAACGGCTGAACGAGCCGGCGACGGGGTTGTGCACCGCCATTTCGCCAAGGGCGCGCATGATCACCAGGATCGCCAGGCCGCCAATGATGTAGGAAAGCATGATCGCCGGGCCGGCCATTTCAATGGCCTTGGCCGAGCCCAGGAACAGGCCGACACCGATGCAGGCGCCGAGAGCCATCAGGCGAATATGCCGTTCGCCCAGTTCACGTTTCAGCGGGCCGCCCTGAGCGGTCTCGCCATGGGGCAGGTGGTTGCCAACTGGCATAAGGGTACAACCTCGTCTTGTTATTGGATTGAGCCACTGGGTGCCGGAGGTCATGACGGGTCGGTCATGACGCCTTTACACCGGGCTCGCCTCATGGGCCAGCCCTTCTGGCGGGGCCAGATCAGCGGGAGTGCAGTATAAAAAGCTCAACCCAGGGATTTTCACTCAATAAACGGCAAGATTCAGCGAGAAGTCTCGGCAAAAGCCGCTTTTTCGGAGGAGCTTTACCTGGACAGCGTAGGAATCGTCGCCGATAAACGGGCGCCGAGTATTGCACAGCGAGGGTGCAGCGTCATTGCAACGGCCGCCACGTCTCGCCACCACCCTTGCCACAATGTTGTGTCGAAGAACAGGCGCCTGGCCATGCCCGCTGGTTTCGAGCTGTCGTACATCAGTGCCAGCAAGCCATCCGCCAAATTGCCGCCCTGCAAAAAACCACCGTACTGACGGGCTGCGTTCACGTGGCGGTAGACAGTGTTCCTCCAGACCACACGCTGACTGGAGACCCGTTCCCCCATAAATGGACCAAAGCCTCAAACAGCAGATCCGCTAGGCGCAAGACAAATTCCTTGACCACGCCCAGCAGCGTCTAAGCTTTCACATACGTCCGATCAATCTGCGTGAATGGATCAATCGACTATGGGCGCTTTATGGCAAACCGATTCGAACAGGGCTGCGTTAGCAACCGACAGCCCGGATCAACCGCCGTTGCCACAAAGCCCCCGCTCGCGAAGGCTGTGGTGGCGGCTGGTGTGGCTGATACTGTTGATCGCCCTGGCAGCACTGTGCTGGGCCGCCAGCCAGGAAATGCGCACCTCCCGCCTGCAGGCCGAGTACCTCAGCCCGTTGGCGGCGGCGCTGAGCTATGAGGTCACACCCGGCACCAGCGAGGCCGTGGTTTATCCGGGCGATGGCCCCTTCGACAAGCGCCTGGGCTACAGCGACCTGGATGAGTTCCTGCCGCGCCTGCTCAAGCGCAACTACCTGGTCCAGGCACAGGCGCGCTTCTCACCGGCGTTGATGGATTACGCGCAGCGGGGGCTGTTCGTGCCCTACGCAGAAAAGGTCCAGGCCGGCCTGAGCATCACCGATTGCCGCGCTACGCCGCTGTACAGTTTCACCTACCCGCAACAGCTCTATGCCAACTTCGCCGCGATCCCGCCGCTGGTGGTGCAAAGCCTGCTGTTTATCGAAGACCGCGACCTGCTGGACCCCAAGCAACCCATGGCCAATCCGGCGGTCGACTGGCCGCGCTTTGCCAAAGCGGCCTGGTCGCAGGTGGCCAAACTGCTGCATTTGCCCGGGCAAACCGCCGGTGGCAGTACCCTGGCCACGCAGCTCGAAAAGTACCGCCATTCGCCCGATGGCCTGACGCTGTCCGGTGGCGAAAAAATCCGCCAGATGCTTTCCGCCAGCGTCAGGGCTTACCAGGCCGGGCCCAATACCTTGGGCAGCCGGGAAAATATCCTGCGTGATTACCTCAACAGCGTGCCGCTGTCGGCGGTGCCTGGGCACGGTGAAGTACACGGCCTGGCCGAGGGGTTGCGGGTGTGGTTCGGCGCAGACTTCAATCAGGTCAACCGCGCCTTGAGTGACACCGAGCAAGACCCGAAGCGTCTGGCCGAACGCGGGCTGGCGCTGCGCCAAGTGCTGGCGTTGATGATCGCCCAGCGTCGCCCCTCCCACTACCTCAACAAGGGCCGCGAGGAGCTGGCGCAATTGACCGACAGCCATATCCGCCTGCTGGCGCAGAACGGCATCCTCCCGGCCGGTTTATCCTCCGCAGCCCTCGCCAGCCACCTGGGCTACCGCGATTGGCAGCAGCAGCCGACGATCCAACCGGTGGAAACAGACAAAGCGATCAACGTCGCCCGCAGCCGCCTGGCCAGCCTGCTCAACCGCTCGCTGTATGACCTCGACCGCCTCGACCTGTCGGCCACCAGCACCCTGCAATCGGCGCTGCAACGCCAGACTACCGATTACCTCAAGCACCTCGCCGACCCGACGTTCGCCGCAAAAATGGGCCTGCTCGGCCCGCGCCTGCTCACGCCGCAAAGCACGCCTCAGGTGCGTTATAGCTTCACCCTGTTCGAACTCACGCCCGACGGCGCACGCGTGCGGGTGCAAACCGACAACACCGACCAGCCGTTCGATATCAACGAAGGCAGCAAGCTAGAACTGGGTTCCACCGCCAAGCTGCGGGTGCTGACCACTTACCTGCAAATCATCAACGAACTGCATGAGCGCTACAGTGCAAAAATACCCGCCGAGTTGAAAAGAGTCGAAGTGCCCGAGCAAGACCCACTGTCGCGCTGGGCGCTGGATTATCTGCTGCGCAACAGCGACCGCGACCTGTCGAAGATGCTCGATGCCGCTCTCAACCGCACGTATTCCGCCAGCCCCGGCGAAGCCTTTTTCACCGGCGGCGGCCTGCACCGCTTTCATAACTTTCGCAACGAAGATAACAGCCGCAACCCGACCCTGCGCGATGCCCTGCGCGAGTCGATCAACCTGCCGTTCATTCGCCTGATGCGCGACCTGGTGCGCTACACCACCTACTCCGGCGAAGACAACAGCGCGCGCCTGCTCAAGGACGACAACGACCCGCGCCGCCAGGAATACCTGGCCAAATTCGCCGACCACGAAGGCACCGCGTTCCTGCTCAAGTTCTGGAAAAAATACCGCAACAAGGACACCCAGACGCGCCTCGACACGTTCATGGACAGCCTGCACCCCACCGCGATTCGCCTGGCGGCGGTGCACCGCTACCTGTTGCCCCAGGCCAGCCAGGAGAGTTTCAATCGCTTCGTACGTTCACACCTGAAGAACGCCGAAAAACTCACCGATGCACGTCTGCAAACGCTCTACCAAAGCTACGGCCCCGGCGCCTACGACCTGCCGGACCAAGGCTATATCGCCAAGGTGCATCCGCTGGACTTGTGGCTGCTGGGCTATTTGCTCAGCCACCCTGAAGCGACCTTTGGCGAGGTGGTCAAGGCCAGCGAATTCGAGCGCCAGGAAGTCTACAGCTGGCTGTTCAAAAGTCGCCATCAGAGCGCCCGTGACAGCCGGATTCGCACCATGCTGGAGATCGAAGCGTTCCTGGAAATCCATGAGCGCTGGAAGGCCGTGGGTTACCCGTTCGACCATTTGGTACCGTCACTGGCCACTGCCATCGGCAGCTCAGGCGACCGCCCCGCTGCGCTCGCCGAACTGATGGGGATTATCCTCAACGATGGTGTGCGCCTGCCGGTACTGCGTATCGACAGCCTGCAGTTTGCCGAGGGCACCCCCTATGAAACGCGTGTGATCAACGCCCCGAATCGCGGGAAGCGCGTGATCTCCAGCGAAGTCGCCAGCGCCTTGCGCGGAGCGCTGTCGCAAGTAGTGGACGCGGGCACCGCCAAACGCGTGGCCGGCAGCTTCACGCTGGCGGACGGCACACCGCTGGCCATGGGTGGCAAGACCGGCACCGGCGATAACCGCATCCAAGCCATGAGTACCGGCGGGCACATTCTCAATTCCAAATCCATCAACCGCACGGCAACCTTTGTGTTCTACATCGGCGAACACCACTTCGGCACACTGACCGCCTTTGTCCCGGGCACCTCCGCCCAGCACTTCACCTTCACGTCGGCGTTGCCGGTACAGGTGCTCAAAGGGATGGCTCCGATTCTCTACCCACTACTGCAACCTCGGGGTTCCGCCACGTGCCTGCGGTAAGAGGAAGGGATCACGTAGTGCTTATTTAGACCTGACGCTCGCTCGACGCCCATTAGTCTGGGCATCAGCGTGCGGCCCCTTCCCTGACACCGGCCTGCACGATTCTCCCTATCGCGACAGGAAACCCGCGCTATGCCTTCACAGCCCCAACCTTCTACCGAAGACCTGATACGCCGTGCGTCAGTGTGTATCACCGCCATCGAGCACCTGCTGGACGCACAGCCAGACCTGACGACGGTCATGACCACCGAACTGCGCCAGGCATTGGCAAAACGTGTGCCTGCCAGTACACCGAACCCGGATACGGTTTATCTCAACGAGTACGTTTACGACACTGCGTCGCAGGCAGATCAAGACAGCACCGCACGGAGACCCCGCATCACCCGCGCACGCAATCTGACCCAGGTCCTTCAAGAGACGATTGCCACCCAAAACATGCCGACCGCGCTGACCAAGGAGCCGGAAACCGGCGCCATCAACCAGGCAGTCGGATTCTATGCAAATGCCAACGGCGCCGGCCGCAGCAATGAGATGGCGCCGTTGGAAGTCGCAGCAGTCAATCAGTTGATCAGTGATCTGCAACTCAACTGCCAGACGCTGTACTTGAACAGTCTCAGGGAGTTCTGGTCATCGCCCCACGCGAGTACGGGTGCACTGAGTGTCATGGAGGCTGTGAGTCAAAAGCAGCGTGAGGTATTTACGCTGGAGGCGGACCTGAAACTGCAGGATGCTCGGCAACAGCTCAGCCAAGCCGAGCAAACCCTAAAGAAAACGCCTGAGGATACCCACGCGCAAGCGGCCGTCACCACGGCCCAGTCACACCTGGAGGTGGTGATCGAAGGCCGACAACTAATCGAAAACTGCGTGCTCCATGAGACCACGAACAACGCCACACCGCCGCTCATACTCGGCCTCACGCTGGAATTGACCGACCAGCCTGAATGGGCCGCACCACTCAATGGCTGCTTCGTACTCACCGAGCACCTGCATGGGACACGACCGACCGTCCTGTATACCCCGCAATTCGGCGTTGAGTTCTTCATGAATTTCTCCACCCTGGAAAATACCTTGCGCCTACGCCTGGTGAGAAGCGACGAAAGAACCGTGCTGCTCGCCAACATCCTCGCGAGCGAACGCTCCGCTGCCACCGACGCGTTAAGAAGTCGGCAGGCACTCACCTATCCCTCGATCACCGGCCCGGTATTCAGTGCATGCCTGCACGCCCAACGTCGCCAGCAAGAGGCCGATATCGAACAGGCCTTCGGTGCGTCCCACACCGCATTCGAAACCCTGGCAGCCAGCGTACGGACCACCCTGGCACTGCCCCTCAAGGGCAACCCTGGGCTGATCGCCCGCATGCCCGAATCGCCCGACCTGACACGCGCCTCTCCCGTCCCACTGACCTTGCCTGACGTTGGGCAACAAACGCACCTGATACAACAGTGGAACTCTCTTAACCAACAACTCGACCAGGTACTGGAAAAGGACAAACATCCCTCGCTGGGCGGTGTGCTGACGTCGCTGCTCAAAGAAACCTACCCAGATCTGCCGGCCGACACCGAGTTGCACAGCCTGTATGTCAACCGCTACCTCATTGACAGCGATGGCCTGCGTCATTTTGAGTCTTCCCGCCCATTGATCGAGGCGGTGTGTACCTTGTTGCTTTGGGACAACCCCGCAGAGCAAGCGTACGAGGATCAAACAGCACAAGAAGAGAGCACCGCCACGCTCGACACGTTCGCCGAAAGCGTCTTCAGCAGCCCGACCGCTTTCAACGAAGTCGACCAGTTGGCCCAGACCGGCACATTGCTGGAACTGGCTCACACCCTACAAACACGACTGGCCGAGCAGATCACCACCTATTGGCGTACGCCGATAGCGCCGGATTTGGTCTGCCCACAGGTTCGGCTGATCGATGTCCAGCGCCAGGTCCTGGAGATACAGGCACGCCTGCGCGTGGCCGACAATACCCTGAGCCCACAAGCCAAATTGCTGATTGATCGTGCCCTGCGTTACCCGACCCAGGCCCGACGTGAAGCACGCTTCAGCCATGGCAGCCGCCCCGGTGTGTATCAGTTGACCGTCGACACTGGCCCCGCCGCGCGTGCGCGTATGGCCGCCAGCTTCGTTCTGACCCTGGATGACGGCTCCAGCCCTGTCGCTCCCCATTGGCCCCATGGGCACAAAAACCTCAGTACTTACACGGCCGGGGTTGGCGCGGTAGTGCTGTATACCCCGGACATGGGGTTTGAAGAATGTGCGTCCCTGCAAGTCCTGCATGACACGCTGAAAGCCCGCATCAACGCTGGCGAAGACGCCGGCAGGTTGTGTATCAGCGGCTTGCCGCTGGCGGTTCAGCATGGCAAAACCGGGCTGTGGGGCAACGACCTGAGTACCACTTATGCGCCGATAACCGACGACTTCGTGGCTGACGGCATCCAGGCGCTGCTCGACAAACAGCAGTCCGACATCGAGACCATTCTGGGCCTGACGGAGGGCGAATCGGACAATGAAAAAAATGGCCGCGTGGAACTGGCCGAACTGTTGGATTTGGCCGGGCCATTTATGGCGCGCAACCGACTGCTGAAGCAACACTGGCGGCCAGACTGGGAAAAGCGCTTGAGCTCGGCGGACCAGAAGGCTCTGCAAGACCAGGCCGACACCACCCAGGCCAAACAGGATGAACTGACCAAGCAATGGCAAGCGCTTATTCCAACATTGGCCGAGTATGCAAAGCAACGGGTACTGACAAAGATTCGCGCCTTCCTGGCCGAAAAAGGCCAGGACTATCCCGAACAGGGCATCGACCCGGACAAGACGATAGTCACCCAGACCACCCGAACACGGGTCGTAGCCGATGGAGGAGGTTTTGGAACTGCGCATACCAGTTCCACGAGCAAGCGGATGAGCCTGACCAACCTGCTGTTGAAAAACACCAAACCCTGGGAAAAGAGCCTCACCTGGGTCGAAAACGACGATCTGGATGCCACACTGACCACCCCCCAAGGGAACTGGGTGCGCGATACGCGTGGGCGTCCCATCAGCTTGGACAAACAACGCCTTGAGCTGTGGGTCAAGGACCTGAATGTTGGCCACCAGTACACGCAAAACGTGCTCGAGAAATACCTCGCCCCGCAGGCTACGGCAACCGAGGCCCGCGCCTTGAGACAGGCGTGGCGCGCGAGCCAGGCATCCGTTATTGACTATGCGGCCCTTTCGGCCCGGTTGAATCCTGATATCTACCTCAGGGAAACACACAGTGCCCCCAAGCAAAAGAAAGCAGCCGCTTGGATGGCGGCGGTGCAGGCCGCTCCAAACCCCGCGACACGCCCACGGGTCGACGGACACGCAGTGATCGCCAATGCGCTGATGTTCAACCCGTCCAGCGACGCCCCCGAAGGCCGTGGTGGACAAACCGTAAATGGCGTTCTGATTCTCTCCACCGCTGCCGATGACATGCGCGTACTGTATACCCCGCATGCGCCCGACGGTTTGGAGCTAAGGGAACTGGCCAACGAGGCTGAACTGATCCGGCTGATGCAGGGCTCCGCTTGGCAGGATTATCTTCGCGCACGCGTACCGGCCGATACACGCTTGCTCAATTCGCGCCTGGCCGCACACCAAGGCGACGTCTGGGCCGGGCTATACCGGCAGAACTATCTTTACCTGCTGAACAAAGCCGACGAGCAAAGCGTGACTAACGAAGAGCTGAACGCCCAGTCCACCCTCAATAAAGTGCTGTTCGGCGTTGAAGTGGTAACCACCGTACTGAGCGGGCTTCCCTGGAGCGGGCAACTGGCCTCTTCAGCCTCCAGGTTCGTCGGCCGGGTCGGGCGCACCACGGTCCATGCCTTGCGCAGCCTGGGGCAAAGCGCGGCGGGGCTTGTCGTACGTCGCGGGCCACGCGCACTCATGCTGTTTGAACTTGCAAAGGCCACCACCACGGTCGCCGGAGTGACACGCACGGCCAGCCTGGGTATCAAGCCACTGCCCATGCTACTGAGGCCCGCGAGAAACATACGGCGACCGAACCTGACGAAATACCAGAAAGACTTCCAGCAAGAAAGCTCCCGCCTGCTGGTGAAAAATGGCATCCCGCCAGGAGCCGAACTGGCGGAAGGTACAGGCATTTATCGAGTCCCCGGCTCGCCACCCACCTATCTGGTACGCGGCGTCGGTGAAAAGGGCAAAGAGCAGGTGTTTCGCATTCAGAACGCTTTCAACGTCTATGACCGCAATGGCTTGGTCGCCCCCGTGCTCACTCCCTCTGGAGGCTTGACCCCGTTCCGGTTGCGGCGCCTGCCGAACAAACAGTGGGAATTGGACACATGGCAACGCGCGCCCGGCGGCGGACCAAAAAGCGACAACAGAGTAATCGAAGCACTTAGAGAATGGGACGCACACGTCAAAGCCAACGCGGCGTTGCCCAACCCGGCCACCACGCTGGACCCAGCCGCTTTTTTCAATAGTCGCAATATCACGTACAACTCGTGGAACAAGTTTGTAATGTCAGGCGGCACAATTACCGAACGGGGCAAGGCGCGGCTCAATCCTGAGACGTTTAAACACCTGTCAGACAAACTGTTCATGAAATGGGTAAACATGAAGCAGCCGACCAAAGCAGCTGCAGCTGAATTTGCGAAATTACATAACATTCGTCCAGAGCGTATAACCATTTTCGTGGACGCGAAGAAAGGGACGTTGAACAACCTTGGCAAGGCCCGTTTGGACAGACTGACAAAACCCTCCGACGGATTTTTCACCCGCGTCACCGACAAGCATTATCAAGACTGGTATCAGTTGGCCCTTCGACCGGAGAACCAGAACAGTGCCGCGGCCTGGAAATTTGCCGTTGACCGGGGCCTCCACCCCTCTTCCTGGAGCAAATACGTGAAGTCCGACGGCACCTTCAATATGGCTATTCCTACTGTTGCGGACCGCGTCAACCGACTGGGACTTGGCGTCCCGATAGACTTGACGATTCCGGGCCCGTCCAAGCCTCCCGTCTGATCCACAAGGCTGTTGATTGAAGGAGCGAGCTTGCTCGCTCCACGCTGGCAAACCCGAGCTTCACCCTCAAGGATAAAGGGTCGCAAACGGCCATGCGCACCTACACACCTCGGCGGTGTGACCTGATCATTGATGATGAAACGGCGATCCCGCCATCTCGCGCCGCCAGGCAACTAGCCCCTCTGCCCGTTGGCGGTACTCGGGTAGGGCGGCTACACCTCGGAGTCCCAAATTACTGTGACATTGCCTTCATAGGGGCTGGCGACAGCGGGTTGCAGCATGTCCTCGACATATTCACGGTGGCTGCCGTTGTGGTGCCGGGCAGGCCCAGCAGCAACCCACTTACCAGCGTCGCGCCGGTGAGTTGCATCAGCCTGCTCGCTGTCCAGGTGCTCAAACGCTGTACTCCGTTCATGGGCGCAACGCATCGAAAATAATCTGTACATTGCCAAAATACTGGCCGGGCACATAACCGTCATCGGGCTTCAACGCGGCTATTTCCAGCAGCAGCGCTTGCCATTTTTCGCCTCACCTTCCTCCACTACCCGCTGAGGGCTGAGGCCCAGCGCTTGTTGATTGAAGATGACCTTCAGCGCAATCGTGTCGGTACCGTTGGACAGCATCGGCTCGTAGGCAAGGGTGCTCATCGCACTGGCTCCATGCGCATGGGAAGGGGCATCAACCTAGCGGGAGCGTCAGGGCACGCCCATCACCAGTACACCACTGCCACTGATGGGCCCGGCGGCAGGTAGCGACCCGGGTCTTCGAACAAGCGTAAACGTCACGTCGTCGCCGCCAACACTGTTGGTAATACGGGTGAGGAACGAACCGTTGACTTGAACCGCAGACCCCGCACGAACAAGAGCCGTGCCTACGTCCGGATTGGTCATTGTCAACAGGTGTGTGTTGAACGATGACGGGGTGCCTTTGTAGGAGATGGTTATCGGTGTGGTAATCCCGCCGTCCGGGCAGGTGTAGGTAAGCCTGCGGTCGACGCGAATGGTGGTTGTCAGCGGGTCGGTGCCGATTCCGCGCTGGTGCACGTTGCCGAAGTTGATCTCGATCGGGTTGTTATTGTTGATCGTGCACGCCGAGGGGGAGACGGTGAAGTTGTTGGCGGCAATGTACCTGACCGAGATGCTCGCGACACTTGAGTTGTAGTTGTTCGTGGCGGCGAGACGTAGCGTCCCGAGCATATCCCCGGTTCGAATATCGATTGGGTTGGCCGGATCGTTGCGCACCAGAATATAGGGCGTAACGTCGACCGGATAACCACGCAAGTCGTCAGGCAGCGTGGCGACCCGAATACCATGCGCAATAGGAATATTGTAGTGCCCGCCTAGGATTCGCAAACCAGCGCCCTGATTGGCGAATTTTGGACCCGGTATCCAGGGCGTTCCTGTCGCGCTGCCGGTCGCCCAGAAATCCACCCGCGAGGTCGGGGTCTGCGAGTCTCTGGAGAATCCACATTCAAGTCGTGCCCCCTCCATCGTGATCCGCGTACGGTCTGCGGCCAGGGTAACGGTCACAGGAACTTGTAGAGGGAGTTCTCCAACAATCTCGGCCCACGGCCCACCATTCACACGGCATCTGGCTGCATTTGCGGTCGCAGTGAACGAAATCAGGACGAGCAGCGTCATGACGCCATAAAGTCGTTTCATTTTGATCTCTCGTTGCTCCTCTACCCTGGCGTGCGTAGTGAACAGCCGCCCAGGCGAGGGTTAAGGTTTGTCTGAGGCGCTTACGGATAGTCCAACGTAAACGTGGAGGTCACCGTAAAGGTGCCGTGCCCGATGGTTTGATCGCTGATGGCCTGCGGCTCGCCCTGCACGTAGGCCTTGAGCTCGATCACATTGCTGCCATTGCTCAACACCTGTTCATCGCTGACGGCATTCAGAGGCAATGGCGTGTTGCTTGGCGTCTCCAAGCCGACCCCGATACCCGAGGCGCCACTGCCACCATCCAGCGCGAACAGCCCCGGTAGCGCGGTGTTTTCCCTGCCGCCGAACTGGATAGTGACCGTGTTGCTAATCGTGGTGTCGCAGTCCTCCAGGTGCAGCTTGAAACCCCTGCCTTGTGAACGTGTGTTGAGGTAGAGGTGCTTGCTGGTCACGTCCCAGAGTTCGAAGGTGATTGCCTCGTCACCGGGACGCAGGGTGCAGGCTTGTTCAACCAGGTTGCCCTTGAAGCTCAGGTTGTCCGCCGCTTGAGCCTCGGGCATCAGCCCGCAGGTCAGCAGTAACGCCAGCCCGGCACATGACCAAGCCTTATGAACCTTTTCATGTCGCATAGACTCAGCTCCTACTCGTACTCGGCCAACAACGTGGCCACTGCTGCGAACCTCGCGGGGACCAGCGTTGCACCGGGCTGTTTGACCGGCACCACTTCCAATACCGGCGGTGTTGGCAGGGATATGTCCAAGCGCGTATTGAGTGGAAACGGCACGTTGTTCTGATACACCCGGATGCCCAGCGCAGGCACATTGGTCTGCACCGCTGAGGCGTCATACGGCGTTGGTGTACCGTTTACGCTCAGCTTCAGTTCCCACGGCAGCGTGGCCGGGCCGCAGCTGATGGTGTAAGCGACCCCCCTGCGGTACTTCACACCGTCGACGCGCTTGACCCCGACATCTCCGAAATCCACTTCAATCGTGTTTCCCGCGTCAATCGTGCAGGGCGGCGGCTCGTTCAGCGTCCCGCTAAAGGTCAGGTTGGCCGACGCACCGCTGCACAGGCCGATGGAGCACAAGGCGAGCAACGCTCGTGGCTGCCAAAAGGTCATTGATCATTCCTCTTCATTGATAGTCGACCACCAGGGTGGCGGTCGCATCAAAGGCCCCTCCCGTCAGTGTGCTGCCCGCGCGTTTGACGGGTACCGCCTGCACCACCGGAAAGTTTGGATAGGTAAAATTCACGGCAGTATTGAGCGGCCAGTCGGCACCGTTCACGAACAGCTTTACGCCAAGGTCCGGCTTGCGGGTCACGAGCACGCGGTCATCAAACGCAGCACCCGTGCCCTTGAGTTCCAGGGTCAAGGCGTTGCTGAAAGGCGAATCACAGGTGACGGTATAGGGCACGCCACGGCGGTAATTCACCCCGTCGACCCGTGACGTCAGCAGGTCATTGCCAAACGGCACATCAAGGGTCGTGCCGCTGTTGATGACGCACGGCGGCGGCGCGATGATTACCGCACGGATAGTCAAATTGGTGTTGTTGGCCTGCACACCTTGGCTGACAGCCCACAGCAGGCCGCCACCAAAAAGCAGGGTTAACTTAGCCATCGTTCTGCCCTTACTCATAGTTGAGCCTGAAATCCACCACGGCCCGGTAGGCCCCACTGGTCAACGCGGCGGCGGTGCGTGTGGGCTGTACAAGCCAGGTCTGGGTGTTGCTGCCCAGCGGCAAGAACAACGGTTCGCCCCTTGAACCCAGCTGTACATCGCGCCCCAGTGCATCGGTCAATTGCAGGCCCATCCCGGTCACGCCTTGCACTTTGACCAGGCGTGAATCCTCATCATCGGCGGGCGCGAAAAAAGCCACCGACAACACCGGTTGAAAGGCACTCCAAGTCAGTCTCCCCGTACGCTCACTGCGGATGCTGCCGGCCGTGCGCTGGCAGTCGGTAAAGCGCAATTGAAACGCCACCGGTTTTGCCTGATCGCCGGGCCGTTGCAACTGGCTGGCCGACACCGCGCCCAGGTCGATCGTTTGATGCAGCGAGGTCATCTCCAGGCTGCACGGGGTTTCATGCATCGCCCCGGTAACGTTCAACCGCCCATTCATGCCCTCGACATCCTCAGCGTGCGCTGGCCCGACAATGGCCAGTAACAGGCCGCCCAAGCCCTTCACAATCTGCAACTTCATGACGTTCTCCAGCAGCAGGGGCTACTTATCAGGCGATACTTGCGCGCTCACGGTGCAAGCGCTTCCGGTGCAGGTGAAAGCCAGCAGCGGGCGTCCACCGTAGTCATTCACGTAGGCCAGGTGAGGGGTGGTGCCGAGTTCCTTGGCCGTCGGCCCCAGGGTCAATGCACCTTTGGGCGGGACCATCAGCGGCTCGAAGCCCGGCACGGTTTTGCCGTCTTTGGTGCTGCGCGCATCCACCAGGGTCACGTAGTAAGGCGTCGGGTTGTTCACCTGATAACGCTCGCCGGCGAGGGTCAGGGTCAGCTTTTGCTGCCAAGGGTTCGACAAGTCTTGCTGGCTCGGCGTGATGGCTTGCGGTCGGTAGAACAACTTGATCCGGGTTTGCAGCGCAATTTGCAGGGTGTTGGCCTTGTCGCTGCGCGGCGGAATTTCCCGCAGATTGAAGTAGAAGACCGTCTCGCGGTCCTGCGGTAACGACTTGGCCGCCGGCAGCGCCTGCACTTTCAGCTGGCTCTGTTTCCCAGGCTCCAGGCGTTGGACCGGTGGCAGCACGATCAAGGGCGAAGTGATTTTTTTGCCCGCTTCATCCTCGATCCAGCCTTGAGCCAAATACGGCAATTGGGTGTTGTTATTGGTGATGTTCACGCTGGTGGCATCTTTGCTGCCATCAAAAATCACGCGGGTACGGTCCAGGCCAACAGCGGCGTTGACGCTCTGGCTCAAGCCAAGGGCCAGCAGCATTAAGGCCTGAAATGAGAGGCGCATGTTCAGCTTCATGAGGATGTGTTCTCCGTGTCGGTAGGCTTCCCGGTCAGCGAGGCTGGTTCAGGTGCAGATTGATCAGTGGCGGCCAGGCGGCAGCCCAGTTGCAGGGCATCGCTCAAGGCGTCGGCCGGCAAAACGACGGGCAGCGTGAGGGTGCATCGCTCGCTTCCTCCCCAACTCACGGTCATCGCTTCGCCCGCCTGAATGCCGCTCAGGTAAACCTGCCCGCCGTCATTCACGATCCCGGTGTCTTGCTGTTTTGTGTTTTTCACCACCGCGCCGAAGGGCGGTGAACTGCCATCCGGCAAGCGCAGCACCGCCATGGCCTTCTCACCGGCAATCACGTCCAGGGAGCGATAACCAATGGCCCCTTCGGTGAGGGTCAGTTGCGTGACGGATTGAGTGGCTTCGACGTTGCTCGGCAAACTTTCCAGGTCGACACTGGCCGCCGTACGCTGGTAACTGCCGATATCGGAAATCACCGCCTTGCCGAAAACGTTGCTGCGCGTCGGCGTGCCGTAACCGCGCACAGGCACATCAGACACACCGCCTGTGTCCACCATCAGACGGGTGCCGCCAGTACTGTTGGTTCGATGCAGCGCTCCACCGTAAGGCGTGAGCGTGCCGCCACCGCGAGCCGACGCACTGAGGCTGGTGTAATTACCTTCTTGTTGGCTGACGGTGAGGTTATGTCGGCGTAGTCGCCGATATGACTCAGGTAACCACTGGCGGACCTATTGCCGGCGCTGAGTTGGTAGCTGTTGCGTTCATCGAGGCGATCGCTGTAGCGCGTTGAAAAACGGTTTTTGCCTGCGCCTCTGCTAGCGTCCATCGACAGCGTGCCGGTGCTGCCCAATGGCAGGCTGACCGTCAGCGCCATGCCGTTGTCCTTGTAGTTGTAATCCAGCGTGCGGTACAGGTTCAGGGACAAGCTCAGGTTCTTTACGGTACCCACATTGAAGTAGCGTGATGCCGACAGGTTCCAGCGTTGAGTGGCGGGCCGCTCCCAATACGTCTGCTTGTTGTAGCTGGCGTAAACGGTGGTGCTCAGGTCACGAAATTGCTTGTTGACCGTCGCGGTATACAGGGCCTTGCTGCCGCCGATCGGTTTCCAGGATCCGTTCACGCCGGGCCCGGCGAGTTCACCGTTGCGCCCATAATGGCGAGCATCGAGGTATTCGCTCATGCTCAAGTAGTTCTTCTCGGAAAACCGGTAACCGGCAAAGGTGACTTGGCTGTCGTACTCTTCAAAGTGCTTGGAGTATTGAAGGCGGTAGGATTTGCCCGAGAGCGTCTCGTTCCACACCGTTGCACGGGACTGAGTGGCATCAAGCGACACCGCACCAAACGCCAACAGGTCACGACCAACCCCGGCCGTCAACGCGCGGTAGTTGTTATCGGTGATACCGCCGCCAAACAGCGACCAGCCATTACTGATGCCCCACGAAAACTCGCCACTGCCGAAGAAGTTGCCATCCGCGCCGTACTGAAGGTTGGACGGTCGCCCCGTCGCCAGTTTGTAACGGACTTGCCCCGGGCGCGTCAGGTAGGGAACGCCTGCGGTATCGACCTGGGAGGTGTGTACCGTGCCGTCCTGCTCTTCGACCCGCACATCCAGCCTGCCGGTGACGGCGTCGTTCAGGTCCTGGATACGAAACGGCCCGGCCGCAACCAGCGTTTCATAGAGCACACGGCCCTGCTGGCTGATGATCACCCTCGCGTTGGTTTTGGCCACCCCGACCACTTCCGGCGCGTAACCGCGCAAGTTGGGCGGCAACTGGCTTTCGTCCGAATTGAGGGCGGCACCGGTAAAGCGGAAGCTGTCAAACAGGTCCGAATACAGGTAGTTTTCGCCCACCACCAAGCGGGCTTTCAGCGCAGGAATGGCGCGATAAGCGTAGTAACGGCTCCACTCCAGCCGCTGAGGACTGGGCGCCGCGTCGCGGCCTTTTTCGACACGTCCCTGCCAATCTGCCCGCAGGCGCCAGGCCCCGGCATTGGCCCCGAGCGTTCCGTTACCCGTGAGGTTGTTACGAGCCTCGTCGTTCTTTCGGTAGCTGGACAGCGCGGTCAGGTTGTAGTCAACGAGCAATCCCGGCACCCCTTCATCCCAACGCGAGGGTGGGTCCCAGTTAATGTCGCTGTACTCGAGGTAAGCTTGGGGCAGGCTGATGCTCAGCGTGGCGGTAGCCAGGTCGCCACTGACCTCCATGCCTGGCAAGCCTTGAGTATCCAGGCACTGCCCGCCTTTCCACCAGGTAAGGCTGGCCGCGCCGGACGCCTTGAGGCCCAACTGTTCCACCAGGCCTGGTGATAAGCAGGCTTGACTGCCTTTGGGATCATTATCCGGTGGATAAAACGCCACCGACTGCTCAGACAGAGGCTGAGTATTGATCTGCACGACCATCGAGTAAGTACCCGGCAGAATGAACCCGCTGCGCGCAAACTGAGACAGGTCAATATTGGAGCGATCACTCAGATCAAGAACGTCGGTATTGAACTCGATATCCCCGGCACCCAATGCCGTACCCGCCAGTGATATCAACCCGCCAAAAAGGCTTGGGCGCAGCGTATTTCTGACCTTCGATGTATTCAACATGCAAGCAGCCCATCAATGTTCAAAAGTATTCCAACTTGAACCGCACTGCGGCGTTGTGTGGCCCGGCTGCCAGCGGTAATCCGTTGCCAACCAGGCGCAGCGTGTAGTGAAGTGTCATATCGCCCGCCACCAACGGAAGCAGCGCCATCGGCACACCCGGGACACTCTCCTGGCCCGCAGCGTCCTCGATATGCAGAGCCACTCCCTGCGAGCTGCCGAAGAGAGCAAACGAGCGCCCTTCTCTGTCGGTAGGCGCATCAAACGTCACACGCATGTGCTGCCAGTCCGGCAGGCTCGCCCCGGGCCGCGAAGGGTCAGGACGCGTCAATGAGCAATTAACCAGACGCAACTGGAAGGGATGGATTTCCCCCCGCCCGCTTCGCAAAAGCCGACCGATGGGCTCGGGGTTCATCTCGATGGCTTGATCGACACTGGCCAGTTCCAGCCCACAGGCTGAGTCGACAACTTCACCTGCGAGCGTGACCACACCCTCGCCTTGCGCAGGCGCCTGGGCGACAGCGCAAGAGCTGATGAGCATCGTCAATGAAGAGGCAATAGCGAGACTTATAACTTTGTTCACCTTTATCTCCCGCCAAGTTCCCCCCACCACCGCAGTGGCGGGGGGAAAACTTACTGATAAGCCAAGGTGAAGTTGGTGACTGCGCTGAATTCACCAGGGACGATTGGCGCGGTCGCGGCGCCTTGTACATAGGCACCGAATTCCAACGTGTTATTACCGGTGGAAATAGCTTGCGGAGTGGTAGCGACACCCAGCTCGATAGGTTTACTGCCATGGGTCATCATAATGCCCACGTTGCCCGCGCCTCCCACCGTACCGATTGCACCGGGAACGGCGCTTGATGGTGTCGCCGTGAAAGTCGTGGTGACTGTGTTATCGGTGAGGCCGCTCAAATCGCACCCTTCAAGCTCGATCAGCACGCGCCGTGCTTCAGACTTGCCGCCCGCTTCCAACTGGTGTTTGGCAATCGCACCAAGGTTGACTGTCTGATCGACAGAGTCAGGCTTGATCGAGCAAGCACCCGAGTGGACCGACCCCACGAACGTCACCGTTCCATCGGCCGCATGAGCAACGGAAGCCGAACCCGCCAGCAACCCGATAGACAACAGCACAGTTTTCATTTTGGTTTTCATTTGCACGTACTCACACAGTATTGAATGTCATAGAGAAACCCTGCCGCAGGAGTGCGTAGGACTCAGTCAGCATCGATCGGGATATAGCGTCTGATTTGATACAGATAAACGTGTGAATCACGCCATTAAGCGCGAAGCAACTTTTCCAACTATTTGTATTGCAAATCAGCATCCGTTCGAGGCGAGGTAAGTTTCCATCTGATACGTTGAGTACGTAAGCCGGGCAATTCAGACAGCGGCGTAGCCTTGTTATACCGAGAGATATAGGAAAAGTATGGCAACTTGCCAAAACTTGAGAAATGCCTGTAAGAATTGAACTACACGAACGTTAGTTGTAAAAACTCAATGTAGAAACAGTATGTAAGAGCTGGATTACACATACTAAAAATCAATAGCGATGATTTGGGACATCCCAACCACACATCAAAGCATGCACGAGCACTGGGAGACCGTCTGTCGAAAGCCCTTGCGTCGAAGACAAGATATATCTTACGTTATATCTAGACACACACAGAGGCTCCTACCATGCGAGACCATCCTCACCCGCGCGACGGTTTTGACCCGCGCTCCGGCCGCGGTCGCGGTCCACGGGTATTTGCGCCCGGCGATTTGAAATTGCTGCTGCCCGCGTTGATCGCCGAACAGCCCTGCCACGGCTATGACTTGATCCGCCAGATCGAAAGCCTGTTCGACGGCGCCTACAGCCCCAGCCCTGGCGTGATTTACCCGACCCTGACGTTCCTCGAAGAAAGCGATTTGATCCAGGGCGACGCCGATGGCGGAAAAAAACGCTACACAATCACCGACGCCGGTCGTCTCTTCATAAGCGAGCAACAGGTCGCCCTGGACGGCGTGCGCATGCGCATCGACGTGAGCAAGCGCTCACTGCGCGGCCATGACCGCCCACCGGAAATCCATGAGGCGGTACATAACGTGCGTCATGCCCTGCACTCGCACCACGGGCGCTGGAGCCCGGAAGAAATCGTTCGTGTCGCGGCGCTGCTCAATCGCACCGCTCAAGCCATTGCCGACGGGAAAGACCAATGAATACTCAAGCCATCCACCGCGTGACCCACGAAATCAAACGCCGCCGCCTGCAAGTGTTGCGGGTGGTCGACATCACACCGCGCATGCGTCGCATCACCCTGGGCGGGCCAGAGCTGGCGGGGTTTGTCAGCCTGGGTGCCGACGATCACATCAAGCTGCTGTTTCCACAGAACGCCGCCGAGCAGGCCGCGCTGGAAAGCCCGGCCTTCACCATCAAGGGCGACGGCCCACAGCCGGCCATGCGCGACTACACGCCGCGTCGCTTTGACTTGAGCATCGGTGAGTTGGATATCGACTTCGTGCTGCACGGCGATGGCCCGGCCTCCACGTGGGCCGAGCAGGCAAAGGTCGGCCAGCACCTGTACATCGGTGGGCCACGGGGCTCGATGATCGTGCCGGACATCTTTGACAGCTACCTGCTGATCGGCGATGAAACCGCCCTGCCCGCCATTGCGCGACGCCTGGAAGAACTGCCGGCGGGGCGCAAGGTGCTGGCAGTGCTTGAGATCGCCAATGCGGCTGAAAAGCAGGCACTGAAGAGTGCTGCCGATGTTGAGGTAATCTGGGTGATTCGCGGCCAGGATGATCTGCTGGATACCGTGCAGAAACTGACGCTGCCCAGTGGCTCGCTGTACAGCTTTGTCGCCACCGAGTCCAAGCTGTCACGCCAGGTGCGGCGGCTGTTGCTGGATACCCACAAGGTTAATGAAGAGTTTCTCAAGGCCGTGGGCTACTGGCGTGCCGAGGGCAGCGAAGAAGACTAGGCGCCTCGAACACACTGAAGATCAAATGTGGAAGCTGGCCTGCGATAGCGGTGCATCTGTCGACTGACACTTCGCCATCGCGGGCAAGCCCGGCTCCCACATTAGATTTGTGGTGGTTTCAGAAACCTGTCCAACCCTACTACTGCCAACGCAATCAGTAAAAACCCCACCAATATCCCCCCGGCATTCACAAACACCTGTGGATAACCAAGAGTCCCCACATCAATGAACGGGTATTGATACTGCCCGAGCAAATCCCCGCGCAGCAGCACATAGCCAAAGTACACCAGCGGGTAGATCACCCACCCCGCAACGTGCTTGAGCTGCAAGTTGCCCTTGGGAACGCACCGCCACCAATAGATAAAAAACAGCACCGGCATCACGTCGTGCAGCAATTCGTCGGCAATAAACTGAAAGCCTTCGGGCTGCCACAAATGCCGCAGCAACAGGTTGTAGGCCAGGCTCACCACCACGATGCTCACGGCGACCCCACTGCTGACTTTGGGCTCAAGGAAAAACCGCTTTGCGGCTGAATCGCGGTCGACCCACGCGTAGCTCAACACCACCGCCGCCAGGGTGTTGGTCAGCACGGTGAAGAAACTGAAAAAGTTGATCAACCCGCCCAGCAGGCTGGCGCCAGACTCCCAGCGCGAATAAAAAATCAGGTATTGCTGAATCACCAACCCTGTCCAACCAGCCAGCGCCGCAGCTGCCACTAACCGCTTCATGGGTTCAATCCAGCGGGCGTTTGGTACGCATCAGTTTCACGTACAACCCTTCGACTTTCTCCCGCGCCCACGGCGTTTTGCGCAAGAAGGTCAGGCTCGACTTGATGCTGGGGTCGCTCTTGAAGCAGCGGATATCAATACGCTCGGCAAGGCCTTCCCATTCGTAATGTTCCACCAGGGTGGTGAGGACGTGCTGCAGGGTCACGCCGTGGAGTGGGTCGTTGCTTGTCGCGGTCATGCCAGGCCTTTACAAAAAGTAGAAATACAGCCGGTCACTTTAGCACGAAGAAAAAAGTTCCCGTTCTCAACGAAAAAGAGATGTTATATTGTAACTACACCTTACGAATCTTTTAGTCGTTTTGCCAAGGAATGTGTCTGATGTCTTTCTCCTCTCTGTGGCGCCTGTCCCCGCTTACCGCCGCCCTGTTGATCTGCTCCGAAGCCCACGCGCTTGAGCTGCAGCCCCAAGTCATCACCGGCAACCCGCTGGGCAGTGAACAGCTCGCCTCGCCCACCACCGTGCTGGAAGGCGATGACCTGACCCTGCAACAAAAAGGTAGCCTCGGCGAAACCCTGAACAAACAACCGGGCGTGTCGTCTTCGTACTTTGGCCCAGGCGCCAGTCGGCCGATCATCCGTGGCCAGGATGGCGACCGCATTCGCATCCTGCGCAATGGCGTGGGCGCGCTGGATGCGTCGTCGCTGTCTTACGACCACGCAGTGCCACTGGACCCGGTCAACGTCGACCGCATTGAAATCGTGCGCGGCCCGGCGGCGCTGTTGTATGGCGGCAGCGCCATCGGCGGTGTGGTCAACACCTTCGACAACCGCATCCCTACCGAGGCCATCGAAGGCATCCACGGTGCCGGTGAACTGCGCTACGGCGGCGCCGACACCACCCGCAGCAGCGCGGGCAGACTGGAAGCCGGTAACGGCACCTTTGCCTTGCACCTGGACGCCAACGCGCGGGAATTCAATGACCTGAAAATCCCCGGCCAGGCACGCAGTCGGCACGCGCCGGCAACCGAAGACACTCCGGGTAAAAACGCACGCCTGGGCAACAGTGACGGACGCCAGGACGGCGGGGCCGTGGGCGGTTCCTACACCTGGGACGACGGTTATGCCGGCTTGTCCTACAGCAATTACGACGCGAACTACGGCTCGCCGGCCGAGCAGGACGTGCGTATCCGCATGAAGCAGGATCACTACGCGTTTGCGTCGGAAATCCGCAACCTGCAAGGCCCGTTTACCTCGGTGAAACTCGATGCCGGCTACACCGACTACGAACACCGCGAAATCGAAGGTGGCGAAACCGGCACGATCTTCAAGAACAAAGGCTACGAAGCGCGTGTTGAAGCCCGCCATCAGCCCATCGGCCCGCTCGATGGCGTGGTTGGCGCACAAGTAACCCGCAACGAGTTCTCGGCCCTCGGTGAAGAAGCCTTCGTGCCGCAGACCGACACCACGGCCGGCGCACTGTTCATCCTCGAAGAAATGCAAGCCACCGAACGCCTGAAACTCAGCCTCGGCGGCCGCCTGGAACACACCAGCGTCGACCCGGACGCCAAGGGCAACGCACGCTTTGCCGGTGCCGACAAATCCAACGATTTCACCGCCGGCAGCCTGTCTTCCGGTGCGGTCTACACCCTCACGCCGGTCTGGTCCCTGGCCGCGACTCTGGGTTACACCGAACGCGCACCGACCTTCTACGAGCTGTACGCCAACGGCGCCCACGTCGCCACCGGCACCTACGAGCTGGGCGATGCCAACCTGAAGAAAGAAAAAGCCGTGTCCAGCGACCTGGCACTGCGCTTTGACAATGGTACTCACAAGGGCAGCTTCGGCGTGTTCTACAGCCGCTTCTCCAACTACATAGGCCTGCTGGGCAGCGGTCGCACGCTGAACGATGAAGGTGAAGAAGACGCAGGCGGCATCCCTGAGTACAAATACTCCGGCGTGCGTGCACGTTTCGCCGGCTTCGAAGCCCAGGATCACTGGAAACTTGGCGAAAGCGCCTACGGTAAGTTCGCGCTGGAGTTGTCGGGCGACTACACCCGCGCCACCAACCTGGACACCGGCGAAGCGTTGCCGCGTATTGCACCGCTGCGCTTGAACAGCGGTTTGCTGTGGGAACTGGACCGCTGGCAGGCGCGCATTGACGTGGAACATGCAGCGGGCCAAGGCCGAGTGCCGGACAACGAGAATGGCACCGATGGCTACACCACGTTGGGGGCGAGCGCGGGTTATCACTTCAACATGGGTGGCAGTCAGTGGTTGGCGTTCGTGAACGGTGAAAACCTGACCAACCAGACTGTGCGGTATGCCAGCTCGATCTTGCGCGACATTGCACCGGCGCCGGGTAGAAGTGTGCAGTTCGGCGTTCGAACCACCTTCTAAAAACACCGCAATTCTAACCTGTAGGAGCCGGCTTGCCGGCGATGGCGTCCTTGAAACCGCCATCGCCGGCAAGCCGGCTCCTGCAGGTTTTGCAGGGCCCTTTGCAGCGACGTTCTGTCACTGTTACCAAATCTGAAATGATGCATCTTGCGATTGACGCTTTCTCTCGACGCGCTCTCCCTTTATCCTTGCCGCAACAAACTGAAACGTTTCACGTCCGCGGTCGACCCCATCTTGCCGAATTCCCCCTCCGCCCAAGACAGCGCTGTCTTACACCGACCTGCGCCTGGGGATAAATCGCCCGCCTGTGGATAACCACACTTATCCCCAGAAAAACCGAATTAACGCTGAACCAAGCCCGTGTCGAATCGTCATCTACAGTGAAGAAACACGGGGATACATAATTCCAACGTCACGGAGAAACACACTATGAGCACTGATGGTGCTTCAAGCCCAAGCCGCCTGCTGCCCAGGTTGCTAGGCGTCTTGCTGCTGATCATGGGCCTGGCCTTGCTGGCCGGGGGTATCAAGCTGACGTTGCTCGGCGGGTCGCTGTACTACCTGCTGGCCGGTATCGGCATCACCCTGACCGGCATCCTGCTGCTGGCCACCCGCCGCGCCGCGCTGGGCCTGTACGCACTGGTGCTGTTCGCCAGTACCGTGTGGGCCCTGTGGGAAGTCGGCCTGGATTGGTGGCAATTGGTGCCGCGCCTGGCGCTGCTGTTCGCCCTGGGTATCGTCATGCTGCTCCCGTGGTTTCGCCGTCCGTTGCTGCGTGGCCAACCTGCCCCGCTGGGCACTGGCGCGCTGAGCGTGGCCGTAGTGCTGGCGGGTGCTACCGCCCTGGCCAGCCAATTCACCAACCCCGGTGAAATGGTCAAGACCGGCCAACTGGACCGCGACGCAGTCCCTGGCATGGCCAGCGCTGCACCGTCACAAGCTGATGGTGACTGGAACTCCTACGGCCGTTCGGCCTACGGCGATCGCTACTCGCCACTGGCGCAGATCACCCCGGAAAACGCCCACAAGCTGGTGCCGGCGTGGACGTATCGCACCGGTGACATCCCTGGCCCGAACGATCCAGGCGAGACCACCGCAGAAAACACCCCGCTGAAAGTCAACGGCATGCTCTACGTGTGCACGCCGCACAGCCAAGTGATTGCCCTGGACCCGGATACCGGCAAGGAAATCTGGCGCTTCGATCCGAAGATCAGCAGCCAGGGTGCCGAAAACTTCAAGGGCTGGGCACACATGACCTGCCGTGGCGTGTCGTATCACGATGACGCCGCCTACGCTTCCGAGCAGAGCCCGACCGGCAGCGCCAGCCCGGCTGCCGCGCCGAATGCCTGCCCGAAACGCATTTTCGTACCGACCGCCGACACCCGTCTGATCGCTCTGAACGCCGACACCGGCAAGATGTGCGAAGACTTCGGTGACAAAGGCCAGGTCGATCTGCGTGCCAACATCGGCAGCTTCGCCCCAGGCGGTTACTACTCCACCTCGCCACCGGCCGTGACCAAGAACCTGGTGGTCATCGGCGGTCACGTGACCGACAACGTCTCCACCGACGAGCCGAGCGGCGTGATCCGCGCGTTCGACGTGCACACCGGCAAACTGGTGTGGAACTGGGACAGCGGCAACCCGGACGACACCACCCCGTTGGCCGAAGGCAAGACCTACACTCGCAACTCGCCGAACATGTGGTCCATGTTCGCCGTGGATGAAAAACTCGGCATGCTCTACCTGCCGATGGGTAACCAGATGCCCGACCAATACGGCGGCGACCGTACCGACGAATCCGAGAAATACGCCGCCGGCTTGACCGCCCTGGACATCGACAGCGGCCACGTGAAGTGGACCTTCCAGTTCACTCACCACGACCTGTGGGACATGGACGTGGGTGGCCAGCCGTCGCTGATCGACATCAAGACCGCTGAAGGCGTGAAGCAAGCGGTGATGGCGTCGACCAAGCAAGGCAGCATCTACGTGCTGGACCGTGCGACCGGCCAGCCGGTAGTGCCGATCCACGAAGTGGCTGTACCGCAAGGCGCTGTAGCCGGCGACCGCACTTCGCCGACCCAACCGAAGTCCGACCTGAACTTCATGCCACCCCCGCTCAAAGAGCGTGACATGTGGGGCGTGACGCCGTTCGACCAACTGCTGTGCCGCATTGATTTCAAATCCATGCGCTACGACGGTGCTTTCACCCCGCCATCGCTGCAAGGTTCGATCGTTTACCCAGGTAACTTCGGCGTGTTCGACTGGGGTGGCATTTCCGTCGACCCGGTACGCCAGATCGCGTTCGTGAACCCCAGCTACATGGCATTCAAATCCAAGCTGATCCCGGCCGCCGATATTGCCAAGCAAGGTCCACGCGTCAGCGAAACCGAAGGCGTGCAGCCGAACAAAGGCGCGCCGTACGGTGTGATCCTCGAAGCCATGCTCTCGCCAATGGGCCTGCCGTGCCAGGCGCCGGCGTGGGGTTACGTGGCGGCGGTCGACTTGACCACCCACAAGACCATTTGGATGCACAAGAACGGCACCGTGCGTGACAGCGCGCCGGTTCCGATTCCGCTGACCATGGGCGTGCCTAGCCTGGGCGGCACCTTCACCACGGCCGGTGGCGTGGCGTTCCTCAGCGGTACGCTCGACCAGTACCTGCGTGCCTATGACGTGAAAAACGGCAAGCAACTGTGGGAAGGCCGCCTGCCAGCCGGCGCGCAAACCACCCCGATGACCTACACCGGTAAAGACGGCAAGCAGTACGTGCTGGTCATGGCCGGCGGTCACGGTTCCCTGGGGACCAAGCAGGGTGACTATGTGATGGCGTTCAAACTGCCGGATTAAGATTGACTGGCAGCAAAACAAAGGCGGCTCCCCTCACAGGTAGCCGCCTTTTTTATAACCGTAGGAGCCGGCTTGCCGGCTTCTACGGGGGGGTGTCAGACTGGTGATCGCTCGCGGCGCATCCACATCTCGAACGCCATCGCGTTCAACGGCCGGCTGATCAGGTAGCCCTGGGCGGTGTCGCAATTCCACTGTTTGAGCAGCTTGAGGCTAGGGGCGAATTCCACGCCCTCGGCGACGACCTTGAGCCCGAGGTTGTGGCTCATTTCAATGGTGGAGCGCACGATCACCCCGTCGCCACTGGTGCTATCGAGGTTGCGTATGAAGGATTGGTCGATCTTCAATTCCTGCACCGGCAGGCGCTGCAATTGTGCCAGGGATGAATAGCCAGTCCCGAAGTCATCCACCGACAAACTGATACCGCAGTCGCGCAACTGCTCCAACACACTGAGAGCCTGTTGCGGGTTGTGCATGATCGCGCTTTCGGTGATCTCGAAAATCAATTGCTCGGACTCAACCTGATATTGCATCAACAGCGCAGTCACGCGAATCGCCAGGTCATCATCAGCCAAATCATCCACCGAGATATTTACCGACAGCTGGATCAACATGCCGCGCCGCGCCCACTCGGCGATCTGGCGGATGGCTTCTTCGATCACCCACAGGGTCAGGCTGCCCATGCTGCCGGTGCGCTCGGCCAAGGGGATGAACTCTGCCGGAGACACCTGGCCCAAGGTCGGATGTTGCCAGCGCAACAAGGCTTCGGCCTGGCGTACATGGCCGTGCTTGAGGTCGAGTTTGGGCTGGTAGCACAGGAACAACTCACCCTCGATGGCAGCACGGCGCAGGTCGCGGATCAGGGTGATCTGGCGTTGGTGGGCCAGGTCGCGGTCCTGCTGGTAGATCTGCAAATGCCCCGGCAGGCTGGCCGCGTCATGCCGAGCGATGGCGGCGCGGCTGATCAACTCTTCCACTTGCTGGCCGTCGGCCGGGTAGGCAGCGATGCCGATGCTCACTTCGTGGCGCAACTCGTCGTTGCCAATGCGTTGGGGTTCGGTGAGCAACGCGTAGAGGCGGTCGGCGCGGGCCACGGCGCGGTCGACCTCGGTGTTTTCCAGCAACAGCAAAAACTCACTGCCGGCGATGCGCGCCGCCGTATCACTGGCCAACAGGCTCATGGACAGGCAACGGCTGGCTTCGCGCAGCATCTCTTCGACGCCCTCGGGGCCGAAGCCTTCGTTGATCACGCGGTAATTTTCGATGCCGACGTACAACAACACCACCGGCCGCCGCGCACTGATCGCACTGCCCAGCCGCTCCATGACCAGGGCGCGATTGGGCAGGCCGGTCAATGGGTCATGCAGGGCGTTATGCGCCAACTGCCGCTCGCGCACGGCGATGCCGCTTTGCATGGCATTGAAGGCGCGGGCCAGCAAGCCGAATTCATCATGGCTGCGCACCCGCACCGGCGTGCGGTAATCACCGGCACCGATACGCTCGGCCGCCTGCACCAGGGCATTGAGCGGGCGCGATACTCGTCGCGCCAGAAACAGCGCACCGGCCAACGACACCAGCAGCACCGCCAGGGCAATCCCGAGGAACTGCCGGTCCAGCGGCGCAAAGGATTCCAGGGCATGGTCGAGTGGGCTTTGCAGCAGCACCCGCACTTCATCGCCATCGCCGGTATTGGCCAGCGGCAACACCTGGCTGAGCACACGCTGGCCATAGAACAAATGGATTTTCGGCTCGGGGTCGACATATCCTTCGCGCAGCAGGCTGAGGGTGGCAGCCTGATAAGCATCCGGTTGAGTGCTGTACAACTGGCCGGGCGTGCCGTTTTGCACGCTGAGGAACGACACCTCCAGATTGCTCATGGATCGCAGTTCATTGGCGAACAGCTTGTCCATGGGAAAGCCCATGACGATGCGCGCGATGGGCAACTCGTCGATCACTTCATCCTGTACCAGCAGATACGGCCGCCCATCCAGGGCCACGATCAGCATCTGCAAGCCCGAACGCCGGGCATGGCGCAGGGCGTCGTCATAGGGAAAAAGCTGGCCGCGCGTGAGGATCGGCAAGGTGCTGACCATGACCTTGCCATCCAGGCCCAGCACAAACACTTCGCTGGAACGGATGCCCGTGCCGTGGCGACGTAACGCGGCGAGAATCGGCACCGTCTTGGATTCGGCCACGGCTTGTTTGAACGGGAGGTCGACGGTCAGCCAGTCGAGGCCGTACTGCAGGCGACGCCCGCGCAGGTCGATCAAGCGCTCGAACACTTGGCTGCCGGTTTGCAGTTGGACTTGCGCCTGGTTTTCCACGGCGCGGGTGGTGGCGGTCTTGACGGCGAAATAGGTGGCGCCGACCACTACCAGCAGTAACAGCGCCAGCACCCCGGCGATACGGGTTTGGAACGTGTGGCGCCACCTCATTGCAGTGCCCTCTGGCAGCGTTCGCCTCTCTCTGCCACTACGTCCCTTTGTCATGTGCATTCCCTGCGACTGCTGACCTGGCGTCAAAAAAATATCCATTTTGATTGAATATTGGGTGCTAGGAGATTAGCTGGGACTTTGGTTAAGTGCACCCAATAAAACCGGGGAATTTCGTGGCGGTTTTTTGGCGACAATGGGTTGGCTGGGGGGGGGGTTGAGTTGGGTACATATCCGTTATTTGGGTAACGGCCACTTTGGGTTCCGCCCTTACGGCGGCTCACTTTGGAAAAGCCCCAAAGTAAGCAAAGGGCTCTTGCCCCAACACTCGGCACCTCGCCTAGGCTCGGTGTGCCCGTAATCCGACAGGGATTTGGGGGGCCGCCGCCACGCGCCATCCATGGCGCGGGGCGGCTAAACCGGCATCCCTGCCGGTTTACCCCCCAAATCCCTGCCGAATTCCGGCCAGCGTGTTTGACGGGGCGCCTAAGATCAAGATCAAAAGCAAAAGCACAGCGGCCTGACAGCCGGCTTGAGTGGTGTGAAGCAAAGGCAAAGGCGGTCCTGTAGGAGCCGGCTTGCCGGCGATGGTCTTCAACGATGACGCGGGGGAACCAGACAAACGCGACGGTCTCACGTTTTTCGCCGGCAAGAACTAGGCGTCCCCCCGGCTCCTACACGGGACCGCGTATCTACGATGCGAAGCGAGTCGCTCTTGATCTTGATCTGAGGCGCCCCGTCAAACACGCTGGCCGAACGCAGGCTTGAATCCGTGGGTAACCCGGCAGGACGCCGGGTTAGCCGCGCTGGGCCAAGGATGGCCCATCGCGGCGGCCCACGGATTCAAGCCGGAGTGAGGGCACACCGAGCCTAGGCGAGGTGCCGAGTGTTGGGGCGAAGCGTTTTTGGTTACTTTTTGCGCTTTTCAAAAAGTGACCCGCTGTAAGAGCGGAACCAATACCAGCCGTGACCGCAGCAACGGATATGTACTCAATCAAGAAATCAATCAAACACACCGAGCCCGCATAAAATCCCCCCACCTGCGCACCAAATAATTATGCTCATCCATCACCGAATTCCACACCGCAATATGCCCCATACGCGCCTCATAAGACCCCCCATCCCGCACCTCACCCACATCAATCAAAGGCAACCCATCACTCCCCAGCAACTCCTCCCGAGCAGGCTTGCCGGCATACCAGTAATCCCACTCCGCACTGCTCAAGTGATCCCGACTACGCGCCGGATTGCCAATGTAATACCCCTGGCGCGCCATCACCGCCCCGGGCCACCCCGACAACCACCAATTCAAATACGCATACGCCGCATCCAGCACCGGCCCCTTGGCATGCCGCGATAACGACAACCCCCCAAACCACGCGCGATACCCTTCACGCGGCACCGCCAGGCGGTATTTCACCCCGGCGCGATGCAGGCGCATCAAGGTCGGCGACCACAGGCTCTGGATATCGATGCTAGGGCTGAGCATCAATTGCGCCGCCTCTTCATCATCAGACCAGAACGCCGCAAAGTGCCCCTCCTTCTGCTTGCGCACCAGAATGTCAGCCAGCACGTCGATCTCTTCGATGCTCATATTGCCGATGTCCCTGAAACTGGCCAGCCCTGCGCCCTGCACCGCCAATGCAGCATCCAACGCACCAATCGCCGCGTCACTCTGCAAAGCCGTGCGCGCACGCCAGGCGGGGTCCAATAGCCAGCCCCAGCTTTCGTTACCGTGGCAAAAACCTTCGGGCAACCGTTCGGGCCGATAGGCGAAACTGTCGGCGTTGTGGGTCAGGGGCAACATGCTGATGCGATCGGTGACCGTGCTGCCAAGGCTCCCATCGTGCTGCACGAACAAGCGTTCGCTGGGCACACTGCCGCTGCCCAGGCGGTCATCGGGCGACAGGCGCCCACGCTTGGGCAGGTCATTGATCTCGTGCCACAGCGCAATACGCCGGGTGTCGATGGGCTGGATCGCCCGGGCCGGCCACACGAAGTCGACGTTGTGGAACCATTGGTCGTACAGGTCGTAGCTGTCGGGTTGCATCACCGCAATGCGCTGGGCCTGCTCGACATCGTGCACCTGGTAGACCAGGCGAATACCCAGTTCCTGCTCGGCGCGTACGCGCAGGCATTCAAGCAAGGTGACGGAGGTGCCGAGGACGCGCAGAGTAATCATGCCGCGAACCGCCGCGAGAACACTTCAAACGAGCGCCTTAACAGCGCAGGGTCAAGCCCGCGCAGGATAAACACCAGGCGCGATTGCCGGTCGCTGCCCGGCCACGCAGGCAGGTGCACCGGCGCATGCAGGCAATGCTGCACACCATGAATGACGATGGGAGCGTTACTGGCGTTCACGTTGAGCAGCCCTTTGACACGGAGGATTCGTTCGCCGTGGCATCTTAACAGCATCGACAACCACACCCCGAAACCCACCCAGTCCAGGGGCTGGTCGAAAGTCAGGCTGCACACTTGGGCCGCGCCGTGGGTGGTGGCGGCGGTGCGATGCAGTTGCCAGCGACTGACTTCCACGGCAGGTTCGGCGCTGCGCAAGCCTTCGCCGAGCAGCAGTTGATCGCCGCTGTGGATGTCATGGGTATCGAGGATCGGCGTACCGGCATTCAGCGCGTGCAAGTGAGCGCGTAACGCCGTGCAATCGCCAGCCAGGTCGGTCTTGCTCAGCAGCAAGCGATCCGCTGCGGCCACCTGGGCCAGCCATTCCGGGTGCAGGCGTTCTTGCAGAGTGGCGTGGCTGGCGTCGACCAGGGTGATCACCAGGCCGATATGGAAGCGCCCGCGCAATTGCACGTCGTTGTTCAGGGTGGCAAGGATAGGCGCCGGGTCGGCCAGGCCGGTGGTCTCCAGAATGACGCGCTTGAACGCCGGGACTTCACCGCGCTCGCGGCGCTGCAACAGGCCGAGCAGCGCGTCTTTCAACTCGCCGCGAATCGAACAGCACACGCATCCGCTGGGCAGCAGCACGGTGTCCGGTGCTACCTCTTCCACCAGCAGATGGTCGATGCCGACATCACCGAATTCGTTGATCAGCAGCGCGGTGTCGCCCAGGCTTTCACCCTGCAGCAGGCGCTTGAGCAAGGTGGTCTTGCCGCTGCCAAGGAAGCCGGTGATCACATTCAGAGCCATGCTCATTGTTTACTACCTCAATGATGCCCCTGTAGGAGCCCGACTTGCCGGCGATGGCGTCCTTCAGAATGCCATCGCCGGCAAGCCGGGCTCCTACAAGTCCAGGTGATCCAGCAAGTGGGGGTCGAGGGGGTCAAGCGGACGGCCGAGCATGGTCTCGGCCGCCTGCCAGAGTTGATCCAGGCCGCTGGCCAGTGCCTGCTTACCGGTGGCGCCCAACAGCAGATACGACGCGCCCTGGAAGTCTTCGACCTTAAGCCGGAACACTGCCAGCACCTGATTGATAGCGGCGATTCGGCGCAGGCGTTCGCGGCGTCGGGGCAGTTCGTCGCCCAAAGGGTCGCTCCAGTGCAGGTCTTCGCCGAGCAATCCGCAGAGTCCGCACATGGCTATACCCCACTCATGGCATAACGTCGCCAGAGTTCGGGCCCAGTGTCTGGCCGACGAACAGGTTGCCACCGGGCTCGCTGGCCAGCAGCACCGCCGTTGGTGCAACTTCATCCGCCAGACCGAAGCGCCCCAGAGGCAATTCCTTGGCCTTGGCGCGTTTCCAGTCGTCGCTGATACCGCCCACCAACGGCGTCTCGATCGGACCTGGCGCGATGGCGTTGACCAGCACATTGTCCTTGGCCACTTCCAGGGCCAGGGACTTGGTGAAACCGATCACCCCGGCCTTGGCGGCGGCGTAATGGGTCAGCTCGGCGCCGCCCTTGATGCCCAGTTGCGAGGCGACGTTGATGATCCGCCCCCAACGTTGCGCGAGCATGTGCGGCAAGGCGCGCTGGCTGGCGACAAACACACTGGTGAGGTCGACACGCAGCATGTCGTTCCACATCTCGATGGACAGGTCGACACAGCGCGCCTGGGTGAGCATGCCTGCATTGTTGACCAAGATATCGATGCCGCCGAAGTGTTCGACGCAACGGTCGACGCTCGCCTGGGCACCATCAACAGTTCCCACATCGGCCAAGCATTCGAACACCTCGGCACCGAGGTTGCGGCAGGTGATCGCTGTTTCCGCGAGGCTGGCGGCGTTACGGTCGGCCAGCACCAGGCGCGCGCCTTCAGCGGCGTAGGCGCGGGCGATGGCGGCACCGATGCCGCTGCCGGCGCCGGTGATCACGGCGCGGCGATTAACGAGTTGAGACATACAAATACTCCTGTGAACACATAACCCCTGTGTGATGCTGTCAGTCCGGCCAGCGTACGGTCAGGCCGCCGTCGATGACGATGCTTTGTCCAGTCAAATAGCTCGATGCCTCACTGGTCAGGAACTGCACCAGCGACGCCACTTCATCCGCCCGCCCTACCCGGCCCAAGGGGATAGCCCGCGCCGCTTTCGCCAAGCCTTCCGGCCCCAACGAGTTCTTCGCATCCAGCGACTGCGGCGTCTCGATCAACCCAGGGATCACTGCATTGCAACGAATGCCCTTGGCCGCCAACTCCACCGCCAGCGAACGGCACAACCCCGGCACGCCGGCCTTGGCCGCCGCGTAATGGCTGTGCTCCTGCCAGCCATACACGCCGCCGGCAATCGACGAAATCGCCACCAGGGCGCCGCCAGCATGCATATGCCGGGTCGCCGCGCGGAAGGTGCGCATGACCCCCGTGAGGTCGACATTAAGCATCTCGTCCCACAGCGCGTCGGTCATCTCCAGCAACGGTGCGCGGCGCAGCAGGCCGGCGTTGGCCACGGCATAATCGAGTCGGCCGAAATGCTGGATAGCTTGCGCCGCCAGCGCGTCCACCGAAGCGGTGTCACCCACGTCCAATGGCAACATCCGGCACTCGCCACCCGCCTCTTCCACCCGGCTGACGGTGGTCTGCGGGTCATGGGGATCGGCCGGGTAATACCCGCCCACCACCGCCACGCCATTACGGGCATAGGCCACGGCGAGGGCTTGGCCGATGCCGCTGGCAGCACCGGTAATCAAGGCAACTTTACGGCTCATCAAACACTCCTTACTGAACGGTTTCCGGACGCACATGGCGTGCGGCAAACATCAACGCGCCGGACAGGAAGCACGGCAGCGCGCCGAACCACAGCGCGGCGGTCTGCCAGTCGCTGCCGGCGGACAACACCTGGGTCGCGCCAAAACCTGCGACCACCGCGCCGATCGGGCCCATGGCGTGGATGATTGCGCCACCGGTGGCGCGGATGCTGGTGGGGAAACTCTCACTGATAAAGAACAACGCCGCCGAGTACGGCCCGATCAGGAAGAACAAGCCCAGGCTGTATAGCCCGACCACCATCGGCATATTGCTCGGGCCAAACAGCATCCCGGCGAACGACAGGCCGCCAAGCATCCAACCCAGGCCGATCACGTTGCGACGGCCGATCTTGTCGCCCATCCAGCCGTGGCTGAGGTAACCGCAATAGCCCACCAGGTTCGACAACACGAGGATGATCAGCGAGTTCTCGAACGAAATGTGGTGCACGCTGATGATCACCGAGGTACCGAGCACGCTGAACACCTGGATCGCCGCCCAGTTGAGCAGCAGTGCCGCGCCGATCACTAATGTGGCGCGCCGCGCCGGGCCACGGAACGCAGCTTTTAGGCCGGCCTTGCTGTGTTCGTCGTAGTCCACGCCGTAGGTCATGGCGACGTTTTGCGCTTCTGTCACTGCACCGCTTTTACGCAATTGGCTGATGCGCTGGTGGATCTGGAACTGCGGGCTCTCCTTGAGCTTGCGCGCCATGATCGCGATGACGATGGCCGGGATCGCGGCGAAGATGAAGCAGCCCTGCCAGCCAATGATCGGCAGCAACAGCGCGGTCAAACCGGCGGCAATCAAAGCACCTACCGGCCAGCCGCCTTGCACCAGGCTGTAGATAAAACCACGGCGTTTGGTCAGGCGCGGATCTTGCGAAGCGCCATACAACTCACTCAAGTAAGTGGCGTTGACGGTTTCTTCGGCATAACCCAAACCACCCAATGAACGGATCAGGATCAGCGGCGACTTGCCCCACGCGCCGCCAATCGCAGTCAGCGCCGAGCACAGCGCGGAACCTGCCACCGTGAAGATGATGCCGGTGCGGCGCCCCAATTTGTCCACCACAGGGCCAATGGCAAACGCCACCACTGCCGTGCCCACCGCCACCCACGTCGCGATTTCAGCTTGCTCCACTTCACCCCAACCAAAATGCCGGCCGATCTCCGGCAGCAAAGTGCCGAAGAGGATGAAGTCATACACCGCAAATACCCAGGCGAAAAACGCGATCCAGGTGGCGAAACGCACCTCCTTGGAAGTCAGTTGCCGGGGTTTCCAGCCAGTCAGGTCAAGCTTGTTGTAGATGGACATGGGTCGCGCCTCGGGGATTAAGGAGTCAGGTACGGGGTTGGCGGCGGATGAAGTCGTCGGCGATTTCGTCGAAGGTGACGAAGCGCACGCCGGCATGGCTCTGGATGTGTTCGATCAGGCGCTCAAGCATCAGCAGCACTTGCGGGCGGCCGGAGACGTCGGGGTGGATGGTCATGGTGAACACCGCGTGTTCGTGTTCGCGGTAGACCCAGTCGAACTGGTCGCGCCACATTTCTTCAAGGTGACGCGGGTTGACGAAGCCATGGCTGTTGGGGGCTTTCTTGATGAACATCATCGGCGGCAGGTCGTCCAGGTACCAGTTGGCCGGGATCTCCACCAGATCGGTTTCTTCGCCGCGTACCAGCGGTTTCATCCAGGTGTCGGGATGCTGGCTGTAGTCGATCTTGGTCCAGCTGTCACCCTTGCGCACGTAGTAGGGGTGGAAGTCGTTGTGCATCAGGCTGTGGTCGTACTTGATGCCTTTTTTCAGCAGCAGTTCGTTGGTGACCTTGCTGAATTCCCACCACGGCGCTACGTAACCCGTCGGGCGTTTGCCGGTGACCTGGGTGATCAGCTCGATGGATTTATCCAGGACGATTTCTTCCTGCTCGGCGGTCATGGCGATGGGGTTTTCGTGGCTGTAGCCGTGCACACCAATTTCGTGACCGGCGTCGGCCACGGCCTTCATCTGCTCGGGGAAGGTTTCCATCGAGTGGCCGGGGATAAACCAGGTGGTACGCAGGCCGTAGCGTTCAAACAACTTGAGCAGGCGCGGCGCGCCGACTTCACCGGCGAACAGGCCACGGGAGATATCGTCCGGCGAATCTTCGCCGCCATAGGAACCGAGCCAGCCGGCGACGGCGTCAACGTCGACGCCGAATGCACAGAGGATGTCTTTAGCCATGATGTGTCTCCTTAAATAGTGAGTACGGATTCGACGGACAACGCTGCGCGCAGCAGGCGAGCGTCTTCCCCCGTCGGGGCGCTGAGCAGCAGCCCGGTGGGCAGGCCCTGGGCATCGCGGCCGCTGGGCAGGGTCACGCCGGGCATGTCGAGCAAACTGCCGGGCATGGTCAGGCGCAGGGTGGCGAGGTTGGTTTTCACAAACAGGTCGTCGTCGGCTTCCAGCGGCGCCAACGCCGGGGCGACGTGGGCAACGGTCGGGGTGATCAGGAGGGCGCCGTCGAGGTCGTCGACCAGTTGCTGTTGCAGGCGGCGGCGGGCGTCGACCAGGTGCAAAAGCTGGCTGGCCGGCAGCGTGCGCGCGGCTTCGAGGCGGCGACGTACACGCGGGTCGAGTTGTTCCGCGTCGGGGCTGTCGAGCAAGGCTTCGTGCAGGGCAAAGGCTTCGAAGGAACCGAGCCAGCCGTGGTGTTTGATCAGGTCCAGGGTGGCCTGGAAGGTCGGGCATTCACGCTCCTCGATCAGCGCGCCGTGGGCCTTGAGTTGCTCAACGGCGCGCAGCAGATTGTTGCGCACGGCGGGTTCTACGTCTTGTTGCGACAGCACAAAACGCTGGCCCTTGAGGCTGCGAGCGGTGTGGGTTTGAATGCGGCCGTGCAGCAGATCGTCGATGGCCAGGGCATCACGCACGCTGCGAGTCAGCGGGCCGAGGCTGTCGAGGGTGTGCGCCAGGGGGAACACACCGTCGCGGCTGTAGCGTCGGCTGCTGCTGCGGTAACCCACCAGGCCGTTGAACGCCGATGGGATGCGGATCGAACCGGCGGTGTCGGTGCCCATGGCGATGGGCACGATTCCGGCAGCAACGGCCACCGCTGAACCGGACGACGAACCACCTGGAATGCGTGGTTGGTCAGTGCCAAAGGGATTGTGCGGCGTGCCGAAATGCGGGTTCAGGCCCAGGCCGGAGTAGGCCAGCTCGCTGAGGTTGGTCTTGCCCACGCTGACCATCCCGGCGCGGCACAGAAGGCCCACGCTCGGTGCGTCGAGCAACGCAGCGGGCGCGTTGCGGCGGTAAGCGGCGCCCGCAGTGGTGATGCTGCCGGCCACATCGAACAGATCCTTCCAGGCCAATGGCACACCATCTAATCCGCTCAACGGCTGGCCGGCGCGCCAACGGGCGGCAGAGGCTTCGGCTTCGCGGCGCGCACGCTCGGCGGTCAGGTTGATAAAGACTGCCGGGGCCCGGCTCGCCTTTTCGAGTGCCTGCTCAAGGGCTTGCACGGGGTCGCTGCGACCGCTGGCGAAATCCTCGGCCATTGAAGTGGCGTCTGACATCAAGGTGCCCCTCACAAAATGTATTTATTAATAAAATGTACATTTTACAGAGGCAGCTTTCGTGCCAGTCTTTCTGAGACAACGTTTACGCAATCGGAGGATTTTGCCCAGAGCTACGGGATAGATGGCGTTAACCAGTCAGAAAAAATCTTGCAAGGCCGCAGGAAAGCGCCTTCAATGAAATAATGTATCTTTTATTAATAAATACATTTTGGTGCAGAAAAGTAACATTCCCCCATTCCGAGCCCCACAAAGGTGCCGCCGCTGTGGCGCAGGGTGACAGGCGCAACTTATGAGAGAATCCCCGGCCACCGTCCCACAAGCCCCAGAGAAAGCGATGAAAGCAGCGTCCGCCCCGGCCTCCCGTTACGCAATGATTCACCAGGTATTGCGTGATGCGATCGTCAACGGCACCGCACGCCACGGCCTGGTCTTGTTGGAAGCGCCGTTGGCCGAATTGTTCGGCACCAGCCGTGTGCCGGTGCGCCGAGCCCTGGACCTGTTGCATGAGGAAGGGCTGATTTGCCGCTTCAACGGCCGGGGCTACCTGATCAACCCCGACGGCCTGGCGATGGAGCCGCTGCGCCTGCCCTTGAGCCATGCGCACCTGGGCCTCAACGGCGAAGACGAGTTGGTGGACACGCGGCCGCTGGGCGAGCGCATCGTCGAAGAGATCGGCGCGGCGCTGTCCACCTGCATCGCTTTCGGCCATTACCGCCTGGACGAACAGGCCGCCGCCGATCACTACGGCGTCAGCCGCGCGGTGGTGCGTGAAGCGCTGATGCGCCTGCGTGACCGAGGCCTAGTGGAAAAAGAGCCCTACTCCCAATGGCTGGCCGGCCCCTTGACCGCCCGTGAAGTCACCGAAGACTACGAGCTGCGCGCCTGCCTGGAGCCCGAAGCCTTGCGCCAAAGCGCCCCAAACCTCGACCGCCAATTGCTGGAAGCGATGTTGCAACGCGTGCTGGACGCTCAGGACAGCCCCCACTGCAGCCTGGAGGCCATCGAACAGATCGAGGAGGACTTGCACCAGCGCTGTCTCGCCGGCCTGCAGAACCGCAAGATCGCGGCGCTGATCCGCCAAGGACAAAGCCCTATGATCATCAGCCGGATTTTTTACCGTTTGCTGGGGATCGGCGCCGATCCGGCCATGCTGGCCGAACATCGCCTGATTCTGGAATTGCTGCTGCACGGCGCATTTGATGCGGCGGCGTTGAACCTGCGTGAGCATCTGCAACGCGCACGGCAGCGCATGCTGCAACGGTTGAAAGTGTTGTCCGTGCTGCCAGAACAGCCATTGCCGAGCTATCTGCACAAGATCAGCTGAATTCATGCAATTTGTTGCTAACTTCACGCGACCATTGAAACCACCGCTACCCCGCCCCATCTAACCTGCATACTTCCTTATGCAGGTGCCCCATGAGCGACCAGCAAGAATTCCCTGATTACGACCTCAACGACTACGCCGACCCCGAAAACGCCGAACACGAAGCGTCATCCAATACCGGCCTGGCGCTGCCCGGGCAAAACCTGCCGGACAAGGTCTATATCATCCCGATCCACAACCGGCCCTTCTTCCCGGCGCAAGTGCTGCCGGTGATCGTCAATGAAGAGCCGTGGGCCGAGACCCTGGAGTTGGTGAGCAAATCCGACCACCACTCCCTGGCCCTGTTCTTCATGGAAACCCCGCCGGAAGACCCACGCCACTTCGATACCTCCGCCCTGCCGCTATACGGCACCCTGGTGAAGGTGCACCACGCCAGCCGCGAAAACGGCAAGCTGCAATTCGTCGCCCAGGGCCTGACCCGCGTGCGCATCAAGACCTGGCTCAAGCACCACCGCCCACCGTACCTGGTGGAAGTCGAATACCCGCACCAGCCGAGCGAGCCGACCGACGAGGTCAAGGCCTACGGCATGGCGCTGATCAATGCGATCAAGGAACTGCTGCCGCTCAACCCGCTGTACAGCGAAGAGTTGAAGAATTACCTCAACCGCTTCAGTCCCAACGACCCGTCGCCACTCACCGACTTCGCGGCCGCACTGACGTCGGCCACCGGTAACGAGTTGCAGGAAGTGCTGGACTGCGTGCCCATGCTCAAGCGCATGGAAAAAGTGCTGCCGATGCTGCGCAAAGAGGTCGAAGTCGCGCGCCTGCAAAAAGAACTGTCCGCCGAGGTGAACCGCAAGATCGGTGAGCACCAGCGCGAGTTCTTCCTCAAGGAACAGCTCAAGGTCATCCAACAGGAACTGGGCCTGACCAAGGACGATCGCAGCGCGGACGTCGAGCAGTTCGAGCAACGCCTGGAAGGCAAAGTGCTGCCGCCCCAGGCGAAAAAACGCATCGATGAAGAATTGAACAAACTCTCGATCCTCGAAACCGGTTCGCCGGAATACGCGGTGACCCGCAATTATCTGGACTGGGCCACCTCGGTGCCGTGGGGCGTGTATGGCGAGGACAAACTCGACCTGAAACATGCGCGAAAAGTGCTGGATAAACACCACGCGGGCCTGGATGACATCAAGAGCCGCATCCTCGAATTCCTTGCGGTGGGCGCCTACAAAGGCGAAGTCGCCGGCTCCATCGTGCTGCTGGTCGGCCCGCCAGGCGTGGGCAAGACCAGTGTGGGTAAATCCATCGCCGAGTCCCTGGGCCGGCCGTTCTATCGCTTCAGTGTCGGCGGCATGCGCGACGAGGCCGAGATCAAAGGCCATCGCCGCACCTACATCGGTGCCCTGCCGGGCAAGCTGGTGCAGGCGCTCAAGGATGTGGAAGTGATGAACCCGGTGATCATGCTCGATGAGATCGACAAGATGGGCCAAAGCTTCCAGGGCGACCCGGCGTCGGCCTTGCTGGAAACCCTCGACCCGGAGCAAAACGTCGAATTCCTCGACCACTACCTGGACCTGCGCCTGGACCTGTCCAAAGTGCTGTTCGTGTGCACCGCCAACACCCTGGACTCCATCCCAGGTCCATTGTTGGACCGTATGGAAGTGATTCGCCTGTCGGGCTATATCACCGAAGAAAAAATCGCCATCGCCAAGCGCCACCTATGGCCGAAACAGCTGGAAAAAGCCGGCGTGTCGAAAAACAGCCTGACCATCAGCGACGGCGCGCTGCGTGCGTTGATCGACGGCTATGCGCGCGAGGCCGGCGTGCGTCAGTTGGAAAAACAACTGGGCAAACTGGTGCGCAAAGCCGTGGTCAAGTTGCTGGACGAGCCGGACTCGGTGATCAAGATCGGCAACAAGGATCTGGAGAGTTCCCTGGGCATCCCAGTGTTCCGCAATGAGCAAGTATTGTCCGGCACCGGTGTGATCACGGGGCTGGCCTGGACCAGCATGGGCGGCGCGACCTTGCCGATCGAGGCGACGCGTATCCACACGCTCAATCGCGGTTTCAAACTCACCGGGCAGTTGGGTGAAGTGATGAAGGAGTCCGCGGAAATCGCCTACAGCTACATCAGCTCGAACCTGAAGTCGTTTGGCGGTGATGCGAAGTTCTTCGATGAGGCCTTCGTGCACTTGCATGTGCCGGAAGGTGCGACACCGAAAGACGGCCCGAGCGCCGGTGTGACCATGGCCAGTGCGTTGTTGTCCCTGGCGCGCAACCAACCGCCGAAGAAAGGCGTGGCAATGACCGGTGAGCTGACGTTGACCGGGCATGTACTGCCGATTGGCGGCGTGCGCGAGAAGGTGATCGCGGCGCGGCGCCAGAAGATCCATGAGCTGATCCTGCCGGAGCCGAACCGTGGCAGCTATGAAGAGTTGCCGGAATACCTGAAGGAAGGCATGACGGTGCACTTTGCCAAGCGCTTTGCGGATGTGGCCAAAGTGCTGTTCTGACTGCTATGAGATGCCCGGCCTGGCCCCTGTGGTGAGCGGGCTTGCCCCGCGCTGGGCCGCGTAGCAGACCCTCTTAAAAAACACCCCATTTTCCTGGAAAAGTGGGGTCGTCAGTTTTGGGCCTGCTTCGCAGTCCAGCGCAGGGCAAGCCTGCTCACCACAACAAGCCCGCCGCGGTCTTGTCACACCTTGTCTCATCTTCGGTTATGCTCGCCCTTCGTCGTGAATCAACGGAGCCCCCATGACCGCTGCCCGCCTGCTTCTCCCCTTGAGCCTTGCCCTGCTGGCCGCGTGCGCCAGTGCACCGAAGCAAAATATCACCGTGGACAATCAGAGCGCCTGCCCGCTCCAGCTCAAAAGCGGACAAAACCTGATCCTCACCCTGCCAAGCAACCCCACCACCGGCTACCGTTGGGCCATCCAGGATTCCGCTGGGGGCGTGCTGCGCGCATTGAGCCCTGAGGTCTACAGCAGCACGGAATCGGGCGTGATCGGTGGCGGCGGCCAGTCGACCTGGCGCTTCAAGGCTTTCGCCACCGGCCAGGGTCGTTTGCGCCTGACCTCCCAGCAACCCTGGGAACCGGAAGCCGAACCCGTCGAAACCTTTGACTGCGCCATCACGGTGAACTGATATGCCATGGCTGATTCTTGCGTTGATGGGCGCCGGCACCTTTATCTACGGCCTTACCACCCATGCCACCTTGTTGTGCCTGTTGGTCAAACCTTTGCCGGTACTGGCACTGCTGGGCTGGCTGCATGACGCGCCGCCCACCGACTATCGACGCTGGATCAGCCTGGGGCTGATCTTTTCCCTGGTGGGCGATGTACTGCTGGCCTGGCCGGGCGACCTGTTCATCTTCGGCTTGGGTGCCTTCCTGTTTGCGCATTTGGCGTACCTCAAAGCCTATTTCAGTGACTGTCGCCGCTTGGCGCTGCTGCCGCTGGTATTGGCGGTGGGCGTGGGTGCGATCCTGCTGAGGATCCTGATCTCCCATGGCCTGGGCGACCTGCTGATTCCAGTGGTGGTTTATGCAACCGTGATCAGTGCCATGCTCTGGCGTGCGTTGGCGCGACTGGGCAGCGACGTGCCGAAACGCTCGGCATGGCTGGCGGCGGCAGGTGCGGTGTCGTTTGTGTTTTCTGACACGCTGATTGGTATCAATCGGTTTGTGGTGGCGTTCGATGCAGCACCTTATTTGCTGATCACCACGTATTGGCTGGGCCAGTGGGGCATCACTGCCTCGGCTTTCCATCAGAAACACTCCAACCCTCTGTAGGAGCTGGCTTGCCAGCGAAAGACCCACAGGCGCCACGTTCATCCAGAATCTCTGCGTAATCGTTAACGACCATCGCAGGCAAGCCAGCTCCTACGCTAAAATGCCGGCCTTTCCCCAATCGTCGCCGGAACAACCGTGAGCAAAGAACCCGATCGCCTATTCGCCCAGCCCCTGCCCCAGGTGCCGGACTTCGCCTTTAACGAGGACGTGGTGCGGGTGTTCCCGGACATGATCAAGCGCTCGGTGCCCGGCTACCCGACCATCGTCGAGAACCTCGGCGTACTCGCCGCGCAGTTCGCCCAACCCAACAGCGTGCTGTATGACCTGGGATCCTCGCTTGGCGCGGTGACCCAGGCCCTGCGCCGCCATGTGCGCACCGACGGTTGCCGGGTGATCGCTGTGGATAACTCGGCCGCGATGGTCGAGCGTTGCCGTGAATACCTCAATGGCCAGGACTCGATGTTCCAGGAGCTGCTGCCGGTCGAGGTCATCGAGGGCGATATCCTCGCGCTGCAGTTCCAGCCGGCCTCGGTGGTGGCGTTGAACTTCACCCTGCAATTCATCGCGCCCGATGAGCGCCTGGCGCTGCTCTCGCGCATCCGCCAATCATTGTTGCCGGGCGGTGCATTGATCCTTTCGGAAAAGCTGCGCTTCAATGATCCCGAAGAACACACGCTGCTCACCGATCTGCACATCGCGTTCAAACGCGCCAACGGCTACAGCGAACTGGAAATCGCCCAGAAGCGCAGCGCCATCGAAAACGTCATGAAGCCCGACAGCCTCGAAGAACACCGCGAACGCCTGTTGACGGCAGGGTTCTCGAAAGTCGTGCCGTGGTTCCAGTGTCTTAACTTTGCCTCGTTGATTGCCTTGCCATGATTGATTTGTCCCCCCTCGCCCGCCATCTGGTCGGCACTCCTTTGGCCGTGTGGGCCCAGGGCCTGCAAGCGCAACTCGATAGCAAGATGGAAAAGGGTCATGGCGACCTGGAGCGCTGGCAGAGTGCGCTGGATGCACTGCCAAAAATCCAGCCCAGCGAAGTGGATTTGCTCAACGGCCTGACACTCGATACCGACTGCGACGAAGACACCCGCGTGCAGATGCATGCCGCGCTGATGGGCCTGAGCCCTTGGCGCAAAGGGCCGTTCCACCTGTTCGGCGTGCATGTGGACACCGAATGGCGCTCGGACTGGAAGTGGTCCCGCGTGGCACCGCACCTGAACCTGAAGGGCAAGCGCATCCTCGACGTGGGCTGCGGCAACGGTTACTACATGTGGCGCATGCTCGGCGCCGGGGCCGACAGCGTGATTGGCGTTGATCCGAACTGGTTGTTCTTCTGTCAGTTCCAGGCGGTTCAGCGTTATCTGTCAGAACCCAAGGCTTGGCACCTGCCGTTCCCGTTCGAAGACCTGCCGTCGAATCTGGAAGGCTTCGACACGGTGTTTTCCATGGGAGTGTTTTATCACCGCCGTTCGCCCATCGAGCATTTGCTCGCGCTGAAAGACACCCTGGTCAAGGGCGGCGAACTCGTCTTGGAAACCCTGGTGGTCGAAGGCGATCAGCAACAAGTGCTGGTGCCGGAAGATCGCTACGCGCAGATGCGCAACGTGTGGTTCCTGCCGTCGGTGCCCGCGTTGATGCTGTGGCTACGGCGTGCCGGGTTCAGTGATGTGCGCTGTGTGGATGTGAGCGTCACCACCGTCGAGGAACAGCGTGGGACAGAGTGGATGAAGTACCAGTCGCTGAGTGATTTCCTTGACCCGGAAGATCACAGCAAAACCATCGAAGGGCTGCCGGCGCCGATGCGGGCCGTGATCATCGCCAAAAAATAAACGCACCACCCCTGTAGGAGCCCGGCTTGCCGGCGATGGCGTCCGCGAGATCCATGCAAATCTCACTGCCGCCATCGCCGGCAAGCCGGGCTCCTACAGAGAGCGAGTCAGGCTTTTGCCCGGCGCGCCTTGAAGAATTCGCTCAAGACCGTCCCGCACTCTTCTGCCAATACCCCGCCTTCAAACAACACCCGATGATTCAAAAAGCCCTGGGTAAAAAACTGCCCCTGGCTTTGCACGATCCCCGCCTTGGGTTCCAGCGCGCCGTACACCACCCGCGCAATCCGCGAATGCACGATCAGCCCCGCGCACATGCTGCACGGCTCCAAAGTCACATACAGGGTGCTGCCCACCAGGCGGTAATTGCTGATGGCTTGCGCGGCGGCGCGGATGGCGACCATTTCGGCATGGGCGCTGGGGTCGTTGCCGCTGATGGGACAGTTGAAGCCACGGCCGATGATTTCACCGTCCTGCACCAACACAGCGCCTACGGGGACTTCACCCAATGCAGCGCCTTGGGCGGCAAGGGCCAGGGCTTCGCGCATGAAGTCCTGGTCGCGGCTGCGGTCGATGATCGCGGTGGGGCGAAACTGGCGCATCACGCCACCTCGATGGCGGCCATCAGGCCGGTTTCCATATGGTCGATCACATGGCAGTGGAACATCCACACCCCAGGGTTATCTGCCACCAGCGCCACGCGGGCGCGCTCGTTTTTACCCAGCAGATAGGTGTCGGTGAAATACGGGATCACCTTGTGGCGGTTCGAGGCGATCACCTTGAAGCTCATGCCATGCAGGTGGATCGGGTGCTGGTACTGAGTCATGTTCTTCAATTCAAAAATGTAACTCTTGCCCTTTTCCAGCTTGGCAATCGGGCGGTCGGCGCAGGTCTTGTCGGTGATGTCCCAGGCCTTGCCGTTGATCTGCCACAGGCTGGGTGGCTTACCGTTGTCGGTATTCACCGAGACCGAACCCACCCACTCGAAATTGAAGTTGAGTTTCTCGGCGTTGGCCAGGTCCGGCTCGGCAATCGGGTTGGCCGGCAGCGCTGGCGGCCATTCGGTCGGCGCGTCGGTGTTGGTCACCGAACGGAAGGTGCCCAGGCGCACCGGACCATTGCGGATCGACAATTCTTCGCCGGCCGGCGGCGCCTTGATCGCCAGGCAGATGCGCATGCCCGGGCCCAGCCAGTATTCCTTGCCCAACGGGCGCGGCTCGATGGGATTGCCGTCCAGCGCGTAGATCTGTGCTTCAACGTCGGGAATATTGATGCGATAGGTCAAGGTGTTGTCGAGGTTGAGCAGCCGCACGCGCGTAATCTGCCCGGCCGGCAGATCGATCACTGCCTGGGACACGCCGTTGATCGTCGACAGCCGCCCCGCCGTGCCGCCACGCGCCGCTTCACGGGGAATGCTGAAGGCCACGAAAGCGCCCTCTTCGTCCACGTGCCAGCTTTTCAGGCTTAGAGTGCGTTCATGTTTGAAACCGGTGGGTTCGCGTTCCTCGATGATCAGCGGGCCGACCAGGCCACGGCCGAGTTCTTCGCTGCTGTTCACGTGGGGGTGATACCAGTAGCTGCCGGCGTCGGGCACGCGGAATTTGTAATCGAAATATTCACCGGGCAGCACCGGCAATTGCGAGACGTAGGGTACGCCGTCCATTTCCAGTGGCAGGCGGATGCCATGCCAGTGAATGGTCGTGGCGACCGGCAGGTGGTTGATAAAACGCACCCGCAGCCATTCGCCCTGGCGCACGCGCAACTCGGTGCCCGGCGCGGATGGGCCGAATGCCCAGGCTTCGGTCTTGTGCCCTGGTACCAGTTCCACGTCCAGCGGTGCGGCGATCAGTTCGTAATCGTGCCCGGCCTCGGCCTCGGCGACTTTCCCCAGCCAGTAGCGGTAGGCGCCACCGGCACCGACGCCCACTACGGCCAGGCCTGCAAGACCACCCAGGATTTGTCGACGGGAAAAGGATCGGGACACAACAACCTCACGTATCTGCCGCAGGCCCAAGGCCTGCAAAAGGCAGATACGATACACCTGCCCCGGCTGTAGGAGCGAGCTTGCTCGCGAAAGACCTGAGAACAACTCGAAAAGCCAGGCTCCCCGCGTCATCGTTAACGACCTTCGCGAGCAAGCTCGCTCCTACAAAATGATCGACGGATCAGGCCTTGGCAGCGCCCAGGATCAGGGCTTTCATCTCAGCCACCGCACCTTTGAAGCCGACGAACAGCGCATGAGCCACCAGCGCATGGCCGATGTTCAGCTCGTTGATGCCCTTGATTGCGGCCACGGCTTCGACGTTGTGGTAGTGCAGGCCATGCCCGGCGTTGACGATCAGGCCTTCCTTGAGGCCGCAGCTCACACCGTCAATAATGCGTTGCAGCTCGTCGGCCACTTCGGTGGGCGTGGTGGCATCGGCGTAGCGGCCGGTGTGCAGTTCGATGGCCGGCGCACCGACACGACGCGACGCTTCGATCTGGCGCTCGTCGGCATCGATGAACAGTGAGACTTCACTGCCGATTTTCGACAAGCGCTCCACGGCAGCCTTGATCCGTGCTTCCTGGCCGGCCACGTCGAGGCCGCCTTCGGTGGTCAGTTCCTGGCGGGTTTCCGGCACCAGGCAGATGTGCGCCGGGCGGATGCGCTCGGCGAACTGCATCATTTCTTCGGTGACGCCCATCTCGAAGTTCATGCGGGTTTGCAGCACCTCCTTGAGCATCAGCACGTCACGCTCCTGAATGTGGCGGCGGTCTTCGCGCAGGTGCACGGTGATACCGTCGGCACCCGCTTCTTCGGCGTCCAGCGCGGCCTTGACCGGGTCAGGGTAACGGGTGCCCCGGGCCTGGCGCAGGGTAGCGACGTGGTCGATGTTGACGCCAAGAAGAATGCGATTGCTGGTGGTCACGGAAGCGCTCCTGAAAAGGGAAAGAATCGGTGCACAGCATACACGGGGATGTCAGGGCTTTCGAAACAACTCGCGACTGACCAACGGCCGGCCGCCCAAGTGCACGGCCAGGGCCTGGCGCATCAGGCGCTTGGCGGCGGACAAGGCGCCGGGGGCGGTCCAGTCGGCTTCGCTCATGGCCAGCAATTCCGTGCCTTGGAACAGGCCGGGTTGCAGCAGGTAGACGCGTTCGAGACCGGCATCGACTTGCAGGCGGTACATGCCATCAGCGGCGATGGGGTCGCCGTGCAGGTCGTTGGCCAGTTCGAAGCCGTAGCCCAGGTCATCGAGCAGGCGCCATTCGAAGGCGCGCAGCAGTGGTTCCAGAGGACGGCCTTCGGCCAGCGCCAACAAGGTGGCAGCGTAGTGATCGAAGACGGCCGGGTGCGGGTCTTCAGCGGGGAGCAGGCGGATCAACAGTTCATTGAGGTAGAGACCGCTGAACAGCGCCTCGCCATTGAGCCAGGCAGAAGTACCGACGCTTTCCATGCGACCGACATTTTTCAACTCGCCTTTGCCGCGAAACTCCACGTCCAGGGCCACAAATGGCCGTGCCAGCGTGCCCGCCTTGCCGCGCGCACTGCGCAAGACAGCGCGCAGGCGGCCTTGGGGCGTGAGGAAGTCCACCAAGGCGCTGGTCTCGCGGTAGGCACGGCTGTGCAGGACGTAGGCGAGTTGGCTGGGGGGTGGGGATTGGGACATTGAAGCCTCATTGCTTCTGTGGAGAGCGGGCTTGCCCCGCGCTGGGATGCGAAGCAGCCCCAGTCAAATAACCGGGGTTCATTCGGTCAGATCTCGGGGCCTGGTTTTAGGGCTGCTTCGCAGCCCAGCGCGGGGCAAGCCCGCTCACCACAACAAGCCCGCCCCGCATCACCAGCGGTGCTCTTACAGGTCGCCGTAGCCCAGGGAGCGCAGTGCACGCTCATCATCGGACCAGCCACCCTTCACCTTCACCCACAGGTTGAGCATGATCTTGGAGTCGAACAGCAACTCCATGTCCTTGCGCGCTTCGGTGCCGATGCGCTTGATGCGCTCGCCCTTGTCGCCAATGATGATCTTCTTCTGCCCGTCACGTTCGACGAGGATCAGCGCATGGATGTGCAAGGTCTTGCCCTGCTGCTTGAACTCTTCGATCTCGACGGTGATCTGGTACGGCAGCTCGGCGCCCATCTGGCGCATGATTTTCTCACGCACCAGTTCGGCGGCAAGGAAACGGCTGCTGCGGTCGGTGATCTGGTCTTCCGGGAAGAAGTGCTCGTTCTCCGGCAAGTGCTCGGCGATCACACGCTCCAGAGCCTCCAGGTTGTGACCGTGCTGGGCCGAGATCGGGATGATCTGCGCGTTCGGCAGTTGTTCCTGCAGCCAGCTCAGGTGCGGCATCAATTCGGCTTTGTCTTCGATACGGTCGGTCTTGTTCAGCGCGACGATCAACGGGCCGGTGACGTACTGCACACGCTCGAGGACCATCTGGTCTTCGTCGGTCCACTTGGTGCGGTCGACCACGAAGATCACCACGTCGACGTCTTTCAACGCCGCCGAAGCGGTCTTGTTCATGTAGCGGTTCAGGGCTTTCTCGCCACCTTTGTGCATGCCTGGGGTGTCGACGTAGACCGCTTGCACGTTGCCTTCGGTCTTGATGCCCAGCATGTTGTGGCGGGTGGTCTGCGGCTTGCGCGAGGTGATCGCGAGCTTCTGGCCGAGGATGTGGTTCAGCAGCGTGGACTTGCCCACGTTCGGGCGGCCGACGATGGCAACATAGCCACAGCGTGTTGCGGTTGAATCAGTCATGGCCATTCTCCACGCCCAGGGCAATCAGTGCTGCAGCGGCCGCTACCTGTTCGGCAATACGACGGCTCACACCCTGACCTCGGCTTTTTTCGTTCAGTAAGGTGATTTCACATTCCACGAAGAATACGCGGCAATGCGGCTCACCCTGGATATCCACCACTTCGTAGCGTGGCAGTTCGCAACCACGGGACTGCAGGAATTCCTGCAGGCGGGTCTTGGGGTCCTTGTTGGTGTCGACCAGCGTGAGGCTTTCAATCTCGGAGGTCAGCCACGCGGTGACACGTTCCTTGGCCGCTTCCATGCCTGCATCGAGATAGATGGCACCGATCAGCGCTTCGAGAGCGTCAGCCAGGATCGATTCACGGCGGAAACCACCACTCTTCAGTTCACCGGAGCCCAGGCGCAGGTACTCACCCAGGCCGAAACCACGGGCCAGCACGGCCAGGGTCTCGCCTTTCACCAGGCGGGCGCGCAAGCGCGACAACTGGCCTTCACGGGCTTGGGGGAAGCGCTCGAACAGGGCTTCACCGGCGACGAAATTAAGGATGGCATCACCGAGGAATTCCAGGCGCTCGTTATTGCGCCCTGCAAAGCTGCGGTGTGTGAGGGCAAGGACCATCAGTTCCTGGTCCTTGAAGGTGTAGCCGAGCTGGCGCTCGAGACGACTTAGAGAAACGCTCACGGTTTACCCATATCTGTTTGGTGGCACCGGCGGCCATCGACGATTGACGCAGTGTTCAAATTCAAATCCTGGTTGGTGCAGCATGAGGCAGGACAGATTTGTCCCCACCCCAGAAAAGCATTCGGCGCTGTGTTCACAGCGCCGCCTGTATTACTTGATCAGCCCGACCCGCGAGAAGTTCGGCAAGTGGCTGAGTTTGGGTTCCGGCCAGCTCATCCAGACCGCGAAGGCCTTGCCGACGATATTCTGGTCGGGAACCATGCCCAGCAGGTCCTTGGGAATGTTTGGGTCATCCCAGTACCGGCTGTCATTGGAGTTGTCGCGGTTGTCGCCCATCATGAAGTAGTGCCCGGCCGGCACTGTCCACTGGCCGTCAGGCTGGGCACGGTAGCGGCTCATTTCCTTGCGGATTTCGTGCTCTACCGTACCGAGTTTTTCCTGGTACAGCTCGGCGCTGCCCAGGCTGTTCGGCTCGGAGCCGATCAGTTTCTCGGCCACCGACTCACCATTGATAAGCAGGCGCTTGTCGCTGGTGTAGCGGATCACGTCGCCCGGCAGGCCGACCACGCGCTTGATGTAGTTGACGTTCGGGTCGCTCGGGTAGCGAAACACCATCACGTCGCCGCGCTGCGGATCACCGACTTCGATGACCTTCTTGTCGATCACCGGCAGGCGGATCCCGTAGGAGAACTTGTTCACCAGGATGAAGTCGCCCACGTCCAGGGTAGGTTTCATCGACCCCGAGGGAATCTGAAACGGCTCCACCAGGAACGAACGCAGCACCAGCACGATGAACAACACCGGGAAGAACGACTTGCCGTATTCAACCAGCAAAGGCTCTTTGTTCAGCTTCTCGATCACCACGCCATCGGGCTGGCTGACGCTGCCCTGATAGGACGCGATAGCCGCCCGCCGACGCGGGGCGAAGAACACCAGATCGAGCAACGCCAGGAGACCGCAAACGGCAACGGCGATGACCAGCAACAGCGGGAAATTTAGCGACATAGGACCTAACTATCCAACCTGAGCACCGCAAGGAAGGCTTCTTGTGGAACTTCCACGTTACCTACTTGCTTCATGCGTTTTTTACCGGCCTTTTGCTTCTCAAGCAGCTTGCGCTTACGGCTTACGTCACCGCCGTAGCATTTGGCCAGTACGTTCTTTCTGAGTGCCTTGACGGAGGTCCGCGCAATGATCTGCCCGCCGATGGCGGCCTGGATCGCGACGTCGAACATCTGACGCGGAATCAGTTCTTTCATCTTCTCGGTCAACTGGCGACCTTTATAGTGCGCGTTGTCCTTGTGCACGATCAGTGCCAGGGCATCGACCTTGTCGCCGTTGATCAACACATCCAGTTTCACCAGATTAGCCGATTGGTAACGGTCGAAATGGTAATCCAGCGAAGCATAGCCGCGGCTGGTGGATTTGAGGCGGTCGAAGAAGTCCAATACCACTTCGTTCATCGGCATGTCGTAGGTCACTTGGACCTGGGTGCCGAGGAACAGCATGTCGCGCTGCACGCCACGCTTTTCAATACACAGGGTAATAACGTTGCCCAAGTGCTCCTGCGGAACCAGGATATTGGCCCGCACGATAGGCTCGCGCATGTCTTCGATCGCCGAGAGATCCGGGAGCTTGGACGGGTTGTCGACGTAAATCGTTTCACCGGTTTTCAGCAACAACTCGAAAATAACCGTTGGCGCGGTGGTGATCAGGTCCAGGTCGTATTCGCGTTCGAGGCGCTCCTGGATGATTTCCATGTGCAGCATGCCCAGGAAGCCACAGCGGAAGCCGAAGCCCAGGGCGTCGGAGCTTTCCGGGGTGTACTGCAACGACGAGTCGTTGAGGGTCAGCTTTTGCAGGGCCTCGCGGAAGTCTTCGAAGTCATCGGAACTGACCGGGAACAGACCCGCGTAGACCTGCGGCTGGATGCGCTTGAAGCCTGGCAGCACGTCGACATCCGGCGTGGAGCTCAGGGTCAGGGTGTCACCCACCGGCGCGCCGTGGATGTCCTTGATACCGGCGATGATGAAACCCACTTCACCGGCTTTCAGATCAACGGTCGCGGTGTGCTTGGGGTTGAAGACACCGACGCTGTCCACCAGGTGGATCTTGCCGGTGGATTTGACCAGGATCTTGTCGCCCTTCTTCACACGGCCGTGGCGCACGCGTACCAGGGAGACAACGCCCAGGTAGTTGTCGAACCAGGAGTCGATGATCAACGCTTGCAGCGGATCTTCGTAGTTGCCGGTCGGGGCTGGAATGGTCTGCACCAGACGTTCGAGCACTTCGTCGACACCCAGGCCGGTCTTGGCGCTGCAGGTGACGGCGTCGGTGGCGTCGATGCCGATGATCTTCTCGATCTCTTCCTTGACGCGCTCAGGCTCGGCCTGAGGCAGGTCGATCTTGTTCAGCACGGGCATGACTTCCAGGCCCTGCTCGATCGCGGTGTAGCAGTTGGCAACCGACTGCGCTTCCACACCCTGCCCTGCGTCAACCACCAGCAAGGCACCTTCACAGGCCGCCAGGGACCGGCTGACTTCGTAGGTGAAGTCGACGTGGCCTGGGGTGTCAATGAAGTTCAGTTGGTAGGTGATGCCGTCTTTGGCTTTGTAATACAGCGTAACGCTGTGGGCCTTGATGGTGATCCCGCGCTCGCGTTCGAGGTCCATGGAGTCCAGCACCTGGGCTTCCATTTCACGCTCGGCAAGGCCGCCGCACATCTGGATGAATCGATCGGCCAGCGTCGACTTACCATGGTCAATGTGGGCGATGATGGAGAAATTGCGGATATGACTCAAATCACTCACGGATCAACACTCAAAAAGGCTGCAGGCAGATTGCCCGCTGAAAAATAGCCGGGAATTGTACCTGATGCTCAGGCCAGACGTCATCTTTGCTGACCAGAACAAAAATGCCCCGATCTCTCGACCGGGGCATTTTTTGTTCATAAGCGCGGAATCAACCGGCCCGGCGCAACAGCCAGAAACCGGCCAACGCGCAGATGGCCGTGGGCACCAGCACCGCAAACAGCGGCGAGAAGCCAAACACCAGGCTCGACGGGCCGAGCAGGTCCTGGGCAATGCGGAAGGTGAAGCCCACCAGCACGCCCGTGAATACGCGCTGCCCCAAGGTCACGGAACGCAATGGGCCAAAGATGAAGGAAATTGCCATCAGCACCAACGCGGCAGTCACCACCGGTTGCAACACCTTGACCCAAAATGCCAGCCAGTAGCGGCCATTGTTCAAGCCCTGGTCCTTCAGGTAGTGGATGTAACCCCACAACCCGGAGATCGGCAGGCTTTCCGGGATCATCACCACGGTATTCAACAGTTCCGGCTTGAGGGCAATATCCCACTCCTGGCTCGGCACGTTGATCACTTCGGTGCTGGCCTTGGTGCCCTGGCCGACGTTACGGAAATAAGTAGTGGTAACGTCGCTGAGTTGCCACTTTTCGCCGCCGTATTGCGCACGTTTGGCGAAGCTTGACTCCAAAAGGTGACGTTCTTTGTCGAACGTATAGCGCGTGACACCAATCAACAGGCCGCCCGGCTGCACGGCGTTGATATGAATGAATTCTTCGCCCTGGCGGTGCCACAGGCCGTGCTTGGCGCTTTGTGCATCGCCTGAACCCTGGGCCAGGGCGCGATTAGCCTGGGCCGTGGTTTCGGCCGGCGGCGCGACATATTCGCCGATCAGCACGCTGCACGCCATCAGCAGCAGCATGGGTTTCATGACCGCCCAGACGATTCGACCAATGGACACGCCAGCAGCGCGCATGATGGTCAGTTCGCTATTGCTGGCCAGGCTGCCCAGGCCGATCAGGCAGCCGATCAGCGCGGCCATCGGCATCATGTCGTAGAGGCGACGTGGCGCGGTAAGGGCCACGTAGCTCAGCACGTCCCACACGGTGTAGGTATCGCTGACGTTGCCGACTTCATCGATGAAGGCAAACAACGAGGCCAGACCGAGGATGATGCCCAATACCGCCAGGATGGCGATCAGTACGCTGCTACCAATGTAGCGATCGAGCTTAGCCACGAGCCAACTCCTTCTGGCCACGACGGCTCATCATTTTCAAACGGATCGGTTCCCAATAGAGCAGGCCCAGGCCAATCACCAGGAAGATCCCGTGCACCCACCACAGACCGAGGGTCGGCGACAGCTTGCCTTTCTCCAGGGAGCCACGGGCGGAAATCAGGATGGTGAGGTAAGCCATGTACAGCAGAATCGCCGGCAACAGCTTGAGGAAGCGGCCCTGGCGTGGGTTGACGCGCGACAGCGGCACCGCCATCAAGGTCACGATGAACACCAGCAACGGCAGGGAAATCCGCCATTGCAGCTCGGCAATCGAGCGCAGTTCCTTGCTACCGAACAGCTCGGTGGTCGGGATGGCGTCGCGGTCGGTGACTTCGTCGCTGATATCCGGACGGGCCAGCATCACGCCATAGGTGTCGTACTTGATCGCACGGTAATCGGCCATGCCCGGGCTGCCATCGTAGCGATAGCCATTTTCCAGGATCAGGTAGCGGCTGCCGTCAGGACGCACTTCCTGGCGACCGGAATCGGCCACCAGCACGGAAATGCCACGGTCTTTCTTGTCCTGGCCCAGACGCTTCTCGGAGATGAACACGCCGCCCAAGTTGGCACGGTCGTCGGTCAGGGTTTCGGTGTAGGTCACCCGCGAACCGTCATTGAGCGCCTGGAAGCGGCCGGGTTCGAGGGTGTCGAACTCGGTCATCGCGTCCTGTTTATTCAGTACCAGTTGGAACTGCATGGCACCTTGTGGGGCCAGGCTCAGGCTCAGCCAGGCCACGATCAGCGCAACGCCGGCGGCCGGGATCATGGTCATGCCCAACAGGCGCTGTTGGCTCATGCCGGTGGCCGAGAGCACGGTCATTTCGCTTTCGAGGTAAAGGCGGCCGTAGGCCAGCAGGATCCCGAGAAACAGGCCGAGCGGCAGGATCAGCTGCAGGAAGCCCGGCAGACGAAAGCCCATGATCAGGAACAGCGAGCCCGGATCCAGGGCGCCGGAGGCAGCCTGGGCCAGGTATTTGACGAAACGACCACTCATGATGATGACCAGCAATACCGCACTCACGGCACTCAGGGTCAACAGGACTTCGCGGGACAGATAACGGAAGACGATCAAACCAGACACTCCAGGGTTGTCAGGCTAAGGCGGCCAAACAAGCAAGCATACCGAGTCAGCCCGTTTGCACGGACCGGCTAAAAAGATGGCGCATTATCCTGTGATTGACCGCGCCTGTCACTGCGCAACCTCATGCACATGCACAAAGCGGGTGACAAGGGTTGTCAGCCTCCGCCGGCGAGGTTCAAACTGCGGCCTTTGTCGCCGGCGGTTTACACAGCTGCCTGGTATTAAAGCCGGAGTACAGACTCCTGGCTAACCGACCTTTATAAGGGACCCGAAAATGGAATTGGTTGTAAAAAGCGTTAGCCCCGAAACGTTGAAAACCGCCACCCTCGTGGTCGCCATTGGCGAAGGCCGCAAGCTCGGCGTTGCCGCCAAGCAACTCGACGAACTCAGCGGCGGCGCCATCAGCGCAGTGCTCAAGCGCGGCGACCTGGCCGGCAAAGTCGGCCAGAGCCTGCTGTTGCAGAGCCTGCCCAACCTGAAAGCCGACCGCGTATTGCTGGTGGGCGTGGGCAAGGACGTTGAACTGGGCGACCGTCCGTTCCGCAAAATCATCAGCGGCATCCTCACCACCCTCAAGGGCCTGGGCGGCACTGACGCCACGCTGGCACTCGATGAAGTCGTGGTCAAAGGCCGCGACAGCTACGGCAAGACCCGCCTGCTGGCCGAGAGCCTGGTGGACGGCGGCTACATTTTCGACCAGTTCAAGAGCACCAAGGCCGAACCGCGCGCCCTGAAGAAAATCACCCTGCTGACCATCAAGGCCGCCCAGGCTGAAGTCGAGCGCGCCGTGACCCACGCGACCGCCATCGCCAACGGCATGTCGTTTACCCGCGATCTGGGCAACCTGCCGCCGAACATCTGCCACCCGACTTTCCTGGGCGAACAAGCCAAGGCGCTGGGCAAAGAGTTCAAGGGCCTGAAAGTCGAAGTGCTGGACGAGAAGAAGATCAAGGAACTGGGCATGGGCTCGTTCTATGCCGTGGGCCAGGGCAGCGACCAGCCGCCACGCCTGATCGTGATGCAATACAACGGCGGCAAGAAGTCCGAGAAGCCTTACGCCCTGGTCGGCAAAGGCATCACCTTTGACACCGGCGGCATCAGCCTCAAGCCGGGCCTGGGCATGGACGAGATGAAGTACGACATGGGCGGCGCCGCCAGCGTGTTCGGCACCCTGCGTGCCGTGCTGGAACTCAAGCTGCCGATCAACCTGGTGTGCATCCTGGCCTGCGCCGAGAACATGCCGAGCGGCGGCGCGACCCGTCCGGGCGACATCGTCACCACCCTGAGTGGCCAGACTGTCGAAATCCTCAACACCGACGCCGAAGGCCGCCTGGTGCTGTGCGATGCCCTGACCTACGCCGAACGCTTCAAGCCACAGGCCGTGATCGACATCGCCACCCTGACCGGTGCCTGCATCGTCGCCCTGGGTTCGCACACCTCGGGCCTGCTGGGCAACAGCGATGAGCTGATCGAGCAACTGCTCAGCGCCGGCAAAGCCGCAGACGACCGCGCCTGGCAACTGCCGCTGTTCGATGAGTACCAGGAACAACTGGACAGCCCCTTCGCCGACATCGCCAACATCGGCGGTCCGAAAGCCGGCACCATCACCGCGGCTTGCTTCCTGTCGCGCTTTGCCAAGAACTTCAACTGGGCGCACCTGGACATCGCCGGCACGGCCTGGACCAGCGGCGGCAAGGACAAGGGCGCAACCGGCCGTCCGGTTCCCCTGCTGACCCAGTACCTGCTGGATCGCGCCAAGGCCTAACGCAATCCTCCCTCTGTAGGAGCCGGCTTGCCGGCGATGGCTTCCTGATTCAAGGGACTCATCGCCGGCAAGCCGGTTCCTACAAGGGATATGCGCACGCCCAGGAAATGCAATGACCCAAGTCGACTTCTATATATTGCCCAGCGCCGACCCGCTCGCGCGCCTGGACTTTGCCTGCAAACTCACTGAAAAAGCCTGGCGCATGGGCCACCGCATCTACCTGCATTGCAGCGATGCCGCCCAACGCGATGAGCTGGATGCTCGCCTGTGGCGCTTCAAGGGCGAAAGCTTTGTGCCTCACGGCCCTGCCGAGTCCGAACCCGAAGGCCTGGTTGTCCTGGGTTTAGGGGACAGTTGCGGCGATCACCAGGACCTGCTGGTCAACCTGGACCTGAAAGTACCGCCTTTCGCCAAGGCATTCGCCCGTGTGGCGGAAGTGGTGGTGGAGGATCCGGCTATTCGTCAGGCCGCGCGGGAGAGTTTCCGTTTCTACCGCGAACAGGGCTATCCTCTGCAAGATCACCGGCTACAACGACTTTGAGCACATGATGGACAATCCCAACCCTATAAAAAAAGACGATCACCTGCTGGACGACCTGGAGTCGATCCGTCAGTTGCTCGGTGATGATGACTTGCAACCGCCGCTGTTGACCGATTCGGTCGAGGGCGAGGTACAGATTCCGCTGTTGTTTGACATGGTCGGCGGCAAGCCCGTCGCACCGGTACCGGTGGTCGAGACCGCCGCGCCTGCCGCTGTCGAAAAAAGTCCCGACGCCCTGCTGCTGCACCTGGACAACGAACTGCGCGCCGCTGCGCAGTTGATCATGCAAGACGTGATCGATGACTTTGCGCCGCACATCGAGACCGAGATCAAGCGCCGGCTGGATGCACGGATGGAGCGGTTGCTGAGCCAGTACCAGAATTGAAGCCAACGCAGATCCCCTGTGGGAGCGGGCTTGCTCGCGAAAACGGTGTGACCGTCAGCACATGCATTGGCTGATCCACCGCTTTCGCGAGCAAGCCCGCTCCCACATTTGCCGCCCATACATTTCAAGCCCGTCTTCGCCTCGCCCTGCGCCCTATCCCCCGTTATACTTGCCGGCTTTCCTGAATAAATGCCAACTAGGGTCCCGCCGCGCATGGATAAGACCTACCAGCCGCACGCCATCGAAACTTCCTGGTACAACACCTGGGAATCCGAGAACTATTTCGCCCCGCAAGGCGCGGGCGATTCCTACACCATCATGATTCCGCCACCGAACGTCACTGGCAGCCTGCACATGGGCCATGGCTTCAACAATGCGATCATGGATGCGTTGATCCGTTTCCGCCGCATGCAGGGCCGCAACACCCTGTGGCAACCGGGCACCGACCACGCCGGTATCGCCACGCAAATGCTGGTGGAACGCCAACTCGAAGCCACCGGCCAGAACCGTCACGACCTGGGTCGCGAGAAATTCCTGGAAAAGATCTGGGAATGGAAAGACCAGTCCGGCGGCAATATCAGCCGTCAGATCCGTCGCCTCGGTTCGTCCGTCGACTGGAGCCGCGAGCGCTTCACCATGGACGACGGCCTGTCGGAAGCCGTGAAAGAAGCCTTCGTGCGCCTGCATGAAGACGGCCTGATCTACCGCGGCAAGCGCTTGGTCAACTGGGACACCAAGTTGCACACGGCGATTTCCGATCTCGAAGTGGAAAACCACGACGAGAAAGGCTTCCTGTGGAACCTCAAATACCCGCTGGCCGACGGCGCCAAGACTGCTGAAGGCAACGACTACCTGATCGTCGCCACCACTCGTCCGGAAACCATGCTCGGCGACGCCGCCGTCGCGGTTAACCCGAACGACGAACGCTACCAGGCGCTGATCGGCAAGTTCGTTGAACTGCCATTGGTTGGCCGTCGCATCCCGATCATCGCGGACGACTACTGCGACCCTGAATTCGGCACCGGCTGCGTGAAGATCACCCCGGCCCACGATTTCAACGACTACGAAGTCGGCAAGCGCCACAACCTGCCACTGCTGAACATCTTTGACAAAAACGCCGCCGTACTGCCGGCCTGCCAGGTGTTCAACCTGGACGGCACGCTGAACGAGAGCATCGACGGCAAGATCCCGACTGAATACGCCGGTCTCGACCGCTTCGAAGCACGCAAGCAGATCGTCGCCGCCTTCGATGCTGCCGGTTTGCTGGTGAGCGTTGACGACCACGGCCTGAAAGTGCCGAAGGGCGACCGTTCCGGCACCGTGATCGAGCCGTGGCTGACCGACCAGTGGTACGTGTCCACCAAGCCTTTGGCAGAACCTGCCATCGCCGCCGTGGAAGATGGCCGCATCCAGTTCGTGCCGAAACAGTACGAAAACATGTACTTCTCGTGGATGCGCGACATCCAGGATTGGTGCATCAGCCGTCAGCTGTGGTGGGGTCACCGCATTCCGGCCTGGTACGACGAGGCGGGCAAGGTCTATGTAGGCCGCGACGAAGCCGAAGTGCGTGCCAAGCACAACCTCGGTGCCGACATTGCGCTGCAACAGGATAACGACGTACTGGACACCTGGTTCAGCTCGGGCCTGTGGACCTTCTCCACCCTGGGCTGGCCGCAGCAGACCGAATTCCTCAAGAAATTCCACTCCACCGACGTGCTGGTCACTGGTTTCGACATCATTTTCTTCTGGGTTGCCCGGATGATCATGCTGACCATGCACCTGGTGAAGAACGAGGACGGCACGCCGCAGGTACCGTTCAAGACCGTGTACGTGCACGGCCTGGTGCGTGATGGCCAGGGCCAGAAGATGTCCAAGTCCAAGGGCAACGTCCTGGACCCGCTGGATATCATCGACGGCATCGACCTGGAAACCCTGGTACAGAAACGCACCTCCGGCCTGATGCAGCCGAAACTGGCGAAGAAGATCGAGAAGCAGACCCGCGACGAGTTCGCCGATGGTATTGCCAGCTATGGCACCGACGCCCTGCGCTTCACCTTCTGCTCGCTGGCCTCCACTGGTCGCGACATCAAGTTCGACATGGGCCGCGTCGAAGGCTATCGCAACTTCTGCAACAAGATCTGGAACGCTGCGCGCTACGTGCTGGATAAAGGCGAAGACTGCGGCCAGAACGGTGAAGCCTATGAGCTGAGCCTGGCCGACCGCTGGATCATTTCGCAGCTTCAGCGCACCGAAGCCGAAGTGACCCGCCAGCTCGACCAGTTCCGTTTCGACCTGGCCGCACAGGCCTTGTACGAGTTCATCTGGAACCAGTATTGCGACTGGTACCTGGAACTGTCCAAGCCGGTGCTGTGGGACGAAAACGCGCCGGTCGAACGCCAGCGCGGCACCCGTCGCACCCTGGTTCGCGTACTGGAAGTGGCGTTGCGTCTGGCGCACCCGTTCATGCCGTTCATCACCGAAGAAATCTGGCAGCGCCTGGCGCCGCTGGCCGGTATCGAAGGCAAGACCATCATGCTGCAACCTTGGCCGGTGGCCAACGAAGCGCGCATCGATGAGGCAGCCGAAAGCGATATCGAATGGCTCAAGACCCTGATGATGGGCACGCGTAACATCCGTGCCGAGATGAACATCGGGCCGGGCAAGCCATTGGCGGTGTTTGTGAAGAACGCCAGTGCCGAAGACCAGCGTCGTCTCACCGAGAACGATGCACTGCTCAAGAAGCTGGCGAAGCTGGAGTCGATCACCGTATTGGCAGCCGGCGAAGAAGCACCACTGTCCGCGACCGCACTGGTCGGCGAGATGGAAGTGCTGGTGCCGATGGCAGGACTGATCGACAAGGGTGCCGAACTGGCTCGTCTCGACAAGGAAATCAGCCGCCTGCAAGGCGAAGTACAACGCGTGGGCGGCAAGCTGTCCAACGCGGCCTTCGTCGACAAGGCACCGGCTGAAGTGATCGAGAAAGAACGCGCCAAGCTGGCCGAGGCTGAACAGGCCCTGGGCAAGCTGGCGGAGCAACATGCGCGGATCTCCAGCCTGTAAGGTGGACCGCGTGTCAGAAAGAGGCCTTCGGGCCTCTTTTTTTTGGGTGTGAAAACCCAATCGATGTGGGAGCGGGCTTGCTCGCGAATGCGGTCTATCAGACACACACCCAATGACTGATCCACCGTATTCGCGAGCAAGCCCGCTCCCACATTTAACCGAGGTCAACTTCGGAATGTGTGACAATACCCACCACTTTTGAAGCAACCCCAGAATCGACGTAGCCCATGACCGCCCCCAGCACGCCAAAACCTCCGCGCAAGAAGCCTAAAACCGCCGCCACGGCCAAGCCCGTCGCGCCGCGCAAAGAGGCGACGTTGCACCCACGCAACCGCCACACAGGTCGTTACGACTTCCCGGCGCTGATCAAGACCACGCCGGAACTGGCGAAATTCGTGATCATCAACCCGTACGGCAAGGAAAGTATCGACTTTGCCAGCCCGGATGCGGTGCGGGTGTTCAACCGAGCGCTGCTGAAAGCCTTCTATGGCATCCAGCACTGGGACATTCCGGCCGACTACCTGTGCCCACCGGTGCCGGGGCGTGCGGACTACGTGCACTTCCTGGCCGACCTGCTGGCCAGCACCAACGACGGCAAGATCCCGCGCGGCTCTATCGTCAAGGTGCTGGACATCGGCATGGGCGCCAACTGCGTCTACCCGCTGATTGGCTACATGGAATACCGCTGGAACTTCCTGGGCTCGGAAGTCGACCCTATCGCCGTGGCCGCAGCCAAGGCCATTGTGCAGTCCAATGACCTGAGCAAAGTCATCCAGCTGCGCCAGCAGAGCAATCCCAAGCAGATCCTGCTGGGCCTGCTGGAGCCGGGCGAGCGTTTTGACCTGACCATGTGCAACCCGCCGTTCCATGCGTCCATGGATGAAGCCACCAAGGGCAGCGAACGCAAGTGGCGCGCCCTCGGCAAGGCGGACCCAAAGCGCAAGTTGCCGGTGCTGAACTTCGGCGGCCAATCGGCCGAGTTGTGGTGTGAAGGGGGTGAAGCGCGTTTTGTGACGCAACTGATTGCCGAAAGTGCGCACTTTGCCCATAAGGTGCTGTGGTTCAGCACGCTGGTGTCGAAAGCGTCGAATTTGCCCGCAATTGAGACGGCCCTGAAAAAGGCCGGCGTGCTGGAGAGCCAAGTCGTGGAAATGTCCCAGGGCCAGAAGCAGAGCCGGTTTGTGGCGTGGACTTTCCAGACCAAGAACGAGCAACAGATCTGGCGCCAGCGCTGGGTTCGCGACTGACAAATAGCAGGCAACAAAAAACCGTGCCCGGATCGCTCCGGAGCACGGTTTTTTTTGCTGCGTCTTACTTGTTAACAGCGTCGGTCAGGCCTTTGGCCACAACCAGCTTGATAACTTTCTTGGCAGCGATTTCGATGGCAGCGCCAGTCGAAGGGTTACGGCCAGTACGGGCAGGACGCTCGGTCACTTTCAGTTTGCCAACGCCTGGCAGAGTGATTTCGCCGCCGTTTTCCAGCTGGTCAGCAACAACTTGGCTCAGTTGGTCCAGCAGAGCGCGCACGGTGGTTTTCGGTGCGTCTACTGCTTCAGCCAGGTCAGCGATCAGTTGGTCTTTAGTAATAGCCATTGTGGTGTTCCTTCCCTATCAAATTCATATGGATTGCAGAGTGCAGTGTCAGCCGTCGAGCCCGACCGTCATGGCCTGGCACCCCCGGCTATAACCACGGAGATCGGGGTTATAGATGCTTGAAACGGGGATTGGTTCGACCTGACAGATGCTGAATGCACGCTTATCGCCGAGACTTGGCGTAAGACGGGGCAAAACTAGCACAGAGACGGGGAAATATCCGCTTCTACCTACCCATTTGGTCAGCTTTATCGCTCTAAACCGTGAAAAAAAGGCATATAGCCCGTCGGAGGGCGGCCAAAACACCCTTCGAAGCCCGTCTCGGCCAATGGTGCGGTACACTTGGCGACTTTTCGGGGAGGCCCACCGCTCCCCGCTCAACCAGCCGAGAAGCCTATGCCGATCCGTCATTGCATCGTCCACTTGATCGACAAAAAACCCGACGGCACACCTGCAGTTCTTCACGCCCGCGACTCCGAGCTTGCCGAATCGGCCGCCATCGAGAACATGCTTGCCGACCTCAACGAGAGCTATAACGCCAAGCAAGGCAAGGCCTGGGGTTTCTTCCATGCCGAGTCCGGCGCGCACCCGTTCAGCGGCTGGTTGAAGGAGTATTTCGACGGTGGGCAGGACTTCACCACCTTCAGCCGCACGGCGGTCGAGCACCTGCAGAAGCTGATGGAGGAGTCCAACCTCTCCACCGGCGGCCATGTACTGTTCGCCCACTACCAGCAAGGCATGACCGACTACCTGGCCATCGCCCTGCTGCACCACAGCGAAGGCGTGGCGGTGACCGACGAGCTGGACGTGACCCCCTCGCGCCACCTGGACCTCGGCCAATTGCACTTGGCGGCACGTATAAACGTGTCCGAGTGGCAGAACAACAAGCAGTCCAAGCAGTACATTTCCTTTATCAAGGGCAAGAACGGCAAGAAGGTCTCGGAGTATTTCCGCGACTTCATCGGCTGCCAGGAAGGCGTCGACGGCCCGGGCGAGACCCGCACCCTGCTCAAGGCGTTCAGTGACTTCGTCGAAAGCGAAGACCTGCCGGACGAGTCCGCCCGCGAGAAAACCAAGACCCTGGTGGACTACGCCAGCAGCCAGGCCAAGCTCGGTGAACCGATGGGGCTGGAAGAATTGTCAGGATTGATCGATGAAGATCGGCCTAAGGCGTTCTATGACCATATCCGCAACAAGGACTATGGCCTGTCGCCGGAAATCCCGGCGGATAAACGCACGCTCAACCAGTTTCGCCGTTTCACCGGTCGCGCCGAGGGTTTGTCCATCAGCTTTGAGGCGCACCTGCTGGGCGACAAGATCGAATACGACGAAGCCGCTGGCACCTTGATCATCAAGGGCCTGCCGACCCAACTGACTGACCAGCTCAAGCGCCGCAACTGATGCTCGGCGGGGTCTTTAAAAAAGTCCTGCTGGTGTTGCTGGTCGTGGTGGTGATCCAGAACTGGGGCAAGATCGAACGGGTGTTCAACCCTTCACAAGTGGCGCCGGAGCACGTACGTGCTTCAGCGCGTGTGGTGCTCTACTCGACCGAGTGGTGTGGTTACTGCAAGCAGATCCGCCGGTTCCTGGACCAGAAAGGCATACCCTACCAGGCGTTCGACATCGACAAAGACGCCCAGGCGCGCAAGGCGTATGAGGCGCTGGGGGGCGCAGGGATTCCGTTTGTGGACGTGAACGGCACGCTGATTCGCGATTACAACCCAGAAAAAATCATGGCGGCGCTGAAGTAAATCAGCGCACCACGATCATCCGCCCTAATAATGTGTGCTGCTCAAAGCCGAGCACGGCCTGCAACGCATTCAACACCGCTTGCGGGTCCTTGCTCGGGAAGCTCCCGCTGACGCGCTTGGCGCCCATCTCTTCGTTGAGCAACAGGATGCGGCCGGGGTAGTAGCGACCCAGGTCCTTGACCACGTCCGCCAACGGCGCCTTGTAGTAGTTGAGCCAACCGTCGCGCCAGGCCAGGCGCGATTCACTGTCTACCGCGTGCAGAGGGTCCGCAACACCCTCGGCGTAGGCCACTTGCTGACCCGCTGTAAGAATTTGCTGCTGACCCTGTTTGGACGGCGTCACGCCCACCCGCCCGGACAACACCGTCACCTGAGCGCCTGCCGGTTGCAGGCGCACTTCGAATTGCGTCCCCAGCACCCGCGCCTCACCGCTGCCCGCCTCCACCACAAAGGACTGCCCGGTGTGGGTCACGCTAAAAAAACCGGCACCTCGACGCAACTGGATGTGGCGCTCGCCACGGCTGAAGTCCACGGCAATGGCGCTGTCAGCATCGAGGGTCACCTGGGATTGATCGGCCAGCGTGACGGTTTTGACTTCACCCGGCGCCGTCACGTAGTCGGCACCGAGATCATCGATCCAGCGTGACGGCTGCCAGCCGGCCCCCATGGATACCATCAGCAATAGGCACGCAGCCATCGCCAAGGCGCCGGACCAACGCACCACCCGTGAACGCTTCGAGGTGGTCATCGCATTGAGGTAGCCCTGCAACGCCAACGCCTCTTCATCCGCCAGCTGGCGTGCCGGCACTTCGCTCAATTCCCAGAGCACCTGGGCCTGGGAATAGGCCTCAACGTGCGCCGGATCAGCCCGCAACCACTGACTGAAAGTGGCTTGGTCGCCACTGCTGGGCTGATCATGCAATAGGCTCAGCCAGGCCAGTGCGGCTTGTTCCTGGGCGGGCGTGGGGGTGGCGTTCACGTTGCTTTCCCTGGCGTGCGTGGGGGCGATGGTTCGCGAAGGCTGGCTTTGCAGGCTTCAAGGGCACGCATCATATGTTTTTCCACGGCACTTTGGGACAGGCCCATGACCTTGGCGATTTCCGCGTACTTGCGACCGTGAATGCGGTTGAGCAGGAAAATCTGGCGCGTGCGCTCGGGCAGGCTGCGCAAGGCGGCTTCGACGTGGCGCAGGTCATTGCCGGCTTCCAATGCTGCCTGGGGTTCGGAACCTTGGTTGTCTTGCTGTTCGGGCAGCCAGCCTTCACTGCTGCGTACCCGTGCACCTTCGCTGCGCAGGTGGTCGATGGCGATATTGCCGGCGCAGCGCAGCAGGTAGGTGCTGAGCTCCTCGACCTGCACCAACGGCCGGCGCCAGAAACGCAGGAATAGGTCCTGCACCAGGTCGGCCGCCGTGGCGCGACACCCCACGCGGCGACTCACCAAGGCTTCCATCTGCGAACGCTGGGATAAAAACACCTGCAGGAAATGCGCACGCCCACCTGCCGCGTCAGCGTGCTGGCTGTCCTGGGATTCGGGTGGCGTGCTGATCATCATGGGCGGGCTCAGAGGGTGGCGAAGGCTGCAACAGGACTGGCGAGCAGACCAATGCCCGCCAGGATCAAGGCCAGCCTTGGCCGGTACGGCAACAACAGCACCAGCAGCAATGCGCTGAGCATCAACACGGCGCACCACTCCACCAGGCCCTGGCCCCAACCGGCGACATCCACCGCCGGCCAGATCGACACCACCAGCAGCAACCAACCGATTACCCGCAAACCCAAGCGCCGACGAGGCGAGGGTTTGCTGTGCAGCAACTCGCCGTGGTGACGGTCAGTGGACAGGCAGAGTGCGGTGAACCCGGCGTAGCACATCAGCAGTGCGAGCAGCATTCAGTTCGCCTCCTGCTTCAGCGCCAGCGGGCGTGCGCGCTGAGCTTTAGGCGCCGGCGCGGTGCGACGCTGCATCTTCCAGGCGGCCCAGCCAAGGAATACGCCACTGGCCAGACAGGTCAGATCAAAGCCAGCCATGGCCCAATCGCCGGTTGCCAACGAAACACCGAGGTGGTGCGATGTGGTCAACGCGTTGAGCAGTGGAATGGCGATAAACAGCAGCGCGCCGAAGCTCAGTTGCTCGACCCAACCCTGGCGGCCACGACGCAGGATCGCGTGCAACAGACTCAGGCCCCAGGCAATAAAGAAGGTTTGCACTTCCCAATCGGAACGGTCGGCAAAGCTCACCGGCAATAAACGGTTGGCCCAGAAATATGCGGCGATGGCGATCATCAACCCGGACATGCTGGCGATGTTCAGCACTTCCACCAAGCGCAACTCAAACGGCATTACCGCAGCCTTGGCATGTTTGAGCTGACGCTTGCCGAGCCAGATCACCAGCCCGGTGCCGATCATTGCCGTGCCCGCCAAGCCACAGATGAAGTACAACCAGCGCAGGACCGGACCGGCGAAATGGCCCATGTGCAGGCCGTAGAAACTGCCGCCGATGGCTGCCGGCAGCGACTGCCCGCCATTCACCCGCACCAGCTCGCCGGTGGTGCCATTGAAGGAAACGGTGCTGCCGAAATCGTGCACCACGCTATCGGAACCCGCGCGAAACACATTGACCGAGGCGTTCATATCGGCGGGATTATTGACCGCCACGCGCCCCACATGGCCACCTTCCCACTGCGCCCGCGCTTGCTCGTACATCGGCACCAGCGGTAACAGTTTTCCAGGCTGGCCCAGCGCCGGCGCGTTGTTGGTGTTCGGGAATACCTCGCTGAAAAAGGCGCGGGTGTCGCCGCCATAGGAAGCAAGAATCGGCGCCGGCATCACCATGCTCATGAAGATCACCAGGCTGCTGTAGGTGATCATCAAATGGAACGGCAGCACCAGAACTCCCACCGCGTTATGCCCGTCGAGCCAGGAACGCTGGCCTTTGCGGGGCCGGAAGGTGAAGAAGTCCTTGAAGATTTTCTTGTGGGTGATGATGCCGGTGATCAAGGCGACGAACATCACCATCGCGGCAATCGTCGACAGCCAGCGGCCCCACGGGTGAGGCATTTGTAGCTGGAAGTGAAAGCGGTAGAAGAAATCGCCGCCCATGCTTTCACGGGCTTCCACAGCCTGGCCGGTAACAGGGTCGAGGGTTTTCTGGATGAAATTGCCGCGTCGGCCGGGGTCGACTTTGTCTTGCCACATCACCGACAAACCAGGATCGCGGCTGTCTGGCAGAGTGATAAACCAACGCGCAGCGGTCGGCGCGACTTGCTGCAGATAGGTCTGGGCGACCGTCAGGCTGCGCGCATCGTCCAGCGGATGGGCCTGCACTTCAGGCTGCATCCAGTGGCTGATCTCATCCTTGAAATACGCCAAGGTGCCCGTCAGGAAAATCGCAAACAGCAGCCAGCCAAAGATCAGCCCTGCCCAGGTGTGCAACCAGGCCATGGCCTGGCGGAAACCCTCTTTCATGTGCGTGCCATCCAGAAGCCCACACCCGCCAGGGTGGCAAATACCGCGCTTGGCAACATCACGCCAAACCAGGCGCGGGGTGCGCTGCGGCAGGCGAAACACCAGAGCACGGCGAGCAGGTAGAACACGAATGAACTCATCATCCCGGTGATCACCGCATCGGCGCGCGACGTGGGCATCCATAGCGCCAGGCAGATACTGGCCAGGGAAGCCATCAGATAACCACCCACCACGGCAGCCAGCACGCGCGAGGTGACGGAGAGGCGATAGGAGACAGGCAGCGAGGTTTTGCTTTTCATGCGGGAGGCGCCAGGTTCATCAGGCCGCAATATTAATGATAAATATTCTCATAAGCAAAACAGAACGGATGAAAGACCTGCCCTGACGGATTGCCGAAGCCCGTCGCGAGCCCTACAATGCGAACAATTCTTGTTCTCTAAAGCATGCCGATGCTTGTGGAGTGTTCGCATTGAGCCCGTCCAATACCGTCGAAGTGTTGTACAACGACCATCACCACTGGCTCACCGGCTGGTTGCGACGCAAGCTCGGCTGCCCGGAAAGCGCCGCCGACCTGGCCCAGGACACCTTCATCCGCGTGCTCACCGCGCGAGAAACACCCACGCTGATCGAGCCCCGCGCGTTCCTCACCACAGTCGCCAAGCGCGTGCTGTTCAACTTCTACCGCCGCCAGGACCTGGAGCGCGCCTATCTCGACGCCTTGGCGCAGATGCCCGAGCACGTGGCACCGTCGGAAGAAGAACGCGCAATCATCCTGCAAACCCTGGTGGAGTTGGACCAACTGCTCGACGGCCTGCCCGTCCAGGTGAAGCGGGCCTTTCTGCTGGCCCAACTCGATGGCCTGACCTACGCACAAATCGGCGCTGAACTGGGCATTTCCATCGCCACCGTCAAACGCCACCTGAGCAAAGCGGCCATGCGCTGCTATTTCGCCCTATGAACTTCTCCACCCAAGTCGCCGAACAAGCCGTGCACTGGCTGATGGAAATGCAGCAAGGCGCACTCAACCCACGCCAGCAAGCCGCCTGGCAGCAGTGGTTGAACGCCCACAGCGAACACCAGCGCGCCTGGGACCACATGCAGCGCGTCAATCAGCGCCTGCGCGGCATGCCCTCGCCCCTGGCCCATGCGGCGTTGAATGCGCCAACTTCCACCAGCCGTCGCCAGGCGTTGAAATTGCTGTTGATCCTCGGCGCAGGTTCCGCTGCCGCCTGGAGCCTGCGCCAGCAACATATCCTGCCGCCGTTGATCGCCGATTACCGCAGCCCCGTTGGCCAGCGACGCAAGGTGCAATTGGCCGACGGCAGCCAGTTGCAGCTCAACACCGGCAGCGCGGTGGATGTGCATTTTGATGGCCAGCAGCGGCTGATCCGCCTGCTTGAAGGCGAGATCCTGCTGACCGGTATTGCGGGCAGTACACCGCTGCAAGTGCTGACCGGCCAAGGCCTGCTCACTAGCCAGGCGGCGCGTTTTAATGTGCGGCAGTTCAACGATCACACCCAAATGGCGGTACTCGACGGTCACGTCGAGGTCATGCCCAACACCTACACCAGCCTGCCGCTGAGCGTCCAGGCCGCGCACCAGGTCAACTTCACACGAAAAGGTTGGGACACCCCGCGTGCCACCGACGCCAACAGCGGCGCCTGGGCCGACGGCATGCTGGTCGCTGCCCACATGCGCCTGGAAGATTTCCTCGGCGAACTCGGACGTTATCGCCGTGGCCAAGTCAATTGCGACCCACAGGTGGCCAACCTGCTGATCTCCGGCAGCTACCCGCTGGACGACAGCGAACGCATTCTCGACCTGCTGGAAGTGAGCCTGCCGGTGAAGGTGCGACGCTTCACCCGCTACTGGGTGACCGTGCAGGCACGCGCCTGATGAGATCCTCTGTAGGAGCGAGCTTGCTCGCGAAGACCGGGAGAACGCCGCAGGGTGTCAGGCTTCCCGCGTTATCGTTGACATTCTTCGCGAGCAAGCTCGCTCCTACACAAAGCATACCCTTGAACTTTTTTTTGCAACGGTGAGCCGTTTTCCACCCCTCGCGTGACAGAGAAGGAAAGCCACCTTGATCCTTCCTTCTCAGGACCGCTCTTCATGCCCCAGCAACCGACGCTTCTTGCCCGCACCTTGCGCCAACTCCTACTCGGCGCCAGCCTCAGTCTGACCGTGCTGCCCCCGGTGATGGCGGCCGACGCCAAGCCCTATCACATCGCCCCGACGTCGCTGGAAGCTGCACTGAACCAGTTTGGCCGCGAAGCCGGCGTGTTGATCTCCTTCGGTTCCGAAGTGACGGCGGGTATGCAGAGCAGTGGTTTGTCCGGCAACTACAGCGCCGCGGACGGCCTGCAGAAACTGATGGAGGGCACCGGCCTGCAAGCCCGTGCAGAAGGCGACAATGCCTACAGCCTGCAACCGGCCACTGCACCGGCCAGCATTGAGTTGGGCACCTCCAGCGTGGTCGGCGACTGGCTGGGCGACGCGGCGCAAACCAATGTGTTCGAACACCCCGGCGCCCGTGATGTGATCCGCCGTGAAGAGTTCGAACGCCAGGGCGCCACCCAGGCCAAGGACGTGCTCAACCGCATTCCCGGCGTCAACGCCCCGGACAACAACGGCACCGGCAGCCACGACATGGCACTGAACTTCGGCATTCGTGGCCTCAACCCACGCCTGGCGTCGCGCTCCACGGTGCTGATGGACGGCATTCCGGTGCCGTTCGCGCCCTACGGCCAGCCGCAGCTTTCCTTTGCGCCGATCAGCATGGGCAATATGGACGCGGTCGACGTGGTGCGCGGCGGCGGTGCGGTGCGCTACGGCCCTCAGAACGTCGGCGGCGTGGTCAACTTCGTGACCCGCGCGATCCCGGATGCGCCCACGGTCAAAGGCGGCTTGCAGACCGAAACCAGCCCATCCTCCAGCCACGACGGCTTCAAGACCACCGGCAACCTGCTGGCCGGCGGCACCGCCGACAACGGCCTGGGCGGCGCGATTCTGTACTCCGGCACCCGTGGTGGTGACTGGCGCGAGAACAGCAACACGCGCATCGACGACCTGATCCTCAAGGGCAAATACCAACTGGATGACGCCAACAGCTTCAACGCCATGGCGCAGTACTACGAAGGCCAGGCCGATATGCCGGGTGGCTTGAACGTCGCGGACTACAAGGCGGATCCCTACCAGTCCACCCGCCCCTACGACAAATTCTGGGGCCGCCGTACGATGTTCAACGTCGGCTATCGTTATGAGCAGGACCGCCGCGAATTCACTGTGAACAGTTTCTTCACCAAGACCTTGCGCAGCGGTTACTTGGACCAGGGCACATTCCTCTCGTTGTCCCCGCGTGAATACTGGGTGCGTGGCATCGAGACCCGCTTCGCCCAAGGCTTTGACTTGGGCCCGACCAGCCACGAAGTGGGCGTCGGCTACCGATACATCAACGAGGCCGGCCACGAGCTGCGTTACCGCACGCCGATTGCCGCCAACCAGCAGATTCCCACTACCAACAGCCGCAACGACCGCGACACCCGTGGCGGCACCGAAGCCAATGCGTTCTTCATCGATGACCGGATCGATATCGGCAAGTGGACCATCACCCCGGGCATTCGCTACGAGATTATCGAGTCGCAGCAGACGAACAACCTGACCAACGTCAAATACAAGGGCGACTACAACACCGCGCTGCCGGCGCTGAATGTGCTCTACCACCTCACCGACAGCTGGAACCTCTACGCCAACACCGAAGGTTCGTTCGGCAGCGTGCAGTACAGCCAGATGCCGAACCGCGTGACCAGCGGCGAAGTGAAACCGGAAAAAGCCCGTACCTGGGAATTGGGTACCCGCTACGACGACGGCACCTTGCGTGCGGAAATCGGCGCGTTCCTGATCAACTTCGACAACCAATACGAAAGCAACCAGACCAATGACTCGGTAATTGCCCGTGGCGAAACCCGTCACCAGGGTATCGAGACCAGCATCAATTACGCGCTCGATGGTTTGAGCCCGGCGCTGGCAGGGTTCGATGTGTATGCCACCTACGCCTACGTCGACGCCACCATTCGCGAAGACGGCCCGAACAAAGGCAACCGCGTGCCCTTCTCCTCCAAGCACAAAGGCACCCTCGGCGTGGGCTACACCGAAGGCCGCTGGAAGCTCAACCTGGACAGCAGCTACCAGAGCAGCCAGTTCGCCGACAACGCCAACACCGAGAGAGAAACCGCCGACGGCGCCAACGGACGCATCCCTGGCTACATGCTGTTCAGCAGCCGTGCGGCCTATGACTTCGGCCCGCAGCTGTCGGACTTGAATGTGGCAGTGGGTGTGAAAAACATCTTCAACACCCAATACTTCACGCGCTCGTTCGACGATAACAACAAGGGCAAATACGTGGGCGAGCCGCGCACGGTGTATGTGCAGACGTCCATCGCGTTCTGATCAACTGCCCGCCAGGCAGGACGGGGTGCCGGCCACCAACGCGTCGATTGCACAACGCGTCTTGGCCGGCATGTGCGTGGCCGTCGGCCAGATGACATGGATCGGGGCGGGTTGCTCACGATAGTCAGGCAGCACCGCCTGCAATTGCCCACGCAGCACGTAGTGGGCAATCAACCAACTCGGCAACCAGGCCAGGCCCACACCCGCGATGGCGGCATCGGCCACGGCCTGCAGGTCATCCATCATCAGCGGTGAAGCCACTCGATTGCGGTGCGGGGTGTTGCTGCGGTAGGCGATGCCGCGATGGCCGGCAAGGTCTTCGATGCATGCAATCGGCCCGACGCGCTGCAAGTACGTCGGTGAAGCCGCCAGCCCCACCGACTGCTCGCCCAGGCGCCGTGCGCTGAGGCGGTCAGTATCGGGTAACGGACCGATCCGCACGGCGATATCGAAGCCCTCCTGGGCCAGGTCCACCAACCGGTCGGCGAAGCTGATCTCGATCTCCAACTGCGGATAACGCGCCATCAAGCCCCACAGCGCGGGCGCCGCATAGTGGTGCCCGAAAGCCAGCGGCAGGCTTGCCCGCAAACGCCCGCGAGGCAGTTGTCGGCCGCTTTCCAGTACCGACTCGGCGGCCTCCAGCTCAGCCAGCGCGCGCAAACAATGTTCGTAGTAAGCCTGGCCGTCCTCGGTCAACCGCTGGCGCCGGGTAGAACGTTGCAACAGGCAGGTGCCCAAGCGCGCCTCGAGTCGCGCAAGGCCCTTGCCCACGGCGGAGCGCGTCAGGTTCAGCCGTTCGGCGGCTTCGGTCAGGTTGCCGCTCTCGACGATCTGCAGAAAGAGTTCGACACCGTCAAAACGTGGCGTGGTCATGGTGCGGTTTGTCGCCCTTGATTCCCTTATGAGTGGAAAACTTATCACGAATCAGGAACTCGATTCCCCTGAAAATAGCCCGATACCCTATCGACAGGAGAGTCCCATGCCACCCGCCGTCACGTTATCGGTCGCCAATACCCGGCGCACGGCCAGAAACGGTCTTGCGCTGACCGCCGTGTGCCTTGTCGCCCTGATGTTCGGCCTGGAAATTTCCAGCGTGCCGGTCATCCTGCCGACCCTGGAAAACCAATTGGGCACTGGATTCCAAGACGCCCAATGGATCATGAACGCCTACACCCTGGCTTGCACCAGCGTACTGATGGCTGCCGGCACACTGGCCGATCGCTTTGGCCGCCGACGCATGCTGGTGCTGTGTCTGTGGGTGTTCGGGTTGGCCTCCCTGGCCTGTGGGCTGGCGAACAATGCCACCACACTGATCGCGGCGCGTTTCGTCCAAGGCATCGGCGCCGGGGCGATGATGATCTGCCAGTTCGCGATTCTGTCGCACCTGTTCCGCGAACCGGCGGCACGGGCGCGGGCGTTCGCGATATGGGGCGTGATTGCTGGAGTGGGCCTGGGCTTTGGGCCCATCGTGGGGGCGTTGATCCTGGCGGTCGCAGACTGGCGCTGGGTGTTCCTCGTACATGTACCGCTGACCCTGTTCACACTGGTGCTGCTGCGGATCAGTGTGCAGGAATCGCGGGATCCCGCTGCACATCGCCTCGATATCGCAGGCATGCTAACCCTGACGCTGTCGGTGTTTGCGCTGGTCTATTTCATCACCCAGGGTACTGAAAACGGCTTTGGCACACCGCCCATGCTCGGCTGGGCGGGCTTGGCGGTAGCCGGGCTGCTGCTGTTCATTGTTGTCGAGCGGCGTAGCCCTCACCCAATGTTCGATTTCTCGGTGTTCCGCATCCAGCGTTTCAACGGCGCACTGATGGGTTCGATCGGCATGAACTTCAGTTTTTGGCCGTTCATGATCTACTTGCCCTTGTACTTCCAGGCTGGGCTTGGTTACGACACCGTGACCACGGGCGGCGCCTTGCTCGCCTACACCTTGCCCACTTTGCTAATACCTCCCGTGGCCGAGCGCCTGGCCCTGCGTTACGGTGCCGAGCGCGTCATCCCGTGTGGACTGGGCTTGATGGGCGCAGGCTTCCTGAGCATGGCCGCCGCCAATGCGGTGGCGCAACCGAGCATCGTGCTGGTGCTGATCAGTTGCATCATTGCAGGGGTGGGATTGGCGCTGACCAACTCCCCCACCACCAATACCACCACCGGTGCAGTCTCGGCCGACCGTGCGGGCATGGCGTCAGGCATCGACCTCAGCGCACGATTGATTACCCTCGCACTCAACATCGCGTTGATGGGGTTGGTGCTGCTGTTGGGGATCAGCCATCAGTTGGCAGCTGTACTGCCCGACAGCTCTGTGCTGGAGTGGCCGGCCATCAGCCAGAACATCGCGGCGGGCAAGCTGGGAGCATCAGTGGGTCCGGCATTCACCGATGCCCAGGCAGCCCTGCGACATGGCATCGGTTGGGCCATGCTTTACGCGGGCCTGGGTGCAGGTGGGTTGGCGTGGTTGAGCAGGTATTTCTTCCGACGCAGCCAGTAAACGAAAACGGGCCTGCAAATGCAGGCCCGTTTTTAGTGGAGCGTGAGAAAACTATCAGCCGTTGAACACGGCGCGTTCTTTTTCCAGAAACTCCTGCTCAAGCTCATCTTCGTTGACTTTGGTGGTCGGCTGACTCTTCCCGGCAGCGCGTGGCTTGCCTTGCAGTCTGCCGAACAGATGTTCCAACGCATGGTCCAGCTTGGTCGCCGCACCGTCGATCGCCTGTTCCAGGGTATCGGCCTTGTGCAGTACCGACACTGGCTGATGGCCTTTTGGCCGCGCTTCCAGGCGGCAACTTAAATCGTGGGGACCGGGCTTGTCGCCGTTCTCATCCCGCAGGTAGACCTCCACTCGGGTCAGGTCTTCCTCGTAACGTTCGAGCGTGCTCTCAATGGTAGTACGTACCCACTCCTCCAGTCGGATGCTGCTTTCAATATGGTTATCGCTATTGACTTGGATTTGCATAGTTCTTCCCTTATTTCAGCTAGCTCGCGAGAGGTCACAACTGCAACACCGGGTCGGTGAAACCATGACCTCTTGACTACACAATTGAGCAGTCAGCAGAACAATTCAACCCCTTTGCAAAGATAAATCCCACATTACAAATTAAGTCTGACTACGAGCAAAAACGCTGTTAGGGTGGGGAGTTAGTTACATGTTCTTACGCCCAGCCAACCTCACAATTGCCCCTCTCCCAACGGGTGCAATCCGCGGAAAATCCCCGCCTCTTCAACCAGCCAATCATGCACCGCGCGCACGCCCGGATGGCTCAGTGCGCCTGGCGCATACAGCAACACGTAACGTTTGTGGTTAGGCACCGCCAGGCCGAAGGGCACGATCAAGGTGCCACGCTCCAGCTCATCGTTGAGCAAGGTGCGCCGCGCAATGGCCACGCCCATGCCGGCGATCGCGGCTTCGATAGTCAGGTGATTGCGGTTAAAGGTATGGCCACGGCGCACGTCGGCATGGTGATAGCCGATAGCATTCAGGTAAAACTCCCACTCGGCGTACTCATAACTCCCACGCCAGGCAGTGATGTCATGCAGCAGTGGGAAATGCACCAAGTCGGCGGGGCCATGCAGTGGTGGCCGGCCGCGCAGCAGGCTCGGAGCGCAGACCGGAAAGATTTGTTCGTCCAACAGGGCTGTGGATAACAAGCCAGGGTAGCTGCCGTCGTTCAAGTCGATGGCCAGGTCGAAGTCGCCCTCATGCAAGGCGATGCTGCTGTCCTCGGCGACCATACGCAATTGGATATCCGGAAAGCGCTGCTGCAAACGCGGTAACCGAGGGGTCAGCCACTTGCCGAGAAACGAGGGGATCGAGCGCAGGCGCAGGGTGCCGCTGATCATTCCCGCGTCCAGGCGCTGCAACTCCGCGGCGATGCTGCCATAGGCCTCGCCCACCGTTGTCGCCAATCGCTGTCCCTCTGCACTCAGCTCCACCCCCCGCGCGCGCCGATGAAACAAGCGGAATCCCAAGCGCTCCTCCAACTGGCGGATCTGCTGGCTTACCGCGCCCGGCGTGATGTGCAGTTCCTCGGCGCAGCGGGTGAACGACAAATGCCGCGCAGCACAGGAAAAAACGTGCAGCCAGACATACGTCTGGCCATGAATGGGCCGGGTCATAGTGTTTAGTCCTGCTAAAGGGTGTCTTAGGATAATTCGTTGGTCAGTGCCGATCCAGAGGCTCAGTATCGCGCCAATTCCGCTCGCTCTACAAAACATGGCAGCGATTTCTACTCCATTGCTTGTAAGGCTTTAGCATGGCTATCAGTGTTTTCGATCTATTCAAAGTGGGCATCGGCCCTTCCAGCTCCCACACCGTCGGTCCGATGCGGGCGGCGGCGACCTTTGCCCAGGTCCTGATCGACCAACACCTGCTGAGCGACACTCGCCGTGTAGAAGTGCGCCTGTACGGTTCGCTGTCCGCCACCGGCGTCGGCCATGCCACCGACCGCGCCTGCGTGATGGGCCTGATGGGCGAATGGCCGGACCGGGTCGACCCCACCTCGATCAACGCACGCATCCAGCAACTGCGCGAATCCGGCCGACTGCTTCTCGCAGGTCAGCAGGACATTGCCTTCAACTGGAAGCACGATCTCCTACTGCTGGACGAAAGCCTGCCCTACCACCCGAACGCCATGTCCCTGCACGCCTACGGCGAAAACGGCCTGCTGAGCGAGCAAACCTATTACTCCATAGGCGGCGGTTTCATCATCGAAGCGGCGGAAGCGGCCTCGGGCATTGCGCCGACCAGCGATGTGGAATTGCCCTACGACTTTTCCAGCGCCGTAGAACTACTGGCCTTGTGCAACAAGCACGGCCTGCGGGTTTCCGAGCTGATGATGGCCAACGAACGCGCGTGGCGCAGCGACGCCGACATCCGCAGTGGCCTGTTGCACATCTGGTCGGTGATGCGCGAATGCGTGGAGCAGGGCCTGCGCGATGAAGGCATCTTGCCAGGCGGCCTGGACGTGCCCCGTCGCGCGGCGAAATTGCACCGCAGCCTGCTGGAAATCGGCAAGCCGAATGTCATCACGTCGACCCTGTCGGCCATGGAGTGGGTCAACCTGTTCGCCCTCGCCGTCAACGAAGAAAACGCGGCCGGTGGGCGCATGGTCACCGCACCGACCAACGGCGCGGCAGGAATCATCCCGGCGGTGCTGCATTACTACATGAAGTTCAACGCCGACGCGTCTGACGACGATGTGGTCAATTTCTTCCTGGCCGCCGCCGCCGTCGGCATCCTCTGCAAGAAAAACGCCTCGATCTCCGGCGCCGAAGTCGGCTGCCAGGGCGAGGTCGGTTCGGCGTGCGCCATGGCCGCTGCGGGCCTGGCCGATATCCTTGGCGCCACCCCCGAGCAACTGGAAAACGCCGCCGAAATCGGCCTGGAACACAACCTCGGCCTCACCTGCGACCCGGTCGGCGGCCTGGTGCAAGTGCCGTGCATCGAGCGCAATGCCATCGCAGCGGTCAAGGCGATCAACGCGACGCAAATGGCCCTGCGCGGTGACGGCAAACATTTCATTTCTCTCGACCGGGTGATCCGCACCATGCGTGATACCGGCGCCGATATGCATGACAAATACAAAGAAACTTCACGGGGCGGCCTGGCGGTCAGCTGGGTGGAGTGCTGATCGGAGCACTTCTACCCGCCCCCTACGTGAGCCCGCGCAAAAATAATAACGAGGCAATACCGATGACCGATGTACCTACACCTGCTGCTGAAAATCCTGCTGCTACAGCAACAACCGTGACCACCGGCTGGACCAAACACGACACCACCTGGATGCTGGGCCTCTACGGCACCGCCATCGGCGCCGGCACGTTGTTCCTGCCGATCAATGCCGGCGTCGGCGGCTTCTGGCCGTTGATCGTACTGGCCCTGCTGGCCTTCCCGATGACCTTCTTCGCCCACCGTGGGCTAACGCGCTTTGTGCTGTCAGGCAGATCCGGCGACATCACCGAAGTGGTCGAAGAGCACTTTGGCGTCGGTGCGGGCAAGCTGATCACCCTGCTGTATTTCTTCGCCATCTTCCCGATCCTGCTGGTGTACAGCGTGGCGCTGACCAACACCCTGGGCAGTTTCATGGAACACCAACTGCACATGACCCCACCGCCTCGGGCGATTCTGTCGCTGGTGCTGATTCTTGGCCTGATGGCCATCGTGCGCTGCGGCCAGGGCGTGATCGTCAAGGCCATGAGCGTGCTGGTGTATCCATTCGTCGCGGCACTGCTGTTGCTGGCCGTCAGCCTGATCCCCAACTGGAACGGCGCGTTCTTCGCCTCCGCCGGTGATGGCATGCCCATGCCGCTGTTCCTCAAAACCCTATGGCTGGCGATTCCGGTGATGGTGTTTTCCTTCAACCACTCGCCGATCATCTCCGCCTTCGCCGTCGACCAGAAACGCGTGTACGGCGCACAGGCCGAGCGCAAAAGCAGCGGCATCCTGGCCACCGCCCACGGCATGATGGTGCTGACCGTGATGTTCTTCTGCTTCAGCTGCGTACTGGCACTGTCGCCAGCTGACCTGGCAGCGGCCAAGGCGCAGAACATCTCGATCCTGTCCTACCTGGCCAACCACTTCCAGACCCCAGTGATCGCCTACGCCGCGCCGTTGATTGCGCTGGTGGCCATCACCAAATCCTTCCTCGGCCACTACATCGGTGCCAGCGAAGGTTTCCAGGGCCTGATCGTCAAATCACTGCGCGGGCGCAACCGTTCGATGTCGGCCAAATGGCTGGAACGCTGCACGGCGCTGTTCATGGTGCTGACCTGCTGGGCCGTGGCCACCTTCAATCCAAGCATCCTGGGCATGATTGAGACCATGGGCGGGCCGATCATCGCGTGCCTGCTGTTCCTGATGCCGATGTATGCCATTCGTCGCGTGCCATCCTTGCGCCAGTATTCAGGCCAGGTGTCGAATGTATTCGTCGTAGTGATTGGGTTGATTGCGCTGTCTGCGATCGTTTTCTCGGTACTGCCCTGAAATAGATCACCCAACAAAAAGGCGAACCTCGGTTCGCCTTTTTCATGTCCCGCAATAACGGCTCGGCGCCTTATGCGGCACGGCCTTTGCTGTACAGCTGTGGAGGGAAACGGACCTTGTGAAAACCTCAGCGACGGAGTGGCCGATGGTCAGGAGACGCGAACTAATCCCGACACCGGTCGTCAATGACTGCATGTTCTTATCAGGCGGTACGCACCATGGACAATCCTTTTCAGATCATCACCGACACGTTCACCCCTGAATACCGCGTCAACTTGAGCATACAACGGCTGGACGGCAGCATCATGCTGACCCTCTCCAACGAACAAGGCGTAGTGGCCAAGCGCATGATCAGCGCCGAACAGCGCAATGATCCAGAGCGCCTCAAACGCCTGGTGCAAAGTATCCAGTTCGGTATTGCCATCGAGCAGGGCCACAGCGCCATGGAGATCCTGGCGGTGATGACGGATGGCGATCACAAGGTCCTGCAGCGACCGCCCACCCGCGCCCTGCCGTTCAGCGTTGGGCTTTAAAGTTCGCCCTTCTCGGTTTCCAGGCTCGCCTCGCCCTTGCGACGCGGGCCTTCGACCTTAACCGAAGGGAACGCCGAGGAGGCATAACGCACCACCAGAATCGCGAACGCCAACAGCAGAATCCCACCGCACAGGTAGATGATTCCCACGTCCGGCGGGTTGTGGTGCGACACGTTGGAGATCAATAGGCGCGTCAGCGCGGTGATCGCCACGTAGATCAGGAACCGCACCGGCATGTGGTTGGTCTTGAAGTAAATGCCGACCATCGCACCCAGCTCCAAGTAGATGAACAACAGCAAGATGTCATCGATCTTGATGTGCCCGTTCTCCAACATCCCCAGAAACTCCATCACCGCCGCCCAGGCCGTCACCGCACCAATGGCGAACAATGCCAGGTAGTGGAACGACTCGACGAACAGATTCCCCAGGGACTCGGCCAGCCCGTGCACTTGCTGGCGTAGCCTTTCGGCCCAATTGATCTTCACGATGATGCTTCCTTAGGTCGACTCGACCGGATAATGCGGGTTGGACGTGACGGTTGTTCTGCATGCAGAAAAAAGGCCAGGGGCAGGTATGAGATGGTGGCGGGGTGACATGAGGCACTCCAAACCTGTATTTACGGGCTACATTAAAAAACTGCTATCCAAACTCGATGGTTTGGCTTAACCTTTTTACTGTATATAAATACAGCTATCCAGAAGCACCCGAACACAAGGGCTACTCCCCTTCACTACTGCACCCTGATGACGAGGCCAAAAAATGGCTGTTGAAACCCTGTATCGCAGTACCCGCGACTTGGAGACTACATTCGTGGATCGCAAACTTGCCGACGCACACGACCAGATGCTTGAACTGGCAGAGTCTCTGATGGATGTCCTGTTGAAAAACGTGGAAGGCTTGACTGAAAAGCAGGCAGAAGACGCCGGTATTTTCATGGCCAAGAACCGCGCCGCCTTTGCAGCAGCGTTCAAGAACAACGCCAGCGCCCTGGCCGAGATCGGGCAGCCAGAGGCAGAGTAAGGAGGCCGGCCCGCCTCCGTTGATTCAGGGTGAACCAACAGGTTCAGGCAGACCGGCAACTCATCGTTTTACCGAAAGCTATTTACACCTTACGCCTGCCACAGGGTTTTGCCGAAGAAGGTCAACGTGCGGTCCCACGCCAGTTGCGACCATGCGGCGTCGTATTGCGTGTCGGGGATACGGCCGTTGCCGGTCGCTGTTTCGTTGGCAAAGGCATGGCGCGCCAGGTAACGGTAGAAGGTAGCGTCCACACCTGCCGCGTGCAGCGTTGACTCCAGCTCCGCGACAGTGTCGATATTGAAAAAAGCATCCTGTGTGCCCCAATGGCCAATCAGCGGTGCTTTGATTTTTGCCGCATCCAGATATTCAAGCGGTGGGAAGCCATACCAGACCACACCCGCAGCCAGCTCCGGAATTGCATTGAGCGCCAACAGCGTCAACGCCCCGCCCATGCAGTAGCCGGTCACGCCCACTTTTTGCGAGTCGGCCTGCAGGTAGCGCACCGCGCCCTTGATGTCCTGGGATACCGCATCGCCAAAATCCAGGCTGTCCATCAGGTGATGGGCTTCTTCCTCTTCCACGGTCGAGGCGCCGCGATAAAGGTCCGGCACCAGCACCCGGTAACCGCACTCGGCCAGGCGGATGGCCACGCCCTTGATCTGCTCGTTCAGCCCCCACCACTCTTGAATCAATACGATGGCCGGCGCCCCTTCCAGCACAGCCGGGCTGGCCAGGTAGCCATTGACCTCGGCGCCGTCCGGACGCTTGAACGTTACGGAATGCGCTGTTGCTTGATTGGACATGAATATTCTCCGCAGCAAGTATGAAAACGATAGCTGAGCAAGCACCTCAAAGCGCCAGCCCACAGAACCCTATCAGGATTTTTGCAGTTACAAACCCTCCTCTCCCATCGTTATGTACCACTGTGTATTAGCGCACCCGCGCGACATATTCGGGATACAAAACACCGGTCTACTGGGCCTGCCTGAACCTTCCCTGATCAATACGCCGTGACCGAAGGTTCAATCACATAGGACCCGGAGAATAAAAATGCACCACTCAGCACCGGTTGATCGCCTGATCGTCAACACCTACACCAATGGCCTCATCGGCCCCAGCCAGAAGATGCTCGGCCCGCTCGCCGATGGCGGCACGCTTATCACCGGTACTCCGCCGGGGTGTTGGGGCCCAATGATCACGCCCGCATTTGAGGGTGGCCATGAGGTGACTCAACCCGTATTCATCGCCGGCGCAGAGGTCGGTGACGCCGTGGCCCTGAAGATTAAACGCATGCGCGTGACGTCTCTGGCCACTTCGTCCGGTGTCATGCGTTTTGTTGAGGGGCGTTATCATGGCGATCCCTTTGTCGCCAAGTTCTGTTCCAACTGTGGGCAGGAGCATCCCGCCAGCCATGTCGACGGCATCGGCGCCGACGCCATTCGTTGCAACGCCTGCGGGGCGGAGGTCAGCGCATTTCGTTTCAGCCATGGCTACGTCATCGTGTTCGATGCCGAGCACCAGCTGAGCCTGACCGTGAACCAGTTGGTAGCCGACCGCCTCGCCGGCCAGGCACCGGATATGGCGGCGTTGCCGGAGATGTCCGCCCAGCATTCGATTCTATCCCTGGCCCGCGCCGATATCCCCGGCCTTGCCGCGCACATGCGGCCGTTCCTGGGCAATATTGGCACCACGCCTTCACGGGATCTGCCGGACTCCCACAACTGTGCCGACTTCGGTCAGTACCTAGTCGGCGCGCCCCATCGCTACGGCATGACCCATGACCAACTGCATGCCGCGAAAACCGACGGGCATATGGACACTAACTCGGTACGTGAAGGTTGCGTGCTGATTTGCCCGGTGAGAGTCCCCGGCGCCGGGGTTTACATGGGCGATATGCACGCCCAGCAAGGCAACGGCGAAATTGCCGGGCATGCCACCGATGTATCGGGTGAAACCGAACTGACCGCCCATGTGATCAAGGGGTTGTCACTCGACGGCCCGATCCTGCTGCAAAACCTTGATGACCTGCCGCCCATGGCTCGTCCGATGACTGCCGAGCAACGGTTGCATGTCAAGGCATTGGGCGAGCGCTGGGGGCAGTTCGAGATAGAAGACAACGGACCCATTACTTTTATCGGCAGTGGCGCCGACCTCAACTTAGCGACGGAAAACGGCCTGGAGCGCGCAGCGGCCGTCACGGGCCTGTCGATGGATGAGGTGCGCAACCGCGCAACGCTTAACGGCTCGATTGAAATCAGTCGGCTGCCGGGGACCGTCCGCGTCACGCTCCTGTGTCCGATGCACATTCTGGACCGCATGGGGGTCGGCTCACTGGTGCGTGAGAAGTATCAACTCTGATCGGTGTATCAGCGGTACAGCAAACGCTCGGCCAGCTCATCCGCCACCCGTGCGGGTGAGCGTTTTTCCGCCTGGGCGTGAGCGAAGATCTCGGTGAGGCGCGTGCCAATGTTGGACAGGTGCGCGGTAATCGTTGGCAGTTCCGCTCCGCCGTGCTTCAGCGCGACGTAGATCAGGCCACCGGAGTTGATCACGTAGTCGGGGGCGTAGAGGATGCCGCGTGCCTCCAATTGATCCGCGTTGTCCAGATGAGTCAATTGCGCACTGGCAGAACCGGCCACAGCGGCGCAACGCAATTGGCCGACGCTCTGGCGGTTGAACACGGCGCCGAGGCCACAAGGCGCAAGGATGTCGCACGGCGTGCTCAGTAACGCGTCGTTGGCGATGGGGTGCGCCCCCAACTGCTCCATGGCCAGTTGCACCTTGCCGTGGTCGATGTCGCTTACCAGCAGTTCGGCTCCGGCGGCATGCAGTTGTTCGGCCAAGGCGTAGCCCACATTTCCCAGCCCTTGGATGGCCACGCGCAGGCCTTCGAGGTTGTCGCTGCCCAGGCGCGCCATGGCGGTGGTACGGATGCCGGCGAACACGCCCATGGCGGCATGGGGCGATGGGTCGCCTGCGGCGGTGGTGCTGGTGACATAGCGGGTATGCTGGGCGATGCAATCCATGTCCGCCACTGAAGTACCACTGTCGACGGCGGTGATGTAACGGCCGTCGAGTTGCTCAACGCATCGACCAAAGGCTTCAAATAATGCGGCACGGCTTTCTACGTGGCCGGGACGCAGGATCACGGCGGTGCCCCCGCCCACCGGCAAACCGGCCAAGGCCGCCTTGTAGCTCATGCCTTGGGCCAGGCGCGCGGCATCGGCCACGGCACTTTCGTCGTCGGGGTAGGAAAGATAGCGACAGCCACCGAGGGCAGGCCCCAGGCGGCTGTTATGGATGGCGATGACCGCCTTCAGCCCGGTGGCCGGGTCGACGCTCAAGTGCAGCGATTCAAGGCGGGTGCTGTGCATGAGAGCAAACATCGTCAAGCTCCCGAATCACTTCTGGTAGTGGGCCAAGTATAGGCTTGCGGCAGAAAAGTGCCGGACCAGGCTGGAATAAGCCGTCCGATTTCACAGGTCTTGCGACATAAGCACGCAGGATATTTCCCAAGCCACTGGACGAAAATTCCCAGCAAGGCTAAAACGGGGGCATCTGCCGGAGAATGCAATGAATCCCCGCAAAGCTTTTTTCGCCTGCCTGGAACGCTCCCCACCCGCGCTGTTTGAAGCGGCGTTGTGGATTGCTGCCGAGCATGATCCGGCCGTGAAGCCCTTGCAGATCCTGCAGGAACTGACCTTGCTGCAACAACAGGTGAGCCTGGGCATGCCGCTGTTGCCGGCGGATGAACTGGGCCAGCCGCTATTGCGGCGCTTGAATGACCTGGGATTTGCCCAGGATGAATTCACGCCCTTGCGCCCCGCCGCAGCCCTGCTGGACAAGGTCTTGCAGCGCAAACGCGGGCAACCCCTGGCCATGGGGCTGATCGCCCTTGAGCTGGCGCGCCGCCTGGAGATCCCCATGGTCGGCGTGAATTTCCCCGGCCATTTCCTTTTAAGAGTCCCCGGCGCCGATCACCTGCTGGATCCCTGCGGCGGCCGGCGCCTCTACCCGAACGATTGCCGCGACCTGTTGCAGCGCCAATACGGCCCCAACCTCAAGTTACAAGCCGATCACCTCCACACAGCCGACCCGCGTTCGATCCTGCAACGGTTGTCACGCAACTTGAGGCAATTGCACCTTTCCAACGACGCCCCACTCCAAGCCCTGATTGACGCCGAACGCGTGCTGGAACTGGGCAACGCCAGCGCCGCCGATTACCTGGCACGTGCCAGCCTGTATCAGCGCCTGGACTGCCCCAACGCCGAACGCTTCGACCTGGAACACGCGCTGATGCTCAGCGAAGATCCGATCCAACGCCTGCGCCTGACCGAACGCCTGGGCCACCTGCCGCCCAACTCAGTGGTGCATTAAGCCTGCGGCGCTTTGAGAATATCCCCAGACAGCGGGCTCTTCGGTCCTTCAGCACCCGGCGAACGCACCTGAATGATCAACAACGCTGCGATCACCGCCGGTATCGCACAGAAAAAGAAAATCTGCTGCACCGGAATATGCATCGCCAGCAACATACTGCCAAACAGCGGCCCCAGGATTGAACCAAAACGCCCCACGCCCAGCGCCCAGCCCGTTCCGGTGGCGCGCACGTGTGCCGGGTAGAAGTTACTGGCGAAGGCATTGAGGGTCAGTTGACCACCGATGATGCAAAACCCGGCCGCGAACACGCAGGCCACCAGGTAACGCGGGTTGTCATGGTTCAGGCCGAGCAGCAGGGTGCACACCGCAGCCGCGGCCAGCACGCCGGACAACAGCCGCACTTTGCTTTTCAAGCGGTCGGCGAACCAGGCCATGCCGATGGCGCCCAAGGTGCCGGCGAACAGGAACATCGAAGTCACCAGATTGGCTTCTTTCAACGCCAAGCCACTTTCCAACAGCAGCGACGGCAACCAACTGATCATGAAATACAGCAGGATCAAGCTGACAAAAAAGGTCGCCCAGATCAGCAGCGTCGGGCGCGCGTAGCCGTTGCGAAACAGCTCCACCACCGTCAGTTTGCTGCCCTGCTCCTGCGGTTTTTTGGCCTCGGTCGCTGCCGGTGGTTGCCAGCCCGGCAGCATGCGTGACGTAACGCTCTGCAGCCGAGCATAGGGCGGCGCATCACGCAGCAAACGCGGCAAGGATTCCGGCAACAGCCACACCAGAAACGGGAACAACAGCAACGGCGTCACGCCACCCGCCAGGAACACCGCCTGCCACCCGAAGCCTTCAATGAAACCCGCCGCCACAAACCCGCCGGCCGCGCCGCCGAACGAGAAGCCACACGCCGCCAACGTCACCATCAACGTGCGCAGGCGCGGCGGCGAGTATTCCGACATCAAAGCCATCGCGCTGGGCATCGCGCCGCCCATGCCGATGCCGCAGATAAACCGCGCGGCCATCAGCGTGTTCAGCGAATTGGCAAATACCATCAGCACCGTAAGCGTGGCGTAGATCAGTACGCAGCCAAGCAGGATGCGCCGCACGCCGAACCGATCCGCCAGCGGCGTGACCAGCAACGACCCCAAGGTCAGCCCCAGCAGGTTGGCGCTGAACACCGGGCCGAATGCAGCCTTCTCCAACCCCCAATCCTGGGCCAGCGCCGGCACCACGTAACCCAGCACCTGGGCATCGTAGCCGTCGGTCACCAGCAGCAGCGCCAGCAACAAGAGAATCAACCACTGATAACGCGACACCGGACGGGCGTCGAGTGCCGCGCGAAAGCTGGCAATCTGATTGTGCATCGCAAGGTACCTTTGATTTTATTTTTATGGTCTAGCGCAACTGTGTAGGCGCCGGCTTGCCGGCGATGGCGGTGAATCAGGCAATGATTGATCGACTGAAATAACGCTATCGCCGGCAAGCCGGCTCCTACAGGGGTCAGGGGGTGTCAGGTTGATTGGCGGGGTGGGCCTTGATAAAGGCAGGATGCTGCGCCGCCAACGCCGCCACCCGCCCAATGCGTGGATACGCCGCCAGCGGCACCTTGAAGCGCTCGGCCGCATACAGTTGCGGAATCAGGAAGGTGTCGGCCAACCCCGGCTGCTCGCCGAAGCAAAACCCTTGGTCGCCGATCAACTGCTCCACCGCGCCCAAGCCCTGGCTGATCCAGTGACCGATCCACTCCAGCAGTTGAGTCTCGTCATGCCCCCATTGGCGCAGCAAGTTCTGGGTGCTGGAGTTATGCAGCGGATGGATATCGCAGCCAATGATCGAGGCTACCGCGCGCTCATGGGCGCGGGTCGCCAGGTCTTTGGAGAGCAGCGGCACCTGTGGATAACGTTCATCCAGGTATTCGATGATCGCCGGCGACTGAATCAACAGTTCGCCCTCCTCGGTACGCAAGGCCGGGACGCGACCTTGCGGGTTGATCGCCAGGTACTCAGGCTGGCGGTGGGCGCCGCCCGCCGGGACCAGCAGGTTGACCGGCACCGCGGTGAAATCCAGGCCCTTGAGGGCCAAGGCAATACGCACCCGGTACGACGAAGTGGAACGGTAATAGGTGTAGAGTTCCATCGCCCTGCCCTCCTAGCGCGCCGCGATCACGGTGCCGCGGCATTCGCCGAAACCGATGGAGGCAAAGCCTTCACGGTTGCAACGCGCACGCAGGATGATTTCGTCGCCGTCTTCAAGGAACTTACGCACTTCGCCGGACGGCAATTCAACGGCTTTTTTGCCGCCTTCAGTCATTTCCAGCAGGCTGCCGAATTGACCGGTTTGCGGACCGGACAACGTCCCCGAACCAAACAGATCGCCTGCCTGCAATTGGCAACCGTTGACACTGTGGTGCGCCACCAATTGCGCAACCGTCCAGTACATATGCAGGCTGTTGCTCAAGGCCAGGCGATGGGCCGGCAGGTTCTGCTCGCGCATAGTGGCGGTGGTGAGCAGCACTTCCAGCTCGATGTCCAGGGCACCTGCGGCCTGGTCACGTTTATCCAACAGATACGACAGCGGTTGCGGGTCGCCCTCAGGGCGCGCCGGTTGCGCTTTGCGGAACGGTTCCAGGGCTTCGGCCGTCACCACCCAAGGCGAGATGGTGGTGATGAAGCTTTTCGACAGGAACGGCCCCAACGGCTGGTATTCCCAGGCCTGGATATCCCGTGCCGACCAGTCATTGAGCAGGCAGAAACCGGCGATGTGATCGGCCGCGTCACCAATGGCAATCGAATCGCCCATCTCGTTGCCCTGGCCGATCCAGATGCCCAGCTCCAGTTCATAGTCCAAGCGTGCGCACGGACCGAAAGTAGGTTCGGTCTGCCCGGCCGGCAGGGTCTGGCCTTTGGGGCGGCGCACGTCGGTGCCTGAGGTACGAATGGTCGAAGCACGGCCATGGTAGCCAATCGGCACGTACTTGTAGTTGGGCAGCAGTGGATTGTCGGGACGAAACAGTTTGCCGACGTTTTGCGCGTGCTCGATGCCGACGTAGAAGTCGGTGTAGTCATTGATCCGCGCCGGTACGTGCATCTGGCAATCGGCGGCGCGGTGCAGCACCTGCGCTTCACGGGTGTGCAGCTTGCTGCCTTCGGCCAGCAGTTCCAACAGGCGCTCGCGCAAGGCCACGCGCGGGCCGCGGCCCAGTTCAAAAAAGGCGTTCAGTTGGCCTCCGGCGGTCGCTTCGACGGCGCGACGGGCTTCACCGTCGAATTCATCGATGGCGGCGTGCAGATCCAGGATCGAGTCGCCAATCGCCACGCCAGCGCGTGGTGCCGAGCCGTTGATGCTGAACACGCCCAACGGCAGGTTTTGCAGAGGAAAATCGGTGTGACCATTGGCGGAGGCCACCCAGCTGCGGGTAAGTGTGGGCTGAGTCATGGGTTATCTCCGGTTCGGGTTGAAGGTGGCGGGCAGCGAGGCCCAGCACGCGTCATAAGTGGTTTGCAGTTGCGGGCAGTCCAGGGCGAACTGGGTGGGACGCAGCACTTGGCTGGTCTCGAACATGAAGGCCATGGTGTTGTCGATCTTGTGCGGCGCCAGCTCTACGTTGATGGCCTTGGTACAGGTCTCGCCGTCCGGGCCGTGGGCACTCATGCAGCTGTGCAGCGACGCGCCGCCGGGCAGGAAGCCTTCGGCCTTGGCGTCGTAGGCGCCCTGGATCAGGCCCATGTATTCGTTCATCAGGTTGCGGTGGAACCACGGCGGACGGAAGGTGTTCTCGGCCACCATCCAACGCGGTGGGAAGATCACGAAGTCGAGGTTGGCCAGGCCGTGGGTGCTGGTGGGCGAGGTCAGGACAGTGAAGATCGACGGGTCCGGATGATCGAAGCTCACGGTGCCAAGGGTGTTGAAGCGGCGCAGGTCGTATTTGTACGGCACGTTGTTGCCGTGCCAGGCGACCACGTTCAGGGGTGAATGGTCCAACTCGCAGGCCCAGAGTTCGCCGAGGAATTTCTGTACCAGCGTTGTCGGTTTCTTCTGATCTTCGTAGTGGGCGACTGGCGTCAGGAAGTCGCGCGGATTGGCCAGGCCATTGCTGCCAATAGGGCCCAGGTCTGGCAGGCGCAACGGGGCGCCGTGGTTCTCGGCGACATAACCACGCGCCTGAGCATCCAGCAGCTCGACGCGGAATTTAAGGCCGCGCGGCAGCACGACGATCTCCAGCGGCTCCACCTCCAGCACGCCCAATTCGGTGGCGATGCGCAGGCGACCTTGTTCGGGGACGATCAACAGTTCGCCATCGGCGTTGAAGAACACACGCTCCATGGAACGGTTGGCGCGATAGGAGTAGATGCTGATGCCTGAGGGCTTTTGCGCCGCCGAATTGGCGACCATGCCTACAAGCCCATCAATGAAATCCGTCGGTTCGCTCGGCAAATCCAACGGATTCCAGCGCAAGCGATTGGGCGTCACCGCCCCCAATGGCCCACCGGCCAATTGCCGCTCCAATTTGATGAAAGCAGGGTGATTGGCCGACGGCTGAATGCGGTACAGCCAGGTGCGCCGGGCTTCACTGCGCACCATGGTAAACGCGGTGCCGGAGAACAGTTCGGTGTACAGCCCGTAGGGCGCTTTTTGCGGGGAGTTCTGGCCGACCGGCAGTGCGCCGGGCAAGGCTTCGCTGGCGAATTCGTTGCCGAAGCCCGACAGGTATTCGAGGTTCATGGATCGTCCTCTGTAGGTCAGTTATTTTTATCGTAATCCAGTTACGCATAACGTAATTTGATCACTATCGACCGTCAAGCTATAAAGACGCCCATTCATCTCTTGGATTCTCGCCCTTCCATGGAAAAGCCCCGCGACACCGGTAAACAGAAAGTCCGCTCGGCCGAAGTGGGCACCGATATCCTCAAGGCGCTGGCCGAGCTGTCCCCGGCCACTTCGCTGTCACGCCTGGCCGAACACGTGCAGATGCCGGCGAGCAAGGTGCACCGCTACCTGCAGGCGCTGATCGCATCGGGTTTCGCTGAACAGAACACCGCCACCAACCATTACGGGCTGGGCCGCGAAGCCTTGCGCGTGGGCTTGGCGGCGCTGGGCAGCATGGATGTTTTGAAAGTGGGCGCGATGCCCCTGGCGGAGCTGCGCGATGAGTTGAATGAAACCTGCTTCCTCGCGGTATGGGGCAACCAGGGCGCGACCGTGGTGCAGATCGAACCCGCCGTGCGCGCCGTCACGGTGGTGACGCAATTGGGTTCGGTGCTGCCGCTGCTCAGTTCGTCCACCGGGTTGGTGTTCAGCGCCTTTCTACCGTCGCGGGAAACCGTGGAGCTGCGTGAACGCGAAATCCAGGCTGGCATCGCCCATGCCCTGGCAGATGACCAGGCCTACGCCACCGCGTGCGAACAAATCCGCAACCGTGGCCTGCATTTTGTGCATGGCTTGTTGATGCCCGGCGTCGATGCGTTATCCGCGCCGGTCTTCAACGCCATCGGCCAAGTGGCGGCGGTGATGACCGTGGTCGGTCCCACCTCGTTGTTCCATGCCGACGAAGACGGCCCGGCGGCGCAGCACTTGCTGGCGGCGACCCGGGCCGTGAGCTGGCGCATGGGCTATCAGCCCTGAACTAGTCGTGCCACTGCACCAGGGCCAGCGCCACGCGGTTTTCCAGGGCGCGGATCGGTGCGGTGGTGCTCAGGTAATTGTTGCTGATCATTGAAAACACCAGGCGCCGGCCCTGGGCGTCGGTGATGTAGCCGCTCAACGACGACACACCGGCCATGGAGCCGGTCTTGGCGTGCAGGTTGTTTTCCGCCGCCGTCCCGCGCAGACGATAACGCAGGCTGCCGCCGCTCATGCGATCGGTGTTTCCAGCGATTGGCAAAGCGTTGTACCAAGCGTCGAACCAAGGCTGTTTGGCCGTCGCCAGCAGCAGGTCGGTGAGGTTCTGCGAGGACACCAGATTGCGCCGCGACAAGCCCGAACCATCGACCTGGCTCAACGTCATCGGGTCCAAACCTTGACGGCGCATGAAATCCGCCACTGCCGCGACACCCGCCTGCGCCGTCCCAGCATTGGACAGCTTGCGCCCCATGGTCTTTAGCAACGCTTCGGACATATTGTTATTCGACAGCTTGAGCAGCGGCGTGATCAGTGCCTGCAAAGGCGCCGATTGGTGCTCGGCCAACACCCTGGCTGTTACCGGGGTTACGCCGCCGATCACACGCCGCCCCAGCACCTGAATGCCCTGCTGCGCCAGCGCCTGTTCAAACAGATTGGCCACCAGTTGCGTCGGTTCCCACACACTCACCCACTGTCGACTTTGCTTGCCGGGCGCCAACGCGCCGGTGAGTTGCAGCAGGTTGGTGCCGTGCTGGCGAGTGATGCCGTAATTGTTGCCGGGGCCGCTGACAGCGCGGTTGTTCAGTTGCACGTAGTCGGTGGACGGGCTCACCACCACACTGACCGGTTGGCCAACCATGGCGGGCGCCTTTGCCGTGACCAGTAGCGTGCCCGCATCAAAATCCGTGTTAGGCGATACGGTCAGCGCGGAAATCTGCGCGCCATAGTAGGTACTTTCGTCGTCCTGGGCCCAGTCCACACCCAGGCGTTCGGCGTCGAAAAAGGTATCGTCAAATACCAAGTCGCCCTGGATCTGGCGCACGCCCTGGCCCGCGAGCTGTGCCGCCAATGTCTGGTAATCAGCGAATTGCGTGGTCGGATCGCCCAGGCCCTTGAGGTACAGATTGCCGGCGAGGCGCTCACCTTGTTGCGTGCCGTTGCTCAGCAGTTGCGTGGAGAAGCGGTATTGCGGCCCCAGTACATCCATCGCCGCTGCGGTGGTGAGCAACTTGAGATTGGAGGCGGGAATCAGGCGGGTTCGCGGGTTGTGTTGATAGAGCGTGCTACCGCTACGGGCATCACGCACCATCAGGGAAACAGTGGCGCCGTTGAGGGCCGGGTCAGCCAGGAGTTGCTCCAGGCTTGCCGGGGTGGAAGTGGGTGAAACACTCGCGCAACCACCCAGCAAAACGCTCAAGCACAGCAGATGTAGCCATCGTCCAAAATGCATCAGTATCGTTTCCACCAAGACATCAGTGGCGGCAACGCTACCATAAACTCCTTAGAACTCCAGGGTGCTGGACACCGACACCTGCCGCGCATCGCCCATGGACACAAACAAGCGGCTGGCCGCCGAGGTGTAGTAGACGCGGTCGAACATGTTCTTCACGTTGAGCTGGAACTTGACCTTTTGCCCATCGATCTTGGTGTCGTAGGTCGCGAAGGCATCCGCCACGGTGTAACCCGGCAAGGTGAAATCGTTGGCCGCATCGCCTGCACGTGCACCGACGTAACGCGCACCGGTGCCCACGCGCAACTGGTCGCCACCAAAGATGTTGCCGAAGTCATAGGCCACCGCCAGCGAACCGGTGTGCTTGGCAACGTTTTGCAGGCGATTGCCTTGCAGGGTCGGATCCTTGTCTTTGACGTCCAGCGCATCGGTGTAGGCGTAGCTGCCGATCAGGCTCACCTTGTCGGTCAACTGGCCGGTGGCGTCCAGTTCCAGGCCACGGGACCGCACCTGGCCGGCGATGCTGTAGACGGTGTTGGCGCCGGAGCCGACGGAGACCAGCACATTGCGCTTGTCGATGTTGAACAGCGCCGCGCTGGCGGTGATGCGTCCCGGAATGTCGAGCTTGGCCCCCAGTTCCCAGGACTTGGATTCCTCGGGCGTCAGGTCGCCGGTCAAGGTGCTGCCATCGGCCAAGGCGGCGATGGTGGAGTTGGGTTTGAACGATTCGGTGTAGCTGCCGTAGAACGACAGTTCATCGGTGTAGCGATACACCAGGCCCGCACGCGGCACCCAGGCCTGGCCGTTGCCGTTGGTGTTGGCCTTGAACGGCACGCCTTTGCCGGCGTATTGGTCATACATCTGATAGCGCGCGCCGGCGACGAAAATCCACTGTTCGTTCAGGTGGATGGCGTCCTGGAAGAACAGCGAATCACTGCGCAGCAGGTCGGTCTGGGCGCTGTCAGCAGGGCTGACGGTAGTGCCCGCGACTTCATTGCCGTACACCGGATTGTTGTAGTTGAAGCTGGTGGCGCGTGAACTCTGACGAATCAGGTCGGCGCGGTAGATTTTGCGGTACTCATCATCCAGGCCGAACACCACATCGTTCTGCAGGCCGAACACATTGACCTTACCTTCCAGGCTCGCGGTGGCGAAACGGTCCGTGGTGATTGCCCCTTGGGTGCCGTCCATCTTGCGGGTCAGGGTGCCATTGGTGTTCACCGCACTGACGCGCACTTGGCTGGCGTCGTAGGTCTCGCGGTTCCAGCTATAGCCGAAGTGAGCTTTCCAATCATCGTTCAAGTCGTGATCGGCTTCAAAACGGTACAGATCGGAACGGCCTTCCATGTTGTTGAAGGGTTCATCCAGACGCCGTGTGGCCGGGATGTCCAGCGGGTGATTGGTCTTGGGGTCGATGGCGGTGCCACGGTCAAACGGTGTGAGAAATTCGCGGTGTTCGTAGGCAAACAGCAATTGGGTGCTGTCGCCATACCAGGCCAGGGACGGTGCGATCAGGCTCTCACGGTGAGTGCCGAAGTTACGCCAATAGTCTTCGTCTTCATGGTCGACGATCAGACGATAGGCCAGGCCGCTGTCGCCAATCGGGCCAGTGGTGTCGAGGCTGCCGCCGCTGCCGTTCTTGCCGTCGCCGAAGGTGGAGCCGCGTACGGTCAGGGCGGTGGACTGCACCAGTTCAGGCTTTTTACTGACGATGTTCACCACGCCACCCGGATCCTGGATGCCGTAGAGCAACGACGACGGGCCCTTCAGCACTTCGACGCGCTCCGCCGTGGCATTCAATGCACGCCCCTGCACGATGGGCATGCCGTCGCGCATGATCGAACCGTTACGGTTGTCGCCAAAGCCGCGCAGCATCACCGCGTCCTGGGTACTGGCCAAGGTGTTCGCCTGGGTGATACCGCTGACGTTGGCAAGGGCATCATCCAGATTGCGCGGGGTCTGGTCGCGCAGTACCTGGGCGGGCACCACGTTGACGGTCTGCGGGGTTTCCAGCAGCAGCGCGTGGGAGCGCATCACCGAACTGGTGGGCGGCGGCTGGTAGCTGGTGCTGTCCTGGGCCTGGCCGGCACCGCTGATGGTCGTGGCGCCGAGGTTGACCGCGCCTTCCGTCGGCAGCGGTTCAAGGGCCAGGGTGCGGGCATCGATCTGGCGGAAAGTGAAGCCACTGTTGCCCAGCAGGCGTTGCAGGGCCTGGTTTGCACTCATCTGCCCGCTGACTGCCGGGGCGCTGAGGCCGTAGGGCGCTTCGTCGGTGTAGATCACGCTGATGCCGGTGACCCGGCTGAAGTCGCTCAAGGCCTGGGGCAACGGTTTGGCCGCCAGCGCAAAGTTAAACTGGGCGCTCTGCTGCTCCTGCGCCTGCGCCTGCGCCATACTCAGCGGCAGCAACGCCAACCCCGATACCGCCAATACCGAGGCTCCCAGCCACTGTTTAACCCAACCGCCCGCCGTCGACTTCATGCTGTGAGAACCCGTGTAGAAAACGCTGTTAATGCGAATAGATCGCAGTTTCAAGCACTACACGGATGGGCGGTGGATTTACCTCACCTTAATTTGCAAATATTTTTGTTTATTGCGCCTGGATGCGAAAACCCATGCGTGGGAAATGCACATGCACGGTGCCGGCACGTTCGTCGCTGCGGCGCAGGATCAGCTCTTCGCGGCCGGCAAACAGCAGTTCGCCCGCCACCGGGTCGGTGCCGTAGTCGGTGGCGCAAATGGTCACCTGCTGGCCAGCCTTGAAGCCGTTCAAGTCCTCAAAGACTTCTTCAGGCAGAACAGCCGGTGCCGCATTGCGCGATACGTCCAGGGCCTGATCGGCGCTCATCTGGGTGGATGTACCGTGGCCGAAACCCAGCACGCGATCCAGCCAAGCGGCGACGGCAGGATAGGCATCCACCAACGGCGACGTCACGGAAGAGCCTTTGAGGAACCACAGTGGGTGGGCCAGGGCAAAGTCGGCAATCGACGGCTCGCCGAACAGGAAATCCCCGGCCGGGTGCTGCAATTGCTGATTGATGCGATGGATGATCGTCGGCCATTGGTGCTTGGCCTGCTCCAATTGCACGCGGGTTGCGGTGCCGCCGCTGAACAACTTGCTGCGGTCAGCCACCAGCACCTGGATCATTTCCGGCGGCACCTTGGCAAATTTGACCGCCAGGGATTCCGGCTGGAACACCAGCGCCACGGCATGGGAAAACACCACCGAGTCGGCCCAGGCGGCGAAGGCTTGGGTGACCAACTCCTGGCCTTGAGGAAACAGCGCCGGAGCGGACTTTTCCTGCTCCAGGCGTCGGGCAATCAAGGCGGTGTCACAGTAGATATCCGCGCCGACTTGCAACACCGGCGTTTTGCGATAGCCGCCGGTCAGGGCGGTGAGGTCCGGCTTGGGCATCACCGGCGAGATATGCACCGAGCGCCAGGACAAACCCTTGAAACCCAGCATCAGGCGGGCTTTTTCAGCGAAGGGGGACTGCGGGTAGTGGTGGAGGATCAACTCAGACATGCCAGGCTCCGCTCTAGAAGTGAGCCGCTAGATTAGCCTGCAACACGCCGTTTGGGGACGATGGGAACCCATCAGTCAAATCAATGAACCGCTGGCCGCCAGGCACTCCTTGGCACTCTTTTTCAACTTTTTGATCAACCGCTCCTGACGCAACGCCTCACCCTTGCTCGCGCATTGCTCGGTGTACACCAGCGCCACGGCCGGGCTGGACAGGAAAAACCGCGCGCCCTTGCCGCTCTGGTGAGAAGCAAAGCGGCGCACCGGGTCATTGCTGATACCGCAGTACAGCGAGCCATTGGCAGCGCGTACAAGGTAGACGAACCAGGGTTTGGGTTCAGAAGGATCAGTCACAGGTCGATTCGGCTAATACAGAAGAGCGCCAAGCTTATCAACGACTGGCCTGAAATGCCTTCAAACCACGCAACGCCTGGGCACGCACGGCGTTTTTCACCAGCGGCGTCCAACCCAACAGCAAGCCCTTGGTGCCCAGCGCCTGCCGCGACCAACGCCACAGATCGAAGCTGTCGTGGTGCTCGCAGATCTTGCCGTCGCGAAACACAAAGCGCGCCTGGATATCGTTGACCACCGTGTTGCCGGTAGCACTGAACAAGTACGTCGCCACCCAATGGGCACTGCCACTGCGCTCATCGCTGCGCACGTTGTCGAAGGTCAGGGAAAAGTCTTTGGCCCGCGTGGTCAGCATGCGCCACATGTCCCCGGCATCACGGCCGTGCAGTTCGCCAAACGCAGGGTCACTGAACACCACATCGTCGGTGTAGCAGGCGGCCATGGCCTCGGCGTCCAGGCGCTGGAAGGCGCTGTAGAACTCAGTGATCAGGGCGTTATGGGCATCACTCATGGGCAGGCTCCGCGGGTGTCGAAAAGAGTAGGCGCACGATAAGCTGCCCGCGCCGCCAAGGCTACCGACATTCGCCACGCAAATAAGCGAGCTTACGGCACCATGCCACTACTGCGTGCGTAGGCGAACAAATCCACATCGGTGGAAATGCACAGCCGGCTCATCGCGGTGCTTTTCTGCTTGCTGATGGTCGAGATGCTGCGGTTGACCCGCGCCGCGATCTGGCTGACGGTCATGCCGCTGGCGAGCATACGCACCACTTCGCTCTCCTTGCCGGACAGCTGCGGGACCGCTTGCTGGTCCAGGGTGCCGGCTTCTTCCATTTGCTGGCGCAGGCATTCGCTGACAAACGTCTGGCCGCCACACACCGCCTTGATCGCTTGCGGCAACTCGCGGGCCGACGCACTTTTAGCGACGATAGCCCTGGCGCCGTGGGCAAACGATGCGCGCAGGGTGGCGACATTGGCAAACATGGTCACCAGTATCACCGGCATTTGCGGGTATTGCCGGTGCAGCAGGCCCAGCAAGCCATAACCATCGGCCTGTTGATTGCCCGGCATGGCGAAGTCAGTCACCAGCACGTCGCATGGCTGATGAGCCACCAATTCCAATAGTTGATCGGGACCATCGGCCTCGCCCACTACCTTGCATTTGCCATTGGCCTCGATCACTACTTTCTGCCCAACACGCACAATAGGATGATCGTCAGCAATAATTACACGGAGCATGGGAACCACCTGGATTGCCAGTTGAGTTGGTGCACGGTACCCCTAGTGGCTTTCAGCCACAACCGTTGACGGCCGGCGCTTTCCGGCGCCGCCCCGCGATTAATGAGCCATAGATCAAGCCCTACAAAATAAACAGAATTCACCTACGCGTAGAGGCTACAAAACAACCAGAAACGTCCTGCAAAACTACAGTGAGGACAGATATTTCAGGTACAAGCGAAGGTCCTTCAGCAGCACGCCGAGAGGCTGCGCATGCCTCTGCACGCCTTCCCTCGCCACGGCTTCGATCATCTGTATGCCGCGGGTTTCCAGGGCGCCTGCACCCAGAAACGCTACGCTGCCGATCAATCGGTGCAGGTGGTTTGCAGCGGCGCAGGCATCCCGTGTGCGCTTGGCCTCGGCCAGCGCCGCGAGGTCGATTTGCGCCTCTCGCACCAAGGTTTGCAACAGGTGCTTCACTGTCGCCGCGCTGCCGAAGGTGTCGACCAGGCTCATGCGGGTCGGCCAGTCCGGTTGTGCAGGTGGCCTGCGCTGCTCGCGCAGTTCCCCGGTAGCGGGAAGCCATACGGTGAGGATGTCGCGCAGTTGCTCGAAGGTCACCGGTTTGAGCAGCCAGGCGTCCATGCCGGCCGCCAAGCAACGTTGTATCTGCTCGGTTCCCAGGGTGACGGTGAAGGCAATGATCGGCATGCGCCCGGTACCGGCAATGCGCTCTCTGCGCCGTATTGTGCGGGTCATCACGTAGCCGTCCATGACGGGCATCTGGCAGTCCGTCAGCACCAGGTCCACGGGCTGTCGGTGCATCGCTTCAAGCGCGGCCCGGCCGTCTGCGACCATCACAAAGCCGAGCCCCAGTTTTTGCAGAATCCAGCCCAGCAAAATGCGATAGGCCGGGTGATCCTCGACCACCAATACCGTCAAGCCTTGCCACTTTACAGGCAACCCGCTTGACGACGAAAAGGCGCTCCCCGCGCCCTCGTCGGGTGGAGTACCCGGCTGCATGGTCACCTCGATTACACCGCCAGCCAACCAGGTTCGGGCGGCACAACGAACGGAGAAACAGGCTCGCCCATAACACTGGACGCTCCCTGAGCGTGCGCACAACTCCGAGCATTTACGTGAAGGGCTTACTGCGGGGGAGCACGTACAGTAGTCAATTGCGTGCCTTTAAACGATACAACAACTACGAAAAATCCATTAATCCTACACAAGTCAACTCTGCTTCTGACGACCCTCTCAGCCCTGGACGATTGTCGTATTTATTGTATTTGCGAGACCGCCTCCCAACGATAGATTTCCCGGCGTCCCCAGAGAGGGATGCGACTGACCACTCCAGGCGGTCGCAACGTAGCTGCAGACGGCCACTGGCACCGTCATTATTCAGCCTTGGCACCGGAAGCTCTTAAAACATGAAAAAGTCCCTAGCCGCCCTCACCGCCGTCTTCTCCCTTGCCGGTAGTGGCATGACGTTCGCCGCAAGCACCACAGAGCTGACCGTCACAGGCATGATCACTCCAAGCGCCTGCACCCCAAGCCTGTCCGGGAACGTGAATTACGGCAAGATTTCGATAAAAGACCTCGACCCCAACACCCCGACACACCTGGACCCCATCACGATACGACTCAACGTTCTCTGCGATGCTGCCACGTTAATTGCGTTAAGAGGCACCGACAATCGCTCCGGGTCGTCAACCATACTCGACGGCTATGGCTTGGGCCTGACAAGCAACAACGTCAAAATCGGCAACTTCACTCTTTCCCTTGAAAACGCCGTGGCCGATAACGTCGACGTTACGCCCCTCCAATCATCTGATAACGGTCAAAACTGGCAGGTCATTGGGAACGCTATCTGGCAGGGAACGACGCTGGCGGCGTTTGGCATTCCTGGGAATCCACAGCCGACCATGATCCAGAATCTGAATACGGACATTGTGGTGATCGGCCAGATCGACAGAGCCATGGGTTTTCCCTCGGAAGAAACGCCAATCGACGGTTTAGCCACGATTGAGGTCGTGTACCTGTAACTCTTCTTCCACACAGGGCATTCCCCCTAGAGGTTATTCGATCCATGGATAAATCGACCCCTGCAGTATTGGCGGCACTGCTGATCATCTACCTGCCTCAAGCCTCTGCCGCCAGCAGCACCGACCTCAACGTCTCCGGCATGATTACGCCGAGCAGTTGCACGCCCACGTTGTCCGACGGGGGGGCGATTGACCACGGCAAGATCACCGTCAAAGACCTTAATCAAGACAGGCACACACTGCTGCCCCCTGACACCTTGCAGTTGAATGTGCGGTGCGAAGGCTCGACGTTGTTTGCCTTGACCACGCTCGACAACCGTGGCGGGACGGCGGTGATTCCCAACCACCACGGCCTGGGCACAACCCCCAACGATGAAAACCTGGGCAGCGTTGCGCTGGTATTGAGTAACCCTGTAGCGGACACACTGGCGGTGCGCACCATCGTATCCCTGGATGGCGGCACCCAATGGGCCGCAGGTTCGCATTTAAGCCACCTCAGTCTGCTCGCCATCGCTTCGATGGATGACCCTCCCCGGCCGATTGCGGTGACGACCTTCGATGCGGACATTGTGTTCTACACCCGGATTGCCCGCGCCGACAGCCTGACCCTTAACGATGAAGTGCCCGTCGATGGGCATGTGACCGTGACCATGCGTTATCTGTAATACCCGTACATCCCTGTACGCCCCGTATCCCGACCCCGTCAAAGGAGCTTTAACCGACATGAAAAAACTACTCTGCACCAGCGTCGCTGGCCTGCTGATCGGCAGCGCTTTGCCAGCGTTTGCCGCGTCCACCACCGACCTGACCGTCAAGGGGATGATTGTACCCTCGGCCTGCACGCCGAGCCTGACGCCAGGCGGCACCATCAATGTCGGCCGGTTTTCGGTTAAAGACCTTAACCAGGATGCCCGAACGCTGCTGACCCCAGTCAGCTTGCAACTGAGTATCAACTGCGAGGCATCGACGCTGTTTGCAATGACAATCACCGACAACCGCGCCGACTCCGCAGACCCCGCAGTCGGCGTAGTCGAACTGGGCATCGGAAGAACTGCCGCCGGCGAGCCTATCGGCGGCTATTTAGTGTCCCTCGACAAGGCCATCGCCGATCAGGTCCCCGTCCAGCCGATTGGGACAATGAACAACGGCAACACCTGGTTCCGCATGTTTTCAGACGAGGGATGGCAAACCAACATGCTGGTCTCAATTAAACAACCCGGTGCAGCATCGGTGCCTATTCCGGCCAAGGACACGCAGATGGAATTCTTGGTAAACCCGTTTATCTATCCGGCCAAGAACCTGACCATCTCCCAAGACACAGGCATTGATGGCTCGGCCACGATCAGCGTCGTGTACCTGTAACACAAGCGCTTGGCTCTACGCCCGTACCATCCGCGAGCGCCTCGGTTCGGTCAGCCTGTCGGTGCGCGGGTCGGTTGGCGACGCGCAGCCGCTGCAAACCCTGATCTCGCCCGACAAGGGCGAGAACTGGACGCCGGATCCGTACATGTATCCGGGCCAGTACCTGGGGTTTGCCCGAGCGGGCGAGACACTACCGGCGCCCATCCGGCAACTAGTGGCCTCCCTGCGGGTAGACACCTCGATCAGCCCGGCCAACACCTTGACGCTCAACGAGCGGGTGCCCCTCGATGGCTCGATCACGCTGGACCTGCGGTACCTCTAACTAACACCGCGCCGCCGATGCCCGGTTGATTCACCGGGTGCAGGGCGGCCTCTCTGAAGAGACCTGTCATGAAACTGTTTTTTTCCGTTTTTCGCTGGGGCCCCGGGCTCTGCTGTGCTGTGCTGGCAGCACTTGGCGCAACCGCCGCGCGTGCCGATGGCATGGTCCCGGACACATCGGTGGTGATCGTCAACGAGGCTGACGGCGAAGCCAGTGTGTCGGTGACCAACACCGATAACAAACTGGCCCTGTTGCACGTGACTCTCGAAGACATTCCCGAGGACAAAAACACGCTGTTGTTCGTGACACCACCGCTCACACGGGTCGAAGCGTCCAAAAGCCAGCTGGTGCGGTTCATTCTGCAAACGGGCGAACCGTTGAAAACCCAGCGCCTCAAACGTGTGATTTTCGAAGGCATGCCTGCCCAACGCGACCCCGCCAAGGCCGGACGCGCCCAAGTGGGCGTGACCGTACGCCAGAATCTGCCGGTAATCATTCATCCCAAGGGGCTCGCGCCTAATCGCACGCCCTGGCTGGGCCTGACCTGGACCTTGAAGGCCGACCAGCTCAGCGTCCACAACCCCACGTCGTATGTGGTGCGCATGGCTCAGGAACTTCAATTGATGCCGGGCAACGGCGCGGCAATGCTACCGCGCACCTATGTGCTTCCCGGCGAAACACTGACCGTGACCGCCAGCAGTTCCGGCGCCACCCGCGTGCGCTTGCAACCTGCCACGGTGTATGGCTTTGCCGTCACCGCCCACGACGCGCCCATCACCCTGTGAAACAGCGGCGCCAGGGAAGCAAAGGCGCCAATAATAACGAAGTGGTCACCTACTGAAGGCCACCGGGAAAGCCCCCTGCCGAGATAGGAAATCCGAGTCGGGCCCTCCCCCCCCAAGAAGAGTGCACTTGTGTGAACACAGTCATGAGTTACCGTGACGGCAAAGCCGTGCCCGGCGTTTCTCCACGCCTGGCACTAATGGCACTGGCCCTCTGTCCGGGCCTGCTGACACACCAGGCTTGGGCAGAGCCTCCCTCGACGGCCGCTGCCTTTGACCAGCAAACATTGCGCCAGCGCGGGATCGACCCTGAACTCGCGGGCCTGCTGATGCAGGCACCACGTTTCACCGAAGGGCGCCATGCGCTCAGCCTGACAGTCAACGGCCAACGGCGTGGGCGCGTCGATGTCAGCTTCGATCAGCAAGGCACGCTGTGCTTCGACCCGCTGTTGCTGGACGCAGGGCAACTGGTGACGCCGTCATCGGGCCCCGTAGAAGAAAGCAGCTGTTATGACTTTCTCCAGGACTACCCGCAAACCGTGATCGAGCCGGACCCAGCCAGCCTGAGCCTGGCGCTGGTGGTGCCCACACAGGCCCTGCGCCCGGTCACCCAGGACATTTCGGGGTATCACACCGGTGGGTTCGCCGCGTTGCTCAACTATGACGTGACCGGCCTGTACAACCGCTACGGCGGCGACTCCAACCGCTTCGGCTCGGCCAATACCGAGGTCGGTTTTAACGCGGGAGACTGGATTGTGCGCAGTCGCCAGGTGCAAACCTGGCAGGACAGTGTCTCCAGCACCACACACCTTGACGCCTACGCTCAACGCACGTTCGCCAGCCATCAGGCGGTGTTGCAGGCTGGGCAGATCAACCTCTACAACCCGGTACTCGCAGGCGCGCAAATCAACGGCATGCAAGTGCTCACCGAACAGGCGCTGCAAGACCAGAACCAGGGCGCGACCATCGATGGCATCGCCAATGGCCCGGCCCAGGTGGAGGTGCGCCAGAACGGGACCTTGATTCACTCCACAGTGGTGCCCGCAGGCCCGTTCACCCTGAGCAATGTGCCGCGCCTCAACGGGCGCTCCGACGTTGAAGTCACCGTCAAGGAAGCTACCGGCGAAGAACGCCGCTTCACCGTGCCCGCCGCAATGCTCGGACTGGGGCTACCGGCGCCGGGCTTCTCGGTTGCCGCCGGGCGGGTGCGCAATATCGGTGATGGCGAGGGGGTCGAGCCGTGGGTGGTGAGTGCCGGCTACAGTGCCGCGCCACACCCGCAGGTCAGCCTGGGCAGCGGCGTGTTGGCGGCCGAGGATTACCGATCGGCGGGCGTGAGCCTGGGGCTGTTGCCCTGGCAAGACAGCCAGGTGCAATTCAGCGTGGTCGCCTCCGAGGCCACTCGACGTACCCGCGAGCGCGGTGTGCAGACCGACTTGGCGTGGTCGCAGAAACTGAGCGACCGCTGGTCAGTCACGGCGGCCAACTCCTGGCGCACCCCGGGCTACCGCGACCTCACCGAGTCGACCTACACCACCGACACCCGCGAGCAGCAACGCTCGCGCTACCGCGACCAGCAGAGCGCAACCACCTCGTGGTCGCACCCATGGCTGGGGGCATTCAGCGCGGGGGTTTCGCGCTCGTCCTCGTTCCAGGGCGACAGCAGCAGCCGTGCCTTGGCGTCGTGGGGTACCCAGGTCGCTGGGATGTCGGTGTCCGCCACCGCCGAATGGCACATGAGCGGTCGCCGTTACAACGACGACAGGGTGTACCTGACGCTCAGCGTGCCGCTTGGGGAAAATCGCCGTGGCCGCGCGTGGATACGCAATGCCGGCGGCGAACACCACACAGGGCTGGGCCTGAATGAACAGATCAACGATCAGTTGGCCTATCGGGTCGGCGTGGAACGTGACTCGCGCGACCGCGAAGTCGAATCATCCGTAGGCGTGTCCGCGCTGCCGTACTACAGCCAAATGGACTTCAACTACACCCGCTCCGATGCCGAACGCTCCAGCTACCAGGGCGGCGCACGGGGCGCCGTGGTGTTGCACAGTGACGGCGTGACGTTCTCACCCTACCCGGTGCGCGACACCTTCGCTGTACTGTCGATAGGCGACATGGCCGGCATCAAGGTCAACACCCCCAGCGGCCCGGTGTGGACCGACTGGCAAGGCCAGGCCGTAGCCTCCCAGCTCAGCGCCTACGGACGCAGCCCACTCGAAGTGCAAACCCGCTCACTGCCGCGCAATGCCGATATCAACAACGGCCTGGCTGTGGTGACGGCCGGGCGCGGCGCGGTGGACCGCGTCGAGTTCGGTGTAGCCCTGACCCGTCGAGCACTGCTGACCCTGGACAGACCCGTGCCAAGAGGCTCGACGGTGACCACCGAAGACGGCGAATTCATCACCCTGGTCCAGGAAAACAACCAGGTGTTCCTGCCCGATGTCCTCGACACGCGCACGCTGTGGATCAAAGCCCCCGACCAACGCCGCTGCCATTTGCGCTTCGAGTTGCCGGCCAAGGCCGACCCACACGTGTACTACGAAACGGCCCCGGCCCGCTGCCAGACCCCTTGAGGAAAAGCCTATGAAGCTTCACCACTGCCTCACAGCCTTGCTGCTCTGCGCCAGCGCGGTACAAGCCCAGGACGAATGCCGCTTGGACCTCAGCGAATCGCGCCTGGACTTCGGCCTGATGAACCGCGCCGTTCCACCGACCCCGGCAGCAGAACGACTGCTGGGCGAACGGCAATTGTCGCTGACCTTGAACTGCCCGCAACCGCAGGACATGAGCCTGTTCTACCGTGCTATGGCCGCCGGCATCGAGCGCCTGCGTTTCACCGACGGTGGCAGTTACCAACTGCACGTGCGTGACGGCGTGCTGGATGGGCGCACCGTTGAACTTGGCTTGCTCGCAGGCCAGGGCCAGGCGCCGAGCCTGGTCGGCGCAAATCTGAGCTGGCGTGCCGACCATGGCGTCGTGCCGATGATCGATGGCCAACCCGCCATGGGCCGCAGCTTTTCGGTACAACTGCAGGTCAGCGCCTGGGCCCGCGAGGAGGCCGTGCGGGTGCGCGACGCTGTGACCTGGGAAACCTCCGGCCTGGTCGATGCTCCCGCCTCGGGGCGCTCGCGGGAACTGAGCCTGCAAGCGCGCTTCGCGCCGGTGGCGTGCACGCCCAGCCTGTCCAACAATGGCGCCGTGAACTTCGGCAAATTGTCAGTCGGCGACCTGAACCACGACAAAGACACCGCCCTGCCGGAGCGACCGCTGACCCTCACGGTGACCTGCGACGGTCCTGCGCCCTTTGCACTGGTGATGCACGACAACCGCGAAGGTTCCGCCACCGGAGGCCTCGATGAAACGGCCTATGGTCTGGGCCTGGACACTCGCGGGCAAAAAATCGGGCGGTATTACCTGCTTGCCGACCCGACCCAGGCAACCGCCGACCATCTGCCCCAGCTGTATCGGACGGGCTCCACCACCGGCGGCACAGCCTGGAGCAGCGCCAGCGCCAGCCCACTACCTCTGGGCGCGCGCAGCTTGCTCGGCTTCACCGGTACAGCCGGCGGCACCGACGGCCCCCACGCCCTGCAAACCCTCAGCGCGCTACTGAACCTGAAGGCCGTTATTGCGCCACTCAACACCCTGGACCTGAGCAATGAGGTGCGACTCGACGGTTCGGCCACCCTTGAAATCATCTATTTCTAAGCAACATCGGAGCCCACATGTTTTATCGATACCTGATTCTCACAACCATTTTTCTAAGCGTTCTGGCGCACGCGGGCTCCACCACGGAGCTGAGCGTCACCGGCCGGATCACGCCCAGTGCCTGCGAGCCGACCCTGAGCGCTGCTGGGCAGTACGACCTGGGCAAGATTTCGGCCAGGGATCTGAACGTCGACCAGCCAACCCGACTAACTGCGCATGAGCTGCAACTGAAAGTCACTTGCGAAGCCATGACCCTGCTCGCCCTGGAGACCAGAGATAACCGATCCGGCTCCAGTTACAGCGATAGGCTCTATACATTTGGCCTGGGGCTGATCAACGACGCAATCAAGCTCGGCTACATGACATTAGAGCTCAACTCCATCACGGCGCAGGGAACCCCGATGTACGCCCTCGGTTCGACGTGGGCGGGCTGGGGCCCGACGTCGATTTTGTCGCCCGAATTCCTCACAGCATTCACTCCCAACAAATCAATGGCCGTCCCAGCGCCGGTCCAGCTGTTGAACGCAAACGTGCAGATCGCCCCAACCATAGCCCCTGCAAACACACTGCCGTTGACCGAAGAAGTACCCATCGACGGGTTCGTAACCCTGACTGTGAAATACCTATAGGAGCTACCCCATGAAAACGTCACTGATCTTTCTGACCGCCGCTGTAGGGCTGGTCAACGTTTTACCGGCCCATGCGGCCTCCACCACCGACCTGAGCGTAAAAGGCCTGATTACACCGGCCTCCTGCACACCGATCCTGTCGGGCAACGGCAGGGTCGAGTTCGGCAAAATCTCCCAGCAAGACCTCAACCTCACCACCGGCAAGCGCCTGCCACGCAAATCGCTGAATCTGACGCTCACCTGCAACGGCCCAGTACAGTATGCGTTGCGCATGCGCGACAATCGCGACGGTACGGCCCACGTCAACAGCGAGATTTTCTATGGACTGGGCCTCGATAACAGCGGCAACAAGATCGGTTTGTATTCGTTGACCTTCGACCCCAAGCAGACCGCGGCCGATAGCTGGGCGCCGGTCTATGGCACTGAGTCCACCGTCGGCGGCCTCGCCTGGCGCGTGGCCAACCTGAAACCCATCGATATCGGCGCTCGAAGCCTGCTCGGCTTTACCGACATCGAGGGCAGTACCGCCGGGCCGGCAGCAATCCAGAACCTCACCAGCACCCTGACCCTGGAGGTGGTGATCAACGCCAAGCAGAACCTGGACCTGAGCACCGACATCATGATGGACGGCTCAGCGACCCTGGAGGTGTTGTATCTCTAGATTTTCTCGCTGCTGACACCGACGTATTTCGCCCGCCCGGCACCGAGGCCCGCCACGATCGCGCCCAGGCCAATCAGGGCGAACACCCAACCGGTGGCGGCCCAACCGCCGGTCCAATCGTGGATCAGGCCCACCGCCAACGGCCCGAGGGACGCCAGGGTATAACCGATGCCCTGGGCCATGCTCGACAGGTTGGCCGCCACGTGAGCGTCCCGCGAGCGCAGCACGATCAAGGTCAGCGCCAGGCTGAAGGTACCGCCCTGCCCCAGGCCCAGCAGGATTGCCCAGCCCCATAAACCGTCGATCGGAGCATACAGGCACCCGAACAGACCGCCGAGGGTCAGCACCATCACCACCACGATGGCCAGGCGCTGGTCCTTGCCGCGCGTGGCCAACCATGGCGCGGTGAGGGCGCTGAGCAATTGCACGATGATCGAACCGGACAGCGCCAACCCGGCTTCGGTGGGGCTCAGGCCACGACTGATCAGGATCGACGGCACCCAACCAAACACGATGTAGGCCAGGGACGACTGCAGGCCCATGTACAGCGTCACCTGCCAGGCCAACGGGTCACGCAGAAGGCCCTTCACGCGGTAAGCGACGCGATGCGCACCGTGTTTCTGACCGACTTGCGGCAACCAGAACAACGCCGCCAGCAGTGCTGGCGCAATCCAGAAGCCCAGACCGATGTTCCAACTGTCACCAAAATAATGGCTGAGCGGCACCGTGGCCCCCGCCGCCAACGCCGCCCCCAGGCACAGCGCCATGGTGTAGACGCCCGTCATAGTGCCGGCCTGCTTGGCGAAGTCACGCTTGACGATACCCGGCAGCAGCACGCCAATGATGCCGATGCTTGCACCCGCGATCAGGCTGCCGGCAAACAGCCCGACTTCACCGAATGAGCTGCGCAGGAGGATGCCGGCAGCCAGTGTCAACAGAATCCCCAGGACGACGCGCTCGGCGCCAAAACGCCGGGCAAGTATCGGTGCCAGGGGCGCGAACAACCCCAGGCACAGCACCGGCAAGGTGGTCAGCAGGCCGGCTTTGGCGGCGGACAGGCCCAGGCTGGTCGACACGTCGTTGAGCAACGGCGACAAGCTCGACAGCGCTGGGCGCAGGTTCAGTGCCACCAGCACCAGCCCGAACAGCAACAGCCAGAGACGGCTGACCACCGGAGGGGCGTGTTGCACCACCTCGTCGTCGGCTTCGGCGTCGATCAACAGTTCATCAAGCTTGGTTTCAGGGTTCATTGATCAACTGCCGGCAGAGGGATTTGGCACGTTCCGGGTCTTGATGCTCCACGGCATCGAGCAACGCGATATGCAGGTCGAACACCGCCTGGCGACGAGGCGAGATGGTGAGGGTCTGGCGCAACTGGGCGCCGACAATGGCTGAGAAATACTGATACAGCTCACTCAGCGCCGGATTGTGCGCCGCATCCACCAAGTGTTTGTGGAACACCAGGTCGGCGCTGATATAGGCCTCCAGGTCGCCGTGGTAAAGCGCGGCACTGGCATCGAGGGCTTCACGCAGCTTTTTCAGGTCTTCGTCGGTGCGGCGCAAGGCTGCCAGGCTGATCGCCTCCACTTCCAGGATCTGCCGCGTTTCCTGCGCCTGCTCCAGGGTGCAGTGGGACAACGCCCGCATCGTGCCCAGCGGGTCGGTCATCGAACGCAAATAGCTGCCGTCGCCCTGGCGGATCTCGATCAAGCCGGAAAACGCCAACACACGCATGGCTTCGCGCACGGTATTGCGGCTGATACCGAGTTCGGCGGACAGCTCCGGCTCGGTGGGCAGGCGTTCGCCGATGGCCCACACGCCCTGGCTGATGCGCAAGCGCAGTTGCTCCAAGGCCTGATCCACCAGGGAGCGTTTGATCAGGGGGGCGATGTCTGTCATGGGATTTGCACTTTCGTCCAATCATAGGATGAATTTTCCTACAGCCTATTCGGAGTTGCCTACAAAGGCAACGCACTAGGGTTTTTAGGCAGGAAAAGGAGCAGTATTTTCGATTGGTAAAATTACCCTCTGAGGGTAATTATTGGACTCAGGTGTCTTATGGAAAAGTACACACCTCATTACGATTTGGCGGTGATAAAGGCGGATGTGAGGCGGCTTGGCAGGAGAGCGTTTACCCAGACAGCACAACGGTGCGGCCGGGAACTCCACTTCAGTATCAAGGAGATACAGCATGCCATCTAAGAGTTACAAAACTGGATGTTGTACAAATCGATGACCACTCATAGGGACCATCGAATTTGGCAGGACGGTGATCCTCCGGTGATCTCCTTCAAGGAGAAGAACCTATGAAGGTAAAAAATTGCTACATCTGTGGTGCCCCCGACGCATTGCATTATTTCGAGGGCCGCAGTGAAACCATAAGGGTCAAAGGTATGGAGCGCCGGGTAGACAATCTGTCCGGCTGGGAATGTCACGAATGCGGCGACGGCTTCTGGGACCCCGACACCGATAGTGCGGATCGTTATGGAGAAGCAGGCGATGAACTCGTCATAGCGGCCCAAAAGATGATTGGCGCTGAGATGAAACGTATCCGCCGCAAATTGCACCTTACCCAAAAAGAGGCGGTGAAATTGCTGTCCGGTGGCGGCCACAACGCTTTCTCTCGCTACGAACGTGGCGAGCTTCTTCCCCCCAAGCCGCTGGTATTATTGATGCGGTTATTGGATCGTCACCCGCATTTGCTGGCGGATGCAGAAGACTTAGCCGAAGGCGCTGACATGCGTGGCGCCTTCACCTACACCGTGAACAACGACGCTGAAGCACTCAAAGCGTCCTAGCCCCAAAAAAATAAACCCGGCACCAGGCCGGGTTTATTTATTCAACCTTCGATCAATGCAAAATCTGGCTCAAGAACAACTTGGTCCGATCATTCTGCGGGTTGTCGAAGAAGTCATTCGGCGCTGCCTGTTCCACGATCTCGCCCTTGTCCATGAAGATCACGCGGTTGGCCACGGTGCGCGCAAAGCCCATTTCGTGGGTTACGCACAACATGGTCATGCCGTCTTCGGCCAGGCCGATCATGGTGTCCAGCACCTCTTTCACCATTTCCGGATCGAGTGCCGAGGTCGGCTCGTCGAACAGCATGATCTTCGGCTTCATGCACAGCGCACGGGCAATCGCCACGCGCTGTTGCTGGCCGCCGGACAGTTGCCCCGGAAACTTGTGAGCCTGCTCCGGGATACGCACGCGCTCCAGGTAGTGCATGGCAATTTCCTCGGCCTTGCGCTTGGGCATCTTGCGCACCCACATCGGCGCCAGCGTGCAGTTCTGCAGGATGGTCAGGTGCGGGAACAGGTTGAAGTGCTGGAACACCATGCCGACTTCGCGGCGGATCGCTTCGATCTGCTTGAGGTCGTTGGTCAGTTCCACGCCATCGACTACGATGCGGCCTTGCTGGTGTTCTTCCAGGCGGTTGAGGCAGCGGATGGTGGTGGACTTGCCCGACCCCGACGGGCCACACAGCACGATACGCTCGCCCTGCTTGACGTTGAGGTTGATGTCTTTCAACACGTGGAACTGGCCGTACCACTTGTTGACGCCCTGCATCTGGATAATGCCTTCAGGGCTCACAGGCTGTTTGATCGCTTCGCTCATAACAACAACTCCTAACGCTTGTGGCCTGTGTCGAGCTTGTGTTCCAAATGAATGGAATAGCGCGACATACCAAAACAGAAAATCCAGAACACCAGGGCCGCGAACACGTACCCTTCGGTGGCCATGCCCAACCATTTTGGGTCGGCGGCGGCTTGCTTGACGCTGTTGAGCAGGTCGAACAGGCCGATGATGATCACCAGGCTGGTGTCCTTGAACAGCGCAATGAACGTGTTGACGATGCCAGGGATCACCAGCTTCAGGGCTTGCGGCAGAATCACCAGGCCCATGCTGCGCCAGTAACCGAGGCCCATCGCCGCAGCGGCTTCGTACTGACCTTTTGGAATCGCCTGCAGGCCACCGCGCACCACCTCGGCCACGTAGGCCGACTGGAAGAGGATCACGCCAATCAATGCACGCAGCAATTTGTCGATACCCATGCCCTCAGGCAGGAACAACGGCAGCATCACCGAGGACATGAACAGCACGGTGATCAACGGCACGCCACGCCAGAATTCGATGAAGGTCACGCAGACCACTCGAATCGCCGGCATATTCGAACGCCGTCCCAACGCCAGCATGATGCCCAGTGGCAACGCGCCGGCGATGCCGACAGTGGCGATCACCAAGGTCAGCATCAGGCCGCCCCATTGGCTGGTCGCCACGCTGGTCAGGCCGAAGATCCCGCCGTGCAGCAGGAAGTAGGCAATGATCGGGTATAGCACCAGAAAGCTCAGGCCGTAGACCGCCTTGCGCTGGAAGCGCGAGATGAACAACGGCGCCACGCCAACAATGGCCAGCCACACGGTAAGGTCTACGCGCCAGCGCAGGTCGCCGGGGTAGTAGCCGTACATGAACTGCCCGAAGCGCTGTTGGATAAACACCCAGCAGGCGCCTTCCTTAGTGCAATCGGCGCGCGTGGTGCCGACCCAGTTGGCATCCAGGATTGCCCAATGCAGGATCGGCGGCACCACCAGGTAGATCAGGTAAAACGCCAACAGGGTCAGCAGGGTGTTGAGCCAGCTGGAAAACAGGTTGGCGCGCATCCAGGCCATAGGCCCGAACACTTTGTTCGGCGGCGGCATATCCGGTTTGAAAGTATGTGAACTCATGGGCGTTTCCTCACCGCTCGATCAGCGCAATGCGCTTGTTGTACCAGTTCATCAGCAAGGAAATGCTGATGCTGATCGCCAGGTACACGCTCATGGTGATGGCAATGACTTCGATGGCCTGGCCGGTCTGGTTGAGCACCGTGCCGGCAAACAGCGAAACCATTTCCGGGTAACCGATACCGGCGGCCAGCGACGAGTTTTTCGCCAGGTTCAGGTATTGGCTGGTCAGCGGCGGGATGATCACTCGCAGTGCCTGCGGAATGATGACCTTGCGCAGCGTCGGCCCAGGGCGCAGGCCCAGGGAGCGCGCGGCTTCGGTCTGGCCATGGCTGACGGACTTGATGCCCGAACGCACGATCTCGGCAATAAACGCTGCCGTGTAGACGGTAAGCGCCAGGGTCAGTGCCAGCAGTTCAGGGATGAGTACCCAGCCGCCGACAAAGTTGAAACCCTGCAGCTTGGGCATTTCCCAGTGCAGCGGTGCACCGAAGATCAAGGCGCACAAGGCCGGGATCACGATGAACAGCGCCAGGCCCGCCCAAAACTTATGGAAGGGGACGCCGGTGGCTTCAAAGCGCTTGTTGGCCCAGCGTGCCATCAGCACGATTGCCACGATGGCAACGACGATGCTGACCACGAACGGCCAGAAACCGTCAGCGGCAATCGCTGCCGGCATGTTCAGGCCACGGCTGCTGACAAAGAAGGTATCGCCGAAGTTATGGCTGTTGCGCGGCCCCGGCATGGTCAGGAACACCGCGAAGTACCAGAACAGGATTTGCAGCAGTGGCGGAATGTTGCGGAACACCTCCACATACACGGTCGCCAGCTTGTTAATCATCCAGTTCGGCGACAGCCGCGCCACGCCGATGACGAACCCGAGCAGCGTCGCCAGGATCACGCCGATAAACGTCACCAGCAAGGTGTTGAGCAAACCGATCACAAACACCCGGGCATAACTGTCCGATTCGGTGTAATCGATCAAATGCTGCGCGATGCCGAAGCCGGCACTGCGCTCAAGAAAGTCGAAACCCGAGGTAATGCCTCGGTGCTGAAGGTTGGTCTGGGTATTGTTGAAGAGGTACCAGCCCAGCGAGACCACCGCCACAATCGTGATGATCTGGAAGAGCCACGCACGCACTTTGGGGTCGCTGAAGCTGAGCTTCTGCTTGGGTGCGCCGATTTGTTTTTGCATGAAATGCCCCGAAAATAATGGAACAGAACATCACCCGGCGGTTGGCCCACCGGGTGACAGAACCATCAGCGATCAGCGCACAGGGGGTGCGTATTGAATGCCGCCGTTGTTCCACAGCGCGTTCAGGCCACGGTCGATTTCCAGCGGGGTGCTCTTGCCCAGGTTGCGCTCGAACACTTCACCGTAGTTACCGACTTGCTTGACGATCTGCACGACCCAGTCTTTCTTCACTTTCAGGTCTTTGCCGTATTCGCCGTCAGCACCGAGCAGACGGGCAACGTCGGGGTTCTTGGTGGACTTGGCTTCAGCTTCAACGTTTTTGGAGGTGATACCGGCTTCTTCAGCGTTGAGCATGGCGTAGCCCACCCAGCGCACGATGGCCAGCCACTCGTCGTCGCCGTTACGCACGACTGGGCCCAACGGTTCTTTGGAAATGGTTTCCGGCAGAACGACGTAGTCTTTCGGCGCGGCCAGCTTGCTGCGCTGGGCGAACAGTTGGGACTTGTCGGAGGTCAGCACGTCGCAACGACCGGATTCCAGCGACTTGGCGCTTTCGTCGGAGGTGTCGAAGGTGATTGGGGTGTATTTCAGGTTGTTGCCGCGGAAGTAATCGGAAACGTTCAGCTCAGTGGTGGTACCGGCCTGGATGCAGATGGTTGCACCGTCCAGTTCCTTGGCACTTTTCACGCCAAGCTTGTTGTTTACCAGGAAGCCGATGCCGTCGTAGTAAGTGATGAAGCCTGGGAATTTCAGGCCCATGCCGGCGTCGCGGGAGCTGGTCATGGTGGTGTTACGGGACAGAATGTCGACTTCGCCCGACTGAAGCGCGGTGAAACGCTCCTTGGCGTTCAACTGGCTGAATTTGACCTTGGTAGCGTCGCCGAAAACGGCAGCGGCCACAGCGCGGCACACGTCAGCGTCAATCCCGAGGATCTTGCCGCTGGCATCCGGCACCGAGAAACCCGGCAGGCCGTCACTCACGCCACATTGCACAAAACCTTTCTTCTGCACGGCATCCAGAGTGGCGCCGGCTTGGGCGAAACCGCTGGCACCCAGTACGGCCGCCGCAGAAACGATGGCCAGGGTGGATTTCAATACCTTCATTCAAACCTCCAGTTGCTCTTGTTGTGTCGGAGCTAGAACCTCAGCGCACCCTTATGAGGCGATATTGACCCGTGTTGGCTTTTTTTGGGGTCAAGCGGCATGAAGTTGTCGCAGTAATTCCAGGTTCTTTCCCACAAGCGGCAGGCACTGATAGTGTTACCGTCCCAGGAAAGTTCTGACATCGACCTACACATAGCAAGGCGCGTACCAGAGTGCTGGCTGAGCCGTTTCGGCCCATGAGCAAGTGCAAAAGATTCAGCCTTGCGACATTCTCTTAACAGATCGACAAGCCACGCACCGTTCCGTCGCACTTAATCGGAGCGCACGCACATTAATGGAGCAGACATGACCGAGCCCTTGATTCTTCAGCCCACCAAGCCCGCAGACGCCTGCGTAATCTGGTTGCATGGCCTGGGTGCCGATCGCTATGACTTCCTGCCGGTGGCCGAAGCGCTGCAGGAAAGCTTGCTGAGCACCCGCTTCGTTTTGCCCCAGGCACCGACCCGTCCGGTGACGATCAACGGTGGCTACGAGATGCCCAGTTGGTACGACATCAAGGCCATGAGCCCGGCCCGTTCGATCAGCCTGGAAGAGCTGGAAGCCTCGGCCAAAATGGTCACGGATTTGATCGAAGTGCAGAAGAGAACCGGAATAGACGCGTCGCGGATTTTCCTCGCCGGTTTTTCCCAGGGCGGCGCCGTGGTTTTCCACACCGCGTTTATGAATTGGGAAGGCCCGTTGGGTGGCGTGATCGCCCTCTCCACCTATGCCCCGACTTTCAGCGAAGAGCTGGAATTGTCCGCCAGCCAACAGCGTATTCCCGCCTTGTGCCTGCACGGCCAGTACGACGATGTGGTGCAGAATGCCATGGGCCGCAGCGCCTACGAGCATTTGAAGAGCCGTGGTGTCACCGTGACATGGCAGGAATACCCAATGGGCCACGAAGTGTTACCCGAGGAGATCCGCGATATCGGCACGTGGTTGACCGCACGCCTGGGCTGAAAACCGGCATTAATGTAGCCGTATGACAGACGCACTACGCCGCGCCCGTTTCTTGCATTACACTGGCCGGCGTACATTCCTTAACCAATTAATGAGATCACCGTGCTCGAAGCACTCAAGAAGATGTTCGGCAAAAGCGAGGCCGAGCCGCTCGCGCCTGTTCCCAGTGCTACTGCCCCGACTGCCGGCAGCCGCAATGACGGTCAACAGCTCGGCCGGACCGAGCCTGTCGCCCAGCCCAAGACGCCTACGGTGACACCGCCTGAACCGGCACAAGAAGCCGCACCGGCCCCAAAACCGCGCCGTGAGCGCGCGCCAAAACCGCCGGTGATCCCATGGAAACTCGAAGACTTCGTCGTCGAGCCCCAGGAAGGCAAGACCCGCTTCCACGATTTCAAACTAGCGCCTGAACTGATGCACGCCATCCAGGACTTGGGTTTCCCGTACTGCACGCCGATCCAGGCGCAGGTACTGGGCTTCACCCTGGCCGGCAAAGACGCCATCGGCCGCGCCCAGACCGGCACCGGCAAGACCGCCGCGTTCCTGATCTCGATCATCACCCAACTGCTGCAGACACCACCGCCGAAAGAGCGCTACATGGGTGAGCCGCGCGCACTGATCATCGCCCCGACCCGGGAGCTGGTGGTACAGATCGCCAAGGACGCCGCCGACCTGACCAAGTACACCGGCCTCAACGTCATGACGTTCGTCGGCGGCATGGACTTCGACAAACAGCTCAAGCACCTCGAAGCTCGTCACTGCGACATCCTGGTAGCCACGCCGGGCCGACTGCTGGACTTCAACCAGCGCGGCGACGTGCACCTGGACATGGTCGAAGTGATGGTGCTGGACGAAGCCGACCGCATGCTCGACATGGGCTTTATCCCACAAGTGCGTCAGATCATTCGCCAGACCCCGCCGAAATCCGAGCGTCAGACCCTGCTGTTCTCCGCGACCTTCACCGAAGACGTGATGAACCTCGCCAAACAGTGGACCACCGACCCGTCCATCGTCGAGATCGAAGCGCTGAACGTCGCCAGCGAAAACGTCGAGCAACACATCTATGCGGTGGCCGGTGCCGACAAGTACAAGTTGCTCTACAACCTGGTCAACGACAACGGTTGGGAACGCGTGATGGTATTCGCCAACCGCAAGGATGAAGTACGCCGCATCGAAGAACGCCTGGTACGTGATGGTGTGAACGCTGCGCAACTGTCCGGCGATGTGCCGCAGCACAAGCGCATCAAGACGCTGGAAGGTTTCCGCGAAGGCAAGATCCGCGTGTTGGTGGCTACCGATGTGGCCGGGCGCGGGATTCACATTGATGGCATCAGCCACGTGATCAACTTCACCCTGCCGGAAGTGCCGGATGACTATGTGCACCGCATTGGCCGTACCGGTCGTGCCGGGGCTGCGGGGGTGTCGATCAGCTTTGCTGGGGAAGATGACTCGTATCAGCTGCCGTCGATCGAGGCGCTGTTGGGGCGCAAGATCAGCTGCGAGACGCCGCCGACGCATCTGTTGCGCCCGGTAGAACGCAAACGCCCAAGCTGAATACGCAAACCCTGTAAGAGCCGGCTTGCCGGCGATGTGGCCTCAAGCCTTGCACTGTTCTCACGGTCGTCATCGCCGGCAAGCCGGCTCCTACAGAGGTATGTTTATTTCCAGCGATCTGCAGCTGCCTGATCGCTGTGCCGCCCCTCCACCCAACGCGCGCCCTCACTGGTATTTTCCTTCTTCCAAAACGGCGCCCGCGTCTTCAGGTAATCCATCACAAACGCGCAGGCATCAAACGCCGCCTGGCGATGGGCACTGGCTGCCCCAACAAACACAATCGGCTCGCCCGGTTCCAGCGCGCCAATGCGGTGCAGCACTTCCAGCTTGAGCAACGGCCAGCGCTGCTCGGCTTCCACTGCGATCTTGGCCAGGGCCTTTTCGGTCATGCCGGGGTAGTGCTCCAGGAACATTCCCGCAACATCCAGACCGTCATTGAAATCGCGCACATAGCCAACAAAACTCACCACCGCGCCCACGCCGACATTGGCCGCATGCATGGCGTTGACTTCAGCACCGGGATCAAATGCCTGGGCCTGCACACGAATGGCCATGATCAGCCTCCGGTCACGGGTGGGAAGAATGCTACTTCGTCACCTGCCTGCACCGGCTCATCAAGGCTGCACAGCTCTTCGTTGCGCGCGCACATCAGGCTGGTTTCGTTGAGCACTGCAAACTCCGGGTCACTGGCCAGCGCCAGACGCACCGCCTCGACAGTGGCGAAGTCGCCCTCCATCTCCAACGAATCAAAACCCACCGCTTCTGCGTAACGTGCAAAAAACAATACGTTGATGCTCATGCGTGGTCCGCCTTGAAGTGCCCGCTCTTGCCGCCCAGCTTTTCCAGAAGGCGAATGCTTTCGATGGTCATACCGCGATCCACGGCCTTGCACATGTCGTAGATCGTCAATGCCGCAACGCTGGCGGCGGTTAGGGCTTCCATCTCCACGCCGGTCTGGCCGGAGAGTTTGCAGCGCGCCAGGATGTGCACCGAGTCTGCGCCATCGGCGCTCAGTTCGACCTTGACGCTCGTCAACATCAACGGGTGGCACAGGGGGATCAAGTCACTGGTTTTCTTCGCAGCCTGGATCCCGGCAATGCGGGCCACGGCAAACACGTCGCCCTTGGGATGGGCGCCGTCGACAATCATTTTCAGCGTTTCGGGCAACATGCGCACGCGCGCTTCGGCTACCGCCTCGCGGAACGTCACGGACTTGTCAGTGACGTCGACCATGTGGGCGCGACCTTGGGAATCGAGATGAGTCAGCACAGGGATACTCCTGATCAGGAGCATCGATTGTAAACCCGTGGGTCAATTTTGCGCACGGCTGATTGTGCGTAGGAGCCGGCTTGCCGGCGATGGCGTCCTCGAGGGCCCCATCGCCGGCAAGCCGGCTCCTGCAGTGTGTAGTGTTTACAAGTGAGACTCTGCGTATTCAGCCAGAATCGAACGTGGAACCCCTTGCAGCGCAATGTGCACGCCGTTCGGGAAGTCTTTGAAGCGTTCCGTCAGGTAAGTCAGCCCGGAGCTGGTCGCGGACAGGTAAGGGGTGTCGATCTGTGCCAGGTTTCCCAGGCACACCACTTTGGAACCGGCGCCGGCACGGGTGATGATGGTTTTCATCTGGTGCGGGGTGAGGTTCTGGCATTCATCGATCAAAATCAGGCTCTGCTGGAAGCTGCGACCTCGGATGTAGTTGAGGGATTTGAACTGCAACGGCACTTTGCTGAGGATGTAGTCGACGCTGCCATGGGTGTTTTCGTCATCCATGTGCAAGGCTTCGAGGTTGTCGGTGATCGCCCCCAGCCACGGCTCCATTTTTTCCGCTTCGGTGCCGGGCAGGAAGCCGATTTCCTGGTCCAGGCCCTGCACGCTGCGGGTGGCGATGATGCGGCGATAGCGCTTGGTCACCATGGTCTGCTCGATGGCGGCAGCCAGGGCGAGAATGGTTTTACCGGAACCGGCAGCACCGGTCAGGTTGACCAGGTGGATGTCCGGGTCGAGCAGCGCGTACAGCGCCAGGCTCTGGTAGATATCACGCGGTTTCAGGCCCCAGGCTTCCTGGTGCAACAGGGGTTCCTGATGCAGGTCGAGGATCAGCAGCTTGTCGACCTGGATCTCTTTGATCCAGCCCACGAAGCCTTGTTCGTCGACGATAAATTCATTGATATGCACGGCTGGCAGGTTGTCGATCAGCTGTACCTGGTGCCAGGTGCGGCCATGGTCCTGACGGGTTTCGACCTTGCTGACGCGGTCCCAGAACGAGCCGGTCATCATGTGATAACCACGGGACAGCATCGACACGTCGTCGACCAGTTGGTCGGTACTGTAGTCCTCGGCCGCGATCCCACACGCTCGGGCCTTGAGGCGCATATTGATGTCTTTGGTCACCAGCACTACGCGCAGGTCCTTGTCGCGGGCGTGCAGGTCGATCAATTGGTTGATGATTTTGTTGTCGTTCAGATTCTCCGGCAGGAGGCTGTTGGGCTCGCTGCGCTTGCTCATCAGAATCGACAGCAAGCCCTTGGGCCCGCCTTTGCCGCGCTGGATCGGTACGCCGACTTCGACGTCCTCCGGCGACGCTTCGCCCAATGTCTTGTCGATCAGGCGGATCGCCTGGCGGCATTCGGCGGCAACGCTGTGGTGCCCGCTTTTGAGTTTGTCGAGCTCCTCAAGCACGATCATCGGGATGGCGACGTGGTGTTCTTCGAAGTTGAGCAATGCGTTTGGATCGTGGATCAATACGTTGGTATCAAGCACATAAAGGATTGGCTGGTCGGAAGAAGGGTTACGTCCATGATCATCCATACTCGGTCACCTTTGTGGGAGCCAGTCGACGCAATACCTGAGCGGTGCTGCGCCTCGATTCGACCACCGACTGCACCTGAGTGACGTCAAGCGCAGTGCCCACCTGAGGAGTCTTGGAAGACGCCACCTGTGCTGCAGGGTTCGGCGATCTGACTTCGTAATACCGCAAAACGTGTGACAGAAAAAAGCACTTTGACGCTTTTTTGAAGTTTATTTTTCAGGATGACGAATAGCACTAGCCGAGCCCCCCGTACCCCGCTAAAGTCGGAAGTCCGCCTGCATCGAAATGTCGCACAAAATCACCCCGAAAACGCCTAATCCCCAACAGGGCCGGGCACTTCAGCGAAACGCCTCCCGGCAGTCCTGCCAACCCAGACCACTCTGCGCCGTCGCCTGCAACAGCATGGGTAAAGCCACCCGCGCCTTGTCCTGGGTGTCGTGAAACACAATCACGCCTTTGCGCCACAGCAGCATCAAGGTCAGCACCCGTTGCGCTGACTCATCGGCCTTGAGCTTGCCCGGTTCGTCTTGGGAGTCGATGTCCCACAACGCTACCTGCAAGCCCTGGGCTTGAAAGAAACCCTGGCTGTCCGCGCGACGTTGACCATAGGGCGGACGAAACAGCGGCACGTAGTTTTCCGGCATCAGGTTCTGCGCCAACGACGCGCTGCGGGTGATCGAGCTCTGCCACTCCACCCAATGGCTGTGGGAGCGATACTGCCAGCCCTGGGTGCCGACGCACTGGCCCTGGTACAGCGCCTGCACATCGGCAACCGAACTGCGCTCGACACGGGTTTGCAGGCTGCTGCCGAGGGCGAAGAAGGTGGCGTTCATTTTTTGCTTGCGCAGGTAGTCGGTGAGCCAATCGGTATTGCCGCTGACCGGCGCAGGGCCACCGTCGAAGGTGAGCAGGAACAGGCGGTCGTTGAATTCATCACCCTTGCGCTCATGGTCGCCGAAGCGCGCGACTTCGCTGCTGATCTGCGGGAACAGCGCGGCCTTGCGCAGCAGCTCGTCCAAATAACGTTCATGGAACACATGGCTGGGGTTGGCCCAGCCTATATAGAAGGAGTCTTCGCTCACCTCGAACTTGCCAGCCTGCTCGCGCAGATCGTCCATGTTCTCTACCAGATAGCAGAACGAGGCGTCGACCTCGCAACTCTGCTGGGCGAACGTATAGTTCTCCAGCAAGCGCTGCCAGAGCTGGCGACGCAGGTCGTCGATGGCGGACAGGTTGATGATCTTCAGGCCCAGGCGCTGCTTGAGCGCGGCTTCGTCCTGGCTCTCACTGGCCAGCAGGCTGTGGGTGAACATGAGGATTTCGGCGCGTGAGGCCACGTCGAACAGCGCCGGGCTACCGAGCTTTTCGGGCCAGGTACCACGGTCCAGGCTCGCCACATCGACGGGCGCTGCCTGGGCATTCAGGCATAGCAGGCATGCCGATAACAAAAGCGCTATTCGCACACGGGGTCTCCCTCTCCAGAGTCACCGGCCATCATAGCGGATCACGCCTATCGCCATCATAGGTGGAGTCAAAACGCCCCAGCCCCTAGAATCCCTTCCACGATTACAGGAGACGACTTCATGCTGATGGTGATTTCACCCGCCAAAACCCTCGATTTCGAGACCGCGCCTGTGACCCAGCGCTTTACCCAGCCGCAGTACCTGGACCACTCCCAGGAGTTGATCGAACAATTGCGCGAACTGAGCCCGGCACAAATCAGCGAATTGATGCACGTATCCGACAAGATCGGCGGCCTCAACGCCGCGCGTTTCGGCAGCTGGACCCCGGCGTTCACCCCGGCCAACGCCAAGCAGGCCCTGCTGGCTTTCAAGGGCGACGTGTACACCGGCCTGAATGCCGAGACCTTCAGCGACGCCGACTTCACCTACGCCCAGGACCACCTGCGCATGCTCTCGGGCCTCTACGGCCTGCTGCGCCCGCTGGACCTGATGATGCCTTATCGCCTGGAAATGGGCACCAAACTCCCCAACGCCCGTGGCAAGGACCTGTACGCGTTCTGGGGCACGCGCATCAGCGAGTGGCTGAACGAAGCGTTGGCTGAACAAGGCGATGACGTCCTGCTGAACCTGGCCTCCAACGAATACTTCTCGGCGGTCAAGCGCACGGCGCTGAACGCGCGGATCATCAACACCGAGTTCAAGGACCTGAAGAACGGCCAGTACAAGATCATCAGTTTCTATGCCAAAAAAGCGCGGGGCATGATGAGCCGCTTTGTGATCGAAGAGCGCATCAACGACCCGGCCAAACTGAAGGAATTCGATGTGCAGGGCTATCGCTTCAATGCGGAGCAGTCGAAGCCGGATAACCTGGTGTTCTTGCGCGATCACGCACCGGAATAAAGCTCCCGAGAACACTGATGAACAAATGTGGGAGGGGGCTTGCCCCCGATGGCGGTGGAACAGCCAGCTTATCTTTAGCTGACACACCGTCTTCGGGGGCAAGCCCCCTCCCACATTTTTAACCGCATTTTAATTCGCTAATCGCCATTATTTTGACGTCAAAAAACATCCTGACGCATCTCTAACAATTCTTTCACTCGACATCCGTCGTTTTTTTTCGTAGTGGCACCACTTTTTTTAAACACTAGTGGCACAAAACTATCTCTCCCTCCCAACTCCCCACAACTACTGGTCCAAATAGCAAGTGCTATCAATATAGTACCAGTGCCATCTTTCCTAATATTTCAAGAAATTTCCGGAAACAGGATGAGCGGCCTGGAACTTCGTCTAAACGCACGGCTCATACCACCGGTAACGAAATTCTCTGTTCCTGTAAGAGATGACTTACATAACGACCCAAGGAAGTAGCGAAGTTGCCCCATCAACTTTGACTCATGGGTCATATCATCAACTGATATGAGTTGAGGGCGGCGATAAGGATGAATTGCTATCCCCTACAGGCCAAGGCAGCGCTTACCCAAATGTGTCAGTGATGACACCCAAGGTGTTGATAAATAAAGGCTTAGAGCCTCTATCTGCACCCTGCGGCACTGGCGTCGGCACCTTCCCCCAGGAAGGCCGGCTGCATTTGAGGGCAAGCCCCAATAACAAGGCCAAGTTTCGCACAACTTGAGTGCAATAGTTAGTCACTCACTAATTAACATGCCTGTACGCGGTAAGTCGGCGTCTATTCGCCTAACTTCCGTGGCATCAGTAACGCTTGCAAACATGAACTCGCCATCTATTTGGCATGATTAATACCGTCTTCAATGACAACGTCTTCAATGACAAAGAGGTAAATGCGATGCGCATCAGCATATTTGGTTTGGGTTACGTTGGCGCAGTATGTGCCGGTTGCCTGTCTGCCCGTGGCCACGAAGTGGTTGGCGTAGACATCTCCAAGGACAAGATTGACCTGATCAATGCGGGCAAATCGCCAATCGTTGAACCAGGTCTGGGCGAGTTGTTGAGCCAGGGTATCCAGACCGGCCGTCTGCGCGGTACCACCAACTTCGCCGAAGCCATCCGTGACACCGACCTGTCGATGATCTGCGTTGGTACGCCGAGCAAGAAAAACGGCGACCTGGAACTCGATTACATCGAGGCTGTGTGCCGCGAAATCGGTTTTGTCCTGCGCGATAAAGCCACCCGCCACACCGTAGTGGTACGCAGCACTGTGCTGCCAGGCACCGTGGCCAACGTGGTGATCCCGATCCTCGAAGATTGTTCCGGCAAAAAAGCCGGCGTCGACTTCGGTGTCGCGGTCAACCCGGAATTCCTGCGTGAATCCACCGCCATCGCCGACTACGACCTGCCACCGATGACTGTTATCGGCGAATTCGACAAAGCCTCCGGCGATGTCCTGCAATCGCTGTACGAAGAACTCGACGCACCGATCATCCGCAAGGACATCGCCGTTGCCGAGATGATCAAGTACACCTGCAACGTGTGGCACGCCACCAAAGTGACTTTCGCCAACGAGATCGGCAACATCGCCAAGGCTGTCGGCGTCGACGGTCGCGAAGTGATGGAAGTGGTCTGCCAGGACAAGACCCTCAACCTGTCCCAGTACTACATGCGCCCAGGCTTCGCCTTTGGCGGTTCGTGCCTGCCCAAAGACGTGCGCGCCCTCACCTACCGCGCAAGTTCGCTGGACGTGGAAGCGCCGCTGCTCAACTCGCTGATGCGCAGCAACGAGTCCCAGGTACAGAACGCCTTTGACATCGTCTCCAGCCACGACAAACGCAAAGTCGCCTTGCTGGGCCTGAGCTTCAAGGCCGGCACCGATGACCTGCGCGAAAGCCCGCTGGTCGAACTGGCCGAGATGCTGATCGGCAAAGGTTTCGACCTGAGCATCTACGACAGCAACGTGGAGTACGCCCGTGTCCACGGCGCGAACAAAGACTACATCGAAGGCAAGATCCCGCACGTGTCGTCCCTGCTCAACTCGGACTTCGACGACGTGATCAACAACTCCGACGTGATCATCCTGGGCAACCGCGATGAGAAGTTCCGCGCCCTGGCGCAGAACGCACCACACGGCAAGCAAGTGATCGACCTGGTGGGCTTCATGTCCAAGGCCACCAGCACGAGCGGTCGTACCGAAGGCATTTGCTGGTAACAGCAACGGCCAGTTCCGGGCTGCAAGCGTAACCATCCCCAGCGCTTGCAGCCGGGAGCCTTCATCACCTTCGGATGACGCTTATGTCCAAGTTAAAACATGTACTGATGCAATCCGCCGGCTGGCTGTTCTTTCTCAGCCTGCTGATGGGACTCGCGCTGCTGCTGCCGGCGAGTACGTTCGACTCGGAGTCGAAGAATTTTATTTTCCTGATTGGCGCCGTCGGTATCTGGCGCTACTCGATGGGTGCTACGCATTTCTTTCGCGGCATGCTGTTCCTGTATGTCGTCTACCCGCACCTGCGCCGCAAAGTGCGCAAGCTGGGCAAGGCGGCCGACCCGTCCCATGTGTTCCTGATGGTCACCAGTTTCCGTATCGACGCGCTGACCACCGCGCAGGTCTACAGCTCGGTGATCCGTGAAGCCATCGAATGCGGCTTCCCGACCACCGTGGTCTGCTCGCTGGTGGAAATGTCCGATGAGCTGCTGGTGAAAAGCCTGTGGGAACGCATGAACCCGCCGGAACACGTGAAGCTCGACTTCGTGCGTATCGCCGGTACCGGCAAACGTGATGGCCTGGCCTTCGGTTTCCGCGCCATCTCCCGCCACCTGCCGGATGACCGAGCGGTAGTTGCGGTGATCGATGGCGACACCGTGCTCGCCGAGGGCGTAGTCCGCAAGACCGTGCCGTGGTTCCAGCTGTTCGGCAATGTCGGCGGCCTGACCACCAACGAATTCTGCGAAGTGCGCGGCGGCTACATCATGAGCGAGTGGCACAAACTGCGCTTCGCCCAACGCCACATCAACATGTGCTCCATGGCCCTGTCCAAGCGCGTACTGACCATGACCGGTCGTATGTCGGTGTTCCGCGCCAGCGTGGTCACCGACCCCGGCTTTATCGCCGACGTGGAAAGCGACTCGCTGCAACACTGGCGCCTGGGCCGCTTCAAGTTCCTCACCGGCGATGACAAGTCCAGCTGGTTCAGCCTGATGCGCCTGGGCTACGACACCTTCTACGTGCCGGACGCCGCGATCAATACCGTGGAACACCCGCCGGAAAAGAGCTTCATCAAGGCCAGCCGCAAACTGATGTTCCGCTGGTACGGCAACAACCTGCGCCAGAACTCTCGCGCTCTGGGCCTGGGTGTGCGGCGCCTCGGCCTGTTCACCAGCATCGTGCTGTTCGACCAGCGTGTGTCGATGTGGACCTCCCTGCTCGGCCTGACCGTGGCGATCATCGCCACCTTCAAGTACGGCGGCGCGTTCATCCTCGCTTACCTGCTGTGGATCGGCATCACCCGCCTGATTCTCACCCTGTTGCTGTCGTGCTCCGGCCACAAGATCGGCCCGGCCTACCCGGTGATTCTCTATTACAACCAGATCATGGGCGCGCTGGTGAAGATCTACGTGTTCTTCCGCCTTGATCAACAGTCCTGGACCCGCCAGGACACCAAACTGACCCGCGATTTGGCCAGCTTTCAACGTTGGTTCAACACCTGGTCGTCTCGGACCATGACCTTCTCCGCCGGCAGCATTTTCGTCGCCGTGTTGCTGATGATGGTCTGACAGCCAAGCCTGAATTAACTAGGAGCTACACCTATGAGTCAGAACACCATGAATAGCCAAGCAAACGTCAACGTTGTCCACGAATCCGAAGCCCAGCGCCAACATGCCCGCGTGAAAATCCCGGCCAAGCTGCGCTTTTTCAACACTGACCGTACGCCGACCGAAGCCCGGGTGATCGACCTGTCCGCCGGTGGCCTGGCCTTCACCTCGACCCAGCCGTTGACCGTCGGCGAAGTGCACAAGGGCCGCCTGCAATTTGTGATCGATAACCTGGGCCTGGCGATGGACGTGGAGCTGCAAATCCGCTCCTTCGACCGCCAGACCGGCCGCACCGGTTGCCAGTTCCAGAACCTTGAACCCCAGGATATTTCCACCCTGCGCCACCTGATCACCTCGCACTTGTCCGGCGATATCGTGACCATGGGCGACGTGCTGGCGACCCTGCAACGCGACAACTTCACCAAGGCGCGCAAGGTCAAGGACGGCGGTAGCAACATGAGCGCCGCCGGCCGTCTACGCGCCGTGGTGTTCAGCGCAGGCATCTTCATCGTCGGCCTGGCTGCCTTCGGTTTCATCTTCAAATCGGTGTACGGCATGTATTTCGTCAGCCATGCCCAGGCCGGCTTGGTCAGCGTACCTGGCATGAACGTGACCATGCCGCGCGACGGCACCGTGCAAAGCCTGCTCAAAGGTGATGCGATCGCCGCCAAAGGCGCGCCGCTCGCCACCTTCAGCACCAGCATGCTCGATGTGCTCAAGGGCCACCTGGACGAAGACCAACTGCAACCGGCCAAGGTCGAAGAGCTGTTCGGCAAGCAAATGACTGGCACCCTGACCTCGCCGTGCGATTGCGTGGTGGCCCAGCAAATGGTCGCCGACGGTCAGTACGCCAACAAAGGCGACGTGATCTTCCAACTGGTGCCACGCGGCAGCCTGGCCAATGTTGAAGCACGCTTCACCTATCGCCAGTTCGCCGACGTTCGCCCAGGTACACCGGTGAGCTTCCAGGTGGCCGACGAAGAACAGATTCGCACCGGCACCATCGTCAGCAGCACCAGCCTGAACAGCGCCGACCTGTCCTCCGACATCCGCGTGCAGATCAAGCCTGACGCACCGCTGGACAGCACCTACGCCGGCCGCCCGGTGGAAGTGACCAGCGACCGTGGTCCCTCGCTGAACTGGCTGATCGATAAAGCCATGGCTGCGGGTCTTTAATCATGAGCGCCCTTCGAAACCTGCCGGTGCCCCTGGCGCTGGCCATCGCCCTCGCCGGTTGCGCCGGCCTGCCCGACCAACGCCTGGCTAACGAAGCTTTGAAACGTGGCGACACCGTCACCGCGCAGCAGAATTACCAGCAACTGGCAGACCTGGGTTATAGCGAGGCCCAGGTGGGCCTGGCCGATATCCAGGTAGGCACCCGCGATCCGGCGCAAATCAAACAGGCTGAAGCCACCTACCGTGCGGCGGCGGACACTTCGCCCCGCGCCCAGGCCCGTCTCGGTCGCCTGCTGGTGGCCAAGCCTGGCAGCACCGAAGCCGAACACCATGAAGCCGAAGGCCTGCTGAAAAAAGCCTTTGCCAATGGCGAAGGCAACACCCTGATCCCGCTGGCGATGCTGTACCTGCAATACCCGCACAGCTTCCCGAACGTGAATGCCCAGCAGCAGATCAGCAAGTGGCAGGCCGCCGGTTACCCGGAAGCCGGCCTGGCCCAAGTGCTGCTGTATCGCACCCAGGACACCTACGACCAGCATCTGGATGATGTGGAGCGCATCTGTAAAGCCGCGCTGAACACCACCGATATCTGCTACGTCGAGCTGGCCACGGTCTACCAGAAAAAAGCCGAACCTGAGAAACAGGCCGAGCTGCTCAAGCAGATGGAAGCCGGCTACAGCCGTGGCACCGTTACCGCACAACGTGTTGATAGCGTGGCACGCGTGCTGGGCGACGCTTCGCTGGGCAAGACGGATGAAAAAACCGCCCAGGCCCTGCTGGAAAAAATCGCTCCTGGCTACCCGGCTTCGTGGGTCAGCCTGGCGCAATTGCTCTACGACTTCCCGGAACTGGGCGACGTCGACCAGATGATGAAGTATCTGGACAACGGCCGTGCCGCCGACCAACCGCGCGCCGAGCTGTTGCTAGGCAAGCTCTACTACGAAGGCAAATGGGTGCCGGCCGACGCCAAGGCCGCTGAAGCCCACTTCGAAAAAGCCGTGGGCAAGGAAGTCGCCGCCGATTACTACCTCGGCCAGATCTACCGCCGTGGCTACCTGGGCAAGGTCTATCCGCAAAAAGCCCTGGACCACTTGCTGACCGCTGCGCGCAATGGCCAGAACAGCGCTGATTTCGCCATCGCCCAGTTGTTTTCCCAAGGCAAGGGCACCAAGCCCGACCCATTGAATGCCTATGTCTTCAGCCAATTGGCCAAAGCCCAGGACACGCCAGAAGCCAATGACTTGGCCACGCAGCTCGAAGCCCCGCTGACGCCAGAGCAACGCGCTCAAGGCCAACGCCTGGTGCAACAGGAGCTGGCCGCGCGCGGCACCCTGGCCCAGAGCACGCTGCAACTGCACGCCCTGGAAGAAGAAGACGGCGAGGAATCCCTATGAAGCTCAATCCATTCGTCAAGGCCGGCATCGGCCTGACCTTCGCCCTGCTGTGGTCGTGCCCGACCCTGGCCGCGCTGACCGAAGCCAAGAACTTCGGCCTGGAAGTCAAAGCCACCGCGCAGTCCGAAGACGACCGCGACCTCGGCACGCAGAAAGGCGGCGACGTCAACGGTGTCGGCCTCGACCTGCGCCCTTGGATCTACGGTGAAAGCGGTGCGTGGAGCGCCTACGCCATGGGCCAGGCCGTGGTCTCCAGCGACATCATCGAGACCGACCCGCTGCAACAGTCGGCCGATGACGAAAACCAGCAGACCACCAACAACGACCGCAAGACCAAGAAAAACTACTTGGCCATGCGCGAGTTCTGGGTCGGCTACAGCGGCTTCACGCCCTACCCTGGCGAGATCCTCAAGCTGGGTCGCCAACGCCTGCGCAACGACGACGGCCAATGGCGCGACACCAACATCGAAGCGCTGAACTGGACTTTCGACACCACCCTGCTCAAGGCCAACGTCGGCGTTGCCGAACGCTTCAGCGAATACCGCACTGACCTCAAGGAGCTGTCGCCCAAAGACAAGGACCGTCAGCACCTGTACGCCGACGCCACCTACCAGTGGACGCCCGGCCAGTGGATCGGCCTGCGCGGTCACCACACCCATGACAACGGCAAGCTCGACTACCCGGAGCCCGGTGTACCGACCGACTCGTTGGACAAGCGTGAAAATGGCGACCTGAGCTGGCTCGGCATCGAAGCCAACAGTGACGCCTACAACTGGCGCAACACCAACACGGTCAACTACTGGGCCAGCGTCACCGGCATGCGCGGTGACCGTGATTCGGTCAACGCGTTGAACGCCGACGGCACCCGCCCGACCAACGCCAAGCGCAGCGACGATGTCAGCGGCTGGGCCACCGACCTCGGCGTGCGTCTGCGCCTTGATCCCCAGTGGCAAGTCGGTGCGGCCTACTCCCGCGCCAGCGCCGAGTACGAACAGAACGGCCTGCAAAGCAACCGTTCGAACTGGACCGGTACCCAGTCCCGCGTGCATCGCTTCGGTGAAGCCTTCCGTGGCGAGATGAACAACATGCAGTCCATGAGCCTGTTCGGTTCCTGGCAGCTGCGTGAGGACTACGACGCCAGCCTGGTGTACCACAAGTTCTGGCGTGTCGACGGCAACAAGCCAGTCGGCAGCAACGGCATCGACGCGGTGCAGAACAATACCGACGATGTGACCGGCGCGATCCTGTCCAGCACTTCCCTGCCGCTTGAAGACGGCAAGAAAGACCTGGGCCAGGAAATGGACCTGGTCGTCACCAAATACTTCAAGACCGGCCTGCTTCCGGCCGCCCTCAGCCAGTCCATTGACGAACCGTCGGCCCTGGTGCGCTTTCGTGCTGGCGTATTCAAGCCGGGCGACGCCTATGGCAGCAACGTCGACTCGTACATGCACCGCGCATTCGTCGACGTGATCTGGAAATTCTGATGGGAGCCTGCGCTATGAAACCTCATAAGTTGCTGGTCGCGGCGATGCTGATGGCTAACGCCACCGCCTTCGCCGACACCGCGCAGCCGGTCAAGGCGCCAACCATCGCCAAAGAGCTGCAACAGGCCAAGACCTACACCATCTCCAGCCCGCCGACCGCGCCGCTGGAAATGGCCAAGCCGGCCCTGCCGGATCTGTCGGGCTACACCGATGCGGCAATGGAAAAAAAGATCGTCAGAAGCAAGCCGGGCAAGATCAGCATCCGCCGCATGATGCAGGAAGACGCCCTCAAGGACTTCATCGGCGGTGACAACAAGATGGCCGAGTGGGTAGTGCGCCAGCACGGCATTCCCCAGGCGATCTTTGTCGACGACGGCTACATGAACCTCAAAGACCTGCTGGGCAAGGTGCCCAAGCAGTACCTGAGCGAGACTTCGCCGGGCGTGTTCGTGGCCAAACTGCCGATCGTGGTGGGCCGCAAGGGCATCCTGGAAATCGACAAGAAGACCCAGGAGCTGCGCCTGTCCCAGGAAGCCGGTTCGTTCCTGATCAACGATGGCCAGCTGTTTGTGCGTGACACCAAAGTCACCGGCTGGAGCGAAAAGGCCAACGGCCCGGCACTGTTCAAGTCGCCCAAGGAGTTTCGCCCGTTCCTGCTGGCCTGGGGCGGTACCGAGACGTACATCTCCAACACCAAGATGGCCAGTTTCGGCTACGCCAACAGTAAGTCGTACGGGGTGAGTATTTCCCAGTACACGCCGAACATGGCCAAGGTGCTCAAGCGTGCGGAGCCGACCGGCTGGATCATCGACTCCGAGTTCTCGGACATGTGGTACGGCTTCTACTGCTACGAGACCACAGGCTTCGTGATCAAGGGCAATACCTACAAAGACAACATCGTCTACGGCATTGACCCCCATGACCGTTCCCACGGCCTGATCATCGCGGACAACACCGTCTACGGCACCAAGAAGAAGCACGGCATCATCATTTCCCGGGAAGTGAACGACAGCTTCATCTTCAACAACCGCAGCTACGACAACAAGCTCTCGGGCCTGGTACTCGACCGTAACAGCGTCAACAACATCGTGGCCGACAATGAGTTTTACCGTAACCACACCGATGGCATCACCCTCTATGAGAGCGGTGACAACCTGCTGTGGGGCAACAAGGTGATCGCCAACCGTCGCCACGGCATCCGGGTGCGTAACAGCGTGAATATCAAGCTGTACGAAAACACCTCGATGGCCAACGGCCTCACCGGGCTGTACGGCCACATCAAGGACTTGACCGACACCGACCGTGACATCGCCCTCGACCCGTTCGACGCCAAGGTCTCGCTGATCGTGGTCGGCGGTGAATTGGCGGGTAACGGCAGCGGGCCGCTGTCCATCGACTCGCCATTGAGCGTTGAGCTGTACCGCGTGTCGATGCTGGCGCCGACCAAGTCCAGCGGTATCAGCTTCAACGGCGTGCTGGGCGATCGCCAGGAAGAGATTCTCGACCTGCTGGTGCGCCAGCAGAAAGCCGTGCTGATCGACCCTGTCGAACGCCAGACCGAATTGCAGGACTGAGGATAACCCTTATGCACCCACACATGATCAAACTGCTGAGCCTCTCGGGTCTGACCCTCGGCCTGCTCGCGGCCAGCCAGGGCGTACGCGCCGACGAAATCAAGGCGCCGACCTTTACCGCCGAGCCGTGCTGCAGCCTGTGCCCGGCCGCTCACGATGCGAAGAACTACACCACGCGCTACCAGCAGAACTTCACCACCCTGGTGCAAGCCCAGGGCGACTGGCTGTTCCGTACCCAAGAAGACTTACGCACCGAATTCGACACCACACCGTCCGGCTACAAACGCATGCAACAGCTGCACGATGCGTTCAAGGCCAAGGGCGTGGAACTGGTGGTGGTCTACCAGCCGACTCGCGGCCTGGTGAACCGCAACAAGCTCAATCCTGAAGAAAAAGCCAAGTTCGATTTCGACAAGGCACTGGGCAACTACAAGACCATGCTCGGCCGTTTCGCCAAGATGGGCTACGTGGTGCCGGACCTGTCGCCGTTGACCAATGAGCAACTGCCGGATGAGCTGCCGGCCCACGATTTCTACTTCCGCGGCGACCAGCACTGGACGCCATATGGCGCCCAGCGCACCGCGAAAATCGTCGGCGCCAAAGTGCGTGCAATGCCTGAATTTGCCGGCATCCCACAGCGTGAATTCGAGACTAAACGCTCCGGGCGCATGGGCAAGACCGGCACCCTGCACAACATGGCCGGGCAACTGTGCGGCACCAGCTACGCGATCCAGTACATGGACCAGTTCACCACCGAGCCCAAAGGCGAGGCTGGCGACGGCGACCTGTTCGGCGATTCGGGCAACCCGCAGATCACCCTGGTCGGTACCAGCCACAGCGGCAAGAACTACAACTTCGCCGGGTTCCTGGAACAGGAAATCGGTGCTGACATCCTCAACGTCGCCTTCCCCGGCGGTGGCCTGGAAGGCTCGATGATCCAGTACTTGGGCAGCGACGAATTCCAGAAGACCCCGCCGAAAATCCTCATCTGGGAATTCTCGCCGCTGTATCGCCTGGATCAGGAGACCATCTACCGCCAGATGATGTCGCTGCTGGACAACGGCTGCGAAGGCAAACCCGCGCAGATGACAGCCAGCACCACCTTGAAACCCGGCAAGAACGAATTGATGGTGAACAGTTCGAACAAAGACCTGCGTAATGCCAATCACCAGGTTGATATCCGCTTCGCCGACCCATCGGTGAAAACCCTGCAAGCCACCCTCTGGTACATGAACGGTCGCCACGAGGACATCAAGATCGAGAAACCCGAAACATCCGATACAGACGGGCGTTTCGCCTTTGAACTGCGCACTGATGAAGACTGGGCCTCGCAGAACTTGCTGGCCGTGGAAGTGCAGGGTCCGGAAGCGGGCGCTGCCGCGCAGAAAGTCGAAGCGAAAATTTGCACACGCAACGTATTCCCTAGCGGCGGTCAGAAGACTGCTTCGCTGCCGTGAAGTAAGTGCGCAATGAGGTTACCTATGCAGAAGTTATTGATTCCAACGCTGCTGGGCCTGGCGATCTTCGCCGGTTCAGTCAACGCCGCCGCGCCACTGCGTCCACCCCAGGGCTATTTCGCCCCGGTGGAAGCGTTCAAGACCGGCGACTTCAAGAATGACTGCGACGCCATGCCGGCGCCGTACACCGGCTCGCTGCAGTTTCGCAGCAAGTACGAAGGTTCGGACAAGGCCCGTTCCACGCTGAATGTGCAATCCGAAAAAGCCTTCCGCGACAGCACCGCTGACATCACCAAGCTGGAAAAAGACACCAGCAAGCGCGTGATGCAGTTCATGCGCGACGGTCGCCCGGAGCAGCTGGAATGCACGCTCAACTGGCTGGCTACTTGGGCTCGGGCAGACGCACTGATGTCCAAGGACTTCAACCATACCGGCAAATCCATGCGCAAATGGGCGCTGGGTAGCATGGCTTCGGCCTATGTGCGCCTGAAGTTCTCCGACTCGCACCCGCTGGCCAACCACCAGCAGGAAGCGCAGCTGATCGAAGCCTGGTTCAACAAACTGGCCGATCAGGTGGTGAGCGACTGGGACAATCTGCCGCTGGAAAAAACCAACAACCACTCCTATTGGGCCGCCTGGTCGGTGATGGCAACGTCCGTCGCCGTCAACCGTCGCGACCTGTTTGATTGGGCGGTGAAGGAATACAAGGTCGGCGCGAACCAGGTCGATGACCAGGGCTTCCTGCCGAACGAATTGAAGCGTCAGCAACGCGCATTGTCCTACCACAACTACGCGCTGCCGCCGCTGTCGATGATCGCCAGTTTCGCGCTGGTCAACGGTGTGGACCTGCGCCAGGAAAACAACGGCGCGCTCAAACGCCTGGGTGACAAGGTGCTGGCCGGGGTGAAAGACCCGGAGATCTTCGAACAGAAGAATGGCAAAGAGCAGGACATGAAGGACTTGAAACAGGACATGAAATTCGCCTGGCTCGAACCTTTCTGCACCCTCTACACCTGCGCGCCGGATGTGCTCGAGCGCAAGCACGGGATGCAGCCGTTCAAGACGTTCCGCCTCGGGGGTGACCTGACCAAGGTCTACGACCCGACGCATGAAAAGGGCAACAAAGGTTCCTAAGGCTGAATGGATTACCTGTAGTGAGCGGGCTTGCCCCGCGCTGGGCTGCGAAGCGGCCCTAATCGATTCGTCGCCGTGTGCCAGGTATACCGCGACGTGGGGTTTTGGGGCTGCTACGCAGCCCAGCGCGGGGCAAGCCCGCTCACCACAAAAAGCTGCATCGCCGTCCATGGAAACCATGGGGGGTTTGGGGGGGCTCTGGCCCTTGACTGTTGGTTAAACATGGAGAGATCGGGATGGTTTTCTCGTCCAATGTGTTCCTGTTTCTGTTCTTGCCGATCTTTCTCGGCTTGTACTATTTGAGCGGGCAACGCTATCGCAACTTGCTGCTGCTGTTGGCCAGCTACGTGTTCTACGCCTGGTGGCGAGTGGACTTCCTGGCACTGTTCGCCGCCGTGACGCTGTGGAATTACTGGATCGGCCTCAAGGTCGGTGCAGCTGGCGTGCGCACCAAGCCGGCCCAGCGCTGGCTGCTGCTCGGCGTGGTGGTTGACCTGTGCATCCTCGGCTACTTCAAGTACGCCAACTTTGGCGTCGACAGCATCAACGTCATGATGAAGTCGGCCGGCCTGGAGCCATTCATCCTCACCCACGTGCTGCTGCCGATCGGTATCTCGTTCTACATCTTCGAGTCCATCAGCTACATCATCGACGTGTACCGTGGTGATACCCCGGCGACCCGCAACCTGATCGACTTTGCGGCGTTCGTGGCGATTTTCCCGCACTTGATTGCTGGCCCGGTGTTGCGCTTTCGCGACCTGGCTGACCAGTTCAACAACCGCACCCACACCCTCGACAAGTTCTCCGAGGGCTGCACGCGGTTCATGCAGGGTTTCATCAAGAAGGTCTTCATTGCCGACACCCTCGCCGTGGTGGCCGACCATTGCTTTGCCCTGCAAAACCCGACCACGGGCGACGCGTGGCTCGGCGCCCTGGCCTACACCGCGCAGCTGTACTTCGACTTCTCCGGCTACAGCGACATGGCCATCGGCCTGGGCTTGATGATGGGCTTCCGCTTCATGGAGAACTTCAAGCAGCCGTACATCAGCCAGTCGATCACCGAGTTCTGGCGGCGCTGGCACATCAGCCTGTCCACCTGGCTGCGTGACTACCTGTACATCACTCTGGGCGGCAACCGTAAAGGCACGCTGACCACCTACCGCAACCTGTTCCTGACCATGCTGCTCGGTGGCCTGTGGCACGGTGCGAACATCACCTACATCGTCTGGGGTGCGTGGCACGGCATGTGGCTGGCGATTGAAAAAGCCATCGGCCTCAACACTTCGCCGCGCAGCTTCAACCCGGTGCGTTGGGCCTTCACCTTCCTGCTGGTGGTGATGGGCTGGGTAATCTTCCGCGCCGAGAACCTGCACGTCGCCGGCCGTATGTACGGTGCGATGTTCAGCTTTGGCGAGTGGTCGCTGTCGGAACTCAACCGCGCCAACCTGACCGGCCTGCAAGTGGCAACCCTGGTGGTGGCGTACGCAACCCTGGCGTTCTTTGGCCTGCGCGACTTCTACACCAACCGTCCTGCCGAGAAGACCGAGAAAACCAAGCCGGCCGATCCGAGCCTGATCAAGGCCGTACCGGGCGACAACCCAGGCAGCATCCACGAGCCCGGTTTCACCGTGGGCAAAGATGCCGCCGTACAACCGGCCTACTGGACCGCTGACTGGCCACGCTACGCCATGCGCGCTGCGGTGCTGCTGCTGTTCGTGGCGTCGATTCTCAAACTGTCGGCGCAGAGTTTCTCGCCGTTCCTTTACTTCCAATTCTGAGGGAGCCGACCATGACCCGTTCATTACGCGTCCTCTATATCGGCCTGTTCCTGGTGCTGCTGCTGGCCCTGGGTGCCTGGTCGCTGCGCAGTTTCTTCGGCTTCAGCACCAACGCCGACGCCACTGTGCTCAACGGTCGCTGGACCAAAGCCGTCGAGACCCACTACGACGACGAATTCCCGATCAAGCGCATCGGCACCAACCTATGGGCGGCGCTGGACTACAAGCTGTTCAATGAAGGCCGCCCTGGCGTGGTGCTGGGCCGCGATCACTGGTTGTACAGCGATGAGGAGTTCAACCCCGCCGTCAACGAAGACCAGAACCTGCAAGGCAACTACGCGCTGGTCGAAGGCGTGCGCCAGAAGCTCAAAGCCCAAGGCATTCAGCTGGTGATGGCGATCGTGCCAGCCAAGGTGCGCCTCTACCCGGAACACCTGGGTGAAGTGAAACCGGCGAGCATCCACGCCAACCTGTACGACGACTTCCACGCTCGCGTCGCCGCCGACAAGATCATCGCCCCGGACCTGCTCGGCCCGCTGCAACAGGCCAAGCTCGGCGGCAAGCAAGTGTTCCTGCGTACCGACACCCACTGGACTCCGGACGGCGCTGAAATCGCCGCCAAACAGTTGGCCAAGACCATCGCCGACAAGACCCCACTGAGCGGCGAGCCACAGCGATTTGTCACCGAGGCGGAAAAAACCGAGCCGCATAAAGGCGACCTGCGTCTGTTCCTGCCGCTGGACCCGCTGTTCGAAAACCTGATGCCGCCTAAAGAGCCGCTGGAAAAACGCGTCACGCACCTGGCCGAAACCAAAGGCGACGACGCCCTGTTCAGCGACAGCGAAACCCCAGTGGCCCTGGTAGGCACCAGCTACAGCGCCAACCCCAACTGGAACTTCGTCGGCGCCCTCAAGCAAGCCTTGGGCAGCGACGTGGTCAGCTATGCCGAAGACGGCCACGGCCCGATCCTGCCGATGCTCAGTTACCTGAAAAGCGATGACTTCAAGAACAGCCCGCCCCAGGTGCTGATCTGGGAGTTTCCTGAACGTTATCTGCCCGTGAACAACGAAATCGGTGATGCCGACCCCGCGTGGGTTGCGCAGCTTAAACAAGCCGGTTCGCGCCAACAGAACATGGCAATCAACACCACAAAATCCGAGACGCCCGACCGGGCGCAAAACTGAAAGAGAGGTAACTCACATGACTTTCACTACAACTCCTCGTCGTCTCGCTAAAACCCTGGCCATTGCAGCCGGTTTGAGCTTCGTATCGATGTCCGCGTTCGCCGGCGGCGACGCCGCCCTCTACGGCCCGACCGCGCCAAAAGGCTCGAGCTTCGTGCGGATCTACAACGCCAGCAACCAGGAAGTCAGCGCCACTGTTGGCGCCACCAACCTGAGCGATGTTGCACCACTGGCCAGCAGCGACTTCAGCTTCATGCCTGGCGGTGACTACAGCGCCAAAGTCGGCAGCCAGACCGTGCCGGTCAAACTCGCCGCCGACCACTACTACACCCTGGTCAACAGCGGCAGCGGCCAGCCCCAGCTGATCGAAGAACCGCCGTTCAAGAACAAGCAGAAATCCCTGGTCCGCGTGCAGAACCTCAGCGACAAGGCCCTGACCTTGAAGACGGCTGACGGCAAGACTGATGTGGTCAAGTCGGTGGCGGCCAAAGGTCGTGGCGAACGTGAAATCAACCCGGTGAAGGTGAGCCTGGCGTTGTATGACGGTGACAAGAAAGTCGGCGATGTGAAGCCGGTGGCCCTGGAGCGCGGCGAGGCAGCGGTGCTGTACGTCACCGGTTCCGGTTCGAGCCTGTCGCCAGTGTGGGTGAAACGCCCTGTATCGACCCGCTAATTAGATTTTCGACCTGGCTCCGCTCCCCTGTGGGAGCTGGCTTGCCTGCGATGGCATCACCTCGGTGTACCTGACAAACCGAGTCGTCTGCATCGCGGGCAAGCCCGGCTCCCACAGGGACCGAGGAGTCCGGTCGGACCGAGACAAAAACAAGAGTGAAACGACAAACCTTCGTAGCTCTGACCCAAATCGATTCAAGGAGAAACACCCATGATTCCAGTCATCCTTTCCGGTGGTAGCGGCTCACGTCTTTGGCCGCTTTCCCGTAAACAGTTCCCTAAACAATTCCTGGCTCTGACCGGTGAACACACACTGTTCCAGCAAACCCTGGAACGCCTGGTGTTTGAAGGTATGGACGCTCCAATCGTGGTCTGCAACAAGGACCACCGCTTTATCGTCAACGAGCAACTGGCCGCCCGCAAGCTGGAAAGCCAGCGCATCCTGATGGAGCCGTTCGGCCGCAACACCGCGCCGGCCGTGGCCCTCACCGCGATGATGCTGGTCAATGAGGGGCGCGACGAACTGATGCTGGTGCTGCCCGCCGACCACGTAATCGACGACCAGAAAGCCCTGCAACGTGCGCTGGCCCTGGCCACCGTGGCCGCCGAGCGTGGCGAGATGGTGCTGTTCGGCGTACCGGCGACCCGTCCGGAAACCGGTTATGGCTACATCAAGTCTACTAACGATTCGCTGCTGCCCGAGGGCGTGAGCCGCGTCGAGCAGTTCGTGGAAAAACCCAATGAAAAACGCGCCGTCGAGTTCGTCAAAAGCGGCGGGTATTTCTGGAACAGCGGCATGTTCCTGTTCCGCGCCAGCCGCTTCCTCGAAGAGCTGAAAAAGCACGATCCGGACATCTACGACACCTGCCTGCTGACGCTTGAGCGCAGCGAACAGACCGCCGACACCGTGACCTTCGACGAAGCCACCTTCGCCTGCTGCCCGGACAATTCCATTGACTACGCCGTGATGGAAAAAACCCAGCGCGCCTGCGTGGTGCCGCTGAGTGCCGGTTGGAGCGACGTGGGTTGCTGGGCATCGCTGTGGGCCGTCAACGACAAAGACGTGCACGGCAACGTGAGCAAAGGCGACGTGGTGATCCAGGACAGCCGCAACTGCATGATCCATGGCAACGGCAAACTGGTGTCGGTGATCGGCCTGGATAACATCGTGGTGGTGGAAACCAAGGACGCGATGATGATTGCCCACAAGGACAAGGTCCAGGGCGTCAAGCAGATGGTCAACACCCTGAACGACCAGGGCCGCAGCGAAACCCAGAACCACTGCGAAGTCTATCGTCCGTGGGGCTCCTACGACTCGGTGGACATGGGCGGGCGTTTCCAGGTCAAGCACATCTCGGTCAAGCCGGGCGCGTGCCTGTCGCTGCAGATGCACCACCACCGTGCCGAACACTGGATCGTGGTCAGCGGTACTGCCGAAGTGACTTGTGACGAGAACGTGTTCCTGCTCACTGAGAACCAGTCCACCTACATCCCGATCGCCTCGGTGCACCGCCTGCGCAACCCGGGCAAGATCCCGTTGGAGATCATCGAAGTGCAATCGGGCAGCTACCTGGGTGAAGACGACATCGAGCGCTTTGAAGATATCTACGGTCGCTCGACGCCGGTTGAACGTGGTGTTTCGGTGAAAACTATCGCGCAGTAAAACAGTCGTACAAGAAGCCCCCGTCCAGCCGACTGCGTCCCCTATCCGCAGCCGGTTGGGCGGGGGCTTTTTCTTTGGGGCCGTGGTGATCAATCCCACCTACGCTTAAGTTAGGATGCTCATTCCCTACTTGAGGTGGTCTCCATGTTTTTCGGCGTTCTACTGATCATCACCTGGCTGATCCTGTTGCTGCGCTACCCCGCCAAGGCACTGCCCGTATCCCTTGCGGCCGCCGTGGGCTTGGGTTTCGTCGCGATCTGGGTGGTGTGGCTGGACAGCCGGGAAGCCTCGCAACTGGCCCGCCTGGAGCTGCGCATCACCTATGCTGCCGACGAATGCCCCACCGACCGACCGCTCAAACTGACGCTGAACAATGGCAACGATGTGCCGCTCACCGAACTGCGTTGGCGCGTCGCCGCCTACGCACCGGGCGATACGGTGAACCTCGCGGACAACGTCTATGCCGCACCACGCTATCGCGGGCCCGGTGAGTTGCAAGCCGGCGCCACGTGGGACGACTGCCTGCCCACTCCGCCTCTGCGCCCCGGCTACCGCCCGCAAACCCTGGAATTTCGCGCCGAGCACCTGCAAGGCAGTTTTTCGGACTGACAAAGGATTGATCCATGCCCAACGTACTGATCACCGGTTGTTCCAGCGGCATCGGCCGTGCCCTGGCGGACGCATTCAAAGCCGCCGGCTACACGGTGTGGGCCAGCGCCCGCCGCCCGGAAGACGTCGCCGCCCTCGCCGCTGCCGGCTTTAATGCCGTCGAACTGGACGTCAACGACAGCGCCGCTTTGCAACAGCTGGCCGAACAACTGGGCGAATTGGATGTACTGGTCAACAACGCCGGTTATGGCGCCATGGGGCCGTTGCTCGACGGCGGCACCGAGGCGATGCAACGCCAATTCGAGACCAATGTGTTTTCCATCGTCGGTGTGACCCAGGCGCTGTTCCCGGCCCTGCGGCGCAGCAAGGGATTGGTGGTGAATATCGGCAGTGTTTCCGGTGTGCTGGTAACGCCGTTTGCGGGGGCCTATTGCGCGTCAAAAGCCGCCGTTCATGCCTTGAGCGACGCGCTGCGCATGGAACTGGCGCCGTTTGGCGTGCAGGTCATGGAAGTGCAACCCGGCGCCATCAACACCCGTTTTGCGAAAAACGCCGGCGCCCAGGCCGAACTGTTGATCAATGAACAATCGCCATGGTGGCCGTTGCGCGACGGCATCCGTGCGCGCAGCCAGGCTTCCCAGGACAAGCCGACGCCAGCCAATGTGTTTGCGGCGGATGTATTGAAAGCTGTGCAACAACCACAACCGCCCCGCCTGCTGCGCTCGGGCAATGGGAGCCGCGCGTTACCGTTGATGGCGGCGTTGTTGCCCAAAGGGTTGCTGGAGAAGGTGTTGAAGAAACGCTTCGGGCTGGCCGGTTCGCTCTAACCCTTCATAAAGTCAATGAACGCCCGCACCTTCAGGGGCAAATGTCGGGTGTCCGGATACATCGCGTAGATCCCTTGCGGGGCAAAGCGATGGTCCGGCAACAGGCGCACTAATCGTCCGGCGTCCAGGTCATCCTGCACCAGCCATTGCGGCAACACCGCCACACCGTGCCCACGCACGGCGAAGGCTTGGAGAACGGCTGCGCTGTCGGCGACTAGCGACGCATGGCCGGGGCGATAAGAATGTTCGCCGGCTTGTGGATCGGTCACGCTCAACTCCGTCAATCGGCTATGTCCCAGCTTGGGCAACTGTTCCAAGTCATCCAGCGTATCAACCCCTCCAAACTGTGGTGCCGCCACGGCGAACACCTCGAACGTCGACAACTGCACCGCGCGGTGATTGGAGTCCAGCAAGCGTCCCAACCGAATCGCCACGTCGAAACGCTCGGAGATCAGGTCCGCGTGAGTGGAGGATGTGGATAAGTGTATGTCCAGGTCCGGGTGCAGGCGGCGGAAGGCTTCGACCGCCGGGGCAACCACGGCCAATGCGTATTCCACGGTGGTAGTGATGCGCAACGTGCCTTTGAGTTGGGCATGCTCCGAGCGCGCCTCCTCCACCGCCAATCGCGCCTCTTCGAGCATGCGTGTGCAGCGCAGGTAGAAGCGCTCGCCGGCATCGGTCAGCGCCAGTTGACGGGTGTTGCGGGTCAGCAGAGTGACGCCCAGTTCTGCTTCCAGACGCTTGAGGTTGAAGCTGACCACGGCGCGAGTCTGGCCCAGCAGGTCAGCGGCAGCGGTGAGAGAGCCGGCCTCGACCACGGCCTTGAAGGTGTCGAATCGGTCCAGGCTGACCATCGGCGGCGCCCTCCTTTGTCAAAATATTTTTGACAAAGTAACAGGCAAACCAACGTATCCCAAACAGCACGACCCACCTACCCTGCCCGCTTCACTCGCTGGATCGCACTCATGACCTACCGCTCGAAAGTCGCCTGGATCTTTTTATTGGGTTTTGCCCTGGACCTGGTGAACATGTTTGTCGCCACGGTCGCCTACCCGGATATCGGCCACGAACTGCATGCCTCGGTCACGCAACTGGCATGGATCAGCAACGCCTACCTGCTCGGCCTGACCGTGATCATTCCGCTCAGTGTCTGGTTGGCTGCGGTGATGGGGGAGCGAACTCTGATCGCGGCAAGCCTGTTGCTGTTCGCCGGGGCATCGGTGATGGTGGGCCAGGCGAGTTCGATTGAAACACTGATCGGCTGGCGTGCCCTGCAAGGGCTGGGCGGTGGCTTGCTGATTCCCGTCGGGCAGGCCATGGCTTACCGGCATTTCCCGGCGGCTGAACGCAGCCAACTGACAGCGCGAGTGATGTCGGTGGCATTGCTGGTACCGGCGCTGTCGCCGGCGCTGGGTGGTTTGATTGTCGACAACGTGTCGTGGCGCTGGATCTTCTACGCCAATCTGCCCCTGGCGTTGATGACCCTGCTGCTGACCGTGCTGTGGATAAAACCTGACAGGCCGTCGAGCCGTCGTGTGCCACTGGACGTGGGCAGTATTTTCCAACAGATACGCAGCCCAATGCTGCGCACCGCGATGCTGATCTACCTGTGCATCCCCGGCGTGTTCATCGGTACCAGCCTCATCGCCATACTCTATCTTCGCGGCCTCGGGTACGACGCCACACAGACCGGCGCCTTGATGCTGCCGTGGGCACTGGCGTCGGCACTGGCGATTTTGCTCAGCAAAAAACTGTTCAACCGCTGTGGTCCGAAGCCATTGTTGTTGGCGGGCATGCTGCTGCAATGCCTGGGCATCCTGTTGCTGAATGGCCCTGCACTGATCATTCCAGCCTATTTGTTGATGGGGTTGGGAGGCAGCCTGTGCAGCAGTACCGCGCAGACCCTGGCCTTTCTCGATATTCCCGCCGAACGCATGGGCCACGCCAGCGCCCTGTGGAACATCAACCGACAACTGAGCTTCTGCCTGGGCGCAGCGGCGCTAAGTGCATTACTGTCGGCCTTGGATTCCTTCGCCATAACCTTCACGATGGCGGCAGCCCTGACCCTGCTGCCTCTTTTTGCGGTGCTGCGTCTGGATACGTCCCGAATACGCGCACTGCTTCACCCTGCCAGCGAGCCTCGCCCATGATCGACTACAGCGATTTTTTTGAAGAAGTGATCCAGACCCACGTCGAGATCGAACAATGGTTTGCCGGCGTTGCGCCCGAAGGCACCTTGCAGAACCTGCTCGCGCGCTTCTCCCCGGAACTCAGCATGGTTGCCCCGGCGACCGGTGCACGGGTGAATGCGGCCGGGGTCAATGCCCTGTTCACGCGCTTGGGCGGCATGCGCCCGGGATTGAAAATCACCTTGAGCGAGATGGCCGGCATCGAACGCCATGCACGTGGCGCCACGGTGACCTATCGCGAGCATCAGATCGATGACAGCGGTACACAGACGGACCGCCGTGCCACGGTGGTGTTCGAGAAGCAGGCCAGTGGCGCGCTGCTGTGGCGCCATTTGCATGAAACCTTCATCAAGGCATAACGCCAGTTCCTGCAGGATTATGGGTTGACGATGACGGTGCAGGTAATCCCCGCCGCCAACAACACCCCTTCCGGTACCTCATCGATATGAATCCGTACCGGCACCCGCTGGGCCAGGCGCACCCAGTTGAAGGTCGGGTTCACATCGGCAATCAGTTCGCGGCTTTCGGGGTTGTCGCGGTCGTAGATGCCTCGCGAGATGCTTTCCACATGCCCCTTCAAGGTCTCGCCACTCATCAATTGCATATCGGCTTTATCACCGACCTTGACGTGGGGCAGCTTGGTTTCTTCGAAGAAGCCATAAACCCAGAACGAGTTCATATCCACCACGGCCATCTTGGCTTCGCCGATGCGGGCGTAGTCACCGCGATGCACGTTCAGATTGGTGACATAACCATCCACCGCCGCCACCACCTGCGTGCGTTTCAAATTGAGTTCGGCCGCCTCCAGTTGCGCCAGCGCGTGTTGGTAGTCGGCCAGCGCCGAGTCGGCGATGTTGCTGGCGTCGTCGCGGTTTTCCCTGGAGATCACCAGGGCATCAAGGTCGGCACGGCGATGGGCGTTGACCTTGCGCATTTCCCAGGTGGCTTTGCGCGACGCCACCAGCGATTGCGCCTGTTTGACCGCAATGCGGTAGTGCTCGGGGTCGATCTGCATCAACAGGTCGCCCTTTTTGACCAACTGGTTGTCACGCACCGGCACGTCGACCACTTCGCCGGTGACGTCGGCGGCGACGTTGATGATATCGGCACGCACACGCCCGTCGCGGGTCCACGGGGTTTCCATGTAGTGCACCCACAACGTGCGGCCAATCCAGATGGCCAAGGCCAGTACCAGCAAGGTCGCGAGCAGGCTGAAAAACTTTTTCATCGGGGCATTCTCAACGGTAGACGGTCAGCGCCAGGGCGCCGAACAGGCAAACAAACAGGCTCAGGCGCAGCAACGCCGGGTGCCAGAAAAAACGGTACAGGTCGAACCCGGCCAGGAAGCGATCAAGCGCCCAGGCCAACACGGCCGCGATCAGGAACATCAGGGTCATGGTTGGCATGTACACGCCATGGAAGGCGATTTCACGGGGCATGCGGGGATCCTTTAAGGGCGGCCAGCGGCGATTGCGGGTCCAGCAACGAGGTGCGGATAAAGTGCAGGTAGCTTTTCACCCGGCGCAGGGCCGAGGTGTCGAAGTGCGGGGCGAAGGGTTCATCGGTGGCCTGCACGCGGCTGATCGCATGGTCGACGGCGATCAGGCCGCGCTCCAGGTTGCTCGCGCTGGGTTGCAGGAACAGCCGCACCAGCGAGCGGCCCATCACGCGGATGGCCTGGCGCCACGGCTGGGACTCGGCATAGGCCGGATGCACCGGCAGAATCGCCTGCTCCTTGCGCAACTCGATGATCGCGTGGCCGACTTCCAGCACCACGAACATCCAGCGCAACAGGTCGCGCTGTACTTGCGGCTGGCCGACCGCGAGGCCGTAGGCCTGGTGCAGCAGGTCGCGGGTACGGCTTTCGAAACTCGACGCCAGGCCCTTGAGCTTGCCGCTGATCGCGTATACCACTTGCTCGCGCAGGTCCTGCTCCAACCGGCGCCACAGCCAGCGGCTGTTGGGCGGCAGGATGATCGCCCCCGCCGCCGCGCACACCAGCATGCCGATGACCATGGCGATGTAGTCGTTGATGAAGGTGTAGGGGTTGTAGATCGTCAGGTTGTCCGGCACCGAGCCGGTGCTGAAGAAGATCAGCAGCCCCACGCCGACACCCGCGTATTGCGGGCGCGAAGCGAGGAATGCGCCAAAGATGATCACCGGCGCAAGCATCACGCACAGCAGCGGGAAACCGTCGATCCAGGGGAACACGAAGAACATTTCGACAAAGCCCACTAAGGCCCCGATCAAGGTGCCGCACGCCATCTGGAACGCCATGCGTTTTGGGTTCGGCGTGGCGGCGGACAAGCCCACGGTAGCAGCGGCGATCAGGGTCATGGTCGCGCCGCTGGGCCAGGCGGTAGCCACCCAATAGCTGCCTAATACGATCAGGATGAATGACGCGCGAATTCCCGAGGCGGCGCAGGCCAGCCAGTTGGTCTTGGGGATGAAGGTTTCGTCCCACTGCTCGCGCGCATGGCTGTGATCCGCCAGGGAAGCGTGGGTTTGCGCGTAGTTATGCAGGTCGTCGACAAAACGGTAAAGAAGCTCGTAGGCGGTGTGGAAATCCAGTTGTTCGGCTTCACTGGGGTTCTCTTCCTGGAAAGCCGCCCGCAAGCTGCGGACCTTGGCGGGCAGGCCGTCCTTGTAAGCGCTGAGCTGGCTGACCAAGCGTGCCGCGTCCGGGCTGGTGAGCGCACGGCCGGAGAAGCCGTCGAGCACTTCAGCAAGGTCTTGCAGCCCAGGCTTGATAGCCGCGACCACATGGTCCGCTTCATCGGTGCGCAAGCGCTCCAGCAACTGGTGCAAGGCATTGAAGCGTGTGGTGATGCTCATGAATTCGCTGTTGAGGCGACTGAGCCGGCCGTTGCGCCGACGCATGTGTGGGTCTTCAAACACCGTCACACTGCGCAGCCCTTCCAGGCCCACCGCTTCGGCGATAAAACGCACATTGCTGGCCTCGAAACCTTCGCGCTGGCTGCGCCCACGCAGGCCATCGGTGACGAACAGCGCAAACACGCCAAAGCGCTGGTACAACGCGTTGCGCATGGCGGCGCTGGAGGTTTGCGGCAGGATCGCGGCGCTGACCAGGGTGGAACACAGAATCCCCAGGGAAATTTCCAGCACCCGCCACACCGCCGCCATGAAAGCGCCGTCCGGATGCGCCAGGGCCGGCAAACCGACCATCGCCGCCGTGTAGCCGGCAAGTACAAACCCGTACGCGCGGAAGTTGCGATTGCGCGTCGCGCCAGCGGTGCAGATGCCCACCCAGATCGCCAGTGCGCCAAGGAACAACTCGGTGTTCTGCGCAAACAGGGCAATCAACACCACCATCACCGCCGACCCCGCCAGGGTGCCGAGGAAGCGATAGAAACTCTTGGCGAACACCTGACCGCTTTGCGGCTGCATCACGATAAATACCGTAATCATCGCCGTGCGCGGTTGCGGCAGTTCCAGGTGCATGGCCAGCCACAGCGTGAGGAACGCGGCGATCAGCACCTTGAAGATATACACCCAGGTCACGCCGTCGCTGCGTGCCCAGTCGAAAAAGCCACGGCGCCACTCAAGGGAATGCAGCCAGCGCAGCGGTGCAGGCAAGGGAGTCATCAGATCCTACTCAGTGATCAAACACGGCCAGCGCCGCCGGGGTCTTGCTCGGGAGGGTCTTGGCGTCTTGCGGCACATCGTCGCCGGCGCCGAGGCCGCCGCCCAGGGCCGTCACCAGTTCGGCGTGGGCGCTCAGGCGAGCCGCTTGTACCTGTTGCTCGATCTGTTGCTGATGAAACAGCAAGGTCTGCGCATTCAGGACATTCAGGTAATCGGTGAGGCCACGTTGATAGGCGATCATCGCGATGTCGTAGGTCTTCTGCGCCGAGGCCACCGACTGCGCGGCGAAGGCGGCTTGCTTGTCCATCGATTCGCGGCGGATCAGTTGGTCGCTGATGCCCTTGAGCGCATTGACCAGGGTCTGGTTGTACTGGGCGACGGCGATGTCATAACCGGCGCTGGCTTCGCCCAGTTCCGCACGCAGGCGGCCGCCGTCGAAGATCGGCAAGGTGATCGCAGGTCCCACGGTGTAGTTGAATTTCTTGCCCGCCAGGAATTCCAGCATGCCGCCACCGGTGGCCATGTAGCCGAGGCTGCCGACCAGATCGACGTTGGGGTAGAAACCGGCGTGGGCCACATCGATGCCACGGGCCTGGGCCGCGACTTGCCAGCGGCTGGCGACCACGTCCGGGCGTTGACCGAGCAACTGCGCGGGCAGGCTCGACGGCAACTTCAACGGCGCGCCCAGGGACAGGCTCGGGCGTTGCAACCGCGCGCCTTCCCCCGGGCCTTTGCCCGCCAGGGCCGCCAACTGGTTACGGCTCAGGGCGATCTCTTCGTCGAGGGCGTCCAGTTGCCGATGGGTTTCCGGCAATGGGGTTTCGGCCTGGCTGACATCGAAGTGGGTGCCGATCCCAGCGTTCAAGCGCTTGTTGGCCAGGTCGAGGATCTGCTGCTGTTGCGCCAGGGTTGCCGCGACGATATCGCGGTTGGCGTAATGCAACGACAACTGGATATAGGCGCGCACCACGTTGTTCTGCAATTCGAGTTGAGCCTGGCGCGCTTCGGCGGCGCTCATGTGCGCCAGGTCGACGGCACGTTCGGTGGCATTGCTTTCGCGGCCCCACAAGTCGAGGGCGTAGCTCAGGCCCAGGGAGGCATTGTTGTCCCAGGTGTTGGCTCCGCTCAGCTCGCCAGGACCATAGAACTGATCCTTCGGCCAGTTGTGGCGCTTGAGGGTGGTGTCGCTGTTGATCTGCAGCGACTCGGCCGACTCGGCAATCCCGACCATGGCCCGCGCCTCACGCACTCGCGCGGCGGCCATGGCCAGGCTCGGGCTATGCTGCGTGGCCAAGTCGACCCAGCGGTTCAGTTGCGGGTCGCCGTAGGCTTGCCACCATTGCTCGGTGGGCCAGCGGGCGTCCTGGGCGGCGCTCTGGATGGCTTCGTCGGTAGCCAGGTGGTTGGCGTCGAGAGACTGGCCTTGTGGGGCGATTCCTCCGGTTCCGATGCAGCCGCTGATTGCTAACGATAAAGCCCAAACACTGAGAGTCTTAAGCTCTCTGCTGATGCGACGCGGCACGGCAAGCGTATTCCTGAGAGGGTGGAGCGGGAAAGGTGGCGCAATTCTAGGCGGCGGCATGAACGACGATAAGCTGGTATTCCTGTGAATCTTTGTTACCGTTCAGGCGATAATCCGTTGGTAGGGATCACTGGACGGCGTAACTTTCTGTCACAATTTGTTATCTCCCCTGAGAACACTCCATGGACACTTTGCAAAACATGCGCGCCTTCAGTTGCGTGGCCGAAGCCGGCAGCTTCACCGCCGCCGCCGTGCAACTGGATACCACCACGGCCAATGTGTCGCGCGCGGTCTCCAACCTTGAGGCCCATCTGCAAACCCGCTTGCTCAACCGCACCACCCGACGCATCGCGCTGACCGAGGCCGGTAAACGCTATCTGCTGCGCTGCGAACAGATCCTGGCCTATGTCGAGGAAGCCGAGGCCGAAGCCAGCGACGCCCACGCGCGCCCCGCGGGGCAGTTGAAAGTGCACACCATGACCGGTATCGGCCAGCACTTCGTCATCGATGCGATTGCGCGCTACCGCCGTACCCACCCGGACGTGACCTTCGACCTGACCCTGGCCAACCGCGTGCCGGACCTGCTCGATGAGGGCTACGACGTGTCCATCGTGCTGGCCAGCGAGCTACCGGACTCAGGCTTCGTGTCCCAGCGCCTGGGCATCACCTACAGCATCGCCTGCGCCTCGCCGGATTACGTCAAGGCCAAAGGTTGCGCGCAGCGCCCACAGGACTTGCTCAACCACGCCTGCCTGCGCCTGGTCAGCCCGGTGATCCAGTTGGATAAATGGACCTTCAACGGCCCAGAAGGCCAGGAAAGCGTGGCGATCAACACCTCGCCGTTCCTGGTGAACTCGGCCGATGCGATGAAAACCGCGATCACCAGCGGCATGGGCGTCGGCCTGTTGCCTGTGTACGCGGCCATCGAAGGCCTGCGCAACGGCACCCTGGTGCGAGTGATGCCCAACTACCGTTCCCAGGAACTGAACCTGTACGCCATCTACCCGTCGCGCCAATACCTGGATGCGAAGATCAAAACCTGGGTGGAATACCTGCGCGGCTCGCTGCCGGAGATTCTGGCAGCGCACCAGGCGGAACTGGTGGCGTATGAGTTGAGTGGCAGCCTCAGCGGCGCGCGGATGGCCAACTGACAAGCGGCAGCAGGAATGTTAGCGTGCTTGGCATTCTTCCGTAGTCGATGAGCCCGCCTGCAATGAAAAAGACTGTCCTCGCCTTCAGCCGCGTCACCCCGGAAATGATCGAACGCCTGCAACAGGACTTCGAGGTGATCGCGCCCAACCCCAAGCTGGGCGACATCAACGCTCAATTCAATGAAGCCCTGCCCCACGCCCACGGCCTGATCGGCGTGGGCCGTAAGCTGGGGCGCGAGCAGTTGCAGGGCGCGAGCAAGCTGGAAGTGGTGTCCAGCGTGTCAGTGGGCTATGACAACTACGATGTGGCGTACTTCAACGAACGCGGGATCATGCTCACCAACACCCCCGACGTGCTCACCGAAAGCACCGCCGACCTGGCCTTTGCTTTGCTCATGAGCAGCGCCCGTCGGGTGGCCGAGCTGGACGCCTGGACAAAGGCCGGCCAATGGAAAGCCAGCGTCGGCGCGCCGTTGTTTGGTTGCGATGTACATGGCAAAACACTCGGCATCGTCGGCATGGGCAACATCGGCGCGGCCGTGGCCCGGCGAGGGCGCCTGGGTTTCAACATGCCGATCCTGTACAGCGGCAACAGCCGCAAGCCGGCACTGGAGCAGGAGCTGGGCGCGCAATTTCGCAGCCTGGATGAGCTGCTGGCCGAGGCAGATTTCGTGTGCCTGGTGGTGCCGTTGAGCGACAAGACCCGTCATCTGATCAGCACCCGCGAACTAGGGTTGATGAAGTCCAGTGCGATCCTGATCAACATCTCCCGTGGCCCGGTGGTCGACGAACCGGCGCTGATCGAAGCCCTGCAAAACCAGCGCATCCGTGGCGCCGGGCTGGATGTATATGAGCAGGAACCACTGGCCGAGTCGCCGCTGTTCCAACTGAACAATGCCGTGACCTTGCCGCACATCGGTTCGGCCACGAACGAAACTCGCGAAGCCATGGCCAACCGCGCCCTGGACAACCTGCGCAGCGCCCTGCTGGGCCAACGTCCGCAGGACCTGGTGAACCCCCAGGTGTGGAAGGGCTGACACCCGCTTATCCTCTGTAGGAGCCCGGCTTGCCGGCGATGGCGATCGTGCGGGCTTCATCGCCGGCGCTCCTACAGTTTTGGGTGCACAGGTCGATAACCTTCCATAGAAGATCGTCATCCCTGATCCACAGAAGGTTTTTATGTCCACCACCAAAGCCCGCGCAGACTCACTCTCGCTTCTGCTCTTTACCTTGCGCAGCGGCAAGCTGATGGCGATCAACCTGCTGAAAGTCAGCGAAATCATTCCCTGCCCGCCGCTAACCAAGCTGCCGGAGTCTCACCCCCACGTCAAAGGCATCGCCACTCTGCGCGGCAACTCGCTGGCGGTGATCGACCTGAGCCGCGCCCTCGGCGAAATGCCCCTGGCGGACCCTGATGGCGGCTGCCTGATCGTCACCGACGTGAGCCGCTCCAAGCAGGGCCTGCATGTGCAAGCCGTGAGCAAGATCGTGCATTGCCTGACCACCGACATTCGCCCACCGCCCTACGGCTCCGGGGGCAACCGCGCGTTCATCACCGGGGTCACCCAGGTGGAAGGCGGCCTGGTGCAGGTGCTGGACATCGAGAAAGTCATCCACGGCATCGCCCCGGCACCGATCGAAGCGGCGCCGACCGACCTGACCATGGAAGAGGCCGAAGTGCTCGGCAATGCACGCATCCTGGTGGTGGACGACAGTCAGGTCGCCCTGCAGCAATCCGTGCACACTCTGCGTAACCTTGGCCTCACCTGCCACACCGCGCGTAGTGCCAAGGAAGCCATCGACGTGCTGCTGGAGCTGCAAGGCACGGTTGAGCAGATCAATGTGGTGGTGTCGGACATCGAAATGTCGGAAATGGACGGCTACGCCCTGACCCGCACCCTGCGCGAAACCCCGGATTTCCAGCACCTCTATGTACTGCTGCACACCTCCCTGGACAGCGCGATGAACAGCGAAAAAGCCCGGCTGGCCGGCGCCGACGCAGTGCTCACCAAATTCTCTTCGCCGGAGCTGACCAAGTGCCTGGTGGTGGCCGCGCAAACGGTGGCGCAAAAAGGCCTGTGAGCGATTATTTCCAACTGCTGCGCCGCGACCTTATCGGCAGCCTGCCCGCCCCGCAGTGGCCGGTGGGCACGCAGTTGGATCATTACCGTGACGACTTGGCCCCGGCGATTCACGCCGTATTGCGCCTGACCCAGGATCAGGGTGGCGGTCGCGTTCCCAACCTGGAAACCTGGCAGCAGCAGTTCACCACCGATGCCGAGTTCGATCCCACGCTGTGCCTGGTGGTCAGCAACGGCGACGGCATTCTCGGCGTGGCCCAGTGCTGGACCAGCGCCTTTATCAAGAACCTTTCCATTCATCCTTGCGCCCAAGGCCAAGGGCTGGGGCGTGCCTTGTTGCTGCACAGCTTCCAGGCGTTCAAGCAACGCGGCGAACCCTATGTGGACCTCAAGGTGCTGGAGAGCAATGGGCGAGCTCGCCAGCTGTATGAAAGTGCGGGGATGAAATTTGTCCTACGCGACGTAGTCGCTCAGGACTGATACGCACTGGCGTGTTACTTGCTTCCAGAGAGCGAATCGGTGAACAGAGGTAAAAACCCGTCACCGTTCTTGCGTGCCCTCTGACCTAGCCTGGTGACAGATCCGCCATGAATACTCAATTTTCCTGCGTCGGTTGCGGCAAATGCTGCTCCGACCACCACGTGCCCCTGACCCTCGAAGAAGCCCGGATGTGGGCGGCGGACGGCGGTAACGTCATCGTTCTGGCGGAAGGTTTCCTGGTCAACGGCCTGGGGCTGCCCCAGCAGCAACGCGAACATGCCGAGCGCCGTTCGGTAGTGGTGCCCAGCGGCAGTACCGAGGCGTTTGTGGCAATCACCTTTGCCGCCTACAACGCCGGGCGCTGCCGGAATCTTGACGAAGACAACCGGTGCCGCATCTATGAACGTCGCCCGTTGGTGTGCCGCATCTATCCGATGGAGATCAACCCGCATATCCCGCTGAACCCCGCCGCCAAGGATTGCCCGCCGGAATCCTGGGAACAGGGCCCGACGCTGATCGTCGGCGGTGAGCTGATGGACCAGGACCTGGCTGAACTGATCCGCCGCTCGCGCCAGGCCGACCGCGACGATGTGCAGACCAAGGAAGCGGTGTGTGCCTTGCTGGGCATTCGCACCACGGCGCTCAAGGGTGATGGCTTTACCGCTTACTTGCCGGACATGGGCGCATTCGCCCAGGCGATTGAGTTGGCGGTGAGTCAGCCGTCCGTGGCCAATGAATGGGTGTTCCATGTGTCGGGGCTGGACATCGCCGAGCAGGTGCTGGATGCCGGGGCGCAGATTGCCACCGAAGTGCCGGCCAACTATGCGTTTATCCCGTTACGCGCGGCTTAGACCAGAATTCTCTCGCCAATTGACGCAGATCCTCCGCCAACGCCGCCACATCGTTTGAGCTGAGCTGGCTTTGCTGCCCGGCGCTGACGGTGGCCTCCCCGGCGTCCCGAATGCCGACGATATTGCGGTTGATGTCTTCACTCACCACGCTCTGTTCTTCCACAGCCGTTGCGATCTGCTGGCTCATGGCGGTGATTTGCGTGACGCGCTGGCTGATGCCATCCAGCGCGGCGGCGGCACGTAGTGCTTGTTCGACGCTGGCTTCGACGTGCTCGCTACTCTGGGCCATGGCCTGCACCGCATCACGGGCGCCGCCTTGCAGGGTGCTGATCATGCGCTGGATTTCATCGGTCGATTGCTGCGTGCGCTGCGCCAGTCCGCGCACTTCATCCGCCACCACGGCAAACCCGCGCCCCTGCTCACCCGCACGCGCCGCTTCGATAGCAGCATTCAGCGCCAGCAAGTTGGTCTGCTCGGCAATCGTGCGGATCACCTCCAGCACGCCGCTGATCTCGCCGCTGTGGCTTTCCAACTGGTGGATCACCTCAGTGGCACGCGCCAATTCCTGGGACAGGCGCAACACCGCATCACGGCTTTGATCCACACGCTGATGGCCTTCGCGGGTTTCGCTGCCAGCCTGGTCGGCAGCCTTGGACGCCTGCTGCGCGTGGTTGGCCATTTCGGCCACGCTGGCGGCCATCTGGTGGATCGCCGCCGCCACTTGGTCGGTCTGGGTTTGCTGACCCAGGCTACTGGCGTGGCTGCTGTCGAGGTGCCGCACCAATTGCGCGGCATGGCCGGACAAGCGCTGAGAGGCATCGCCGATACGGCCCACCACGGCGCCCACCTGGGCTTCGAGCATGTGCAGGGCAAACTCGATCTGCCCGCACTCGTCACGACGTCCGGTATAGATCGCCTGGCTCAGGGGATTGTCGGCGATGCGGCGCGCCCGTTCTTGCAACTGGGCCAGGGGCCGCAAGATCGCCCGCACACCCATAGCCCCAACCGCAGATCCCGCCAGAAGCGCGAGTAATTGCCAGGCCAACACGTATTCCGCCAGGCCAAGACCCGATGCCAAGGTCGCACCACAGGTGACGGCGACCCAAACCACCAGTTTCGTGCCTATGCCGATGGCCGGCCCCGTCGCACGCTTGCCGGCTCGCAAGCGCGCGTAGGCCTGCTCTGCCAGGGTAATCCTGCGGGCATCCGGCTTGGTACGCACCGATTGATACTCCACCGTCGCTCCGTCGCGGGTCACCGGCGTGGCATAGGCGCTGACCCAATAGTGATCGCCGTTCTTGCAACGGTTTTTCACCATGCCCATCCACGAACGCCCGCCCTTTAGGGTTTGCCACATATGGGCAAACGCCTCGGACGGCATATCCGGATGGCGCAGGACGTTATGCGGCATGCCCAGCAGCTCGTCATGGCTGTAACCGCTGATGTGGATAAAGTCCTGGTTGGCGTAGGTAATCGCGCTGGTCAGGTCGGTGGTCGAAAGGATATTGGCGTCGGGAGCAAAGTCCACATTCCGACCGGTGACCGGCAGATTGATCTTCATGGAGAAGCGCGCTCGTGATTGTTGGAGGAGTCGGCAGGGCGTCGACTCTAAGCGCACCGGAGGGGCAAATACTGATCCAGCTCATGTTCCGCGCAATTAATTGGCCATCATTGTGGGTCCAATCGATAAGGCGCAAGGATCCGTTGGTACTCACCATTGTGCTTGAGCTGTTCGAGGGCGCGGTTGAGTTCAGTACGCAACGCAGTGTCCGTGTTACGCAATGCGATCGCGATGCCGTCGCCCAGTAGCTCAGCGGAAACAGCAGGGCCCAGGAAGTCGAAATCTGCGCCGGCAGCGGTGTCGAGCAGTACGTTGCGGATTTCCACGGAGCCCTGCAGTGTCGCATCGATATGGCCTGCCACTAGGCTACGGACCAGTTCGTCGTTGAGCCAAAAACTCCTGATGATCACACCTTCGCGAGCCCACTGAGACAAGGCAAAGGCTTCGCGATTACTCCCTAGCAAAACGCCGACACGCTTGCCTTTGAGTGACGTTGTAGTCGGCATGAGGCCCGAGGACCGGTGCGCAACGAGGCGCGTGGTGAACGGGTAGAGGTTATCGGTGAAACTCACCCGGCGGCGCCGCTGAGGTGTGGAGGCAATGCCCATAATTGCATCGAATTTCCGGGCGTCAAGGTCGTTGAAGTTTTCGACCAGCACCTGATCGATCCAGGTACAGCGCACATTCAATTGCTGGCACAGGGCATTACCGAGCTCGATGTGCATGCCGACCAGTTGCCCTTGCGGATCGCGACTCTGGAAGGGAGGGAACAATGCGGCAACCGCAAAACGGATTTCGCGCCGTGGTTGATCAATGCCTGCGACGGCATCCACTGCGAGCAATAGGACAAGCGCTACACAAAGGTGTATCAGGGCCACAGGAAACGTCCTTTTCCGGAAAGAGCACCCTCCGCTCAGGCCCGATACGAAACCAGGGCAGAGCGGAAGCTGTGCAAGCTTTCAAGAAACGGTCGCATGCCTACAAGCAGAAACATCGACGGGAGCTGTAGGCAACATCCGCCAAATATTACAACCGATTAATCTTAACGTTTACCCATTGAGCGACGGGTGCCCGGCGGGGCCATGCCCGGGGACTTGGTGTGGCCGTTTTTGGCTCCATTCTTGTACCAGGGCTGGGCGGCGTTCTTGGCCCCAGCCAGTTCACCCGGCTTGAAGGGAAACTTGAACGCCGGGATCTCGGCTTTTTCAACGCCTTCGGCGCTGGCCGGAGCGACAAGGTCGGCCGCTTCAACAGGGGGTTGTGTCGGGGAAGTCATAAGGGCTCCGGCGCGGGTATTGGTGTAAAAGCGCGAGTATAGCGGGGCCGGAGGGCCAAGCGGTAAGCTTCAAGCGGCAAGTTTAAAGCACTAGCTGTCATGGCTGTCAGTTTGACGTCACGATCCTGACCGGGTCGCCGCGCTATAAAGCTTTTATCCAAACCTCAACTTGCAGCTTGCAGCTTGAAACGTGCAACTGCGCCTCTGGTGTCCGTCGATGCACATTCAACGAAAAACCGCCCTGATCGTGGGGGTCCTCGTGGTGTTGGCCGTTGCAACCTGGGCACTGACCCGACCGGCCAAGTCCAAACTGGCGGCACCCACCGCGATTCCGGTGCGGGTGGTGAGCGTGGCGCAGCAGGACATTCCGCGCTTTGTCAGCGGGATCGGCTCAGTGTTGTCGCTACACAGTGTGGTGATTCGCCCGCAAGTGGACGGCATCCTGACTAAATTACTGGTCAAGGAAGGCCAGCTGGTCAAGGCCGGTGACCTGCTGGCGACCATCGATGACCGCTCGATCCGTGCCAGCCTGGACCAGGCCAAGGCCCAACTGGGCGAAAGCCAGGCGCAATTGCAGGTGGCGCTGGTCAACCTCAAGCGCTACAAGGAGTTGAGCGTCGACGACGGCGTGTCCAAGCAGACTTATGACCAGCAACAAGCCCTGGTCAACCAGCTCAAGGCCACTGCCCAAGGCAACCAGGCCGCAATCGATTCAGCTCAGGTACAACTTTCCTACACGCAGATTCGCTCGCCGGTCAGCGGACGCGTCGGTATTCGCACCGTGGATGAAGGCAACTTCTTGCGCTCCGCCGATACCCAGGGCCTGTTTTCCGTGACCCAGATCGATCCGATTGCCGTCGAGTTCTCCCTGCCGCAACAAATGCTGCCCACCTTGCAGGGCCTGATCGCGGCGCCCACAAAAGCCAGCGTCGATGCCTACTTGGGCGCCGACACCGATGGCCAGACCGGCGACTTGCTCGGCGAAGGTCACCTGAGCCTGATCGACAATCAGATCAGCTCCACCACGGGCACCCTGCGCGCCAAGGCCGAATTCAACAATGCCTCGCAGCGCCTGTGGCCTGGGCAACTGGTGACCATCAAGATCCAGACCGCCCTCGACAAAAACGCCTTGGTGGTGCCACCGACCGTCGTGCAACGCGGCCTGGACTCGCATTTTGTGTACCGGGTCAACGGTGACAAGGTCGACGTGGTGCCGGTGCAGGTCACCTACCAGGACAGCGACGTGAACATCATCAAGGGCGTACAGGCCGGCGATGTGCTGGTCAGCGATGGCCAGTCACGGCTCAAGGCGGGTGCGCAGGTGGAAATACTCAAGGAGCCGCCGCAAGTCATTCAGACCGTCGATGCCAAGGTGCAGCCATGAGCCGTTCGCCGTCAGCCTGGTGCGTCGACCACCCGGTCGCCACCCTGCTGCTGACCTTTGCCCTGGTACTGCTCGGGCTGATAGCCTTCCCGCGCCTGGCGATCGCCCCACTGCCGGAAGCGGAATTTCCGACGATCCAGGTCACTGCCACCTTGCCCGGCGCCAGCCCGGACACCATGGCCTCGTCCGTGGCCACGCCGTTGGAGGTGCAATTCAGCGCCATCCCCGGCATGACCCAGATGACCTCCAGCAGTGCACTGGGCTCAAGCTTGCTGACCCTGCAATTCACCTTGAACAAAAGCATCGATACTGCCGCGCAGGAAGTACAGGCGGCGATCAACACCGCGTCCGGCAAGCTGCCCAGCGACATGCCGAGCCTGCCGACCTGGAAGAAGGTCAACCCGGCGGACAGCCCAGTACTGATCCTCAGCGTCAGTTCCAACAGCATGCCCAGCACCGAGTTGAGCGACTATGTGGAAACCCTGCTGGCCCGGCAGATCAGCCAGATCGACGGGGTCGGCCAAATCAACATCACCGGCCAGCAGCGCCCGGCAATCCGCGTCCAAGCATCGCCGGACAAACTCGCCGCCATTGGCCTGACCCTGGCCGATATCCGTTTGGCCATCCAGCAATCGAGCCTCAACCTGGCCAAGGGCGCGATCTACGGCGAGAACAGCGTGTCGACCCTGTCGACCAACGACCAGTTGTTCCACCCGGAGGACTACGCGCAGCTGATCGTGTCCTACAAGGACGGCGCACCGGTTCAACTGCGGGATATCGCCAAGGTCATCAACGGTTCGGAAAACGCCTACGTACAGGCCTGGTCCGGCGACACACCCGGGGTCAACCTGGTGATTTCGCGTCAGCCGGGCGCGAACATCGTCGAGACCGTGGACCGCATTCAAGCCGAGCTGCCGCGCCTGCAAGCGATGCTGCCAGCGTCGGTGCAGGTCAGCGTGTTGACCGACCGCACCAAGACCATCCGCGCCTCCCTGCATGAAGTGGAAGTGACGTTGCTGATCGCCATCCTGCTGGTGGTGGCGGTGATGGCGCTGTTCCTGCGCCAATTGTCGGCAACGATGATTGTGTCCAGTGTGCTCGGGGTTTCGCTGGTCGCCAGCTTTGCGCTGATGTACCTGATGGGCTTCAGCTTGAACAACCTCACGCTGGTGGCGATCGTCATCGCAGTGGGCTTTGTGGTGGACGATGCCATCGTGGTGGTGGAAAACATTCACCGCCACTTGGAAGCCGGGCTCGACAAGCGCGAAGCGGCGATCAAAGGCGCTGGTGAAATCGGCTTTACCGTGGTGTCCATCAGCTTCTCGCTGGTGGCAGCGTTTATTCCCCTGTTGTTCATGGGCGGCGTGGTCGGGCGGTTGTTCAAGGAGTTCGCCCTGACGGCCACCTCGACCATCCTGATTTCGGTGGTGGTCTCGCTGACGTTGGCACCGACACTCGCCGCGCTGTTCATGCGCGCGCCCACTCATCATGCCCACGACAAACCCGGTTTCAGCGAGCGACTGCTGGCCGGCTATGCACGCAACCTGCGTCGTGCCCTGGCCCATCAACGCAGCATGGCGGCAATTTTCGTGGTGACCCTGGCCTTGGCCGTGGTCGGCTATGTGTTTATCCCCAAGGGCTTCTTCCCCGTGCAAGACACCGGTTTTGTGCTGGGCACCAGCGAAGCGGCGGCCGACGTGTCCTACCCGGACATGGTCGCCAAGCACAAAGCCCTGGCCGAGATCGTCAAGGCCGACCCGGCGGTGGAAGCGTTTTCCCATTCAGTGGGTGTGACCGGCAGCAACCAGACCATCGCCAATGGCCGTTTCTGGATCGCCTTGAAAGACCGCGGCGACCGCGATGTGTCCGCCAGCCAGTTCATCGACCGTATCCGCCCGAAACTGGCAAAGGTGCCGGGCATCGTCCTGTACCTGCGCGCCGGCCAGGACATCAACTTGAGCTCCGGCCCCAGCCGCGCCCAGTACCAGTATGTACTCAAGAGCAATGACGGCCCGACGCTGAATACCTGGACCCAGCGCCTCACCGAAAAACTGCGCGCCAACCCGGCGTTTCGCGACCTGTCCAACGACCTGCAACTGGGCGGCAGCATCACCCACATCAGCATCGACCGCCAGGCCGCCGCGCGCTTTGGCCTCACCGCCACCGATGTGGATCAGGCGCTGTACGACGCGTTCGGCCAGCGCCAGATCAACGAATTCCAGACCGAGATCAACCAGTACCAAGTGGTGCTGGAACTGGATACCCAGCAACGCGGCAAAGCCGAGAGCCTCAACTACTTTTACCTGCGCTCGCCGCTGACAAACGAGATGGTGCCGCTGTCGGCCCTGGCCAAAGTCGATCCGCCCACCGTGGGGCCACTTTCGATCAGCCATGACGGCATGTTTCCGGCCGCCAACCTGTCGTTCAACCTGGCACCGGGCGTGGCCTTGGGCGATGCAGTGATCATGCTCAACCAGGCCAAGAATGAAATCGGCATGCCGACCACCATCATCGGCAACTTCCAGGGTGCAGCCCAGGCATTCCAGAGTTCGCTGGCCAGCCAACCGTGGCTGATCCTGGCGGCGCTAGTGGCGGTGTATATCATCCTCGGCGTGCTGTACGAGAGCTTCGTGCACCCGCTGACGATCATTTCGACCTTGCCCTCGGCAGGGTTGGGCGCGCTGATCATGCTGTCACTGATGGGGCAGGACTTTTCGATCATGGCGCTGATCGGCCTGGTGCTGTTGATCGGCATCGTGAAGAAGAACGGCATCCTGATGATCGACTTTGCCCTGGAGGCTCAGCGTGTCAGGGGCCTGTCGCCGGAAGATGCGATCTATGAAGCCTGCGTCACGCGGTTCCGGCCGATCATCATGACCACCCTCGCCGCCCTGCTTGGCGCGGTGCCGCTGATGCTCGGCGCCGGCCCCGGTGCGGAAATGCGCCAGCCGCTGGGTATCGCGGTGGTCGGCGGCCTGCTGGTGAGCCAGGCACTGACGCTGTTCACCACACCGGTCATATACTTGTACCTTGAGAAGTTTTTCCACCGGCCCAAACCAACGCCTGCGTTGGCGACCACTGATTGAGGCCCGGCTCTGGAGCAAAAAGGCTCATGCGCATTCTGATTATTGAAGATGAAGAAAAAACCGCGGACTACCTGCACCGCGGCCTGACGGAACAAGGCTATACGGTCGATGTGGCCCGCGAAGGCGTCGAGGGTCTGCACCTGGCACTCGAAAACGACTACGCAGTGATCGTACTCGACGTGATGCTGCCCGGCCTCGATGGCTTTGGCGTGCTGCGCGCCTTGCGCGCGCGCAAACAGACGCCGGTGATCATGCTGACCGCTCGCGAACGCGTGGAAGATCGTATCCGTGGCCTGCGCGAAGGCGCCGACGATTACCTGGGCAAGCCGTTTTCTTTCCTGGAACTGGTCGCCCGCCTGCAAGCCCTGACCCGTCGCAGCGGTGGGCATGAGCCGGTGCAGGTGACCGTCGCCGACCTGTGGATCGACCTGATCAGCCGCAAGGCCAGCCGCAACGGCCTGCGCCTGGACCTGACTGCCAAGGAGTTCTCGCTGCTCAGCGTATTGGCGCGGCGCCAGGGCGAAATCCTGTCCAAGACCGCGATTGCGGAAATGGTCTGGGACATCAATTTCGACAGCGACGCCAACGTGGTGGAAGTGGCAATCAAGCGCCTGCGCGCCAAGCTTGACGGGCCGTTCGACACCAAGCTGCTGCACACCATCCGGGGCATGGGGTATGTGCTGGAGAGTCGAAGTGCCAGTTAACTCCATTGCCCTGCGCCTGAGCAGCCTGTTCACCCTGGTGGCGGCGCTGATCTTCCTGTTGATCGGCGGCGCGCTGTATCAACAGGTGGACCGCAGCCTGGGCTTATTGCCGGGTGCCGAGCTGGATGCGCGCTACAGCGTGTTGGAGTCTTCGGTAAATCGCTTTGGCACGCCGGACCATTGGGTGAAGATGCAGGCCAAGCTCAAGCTGTTGGGCGAGGAGGACAAACGCATCCGCTTCTGGGTAGTGAGCAGCGATCCGAACTACGAATACGGCAACCCTGACGCACAGATCCGCGCCTTTGCCGAGGGGCCGACGGGCAAGCGCGACCTGCGCCTGCCGGGGCGCGAATATCCGCTCAAAGTGCTGGTGAGCCAGTTCCCGGCCAAGGATCAGCGCCCGCCGCTGCGTTTCATGATCGCCATCGACACGGAAAATTTCCGGGCGACCCAGCACCACCTGCTGGTCGCGTTGGTCAGCCTGGCGCTGGTGGGTGTGGTGCTGGCCTCATTGCTGGGATTCTGGGTGGCGCGCATCGGGCTCAAACCCTTGGGCAAGCTCTCGGATGAGGCGCAGAAGCTCGCACCACCAAAACTGTCTGGCCGCCTGCAGCTGTCGCCGCTGCCGCCGGAGCTGAGCCAGTTCGTCAATTCGTTCAACTCCACCCTCGACCGCGTCGAGCAGGCCTATTCACGCCTGGAATCGTTCAACGCCGACGTCGCCCACGAACTGCGCTCGCCGCTGACCAACCTGATCGGCCAGACCCAAGTGGCGCTGACCCGAGGGCGTTCGGCCGAGCATTATTTCGAGGTGCTGCAATCGAACCTTGAAGAGCTGGAGCGCCTACGTTCGATCATCAATGACATGCTGTTCCTGGCCAGCGCCGACCAGGGCAGCAAGGCCACCAAGTTGATCGAAAGCTCCCTGGCCGACGAAGTAGCCACCACCCTCGACTACCTGGACTTCATTCTTGAAGACGCCCAGGTCAAGGTACAGGTAAAGGGCGATGCCACGGTGCAGATCGAAAAAGCCCACCTGCGCCGAGCGCTGATCAACCTGCTGAGCAACGCGGTGCAGCACACCGCGCCTGGGCAGGTGATCGTGGTGAATATCGAGGTGCAAGAACATCACGTGGCGATCGGCGTCACCAACCCCGGCGACGTCATTGCCAGCGAACACTTGCCACGTCTGTTCGAACGGTTTTATCGGGTGGATGCGTCACGCAGCAACAGCGGCGCCAACCATGGCCTGGGGCTGGCCATCGTCAAGGCGATTGCCTTGATGCACGGTGGTGATGTGTTCGTGCGCAGTGAGGGCGGCGGCAATACCTTTGGCATCACTTTGCCTGTCTGACACTGCCGGCGATGGCGGTGTTCGGGTCGACGTGTGCATGACTGACCCACCGCTATCGCCGGCAAGCCGGCTCCTACAAGGACCGCGGTGTGTTTGTTGCGATTTGGGCAACAGTCATTATCTTGTTACACTCTGTATCGTACCGCTCGCCTGCGTTAATTTGACGCATCGATGAGCGCGACGGCAAAGGCAGCCTCCCGCTTACCCGAATTTCCCTCGACTTATTTCCAGGGCTCTACACTGGGAATCTGTCTTAAAGCCGCTGACTTCAGCGGCTTTTTTTTGCCGTAAAAAAAGGCCAGGCACCCCCACGACATTGGCCGTTTTCGATTGACCAAAGGAGCTCCACCGGTGAAGAACTCGCTGACGTTCACCCCGTTATTCCTCGCGATTGCAGCAACGATTGCCCCTCTTGCCCATGCGGCAGACACCACCCCCACCGACGGTTTCGTCGAAGGTGCCCACCTCAATATCAACACCCGCAACTACTACATGAACCGCGACCGTCGCGACATCCACACCGATGACAGCAAGGAATGGGGCCAGGGTTTCATCGGTACCTTCGAATCCGGCTACACCCAGGGCACCGTCGGCTTCGGCCTGGACGCCCATGCCATGCTCGGTCTGAAGCTGGACGGCGGTGGCGGTACGGATGGTTCCAGCATCCTTCCGTACGGCAGTGGCAACGGTAAGGCGCCCGGCTCGTTCTCGACGGCGGGTGGCGCGTTGAAAATGCACGCGTTCGATACCGAGTTGAGGGCCGGCGACCTGTTCCTCAATAACCCAGTGATCGCCGGCGGCGCAACCCGCATGCTGCCGCAGACCTTCCGTGGCGTGAGCCTGACCAACCACAGCCTCGACGGCTGGATGTTCGAAGGTGGCCAGGCCAGCTTCACCAAGCTCTACAACCAGAGCGGCCACCGCCGCATCGGCACCAGCTATGGTGCGCTGCCCAGCAATACCGATAGCCAGCACATGAACTGGGCCGGCGTGTCGTTCAGCGGCATCGACGGGCTGACCAGCAACCTCTACGCCTCCGAGCTCAAGGACGTGTGGAACCAGTACTACTACGACCTGGACTACACCTATGTGGTGAACGAGATGATCAGTCTCAACCCCGGTCTGCACTACTACCATACCCAGGACACCGGACAGTCGCTGCTGGGGGATATCGACAACAACACCTACAGCCTGCACTTCACCGTGGACGTCGGCCATCACAGCGTCACGGCCGCATACCAGCGGGTCAACGGCAACACACCGTTCGACTACATCGCCCAGGGCGACAGCGTGTACCTGGACAACTCCCAGCAGTACTCCGACTTCAACGGTCCCAATGAGCACTCGTGGAAACTCAAGTACGCCTATAACTTTGGCGGCCTGGGCCTGCCCGGCCTGACCTCGGCCGTGTCCTATATCAGCGGCAAGACCGACCTGACCAAGGTCGACCCGCAGAGCCGTGGCTATAGCGCGTGGTACAGCGCCGACGGTAAAGACGCCAAGCATTGGGAACGGGACATCGACCTGAAATACGTAGTGCAAGACGGCAAGGCCAAGGACCTGGCGGTGCGCCTGCAATGGGCGGTCAACCGTGGCAGCAATGGTTACTCGGCGGTGGATCGGGATGTGGATGAATACCGGGTGATCGTCGACTACCCGATCAACGTGTTCTGAAAGACGTCTTTTTCTTTTTAACCACGTATTTAATTTTCATCGGGTAGAACTAAACTGCCAGCATCCTCACCGCTGAAGTCTGCCCGATGAGTCCACGCCCTGTTCGTACCTCACCCGCACATCCTGAGTTGTTACTGATGCTGGGCAGCGGGCTCAGCGTTGCCCTGATTGTAATCATTGTCGCGGTGCTGTTGATTCGCGAACACGCCAGCACGCTGGAGGCGGCCAAGCGATCTACCACCAACATCGCCCAATTGATCAACGCCGACGTGCTGCGTAACGTCGAGCTGTATGACCTGGCGCTCAACGGGCTGATTACGGCCACGCAACGTGAAGACCTGTCCCAGGTTGCCGCCAATATCCAGCACTTGGTGCAGTTTGATTTATCCACGGCGGCGCCTTTCAAAGGTGAGGTCTTGCTGCTGGATGCCGACGGCAAGGTTATCGCCGACTCCTCCACACTGCGGCCCACGCCACGTAATTTTGCCAACCGCGATTATTTCCAGGTGCATGCCAAGGACGCCAACGCCGGCCTGTTTATCAGTCGCCCCTTCAAGATCCATTGCGACTGCGACCAGGTCTGGCGCATGGCATTCAGTCGACGTGTGTCGGGCCCCAAGGGGGAGTTTGTCGGCGTAGCGGTCGCGACCATGCGCCTGGCGTATTTCGACCAGCTCTTCAACACCCTGACCATCGGCAACGGCAGCAGCGTCAACCTGCTGAACAACAACGGCATTCTCCTGGCGCAGCAGCCGCTGCTCGAACGCGACATGATCGACAAGGACCTGAGTGACCGGCCTAACTTCAAGCGAATACTGCGCGACGGAAGCGGCAGCTTTCAGGCGATCTCTGCCATCAGTGGTAAAGAGCGCCTGTATACCTTTACCAATGTCGGTGCCCTGCCGCTGATCGTGGTGGTAGCGTTGTCCAGCGAGGACGTATTCGCGCCCTGGAGACGCGCGGCACTGCTGACCAGTGGTGCCACCGGGGTGCTCTGCGCCGGCTTGTTGTGGCTGACCTGGTTGCTACGCCGGGAACTGCGACGGCGGCGTCGCGCTGAACGAGTACTGTCAGAACTGGCAGCCACCGATGCGTTGACCGGCCTGGCCAACCGGCGCGTTCTGGATGAGCGCCTGCGCCTTGAGTGGGACCGCGCTCAGCGCTCCACCGAGCCGCTAACGGTGCTGATGATTGACGTGGACCACTTCAAGGCCTTCAACGACCGCCACGGCCATCACGGCGGCGACGACGCGTTGCGCAGCGTGGCCCAAGTGATCGGCAGCAACATCCGCCGACCGGCCGACCTGGCCGCACGTTATGGCGGCGAAGAGTTCGCGGTGGTGTTGCCGGTGACCGACGCCAAGGGCGCTTGGGTGATCGCCGAGCACATCCGCAGCGCCATCGAGTACTTGCCCAAGGTGTCAGGCGATGACCAGCCGATTACGGTGAGCATTGGCATGAGTACTTGGGACAAGCGTAGCCGTCAGTCGCTGGAGGCGTTGTTGCTAAGTGCGGATCAGGCGCTCTATGAAGCCAAGCACACCGGGCGCAACCGTATCGTGGATGCTTCGGTCCTTTAATGAACACGGCGTTTCTGCGGTGAGCGGGCTTACTGTTGTGAACAGGCTTGGTGTGGTGAGCGGGCCTGTTGTGGTGAGCGGGCTTGCCCCGCGCTGGGGCGCGAAGCGGCCCTAAAAACAGACGCCGCGCTTCTTCAGGCTGAACCGCGCTGGCAGTACTGGGGCAGCTCCGCAGCCCAGCGCGGGGCAAGCCCGCTCACCACAGCAAGCCCGCTCACCACAATAGGCCCGATCGCCACTAAGCCCCCTAAAATTCAGGCATAAAAAAAGGCCACCCGAAGGCGGCCTTTCAAAACTAAAGAAAGAGAGTTGTTACTTACACCGCCGCAACGGGACGCATGTAAGAGATCGGTGCGGTGCTGGCATCTTCGAAGGTCACGACTTCCCAAGCGTCTGTCTGCTCAATCAACTTGCGCAGCAGCTGGTTGTTAAGGGCGTGGCCCGACTTGAAGCCTTTGAACTCGCCTATCAGGCTATTGCCCAGCAGGTAGAGGTCACCGATTGCATCGAGGATCTTGTGCTTCACGAATTCGTCTTCGTAGCGAAGGCCGTCTTCGTTCAGTACACCATCCGCGTCGACCACAATGGCGTTTTCAACGCTGCCGCCGAGTGCGAGGTTGTGCTTGCGCAGGTACTCGATGTCACTCATGAAACCAAAGGTACGGGCGCGGCTGACTTCTTTTACGAACGAAGTGCTGGAAAAATCCACGCTTGCACTTTGGGTGCGGTCACGGAATACCGGGTGATCGAAATCGATCTCAAAGCTCACTTTAAAACCTTCGAACGGGACGAAGGTGGCGCGCTTGTCGCCGTCTTCTACTGTCACTTCCCGCAGAATGCGAATGAACTTCTTGGCTGCGTCCTGTTCTTCCAGGCCGGCAGATTGAATCAAGAATACGAAGGGTCCAGCGCTGCCATCCATGATCGGGACTTCGGACGCGGAGAGCTCGACGTAGGCGTTATCGATGCCCAGGCCAGCCATGGCCGAGAGCAAGTGCTCCACCGTATCCACTTTGACGTCACCGTTGACCAATGTGGTCGACATCGTGGTTTCGCCAACGTTTTCCGCGCGAGCAGGAATCTGCACCACAGGGTCCAGGTCGGCACGAACAAACACGATGCCGGTGTCGACAGGTGCAGGTTTGAGGGTCAGGTATACCTTCTCCCCGGAGTGCAGACCTACACCTGTGGCACGGATAATATTCTTCAGGGTGCGTTGTTTAATCATGGCTTGGACCGCTTGAGCGCAAATTGCGAACTGGTATCAACAAAGGCTGGCGATAATAGCAGACCAGACCTTTGCTGAACACCAATCACCTTCATAGCCCTGATACATTCCATTAATCGGCCTGACGACGCAAGAATGCCGGGATGTCCAGGTAGTCCAGGTCATCTTGCGGATTCGGGCTACGGGACGCCGCAGCACCGGCCTGAGCCTGGTTGCGCATCACGGTCGGACGGTCCAGATCACGGTAGTTCACCGACGGCAGTTCCTGGCGCGAAGGCGCTGGAGCGGCAGCCGCTTGGCTGGCGTGGCTGGCTTGGCTGTTATGCAGGGTGTTGTCGATGACCTTCACAGGCTTCTCGATTTTTGCACCCAGGCCGGTCGCAACCACGGTTACATGCAGCTCGTCGCGCATGTCCGGATCGATCACGGTACCGACTTTGACCATCGCGTGCTCGGAAGCGAAGGCTTCGATGATGCTACCCACGTCGGAGTACTCACCCAGGGACAGGTCAGGACCGGCGGTGATGTTCACCAGGATGCCGCGTGCACCTTGCAGGTTCACGTCTTCCAGCAACGGGTTGCGGATGGCCGCTTCGGTGGCTTCACGCGCACGGTTCGGACCGCTGGCGCAGCCAGTGCCCATCATCGCCATGCCCATTTCGCTCATCACGGTGCGTACGTCGGCAAAGTCGACGTTGATCATGCCTGGGCGCTTGATGATGTCGGAGATACCGCGAACGGCACCGGCCAGTACATCGTCAGCCTTGGCGAACGCGGACAGCAGGCTTGCGTCCTTGCCCAGGATAGTCAGCAGTTTCTCGTTGGGGATGGTGATCAACGAGTCGACGCTTTCAGACAGCAGACGGATACCTTCGTCGGCGATCTGCATGCGCTTGCGGCCTTCGAACGGGAACGGACGGGTCACGACAGCGACCGTCAGAATCCCCATTTCCTTGGCCACTTCGGCAATGATCGGCGCAGCACCGGTACCGGTACCGCCGCCCATGCCGGTGGTGATGAACACCATGTTGGTGCCTTGCAGCACTTCAGCAATACGCTCGCGGTCTTCCAGCGCGGCTTGACGGCCGACTTCCGGGTTGGCGCCAGCGCCGAGGCCCTTGGTCACCGCTGTGCCCAATTGCAGGATGGTCCGCGCGCCGATGCTTTTCAGCGCCTGGGCATCAGTGTTGGCGCAGATGAATTCAACGCCTTCAATGTTGCTCTTGACCATGTGGTTGACAGCGTTGCCGCCGCCACCGCCGACACCGATTACTTTGATAACCGGGCTTGCGGGGATGTTGTCTACGAGTTCGAACATGTTCCCTCTCCTTTCGTTTTCTCTAGTTTTTTCGCCTACTGCTTACAACGGTGTCGCGGTAAATCTTAAAAATTGCCTTTGACCCATGCCTGCAAACGCTCGAACAACGGCGCTTTCGCCTCGTCGTCGCTGCGGTAGCTGTCACGGTTACTCGGGCCCGACAGGGAAATGCCGTCGGTCTGCTTTTGCAGCCCGTACAACAGCAAGCCCACACCGGTGGAATAAATCGGGTTGCGTACTACGTCGCCCAAGCCTTTGACGCCATGGGGCACGCCCAGGCGGACTGGCATGTGGAAGATTTCCTCGGCCAGTTCGACCGCGCCTTCCATCTTCGAGGTGCCACCGGTCAGCACGATGCCGGCCGGGATCAAATCTTCGTAGCCGCTGCGACGCAGTTCCGCCTGGATCAGGGTGAACAGTTCGTCGTAGCGTGGCTCGACCACTTCGGCCAGAGCCTGGCGCGACAGTTCGCGCGGTGGACGATCGCCCACGCTCGGCACCTTGATGGTCTCGCCGGCACCGGCCAGTTTGGCCAGGGCGCAGGCGTAGCGAATCTTGATTTCTTCGGCGTACTGAGTCGGTGTACGCAGCGCCATGGCGATGTCGTTGGTCACTTGGTCGCCGGCAATCGGGATCACGGCGGTGTGACGGATCGCACCCTCGGTGAAGATCGCGATGTCGGTGGTGCCGCCGCCGATGTCGACCAGGCACACGCCCAGCTCTTTCTCGTCGTCGGTGAGTACCGAATAGGCCGAGGCCAACTGCTCAAGAATGATGTCGTCGATTTCCAGGCCGCAGCGGCGCACGCATTTTTCAATGTTCTGTGCGGCGTTGACGGCGCAGGTCACCACGTGGACCTTGGCTTCCAGACGTACGCCGGACATGCCCAGCGGCTCACGAACGCCTTCCTGGTTGTCGATCACGTAGTCCTGGGGCAGCGTGTGCAACACGCGCTGGTCAGCCGGGATCGCCACGGCCTGGGCAGCGTCAAGTACGCGCTCAAGGTCGGCGGAGCTGACTTCGCGGTCGCGGATTGCCACGATGCCGTGGGAGTTCAGGCTGCGGATATGGTTGCCCGCCACGCCAACGAATGCCGAGTGGATCCGGCAACCGGCCATCAGCTGCGCTTCTTCGATGGCGCGCTGGATCGATTGCACGGTGGACTCGATGTTCACCACCACGCCCTTCTTCAGGCCCCGGGACGGATGCGTGCCAATACCGACGATTTCGATGACGCCGTCTTCCCCGACCTCGCCCACCAGCGCCACCACTTTGGAGGTGCCGATGTCGAGACCGACGATCATTTTGCCGCTTTGCACGTTTGCCATGGGTCCTGCCTCTTCTTAATTCTTCGCGACAGCGGGTTGCGCTGCCGTGGGCGCAGCCGGTTCACGCCAGCCGACGGCAAGGCCGTTGGCGTAACGCAGGTCGACGCTCGCAATGTTCGTAATCTGTTCTTTCAAGGTCTTGTCATAGATGGCAATGAAGCGGCGCATCTTTTCCACCAAGCGGTCGCGTCCCAGCAACAACTGGATGCCCGGGCCGGAACTGCCTGCCCCGGTCGTCAAAAACCAGCTACCCCGTTCACGCAGTTCCAGGCGTGCAATGGAGAAGCCCATTGGCCGCAGCATCTGGCTCAAGGCCTGGTACTGCTGCATCACTTGTTGCTGCGCCCGCTGCGGCCCGAACAGCTGCGGCAGGTGCTCGTAGTTCGCCAGCTCACGCGGGGTGAACGCCTGGCCCTGGTTGTTCAACAGCGCTTCGTCGCCCCAACGGGCCACGGGCAGTTGTTCTTCCAGACGGATCGTCACTTGGTCCGGCCATACGCGGCGGACTTCGGCGTGGGCGATCCACGGCATCTGTTCCAGCTCCGCGCGCATACCGGCCAGGTCGATGGTAAAGAAGCTCGCCGCCAGGTACGGGCCAATGCGCTGCTGTACCGCTTGCTGGCTGATGTAGCTCAAGTCGCCCTGCACGCTGATCTTGGTGATCGGCCGGTCGGCATACGGCAACAGACGCTGCGCGCCTTCGTAGGTTCCGAAGCCCAGCACCACCAGCAACACCGGCCAGAACAGCGCCTTGAGGAAACCAAAGTTGGCTTTCGGCAGGCGCGCCGACATCGGCTCTTTAGCCACCATTCGGCTGGCACCCCGTGGCACCGGCTTGCGGCTCGGTGCTTGTGGGGGCTGATGACGAAGCGATGCGCCTTTCATGTCCTTAGCCTCTTGGCTCAATGCTGTCGGCCAGGATCGCCAGCACTAACTGCTGGAAGTCCAAACCGGCCGCACGGGCTGCCATAGGTACCAGGCTGTGGTCGGTCATGCCCGGTGCGGTGTTGACTTCCAGGAACCAGAAATTCCCTTGGTCATCCTGCATCACGTCTGCGCGCGCCCAGCCGGCGATACCCAGCGCCTCACAGGCTTTCGCCGTGAGGTCCATCAATTCCTGTTCTTTGCTTGCGTCAAGGCCGCACGGGATCCGGTACTGGGTATCGGAAGCCAGGTACTTGGCGTCGTAGTCGTAAAAGGTGTGGGGCGTGCCCAATGCGATAGGCGGCAAAACCTGACCACGCAGGGTGGCGATGGTGTACTCGGGACCGGAAATCCACTGTTCCACCAACACTTGCGAATCGTAGGTACTTGCCGCTTTCCATGCGTCGATCAATTCGGCGGCCGAGTTCACTTTAGCCATGCCGATACTGGAGCCTTCATGGGCAGGTTTGACGATCAAAGGCAGGCCCAGTTCCTTGGCTGCAGAAATACAATCGTCTTCGCTGCACAGAACGCTGTGACGCGGGGTTGGAATGCCCAGGCTGTGCCACACCTGCTTGGTGCGCAACTTGTCCATCGCCAGCGCGGAGGCAAGGATGCCGCTGCCGGTGTAAGGGATGCCGGCGCACTCCAACAGGCCTTGCATGCTGCCGTCTTCACCGCCACGGCCGTGGAGGATGATGAAGGCGTGATCGATCTTCTCGGCCAGAAGGCGAGCGAGGAAGTCATCGCCCACGTCGATGCCGAAGGCGTTCACGCCGGCGCTTTGCAGGGCTTCGAGCACAGCGTTGCCGGACTTGAGCGACACTTCACGTTCAGCGCTTTTGCCGCCGAACAACACCGCCACGCGACCGAAGTCAGCGGGTGCGATTGTGGAAAACAGGGAGCCGTAGTCGTTGATCATTTCGACTTCCCCTTCGCGGCGGCAAACAGCGGGCTCGCCAGTAATTTAGGGGCAAGGCCACCAATGTCACCGGCACCCTGGCACAGCAAAATGTCACCGGCCCGCAGCAGCGGCTTGACGATCGGCGCCAGGTCTACACCACGCTCGATGTAGATCGGGTCCAACTGGCCACGCTGACGGATGCTGTTGCACAGCTTGCGGCTGTCGGCGCCAGGGATCGGTTCTTCACCGGCCGGGTACACCTCCATCAGCAACAGCACGTTGGCATCGGCCAATACATTGACGAAATCGTCGTACAGGTCGCGGGTACGGCTATAGCGGTGTGGCTGGTACACCATCACCAGACGGCGCTCCGGCCAGCCACCGCGCACGGCCTTGATCACGGCGGCAACTTCGGTCGGGTGATGACCGTAGTCGTCCACCAGCATCACGTCACCGCCTTCTACCGGCAACTGGCCGTAGACCTGGAAGCGACGGCCCACGCCGGCAAAGCGCGACAGGCCTTCGACGATGGCCTCATCACTGACGCCTTCGTCGGTGGCGATGCAAATAGTCGCCAAGGAATTGAGGACGTTGTGGTTGCCTGGCATGTTCACCGAGACATCCAGCGGCTCGCGCTCCGGACGCAGCACGGTGAAGAAGGTTTGCATGCCTTCCTGTCGCACATTGATGGCGCGCACGTCGGCGTCTTCGCTGAAGCCGTAGGTCACGGTCGGACGTTTGACCAATGGCAGGATTTCACGCACCACCGGATCGTCCAGGCACACCACGGCCAGGCCGTAGAACGGCAGGTTATGCAGGAAATCGACGAAGGTTTTCTTCAACTTGTTGAAGTCACCGTCGTAGGTCGCCATGTGATCTTCGTCGATGTTGGTGACGACAGCGACCAGCGGTTGCAGGTGCAGGAAGCTCGCGTCACTTTCATCGGCTTCGGCGATCAGGTAACGGCTGGTGCCCAATTGTGCATTGGTGCCGGCTGCATTCAGGCGGCCACCGATGACGAACGTCGGGTCCAGGCCACCGGCCGCGAACACCGAGGCGATCAGGCTGGTGGTGGTGGTTTTGCCGTGAGTACCGGCGACGGCGATGCCGTGGCGATAACGCATCAGCTCAGCCAGCATCTCGGCGCGTGGCACCACGGGAATGCGGCGCTCAAGGGCAGTGGCCACTTCCGGGTTGGAGGTGTTGACGGCGCTGGACACCACCAGCACGTCAGCCTCGGAGGCGTTCTCAGCGCGGTGGCCGATGAAGATCTGCGCGCCGAAGGTTTTCAGGCGATCGGTGACCGGCGACTCTTTCAAGTCGGAGCCGGACACCTGGTAGCCCAGGTTCAGCAACACTTCGGCAATACCGCACATGCCCACGCCGCCGATACCGACGAAGTGGATACGACGGATGCGGCGCATTTCCGGTTGCGGCATGGCTTTCTGATTCTCAACCATGGGCCACCTCCAGGCAGATATCGACCACGGTGCGGGTTGCATCAGGTTTGGCCAGGCGGCTTGCGGTGCTCGCCATGCTATTGAGTCGTTCCGGTTGCATCAAAACCTCAGTCAGGCGTGCGGCCAAATCGGCGGCGCCAGTCGTTCTTTGCGGCAGCAGGAAGGCAGCGCCCTCCCCGGCCAAATATTCGGCATTGCGGGTCTGGTGATCGTCGATCGCGTGGGGCAAAGGCACCAGCAAGGACGGCAGACCGGCGGCAGCCAGTTCACTGACGGTCAGCGCACCGGAGCGGCAGACCACCAGGTCGGCCCAGCCATAGGCGTGGGCCATGTCTTTGATGAAAGGCTGTACGTTCGCCTCAACACCGGCTTCGCGATAACGCGTGGCGGTGACTTCACCGTGATCTTTGCCGGCCTGATGGAAGACCTCCGGACGCAATTCCACGGGGAGTTGCGCCAGGGCTTCCGGCAGCAGTTTGTTCAACGGCTCGGAGCCCAGGCTGCCGCCCATGACCAGCAGGTGCGGCTTGCGCCCTTGCAGTGCTTCACGGGCGATGTCCATGAACAGTTCAGTGCGCACCGGATTGCCGGTGGTACGTAGCTTGTCCGAGGCGCCAAAAGTTTTCGGGAACGCTTCACACACCCGAGCGGCCAATGGCACCAGCAGGCGGTTGGCGGTGCCGGCGACGGCGTTCTGCTCATGCACGATCACCGGCACACCAGCGAGCTTGGCGGCGACGCCACCAGGACCGGTCACATACCCACCAAAACCGAGCACACACACTGGTTTCAAATCACGAATAACCTTGCTCGCCTGCCATACCGCCTTGAGCAACACGAACGGCGCCTTGAGCAGGGACAATTTGCTCTTGCCACGCAGGCCCGTGACGTTGATCAGGTGCAGCGGCAAACCGGCATTCGGTACCAGTTCGTTTTCGATGCCACGCGGCGTGCCCAACCAGTGCACGGTGTAGCCACGGTTCTGGAATTCGCGTGCGCAAGCCAGGGCCGGGAACACATGGCCCCCGGTGCCGCCTGCCATGATCAGCACGTTAGCGCCCATGGGTTGGCTCCTCGGCAAAATCGCTTTCGCTGAATTCCATCTCTTCGCTGCCCAGGTGGGTTCGACTCTCCCACTCGATGCGCAGCAACAAGCCCAGGCACGCGCAGCAGATCACCAACGAACTGCCGCCGTAACTGAGGAACGGCAAGGTCAGGCCCTTGGTCGGCAGCAGGCCGACGTTCACACCGATGTTGATCAGGAACTGGCCGATCCAAAGGAACGACAAGCCGTACGCCACATAAGCAGCGAAATACTGTTTGGCCTTCTCGGCCCACAGGCCGATGTACATGCCGCGCACACACACGAACACGAACAATGCGACGGTGCACAGCGAACCGACCACGCCGAGCTCTTCGGCGAGCACCGAGAACACGAAGTCGGTGTGCGCTTCCGGCAGGTAGAACTGCTTCTGCACGCTGTTGCCCAGGCCCACGCCGAGCCACTCGCCGCGACCGAAGGCGATCAGCGCCTGGGTCAACTGGTAGCCGGAACCGAACTGGTCGGACCACGGGTCGGTAAAGGTAATCAGACGCGCCATCCGGTAGGGTTGCGCCTGCACCAGAATGGTCACGGCCGCCACGGCCAGCACCACCATCAAGGTGAAGCGGAACAGCCCCACGCCGCCAAGGAACAGCATCGCCGCTGCCGCCCCCATCATCACGACGGTGGCACCGAAGTCGGGCTCCATCAGCAACAGGCCGGCCATCGGCAACAGTACGATGAACGGCTTGAAGAAGCCCATCCAGCTTTCGCGCACTTCTTTCTGGCGACGCACCAGATAACCGGCCAGGTAGATCACCACGAACACCTTGGCGATTTCCGACGGCTGCACGTTGAACGCGCCGAAGCCGATCCAGCGCATCGAACCGTTCACCTCCCGGCCGATGCCGGGCAGGATCACCATGATCAGCAAGCCGAACGCACCGATCAGCATCAGCCAACCCAGGCGTTGCCAGGTGGCGATCGGGATCATCATGGTGACGATGCACGCGCCAAGGCCGATCACCAGGTACACCAGGTGACGGATCATCATGTACAGAGTGTTGCCCGACTGCACGGCCGCCACTTCGGACGACGCCGACGTGATCATCACCAAGCCCAGGCCGAGCAACGCCAGGCAACCGGCGAGCATCGGGAAATCGAGGTCGACACCGCGCCCAGTGATGATCGGCGACGGGTACGGCTTGATGATGTTCCGAAAGTTGATACTCATGCCAAGGCCTCCACGGCGCGGGCGAACAGCTGGCCGCGCTCTTCGTAGTTCTTGAACATGTCGAAACTGGCGCACGCCGGCGACAGCAGCACCGCATCGCCCGGCTGGGCCAGGGCTTTGCATTGCGCGATGGCATCGTCCAGGGAGGTAGCGCGCACTTGCGGCACGGCATCGCCAAGGGCGGCGGCGATCAAATCGGAGTCGCGGCCCATCAGCACCACGGCGCGGCAATGCTCGGCGACCGGGCCTTTAAGGTCCTTGAAGTCTGCGCCCTTGCCGTCGCCACCGGCGATCAGCACCAGCTTGCCTTCGATATCGGCGCCAAGGCCTTCAATAGCCGCCAGGGCAGCACCGACGTTGGTGGCCTTGGAATCGTTGTAATAGCTGACGCCGTCGAGATCGCGCACCCACTGGCAGCGATGCTCCAGGCCGCCGAAAGTACGCAGGGCCGACAGCATGGCGTCGAACGGCAGCCCGACAGCATGGCCCAGCGCCAGAGCTGCCAGGGCGTTGGATTGGTTATGGGCGCCACGGATTTTCAGCTCGCGCACCGGCATCAGGTTCTGGAATTCGAAGGCCAGGTATTTCTCGCCGTTCTCTTCGCGAATGCCGAAGGCTTTGAAATCAGGTTTGCTCAGGCCGAAGGTCCAGCATGGCAGGCCTTCGCCCATCAGCGGACGGCTCAACGCGTCCTGACGGTTGACCACCACTTGCTTGGCGCCACGGAAGATCCGGTGCTTGGCCAAGTGATAGGCCGGCAGGCCGCTGTAGCGGTCCATGTGGTCTTCACTCACGTTCAATACAGTCGCCACTTCGGCACCGAGATCGTGGGTGGTTTCCAGCTGGAAGCTCGACAGCTCCATCACATACAGCTCGACATCGTCGCTGAGCAGGTCCAGCGCCGGGGTGCCGAGGTTGCCGCCCACGGCGACGCGCTTGCCAGCCGCAGCCGCCATCTCGCCGACCAGGGTGGTCACGGTGCTTTTCGCGTTGGAACCGCTGATAGCCACGATCGGCGCCTGCGCGTTACGCGCGAACAGGTCGATGTCGCCGGACAGCTTCACGCCACGGGCGGCGGCGGCTTGCAGGGCCGGGGTCGCGATGGCCAAGCCGGGGCTCACGTAGAGCTCGTCGGCGCGGCACAGAAACTCGACATCCAACTCGCCACAACGCACTTCCACGTGCGGGTAGTCACGGCGCAGCGTGACCAGCTCCGGTGGATTTTCCCGCGTGTCGGCCACGGCAAACGGCTTGCCCCGGTTCGCCAGGAAGCGAACCAGGGACATGCCGCTCTTGCCGAGGCCGACAACGATGCGGAAGTGGTCTGAAGCGATCAGGGACACTCGTTTCTACCTCAGTTTCAGGGTGGCAAGGCCGATCAGCACCAGAATCACGGTGATGATCCAGAAGCGGACGATCACGCGTGGCTCGGGCCAGCCCTTGAGTTCAAAGTGGTGGTGAATCGGCGCCATACGGAACACGCGGCGCCCGGTCAACTTGAAGGACGCCACCTGGATGACCACCGACAGGGTTTCCATCACGAACACACCGCCCATGATGAACAGCACGATTTCCTGGCGAACGATCACGGCAATAGTGCCAAGGGCTGCGCCCAGCGCCAGTGCGCCGACGTCACCCATGAAGACTTGTGCGGGATACGTGTTGAACCACAGGAAGCCCAGGCCTGCACCGATCAGCGCGCCGCAGAACACGATCAATTCACCCGCGCCCGGTACATAAGGGATCAGCAGGTATTCAGCGAATTTCACGTTACCCGACAGGTAGCAGAAGATGCCGAGTGCACCGCCCACCATCACCGTCGGCATGATTGCCAGACCGTCGAGGCCATCGGTCAGATTGACCGCGTTGCTGGAGCCGACGATCACGAAGTAGGTCAGCACCACGAAGCCGACGCCCAGGGGAATGCTGGCGTCCTTGAGCATCGGGATGATCAAGGTGGTTTCGACCGCGCTTGGCGCAGTGGTGTAGAGGAATATCGCAGCGCCGAGGCCAAACACCGACTGCCAGAAATACTTCCAGCGACTTGGCAGGCCTTTCGAGTTCTTCTCGATCACCTTGCGGTAGTCATCTACCCAGCCGATAGCACCGAACAGCAAGGTCACCAATAACACCGTCCACACATAGCGGTTATGCAGATCGGCCCACAACAGGGTGCTGATTCCGATGGACGACAGGATCAGCGCGCCGCCCATGGTCGGGGTGCCGGATTTGGACAGGTGCGACTGCGGGCCGTCATTACGAACCGATTGACCAATTTGCAGGTTCTGCAGGGTGCGGATCATCCACGGCCCCAGGAACAGCGACAAACACAGCGCGGTCAGCACACCCAGGATCCCGCGCAGGGTCAGGTACTGAAAGACCGCGAAGCCTTTGTGGAACTGTTGCAGATACTCAGCCAGCAGCAGCAGCATTAATGTTTCTCCGTACTTGAGCCACACAAGGCCGCGACGACGTTTTCCATCACCGCGCTGCGCGATCCCTTGATCAAAATGGTTGTGTGTTTGTCGTGTTCAGCCGCCGTCAGCGCCTGGATCAGCTCGGCCTGGGTTGCAAAATGACGGGCGCCAGGGCCGAATACGCTGACGGCGTGCGCCATGTGCGGGCCGACGGCGTACAGCGCGTCGACTTTGCCAGCGGCGTAGGCGCCGACGTCGCGGTGGGACTGTTCGGCCCACTCGCCCAGTTCGGCGATATCACCCAGCACCAAAACCTTGCGGCCGTCGAAGCTTTTGAGCAGGTCGATGGCGGCGCAGATGGAGGACTGGTTGGCGTTATAGGTGTCGTCGATCACGCGCATGCCGTTGCTGGCCAACTGCGCCACGGTGCGCCCTTTGACCGGCTGCACCGCGCCCAAACCCGTGGCGATACCGAACAGCGACACGCCCAGGGCGTAAGCGGCTGCGGCGGCGGCCAAGGCATTGGCGACGTTGTGGTTGCCCAGCAAATTCAGTTGCACGTGTTGGTTGCCTTGCGGGGTATGCAAGGTAAAGGACGGGCAGCCACGCGCATCAACGGTAATGTTCGAGGCATGGAAATCAGCCGCGGCATTGAGCACGGCAAACGTCAGGACCTTGCGACCGGCGGCACGCACACGCCAGGTTTCGAAGGCCTTGTCGTCGAGATTCAAGACAGCAGTGCCCGATGCATCAAGGCCTTCAAGGATTTCGCCCTTGGCTTCGACGATTTTCTCCGGGCCACCGAACTCGCCAACGTGGGCGGTACCGGCGTTATTGATGATCGCCACGTGGGGCTTGGTCAGCGCCACGGTGTAGGCGATTTCGCCGACGCGCGACGCGCCCAGTTCGATCACGGCCGCCGTATGTTCCGGGGCCAGTTCAAGCAGGGTCAGCGGAGCGCCGAAATCATTGTTCAGGTTGCCACGGGTCGCGAGGACCGGGCCGCGCGTACGCAACACGCCGGCGAGCAGTTCCTTGACCGTGGTCTTGCCGCTGGAGCCGGTGACGGCTGCAACGGGCTTGTCAAAGGCCGCACGGTTCAGCGCACCCAGTTGGCCCAGCGCCAGACGTGTGTCGGCGACCAGCAACTGCGGCAACGTCGAATCAGGCACTTCGCGCTGCACCAACGCACCGACGGCACCTTTGGCAGCGACGTCATTCAGGTAGTCGTGACCATCGAAACGCGGGCCAGCCAGGGCAACAAACAATTGCCCAGGCTTGATGACGCGGCTGTCGATACTGACGCCGTCGAAACTGCAATCGCTCGACAACACTCGGGCCGACAGGGCCTGGGTCAGTTCGCTGAATGTCATCGCTTTAAGCATGGGCGACCTCCCAGGCGGTCAAGGCGTGATCGGCCTCGACCAGATCGGAGAAGGCGTGGCGCTCGCCGTTGATTTCCTGATAGTCCTCGTGACCTTTACCGGCCAACACCACCACGTCGTCAGCACCGGCGCTGGCGATCAATTGGGCGATGGCGGCGCCGCGGCCGGCGACAAACGAGGCCTTGGACACGTCTTTGAAGCCGACACGGATGTCGTCGAAAATCTGGCTCGGGTCTTCGCTGCGCGGATTGTCGTCGGTGACGAGCACGCCATCGGCCAGGCGCTCGACGATCTCGGCCATCAGCGGACGTTTGCCGCGATCACGATCACCGCCGCAACCGAACAGGCACAGCAGCTTGCCCTTGGCATGTGGGCGTAGGGCAACCAGGACTTTTTCCAGGGCATCCGGCGTGTGGGCGTAATCGACTACTACCAACGGCTGCTTGCCGCCACCCAGGCGCTGCATGCGACCGACCGGGCCTTCCAGCTTCGGCAGTACACGCAGGATTTCGTCGAGGGCGTAATCCAGGCCGAGCAATGCACCAACTGCCGCCAAGGTGTTGCTCAGGTTGAAGCGACCGAGCAGGCTGCTGCGCAAATGATGCTCGCCCTGCGGCGTCACCAGTGTGGCGCGCACACCTTCGTCGTTGAAGTGGGCTTCGCGGCAATACAGGTACGCGCTGGCGTCTTCCAGGCTGTAGCTGATCAGGCGCGATTCACGCTCTTCGGCAGCCAGTTGACGGCCAAACTCGTCATCCAGGTTTACCACCCGGCACTTGAGGTCGTTCCAGGCAAACAGCTTGGCCTTCTCGGCAGCGTAGGCTTCCATGGTGCCGTGGTAATCAAGGTGATCACGGGACAGGTTGGTCATCACCGCCACATCAAACGCCAGCGCAGCAACGCGGCCTTGATGCAAACCGTGGGACGACACTTCCATGGCAACCGCCTTGGCGCCGGCCTTTTTCAGGTCGGCCAGGGTCGCTTGCACGGCGATTGGGTTCGGCGTGGTGTGCAGGCCGCTTTGCAGCGCGCCGTAGAAACCGGTGCCCAGTGTGCCGACGATGCCGCAATGCTGACCCAGCAGGTCAAGTGCCTGGGCGATCAGTTGGGTCACGCTGGTCTTGCCGTTAGTCCCGGTGACGCCGACCAGATTGACGTGTCGACTCGGCTCACCATAAAAACGCCCGGCGATGTCCGAGAGCTGCTTGGCCAGACCTTTGACTGGAATCAACGGAACATCAGTAATCGGCAGCACAGTGGCGCCTTCCACTTCATAGGCCACGGCAGCCGCTCCGCGTTGCAACGCGTCGGCGATGTGCGCACGGCCATCGAATTTACCGCCAGGCACGGCCAGGAACAGGTCACCGGCACGCACATTGCGGCTATCCAGACTCAATTCGCGAATCAGCAGATCGCGACCGGCGTGGGCAAAAATCTTGTTCAGGCTAAGAGACATCAGCCGCGCCCTCCATTGGCTTTTACGGCAGCAGCCGGTGGTCCGGCGTTCGCTTGTTGCGTCGGCGGCAGGTTATCCGGCGTGATGTTCATCAGACGCAGGGTGCCGGACATCACTTTGCTGAACACCGGCGCCGATACCAGGCCACCGAAGTAACCGGCTTTGCTCGGCTCATCGATCACAACGACGATGGCGTAGCGTGGATCGCTCATCGGGCCGAAACCTGCGAACAGCGAACGGTAGGAGTTTTCGGCGTAGCCCTTGGTGCCCACCGAGGTTTTACGCGCGGTACCTGACTTGCCGGCCACGTGGTACGCCGGCACCTGGGCACGGAATACGCCACGCGGTGCTTCGATCACTTGTTGCAGCATGCCTTGCATGGTCTTGGCGACGTTTTCCGGGATCACCTGGGTGGCTTTCGGCGCTTCGTCGACATGGATAAGGCTCAGGGGAACCATCCGGCCATTATTCGCCAATACAGAGAAAGCGTGGGCCAGCTGGATCGCCGTTACCGACAAGCCGTAGCCGTAGGAAAGCGTGGCGGTCTCGGCCTTTTTCCAGTCGCGATAGTTCGGCAGGTTGCCCACGCGCTCGCCTGGGAAATCGAGGCCAGTGGGCTGGCCCAGACCGATCTTCTGCGCCAGGTGGTAGATGGTTTCGCCACCGATATCGAAGGCGACCTTACTCATGCCCACGTTACTGGAGTTGATCAGGATACCTGTCAAATCCAGCACCGGACCTTCGGTGCGCGACACGTCACGAATGGTGTATTTGCCCAACTGCAAAGTGCCTGGATACACCTCGACCTTGTCGCTGGGCTTCCAGCGTCCGGTTTCGAGGGCGGCACTCATGGAGATGGCTTTCATGGTCGAACCCGGTTCGAACACGTCGATCATCGCGCGGTTGCGCATCATCGCCGGTTGCAGGTTGCGACGGTTGTTGGGGTTGTAGGTCGGCTGGTTGACCATGGCGAGGATCTCGCCGGTCTTCACGTCCATGATCACCAGGCTGCCGGCCTTGGCGCCGTTCTCGATGATCGCGTTACGCAGCTCGCGGTTGGCCAGGTATTGCAGGCGCAGGTCAATCGACAACGCCAAGGGCTTACCGGCCTTGGCGTTTTTGGTGACTTGGACATCCTTGATCAGTCTGCCGCGCCGATCCTTGATGACTTGTCGTTTGCCGGGAACCCCGGCGAGCCATTCATCGTAGGCGAGTTCCACGCCTTCGCGACCATGATCATCGATGTCGGTGAAGCCGACCATATGCGCAGTGGTTTCACCGGCCGGGTAGAAACGACGGAATTCCTCGATGCCGTAGACACCGGGGACTTTAAGGTCGAGCACTTGCTGGCCTTGTTCAGGGGTCAGCCCGCGAACCAGGTAGATAAACTCTTTATTGGCCTGGGCTTCCAGGCGCTCAGCCAAGGCTTTCGGGTCTTGTCCCAGCGCAGAGGCAAGGGCCGGCCAACGATCCTTGGCGACCTGCAATTCCTTTGCGTTCGCCCACAGGGTGGTCACCGGGGTACTAACGGCCAAGGGCTCGCCGTTGCGGTCGGTGATCAGGCCGCGGTGTGCAGGAATCGGAATATGACGCAAGCTACGGGCGTTGCCCTCGCCGATCAGGAAGTCACGGTCGACTACTTGCAGATCGATGATCCGCCAGGCAATCGCACCGACCATCAATGCCAGCAAGCCGAGCATCAGGCGGAAACGCCAGGGGTAGAGTGCACCCTCGAGTTTCATCATGGCGCCACCATGCGGACTTCAGCCGCGCCAGGAATGTGCATTTTCAGCTGCTCGGTGGCCAGCACTTCAATGCGGCTATGGGCCGTCCAGGTGCTTTGCTCGAGGATCAACCGCCCCCACTCCGCCTGCGCTTTGTCACGCACACTCAATTCCCCATACAGGGTATTGAGCAATTGACGGTTGTAGTGGGCGCTGTAGGACACCGCAATCGCGGAAACCAACACACCGACAAACAGCAGCATCATAAAGAAGCTGCCGCCCGGGAGGGGCTTGGCGAAAAGCTTGCTCACCGCAACTTCTCGGCAACGCGCATGACGGCGCTGCGGGAACGTGGATTGGCTTTGAGTTCGGCTTCGGAAGCGAACTGCGCTTTGCCATGGATTTTGATTTTCGGCACAAAGGCTTCGAAACGTACCGGCAGGTTGCGCGGCAGGTTGTCGGACTCACCCTTGACCAGGCGACGCATGAACAGTTTGACGATACGGTCTTCCAGGGAGTGGAAGCTGATCACCACCAGGCGACCGCCCACTTCCAGCGCTTCGAGGGCAGCCTCAAGGCCGGCCTCCAAGTCACCCAATTCGTTGTTGACGTGAATGCGCAGGCCCTGGAACGCACGGGTCGCAGGGTTCTTGCCTTTTTCCCATGCCGGGTTGGCGACTTTCAGCACTTCGGCCAGATCAGCGGTGCGCTCGAACGGCTGGATTTCACGACGTTCGACCACGGCACGGGCCATGCGACCGGCGAAGCGTTCTTCACCGTATTCCTTGAACACGCGGGCGATTTCTTCATGGGGTGCGGTCGCAATGAACTCCGCTGCGCTGATACCCCGAGTCGGGTCCATGCGCATATCGAGCGGGCCGTCATTCATGAAACTGAATCCACGTTCCGGGTCGTCGAGTTGCGGCGAAGACACGCCCAAGTCGAGCAAAACCCCGGCCACCTTGCCCGCCATGCCACGCTCGGCGACTTCGGCACCCAGCTCGGCAAAGCTACGCTGCACAACGACAAAGCGGCCGTCTTCGGCCGCTAGCGCTTGCCCGGTGGCAATCGCTTGAGGGTCTTTGTCGAACCCGAGGAGTTTACCGTCGGACCCGAGCTGGCTGAGTATCAACCGGCTATGCCCGCCCCTGCCGAACGTACCGTCCAGATAGCAGCCATCCGCGCGTACGGCGAGAGCCTCAACGGCTTCGTCAAGCAGTACGGTGATGTGGTTAAAGCCGCTATCAATAGTCACAGGATCAAATCACGCAGTTCATCAGGCATAGCGCCCGGTTGTTGAATAGCAGCCAGGTCAGCTGCAGAAACAGCATCCCAGGCATCTTCGTCCCACAATTGGAACTTGTTCAGTTGGCCGACCAGCATTGCGCGCTTGTCCAGCTTGGCGTACTCGCGCAGACGCGGAGGCACCAGGAAACGACCGCTGCCATCCAACTCGAGGTCGACGGCATTACCGATCAGCAAACGCTGCAGGCGGCGGTTTTCTTCACGCAATGAAGGCAAGGCGCGCAATTTGGTTTCAATCAACTCCCACTCATCGAGGGGGTAAACACATAAACAAGGGTCAACGGCATCGATCGTGATGATCAACTGTCCGGAACTTCGCGAAATGAGCTCGTCACGATACCGGCTCGGCATGGCGAGACGGCCTTTTGCATCGAGACTGATAGCGTTAGCTCCGCGAAACACAGATGCGTTTCTCCAAATTTTAGCGTTTTACGTTCAAAAAACCCACTTTGTGCCACTTTCCGCCACTTGCGCACACTATAGGAATGCGCCCACCACACCGTCAAGGCGCGGATTCAAGGAAAAGCCTTACAGAACGGAGATTTAGGAGCGTAAAGGGAGGAGAAACCAGAGTTCGGCGATGTTTTTGGTCCAACAAGCGCAGATAGCTCAAAGAGCTATAGCTCGAAGTTAAAGTAATTTATTAAGAGTAAGATTTTTTTGGTATTACGAAGACGCATCTGCCAATGATTCGGCAGGGAGGGATTCTTGCGTTACTACCGGTTTTCTGCCCGAGATTCGGACAGAAGGAAAAAGGTGGAGAGTCGATCTGTAAGCCGGGTTCTGTCTTGAACAGTCATTCGTCTACGATGGCCATCACTGGACATCTTTAGCAACCTACCCGGTCCCAGCGCGGGCCACGCCTTGGGACCCTATTTGGTCTTGCTCCAAGTGGGGTTTACCTAGCCACGAACTGTTGCCAGTCGTGCGGTGCGCTCTTACCGCACCTTTTCACCCTTACCGGCACCGAAGTGCTTAGGCGGTTATTTTCTGTGGCACTTTCCGTAGGCTCACGCCTCCCAGGCATTACCTGGCACTTCGCCCTATGGAGCCCGGACTTTCCTCCCCCCCCTAATTTTCATAGAGGGCAGCGACTGTCCAATCGACTCTCCGCCGCGCAGGTTAACGGCACGGCGGACTTAGGACAAGTAATAAAAGTTCAGAATTGCCATCACGTTCAGACGGAATACCGGTTTAACGCTGGAACTAATCGGCTTTCTGCTTATCCAGCGCCGCTTGATACAAGAGGTTCTTGCGCACGCCAGTAATTTCCGCCGCAAGGGCCGCTGCACGCTTGAGTGGCATTTCCTTGAGCAGCAGATCCAGAATGCGCATGGCCTCGCTGCCCACGGCATCTTCATCCTCAGGCGCGGTCCAGCCCGCCACCAGCACCACGCACTCTCCGCGTTGTTGGTTGCTGTCGCCCTCGACGAACGCACGCAGCTCTTCCAACGGCAGGCCCTTGAGGGTTTCAAAGGTCTTGGTCAGCTCACGGGCCAGCAACGCAAGGCGTTCGCCGCCAAACACAAGCTCCATGTCCTGCAGGCATTCAAGGATGCGATGCGGGGCCTCATAGAAGATCAGGGTGCGCGGCTCTTCCTTCAGCGCTTGAAGGCGCGCACGACGCCCTACTGCTTTAGCCGGCAGAAAACCCTCAAAGATGAAACGGTCGGACGGCAGGCCTGCCGCCGACAACGCAGCGATCAGCGCGCACGCACCCGGAACAGGCACTACATTGATACCAGCAGCCCGCGCCTGTCGCACCAGGTGGTAGCCAGGGTCGGAGATCAGCGGCGTGCCCGCGTCAGAGATCAACGCCACATCGTCGCCGGCCAGCAGGCGCACAATAAAGCGACTGCCTTCCTCGCGCTCGTTGTGCTCATGGCAAGCCGCTAATGGCGTGCTGATACCAAAATGCTGCATCAACCGCTGGGAGTGACGGGTGTCTTCAGCCGCGATCAATTTAACCTCGCGCAACACTTTCAATGCCCGGGCACTGATGTCGTCCAGGTTGCCAATGGGCGTCGCCACGACAAAAAGCGAGCCTGCAGTGGAATTCAAAGGACCTGGAGCAGTCAAAACGCACACCTCGATGGTTGGCAAAAGCGACATTGTAGCGCGTAGGCGCCTGGAAAATATGCCATCACGGGCGATGCCTTTTCAGCCGTTTAACGCCCGTTGCAACATTTGCACGACCTAAATCGACGGTTTCACGCCAGTAACATCGCGCCTGGGCCAGTGCTTGGGTACAATTCCACGCTAATTTGATCGGTATCAGGAACACTTACATGATCGCTTGCCTGCGGCTGCTCTCCGCCCTCTGCCTCGCTGCCTTGCTGGCCGCGTGTGCCAGCTCGCCCTCGTCCAGCCTTGGCGACCTTCCACGGACCCCGGACGCCAGTATCGAGCAACTGCTCGAACAGGCCACCACCGCCAAGACGCCAGAAAAGGCCGCGCTGCTGCGCCTGAGTGCGGCAGACATGGCCTACAAACAGAACAACCCTGGCCGCTCGTCGCAGATTCTTGCGCAGGTGCCCCTGGATGCCCTCAAGCCAGCCGCGCAAGTGTTTGCCAGCACCCTGGCCGCCGAACTGGCCATGGCGCGCAACCAGCCCAAGGCCGCGTTGACTGCCCTGAACCACCCGAGCCTGCAAAGCCTGAAGGAGCTGCCGCCTGAACAGCAGATCCGCACGGGCAGCGTGCACGCCCGTGCGTATGAAGCCGATGGCCAGACCTTGGCCGCCGCCCGCGAACGCGTGGCCATGGCCCCACTGCTCACAGGCGATGCCGCCAAAAGCAACCATGAAGCCATCTGGGTACTGATTGCCGCCCTGCCGGCCGAACAGCTGCAAGCCAGCGGCAACTCCACGCTCGACGGCTGGATCACCCTGGCCCAGGCGGTAAAAGGCGCGGGCACGCTGGAGCAACAACAAGCGGCCATCGACACTTGGCGCGCACAGAACCCAGGCCACCCAGCCGCTGTGCAATTGCCGATGCCACTGACCAAGCTCAAGGAGCTGGCGAGCCAGCCCCTGACCAAGATCGCCCTGCTGCTGCCACAGGATGGCCAGTTGGCCTCCGTCGGCAAGGCACTGCGTGAAGGTTTCATGGCTGCGCACTACCAGGCTGAACAAGCCGGGCAGAAGCCGCCGGTGATTGAGTTCTATGACAGCTCGCGCCTCAACTCTCTCGACGACTTCTACGCCAAGGCCCAGGCTGACGGTGTGCAACTGGTGGTCGGCCCACTGGAGAAACCGCTGGTCAAACAGCTGAGCGCTCGCCCGCAACTGCCGATCACCACGCTGGCGTTGAACTACAGCGAGACCGATCAAGGCCCCGCGCAACTGTTCCAATTCGGCCTGGCCGCAGAAGACGAAGCCCGCGAAGTCTCGCGTCGCGCCCGTGCCGACGGCCTGCACCGTGCGGCCGCAATGGTGCCGCGTGGCGAATGGGGCGAGCGTGTCTACAAGGCCTTCCGCCAGGACTGGGAAGCCAATGGCGGCCAGGTCATGGGGGTTGAGTACGTCGATCAACCAGTCGCCCTGGCCCAGCAGATTGCCGACTTGTTCCAATTGCGCAAAAGCGAAGGCCGCGCCAAAAGCCTGCAAAGCACCGTTGGCACCGACGTGGCCGCGCAGCCTTCGCGTCGCCAGGACATCGAGTTCATCTTCCTGGCCGTGACCCCGCAACTGGCCCAACAGATCAAGCCAACGCTGAACTTCCAATATGCCGGTGATGTGCCGGTCTACGCCACGTCTCACGTATTCAGCGCCAGCGGCGACAAGAATCAGTACCTGGACATGACCAACGTGATGTTCTGCGAAACCCCTTGGCTGCTCAACACCACCGACCCACTGCGCAATCAGGTTGCCGCGCAATGGCCGCAAGCCAATGGCAGCCTCGGCCGCCTGTACGCGATGGGCGTCGATGCCTACCGCCTGGCGCCGCGCCTGGGACAACTCAAGGCCCTGCCGGACACCCGTGTTGACGGTCTTTCGGGCAACCTGGGCATCAGCACGAACCAGCGCGTTGATCGCCAGATGCCGTGGGCCAAGTTTGTCGGCGGCGAGATCCAGCGCCTGCCGGACACCCCACGCTGATGCCTGAGCGGTCCAGCGCACAAAGCGGCAAGGATGCCGAACTACAAGCTCTGAAACACTTGCAACAACAGGGTCTGCGCCTGCTGGCGCAGAACTGGTTGTGTAAACGCGGCGAGCTTGATCTGGTCATGCTTGACGGCGATACAGTAGTATTCGTCGAAGTCCGCTACAGAAAACACGCACAATGGGGTGGCGCGCTCGCCAGTATTGATGGGCGCAAGCGTCAAAAGCTGATACTCGCCGCGCAGTTTTTCCTGCAAGAAGAGCATCGCTGGGCCGACGCCCCCTGCCGTTTCGATGTGGTTGCCATAGAAAGCACACCGTCTGGTCAGGCTGATCTGAACTGGCTCAAAGATGCCTTCGACAGCTGATTCGCCGGACATCTTCACCACACACTTTTGCTCTTTGCTTTGCGGGCTGCACATTCCTGTGCCAAACAGCCGCGCTACTTAAGGTCACACAGATGGACATGCAATCCCGAATTCGCCAGCTTTTCCAGGCCAGCATCGACACCAAGCAACAGGCGATGGACGTACTTGCACCGCACATCGAGCAAGCCAGTCAGGTCATGGTCAATGCCTTGCTCAACGAGGGCAAAATGCTTTCGTGCGGCAACGGCGGTTCGGCCGGCGATGCCCAACATTTCTCGTCCGAGCTGCTCAACCGCTTCGAGCGTGAGCGCCCGAGCCTGCCGGCCATCGCCTTGACCACCGATTCGTCGACGATTACTTCGATCGCCAACGACTACAGCTACAACGAAATCTTCTCCAAGCAGATCCGCGCCCTAGGCCAACCCGGCGATGTGCTGCTGGCGATTTCTACCAGCGGCAACTCGGCGAATATTATTCAGGCGATCCAGGCCGCACATGATCGCGAAATGATTGTCGTAGCATTGACCGGACGCGATGGCGGTGGAATGGCCTCGCTGCTGTTGCCTGAAGACGTTGAGATCCGTGTCCCGGCCAATGTCACCGCACGTATCCAGGAAGTCCACCTGCTGGCGATCCACTGCCTGTGCGATCTGATCGACAGCCAACTGTTTGGGAGTGAAGAATGACCGTTAACCGCCTCAGCCTTTTGGCCATCACCCTGTGCCTCGCTATCAGCGGCTGCAGCACGGCCATCACTGCAACACGCGACACCCCTATTCAGGATGACAAGGGCACCCGCACCTTCGGCAGCAAGATCGATGACTCGCTGATCGAGACCAAGGTTGAAGTCAACGTCGCCAAGGCCGCGCCCGATCTGGGCAACGGTGCTTCGCGTATCGTAGTGACCAGCTTCAACGGCGTTGTGCTGCTCGCTGGCCAGACGCCACGCGCCGACCTCAAGGCCCAGGCCGAACAAGCCGCCGCTGCCGTACAACGCGTGAAAAAGGTCCACAACGAATTGCAGGTGATGGACCCGATCACTCTGCTGGCCATCAGCAACGACGCACTGCTGACTACCAAGATCAAGGCACAGATGCTCACCGATAATGCGATCCCCGGTTCGCGCATCAAGGTCGTGACCGACAACGGCATCGTCTACCTGATGGGCCTGCTCACCCAGGCTGAAGCCACTCGTGCAGCCAACCTGGTGCAGGGTGTGTCCGGTGTGCAGAAAATCGTGAAGGTGTTCGAATACATCGATTGATGTAATGACACAACCACAAAAAAGGGCGCCTTACGGCGCCCTTTTTTATTAACGAATATTTACTGGTACTGCGAGTACGGATTGCCCTGGAACTGGTTGTTCTGTTGTGGCGCCTGTTGCTGGGCTCCTGGCTGGCCGTACTGTTGGCCTGGGATCGGGCCGAGGTTGACTTCAACACGACGGTTCTGGGCACGGCCGTTGACGTCGGCGTTGCTGGCAATCGGGTTATCCGGGCCGGCACCGCGGGCGCTCAGGTTGGCGCCGTTGACGCCCTGGGAAGTCAGGTAGTTAGCCACGCTCTGGGCGCGACGCTGAGACAGGTCCATGTTCAACTGACGGCTACCGGTGCTGTCGGTGTAGCCAACGATCTGGATAGTGTTCTGGTTGAACTGCTTGAGCGAGTTGGCCAGGTTGTTCAGCGGCTGGTAGAAGCTGCTGGAGATCGCGTCCGAGTTGGTCGCGAAGGTGATGTTGCCCGGCATGATCAGCTTGATCTGGTCGCCCTGGCGCTGAACCTCAACACCGGTGTTGGCCATGCTTTCACGCAGTTTCTTTTCCTGTTGGTCGGCGTAGTAGCCGTACCCTGCGGCACCGGCACCCGCAACGACGGCACCGATCAGCGCGCCCTTGCCACGGTTGTTGTGGTCGATGGCCGCACCGGCCAATGCACCGGCCAGGGCACCCAGGCCGCCGTACTTGGCGGTCTTGCTCATCCCGCCGGATTCATTACTCGCCTGTCCCTGGCTGCTGCCGTCATAAGGATTAGGTGATGCGCAGCCGGACAACAGGGCTACAACGGTAGCGACAACAAGCAGACGACGCGAAGTGAACATGAAGGGAGCTCCTACGTTTGCATTCTATGGTGCAAAGGACATTGGCAATGGACCTGTGCCGAGTTTGGAACGCGACAAACGGTAAAAATTCCGTGGCTACAGAAACCGTAGCAGACGCATCCTGAACACGACCTGAGTTTTTGCTACAAGGTTTACCTGAAATAGAACGCGTTCTGCCCGGCAATTATTCCTTCACGCCCGCACGAAAGGATTCTCGCGCATTTCATCGCCCAGCCGGGTATCCGGCCCGTGACCGGTCACCACCGTCGCGCCCTCGTCCAGGGTGTACAGGCGCTGCTTGATCGAGCGCACGATGGTCGCCTGGTCGCCGCCCCACAAATCGGTGCGCCCGATACCGCGACGGAACAGTGTGTCGCCGGCAATCAGCAGCTTGGCATCAGCAAACCAGAAGCTCATCGACCCCGGAGTGTGACCGGGTGTGTGCAACGCCACGCCACAGCCGCAGGCCAACTCTTCATCATGTTCCAGCCAACGGTCCGGCGAAGGCACAGGGATATAGGGCACGCGAAACATCTGGCATTGCATTTCCAGATTGTCCCAAAGGAATTGATCTTCTTTGTGCAGGTGCAAGGTGGCACCGGTCTTCTCCTTCAACTGGCCGGACGCCAGGAAGTGATCCAGATGGGCATGGGTGTGGATGATGCTCACCACTTTCAATCCCAGGGCATCGAGCCGCGCCAGGATCAGCTCATGGTTGCCGCCTGGGTCGACCACGATGGCCTTTTTGCTGATGGGGTCGCCGATGATGGTGCAGTTGCACTGCAAGGGGCCGACGGGGAAGGTTTCACGGATAAGGGTCGGCTTGGCGGTTTCCATTCGGGGTCCTGTCGTGCAAATGAAATGTCGATTCCGGGCGAATATCACCAGAATAATTGCGCCATTAAAACAGACTGGGGCGTCCCTAGCCGATCAACCTCAGTTCCTGCGCCCGCGCCACCGCCTGGGTACGACGCTCCACACCCAGCTTGCTGTTGATATGGCTCGCGTGAGTCTTGACCGTGTGCAGTGAGATAAACAACCGGTTGCTGATCTCCTGATTGGAGCAACCCTGAGCGATCAATTGCAGCACCGCCAGCTCTCGGGCGCTCAATGCCTCATGAGTCGAAGCTGCCTCCACCGCTGCAACCGCCGGTAACAGCGCCAGCAGGCTCTGGCTCAGCAGCCCATGGGGATCTTTGGCAAGCTGCTCGCGCATCCAGTCCGGGTGGGTTTCCAGCAATCGTTCGAAGGGTTGCAACGCGCCACCTGCCCCGGCCTCAAGGGCTTGGGCAAACACTGGACGCGCCTTTGCCTCCTGCCCCTCCCCCAGCAACAGTTGCACCCGCTGGGTCAGGGCCATCAGCGCGATCATCTGACGCCCACTGTTATGAGCCTGTATTGCCAACTCTTCGAGACGTTGCAACGCCGCCGCCGGTTGGTGGCGAGTCGCGTCCAACGCAGCCTGTTGAAGCCCGATGTGCTGCGGCAGGTGTGGGTGGAACTCCGGCGCGGCGGCGGCGTGTTCGCCATTGTAGGTTTGCCCCAGACGCGTCAACCAGGCGTCAGCCAAGTCGGTTCGGCCCTGGGCCAGCCACAGCTCGCACTTGATCAGGGTGATCATTGCCAGGTAGTAGATCGGCGGCACATCCCAGATATGCATCAGCCGCTCAGCCTCGGAGAGTTCGGCGAAGGCTGCACCAAAGTCACCGCGGCGCCCTTCGAAATTGGCGATCACGCAATGGCCGATCAACACACTGATGTCGCGGCAAGCCCTCGCTTCAGCAAGACCGGCGCGCAAACGGGCGAGCCCGGCTTCGGGCTGGAGCCGCACCAGCAACAAAAAACCCTCGTAGAGCGATAAACGCGCACGCACCGCATACAAGCGCTGCGGCGCCAAGCCGTGCAGGCGTTGCAGGCCTTGGCGCACTTCGTCCAGGGAACGCAGGATTTCACCGCGCGCCTGCAATACTCGCGCACGGTCGTAATGGGCCAGGGCTTCGAACAAGGGATTGCCGACGCGCTGCGCCAGCTCCAGGGATTCGCGGTTCAGGCCTCGCGCACGCCAGAGGTCGGCATCGACAATGGCCAGGTTGGACAGGGTCGACAAGCACATCAACCGCTGGCCGTAACGCCGTTGCGGCAAGCTTTCCAACGCTTCGCTGCAATAGCGCTGGGTCAGCTCGCGATCGCCCCGACCACGGGCGATAATCCCGCTCAGAGCCAGCCACTGGGCCAACATCGATTTCTGCGCGGTGGCCGACGGTGCCGGCAGGAAGCGGCTGAGGTAGCTGGACAGCTCTTCTGCCGCATCCAACTGGCAGGCCAGGCCCAAAGCCCAGCTGTAGAGCACGATCAAGCGCGGCGTGCTGATCAGCAGGCTGTCAGGCAAGTCCATTTTCCAGCGCAGCAACATGCCTACGTTCTGCTCGGCCAGCAGCTGTTCTTCGGAAAGGTTTTGTACCAGATTCGCAGCCACATCCAGATGACCGGCGCGCAACGCCTGCTCCACCGCTTCATCGATCAAGCCTTGGGCATTGAACCAGCGGCACGCGCGCAGGTGCAGGCTGGCAGCCGGCAGCACATTGCTGCTGGCACGACGCGTGCGCAGCAAGTCCGAAAAAAGATGGTGATAACGGTACCAATGCCCCTGCTCGTCCAGCGGCACCAAGAACACTTGGTGCGCCTGCAGGTAACGCAAGATTTCGGCACTGTCGTGGGCTTCACGCACCGCGTCGCAGAGTTCGCTGCAAAATCGGTCCTGAGGAGCGGTGTCGTACAAAAACGCCTGCACTTCGGTCGGCAGGCAGTCGATGACTTCTTCCAGCAGGTAATCGCGAATCAGCCCTTCGCCGCCGTGCAGGCTTTGCGGCAAGGCGCCGTCGCTGCCGGCCTCGGAGGCGGCCAACAGCCAGAAGCGCAGGCCGGCAACCCAGCCTTCGCTGCGACGGATCAGGTTATCCAGCGCTTCGCCACGCAATGAGTTGCTGTGGCGATCCAGCACTGCCAGTGATTCGTCGTGCGTCAGGCGCAAGTCCTGTTCGTGCAGCTCCAGCAGATGACGCGACAATCGCAGTCGCGCCAGATGCCAGTCCGGGCGCTGGCGGCTGGTGACCAATACCACCAGGCCATCAGGCAAATGATTGAGGAAAAACTGCAGGCAACGGTCGAGCACCGGCCCCTGGGCCAGATGGTAATCATCCAGCACCAGCAACAGCGGCGCACGGGCGGACAGGTGCACAGCCAGCTCGTCGAGCAGGCCATCGAGCCATTCTTCAAAGGCAAAGGGCTGGTGACGCTGGCGCATTTTCAGCAGGCCCAGGGATTGGGCGCCAAGTTGCGGGAAAAATTGCTGCAAGCCGTCGAGCAGGCGTTCGAGGAAACGCCCGGGGTCGTTATCCCGTGGGCTGAGGCCCAGCCATAGGCTTTGCCAATGGGCCGGCAGGCTCTGGCAGAACTCCACCGCCAACGAACTCTTGCCAAACCCAGCCGGTGCGCTGACCAGCAGCAACCGCCCTTCCAGCCCGGCGCTCAGGCGTTCGCACAGGCGCGGGCGCAGCACATAGCCGTCAGGCAGCGGTGGCCTGTAGAAGCGACCTTCCAGGGTCGGGATTACCGCACTGGCAGGCCCTTGGATTCGGGACAGATCAGTCATCGCCGGGCTCTTGTAGAAGGCTGTTGTCGGCATTGCAGATGTCCGCAGACTAGCGGTAAAAGCGGCGGGTTTGTAGATCTTTGCAACATTTGCCTGAAAAGAACTGCGACAAAAAATCTCACCACAAAAAAGTAGGAGCCGACTTGCTGGCGATGCAGGCACCTCGGTGTGTCTGTTACACCAAGGGGATGCTATCGCTGGCAAGCCAGCTCCTACAGGGGGGCGGCTCCCAGATTGGGGGGCTTGGGGTTAGCGAACACCATCCTGGCGCAACGCCGCCGGGGTGAAGTCGCTGGTGGTGGCGGTGAAGCCAAAGTCATACGCCTGCTTCTCTTCGTTCTTCATGCCCAGCGCCAGGTAGCGGCCGGACTGCAGGTCGTAGAGGGTTTCCAGGGCGTACCACGGCACTTGCTTGTCGTAGTAGTTCTCGGCATGGGCTTCCGCCACGCGCCACAGTTGGCCACGACCGTCGTAGTGATCGATGACCGCTGCTTGCCAGGTGTCTTCGTCAATGAAGAAGTCACGCTTGGCATAGATGTGGCGCTGGCCTTCCTTCAAGGTGGCGACCACATGCCAGACGCGGCGCAGCTCGTAGCGGGTCAGGTCCTGGTTGATGTGGCCAGCCTTGATGATGTCGGCGTATTTGAGCTTCGGATCATCGATCTTGTAGCTGTTGGAGGCGATGTAGATTTCTTTCTTGCCCTCCAGCTTCCAGTCGTAGCGATCCGGAGCACCGTTGTACATATCGAGGTTGTCGGAGGTACGCAGGCCATCGGCTGCGGTGCCTGGTCCGTCATAGGACACTTGTGGCGCGCGGCGCACACGACGCTGGCCGGCGTTGTAGACCCACGCCGAACGCGGTTCCTTCACCTGGTCCAGGGTTTCGTGCACCAGCAGCACACCACCGGCCAGACGTGCCGGCGCAGTCACTTGCTGCTTGAAGTAGAACAGCACGTTGCCCGGATTTTTCGGGTCGAAGTCTTTCATCTTGTCGCGAAATACGAACTGGTCGCGGAAGTACACCAGGCTGTAAGAGCCATTGGTTTGCGGTGTGGCCTGGGTCACCAGGCGGGTCACGCTGCCACCGCGATAACGAGTGATGTGGTTCCAGATCACTTCCACGCCGCTTTTTGGAATCGGGAACGGTACGGCGGTTTCGAAGTTTTCCAGGCCGTTGCCACCAGACACCAGGTTGGTGGTGGTGGCGTTCTTCTTGATGGCCGCAAACACATCCGCTGGCACCGTGGCGCCGCGATGGGTAGGGTAGACCGGCATTTTGAAGGTCTCCGGGTAACGCTTGAACATCGCGTACTGCCCCGGCGCCAGCTTGTCCTTGTACTGCTCGACGTTCGCCGCGGTGATGGTGAATTGCGGTTGTTCAGTGGCGTATGGGTTGGCCAGGAATCCACGGGCGTCAACAGCGCCAGCGTTGGTGGGCAGCGGCGACCATTTTGGAATAGTACCCGCCGCGTTGCCGGCCATTTCGGCGCCCATCGGCGTCAGGGTCGTGCCCAGCTTGGCGGCTTCATCCGCCGACACTGCCGCCATGACATTGCTCGCCAGGATCGACAGCCCAAGCACACCCACGTGCAACAGACTTTTGGTTATTTTCATGTTCTGGTCTTCCTGAAATGCAGTGTGCTTAGAAGTTGGCGCCGAAGCTCAAAGCGACGAAGTCGCGGTCATCCACCGTACTGAACTTGCCACCAAAGAAGTTGGTGTAGGCCAGGCTGGCGGTGTAGGTGTTCTGGTACTCGGCATCCAGGCCCAGGCTGACCGCCTTGCGACCTTCTTCGAAGTTACCGCCAGGGCCTGGCGAGTAACCTTTGACGTCGTGGGACCACGCCACGTTTGGCTTGAGGTTGACGCCTGCGAACACGTCCGGGTATTCCCAGATGGCGCGAGCGCGGTAGCCCCAGGAGGTGGCGGTGGTGTAACCGTCGTTGTTGCAGTTGGTATTCAGGCTGGCGGCATTAGGCAAACCACCGCCTTGTGCTGTGGAGTTGTTGAGCGCGTTGCAGAACCCCCCAGGTAACGAACCCGGACCAAAGACTGGGTCACGGCCATAACGTGCCTCGGATTTACTTTCCAGCCCACCGACGTGGGTAACGCCGATTTCACCAACAGTGGTCAAGCGGCTGGCGCCCATGACTTGATCGAAGAAGTGCGTGAAGGTGGTTTGGAACTGGGTGACTTCCTTGCGGTTGTAGCCATGCAGGTCCTGGCCGGGTTTGCCTTTGAGCACCGACGCGTTGCCGTAACCAGGAATCGGCGTGACACCCGCGAAAAGAATGTCGGTCGTGCTCAGTTGCACAGGCGCATTCGGCCGATAGCTCAACTCGCCACTCCAGGCAGTGCCAGTAGGCAGCGTGGTGGAGAAGCTCAATCCGTAGAGGCGGATATCTTCCGGATACTCGACGAAGTAGTTGGAGTTGCCTGCGACAATCAGCGGGTTATTCGTTGCATAAACAGGGGGTCGCGCGCCTTGTGCACTAAAGATCGGCGCCCGGCTGTGGTAGTTCATGAAATAAGCACCGAACTCTGTGTCCAGCGGCTCATAGTTGTAATGAAATGCAGCGCCGAACTGGCCGCTGTCACGAGCGTCACGGTCCGGACCACGACGAACCAGGACGCCCTCATTGTTAACGTCCACACCAAACGCTCTCAGACCCGCCTGTTGGGCTGGAGTCAAGGTGCGACGGCTGTTCAGCACGCGCAGATTATCAGTGCAACCGTCAGAAATCACATCGGGCTGGGAGAAGAACGTGCCGCAGTTATCGGTAACCGTCTGGTCCCACTCAAGCTGATAGAACGCTTCGGCCGAGAGATTATCGGTCAAGGTCTGCGACACATAGAACATGTTGACCGGGATCAAGCCTTCCTTGATCTCGGCGCCGGGACGACGGAACGCAGACACGTCGATCGGGTTGATGGAGTTGATACCGCCGCCGATGAAGGTACTTTCACCCCAGCTTACTACCTGCTTGCCGAACCGCACCGATCCTGGCAAATCGGCAATGTTGTAGTTGTGGTAGATGAACGCATCGAGAATCTGCCCGCCAGAGGACTTGGCGCCTTCTTTACGGTTGTTGTCACTGATGTCCTTGAAGGGACGGCTTTCGTCTTTGAGCTCAAAGTCATACCAGTACTTGCCCCGCACAAACACACCGGTATCGCCATACTTCAGTTCCAGGTCATGAATGCCCTTGAAAATCTTCGAGAAGGTCTCCCCACGCTTGAAGTTCAAGTGACCGTCATCGGAGGTCTGGGACAGGCCCTTGCCACCGTTGTTGACGCCGATCAGATCGCTGTTGGGCTTGGCTGTTGACCAGCTCGCCCCCACGGAAAGCGACGAGTCAAAGCTCCCTTCGATTTCACCGATATTGAAACTGACGCCGAATGCGGGCCCGGCGAGCGTAGAAGCGAGACTGACGGCCAGGGGCAGTCTTGCCCGGCGCCAGAACTGGTTTACTGAGGTCATCGACGCTACTCCATGTGCATTTTATTGTTATGGCAGTGAGTTCTTTCTGTGATGCGTGTAACGGCCGGAATACAACGATTCCAATGCCGCTCGGCAGCCGAGCCTCCATGGCCCGAAGCGGAACATCCGTGAAAAACTCTGGAAGGGACTATAGCCAGCAGGGGGTAGTGCTTGATCCCTCTAAAGTGTGATTTGCATCACCGACCCGTCTGCCACGACCCTTTCGCCACGTCGGCGAAGGCCGACGCGGCAAGGATGGCTGAAAATCGGCAAATCACAAGTAAAGGCGCCAGATAGAGCATTGCCGTGCCCGAAAGGGCACGGCGGGGGGCGTCACAGGGTGGACAGGAAGGTGCTGTTGTTGGCCTGCCATTCGATGATGTCGATACGGATACGTTTTTTGTCGAGTTTTCCTACACTCGTCTTGGGAATTTCAGTAACAACGGCAATCTGGCTCGGAATCGCCCACTTACTCAAGTGGCCCAACTCCACGAACGGCTTGAGGTGTTCCTTGAGCTCACGGGCCCCTATCACATGGCCATCACGCACCACCAGCAAGGCAAACGGGCGCTCGCCCCACTGCGGATCGGCAATGCCCACCACCGCTACTTCGCGTACCGCCGGGTGGCGGCTGACCAGGTCTTCGAGGGCCAGGGACGAGATCCACTCGCCGCCGGTCTTGATCACATCCTTGATGCGGTCGCGGATGTCGATCACGCCGAATGCATCCAGCGTGGCGACGTCGCCGGTGTGCATCCAGCCGCCTTCCCACAGCTCGGCGCCCTTTTGCGGCTCGTTGAAATAGCCTTCGCTGAGCCATGGCGCGCGCAGCACCAGCTCACCCTGGGACTCACCGTCGGCCGGTAGGAAGTTGCCGTCGCCATCAATGATCGCGGCGTCCACCAACGGCCCGGGCACGCCCGCCTTGATGCGGTAAGTCGTGCGTTCATCCTCGCTGCCAGCCATCAACTCTTCGTTGAGGTGGGCGCAGGACACCAGCGGCCCGGTCTCGGACATGCCATACGCGGCGGTCAACTGAATGCCACGCGCCTTGGAGGCTTCATACAGCGAACGATTGAGCGCACTGCCGCCGATGACGATTTTCCAGCCACCGAAATCCACGTCCTGGGCAGCCTTGGCATTGAGCACCATTTGCAGGATGGTCGGTACGCAGTGGGAAAAAGTGACCTTTTCCTTGCGCCACAGCTCCACCAGGTATTCCGGGTCGTAGCGGCCAGGGTAGACCTGCTTCAGGCCGAGCATGGTCGCCACATACGGCAAGCCCCAGGCGTGCACGTGGAACATCGGCGTGATCGGCATGTACACGTCATTGGTGCCAAGTAACCGCACGCTGTCGACGCTGCCCATAATGGTCGCCACACCGATGGTGTGCAGCACCAACTGGCGGTGAGTGAAATACACGCCCTTGGGGTTACCGGTGGTGCCAGTGGTGTAGAAGGTGGTGGCAACGGAGTGTTCGTCGAAGTCCTGGAAGTCATACTTCGGGCTGGCGGCGGCGAGCAGTGTTTCGTACTCGCCCACCAGGTTTGGCAGCTCGGCGGTCTTGGACTCGCCATCGGTGAGCAGCAGGGTCTTGTCGACCGTGGTCAGGTGCCCGGCAATTGCCTGGTAAAGCCCCACGAACTCACTGTTGACCAGCACAAAGCGGTCTTCGGCGTGGTTCATGGTGTAGAGGATCTGTTCCGGCGACAGGCGCACGTTGATGGTATGGATCACCGCGCCAATCATCGGGATGGCAAACATGCATTCCAGGTAACGGTGGCTGTCCCAGTCCATCACCGCCACGGTATCACCGGCCTTCACGCCCGCTTCAGTCAGCACATTGGCCAGACGCGCAACGCGCTCGATCAGGGTGGGGTAGGTGTAGCGCAGTTTGTCGCGGTAGACGATTTCCCGGGTCTTTTCATAGCGGGTGCCGGACATCAACAGGCGTTTGATCAACAGCGGGTATTGGTACGCACCTTCGGCGGGCGGGATAACACGGGTCTGCAACATACGAATCCCTTTTATGACTGCATGGTCTTGGCTGAAAGAACTGCACTGTAGAGCGCATATGTTTCAGCCAAATCAGCCAAAGGAATGATTTGCAGACCCCAATGAATGCTAGCTTTGCGCCAGCATCCAGCCTATTTCATGCTGGTGAATGCCAGTTTCACGCCGATGGCAATCAACACCGCGCCCATGGTCCGATCAAACCAGTGGCCCATCCGCGCAAACCCGGCACGCACGCGCTGCTGGCTGAACAGCATCGCCACCAGGCAGAACCACAGCGCCGTCGCCACTGCCAGGTACACACCGTAACCGGCCTGGATCGCTAGCGGTGTGTGGGGGTTGATCACCACGGTGAACAACGACAGGAAGAACAGCGTGGCCTTGGGGTTCAAGCCATTGGTCACGAAACCGGCGGTAAACGCACCACGCGGCGTGCGCTCGCCCGCTTCGCGATGCAACTCGCCCTCAGCTACAGACTTGGCCGGCTGCGCGCGCAGGGCCTTGAAGCCGATGTACAGCAGGTAGGCGGCGGCTGCCCATTTCAGGGCGTTGAACAGCACGATGGACTGGGACACGATCAAGCCGATACCGAGCAACGAATAACCCACGTGCAGGAAAATCGCCGAGCCGACGCCCAGCGCAGTCCAGGTTCCGGCGCGACGGCCGTGGGTCACGCTTTCACGCACCACTACCGCGAAATCCGGGCCGGGGCTGGCCACCGCCAACAAGTGAATCAGGGCTACGGTCAAAAATTCGGCGGCGTACATGCTCACTCCAATTAAGTAACTGATTATTTCATCTGATAGGCTCGGGAGATTACGCCTTCGAACCCTGTCGCAAAAGGTACAGTTGATGACGAACAATCGCCGCGCCGTCTTCCTTGATCACCCGTCCCTGGACTTGGGGGACCTCGACCTCAGCGAGCTGCGAGACACCTTCAGCGAGTTGCAGCTGTTTACCGGCACCACGCCGCAGAATGTGATCGAACGCGTGCAAGGTGCCCACGTGGTCATCAGCAACAAGATCGCCCTCAACACCGCAACCCTGGCGGCCTGCCCGGACCTCAAGCTGATCCTGGTGTCGGCCACCGGCACCAACAACGTCGACCTCGACGCCGCCCGCGCCCATGGCATCACCGTGAGCAACTGCCAGGGCTATGGCACGCCGTCGGTGGCGCAGCACACGATCATGCTGTTGCTCAACCTGGCGACGCGCTTGAAGGATTACCAAAGAGACGTGAGCGCCGGTAAGTGGCAGGAGGCCAAGCAGTTCTGCCTGCTGGACCATCCGATCGTGGAACTGGAAGGCAAGACCCTCGGCCTGCTAGGCCATGGCGAATTGGGCGGCGCCGTCGCGCGACTGGCTGAAGCGTTCGGCATGCGTGTCCTGCTCGGCGCGATTCCAGGCCGCCCGGCCCGCGCTGACCGCGTGCCACTGGATGAGTTGCTGGCGCAGGTGGACGCACTCACCCTGCACTGCCCGCTCAACGAACACACCCGCGACTTTATCGGCGCCCGCGAGCTGGCGCTGCTCAAGCCTGGCGCGTTTGTGGTCAACACCGCGCGCGGTGGTTTGATCAATGAGCAGGCCCTGGCGGACGCCTTGCGCAGCGGCCATCTGGGCGGCGCGGCCACCGATGTACTGAGCGTGGAACCGCCGGTGGACGGCAATCCGCTGTTGGCCGGTGACATCCCTCGGCTGATCGTGACCCCGCACAACGCCTGGGGCAGTCGCGAAGCGCGCCAGCGCATCGTCGGCCAACTGGCGGAAAACGCCCGGGGCTTTTTCAACGGGGCCCCGCTGCGCGTCGTCAGTTGATAAACTGCGCCCCTTTTCAAGGAGCAGACCATGGATCCGCGCAGTGAAGTACTGCTTCGTCAGGCCGAACTTTTTCAAGGCAACCTGCTGTTGGTGGGGTTGCCTGCCGACGACCTGCTGGGTCGTCTGCCCAATGCTCACGGCTGGTGTTGGCATGCCGGCGATCAGGCGGCGCTCGATGCACGCTTCCCTGAACGCAGCCAGTTCGGCGTAAACGTGCCGGAGCAGGCGTTTGATACCGCAGTGATCTTCCTGCCCAAGTCCAAGGACCTCACCGACTACCTGCTCAACGCCGTGGCCTCGCGCTTGCCCGGCGCCGAGCTGTTTTTGGTCGGCGAGAAGAAAGCCGGGATCGAAAGCGCCGCCAAACAGCTGATCCCCTTCGGCAAACCGCGCAAACTCGACAGCGCGCGGCACTGCCAACTGTGGCAGATCACCGTGGTCAACGCCCCGCAAGCGGTTGAGCTGGAGAGCCTCGCGCAGGTCTTCGACGTGCCGTTGGCCGAGGGCCCGCTGAAGGTGGTGAGCTTGCCGGGGGTGTTCAGCCACGGGCGCCTGGATCGCGGCACGGAACTGTTGCTGGAGCACCTGGACAAGCTGCCAAGCGGCCATCTACTGGACTTTGGTTGTGGCGCCGGCGTGCTGGGGGCGGCGGTAAAACGTCGCTACCCGCACAACATAGTGACGATGCTCGACGTGGATGCCTTCGCCGCCGCCAGCAGTCGCTTGACCCTGGCCGCCAATGGTCTGGAAGCCGAGGTATTGACCGGCGATGGCATCGACGCGGCACCGATGGGTTTGAACGCGATTTTGAGCAATCCACCGTTCCATGTCGGTGTGCATACCGATTATTTCGCCACTGAGAATCTGCTGCGAAAAGCGGCGAAACACCTGGCAAAAGGCGGCGAACTTCGCCTGGTTGCTAACAGCTTCCTGAAGTACCAACCGCTGATCGAAGAACACTTGGGCGTGTGCGCGATCAAGGCCGAAGGCAACGGTTTTCGCATCTACCGTGCCAAGCGCGGCTGACGGGCGTTTGAAAAAGAAGGCTTGCCGAATGGATTTTGCCTAGGCAGAATCCGCTCCGTCCTAGGGGAGTAGTCTCCCACGAGCGCCACGCTCGTCCGGCATACGTCAACATACTTGGTCAGCAGACCATGGCGTATGCGACCCAGGAGTCCGCACAGACGGACCGGGGTTTGACAAGACCTATGACACGCACACCTTACCCGGGGCGGGAAGGCTGTACGTGTCATAGCCGTGTCGACCCGCCCCTGGAAACTTACCTGATGCTGGATTCATTACTCGTTCCTACCGCAATCGTTGCCTTGGCCGAAATCGGCGACAAGACGCAACTGCTCGCGCTCATCCTTGCCGCACGCTTTCGCAAACCCTGGCCGATCATCGCCGGCATCGTCGCCGCGACCCTGGCCAACCATGCGGCCGCTGGTGCCGTGGGGGCCTGGTTCGGCAGTTTCTTCTCGGATGCAGTGTTGCACTGGATCCTCGCAGCGAGTTTCTGCGCCACGGCCTTGTGGACACTGGTTCCAGACAAACTCGACGATGACGAAGCCAGCACCACACGCAAATTCGGCCCGTTCCTGACCACGCTGATCGCGTTCTTCCTCGCGGAAATCGGTGACAAAACCCAGATCGCCACGGTGATGCTGGCGGCGCAGTACCCGGAGTTGTGGCTGGTGATTATCGGGACGACCCTGGGCATGCTGATTGCCAACGTGCCGGTGGTCTTGGCGGGGAATTTTGCAGCGGAGAAACTGCCGTTGACGCTGATTCGTCGACTGGCGGCTACTGCGTTCTTCGTCCTGGCGATTGTGGCCGTGTACAAAGCTATGCAAAGCAGCGGCTGGATCTAGCACACACCTTGTAGGAGTCCGGCGATTCGCCAAGCCGGGCTCCTACAAAGGGTCAGCGTTAACTCAGGATTTTTTTGCCTGCTGGTACAGCGGCATCACCTTCGGAATCGCCGCCTGCAACGAGGCGATTCGGCTGTCGGACGCCGGGTGAGTACTCATGAACTCCGGCGGCGCACCTTCCGAAGCCTTGGCCATCTTGTTCCACAGCGTGATAGCCGCGTTCGGGTTGTAGCCGGCACGGGCCGACAGCTCCAGGCCGATCAGGTCCGCTTCGTTTTCATTGCTGCGGCTGTTGGGCAAGGTCATGCCGTAGTTGGCCACGGTATCGGCCAATGCCAAGCTGTCCTGGCCGAGGCCGAACAATGCACCGGCGCCCTGCTTGGCCATCTCGATTCCGTAGGCCTTGGACATGGCTTCACGGCCGTGTTCACGCAAGGCGTGGGCAATTTCATGGCCCATCACGGCGGCCAGCTCGTCATCGGTGAGCTTGAGGTTGTCGATCAAGGCGCTGTACACGAAGATCTTGCCGCCAGGCCCGCAGTTGGCGTTCATCTCGTCGCTCTTGATCAGGTTCACTTCCCACTTCCACTGCGCGGCATCCGCACGGAACGTCGGCGCCTGGGCGATCAAGCGGTTGGCGATGGCCTGCACGCGCTTGGCGTTGGCGCTGGTCTTATCCAGTTGGCCCTTGCTGCTGGCCTCCCCCAGGGTCTGCTGGTAGGACTGGGCATACATCTGGTCGACTTCCTGGCTCGACAGCATGCTGAACATGTACTGCTTGCGCTCAACCCCAACGGCGCCGCCGCTGGTGGTGTTGACCGACTGACACCCGGCCAGCAGCATCGCTGCAACCAGACCGCTAACTACCAATGACTTCTTCATGAACCTCTCCCTGAAAACACGCCCTTCAAACATGGCGCGTATCGTAGGCGCTCGTTTGTATCGACGCCAGATACACCAGACGTGTAACCGCTGATTTTCGGATACATCCCACGGCGCCAATAACGGCGATGGGCTTTCCATTTGCGACACTCCGAACATTTTTGCAGGACACCCCCTCATGCCCAGCGCGCCCGTGGCCGATACAAAAAGGCGGATTCTCTCCCCTGTGCCCGGAGTTTTCATGAAATTCAAGTCGATCCAATTTTCTGTCGCGGCACTGGCCGGGGCGATTGTCCTCAGCGTGGTCGCGGTGCTGGTGCTGTACGCCTTGTTTGCCGGAGCGCGGACCCAGGAAATGGTGCAGGATCGCACCCAGGTGCAATTCGACCAGATCATCGAGCAGCGCCTGACCGCCCTGGCGCAAACCCAGGCCACCTTGATCCAGCGCGAACTGGAAGCCCCCTTGGTGACCGCCAAGAGCCTGGCCACCGCCAACGCCCTGCTCGGCATGAAAGACGCCAAGGGCGAGCCGGCCCTGCAAGTCGGCCGCGAGCAACTGATCAATCTGCTGCATGAAACCGTGGTGCGTAACCCGAAGATCCTCGGCGCCTACATCGGCTGGGAGCCCAATGCGATCGACCACAACGACGCAGCCTACGTGAACACCCCCATTGTCGGCATGGCCGCAGACGGCCGCTTCCTTCCCTGGTGGTATCGCAACGCCGATGGCAGCCTGGGCCTGGACAAGCTCGCCGATGTCAACGATCAGAACATCCTCTCCACTGGCGTGCGCGCGAGTGAGTACTACCTTTGCTCCAAGGAAAACAAAAAGGCCTGCGCCATCGACCCTGCCCCTTATAAGGTGGGCAACGCAATGGTGATGCTGGCTTCGTTCATCGAACCGATTATGATCGACGGCACCTTCCAAGGCATCGTCGGTGCCGACCTGTCGGTCAACTTCATCCAGGACATGCTCACCAGCGCCGATCAAAAACTCTACAACGGCGCCGGTGAACTCGCGCTGATCTCCAGCAACGGTCGCCTGGTGGCCTACACCAAGGACGCCAGCAAGCTCGGCGAAAAGGCCACCGACCTGCTCGACAACAATGAACTGGCCAACCTTGGCCAGTTGAAAGTCGGCGAAGTGCGCTACGACATCGATAAGGAACACGGGCATATCGAACTGTTCCTACCGTTCAATATCGGCCAGGCTGACGCACGCTGGACGCTGATGCTGCAACTGCCCCTCAGCGCCGTGATGGCCGATTCGCAGAAGCTGCAAAGCGACCTGGAAGCCCAGCGCAAGACTGACATCTTCGGCATGACCATCGCCGGTTTGTTGATCGCCGGTATCGGCTTGCTGGTGATCTGGCTGGTCGGCCACGGCATCGCTCGTCCGCTCAAGCAAATGGTCGCGATGCTCAATGACATCGCCCAGGGCGAAGGCGACCTGACACGGCGCCTGACCAGTGACCGCGCCGATGAGCTGGGCGCGATCGCCAGCGGCTTCAACACCTTCTTGATCAAGCTGCAGGGCATGATCACCCAGGTGGTGAGTTCGGTGCAGAAGGTCAGCGACTCCTCGGAACACACTGCCGACATCGCGATCCGCACCAACCAGGGCGTGCACAAACAGATGGTAGAAATCGACCAGGTCGCCACAGCTGTGCATCAGATGACCGCGACTGCGCAAGATGTTGCGCGCAACGCCACCCAGGCCGCACAAGCCGCCAGCCACGCCGACCAGGCCGCTAGCCAGGGCATGCGCATTGTGCGCGACACCTCGACCTCCATCGGCGCACTGGCCGAGGAAATCGGCAAGGCAGTCGGCGTCGTGCAGGCGCTCGCCAAGGACAGCGAGAACATCAACGCCATCCTCACGGCGATTCGCGGGATTGCCGAACAGACCAACCTGCTGGCGCTCAATGCGGCCATCGAGGCGGCGCGGGCTGGCGAGCAAGGCCGTGGTTTTGCGGTGGTCGCCGACGAAGTGCGCAACCTGGCGCAAAAGACCCAGAAGGCCACCGAAGAAATCCAGACCATGATCCAGCAGTTGCAACAAGGCACGCGGGACGTGGTGCGGGTGATGGAGGACAGCCAGAACCGCACCGATGAAAGCGTGCAACACGCGGCCAAGGCGGCCGAAGCGCTGGAGACGATCACCCAGGCCGTCTCGGTGATCAACGACATGAACACCCAGATCGCCAGTGCCGCCGAAGAACAGAGCGCGGTGGCCGAGGACATCAATCGCAACGTGATCAATATCGGCCAGGTGGCCAATGAAGTAGCAGGCGGCGCGGATGAATCCAGCGCGGCCAGTGCGGACTTGACCAAGCTGGCGGAGCAGCAGCGCCGGCTGATCAATCAGTTCAAGGTCTAAGCCGGGGTCAGGCACTCCGGCCCGTTGAGCTTCGGATCGTTGACCATGTTGGCCAGCACTCGCTCGCGCAACGCGACGGGTTCACTGGCCAGCAGGCCTTGCAATACATGCAACGGCGTCTCGGGATCGAGCCAGGCTGCCTGCCCGGCCTCATCCAGAATCAGCGGGCGACGCTGGGCCTGCGCCGCTTGGGTCACCACCGCCGTGCTCAGCCACACCTGCTCCTGCACCGGATAGGCTTCCCAGATCGCGGCGAAAAACAACGTGGAGCCCTCCTCCGGCGTCAGCCAGTACGGGCGTTTACGCTGGGTGCCGCGCCATTCGTAGAACCCATTGGCGGGCAGCAGGCAACGGCGTTGACGGAACGCTTCGCGGAACATCGGTTGTTCGGCCAGGGTTTCGGCGCGGGCATGGGCGGGCGTGCGGGAAAGATCGGTCAACCACGGCGGCGTAAGGCCCCAACGGGCGCGGGCCAGGGTGCGCTGGCCGTCGGTGGCGCGCTGGATCAGCACCGAATCATTCGGAGAGATGTTCCACTGAGCCTGCTGGTCGGCGGGGAAGCCCGGCAAGGCAGCGAAGGCGGGATTCCAGCGAAACAGGGCATAACGTCCACACATGGGGCAACACGACTCTTGGGTAAACCGACCGACAGCCTAACAGACCAGCACGTCGGGGAAGCTGTCGGGTTCGTCACCGGGTAGCGGCTGTGCGCCGATGTAGGCGGTAATCAGCTCGCGGGCACACGCAGCCCGGTCATTGTCCACCTCCAGGCCCAGCAGGCCGAAGATGGGCAATTCGCCGGTACCGCCGAGCAAATGCCGACCCACCAGGTGCGCCTCGATGCCTTCGCTGGCGAGCATCTGTTGCAGCAGCTCGCCTTCCATCAGGTTTTCCGGTTCGTAGATTCGCTGCATGGATGTATCCGTTATTCGTCTTCGCTTCGGGTTTCGAGCATCCACTCGTGACCATGCACCTGCAGATCGAAAGTGATTGGCCGGCAACAGACCTGGCAGTCTTCAATATACGTCTGGTCACCGCCAGACAAATCCACGGTTGTCTCGACCACTTCACCGCAATAAGGACAATCGTACGTAGCGTTTTCCAGCATCGCAGCCTCCAAGGTGACTTGTGCGTATAATCGCCGGTCTATTTACAGGGCTATTTCCGGCTGGGCCATTCCTCAGTCCGCACCCTGGCATTTCCTTTACTTACCCTAGCCGTTTCTAACAAGAGAGCATGATGGGCGAATTCGATACCATCCGACCTTACAACGACAGCGAAGTCCCGGCAGTGCTGGCACGTCTGTTCAGTGACAAGGCCTTTCTGGACATCCTGACCCACTTCCGCTTCCCGCGCTTTGCCGGCGCCCTGGGCTGGCTGCTCAAGCCGATGATCGCCCGCAAATTGCGCCGTGAGTTTGCCGGCGTCACCACCGTGGCCACGCTGCAGGACAAAGTCGAGTATTACGTCGACCACACCATTGACCGGGCGACCGACGGCGTGACCTACACGGGCGTCGAGCAGCTCAGGTCCGGCACGGCTTACCTGTTCCTGGCCAACCACCGCGATATCGTGATGGACCCGGCCTTCGTCAACTACGCCGTATACCACGCCGGCCTGCCGACGCCGCGCATCGCCATTGGCGACAACCTGCTGCAAAAGCCGTTCGTCAGCGACCTGATGCGCCTGAACAAGAGCTTTATCGTGCACCGCTCGATCACCGGGCGAAAGGAAAAGATGGCGGCATTCAACCTGCTGTCGGCCTATATCAACCATTCGATCCGCAACGACGGGGCGTCGATCTGGATCGCCCAGGCTGAAGGCCGCGCCAAGGATGGGGATGATCGCACCGAATCAGCGATCCTCAAGATGTTCCATGTCAGCCGCAAGGATGAGCCGTTTGCCGAGGTAATCCAGTCGTTGAACCTGACGCCGGTGTCCATCAGCTACGAATATGACCCGTGCGATACCGCCAAGGCCCGCGAACTCTACATCCGCGCCACCACCGGCACCTACAGCAAGGCACCGGGCGAGGACGACGTGAGCATCGCCCTCGGTATCACCGGCTACAAAGGTCGGGTGCACATCAACTTCGCACCGCCGATCACCGAGCGCTTCGAAGACACCAAGCTGCTGGCGGCAGAAATGGACCGGCAGATTCTCGGCGGATACCGCTTGTTCCCGGTGCATTACCTGGCCTACGCCCAGTGGAGCGATGCCGACCCGCAATTGCAGGTGCCGACCGCCGCCGAAGTGTTCCCGGCGGACGAACTGGCCAAGGCCAAAGCGGAGTGGGAGCGGCGCTTGAACGAATGCCCGGCCGAGCACCGACCGTTTCTGGTGGTGCAATATGCAACACCGGTGCGTAATCAGTATCGAGTTAAAGCCGGAATACCTTTGTAAACACTGAAAAAAATGTGGGAGCGGGCTTGCTCGCGAATGCGGAATGTCAGTCGATACATAATTGACTGATACACCGCATTCGCGAGCAAGCCCGCTCCCACCTTTGTGTTGTGGCGTTTTAGAGGCGGGTGCTGAGCCAGGAGATGGCCAGCGCCAGCCCAAGACAGGCGAACCCAATTCGGTAAGCCAGACGATGCGCCCGCTCGGTGCGCACATCCAGAAACAACATCGGTTGGTCGATTCCGCGGTCTTCACCTTGCGCGGTCAGGTCGGCCATTGCGCGCTGTTCGCGCAGGCGGGTTATGAACAGCAGCGCAGCCCCCGGGCAGGCCACGGCTAACGCAACAACGTTGATAAAAAGGGCAGGCAGCGCCATCGCAAACCTCGGTAGAACAGTATTTTGGTATCGGTTCAGATACAAACCTGAACGATAGTGGCCTCCGGCGCCGTAAATGCTCCCTCCTCCATTGACGGCTAATGTATCCAGTAATTTACGCCGTCACCTGAACGTCACCTTAACAAGCCACTCTGTTGCCCTTCGACGCTTAGGAGCTTGTCATGCTGCACGCGCAAAACCAGGATCGGCTGTACCTGATCACACAAAGTGATGAGCAAGAAGCACTGGTTGGCGGCCTGGCCTTCAACGTCCAGGACCGCCACTGGCTGGTGTATTGCGCCCTCGGCGGCCACCAGCATGCGGACCTGCCGGAGACCGATCTGCTGACAGGGGTGAGCTTGCTGGATTTCTGTATCGACACCGCCGCGTGAAACTGGAGACGAAAAAAAGCCGGGCTCATCACTGAGCCCGGCTTTTTGTTGAATCGGTTATTGCGAGCTGAGCAAGGAACCGATGCTTGGGTCCTTGAACAGGCGGGTCAACGCATCGCTGAGGACGTCGCTGACCAGCTTGGTGTTGGTTTCCTGGTTCGGCGACATGCCGAAACGCTGGTTCAGGGACGCGCCGTAGCGACCGCTGTAGCGACGGGTACCGGCGCTGACATCGGACTTGAAGGTCGCGCCGATGGACGCTTCGGTCACGTACAGGCCGTCTTTAGGCGACTGATACTTCAGTTCAGCCAGGGTGATGGTCAGCTGCGGCGCACCCGGCGCGTTGGGGCTTGGGGTGAAACCCAGCAAACGCACGGCGGCTTCAGCCTGGGCCTGCAACTTGGGCAGCACATCCTGGGCATTCACCGAAACCAGAGCAGTTTCCGGGTACAAGCCACCGCGCGAGCCGAGGGTTGGTGACGGACGACCATCCACCACACGCACCGACACCGGCTGGCCGTGGCCCACAGGGGCCAGCTGCGTGGTGATCTTCGGTTCCGGGGTCAGTTGTTGCGGGCTGTTGGCGCAGCCAACCAGGGTCAAACTGGTCACAGTGATCAAACCGAACAACAGGCGTTGCAACATGCTTTTCTCTCCAGAAATCAGGGTCCGACAGGCCGGCAGTATAGCGGTGCGCCTGTGCCGGGAACTAGCGCCAGTTACAACCTGAGACCCGCGTGGACTCTAGCGGTTCGATGTCACTGATATGTCACGACTGATACACAGGCTCGTCATGCCCGACAGGCAAGCTTGGCCCCAATCTCAGGAGGTCTGACACCATGCATTTTCTCTGGTCACTGTTTACGCGCAAGCCCGCCCTTCGCCAGTTCGCCCTGCTGGATGCGCAAGGTCGTTGCCAGGCCTTCAAAGAATGCAGCCAGCCTCCTGTAGGTGACGGTTGGGTGGAAATCGATGAAATCCGCCTGAGCTGGATGCACCACCCATTGCCGGCCCGTGCCCGCGTCAGCCCGCGTCCTGCGCGGTCGCCCCGGCACCAGCCGTTGGCCGCCTGACCGAACACCTAATAAAAGTCATAAAACACGCCCATTTCCTTGGCGTTCTTCGCTACAATCTCCCCCCGATTATAAGGACGTCTCCTGATCGGGCCTCGCAGCATCGTTAATGCCTCGGCACTAACCCCCCAATCGCCCACAGAGAGCCGCCCACACAGATCGAGTGAAGCTGGCGCGCTTGCTGTTTTCTTTGCAAACCACCCGCCTTTACCGAATCTGCCAGAGCTGCCATTGCGCTCGGCCACTTGAGTTGTTTGCCCGTTTTGCCGCGTGTCGGCTAGGGGCCAGGTGCCAAGCTGGGGCAGCCCTTTTTTGAGGTTCACGTCTTCAAAAGAGCGTGAAAAAACGGGTTTTCACAACTTCACAAGAGTGTGGCGAGCAAATGAATAGTTTGGCGTTTGTACAAGCACCATCAGCGTCTGGAACAGCCCAACCACACAGGACCGAGCACGCCTTAAAAACCGGAGCTTGAGCCTGTCCGCTACGGATTGGTTGCACGAATCGCACGCTTTGACCATAAGTCGAATTGCCACAGGCGCCCATGAATGCGTTCATAGGCAGATTAGCCCGGCAGGAAGCGTGCGCTGAACATGCAAAGAATTGCGAATCGGACATGGCGATCCTGGCCATGGGTAACCTGGGGCAACACGTGAACCGCCCCGTCACTCCTGGCAGCCATGCCGTCAATTTGGTGCTGCAGATTTTGGAGACGCGTTAAATGGCGCATAACGAAGCAGTCGACGTAGTACTGGTAGGGGCCGGCATCATGAGTGCCACCCTGGCCGTACTGCTCAAAGAGCTCGACCCCGGTCTCAAGCTGGAAGTCGTTGAGCTGATGGATTCGGGTGCCGCGGAAAGTTCCAACCCGTGGAACAACGCCGGGACCGGCCACGCCGGGCTGTGTGAACTGAACTACACACCCCAGGCCGCCGATGGCTCCATCGACATCAAGAAAGCCGTGCACATCAACACCCAGTTCGAGGTGTCGAAGCAATTCTGGGCGTACCTGACTAAAAAGGGCACGTTTGGCTCGTCGAAATCCTTTATCAGCCCGGTGCCGCACCTGAGCTTCGTGCAGGGCGACAAAGGCGTGTCTTTCCTCAAGAAGCGCTTTGAATCCCTCAGCCAGCACCACGCGTTTTCGGACATGCACTACACCGAAGACCGTAGCGAAATGGCCGAGTGGATGCCGCTGATGATGCCGGGCCGCCCGCTCGACGAAAAAATCGCGGCCACCCGTGTCATGAACGGCACCGACGTCAACTTCGGCGCACTGACCAACCAATTGCTCGGCCACCTGACCAGCTCGCCCGACGCCCAGGTCAAGTATTGCAAGCGCGTCACCGGCCTCAAGCGCAACGGCGCGGGCTGGACCGTGAGCATCAAGGACGTCAACAGCGGCAACAGCCGTGAAGTGGACGCCAAGTTCGTGTTCCTCGGCGCCGGTGGCGCAGCACTGCCGCTGCTGCAGGCCTCGGGCATCGAAGAAAGCAAAGGTTTTGGCGGCTTCCCGGTCAGCGGCCAGTGGCTGCGTTGCGACAACCCGGAAGTGGTCAAGCACCACCAGGCCAAGGTCTACAGCCAGGCCGCCGTGGGTTCGCCGCCGATGTCCGTGCCGCACTTGGACACCCGTGTGGTGGACGGCAAGAAGTCCCTGTTGTTCGGGCCATACGCCGGCTTTACGACCAAGTTCCTCAAACACGGCTCGTTCCTCGACCTGCCGATGTCGATTCGCGCCGGCAACATCGGCCCGATGCTCGCCGTGGCCCGCGACAACATGGACCTGACCAAGTACCTGGTCAGCGAAGTGCGCCAGTCGATGGAACAGCGCCTGGAATCCCTACGCCGCTTCTACCCTGAGGCGAAAGCCGAAGACTGGCGCCTGGAAGTGGCCGGCCAACGGGTGCAGATCATCAAGAAAGATCCGAAGAAAGGTGGCGTGCTGCAATTTGGCACCGAGCTGGTCGCGGCCAAAGACGGTTCGTTGGCCGCCCTGCTGGGTGCATCCCCAGGTGCCTCGGTGACCGTTTCGATCATGCTGGAACTGATCGAGAAGTGCTTCCCAAGCAAAGCGGCGGGTGAATGGGCCGCCAAGTTGCAGGAAATTTTCCCGGCGCGGGAAAAGGTCCTGGAGACGGATGCCGAGCTGTATCGCAAGATCAACACGCAGAACAACATCAGCCTTGAGCTGGTGGCACCTGCCGCCGAGACCGAAAGCTACGCTTGAGGTCGTGACGCCATAAAAAACGCCCCGATCTCATGATGAGAGCGGGGCGTTTTTGTGTGTCTAGGATAATCAGCCGCGGGCGTTATCGATCAGCTCGATGTACTCGGCGGCATTACGCTGGTCCTTGATCAGATCGACAAAGGTCTGGCCATGTTCATCCTTGCCGTCGAGGTCAAGGCCGGCTTCCTTGAAGAAGCCCAGGAACCGTTCGAAGTCGTCGATACGCAGGCCACGGTAGGCCTTGATCAGTTTGTGCAGGGACGGTGAAGTCGCGTCGACCGGCTCGAAGTCCAGGAACAACTTGATCTGATCGTCGCCGATCTCGTCACCAATCACCTGTTTCTTATCTTTACGCATTACCGACTCCAGCCTGCAGACATTTACACGGGGTTTGAAGTCTACCTGCGAGGCGCAGGCTTGTGTAGGCGGGGCTACCTGGCCTTTACAGCACCCGTGTGCAGATCCGCCCAGATATGCCCGTTGGCATAACTGAGAAACTGCACATACACGGCGTCATTGCGCAGCAGGTCGACAATCACGCGGTATTGGGCCACCGGGTAGGACAAGGTCAGGGTTTTACTCTTGTCATCGTAGGCCGGCTTTTTCAGGCTTTTGCTTTCGGCGTCGAAATTGAGCACCACTTGGGCGATGGTCGCACCTTTGTTCAGGGGCTTACCCTTGAGGCGGATCATCAGCGGCGAGGTCACCGGGATCGGCTGCTGGCTGGACTGGCGCTGGTTGCCCACCACCACCGCGTACTCGGTGACTTGCAGCAATTGCTGCTGATCCGGCGCTTCGGCGCGCAGGCTCAGGTCGTCCGAGGGCAGGAACTGGCTGTGCATCGGTGCAGGCGCCGCGGCCAGCGGCAGGCTGAGGGTCAGCGCCAGGGCGGCGCAGGTGCGTATCAACAGGCTCATGGGCCGCTCCGGCAAGATGGGCCCAGCACTGTAGCTCAATCGAACTGGTCAAGCATCCAGCGTTGATACTCGGCCACGCCGGCATCGCCTTCGCGGGGGGCCCAGTCGGCCAATTCGCCTTCGCCCACCGGACGATAGGGCCCAGCCTTGCACTCGAACATAACGGTGTCGGGCTCCAGCACCACCAAACCGTGGAATACACCGGGCGGAAGATCGACGCCGGCGCATTCACCACCGGCCTGCATCACACGCTTGGCGAGCACTTCGCCCGTTTCGCTGAACACCAGCAAACCCAAACGGCCCTGCAGCACCAGCAAGGTTTCCGCCTTGTCCGCGCTCAGGTGCCGGTGAGGCGGCACGTAGGTGTCCGGTTGCAGGCCCACCGCCAGGCGATGGCAGGGCTCTTCCATCTGATGGAAATTGTGATGGTGGCGGCCACGAGGGCTCGCGCCCGCTTTCTCGGCCAGCTCGGCAAACAGCGTCTGATCAAGAAAACGGGTCATCGCTTACATCCCTTTGACGGCGTAGATCCCGTTGGCATTGCGCCAGTAACCTTTGTAGTCCATGCCGTAACCGAAGATGTAGCGGTCGATGCACGGCAGGCCGACATAATCAGCCTTCAGGTCTGGGCGAGCTTTGCGGTCGTGCTCTTTGTCGATCAATACGGCTGTGTGCACTTTGCGCGCGCCAGCGTGCTTGCAGAAGTCGATGATCGCGCCCAGGGTGTGGCCTTCATCGAGGATGTCGTCGATGATCAGCACGTCGCGGTCGATGAACGAGACTTCCGGCTTGGCTTTCCAGAACAGGTCGCCGCCGCTGGTTTCGTTGCGATAGCGGGTGGCGTGCAGGTAGGAGGCCTCCAGCGGGAATTGCAGGTGGGTCAGCAATTTGCCGGCGAAGATCAGGCCACCGTTCATCACGCAGAAGACCACCGGGTTGGTGTCGGCCATTTCGCGGGTGATGTGCGCGCCGACCTTGGCGATCGCCTCTTCGACTTGCGCTTCAGTGTACAGGCAGTCAGCCTCGCGCATGATTTGACGGATATGCTCGAGATCAGCGGACATGGCGCTCTCCAAGGGGGTGCTGTGGCAAGAAAAGCGGGCGAAGGTACGCTTCTCGTGCGCTCCGAGCAAGCCTTAATGGACTAACGTACTAGATGTCTATAGGACAACACCCTCGGATAGATTAATCTAGGCCGGTTTTTTTGCCCGCCGCCGGAGCCTTTCCCATGCCCACTCGCGAGATCCGCCATCCGCTGATCCGACACAAGCTCGGCCTTATGCGCCGCGCCGACATTAGCACGAAGAACTTCCGTGAGCTTGCTCAGGAAGTCGGAGCGTTGCTCACTTACGAAGCCACCAAGGATTTACCCCTGGAAACCTACGAGATCCCCGGTTGGGCCGGTCCCGTCCAGGTGGAAAAAATCGCTGGCAAGAAAATCACCGTGGTCCCGATCCTGCGCGCCGGTATCGGCATGCTTGAAGGCGTCCTCAGCCTGATCCCTGGCGCCAAGGTCAGCGCCGTGGGCGTAGCCCGCAACGAAGAGACGCTGGAAGCCCACACCTACCTGGAAAAACTCGTTCCGGAAATCAACGAGCGCCTAGCGATGATCATCGACCCGATGCTGGCTACCGGCAGTTCCATGGTTGCCACCATCGACCTGCTGAAAAAAGCCGGTTGCCGGGACATCCGCGCCATGGTTCTCGTCGCTGCGCCCGAAGGCATTGCGGCCGTCGAGAAGGCCCACCCGGACGTGCAGATCTACACCGCGTCCATCGACGAGCGCCTGAACGAACACGGCTACATCATCCCAGGCCTGGGCGATGCCGGTGACAAGATCTTCGGCACCAAGCAGAAGGACGCGTGAGCATGCAGGATGAATTCAACGACCCGCTTTGGCGCCAGATCCTGTCTGGCGCACAAATGCTCTTCGTAGCATTTGGCGCGCTGGTGTTGATGCCACTGATCACAGGTCTTGATCCAAACGTCGCACTGTTCACCGCGGGCCTGGGCACGTTGCTGTTCCAGCTGGTGACAGGGCGGCAGGTGCCGGTCTTCCTGGCGTCGAGCTTTGCATTCATCACCCCGATCATTCTCGCCAAGGGCCAGTTCGGCCTCGCGGCGACCATGGGCGGGGTGATGGCCGCCGGCTTCGTTTATACCTTCCTGGGCCTGGCCGTGAAGATCAAGGGCACCGGGTTTATCGACCGGCTGCTGCCGCCCGTGGTGATCGGGCCAGTGATTATCTCCATCGGCCTGGCCATGGCACCGATCGCCGCCAACATGGCGATGGGTAAAGCCGGTGACGGCACCGAGCTGATCCATTACCAGACGGCGATGCTGATCTCGATGCCGGCGCTGCTGACCACCTTGATCGTGGCGGTGTTCGGCAAGGGGATTTTCCGCCTGGTGCCGATCATTTCCGGCGTGCTGGTGGGTTTTGCCATGTCGTTCTACTTTGGCGTGGTCGACACGGCGAAGATCGCCGCCGCACCGTGGTTCGCCCTACCCCACTTCACCGCGCCGGAATTCAACTGGCAGGCGATCCTGTTCATCGTCCCCGTGGCCCTGGCCCCGGCGATCGAGCATATCGGCGGTGTGATTGCGGTCGGCAGCGTGACCGGTCGCGACTACCTGAAGAAGCCCGGCCTGCACCGCACCCTGCTGGGCGACGGCATTGCCACCACGGCCGCCGGCCTGTTTGGCGGCCCACCTAACACGACCTACGCGGAAGTGACCGGCGCGGTGATGCTGACCAAGAACTACAACCCGAAAATCATGACCTGGGCGGCGGTGTTTGCCATCAGCCTGGCGTTCATCGGCAAGTTCGGCGCACTGCTGCAGAGTATCCCCGTGCCAGTGATGGGCGGGATCCTGTGCCTGCTGTTCGGTTCGATTGCTGCGGTGGGCATGAACACGCTGATCCGCCACAAGATCGACCTGGGCGAGGCGCGCAACCTGGTGGTCGTGTCGGTGACGTTGGTGTTCGGGATTGGCGGTGTGCTGGTCGGCACCGGCACCGGCCCGGATGATTTCGGCCTCAAGGGCATCGCCCTGTGTGCGGTGGTGGCGATTGGTTTGAACCTGCTGCTGCCGGGCAATGATGGTTGGAAGAACAAGAAGCCTGACGAACCGCTGCTGTAACTAACGCCGCAAAACCAAATGTGGGAGCGGGCTTGCCCGCTCCCACATTTTTGATCTTCAGTGTGGCTTAGAGCTGGCCGAGGCCGTCGATCAGCGCCTGGTTCTGCTCCGGCGTGCCAATGCTGATCCGCAGGAATTGGGCAATCCGCTCCTGCTTGAAGTGACGAACAATCACCCCTTGCTCACGCAACTTGGCCGCCAGGCCCGCCGCGTCATGCTGTGGGTGACGGGCAAAGATGAAGTTGGCTGCCGACGGCAACACTTCAAAGCCTTTAGCTTCCAACTGTGCCACGACTTTCTCACGGCTATCGATAACCAATCGGCAGGTCTTCTCGAAGTACTCACGATCCTCGAACGCCGCCGCTGCGCCGACAATCGCCAGGCGATCCAGCGGATAGGAGTTGAAGCTGTTCTTGACGCGCTCCAGCGCCTCGATCAGGTCGGGATGGCCCACGGCCAGGCCCACCCGTAAACCGGCCAGTGAGCGCGATTTGGACAGGGTCTGGGTCACCAGCAGGTTCGGGTAGCGGTCCACCAGGCTGATGGCGGTTTCACCGCCGAAGTCGATATAGGCTTCATCGACCACCACCACCGAGTCCGGGCTGGCCTTGAGGATCTGCTCCACGGCGTCCAGCGCCAGCACGCAGCCGGTGGGCGCGTTCGGGTTGGGGAAGATGATCCCGCCGTTCGGCTTGGCGTAGTCCGCCACGCGGATCTGGAACTGTTCGTCCAGCGGCACCGGAGCGGACTTGATGCCATAGAGCCCGCAGTAAACCGGATAGAAGCTGTAGCTGATATCCGGGAACAGCAGCGGCAGATCGTGCTGGAACAGGCCGTGAAAAATGTGCGCGAGGACTTCATCGGAACCGTTGCCAAGGAACACCTTGCCAGCATCGATCCCGTAATACTTGGCGACCGCCTGCTTGAGCAGGTCGCTGTTTGGGTCCGGGTACAGGCGCAGGTTGTCGTTCAACTCGGCCTGCATCGCGGCCAACGCCTTGGGCGATGGGCCGTAGGGGTTTTCATTGGTGTTGAGCTTGACCAATTTGGTCAGCTTGGGTTGCTCGCCGGGCACGTAAGGCACGAGGTCCTTGACGAAAGGGCTCCAGAATTTGCTCATGTCTCAGTTCCCCTTCTCTTCAAGGATGCGGTATTCAGCGCTACGGGCGTGAGCGCTCAGGGACTCACCACGGGCCAGCACCGAGGCGGTCTTGCCCAGCTCGGAGGCACCCTGTGGCGAACAGAAGATGATCGACGAACGCTTCTGGAAGTCATACACCCCCAGCGGCGACGAGAAACGCGCAGTGCCGGACGTCGGCAGCACGTGGTTCGGGCCCGCGCAGTAGTCGCCCAGGGCTTCGCTGGTGTGGCGACCCATGAAGATCGCACCGGCGTGGCGGATCGACGGCAACCAGGCTTGCGGATCGGCGACGGACAGCTCCAGGTGCTCCGGCGCGATGCGGTTGGCCACTTCAATGGCCTGCTCCATGTCACGCACCAGGATCAACGCGCCACGGCCATTGATCGACTTCTCGATGATCTCGGCGCGGTCCATGGTCGGCAGCAGCTTGTTGATGCTGGCGGCGACTTGGTCGAGGAATTCCGCGTCCGGGCTGACCAGGATCGCCTGGGCGTCTTCGTCGTGCTCGGCCTGGGAGAACAAGTCCATGGCGATCCAGTCCGGATCAGTCTGGCCGTCGCACACCACGAGGATTTCCGACGGGCCGGCGATCATGTCGATACCGACCTGGCCGAACACGTGACGCTTGGCGGTGGCGACGTAGATATTGCCAGGGCCGACCACCTTGTCCACTTTCGGCACGCTCTCAGTACCGTAAGCCAAGGCCGCGACGGCTTGGGCGCCACCAATGGTGAACACGCGGTCGACACCGGCGATGCAGGCGGCGGCCAGCACCAGCTCGTTGATTTCACCGCGCGGGGTTGGCACCACCATAACTACTTCGGTCACGCCCGCCACTTTGGCCGGGATCGCGTTCATCAACACCGACGACGGGTACGACGCCTTGCCGCCCGGCACGTACAGGCCAGCGCGGTCGAGTGGCGTGACCTTCTGGCCCAGCACGGTGCCGTCGGCCTCGGTGTAGCTCCAGGAGTCCTGTTTCTGTTTTTCGTGGTAGCTGCGCACGCGCGCCGCCGCAATTTCCAGGGCTTCGCGCTGAGGTGCAGTAATGCGTGTCAGGGCCAGTTCCAGGCGTTCACGGGGCAGGATCAGGTCGGACATCGACGCGACGTCCAAGCCATCGAACTGGCGGGTGAAGTCCACCAGCGCCGCATCACCGCGCTCGCGCACGGCCTTGATGATGTCGAGTACTCGCCCGTTGACCGAATCGTCGGACACGCTTTCCCAGCTCAGCAGATGATCCAGATGATGGGCAAAATCCGGATCGGCAGCGTTGAGTCGGGCAATTGCAGTGGACGTGGTCATAGCGAGGGCCTCAATAGAATTGGCAAAAACTCAGGCGCCCTAAACTAGCAGTCGTTTCCGCTTGGGCACCTGAGAATTCTGGCTATGAGGCGGATAGACGGGCGCAGCCTTCCGGCTACGCGGGTAAGTCAACCGCGGTGTCGCGACTCCACTGCCTTGCGCAGGGTGTCGATCAACGCCTGGATACGGGCGTGCTGCATCTTCATCGATGCTTTGTTGACGATCAGGCGGGAACTGATGTCGGCAATGAATTCTTGCGGCTCAAGACCGTTGGCACGCAGCGTGTTGCCGGTGTCGACCACGTCGATGATCTTGTCGGCCAGGCCGATCAGCGGCGCCAGCTCCATCGAACCGTAGAGCTTGATGATGTCGACCTGACGACCTTGTTCGGCGTAGTAACGCTTGGCAACGTTGACGAACTTGGTCGCGACGCGCAGGCGGCCTTTGGGCTCGACATCACCGACACGGCCAGCGGTCATCAACTTGCACAGGGCGATACGCAGGTCCAATGGCTCGTACAGGCCCTGGCCGCCGTATTCCATCAACACGTCTTTACCGGCGACACCCAGGTCGGCCGCGCCATGCTCAACGTAGGTCGGCACGTCGGTAGCCCGCACGATCAACAGGCGAACGTCGTCCTGGGTCGTGGGGATGATCAGCTTGCGGCTCTTGTCCGGATTCTCGGTCGGCACGATGCCCGCTTCAGCCAGAAGCGGCAAAGTGTCGTCAAGGATGCGGCCCTTGGACAGTGCGATGGTCAACATGGGAAACGTCAGTCCTTCATCAGGCTATTGCTGCCCGGTCGCAAACGGCGCCGGACACAGATCGAGGCCATTACAGCCTCGATTTGAAACAAATTCAGCATACTGCTTTTTTAATTTGTAGTGAGCGGGCTTGCCCCGCGCTGGGCTGCGAAGCGGCCCTAAAAATCTTGGGAGCGCTTCGCACTCCAGCGCGGGGCAAGCCCGCTCACTACAAACAGCAACTAGCCCGGTACGCGGCGGATTTTTGCGCCGAGCATCTGCAGTTTTTCTTCAATGCACTCGTAACCACGGTCTATGTGGTAGATACGGTCGATCAGGGTATCGCCTTCGGCGATCAGCGCCGAGATCACCAGGCTGGCCGAAGCCCGCAGGTCGGTGGCCATCACTGGCGCGCCCTTGAGTTTCTCGGTGCCGGTAACGATGGCGGTGTTGCCTTCAACCTGGATCTTCGCGCCCATGCGGTGCAGTTCGTACACGTGCATGAAGCGGTTTTCGAAGATGGTCTCGATCACGGCGCCGGTGCCTTCAGCAATGGCGTTCAATGAGATGAACTGCGCCTGCATGTCGGTCGGGAACGCCGGGTACGGAGCGGTGCGCACGTTGACGGCTTTAGGACGCTTGCCGTGCATGTTCAGCTCGATCCAGTCTTCACCGGTGGTGATTTCGGCACCGGCTTCGCGCAGTTTTTCCAGGACCGCTTCCAGGATGGTCGGATCGGTGTCCTTGACCTTGACGCGGCCACCGGTCACGGCGGCGGCAACCAGGTAGGTGCCGGTCTCGATGCGGTCTGGCATGACCTTATAGGTAGCGGTGTGCAGGCGCTCTACACCATCGATGGTGATAGTGTCGGTGCCGGCACCGGAAACCTTGGCACCCATGGCGTTCAGGAAGTTGGCCAGGTCGACCACTTCCGGCTCACGCGCGGCGTTCTGCAGCACGCTGCGGCCTTTGGCCAGGGCAGCGGCCATCATGATGTTCTCGGTACCGGTTACGCTGACGGTATCAAAGAAGAAATTCGCGCCACGCAGGCCGCCTTCCGGCGCCTTGGCCTTGATGTAGCCGCCTTCGACGTCGATCACTGCGCCCATGGCTTCGAGGCCACGGATGTGCAGGTCCACCGGACGCGAACCGATGGCGCAACCGCCAGGCAGGGCGACTTCGGCTTCACCGAAACGAGCAACCATCGGGCCCAGCACCAGGATCGACGCACGCATGGTTTTCACCAGTTCGTACGGGGCGATCAGGGTCTTGATAGTGCGCGGGTCGATTTCGACAGCCAGTTTCTCGTCGATCACCGGCTCAATGCCCATGCGACCGAACAGCTCGATCATGGTGGTGATGTCGTGCAGGTGCGGCAGGTTGGCCACGGTGACCGGGCCATCGCACAGCAGGGTCGCTGCCAGGATCGGCAAGGCGGAGTTTTTTGCACCGGAGATGCGAATCTCGCCATCAAGGCGGGCACCGCCGGTAATAATCAATTTATCCATAAGAATCTCGACGCCTTGGGGGCTCAGGTGCGCTCGGCCCAGGCCGCGCGGCTGAAAAATTTCATAGTGACCGCATGGATGCTGCCATCGGTGATCCACGGGTTCAAATGGGCATAGATCTGCTGTTGACGCTTGACCGGGCTGAGTGCCGCCAGTTCATCGCTAATCACGTTCAGCTGGAAGTTGCAGCCTTCGCCTTCAACTTCAACGGTCGTTTCCGGCAGCTTTCCTTCAAGAAAGCTCTTAACTTCTAGGGCCTGCATGCTCAACCTCTATCGGCGCCCAGTGCGCGCGGGTCGCACATCATACAAAAAAGCCCCGCGCCTGCGAACCCCGCATAGCAGGACTCTGACGGGGGGCCTCTCTAATAATGTGTATTAAGGATGCGCCAGCAGCTCGGTCAACCCGGAAACTTCGGCGATTTCACGCATGTCTTCGGGCATAGCACGGATGCTGACGGACTTTTTAGCCGCTTCGGCATCACGCATGAAGCACAGCAACAACGATAAGCCGACGCTGCTGGACTTGGTCACAGCCGAACAATCCAGCACCAGCGCAGGGGCAGTGCTGGTCTTGATCAAGGCCTGGCCCTGCTTGCGCAGGTCAGGCCCGGAGCGGTAGTCCAACACGCCACTGATGAACAGCTCGCCGGCATCGCCTAGACGAACAGCCGACTCGGTCATTGCGCAGGCTTCCCGGCAGCTTTATCGGTTTCTTCCTTGGCCTTGGCGACTTCACCGGCCCAACCATTGATGGTTTTGTCCAGATCGTTGCCATTGCGCTGCATGGCGTCGGCGAACTGGTCACGGAACAGCTTGCCGATGTTGATCCCGTTGATGATCACGTTACGCAGCTTCCACTCGCCGTTGACCTTCTCCAGCGTGTATTGGACCGGGTAGACGGCGCCGTTGTTGCCCTTGACGCTCATGTTGACGCTGGTGCGATCACCGGACTCGTCACCGGCTGGAGCGACGGTAATACCCTGGTTGTTGTACTCAAGCAAAGCGTTACCGTAGAACTGGAACAGGCCCTTCTTGAAGTTTTCCTGGAACGTCTGCATCTGCGCAGGGGTAGCTTTGCGCGAATACTTGACCGTCATGATGCTTTTGGAAATGCCTTCAGCATCGACCACCGGACCAACAATGGTGTTGAGTGCTTCGTAAAACCGGGAAGGGTCTTGCTTGTACTGTTCTTTGTTGGCTTTCAGGTCAGCCAGCATCTTGCTGGTAGTGTCCTGCACCAGGTCGTGGGCAGAACCTGCAGCGTTAGCCATCAGCGGCAGCGCTGCCAACAACACCAGCAGGCCACGTCGCAAGGTAGAGATCATGAACAGATTCCTCATTTGGCGTCTTTATTGACCGTATTAAGCAGGAATTTACCGATCAGGTCTTCAAGCACCAGCGACGACTGTGTGTCGTGGATTGTCGAGCCATCCTTGAGCAGGGCTGTCTCCCCACCCACGCTGACACCGATGTATTTTTCGCCCAGCAGACCCGCAGTGAGGATAGATGCAGTGGAGTCAGTTGGCAGATTATCTACCTTCTTGTCCAGTTGCATGGTCACTCGCCCGGTGAAGCTGTCGCGATCCAGATCGATTGCCGTGACCTTGCCGATAGTCACACCGGCCATGGTCACTTTAGCTCTGACAGTCAAACCGGCTATATTGTCGAAATACGCGTAAAGTTTATAAGTGTCGGCGGTCGGACTGGCCGACAGGCCACTGACTCGCAGGGCCAACAACAGTAAAGCCAGGATGCCAGCCAGCAAGAAAAGGCCGACACCGATTTCCACAGTGCGGTTTTGCATCAGAAATCTCCAAACATCAAGGCGGTCAAAATGAAGTCAAGGCCCAGTACCGCCAGCGAGGCGTACACAACGGTCTTGGTGGTGGCGCGACTGATCCCTTCTGAAGTGGGCTCACAGTCGTAGCCTTGGAATACGGCGATCCAGGTGACGACAAAGGCGAAGACGATGCTCTTTATGATGCCGTTGAGCACGTCACCGCTGAAGGTCACGCTGTTTTGCATGTTGGCCCAGTAGGAGCCGTCGTAGACGCCCAGCCAGTCCACCGCCACCCACGAACCGCCCCAGATACCGACCACGCTGAAGATCATCGCCAGCAATGGCAGGGAAATGAAGCCGGCCCACAGGCGTGGGGCAACAATGTACTTGAGCGGGTCCACGCCGATCATTTCCAGGCTGGACAGCTGTTCGGTGGACTTCATGTTGCCGATTTCGGCGGTCAGCGCGGAACCCGCACGCCCGGCGAACAGCAAGGCGGTCACCACCGGCCCCAGCTCACGCAGCAGCGTCAGAGCGACCATCTGCCCGACCGCCTGCTCCGAACCGTAGCTGGAAAGAATATTGAAGCCCTGCAACGCCAGCACCATGCCGATGAACACCCCGGAGACCACAATGATCACCAGGGACATCACGCCGACCGAATGCAGCTGCTTGACCAGCAGGCCGAAGCCGCCGCCAATACCGCCGCGACCGAGCAGGGCGTGGAACAGGAAAATCGTCGAACGGCCGAGCACTTCGACAATGTCGATACCCGAGCGACCGAAAAGGCGAACCTTCTCGATAAGAGATGTCTTGCGCATCAGCGCTTCCCCAGAAGATCTGAGCGGTAATCCGCTGCCGGAAAGTGAAAAGGCACCGGGCCATCAGGATCGCCGGTCATGAATTGGCGAATGCGCGGGTTGTCTGCGTTCATCAGCTCTTCAGGCGTGCCCTGCCCCAGCACCTGGCCATCGCCGACCACATAGAGGTAATCGGCAATGCTCGCGGTTTCTGCAAGATCGTGGGAAACCACGATACTGGTGATGCCCAGCGCATCATTGAGCAGGCGGATCAAGCGCACCAGCACGCCCATTGCGATGGGGTCCTGGCCGACGAAGGGCTCGTCATACATGAGGATCTGCGGGTCGAGGGCAATGGCGCGCGCTAGGGCCACACGGCGCTTCATCCCACCGGACAGCTCGTCAGGCATCAGGTCGATGGCACCACGAAGGCCTACGGCCTGCAGTTTCAGCAACACGATGTCACGAATCATTTCATCGGACAGTTGGGTGTGCACCCGCAGCGGAAACGCCACGTTCTCGAACACATCGAGGTCGGTGAACAGCGCACCGCTCTGAAACAGAACGCCCATATGTTTGCGCGCATCGAACAGATCGCTGCGCGACAGCGTCGGCAGGTTCTGGCCATTGACCCACACTTCGCCGGCGCTGGGACGCAATTGCATGCCCATCAGGCGCAACAGGGTGGTCTTGCCGCAACCGGAAGGCCCCATGATGCCCGTGACCTTGCCGCGCGGAATGCGGATATCGACGTTATTGAAGATGCTGCGCGTCCCGCGCTTGAAGGTCAGTCCCTTCAGCTCGACCGCGTAGGCGTTATCGGCACTCATCTAAACTCCTTGGGATGCAGCCTCTCACTCAGACACCACGCTTGCGACAAACGTTTGCAACCGTTGTGCAATAGTTGGCACGTGGGCTGGGCGGACCGAACTGGCGGCGAACTATATCACTGCTGGTACAAGGCGCCCAAGGCCGGAACAGCGCTTGTTCAGATTGGGGACAGGGAAAACTTGTTGCTTAGGATGAATCTCAGGCGCATTGCGAACAAAGCCTGACGAACTAGCGTGAGGGAATTGATCATTACCGCTATAATCGCCGACTTTTCGTCAGGCTATACGATTTCAGACATGAGCCAATCCAGCGACCTTATTCAATCCGCACAACGCACCATCCGCCTCGAGCTTGAAGCCGTAGAAGGCTTGCTGGCGCATATCGACGCAGATTTCGTACGCGCCTGCGAGATGATTCTGGCCAGCAAAGGCCGCGTTGTCGTGGTCGGCATGGGCAAGTCGGGCCACGTCGGCAACAAGATCGCCGCCACCCTGGCCAGCACCGGGACCACCGCATTTTTCGTGCACCCGGCCGAAGCCAGCCACGGTGACATGGGCATGATCACCAAGGATGACATCATCCTGGCGCTGTCAAACTCAGGCACCACCAACGAAATCGTGACCCTGTTGCCGCTGATCAAGCGCCTGGGCATCCAGATGATCAGCCTCACCGGCAACCCGGAATCGACGCTGGCCAAGGCCGCCGAAGTGAACCTGAATGTTCACGTGGACCATGAAGCCTGCCCACTGAACCTGGCACCCACCTCCTCCACCACCGCCGCACTGGTCATGGGCGACGCCCTGGCCGTGGCGTTGCTGGAAGCACGTGGATTTACCGCTGAAGACTTCGCGTTTTCCCATCCAGGTGGCGCCCTGGGCCGCCGCCTGCTGCTGAAAGTGGAAAACGTCATGCATTCCGGTGATGAATTGCCCCACGTCCAGCGCGGCACCTTGCTGAAGGACGCGTTGATGGAGATGACCCGCAAGGGCCTCGGCATGACCGTGATCCTGGAAGCCGACGGCCGCCTGGCCGGGGTCTTCACCGACGGCGACCTGCGTCGCACCCTGGACCGCACCATTGATATCCACACCGCCACCATCGACGCGGTGATGACCCCCCACGGCAAGACCGCCCGCCCCGAGATGCTGGCGGCCGAAGCCTTGAAAATCATGGAAGACCATAAGATCGGCGCGCTGGTGGTGGTCGATGGCAATGACCACCCGATCGGCGCCCTGAACATGCACGACTTGCTGCGTGCGGGAGTGATGTAAATGACCAGCGATCTGTTGCAACGCGGTAAAAACATCAAATTGGCGATTTTCGACGTTGATGGCGTGCTGACCGATGGCCGCCTGTACTTCCTCGAGGACGGCAGCGAATTCAAGACGTTCAACACCCTCGACGGCCAGGGCATCAAGATGCTGATGGCATCGGGCGTGCAAACGGCGATTATCAGCGGTCGGAAAACTCCGGTTGTGGAACGCCGCGCACAAAACCTGGGGATTCCTCACCTGTATCAGGGCCGCGAGGATAAACTGGTGGTTCTGGACGAGCTTCTTGGCCAACTCAACCTAAGCTATGAGCAGGTCGCCTACTTGGGCGATGACCTGCCAGACCTGCCGGTGATCCGTCGAGTAGGCCTGGGCATGGCCGTCGCCAATGCGGCGGCGTTTGTTCGCGAGCACGCCCATGGCATCACCACCGCCCGTGGCGGTGAAGGTGCCGCCCGCGAGTTCTGCGAGCTGATCCTGCGTGCCCAGGGCAGCCTTGAAGCGGCCCACGCCGCCTACTTATAGAGCGTTTTATGCTGAGCAAAAAGATTCGCAACTTTCTGATATTCGGGGTCATCGCTGCGCTGTTCCTGGCGGTGGGCTACTGGAACATCAGCCCGGAGCGCTTTCTCGACCAGCCTGCCGCGCAGGTTGATGAGGGGGCTATCGACTATTACGCCATCAATGCCAAGAGCGTGCAGTTCCTGCCCGACGGCAAGGTGCAGTACGAGATGACCTCAGACAAGGTCGAGCACGTGAAGGCCAGCGAAATTACGCTGCTGACCAACCCTGACATGAACATTTACCGCGGCACCGAGTTCCCATGGCACGTCACCAGCAAGCGTGGTGAGGTCAACCCGGACGGTACCGAGGTGGAACTGATCGACTCGGTGCGCGTTGCGCGCACCGACGATAAAAATCGTGAGACCGTGATTACCAGCAGTCGCATGACCGTATTCCCGCAGAAGCAATATGCGCAGACCGAGCAAGACGTTAGAATCGACGGCGCTGGCGGTGTATCGACTGGCAAGGGAATGAAAGCGTATTTGAAAGAAAGCAGGATACACCTGCTATCGAACGTAAGAGGACAGTATGAGGCTCGTTAAAACTCTCCCTATTTTGCTCGGTCTGGGCGCAGCACTGGGAAGCGTGAGCGCCTGGGCTCTGCCGAACGATAGCCAGCAGCCGATCCACATTTCGGCTGACGATGCGCAGCTGGATGACAAGCAAGGTGTCGCTACCTATACCGGCGGCGTGATCATCACCCAGGGTTCGATGAAGATCACCGGCAATACCGTGACGCTTACGCGCACCCAAACTGGCGATATCGACGTGGTGACGTCGGTAGGCAACCTGGCTTACTTCGAACAGAAGCAGTCCGCGACCGATACCGGCCCGATGAAAGGCTATGGCAAGACTATCCAGTACCATGCCCAGCAGAACCGCATCGTGCTGATCGACCAGGCCAAGGTACTGAGCCCCGACGGCAACTCCACGGAAGGTGAAAAAATCACCTATGACACCGTGAAACAGATCGCTAACGCCGGGCGCGCCAATGGCTCCAAGGTCACCGCGCCACGCCCACGTATCGATATGGTTATCCAGCCGAAGAAGAAGGCCGAGTAATGGCAACCCTGAAAGCCCAGCATCTGGCCAAGGCCTATAAAAGCCGTCAGGTCGTGCGCGACGTCAGCCTGTCGATCGACAGCGGCCAGATCGTCGGCTTGCTCGGCCCCAACGGCGCCGGCAAGACCACCTGCTTCTACATGATCGTCGGCCTGGTCCAGGCGGATCAGGGCCGCGTGTTGATCGACGACCTGGACGTGAGCCACCAGCCAATGCACGGCCGTGCGCGCGCCGGTATCGGCTATCTCCCGCAGGAGGCGTCGATCTTCCGCAAACTGTCGGTCGCCGATAACATCATGGCGATCCTCGAGACCCGCAAGGAACTCGACCGTGACGGCCGTCGCAAGGAGCTGGAAAGCCTGCTGCAGGAGTTCCATATCAACCACATCCGCGACAACCTCGGCATGAGCCTGTCCGGCGGCGAGCGTCGTCGTGTGGAAATCGCCCGCGCGCTGGCCACTGCGCCCAAGTTCATCTTGTTGGACGAACCGTTTGCCGGCGTCGACCCGATCTCGGTCGGCGACATCAAGCAGATCATCCATCACCTCAAGGCCAAGGGCATTGGCGTGTTGATCACTGACCACAACGTCCGTGAGACCCTCGATATCTGCGAGACCGCGTATATCGTCAACGATGGCCAACTGATCGCCGAAGGTGATTCCGCCACCATCCTGGCCAACGAACTGGTCAAGGAAGTGTACCTGGGTCACGAGTTCCGCCTGTAAACACCGTGGTGTCACGGCCGTTTGCCGAGGTGCGCGGGAGTCAATGAAAACCTCCGGATTTTTATTGTTACCGCGCTCTAGGCAAAGCCCCCGACATCAGGCATATAATTTGCTTATGTTTGGCGCTCACGCGCCCTGTCGTGGATGGCGCATTGCGCCGGCGAATAAGGTGTTAAGCCCCTGCCATGAAACCATCGCTAGTCCTGAGAATGGGCCAGCAGCTGACGATGACACCGCAGCTGCAACAGGCCATCCGCCTGCTCCAATTGTCGACCCTGGACCTGCAACAGGAAATCCAGGAGGCCCTGGAGTCCAATCCGATGCTCGAACGCCAGGAAGAAGGCGACGACTTCGATAACGCAGACCCGCTGGCCGATAACATCGAGCAAAAACCCAATTCCGACGTGCAGGAACCTTCCTATCAGGAAACCGCCCCAACGGTGGATAACCTTGAGGAAGGCGAATGGAACGAACGCATCCCCAACGAACTTCCCGTCGACACGGCCTGGGAAGACGTCTACCAGACCAGCGCCAGCAGCCTGCCCAGCAACGACGATGACGAGTGGGACTTCACCACCCGCACCTCCGCCGGTGAAAGCCTGCAGAGCCACTTGCTGTGGCAACTGAACCTGGCGCCGATGTCGGACACCGACCGCCTGATCGCCGTAACCCTGATCGACTGCATCAACAACCAGGGTTATCTAGACGAGACGCTCGAAGAAATTCTTGAAGCGTTCGACCCGGAACTGGATATCGAGCTGGACGAGATCGAAGCCGTCCTGCACCGCATCCAGCAATTCGAGCCTGCCGGGATCGGCGCGCGCACCCTGAGCGAATGCCTGCTGCTGCAATTGCGCCAACTGCCGGCCAAGACGCCTTGGCTCGCCGAGGCCCAGCGCCTGGTCACCGATTACATCGACCTGCTGGGAAGTCGCGACTACAGCCAGTTGATGCGTCGTATGAAGCTCAAGGAAGACGACCTGCGCCAGGTCATCGAGCTGGTCCAGAGCCTCAACCCACGCCCCGGCTCGCAGATCGAGTCCAGCGAAGCCGAATACGTAGTGCCCGACGTCATTGTGCGCAAGGACAATGAGCGCTGGTTGGTGGAGCTGAACCAGGAATCGGTGCCACGTCTGCGGGTCAATCCGCAATACGCCGGTTTCGTGCGTCGCGCCGACACCAGCGCCGACAACACCTTCATGCGTAACCAGCTGCAGGAAGCCCGCTGGTTCATCAAGAGCCTGCAAAGCCGCAACGAAACCCTGATGAAAGTGGCCACCCAGATCGTCGAGCACCAGCGCGGCTTCCTGGAGTACGGCGACGAAGCCATGAAACCGCTGGTGCTGCATGATATCGCCGAAGCGGTCGGCATGCATGAATCGACGATTTCGCGGGTTACCACGCAAAAATTCATGCATACCCCACGGGGTATATATGAGCTGAAATACTTTTTCTCCAGCCACGTCAGCACCTCCGAAGGCGGTGAATGCTCGTCCACGGCGATCCGCGCGATCATCAAAAAACTGGTTGCCGCGGAAAATCAGAAAAAGCCATTGAGTGACAGTAAGATCGCTGGTTTACTGGAGGCACAAGGCATTCAGGTCGCCCGTCGAACCGTCGCCAAGTACCGCGAGTCCCTCGGGATCGCGCCTTCCAGCGAGCGTAAGCGTTTGATGTGACGGGCGGGCCATAGCGTTCCAGTGGCGGGTATTCCTACCCGCCGCTTTATGCACTGGCAACGAAGGAGAAGCTGTATGCAAGTCAACATCAGTGGACACCAGCTGGAAGTCACCAAACCCCTGCGTGAATACACCGAAAGCAAGCTGAACAAGCTGGCAGGGCATTTTGACAAGATCACCAACGTGCAGGTCATCATGGAGGTCGATAAGCTCAAGCAGAAAATCGAGGCCACCCTGCACGTACCGAATGCAAAGCTCGTCGCCAATGCGGAGCATGAAGACATGTACGCGGCGATCGACTCGCTCTACGACAAGCTGGACCGCCAACTCATAAAGCATAAGGAAAAGAATCTGCACCTGATGCAAGGTACAGGTCGCTAACTCTCCCCCCATGATCCGACTTGAAACCATCCTGACCCCCGGCCGTTCCCTTGTGAACGCGCCGGGCGGCAGTAAAAAGAAAGCCCTTGAACAAATTGCCAACCTGATCAGCAGCCAAGTGCCTGATCTGGAGATGCAGGATGTCTTCGAGGCTCTGATTGCCCGTGAAAAACTCGGTTCGACCGGTTTTGGCAACGGCATCGCCATCCCCCACTGCCGACTCAAAGGCTGCGAGACACCCGTCAGCGCCTTGCTGCACCTGGAAAAATCCATTGATTTCGATGCTATCGATGGTGCACCGGTCGACCTGCTGTTCGTGCTGCTGGTCCCGGAAGCCGCCACCGATGCGCACCTGGAACTGCTTCGGCAGATCGCCAGCATGCTCGACCGCAAGGAAGTACGCGACAGACTGCGCAGTGCCAGCAGCAACGAGGCGCTGTATCAGGTTGTCCTGGATGAACAGAACGGGCAGTAATCATGCGTTTGATCATCGTCAGCGGCCGCTCCGGCTCGGGTAAAAGCACCGCCCTCAACGTACTTGAGGATAACGGTTTCTATTGCATCGACAACTTGCCCGCCGGCCTGCTGCCGGAATTGGCGGAACGCGCGTTGATTCACACCGAACTGGCGCAACCCCTGGTCGCCGTCTCGATTGATGCCCGCAACCTGCCCAGCCACCTTGAGCGTTTCCCGCAATTGCTCGAGGAAGTGCGGGCCAAGCACATTCATTGCGACGTGCTTTACCTGGATGCCGACGAAGAGACGCTGCTCAAGCGATTCTCGGAAACCCGCCGGCGTCACCCCCTCAGCAGCCCTCACCGCTCCCTGGCCGAAGCCATCGAAGACGAAACCAAGCTGCTGGGGCCGATCATTGACCTCGCCGACCTCAAGATCAACACCACCAGCCTCAACCTGTACCAGTTGCGTGATGCCATCAAGCTGCGCCTGCTGAACCAGCCCGAGCCAGGTACGGCGTTTCTGGTCGAGTCGTTTGGGTTCAAGCGCGGCATGCCGGTGGACGCCGACCTGGTGTTCGACGTGCGCTGCCTGCCTAACCCTTACTGGAAGCCGGAACTGCGCGAACAGTCGGGGCTGGACCAGCCCGTGGCCGATTACCTGGCCGCGCAACCGGATGTGGAGGAGATGTTTCAGGACATCTCCAGTTACCTGCTTAAGTGGCTTCCGCGTTTTGCCGCCAGCAACCGGGCTTATGTCACCATTGCCATCGGCTGCACCGGCGGGCATCACCGCTCCGTCTACCTGACCGAGCGCCTGGGCCAGGTGTTGCAACAAACCCTCAAGAATGTCCAGGTCCGCCACCGCGACCTTAGCTGAAAGGAACACCCCCGCGATGCCCGCTCTGGAAATTGAAATCATCAACAAACTGGGCCTGCATGCCCGCGCTTCGGCTAAATTCGTGGGCGTGGCCGGGAAGTTTCCCTGCCAGATCCGCGCCGGTCGCTCACCGGAAACGATGGTCGACGGCAAAAGCATCATGGCGATGATGATGCTGGCGGCGGGCAAAGGCACCAAGATTCACTTGAAGACCGAAGGTGAGCAGGAGCAGGAAGCGATGGACGCCCTGGTGGCGCTGATCAACAACTACTTCGACGAAGGCGAATAACGCTGTGTAAGAGCCCGGCTTGCCGGCAATGGCGTCGCCAAGCGCACCGCTCGTCTCAGGATTGATCGCCGGCAAGCCGGCTCCTACAAGGGAGCGGTTTACCCCAAGGCCGTGTCCATCACCATCATCAAGCAGAACCCGACGCACAGCCCTAGGCTGGCGAGTTTTTCGTGACCATTACGTCGCGACTCGGGGATCACTTCGTGAGTCACCACCAACAGCATCGCACCGGCTGCCAAGGCCAAGCCTAGCGGCAGAAGCACCTCGGCCAGGCTTACCAACCAGGCACATAGCACGGCAAATACCGGCTCCACCAGGCCTGACGCCGCGCCGATCAGGAACGCCTTGACCCGCGACATCCCGGCCCCGGCCAACACCAACGCAATCACCAGCCCTTCAGGCACGTCCTGCAAGGCAATGCCCATGGCCAGGCTGTCGGCATCCGGCATGCCGCCGCCTGCCGAGACGCCCACCGCCATACCTTCCGGGATGTTGTGGGCGATGATGGCAAACACAAACAGCCAGATACGCGGCGGAATCACCGGTTTTTCCGGCGTGCCCACCAGCATTTCCGGGCTGGCACCGGAGACCTTGCGGTCCACCAGATACAGCCCGAAAGCACCCAACATGATGCCAAAACTGATCAAACCGCTGGCGCCCCAGGGCGAAAGCCCCAGGCCTTCAGCTGCGGCAATGCCCGGCACGATCAGCGAAAACGCCGTCGCCGCCAGCATGACGCCAGCCCCAAAGCCCAGCAGCGTATCGCTCAATGCCACCGGCATGCGTCGAATAACCAGCACAGGTACCGCGCCGAGCGCCGTGCCGAGCGCACAGAGGGATCCCCCCTGCAGGGCGCGCAGAATGCGTGGTTCCAGGTTCAGCCAAGCCAGCCCGTGGGCCACCAGCAATGCGGTACCTGCCAATAGCAGCAGCGAGCCAAGCGCATAACGAAACATTCGCCCGCTGCTGATCGCCAGTGTTTCAGTGCCCATAGTCGGCCTTAGATCTTGTTATGAAGGTGAGTGTCAGGCCACGGCAGCCTGATAGCGTGCGGCGACTTCCGACCAATTAATGACACTGTAGAAGGCATTGATGTATTCCGGGCGGCGGTTCTGGTACAGCAGGTAGTAGGCATGCTCCCAGACGTCCAGGCCGAGGATCGGGGTATTGCCGTTCATCAGCGGGCTGTCCTGGTTACCGCTGCTCTCCACCACTAGGGTCTTCTGCGGAGTGACGCTCAGCCAGGCCCAGCCACTGCCGAAACGGGTCAATGCGGCCTTGGTGAACGCCTCCTTGAAGCTGTCGAAACCGCCCAATTGCTCCTCAATGGCCTTGCCCAGCGCACCATCGGGTTTGCCGCCACCTTTGGGCGACATCACCGCCCAGAACAGCGAGTGGTTGGCATGACCACCGCCCTGATTGATCACGGCTGCACGCAGTTTTTCCGGCAGTTGCTGCACGCTGGAGACCAGCTTCTCGACCGGCCAGCCAGCGAACTCGGTGCCCTCGACGGCGGCGTTGAGATTGTTGATGTAGGTCTGGTGGTGCTTGGTGTAGTGGATTTCCATGGTTTGCGCATCGATATGCGGTTCCAGGGCGTCGTAGGCGTAAGGCAATGCAGGCAAGGTATAAGTCATATCAATGTGCTCCGTAATGAGGAGTGGCGGGTTGCACCGCAGCACCACCCAACAGGCGATGGGTGCGCGGGTACTCACCGTGATCGCTGATGAAATTCAATAGTTCGACGTAGGTTTTGCTGCTCTGGCGCAGCGCCGCTTCGCGCAATTGCGGGCTCAGACGCGGGTCCTGCATGGTCTGCAGCAGGCGCTGATGGATAGCGCACAGGTATTCCGCGCTTTCCTCCGGCTGGTTCAGCCGCAGGTGCAGGTCCGCCAGGTTGTGATGGGAAATGACGCAAGCCGCCACTGCTTCGTCGGCGTCCGCCCAGCGCTCGAACAACACTTGGGCAAGGGCCAAGGCTTGCAAGTAGGCCTCGCGAGCGTCAACCAACTCGCCCGCCATAAAGCAGCGATTGGCCCGTTCGATCGTGCGTTTCCAGTGCTCCATGGTGAGCCTCCAAAGCAGGGTCGGTGATTACACGCCGCCGGCCGTGAGCTTTTCCGGGTCCAGCAGGACCTCCAGTTGGCTGCGCGGCAAGTCGGTGAGTTCGAGGGCAACATCAATCACCGGACGGCCCTGTTGATAGGCTTTTTTGGCGATTTCAGCGGCCTTTTGGTAACCGATGATCGGGTTGAGTGCGGTCACCAGGATGGGGTTGCGCGACAACGCTTCCTTGAGCTTGGCTTCGTTGACCTTGAAACTGGCGATGGCTTTATCGGCCAGCAAACGGCTGGAATTGGCCAGCAATTCCAGGCTGCTGAGCAAGTTCTGCGCAATGATCGGCAGCATCACGTTCAGCTCGAAGTTGCCTGACTGACCGGCGACGGTGATCACCGTGTCATTGCCGATGACCTGTGCGGCGACCATCGCCGTGGCTTCCGGAATCACCGGGTTGACCTTGCCGGGCATGATCGAAGAACCCGGCTGCAAGCCTTCCAGCTCGATTTCACCCAGGCCGGCGAGCGGGCCGGAGTTCATCCAGCGCAGGTCGTTGGCGATTTTCATCAGCGACACGGCGGTAGCCTTCAACTGGCCGGAGACTGCGACGGCGGTGTCCTGCGAGCCAATCAGAGCGAACAGGTTCTTGCCGGGCGTGAATTTCACACCGGTCAGACTGCTCATCTGCTGGCTGAAACGCGCCGCGAATTCCGGATGTGCGTTGATCCCGGTACCGACTGCCGTACCGCCCTGGGCCAGCGCTTGCAGGCTCGGCAGAAGGTCCTGCAGGTGGCCGATATTAGCCTTGAGCTGCTGAGCCCAACCGTTGAGCACCTGGCTCATGCGTACGGGCATGGCATCCATCAGGTGCGTGCGGCCGGTCTTGATGAACGGGTGAACCTCTTCGGCTTTTTGTTCGATGACTTGCACCAAATGCAGCAGGGCAGGCAGTGTTTGCTCATGCAGTACCAGCGCGGCACTGACGTGGATCGTGGTCGGGATGATGTCGTTGCTGCTCTGGCCGCAGTTCACGTGGTCGTTGGGGTTGACCGGCTCACCGAGCAAACGGGTGGCCAGGGTCGCAATCACTTCATTGGCGTTCATGTTCGAACTGGTGCCGGAGCCGGTCTGGAAGATATCCACCGGAAAGTGCTGCATAAAATCGCCTTCCAACAAACCTTGGGCGGCATCGACGATGGCCTTGCCCTGCCCTACGCTGATTTGCTTGAGGTCGACGTTGACCTTGGCGGCGGCGGCCTTGGCCAGGATCAGGGCGCGGATGAATTGCGCCGGCATGCGTTGATGACTGATCGGGAAATTGTTCACCGCGCGCTGGGTTTGCGCACCGTACAAGGCCTCGGTCGGCACTTGCAGTTCGCCCATGCTGTCGCGTTCGATACGGGTGTTACTCATCGTTAGATCCTTGCACCAGGTCAGAAACAGAAAGGGAGGGCAGCAATTCGCAGGTCGCCAATTGCCACGCAAAGGACTGCCAGCGCTTGAGGCGGCAGGCGCAGTGAGAGAGTTTTTCCAAGTCGCGTAATGGACGCCACGCCTGATCCAGGCACATGGAGCGCCAATGCCAGGGCAGCGCGATGTCGCTGGCGGTATCGAGCAGCAGGCGGAATGAGGTTTCTGCGATCGTCCACGGATGGGTCGCGGTGCAGCACGCCAGGTATCGACCCTCATTGAGGTAATGTTCAATCAGGCGCGGCTCGTTGGGGTCGAGGCCGCAGCGAATCTGGCGACTCATCCAGCGCCAGCTCTCCAGGTAAGGATCCTCATGCAGGACAGAACTCATGATCCACACTCATCCGGTAATGATATTTATTATTAAATGATATTGAGAATCAAAACAATAGCGGCAGATTGATCCGCCTGCCAAAACGCCCACAAAAAAGGCGCGCCATCTGACAGATGGCGCGCCTTTTGGAGTAAAGCTTCGGGAGGATTAGCTGCCGGCGACAGTCATCCGCTCGATCAACACCGAGCCTGTGCGAATGTTGCTGCGCAGTTCCAGATCATTACCCACGGCGACGATCTGCTTGAACATGTCGCGCATATTGCCTGCGATGGTCACTTCCTGGACGGCAAACTGAATCTCGCCGTTTTCCACCCAGAAACCCGCCGCGCCACGCGAGTAATCACCGGTGACCATGTTCAGGCCATGGCCCATCAGCTCGGTCACCAGCAAGCCACGCCCCATGCGCCGAAGCAGCGCAGCTTGGTCTTCATCGCCGTGGGTGACGAACAGGTTGTGTACGCCTCCGGAGTTCGCGGTGCTTGGCAGGCCCAGCTTGCGACCGGCGTACGTGCCCAGTACGTAAGACACCAACTCGCCCTTCTCGACGAACGGTTTGGCATACGTCGCCAGGCCATCACCGTCGAACGACGTACTGCCCATGGCGCGCATCAAGTGCGGGCGCTCATCGATGGTCAGCCACTCTGGGAACAACTTTTGGCCAATCGCCCCCTCCAGGAACGAGGACTTACGGTACAAGTTGCCACCGGAAATCGCCCCCAGGAAACTGCCAAACAACCCACCCGCCAGTTCTGCCGAAAACAGTACCGGCACTTCACAGGTTGGCACCGGGCGCGCGCCCAGGCGGCTCGCTGCACGCTGCGCCGCGCGCTGACCAATGCTGATCGGGTCCGACAGCAATTCGCCCTGACGGCTGACGTCGTACCAATAATCGCGCTGCATCTGGCCGTCAGCCTCGGCGATCATCACGCAGCTCAAGCTATGGCGGGTGGACGCGTAACCACCGATAAAGCCATGGCTGTTGCCATACACGCGGCAACCCTGGTGCGTGCTCAACGTGGTGCCGTCTGCGTTTTTGATGCGGGCATCAGCGTCGAATGCAGCAGCTTCGCAGATCAGCGCCCGTTCGATGGCCTGTTCGGGTGTGATGTCCCAAGCGTGAAACAGATCGAAATCCTGCAGGTCCTTGGCCATCAGCGCCTTGTCGGCCAGGCCCGAGCTTTCGTCTTCGGAGGTGTGCTTGGCGATTGCCAGCGCAGCCGCCACCGTCTCGCGAATGGCTTCCGGACCGCTGGCCGACGTACTGGCCGAACCTTTGCGCTGCCCGACATACAAGGTAATACCAAAACCCTGGTCGCGGTTGAACTCAACGGTTTCCACTTCCCGCTGGCGCACCGACGTCGACAGCCCCTGCTCCAGCGACACGGCCACTTCACAGGCACTGGCCCCCTGGCGCTTGGCCTCGGCAAGGATCTGCTCGACTTGTTCCTGCAGTGCCGGTAACGCTTGCGGACCGACGCTTTGGGCTGCACTCATGGTTTTCTCCACTCAAATTCTGCTTTCGGTTAAGGCCATCGAGCGACCGGGCCGGACAAGCGGCCCCCGACTGGTTATCATGGCGGCGTTTCTTTGCGGACTGCCACCATGGTTGATTCTTACGACGACTCCCTCGATGGGGAGAAAAGCAAAACCCAGGTCAAACGTGAGCTGCATGCTCTGGTTGACCTTGGCGAGCGCCTTACAACGCTCAAAAAAGACTTGATTGCAAAACTGCCACTCACCGACGAAATGCGTCGTGCCCTGGCCGATGCGCCCAAGCACACCGCGAATATCGCGCGTAAACGGCACATCTCGTTTATCGGCAAACTCATGCGCGATCAGGACATCGACGCCATTCTGACCTTGCTCGATCAAACCGATGCCTCTACTCGACAGTACAACGAACGCTTCCATAACCTGGAACGTTGGCGTGACCGCCTGATCGCGGGCGATGACGCCGTGCTGGAGAAATTCGTGATGGACTACCCGGACGCGGACCGCCAGCAACTGCGTTCCCTGATCCGTCAGGCCCAGCACGAGCAGGCGCATAACAAGGCGCCGGCCACCAGCCGTAAAATCTTCAAGTACATCCGTGAGCTGGACGAGACTCAACGCGGCCTGCGCTGATCCTCCTCCCCGGGTGGCGGTTCTCGCCACCCGAAGCTCCGTCTTTCTTACGACCCCGTGCCACCCACGGTGATCGCATCAATCTTCAGCGTTGGCTGGCCGACACCCACCGGCACTGACTGTCCGTCTTTCCCGCAGGTACCCACGCCGCTGTCCAGCGACAGGTCGTTGCCGACCATCGACACCTTGCTCATGGCTTCCGGACCGTTACCGATCAATGTCGCACCTTTGACCGGTGCAGTGATCTTGCCGTCTTCGATCAGGTAAGCCTCGCTGGTGGAGAACACGAACTTGCCGCTGGTGATATCCACCTGGCCGCCACCGAGGTTGGCGCAGTAGATGCCACGCTTCACCGAAGCGATGATCTCGGCCGGGTCGCTTTCGCCACCGAGCATGTAGGTGTTGGTCATGCGCGGCATCGGCAGGTGCGCGTAGGATTCGCGACGGCCGTTGCCCGTACGCGCCACGCCCATCAGGCGAGCGTTGAGCTTGTCTTGCATGTAGCCCTTGAGCACACCGTTTTCGATCAGGGTGGTGCACTCGGTTGGGGTGCCTTCGTCGTCGACGCTCAGCGAGCCACGACGCCCGGCCAGGGTGCCGTCATCGACGATGGTGCAGAGTTTGGACGCCACCATTTCACCCATGCGCCCGCTATAGGCCGAACTGCCTTTGCGGTTGAAGTCACCTTCCAGGCCATGACCGACCGCTTCGTGCAGCAGCACGCCGGACCAACCCGAACCCAGCACCACCGGCAAAGTGCCGGCCGGGGCAGGAATGGCTTCAAGGTTGACCAACGCCTGGCGCAGCGCTTCACGTGCATAACCCATGGCACGGTCGTCGGTGAGGAAATAACGGTAGTCGGTACGCCCGCCGCCGCCATGACCACCGCGTTCGCGGCGACCGTTCTGTTCGACGATCACGCTGACGTTGAAACGCACCAGCGGCCGCACATCCGCCGCCAGGCCGCCATCGGTGGACGCCACCAGGATGCGCTCCCACACACCAGCCATGCTCACGGTAACCTGCTGGATACGCGGGTCGAGGGCACGGGTGGCGGCGTCGATACGCTTGAGCAGCTCGACCTTTTCCGCACGGCTGATCACTTCCAGGGGGTTATCCGGCGCGTACAACTGCGCCACGTCCTGGGTGCTGAATGCCTGCACCGTGCCATTTTGCCCGGCCCGGGAGATCGAACGTGCGGCCCGCGCCGCCAGCCCCAAGGCTTCCAGGGTGATCGCGTTGCTGTAGGCAAAACCGGTTTTTTCACCGGACTGCGCACGCACGCCCACACCCTGGTCGAGGTTGAAACTGCCTTCCTTGACGATGCCGTCTTCCAGCGCCCAGGACTCGGAAATCTGCCCTTGGAAATACAGGTCAGCCGCGTCGATGCCCGGCCCGGCCAAGTCGCCGAGTACGGTTTGCAAGCTTTCGATGGTCACGCCACCGGGCGCCAGGAGGTGATCACTGACTGAGGACAACAACTCGCTCATAGGTATGGCCTTAAATTCATCGTTCCGAAGCAGGTCGCTGTGCGCCCTGCGAGAAAAAGCGCCGATGGTTGACCACCGGCATGCGCGTCCGTATCGACGCCTGTTCACTGCTATCGCGTTCGGCCAGCAACACTGCTTCGCCTTGATCCTGTTGTGTCAGCACACGACCCCAAGGGTCGACAATCGCCGCATGACCATAGGTTTCCCGTGGCCCCGGATGCACACCGCCTTGAGCCGCCGCCAGCAGGTAACACTGGGTCTCGATGGCGCGTGCGCGAATCAGCACATCCCAATGCGCCGCGCCGGTCACCGCCGTAAACGCCGAAGGCGCTGTAATCAACTCAGCCCCTGCCGCACGCAATTCGCTGTAGAGCTCGGGGAAGCGCAGGTCGTAACAAACCGTCAGGCCCAACCGACCGACGGGCGTGTCCGCTACCACCACATTGCCTCCGAAAGCATAGTCGTCAGATTCGCGATAACGACCGCGGGCATCGGCGACATCCACATCGAACAGGTGCAGCTTGTCGTAGCGGGCAACGATTTCACCCTGATCATCGACCAGCAACGAGCAGGCATTGGACTTGGCGTTCGGCTGGTCCTTTGGCGGCAGCGGCAAAGTACCAGCCACTATCCATAAGGTGAGGTCGCGGGCGGTCTGTTTCAACCACGGCAGGATCGGGCCTTCGCCCAGAGCTTCGGCGCGACCGATGTCGGCCACGTCGCGGCGGCCCATGGCGGCAAAGTTTTCCGGCAATACCGCCAGCTTCGCCCCACCCGCTGCGGCTTGTTCCAGCAAGCGCCGGGCCTGGGCCAGGTTGGCCAGCACATCGCTCTGGCTGACCATTTGAATTACCGCAAAGGACATGGACCGTCTCTCCTTAATGGGCATGCGGCCATGCTACTCCACAGGCTCTCAGTTTGGTTTTTCAAATGGCTTGTCGAAGGTGATTTTCGGGTCCTTCCACGGGCCTTCGACCTTGTATTGCACGCTGGCAAAGCGCGCAACACGGTCACCGATCAGCTTGTCGATCAGGAACAACGCACCGCCGATCGCGGGCGCGCCTACAATCAGCGCGGCGATCGGCAGGTTATTGGTCACCGGCAGGGTGACCAGCAGCTTGGCGTCGACACGGTCTGCGACCAGGTCCAGGGTGCCGTTGAGTTCCAGGTTAGTCGAAGGCCCGGTCATGGTGATCGGCTCACGGGTCACGAATACCCCGTTGCTCGCCGCCAGCAAGCCCTTCACACGGTCGTAGCTCAAGCCCTTGCCGAGCAAGTCCGAGAAGTCCAGGCGCAGACGGCGCCCAATGGAGTTGAAGTTCAGCAGGCCAAACACCCGCAGCGCCTGTGCCCCGCCTTCCACTTCGACGAACTGGCCATTGCGGAACGCTGCATCCAGGCTGCCGGAGAAACGCTTGGGCCCGACAAAGGCAGGCGAACCGGGCCAGCGACCATCCACATCCAGGTGAAAATCCTGGCTGGTGACGGTGGGCGCATAACCCCAACCCTTGAGTACATCGCCGATATTCTTGCCATCCAAGCGACCCTTGTACCAACTGCTACTGTCGCCAGCCGTCCCTTCCCAACCACCCGCGCCCTTGAGCTGCATGCCTTTGAGGCCGAGGTCGAGGTTATTGAAAGCCAAGCCTTTGGCGGTCGGGCGGATTTTCAGCGACCAGGCACCTATCAGATCCGGGCCCTGGAAAAGCTGATCAATGGCGATATCCAGCGCCGGAATGTCCTTGGGGTCGATGCTCGCCAAGGGGTCCGGTGCGTTTTCATCAGCCTGCACCGTCGGATCCACCGCTGGCAGCTTCACATATTGAAGGTTGACCGCAATCGGTGCGCCCTTGGCGTCCGGCAGGTTGACGGTGCCCTTGGCCTGCTGACTGTCGAATTGCAGGCCCCACGCCGCAGGCTTGCGGTCCAGCTGTAGATTGACCTGATCAAACTGGGTGCCAAAACCGGACAGCTTACCCACCTTGAAGTCAGCGCCGCTGAGCAACTGCTTGGCGCTGCCGCCCGGATCGTTGCCCGCGTAGCGGTCAACCAGTTTCTTCCACGGGTCAATATCGAGTTCAGACAGCACGCCACGTATGCGCAAGCCCTTGGCCCCTGGCAACACAGCATCGCCATCCCCGAGGAATAGCTCACCGCGCCCCTCATTGAATTTGTCCGGCGGCGCAGCGAAGGTGAAGTTGGCCAGCTCACCGTAGTCGAACCAATAACGCCGCTCGGCCCCCTGCAAGGTCATGCGGAACACACTGTCACGCCCCTGGCTGGCGGGCATGCCGAACGGTGCCGGCAGGTCCACGGCAACGCCCTTCAGGTTGGAGCTGACCATCAGTTGGCTATCGGCACCGTCCAGGGTCAGTTGCAACTGGTAGGGAATATCGCCGGACACCGGCAAAGGTTGGCTGACTTTCAACCAGTCCGTCAGCCGCTTGACCGTCACCTGGCCCTTGGCAGACACACGCGTACTGATATTGCCCGGCTTGCCATCGGCAACGATCTGCGCCGTGATCGGCCGGTCAAACGCCTGGGCCGTGATGTTCTGGCCACTGAGGCCTTTGGCGCTGTCGAAGCGGAAATCGCCCTTGAGCTGGGTCAGGTCCAGGGTCGGTTCGGCCAATTGCAGCCGTGCCTTGTCCGTCTTGAAGTCCACCACAATCTTCGGCTCGGTGCCTTTCGCCAACGGTACATCCAGGTCAAGGCTGCCTTGCAGGTCGCCCTCACCCTTCCACCCGGCAAAGGTCGATGCGGTGCCGATCGGCGCTTCCTGGAGGATTTTCAAACCGTCGCCCAAACCACCGGCAAACCCGCCGGTCAGCAACAGATGACTGTCCTTGCCCGCCGGCGCGTGGGGGATATTGACGTAGACGTCCTTGACCTTGGTGTCGAGCAACTGGCCCTTGCTGGCCAGGATGCGTACGCCGCTTTCCTCGACAAACACTTCGCCATTGACCTTGCTCACATGCGGCCAGCCCGGCTGGAACGCGAGTTCGGCATCATGCACCTTGAAGAACAGGCTGATGTTGCGTGAGGCCGGCAGCGCGTCGTGGTTCAGCGAACCCTGATACTGGAAAAAGCCCTGGTCCACCGCGCCCTTGAGAATCGCCGTACGCAGCCACTCATCCAACGCCGGGCTCAACACCGCCGGCAGGTATTTGGGGGTGAAGCGCCCATCGCCATCGACCATGCCGACCCGCAGGTCCATATAGTCTTCCTGGCTGTGGTCGAAATGCAGGCGAATCAGGAAATCAGCGGCGACATTGCCCTCTTCACCCAGCACCTTGATGTACGGGGCGATCAGGGTGAAGCCTTCCTTGTCGAGCTTCCACGTCAGGCGAGCATTGGCCTGGATGTACTGCCACGGCTTGGCAAAGATCGGATCGAGGTGCAGGGAAAAGTCTTTGCTGTCCATGCGCAACTCGCCATGGCCCAGGTCACCGCTGATACTGCCGGACACGTTCCGCGCGGCCGGTGCGCCAAAGTAGGCATCAAAACCGATGCGTTCGAGGTTGGCGGCGAAGCTGACTTTTTGATCCGTCGTATCTTGAGGACGGAAATCCACCAGCACATTACGCAGCAGGCCCGTGGCCTTGAGGTGCTGAATGGTCTTGGCGAAACCCTCCGGCAGCGGCGCCAAGGCATTGAGCAGCGGCGTGATCGGCGTGAGGTCCAGGCGGTCGGCCTGGAGCTTCCAGACCTCCTGATCCTTGTCGGTGGCCAGGGTTTGCTGAAGTTGCAGGCGCGATTCCCAGCGGGTTTCCCCCAGATTCATCGCCAGCGAGTCGAACAGCACCTTGAGACCGCTATCGCTGCGTTGCAGGTAGGCGGTGAGGGCCAGGTTCTCGATATGCACAGGTTTGCGGTCGGCGTAGCTGCCTTTTACCTGCGGCGAGTTGAGGCGCACCACCGCGCTTTGCACGGTGCCTTTGGCCCAAGTCAGCCAGAGTTCACCGCCAGCTTTGAATTGGGTGAGCTTCCATTGCTGGGTCAGCTTGGCCGGGATCCACTTGGCCCAGTCGCTTTGCGGCAGGCTCACGTACGCCTGGACTTCGCCGTCCTTCCACTGACTGGCGCGGATACGCGTGCGCAGGCTCACCGCCAAGGGTTGGCCGTCGGGCAGCGTCAAGCGTGCATCCAGGCGTTGGCGCGTGATGCCGGTGTGCAGGCTCAGGCCGACATACGTCAGGGTCACCGGCGCTTGGTCAAACGGCTGCAAGGTCACCTGGCTGTCCAGCAACGACACGCGCTTGACCTTTTGCATGTTCTTGAGCAACTGCTCAGGGTCCACGGGCTGGTCGTTCTGCACTGGCAAGCCCTGCAAGGCCCATTTGCCGTCCTTGTCTTCCTTGACGCTAAGCTGCAAGCCACTGACTTGCAGGTGCGCAATGCGCACTTCTCGGGCCATCAGGCTGGCCCACATATCCGGCACCACTTCGACCTGGTCCAGGCGAAGGGCACTGCTGCCCTCGCCCACCATCACATCATGGGCCAGCAATACCGGCGCGAAGCCGCTCCAGCGGCCTTCCAGGCTGCCGATATGCAGGGGCATGTCCACAGCAGCCTGGGCCTTGGCCTCGACTTCTGCACGGTACTCGGCCACCAGCGGCGTCAACTCACGACCCAGGCTCACATACACCGCCGCCAGCACCAGCAGCAAGGCACAGAGGCCCAGGCCCCAACGGGTCAAAGCGGCAAAAAAGCGTATCAGACGCTCCATGTCAGGCGACCCTCAAGGCGGTAGTCGGACGGCAGATCAAGGCCTGCTCGTCCCATAAAAGGAAAACGATTGGGGATCAGAGCAGCACCACGTCGTATTGTTCCTGGGAATACATGGTTTCGACCTGGAAGCGTATCGTGCGCCCGATAAACCCCTCCAGCTCGGCAACGTTACCGGATTCTTCGTCCAGCAGCCGATCGACCACTTTCTGGTTGGCGAGCACTCTGTAACCTTCGGCCTGGTAGGCTCGCGCTTCTCGCAGGATTTCGCGGAAAATCTCGTAGCAAACGGTTTCCGGGGTCTTCAATTTACCGCGGCCCTGGCAACTGCTGCACGGCTCGCACAGCACTTGCTCCAGGCTTTCGCGGGTGCGCTTGCGCGTCATTTGCACCAGGCCCAGCTCGGTGATGCCGATGATGTTGGTCTTGGCGTGATCGCGTTCCAGCTGTTTCTCCAGGGTACGCAGCACCTGGCGCTGGTGTTCTTCATCTTCCATGTCGATGAAGTCGATGATGATGATGCCGCCCAGGTTACGCAGGCGCAGTTGGCGCGCGATCGCGGTGGCCGCTTCGAGGTTGGTCTTGAAGATGGTTTCTTCGAGGTTGCGATGGCCCACGAACGCGCCGGTGTTGACATCGATGGTGGTCATGGCTTCCGCCGGGTCCACCACCAGGTAGCCACCGGACTTGAGCGGCACCTTGCGTTCCAAGGCTTTCTGGATTTCGTCTTCAACGCCATACAGGTCGAAGATCGGCCGCTCGCCAGGATAGTGTTCCAGGCGGTCGGCAATTTCAGGCATCAGCTCGGCAACAAATTGCGTGGTGCGTTGGAATGTTTCCCGCGAGTCGATGCGAATTTTCTCAATCTTCGGACTGACCAGGTCGCGCAGCGTACGCAGGGCCAGGCCGAGGTCTTCGTAGATCACGCTGGGCGCGCCGATGGTTTTGATCTGGGCACCGATCTGGTCCCACAGGCGCCGCAGGTAGCGGATGTCCATAAGGATCTCATCGGCGCCGGCGCCTTCGGCGGCGGTGCGCAGGATGAAGCCGCCCGCTTCCTTGATGCCTTCGGCCGCCACGCAGTCGCTGACCACCTTTTTCAGGCGCTCGCGCTCGGCTTCGTCTTCGATCTTCAGGGAAATGCCGACATGGGCGGTGCGCGGCATGTACACCAGGTAACGCGACGGAATCGATAATTGAGTGGTCAGGCGCGCGCCTTTGGAGCCGATGGGGTCCTTGGTGACTTGCACCACCAGGCTCTGCCCTTCGTGCACCAGGGCACTGATGCTTTCTACCGCTGGCCCTTCGCGCAGGGAAATTTCCGAAGCATGGATAAACGCGGCACGGTCCAGGCCGATGTCGACGAATGCCGCCTGCATCCCCGGCAAAACCCGCACCACCTTGCCTTTGTAGATATTGCCGACGATCCCGCGCTTCTGGGTGCGCTCAACGTGCACTTCTTGCAGAACACCGTTCTCTACCACCGCCACGCGCGATTCCATCGGCGTGATATTGATCAGAATCTCTTCACTCATGGCTGGGTCTCGTTCAGGCGTTTTCACAATAGTGACCGATCGCTTAAGGCTGGGCGCTGGAATACGGCGTTCAGCGCGCGGTAAGGTTTTGCCAACAGGGTATGCCGAATTGGCCGAGCAGTTGCGCGGTTTCGCACACCGGCAGGCCTACCACGGCGGAATAACTGCCATTGAGCCCGGCGACAAAGACCGAGCCCAACCCTTGGATAGCATAGCCGCCCGCCTTGTCTTGGGGTTCGCCGCTGTGCCAGTAGGTGGTCGCTTCCTCGACGGAAATCCCGCGAAACCGTACACGACTGCTTACACAAACAGTCTCACAGCGTTGGCCGTCGGTGAGGGCAATGGCGGTCAGCACTTCATGCTCACGCCCCGCCAGCGCCATCAACATTGCCAGGGCATCGGCCTGATCCACGGGCTTGCCGAGGATTTTGCCATCGACGATCACGGCGGTATCGGCACCCAGCACACAGGCACCGGAGCTATTCTCGAGCGCAGCGAAACCCGCCGCTGCCTTGCCGCGCGCAAGGCGCTCGACGTAGGAAACGGCGGATTCATTTGTAAGAGGGGTTTCATCAATAGCCGCGCTGACCACGGTGTAAGGCACACCGATCTGCGTCAGCAATTCACGCCGCCTCGGGGAGCCCGAGGCCAGGTAAAGCGAATTCATGCAGACTCTCCCTGTAGGGTTCGATAACCAGGCAGAGCCTCGCAATCCATTCAATTGATTTTATAGCGACGACGCAACCCACGCAGACCGAAGCTGATCCATGGCCACAGCAAGGCACTGACCAGGGCCGGTAGCACCAGCGCCAGGGTTGGCTGACGGTTACCGGTCAAGGCGCTCAGCCACAGCTGAACCAGCTGTGCCAGGCCGAAGATCACCAGGATCACCAAGCACTGCTGCCACATGGGGAACATCCGCAGGCGCTGCTGCAACGACAGCACCAGGAAAGTGATCAGGGTCAGGATCAACGCATTCTGACCCAGCAAGGTGCCATAGAGCACATCCTCCGCCAAGCCCAGGAACATCGCCGTGACCATGCCGACTTTATGCGGCAGGTTCAGCGACCAGAAGGCCAGCAACAGCGCCAGCCAAAGCGGGCGCAGAATTTCCATGAACTGCGGCAAGGGCGAAACGCTCAGCAGCATACCGATAGCAAAGGTCAGCCAGACGATCCAGCCGTTGCGCGAATGAGTACTGGCCATTATTCCTCCCTCTGCCGCGTCGTTGCCGGGACAGTCGCCGGAGGCTTGGCAGCCGGGGTCGCGGCCGGTGGTTTAGTCACGGTTGGCTTGACGGGACGCGTGTTGTGAGCGGCCGGCTTGACCGGAGTGGCCACAGACGCTGCCGGAGCCGCCGTCGGTGCCGGTGGTCCTACGAATGCCGGCTTGGGCACAGTCGCCGGAACGATCGGCGCTGTACCGTTTTGCTTGTCTTCCGCTTCCTGGGCCTGAGCGGCGTCGTTGGCGCGCTCTTCCGGCGTACGGTTGTCGCTGAACACCAGCAGCAAGTACCGGCTGCGGTTCAGGGCGGCAGTCGGCACCGCACGCACAATGGCGAACGGCTGGCCGGAATCGTGGATCACTTCCTTCACCGTCGCCACCGGGTAACCCGCCGGGAAACGCTGACCCAGGCCAGAGCTGACCAGCAGGTCGCCTTCCTTGATGTCAGCGGTGTCCGCCACGTGGCGCAACTCCAGGCGTTCCGGGTTACCAGTGCCGCTGGCAATCGCCCGCAAGCCGTTGCGGTTCACCTGCACCGGAATGCTGTGGGTGGTGTCCGTCAGCAACAAGACCCGCGAGGTGTAGGGCATCAGCTCAACCACCTGGCCCATCAGGCCACGGGCGTCGAGCACCGGCTGGCCCAAGACCACACCGTCGCGCTCACCCTTGTTGATGATGATGCGATGGGTGAAGGGGTTGGGGTCCATGCCGATCAGCTCGGCCACTTCGACCTTTTCGTTGACCAGCGCGGAAGAATTGAGCAACTCGCGCAGCCGAACGTTCTGCTCGGTGAGGGCCGCGAGCTTTTGCATGCGCCCCTGCAACAGCAGGTTTTCGGTCTTGAGTTTTTCGTTTTCGGCGACCAGTTCGGTGCGGCTGCCAAATTGGCTGGCCACGCCCTGGTACAGACGTTGCGGCAGGTCGGTGATCCAGTAAGTCTGCATCAACACCAGCGACATTTGGCTGCGCACGGGCTTGAGCAGTGCAAAGCGGGCATCGACCACCATCAGCGCGACCGAAAGCACGACCAGCACCAACAGGCGCACGCCCAATGAGGGGCCTTTGGCGAAAAGCGGTTTAATAAGCCGCTCCTCCCAGGCAAATGTTCTCTTTATTCATACGGCATCTAACCGGCCTGGATGCAGATTGAAGAAGATAAACGCCAACAGGCAGCACTGCAAAGTGCTGCCTGCGGGCGAAACATGGGCTAACCAGCAATGACTTATTCGCTGGAGAGCAGGTCCATGGTGTGTTTATCCATCATTTCCAGTGCACGACCACCGCCACGGGCAACGCAGGTCAGCGGGTCTTCGGCGACGATCACCGGCAGGCCAGTCTCTTGGGCCAGCAGCTTGTCGAGGTCACGCAGCAAGGCGCCACCGCCGGTCAGCACCAGGCCACGCTCGGCGATGTCGGAAGCCAGTTCCGGCGGCGATTGCTCCAGCGCGCTTTTCACCGCCTGAACGATGGTGGCCAGGGACTCTTGCAGAGCTTCCAGCACTTCATTGGAGTTCAGGGTGAAAGCACGTGGAACGCCTTCGGCCAGGTTGCGACCGCGCACATCGACTTCGCGCACTTCGCCGCCTGGGTAGGCGGTGCCGATTTCCTGCTTGATGCGCTCAGCGGTGGACTCACCGATCAGGCTGCCATAGTTACGACGTACATACGTGATGATCGCTTCGTCGAAGCGGTCGCCGCCGACGCGTACGGATTCGGCATACACCACACCGTTCAGGGAGATCAGGGCGATTTCAGTGGTACCACCACCGATATCCACCACCATCGAGCCGCGTGCTTCTTCAACCGGCAGTCCGGCACCGATCGCAGCAGCCATTGGCTCTTCGATCAGGAACACTTCACGGGCACCGGCGCCAAGGGCCGATTCACGGATGGCACGACGCTCAACCTGGGTGGATTTGCACGGAACGCAGATCAGCACACGAGGGCTGGGCTGCAGGAAACTGTTTTCGTGAACTTTGTTGATGAAGTACTGCAGCATCTTCTCGCAGACGCTGAAGTCGGCGATCACGCCATCTTTCATCGGACGAATGGCGGCAATATTGCCGGGTGTACGGCCAAGCATGCGCTTGGCCTCGGTGCCGACGGCAACGACACTTTTCTGGTTACCGTGCGTCCGAATAGCCACAACCGATGGCTCATTCAGGACGATACCGCGCTCGCGCACGTAAATAAGGGTGTTGGCAGTGCCCAGGTCAATGGAAAGATCGCTGGAAAACATGCCACGCAGTTTCTTGAACATGGGAAAGGGACCCTAGGCAACGCGTGGGTAAAAAAGTGCGGCAAACTCTAACAACGACAGGGATTTTGGGCAAGGCGCCAATGTGCTAAATTGGCCGACTTTCTGTGCACCTAACCCCACAATCGCGGCCGTAAGACCGTAGAAATGCGGTAGTGTTCCGACAATCTAACACACGGACAGCCTCCGTTCTGTTTTCCACTGGAGATTCCCATGACGCTTGAACGCTCCGACGTGGAAAAAATCGCGCACCTGGCCTCGCTTGGCCTCAATGATGCCGATCTTCCACAGACCACCGCAGCCCTGAACAGCATTCTCGGGCTGGTCGACCAAATGCAGGCCGTGAATACCGACGGTATCGAGCCCCTGGCTCACCCGCTGGAAGCCAGCCAGCGCCTGCGCGCAGACGTCGTGACCGAGAGTAATAATCGCGAGGCCTACCAGTCCATCGCACCAGCGGTCGAAAACGGCCTGTACCTGGTTCCGAAAGTCATCGACTAAAGGGAAAGAGCCTGCAATGCATCACATGACTCTGGCCGAGATCGCTCGCGGTCTCGCCGACAAAAAGTTTTCTTCCGAAGAGCTGACCAAGACCCTGCTGGCGCGCATCGCCGAGCACGATCCAAAGGTCAACAGCTTCATCAGCCTCACCGAAGAGCTGGCCCTGAGCCAGGCCAAGGCCGCCGACGCACGTCGCGCCAACGGTGAAAATGGCGCACTGCTGGGCGCTCCAATCGCCCACAAGGACCTGTTCTGCACCCAGGGCATTCGCACCAGTTGCGGCTCGAAGATGCTCGACAACTTCAAAGCACCCTATGACGCCACCGTGGTGTCCAAGCTGGCTGCCGCCGGGGCCGTGACCCTGGGCAAGACCAACATGGACGAATTCGCCATGGGGTCGGCCAACGAGTCGAGCTACTACGGCGCGGTGAAAAACCCGTGGAACCTGGAGCACGTGCCCGGCGGTTCGTCTGGCGGTTCGGCCGCCGCAGTTGCCGCACGCTTCCTGCCTGCCGCTACAGCCACCGATACCGGCGGCTCGATCCGCCAGCCTGCGGCCTTCACCAACCTCACCGGCCTGAAGCCGACCTACGGTCGCGTTTCCCGTTGGGGCATGATCGCTTACGCCTCCAGTCTCGATCAGGGCGGCCCTCTGGCGCGCACCGCTGAGGACTGCGCAATTTTGTTACAAGGCATGGCAGGCTTCGACAAACAGGACTCCACCAGCATCGACGAGCCCGTGCCGGACTACAGCGCCAGCCTGAACACCTCGCTCAAGGGCCTGCGCATCGGCGTGCCGAAGGAATACTTCAGCGCCGGCCTCGACCCGCGCATTGCCGAGTTGGTGCACAACAGCGTCAAGACGCTGGAAGGCCTCGGCGCGGTGATCAAGGAAATCAGCCTGCCGAACAACCAGCACGCGATTCCGGCGTACTACGTGATCGCACCGGCAGAGGCTTCCTCCAACCTGTCGCGTTTCGACGGCGTGCGCTTCGGCTACCGCTGCGAAAACCCGAAAGACCTCACCGACCTGTACAAACGCTCCCGTGGCGAAGGTTTCGGCGCCGAAGTTCAGCGCCGGATCATGGTCGGTGCCTACGCCCTGTCGGCCGGTTACTACGACGCCTACTACCTCAAGGCGCAGAAAATCCGTCGCTTGGTGAAGAACGACTTCATGGCCGCCTTTGAACAGGTCGACGTGATCCTCGGCCCAACCACGCCGAACCCGGCCTGGAAGCTCGGCGCCAAGAACGGCGACCCGGTGGCTGCGTACCTCGAAGACCTGTACACCATCACCGCCAACCTCGCGGGCCTGCCGGGCTTGTCCATGCCTGCCGGTTTCGTCGATGGCCTGCCGGTCGGCGTGCAACTGCTCGCCCCGTATTTCCAGGAAGGCCGCCTGCTCAATGTGGCGCACCAGTACCAGTTGAACACCGACTGGCACACTCGCACCCCTACCGGCTTCTGAGGAGAACACTATGCAATGGGAAGTTGTGATCGGGCTGGAGATTCATACCCAGCTCGCCACCCAATCGAAGATTTTCTCCGGTAGCGCCACCACGTTCGGCTCCGAGCCGAACACGCAGGCCAGCCTAGTCGACCTGGGCATGCCCGGCGTACTGCCAGTGCTGAACCAGGAAGCGGTGCGCATGGCGGTGATGTTCGGCCTGGCGATTGACGCCGAGATCGGCCAGCACAACGTGTTCGCGCGCAAGAACTACTTCTACCCTGACCTGCCCAAGGGCTACCAGATCAGCCAGATGGAACTGCCGATCGTTGGCAAAGGCCACCTGGACATCCCCCTGGAAGACGGCACCATCAAGCGCGTCGGCGTCACCCGCGCGCACCTGGAAGAAGATGCCGGCAAGAGCCTGCACGAAGAATTCCCGGGCGCGACCGGTATCGACCTGAACCGTGCCGGCACGCCGCTGCTGGAGATCGTTTCCGAGCCGGACATGCGCAGCGCCAAGGAAGCCGTGGCCTACGTCAAGACCATCCACGCACTGGTGCGCTACCTGGGCATCTGCGACGGCAACATGGCAGAAGGTTCGCTGCGTTGCGACTGCAACGTGTCGATCCGTCCCAAGGGCCAAGTCGAGTTCGGCACCCGCTGCGAGATCAAGAACGTCAACTCGTTCCGCTTCATCGAGAAGGCGATCAACAGCGAAGTGCGTCGCCAGATCGAGCTGATCGAAGACGGCGGCAAGGTCATCCAGCAGACCCGCCTGTACGACCCGAACAAAGACGAAACCCGCGCCATGCGCAGCAAAGAGGAAGCCAACGACTACCGTTACTTCCCCGACCCGGACCTGTTGCCGGTGGTGCTTGAGGACTCGTTCCTCAATGACATCCGCGCCACCCTGCCGGAGCTGCCGCAGCAGAAACGCGAGCGCTTCCAGGCGCAGTTCGGCCTGTCGGTCTACGATGCCAGCGTCTTGGCCTCCAGCCGTGAACAAGCCAACTACTTCGAAAAAGTCGTGAGCATTGCCGGCGACGCCAAACTGGCGGCCAACTGGGTGATGGTCGAGTTGGGCAGCCTGTTGAACAAGCAAGGCCTGGAGATCGACGAAGCCCCAGTCACTGCCGAGCAATTGGGCGGCATGCTGCTGCGCATCAAGGACAACACCATCTCCGGCAAGATCGCCAAGACCGTGTTCGAAGCCATGGCCGCAGGCGAAGGCAGCGCGGACGAGATCATCGAGAAGCGTGGCCTCAAGCAGGTCACCGACAGCGGCGCGATCTCGGCTGTATTGGATGAAATGCTCGCGGCCAACGCCGAGCAGGTCGAGCAATACCGTGCGGCAGACGAAGCCAAGCGCGGCAAGATGTTCGGCTTCTTTGTGGGCCAGGCGATGAAAGCCTCCAAAGGCAAGGCCAACCCGCAACAGGTGAACGAACTGCTGAAAAGCAAGCTCGAAGGCTGACACGTGCAGGACCCGGCTTCTGTGGGAGCCGGGCTTGCCCGCGATGCAGGCGCCTCGGTGCATCAGTGACACCGAGGTGAAGCCATCGCAGGCAAGCCAGCTCCCACACGAGCCAACTCCAACATTTGTAATGGGACTCCTTGCATGAAGCGTCTACTCGGCCTCCTGGCCTTGTTCTCCCTTTTGACCGGCTGTGCCAGCGGCATCATCAACCCCAACGGCTACGACGAAACCGGCACCGCCTCCTATTACGGCGCCCGGCACCATGGCAAAAAGACCGCCAGCGGTGAACCCTTCAATCAGAACGCCCTGACCGCCGCCCACCGGCAATTGCCGTTCGGCACCCAGGTCAAGGTCACCAATCTCGACAACGACAAATCGGTGGTTGTCCGCATCAATGATCGCGGTCCGCATACCCGTGGGCGCCTGATCGATCTTTCACGCAAGGCGGCCGAGCAGCTGGGTATGATCGGCAGCGGTACCGCACGGGTTCGCGTGCAAGCCTTGAGCAACTGAAGACGGAGCCCTCGCCATTTTCGGATTAACCGCCCTCTCGCCCTGGAGCCTGCTGGAATTGGTCAGCGGCCTGGTGCTGCTGATCATCGGCGCCGAGATCCTGGTGCGCGCCGCCGTGCGCCTGGCCGCGAGCCTCAAGGTGCGTCCGCTGATCATCGGCCTGACGATCGTGGCCTTCGGCAGCAGCGCGCCGCAGATGACTGTCAGCCTGCAAGCCACTCTGGCCGGTAACACCGATATCGCCGTGGGTAGCGTGATCGGCAGCAGCATCTTCAACATCCTGGTGACCCTGGGCCTGTCGGCGCTGATCATTCCGCTGCGGGTTTCGCGCCAACTGGTGCGCCTGGATATTCCGGTGATGATCCTGGCCGCACTGCTGGTGTTCACCCTCGCCGCCAATGAAGAGCTCACACCCATTGACGGCCTGGTGCTGCTGGTTGCCCTGGTCGCCTACCTCGGCATGTTGCACTACCAGACGCGCCACTCCCGTCGCCCACGCACGCTGGACACCGTGGCCCGCGCGCCCTGGCTGAGCAGCGTGTTGCTGATGGTTGGTGGGCTACTGATCCTGGTGCTGGCCGGGCATTTACTGCTGGGTGCCGCAGTGGATGTGGCAGGCGACCTGGGTCTGTCGGAACGTGTGATCGGCCTGACCCTGATCGGCGTGGGCACCTCGCTGCCATGCCTGGCGACCTCGCTGATTGCCGCGCTGCGCGGCGAGCGGGAAATTGCCGTGGGCAACGTGATCGGCAGCAACCTGTTCAACCTGCTCGGCGTGTTGGGGCTGACCGCCCTGCTCGCGCCCTCGCCGCTGTCGGTATCGCCCAATGCCCTGGATTTCGACCTGCCGGTGATGCTCGGCGTAGTCGTGCTGTGCCTGCCGGTGTTCTACACCGGCTACCGCGTGACACGCGCCGAAGGCCTGGTGCTGCTGGGCCTGTACCTGGCGTACGGGCTGCATGTAATGGCGTTCACCACGGGCATGCCCCTGGCCACCAAGCTTGAACAACTGATGCTGTACTACGTCCTGCCAGTGCTGGTGGCTTTTCTGTTGTTCAGCACGCTGCGAGCCTGGCGCCGCCAACACAAGAGGGAATCGCAATGACCGATCAGAAAAAGCCCGGGGTTGATATGCGTCGCCAGGTCATGGGCGATGTGTTCGTCGACCGCGCCTTGGGCAATGCCACCGAGTTCACCCAGCCGCTACAGGATTTCGTCAATGAACATGCCTGGGGCAGTGTGTGGAACCGCGAAGGATTGCCGCTGAAAACCCGCAGCCTGATCACCCTCGCCGCCCTTACCGCGCTCAAATGCCCGCAGGAGCTCAAAGGCCATGTGCGCGGTGCGCTGAACAATGGTTGCACCGTGGAAGAGATCCGCGAGGCGTTGCTGCATTGCGCGGTGTATGCCGGTGTGCCGGCGGCGATTGATGCGTTCCGTGCGGCGCAGGAAGTGATCGATACCTACGAGGCACCGTAGGAGCCGGCTTGCCGGCGATTGGCCCTCACAGACACCACAACCCTCAGATCCAACCTCCTGCCTGCAACACGAAGATCCCGATATTCGTGGTCACCGCCGCCATCAAGGTGGTGATCACGATAATTGCCGCCGCCAGCTCATGATTACCCTCGGCCGCCCTGGCCATCACAAAACTGGCGGCTGCGGTCGGCGCACCGAAATACAGGAACAGAATCCCCAGCTCCGGCCCGCGAAAGCCCAGCAACCACGCGCCTAAGGTCGCCACCACTGGCAGCCAGACCATCTTCATCAAGCTCGCGCTCAGCGCCCTGTTGCCGCTCTTGCGCAACGCTGCCAGGGACAAGGTGCCGCCAATGCAGATCAAGGCCAACGGCAAGGTGGTATCCGCCAGATACTGCATGGATTTTTCCAACCAGCCAGGCAGGCCAATCTGAAAATAAGCGAACGGCGCCGCCACGATCACGCTGATGATCAGCGGGTTGGCCACCACACTTTTGCAAATGCTCCACGGATCGGACTTGATCACCGGGCTGTACACCGCCAACACGATGGTCGACAGGGTGTTGTAGAACAGGATCACCAACGCCGCGAGAATCGCGCCGAGGGAGATGCCGTAATCGCCGTACATGCTGGCGGCCAGCGCCAGGCCGATCACGCCGTTATTGCCGCGAAACGCGCCTTGCGTGTAGATACCCCGGTCTTCACGCGGGCAACTAAAGATTGCCCAACCCCAGGCCAGGGCGAAGCTGAGCAAGGTGGCGACGGCAAAGTAGATCAGAAGGCTTGGCTTGAGCGCCGAGTGCAGGTCGGCATGCAGGATGCCGAGGAACAGCAGCGCCGGCATGGTGACGTTGAACACCAGGGACGAGGCCGTGTGGATGAAGTTGTCGTTGATCCAGTTGATGCGCTTGAGCAACACACCCAGGAACAGCATGGCAAACACCGGCGCAGTGATGGTCAGGGTCGTGAGGAAAATTGCCAGCATGCCGGGGAAAACCTTGGTGAGCGTCGTTAGGTGGCTAATGATAAGCCAGTGTAGGCCGCTTCGTCTGGTCTAGATCCTTGTAGTGAGCGGGCTTGTCGGATCGCCACCCAACGCGGGCGATGCGGCGATCCGACAAGCCCGCTCACCACAGTCAGGTAATGGGCGCCGGGTTGAACAAGGTGATGTCGTTGTGCAGCTTGTGGTGCTCCGCCCACGTCTGCTTCTTGCCGCTGGCCACATCCAGGTAGAAGTGAAACAACTCCCACCCCAATTCCTCGATGCTCGCCCGCCCAGTCGCAATACGCCCAGCGTCGATATCGATCAGGTCCGGCCAACGCTGTGCCAGCTCCGTACGCGTCGACACCTTCACCACTGGCGCCATCGCCAGCCCGTAAGGTGTGCCGCGTCCGGTGGTGAACACATGCAGGTTCATCCCTGCCGCCAGTTGCAACGTGCCGCACACAAAGTCACTGGCCGGGGTTGCGCAAAAGATCAGGCCCTTACTCTTGAAGCGCTCACCCGGACCCAGCACGCCATTGATCGCGCTGCTGCCGGATTTGACGATGGAGCCCAAGGACTTCTCGACAATGTTCGACAAGCCGCCCTTCTTGTTTCCCGGCGTGGTGTTGGCGCTGCGGTCCGCCTCGCCCTTGGCCAGGTAGCGATCGTACCAATCCATTTCCCGGACCAGTTCCTGGGCAACGGCTTCGCTTTCAGCGCGAGAGGTCAGCAGGTAAATCGCATCGCGAACTTCGGTCACTTCGGAAAACATCACCGTCGCCCCAGCCCGCAGCAACAGATCCGAGGCATAGCCCAGCGCCGGGTTGGCGGTGATACCGGAAAACGCATCACTGCCGCCGCACTGCATGCCCAGGATCAACTCCGACGCCGGCACGGTTTCCCGGCGGCGCTGGTCGAGTTTCTTCAGGCGCGTCTCGGCCAATTCCATGATCTGCTCGATCATCTCGGTAAAGCCGTGGCTGGAATCCTGCAGCCGATACAGCCAGGGCTCACTCAGGTCGACCGAGCTGTCGTTGTCGTGCATCACCTGCCCGGCCTGCAGTTTCTCGCAGCCCAGGCTGATCACCAGGGCTTCGCCGCCCAGGTTCGGATTGCGCGCCAGGTTGCGTACCGTGCGGATCGGGATGTAGGCATCGGTCGCAGTGATCGCCACACCACAGCCGTAGCTGTGGGTCAGCGCTACCACGTCGTCAACGTGTGGGTACTTGGGTAGCAATTCGTCCTTGATGCGCTTGACCGCATGGTCCAGTACGCCGGTGACGCACTGCACCGTGGTGGTGATGCCAAGGATATTGCGCGTACCCACAGTGCCATCCGCGTTGCGGTAACCCTCGAAGGTAAACCCTTCCAAGGGCGCCTGGGCCTCAGGCACCTCGGTGGACAGCGGCAAGCTGTCCAACGGCGGCGCGGTGGGCATGCGCAGTTGATCTTCCTGCACCCAACTACCACGCGGAATCGGCGCCAGGGCGTATCCGATGGTCTGGCCATAGCGAATAATCTGGCCGCCCTCGGGGATATCTTCCAGGGTCACCTTGTGACTCTGAGGGATGAAATCCACGGTCACCAGGCCATCCGGGAATTCGGTTCCGGCCGGTACGCCTTGGTCATTGACCACGATCACCACGTTGTCGCGTTCGTGCAAACGAATCGAGCGCGGCGAGTCGGCATGTTCAATCAACTGCATCACACGGCCCCTCAGGAATGCGCTTCGGTTAGGTTGGTCAACTCAGGCCCCTTGGCAGGCGGCTCTTTGAGGACTACACGTTTGATCGGCCCAACGATGACCAGGTAGCTGAACACCGCCACCAGCGCATTGGCGCCGACGAACACCAGGGCCCATTTGAACGAGCCGGTGGTGCTGATGATGTAGCCGATCACAATAGGGGTAGTGATCGACGCGAGGTTACCGAAGGTGTTGAACAAGCCGCCACTGAGGCCGGCGATTTGTTTCGGCGAGGTGTCGGAGACTACCGCCCAGCCCAGTGCGCCAACGCCTTTACCGAAGAAGGCCAAGGCCATGAAGCCCACCACCATCCACTCGATATCCACGTAGTTGCAGGCCACGATACTGCTGGAAATCAGCAGGCCCCCAATGATCGGCGCCTTGCGGGCGAAGGTCAGGGAATGCCCCTTGCGCAGCAGATAATCCGAAATCACCCCGCCTAGCACGCCGCCGATAAACCCGCAGATCGCCGGCAACGAAGCGATGAAACCGGCCTTGAGGATGGTCATGCCACGGTCCTGCACCAGGTACACCGGGAACCAGGTGAGGAAAAAGTAGGTGATACCGTTGATGCAATACTGGCCCAGGTACACGCCGAGCATCATGCGGTTGGTCAGCAACTGGCGGATGTAATCCCACTTCGGACCGTCGGTTTTCTTACCCTTGCCTTTGTCCTGATCCATATCGACCATCGCGCCATTGGCGGCGATGTGATTGAACTCGGCTTCGTTGATCATCGGGTGCTGGCGCGGGCTGTGGATAACTTTCAGCCAGATCAGCGAGAAAATGATGCCGATCACACCCATCACGATAAACACGTGCTGCCAGCCGAAGCTGTAGACAATCCAGCCCATCAGCGGCGCAAACAGCACCGTGGCGAAGTACTGCGCCGAGTTGAAGATCGCTGAAGCCGTACCGCGCTCAGCCGTAGGAAACCACGCCGCGACAATCCGGGCATTTCCGGGAAACGAAGGCGCTTCGGCCAGACCGACCATAAAGCGCAGCATAAACAGCGCCACCACGGCGGTGGAGACACCAAACTCACCGACATAGCCTTGCAGCACGGTGAACAGTGACCAGGTGAAGATGCTCAGCGCATAGACTTTCTTGGAGCCGAACCGGTCCAGCAGCCAGCCACCGGGAATTTGCCCGGCCACGTAGGCCCAACCGAATGCAGAGAAGATGTAACCGAGGGTGACCGCGTCGATGCCGAGGTCTTTTTGCAGGCTGGAGCCTGCGATGGCGATGGTGGCCCGGTCGGCGTAATTGATCGTGGTCACCAGGAACAGCATGAGCAGGATCAAATAGCGGACATGGGTCGGCTTGGTCGCTTGCATGAAGAAGTACTCCCACTAATTATTTTTTTTGCGGGTAATTTTTGTCTGTTGCTCGGCGCCTCTGTAGGAGCTGGCTTGCCAGCGATGGCATCACTGCGGCGGTTCAGAAACACCGCGTTGATTCCATCGCCAGCAAGCCGGCTCCTACAGGAGTTAGGTGCGCCGTATTACGAACCGATGTAGCTGGTCTTCACCACGGTGTAGAACTCTTGCGCATAGCGACCTTGCTCGCGCGACCCATAGGATGAGCCCTTACGGCCACCGAACGGAACGTGATAGTCCACACCGGCAGTCGGCAAGTTGACCATTACCATCCCAGCCTGGGAGTGGCGCTTGAAGTGGTTGGCGTACTTGAGCGACGTGGTGGCAATGCCCGCCGACAACCCGAACTCGGTGTCGTTGGCCATGGCAAGCGCCGCTTCGTAGTCCGCCACACGCACAACGTTGGCCACCGGCCCGAAGATCTCTTCACGGCTGATGCGCATGGCCGCTTCGCTGTCGGCAAACAGCGTCGGCGCCAGGTAGTAGCCTTCGGTGTCACAGGTGACCAGGCCGCCACCGCTGACCAACCGCGCACCTTCGCTCTGGCCGATGTCGATGTACTTGAGGTCTTGATCCAACTGCGCCTGGGAAACCACTGGGCCGATGTCGGTGCCGCTTTTCAGCGCGTGGCCGACCTTGATCGACTTCATGCGTTCGGCCATGGCCGCGACGAACTGGTCGTGGATACCGGCGGTGACGATCAAGCGGCTGGAGGCCGTGCAACGCTGGCCGGTGGAGTAGAACGCGCTCTGTACCGAGAGCTCGACAGCCTGCTTGAGGTCGGCGTCATCGAGGATGATCTGCGGGTTCTTGCCGCCCATTTCCAACTGCACTTTGGCCTGGCGCGACACACAGCTGACGGCGATCTGACGACCGACACCGACAGAACCGGTGAAGCTGATGCCATCAACTTTTGGGCTGTTGACCAGCACGTCGCCAACCACGCGACCGCTGCCCATTACCAGGTTGAACACGCCGGCTGGGAAGCCCGCACGGGAAATGATTTCCGCCAGTGCCCAAGCGCAGCCCGGCACCAGTTCAGCCGGCTTGATCACGACGCAGTTGCCGTAGGCCAGGGCCGGGGCGATTTTCCAGGCGGGGATGGCTATCGGGAAGTTCCACGGCGTGATCAGGCCGACCACCCCCAGGGCTTCACGGGTGACTTCGACGTTGACTCCCGGACGAACCGACGGCACGTAGTCGCCGGACAGGCGCAGGCACTCACCGGCAAAGAACTTGAAGATGTTACCGGCGCGGGTTACTTCGCCGATGGCTTCGGGCAGGGTCTTGCCCTCTTCACGGGCCAGCAGGGTGCCGAGTTCTTCGCGGCGCGCGAGGATTTCGCTGCCGACTTTATCCAGCGCGTCATGGCGCGCCTGGATCCCGGAAGTGGACCAGGCCGGGAATGCTGCGCGGGCTGCGTCGATAGCGGCGTGGACTTGGGCAACATCCGCCTTGGCGTATTCGCCAATGACATCGGACAACTCCGACGGGTTGAGGTTGACGCAGTAGTCGGCACCGGCCACCCACTGGCCATTAATGTAGTTGTCAAAACGTTGGGCTTGGGACACGAATCTTCTCCTGACGCAAAAGGCCGCTGATTTCTCAGCGGCCTTGTAAATGGGTTATTGCGCGCCTTGCTTGTCGATCAGCGCGGCCAGGGCTTCATATTCTTCCGGCAGCAGGTCGGTCAGCGGCGTACGCACCGGGCCTGCGTCGTAGCCGGCGATTTTTGCACCGGCCTTGACGATGCTCACGGCATACCCGGCCTTGCGGTTACGGATGTCCAGGTACGGCAGGAAGAAGTCGTCGATGATCTTGGAAACGGTGGCGTGATCGTCCTTGGCAATCGCGTGGTAGAAGTCCATCGCAGTTTTAGGGATGAAGTTGAACACCGCCGAGGAGTACACCGGTACGCCCAGGGCCTTGTAGGCAGCGGCGTAAACCTCTGCAGTCGGCAGGCCGCCGAGGTAACTGAAACGATCACCGAGGCGGCGACGGATCGACACCATCAACTCGATATCACCCAGGCCATCCTTGTAGCCGATCAGGTTCGGGCAGCGCTCGGCCAGGCGTTCCAGCAGCGGCGCGGTCAAGCGGCAGACGTTACGGTTGTAGACCACCACACCAATCTTGACCGATTTGCATACGGCTTCAACGTGGGCGGCAACCCCGTCCTGGCTGGCTTCGGTAAGGTAGTGCGGCAGCAGCAGCAGGCCTTTGGCGCCGAGACGTTCAGCTTCCTGGGCGTACTCGATGGCTTGGCGGGTCGAACCACCGACTCCGGCCAGGATCGGCACGCTGGTGGCGCAGGTATCAACGGCGGTTTTCACCACCTGGGAGTATTCACTGGCAGCGAGGGAGAAAAACTCACCAGTACCGCCGGCCGCGAACAAGGCGGTGGCGCCGTAAGGGGCCAGCCATTCCAGACGCTTGATGTAACCCGCCTGGTGAAAGTCACCCTGGGCGTTGAAATCGGTCACCGGGAAAGACAGCAGACCGTGGGAAAGGATGGACTTCAGTTCTTGTGGATTCATTATTCGAACACCCTGGGCGAAGACTTTCTATTGAAAGGTTGTTGTTGGTTTTGGTGATGTCGTACGTCATCGTACAACTATAAAAAGATTCGTCAACTGCAATTCATCAGACTTCATTGTGGCCGCTTTGAATGCGCACCTTCTTGACGTAGGGAATTTTTCCTCTATTCTCGATTTAACTGTATATGCATACAGTCATTACGAAAGATTCCTACGACATAGCAAGGAGCTAACATGTCAGGTCTTGAACTCGCAGCACCCGAAAAGAACCCACCTATCTTGCGCTTCGAAGGCGGTGAACACACTGCCATCGGCGATGAAACCCTGTTGCGCTTCGTCAAGGATGCCCCCGCGATTCCCGCACACCAAGTCGAGCTGCACCTGCCCAATGGGCTGGCGCTGACCTATGGCCAAGTAATCGCCCTAGGGGGTGATTTCTATGGCATCCCCGGTCAACCGATCAGCGATGGCGCCTCCCCCGCCGAGCGTGTGCAACGCTTTACCGCGGCCTTCAATACGCTCGCCGTACTGCCCGCCTCGCGGGAAGAAGCGCACAAGATCCTCGCGGTGATGCAAAAGGAGATCAATGCGGTCAAGCAGGCGATCAAGGATGGCAAACAAGCTCATGAAGCCTACGACGCCTTGGGTGATACGTTGTCCGAGGAATGGAATCGCATCACCGGCGGTGGCAGCGCAGTTTCGGCGCTGATTCCGTTGGGACGTTACCTGAAACTGGCAGCGGACAATGCCGACCACTTTGGCGAATGGGCGCTGTCGGCCTATCTGGCGGGGCATACGGCGGCGCTGCAACAAGCCGTCGTGGCTCACCAGACCGGCACCGACCAAGCGCTGGAACTGGCGTACGCCATGAACAGTTTTGCTGATCACTTTTTGACCGATCTGTTCTCGGCCGGCCATCTGCGTGTACCGCGTAAACAACTGGCAGCTGTGGTGACGCCAGGTGAGCTGGGCTCGCTGATCAGCCGCTTCATGCATGACGAAGACAGCAAGTTCGGGCTCAAGGTGCGTAACGCCATGGGCGATCAATGGCACGCGTATGGAGACAAACGCTACTTCGACGCCATCGATGCGGACAACCGCGTGCAAGTCAAACGCGCTGTGCAAGCTTCGGCGGATGAGATTTTCGACACCTTTATCAGTGGTGTCGCGCCCTCCCCGGCCAATTTCAAGGCGCCGTTGTATGTGCCGGATTTGAATGCTGCGCAGAACCCGGCGAACAACTTCTCGCCGTTGTTCAAAATGGAGGGCGACAAGGTGCTGCGTCGCAAGGACGTGAATGACCTGAACGACAAGCACTGGACGAATGATTGGTGGGGGTGGAGCACTTACCTGCTGCTCAAGGACTACAAGCCAAACCAACCCGCCAACTGACGCAGTAGGAGCCCGGCTTGCCGGCGATGACGATCTTTTGGACGCTATCGCCGGCAAGCCGGGCTCCTACAGGGTCGGTGCAGCCTTCAACCGCGCTGCGCTTCTGCCTCTTCATGGGCATGGCGCAGCCGCTCGCGGCTATTGGTCAAATGCAACCTCATGGCCGCCCGCGCCGCATCCGAATCCTGACGCGCAATCGCTTCATAAATCTCTTCATGCTCACGACTCAAGCGCCCCATATAGTGCTGCTGGTCATCATGGGCCAGGCGCGCCGAATTCAGGCGGGTGCGTGGAATGATGCTGGTGCCCAGGTGGGTCATGATGTCAGTGAAGTAGCGGTTGCCGGTGGACAGGGCAATTTCCAGGTGGAATGCAAAGTCGGAGGCCACCGCGTCACCGGCGTGAGCTGCGCTTTCATTCAGGGCATCGAGCGCCGCACGCATGGCGGCCAGTTGCTCGTCGCTGCGGCGCAACGCGGCCAGACCTGCGGACTCAACTTCCAGGCTGATCCGCAACTCCAGAATCGCCAGCACATCACGCAGGGTCACCACGGTGGCCGGGTCGATACGGAAACCGCTCGGGCTTGGCGTGTCCAGCACAAAGGTGCCGATGCCATGGCGGGTTTCCACCTGCCCCGCCGCCTGCAAGCGCGAGATCGCTTCTCGCACTACGGTTCGGCTCACCCCGTGGGCGTCCATGATCGCCGACTCGGTGGGCAACTTGTCGCCTCGCTTGAGCTGGCCGTCGCGGATCTGCTCGGACAACACCGTGACCAATTCCTGGGCAAGGCTGCGGCGCTTGCGGGGAAGACGAGGGGCGGTGTTGGCGTTTTCCATGATGGATCATCTTTCTCGGTGAGCTTGAGCACGCATCATAGCCCATGGTGGTTGTACGATCACCGTCCAGGCGCGACTTTCATCCCTATCCTTCGCGCAAAAAAATACCCCGACACACGTCGAGGTATTTTTTCAGCTCGCCCCAGAGGGGAAGCTCATTACTTCACCACTTTAAGACTCGGCCGACCGCTAGGGCGCGGTGGCTCGGAATCCGGTGGCGGCTGGTCATCGCCGTCTTCGTTTTCGATCGATTCGTCACCCTCGAAAGGCGACTCCAGATCGAACACCATGCCTTGGCCGTTCTCCCGGGCATAGATGCCGAGGATGGCGCCAATCGGCACGAACAGCGTATGCGGCACGCCGCCAAAACGCCCTTCGAAGCTCACGGCTTCGTTGTCCATGTGCAGGTGGCGCACGGCACTCGGCGATACGTTCAACACAATTTGCCCATCACTGGCAAAACCCTCCGGTACCTGAACCGCAGGAAACTCGGAATTGACCAGCATGTGCGGGGTGCAATCGTTGTCCACAATCCACTCATAGAGCGCGCGGACCAAGTAGGGTCGACTGGAGTTCATCAGCGGCTCCTTAAGCCTTAGCGCATATCGCGTTCGACACCAGACAGACTTGCCTGGAAAGCCTCACGCGCAAACTGGCGCTCCATGTAATCAAGCAGCGGCTTGGCAGGCCGCGGCAGTTCAATACCGAGAATCGGCAAGCGCCAGAGTATCGGTAATAGGCAGCAATCCACCAAACTTTGTTCCTCACTGAGGAAAAAAGGCTTATCGGCGAACAATGGCGAAACGCCGGTCAGGCTCTCGCGCAATTCCTTACGCGCCTGCACCCGAACCGCTTCTTTTGTACGCGAATCCAGAATCACATCCACCAGCCCGCACCAGTCACGCTGGATCCGATGGATCAGCAGGCGGCTGTTGGCACGCGCCACCGGGTACACCGGCAGCAAAGGCGGATGCGGGTAACGCTCATCCAGGTATTCCATCACCACGGTTGACTCCCACAACGCCAAGTCACGATCGACCAGGGTGGGCAAGCTGCCGTAAGGGTTCACTTCGATCAGTTTTGGCGGCTGACGGCCCGCCTCCACACTGATGATCTCGGCGCTGACACCCTTCTCTGCGAGCACGATGCGTACTCGGTGGGAATAGTGGTCGGCGGGGTCGGAGTAACAGGCCAACCGATTGGTCACGCCCATGGCGGTCCTCCTCGCTTGTTGAAATTATCGAAAGCTCAAAAACGAGCGCGCCCAGAGAGCATCTCTGTAACAACCGGTTCAACCAGGTCGCTACGTATTCAGAGATGCCGCTGGGCGCGCAAGATTAACAGCAATTGCTTACGGTTGGATCAATGCACATCCTTCCAGTATTCGCGTTTGAGCAGATAGGCGAATACGAAGAAGAAGGCCAGGTACAGCAACACATAGGTGCCGATGCGCTGATGCTCCAGTTTGACCGGGTTGGCCGAGTAGGCCAGGAAGGTCACAAGGTTCTTGACCTTCTCGTCGAACTGCTCGTCTGTCAACGAACCTGGGGTTTCTATCTTCAGTTGATCGCACGCTTCATGAGTCAAAGGCGTGCCGGTCAACGGATCGTATTGCTTCTTGCCGTCTTCAACGACCTGGATCTGCTTGCATCCTACCACTTGCTTGCCTTGCAGGCCGACCAGAACGTTAGGCATGCCGACGTTCGGGAACACACGGTTGTTCACGCCATACGGACGTGCCGGGTCTTCGTAGAAGGATTTCAGGTAGCCATAGAGCCAGTCGGTGCCGCGTACACGAGCCACCAGGGTCAAGTCAGGCGGTGCTGCGCCGAACCAGGTCTTGGCGTCCGCAGGCTTCATGCCGATGGTCATGTGGTCGCCGATCTTGGCGCCGGTGAACACCAGCTTCTCGAGCATCATTTCATGGGGGATGCCGAGGTCATCGGCAACCCGCTCGTAACGCTGGAACTTGGCGCTGTGACAGCCCATGCAGTAGTTGGCGAACGTGCGTGCGCCGTCTTGCATGGCAGCCTTGTCCGATACGTCGATATCGACTTTTTCCAGTTCCGGTCCGCCGTGCTCGGCAGCGAAGGACAGTAGCGGCAAGGCCGCAAGCATCAATGCAACGAATAACTTTTTCATCAGCCAGTCACCCTTTCCGGAACCGGTTTGGTCTTCTCGAGCCGGGTGTAGAACGGCATCAGAATGAAGTAGGCGAAGTACAGGAAGGTGCAGACCTGCGACAGCAACGTACGCTCAGGGGTCGGCGCCAGTACGCCCAGCACACCCAGGATCACGAACGCAATGCAGAACACCCACAGCCAGATCTTGCTCAGCCAGCCCTTGTAGCGCATGGACTTGACCGGGCTTCGGTCGAGCCAAGGCAGCACGAACAGCACCGCGATGGCCGCGCCCATGGCGATCACGCCCATGAGCTTGTCCGGGATCGCCCGCAAGATCGCGTAGAACGGCGTGAAGTACCAGACTGGGGCAATGTGCTCAGGTGTCTTGAAGGCGTTGGCCTGTTCGAAGTTAGGCTTCTCCAGGAAATACCCGCCCATCTCCGGGAAAAAGAACACGATCGAGCAGAACACGAACAGGAACACCACCACGCCGACAATGTCTTTCACGGTGTAGTAAGGGTGGAACGGAATGCCATCCAGCGGGATGCCGTTTTCGTCCTTGTGCTTCTTGATGTCCACGCCATCCGGGTTGTTGGAACCCACTTCGTGCAGCGCCAGGATGTGCAGTACCACCAGGCCCAGGATCACGATCGGCAAGGCCACCACGTGCAGGGCGAAGAAGCGGTTCAGGGTGATGCCCGAGATCAGGTAGTCACCACGGATCCACTGCGTCAGGTCGTTGCCGATCACCGGAATCGCACCGAACAGCGAGATGATCACCTGGGCGCCCCAGTACGACATCTGGCCCCACGGCAGCAGGTAACCCATGAAGGCTTCGGCCATCAGCGCCAGGTAGATCAGCATGCCGAACACCCACACCAGCTCACGAGGCTTCTGGTAGGAGCCGTAGAGCAGGCCCCGGAACATGTGCAGGTAGACGACGATAAAGAACGCCGAGGCGCCGGTAGAGTGCAACAGGCGCAGGATCGAGCCGTACTCTACGTCCCGCATGATGTACTCGACGGAGGCAAACGCCTCTTCCGCCGACGGGGTGTAGCTCATCGTCAACCAAACGCCGGTGACGATCTGGTTGACCAGCACCAGCAGCGCCAGGGAGCCGAAGAAGTAGAAGAAGTTGAAGTTTTTCGGCGCGTAATATTTGCTGAGATGGTCTTCCCACATTTTAGTGGCGGGGAAGCGCGCATCCACCCAATCCATGAACTTGCTCATCACGCGTTCTCCTTATCGAGGCCAATGACAATGAGGTCGTCAGTTTCGTAGGTGTGCGGAGGAACCGGCAGGTTCAGGGGAGCGGGCTGGGACTTGTAGACGCGACCAGCAAGGTCGTAGTGCGAGCCGTGGCACGGACAGAAATAACCGCCGACCCAATCCTTGCCCAGATCGACAGGGGCCACTTCCGGGCGGAACGTAGGCGAGCACCCCAGGTGAGTACAGAGACCGACCAGCAGCAGGATCTCCGGCTTGATCGAACGCACTTCGTTCTTGGCGTAGGCGGGTTGGTCGGACTTCTCGGATTTGGGGTCAGACAACTGGCCTTCAATCTTTTTGAGATTCCCCAGGATTTCCTCAGTACGACGAACAATGAAGACCGGCTGGCCGCGCCATTCAGCAATCATCTGCTGCCCTGGCTCGATCTTGCTGATATTCACCTTCACCGGTGCACCTGCGGCTTTCGCCTTGGCACTGGGAAACCATGACCCCACGAACGGGACCGCAGCCCCCACCGCTCCTGCAGCACCCACCACGGATGTGGCTGCTACCAAGAAGCGACGCCGGCCTGCATTCACGCCGTCATTGCTCATTCAGTCCTCTCCCATCAGCTTTTTGGCCTGTTAAATCAGGCGTCTACTAAGTGTTGAATCTTTACTTATAAAAATTTTGCCGAATGGTAATGAAAAGCCCCACGTCTGACAAGGGAATTGCCGGGGGCTCAGCCTCCAGGCCTTGTAGTATAGGGGGTCTACGGATGTGGCAAGTTGTCACGGCGATTTTTATGCATAAATCGCAGGCAATAAAAAACGCCCAGCTCCGTGAGGAGGCTGGGCGTTTTTGTGGAACGTAAAGCGAATTAACGCTTCGAGTACTGCGGACGCTTACGCGCTTTACGCAGACCGACTTTCTTACGTTCAACTTCACGGGCATCGCGAGTCACGAAGCCAGCTTTGCGCAGAGCGCCACGCAGGGTTTCGTCGTACTGCATCAGAGCGCGAGTGATACCGTGGCGGATTGCGCCAGCTTGACCACTTACACCGCCACCGATAACGGTGACGTAGATGTCGAACTTTTCAACGGTCTCGGTCAGTTCCAGCGGCTGACGAACTACCATGCGGGCAGTTTCGCGGCCGAAGAAGTTGTCCAGGGAGCGGTTGTTGATCGAGATGTTACCAGTACCCGGACGCAGGAAAACGCGAGCGGTTGCGGTTTTGCGACGGCCAGTGCCGTAATTTTGAGTCGCCGACATAATGAACTATTCCGTTAAAACTTCAGTTCTTGGGGCTGCTGAGCAGCATGAGGGTGTACAGCGCCCGCATAGACTTTCAGCTTGCGAAACATATCGCGACCCAGTGGGCCCTTAGGCAGCATGCCTTTGACCGCGATTTCGATCGGGGCTTCAGGCTTCTTGGCAATCAGGCCTTCGAAGTTGGAAGACTTGATACCGCCTGGGAAACCGGAGTGACGGTAGTACATTTTGTCGCTTGCTTTGTTGCCGGTTACACGAACCTGCTCAGCGTTGATGATGACAATGTAGTCACCGGTATCAACGTGAGGGGTGTACTCAGGCTTGTGCTTGCCACGCAGACGGCTGGCGACTTCAGTGGCCAGACGACCCAGGGTCTGACCAGCGGCGTCGACGACAAACCAGTCGCGCTGAACTGTTTCCGGTTTTGCAGTAAAAGTTGTCATTCTTTAATAGCCTCAGGGGCCGCCCTGTAAATTAGACGGCGGATCTTACTGAATAGTGCGTACTTTGACAAGTCAAAGGCAGCCGGATACAGACGCTATCGGGGGCTCGGGTCGGCGCGTCCGTTCAACGGCAAGATTCTTCGGCAGGCGGCGCATCACTTCCACTGCAGAAAGAGGTGGGCAATTATGCAGATTGCGAAAAAAAATTCAACCTGCTTTTATGATTGTTTTCCCTGAAGGAGTACCCGATGGATTATCGACAGCTGGGCCGTACGGATCTGAACGTGAGCGCGATAGCCTTGGGCACCATGACCTGGGGCGAGCAGAACAGCGAGGCAGAGGCCTTCGCGCAGATCGAGCGGGCCAAGGGTGCGGGGATCAACTTCCTCGACACGGCCGAAATGTACCCGGTGCCGCCCAAGGCCGACACCTATGCCACCACCGAGCGCTACATCGGCAATTACTTCAAAAGCCGTGGCGACCGTGCCGACTGGATCCTGGCCAGCAAGATCGCCGGCCCCGGCAACACCATCGACTACATCCGCGATGGCCACCTGCGCCACAACCGCAAGCACATCGTCGACGCCCTGGATGCCAGCCTCAAACGTCTGCAGACCGACTGGATCGACCTCTACCAACTGCACTGGCCGGAACGCAGCACCAACTTCTTCGGCCAACTGAGCTACAAGCACAAGGACGAAGACGACCTCACCCCGCTGGAAGAAACCCTCGAAGCGCTGGACGAACAAGTGAAGGCCGGCAAGATCCGCCACATCGGCCTGTCCAACGAAACGCCGTGGGGCACCATGAAATTCCTGGCCCTGGCTGAAGCCCGTGGCTGGACCCGCGCAGTGTCGATCCAGAACCCCTACAACCTGCTCAACCGCAGCTTTGAAGTGGGCCTGGCGGAAGTCGCGATCCGTGAACAGTGCGGTTTGCTGGCGTATTCGCCACTGGCGTTCGGCATGCTCAGCGGCAAGTATGAAAACGGTGCGCGTCCGGCCAAGGCACGGCTGACCGAATACAGCCGCTTCAGCCGTTACTTCAACCCGCAGTCGGAAGCGGCATGCAGCCGTTATGTGGCGTTGGCACGGGAGCACGGCCTGGACCCGGCGCAGATGGCATTGGCGTTTGTGACGCAGCAGCCGTTTGTGACCAGCAATATCATTGGAGCCACGTCGCTGGAGCAACTGGATAGCAACATTGCCAGTGCCGAGCTGAAATTGTCGAAAGAGGTGTTGGACGGGATTGAGGCGATTCAAAAGGATCATCCGAACCCAGCGCCTTGATTGATCTTCAAGCCGCTTTCGCGAGCAAGCCCGCTCCCACGGTTGACCGAGTTCCAGCATGAGAATGCGGTCAACCGTGGGAGCGGGCTTGCTCGCGAAGGCGGCCATCAGCAGCACCGCAGATTACAGCGCCCGCGCAATAATTTCCTTCATGATCTCGTTGGTCCCCGCATAAATGCGCTGCACCCGTGCATCCGCCCACGCCCGTGCAATCGGGTATTCCCACATAAAGCCGTAGCCGCCGTGCAACTGCACGCACTCATCGAGCACCTTGCATTGCAGGTCCGTGGCCCAGTACTTGGCCATCGCCGCCGTGGGCACATCCAGCTTGCCTTCCAGATGCAGCGCCATGCATTTGTCGACGAATACGCGGCCGATCTGAACCTCGGTGGCCATCTCCGCCAGCTTGAACCGGGTGTTTTGGAAGTCCGCGATCGCCTTGCCGAACGCCTTGCGCTCGCGGGTGTAGGTCAGGGTCCACTCCAGCGCCGCCTCGGCTGACGACAAGGCACCAATCGCAACCGTCAGCCGCTCCTGCGGCAACTCCTGCATCAGGTAAGCGAAGCCCATGCCCGCCTGGCCCAGCAGGTTTTCCTTGGGCACCCGCACATCCTGGAAGAACAGCTCCGAGGTGTCTTGGGCCTTCATGCCCACCTTTTCCAAGCGCTTGCCCTTGTCGAAGCCCGGCGTGTCGGCTTCCACGAGGAACAGGCTGGTGCCCTTGGCGCCCGCCTTGGGATCGGTCTTGGCCACCACGATCACCAGCTCGGCCAGATAGCCGTTCGTGATGAAGGTTTTGGAGCCATTGATCACGTAGTCATCGCCGTCCAGCACTGCCGTGGTTTTCACCCCTTGCAGGTCGGAACCAGCGCCCGGCTCGGTCATGGCAATGGCCGTGACCATTTCACCGGAGATCAGCTTGGGCAGGTATTTGTGTTTCAACGCCTCACTGCCGTAATGCAGGATATATGGCGCAACAATATCCGAATGCAGGGAAAAACCGATGCCGGTCAGCCCCAGCCGGCTGATCTCCTCGATCACCACCGCGCTGTACAAAAAGTCCGCGCCCAGCCCGCCATATTCTTCTGGCAGGTGGGAACACAGCATCCCCGCCTCCCCCGCCTTGCTCCATAAGCTGCGGTCGATGTAGCCCTGTTTCTCCCACTGCCCATGGAACGGCGCGGCGTCTTTTTCGAGGAAGGTGCGCACGCTCTCGCGGAAGAGTTCGTGTTCCGTGCTGAACAAGGTTCTGGGAATCATGGGTCACCTGCGTGGATTGTCGGACAAGGACGAGCCCACAGAGACTATGCCCCGAAGGCAGCACGGGACACTGGACACATGCGACAAAAAATAAGACGATCCAGCCGTCTGGTGACCACTTTCCCCTATAAGAATAAATGAAATTATGTCTAACCAAATCTCCACGCCGTTGCGGCGCGTCAGCATTTTGGCCATTGATCGGGTATTCGCTTCAACCCTCATGCAAGCCAAGGATTTCTTCCACCTCGCCAGCCTGCGTTACGGCAAGCAACAAGGATTGGGCCTGACTCCCGCGTTCGAATCGCGCCTGGTCAGCCCCGACGGGCAATCGGTACGCAGCTTCAGTGATGTAATCATGCCGGTGGACGGCGGCCTGGAAGACGCCGACATCATCGTGCTACCGGCCTTCTGGGATGACTTCGACGCCTTGTGCACTCGCTACCCACAAGTGCTGCCATGGTTGCGTGAGCAACACGCACGCGGCGCCGTATTGTGCGGCGAAGCCACCGGGGTGTTCTGGCTGGCCGAAGCCGGCCTGCTCGACGGCAAGGAAGCGACCACCTACTGGCGCTTCTTCAACGCCTTCAGCGAACGCTTCCCCAAGGTCCAACTCAACCAGGACAAGCACCTCACCGACGCCGACAACCTGTATTGCGCCGGCGGCACCACCTCGGCGTGCGACCTCTATATCTACCTGATCGAACGTTTCTGCGGCGCCAACATCGCCCAGGCCGTGGCCCGCGATATCCTCTATGAAGTGCAGCGCAGCTATTCACCGGGACGCATCGGGTTTGGCGGGCAGAAGCTGCACCAGGATGTGATCATCCTGCAGATCCAGCACTGGCTCGAAGAACACTTCGCCGACAAATTCCGCTTCGAAGACGTGGCCCGGGAACACGGCATGAGCATCCGCAACTTCATGCGCCGCTTCCAGACCGCTACCGGTGACAAGCCGCTACATTACCTGCAACGGCTGCGCATCGAGACGGCAAAGGGCCTGCTCTCGGGCAGCCGCAAGAGCATCAAGACCATCAGTTATGAGGTGGGTTACGACGATGCGAGTTTCTTTGCGCGGCTGTTCCGGCAGCACACGGAGTTGTCACCGAACCAGTATCGCCAGCAGTTTCAGCAGGCCGCATAGATAAGGTTGAACGCGGTAAAAAATGTGGGAGCGGGCTTGCTCGCTCCCACATTTGATCTACATCGTTCTTACGGCTTGTGCCCACGCGACAGGAATTCGTGGGACTGCATTTCCAGCAACCGGCTCAAGGTGCGCTGGAACTCGAAGTTCAGGCGCCCGCCGGTGTACAGGTCCTTCAACTCGACTTCCGCCGAGATGATCAGCTTCACGTTACGGTCGTAGAACTCGTCGACCATGTTGATGAAGCGGCGCGCGATGTCGTCGGTGGTGACGCTCATCTGCTCCACACCGCTCAAGATCACCGCGTGAAAGATCTTGCCCAGCTCGATGTAGTCGTTCTGGCTACGCGGGCCGTCGCACAGTTGGCGGAATTCGAACCAGGCCACGTCATCGCAAGTACGCAACGCGATGATTTCGCGATTCTCGATCATCAGCTTGTCGTTTTCCACCGCCTGGGTACATTCCGGCGTGAGGGCGCGGAAGCTCTTTTTCAGGCTTTCGTGGGCCGCTTCGTTCAGCGGGAAGTGGAACAGCTCCGCTTGCTCCAGATGGCGCAGGCGGTAGTCGACGCCACTGTCGACGTTGACGATTTCGGTGTTCTGCTTGATCAGCGCGATGGCCGGCAGGAAGCGCGCGCGTTGCAGGCCGTCCTTGTACAAGCCGTCGGGCACGATGTTCGAGGTGGCGACCAGGGTCACGCCGTTCTTGAACAGCTCTTCCATCAGGGTGCCGAGGATCATGGCGTCGGTGATGTCGGAGACGAAGAATTCATCGAAGCAGATCACCCGCGCCTCTTCGGAGAAACGCTTGGCGATGATGGTCAGCGGGTTTTTCTCGCCCGGCAGGGTCTTCATCTCTTCGTGCACGCGCTTCATGAAGCGGTGAAAGTGCGTCCGCACCTTTTCCTTGAACGGCAGCGCTTCGAAGAAGGTGTCGACCAAATAAGTCTTGCCGCGCCCTACACCGCCCCAGAAGTACAGGCCTTTGACCGGGGTGTGGTCTTTCTTGCCAAACAGCTTGCTGAACATCCCTGGCTTGCTTTGCGAGGCCGCGAGCAGGTCGTCGTACAGGCGCTGCAAATGACGCACCGCATTTTCCTGGGCCGCGTCATGGAAGAATTCAGGGCGTTTCAGATCAGCTTGATATCGTTCTAGGGGCGTCATAATTTCGTTAGCAAGGCAACAAAAACGGGCCGTCACTGTAACGACGGCCCCGGATAATGGCAATCAACCCTTGGTCGGGTTAATCCTCGAGGGGGGTCAACGCAACGCGCAAGGCTTCGATGGCCGCGTCGCGGGAAGCGGCGTCAACGAACTCGGCGCTGTCGGCTACCACGGCACCGTCCAGCCAAACGCTGAAGCCCAAGGCTTCGGTGCGTACGTCCAGGGCGTCGCCGTTTTGCAGTTGCTTGGTTACCGCACCCGCCGCCTTGCCGTCGGCAAAATTGCGCGACAACAACAGTTGCTCACCATCGGCCGCCAGCAGGCGGAAGCGGAAGCTGCCGTCGTCCTCGCGGAAGCTCACGAAGCGCGCGGCTTTTGCGGCTTTCTTCTTGGTCGCGACTGGCGCTGCGGCTTGATTGACGAACGAACGCAGGCCCACCGCCTCACGCAGTTCAGCCAGGAACGGCGCGGCCACCGCACGCGCTTTCTTGGCGCCGATCAGCAGCAGGTCTTCCATGTCGGATGGGCGCGACATCAATTGATGGTAGCGCTCGCGGGCTTCGCCCAGTTGGCCATCCAACAGTTGGAACAGACGGTTTTTCGCCTCGCCCCAGCCCAGCCCTTGCAGCAGCTCGGCGCGGAACTCTTCTTCCTGGGCCTTGCTGGCAAACGCCTGGTACAGGGTGAACAGGTGCGAATTGTCCGGGTCCTTGGCTTCGCCCGGCGCGCGGGAGTCGGTGACGATGCGCGAAATCGCGTCCTTCATGTCCTTGGCGCTGGTGAACAACGGGATGGTGTTGTCGTAGCTTTTCGACATCTTGCGGCCATCCAGGCCTGGCAAGGTAGCGACGCTTTCTTCGATCAACGCCTCGGGCATGGTGAAGAATTCTTTACCGTTACCGAACAGGTGGTTGAAGCGTTGGCCGATGTCGCGGGCCATTTCCACGTGCTGGATCTGGTCGCGACCGACCGGCACCTTGTGTGCGTTGAACATCAGGATGTCCGCCGCCATCAGCACCGGGTAGCTGTACAGGCCCATGCTGATGCCCGCATCCGGGTCTTCGCCGGCTTCCACGTTCTTGTCCACCGAGGCCTTGTACGCATGGGCGCGGTTGAGCAGGCCCTTGGCGGCAACGCAGGTGAGCAGCCAGGTCAGCTCGGGGATTTCCGGGATGTCCGACTGGCGGTAGAAGGTCACCCGGTTCACATCCAGGCCACCGGCGAGCCAGGTCGCGGCGATTTCCATGCGCGAGCGCTGGATGCGCTGCGGGTCATCGCACTTGATCAGGGCGTGGTAGTCGGCCAGGAAGTAGAAGGAGTCGGCATTGGCGTCCTGGCTGGCGAGGATCGCCGGGCGGATCGCACCGGCGTAGTTGCCCAGGTGCGGCGTGCCGGTGGTGGTGATGCCGGTGAGGATACGGGTACGAGTCGTCATGGGTAATCGCTTATCAGACTGCTATCAATTCGAAAGTCGCGGCAGCACCAGATCCTTCAGATCGGTGAGCTTGCCGTGAAAAAAGTGTCCGCATTCTGCCACTTTCAGCAGCTCATGGGGGCGTTTCAGGGCTGCAGACCAGTCGTAGACGGTCTGTGGGTCGACCACTTCGTCGGTTTCCGGTTGGATCAGGGTCAGTGGGCAACCCAGTGGCAGCGCATCGGTATCGCGCAGACGCATCACCGCTGCGGCAACCATGAACAAATGTGACAGTTTTTCACCCTTGGCTTCCAAGCGACCGCCGAGACTGGCAGCGACGTAACCACCGAAGGAAAAGCCGAGCAAGGTGATCGGCAAGTCCGGGTGTTTTTCCCGCAGCCAGGTGGCGGCCGCTTCGGCGTCATCCACTTCACCGGTGCTCATGTCGTGGGTGCCGGCACTCGCGCCAACACCACGGTAATTGAAACGCAAGGTAACCAAACCGGCATCGCGGGCGGTGCGTTGCAGGGTCGATACTACTTTATTGAGCATGGTCCCACCCTGCACCGGGTTCGGGTGGCAGATCAGCGCCAGGCCACGTGGCTCGGGGTGATCCAGGTACAGGGCTTCCAGTTGGCCTACCGGGCCATCGATCAAAACGGGGGTTTCACGCATGAGCAAGGAATGAACTCCGTGACCTCACAAAGGGTCGACTCGTCTAGCTAAAAGTCTGTGCTTGGCATCATTGCGAGCTTAATCGCGGTATACAGCGCAGGTTTGAGCCGTTAACGTAAAGCAAAGCCGTTTATAGAGGAAGGACTCGTGGAACACTCGCTCTTAGTTTGGTTGTTGCCGACTCTTGCCCTGGTTGCCGGTGTCGCCATTGGTTTCCTGGTTGCTCGCTTGCTGCCGAATGCCGCGCCTAACCGCACGCAGCGTCAGTTGGACGACATTCAGGAACGTTTTGACAGTTATCAGAACGAGGTTGTTACCCACTTCAACAGCACCGCGACCCTGGTCAAGAAGCTCACCCAGAGCTACCAGGAAGTACAGGATCACCTCGCCGATGGCGCCAACCGCCTGGCCCTCGACGACATCACCCGCCAGCGCCTGCTGGCCGCGTTGCATTCCGATGCACCGCAAACCCCACGGGAACGCCTGACCCCACCCCGGGAAAACCAGGAGCCACCACGGGACTACGCGCCAAAGACGCCGAACGCCCCCGGCATGCTGGATGAGCATTACGGTTTGAAGAAGTAACTCACTCTTCAAACACTAAAAAGCCCGGCTGATCGATGATCAGCCGGGCTTTTTGTTGGGTCACGATCCCTCATACACCGCAGCCGGCTCCTACAGGGACCGCGTCAGGCCAGCGGCTGTTCTTGCAACATCCCACCCTCGATCCGCACATGCCGCCCATGGAAGCGCTTGAGGCTGCTGCGATGGCCGACGCTGACGATGCTCAGCCCCGGCAACTGATCGATCAGCGCCTGATACAGCGTCGCTTCATCCTCTTCATCCATGGCCGACGTGGCTTCGTCCATGTACAGCCATTGCGGCGCGAACAGCAACGCGCGGGCAAAGGCCAGGCGTTGCTGTTCGCCCGGCGAGAGCATGCGTTGCCAGTGATTGGCCTCCTCCAGCCGGCCCACCAGATGCGGCAGGCGGCAGGTTTCCAGGACCTGTGCATAACGTTCGGCCGGGTAAACGCTGTCGGCCTGTGGATAACTCAATACCGCCTTTAGCGTGCCAATCGGCAGGTAAGGTTTTTGCGGCAGGAACAGATAACGTTCGGCCGGCAGGCGGATATTGCCGTGGCCGTTGGGCCACAGGTTGCCCATGGCGCGTAGCAAGGTCGACTTACCACTGCCGGAACGCCCACTGAGCATCAGACGCTCGCCTTCCGCCACCGTCAGGTCGGCGCCTTGCAACAAATGCCGACCGTCCGCCAGGTCCAGGCTCAGGTCCTTGACCTGCAAATCGTCGCCCTGATGCTGCAAACCAATGCCCATGGTGCGGCTTTCGTTGTCCTGCATAGCCTGGCCGAAACTCAGCAGACGATCACACGTAGCGCGCCAACTGGCCAACAGCGTATAGGCGTCGACAAACCAGCTCAGGCTGCCCTGCACACTGCCAAACGCCTGGGCCACCTGCATGAGCACGCCCAATTCGATCTTGCCGGAAAAGTAACGTGGCGCCGCGACCACAAAGGGAAAGATGATCGCAATCTGGGAGTAACCGCTAGTAAAAAAATTCAGGCGCTTCTTGAGCTGCATGATGTTCCAGAAGTTGCTCCACACCCGTCCGAACCGTGCGCTCAATTGCTGATGTTCGTTGGGCTCGCCATTGAACAGCGCGATGCTTTCCGCATTCTCCCGCACACGCACCAGGCTGAAACGCAAGTCAGCCTCAAAGCGTTGTTGGCGATTGCTCAAGCCGATCAGTTTTCGACCGATCAAGTGGGTCAACCAACTGCCAATCACCGCGTAGATCAGCGCCGCCCAGAACATGTAGCCGGGAATGGTAATGCCCCAGATTTCGATGCTGCCAGACACGCCCCACAGGATCACCGAGAACGACACCAGGCTCACCAGGTTGGCGATAAAGCCCAAGCCCAACGTGAGGGTGCTACTGGTAAAGGCATTGAGGTCTTCGGAGATACGCTGGTCGGGGTTGTCGGTGTAGCCGCCGTATTCCAGGTGGTAGTAATTCTTGTGGCCCAGCCACTGGGCGAAATAGGTTTCCGTCAGCCAGCGGCGCCAGCGGATGGTGAGCATCTGTTGCAGGTAGGAGGTGAACACGCCGGTCACGATCGACACCACCGCAATCACGCTGAAGTACATCAGCAGATGGGTAAAGGCGTCGTAGTCCTTGTTTTCCAGCGCGTTGTAGAAATCACGGTTCCAGCTGTTGAACCACACCGACACGGCGACACTGAACAGCGACAACCCCAGCACTACCAACAGCAGCAGCCAGGCCTTGGCCTTTTCTTCGCTGCGCCAGTAAGGCGTGATCAACCCCCACACCCGCCGTAAAAATTGCCCACGCACCGCGTCGTTGACCGCGGAATACTCAGCGTTCTGATTCATCGTTCAGGCTCTGTAAGAAAATGTGACAGGCGTTCGAACCGATCATAGTTGATCGGTTCGAGGCTCCGTGCGGCCTGAAGCAGATTGTTCAGCTGTTGTTCAGATCAGCCTCAGCGGCGTACCGGGCGCTTCTGCAACTTGCGCTGCAAGGTACGGCGGTGCATGCCCAGGGCGCGGGCAGTGGCGGAGATGTTGCCTTCGTGCTCAGTCAGCACGCGCTGGATGTGTTCCCACTGCAGTCGGTCCACCGACATTGGGTTTTCCGGCACCAGGGTGTCCAGGTCGGCGTGCTCGGAGAGCAAGGCGGCCAGTACGTCATCGGCATCCGCCGGCTTACACAGGTAGTTACAGGCGCCGCGCTTGATCGCCTCGACGGCGGTGGCGATGCTGGAGTAACCGGTGAGGATCACCACGCGCATTTCCGGGTCGAGTTCCAGCAGCTTGGGCAGCAGCACCAGGCCGGAGTCGCCGTCCATCTTCAGGTCGAGCGCGGCGTAGTCCGGCAGGTCGGCCTGGGCGATGGTCAGGCCTTCCTCGGCCGACCCTGCGGTGCTGACGCGGAAACCGCGACGGCTCATGGCGCGCGCCATCACGCGGGTAAAGGTGGCGTCGTCATCTACCAGCAACAGGTGCGGCAGTTCTTCGCCTTCGACTTGGATCTCGTCACTCATCGATATCTCCTCGTGCGACACGGGGCAGGCGCAGCTCGGTGAGCGTGCCACCTTCCTCATGACTATAGAGCTTCACTGAGCCGCCCGCGCGGGTCACGCTGGCCTTGCTCAAAAACAGGCCGAGGCCGAAGCCTTTGCCTTTGGTGGTAAAGAAGGGTTTGCCGATCTGCTCGGCAATGGCCAACGGTACGCCCGCGCCGTGGTCTCGAATACTGATGGTCACGTCTTCGGCGTCCCAATCCAACTGTACGCCCAGGCCTTCAGGGCAGGCGTCGGCGGCGTTGTTCAGCAGGTTGAGCAGGGCCTGGGTCAGGTCCGGTGGCGGCGCCATGCGCGGCACGCTGCCCTGGCCTAGCAGGTGGAAGCGGTAGCTGGCTTCGGGGCGCATCAGGTGCCAGCGATTCAGGGCTTCGTCGAGCCACTGGGTCACGTCCTGCATTTCCACCGCCAGGCGGCGATTGGCTTCGGCGGCGCGCACCAGTTGCTGCAAGGTCTGCTTGCACTGCTTGACCTGTTCACGCAGCACACCGAGGTCTTCTTGCAGTGCCGGGTCGTGGTGGTCCTGGGTCATTTCGTTGAGCAGCACGCTCATGGTGGCCAAGGGTGTGCCCAACTCATGGGCGGCGCCGGCGGCTTGGGTGGCGACGGCCAACAGTTGCTGGTCGCGCAGGCCTTCTTCACGGCGAATGGCGCGCAGTTCTTCCTGGCGGCGCAGTTCTTCGGCCATGCGGGCGGCGAAGAAGGTGATTACCGCAGCGGACAGCGCAAAACTCAGCCACATCCCGTAGATCTGCAGGTTTTCCCGAGCGATCGGGAAGGTTTGCAGCGGGTAGAACCGCGCCAGCAGCAGGGTGTAGAGGGTCAAGGCGATACCCGACAGCACCACCGAGTAGCGCCACGGCAACGTCACGGCAGCGATGGTCAGTGGCACCAGGTAATACGAAACAAACGGATTGGTAGAACCACCGGAGAAATACAGCAACACACTATGGATAAACAGGTCGCAGGCCAATTGCAGGGCGTATTCCAGCTCGGTGACTGGCCAGGTGGTACGCAATCGGATCGCGGTAAACACACAAAGCACGGTGGAGAAACCGAGGGTCACGCCCAGTTGCAGCCACGGCAGCGGCAGCAGGTCGAACCAATAGGCGAGCCCGACGGAGCCAGCCTGTGCGGCCAGGACCAGGGTACGGATGAACGTCAGGCGCCAGAGGTTCTGGCGAGTGGCGGAAGTCAGTTTTACGGCGGCGAGCATGTGCTCTCCCGGTGAGCGCTGCAGGCGGATCGGCAGGAGTATAAACGAAGCAGGCCGGCTGGCACGGCGTGTGTGGCTCTTTGCCGCAGGCCGGACCAATGACCGTTCGTCGGCCTCATCACAACTTGTAGCTAATGTGTAAACCCGAAGAACCCGATGCCACCGTCTACAGTCATACCCAACACGACTATCTCAAGGAGCTTCCATGTCTCGTTTCACTCGCAGTGCAGCCGCCCTCACCCTTAGCGTCGGCACGCTGGTCAGCCTGCCAGCACTGGCCGCTGAGGCACTGAACTACAACCAGATTTCCCTGCGCGCCGAGGTCAGCCAGGAGGTGGCCCGCGACAAGATGATCGTGACGCTGTACACCGAATCCCAGAACAGCGACCCAGCCAAGCTCGCCGCTGAAATCACCACCACCATGAACAAGGCGCTCGGCCAGGCGCGCGAAGTCAAAGGCGTGACCCTGCGCCAAGGCAGCCGCAACAGCTACCCGATCTACGACAGCAAAAACCAGAAGATCACCGGCTGGCGTGAGCGCGCTGAACTGCGCCTGGAAAGCGCAGACTTCCCGGCACTCTCCAAGCTCACCGGCGAGCTGTTGAACACTCTGAAGATGGACAGCATGGACTTCGCCATCGCCGACGCCACGCGCAAGGCCAGCGAAGACGCATTGCTCAAGGACGCGGTCGCCGCGTTTAAAGCACGCGCACAACTGGCCACCGATGCACTGGGCGGCAAGGGGTACAAGATCGTTAATCTGAACTTCAACACCAATGGCTACCCGATGCCTTACGCTCGTGGCGGCATGATGATGAAAGCAGCCATGGCAGATTCGGCACCGACGCCTGAAGTCGAAGCCGGCACCAGCCAAGTCAGCATGAGCGCCGATGGCGTCATTGAAGTGCTCCAGTAACGTTCCTGGAGACAAAAAACGGCGCAGCCTTGAAAGCTGGCGCCGTTTTTTATAACCCGCCTGAACTAACTCTCGATTCAAGTCACGCCCTCACTGCAGGTTGCATTTTTTCACACTATTTATTGTAGAGAGCATAAACACATAATGGAACTGCCTGCACGCCTACGGCCACCCAAGTGCATGTAATGCTACACAAGCCTAACGACATGAATGTAGAAACACCCCACTAAGCAAACCTGCCACCAATATTGGTTTACGCCTCACTTATATAAATTTCGCACCCCACCAAAACAATAAACCATGATGCAGCAACGTTCATCAAACTCATTATTCAAGTTGTGCGAAGACGCACTCATTGTCAGTCCTTTTAGCTCGCACCCAGTCAAAAACCTTGAACACTCGATGATAAAGCGAGCCTCGCGTGACCATAAGCCCCTTGTGCTGCCACCTCCCACCACTAATTTTATGCCCACCGCCGCACAACTCGAACAGTTGGTAATCAGCCACCACTGACAAAGTAGAAAAACTTATAACCAAACCCTGCAAAGCCAAGGCACCTCACTTAATTCTACTAACACAAAATTCGCTAAAGTCGAGACTGAGAAATATGTCATTAATGAGATGAAAAAATTGCACGTTTCAGACCGGCGAAGACCACCCCCTATCGGAACCCACTTAAGTGGTGGGCCTTCACCTATAAGCCTGTGACATTCACCCCTCAGCCTTGAAACTATATTTATGAGTAGAGGCGACCGGAGACTGCATCTCCCTGAGCATCGACGGCGTGATCAAAATATTACAGCACCTTTTTTAAACAGGGCAAAGGCGCCCCCACGGGCTTGCGCCTTTTTTTATTACTGTCGGTACGTCACATCCGGCATTATACATATCAGGAATGAAATTCCCGTTTTTATCAAAGGCATAAAGCGGAACCATTACTACTTACGCAACCACCCAACCATTAAGAATCCACTCATAAATCAAAGTCACCAATAAATCCAAACAGCCTTGGCTGAATACGAAAATAACATTCGGCTTGACGCAACTATGGCTATGGATGGCGCAATCGCAAAATAAACCAACGCATCATGATACAACGCGCCAAATATTTAACCTCATGAAACCCATAATTTAATGAGCCGATAATGAATAATCATCTATCATCCCTACCGCCACTTGCAGTCACCAGCACTCCAATACCAACCACCCTCGCTCCCGCACATAATCGTTACAAGTGGCAAGTTGATGCCTCGCCTTTAGCAAAAAATACTCATTCGATAGCGGCGAGCGTTTCAGTGGATCGAAAACCGATTGCAGCCCCTGCACCGGAGAACGAACTTGATTTCTCCAAGGAGGTCATTTATGGATCGGCCACCACTTCCGCGCCCACACCGAACTATACACAACAGGAACGGACGCAGCGTATTGATGCCTATTCCGGTCGTGTTGTATCACAGATCAATAACATAGAAAGCGGTAGCGAAGGCGAACGCAATATCAAATTCCAGAAGGTTCGTCAGTTCCTCGAACCTGCTGGTTACTTTAGCGGCGGGTTGCTGGCGGCTGGATACGACCCGCATGAAAAAATCACGGTCACCTTCACTTCCTACGTAGGGAAGGGAAAACCCGAAACACTGACAAACACCGACAAACGCACTTACTTTGCATGGGAAATTGCGGCGGGTGCTCTTGCACACGACAAAGTAGAGCGAGGGGGACCGATCGACTTCCAGTTTATGGAAATTGAGAATAAAGACCGGAGCAAGGTCGCGGACTTGGAGGCGCAGGGTAAGAACCTTCAAAATCAATGGGAAAATGAAGTATCAAAGCCCATGCGGGACGATTCGGGAGCACTGACGAAACGCTCGGGGCAAGCAGACGCCTATGTTGTACGTGGAATTCTGCAGAGCCTGGCAAATAATAAAGATAGTTTTGAAAAGCTAAGTTCTGCTGGGCAACAGGCCGTAAAGCACACACTGCAAACGAGTGGACAAGTCATTATCCCCAATATCTATGGCTACCCGCTGTCAGGCTATGCATTTATTCCCTACACCCCCTTTGATGGTAATGATGAACATAGACCCAATAAGGGCGTGATGCTGGATTTGAAGAACGGCGCAGCCCATGAGATACAGGGTGACAGCGATTTTGCCAACTGGGCAAAAAACAACCGAGATAATTTGCAGCGCAGTTTTAACGCCAGAGACAGGCAAGGCGGCCACGATGTTCATTGGCCAAAGGCCTGTGATGTTCTCAATAATTTAATTGTAGACCCACATGCCACCTACCAAGGACGCTCCAGCCTCCTCGCCGATAAAGCGGTGCCAGTGAGGGAGACATTTAACTATACTGAGTCGCGAGGTAGCGCTTATCTGTTGAAATTCGGCAATCTGGGCTCCGGTCTTGAAGGCAAATATCAGGAAGTGAATGCCAAAAACGCAGTATGGTCCGACCAGACCGAGGTATTTGGTTCATCGCAACAAAACTGGAAGTTCGCGAAGGACTTGTGGGGCAATACCTTTGGTTACATACCCCTCGTCGGCAACACGGGAAATCTTGTCTTCGGTATCCATTATTCCATCTATGGCATGACCGCCAATGATCGCGTCGGCGGCAATGCCGCAGCGGTGATATCAGGCTTGCAATTGGCGCATGAACTTGCACCTGTTGGGGTAGAGGCTGGGATAGGCGAACCACCCACCGCCTCTGCCACCGCTAAGAACTACCGCTGGAATTACAATTCAGAGACGCGCGACTTTGAGCTCGCACACGCGCCCAAAACGTCGAACGATACCGATGCCGCGTCAGTCGGAACGCAGGACGTGCCTAAAGTAGATCCTACTCCCACCCCCTCTGCATTCTATCCAGGGATGCAAGAAGTGCAGTATAAAGGGAAAACGTATTTGGCCGCCTATGAGCCTGATGGTGGGGACGGGGAGCATTTCTTGCTTCGTGTACCAGACCCGCAAGACCGATCAAAGTTGGTGAGCAGCACTATTATTGCCAAACCTGACAAAATGGGTGTATGGAATAGAAGAGGGGAAGAAGGTGGAGCGAGATGGCCATGGCAACACACTGCTTCGCCAACTCCCAGTCATGAATCAACAAAAACTCCAAAGTTCTCAGAACGCTTTATTGATTCCAAAGGCTCGAAAATTTCCGGTGCCGAAAAGTTTGACGACTACTTGAATTTAGATGAAAACAAACAATATGCATTCAACGACGACGTATATGAGGAAGGTTCAAAAATAAAAAGAAAGCTCAGCATTTCCTGGGTTATCGATGACGGTAATTTCGCCGTTACAGAAGGTGAGAAAGCCCAACCCGACACTGGGTACTCTACAAGCTTTGCGCCTGACTTGAATCGAGAAACGTACTCGATCATAAAAAGAGAAAACGGCAATACCGTACGAATTGAACTGGATTTTAAATCAGCGTCAGCGGATGAAACCATAAAAAGAAGGCTTGAAAGATTTGAAGAGACGATTCCGGACGCTGAGCTTAGAGCCCGTATATCAGAAGTTGCTCACCAAGGGGCTTCGTTCCCGGCCTTCGTAGAACTAACACCACCCACGTTGAAAGAGGACTACAGCGTTTCTGCAGGCAGAAAATATTTTACGATAGAATATGATCCGGCACTCAATACTCACACTGTCAAGGCCACTACCCAATGGGTGCTTAAACTCCAAACAGAAGACGGCATGGTTCCCAATCGGGATTTAGATATAACCAGCACGCGAATATTCACAATACGTGAAAGTAATGAGTTGCAGGGTAATGCTTACACAATCGACAGATCCGCCCCCACCCAACTAGAAATAACTACTCCAACACATATATGAACACATACTGGACTGCATTGAGTGGGAGGAGACCGACATCGCAAGTGAGAACTCCCCCTACCTGACAAACCAGAACGGCGGTAACCTGCGTGACCGCCGTTTTCGTTTGGGCCGTTTATACAGGCCTGCCACTTCAGGGGTCTCCATGGAAAGAATCGCCTTAAAACCGCTCCTCCTCGCCGCGGGTCTACTGGCTTTTATGCCAATGGCCCACGCCGCCAGCACCCTGGTCTATTGCTCCGAAGCCAGCCCTGCCGGTTTCGACCCCAGCCAGTACACCAGCGGCACCGACTTCGATGCCTCGGCCGAAACCGTGTTCAACCGCCTGACCCAGTTCAAGCGCGGCGGCACCGAAGTCGAACCTGGCCTGGCGACGAGCTGGGACATCTCCCAAGACGGCCTCACCTACACCTTCCACCTGCGCGATGGCGTCAAGTTCCACACCACCGATTTCTTCACCCCTACCCGCGACTTCAACGCGGATGATGTGCTGTTTACCTTCAATCGCCTGCTGGATGCGCAAAGCCCGTTTCGCCAGGCCTACCCTTCCGAGTCGCCGTACTTCACCGACATGGGCTTGAACACCACGATCAAGCGCGTCGACAAACTCGACGAACACACCGTGCGCTTCAACCTGAACAACGTCGATGCGTCGTTTGTGCAGAACCTGGCCATGAGCTTCGCCTCGGTGCAGTCCGCCGAATACGCCGCGCAACTGCTCAAGCAAGGCAAGGCCGAAGAGATCAACCAGAAACCGGTAGGCACCGGGCCGTTTGTGTTCAAGCGCTACCAGAAGGATTCGCAGATCCGCTACGTGGCCAATAAACAGTATTGGAAACCCGAAGATGTGAAGCTCGACAACCTGGTGTTCGCCATCACGCCAGATGCGGCGTCGCGCCTGCAAAAGCTCAAGGCCGGCGAATGCCAGGTCAGCGGCTACCCGCGCCCTGCGGATATCGAGGTGATGAAACAGGACCCGAACCTGCGTGTACTGCAACAAGCCGGTTTCAACCTGGGTTTCCTGGCCTACAACGTGACCCATCCGCCGTTGGACCAGCTCAAGGTGCGCCAGGCGCTGGACATGGCGATCGACAAGCCGGCAATCATCAAGGCCGTGTACCAGAGCGCCGGACAATTGGCGCAAAACGCATTGCCGCCTGCGCAGTGGTCTTATGACCCTAGCATTAAGGACGCGCCCTACGACCCGACAAAGGCCAAAGCGCTACTAAAAGAAGCAGGGGTTGCACCCGGCACTACCATTAACCTGTGGGCCATGACCGTGCAACGCGCCTCCAACCCGAACGCGCGGATGTCGGCACAGATGATCCAGCAGGATTGGGAAAAGATTGGCATCAAGGCCAATATCGTCAGCTATGAATGGGGCGAGTACATCAAGCGGGCCAAAAACGGTGAGCATGACGCCATGATTTATGGTTGGACCGGCGACAATGGTGACCCGGATAACTGGCTCGGCGTGCTCTACAGTTGTGCTGCGGTCAAGGGCAGCAACTACGCCAAATGGTGTAACCCGGCCTACGACAAGCTGGTGCAGCAAGCCAAGGTCAGCAATGACCGCGAGCAGCGCATCAAGTGGTATCAACAGGCTCAGAAAATCCTTAAGGAACAAGTACCTATAACGCCTATTGCGAACTCGACGGTTTTCCAGCCGCTGCGTAAGGAAGTGAAAGACTTCAAGATCAGCCCCTTTGGGCTGACACCGTTCTACGGCGTGAGTCTAGATAAGTAACAGCAACGCCCCAACCGAGTGCGCTAGACGCCTCGGTTGGTCATTTTTGGTGCGCCTTCTGCACCGAAAAAACCCTCGAAATATGCGCAAATATGTACAAACTTTCATAATTGCGACATTCCTGTACGTTCGTACCACTGTTTCACCCTCGCAACGGTTCAGCATCTTGCAATGGGTATGGCGCCTGCATAAGTATCCGCAGGCCGACTCACGAGGTCGCCCTCACCACCAAAAATGACAACAAATCATGAGGCCAACATGCTTAAACACGCAGTCATTCCGTTAATTGTTAGCGCTGGCCTTATGGCCGCAGCTCCTTTCGCCCAAGCGGCGACTAACCTGGTGTTCTGCTCCGAAGGGAGCCCGGCCGGTTTCGACCCAGGCCAGTACACCACCGGAACAGACTTCGATGCCTCGGCCGAAACCATGTTCAACCGCCTGACCCAGTTCGAACGCGGCGGCACCGCTGTGATTCCTGGGCTGGCCACCAGCTGGGACGTGTCCCCGGATGGCTTGACCTACACCTTCCACCTGCGTGATGGCGTCAAGTTCCACACCACCTCGTACTTCAAGCCGACCCGTACCTTCAATGCCGATGACGTGCTGTTCACGTTCAACCGCATGATCAACAAAGACGATCCGTTCCGCAAAGCCTACCCCACCGAGTTCCCGTACTTCACGGACATGGGGATGGACACCAACATCAAGAACATCGAAAAAGTCGACGAACACACCGTCAAGTTCACCCTTGGTACCGTGGACGCCGCTTTCATCCAGAACCTGGCGATGAGCTTCGCGTCGATCCAGTCGGCTGAATACGCCGCCCAACTGCTCAAGGAAGGCAAGCCTGCCGACATCAACCAGAAGCCGATCGGCACTGGCCCGTTCGTGTTCAAGAGCTACCAGAAAGACTCGAACATCCGTTACACCGGCAACAAGGACTACTGGAAACCTGACGACGTGAAGATCGACAACCTGATCTTCGCCATCACCACCGACCCGTCGGTGCGTATCCAGAAGCTGAAGAAAAACGAATGCCAGATCACCCTGTTCCCACGTCCAGCCGACCTCAAGGCGCTGGGCGATGACAAGGACCTGAAACTGCCGCACCAAGCCGGTTTCAACCTGGGCTACATCGCCTACAACGTCATGGACAAGATCAAGGGCAGCGACCAGCCAAACCCACTGGCTGACCTGCGCGTACGCCAGGCGCTGGACATGTCGGTGAACAAGCAGCAAATCATCGACTCCGTCTACCAGGGCGCCGGCCAACTGGCCGTCAACGCCATGCCACCGACCCAATGGTCGTATGACACCACCATCAAGGACGCCAAGTACGACCCTGAGAAAGCCAAGTCGCTGCTCAAGGAAGCCGGCGTCAAGGAAGGGACCGAAATCGTTCTGTGGGCCATGCCGGTTCAGCGTCCGTACAACCCGAACGCCAAGCTGATGGCTGAAATGCTGCAGAACGACTGGAAGAAGATCGGTCTCAACGTGAAGATCACCAGCTACGAGTGGGGCGAGTACATCAAACGCTCCAAAGGTGGCGAGAACCAGGCCATGATCATTGGCTGGAGCGGTGACAATGGTGACCCGGACAACTGGCTGAACGTGCTGTTCGGCTGTGATTCGCTGTCTGGTAACAACTTCTCCAAATGGTGCGACAAGAAATTCGACGGCATCGTAAAAGAAGCCAAGGCTACGTCGGACGTCGCCAAACGCACCGAGCTGTATAAGCAGGCGCAACACATCCTCAAAGATGCTGTCCCGATGACACCTATCGCGCACTCGACGGTGTATCAACCCATGCGTTCCACCGTGCAGGACTTCAAGATCAGCCCGTTTGGCTTGAACTCCTTCTACGGCGTGAGCGTCAGCGGCAAGTAAGGATCATTGACGGCGACGTTTCCTAACGTCGCCGTTATTGCATCCGCCTGGACCGTAGGAAACAGACCACGCCCGTAATCGTTGCGTCCTACAGCAATGAACTGCGAAGCGCGACGCCGTTGCCTACAAGGTCAATCCGATTTGGCGCATTTACTGCGAAGTCCGAGACCCATAACGTCGTAGGACAGCAGAGGCTGCTAACACGGAAAGGCACTTGCTGCGTGTGGGATCAGTGATGTTCCCCTGGCCGTACGCCAGGGGGGTTGCTCGCTGATGACAATTACAAACAAGGATCGGGATCGTCATGCGCCATACCACCGTTCTATCCGCAATTTTTGGCACCAGCCTGTTGGCTGCGGCCACGATGGGCTATGCCGCCGACAAAAAGAGCCTGGTGTTCTGCTCGGAAGGCAGCCCGGCAGGCTTTGACACCGCGCAATACACCACCGCCACCGATAACGATGCGGCCGAACCGCTGTACAACCGCCTGGTTGAGTTTGAAAAGGGCGAGACCGGTGTCGTACCTGCGCTGGCAACCAAGTGGGATATTTCGCCAGATGGCCTGACCTACACCTTTCACCTGCGCGAAGGGGTGAAATTCCACAGCAACAAGGAATTCAAGCCAACGCGGGATTTCAACGCCGACGACGTGCTGTTCACCTTCAACCGCATGCTTGACGCCGACCATCCGTTTCGCAAGGCCTACCCCACCGAGTTTCCGTACTTCAACGGGATGAGCCTGAACAAGAACATTGCCAAGGTCGAGAAAACCGACCCGCACACCGTGGTGATGACCCTGAACACGGTCGACGCCGCGTTTATCCAGAACATCGCCATGAGCTTCGCCGCGATCCTCTCGGCCGAATACGCCGAGCAGTTGCTCAAGGATGGCAAACCGAGTGATATCAACCAGAAGCCGATCGGCACTGGCCCCTTCGTGTTCCAGCGCTATCAGAAAGATTCACAGATCCGCTATGTGGCCAACAAACAGTACTGGGACCCGAGCAAGGTCAAACTGGACCAACTGATCTTCGCCATCAACACCGACGCTTCGGTGCGAGTGCAAAAGCTCAAGGCCGGCGAATGCCAGGTGACCCTGCATCCGCGCCCGGCTGACGTCGATGCCCTCAAGGCCGACCCGAACCTGCAACTGCTGACCAAGCCCGGCTTCAACTTGGGCTACATCGCCTACAACGTGCGCCACAAGCCCTTCGACCAGCTCGAAGTGCGCCAGGCGCTGGACATGGCGGTGAACAAGCAGAGCATCCTGAACGCCGTGTACCAGGGCGCGGGGCAATTGGCGGTCAACGCCATGCCACCGACGCAGTGGTCCTACGACGACAGCATCAAGGACGCCGCCTACAACCCGGAAAAAGCCAAGGAACTGCTCAAGGCCGCCGGCGTGAAAGAAGGCACCGAAATCACCCTGTGGGCGATGCCGGTACAACGTCCGTACAACCCCAACGCCAAGCTGATGGCCGAGATGCTGCAAAGCGACTGGGCCAAGATCGGCCTCAAGGTCAAGATCGTCAGCTACGAGTGGGGCGAGTACATCAAGCGCACCAAGAACGGTGAGCACGATGTAAGCCTGATCGGCTGGACCGGTGACAACGGTGACCCGGACAACTGGCTGGGCACCCTCTACAGCTGTGACGCCATTGGCGGGAACAACTACTCCATGTGGTGTGACCCGGCGTACGACAAGCTGATCAAGCAAGCCAAGGTCGTGACCGACCGCGAACAAAGGACTGTTCTCTACAAACAGGCGCAGCAACTGCTCAAGCAGCAGGTGCCGATCACGCCAGTCGCCCACTCGACGGTCAACCAGCCGTTAAGCGCCAAAGTCGAAGGTTTCAAGGTCAGCCCCTTCGGCCGCAACGTGTTCTCGGGCGTCAGTATCACCCCATAAGAAAATAACCGGATTGCGCAGGGCGACCCCCGCCTTGCTGCAAACGCGCGGCCTTTTGTTGGGATTTTCCCTACGCCAAACGTTTGCATGAGCTTGAACGAGTTACACACCCAATAGCCGGATCACCAAAAAAGACCGGCATTAAAAAGAGAACCAAAGGAGCTTCATCAATGAAACTGAGCAGCAAAGCGCTTCTGGCCCTGGCCATCAGCAGCATCACGGCCACCGCCTACGCTGAATCCGTCAGCCAGGACTTCGTGCCGACCACACTGGCCGGCACCAGCGCGCAAAGCGAAGCCAAAGGCTTTATCGAAGACTTCAGCCTGGGCGGCACTACCCGCAACTGGTACTCCCACGAAAGCAAATACCGTGGCGGCACCTTCGAGTACAAGAAGCACGGCCAAACCCTGACCGACCGTAACCGTACCAACTGGGTGCAAGGCACCATCATCAACGCCAGCTCGGGTTTTACCCAGGGCACCGTAGGCGTCAAGACGGAACTGGCGGTCTACAACGCACTGGTCCTAGACCGTAGCAAGCGTGATATCAAAGGCGGTTCCAACCGTACCCTGGCGGACTCCGACGGTGATGCAGTCGGCCAATGGAGCAAACTGGGCCTGGCCAACGTGCAGTTCCGTGTGTCGAACACCACGTTGACCGCCGGTCGTCAGAACTTCAGCAGCGGCATCGTCGACACCATCGGCAACCGTGCGCTGCCTTCGAGCTTTGAAGGTGTGAGCTTCAACAGCGAAGAGTTCAGCAACCTGTCGTTCCAGGGCGGCGTGTTTGACCGCGTTTCGCCACGTAGCGAACAGAGCCTGTCGAAATTCCGTAGCGAATACGGCAATGGCGCGGAAACCGACAAGGTGTCCACCCTGGGCCTGAACTACCAGCCGCTGAAAAGCCTGAAAGTCAGCGTCTTCGGCGCCAACGTGAAGGACTTCTGGAACCAGTACTACTTCGGCGCAACCCACGAACTGGGTGATGCACAGCAACTGGCGCTGACCACCGGCTTCAACTACTACAAGACGGTCGATGAAGGCAAAAAAGAGATGGGGGAAATCGACAACGATACCTTCTCCCTGTCCCTGGGCCTGGCCCACCAGGCTCACAGCCTGACCTTCTCCTACCAGCAAGTGAACGGTAACGAGTACTTCGACTACCTGCACGAAACCAACGGCATCTACCTGGCCAACTCCCTGACCTCTGACTTCAACGGTCCGAACGAGAAATCCTTCCAGGTTGCCTACGGCATCAACATGGCCGAATACGGCGTGCCAGGCCTCAAGTTCAACATCTACTCGGCGCGCGGCTGGGACATCGACGGTACTCACTACACCGGCAACAATGGCCGGGCCAAGTTCGCCTACGACGGCATCCAGAAACAAGACGGTGAAAAACACCAGGAATACGGTATCGGTGGCTCTTACGCCATCCAGAGCGGCCCGCTCAAGGCCACTACCGTGCGCGCAACGTATGTTGAGCACCGTGGCAGCGAGTTCCAATCGGACGGCAGCATCAAAGAGTTCCGTCTGGTGACCACTGTTCCGTTCAACATCCTTTAATTAGCGCCAGCTAGACGGCGGGCTCAGGACGAGCTCGCCGTTTACGCTTGTCTGGTCCCATCGATTGCAGAGGGCTCCGAATGAAATTGCTCCCACTACAAGCCGCCATGGCTGCCGCGCTGTTGAGCGTGGCGATCGGCGTTTCGGCCAAACCACTGGTGGTCTGCACCGAAGCCAGCCCGGAAGGTTTTGACCCGGTCCTGTACACCACGGCCGTGACCGCTGACGCCGCCGCCGAGACCATGTTCAACCGCCTGGTGGACTTCAAGCCCGGCACCACCGAAGTGATCCCCGCGCTGGCCAAAGGCCTGCCCGAGATCAGCGCCGATGGCCTGACCTACACCTTCCACCTGCGTGACGACATCAAGTTCCACACCACCGACTACTTCAAACCCACGCGCAACCTGAATGCCGACGACGTACTTTGGAGCTTCCAGCGCCAGCTGGACCCGAACCACCCGTGGCACAACAAGTCCAACGTGGGCTACCCGTACTTTGAAAGCATGGGTTTCAAGGAACTGCTCAAGAGCGTAGAGAAGACCGATGACCACACCGTGGTCTTCACCCTGACCCGCCCTGAAGCACCGTTCCTGGCCGACCTGGCCATGGCGTTTTCCTCGATTCACTCCGCCGAATACGCCGACCAGTTGCTCAAGTCCGGCAAGACCGATGACCTGAACGCCAAGCCCATCGGCACCGGCCCGTTCATCTTCACCCGCTACCAGAAAGACGCCCAGGTGCGCTTCAAGGCCAACCCGGACTACTTCCGTGGCAAGCCGCCGGCAGACCCGCTGATTCTGGCCATCACCACCGACAACAACGTGCGCCTGCAAAAGCTCAAGGCTAACGAATGCCAGATCGCGCTGTATCCGAAACCGGATGACGTGCCGAGCATGAAGGCCGACCCGAACCTGAAGGTGGCGGAACTGGCAGCCATGACCACCGCCTATACCGCCCTGAACACCACCCACAAGTACATGAGCGACGCGCGGGTGCGTCACGCGATCAACATCGCGTTCGACAAGAAAGGCTACAACGAATCCCTGTACGGCAAAGGCAACGCGATCGACGCCACCGGGCCTTACCCGCCAACCCTGCTGGGCTTCAGTGACAAGCTGAAGAACCCGCCCCGTGACCTGGACAAGGCCCGTGCCCTGCTCAAGGAAGCCGGCGTACCGGAAGGCACCGAGTTCACCCTGTTCACCCGCAACGGCGGCGGCCCGACCAACCCCAACCCGATGCTCGGCGCCCAGAGAATGCAGGCGGACCTGGCGCAAATCGGCCTGAAAGTGAACATCAAAGTCATGGAATGGGGCGAAATGCTCAAGCGCGCCAAGAATGGCGAACATGACATGGTCTCCGCCGGCTGGGCGGGGGATAACGGGGACCCGGATAACTTCCTCACCCCTAACTTGAGTTGCGATGCGGCGAAAAACGGCGAAAACTACGCCCGCTGGTGTAACAAGGAGTTTCAAGACTTGATCGACAAGGCGCGCGCCATCGCTGAACCCACCCAGCGCGCTGCACTCTATGAACAAGCAATGGACGTTTTCGACAAGGACCAACCGTGGATTCCCATGGCTTACCCGAAAATGTTCACCGCCATGCGTAAAAACGTCGAGGGTTATACCCAAAGCCCTCTGACTACAAATAACTTCGCCACCACCCAGGTGAAGTAAATAAGAAAAACGCTCGGCACCGTCGACACTGACGGTGCCGAACCTGCCTAACCGGCTGATTGAGGTACACGACAAGATGTTTAGCTTTATTGCCCGCCGACTGGGGTTACTGATCCCCACGTTTTTCGGCATAACGTTGCTCACGTTTGCGTTGATTCGCATGATCCCTGGCGACCCCGTCGAAGTCATGATGGGCGAGCGGCGCGTCGACCCCGAGATGCACGCACAGGCAATGGAACGCCTTGGCCTTAACAAGCCGCTGTATGCGCAATACCTGGATTACGTCGGCAAACTTGCCCAGGGCGACCTTGGCGAATCACTGCGTACCCGCACCAGCGTGTGGACTGAATTCACCGCCCTCTTCCCCGCGACCCTGGAACTGTCCATGGCCGCCCTGTTGTTCGCCGGTATCCTGGGCCTGTTGGCCGGGGTGATCGCGGCACTCAAGCGAGGATCCCTGTTCGACCATGGGGTGATGGGCATCTCCCTGGCGGGATATTCGATGCCGATCTTCTGGTGGGGCCTGATCCTGATCATGTTCTTCTCGGTCAGCCTGGGTTGGACCCCGGTTTCCGGGCGGATCGACCTGCTCTACGACATCGAGCCACGCACCGGCTTCATGCTGATCGACACCCTGTTGGCTGACGAGCCGGACGCCTTCTTCGACGCCCTGCACCACCTGATCCTGCCGGCCATCGTGCTGGGCACCATCCCGCTGGCGGTGATCGCGCGAATGACCCGTTCGTCGATGCTCGAAGTACTGCGCGAAGACTACATCCGCACCGCCAAGGCCAAGGGCCTGTCGCCGGCGCGTGTGGTGTTCGTGCACGGCCTGCGTAACGCGCTGATTCCGGTATTGACCGTGGTTGGCCTGCAAGTCGGCACCCTGCTGGCCGGCGCGGTTTTGACCGAAACCATCTTCTCCTGGCCCGGCATCGGCAAATGGCTGATCGAAGCCATTGGCGCGCGGGACTACCCGGTGGTGCAGAACGGCATCCTGCTGATCGCCTGCCTGGTGATCCTGGTGAACTTCGTGGTGGATATCCTCTACGGCTTCGCCAACCCACGCATCCGTCACCAGCGCTGAGATCATGACCATGACCACACCTACTCAAGTGTCAGCAGTCGATCAAAGCCTGCTGTACCCGTCCCCGTACAAAGAATTCTGGCAAGCCTTCTCCAAGAACAAAGGCGCGGTTGCCGGCCTACTGTTCATGTTGCTGATCGTGTTCTGCGCGATCTTTGCCCCGTGGGTTGCACCGCATAACCCAAGCGAGCAGTACCGCGACTTCCTGCTGACCCCGCCGGCCTGGCTGGAGGGTGGGCAGATGCAATTCCTGCTCGGCACCGACGAACTGGGCCGTGACTTGCTGTCGCGCCTGATCCAGGGCTCGCGCCTGTCGTTGCTGATCGGTTTGTCGTCGGTGGTGATGTCGCTGATTCCGGGGATCCTGCTGGGTCTGTTCGCCGGGTTCTTCCCGCGCCTGCTCGGTCCGACCATCATGCGCCTGATGGACATCATGCTGGCCCTGCCGTCGCTGCTGCTGGCTGTCGCCATTGTCGCGATCCTCGGCCCTGGCCTGATCAACACCGTGATTGCCATCGCCATCGTATCGCTGCCGTCCTACGTCCGTCTCACCCGCGCTGCGGTGATGGGCGAACTGAACCGTGACTACGTGACCGCCGCCCGCCTCGCCGGCGCCGGCCTGCCACGCCTGATGTTCATCACCGTGCTGCCCAACTGCATGGCGCCGCTGATCGTACAGGCCACCTTGAGCTTCTCCTCGGCGATCCTCGATGCCGCGGCCCTGGGCTTCCTCGGCCTTGGCGTACAACCGCCAACCCCGGAGTGGGGCACCATGCTGGCCTCGGCCCGTGACTACATCGAACGCGCCTGGTGGGTGGTGAGCCTGCCTGGTTTGACCATTTTGCTCAGCGTGCTGGCAATCAACTTGATGGGCGACGGCCTGCGCGATGCGCTGGACCCGAAACTCAAGAACGCCGCCTGAGGAGATTCCCATGTCACTGTTAGAAATCAAGAATCTCAACGTGCGCTTCGGCGACAAGACCGCCGTTCCGGTGGTCGATGGCCTCGACATTTCGGTCGACAAAGGCGAAGTACTGGCGATCGTTGGCGAGTCGGGTTCGGGTAAATCCGTGACCATGATGGCGCTGATGGGCCTGATCGAGCATCCCGGCATCGTCACCGCCGACGCGCTGAACTTCGACGGCAAGGACATGCTCAAGCTGAGCAACCGCCAGCGCCGCCAGATCGTCGGCAAAGACCTGGCGATGGTGTTCCAGGACCCGATGACCGCGCTGAACCCCAGCTACACCGTGGGTTTCCAGATTGAAGAAGTGCTGCGCCTGCACCTGAAAATGTCCGGCAAACAAGCGCGCAAGCGTGCCATCGAACTGTTGGAAAAAGTGGAGATCCCAGGCGCTGCCAGCCGTATGGATGCCTACCCGCACCAACTGTCCGGCGGCATGAGCCAGCGTGTGGCAATCGCCATGGCGATTGCCGGCGAGCCGAAACTGCTGATCGCGGACGAACCGACCACGGCGCTGGACGTCACCATCCAGGCGCAGATCATGGAACTGCTGCTGGCGTTGCAGAAAGAACAGAACATGGGCCTGGTGCTGATCACTCACGACCTTGCAGTCGTGGCGGAAACCGCCCAGCGTGTGTGCGTGATGTACGCAGGCCAGGCGGTTGAGGTCGGCCAGGTGCCGCAACTGTTCGACATTCCGGCGCACCCGTACAGCGAAGCGCTGCTCAAGGCGATCCCCGAGCACAGCCTCGGCGCCACGCGTTTGGCGACGCTGCCAGGTATCGTTCCAGGTCGTTATGACCGCCCGCAGGGTTGCCTGCTGTCACCGCGCTGCCCGTATGTGCAGGATTCCTGCCGTGCCCAGCGTCCGGGGCTTGATCCAAAAACCAACAGCCTTGCGCGCTGCTTCTACCCCTTGAACCAGGAGGTGGCGTAATGGCCGTCGTTCTTACCGCCCGCGACCTGACCCGTCACTACGAAGTGTCCCGTGGCCTGTTCAAGGGCCACGCTTTGGTGCGTGCACTCAACGGCGTGTCCTTTGAGCTGGAAGCCGGCAAGACCCTCGCAGTGGTAGGCGAGTCGGGTTGCGGCAAATCCACCTTGGCCCGTGCGCTCACATTGATTGAAGAGCCGTCTTCCGGCTCCTTGAAAATCGCCGGCCAGGAAGTGGCCGGCGCCGACAAGGCCCAGCGCAAGCAACTGCGCAAAGACGTGCAGATGGTGTTCCAGAGCCCGTACGCCTCGCTGAACCCACGCCAGAAAGTCGGTGATCAACTCGGCGAGCCGCTGCTGATCAACACCAACCTGTCCGCCGCCGAGCGCCGCGAGAAAGTGCAGGCGATGATGAAGCAAGTGGGCCTGCGCCCCGAGCACTATCAGCGCTACCCGCACATGTTCTCCGGTGGCCAGCGCCAGCGAATCGCCCTGGCCCGCGCCATGATGCTGCAACCCAAAGTGCTGGTGGCGGATGAACCCACCTCCGCACTGGACGTGTCGATCCAGGCCCAGGTGCTCAACCTGTTCATGGACCTGCAGCAGGAGTTCAACACGGCCTACGTGTTCATCTCCCACAACCTGGCGGTGGTGCAGCACGTCGCCGATGACGTGATGGTGATGTACCTCGGCCGCCCGGTGGAAGTGGGCCCCAAGGAAGACATCTACGCACGCCCGCTGCACCCCTATACCCAGGCGCTGCTGTCGGCCACCCCGACCATCCACCCGGACCCGAACAAGCCGAAGATCAAGATTGTCGGCGAACTGCCCAACCCGATGAACCCGCCGCCTGGCTGCGCCTTCCATAAGCGCTGCCCGTATGCGACCGCGCGGTGCAGCAGCGAAGAGCCGCAGCTGCGTGCGTTGGATAACCGTCAGGTGGCTTGCCACTATGCGGAGCAGTTCGTGGCTTAAGCTCAGTTTCACAGCGTTCCACAGCCCTTCCCGCCAGATTGCGCATCAGTCTGGCCGGAGGGGCTTTTTCGTTTTTGTGGGGCGCAAACAGAGCGTCAGGCAGGGGCGGTCGCAGCGGCTCAACGATCAATTTGTAACAAAAAACACACATTCAAATCCCTTGGTTCTAGGGGGCTTGCGCCTTGAAAACATGAGAAAAACACTATTTTGAAAGTGTATAGATTGTAAATGCAATTTACTTTTATTTGAGAATCAATACCATTCCGGCGCATGGAGAGCGCCTGAAGACACGTTCGCTGCAAGACGGCGACTCAGGCGCATCTCGTTCAACTGCCCCTCCCTAAAGGACTTTGTGGACATGTCGTCTCGATTCAGGCTCAGCCATTTCTCCCTGGCGTTTATCGCTGCCTTCTCCTCGCCTGCCCTGCTGGCGGATACCGTGGAAAGAGAACGCGACAAAGTACCGATCGAAGCGACAGACCTCCCCGTAGACGGCACGCCACAGGCCTTGGAGCTGGAAGTCACCCGCGTACTCGGGACGGCGGCAGAAGAACTCAAACAAGCCCCCGGCGTGTCGATCATCACCGCCGAGGACATCAAGAAGCGCCCGCCCACCAATGACCTGTCGGACATCATCCGTCGCGAGCCGGGCGTCAACCTGACCGGCAACAGTTCCAGCGGCAGCCGTGGCAACAACCGTCAGATCGACCTGCGCGGCATGGGCCCGGAAAACACCCTGATCCTGATCGATGGCAAGCCGTCGACCTCACGCAACGCCGTGCGTTACGGCTGGAGCGGTGACCGCGACACCCGTGGCGAAACCAACTGGGTGCCGGCCGAAGAAGTCGAACGCATCGAAATCCTGCGCGGTCCGGCCGCCGCCCGTTACGGCTCGGGCGCCATGGGCGGGGTGGTCAACATCATCACCAAGCGACCGACCGACCAATTGCACGGCTCGCTGACCGCCTACACCTCATTTCCCGAAGACGACGCCGAAGGCGCGAGCAAGCGCACCAACTTCAACCTCAGCGGCCCGTTGACCGACTCCCTGGCGTTTCGCGTCTACGGCGGCCTGAGCAAGACCGACGCCGACGATTCCGACATCAACCGCACCGAGCAAGCGACGGCCGATTCGCTGGTGGCCGGCCGCGAAGGCGTGCGCAACAAAGACGTCAACGGCTTGTTGAGTTGGCAATTCACCTCGGAGCAAACCCTCGACCTGGAAGCCAGCTACAGCCGCCAGGGCAACATCTTCGCCGGCGACACCATGCTCAACGGCGGTGGCACCTTCGTGGACAGCTTGGTGGGCAAGGAAACCAGTGTGATCCAACGCAGCAGCTTTTCCGCCACTCACCGCGGCGAATTTGACTGGGGTTCCACCCTCGCCTCGTTGACTCACGACCTGACCCGCAACGAGCGTCTCAATGAAGGCTTGGCCGGCTCCGGCGAAGGCGCGCCTTCCGCCACGGCAGGCCGTTTCGAATCGCGCCTGCGCAACACCCGGGCTACGGCAGAGGTCAACCTGCCACTGAGCTTTGGCGCCGAGCAGGTGCTGACGCTGGGCAGTGAATACCTCTATGAGTCGATGAACGATCCGGGCTCGTTGCGCCCGCAAACCTATGACCCGGGCACCGGCGGCGTGCCTGGCATCCCCGGTGTCAGTCGCAACAGCACCAAGACCACCGCGTCGAGCTACGCACTGTTTGCCGAGGACAACATCGAGTTGGGCAGCAAGACCATCGTCACCCCCGGCCTGCGCTTCGACGATCACGAAGAGTTTGGCGGCAACTGGAGCCCCAGCCTCAACGCCTCGCACCAGTTGACCGACGAGTTGAGCCTCAAGGGCGGTATCGCCCGGGCGTACAAGACGCCCAACCTGTACCAGTCGAACCCGAACTACTTGCTGTACAGCCGTGGCAACGGATGCAACGCCAGCGAAGCCAACCTGGGGGGCTGCTACCTGGTGGGTAATCGGGACCTGAAGCCGGAAATCAGCGTCAACAAGGAAATCGGCCTGGCCTACGACAAGGGCACCTGGCGCACCAGCGCGACCTACTTCCGCAATGACTACAAGAACAAGATCAATGCCAGCAACGAGGCGGCGTTCCGCCTGGCCAATGGCCGTCGCGTCCTGCAATGGGAAAACAGCGGGCCGGCTCTGGTGCAGGGGGTCGAGGGCAACCTGTTCGTGAGCCTGCGCAACGATCTGGACTGGAACACCAACCTGACCTACATGATTGATTCCAAGGACAAAGACACCGGCGAGCCGCTGAGCATCATTCCCAAGTACACCGTCAACACCACGCTGGACTGGCAAGCCACCGACAAACTTTCGTTCCAGGTCAGCGGTACCTATTACGGCAAGCAGGAATCTCCGACGCTCAACTCACGCAGCGCCAGCAGCTACGATCGCAGCGCCCAACAGGATGTCGACCCGTACGGGTTGATGGGCTTGAGCAGCGGTTATGAGTTCAACAAAAACCTCAGCGTACGCATCGGTATCAACAACCTGCTGGACAAGCGCCTGTATCGCAAAGGCAATGCCGAGGACGCAGGTGCCCAGACCTACAACGAACCCGGCCGCGCTTACTTCGCCTCGGTCACTACATCGTTCTGATCGAAACACAGCGAGCACATAACTGACTCCGCCCGGCTAACCGGGCGGTTTCGTTTCTGGCTGTGACTACGTCTGGCTGTCGCCTTCAGCGTCCGGATCATCGCTGTCCGGTTCGTCGGTGGTGGAGTCATCGTCGTCCTCACTGCCACCCTGACCCTTGTCGCCAGGCTCCGCCTCGGACTTGGCCAGTTGCAAATCCTGGCTATGCCCCGACGACACAACACCGCTCTTCACCGGGTTATGCGCCCAGGCCGACGACATCCCCAACGACAACAGCACCAGCACCTTTATCAACAGCACTACACGTTGAAAAATACTCATGGTTGATTCCGTCCAGTCAGTAGGTAGATCCCACGCGACAGCCGTTTACCGCTGCCAGCCTTGACGCTAGTCCCAATGCCGGGTTTGCGCCAGACGTCAGGTTTCGCCGTCGTCGTAGGTTTCACTGTCCTCACCCTCGTTGTAGGGGTTTTCCTGGTCTTCCTTCGGCGCGGGCTGGGCTTGGGGTTTCCAACTGCCGGAGTTGACCTCTTGTTGCTTTTTCTTGGTGACCGGGCCGGTGTCTTTCCATTGCGCAGTTCCAGCGCCCGCCAGTGCCGGGATCGTGGACAGCCCCATACCAGCTAACAGCATCCAGCAGATGACGCGTTTGACACTAGGCACAGCGCTTTCCTTTTCAGTCAGTGGATAAATCCTGCCCCCAAAAAACTAGACCCGATACGCCACTCTCGCCACAAAAAAGGGCGAAGCCATAACAGCTTCGCCCTTTTCTTTACCGCTCAGACCTTAATGGTGCTCACGGGTCGCACGGAATTTCACATCCGGCCAGCGCTCTTCCATCAACGCCAGGTTCACCCGCGTCGGCGCCAGGTAAGTCAGATGACCACCGCCGTCGACCGCGAGGTTTTCCACAGCCTTGTTGGAGAACTCTTCCAACTTCTTCTTATCGCTGCAATCGATCCAGCGTGCGGAGTACACGGTGATCGGCTCATACGAGCACTCAACCTTGTATTCCTCTTTCAAGCGGCTGGCGACCACGTCGAACTGCAGCACGCCGACGGCGCCGAGGATGATGTCGTTGCTGCGCTCCGGGAAGAACACTTGGGTGGCCCCCTCTTCCGCCAATTGCTGCAGGCCCTGGCGCAGTTGCTTGGATTTCAGCGGGTCGCGCAGGCGAACGCGACGGAACAGTTCCGGGGCGAAGTGCGGGATACCGGTGAAGCCCAGGGCTTCGCCTTCGGTGAAGGTGTCGCCGATCTGGATGGTGCCATGGTTGTGCAGGCCGATGATGTCGCCGGCGTAGGCTTCTTCGAGCTGTTCACGCTCGGAGGAGAAGAACGTCAAGGCGTCGCCGATGCGTACGTCCTTGCCGGTACGCACGTGGCGCATCTTCATGCCTTTTTCGTATTTGCCGGAGCAGATGCGCATGAAGGCGATACGGTCGCGGTGTTTTGGGTCCATGTTCGCTTGGATCTTGAACACGAAGCCGGTGAATTTCTCTTCGACCGGTTCTACGGTGCGCTCGTTGGCGACACGGGCCAATGGGCGTGGAGCCCAATCCACCACGGCGTCCAGCACATGGTCGACACCGAAGTTGCCCAGGGCCGTACCAAAGAACACCGGGGTCAACTGGCCGTCGAGGAATTCCTGCTGGTTGAACTCATGACAGGCGCCCTGCACCAGTTCCAGCTGATCGACAAAGCGGTCGTACTCGTCACCCAGGTGGGCGCGGGCTTCGTCGGAGTCGAGTTTCTCGATGATCTTGGTTTCGGTGCGCTCATGACCGTGGCCGGCGGTGTAGACAATGATGTAGTCGTCGGCCAGGTGGTACACGCCCTTGAAGTCGCGATAGCAACCGATCGGCCAGGTGATAGGCGCAGCCTTGATCTTCAGGACGGCTTCGATTTCGTCCAACAGTTCGATCGGGTCGCGGATGTCGCGGTCGAGTTTGTTGATGAAGCTGACGATGGGCGTGTCACGCAGACGGCACACGTCCATCAGCGCAATGGTACGTGGCTCGACGCCTTTACCGCCGTCGAGGACCATCAACGCCGAGTCCACCGCGGTCAGGGTGCGGTAGGTGTCTTCGGAGAAGTCTTCGTGGCCCGGGGTATCAAGCAGGTTGACCATGTGGTCGCGATACGGGAACTGCATGACCGACGTGGTAATGGAGATACCCCGTTGTTTTTCCATTTCCATCCAGTCGGAGGTGGCATGGCGGTCGGATTTGCGGGATTTCACCGTGCCGGCCACCGCGATTGCCTTGCCCATCAGCAAGAGCTTCTCGGTGATGGTGGTTTTACCGGCATCGGGGTGGGAAATAATGGCGAAAGTGCGGCGTTTCGCGACTTCGGCGGCCTGGTGGGTCATGGGAAATCGCCTGGCAGGTGAGTCAAAAAAGGGCGGCGAGTATAGCGCAAACCCCAGGGGCCGGACCACCGTTCACCCGATTGGGGGTGGCTAATTGCTGCCAAGTGTGGAACCTTTTAAAAGGTAGAGACGTCCACTCCCCTGCTGCCGCACTCGGAACAGGGGCTGATAAATCAGCAAGTTAGCCTGACGAGGCTGCGCTCATGGCTCGATCGCATACCGCGTTGCCGGTATCGGCGAGCTGCTTTTCGCGAACTCATTCGCCGACAGCCAGGAATGGCATTGCCGCTCGGAAATGTGTTCGCCGACAAAAGAAAAAAGGAGTCCGCCTGTGGCTATTCGCTATGGCAAAGGGCTGATAGGAGGAGCGGTTGTCGTCGCCCTCTTGGCCCTGCTGGTCCACTGGATCGGCATCAACACGATCGAACTGTACCGCGACGATTTGTTGTTTTACCTGCAAGCTCATCTGATCCTCGTTCTTGTCTCCATGCTGGCCGCCCTCATTGTGGGCATCCCCGCCGGTATCCTGCTCAGCCGACCGCACATGGTCGGGCGCGCAGAACGCTTCATGCAAATCTTCAACATCGGCAACACCGTCCCTCCCCTGGCCGTACTGGCCATCGCCCTCGGCGTCCTCGGCATTGGCAGTGGCCCGGCGATCTTCGCGCTGTTCCTCGCCTCGTTGCTGCCCATTGTGCGCAACACCTACGAAGGCCTCAAAAACGTTCAAGGCTCACTGAAAGAAGCCGCCACCGGCATCGGCATGACGCCGCGCCAGGTGCTGTTTCGCGTGGAATTGCCCAACGCCGTACCGATCATCATCGGCGGTGTGCGCGTGGCCCTGGCGATCAACGTGGGGACCGCCCCGCTGGCTTTCCTGATCGGCGCCAACAGCCTGGGCAGCCTGATCTTCCCCGGCATCGCCCTGAACAATCAGCCGCAATTGCTGCTTGGCGCCGCGTGCACCGCGTTGCTGGCATTGCTGCTCGACGGTCTGGTGACCATGGCCAGCCGCCTCTGGCTGGAACGCGGGTTGCGTCCGTCTTAAGGCTTGGCAAAGGAAATCACATGAAAAGACTGACCCTGATATTGAGCTGCGTTCTGCTGCTTGCAGGTATTGCGCAAGCTGCCGAAAAACCGGTGATCCGCATCGGCGCCCGGGTGTTCACCGAACAGACCCTGCTGGCCGAAATCACGTCCCAGTACCTGCGCACCAAGGGCTATGACGCCCGTGTGACCGGCGGCCTGGGCAGCAACCTGGCGCGCAGTGCCCAGGAAAGCGGGCAACTGGATCTCATCTGGGAATACACCGGCGTGTCGCTGGTGGCCTACAACCATGTCGACGAAAAGCTCGACAGCGAACAGTCCTACGCACGGGTAAAAGAACTCGACGCGAAAAAAGGCCTGGTCTGGCTCTCGCCCTCGCGTTTCAGCAACACCTACGCCCTGGCGCTGCCCGAGAATGTGGCCAAGGAGTTCCCGCAGATCACCAGCATCAGCGACCTTACCCAAGCGCTGGCAGAGAAAACCAAAGGCACGCGCCTGGTGGCCCTGGACACCGAGTTCGCCAACCGTTCCGACGGCATGGGCGGCATGGTCAAGCTGTATGACATGAACCTCACGCGCAAAAACACCCGGCAGATGGACGCCGGCCTGGTCTACACCGCTCTGCGTAATGGCCAGGTGTTTGCCGGTCTGGTCTACACCACCGACGGTCGCCTGAACGCCTTCAAACTGAAGCTGCTGGAAGACGACAAGCATTACTTCCCGGACTACACCGCCGCCCCCGTGGTGCGTCAGGTGTATCTCGACGCTCACCCGGAACTGGCCGCTGACCTCAAGCCATTGGCCGATCTGTTCGACGACGAAACCATGCGCCAGTTGAACGCGCGGGTCGACGTCGACCATGAAAGCCCCTCCGCGGTTGCCGCCGACTTCCTGCGCCAACATCCGATCAATTAATAAGAGGAGAAGACATGGAATTCCTGAACGCCTTTTCCCATCTTGATTGGGCCCAAGTCCTACAACTGACCGGGCAGCACATCACCCTGGTCGGTATCGCCGTGATCCTCGCGATCCTGATCGGTGTGCCCCTGGGCATCCTGATGACGCGCTTCCCGACGCTTGCCGGTCCGCTGCAAGCGAGCGCCACGGTGCTGCTGACCGTGCCGTCCATCGCCCTGTTCGGCCTGCTGTTGCCGTTCTACTCCAAGTTCGGCCAGGGCCTGGGGCCAATGCCGGCGATCACCGCCGTGTTCCTCTACTCCCTGCTGCCGATCATGCGTAACACCTACCTTGCCCTCACCGGCGTGGAACCGGGTATTCGCGAAGCCGCACGCGGCATCGGCATGACCTTCGGCCAGCGCCTGCGCATGGTCGAGTTACCCATCGCCGTGCCGGTTATCCTCGCCGGTGTGCGCACCGCCGTGGTGATGAATATCGGTGTCATGACCATCGCCGCCACCATCGGTGCCGGTGGCCTGGGTGTACTTATTCTGGCTTCCATCAGCCGCAGCGACATGTCGATGCTGATCGTTGGCGCCGTGCTGGTCAGTCTCCTGGCCATCTTCGCCGACCTGCTCTTGCAATGGCTGCAACGCTCGCTGACTCCAAAAGGATTGCTCAAATGATCGAACTTCAAAACCTGTCCAAGACCTTCCAAAGCAACGGCAAGACTGTCACCGCCGTGAACGATGTAAGCCTGACCGTCAATGAAGGCGAGATTTGCGTGTTCCTCGGCCCATCCGGTTGCGGCAAAAGCACCACGCTGAAGATGATCAACCGCCTGATCAAGCCCACTTCGGGCAAGATCCTGATCAATGGCGAAGACACCACCGACCTCGACGAAGTGACCCTGCGTCGCAACATCGGCTACGTGATCCAGCAGATCGGCCTGTTCCCCAACATGACCATCGAGGAAAACATCGTGGTGGTGCCCAAGCTGCTTGGCTGGGACAAACAGAAATGCCATGACCGCGCCCGCGAGTTGATGAGCATGATCAAGCTGGAGCCCAAGCAGTACCTGCATCGCTACCCGCGTGAGCTGTCCGGTGGCCAGCAACAGCGTATCGGCGTGATCCGTGCACTGGCGGCCGATGCGCCGTTGCTGCTGATGGACGAACCGTTCGGCGCGGTCGACCCGATCAACCGCGAGATGATCCAGAACGAATTCTTCGAGATGCAGCGCGCGCTGAACAAGACCGTGATCATGGTCAGCCATGACATCGACGAGGCGATCAAGCTGGGCGACAAGATCGCGATTTTCCGCGCTGGCAAGCTGTTGCAGATCGACCATCCGGACACGCTGCTGGCGCACCCGGCCGACGAATTCGTCAGCAATTTCGTGGGCCAGGACAGCACCCTCAAGCGCCTGCTGCTGGTGAAAGCCGAAGACGCGGCAGACAACGCCCCGTCGGTGAGCCCGGAGACCCCGGTGGCCGATGCCCTGGAACTGATGGACGAAACCGACCGCCGCTACGTGGTGGTCACCTGTTCCGAGAACAAGGCGCTGGGGTATGTACGACGTCGCGACCTGCACCGTCAGACCGGCACCTGCGGCCAGTATCTGCGCCAGTTCAACGCCACGGCGGCGTACGACGAGCATTTGCGCATCCTGCTGTCGCGCATGTACGAGTTCAACCGCTCGTGGTTGCCGGTGATGGATGCGGAGCGGGTGTTCCTCGGGGAAGTGACGCAGGAGTCGATTGCCGAGTACCTGAGCTCTGGTAAGTCGCGTGGGGGCAAGACCAGCATCGTCTCCCCTGCCGAGACGGCGCTCGCATGACCTGACGCGCTCCGTTCAACATGTGGGAGCGGGCTTGCTCGCTCCCACATTGGATCTTCACAGTGCCTGAAACACCTCAAATTGCCCCCTCCGGGGAACATCATTCCGTCACACCTGTCGGTTACATAAGTAGCTGCACGTGGCTCCGCGACGAACGCGTGCAAAAACGCGACATTTTTAGTTGATCTATGGCCCCTCACGTCCTAAAGTTCGCGCCGAACGTCCATGCTGGAAACGATCCATCCGGCTCAAGTACTGACGACGAGACAGCAAGGCCAAGGGAAGCGGTTATTCTCATGGCCTTTTTGCTTTCGGCGACATGCCTTGGGAAGTAGGCGAACCAAAGTGGGGATACGGAGGACGTTCATTTGCACCCATTGATCAATACAGTTTGCCCTTAGGAGTTCCCAGCATGTCGATCAACGTCGAAGATTATTTCGCGCGCGCCACTTTTGACAAAATGAAGGCGTTCGCCGACAAGCAAGAAACCCCGTTCGTGGTGATCGACACCGCGATGATCAGCCAGGCCTACGATGACCTGCGCGCCGGTTTCGAATTCGCCAAAGTCTATTACGCGGTCAAGGCCAACCCGGCTGTCGAGATCATTGACCTGCTCAAAGAAAAGGGTTCGAGCTTCGACATCGCCTCGATCTACGAGCTGGACAAAGTGATGGACCGTGGCGTCAGCGCCGACCGTATCAGCTACGGCAACACCATCAAGAAATCCAAGGACATCCGCTACTTCTACGAGAAGGGCGTGCGCCTGTTCTCCACCGACTCCGAAGCCGACCTGCGCAACATCGCCAAGGCCGCGCCAGGCTCGAAAGTGTATGTACGTATTCTCACCGAGGGCTCGACCACGGCTGACTGGCCTTTGTCGCGCAAATTCGGCTGCCAGACCGACATGGCCATGGACCTGCTGATCCTCGCCCGTGACCTGGGCCTGGTGCCGTACGGCATCTCGTTCCACGTGGGTTCGCAACAGCGTGACATCAGCGTGTGGGACGCAGCGATCGCCAAGGTCAAAGTGATCTTCGAGCGCCTGAAGGAAGAAGACGGCATCCACCTCAAGCTGATCAACATGGGTGGCGGCTTCCCGGCCAACTACATCACCCGCACCAACAGTCTGGAAACCTACGCTGAAGAAATCATCCGCTTCCTCAAGGAAGATTTCGGCGACGACCTGCCGGAAATCATCCTGGAGCCGGGCCGTTCGTTGATTGCCAACGCCGGTATCCTGGTCAGCGAAGTGGTGCTGGTGGCGCGTAAATCCCGTACCGCCGTCGAGCGTTGGGTGTACACGGATGTGGGCAAGTTCTCCGGCCTGATCGAAACCATGGACGAAGCCATCAAGTTCCCGATCTGGACCGAGAAGAAAGGCGAGATGGAAGAAGTGGTCATCGCCGGCCCGACCTGCGACAGCGCCGACATCATGTACGAGAACTACAAGTACGGCCTGCCGCTGAACCTGGCGATTGGTGATCGTCTGTACTGGTTGTCGACCGGTGCCTACACCACCAGTTACAGCGCGGTTGAGTTCAATGGCTTTCCGCCACTGAAATCCTTCTACGTCTGATCATCCCGCCCGGGAACGATCAACCTTTGTAGGAGCCGGCTTGCCGGCGATGGCGTCCTTAAGATCGCCATCGCCGGCAAGCCGGCTCCTACGGGTTTAGGTGCATAGCGCGACCTTTGTATATTTCGGCCATCGCGCGGATTTGCGCATTGTTAGCCGCCTCCAACGCCTTCTGCGCCGTGCGCAGAAACTTCAAATTCCCGCCCGCCAACGCCTCTCGCAACCACTCCAGCGCCGCTTCGATTTGACCTCTGTCAGCCAACACCGCCGCATAGCTGAACTGCCCGCGAAAATCCCCGGCTTCGGCGGAGCGTCGATACCATTCCACGGCGGCATCCAAATCTCTTGGGCAGCATTGTCCGTCTTCCAGATAACGCCCCAACAGGTTCATCGACTTGGCATGGCCTTGTTCCGCAGCCTGGCGATATAGGCTCAGGGCTTGCGGTTGGTCCTCGGTAACACCGCGCCCGGTCGCCAGCAGATTGGCGTAGTTGTATTGCGCCCAATCCAAACCGGCCTCGGCGGCCAAACGGTATTCTCGCGCCGCTGCCGCTTCATCCGCCGCACAACCCCAACCATGCTCCAAACAGCGACCGGCCATATTGCGCGCCATCAAGTGCCCGCCCTGCGCCGCAATCTGGAACCAGCGCAGCGCCAAGGCTTCATCGCGCTCAATGCCACGCCCTTCCAGCAGGATTTGGCCGAGCAGCGCCTGGGCATCCACCACGCCTGCCTTGGCCGCGATCAGGATGGCCTGGGCTGCACGCACCGGGGAGTCGTCGAGCATGGATTGGAGTTGTTCGACGTTGAGTACTTCTTCACGACGTAACAAAAAACCCATGTCAGACCTCGACCCAGCGGCGCAACAGGTTGTGGTAGGTGCCGGTGAGCTGGATCAGCGCGGGGTGGTCGGGCACGTCTGCGCTCAGTTGCTGGATCGCGCCGTCCATTTCGAACAGCAGGGTGCGCTGGCTGTCTTCGCGCACCAGGCTTTGGGTCCAGAAGAAAGAGGCGTAGCGCGCGCCGCGAGTCACCGCGCTGACTTTGTGCAAGCTGGAACCGGGGTACAGCACCATGTCGCCGGCCGGTAACTTCACGCGCTGCAGGCCGAAGGTGTCCTGGATTTCCAGTTCGCCGCCGTCGTACTCATCGGGGTCGCTGAAAAACACGGTGGATGACAAATCAGTGCGCACGCGCTCGTGGCTGCCTTTGGGCTGGCGTACGGCGTTGTCGATGTGAAAATCGAAACTGCCACCAGCGGTGTAGCAGTTGAGCAACGGCGGGAAGACCTTGTGCGGTAACGCCGCCGACATAAACAGCGGGTTCTGCCACAAACGCTCGAGCATCGCTGCGCCGATTTCCTTGGCCAGCGGGTGGCCTTCGGGCAATTGCAGGTTGTGTTTGGCCTTGGCGGACTGGTGCCCGGCGGTGATTTTACCGTCGGCCCAATCGGCAGTTTCCAGGGCTTGGCGGATGCGCTGCACTTCCTCACGAGAGAACAGGCCGGGGATGTGCAGCAGCATGGGCAATACCTGAATTCGGAGAGATGCCAATGGTATTGATTCTTATCCGCCCTGTAAAACGCAGCAGACGTATGAGTTCGTAAAAACCGTAAGCAAAAAGTGTAAAGAATGTAAATTCAGTGCAATTAGCAATGTATCGCAATTGATAGAAATACTTGTTAACACTATATTCCGCGGCCTCACATCCTTGGGGAAAGGACACGTCATGTCGCGCACCACTACAAAAATACCTGCCAGTTCACCACGCATGCTGGCTTCGGCCATCGGCGTTGCCCTCAGCGCCAGCTCTGTCGCCCATCTGGCGCAGGCTGCCGAAGACACTGAACAAAAAGGCCAGCGCAACAGCATCTCCCTCGGCGCCACCAGCATTACTGGCGAAGAACAGGACAACACCTCCTACCAGGTCGAAAAAGCCTCGTCGCAGAAATACACCGCGCCGCTGGTCGACACGCCGCGCTCGGTCACCGTGGTGCCGCAACAAGTGCTCAAGGACACCGCCGCCACCTCGCTGCAGGACGCCTTGCGCACCGTACCGGGCATCACGTTTGGTGCCGGCGAGGGCGGCAACCCCCAGGGCGACCGTCCGTTCATCCGTGGTTTTGACGCCCAAGGCGACACCTACCTGGACGGTGTGCGCGACACGGGCGGCCAGAGCCGCGAGATCTTTGACATCGAGTCGATCGAAGTCAGCAAAGGCCCGAACTCTGCGTTCGGCGGTCGTGGTTCGGCCGGTGGCAGCCTCAACCTGGTGAGCAAGACCCCACAAGCGCGGGACTTCACCAACGGCGGCTTCACCTACGGTTCCGATCAGACTCGCCGCTATGTACTCGACGTGAACCGTCAGTTCCTCGACGACAGCGCCGCGTTCCGCCTGAACCTGATGAGCCACGAACAGAACGTGGCCGGTCGCGATGCGGTGAATTACGACCGCTGGGGTGTCGCCCCGTCGCTGACCTTTGGCCTGGGTACCCCGACCCGCGTCAACCTCAGCTACTACCACCTGGAAAGCAATGACCTGCCGGACTCGGGGATTCCCTACGGTTACGGCTCGTCGACCGCGACGGCCCATGTGCATGACAAGCCCAACGACGGCGGCGACAGCAACAACTTCTACGGCCTCAAGGATCGCGACTTCCGCAAGACCCGCGCCGATATCAGCACGTTCTCCATCGAGCACGACCTGAACGACACCATGACGCTGAAAAACACCCTGCGTCACGGCAGCACCGGGCAGGATTACATCCTGACGCAGCCGGACGACAGCAAATTCAACGTCAACCGGTTCGGCACCGTGTGGCGTCGCGCCAACAGCCGGGTCTCGACCACAACCACTACCACCAACCAGACCGACCTGTTCGGCAGCTTCCAGGCCCTGGGCTTCAAGCACAGCTACTCCACCGGCCTGGAATTCACCGGTGAAGAAACCCGCGTCAGCAGCTACACCATCAGCCCCAACGCCAACCCGATCTGTACCGTGGCCAAAGGCAGCCTGGGCGGCCAGTGCACCTCCCTGAGCAACCCGAACCCGGATGACGCCTGGACCGGCAGCATCGCGCGCAACTATTACGGCACCACCACCAAGGCCACCAGCCGTGGCGCCTACGTGTTCGACACCATTGAGCTGGACCCGAAATGGTTGCTGAACGTCGGCCTGCGCTACGACACCTTTGACACCGTTGCCAACACCGATTCCGCGACCGGCCGCAGCAAAATCAAAGAAGACAGCCAATTCTTCAACTGGCAGGCCGGCCTGGTCTGGAAGCCGGTCGAAAACGCCAGCATCTATGCGTCCTATGCCACGTCGGCGACGCCAGCCGGCGGCCTGGTCGGTGAAGGTTCGGACGGCAACCCACTGTCAGCCGGCGCCGCCACCAGCGACCTGCAGCCGGAAGAAACCGTCAACTACGAACTGGGCACCAAGTGGGATCTGTTCCATGATCGCCTATCCCTGACCGCTGCGGTGTTCCGTACCGAGAAGAAAAACACGCGCATCCTGGTCGATGCCCTGACCTATCAGAACGCCGGTGAGTCCCAAGTCGACGGCGTGGAATTGTCGGCCAGCGGCAAGATCACCGACCAATGGCAGGTGTTCGCCGGCTACAGCTACCTCGACAGCGAGTTGGTCAAATCCGGCCTGAACGGTCGCAACGGCGTGGTCAGTTCGGGTTCGAACAAAGGCAATCAAATGCCCAACACGCCGAAGAACACCTTCAGCCTGTGGACCACCTACGACGTCACCTCCAAGCTCACCATCGGTGGCGGCGCGTTCTACGTCGACCAGGTTTATGGCGATGCGGGCAACACCGTTTATGTACCGTCCTATACCCGTTACGACGCCATGGCCAGTTACAAGCTGACCAAGAACGTCGACTTGCAATTGAACGTGCAAAACCTGACGGACAAGCTGTATTACGACAAGGCCTTCTCGACACACTTCGCCAACCAGGCGGCCGGTCGCACGGCGCTGTTGACCACCAGCTTCCACTTCTAAGCAGCAACACCACGCAGTAAAAAGCCCCACGCATCGGATGCGTGGGGCTTTTGCGTGTCAAACAGAATGTTTCTCGACAAGCCACGGCATAATGCGCGCCGTGCCCTACATATCCGGATAAACGAGGCGGTCAGACGTGTTGAAGAAAACCCTATTCCAGTTGCACTGGTTCTTCGGCATTACCGCCGGGCTGGTGCTGGCCTTGATGGGGATCACCGGGGCTGCGGTCTCGTTTCAGGATGAAATACTGCGGGCGCTCAACCCCAGCGTACTGACCGTGGGAAAACGCGAAGCCGGCGTCCTGCCGCCCGCCGAGCTGGTGCGCAAGCTGGAAGCCACCGAAGGCCAGACCGTGGCCATGCTGTTCGTGGAGAGCGAGAGCGGCAACGCCGCCCGCGTGTTCTTCACCCCGCCACCCGGTGAACGCCGTGGGCAATTGCGCTATTTCGACCCCTACACCGGCGACTACATGGGCGACGTGGTCGGCCAGGAGGTTTTCGGCTTCCTGCTGCAATTTCACCGTTTCCTGGTGATGGGCGATACCGGGCGCAATATCACCGGCGCCTGCACACTGATCCTGGTGTTCTTCTGCCTGTCCGGTATCTACCTGCGCTGGCCGCGCCAAGTGGCAAGCTGGCGTGCCTGGCTGACCCTGGACTGGCGCAAAAAGGGCCGCGCCTTCAACTGGGACCTGCACTCGGTATTCGGCACCTGGTGCTTGCTGGCCTATCTGCTGTCGGCGCTGACCGGACTGTATTGGTCCTACGACTGGTACAGCCAGGGCCTGACCAAGCTGCTGTCCGACGCCCCACAGAATGAACGGGTGCGCAAACGCGGCCCGGCCCCCGAAGGCCCGGCGCCCGTAGCCAATTACGATGCGATCTGGAGCAGCATCTACAGCAACGCCGGCCCAGGCTTGAGTGCTTACAACATCCGCATGCCGGCCGTCGCCGGGCAACCGGCCACCGTCTACTACCTGCTGGACGATTCGCCCCATGACCGCGCGCTGAACCAGATCAACCTGGACCCGGCGACCGGCGAGGTGAAATCCCATGACCGCTACGCCAGCAAGACCTTCGGCTCACAACTGCTGACCAGCGTCTACGCGCTGCACACCGGCAGTTACTTTGGCCTGGCGGGGCGGATCATCCTCACGCTCAGCTCGGTGCTGATGCCGCTGTTCTTCATCACCGGTTGGCTGCTTTACCTGGACCGTCGTCGCAAGAAACGCCAGGTGCGTGACGCGCGTAAAGGCCTCTCGGCCAACGCCAGCGATGCGCCAGCCTGGCTGATCGGCTTCGCCAGCCAGAGCGGTTTTGCCGAGCAGCTTGCGTGGCAAACAGCAGGCCAATTGCAGGCGGCTGGTTTGCCGGTGAAGGTGCAGTCCCTGGGCAGCGTCAGCCAGGATGATCTGCGCCAGTCGGAAAATGCGCTGTTCGTGGTCAGCACCTTCGGCGACGGTGAAGCGCCCGACAGTGCCCGCGGTTTCGAGCGCAGTGTGCTCGGCCAAGACCTGTCCCTGAAAGGTTTGAACTACTCGGTCCTGGCCCTGGGCGACCGTCAATACGAACACTTCTGCGGCTTTGCACGCCGCCTGCACTTCTGGCTGACCAACCAGGGCGGCAACGCACTGTTTGCCCCGGTGGAAGTCGACAGCGGCGACACCACCGCCCTGCTGCACTGGCAACAACAACTGGGCCAGCTGACAGGCCACGCCCCGGCGGCCGCTTGGCCGACCGCCCAGTACGAAAACTGGACGCTGAGCCAACGCTCCCTGCTTAACCGCGACAGCGCGGGCTCGGATGTTTATTTGCTGGGCCTCACCTCGCCTTCACCGCAAAGCTGGCAGGCCGGCGACCTGGTGGAAGTATTGCCGCGCAACTGCCCCTGGGCCATCGAGCACTTCCTCGAAGGCCTGGGCCTGGCCGGCAGTGACGGCGTGCTGATCGACGGCATGGTGCACACCCTCGATCAAGCCCTGGCCACTCGCCAATTGCCGACGCATCGCGCCCACCTGGTCGGCCTGCATGCCCAGGCGCTGGTGGACGCGCTGGTACCGCTGGGCATGCGCGAATACTCCATCGCCTCGATTGCCAGCGATGGCGTACTCGAATTGATCGTGCGCCAGGAACGCCACCCCGACGGTAGCCTGGGTCTCGGTTCAGGCTGGCTCACCGAACATGCCGCCCTCGGCTCAAGCATCAGCCTGCGCCTGCGCCGCAACAGTGGCTTCCATCTACCAGATGTACCCGTGCCACTGATCCTGCTGGGCAACGGCACCGGCCTGGCCGGCCTGCGCAGCTTGCTCAAGGCGCGCATTGCCGATGGTCAGCAGCGCAACTGGCTGCTGTTCGGTGAACGCAATATCAAGCACGACTTCCTCTGTCAGGACGAGCTGCAAGGCTGGCTAGCCAGTGGTGACCTGGCGTTGCTGGACCTGGCTTTTTCCCGCGATCAGGAGGAAAAAATCTACGTGCAGGATCGTCTGCGCGAGTCCGCCGAGGTGCTGCGTAGATGGCTAAGCGACGGCGCGGCGATTTATGTGTGCGGGAGTTTGCAGGGAATGGCGGCTGGAGTGGACCAGGCGCTGGTGGACATCCTCGGCAGTGAGGCCGTGGAGCGCTTGATCGAGCAAGGCCGCTACCGGCGCGATGTCTACTGACCTTCCCCCTTTACTGCAGGAGCCGGCTTGCCGGCTCCTGCAGGGAGCGGGATTTAGGCGGGTTGTAGCTTTTGTTCGAACACTGAGACACCATCCAGGTCGCGCAGGATTACGGTCAACTCCGCCGTCTGCCCATCAATCTGCACCTCACCAAAAAACTGAAAACCCGCGAACGGCGAGGTGTTCTGTGCCGGCGGAGCCTTCTCGAACACCACTTCGGGGCCAAAGGTTTTATCCAGTGGGTTGGGCCCGAAACTCCCCGCATTCAACGGCCCGGCGACAAACTCCCAGAACGGCTCGAAATCCTGGAACGCCGCGCGATCCGGGTGATAGTGGTGCGCGGCGCAGTAGTGCACATCTGCCGTCAGCCACACGTGATTGCGCACCTTGTGCGCCCTTAAAAAGCCCAGCAGTTCGGCAATTTCCAACTCACGTCCTTGCGGTGCGCCTGGGTCACTATTGGCAATCGCTTCCCAACGCGGTACGCCAGGGCTCACTTCACCATCGGGTACACCCAGGCCAATCGGCATGTCAGCCGCGATGACTTTCCACTGCGCCTGCGAACCTTTGAGCTCACGCTTGAGCCAGTCCAATTGCTCGCGGCCGAGGAAGGGTTTTTCACCACCCAGGTTGTCATCGTTCGGTCCGCGATAGCTACGCATGTCCAGCACGAACACATCCAGCAGCGGACCATAACTGAGCTTGCGATAAATCCGTCCGCCGCCGTCGGCGCTCTGCCGGCGCATCGGTGAATATTCCAGCCAGGCCTGGCGCGCACGGCCGACCAAGGTGTTGATGTCCTTGACCTGGTAACGCTCATCCAACTGCTTGCTTGGAGACCAGTTGTTCACCACTTCATGGTCGTCCCACTGCCAGATCTGCGGCACTTCGGCGTTGAAGCGACGGACGTTTTCATCCATCAGGTTGTAGCGGTAATTGCCGCGATACTCATCCAGGGTTTCGGCAACCTTGCTCTTGGCTTCGGTGGTGATGTTGCGCCAGATGCGCCCGTTTTCGACCGTAAGCTGTGCCGGCACCGGACCGTCGGCGTAGATGGTGTCGCCGCTGTGGATAAAGAAATCCGGCAAGCGCAGGCGCATGGCTTCATAGATACGCATGCCGCCAATGTCCGGGTTGATGCCGAAGCCCTGGCCGACGGTGTCGCCGCTCCACACAAAACGGATATCGCGGCGTTGTTGCGGCACGCTGCGCAGGTGGCCAAACCAGGGTTCGCTGGCGATGCCGGTCTGGGCATCTTCGAAGTGCACGCGGTAGAAAATCGCCTGGTCGGCGGGCAGCCCGGTGAGTTCGACGCGGGAGGTAAAGTCGGTGCGGTTATCGGCCAAGGGCGAAACAAATCGACGCGGGTTGCTGAATACGCTGCGGGTGTCCCACTCCACCACCATGCGGGCCGGGCGGTCGCTGCGGCTCCAGATCATGGCGCGATCACCGAGCAGGTCGCCGGACTGCACGCCGTCGGTGAGTTGCGGTCGGTCCTTGACCGAGGCAATCACCGCCGGGGCCAGGCCCGGCAACAACAGGCCGGCGCCGACGGCTTGCATAACGCGGCGGCGGCCAAGATCGAAGTGGCTCATGCAGGTGCCCTCTTGAGTATCAAAAGGGAAACTTAACCACGTCGGGATGAAAGCCAGATGACACCCTCTGTAGGAGCCGGCTTGCCGGCTCCTACAGGGTCAGGCTGGGGCGACGGCCAGCTCTTGCGCTTCGGGGCGTTTGATCAGCGCGTACACCAACCCCGTCAGCAGGCTACCGGCAACGATTGCCAGCAAATACAGCAACGCATGGTTCATCGCGTTCGGGATCACCAGCACCGCCAGCCCGCCGTGGGGCGCTGCCAGTTTGCAACCAAAGTACATCGACAAGGCACCGGCCAACGCGCCACCGGCGATGCTGGCCGGGATCACGCGCAGCGGATCTTTAGCCGCAAAGGGAATCGCACCTTCGGAAATGAACACCATCCCGAGAATGATCGCGGCCTTGCCAGCTTCCCGCTCCGTCTGGGCGAACTTGCGGCGCGCCAGGAACGTGGCGATGCCCATGCCGATGGGCGGCACCATGCCCGCGGCCATCACCGCGGCTATCGGCGCGCCACTGTGCTCGGCGAGCATGCCGACCGAGAACGCGTAGGCGGCCTTGTTGATCGGCCCGCCAAGGTCGACGCACATCATGCCGCCCAACAGAACGCCCAGCAGCACGGCGTTGGCGGTGCCCATGGTGTTGAGGAATCCCGTCAGGCCCACCAGCATCCGCGCCACCGGCGGCCCGACCAGATAGATCATCGCAAGGCCGGTGAACAGGCTCGCCAGCAACGGGATGATCAGGATCGGTTTGAGCGCATCCAGGCTCTGCGGCAGTTGCACCGCGCGGCTGATCAGCTTGACGCAGTAGCCGGCGAGGAAACCGGCGAATATCCCGCCGATGAAGCCTGCACCCAGGGTCGTCGCCAGCAGCCCGCCAATCATGCCGGGGGCCAGGGCGGGACGGTCGGCAATGGAGTAGGCGATATAGCCCGCCAGCAGCGGCACCATCAACATGAAGGCCTGGTTACCCACCGTTTTCAACGCGGCGGCAAGGGTGCCTTGCTCTTCAAACGCCGTGATGCCGAACATGAATGACAAGGCGGTCAACAATCCACCCGCCACCACCATCGGCAACATGAACGACACCCCGGTGAGCAGGTGTTTGTAGACGCCGGTTTTTTCCTTCTTGGCCACGGTACCGCTGGCCGCGCTTTCCACCGAGCCTTCAGCAAGGGCTTTGTTAAGGGTGGCTTCGGATTGCTTGAGGGCAATGCCGGTGCCGCAACGGTAGATCTTCTTGCCGGCGAAGCGCTCGGTGGCGACTTCAATATCGGCGGCCAGCAACACCACGTCTGCATCAGCGATGGACTGCGGGCTCAAGGGTGTACGGGCACCGACCGAGCCTTGGGTCTCGACCTGCAAGTCGTAGCCCAGACGCTTGGCGGTCTGCTGCAAGGCCTCGGCCGCCATGAAGGTGTGGGCGACGCCCGTCGGGCAAGCGGTGATCGCAACAATACGCGGCGCTTTTTTGGCCGCGTGTTCGGTGGCGACATGCACCTGCGCCTCTTCGGCGCCGCGCCGCAATACGGCGTCGACATCCGCCAGCGCCTGGGCCGGCGTGCTCTGGAACACGCGCTTGCCGACAAACCGCTGCATAGCCACCGGGGTGCTGCTGACCAGCAACACCCATTCGGCGTCGTCGATCGTGGCTTGGGACAACTGGCGTTCCGGGCGCTGCACATCCACCACTTCAACGCTGGTGCTCCAGCCCTGGCGCTGTGCGGCGGCGTCCAACAAGCGGGCGCACAGCACACTGGTGACCATGCCGTTCGGGCAGGCGGTAACAATGGCTAACTTCATCACAAACCCTCTTATTGTTCTGTCAGCGCGCGCACGTGGACGCCGCTTTCGAGGCGCGCCAACTGCGCGTGATCGCTGATGCCAAAACCGATCTGCGTCACCGCCATCGCGGCAATCGCCGTGGCGCGGCGCAAGGTTTGCTCCGGCGTATCACCCGTGAGCAGACCGTGGAGCATCCCGGCCAGTAGCGAGTCGCCGGCGCCGACGGTGCTGGCGACCACGACCTTGGGCGGTGTGGCGTGCAACGAAGCGCCTGGGCTGTACCAGCTCACGCCTGCGGCACCGTCGGAAACCACTACGTGTTCCACGCCTTGTTGATGCAATTGGCTGATGGCATCCGGGGCATTACCCAGTGCATCGGCCAGTTCTTCGGTATTGGGTTTGACCAGCCACGGGCCGGCTTTCAAACCGGCGCGCAGCGCTTCGCCGCTGGTGTCCAGGGCGACTTTCAAGCCACAGCGTTTCAACTGTTCCAACAGCGCTTGAAACCACTGCGGGCTAACACCGCGCGGCAAGCTGCCGGCCACCACCACGGCATCAAAGTCGGGGGCAATCTGCGCCAGTTTTTCCAGCAACGCGCTCTGCGCCTGCTCCGTCACCTGCGGCCCCGGTGCATTGATGTCGGTGACCCGGCCATCCTGCTCGGCAATCTTGATATTGCTGCGGGTTTCACCGGTCACGCGGATAAACGCATCAGTAAAACCACGCTGTGCAATCAGCGCTTCGAAGGCCTGCGGGTTGCCGTCGCCGAGGAAGCCGCCCACAGTCAGTTCATGGCCAAGATCGGCCAGCACCTGCGCCACATTCACACCCTTGCCGGCGGCATGGGTCAGCAGGGTTTCGCTGCGATTGACTTCACCCGGTTCCAGGCGCGCCAGGCGTACCGTCAGGTCCAACGCCGGGTTCAGCGTCAGGGTCAGAATCCTTGCCATCTACACGGCCTCCACTAGGGCTCGCACTTCGGCGGGCGAGCCCACCGCCAGTGCTTGTTGCGCCAGGCCCTGGGCCTCGCTCAGACTGAATTCGCGTACACGCGCCTTCACTTCGGGAATGCTGCGAGCCGACACGCTCAGCTCATCAACGCCCAGGCCGATCAGCACCGGCACGGCCAACGGGTCCGCAGCCAGCTCGCCGCACACGCCGACCCATTTGCCATGGGCATGGGCGGCGCGCACGGTGATGTCGATCAGTTGCAACACCGCCGGGTGCAGGCCATCGGCCTGGGCCGACAGGGTCGGGTGGCCACGGTCGATGGCCAGGGTGTACTGGGTCAGGTCGTTGGTGCCGACACTGAAGAAGTCCACCTCCTTGGCCAGCACCGGCGCGAGCAGTGCCGCCGACGGCACTTCGATCATGATGCCCAGTTGCAAGTCCGACACCGGGATCTCCAGGCGCAGGCGCTCGGTCATGTCGCGGGCTGCGCGCCATTCATCGACGCTGCCGACCATGGGAAACATGATGCGCAGCGGGCGGTTATCCGCAGAGCGCAGCAGCGCACGTAACTGCGCTTCCATGATCTGCGGGCGCTGCAGGGTCAGACGAATACCGCGCACGCCGAGGAAGGGGTTTTCTTCCTCGGCGATTGGCCAATACGGCAGCGGTTTGTCGCCGCCGACATCGAGGGTGCGCACCACCAACGGGCGACCGGCGAGGCCGTCGAGGACGCGACGGTATTCGGCTTCCTGGGTGGCCTCGTCCGGCGCTTGCGGGTGGGCCATGAAAATCAGTTCGGTGCGCAGCAAGCCAATGCCTTCGGCGCCCTGCTCCACCGCGCTGGCAACCCCGGCGCTTTCGCCGATATTGGCAAACACCTCCACGGCATGCCCGTCGCGGGTCAGGGCCGGTTCATGGCGCTGCGCCGAGGCGGCTTGCAAGCGTTGTTCGCGGGTGTCGCGCTCGACCGTTGCGCGCTGCAGGGTAGCGGCGTCGGCGTCCACATGCAGGCGGCCGCGCTGGCCATCCAGCAATAACGGCGTACCGGCGGCCAGCAGCAACACCGTCGGACCGGCACCAACCAACGCCGGAATACCCAGCGCACGAGCGACAATGGCGCTGTGGGCCGTCGCGCCGCCACGGGCAGTGAGGATGCCGGCGACGCGCGCCGGGTCCAGGCGCGCCACATCGGACGGACCGACTTCATCCATCACCAGAATGTAAGGTTCGCTCGGCTCCTGGGCGGTTTCGACGCCACACAGTTGCGCCAGCACGCGGCGACCAATGTCACGCAGGTCGGCGGCACGCTCGGCGAGCAAAGCATCCTGCAACGACTCCTGCTGCTTGGCGGCCGCCTCGATCACACTCATCCACGCCGCTTCAGCGCTTTCGCCTTGCTTGAGGCGGGTGTCGACTTCGTCGGTGAGTTCCGGGTCGTCGAGCATTTCCTGATGGGTGATGAAAATCTCGCGGATCGCCTTGGACGGGTTGCGTTCGATCAGGCCTTGGATATCACGACGCACATCACCCAAGGCGCTGTGCAGGCGCTGGCGCTCGATGGCCGAGGATTCGCCACGCAGTGGGTAATCGAAGACCTGCTGAACCTGGATCTGCGCTGGGCCGATGGCAATGCCCGGCGCGGCGGCGATGGCCTGGATCTGGCTGCCGGCCAAGGGTGCGCTGAGCACTGGCTCGAGATCGACGACTTCAGGCTGGATGTTCACAGTCGGCAGCGGCTCGACCTCTTCACCCAGGCCTTCTTCCACCGCCGCCAACAGCGCGGGCAGCGCGTCGCCGGCAATGGTCGGCTCGGCGACAAACTCCAGCACCTGGCCGCGACGCGCACCGAGGCTCAGCAGTTTGCTCAGGCTTTTCACCGACACGGCGCCGACCGGGCCATCGACGATGCGCACTCGGAGGTCGCCCTCAAAATTTTTCGCCAACTGCGCAAGGATCTTCGCCGGGCGCGCATGCAGGCCGTGGGCGTTGGCCAGGGTGATGCGCGCAGTGGGCCAATCTGGAGGCAATTCACCGCCGAGCACTTCAAGCACGGCGCGGCTGCTGGTGGCGCGGCCGAGTTCCTGGCCGCGACCTTCGATCAGCAAGGCACATAGGCGTTCGAGCAACGTCTGGTGGGCTTCGCCCAGGCTGGCCAGGCAGAACAGGCCGTTGAGCGGCTGACCGAGGTAACGCATGGGTTTGTCCGGGGTGACAAACGCCAGCCCTGGGCGCTTGACGGTCTGCTCGCTGTGCAACCACCACAGGCCATCGCCCAGGGGCAGCGCATCCACCTGCTGCAACACCGCGGCGAAACCATTGCTCACACAATCGGCCTGACGTAACAGGCGTGCGCCGCGCCATACCAGCTCTTCGAAATCGTCGGCGGACACGCCCAGGCTGATCATCTGCGCATCCAGCGCCAGTTCCTGCGGCGCACCTTGCAGCAGTTTCAACAGCGCTTCGGCGCTGCCGGCACGGCGCAGGGCCTGGCCCAGATCGGTTTCGCCGAGGGCGCGGGTGAGCAGTTGCAACAGGCGCAGATGTTCGTCGGATTTGGCGGCGATGCCGATGGCCAGGTACACGATCTGGCCATCGCCCCAGTCCACCCCTTCGGGGAACTGCAACAGGCGCACACCGGTGGAGAACACCTGGTCACGGGTTTCGGGGGTGCCGTGGGGGATGGCGATACCTTGGCCAAGGAAGGTCGAGCCTTGGGCTTCACGGGCTTGCAAACCACTGAGGTAACCCTCGGCGACCAGGCCGTCGGCCACCAGTTTTTCAGCGAGCAGGTGCAAGGCAGCAGATTTGTCCACGGCCACCTGGCCCATGGAAATCTGCTCTACAGTGAGCTCAAGCATGCCGTTCTCCTAGTTAGTGCGGTGGCGCACTAGGTATTGTTTTAAACAAACAGTGTAAAGGGTGTTCAAGAATTACTGACTGAGCAGTCAATTGGCAGTAGCCACTCCGTCGCGAACGTCGTAAAAATACGCTGGCTGAAACGTTTAATCTAGATCTTATGGAAGACTACGCGTTAATTGCGCATCCTTGAAGAACCACTCGGCGCTTGAGCCAGGACATTGGTCGTGTACAGGAATCGGTTACGATTGGAGAAAATGTCGGGGCAAGCTCCAGAAAACAAGGAAATCCCGGTTTGAAACTCAGTGATATCGCGCGTCTTGCCGGTGTGTCCGTGACCACCGCCAGCTACGTCATCAATGGCAAGGCTGAACAGCAACGCATCAGCAGTGCCACCGTCGAACGGGTGCGTGCCGTGGTCGAAGCCCATGGCTTTACGCCCAACCCCCAGGCCGCCGGGCTGCGCAGTCGGCACACGCGCACCTTGGGCTTTATCCTGCCCGACCTGGAAAACCCCAGCTATGCGCGCATCGCCAAGCTCTTGGAGCAAGGCGCACGGGCACGCGGTTATCAACTGCTGATCGCCAGCTCCGACGATGACGCCGACAGCGAACGCCAACTGCTGCAACTGTTCCGCGCCCGTCGTTGTGATGCGTTGTTTGTCGCCAGCTGCTTGCCGGCCAGCGATGACAGTTACCGCGAGTTGCAGGCCAAGGGGCTGCCAGTGATCGCTATCGACCGGGTGATGGGCGCAGATCATTTCTGCTCGGTAGTCAGCGACGACCGCCAGGCGTGCCAGCAATTGACCAGCAGCCTGTTGCAACCCCTGCCCAAGCAGATCGTGCTGATCGGCGCTCGGCCCGAGCTAAGCATCAGCCAGGAACGTGCCGCCGGTTTCCGCGAGGCGCTGCGCGGGTTCACCGGCGAAGTGATCGTCGAACACGGCGAAGCCTTCAGTCGCGACTGTGGCCGACAGTTGATGGAGCAACTTCTGCAGCAACTGGGGCATTTGCCTGACGCACTGGTGACCACGTCCTACGTGCTGCTGCAAGGCGTGTTCGACGCACTGCATGATTTCCCGCTCAAATCACGGCCGCTGCGCCTGGGCACCTTTGGTGATACCCAGTTGCTGGATTTCCTGCCGCTGCCGGTCAACGCCATGGCCCAGCAACATCAAATGATCGCCGAGACCGCGCTGCGCCTGGCCCTGGCCGCGGTAGAAGACGAGCAGTACCAACCCGGCGTGCATGCCATCGGCCGGACGTTCAAGCAACGCATTCGCGAGGCTTGAGCGTGGAGCTGATCGACACCCACACCCATTTGGACTTCCCGGATTTCGACAGCGATCGCCGGGAAGTCCTCGCCCACAGCCGAGCCTTGGGCGTGCAACGCATGGTGGTGTTGGGGGTGTATCAGCAGAATTGGCAGCGGTTATGGGACCTGGTGCAAGCGGATGAAGGCTTGTTCGCTGCCTTTGGCCTGCACCCGGTGTACCTCGATGACCATCGCCCCGCCGACCTGACGGAACTGGGCGACTGGCTGACTCGCCTGCACGGCCACCGGCAACTGTGCGCCGTGGGCGAAATCGGCCTGGATTACTTCCTCGAACAACTGGACCGCGAACGCCAGCAGAGCCTGTTTGAAGCGCAGCTGAAACTGGCGGTGGACTTCCAATTGCCAGCGCTGCTGCACGTGCGTCGCAGCCACGCCGCCGTCATCGCGACCCTCAAGCGCATTCGCCTGCCCCGCGGCGGCATCATCCACGCGTTTGCCGGTAGCCGCGAAGAAGCCCGTGAATACATCAAGCTCGGCTTCAAACTGGGCTTGGGCGGCGCCGCCACCTGGCCTCAGGCCCTGCGCATGCACAAGGTGCTGGCCCACCTGCCGTTGGATGCGGTGGTACTGGAAACCGACTCACCGGATATGGCGCCCGCCATGTATCCCGGCCAACGCAACAGCCCCGAACACCTGCCGGCTATCTGCACAGCGCTTGCCGAACTGATGGATACCAGCCCTCTATTACTGGCTGAGGCGAGCACACGCAATGCGTGCGAGCTGTTCGATTGGTAGCGCGGGCGTGACCAACTGCAGATTCAACGTCATGCGCTGGCGGTAACGGGCGTATCGCAACACCAGGAAATGCACGAGCAACACCACCAGCGAGATGTTGAATTGGCCGATCACACTCATCAGACCCACCCACTCTGCCACCAGCGCAACGATCATTACCGTGCAGGTCAACATCACCATGCTCGGACGCACCAGTGCCCAATGATCCAGAGACCTGAATTGACGCAACTGTCGAGGGCAGTTCAACTGCAAGATCCACTGACAGTAAGGACAATCGAACGGTTCTTCGATGGCGATGGCATTCAGTTGCCAAGGCTTGAGATTAAAAGTGATATCACAGTGAGCGCAGTGCCCCTTGATGCCGATTACAGCGTTCATCGCTGTGCCTCCTTAGGACATTAAATCGAATGAAACAATTTTCACTCATTCAAAACTCCTGAAAAGAGACGCAGCGATATCAGGACAAGCACCACGCCAGCAAACGACAAATCCTACATTCCGAACTCACACACGAAACGCGCCGATCAATTGTTTCAGCTCAATCACCTGCAGCGACAACTGGCGACTCGCCGCTTCGGTCTGATGCGCGCCTTCGGCGGCATGTTCACCAGCTCGATTGATTGCAACGATGTTCTGGTCGATATCGTGGGCGACGGCGGTTTGTTGCTCCACCGCGGCGGCAATCTGCTGGTTCTGATCGACGATCATCCCGACGGCACCGAGTATATTTTCCAGGGCTTGCTGGACTTTTTCCGACTGTTCCACGGTGCCACTGGCCATTTCATGGCTGCTGCCCATGGCCTTCACGGCCGCCGCTACGCCGCTGTGCAAGCGGCTGATCATCTGTTCGATTTCTTCGGTGGAATGCTGGGTGCGTCGCGCCAGGGTGCGCACCTCATCGGCCACCACCGCAAACCCACGCCCTTGCTCGCCGGCGCGCGCGGCTTCGATGGCCGCGTTAAGGGCCAGCAGGTTGGTTTGCTCGGCAATGCTTTTGATCACTTCCAGCACGCTGCTGATGGACTGGCTGTCGGTGGCCAGTTGGTTGATCACCCGCACCGACTGATCGATTTCCGTGGCGAGCCGCGCAATGCTGCCCTGCTGAGACTGCACCAGGCCACGGCCGCTGACGGTTTCGGCGTTCACGCTGTGTGCACTGCTGACCGCCGCTGCCGCGCTTCGCGCGACCTCTTGGGCGGTGGACGACATCTGGTTCATCGCGGTCGCGACCTGCTCGATCTGCGTACGCTGCCCGGAAACCGCCTGATTGCTCTGGGCCGAGACCGTCTCCACCTGCCCGGCCTGCAACTCGACCTGGCTGACGGTGTGCCCGACGTGCTCGATCAAATCATGGATCTTCGCCACGGTGCCGTTGAACACCTGGCCCAGGTCACCCAGCTCATCGCGGCTATGCGCAACAAAGGTGACAGTCATGTCACCGGCCGCGACCTTATGCATCATCGCGCCCAGACGGCTTAACGTGGTACGCGTTGAGGCGTAGAAGCCTGCATACAAGTAGAAAATCAACAGGAACACCGCGCTCAGGGCCACGACCAACACCACCATGTGCGTGCGGTTCTGTGCCAGGCGTTGTTCCAACTGCTGCCCGAGAAAGGTCAGCGTGGCGTCATCCAACTGATAGGTCTGGGCCATCAACCGGCTGACCCCGTCGTAGAAATCCTGCCAAGGCGCGTCGAGGGTTTCGGCCATCACCACCTGTTCTTCGAATAACTCGCTGCCTTGCTTGAGGCTGGCGTTGCTGGTACTGGCCAGGCTGTCGAGGGCCGCATGCGCGGCTTTGCTCGCGCCCAAGGCATCCTGCAACTTCAGGCCATATTCGGCCTGGAGTTTTTCCAATTGCTGCAACAGTTCGTCAAAGCGTGTGCTGGACGACGAATTGAGAAAGCCTTGGCCCAGAGAATAAGCGCCCATTGCCCGGCCTTCGCCCAATGTCTGGGTGACCTGCGGGGTCACGCTGGTGATCAGCTCACTAAGTTGGCGCAGATCGCCTTGGGAATCGCGGCTTAAACCGGATTGGCTGGCGATGATCTGGCTGAGCATCTGAGCCTTGTTGAGCAATTTGCCGATCAGCGCACTTTTGCTCAGCAGCGACGTTTCCTGCTGCTGGGCCTTGAAGGCGGCGATCAACTCGTCGCGCTTGGCGTCAAACGCGGCAATTTGCTCGGGCTCGGTCGTCATGGCGTTGAGGCTTTGCAGGCGACTCAACACGCTTTGTTCCAAGGCGCTGATCTTGCCCTCAAGGTCGCCCGCCTTACCGGACTGGCCTAGCGTGGCGTTGATCTGCACCTGGTTGTTGAGGGTTTCCAGATCGCGGCGCAGGGCCAGGCTGCTCCCAAGCAAGTCGAGGCTTTGCAGCTCCACGCGTGTGCCCTGGAATTCACGCCACGAATCACGCACCAGGTAATAGTTGGTCGCCAGCATCGGCAGCAGGAACAACACGCTGATCAAGCTGAACTTCATGCCGAAGCTCAGGCGATTCATCAGCGCGACGGCGGGATAGAGCAAGCTCTTCACAGGTGAACTCCCTTTCTTTTATTTTTATTGAGGCGCAGGGCGGCAGTTAGCCAGCATCTGTATAGCTCAATTTGAAAGGGAGTTTTGTAACTTAAGGTTAATGAGTTGAGGCGTTAGGGCAGCACCGTCCAGATCGCAAACCCGGCATACCACAGCACCGCTGCGCGCAGCAGCAGTTCCCACAGCCGGTCCAGGCTGTTGATACCATCGGGACCGACCGCCGGTGGCGGGATTTCCGCGGCAACCAGGCCGACTTTCTCCACCAGTTGGGCAGCGCTGATGTCCCAACTCAGCAGTTCGTGCAGCATCACACGGCCAACGGCGACGAAGTTGCCCACCAGGGCAAAACTGGCCGCCAGCAGACGCACCGGAAGCCAGTCAAATGCGTGGCGCAGTTGCCCGGCCCGCTCAGCCACCAAAGGGTTCTTGCTATGTTCACTGGCCAGTGCGAGCAGGCGATAAGCCAGCGCGGCAACCGGGCCCAACAGGAAGTACCAGAAAATCACCGCGAAAAAGCTCTGGTAGGCCTGCCACAACAGATGGCCCTGGACGCGTTCGAGCAGTTGTTCGCCACTGTCGGCGCTCAGGTTCAGGTCACGCTCGGCCACATGCTCGGCGGCTTGCAGATCGCCACGTCGCCAGGCATCGCGGAAGGGGCCGAGTCCGGCGAGCAGATCACCACGGCCCAGGCTGTAGATCACCACCAGCAGGTGCACCGGCAGTGCCAACAGCCCGTAAGCCACCGGCTCCAACACCAGCAGCAGCAACGCCAGCAATGCCACCGGCAACAACACCAGCAATGCCAGGATCAGCCAGGGTTGCTTGCCCATGCGCGGGCTCGATTCCAGCTTGGCCAGTTCACGCAGCCAACCGCCATCACGCTGCAACCGCTGGCGCAGGGCCGAGAACTTCTCGATCCATACGGCCAACACCAACACCAGGAAACTCATCGTGCGTGTCCTCCATCCTGCAGGGCGCTGCGAAAGCGCGTCCAATCAAAAGCCGGGCCGGGATCGGTCTTGCGACCCGGAGCGATATCGCTGTGACCACAAATACGCTGGGGCGTAATGCCGGGGTAAGCCACCAGCAACTGGCGGGTCAGATCGATCAATGACACATATTGAGCGTCAGTGAACGGCTGGTCATCCGTACCTTCAAGCTCCACCCCCAGGGAAAAGTCATTGCAGGTTTCCCGACCCTCGAATTGCGAGATCCCGGCATGCCAGGCCCGGTCGAGACAGGACACAAACTGCGTCACCGCACCATCGCGCTCAATCAGAAAATGCGCAGACACCCGTAGGTCAGCGATCCCTGCAAAGTAGGGATGTTCCGTGACATCCAAGCGGTTCTGGAAAAATTCCTGCACTTTTCCGGTGGCGAACTGCGCCGGTGGCAAGCTGATGTTATGCACCACCAACAGTGAGATTTCGCCTGCGGGGCGCTCGTTGAAGTTGGGCGAAGGGCAATGACGAATGCCCTTGCACCAACCGCTGATGGGGTCCAACTGCATACCGGTTCCTTGAACGAGACAACGTTTGACCAGTATGCCGCGTTCGACCCTCCGGTTGCGATCACTTGCCGCGATTGAGTTGACGCAGCTTGCCCACCACGGCGGTCAAGGCGCGCTCGAACAAGGGGCCGTCCTCCAGGGTATGCAGCGCCCCCCCCTTGAACGCCAACGCCAGTTGGCCCGCGCTTCTCTCCAACACCTTGAGCCCTGTGCGACTGGTGAAGATATAGGTGTCGGCCGGCGCCATGATCGCCGTCAGCCGGCAGCGCAGCGTAGTGGCTTCGTCTTCCTCGAATACCACCCAGCCACCCACCTTGAGTTGTCGGGCTTTCAGCAGGTCGGGGTCGTTGTCCGGGAGGTCGTGGACCGGATCGAGTGAGGCCGAGGTCAACACAAAGGGTTCAAGCACTTCGATCCACTCGTCGACACCCTCAGCTGCCTGGACATGCAGGGCCTGCAAACGCACGAAGAATTCGCGGGTGCTGAAGGGGTCGAACGCGGCACTGGTCAACCCGTCACGCAAGGCCTTGAGCAAGCCCGGCAGTTGCTCCAGCAAATGACGCCCGGCTTCGGTGTCTTGCTGCAGGCCGACGCTCCAGATCAGTTCGTCCATGGTGCGCAGCCCCGCCTGCCACTGCACCGACTGCTCGCCATGCTTGAGACTGGCCAGCAACAGTACCTGGCTCCAGGCCTGCTGCAGGAACTGCACGACCGGACGCGGCAGGGTCTTGCCCAACAACCGCTTGTTCAGCACATCGGCCACGCGCTGGCGGGCCGCTTCAGTGCGCACGCGCCCGGCCTCGGCATCGCGGGTGTGTTGTTCAAGCAAGTCGCTGCGCCGCCGCTCATCCGCGGTAAACGCACTGAACTCAGTAAGTAACTGGGAAAAAATCGTCGGGTCTTCGACAAACTCGTTAAGCAAGCGCTGCACCACCTGTTCAATGCGCAGGTACAGATGGTCGCGCTGGCCGCCGCCCATGCCAGCCGCCGCAATTTCATTGAGCAGACGCCGCGCCGGGTGGCTGGTGCGACTGAAGAGGCTCTTGTCCAGCACCGCCACTTTCAGCATCGGAATCTGCAGGCGACCGATCAAGGCCTTGAAGGCATCGGGCACAGCGCGGTCGTTGAGGATGAACTCAAACAGCAGCGCGATCAGGTTGATCACATCTTCGTCCGCATCCTCAACCACACGCGATTTACCACTCTTGACGCTGACGCGAGTGAGCAACTGCTCAAGCTGGTTGCGCAGGTCAAAATCATCCTCGACCTCAGGCTCCGGCACGTACTGCTGCAAATGGGAGAGCAAGCGCAGCAGGTCACGGGTAGCAATGGGCAAGGTTTCGGCGCTGGCTTCAAGGGTCGGCGCCACGCTACCGCGGACTGCGGTGAGCAACGGCTGGAGCGCGGCGAAGGCTTCCTGGCCATTTTCGTCGACAGGCGGCAAGGTTTCCTCGCGCGCAAGTTCACGGGACTCACGCGCCTCGATCCGACGGGACGGTACGGCCTTCAGCTCAGGCAAAACACCCGTCGCGACCAGCAATTGATTGGCTTCGCCGTACAGTTGGTCGGCGTCACTGAGCACGTACTTTTCAAACAACTTGAGCATGATCAGTTTGACGCGAATTTCCACGCCCAGGCTGCGCCCCGCCCGCAGGAAGAACTCACACAACAGTGCAGGCCCCAGTGGGTTTTCACGATCATCCAGGCGATTGCCGAGCAACGCGCTCAAGCGCGCCGTGAGTTGCGCCAAGGCCAAGCCATCACGGTGCCGCACCCGACCCAGCATGGCTTCAAGCGCCACGGCTTTTTCCAGGTCATCCTTGGATGAACCTGGTGCTGCGTCGTAGGAAACCACCGGCACCAACTGCAATTCCCCGCGCCCTGCCTGACCCAGGCTGGCGAAGGCTTCAAACAGGCGTTCCATGAACACACGCTCGAAATTCTTGCGCTTGAGGCGCAGGTCGCGCATGGCCTCGAAGAAAATATGGTGATCCAGGTTGTTACGCGCCTTGTCGGCCATTTCGAACAAGGTGTCGTCGGCGTTATCGAACAAGTCCTGCAGCCCTTGCTGCAACTGTTGCGCCGCCTTGTCGCGGACCTGCAGTAACACCACCGGCAGTCGGGCGAGCGGCGATGGCGTGGCGGGCGCCTTGTTGAAGGGCACCACCTTTCCGTCATTGTGCATCCTGGCCTCCTGAAACGGCGGTATTGGTCTGAACGTCAAAGCTATGACGCCAATTGCAAGGCGCGAGATTATCTTGCAAATGAGGGGGGTTGCGCCAGCAAACTCTGACTTTGCGCGGTAAATGAGTGGTGAGCCTGGGTTCGAACGCTCGCTGCCCCTATAATCGGGGCACTTTGTCTGTGGAGCCTGTTATGCCGAATCTCCGTCTTGCCGACCTCACCGCCGAAATCGAAGCCAACGTGCGCCGCGCACTGCTGGAAGACATCGGCAGCGGCGACATTACTGCGCAATTGATACCGGCCGAACGGCTGGCCACGGCCACCATCATTACCCGTGACACGGCTGTTATCGCCGGTACGGCATGGGTGGATGCGGTGTTCCGCCAGTTGGACCCACGGGTCGCGGTGCATTGGCAGGTGGCCGACGGTGAACGCGTCAGCCCCAACCAGGTGCTGTTCCACCTTGAAGGCCCGGCACGCTCGCTGCTGAGCGGCGAACGCTGTGCGTTGAATTTCCTGCAACTGCTGTCCGGGGTCGCTACGCGCGCGCAATTCCTGGCGGATTTTGTCGCCAGTACCCAGGTCAAGCTGCTGGACACCCGCAAAACCTTGCCGGGGCTGCGCCTGGCGCAGAAGTACGCCGTGACCTGCGGCGGATGCCACAACCACCGTATCGGTTTGTATGACGCGTTCCTGATCAAGGAAAACCATATCGCTGCCTGTGGCGGCATTGCTCAGGCGATCACCGCCGCCCACAAGATCGCGCCCGGCAAGCCGGTGGAAATCGAAGTGGAAAGCCTGGATGAACTGCGCGAAGCCTTGGCGGCGGGCGCGGACATCATCATGCTCGATGAGCTGAGCCTGGACGATATGCGTGAAGCCGTGCGCCTGAACGGCGGCAAAGCGAAGCTGGAGGCCAGCGGCGGGATCAATGAAAGCACCCTGCTGCCCATCGCTGAGACCGGGGTGGATTACATCTCGATTGGTGCGATGACCAAGGATGTGAAGGCGGTGGATCTGTCGATGCGCCTGAGCATCTAAACCGTTGCAAGCAGTAGTGAGCGGGCTTGCCCCGCGCTGGGTGGCGTAGCCGCCCCAATAAAACCACAGCGTTATATCAATTAGAACGCGGCGGTAGATTTTTGGGCGGCTACGCCACCCAGCGCGGGGCAAGCCCGCTCACTACAAACTTCAGACGACCAGGGCGTTCATCTCGCAGTACTCTTCCCATTCGACACCCAGCACCTCGGCCGCCTCTTTGTGCAAGGCCAGCCGCGCCGCTTCGAACTCTTCCGGGGTCGAGGTGTACTTGAGGGTCAGCTCCCAAGGCTGGTAGCCCTGGCTCTCGGCCTCGTCCTCAAATGCCCACTGGATCTGGTCGCGCTGATCATCGGCGCTCAGGTCCTTGATCTCTTCTTTAAGCTGCGGCGTGTCCTCAAGGTACTTCTTGAGTGCTTCTTCGTGCCGAGCGTCCTGGGTCATTTCAGTCGTGGTCATGTCGTTCTCTTAGATCGAGGAATGGGGATGCATCTGGGTCATCAAGGTTGCGCAGATACAAAAGAGCGGGCGCAAATGCCAGCTCGTCTGGCCTTCAGAACCATTCTGGGATCAACGGAAAACAGTGCTGCCGATGTTGCCTTTTTGCCCGAGACAGGAATCGAACCTGCGACCTTCGCGTTACGAGTGCGCTGCTCTACCGGCTGAGCTACACGGGCGGTGGGCTAAAGCTAGCACCGCATCGGGAGTCCGGCAACTTGCCGCCGTCAGCGGGCAATCACGCCTTGAGCCCAAAAGCGTGGTTGCAGCATGTTGTCATGGCTGCTCAGGTACTGCTGCTGGGCGCGCGCGATGTGAGGCACGTCACGCACGGCGATAACGATCAACAGACCAACGGCCAGCAGCCCCAGGGTTTTCCAAGCGCCCCAGGCCAATGGCAGTTGGCCGGTTTGCGGAGTTCGCCAGACATGCAGCGCCATCAGCCAGCCCACCACCAACGCCAGCCAGACCTGGGAGTTGGGCATCACGATCACGCCGTCGACCATGGACTGCACTAATGCACCGACCAACGCCGCAAACAGACAGAGCCGCAGCAGGTCTGCCCACTCCGTGCTCTGTGCACGCTCACGCAATACACCGAGCGTGGCCCAACCTGCACGCCATGCCAACACGGCGACGCACAACGCCGATGGCACACCCCACTCACTGGCCCATTGCAAAATGGCCTGATGAGGGTGAGCGGCAATACTGTTGGCGATATCGGCGAACTGCATTGGCCCGAACCCCAGCAAAGGCCGTTCGACGAGCATATGCCAGGCCTGCCACCAAATCGGACCACGTCCCGACAACGTGGTTGTGAGGCGATCGCTGGCGGCATTGGCGATTTCGATCCCCAGGTAATCCGCCAACACCTTGAACACCAGCCAATACAACAACAGTCCCCCCAGCATTGCGGCCAATTGCCAACCCAGCCAGCGCCGGCCCCATGGTCCTAGCACCGCCAGCACCACGCCCGTCGCGCCCATGCCAAGCCAGGTGCCACGCGTGCCGCCACCCACTGCAATCAGCCACCATACGCACAGCAGCGCAAACACCGCGGCCTTGAGTGGGCGAGAAAGCGTGGGGATCAACAAAGGAAGCGCCAGCAGCGGCAAGGTAAGTGTCTGGAACTGGCCGTAGAAACGCTTGTTGGAAAAGCCAGACAGCAACAAGTCGGGATCCAGCCTCCCCTCCGCGCTGATGAACGCTAGAGCACCGGCGTAGGTGTATTGAATCGACTTGATCAGGCACAGCAGCACCACGAACACAATCAAGGCGCGATCCAAAGACTGACCGCCCTGACGCCGCGCCAAGGCAAATGCTACGGCAATCGCGCCGCAGCTGATGAATAATGCCACTTCGACAAGTGCCCACAGCGGTTGGCGAGCCCGCATTGAAGACACCAGTCCCAACCCGATGATGAGCATCAGGCCCAAGGCTGTGGGCCGGTCAACCAGCCGTTCAACGCGGGTGACCGACAGCCCATACAGCACCGCGCAAGCACCGATGGCAATCTGCATCACCCGCTGCAGATCATGTCCACTGAAGGGAGCACAGATCCCGACAACCAGCAGGCACACCACCGCCACCAGGAAAATACTGCCACGCTGCTCTAGGGATAACACCATCGGCCACCTCAACTTCCCTGTGGAGGGTTTAGCAGTTAAGCGCCGTCGGCGCCGCAGCCTTTGGCGACATATTTTGCGTCAGCGGTGGTGGTGCATTTCCAACCGGCGGTGGCATCGCGCGTCAGGCTAATGGTCTTGCCCAGCACCGGTGCCGGCGCATCAATTATTTCGCAACTGATCGAGCCTGCGCCTGTGGCAACGTCCCCAGCCACGCCAATCTTGCAGTTGGCTGTCGGGCTGGTGCCGCCGATCAATGCCAGCGTAGGAACCGTGCCCTGGTTGAGGGTGTCTTCATACCCTGGCTTCAACGCGGTGATTTCAGCCAGGCCGGCGGTGAATTTGGCCTTGGCCTGGTGGGTGGTGTACATGGGCAGGCCGATGGTGGCCAAAATGCCGATGATTGCCACGACGATCAACAACTCGATCAGGGTAAAACCTTTTTGACGTATCACATTCACTCTCCAGGATAGAACTCATGACAAGGCGCGTCCTGCGCCCCGTGTTGTGCAGCGGCGCCAGTGTACTCATGCGCAGCCGCTCAATCGCGTACAAGTCGCACATTCTGACATTTTATCCTGCTGCACCCGCCAGCCCGAATCCGTCACCTGACTAAGCTATAAATCTTCGACGACCTCTGTGCGGAACGCTGACATGGACGACGCTTTAACGCTGTACGCCTGGGAAGGCATCAATCGCAAAGGACGCAGGGTGTGTGGGCAAACCACGGGGCACAATCTTGCCTGGGTCAGGGCCCAGTTGCGCCAACAGGGCATCAGCCCAGGCCATGTGCGCAAGAAATCCTCCGCTCTACGGGGACTCACACCGCCGATCAAATCGACGGATATCACCCTGCTCACTCGCCAACTTGCGACGCTGCTGAAGGCCGGAATTCCCCTGCTGCAAGCCTTCGACATCATCGGCGAAGGCTTCGAACACCGCGCTGTGCGTGAGCTGGTGCAAGGACTGAAACAAGCGATTGCCGCAGGTTCCAGCCTGTCCGACGCCTTGCGCAAAAAGCCTCGCTGCTTCGATGAGCTGTTTTGCAACCTGGTGGCCGCTGGCGAACAGGCCGGAGCACTGGAAACCCTGCTGGAGCGCGTGGCGATTCATCGGGAAAAGAGTGAGCAGTTAAGGGCCAGGATCAAAAAAGCCATGACCTATCCGATCGCGGTGCTGGCGGTGGCCTGTCTTGTCACTGGCGTCTTGTTGATCCACGTCGTGCCGCAATTCCAGAATCTGTTTGCCGGCGTCGACGGCACGCTGCCCGGCTTTACCTTGCAGGTGATCGCTCTGTCCGAGCTCATGCAGAAGGCCTGGTGGATCGTAGCGCTTGGCGTTCTCGCGGGAGGCATGGGATTGCGCCACTTCTATCGCGCCGTCCCTGCATTTCGACGCTGGCTGGACGCCGGTTTGTTGAAAACCCCACTCGCAGGCAAACTGCTGACAAAATCGGCCGTGGCCCGCTACGCACGCACACTGTCCACGACCTTCGCAGCGGGTGTTCCATTGGCTCAGGCATTGGATTCAGTGGCCGGCGCCGTTGGTTCAGGGCCGTTCAAACAGGCAATCGAACATATGCGACATGACGTATCCACCGGCATGGCATTGAATCAATCCATGGTCGCCAGCGGTCTGTTTCCTCGTATGGCAATCCAGATGACTGCCATCGGCGAGGAGTCAGGCACACTGGACCGCATGCTGGAAAAGGTCGCCAACCATTACGAGGCCGACGTGGACAACCTGGTCGACAACCTCACCAGCCTGATGGAGCCGCTGATCATGGTGATCCTGGGGAGCATTGTCGGTGCGCTGGTAATCGCCATGTACTTGCCGGTCTTCCAGCTGGGGAGCGCGTTTTGAGCCTGTTACTGGTTGCGCATCCGTGGGCTTTTGTCGTGATGGCGGGTGTACTGGGGCTGATCGTCGGCAGTTTCCTTAACGTGCTGGCATGGCGCCTGCCAAAAATGCTCGAACGGGAATGGCGCGCCCAGGCCCATGAAGTCCTCGGTCTACCCGCCGATCCCGCTGGGCCGACCTACAACCTGATGCACCCCAATTCCTGCTGCCCGCACTGCAACCATCCGATACGGCCGTGGGAAAATATCCCACTGCTCAGCTACCTGTTCCTGCGAGGTCGCTGTGCCCATTGCCAAGGTGCCATCAGCGCCCGCTATCCGCTTACTGAACTGGCGTGTGGACTGATCTCGGCCTGGGTCGCCTGGCATTTCGGCTTTGGCTGGCAAGCGGGCGCAGTGCTGGTGCTGAGCTGGGGTTTGTTGGCGATGAGCCTGATCGATGCCGACCATCAACTGTTGCCGGATGTGCTGGTGATGCCACTGCTGTGGCTGGGGCTGATCGTCAACGGGTTCGGCCTGCTGACGACATTGCCCGACGCCCTGTGGGGCGCGGTGTTCGGGTACATGAGCCTGTGGAGCGTGTTCTGGCTGTTCAAGCTGGCTACCGGCAAGGACGGTATGGGCCACGGCGACTTCAAGTTACTCGCACTGCTCGGTGCCTGGGGCGGCTGGCAGATCCTGCCGATGACGCTGTTGATGTCGTCGTTGGTCGGCGTGTTCGTCGGCTTGATCCTGATGCGCCTGCGCAAGGCCCAGGCGTCGGCACCAATGCCGTTTGGTCCGTATCTGGCAATTGCCGGCTGGATTGCATTGCTCTGGGGTGGTCAAATAACCGACTTCTATTTGCAGTCTGTCGGTTTCAGATGACCACTTCTGTTGCAACACCCTGGATTCTCGGCCTCACCGGCGGTATCGGCAGCGGCAAAAGCGCGGCGGCGCAGCACTTTATCGACCTGGGTATCGACCTGGTGGACGCTGATCACGCCGCCCGCTGGGTGGTCGAGCCTGGCCGCCCGGCATTGGTACGCATCGCTGAGCACTTTGGTGCCGGCGTGTTGCAACCTGACGGCCAGTTGGACCGCGCCGCCTTGCGCACGCTGATCTTTGAAGTCCCCGAAGAGCGCCGCTGGCTCGAAGCCCTGCTGCACCCGTTGATTGGCGAAGAGATCCGCAGCCACCTGGCGCGCGCGACGTCACCTTACGCGATTCTGGTGTCGCCACTGCTGATCGAGTCGGGCCAGTACAGCATGACCCAGCGCATCCTGGTGATCGACGTGCCGCAATCGCTGCAGATTCAGCGTACCCTGCAACGCGACGGCATCAACGAACAGCAGGTGCAGGCGATTCTCAAGGCGCAGTCCAGCCGTGAAGACCGCCTGAAACATGCCGATGACGTACTGGTCAATGACCAGGACCTCGCCTGGCTGCACAGCGAGGTCGAGCGACTGCACCACTTTTACCTTACTTTGCGTGGAGGCCGATCATGAGCCAACCCTTGACCGTCGACTGCCCAACCTGCGGCGCACCCGTGGAATGGAAAGCGACCAACCTCAACCGGCCGTTCTGCTCGGACCGCTGCAAACTCATTGACCTGGGCGCCTGGGCCGCTGAGGAACACAAGATCCCCGTGGCCCCGGAGGCCGAAGACGAGCTGTTTTCCGAAGACCTGCCGCCACGCCACTAAGGGCGCATAAAGGCGTATTCCTGCTGGTCGTCGAGGTTCTCTGCAAGGTATTGCAGCTCGTCGGCCAGGTCTTCGAAACTGCGCACACCCTTGCTCTGCTGCACCACTGCGCTGAGCATGGCGCGCAGGGTCAGGCCTGGGTCAAAACCGATTTCCTGTGCCGCATCCTGGCTTCTGCGCAACTCCTGCCGTGCCCACTCGTACACACTCATGTTTCATGCTCCTGAAAAATTCTGCAGAGCATGGGCCTGGCTGCGTGCGCTGGATTTGATCTGGGTCAACGCTGCGAATCTTCATCCTTCCAAGGTGCCGAGAGGTAGCGCGTGCGGTTGAAGGTCTCCAGCCATTCAGGGCAAAACACCACCAGGGCGCTGATGACCATGCCGTTGATAAAGGCTTCGGGGAAAATGATCAGCCACAGGTAGCCGATGAAATCTTCCAGCCATTCCGGCATGGCGAAACGACCGTCGAACCAGAGCAGCCCAAGCCCGAACAGCAGGCAAAGCAGCGCCGACAGAGCAGCAGCAAAAAAACCGGAACAGAAGATATACACAAAGGGATTGCGCGGTTGCGCTCGCTCCACCAGCAACGCGCAGGCCTCGGTGACCAGCACCGGCAGCCCGATCAGCAACAGGCCGTTGATGCCAAGGGCGGCCAAGTCCTGGCGACCCAACACCATCAAGCCAACCTGGGCGGCAAAGCCGCCGACGATTGCGAGGGGCCAATCCAGCAGCAGGGTCACGGCGGTCATGCCGATGAAGTGGTAGGACACGCCGGTATCAAAATCCCGCCGCACCAGCCACAGTATGAACAACGCGAACACGGTGCCGAACAGCAAATGTTGGCGTCGACGGTCGGCAAACAATTCGACCCAAGGTGACCGTATGACCGCCCATAGCACAACGGGGGCATACAACAGCCAGCCGACGCCCAGGGTTGTCGGCGCCAGCATCGCGGCACTGATCACGGCAGCACGCTCCATGTTGGAAAATCAGTCGGATTGTCAGTCTACACCGACGTTTTATAGCGGGACTTCCTGCGGTCATCATTTGAGCGCTAAGCTGCTAGCTATGGATGACTCAGATTACTTGCGCCTGCTCACCGTAGCAGCCGAACAAGCCAACGCGTTCCTGTCCAATGCCCGCAAATGGGAGCGTGAGCGTTGGGTCTGCCAGCGCCTGCTGCAAGGCTTGAACGTGCCCTACCGAGCCGAAGAGTTTCATGCCGCCGGGCAAGAGCCGCCGGACGTACTGTTTCGCGATGCCAGCTTCGAGGTGTTTTTCGTACTGGATGAGGGCCGCCGCCTGAACGACGAATGGCGCGACGAGTTGCTGCGTCGGCGCAGCGCCTTCTCCCTGAGCCAATTGGTGCGGCGCGAAGCCAAGCCGCGGCGCATTCCGGCCCACGAATTTTTATTGCGCCTGGCACCTACACTGCGCAAGAAGGCGCATAACTATAAAGAACGCGGGATGGACCTGGGGGAGCTGGATATCGTCGCCTTCACCAGCCTCAAGCGCGAAGTACTCGACCTCAACAGTCATTTTCCGCCGCCGACCGAATACCTGCGCCAGGGCTGGCGCTCGTTGTCGCTGGTGGGGCCGACCTTTGCACGGGTTTTGTTCGCTCACCCCGACGCACCGGATTTCTTGCGCAACAACCTGGGCCGCAGCATAGTGTTCGATGTGGGCATCAGCCTCTGATCCCCCGGACTGTAACGTGGCGCCCTTTTGCAACGTCTACCTGACGAGGCCTTTATGACCAGCCGCCTGAACCCCGATGACCAACAGCATGTCGAAGAGTACCTGCAACTCTCCCAAAACCGAGTCGAGCGCAAGCCTTTCCGGCCGTGGCTGCTCCTGGGTGTGGTGCTTGTTGTGGTGATCGGCCTGGGCTTGCTGAGCCGACTTTTGAGTTACCTGACGCTATGAGCTGCCTGGCGCTCGCGGGGGTAACTGCTCCGATTTCTTTTAGCCTTGCGAGATATCCCCATGACCCATCGTATTATTATCGTCGGCGGCGGCGCCGGCGGCCTGGAGTTGGCTACCCGCCTGGGTAAGACTCTGGGCAAGCGCGGCACCGCCAGCATCACGCTGGTAGACGCCAACCTGACCCACATCTGGAAGCCCTTGCTGCACGAAGTGGCCGCCGGTTCGCTGAACTCTTCGGAAGACGAACTCAATTATGTCGCCCAAGCCAAATGGAACCACTTCGAGTTCCAACTGGGGCGCATGAGCGGGCTCGACCGTGAACAGAAGAAGATCCAGCTGGCCGCCACCCTCGACGAAGAAGGTCGTGAGCTGGTGCCCGCGCGCGTGCTGGGCTACGACAGCCTGGTGATTGCTGTTGGCAGCACCACCAATGACTTCGGCACCGAAGGCGCGGCGCAACACTGCCTGTTCCTCGACACCCGCAAGCAGGCCGAGCGCTTCCACCAGCAACTGCTCAACCACTACCTGCGCGCCCATGCCGGGCAGACGGATGTGGTGGAAAAGATCAGCGTCGCCATCGTCGGCGCGGGGGCAACCGGGGTCGAGCTGGCCGCCGAACTGCACAACGCCGCCCACGAGCTGGCCGCCTACGGCCTGGACCGCATCAAGCCGGAAAACATGCACATCACCCTGATCGAAGCCGGCCCACGGGTGCTGCCAGCCCTGCCGGAGCGTATCGGCGGGCCTGTGCATAAAACCCTGGAGAAACTTGGGGTGACGGTGCTGACCAATTCGGCGGTCAGCGAAGTGACGGCCGATGCGCTGATCACCAGCAGTGGCCAGGTGATTCCCGCCAGCCTCAAGGTCTGGGCCGCGGGGATTCGCGCGCCTGGTTTCCTCAAGGACATCGACGGCCTGGAAACCAACCGCATCAATCAACTGCAAGTACTGCCGACACTGCAAACCACCCGCGACGAAAACATCTTCGCCTTTGGCGACTGCGCCGCCTGCCCGCAACCGGGCACCGACCGCAATGTACCGCCACGGGCCCAGGCCGCTCACCAGCAAGCATCGCTGCTGGCCAAGTCGCTGAAGCTGCGTATCGAGGGCAAGGACCTGCCGAGCTACAAGTACACCGACTATGGCTCGCTGATCTCGCTGTCGCGCTTCTCGGCGGTGGGTAACTTGATGGGCAACCTCACCGGCAGTGTGATGCTCGAAGGCTGGCTCGCGCGGATGTTCTATGTGTCGCTGTACCGCATGCACCAGATGGCGCTGTATGGGGTCTTCCGCACGGCGATGTTGATGCTGGGGAGCAAGATTGGGCGTGGAACCGAGCCGCGCCTGAAACTGCACTAACAACAAGGTCCCGGAGGGGACTTGGTCAATGTGGGAGCGGGCTTGCTCGCGAAAGCGGTGTATCAGTCAGTACATCTGGCACTGAACCACCGCTTTCGCGAGCAAGCCCGCTCCCACATTCGTTTTGCGGTGAGTCAGATTTGCGTGCACAAAAAAAATCCCCGTATCTTTCGATACGGGGATTTTTAATATGGTCGGGGTAAGGGGATTCGAACTCCTGACATCCTGCTCCCAAAGCAGGCGCGCTACCGGACTGCGCTATACCCCGGTAAAAAAAAGGCGACCTTTCAGTCGCCTTCTTCGATCAGCGCTTTTGGCCTCTGATCTTAAGATTCGATTCCAGCGTTAACTGGTCTCAAAAATGGTGGGTCGTGTGGGATTCGAACCTACGACCAATTGGTTAAAAGCCAACTGCTCTACCAACTGAGCTAACGACCCAAATATGGTCGGGGTAGGGGGATTCGAACTCCCGACATCCTGCTCCCAAAGCAGGCGCGCTACCGGACTGCGCTATACCCCGATATTGAAATTGGCTCCGTGACCAGGACTCGAACCTGGGACCCAATGATTAACAGTCATTTGCTCTACCGACTGAGCTATCACGGAACTACATATTTCAAAGTACTGCGTTGTTGCTTACTACCTTCTCTTCGACTTGTCCGTATCGCTACGTTCATGTCTCTGAGGCGCGCTATTCTACAATCTTAAAAACCCCTGTCAACCCTTTAAATTGCTTTTAAGACAATGATTTGCGCTTGTTTCTGATTTCTTCTTGGGGAGAAGAAACCCGTGGGCTGACGTTGCTGCGGGGCGCACTTTACAAGCCTTTGCCTTACAGTTCAACGCCCTATCGAAAAAAAAAGGCCCCGCAATGCGGGGCCTTCTCTTATTACCCAACAGACGGGGATCAGTGGAAGACAATTTCGTCGTTTTCCACCGTCGCCTCGACGCTGGTGCCCGGCATGAAGCTGCCGGACAGGATCAGCTGGGCCAGCGGGTTCTCGATCCAGCGCTGGATCGCACGTTTCAGAGGCCGTGCGCCATACACCGGGTCGTAACCGACCGCGATCAGCTTGTCCAACGCCTCGCCGCTCAACACCAGGTCCAGCTCGCGCTCTGCCAGGCGCCCACGTAGGCGGCCCAACTGGATCTCAGTGATGCCGGCGATCTGATCCCGTGCCAGAGGCTCGAAGATCACCACTTCGTCGACCCGGTTGATGAACTCCGGACGGAAGTGGCTGGTCAGCGCATCCATCACGGCAGCGCGCTGGCCTTCACGATCACCCACCAACTCCTGGATCTGTGCCGAGCCCAGGTTGGAGGTCATCACGATCACCGTGTTGCGGAAGTCCACGGTACGCCCGTGGCTGTCCGTCAGGCGTCCATCTTCCAGCACTTGCAGCAGGATGTTGAACACATCCGGGTGCGCCTTCTCGACCTCATCCAGCAGGATCACCGAGTAAGGCTTGCGCCGCACGGCTTCTGTCAGGTAACCACCCTCTTCGTAGCCCACATAGCCTGGTGGTGCACCGATCAAGCGAGCCACCGAGTGTTTCTCCATGAATTCGGACATATCGATCCGCACCATGGCCTCTTCGGTATCAAAGAGGAACTCGGCCAAGGCCTTGCACAGTTCGGTCTTACCCACACCGGTCGGGCCGAGGAACATGAACGAGCCGCTCGGACGGTTCGGGTCGGACAAACCGGCCCGCGAACGCCGTACCGCGTTGGACACCGCGACCACGGCCTCTTCCTGGCCAATCACACGTTGGTGCAACAGGCTTTCCATCTTCAGCAGCTTGTCGCGCTCGCCTTCGAGCATTTTCGACACCGGAATGCCGGTCCACTTCGAGACGACTTCGGCGATTTCTTCCTCGGTCACCTTGCTGCGCAGCAACTGGTTTTCAGGCTTGCCGTGCTGGTCGACCATCTGCAGGCTGCGCTCCAGGTCGGGGATCACCCCGTACTGCAACTCGGCCATGCGGTTCAGGTCGCCTTTACGGCGCGCGGCTTCCAGCTCCTGGCGGGACTGCTCGATCTTTTGCTGGATCTGCGCAGAGCCCTGCACTTCGGCTTTTTCCGAGGTCCAGATTTCTTCCAGGTCCGAATACTCGCGCTCCAGACGGACGATTTCTTCCTGGAGTTTTTCCAGGCGTTTTTTCGCCGCGTCGTCTTCTTCTTTCTTCAGGGCCTGGGACTCAACTTTCAGTTGAATCAGGCGCCGATCCAGACGGTCGAGCACTTCCGGCTTGGAGTCGATCTCCATGCGGATGCGGCTGGCCGCTTCGTCGATCAAGTCGATGGCCTTGTCAGGCAACTGACGATCAGTGATATAGCGGTGGCTCAATTTCGCCGCCGCAATGATCGCACCGTCAGTGATCGCCACCTTATGGTGGACCTCATAACGCTCTTTCAGGCCACGCAGGATCGCAATGGTGTCCTCTTCGCTCGGCTCTTCCACCAGCACTTTCTGGAAGCGACGCTCAAGGGCCGCGTCCTTTTCAATGTACTGGCGATATTCGTTGAGCGTCGTGGCACCGACGCAATGCAACTCGCCCCGCGCCAAGGCTGGCTTGAGCATGTTGCCCGCATCCATGGAGCCTTCGCCTTTACCGGCGCCGACCATGGTGTGCAGTTCGTCTATAAACAGAATGATCTGCCCTTCCTGCTTCGACAGTTCATTAAGCAGGGATTTCAGGCGTTCTTCGAACTCGCCACGGAACTTGGCGCCGGCAATCAGCGACCCCATGTCCAAGGACAGCAGGCGTTTGCCTTTGAGGCCGTCCGGCACTTCACCATTGATGATGCGCTGGGCCAGGCCCTCGGCAATCGCGGTTTTACCCACGCCAGGCTCACCGATAAGCACCGGGTTGTTCTTGGTGCGACGTTGCAGGACCTGGATGGTGCGACGGATTTCATCGTCACGGCCGATCACCGGATCAAGCTTGCCTTCTTCAGCGCGCTTGGTCAGGTCGACGGTGTATTTATCAAGGGCTTGGCGCGACTCCTCATGGTTGGGGTCGTTCACCGCGTCGCCGCCACGCAGGTTGTTGATGGCGTTTTCCAGGGCTTTCTTGCTCACGCCCTGGCCCAGCAACAACTTGCCGAGCTTGCTGTTTTCGTCCATGGCAGCGAGCAGCACCAGTTCGCTGGAGATGAACTGGTCGCCCTTTTGCTGGGCCAAGCGGTCCGCTTGGTTAAGCAGGCGCGCCAAGTCCTGGGACATATTCACGTCGCCGGTAGGGTTTTGGATTTTCGGCAGTTGGTCGAGCTCCTTGCTCAACTCCTTGCGCAGGCTGTTGACGTCGAAGCCCACCTGCATCAGCAAGGGCTTGATAGAACCACCTTGCTGTTCCAGGAGCGCCTGCATCAAGTGTGCAGGCTCGATGGCTGGGTGGTCGAGGCCCACCGCCAGGGATTGAGAATCAGATAACGCCAACTGCAATTTGCTGGTTAAACGATCTATACGCATTAGTCACCTTCCTTTTGAGCAGGCCGGAGCTATAAAACATCCTGAATGAAGAAACCTGCCAGATACCCTTATAGATGGGGTGGATTCTGGGAGATTCAAGCTACGGACAGTTGACGCAGATCAGATGAGTCTAGCGTTCCAGCCAGATAAGGGAGGCAAACCGACCGGTGCGTGGGCTACGGCGGTAAGAAAAGAAGCGCGGGTCGGTCACGGTGCAGAACCCCCCACCATAAACAGCAGTGACGCCACGTGCGGCCAGGCGCAAACGGGCCAGCTTATAGATGTCGGCCATGAACTTGCCAGGATTACGGCTGGGCACGAAGGCTTCAGCGGTGATCGGCAATTGCTGCATGAAGGCTTCACGCACTTCCGGGCCGACTTCAAAGGCTTGCGGACCAATCGCCGGGCCAAGCCAGACCAGCACTTCACACGGATCGGTATCCAGGCTTTCAAAGGCAGCTTCCAGCACGCCCGCCGCCAGTCCACGCCAACCGGCATGGGCCGCCGCCACATGGGTGCCGGCGCGATTGCAGAACAACGCAGGCAGGCAATCGGCGGTCATGGAGGTGCAGGCAATGCCAGGGGTGCTGGTCCAACTGCCATCCGCTTCGGCGGTGCGATTTGGGTCGGCTTCGACCACAGTCACACCATGAACCTGACGCAGCCAAGCCGGCTGAATATTGAAGGCATCGCTAAGACGACGGCGATTCTCAAGGACGGCCTCCAGGCTGTCCTCGACGTGATCGCCCAGGTTGAGGCTGTCGAACGGCGTCAGGCTGACGCCGCCCGCACGGGTGGTGACGCAGGCTTTCACCTGAGCCGGCGCAGGCCAGTCAGGAATCAGCCAGTCACTCATCCGATAAACGCCTCGCGATCCTGCTTGAGCAGCGACAGCAGCCAGACCAGATCGTCCGGCAGCGGCGATTCCCAGCTCATCCGTTTACCGCTCGTCGGATGGTCCAGCTCCAGGAAACGTGCGTGCAAGGCCTGGCGCGGGAAGGTTTTCAACGATTCAACCATGGTCTGGCTGGCCGCAGGCGGAATACGGAAGCGACCGCCGTAGGCCGGATCTCCGACCAACGGGAAGTTGATGTGCGCCATGTGCACGCGAATCTGGTGGGTACGGCCGGTTTCCAGCTTGACCCGCACGTGAGTGTGGGAACGGAAACGCTCCAGCACACGATAGTGGCTAACGGCCTGCTTGCCGCCTTCCATCACCGCCATACGCTGGCGCTGCTGGCCGTGGCGACCGATTGGGGCGTTGATCTTGCCACCCGCTACCACCACGCCGATCACGATGCACTCGTAGATCCGGCTGACGCTGCGGCTTTGCAATTGTGTGACCAACTGCGTCTGCGCCTGAATGGTCTTGGCCACCACCATCAAACCGGTGGTGTCCTTGTCCAGACGGTGCACGATGCCGCAGCGCGGGACATTGATGATGTCCGGCACGTGGTGCAGCAGGGCATTGAGCAAGGTGCCATCAGCGTGCCCGGCCGCCGGGTGAACCACCAGGCCTGCGGGTTTGTTGATGACCAGGATGTCGTCGTCTTCATAGACGATATCCAGCTCGATGTCCTGGGCGACCCATTCTCCCTGGGCTTCCTGCTCGGCAGTCAGCTCAAGAATCGCACCGCCATGGACTATGTCTCGCGGGCGGATAACCGCTCCATCCACAGTCAGGCGGCCGTCTTTGATCCAGGCGGAAAGGCGCGAGCGCGAGTGCTCAGCGAATAATTGTGCGGCGACTTGATCGAGGCGTTGGCCGCCCAATTCGGACGGCACCTCTGCGCGAAGTTCAATTTTATCGGACATGCTCAGACTAGGCGTGGCGTAGCCTTTGGTTTCGGCTGCGCGCTTGTGGTTAAATACGGCGTCTTTTGCCCCGAGGCTTTCAACGGGGCGCTCATCATAACAGGACGGCCCCGCCCAAGACAGCGGCCGTCATAGGGACGCAAGCCGCCATGCAAGTGAAACACCTGCTGCTGATCGCCATCCTCGCCATGACTGCTGCTTGCTCGTCAACAAAGGAAGTCGTCGACGAAAACCTGAGCGAAGTCGAGTTGTACCAACTGGCTCAGAAAGACTTGGACAATAATAGCTTCACCAGCGCCACAGCGAAGCTGAAGGCACTGGAGTCGCGTTATCCGTTCGGGCGCTATGCCGACCAGGCCCAGCTCGAGTTGATCTACGCCAACTACAAGAACGCCGAGCCGGAAGCTGCCAAGTCCGCCGCCGAGCGTTTCATCCGCCTGCATCCGCAGCACCCGAACGTCGACTACGCCTACTACATGAAGGGCCTGACCTCGTTCGACCAGGACGTCGGCCTGCTGGCGCGCTTCCTCCCGCTGGACATGACCAAGCGTGACCCGGGTGCTGCCCGCGACTCCTACAACGAGTTCGCCCAGTTGACCAGCCGCTACCCCAATAGCCGCTACGCACCGGATGCCAAGCAGCGCATGATCTACCTGCGCAACCTGCTGGCGTCCTACGAGATCCACGTGGCGCATTACTACCTGACCCGTCAGGCCTACGTAGCCGCCGCCAACCGTGGTCGTTATGTGGTAGAAAACTTCCAGGAAACCCCTTCTGTGGGTGACGGCCTGGCGGTGATGACCGAGGCTTACCAGCGTCTGCACCTGGACGAGCTGGCCAGCACCAGCCTGGAAACCCTGAAGCTCAACTACCCGGATCACCCAAGCCTGAAAGACGGCCAGTTCGTGCCTCAGGTTGCTGAAGCGGACAACCGTTCGTGGCTGAGCAAGTACACCCTGGGCCTGATCGAATCCCGTCCACCGCTGCCGCCGGGCGAAACCCGCGCCAACCAGGACGTGATCAAGCAGTACCAGGACGCCAAGGACGCCATTCCTTCGGAGCTCAAGCCGCATGACGAGAACGGCGACGTGATCGAAGAAGAAGAGCCGCAGGCCCTGGGCAACAACCAGGACCGTTCGTGGTTCAGCTACATGACCTTCGGTGTGTTCGACTGATTGCACCCGGCGTCATCAAGAAGGAGCCTTTCGAGGCTCCTTTTTTGTGGGTGATATTTATTGCGCTGTGCGCCTGGCACGTCCTTGGCTAAACTGGCGCATTCCTTGTCGAGAAACTGCCCATCATGCTTCGTCTATTGTTCTGGATTGCCGTCATTGCCGCCGCAGTATGGTTCTGGCGCAAATTCAAAAGCCCGGCCGCCAAGCAGCAACGTACCAGCGAGCCTGACGCTGCCCTGATGGTGCGCTGCGCCCACTGCGGCGTACACCTGCCACAGGATCGCGCCCTGAGCTCGCGCCAGGAGTGGTATTGCACCCAGGCGCATCTGGAACAAGGACCGAAGTCTATCCAGCGTTGATCCGACCTTCGGGCGCATAAGGCGCGGGGTCGATGATCGGCGTACGCGCCAGCAGCAAGTCGGTAAACAACTGGCAGGATGCCGGCGCAAGCACCAGGCCATTGCGGTAATGGCCGCAGTTGAGCCACAAGCCTTTGAAGCCCGGCACTTGGCCAATATAGGGGATGCCTTCCGGCGAACCAGGGCGCAATCCGGCCCAGTGCCCAACCACCTCGGCGTCCGCCAAGGCGGGAATCAACTCCACCGCTGATGCCTTGAGGCTTTGCAGCGCCGTGTCGGTAGGGGTCTTGTCGAAGCCTTCATGCTCCAGGGTACTGCCGATCAAGATGTGCCCGTCACGCCGCGGGATCGCATAACGCCCCTTGGCCAGGACCATGCTCGACAGGAAGTCCGAGGCGCATTTGTACAGGATCATCTGGCCTTTGACCGGCTCGACCGGCAGCGACAGGCCCAAAGTACCCAGCAGTTCACCACTCCACGCCCCGGCCGCCAGTACAACCTGATCACCGAAGATCGGCCCACCAGCTGTGTTCACACCCACGACATTGCCCGCATCCAGAACAAATCCGGTCACTTCACACTGCTCGTGGAGGGTCACGCCGGGCAACGCGAGCAGTGCCGCCTTGAGGGATTTGACCAGGCGCGGGTTGCGCACATTGGCGACGTCAGCCATGTAGACCGCGCTGGAGTACCCGCCGCCCAGCACCGGAACGGCATCATGGGCAGCCGAGACATCCACTTTGCTCAAGGGGCGGCCTTCTCGCGCAGCCCAGGCCAGGGCTTCGGCTTCGTCGTCCAGGTCCAGCCAGTACAGGCCCGTGGTATGCACCTCCGGGTCGACACCGGTCTGGGCAAACAGGCGCTGTGCCAACTGAGGATAAAAGTCTTGGGACCAATGGGCCAGTGCGGTGACGGCCGGGCTGTAGCGCCAGGGATACAGCGGCGAGACAATACCGCCGCCCGCCCAGGAGGACTCCCGCCCCAACCCCGCGCGCTCCAGCAGCACTACGGCTTGCCCTTGGGTCGCCAGGTTGAACGCTGTCAACAAGCCGATGACCCCGCCACCGACAATCACTACCTGCTGTTGCTCTGCCATCATTTGATCCAGCCGATAAATAGGAACACGCGCACTTGGCGCCCAGTCATCCAGCACCCTCATCATTGCCCCCAGCACAGCTTGCGCGACATTTCAGGTGCCGCGCCCGGATTGGTCCGCGCACCGGTACTGGCCAGGCTGAAGTCGCCGCAAAGATCGCCGGTCATCACCGAGCGGACGCCAGGCGTAGCCACCAGCTGGAAATCCTGAGGGTTCAATGCTGCGGTGATTCTATAGCGATCATTGCCCTCGCTGACGCCGCTTGCATCAATAAAAGTACCGTTCCTTGTATAAAAACGCTCCAGATGCTGAGCCTGATCGGTCAATAACGCGACGATTTCCACGCGATAGACTTTTTTCATATGGCTGGTGTAGCCGGGGTAAGCAATCCCGGCCAGCACCGCAATGATCGCCACGGCGATCAGTAACTCAATCAGGGTAAAGCCCTGGCTGTCCATGCCCATTTCAACGCTCCTTATTGAAGTTGCCGCCAGGCCACCCGCCGGAAACGCAAGCCGCCCTCCTCTTCTACATGCGCATAGACGCTCTCCAGCACCGTGCGCAATTGGCCGCTCAACCCGACAGCCGTCACTCGATACGCGTCGGCCACGGTGCGTGGTGGCAAATGCGCCAGCCCCACCGAGGGTCCCAGGGATTGAATGCCGTATAGACCGCCGTCCAGTGCAGTCCAAGTGATCCCCGAAACAGGGTCCAGCCCCGCCCCAGCCACCGAATAGGCGGCGGCCGGCGGTGCGCAGGTGACAACCGACCGGCAAGGCGGCAGCATCGCAAATGATCGCTTTACGACTGACTCACCACGCCGCAAGCCACTCTCGGCGCTTTGCAGCGACTGATTGCGGTGCCAGAGGCTAGCGGTGACCTTTTGCTGGCTCACCGCCCCTTGCTGGGATGACAGCCCGATCAGCGACAACAGCAACAACAACACCAGGCTGATCAGCAGCACCATGCCCGCCTGCCGCAGACGAATAGGCTCTTTAAGCATCATGGCCCCCCTACCCCAGCCGGTTTCGCAGCGCCGCCACGACGCTGTAGGTTTGATCCTTCACGCGCCCGGCTGGGTCTTGCAGCGTCATCAGGATGCGCACACTGCGTATCAAGGCAAGGTCCGCCGGACTCGCGTCGTAACGCGCCACCTCCGTCGACGAAGGTTTGGCAGCCACGCCAAAGCTGATATCGAAAGCCTGCACGTTATCCACCAGCACGGCCTTGGCAGGCGCCGCAGGCGTACTGACTTTCAATTGGCCGGCTTCGAAGGTGTAGGTGATCTGGCGCAGCGCAAAGCGGATCTGTCCGGGGGCAGGCGCTGGCGCACTGCCAACATACGCTTGGGCGGTCCCCGTGCAGTCGGACAATACGGTCCAGTCAGGCTTGCCACTTTCCAGACCGACATCAGTTGTCACCAGCGACAGCGACTTCACCCCCGCCTCGGCCTTCCAACTGACAGGCTGATCAAAAGCGGATGGGGCATTGTCGATAGACGCCGTGGCCAAACAGCCAAACATGCCCGCCTGGCGAATATCCTGGGTCATCTTGCCCAGTGAGAACCGTGCATCGTCCTGCAGCAACATGGCGGCCTGCTGGCTGGCGTGAGTGGCTCTGGAACTGATCAGCACTTGGGTGACCCCAAGCACCACTACCAAGCCCATGGCCAACGCCAGTAGCAATTCCACCAAGCTGAATCCCCTAACACTCCACCTCATTGCGCGCCCCTCGACTCATCATCGATGCGGCTGGTCAGGGTGAATGTTTCCCGGGCACCCGGTCTGTTTGCGCCCCGGCTATCGTCCCAACTGATGCTGACCGTCACCTCGCCTGCACTGACCGACACCGAGCCTTTGGCGCTCGCCCCGGCAAAACCGAGGATATTGGCCTCGAAATCATGCAAATCCAGGTCGCGCACGCTGGCTGACGCACTGCTGGCAGGATCACGCTCGGCCCGCCCCCAGGAGTAGTCGACAGCGGAATTGGCACGGATTCGGTCGAGCATGTCGTAGGCAATGAAACTCGCCTGGCTGGTCATCCTGGAACTGTCGGTGTACTTGAGCGCATTGAGCTGGATCACCGCCGCACCCAGCAGGCCAATGGCGAGAATCAACACTGCAACCAGCACCTCGATCAGCGTCATGCCGATTTGGCGCCTAGAAAAATCCTCGGGGAAACCGCTGTTGGGGCAAGCAAGCATTACCGTCGTCATCCGTGTCGAGGTCCGAAAAAAGCAGGAGAAATCTGCTGTACGACCCAAGACTAGCGTCGGTTTTTCGCTCGCGCTGCTCCCGGAACAAAGGGAAATACTTTGGACATGAAGGCCATCATTCGGCGCAACGTACTGGGCGCTATACCTAGTGCTTCACCTGAATCCAAGGACGGACGAGACATGCGCCAACAAGGCTTCACCCTGATCGAACTGCTGCTCGGGCTGATCGTGAGCGGCATCCTGGCCAGCCTGGCCACCCCCAGCTTCAAGGGTTTGCTGGAATCACAGCAGCGACAGGGCGTCGCGCAATCCTTGGCCACAGGCCTGCGCTACGCCCGGACTGAAGCCATCGCCCGTAACCAACCGGTGGTGATTCATGCGCGGAAAGACGACTGGAGCCAGGGCTGGCGGGTCATTGTGGATGTGAGCGGACGCGGCTATCTGGATGACGACAACCCAGTACTGCTGGAGCACCAGGACAATGGCGGCGTGGCGATCGTTGGCAATGGGCCTGTCAAGAATCAGGTGCGCTTCAGCGGACTAGGCGAACCGGTGTTTTCAGGAGGAGGTTTTCGCGCTGGCACCGTGCACGTATGCGCCACAGATCAGGCGCAGAGCCTGTATCAGGTCGTACTGGCGCCCAGCGGGCGCATCAGCCTGCGCAGCGAGCGTGCCGAGCAGGCGTTGTGCCGGAGCTACTCCGGCACACAGGTACTCAGAGCAGCGAGCGAACCCGCAGCTCCTTGGGCATGGAGAAGGTGATGTTCTCTTCACGGCCAGCCAGCTCATCGGCACCAGTGGCGCCCCAGGCATGCAACTGCTGGATAACGCCGCGCACCAGCACTTCCGGGGCCGAAGCGCCCGCCGTGATACCGATACGCTCGACGCCATCGAACCAGCTGCGTTGCATGTCTTCGGCGCCATCGATCAGGTACGCCGGCGTTGCCATGCGTTCAGCCAACTCACGCAGGCGGTTGGAGTTTGAGCTGTTAGGGCTGCCGACAACCAAAACCACATCGCATTCATCGGCCAGTTGCTTGACCGCGTCCTGCCGGTTTTGAGTGGCGTAGCAGATGTCGTCCTTGCGTGGGCCGCCAATCGCCGGGAAGCGGCTGCGCAGCGCGTCGATCACGCGGCTGGTGTCATCCATGGACAAGGTAGTCTGGGTCACGAATGCCAGGCGCTCGGGGTTGTGCACCTGCAGGCTGGCGACATCTTTTTCGTCTTCCACCAGGTAAATCGCCCCGCCATTGCTGGCGTCATACTGGCCCATGGTGCCTTCGACTTCCGGGTGGCCGGCATGGCCAATCAGGATGCACTCTCGACCGTCACGGCTGTAGCGCGCCACTTCGATATGCACCTTGGTGACCAGCGGGCAGGTCGCATCGAAGACTTTGAGGCCACGGCCTGCCGCTTCGGTACGCACGGCCTGGGAAACACCGTGGGCGCTGAAGATGACAATGACGTCGTCCGGCACCTGGTCCAGCTCTTCGACAAAGATGGCGCCGCGCGCGCGCAGGTCTTCGACCACGAATTTGTTGTGGACGACTTCATGACGCACGTAAATCGGCGGCCCGAAGACTTCCAGGGCGCGGTTGACGATTTCGATCGCCCGGTCCACGCCGGCGCAGAAGCCACGGGGGTTGGCGAGTTTGATTTGCATGCTGTGCCTCGTGTCTTGCAGGGCAAGAAAATGGATCAACTCGGGCCCTTGCGAGCGCCGAGTCCTGTAGGAGCCGGCTTGCCGGCGATAACATCACCGCGGTGTCGACGATACACCGAGGCGTCTGCATCGCCGGCAAGCCGGCTCCTACACAGGCCAGCGCTCGCAGGCGCCGGTTTCATCTGTTAGATCGCTTTAACGTCGATGATTTCAACATCAAAGGTCAAGGTTTTACCGGCCAACGGGTGGTTGAAGTCGATGGTCACTTGCGCGTCATCGAAGGTTTTTACCACACCAGGCAGTTCGGTATTCGCCGCATCGTTGAAGATCACCAACAAGCCTTCCGACAGGTCCATGTCCTGGAACTGCGAACGCGGGATGATCTGCACGTTTTGCGGGTTGGGCTGGCCAAAGGCGTTTTCCGGCAGGATCTGCAGGGTGCGCTTGTCGCCAGCCTTGAAGCCGAACAGGGCCGCTTCGAAACCCGGCAGCAGGTTGCCATCGCCGACCTTGAAGGTGGCCGGGGCTTTGTCGAACGTGCTGTCGACCGTATCGCCATTCTCCAGGCGCAGTGCGAAATGCAAGGTGACTTCCGTGTTCTGGCCGATGCGTTGCTCAGCCAATACCTGATCAGTCATTGACGGTCTCTCCGGTTTTCTTACTTTTGAACATGTCCAACGCCAGCATGATTGCACCGACGGTGATGGCGCTGTCGGCAAAGTTGAACGCCGGGAAGTACCAGCGGTTCTGCCAATGCACCAGGATAAAGTCGATCACATGGCCGAGGGCAATGCGGTCGTAAAGATTGCCCAGCGCACCGCCCAATACCAGCGCCAAGGCGATCGCCAGCCAGGTGTCATCACGGCCAAGACGCTTGAGCCACACCACCAGCACCGCACTGACGACCACGGCGATCAAGGCGAACAGCCAGCGCTGCCAGCCGCCGCTATCCGCCAAAAAGCTGAACGCGGCGCCAGTGTTGTAGGCCAGGGTCCAGCTGAAGTAATCCGGGATCACCACGATCTGCTGGAACATCTGCAGGGAGCCTTCGAAATGAGCCTTGCTGACCTGGTCGATGACCAGGACCAGCAGACTCAGTACGAGCCAGCCCAGACGTCCGAAACGACTGGTATCAGGCATAGTGGCGAACCTCACCAGCACCCGAGATGTTGTCGACGCAACGACCACAGATTTCCGGATGCTCAGGGTTCACGCCAACATCTTCACGGCAGTGCCAGCAACGGGCGCATTTAGGGAAGGCCGACTTGACCACTTTGAGCTTGAGGCCCGGCACTTCGGTGGCGACCGCGTCCGCCGGGGCCTGGGCGAATGGCGCCAGGCTCGCGGTAGAGGTGATCAGCACGAAGCGCAGTTCGTTGCTCAGCTTGGCCAGGTCGGCGGTCAGGCCTTCCTCGGCAAACAGGGTGACTTCGGCTTGCAGGTTGCCACCGACGGCCTTGGCCGCACGTTGCACTTCCAGCTCCTTGTTCACCGCAACCTTCACGGCCATCACGCCTTCCCAGTACTCGCGGCCCAGTTCGAAGTCGGCCGGCAGTTCGGTCAGGCCTTCGTACCAGGTGTTGAGCATCACGGACTCGTTGCGCTCGCCCGGCAGGTATTCCCACAGTTCGTCGGCGGTGAAGGCCAGGATCGGCGCGATCCAGCGCACCAGCGCTTCGGAGATGTGGAACAGCGCGGTCTGCGCCGAGCGGCGCGCCTTGCTGTTGGCGCCGGTGGTGTACTGGCGGTCCTTGATGATGTCGAGGTAGAAACCACCCAGTTCCTGCACGCAGAAGTTGTGGATCTTCGAGTACACGTTCCAGAAGCGATACTCGCCGTAGTTTTCCTGCAACTCGCGTTGCAGCAACAGGGTACGGTCCACGGCCCAACGGTCGAGGGCGAGCATGTCCTCAGCCGCCAGGATGTCGGTGGCCGGGTTGAAACCGGTCAGGTTCGACAGCAGGAAACGTGCGGTATTGCGGATACGGCGGTAGGCATCGGCGCTGCGGGCCAGGATCTGGTCCGACACGGCGATTTCGCCCGAATAGTCGGTCGACGCAACCCACAGACGCATGATGTCGGCGCCCAGGGTGTCGTTGATCTTCTTCGGCTCGATCACGTTCTTCAGCGACTTGGACATTTTGCGGCCCGTCTCGTCGACGGTAAAACCGTGAGTCAGCAGTTCGCGGTACGGCGCGTGGTTGTCGATGGCGCAACCGGTCAGCAACGACGAGTGGAACCAGCCACGGTGTTGGTCCGAGCCTTCCAGGTACAGGTCGGCACGCGGACCGGTTTCGTGACCCATCGGGTGCGAGCCGCGCAGCACGTGCCAGTGAGTGGTGCCGGAGTCGAACCACACGTCCAGGGTGTCGCTGATCTTGTCGTACTGCGGCGCTTCGTCGCCCAGCAGTTCGGCGGCGTCCAGCTTGAACCAGGCCTCGATGCCTTCCTGTTCAACGCGTTGGGCCACCTGCTCCATCAGTTCGACGGTACGTGGGTGCAGCTCGCCGCTTTCCTTGTTCAGGAAGAACGGGATCGGCACGCCCCAGTTACGCTGGCGGGAGATGCACCAGTCCGGACGGTTGGCGATCATCGAGTGCAGGCGCGCCTGGCCCCAGGCCGGGACGAACTGGGTGTCTTCGATGGCTTTGAGCGAGCGGACACGCAGCGTGTCGCCGCTGGTTGGCTCTTTGTCCATGCCGATGAACCACTGCGCGGTGGCGCGGTAGATCAGCGGGGTCTTGTGGCGCCAGCAGTGCATGTAGCTGTGCTGGATGGTGGCGGTTTGCATCAGCGCACCGACTTCGCGCAGTTTTTCGATGATCGGCTGATCGGCCTTGAAGATGAACTGGCCGCCGAAGAACTCCAGCGACGGCACGTAAACACCGTTGCTTTGCACCGGGTTGATGATGTCGTCGTTGACCAGGCCGTACTTCTTGCAGATCACAAAGTCGTCTACGCCATAGGCAGGCGAGCAGTGAACGATACCGGTGCCCGAGCCCAGTTCAACGTAGTCAGCCAGGTACACCGGCGACAGACGGTCATAGAACGGGTGGCGGAAGTTGATCAGTTCCAGCGCGGAGCCGGTGGTGGTGGCGATGACCGAACCTTGCAGCTCGTAGCGGGCCAGGCAGGCCTCGACCATTTCCTCGGCCAGCACCAATAGGCGGTCACCGACGTCCACCAGGGCGTAGGTGAATTCCGGGTGCACGTTCAGCGCCTGGTTGGCCGGGATGGTCCACGGGGTGGTGGTCCAGATCACGATGGCGGCTGGCTTGGCCAGCGAAGCCAGGCCAAAGGCCTCGGCCAGCTTGGCCTCGTCGGCGATCGGGAAGGCCACGTCGATGGTCGAGGACTTCTTGTCTTCGTACTCGACTTCCGCTTCGGCCAGGGCCGAACCACAGTCGAAGCACCAGTTCACGGGCTTGAGGCCCTTGAACACGAAACCGCCCTTGACGATTTCGGCCAAGGCACGGATTTCCCCGGCCTCGTTCTTGAAGTTCATGGTCTTGTACGGGTTGTCCCACTCGCCGAGCACGCCCAGGCGGATGAATTCGGACTTCTGCCCTTCGATTTGCTCCGTGGCGTAGGCACGGCACAGTTCGCGGGTTTTATCCGCGCCCAGGTTCTTGCCGTAGGTCACTTCGACTTTGTGTTCGATCGGCAGGCCGTGGCAGTCCCAACCCGGAACATACGGCGCGTCGAAGCCCGATAGGGTTTTCGAGCGCAGGATCATGTCCTTGAGAATCTTGTTCAGCGCATGACCGATGTGAATCGTGCCATTGGCATAAGGAGGGCCGTCGTGCAGGACGAATTTCGGACGATCCTTGCCAATCTCGCGCAACTTTCCGTACAGGCCAATACTGTCCCAGCGCTGCAGGATCTGCGGTTCGCGCTGTGGCAGGCCGGCCTTCATTGGGAAGGCGGTGTCCGGAAGGTTTAGCGTGGCTTTATAGTCGGTCATTTAAGGCTCTTCGGTTAGCGATGGGCGCTAGGTGCGGCTAGTGCACGGGCGGCGGCGACATCCGCATTGATCGCCGTTTTCAACGCCTCAAGGGAGGCGAAACGCTGCTCTTCACGCAGCTTCTGGTGGAAAACCACCGTCAAACGCCGGTCATACAGATCACCGGCAAAATCCAACAGATGTACTTCCAGGTGGGCCTTGCCATCACCTGCAACCGTGGGCCTGACGCCTATGTTGGCGACTCCGGGCCACGATTGGCCGTCGATGTCGACGCTGACGAGGTAAACCCCGGTCAGCGGCACACGACGGCGCTTGAGTTGCACGTTGGCGGTTGGCGTGCCCAATTGGCGCGCCAGCTTCTGGCCGTGCAGGACCCTTCCGGCAATGCGGAACGGGCGACCGAGCAAACGCTCGGCCAAGGCGAAGTCGGCAGCGGCCAGGGCATTACGCACCTGGGTACTGCTCACGCGCAGGCCGTCCAGTTCGACGGTTTGTGCGGCTTCGACGGTAAACCCCTGGTTGACGCCCGCATGCTGCAGGAAATCGAAATCCCCGACGCGGTCGCAACCAAAGCGGAAGTCGTCACCGACCTCCAAATGCTGCACGCCCAGGCCATCAACCAGGATGCGGTCGACGAACTCGGCGGCGCTCAGGCTTTGCAAACGCTGGTTGAAGGCCAGGCAGAGGACACGGTCCACGCCCTCTTCTGCCAGCAATTGCAGCTTGTCCCGCAGGCGGGCCAGGCGGGCCGGCGCGGTCTCGGGGGTAAAGTATTCCCGCGGCTGTGGCTCGAAAATCACCACGCAGCTGGGCACGCCCAACTCGACCGCGCGTTCGCGCAGCCGAGCCAGGATAGCCTGGTGGCCACGGTGAACACCGTCAAAGTTGCCAATAGTGGCGACGCAGCCCCGATGCTCGGGGCGCAGGTTGTGGAGACCTCGAACCAGCTGCATAACGCGCTTCTTGCTCATAAAGTGGTCGATTATAACCACACCCGGCCCCGGACGACAGGCAACAGCACAGGCCAAATGGATCGAATCGATAAAACAACCGTTTTATCGCGGCAAACTCTCTAACCCAGGGACTTGCGATTGAAATCCCTCAGGCGGAAGCCTTGCAGCAGCAACATCCCGAAGTACACCACCACACCCGCGACGACCAACACGCCAAGACGCATGAAGCGCTCCAGCATATGACCTTCCTCCCACGCCGGCATGAAGTGCATCAGGCCCAACAGCACGGCCGACATCATGGCCACCGCCACCAGCAACTTGAGGGCAAACAGGCCCCAGCCTGGCTGCGGCTGGAACATCTGCTGCTTACGCAATTGGTAAAACAACAGCCCGGCGTTGATGCAAGCACCGGCACTGATCGCCAGGGCAAGGCCGGCGTGGGCCAGCGGGCCGATAAACACCAGGTTGAGCAGTTGCGTGACGATTAGCGTGAATATCGCGATTTTCACCGGCGTACGGATGTTTTGCTGGGCATAGAAGCCGGGAGCCAGCACTTTGATCACGATGATGCCGAGCAGCCCGACGGAATAGGCGACCAGCGCGTGCTGGGTCATCAAGGCGTCATGGGCATCGAACTGACCGTATTGAAACAGCGACACGGTCAACGGTTCGGCCAGGATCCCCAGCGCCAGCGCACATGGCAGCACCAGCACAAAGCACAGGCGCAACCCCCAATCGAGGATGCGCGAATACTCCTGGCGATCCTTGCTGGCGTAAGTGCGCGCCAGGGTTGGCAGCAGAATCGTGCCCAGCGCCACGCCCAGCACGCCGGACGGCAATTCCATGAGGCGGTCGGCGTAGTACATCCACGACACCGAGCCTGAGACCAGCAGCGAGGCGAACGCGGTATTGATGATCAGGGAAATCTGACTGACCGACACACCGAGGATCGCTGGCAGCATATTGCGCATCACGCGCCATACGCCGGTGTCCTTGAGGTTCAGGCGCGGCAAGACAAGCATGCCAATCTTTTTCAGGTGCGGTAGTTGATAGAGCAATTGCGCCAGGCCGCCGGCCAGTACCGCCCAGCCCAGGGCCATCACCGGTGGATCAAAGTATGGCGTAAGGAACAGCGCGAAAATAATCATGCTGACGTTCAGCAGGGTCGGCACGAAGGCCGGCACCGAGAAACGGTTCCAGGTATTGAGGATCGCCCCGGCCAGGGATGAGAGGGAGATCAGCAATATATAAGGAAAGGTCACGCGCAACAGGTCGGTGGTCAGCGCGAATTTTTCCGGGGTATTGGCAAAACCGGGCGCCGTGGCCCAGATCACCCAGGGGGCGGCGAGCATGCCGAGCACGGTCACCAACATCAACACCAGGGTCAACAGGCCCGAAACATAGGCAATAAAGGTGCGGGTGGCTTCCTCGCCCTGCTGGGTCTTGTATTCGGCCAGGATCGGCACGAAGGCCTGGGAAAACGCACCTTCGGCAAAGATCCGCCGCAGCAGGTTGGGCAGTTTAAAGGCGATAAAGAAGGCATCCGTGGCCATGCTGGCGCCGAAAATGCGCGCCAGCAGCGTGTCGCGTACAAACCCCAGAACCCGGGAGATCATTGTGATAGAGCTGACGGCGGCCAACGATTTGAGCAGATTCATTGAAAGAGTTTGCGCCTTTAGATAAAGAGCAGGCGAACAAAGCGCCTACTTATGCGATACTGCGCGCCTGCAACAGCACAGAGCCAAAGCTCGCGAGTTTACAGGTCAAGCGCCGGAAATAAATCACCCGCCTCTTCAGATCGACCACTCAGCAGTTCGCATCAGCCGCCCTTGACAACACGTCAAGTCATCGGCATGATTCGCGGCCTATTTTGTTTGCTATTTCCTAAAAAGTCTTTCGAGGAGCTCGACGGTGGCCAACACACCTTCCGCCAAAAAACGTGCAAAACAGGCTGAGAAGCGTCGCAGCCACAACGCCAGCCTGCGTTCCATGGTTCGTACCTACATCAAGAATGTAGTTAAAGCCATCGACACCAAAGACGCTGAAAAAGCTCAAGCAGCTTACGTTCTGGCTGTGCCAGTTATCGACCGCATGGCCGATAAAGGCATCATCCACAAGAACAAGGCCGCTCGTCATAAGAGCCGTCTGAATGGCCACATCAAGGCTCTGAGCGTCGCTGCTGCAGCCTAAGTGGTAACAACTGCATCGCAACCCAGGTTGCGTAACAGTTAAGAAATGCCCCGTACCGAAAGGTCCGGGGCATTTTTGTTGGGGCCTGAAAATCCCCCCCTGCGGGATGTGCGGCTTTTTTGTGGTGAGCGGGCTTGCCCCGCGCTGGGCTGCGCAGCAGCCCCAATACATTCAACGCGTTCCTCCAGACAGAACCCAATCTCAGGTTTTAGGGCCGCTTCGCGCCCCGGCGCGGGGCAAGCCCGCTCACCACAAAAAGCCCGCTCACCACTGGAAACCGGTCAACCAAAAAATGCAGGCAAAAAAACGCCCCGAACCAGTCGGGGCGTTTTGCTACCTATTGATCAAACCACGATCAATGGTGATGACCGCCTTCACCGTGGACGTGACCATGAGCCACTTCTTCCTGGGAGGCGTCGCGGATGGCAACGATCTTCACTTGGAAGTTCAGGCGCTGGCCAGCCAGAGGGTGGTTGCCGTCGACGGTCACGTCGTCGCCGTCCAGATCACGGATAGTCACGATCTGCATTTGGCCGTCCGGCGCGGAAGCGTGGAACTGCATGCCCACTTCCAGCTCGTCAACGCCTTCGAACATGCTGCGGCTCAGGGTGCTGACCAGTTCGGCCGAGTACTCGCCGTAGGCATCTTCAGGTTCTACGGCAACGGTCAGCTCATCACCGACGTTCTTGCCTTCCAGTGCCTTCTCCAGGCCTGGGATGATGTTACCTGCGCCTTGCAGGTAGACCAGCGGCGCGCCGCCGGCGGAGCTGTCGATGACCTCACCAGCGTCGTTGGTCAGGGTATAGTCGATGGAGACAGCCTTGTTAGCGGCGATCGTCATGGGGCGAGACCTTTTGCATAAGAATGAAGAACGGACAAGTCTAAACAAGGATTTGCCCGAAAGCGAACAGAACCCGGACAGACGGGACCGATCAACGGCATCCTTCATCATCGGGTTCCACCAGGACGACGATCAACACTGGGTCGCCGAGCTCTCTTGCGGCCACACCCAGCACCTGCGCCACCAGCCACCCTGGCAATCCCGCGCCTGGGTACTCGACCCCGCGCAACGCCTTGAAAAAATAGGCCAGCCCTTTGCCTGCGGCTGGTGTGCGCGAGCACACGAATAACGATAACCTTGGCGCCTGATTCCCGGTAGACGTTCAACCATAGAACCTCACCGAAGCCATGCACCTTCAGAGAATTCGCATGCAGACTTTTTTTATCGCGCCCACCGATTTTGGTGTAGGTCTGACCTCCATCAGCCTTGGGCTGGTGCGCACCCTTGAGCGGGCCGGACTGAAAGTCGGCTTCTTCAAGCCGATTGCCCAGCCGCACCCCGGCGATACCGGCCCCGAGCGCTCCACCGAGCTGGTAGCGCGCACCCACGGCCTCAAGCCGCCACAGCCCCTGGGCCTGGCCCACGTAGAACGCATGCTCGGCGACGGCCAGCTCGACGAACTGCTCGAAGAAATCATCACGCTGTACCAGCAAGCCGCCGTGGGCAAGGACGTGCTGATCGTCGAAGGCATGGTGCCAACCCGCAGCGCCAGCTATGCGGCGCGGGTCAACCTGCACCTGGCCAAGAGCCTGGATGCGGAAGTGATCCTGGTCTCGGCCCCGGAAAACGAAGTGCTCACCGAACTCTCCGGACGCGTGGAATTGCAGGCCCAACTGTTCGGCGGCCCGAAAGACCCGAAAGTACTCGGCGTGATCCTCAACAAGGTGCGCACCGACGAAAGCATGGAAGCCTTTGCGGCGCGCCTCAAAGAGCATTCGCCCCTGTTGCGCAGCGGCGATTTCCGCCTGCTCGGCTGCATCCCCTATCAACCGGAACTCAACGCCCCGCGCACCCGCGACGTGGCCGACCTGATGGGCGCGCAGATCCTCAACGCCGGCGACTACGAAACCCGGCGCATGACCAAAATCATCATCTGCGCCCGTACCATGCGCAACACCGTGGAGCTGCTCAAGCCCGGCGTACTGGTGGTGACACCCGGCGACCGCGACGACATCATCCTCGCCGTCAGCCTCGCCGCGATCAACGGCGTCCCCCTGGCCGGCCTGTTGCTGACCAGCGACACACTGCCCGACCCGCGCATCATGGAATTGTGCCGTGGCGCATTCCAGGCCGGGCTGCCGGTGTTGTCGGTGAGCACCGGTTCCTACGACACGGCGAACCAGCTCAACAGCCTCAACAAGGAAATCCCGATTGATGACCGCGAACGCGCGGAGATCATCACCGATTTCGTCGCCAGCCATCTGGATGCGCGCTGGCTGCACCAACGTTGCGGTACACCACGGGAAATGCGCCTGTCGCCGGCGGTGTTCCGCTACCAGTTGATACAGCGTGCCCAGGCCGCCAACAAACGCATCGTATTGCCCGAAGGTAGCGAGCCACTGACCGTGCAAGCCGCCGCCATCTGCCAGGCGCGAGGCATTGCCCGGTGCGTGTTGCTGGCCAAACCGGCGGACGTGGAAGCGGTCGCCCGCGCACAGGGCATCGAACTGCCCGAAGGCCTGGAGATCCTCGACCCGGACCTGATTCGCCAACGCTATGTCGAGCCAATGGTGGCACTGCGCAAGAGCAAAAGCCTCAACGCGCCGATGGCCGAGCAGCAACTGGAAGACACGGTGGTGATCGCCACCATGATGCTCGCGCTGGACGAAGTGGACGGCCTGGTATCCGGGGTGATTCACTCCACCGCCAACACCATCCGCCCTGCCCTGCAGCTGATTAAAACGGCGCCGGGCTGCACGCTGGTGTCGTCGGTGTTCTTCATGCTGTTCCCTGAGCAGGTGCTGGTGTACGGCGACTGCGTGATGAACCCGCACCCGAGCGCGGCGGAGTTGGCGGAGATTGCGCTGCAAAGCGCCGACTCGGCCGCAGCGTTCGGCATCACCCCGCGCGTGGCGATGATCAGCTATTCCAGTGGCGATTCGGCCAGCGGCGAAGAAGTGGAAAAAGTCCGCGAAGCCACCCTGCTTGCCCACGAGCAGCAAAGTTCGCTACTGATCGACGGCCCGTTGCAATACGACGCCGCTGCCAACGAAAACGTAGCCCGGCAGTTGGCGCCCCACAGCCAGGTCGCCGGCAAGGCCACGGTATTTGTGTTTCCCGACCTCAACACCGGCAACACCACCCACAAGGCCGTGCAGCGCAGCGCTGATTGCGTGAGCCTGGGGCCGATGCTGCAAGGCCTGCGCAAACCGGTCAACGACCTGCCGCGCGGCGCCCAGGTAGACGACATCGTGTACACCATCGCGCTCACCGCGATCCAAGCCGCCAACCGACCTATGGATATCTAAATGCTGGATTTTCTACCTGCCACCGTGCGCGGGGTGATCGCTTCGCTGTTGCTGGCGCTGAACACGATCCTGCTGTGTTCGTTCCTGTTTATCGTGGCGCTGTTCAAGGCGCTGCCATTTGCCAAGCGTTTCAGCGAATGGCTGATGAACCACACCCATGAGGCGTGGGTGACCAACAACAAGGGCTGGATGAACCTGGTAGGCCGCACCCGCTGGCACCTGAGCGGACTTGAAGGCCTTGATTACCAGCACTCGTACCTGGTGACCAGCAACCACCAGAGCTGGGTCGACATCATGGTGTTGCAATACGTGCTGAACCGCCGGATTCGCCCGCTGAAATTCTTCCTCAAGCAGGAACTGATCTGGGTGCCGGTGATTGGCCTGGCGTGGTGGGCGCTCGGCTTTCCGTTCATGAAGCGCTACACCAAGGCCTACCTGGCAAAACACCCGGAAAAGAAAGGCAAGGACCTGGAAACCACCCGCAAGACCTGTGCGAAGTTTCGCGACAACCCGGTGGGTATTTTCAACTTTGCCGAGGGCACACGCTTTACGCCGGGCAAACATGCCCAGCAGAACTCGCCGTTTCGCTACTTGCTCAAGCCCAAGGCTGGCGGCATTGCGTTTGTGCTGGATGCCATGGGCGAGCAGTTGAAGTCACTGGTAAACGTGACCATTCACTACCCGGCCGGGCGTCCTGGGTATTGGGATTTGCTGTGTGGGAATGTGAAGGACGTGGTGGTGCAGTTCGAAGAAGTGCAGATCCCGGCCGCGTTCATTGGCAAGAATTATGAGCAGGATGGGGAGTATCGGACGGCGTTCCAGGGCTGGATCAACCGGTTGTGGGAAGAGAAAGATGCGCTGCTGGACACGCTGCATCAGGAATATCCGCGCAAGCCTTGCCGGCGATAGCGTCCGACGCAACACCCACAATGCAAAAGCCCGCCACCGATCACTCGGTGGCGGGCTTTTTGTGGCCGCGAGGGTTAGATCGCGCCGCGCTGACGCAACAGCTCCAGCACTTGCTTGACGCTTTCTTCCAACGACAAGGCCTGGGTGTCGATGACCAGATCGGCATTCAACGGCACGTCATACGGGAAGGACTCGCCAGGGATGTTATCCCCACCAGCAGCGTACAGCCCCTGCGGATCACGCTCGGCGCACACCAGCGGCGACGCTTGCACGTACACCGTCAGCAGACGATCAGCGCCGATCAGCGCTTTGGCCTGTTCACGGCCTTCGGCGTCCGGTGCCACAAAGGCAGCCAGGGTCAGCAGGCCCGCTTCGTTGAACTGACGCGCCACATGGGCGGCACGACGCCAGTTCTCGGTACGACCGGCCCGGTCCTGCGGCAAGCCCTTGTTCAGGTCGTGACGCAGGTTCTGGCCATCCAGCACGAACACTGCACGGCCCATGTCGAAGAGCTTGCGCTCAACCGCGTAGGCCAAGGTGCTCTTGCCAGCGCCCGACAGGCCGCTGAATAGCACGGTAGCCGGTTGCTGACCAAAGCGCAGTGCGCGCTCTTCGGTGGCGACGTGAGCCAGCTTGCCATGATGCGCCGAGCTGCCGTGGGTGACCGGCGGCGCGATGATCATGCCCGCCGCCACGGTGCCGTTGGTCAAACGGTCGATGACAATGAACGCGCCAGTGGTGCGGTTGCTGTCGTAACCGTCCAGGGCGATGGCGGCGTCGAGACTGACCTTGACCCGGCCGATCTCGTTCAACTGCAGCGAACTCGCCGGGCCTTCGGCCAGGGTGTTCACATCCACGCGGTGCACGATGCTGGTGATGGAACCCGGCACGTAGCTGGTGGCGCGCTTGATGTCGTATTTTTTGCCCGGCAGCATCGGCTCTTCCGCCATCCACACCAGCATGGCGTCGAAGGCATCGGTCACTTGCGGCACGTTGTCGGCGTGTACCAGCAGGTCGCCACGGGAGATGTCGATCTCGTCTTCCATGGTCAGGGTCACGGCCTGGCCTGGGCCAGCGTGTTCCAGCTCACCTTCAAAGGTGACGATGGATTTGACGCGGCTGCTCTTGCCCGACGGCAGCACCACGACTTCGTCGCCCTTGTGCACGATGCCGCTGGCCAAGGTGCCGGCAAAACCACGGAAGTTCAGGTTCGGACGGTTGACGTACTGCACCGGGAAACGCAGGTCGGTGTAGTTGCGGTCGTTGGCGATCTCGACGGTTTCGAGGATCTCCATCAGCGACTGCCCGGTGTACCAAGGCGAACGCTCACTCTTGTTGACCACGTTGTCGCCCTTGAGCGCCGACATCGGCACGAACGCCAGCGTGCTCGGCTTGAAAGCGATACCGTCGGCGAACTTCAGGTAATCGGCCTTGATCTGCTCGAATACGCTCTGGTCGAAGCCATTGATGTCCATCTTGTTGACGGCCACCACGATATGCTTGATGCCCAGCAACGAGGCGATAAAGCTGTGGCGACGGGTCTGGGTCTGCACGCCATAACGCGCGTCAATCAGGATGATCGCCAGGTCACAGGTGGAGGCACCGGTGGCCATGTTGCGGGTGTACTGCTCATGGCCGGGGGTGTCGGCGATGATGAATTTGCGTTTGGCGGTGGAGAAGTAGCGGTAGGCAACGTCGATGGTGATGCCTTGCTCACGCTCGGCCTGCAGGCCGTCGACCAGCAGTGCCAGGTCGATATCATCGCCGGTGGTGCCGGACTTCTTCGAATCGCGGGTGATGGCTTCCAGGTGATCTTCGTAGATCATCTTGGAGTCGTGCAGCAGGCGCCCGATCAGGGTGCTCTTGCCGTCGTCGACGTTGCCGCAGGTCAGGAAGCGCAACATTTCCTTGCGCTCGTGCTGGCCCAGGTAGGCGAGGATGTCCTCGCTGATCAAATCAGATTGATGCGACATGACAGCCCCTTAGAAATAGCCTTGACGTTTTTTATCTTCCATCGAGCCTGCACCATCGTGGTCGATGACACGGCCCTGGCGCTCGGAAGTTCGCGTCAGGAGCATTTCCTGAATGATGTCCGTCAGCGTCTCGGCTTCGGACTCCACCGCGCCCGTCAACGGGTAGCAGCCAAGGGTACGGAAACGTACTTTCTTTTTGACGATTCGGGCTTTGTCTTCGTCGGACAGGTGCTCGAGGATGCGGTCGTCGTCGATCATGATCAACGTGCCGTTCTTCTCGATCACTTCACGCTCGGCGGCGAAGTACAGCGGCACGATCGGGATGCCTTCGAGGTAGATGTACTGCCAGATGTCCAGCTCGGTCCAGTTGGACAGCGGGAACACGCGGATGGACTCACCCTTGTTGACGTTGCCGTTGTAGACGTTCCACAGCTCGGGGCGCTGGTTTTTCGGGTCCCAGCGGTGTTTGCTGTCGCGGAATGAGTACACGCGCTCTTTGGCGCGGGATTTCTCTTCATCGCGACGGGCGCCGCCAAAGGCCGCGTCGAAACCATGCTTGTCCAGGGCCTGTTTGAGGCCTTCGGTCTTCATGATGTCGGTGTGCTTGGCGCTGCCGTGGGTGAAGGGGTTGATGCCCTGCGCCACGCCGTCCGGGTTCACGTGGGTGATCAAGTCCAGGCCCAGCTCCTTGACCATCTTGTCGCGGAACTTGTACATCTCCTGGAATTTCCAGCGGGTGTCGACGTGCATCACCGGGAACGGCAGTTTGCCCGGGAAGAAGGCCTTGCGTGCCAGGTGCAGCATCACGGCGGAGTCTTTACCGATCGAGTAGAGCATCACCGGGTTGTCGAACTCGGCGGCGACCTCGCGGATGATGTGGATGCTTTCCGCCTCCAGCTGTTTCAGATGCGTCAGTTTGTCGACCATGGTTACTCACGGAAAAACGATCTTATGGACGGCCAGCGGGCCGTGTTCGAGCGGGGCATGCTAGCACAGCACCTGCTTCTATTCAGGGAGCCATCTAGATCGAAACGGTATATGAATATACCTCCAGGTTTGGCCCTCAAATCGGGTTGGGGCAATCGATGAACAGATGCTCCAGGGCAAAGCGCCGCGCCAGGTAATCGCCCAGGGCCTGTACGCCGTAGCGCTCGGTGGCGTGGTGGCCGGCGGCGATGAAGCTGATGTCGTTTTCGCGGGCGCTGTGAAAAGTTTGCTCGGAGGCTTCACCGCTCAGGTACAGGTCGACACCGGCCGCAATCGCGTCGTCGATATAGCCCTGACCACCGCCGGTGCACCAGCCGACACGGCGGATCATTTCGCTGCCTTCGATCAGCAGCGGTTCACGGCCCATGACCTCCTGCACACGGCGGGCGAAATCACGGGGCGACAGGGGCTCGGCGAGGGAGCCAACCAGTCCGACGATCTTGGGGTTGCTCGGGTCCAGCGGGCCTTCGACCGTGATATCCAACTGACGGGCAAGTTGCACGTTATTACCGACGTCGGGATGCAAGTCCAACGGCAGATGGTAGGCCAACAGGCTGATGTCGTGCTTGAGCAGCGTCTTGAGGCGACGCTGCTTCATCCCTGTGATGCAGGGGTTCTCGCCTTTCCAGAAATAGCCGTGGTGCACCAGGATCAAATCGGCCTGGGCTTCGACGGCAGCATCCAGCAAGGCCTGGCTTGCGGTCACGCCGCTGACGATGCGCATCACTTGAGGGCGGCCCTCGACCTGCAGGCCATTGGGGCAATAGTCGGCAATTTTAGCGCTGCCAAGGTAGCGGTCCGCTTCCTCGACGAGGGTGGTAAGGGGGACGGCCATAAAAGACTCCTAAATATCCCGTTCGCAGGCGTCGCAGCCTCGTATAATGCGCGACATTATGGGCGCTCTCTCGCCCCCTGCAACCTGTCAGGACTTACTTGATGCTCAAGGCGCTGCGTTTTTTTGGATGGCCATTGTTGGCTGGCGTGCTGATCGCGATGCTGATTATTCAGCGTTACCCCGAGTTGGTGGGCCTGCCCAGCCTGGATGTGAACCTGCAACAGGCACCGCAGACCAGCGCGGTGGTGCAAGGCCCGGTGACTTATGCCGACGCGGTCACCATCGCCGCCCCGGCGGTGGTCAACCTGTACACGACCAAGGTCATCAACAAACCGGCGCACCCGCTGTTTGAAGACCCGCAGTTCCGCCGCTACTTCGGCGACAACGGGCCCAAGCAGCGGCGCATGGAATCCAGCTTGGGTTCGGGCGTGATCATGAGCCCCGAAGGCTACATCCTCACCAACAACCACGTGACCACAGGCGCCGACCAGATTGTGGTGGCCCTGCGTGACGGCCGCGAAACCCTGGCCCGCGTGGTGGGCAGCGACCCGGAAACCGACCTCGCGGTACTGAAGATCGACCTGAAAAGCCTGCCGTCCATCACCCTCGGTCGTTCCGATGGTTTGCGCGTCGGTGATGTGGCACTGGCCATCGGCAACCCGTTCGGCGTGGGCCAGACCGTGACCATGGGCATCATCAGCGCCACCGGGCGTAATCAGTTGGGCCTCAACAGCTACGAAGACTTCATTCAGACCGACGCGGCGATCAACCCAGGTAATTCCGGCGGTGCGCTGGTGGATGCCAATGGCAACCTGACCGGTATCAACACGGCGATTTTCTCCAAGTCCGGCGGCTCACAGGGCATCGGCTTTGCGATCCCGGTGAAACTGGCGATGGAAGTGATGAAGTCGATCATCGAGCACGGCCAGGTAATCCGCGGCTGGCTGGGGATTGAAGTGCAACCGTTGACCAAGGAGCTGGCCGAGTCGTTTGGCTTGACCGGACGCCCAGGCATCGTGGTCGCTGGGATCTTCCGCGACGGCCCGGCGCAGAAAGCCGGCCTGCAACTGGGCGATGTGATCCTCAGCATCAATGGCGAACCGGCCGGCGATGGCCGTAAGTCGATGAACCAGGTGGCGCGGATCAAGCCGACCGACAAGGTGGCGATCCAGGTGATGCGCAACGGCAAAGAGATCAAGTTGCTGGCGGAAATCGGGCTGCGTCCGCCGCCTGCGCCGGTCAAGGAAGAGGAATAACCCGTCACTCACAGGTGCTCGTACGCGGGCACCTGTAAGCTTATATTTCAAAGCAATTCATTCTCATCGGTCATGTTATATTGTTTCAATATCGCTATTGGAACACTCTATCATGCCGTCTCGAAGAATTGCCCCCTTGGCTGGCCTGGCCCTGGGTTTGCTGCTCGACCCCGCCTACGCCGAAGAAAACACCCTGGAACTCGACGCCATCAGCGTCACCACCGAGGCCTATGAGTCCACAACCGGGCCCGTCAAAGGCTACCGCGCCACCCGTTCGGCCAGCGCGACAAAGACCGACACCGCCATTCGCGACATCCCACAGTCCATCAGCGTAATTCCCGCCACGGTGCTCAAAGACCTGGGCAGCAGCAACGTGGAGCGCGCCCTGGAGTTTGCCGGCGGCGTGTCCAAGCAGAACAACTTCGGTGGCCTGACACTCTACGAATACAGCGTGCGCGGCTTTACCACGTCGGAGTTCTATCAGGACGGCTTCAGCGCTAACCGTGGCTACCCGAGCACACCGGACGCGGCGAACATCGAGCGCATCGAAGTGCTCAAAGGACCCGCCGCCAGCCTGTATGGCCGTGGCGATCCTGGCGGCACGGTGAATATCGTCACCAAGAAGCCCCAGCCTGAAGCCTTCACCACCCTGCAAACCAGCGCCGGCAGTTGGGACCGTTATCGCACGGCCATTGACGTCAACACCCCGCTGGACAGCGAAGGCAAGGTGCTGACTCGGGTCAACTTGGCGGTAGAAGACAACCACAGCTTCCGCGACCACGTGCAAAGCAAGCGGGTATTCGTCGCGCCTTCGTTCAGTTGGCAATTGGACCCGGACACCAGCCTGCTGGTGGAAAGCGAATTCGTACGCCACAGCTCCACCTTCGACCGTGGCATTGTCGACGCCCCCGGCGTATCCCGCTCCACCTTCCTCGGCGAACCCAACGATGGCGATATCGACAACCACAACAACCGCATTCAGGCGACCCTGGAACACCACCTCAATGACGCATGGAAACTGCGTCTGGCCAGCCACTACAAGCAAGGCAGCCTGTGGGGCGACGCCTCGGAAAACCGCGCGCTGAATGCCGACGGCCACACCATCGACCGCCGCTACCGCGAACGCTCCACGGGTTGGCACGACAGCATCACCCAGCTTGAACTGCGGGGAATGTTCGATATCGGCAGTTGGCAGCACGAGTTGCTGATCGGCACCGAATACGAGGACTACCGCAAGAAAGAACGCGTCACTGCGATTGGCGGTAGCCGCTACCCCATCGACATCTACAATCCGGTCTACGGCAAGCCCAAACCCAACGGCGCGCGCTCCGGTACTGACTTCTTCGAACAGACCAAAAGCCACGCGCTGAACCTGCAAGACCAAATCATCTTCACCGACCGCCTGCGCGGTATGGCCGGTGCGCGCTTCGAACATTTCGAGCAGAGCATCGACGACTTCACGCGCAACCACGCCAAGAGCAAGCAGACCCACGACGCCTTTACCCAACGCGCCGGCCTGCTCTATCAGCTCACACCGCAAGTCGGGGTGTTCGCCAATGCCTCAACGTCGTTCAAGCCCAACAGCGGCCTGGACGCCAACAACAAATCCTTCAAGCCCGAAGAAGGCGTGGGCTATGAAGTGGGAATCAAGAGCGAGCTGTTCGACGACCGCCTCAGCGCCACCCTCGCCGCCTTCCATATCGAAAAGGAAAACGTACTGACCCTGGACCCGGCCACCAATCTCAACCGTGCCGTGGGCAAGGCGCGCAGCCAGGGTTTTGACCTGCAACTGACCGGGCAAGTGACCGATGCCGTACGGGTGATTGGTGCATTTGCCTACATCGACGCTGAAGTGACCAAAGGCGATAAAGCCATTCCGGCCGGCAGCCGCATCCTTGGCGTGGCCAAGCGCAGCGGCAGTCTGTTGGGGGTGTATGAGTTCCAGGATGGCGCGTTGCGCGGCTCGGACCTGGGCGCGGCGTTCACGTATGTGGGCGATCGTTCAGGGGAGGCCGGCACGAACTTTGAGTTGCCGGCCTATCACACCGTTGATCTGCTGGCCCATTACAAGGCTACGGACAACGTCACCGTGGGGCTGAACCTCAACAACCTGTTCGATGAGAAGTACTACGAGCGGTCGTACAGCAGTTATTGGATCAATCCCGGAGAGCCGCGCAATCTCACCCTCAGCTTGACCCTAAAGCTCTAAACGCCTCCCTGTAGGAGCGAGCTTGCTCGCGAAGACCCTGAGAGCGCGACGTTAACTCAGAAGCGCTGCGTTATCGTTGACGTCCTTCGCGAGCAAGCTCGCTCCTACAATGATTGCGGTGCCCGTTCGCAAAGGGTGGTCAGTGCCTTCGCCCACTGCGGGTCATCATTCAGGCACGGCACCAATACCAACTCTTCCCCCCCAGCCTCGCGGAACTGCTCGAGCCCACGATCGCCGATTTCCTCCAGAGTCTCGATGCAGTCGGCGACAAACGCCGGGCACATCACCAGCAGCTTTTTCACGCCTTGCTTAGCCAGGGCTTCCAGGCGCGCTTCGGTGTAGGGTTCGATCCATTTGGCGCGGCCCAGGCGTGACTGGAACGCCACCGACCATTTATCTTCCGGCAAGCCCAGTCGTTCAGCAAAATCGCGGGCGACGCTGAAACATTGCGCGCGGTAGCAGGTTTTCAACACCTCAGGCGAGGCGTTCTTGCAGCAGTCGGCTTCCTTGAAGCAATGCTGGCCTGTCGGGTCGAGTTTGGTCAGATGACGCTCTGGCAGGCCGTGGAAACTCAGCAGCAGGTGATCGTAATCCTGCTCCACATAGGAGCGGACACTCGCCGCGAGCGCGTCGAGGTATTCCGGCTGGTCGTAGAACGGCGGCAAGATCGAGAACTGCACGCTCAGCTTCTTATCACGTACAACCCGCTTGGCCTCTTCAATCACCGTGGTCACAGTGCTGTCGGCGAACTGCGGGTACAGCGGCGCCAGGGTGACTTTGCGGATGCCCTGGGCGGCGAGGCGCGTCAGCACGCTTTCAATGGACGGTTCGCCGTAGCGCATCGCCAATTCCACCGGGCCTTGGGTCCACTGCGCAGTCATCTGCTGTTGCAGGCGGCGACTGAGCACCACCAACGGCGAACCCTCATCCCACCAGATGGAGGCGTAGGCGTGGGCCGACTGCTCGGGACGCTTGATCAGGATCAGCGACACCAGCAAGCGCCGCACCGGCCACGGCAGGTCGATCACATAAGGGTCCATCAGGAACTGATTAAGGTAGCTGCGCACATCGGCCACCGAAGTGGACTTTGGCGAGCCCAGGTTGACCAGTAACAACGCGTGATCCGTCATGCAACATCCTATCTCTAGAGGCGGCTGGACAAGTCATCCAGAGCCGCGCGCAACTCAGTGAACTGGAAAGTGTAACCGGCGGCCAACAAGCGCTCGGGCACCGCCTTCTGCCCGCCCAACAGCAGGCCGGACAATTCGCCCAGGCCCACCTTCAATGCAAAGGCCGGCATCGGCATGAACGCCGGGCGGTGCAACACCTGGCCGAGGGTTTTCGCAAACTCGCGATTGCGCACCGGGTGTGGCGCGCAAGCATTATAAGGACCACTGGCATCAGGCTTGTGCAGAAGAAAATCAATCAGGGCGATTTGATCCTTGATATGCACCCACGGCATCCACTGCCGACCATTGCCGATAGGCCCGCCCAGCGCCAGTTTGAAAGGCAGCAACAGCCGCGACAAAAAGCCGCCCTCGGCTGACAACACCAAACCGGTCCGCACCAACACCACGCGAATCCCTAACGCTTCAGCGCGTAGGGCGGTTTCTTCCCAGGCGATGCACAACTGGCTGGGGAAATCGTCCTGCACCGGGCCGCTGGCTTCGGTCATTTCGCGTTCGCCGCCGTCGCCGTACCAGCCCACCGCCGAACCGGAAATCAACACCGCTGGTTTTTGTTCCAGGCCTTCAAGCCACGCCAGCAAAGTTTCTGTAAGGCTGATGCGGCTGCTCCACAACAGCGCCTTGCGCTTGTGAGTCCACGGGCGGTCAGCGATCGGCGCACCCGCCAGGTTAATGACCGCATCCACCGGACCGACAACCTGTTGCAGGTGTTCGACGCCCGCGACTTGAGCACCGCATCGCATGGCAACCTGTTCCGGATGACGGCTCCACACCGTCAGCCTATGACCCTGCGCGAGCCAGTGCTGGCAGAGTTGGCGGCCGATCAGGCCAGTACCGCCGGTCAGCAAAATGTGCATGGGATGTTCCTCATGTAACGTTCGCCGCCCATCGCTAGTCTATTTTATAAGCAGGGATCAATTTGAACGGGCGTAACATTGGATTAAGCCTCTGCTTTAACCATAGGTCACGCCGTAAGAACAGGTAAGCCAAAACTTATACCAAAAAACAATATTGTACAGCTATTGGTGTCGGCGTAGTCTGTACCCAACGGTAAAACGAGGCCCCCTATGACTGTTCCCATCGCGATCATCGGCACCGGCATCGCCGGTCTTTCCGCCGCCCGAGCGTTACGAGACGCGGGGCACGTTGTACAACTCTTCGATAAAAGCCGTGGCAGCGGTGGCCGCATGTCCAGCAAGCGTAGCGATGCCGGCTCCCTGGACATGGGCGCACAATATTTCACCGCCCGCGACCGGCGCTTCGTCAACGAAGTGCAACGCTGGCAAAGCAATGGCTGGGCCGAGCAATGGAAACCCCAGCTGTACAACTTCAAGTCCGGCCAACTCACCCCCTCCCCCGATGAACAGATCCGCTGGGTCGGCACGCCGCGCATGAGCGCCATCACCCGCGCCCTGCTCGACGACCTGCCGGTGGAGTTCGGGTGCCGCATCACCGAGGTGTTTCAAGGCAAACAACACTGGAACCTGCTGGACGCCGACGGCGAAAACCACGGCCCGTTCAGCCACGTGATCATCGCCACCCCAGCGCCCCAGGCAACCGCCCTGCTGGCTGCAGCGCCCAAGTTGGCCAGTGCCGCCGCCGGCGTGAAGATGGACCCAACCTGGGCCATCGCCCTGGCCTTCGAAAAGCCTCTGGATACGCCGATGGAAGGCTGTTTCGTGCAAGACAGCCCCCTCGATTGGCTGGCGCGCAACCGCAGCAAACCGGGGCGTGACACCCACCTCGACACGTGGGTACTGCACGCCACCAGCACATGGAGCAAGGCCCACCTGGACCTGCCCAAGGAAGCGGTGATCGAGCATCTGCATGGCGCCTTCGCCGAACTGCTGCACAGCGCCATGCCCGCGCCCTCTTTCAGCTTGGCGCACCGCTGGCTCTATGCTCGACCGTCCAATAGCCATGAATTCGGCGTGCTGGCCGATGCCGACCTGGGCCTTTATGTATGTGGCGACTGGTGCCTTTCGGGCCGGGTCGAAGGGGCTTGGCTCAGTGGCCAGGAAGCCGCGAGACGCTTGATCGAACACCTGCAATGAACCGCATCAATCCTGCAAAACTGCTGCTGTCGAAATGGACAGCAGCTCAGCCTCGCAACAAAGAAAAACACTTCTTGGTCACCGAACTGTTTCGGGATGAAGAAGGCGTCGTGCTGGAAATCGAACTGCAAGCCGTCATGACCCGTCGCACCGAACGCTGCGCCTGGCAAACCCTGCAAAACGATGACGCCTGGAAAATCGGCTGGAAATAGCTGACCTGCAAAAAACTTGTACAAATAATTTGACTTGTACAGCATCGAACCTATGATGAGATTTAGTTGTACAAGACTTTAATTTTGTACAGGAATCGTGCAGGGGTTCGCTTATGTCCAGCACCACCAAACCGAAGATCGGCATCAGTGCCTGCCTATTGGGCGAGAACGTGCGCTTCAACGGCGGCCATAAACAATCCCTGCTGTGCAGCCAGACTCTCGCCGACTATTTCGACTTCGTGCCGCTGTGCCCGGAGGTCGCCATCGGCCTGGGCATTCCACGCGAACCGATCCGCCTGGTGGGCGACCCGGCCCACCCGCAAGCCGTCGGCACGGTACACCGCGAACTGAACGTCACTCAGCCACTGGACGATTACGGCCGGCAGATGGCGTCGGAGCACACCGACCTGTGCGGCTACATCTTCATGCAGAAGTCGCCGTCGTGCGGACTGGAGCGGGTCAAGGTGTACCGCGACAACGGCACCCCGGTCGACGGCGGCGGGCGTGGTATCTACGCCCAAGCGTTTTGTGCGCGTCACCCCAATCTGCCAGTGGAAGAAGACGGTCGATTGAATGACCCGGTGCTGCGAGAAAACTTCCTGACCCGCGTTTTCGTCTACGCCGATTGGCAACAGCTGCTGGCCGAAGGCCTGACCCGCCACCGGCTGCTGGCCTTTCATTCACGCTACAAATACCTGTTGATGGCCCATAGCCCGGCGCACTACAAAAGCCTCGGGCACCTGCTGGGCAGCATGACCAAAGAGACCCACCTCGATGAACTGGCCACCTGTTACTTCAGCGACTTGATGACCGGCCTGAGCCAATGCGCCACCCGTGGCACCCATACCAACGTGCTGCAACACATCAGTGGTTACCTCAAACAAGTCATCAGTACCGACGACAAGCAGGAAATGCAAACCCTCATCGGCCAGTACCGCCAAGGCATCGTGCCGCTGGTGGTGCCACTGACTCTGCTCAAGCACCACTTTCGCCAACACCCGGACCGCTACATCGCGCAGCAGGCCTACCTGCAGCCGCACCCGGAAAACCTCAGCCTGCGAAATGCGATCTAGACCATGAAAGCTGTCCTGCAAGACGACCCCGGCGAAGACATCACCCAAGCCCTCGAAGACGGCTGGCTGCCGATCCGCGAAGTGGCGCGCCAGACCGGCGTCAACGCCGTGACCCTGCGCGCGTGGGAGCGCCGCTATGGCCTGATCGTGCCCCAGCGCACGCCTAAAGGTCATCGGTTGTTCAACGCCGAACATGTCCAACGCATCCACACCATCCTCACCTGGCTCAATCGCGGCGTGCCGGTGAGTCAAGTCAAAGGCCTGATCGACTCAGCGTTCACTGTTCCCGATATCGTTGAAAACGAATGGCACACCCTGCGCCAGAGCCTTGTGCAAGCCATCAGCGAATTGGCCGAACGCCGTGTGGATGACGCTTTCAACCAAGCCATGGCGCTATACCCGCCGCGCACCCTGTGCGAGCAGCTGTTATTGCCACTGTTGCAGGAGCTGGAAAAACGCTGGCAAGGCCAGTTCGGCGCGCAGATGGAGCGGGTGTTTTTCTTGTCCTGGCTGCGCAGCAAGTTCGGCGCGCGTATTTATCACAACAATCGTCAGTTGCATGGCGCGCCGTTGCTGTTGGTGAACCAGTCCGACGTTCCCCTGGAGCCGCACCTGTGGCTCAGCGCCTGGCTCGCCAGCAGTGCCGACTGCCCGGTAGAAGTATTCGACTGGCCGCTGCCTGCCGGTGAGCTGGCCCTGGCGGTAGAACACCTGCAACCGCGCGCGGTGCTGCTGTATTCGAGCAAGGCGCTCCATCTGTCGGCTTTCGCAAAACTTTTGGGTGGCGTCAGTTGCCCAAAATTGATGGTCGGACCAACGGTATGCATCCACCAAGCCGAGTTGACCGTATTAACCCAAGACATTCCTGATTTGTTCGTCGCCGAAGACCTGTTGTCGGCCCACCAGCTACTGATCCAGCGTGGACTTGTTTAAATGCATTTGATCTGGCTGCGCACCGACCTGCGCCTACACGACAACACCGCCCTGGCCGCCGCGAGCCAGCGGGGCCCGCTGGCGGCCGTGTACCTGATCACGCCGCAGCAATGGCTGGACCATGACGATGCGCCGTGCAAAGTGGACTTTTGGCTGCGCAACTTGCAAGACCTGAGCAAGACGCTGGGCGCACTGAACATCCCCCTGTTGATTCGCACTGCGGCCACTTGGGATCAGGCACCCGACGTATTGAGCAGGTTGTGCCGCGAGCTATCGGTGGAGTCAGTCCACGTCAACGAGGAATACGGCATCCACGAAAGTCGCCGAGACGCGGCCGTGTCCAAGGCCTTGGAAGCTGATGGCGTGACCTTCCACAGCTACCTCGACCAACTGTTCTTCCAGCCCGGCAGCGTGTTGACCAAGACCGGCACGTATTTCCAGGTGTTCAGCCAATTCCGCAAGGTCTGCTACACCCGTCTGCACAGCGCCCTGCCGCGTATCGTCGCAGCGCCAAAGGCCCAGGCACCGATCAAGCTGAACAACGACCCGATCCCAAAGACGGTCGAAGGTTTCGAACCACCCAGCGATAGCCTGCGCGCCCTCTGGCCGGCCGGTGAAGACGAAGCCCGGCGCCGCCTCGACGCCTTTGCCGATCAACAAATCAGCTACTACAAAGACGAGCGCGACTTCCCCGCCAAGCCCGGCACCAGCCAGTTGTCCGCCTACCTTGCGGCGGGTGTAGTTTCGCCGCGTCAGTGCCTGCATGCCGCACTGCAAACTAATGGCGGCGAGTTTGAAAGTGGCGACATGGGCGCCATCACCTGGATCAACGAGTTGCTCTGGCGTGAGTTCTACAAGCACATCCTGGTGGGTTACCCACGGGTTTCTCGTCACCGCGCTTTCCGCCCCGAAACCGAAGCCGTGGCCTGGCGCAATGCGCCCAAGGACCTCGCCGCCTGGCAGGAAGCGCGCACCGGCTTGCCAATCATCGACGCGGCCATGCGCCAACTGCTGGAAACCGGCTGGATGCACAACCGCCTGCGCATGGTGGTGGCGATGTTTCTGACCAAGAACCTGCTGATCGACTGGCGCGAAGGTGAGCGTTTCTTCATGCGCCACCTGATCGATGGCGACCTCGCCGCCAATAACGGCGGCTGGCAGTGGAGCTCATCCACCGGCACCGACTCGGCACCGTACTTCCGGATTTTCAGCCCATTGAGCCAGTCGGAGAAATTCGATAGCGAGGGCATTTTCATCAAGCACTGGCTGCCGGAATTGGCCGCACTGAATAAAAAAGAAGTGCACAACCCCGAAGCCGTCGGCGGCTTGTTCGGCGTGGCCGACTACCCGCGTTCGATTGTCGACTTGAAAAAGTCCCGCGAACGCGCCCTGGCCGCCTTCCGCAGCCTGCCTTCGCGCCAAGCTGTCGGAGGCGAACATGAGTGACTTCCTGCGCCGCTTCGCCCAGGCCTTCGCCACGCTGGACAAGCACAATCTGCATTTGCTCGACAACCTGTACAGCCAGGACATCGCCTTTGCCGACCCGCTGCACGAAGTACACGGTCTGCCCGCCATGCACCGTTACTTCGCAGAGCTGTACAGCAACGTCAGCCAACTGCGCTTCGACTTCCACGGCTTCGACCAGGTGGCCGAAGGCGAAGGTTACCTGCGCTGGGAAATGAGTTTCTGCCACCCGCGCCTGGCGGACGGCAACGTCATCCGCGTGGAAGGCTGCTCGCACCTGATGTGGCGTGACAAGGTGTACCGCCATCGCGATTACTTCGATGCCGGTGCCCTGCTGTACGAACACTTGCCCGTACTGGGCCGCGTCATCAGTTGGCTGAAAAGGAGAATGGGATGAGCAGTACATCGCCCCGCCGTTATTGGCTGACCGGCGCCAGCAGTGGCATCGGGGCCGCATTGGCCGTGGAGCTGCTCAACAGCGGCGCCCACGTGGCGCTCAGCTCGCGCACCAAAGGGCCTTTGGAAGCGCTCGCGCAACGTTATCCCGGCCAGGTGCTGGTGGTGGCGGGCGATCTGACCAACAGCCAGACCGTGCGTGAGATCGGCGAACATATCGGGGGGGCCTGGGGTTCGCTGGACACCGTGATCCTCAATGCCGGCACCTGTGAGTACGTGGACGCGCGGCAGTTTGATTCGTCCATCATCGAGCACGTCGTGCGCACCAACCTGCTGGCCAGCAGTTATTGCATCGAAGCCGCCCTTGCGCTGTTACGCGCCGGGCAAACGCCGCACTTGGTGGGTGTCGCCAGCGCCGTGACCTACCTGCCGATGCCACGCGCCGAAGCCTACGGCGCGTCGAAGGCCGGCCTGCGCTACCTGTTCGAATCATTGCGCATCAGCCTGTCGCCGGAAAACATCGACGTCACGGTGATCAGTCCGGGTTTCGTCGACACGCCGTTGACCGAACGCAATGATTTCCCGATGCCACTCAGTTGGCCGGCGGACAAAGCCGCCAAACACATCTTCAATAAATTGGAAAAGCGTCCGCTGGAAATTGCCTTCCCCGCGTTGTTCATCGCCGCTCTCTGGCCACTGTCGAAACTGCCCAACCGCGCACAATTGGTCATTGGCAAGCGCATGTTGCGCAGCCAGCCGCCGAAGAAGGACGACCTGTGAAGATCGCCATCATCGGCAGCGGCATTGCAGGGCTGACCAGCGCCTACCTGCTCAGCCGCCGGCATGAGATCACGCTGTTCGAAGCGGGCGACCGCATCGGCGGGCATACCCACACGGTCAACGTGACCGTCGAGGGCCAAAGCTATGCGGTGGACACGGGCTTCATCGTATTCAACGACTGGACGTACCCCAACTTCATCCGCCTGTTGGGGCAGATCGGGGTAACGTACAAGCCTACCGAGATGAGCTTTTCGGTGTGCGACGAGCACACTCGGTTCGAATACAACGGTAATAACCTCAACAGCTTGTTTGCCCAGCGCCGCAATATTTTGTCGCCGAGGTTCTGGGGCATGCTGCGTGACATCTTGCGCTTCAATCGCCAGGCGCCGCTCGACCTGCAGGAACAGCGCATCAGCGCCGAGATGACCCTGGGCGACTACCTCGACGCCAACGGTTACGGCGAGCGGTTTATCCGCCATTACATCGTACCGATGGGCGCGGCGATCTGGTCGATGTCGCTGGCCGACATGCTAGGTTTCCCCCTGCAGTTCTTCGTGCGTTTCTTCAAGAACCACGGTTTGCTGTCGGTGAGCAACCGCCCACAATGGTGCGTGATCGAGGGGGGGTCCAGCCGCTACATCGAACCGCTGACCCGCAGCTTTCGTGAACAGATCCGCCTCAATTGCCCTGTGCATAACGTCGAGCGCACCGACGATGGCGTGGTTATCCACAGCCCGGCCGGCAGCGAGGCATTTGATCGCGTGGTCTTCGCCTGCCACAGCGACCAGGCCCTGGCGTTATTGGCCGACCCGAGCCAGGCCGAACAAGACATCCTGGGTGCCCTGCCCTACGCCGACAACGACGTGGTGCTGCACACCGACACTCGCCTGCTGCCCGATCGCAAACTGGCCTGGGCCAGCTGGAACTACCGGCTCAGCGGCACTGCGCAGAAGCAGGCGGCAGTGACCTATGACATGAACATCCTGCAAGGCATCGACAGCGCCACCACCTTTTGCGTCAGCCTCAACCAGACGACGATGATCAACCCGCTGAAAGTGCTTGCCCGCTACACCTACGCCCACCCGCAATACAGCCTGGCGGCGGTGGCCGCTCAAGGGCGTCGGGAAGAAATATCCGGCGTGCGCAATACCTTTTATTGCGGCGCCTACTGGGCCAACGGTTTTCACGAAGACGGCGTGGTCAGCGCGCTGCACGTGGCCCAAGCCTTTGGGGAAACCCTGTGAACAGCGCACTGTACAGCGGCTGGATTGCCCATCGCCGGTTTGCGCCCAAGGCCCATGCCTTTCGCTACCGCATCGGCTTGCTGTACCTGGATTTGAGCGAAGAACACGAAGTGCTTGGCCTTTCGCCCCTGGCCGGGCGTAGCCGCCTGGCGCCCTTCGGTTTTCGCCAGCAGGACTATCTGCGTGAATTGACGCGCACCGGCATCAGCTTGAGCGATGCCGTGCGCCAGGAAGTCGGCAAGGCACTGGGGCGTACACCCCAGGGCGTTATCTGCCTACTGACCCAGGCCCGCAGTTGGGGCCTGGCTTTTAACCCCGTGAGTTTCTTCTACTGCTTCGAGGCCGACGGACGTCTGGCCGCGATCCTGTGTGAAGTGACCAACACCCCGTGGCGTGAGCGATATCACTACGTGCTGCCGGCCCTGGCCCTGGGCACGGATGAGCACCAGCATTTCGCCGTGGCCAAGGCCTTCCATGTGTCGCCGTTCTTGCCGCGCGACTTGGAATACCGCATGAGCTTCAGCCCGCCCGCCGCCAAACTCGGCGTGCACATGGCTGACTGGCAAGGCGAATTGAAAGTCTTCGACGCCACCTTGAGCCTGCAAAAAGAGACGCTCAACCGTGCCAGCCTGCACCGCTACCTATGGCGCTTTCCGTGGATGACCGCCAAGACGTGTCTCGCGATCTATTGGCAGGCCCTGCGCCTGTTGCTCAAACGCACACCGATTTTTTCCCACCGGGCCGCCGATGGCGCCTCTCGCACTGCAGTCGGGTACACCAAGGATCGCCGCCATGAAATCCCCTAGTTTATCGGTCAAGACCCATCGCCTGAACGTCAACGGCATGACTGCCGCGCTGCTGCGCAAAGCCGTGCTGCGTCAACTCAGCCAATTGCGCCATGGTCAGTTGGTGGTGATCGAAGACGGCGAGCGGCAAGTCTTCGGCGCACGCGAAGCGCACCTGCTGGGCGAAATCCAGATCCTTGATTCAGCCGTGTGGGGCCTGGTGGCGGCCAACGGTTCCATCGGTGCCGGCGAGGCATTTATCCACGGTTACTGGAGCAGCCCGGACCTCACCGCAGTGGTTCGCGTGATGGTCAGCAACCTCGACGTACTCGACGCGATGGAAGGCGGCCTGGCACGCCTGGCACGTCCCTTCACTCAGGGCCTGCACTGGCTCAACCGCAATACGCGCAAGGGCTCGCAGAAGAACATCGCCGCCCACTACGACCTGGGCAATGACCTGTTCGAGGAATTCCTCGACCCGACCATGATGTACTCGGCGGCTCAATTCCTGACCGCCGACGACACTCTGGAACAGGCGCAATTGAACAAGCTGGAGCGCATCTGTCAGAAACTCGCCCTCAAGCCCGGCGACCACCTGCTGGAGATCGGCACCGGCTGGGGCAGCATGGCGCTGTACGCGGCGCAGCATTATGGCTGCAAGGTCACCACCACGACGTTGTCCAAGGAACAGTTCGCCTACACCGAAAAACGCATCGCAGCCCTGGGCTTGCAAGAGCAGGTCACGCTGCTGTTGCAGGATTACCGCGACCTTACTGGCCAGTACGACAAGTTGGTGTCGATTGAGATGATCGAGGCGGTGGGCCATCGCTTTCTGCCGACCTACTTCAAACAGTGCGCGCACTTGCTCAAGAGCGACGGCCTGATGTTGCTGCAAGCCATCACCATTCGTGAGCAACGCTTTGAACAGGCCAAGCGCAGCGTGGATTTTATCCAGCGCTACATTTTCCCCGGCGGCGCCCTGCCCTGCGTGCAGAACATGCTGCACATCGTCAGCCGCGATACCGATATGAACCTGCTGCACATGGAGGATTTTGGCCTGCATTACGCGCGAACCCTGCGCCTGTGGCATGAGAATTTTCGCCGCGCCCACGGTCGCCTCGCCGAACTGGGCTACGACGAGTATTTCCTGCGCCTGTGGGAGTTTTACCTGTGTTACTGCGAGGGTGGCTTCATGGAGCGCACCATCGGCACGGCGCAATTGCTGCTGGCCAAACCTTCGGCGATCAACCCGCCGCTGCTCGGTCGCTTCAGTGCTTAAGACCCTGGCCAACGCCGCGCTCTTTCAGTGCGGCTGGTTTGCCTGCGTAATCGGCGGTGACAGTGCATGGTTATTCGTTGGGCTGGCGGTGCTGGCCGTTCATCTGTTGTGGATAAGTTCGTGGGCCGCAGACGCCAGGCTGATCCTCATTGTTACTGTCGTGGGTACGCTATTGGACACTGCGTTGCGCACGCTGGGCGTGTTTCAGTTCACCGAGCCGGGCCCGCTGATTCCCTTCTGGTTGATCCTGTTGTGGGCGTTGCTGGCGACGACGTTGCGCCATTGCCTGGCCTGGAGCGCCCGCCCCTGGTGGCGTGCGGCGGTACTAGGGGCATTCGGCGGCCCGCTTTCCTACTACGCCGGCAGCCAATTGGCGGGGGTGCAGTTTGGTTATGGCCTCGCCCCCACGATGGCGACGCTGGCGCTGCTGTGGGCCTTGGTATTTGTGGGGTTGCATCGGTTGGCGCGCTGACGTCTGTCAGTCGTTTCACACCTGCGTCACCCGCTTGCCTTACACTGCGCGCCTATGACCAACATCCCTCACACCCAAATCACCGAATCCGCGGTCACCTGCTCGACCTGCGCGGCTTGCTGCTGCCAGCTGGAAGTCATGCTGATCACCGACACCGGCGTGCCGGAGCGCTATATCGACACTGATGACTGGGGCGGCGAAGTGATGCTGCGCCTGGACGACGGCTGGTGCGCGGCGCTGGATCGGGACACGATGATGTGCACGATCTACGAGCGACGCCCGCTGATCTGCCGGGAGTTCGAGATGGGGGCACCGGAGTGCCTGACCGAACGCGAAGGGATCGCAACGGCCTACCGCTGATCGTCTGGTGAGTGGAGCTCTAAATGTGGGAGCGGGCTTGCTCGCGAACGCGGTGTGTCAGTCAAACATGTAGCGACTGTTACACCGCTTTCGCGAGCAAGCCCGCTCCCACAAGGGTTCTCCGGTGTTACAGCGGCAAGGTGTAGTGCAACGAGTAGCTCTCTACCCCATCGTTATTGCTGCTGATGCCCGCATTGGAATAATGCGTGGCACGAATGCCCACCTCATGCCCACCCGCGAAGCGCAGGCCAAAGCCCAGGCGGTCTTCGAACTGGAAGGCCTGGCCGATGTTGTTGTCTTCCAGCTTGGTGCGCGAGAACACCGCCACCCCGATCCCAGCCTCGATGTAAGGCTTCACCGATTCGCCGGCAAACTCATACACAAAAACTGGCGAGAACGACAGGCTGCTGGCGCTGGCGCGCTTGTCGCCATCCCAATAAGTGTAGGCACCGCTCCAGTAACCGGTCAGTCGACCGGTATCGCTCTGCCACCAGCTTTTGTCCCAGTCCGATGTCAGTCCCAGCCGATAGGTCATGGTCGAATCGCTGGTGCCCCCCACACCAAATTCCAGGCCAGCAGCCTGTGCCGAAACAGAGTGCCCCACTACAGCGGCCGCAATCGCGGCCAAACAGAACAAGCGCTTCATAAGAAACATCCTTTCCAAACGAAGTTATAGAATTTTTTACAGGCAATCTGGCTATAGAAGCTGGCGTGTAGTCAGAAGTTCCAGCTTATAACGCCGATATTTCACGAATTTTTCACGAAGCGAAGCTTCGCACATCGCCCGGATATTTCCATAGTGTCGGTAGGATATTTCTTAAGTGATACACATCGCCGCTGGTCCAGAACTGCGCAGGTTCTGGATTGCCGTCGGCCAGCAACTCGCGCTCGCCCAGCAAGCGCTTGAGCTGGCGGGCCACGGCGGCACCGGTGTCGATGAGAATAATGCTGGGGGGCAGCATCTGCGCCAGGAGTGGCTTGAGGAAGGGATAGTGGGTGCAACCGAGGATGATGGTGTCGCATCCGGCGCTGAGCAGTGGTTCGACGTAACCCTGCAACATCTGGCGCAGGGCTGGGCTGGTCAGGTCACCGCTTTCAATCAGCTCGACCAAGCCCGGGCACGGCTGGGTGATGACCTTCACATCGGTGGCGAAACGGTCGAGCAACGCAGCGAACTTGGCGCTTTGCAGCGTGCCGGTGGTGGCAAGCACCCCGACGACGCCACTGCGAGTGGCCGCGGCTGCAGGTTTTACTGCCGGCTCCATGCCTACCAGTGGCCAGTCAGGAAAATCCAGGCGCAGGTCGGCGACAGCGGCGACGGTGGCGGTATTACAGGCAATCACGAACGCCTTGGCGCCCTGCTCCCGGAAAAACGCTGCCACCCGCCGAGAACGCTCGAGGATAAACGCCGGGCTTTTCTCGCCATAGGGGATGTGCCCGCAATCGGCCACGTACAGCAGTGATTCGTGGGGCAGCAGTTGATGGATTTCCTCCAGCACGGTCAATCCGCCGATACCGGAGTCGAACACACCGATCGGCGCCCCCTTACCCATGTTGCGTCCCGCACACGCTGCAGCCGGGGTCACGTTTGACGCGCAACTCGCGAAAGCGCGTGGTCAAGGCATCGATAAGCAACAGGCGACCCACCAGCGGCTCGCCGAAACCGGCCAGCAGTTTCAAGGCTTCCAAAGCTTGCAGGCTACCGACCATCCCCACCAACGGGCCGATTACGCCAGCTTCGCTGCAGGTGAGTTCGATATCGCTGCCGTGCCCGTATAAACAGTGGTAACACGGGCTCTCTTCGCGGCGCGGGTCGAACACCGACAGTTGCCCTTCAAGGCGAATGGCGGCACCGCTGATCAAGGGTTTGCCCGCCGCGACGCAAGCCGCGTTGACCGCTTCGCGGGTGGAGAAGTTGTCGCTGCAATCGAGCACCACGTCCACCGCTTCGACCGCTGCCGCCAGTGAATCGGCATCCAGCGCGGTGCGGTGGGCAATCAACGTGATTTCGGGGTTGATGGCCGTCAGGCGGCGCAGGGCCGAATCGACTTTGGTCTGCCCGACGCTGTCGGTGTCATGGATGATCTGGCGTTGCAGGTTGGTCAGGTCGACGGTGTCGAAGTCCGCCAGATGCAGTTCGCCCACGCCCGCCGCCGCCAGGTACAGCGCAACGGGCGCGCCCAGGCCACCGAGACCGACGATCAAGGCACGGCCGTTTTTCAGGCGCAATTGGCCGTCAATGTCGACATGTTGCAACAGAATCTGTCGGCTATAGCGCAACAGCTCCTGATCGGTCAGCACGGCCGGCGCCCTAGGGTGATGCGCTCGTGGCCGCCGAGGTCGATGCGGCTGTGAACCTCTTCAAAGCCTTCACTCAACAGCAGGTCGCGCACGGCCGGCGCCTGGTCGTAACCATGCTCCAGCAACAGCCGGCCACCGGCATTAAGGTGGGCGGGGGCTTGTTTGATGATCAAGCGCAAGTCGTCCAAACCATCATGACCGGCCACCAATGCGCTAGCCGGCTCAAAACGCACATCGCCCGCCGCCAGGTGCGGATCATTGGCGGCAATGTAAGGCGGGTTGCTAATGATCAGATCATAGGTATGACCTTGCAGCGCGCTGAACCAATGGCTGTTCAGCACCATTGCGTTGTTAAGGTGCAGGCGCTGGCGATTGCGCTCGGCCAGTGCCACCGCTTCCAACACTCGGTCGACGGCGGTGACTTGCCAGGCAGGGCGCTCGCTGGCCAGGGCCAAGGCGATGGCACCGCTGCCGGTGCCCAGGTCGAGGACCTTGGCGGGGGTGGCCGGTAACAATTCCAGGGCAGCTTCCACCAGCAATTCAGTGTCCGGACGCGGAATCAGCGTGTGGGGCGCGACCTCTAGGTCCAGCTTCCAGAAACCTTGCTGGCCGAGGATATACGCCACCGGCTCACCGCCACGACGACGTTGCAGGTAGCTGGCAAAAGTCAGCGCGTCTTCACTGGTGACGATTTTCTCGGGCCAAGTGTGCAAGTAGCTGCGCGACTTGCCCAGAGCCGCCGCCAACAACAATTCGGCATCCAGACGCGCAGTGGGCGAATCCGGAAGGTCAGCGGCGCGCAGCAGGCTGGCGATGATGGTCATTTATTCACCTATCGCCGCGAGTTGATCCGCCTGGTATTCGGCGAGCAATGGCTCGATTACGGCGTCTACGCCACCGGCGAGAATCTCGTCCAGGGAGTAAAGCGTGAGGTTGACCCGGTGGTCGGTGACCCGGCCCTGGGCAAAGTTGTAGGTGCGGATGCGCTCGGAGCGGTCGCCCGAGCCCACCAACAGCTTGCGCTCGCTGGCAATCGCGTTGGCGGCGGCGCTGGTCTGCTGGTCGTTGAGCTTGGCCGACAGCCAGGACATGGCCCGCGCACGGTTCTTGTGCTGGGAACGCTCTTCCTGGCACTCCACCACGATGCCCGACGGCAAGTGAGTGATGCGGATGGCGGAGTCGGTCTTGTTGACGTGCTGACCGCCAGCGCCCGACGAGCGGTAGGTGTCGACGCGCAAGTCGGCCGGGTTGATCTCGATGGCTTCCTGCTCGTCCGGCTCGGGCAGCACGGCCACGGTGCAAGCGGACGTGTGGATTCGGCCCTGGGACTCGGTCGCCGGCACGCGTTGTACGCGGTGTGCGCCGGACTCGAACTTGAGCTTGCCGTAGACGTTATCGCCTTCAACCCGCGCGATGACTTCTTTATAGCCGCCGTGCTCGCCTTCGTTCTCGGACAGGATTTCTACCCGCCAGCCGCGGCGCTCGGCATACCGCGAATACATACGGAACAGGTCGCCGGAGAAGATCGCTGCTTCGTCGCCGCCAGTGCCGGCACGGATTTCGAGGAATACGTTGCGCCCGTCGTTCGGGTCCTTCGGCAGCAGCATGCGTTGCAGGTCGCCTTCCAGCGCAGCCAGCTTTTCCTTGGCTTCGCGGACTTCTTCCACGGCCATTTCACGCATGTCCGGATCGCTATCCTTGAGCAGCGCCTGGGCGCCTTCGAGGTCGGCCTGGGTTTTAAGCCACTGCCCATAGGTGGTCACAATCGGCTCAACTTCCGCGTACTCCTTGGAATACGTGCGGAATTTGGTCTGATCAGAGATGACTTCGCCATCGCCGAGCAAGGCGGTCAGTTCTTCGAAACGGTCCTGGAGCACGTCCAGTTTATTGAGCAGTGACGCTTTCATTGCGGTTTTTTATCCGAAGAGCTATCTGACGCGCCCTCACCGAGGGCAAAGAGTTCCTGGGCCATGGCCAGCGCATCGAGGCGGCCTTCGGCGGTAAGCTTTTTTAATTGTACGCTGGGCGCGTGGAGCAGCTTGTTGGTGAGACCGCGCGCCAGTTGCATCAGCACTTCTTCGGCGCTGCTGCCGTTGGCCAGCAAACGCTGGGCCTTGATCAACTCCTCGTCGCGCAGGCGTTCGCCCTGCTGACGATACGCCTTGAGCACATCCACCGCCGCCAATTCACGCAGGCGCACCATGAAATCTTCGGCGCCCGTGCTGACCATCTCTTCAGCCGCCTGGGCGGCGCCTTGACGGCTCTTGAGGTTTTCGGCGACCACTTCGTGCAGATCGTCGACGCTATAGAGGTAAACGTCGTCCAACTCGCCGACTTCGGGTTCGATATCCCGAGGAACGGCGATATCCACCATAAAGATCGGTTTGTGCTTGCGCAGCTTCAACGCGCTCTCGACCGCGCCCTTGCCAAGAATCGGCAACTGGCTGGCGGTGGAGCTGATGACGATATCGCTGCGCACCAGTTCGGCCGGGATATCCGCCAGCAACACGGCATGCGCGCCGAACTGCTCGGCAAGGATGCTCGCACGCTCCAGGGTGCGGTTGGCGACAACAATGCGCTTCACGCCCAGATCGTGCAGGTGACGGGCGACCAGGGTGATGGTCTCACCGGCGCCGATCAGCAGGGCCTGGCTGCGCTGCAAGTCACTGAAAATCTGTTTGGCCAGGCTGACGGCAGCAAACGCCACGGACACCGGGTTTTCACCGATGGCCGTATCGGTGCGCACTTGCTTGGCGGAATTGAACGTCGCCTGGAACAGCCGGCCCAGCAGCGGGCCGACGGTACCAGCCTCACGCGCCACGGCGTAGGCGGATTTCATCTGGCCGAGGATCTGCGGCTCGCCCAACACTAGCGAATCGAGACCGGATGCCACACGCATCATGTGACGAACTGCCGCATCCTCTTCGTGCACATAAGCGCTCGCGCGCAGGTCGTCGAGGCTTAAATGGTGGTAATCGGCCAGCCAGCGCAGTACCACATCCGCTGAAAGATGTTCCTGCTCTATATAAAGCTCGCTGCGATTGCAGGTCGAAAGGATCGCAGCTTCGCGACTGTCGGTGAGCCGGCAGAGCTGCTGCAGGGCCTCAACCAACTGCTCTGGCGTAAACGCCACGCGCTCGCGCACGTCTACGGAGGCAGTCTTGTGGTTAATACCGAGTGCGAGGAAGGCCATTCAATATCGCTGATGATGTCGGGAAGCCGACAATTGTCCTACTTCGAAAGATTCAGAACAACCACCGTAAGCTATTGTCCTAATGCCTTGTGTCTATAAAGGCACCCGTTGAGACTCGGTTATGTTTGGCCGAAGGCTTGTGTCATGATGATCCGACCGCAGGTTAGTCGTCCTCTTCCTATATGAATAGATCTTCCGCGTTGCTCCTTGCTTTTGTCTTCCTCAGCGGCTGCCAGGCCATGGCACCCGTGTCGCCGGACGGTACGCCGCCGGTGGAAGACAGCACCCCCGCCCCTGAAAAGCCCAAGGTTTATTCCTCGTTCAGTGAAGAAACGGTGTACAGCCTGCTGACCGCGGAACTCGCCGGCCAGCGCAATCGTTTCGACATTGCGCTGGACAACTACGTGACCCAGGCCATCAACACCCAGGATCCGGGGATTTCCGAGCGCGCGTTCCGCATCGCCGAGTACCTGGGCGCCGACCAGGCTGCGCTGGACACCTCGCTGATCTGGGCGAAGAACGCACCGGACGACCTGGAAGCACAACGCGCGGCGGCCGTTCAACTGGCACGCGCCGGGCGCTATGACGACTCCATGGTCTATATGGAGAAGGTCCTGCAGGGCAAGGGCGACACCCATTTCGACTTTCTCGCGTTGTCGGCGGCCGACACTGACCAGGACACGCGCAACGGTTTGATGAAGAGCTTCGACCGCCTGCTGCAAAAACACCCGAAGAACAGCCAGCTGATTTTTGGCAAGGCCTTGCTGCTGCAACAGGATGACGAAGCTGACGCAGCGCTGAAGCTGCTCGAGCAGAATCCGCCGGAAGAAGGCGAAATCGCGCCTATCCTGCTGCGCGCGCGCCTGCTGCAGAATCTCAATCGCGGCAAGGAAGCGATTCCGCTGCTGGAAAAAAGCATCAAGAAGTATCCGGAAGACAAGCGCCTGCGTCTGACCTACGCGCGCATGTTGGTGGAGCAGGACCGCATGGAGGACGCCAAAGTGCAGTTCGCCAGCCTGGTCCAGCAATACCCGGACGATGACGAATTGCGCTACTCCCTGGCGCTGGTGTGCCTGGAAGCCAAGGCCTGGGACGAGGCCAAGGGTTACCTGGAAGAGCTGATCCAACGCGAAAGCCATGTGGATTCGGCGCACCTGAACCTTGGCCGTATCGCCGAGGAGCGCAACGACCCGCAGGCCGCCCTGCTCGAATACGCCCAGGTCGGTCCAGGCAATGACTACCTGCCCGCCCAGTTGCGCCAGGCCGATATCCTGATGAGCAACGGTCGCACCGATGAGGCGGAAAAACGCCTGGCTGCGGCGCGCGATGCCGAGCCGGACTATGCGATCCAGCTGTACCTGATCCAGGCTGAGACCTTGTCGGCCAACAATCAGGGGGAACGTGCCTGGAAACTGCTGCAACAAGCCTTGTTGCAATTCCCCGACGATTTGAACCTGCTGTATACCCGTGCTATGCAGGCGGAAAAACGCAATGACCTGGCCCAGATGGAAAAAGACCTGCGCCTGATCATCAAGCGCGACCCAGACAACGCCATGGCCCTCAACGCCTTGGGTTACACGCTGTCCGACCGCACCACGCGTTACGCCGAAGCCAAGGTGTTGATCGAACAAGCCCACAAGCTCAACCCGGAAGACCCGGCCGTACTCGACAGCCTGGGCTGGGTGAATTACCGCCTGGGCAACCTGGACGAAGCCGAACGCTTGCTGCGCCAGGCGCTGGAGCGCTTCCCCGACCAGGAAGTCGCTGCTCACCTGGGCGAAGTGCTATGGGCCAACGGCAAACAGCGTGAAGCACGACAAGTCTGGGAAAAATTCCTCAAGGAACAACCCGAAAGCCCCATCCTGCGCGGCACCATCAAGCGCCTGACCGGATCCGAGACCCTTTAAGCTTATGTTCTTGCGCCACGTAGTTATTTTCAGCTTCATCGCCCTGCTCGCCGGTTGCGCGGGCATAGGCAGCCGCGAATCCGTTGAAGGCCAGGGCAACCCGGCGCAATGGAAGCAGCACAAGGATCAGCTCAGCAGCATCGACGGCTGGCAAATCGAAGGCAAAGTGGGGGTTCGCGCGCCGAAGGATTCCGGCAGCGGCACCTTGTTCTGGCTGCAACGCCAGGACTACTACGATATTCGCCTGTCCGGCCCGCTGGGCCGTGGCGCGGCACGCCTGACCGGTCGCCCGGGGCAAGTCAGTCTTGAAGTGGCCAATCAGGGCCGTTATGAAGCGACTTCGCCGGAAACGTTGCTGGAACAACAGATTGGCTGGAAGCTGCCGGTGTCTCATCTGGTCTGGTGGGTACGCGGCCTGCCCGCGCCTGACAGCAAGAGTCGCCTGAGCCTCAACGGTGACAGCCGCCTGGCCACGTTGGAACAGGACGGCTGGCAGGTGGAGTATTTGAGCTACGTAGAGCAAAGCGGTTATTCGCTGCCTGAACGCATCAAGCTGCACGGTCCCGACCTTGACGTCACGCTGGTGATCAAGGACTGGCAACCGCGCAAACTGGGGCAATAACGTGACTGTACAAACACTGACCCTGCCCTCCCCGGCAAAACTCAATCTGATGCTGCACATCCTCGGTCGCCGTGAAGACGGTTACCACGAGCTGCAGACGCTGTTTCAATTCCTCGACTACGGAGATGAACTGACCTTCGCCGTGCGCGACGATGGCGTGATCAAGCTGCATACCGAATTCGAAGGCGTGCCTCACGACAGCAACCTCATCGTGAAGGCGGCGAAAAAACTTCAGGAACAATCCGGATGCGGGCTAGGCATCGATATCTGGATCGATAAAATTTTGCCCATGGGCGGTGGTATCGGCGGCGGCAGCTCGAATGCCGCGACCACCTTGCTGGGTCTCAATCACTTGTGGCAACTGGGTTGGGACGATGATCGCCTGGCCGCGCTGGGCCTGACACTGGGCGCCGACGTCCCGGTTTTCGTGCGTGGGCACGCGGCTTTCGCCGAGGGCGTGGGGGAGAAACTCAGCCCGGAATACCCCGAAGAGCCTTGGTATGTCGTGCTTGTGCCGCAAGTATCTGTAAGTACAGCAGAAATTTTTTCAGATCCGTTGTTGACACGTAACTCTTCTCCCATTAAAGTGCGCCCCGTTCCCAAGGGAAACAGTCGAAATGACTGCTTACCGGTTGTAGCAAGGCGTTATCCAGAGGTACGTAACGCTTTGAATTTGCTAGGTAAATTTACCGAAGCAAAATTAACCGGAACTGGAAGTTGTGTGTTTGGGGGCTTCCCAAGCAAAGCTGAAGCTGATAAAGTCTCGGCCCTTCTTACAGAGACCCTTACAGGGTTTGTAGCAAAAGGAAGCAACGTTTCGATGTTGCATCGCAAGCTGCAAAGTCTGCTCTAAAGGAACCGAGTGTTAGGCACTCGTTGCAACAGATACAGGGGCGTCGCCAAGCGGTAAGGCAGCAGGTTTTGATCCTGCCATGCGTTGGTTCGAATCCAGCCGCCCCTGCCATTTTCTATACTCATCCAGGTTACCCTCAGCCTCTAGGTACTGCGCGTGTCCAAGATGATGGTCTTTACGGGGAATGCTAACCCCGATCTGGCTCGGCGTGTTGTACGTCAGCTGCATATCCCTCTCGGTGACATCTCTGTCGGTAAGTTCTCCGACGGCGAAATCACAGCCGAGATCAATGAAAACGTTCGCGGTAAAGACGTCTTCATTATTCAGCCGACTTGCGCTCCGACCAACGATAACCTGATGGAACTCGTCGTGATGGCTGATGCCTTCCGCCGCTCCTCAGCGACTCGAATCACAGCTGTAATCCCTTACTTTGGTTATGCCCGTCAGGATCGCCGTCCGCGTTCCGCACGTGTGGCTATCAGCGCGAAAGTCGTCGCTGACATGCTGACCGTGGTAGGTATCGACCGTGTTCTCACGGTTGACCTGCACGCTGACCAAATCCAGGGGTTCTTCGATATTCCGGTAGATAACATCTACGGCTCCCCCGTATTGGTGGATGACATCGAAGACCAGCGCTTTGAAAACCTGATGATCGTGTCCCCGGACATTGGTGGCGTCGTGCGTGCACGGGCTGTTGCCAAATCCTTGGGCGTGGACCTCGGGATCATCGACAAACGCCGTGAGAAAGCCAATCACTCTGAAGTGATGCATATCATCGGTGATGTCGAAGGGCGTACCTGTATTCTGGTTGATGACATGGTCGACACTGCCGGCACCCTGTGCCACGCGGCGAAAGCCTTGAAAGAGCACGGTGCGGCTAAAGTCTTCGCCTACTGCACACACCCTGTGCTGTCGGGCCGAGCGATCGAGAACATCGAGAATTCCGTGTTGGACGAACTGGTGGTGACAAACACCATCCCGTTGTCCGCCGCCGCTCAAGCCTGTGCGCGTATCCGTCAACTGGATATCGCACCGGTCGTTGCCGAGGCGGTCCGCCGCATCAGCAATGAAGAATCGATCAGCGCGATGTTCCGCTAAGGGTCAAACCTTCGGCACATCTCACTGACGAAAAGCGCCCCGCCCCGACATTCTGTTGGGGCGGGGCTTTTTTGCCCATGTCGAGTACGGCGCTGGTCGCAAACGCCCCTCGATGATGGCTATTTTGGAGATACAAAATGACTGACTTTACTCTGAACGCTCAAGCGCGTACTGACCTGGGGAAAGGTGCGAGCCGCCGCCTGCGTCACGCCGCCAACATCCCAGCCGTTGTATACGGTGGTAACAAGCCTGCTGAATCCGTGACCATCCTGGCCAAGGAAATCGCCAAGCTGTTCGAAAACGAAGCTGCCTACAGCCACGTTATCGAGCTGAACGTCGACGGCACCAAGCAGAACGTCATCGTTAAAGCGATGCAGCGTCACCCGTCCAAGCAGTTCATCATGCACGCTGACTTCGTTCGCGTTGTAGCTGGCCAGAAACTGACCGCCATCGTGCCTGTGCACTTTGTTGGTGAAGACGCTCCGGTCAAGAAAGGCGGCGAGATCTCGCACGTCCTGAACGAAATCGAAGTGACCTGCCTGCCGAAAGACCTGCCTGAGTTCATCGAAGTCGACCTGTCGGCTCTGGAAATCGGCGCTATCGTTCACCTGTCCGACCTCAAAGCCCCTAAAGGCGTTGAGTTTGTCGCACTGGCTCACGGTGATGACAAAGCTGTTGCCAACGTTCACGCTCCACGCGTTGCTCCAGAAGCTGAAGAAGGCGCTGCAGAGTAATTCACTCTGTATTGCCGGAGCTTGAGGAAACATCGCGGACCGGAACGTAGCGAGAAAGCGGGCGATAACGCGGCGTTTACTCTTGAGTAAATAGCTTCTGTCGTCCACTTTCGCCGCACACCGGTTGCGGCGATGTTATCCACAACTCCAAAGGAAGGGCCCCTGTCGTGACTGCCATTAAACTGATCGTTGGCCTGGGAAATCCAGGCGCCGAATACGAACAGACCCGGCATAACGCGGGGGCCCTTTTTGTTGAGCGCATCGCCCACGCCCAAGGTGTGAACCTAGTGGCTGATCGCAAATATTTTGGCCTGACCGGGCGCTTTTCGCACCTGGGTCAGGATGTTCGTCTACTGATTCCCACCACCTACATGAACCGCAGCGGCCAGGCTGTCGCGGCGCTTGCGGGCTTCTTCCGGATCAAACCCGAGGAAATCCTGGTGGCCCATGACGAACTGGACCTGCCACCCGGTGTTGCCAAGCTCAAGCTGGGCGGCGGGCATGGCGGGCACAACGGCCTGCGCGACATCATTGCGCAGTTGGGCAATCAGAATAACTTCTACCGCCTGCGGCTCGGCATTGGCCACCCAGGCGTTGCCAGTATGGTTTCAAATTTCGTCCTGGGTCGTGCGCCACGCGCCGAACAGGAAAAACTCGATGCCAGCATCGACTTTGCCCTCGGCGTGCTGCCGGATATCTTCGCCGGTGAATGGAACCGCGCGATGAAAAACCTGCACAGCCAGAAGGCCTGACTCTTACCGAGGGGAAACACCATGGGATTCAATTGCGGCATCGTCGGCCTGCCCAACGTCGGCAAATCCACCCTGTTCAACGCCCTGACCAAGTCCGGTATTGCGGCGGAGAACTTCCCCTTCTGCACCATCGAGCCCAACAGCGGTATCGTGCCGATGCCGGATCCACGCCTGGACGCCCTGGCGGCCATCGTCAATCCAAAACGCATCCTGCCGACCACCATGGAATTCGTCGACATCGCTGGCCTGGTTGCCGGCGCGTCGAAAGGTGAAGGCCTGGGCAACAAGTTCCTGGCCAACATCCGTGAAACCGATGCCATCGCCCACGTGGTCCGCTGCTTTGAAGACGAGAACGTGATTCACGTCTCCAACAGTGTCGACCCGAAACGCGACATCGAGATCATCGACCTGGAACTGATCTTCGCCGACCTCGACAGCTGCGAGAAGCAACTTCAGAAAGTCGCGCGCAACGCCAAGGGTGGCGACAAGGACGCCGTGGTCCAGAAAGGCCTGCTGGAGCAGTTGATCGCTCACTTCACCGAAGGCAAGCCGGCACGCAGCCTGATGAAGAACATGGGTGTCGATGAGAAGGCTGTGATCAAGGGCTTCCACCTGCTGACCACCAAGCCTGTGATGTACATCGCAAACGTCGCTGAAGACGGCTTCGAGAACAACCCACTGCTGGATGTGGTCAAGGCCATCGCCGACGAAGAAGGCGCCATCGTTGTTCCGGTGTGCAACAAGATCGAAGCGGAAATCGCCGAGCTCGATGACGGCGAAGAAAAGGACATGTTCCTTGAGGCCCTGGGTCTGGAAGAACCGGGCCTGAACCGCGTAATCCGCGCCGGCTACGAGATGCTCAACCTGCAGACCTACTTCACCGCCGGTGTTGAAGAAGTCCGCGCCTGGACCGTCAAGGTCGGTGCCACCGCACCACAGGCCGCCGGTGTGATCCACACTGACTTCGAAAAAGGCTTTATCCGCGCCGAAGTGATCGCCTACAACGACTTCATCCAGTTCAAGGGTGAAGCCGGTGCCAAGGAAGCAGGTAAGTGGCGTTTGGAAGGTAAGGAATACATCGTTAAAGATGGCGATGTGATGCACTTCCGTTTCAACGTGTAATCGCTACTCGCGGTTTACGCCGAATATAAAAAGCCGATGCACTGCATCGGCTTTTTTGTGGGCGACGACTTTACGAATACTCTGACACAACAGATCAGTCTAAATATCAACAGTTTTCAGACTCTGCCTACTCTCCCCTGCACCGCTCTACTTAATACGTTCAGCGCCCGAAAACTATCAAACTTATCCCACATGACTTCGGCAACTAATCACCCTAAGGACCGGTGATAACTGTTATAAAATTCGCTCTATTGTGCAGAGCCTGCACGTTGTCTTTTCGACCGTGAAGCAAGAGCGAGTATGGAGTAATCATCCGATGTCGGCGCTTGACCACATGGAAAACGAAACAAGCACTTCACTCATTGAAGACGCTGACATTGAACATGTCTTGAGCAGCACTGCCCCCCTCAACGTTGACATCCTGCTGCTGGGAGAAACCGGCACCGGCAAAGATACCTTGGCACAACGCATTCATCGGCTATCAGGGCGACGGGGCAACCTGGTCGCGGTCAATTGCGCAGCCATTCCGGAGACCCTGGCGGAGAGTCAACTGTTTGGAGTCAACAGCGGCGCGTACACCGGCGCCGTGCAATCACGGGCAGGCTTTATCGAAGCCGCGCACCTGGGCACCTTGTACCTGGATGAAATCGACAGCTTGCCGCTCTCGCTCCAGGCCAAGCTGCTGCGAGTACTGGAGGCTCGTGGCGTTGAGCGCTTGGGTTCAACCCGCTTCATTCCGGTGGATATGCGCGTTATAGCGTCTGCCCAGCAGCTGCTGCATAAAATGGTTGAGCGAGGAGCGTTCAGGCGCGATCTTTATTTCCGCCTGAATGTGGTCACCATCCAGCTCGCGCCACTGCGTGAGCGCCGTGAACGCATTATCCCTTTATTCTTGAGCATGCTCAGGCAGGAGGCCGAGCGATTCAAACGCCCACCACCTTCACCACCCTGCACGCTGCTGCTGCAGCTGCTTGGCTATTCCTGGCTGGGTAACGTGCGTGAATTGCGCTCGGCCGCCAAGCGCTGCGTACTGGGACTGCCACCGCTGTGTGGGCCGGCCATGCCGGATGAAGGGGTTGAGATAGGCCTCAAGGGCCGCCTTCAACAGATTGAAAAGACGCTGATTGAAGAGTCTCTGCAGCGGCACGAACACAATGTGGACCGTGTGGCAGTCGAGTTAGGCGTGGCCAAACGCACGCTTTACTACCGAATGAAACAACTTCATATTTCGTTGGATTAACCCCCAGGCAATCAACTAATAATTCGAAACATTTGCACGAAAAACTTCAGGAACGCCATCCACATCAACGGCCACATAGTTAGTGCCAGCAGCGATTCAAATATTATGAATCAAACTGGTAAACCCACTATCTTTATTGCAGGCATCTCTGGAGAACACCCAATGACGATACCCTCCAACACTGGCTATAACCCTTATCCGGTTGGCAATGGTTATGGCTCAGGCGCACCGAGTTTGGAACAAACCACCGAAGGGTCTAAAGAAGACAACAAAAAGATCGCAGAGTTGGCTCGAGAAGCTAGGTGGCAAACCGGCTTGAAGAGTGTTGCTGATACCTACCGTTAAGAATGGCCAGCTTCCCCGAGGCAATCAGTCGGGGAAGTTTTCTACAACGGCGACGCTGACCCAGCTTCGCCCTCCTGAGCCCTTGATGCAAAAGGTCTGGCATGCAAATCAAAACCGTTTTTTCCGCAGAGCATGACGACACTGGCAGCGCACACAGATCAGTTGAATATTCACCCGCACCGCCTGCCGATATCCATCTCTTCACCTCAGCCCTGGCACAGCCAACCCCCCTGGCTGCCACCACGCATCGGGCTGAACGGAGCAGCCTGCTGGCAGACGCGTCAGACGCGCTCGCCCACTCAACAGAACGCATGGGCAAAAGTTTGCGCGCCCTCAGTAAAAAAAATAACGAGCGTGCAATGCGGGACTACCCTAGCCACCTTTCCAACACCTTGCTGCTGACTCACATCCTGGTCAAGAGTGTCGGGAAAACCGCCCAAGGCCTCGATAAAATCAGCAATTTGCAGTAGCTGGGCATGAAGTCCCTCCTCCCCGCTCTGCTGCTTTTATGGCTCGCCTTCATGCTGAACGGTTGCAGTGAGCGCGTCGAACTCCACCGCCAATTATCCGAACAGGAAGCCAACGAGGTCATTGCCGAATTGGCTGACAAACATATCCGCGCACAAAAAGTGCCTGCTAAAGACGGTGTTGTCGTGGTCGTCAATGCCATCGACATCGGTCGTGCCGTGCGTACGTTGGAGGCGGTCGGATTGCCCAAGGTCGCACGTACCACATTGGGTGATACGTTTCGCAAGGACGGCGTCATTTCAACACCACTGGAGGAGCGGGCTCGGTACATCTATGCCCTGTCCCAGGAACTTGAGGCGACCTTGTCGAACATTGACGGTGTCATCGTCGCCCGGGTGCATGTGGTGCTTCCAGAGCGCATCGCGCCGGGAGAACCGGTGCAACCGGCCTCTGCTTCGGTTTTCATCAAGCATGATCCGCGGCTAGACCCCGATAATATCCGTTCTCGGGTTCGCCGAATGGTTGCCAGCAGCATCCCGGGAATGTCCACGGCGGTGGATAACCCGCAAAAGCTCACGGTGGTCTTCGTGCCTTCAATCGTCTATCAAGAGCAACGGCAGCTGACGTATTTCGGGCCGTTCTTGATACCCGCAGATGACCTCGGTTTTTGGCGCGCCAGCATGACCCTTACGTTGGTTGCCATCGTGATGACGACGGCCGCGTTACTCTTCCTGCGCAACCGGCGACAGCGGGCAATCCAAGCTGCGGCCGGCTACTCCAATAATTCGCAAGCGACCCACCCGTGAGTGAACACCTGAGCTGGGCGCAATGGTGGGCGCGTCCTTGGAGGTCGGCGCACGATGACTGGCATACCCTCGGCGACCCAGTAATCAACGCGCTGCGCCTTATCGACGCCCCAGTGAACTGTACCGTCGAAGGGATTACCCCAGGCCTGCCCCCTGCTCCTCACCCCACGCTGCTCAAGCTGGCCTTGGCGTCGGTCTCGGAACTCGATTTCGTGCTCGACCTGATTGACAGCATTTGTAGGCCGCAAACCACCACCGCCTTGCAGGAGGATCATCACCTATGGTGCAAGCGAATTGCCAAGGCCTTGCCCCCGCAAACACTGTTACCTGCAGACGATCCTTTGCAACTGCTGCGTGCATGGGTTGAGCCTCCCGTCTGGCAACGCCTCCGATTGCGCTTTTGCTTTGCGCGTGTGCTCGAACTGGAAAGAAGCCACCGCCCATACGTCGGCGATGCGAGTCGCCTGGATACCCTGTGGCAAGCCGTGGTGTGGCGCATGACAACACGCACCAGCACTCGCGTGGTGCCTGCGCCCCACGCAATGGACAACTGACGATGCTCTGCCGACGCAAAATCACACTGCCGCCCGACGCCCATAGCCTGTCGCACGGGCTGATTCCCAGAGAGGTGCTCGCTGACTGCACCCAAGCCGAACACCTGTTAACCCGCGCCAAGGCTCAGGCTGACGCGTTGCTCAACCGCGCACAACTCAGCCGCGAGGCGCTTTTGGAGCAGGCGGGCCAGGCGTTCTGGCAACGCGCCAACGCACAGCTGCATCGATGGGAAAACGAGCAAAAAGCATTGTGCGACAACCTGGAGCGGTACATCACAGGGGTCGTCAACCAGGCGATCAGGCACCTGCTTGACGAGACGCCGCAGCCACAACGCCTGGCAGCGCTGCTCAAGCAATTGCTGGCAAGCCAGGTACCGGAGGTGAATGCGCTCCTGTTGTGTCATCCACGGGAAATCGAGGCACTCAAACATTGCCTCAGCCGCCATGACGCCGCGCGTTGGAGACTTCAGCCAGACGACACCATCAGCACTCAAACCCTCGTTCTGAAAACCGACGAAGGCGACTTTCACATCAATTGGGCCTCCATGCTTGCCCCGTTTTCCAAAGAAGGTGATCGGGCTCCACTGGCTGGCCTGGCGCAATCAACTTGGAACTGAATAGCCAGCACTGACCACAGAGGTGAGGTCTATCAGGAGAGAATCATGGACTTCTATAACGGCTTCAAACGTGAGCTTCTGGGCCAAGTTAAGGCTGACACCCTGCGTTATAAAACCATCGAACAGTCCCCTGCGGAGACCTCAGAGGACATGCTGATGTTTTACGAGAGCATGTTTAAAAGGCATCACTCCGATTGGGCGTTCAACGAGCACAGCCGGGTCAACCACATGCTGTTCAAAACCGCACTGGACGGTGTGCCATAAGTTGGAAGATCAACTTATTGACTGGTTGGACAGCGACTCAGAACAGATGCTCGTCCTCGAGAACAACGATGAAATCATCCTGAAACGTCACGGCGACGCCGTGTTGATCTGCGTTCAACTGACGTCCTGTCGGCCGGATCACGCACCGTTGCACTGTTGGCTGCGACTGGGTGCGGTCAGCCTGAATCACTTTCAAGGCTCGCTTGCCCAAGCGCCTGACAGTGGCGCGCTCTGGTTGGTCCAATGCCTGCGCACCGACCCGCACGAGACATCGTTGCTCAACAGCCTCGAAGCCCTGCTCAACCAACGCGACACGTGGCGCTCGACGGTCGCGCGCCTTGCCCTGCCGGCTCATCAATCCAAACCTACTTCGTTACGTTCGCTGTCGTATTAACCAGAGAACTCTATGTACAACAAGACCCAGAGCTATAACCGCATGCCTACTGCCTTGCCCGGAACATCGTCAAGGCTTGCCACCTGGCGTTGCCTGCTCACACTCCCCTGGTTGCTGATACCTGCGCAAAGCGTCCTGGCCGCCATTCCCCCGGAATGGAAAAACACCGCCTACGCCTATGAGGCCGAACACAAACCACTACGGGAAGTCCTCGAAGACTTCGCCCAGACCTTCGGCACGCAATTGCACATCGAGGGCCTGCTGGAGGGGGACGTCAACGGCAAGATCCGCGCGAACACCCCACAGTCACTACTGGACAGACTAGGTGTCGAACACCGTTTCCAGTGGTACCTCTACAACAACACGCTCTACATCAGCACGCTGGATCAGCAGGAGTCAGCACGCCTGGAGGTCTCATCAGAGACGATTTCCGACCTCAAGCAGGCGTTGACCGATATCGGACTGCTCGATAGCCGTTTCGGTTGGGGAGAGTTGCCCGAAGACGGGGTCGTACTCGTCTCCGGCCCCAAGCGCTATATCGAACAGATCAAGCAGTTCAGCAGCCAGCGCCGCTCACCGGATGAAAAACAGAGCGTGTTGAGTTACCCGTTGAAGTTTGCCAATGCAACGGACCGCCAGGTGGATTACCGCGGAGAAAAACTCAACATTCCCGGTGTCGCCAGCATTTTACGCGGGCTGCTGGAACCACGCTCTGCCTCTACGCTCGCGGGGCTGACCCCACGCCCATCATCCCAACCCGCGCCTCTCACGCCCAATGTGCCGCGACTGGGCAACCCGCTGCTGGGCCAAATGCTCGGTACACAGGGCAACACCGGGCCAGTGGACGCAACACCCGCATTGACGCCGCGAGCACCGGTACCCGCCAGCCGGATCCGCGTCGAAGCCGATGTACGCAATAACGCCGTGCTCATCTATGACCTGCCGGAACGCCAGGCGATGTACCGCGAACTGATCACCCAACTCGACGTTGCGCGAAAGTTGATCGAAATCGACGCGATCATTCTCGATATAGAGCGTACGCAATTGCGCGAATTCGGGGTGAACTGGGGTTTCCAGAACAGCCGCTTCCGGGGCGGCGTCAACATGGCACCCGGCACATCGTCGCAGTTGTCGATTGAAAACCGCGATCGTTTCTACGCCGATATCCGCGCGCTGGAAGAGAAGGGACTGGCAACCATGGTGTCGAACCCATCGGTGCTCACCCTGGAAAACCAACCGGCGGTGATCGATTTCAACCGCACCCAATACCTCACTCCCGGCAGCGAAAACGCAACCATTTTACCCGTCACCGTGGGCACCAGTTTTCAAGTCGTGCCCAGGGTCACCACCAGCCGCGGCGATCACCAGATCCATTTGGCAGTGGACATTGAAGATGGCAATTTCGACGCGACCAACCCTGACCCCAACCACCTTGATGTACGCCGGGGCAAGGTCAGTACACAAGCCGTGATGGCGGAAAAGCGCTCGCTGGTGGTCGGCGGTTTCCATGTCACCGAAAGCACAGACAAACAAAGAAAGATTCCCCTGCTGGGAGATATTCCGCTGCTGGGCAAGGCGCTGTTTTCCTCGACGGAGCGCCAGAACAATCGACGTGAACGCCTGTTTATCCTCACACCCCGCGTTATCGGCGACCAGGACGACCCGTCTCGCTATTTGCCGCAGGCCGACCAGGCCGAGTTGCAAGCCGCCCTCACACCGCTGGCCAGGCGGATTTCACCGCACGAACCGGTGATCAAGCGCAGTGACATCATCAGCACCCTGGCACGTATGGTCAGCGGGGAAGTGCCCAAAGCGTTCAACTCGGCGCCGATGCCTCTGGGACTGAACAGCTTGTGCAGCGCCCGTGACTTGCTGGCGCTCAATACCGACCGCAGCCAGTGGTACGCAGGCCCGCATTACAACGTGGCGGTCGTGGTGTTGCGCAACCAGTTCAAGCGCAACGTACGTATCGACGAAAAAGAGTGCAGCAACTCGCAGACCCTGGCGGTCACCGTGTGGCCGCGCGCCTGGCTCAAGCCAGGCGAAGAAGCCGAGGTGTTTATCGCCATGCGTCCGGTGGTAAAGGACGAACACCTCAGTGTGCCCCGCCCCTCCTTGATCACTCCAGCCCGGAAGGCCACGCCATGAAACACAGCTTGTTGTACGTCACCCTGATTTTCGCAGCCCTGCACCTCGCCGGTTGTACACCCACCTGCAAAGGTGATTCATGCTCACGCCCACAATCGACCCAGGACAAGATGGTGATCTGGTGGCCGCCGCAGATGCGCGTCGAACCTGGGCCCGCCGGCGAGCGGGCGGATTACCAGACAGTGTCGCTGGAACGGTGAAGCTTCCAGGTATGCCCGACGATCGACGCCAGGCATTCCTGGACGACCTGGTGAGCGGCACTGCCGCTCAGCTGTCCCTCGCGCCCGGTATCAAGGTAGGCGCATTGAACGCTGGAAATTGCCCGGGACTTGCCCTGCACGTCGCTCGCGAAGCGTTGCAGGCCGGGCAATTGCAGCGCGTGCTGGAGCGACGCATTGAGCAAGCGTTGGCGTTCGATGGCTGCTTTATTTACCTCGACGCCCAGAACGCGCTGGTGATCTGGCATGCACTGCCGGCAGCCGCCAGCACGCTCGACAGGATCCTCAGCCGAATGCTGTCGCTGGCCACGCTGCAAGCCTTGGACAGGTGATCAACGCCGCTCAAGCTCGGGCAGTTCCAGGGTTTCGCGCTTGGCCTCATCGTCGAGCTCGCGCAAGGTCCGGTAAATCAGCGCCACGGCCTGCAAGGTTTCACGAGGGATGCTGGCGCCCAGTTTTTTCGTGTAAAGCGTGCGCGCCAGCCATACACACTGGATCACCGGTACGTCGGCCGCCTTGGCACGGCGGATCAATGTGCGGGCTTCATCGTCCGTGCCTTTGCTCACTAACATCGGCAGCGGTGTCTTACCCGGTCGGTAATACAGCGCGACAGCAAAGTGCGTTGGATTGACCACCAACATGTCGGACTCCTCCAGCTTGGGCAGCTTGACCTTCGGTTCCTCCTGGGCCAACTGGTACGCCAACGAACGGCGCTGCCCCTTCACATGAGGGTCACCCTCCATGTCCTTGTACTCTTTGACGACCTCCACTTGAGTCATGCGCATGCGCTTGGCAAAAAAGTGCCTGGACAGGATCAAGTCGACAAGCGCAAGCACTAGCAGCACGCCAAGGCACACATGCAACAGATGACGGAACAGCGCGATCAACGCCACGATGTAGCTTTGCAGGTCACTGGTGGCCAGGTTGATCAGCGTGCTGATCGAGGGCCAAATCACCACATACAGAATCAAACCGATAAGGAATGCTTTCGCCACGCTCATCAACAGGTTCATCAACTGCTGCGCAGAAAACATCTGCTTGACCTGGCTCACGGGGTTGAGACGATTGAAATCCATCTTCAGGGCTTCCGGCGCAAACAGCAGCCCGAACTGCATCCAACTGCTGATCAGCTTGGTAGTAATCGCAACCCCGACCATCAACAGGGCGAAGGAGAAGAACACCCCCAGCCCGTCGAACAGCACCTCTTCCAGTGCGCGCGTGAAAGGCTGATTCAGACGTGACATCGGCAACAGCATCAATTGCTGAAAGCGTTGCAGACTGGTTTCGGCGGTGAACAAGGCGATTTCACTGATCGCCGTCAACGCCAGCAGTTTTGCGACATCCTGGCTCTGGGCGACCTGGCCTTTCTTGCGTTGGTCCCGCAGTTTCTTGGCGGACGCCGGGTGTTTTTTTTCGCCGGAATCACTCATGGCACCGCGACCTTAAACAAAACGCCCAATGAATGTTTAAGATCGCCCAGCAGGCTCATGCGCCCAACGATCAGATCCTCCAACAGCGCAAAGTACAACAGCAGAATGCCAATGCCCGCCAGGCTCTTGACCGGTGGCGCCAGGGTACTCACTTGTAACTGCTGGCTGTAGACCCCCAACAGTGCGATGCCGAACTCCAGCAACAGCAACACCGCAATAAAGGGCGCGGCATAGAGCAGCATGTGGGTGAAGGTATCGCCAAGCAGGTCGACGAACACACCGCTGCCATTCGCCGCAGGGAGCGGAAACCACAGGGTGGGCGGCCAGATCAGGTAACTGTCCCAGATCACTTGGGTCAACGTGCCCAACCCGAGACTGGTTATCAGCAGGAAAATCGCCAATTGCTTGAACAAGTGCCCGATTGGTGTCGCATCCGGCCCCAGTGAAGGGTTGAGTTGCCCGCCCGCCAAGGCACCGCGCTGGTTGTCCAACAGTGCCCCCACTGACTCGAACATCCAGAACGGCATTGCCAGAAGCACCCCCAGCAAGATACCCAGTGCCACCTCCTTGAGTACCAACGCAGCCAGCATTAGCGCGGAGTAATCCAAGCCCGCCAATGCGGCATGAATACCCGGCGCGGGCATCAACGCCATGACCATCACCAGCGTGTGCCGCGGCATACCGCGTATGTGTTGAAAGCAGAACGCCGCCACCAAGATGCCGCAGGGGTAGATGCGTGCCATGCCGATCACCAGGCTGGGTAGGTATTCGAGATAGACCAACATGAGCAGGACCTCAGTTCAGGGCCGAGCGGCCGATCATTTCAAAGGTCAGGTTGATCAATTGGATCAACTCCACACCAATCCAACGGCCCGTCATGATCAGCGTGACGCCCACCGCCACCAACTTGATACCAAAGGGCAGTGTCTGGTCCTGTATCTGCATCAACGCCTGCACCAGGGACGTCAGCACCCCCACCACTACAGCCACGATCAACGGCGGCGCCGTCAGCAGCACCACCAGCAGCATGCCCTGCTTGAACAGCACGATAGGTTCCATAGGGCACTCAGAGATAGGAGAGGAAAAGACTGTCGAGCAACCGCGACCAACCAGACACCATCACGAACAACAACAGCTTGAGCGGCAGGGAAATGGTCATCGGCGAAACCATTTGCATGCCCAGCGCCAACAACAAGTTGGAGACAATCAAGTCGATGACGATGAAGGGAATGTAAATCAGAAAGCCGATCTCAAACCCCGCCTGCAACTGCGATAAAACGAACGCCGGAATCAGCAGGATGAGGTCTTCGCGCTGTACCTCCTGAGCCATCTGCGCAGGCCATAAGCGCTTGGAATTCTCCAACAGGTGTGTCAGTACATCCGGGTCAATGTTGCGGAGCATGAAGGCACGTAGGGGTTTGATGGCCTCATTTCCCGTCTGCAGAAGCGTTTGCACGCTGCTCAAGTCAAGGGGTGAAACCTTGATACTCTCCGCGATTTCATATCCTACCGGCGCCATGATAAACAGCGTGGCAGCCAACGCGATGCCATTGATGGCCATGCTGGGCGGCACCTGCTGCACGCCTATGGCGTTACGGGTGATCATCAACACAATCACAATTTTCAAGAACGCTGTGCAGACGATCAACAGCATGGGCATCAATGACAATGCCGCAAGAAACACCGCGAGAACTAAGGGGTCCAGCCCTTGAAGTATCATCCGCCGAACATCACACGGGACAGCTGCAAGCCCAGGCGCCCGTCGATCTCTACCAACTGCCCCAGGCCGATCGGCCGGTCACCGTAATAGAGGCCAGCCATACCGGGAGCGTAACCGGAGACGCCCAATACGGCGCCGGGCGCGAGGCTGCGCAACTCGCCCAGAGTGAGGTTCAGCGTTCCGCAGCGTATGTTCAGTGCCATGCTCAACTCATCAAAGGGCTCATTGCCGAATACGTCCAATACCGGCTCATCTTCGTCATACCCCGAGTAGTGGGGAGGGGTAAATTCTTCATCCACGGATGTGCCCTCAATTGAAGTCAGTGTCAGACGCAACACGCCTGTGTCATCGTCAATGCGCCCATGCAGCCGCTGCCTGCCAACCTGTACATGGCCAGCGCCTTGGGCCTGGAAAAAACTTTGTTCCAATATCAGCACATCACCAACGCGCAGGCTGCGCGCTTGTGCAATCGGCAATTGCAGGTGCCCAAGGATCACGGCAATTGCCAGTTGAAACGACGCTGGCAACGGCGCGGCATTGCTGCGCCACGCTCCGGCGTCACACAACGCGAGGAAGTTCACTGCCGTCAGCCACAGGTAGCCCATCGCCCGGGATGCCCCCAGCGTCACGCTGAGTCGGCAACCAAACCCCTTGGGGCGATCGACCTCCAGCAGTCGCACATAACCCAGCAGCGCTTGTACCTGCGGGCTTAGGTGGTGCTGGAACAACGCCCAGAACCAGGAGTCAGGATCGTTGCCCGCCTTGGCCAAGGTCACCGGACATTCGCCCAGCAGACTGAGCAGGGGGCCCGCCTCGGCCAATGCCAGCACTCCGCGTGCCGTTTCGAAGCTCAATGATTGGCCCCCGGTAGGTGCACGACCCGGTTCGAGCGACAGCTCTCCACGCTGCCCCGCGACGTCGAACGGCAGGCGCAAGCCGCGTCCGAGACGACGACGCGCAGCAACCACATCGCCACTGACCCGAGGTAACGGCACCGCTGGAATCATCACCCCGACCCGACAGTGGGAAGCCGCAGGCTGACCGTCTGCCCCAACGTTTGCGTTAATCGACCCTCAACCTGTTGCCTCACGCCATTGAGCCAGCGCGCCGTCTCATCCTCTTGCGCTTCAAGCTCGATGCTCCAGGCGCTCTGTTCACGGCGCACACTGGCGTTGATGCGCCCCAGGCGAGGCAGGTACAGCACCGCCTGAAGCGGCCACTGCAAAGCGGCCTGCATACGAGGTGCCAATTGCTCGGCCAGCGCCTCGATCATCGCAGCACCGCCCAACGCCTTGGTTCCCGACAGCCGAGTCCCGGCACCAGAACCGTCATCAGCCCACAACTGGGAAAACAATCGCGTCAGCTCCGTGGGTACAACACCTGCCATTCCCGGTTCTCGCTCTTCTCGCGCGTCACGCGGTCGGGGACGCTCGGCGGGTTTATCTGAAACCTGGGTCATGTCGGCTCCTGCGCCAGTAAAAGAGATAACTCCTGAAGTTTTTCCACCTGACGCAGGCAGGCGGTGACCTGCTTCTGGGCTCTGCCGACGCTGATCTGTTTTTCTTCTTGCTGGCCCTGCAAGGCTTCCAATTGCCCCATGCCCCGGCGAGTCGTGGCAGACAACGAGCGCTCCTGTGCGCTCCAGGACTTCAGCGCCTGCATGTTCAATACCTGCCCCTGGTGTTGGCTGAGCAACTGGGCGCTTCGCTCGGCTTCCTCGCGTCGGGTCTGCTCAAGCGCATCCTCAGCCTGACGGATATTGGCAAGCAGGGCCTGCTGGGCCCGCTTAGCCTCACGCAAGGCACGCTCGGCCCGGTCTGCCCGGTGCCGTCGCAGGCGTCGCAGCGTCTCGACTTCGCCAAGCAGCCCTTCAGAATGGGACATAGGCGGTCAGCTCCTTGAGTTGTTCCAGCGTCACAGCCATCGGCGCAGGCTCACGCAAGTCCTGGCGCAAGAAATTGTCCACAGCCTGGCGACTGTCCACGGCCAGATCGGTCAAGGCATCGCTACCGGGCTGGTACTCCCCCAGCTTGAGCATCAGTTCGATCTGCTGATACGCCGACAACAAGCGTCGCAACGCCGTACCCGCCCGGATGTCCGCAGGCTCGGCGACGTTGCTCAAAATCCGCGACAGACTCGCCAACACATCCACTGCGGGATAGTGACCACGCTCAGCCAACTTACGAGACAGTACGATGTGACCGTCGAGTAGCGAGCGGACTTCATCAGCCACCGGATCGTTCATGGAGTCCTGCTCGATCAGCACGGTGTAGATCGCCGTGATCACACCTTCACGGGTCAACCCGGCGCGCTCCACAAGACGCGGTAGCAGGCTATATACCGAAGGCGGCAGACCGCCGCGGCCAAGGGGTTCGCCGGCGGCAAGGCCGATTTCGCGCTGGGCCCTGGCGAACCGAGTCAGGGAGTCAATCAGCAGCAACACGCGCAGCCCCTTGCGCCGATAACCTTCAGCCAGCGCCGTCGCCGTGAAGGCCGCTCGAGCTCGCTCCATGCTGGATCGGTCGGATGTGGCGCACACCAGTACGGCCTTGGAACGCAGTTGCTCATCGAGCTCATGATCAAGGAACTCGCGCAATTCCCTGCCCCGCTCGCCGATCAGGCCGAACACGATGACATCGCACTCCACGTTACGGGCGATCTCGGCCAACAGGGTGGTCTTGCCGCAACCTGCTCCGGCGAACAGGCCCACGCGCTGACCTTCACCCAGCGTCAGCAGGCCGTCGATCGACCGCACGCCGGTGGCCAGCGCACGGTTGATGCGCGGGCGCTCAGTGGGCAGCGGTGCCTCGCACAACACCGCACTGGTGTCCGACAAATCAGCCTCGACAAACGCACCGGGGCCTTCTCCCGTGATCGGCCGCCCAAAACCATCCAGCACTTGACCCAATAATGCCTCGCTGACCTGCACCCGATGCGAGACGCCAAGGCGCTCGACGCCCGCGCCCACCTGCACACCTTCCAGGTTGCCCAAGGCGCTTAGCACCGCGTCCTGCTGATCAAAACCGATGATCTCGGCCAGCATGTAGTCGCCCGGCTTTTTCTCGACCCGGCACAAGTCACCGATACGCGCTTGGGGCAGCCGACACTGCAGTAACATGCCATTGACGCGCTGGATGCGCCCCCGCATCGTCACCGGCGCGAAGGTGGCCAGCGACTGGACTTGACGCTGCTGCCAGGCCTCCAGGCGTGCTTGCAATTGCTCACTCACCAGCGCACCTCATAGCGCTGTACGCCATCGAATACCACCTTGCTGTTATCAATCAGCACCAGGCGCAGGCCATCCACTTCATCCCCGATAAACAGTCGGCTGCCCTCCTCCAGGACCACGTGGCCATTGGGCCCGCCCACGATCTGCACGATCTTGAATGGCAACACTCCATCGCGCGCACGCACGCGGCTGATTACCGGTACCGCGCTGTCGAACTGCTCGCCAAAACGGCTGAGCATGCGCGCGACCAATTCAACCTCATCCTGCGAGACATCCCCACTGAGCGCGACCTGCCCATTGATCACCTGCAAACTGACGCGCTGGCTCAATTCACGTTCGCCGAGCATCTTCAACAGCTGCTGGCGGACCTCGAACGGCGAGGCCAACTCGTGCTTTTTCACCACAGGCAGCATCAGGGATGCCTGGGCTTCAGGCTTCCCGGTGGACGCCATGCCCACCACAATGAAGATCATCGTCACCACCAGCACCAGCGTGATCAGACGCTTCTGCTGAGCGTGCGAGATCGCCGATAGCTTGAGCACGGGCACCGGCACCGACACCGGCTCACTGGCCCGTGTCGACACGGCCGGTGCGGGGGCTGGAGACTGGGGCCAAGGTTCATCGGCCAAGGTGACGCACAGCCGCACGTTCGCCACCGAAAACGTGACGTTCAGCGCCAGGTGCGCAATCTGTGCCAGCACCTGACCATCAGCATCCTGCAATAACCCGGCCTCAGCCTGCACCGACCAGTTCGAGTCCATGAGCCGCAGCCGGGCATGCTGTTCAGCGATGCCAGGATCGTTCAGCACCAAGTCAGCATCGGCGTGGGCACCGATGCTCCACTGCTCCCCGAACAAGGGCAGCGCAGCCCCCTGATGTCGCCCATCAAGCACTCGCAATTCGAACATCAGCGAGCCCTCCGGGATGGACATAGCCAAGTCTTCATGCCGCCGTACCGCGCATCAATTCGTCCTGGCCCAAGTCGAAGCGCCCCAGCACCTTGACCTTTGAGGCGCTACCCAGCTCAGCGAAAGACAGCACCGGCACGTGGTTGAATTCTTCCAGCAACAGCGCGCGCAGCGGGCTGCGCAAGTCCTGTGCGACCAGCATCACGCTCTTGAGTTTGGGCCGTACGGGAAAGGCTTGATTGAGCAGGCTAACCAACGCTGCGCTGTGTTCGTCATCAAGGGCGAAGAACACCCCGGTCTGGGTCTGGCGCAGCGCCTCACGCAGGATGTTTTCAGTCTGAGGCGACAGCAGCCAGGCATGCAGGCCGTCGGCTTCGCTGCACTGGTGGTAAATCTGCGCCTTGAGCGCAATGCGCGCGTAGTCGGCCAGCGCGTCTGGCTCACGTTCATGCTGGCCGTACTCGATCAGCGACTCGACGATCAGCCGTACGGCGCGCAACGGCACCCCCTCGCTGGCCAGGCGTTGCAGTACCGCCGAAAACCGCGACAGCGGCATGATCCGCTGCAGCTCCTGGACCAGTTCCGGTTGGTTGTGCTCCAGCCAACTGAGGATCGACTTGCTCTCCTGGATCCCCAGGAACTGCGGCCCGCTGAGCATCATTGCCTGCTTCATCCGCTCGACGATCAGGCTCGCTGAGGTGAAGCGCTCCAACTGCGGATCATCCAGCAGCGGATCATCCGGCGCCAACCAGAGCCAATCCTGTTCATCGCGCTCTGCCAGCCCCGGAATGGCGTGCGCAGGCTCGACCGTCAGCGCTTTACGCTCAACCGCCACATGGCTGACAACCGATGCCTTGACCATCGGTACTTCGTGGACACAGAAGCGCATTTCGTCGTCGGCGAGCGAATCATCGAGTTCCACTTCGAAAGGAGGCAGCGTCAGGCCGATATTGGCGACCATTGCATTTCGGGCCTGGCGAATCGAGTGAACAAGATCAGCCACCTCAGGCGTGCCCCGTAACACCGGGGAGAATTGCAACAGGTAGGGTCTCGACGGATCAAACCCACGCAAGTCCTCACGGCCGTTCTCTTCGGGGCGCACCGCTTCAGCGGTTTCAGCTTCGGGTTGCTCCAGCCGTTGACGCTGGCGCATCAGGTAGTACCCCAGGCTGCCGGTTACCAGTGCGATCAGGATAAACACCAACGTGGGCATGCCGGGCACCGCCGCAAAGGCGAGCATTCCCACCGAGGCGATCATCCAACTCTTGGGTTCGCTGGTCATTTGCCGGGCAATTTCGGCGCCCATGTTGCTGGCGCCCTTGCGTCCGTCCGGCGCCACACGGGTGATGATCATGCCGGCGGTGAGGGAGATCAGCAGCGCCGGGATCTGTGCGATCAGGCCGTCGCCGATGGTCAATACCGAGTACAACGTAATGGACTCGGAAGCGCTCAAGCCGTGCTGAAACATGCCGGTGGAAAAACCACCTAGCAAGTTCACCACAACAATGATCAAGCCCGCGACCGCATCACCTTTGACGAACTTCATCGCGCCATCCATGGCGCCGAACAACTGGCTCTCACGGGACAACTGCTCCCGTTTGTCCCGCGCTTGCATGCCGTCAATCAAGCCGGCCCGCAAGTCGCTGTCGATGGACATCTGCTTGCCGGGCATCGCGTCCAGGCTGAAACGCGCCGCCACTTCGGCCACCCGCTCCGAACCCTTGGTGATCACCAGAAAGTTGACCAGGGTCAGGATCAGGAAGATCACCATCCCCACGGCGAGGTTACCGCCAACCACAAAATTACCAAAGGCCTCGACGATATGACCGGCGTCCTGCTCCAGCAAAATCAAGCGCGTCGTGGCAATCGACAGAGACAGGCGGAACATGGTGGTCAGCAGAAGAATTGACGGAAACGATGAAAACGCCAGGGGGCCCGGAAGGTATAGCGCCAGCACGATCAACAGGCATGAGATGCAGATGTTGAGCGCGATCAGGATGTCCACCAGCCAGGTGGGCAGCGGCACGATAAAGATGAAGACGATGGCCATCACCACCACGGCGCCCAGTACTTCTGCGCGTTGCGCGACCTTAAGCAAAAAGCCGTTGATGGCCGAAAGTGCAGTCACGCCATGATCCCCAGCTTACCCGGAGAACGCGCAGGGCCACGCGTCATCCGATCCAGCTCCCCCATCACCGTCAGGAAGCCACGCAGGGTTTCTTCGCGTACTCGACCGTCGAGCCATATCGCCAGAGGCAATTGCTGGACCAGGGGATAAAGCGCATTGAGGGCCAGCAATTGCTGAACGTTCGAACTACCTGACAAGTCGCTTCCAAGCCGCAAGATTTCAGCAGCAGCGATACCTGCGCCTGCGTAACCCAGCAGGCGTTGCAACAGGCTCACTGCATCATGATCGATACCCAGGCGTTGGAGCAGGGCATTGCAACCGGACAACACGCCGCTCAACTGTCCGCAGCTTTGCAGGCCTTGCAAGAGGGAACGCAACAGCGGCGTAGGGAGTGAGGACACCTTGGCCGCGATGTCATCCACCAGAGCCTTGCGCATCATATTGAGCCCGTCGGCAAGCCGTTCGCCGCCATACACCCCCAACAGCGCCTGCATCATCGTCGCCAACGATTGGCGTGTGACCACACTGGCGTAGTAGAGCGCACGCAACGCCTGGCGCTCCTGTGGGTCGGCACTGCCCGCCTGCAGCGCCAAGGCAATGTTCAGGCCTGCCTGGATCTGCCCTTTGAAGCGGACCTCCAACTTGGCGATGGCATCACGGGCCAACGCTGCTTCCGATGGGCGCACTTCAGCGTCTGCCTGGGTTGCCACATATTTGAGTACCACGAATGCACGCGCGGGGTCCCCGCCAGCCAGCTCCAGCAATTTGTCGACATGGGGATGCTGCAGCAATTGCAAGCGGATGCGGCGCGAAAGGCTCGCAAGGGTCGCCTGGGCAGGGTGCCCCAACTGATCATAAATCTGCGCAAGCTGTTCGGCCGGAGGCACGCGCACGCTCATCTTCCGCTGACTCAAGGGCTGGCTGTTGTTCTGTACTTCCAGGCTGAACAGGTGAGCGAGCTCATCCAAGCCAGGAACTGGCGCCGACGTGGATGTCTGGCTGACAGCAGGTTTATCCAACTGCTGGACCGTTTGCACATCCGGGGAAGATTCGACTTTCATGGACAGACCTGAACAGGAAGAGTGTTTCCCTGTGTGGCAAGGCCAGCTCAAACGGTTCCATCAAGTCGAATGTCACGAAAAATTTGAAAAGACTTGCACGCACCTCAACGGCTCTATGCAAGGTCCTGCGCAAAATCACACCATTTCAAGATATTTATCTTTATAAATCAGCTTGTTACATAAAAAACTGTCTTGGCATAGCCAGTGCAAAAGGGGTTCCCGTCGACACCTTTTCGACTGCGTCTACACCAAGGAAACAATCATGAATATCCCTATTGAAGCTTTAGCGCACCTCGTGGGCAGCTCGCCTCAATTCATGCTTCACCTGACAGACGACCAGCAAAAAAAACTTCGGCGCTTCATTCACAAGCGCGTACTCAACCCGGAGGATGCAGATGATCTTCTGCAGTTGACGTATCTGGAAGCCTGGCGCAACCGAGAGCGTTTCAGCGGCAATGCCACGCTCAGCACGTGGATGTGTGGTATCGCGCAAAACCTGATCCGCAATCACTTCAGGCGCTTGTACGCCAAGCCCGTGCATTGCGAGTTTGATGAGTCGCTCTGGCATGGCCAGGAAGACAACCACAATCTGGATTGGGAGTTCGAGGTAAACCGTCGCCTGGAAAAAACCCTGAGCGCTATCGACCATCTGCCAATGGAAATGCGCAAGACGCTGTACGCCTCACTGGAAACCGACGGCAGCTATCAGGACACAGCCGACGCGCTGGACATTCCTATCGGCACCGTGCGTTCACGCCTGTCACGAGCACGCGAACAGCTTAAGCGGGCCACGCACAACCCGAAACATCCCTAGCGTCATTGCACGCGTTGAGCGGCAGGGATATCTGCTCAACGCGATCAAGTTTTGCGGGGCATTCGGCAGGGCGAAGAGTGATCCACTCGTCGCCAGATCCGCTGATTTCGCTTAAACAGTTGAAAGCGTAGATAAAAATTCAAAATAAATACTTGACGCATTCCCGTTCTACGCGAATAATGCGCGCCACTTGGCTACATAGCTCAGTTGGTTAGAGCATAGCATTCATAATGCTGGGGTCCGGGGTTCAAGTCCCTGTGTAGCCACCAAGTACCTGTTTCCTAGTGCTTCCATACGACTTAGAAACAACACAAGAAGCCCGCCTAGTGCGGGCTTTCTTGTTTCTGAACATCCCCTAATGATTCCATACATTCTTGCCCTCCTTGTATCCGCTCATGTACCTTGGCAAAAAATTGAACCTGGGGGATACAAGAAAAATGAAGCGCAGTCAGATAAAGCGTCGCCCCCTGGCCGATACCGTACTGGCTACCCTGGAACCCGAGACAAAGGAGTACCGGGAGTTGGACGGCAACGCCTTGTATCTGCGCGTGCGCCCGGACGGAAGCAAGTCGTGGCAACTGCGTTACAAGAAGCCAGACGGCAAGTGGTCATGGCTTGGCCTGGGCGGCTACGGCAGTGGCGATCACCAGCTATCAGGATCACAAGCCAGGCAAAAAGCCGCCCTGCTGAGAGAGGATGCTGCAAAAGGTGGGAACCCACTCGCCACCAAGCGAGCCCGAAAGGCTGCAGAGATCGAAGCGACGAACAACACTTTCGAGCACTTGGCGCGAGAGTGGTACAACATCAAGCGCAAAAGCTGGACGGATGGAACGGCTACACGAACCATCGGCGCGCTGGAGCTCCATGTGTTTCCGGTATTTGGTAAGCGTATCTATACCGAGATTCTGCCCATGGAATGGATGGAGTTCCTGCGCGGTATGGAACAGAAGGGCATCATCGAGCAAACCAGCCGAGTTCGTGCCCGGTGCCAAGAGATCTACGACCTGGCCCGCGTCACTGGCCGCGCCACCCATAACCCTCTTGAAGGGCTTCACAGGTTTCTCCAGACCAAACCGTCAGAGAACTATGCCCATGTGCCGGTGGATGAGTTGCCACCATTACTACGCGCTATTCGCGCCTACCCTAGCGCCATAGATGTTCGGATCGGCCTACACTTGCTCTCGATGCTCGCCTGTCGCCCGTCGGAGTTACGCGAGGCCAGGTGGTCTGAGTTCGACCTAGACAGCGCGCTTTGGACTATACCTGCCGAACGGATGAAGCGCCGCCGTGAGCATCTGGTGCCACTCCCCCGCCAGGCCGTGGAGTTATTGAACGGCCTGCGCAATCTAACTGGATGTTATCCGCTGCTGTTCCCTGGACGCAGCGACACCACCAAGCCCCGTAGCAACACAGTGTTTCTGATGGCCTTGCGCCGCCTGGGCTACGAAGGTCGCCAGACGGGCCACGGTTTCCGCCACATCGCTTCAACAATCCTTAACGAACACGGCTTCGACGAAAACCACATCGAGGCTCAGCTATCGCATATCAAAGAAGGTGTGGCCGGGATATACAACAAAGCCCAGTACCTGGCTCAGCGCGCGACCATGATGCAATGGTACGCCGACCATCAAGACACATTGGCCAATGGCAATGTCGTGGAGATGAAACGCGCTTAACGGTCGCCCTCGGCTTTGCAATGTAATCGACGATTAGCATAGGGATGCAGAAGGATGAGCAAGTTATTGAAGTTTAAGCGCGCTCTGTGCGCCAAAGAAGCTTGTGAGCTTCTGGAGAGATTGATCGACGAACCCGTATCGCCTGAATCACTCTCAGTTTTAGGAGATCAAGGGTATTTGAGTAAATTGCTTGCCTACAATCAGCTGCTCGTAGGTTTCGAGATACCTGAAGATGGTGGAACAGCGGCGCTCGTTGAGGCCATGATGGGTAATGGCGCAGAGCGCGCTTTCATGTCATTCGAAGGAATCCGTCTTGGAAGCATGGTCGCGCACCCCTTCGGAACAAAAACTATCGACGCAAGTTTTGCCGCCCAGATCCAAGACAAGGCAGGGAAAAAGTATTTAGTTTTCGTGATGCCTGAGGACATTGGTGGCGGTTGGAATATACCGACCCTTCTTACCATGGATGAGATTACTGGTATCAACGCCGACGACCAGGAAAACCTTCATTACCTTGCATCAGAACTCATCACATTGGCTCAGTTTGCGAACTCGTCTGAAGCTCCGCCACTGCCCAAAACCATAACCGATAAACCGTCCGCCGACTTGAAACATCCGGACGGTTCGTGGGCCATTCTTGAGTTCATTGATGAGAAAGGCCCCATACTAAAGCATCCACATTTGACCGAAGGCAACGATATGCCGCTACGGTCTCGACGGACATTGCTGACAATTGTCGCGTCTCTATGCAGTAGTCAGGGATTAGACATCCGAGCTCGGGGCGCGTCTCAGCGGATAAAAGAGATGACGGAGCAGATCGGGGCACCAGTCGACGACGAGACCATCAGGAAAGTCCTTTCTGCAATTCCAGATGCCATAGAAAGCCGCGCAAAATAAAAACACCTAATTCGGGAGCGCGAAATCCTAATTCGGAAACCCCGATTATCGTACACAGCAATATGCGTCTCGTACCCATACGGAGGCGCACAAATGCACCCTTCATCGACCGCAGTAAAGGCCCTTATCCGCCAGCCGGCGCTTTGTGCATGGCTAGATCTATCACGCTCCGGGTTAGATAAGCTCCGCAAAAAAGACTCTACATTTCCGCGACCTCTAAAGAACGGCGATACGCGGCAAGCCGCTGCGTTCTATGTCGTTGAGGAAATTCAATCGTGGCTCAAAGCCAAAATTGAAGAGAGGGACGCCGCATGAAAGACAAAAAAAGGGCCGACCAACAGGCCAGCCACAAAAATACTCACGTCGAGAATACCAGCGGAACAGCCCAGCGCGCTCGCCTTTTGGAACGACTGCAAGCTGGCCCAATCGATACCTTCACCGCCATCCGCGAACTGAATATCGTCCGTCCTGGTGCCCGCATCAATGAACTACGCAGCCTGGGCCACAAGATCCTGACCCACCGCCTCACGTTGACCGACGATCAAGGGCGCACTCACCAGGGCATGGCGCTCTACTACCTCAGCACCAACCCGCCTGAGGGGGTATCGGTATGATGACTACGATCATGCCAAGCGATAGTCGGTCGAAAACTCCGCTTGCGGCAATGTGGTGTCGGCGCTATGGTTCAAGGGTCACGGTAAATCCCGTGACCGACCTTGGCCGGTCGAGTATCGTTAGGCGCACAAGCGCCCACCATCCGATTGCTGGCGCTTTTTTTGCGTCCGCACATTCGTGTTATGGCGGCTGTGCGTGGGACACCTTCGGGTGTGCCGGGTTCCTAACGTCCCGGTCGGCCAACCCGCGCACAGCTGCCACCCCTCCTCGCTTGGCCGCGAAAAGTGGCAGCTCCTCAACGTTAGGAGCTACACCGATGACCACTCTACATCCGTCCGCAATTCATGCATGTGTTCACAGCCGCAGAGCCTTGCCCCTACTGCATAGCATCACGCAGGAGGCTGTCCAATGAAGACTGTCGACTCTATCGTCATCAAGCATGGCGAACTTCGCGCACCCACGAACGTTAGCGGCTCCGTCATTGGCCCGGTCTCGCTCTCTGCGTCCGAGTTGATCGGTCTGCGTAATGCCCGCGCGATGTTCGACGAATTAAGGTCGCTCCTTTCCGATGCTGTTCTGCCAGCTATCGGCGGCGCCCGCCATCCCGTGAGCGTCCGCCTGACGACACTGCTAGGCGAGATTCATATTCAATCGGCTGGCTTCCTTGCGCAGCACTGGCGCGAAGCCGATCGCTTTGCAGAAGCCAAGGAGGTGGCAAATGTCGATCATCGCAATCACTAATCCTGGGGTAGTACGAGGTGACAGCTACTTCATGGTCATGACGCCGGCGAAGCAAGGCAATGGCATCCTCATCGCCAAAATCATCGCCCCGTTCGCAACGGAGGCTGATGCGACCAAGGCAGTAGAGCTGCTGAACAGTCGGTATCCAGGCACCGGCTCAAGCATCGGCTTGTCCCAATACATTGACGATCACGATGCTGAGGATCTGGACAGGCTCTATTGCCAAGCTCGAGGCGGCCTCGCCGAAGTTCTGACGGACCTCACCAAGGGGGCCGCCAAATGACTGATTTCAAGCAATTGCTAATCGACCCTGAAAGCTTCGGGAACATCACGACCGACAGGCTCAAAAGCATAGGCTCTGCCGCCGATGACATGGGTGGAACCATTAGCCACGGTATAGCTGCTATCGGAGCAATCCTGGCGAGTGCCGCGATGAACGAGGACGCAGGCTTGAACACTGACGCCGTGGCCGATCTTGGCTGGCTTCTGCAAAGCCTAGGCACGCTCAGCTCAGGATTGGACGGCATCAAAACAAGAGCCAATTCCCGCATCGAACTGCGTAGCCCCCAGAAAGAGGCTTAACCCATGAACATTCAAAACGACGCACCGACGTCGACGGGATCGGCTTGCCCGAAGAAAGTCACCGAACTGTTTTACGTAACGCATCCAAAGGCGCCCAAGGCGCTGCTAGGGCCCTTCTTGACCGAAGCTGACGCCGAGTGCGGGCGCGTTGTTATGCGTAATGCTGCCGCGCAGATAACGGTGCGCCTGGTCGATGCAATTGATGAGTTCACACGCGGTCATGGCGTGAATAATGGCCGGGTCTGCCGCGCCTTTGCTGGGAGAGCCAGCCATGGATGATGCAACTATTCTGTTCCGTGACGCGCTCCAGGCGGTCTATGGGCAGCTCGACTGGCTGCCTGAACCAGATGGGGTAATCCACCGGTTCCGCGTCCCTGAGGACAAGCCAGGCTCACTTAACGGCTGGTACGTGCTTTACCTGGACGGTATAGCGTCGGGCGCGTTCGGCAGTTGGAAGGCTGGCGGCGCCAGCACCTGGTGCAGCCGCGAACCGGTGGACGCTCGCGAAGCCGCGCAGATCCGCGAACGTGTTGACCAAGCCCGGCGTCAGCGCGAAGCCGAGCAACACCGGCGCCAGCAGGAAGCCGCCGAGAAAGCCATTCACTGGTGGCGCAATGCGCGCCGCGCTTCACCCGACCATCCGTACCTGGTCGCCAAGGCAGTTCGCTCCTACGGCCTGCGCCAGCGTGGCGCTGACCTGCTGATCCCGCTGTACCTAGATGGGCGCTTGGTCAACCTGCAACGAATTGCTCCGGACGGCGACAAGCGCTTCCTGTTCGGCGGCCGGATCAAGGGCACCTATTCGCCGCTGGGCATCATCGAGCCAGGTTCTGTGCTTTGCATCTGCGAAGGGTGGGCGACGGCAGCCAGCCTCCACCAGCACGGCGGCTATGTCGTTGCCGCGGCCATGAACGCGGGCAACTTGATCCCGGCGGCGATGAGCTTGCGCGCTCGCTACCCGGGCCAGGCAATCGTCATCGCCGGCGACGACGACCGGCTCACCGATGGCAACCCGGGGCGCGTAGCGGCAAACGCCGCGGCGGCGGCAGTGGGTGGCCAGGTGGCTTTCCCTGACTGGCCAGAAGGCGCCCCCGATGACCTTACCGACTTCAACGATCTCGCCAACTGGAAACTCGCCCATGTCCAAGCCTGACACCAACGTGATCAACCTTCGGCCGGACGCCGCGACCATTGCGCCAGATCGCCCCTGCTGGGCGGTGTATGAGCATTGGGTGATCAATGAGAAGGGCCGCAAACTGCGCCCGGGCGTTTACTGGCATAGCTTCAAGCGCGCCGCCGCTGACCAGGACGACGCCGAAGGCGATACCGGCGACCGACCTATCACCGATGAGTGGATCTCAAGCCCTGTCACGGTCGTGGCCCGCACCACCAACAGCGACGACGGCAGCGAGGGCCGGTTGCTGCGCCTGGTCACAGAGGGCGGCATCAAGGAATGGATCATCGCCATGGAAGTCTTCGGCGGCAGCGGCGAGGACGCCCGGCGCGCCTTGTTCGGGATGGGCGTCATCATTGCCCTCAAGAAGCGCGGCACGTTCATGGAGTACCTGCTCGACCAGCATCCGGCAGAAGTGTTTGCCACCACCAGCCGGCCAGGCTGGCATGAGTCGGGCGCGTTCGTGCTACCTGGGAGAACCATCGGTAGTGCCAATGTGCGGTACCAGGCCAGCAACAAGGCCCAGGTACTTTTCAGCCGGCGCGGCGAGCTGGCGCTCTGGCAATCCGAGGTGGCTACCAAGTGCGCGGGCAACCCGGTGCTTACTCTGGCGATCGGGTGCTCGCTGGCTGGCCCGCTGCTGAGTTTGGTCGGCGTGCTGGGTGGTGGTGTTCACCTGGTGGGCGACAGCTCCAGCGGCAAGTCGCTGGCGCAGCTGATCGGCTCGTCGGTATGGGGCGACCCGGGCGTGTTCGCCGCCAGTTGGGACATGACCAAGGGCGGCCTGGAGATTGAAGCATCGAGCCGTAATGACACCATCCTGCCCTTGGATGAGATCAAGCGCGCCGATCCCAAGCGCGTACAGGAAATGGCGTACTCCCTCGCCAACGGCCAGGGTAAAGGCACCATGACCCGCGAGCGCGAAGGCCGCGCCAAGCTGAGCTGGCGCCTACTGACACTCTCCAGCGGCGAGCGCTCCCTCTCCGAACACGCAGCCATATCCGGCAATGCCGCCCACGCTGGCGCCGAGTTGCGCATGGTCGACGTGAACGCCGGTACCCGTACGCACCGAGCCTTCGACGAATTGCATGGGCTTGAGGGAGCGGATTTTCACCGGCAGCTCACCGTAGCGGTCGGCGCCCACCACGGCCACCTTGGGCCAGCCTTTGTCGAGAAGCTGCTCGAGAGCGACGACCGGGCCGGCCTACTGGAAGATTTCGCCGGGGTACGCGCCAGCTTTGTGGAAGACAATGCCCAGGCCGGCCGAGTGGCTGATCGGTTCGCCGTGATCGCACTAGCCGGTGAAATGGCAATCGCGTATGGCCTGCTACCTTGGGTGCCGGGTACCGCCCTCGCCGACTGCCGCTTGCTGTACGGCGAATGGCTTAGCCGGGTTGGTAGTGGCAATGCAGAGGATCGGCAGATCCTGGCCGGCATCCTGGACTTTATCGACCGCCACGGCAGCAGTCGCTTTTCAGATGTCGACGATCAAACGCCTGACACCAAGGTGTTCAACCGGGCCGGTTACTGGGAGCTGGTGGGCACTAATCGCCTGTATCTGTTCAACAAGCCGGCGCTCATCGAGGCAGCGCACGGCTATGGCCTGTCTCGCATAATCAAAGCGCTGGAGGTCGCCAACGTCCTCGCACGCCGTGACAACGAGCGTAAAACCAAAAACTACCGACTCCCTGGTGGTGGCCAGGCACGTCTCTATGTGATCGACCCAGACATCATGGATCGTGAAGGCGGTGGCGTATGAACGTCACTCAAAGACCACCAATTCAGATTGCCCGAGTTCACAGGAACCTAGAATCACTGGCAACAGTGGCAACACCGGCAACGGCCATATGGGGTGTGGCTTACAGCCGTTGCCACCCTATAAAAAAAGTGGCAACAACTGGCAACGCACACCTCATTTTCAACATAAGAGATCCGATCTCTCCTTTCATTTGGTTATCACTGTTGCCGGTAAAAAACCTGTGGCAACAGTTTGGCAGCCTCGGCAACGCCTGGAGGCCACGGTTTACCGGGCTGTTGCCATTGTTGCCGCTGTTGCCGGTGTTTTTGAAATCACAGGAACATTGGATTAGCAGCGATCAGGCCGAGGTGACTATATGAGCCTCCTATCCGGCTTGCTAAGCCAAAGACCAGCACCGCTATCAACACCGGCCGATATGCAGTCGCAGAATCAGCCACAAAGCCTATCGGCTCAGCCTGCGGAAACTGCACGCCAGGTAGAAATACTCGACACACAGGCACGACATGCCCACTGGCGGGTGATGCTCAACGGGAAAGCGGTCTGCAGCATGATTGGCGAGCCAATGACAGAGGCTCAGGCCTTGGAAGAAGTCCGGCACCGCTGGCCTAGCGCTGAAGTCATGCATCCACAAGATCATGCACAGGAGCCAGGTCATGGCCATTGAAACCATTATTCGGGCCTGCACCGTGGCAGAAGTAGAGCAGGCCGGCGCATTGCCTGAGCTACTGGCTGCCTATAGCGATGAATCGAGAATCCCTGAGCTCGGCGAGGTAGATGCCTGCTTTGCGACGTATCGGGCAATGGAGGCGAGTGGTGCACTGCACATTCTCGGCGTGTTCGGCCCTGACCTGGTCGGGCTTGCGTCACTGCTGGTGTATGGGTTGCCGCACTACGCAGGCCGCCGCATTTGCGCAATGGAGTCGTTCTTTGTGGAGCCTGCTGCGCGTAGTCACGGTACGGGCATAAAGCTACTGCGTGCTACTGAGGCACTTGCCCTTGAACTGGGCGCGTCTGCTCTGATGGTCAGCGCGCCAGTTGGCAGCAGACTGGCGACGGTCCTGCCTCGCTCCGGCTACCGGGAAACCAATCAGGTATTCCTGAAGGGGCTCGCATGAACGACATCACTTCAGCAACGCCTTCACTTCCCACGATGACCAGCCGCGACGTAGAGAAAGTTCAAGGATTGGAGGCGCACCTACTCGGTATCGAACAGGTGGCCATCCAGACCCGTCACCACTTTCATGCCGGACTGTACGCCCGAACCATCCGCATCCCTGCCGGCGTGATGATCACCGGCGCCCTGATCAAGATCCCCACCCTGCTGATTGTCTCAGGGCACGTCACAGTCTTCATCGGAGGCAAGTCAATTGAGCTGCATGGATACCACATCGTCCCAGGACAGGCCGGACGCAAACAGGTGTTTCTGGCGCATGCCGACACTGATCTAACCATGACCTTTGCCACCCAGGCTAAGACGGTTGAAGAAGCCGAATCAGAATTCACCGATCAACCCACAGCGCTCATGTCGCGCCAGCAAAGCAACGATCTGATCATCACCACTGGAGAATAACTATGTCTGGATACACAACAGCTGTTGCTTTATCCACCGCCGCCGCCGCCACCGTGTACTCGGTGTACGCCACTCAACAATCGGGCAAGCAGGCACAGTTGAACTCTGATGCCCAGTCGGACCAGGCAAAGAGCGATGCTGACACCGCTGCGAGTGCCGCCGTGGTGCAGGCCGACCGTATCCGCCGCCTGGCACGCTACCAGGCCAGCGAAGCAAATGCCGCATTGGCTGCATCCGGGGTTGAGACCGGTGCCGGTACCGCGATCAACATCAACGAGCAGATCATCGGCAATGCCGAGGAAGACGCAGCGCTGACCATCTTCAATGGGCAAAACCAAAAGGTACGGGGTTACGCCGACTCCAGCAACTACAAGCTGGCTGGGAGCCAAGCTCGCTCTAATGCGAATGCTGAATCTGTCGGCACCGTGCTTTCAAGCGGGGCAAAAATCGCCGGTGGATGGAAGGCAACGGCTTCCGGACAAAACATGCAAGGCCAAGCCCAGGCGTTGAATACCAATCCGGCCTGGGTCAAAAACAGTTAACGCCACAACGGGCTTATGATCGGGCCAGGCGGCCACCGCGGTGAATGGCATCAACGGCCGTTGAACGACCGTTGTTTGCCAATGCCGCCGACGCTTTAAATCATTGGACCGACCAAGACCCACTACCAAAACTCGATTGCTGGGGGCTTATGAGTGATCAATGGAATTGCGGCTATTGACCTACATAACAGGTCTGCCCTCGCGCGCGCGCGCGTTTGCAGGCCCCAAATGACCCGTCGTACAGCGCCGACGCCGACAATAGATTGGTTCCAAGTGATCATGGAAATATCGCGCTATGGGCTCTCAATGCAGGTAATTGCTCAAACCATTGGCGTGGCACGTACAACGCTGCTGGGCTGGAAACAGGGCGCTGAACCTCGCCACTCGGAGGGCGATCGTCTGCTAACTTTTTGGACCAGCGTAACTGGTCACGATAGGTCAGAAGCACCGATGGTCTCGATCAGCGACTGGTGGGCATACCATGCCAAGTAGTTTCGACCTACTGCTGCAAGATGCAGAGCCTAGGCGAGTCATCAGGGAATTGCGGCTGTAGGTGGCTCGTTGGGGCTAACTCAACCGCTGGGCAGCTAGTCATACAGTCTTTCGAGACAGTGCTACGATTTCAAGCTGGTGTGACCTCCACCCACTTACTCAAGCGGGCGCTCGCTGCGTAGCTAAAGGGGGTCGCACTTCACCCAATAGAAAATGCGCATGAAAAAAATCCCGTTCTGCCTCGAATTCTTAGAGCCTATCAGGCACCTGGCTATCTTGGGATGTGCCGGAGCGTCTTCGATAAGGCGGTGCGGCCATACGTGCTCGAGTTCGCGATCGGTCAGCGAGGCGTTGGCTTCGACCGCTTGGAGCTCGACCAGTGGGCGGATTTGTACATAGCAGCGCACTCGATTGAAAAAAAAGCGAAGTTGGAGTCATCGTCGGTTCCGATCGCAACTCCACAATTAGGCCGTAAAAAGCGCGGTCTGGTTATGGCAGCCTCGGTCACTGGCAAAGCTCCCTATCAAACACCCGCGTCAGAGAACTTCTACAAATTGGTGGATGAGATCCTGGGGAGGTCAGCGGACAAAAAAGATCGTAGGCGGGGAAAGCATGAGAACCAAAAGCCGCCAAGCGAGGGTTAACCCAGGACCATATATGGACGATGATTGCGAAGTGGTATTTGTCGCCGCCCTGGGCAAGATGCTCGGCCGGACTGAAGCATCTGTCAGGGAGGGAATTCGCCGGGGCGTACCGTGGCTGCCCATGGGTTTCAAGATGGGCATCAGGCATTGCTGGTTGAAGGAGGGTGTTCGGGAGTTTCTGCGTGCGTGTCGCGACGGCGAGAACAAGGCGCCGAAGGTCGGTAGACCGCGACATGCACCGCCAACACTGAGAGCGTGAAATAAATGCGCTATTTGACCGTAAAAAAGTTCTCCAGCGAGTCGGGATACACCGAGGCCGCGATTCGAGCAAAGATCGCTGACGGCACATGGGAAAAAGACTACGTTTGGCGAAAAGCACCAGATGGCCGGGTGCTGATCGATGTTGAGGGTTACGAAGCCTGGATCGAAATGGGCAAACCATCAAGATCTCACCGAGGAGGTAGATTTCGGTCAGTTAATAGCCCAAAACCGGTAATGAGCCTAGGGCCGGAGCGTGGAAGTCCAAAGCCGCTGGTTTGATACCGTCTGTCGGTGCGGATGTGCAGACCAAATGGCTACTCTCGAGCGCCTTCCGGCGATTCGCCCCATCAATGAGCTGTGACACCAGGTATCGCGCCGCATCATCAGGGTGTCCAGCGTCGTCGTGGCACCACAACCAATTACAGACGACGATCAGTTTCGGCACCGTCAAAACCGGGTAAGAACACCCCCTACCCGACTGCTTAAACAATGGGTAAGAACACCCCTCCCCTGACCACTAGCGCCGTTTGAAAAACCAACCCCATGAATGAGGCTGATCGGGGTTGAATATCCCGTTGCGGAAACACCCCATGAATGATCAGCAGCAGTCGTTTTAATGTCGGTTTTTGTCATATTCCGATGCGGCGTGATGACAGGTTCTCGACCTGAAAAAAGTTTAGGCTTTGTTGATCGTCGGTGCTAACCGGATCGGGGGGGGGGGGCATCCACTCTGGTATCCACTGTCTCAGACATTAAAGGGCCAAGACCTGAAGCGTGCCCACGCCCGCCGAACATCACCCCTCGTAGCTCCCTGTCAGGACAACAGATTCGACGGCCGGTACTAAAGGAAAAGTGAGAAAATGCAGGAACAGGCTACAATCACGAGCACCAGCTGATCCGCTAACCGTGGTGGTGTCTTAGGCAGGAAGCGTAAATTCACTTGCGACTTTCGTCAGCAGGATCGATAAATAAACAAGACACATGGCCTGCGCCGTTGTCGAAGTTATAGGCCAACCAATTCTAGGGAGGTAAGCATGGCTAAGAATTTTTTGGATTTGAAGACAGATCCAGGCCTGTTGTCTGCGCTCCAAGGGGCCTCGCAACGCAAGCAAACTGCCGCAGAGATGCTGGAACAGCGCATCTCGTTTGTCTACGGGTCTGTGAGCTCGAAGAACGGAGTAACGCGTGACCAAGTTCGTAAGCTAATACTTGAGCAGGAAGGAGCCGAAGGGGAAAAACGTTGATCCTCTTCGAGCTATGCGGTAACACTGAGCAAAATCTAGTTTACCGAGAGCTGGAAGTTTCTAATGGCAATCGGCAGTACGATTTTCTGCGGTCTATAGTGGGTGCTGCATTAGCTGTAGACCGCGCATTCCTGTCAAACCACATCATTAAAGCATTGAATTTTCATGCTATCACTTGCCTGCATACGAATGCTGGCGAGTATCGACCTTGCCAAGTCTTCGTAGGTAACCATACGCCTCCAGAGCACTACCGTGTCGAGGCGCTAATGGACGACTTTGTGAATATGGTGAACAGAGACTGGGAGCTATCCGACCCAGTGGCGCTGGCAGCACTCGTGCTCTGGCGGCTGAACTACATTCATCCATTCATCAACGGCAACGGTCGTACAGCAAGGGCGGCCTGCTATTTCGTGTTGTGTGTGAAATCAGGGGGCTGGTTACCTGGTGCCACGATACTTCCAGAGCTGATTCGGCGCGACCGGGCTGAATACGTTGATGCATTGCGCCTCGTGGATGAGTCTGTCGCCCAAGGAGCGCGGGATCTAAGCCCACTGCATGAACTGTTGTCCAGACTCATCGGAGAACAACTCGCTACGCAACCAGCTCCAGCCGGTGGCCCGCCTGATTAACTCCCGCCAGCGACCAAGTGGAGAGTTATTGGGAGCCATAAAAAAGGAAACAGGCGCCCATACCGACGACGTGTAACTAGGCAGGGTGTTACAGCTCCCGATACAGTAAAACACGCTGTTTCATGTAGCGCTCACGCGCAGATTTCGCGCACCCGAGCGGAGTGAAAAGCCACAAAGTACGCAGGCTGGTACGCGCTAGCTATAAGTACGCACTCTGATGCGAGTGCCGCTCAAGTTCGCGCTTGAGGTTCGCACCCGCCAATGCGAACCCTGCTGACGGTTACCAGCGCGGTTAACACGAAAAGTTACCAGATTGGTCGGTTGCCAAGCGTCAGGTTTCCGCTGTTGTTTCCAGGGTTTGCAGTGGTATCTCGATCACTTGCCTAGGTCGAACGAGCCTAAAGGCTTGAAGTTACGTCGACTGTTGGTGTCGTCATTCCGGGCTGAGCGCCGGCGTCTATCCAACTCTTGAAGTCCGGATCACAGCAATACCGGACAATTGTTGGTTCGGAATGGTAACCACCCATGCCCATGCCCATGTTCAGAAAATTCACACTTATCCTATCAATTGGGCGTGCTCTTAGAGCTTCATATCCTTTGCTGTCAAAGTAGCTGTCGATAAGTGGCATAAGCTCGTCATCCTTACCCAAAGGAGTCGTCTGAAAGAACCACCCATGGCGATTAAACACTTGCGTCAGTTGCTCAGCTACAGACATCACATGAGAGGGCGGCAGGGAAAGCCCGTAAGACGCGTTGGTTAGTAGCTGCAAGGTAAGGGGAGACTTTCCCGACTCAATGCTCTCCCACTCCCTAGGAGTTTTACCTGTGAAATATGCGAGCTGACCAGGATGGATGCTGTTATCCAAACGGATTTCTCGGAGCACCAGCAGTAACAATGTGGATTGGCTTGAGTTGCGTTGCATCGGAGTCGACGGTCCTTGGCTGGATGGATTTTGTCCTGCCGAGAAATGTAAGCTCCTTGAGAAAAGCGTCAAGGTAAATCTGCCTTTCACGAGACGCGGGGATAGGGCGAGTCATCCGGAAAATGTGGCCGACACCTACAATCAGAGTGGCAGGAATGCCACTGCGTGGCACTGTGACCACGCTTTCGCGCTGACGTGAGGTCCCGCTCGTCGGATCAATCCGACTTACCAAATGGTCGCTTTCGAGCACCTTCTGGCGAAAAGAAAAAAGGCCGAAAACCACCTAGCAGCGAGCGCCATGTATCCCCACATGTATCCCTCACGCAACAATCAAGATAAAAAATCAATTATTACAGATGGTTAAGTAACCAGTTCAAATGTCTGTGTAACCAAGTACCGATCCATAGATGTCTACAGCAGTCTATGAATCACCTCAAGAAGCCCGCCTAGTGCGGGCTTTCTTGTTTTCTACCGTTTCAAAAGACCCTAGCGCTGACAGCGCTGCCTCCTGAATGCCCTCCCCCAAACATCAACCCACATACGCTCATGACCCGGCTGCAATGGGGTTAACCGCGAGCGCTGAAACACCGTTTCCCCTTCAGTTGTGCGGGGTTTCCCATGCCCCCCTCCGAAATACCTGACACCCAAGAACATTTACTTCCGAGCATGATCCGCATCGCAGGAATACAGCCGCGCTGCCTGAACGCCCCAGCCCGCTGGTAAAAATGCGGGACACAGGAACGGCAATCACGCTGGCCGAGTATCTGCCGTTGCGACGGGATTCGTTCGGGGCACTGTTCTTCTTTGATCTCATCGATGCGGTCGAAACGCTCGCCCCCCCCTACGAGCACTCAGACACCGTCGAATGGTGGAGTACACTCCGAGAGGCCAGCCGATATGCTGATGTCAAAGCAGCGCTGACCCATCCCGGGACGAGCAGCAACAACTTCAACTCGCTGAACGGCCTTGCATCCTCACGCGCAGGTCTCCCAGGTCAATCGTCAGATCAGGGCTCGGCAGACTACCCAGTGTGTCGTTCAGGTTCATCCGCAATGGCTTATCGGGGTCAAGCCCATATTCAAGGTTCAATGCCCTTGACCAATACGTCGCTGAGGTTCCACTGCGGGCGAAGGTCGTTTGCGTCACTCAAGGGCACACTGTGCAATTGCTGGCGTGCGTCTCTGTCTTCGAAACTCGAAGGTGTCTTCAACAGTTGCCCTTCATGGCTCAGGCCTAGGCGGCTAAAGGCTCGATTATCCGCATCGGGCCCCCAGGAAAGTGAGAGAGGTTCAAAGCGAAACAGTCGCTGGCCAGCTAGGCGAAACTGCTGGCCATCAAGCTTTTTCACAACGGCGACTGCATTCGCAGGAAAAACCGCCCATCTGTATTTTGACGCTCGCCCGCCCCACTGTTAGTGTCCGGCTCCACCCTTGCACGCATGCCGTGCTCTACCTGGAAGGCACGATTTATCTGTAAGAAGCAGTACCCCAAGGACAACAGATCATTCTCAAAATGAACGGAGTTCAGCGCGTGTTTTCGATTTCCCGCCGCCAACTGTCAGTGATTGCCGCAGCCCTTGCACTGGCTGCATGCAATACCTCTGTCAACGAACAGCCACCGGCGCCAGAGCTGGGCTCAGGCTATCGCACCGACCTCACCACCCAACAGGCTGAGCGTCATATGGCGGCCGCCGCCAACCCGCTCGCGGCCGAGGCCGGGCGAGAGATGCTGCGCAAAGGCGGTTCGGCTATCGATGCGGCGATTGCGATGCAGGCGGTGTTGACCCTGGTGGAGCCGCAGTCATCCGGCATCGGCGGTGGCGCGTTCATCATGCTGTGGGACGCAAACACCGTGCACGCCTATGACGGCCGCGAAACAGCGCCAGCCGGGGCGACGGAGCGGTTATTCCTGAAGACCGATGGTAAGCCGATGGCGTTTCCAGACGCGCAGATTGGCGGACGGTCGGTCGGCACGCCTGGGGTATTGCGTGCTCTTGAGATGGCACACAAGAAGACCGGTCACCTGCAATGGGCCGAGCTGTTCGAGCCGGCGATCCGGTTGGCGGAACAGGGCTTCGCCATTTCTCCACGCCTGCACAGCCTGATCGCAGCCGACCGCTACATCGCGCAATCGCCGGACATGGCAGCGTACTTCCTGAACGCCGATGGCTCACCAAAAGCCACCGGTACGCTGTTGAAAAACCCCGCACTGGCCAACGTATTCAAACGCATCGCCAAGGAAGGGCCGGATGCACTGTACCAAGGGCCGATTGCCGATGAGATCGCACGCAAGGTGCAGGGCCATCGCAACGCAGGCAGCCTGTCCCTGGCGGACCTCAAGGGCTACGCCGCCAAAGAGCGCAAGCCGCTGTGCACCGATTACAAACAGTGGAAAGTCTGCGGTATGCCACCGCCGTCATCGGGCGGAGTCGCCATCGCACAAATCCTCGGCACCTTGCAGGCGCTGGAAGCACGCGATCCCGCCCTGACCATCGCAGCCATGCAACCGGTGAAAAGCTCGTCGCCTGCTGGCCTTGAGCCCGCGCCCGAAGCCGTGCACCTGCTGGCCGAAGCCGGGCGCCTGGCGTTTGCCGATCGCGCGCTCTATGTCGCCGACGCGGACTTCGTTCCAGTGCCCGTGGCGGGTCTGGTCGCACCGAACTACCTGGCCAAGCGTGCGGCCTTGATCGGCGAACGCAGTATGGGCATCGCCAAGCCGGGTGTACCTGCAGGTATCCAGGTGGCCTACGCGCCGGATCGCTCGCCGCTGCGCATTTCCACATCACAAGTGGTGGCGGTGGATGACCAGGGCGGCGCTGTGTCGATGACCACCACGGTGGAAGCGGCATTCGGCTCACATGTGATGGTGCAGGGCTTCTTGCTCAACAACCAGATGACCGACTTCTCGTTTATTCCCGAGGAAAACGGCCAGCCAGTCGCCAACCGCGTCGAGTCCGGCAAACGCCCGCGTTCGGCCATGGCGCCGACCCTAGTGTTCGACCGCAAAAGCGGCGAATTACTGGCCACGGTGGGTTCACCCGGTGGCTCGCAAATCATCGAGTACGTGAGCAAGTCCCTGGTGGCCATGCTCGACTGGAAACTCGACCCGCAAGCCGCCATCAGCCTACCTAACTTTGGCAGCCGCAATGGCGCAACCGAGCTGGAAACCGGTCTGTTCAGCCCCGCGCTGAAACAGGTCCTCAAGGACAAGGGCCATGCGCTGAGCGAGATCGATATGACCAGCGGCATCCAGGCCATCGTCCGCACGCGGGATGCCCAGGGCAAAGTGTCGCTGAGCGGCGGCGCCGACCCTCGGCGCGAAGGCGTAGCGGTTGGCGACTGACTATTCAATCAACGGAGAACGCGCTCGTGCAGCAGGCAGATAATCTCGGCGCCATCCCTGGCGTCGACCACGGTTTTTGTTCGATCAATGATCCGCTGCGCCCGGCAGAGGTGTTCATCTGCAAGCAGGTGCATAGCCCTTCGGTGATCGAGTGGCAAGCCGACCAGGTGCCCAATACCGTTGAAGCGGACGGGGTGTGCACGGGTGAGCATCATCCCATTGCGGTGATTACCGCCGACTGCCTGCCCCTTCTCATTGCCTCGCAGGGCGGCGAAAAGGTCGCTGCGGTGCATGGAGGATGGAAGGGCCTGCAAAGCGGGATCATCGCCAATGCCATCAAGCGCTTTACCGATGAAGGGATTGCGGTCGACCAGTTGCGGGTGGCGATCGGGCCGTCGATCAAACCGTGCTGCTATGAGGTAAGCGAAGGGTTTGTGGCGCAGTTTCAGGCTGACCAAGGGCACGTGTGGTCAACCGGGCAGGCGCCGTGGAGCACCGCTCAACCAGCGCCGTTGCTGCCGCCTGAGATCACACCACCCTACGCCCGGCAAGAGGGAAGTGCGTGGTTTGATTTGAGTGGTTATGGGGTGATGTTGCTGCAAGCCGCCGGCATCCGGCGGGAGCAGATCGAGGTGAGTGAGGTGTGCACTTACTGCACCTCCCGCACCTTTGCCAGCTACCGCCGAAGGACGCATCATCCAGAGGAAGTGAAGACGCTGATTTATTCGTGGATTGCTCGCATCACCGACTGATCTTCAACCCCTTGCGCCCCGCGTGCCGCTCCAACGCCAGCTCGATCAGCCGGCTCACCAGTTCGCTGTAGCTCATCCCCGCCGCCTGCCACAGCTTGGGGTACATGCTGATGCGGGTGAAGCCGGGCAGTGAGTTGATTTCGTTGATCAGCACTTCACCGTCGTCGGTGAGGAACACGTCGACCCGTGCAAGACCGGAACAACCCAGCACCTCGAACGCCTCGATGGCCAGCCCGCGAATACGCTCGCTGGCTTCCTGGCTGATGTCGGCCGGCACCACCACCTGGGCGGCCTGGTCGTCGATGTATTTGCTGTCGTAGGAGTAGAAACCGCTGCTCACCACGATTTCGCCACAACCACTGGCGATGGGGTTTTCGTTGCCGAGCACGGCACACTCGATTTCACGGCCTTTTACGGCGGATTCAACCAACACCTTTTCATCAAAACCCAGGGCCAATTCGACAGCCGCGTGGTATTCGGCTTTGTCGCCGACTTTACTCACGCCCACGGAGGAACCTTGGTTGGCAGGTTTGACGAACATCGGCACGCCGAGTTTGTTCACCGCAGCCTCAAACGAAGTACGCGCCGCGTTGCCGCGGGTCAGGGTGATGAACGGGGTAACGGCGATACCAGCATCGCGCAGCAGGCGTTTGCTGATGTCCTTGTCCATGCACACCGCCGAGCCGAGTACGTCGGAACCGACAAAAGGCAGGTCCGCCATGCGCAACAGACCTTGCAGGCAACCGTCTTCGCCGAGAGTGCCGTGGACGATGGGGAAAATCACATCGACATGTTCCAGCAAGCCCGTGCCCGAGGTCTCCACCAGCTGCTGGTTGGCCTTGCCGGGCACCACCGCCAGTTCGCGGTTGGACTGGTTGAGTGCGATCAGGGACGGGTTTTCCTGGTTGAGCAGGAAGTTCGATGTGTCGTTGAGGTGCCAGTGGCCAGCCTTGTCGATACCGATCAACACCGGCTCGAAACGGGAGCGGTCCAGCGCGTCAACAATGTTACGCGCCGATTGCAACGAGACTTCGTGCTCGGCCGACCTGCCACCAAAAATAATACCTACCCGCACCTTGCTCATGACCCGGCCTCACTGTTGAAAGTAAGGCTTCTTACCACGGGCGGTCAGCGATTCGCTACCAGATGTGCACCGAACAGCAGGTAGCAGCCCCCGGCAAAGCGGTCGAGCCACTTGCGCGAGCGACTGTAGAGATCGGCCATGCGCTCGCTGGAAAACACCAAGGCCACGCAGGAATACCAGCTGAACGACAAGGTGGCCATGGTGATGACCGCCAGAGTCAGCAGCAGCGGTGAGGGAGACGGCGGCATGGTGGACGCGAAGATGGTGGCCACAAACAGCGCCGCCTTGGGGTTCGACAAGTTACCCAGCAACCCCAGCCGCCAGGCGGAAAACAGCGAGCGCCGAGCCTCGTCCGGCAGCATGCTCTGGCTCATGGCCGGTGCCGAGCGCTTGAACAACTTCAAGCCGAGGTAGATCAAGTAGCAGCCACCCAAGACCTTGAACGCCAGGTAAAGCATCGGCGCGGCGGTAAACAACGACTTGATGCCCAGGCCGCCGGCCAGTCCCCACAGGATGGTCCCCGTCGCCACACCGGCCGATGCCACCACGCCATGGCGACGCGAACAACTGGCGGCCAATTGCGCCGTATTGAAAAAGTTGGGGCCGGGCGTCACCACTGCCACTGTCCACAGCAGGGCCAGCGAAACCAGGGGCGCCAGGTAGGCGGGGTTGAAAAAATCCATGGGAGGCAGCTCCATCAGCGCAAGGCACGAACAGCGATCATAGGCCTCGCCCACGCCCTGCACAATCGTACAAGACCCCGGCAGACAACCCGAGCCAGACTGGGTTAACGTACTTATCTTTCCTTCTTTGTGACGCGCCATCATGGGCAAACCCACCGCCACCCTCGACTGGCTGCACCGCGCCCCGCATGCCAGTGGCCTGGACCGTATCGAGGCGTATTTTGCCGGCTTCGCCTTCGACCCTCATCGCCATGACACCTACGCCATCGGGCGGACGTTGACGGGCGTGCAGAGTTTTCACTATCGCGGCGACATGGTGCACAGCCTGCCCGGCACCACCATGGTGCTTCACCCCGACGAGACCCACGACGGTCACGCCGGCAGCGATGAAGGCTTCAAGTACCGGATGATTTACGTCGAACCATCGCTGATCCAGCAGATCCTCGGCGGCAAACCGTTGCCGTTTATCCCCAACGGTTTATCCACCGACCCACGGCTGTTTCGCGCCAGCGAAGTACTGCTGCAGAATCTGGATAACCCCATCGACCCGTTGCAGGAACAGGACGCCCTGTTTGACCTGGCCCACGCCTTGAGCAACGTCTCGGGCGGGATCGTCAGCCGCAAGACCTTCGACTATGTAGCCGCAGAGCGCGCGCGGGAATTTATCCACAGCGCCTTGGGCCGCAGCATCACCCTGGATGAAATGGCCGACCATGCCGGCCGTGACCGTTGGGCCTTGTCGCGGGATTTTCGCTTGCTGTTCGGCACCAGCCCCTACCGCTACCTGACCATGCGCCGGCTGGACCTGGTGCGCAGCCTGCTGGCCCAGGGCCAATCGCTGGTCGACGCGGCAATGACCGCAGGGTTTACCGACCAGAGTCACATGACCCGGCAATTTCGCAGCACCTACGGCATGCCGCCGTCGCGCTGGGTAAAAATGTCAGACCGCTTCCAAGGCAGATAACCCCGCCGGTTGCTTGAGACGCAGCGCCAATATCGCGCCAGCCAGGGCAATCGCTGCGCTCCACCACAACGCCCGTTCGATGCCCCCCGCGCTCGCCACCGACACCAGCACCGCCAGCCCCAGGGCCCCGCCGATCTGCTGGCTGGTGGAGGCCATCCCAGCCGCCACGCCCTGCTCGCCCGGACGAATGCCCAGGCCCGCCGCCACCCACATCGCGGTCCAGGTCATGCCCTGGCCGATGCTCAGGATGAAAATCCCCGGCAGCAGCGACCAGAACCCCACGCCGGTCGGCAACGCCCATACCACCAGCGCAATGCCCAGCGCGCCAGCCAGTTGCCCACTGACAAGGGTGTTGCGCAACCCCAGCCGCACCAGCGAGCGCTCCGCCAGCCAGATGCCGAACGTGCACACCAAGGTCGCCGGCAAGAACGCCAACCCCGCCTGCAATACGCTGTAGCCGTAAACTTGCTGGTAATACAGCGCAAGGAAGTAGTACTGCACGCCAAAGCTGCTCATGAACACTGCCGTCAGCACCATGGCCATGCGCAGCTCACGGTAGGCAAACAGGCGCAGCGGCATCAGCGGGTCGCGGCCTCGGTGTTCGATCCAGGCGAACAGCCCGAGCAGTACCAATGCCATGCCCAGGCAGCCGAGGGTGGACGGGGCCGTCCAGCCCCATTCCGGGCCTTGTACCAACGAGAACACCAGCAAGGTACCGCCGACGGTCACGGTCAGCGCGCCACTGATATCAAAGCTACGCCCGCGCGCGGGCGCAGGGTCAGCGGGGATCCAGTACCGCGCCGCCCACGCACAGCCGCCCGCCAGAGGCACGTTCACCAGAAATACCGCTTCCCAACCCCACACCTGGGTCAGCACGCCGCCAAGCAACGCGCCCAACGCCAGCCCCGCCGCCGACGCCGCACTCCACACGGCAAACGCACGGTTGCGCGCCGGCCCTTCGGCGTAGTGAGTGTTGATCAGCGCGAGCGTGGCCGGGAACAGCATCGCACCGCCCACGCCCTGCACCGCCCGCGCCAGTACCAGCAATATCGCGCTGCCACCCAGCACCGCCGCCAGGGAGGCCAGGGCGTAGAGCGACTGCCCCACCCGGTACAAACGGCGCTTGCCGAGCAAATCCGTGGCCCTGCCACCCAGCAGCAGGAACCCGCCAAATGCCACGCTGTAGGCGCTGACCACCCACTGCAATTGCTGGGCAGAAAAATCCAGGTGAGCACCGATCTGCGGCAAGGCGACAAACACGATGGTGGCATCCAGCGCGATGATCAATTGCGCGGTGGCCAGCAACGTCAACATCCAGCCTGAGGGTCGAGAAGGAGACATCACAGCGTCCTGTCCGAAAATGAGAGGGCATCAGTTTCTTTCATGCCTGATCGATGATAAATAGCGCTATCACTCTTTCAGTAATGACTTTAATCATGGATCTGAACGCTGTTCGCCTGCTGGTCCGCGTGGCTGAAACCCGCAGTTTCACCCGTGCCGCCGGTGACCTGGGGCTGACCCAGTCCGGTCTGTCCCGCGCCATTTCGCGCCTGGAAAGCGAGCTGGGGGTTCGCCTGCTGCAACGCAACACGCGCAGCGTCAGCCTCACCCCCGATGGGCAGATGTTGTACGAGCGCAGTGCACCGTTGCTGGCGGAATTGGCCGAAGCCGAAAAACTGCTGCTCGACCGGCGCAGCAACCCGTCCGGTCTGTTGAAGATCAGCACGCCGTCGCTGTTCGGGCGCAAAGTGGTGATGCCAGTGATAGGCGAATTGACCTTGCGTTACCCCGAGTTGCGCATCGAGGCGGTGATGACCGACCGCCTGGTGGATATCGTCGATGAAGGCTTCGATGCGTTGCTGCGTACCGGCGAGATCCAGGACCAACGCCTGATCGCCCGCGCACTGCCGCCACTGCGTTGGGTCACGGTGGCCGCACCCGGTTATCTCGCACGTTTCGGCACCCCGCACTGCGTCGATGACCTCAAGCACCACAACTGCCTCACCGTACGTAACTTGCGCAGCGGCCGTCTGGTGGACTGGCAGTTCATGATCGACGGCAAGGTGCAGGATGTAAGCGTCGAAGGGCGGCTGATCTTTGACATCGGCGATGCCCTGGTTGACGGCGCCGTGGGCGGTTTTGGCATCGCCCAGGTGATGGATTTTGCCGTGCGCGACGACCTCGCGGCCGGGCGCCTGGTTCCGGTACTGGAACACGTCGCCGGGCGCCGTCGGGCGATCTCGCTGGTCTACCCGCCGTCCCGGCAGTACTCACCGAAGCTGATGGCGTTCGCCGAAGCCCTCAGCCAGGCAAAATGGTAACCCTGTAGGAGCCGGCTTGCCGGCGATGCGGCCTGTGGAATAGACGTACTCCTCAAGACGGTTATCGCCGGCAAGCCGGCTCCTACAGGGGGCGTCAGGCCAGGGTCTTGCCGGTGATCGGCTGGCCGATGGTCAAGAAATGCCCGCCCGCCACATGGTGCAAGGTGCGCAGTTCATCATGGCCTTCGAAGTGCCAACGACCGTCGCTGAATACGCGCTCATCGGCATAAGCCGCCACCACTTCACCGAGGAACAGATCATAGGTCTGCTGGTTATAGGGCTCGGGCAACAGACGGCACTCCAGCCAGGCAACGCAACCTTCCAGCAACGGCGCTTCGGTGTGTTCACCCTTGAACGTCTGCAAGCCGAAGGCGGCAAATTTGTCAGTGTCGGCGCCGGTGATGTTACCCACGGTTTGCACAAGGTCGGCCTGGGCCGCGCAAGGCACCTGGAGCACAAAGGTGCCGGCGCCCTCGAGCAGTTGGCGGGTCCATGTTGCCTTGTCCAGCACCACGGCGACTTTCGGCGGTTCGAAATCCAGCGGCATGGCCCAGGCAGCGGCCATGATATTGCGCTGGCCATTGTGCGCGGCACTCACCAGTACGGTCGGCCCGTGGTTGAGCAAACGGTAGGCCTTGGACAGCGGAACGGGGCGACGGTGGGTAGGGCTCATGGACGGTCGGCTCTTCATGCAAGAAAGCGCCTACGATACCTGAAGCCCCAGGCTCAACTCGACAGTTGGTTGGCGAACTGCCCCACCGCGCTGACGACCTTCTGCGCGCCGTCCTGGATCTCCACGATCACCGTGCCCGCTTCGGCCGCCAGGGCCAGGCCTTGCTCGGCTTGCAGGCGACCTTCAGTCATCAGGCTCACAGCATCGCGCGCCATGTCCTGGTTCTGGCGCACCACGCCGACGATCTCTTCGGTCGCCTTGCTGGTCCGTGATGCCAACTGCCGAACTTCATCGGCCACTACGGCAAAACCACGGCCCTGCTCACCCGCGCGCGCCGCTTCGATGGCAGCGTTGAGCGCCAGCAGATTGGTCTGCTCGGCAATACCGCTGATGGTCTTGACGATGGTGCCGATGACCTGGGACTGAGCGTTCAGCGCCTCGATGCCGTCGCCGGCCTGCTGCATGTGCTTGGCCAGGTCGCGCATCACATCCACAGCCTGGGTCACCACGGTGGTACCGCGCTGGGCGCTGTTGTCAGTTTGCAGCGAGGTGCTGTAGGCAATGTTCGCTGCTTCGGCGACCGCCTGTTCCTGGTTGACCTGGTCGGTGATCACTGTGGCGAACTTGACCACTTTGTACAGCCGGTCATTGGCGTCCAGCACCGGGTTGTAGGTCGCTTCCAGCCACACCACACGGCCATGGCTGTCGACCCGCTTGAAGCGCGCCGCGACAAACTCACCGGCGTTCAAACGCTTCCAGAAGTCCTGGTATTCGGTGCTGTTGTATTCCTCCGGCTCGCAGAACATCCGGTGATGCTTGCCCTGGATCTGCGCCAGACTGTAACCCATGCCGCCGAGGAACCGATCATTGGCGGTGAGCACGTGTCCACCGAGATCGAACTCGATCACGGCCGTCGAGCGCACCAGGGCGTTCATGAGGTTTTCATGCTCGCGGGAGGCCTCGATCGTGCGGGTTAGATCGCTGGAATAAATCGAAAAATGCTTGATGCGCCCATCGGAACTGCGCACCGGCTGCACAATCGAGCGCAGCCAGGCTTCCTGGCCATTGCCACGCATCAGGCGCACGGTGCCGGCGAAGTGTTCACCGCGCACCAGCGCGTTCTTGAAGCGCTGCTGGAACTCATCCCGACGCACATGGACGGGCTCCAGGTCTTCGATCTTCCGTCCCAGCAGTTGGCCGCTCTGATAGGCCAACTCCTGCAGGAAGTTGGCGTTGGCCCATTCCACCCGACCTTCGGCGTCCAGCGTCAGGCACAGCATTTCGCTTTCCAGGCTCTCCTTGACCTGATTCAAGCTGGACAATTCTTCGCGAAGAGCCGACAGCTCCTGCTTCAAACGGGTGTTGAACATGGGGCACCGATGGTCAAGTGGGGAGAGTGATCTGACCTGCATCGGCGCTGCCTGCGTTTTCTGAAGAGAGCTTTAGCCTCAGGTCCAACAATATTTTTGGATCCATTAGCTGCCGTTGTTTCGGCACACGCCCATCACTTTATATTCAAGGGTATTGAGCTTGCCGCTGGAGTCTTCATAGGTCATGCGCGACGGCACCGCGTTGCACGAACGGATCGGCGGCGTGACGTTGACCACCTTGGCAATATCCAGCTCCAGGCCATAGCGATACACCTGGACCTCGGGCGCCGGCTTACCCTTTTTGGCGGCATAGTCGGCCATGGCTTTCTCATTGCGCTCCATCATCAGCGCGAACGTACGATCGCCCCCGCCCTCGGCCAATACACCGAAAGACAAAACTGCAGTTAACACGCCCAGCGCGACGGTATAAAAGTTCATGGTTAGTTCCTCGGTTGAAATGTTCAGTGCCGAGACTAACCAACTGACCCTGACGCAATCTTCACCAGAACATTACTTATTTGTTAGATAACGGTGAGCTTCCAGAATTGTAATGTTCACGCCACTTCTTCGTTATCCACAGTTTGCAACTATCAGCCCGGGCCAGATCAATAAGAACGCCCACTCCCATAAGAAGCTGAACACTGCCAGTACCCAGGAGCGAACCATGCGTATCCGTCACTACAGCCTTCCCCTTTCACTATGCGCCGCCTTGCCCTTGGCCGCCGTGGCTGCGCAAGAAAAACCCGAGGGGTTTATCGAAGGCAGCAGCCTTAACGTGCTGGCACGTAATTTTTACTTCAACCGCGATGATCGCAAGGGCCAGTCCAGCCCCACCGGCAACGGCTACTCAGAAGCCTGGGCGCAGGGATTGATTGGGCGCTTCGAGTCCGGTTTTACCCAAGGCACCGTGGGGTTTGGCCTGGACGCATTCGCCATGGTCGGCGTGAAGCTGGACTCGGGCACCGGCCGCAGCGGTGGCAAAGGCTCGTTCGGCGTGTTACCGGTGGACAGTAACAACCGTCCGGAAGACAACTACAGCAAAGTCGGTGGCGCCGCGAAATTGCGTGTGCTGGACACCGTTATTAAAGCCGGCGATGTATTCCCGCTGACCCCGGTCGTGGCATACGGTGACTCACGCGTTTTGCCGGAAAGCTTTCGCGGCGTCACCGCACAAAACACCAGTCTTGAGGGCCTTAGCTTGCAGGGCGGACACTTGAGCGGCATGAGCCAGCCGACGCAAAGCGGCATGGACAAGGGGTTTGCCACCTTCTACGCGGGCCCGGTCGACTCGCCCTGGATCGGCTATTTCGGCGGCGACTACACCGTCAACAAAAACCTTGGTTTCAGCCTCTACAGCAGCCGCCTGAAAGACGCCTGGAACCAGTACTACGTCGGCAGCACCGCCAGTTATCCACTCAATGATGACGTCTCGCTGTTCGGTGACTTCAACTACTACAAGGCAGTGGACGAAGGTAAGAAGCTGCTGGGCGAGTTCGACAACGACATCTGGAGCGCCAGGCTCGGGGTGAAGGTCGGCGCCCACAGCCTGGCCGTCTCGCACCAACGCAACAATGGCGATGACGACTTCGACTACCTGCGCCAGTCGGACTCGATCTTCCTCAACAACTCGATCCAGTACAGCGACTTCAACTCGCCCAAGGAGCGTTCGTGGATGGTGCGCTACGACCTGGACATGCAGGCGTTCGGCATTCCCGGCCTGTCGTTCATGACCCGCTACGGCAAAGGCAGCGGCGCTGACTACAGCAACGCCAACGCGGTGTACATGCGTCGCGATGCGGCTGGCAACCCGCTCACCGACCAACGCCGCTGGGAGCGGGACATCGAAGCCAAATACGTGGTGCAGGAAGGCAGCTTGAAAGACTTATCGCTGCGACTGCGCCAGGCGACAGTGCGCTCTAGTGCATTTGAGTCGGACCTGGAAGAAGTTCGGTTGATTGTCGAGTATCCCATTGCAGTGCTTTAAGGGATGTCCATTACATTCACTTGCCGATGGCCTACATCTGTTTACAAGTTGAAGTCTGTCAGAACTGTAATATTGGCCTCACCTTCTCGTTAAGTTGCACTTTTTACACTGCACATCGAACACAACTCATCTCTGCGGCTTTTGTGTAGCTCCTTTGGAACAGAGATGAACTTTTTGCGCCCCGCTTGGGGCGTTTTTTTTGTGCGCAGAGTCAGTGACGAATCGTCGCACTCGTCTGACGCGGCTTGACCCTAAAGCTACTTCACGCTTCAGAGTTTTCCTACAGATTACTCAGCCTCGCCATGAGGCCATGCCCCTTTTCGTTTTCTTTGAAGGTAACCCCCCATGCGTATCCTTGTGGTTGAGGACGAACAGAAAACCGCTGACTACCTGCAGCAAGGCCTGACCGAAAGTGGCTATGTCGTCGATTGCGCCGCCAGCGGCATTGATGGCCTGCACCTGGCCAGGCAACACAGTTATGAATTGGTGATCCTCGATGTCAACTTGCCCAACACCGACGGTTGGGAAGTGCTTGAGCAACTGCGCCGCGACGGCAACCAGCGCGTGATGATGCTCACCGCGCGCGGGCGGCTGGCCGACAAGATCAAGGGCCTGGACATGGGCGCCGATGATTACCTGGTCAAGCCCTTCGAATTTCCCGAACTGCTGGCCCGCGTGCGCACTTTGTTGCGGCGCAGCGAGCACATCCCGTTGCCAGACGTGCTGCGCGTCTCGGATCTGGAACTGGACCCCCGCCGACACCGCGCCTATCGCGGCAATCGTCGGATTGACCTGACCACCAAGGAATTCGCCCTGCTGCACGTACTGATGCGCCAGGCCGGTGAGGTGATGACCCGCACGCAGATCATCTCGCTGGTCTGGGACATGAACTTCGACTGCGACACCAATGTGGTGGAAGTCTCCATCAGCCGTCTGCGCGGCAAGGTCGATGACCAGAGCGAGGTGAAGTTGATCCATACCATTCGCGGCGTGGGCTATGTGCTGGAGGCGCGCCCATGAAGACCAGCAGCCTGTCGATGCGCCTGGGGCTGACGGTGAGCCTGATGGGCGCGGGGTTGGTGGTGCTGCTGGCGAGCCTGGCGTACCTGGCCCTGACCCATGAACTGGACAAGCTGGCACGCAAGGGCCTGGAAAACAAAATGGAACAACTGGCCCATACCCTCAACCAGGGCCTCGATGAACACCGCATCACTAACCGCCCTCATTCACTGCTGGACCTGGTGATGGGCCACGACAACATCTACCTGACCATCCTCGGCGCACGGCCCGATGCGCCAGTACTGCTCAGCGTCGGCGCCAAGCCCCAGCAACCGCTGCTGCTCGACGTGCCCACCGGCAAAAACCTGGCCTACTTGAACTGGGTCGACGGCCAGGGCAATCGCATCCTCAGTGCGACGCGCCTGATGCCCTTGCAAGGCGGCGAATATGTACGCGTGCTGCTGTCGCTGGACCGTTCCGATGATGAGGCGTTGCTCAGTGCCTACCTGCGCTCCACGGTGATCGCCCTGCCGATGTTGCTGATCCTGATCGGCATGGGCGCCTGGTGGCTGGTGCAGCGCGGGCTCGCGCCGTTGCAACAGTTCAGCCGCGTGGCGGCCAAGGTCACGACCCAGGACCTGACCCATCGCCTGTCCCTGGACAACCTGCCCAAGGAGCTAGGCGAGTTGGCCGAGGGCATCAACGTTATGCTGCATCGCCTCGACGCCGGGGTGCAGCAACTGTCGCAGTTCTCCGACGACCTGGCCCACGAACTGCGCGCGCCCTTGACCAACCTGATGGGCAAGGCCCAGGTGACCTTGTCCCGCGAGCGGCCTTCGGAGGAATACAAAGCCGGCCTAGAATCCTGCACCGAGGAAATGGAGCGCCTGTCGCGGATTGTCTCGGACATGCTGTTCCTCGCCCAGGTCAGCCACCCCGCCGCGCGCGCCGGGTTTGCCCCGGTGTCACTGGCACAGGAAGCACAGCGGGTGATGGAGCTGTTCGCCCTTAGCGCCGAGGACAAACACATTACCCTGAGCCTGCGCGGCGACGCCTGGGTGATGGGGGATCGCCTGATGATCCAGCGCGCCATTTCCAACCTGCTGTCCAATGCCATTCGCCATACCCCCGAGGCTTCCAGTGTTTTGCTGCTGGTGGAAAGCTACGACCAGAGCGTGTCGCTGTCGGTGGGCAACCCGGGGCGGGGTATCGAAGCTCATCACCTGCCGCACCTGTTCGAACGTTTCTACCGCGCCGACAACAGCCGCGCCCGTGCTGAAGGCGGCACCGGCCTTGGGCTGGCAATTGTGCAGTCGATCATGCGCCTGCATCAGGGGCACGCCGACGTCAGCAGCCAGCCGGGCCGGTTTACACGGTTCAGCCTGGTGTTTCCTCTTCCTTGCGATGCGCCCACTGATACAACGCCGGCAGCACCAGCAAGGTCAGCAACGTAGAGGAAATAATCCCGCCGATCACCACCGTCGCCAGGGGCCGCTGCACTTCGGCGCCGGTGCCGGTGGCGAGCGCCATGGGGATAAACCCGAGGGACGCCACCAACGCCGTCATCAACACCGGGCGCAGCCGGGTCAGCGCGCCCTCATTGATCGCCATTGACAGCGAGCGCCCTTCCTCGCGCAGGTTGCGGATGAACGCGATCATCACCAGGCCGTTCAACACCGCCACGCCGGACAAGGCAATAAAACCCACACCCGCCGAGATCGACAGCGGAATATCCCGCAGCCATATCGCCATGATCCCACCGGTCAAGGCGAACGGAATGCCGGTGAACACCAGCAGGCCGTCCTTGAGGTTGTTGAACATCATGAACAACAGCCCGAACACCAGCAGCAGCGCCACAGGTACCACGATGCGCAAGCGCTCGGACGCTTCCTTCAACTGTTCGAACTGGCCGCCCCAGGTGGTCCAGTAACCCGCCGGGACCTTCACCTGGGCGAGAATCGCCGCCTCAGCCTCTTCCACGAACGAGCCGATATCCCGCCCACGCACGTTGGCGCTGACGATCACCAGGCGCTTGCCGTTCTCTCGGCTGATCTGGTTCGGGCCGAGCACCAGGTCCAGGCTCGCCACCTGAGATAACGCAATGAAACCCAACTGGCCAGACGCATTACCCGGCACCGGAATCAACAGCCGCGACAGCCCATCGATATCGGTACGCAGCGCGTCGGACAAACGCACGACCATGTCGAAACGCCGGTCGCCTTCGTACAACGTACCGGCCTGACGCCCTCCGACGGCGACGGCGATGGTGTCCTGCACATCCCCCACGTTCAGGCCAAATCGCGCGGCCTTGTCGCGGTCGATATTGATGGTCAGCACCGGCAGGCCGGAGGTTTGCTCAACCTTGACTTCCGAGGCGCCATTGAGCTTTTTCAGCGTCTCGGCAATTTCCCCGGCGGTCTTGTTGAGCACGTCCATGTCATCGCCAAACACCTTCACCGCCACATCGCTGCGCACGCCGGAAATCAGCTCGTTGAAACGCAACTGGATCGGCTGCGACAACTCGTACGCACTGCCCGGCACAATCGCACTGGCGCGCTGGATATCAGCGATCAGGGTTTCGCGGGACTTCTTGGGATCCGGCCATTCGTCCTTGGGTTTGAGCATCACGTAGCTGTCGGAAATGTTCGGTGGCATCGGATCCGAAGCAATTTCCGCAGTGCCGGTGCGCGCGAATACCCGCTCGATTTCCGGCACCTGGGCCATCAAGATTTTTTCCAACTGCTGCTGCATCTGCACCGATTGCGTCAGGCTGGTGCCGGGCACGCGCAGGGCCTGCTGGGCAAAGTCGCCTTCGCTGAGGCTGGGGATAAATTCGCTGCCCATGCGGCTAGCGACTACACCCGAAGCGACGATGGTCAGCACGGCCAAGCCGAACACCAGCGGCCGACGCGCCATCACCCAATCCAGCACTGGCGCATAGATCCGACGCGCGCTGCGCATGACGATATTTTCTTCTTCCTTGACCTTGCCGGTGACGAACAGCGCAATCGCCGCCGGTACAAAGGTCACCGACAGAATCATCGCACCCAACAAGGCAATCACCACGGTAAACGCCATGGGGTGGAACATCTTCCCGGCCACGCCGGTGAGGGCGAAGATCGGCAGGTACACCACCATGATGATCAGTTGCCCGAAGATCAGCGCTCGCCTTGCTTCCTTGGCGGCGGCGAACACTTCGTGCAGGCGCTCGCTGCGCGTCAACAGTCGCCCGTGACGCTGCTGTGCGTGAGCCAAGCGGCGAATGGCGTTCTCGACGATCACCACCGCACCGTCGACGATGATGCCGAAGTCCAGCGCGCCGAGACTCATCAGGTTGGCGCTGACTTTGTTGGTGAACATGCCGGTGAAGGTGAACAGCATCGCCAGGGGAATCACCATCGCGGTGATCAGCGCGGCACGGATGTTACCGAGGAACAGGAACAGCACTGCCACCACCAGCAGCGCACCTTCGAAGAGGTTTTTCTTTACGGTGGCGATGGCCTTTTCGACGAGGTTGGTGCGGTCGTAGACGGTGACGGCGACCACGCCTTCGGGCAGCGAACGGTTGATCTCTTCGAGTTTCTTCGCCACGGCCTGGGACACGCTGCGGCTGTTTTCGCCGATCAACATAAACACCGTGCCCAGCACCACTTCGCGGCCATTTTCGGTGGCGGCGCCGGTACGCAGCTCACGGCCGATCTCGACCTGGGCCACGTTGCGCACGCGAATCGGCGTGCCGTCCGAGCTGGTGATGACGATATTGGCGATGTCGTCGATGGACGCCAATTGCCCCGGCGCACGGATCAGCAGTTGCTCGCCGCTGCGCTCGATATAGCCGGCGCCGACGTTGGCGTTATTGCGTTCCAGCGCCGTGACCAGGTCATTCAAGGTCAGGTTGTAGGCGGCCAGGCGCTTGGGATCGGGCGCAATCTGGTATTCCTTGGCGAAGCCGCCGATGGTGTTGATCTCGGCCACGCCGGGCACGTTGCGCAGTTGCGGTTTGATGATCCAGTCCTGGATCACCCGCAAATCCGTTGGGGTGTAAGGCGTGCCGTCGTCCTTGAGCGCGCCGTCCTTGGACTCGACAGTCCATAGGAATATTTCCCCCAACCCGGTGGAAATCGGCCCCATTGCCGTCTCGATGCCTAGAGGCAATTGCTCACGGGCGACTTGCAGGCGCTCATTGACCAATTGACGGGCGAAGAACAGGTCCGTGCCATCCTTGAAGATTACCGTGACCTGGGACAAACCGGACCGCGACAGCGAACGGGTCTGCTGCAAACCGGGCAAGCCCGCCATGGCGGTTTCAATGGGAAAGGTGATGCGCTGCTCGGTCTCCAACGGTGAATACCCGGCCGCCGCCGAGTTGATCTGCACCTGCACGTTGGTGATGTCGGGCACCGCGTCGATGGGCAGTTTCTGATAGCTGGCGATGCCGACACCGGCCATCAACAGCACCGCCAACAGCACGATGATGCGCTGCTCGATGGCAAATTGGATAAGGCGCTCAAACATGGGAAATCACTCGCGGAATCAATGGGCGTGTTCGGCCGAGCCTTTGCCCAGTTCGGACTTGAGAATGAAGCTGCCAACGGTGGCCACCTGTGCGCCAGCGTCGAGGCCCTGGCGTACTTCGACGTAGCCGTTTTCACTCGCGCCAAGCTCCAGGTGACGGGTGACAAAACCGTGCTCGGTGCGCACGAACACCGAGGGCTTGTCCTCGACGGTCTGGATCGCCTCCTGAGGGACGGTGACCTTGGCCTGGAACGTGTCGGCGGCCAGTTGCACGCTGACAAACAGACCAGGACGCCAGGCGTCGTCAGGGTTGGGCACACTGATGCGCACCGTCGCGGTGCGGGTTTGCTCACCGAGCAAATTGCCTACATACGCCACCGTCCCCTGGACTTCAGTGCCCATTTCGGTGGAGCTGACCTTGACCGGTTTGCCGACCCGGACCTTGTTCAAGTCCTTGGGAAACACACCGAACGTGACCCACACCTGGGACAGGTCCGAGAGGATGAAGGCGTTAGTCGTCTCACTCACGACTTCACCGACACCCAGGTGTTTTTCCACCACCACGCCGGCGAACGGCGCACGCAATTCATAACGATTGCCACCGACCAGCACAGCACTGCCACTGAGAGCGGTCATCTTTTGTCGCGCATTGTTCAGGGCGATTTCGGCTTCTTGCAGGGTTTGGCGCGCCAGCAGGTAATCCTGCTCGGCGGAGATTTTGTCCTGCCACAATTGGCGTTCGCGCTGCAAGGTGGTGCGCGCCAGCTCGACCCGCCGCTCGCTGGCCGCCAACTCGCTGCGCTGATCGGAAATCTGCTGGCTGGCGATCACCGCCAACAGCTCGCCCTTCTTCACCGACTGACCGAGGTTGACCTTCACCGACTCCACCACACCCGCCGTGCGCGGGACGATGTGGGAGGTACGGTCCTCGTCGAAACGTACCTCGCCCGGCAGCACCAGCAAGGTGCTGACCGAACGCGGTTGAGCCTCAGCGATTTGAATGCCGGCGGCCTGGATCTGCTGTTCGGTGAGTTCGAGTTCGCCTTCTTCATCGGCCTTCGCAAAACCGGACAGCATCAGGCTCAAGGCGACGGCGAGTGCCACGCCGTGTCTGTTGTTCATAGAGGACTCCAAAGGAAATCAAAAGCGGGCGAGGTCGCCGTAAATCCGTTCGATACGCACCCAGGCGTCAGTGGCCTGGGCGGTGGCGGTGAGGTACTGCGTGCGCGCCGCGATCAGGGTGCGCTGGGCATCCAGCACGTCGAGAAAGCCGAACTTGCCCATTTCAAAACCGCGGGTGGCGCTGTCCACCGCGCTTTGGGCGGCGGGCAGGATCTGCTGATTGAACGCGCGCACTTCGGTATTCGCGGACTGCCACAGGTCGAGGGCCTGGCGGGTTTCGGTACGCAGGCGCAACTCGGTGGCGTTACGCAGATCGCGAGCCTGGTCGGCACGACGAGTGGCGGCGAGAACGTTGCCCTGATTGCGGTTGAACAACGGGATTGGCATCGACACCCCCACCAGGTTCACCCGCTCACGCACGCTGGCGTCGTACTGGCTGCCGATGGACACGTCGAGATCGGGAATGCGCTGGGCTTTTTCCAGGCCAACGCTGGCTTCGTTTTGCAGGATGCTCAGTTCGGCCAGGCGCAACTCGGCGGTCTGCTCAAGGCGCGCCAGCAACTGGGTGGCTGACGGCACGGTCGGTGCGGACAGGTTTTGTGTGGCGACAGCCTGGAAGTTCGGCGCGGCGCTGCCCGTGCTGGCGGCCAGGCGACGGTAGGCATCGGCAAGGCCAATTTGCGCGCGGTCAAGTTCCAGGCGAATCTCCGAAACTTGCACTTGGGCTCTTGTGACTTCCACCGGCGAGGCTTTGCCTGCTGTCACCCGACCGTTGGCGACGACCAAGCCCCGTTCGGCCACGGCCATGGAACGCTGCGCCAGGTCGAGGCGTTCCTGGGCACGCAGAGCGCCGTAGTAGTTGTCGATGACTTCGGCGCGCAGGGTGTTGCGACGCTGTTCCAAGGTCAACGCGGCGGCGTCCTGGACGCGGGACGCCACATCGATGCGCGCCCCCCGTTTGCCGCCCAGCTCCAGGGCCTGGCTGATCTTGATGCTGGTGGTGCGGGAGTCACGGCGAGTGTCCTCCACATCCCATGAGGCCACCGGATTGGGGATCAACCCCGCTTGCTGACGACCACCCTGGGCAATGTCGATCTCCCATTGCGCGGCCGCCAGGTCCGGGTTGTTGGCGAAGGCAGTTTGCAGGGCCGAGTCGAGGGTGAGGGTTTGTGCCTGGGCAGCGCATGCGGCAGCCCACAATGCCGCCGCCCCCAACAGTGTTCTAACCGAAAGTGCCATAACGAAAGTTCCACGCCCATGAAGTCGCTGAGGTTTCCCAGCGGGGGCAATGTAGCGTTCGGTACTTATCAGGGCGGTGGGCAGAACATTACAAATCCGTTAGCCAGGATCAGGCATGCACTTCGTCATGCTCGTCATGCTGGAAGCCCTCCCCTTCGACCTGAATAGTGGCGTGGGAAATATCGAATTGTTCATGCAGTAATGCCGTCACTCGTCGCAGAATCTGTTGCTCGGAGCCCTGGGCCGCATCGGCGACCAAGTGAGTACTCAACACATTTTTGCCGCTGGTCAGGGCCCAGATGTGCAGGTCATGCACGTCCTTGACCCCCGGCACGCTGCGAATGCTCTGTTCGATCTGGTCGATATCCACGCCGTCCGGCACGCCTTGCAGCAGCACGTTCATGCTCTCCTTGAGCAACGTCCAGGTGCGTGGCAACACCCAGAAACCGATGGCCGCCGCGACCAACGAGTCGACCCAGCCCCAGCCGGTGAACATGATCAACACCGCCGCAATAATCACGCCGATGGAACCGAGCATGTCACTCCACACTTCCAGGTAAGCGCCCTTGACGTTGAGGCTCTCGCCGCTGGCCGCGCTGAGCAGGCGCATGGAGATCAGGTTGACGATCAGCCCCAGCACAGCAATCAACAGCATGCCGGTGGACTGGATTTCAGCGGGCGCCTGTAACCGTTGGTACGCCTCATACAGGATGTAGAACGCCACGGCGAACAACAGCAATGCATTGAACGCTGCGGCCAGGATCTCGAACCGCGCATAGCCGAAGGTGCGCTTGCGGTCGGCCGGGCGCTTGGCAATCTGGATGGCCACCAGGGAAATCGCCAGGGCCAGGGCGTCGGTCATCATGTGCGCGGCATCGGATAACAGCGCCAGGCTGCCGGTGACGAAGGCCCCGATCACTTCGGCAATCATGAAGCTGCCGGTCAGGCCCAAGGCGATCCATAGCTTGCGTTCGTGGCCGGCGCGTACTTGGGCGTGGTCGTGTCCTGCGCTCATGCGGAGTGCTCCTGATCTGTTGTAGGAGCCGGCTTGCCGGCGATAGTGATGTTGACGGTAGGCGTCGAGCTTACGGACGCCATCGCCGGCAAGCCGGCGCCTACAAAGATAGAGCCCTGGCGCAAAAACATTGGCATGCCTTGCAAAGTTGTCATCTGCACGCCAGCCCACCGTTATTTTTAGAGCACCAAAATCGTACACGAGCGCTCTGCAACGGTTCTATCAGGTATGCTTTTCGAACAGGAAACAAAAAGAAACAATTTTTCCAACCTGTTCGATAAGGAGTCCTGTTTTGGAGTTATCGACTGCCGCGTGGATGGTCCACGACACCCGCCTTATGCTCTGTGTACTGCTGGCCATCGCCAGCATCATCGTGCTGATCAGTGCGACCAAATTACCGCCGTTCCTGTCGATCCTGATCGGCACGTTTATCGCCGGTGTCGGCGCCGGCCTGCCGCCGGAAGAAGTGGCCAAGGCATTCAGTAAAGGCGCCGGAGCCATCCTCGGTGAAGCCGGGATCATCATCGCCCTGGGCTCGATGCTCGGCGCGCTGATGGCGGAATCCGGTGCAGCCGACCGCATCGCCACTACCTTGCTCGGGTTGGGCAAGGGCAAGTCATTGCCCTGGGTGATGGCGTTGGTCGCCATGGTGATCGGCCTGCCGCTGTTTTTCGAAGTGGGCCTGGTGATGATGGTACCGATCATCTTTGTGATGGCTAAACGTTCGAACCAGCCGTTGCTGAAAATCGCCATCCCGGCACTGGCGGGTATGACCACGTTGCACGCCCTGATGCCACCGCATCCGGGGCCACTGATTGCGGTGGGCGCGTTGCACGCCGACCTGGGCCTGACCATGTTGCTGGGCTTCTGCCTGGCGGTGCCAGCAGTGATCCTGGCGGGCCCGATCTACGGCAACTGGCTATCCAAGCGCCTGCATGTAGATGAGCCTGCCGACATCGGCGCACTGTTCAGCGCACCGCCCAAGGCGCCGCGCCAGCCGAGCTTTGGTGTGTCGTTGTTGATCATTCTGCTGCCGGTGATTCTGATGCTGGGCAGCACCTTGGCCAAGGTCGCGCTGCCGGCTGAAAGCACCGTCGGCCTGACCTTGAAATTCCTTGGCGAACCGCTGATCGCCCTCGGCCTGGCCGTGATCGCCGCCGTGATCTGCCTGGGCTGGGCCGCCGGCATGCCGCGCGCCGAGGTCGGCAACACCCTGCGCAAGGCGCTCGCGCCCATCGCCGTGTTGCTGCTGACCATCGGCGCCGGTGGTGGTCTCAAGCAAACCCTGTTGGATGCTGGCGTGAGCCAGACCATCAGCAAGGTCGCCGAAGGCGCGCACATGCCCTACCTGCTGCTGGCCTGGTTGATCGCCGTGGCCTTGCGCCAGGCAACCGGGTCGGCCACCGTCGCCACGACGACGACCGCCGGCATCCTCGCACCGATGATGGCGGGGCTGGCGGCGACACAGAGTTCGCTGGTAGCCCTGGCAATCGGCGCCGGTTCGGTGTTCTTCTGCCACGTCAACGACGCCGGGTTCTGGATGGTGCGTGAGTACTTTGGCTTGCAGTTGAAACAGACGATCTGGGTGTGGTCGGTGTTGCAGACCATTGTTTCAGTCGTTGGTCTAGTCGGAACGCTACTGCTCTGGCACTTCTTGACTTAAAGCCTAGGCAGCCAAGCTGTGGCGCTTACCAAACAGCGCCACACTCCCCACCCCTACCGCCCCCATCACCACGCAATACCCCACGCAAATCCACGGGCTGGTCGGCATCAGCGCAATCAGCAACAACGGCGTGGTACTCGCCCATAGCGCGTAGGCAATGTTGTAGGTGAAGGAAATCCCCGACACCCGCACCTGCGCTGGAAACAGGCCGACCATCACCGACGGCACCGCGCCCACCACGCCACAACTCAGGCCCGCAACGGCATACGCCGCACCCAGCCAGATACCGCCGCTGATCAGGCTGGCGTACAGGACCGCAATCCCCACCGGCAGCAACAGGCTGTAGACCAGCACCGCGCGCCAGGCGCCGATACGGTCGACCAGCAAGCCCGCCAGCACACAACCGATATTGAGGAACACGATACCTAGGGCGCTCAAGGCGAACGTGTGGCTAGGGCTCATGCCGAAGGTTTTCTGCATCATGGTCGGGGTGATGACCACCAGCACCACCACGGCGGAGGTGAGCACGCAGGTGAGGATCATTGCCGGTAACAACACGGCGCGGTGGTCACGCAACACGGTGCGCAGGGGGAGTTCGGCGGCGGCCTGGCGGCGGGCCTGCATTTCGAGGAACACCGGGGTCTCGCTGAGCCAGCGACGCAACCACACGCCAATCACGCCGAACACACCACCGAGCAGGAAGGGAAAGCGCCAGGCGTAGTCGAGGATTTCGGCCGGGGTGAAGACTTGCGCCAGCAGGGTCGCCGTCAGTGCACCGAGCAGGTAGCCGAAGGTCAGGCCAGCTTGCAGGAAGCCCAGGGCGTAACCACGATGGTGGGTCGGCGCGTGTTCAGCGACAAAGGTCCAGGCGCTGGGTACTTCACCGCCCACGGCGGCGCCTTGCAGCACGCGCAGCGCCAGCAGGATCAGGGGCGCGAAATAACCGATTTGCGCGTAGGTTGGCATGATCCCGATCAGCAGGCAGGGCAGCGCCATCATCAGGATGCTCAGGCTGAACACGCGCTTGCGTCCAAGGTGATCGGCGAAGTGCGCCATCAGGATGCCGCCCAGCGGGCGCGCCAGGTATCCGGTGACGAAAATGCCGAAACTTTGCAGCAGGCGCAGCCACTCGGGCATTTCCGGCGGGAAGAACAGTTGGCTCAAGGTCAGCGCGAAAAACACGAAGATGATGAAGTCGTAGATTTCCAGGGCACCGCCCAAGGCGGCCAGGCTCAGGGTTTTGTAGTCGGAGCGGGAAAAACGCTGCGCCTGTGTAGGAAAGGTGGCAGTCATGTAGAGGCTCGGCAGACAAACAAAATGGCGTGCAGGTTATGAGCTGAGCCCAATGATGGCAATCGCGGCAGATATATTTGTTTTCCTCATTGATCGATGAAGATAACTGCATTCCCATATCAATGGCTGTAGCGGAACATGCCGGAAAATTGCCTGCACCCTAATAACTATAAGAGGAAAGACTCGTGGCCGACGCTATCGAAGAAAGCCGCTATGCCCGATTTGCCCTGCGTTGCTCCAACTTCGCCGAACGCTGGTTTCCCGACTCCTGGGTGTTTGCGGCACTTGCCGTGATCATCGTCGCCGTGGCGACCCTGGGCATGGGCGCCGCGCCAAGCGAAGCCGCCAAAGCGTTCGGTGACGGGTTCTGGAGCCTGATCCCCTTCACCATGCAGATGGCCTTTGTGGTGATCGGGGGGTATGTGGTGGCCAGCTCGCCGCCCGCGGTGAAACTGATCGACCGCCTGGCGCGTATCCCCAAGAACGGCCGCTCCGCCGTGGCCTGGGTGGCGTTGATCTCGATGGTCGCCTCCTTGCTGAACTGGGGCCTGTCCCTGGTATTCGGCGGCTTGCTGGTACGGGCGCTGGCGCGTCGTACGGATTTGAAGATGGATTACCGCGCAGCCGGTGCGGCGGCGTATCTGGGGCTGGGCGCCGTGTGGGCGTTGGGGTTGTCGTCGTCGGCCGCGCAGTTGCAGGCCAACCCGGCCAGCCTGCCGCCGTCGATCCTGTCGATCACCGGTGTGATCCCGTTCACCGACACCATCTTCCTGTGGCAATCCGGCGTGCTGCTGCTGGCATTGATCGTGGTCTCGCTGATCATCGCCTACGCCACCGCCCCCGGCCCGAACAGCGCGCGTGATGCCAAGGCCTGCGGCGTCGACCCGGCGTTCAACTTGCCCAAGATACAAGCACCGACTCGCCCCGGAGAGTGGCTGGAGCACAGCCCGTTGCTGACCATTCTCCTGGCATTGCTGGCGGCGGGTTGGCTGTTCCATGAGTTTTCGACCAAGCCGGCGATCAGTGCAATCTCGGGGCTGAACACCTACAACTTCCTGTTCATCATGGCCGGCGCCCTGCTGCACTGGCGCCCGCGCAGCTTCCTCGATGCGGTGGCCCGTGCAGTGCCGACCACCACCGGCGTGCTGATCCAGTTCCCGCTGTACGGCTCGATTGCCGCGCTGATGACCGTCGTCAAAGGCGGTGACGGCCAGACTCTGGCACATCACATCTCGACCTTCTTCACGTCCATCGCCTCCCACGACACCTACGCGCTGCTGATGGGCGTTTACTCGGCGGTGCTCGGTTTCTTCATTCCGTCGGGCGGCGGCAAGTGGATTATCGAAGCGCCCTACGTGATGCAAGTCGCCAATGACCTGCAGTACCACCTGGGCTGGGCGGTGCAGATCTACAACGCCGCCGAAGCGCTGCCGAACCTGATCAACCCGTTCTATATGCTGCCGTTGCTGGGAGTGCTGGGGTTGAAGGCGCGGGATTTGATCGGGTTTTCGTTCGTGCAGTTGCTGGTGCACACACCGCTGGTGTTGTTCTTGCTGTGGGCGCTGGGAACGACGTTGAAGTATTTGCCGCCGGTCATGCCTTGATCAACGGATGAAGCACCTGTTGTTGCAACGGGTGCTTCATACAGCTGCGACGGGAAGACGCTCCAATAAATCAGGTAAAGCGCTCTGGATCGTGTTCCAAACCACATCAAGGTTAATATCGAAGTAACCGTGGGCGATTCGGTTGCGCATTCCGCGCATGCTACGCCATGGCACTTGTGAGTGAGCTGCCGCAAAATCCGGGTACTGGCCGCGCCTCTGCCAACACTTTCGAGCGAAACTTCAACGGCAAATCAGCAGGCGTCAGCAAGTCCACATTGACCCCAAGTAGATCCTCAAGCTCGACCTGCAGCCCGCCAAGATCAAAAAGGGTCGTTCCCGGCGGAGCATCGACCAACAAATCCAGATCACTGCCCTCTTGGTCGGTCCCGAGCAACACAGACCCGAATACTCTTGGGTTTGAGATGCGAAAGCGTCCTACCACCTCTCTGACGGCGGCTCGCTGTAGGTCAAGGGCGGTTGAAGGTTTCACGGTTCACCTCAATGGCAGCCAGTATCTAACCCGTCTAGCAGTGCAGGTCGCCGGTAGACACATGCATATAAAACACCTGGCCCTGAATACAATCGACAAGATAAAAGCCAACTCTCTGACCAAACGCGTGGTCTTATCTCACTCAGATGGATGGCCCTTCCTGACTCCTCCCGCCAATGCCTTTGATTAACCTGTCTCGGCTTTCTCCTCACCTGACACCAAGGAAAATCCGATGACGCCCCTCTCCAAATCGCTGGAAGAACTGATCACTGATATCTACAAGGACGACAAGGTTTCGGTTCCTGAATACCGAACATTGCGCGACGACGCCGACCGCCGCATGGCCGCCGTGATCAAGGAGTTCGGCCTGCATAACAACATCACCGCGTTCCAGAAATCGATCGACGTGGCGATGCAGTTGTTGCAGACCAGTGTCATCGATGCAAAGAAGGCCAAGCTGACCGACACGGGCGAGGCCATCGTCAAGGATGCGGTGACGGCCCAAGTGGAGTACTTGCGCGCCGGCAGCCAACTGGCACTGCGTCTGCTGTGAAATCACTGTCTTCGTTCCGTCACATTGCATTGCTACCGTCCTGCGAAATATCTTGCAACATTTCGCCAAGGACTCCCCCGCAATGAGTGACGAGCACGAAGACCGCCCTTCCCCCGATTCCGCAGCCCAGCCGCCGGTCGACACCAGCCGCCGGCGCTTCCTGGGAGGCGCAGCGGTGTTGGGGGTCGGCGCGACGTTAAGTGCCTGCGGCAACACCAGCGAAGCGCCGGGCAAACCGGTTGCACGTCCGCTCACGTCGCAAGAGTTAGACAAGGCACTGCACGATCAGGTGAAAACCGTGGTGGTGATCTATGCCGAGAACCGCAGCTTCAACAATCTGTTTGCAGATTTCCCGGGGGTGGAGAAACCGCTGTCAGCACTGTCCGCCGCCGACACACAGCAACGCGATCGCGACGGCAGCCCGCTGACCACCCTGCCACCGGCCTGGGGTGGCGTGCTGCAAGTCGGGCCGCAAACGGTGGACGGGGTGACCTACCCCAGCGAAGTGCAATTCCAGGAAAACCTGCCTAACGCACCGTTCGCGCTTAAGGGCCCGAACGCGGAAGACCTGCCCCTGAGCCTGGTCACCCGGGACTTGTGGCACGTGTTCTACCAGAACCAGATGCAGATCAACGGCGGCAAGAACGACAACTTCGTCGCCTGGGCCGACTCGGGCGGCCTGGTGATGGGTCATTACGCCCAGAGCCGTTATTCCCTGCGCCTGTGGGACGTGGCCAAGGAGTTTGTACTCTGCGACAACTTCTTCCAGGGGGCATTTGGTGGCTCGTTCCTCAACCATCAGTACCTGATCAGCGCCACCGCGCCGTTTTACCCGAATGCCGCGCAATCGGTGGCTAAGGCGCAGATCGCCACGCTGCAAAGCGATGACCCAACCGACCCGCGCCTCAAGCCGTTGGACAAGTCCCCGGCCAGCGCGATGACCGGCCCGCCACAGTTCGGCCCTAGTGCGTTGACCCCGGACGGTTACGGCGTGAACACCCTGGCGCCGCCTTACTGGCCGACCTGGATCCGCGACCCGGAAAACCCAGATTACTCCAAACCCGACCTGCCCAACGTGCTGGTTCCGCAAACCCACGAACACATCGGCGACAAACTCTCGAAAAAGAATGTCGACTGGGCCTGGTATGCCGGTGCTTGGCAAGCCACCTTGGAGCAGTTCAAGGATTCGGGCGGTATCCCGAAGATTCCTAACTTCCAGTATCACCACCAGCCATTCAATTACTTCAAGCAGCAAGGCCCGGAGAATCGCGCCGAGCGTGACAAGCGCCTGCGCGATGGCGGTTTGGGTGATGAGTCCAGCACCAACAAGTTCTTCGCCGACGCCCAAGCCGGCAAACTGCCCGCTGTGACCTTCTACAAGCCTCAGGGCAACCTGAATATGCATGCTGGCTACGCCGACGTGGCCTCGGGCGACCGCCATATCGCCCGTGCCTTGAAGGTGCTGCAAGAGAGCCCACAGTGGAAAAACATGGTGGTGGTGGTCACCGTCGATGAAAACGGTGGTTGGTGGGACCACGTGGCACCGCCCAAGGGCGACCGCTGGGGCCCTGGCACGCGGGTTCCGGCGATTGTGGTGTCGCCATTCGCGCGCAAAGGCACGGTGGACCATACGGTGTACGACACGGCGTCGATCCTGCGCTTGATCACCCGCGTATTCCAGTTGGAGACATTGGACGGCCTCAAACAGCGGGACGACGCGATGACCGCCCGTGGCCAGAAACCCATGGGCGACTTGAGCAACGCGTTACAGTTCAGCCTGTAGGTTTTCTTATCCAATAGCGACACGCCTGGCGATTTAACACGCGGTTTTCCTGGTCAACCGCTACTGTGTGGAGGTGGGCTTTCACCCCGCGCAGACGGGCTTTCGCTGACAAGGAAACAACAATGTTTAAACCGACCAGGTTGTCCTTCACCCTGGCCGCACTGATGGCGAGTGCGGTCGTACAGGCCGACATCGAGGTGCCATTGGGGAGTACGCAACGCGTGACCCAACTGTTCGCCTTCCCCAACAATTGCAATGTGATCTGCTTTCGGCCATGGACGCTGGAGCAGACGGCTGAACATTATTTGAACCAGAGCCTGCAACGGGATGGCTACAGCCGCGCTAAAGTCAGCGTCAAGACCCATGACGGGCAGGTCTCAGCGACCTTCAGCGGTGTGCCTGACAGTTACGGTCACCCCCTGACCACGCTGCTCAATACCGCCGACCTGGCCTACCAAGGCGCCAACAAACTCAACACTGACGGCAAATGGGCCTACAACTGGTACTTGTTCCTGCCATTAGGCATGGCCCTGGAAAACCGCAAGAGCATCGAACTGCTGCACTTCCCGCCGGATTACTCGCTGACCCAGGCCCAGGACTATCTGGAATCCGCCACCACCGACCGCTGGGCCACCCTGCTCACGGACAATGGCATCCCGGCCACCGAAACGCCGGCTTACCAGACCATCATCGATATCGCCCCCATCGCCGCGCCCTCCAACGCGGGCAAGGACCTGGAAACCGTCTACAGCTACTTCACCGACTACCAGACACGCATGGTCCAGGAACTGAGCCTGCCCTCCAAAGGCGCATTGCCGATGGTGGCGTTTGGCGCACCGGTGCGAAACTGGATCAAGCAGCAGTACGGCCAGACCGTGGGAGTGCTGGGCCTGGCGCAGATCAGCCCGACGGCAGGCAAGAGCGTGTCAGTGCTGGGCGCCAACCATCCAAGCTACATCTGGTATGCCGCAAGCCCCGACACCTACGACGGTAATGAACAGAAAGCCGACGAGGCCGGCTTGAAGGTGATGGGGCAAGACCTGAGCGCCGCCTGCTGGCAGGCCGGAATGGGTCAGAAACCCGCGAGTGATCCGAACGTGTTGCTCAAGGCGTGCATGAATACGTGGCAGGTCACACGCAAGGAGCAGACCTGTGAATTGTTCTACACCTCGGTGCGCAACTTGTCCCCGGAGGATGCGAACGCGAAATGCGCCACGCCCGCCATCAAGACGCAGTTGAAACAACTCAAGAATGCCGCCCCCACCCCAACCATTGCGGCCCCGGCGCTGTAGTTCGTACAAAAAGACCGATTTCTACTGTCAACATTGACAGTAGAAATCGGCCCCATCTTCAGCGAGTCTGGGGCGGCGCCCATCAGCTGCAAGACTGGTAGTCAGACACCACCCGCAAGTCGATGCAGCCTAAACCAGGAGAGTCATGAAAACTCAGGCCAAGGATAAGGCTGAAACTGCTGTGAGCGACTGTCTCTACCCGTTCAAGCCCACGCTCGGTAAGGGCTACCCTTCGAGCGAGAAATTCGAAGTGGTGCTGAACATTGAAGGCGTGGGGGTCGGAATCAGGGCACGCACGGCCTTTGACAGCCGTGTGTGCATCGCCAAAGTCTCCGGCTACGCCCTGAGCGAGCGACGCCTGCACACGTTGCAGCTATCGTCGCGTACCCACCTCTACGACTGTTGGTTCAGTGGCCTGTTTTCACATTCATGCAAACCGAATGTGTTTCTCGACCTGCACTATCTGGAGGTCTGGGCCCTGTGTGAAATCCACCCAGGCGAGCTGCTGACCATGGATTACGCCATGACCGAAGACGTGCTGTTCCGGCAGTTCGCATGCCAATGCGGAGAGCTGAACTGCCGAGGCTGGATTACCGGTCACGACGAGCTGCTGAACGCCGAGGGCCAGGCGTTCATGGCCCAGTGGCGTGAGCGCAAACGCCCTTAGGCGTCACCCAACGGACGCAGGCGATACTGCGGCGGCAACTGCTCGAAACCACTGATCGTGGTGTTCAAGCTCTTCCAGCGCCCATCCTTGATGCCGTAGATGCAGCCATGGATCGACAGGCTCTGCCCACGGTGCCAGGCATTTTGCACAATGCTGGTGTGGCCGACGTTGGCCACTTGCTGGATCACGTTCAGCTCGCACATACGGTCGACGCGCTCTTCTTCGGTCGGCAACTGGGCCAGCACGTCACGGTTTTCGTAATAGAGGTCGCGAATGGTGCGCAGCCAGCCGTCGATCAGGCCGAATTGGCGGTCCTGCATCGAGGCGCGCACGCCACCGCAGCCATAGTGGCCGGTAACGAGGATGTGTTTGACCTTGAGCACGTCCACTGCGTACTGGATCACCGACAGGCAATTGAGGTCGGTGTGCAGCACCACGTTGGCCACGTTGCGGTGCACAAACAGGTCACCCGGCAGCATGCCCACGATCTCGTTTGCCGGCACGCGGGCGTCGGAACAGCCGATCCACAGGTATTCCGGGGTTTGCTGGCGGGCGAGCTTGGCGAAGAATTCGGGATCTTCCTGTTTGATCGCGTCCGCCCAGCGTTCGTTGTTATCAAGCAGGTCTTGTAGTTCGTTCATCAGGGAAAGCCTCAGGAATGATGCGCAGTTTTGTGACTGACAACCCCACGTCCAGGTCACGCCCTGCCGGTGAATAACAAGCGTGAATTAGCTTGAATCTTTGGGCCGCGCAGCCTGTCCACACACTATAAGCCCCACAGTATGAGGATTAGCCATGACTGAATCACGACGTCCCTACGGCGCTACGCAGCCTGAACCCATAGATGACAATGAGGACCGCATGGGCTCGATGCGCGAACTGGATTTTGACGAAGAGGAACCGACGGCGGAGATCGGCGATGAGATCCCTCGTCGCGAACGTGAACACCGAATGCCCGACGAACGGGTGCGTGAAGCAGGTCTAACCGGCGCGTCCACAGATGATCACGAGCCGACGGATGATGATTTAAGCCCGGAAACGTTGATCCGTGAGGATGGTGCGCGCGATGCCCGGGAAGAAGGCGAGGATAACCCGGCGGATTACGACCTGAGCATCGTCGATGAAGATGAAATTGGCGGGGGTACTGGGTTGGATGAGGCCGAACTGGCGGATATCGACCCGATAGACGGTAAACCCTGATTCACCTTCGCCCAGACTATTAACCCCGACCTGTAGGAGCCCGGCGTGCCGGCGATAGCGCTCTCAAGATCGCCATCGCCGGCAAGCCGGGCTCCTACAAGGGCGTGTCGTTTAGTCGACCAGCGTGCAAGCCATGACGACCGCATCTTCGCGGCCACCCACGGCGGGGTAGTAATCCCGCCGACGGCCGATTTCGTTGAAGCCATAACGCTCATACAGGCGGAACGCGCCGGTATTGCTGTCGCGCACTTCCAGGAAGCACTCACGCGCACTGGCGGCGTAGGCGCGGGACATCAGGTGTTCCAACAGCGCCAGGCCAAGGCCTCGGCCCTGGTTTTCCGGCTTGACGGTGATGTTCAGCAGGTGCGCCTCATCAAGGATGATCTGCACCACCCCATGTCCTACTTGCTGTTCACCTTCAAACATCAACCAGATCTGGTATTTGCCCAGCCCGTCGAGAAAGATCCCACGGGTCCAGGGGTGGCTGAACGCCGCGTATTCGATTTTCAGCACGGCGTCGAGGTCAGCCTCGGTCATCGGGCGAAAGGATAAAGCCTCACTCATCGGTTGTTTTCCAGCGCGCCATCAGCCGGCGCATGGCTTGCCAGACATCAGCCTTACGCTGTGGCTCTTCCATTAATAATTCCAGGCCCGGCAGGGCCCACACCGAGCCCAGGCCTTCGACCTGCAGTTCGCGGTACCAGGCTTCGGCATTGGCTTCGCCGGCAAAGCGCACCGCAGGCAGGCCGATCAGCCACAGGCACACGCAGGGTTCGTCTTCCAGGCGTGCCGACACAAAACCTTGCACAAAATCCCGAGCCGCTTCCGGACCCTGGTCCATGTTGCCGCGCACCAGCAGCGGCCAGCGCACCGGGTCCCCGACGATTTGCGGGCTGTCGGGCAAGCCGGCGGCGCGCAGCATGTCCTTGAGCAGCATGTAGGCGGGGTCGCGGGTCTGGAAGCGTTCGCCGGTAGGCAACTCGACCAGCAGCAGGCAGCGTCCGGCCCGCAGCAATTGCAGGGCGAAACGCGGTGGTGGCACCACCGGGGCCTTGACCACCGGGGCTACCTCTTCCACGACCTTGGCTGCCTTGGTCACCGGTGACGGCCGCGGTACTTCGACCTTCGCCCGCTCAACGACCGGGCGCGTTTCAGGTGCAGGCTTGACCACCGCCACCGGCGCGGCCGCCTCCTCGCCCGACGACTCGAACGCCTCATAGGGCTCAAGCGCCTGCAACAGCTCCGGCCGCGAGGGCGCGGCAAACGGCAGTTCGGTGCGGGGCAGCCAGTTGACCACCTGCATGGCGGTCAAGTAAGCGCGACGTCGGGACTCGATAAGCACAGCTCGGCCACTTGTGGATAACTAAAGAGCGGGGATTCTACCGCTGTTCGGCAACAATCGCCCACTGCGCACTGACCGGCTGTGGATAAATCCCGCGTCCGATGCAGTACAATCGCGACTTTTAATCGCCAACCAGCCGGCCATTCCGATGATCGAACCCAAGCGCGTCTTGCGCGCCCTCGCCGAACACTGGGCCCTGCTTGAGCCACTGTGCGAACACTTCGACCAAGGCACCTTGAGCCTTGGCGAGTTGCGCGCGCAATTGGCGGCCCAACAACTGGACAGCACGCCACAGGACATTACCAGCCTGTTGGACGTGTGGATTCGCCTGGACATCCTGGTGCCTGTCGCCAAGAGCCCGAACCGTTTCGAGCTCAACGCACAGATCCATGACTTCCTGGCTTATCTTCGCAAGGAGCACCGGCTTGGCCTGTGCCTGGAAATCGAAGCCTACCTGCGCCACCTCGAGCGCCTGGCCGGTTATATCCAGGACGCCTTCGACATCCGTGATGGCCACGACCTCGCCCGCCAACTGCGCCTGCTCGACATGCGCGTGCGGGACGTGCTGAAAAAGCTCGCCAATGACGAACAGGCCCTCGCCGCCGTGGCCGACCGGGCCAAGACCAGCGACCGGCAGATCCCGTTGCGCCAGCGTTACGCCGAAGTCCTGGCGACCTGGGACGAATACGTCGAACCGATGATCCAACTGGTGAACGCCGATGGCGCCTTCGAACAAGGCGTGCGCAAGGTGGAAAATGTGCTGCTGCGCATGCTCACCGAGCAGCAACGACTCGGCCACCTGGTGGACGATGACATGTTGCTGCGTACCCACGCACGCATCCTCGAAATGCAGACCAGCGCCCAACTGACTCTACGTCATGCGAGGGAACTGCTGCTGCCGCTGCGTGAAGAAGCGCGCCGGCACAACGCCGTGACCCGTGGCGCGGCGCTGGCGTTGTCGGCGATTCGCCGCAAGGGCCTGGACGCGGTGCCGCAAGCGGCGATGCCGATGTTTACCCGACCGCAAAGTACCTTTCTCGGCAGTGCCAGCCAGGTCGAGGCGTATGTGTATGCCCTGGCGAATTTCGAGCCGAAACCGGCACGGTTCCCCAAGGCGCACAAGTCCCACAAGGGCGACGCCCAGCGCGCGCCGCGCACGGTCAAGGAGATGCTCGAGCGCTGCGAAGACGCGCTGCCGATGCCGGACCTGATGACCTGGCTGCTGGAGCAGGAACCGGACGGCGCCACCGACGAATTGCTGTACTGGTTCTCACGCCTGTCCCGCGAAAAACGCTTCAAGCGCGAACGCCTGGAACGCCGCGAGTACCACACAACCGAGCACCAGGTCAGCCTGCGCTCCTTCGCCCTGCTCCCGGCCGGATCCGACGCCGCCGAGCACTCTGCGAGTACACCCCATGCATCTTGATCTATCCGAACTGTCCCAACTGGCGCCGATCTTTCGCGAGCTGTTCAAGGGTTATCACGTCAGCCGCCGCGACCCGGAGCTGTACGCGCAACTGTCGAACTTCCAGGACCAGTACCGCACGCTGTTCAAGGCCCTGGGCTTTGAACTGGTGTGCGATACCCGTGGCTTCTACTACTTCGTGCCGGACACCGCCGTGGCCGCCGCGCAGGTGAACAAGACCGCCCAGCGCCTGGCTTTGTTTACCTTCATCATCGTCGAGCACCTGGCCGACCAGGGCCGCGACCCGATTGCCGTGCTCGATGGTGGCAGCCTGGGCCGTGATGAACTGCCGTCGCTGCTGGAGAAGTACCGCGACCTGTTTATCCAGGCCGAAGTGCAAACCCAGGAAGAACTCGAAGAAAAAATCATGCGCCGCATGACCCAGCTGGGTTTTGCCAGCGAAGACAACGGTATCTATCGCTTCCTGCCGCCCATGCACCGTTTCCTTGATGTGTGCCTGTCGGTGCAGCAAGACCGTGATCTCGCGGCCAGCGTGCACAGCGTGTTGCCGCTGCCGGCACCGGTGATCATCGACGAAGACAGTGATGAGAAATTGCTGAAAACCGATGACCCGCTGGACTTGAGTGACTTTGCGGACGAAAGCGAAGAAGACGCCCTGGCCCGCGCCATTGCCGAAGAACAGGAGACCGACGCATGAGTAAGGAACGCTACGGCATCCGCCGCTTCGCCCTATTGAACACTGCCGGTTACAGCCTGGGTTTGTTCCCGCTGGAAGAACCGCTGTCGGTGTATGGCGCGAACAACCTGGGTAAATCCGCGTCGATCAACGCCTTGCAGTTCCCAATCCTGGCGCGCATGTCGGACATGAGTTTCGGCAAGTACACCCTGGAACAATCGCGGCGCTTCTACTTTGCCACCGACACCAGCTACATCCTGGTGGAAGTCTCGCTGCCCCACGGCCCGCACGTGATCGGCGTGGTCGGACGCGGCCCGGGCGGTGGTTTCGGTCACCAGTTCTTTGCCTATGCAGGCAAGCTGGATTTGGCTCACTACCAGAAGAACGACACGTGCCTGCGTCAGAAAGAGCTGTTCACCAACCTTGAGCGCGAAGGCCTGAAAGCCTACGAACTCAAGCCGGATGAACTGCGTCGTTTGCTGGTGGGCGGCCACACGTCGATCCCGCTGGACCTCACGCTGATTCCCCTGCGCTCTACCAGTGAGCAGAGCCTGAAGACCTTCCGAGCGCTGTTTATCAACCTGCTGCATATGCGCGAAATCACCGCGGCCAAGCTCAAGCAGCTGTTCCTCGATGCGTTTGAACATAGCCTGCGGTCCGGCAGCGTGGATTACATCGCCGCGTGCGAAGAAGCGTTCCGCGATGTAAGACGCATGGAGCAGGATTACAACTCGCTGGTGGCCGCAGGGCCATTAGTCGAGGCCCTGTCCAATGGCGTTCGCCAGCGCGATGTGTTGCGCGGCAAACTGCATCGTCTGTCGCCATTGCTCGATTCGTTGCTTGGCACCTGGTCGGACTACGCCAGTGCGCGCAAGGAAGAGCTGACCATTCAGGCCGAGCACTACCGTAATGAGCAGGACGCGCTGCAGAACGACCAGCGCGGCGGCACCCAGGAGTTGATGCGCCTGGAGCGTGAGATCAGTGGTATTCAGCGTTGGTTGGGCGAGCTGTCGGTGCTCAAGCATCGCTTTGCTCTGGTGGATGACGTGAAAGTGCTGGAGCAGCAGTTGCTGGCGGCCAAGGATGCCCACGATGAATTGGCGGGCGCCCTTGCGCAGTCCCGACAGTTCAGCGCAGAAGATCTGGACGAGCGTCTGCGCGACCTGGAAAAGCGCCTGAAGTCGGTCAAGCAGCAGCTCGATCACGCCGACAACAACAGCTACGCCAAGCTGCGGGAGGAATTCTCACAGCAGGACGTCGAGCGTCTGATGCGCCTGTTCAACAGTTCGTTGTTCAGCCTGCCGTTGGGCGAGCACGGAATCACCCTGGACGAGGATGGCCAGTGGGTCAAATCCCTGGAGCAGATCCTCGATGGCTTCAAGGGCGAGCGCTTTGAAGTGCCAGGGCTGTCCATCGACATCTCTCATATTGAACCGCCGGCGTTGCAAGCCTTGGCAGACCGCGCGGCGTTGCGCGACCAGAAAGAACGCCTGGAGAAAGAACTCAAGCAACTGAAAACCCAACAAGCCGTAGCCTCTGACCGCGCCGCGAGCAAAACCCAGACCGAAGCGTTGTACCAGCAGGTACTGGATGCGCAAAAAGCCCTGGAAGATTTCCGCCGCGCGCAAACCCTGAGCGCAGAAGAAGGCGAGAAGCTGGAAAACCTGGCGCAGATGGAAGCGGCGCAGGATGAACTGAAGCGCTCCAGCGATGCGTTCACCGAGCGCGTTCAGCAACTGTCGGCCAAGCTGCAACTGGTGGGCCGTCAGATCGGCGATATGGAAGCCAAGCAACGCACACTGGATGACGCGCTGCGCCGTCGCCAGTTGCTGCCGGCAGACTTGCCGTTCGGCACGCCGTTCATGGACCCGGTCGATGACTCCATGGACAATCTGCTGCCACTGCTCAATGACTATCAGGACAGCTGGCAAGGTCTGTTGCGCGCCGATGGCCAGATCGAGGCGCTGTACGCCCAGGTACGCCTCAAGGGCGTGGCCAAGTTCGACAGCGAGGATGACGTTGAGCGTCGCCTGCAGCTGCTGATCAACGCCTATGCGCACCGTACCGACGAAGCACTGACGCTGGGCAAGGCTCGTCGTGCGGCGGTCACCGACATTGCGCGGACCCTGCGCAATATCCGTAGCGACTATGACAGCCTTGAACACCAACTGGCGTTGTTCAACCGTGAGATCAACAAACGCCAGGTCTCCAACCTGCAAAGCTTCCGCATCGTGCTGGCGCCGAACAAGGAAGCGCTCAAGCACATCGACCAGATCATCCACAGTGCGGGCCAGTATGAAGAAGGCGAGACACTGTCGGTGTTCGATCTGAGCCAAAGTGCCGAGCAGGACAACAAGAACGAAGAAGCCAAGGAATACCTGGCTCGCCTGGTAGCTGCCAACCATAACCAGTTGGGCCTTAAGGACTTGTTCGAACTGGCGTTCGAGATCACCAAGGTGCATGGCCAGCCGGTGATCCATACCGACATCGATGGTGCCGCGTCCAACGGCACCACCATGACCATCAAGGCGCTGACCAACATGTACTTGTTGCTGCACTTGATGGACCGCGACCAGGCCGGACGCGTGCGCTTGCCGTACTACCTCGACGAGGCGGCGGACATTGATGAGAAGAACCAGGCAGCCTTGCTGGAGACCAGCTTGCAGCTGGGTTTTGTGCCGATCCTGGCCAGTGTTAAGCCGCAGGTGTCAGCCCAGGTGGCGATCGACCTGGAAGGTGGCAGCGGACCGAACGGGATCTATATCGATGAGGCGGACTGGAAGTACATCCGTCGCCACGATGTGGTGAAAGCGACGATGAATGTGCAGGCGGATGAGCCGGAGTTGGATGAGGTCTGATTTGTTTCGCTGAAATGCAAAAGGCCGCGATCTTCCAGATCGCGGCCTTTTTTTGCGCATGAAATGTGTAGTGATTTTAAGGCCCCTATCGCGGGCAAGCCCGGCTCCCACAGAGATAGGCATTCCAATGTGGGAACCGGGCTTGCCCGCGATAACCGCAACTCAGTTTATTTGCCGAGTGGGATTTTAGGCGCCCAGGTCAGCCATTCATCTTCAAACTTGTCGAACAGCGGGAAGGTTTGTTGTGGCCTAGCGGCATTACCCATGCGCTCGCCGTCCGGTGTCGCGAAGGCGATGCCACCGGCAACCAACGTCTCCAAGGATTCAGTACGCACAGTAGCGCCTTTGAATAGACCGAAGTCGAGGCCAAACCCACTGGTATTCCAGAAGCGGCTACCGCCTCGCACCAGTGGTGCATATTTAGGCTCGATCAGGATATGGATCAATACGCGGTCTGCGGTCTGACCCAATTCGTAGCCGGTCACCTTGCCAACGGTGACTTCACGGTAAGTGACCGGTACACCTTCTTTCAGCGAACCACGGCGCGCGGCGCTGAGGGTCAGGCTCAAGCCAGCTTCCTGATGCACTGCTTCTGGCGGTTGATCCAGCGCGACGAAACTCTTTTGTGGGCCGGCATTTTTCGTCGCGGGTTGGACTTCAATGTATTGCCCGGTGACCAGGGTTTCCAGGTTGGACGTTTTCATCAGGCCCAGCTCAGGCTTGACTACCCAGAATTGGCTACCAACGCGTGCAATGCGGTCTGCCACCTGGGTGATACGGGCGCTGAGCAGTACTGACTGCATGTCGGCGCTGAGATCGACACTTTCAATCTTGCCCACGTCCAGGCCCTTGAAACGCACAGGCGTGCCAGGGCGCATACCGTCGGCGCGGTCGACCTTGATGGTCACCAGGGTGCCGTGCTGGTTGGCGGCCTCACGGTCGGCAAACAGACGGAAACGCGGGATGCGTTTTTTCAGCGGCACGTTCTGCTCTGGGGTTTCGAAGGCGATACCACCGGCCATCAGGCTAGCCAGGGATTCACTCTTGACCTGGATTCCACCGGTGAGGCCACCGGTCAGGGTGACGCCGCTGGCATTCCAAAAGCGCGTCGAGCCGTTGACCAGATTTTCGTATTCCTTCTCGATGTGGACGCCGATCACCAATTGCTTGTTCTTGCGTGAGAACTGGTAGCTCTGTACCGAGCCGACCTTGACCTGTTTGTAGAGGATGGGGCTGCCGACATCCAGGGAGCCGAGGTTATCGGTGAACAGCACCATGTGCAGGCCAGGGGAACGCAGGTCCAAAGGCGGTGCCTTGGCGCGGGCAACGTACTCGCGTTGTGGTGGGGTCCCTTTATCTCCTGGGCGAATGGCGATGTAGTTACCCTTGACCAAGGCTTCAAGCCCAGTGATTCCTGCCAGGGAAATAGACGGCTTGACGACCCAGAATTGCGTGTCCTGTACCAGATAATCTTCGGCCAGGGGATCTAGTGTCAGTTCCGCGTTGGCACTGGAAAGGTCTGGGTTGATCTTCAGGGTTTTCAGGCTGCCGACCTGGATGCCTTTGTACATGACAGGGGTGCGCCCCGCCTGAAGGCCTTCGAAGTCGGTGAGCTTGACCTTGACCCTGATGCCGGCTGCGGCGGCGTCGAAATCTTCGTACAAACGGAAGGGCAGGCTCGGATCAGTCGGCGGGCTGTCCTTGCGGTTCTCCGGCGTGGCGAAAGCGATGCCCCCAGCAACGATGCTGGAAAGTGATTCGCTGCGCACCTTTACACCGGAAAGGTTGGCGTCGATGCTGATGCCACTGGCGTTCCAGAAACGTGTGTGTTTGCGCACCAAGCTGGCATAGGTCGGTTCGATGTAGACCTTGATCTCGACCGTGCTCTGGTCTTCAGAGAGCAGGTAGCTTTTGACTTGGCCAACTTGGATCTGTTTGTAGAACACCGGACTGCCACGGTTGAGCGAGCCAAGGCGGTCGGCTTTGACGGTCAGATGCAGGCCCGGTTTGGCGTCGGACAAAGGCGGCTCTTCGGAGAGCGCCTTGAATTTGCGCGTCGGTTCACCGTCGCCTGGGCTGGCGGCGATGTAGTTACCTGACACCAGGGTTTCCAGGCCGGTGATACCGGCAAGGCTGACACTCGGCTTGACCAGCCAGAAGCGCGTGTTGGTCTTGAGGTATTGTTCGACGTCCTTGTTCATCTCGATGGTGGCGATCACCCCGCGATTGTTGCCTTCGTCGTCCAAGGCCAGGGCCTTGACCTTACCCACCGGCATGCCTTTGTAGACCACTTCGGTCTTGTTGACCTGGATGCCTTCGCCGCTTTCAAAGCGCACCTGAATATCGATGCCCTGTTGGGAATAGGCACGCCATCCCAGCCATCCACCGATGATGAGGGCAATCAGGGGCAGTACCCAAATAGCCGACCAATTGGAGGCGGGGCGGGTTTTAGCTTTAGGCAAATCACTCATGGTCGTCGTCCGACTCCGTGTTATCCCAAATCAGTCGGGGATCAAAAGTTACTGCGGCAAGCATCGTCAAGATCACCACACTGGCGAACGCTGCAGCACCGAGATTGGCCTCGACACTGGCAAGCCGCCCAAAGTTTACAACCGCCACCAGGATGGCGATCACGAAGATATCCAGCATGGACCAACGGCCAATGAATTCGATAAAACGGTACATCACAATACGTTGTCGCGCGGAGAGCGGTTGGTGACGCTGCACCGAGAACAGTAGCAGACCTATGCCGACCAGCTTGAACGTGGGCACCAGGATACTGGCGATAAACACCACGGCAGCGATAGGGAACATGCCGTGCTGCACCAGTTGGATCACGCCGGCCATGATGGTACTCGGATCCCCCTGCCCCAAGGAATTGATCGTCATGATGGGAAGCAGATTAGCGGGGATGTACAAAATCGCCGCAGTGATCAGCAACGCCCAAGTGCGTGTGAGGCTATTGGGGCGGCGCGCATGGATCAGTGCACCGCAGCGCGTGCAGAGTTGCTCGTCGCTATCAGCGTCTTGTTTGTTCAACTCGTGGCATTCGGTACAAATCAGAATGCCTGCATCAATCGCCCGCATGGTCATCCTCCCCTGACAACGCCTGCCAGATCTGGTGGGGCGACATCACCACCTCAAGCAGCACCTGAACCATTAATAAGCTTACAAAACAGGCAAGACCGAGGCCCACCGTGATGGCAGCCATGTCGGCGAGTTTAACGATAGCCACCAGTACGCCCATCAGATAGACCTCCAACATCCCCCAGTCTTTCATGTGATGGTAAATGCGGTACAACAACAGTCCATAACTGCGGCCGATGTTCCAGCGAATACTAAGCAAGACTGCCAATTGGCAAAGTAGCTTGAGCAAGGGAATGCCCATGCTGCACAAGAAGACGACAGCGGCGACGCCTTGCATGCCGGTATCAAACAGAGCGACGACGCCACTCCACACGGTGTCTTCAGAGGACTGCCCAAGTAGATTGAGCTGCATGATCGGCAAAAAGTTCGCGGGAATGTACAACAGCAACGCCGCCAGCACCAAGGCGAGGCTTCGCTCAACGACGTTGTGGCGGTGAGCGTACAGCTCGTAACCGCAACGCGGGCATTGGGCTTTTTCGCCGAGGGCGAGCACTGGTTTGCGCATCAGCAAGTCGCACTCATGGCATGCCACCAGGTCGTCCAGTGGTAAATCTGATACCTCAAGGGCATCAACCGGATCGGGCATAAGTAGGGCTCGGACTCTAAAAAAGGTTAGGTGCCTATTCTAGTGGTCTGGTTCAGAAATAACTGTGCAAATTTGTCGGGGGATTTGCGGTGCCAACGTTTTCGACCGCCCAAAACAAAACCCCATCTGCTTTCGCAAATGGGGTTTCGGAATTTAATCTTGACGATGACCTACTCTCACATGGGGAAACCCCACACTACCATCGGCGATGCATCGTTTCACTGCTGAGTTCGGGATGGGATCAGGTGGTTCCAATGCTCTATGGTCGTCAAGAAATTCGGGTACTGAATCGTGGCTTATGCCTCGCTTCAGCAAATTGGGTATGTGACAGCTTTCGGTGTTTTGTGAGCGTCGAACTTTCGGTTCATTTTCGTCTTCACACACCGCAATCTGATGCTCGTTAGA
>NZ_AYTD01000021.1 GCF_000503215.1 Pseudomonas canadensis | reverse complement strand
TTAAGAGAACTCACAAATTTTACCTTAGCCTGATCCGTTACCAGTGAAAGTAACGTTCAGTCTATCTTTCTATCACATACCCAAATTTTTAAAGAACGATCTAATCAAAGACTAGAAATCAATATTCATACTCGAATATTCATTTCTAAACTCTAACAAGTAGAAGCAGTTAATGGTGGAGCCAAACGGGATCGAACCGTTGACCTCCTGCGTGCAAGGCAGGCGCTCTCCCAGCTGAGCTATGGCCCCATACAAAATTGGTGGGTCTGGGCAGATTCGAACTGCCGACCTCACCCTTATCAGGGGTGCGCTCTAACCAACTGAGCTACAGACCCAATTTCGAGCGCGTAACTGATTAGCTAAGAGCTATCAGCTTGGAGCTTAAAGCTGCTTCTATCGTCTTCTTCAATGAATCAAGCAATTCGTGTGGGAACTTATGGAGCAGCTGATGTCGTCGATTAAGGAGGTGATCCAGCCGCAGGTTCCCCTACGGCTACCTTGTTACGACTTCACCCCAGTCATGAATCACACCGTGGTAACCGTCCTCCCGAAGGTTAGACTAGCTACTTCTGGTGCAACCCACTCCCATGGTGTGACGGGCGGTGTGTACAAGGCCCGGGAACGTATTCACCGCGACATTCTGATTCGCGATTACTAGCGATTCCGACTTCACGCAGTCGAGTTGCAGACTGCGATCCGGACTACGATCGGTTTTATGGGATTAGCTCCACCTCGCGGCTTGGCAACCCTCTGTACCGACCATTGTAGCACGTGTGTAGCCCAGGCCGTAAGGGCCATGATGACTTGACGTCATCCCCACCTTCCTCCGGTTTGTCACCGGCAGTCTCCTTAGAGTGCCCACCATTACGTGCTGGTAACTAAGGACAAGGGTTGCGCTCGTTACGGGACTTAACCCAACATCTCACGACACGAGCTGACGACAGCCATGCAGCACCTGTCTCAATGTTCCCGAAGGCACCAATCTATCTCTAGAAAGTTCATTGGATGTCAAGGCCTGGTAAGGTTCTTCGCGTTGCTTCGAATTAAACCACATGCTCCACCGCTTGTGCGGGCCCCCGTCAATTCATTTGAGTTTTAACCTTGCGGCCGTACTCCCCAGGCGGTCAACTTAATGCGTTAGCTGCGCCACTAAAAGCTCAAGGCTTCCAACGGCTAGTTGACATCGTTTACGGCGTGGACTACCAGGGTATCTAATCCTGTTTGCTCCCCACGCTTTCGCACCTCAGTGTCAGTATTAGTCCAGGTGGTCGCCTTCGCCACTGGTGTTCCTTCCTATATCTACGCATTTCACCGCTACACAGGAAATTCCACCACCCTCTACCATACTCTAGTCAGTCAGTTTTGAATGCAGTTCCCAGGTTGAGCCCGGGGATTTCACATCCAACTTAACAAACCACCTACGCGCGCTTTACGCCCAGTAATTCCGATTAACGCTTGCACCCTCTGTATTACCGCGGCTGCTGGCACAGAGTTAGCCGGTGCTTATTCTGTCGGTAACGTCAAAACACTAACGTATTAGGTTAATGCCCTTCCTCCCAACTTAAAGTGCTTTACAATCCGAAGACCTTCTTCACACACGCGGCATGGCTGGATCAGGCTTTCGCCCATTGTCCAATATTCCCCACTGCTGCCTCCCGTAGGAGTCTGGACCGTGTCTCAGTTCCAGTGTGACTGATCATCCTCTCAGACCAGTTACGGATCGTCGCCTTGGTGAGCCATTACCTCACCAACTAGCTAATCCGACCTAGGCTCATCTGATAGCGCAAGGCCCGAAGGTCCCCTGCTTTCTCCCGTAGGACGTATGCGGTATTAGCGTTCGTTTCCGAACGTTATCCCCCACTACCAGGCAGATTCCTAGGCATTACTCACCCGTCCGCCGCTCTCAAGAGAAGCAAGCTTCTCTCTACCGCTCGACTTGCATGTGTTAGGCCTGCCGCCAGCGTTCAATCTGAGCCATGATCAAACTCTTCAGTTCAAACATCTTTGGGTTTTTAAGAAACCCTAAACTTGGCTCAGCAATCGTTGGTTACATCTTTGATTTCTCGCGGAGTAACTTGTGATGCTGATAATCTTGTTGACTATCAGTCTGAC
>NZ_AYTD01000020.1 GCF_000503215.1 Pseudomonas canadensis | reverse complement strand
TTGCCCGATGAGTTAGTCCTGTCTCAAGGGGCGCGCTTCTACCATTTTCGCGACGGTGTGCTGACGGCGATCAGCGATGCGTATGACAACCGGTTGCGCATTTCCCGGAATTATCTGGGGCAGATTGAGCGGCTGGATAACGGCGTCGGGCGCTCGTTGTTTTTGCGCTATGCGTTGGGTCGCATTGTGGCGGTGGACTACCAGATTGAGCGGGCCGTCGATGACGGTCCGTTTGTCTGGGTGACGGAGCAGAACGTTGTTTCCTACGCCTATGACGTGGCGGGTCGGTTGGTTTCTGCGACCAATGCGGTAGGCGAAAGCGAGGTTTATCGGTACGACGAGCAGCACGTCATTCTTGAGCGTGGCTTGGCCGGTGGCGCGAGTTTCTTTTGGGAGTGGGAAAGGTCTGGCAAGTCCGCGCGATGTGTCCGCCATTGGGCCAGTTTCTCGCAGATGGACACACGGTATGCCTGGGACGATAACGGCCAGGTCACAGTGTTAAACGCCGATGGCAGCCAGGAAGTCTATGTGCATGACCAGCGGGCGCGGCTGGTGCAGCGGGTGGATCCTGACGGTGCTGAGCACTTCAAATCCTACGATGAGAAAGGCCGGCTGACGGTTGAGCAAGATCCGTTGGGGGCGATCACGGCCTACCAGTACGACGAAGCTGGGCGTTTGGTGGCGTTGTTTCGGGGGAATGATGAGCCGACGACCTACGAGCATGACAATGGGTTCGTACGGGTTGTGCGGCGTGGTGAAGCGGTTTGGAAGTATGAGCGTAATGACCAGGGCGACGTTACGCGTAGGACCGATCCTGACGGCAACGCTACTGACTACAGCTACAACAAACGCGGACAACTGACGCAGGTTTGGCTGCCGGATCACAGCTGTCACCGACTGGTCTGGAATGAGCACGGGCAATTGCTTGAAGAGCAGTTGCCGAATGGCGGAGTCAAGCGCTACCGCTATGACGATCTCGGGCGAAAAATCAGCCTGGAAGACGAACACGGCGCGCTCACGCAATTTGAGTGGAACCACGTAGGACGATTAGTCCAAATCGTCTTGCCGAGCGGTGATACGCGTAAATATACCTACAACGCGTACGGAAAAATCACCTCCGAACGCGATGAACTCGGCCACGTCACTCGCTACGAATACGCCGATGGCCTGCACCTGATCAGCCGGCGCATCAACGCCGATGGCACTCAGATCAAATACCGTTACGACAATGTGCGGTTATTGCTGACCGAGATCGAAAATGAGGTGGGCGAAACCTACCGACTCCAGTATCACACCAATGGCCTGATCCAACAGGAAACCGGCTTTGACGGCCAGCGCACTGCTTACCTCTACGACCTCAACGGCAACCTGCAGGAAAAGACCGAGCATGGCGATGACGGTAGTCAGCTGGTTACCCACTACGAGCGCGATTATGTCGGACGGCTCGTAAGAAAAGCCCTGCCCGACGGCAACCATGTCGATTACACCTACGACCGTCAAGGCAATCTCCTAAGCGTCGAAGATGGCCACTGGGCGTTGGCCTACGAGTACGACAGCCAAAACCGTCTCACCGCCGAACACCAAGGCTGGGGCACGCTGCGCTATGGCTACGACGCCTGCGGCCAACTGCAAAACCTACGCCTGCCCGACAGCAATCGGGTGGCGTTCAACCACGGCAAAGGCGGCCACCTAGTCACCGTCGAACTGAACTGTGAAACCCTTACCTCCCACCTGTTCAAGGCCGGTCAGGAACACCAACGCCAACAAGGCCAACTGATCAGCCACTACCACTACGACGATCAACAACGCCTGCACGCCCACGCCGTTACCCAACAGCAACACACCCTCTACCAACGCCACTACGACTACGACAAATCCGGCAACCTCACCCGCCTGCTCGACACCCACAAAGGCGACCACCACTACCACTACGATCCGCTAAACCGCCTCACCCGGGCCAACCACTCGCAAGGCGAGCAAGAACGCTTCGGCCACGACCCCGCCGGCAACCTGCTCATGCAAAACCGCCCCGGCCCCGACATCGTGGCCGGCAACCGCCTGATGATCCAAGGCGACCACCATTACGACTACGACGCCTTCGGCAACCTTATCCGCGAACGGCGTGGCAAAGGCCATCAACTCGTTACTGAATACCGCTACGACTGCCAGCACCGCCTGATCGGCATCAAAAAACCCAACGGCCAGACCGCCAGCTATCGCTACGACCCGTTTGGGCGGCGCATCAGCAAGACCGTTGATAGCACAACTACCGAGTTTTTCTGGCAAGGCGACAGACTCATCGCCGAACACCAGACGGATCGCCACCGCAGTTACCTCTACGAGCCCGACAGCTTCCGGCCATTGGCGCTGCTGGAAGGCTTTGGTCCAAAGGAAACCAAGCCCTACCACTACCAACTCGACCACCTCGGCACCCCGCAGGAACTCACCGATACCAACGGCGAAATCGTCTGGTCCGCGCACTACCGCGCCTACGGCGAAATCAGCCGTCTCGACATAGGAAAAGTGGACAATCCGCTTCGTTTCCAAGGCCAATACTTCGACCAAGAAAGTGGGCTGCACTACAACCGTCATCGCTACTACAATCCGGAT
>NZ_AYTD01000019.1 GCF_000503215.1 Pseudomonas canadensis | reverse complement strand
TGAGCGTCGAACTTTCGGTTCATTTTCGTCTTCACACACCGCAATCTGATGCTCGTTAGAGTAGTCAAATTGCTTGGGTGTTATATGGTCAAGCCTCACGGGCAATTAGTATTGGTTAGCTCAACGCCTCACAGCGCTTACACACCCAACCTATCAACGTCGTAGTCTTCGACGGCCCTTCAGGGAACTCAAGGTTCCAGTGAGATCTCATCTTGAGGCTAGTTTCCCGCTTAGATGCTTTCAGCGGTTATCTATTCCGAACATAGCTACCCGGCAATGCCACTGGCGTGACAACCGGAACACCAGAGGTTCGTCCACTCCGGTCCTCTCGTACTAGGAGCAGCCCCTCTCAAATCTCAAACGTCCACGGCAGATAGGGACCGAACTGTCTCACGACGTTCTAAACCCAGCTCGCGTACCACTTTAAATGGCGAACAGCCATACCCTTGGGACCGGCTTCAGCCCCAGGATGTGATGAGCCGACATCGAGGTGCCAAACACCGCCGTCGATATGAACTCTTGGGCGGTATCAGCCTGTTATCCCCGGAGTACCTTTTATCCGTTGAGCGATGGCCCTTCCATACAGAACCACCGGATCACTAAGACCTACTTTCGTACCTGCTCGACGTGTCTGTCTCGCAGTCAAGCGCGCTTTTGCCTTTATACTCTACGACCGATTTCCGACCGGTCTGAGCGCACCTTCGTACTCCTCCGTTACTCTTTAGGAGGAGACCGCCCCAGTCAAACTACCCACCATACACTGTCCTCGATCCGGATAACGGACCTGAGTTAGAACCTCAAAGTTGCCAGGGTGGTATTTCAAGGTTGGCTCCACGCAGACTGGCGTCCACGCTTCAAAGCCTCCCACCTATCCTACACAAGCAAATTCAAAGTCCAGTGCAAAGCTATAGTAAAGGTTCACGGGGTCTTTCCGTCTAGCCGCGGATACACTGCATCTTCACAGCGATTTCAATTTCACTGAGTCTCGGGTGGAGACAGCGCCGCCATCGTTACGCCATTCGTGCAGGTCGGAACTTACCCGACAAGGAATTTCGCTACCTTAGGACCGTTATAGTTACGGCCGCCGTTTACCGGGGCTTCGATCAAGAGCTTCGCGTTAGCTAACCCCATCAATTAACCTTCCGGCACCGGGCAGGCGTCACACCCTATACGTCCACTTTCGTGTTTGCAGAGTGCTGTGTTTTTAATAAACAGTCGCAGCGGCCTGGTATCTTCGACCGGCATGAGCTTACGGAGCAAGTCCTTCACCCTCACCGGCGCACCTTCTCCCGAAGTTACGGTGCCATTTTGCCTAGTTCCTTCACCCGAGTTCTCTCAAGCGCCTTGGTATTCTCTACCCAACCACCTGTGTCGGTTTGGGGTACGGTTCCTGGTTACCTGAAGCTTAGAAGCTTTTCTTGGAAGCATGGCATCAACCACTTCGTTAACTAAAAGTTAACTCGTCATCAGCTCTCGGCCTTAGAATCCCGGATTTACCTAAGATTCCAGCCTACCACCTTAAACTTGGACAACCAACGCCAAGCTGGCCTAGCCTTCTCCGTCCCTCCATCGCAATAACCAGAAGTACAGGAATATTAACCTGTTTTCCATCGACTACGCTTTTCAGCCTCGCCTTAGGGACCGACTAACCCTGCGTCGATTAACGTTGCGCAGGAAACCTTGGTCTTTCGGCGTGGGTGTTTTTCACACCCATTGTCGTTACTCATGTCAGCATTCGCACTTCTGATACCTCCAGCAAGCTTCTCAACTCACCTTCACAGGCTTACAGAACGCTCCTCTACCGCATCACTTACGTGATACCCGTAGCTTCGGTGTATGGTTTGAGCCCCGTTACATCTTCCGCGCAGGCCGACTCGACTAGTGAGCTATTACGCTTTCTTTAAAGGGTGGCTGCTTCTAAGCCAACCTCCTAGCTGTCTAAGCCTTCCCACATCGTTTCCCACTTAACCATAACTTTGGGACCTTAGCTGACGGTCTGGGTTGTTTCCCTTTTCACGACGGACGTTAGCACCCGCCGTGTGTCTCCCATGCTCGGCACTTGTAGGTATTCGGAGTTTGCATCGGTTTGGTAAGTCGGGATGACCCCCTAGCCGAAACAGTGCTCTACCCCCTACAGTGATACATGAGGCGCTACCTAAATAGCTTTCGAGGAGAACCAGCTATCTCCGAGCTTGATTAGCCTTTCACTCCGATCCACAGGTCATCCGCTAACTTTTCAACGGTAGTCGGTTCGGTCCTCCAGTTAGTGTTACCCAACCTTCAACCTGCCCATGGATAGATCGCCCGGTTTCGGGTCTATTCCCAGCGACTAGACGCCCTATTAAGACTCGCTTTCGCTACGCCTCCCCTATTCGGTTAAGCTCGCCACTGAAAATAAGTCGCTGACCCATTATACAAAAGGTACGCAGTCACCCAACAAAGTGGGCTCCCACTGCTTGTACGCATACGGTTTCAGGATCTATTTCACTCCCCTCTCCGGGGTTCTTTTCGCCTTTCCCTCACGGTACTAGTTCACTATCGGTCAGTCAGTAGTATTTAGCCTTGGAGGATGGTCCCCCCATATTCAGACAAAGTTTCTCGTGCTCCGTCCTACTCGATTTCATGACTAAGAGATTTTCGCGTACAGGGCTATCACCCACTATGGCCGCACTTTCCAGAGCGTTCCGCTAATCTCAAAGCCACTTAAGGGCTAGTCCCCGTTCGCTCGCCACTACTAAGGGAATCTCGGTTGATTTCTTTTCCTCAGGGTACTTAGATGTTTCAGTTCCCCTGGTTCGCCTCTTGCACCTATGTATTCAGTACAAGATAACCATCTTATGATGGCTGGGTTCCCCCATTCAGACATCTCCGGATCAAAGTCTGTTTGCCGACTCCCCGAAGCTTTTCGCAGGCTACCACGTCTTTCATCGCCTCTGACTGCCAAGGCATCCACCGTATGCGCTTCTTCACTTGACCATATAACCCCAAGCAATCTGGTTATACTGTGAAGACGACATTCGCCGAAAATTCGAATTTCTCAATTAAGAGAACTCACAAATTTTACCTTAGCCTGATCCGTTACCAGTGAAAGTAACGTTCAGTCTATCTTTCTATCACATACCCAAATTTTTAAAGAACGATCTAATCAAAGACTAGAAATCAACATTCATCACCGTCTTGGTGGAATGCTCATTTCTAAGCTTTCATAACGCAGAAGCAGTAGTGNTTAAGAGAACTCACAAATTTTACCTTAGCCTGATCCGTTACCAGTGAAAGTAACGTTCAGTCTATCTTTCTATCACATACCCAAATTTTTAAAGAACGATCTAATCAAAGACTAGAAATCAACATTCATCACCGTCTTGGTGGAATGCTCATTTCTAAGCTTTCATAACGCAGAAGCAGTAGTGGTGGAGCCAAACGGGATCGAACCGTTGACCTCCTGCGTGCAAGGCAGGCGCTCTCCCAGCTGAGCTATGGCCCCATATTTCTACAGGCGTTTCCCACACAAAATTGGTGGGTCTGGGCAGATTCGAACTGCCGACCTCACCCTTATCAGGGGTGCGCTCTAACCAACTGAGCTACAGACCCAATTTCGGGCTGCTTCTTATCGTCTTCTTCAATGAATCAAGCAATTCGTGTGGGAACTTATGAAGCAGCTGATGTCGTCGATTAAGGAGGTGATCCAGCCGCAGGTTCCCCTACGGCTACCTTGTTACGACTTCACCCCAGTCATGAATCACACCGTGGTAACCGTCCTCCCGAAGGTTAGACTAGCTACTTCTGGTGCAACCCACTCCCATGGTGTGACGGGCGGTGTGTACAAGGCCCGGGAACGTATTCACCGCGACATTCTGATTCGCGATTACTAGCGATTCCGACTTCACGCAGTCGAGTTGCAGACTGCGATCCGGACTACGATCGGTTTTATGGGATTAGCTCCACCTCGCGGCTTGGCAACCCTCTGTACCGACCATTGTAGCACGTGTGTAGCCCAGGCCGTAAGGGCCATGATGACTTGACGTCATCCCCACCTTCCTCCGGTTTGTCACCGGCAGTCTCCTTAGAGTGCCCACCATTACGTGCTGGTAACTAAGGACAAGGGTTGCGCTCGTTACGGGACTTAACCCAACATCTCACGACACGAGCTGACGACAGCCATGCAGCACCTGTCTCAATGTTCCCGAAGGCACCAATCTATCTCTAGAAAGTTCATTGGATGTCAAGGCCTGGTAAGGTTCTTCGCGTTGCTTCGAATTAAACCACATGCTCCACCGCTTGTGCGGGCCCCCGTCAATTCATTTGAGTTTTAACCTTGCGGCCGTACTCCCCAGGCGGTCAACTTAATGCGTTAGCTGCGCCACTAAAAGCTCAAGGCTTCCAACGGCTAGTTGACATCGTTTACGGCGTGGACTACCAGGGTATCTAATCCTGTTTGCTCCCCACGCTTTCGCACCTCAGTGTCAGTATTAGTCCAGGTGGTCGCCTTCGCCACTGGTGTTCCTTCCTATATCTACGCATTTCACCGCTACACAGGAAATTCCACCACCCTCTACCATACTCTAGTCAGTCAGTTTTGAATGCAGTTCCCAGGTTGAGCCCGGGGATTTCACATCCAACTTAACAAACCACCTACGCGCGCTTTACGCCCAGTAATTCCGATTAACGCTTGCACCCTCTGTATTACCGCGGCTGCTGGCACAGAGTTAGCCGGTGCTTATTCTGTCGGTAACGTCAAAACACTAACGTATTAGGTTAATGCCCTTCCTCCCAACTTAAAGTGCTTTACAATCCGAAGACCTTCTTCACACACGCGGCATGGCTGGATCAGGCTTTCGCCCATTGTCCAATATTCCCCACTGCTGCCTCCCGTAGGAGTCTGGACCGTGTCTCAGTTCCAGTGTGACTGATCATCCTCTCAGACCAGTTACGGATCGTCGCCTTGGTGAGCCATTACCTCACCAACTAGCTAATCCGACCTAGGCTCATCTGATAGCGCAAGGCCCGAAGGTCCCCTGCTTTCTCCCGTAGGACGTATGCGGTATTAGCGTTCGTTTCCGAACGTTATCCCCCACTACCAGGCAGATTCCTAGGCATTACTCACCCGTCCGCCGCTCTCAAGAGAAGCAAGCTTCTCTCTACCGCTCGACTTGCATGTGTTAGGCCTGCCGCCAGCGTTCAATCTGAGCCATGATCAAACTCTTCAGTTCAAACATCTTTGGGTTTTTAAGAAACCCTAAACTTGGCTCAGCAATCGTTGGTTACATCTTTGATTTCTCGCGGAGTAACTTGTGATGCTGATAATCTTGTTGACTATCAGTCTGAC
>NZ_AYTD01000008.1 GCF_000503215.1 Pseudomonas canadensis | reverse complement strand
AGGAACATGAAGTGCGCGGGCACCATGTAATCCGGCAGATGGGTTTTCAGCGCACGGCGCAAGGTTTCGCGCAATTGGGTTTCATTGGCGAGCGGGCCCTCGGCCGGCACGACATACGCCACCAGTTGTTTGCCGGTCGGACCGTCCTGGGCGACCACCACGGTTTCGCCAACGTTGTCCTGCTCACGCAGGCGCGCTTCGATCTCGCCCAGTTCGATGCGGAAACCACGGATCTTCACCTGATGGTCGACACGCCCGAGGTAATCCACCACGCCATCCGGACGGCCACGGGTCAGGTCGCCGCTGCGATACACGCGGCTGCCAGGTTTGCCGAATGGGTCCGGCACAAAACGCTCGGCAGTCAGTGCCGGCCGTTCCAGATAACCCCGTGCCACGCCTTCGCCGCCCAGGTACAACTCGCCAGCTACGCCGATGGGTTGCAGGTTGAGTTGCGAGTCCAGCACGTAGCCGCTGCGGTTGCCCAATAGCGTGCCGATAGGCGCGTAGACGGCACCGCATGGATCGCCACGGCGAGCCTTCCACAGCAACGGCGTGACCACGGTTTCAGTCGGGCCGTAACCGTTGAACAGGTAAGTCGGCTTGAGTGCGCGCCAGGCCAGGTCGTAGCTGGCCTGGGCTACCGCATCACCGCCAAAGCAGTACACACGCACCTTGGGTGGGTTGCCGTCACGCTCGGCATGCTCGGCCAACTGTTGCAGGTACACCGGCGGGAACACCGCCATGGTCACATTGTGGCGGTGCATTTGTGCGTAGGTGTATTCGGGCAGCCACAGGCTGTCGTCACGGACCAGCACGCTGGCGCCATTGATCAGCGGGTGCATCCAGCCTTCGTGGGAGCCGTCGAAGGCGAACGACATGAAGTGCAGTTCACAGTCAGCCGGCGATGTTTCATAGCGCTCGCCGGTGGCGATGATGTGCGCCACCAACGGGCCATGGGACACTGCCACGCCTTTTGGCATGCCGGTGGAGCCGGAGGTGTAGATCACGTAGGCCAGGTTATCGCCGTCCAGCTTCACGTCCGGCGCAGTGTCGCGGTAATCGGCCCAGTCTTCGGTGCGATCAATCGCCAGGGTGTCCAAGCCCTCGGGAATCGGCAGTTGCTGCAACGCGCGGCTATGGGTCAGCAACAATTGCGCACGGCTGTCTTGCATCATGTACAGCAGGCGGTCACGCGGGTATTCGATGTCCAGCGGCACATACACGCCACCGGCTTTCATCACCGCGAGGAACGCCACCAGGCTTTCGGCGCTGCGTGGCATGGCAATCGCCACGCGCACTTCCGGGCCGACGCCACGGGCGATCAAGGCGTGGGCCAGGCGATTGGCCTGGCTGTCCAGCTCGCCATAGCTCAGGGTTTGCGCGTCGAATTTGACCGCGACCGCGTCCGGATTTTCCCTGGCGCGATCAGCCACCAACTCATGCACAAGACGCTCGGCCGAGAAGCCTGCATCTGCCTGGTTCCACAGTTGAAGAATGTGTTGCTGCTCATCAAAGTCAAGCAGGTTCAGGCGCGCGATGGTTTGCTCTTGATCGGCAACCATCGCCTGCAACAGGTTCTGCCAATGCCGCGCCATGCGTTCGATGGTCGACGCTTCGAACAGGTCGGTGGCATACCCCAGCGAAGCCCAGAGCCCGTCCGGACTTTGCTGGACATCCAGGTCAAGGTCGAAATGGGCGGTAAGCCGGTCCCACGCCAAGCCTTCGATGCGCAACTGCGCCAGCGCCTGGGGTTTATCACCGGTACGACCTTCGGCCTGGTAGTTGAACATCACCTGGAACAGCGGGTTGAGACTCAGGCTACGCTCGGGCTGCAAGGCTTCGACCAGTTGCTCGAACGGCAGGTCCTGGTGCGCCTGGGCTTCCAGCGCGCGCTGCTTGACCTGGGCCAGTAACTGGGCAACGGTGGTTTGCCCATCGATATCGGCCTTGAGCACCTGGGTATTGACGAAAAAGCCGATCAGCCGCTCGGTCTCGACCCGGTTGCGGTTGGCGATCGGCACACCGACCCGAATGTCCTGCTGGCCGCTGTAGCGGTGCAACAAGGTCTGGAACGAGGCCAGCAGCAACATGAACAGGGTCACGCCCTGCGCCTGGGCCAAGGCCTTGAGCTCGGCGGCCAGGGTGGTCGGCAGCGCTACGTCCAGGCGCGCGCCGCGATGGCTCTGTTGTGCCGGACGCTGATGGTCGAACGGCAATTCCAGCACGGGTTGTTCACCGCCGAGCAGGTCACGCCAGTAATCGAGCTGGCGGGCTTTTTCCCCAGCCTCCATCCAGGTGCGTTGCCACACGGCATAGTCGGCGTACTGGATCGGCATACCCGGCAGGTCTGGCGCCCGGCCCTGGCTGAATGCGGCATACAACTGCACCCACTCATCGACCATCACTTGCATCGACCAACCATCGGACACAATGTGATGCTGCACCACCACCAACACATGGTCGTCTTCGGCCAGGCGCAGGAGGGTCACGCGCAACAACGGCCCCTCTTGCAAATCGAATGGCCGGGCGATCTCGGCCTCGACCTGGGCCTGGAGATCGGCCTCGTTGACCTCGCCCAACCTGATCGGCAAGGCGGCGTCAGTTCGAATCACTTGCCGCGCGCCCTCCGGCTGCACTTGCACATGGGTGCGCAGGCTTTCATGGCGCGCCACCAGGGCCTCGAAACTGCGCTGCAGCGCCGAGACATCCAAAGCCCCCTTGAGGCGCAAGGCGCTGGGGATATGGTACGCAGCGCTGTCCGGGTCCAACTGCCAGAGAAACCACTGGCGCTCCTGGGCGTAAGACAGCGGCAGTGGGTGTTCGCGGCCGACCGCCAGCAGCGGCGGCGCCTGCTCACCTTCCGGCGCCTCCAGTGCGTGCAGTGTGGCGGCAAAACCTTCAAGGCGCGGTTGCTCGAACATCAGTTTCAGCGGGACTTCACGCCCCAGTGCATGACGCAGGCGCGACACCACCTGCATCGCCAACAACGAATGCCCGCCCATCTCAAAGAAGTGGTCAGTCAGCCCTACCCGCTCGGCGCCGAGAATATCGGCCCACACTGCGGCGACTTGCTGCTCCAGTTCGGTGACCGGCGCGACCCACACCTGCTGCGATTGGCTGGCATCCGGCTTGGGCAGTGCCTGGCGGTCCAGCTTGCCATTCGGGTTCAGCGGCATGCGTTCAAGGAAGATCAGGTGCGCAGGCACCATGTAATCCGGTAATTGTTCACGCAGGATCGACTTGAGCGCTTCGGCGTCGTTTTGCTCGGCAACCAAATAAGCAACGAGCTGGTTGTCGGCCGCCAACACCAGCGTCTCACGCACGCCCGCCTGGGCCAGCAACAGCGCTTCGATTTCACCCAGCTCGATGCGGAAACCGCGGATTTTCACTTGATGGTCGACCCGGCCGACGTACTCGATTACTCCGTCAGCGCGGTAGCGTGCCAGGTCGCCGGTACGGTACAGACGCTCGCCGGCCTCACCGAAAGGGTCCGGCACAAAACGCTCAGCCGTCAGCAACGCACGGTTCAGATAGGCACGCGCCAGGCCACAGCGGCTGCCGATATACAACTCGCCCACGGCGCCCAACGGTGCCAGGTTCAGATCGCGATCCAGTACATACAACGCGCGACCTGGCAGCGAGCGGCCAATCGGGCTGGCGGTGGCGCCGATCAGTTCGGTGCCCGCCGTGCAGTCCAGCACGCTCGATACCACGGTGGCTTCGGTCGGCCCATAGGTGTTGAGCAAACGCACATGGCCGAGCCCGGCGTTCAACCACTGTGCCGGACCGTCCAGCGGCATGGCTTCGCCGCCGATGTGGATCTGGCGAAGCGCGCCGTAGGAGCGCGGGCCGGCGGCCAGGCAGTCGAGCAGGAACAGGTTCCAATAGGCGGTCGGCAAGTCGGCCAGGGTAATGCCCTGGGCGATGATTTCATCGTACAACCGCGCGCTGTCCCACAACTCCGGACCGCGCAGCACCACGGTGGCGCCGTGGGTCAATGCCGGGTACAGCTGCTCGACGAAACCGTCGAAGTTGAGGGTCGCGAATTGAAGCACGCGATCCTCACGGGTCAACCGTGAATAACCCGCGGCAATGCTGGAAAACTCGGTGAGTGCCGCATGGTTGATCGCCACGCCCTTGGGCTTGCCGGTGGAGCCCGAGGTGTAGATTACGTAGGCCAGGTTTTGCGGCGAGACCGCTACCTGCGGGTCGCGCTCAGGGCACAGCGCCAGGCGCGCATCCGCCAGGTCCAGCGTCGCCATGCCTTCGGGCAATGGCATCGGCACATGGGCCTGGGTCAGCACCAGGCGCACGCCGCTGTCTTCGAGCATATGCAGCAGGCGTTCACGCGGGTATTGCGGGTCCAGCGGCACGTAGGCGCCGCCGGCCTTGAGCACCGCCAGCAGGCTCACCACCATATCGAACGAGCGCTCGACCGCTACGCCCACCAACACTTCCGGGCCAATGCCCAGACTGATCAAGTGATGGGCCAGACGGTTTGCCTGACGGTTCAGCTCAGCGTAACTGATGGACTGATCGTCCAGGCACAAGGCAACCGCGTCGGGATGCTGCTGAACCTGGGCTTCAAACAATCCCTGTACACCCACAAGGTCCTCAAACGCCGCCGCGCTGTGGTTCCAGTCTTGCAACAACCGGCGTTGCTCGTCGTCGACCAGCATCGCGAGTTGCGCAATGCGATTGCCGGCGCGCCCGACCACTGAACGCAACAACGTTTGCCAATGCTCAGCCATGCGCTGCACGGTCGCCACGTCGAACAGGTCAGTGGCATAGGTCAGCGACGCCCAAATGCCTTCGGGCGATTCCTGGGTATCCAGGCTCAGGTCGAACTGCGCACTCAGGCTGTCCCACTCCAGGGTTTCCACCGCCAGCCCCGGCAACTGCTGCTCACCACGTACCCGACGGCCTTCGGTCTGATGGTTGAACATCACTTGGAACAGTGGGTTGTGGCTCAGGCTGCGCTCGGGCTGCAAGGCCTCCACCAACTGTTCGAACGGCAGGTCCTGATGACTCTGGGCCTCCAGCGCACGTTGCTTGACCTGGGCTAGCAACTGACGGAAGGTCATTTGCCCGTCGATGTCGGCCTTGAGTACCTGGGTATTGACGAAAAAGCCGATCAACCGCTCGGTTTCCGACCGATTGCGGTTGGCAATCGGCACGCCAATGCGGATGTCCGACTGCCCGCTGTAGCGATACAACAGGGTCTGGAACGACGCCAGCAACAACATGAACAGCGTCACGCCTTCGCGCTGGGCCAACACCTTGAGGCCCGTGACCAGTGCCGCGTCCAGGCCAATGTCCAGGCGCGCACCGCGATAGCTCTGCACGGCCGGACGCGGGTGATCAAGCGGCAACTCCAACACTGGCTGCTCGCCGCCTAACCGCTCGCACCAATAACCGAGCTGACGCTCTTTTTCGCCGGCTTCCATCCAACTGCGCTGCCACAAGGCGTAGTCCGGGTATTGAATCGGCAAGTCCGGCAGGCGCAGGTCTTGGCCCTGGCTGTAGGCGACGTACAACTGCACCAGTTCGTCGACCATCACCTGCATCGACCAACCATCGGAGACGATGTGGTGCAACACCAGCACCAACACGTGATCATCGGGCGCCACCTGCAGCAACTTGACCCGCAGCAGCGGGCCTTGTTGCAGATCAAAGGGCTTGGCGACCTCCGCTTGCACCTGGGCTTCAAGCTGCGCGGCGTCACCCGTTTCGAGGGGGATATCCAGCTGCAATTCAGGCCTGACCACTTGCAGCACCTGGTCAAGATCCTCATGCAAGTAGGTGCGCAGGCTTTCGTGGCGGGCGATCAGGCTGTCGAAGCTGCGTTGCAGGGCCGCCCGGTCAAGACGGCCTTTCAACCGCAGGGCGCGCGGCAGGTGGTAGGCCGGGCTTTGCGGCTCCAATTGCCACAAGAACCACTGCCGCTCCTGGGCATAAGAGAGTCGAAGGGGTTCACCTTCCTGACGCTTGAAAACCGGGGCAATCTCAAACAGGTTGATGCCTTGCTGCTTGAGCATTACCGCCAACGCTTTCTTTTGTTGCGCCGAAAGTGACCCTACCGACTCGATTAATGCTTGCACGCCACGCCCCTCAGGAAATCAATTTATCCAAATCTTCTGCTGATAGACGTTTGAGGGCCTCCAAGGATTTAGCCAATGCGTCCTGCACCGGCGAATTATTTGTTTGCTGGGCGGCGACATGGGCACTGAACTCGGCCAGGGTCGGCGTGGTGAAAATCGATTTGACGTCGAATTCGGCGTGCAACTGCTCGCGCAGGCGCACCACCACCTGGGTTGCCAGCAGGGAATGCCCGCCCAGCTCGAAGAAGTTGTCGTGCAGGCCCACCCGCTCCACGTCCAGCACTTCGGCCCAGATCGCGGCAATCTGTTGCTCCAGTTCGCTGTTCGGCGCGACGTACTCCCGGGCTTGCAGGCTGGCGTCGGCTTTCGGCAGGGCTTTGCGGTCCAGCTTGCCGTTGGGGCTCAGGGGCATCTGCTCCAACACCATCCACTGGGCCGGGACCATGTAGTCCGGCAGCTGTTGCGCCAGATGGGCGCTTAGCACATCGCGCCAGTCGTCATCGGCGTTTTGCAGCACCAGGTAGCCCACCAGGAACTTGCCATCCACCGCCAGTACGGCGGCCTCACGCACCCAGTCGTGTTCCAGCAGGCGCGCTTCGATTTCGCCCAACTCGATGCGCAGGCCACGCAGCTTGACCTGATGGTCGATACGCCCGGCGTACTCGATCACACCGTCTTCGCGGTAACGCGCCAAGTCGCCCGTTCGGTACAGGCGCTCGCCCTTGACGAACGGGTGGGCAACAAAACGCTCGGCAGTCAGTGCTGGACGACGATGGTAACCGCGCGCCAGGCCGATGCCGCCCAGGTACAACTCGCCCAGCACGCCGACCGGCACCGGCTCGAAGTTGCTGTCGAGGATGTAGCACCCGAGATTGGCAATCGGGCGACCAATCGGCACTGCATCGCGGCCTTCATCGACACAGGTCCAGTGGGTCACGTCGATGGCGGCTTCGGTCGGACCATACAGGTTGTAGAGCCCGGCCTGGGGCAGCTTGGCGAAGACCTGCTGCTGGGCGTCCACCGGCAAGGCCTCGCCGCTGCACACGATGCGGTGCAGGGTGTGACAGGTCGCAACCGTCGGGTCTTGCAGGAAGGCCTGCAACATCGACGGCACAAAGTGCAGCGTGGTGACCTGTTCTGTATTGATCAGCTTGATCAACTTGGCCGGATCCCGGTGAGCGCCCGGCGCCGCAACCACCAGGCGTGAGCCAGTCATCAGCGGCCAGAAGAACTCCCACACCGATACGTCGAAGCTGAACGGGGTCTTTTGCAACACGGTATCGCTCACATCCAGGCCGTAAGCCTCCTGCATCCACTGCAGACGGTTGGCCAGGGCCGAATGACGGTTGCCGGCGCCTTTGGGTTGGCCGGTGGAGCCTGAGGTGTAGATCACGTAGGCGAGATTTTCGCCGTTCACCACAATTTCAGGATTGGCGTCGCTGTAGCCTTCGAACGCGGCTTCACCCAGCACCAGGCTATTCAAGCCTTGCGGAATCGGCAGTTGCTCAAGCAGATGCGCCTGGGTCAGCAGCAGTTTCACGCCGCTGTCGTCGAGCATGTACGCCAAACGATCACGCGGGTATTCCGGGTCCAGCGGCACATAGGCGCCACCGGCCTTAAGCACCGCAAGCAGGCCTACCACCATTTCAATCGAACGCTCTACCGCCAGGCCCACCAGCACGTCCGGGCCCACACCGGCCTCGATCAATCGATGAGCCAGGCGATTGGCACGCCGGTTCAGCTCGTCATAGCTCAAGCGCTGCTCGGCAAACACCAGCGCAGCAGCGTCCGGCGTGCGCGCCACCTGTTGTTCAATCAGTTGATGCACACAGTGCTGTAACGGGTAGTCCTGCGCCGTGGCGTTCCAGTCAACGACCACTTGTTGACGTTCAGCCAGCTCCAACATTGCCAGGTCGCCCAGGCGTTGTTGGTCGCCGTCGAGCATGGCTTGCAGCAGGTTGACCAGGTGGCGGCCATAGGTTTGCACTGTGACTGCGTTGAAATGCGCACGCGCAAAGCTGAATTGCACAGACAGCGTGTCACCGACATCCACCAGCACCGTCAGCGGAAAGTTGGTTTGTTCGCGAGAATCCGGCAGGCCGAAACGGATGCCACTGCCACCGCCCTGCTCCAGGGCCTTGGACACCGGATAGTTTTCAAACACCAGGATGTTGTCGAACAAGGCTTCACCGCCCTGCCCGGCCCAGCGCTGGATATCGTACAGCCCGGTGTGTTCATGCTCACGCAACGCCAGGTTCTGCGCCTGCACCGCTTGCAGCCAGTCGGCCACGGTCTGCTGGGCGTCCACCGCGCAGATCACCGGCAGGGTGTTGATGAACAGCCCGATCTGCTGCTCCACCCCCGCCAACTCTGCCGGGCGCCCGGCCACGGTGGCACCGAAGGACACCACCGGCTGCCCGCTATGGCGCTGCAACAGGACCAGCCACGCCGCCTGGATCAGGGTGTTGAGCGTGACCTTGTGATTGCGCGCGAAGGCTTCAAGCCGTTCAGTCAGTGCGCGATCCAGGCTGAGCTGATGCTCGCCATGCCCGTCCGCCGCCGTCGGCTGGCTGCTGCCCAGGCGCGTGGGTGCTTGCAGAACGCTCAGTTGTTCGCGCCAGAAAGTTTCAGTCGCTGCGGCATCACGCTGCTGCAGCCAGCCGATGTAGTCGCGATAACGCCCGGCCGCTTCAGGCACTGCGACACCGGCATAACGTTGCAGCACTTCGCCGAACAGCCGCGAATTGCTCCACCCATCCATCAAGATGTGATGGCTGGTGTAGATCAGTTCATGGCGTTGCTCATCGGTGCGCACCAGCACCAGGCGCACCAGGGGCGCCTTGGCCAGATCGAAGCCCTGGCGGCGCTGGGCCTCCTGAAGGTTCTGCAATTCCAGTTCGCGCTCCGGCATCGCGCGCCAATCGAGGTGTTCGATCGGCAACCGAGCCTCGCGATAGACCACTTGGCACGGCCATTCGAGCTGGCCCTCCCAAAAGAACCCGCTGCGCAGTACATCGTGGGCTTGCACCGTGGCATCCCAAGCTTGCTGGAACCGCGCCACGTCCAGGCCATCGGCCGTCACGCGGATCTGGTTGATGTAGTCGCCGGCAGTCTGTTCATACAGGGTGTGGAATAACATGCCCTGCTGCATCGGCGACAGGGTGTAGATGTCTTCAACGGCATCGGCGACCAACGGCAGGGATTCCAACTGCTGCTGGTTCAGGCGCGACAACGGGAAGTCGGACGCCGTCACGCCGTTGTTGCCAGGCGTGCAGCAGTGTTCAACCAATGCGGTCAGTTCGCGGGTGAAGGCCTGGCTCAAGGCTTCGATCTGCGGCGCGTCGAACATCAGCGGGCTGAAGGTCCAACCCATTTGCAGTTCGCCGCCGTACACCTGGCCGTTGAGGGTCAACCAGTTGCCCAGTGGCGCATCTGGGCTCTGTTCGGCGCCAGCGTGTTCGGAAGCTGGTGTGAACAGGCCGTCCGGCTGGTCAAAGCTGCCGTCGAACTGGCCCAGGTAGTTGAAGGTTATGCGCGGCACCGGCAGCGCGCTGAACGCCCGGCGCGTGGCGTCGTCACCCAGGTAACGCAGCGCGCCGAAACCCAGGCCTTTGTCCGGCACGGCACGCAGTTGCTCCTTGACCTGTTTGATCGAGGTGGCCAGGGATTCGGCCGGGGTCAGGCGCACCGGGAACAGGCTGGTGAACCAGCCCAGGGTGCGGGTCAGGTCGATGTCGTCGAACAGGTCTTCACGGCCATGGCCTTCCAGCTGGATCAGGCTGGAGGCTTGCCCGGTCCATTGACAGATGACGCGTGCCAAGGCGGTCAGCAGCAGATCGTTGATCTGAGTGCGATACGCCGTGGGCGCCTGTTGCAGCAATTGCCGGGTGCGCTCGGCATCCAGTTGGCTGACCACCGTCTGGGCCAGACGGCCGGGACGTGCGCCTTGCGGATCACGGCAGGGCAAATCGGCAGGCACGCCTTGCAGCTGTTGCAGCCAGAAGGCTTTTTCCGGCTCGATCGATTCGCTGCGGGCATGCGCCTGCAAACGCTCGACCCAGGTCTTGAACGAAGACGTTTTGGCCGGCAATTTCTGCTGGCGATACAGGCTTTGCAGGTCCTCGAGGAACACCCGCCAGGAGACACCGTCCACTACCAGGTGGTGCATGATCAACAGCAGACGCTGGGAGCCGTCAGCCATTTCTGCGAGTACCGCACGCAATAATGGGCCTTGTTGCAGGTCGAGGCTGCGCTGGGCGCGCTCGCACAGGGCTTGCAGTTCGGCGGCGTCCTGCACGCTGGCCTGCCATAGCAGTGTTGCAGGTTGCGCATCATGCCGCGCAGTCCAGCCTTCGGCTTGCTGGCTGAAACTCAGGCGCAGCACGTCGTGGTGCAGGGTGAGCACTTGCAGCGCAGCTTCCAATGGCTCGGCCAGCAGAGGCTGGCGTGGCGTCAGCAGCAAGGACTGGTTCCAGTGATGACGGTCCGGCAGGTGCATGTCGAAGAACAGTTGCTGGAACGGCAGCAACGGCGTCGCGCCCTGCACCGGGCCCTGGTCGATCACCTGTGCCGTCTGCAACTGCGCCACGCGGGCCAGGCTGCGCACCGTCTGGTGCTGGAACAGCGCCTTGGCGGTGAAATGGATACCGGCCGCCCGAGCGCGGCTGACCACCTGGATGGAGATGATCGAATCACCGCCACGCTCGAAGAAATTGTCGTTCAAACCCACCTGCTCAACGCCCAGCACGTCAGCCCAAATCGCGGCGATCTGTTGCTCCAGCGCACTGTGCGGCGCTTCGTAGTGGTGAGTGGCTTCGGGTTTGGGCAGCGCCTTGCGGTCCAGCTTGCCGTTGGGGCTCAGGGGCATCTGCTCCAGCAGCACCCATTGCGCGGGCACCATGTAGTCCGGCAAGTGCTGGCCAAGATGGACGCCCAGCACGTCACGCCAGTTATCGCTGGCATTTTGCAGCACCAGGTAGCCGACCAGGTATTTACCGTCAACCGCCAGCACGGCGGCCTCACGCACCCAGTCGTGCTCCAGCAGGCGCGCCTCGATTTCGCCCAATTCGATGCGCAGGCCACGCAGCTTGACCTGATGGTCGATACGCCCGGCGTACTCAATCACGCCGTTGTCGCGGTAGCGCGCCAGGTCGCCGGTGCGGTACAGGCGTTCGCCCTTGACGAACGGGTGAGCGACAAAACGTTCGGCGGTGAGCGCCGGTCGACGGTGGTAACCCCGCGCCAGGCCGATACCGCCCAGGTACAACTCGCCCAGCACGCCCACCGGCACCGGTTCGAAGTTGCTGTCGAGGATGTAGCAACCGAGGTTGGCAATCGGACGGCCGATCGGCACCGCATCGCGGCCTTCGTCCGCGCAAGTCCAGTGGGTCACGTCGATGGCCGCTTCAGTCGGGCCGTACAGGTTGAAGAGTCCGGCGTGCGGCAGCTTGGCGAAGACCTGTTGCTGGGCATCCACCGGCAAGGCCTCGCCACTGCACACAATGCGTTGCAGGCTCTGGCAGGTCGACACCGCCGGATCCTGCAGGAAGGCCTGCAACATCGACGGCACAAAGTGCAGCGTGGTGACCTGTTGGTGATTGATCAGGTTGATCAGCTTGGCCGGATCACGGTGATCACCCGGCGCGGCGACCACCAGGCGCGCGCCAGTCATCAGCGGCCAGAAAAACTCCCACACCGACACATCGAAGCTGAACGGGGTCTTTTGCAGCACGGTATCGCCGGCGTCCAGCCCATAGGCTTCCTGCATCCATTGCAGGCGGTTGAGCAACGCCGAATGACGGTTGCCCGCGCCTTTTGGCTGACCGGTGGAACCTGAGGTGTAGATGACATAGGCCAGGTTTTCGCCATCCAGGGCAATGCTGGGGTTGGCGTCGCTGTAGCCTGGGTAATCCGACTCACCCAACACCAGGGTTTCCAGGCCTTGGGGAATCGGCAACTGATCACGCAGATGCGCCTGGGTCAGCAGCAGTTTCACGCCACTGTCTTCCAGCATGTACGCCAAGCGATCACGCGGGTATTCGGGGTCCAGCGGCACATAGGCGCCCCCGGCCTTGAGTACGGCAAGCAAGCCGACCACCATGTCGATGGAGCGCTCCACGGCCAACCCTACCAGCACGTCCGGCCCTACGCCGGCTTCAATCAGGCGATGGGCCAAGCGGTTGGCGCGGCTATTCAGTTGGGCGTAGCTCAGGGACAGGTCGTTGAAGCACAACGCCGGCGCATCTGGCCGTGCCAGCGCCTGAGCTTCGATCAACTGGTGCACCCACTGCCCTTGCGGATAGCCGCGCTCGGTGGCGTTCCATTGATACAGGATGTGCTCGCGCTCATGGGCGTCGAGCGTCGCCAGGTCCTGCAAAGGCAATGCGCTGTTCGCCACCGCGTCACGCAGCAGGCCCAGCCAATGCTCACCCATCCGCGCGACAGTCGCGGCGCTGAACAGGTCGGTGGCATAGGTCAACGAGGCCCAGATGCCCTCGCCGCTTTCCTGGGTATCCAGGCTCAGGTCGAACTGGGCGCTGTGGCTGTCCAACTCCAGGTTGGCCACGCTCAGGCCAGGCAGTTGCTGTCCTGCGGAATGCGAACGGGCCTGATGGTTGAACATCACCTGGAACAGCGGGTTGTGGCTCAGGCTGCGCTCGGGTTGCAGCGCTTCCACCAATTGTTCGAAGGGCAGGTCCTGGTGGGCCTGGGCCTCCAACGCACGGCGCTTGGTGTGCTGCAGCAACTGGGCAAAGCTCATCTGGCCATCGAGGTCGGCCTTGAGTACTTGCGTATTGACGAAGAAGCCAATCAGCGACTCGGTCTCGACGCGGTTGCGGTTGGCAATCGGCACGCCGACGCGAATATCCGGCTGGCCGCTGTAGCGGTACAGAAACGCTTGGAAGGACGCCAGCAACAGCATGAACATCGTCACGCCTTCGCGCTGGGCCAGGGCCTTCAACCCCTCGACCAATGCCGGTTCCAGCGCAATATCATGACGCGCGCCACGAAAGCTCTGTTGCGCCGGGCGTGGCTGGTCGAACGGCAGTTCCAGCACCGGCTGCGTGCCGCTGAGCAGTTCACGCCAATAGGTCAGCTGACGGGCCTTCTCCCCCGCTTCCATCCAACTGCGTTGCCATAGCGCGTAGTCGGCGTACTGGATCGGCAGCGGCGCCAAGGCACAGTCCTGCCCCTGGCTGTAGGCGGCGTAGAGCTGCATCAGTTCCTGCACCATCACGCCCATCGACCAACCGTCGGAGACGATATGGTGTTGCACCAATACCAGCACGTGCTCCTGGTCACTCAGTGCAAGCAAGCTGACACGCAGCAAAGGCCCCTGCTGCAAATCGAAGGGACGGGCGATTTCAGCTTCTACCGATGCCTTGAGGTTTGCCTCGTCAACCGCGCTTTCAGCGATCTCGATGACAGCCTGTGGGAGTACTGCCTGGGCGCGCTGCTCACCGTCCAGATGCAGACGGGTGCGCAGGCTTTCATGACGTGCCACCAGGGTGTCGAAGCTGCGTTGCAGGGCCGCCTTGTCCAGGCGCCCGCTCAGGCGCAGGGCACCAGGGACGTGATAGGCGGCACTGTCCGGGTCCAACTGCCAGAGAAACCATTGGCGTTCCTGGGCGTAGGACAGCGGCAGGTGCTGGCCGTCCTCGCGGACCGAGGCGATCGGCAGTTGAGCGAAGCTCATGCCCCGGCTTTGCAGGCGCTGGTAAAACTGCTGGCGCTGTTCCAGAGGCAGGCGAAGAAAGCGCGAAACCAGATCGATGTTTGGGTTGGAAAGCATGGGTCAAATCGCCTCTAGTTCGCTCAAAAAGTCACGAAGATCATCAAAATCTTCCGCGCTGCCAGCGCGGAAGGTGGCGGCGGCCTGCACATAGGCGCGCAGCGTTTCGGTCTGGAACACTTCCACCAACGGCACTTCCAGGCCCAGATCGGCCTGGACCCGCGAAGTGATCTGGATCGCTAGCAGGGAATGGCCGCCCACTTCAAAGAAGTTGTCGTTCAGGCCGACCTGCGGCAGGCGCAATATGTCGGCCCAAATCGCCGCGATCTGCTGTTCCAGCTCGGTTTCGGGGGCCACGTAGGCCTGTTGCAGCAGGCTCGTATCCGGTTCGGGCAGGCCCTTGCGGTCGAGCTTGCCGTTGGGGGTCAATGGCATTTGGGCGAGGAACATGAAGTGCGCGGGCACCATGTAATCCGGCAGATGGGTTTTCAGCGCACGGCGCAAGGTTTCGCGCAATTGGGTTTCATTGGCGAGCGGGCCCTCGGCCGGCACGACATACGCCACCAGTTGTTTGCCGGTCGGACCGTCCTGGGCGACCACCACGGTTTCGCCAACGTTGTCCTGCTCACGCAGGCGCGCTTCGATCTCGCCCAGTTCGATGCGGAAACCACGGATCTTCACCTGATGGTCGACACGCCCGAGGTAATCCACCACGCCATCCGGACGGCCACGGGTCAGGTCGCCGCTGCGATACACGCGGCTGCCAGGTTTGCCGAATGGGTCCGGCACAAAACGCTCGGCAGTCAGTGCCGGCCGTTCCAGATAACCCCGTGCCACGCCTTCGCCGCCCAGGTACAACTCGCCAGCTACGCCGATGGGTTGCAGGTTGAGTTGCGAGTCCAGCACGTAGCCGCTGCGGTTGCCCAATAGCGTGCCGATAGGCGCGTAGACGGCACCGCATGGATCGCCACGGCGAGCCTTCCACAGCAACGGCGTGACCACGGTTTCAGTCGGGCCGTAACCGTTGAACAGGTAAGTCGGCTTGAGTGCGCGCCAGGCCAGGTCGTAGCTGGCCTGGGCTACCGCATCACCGCCAAAGCAGTACACACGCACCTTGGGTGGGTTGCCGTCACGCTCGGCATGCTCGGCCAACTGTTGCAGGTACACCGGCGGGAACACCGCCATGGTCACATTGTGGCGGTGCATTTGTGCGTAGGTGTATTCGGGCAGCCACAGGCTGTCGTCACGGACCAGCACGCTGGCGCCATTGATCAGCGGGTGCATCCAGCCTTCGTGGGAGCCGTCGAAGGCGAACGACATGAAGTGCAGTTCACAGTCAGCCGGCGATGTTTCATAGCGCTCGCCGGTGGCGATGATGTGCGCCACCAACGGGCCATGGGACACTGCCACGCCTTTTGGCATGCCGGTGGAGCCGGAGGTGTAGATCACGTAGGCCAGGTTATCGCCGTCCAGCTTCACGTCCGGCGCAGTGTCGCGGTAATCGGCCCAGTCTTCGGTGCGATCAATCGCCAGGGTGTCCAAGCCCTCGGGAATCGGCAGTTGCTGCAACGCGCGGCTATGGGTCAGCAACAATTGCGCACGGCTGTCTTGCATCATGTACAGCAGGCGGTCACGCGGGTATTCGATGTCCAGCGGCACATACACGCCACCGGCTTTCATCACCGC
>NZ_AYTD01000018.1 GCF_000503215.1 Pseudomonas canadensis | reverse complement strand
CGGCCGCTGCGGTCGGCGGGCAGGTAGGGTTCAAGGACTTGCCGGGGGTGGGCGGCGTCGATGGCTGTGGCAAACAGCTCGCGAAGCAGATGTTGCGGATCGACCGACATAAGCGGGCTCCCGGGGATTCTTGTTATTAGGGGTGAGACTTGGAATAGGGATTAAAGGTGGGAGCTGGCTTGCATTTCAAGTGAACACTTACTTATCGCGAATCGAGAAATTCGCCATATGCTCCAGGCCCTTGATCAGCGCCGAGTGGTCCCAATTGCCGCCGCCAATCGCCGTGCAGGTGCTGAACACCTGCTGCGTACCGGCGGTATTCGGCAGGTTGATCCCCAGTTCCTTGGCACCGGCCAACGCCAGGTTGAGGTCCTTCTGGTGCAGGTTGATGCGGAAGCCCGGGTCAAAAGTGCCCTTGATCATGCGCTCGCCATGCACTTCGAGGATTTTCGACGAAGCAAACCCACCCATCAGCGCTTCACGCACCTTGGCCGGGTCGGCGCCGTTCTTGGCGGCGAACAGCAACGCTTCGGCCACCGCCTGGATGTTCAGCGCGACGATGATCTGGTTGGCGACCTTGGCGGTCTGGCCATCACCATTGCCGCCCACCAGGGTGATGTTCTTGCCCATGGCCTGGAACAGCGGCAAGGCGCGTTCAAAGGTCTGCGGCTCGCCGCCGATCATGATGCTCAGGGTGCCGGCCTTGGCGCCGACTTCACCACCGGACACCGGTGCATCCAGGTACTGCGCGCCGGTCTCGTTGATCTTGGCGGCGAACGCCTTGGTGGCGGTGGGGGAGATCGAACTCATGTCGATCACCACCTTGTTCGGCGACAGGCCGGCGGCGACGCCGTCTTTGCGGAACAGTACGTCGTCGACCTGCGGGGTGTCCGGGACCATCACAATGATGAACTCGGCTTCCTGCGCCACTTGCTGCGGGTTGGCCAGGGCCACGGCGCCTGCGTCGATCAGCGCTTGCGGCGCCTTGCCATGGTGCTCGGAAAGGAACAGTTGGTGACCTGCTTTCTGCAGGTTCGCGGCCATGGGTTGGCCCATGATGCCAGTGCCGATGAATCCGATTTTAGCCATGAAAGAATCCTCTTTTATTAGATGGCGTTGTGGGTCTTCAACCAACCCAAACCCGCTTCGGTGGTGGTCAACGGCTTGTATTCACAGCCGACCCAACCCGTGTAGCCGATGCGGTCCAAATGTTCGAACAGGAAGCGGTAGTTGATCTCACCGGTACCCGGCTCGTTGCGCCCTGGGTTGTCCGCCAGTTGGATGTGGTTGATCTCACCCAGGTGCGCGGCCATGGTGCGGGCCAGGTCGCCTTCCATGATTTGCATGTGATAGATGTCGTACTGCAGAAACAGGTTGGCGCTGCCCACCTGTTCGCGAATCGACAGGGCTTGCGCCGTGTTGTTCAGGTAGAAGCCCGGGATGTCGCGGGTGTTGATCGCTTCCATCACCAGCTTGATGCCCACCGCTTGCAGTTTTTCAGCGGCGTACTTGAGGTTGGCGACGAAGGTTTTTTCCAGGGTTTCGTCGTCAACGCCTTGTGGCCGGATGCCCGCCAGGCAGTTGATCTGGGTATTGCCCAGCACCTGGGCGTAGGCGATGGCCAGCTTGACCCCGGCACGGAATTCTTCGACCCGGTCCGGGTGGCAGGCCAGGCCGCGTTCGCCCTTGGCCCAGTCACCGGCCGGCAGGTTGAACAGCACCTGGGTCAGGCCGTGGGCGTCGAGTTGCGCCTTGATTTCGGCAGAGCTGAATTCATAGGGGAACAGGTACTCGACACCTTCGAAGCCCGCATCGGCGGCCGCTTTGAAACGGGCAAGAAAGTCCTGTTCGGTAAACAGCATGGACAGGTTGGCGGCGAAACGCGGCATAAGGTTCTCCTTAATCGAGCAGGGAAATGGCAGTCGGCGCATCGTTGCCGACCAAGGCCAGATCTTCGAATTCGTTGACGGCGTTGATCTCGGTGCCCATGGAAATATTGGTCACGCGCTCCAGAATAATCTCAACGATTACCGGAACCTTGAATTCTTCGATCATTTCCTCGGCGCGGCGCAGGGCCGGCGCGATCTGGCTCGGCTCGAACACACGCAAGGCCTTGCAACCCAGGCCTTCGGCAACGGCCACGTGGTCCACGCCATAGCCATTGAGTTCCGGGGCGTTGAGGTTGTCGAAGGACAGTTGCACGCAGTAGTCCATTTCAAACCCGCGCTGAGCCTGGCGGATCAGGCCGAGGTAGGAGTTGTTCACCACCACGTGGATGTACGGCAGCTTGAACTGTGCGCCCACGGCCAGTTCTTCGATCATGAACTGGAAGTCGTAGTCGCCGGACAGCGCCACCACTTTGCGGCTCGGGTCAGCCTTGACCACGCCGAGGGCGGCGGGGATGGTCCAACCCAACGGGCCGGCCTGCCCGCAATTGATCCAGTGGCGTGGCTTATACACGTGCAGGAACTGCGCGCCAGCAATCTGCGACAGGCCGATGGTGCTGACGTAGCAGGTGTCTTTGCCGAACACCTGGTTCATTTCTTCATACACGCGCTGTGGCTTGACCGGCACGTTGTCGAAATGGGTCTTGCGGTGCAGGGTGGCTTTGCGTTGCTGGCAGTCATTGAGCCAGGCGCTGCGGTCCTTGAGCTTGCCGGCGGCTTTCCACTCGCGGGCCACTTCAATGAACATCGTCAGCGCGGAACCGGCGTCGGACACGATACCCAGGTCCGGGGTGAAGACGCGGCCAATCTGGGTCGGCTCGATGTCGACGTGAATGAACTTGCGGCCCTCGGTGTACACCTCGACCGAACCGGTGTGGCGGTTGGCCCAACGGTTACCGATGCCCAGCACCACGTCCGACTTGAGCATCGTCGCGTTGCCATAACGGTGGGACGTCTGCAGACCGACCATGCCGACCATCTGTGGGTGATCGTCCGCAATGGTGCCCCAGCCCATCAGGGTCGGGATCACCGGGATGCCGGTCAGTTCAGCGAATTCAACCAGCAGCTCGCTGGCGTCGGCATTGATTACGCCACCACCGCTGACCAGCAGTGGGCGCTCGGCCTGGTCCAGCAGCGCCAGGGCTTTTTCCACCTGCACGCGGGTTGCCAGCGGCTTGGCGAGGGGCAGGGGTTGGTAGGCGTCGATGTCGAATTCGATCTCGGCCATCTGCACGTCGAACGGCAGGTCGATCAACACCGGGCCTGGGCGGCCGGAGCGCATTTCATAGAAGGCTTTCTGGAAGGCGTACGGCACTTGGCCAGGTTCCAGGACGGTGGTTGCCCACTTGGTCACCGGCTTGACGATGCTGGTGATGTCCACGGCCTGGAAGTCTTCCTTGTGCATCCGGGCGCGGGGCGCTTGACCGGTGATGCACAGGATCGGGATCGAGTCGGCCGACGCGCTGTACAGGCCGGTGACCATGTCAGTGCCTGCCGGGCCCGAGGTACCGATGCACACGCCGATATTGCCGGCCTTGGTGCGGGTGTAACCCTCGGCCATGTGGGAGGCGCCTTCAACGTGGCGAGCAAGGACGTGATCGATGCCACCCACTTTCTGCAAGGCCGAATACAGCGGGTTGATCGCGGCGCCTGGGATACCGAAGGCGGTGTCCACACCTTCGCGACGCATCACCAGGACGGCGGCTTCGATTGCTCTCATTTTGCTCATGATATTGGTGCCTCTTGCGTTTTGTAATTGTATACAAGTGGTGTCTGGACAAAGTGTATTCACGGCGAGCGGCGTAGGTCAATGCATTTTATAAACTGGCCTATGCGTTCGTCGGAACGGCTTTTTTCGACGCATGGAGCCTTTGTGCGAAAATATTGTATACAAAATTAAAGGTCATTGTGTTCTATTTGTTTGATCGAGCATCTGATCATTCAGACCTCCATCGCTTTCCCAATAACAAAAGAAGGACGGCACCATGAGCGCTTTAACCTTGAAAGTCGCCACCCAACTGGCCAGCCAGGCCCTCAGTGCAGGGCGCACCATCTGCGCTGCGCCGCTGACCATCGCCGTGCTCGACAGCGGCGGCCATTTGATCACCCTGCAACGCGAAGACGGCGCCAGCCTGCTGCGCCCGCAAATCGCCATCGGCAAGGCCTGGGGCGCAATTGCCCTTGGCAAGGGCTCGCGCCTGCTGGCACTGGACGCGCAGCAGCGACCGGCGTTTATCGCGGCGTTGAACAGTTTGGGGCAGGGCAGCGTGGTGCCTGCGCCGGGTGGGGTATTGATTCGAAATCAGGAAGGCGCGGTGCTGGGGGCGATCGGGATCAGCGGGGATACGTCGGACATTGATGAGCAGTGTGCGATCACGGCGATCGAGGAGATCGGGCTGTTGGCAGACGCCGGCGTATCAGCCTGACACCACCCTTTGTAGGAGCCGGCTTGCCGGCGATGGCGCTCGAAAGAGCGCCGCAGAATATGAAAGTCTCATCGCCGGCAAGCCGGCTCCTACCAAGGTCAGTCCGGCTCGCAGCCTTTGAGCACCAGCCGGATGATCGTCTGCGCCGCCGCCTCGTAATCCGCCTCATCCAGCTTGGCCTTCCCGGTCACCGCCGAGATCTGCCAGTCAAAATCCGCATAGGTCTGCGTCGCCGCCCAGATGGTGAACATCAAGTGATTGGGTTCAATCGGCGCAATCAGGCCGCGATCTACCCAGTCCTGGATGCAGGCGATGTTGTGCTTGGCCTGGGCGTTGAGCTGTTCGACCTGGTCGGCGCTGAGGTGCGGGGCGCCGTGCATGATTTCGCTGGCAAAGACCTTGGAGGCAAATGGCAGGTCGCGGGAGATACGGATTTTCGAGCGGATGTAGTTGCTCAGTACTTCCTTGGGCGCGCCGTCCGGGTTGAACGGCGTGGAAGCGGCCAGGATCGGCTCGATAATGCTCTCGAGCACCTCGCGGTAGAGGTTGTCCTTGGACTTGAAGTAGTAATAGACGTTGGGCTTGGGCAGCCCAGCCTTGGCGGCGATGTCGCTGGTTTTGGTCGCGGCGAAGCCCTTGTCGGCAAACTCCTCGCTGGCCGCCCGCAGGATCTTTTCTTTGTTGCGCTCGCGAATGGTGCTCATAAACCTGGAGTTTCCTTGCCAAGACTGGCGGTTGCGCATGGTAGCACCGGCCATCTGCGAGCCTCAACAATCTGCCCGCCGGGCCTTGCGCCGCGCTATGCTCGCGTCATCCCACTCTTACGGAAGCGCGATTCATGGCAGGAAGCAGCTTGTTGGTGTTGATCGACGATATCGCCGCAGTACTCGATGACGTTGCCCTGATGACAAAAATGGCGGCAAAGAAGACCGCTGGCGTCCTGGGTGATGACCTCGCCCTCAATGCCCAACAGGTCTCCGGCGTGCGTGCCGAGCGGGAAATTCCCGTGGTGTGGGCGGTGGCCAAGGGGTCCTTCGTCAACAAGTTGATCCTGGTGCCAGCGGCTTTATTGATCAGCGCGTTTGCACCGTGGGCGGTGACGCCGTTGTTGATGCTCGGCGGTGCCTACCTGTGTTTCGAAGGGTTCGAGAAGCTGGCGCATAAATTCCTGCACAGCAAAGATGAAGACCATGCGCAACATGTGCAGTTGGTCGAGGCCGTCTCGGACCCGGCAACCGACTTGGTAGCCTTCGAAAAGGATAAGATCAAAGGCGCCATCCGTACCGACTTCATCCTCTCCGCCGAAATCATCGCCATCACCCTCGGCACCGTGGCCGATGCGCCCTTGATGCAGCAGGTGATCGTGCTGTCCGGCATTGCCATCGTCATGACCGTGGGTGTCTACGGGCTGGTGGCCGGCATCGTCAAGCTGGATGACCTGGGCCTGTGGCTCACCCAGAAACCTGGCCAGGCGGCGCGCAGCATCGGTGGTGCCATCCTGCGTGCGGCGCCGTACATGATGAAGAGCCTGTCGGTAATCGGTACGGCGGCGATGTTCCTGGTGGGCGGCGGGATTCTCACCCACGGCGTGCCGGTGGTGCATCACTGGATCGAGACGGTCAGCCAGGGCGCAGGCGGGGTGGCGTGGTTGGTGCCGACGCTGCTGAATGGCGTGGCGGGGATCATTGCCGGGGCGGTGGTGTTGGTCGTCGTGCAAGTAGTTGGCAGGGTATGGCGAGCCGTTAAGCGCTGATTAGTTCGCAGCGAATACAGACTGAAAAGTTGTTTAAGCTTAATCCTACAGTTCGGTTTTCAAGGCATTTATAGGATGCGTCGCGTGCCTTCCCGTGAAGTCACGCACTAAGAAAACGGATCGAGTAGGGAGTTAAGGATGAACTGGTGTTTTCAGGCGATAAAAAACTATGCCAACTTCAGCGGGCGCGCTTGTAGAAGGGAGTATTGGGCGTTTGCAGTTTTAGACTACCTGCTGATGTACGGCTCAATTGTAGTAGCAGGCTGGGCCGGGGTTGCCTACAGCAAGTGGTTTTATATCCCGCTAGGCGTTTACGTTGTACTTACGATCATCCCCCGGCTATCTGTAACATTTAGGCGGCTTCACGATGTGAACACGACTGGCGCTTATATCCTGTGGTATGCGCTACCGTTCGTGGGTTTATTAGTTGTGACCATCCGACTGCTTAGAAAAGGCGACAAGGGGGAGAATAACTACGGATTGCCTTGCCGTGATGTCGAACATTCTTAACAGACCGGGCTTACCGTAACCGCAATAAAAAAGGCCATTCAATCGAATGGCCTTTTTTGTGGGCGTTTACTCGGCAATCTGCAGCTTTCGCGATTCCGTATAGATGTAGCGCACCTTCTCGTACTCGAACGGCGAGTTCATCTGGCCATACCGGAAGCTGGTCTGATAACGCTTGTCCACTGCGCGCAATGCCCAGATTTCCGGGTGGTTGGAGCTGACTTCGGACACATTGAGGAAGTTGATCTGGGTTTCGGCACCGTAGTCGACGATCAGGCCGGTGGTGTCGCGCAGGTTCGATGGGCCGAAGATCGGCAGCACCACATACGCGCCGCCGGGTACGCCGTAGAAGCCCAGGGTCTGGCCAAAGTCTTCGCTCTGGCGCGGCAGGCCCATGGCGGTCGCCGGGTCCCACAGGCCGGCGATGCCGATAGTGGTGTTGACCAACAGGCGGCCGGTGGTTTCCAGGGAGCGATGCCCCTTGAGTTGCAGCAGGCTGTTCAACAGGTTGGGCACGTCGCCCAGGTTGTTGAAGAAGTTGCTCACGCCGGTGCGCAGGAAACTCGGGGTGACGTAGCGGTAGCCGTCGACCACCGGCAGGAACACCCATTGGTCGAAGCGGTAGTTGAAGTGGTACACGCGACGGTTCCACGATTCCAGCGGGTCATACACGTTGAGTGCGGTGAGCGATGAGCGCTCGAACTCACGCTGGTCCAGCCCTGGGTTGAACTTGAGCTTGGTCAGCGGCTCCTTGAAACCGTCGGCGCCGACATTGACCGGCTCGTGGGCCTTGCTGTTGTCGGCATTGGCCACGCCTGCGCACATCAGGGCGGCAAGCAGCAGAAGATATTTAGCCACGGAAGAACTCCAGCATAGCGTCGGCGTTGACGCGGTAATTGAGGTTGCCGCAATGGCCGCCCAGCGGGTAGACGGTCAAGCGATCGCCGAAGGTTTTACGCAGGAAGCCGAGGTCGCCAGGGCCGAGGATCACGTCGTCGGCGTTGTGCATGACGGCGATCTTCGGGTTGGTGTGCAGGTAGTCCTTGAGGGCATACAGGCTGACCTGGTCGATCAGTTGCAGCAGGCTGCCGCCGTCGGAACGGGCGCGCCACATTGGGATCACTTGTTCGGTGAGGTAGCAGTCGAAGTCGCACTGCAGTGCACGCTTGAGGAATGGCGTGAGGCTGGTGCCTTCGGTGATCGGGTACTTCGGCGGGATGATCAGTCCGCGGCGGTTGATCAGGTCCGAGGTAAAGGCGATGTCGGCTGCCGAGAAGCGGAACGAGGTGCCGATCAGCATGGCCATCTGTTCGTTGGTCAGGTGCTGCTTGGATTGCTGGAAGTCGTAGAGCAGGGCGTCGTTCAGGTCGATGTAGCCCTTTTGCTGGAAGTAGCGGGTCAGCTTGTTCAGCACCAGCTCATAGAAGGTGGTGGTGTTGTTGATGCCTTTCACCTCGGTCTGCACCAGCTTGTCGAGGTTGGTGATCGAGGTGTAGAGGTTGACCGGCGGGTTCAGCAACAAGACTTTCTTGAAGTTGAAACTGCGGCGCGTCTCGTCGAGCTTGCTGACGAACGCTGCATCCAGGGCACCGAGGCTGTAGCCGGTGAGGTAGAAGTCAGTCACTGGCAACGAAGCGTTCTGCGCGCGCACGGCTTGCATCACGCGGTACATGTCTTCGGCGTCTTCCTGGGTGATGCCCGGCGTGGCGAAGCGCGAGGCGGCACTGATGAAGTCGAAGCTGGTGGGCGACGACAGTTGCACCACGTGGTAGCCGGCCTGGTAATACAGCTTTTTCAGGTATTCGTTGATGCTGCTGTCGAAGCGCGCACCGGTGCCCGCGATCAGGAAGATCAGCGGCGCGGCGCGGTCCTGCTTGGCGATGCGGTAGGTGAGTTTCTTCACCGCCCAAAAGTTGTCCGGCAGGCTGAATTCGCGCTCGGGGCGCATGTTCAGGGTGTAGTCGGACTGATTGATCTCGTCATCGCTCGGCAATTTCGGCCGAAGGTCAGGCGGCGTGGTGGCGATGGTGGCTTCAAACGGGTTGGTCAAAGGGTAGCCATAGCTGGCTTGGTCAATGTCGACGGCCAGTGCTGACGCACTCAGAAAAAGGCTGCCCAGCAAGGCAGCACAGCGCAAGGAACGGAGCATGACTTAATCCCTAGGAGGAAACGTACTTAATGAAGTTCGCAGGCTATGACCGCCGTCCAGTCGCCGAAGTGCCATCACGCGGCACGAAATGTCGGAAAAAAAACGTCGGAATCGGGGTAATAGTAGCCAGACGATACACTTTGCCACGCTTTGGTGAACACTAATTGTGTGTATGCGCCTTGCTAACGGCTGCCGGGGCATTAAGCTGAGCGCCGTTTTTGCCTATCGGAGTACCCCATGTCCCGTCGTTTGCCGCTGATTTTGCTGCTTATTGCACTGCCGCTGTGGCTGGCCGCCAGTTACGGTGCGCGCTATGGCTTTATGGAAGATGGCCAGTGGGTGGGCCTCTGCGCGGACGAGGCGAGCCGCTGGGAATGCCAGCTGCGTTCGAACCTAGGGTTGATGATCCACTTCAAGGTGCTGGGCTGGACGGCGTTGATCACGTCGGTGCTGGCGTTTTTCGTGCCGGGTCGGGCGGGGTGGGGGTTGGCGGTGCTGGGGATGGTGTTCGGGTTGCCGGCACTGGCGTTGTACAACACCACGTTTGCGGTGTTTGCCGTGGTGATTGCGGGGTTGCGGTTGGTCAGGAAGCCCCGCGGCGCCTGATAGGGCCTCTTCGCGAGCAAGCCCGCTCCCACATTTGACCGAGTACATCCTTGGAATGCGGTCGAATGTGGGAGCGGGCTTGCTCGCGAAAGCGGTCTTAAGTCTTGCGTGCCCGCAAGCAGCGCCACAAGGCTGCCGTCATGAGCAGGCTCACTACCGCCCAGCCCCAAGCCTGCTGGTTCAATAACCCCTCACGGTACAACTGCGGCGCAATGCCCGCACCGATGATAAAGGCCAGCAACGCAATCTCCCGACGCGGTCCCGTCACCGGACGTATCACGTACACCAGGGCCGGCAACACCAGCGCCGCGCTCGGAAAGCTGCGGTAGCGCGGGTCGAAGACCAATGCCAGCATCATTACCGCTCCGGCAAACCCGGCAATCGCCACCAGCCAGCCTGCGCGTTGCTCCAGCCAGTTGAACGCCCGCTCACGCCAACCTTCCTGTGCACTCAAGGCCAAGGCCGCATGGGCCAGCACCAGCAGGTTCAACACCAGCAGCAACCCAGCCCACATCCATTCATCATTGAAGCGCGCCGTCACGCGGGTCAGCTCGGCCCAGGTGCCAATGGAGCAGGCCGCAACGGCGCCCAACAACGGCAGGGCAAGCGCGGCACGCGCGCTGCGTACTCGACCACCCAATGCGAGGGTGCCCAGCAGGATAATCCCGCCGACGCCCAACCACAGCGGCCAGTACGGCACATTGGTCACCGGCCCGGCGAGGATGCCCTTGTCCTGGCGATCGGCATCAAACAGGCCCCAGTAACCACCCACGGCGCCTTCACTGGCACGCTTCCACGGCTGGTCAAAGGCTTCGATCAGGTTGTAACGCCAGCCATTGGCCTCGGCCATGGCCACGAAGCCGCGCATGAACTTGGCTTCATTAACCCGGCTCGGCACGGCCGTTTCGCGCTGGCGGCCTTCGCTTGGCCAGCCGGTTTCACCGATGAGTATGTCCTTGGGCGCAAACTTGTTGCCGAAGGTCTGGCGCACATCGCCCACGTGCTTGAGGGCCTGGTCGATGCCCGACGGGTCATCTTCCCAGTAAGGCAACAGGTGGATGGTCAGGAAATCCACCGCCGGGGCGATTTCCGGGTGCTGCAGCCAGAACTCCCACACATCCGCGTAGGTCACAGGCTGCTTGATCTGGCTCTTGACCGTCTGGATCAGCGCCACCAGCTGCTTGGCGGTCACTTCCTTGCGTAGCAATGCTTCGTTGCCGACGATCACCGAGGTTACGACATCCGGGTGGGCGTTGGCCGATGCGATCAATTCGTTGATTTCTTTTGCGGTCGCCACCGGGTCACTGCTGACCCAGGCCCCGGCCATTACCTTCAGCCCGTGCTTGCGCGCCATGTCCGGCAAGGCTTCCAGGCCGGTCATAGAGTAAGTGCGAATGCACTCGAAGCGAGTGGCCAGCAGGGCGAGATCAGCGTCCATGCGCTCCGGACGCAGCGTGAATGGCTGGTCGAACGGCGATTGGTCTTTATCGAACGGTGTATAGGACGCGCAATGCATCTTGTGCGTGGCGCTGGCGACGTCGGGCAGCACCACGGGCCGGCCGAGGCCATACCAGTAAGCGAACAGGGCCAGCAGGCCGAGGATCAAGGCGAAGCAATAGGGCAGGGCAGGGAAGCGGGCAGTCGCGGGCATGGTCGGCTTATCTGGAAGAGCAAAGGCGCGCATCTTACCCGGATTTGGCCCGACTCAGTGGGGCTGCATAATTTTGACATGCAAAGTTCGGGCGGGATTTTGGCGTCAAGTCCTACAAAACATCCTACTGGCGATGTGATGTCGTTCCTTGCTTGTAGGATGTCGCTGACAGAGCAGGTCCAACACCCGAGCAGGTTGATGATCGAAGTGTCAGTACTCCGCTGACGGCGCACTACCGTGATCGATGCGCGTGAAGGGGGCGCGGTGCACCACATAACAACAGGTTGACGTCGCTCGGCATCCGCCGGGCGCAGCACTTTCGGGGAAGTACTATGAAGATGCGACGACTCTTGGGCGCAGCTGCCACTCTGGTAGTTGCGATGAGCTCCACACTGGCCAGCGCCGACAGCAAGACCCTGAGCATCGGCTATGTGGACGGCTGGTCCGACAGCGTGGCTACCACCCACGTGGCGGCAGAAGTGATCAAGGCCAAGCTCGGTTATGACGTGAAACTGCAAGCCGTCGCCACCGGGATCATGTGGCAGGGCGTTGCCACCGGCAAGCTCGACGCCATGCTCTCCGCCTGGCTGCCGGTCACCCACGGTGAGTACTGGGCCAAGAACAAGGACAAGGTGGTCGACTACGGCCCCAACTTCAAGGACGCGAAGATCGGCCTGATCGTACCGGAGTACGTCAAGGCCAAGTCCATCGAAGACCTCAAGACCGACACCACCTTCAAGAACAAGATCGTCGGCATCGACGCAGGTTCTGGCGTGATGCTCAAGACCGATGAAGCGATCAAGCAATACGGCCTCGATTACAAGCTGCAAGCCAGCTCGGGCGCGGCGATGATCGCCGAGCTGACCCGTGCCGAAGACAAACAGGAATCCATTGCGGTCACCGGTTGGGTGCCACACTGGATGTTCGCCAAGTGGAAACTGCGTTTCCTGGACGATCCAAAAGGGATTTATGGTGCTGCTGAAACCGTCAACAGCATCGGCAGCAAGGGCCTGGAGAAGAAAGCGCCGGAAGTCGCGGCCTTCTTGAAGAAATTCCAATGGGCCTCCAAGGATGAAATCGGCGAAGTCATGCTGGCGATTCAAGAAGGCGCCAAGCCTGATGCCGCCGCCAAGGATTGGGTCGCCAAGCACCCTGAGCGTGTCGCCGAGTGGACCGGTAAATAACACCCGAAGCGTCTAGACAGCACCTTGCAAGCCCGCCTGGCGTTTTCGTCAGGCGGGCTTTGTCGTTTTTGTGCCAAAGGCTGTCAATTCGATCAGTTCAAAACTGGCGACAACGCCTATGTCGTTCTAATACTAAGGTCGTCTGGAACCCTTTGTGCAGCCGCATACAGTGGATACGTTCCAATAATAAAAAAGCTGTGCTGCGAGGATAAAAACAATGAACGACAGCATTTACCTCTCGATTCAAAACAGCCCGCGTTTCAAGGAGCTGGTGAGAAAAAGGGAAAGGTTCGCCTGGATTCTCTCGGCGATCATGCTAGGGCTTTACTCCGCTTTCATCCTGTTGATCGCCTACGGGCCACAAGTACTGGGGGCCAAGATCAGCCCCGGCTCGTCGATTACCTGGGGCATTCCCCTGGGCGTCGGGCTGATTGTGTCCGCCTTCATCCTGACCGGCATCTACGTGCGCCGGGCCAATGGCGAGTTTGACGACCTGAACAATGCGATTCTCAAGGAGGCTGCGCAATGATCCGGCGTCTACTGGCAATATTCGGCGCTTCGCTCTTTGCCCCGGCCGTTTGGGCGGCGGATGCATTGACCGGTGAAGTGCACAAGCAACCCCTGAACGTTTCGGCCATCGTGATGTTCGTCGCGTTTGTCGGCGCCACCCTGTGCATCACCTACTGGGCCTCCAAGCGCAACAAATCGGCGGCCGACTACTATGCGGCCGGCGGCAAGATCACCGGTTTCCAGAACGGCCTGGCGATTGCCGGTGACTACATGTCGGCGGCGTCCTTCCTGGGGATTTCCGCGCTGGTCTACACCTCTGGTTATGACGGCCTGATCTACTCGATCGGCTTCCTGGTGGGCTGGCCGATCATTCTGTTCCTGATCGCCGAGCGCCTGCGTAACCTGGGCAAGTACACCTTTGCCGACGTGGCGTCCTATCGCTTGGGCCAGACCCAGATTCGCAGCCTCTCGGCCTGTGGCTCGCTGGTGGTGGTGGCGTTCTACCTGATCGCGCAGATGGTCGGTGCGGGCAAGCTGATTCAGCTGCTGTTCGGCCTGGACTACCATGTTGCGGTGATCCTGGTCGGTATCTTGATGGTGATGTATGTACTGTTCGGCGGCATGCTGGCGACCACCTGGGTACAGATCATCAAGGCTGTATTGCTGCTGTCCGGTGCATCGTTCATGGCACTGATGGTGATGAAGCACGTCAACTTCGACTTCAATGCCCTGTTCTCCGAGGCGATCAAGGTTCACCCTAAAGGTGAGGCGATCATGAGCCCCGGCGGCTTGGTGAAAGACCCGATTTCCGCGTTCTCCCTCGGGCTTGCGCTGATGTTCGGTACGGCTGGCCTGCCACACATCCTGATGCGCTTCTTTACCGTCAGCGACGCTAAAGAAGCGCGTAAGAGCGTGTTCTACGCCACCGGTTTCATCGGTTACTTCTACATCCTGACCTTCATCATCGGCTTTGGCGCGATCCTGCTGGTCAGCACCAACCCGGCGTTCAAGGATGCGGCAGGCGCCTTGCTGGGCGGCAACAACATGGCGGCGGTGCACCTGGCCAACGCGGTGGGTGGCAGTATCTTCCTGGGCTTCATCTCGGCCGTGGCCTTCGCCACCATCCTCGCGGTGGTTGCCGGCTTGACCCTGGCCGGTGCGTCGGCGGTGTCCCATGACCTGTACGCCAGCGTGATCAAGAAAGGCAAGGCCAACGACAAGGATGAGATTCGCGTTTCGAAAATCACCACCGTTGCCTTGGGCGTCCTGGCGATTGGCCTGGGTATCCTGTTCGAAAGCCAGAACATCGCGTTCATGGTTGGCCTGGCGTTCTCCATTGCCGCCAGCTGTAACTTCCCGGTGCTGCTGCTTTCCATGTACTGGAAAAACCTCACCACTCGTGGCGCAATGATTGGCGGCTGGCTGGGCTTGATCAGTGCCGTTGGCCTGATGGTGCTGGGCCCGACCATCTGGGTCTCGATCCTGCACCATGAAAAAGCCATCTTCCCTTATGAGTACCCGGCGCTGTTCTCGATGATCATTGCGTTCGTCGGCATCTGGTTCTTCTCCATTACCGACAAGTCGGCGGCGGCAGAGAAAGAGCGTGCGCTGTACTTCCCGCAGTTTGTGCGTTCGCAAACTGGCCTGGGGTCGAGTGGGGCGGTTTCTCACTAAGGTTGTAGCTGGATAGGAAAATACCCCGGTCGAAAGGCCGGGGTATTTTTTTGTCTATAAATTAGGGATTGATCTGACAAAACTGTTTCTCAAATCCTGCACAAATAAAAACGGCCTCCACTAAGGGAGGCCGTTTTCAGTGCAACTAAGCGATGCTTACTTGCGATCTTCCAGCTGGGTGATGTCACGCGACTCGTAGCCGGTGTACAGCTGGCGCGGGCGGCCAATCTTGTACGGGCTGGAGAGCATTTCTTTCCAGTGGGAGATCCAGCCCACGGTCCGCGCCAGGGCGAAGATCACGGTGAACATGCTGGTTGGAATGCCGATTGCCTTGAGGATGATCCCCGAGTAGAAGTCGACGTTCGGGTACAGCGAGCGTTCGATGAAGTACGGGTCGGTCAAGGCGATCTCTTCCAGGCGCATGGCCAGTTCGAGTTGCGGATCGTTCTTGATGCCCAGTTCCTTCAACACTTCGTCGCAGGTCTGCTTCATCACGGTGGCGCGTGGGTCGCGGTTCTTGTAGACGCGGTGACCGAAGCCCATCAACTTGAACGGATCGTTCTTGTCTTTGGCCTTGGCGATGAACTTGTCGATGTTCGAGACATCGCCGATTTCATCGAGCATGGTCAATACGGCTTCGTTCGCACCGCCGTGGGCAGGGCCCCAGAGTGCGGCGATACCGGCGGCGATACAGGCGAACGGGTTGGCACCCGAAGAACCTGCCAGGCGGACGGTGGAGGTGGAGGCGTTCTGCTCGTGGTCGGCGTGGAGGATGAAGATCCGGTCCATGGCCTTGGCAAGCGTCGGGCTGATCGGTTTGATCTCGCACGGCGTGTTGAACATCATGTGCAGGAAGTTTTCCGCGTACGTCAGGTCGTTGCGCGGGTACATCATGGGTTGACCCATGGAGTACTTGTAAACCATTGCGGCCAGGGTCGGCATCTTGGCAACCAGGCGGATCGCGGAGATTTCGCGATGCTGCGGGTTATTGATGTCGAGGGAGTCGTGATAGAAGGCCGACAGGGCGCCGACCACGCCGCACATAACGGCCATCGGGTGGGCGTCGCGACGGAAGCCGTTGAAGAAGGTCTTCAACTGCTCGTGAACCATGGTGTGGTTCTTCACGGTGCTGACGAACTGGGCTTTTTGCTCGGCTGTTGGCAGCTCGCCATTTAGCAGCAGGTAGCAGGTTTCCAGGTAGTCCGATTTCTCAGCCAGTTGCTCGATCGGGTAGCCGCGATGAAGCAGAATGCCATTATCACCGTCGATATAGGTGATCTTCGACTCGCAAGAGGCGGTCGACATGAAGCCTGGGTCGAATGTGAAACGGCCCGTGGCCGTCAGGCCCCGTACGTCGATAACATCGGGACCAACGGTGCCGGTTAAAATGGGCAGCTCGACGGGGGCTGCGCCCTCGATGATCAACTGCGCTTTTTTGTCAGCCATGTGGCCTCCTATTTATGCTTCAAATCATCAGACAGACCCCCCACGCAGGGCCCGCACCACTATATTGATATAAATCCAGATGTCAATTTGCCTAAAGTCTTGCAGCAGAAGGCTTTAACCGTACTTTTTCCTCGAAATTGCCTGCCATTTACGCCTTTTATTCCCCCAGCGCAATCCGCTATTAGGGTGAGGAGTGCGCGTTGTCATTAGTAACCTAACTGTCTATACTCGGCCACCGACCGCCAAGGGCTTTTGGGCTTGCTTTCATTGGGGGTCGCACTCCCTGGGTGGTGCTTACCTGACCAGTGCACTCCCCAACAACTTTGCCCTGATTGTTAGGGGCTCTTCAGTGTGAAAAAAAGCCGTGAATAGCCAACGACCTGTAAACCTAGACCTAAGGACCATCAAACTCCCCATCACCGGCGTTACGTCGTTCCTGCACCGTGTTTCCGGCATCATCCTGTTCCTGGGCTTGGGCATCATGCTTTATGCATTGAGCAAATCCCTGGGTTCCGAGGAAGGATACGCCGAGGTGAAGGCATGCTTGACCAGCCCGCTGGCCAAGTTCGTAGCATGGGGCCTCCTGTCTTCTCTTCTGTATCACCTGGTAGCCGGTGTGCGCCACTTGATCATGGACATGGGCATCGGTGAGACGCTGGAAGGCGGCCGCCTGGGCTCGAAAATCATCATCGCCATTTCCGTGGTGCTGATCGTTCTGGCAGGAGTTTGGATATGGTAACCAGCGTTACGAACCTTTCGCGTTCGGGCCTCTATGACTGGATGGCACAGCGTGTGTCTGCGGTCGTTCTCGCGGCTTATTTCATTTTCCTGATCGGATACCTCGTCGCAAACCCGGGCATCGGCTATGAGCAATGGCACGGCCTGTTTTCCCACAATGCGATGCGAATCTTCAGTCTGCTGGCCCTTGTTGCCCTGGGCGCACACGCCTGGGTAGGCATGTGGACCATCGCGACCGACTACCTGACGCCGATGGCGCTGGGCAAGTCCGCGACTGCAGTACGTTTCCTCTTCCAGGCAGTATGCGGCGTCGCGATGTTCGCTTACTTCGTCTGGGGTGTGCAGATTCTTTGGGGTATCTGATTCATGGCTAACATTCCAACTATTTCATTCGACGCCATCATTATTGGTGGCGGCGGTGCTGGCATGCGCGCTGCGCTGCAGCTGGCCCAGGGCGGTCACAAGACTGCCGTGATCACCAAGGTGTTCCCGACCCGTTCCCACACCGTATCGGCCCAGGGTGGCATCACCTGCGCCATCGCCTCCGCCGACCCGAACGATGACTGGCGCTGGCACATGTACGATACCGTCAAGGGTTCCGACTACATCGGTGACCAGGACGCGATCGAATACATGTGTCAGGAAGGCCCGGCCGCGGTGTTCGAGCTGGACCACATGGGTCTGCCGTTCTCCCGTACCGAGCAAGGCCGTATCTACCAGCGTCCATTCGGCGGCCAGTCGAAGGATTACGGTAAAGGCGGGCAGGCTGCCCGTACCTGCGCCGCGTCCGACCGTACCGGTCACGCGCTGTTGCACACCCTTTATCAGGGCAACCTGAAAGCCGGTACCACGTTCCTGAACGAGTACTACGCGGTCGACTTGGTGAAAAACGCCCAGGGCGAATTCGTCGGTGTAATCGCCATCTGCATCGAAACCGGTGAAACCACCTACATCCGCGCCAAGGCTACCGTGCTGGCGACCGGCGGTGCAGGCCGTATCTACGCGTCGACCACCAATGCCCTGATCAACACCGGTGACGGCGTCGGCATGGCACTGCGTGCTGGCGTACCGGTGCAAGACATCGAAATGTGGCAGTTCCACCCGACCGGTATCGCTGGCGCTGGTGTACTGGTTACAGAAGGTTGCCGTGGTGAAGGCGGTTACCTGATCAACAAGCACGGCGAGCGTTTCATGGAGCGTTATGCTCCGAACGCGAAAGACCTGGCGGGTCGTGACGTTGTGGCTCGTTCGATGGTTAAAGAGATCATTGCCGGCAACGGCTGTGGCCCGAATGGCGACCACGTACTGCTGAAGCTCGATCACCTGGGCGAAGAAGTACTGCACAGCCGTCTGCCAGGTATCTGTGAGCTGTCCAAGACCTTTGCTCACGTTGACCCGGTGGTTGCTCCGGTGCCGGTTGTTCCGACTTGCCACTATATGATGGGCGGCGTGCCGACCAACATTCATGGCCAGGCGATCACCCAGAACGCCGAAGGCGAGGACGAGATCATCCACGGTCTGTTCGCTGTAGGCGAAGTGGCGTGCGTATCGGTTCACGGCGCCAACCGCCTGGGCGGCAACTCGCTGCTCGACCTGGTGGTCTTCGGCCGTGCTGCCGGCCTGCACCTGGAAAAGGCGCTGACCGACGGCATCGAATACGACGACGCTACCGACGCCAACATCGAGGCCGCCCTGGCGCGCCTGAACGCTCTGAACGAGCGCACTGATGGCGAAGACGTGGCTACCCTGCGTCGCGAACTGCAAAGCTGCATGCAGAACTACTTCGGTGTATTCCGTACCGGCGAATACATGCAGAAGGGTATCGCCCAGCTGGCTGACCTGCGCAAGCGCATCGCCAACGTCAAGATCAACGATAAGAGCCAGGCGTTCAACACCGCTCGTATCGAAGCCCTTGAACTGCAAAACCTGCTGGAAGTGGCCGAAGCGACTGCAATCGCCGCCGAGGTTCGTAAGGAATCCCGTGGTGCCCACGCCCGTGAAGACTTTGAAGATCGCGACGACGAAAACTGGTTGTGCCACACCCTGTACTTCCCGGGTGACAAGCGCGTGACCAAGCGTGCCGTGAACTTCTCGCCGAAGACGGTTCCGACGTTTGAACCGAAAATTCGGACTTACTAAGGGTGGCTGCCATGTTGAAAGTCAGTGTTTACCGCTACAACCCTGATCAGGACGCCGCGCCGTTCATGCAGGAATTCCAGGTCGATACCGGTGGTAAAGACCTGATGGTGCTGGATGTATTGGCACTGATCAAAGAGCAGGACGAAGGTTTCTCCTATCGTCGCTCTTGCCGTGAAGGTGTGTGCGGTTCCGACGGCATGAACATCAACGGCAAAAACGGCCTGGCGTGCATCACGCCGCTGTCCGCCGTGGTCAAAGGCAACAAGCTGATCGTTCGTCCACTGCCAGGTTTGCCGGTTATCCGTGACCTGGTCGTCGATATGAGCATCTTCTACAAGCAATACGAGAAAGTTAAGCCGTTCCTGCAGAACGACACGCCGGCTCCGGCCATCGAGCGTCTGCAGTCCCCGGAAGAGCGCGAGAAGCTCGACGGTCTGTACGAGTGCATTCTGTGCGCTTGCTGCTCGACTTCGTGCCCGTCCTTCTGGTGGAATCCGGACAAGTTCCTGGGTCCAGCTGCCCTGCTGCAAGCGTACCGCTTCCTGGCAGACAGCCGTGATACCAAGACGTCCGAGCGTTTGGCTTCGCTGGATGACCCGTTCAGCGTATTCCGCTGCCGCGGGATCATGAACTGCGTCAACGTATGTCCCAAAGGCCTGAACCCGACTAAGGCCATTGGTCACATCCGTAACATGCTGCTGCAGAGCGGCGTGTAACTGACGTTGTAGTAAAAGCAGGACCGTTGTGCCCGTAAATGCTACGGCGCAGGCTTCAACCGGCGCCGTAGTTTTAACTTGAGCAGCGACTTACAAAGCCGCGGCTCTTATTTTGAAGAAATGAGACAAGCAGGGGCATTCGGGTTGGTACCCGAACTATCAGCGTGATCCTAAGTGGCTTGTTTTGGTCGCTGCACTTGGCCGTTTGCAAGCAAACTCGGTGTTTTCGCCGGTGGTGTCCCCAAATCGAGGGTGACCAAGCATGCAAGAAAGCGTGATGCAGCGCATGTGGAACAGCGGCTATCTTTCAGGTGGTAACGCTGCCTATGTGGAAGAGCTTTATGAGCTCTACCTGCACGACCCTAACGCTGTGCCAGAAGAATGGCGCACCAAATTTCAGACGTTGTCTTCAGACGGCAACGCTGCCACCGATGTATCGCACGCAACGATTCGCGATCAATTTGTGCTGCTGGCAAAGAACCAGCGCCGCGCCCAACCGGTTTCTGCCGGGAGCGTGAGCAGTGAGCACGAGAAGAAGCAAGTTGAAGTATTGCGACTGATCCAGGCCTACCGGATGCGCGGCCACCAGGCGGCCCAGCTTGACCCGCTGGGGCTCTGGAAGCGTCCTGCACCTGCTGACCTGTCGATCAATCATTACGGCTTGACCAATGCCGATCTTGATACGACCTTCCGTGCCGGCGACCTGTTCATCGGCAAAGAGGAAGCGAGCCTACGCGAAATTCACGAAGCGTTGCAGCAGACATATTGCCGCACCATCGGCGCTGAGTTCACGCACATCACCGATTCCGAGCAACGCCACTGGTTCCAGCATCGCCTGGAAGGTGTGCGTGGTCGTCCGGTATTGTCCGCTGACGTACGCAGCCACCTGCTTGAGCGCGTAACCGCTGCCGAAGGCCTGGAAAAATACCTGGGTACCAAATACCCGGGCACCAAGCGTTTCGGCCTGGAAGGCGGCGAAAGCCTGATCCCGATGCTCGACGAGCTGATCCAGCGTTCCGGTTCCTACGGCACCAAGGAAATCGTGATCGGCATGGCCCACCGTGGTCGCCTGAACGTGTTGGTCAACACCTTCGGCAAGAACCCGCGTGAGCTGTTCGACGAGTTCGAAGGCAAGAAGAAGGTCGAGTTGGGTTCCGGTGACGTTAAATACCACCAGGGCTTCTCGTCCAACGTGATGACTACCGGCGGTGAAGTTCACCTGGCCATGGCCTTCAACCCATCCCACCTGGAAATCGTTTCTCCAGTGGTCGAGGGTTCGGTCCGTGCTCGCCAGGATCGTCGTAACGACACCACCGGTGAAAAAGTTCTGCCAATTTCCATCCACGGTGACGCGGCATTTGCCGGTCAAGGCGTGGTCCTGGAAACGTTCCAGATGTCGCAGACACGCGGCTTCAAGACGGGCGGTACGGTTCACATCGTCATCAACAACCAGGTAGGTTTCACCATCAGCAATCCGCTGGACGCGCGCTCCACCGAGTACGCGACCGACGTTGCCAAGATGATCCAGGCGCCGATCCTCCATGTGAATGGTGATGATCCGGAAGCTGTGTTGTTCGTGACCCAGTTGGCCATTGACTACCGCATGCAGTTCAAGCGTGACGTCGTGATCGACCTGGTCTGCTACCGCCGTCGCGGTCACAACGAAGCTGACGAACCAAGCGGCACCCAGCCGTTGATGTACCAGCAAATCACCAAGCAGCGCACCACCCGTGAGCTTTACGCCGAAAGCCTGACCAAGGCCGGTGTGGTTGACGATGCGCGTGTTCAGGCCAAGGTCGATGAATACCGCAACGCGCTGGACAATGGTCTGCACGTAGTGAAAAGCCTGGTTAAAGAGCCGAACAAAGAGCTGTTCGTGGACTGGCGTCCGTACCTGGGCCACGCCTGGACTGCGCGTCACGACACCTCGTTCGATCTGAAAACCCTGCAGGAATTGTCCGCCAAGCTGTTGGAAATTCCAGAAGGCTTCGTGGTTCAGCGCCAAGTGGCGAAGATTTACGAAGACCGTCAGAAGATGCAAGCCGGCGGCCTGCCGATCAACTGGGGTTACGCCGAAACCATGGCGTACGCGACCCTGGCGTTCGAAGGTCACCCGATCCGCATGACCGGCCAGGACATCGGTCGTGGTACGTTCTCGCACCGTCACGCGGTATTGCACAACCAGAAAGACGCGGGCACCTACATCCCGTTGCAGAACCTGTACGAAGGCCAGCCACGTTTCGATCTGTACGATTCGTTCCTGTCCGAAGAAGCGGTTCTGGCGTTCGAATACGGTTACTCGACCACCACGCCAAACGCGCTGGTGATCTGGGAAGCCCAGTTCGGCGACTTCGCCAACGGCGCCCAAGTGGTAATCGACCAGTTCATCACCAGCGGCGAGCACAAGTGGGGTCGCCTGTGCGGTCTGACCATGTTGCTGCCACACGGTTATGAAGGTCAGGGTCCTGAGCACTCCTCGGCCCGTCTGGAGCGTTACCTGCAGCTGTGCGCCGAGCACAACATCCAGGTGTGCGTGCCGACTACCCCGGCCCAGATCTACCACTTGCTGCGTCGCCAGGTGATCCGCCCGCTGCGCAAGCCGCTGGTAGTGCTGACACCGAAGTCGCTATTGCGTCATAAATTGGCCATCTCGACCCTGGAAGATCTGGCTGATGGTTCGTTCCAGACTGTTATTCCAGAAATCGACACGCTGGACGCAGCCAAGGTGACTCGCCTGGTCCTGTGCAGCGGCAAGGTCTACTACGACCTGCTGGAAAAACGTCGTGCCGAAGGCCGCGAAGACATCGCCATCGTGCGTATCGAGCAGCTTTACCCGTTCCCGGAAGACGACCTGATGGAGGCCATCGCGCCTTACACCAACCTCACCAACGTGGTGTGGTGCCAGGAAGAACCGATGAACCAGGGCGCGTGGTACAGCAGCCAGCATCACCTGCGTCGCAGCATGGGTAACCACAACAAGGCGCTGAACCTGGAGTACGCCGGTCGCGATGCTTCTGCTGCACCTGCATGTGGTTATGCGTCGATGCACGCCGAGCAGCAGGAAAAACTGCTGCAAGATGCTTTTACTGTTTAACGCCTTCGCGCTGACTGAAACCGAATTTTAAGGACACACAGATAATGGCTATCGAAATCAAAGCCCCGTCATTCCCGGAATCGGTTGCCGATGGCACCGTTGCCACTTGGCACAAGAAACCAGGCGACGCTGTAAAGCGTGACGACCTGATCGTTGACATCGAGACCGACAAAGTCGTGCTGGAAGTATTGGCCGAAGCTGACGGCGTGCTGGGCGCAATCGTTGCCGAAGAAGGCGCTACCGTTCTGTCGAACCAGGTACTGGGCTCGATCGAAGAGGGCAGCGCTGCTGCCGCTGCTCCTGCTGCCGCTGCACCGGCAGCCGCCGCTGCTCCTGCCGCCGCTCCGGCTGCTGGCGCTGAAGACCCGATCGCTGCACCAGCTGCCCGTCAGCTGGCTGAAGAGAACGGCATCAACCTGGCGTCCGTCAAAGGCACCGGCAAAGACGGTCGCATCACCAAGGAAGACGTGGTTGCTGCTGTTGAAGCCAAGAAAAACGCTCCAGCTGCCGCACCTGCCAAGGCTGCTGCCCCGGCCGCCGCTGCTCCTGTGTTCGCCGCTGGCGACCGCACCGAGAAGCGCGTTCCGATGACTCGCGTACGTGCCACCGTGGCCAAGCGTCTGGTTGAAGCCCAGTCGAACATGGCGATGCTGACCACCTTCAACGAAGTCGACATGACCGAAGTCATGGCCCTGCGTTCGAAGTACAAGGATCTGTTCGAGAAGTCCCACAACGGCGTGCGCCTGGGCTTCATGTCCTTCTTCGTGAAAGCGGCCACCGAAGCGCTGAAACGCTTCCCGGCAGTCAACGCTTCCATCGACGGCAACGACATCGTTTACCATGGCTACGCCGACGTCGGCGTTGCCGTGTCCAGCGACCGTGGCCTGGTGGTTCCAGTACTGCGTAACGCCGAACTGATGAGCCTGGCTGAAATCGAAGGCGGCATCGCCACCTTCGGCAAGAAAGCCCGTGACGGCAAGCTGACCATCGACGAGATGACCGGCGGTACCTTCACCATCACCAACGGTGGTACCTTCGGTTCGATGATGTCGACGCCGATTGTCAACCCACCACAAGCGGCAATCCTGGGCATGCACAACATCATCCAGCGTCCGATGGCCATCAACGGCCAAGTCGTGATCCGCCCAATGATGTACCTGGCGCTGTCGTACGATCACCGCCTGATCGATGGTAAAGAAGCCGTGACTTTCCTGGTGACCATCAAGAACCTGCTGGAAGACCCGGCTCGTCTTCTTCTGGATATTTGATTGAAGCAGCTTCAAGTTGCGAGCTACAAGCTGCAAGTAAACGCAGTTTGGCTTGCAGCTTGAAGCTCCGAGCTTGAAGCTTGAAGCTAATAGAGGATCTATTTTCATGACACAGAAATTTGACGTCGTAGTGATTGGTGCAGGTCCTGGCGGCTACGTTGCTGCCATCAAGGCCGCACAACTGGGCCTCTCGACTGCTTGCATCGAAAAATACACCGACAAGGAAGGCAAACTGGCACTGGGCGGTACTTGCCTGAACGTCGGTTGCATTCCTTCCAAGGCGCTGCTGGACAGCTCCTGGAAATTCCACGAAGCCCAAGACGGCTTCGCGATCCACGGCATCAACCATGCTGGCGTGACCATGGACGTGCCAGCAATGGTCGGCCGTAAAGCCAACATCGTTAAAGGCCTGACTTCCGGCGTTGCCACCTTGTTCAAGGCCAACGGCGTGACTTCCCTGCAAGGCCACGGCAAGCTGCTGGCTGGCAAGAAAGTTGAAATCACCAAGCCAGACGGCTCGACCGAAATCATCGAAGCCGAGAACGTGATCCTGGCCCCTGGTTCGCGTCCAATCGACATCCCGCCTGCTCCAGTTGACCAGAACGTGATCGTTGATTCGACTGGCGCCCTGGAATTCCAAGCAGTGCCTAAGCGCCTGGGCGTGATCGGCGCTGGCGTAATCGGCCTGGAGCTGGGTTCGGTATGGTCCCGCCTGGGTTCCGAAGTCACCGTGCTGGAAGCCCTGGACACGTTCCTGCTGGCTGCCGACACCGCTGTGTCCAAAGAAGCGCTGAAAACCCTGACCAAACAAGGTCTGGACATCAAGCTGGGCGCTCGCGTGACCGGCTCGAAAGTCAACGGTGAAGAAGTTGTCGTCAACTACACCGACAAGGATGGTGAAAAAACCATCACTTTCGACAAGCTGATCGTAGCCGTGGGTCGCCGTCCAGTGACCACCGACCTGCTGGCAGCTGACAGCGGCGTGACCCTCGACGAGCGCGGTTATGTGCACGTTGACGATCACTGCGCGACCACCGTGCCTGGCGTCTACGCCATCGGCGACGTGGTGCGTGGCATGATGCTGGCGCACAAGGCTTCCGAAGAAGGCATCATGGTTGTCGAGCGCATCAAGGGCCACAAGACCCAGATGAACTACGACCTGATCCCATCGGTTATCTACACCCACCCGGAAATTGCATGGGTCGGCAAGAACGAACAGCAGTTGAAAGCTGAAGGCGTTGAAGTTAACGTCGGCACCTTCCCGTTCGCCGCTTCTGGCCGTGCCATGGCAGCCAACGACACCGGTGGTTTTGTCAAGGTCATCGCTGATGCCAAGACTGACCGCGTATTGGGCGTCCACGTGATTGGCCCAAGCGCTGCAGAACTGGTTCAGCAAGGCGCGATCGGTATGGAATTCGGCACCAGTGCCGAGGATCTGGGCATGATGGTCTTCTCCCATCCGACCCTGTCCGAAGCGCTGCATGAAGCCGCGTTGGCAGTGAATGGCGGCGCCATCCACATCGCCAACAAGAAGAAGCGCTAAGCGAGATAATAAGAAACCACGGCGGAGTTGCCCGTCGTGAGCCTTGCGCGCAAGACTCACCGCGGAATATCCGCTGGACGCAGTCTTGCGCAGCTTTACGGGCCTTGAGCCCCGCAAGTTGCGCAAGCAGCAGTCACAGGTGGCGCGGCACTCATAATGAGCGCAGCGCCGAATGCGCAGTACCTAACGAAGACGGTAAAAAGCATGAATCTTCACGAGTATCAGGGTAAGCAGCTGTTCGCTGAATACGGCCTGCCAGTTTCCAAGGGCTACGCAGTAGACACCCCGGAAGCAGCAGCAGAAGCTTGCGACAAAATCGGCGGCAGCGAGTGGGTTGTCAAAGCCCAGGTCCACGCCGGTGGTCGCGGTAAAGCGGGCGGCGTTAAGCTGGTTCGCAGCAAAGAAGACGCCAAGGCCTTCGCACAGCAGTGGCTGGGCAAGCGTCTGGTGACTTACCAGACTGATGCCAATGGCCAGCCAGTCACCAAGATCCTGGTTGAATCGTGCACTGATATCGCTAAAGAGCTGTACCTGGGCGCTGTCGTTGACCGTTCGAGCCGTCGCATCGTGTTCATGGCTTCCACCGAAGGTGGCGTGGACATTGAGAAGATCGCCGAAGAAACCCCAGAAAAAATTCTGAAAGCTACTATCGATCCACTGGTTGGCGCTCAGCCATTCCAGGGTCGCGAGCTGGCTTTCCAGCTGGGCCTGGAAGGCAAGCAAGTTGCCCAGTTCGCCAAGATCTTCGTCGGTCTGGCCAAGCTGTTCCAGGATCACGATCTGGCCCTGCTGGAAGTGAACCCGCTGGTGATCAAGGCTGACGGCGATCTGCACTGCCTGGACGCCAAGATCAACATCGACGCCAACGCCATGTACCGTCAGCCTAAGCTGAAGACTTTCCACGATCCGTCGCAAGACGATCCGCGCGAAGCGCACGCTGCCAAGTTCGAACTGAACTACGTAGCCCTGGAAGGTAACATCGGCTGCATGGTCAACGGTGCTGGCCTGGCCATGGGTACCATGGACATCGTCAACCTGCATGGCGGCAAACCAGCCAACTTCCTCGACGTGGGCGGTGGTGCTACCAAAGAACGCGTAACCGAAGCTTTCAAGATCATCCTGTCCGACTCCAACGTCGCTGCAGTACTGGTCAACATCTTCGGCGGCATCGTTCGTTGCGACATGATTGCCGAAGGCATCATCGGTGCAGTGAAAGAAGTCGGCGTTAAAATCCCGGTTGTTGTTCGCCTTGAAGGTAACAACGCTGAACTGGGCGCTAAAGTACTGGCAGAAAGCGGTTTGAACATCATCGCGGCTACCAGCCTGACCGACGCTGCTCAACAAGTTGTCAAAGCTGCGGAGGGCAAATAATGAGCGTCCTGATCAATAAAGACACCAAAGTTATCTGCCAGGGTATTACCGGTTCGCAAGGTAGTTTCCACACCCAGCAAGCCATCGAATACGGCACCAAGATGGTTGGCGGCGTAACACCTGGTAAGGGCGGCACCGAGCACCTGGGTCTGCCAGTGTTCAACACCGTGAAAGACGCTGTAGCTGCCACTGGCGCCACCGCCAGCGTGATCTACGTTCCAGCTCCTTTCTGCAAGGACTCGATCCTGGAAGCAGCATTCGGCGGCATCAAGCTGATCGTCTGCATCACCGAAGGCATTCCTACCCTGGACATGCTGGACGCTAAAGTTAAGTGCGACGAGCTGGGCGTAGTCCTGATCGGCCCTAACTGCCCAGGCGTGATCACTCCAGGCGAATGCAAGATCGGCATCATGCCAGGTCACATTCACTTGCCAGGCAAGGTCGGTATCGTTTCCCGTTCCGGCACCCTGACCTACGAAGCTGTGAAGCAGACCACTGACGCCGGTTTCGGTCAGTCGACTTGCGTCGGCATCGGCGGTGACCCGATCCCAGGCTCGAACTTCATCGACATCCTGAAACTGTTCCAGGAAGACCCGAAGACCGAAGCGATCGTAATGATCGGTGAGATCGGCGGTTCGGCTGAAGAAGAAGCGGCTGCCTACATCAAGGCACACGTGACCAAGCCGGTTGTTTCCTACATCGCTGGTGTGACTGCCCCTGCTGGCAAGCGCATGGGCCATGCTGGCGCAATCATCTCTGGCGGCAAGGGCACTGCAGACGAGAAGTTTGCTGCCCTGGAAGACGCAGGCGTTAAAACCGTGCGTTCGCTGGCAGACATCGGCAAGGCTTTGTCCGAGCTGACCGGTTGGGCTGTCAAGTAAGCCTCGCGCTTAACTGACGCTTCACCAACACAAAGGCCACCTTCGGGTGGCCTTTGTGCTTTCTAAGTAACCACATTTTCTGTAGGAGCCGGCAAGCAGGCTCCTACAGTTTTTTGTATGGCATGGCTGTGTAACTTATCTGCATTGCCAGATTAAGTATGAAAACGCGACATAGAGATGTCGCTTATCGGACAGTCCGCCCCGCAACAGTGCGTTCGTCAGCCAATTTCTGTACCCTAGCCGCCTCTTTATGCGTGCGCATCCCAAAAGGAAGCCCCGCGCTAGACCGGTCGGCTCCCATAAGGGCCGGCAGTATTTCCCTCATCCATAGGGAATCCCTCTCTAAATTCCGATTCAGTAGTGTGGTATTTCCCGAAATGAAAGTGTTGAAAAGCCAGGATATCCTGGCGTTGGGCTTTATGACGTTTGCCCTGTTCGTGGGCGCCGGCAACATCATCTTCCCGCCTATCGTTGGTTTGCAGTCCGGACCTCACGTCTGGATGGCAGCGCTGGGCTTTCTGATCACGGCCGTCGGCCTGCCGGTGGTCACCGTGATCGCCCTGGCCAAGGTCGGCGGCGGTATGGACGCGTTGAGCAGCCCGATCGGCAAGATCGCCGGTGGCCTGCTGGCGGCGGCGGCGTATCTGGCGGTAGGGCCGCTGTTCGCCACCCCGCGTACCGCCACCGTGTCCTTTGAAGTGGGCCTGGCGCCGTTGACCGGCGAAAGCCCGCTGGCGTTGTTCCTCTACAGTTCGGTGTATTTCCTGGTGGTGTTCTTTGTCTCCCTGTACCCAGGACGACTGCTGGACACTGTGGGGCGCTTCCTCGCACCGCTGAAGATCATTGCGCTGGCCATCCTCGGTATCGCCGCCTTTGCCCTGCCGGCCGGTGAAGTGGGTGTCGCCACCCCGGAATACGTGGCTGCGCCGTTCTCCCAAGGTTTCATCAATGGTTACCTGACCATGGATACTCTGGGGGCACTGGTGTTTGGCATCGTGATCGTCAATGCGATCCGGTCCCGTGGTGTTGAGTCGCCGAAGCTGATCACCCGCTACGCGATCATTGCCGGCCTGATCGCCGGTGTGGGCTTGGCCCTGGTGTACATCAGCCTGTTCCGCCTCGGCTCGGGCAGCCACGCGGTTGCCGCCGGTGCAAGCAACGGCGCGGCGGTGCTGCACGCTTATGTGCAACACACCTTCGGTTCCCTGGGCAGCGGCTTCCTGGCCGTGCTGATCTCCCTGGCATGCCTGGTCACCGCCGTAGGCCTGACCTGCGCCTGCGCCGAGTACTTCAGCCGTATCCTGCCGCTGTCCTACAAGACGCTGGTGGTGATCCTGGCGCTGTTCTCGCTGTTCGTGTCCAACCTGGGCCTGACCAAGCTGATCGCGTTCTCGATCCCGGTACTCACGGCGATCTACCCGCCGTGCATCGTGCTGGTGGCGTTGAGCTTCTGCAAAGACTTCTGGCTGGAGCAGGGGCGCATCGTCGGTCCGGTGATGCTGGTGTCGTTCATCTTTGGTTGCATTGATGCGCTCAAGGGCGCTGGCCTCGCGGATTGGATGCCTGCGCAATTGGCCAACCTGCCGCTGAGCGAGCAGGGCCTGGCGTGGCTGGTGCCGTCGGTGATGACACTGGCTGTGGCGTTTGTGGTTGATCGTATGCTCGGCAAGCGTAGCGAAGCTATCGCTTAAACAAGCGGGTTTACGTTACAAGGAAATGCCTCGTATCAATCGATACGGGGCATTTTTTATGCTTATAGAACACGATCCTGTAGGAGCTGGCTTGCCAGCGATAGCGGTGTGTCAGCCAACGTATTCTGTGATTGATATGCTGCCATCGCCGGCAAGCCAGCTCCTACGATCGCTCGTGTTTGCCAAATCGCCGCTTAATAGGACCCGCATGTCGTTTATCGAAACCAATCAAATCCACCTGCTTGCCGCCCTCTGGTTCGTCCTGTGCTGGGGCGGCTACACCCGCTATGCCACCTGGAAAGCCCGCGACACGGCCTGCCTGGCCAGCGTGCTGCATCTGTATCGCGAGGACTGGATGCGCCGCATGCTGCTGCGCGACAACCGCATCGCCGACGCCAGTGTGATCGGCAACCTCGAGCGCAACGCCTCGTTCTTTGCCTCCAGTACCCTGATCATCCTCGCCGGTATTCTCACCGTGCTCGGGGCCTCGGAGCGCGCGGTGTCGTTGCTGGCGGATATCCCCATGGTGCAGCAGGCGTCCCAGGGCATGTCGGAGATCAAGTTGTTGTGCCTGGCGCTGGTGTTCGTCTACGCGTTCTTCACATTCAGCTGGTGCATGCGCCAGTACAACTTCGCGGCGGTGCTGGTGGGTTCGGCGCCGATGATCGGTGAGCGGCATGTGTCGGAACAGGAGCGCAATGCGTTTGCCCTGCGCGCGGCGCGGGTGATCTCCATGGCCGCTAACCAGTTCAACTTCGGCCTGCGCGCTTATTACTTCGGCATGACGATGCTGGCGTGGTTTGTCAGCCCCTGGTTGTTCATGTTGATGAGCAGCGGGGTGGTGTTGGTGCTGTACCGTCGGGAGTTTCATTCCGACGTGCTGCAAGTGATGGTGTATACGCAAACGGACGCGCCGCCGCCGGAACCGGCTAAAGAAGTGGGCTAACTACGGCCTACAAATAGAAACCCAGACAAAGTAAAGCCCGCTATCTAAGCGGGCTTTCTTTTTGCAGCCAGGCTATTTCAAGCCGCGGTCTCAAGAACCGGTGGCTGGGGTAGCAGGTGCTGCTTCTTTTGCGGCGGCTGCGTTCGATTCAGCCTGAGCTTTGGCAGCATCGGCGTTTTCTTTCGCAGCGTCGTTCACTTTATCCTGAGCCTTCGCCATATCTTTCTGAGCTTGCTCAGAGTGCGCGGCGGCGTCTTGGGCTTTGTCTTCGGATTTCTTGTCGCAGGCAGCGAGACCGAGGGCAGCGGCGAGCATCATGGAAATAGCTAAAGTCTTGCGCATGGGTGTTTCTCCTTATTGAAGATATCTACTGGCCTTTCGAGCATGGCGGTTCGGCATTAGTTCCTTTTATTCCATAGATATATAAATCGCTGACTAACCGGAACTTTTGCCCACCCACCCCTTCCGCGAATCAACACTAATAAGAGTCTGGAACGAATGACCGAAAATCCCCTGTTAGAGCGCGCGACGCGCTTTGTTTCGGCCTTGCGCCATTGTCAGGTGCTGGGCATTACCGCTCATCAGGCCAGCGAGGAGGGCATCACCTTGATCATGCCCTACGCCACGCATTTAGTGGGTGATCCCCAGTCGGGGGTGATCCATGGCGGCGCGCTGACTTCTCTGATGGACACCGCCTGCGGCATGGCCACCCTGTGTGTGCTGCCGGAATTCGAAGTGTGCCCGACCCTCGACTTGCGCGTTGACTACATGCATCCCGCTGCGCCCCACAAACCCGTGTATGGCTTCGCCCAATGCTACCGGGTGACCACCGACGTCATCTTCACCCGCGGCTTTGCCTTCCAGGATGACCCCCAGCAACCCATCGCCCATGTGGTGGGCACGTTCATGCGCATGGGCAAACGCCTCAGGGGCACACAAGGATTGGGCAGCGCGATAAAGGGAGAACAGGCATGACGCACCGATTCAAGACCCGCCTGGAACAGGCCCATGAGCGCGGTGATTACGAGGCGCTGCTCAACCTCATTCCTTACGCCAAGCTCATCGGCATTGAATGCACGCGACTGGGGGATGAATTGCTGTTCCGCCTGCCGGCCAACAAGGACAATATTGGTAACCCCATATTGCCGGCGCTGCACGGCGGCGTGATTGCGGGCTTCATGGAGCTGTCGGCGGCGCTGTACCTGCTGGTGTTCACGGGCGCGCCGGGCATCCCGAAAATCATCGACTTTTCCCTGGATTACCTGCGCGCCGGGCAGTTTCGCGACACCTATGCCAAATGCCAGGTGTGGCGCCAGGGTCGACGGGTGGCGAACGTGGCTATCACCGCCTGGCAGAGCACGGCCGCAGAACCTATCGCCACCGCCCGCGCGCATTTCAAGATCGAGGAACAGAGCCGCCCTTGAAATCCTGGTCTTAGCCCCCAACTTTGATGACAACCCGCCGCCAACCCTCAAGGGCGCGGCCACTGCCATCCAATTGGAGTTTGATGACCATGAGTGTGGAAACTCAAAAGGAAACCCTGGGCTTCCAGACCGAGGTGAAGCAACTGCTGCACCTCATGATCCATTCGCTGTATTCCAACAAGGAAATTTTCCTTCGCGAATTGATCTCGAACGCCTCTGACGCTGTCGACAAATTACGTTTCGAAGCCCTGTCCAAGCCTGAGTTGCTGGAAGGTGGCGCCGAACTGAAAATCCGTGTGAGCTTCGACAAGGACGCCAAGACCGTCACGATCGAAGACAACGGTATCGGCATGAGCCGCGAAGATGCGATCACCCACCTGGGGACCATCGCCAAATCCGGTACTGCCGACTTCATGAAGAACCTGTCGGGCGACCAGAAGAAGGATTCGCACCTGATCGGCCAGTTCGGCGTGGGCTTCTACTCGGCCTTCATCGTCGCCGACCAAGTGGAAGTGTTCAGCCGCCGTGCCGGCCTCGACGCCAGCGAAGGCGTGCATTGGTCGTCCAAAGGCGAGGGCGAGTTCGAAATCGCCACTATCGACAAGGCCGACCGTGGTACCCGCATCGTCCTGCACCTGAAATCCGGTGAAGACGAATTCGCCGATGGCTGGCGCCTGCGCAACATCGTCAAGAAGTACTCCGACCACATCGCTTTGCCGATCGAGCTGCCGAAAGAACAAGCGGCCGCCGAAGGCGAAGAGGCACCTGCCCAGGAATGGGAAGTGGTCAACCGCGCCAGCGCGCTGTGGACCCGTCCGCGTACCGAGATCAAGGACGAGGAATACCAGGAGTTCTACAAGCACATCGGTCACGACTACGAAAACCCGCTGAGCTGGAGCCACAACAAGGTCGAAGGCAAGCTGGAATACAGCTCGCTGCTCTACGTACCGGCCCGTGCCCCGTTCGACCTGTACCAGCGTGAAGCGCCGAAAGGCCTGAAGCTGTACGTACAGCGCGTCTTCGTGATGGACCAGGCGGAGTCCTTCCTGCCGTTGTACCTGCGCTTCATCAAAGGTGTGGTCGACTCCAACGATTTGTCTCTGAACGTGTCGCGGGAAATCCTGCAGAAAGACCCGATCATCGACTCCATGAAGTCGGCGCTGACCAAGCGTGTACTCGACATGCTGGAAAAACTGGCGAAGAACGAGCCTGAGCAATACAAAGGCTTCTGGAAAAACTTCGGCCAGGTCATGAAAGAAGGCCCGGCGGAAGATTTTGCCAACAAAGAAAAAATCGCTGGCTTGCTGCGTTTTGCTTCGACTCACGAAGAAGGCGGCGAGCAAGTGGTGTCCCTGGCCGAATACCTGGCACGCGCCAAGGAAGGTCAGGACAAGATCTACTACCTGACCGGCGAAACCTACGCTCAGGTCAAAAACAGCCCGCACCTGGAAGTCTTCCGCAAGAAAGGCATCGAAGTGCTGCTGCTGACCGACCGTATCGATGAGTGGCTGATGAGCTACCTCAACGAGTTCGACGGCAAATCCTTCGTCGACGTGGCCCGCGGTGACCTGGACCTGGGTAACCTGGATTCCGAAGAAGAGAAGAAAGAAGCCGAAGAAGTCGCCAAGGCCAAAGAAGGCTTGGTTGAGCGTATCAAGGCGTCCCTGGGCGATGCGGTCAGCGAAGTGCGGGTTTCCCACCGTCTGACCGACTCCCCGGCGATCCTGGCCATCGGCGAAGCGGACTTGGGCATGCAAATGCGCCAGATCCTCGAGGCCAGCGGCCAGAAAGTGCCGGATTCCAAGCCGATCTTCGAATTCAACCCGGCTCACCCGCTGATCGAGAAACTCGACGGCGAGCAAAGCGAAGAGCGGTTTGGCGACCTGTCGCACATCCTCTTCGACCAAGCGGCCCTGGCCGCTGGCGACAGCTTGAAAGACCCGGCCGCCTATGTGCGCCGCCTGAACAAGCTGTTGGTTGAACTGTCGGTTTGACCCTGACGTAGAAAAACCCGCTTCGGCGGGTTTTTTCGTTCTAGTGCACCTCAACTGGAGTAAATGATGAGCCAAGTCACAGTACGTTCCGTGGTCTATCAGATTGATGGCCAATCTTACGAAAGCCGTCTCGCGTTCGATGCCAGCCACAAGGGCCCGCTGCCGGGCCTGCTGATGGCGCCGAACTGGATGGGAGTGAGTGCGGGTGCCGAAGAGATCGCCAAGAGCGTCGCCAGCAAGGGCTATGTGGTGCTGATTGCCGATTTGTACGGGCAGACCGTGCGTCCGTCGAATGGCGATGAAGCCGGTGCGGCGATGATGCCGTTGAAGAACGACCGTGCGTTGTTGAACAAGCGTATGCAGGCGGCCTTCGAGCAGTTGCAGGGCCAGACTGAGGCAGCGGTTGATACCTCGAAACTGGCGACCTTTGGTTTCTGCTTCGGCGGGTGCTGCTCCCTGGAGCTGGCGCGTACCGGTGCGCCGGTCAAGGCTGCCATCTCGTTCCACGGCACCCTCGACACGCCGAACCCGGCGGATGCGAAGAACATCAAGGGCTCAGTGCTGGTGCTGCATGGCGCTTCTGACCCATTGGTCCCTAAAGAGCAACTGCCGGCGTTCGAAGATGAAATGAACGCGGCCGGTGTGGATTGGCAACTGCTGAGCTACGGCGGCGCGGTGCATTCGTTCACCGACCCGCATGCGAATGTGCCGGGCAAGATGATGTACGACGCGAAGACGGCCAAACGGGCTTTCCAGTCGATGCATAACTTGCTGGAAGAAGTGTTCAAGGGCTGATTTTTCAGCGCCTGTTTTGGCCTCTTCGCGAGCAAGCCCGCTCCCGCATTTGACGCTGTTCACAAGTCAAAATGTGGGAGCGGGCTTGCTCGCGAATGCTACCTCACCGGCAACTCAATTCTTTCAGACTCACCCGGCACCGTCGGCCAATCCCCAGCCGCCCACCGCTGCCTGGCCTGTTCGATCACCGCTGGATCACTCGCGACAAAATTCCAATTGATCCGCCGAGGCCCATCCAGCGGCGCGCCGCCAAACACCACCAGGTGGCAATCGCTTTCGGCAAACAGTGTCATCTCCTTACCAGCCGGCAGCACCACCAGGCTGTGCACTTCAAGCGTCTCGCCGTCCAACTGCGCTTCCCCCTCCAGCACATACACCGCGCGTTCCTCATGCTCATCCGGAATCAGCAGGGTTGTGGCCGTTTGCATCTGCACCTCGGCATACAGCGTGGGCGACAGCACCGGCACCGGCGATTTGAGGCAGAACCCATCGCCCGCGATCAGGCGTATCTGCACGCCCAGATTGTCACTCACCGGCAGGCTGGCTGCCGGGTGATGGCTGTAATGTCCCGGCCCGGTCTCGTGGTCCTTGGGTGAGGCCAGCCACACTTGCAACCCATGCAGGCTAAAACCGCTGGCCTTGAGCGGCTCAGGGGTGCGTTCGACATGGGCAATCGCGCTGCCGGCCGTCATCCAGCTCACATCACCGGCCTGCACCACCTGATCCGAACCCAGGCTGTCCTTGTGCTGCAGCGCACCTTCAAACAAATAGGTGAGGGTCGACAGCCCGATATGCGGATGCTGGCGGATATTCATGCCATCGCCCGGTGCGTAACGAGTGAGCAGCATATGGTCGAAGAACACAAAAGGCCCGACGCTGCGGCATTCCCGCGACGGCAGCGGGCGCAGGATCGGTTGGCCTTCGACATCTTCGGGGCGAGGGCGGATCACGGTGAGGGTGGTCATGGTGCGTCCCAGTCTGAGCGGGTTAGATGCTGCTGAGCATAACCCGCTCGGAAGGATGTTGCCGCTATTGGCTGAAGGCGCCTTCCGACAGCTTTGTCTCGATGGTGACGTCGGCGGTGGTCATCAGCTTGTGCACCGGGCAGCGATCTGCCACACGGTGCAGTTCGTCGCGTTGCTCGTCGGTGAGCACGCCCTTGAGCGTCAGCTTGACGTTGAGCTTGTATTTGCCCTTTTGCTCTTCGGTGGCGTCGTGGGTGACTTCCACAGTCACGCCGGTCAGCGGAATGTCTTTCTTCTGCGCGTAGAGCTTGACCGTCAGCGCTTTGCACGACGCCAGCGCGGCATCGAAGTAGTCATGGGGGGAGGGCGCCGAATCGTCGCCGCCCAGGCTTTTAGGCAGGTCGGTAAACAACTCATGGTTATTGATATTGACGCTATGACGGAAGTTGTCCTGGTTCAGGGTATTCACGGTAACAGGCATGGTAAACCTCACAGGGTGGCAGGATGAAGGTCATGCAGTTATAGAGCATGCTGGCACTTCGGTGTTCCGTGTTTTTTGCCGGATGAACCCTGGCAGCCTGAGCAAGGTCTACCCGTATCAGCCCTTATCGAGGTTTTATCGTGCCGTTGACCCGCCTGACGCTTGCCCTGTTGCTCACCACCAGCAGCCTTGCTGCGCAGGCCCGCGACTATGCCTACAGCGACGCGCACCTGCATTACGTGGATTTCTTCCAGGAAACCGCGGGCATGGACAAGCTGCTCAATGCCATGGCTGACAGCCGCATCGAGCATGTGATGATTTCCGGCATCCCGGTCGCCAAGAAATGGCACGAAGATGAACCCAAGCGGCCGCGCTACTACGCCGGTGACGATGCCGATGCCTACTGGTACAGCGCCACCGATGTGATTGTGGCCGCAGCGGTCAATAAACTGAGCCCAGAGCAACGCCAGTATTTTCATCCGTTCCTGTCCGGCTTCAACCCCAACGACAAGAACTCGGCCGCCCATATCCAGCGCATGCTCGACCTCAACCCAGGGCTGTGGCAAGGCATCGGTGAGGTCTTCACCCGCCATGACGACCTTACCGCCATCACCGCAGGCGACACCCCGCGTGCCAATAACGAAGCCATGACCCGCATCTATCACCTGGCGGCAGAAAACGACCTGCCGGTGATGCTGCACTCCAACATCACCTCCAAGCGTGAGCGCAATCCGCTGTACCTGGCTGAAGTGGAAGAGCCGCTGCGCAACCATCCGCACACCCGCTTTATCTGGGCCCACGCCGGCACCAGCAAGGAAATCCACCGCCATCAGGTGCAGATGGACTTTTTGCTGCCGACCCTGAGCCGCCTGCTGGAGGCTTACCCCAACCTGTACATCGACCTGTCCTGGAGCATGCTCACGCCGTATTTGCTGGATGACGCAGGGCAGCCGCGCCCGGAGTGGGTCAAGCTGGTGGAGCGTTTCCCGGAGCGGTTTATGCTGGGCTCGGACGTTGTAGGGCGGTTCAACAAGCTCGGTAAGGAAATGCGCCGCTTCGACCCGTTCCTGGATGCCCTGCCGGAGGACGTCGCTCGCAAAGTCGCACGGGACAACTTTTTGGCGATCCTGCCTAAAGCGCCCCGCGATGGTGTAGCACGTTGATATCGCGTTTTCGTCTTACGCAAAACGAGCAATAGGCCGATACCTTTCAAGAGCCAGCTGCAAATGGATGCAGCGAAATTGGAAGGAGCCAAGGCATGAGTATCAGAAGTCTGAATATCGCCCCGCGCGCGGGCTTGGGGTTTGGCCTATTGGCGTTGATGGTATTTGCCCTGGGCGGCTTTGCCCTGTTGCAGATGGCCAATATGCGCCAGCAATCGGACCAGGTGGAGAATAACTGGCTGCCCAGCGTGATGGCGGTGGGGCAGATGAGTCAGGACTTGCTGCGTGTTCGGGCGCTGACCTTGCGCCTGCTGGTCAACCGCGATTCCCAGGCGCTGGCGCAGAACGAACAGAAACTGGGCGAGCTGAAAAGCGGCCTGCATCATGCGCAGACCCTCTACGAGGCGCTGATTGTGCTGCCCGAGGAACGCACGCTGTTTGATCGCTTCAAGGCCCAGGAGCAGCAATACCTGCAACGCCAGGAGCAGGTCATGGGGTTTTCGAAGGCCAACCAGCTGGAAGACGCGATCAGGGTGGTCAATGGCGAGATGAACCAGATCGCCGATGAAATGGCCACGACCCTGCACGAACTGGTCAACCTCAACAAAGCCAATGCCAATCAAGCTGCAAGCTTGGCGCAAAGCGTGTTCAGCCAGTCGCGCAGCTGGGTGGTCGGCATGATCGTGCTTACGGCGCTGATTACCATCGGCCTGGCAGTGTGGCTGACACGCAGCATCGTGTTGCCCCTGGCCCAGTCTCTGAAAGTCGCCCAGGGCGTGGCCAGTGGCGATCTGACCGGCGAGATCCATGTGAGTGGCAATGATGAGCCGGCGCGTCTGCAGCAGGCGCTCAAGGGTATGCAGGAGAATCTACGCGATACCATCCGGCGTATCTCCGAGTCGTCGAACCAGTTGGCGTCCGCCTCGGAGGAGCTTAGCTGCGTGACTGAAGACGCCACCCGTGGTTTGCACCAGCAGAATCAGGAAATCGAGCAGGCCGCCACGGCGGTGAACCAGATGACGGCAGCCGTGGAGGAGGTGGCAAGCAACGCAGTGGCCACGTCCCAGGCGTCCCGCGAGTCCGACCGCATTGCCCAGCATGGGCGCGAGCAAGTGCATCAGACTGTGGTGTCGATCGAGGCGCTGGCCACTGACGTGACCGACAACGTGACGCAGGTCGAGGATCTGGCGCAGAAGGTTTATGGCATCAGCAAGGTGCTGGACGTAATCCGCTCGATTGCCGAGCAGACCAACTTGCTGGCGTTGAACGCGGCGATTGAAGCGGCGCGCGCCGGGGATGCTGGGCGTGGGTTTGCGGTAGTAGCCGACGAAGTGCGGGCTTTGGCTCATCGCACCCAGCAGTCGACCCAGGAAATCGAGCAGATGATCAGCGGGATCCAGCAAGGCACCGATCAGGCGGTCAGCTCGATGCAGCAGAGCAATACGCGAGCACGCTCGACCTTGGATATCGCCAAGTCGGCGGGCACGGCATTGGAGGAAATCGCCTCGGCGTTCACCTTGATCAATGAACGCAACCTGGTGATCGCCAGCGCATCCGAGCAACAGGCGGCGGTGGCGCGGGAGGTGGATCGCAACTTGATCAACATCCGCGACCTGGCGCATCAGACATCGACCGGGGCGAATCAGACCAGTGCGGCGAGCCAGGAGTTGTCGCGCTTGGCGGTGGACCTGAACACGATGGTGGCGCGATTTTCGGTGTAGGGCCGGGTACCGAGTTGGCGCTATCGCAGGCAAGCCAGCTCCCACAGGGGAATGCGTTTCAAATGTGGGAGCTGGCTTGCCTGTGATGAAGCCGACTCGGTCTCAAATCCATTACCCACAAAAAAGCCCCGAACCAGTCGGGGCTTTTTCATGCAATCAAGCTACAGGTCTTACTGACCCTGCCAGCGTTTCAGCACCAGGGTAGCGTTAGTGCCACCAAAGCCGAAGCTGTTGCTCATCACGGTGTCGATTTTTGCATTCTCAACGGTCTTGGTCAGGATCGGCATGTCAGCCACCACCGGATCAATCTCGTCGATGTTGGCCGAACCGGCCATGAAGTTGCCTTCCATCATCAGCAGGCAGTAGATCGCTTCGTGAACGCCAGCGGCGCCCAAGGAGTGACCGGACAGGCTCTTGGTAGAGCTGATGGCCGGAGCCTTGTCGCCGAATACCGCACGCACGCCTTCCATTTCCTTGGCGTCGCCGACCGGAGTCGAGGTGCCGTGGGTGTTCAGGTAGTCGATTGGGGTATCTACAGTGGACATGGCCATCTGCATGCAACGGATGGCGCCTTCACCGCTTGGGGCAACCATGTCGTAGCCGTCGGAAGTGGCGCCGTAGCCGACGATTTCCGCGTAGATCTTGGCACCACGGGCCAGAGCGTGTTCCAGCTCCTCGACCACCACCATGCCGCCACCGCCGGCGATGACGAAACCGTCACGCTTGGCGTCGTAGGCGCGGGAGGCCTTTTCCGGGGTTTCGTTGTACTGGGTGGACAGTGCGCCCATGGCGTCGAACAGGAACGATTGGCTCCAATGTTCTTCTTCACCGCCGCCGGCGAACACGATGTCCTGCTTGCCCAACTGGATCTGCTCAACCGCAGTACCGATGCAGTGTGCACTGGTGGCGCAGGCGGAGGAAATCGAGTAGTTCACGCCCTTGATCTGGAAAGGCGTGGCCAGGCAGGCCGACACAGTGCTGCCCATGGTCCGCGTGACACGGTACGGGCCGACACGCTTCACGCCTTTTTCGCGCAGGATGTCCAGCGCTTCCATCTGGTTCAGGGTCGATGCGCCGCCGGAGCCGGCGATCAGGCCGGTGCGTACGTTCGAGACCTGGTCTTCGCTCAGGCCGGAGTCGGCGATTGCGTCTTTCATCGCCAGGTAGGCGTAGGCGGCAGCGTGGCCGACGAAGCGATAGATCTTGCGATCGATCAGCTCTTCGAGGGGCAGGTCGATGGAGCCGGAAACCTGGCTACGCAGACCCATTTCGGCATATTCCGGGTTGAAGCGGATGCCAGGGCGACTTGCACGCAGGTTAGCGGTGACGGTCTCTTTGTCATTGCCCAGGCAAGAAACAATGCCCAGACCAGTGATAACGACGCGGCGCATGCGGATAACCCTTAAAAGTTGTCAGTGGATGTGAATACGCCGACCCGAAGGCCTTCGGCAGTATAGATCTCGCGACCGTCGACGCTCACCGAACCATCGGCGATGGCCAGGTTCAGCTTGCCCTTGAGGACGCGCTTGATTTGAATGTTGTAGGTGACTTTCTTGGCGGTCGGCAGGACCTGGCCAAAGAACTTCACTTCGCCCGAACCCAGGGCACGACCGCGGCCCGGCAGGCCTTGCCAGCCGAGGAAGAAACCGACCAGCTGCCACATGGCGTCAAGGCCCAGGCAGCCTGGCATCACAGGGTCGCCTTCGAAATGGCAGGCGAAGAACCACAGGTCCGGGGTGATATCCAGCTCGGCGACCAATTCACCTTTGCCGTACTTGCCACCCTCTTCGCTGATATGGGTGATGCGATCCACCATCAGCATGTTCGGGGCGGGCAGTTGCGCGTTACCTGGGCCGAACAGCTCACCGCGACTGCAGCGCAGCAGGTCTTCCCGAGTAAAGGCGTTTTGTTTGGTCATGCGAGCTCCTCAATAATCCCATGCGGCAGGGTAGGGTAAATCTTCCCGAACCGAATGAAGCGTTCATGCCTCATGTCGGCAGCCTACACATAGACTATTGCGTTGTAGTGAAAGTCACAGCGGCAAGGCACTGAATGTACACTTGTTCACTGAAATTTTAAACCGGGCCTGTTTATGGGCCCGTTCGGGTGCCTAAGACTGCCGCACTTTCGCCTTTCACGCCAGTCGGAGTTGGCTGATGGCGCGGCGCTATTGCACCCAACGCTGCAGGATTTGCTGCAAATCCGTGCGTTTGAACGGCTTGGCCAGGTAATCGTTCATTCCCGCTGCCAGGCAGGCTTCACGGTCGCCCTGTAAAGCGTTGGCGGTCAGGGCGATGATCGGCAGATCGGCACAGCCCGGTAACTGACGGATTTGCCGGGTGGCTTCATAGCCGTCGATGACCGGCAGCCGACAATCCATCAGGATTGCGGTGAAAATCAGGCTCTCGGCGCTGCGGATCGCTTCGGCGCCGTCGGTGGCCAGGCTCACTTCGAAGCCCAGGCTGCGCAGCATGGCCTCAACCACCGTGCGGTTGACCGGGTTGTCTTCCACCAGCAGCACGTGACGACCATCACCCGCGCCGGCTTTGCCGTCGGCGTCGCTGGCAATCGGCGGCACGCTGTGCTGGTCGATGGCCAGGGGAATTTCCAGGGTAAACACCGAGCCGCGGCCTTCTTCGCTTTGGGCACGCAGGGTGCCGCCCATGCGTTCGGCCAGGGTGCGTGCGATGGGCAGGCCCAGGCCGGTGCCGCCGTAACGTCTTGAAATGGAACTGTCAGCCTGCTGGAACGCGTCGAACATCGCCTCCAGGCGTTCGGCGGAAATGCCTATGCCGCTGTCACGCACGGTGCACGTGAACCACACCAGTTCATGGTCGAGGGTCTGCCAGTGGGGCTCGACACTGACGCTGCCGTGCTCGGTGAACTTCAAGGCGTTGCCGATCAGGTTCACCAGGATCTGGCGGATCCGCGTCGGGTCTCCCTGCACCTGCAAGGCGTCCATCCCCAGCGGGATCGCCAGTTTCAGCGCCAGCCCACGTTGCTGGGCGCTGTGCTGGAAGGCCTGCGCGCAACTGTTGATCAGGTCCGCCAGGTTGAACGGAATATGCTCCAGTTCCAGGGCGGCGCGTTCGATACGCGAGAAGTCGAGGATATCGTTGATCACCTTGAGCAAATGCTCGGTGGACTCCGAAGCCAGTGCCGCGTACTCGGTCTGCTCCTCGGTCATCTCCGTGGTTTCCAGCAACTGCAACATGCCCAGCACGCCATTCATGGGCGTGCGCAGTTCATGGCTCATCATCGCCAGGAACTCCGACTTGGCGTTGTTAGCGCGCTCAGCTTCTTCGCGGGTCTGGATCAACTGGGCCATGGCCTGCTGTTGTTCGCGACTGGCCTGGTTGAGGCCTTCGGCAAGGTTGTTGATATGCCGCGACAGGTCGCCCAGCTCCGAGTCATCCACAATCGGCAGCGGCGTCTGGTAGTCGCCTTGCTGGATCGCCTTCACCGCATGGCCCATGGCGCTGATCGGCTGGGACAGGCTGGCGGCCAGGCGCCGCGCGAGCAGGAAGGTAAACAGCAGGGCAAACAGCGCGAGGATGCCGGCCTTGAACAGGATCTCCTGCTGGCGCTGGCTGAACGCGTCGTTGGACATGCCGACGATCACCCGGCCCAGGTAATCGGCGCGCGGTGCCTTGGATTCGTTGAGGTTGTCCTGGAAGAAATCGTTACCCAGTTGAATGTGTTGCAGACGAATCGGTGCCTGGAACACTTTCACCGACAGTGAGCGGTCGTGCTTCTCCGACGGTTGCTCGACATACACCAGGATATTCTCGCTGCTGTCCTGGATCTCCAGGAAGCGCACGTGCGGCGTGGCCAGCGTCGCGCGCAACAGGCTGTCGAGCACGTCATTGTTGCCGGAAATCACCCCGTATTCGGTGGCCGGCGCCAGTTGGTTGGCGATCAGTTGGCCGGTGTGGTCCAGTTCTTGGCGCAAATCCTGGATACGCACAAAGGTGAAGAAGCTGATCAACAGCAACGTCAGCAACAGCGCCGGGCCCAGGGTAATGAGCTGGGTACGGGTGTTGATGTCCCAACGACGACGCAAGGTCATGGGCGTTTTTCTCCTTCGGCCAATCGGGTGGCGACGCTGGCTTCGTCCACCTGTTCGATCCCCAGTGAGCGCGCGACTTGCGGGTTGCCCACGACTTTGAAGCGATCCGGGTACAGCGAGCGCGGCCAGTTGGCCGGCGAATGGTCGAGTAGACGGTCAAGCACGGCCAGCCAGTCAGCCTGGTCGCTGTAGGTGCTGGCCAGGCTGCCGGCTCGTACGAAGCCCGCGTTCGGGCCTATCAGCGGCAATTGCTGGGCGTAACTGCTCAGCAACAGGTTCTTCGCGGTTTTCGGGTTGTACAACTGCGGGTCGTCGAGGCCGAGCAGCACATCACTGTTGCGGAACAGGATTTGGAGCGGTCGACTGTCATTAATGTTGTCCCAGAGCTGGGGCACGATCTCCAGGCCTAGCGAGGTGGAGTGCTGTTTCAGCTCGGGCAGCAGGAATTCGCTGTCGGCGCCATAAAGCACGCCGATACGCCGCGCCTGCGGCAGGATGCCCGCGATCAGGCGCAATTGGCGATCCAGCGGCGGGTCGCTCCACAGCAGGCTAATGCGTGGGTGCGGCATGCTGCCCAGGCGCTGATGGGCTTGCAGGCGGCTGATGCGCAGCACCAGGGTCGGTGGGCCCTGAGGCTCTTGCAGGCGCCAGTCGAGGCCGGGCAGGTCCAGCAGGATCAAGCGCGTGGTTGCCGGCAGGCGGCCGGGTGCCGGCAAGTCTTTGAGGGCTGTAAAGGTGACACGGTCTTCGGGGCGTTGCTGTGCCAGGGCCTGGGCAAAGGCTTGCACACCGGCGCCGTCTTCAGCGGCGGTCAGCAGGATATCGGCACTCCACGCCGGCGCGGCCAGCAGCAGGCAGGCGAGCAGCACGGCACGCCGCCAAAGCCGAGTGATCAACACGCCAGTCATCCGTGACGAGTCGCCCATGTCAGAACTCTAGCTCGGCACTGAAGTAGAGCACGTGGCGATGGTCATAATTGTTGTCGGCCCAGGTGGTGGGCTGGTTGTCGAGGCGTTCTTGCAACATGCCGGCCAGCTCCACGTTGGCTTTGCCCAGGGCAATGCGCTTGGCGACCCGCAGGTCGACCCGTTCGAAGCGATATTGGTTGAGTGCGTCATCGCCATAGTAGAACAGCGCGCTGGACCAACCCTGGCCCCACTCACGCAACCAGCCGGCGGAGCCACTGTTGCGCGCGGTCTGGGCTTTGTCCAGCGGGTTGCTGGTGCTGGCGTCGACGTAAGCATAGGTGAGCCGCAGGCGGTCGGCGTTGCTCACACGCCAGTCGAATTGGGACTCTGCGCCGGTAAACCGGGCGCTGTTGGCGTTGCTGGCAATGTACTGGTTATTGCGCAGCGGCGAGCTGATCATGTCGGTGATCTCGTCGTAGAACAGTTTCACGTCCATGTTCAGCCCGATGTCGGCAAAGAAGCCGTTGTACCCCAGTTCCCGTGACTTCATCATCTCTTTATCGAGGTTACCTGGGCCCCGGGTCTTTACGAAGTATTGCCCGGTGGTCTGCCCGTAGGCCGGGGAGCTGAGGTTGGTGACGCGGTAGCTCCAGTTGACGTTGTTCTCGAACATGTCCGGCGAGCGGATCGCCTCGGAGTACACCGCACGCAGGCCGTGGCGCGGGTTGATCAGGTAGTTGACCGCCACCCGTGGCGTCAGCGAGTTGCCGCTCAGGTGAGTGTCTTCATACATGGCGCCGCCTTGCAGCAGCCAATGCTCGCTGGCGCGCCATTCCAACTGGCCGAACAGGCGCCAGGTGGTGTCGTCCAACGTGCCGTTGAAGTAAGTGTCGGAGTCGGCGCGGTCATAGCGGTAGTTCATGCCGCTGACCAGGCGCAGGCTGTCGGACAGGCTGAGGGTGTCTTGAATCTCCAGGTCGTAGCGGCTTTCGCGGGTGCTCTGGTCGATGTCGCCGCACACGCTTTGACTGGCACCGTCGCGCCACTGTTGCAGCACTTGGTTGGCCAACGCCTGCTCGGCTGCGCTGCCCGGTGGTGCGCTGCCCTGGCTGTAGGTGTCCATGTGCCGGGCCAGCAGTTCGGCGTAGTTGGGATTCATCTGCCACAACTGGGTCAGCTCGGGGCTGAACGAGACCTTGGCGTCACACGCCTTCCAGATTTGCTGGCGGTCCCACTGCTGGGCGGAGCCCTGGATATACAGACTGTGATCCGGGTTGAAGTCGAAGTTCCAGCGCAGGGAGCCGGCATAATCCTTGGCGGTGACGTCGGAATTGTTACCGCCCTCGGTAATCCCGGCGAAGACCGGGCTGTAGGTATACGGTCGCTGGTTTGTGCCTTCTTTCGCATCCAGTTGCAAGTCGATGCTTTGCTGCGTGTTCAGCGTCTGGCTGATCGCCAGGCTGAAGCGGCTGAGGCGGCGGCTGTCACGACGGTCGGCCCCGGATGCATCGCTGTCGAAACCGTCGTCTTGCTGCCCGGACAGGGACAGGCGCAAGTCACCGGTTTCCCAGCCTGCGCCCTGGCTGGCATAGAAATCATTGATGCCGCGTTCGCCACGCACCACTTTTACCCGCGTGCCGTGGCTGTTGGCCGGCGAGCGCGTAAGAATGTTCACCACCGCCATCAAGGCATTGGCGCCGTAGCTGACGGTATTGGGGCCACGGAATACTTCGATGCGCTCGATATCCTCCATGGCCACCGGAATGTCGCTCCAGTCCACGGTGGCCAGGCCCGCGCGGTACACCGAGCGGCCGTCGATCAACACCTGCATGCGCCGCGCATCGCTGGCACTGGTGCCGTGGTAGTTCACCGCCGCCTGATTGCCGCTGGTGTAGCCGACCATCATCCCCGGCACAAGGCGCAGCAACTCACTGATATCCCGCGCGCCACTGGCTTTGATCAGCTCGCTGTCGATCACGGTCATGCTGCCGGGCACGGCGGCGGCCGATTGCTTGAGGCGCGTGGCCGTCAATACCTGGGGCAGCGGCTGGCTGTCGAGGAACAGGTCGTCGGCCATGGCAGGCGTGCAGCACAACAGCATCAGCCACAGAGATGAACGGGGAGGAGGGCCCAAATACACGGCACGGCCTTGATAATTGCGGATAGCCGCCCATGTTAACTGAGGTGGGGCCTTTTGCCAGTCGCCGGACTTGCAATTACTCCATGTAAATGTGGCATTTTCCGACAAACGCGCGAATTGATACGGGGGCTGGCCGCCAGCGGGTCGGCCCGTATAATGCCGCCATCGCCACTGGTATGGATTAACGGATTGCATATGACTGAACAGCGCCCTATTGCGGTCCTGGGAGGCGGAAGTTTTGGTACCGCCGTGGCAAACCTGCTGGCCGAGAACGGCCACGCTGTGCGCCAGTGGATGCGCGACCCCGAACAGGCCGAGGCCATTCGGGTGCACCGGGAAAATCCGCGTTACCTCAAAGGCATCAAGATTCATCCGGCGGTCGAGCCGGTCACCGACCTGCTCGAAACCCTCACGGCGTGCGACCTGTGCTTCGTCGCGCTGCCCTCCAGCGCCTTGCGCTCGGTGCTGGCGCCCCACGCCGAGCGTCTGGCCGGCAAGTTGCTGGTCAGCCTGACCAAGGGCATCGAGGCACAGACCTTCAAGTTGATGAGCGAAATCCTCGAGGAAATCGCTCCCCAAGCGCGCATTGGCGTGCTGTCCGGGCCGAACCTGGCACGGGAAGTGGCCGAACACGCGTTGACCGCCACCGTAGTCGCCAGTGAAGACGAAGAACTCTGCGAACGTGTCCAGGCCGTGTTGCATGGGCGCACTTTCCGCGTCTATGCCAGCAGCGACCGTTTTGGCGTCGAGCTCGGCGGTGCACTGAAAAACGTCTACGCGATCATCGCCGGCATGGCCGTCGCGCTGGGCATGGGCGAAAACACCAAGAGCATGTTGATCACCCGCGCCCTGGCCGAGATGACCCGCTTTGCGGTGAACCAGGGCGCCAACCCAATGACCTTCCTGGGTCTGGCAGGCGTGGGCGACTTGATCGTCACCTGCTCCTCACCGAAAAGCCGCAACTACCAGGTGGGTTTCGCCCTTGGCCAGGGCCTGAGCCTGGAAGACGCGGTCACGCGCCTGGGCGAAGTCGCCGAAGGGGTCAACACGCTCAAGGTGCTCAAGGCCAAGGCCCAGGAAGTCGGTGTGTATATGCCGCTGGTCGCCGGGTTGCACGCGATCCTGTTTGAAGGGCGCACCTTGGACCAGGTCATCGAGTTGCTGATGCGTGCCGAGCCGAAAACCGATGTCGACTTTATTTCCACCAGTGGTTTCAACTGAGGAACGCGTCATGAACGATCCGAAAGCAGCTCCCAAGTACGAATCCATTGGCCTGCGCATTCTGTGGATGCTGGTGTTTGCCCTGGTGTGGCAAGTGGCGCAGTTCCTGCTCGGCGCGCTGGTGGTGGTGCAGTTGATCTACCGCCTGGTCTACGGCGCCCCGAACCTGGGCCTGATGAACTTTGGCGACAGCCTCAGCCAGTTCCTGGCGCAGATCGGCCGCTTCGGCAGCTTCCACACCGACCAGAAGCCGTGGCCGTTCGCCGACTGGCCGACCCCGCGCGCACCCGAGGGCGAAGCCGCCCACAGCGTGCCGCCGGCGCCACACCCGGTGCGCGATGAAGAGCCGAAACTGTGAAGCTGTGGATCCTGCGCCACGGTGAGGCCGAAGGGCATGCGCGCACCGATGCCGAGCGCAACCTCACCGAGCATGGCCGCGCCGAAGTGTTGCGCAGTGCTGCGCAACTGATCGGCCAGCCCCTCAGCGCGATCATTGCCAGCCCCTATGTGCGGGCGCAGCAGACCGCGCAGCTGGTGCGTGAGGCCTTGGGCTTTGAGCCTGAGATTCGCACAGTGCCGTGGCTGACGCCCGAGGGTAATCCGTCGCAGGTGCTGGAAAAGCTCGACACTGATGACAATGTGCTGCTGGTCAGCCATCAACCGTTGGTGGGCAGCCTGATCAGCTTTCTGCAGCACGGCCACCAGCGCCAGCCGCAGCCGATGCACACCGCCAGCCTGGCGGAACTGGAAGGGGATTTCCCGCTGGCGGGGCTGATGAGCCTGGTCAGTGTGAAGAACCCGTAGGCTTTATCGCGGCTTTGTGTGTGCTATATAGTCAACCAAGCAAGTGCTTGGTTGGCTATCGTCGGACCACAAAGGAGCGCGTCCCATGCCCGTCGCTTTTCGTTTGCCGTTGCAGGTCTTCTTCGAACGTGAAGCGCGACATCCGCGCCAAACCTTTCTGGTGCAGCCGGTCGGTGGTGGCGACGTGCAAAGCCTCACCTGGGACGACGTCGGCCACCAGGCCCGCTGCGCCGCGCACTGGCTGCGCGCCCGGGAGTTGCCTCCCCGCTCGCACATTGCGCTGATTTCGAAAAACTGCGCCCACTGGATCATTGCCGACCTGGCGATCTGGATGGCCGGGCATGTCTCGGTGCCGCTGTATCCCAATCTCACCGCTGATTCTGTCGCCCATGTGCTGACCCATTCCGAGGCGGCGCTGGTGATTATCGGCAAGCTTGATGATTGGCCAGCCATGGCGCCCGGCGTGCCTGCGGATGTGCCGACCATCAGCCTGCCGTTGTGCCCAGCGGGCGAATTCGATTTCAGTTGGGCCGATCTGCAAGCCTGCTCGCCGATCCAGGATGAGCCGGCACCTGCGGCCTCGGACCTGGCCACCATCATTTATACCTCCGGCACTACTGGCCTGCCGAAGGGCGTGATGCACACCTTCGGCGCGTTGGGGTTTGCCGCCACCCGTGGTACGGAGTTGTTTGGCTTGGGTGAGGGCGACCGGTTGTTGTCCTACCTGCCGCTGTGCCATGTGGCGGAGCGGATGTTTGTCGAGATGGCCTCGATCTATACCGGGCAAACCGTGTTTTTCGCCGAAAGCCTGGAGACGTTTCTGACGGACCTGCGTAGGGCACGTCCGACCGCACTGTTTGGCGTGCCGCGTATCTGGACCAAATTCCAGATGGGCGTCTACGCCAAGATTCCCGCAAAGCGCCTGGACACCTTGTTGCGCCTGCCCTTCATCGGTAAGCGTGTGGGCCACAAGGTACTCGCCGGCTTGGGCCTGGACGCGTTGCGTATCGCGCTTTCGGGAGCGGCGCCTGTGCCTGAGGCGTTGCTGCGCTGGTATCAACGCCTGGGCCTGGATGTGCTTGAGGTGTATGGCATGACCGAGAGTTGCGGCTACTCCCATGTCTGCCGCCCCGGCCAGCAGACCCTCGGTTGGATCGGCTTGCCGTGCCCCGGGGTGGAAGTGCGTATCGACCCGACAGGCGAAGTCCAGGTCCGCAGCGGCGCGACCATGCTCGGCTACTACAAGGACCCGCAGAAAACCGCCGAAACCATCACCGCCGAGGGTTTCCTGCGCACGGGCGACAAAGGCGAGCAGGACGCCGAGGGGCGTTTGCGCCTGACCGGACGGCTCAAGGAAATCTTCAAGACCAGCAAAGGCAAATACGTGGCGCCGGCGCCGATTGAAAACCGCTTGGCCGAGCATCCGCGTATCGAGCAGGTGTGCGTGGTGGGTGATGGATTGATCGCGCCGATAGGCTTGTGCGTGTTATCGGCAGTGAGTGAGGACTTGCCAACCCTGCGTGCCAGCCTGGAGCGCTGGCTGGAACAGGTCAACCGGGCGCTGGATAAGCATGAGCGCCTACGCCAATTGGTGGTGGTCAAAGACAGTTGGGCGGTAGAGAACGGCTTCCTGACGCCGACCTTGAAGATCAAGCGCAACGTGATCGAATCGAGTTACGGCGAATATTTCCAGACATGGAGCGAGCGTTCCGAAACCGTTCTGTGGCAGGATTAGGGCCGTAATAAAACCAATAAGGACACTCTCCATGAGCCTGTGGCGCACCCAACCGAATATCGAGCAACTCAACGCAATCCAGAAAAACACCATCGGTGAACTGCTGGACATCCGTTTTGAAAGCTTCGACGACGAATCCCTGACCGCGAGCATGGTGGTCGACCATCGCACCCATCAGCCCTACGGCTTGCTGCATGGCGGCGCTTCGGTGGTGTTGGCCGAGAGCGTCGGCTCCATGGCGGCCTATCTGTGTATCGACCCGAGCAAGTTTTATTGCGTGGGCCTGGAGGTCAACGCCAACCACCTGCGCGGTGTGCGCAGCGGGCGGGTGACAGCGGTGGCCAAGGCCGTCCATATTGGCCGCACTACCCAGGTCTGGGACATCCGCCTGACCAACGATGAGGGCAAGGCCAGTTGCGTGTCGCGCCTGACCATGGCTGTGGTGCCGCTGGGCGAGAACCCGCCGGCACGATAGGTGTGGCGTGAGTGTCATCATTCCTGGCAGTTACAGTCATTGCTGTGCCGGCCGGGCATGGTGACAATCAATCTCTGTTTTTGTAGATGGATCCGGTATGTCGCAGCACGTGTTTTTTGCCCACGCCAATGGTTTCCCCTCGGCCACCTACGGCAAGTTGTTCGCCGCCCTGGCTCCGGAGTACGCGGTGGCTCATCTGCCACAGCACGGTCACGACCCCCGGTTTCCGGTGGACGATAACTGGCAGAACCTGGTGGACGAGCTGATCCACCACCTGGAGCAGCAACCGGAACCGGTGTGGGGCGTGGGCCATTCTCTCGGCGGCGTGTTGCACCTGCACGCGGCCATGCGCTGCCCGCAGTTGTACCGTGGCGTGGTCATGCTGGACTCGCCAGTGCTGACCCGCGCCGACCGTTGGGTGATTCGCGCGGCCAAACGCTTCGGGTTTATCGACCGGCTGACCCCGGCCGGGCGCACCTTGGGCCGTCGGGAAGAATTCAGCGACCTGGACGCCGCGCGCAGCTATTTCTCCGGCAAAACCCTGTTCCGTGGCTTTGACCCCGAATGCTTTGACGCCTACCTGCAACACGGCCTGCTGCAAGTGGGTGATCGCCTGCGGCTGCGTTTCGATCCGGCCACCGAAATCAGCATCTACCGTGGCGTGCCCCACACCAGCCCCGGCCAAGTGCGCCAGTTGAAGGTGCCACTGGCGGTGGTGCGCGGCCGGCAGAGCAGGGTGGTGATGCGTCACCACGCCAGCGGCGTCGGGCGCCTGCCCATGGGCGAAATGCTCACCATGCCCGGCGGCCACATGTTTCCTCTTGAACGGCCCCAAGACACCGCGACGCTGATCAAGAACCTGTTCTCCCGCTGGGAAGCCCGCGAGCGCAACTGCGCATGAGCACCCCGGTTGAAGAGGTGCGCCTGAGCCTGCCCCATATCGAACTGGCGGCCCATTTATTCGGGCCCGAGGACGGTTTGCCGGTGATCGCCCTTCATGGCTGGCTGGACAACGCCAACAGCTTTGCGCGGCTGGCGCCAAAACTTCAGGGGTTGCGCATCGTTGCGCTGGATATGGCTGGGCACGGGCATTCGGCGCATCGTCCTACCGGTGCCGGTTATGCCTTGTGGGATTACGTCTTTGACGTGCTGCAAGTCGCTGAACAACTGGGTTGGAAACGTTTTGCATTACTTGGCCATTCCCTCGGTGCCATCGTGTCCTTGGTGTTGGCCGGCGCGTTGCCGGAGCGTGTGACGCACCTGGGATTGATCGACGGTGTGATCCCGCCGACCGCCAGCGGTGAGAATGCCGCCGAGCGGCTGGGCATGGCCTTGCAGGCGCAATTGAACCTGCAGGACAAGCGCAAGCCGGTCTACAGCACCCTGGATCGCGCGGTCGAGGCACGCATGAAAGGCGTGGTGGCTGTCAGTCGCGAAGCCGCCGAACTGCTGGCGCAGCGCGGTTTGATGCCGGTGCCGGGTGGTTACACTTGGCGTAGCGACAGCCGTTTGACCCTGGCCTCACCGGTTCGCCTGACTGAGGAACAGGCGATGGCTTTCGTGCGACGCGTGAGTTGCCCTACCCAGTTGGTGGTCGCTGCCGACGGCATGCTGGCGAAACATTCCGAATTGCTTTCCCTGTTACCCTTTACCGTAACCACGCTGCCAGGCGGCCACCATTTACACCTGAATGATGAGTCCGGCGCGGTCCTTGTTGCAGACTGTTTCAATCGGTTCTTCTCCGCGCCTTGACTTGGGGCGGTCAACTGCCGAGGCTGGGCGGATTGAAAGGGAGTCAACCATGAACAAACTCAACACCGCTGCGACCTCCGATGGCCAGGGCTCGTTGATCTTATGAGCGTGCGTAAAGGATGTATCCGTATCCTGGGCTTGAGCCTTTTGAGCCCACTGGTATTCGCCGCCGACGTACCGGGCAGCCAGGACTTGCCCACCGTGGCCCGTCAGGTCGACTCGCAAATCGTCGACTACCGTCCCGCCGAAGAAAAAGAACGTATCTACCCCATGGGTGCGATCCGCAAGATCAGCGGCCAACTGCGTTATGAAGGCCAGGCCATCGCCCGCGGCCAGACCACCGCCGTCACCTATGAACTGCCCGCCGAACACAGCTCCAACGCCGCGTTCAAGGCCACGCGTGAAGCCTTGCAGGAGAAGGGCGCGCAGTTGTTGTTCTGGTGCCAGGCACGGGATTGCGGTGAAAGCAGCCTGTGGGCCAATGAAGTGTTCGGCAACGCCAAGCTGGTCGGCGCCGACGGCCAGCAGGAATACCTGCTGCTGCGCCTCGCGGCGCCGCAGGAAAACTCCCTGGTGGCGCTGTACGGCATCACCCGTGGCAACCGCCGCGCCTATTTGCATGTGGAGCAATTGGATGCCAACGCGCCGCTGGCCGACCTGCTACCCACCTCGGCAACCCTGCTGCGTGAATTGAAAAGCACCGGCGAACTGGATTTTCCCGCCCTGGGTGGCGAGCCTGACGACACCTGGCTGACCCTGATTTCTCGTGGCCTGAACCTGGATGCCACGTTGCGCGTCAGCCTGACCGGCCCGACCGCCGAAGCCTGGCGCCAGGCGCTGGTCGACAAAGGCGTGCGCGCCGCACGCATGGAAACCGGCACGGGTGACGCCAAGGGCCTGCACCTGCATCTGATACGCTAGGCGTAACAGGGCGAACGGACCCGCGCCGTTCGCCTAAGCTGTCTTCCTACAGTCTTCCTTTCGAGATCCTACATGCTCAATAACGATCGCCTACTGGTGCAAATCCTGCTGCTGGTGCTGTTCGGTGCCAGCTTCTGGGTGATGGCGCCGTTCTGGTCGGCGCTGTTCTGGGGTGCGGTGCTGGCGTTTGCCAGTTGGCCGCTGATGGTCCTGCTGACCCGCTGGCTGGGTGGCCGGGAATCCTTGGCTGCCGGCATCCTGACGTTGGGTTGGATGCTGCTGGTGGCGCTGCCGCTGGTGTGGCTGGGCTTCAACCTTGCGGACCATGTGCGCGATGCAACCGCATTGATCAAGGATATCCAGGTCGACGGCTTGCCGGAAGCGCCTACCTGGCTCGGCTCGATCCCCTTTGTCGGCGAGCGGCTGGTGGGCATGTGGGACAGCATTGATCAGCAGGGGGCAGCGTTGATGGTCAGCATCAAGCCGTACCTGGGGCAGGTCGGCAATTGGTTGCTGGCGCGCAGTGCGCAAATCGGTGGGGGGATTCTGGAACTGACCCTGAGCCTGGTATTCGTGTTCTTTTTCTATCGGGACGGGCCGCGCCTGGCGATGTTCGTGCACCGTCTGCTGGAACGCTTGATCGGCGATCGCGCCGGCTACTACATCGAACTGGTGGCCGGCACGGTGCAACGGGTGGTCAATGGCGTGATCGGCACCGCCGCCGCGCAAGCCCTGCTGGCGTTGATCGGCTTCTGGATCGCCGGCGTGCCGGGTGCGTTGGTGCTGGGCATCGTCACCTTCCTGCTCAGCCTGATCCCTATGGGCCCGCCGCTGGTGTGGATCCCGGCCACGGCCTGGCTGGCCTGGAAGGGCGACTACACCTACGCGGTGTTCCTCGGCGTATGGGGCACGTTCATCATCAGCGGCGTGGACAACGTGCTCAAGCCCTACCTGATCAGCCGTGGCGGCAACCTGCCGCTGGTGATCGTGCTGCTTGGGGTGTTTGGCGGCTTGATCGCCTTTGGGTTCATCGGCCTGTTTATCGGCCCGACCCTGCTGGCGGTGGCCTACAGCCTGTTGATGGATTGGAGCGCGACCCAGGCCCAGGGGCGACGGGAAGACAAACCGCTTTAAGCCCTGGGCAACCACATCACGGCGGTCAAGCCACCGCCGGGGGTTTCTTCCAGGTGCAGCCGACCCCCGAGGCGTTCGGCCGCTTCCTTGGAAATCGTCATGCCCAGGCCGACCCCGCCAGAGTTGCGATTGCGTGAGCCTTCCAGCCGATAGAACGGCTCGAACACCGCCTCACGCTTGTCGGCGGCGATGCCGGGGCCGTGGTCGATCACGCGGATCACCAAGGCCTCGCGGCTGTCCGTCAGCTCGATGCGCGCCGTACCGGCATAGCGCAGGGCATTGTCGATCAGGTTGTTGAGGCACGAACGTAAGGCCATCGGCTGCACCTGCAGCGGCGCGCAGGTGCCGGCGAATTGTACGTCGGAGCCTTGGTCCTGGGCGTTTTCGCTCATGGACTCGACCAACGCTTGCACGTCCAGCCAGTGTCGGGTTTCGCTGGTGCGTTGTTCGTGCAGGTAGCTCAGGGTGGCGTCGAGCATGCCGATCATGTCGTCCAGGTCCTGGCGCATCTGGCTTTGCAACCGGGTGTCTTCGATCTGTTCCAGGCGCAGTTTCAAGCGTGACAGCGGCGTGCGCAGGTCATGGGAGACCGCGCCGAGCATGCGCGCGCGTTGGCTGACCTGTTCGCGGATGCGCCGTTGCATCAGGTTGAAGGTCGACGCGGCTTGCTGTGCTTCACGCGGTCCCGACTCGTCGAGGGGCGGGCTGTCGAGGTCCAGGCTCAAGCGCTCGGCGGCTTCGCTCAGGCGCTGAATCGGCCGGCTCAGCAGCTTGGCGCCGTACCAGGCGGCGATGATCAACGAGATGAACTGGAACGTCAGCGGCACCACCGGGCCGCCAAACCACGGTCGCTTGTGCTTGGGCAGGGGCTTCATCGTGCCGTCAGGCTGTTCGACAAAGGTTTCCTGTGGCGGCGGCGGGGGCGGGCCGTAATAGCGAAACCAGGAGATCGCCAGCACGTGGGCCAGCACAATCGCCACCAGCAACACGCCAAACAGTCGACCGAACAGCGTGTTGAAGGCGTTGCGCATCAACCGATATCCCGCGCATCGAACAGGTAGCCTTCGCCGCGCACGGTCTTGATCAGTTGCGGGGCCTTGGGGTCGTCCCCGAGTTTTTGCCGCAGGCGCGACACCAGCAAGTCGATGCTGCGATCAAAGGCTTCAATGGAGCGGCCACGGGCGGCATCCAACAATTGTTCGCGGCTCAACACCCGGCGCGGGCGCTCGATGAAGACCCACAGTAGGCGGAATTCCGCGTTGGACAGCGGCACCACCAGGCCATCGTCGGCCACCAGTTGGCGCAATACGCTGTTGAGACGCCAATTGTCGAAGCGGATGTTGGCGCGCTGTTCGGTGCGGTCATCGCGCACACGGCGCAGGATGGTCTGGATCCGCGCTACCAGCTCACGCGGCTCGAACGGCTTGGACATATAGTCGTCGGCGCCCAGTTCCAGGCCGATGATGCGGTCCGTCGGCTCGCAGCGGGCGGTGAGCATCAGGATCGGAATGTCCGACTCCGCGCGCAGCCAGCGGCACAGCGAAAGGCCGTCTTCACCGGGCAGCATCAGGTCGAGCACCACCACATCGAAGGTTTCAGCCTGCATGGCCTGGCGCATGGCGGTGCCGTCGGTGACGCCATGCGCCAGGATGCCAAAACGGGCGAGGTAGTCGATCAGCAGTTCGCGGATCGGTACATCGTCGTCAACGATCAGCGCGCGGGTGTTCCAGCGCTTGTCATCGGCGATCACTGTGCCTTTTTGCTCGTCGTTCACAGAGACGGAAGGGGTCTGCATAATGCGATCATCTGCCTGGTCGTTGCGGTCAGCATAGGCGTCCAGCCCCATGGCTGGAAGTGCTGGTCGGTGGGTCGTGCGAGCGAGGCTAGCGGTGGGGCGTGTTGGGGGCATGTCGTGAATGTATCAGCTTTGAAATAATTGCCCGTAAATGCCTGCCCGATAGCGCTTGGTCAGTATTTACCGATCATCGGATCCCGCAACGCCGCCGCTTGCGCTACAATCCGCGCCGATTTCGACTTGCCTGAGAGCCCATTCCAATGTCCGTCTGCCAGACTCCTATCATCGTCGCCCTGGATTACCCCACTCGTGACGCCGCACTGAAGCTGGCTGACCAGTTGGACCCGAAGCTTTGCCGGGTCAAGGTCGGCAAGGAACTGTTCACCAGTTGCGCCGCAGAAATCGTCGGCACCCTGCGTGATAAAGGTTTCGAGGTGTTCCTCGACCTGAAATTCCACGATATCCCGAACACCACCGCCATGGCGGTCAAGGCCGCTGCCGAAATGGGCGTGTGGATGGTCAACGTGCACTGCTCCGGTGGCCTGCGCATGATGAGCGCGTGCCGTGAGGTGCTGGAACAGCGCAGCGGTCCCAAGCCTTTGTTGATCGGCGTGACTGTGCTCACCAGCATGGAACGTGAAGACCTGGCCGGCATCGGTTTGGACATCGAGCCTCAGGAGCAGGTGCTGCGACTGGCGGCCCTGGCGCAGAAAGCCGGTCTCGACGGCCTGGTGTGCTCGGCGCTGGAAGCCCAGGCCTTGAAAACCGCGCACCCGTCGCTGCAACTGGTGACCCCGGGGATTCGTCCGGCGGGCAGTGCCCAGGATGACCAGCGCCGTATCCTGACGCCGCGACAGGCGCTGGACGCGGGTTCCGATTACCTGGTGATTGGCCGTCCGATCAGCCAGGCGGCCGATCCGGCCAAAGCGTTGGCGGCAGTCGTTGCCGAGATCGCCTGAACAACACCCCCTGTAGGAGCCGGCGTGCCGGCGATAGCGGCCTTGAGATCAATGCTCAAGGGCCTCATCGCCGGCAAGCCGGCTCCTACATAAGCTGGGGGTCAGTTGACCTTCAGCACCAACTTGCCGAAATTCTCGCCGTTGAACAGCTTCATCAACGTCTCTGGGAACGTCTCCAGCCCCTCCACGATATCTTCTTTGCTCTTGAGTTTGCCTTGGGCCATCCAGCCGGCCATTTCCTGCCCGGCAGCGGCGAAGCCTGCGGCGTGGTCCATCACTACGAACCCTTCCATGCGCGCGCGATTGACCAGCAGTGACAAGTAGTTGGCCGGACCTTTCACGGCTTCCTTGTTGTTGTACTGGCTGATGGCGCCACAGATGACCACGCGGGCCTTCAGTGCCAGGCGGCTGAGGACGGCGTCGAGAATATCGCCGCCGACGTTATCGAAATACACGTCCACGCCCTTGGGGCACTCGCGCTTGAGGGCAGCGGGCACGTCTTCGCTTTTGTAGTCGATGGCGGCGTCGAAGCCCAATTCATCTATCAGGAACTTGCACTTGTCGGCGCCGCCGGCAATGCCCACCACGCGGCAACCCTTGAGCTTGGCGATCTGCCCGGCAATGCTGCCCACGGCGCCCGCCGCGCCGGAGATCACCACGGTTTCGCCGGCCTTGGGCGCACCCGTTTCCAGCAGCGCAAAGTAGGCGGTCATGCCGGTCATGCCCAGCGCGGACAGATAGCGCGGCAAAGGCGCCAGTTTCGGATCAACCTTGTAGAAGCCACGTGGCTCGCCCAGGAAATAATCCTGCACGCCAAGGGCGCCGTTGACGTAGTCGCCGACAGAGAATTTCGGGTTGTTTGACGCAATCACCTCTCCCACACCCAGTGCGCGCATTACCTCACCGATGCCGACAGGCGGAATGTAGGACTTGCCTTCATTCATCCAGCCGCGCATGGCTGGGTCGAGGGACAGGTATTCGTTGCGCACCAGCACCTGGCCCTCCTGGGGCGTGCCCACCGGGACTTCCTGATAAGTGAAGGTGTCCCGGGTGGCTGCGCCGACCGGGCGCTTGGCGAGCAGGAACTGGCGGTTGGTCTGGGCGGTCATGGCAGCGACTCTTCTGGAAATGAACCTGAAGTGATAGACCTTCAACGGGTAGGGAGCAAGGTTCACCGAGAGCGCGAATGCCGGTCGATAGGTGGTGTTGATAGTTGACCTATGTCTCTTATCACTGCGATCCATGCAGCGCCAACCGGCGGTTTGATAGTGCTGACGCGTCCAAGGCGACGTTGGCTAGACTCGACCCACGGCTATTTTCTCCCACAGGACATCTTCTATGAGCATGACGTTTTCCGGCCAGGTCGCCCTGGTGACCGGCGCCGCTGCCGGTATTGGCCGCGCCACCGCGTTGGCGTTCGCCGCCGAAGGCTTGAAGGTCGTGGTTGCCGACTTGGACGCGGTGGGCGGCGAAGGCACCGTCGCCCTGATCCACCAGGCGGGTGGCGAAGCGCTGTTTGTGCGTTGCAACGTCACGCTGGAGGCGCAAGTGCAGCAATTGATGGCCCAGACCATCGCCGCCTATGGTCGCCTGGACTATGCATTTAATAACGCCGGGATCGAGATCGAAAAGGGCAAGCTGGCCGATGGCAGCCTGGATGAGTTCGACGCAATCATGGGCGTTAACGTCAAAGGCGTGTGGTTGTGCATGAAGCACCAGTTGCCGCTGTTGTTGGCCCAGGGCGGCGGCGCCATTGTCAACACCGCCTCGGTCGCGGGCCTGGGGGCTGCGCCGAAGATGAGCATTTATGCGGCCTCCAAACATGCGGTGATCGGCCTGACCAAATCGGCGGCCATCGAGTATGCGAAGAAGAAAATCCGCGTCAACGCAGTCTGCCCGGCGGTGATCGATACCGATATGTTCCGGCGCGCCTATGAGGCCGACCCACGCAAGGCTGAATTTGCCGCCGCCATGCACCCGGTCGGGCGCATCGGCAAGGTCGAGGAAATCGCCAGCGCGGTCCTATACCTGTGCAGTGATGGCGCCGCATTTACCACAGGCCAAGCTTTGGCGGTGGACGGTGGTGCGACCGCTATCTAGGACCTCACGCCGCCCTTCATTCGAAAAGGTTTGGGGGGGTGTGGGGCGTTTCCATAGCTGGCACCGTGCCCTGTCAGAATGTGTATCAATAGGTAAATAATTCAATAAAATCAATACTTTAATAAGACTTGGCGCGCGGTCGAAATGCGCTTCTGTGCTTAACTGTTCTGGGTTGAATATCAGTCAGTTGAAGTGAGTGGCGCATGGATTTAGGGATCGATCGACAAGCCCTTGTACCGGTGGTGCAGCAAATTATCAGCGCTGTGGCGCAATGGATTCGCATGAGTGGGGTGAGCCCCGGCACACGCTTACCGTCCGTTCGACAGGTGGCCCTCGATAACCTGCTCAGCCAATCCAGCGTGATCGAGGCGTTCGAGCGGATGGTCGCCCAGGGATTGCTGGTTTCCAAGCACGGTTCGGGTTTCAGCGTGGCCCAGCCGTCAACGTTGTATGAGGGCCAGTGGTATGAAGGCGCGGAGCGGGAGTGGGGCGCCTTCGTCGATAGTCCGCTGGGCGAGTTGAAGCTGGGCTGCGGTTGGTTGCCCGATGCCTGGCGTGAAAGCGATGACATCAGTTACGCGATTCGTGAAGTCACTCGAACCGACACCGCCGGCCTGTTCAATTACAGCACGCCATTGGGGTTGCCGGCGCTGCGCGAGCAAGTGTTCAAGCGTCTGAGTCGAATCCACATTGCCGCCCACCAGGACCGTATCCTCATCACAGCGGGCGCGAGCCATGCCCAGGACCTGCTGATACGCACGTTGCTCAAGGCCGGCGACTGCGTGGTGGTCGAAACACCCGGGTACGGCAACCTCTATTGGCAATTAGGCTTCCACGGCGTGCAATTGCTGCAAGTGCCGCGAACGCCTGGTGGCCCTGACATTCCGGCGCTGGAAGCGCTGCTGCAGCAGCATCGGCCCAAGTGCCTATTCGTCAACAGCCTGTATCACAATCCCACCGGCTCCAGCTTGAGTCGTACCGTGGGCGAGCGTTTGCTGGCGCTGGCGCAGCGCGACAACTTCCTGATCATCGAAGAGGATGTCCTCGGCGACCTGCAGCACCCCAGTTGTACGCGCCTTTCGGCGTTACCCCATGATGATCGGGTGATCTACGTCGCCAGCTTTTCCAAGACCTTGAGCAGTGCCTTGCGCGTGGGTTACCTGAGTGCCAGCGCCGCGATCATCGCGCAGTTGGCCAGCCTCAAGACCCTGACCGGTTTTGGCACCTCACGCTTCGCCGAATCGGTGGTGGCCACGCTGCTGGCTAATGGCACTTATCGCAAATGGGTACAGCGCTTGCGCAAGCGGCTGAATACGCAAATGACGGCTACGCTGCAGGTGCTGGAGGACGAGGAGTGGGAGGTGTTCGCCGCACCTGCTGGCGGCATGTTTTTGTGGGCGCGACCAAGGGCAGGCGATCCATCGCGGTTGCAGGCATGTGCCCGCAGGCTCGGGGTTTTGTTGTCGTCGGGAGCGCTATTCAGTCCAACCAGCGAGCCCAGTGAGTGGTTGCGCATCAACGTGGCCTATGCCGATGATCAACGGGCCTTGGCGTTGTTCCGCGCCATGGGGCCCGCCAGATCGACCTCGACCATTCTGAAAACGACGGGCGTGTAGCTTTTTGCCATTATTGTGGCGCCAACGACTTGTGTTCAGTGCCTTGTGGTTGCGAATCTCGCCTGTGTAAACCGGGCTTGATGGCAACCGCCATTGCAAGAGGATTCAAGTGCAATGATTTCGGCCGTGCAACGACAATTCGCCAACCTCGGTATGGCGAAAAAACTGGGCTTGGGTTTCACCCTGGTATTGCTGCTGACGGCCTTGGTCGCGGCGATCGGTGTGTGGTCCCTGCAAACCGTTGGCCAGCGTTTCGAAGGGCTCAAGGCCATGTCGTCGCTTAACAGCGGCTTGCTCAAGGTGCGCCTGATCGAGCAGGACTACGCGTTGCATGCCGACCCCAAGGCCGTTGACGCCCTGCACGAAAGCGTCGATGCCCTGGCGGCTCTCGCGACCAGTCTCAAGTCCCAGTCGGCGGCCAACGTGCCGGTGATGACCGATGTCGAACAGGCCTTGGAGGCCTACCGCAAGGCGTTCGATGAGTTTGTCGAATTGACCCAGACCAAAGACCTGGCGTTGGAAATGGCCAGTTGGTCGGTGTCCAGTGTGGCCAATAACCTCGACGTGTTGCAGGCCGGGCTGGCGGACGACGGTGCCTATGGCTTGAAGGAAAGCCAGGGCAAGGAAGGCGCTGAGTTTATCGAGCAGGCGGGGCAGGTCAGCCAGGTGTCGCGCCTGATGCTGCAAGCAATGAATGAAGCCCATGTGCGGCTCGACCAGAGCCGCAAGGCCGATCAAGACGACGCAGAGCAGGGCAAGATCGAGCAGGCTGACCAGGCTCTTGCCCAGGTCGAGCAACTGAAGACCTCAGTCAAGGACTCCGGCTACCAGACCGTGCTCAATGAAGTTTCCGGGCATATCGCCGCGTTCAGTGAAAAACTCGGCGAGTACACCGGGCTGCTGGCCCAGGAAAAGGTGGTCTACAAGCAGCTGCATGATAGGGCGGAACAGGTCGTCAGCCGGGTCAACCAGGCCTACGACGCCGAAGACCAGTCGATGCAGGCGCAGTTGAAGAAAAGCGCAATGCTGATCATCGGCTCTTCGGCCTTGGCGTTGTTGGTGGGTTTGATTGCGGCCTGGGTGATCACCCGCTTGATCGTCGCGCCGCTGCGCAGCGTGATTGCCGTGGCCCAGCAGATTGCCGCCGGCGATTTGAGCGGGCGCATGGAGGTCAGCCGTCGTGATGAAATCGGCCAGTTGATGCAGGCGATGCAACAGATGGGTAATGGCCTGAGCCAAATGGTCAGAGGCCTGCAAGCCGGTATCGAGCAACTGGCCAGTTCGGCGCATTCATTGTCCAGTGTCACCGAGCAGACCAACGTCGAGGTCAGCAGCCAGAAAGAAGAAACCGAACAGGTCGCCACGGCGATGAACCAGATGACTGCCACCGTGCACGACGTGGCTCGCAACGCCGAAGAGGCCGCGCAAGCCGCACAGACGGCAGATGATAAAGTCGACAGCGGCCAACAGGTGGTGCGCCAGAGTTTGCAGCGCATTGAATTGCTGGCCACATCCAGCACCTCTGCCAGCGCCAGCATCGAGAGCCTGAGCGCTGAAATTCAAAATATCGGCACCGTGTTGAGTGTGATCAAAAGCGTGGCCGAACAGACCAACCTGCTGGCCCTTAACGCCGCCATCGAAGCCGCCCGCGCCGGCGAGCAGGGCCGAGGTTTTGCGGTGGTCGCCGATGAAGTACGGGCCTTGGCCAAGCGTACCCAGCAATCCACCGAGGAGATCGAACGACTGGTCAGCACCTTGCGCAGCGCTGCGCAATCATCTGTGCAGCAGATCCAGCAAAGCGGGGAGTTGGTGAAGCTGGCGGTAAGCGATGCCCTGGAAACCGAAAGTGCCTTGGGCAGCATCGCAGTGGCAGTGTCGCTGATCCAGCAGATGAACCAGCAGATTGCCGCGGCGGCCGAGGAGCAAAGTTCGGTGGCCGAAGAGATCAATCGCAGCGTCACCAGCATCCGCGCCAGTGCCGATCAGTCGGCGCTGAGCATGCAAGGCAACGCCGCGTCGAGCATTCAACTGGCGCAGTTAGGCGCGGAACTCAAGGGCATGGTGGGGCACTTCCGCCTGTGATCGCCGCGCGTTGGCAACGACCACAGGGGAGGGTGGTCAGGCGTTGTTGGCGAGGAAGGTCAGCAGGGCTTCGTTGACGAAGTCCGGGTTTTCCCTGGCGCTGATATGGCCGGCTTCGGGAATCAGGATCAGGCTGCAACCGATCAGGCCCGCCATCTCCTTGGACTCGGCGGGAGGGCGCGGTTTGTCCTGCTCGCCGCACATCAGCAACGTGGTGTCGGCGTCCAGTCGCGGCAGTTGCTTCAGTACGTTTTCGCGACTGAAGATCAATCGACCCAAGGGCACGATGCTCTGCAACAGACGTTCTTTCGAGTAACCCTGCAGTTGCCGGCGGAAATCCTGGTACAGCGCTGATTCGCGGTCGATACCCGGACGGAAGAAGATCGGCGCGACCACATCCAGCAACGGCTCGGGGATGGCACCGGCGTCTTCAATCATCTTGAACAGCGAGAAGTAATACTGGCGCGTGGCCTCGGGCTCGGCGCCCAGGTAGGTGTCCATCAGCACCAAGCTGTTGATCCGCTCGGGCGCCAGCAGTGCCAGGCGTGCGCCCCACATCCCGCCGACCGAGAGCCCCACCAGGTTGATCGCTGGGATATCCAGCTGGTCGAGCAGGGCCAGGGCTTGGCGCGCGAGGTCGTCCAGGGAATGGGTTTGCGCGGGCAATGCACCGGATTCACCATGGCCCCACAGCTCGGGCACGATCACACGGTATTGTTGCGACAGCGCTTCGATCTGCGGCGCCCACATGTCGGCGTCCCACAGGTAGCTTGAGCCCAGCAGTACGACCGGGCCGGTGCCCTGGTCCAAGTAGTGCAGCGGTTGTCCATCAATGACGGCGACAGGCATAACAGGCCTCTGACTTCACGGAGTAAGGGGCACTTTTTTACGCTAGTCGGGGGCGGGGGGATAGATGCAAAGTGATGGCATCTTGTGAAGCGGTAGGTTGTTTGTACAGACCTGGTCTTGTAGTGAGCGGGCTTGCCCCGCACTGGGCTGCGTAGCAGCCCCAATAAAAACCCCTCGTTCTGGCAGACAGATCGGGGGGTTAGGTTTTAGGGCCGCTGCGCAGCCCAGCGCGGAGCAAGCCCGCTCACCACAGGCCCGCCCAACTACCGCGCAATCAGTCGTAGATGACTTTCTTCTTCCACTCGGCGTCGGCATCCACCACTTTGAGGCCTTCGGTCAGTTCGTTGACCTCGTCTTCGGCGGGCTTGCTGTTGGTCAGCACCGTGGAGTTGGCGCGGGCAAGCTGGGCTTCCAGTTGTTGCAGCTGTGCGCTGTAGATCACTGGCTCCGGCTGTTTACGCAGGTATTGCACGCCACGCTCGAACGCCAGGCGTGCCTGGCCCGGCTGGCCTTGTTGCAAGGCGTGCTGGCCGAGGTTGTTGAAGAACTCGATGTGCAGCAACACCAGGATATGGCGGATTTCCCGGATCCAGTGCTTGGCCTCGTTGGCCGGCAGGAAACCGTCCTGGGCGGCGCGTGTGACCTGGCCGTGCAGGGCTTCGAGCAGGAAGCGCACATCCTTTGCCTTGGCTTCGGTCTGGATCGGCGCGGGCGGATTGTTCACCGGGATCGATTCGCCTTGGGCCACCAGCGTATTCAGCTCGGCGATGCGAGCCTTGAGCGGTGCGCTGCCTTTGTTGAGGTTCAACAGGCGCTGGTTGACGTTGAGTTCCAGGCGGGTCATCAACAGTTTGAGCGCCGGGGTCATCAACTGGCCGGGGAAGGTCTCGGTGATTTCACCGCAGCGACGCAGGCGATCGTTAAGCTCGATCTCGGTGCGCTTCTTTTCCAGCTTGTTGTTTTCCACCACGTGGTTCATGTAGCCAATGGCGATCAGTATTACGATCCCGGCTATTACCAGCAGGGTGATCATGAGTGGTGTCACCGGTGTGACCTCTTTATAGGGTTTACAGTGGAGTGTAGTGACTGGGCCATCCGGCGGATAGGACTGATCGACCAGTTGCCCGGGTAGTTTGCTTCTATATATAGATAGGCGCTCCCTGCATGGATGCACATTGCCATCATTTGCTGGAGCGAACTATAGCGTCTTGTCGGGCGCCAGAATATAGGCGTCAAAGCCCGGACACGCACAATTCGCCTTCAGGCCCTGAAAGCAGGTCGAAGTCATTGATTTTAATAAATTTATCCTTGGGGGTTGACGACCTTTCAATCCATCCATAGAATGCGCGCCACTTAACGCGTAAAGCACACAGCGAAACGCAGCTAAGTAGTGAATGTTGTACGTGTGTCCCCTTCGTCTAGTGGCCTAGGACACCGCCCTTTCACGGCGGTAACAGGGGTTCGAGTCCCCTAGGGGACGCCAATATGCGGGAATAGCTCAGTTGGTAGAGCACGACCTTGCCAAGGTCGGGGTCGCGAGTTCGAGTCTCGTTTCCCGCTCCAAGTTTAAGCAGTGTGGCTCTCGGGCGGCACTGAGTGAAACCAGGGCATGATCTTCGGATCTAACCTCTGGACACTGAAATACACACCATGTGTTTCAGTTGTGTGTCCCCTTCGTCTAGTGGCCTAGGACACCGCCCTTTCACGGCGGTAACAGGGGTTCGAGTCCCCTAGGGGACGCCATTTGCGGGAATAGCTCAGTTGGTAGAGCA
>NZ_AYTD01000009.1 GCF_000503215.1 Pseudomonas canadensis | reverse complement strand
AACGCCGATGGCAGCCAGGAAGTCTATGTGCATGACCAGCGGGCGCGGCTGGTGCAGCGGGTGGATCCTGACGGTGCTGAGCACTTCAAATCCTACGATGAGAAAGGCCGGCTGACGGTTGAGCAAGATCCGTTGGGGGCGATCACGGCCTACCAGTACGACGAAGCTGGGCGTTTGGTGGCGTTGTTTCGGGGGAATGATGAGCCGACGACCTACGAGCATGACAATGGGTTCGTACGGGTTGTGCGGCGTGGTGAAGCGGTTTGGAAGTATGAGCGTAATGACCAGGGCGACGTTACGCGTAGGACCGATCCTGACGGCAACGCTACTGACTACAGCTACAACAAACGCGGACAACTGACGCAGGTTTGGCTGCCGGATCACAGCTGTCACCGACTGGTCTGGAATGAGCACGGGCAATTGCTTGAAGAGCAGTTGCCGAATGGCGGAGTCAAGCGCTACCGCTATGACGATCTCGGGCGAAAAATCAGCCTGGAAGACGAACACGGCGCGCTCACGCAATTTGAGTGGAACCACGTAGGACGATTAGTCCAAATCGTCTTGCCGAGCGGTGATACGCGTAAATATACCTACAACGCGTACGGAAAAATCACCTCCGAACGCGATGAACTCGGCCACGTCACTCGCTACGAATACGCCGATGGCCTGCACCTGATCAGCCGGCGCATCAACGCCGATGGCACTCAGATCAAATACCGTTACGACAATGTGCGGTTATTGCTGACCGAGATCGAAAATGAGGTGGGCGAAACCTACCGACTCCAGTATCACACCAATGGCCTGATCCAACAGGAAACCGGCTTTGACGGCCAGCGCACTGCTTACCTCTACGACCTCAACGGCAACCTGCAGGAAAAGACCGAGCATGGCGATGACGGTAGTCAGCTGGTTACCCACTACGAGCGCGATTATGTCGGACGGCTCGTAAGAAAAGCCCTGCCCGACGGCAACCATGTCGATTACACCTACGACCGTCAAGGCAATCTCCTAAGCGTCGAAGATGGCCACTGGGCGTTGGCCTACGAGTACGACAGCCAAAACCGTCTCACCGCCGAACACCAAGGCTGGGGCACGCTGCGCTATGGCTACGACGCCTGCGGCCAACTGCAAAACCTACGCCTGCCCGACAGCAATCGGGTGGCGTTCAACCACGGCAAAGGCGGCCACCTAGTCACCGTCGAACTGAACTGTGAAACCCTTACCTCCCACCTGTTCAAGGCCGGTCAGGAACACCAACGCCAACAAGGCCAACTGATCAGCCACTACCACTACGACGATCAACAACGCCTGCACGCCCACGCCGTTACCCAACAGCAACACACCCTCTACCAACGCCACTACGACTACGACAAATCCGGCAACCTCACCCGCCTGCTCGACACCCACAAAGGCGACCACCACTACCACTACGATCCGCTAAACCGCCTCACCCGGGCCAACCACTCGCAAGGCGAGCAAGAACGCTTCGGCCACGACCCCGCCGGCAACCTGCTCATGCAAAACCGCCCCGGCCCCGACATCGTGGCCGGCAACCGCCTGATGATCCAAGGCGACCACCATTACGACTACGACGCCTTCGGCAACCTTATCCGCGAACGGCGTGGCAAAGGCCATCAACTCGTTACTGAATACCGCTACGACTGCCAGCACCGCCTGATCGGCATCAAAAAACCCAACGGCCAGACCGCCAGCTATCGCTACGACCCGTTTGGGCGGCGCATCAGCAAGACCGTTGATAGCACAACTACCGAGTTTTTCTGGCAAGGCGACAGACTCATCGCCGAACACCAGACGGATCGCCACCGCAGTTACCTCTACGAGCCCGACAGCTTCCGGCCATTGGCGCTGCTGGAAGGCTTTGGTCCAAAGGAAACCAAGCCCTACCACTACCAACTCGACCACCTCGGCACCCCGCAGGAACTCACCGATACCAACGGCGAAATCGTCTGGTCCGCGCACTACCGCGCCTACGGCGAAATCAGCCGTCTCGACATAGGAAAAGTGGACAATCCGCTTCGTTTCCAAGGCCAATACTTCGACCAAGAAAGTGGGCTGCACTACAACCGTCATCGCTACTACAATCCGGATATTGGTCGATACCTGACACCGGACCCGGTGAAACTGGCGGGTGGGATCAATGCGTACCAGTACGCACCTAATCCTACCGGATGGGTTGACCCGTTAGGATTGAGCTCATGTCCTGGTGGAGATGGTTGCAAACAAGGCGCCATCTCTCAACGCTCTTCGCCAAGCGTCAACGACGGAGAGCCCACTTTACCGCAACTGACGCGTGCTAAGCGTCAGGAAAGAATTGATGAGCTTGCTGAGGCGAACGCATATAGGCGCCTAGACGAATTGGAGAAGGCGACGCCAGGAGCACACTTTCTAGAGAAACACGGAGCACAGACTACACTCGCGTCTCAACTCGAACGTTTGAACACCGCAAGAAACCCGACGACAGGAACTATTGAGCGTTACACATCTGGGCCGAACGTAGGGGAACCTAAATATCCGCCCGCCGCAACGCATTATCTCAGCCACAGGGATCAGTTAAACTCGATATATAGAGCCCAGCTTATTTTTAGAAGAAATGGACTCGCAGCATCGTTACAACCAATGGACATGGGCAAAATAATTGGTGAAGGATATTCCAGAACCAGTATGGAATATAGTCAGCAGCGTAAAGCAAGAGTGATATTAAATAACCAAGGTAAACCGAAAACCGCATACACAGAGAAATGACTAAAAAATGACAAACAAGCCGAGCATGTCAATAATCCGTGGACTACTGTTCACCTACGACATTGAAAACACGGATGACTTTGAGCGAGAAAAACTCATCGCATCAAAAGACATAAATAACGAGAAAGAACTCACCGAGCTTCTTGATGAATTGACCAAGCCAGAATTTTTAGATTACAGCAGGGCCGAGCAAGAGTGGTTCATTACGTCGATCACACACTACCTAGCTATAAATGATGACTTTGATGAAGTTTTTAAAAATATGGCAACCTACTTCAGCGCGCCTGTAACTGACCAGAGAAAATTCATACAAATTCTTTTGACTTGTTTAGAGCGGTACTACAACACGACCAAGTCTAAAAGTTGAAAGCGAGCGCCCGAGCCCATTTACAGCAACCCCGCTCGCCAAGGCAAATGAGTCCCTTATGGCGAGCGGACCGAACAGGCCTGTTTTTCTTCTTCTAGCTTTTTACAAACGCTGCGTTAGCCCCCCTCACCCCCACGCCACCACCAACAACCCCACCCCCAACACCAGACACAACGGTGAATAAAAATACGTATCCAACCTCGCAAACCGCGAACCACCGACCTTCTTGAAAAGCCCCACCAACTCCGAATCCCCAATCGCCCTGGCAAACATCACCACCGAAATCGCGCTGATCCCCCATTGCAAGGCCCCGTGGGACACCGCCGAGAAATACAGCCCGGCACGCAAACACACCATCAGCGCAATGCCCACCAACCCCAGGGCAACCAGAAACGTAGCCAGCGCCGAGGGTTTGAACGCAGGTTTCGGCCCACGCGCGAATTCGCCGGGCAGTTGGGGGATAGCGGCCTGGAAGCCGAGTTTGCCGCCCGCAGCCCAGTACAAATGCACCATGCTGATGAAGGTGAAAATGCCGACAATCCATCGTGCGACAACAAAGCTCATGGCTGGCTCTCCCGTAAAAGGTGCGAAAGAGGATAGTCGCCTGGTGATTTTTTGCAGGCATTTCGTCGGCGGCTGATGGTAAAGTGCCGCCCCATGAAAATCGCCCGTGCCGACCGCTCGCTCATTGCCTGGATGCTTTATTGCTGCGTCCTGTTCAATGTGTTCGCCTGCAGTATCGGTCATGGGCAGATGGTCGGGATGCAGCTCAATGGCATCGGCGGCCAGTTTTGTACAGTGGACCCGCGCACCCAGGCGCCCAAGCCGTCCAACTCCACTGAACGTAACCTGCCAACGCTGTCCAAGGCGTTTGGTTGCCCGCTGTGTTCCACAGGCGGCATGGGCCCAGCGCTGAGTTCAAGCCTGAATGTGGCGGTGTTGCCACAGCCCCATGCGCCACCGCCGGCCATTGTCCTGGCTGCTGACATCCCTGCCCGCTTCACCTGGCCTGCGGCTAATCCGCGCGCACCGCCTGTTTTCGCCTGATTCCTTCGCTTTCCGATCTGCACTGACCACCGTTTCCGCAAGGAAGTACGGGCGGTTGTGCGTTGTTTTCAAGCCAAGTTTTTCAGGATTCAACCATGAAACATCTACCCCTGTTGGCGGGCCTATTCGGCTGCCTGCCCGTCTGCGCCTGGGCCCTTGAATTGGCTCCCACCACCATTGATGGCGAACAAACCGCCGAGCCTGGCCTGGCCCTGGATCAATCAAGCGGCATGGCCTCGCGCTTGGGCTTGAGTGTGCGCGAAACCCCGGCGTCGGTGGCTATCGCCAACCGCAATGACATCGAGCGCCGCGGCGCCAAGACCTTCCGCGACGCCGCCAACACCTTGCCTGGCGTCAATGCCAGCGCCCCGCCAGGATTTGGCGGGTTTGTCTCCTACCGTGGCTTTACCAGCAGCCAGATCACCCAGATGTTCAACGGGATCAATGTGGCGACCGGCCTGGCCCGGCCGGTGGATGCATGGATCTATGACCGGGTGGAGCTGGTAGGCGGCCCCTCCTCCTTGATCAACGGTGCCGGCTCCGTGGGCGGTTCGCTCAACTACGTGACCAAACTGGCCACCCGCGAGGAACAGGCCGCCGAAGGCCAGCTCACCTATGGCAGCTATGACACCGCCGGCATGGCGTTTGGTGTCAATCACGCCCTGACCGAACCCGGCGCCGATGTGCAGCACTACGCGCGCCTGGATGTAAGCCGCAACACCAATCACAGCTACATCGACCGCGACCAGCGCGAGGCCTGGAGCCTGGCGTTTTCCCTGCTCAGCGACCTCACGCCCAACCTGTCTCACACCCTGGCGCTGGAATACCAGGATGAGCATGAAGACAGTCCCTACTGGGGCACGCCGGTGCTCAACCCCAAGGTGGGCGAGCTGAAGATCGACAAGCACAACCGCTTCAACAACTACAACGTTGCTGACGGTCGCTACGAACAGCGCACGATCTGGGCGCGCTCGATCATCGACTACCGCCTCAACGACAGCACCAGCCTGAAAAACACCCTCTACCACCTGGACAGCCAACGCGATTACCGCAACCTGGAAACCTATCAGTACAACGCCGACAACAGCGCGGTGAACCGCTCGACGGCCTATCAGGTACGTCATCAAGGCGAACAGAACGGCAACCAGTTCGAACTGCGCCACGATGACAGTATGTTCGGATTGTCGACCACGTGGTCTGGCGGTTCCGAATACAAGGTCAACAGCACCACCAATACCCCATGGAATGTGCCAGGCAACAGTACAGTGAATCCAGACAACTTCGATCCCGGGCACTTCTACGACATCCCGCGAACCCGCGAGAAGTTCGGCAAGGACAAGACCAACGAGGTCACCACCAAAGCTGTGTTCGTGGAGAACCGCCTGGGGCTCACCGACAAACTTTCGCTGCTTACCGGCCTGCGTTACGACGCTATCGACCTGGACGTCACCAACCACCGTGCGATCACCGCGACCAATCCCCGCCACTTCAAGCGCAGCTGGGAGCCGGTAACCGGCCGCGTCGGCCTGACTTACCAGTTCATCCCGTCGGCCAATGTGTATGTGCAATACAGCACCGCCGCCGAGCAGCCGAACACCACCACGCAAGTGTTTGATGTTTCGACGGGCAAACAGTGGGAAGTGGGCAGCAAGTTCGATTACCTGGACGGCCGTGGCTCGGCCACCGTGGCCGCGTACAAGATCGAGCGTAAGGATTTTGCCGTGACCGATCCGCAGGACCCGACTAACAGCATTCCGGTCGGCGCACAGTCATCCAAAGGCATCGAGTTGGCCAGTTCGTTACGCATCACGCCAAGGTTGCTGGCGGAGGGTAACTTCGCCTGGGTCGACGCCGAGTACGACGACTTCAACGAGAAAATCGCCAGTGGCGCGGTGGTCTCACGCAAAGGCAATACGCCAACCAACGTGCCCAAGCGCGTGGGGAACCTGTGGCTGACCTATGATTTTGCCGAGGATTGGCAAGGGGGCGTGGATGCGCGTTATGTGGCCGAGGTGTACGCAGATAACGCCAACACCCAGACGGTGCCGGCCTACACGCTGTTCGGCACGTTCCTGCGCTACAAAGTGGACTCGCATACCTCGGTGACGGGCCGGGTACGCAACTTGACGAATGAGGTGTATGCCGAGTTTGCGCATGTGTCGCCTGCTTACTACCTGGGTGCGCCAAGGACATTCGAGCTGGCAGTACAAACCAGGTTCTAAACACCTGAACGCAGGAGCCCGGCTTGCCGGCGATGGCGTCCGATAAACACCATCGCCGGCAAGCCGGGCTCCTACAGTACATGCGCACTGTTATTTCAGACTGGCTTCAACCTTCTGCGCCACATCCTCGGTCAACCAAGCCTTCCACACCTGCGGATGTTCCTTCAGAAACACCTGGGCCACTTCCCGTGGCGCCGAGTGGTTTTCACTCATGGTCGCCAAGGCTTTGTTCAGCGGCTCAATCGGAAACTCGACCTTCTCAAAGAACTGCGCAATCTGCGGATGCTCCTTCTGGAACGGCGTCGACACCCCGATGCTCAACTTGGATGCCAGCGAGCGTGTTGGTTTTGGATCAGGATTATCCGCATCCGTAAGCGTCTTCCACGCCTCGGCATCAAACGGTGGCTCTTCCAGCTGGATCAACTTGTAGCGCCCCATCAACGGCGTCGGCGACCAGTAGTAGAACAGCACCGGTTTGCCCCGGCGGATCGACGAAGCGATCTCGGCATCCAGTGCCGCGCCCGAGCCACTGCGGAAGTTCACATAACTGTCGTCCAGACCGTAGGCCTTGAGCTTCTGTTTGTTGACCACTTCCGAGGTCCAGCCGATAGGGCTGTTGAGAAAGCGCCCCTTGCCCGGGGATTCCGGGTCCTTGAAGACGTCCTTGTAGCGCGCCAGGTCCTTCACGCTCTTGAGTTCCGGCGCGAGAGGCTTGATGCCTTTGGCTGGGTCGCCCTTGACCACGTATTCCGGCACCCACCAACCTTCGGTTGCGCCTTTGACCGTATCGCCCAGGCCGACCACTTTACCTTCGGCTTCAGCCTTGACCCACACCGGGCTGCGGCCGGCCCACTCTTCGCCGATCACTTGGATGTCGTTCTTCGCTAGGGCGGTTTCCAGGGTGATGGTGGTGCCCGGTAAGGTGTCGGTCGGTAAGTCGTAGCCCTTTTCGACAATCACCCGAAGTACCTCGGTGATCAGGCTGCCGCTTTCCCAGTTCAAATCGGCAAAGTGTATCGGCGTCTCGGCGGCCGAAACCGGCAGTGCGGCCACGGACAGACTCAAGGCTGTCACGGATGCAGCCAACAGCGTTCTCAATCCTTTCATGCCCTTGCACCTCGCGATATCGCAGCAGACAGCGGACGGCTTTGCTGCGTAAGCGCGAAGCCTCTGAATAGTTAAGTCAACTCAACTGTAGTAGAGGTTCCGGGAGATAACGGGTGTTCGCGGAATTTGATGGTTATTCGCTGGCCTTGAAAGTCACCAGTTCACCCTTGCGCCATTTGGCGGCCTTGCCGGTCACGGCTTTCAGGGTCTTGGTCAGGCCTTCCTGCAGTTGCTCGTTGGCGGCAAACACCAGCATCACGCTGTGGCCTTCCTTGAACACAATGCCCTGGCCTTCGGCCGAGGAGACAAAGGCGTAGTCACCCAGGCCATAGACGGTCAACTTGATATCGCGGAACTTCAGTTCGAATTTGCCACCTTCACGGCTGGGCAATACCGCTGCGCGGAAGTGATCGCCAACTTTGAGTTCCAGGCGGGGCTTGTCGTCCACGACCAACGCCGCCTCGGTGTCGATCTCGGCGATGTAGATACCTTCCGGCGTCTGCTCAGTAATGTAAACGAAACGGGACTGAAACTGTTTGACCAACTTTGCGCGCAAATCACCCAGCACGAACAACGCGTGCATATCCAGATTACTGACTGCCAAGGAAACGCCCCCACATCAAAAAGAGCGCTGTCCGCCAGAGCGGGCAGCACAAAAAAACGGCCATTACGGCACGATCACATCACTCATTCTTTGAAAAAAACTGAAGAAGAACCCACTGCCGCGCCATAAGACCAGTACAGACGTACGCGATGGACCTTGTGCAAGGTCATCAGGCACCACAGGAGATCACAGGTTCAACGGCCAGAGAATACGGACCGACCCACTTCAGAGAATAACCCAGTTAAAAATGCAGTTTTCCGACACGCAAGCGCAAATAAGCACGCTGTCATGGAACCAGGCGCAGATCGCCGACGACAATACTAAAACAGCAGCACCAATCAAAACCACCCAAAACGTTGCAATCAAGTCAACCGGAGCGATCGAAAGGAGCAGGCCATGCAACGATCAACCTACAATGCGATGTCTTCGCACACCCGTTCATCATGCCAGGGCGAGGCTCAATACTACCGCTTGGGCGGCTTCGAGGGGTACTCGGACCCGGTTCTTTACCAGGTTGTACCTGCCGGTAAAAACTTCTTCCACATCCGTGAAGTGCTCAGCGGCCAAATAAAAGGCTTTCGCAGCGGCCATGTCAAGGCTTGTGAACTGGCCAAGAAACTAGAAGCCCAGTTGCAAGCTCACCATGGAGCGGTCGTTTCGTCCGCCCGATAACTTAACTGCGCCGCCGACCCGCAACAACTGCCATACTGGCCCGTCCACTGAAGTTTGTGCCCTGCGGGCCAGGTTTCTCCAGTGCAGTTATCTCCAAGGGAAGGCTCTACGTGACGGAATTTGATATCGGCGAATTTTTCATCCATGGCGACGCAAGGGAAGTAGACGGTGAGTTTCAAGCAGTGATCATTATGCGGGCCAAGCCTCCGCTGACCACTGTCACCACCCATCAGGTGGAAAAAGACCGCTGGTTCAAAACCGTCGACGCGGCTGCCATCGCCGCCAAGGACGCCGCCAAGGCGCTAAAGACTGCCGTGGACGACGGGGCCCTGAATTCCTGAGATCCGATAGAACTCTGCTGCGCCACAACCCTCCCATGCATAACGACCACCCTGCATGGAGAACCAAATGGACGCGCCAATCCCCACCCTTGAAACCCTGTTTGAACAATTGGGCCTGGATTCAACCCCAGACGCCATCGATGCGTTTATCGTTGCCCATCCATTGCCTGAAGACGTGAAGCTCATCGATGCACCGTTCTGGTCGGCGCAACAAGCGAGTTTTCTCAAGGAAGAGCTTCGCGACGATGCCGAATGGGCGATTGCCGTGGATGAACTTAACCAACGCCTGCATCAAGCGAACTGAGTCGGCGTCAATGCAGGCTGTCTGACTGCTCCAGGCGCAACAGCGCCTGCCAGGCAGCCCTGCACTCCTCCGCTTCATCGCGACTGGCGAACGCCGTGCCGCGCTGCTCACCATTGAGCAACACCACCCAGCAAGCCTTCTGACCCAGCGCACGCAAGGTTTCGGGAACGCCACTGCCAATCATCACGGCGACATCGACTTTGTTTTGCATGGAGCTTCTCCGCAGCATTAGTTAGCTGGCTAACAATGTTGGCCATGCTACGGTTTTCCTCCAGTTGGAAAAAGCTATCCCCGGAATAGCTCCATTGCATAAACAGCAATAATCCCTATCGCCCGCCTTTTGCTACCTCGGGTTTATAGCCCAGGCGCAAGCCGCCCCAATGTCGGCCCTTGACCATGATCGGCACCGACAGGTCGTGCATCAGTTCGCCGGTGTCACGGGTATAGGTCTGCAGCAGAACGGCCTGTTGGTGGCTGCCACAGCGGATCCCGGTGCGGTCTTCAAACTTGCGCTTGGTGCGGTTCTGCACGGCATCCACCTGCGCATCACCGGTCAGCGCGTGGGAGAACGCCTTGTTGTGCGTCGGCACATAGCCCTGGGGCGTGCAGGCGATGGCAAACACCAACCCTTCATGCCGTGGCAACAGTGCCTCCTGGATCGCCGGCAGCACCTGGTCGGTGTAGCTATCGAACCGGGTGTGGTACTTGCTCGGGCTGGTGTTGGCGATCGGCGTGTAGCTGCGATCGAACAGGTCATCCAGGCTGATCCGGTTCTGCTGCACATCGGCTTCGAATTGCCCAGCAATCCGGCTCGCCCCCTCGCGCGCCAGGTCGTAGATACGCTGGTGGTAGTCGTCCAGCCCAACTTCCGCCAGGCGCTCGCTGATGGTTTCGGCTTGCCCTTCCATCTGCACGGCAGCGTCGGCCAACTGGCGGGTTTGCTGATCGCTGACAGCCAGGTCGCTGCGCATCTGTTCCACGGCATGGAACAAGCTGTCGAGCTGGGTGCGGTTGGTGTCGGTGCCCTGGGCGATTTCATTCACCTGGCCTTCCACATCGGCCGCCAGGCTGGCGATACTTTGCAACTGCTCGCCGGCGTGCTCCACCTGCTCGACACCGGCATGCAAGTCCGCCGATAACTGGCGAATCTGCTCCACCACCTGGGCGGTGCGCTGCTGGATGTCCGCCACCATCACCCCGACTTCATCGGTGGCCGTGGCCGTACGCCCCGCCAACCCACGCACCTCATCCGCCACCACCGCAAACCCACGCCCATGCTCACCGGCCCGCGCCGCTTCAATCGCGGCGTTAAGCGCCAAGAGGTTGGTCTGGCTGGCGATGGACTGAATCACCAAAGTCACCCGCTGGATTTCCTCGCTGCGCAGGCTCAAGGCTTCAATCAGCTCACGGCTGGCGTTGGCGCGTTGGCTGAGTTGGTGCATGCGGGTAATCGACTGGGCCAGCACTTCGCGGCCTTCAGTGCTGCGTTGATGCGCCTGGCTGGCGGCGCCAAGCGCTTCGCGGCTCAGTTGGGAGGTGATCTTTTCAGTGCCGATCATCACCTCGGCGCTGCTGACAATCTGCTTGGCCGCGCCCAACTGCGACTGCACACGGGCCGCCAGCTGCTTGACCGAAAAGGCCACGCCGGCCGCGGACAACGCGTTATGACTGGTGGTGTAGGACAGGTCGCGAGTCAATTCGCCGATGGCGTCGACGGCATCGGAAGATGCGATAACAGGTGTGCGACTTTTCAATCGAGGTAGCCAGATCACCAGCAGGGCCAGTGGCAGGCAAAGGTAGAGCGGCAGGCTGGCGAGCGCCAAGCCCAGCAGGACCAACACCAGGGCGGTACTCTGCAAAAGGGGCGTCAGCCAGCCGGGCAGCCCGCGCGCCACCGCTTGCGGTGGCACTGCTGCGCCCATCAGAGATCCGTCTCCAGCCATCTTCGTTACCCCACTGCTTGTCATTATTGTCGCTGCATTAAACGCCACTATCGGGCCATTATCCATGGGCCTTTAGTGGGGTGGCTTGCAGCAGATCAATAGACGGGGTGTAACGGGTCTTTCCCGGGGAACCGCTGGACGGTCCCCCGCTTCACCGCATCAGGCTTGGCGCTGATGCTTGTCGATCTGCTCGTGGCGCTCTTGCGCTTCGATGCAGTACTTGGTGGTCGGGCTGATCAGCAGGCGCTTGAGGCCGATAGGCTCGCCGCTGTCATCGCACCAGCCAAAGGAATCTTCCTTGATGCGCTCCAGTGCGCGCTCAAGCTGCGGCAGCATGCGCTGGTCGCGGTCAATGGCGTTGACCAGCCAGGTGCGCTCTTCTTCAACAGAAGCGGCGTCGGCCGGGTCGGCCGGGGTGTCCAGGCTTTCAATGGCGATACGGTTCTGTTCAATGCGCTCGTGGTGTTCCACTTTCATGTCTTGCAGCAACTGCTCGAAAAAAGCGTGCTGTTCGGCATTCATGTAGTCATCCGCCGGCATGGCCAGCAACTTTTCCTTTGTCATTGATTTCTCTATAAAAAATACGTGCATTAAGGCGAATAAGGGAGCGTTCCGGAAGGCCTCTGCAGGTCTCGGAAGGGCGCCATTCATTTCAAGCGCCACCCGGCACTCAATTTACGAGGGGCGGCAGTCTAAGGCCGACTTGAGGGCGCAGCAACTGAAAAGACAGGCAATTTTTCCGAGATAACCCCCAAAAGCACCAGGACGGGCTCGGCGAATGGTCATCGGAGTGCGTTTATAGCAAGAAATTCAGTGTTGTGGAGCTATATAGAAGACAAACGGTTAAATGTAGGAGCCGGCTTGCTGGCGATGCAGTCAACCGGGCTCTTCAGCGAGACCGTGTCGATGCTATCGCCGGCAAGCCGGCTCCTACCAGAAAGCGCTTCAGCGCTTGAGCTTGCGCTTGTTGCGGTACTGGTCGATCACCACCGCCACCACAATGATCAGGCCCTTGATGATGTCCTGGATGTACGCATCCACACCGACAAAGGTAAACCCGCTGGCCATCACCCCAAGGATCAGCGCGCCGATCACGGTGCCGGTGATGCGCCCTACCCCGCCCGCCAGGCTGGTACCGCCGATCACTGCCGCAGCAATCGCATCCAGCTCGTAAGACATGCCCATGCCGGCCTGGCCGGTGGCGGCACGTGCCGAGGCCACCACACCCGCCAAGCCAGCCAAGAGACCGGCGATGCTGTACACGATGATCAAGTGGCGCTTGACGTTGATCCCCGAGGTACGCGCCGCCTGCATGTTGCCGCCAATCGCGTAGGTGTACTTGCCGTACTTGGTGTAGCGCAGGGCGATATGGAAGATCACCGCCACCACCAGGAAGATGATCACGGGCATCGCGCCATGGCCGATGGCCGTGTACGAGTCCGAGAGCATGCTTACCGGCTGGCCTTCGGTGTAGTAACGCGCCAGGCCTCGGGCCGAGACCATCATGCCCAGGGTCGCAATGAACGGCGGAATGCCGGTGACGGCGATGATGCTGCCGTTGATCGCCCCCGCCAGCAGCCCGACGCCCAGCCCCATCGCCACCGGGATCCACACTGGCAAGTCGGTCAGGCTCGGGAACACCGCACGGGAAAAATCGGAAGTCTGGGCCAAACTCGCGGCGATCATCGCCGACAGCGCCAGCACCGAACCGGAGGACAGATCGATCCCCGTGGTGATAATGACCTGGGTCACGCCAATCGCCAGCAGGCCGATGATCGACACTTGCAGGATCATCAGTACCAGGCGCTGGGAGTTCATCAGGAAACTCTGGTCCCGCACGATCCAGCCAAACAGCTCGAAGACCAGGCCGATGCCGATCAGCACCAAAAAGATGCTCAGCTCGGTGGGCATGCGTCGGCGACTTTTGGTGGGTACCGTCGCGGGTTTGTTATCCGTTATTGCGTTCATAGCCCATCACCTTCTTATTCTGTACGTCAGTGGACTGCCGTCATCCCGGAGGCCAACTGCATGACTTTTTCCTGGGTCGCTTCGCTGCGGTCCAGGGTGCCCATCAATTCGCCTTCGTGCATCACCATGACCCGATCACTCATGCCCAGCACTTCGGGCAATTCGGAGGAAATCATGATCACGGCCATGCCTTCGCTGGCGAGGAATGAGATCAATCGGTAGATCTCAGCCTTGGCGCCCACGTCGATGCCACGGGTGGGTTCATCGAGGATCAGCAGCCGCGGGTTAGTCATCAGCCAGCGCGCCAACAAGGCCTTCTGCTGATTACCACCGGACAAGGTGTCGATACACTGCTCAAGCGACGGGGTTTTCACTCGCAGCTTCTTGCACATGTCTTCACACAGCGCACGCAGGGCTTTCTGCTGGATAAAGCCGTTGCCGGAGTAATGCGGCAGCACGGCCATTTCCATGTTTTCCAGGACCGACAGGCACGGGAACAGGCCACTGAGCTTGCGATCCTCAGTCAACAGCGCGAAGCCCTTTTCGATGGCCATGTGCGGGTCGGTGATGCGCACCGCCTTGCCATCCAGGGTGATCTCGCCGCTGCTGCTGGGCGTGATGCCAAAAATGGTTTCTGCCACGTTGGTACGGCCCGAGCCCATCAGCCCGGCGATACCGAGGATTTCACCGGCGTGCAGATCGAACGATACGTCCTTGAACACGCCATCCAGTGTCAGGTCGCGCACCGTCAGCAACAGGTCGCCGATGGGCGTCTCGCGCACCGGGAACAACTGGCTCAGCTCACGGCCGACCATCATCGAGATCAGGCTGTCGCTGTTCATGCTGTCGGCACGTTGCAGGCCGATGTAGTGGCCGTCGCGGAATACCGCCACTTCATCGGCGATGGCAAACACTTCGTTCATTTTGTGGGTGATGTAGACAATGCCTTTGCCCTGGGACTTGAGGTCGGCAATGATCGAAAACAGGTGGGCCACTTCCTTCTCGGTAATGGCCGAGGTCGGCTCATCCATGATCAGGATGTCGGAGTCATAGGACACGGCCTTGGCAATCTCGACCATCTGCCGCTCGGCGATGCTCAGGTTGCCCACATGTTCCTCAGGGTCCAGGTTGATGCGCAGGCGCGCCAGCAACTCGGCGGTGCAGCGGTGCATTTCGCGGTGATTGACCATGTGTAGGCTGTTGAGCTGCTCACGACCGATCCAGATGTTCTCGGCGATGCTCATGTGCGGCATCAGGTTGAGTTCCTGGTGGATCATCGCGATCCCGGCCTTCTGGGCCGCCAGGGGGGTTTCAAACACAATCGGCTTGCCACGCAGGCGGATTTCCCCGGCGTCGGGCTGGTAGATGCCGGCGATGATTTTCATCAGCGTCGACTTGCCCGCACCGTTCTCGCCCATCAGCGCCAGCACGGTGCCGGGGCGCACCCGTAGTTGCACGTCGGCCAGGGCCACGACGCCGGGAAAGCCTTTGCTGATGTTGACGATTTCCAGCAGGTAGGGTTCTTCCAGCGGCTGGGGCTGAAGACCGGGAGGCTGCGAGACAGTCGCTTGAGCGAGCATAGGGAAGTACTCCATCTGCAGGGCGGCCAAGACCGCCCTGCCGGCTTATTGTTGTTATGCAGGGCTATTTGAAGTCTTTGACGTTGTCCGGGGTGATCAGCTGGAACGGGATCACCACGTTCTGCTCGATAGGCTCGTTCTTGGCCATCTTGCGCGCCGTTTCCACCGACTTGTCGGCCTGGCCCTTGGCATCCTGGAAGGCCGACACCGTCATGTCACCCTTGGTGATCGCGTTCAGGCCATCCGGCGTACCATCGACACCGGCGATCAACACGCCCTTCTTGCCCGCCGATTTGAGGGCCATGGACGCGCCGATGGCCATTTCATCGTTGTTGGCCAACACTGCGTTGAACTCGCGGCCCTGGGTCAGCCAGTCGTTGACCAGGGTCATGCCCTTGTCACGCAGCCAGATACCGGTCTGTTCCTGCTCGATCTTGATGCCTGGGTACTTAGTCAGGACTTCCTTCACACCCTTGGTACGGTTGGTGGTGGAGTTGTTTGCCAGGTCACCCAGCAGGATCACGATGTTGCCTTTGCCGCCAAGCTTTTCGGCGATGTACTGCATCTGCAGCTTGCCGGCCTCGACGTCGTCGGACGTCACCGCCGCGACGCCTGGGGCCAATGTCGCGCTGTCAGGACGCCGGTTGACGAACACCAGCGGGATTTTCGCTGCGGTGGCGGCCTTGATGATGTTGGCCGTCGACGCGGTGTCCACCGGGTTGACGATGATCGCGTCGACTTTCTGGCTGATAAAGTTCTCGACCTGGCTCAGTTGCTTGACCACGTCGGCACGGGCGTCTTCGAACTGCAATTGCACGCCATCCCCCTTGGGATACGACTTGGCTTGCTTGTCCATGTCTTCGCGCAGGTAGGTCAGGAAGGTGTCATCGAAGGCGGACATGCTCACGCCTATCTTGAGGTCAGCAGCCGAGGCAACACCGCTGGCGAGCAGCATGGACAGGGCCAGCGCGGTAAAACGGATCGGGGTCTTCATGAACGGTCTGTCTCCACTTTCTTGTTGGTTTTTTGGACGTTGCGTTTATCAGAGCTCGGCAGGCAGCCGGACGACCGGTGCGCCTGGAATGCAGCACACCAGCGCGCCTTTGTTTTCGACGCACAGCAGATTAAGGAAGGAGAAGTAGAACGGCCGGGCGCGGGGCAGACCGCGTGGCGCAAGAGTGGGGCGTAAAACTCGCAGTACAGCGTTGAAGATTTTCATCTGACGGTACCTGGTTGTTTTTGATCTTGTTTTTGTTGAGTCGCGCGGGTCGGGCCCGAACGTACTTTATGCAACCTGGAAAAGACTTTATTGGAAAATAATTTCCATATCAACCTGTTTTAGAATTTTATTCTATTTTTGTTGAAACCACCTGCTGACGCTCGGCGCTGAGGCGTGCTGCGTCCAATATACGGGTGGTTTCCAAGGCGTCACAGGCGTCCACTGGCAACGGTCCCTGCCCTTGCACGGCCAGTTGCAACTGCCGATAGAACTGCGTCCAGCAGCCCTTCTCCGAGGGTACTCGCTCACGCTCAGAACCTTGTTCGAACCAGCCCCAGCGTCGATGCTCTTCGGCCCCCCAGTGCTCGCCTTCGGTTTTCGGCGACTTGCCGGCCATTAGCGCCTCTTCCTGACCGTCCAGGCCTTCGACGGTGTAACAGCCTGCGCTGCCACTGACGCGAAAACGCGGTGCCTGGCTGTTTTGCAAGGCGTTGCCCCACAGATGGGAGATCACGCCGTTGGCATGAGTCAGGGAGACAAAGAAGCCGTGATCCACCGTGGGGTGTTCGGCGGTGTAATGCAGCTGGGCGAACACTCGATCTACCGGGCCGAACAGTTGCAAGGCCTGGTCGACCAAATGGCTGCCCAAGTCGCGCAGCCAGCCACCACCGCTGGCGTTACCTACGGCTTGCGGGCTGTAGCGTTCCACGCGGGATTCAAAGCGGCTGATTTTGCCCAGGGCGCCGGCGTCGATGAGTTTGCGCAGGGTGAGGTAGTCCGAATCCCAACGCCGGTTCTGGTACACGCTGAGCAGCGTGCCCTGGCGCTCGGCCGCGGTGATCAGCGCTTGGGCCTGTTCGGCGTTGGCGGCGAAGGGTTTGTCGCTGACCACGGTAACGCCGTGCTCGATGGCTTCCAGCACCAGGGCCGGGCGGCCTTTGAGGGTGGTGGAGATGACCAGGGCGTCGACACCCGCCTCGACGATCTGGCCGATGGAATCGAAAGCCTTGAGGCCGGGATGGTCAGTCGCCAACTGCTGGCGGCGTTCAGGTGAGCGAGTAACGACGCCAACAAACGTGGCGCCGGGCAGTGTTGCAATCAGCGGCGCATGAAAGAAGCGCCCTCCATGGCCATAGCCAACCAGTCCAATTCTCATACATACACTCCTAATTTAAACTGGAAACCCAATTCAACTGTGGGAGCTGACTTGCCTGCGATAGCAGTGTGTCAGGCAATGAATCTGACACTGATGAACCGCCATCGCAGGCAAGCCAGCTCCCACAGTTTTTGACCGGGTTTCTCCAGTGAATCAGCCGTAGAAGTGCGGGCGATCAGGCAGGCTCACCTTCACAATCTGCTCACTGTTCTGCGCCTCGATGCACGCATCCGCCGCCACTGCCGCCGCAAAGCCATCCCACGCCGAAGGCCCGCCGACCTGGCCGGCGCGCACGCTGTCGATGAACGCCTGCAACTCCACGTCATAGGCGCCGATAAACCGGTCCTTCCAATCCATCAGGATCGCGTTGGACAGCTTCGCTTCACTGCGCAGTTGCACCTGGGACGGCTCCGGCAGCTTGGCGATGCCGGTCTCCCCCACCACTTCGCACTGGATGTCATAGCCGTACTGGCAGTTCACAAACACTTCCACATCGATGCGCGTGCCCTTGGCGGTTTCCAGCAGCACGATCTGCGGGTCGCGCAGATGGGCCAACGCCTTGCTGGATTTGCGCGGGAACACCACTTGCACCGACACATAGTCGTCGTTGAGCAGCCAGCGCAACACATCCAGCTCGTGGATCAGGGTGTCGGTAATCGCCATGTCGGTCTTGTAGTTCTCGCCCACCGTCGGGTTGCGGTGCGCGCAGTGCAGCATCAGCGGTTCGCCGATCTGGCCGCTATCGATCACGGCTTTGAGGGCGCGATAGCCTTCGTCGTAGGGGCGCATGAAACCGACCTGCACCAGGCGTTTGCCGAAGGCCACTTCGGCATCGACGATCTTGCGGCAACCTTCGGCGGTGACCGCCAGCGGTTTTTCGCAGAACACCGGCTTGCCGGCGGCGATGGCGGCGAGCACGAACTCTTCGTGGCTCGGGCCCCAGGAGGTGACGAGTACCGCTTCGACTTCCGGGGAGTTGATCAGCGCATGGCCGTCGGCGTACACCTCGGCGCTGATGTTCAAGTCAGCCACCACCTTGGCGGCCTGCTCTAGGTTGATGTCGGTCACCGCCACCACCTGGCTGTTGAGCAAGGTCTGGCTGCAACGACGGATATGGTCCCGGCCGATAGCGCCTGTACCGATGACACCGAGCTTCAAAGACATACAAACACTCCTCTTGTGATTAGTACTGCCGGGCCTTCGCCAGGTGTTCATTGAGTTTTTTCGCGGCGGCATTCGTGCGTTCGCTGGTGGAGACCTGCGCCACGCCCACTCGCCACCACGACAGGTAGCCGTGGATCATGGTCTTGGGCAGCACCTTGATATCGATCAGCGTGGACACCGTCTGCGTACGCGCATCGGCCAGCGCGGCTTGCAGCTGTTCCACGCTGCTGACCTTGTAGGTCTTGCAGCCATAGGCCGCTGCGCTCATGGCAAAGTCCACCGGCACCAGGCCACCGTCGAGCTTGCCGCTCTCGGGGTTGCGGTAGCGGAATTCGGTGCCGAAGCTGTCCATGCCATTGCCGATCTGCAGGTTGTTGATGCAGCCGAAGGCCATGTTATCGAGCAGCACCACGTTGATCTTGCGGCGCTCCTGGATCGAGGTGGCCAGCTCCGAGTGCAGCATCATGTAGGAGCCGTCGCCGACCAGGGCGTAGACCTCTTTGCTCGGTTCGGCGAGTTTCACGCCCAGGGCGGCGTTGATCTCGTAGCCCATGCACGAATAGCCGTACTCGACGTGGTAGGTGTTCACGCCCTTGCTGCGCCAGGCTCGCTGCAGGTCGCCGGGCAGGCTGCCGGCGGCGGCGACGATGATGGCGTCGTCGGCCAGGGTTTCATTCAATACACCCAGCACGCGGCTTTGGGTCAGGCACGAGCCCGTCAGCTCGATAAATTCACGCAGCACCGCGCGGTCCAGGTGGTCGTCGACCTCAGGCACGAAACCGTCGCCGGCATATTCGACCTGATGCACACGGTCCACTTCGGCCTCCAACTGCGCCTTGGCCTTGCTGATCTGCTCGCCCCAACCGGAACGGTAATCGCCGAGGGCATCTGCCAGTGCCTCCAAGGCGATCTGCGCGTCGGCCAACACCTGCACGCCATCCAGTTTCAAGGCGTCGCAGGGGCTGATATTGAGGTTAAGAAACTTCACGTCTGCGTGCTTGAACAGCGATTTGGACGAGGTGGTGAAGTCGGTGTAGCGCGTGCCGATCCCAATGATCAGGTCCGCTTCGGGCGCCAGCAGATTCGCCGCCAGGCAGCCGGTTTCACCGATCCCGCCGACGTTCAGCGGATGGTTGGAAACCACGGCGCTCTTGCCCGCCTGGGTTTCCGCGAAGGGAATATCAAACCGTTCGGCAAAGGCTTGCAGCGCGGCATTGGCGCCGGAGTACTTCACCCCACCACCGCAGATGATCAGCGGCTTGCGCTTGCCGCGGAACGCCGCCAATGCATCACTGATCATCGCGGCGGTCGCCGGGCGACGGTCGATGCGATGCACGCGTTTCTGCAGGAAATAATCCGGATAATCCCAGGCCTCGGCCTGCACGTCCTGGGGCAATGCCAGGGTCACCGCGCCGGTCTCGGCCGGGTCGGTAAGCACGCGCATGGCGTGGATGGCGGCGGTCATCAACTGCTCGGGGCGGTTGATGCGGTCCCAGTACTTGCTGACCGAGCGGAAGGCATCGTTGGTGCTGATGCTCAAGTCGTGGAACTGCTCGATCTGTTGCAGCACCGGGTCAGGCTGGCGGCTGGCGTACACATCGCCGGGCAACAGCAACAACGGGATACGGTTGGCCGTGGCGGTCGCGGCGGCTGTCAGCATATTGGCGGCGCCAGGGCCGACGGAGGCCGTACACGCGTAGATCTTGCGGCGCAGATGCTGCTTGGCGAAACCGATGGCAGCGTGGGCCATGCCCTGCTCGTTGCGGCCCTGGTGCACCACCAGGTCGCCGGCGTCTTGTTCCAGGGCCTGACCCAGGCCCAGCACATTGCCGTGGCCGAAAATCGTGAACACTCCGGCGACGAACTTGCTCTGCACGCCATCGACTTCGATGTATTGGTTGTCCAGGAACTTCACCAGGGCCTGGGCCATGGTCAGTCTTGTTGTGGTCATCTCGCGCCCCTTATCGTTTCTGCAGGTGGGCGATGCTTGCCCCCAACGCCTGCTGGATATCCGCCAATGCATGCACGCTCTCGGCAAACGGTTCGAATGACAGGTAGCCGCTGTAGCCGGTGCTGAGCAAGGTGTCGATCTGTGCGGCGTTACCCAGGATGTCGCCCTCGCCCACCAGCACGCGGTGGCCGTCGCGAATCGAACTGAGCGGCGCCTCGCTATCTTCCACGCCGGAGATATGCACCAGCCCGGTCAACTCCGGGAAGAACTCATGTTCGCTGGCCAGGTGATGATGGAAGGTGTCGTGCACCAGACGGAACACATCCAGGCCGCCGATGGACTTGATCGCCTCCACCGCCACGCGCTTGCGCCGCAGGGCACACTCTTCAAAACCCAGGGGCTCGATAAAGCCGAGAATCCCGTAGTCGCGCAGGATCGGCGCCAACTCGCTCAAGGCCGTGCGCAAACCGGCGGCACGCTGGGCTTCATTGCGCGTGTCGCCCGGCTCATTGAGCGGGCACATCACCAGGCCCTGGGCGCCGCATTCACGGGCGTAGGTCGCCAGTGTGATTGCCTGGGCCCGACGCTCGTCGTTCCACACATCAAAAGGGTACAGCGCGTTGATCGACAGCACGGTAATGCCCTGCACCGCGCACAGTTCACGCACGCGGCTGGCCGGGGTGCCGAATTCGATCTGCTTGTCGGCCAGGTCGTTGCGAATCTCGATCGCATCGCATTTGAGCGTTGCGGCCAACTGGATGAAATCCGGCAGGGACAGGTTGGGAGCGACCATGCGGTTAAGGGCGAAACGTAGAGGCGACTTCATTTATTGTTGTTCTCCGTCCAAACCGCTGATTAAAGGTCCAGCAGCCAGCTGTGCTGCGGGTCGTTGTGGAAATGCCAGGCACGCTTGGGGCCGGCCATTACGTTCAGGTAATAGGATTCGTAGCCATAGGGCACGCTGACTGGGTGATAACCCTTGGGCACCACCACCAGGTCGCTGTTTTCCACGGCCATGGCCTGGTCGATGCTGCGGTCGTCGGTGTAGACGCGCTGGAACACGAAGCCCTGGGGCGGGTTGATCTGGTGGTAGTAGGTTTCTTCCAGGAAGCTCTGGTGCGGCAGGTCGTCGGTGTCGTGCTTGTGTGGGGGGTAGCTCGACGAATGCCCGGACGGCGTGCGCACTTCCACCACCAGCAGCGAATGGGCCGGCTCGCTGTCGGGCAGGATGTCGCACACGTAGCGGGTGTTGGCGCCCTTGCCACGTACGCTGCGCTTGCAGTTTTCGGGGCGGATCAGGCGTGGCTCGTAGCCCTCGGTGCCAGGCGCCGCGCACACGGCAATCTGCACGTCGCTCAACGCCGTGACCTGGGCATCGGTGCCCGGCGGCAGGTAGGCGGCGAACGGCGATTTGTCTTCAAACACCGATTGGCGATCACCCAGGTTCTGCCAGTTGAAGCCTTCACCTTGGATGTTCACCCGGCCACTGAGCAGAACCAGGCACAGTTCTTTATCACCGGCGCTGACCGGCAGGGTTTCCCCCAGGCTCAGGCGGTAGGCGGAAAAACCCACGTACTCCAGGCGCCCGGCTTCCAGGGCGACCATGGTCTGGCCGCGTTTGCTGCTTTTGACCAACAAGCTCATCACTCAAGTCCTCTCGTTGAGAAGCGCGCGCAAGGTGTCATAGCCTTTTTTCGCGTAGATATAGCTGGGGGCTACTGCCGGGTCCTGCTCGGCTTCCACCACCAGCCAGCCCTCGTAGTGGGCAGCCAGCAGCACGTCGAGCAATTCGGCGAAGTCGATATCGCCATCGCCGGGCACGGTGAAAGTGCCGTTGACGATGCAGTCGGGAAAACTCCACATCTGGTTACGCGCCAGTTGCACCACCGGTTTGCGCACGTCCTTGAAGTGCACGTGGCAAATGCGCTCAATGTGTTTGCGCAGCACCTCGAGAGGTTCGCCGCCGCCCATGTAGCAGTGACCCGAGTCAAACAGCAGGCCGACTTCAGGGCCGGTGCGGCGCATCAGTTGGTCGATGTCTTCCGGGGATTCGACATAAGCGCCCATGTGGTGGTGATACGCCAGGCGCACGCCCTGGGACAGGGTGAAGCGCGCCAGTTCAGTGAGCTTGTCGGCGTAGTCCTGCCAGGCCTGTTCGCTGTGGAAACGCGGACGTTCGATCAGGCGAATGCGCGAGCCCTGGATTGAATCGGCCACCTCGCCGTAGACCAAGACCTTGGCGCCGTTCTGCTTGAGCAACTCGACATGCCCGGCGATGGCCTCGATCTCCTCAGCCACCGAGCGCCGGGCCAGGCGGCTGGAGTACCAGCCGGAAACCAGCGCCAAATCATAAGGGCGCAAAACATCGCCGACGCCCTTGGCGTCCTTGGGGAACTTGCCGTTGAGTTCAAAACCTTCGTAGCCGATTTCCTTGCCTTCGCTCAGGGCGGTGCTCAAGGGGGTTTCACCGCCCAGGGCCGGCAGGTCGTCGTTGCTCCAGGAGATCGGGTTGATGCCAATTCGGATTGCGGGCATGGCTGCACCTTTTATTGTTTTTCAAAGTTGCATGAGATCTGCTTTATGTGGGAGCGGGCTTGCTCGCTCCCACATTTGATTGCATTCCCTATCTGGAGCTGTGCTTAGGTTCGAGCACTGCGCCAGGCGTTAATGAGCTGTTCGAAGGTGGCCTGCACCTGCTGGATCAAGGTCTCGTCATCGATCTCCCCCGCCATCCACGCGCGGCTCGGTTCCTGGAAGATCGTGCGGCCCACGGCAAAGCCACGGCAGGTGGTGCTCTGGCTGGCCTGCTGGAAGCCGTCGGCGAGAAATTCCGCCGAGGCATTCAGGCCCAACAACACCACGCCACGGCAGTACGGATCGCGCTCCTCGATCAGTTCGTCGAGCTTTTTCCAGTCTTCGGCCGATTGCGCCTCGATCTTCCACCACGCCGGGTAGATACCCAGGTTGTACAGGCGCTTGAGGCTGCGGTAGAGCACATCCGGGTAGGTGGACGGATGATCCTTGGGCGGGATGACTTCCAGCAGCAGTTCATGGCCGCTGACAATCGACGCCTCATATACCGCCTTGAGTTGTGCCTCTTGCTCCAGGCGCAGCATCGGCTCGTCATCCGGGTGGAATTGCACCAGGCACTTGATGATCTGTTCTTGGGGCCAGGCGATCAGGTTGCTGCCCACTGAACGGCCATGTTCGAAGGCCAGTGGCCGTGAGTTCTGCACTTCCACCGGGCGCGCGATCCACCAGCCACGACCACTGGCGGCGTTGAGCGCGTCCTGGCCGAAGCGTTGGTCGGCAAGCAGGCCGACGTCGGCTTCCACCCCTTGCTCGGCGAGTTTTTTCTCGACGCGTTCGATGGCCTGGATAAACAGTTGCTTGGCATCACTGATGCGCGCCGGGTCCTGGCCGCCCTTTTGCGCCAGGTCCACCAGTTGCCAGCGGTGATCGAAGGCAAACACGAACAATTGCTTCCAGGCCTTGCGCGGCACCGTCACGCGGTGCAGACGTTGCAGGGTCACGTCCTGGTCCGGGCGGGTAATCGGCACCGGGCTGTTGAACAGGTATTCCAGCTCCGCCGGCGTCGGCATGGCCGGAGCGCAAGCGTGGCGTGAGACGACCAGGCCGCCACAGGCGTTGGCCAACTGGCTGCAACGCTCGTCACTCGCGTCGTTGATCCAGCCGCTGAGGAAACCCGACATGAACGCATCGCCGGCGCCCAATACGTTGAGCACTTCAACCCGCACACCGGGGTAGATGGCACCGTCTTCCAGCCGCGCTGGAATAGCGCCATGGATCACCGTGCAACCCTGCGGACCAAGCTTGACCACCAGGGTCGCCGGGGTCAGTTCGCGCACCTTACGCAACGCGGTGAGCAAGTCTTCACTGCCGCCCGCGATGAGGAATTCTTCTTCGGTGCCGACGATCAAATCGAAGCGCGGCAGGATGGTCTGCACGTGCTGGCTGACATTCTGGTCGGCGACAAACCGGGTTTCGCCATCGGCCTTGCCCGCCAGGCCCCACAGCACCGGGCGGTAGTCGATATCCAGCACGCGCTTGACGTTGTGCTTGGCCGCGTAGTCCAGGGCCTGGATGCTGGCCTTGTACACGCCGTCGGTGGAGAAATGCGTGCCGGTGATCAGCAGCGCCTTGCTGGAGGCAATAAAGGCTTCGCTGATGTCTTCGGCGCGCAGGGCCATGTCGGCGCAGTTTTCGCGGTAGAACACCAGGGGGAAGGTTTCGCGGTCCTTGAGGCCGAGCAATACCAGGGCGGTGAGGCGTTCCGCGTCGACCTTGATGCCGCTGACGTCACAGCCTTCGCGGGCCAGGGACTCCACCAGGAAGCGCCCCATATGGTCGTCGCCGACCCGGCTCAACATCGCCGACTTGAGCCCCAGCCTGGCGGTGCCGAAGGCGATGTTGGCGGAGGACCCGCCGAGGTACTTGGCGAAGCTGGACACGTCCTCAAGCCGCGCACCTACTTGCTGTGCATAAAGGTCGACGCCCAGGCGCCCGAGGCAAATTAGATCCAATTGACGCCCACTGGCAAAACGAGTCTGGCCCATGCTGGCTCCTGTTATTTTTATCAGCCTGCGTTGTGCCGACGTGGCGACGGCAAACGCTCTTGGTGGGAGCAGACTAGAACGTCCGGCGACGCCAATCAATATTTATTCCAGATATTTTTTCATTGGAATATTTTTTCCATTAAGCTTGTACAGAGCCAGTCCCACTACAGTGCATCGTTTCAGCAGGCCACGCCGGCCGTGATGCCGGGGTATTTTTTTGCGCCTACCCTGTAGACTTGCGCCACCCATCAGCGCAACAGACAACAACGCCAGAAGGATTGCCCATGTCCCGCACCGATCCCGAGACCACCCTGGAAGACACTCTCGCCAGCCCTCCGATCAATGCCGAGCGCCTGTTGCAGCTGATCACCGACGAATACGAGAGCCTGCCGCGCCAGCTCAAGCGCATCGCCAGCTACATGAGCCAACAGAGCGACCGGATCATGGTCGACCGCATCAGCGACATCGCCCGCGAGTGCGAGGTGCACCCGTCGGCCATCGTGCGCTTCTCGCAACGCTTCGGGTTCAGTGGCTTCAGTGAGATGCAGGCGTTGTTCCGCGAGGCCTACACCCACAAGACCACGCCGGTGCAGAACTACCAGCAACGCATCCGCAGCATGATCGCCAACAAGTCGCAGAAGGCCAGCGGCGGCGACCTGGCGCGCGAATGCGTCAACGCGACCTTGTCCGGCATCGAGCGCCTGGGGCTGGAGCTGGATGATGTCGCGTTCGACAAAGCCGTGGACCTGGTGGTGAATGCCGACAATATCTACGTAGTCGGCGTGCGCCGCTCTTTTGCGGTGGCCGATTACCTGGTCTACAACCTGCAGCACACCAACAAGCGCATCCACCTGATCTCAGGCCTGGGCGGCAGCTACCGCGAGCAGATGCGCAGCGTGCGCGCCAATGACCTGGTGATTGCCATCAGCTTTACGCCCTACGGCAAAGAGACCCAGCACTGTCTGCGCATCGCCCAGCACCACCAGGCCAAGACCCTGATCATCACCGACAGCAACCTGTCGCCCCTGGCCAAGCGGGCGAACGCGGTGCTGTTGGTGAATGAAGGCTCGTCGTTTGCCTTCCGCTCGTTGAGCGCCACCCTGTGCCTGTGCCAGGCGTTGTTTATTGCGGTGGCGTACCGATTGGAGTTGAAGGTGGATGAGATTCATGAGCAGGTCGGCTTCGACGACTGAGCATCAACCGATAGGCCGCCGGAATCACAAACAGCGACAACAACGGCGCCGTGAGCATCCCGCCGATCATCGGCGCGGCGATGCGGCTCATCACTTCGCTGCCGGTGCCGCCGTCCAGCAGGATCGGCAACAAGCCCGCGATGATCACCGCCACGGTCATCGCCTTGGGCCGTACCCGCAGCACCGCGCCTTCGGTGATGGCGGCCAGCAGATCCCCATCCTTGCGATCAGCCCAGGCGTTTTTCAGGTACAGCAGCATGATCACGCCGAACTCCGCCGACACACCGGCCAGCGCGATAAACCCCACGCCCGTCGCCACCGACAAGTTGAAACCCAGCCCGTAAAGCAACCACACCCCGCCCGTCAGTGCGAACGGCAAAGTCGCCAGGATCAGCAGCGCTTCGTCCGCGCGGCGGAAGGTCAGGTACAGCAGCACGAAGATGATCAGCAAAGTCGCCGGCACCACTAGTTTCAGGCGTTGATTGGCCCGTTCCAGGAATTCGAACTGCCCCGAATAGCTGAGGCTCATGCCCGGTTGGAGCTGCACCTGCTGGTTGATTGCCGCGCGCAGATCCTTCACCACCGATGCCAGGTCGCGGTCGCGCACGTCGATGTAGACCCAGCCGGAAGGCCGTGCGTTTTCGCTCTTGAGCATCGGCGGGCCGTCGCTCACCTTGACCTTGGCCACCGTGCCCAGGGTGGTTTGACTGCCTGACGGCGTGTAGATCGGCAAGTCTGCCAAGGCCGTCACCGAGTCGCGCCATTCCTTTGGATAGCGCAGGCTGATCGGGAAGCGCGCCAGGCCTTCCACGGTTTCGCCAATGGTTTCCCCGCCGATGGCACCCGACACAATCGACTGCACATCGGCGATGTTCAGTCCGTATTGCGCGGCCGCTGCCCGGTCGATATCCACGTCGATGTAACGCCCGCCGGTCAAGCGTTCGGCCAAGGCTGAACTGACGCCCGGCACACGCTTGGCGACCTTTTCCACCGCCTGGGTCACTGCGTCGATCTGCATCAGGCTGGTACCGGCCACCTTCACGCCGACCGGGCTTTTCACGCCGGTGGCAAGCATGTCGATGCGGTTGCGGATCGGCGGGATCCAGATGTTGGTCAGGCCCGGCACCTGCACCACGCGGTCGAGCTCCTTCACCAGTTTGTCCGGGGTCATACCGGGGCGCCATTGGTCACGGGGCTTGAACTCGATAGTGGTCTCGAACATTTCCAGCGGGGCCGGGTCAGTGGCTGTTTCGGCGCGACCGGCCTTGCCGAACACGTGTGCGACTTCGGGTACGGTCTTGATCAGCCGGTCGCTGCGTTGCAACAACTCACCCGCCGTTTGCGTCGACAGCCCCGGCAGTGCCGAGGGCATGTACAGCAAGTCCCCTTCGTCCAGCGGCGGCAAAAATTCACCGCCCAGTTTCGAGATCGGCCACACCGCACTGGCGACCACCAGCAACGCTACCACCAGGGTCAGGCGCGGCCGACGCAGCACCGCCTCCAGTGCAGGCTGGTAGAGCTTGATCAGGCCGCGATTGAGCGGGTTACGCTGCTCATCCGGAATGCGCCCGCGAATCCAGTAGCCCATCAGCACCGGGATCAAGGTCACCGACAAACCGGCGGCGGCCGCCATGGCGTAGGTCTTGGTGTAGGCCAGCGGGCCGAACAAGCGACCTTCCTGGGCCTGCAAGGTGAACACCGGAATGAACGACAAGGTGATGATCAACAGGCAGAAAAACAGCGCCGGGCCGACCTCTACCGCCGCGTCGGTCATCACCTGCCAATGGTCTTCGCCCTTGAGCTCACGACCCGGATTGGCGTGGTGCCAGGCTTCGAGTTTCTTGTGGGCGTTTTCGATCATCACCACCGCCGCGTCGACCATCGCGCCGATGGCAATCGCGATGCCGCCCAGGGACATGATGTTGGCGTTGATGCCCTGGAAGCGCATGACGATAAACGCGATCAACACCCCCACCGGCAGCGAGATGATCGCCACCAGGGATGAGCGCAGGTGCCACAGGAAAATCCCGCAGACCAGCGCCACCACCACGAACTCTTCCAGCAGCTTGTGGCTGAGGTTGTCCACGGCGCGGTCGATGAGTTTGCTGCGGTCGTAGGTGGTGACGATCTCCACGCCGGGCGGCAGGCTGCTTTTCAGTTGTTCCAGCTTGGCCTTGACCGCAGCGATGGCTTCACGGGCATTCTTGCCACTGCGCAGGATCAGTACACCGCCCACCGCCTCGCCTTCGCCGTCCAGCTCGCTGACGCCCCGACGCAGGTCCGGGCCCAACTGAATGGTTGCCACGTCGCCAAGCGTAACGGGCACATTGTTCGCGTCCAGCCGCAAGGGAATCCCGCGAAAATCCTGCAGCGACTTGAGGTAGCCGGACGCCCGCACCATGTACTCGGACTCACCCATGTTCAGCACCGAGCCGCCGGTTTCCTGGTTGGCTTTGCCGATGGCCTCCACCACCTGTGCCTGGGTAATGCCGCGATTGGCCAGGGCCAGCGGATCGAGCTGCACCTGGTACTGCTTGACCTGGCCACCGATGGTCGCGACTTCGGCCACATTGGGCAGGGTCTTGAGTTCGAACTTGAGGAACCAGTCCTGCAAGGCGCGCAACTGCGCCAGGTCATGCTGGCCGCTGCGGTCTACCAGTGCGTACTGGTAGATCCAGCCGACGCCAGTGGCGTCCGGACCCAGCGCTGGCTTGGCCGATACGGGCAAGCGCGCCTGCAACTGGCTGAGGTATTCCAGCACCCGCGAACGCGCCCAATACAGGTCGGTGCCTTCGTCGAACAGCACATAGACGTAGCTGTCGCCGAAAAAGGAAAACCCGCGCACGGTCTTGGCGCCCGGCACCGAAAGCATGGTGGTGGTCATCGGGTAGGTGACCTGGTTTTCCACGATCTGCGGCGCCTGGCCGGGATACGGCGTGCGGATGATCACCTGCACATCGGAGAGGTCCGGCAGTGCATCGACCGGCGTGTTTTGCACCGCCCAGACGCCCCAAGCCGTGACAAACAACGTCGCGAGCACTACCAGAAAACGGTTGGCGACTGACCAACGAATCAATAAGGCGATCATGGTTGGATAATCCCGCGCAAACTGGCTTCAGAATCCAGCAGGAATTGACCGGACGCGACCACCTGCTGGCCTTCCTGCAAACCGCTGCGGATCACCGTCATCTCCTGGCTTTCAGCGCCGACCTCGACGTCCACCGGGCGGTAATGCCCGCCCTCCTCGGCCAGCATCACCAACGTGCGTTTACCGGTACGGATCAACGCTTCGCTGGGCACCTGCAGCACGGATTGCGCGGAAGATTGCGCCAAACGCACTTGGGCCGTCATGCCGGGGCGCAAGGTGCCATCGGCATTGGGCAGTTCAACGCGAACCTGCACGGTACGGCTGTCGCCGGCGATCGTCGGCAAAATAGCACTGACGGTGCCCTTGACGGTTTGCCCCGGCAGCCCGACAAAGCGGCTTTCCACCGCTTGCCCCACAGCCAGCGCAGCACCTTGAGCTTGCGGCACAGCAACCTGCAACCACAGGCGATCCAGGCCATTGATGCGCGCCAGGCTCTGCCCCGCCGCCATCGTCATGCCTTCGCGCACGTCGAGGGTTTGCACCACGCCGCCGATGGGGCTGGCGACGGTCAATACCGATTGCACACGGCCGCTTCGCTCCATCTGCGCGATCAACCCGGCGGGCATACCGCTAAGGCGCAAACGCTGGCGCGCAGCCGCCAACAGACGCGCATCCGCGCTACGGCGCAAGGCCAGGAACTCTTCCTGGGCCGCCGCCCATTCGGGTATCAACAGGTCAGCCAGAGGCGCACCGGCCTTGAGCACGTCGCCCGGCGCGCGGTCATACACCCGCTCGACAAAACCACTGGCCCGCGCCTGTACCACGGCGACGTCACGCTCGTTAAAGGCGAGGATGCCAGACAGCTCCAGCGTGGACGCCAACACGCCACGGGTTACCGTTGCCAGGCGCACACCGAGGTTCTGCGCCACACGGGGGTCGATCTGCACAGCGGCGCTGCCTGCAGCGCCTTCGGCATAACGCGGCACCAATTGCATGTCCATGAAAGGCGACTTGCCGGGTTTGTCGAATTTCTGCTGCGGGTACATCGGGTCATACCAGTACAGCGCCGGTTTGTTGTCGGCCATGGCCGCGACCGGAGCCGGTGCCTGCGCAAGCCAGTAACCGGCGCCCAGGCCACCGCCCAACAACGCCACCGCGAGGAGTCGATTAATCATGGGAGGCTTCTCCGTAGGCGAAATACAGCTGCGCGCCAACCAGGGCACGTTGCTCGAGGGCATCGATCTGCTTGAAACGCGCTTCGACCAGCTCACGTCGGGCGCCGACCAGGTTGAGCAAGTCACCCTTGCCAGCGCGATAACCGGCCAAGCTCAGCGCGACCTTCTCTTCGGCCAGGGGCACCAGGCTGTCCTGGCTGCGCTGCACGGCGCGGTCCACACGCTGGTATTGCGCGAGGTCATCATCCCGTTGCTGGGTGTGTTCGCGGGTGACCGCTTCGCGCTCGGCATCCAGCTGATCCAGCTCGGCTTGCTTGGCGGCGATCCCGGGGTTTTGCCGACGGCCGGGGAAGATCGGCAGGTCGAAACTCAATTGCAGGCTGACCATATCGCCGTATTCACGGCCACGGTGCTGGTAGTCCACTTCCCAACTCCAGTCCGAAGTCTTTTGCGCCTTGGCTTCGCGCAACCGCGCTTGGGCCTCGCGGGTGCGCGGCGCAAAAGCTTGCAATTCAGGGTGTTGATGCAGGTTGTAACGCCCGTCGATGGGCCAGTTGGGCAACTGGCCGCTGGGTGCTTCATTGGCGGCTGGGCCGATCCAGCGCTTGAGCGCCGCACGGGCCTGGGCGCGTTGCTGGACCAGTTCATCTTCGCGTCCGGCCAGTTCGGCGGCTTCCTGTCGTGGTATCACCGCATCCGAGGGCTGGCCGCGACCACCGGCCAATTGCGCACGCACGCTGTCTTGCAGCAGGCGGTTCTGCTGGTAGAAGTCCTTGAACAAGGCCTCCTTGCGTTCCACCGCATAGGCACGGATCCAGGCTTGGGCCGTGGCCTGGCGCACGTTCAGGCGCTCGATCCGACCTTCGGCCACGGTGCGCTCCACCGTGGCATCGGCCAGCTCGATACGCGCCTTGCGCTTGTCGCGGCTGGGCACCTGCTGTTGGATACCGATCATTTGTTCAGTCATGTCATCGCCATACAACGTGCCGCGATTGGGCCCACCGATGGGGAAGTTCTGCAGGCCAACCACCAGCTTCGGATCTGGCAGTTCGCCCGCCGGGATCGCCGCCTGGGTCGCGGCTTGCAGCTTGGCCGACTCAGCAGCGAGCGACGGTGCGTTGTTCTGCGCCAGGCGCAGGGCGTCGTCCAGGGTCAGCGCACTCGCCCACGCCGGCCACGCCAGCACGCCCACCACCAGGGCGCGCAAGTAGAAGGGATTCATGTTGAAAATTCCTGTTCCGTTGCGCTGCGCGCCGCATTACGCGGCCCACAGCAAAGCCATCCCGGTCAGGGGATGCGTCTTGAGGTGCAACAGGAATCAGGCACGGGGTGGGCGCCAGACGCCGGACGGCGTGCGGTCTGGAATGAAATCCGAAGAGGCGCTGACGAGCAGCGGATGCGTCAGGGTCAACGGCGCCTTGAGCACCGGCAAGGAGAGTTGCAGCAAGCCGCCAGTCTTGCATTCCTGGCCGGGTTTGCAGGCCTTGCCGTGATCGACGCCATCCTGACAGCAGTCAGGGTTCATGTCGGTCATCACCTGCATGTCCGACATCTTCATCGGGCAGGGTTCGGTGCTGGACGGCACACCCGCCATCCCGGTCAGGGGAAGCGTGAGGCTCAACAGCAGGACCAGGACTAAACGCAAGAGGCGGCTCATGGGGCGCGAGTCTAGCCAAGCGCGGGTTAAGCCGCTATTAACAATTGCGTGAGAACTCGGCCGTGATAGCGGATCTGGGCCAGGGTCAACGCGGTGTAGCCGATGATCACCGCCGGCGGCAAGCTCACGCCGTGACAGAACTTGCCCAGAGGCTGCAGCGTCAACCCGGCTTCGGCGGCATGGTTGCAGAAATCGCCCTCTTCGACACCGGCCGGCAACCACAACACAAAATGCAACCCTGCCTGCTGGCCACTGACCGCGCAGCGCCCGTCCAGGCATTCCAGCAACGCATCACGACGGGCCTGGTACGCCTGGCGCGAGGCACGCAAGTGACGCACGAAGGCGCCACTGCGCAAGAACTCGACCAACCCCAATTGATCAGTGGCCCCCACCGAATGCCCGGTGAGTTGCAAGGTGCGCAACAGCCCGCGACGCAACGCCTTGGGCACCACCATGAAGCCCACGCGCAAACCGGGGAACAGGTTCTTGTTGAAACTGCCGCAGTAGATCACGCGGTCGGCCGAATCCAGGGACTTGAGCGCGGCCAGTGGCGCGGTGTTGTAGTTGTACTCGCTGTCGTAATCGTCTTCGACCACCCAGGCGTCGGCGCGGGCTGCCCAGTCCAGCAGCGCCAGGCGACGGGACACCGACAGCGTCATGCCCAGCGGCGCCTGGTGCGCCGGGGTGACGTAGGCCAAGCGGGCTGTCTCGGGAAGGTGCGCAGTATCGAGGCCCTCGGCGGTGACGGGGATGCCCTGCACATTGGCGCCTGCCAGCGTGAATAGGCGCCGTGCCGGCAGGTAGCCGGGATCCTCGACACAGGCCCTATCGCCGGCCTTGAGCACGCTGCGCGCGATCAGGTCCAGGGCGTGGCGGATGCCGGTGGTGACAATCACCTCATCGGCTTCGCAATGCAGGCCGCGATAGCTGCGCAGGTAGTCGGCGATCTGTGCGCGCAACTCGGGCAGGCCGGCCGGGTGTGACGCTTCCAACACGCCCGGCCCGACTGACAACAGCCCACGGGTGATACAGCGGGCCCAGCTCTTCAGATCGAACAGGCTGGCATCCGGGCGCCGTGCGACAAAGGGCACATGGCTCTGCACACCACTGTCCGGCAGATCAGACTCCACAGGCCGACGGGGTATGTCCTTGGCCAACGGCGCGGCGATGAACTGCTCGGGAATCACCGCGCACACCCGCGTGCCGGACCCGGCGACCCGCTGCACGTAGCCTTCGCTGTGCAGACGGTCGAACACGGCCTCCAGCGTGCCACGGGAGACCCGCCAGCGTTCGGCCAGGCTCCGCGTGGAAGGCAAGCGGCTGCCTGCCGGCAGTTGGCGGTTCAGGATCGCACCGCGCAAGGCTTCGTAGGCGCCCTGCTGCTTGCCCGCGTCCAGCGTATCGGGGCGCGGCAGGTCGAGGGCGGATGCGGTTTTTCCTCGGCTCATAGTGGTCCTATCGAACATGGCACAAGTGGTCCTAATGATTAAACCACAATGCAGCTAGAGTCAGGACTCTACTCTTTGCATCGAGACGTCCCATGACTCAACGCGCCCTCTCCACCGGGTTCTGGCTGGTGCTGCTGACCGTGCTCATCGCCTTGCCACGCGTGACCTTGGACATGCACCTGCCGGCCCTGCCCGCCATGGCCGATTACTTCCAGACCAGCGACAGCCAGTTGCAACTGACCCTGACGCTGTACGCCCTCGGCTCGGCGATTTCGCTTCTGGTCAGTGGTCCGCTCACCGACCGCTTTGGTCGTCGTCCGGTGTTGCTGGCCGGGTTGTTTCTGTATGTCCTCGCCACGGCAGCTTGTGCCCTGGCGGACAACATCGCCGTGTTGATCATCGCCCGACTGTTCCAGGCCTTGGGTGGCTGTTGCACCACCGTGATCGGCCGTGTGATCGTGCGCGATTACTTCGACCGCAACGAGCAAGCACGCCTGCTTGGGCTGATCTCCATGGCCATGGCAATTTCGCCCATGGCCGCGCCGGTACTGGGTAGCCTGATGCTGCCGTTCATCCACTGGCGCGGACTGTTCGTGCTGCTGGGCGTCATCGGAGCTGTGCTGTGCCTGGTGGTGTATCGCCGTCTGCCTGAAACCCGCCCACCGGAAGTCGCCGCCGCCCCGCCGCGTGGGCTGCTGCGCATTTACGGCCAACTGCTGCGTGACCGTTACTTCCTGCGTTACTCCGTGGCGATCGGTTGCGTGTACAGCACCTATTTTCCGTTTATCAGCGAGTCATCGGCGTTGCTGCAACGGGGGTTTCATCTGTCCGCGACTGCTTACGCACTGGTGTTCGCAGCAACCATCAGCGGCTACATGCTGGGCGCGAACCTGTTTCGTCGGCTGGTGCGGCGCTTCGAGGCAGACCGTTTGATCGTCGTCGGCATAGCAATGAACGTGCTGGGCAGTGGGATTCTCGCGCTGGCGAGCGTCGCGCTGCCGGGGGAATGGCTGGCGATCGTGCTGCCGATGGTGCTGATCATGGTGTCGGTGGGGATGGTGATTCCGGCCTGTCAGCTCTCGGTGCTGCAGCCCTATGGTGCAATCGCGGGAACGGCATCCGGGCTGTTCTTTTTTACCCAGATGTTCCTGACGGCTGTGAGCAGTTGGGCGACCGGGCTGTTGTCCGATGGGACGTCGGCACCGTTGGTGATGATGACGGCACTGGCCAGTGTGTTGCTGGTGACAAGCTGGCTGGCCTTGCAGCAAAAAGCCGCGCCTGTTGCTCAGGCGCGGCTTGGGTAACGCAACAATCAGTGCATGAAGATCGCGATCAGGATGATCACCGGAATAGGCACACCGAGGAACCAAAGCAGTAATGAGCGCATGATGTTCTCCTTGAATTAACGTACGAAGTGTTCGGTTTCGACATACACCACGGCATCGCGACGGCGACCGCCAAAGGTGGCTGCGAAGCTGGCGAAGAACGCGCCGATCAACAGGGCAACAAAGGTCCACAGCGAGGTATAGGCAGCGACTTTTGCAGCGGTGTCAGCGGCTTGCTTGGCTTTGAGCTTGGCGTCTTCAACGGCTTTACGGGCATCGCCATAGACCTTGTCGATACGCGCCTCGGCATCCGCCTGGCTGAGGTTGGTGCGCTGGCTGATCAACTGGGCCAGGTAGGCACGGTCTTCAGGGGCCAGTTGACCGTCGTTGCTCAGGGTGCGGGTGAAGATGCGGGCAACCACACCATGGGCGGCGTCATCGCTGACGGCGGCCGGGCGATCATCGCGGAACAGGCTGTCGACGTAGTAGTCGAAGTCGCCACCGTTGACGCCCTTGGCAGCACTGCCAGCGGCTTGGGTGATGCCACTGGCCGCGCCGGCTGCAACGCTGGCACCGGCTTTCACGCCGCCGCTGACGACACTGCTCACCGAACCGACTACCAGTACCGCAGTAATTAGCGTGGCCACAGCCCAGGCCAGGAAACCATGGGCGGTGTCGCGAAAGTACACCTCATCGCCATGCATATTCGCCCACTTCACCCGCAACCGGCCGGCGATATAACCGCCCAGCCCGGACGCGACGATCTGGGTAAACGCCAGCCAGACAATCGTGGAAATGCCAAGCCCTTTGGCACTGATGCCGCTGTCAGCCCACGGCGATACCGCCGAAAAGCCCAGGCCGAAGCCCAGCAGCACCAGGATCAGGGACAATGCGGCCGCAGCGGCCGCCCCAGCAAAAATCGCCCCCCAGGAAACCCCGGAGAGCGCGCTCGACTCTTGCAGCGTGGATGAAGATGTGATCATTGTTGTTGTGCTCCAAGGCAGAAAAATAGTGTTACAAGTCTCAAAAGGGACAGTGCAGGCACCATGCCAGTCGCCACAAAAATAAATATCTATATATTTCAACAGGTTAAATAACTTGAACTTCCTAAAACCATGCAAGTTGCAAGAAACAGCAGTGGCAGGCGGGCTTTATGCATTCCCGAAGATCAATGTGGCGGTTTTGCCAACATGAAGTTTTATTTAGGAAGCGTTCAGCCATTTCTTGGCAAAATGCCCGCACTTCTGTAGGAGCCGGCTTGCCGGCGATTGCGGTCTTCCAGTGTGAAAGGTAATCCTATGACCCGTATTTTGACCATCGAGGATGACGCCGTAACGGCCCGCGAGATCGTCGCCGAGCTGAGTAGCCATGGACTGGATGTAGATTGGGTAGACAACGGCCGTGAAGGCCTGGTCCGCGCCGTCAGTGGCGATTACGACCTGATCACCCTCGACCGCATGCTGCCGGAGCTCGATGGCCTGGCCATCGTCACCACGCTGCGCACGATTGGTGTGTCGACGCCGATCCTGATGATCAGCGCCCTCTCCGACGTGGATGAGCGTGTGCGCGGCCTGCGTGCCGGCGGGGATGACTACCTCACCAAGCCGTTCGCCTCGGATGAAATGGCCGCCCGCGTCGAAGTGCTGCTGCGGCGCAAAAGCACGGTTCAGGAGTTCGAAACCGCCCTGCGCGTGGCCGACCTGGAGCTGAACCTGATCAGCCGCGAAGCCAGTCGCGCCGATCAGCCCCTGAGCCTGCTGCCCACCGAATACAAGTTGCTGGAATTCCTGATGCGCAACACCGGGCAGATCCTGTCGCGGATGATGATCTTCGAAGAAGTCTGGGGCTATCACTTCGACCCCGGCACTAACCTGATCGACGTGCACATCGGCCGTCTGCGCAAGAAGATCGACCCACCAGGCCTCACGCCGCTGATCCGCACGGTACGAGGTTCCGGTTATGTCATTGCTGAACCCCTCTAAAGGCTGGCGCTCTTCCAGCAGCCGCTTGCTGGCGCTGTACAGTTCATTGTTCGTGGCCTGGAGCTGCATCCTCATGGGGGTGCTGTATTACGAGGTGTCGGGTTACCTGGGCGACCTGTCGCGCCATTCGCTGATGCAGCGCCAGCACCTGTTCCAGCGCTTTGACGGCGAGGAACTGGTGGAAGCCCTGACCACCAGCATGACCTTCGACATGAAGGGCGTGGACGCCTACGGCCTGTTCGATGAGCAGTTTCGCCCGCTCAGTGGGCCGATCCGTGCGGTACCGCCCGACCTGCCGCTGGACGGCAAGATCCACGCCCTGGTCAATTGCGTCGACTCCGACGACCCCAAGTTGCCCAAGGACAGCTGCGACGCCGTCGCCACCCACACCGAAGACGGCCGCTGGCTGGTACTAGTGCGCGCCAATGGGTCGCTGTTTGGCGTGACCCGGATCATCTGGCATGCCCTGCTGTGGGCACTTTCGTTGACGATTATCCCCGGTGTTGCCGGCTGGCACTTACTGCGTCGACGCCCGTTGCGGCGGATTCGCGGGATCCAGGCCAGCGCCGAAGCCATCGTCGCCGGGGACTTGACCCACCGCCTGCCGCTGTCGAACCGACGCGACGAACTGGACATGCTCGCGGCCATCGTCAACGCCATGCTGGATCGCATCGAGAAGCTGATGAACGAGGTCAAGGGCGTGTGCGACAACATCGCCCACGACCTGCGCACCCCGCTGACACGCTTGCGCGCGCAGTTGTACCGGATCAAGCAGGAGGCCGAGGCGGAGTCGGACTACGCGGTGAAACTGGATGACGCGATTGCCGAAACCGATACGCTGATGGCGCGCTTTCGCGGGCTGTTGCGTATCTCCGAACTGGAAGACCACCAGCGTCGCTCAGGCTTTTTGGTCATGGACCCGCTGCCGCTGTTGCGCGAGTTGCACGACTTCTACCTGCCGCTGGCCGAAGAAGGCGAACTGCAACTGCGCCTCGAAACCCCGGAATCCCTGCCATGGATCACCGGCGACCGCGCGCTGCTGTTCGAGGCCCTGGCCAACCTGTTGAGCAACTCGATCAAGTTCTCCCCACCGGGCGGCGAAGTGATCTTGCGCGGGGTCAATGATGCCGGCAGCACGCGCATTGAAGTGCACGACTCCGGCCCCGGCATACCCGCGGCGGAGCGTGACGCAGTGTTCCAGCGCTTCTATCGCGTGGATGAAAGCGACCAGCAAGGCGGGTTCGGGTTGGGCTTGTCGATTGTGGCGGCGATCATCAACTTGCATGGGTTCAAGTTGGAAGTGGGTACCAGTGAACAAGGCGGTGCCAGATTAGTCCTGGAATGCCGCCAGCAGCTCATGCCCGAATAGCTTGCGCTGTTGAGATTTACTTCGGTGAGCGGGCTTGCTGTGGTGAGCGAGCTTGCTCGCGCTGGAGTGCGTAGCGCTCCCAAGATTTTTGGGGCTGCTGCGCGGCCCAGCGCGGGGCAAGCCCGCTCACCACAAAACCCAGTCACCACAGGTTCAGTTTCAGTCTGGGAAATTGGCGCGCAACGCGTCAAGCCCACCGCTGTAGACACCGGCAAACAATTCCTCCACCGTCGCATCCGTAGTCCCCGTCGCCGGCGTGAACACACCCGACCAGGTCACTTTCGCCGACGTTTCGGTCAAGGCCTCAACCTGCAATGTCGCCAGGTACGCACTCACCGGGAACGGTGACTGCTCGATGGTGTAGCTGTAGGTGCGCCCAACGTTATCAAAGCTCTGCAACCGCTCCACCACCACGCCACCGTCGGCGGTTTGCAGGTGACGCACGCGGCCGCCATCGCTTGGCTCGCTTTTGACAATGAACGCCAGCCAGTCCGGCAGGCTGTTGAAGCCACCGACCAATTGCCAGACCTGATCGGCCGAAACCGGGATTTCAATCACAGAAGACGCTGTTGCCACGTTAATTACTCCAGAAAATAGAAAACAATTCAGATGGCCATGCTGTCGACCACACCACCGTCGACCCGCAGCGCGGCACCGGTGGTGGCAGATGACAGGGGTGAAGCAATGTACGCCACCAGGTTGGCGACTTCATCCACATTTGCCGCGCGCTGGATGATCGAGGTCGGCCGTGCGTGACGCACAAACACATCCGCCTCGTCCCGCGCACTGCGCCCGGATTGTGCGGTGGCGTCCTTGAGCATTTGCTCCAGGCCGTCGGTAAAGGTCGGGCCAGGCAACACCGCGTTTACCGTCACACCGGTGCCCGCCAGGCGTTTGGCCAAACCATGGGACACCGCCAGGTTGGCGCTCTTGGTCACGCCGTAGTTGATCATGTCCGCCGGGGTTGCCACGCCGGACTCCGACGACAGGAAAATCACCCGCCCCCAGCCCTGCTCGACCATACCCGGCGTGTAATGCCGCGCCAGGCGTACACCGGAGATCACATTGACCTCATAGAAGCGTGTCCACTCGCTGTCCGGGGCCTCAAAGAAATCCACGTCGTTGAAGATGCCCAGGTTGTTGACCAGGATGTCGGCACGCGGTTCGGCGGCGAAGAGTTTTTCTGCGCCTTCAGCCGTACCGAGATCCGCCACCAAACCACGCAGGTCAGCGCCGGGAACGGCCTGGCGGATGCTCGCCAAGGCGTCATCCACCTTGCCCGCGTCACGCCCGATCACCACCACCGTGGCGCCGGACTGCGCCAGCGCCTGGCTGATGCCAAGGCCAATGCCGGCGGTGCTGCCGCTGACAATCGCTACTTTGCCGCTTACATCAATTTTCATGGTTGAAACTCCTGAAGTTAAAGCGGCAGTGGTGCGCGATCCGAAATCAATCGGGCATCGCGCAGGGCCTGCCAGAAGGCTGCCGGGATCTTTTCTGACAACGCCGCGACGTCTTCGGCAATCCTGCCCGGACGGCTGGCACCGGGAATCACCGCCGCCACGGCCGGATGGGCCAGGGAGAATTGCAGCGCGGCGGCTTTCACACTGACGCCGAACGCCTGGGCAATCGCCTTGATCTGCTCGACCTTGCTGATGATCGCCGGGCTGGCTTTCTGGTATTCGAAGTGTTCGCCACCGGCAAGGATGCCGGAGCTGTAGGGGCCACCGACGACGATCTCGACGTTCTGGGCCGAAGCGGCGTCCATCAGGCGTTGCAGGGCACGATCGTGGTCCAGCAGAGTGTAGCGGCCGGCCAGCAAAAAGCCGTCGGGCTGCGCCTCCGTCAGGTCCAGGGTCAATTCGCACGGCTCGACGCGGTTCACGCCCAGGCCCCAGGCCTTGATCACGCCCTCTTCGCGCAAGCGAGTCAGCACTTTGAACGCACCGGTACGGGCCTGGTTGAAGTACTCCAGCCACTGGTCGCCGTAGAAGTCCTGGGCGATGTCGTGAATCCATACGATGTCCAGGCGATCGGTGTTCAGGCGGGTCAGGCTGTCTTCGATGGAGCGCAAAGTGGCGTCGGCGCTGTAGTCGTTGAGCATCTTGTTCGGGCGGCCGTGTTCGAACACGCCGCTTTTTTCGCCGAGGTCACGGGCGCTGTCTTCGACTTCGTCGAGGATCACCCGGCCGACCTTGGTGCTGAGCACGAAGTCGTCGCGGTTGTACTGCGACAGGGCTTGGCCCAGGCGGATTTCCGAGAGGCCCGAGCCGTAGAACGGCGCGGTGTCGAAATAGCGCACGCCGGCGCTCCAGGCGGCCTCCACGGTGGCCTGGGCCTCGTCTTCAGGAATGGCGCGAAACATGTTGCCCAGCGGTGCGGTGCCAAAGCCGAGTTGGCCGGGAAGTTTATCTTTCAAGCTCATGGTGGATCCTCAATGGGTGCAGGGGTCGCTGTGACCGTTGAGCAGATCCTAGATTGCAGAGATCGGACCGTCCAAGACATACTGCGACCAACTTGAGTCCTCTTAGGTCTAACATGATCGATCTCCGCCAACTGCGCTACTTTGAAGTGGTCGCCGAAGAAGAACACGTCGGCCGTGCAGCCGAACGCCTGCACATCTCGCAGTCGCCGCTGAGCCGGCAGATAGCCCAGCTTGAAGAGCGTTTGGGCCTGACCTTGTTCGAACGCAGCCAGCAACGCATCCGCCTGACCCGTGACGGCCAGACCTTCCTGGCTGAAACCAAAGCGCTGCTGACCCACGCCAATCGCCTGGAATCCCTGGGCAAGCGCCTGGGCCGTGGCGAAGAAGGTGGGCTGTGCATCGGCTATATCGAAAACGCCATGCATGCCGGTGTATTGCCCAATGCCCTGCGCATCCTGCGCGACGACCGCCCCACCGTGCATATCAAGCTGTATAACCTGCCGTCTCTCGAACAGCTGGAAGGTCTGCGCCAACGCAGCCTGGATATCGCATTGGTTGGCGAACCACCGGCCGCCGATGACCCGGACCTGATCGCGCGGCAAGTGCTGGATGACCCGATGCTGCTGGCCCTGCCTGAACACCACCCACTGGCACGCCAAAGCGAGCTGCTGCCCGAGCATCTGGCCGATCAGGAATGGATCGGCGTGCAACGCAAACCCGGCGCGCATCCAACTGACGACTTTGTTGCCGCCTGCATTCGCGCCGGCTTCACCCCACAGATCCCCATGGAAGCCGGTGAACCGTTTACCGCGTTGGGCCTGGTGGCTTCGGGCCTGGGCGTGGCAATGGTGCAAAAGGGCCTGAGCCGCAATGCCCCGCCCGGCGTGGTGTTGCGGGAGTTGCCGTGGCTGAGCTACACCACGCCGCTGTGGGCGGCGTGGCATCGGATCAACTTGCGGCCACTGGTGGAAACCTTCCGCAAAGTGCTCACACATTGAACCCCCACCTGTAGGAGCTGGCTTGCCAGCGAAGGCGGCAGGTCATCCACCGGATGCGTCGACTGAACCACCGCTAATCGCTGGCAAGCCAGCTCCTACAGTGAATTGTGCTAGACCCACTCCTTCACTCGGTACCACAACATCCCCAACGCCAGCAGCGGCGAGCGCAGCGCTTTCCCGCCAGGGAAGGTCATGTGTGGCACTTGGCTGAAAATATCCAGGCCCGTGCTGTGGCCGGCGTGGATACCTTCGGCCAGCAACTTTGCGCACCAGTGCGTCACGTTCAACCCATGCCCGGAATACCCCTGGGCATAAAACACATTCGGGTACTGCTTCAGGCGCCCCACCTGCGCGAAGCGGTTGGCGGTGATGCCGATCTTGCCGCCCCACTGAAACTCAATGGCGGTATGGGCCAGTTGCGGGAACACCTTGAGCATTTTCGGCTGCATATACGCGGCGATGTCCACCGGATCGCGGCCGGAGTAATGGCAGGCGCCGCCGAATAGCAGGCGGCGGTCAGCGGACAATCGATAGTAATCCAGGCCGACTTTCTGGTCGCACAGCGCAAGGTTATGCGGGATCAACTGGTTGGCCACATCTTCCGACAACGGCTCGGTGGCGATGATGTAGCTGCCCGCCGGGAGCACCTTGCCGCTCAGGCGCGGTTCCAGTTCCTCCAGATGGGCATTGCAGGCCAGCACCAGGTGGTCGGCGCGTACCGTGCCGCCTGCGCAGCGCACTTGCACCGTGTCGCCGTGGATCAGTTCAAGCACCTCAGTGTGCTCGAAGATCCGCACCCCGAGAGACTCGGCCAACTGCGCTTCACCCAGCACCAGATTCAACGGGTGAAGGTGCCCGGAGCCCATGTCCACCAGGCCGCCGGCATACACCGACGAGCCCACCACTTGCTGAATATCCTGCGGACCCACAAGGCGTGTTTCGTGGGCATACCCCATCGCCGCCAAGTGCTCCTGCTCACCTTTGAACGCCGCGAACTGCGTCGGCGTATTGGCCAACTCGCAAAAGCCCCAGCGCAAGTCGCAGTCGATGTTGTGCTCGCGAATACGCTCGCCCACCAACGCCACCGAATCGATACCGGCGCGCTCCAGGTAACGCACGCCCTCCTCGCCCACGTACTTGGCGAAGCCCGACACGTCATGGCCGATACCGCGAATCAACTGCCCGCCGTTGCGCCCGCTGGCGCCCCAGCCGATGCGCCGGGCTTCCAGCAGGATCACCGAAAGCCCGCGCTGGGCCAGTTCGATGGCGGTATTCACGCCAGTGAACCCGCCGCCGATCACGCACACATCGGCGGTCAGGTCGCTGCCCAGTGCGGGGCGCTCCGTCAGGGCGTTGGCCGTGGCCCGGTAGTAGGACCGGGCGTGGTCAGTCGACTGCATCATTTGTTGGTCTTCACTTTGCTCCAGGCCCGGGTCATCAGGCGCATGGTCGCCGGGGTCGGCGTGGTGGAAATGTAGAGTTTGTCGAGCACTTCCTGCGGCGGGTACACCTCGGGGTTGTTCACCAGTTCCGGGTCCATGAAAGCCTTGGCGGCCGGGTTGGCGTTGGCATACCCCACCGAGGCGCTGACCTTGGCGATCACTTCAGGGTCGAGCAGATAGTTAATGAAGGCGTGGGCTTCTTTCGGGTTGCTCGCGTCGGCGGGAATCGCCAGCAGGTCGAACCACAAGTTGGAGCCTTCCTTGGGAATCGAATAAGCAATGTTCACCCCATTCTTGGCTTCCTTGGCGCGATTGGCAGCCTGGAACACGTCGCCGGAATAACCGAAGGCCACGCAGATATCACCGTTGGCCAAATCCGAGATGTACTTGGAGGAATGGAAATACGTGATATACGGCCGCAGCGTCAGCAGCTTGGCCTCGGCCTGTTTGTAGTCCTCGGGATTCTCGCTGCGCGGGTCCTTGCCCATGTAGTTGAGGATCGCCGGGAACAGCTCGTCCGCCGAATCGAGGAAGGCCACGCCGCATTGGTTGAGTTTCTTGATGTTCTCGGGCTCGAACAGCACCGCCCATGAATCGATATGGTCGATGCCCAGCACCTGCTTGACCTTGTCGACGTTATAGCCAATGCCATTGGTGCCCCACAGGTACGGCACCGAGTGCGCGTTGCCGGGGTCATTCTTTTCCAACAGCTTGAGCAACTTGGGGTCGAGGTTCTTGAAGTTGGGCAGTTGCGCGCGGTCGAGCTTGAGGAACGCACCGGCCTTTACCTGGCGCGCCAAAAAGTGGTTGGACGGCACCACCACGTCGTAGCCGGTGCGCCCGGCGAGCAACTTGCCCTCCAGGGTTTCATTGGAGTCGAACACGTCGTAGATCGGCTTGATCCCGGTCTTGGCCTGGAAGTCGGCCAAGGTCGTCTCCCCGATATAGTCGGTCCAGTTATAGACGCTGACCGTCGGCGCCGCCTGGCTGGCACTGCTGAACGCGGCCACCAGGGCCAGCGGGAGAAGCTGTTTCACAAGACGCATATCGACACCCCTTTTTTGGTTTTTTTAGACGCTCAACAGCAGGAACTCACGCTCCCAGGAACTGATCACCCGCTTGAAATTTTCGTGTTCTGCACGTTTGACCGCCACGTAGCCCCGCACGAACTTGTCGCCCAGGTACTGCTTGACCGTGTCGCAATCCTCCATGCGCGCCAGCGCATCTTCGAGGGTGAACGGCAGGCGCAGGTTGCGGCGTTCATAGGCGCGACCTTCCACCGGCGCACTGGGTTCGATCTGCTCGATCATCCCGAGGTAGCCACACAGCAGACTAGCGGCAATCGCCAGGTAGGGATTGGCATCGGCGCCGGGCAAGCGGTTTTCCACACGCATGGCGTCGGGGCTGGAGGTGGGCACGCGCAGGCCGACGGTGCGGTTTTCTTCGCCCCACTCGACGTTGACCGGCGCCGAAGTGTCCGGCAGGAAGCGGCGGAACGAGTTCACGTTGGGCGCGAACATCGGCAGCAGCTTGGGAATGTACTTCTGCAAGCCGCCGATGTGGTGAAGGAACAGTTGGCTCTTGTTGCCATCAGCGTCGACGAACACTGGTTTGCCGGTGGCGATGTCGACCACGCTCTGATGCAGATGCATGGCGCTGCCCGGCTCGTCAGCCACCGGCTTGGCCATAAAGGTCGCGGCTACGTTGTGCTTGAGCGCGGCCTCGCGCAGGGTGCGCTTGAACACAGTGATCTGGTCGGCCAGGTCGAGGGCGTCACCGTGGCGGAAGTTGATTTCCATCTGCGCCGGGCCGTCTTCGTGGATCAGCGTGTCGAGGTCCAGGCCCTGGGCTTCGCACCAGTCGTAGACGTCTTCGAACAGTGGGTCGAATTCGTTGGCGGCATCGATGGAAAACGACTGACGCCCGGTTTCGGCGCGGCCGGAGCGGCCTATCGGAGTTTTCAGCGGCAGGTCCGGGTCTTCGCAACGCTGGGTCAGGTAGAACTCCATTTCCGGCGCGACGATCGGCTGCCAACCCTGATCGGTGTAGAGCTGCAGGACCTTCTTCAGCACGTTGCGCGGCGACAGTTCGATGGGGTTGCCCTGCTTGTCGAAGGTGTCATGGATCACAATCGCGGTGGGCTCAATCGCCCACGGCACCACATACGTGGCATTGGACACCGGGCGGCAGACCATGTCGATATCGGCCGGGTCGAGCAGGTCGTAGTAGATTTCGTCGTCGACAAAGTCCCCGGTTACCGTTTGCAGCAGCACACTTTCCGGCAGGCGCATGCCTCGCTCATGCAGGAACTTGTTGGTAGGCGCAATCTTGCCGCGTGCGATGCCAGTCAAATCACTGATCACGCATTCGACTTCGGTAATCTTGTGTTCTTTCAGCCAGGCGGACAGCTGATCGAAGGGGGCGTTCATAAGGACCTCGTCATGGGTTGGGTGCATGCGCCGGCTTGTACTCCTGGCGCATTGAGGTCTATCTTGATGCGCCGCCCCTGCGGCATCTATCCACTTTGCACGAACCACAACGCACCAATAGAGTGCGCCCAGGTTACCCATGACACAGGCAACAGCTTTGCGCGTACAGGCCTTCACCACCGGTGATGTGGCCGCTCAATGCAATGCGACACCCGGTTGGGTGCAGCAGTACCAGCAGATGTCCCCAGGGCTTTTTGCCGGGCGAATCCGCTATCTGGATTTGCAGGGTGTGGAGGTGTACGAAGAGTGCATGAACACCCGCGTGGAGCAGCATTTCAACGCGCCGCCGGGCTCGTTGGCGTTTTGTTTCGACGGCAGTGACAACGCGCTGTATATGCTCAACGGCGAAAGCCACAACACCTGGATCACCCCGGAAAACTACCGTGAAGTGGCGGTGGTGTTCGGGCCGCAATTCGTGCAGCGCCATGGGCTGGATGTGGCGAAGCTCGAAGGCCTGTTCATGGCACCGTTGACCTGCCAGCAGAATGGGCTGTTCAGCCGCTGGCTGAGTGGCACCCTCACCCGCTTGTCCGCCGAAATCGACCCCGCCAGCCGTGACGCTCTCACCCAACAGTTACTGGACGATTGCCTGTTCATCCTCGACAACGCCTGCGTGTGCCTGGACCGCCACTCGTTGCAGCGACGCAGCGAAGAACGCCGGTTGATGGCGCGCATCGGCGAATGGGCCGCGGATGCACCGGATGAGACCGTCAACCTGCTGGAGCTGTCGCGGATTGCCGGCGTGCCGTTGCGTCAGTTACAGCAGGGTTTCAAGACCTACACCGGAATGAGCCCGGCGCAGTGGTTGCGGTTGCGCCGGTTGAATGGGGCGCGGCGGGAGTTGTTGGGCTCACCGAACGTCACCGTCGCCGAGGTGGCGATGAATTGGTCGTTCTGGCACCTGGGGCGGTTTTCCAACAGTTACCGAGCGTTGTTCAAGGAACTGCCGAGCGAAACCCTGAAGCGCAGTACGCCCTCGTAGCAGCAGACTTGTAAAAGACCACGCTTATGCCTAGCTTATGCGCCCCCCGCCCGCGCTTTAAGGCCCTGCCCCATGGTTTTGCGTTTTCGTCCCGTCGCTTCCTCACGTTTCGCCCTCGGCCTGCTGCTCAGCAGCGGCATCGGCAGCAGCCTGGCGGCTGAAATCGAACTGCCGGCGGTGAACGTCCAGGGCCAGGAAGAGTCCGGCTATCGCAGTGAAACCGCCTCGGTGGCCGGCTTCGATGATGCGCCGCTGCTGGACACTCCGGCGTCGATCACGGTGATCAACGCTGCGCTGATCAAGGACCAGCAGGCGCGCTTGCTCAGCGAAGTGCTGCGCAACGACGCCTCGGTGGGCGACAGCTATGCGCCCATCGGCTATTACGAAAACTTCGTGGTCCGCGGCTTCTCGCTGAACGCGGCAAGCAGCTACAAGATCAACGGGCGCACCATCACGGGCGAGCAGAACGTCGCCCTGGAAAACAAGCAGCAGGTCGAAGTGCTCAAGGGCCTGGCCGGCCTGCAAAGCGGGATTTCCGAGCCGAGCGGCGTGATCAACTACGTGACCAAGCGCCCGGAAGACGTGCGCTCGGTGACCGTCTCCACCGACGATCGCGGCAGCGGCTACATCGCCACCGACGTGGGCGGCTGGTTTGGCAGCGAGCAGCAATTCGGCCTGCGCGCCAACGTGGCCCATGAAGACCTCAACTCCTATGTGGAACACGCCAATGGCCAGCGCGATTTTGTGTCCCTGGCGTTCGACTGGAACATCAGCCCCGATGCGGTGTTGCAGTTGGATGCGGAATACCAGAACAAGCAACAGCGTTCGGTGCCGGGCTACCAGTTACTGGGCGGCACGCAAGTTCCCCACGATGCTTCGCCGAAAAAACTGCTGGGCCACCAGAGCGGGTCGAAGCAAGTGGGCATTGACTCACTGAACCTCAACGGTAAGTTCGAGTATCGCTTCAGCGATCAGTGGAAAGGCAGTGTCAGCGCCGCGCGCAGCAAGGTGGTGATCGATGATTACAGCTCGTTTGCCTATGGCTGCTTCTATGTGACCGATTGCGGCACTGCTTTCTTCAGCCCCACCGGCGACTACGACATCTACGACTACCGCAGCCCCGACGACACCCGCCGTGACGACGAAGTGCAGGCGGCCATGACTGGGCTGTTCGACACCGGTAGCCTGGGCCATGAACTGACCGTTGGCACCAGCGCATTTCGCCGAGTGGTCGACAAGCGCAAGTCGGTCAACGAATACATCGGCAGCGCCAACATCAACGTCGACGCCCCGACCTTCACCCCCACCGACGTGCCGTTGAACGACAAGCACCGGCGTCTCGACAGCCGCCAATATGGCCTGTTCGTAACGGACCGCATCCGCTTCAACGAGCAATGGCAAACCATCCTCGGCGGCCGTGAAGTGCGCCTGGATGAAAAAGCCTTCGACCAAAACGGCAATCAGCAACGCCATACCCAACAATACGAATTTCTGCCCCAGGCGTCGTTGATCTACAAACCAGTGGAAAATGTGTCGCTGTACACCAGCTACAGCAAAGGCCTGTCCCTGGGCGGTGAGGCACCTTGGACGACCCGCAACGACGGCGAAACCCTGGCCCCCACCACCTCACGTCAAATCGAAGCCGGGGTGAAATACGACTGGCGCCGCATGAGCTTCACCGCCGCTGTATTCCAGACCCGCCAGGCCTACCAATACGCCAAGCCGGACGGCACTGGCCAATTCGACTATGTGCAACAGGGCGAGCAAAAGAACACCGGCCTGGAACTGTCGGCCAATGGCTGGGCCACCGAGCGCCTGCAGATCGCAACCAGCGTGGCGGTGATTCGTGCACGGGTGACCGGCAGCGGGACTGCGGACTATGAGGGCCACCAAGCGATCAACGTGCCCAAGCTGCGCGCCAGTGTGTATGCCGATTATGCATTGCCTTGGGTGAACGGCCTGGCGGTACTCGGCGGCGTGCAATACAGCGCCAAGAAGTACGCCAACCGTAGCGGCAATGTGGAGGTGGGGGATTACGCAGTGGTGAACGTCGGCAGCCGCTACACCACCAAAGTGAGCGGCTATGAGACGGTGTTCCGCCTGAGCGTCGACAACCTGTTCGACAAGCGCTACTGGCGCGACGCGGGCGAATACATGGGCGATGACTACCTGTTCCAGGGCGCGCCCTTGACGGCGCGACTGAGTGCTTCGGTCAATTTCTGAACACACGCGGCGCTGCCAGCCACAGCGCCGCCAGGCCGCACGTCAACAGGCTCCAGCCAAGGTCCTGAGCCCAGGTAACCAAGGTCAACCCGGCGCCAATCGCCAGGTAATAGAGCAAGCCAAAAACGGCCGCAGCGGTGCCAAGGCGGTCTTGATAACCCACCAATGCCGCCCCCAGCACGTTGGGAATCGCCATGCCGAACGCCAGCACCACCAGCAGCATCGGCCCCACGAACAGCCAGCTGTCCTGAAACATCAGGACAGACCATGGCATGGCTCGCCGCCGACGCATCCTTCGACCCTGACAGCCACCTGGCTCCCGCCATCGGTATTGCCGCCCTTCTCGGCGACCACGACTCCGGCCTGCATCACCACCGGCGTGGTCAACTGTTGTTTACCCAACAAGGCTGCACCCGCATTACCCTGGACAATCAACTGTGCCTGCTGCCACCGACCCGCGCGGCGTGGATACCTTGCGGTGTGCGTCACCGTGCGGTGATGAGCAAGACGGTAGATTACCGCTCGGTGTACGTAAGCCCGGCCGTTGCGACCCTGTTGCCGACAGAGGTGCGGGTGATCGAAGTGAGCGCTTTGTTGCGCGCGGTGCTGGAACCGATGGCCATGGCCCCCTTCGAGACTGATTGGCACACCGGCCGATATGCCCATTTGCTGGCGTTGTGCCTGGAGGAAATCCAGGGTGCGGCCGAGCAACGCATGCTTCTGCCCTTGCCGCAGGACAAGCGCCTGGCACCATTGCTGGCCCATCTCGAACGCTTGCCGCCCACGCTGCAAGCACTGGAAAAGCAGGTTGGCGCCAGCACCAAGACCATCGGCCGGATCTTCCTGCGGGAAACCGGCCTGGGGTATCAGCAATGGCGCCAGCAGTGGCGCTTGATGCGCGTCATCGAGTTGCTCGCCACCGGGCGCAGTATCGGCTACTGCGCCTTTGAGCTGGGCTTTGCCAGCGACAGCGCATTGATCGCCTTCTTCAAGGGAATGACCGGCACCACGCCACGGGGCTATTTCAAATCAGGTTGAGCCTTACTTTGGCATCTTGCGAAAGCCCACTGCCAGCCGGTTCCAGCTGTTGATGGTGGTGATGGCCACGCTCAGGTCGATCTGCTCCTGCGGGCTGAACTCGGTGGCCAGTGTGTTGAAGTCTTCGTCCGGGGCGTGGGTGTGGCTGATCAGGGTCAGGCTCTCGGCCCAGGCCAGGGCGGCGCGTTCACGCGGGGTGAAGAACGGCGTTTCGCGCCAGGCGGAGACGGTGTACAGGCGGCGTTCGGTTTCACCGCCTTTGCGGGCGTCGGCGGTGTGCATGTCGAGGCAGAAGGCGCAGCCGTTAATCTGCGAGACGCGCAGGCGTATCAGTTCCAGCAGGGGCAGTTCGATGGACAGCTTGCCGACGGCGGCTTCCAGGGCGAGCATGGCTTTCATGGCGTCTGGGGAGGCGGTGTAGAAATCGGTACGGGTTTGCATGGGGGTGCTCCAGGGCAGTGGGGATTGATGGCTAGGTTAGTCATCGGGCCTTGGAGGGGGAATATCCAATTTGGGGGAAGAATGGGTGACCAATTGGGTTGGGTTGGGTTGGGTTGGGTACATATCCGTTATTTGGGTGATGGCTGGTATTGGTTCCGCCCTTACGGCGGGTCACTTTTGGAAAAGAGCCCCAAAAGTAACCAAAAGGGCTCTTGCCCCAACACTCGGCACCTCGCCTAGGCTCGGTGTGCCCGTAATCCGACAGGGATTTGGGGGGCCGCCGCCACGCGCCATCCATGGCGCGGGGCGGCTAAACCGGCATCCCTGCCGGTTTACCCCCCAAATCCCTGTCGAATTCCGGCCAGCGTGTTTGACGGGGCGCCTAAGATCAAAATCAAAAGCAAGAGCACAGCGGCCTGACAGCCGGCTTGAGTGGTGTGGAGCAAAGGCAAAAGCAAACGCGGTTCATTGTAGGAGCCGGCTTGCCGGCGATGGTCGTTAACGATGACGCGGGGGAACCAGACAAAACGCGGCGGTCTCACGTTTTTCGCCGGCAAGCCGGCTCCTACAAGGACCGCGTATCCACAGGGCGGAACCAATATCAGCCATCACCGCAGCAACGGATATGTACACAACACACCAGCCCCCCATCACCCCGGCAACGGAATCACCCTCAACCCCCTCACCGACTTATAAGAAAAACTCGAATAAATCTCCTTAACGCAAGGCAACGTCTGCAACACCTCCCGCGCAAACTCCCCAAACGATTCCAGATCCTTCGCCACCACTTCCAATAAGAAATCATACCGCCCCGACACGTTATGACACGCCACAATCTCAGGAATCTCCAACAACCGCTGCTCAAACGCCCGGGCAATCTCCTGGGTATGACTCTCCATCATGATGCTGACAAACGCCGTCACCCCATACCCCAGCGCCTTGGGCGACAGAATCGCCTGATACCCGCTGATCACCCCACTCTCTTCCAGGTTCCGCACCCGCCGCCAGCACGGCGAGGTGGTCAGGGACACGCGGTCGGCCAATTCGGCCACCGTGAGACGGGCATTGCCTTGAAGCGCGTTTAAAAGGGCTTTGTCGGTACGGTCCAGACTGACGGGCATAACGTGCCTCTATTCTTTATTTTTATAAGATTTTCATCCCAGGACGCGGGAATTAGTAGCAAATATTGCAAAGTTCATCTGTGGTTATGAGCATAGCATTGTAGGAAATAAGGAGCGTCCGACATGAACAATAAACACAATGCATTCGGCTTTTCCACCCGCGCCATCCACCACGGCTATGACCCAAAAGACCATCACGGCGCACTCGTCCCTCCGATTTACCTGTCAGCCACCTTTGCTTTCCCAACCGCCGAATACGGCGCCGCCTGTTTTGCCGGTGAAGCGAGCGGCCACTTCTATACGCGCATTTCCAACCCAACCCTGGCGCTGCTGGAATCACGCATGGCCACCTTGGAAAACGGCGAGGCCGCAGTGGCGTTCAGTTCCGGCATGGGCGCAATCGCCGCGACGTTCTGGACCCTGCTGCGCCCTGGCGATGAAGTGATCGTCAGCCAGACCCTGTACGGCTGCACCTTTGCCCTGCTTCACCATGGCATCGGCGAATTCGGTATCAAGGTGCGGCATGTCGACCTGACTGACCTGGCGGCCCTGCAAGCCGCATTCAGCCCCGCCACCCGCATGATCTACTGCGAGACCCCGGCCAACCCCAACCTTCGACTGGTAGATATCGCTGCCGTGGCCGCCCTCGCCCACGAGCAGCCGAACGTCACCCTGGTGGTCGACAACACCTACTGCACGCCCTACCTGCAACGCCCCCTCGACCTGGGCGCCGATGTGGTGGTGCATTCGGCCACCAAGTACCTCAGCGGCCACGGCGATATCACGGCGGGCATTGCGGTGAGTAGCCAGGCACTGGCCCAGCGCATTCGCCTGCAGGGCCTCAAGGACTTGACTGGGGCGGTGATGTCGCCCCAGGACGCTTCGCTGTTGATGCGCGGCCTCAAGACCCTTGCCCTGCGCATGGACCGTCATTGCAGCAATGCCCAGGCCGTGGCCGAAGCCCTGCAGGCGCATCCCGCCGTGCAGTCGGTGACGTACCCGGGACTGCGCTCTTTCCCGCAGTACGAACTGGCGACACAGCAGATGAAACTACCCGGTGGCATGATTGCCTTCGAGCTCAAGGGCGGCATCGAAACCGGTCGGCGCTTCATGAATGCGCTCAAGCTGTTCACCCGGGCGGTCAGCCTGGGTGATGCCGAGTCACTGGCGCAGCACCCGGCGAGCATGACCCACTCCACCTACACCCCGCAGGAACGTGCAGCGCACGGTATCAGCGAAGGGTTGGTGCGCTTGTCGGTGGGGCTTGAGGATGTGGCCGACCTGTTGGCGGATGTGCAACAGGCACTCGCCAAGTGCACGCCTACCCTCACGCGTCCTTCTAAGCTTGTGAGTTTTTAATCCGATTATTTAAGATTGGATCCCCTTCCCGTCGCCAGGCTGTACTAGCATAGGTCCGGCGGGAAGGACTATCACGGTAGGTTATTCGCATTGGCTTGCATCTTAATCCCCGCTGCTATAAAGCCGAATACCTGCACGCCTCATGGACGAAATGATGAACTCACAGCTGTTCCCTCATATTGGCAAAGTCATCGCCAGCACCGGCAGCCGCCATTTCCCTCGCATGCTGCATGACCTGATCCTCACCCAACTGGCAGTGGACGCCACTCATATCACGCAATTGCAGGTCAGCGCCGACGGGCAAACTCGCCGCAAGATCAGCCCGGTCTACACCGATTCGGTGGAGGCGTTGGGCGACGAACAACCGGCCGCACAATTGCACCTCACCCGCCGCAAGGACGACGTGCGCTACGTCTTGTCGGTGTATCGCTCGCACCAGTCCGAAAGCTTTTCGCCCCAGGAGCGCAGCATGTTGCAGGACTTCTCCACCTTGCTGCTGCCCATGGTGGAAAAGCACATCGCCGCGATCCAACCGTGCCGTCAGGACAGCGACGCGGTGGTGCTGGAAAACCAGGGCCTCGAAACCCTGCGCAGGCGCATCGAAGAACGGTTGGTACAGTCGGGGCTGACCCTATCCAACCGTGAGCTTGAGGTGTGCGTGGGCCTGCTCGCCGGGCGGACCGCGCCGGAGTTGGCGGAGCAGTTGGCGTTGAAGGTCAACACCATCGAGAGCTACCTGAAGCGCGCGTCGATCAAACTGGGAATCAGCGGGCGGCATTCGTTGTTGCGATGGATGTATGCCACTGAGGACAACACAGGCTTTTAAGACATACCTGTTCAAAATGTGGGAGCGGGCTTGCTCGCGAATGCAGTGTGTCAGTCAACAGATTCATTGGCTGAACTACCGCATTCGCGAGCAAGCCCGCTGCCACATTTAATCTCTATTGGCTGACAAACCTCAATCTCTGGCAAGCGCCTCGATCGGGTCCAGCCGCGCCGCATTCCTGGCCGGCACAAAGCCAAACACAATGCCGATCAACGTCGAACAGGCAAACGCCGTGATGATCGAGCCCAGGGAAAACACCATCTCCCATTCCTTCACAAACAACGAAAACAGAAAGCCCAGGGCATAGGACAGCGAGATCCCGATCAGCCCGCCGATCAAACACACCATCACCGCCTCCACCAGGAACTGCTGGCGGATATCCGACTGCCGCGCCCCTACCGCCATGCGAATGCCGATCTCACGGGTGCGCTCGGTGACAGACACCAGCATGATGTTCATCACGCCAATGCCCCCCACCAGCAACGAGATCACCGCGATCAACGACAGCAGCAACGCCAGGGAGCGACTGGTTTTCTGCACGGTCTGCATGATGCTGTCGAGGTTGTTGGTAAAGAAGTCCTTGGTGCCGTGGCGTTGCAGCATGAGTTTGTTGACGTTGTCTTCGACCACCTTGCTCGGCTGGCCGTCCTTGATGCGCACGGTGATGCTGTCCAGATGGCGCTGCCCCAGCAAGCGCCCTGCCGCTGTTTCATAGGGCACCCACACGTTCAGCGCCTTGCTGGCGGCGAACATGTTCTTGTTATCAGCGGTGACCCCAATCACGGTACACGGCAGGTTACCCACCAGGATCACCTGGCCCAGCGGGTCGACGTTCGGGCCGAACAGTCGGTGACGCGTGTTGTGGTCGATCACCACCACCTGGGCCTGGCGCCGCGCATCGCTTTCGCTGAAGGCGATACCGGCTTCGAGCTTCAAGCCCTTCACTTTGAAATAGCGGTCACTCACCCCATTGACCTGCGCATCCAGGTCGATATTGCCAAAGCGCAGCAACAGGTTGCGGCCCACCACCGGCGTGGCACTGTCGACGTAATACAACTGATTCAACGCGTCCACATCCGAAGGCATCAAGGTCTCGATGGCCGAGGCGCGGCTATCGCCAAAACTGGTGCCGGAAAAAATGTCGATGGTGTTGCTGCCGATCGCCTGAATATCCTTGAGCACATAACGCTTGGCGCCTTCACCGATGGCCGAGATCGACACCACCGAAGTAATGCCGATAACGATACCGAGCATGGTCAACAACGTGCGCATGCGGTGAGACACCAGCGCGACCCAGGCCATGTTGAAGGCCTCCTTGAACAACCCCAGGCTCGCCACCAAACGCCGGGCGCCACTGCGTTTTGGCTCGATGGGCGTTTCGCTGGGCAACTCCAGGCCAGCACTCTCATTGGCCTTGTCGCTGACAATCTCGCCATCACTGACCTCGACGATGCGCTGGGCGTTCGCCGCGACCTTGGGGTCATGGGTGACGATAATCACCGTGTGCCCCGCCGCGTGCAGCTCGGCGAGGATGCGCATCACCTCTTTGCCACTGTGGGTGTCGAGGGCGCCGGTGGGTTCGTCGGCGAGGATCACTTCGCCGCCATTCATCAAGGCACGGGCGATACTCACCCGTTGCTGCTGGCCACCGGAGAGCTGGCTGGGACGGTGGGTGGTGTGACCGGACAAGCCCAGCCGCGCGAGCAACTCCCGTGCGCGGCTGTGACGTTGGGTTTCCGGTGTGCCGGCGTAGATCGCTGGCATTTCCACGTTGTGCAAGGCACTCAGGTGCGCCAGCAAGTGGTAGCGCTGGAAGATAAAACCGAAGTAATCACGGCGCAGTTCGGCCAACTGCTCATCCCCCAGGGAACGGGTTTCGATGCCGTTGATCTTGTAGCTGCCGGCCGTGGCGTAATCCAGGCCGCCGAGGATGTTCATCAGGGTCGATTTCCCTGAGCCTGAGGCGCCGATGATCGCAACCATTTCCCCAGCATGAATCGTCAAGTCGATGCCCTTGAGCGCGATGAATTCACGCTCGCCGGCCATGAAGCTACGGGTGATGCCCTTGAGTTCCAACAGTGGCTGAGTCATCCGTCAGTTCCCCGCCACAGCGGGCGTGGCGTCGCCGATCACCACTTTGTCGCCTTCGGCCAGGCCTTCGAGGATCTGCACCTTGACGTTGTTGTTGATCCCGGTCTTCACCTCCCGCGACACTGCCTTGCCTTTCGCGTCCAGCACCCGCAACGAGTAACTGCCGTCGTTGTTGCGCGCCCCCAGTGCCGCCACCGGTACCATCAGCGCGGCCTCGGCGGTGTCGAGCACGATACGTACCTGGGCGGTCATGGCGATGCGCAGACGGTGGTCGGGGTTAGGCACATCGAACAACGCGTTGTAGAACACTGCAGTGTTCTGCTTCGGCGTGCCGGCGGTCTGGGTTTCCAGGAAATTCTGTGGCGCCGGTTCCGTGCCGCGCAGCTTGGCGTAGTAACGCTTGTCGGCCTCGCCGAGGATGGTGAAGTAGACCTGCTGGCCGGGGCTGATGTGAATCACATCCGCCTCGGAGACCTGGGCCTTGACGGTCATGGTGTCCAGGTCCGCCAGCTTGAGCAGCACCGGCGCCAGTTGGTTGGCGATGACGGTCTGGCCTTCCTGAGTGACGATGCCCACCACATCGCCATCAATGGGCGCGACGATGCGGGTGTAAGCCAGGTTGACCTTGGCGGTGTCGATCTGGATGTGGGCGCTTTTTATCTGCGCGTCCAGGGACAGCAAGTTGGCCTGTTGCACCTGGAAGGTGGATTCGGCGTCTTCGAAGTCTTGGCGGGAGACTGACTCGTCAATCTGCAGGCCTTTGTAGCGTTCGTATACGGACTTGGCCTGCTTGAGCTGCGCCGCTGTGGCGCGGCGTTGGGCCTGGAGGTTTTCTTCGTCGACCTGGGCTTTGCGCAGGGTGTTTTGCAGGATCAATGGGTCGATTTCGGCTAGCCATTGACCCTTTTTGACCTTGTCGCCGACTTTGACTTTGAGGGATTTCAATTGGCCGGAGACTTGGGCGCCGACGTCGACCTGTTTGATGCCTTCGAGCAGGCCGGTGGCGAGGACGGCGTTTTCGATGTTGCCGCGCTCGGCGGTGGCGGTGAGGTATTGCGGTGCGTCGGCGGGAGCTTGGACCGTGTAGATGATCAAGCCTATGGCGATGGCCAGTGTGGCGAACATTCCTAGTTTGCGTAGCGTTGGCTTTTGCATAGATGACCTTTGATCGAGAACATATCCGTTATTTGAGTAACGGCCACTATTGGTTCCGCTCTTACAGCGGGTCACTTTTGAAAAGCGCAAAAGTAACCAAAACGCTCTTGCCCCAACACTCGGTGCCTCGCCTAGGCTCGGCATGCCCTCACTCCGGCTTGAGTGGTGTGGAGCAAAGGCAAACGCAAAAGCAAACGCGATCCACTGTAGGAGCTGGCTTGCCGGCGATGGTCGTTAACAATGACGCGAGAACATCTGGATGATCGCGGCGTTCTCGCGTTTTTCGCCGGCAAGCCGGCTCCTACAGAACACGAAAAGCGTATCCACGATGCGAAGCGAGTCGCTTTTGCTCTGGCTTTTGATCTTCGGCGCCCCGTAAAACCACGCTGGCCGAACGCAGGCTTTGAAGCGTGGGTAACCCGGCAGGACGCCGGGTTAGCCGCGCTGGGCCAAGGATGGCCCATCGCGGCGGCCCACGCTCCAAAGCCGGAGTGAGGGCACACCGAGCCTAGGCGAGGTGCCGAGTGGTGGGGCGAAGACCTTTTGGTTACTTTTGGGGCGTTTGCCAAAAGTGACCCGCTGTAAGAGCGGAACCCAAAGTAGCCGTTACCGCAGGAATGGATGTGTACTCGACATACAGCCCTCAAGACACCACCTCCCCAACAACAACCCCATCCACCCACCAACGCGCCAACCCAACCACATTGGGCGCCTTGAGCAACGTAAAGTGATTCCCCCCGCCATACCAAACCTGCAACCCACTCCCCTGCCGCCGCCACCCCTCAACCATCTCCCCCTGCTCCCGCTGATTCCCCGCCGCATCCAACGCCGGATCCTCAGCCAGCACCAACCTCACCACCCCGTTAAAGCGCAAACCAGGCCGATACCGCGTGCGCAACGCCGCCGCATAAGTCCGCGCCGGCCCATCCATCGCATCCACAGCCGACCGCCCCGGCAACAGACCAACGCCGACCATCCCTGCATGCAACTGCCGCCGCTGCGCCACCTCATCACTCCCGGCAAAATTCTCCAGATCTATCCCCAGCGATTGCCCCGCCGACAACTGCATCGCCTCAATCAACCGCACCAACGCCGCCGTCGTCGTATAAGGCCTAACGGCGCGCTCCGGAGACTCACTGTCAATCACCGTCAACGAAGCCACCTCCCGCCCCGCCGCCTGCAACCGCAACGCCATCTCCAGCGCAACCCAGCCCCCAAACGAATGCCCCACCAAATGTACCGGCCCCTGCGGACACTCCTGCTCCAACGCCTTCAAGTAACAAGCCGCCGCCGCTTCCACCTGGCTATGGGGCACCGCCTCACCGTCCAATCCGCGCGGCTGCAAACCAAACAACGGCCAGTCGCGTCCCAACGCCTCACTCAAACCGATAAAACCGGTAACGCTGTCCCCCGCCCCCGGCACACAGAACACCGGCGCATACCCTGTCCGGCCACTCTGAATCCGCAGCAAGGGCTGATGCGGGGCCTGAACCTGCGGCGTGCATGTCACCAAGGCCTCAGCCATCGCCTGGCCCAATGCCTGGATGTACGGCGCCTGCATCATACTCTGGTGATCCCCCGGCACCGCCACCTGGCGCAATTGCCCCGGCGCCAACACCTCATTCCACCCCAAGGTTTCACTGCGCCGCGACAACTCGGTCGGCCGCTCACACGCACTGAACAGATGCACCGCGATCGGCAACGGAAACAGGCTGTAATGCGCCAACGCATGCCCGTGCCCCACTTCCCGCTCGATGTAGTTCAAGAGGTCCGCGTCCGTCGCCGCTGCCATTTGCGCGTGCAGCACACCTTCATCGCGACAACGTTGCAGCAGGCCTGCAAAGTCCAGCTGTCCAACCTGCGCCTCCAACTGCCCAAGGCTCGCCAACTCATCCACACCTCCCTGTGTTTTCCAGTACGCCGTGCACTGCAACAGCAAGTGCCGCTTGAGCGCGTCCGGCCCGCTCCAGCGCGCCTTGCCCTGGTCAGTCATGCGCGGCAGGTAGCTGTCGATCAAACCGAGAAACTCCACCGGTTCATCCAGCCCCAGCAGTTGCATCGCCACTTCATAGGCCAGCACCCCGCCAAACGACCAGCCGGCAACCCGGTAAGGCCCATGGGGTTGAATGCCTCGGATCAACCCGACCAGCCGCGCAGCCAGACCTTCCATCGTGTTCAGATGCGCTTCGCCGAGCGCCACGCCCGGTAAGCCGTAGATCGGATAGTCACCCGGCAAATGCTGACCCAGCGCCGGGAAGTACACGTCCATGCCGCTGAACTCATGGACCAGGAACAGCGGCGCTTGCGAACCACCCCTGCGCACCGTGATCACCGACGTGTCACGCACCGGCTCATCCGTACGCTGGCGCAGCATCGCGGCAACGGACGCCACACTGGCATGCTGGAACAGCTCAGCCAGGGACACCTGCAACCCCGCTTCCTCCATCAGGTTGACCAGCCGGATCGCCAGCAATGAATGCCCGCCCAACTCGAAGAAGCTGTCATGACGACCGACCTGTTCCAGCTTCAACACCTCGGCCCATAGCTGGGCCAGGGTGTGTTCCAGCCCATCGGCCGGCGCCTCGAACTCACGGCGGTTGAACGTTTCCAGGGCCGGCACCGGCAAGGCCTTGCGGTCGACCTTGCCGTTGGCGGTCAACGGCAGGTGATCCAGCGGCACAAAGGCCGACGGCACCATGTATTCCGGCAATTGGCCTTGCAGATAGGCGCGCACGCTGTCGAGGTCGACAGGCTGATCAGCCCAGGTGAAATAGGCCGCCAAGCGCTTGTCGCCCGGCGCATCTTCGCGAGCCAGCACCACCACGTCCTGGATACCGGGAAAGGTCGCCAGCCGCGCTTCGATCTCGCCCAGCTCGATGCGGAAACCGCGGATCTTCACCTGATCGTCATTGCGCCCGATGCAGTCCAGCAGGCCGTCCGCCGTCCAACGGCCAAGGTCGCCGGTGCGGTACATCAAGGCGTGCAAATTCAACGGATCCTGCACAAACTTTTCAGCGGTCAGATCAGGTCGATTCAGATACCCCAGCGCCACGCCATCCCCGCCGATGCAGATTTCACCGGTCACGCCCACGGGCACCGGCTGCAGGTGCGCATCCAGCACATGAATCTGCGTGTTGGAAATCGGCCGACCAATCGGCACGCTGTCGGCGTCCTCAGCCAGCGCGCGCACCTCATAGGTGGTGGCGTAGGTGGTGGTTTCGGTCGGCCCATAGCAATGCACCAGACGCAACGCGGGCGCCTGGGCCAACAGGTTGCGAAAGGCGGCCGGGTCGGCACGCTCGCCGCCGCACAGCAGAATGCGCAAACCTGCCAGGGCCTGGGGAATCAATTGCACGTACTGGTTAAACAAGGCCGTGGTAACGAACAACACCGTTGCGTCCGCCAAGGCTACGCCTAAGGCTGCAGGATCCAGCAAGGTGGCGTGGTCGATCACCTGCACCTGGCCGCCGTTGAGCAGCGGGCCCCATACGTCCATGGTGCTGGCGTCGAATGCCGGGTTGGAGGCGAAGGCCACGCGGTCGCTGGCATTGAAGTCGGCGTAGCCATTGTTGATCACCAACCGCGTGATGCCGCGATGAGGCACCAACACACCCTTGGGCGTGCCGGTGGAACCGGAGGTGTACATGATGTACGCCACGCTGTCCGAGGACTGCGACAGGTCGGGGTTGTGGCTGGGTTGTGGGTCGAGGACCAAGGTGTCCAGGTCCAACCGCTGTACACCGTAGTCGACGGCAATATCGCTGCGGGTCAACAACCAGGCCGCGCCGCTGTCCTGCACCATGAAGCCCTGGCGTTCGGCGGGTGCGTTGATGTCCAGCGGCACATAGGCGGCGGCGCATTTGAGCACGGCCAGTTGGCTGATCAGCAGGTCCAGGCAGCGCGGCAACAGGATCGCCACGTTATCACCGGGACGCAGCCCAAGGCCCAGCAGGTGATGGGCCAAGCGATTGGCGCGGGTATTCAGCTCGCCATAGCTCAGTGACTGCCCGCCATGCAGCGCCGCCAATGCGCCAGGACGCGCCTGGGCCTGGGCTTCGAACAGGCGTTGCACCGTGTGTTCACGCGGGAATGGTCGCGTGGTGGCGTTAAACTCCAATAGTTGCTGGCATTCGGCAGCAGGCAGGATCGGCAAGTGGCCGATGCCCATCGCGCTGCCCTGCTCCAACGCCTGCACCACCTGTTCTACGGCAACCTGCAAGTAGCCGCACAACCGGCGCGCGCCCTGCCCCACGATTTTCAGGAAGAAACCGTCGCCCAGGTCATCCACGCTCACTGACAGGCCATAGTTGCTGCGTTCTTCAGCCTTGAGCATCCGAATGCCTTGCCACGCCTCGCTGGCAGCCTGCGGCGCACTGTGACGATAATTGAACAACGTGTCGAACAGCGACGTCGCCGCCGGCACGCCGCTGCAACGCTGGGCCAACGCCAGCGGCGCCTGCTCATGGCTGAGCAATTGACTGAGACGTGCGTGGGTGGCCCGCAGTGCGTCGCGCACCGAGTGCTCACCCAGGTCGACCCGCAGCGGCAAGGTATTGATAAACACACCCATGGCCCGCTCGGCGCCTTCACCGCCTTGCAGGCGGCCGAGCATCACGCTGCCGAACACCACGTTGTCGCGGCCCGAGACCTTGCCCAGCACCTGGGCCCAGGCCAGGTGCATCAGGCTGGCGGCGCTGACGCCGGATTGCCGCGCTTGGGTACGCAGGCGTTGGCTCAATTGCGCATCCAGTGGGCGTTGAATCTGCTCATTTTTGCCCAGGCGTTCGACCTGGGTCGGCTCATCAATATCACCGAGCATTTCGCGGAAGAACGCTTCGTGGTCCTCTGCACCCACGCGGGTCTGGGCCACATAGTTGCGATACGGCACAGCCACGCCCAAGGTGTGTTGAGTGCCCATGAGGAACGCCTGCATCTCCTGTTGCAAAATTTCCAGGGCGATGTGGTCCATCACCAGGTGGTGAAACAGCAACGTGGCACTGTCCGCATTGACCACCAGGCGCATCAACGGGGCTTGCGCCAGCTCGAGCCGCTCCGGCACCACGCCGCGTTCGACACGCAGCGACGCCTCGCGCCACACCACCTGCACCGGTTCTTCCAGGCCGTCCCAATGGAACGACGAACGCAGGATGTCGTGGCGCTGGACCACCGCCTGCAAGGCCAGGGCGAACGCCTCCAGGCGCTGTTGGCTGTCGAATGCAAACTGCGCGCGCAGCACATAGTCGTCAGCACCCTGTACCGCACGATGGTGATACAGCATGCCGGCCTGCAATGGCGCCAACGGGTAGATGTCCTGCACATTGGCTGCGCCGCCTGGAATGCAGGCGACGATACGCTCGATGGATGGCTGATCCAGTTGAACCAACGGCAACATATCCGGCGTGATCGCGGTGCAATCAGCGGCAATGCGATTGGCCGGCACCGCCACTTCCCGACCACCGCCCAAGGCCGCTGCCAAGGCTGACAAGGTCGGCTGGCCGAACAACACCTTCACATCCGCCGACAACCCGAGGCAGCGCATGCGCCCCATCAGGCTCACCGCGAGCAACGAGTGCCCGCCCAATTCGAAGAAGTTGTCGTGACGGCCCACGCGCTCCACGTTCAGCAACTCGGCCCACAGGCTGGCCAAGGCGATTTCCGTGTCGCCCTGGGGCGCTTCGTATTCGCGCACCACCACCGACTCCAGGCCCGGCGCAGGCAAGGCCTTGCGGTCGAGCTTGCCGTTGGGGCTCAGGGGCAAGGTGTCGAGGTGCACGAAAATGGCCGGCACCATGAACTCCGGCAAATGCTGCAACAGGTGCGCGCGCAACGCGTCGATCTCGCTGAACACCCCGGTGTAGTAGGCGATCAAACGATTGTCGCGAGCGATCACAGCGGCTTCGTTGACCGGCGGATAGTCGGTAAGGCGCGACTGGATTTCCCCGAGTTCGATGCGCAGGCCACGGATTTTCACCTGGTCGTCATTGCGTCCCAGGTACTCGATCGTGCCATCCGCCAAGTAGCGGCCCACATCGCCGGTGCGGTACAGGCGACCGTCGGTGAACGGGTCCTTGAGGAAACGCTCGGCGGTCAATTCAGGGCGGTTCAGGTAGCCGCGTGCCACTTGCACGCCGCCGATGAACAACTCGCCGACCACACCCAACGGCACCGGCTGCATCTGTGCATCGAGCACGTACATGCGGGTGTTGGCGATCGGTTTGCCGATCGGCGTGTTGTCCGGCGTTACCGGCCCGGCGCAGTTCCACGCGGTCACATCGACGGCGGCTTCGGTCGGGCCATACAGGTTGTGCAGTTCGCTGCCCGGCAATTGTTGCTTGAAGCGCCGCACCAGGCTGCCCGGCAAGGCTTCGCCGCTGCACATCACACGCACCAACCCTTTGGCTTGGCTGACATCGCCATGGGCCAGGAACACGTCCAGCATCGACGGCACGAAGTGCAGCGTGGTGATCTGCTCGGCCGCAATCACGTCGCACAGGTACGCCGGGTCTTTATGGCCGCCAGGACGCGCCATCACCAGGCAAGCGCCGGTGAACAGCGGCCAGAAGAACTCCCACACCGACACGTCGAAGCTGAACGGGGTTTTCTGCAAGACACGATCATGGGCTTGCAAGCCATAGGCGTCCTGCATCCACAACAGGCGGTTGACCACGCCGGGATGGTCGTTGATCACGCCCTTGGGTTGGCCGGTGGAGCCGGAGGTGTAGATCACGTAAGCGCTGACGCCTTCTACACCGGGGTTGTCTTGACGTTGGTGCTGCCAGGTCGGCCGATCCAGATCGACCACCGGCACATCCCCCAACAACCCGCGTGTCGCGCCCTGGGCCAGCACCGCGACCGGCGCGCTGTCCTCCAGCATGTAGGCGATGCGCTCCAGCGGATACGCCGGGTCCAGCGGCACATAGGCGGCACCCGCCTTGAGGATCGCGTACAGGCCGATAACCATATCCAGGCCGCGTTCTACACAGATAGCGACCCGTGAATCGGGCTGAACGCCGATTTCCAGCAGGTGATGTGCCAGCTGATTGGCCTGCGCGTTCAGCTCGGCATAGGTCAATACAAGGTGATCAGCCTTGACGGCGACGGCATCCGGTGTCCGCGCCACCTGCTGTTCGAACATACCGTGCAAGGTCTGGTCGAGGTCGTAGGCCACCTCGGTGGCGTTGAAGTCGAACAGCAAATGCTGACGTTCACGCTCTTCCACCAGCGGCACCTGCTCCAGCACCGCCTGGTCGTTATCGACCATGGCCTGCAACACGCGGGTGAAATAGCCGACGTAACGCTGCACCGTCGACTCATCGAACAGCGCCACCGCGTACTCCAGTGCGCCGATGATCGTGCCCTGCACTTCGCTCAAGTCCAGGGACAGGTCGAACTTGGCAAAATGGCTGTTCTCGACGATGCCTTCCAGGGCCAGGTCGCCCAAGGCCAGGGTCGGCGCGCTGCTGTCCTGCCAGGTCAACAGCGTCTGGAACAGCGGGCTGTGGGCCAGGCTGCGCGGCGGACGGGTAATTTCTACCACCTGCTCAAACGGCAGGTCTTGATGGGCCTGTGCTTCCAGCGCCAGCGCCTTGACCCGCGCCAGCAGCGCCTCGGTGCTCAGCTCGCCGGAGGTGTCGATGCGCACGGCCAGGGTGTTGACGAACAGCCCGATCAGCCCTTCCACCTCGCTGCGTGTGCGATTGGCGACGGGAGAGCCGATCACCACGTCCTGCTGTCCGGACAGCCGCGCCAGCAAGGATGCCCAGGCGCTCATCAAGGTCATGTACAAGGTGGTGCCGTGGCGTTGGCTCAAGGCCTTGAGCCCGGCGGTGAGGCGTTCGTCCAGGCGCACCTCGACACTGCTGCCGGCGTAGTCCTGTTGCGCAGGGCGCGGTCGGTCAGTGGGCAAAGTAAGCAAGGCCGGCGCGCCGGCCAGCGCCTGCTGCCAGTAGGTGCTCTGGCGATGCAGCACTTCGCCGCTGAGCCACAGGCGTTGCCATACGGCGAAGTCGCCGTACTGGATCGGCAGCGGCGGCAATGGATCGGGCTGGCCGTGGCTGAAGGCTTGATACAACGCCATCAACTCGCGGGTGAGCACGCCCATGGACCAGCCATCGGAAACGATATGGTGCAGGGTCAGCAGCAGCACATGATGATCGTCGGCCATGACCACCAGGCGCCCGCGCAACAGCGGGCCACGCTCCAGGTCGAACGGCGCCGAAGCCTCGCCGTGGATCAACGCATCCAGCGCCTGCTGGGGTTGCGGGTGGCGGCGCAGGTCCTGCACTTGCAGGGGCAGCACGTCCTCGGCGGGCACGATCAGCACCTGGGCGTCATCGCCATGCTGGGCGAAGCGGCTGCGCAGGGTTTCGTGGCGCGCGACGATACGGGCGAGCGCCCTTTGCAGCGCCTCGACATGCAACTGCCCACGCAAACGCAGGCCGATAGGAATGTTGTAGGCGGTGTTGGCGCCTTCCATCAGCGCCAGGAACCACAGGCGCTGCTGGGCGAAGGACAGCGGCACCTGTTCATCACGATTGGCCGGCAGGATATCCGGCAAGGTGCTGCGGCCGGACCGGGCCAGCACCTCGGCGACGGCCGCCAGTTCGGCATTGGCAAACAAATCGCCGAGCAGTAACTCGACGCCCAGGCGCTGGCGGATCTGCGAGACCATGCGCATCGCCAACAACGAGTGCCCTCCCAGTTCGAAGAAGTGATCGCGACGCCCGACGCGCTCGACGTGCAGCACATCGGCCCAGATGTGCGCCAGCACGCTTTCGATTTCGCCTTCGGGTGCCGCGTATTCGCGGGTAAACACAGCGGCCATGTCCGGCGCCGGCAAGGCCTTGCGGTCAAGCTTGCCGTTGGCAGTCAGGGGCAACGCGTCCAGCTTCACGTAGGCGACCGGCACCATGTAGTCCGGCAGGTGCGCCACCAGATGGGCGCGGATGTCGCCCACAGCCAATGGGTCGAGTTGACGGTTTTCGGTGAAATACGCCACCAGCCGCTCTTCACGCACCAGCACCACGGCTTCCTGGATACCTGCCACTTGGTTGAGCTGGGTTTCGATTTCACCCAGTTCGATGCGCATGCCGCGAATTTTTACCTGGTCATCATTGCGTCCCAGGTACTCGATGTTGCCGTCCGGCAACCAACGCGCCAGGTCGCCCGTGCGGTACATGCGCCCGGCGTTGAACGGGTCTTGCAGGAAGCGTTCGGCAGTGAGTTCCGGGCGGTTCAGGTAACCCCGCGCCACGCCTTTGCCGCCCACGTACAACTCCCCTGCTACGCCCAATGGGACGGGGCGCTGTTGCTCATCGAGCAAGTAAACCGTGGCGTTGGCGATGGGCTTGCCGATATGCAGCGGCTGGCCGGCCTCGACCTTGCCCGAAGTCGCAACCACCGTGGCTTCGGTAGGCCCGTAGTTGTTGATCAAGTCAAAGCGCTGCGCCCGGTTATACTGGCGCAGGCGATCGCCACCGATCAGCAAGGTGCGCAGTGTCGGATGTTCGATCTGCTGGCTGAAGGCGTACTCGGCCACTGGCGTGGGCAGGAAACACACGTCCAACGGCTGCGCACACCACCAGGCCAACAGCGCGTCGATATCTTCGGCGCCGTCATGGGACGGGGGCAGATGCAGCGTCGCGCCCACACACAGCGCCGGCCAGACTTCCCAGGCCATTGCATCAAAGCCGAACCCAGCGACACTGGCCGTGTGGCGCCCGGCGCGCAGGTCAAAGGCGTTGCAGTGCCAGTCCACCAGGTTGGCCACGGTGTGATGCTCTACCATCACGCCTTTGGGCAGGCCGGTGGAGCCGGAGGTGTAGATCACATAGGCGAGGTTGGACGGGTTGACCGTTACCTTGGGGTTGCTCGCTGAATGATGCTGCCAGGTGTAGCGGTCAAGGTTGATCACCGGCACTTCAAGGGCCGGCAAGCGCTCGAGCAAGACATGCTGGGTCAGCACCGCCACCGGGGCGCTGTCGGTCAGCAGGTACGTGAGGCGCTCGGCCGGGTGCGACGGGTCTACCGGCACATAACAGGCGCCGGCCTTGAGGATTGCCAGCAGGCCGGCCAGGGTGTCCAGGCCACGGCGCGCAACGATGGCGACCCGGTCGTCCGGCTTGACCCCCAGCGCCAGCAGGTGATGGGCCAGCAGGTTGGCTTGCTGGTTGAGTTCGGCATAGGTTAGTTGACGGCCCGAATGCACAGCGGCAATCGCGTCCGGCGTGAGCGCGGCCTGGGCTTCGACGCGAGCGTGCAGCGTGGTGCCTTGGGGAAAATCCGCCTGGGTGGCGTTGAAGTGTTCCAACAACAACTGCTGCTCATCGGCAGGTAGTACCGACACCTGGTTGAGTACGGTGTGTGGCGCCTGTTCCAACGCGGTCACCAAGTTATCCAAGGCGGTTTGCAGGTAGGCACAGACGCGTTGCGGATCGACCTGGGTGGTCGCCAGCAGACGCAGGATAAACCCATCGCCCAGGTCATCCACGCTCAGGGTCAGCGGGTAGTTGGTGCGCTCATCCGAACGCAATGTCTCGATGCCCTGCCACGCCGCCACGGCTTCGCTGCTGGTACCGGTGCCGCTGTGGCGATAGTTGAGCAACGCGCTGAACAACGGCGTCGGCGCCACCACCCCGCTGCACCTTTGCGCCAACGCCAGGGGCGCGTGTTCGTGGCGCAGCAGCGCGGTGAGTCGCGTGTGGGTGGCCTTGACCGCGCTGCGCAGGTCGTCGCCAGCCACGTCCACGCGAAACGGCAAGGTGTTGATGAAAATCCCCAAGGCGCGGTCCGTGGCATGCCCGCCTTGCATGCGGCCCATCAGCACGGTGCCGAACACTACTTGGGATTTGCCGGCCAGCACGCTCAGTACCTGGGCCCAGCCCAGGTGGAACAGGCTGGCAACGCTGACGCCCAGCGCTCGAGCCTGGGCGCGCAGGCGCTGGTTGAGTGCGTCCGACAGCGGCCAATCCAGTTCATTGATATCACGGCCATCGCCCTGCACATCCTGCAAGCCGAAGGGCAAGGTCGGCTCGACCACATCGCCGAGCATCTGCTGGAAAAACGCCTCGTGTTGCTGCTCGCTGACACCCAGCCGCGCCTGCGCAACATAGTTGCGAAACGGCACGGCGTGACCCAGGTGCCCGGCGTGGCCTTGCAGGAACGCCTGCATTTCATGGCGTACCACTTCCAGGGCACTGTGGTCCAGGGCCATGTGATGAAACAGCAGCATCGCGACGATGCGCCCCTGCGCCGGGTCCTTCGCCCAGGCCAGGCGCAGCAGCGGCGCCTGGGTCACGTCCAGCCGGAAATGGCGAGCATCGAACCGCGCGTGCAGTTGGGCAGCAATATCACCGTCAGCCGGGTCCAGTTCCAGCGCCTGTACCGGCAGACGCGCGCTGCGCCACACCACTTGCGACGGCTGTTGCAACCCCTCCCAGACCACGCCGGTGCGCAGGATGTCGTGACGGTCGATCACCCCTTGCAGGGCCAGGGCAAACGCGTCGAAACGCTCGACGCTGTCGAAGGCGAACTGCGACTGCATCACATAAGGGTCGCCCTGCTCGGTGCTGACGTGGTGAAACAGAATGCCTTCCTGCAGCGGCGCCAGCGGGTAGATGTCCTGGATATTCGCCACGCCGCCGTCGACCGTAGCGACGATGCGGTCGATCTCCTCCTGGCTCAGCTCGGACAGGGTCAACATGGCCGGCGTGATCCGTTCGGCGTTGGCCGGGATGCCATTGGCCGGCACCTCGTTGGCGGCCGAATACTCGCCGGCCTTGATCAGTTCGATCAACGCCGGCTTGTGTTCGCGCAAGGCGGCAAGAATCACCGGATCGCTCAGCGCTTGTTTGTTGCCTAGCACCGACAACTGCTCACCCTTCAGCGCGAGTTGTACGTCCTTGGTTTTCAGCGTCGCCAGCAGTTCGTGAATGCTCACAGGACGATCTCCATTCGTTCAGTCATCGCGGCGTAGCCAGCCAGGGTCGGCTGTTCGAACAACGCACGCACATCGGCTTCCATGCCTTCCTGGCGCAAGCGCCCGATCAAGCTCACGGCGAGCAGCGAGTGCCCGCCCAATTCAAAGAAGTTGTCCTGGCGCCCTACCCGCTCCACGCCGAGCAGTTCGGCCCAGAGCTGCGCCAGGAGCATTTCGGTATCGCCCACCGGGGCCTCGTACTCGCGCACGGTCAAGGCTTCGTTGCCCGGCGCCGGCAGCGCCTTGCGGTCGAGCTTGCCGTTGGGGCTCAACGGCAAGGCGTCGAGGTGCACGAACAGCGCGGGCACCATGAAGTCCGGCAGGTGTTGCAGCAGGTGTTCGCGCAGGTCCGTTACCCGAACGCCGGTGTAGTAGGCGACGAGCCGGTCATCGCGGGCCACCACTGCGGCTTCGTTGACCTGCGGATGTTCCAGCAGTCGCGCCTGGATCTCGCCCAGCTCGATACGCAGGCCACGGATCTTCACCTGGTCGTCGTTGCGGCCCAAGTACTCGATAGTGCCGTCGGGCAGGTAACGCCCAAGGTCGCCGGTGCGATACAGGCGCCCATCGGTGAACGGGTCCTTGAGGAAACGTTCGGCGGTCAACTCGGGACGATTGAGGTAGCCCCGCGCCACCTGTACGCCGCCGATGAACAACTCGCCCACCACGCCCAGGGGCACCGGCTGCATTTGCCCATCCAACACGTACATGCGGGTGTTGGCGATGGGTTTGCCAATCGGCGTGTTGTCCGGCACGTCCGGGCGCGCGCAGTTCCAGGCGGTCACGTCGACGGCGGCTTCGGTCGGGCCGTACAGGTTGTACAGGCCGATGCCTGGCAGTTGCTGCTTGAAGCGCCTCACAAGACTGCCCGGCAACGCTTCGCCGCTGCACATCACCCGTTGCAGGCCGGCCGCCTGGCTGACATCGCCGTGGGCCAGGAATACGTCGAGCATCGACGGTACAAAATGCAACGTGGTGATCTGTTCAGTGGCGATCACCTCGCACAGATAGGCCGGGTCTTTATGCCCGCCAGGACGCGCCATGACCAGGCAGGCACCCGTGAACAGCGGCCAGAAGAACTCCCACACCGACACGTCGAAGCTGAACGGGGTTTTCTGCAACACCCGGTCGTGGGCCTTGAGGGCGTAGGCGTCCTGCATCCACAACAAGCGGTTGACCACGCCGGGATGGTCGTTGATCACGCCCTTGGGCACACCGGTGGAGCCGGAGGTGTAGATCACGTAGGCGCTGAGGGCCTGTGCGCGGGGATTGTCGATGGCGTGGTGTTGCCAGGTCGGGCGGTCCAGATCGATCACCGGCGCGTCGCCCAGCAAACCACGCGTAGCGCCTTGGGCCAGCACCGCAACAGGCGCGCTGTCTTCCAGCATGTAGGCGATACGTTCCAGCGGATACGCCGGGTCCAGCGGCACATAGGCCGCACCGGCCTTGAGGATCGCGTACAGGCCGACCACCATGTCCAGGCCACGCTCCACGCAGATCGCGACCCGCGAATCGGCTTGAACGCCCATTTCGATCAGGTGATGCGCCAGCTGGTTGGCTTGCGCGTTCAGTTCGGCGTAGGTCAATGCCAGCTCACCTGCCTTGACGGCGATGGCGTCCGGTGTGCGCATCACTTGCGCTTCAAACAGGCCGTGCAGGGTCTGGTCGAGGTCATAGGCCACCTCGGTGGCATTGAAACCCGACAGCAATTGCTGACGCTCCTGAGCCTCCAGCACCGGTAGGCGATTGACCGCCAACTGCGGCGCCTGCTCCAGCGCGTCGACCAGCCCTTGCAAGGTCACCTGCAGGTAACCGCAGAGGCGTTGCGCGCCAATCGACTTCGCGGTCATGGCAGTGAGGCGGAAGCCGTCGCCCTGGTCGTCCACGTTCAGCGTCAACGGGTAGTTGGTGCGCTCCTCGCTGGCCAGGGTCTGGATGCCTTCCCAGGCCTGGGACACCGGCGCCTGCTGGCTGTCGCTGTGGCGATAGTTGAGCATCGCGCTGAACAACGGCTGCGGCGCGGCGACACCGCTGCAACGCTGGGCCAGGGCGAGGGATGCGTGTTCATGCCCGAGCAATGCGGTCAGTCGCGCATGGGTCTGTTTGACCGCCACGCGCACGCCGCTGCCATCAATGTCCACGCGCAGCGGCAAGGTGTTGATGAACATACCCAGCGCGCGATCACTGCCTTTGCCGCCTTGCATGCGCCCCAGCAACACGGTGCCGAACACCACGTTTTCCTGGCCTGAAGTGCTGGCGAGGACTCGCGCCCAGGCCAGGTGGAACAGGCTGGCGGCACTCACGCCGAGTAAACGCGCCTGGGTCCGCAGGCGCTGGTTGAGGGTCGGGGCCAGGTTCAGTTGGACCTCTTCGATGGCATTACCGTCGCCGCGCACGTCCTGCAGGCCGAATGGCAAGGTCGGTTCGCTGATATCACCGAGCATTCCACGGAAGAACTGCTCATGTTCCTCCTCGCTGACACCCAATCGCGCCTGGGCCACGTAGTTGCGGTAAGGCGTCGCGTCACCGGCAGGCTGTGGCAACCCGAGCAGGCTGGCCTGCATCTCGTGGCGCACGCCGTCGAGGGCAGTGTGGTCGAGGGCAATGTGGTGGAACAACAGGATCGCGACCACGCGCTGGTTGGCCGGGTCCGGCGCGTACACCAGGCGTATCAGCGGCGCCTGATTCATCGGCACACGGTACTGGCGCGGGTCGAAGCGCTGGTGCAACTGGTCGATTACGTCCGCCTGCACCTGCAAGCGGGCCTTGCGCCACACCACTTGCAACGGCTGGGCCAGGCCTTCCCAGACCACCGCGGTGCGCAGGATGTCGTGACGGTCGATCACCTGTTGCAGCGCCTGGGCGAAGGCATTCAAGCGGTCGAGATTGTCGAACGCCAGGTGCGATTGCAGCAGGTAAGGGTCGCCCTGCCCTGCGCTGATGTGGTGGTAGAGAATGCCCTCCTGCAGCGGCGCCAGCGGGTAGATGTCCTGCACATTGGCGGCGCCACCGGGCACCTGGGCGACGACGTGGTCGATGGTCGACTGGTCGAGTTGCACCAGGGACAACAGATCCGGGGTGATGCGCTGACAGTCCGCCGGAATACGGTTTTCCGGCACCGACACATCGCGCCCACTGCCCACGGCAGCCGCGAGCGCCGCCAGGGTTGGCTGGCTGAACAGCACACGCACATCGGCACTCAGGCCGACCTGGCGCATGCGTTCGATCAGGCTGACGGCGAGCAACGAATGGCCGCCCAGTTCAAAAAAGTGGTCATGGCGCCCGACCTGCTGCACGTGCAGCACCTCGGCCCAAATACGCGCCAGGGTGCTCTCAACCTCGCCTTGGGGGGCTGCGTACTCGCGAGTCAGCAACGCTGCCTGATCCGGTTCCGGCAACGCCTTGCGGTCGAGCTTGCCGTTGGCAGTCAGGGGCAATGCGTGCAGCTTCACATAGGCGACCGGCACCAGCGCATCCGGCAACTGGGCTTGTAGTTGCGCGCGCAGGGTGTCGATATCCAATGGTTGCTGTTCGGTGAACCAGGCAATCAAGCGCCCTTCGCGCACCAGCACCACCGCCTCACCGACGCCGTCCAGTGCGGCCAGGCGGCTTTCAATTTCACCCAGTTCAACCCGCACGCCACGCACTTTCACCTGGTCATCATTACGCCCCAGGTATTCGATACTGCCATCCGGTAACCAGCGCGCCAGGTCGCCTGTGCGGTACATGCGGCCCTCGTTGAACGGGTCTTGCAGGAAGCGTTCGGCGCTCAGGTCCGGACGGTTCAGGTAACCGCGCGCCACGCCGCTGCCGCCGACATACAACTCGCCCGCCACCCCCACCGGCACCGGACGCAAGTGCGCGTCCAGCAGGTAGACGCTGGCATTGGCGATAGGCCGGCCGATATGCAGTACCTGCCCGGCGCGCACGCGGCCGGAGGTGGCAACTACCGTGGCTTCGGTGGGGCCGTAGTTGTTGATCACTGCAAAGCGGCGTTCCTGGGTGAACTGGCGCAGGCGATCACCGCCAATCAGTAGAATGCGCAACGTGGGGTGTTGCAGGTTCTGGCTGAAGGCGTATTCGGCCACAGGCGTTGGCAGGAAGCTGACGTCCAGTGGTTGCGCCAGCCACCAGGCGAGCAGCTCATCGATGTTTTCATTGCCCACATCGGCCGGTGGCAGATGCAGGGTGGCACCCACGCACAGCGCCGGCCAGACCTCCCAGGCCATCGCATCAAAACCGAAACCGGCGACGCTGCTGGTGTCGCCCGTCGCATCCAGGCCAAAGGCCTCGCAGTGCCAGTGCACCAGGTTTTCCACGGTACGGTGCTCCACCATCACACCTTTGGGCTGGCCGGTGGAACCGGAGGTGTAGATGACATAGGCCAGATGGGCCGGGGTCAGCACGCTGAGTTGCGGATTGTTGATGGCGTGCTGCTGCAAGCGCGGATCGTGCAGGTCGAGGGTGGCAACCCCGCCCAATAGATCGCGAGTACTGGCTTCGGCCAACACCGCCACAGGTGCGCTGTCTTTCAGCAGGTAGGCGATGCGCTCGGCAGGATACGCCGGGTCGACGGGCACGTAACCGGCACCGGCCTTGAGGATGCCGAGCAAGCCCACCAGCATCTGCGGGCCGCGACGGCAGCACAGGGCGATACGATCATCAGGCTGTACGCCCTGTTGCAGCAGATGATGGGCCAACTGGTTGGCACGTGTGTTGAGCTGTTGGTAGGTCAGCGATTCGCCGTCTTGCACCACGGCGATGGCATGAGGTTGGCGCTCGGCCTGGATCTCGAAAGCCCCATGCACCGTGTGGCCCGTGGGGAAATCGCTGGCGGTGGCATTGAACTCGCGCAGTAGGGTTTCGCGCTCCGCTGCCGGCAGGATCGGCAATTGACTGAGTGAGGTCTTGGGTGCGCTTTCCAGCGTCTCGACCAACTGCTCGATGGCGTTATGCATGTAGGCACACAGCCGCTGGGCGCCGATCTGCGGCAGCGCCAATACGGTCAGGCCGAAGCCTTCGCCCAGGTCATCCACACTCAAGGTCAGCGGGTAGTTGCTGCGCTCCTCACCACCGAGCAGTTGCACCCCTTCCCAGATGCCATGGCCGTCGCGAGCCATTTCTCCAGGCGTGCTGTGGCGGTAGTTGAGCAAGGCACTGAACAACGGCGAAGCATTCGCCACGCCGCTGCAACGCTGGGCCAGCGCCAGGGACGCATGTTCGTGGCCAAGCAAAGCGCTCAAGCGCCCATGGGTCGCCTTGACCGCAACCGCAGCCGGCGCTGCTACATTGACCCGCAGCGGCAAGGTGTTGATGAACATGCCCAGCGCACGGTCCGCGCCGTCACCGGCTTGCATGCGGCCCATCAATACGGTGCCGAATACCACGTCGTCACGCCCAGACACCAGACCCAGTACCTGCGCCCAGGCCAGGTGCATCAGGCTCGCCGCGCTGATGCCCAACTGCCGCGCCTGTTCGCGCACCCGCCGGGCCAGGGCTGTATCCACCGGCCATTCGGCTTCTTCGATGTCACGTCCATCGCCCTGTACGTCTTGCACACCGAACGGCAGGGTCGGCTCATCCACGTCAGCGAGCATGTCGCGGAAGAACGCTTCGTGCTCCTCCATGCTGACACCCAGGCGCGCCTGGGCCACGTAGTTGCGGAACGGCGCCGCCTCGGGCAAGTCCTGCGCCTGGTTGAACAGGAACGCGCGCATCTCCTGGCCCACTACTTCCATGGCGGTGTGGTCCAGCGCCAGGTGGTGGAACAGCAGGATCGCCGCGACGCGGTTGTGTTGCGGATCCTGGGCGTAAACCATGCGCAGCAGCGGCGCCTGGGTGATATCCAGGCGGTAATGGCGGGCGTCGAAGCGCGCGTGCAATTGTTCGATGACGCCGCCGTCCGCCGGGTCCAAGGCAACCTCCTGGACAACCAGCTGCGCCTGGCGCCACACCACCTGCACCGGGCTGTCCAACCCTTCCCAGACCACCCCGGTACGCAAGATGTCATGGCGGGCCACCACCTGTTGCAGCGCGCCCATGAACGCGTGCAGGCGCTCGATACTGTCGAATGCCATGCGCGATTGCAGCAGGTACGGATCGCCCTGTTCGGCACTGATGTGGTGGTAAAGAATGCCTTCCTGCAACGGCGCCAACGGATAAATGTCCTGCACGTTCGCCGCACCGCCCGGCACGTTCGCGACGATTCGTTCGATGGCCACCGGGTCGAGCTGCACCAGGGTCAGCATCGACGGCGTGATCTGGGTGCAACCCGCTGGAATGCCATTGGCCGGCACCACGACTTCCCGGCCACTGCCCACGGCGGCGGCCAGCGCCGCCAGGCTTGGCTGGCTAAACAACACACGCACGTCGCAGCTCAGGCCGACCTGGCGCATGCGCTCGATCAGGCTGACTGCCAGCAACGAGTGCCCGCCCAACTCAAAGAAGTGATCGTGACGGCCAACGCGGTCGAGCTTGAGCACGTCCTGCCAGATCTGCGCCAGCTGGGTTTCCACTTCGCCTTCCGGTGCTTCGAAACCACGGCTGAGCAGCGCGCTCTGGTCGGGCACCGGCAGGCCTTTGCGGTCGAGCTTGCCGTTGGCGGTGAGCGGTAACAGCGCCAGCCACACGTAGGCCGACGGCACCATGTAATCCGGCAGTTGGCCTTGCAGGTGGGCGCGCAGTGTTTCGATGTCCAACGGCTCACGGGCGGTGTAGTAGGCCACCAGACGCTTGTCGCCAGGTTCGTCTTCACGGGCCAGCACCACGGCGTCTTTTACACCCGGGAAGCTGGCCAGGCAGGTCTCGATCTCGCCCGGTTCGATACGGAAACCACGGATCTTCACCTGCAGGTCATTGCGCCCCTGGTACAGCAAGGTGCCGTCGACCTGCCAGCAGGCCAGGTCACCGGTGCGGTACAGCAAGCCTTCACCAAACGGGTTCGGGATGAATTTTTCGGCGGTCAGTTGCGGCTGGTTCAAATACCCCTTGGCCACGCCCGCGCCACCGATGTACAGCTCGCCCACCACGCCCAACGGTACGGGTTGCTGGCGTGGGTCCAGCACATAGGCCTGGGCATTGGCAATCGGCCGGCCGATGGGAATGCCACCCTGGCCCACCGAGGTCATCTCAAAGGTGGTGGAAAAGGTGGTGGCTTCGGTGGGCCCGTAGCCATTGAGCAGGTGCTGGGGTTTGCCGTGTTCAAGTACGCGGCCAATCACCTGTGGGTCGAGCACATCGCCGCCAACGATCAGGTAGCGCAACTGGCGGAACACCGGCATCAGCGCGTCGGCGTACTGGTGGAACAACCCGGCGGTCATCCACAACACGCTGACGGATTGCTCCTGCAATAACGACGCAAACGCCGCCTGGGACAGCAGTACCGCATGCTCGACCACCACCACGCAGCCACCGTTGAGCAACGGCGCCCACACGTCGAGGGTGCTCGCGTCGAACGCCGGGTTGGAGGCGAACGCCACGCGATCACGCGCATTGAAATCGGCGTAACCGTTGTTGAGTACCAGGCGCGAGATCGCACGGTGCGGCACTTGCACGCCTTTGGGCGCCCCGGTGGAGCCGGAGGTGTAGAGGATGTAGGCGACGCTTTCGGCAGACTGCCGCAGTTCAGGGTTACGCGGCGACTGGGCGTCCAGGTTCAGGTCGGCCAGGTTGTTGAGCACCCGGTGCGCACCGCTGTCCTGCACGATAAACGCCTGGCGCTCGACCGGCGCGTTGACGTCCAGCGGCACATACACCGCGCCGCACTTGAGGATCGCCAACTGGCAGATCAGCAGATCGAGGGAACGCGGCAGTGCGATCGCCACGCTTTCGCCCGGTTGCACGCCCTGGTTGAGCAAGTGGTGGGCCAGGCGGTTGGCACGCCGGTTGAGGTCGCGGTAGCTCAAGGACAGCTGCCCATGCACCGCCGCCACGGCTTCCGGACGGGCCAGCGCCTGGGCTTCGAACAACTGGTGTACGGTGAGCTGCGACGGGTATTCACGGGCGGTGGCGTTGAAGTCCACCAGCAACTGATGGCGCTCGGCAGCCGGCAGGATCGAGACTGCCTGCAACGGTGTGGTCGGCGCCTGCTGCAATGCGGCCACCAGGTGGCGCAGCGCGGTGAGCATGTAGTCGCCCACGCGTTGCACATCCAGGGTCGCCACACCTTGGACGGTCAGAGCAAAACCTGTGCCCAGGTCATCGACGTTGAGTACCAGCGGGTAATTGCTGCGCTCTTCGGAACTGAGAATCTGGATGCCGGAGGCGGCGAATGGGCTGTCCCCCGGCGCCTCCCCCGGTGCACTGTGGCGATAGTTGAGCAAGGTGCTGAACAGCGGCAGCGAACCCGGCACGCCGCTGCAACGCTGGGCCAGGGACAATGAGGCGTGCTCATGCCCGAGCAATTGCGCCAGGCGTGCATGGGTGGCACGCACGCCGGCTTGCACACCGACAGTGCCGAGGCTGACCCGCAGCGGCAAGGTGTTGATGAACATGCCCAGCGCACGGTCGGCGCCCTCGCCGCCCTGCATGCGGCCGAGCAACACGGTGCCGAACACCACGTCCTGCTGGCCGGACACCTGCCCCAGCACCTGGGCCCAGGCCAAATGCACCAGGCTGGCGGTGCTCACTCCCAGTTGCCGCGCCTGTTCGCGCAAACCCAGGCTGAGCGCCGGCTCCAGCGGCAGGTGGGCGTCGAGGATGCCACTGCCGTCGCCATTCACGTCCTGCAGGCCGAAGGCCAGGGTCGGCTCATCGATATCGCCGAGCATTTCGCTGAAGAAAGCTTCATGCTGCGCCTGGCTGACCCCGAGTCGCGCCTGGGCTACATAGTTGCGGTACTGCACGGCGTCAGGCAATTGCGCACTGTTGCCGGACAGGCTGGCGCTCATTTCGTCCACCAGCACCTGCAACGCGGTGTGGTCCAGCAGGATGTGGTGCAACAACAGGATGCCGACCAAACGGCCCTGCTCTTGCGAGTAGGCGAAGCGCATCAGTGAAGCGCGGCTCAAATCGAGGCGGAAGTGACGCGGGTCGAAGCGTTGTTGCAGTTGGGCAAGAGACTCGTCGCTACGCTCAACGGCCAGTGTTGCCTGGCGCAAGACCACCTGCACCGGCTCGTTGAGGCCTTCCCAGAGAATCGCGGTGCGCAGGATATCGTTGCGCTCGATCACGCTGTGCAATGCCTGGATGAACGCGTCCACCGCCGCCTGATCATTGAAACTGAACTGCACCTGCAATACGTAGGGATCACCCTCGGTGGTCGCCAGGTGGTGGTAGAGAATGCCGGCCTGCAACGGCGCCAGGCCGTAGATATCCTGCACGTTGCTGATGCCGCCGGGTACGTTCTCGATGATGTGGTCAAGCGCCGCCTGGTCCAGTTCCACCAAGGGCACCATGTCCGGGGTGATGTGCTGGCTGGCCTGGGTAATCAGGTTGGCCGGGACCTGCACCTCCTGTTGCCCACCCACAGCGGCGGCGAGTGCCGCCAGGGTCGGTTGGCCGAACAGCACGCGCACGTCGGCGCTGAGGTCGACCTGGCGCATGCGTTCGATCAGCTTGACCGCCAACAGCGAATGGCCGCCCAGTTCGAAGAAGTTGTCGTCACGGCCCACCTGATCGAGCTTGAGCAGGTCTTGCCAGATCGCGGCGATGGCGGTTTCCACCGCACCTTGTGGCGCTGCGTAGCCGCGACGGGCCAGGGCGTCGGCATCCGGCGCGGGGAGTGCCTTGCGGTCGAGCTTGCCGTTGGTGGTCAGCGGGAATTTGTCCATCTGCACAAAGGCGCTGGGCACCATGTACTCGGCCAGGCTCAGCAGCAGGTGGTCACGCAGGTCGGCGGCCTGCCATTCGCCTTCGGCGATCACGTAGGCCACCAGGCGCTTGTCGCCCGGCTCGTCTTCACGGGCGATGACCACCGCGTCACGCACGCCAGGGGCAGTTGCCAGGCGGGCCTCGATCTCGCCCAGTTCGATGCGGAAACCGCGGATCTTCACCTGGTCATCGTTACGGCCCAGGTATTCGACACTGCCGTCGGCCAGCAGGCGGCCGAGGTCGCCGGTCTTGTACAGGCGCTGGCCGGTGACCGGGTCGGCCAGGAAACGCTCGGCGGTCAGCGCCTCACGGTTGAGGTAACCGCGCGCCACCCCGGCGCCGCCGACGTACAACTCACCGACCACCCCCAACGGCAGCGGCTCGCGACGCGCATCCAGCACGTACAACTGCAAATCGGGAATGCGCACACCAATCGGGCTGACGCCGACCAATTGCGCATCTGCCGCCTCCAGGGCGCGATAGGTCACGTGCACGGTGGTTTCGGTGATGCCATACATATTCACCAACTGCGTGCCGGCGTTGATCGTCCGGGCATACCACGGCTTGAGCATGCCCGGCTCCAACGCCTCGCCGCCGAAGATCACCTGGCGCAGGGAATGGGATTGCGGGTGCTGGCTCTGTGCTGCAATCAATTGGCGGAAGGCGCTCGGCGTCTGGTTGAGGATGCTCACGCCCGCCTCGCACAGCAGCGAATAGCATTCATCCGGCGAACGGCTGACCAGTTGCGGCACGATCAGCAACTGGCCGCCGTGCATCAGCGCGCCCCAGATTTCCCACACCGAGAAATCGAAGGCGAACGAATGGAACAACGCCCACACATCGTTGGCGTTGAAACCGAACCAGTGCTCGGTGGCCGTGAACAGTCGTGCGACCTGGCGGTGTTCAATCATCACGCCCTTGGGCTGGCCGGTAGAGCCGGAGGTGTAGATCACGTAGGCCAGGTGAGCCGGGCTGACAGTGACCCGTGGGTTGACGAGGGACTCACCGCGCAAGCCATTGAGGTCGATCTGCGGCAGGTCGCCGACCAGATGACGGGTGTTGGCTTGCACCAGCACGGCCACAGGCGCGCTATCCGCCAAGGTATAGGCGATGCGCTCCAGCGGGTAAGCCGGGTCGATCGGCACATAGCCCGCGCCAGCCTTGAGAATGCCCAGCAAGCCGATGATCATCTCCGGGCCGCGTTCCACGCAAATCGCCACGCGGTCGTCCGGGCAGATGCCTTGGGCCAACAGGCGATGGGCAACCTGGTTGGCGCGCTCGTTGAGTTGGCGGTAGGTGAGGCGCTGGTTGTCGAAGCGCAAGGCGATGGCTTCGGGCTGGGCGGCGGCGTGGGTTTCGACTTGCTGATGGATCAGGGCGGTGTCGGCGTAGTGCGCGGGGCTTTGATTGAGGCTGTGCAGCAAAGTGTGGCGTTCGGCGTCGGGCAGGATGTTCAGGCCGCTGAGCGGCATGTCCGGTCGTTGCTCCAGCGCGTCGGCCAGGCTTGCCAGGGCGGTGTGCAGGTAAGTGGCAACCCGTTCGGCACCGATGGACGCGTCGACCATCACGGTCAGCGCAAAGTCTTCACCCAGGTCATCGACGTTGACCGTCAGCGGGTAGTTGGTGCGTTCCTCGGCGCCCAGTACACGGATGCCCTCAGCGACTTCGATCACCTCGGCCATGTCCGTGGCGGCGCTGTGGCGGTAGTTGAGCATGGCGCTGAACAACGGCGTCGGTGCCGCCACGCCACTGCAACGCTGAGCCAGCGCCAGGGATGCATGTTCGTGGTTGAGCAAGGTGGTGAGGCGTTCATGGGTGGCCTTGACCCCGGCACGCACGCCCTGTTCGCCCACATCCACACGCAGGGGCAAGGTGTTGATGAACATGCCCAAGGCCCGTTCACCACCCTCGCCGGCGCCCATGCGGCCGAGCATCACGGTGCCGAACACCACTGCGTCACGCCCGGAGACCACGCCCAAAACGCGGGCCAGCGCCAGGTGCATCATACTGGCCACGCTGACGCCAAGGGGCCGTGCCAGGGTACGCAGGCGGCGGCTCAGTAGGCTGTCGACGGAGATGCGTGCCTCGTCAATGCCCAGGCCGTCACCCTGCACGTCCTGCAAACCGAAAGGCAGCGTCGGCTCGTCGATGTCCGCCAGCATCTCGCGGAAGAACGTCTCGTGGGCCTGCTCGCTGACGCCATGACGTACCTGGGCGATATAGCTGCGAAACGGCACCGGCTCCCCGGCCTGGGCGTGCTCGCCGGCCAGGTACAGCTGGATTTCATGGCGCACCACGTCCAGGGCGGTGTGGTCGAGAATGGTGTGGTGGAACAGCAGGGTCGCGGCCACCCGCCCAGTGAGCGAATCCTCGACAAACACCAGGCGCAGCAACGGCGCCTGGCCCAGGTCCATACGATAACTACGCGGATCGAAATCAACCGCCTCGCATGACAGGACCGCCTTGCGCCACACCACCTGCAACGGCTCATCGAGACGTTCCCAGACCATGGAGGTACGCAGGATGTCGTGGCGATCGATCACCCATTGCAGCGCCTCGGCAAAGGCCTCCAGACGCCCACGGCTGTCGAACTCGAACTGCGCGTGCAACACGTACGGATCGCCCTGCTCCGCCGACAGATGGTGGTAAAGCATGCCTTCCTGGAGCGGCGCCAGTGGGTAGATATCCTGCACGTTAGCCGCGCCGCCGGGGATGGCGGCGACAATTCGGTCGATGGCTGCCTGGTCGAGGCTGACCAGCGGCAGCATATCCGGGGTGATGCGGTAGGCCGGGCTCAGCCAGTCGCCGCCATGTTCGGCCACCAGCTCGAGCAACCGGGGCTTGTGGGCGATCAATTGATCCCACAGCGCATCGTCCAGCGCTTCGTCATCGCCCAGGATGATCAGGTCGCCTTCTTCCAGTTGCAGACGGATCGCATGGGTGGAAATCGCTGCCAATAATTCGCTGAACTGCATGGGGTAACCTGCCTGATAAGTCACGGTGGAGAAGAAAGTCCGTTTTCAGCTGCCGCTTGAATCGGGTGCTGTGCGCCCCGCATCAAAAAAAAGCGGGCGCAGCCGGGGGCCTGGAGAGGCTTCCGGCAGGCTTGGAAAATTAAGGGATTTGGCAGGCGGGGGGTGACATGGGAAGCGGGGACAAGGAGGAACCGGGTTGGTTCAATCGCAATTGGGGAACGCCGTGTTCCTGTGGTGAGCGGGCTTGTTGTGGTGAGCAACCTTGTTGTTGTGGTGAGCGGGCTTGCCCCGCGCTGGGGCGCGCAGCGGCCCCAACACAGCCACCGCGTTCTTTCAGGTAAAACGAGGCGGCCGGATTAGGGCCGCTGCGCGCCCCAGCGCGGGGCAAGCCCGCTCACCACAGCAAGTCCCACTCGCCATAAAACGCGCCCGGTTCCAAAATCAGGGGGTTTTCAGCTTCAGGTGACGCGCATACCACGGCCGCTTCGGCACCCCTTTGAACAGGCCCTGCAGGCTGTTTTCGTCTTCGCCAAAGGTAATGCGCAGGGCCAGCTTCATGACCTCCGGGTCCATCTCCATCGACTTGCCCACCTGCAACCCCGGCGTGGTGCTGCAGCCATGGGTATCCGGGCCTAGCCAGGGATCGCCGACCTCTACCCAACGGCCCGGCGCGAACCAGGCCACGCCGTTGACTTGCAGGCGCTGGACTTCGCCCGGATTGAAGCGCTCATGGGCGCGGAACCAGTCTTCGATGCGGTCGTCGATCCAGCCATGGAAATGCCAGAACACCGGGTTGACATGGGATGAGAACGGGTCGCCGAGGAAGTCGTTTTCCGCTGCATACCAGCGCGCTGCGAAATCAGCGGGGTCACGGGCCATGGGCACGGGGGCGCCGTTGGAGGGGTCGCGCGGCACGGAGGCCCAACGCATGTGCAGCCAGTCGTGCAGGCCCAGCTCCATTTCGGAGCCCAACTGGCCCAGGGTGAATTTGGCCAGGTAGCGCGGGTCGCGGTATCGGGACTCCCACACCTGAAAGTTGCTGTGATAGGTCTCGGCGGCCTTGATGTCGCTGACCCACTGAGTGTATTCGGTGTCGTCCGGCGCCGACCAGGTGGGCGGCAGCGCGAAGCCGTCGTGGTTGTCGAAGTAACGCAGAAAGCCCAGGCGATCACGCTCCAGGGCCGGTTGCGGTTCGGGAAATTGCGGCCATGAAGGCAGATCCTGCATGGAGCGCGCGGTGCCGAGCATGTGGCGGTGCATGAAGAAGAAGTCGATACCCGAGCCGTTACGGTCCTTGCGTTTACCCCGGGCATCGCGTTCCTGGCCGCGTGGGCCGGGTTGCCAGCCAATACCACGCAGGGCGTCGCGTTTTTCCTCGGAGAGTTTGTGCCACTGGTCACGGGTGGCGTGCCATAGTTGATGGAACAGGCGGTGTTCGGGCGCAATCAGCCAAGCCAGCAAGGTCGGGTTGAGGCCGATGCGCTGGCGGGCTTCGGGGAACCACTGCTTGTGGGCGATGAAGCGATTATCGCGCTCAACCCATGCAAGTGGCCGATCCAGGTCGAGGATCTGCCCACTGAGGGTGCTGCTGCCAGCGTTGGCAAAGGCCGCCCAGACCTCATCAAGGGTCATCTTGAATTCATAGGCGGGTGTACCGTCGACCGAATCACGGTCGATCAGGCGCCAGTAGAGCACAGCGCTCTCCCCCGTCAGCAGGTCACCCAGCACACGGTAACGCGGCTCGCCTTCGGCGCGCAGGTGGGCGGCGGTGTCCAGGTAACCGCGCAAACCGCGCCCACGGGGCGCGATGTCGAGCAGCAGTTGCAAATCTTGCAGTGGCAGCCCTTTGAGGCCGGCGTCGCGACCTTCCAGGCGCAGGTCCCACACCCCACGCAGGGTGTTTGCCAGGTGCTGACCGGCAGTGTCGGCCAGGTCCACCGTGGCTTCGCCGGGGGTGATGGGGAATTCTTCTTCGCGCGTCAACTCGCGATGGGCATAGAAAGCGGCAGGCACGGCAGCGCCTGTCAGCGCCAGGCCTGCGATGAACCCACGTCGAGAGATGGTCATTGTCTACCTTAGGAAACGGCTTTATCAGAGCTAGAACGTTTGCCCGCCGGGGAAATTTACCGAGGCGCCCTCGCCGCCTAAATTTTGCCGCCGATCACTCGTTCTTCCCTGATAGCGAAGGCCTCAACTGACTGAGATGGCAATGACAAAACCACGTTCGAAAAAGGCGCTGTACATCGGCCTGCCGCTGGCACTGGCCATCGGTGCCGGAGCCGGTTTCCTGGTCTGGGATCACTGGTTCAAGGGCAATGCCGGCTACCCGCTGGCGGTGATCAAGCAGGCCAACGAAATGCAGGACCGACTGCTGTCGTTCGACAGCCATATCACCGTGCCCGTGGATTTCGGCACCGCCGGCAACGAGGCGGACAAGGACGGCGAAGGTCAGTTCGACCTGGTCAAGGCGGCACGCGGGCGCTTGTCCGGCGCAGCATTGACCATCTTCGGCTGGCCGGAAATCTGGAACGGCCCCAACGCCCCGCACAAACCCACCGACGGTTTTGTCGAGGCCGCGCGCAACGAGCAGGAAGTGCGCTACAAGATCATCAGCGGCATGGTGCGCGACTTCCCCAATCAGGTCGCCATCGCCTACACCCCGGATGACTTCCGGCGCCTGCATGGCGAAGGCAAGTTTGCGATCTTTATCAGCATGCTCAACGCCTACCCACTGGGCAACGACTTGAACCAGTTGGACCTGTGGGCGGCGCGCGGCATGCGCATGTTCGGCTTCAGCTATGTGGGCAATAACGCCTGGTCGGACTCATCGCGACCACTGCCGTTTTTCAATGATTCCACCGACGCCCTTGACGGCCTGTCGGACATCGGCAAACAAGCGGTGCACCGCCTCAATGACCTGGGGGTGATCATCGATGTGTCGCAAATGTCAACCAAGGCGCTGGAGCAAGTGGCGCAATTGAGCCGCACGCCGATGGTGGCGTCCCATTCGGCGCCGCGCGCCTTCGTGGATATCCCGCGCAACCTGAGCGACAAAGAGCTGCAACTGATCAAGAACAGTGGCGGCGTGGTGCAGATCGTAGGCTTCTCCGCCTACCTGCGCCCGCTGAGCCAGCCGACCCAGGACAAACTCAACGCCCTGCGCGCACGCTTCGACCTGCCGCCCCTGCCTAACCTGGCCGTGGCCCTTATGCCGGGCGACGCGATCATCGCCGCCTGGCCGGAACACAAGTTCGGCGAGTACGCCAGCGCGCTGTACGGCATCCTCGATGAAGAACCGAAGGCCACCCTCAAGGACCTGGGCGATGCCATCGACTACACCGTGCGCAAGATCGGCATCGACCATGTCGGCCTGTCGTCGGACTTCAACGATGGCGGCGGCGTCCAGGGTTGGAACAACGTCGGCGAAATACGCAACGTCACCGCCGAACTGATCCAACGCGGCTACTCCGAAGCCGATATTGCCAAGCTGTGGGGAGGCAACTTCCTGCGGGTGTGGGACCAGGTCCAAAAAGCCGCCAAGCCCTTGGCCAACCGTTAATCATCTAGAAGCCCGTCCATGACCGACCGCCGTACCTTTCTCAAGCAGGCTGGGGTACTTGCCGCCAGCCTGCCACTAGGCGCCGCCCTGCTTCCGCAGGCCATCGCCGCCAACGCAGCAACCGATGACCCATGGACGGGACTCAAGCAACTGTTCAACCAGGACCCGGACTACCTGCATTTTTCCAACTTTCTGGTGGCAACTCACCCCAAGCCGGTGCGCGAGGCCATCGAGCGCTACCGCGCGCAGATCGACCGCAACCCAGGGCTGGCCATGGACTGGGACCTGCAGGAAACCTGGAAGCGCGAAGGCCAGGTGCGCGAATGGGCCGGCCGTTACCTGAAGGCCACCCCACCGCAAATCGCCCTGACCGGAAGTACGTCCGAAGGTTTGGCGATGATTTATGGCGGGATCAAGGTACGGCCTGACCAGGAGATCCTCACCACCGTCCACGAACACTACGCCACCGAGTTCAGCCTGGATTTCCGGGTGCGCAAAGAGCAGACCCAGGTCCGCAAGATTCGCCTGTTCGACAACGCCAACCGCGTATCGGCCGACGAGGTGCTGGGCAACATCCAGCGCAATATCCGCGCCAACACCCGCGTACTCGGCATGACCTGGGTGCAGTCCGGCAGCGGCGTGAAGCTGCCCATCGGCGAGATCGGCAAGCTGGTGGAAGAACACAACCGCAACCGTGACGACAAGGACCGCATCCTCTATGTAGTGGACGGTGTGCACGGTTTCGGCGTGGAAAACCTCGACTTCCCGGACATGCACTGCGACTTTTTCATCGCCGGCACCCACAAATGGATGTTCGGTCCACGCGGCACCGGCCTGGTCTGCGCCCGCGACTCGCAAAACAAGTATGTGACACCGATGGTACCGACCTTTTCCGAAGACAAGGACTTCGCCACCATCATGACCCCGGGCGGCTACCACGCCTTCGAGCATCGCTGGGCGGCGGACGAGGCCTTCAAACTGCACCTGCAACTGGGCAAGGCGCAGGTGCAGGCGCGGATTCACGCACTCAATACCGAACTGAAAGAGCAATTGCTGACCCACCCGAAGATCGAACTGGTCACCCCGCACAGCCCTGAACTGTCCGCTGGTTTCACTTTCTTCCGCGTCAAAGGCCAGGACAGTGATGCCGTGGCGGCCTACATGATGAAAAACCGCGTGGTGATCGACGCGGTGGACCGCGATGTCGGCCCGGTGATCCGCACCGCCCCCGGCCTGCTCAATTCCTCCTCCGAGATCCAGCGCTTCATGACCTTGCTGAGCCAGCGGGCGTGACGCACACCTTTTCCCCTTTGAATGAGAGGCCCACATGAACAAACCCCTCACGGCCCTGGCGCTCACCGCCCTGTGCGGCGCCTTGCTGCCCAACCTGGCCCAGGCCGCCGCGCCGCAACCCGGCAAGGTGTTCAAGGATTGCAAGGACTGCCCGGAAATGGTGGTGCTGCCCGCCGGCACCTTCACCATGGGCACGCCCGAGGATGAAGTCGGCCGCGAGCCGGATGAAGGCCCGATGCATGAGGTGACCTTCGCCAAGCCATTCGCCATGAGCCGCTTCCACATCACCGCTGGCGAATGGGACAGCTACGTGCGCCAGACCGGCGTGAAGATCGCCGATGGCGACACCCGCCCAGGCCGCGAGTGCATCGCCAGCAAGCCACGCTATCCCCAAGGCCCGCGCCAGCCGGCGGTGTGCATGGACATGGATGACATCAAGAACTATGTAGCTTGGCTATCGAAAAAGACCGGCCAGCAGTACCACATGGTCAGCGAGTCCCAGCGCGAATACGCCGCACGCGCCGGCTCTACCGGACCGTTCCCCTTCCCGTTCGATGAAGGCAAGGACTACAGCATCGCCAAGCACGCCAATACCTATGGCCCCACAGATGGCTACAGCTACTCGTCGCCGGTCGGCAGTTACCCGCCGAATGCGTTTGGCATGTACGACATGCATGGCAACGTCTACGAGCGAGTGGCCGACTGCGAACATCCCAACTACATCGGCGCGCCTACCGATGGCAGCGCGTGGATGGAGCCGAACTGCGAGGGCTACATGATCCGGGGCAATGACTGGGGTGAAGCGCCGGTGTTTTCGCGCTCGGGGAATCGCAACACCATCTATCCGCAGACGCGGGGGGATTGGATTGGGTTCCGCGTAGTGCGCGACCTGTAACACCCAGGAGATTTAATGTGGGAGCAAACCCGCTCCCACATTCTTAACCGTGCCCGCTTAGATTCCCTTCTGCGCCAGCAACGCCAAGCCTTCATGCAACGCCGGGAACAGGCTGTTGTTGAAGTTGTTCCAGCGCAATTCGAGGATGGTGTCTTCCGGCGTGATCTCGGTCTTGAGCACGTCGTGGAACACCTCGCCCGAATCAATGCCGTTGTCGACGTAGTGGAACGAGGCGCCGGTGAGGTACAGCGGTTCCGAAGGCGTGGTGGCCTTGGTCGCCCAATCCGTAACCGTCAGACCACGTGCGCCATACAAGGCGTTCCAGGTGGCGTAGGCACCACGGCGCTCGTACGGCGATTCAATACGGGTAATGCCCGGATGGATGTTCATGATGCGCCGGGCAAACGGCGCACCAGGGCGCACCAGCTCATCCAGGATCACCAGCAGGCCGTCCAGTACCACGATATCGGCCTTCAACTCCACCAGCGTGTCATGCAGGCGGCGTTCGAAATCCTGCTTGCCGGCGATATGTTCCGCACTGCCCCGTGGCAGGCGTCGATAGGTCGACGGCACGCTCAGCAGCAAGTCATTGACCCGGCGCCCCTGCACGCGCAGGTCGGCCGGATACAGCCACTGGCGACCCGGCTGGTAGGCAAAACCGTAGTCGGCCACCAATTGCTGATCCCGCGGGTTCTGCTCGTCATCGTCATACACCACGCCCACCAGGTTGTAGGCCTCGCCCAGCGGCGTGTCGTTCAGCGCCCCCACCAGGGATTCCAGCACCGACATCATGTAGCGCTCATGGTCCTTGTAGGCCACCGGCTGCCCGGCCTTGTCGGCCGCGGCATTGCGCAAGGACCACACGTACACCAGATTCTTTTTCGTCATTGTTTCGCTCTCGCTGGATAGATCAGGCACGCCAATACGCGTGCGCCTACACCACAAGAACGAACCAGCCCCCTTGCAATTTATCCACCCCCTTCACCGCCCGGCACACCGAGCTAAATAGTCGCGCCAATCCTTCGTTTGTCATGGGTAAGGGTCTGTGTGCCCAGCCCCCTCTTTTTTCACTTTCCGGGAAGTATTTATGACCGACCCCAAGCACGGCGCCTTCAACGGTCTGCTCGCATTGCTCAGGCCCTTTCGCACCATCGTGACGGTCTCCGTCGCCCTGGGCATGGCCGGCGGCCTGGCCATCACGTTGCTGCTGGCGACGATCAACAACGCCCTGCACTCTACGACCGGGATGACGCAGGGGGTGATCCTGACGTTTGCGGCGTTGTGCCTGTTGGCCCTGACCAGCTCGATCGTCTCGGATATCGGCACCAACTACGTCGGCCAGCGAATTATCGCGGCCCTGCGCAAGGACCTGGGTGAAAAAGTGCTGTCGGCGCCCATCGAACAGATCGAACAGTACCGCTCCCACCGCCTGATTCCGGTGCTGACCCATGATGTCGACACCATCAGTGACTTTTCCTTCGCCTTCACTCCGCTGGCCATCGCAACGACGGTGACCCTGGGCTGCCTGGGCTACCTGGCCTACCTGTCGGTGCCGATGTTCCTGATGATGGTGGTCGCCATCATCATTGGCAGCAGCGTGCAATTCATCGCCGGTGCCAAGGGCATTCGCGGTTTCGATGAGGCCCGCGACCAAGAAGACGAGCTGCAACGCTACTATTCCGCAATCGCCTCGGGCGCCAAGGAATTGCGCATCCACCGGCCCCGCCGCTACCGCATGAACACCCACCGCATCCAGGAAACCGCCGACCGTATCAGCGATATCCAGGTGCGCTCGGTGAACATCTATATCGTCGCCAAAACCTTCGGCTCGATGCTGTTTTTCGTGGTCATCGGCCTGGCCCTGGCGATGCAGGCCTACAGCCCCAACCCGGACCCGGCGGTGATCACCGGCTTCGTACTGGTGCTGTTGTACATGAAAGGCCCCTTGGAGCATGTGGTGGGTTACTTGCCAATCATCGGCAAGGCGCGGATTGCCTTTGCGCGCATCACCGAATTGTCCGACCGCTTCTCGTCGCCCGAACCCCACCTGTTGATGGATGGCAGCGAAGCCCCCACGCCGGTGGTCAACAGCCTGGAACTGCGCGGCGTCAGCTACAGCCCGCCGCCGGTGGAAGGCAGCCAACCCTTCCACCTTGGGCCGATCAACCTGAGCATCAAGCAGGGCGACATCGTGTTTATCGTGGGCGAGAACGGCTGCGGCAAGACCACCCTGATCAAGCTGTTGCTGGGCCTGTACCAACCCCAGGCCGGGGAAATTCGCCTCAATGGCGAAACCGTGACCGATCCGGCGCGCGACGACTACCGCCAGTTGTTCACCACGGTGTTTGCTGACTATTACCTGTTCGATGACCTGGTCCAAGGCAGCGCCACCCAGTCACTGGACAGCGCGACCAAGTACCTGGAGCGCCTGGAAATCGCGCACAAGGTCAGCGTCAAGGACGGCGTGTTCAGCACCACCGACCTGTCCACCGGCCAACGCAAACGCCTGGCCCTGGTCAACGCCTGGCTGGAAGAACGGCCGGTGCTGGTGTTCGACGAATGGGCCGCCGACCAGGACCCGGCCTTCCGCCGCGTTTTCTATACCGAGTTGCTGCCGGACCTCAAGCGCCTGGGCAAGACCATCATCGTGATCAGCCACGACGACCGCTATTTCGACATCGCCGACCAGTTGGTGCGCCTGCGCGCCGGCCAAGTGGTGCACGAAATGGAACCGGCGTGAATTTCTTTTCCGGTTTCTGCAGGTAGGAACGTCTCACTAGTGGTAATGAGAACCAACCCCAACAAATATTTAAAATCTGCCCACTAAATACCTAGAAGAGAATTCACCCATGCCAGCAACATTTGGTCTGAGTCCCTTGAGCAAGGCACTCTCCATGCGCCGCCTCTTGAACACCCACGTGCGACCTGGCGCGATTGCCGTTGCGCTGACGCTGCCAGTCGCCGGTTATGTTCAGGCGCAGGAGATCGAGCTGAATGTCCCTGCACAGTCGCTGGGTAGCGCTCTTCAAGAATTTGGTAAGCAGGCCAACCTGCAAGTGCTGTACAGCCCGACCGACGTCGAAGGCAAACGCAGCCACAAGGTCAAGGGCAAGTTGCAGCCTGGCCAGGCCATGACCACGCTGCTGACCGGCACCGGCGTGGACTTCGACCTGCAAGGCAACACGATGACACTGACTGCCGGCCGCTCGTCCGCCCTGGAGCTGGGCGCCACCCAGGTGACCGCCAACCAGCTCGGCACCATTACCGAAGGTTCGGGTTCCTATACGCCCGGGACCATCGCGACCGCGACCCGCATGGTGCTGACGCCACGGGAGACGCCGCAATCGATCTCGGTGGTGACCCGCCAGGCCATGGATGACTTCAACCTCAAGTCGATCGACGACGTGATGCGCCATACCCCGGGCATCACTGTTGCCGCGTATGACAGCGAACGCACCAGCTACTTCTCCCGTGGCTTTGCCATCCAGAACTTCCAGTACGACGGCATTCCCATCCTGCAAGACGCCCAGTATTCGTCCGGCCACACCCTGACCGACACAGTGATCTACGACCGCGTCGAAATCCTCAAGGGCGCGACCGGCCTGCTGACCGGCGCCGGTGGCCCTGGCGGCACCATCAACATGGTCCGCAAGAAGCCGACCTCGGAATTCAAGGGCTACATCGACCTGGGCGCCGGTTCCTGGGACAACTACCGCTCGGAAGTGGATGTGAGCGGTCCGCTCACCGAATCCGGCAACGTGCGTGGCCGTGCGGTGGCGGCCTACCAGGACAAACACACGTTCCTCGATCACTACCAGCGCAAGACCAACGTGTACTACGGCATCCTGGAATTCGATCTGGCGCCGGACACGCTGCTGACCGTCGGCGGTGACTACCAGGACAGCGACCCACAAGGCTCCAGCTGGTCAGGGGCGGCGTCGCTGTATGACTCCGTGGGCAACCGCATCAGCACCTCGCGTTCGTTCAACAACGGCGCCAAGTACAGCAAGTGGGCCCAGTACACCCGCACCGGGTTCGCGACCCTGGAACATACGTTCGATAACGGCTGGGTTGGCAAGGCGCAGTACAACCACCAGATCAATGGCTACAAGGCACCGTTGTCCGCCCTGCTAGCACCGAACGCAGCCACCGGCAAGGCTTCGCTGCTTACGCGTACCTACAATGGCGAGACCACCAGCGACACCGGCGACCTGTACGCCACCGGGCCTTTCAGCCTGTTCGGCCGCGAGCATGAACTGGTGGTCGGCGCCTCGGTCTCGCGCTCCCGCTGGCTGGGCCGCGACTACACCAACGCCACCAACTACAACAACAGCCACGATTACTTCGATTGGGACGGCGACGCACCCAAGCCTGACCGTGGCCCGCAGACCAAGCGCAACGACGAGCTGACCCGCCAGAGCGCCCAGTACATCACCGGCCGCTTCAGCCTGGCCGATGACTGGCACCTGATCCTGGGTACCCGAGTCAACAACTACGAGGTCAGCGGCACCAGCCAGGTCAAGGACACCGGCAAGGTCGTGCCTTACGCCGGCCTAACCTACGACTTCACCGAGAACCTCTCGGCCTATGCCAGCTTCACCGAGATCTACCTGCCTCAGGACGACTACCGCGACCGCAATAACAAGCCGATCGAACCGGATGAAGGCAAGAACTATGAGGTCGGCTTCAAGGGCGAGTTCTTCGATGGCCGCCTCAACGCCAGCCTCGCCTACTTCGAAGTACACGAGAAAAACCGTGCCATCGACGACAATGACTACATACCCGACAGCTACCCTGGTCTTGACTACGCGTCCAAGGGCACCGAGGCCAAGACCAAGGGCTATGAAGCGGAAGTCTCCGGCGAGCTGGCCCCCGGCTGGCAGTTGCAGGCGGGCTACACGCACAAGATCATGCGCGACAAAGACGGTGAAAAACTCTCGACCTGGGAGCCGGAAGACCAAATCAACCTCTACACCAGCTACAAGCTGACCGGCGCCCTCGACAAGCTGACCCTGGGCAGCGGCGTGCGCTGGCAGGGTACGGGCTGGAAGGTGCTGACCAACAACTACGCCACCGGCAGCCAGGATAAACTCTCCCAGGATCCGCTCTGGCTGGTGGACCTGATGGCCCGTTACCAGGTCACCGAGAACGTATCGGCCAGCCTCAATGTCAACAACATCTTCGACAAGAAGTACTACACCAACATCGGCTTCTACAATTCGGTCTACTACGGTGACCCGCGTAACATCATGCTCAGCACCCGCTGGAACTTCTGATGCATAGACGCTAGCCGTTCCAACCAAGCCCCTGGCCATGCGCAATGACCAGGGGCTTTTTAGTACGCGCCTGCCCGTACACCCGGCGCAAAAAAAGCCCCTGGCCGTAGAGGCCAGGGGCTTGGGTTGCTGCCGACCGTTACTTCATCGCATCGGCGAAGCTCTGCACAAACGCAGCGTTATCGATGATGCGATCGTGGGTGGAGTCGATCAGCACCGACTGTTGGACACACCCCTGGCCCACCACCTGCTCCATGGTCGCTTCAATCAATTGGCGATGCTGGCCTGCACGGCTGCCGGCGGCCCACCAGCAGCGGAGCGGCGCCTTGAGCGGTTTGAAGTCGGCGTCCTTGAGCCGCTGGCCCAGGGTGCGGTCTAGCTCCCAGGAGATCTGCGCTTCATCCCCTTCAAGCAAGCTTGCCTTGATTTCCCGGAACGTCTCGCCCAACGCCTCTTCAGCCCAGGCGCCCAGTGCCTGCCATTGCTGCGCTTCATCACTGAAGAATGCCTGGCTGTCCAACCAGGCGGTGCGGATCTGCTGGCTCGACGCCGGGAACATCACCTGCAACAGTTCAACGCGGCGCTGGTTGACCGACAGATCATCGTCATCCGCAATCACCGCTGCGTCCCAGTAAGCCTTGAGCCAGTAAGGCGGCGAAGCATCGATCCAGCCGACCACTTCCACCTCACGCCCGGCTTGCTCCAAGGCATAGGCGACTTCCATGGCCAGGTTACCGCCCATGGACCAGCCCGCGAGACGATAGCGCCCCTCAGGCAACGCATCGAGCAATTGCCCGGTGTAGTCCTCGACCATCGCTTGCCAGCTCGGTACGGCGCTACCCTCCTCGGCCAACGCGCGGCAGATCACGCCCATCACCGGCCGCCGCTCGCGCAGTGCCAGTCCGATGGCCTTGTAGCAATGCACCGAGCCGTAGCTTGGGTGGAACAGGAACAGCGGCGTGCCTTCGGTCTGGCTGTTGAGCTTGACGATCAGCGACTGCCCCGCGCCGTTGCCCAGGCAATTCACCTGCCCTGCGACCGTGGGGTTAAGCATCAATTGGCTGACCGACAGCGTCTTGCCGGTGGCCTTGCGGATGCGTTCCTTGAGCATCAATACCAGCAGCGAGTGACCGCCCAGTTCAAAGAAGTTGTCATCCAGCCCAACTCGCTCGACATCCAGCACCTCGCCCCAGATCGTTGCAAGGCGCTGTTCCTGCTCGGTGTGTGGCGCGCGGAACACCTGCTGGTGCTGAGACGCGTCGGGCTTGGGCAAGGCCTTGCGGTCCAGTTTGCCGTTCGGGCTCAGGGGCATCTGTTCCAGCAACACCCACTGCGCCGGAATCATGTAGTCGGGTAAATTCGCCGCAAGGTGCGCACTGAGCGGTTCGCGCCAGTGCTCACCGGGCGTTTGCAGCACCAGGTAGCCGACCAGATGCTTGCCATCGACCACCTGCACCGACGCCTCTTGGACTTCAGCGGTTTCGAGGATGCGTGCTTCGATTTCACCCAATTCAATACGCAAGCCACGCAACTTGACCTGATGATCCAGGCGCCCGAGGTATTCGATCACACCGTCGGCGCGCTGGCGCACACGGTCACCCGTGCGGTACAAGCGCGCCCCCGACTCGAACGGCGAGGCAATGAAACGTTCAGCAGTCAGCGCGGGACGGCGGTGGTAGCCGCGCGCCAGGCCCAGGCCGCCCAAGTACAACTCGCCCGCCACGCCGACGGGGACCGCTTGCAACTGGGCATCCAGCACGTAAGTCTGCAGATTGGCGATCGGCTGGCCGATGGGTACCGTGTCGCGTTGTTCATCGACGCAGGTCCAGTGGGTCACGTCGATGGCCGCTTCCGTCGGCCCGTACAGGTTGTACAGGCTGGCCGCAGGCAATTTGGCAAAGACCTGTTGCTGCGCGTCCACCGGCAACGCTTCACCGCTGCATACAATGCGGCGCAAGCTCTGGCAACTGGAGACCGCCGCATCCTGCATGAACGCCTGCAGCATCGATGGCACAAAGTGCAGCGTCGTCACCTGTTCGGCGTTGATCAGCGCCACCATCCTCGCCGGATCACGGTGATCCCCCGGCGCCGCGACCACCAGGCGCGCACCGGCCATCAACGGCCAGAAGAACTCCCAAACCGACACGTCGAAGCTGAACGGTGTCTTCTGCAACACCGTATCGCGAGGGGTCAAGTGGTAGGCCTCTTGCATCCAGCACAAGCGGTTGGTCAATGCCGAATGGCGGTTGCCCGCGCCCTTGGGCTGGCCGGTGGAGCCGGAGGTGTAGATCACATACGCGAGGTTCTCGCCGTCCAGCGCAAGGCCGGGATTGGTGTCAGGGAAGTCTTCGAACCCAGAGCCGCCCAGCAACAGGCATTCGATGCCTTCGGCACGCGGTAGTTGTTCCAGCAGGTGGGACTGGGTCAACAGCAGCTTCACGCCGCTGTCTTCAAGCATGTACGCCAGGCGCTCAGGCGGGTAATCCGGGTCCAGCGGCACATAGGCACCGCCGGCCTTGAGCACGGCGAGCAGGCCGACCACCATCTCGATGGAACGCTCCACGACCAATCCGACCAACACGTCCGGCCCGACGCCAGCCTGGATCAAGCGATGGGCAAGACGGTTGGCGCGCCGGTTCAAGTCGGCATAGCTCAGGCGCTGCGCGGCGAAGACCAGTGCGGGGGCATCCGGCGTCTGCGCAACCTGCGCTTCGATCAATTGATGCACCGGCTGTTGTGGATAGTCGCGCGCCGTGGCATTCCATTGCCTTACGAGGGTCTGCTGTTCGACAGGCTCCAGCAGCGGCAACTGGCTGACCCGCTGTTGCGGATCATCCAGCATGCCCCACAACAGGTTCTGCCAATGGGCCAGCATGCGCTCGAGAACGGCGGGCGCAAACAGGTCGGTCGCGTACGTCAGGGTGGCGTGGATACCCTCCGCCGAAGCCTGGGTGTCCAGGCTCAGGTCGAACTGCGCGGTCTGGCTGCCCCAATCCAGCCCTTCTACGCGCAAGTCCGGCAGTGACTGCCCCGACGTCATCAACCCCGCCTCACTCTGGTGGTTGAACATCACCTGGAACAGCGGGTTATGGCTGAGGCTGCGCTCTGGTTGCAGGGCCTCCACCAACTGCTCGAACGGCAGGTCCTGATGGCTCTGGGCGTCCAGGCTGCGGCGCTTGACCTGCTGCAACAATTGGCCGACAGAGAGCTGCCCATCGATATCCGCCTTGAATACCTGAGTGTTGACGAAGAACCCGACAAGGCGTTCCACCTCAACCCGGCTGCGGTTGGCGATTGGCACACCGACGCGGATGTCCTGCTGGCCACTGTAGCGGTACAGCAGACTCTGGAAAGACGCCAGCAACACCATGAACAACGTGACGCCTTCACGCTGCGCCAGAGCATTGAGCCCGGCGGCCAGCGCGGGCGGCAATTCAAGTTGCAGGCTGGCGCCACGGTAGCTTTGCAGCGCCGGCCGCGCATTCGCAGTGGGCAGTTCCAGTACCGGCTGTTCGCCGCCTAACAGTTGCTGCCAATACGCCAATTGACGTTCGCGCTCGCCCGCCGCCATCCACTGGCGCTGCCAGTGCGCGTAATCGGCGTATTGCAGCGCCAGTTCCGGCAACTGCGGCGTCTGGCCCTGGCTGTAGGCGGCGTATAGCTGTACCAACTCATCGACCATCACTTGCATCGACCAGCCGTCTGTCACGATGTGATGCTGCACCAGCACCAGTACATGTTCATCGTCAGTCAGACGCAGCAAGGTGACGCGCAGCAGTGGGCCACTCTGCAAGTCGAAGGGCCGGGCAATCTCGGCTTCGACCTGCTGTTGAAGATGGACGGCGTCGGCATCTGCCCGTGCAATCACCAGCGCAGTGGCTGGGCGAATCACTTGAACCGCACGCTCGCCATCCTGGTAGACCTGGGTACGCAGGCTCTCATGACGCATCACCAGTGCGTCGAAGCTGCGCTGCAAGGCCTGTTGGTCCAAGTGCCCGTTCAGGCGTAACACGCTGGGAATATGGTAAGCCGCGCTGTGCGGGTCCAGTTGCCAAAGGAACCACTGGCGTTCCTGAGCAAACGACAGCGCCAACGGCTGGTCACGCCCGACCGCCAGCATCGGCGGCGCCAGCGTCTGGTCCGCAGCCTGCGAGGCCAACACAAAGCCTTCCAACTGCGGCGCCTCGAACAAGGTGCGCAAGGCGACCTCTCGTCCAAGCAGTTGACGCACACGCGAGATCACCTGCATGGCCAGCAACGAATGCCCGCCAAGCTCGAAGAAGTGATCGTTCAGGCCGATACGCTCGGCCCCCAACACCTGCGCCCAGATCGCCGCGACCTGCTGCTGCAACGGCGTTACCGGCTCAACCCAGACGCCTTGCGACTGCGCGGTGTCCGGCTGCGGCAGGCCCTTGCGGTCGAGCTTGCCGTTGGGGGTCAGCGGCATCTGCGCCAGGAACATGAAGTGCGCGGGCACCATGTAATCCGGCAGATGGGTTTTCAGCGCACGGCGCAAGGTTTCGCGCAATTGGGTTTCATTGGCGAGCGGGCCCTCGGCCGGCACGACATACGCCACCAGTTGTTTGCCGGTCGGACCGTCCTGGGCGACCACCACGGTTTCGCCAACGTTGTCCTGCTCACGCAGGCGCGCTTCGATCTCGCCCAGTTCGATGCGGAAACCACGGATCTTCACCTGATGGTCGACACGCCCGAGGTAATCCACCACGCCATCCGGACGGCCACGGGTCAGGTCGCCGCTGCGATACACGCGGCTGCCAGGTTTGCCGAATGGGTCCGGCACAAAACGCTCGGCAGTCAGTGCCGGCCGTTCCAGATAACCCCGTGCCACGCCTTCGCCGCCCAGGTACAACTCGCCAGCTACGCCGATGGGTTGCAGGTTGAGTTGCGAGTCCAGCACGTAGCCGCTGCGGTTGCCCAATAGCGTGCCGATAGGCGCGTAGACGGCACCGCATGGATCGCCACGGCGAGCCTTCCACAGCAACGGCGTGACCACGGTTTCAGTCGGGCCGTAACCGTTGAACAGGTAAGTCGGCTTGAGTGCGCGCCAGGCCAGGTCGTAGCTGGCCTGGGCTACCGCATCACCGCCAAAGCAGTACACACGCACCTTGGGTGGGTTGCCGTCACGCTCGGCATGCTCGGCCAACTGTTGCAGGTACACCGGCGGGAACACCGCCATGGTCACATTGTGGCGGTGCATTTGTGCGTAGGTGTATTCGGGCAGCCACAGGCTGTCGTCACGGACCAGCACGCTGGCGCCATTGATCAGCGGGTGCATCCAGCCTTCGTGGGAGCCGTCGAAGGCGAACGACATGAAGTGCAGTTCACAGTCAGCCGGCGATGTTTCATAGCGCTCGCCGGTGGCGATGATGTGCGCCACCAACGGGCCATGGGACACTGCCACGCCTTTTGGCATGCCGGTGGAGCCGGAGGTGTAGATCACGTAGGCCAGGTTATCGCCGTCCAGCTTCACGTCCGGCGCAGTGTCGCGGTAATCGGCCCAGTCTTCGGTGCGATCAATCGCCAGGGTGTCCAAGCCCTCGGGAATCGGCAGTTGCTGCAACGCGCGGCTATGGGTCAGCAACAATTGCGCACGGCTGTCTTGCATCATGTACAGCAGGCGGTCACGCGGGTATTCGATGTCCAGCGGCACATACACGCCACCGGCTTTCATCACCGC
>NZ_AYTD01000015.1 GCF_000503215.1 Pseudomonas canadensis | reverse complement strand
TCTAACGAGCATCAGATTGCGGTGTGTGAAGACGAAAATGAACCGAAAGTTCGACGCTCACAAAACACCGAAAGCTGTCACATACCCAATTTGCTGAAGCGAGGCATAAGCCACGATTCAGTACCCGAATTTCTTGACGACCATAGAGCATTGGAACCACCTGATCCCATCCCGAACTCAGCAGTGAAACGATGCATCGCCGATGGTAGTGTGGGGTTTCCCCATGTGAGAGTAGGTCATCGTCAAGATTAAATTCCGAAACCCCATTTGCGAAAGCAGATGGGGTTTTGTTTTGGGCGGTCGAAAAGACAGCTAACATCCCAATTCCTCCAACAACTGCCCACAGTGCTAAAGTCGCACCCTCGATTTTTGCTTTTCCCAAGGAAGCCGTTATGCCGGATGCGACGTCCCTCAGCCCTGGATTCATGGTGGTTCACGGCAACCGCTTGGACGAACTGCGCAGCCTGGTGGTCAGTTGGATGCGCCGCTATCCCCTGGCGCCCCTGGAAAACGAAATTGCCCTGGTACAAAGCAACGGCATCGCCCAATGGCTCAAGCTGGCCCTGGCTGAAGATCCGGAAGAAGACGACATGGGCGGCTGCGGAATAGCCGCAGCAATCGATGTTCAACTGCCTGGCAGCTTCATGTGGCAGCTCTATCGTATGGTCTTGGGCAAAGATGAAATTCCGCCCAAGTCCCTGCTCGACAAAGCCCCGCTGACCTGGCGCCTTATGCGACTGCTCCCGGAGCTTATCGATCAGCCGCACTTCGAACCGCTGCAGCGTTTTCTCACCCACGACACCGATTTGCGCAAACGCTACCAACTCGCCGAGCGCCTGGCTGACCTGTTCGACCAATATCAGGTCTACCGCGCCGATTGGCTCGAAGACTGGGCTGCCGGCCGCCACCAACTGCGCAACGGTCGAGGCGAATCAAAACCGCTCAACCCAGCCAACTGCTGGCAAGCCGAACTATGGCGCGCACTGTTGCTGGATGTCGGTGAAGAAGGCATGGCCGAAAGCCGCGCCGGCGTTCACCAACGCTTTATCGAGCGCATCAATACAATGGAAACAGCACCCGAGGGCCTGCCATCCCGAGTCATAGTTTTTGGCATCTCCTCGTTGCCCGCCCAGGCCCTTGAGGCCCTCGCCGGCCTCGCGCGATTCAGCCAAGTCCTGCTCTGCGTGCACAACCCCTGCCGTCACCATTGGTCTGACATCGTCGCCGACAAAGACCTGCTGCGTAACGAATATAAACGCCAAGCGCGTAAAGCCGGCATGCCGATCACCATCGACCCACAAACCCTGCACCAGCACGCCCACCCGCTACTGGCCGCCTGGGGCAAGCAAGGCCGTGACTACATCAGCCTGCTGGACAGCTACGACGACCCCAACAGTTATCGCGCTGCATTCCGCGATGGTCGCATTGACCTGTTCAGCGACAGTGAGCCCACCACACTGCTCAATCAGCTCCAGGACGACATCCTGGAACTGCGTCCACTCAACGAAACCCGCGAGCTATGGCCTGCCGTTGATCTGGATCACGATACCTCAATCCGCTTCCACATTGCCCACAGCGCCCAGCGCGAAGTGGAAATCCTCCACGACCAGCTGCTCCAACGCTTCAGTGCCGACCCCTCGCTGCGTCCGCGAGATGTCATCGTCATGGTTCCGGATGTCGACAGCTACGCGCCGCACATTCGCGCCGTGTTTGGCCAACTCGAACGCAATGACCCACGCTTCATCCCGTTCACCCTGACCGACCAAGGCCAACGCGGCCGCGACCCGCTGCTTATCGCCGTCGAACACCTGCTGAAACTGCCCGACAGCCGCTTCCCCGTCAGCGAGATCCTCGACCTGCTCGACGTTCCGGCCCTGCGCGAACGCTTCGCCATCAAGGAGCGCGACCTGCCTACGCTGCATCGCTGGATAGAAGGTGCCGGCATCCGCTGGGGGCTCAACGCCGAACAACGTGCCGGCCTGGGCCTGCCAAAGGAGTTGGAACAAAACAGCTGGCGTTTCGGCCTGCGGCGCATGTTGCTCGGTTACGCCGTAGGCACCGGCGCAGCGTGTGAGGGTATCGAGCCCTACGATGAAATCGGTGGCCTCGACGCGGCGCTCATTGGTCCTCTGGTCGCTTTGCTCGACGCACTTAGCGACGCGCATCAAGCATTGTCGCTACCGGCTTCTCCGACGGAGTGGGGCGGTCGTCTGCAACGCCTGATGCAACTGTTCTTCCTACCCAGCAGCGAACACGATGACTACCTGCTGGGCCAACTCGAACAACTCAGGGAAACCTGGCTGGAAACCTGCGAATCTGTAGGACTGCAGGACGAGTTACCTCTCACCGTAGTCCGCGAAGCCTGGCTCGCGGGTCTGGATCAAGGTCGCCTGTCCCAACGTTTCCTCGCCGGGGCTGTCAATTTCTGTACTTTGATGCCTATGCGAGCGATCCCATTCAAGCTCGTTTGCCTGCTCGGCATGAACGATGGCGATTACCCGCGCGCGCAACCCCCGCTGGACTTCGACTTGATGGGCAGCGACTACCGCCCCGGCGACCGTTCGCGCCGCGAGGACGACCGCTACCTGCTGCTCGAAGCGCTGCTTTCAGCCCGCGACCAGTTGTACATCAGTTGGGTAGGTCGTAGCATCCGCGACAACAGCGACCGCCCGGCCTCGGTATTGATAGGCCAACTACGCGACCATCTCGCCAGCGGCTGGCACCACGCCAACAGCGACGCATCGCTTATCGAAGCCATGACGCAAGAGCACCCACTGCAACCTTTCAGCGCCCGCTACTTCCATGAGGGCGACGCGCTGTTCAGCTACGCCCGTGAGTGGCAATTACTGCACGAAACGCCGGATGCCATGCAAAAAGAAGAGGAACTCAGCTCGCATCAACAGGACGAACCCCTGAGCCTCGGTCAGCTTCAAGACTTCCTGCGCAACCCGGTCAAACATTTCTTCAGCCAACGCCTGAAAGTGTTCTTCGAAGCCGCCGAAGTGCCACTGGCCGACGAAGAACCCTTCGTCCTCGATGCCCTGCAACGCTACAGCCTGAGCGACAGCCTACTGAGCGCCGCACTCACCCAGCCTGATCATCTCGACCAGGCACTGAACGCCCAGGCCCTGCGCCTGCAGGGGAGTGGCCTGTTGCCGATGGTCGGTTTCGGCGAATGCCTACGCAACGAACTGATCGAACCGTTACCCGATCTGTTGCGACGCTATCAGCAATTACTCGCCCTCTGGCCCACCCCGCACACCGGTGCCGAACCGGTCATTTTTGAGCATAATGGCGTTCAGTTGGAAGGCTGGATCAGTGGTCTGCATCGACGCAGCGATGGCGGGTTGCTCAGCGTCACCACCATCCCTAACAGCATAGGCTCGATCAAGACCCGCAAGTGGCATCGCCTGATTCGCCCCTGGGTCAATCATGTGGTTGCCTGCGCCTGCGGTCTGCCATTGAGCACCGGCTTGGTGGCCAGCGATGACACCCTGTTGCTGCCGCCGCTGGATAAAACCAATGCCCAGGAACTACTCGGTAACCTATTGCTGGCCTGGCATACCGGGATGAGCCAGCCGCTGCCCGTCGCCGTCAAAACCGCTTTCGCTTGGCTTAGCCAAACCGATCCTGCCAAGGCCCAGGCGGCCGCCAGCAAAGCTTACGAAGGCGATGGCCTGACCACCGATGGTGAGCGCCGCGAAACCCCGGCGCTTACCCGGCAATTCCCCGACTACGCCACGCTGATTGCCAGCGAAGAATTCGAAGGTTGGTGCGAAACCCTGTATCGCCCGCTGCTCAACGCCCCATGGCGATCACTCACTGGCGAGGAGGCCGGCGCATGACCAGCAAACCCTTGGCCCTGGCCTTCCCGCTCAAAGGCAGCCAGCTGATTGAAGCCAGCGCTGGCACCGGCAAGACCTTCACCATCTCCGCCCTCTACCTGCGCCTGGTCCTCGGCCATGGAGGCGATGAATCAGGCTTTGGCCGCGAACTGCTGCCACCGCAAATCCTGGTAGTGACTTTCACCGATGCCGCCACCAAAGAACTGCGCGAACGCATCCGCATTCGCCTGGCCGAAGCCGCGCGGTTTTTTCGTGAAGAGATTGAACAGCCAGACGCCCTGATCGCCGATCTGCGCGCCGATTACCTAGCCGAACAATGGCCCGCCTGCGCCAATCGCCTGGACATTGCCGCCCAATGGATGGATGAAGCAGCCGTCTCGACCATCCACAGTTGGTGCCAGCGCATGCTGCGCGAACATGCCTTCGACAGTGGCAGCCTGTTCACCCAGACCCTGGAAACCGATCACAGCGACTTGCTCGGCGAAGTATTGCGCGATTACTGGCGACTGTTCTGCTACCCGATGCACGACGATGCGCTCAATTGGGTGCGCAACAACTGGAGTGGCCCCGCCGCGTTGATGCCGCGAGTGCGCGCTTTGTTCGGCAGCGAACGGCCGACGGATGAAACCCGCGAGCCCGCAGAACTGATCACGGCCTGCCTGCACGAGCGTCGACAAGCGCTGACAACCCTCAAGATGCCTTGGCAACAATGGGCCGCCGAGCTGCGCGACATCTGCCTGCAAGCCGTAGCCGCCAAAGCCGTCGACGGGCGCAAGATGCAGGCGCGCTACTTCGAGCCCTGGTTCGAAAAGATCAGCGCCTGGGCTGCTGACGAAACCCTCGAACAACTCGACATCGGCACCGGTTTCACGCGCCTGACACCCGACGGCATGGCCGAAGCCTGGAAAGGTGAGCCACCGCAGCATCCCGGTATCGACGCAATGGCCGGCCTCAAGGCGGCGCTTGATGCGCTGCCAACCCCCGACGCCGCCGTGTTGCAACACGCGGCCGGCTGGGTCGGCAAACGCTTTGAAGAAGAAAAACGCCGTCGCGCCGAAATGGGCTTCGACGACATGCTCATCCGCCTCAACGCCGCGCTGCACGCTGACGGCGGCGAACGCCTGGCCAGCGTGATTCGCGAGCAATTTCCGGTGGCCTTGATCGACGAGTTCCAGGACACCGACCCGGTGCAATACGCCATCTTCGACAGCATCTATCGCATCGAAGAAAACCACCTCGACAGTGGCCTGTTCCTGATCGGCGACCCCAAGCAAGCGATCTACGCCTTCCGCGGCGCCGATATCTACACTTACCTGCGCGCCCGTCAGTCCACCACCGGTCGTCACCACACCTTGGGCACCAACTTCCGCTCCAGCCACGCGATGGTCGACGCGGTGAACCACGTGTTCCAGCGTGCGGAAACCGGTCGCGGCGCGTTCCTGTTCCGCGAGCCCAATGGTGAAAACCCGGTGCCGTTCCACTCGGTACTGTCCCAGGGACGTAAAGAACAATTGCAGGTAAATGGCCAAACGCTGCCAGCCTTGAACCTCTGGCACTTGCCTACTGACCAGCCGGTTTCCAACGTGCTGTATCGTCAGCAGCTTGCGGCGGCCTGTGCCACGCACATCGTTGAATTGCTCAACGGCGGGCAGCAAGGCAGCGCAGGCTTCCTACAACCGGACGGCAGCTTCAACGGCGTGCGCCCGTCAGACATCGCCATCCTCGTGCGCGACGGCAAAGAGGCCCAGGCCGTGCGCGCCGAGTTGGCCGGCCGTGGCGTGCGCAGCGTCTATCTGTCCGACAAGGACTCGGTCTTCGCCGCCCAGGAAGCCCACGACCTGCTGGCCTGGCTCAAGGCTTGCGCCGAGCCGGATGTCGAGCGCCCGCTGCGCGCCGCACTGGCCTGCGTCACCCTGAACCTGTCACTGCCGGAGTTGGAGCGTCTGAACCAGGATGAACTGGCGTGGGAAAGCCGAGTCATGCAGTTCCGTGGCTACCGTGCGATCTGGCGTACCCAAGGCGTGTTGCCGATGCTGCGTCGTCTGCTACACGACTTCAAACTGCCGCAAACCCTGATCGCGCGCAGTGACGGTGAGCGTGTGCTGACTAACCTGCTGCACCTCAGCGAACTGCTGCAACAGGCTGCCTCTGAACTGGATGGCGAACAGGCGCTGATCCGCCATCTGGCCGAGCATCTGGCGCTCTCGGGGCAGGCGGGTGAAGAACAAATCCTGCGCCTGGAAAGTGATGAGCAACTGGTCAAGGTCGTGACTATCCACAAATCTAAAGGCCTGGAATACGACCTGGTTTTCCTGCCCTTCATCTGCTCAGCCAAACCCGTGGATGGCAGCCGCTTACCGCTGCACTACCACGATGAAAACGGCAAATCTCAAGTCAGCCTGCGCCCTACGCCTGAGCTGATCGTCCAAGCCGACAATGAGCGCCTGGCCGAAGACCTGCGCCTGTTCTACGTAGCCCTGACCCGTGCCAAGCATGCGTGCTGGCTCGGAATCGCCGACCTCAAACGCGGCAACAGCAACAGCTCCGTGCTGCACCTGTCGGCGCTGGGCTATTTGCTCGGTGCAGGCGCCTCGTTGGGTGAATCCGCCGGCTTGGCGCGCTGGCTCCTGGACCTTCAAGAAGGTTGCACCGCAATCAACTACGTCCAGGTGCCCGAAGCGCAAGACATCCTTTTCCACCCACCGCGCAACGAAGCCACACTGCGAGCACCCTTGCTGCCCAAGCGCAAGGCTGCAGAAAACTGGTGGATAGCCTCCTACAGCGCCTTGCGCATTGGCGACAGCATGAGCGCTGCCACGCTCGAAGCACCGGAAAGCCCGCAGGCCCAGAAGCTGTTCGATGACGAACGCCTCGACCCCGACGCACCCCGCGAAGTGGCGGCATCCGGCGGCGATATTCATCGTTTCCCTCGTGGCCCTAACCCAGGGACCTTCCTGCACGGCTTGCTGGAATGGGCTGGGGAGGAGGGTTTCAGCGTTACGCCCGAGGCCATCGAAAAGGCTGTGGGCGCCCGCTGCAACCGGCGCAACTGGGAAGGTTGGATCATCACCCTCAGCAGTTGGCTCGGCCACCTGCTGCAAACGCCACTGCCTGTGGACAACGGCCACGTCTCCCTCAGCGCTTTGCAGCAGTACCAGATCGAGATGGAGTTCTGGTTTGCCAGCCACAAGGTCGACGTACTCGCCCTCGACAAGCTGGTGTGCCAATACACCCACAACGGCGTTTCCCGCGTCGCCGCCGAGCCTGTGCTGCTCAACGGCATGTTCAAGGGCTTCATCGATTTGACCTTCGAACATGACGGCCGCTATTACGTGGCCGACTACAAATCCAACTGGCTTGGCCCCGACGATTCGGCCTACACCTTGGATGCCATGGAACAGTCGATCCTCGATCATCGGTACGACCTGCAATACGTGCTTTACCTGCTGGCCCTGCACCGCCAACTCAAGGCGCGGCTGCCGGACTACGACTACGACCGCCATGTCGGCGGTGCGCTGTACATTTTCCTACGGGGCACGCAGTCCGCGAGCCAGGGTGCGTATTTCACCCGACCGCCGCGGGAACTGATCGAAGGCCTGGACCTGCTGTTCCAGGGCAAGCCCATCCCGCCCAAGGTTGAGCCTGCCTGGGAACAAGGAGTGTTGTTATGAGCCTGTCGCCGTTACCGCTGGAGGAGCTGACGCCCCTCAGCCGCGCCGCCGACCTGGTGCAATTGCTGGAGCGTTGGGTCGACCGTGGCTGGTTGCGTGCCTTGGACAAAGCCTTCGTCGGCTTCCTGCACGAACTCGATCCACAGGCCGACCCGTTGGTGCTGCTGGCTGCCGCGCTGACCAGCCATCAACTGGGCCATGGTCACGTCTGCCTCGACCTGTTCGAAACCCTCAAGGCGCCGGACTTTGCGCTGTCGTTGCCGCCTGAAGGCGACCTGCAAACCGGCGCCATGTTGCTGCCGTCGCAGTTACTGGAAGGCCTGGACGGCGCCCACTGGTGCCACGCACTGGCCGCCAGTCATCTGGTCGCGCTGGCGGTCGATGCCAGCGAATCCGCGCAGAGTCGGCCTTTGGTCCTGTCCGGCAAGCGCCTGTACCTGCGCCGCTATTGGACTTACGAACGGCGCATCGACAGCGCCTTGCGCCTGCGTCTTGCCACCCAGGAAAACGTGGCCGTCGATTTGCCGCAGCGCCTCAACAGCCTCTTCGATCAACCGCCCCCTGACGGCGTGATCGACTGGCAAAAGCTCGCCTGCGCCCTGGCTACACGCGGTGCATTCAGCATCGTCACCGGCGGCCCTGGCACTGGCAAAACCACCACCGTGGTGCGCTTGCTCGCGCTGTTGCAGGCGCCGGCTGTGGAGTCCGGCAGTCCATTGCGCATTCGCCTGGCCGCGCCCACCGGTAAGGCCGCCGCACGCCTCACCGAGTCCATCAGCCAACAAGTGCTGTCACTGAAAGTGCCGGACAGCGTGAAGGAAAAAATCCCGACCCAGGTCACCACCGTTCACCGCTTGCTGGGTAGTCGCCCAGGCACGCGGCATTTTCGTCATCACCTCGGCAATCCGCTGCCCCTGGATGTGCTGGTGGTGGACGAAGCCTCGATGATCGACCTGGAAATGATGGCTAACCTGCTCGACGCCTTACCACCCCATGCGCGCCTGGTACTGCTGGGCGACAAGGACCAACTCGCATCGGTGGAGGCGGGCGCCGTCCTCGGTGACTTGTGTCGCGACGCCGAAGCCGGTTTCTACAGCGCCGAGACCCGCCAATGGCTGCAAGCCGTCAGCGGTGAAGACCTCAGCGCCAGCGGCCTGCAGGAAGACCTCGACGCCAGCCACCCCTTGGCCCAGCAGGTGGTGATGCTGCGTTACTCGCGACGTTTCGGCGAAGGCAGCGGCATCGGCCAACTGGCGCGTTGGGTCAACCAGCAAAACGCAGAGGAAGCCCGCAAACTGCTGGCCGCGCGGAGTCACGCTGATCTGTTTTGCGTCAGCCTCAAGGGCGAACATGATCACGCCCTGGAACGCTTGGTGCTGGACGGGCAGGGTGACGGTGCCGAGGGCTATCGCTATTACCTCAAACTGTTGCAAAGCGCCCGTCCGTCGCCGGATACGCCCCGTGAAAGCCAAGCCTGGACCCACTGGGCGCAACAACTGCTGCAAGCCTTCGACGCTTTCCAACTGCTCTGCGCGGTACGCAAAGGCCCCTGGGGCGTGGAAGGCCTGAACCTGCGCATCACCGCCGCCCTGCGCAAGGTGCGGTTGATCGAAGGCGACGAGCAATGGTACGAAGGCCGCCCGGTGCTGATGACCCGTAACGATTACGGCCTGGGCCTGATGAACGGTGACATCGGCATCGCGCTGAAACTGCCCGAAAGCGACGGCGGCCCCCAGATGCTGCGCGTGGCCTTCCCACGCAATGACGGTCAGGGCGGTGTGCGATTTGTGCTGCCCAGCCGTCTGAACGATGTAGAAACTGTGTACGCCATGACCGTGCACAAATCCCAGGGCTCGGAATTCACCCATACCGCGCTGATCCTGCCGGATGCGTTGAACCCGGTGCTGACCAAGGAGCTGATCTACACCGGCATCACAAGGGCCAAGCGCTGGTTCAGCCTGATCGAGCCCCGTGGCGGCGTGTTTGAAGAAGCCGTCAGGCGCAAGGTCAAGCGTTTGAGTGGGTTGATGCTGGAGTTGGGTCACGAATCCGAAAATAACTGACTGCTAGGTCATGTCAGATTTCTGGTTCAGTCGCCTGATTTTTCTGGAAAAATAGCGCCCCCTGCGAAGACCTACTCTTCGCGGGGTTTTCCGCCGCTGTGCTATCGTTGCGGCATCATCTAAAAACACCTGAGAGAATCGCTGCATGAACGTGGCTGTCTCGCCCACAGAGCGCAGTTTGAGCTGGAGACGCATGCTGCTGGTGGCGGTCCTGTGCGTGGTCGCGCCACACACCTTCGCCCAGGCGTCCGACCCTGCGAGCCTTGCCGCCCATCGCGCGCAGGCCGTCACCCAAGTGGTACTCGGTATCCTCAGTTATGCGCGCTGGCCGGTAGAACCTGCGCAATTGCGCCTGTGCATCGTCGGCCCGACTCAATACACCGACGACCTGATCAAAGGCACCACCCAGGCCACCGGTCGCCCAGTGGTGGTGCAGCGCCTGCTGGCCAGCCATCCCGATATCGTCAATGCGTGCGACGCGGTGTACATCGGCAAGCTCAGTGCTGATGAGCGCAGCCAGCTGTTCACGTCGTTGATCGGCCATCCGGTATTGAGCATCAGCGAAGGCGGCGACCAATGCACCGTGGGCAGTCTGTTCTGCCTGCGCGTGAGCGATGAGCAGGTGTCGTTTGAGGTCAACCTCGACTCCGTCGCCCGCAGCGGCGTGCGCATTCATCCCAGCGTGCTGCAGTTGTCCCGTCGCCGAGCGCCGGCGTCATGAAAGCCGTCAAAGCGCGGCCGACCCTGCGTTCCGTCATCGGCCGGGGGCACATGATCCTGGCGCTGGTGGCGGTGGCGCTGGCGAGCGTCTCACTGACCCTGCTCGGCGTACTGGCGCTGCGGGTTTATGCCGAGCACAACCTGCACCTGATCGCACGTTCTATCAACTACACGGTGGAAGCGGCGGTGGTGTTCAACGACAGCGCGGCGGCCACTGAAGCCCTCAGTCTGATCGCCTCCACCGAAGAAGTGGCTGAGGCCGAAGTGTTCGATGCCAATGGCAAGCTGTTGGCGAAGTGGATACGCCCGGAAACCGGCATGCTCTCGCGGGTCGAGTTGGAGTTGGCGCATACCCTGCTCGAACAACCCATCAGCCAGCCGATCCTGCATCAAGGCAAAGCCATCGGCAGCATTCATCTCACCGGCCACGGCGGTAGTCTGCTGCGCTTCCTGCTCAGCGGCCTGGCCGGGATCCTCATCTGCACCGCGCTTAGCGCGTGGATTGCCCTACACCTGGCGCGACGCCTGTTGCGCGGCATTACCGGCCCGCTGCAAAGCCTTGCCGCCGTGGCCCACGCCGCCCGCAGCGAGCGCGACTTCGACCGCCGCGTGCCGCCGGCGCGTATCGCCGAACTCGACAACCTGGGCAGTGACTTCAATGCCTTGCTCGGCGAAATGGAAGCCTGGCAAAGCCACCTGCAAAGCGAGAACGAATCCCTCGCCCACCAGGCCAACCACGACAGCCTGACCGGCCTGCCCAATCGTGCGTTCTTCGAAGGCCGTTTGATCCGCGCCCTGCGCAGCGCAGCCAAGGCCAAAGAACAGGTGGCGGTGCTATACCTCGACAGTGACCGTTTCAAAGAGATCAACGACAGCTTTGGCCACGCCGCCGGCGACGCCGTCCTCGTCGCCGTCGCCGAGCGCGTGCGTGCGCAATTGCGTGAAGATGACCTGGTGGCGCGCCTGGGCGGCGATGAGTTCGCCATCCTGCTGGCGCCGTTGCACAAGGCGCAAGACGCCGAGCGTATTGCCGAAAAGATCATCGCCAGCATGGACCTGCCCATCCCCGTGCCCGGCAACACCCAGGTATTGACCTCCCTCAGTATCGGCATTGCGATCTACCCCGAGCATGGCGCCACTCCTGGCACCTTGCTCAACGCCGCCGACGCGGCGATGTATCAGGCCAAGCGTTTATCCTCGGGCGGCCAGCAAACGGCGGAGTCGGATAACCCCGTCGTCAACGTTCAACACAGGAGTTGACCCCTTGTTCACGACCGCACGTTTCATGTTTATCACCCTGCTGGTAGCACTGCTCGCCCTCGGCGGCTGCCAGACGCCGCCCCCCAAAGGCCTGACCGCGGAGCAAGTGGCCGTTCTCAAACAACAAGGTTTTGAGCTGACCGACGACGGTTGGGCATTCGGCCTGTCCGGCAAAGTGCTGTTCGGCAGCGATGTCGAAACCCTCAACCAACCCAGCACCGACATCGTCCAGCGCATCGGCAAGGCCTTGCTGAGCGTTGGCATCGAACGCGTACGCGTCGACGGCCACACCGATGCGTCGGGCAAGGAAACCTACAACCAGCAACTGTCCCTGCGCCGCGCAAAAAGCGTGGCGGCGGTGTTGACCGGTGTGGGTATGAAGGAAGAGAACATTCAACTGCGCGGGCTGGGTAGCAGCGAGCCGGTGGCGCCGAATACCACGGTGGCGGGGCGCACGGAGAATCGGCGGGTGTCGATTGTGGTGAAGTCAGACTGAGCCCGCCTTCAGTTTGAAACGCGCTCAACGGTAGGAGCCTTGCGGCGCGCTTGCTAACGTGTTCGCTTAACGGCTCGGCGTCATTGCTTGTGTCAGGTCATCGACACTGGCTTTACCCATTGATGGCCCTTTAATCCGCAAACCTGATCTCCCGTGTCTCCCCCATCAACAACCCCTGATTCTGCTCCGTCACTTCCCTGATGTAGTCCCACAACAACGTAATCCGCTTCAATTTGCGCAAATCCTCCCGGCAATACATCCAGAACTGGCGAGTGATGGAAATCTGCTCCCCCAGCACCGGTAACAACCGTGGATCCTGCGCCGCCAAAAAACACGGCAATATCGCCATCGACCGACCCTGCTGCGCCGCCACGTACTGCGCGATCACGCTGGTACTGCGCAGGCTGGCGCTGGCGCCGGGCACCACGTTGGCCAGATACAGCAACTCCGAGCTGAACGCCAAGTCATCCACATAGCTGATAAACGGATGCTCGGCCAAATCCGCCGGTTTGCGGATCGGTGGGTGCTGGTCGAGGTATTCCTGGGTCGCGTACAGCTGCAATTTGTAGTCGCACAGTTTGCAGCACACATACGGCCCATGTTCCGGCCGTTCCAGGGCGATGACGATGTCGGCTTCGCGCTTGGACAGGCTGATGAAGTGGGGCAGGGGCAGGATGTCCACTGAGATGGCCGGGTAGGTGTCGACGAAGTGGCTCAACTGCGGGGTGACGAAGAAGCTCCCGAACCCTTCGGTGCAGCCCATGCGCACATGGCCCGACAGCGCCACGCCTGAGCCGGAGACTTGCTCGCAGGCCATGTGCAGGGTGCTTTCGATGGACTCGGCGTAGCCCAGCAAACGCTGGCCCTCGGTGGTGAGCACGAAACCGTTGGTCCGGGATTTTTCGAACAGCAGGGTGCCGAGGGACACTTCCAGTGAACTGATGCGCCGCGACACGGTGGTGTAGTCCACCGCCAGGCGCTTGGCGGCCACGCTGGCCTTGCGGGTGCGGGCCACTTCGAGGAAAAACTTCAGGTCATCCCAGTTCAGGGAGCCCAGCGACGTGATGTTTTTTTGCATATTGGTCCGGCTTTTATGTGCGTTCTTATTAGAGATTTGCACATCTATACTCCAAAAACAGTCCGAACGCCTCATTTCCCAAGGCGGTTACGCGCCTTGTCTCTGCATAAATATAAGATTGGAGACCACATGAACGCATCTGCCGATATTTCCGTGCAACAGGTCAAGTTGCTGATCAACGGCGAGTGGGTCGAGTCCAAGACCACCGAGTGGCAAGACATCGTCAACCCGGCCACCCAAGAGGTGCTGGCCAAAGTCCCATTCGCTACTGCCGATGAAGTCAACGCTGCCATCGACGCTGCCCACCGCGCCTTCCAGACCTGGAAGCTGACGCCGATCGGCGCGCGCATGCGCATCATGCTCAAGCTGCAAGCCTTGATCCGCGAACATTCCAAGCGCATTGCCGTGGTGCTCAGCAACGAGCAGGGCAAGACCATTGCCGATGCTGAGGGCGATATTTTCCGTGGTCTGGAAGTGGTGGAGCACGCCTGCTCCATCGGCACCCTGCAGATGGGCGAGTTTGCTGAAAACGTCGCAGGTGGCGTCGACACCTACACCCTTCGCCAACCCATTGGCGTGTGCGCCGGCATTACTCCGTTCAACTTCCCGGCGATGATCCCGCTGTGGATGTTCCCGATGGCCATCGCCTGCGGTAACACCTTCGTTCTCAAACCGTCCGAGCAGGACCCGCTGTCAACGATGCTGCTGGTGGAGCTGGCGCTGGAAGCTGGCGTGCCGGCTGGCGTGCTCAACGTGGTGCACGGCGGCAAGGATGTGGTGGATGCGCTGTGCACTCACAAAGACATCAAGGCCGTGTCCTTCGTGGGCTCGACCGCAGTGGGCACTCACGTCTACGACTTGGCCGGCAAACACGGCAAGCGTGTGCAGTCGATGATGGGTGCCAAGAACCACGCCGTGGTGCTGCCGGATGCCAACCGTGAACACACCCTCAATGCTCTGGTCGGCGCCGGTTTCGGTGCGGCGGGCCAACGTTGCATGGCGACCTCGGTGGTGGTGCTGGTGGGCGCGTCCAAGCAATGGCTGCCGGACCTGAAAGTGCTGGCGCAAAAGCTCAAGGTCAACGCGGGCAGTGAAGCGGGCACGGATGTCGGCCCGGTGATTTCCAAGCGCGCCAAGGCACGTATCCTGGAACTCATCGAGAGCGGCGTGAAAGAAGGCGCCAAGCTGGAACTGGACGGCCGCGACATCAAGGTGCCGGGCTTCGAGCAAGGCAACTTTGTCGGCCCGACCCTGTTCTCGGGCGTGACCACCGATATGCAGATCTACACCCAGGAAATCTTCGGCCCGGTGCTGGTGGTGCTGGAGGTCGCGACCCTCGACGAGGCCATCGCCCTGGTCAACGCCAACCCGTTCGGCAACGGTACCGGCCTGTTCACCCAGAGCGGCGCGGCGGCGCGCAAGTTCCAGAGCGAAATCGACGTAGGCCAAGTCGGCATCAACATCCCGATCCCGGTGCCCGTCCCTTTCTTCAGCTTCACCGGTTCGCGTGGCTCCAAGCTCGGCGACCTGGGCCCGTATGGCAAGCAAGTGGTGCAGTTCTACACCCAGACCAAGACCGTCACCAGCCGCTGGTTCGATGACGACACGGTAAACGATGGCGTCAACACCACCATCAACCTGCGCTGATTCTGGGAGAAGACCATGAAGATTGCATTTATCGGCTTGGGCAACATGGGCGCACCCATGGCCCGCAACCTGATCAAGGCCGGCCATGCGCTGAACCTGTTCGACCTGAACCAGACGGTGCTCAAGGAACTGGCCGAGCTGGGTGGCACCATCAGCGATTCGCCGCGTGATGCGGCCACCGGTGCTGAACTGGTGATCACGATGCTGCCCGCCGCCGCCCATGTGCGCAGCGTCTGGCTGAATGAAGACGGTGTACTTGCCGGCATCGGTAAAGGCGTACCGGCGGTGGATTGCAGCACCATCGACCCGCAGACCATCCGCGACGTAGCGGCTGTGGCGGCCAAACAAGGTGTGGCCGTAGCCGACGCCCCCGTCTCCGGAGGCACGGGCGGCGCCGCAGCCGGGACGCTGACCTTCATGGTCGGCGCTACCCCGGAACTGTTCGCCACCCTACAACCGGTGCTGGCGCAGATGGGCCGCAACATCGTGCACTGCGGTGATGTGGGCACGGGGCAAATCGCGAAGATCTGCAACAACTTGTTGTTGGGGATCAGCATGGTCGGCGTCAGTGAGGCCATGGCCTTGGGCGATGCGCTGGGCATCGACACCCAGGTGCTGGCCGGCATCATCAACAGCTCCACCGGACGTTGCTGGAGTTCCGATACCTACAACCCATGGCCGGGCGTGATCGAAACCGCACCGTCGTCGCGTGGTTATACCGGTGGGTTTGGTGCTGACCTGATGCTCAAGGATTTGGGCTTGGCCACCGAAGCGGCGCGTCAGGCCAAGCAACCCGTGATTCTGGGCGCTGTGGCCCAGCAGTTGTATCAATCGATGAGCCAGCGTGGGGAAGGGGGCAAGGACTTCTCGGCGATTATCAACAGCTATCGCAAGCCCAAATAGGGGCGTTTCCGGGAGCCTGCTAATAGTGGGCTCCCGGGTTTTTGCGGCTCAAGCAAACACAAAATACTTACGCACTGTCTCCACAACTTCCCACGTCCCCTTCATCCCCGGTTCCACCACGAAGATATCCCCAGCTCGCAAGTGAATCGGCGCCAACCCCTCGGGCGTGATGATGCAGTAGCCTTCCTGGAAGTGGCAGTATTCCCACTTCACGTAGTCCACGTACCACTTGCCCGGGGTGCAGATCCAGGTGCCCATGATCTTGCTGCCGTCTTCGCTGGTGTAGGCGTTGAGATTGACGGTATGCGGATCGCCTTCGAGTTTTTCCCATTTGCAGGCGTCCAGGACCGGCAGGGGGTGGGTGTCGCGCAGTACGGTGATGGGCTTGGACATGGTGTCTCCAGGGCAGGGAATGGAAAGGTCCACCCTAAGGCCTAGGGCGTTGCGTCAGTGGTCTGAACTCGACATCGGGATGCCCAGAAGCGCAGCGGTGTTTATTTGATATAACCCATCACCAATCCGTCATTTCCTCGCAGTAAGTGCGAAAGATTTCCCCCCTCACGCCAGAATTCGCAAGAAAATTCGCAGCCGGCCCTCGTATCATTCACCCCAGTAACCGCCGAGAGCCTTCAAATGAACCCAATAAAAACGTGGTGGGATATCAGCCCGCCCTTGAGTACGGCGACCCCGACCTGGCCGGGAGATACGCCGTTCCAGGAAGAGCGCGTGTGGCAGTTTGGCCCGGAGTGTCCGGTGAATGTCGGGCGTATCACCTTGTCTCCGCACACCGGCGCCCATGTGGACGCGCCGCTGCATTACAGCGCGGACGGTGCGCCAATTGGCGAAGTGTCGCTGGATGTGTACATGGGCCCATGCCGGGTGCTGCATTGCCTGGACAGCGGCGCGCTGGTGCAGCCGCATCAGTTGGAAAGCCGTGTGGATAACCTGCCCGAGCGTGTGTTGCTGCGCACTTATCCACAAGCGCCGCTGACTGAATGGGATTCGAATTTCACCGCCATCGCTCCACAAACCATCGAACTGCTGGCCAGTCTGGGGGTGCGCTTGATCGGCATCGATACGCCCTCGCTGGACCCGCAGCAGTCCAAGACTATGGATTCTCACAACGCCGTGGCCCGCCATGGCATGGCGATTCTCGAAGGCATCGTGCTCGATGACGTACCGGAGGGCGACTATGAATTGATCGCACTGCCGCTGCGGTTTGCCAACCTGGACGCGAGCCCGGTCCGCGCCATTCTCCGCCCGCTCAAGGAGCCCACGCGATGAGCCAATGTCCTTTCTCTGCTGACTACCAGCCGCCTGAAGAATGGCATAACGCCGAACTGAATTTCTCCGAGTCCATGAGCTACGGCGATTACCTGGACCTGGGCAAAGTCCTCAGCGCCCAGCACCCGCTGTCGCCGGACCACAACGAAATGCTCTTCATCATCCAGCACCAGACGTCCGAGCTGTGGATGAAACTGATGCTCCACGAACTCAAGGCCGCCCGCGAACACGTGCGCCTGGGCGAGTTGCCGCCGGCGTTCAAGATGCTGGCGCGGGTGTCGCGGATCTTCGATCAACTGGTGCATGCCTGGGCAGTGCTGGCGACGATGACGCCGTCGGAGTACAAGTCGATCCGTCCGTTCCTGGGGCAGTCGTCGGGGTTCCAGTCGTTCCAGTACCGTGAGATCGAATTTATCCTCGGCAACAAAAGCGCGGCGCTGTTGCGGCCTCACGCCCATCGGCCGGAGCTGTTGAACGAGTTGAAAGTAGCGATTGCCACGCCGTCGCTGTACGACGAAGCGATCAACCTGATGATCAAGGCTGGCCTGGCGATTGACCCGAAACGTGCCGAGCGCGACCCGACGGCGGCGACGGTTCACGATGAATCGGTGGAGGCGGCGTGGCGCGAGGTGTATCGCGATCCGAACCGCTACTGGGACCTGTATCAGTTGGCCGAGAAGTTTATCGACCTGGAGGACTCGTTCCGCCAATGGCGCTTCCGCCATGTGACGACGGTAGAGCGGATCATCGGCTTCCAGCCCGGCACGGGCGGCACGGAAGGTGTGGGGTATTTGCGCAAGATGCTCGACACGGTGTTGTTCCCCGAGTTGTGGCGAGTGCGCTCAACGCTGTAAACAAAAAGCCCCGGAATTCCGGGGCTTTTTGTTTTGGAATGCTATCCACGCTGTGGGAGCGGGCTTGCTCGCGAAAGCGGTGGGTCAGCCCGCACATCTGGTGACTGACGCACAGCATTCGCGAGCAAGCCCGCTCCCACAGGGGTTACTGCGCCACGGCTGCTTTCGTGTTTCGAACCCGCAAACGGTAGGCAATGTAGATAATCCCCACCCACACCGGCATCGCATACACCGACTCGCTGATGCCTGGAATCGCCAGCATCACGCTGATGATCATCACCATGAACGCCAGGCACAGGTAGTTGCTGAACGGGAACCAGAAGGTCTTGAACGACGGCGTCAGGCCTTGTTCGCCCATGGCTTTGCGGAACTTGATGTGGGTGATGCTGATCAGCGCCCAGTTGATCATCAACGAGGCAACCACCAGCGCGAACAGCAGCTCCAGCGCGCTCTGCGGTGCCACATAGTTGACCACTACACACAGCATCGTCACCAACGCTGAAATCGCCAGGGCGCGGATCGGCACGCCTTGTTTGTTCAGCTTCATCAGCGATTTCGGTGCATCACCTTGCTCGGCCAGGCCGAACAGCATGCGGCTGTTGCAGTACACGCCGCTGTTGTACACCGACAGCGCCGCGGTCAGCACCACGAAGTTGAGGATGTGTGCGGCGGTGTCGTTGCCGATCAGCGAGAAGATCTGCACGAACGGGCTACCACTGTAGGCATCGCCCGACGCGCCGAGGGTTTGCAGCAGTTGGTCCCACGGGTACAGCGACAGCAGCACGGTCAGGGCACCCACGTAGAAAATCAGGATCCGGTAGACCACCTGGTTGATCGCTTTCGGGATCACTTTGCGCGGCTCGCTGGCTTCGGCGGCAGTGATGCCGACCAGCTCCAGGCCACCGAACGAGAACATGATGAACGCCATGGACATCAACAGCCCCATGCCGCCATTCGGGAAGAACCCGCCGTGGCTCCACAGGTTGCTGACCGTGGCTTGCGGGCCGCCGGTACCGCTGAACAGCAGGTAGCAGCCGAGCACGATCATGCCGACAATCGCCACCACCTTGATGATCGCAAACCAGAACTCGGCTTCACCAAAGAACTTCACGTTCAGGGTGTTGATCAGGTTCACCGCGACAAAGAACACCAGTGCACTGACCCAGGTCGGGATCTCCGGCCACCAGAACTGGATGTACTTACCCACCGCCGTCAGTTCGGCCATGCCCACCAGCACGTAGAGCACCCAGTAGTTCCAGCCCGCCAGGAAGCCTGCGTAGCCGCCCCAGTATTTGTGGGCGAAGTGGCTGAAGGAACCGGCCACCGGCTCTTCGACGATCATCTCGCCGAGCTGGCGCATGATCAGGAACGCGATGAAACCCGCAATCGCGTAACCCAGGATCATCGACGGCCCCGCCGACTTGAGCACCCCGGCCGAGCCGAGGAACAACCCCGTGCCGATCGCCCCTCCCAAGGCGATCAGCTGAATGTGCCGGTTCTTCAGGCCACGCTTGAGGCCTACCGGGTTAACCATGTCATCCGCCATTAACATTCCCTTCTACTTGTTTTTCTCAGGGTTGAGTGCACGCCGCATCAGCCCCTCAGAAGTGCTGAGGGGTCAGATATTACTCTGCGTAAACTTTTCGTAATACAGCTGAACGCCATCAAGTGCCTGATCCGCCAGCCATTGCTGGATGGATTCGACCATTGGAGGGGGGCCGCACAGGTACATATCCGCCGAACTGTCCCGCAATTCGGCCAGGTCAAAATGCTCAGTGAGGTAGCCGCGCTTGCCGGGCCAATCGTCGGAGGGAGCGCTGAGGACTTCGGTGTAGCGAAAGCCTGCGATTTTTGCAGCATAACCTTGGATACGCGCCGCTTCGCACAAGTCCTCGGCACCGCGCACGCCGTAATACAGGTGCACCGGTTGGTCGCAACCATTGGTGGCCAGTTCATCAAGCATGCCCAGCAAGGCCGACAACCCGGTGCCACCCGCCACCAGTACCAATGGCTTGGTGACGTGGCGCAGGTAGAAGGCGCCGAGGGGCGCTTCCATCAACAGTTCATCGCCCACCTGGCAGCGTTCGCGCAGGTAGTTGCTCATCACCCCATCGGGCAACAGGCGCACTAAAAATTGCAGGTGATTGCCCGGCAGGTTGGCGAAAGAATAGGACCGCCAACTGTCCGTGCCAGGCACCGCTAGGCGCGCATATTGGCCAGGCAGAAAATCCAGTGCCTGATCCAACTGCACCTGCAGGATCGCCGTGCTGGCCGACACCTGTTCCACCGCGCTCACGCTGCCCTTGACCTGAACCGGTCCCGGCGCGTTGCACAGGCTCGAATCAAAGTCGAAATAGAACGTCGCGTCGGACTTTACCCGCGTCTGGCAACTGAGCATCTTGCGCTGTTGCAGGTCGAGGCTGGACAGGGCTTCTTCGTCTACATAGTCCTGGCTGTAATCGCCGGACTCGCAACGGCCCTGGCAGGTGCCGCACACACCTTCACGGCAATCCAGTGGGATCTTGATGCCGTTGCGCAGTGCCGCATCCAGCAGGATTTCATGGGCGCCGACGGGAAAGAACAGGGTCTTGCCGTCGGCAAAGCTGAAGGCCACTTTGTGATTCATCCACCATTCTCCATGGATTCAATAACTGTAGGAGCTGGCTTGCCAGCGATAGCGGTCTGTCGGGCGACAGTGTTCAACAGGTCAGACGCCATCGCCGGCAAGCCGGCTCCTACAGGGTTACAGGTGATAGAAATCCAGCACCGAGTTGATGGTGTCGTTGAGCAGCAGCGCGTGTTTGCGGGTGATCAACCAACTGTCGTCATGGGGCTTGAGGCTGTAGGTAGCCTGTCCGTAGAACTGCTCCGACGTAGCCAATCGATAGAACAACGTGTGCCAGTTCAATTTCACCTCCAGCGTTCCATCCGCCTGCTCGGCAATGCGCACGTTATTGATCAGGTGCAAGGTGCGCGGCATCGGTGTGGCCGACGCGGCTTTGCCGGTGCGCAAACGGAACACACGGTCTTCCAGGCCCGAGCGGTTGGCGTAGTAGATCAACGACATCTCGCGCTTGGGATCACGGGTGTAGACGTGTTCCGAGTCCCATTGCGGCAGGTGGAACTCACTCTGCGGGTCGAACAGCTGCACATAAGCGTCCCAATCCTGGGCGTCGCACAGCTCGGATTTACGGTAGAAGAACTGCTCGATCTGGTACTGCAGTTGCGCATTCATCATTCCACCTCCCGCAATGTCAGCGCTTGTCTGTCCAGGCCCTTGAGCAGGAACTGCTGCCAGTTGCGGTGCTGGTTCACGTAAAGGCCTTCATGGGTGAATTCGGTGCCGGTCATGGCCGGTTGGATGCCGATGGCTTCGCTGTTCGGCGTGGGGCCGGTTTCCCAGCGATGGCTGCCGCGTGAGATGTCGCTCCAGCGTTCCAGGCGGCCCTGGAAACCGCGTTGGGCTTCGCGAAATTCCACCAGGTCATCCGGCGTGCCCATGCCCGAGACGTTGAAGAAGTCCTCGAACTGGCGAATACGGTTTTCGCGATCCGCGTCGGATTCGCCCTTAACCCCCAGGCACTGGCTGATGATCTCGGTCTTGTTCCACGCCACCGGGCGGATGATGCGCAGTTGCGAGCTGATCTGGTCGAGAAAGAACAGGCTCGGGTAGATATTCAGGTTGCGCAGGCGGTGCATCATCCACTCGGCCTTTGGCTGGCCGTGTTCTTCCACCAGGCGCGGCATGATGGTGGCGTAGCCGGAGCGCACGCTGGGGTTGGGCATGTCGCTGAACAACACACTGTGACCATTGTTGAAGGCAAACCAGCCGTCGTCGGTGTTGGCGTCACCCGCGCCAAGCTTGCTGTAGTCCAGGGTGCTACCTGCGCCGGTGCCGTTTTCGGTGTTTACTTGCTGGCGATGCTGCACCGTGGCCACGTAGTTGTAGTGCACGGTGCTGACGTGATAACCGTCCAGGCCGTTCTCGTTTTGCAGCTTCCAATTGCCGTCGTAGGTGTAGGCGGATTTGCCTGGCAATACCTCCAACTCGCCGGTAGCGGACTGGGCGACCATCATGTCGAAGAACACTTTGGCGTCGCCCAGGAAGTCTTCCAGGCTGTCGGTGCCCGCCACATCCAGGCTGATGAACACAAAGCCTTTGTAGCTCTCGATGCGTGCCTTTTTCAGCCCGCGCGTCGCCTTGTCGAAACCCTCCGGGTATTCCCCCGGCGCCTTGACCTTCACCAGCCGGCCATCGCTCTTGTAGCACCAGGCATGGAACGGGCAAGTGAAGGTGGATTGGTTGCCCTTGCCGACACGGGTAAGCGTGGTGCCGCGATGTTGGCAAGCATTGATCAGTGCATTGAGCCGACCTTCGCCGTCGCGGGTGATGATCATCGGCTGGCGCCCGGCGCGCATCGTCACGAAGTCATGGTTGTTCGCCAGTTCGCTTTCGTGGCAGGCGTAGATCCAGTTTTTTTCGAAGATCAGTTCCATCTCCAGATCGAACAGCTCCGGCTCGGTGAACATGTCACGGGCGATGCGGAACACTTCATCCGCCGGGCGAAAATCCAGACAACCTTCGATAAATGTTTTCCACTGCTCGACGCTTCTTGCACCACTCATGGGAGGCACCTTTTGATAGGGCTAATCGGTGGTTTATTAGAGGCAGCGGGGCAGGGCGCGGGCTATCCGGTTAGTGGGGGAACCTGCGCCGGATAATTGGGCAGCAAATACCCAACCCGGTGCGCAGCGGTGACGGGATGCGCTACTGTCTGGCAGGGTAATGGCCGTAAAAGTCGGCGTCTTATCCACTTAGTCGACCATTGCTATCCACCCGCTGGCCATTGCGTCGGCGTGGCGCATTATTTGCTGTCGAACAACAACGACGCGCCATCAGAGCGCGCAACAGCCTAACCGCCGTGGGTGCACCCTGATGAGCAGCCAAACGATTCAACGCTTCGACCTGGAAGGCGCACGCAGCTGGATGTCCGGCATCTGCGGGCCCCATCGCCTGGCCACCGCCACGCCCGAGCGCCTGCGTTTCCACCACAGTGCCAATATGTTCAAGTCCCGCGCCACCACCTTGGGTGTGATCGAATACGGCACCGACGTGACCATCGACATCGAAGACGCCGAGCACTTCAGCAGCTACAGCCTGAGCCTCCCGTTGGTGGGCGAGCAGGAGTTGAGCAAGAACGGTGAGCGCCTGAACTCCAACCGCGACCAGGGCGTGATCATCTCGCCCAACGAGCACCAGGTGCTGGCGATTTCCGGCGACTGCCGCAAGTTGCAGGTGGTGATCACGCGGGCGGCGATGAGTGAGTCGCTGGAAGGTTTGCTGCAACGGCCGATTGATGCGCCGCTGCGCTTTGAGTCGGGGATGGACGCGGTGGACGGCGCATCGGCGGCGTGGTGGCGCATGGCGCGCTACTTCATTGCAGAACTGGAGCACGGCAGCGAGTTGTATGAGCAGGCCGCCTTTACCCGCGACCTGGAAAGCTCGTTGATCAAGGGGCTGATCCTGGCCCAGCCGAACAACTACTCCGAAGAGCTGCGCGATGTACTGGGGGTGAAACTGCCGCATTACCTGATCCGTGCGCGCCAGTACATCCACGACAACGCTCGCGAAGCGGTGCACCTGGAAGACCTGGAAGCCGCTGCGGGTGTGTCGCGGTTCAAGCTGTTCGATGCGTTTCGCAAGTACTTTGCGCTGTCGCCGATGGCTTATTTGAAGAAGCATCGGCTTTCTGCGGTGCGCCAGGCAATCCTTGAGCACGGCTCTACACGCACCATCTCTGAGATTGCCCTGGGCTGGGGCTTTACCCACCTGGGGCGGTTCTCGGCGGAGTACCGCAAGCTGTTCGATGAGTCGCCGAGCCAGACCCTGCAGCGCAATGATGCGCGACGCCTGCGTGGCTAGATCAACTCTTCCACCAGTTGCAGGCAATGACTGAGCCCCGGCGATTGATCATTCACCCGTCGGCTGAGGATGATCGGCGAGGTCGCAGTCGCCTCCACAATCGGCGTGTAGCCGATGTCCGCACGGTGCAACACCTGCACCGACGCGGGCACCAGCGTCACGCCCATGCCGGCGCCGACCAGGCCGATGGCGGTCTGCAATTCGTTGGTCCACTGCGCCACCCTGAGGCTCAAGCCATGGGCGTCGAACAGTGCGATCACATGGTCGGCGTAGCTGGGGCGTGGGTTGCCGGGGTAGAGCACAAAAGGCTCGGCGGCCAGTTGGGCGAGGGTGGTGGGCGCGCCCAGCAACGGATGGCCGGCAGGCAGCACAGCGACCAGCCGATCCTCGACCAAGACGCGTTGTACAATGGCCGGGTCGTCGATGCGAATCCGCCCGAATCCCACATCGATGCGCCCGGCCTTGAGCGCTTCGACCTGCTGCAAGGTGGTCATTTCCGACAACCCCAACTCCAGCTCCAGCGCCTCATGGGTGCGCAGCCGGCGAATCAGTTCCGGCAGCACGCCATACAGGGTCGAGGGCGCAAAGCCGATGCCCAGCCAAGTCTTTTCGCCCTGGCCGATGCGTCGCGTGTTGTCGCAGACCTTGTTCAGTTGTTCCAGCAGCACGTTGGCGTGTTCATAAAAAAACCTCCCGGCCTCGGTCAGCCGCAGCGGTCGGCCACGCTCAAGCAAAATGACGCCCAGTTCATCCTCCAATTGCTGGATCTGCCGGCTCAACGGCGGCTGGGCGATGTGCAGGCGTTCGGCCGCGCGGGTGAAGTTGAGGGTCTCCCCCAGCACCTGGAAATAGCGCAGGTGACGCAGTTCCATGACGGCTCCTTTCATACCTTGAGGGTATTGTTCGAGACCCATTCTATATTGGAACCCTTGAAAGATACGGCACAGAATCGGCTCAAATCTATAAAGAACCCAACGGGTATAGCCATGCCGATTTGCGCCATCGAGTCGATCGACACGATCATCGTCGACCTCCCCACCATCCGCCCGCACAAGCTGGCGATGCACACGATGCAAAACCAGACCTTGGTGGTCATCCGCCTGCGCTGCGCCGACGGCATCGAAGGCATTGGCGAGGCCACCACCATTGGCGGCCTGAGCTACGGCAACGAAAGCCCCGACAGCATCAAGGTCAACATCGACCGCCACTTCGCGCCGCTGCTGATCGGCCAAGACGCGAGCAATATCAACGCGGCCATGTTGCGCCTGGAGCGCAGCATTCGCGGCAACACCTTTGCCAAGTCCGGGATCGAAAGCGCCTTGCTCGATGCCCTGGGCAAACGCCTGAACCTGCCGGTCAGCGAACTGCTCGGCGGCCGTGTGCGCGATGCCTTGCCGGTGGCCTGGACCCTGGCCAGCGGCAACACGGAAAAGGACATTGCCGAAGCCGAAAAAATGCTCGACCTGCGCCGCCACCGCATTTTCAAATTGAAGATCGGCGCCGGTGAAGTCAGCCACGACTTGGCCCATGTGATCGCGATCAAAAAAGCCCTGGGCGACCGCGCCAGTGTGCGCGTCGATGTCAACCAGGCCTGGGATGAAGCGGTGGCACTGCGTGCCTGCAAGGTGCTCGGCGACAACGGTATCGACCTGATCGAACAACCCATCTCACGCAACAATCGCGGCGGTATGGCGCGGCTCAACCTGTCGAGCCCGGCGCCGATCATGGCGGATGAATCCATCGAGTGCGTCGAAGATGCATTCAACCTGGCCCGCGAAGGCGCGGCGTCGGTGTTCGCCCTCAAGATCGCCAAGAACGGCGGCCCGCGTGCGGTGTTGCGTACGGCGGCGATTGCCGAAGCGGCGGGCATCGGCCTGTACGGCGGCACCATGCTGGAAGGCGGCATCGGCACCCTGGCGTCGGCCCATGCCTTTCTCACGCTGAGCAAACTGGCGTGGGACACCGAACTGTTCGGCCCGTTGTTGCTCACCGAAGACATCCTCACCGAGCCGCCGGTGTACCGCGATTTCCAGCTGCATGTCTCCACCGCACCGGGCCTGGGCCTGGCCATCGATGAAGAGCGTCTGGCGTTCTTCCGTCGTGACAAACACTAAGAGGCACCTGCCATGTTGTTCCACGTAAAAATGACCGTGAACCTGCCCCTCGATATGAACCCCGAGCGCGCCGCTGGCCTCAAGGCCGAGGAAAAAGCCTTGGCGCAGCGCCTGCAACAGGAAGGCAAATGGCGCCACCTGTGGCGCATCGCCGGGCACTACGCCAACTACAGCGTGTTCGATGTCGACAGCGTGCAGGACCTGCACGATTTGCTGATGCAACTGCCGCTCTTTCCCTACATGGCCATCGAAGTGAATGCCCTGTGCCGTCACCCGTCGTCGATCCATGAGGATGACCGCTAAGCCGGTTTTCACCCTAATAACTACAAGATGAGGAATGCACCATGTCCATCCGACTGTCCCAGACTGCCCATGCCCAACAGTTTCTCGAAGAAGCCAGCGGCAACCTCAACGACGGCGGTAACCCGCGCACCAAGGCGCTGATTTACCGGATCCTGCGCGACACCGTGAACATCATCGAAGACCTGGAAGTGACCCCGGAAGAATTCTGGAAGGCGGTCAACTATCTGAACGACTTGGGCAAGAACCAAGAAGCCGGTCTGCTCGCCGCCGGGCTGGGCCTGGAGCATTACCTCGACCTGTTGATGGACGCGGCCGATGAGGAGGCCGGCAAATCCGGTGGTACGCCGCGCACCATCGAAGGCCCGTTGTATGTGGCCGGTGCGCCGCTGTCGAAGGTCGAGGCACGGTTGGATGATGGCAACGATGAAGCGGTGCCGCTGTTCATGCGCGGGCAAGTGCGTGACACCGAGGGCAAGCCGCTGGCTGGGGCGATTGTGGATGTGTGGCAGGCCAATACCGGTGGTACGTATTCGTGGTTCGATCCGACACAGTCCGAATTCAACCTGCGCCGACGCATCGAGACTGATGCCCAGGGCAACTACCGATTCCGCAGTATCGTGCCATCCGGCTACGGCTGCCCGCCGACCGGGCCGACCCAGCAACTGCTGGATCAACTGGGGCGCCACGGGCAGCGGCCGGCGCATATTCACTTCTTCATTTCGGCGCCGGGGCATCGGCACCTGACCACGCAGATCAACCTGTCGGATGACCCGTACCTGCATGATGATTTTGCCTATGCGACGCGGGATGAGTTGATCGCCGAGATTCGCTTCAGTGAAGATCCGCAGTTGGCGCGAGAGTTTGGCGTGGAAGGGCGGTTTGCGCAGATTGATTTTGACTTTGAGTTGCAAGTGGCGGATGCGCCGGTAGAGCAAAAGCGCATGCAGCGCGTGCGTGCTTTGGAAGATTAAACACGGTTAAAAATGTGGGAGCGGGCTTGCTCCCACAGAGTTTTGTGGTGTTGCCGCTATTTGCGGATGACCAGGTCAAGCACCTCATCCCGATCCTTGATCTTCTGCAACACAATCTCCGAGCGTATATCCATCACCCCCGCCGTGCGGTTCAGGTGGTTCACGATAAAGTCCGAAAAGTGCTTGAGGTTGCGTGCCTGCACCCGCAGCACATAGTTGCTGGCGCCGGTGATCACATAGGCGCTGGCCACTTCCGGCCAGCCCTGCACCTTCTTGATGAACGTCTCATGCCAATCCTCCACATCCTGGCGCAAGGACAGGTGGACGATGGCCTCCAGTTCAATCCCCAGTTGCTCTGCGTTTAACACCGCGCGATAGCCGCTGATGATTCCCTCGCTCTCCAGCAAGCGCAAACGGCGCAGGCAGGCGGACGGCGACAGCGCGACTTTTTCCGCCAGTTCCTGGTTGCTGATGCGGCCATCCTGTTGCAGGAAATGCAGGAGGCGCAGGTCGGTGGCGTCGAGAATCATGGTTAGAATAAATCCGCGTGTTTGGGGGTTAAATTCGAATTTCCTACAGCTTAATTAGCCTGTTGCTACTCACTTTGCACGAAAATTCTCTAAAACTTCGTTCATTATTTGGTCCATTCTTACTTATAAAAACCAGGATCGCCCATGACCACTCGAAGCCATTGCCAAGCCCTCGATGCCCAAGACCCACTGGCGCCCTTGCGCCGCCAGTTCGCCTTGCCGCAGGGCGTGATCTACCTCGACGGCAACTCCCTCGGCGCACGCCCGGTGGCGGCGTTGACGCGGGCGCAGGCGGTGATTGCCGAAGAGTGGGGCAACGGGCTGATCCGCAGTTGGAACAGCGCGGGCTGGGCGGATTTGTCCCAACGCCTGGGCAATCGCCTGGCGCCGTTGATTGGCGCGCGCGACAACGAAGTGGTGATCACCGATACCACCTCGATCAACCTGTTCAAGGTGCTGAGCGCCGCGTTGACTGTGCAGCGTCAACGCCAGCCGCATCGCAAGGTCATCGTCAGCGAGGCGAGCAACTTTCCCACCGACCTGTACATCGCCGAGGGCCTGGCCGAACTGCTTCAGCAGGGCTATTCCCTACGCCTGGTGAACAGCCCGGATGAACTGCCCCAGGCCATCGACCAGGACGTGGCGGTGGTGATGCTCACCCACGTCAACTACAAGACCGGCTACATGTACGACATGCAGGCGCTGACCGCCTTGAGCCATGAGTGCGGTGCGCTGAGCATCTGGGACCTGGCGCATTCGGCCGGCGCGGTGCCTATCGACCTGCATCAGGCGGGCGCCGATTATGCGATCGGCTGCACCTACAAGTACCTCAACGGCGGCCCGGGTTCCCAGGCGTTTGTGTGGGTCAACCCGGCGTTGGTGGATGTGGTGCGCCAGCCGTTGTCAGGCTGGTTCGGGCATACCCGGCAGTTCGCCATGGAGTCGACTTATGCACCGAGTGCCGGCATCGCTCGCTACCTGTGTGGCACGCAGCCGATTACTTCGCTGGCGATGGTTGAATGTGGGCTGGAGATTTTTGCCCAGACCGATATGGCGAGTTTGCGCAGCAAGTCCCTGGCGTTGACCGACCTGTTTATCGCGTTGGTCGAAGCCCGTTGCGCTGCCCATGACTTGAAGTTGATCACCCCACGTGAGCACGCCAGGCGCGGCAGTCATGTGAGCTTCGAACACCCCGAAGGCTACGCGGTGATCCAGGCCTTGATCGCCCGTGGGGTGATCGGTGACTACCGTGAGCCGCGCATCATGCGGTTTGGTTTTACGCCTTTGTACACCAGCTTTACCGAGGTGTTTGACGCCGTAGAAATCCTCGGCGACATCCTCGACCACCACACCTGGGACCAGCCGCAATTCAAAGTTCGCAACAGCGTCACTTAAGAACGACCCCTCCCTTGTAGGAGCCCGGCTTGCCGGCGATAGCGGCCTTGAGATCGCCATCGCCGGCAAGCCGGGCTCCTACACAGGACGGCGCAAATTTCCTGTGCAATCACAATAATAAAGGGGCACCCCACGTGACCACGCCAGACAACGGCTTTGCAGAGATCACCCACCGCGAACTGGGCCTGCGGCGCCAGCTCACTTCCGGCCAGATGAGCATGATCGCCATCGGCGGCGCCATTGGCACTGGGCTGTTCATGGGCAGCGCCTACGCCATCGGTTATGCCGGGCCCAGCGTCTTGGTGAGCTATGCCATTGGCGCATTGATCACCTTGCTGTTGATGGGCTGCCTGGCGGAGATGACGGTGGCCCATTCCACCTCGGGCTCCTTTGGTGCGTACGCCGAGTTCTACATCAGCCCGCTGGCCGGGTTCCTGGTGCGTTATGCCTACTGGGCGGCGATTGTGCTGGCGGTGGGCGCCGAGGTCACAGCGGTGGCGATGTACATGAAGTACTGGTTCGCCAACGTACCGGAATGGGTGTGGATCGTGTCGTTTTCCAGCGTGCTGATCCTGCTCAATGCGATCAGCGTGAAGACCTTCGGCAACTTCGAATACTGGTTTTCGACGATCAAGATCAGCGCCATTGTCGGCTTCATCATCCTCGCCGTGTACGTGGTGTTCGGCTCCGGCAACCCGGAATACGGGGTGCAGAACTACACGGCCCACGACGGCTTTTTCCCCCATGGCCTGAGCGGTATGTGGATCGCGGTCATCGTGTCGATCTTCAGCTACCTGAGCGTGGAGATGATTGCCGTGGCGGCCGGTGAAGCCGCTGATCCGGAACAGGCGGTGAAGAAAGCCTTCCGCGCCACCATCGTGCGGCTGGTGGTGTTTTACCTGCTGACCCTGGCGCTGATGCTGGCCATCGTGCCTTGGAACCAGGCTGGACAAACCCAGAGCCCGTTCGTCACGGTGATGCAGACCATCGGCATTCCCGGCGCCACCGGGGTGATGAACTTCGTGATCCTGATCGCGGCGCTCTCGGCGATGAACAGCCAGCTCTACATCACTACCCGCATGATGTTCAGCCTGTCCCGCGCCGGCTTTGCCCCCAAATCCATGGGTGCGTTGAGCAAGAGTGGCATCCCGCTGAACGCGTTGCTGTTGTCCAGCTCGGGCATTGCGCTGGCGACGTTGCTCAACGTCGTGTACCCGGAAAGCTCGTTCACCCTGATGATGGCGATCTCGATGTTTGGCGCGATCTTCACCTGGTTCATGATCTTCCTCACCCACCTGTTTTTCCGTCGCTACCGCAAGCGTCACGGTGGGCCGAAGCTGTCGTTCCAACTGCGGCTGTTTCCCTACAGCACGTCGCTGGGTCTGGTGCTGATGGGCGCGGTGATGATCACCACGTATTTCACCGAGGCGTTCAAGATGACCCTGGTGTTTGGTGTGCCGTTCCTGTTGATTCTGTCGGCGGTGTATTACGGGTTTTTCCGCAAGGGCAGGGCCAAGGCGTCGAACAAGGCCTTGGCATAACCGGGCAGCTGTTCGAACGAGCGCGCGCATAACAGCAGTTTCCGACAGGCCCACTCTTCTTGCAGAGGGTGGGCCTTGAAGGTGCGCTTCTGCGGCCAGCGCTCCAGCGCGGCTTGGGGCACGATGCCCAAGCCAGCGCCACGGGCGACCATGCGAATCACCCCGTCAAAGCCCTCGGCACGGATGCGAGTCTGCAGGCGGAAACCCGCGTGCAGTGCCTGTTCTTCGAGGTAAACCGTCAACGCGCTGTGCGTGGCGAGGCCGATAAATTCGTGTTGCAGGCTATCGACAAAACTCCCCTCGGCGAACGGATGATCCAGTGGCGCGATCAGCACCAGCGGGTCATCACGGAAGGGCTGGGTCTGCAGGCCGTGGGTGTCCACGGCGTCGGAGATGATCCCCAGATCCGCCGTGCCCTGGCGCAAGGCCTGGGTGATACGCAGGCTTGGCAGCTCTTGCAGGTCGATGTCGAGGTTGGGGTGCTCGCATAGAAAGTCTGCCAGCAGTTCCGGCAGGTATTCGCTGAGGGCGGTGGTGTTGCACAGCAAGCGCACCTGGCCTTTGATGCCGTTGGCGTATTCCGCGAGGTCCTGCTGCAGGTGTTCGGCCTGTTGCAGTAACAGGCGTGCGTGGCGGGCCAGGGCTTTGCCGGCGGGCGTTGGGGTGACACCTCGACGGTTACGCTCCAGGAAATCGATACCCAGCGAAGCCTCCATCGCCCGGATACGCGCACTCGCGGCGGCCAGGGACAAATGGCTGCGCCCGGCGCCAGCGGTGATGTTGCCGGTGTCGAGAATGTGCAGATAAAGCCGCAGGTCGATCAGGTCAAAGTGCATGCCGGGGTTCTCGGGTGACTGGACTGGCCCCTTCGCGAGCAAGCCCGCTCCCACATTTGGAACGCATTTCAAATATGGGAGCGGGCTTGCTCGCGAAGGCGGCATCAGCCTCTCACAAAACAAGAGGCTGCCTCAGTATATGGCGAATTTCAGCCTTCAGCGAAAAGCCGCACAATCCCCCCATGAATACCTTCCTCGCGTTCTACCAACAAATCGGCCCCGCCTTGACCCTGCTGGTGATCGGCACCTTCGTGCTGGCCGGCACCGTCAAGGGTGTTATCGGCCTGGGCTTGCCGACAGTCTCCATGGGCTTGCTCGGCCTGGCTATGTTACCGGCGCAGGCTGCGGCGTTGCTGATCATCCCTTCGACGATCACCAACCTGTGGCAATTGGCGTTCGGTGGGCATCTGAGTGCGTTGCTCAAACGCCTGTGGCCGATGCTGCTGCTGATCTTCCTCGGCACCGGGTTTGGCACGCTGTGGCTGGGCATGAGCGGGGGAAGCTGGGTGGGCCAGGCGTTGGGCGGTGCGTTGCTGGTGTATGCGCTGAGCGGATTGTTCCTGCCGACGCTCAAGGTAAAACCTGAGACTGAACGTTGGCTGGGCCCTCTGTGCGGGGTCATCACGGGAGTCATCACTTCAGCGACCGGTGTGTTCGTGATTCCTGCTGTGCCCTATCTGCAGGCCCTGGGCTTGAACCGTGATCAGTTGGTACAGGCGCTGGGGCTGTCGTTCACGGCTTCCACCCTGGCATTGGCGGCGGGGCTGGCCTGGCGCGGCACCCTCGGTGGGGGTGAAATCAACGCGTCACTGCTGGCGCTGGTGCCGGCACTGCTGGGCATGTGGCTGGGCCAGGCGGTGCGTCAGCGCATCAGTGCCGTGTTGTTCAAGCGCGTGTTTTTCGTCGGCATGGCCTTGCTGGGCGCGCATCTGCTGATCAGCGGTTAACAATGGGTGGTGAATTCGTGCTTTGCGGTCAAATGTATTTTGCCGTGCCGCCGCTTATTCCGAGGGGCCAATGTCGATAGCCTGCCGGCAGACATTTTTAACCCTTCTGGATGCCCTCCCATGAAAAAAATCCTCCTGCTCAACGGCGGCAAAAAATTCGCTCACTCCGATGGCCGCTACAACACCACCCTGCATGATGCCGCCGTGGCCGTGCTGGACCGCGCCGGCCTCGACGTCAAAGTCACTCACATCGACGAAGGCTACGACGTGGCCGAAGAAGTCGCAAAATTTCTCTGGGCCGACGTGATCATCTACCAGATGCCCGGCTGGTGGATGGGCGCGCCGTGGATCGTCAAGAAATACATCGACGAAGTCTTCACCGAAGGCCACGGCAGCCTGTACGCCAGCGACGGCCGCACGCGCTCCGATGCCTCGCAGAAATATGGCAGCGGCGGCCTGATCCAGGGCAAGCAGTACATGCTCTCGCTGACCTGGAACGCGCCGCAGCAAGCCTTCGACGACCCGACCGACTTCTTCGAAGCCAAGGGTGTGGACGCGGTGTATTTCCCGTTCCACAAGGCCAACGAATTCCTTGGCATGACTGGCCTGCCGACCTTCTTGTGCGTGGACGTGATGAAGCGCCCGGCGATCGAGGCTGACGTAGCACGCTATGAGCAGCATCTGGCGCAGGTGTTCAATTTCTCGGTGTAAGCTGCTGTGAACCGATAACGAGGAGCGCCTGTGAAAGCCCGATCCGATGAGCTACAGATCTTCGTCAGCGTGATTGAATGCGGTTCGATTTCCGCTGCCGCGGAACAAGTCGGGCAGACGCCCTCGGCGGTCAGCCGCACCTTGTCACGCCTGGAAGCCAAGCTCGACACCACGCTGATCAACCGCACGACGCGACGCATGGACCTGACCGAGGAAGGCAAGTACTTCTTCGAACAGGCCAAGGTGATCCTGGCGCAGATGGACGAGTTGGAAGAACGCCTGTCGTCACGCCAGAAAAAACCGGCGGGGCGCCTGCGCATCAATGCGGCGGTGCCCTTTATGCTGCATGGGATCGTGCCGTATATCGCAGAGTTTCGCAGCCTTTACCCGGATATCCAGCTGGAGCTGAACAGCGATGACCTGATCATCGACCTGTTGGAGCAGAGTACCGACATCGCCATCCGCATCGGTGCGTTGGCCGACTCCACCCTGCATGCGCGCGCGCTCGGTTGTACGCCGCTGCATATCCTCGCCAGCCCCGACTACCTTAAGCAGTACGGCACGCCGACTACGGTCGCCGAATTGGCGAACCACACCTTGCTGGGGTTCACCCAGACCGAGACCCTCAACCACTGGCCGCTGCGCCATGTGGAAGGCGACCGCTGGTTGATCCAGCCCGGCGTGGCCGCGTCCAGCGGTGAAACCGTGCGTCATTTGGCGCTGGAAGGGCAGGGCATCTGCTGCCTGTCGAACTTCATGACCATCGACGACATTGAAGCCGGGCGCCTGGTGCCGGTCTTGGAAGCGTTCAACAGCGGTTATCGTCAGCCGATCCACGCGGTGTTCTACCGTAACTCGCAGCTGGCCTTGCGCATCCAGTGTTTCCTCGACTTCATCCAGGCCAAGCTGGCGCGGTATGCCTGCTGATTCGTGACCTTCGCGCAAGAGTGAATTGGGCAATAAGGGCTTATTCGTCAGGGATCGGCCCTTGATACTGGTGCCATCACTTACTCACTCAGGAGCACTCTCCATGAACGTATTCGTCACCGGCGCAGCAGGTTTTATCGGGGGTTCCATCGCAACCGGCCTGGTCAAGGCAGGCCACAGCGTGACTGGCCTGGTGCGCAGCGCTGAGCAGGCGGCCGAGATGACCGCATTGGTTATCACCCCAGTGATCGGCACTCTGGATGACGCCGCTGTATTGACCGAGCAAGCGCACAAGGCCGATGCCGTGATCAATGCCGCAAGCAGCGACCATCGCGCAGCCGTGGAAACCCTGCTGGCAGCGTTGAAGGGCTCGAACAAGCCATTCCTGCACACCAGCGGTTCAAGCATCGTGGGGGATGCGTCGGGCGGCAAGTCCAGCGATGTCATCTACTTCGAAGACAACCTTCCGGAGCCGACCGTCGACAAGGCCGCTCGCGTCGCTATCGACAACCTGATCCTGGCGGCTGCCAACGAAGGCGTGAACTCGGCGGTGATCTGCAACACCCTGATCTACGGTCACAGCCTGGGCGTGAAGCGCGACAGCGTGCAATTGCCGCGTCTGCTCAAGCAGGCGCGCAAGAGTGGGGTGGTGCGCCATGTGGGCAGTGGGCAGAACATCTGGTCCAACGTGCACATTGAAGACGTGGTGGCGCTGTACCTGCTGGCACTGAACAAGAACGTACCGGGCACCTTCTACTTTGTGGAAAGCAGCGAGGCGGCGTTTATCGACATGACCACCGCCATCGCCGAAGCCCTGGATCTGGGCAAACCCCAGGATTGGCCATTGGTCGATGCTGAAGCCGAGTGGGGCTACGAAATGGCCAACTATGGCCTGGGCTCCAACAGCCGGGTGCGTGGCAAGCATGCCCGTGAGTTGCTGGGCTGGGCGCCGAAGCGTACGTCGGTGGTGGAGTGGATACGCCACGAGATGGTGTGATGTTCGCTTGATACCGGGGCGCTTCTTTCGCGAGCAAGTCGAATCGTCGCACCGCCGCTTCCACACTGACTGCATTCCAAAGCCGGAACTCGGTCAAATGTGGGAGCGGGCTTGCTCGCGAAGGGGACGATACGGTCTTCGAGACTAGCCCCATTCCCTTCAATTCCGTACCATTCCCCGCCTTATCCCCCGCAATGCCCTGGTACCTCATGAATCTCACCCGTCTGCGCGCCGATGCCCTGGCCGGCCTCACCACGTCTTTTGCGCTGCTGCCCGAATGCATCGCTTTTGCCCTGGTGGCTCACCTTAATCCGCTGATGGGGCTCTATGGCGCCTTTATCATCTGCACCCTTACGGCATTGTTCGGCGGCAGACCCGGCATGGTGTCCGGTGCGGCCGGCTCGATGGCGGTGGTGATCGTGGCGCTGGTGGTGCAACACGGTGTGGAATACCTGCTGGCGACGGTGTTGCTGGGCGGGTTGATCATGGTCGCCTTCGGCCTGCTGCGCCTGGGCAAGCTGGTGCGCATGGTGCCGCACCCGGTAATGCTAGGGTTCGTGAATGGCCTGGCGATCATCATTGCCCTGGCGCAGTTGGAGCATTTCAAGAGCGGTGAACACTGGCTCAGCGGCACGCCCCTGTACGTGATGATCGGCCTGGTGTTGGTGACCATGGCCATCGTCTATCTGTTGCCACGCATCACCCGCGCGGTGCCGCCTGCATTGGTGGCGATCCTCGGCGTGGGCCTGGCGGTGTACCTGCTCGGCCTGCCGACCCGCACCCTGGGCGACATGGCCCATATCGCTGGTGGCCTGCCCACCTTTGCCCTGCCGCAAATCCCCTGGACCCTGGAAACCCTCGCCATCATCGCGCCGTACGCGTTCCTGATGGCCATGGTCGGCCTGCTGGAAACCCTGCTCACCCTGAATCTCACCGACGAAATCACCGAGACCCGTGGCTACCCGGACCGCGAAAGCGTAGCCCTGGGCGCGGCCAATATGGTCTCGGGCCTGTTTGGCGGCATGGGCGGTTGCGCGATGATCGGGCAAACCGTGATCAACCTCAGCTCCGGCGGGCGCGGGCGTTTTTCCGGGGTGTTTGCCGGGGTGATGATCCTGCTGTTCATCCTGTTCCTGTCGCCCTTTATCGAGCGGATCCCGCTGGCGGCGCTGGTGGGCGTGATGTTCGTGGTGTCGCAGCAGACCTTCGCCTGGGCGTCCTTGCGGGTGATCAACAAAGTGCCGTTGAATGACGTGCTGGTGATTATCGCGGTGACGGTGATCACCGTGTTCACCGACCTGGCCACGGCCGTGTTGTGCGGGATTGTGATTGCAGCGCTGAACTTCGCCTGGCAACAGGCGCGCGAGCTGTATGCCGATGAGCATCTGGAGGCCGATGGCAGCAAGCTCTATCGCCTGCATGGCACCTTGTTCTTTGCCTCGACCACGCCGTTCCTCAACCAGTTCGACCCGGCCAACGACCCGGCCCAGGTGACGCTGGATTGCCGTCACCTGAGCTTTGTCGACTATTCAGCGATTGCGGCGCTGATGACCCTGCGTGAGCGTTACACCAAAGCCGGCAAGCACCTGCGGGTACTGCATTTGTCGGAGCGCTGCAAGAAACTGCTCAAGCGCGCCCGGGTCCATCATGAGTAAGTGATCACGGCCCGACCAGGTCTTCGAGTTCCTGGGCGCGGGTCTGGGTCATGTCCAGCACGCAGCCGGAGCCGTTGACCTGGTCGATGGTGCCGCCGGTCGCGGAGCCGGCGAAGCCGCAGTTGGCATCACGGTATTTTATCCACAGGCGCTGCACGTCTTGCAGTTGCTGCTTGCGCGCACCTTCCTGGGCGGCGAGGGCGGTCTTGTAGGCCTTGTTCAGGCGCGTGTCCTGGACCTTGGCTTCCTTGGCGTTGCAATTGACCATGTCCGCGGTCGTGTCGGCGCTGTCCATGCATTTTTTCAACGCCGCGTTATCAGCGGCCGCAGCACTGCCGCACAGGGCGAGAAACAAAGCGCTGACGGCTAGGGATGTGCGAATCATGGTCGGTTTTCCTGGGCATGAGGGGAGGCGCATTCTATGACTCGATGGCGGCGTTTGAGTTTCCAGCATCTTCTGATCTTCATGTAAGAACACCCCCCGAATTTTCATAGGCGACCGTTGGGCATATCCCAGCGCGACAGCGCTTATCCGTGGGCGAAAATTACTTTCATAAAAATTGAAAATACTCTTCGGTAATGATTTATGAGTTTCACAACCAATTCGACGTGACCCTTTCCGAGGAGTACCGCATGGCCGCATCACCGGGCTTCGGGCTATTGGCATACGCTGCCATCGCCATCATTGCTTTGATCGTGCTGATAGCACGTTACCGGCTCAACCCGTTTATCGTCATCACCCTGGTGTCCATTGGCCTGGCGCTGATGGCCGGGATGCCGGCAGACACCATCATGGGCTCGTATGAAGCGGGCGTCGGCAAGACCCTGGGGCACATTGCCCTGGTGGTGGCGCTAGGCACCATGCTGGGCAAGATGATGGCCGAGTCAGGCGGTGCCGAGCAGGTGGCGCGCACGCTGATCAACCGTTTCGGCGAGCGCAATGCGCACTGGGCCATGGTGTGCATCGCCTTCCTGGTAGGGCTGCCGCTGTTTTTCGAGGTCGGTTTTGTGCTGCTGGTGCCGATTGCCTTTACCGTGGCGCGGCGTGTAGGCGTATCGATCCTGATGGTCGGTTTGCCGATGGTCGCCGGCCTGTCGGTGGTGCATGCGCTGGTGCCACCGCACCCGGCGGCGATGATGGCAGTGCTGGCGTACAACGCGTCGGTGGGGCAGACCGTGCTCTACGCCATCCTGATCGGTATTCCGACGGCAATCATCGCAGGTCCCGTCTACGCCAAATTCATCGTGCCGCGTATTCATCTGCCGGCGGAAAACCCGCTGGAACGCCAATTCATCGAGCGCGAACCGCGTACTCGCTTGCCGAGTTTCACGCTGACCATGGGCACCATCCTGTTGCCGGTGGTGCTGATGATGATCGGCGGTTGGGCCAACGTGATTTCCACGCCGGGCACCGGTTTCAATCAGTTCCTGTTGTTTATCGGTAACTCGGTGATCGCGCTGCTGGTGGCGACCCTTGTCAGCTTCTGGACCTTGGGTATCGCCCAAGGCTTCAACCGCGAATCGATCCTCAAGTTCACCAATGAATGCCTGGCGCCGACCGCGAGTATTACCCTGCTGGTGGGCGCGGGCGGCGGTTTGAATCGCATCCTGGTGGATGCGGGTGTGACCAACGAAATTCTCGGCCTGGCCCATGCTTTCCACCTGTCGCCTTTGGTAATGGGTTGGCTGTTTGCCGCGCTGATGCGTATTGCCACGGGCTCGGCCACCGTCGCCATGACCACCGCGTCCGGCGTGGTAGCACCGGTTGCCATGGGCCTGGGTTATCCACACCCTGAATTGCTGGTGCTGGCCACCGGCGCGGGTTCGGTGATCTTTTCCCACGTGAACGACGGCGGCTTCTGGCTGATCAAGGAATACTTCAATATGACGGTGATCCAGACCTTCAAGACCTGGACCGTGTTGGAGACTCTGATTTCTGTTGTCGCCTTCGGTCTGACTTACGGCCTGTCTCTTGTTTTATGAGCCGCATTTTGTAACCGGAGAGCCCATGGACATCCTCTACCAGATCCGCGCCCGCCAGGACTCTTTCAGCGCCGGCGAAGGGCGTATCGCCAAACTGATGCTCGAGGACGTGGGCTTTGCCGCGTCGGCCAGCCTGGAAGCGTTGTCCCAGCGGGCCGAGGTCAGTACGGCCACCTTGTCGCGGTTCGCGCGCAGTGTGGGTTGCCGGGATCTGCGGGATTTGCGTCTGCAATTAGCCCAGGCCAGCGGGGTCGGCAGTCGCTTCCTCGACCCGGCGGGGTTGCCGGAGCAATCGGCGTTTCATCGGCAGATCCTGGGGGATATCGAGGCGACGTTGCGTCAGCACTTGTCGGGGTTCAACCAGGCGGGTTTTGTCGATGCGGTCAACCTGCTGGGCAAGGCGCGGATGATCCACGCGTTCGGCATGGGCGGCCCGTCGAGCCTGTGCAGCGATGAGTTGCAGGTGCGCCTGGTACGCCTGGGTTATCCGATTGCCGCCTGCCATGACCCGGTAATGATGCGCGTCACGGCGGCGACGCTGGGACCGGAGCATGCGTTGATCGTGTGCTCCCTGACCGGCCTCACCCCCGAGTTGCTGGACGTGGTGACGCTGGCACGCAACTACGACGCGCGCATTGTCGCCATCACCCTGGCCGAGTCGCCCCTGGCCCAGTTGGCGGACGTGCTGCTGCCGCTGCAACCGGCCGAAACCAGTTTTATCTACAAGCCCACTGCGGCGCGCTACGGAATGCTGCTGGCCATCGACTTGCTCGCCACCGAGTTGGCATTGGCCCTGCCGGACGACAACCAGGAACGCCTGCGCCGGATCAAGCTGGCCCTGGACGATTATCGCGGCGGCCCCGACAGCCTGCCGCTTGGAGACTGATATGAAGTACGACACGTTGATCCGCCAGGCGCTGATCATTGATGGCAGTAACACCCCAGGCTACGTCGCCGATGTTGGGCTGCGCGACGGGCGCATCGAGACGATCGGCGACTTGTCGACGGCTGTGGCCGAGCATGAAATCGAGGCGTGCGGACGTGTGCTGGCGCCGGGGTTTATCGACGTGCATACCCACGACGATACCGTGGTGATCCGCCATCCGCAGATGCTGCCCAAACTGAGCCAGGGTGTGACCACGGTGATTGTCGGCAACTGTGGCATCAGCGCGTCGCCGGTGACGTTGCGCAGTGATCCGCCGGATCCGATGAACCTGCTGGGCAGTGCTTCGGCGTTTGTGTATCCGCGTTTCACCGACTATCGCACGGCGGTCGAAAACGCTCACCCGGCGGTCAACGTCGCGGCGTTGGTCGGCCATACGGCGCTGCGCAGCAACCATATGGATGACTTGCACCGCACTGCCTCAGCGGATGAAATTGCCGCCATGCGCGCGCAGTTGCAAGAGAGTCTCGAAGACGGTGCCCTTGGTTTATCCACAGGCTTGGCGTACGCCAGTGCATTCAATGCCGAGACCGATGAAGTGCTGCAACTGAGTGAAGCACTCACCGCATTCGGCGCGGTGTACACCACCCATTTGCGCAGTGAATTCGAGCCGGTGCTGGAGGCGATGGACGAGGCGTTCCTGATCGGCCGGCATGCCAAAGCGCCGGTGATCATTTCCCACCTCAAATGTGCCGGCGCCGGTAACTGGGGGCGTAGCCCGCAGTTGTTGGCGTCGCTGGAACTGGCGGCTAAAACCCATCCCGTGGGGTGTGATTGCTACCCCTATGCGGCGAGTTCTTCGACCCTGGATCTCAAGCAGGTGACTGACGCCTTTCGGATCACCATCACCTGGTCGACACCACACCCGGAAATGGGCGGGCGTGATTTGCAGGATATCGCCGCTGAGTGGGATGTTTCGTTGATGGACGCAGCCCGTCGGCTACAACCCGCAGGGGCGGTGTATTACGGGATGGATGAGGCGGATGTGCGACGGATCCTGGCGCATCCGTTGTCGATGGTCGGGTCGGATGGGCTGCCGGAAGATCCGTTCCCACATCCGCGTTTGTGGGGGGCGTTTCCACGGGTGCTGGGGCATTTCAGCCGGGATGTGGGGTTGTTCCCATTGCATACCGCCGTGCACAAGATGACGGGCCTTTCAGCCGCGCGTTTTGGCCTGGCGGAGCGGGGTGAAATCCGCGAAGGGCACTGGGCCGACCTGGTGTTGTTCGACCCGTTGCGCGTGCGCGATGTGGCGGACTTCAAGGAACCGCAGCGCGCGGCCGAGGGCATCGATGGGGTGTGGGTCAACGGGGTGTTGAGCTACAGCGATGGGCAGGCGAACGGTCAGCGGCCGGGTCGGTTCCTGGCGCGCAGTGGGGATTTGCGTCGGGGTTTTTCGCCTCTATAGTGGACGCTTATTTAGACGGAGCGGTTGCCATGCACTTAGGAAAAGTCACCCCCATCCTGCGGATTTTCGACGAGGCCAAGGCGTTGGAATTCTACGTCGATTTCCTGGGGTTCAAGGTGGATTGGCAGCATCGTTTCGAGGCGAATTTTCCGTTGTACCTGCAAGTGTCTCTGGGTGAGTGCGTGCTGCATTTGACTGAGCATCATGGCGACGCCTCCCCGGGCGCGGCGGTGCGGATTCAGGCTCAGGGTGTGGACGCTTACCAGCAGCAATTGGTAGGCAAGGATTACCGGTATGCCAAGCCTGGGGTTGAGGAAACGCCTTGGGGATCGCGGGAGATGAGCATCAAGGACCCGTTTGGGAATCGGGTGGTGTTTGTCGAGGAAGGCGAGGGCTGAGGGGTAAATCGCAGGCAATAAAAAACCGCCTTAGTAGGGCGGTTTTTTTTTGCAATCCCAGTTTTCGGCTGGGGTTGCGATCTCAAAAGACGCATTGACCCGCAGGTGAATACTACCGCCGGTCACGTCATCACGCAAGACGGAAGGATAGTTGGCATGGAGCGCTTTTCGGCATTCTTTTCTCGCGTGATTCGACTGCAAAAGCTTGCAATGAATCTATCGGTCAATACTGGATATTTGACCACTCTTTGAAACACCTTCAACGGGGATGTTGGTTAGGATCTTCCCCGTTCTGCGTTGGTCGCTTTTGGGTGGGCTGGGTCTGCGCGCGAATTCTGGACTGACCGCCACGGGCTAGTAATCCGTGCCGGATTGATGCGGAAGGACCATTAGCCCGGCCACCTCAAAGGACGCATTGACCCGCGTCCGAAGGCTCACGTGTTCCGGTAAGTGCGCTGGAGGTAAGGCCCAACTCACGGAGGGCCGAGTATGTCTAAGTTTGCACGACGTACGTGGAACCTCGTGGTGAACTGCCTGCGTGCTTATCACGTCTGGAAGTTCCTGCGGGACAGCTTCGATGACCGCTAAGGTCTGAGAAGTGGAGCCGCCCCGGTTTAGGCTGAGGCGGCTTTTTGGTTTCTTACACCCGGAAATGACTGACCATCTGCTGTAACTGACTACCCAGCCGCGCCAGTTCCACACTCGACTTGGCCGTCTCGTCACTCGCCGTAGCGGTCTGCTCCGACACATCCCGCACATTCACAATGCTGCGGCTGATCTCTTCAGCCACGGCGCTCTGCTGCTCGGCGGCGGCGGCGATCTGCTGGTTCATCGACTGGATATTCGACACCGTACGGGTGATGTTCTCCAGTGACACACCGGCCTTGCGCGTCAGCTCGACACTGCTGTCAGTGAGGCTGCGGCTGTTGTTCATCACGTTGGCCACTTGTTGGGTGCCGTTCTGCAAGCCGGCGACCAGGCCTTCGATTTCCTCGGTGGATTTTTGCGTGCGCTGGGCCAGGCCGCGCACCTCGTCGGCGACCACGGCAAACCCACGCCCGGCTTCACCAGCCCGCGCGGCTTCGATCGCCGCGTTGAGGGCCAGCAGGTTGGTCTGTTCGGCGACGGCCTTGATCACGTCCATCACGCTGCCGATCTTGTTGCTCTCTTGTTGCAGGTGGGTCATGGCGTCGGTGGAACGCGCCACTTCAGCGGCCAGACGCTCGATCTGGGCGATGGCCTCGGCCACCACCTTGTCGCCTGCGCGGGCTTGGCCGTCGGCATCGGCGGCGGCCAGGGAAGCTTGCTCCGCGTTGCGCGCCACTTCCTGCACGGTGGCAGTCATTTCGTGCATCGCGGTGGCGACCTGGTCGGTCTCGATCTTCTGACTGTTTACGCCGGCGCTGGTCTGCTCGGTCACGGCCGACAGTTCTTCGGCGGCGCTGGCGATCTGTGTCACGCCGTCACGAATACCGCTGATCAACTCGCGCAAGGTGGTGCCCATGCGCTGGATGCCTTGTTGCAACACGCCCAGTTCATCGCGACGAGTGACCTGGATGTTGTGGCTCAAGTCGCCGGAGGCAATGCGCTCCACCACCGCCAGGGTTTCCTGGATCGGGCGGGTGATCTGGCGGGTGATGACCCATGCTGCGATGACGCCAACCAATAGGGCCAACAAGGTGCTGATCAGCTGGAGGCTGCGGGCCTGGGCGCTTTCTGCGTCGCGGCGGGTCAGTTGGATGTCATACAGTTTGTCGCTGATCGTGACGATATCAGCGCCCTGGGTGGTCATTTCGGCGCGGGCAGTGACGATGTTGGCGTTGGCTGCCTTGTAGTTCTGAACGGCGCTGCGATAGGCGCCCAGGGCGGTTTCCAATGCGGTCAGCGCGCTTTGCTGGCTGGCGCCGAATGCGGCGCTGAGGTCTTTCACGCCGGCGATGGCTTTTTCAATCTGTGCAGCCGCGCGTGCTTCGGTCTCCGGGCTGACGTTACCGGTGTAGCCGCGTACTTCGTAGCGAGCCAACTGGAACTGCATCTTGGCGTCGGCCACCGCCTGGAACTGCGCCAGGTGCTCCGAACTGTCGGGCATTTGCTTCACGCTGGTTTCCAATGCGTTGATCTGCGCATTGGCGATATCCGCCTTGTCGCCCATCACCTGGCGCGAGGCGTTGCCGTTACGGTAGGCCTCGCGCATTTTGTTCAGCGACTGCTGGTAAGCGGTGATGATGGACTTTTGCTCGTTGAGCAGCTTGAGGTTTTCCGGGCTTTTGAAGCTGTCGAGCAGCTTCTGTTGCTGGGCAGCGAACGCATCCAGGTTGGTCTGTACGTTCTGGGCCACGGCTTCGTCGCCGTTGGCGAGCATATATTGCAGGCGCACGATACGTAGCTTGGTCAACGACGCATTGAGCTGAGTGATGTCGCTCATCCAGTTGCTGCGATCAATCAGGCCGCCCAGGCTGGTCCAGCCGGTCAGGGCCAGGATCGAGGTGAGGACCAGTACCAGGCCGAAGCCCAGGCCCAGTTTTAGATTGACGCTAATGTTGCCGAACCAGCTATTCATCGAATGCTCCGCAAGAATGATGGGGGGTGCTGGACGGTTATTGGTTTTGGAGCCAGCTGCTGTGTAGGGCTGTATCGGCGGCAGGTGTTGAATCTGAAATGCTAATTCGTAAGGTGCGACGAAGGGTCGCCGCCGCAGTGGCTGGCCGGGGAGGGGGCTGATCTTGGGCCGGTCTTGTGTGCTAGTCTGCGGGCCCTTTTAGTTCTGGATTGCGCGGGAAACCGTGTTGTCCTACAGCGGAGCCTCTTAATGTCCGAAGTTAATCTGTCCACCGACGAAACCCGCGTCAGCTACGGTATCGGCCGTCAGTTGGGCGACCAACTGCGCGACAACCCGCCACCGGGTGTGAGCCTGGACGCGATCCTCGCTGGCCTGACCGACGCTTTCGCCGGCCAACCAAGCCGTGTGGATCAAGAGCAAATGGCCGCCAGCTTCAAAGTGATCCGCGAAGTCATGCAAGCCGAAGCGGCAGCCAAGGCTGAAGCGGCTGCTGGCGAAGGCCTGGCGTTCCTGGCTGAAAACGCCAAGCGTGATGGCATCACCACTCTGGCTTCCGGCCTGCAATTCGAAGTGCTGACCGCCGGTGACGGCGCCAAGCCGACCCGTGAAGATCAAGTGCGCACTCACTACCACGGCACCCTGATCGACGGGACTGTGTTCGACAGCTCCTACGAGCGTGGCCAGCCTGCGGAATTCCCGGTAGGCGGCGTGATCGCCGGCTGGACCGAAGCCCTGCAACTGATGAATGCCGGCAGCAAATGGCGTCTGTACGTGCCGAGCGAACTGGCTTACGGCGCTCAAGGCGTTGGCAGCATCCCGCCGCACAGCGTTCTGGTGTTTGACGTCGAGCTGCTCGACGTTCTGTAAGACCTGCTGATTACTGCGCCTGGCTTTATGTGGGAGCCGGGCTTGCCTGCGATGCCGGCGACTCGGTCTGATGTCTTACCGAGTTGATGCCATCGCAGGCAAGCCAGCTCCCACATAAAGCAGGTGCATTCAACCTCGCTCATGGATGGAACTTGCCATTCAGCTCTGTCGCCGGGCGCAACGCTCGGGCATAGCAGAACAGAAACAGATTGCGCACCACTTCCTTCAACACGCCAGGTTCGCTCGAACTCAGCCCATTGACGTCCAGGTCGCCCTGGTCCTGCAGTTCATTCAGCGCTTCTTCTTCCAGCACGGCACAGACTTCACCGGTTTCCCGATGCAGGATCCGCAGGTAAGGCTGTGGGCGGTCCAGCCAGGCATCTATCAAATAAGTCATGGGTCTCATCTCCTTGATGGGTTTCAATGAGAATAATTCTTATTCGTAGAATAGCAAGTGCCTATTGGCGGTTTCTGGGTTTTTCTGTGTGGATATTGCGCTGGATCAAACGGGAGGGCGAAACGCCATCCCGCGGCGGGCGCGGGATGGGGGGCAGCATATTCAGACTTTGCGCACGAATTCGGACTTGAGCTTCATGGGGCCGATACCGTCGATCTTGCAGTCGATATCGTGGTCGCCGTCGCACAGGCGGATGTTCTTGACCTTGGTGCCCACTTTGACGACCAGAGAAGTGCCCTTGACCTTGAGGTCCTTGATCACGGTGATGGTGTCGCCGTCCTGCAGGACGTTGCCCACAGAATCTTTCTTCACGGTTTCGTCGCTGGCTGCTTCGGCCTCGCCATTGGCGGACCACTCATGGGCGCATTCCGGACAGATCAGCTGGGCGCCGTCTTCGTAGGTGTATTCGGAATTGCATTTCGGGCAGGGTGGCAACGTGCTCACTAAGGCTCCTTGAGAGTCAGGATGGCTAAAGGGCGCACATTATATAGGGTTTTGCAGTCTTACAGGTTGTATGAAATCTAAATGTGGGAGGGGGCCCTCCCACATAGGCCGCGCTTTAGTGAGTACGCGCGACCGCGAACTCACTCAGCTCGACCAGGGCGTCGCGGTATTCGCTGGCGGGCAGGGCTTGCAGGCACTGGATGGCACGGGCCACGTAGTCACGCGCCAGTTGTGCGGTGTACTCCAGCGAACCCGAGGCTTCCACGGCGGCACGGATGGCCTCAAGGTCTTCGATCCCGCCTTTCTGGATCGCCTTGCGCACCAGGGCGGCCTGTTCCGGCGTGCCTTCGCGCATGGTGTAGATCAGCGGCAGGGTCGGCTTGCCTTCGGCCAGGTCATCACCGACGTTCTTGCCCAGGGTTTCAGCGTCGCCCTTGTAGTCGAGCAGGTCGTCGACCAGTTGGAACGCCACGCCCAGGTGGTCTCCAAAGGTGCGCAGGGCTTCGGCCTGTTCGGCCGTTGCGCCGCACAGCGCGGCGGCGCTGTGGGTGGAGGCTTCGAAGAGCATCGCGGTTTTGCCGCGAATCACTTCCATGTAGGTTTCTTCGGTGGTGCTGGCGTCACGGACCTTCGACAGTTGCAGCACTTCGCCTTCGGCGATGATGCGGGTGGCCTGTGAAAGAATCTTCATCACCGGCATCGAGCCGAGTTCAACCATCATTTCGAACGAGCGCGAGTACAGGAAGTCGCCCACCAGCACACTAGGGGCGTTGCCCCACATGGCATTGGCGGTCTCGCGGCCACGGCGCATGCCGGACATGTCGACGACGTCGTCATGCAGCAGGGTGGCGGTGTGCAGGAATTCGATAGTGGCGGCCAGCAGGCGCAGGTCATCGCCTTCGCGACCCAGGGCCTTGCCGCACAGCAGCACTAATAAAGGACGCAGGCGCTTACCGCCCGCCGACGTAATATAGTCACCAATTTTGGAGACCAGCGGCACTTTAGACGTCAGCTGCTGCTTGATGATGCCGTCGACGGCGCTAAAATCGTCCGCGACCGCGCGGTAGAAAGCTTGGGGTTGCATCAGCGACAGTCGCTCCAGAAGGGTTGCGCGGCATGCTAGGACCCACGCCCCGTAGTGTCAAGGCGCGATAGACGGCCACTTGCAAGGCATCAAAGCCTTGCGTACAATCGCGCACCCTGAACTTCCTGGGCAGCACCTGCCTTACGCAATTGCATTCGGGACGTCCATCCCATGCAGCCATGCCAGCCAATACCTCTTCTTATAAAGCGCTGGGTGAGCAGGATTATCGGAGAAATACCATGTCGTACGCAGTAATTGTTACTGGTGGCAAGCAATACAAAGTCGCCCCAGGTGAATACCTGAAGATCGAAAAACTGGAAGTCGCTACCGGCGAATCCGTTACTTTTGATCGCGTTCTGTTGGTCGCCAATGGCGATGACGTGAACATCGGCGCTCCAGTTGTTGCTGGCGCTACCGTTGTGGCTGAAGTGATCTCCCAAGGTCGTCACGATAAAGTCCGCATCATCAAGTTCCGTCGTCGTAAGCACCACATGAAGCGTATGGGCCACCGCCAGTGGTACACCGAGATCAAAATCACCGGTATTCAGGCTTAATTTCAGCCTAATTCCTCACTAGGAGAATTGACTCATGGCACACAAAAAAGCTGGTGGTAGTACCCGTAACGGTCGCGACTCAGAAGCCAAACGCCTTGGCGTGAAGATGTATGGCGGCCAGAAAATCATTCCGGGCAACATCATCGTGCGTCAGCGCGGCACCCAATTCCACGCCGGTTACGGTGTTGGCATGGGTAAAGATCACACCCTCTTCGCGAAAATCGAAGGCGTGATCAAGTTTGAAGTAAAAGGCGCGTTCAACCGCCGTTACGTGAGCGTTGTCGCAGCTTAATTGCGAGATCGCTGGAAAAGCCCTGTCTTGCGACGGGGCTTTTTCGTTTGTGGGGTGAGTCTCTTGCAAAGCTGTTTGTAATGGGCTCAGGCGCTGGTTTGCGGTCGCTGATTGAGGTCGCTGCGCTCATTTTTGCAAGAGTCTTATGTCTTGGTTTCTTAAGCTCGTCCATGCGACGAGAGGCGTTTTGTTATGAAGTTCGTTGATGAAGTTTCCATCCGAGTAAAAGCAGGCGACGGCGGTAACGGTTGCATGAGTTTCCGTCGCGAAAAGTTCATCGAAAACGGTGGCCCCAACGGCGGTGACGGCGGTGACGGCGGTTCCATCTACATGATGGCCGACGAAAACCTCAACACCCTGGTCGACTACCGTTACACCCGGCACTTCGATGCCGAGCGTGGCTCCAACGGCGGCAGCACCGACTGCACCGGTAAAAAAGGCGAAGACCTGGTACTGCGCGTACCGGTCGGTACCACGATTATCGATTCTGCGACCCAGGAAGTGATCGGCGACCTGACCAAGGCTGGCCAGAAGCTGATGGTTGTACAGGGCGGCTGGCACGGTCTGGGTAACACCCGATTCAAGTCCAGTACCAACCGTGCGCCACGCCAGACCACGCCAGGCAAGCCGGGCGAGCAGCGTGACCTCAAGCTGGAGATGAAAGTACTCGCTGACGTGGGCCTGCTGGGCCTGCCGAACGCTGGTAAAAGTACCTTCATTCGCTCGGTTTCGGCCGCCAAGCCGAAAGTCGCCGACTACCCGTTCACCACCCTGGTGCCAAACCTCGGTGTGGTCAGCGTCGACCGTTGGAAAAGCTTTGTGATCGCCGACATTCCCGGCTTGATCGAAGGCGCCTCCGATGGCGCCGGCCTGGGGATTCGCTTCCTCAAACACTTGTCGCGTACCCGTTTGCTGTTGCACCTCGTCGACATGGCGCCGCTGGATGACACCAGCGCACCGGACGCCGCCGAAGTGATCGTCAGCGAGCTGACCAAGTTCAGCCCGGCCCTGGCTGAGCGTGATCGCTGGTTGGTGCTAAACAAGTGCGACCAGATACTGGAAGAAGAGCACGAAGAGCGCGTCAAGGAAATCGTTGACCGCCTGGAGTGGGAAGGTCCGGTCTACGTGATCTCGGCCATCGCCAAAGAAGGCACCGAGCGCCTGACCCGTGACATCATGCGCTACCTCGAAGACCGCGCCGACCGCCTGGCGGCCGATCCGGTGTTCAAGGCCGAACTGGCTGAGCTCGATCAACAGATCGAAGACGAAGCCCGCGCCCAGTTGCAAGCGCTGGACGACCAGCGTGCCCTGCGCCGCAGCGGCGTGAAGTCGGTCCATGACATCGGTGACGACGATTGGGACGAAGAAGACGTGGATGATGAAGACGGTCCTGAAATCATTTACGTGCGCGACTGAGTCGTTGCGATAAACTTGAACGCCGCTCCTGTTAGAGCGGCGTTTTAGTATCCGGGTTTAACGTTATGGGCCGCGCTGGGTCGCGCAGCCCTCAATCTAAGGTTGAAGATGATGCGGAGCAAAGTGACAGGTGCGCAGCGCTGGGTAGTAAAGATCGGCAGTGCGTTGCTGACGGCGGATGGCAAGGGGCTCGATCGTGCAGCCATGAGCGTCTGGGTCGAGCAGATGGTGGCCCTGCATGAGGCCGGTGTGGAGTTGGTGCTGGTGTCGTCCGGAGCGGTTGCCGCCGGGATGAGCCGCCTCGGCTGGACTGCGCGACCCAGCGCGATGCACGAACTGCAAGCCGCCGCCGCCATCGGTCAGATGGGCCTGGTGCAAGCCTGGGAATCCAGCTTTGCCGAGCACGGCCGGCACACGGCGCAGATCCTGCTGACCCACGACGACCTGTCCGACCGCAAGCGTTACCTCAACGCCCGCAGCACCCTGCGCGCGCTGGTGGAACTCAAGGTTATCCCGGTGATCAACGAAAACGACACCGTGGTCACTGACGAAATCCGCTTTGGCGACAACGACACCTTGGCCGCCCTGGTGGCCAACCTGGTGGAAGCTGACCTGCTGGTGATCCTCACCGACCGAGACGGCATGTTCGACGCCGACCCGCGCAACAACCCCGAAGCCCAGCTTATTTATGAGGCTCGCGCCGATGACCCGGCGTTGGACGCCGTGGCCGGCAGTGTTGGCGGCGCCCTGGGCCGCGGCGGCATGCAGACCAAGCTGCGTGCGGCGCGCCTGGCGGCGCGTTCCGGCGCCCACACCATCATCATCGGCGGGCGCATCGAGCGCGTGCTGGACCGGCTCAAGGCGGGCGAGCGCATCGGTACGCTGTTGTCGCCGGAACGCGGCATGCTGGCGGCGCGCAAACAATGGCTGGCCGGTCATCTGCAAACCCGTGGCACCCTGGTGTTGGACGATGGCGCCGTATCGGCGTTGTCCCAAGGCAACAAGAGCCTGCTGCCGGTCGGCGTCAAGCTGGTGCAGGGCAGCTTCCGCCGGGGCGAGATGGTGGTGTGCGTGGCGCCGGACGGTCGTGAGATTGCCCGTGGCCTGGCCAACTACAGCGCCCTTGAAGCCCAGAAAATCATTGGACAATCCTCCGATGCGATTGTCGGACTACTAGGTTACATGGCCGAACCAGAGCTGGTTCACCGCGATAACCTGATCCTGGTCTAACCAAAGGAATACACAATGCGTGTCATGAAGGGATTGCTCGGCCTGCTGCTGGCCATGCCGTTGCTGGCCTCGGCCGAGGAAATCGGTCAGGTGTCGACAGTGTTCAAGTTTGTCGGCCCCAACGACCGGATCGTGGTTGAAGCCTTCGATGACCCCAAGGTCGACGGCGTGACCTGCTACCTGTCGCGTGCCAAGACCGGCGGCGTGAAAGGCGGCCTGGGCCTGGCCGAAGACCGCGCCGAAGCCTCGATCGCCTGCCGTCAGGTGGGCCCGATCCGCTTCAAGGGCGAGCTCAAGGACGGCGACGAAGTGTTCAAGGAGCGCACCTCGCTGGTGTTCAAGACCATGCAGGTGGTGCGCTTCCTCGACAAGAAGCGCAACACCCTGGTTTACCTGGTGTACAGCGACCGCCTGATCGAAGGCAGCCCGCAAAACGCCGTGACCGCCATTCCGATTTTGCCCTGGCCGACCGCTCAGTAACTCGCGGGCGGGTTTTGCAATCGGCGTCTATGATTGCTGGCTTGCGGGTTGTAATCTCGACGTGCCGCAATGCGAAGAACATGGGATATCTGGAGTTCGTCATGAGTGCTTTCCACGACCTGAAACTCAAAGCTTTGGACGGACAAGAGCTACCGCTGGCGCCCTTCAAGGGGCAAGTGGTGCTGGTGGTCAACGTGGCCTCCAAATGTGGTTTGACCCCGCAATACGCCGCGCTGGAGAAGCTCTACCAGCAGTACAAGGACCAGGGGTTTACCGTACTTGGCCTGCCGTGCAATCAGTTTGCCGGTCAGGAACCGGGCACCGAGGAAGAAATCCAGGCGTTCTGTAGCCTGAATTACGGGGTGACCTTCCCGTTGGGCAGCAAGCTTGAGGTCAATGGGCCTGATCGTCATCAGCTGTACCGCTTGCTGGCGGGCGAGGGGGCCGAGTTTCCTGGGGACATCACCTGGAATTTCGAGAAGTTCCTGCTGGGCAAGGATGGGCGGGTGCTCGCACGCTTTTCCCCGCGTACTGCGCCGGATGATCCGACGATCGTCCAGGCCATCGAAAAAGCCCTGGCCTGAAGACGTCCAGGAGGCTTTTGTGGTGAGCGGGCTTGTCCCGCGCTGGGTGGCGAAGCCGCCCTAAAATCAGACGCCGCATTTCTAGACAGAACGCGGCGTTTTTACTGGGGCGGCTTCGCCACCCAGCGCGGGGCGAGCCCGCTCACTACAGGTTAGCGGCAACCGGTTGTGCCACTTTTACCCCTTAATCACCCAGATCAATAGTGCTACCCAGCACCTTGCGCTCCCCATATTATCCACATCATAAACCCCGTCTTCCGTGGAGTGCTCCCATGCCCGTCCAAGCTTTGTTCAAACCCTTTCAGCTCGGTGCATTGCAACTGTCGACCCGGGTCGTCATGGCACCGATGACCCGCTCGTTCTCGCCGGGTGGCGTTCCCAACGCCAAAGTCATCGAGTACTACCGTCGCCGCGCCGCTGCCGGCGTAGGCCTGATCATCACCGAAGGCACCGTGGTCGGTCATCAAGCCTCGAATGGCTACCCCAATGTGCCGCACTTCTACGGTGAAGCCGCGCTGGCTGGCTGGAAAAAAGTCGTCGACGCGGTACACGCCGAAGGCGGCAAGATCGTCCCGCAGTTGTGGCACGTGGGCAGCGTGCGCCGCATCGGCACCGAGCCGGATGCCAGCGTGCCGGCCTATGGCCCGATGGAAAAACTCAAGGATGGCAACGTGGTCGTGCACGGCATGACGCATCAAGACATCAAGGAGGTGATCAACGCCTTCGCCCAAGCCGCCAAGGATGCCCAGAGCATCGGCATGGACGGCGTTGAGATCCACGGCGCCCATGGCTATCTGGTCGACCAGTTCTTCTGGGAAGGTAGCAACCAGCGTACCGACGAGTACGGTGGCAGCCTGGCCAACCGGTCGCGTTTCGCCATTGAGCTGATTCAGGCCACCCGCGCTGCCGTGGGTCCGGACTTCCCGATCATCTTCCGGTTCTCCCAGTGGAAGCAGCAGGATTACACCGCGCGCCTGGTGCAAACCCCCGAGGCGCTGGGCGAGTTTCTCAAGCCATTGTCTGAAGCGGGTGTGGATATTTTCCACTGCTCCACCCGTCGTTTCTGGGAGCCAGAGTTCGAAGGTTCCGACCTCAACCTGGCCGGCTGGACCCGGCAGCTCACCGGCAAGCCGACCATTACTGTAGGCAGCGTCGGCCTGGATGGCGAGTTCCTGCAGTTCATGGTCAACACCGACAAGGTCGCGCAACCGGCGAGCCTGGAGAAGTTGCTGGAGCGCCTGAACAACGACGAGTTCGACTTGGTAGCCGTGGGCCGTGCCCTGCTGGTGGACCCGGACTGGGCCGTGAAGGTGCGCGAAGGCCGCGAGAGCGACATCCTGCCATTCAGTCGTGAGGCGTTGACGACCCTGGTGTAAGTGGCAACAGGGCGGGCACCGGGTGCCCGTCCTTGCATACCCCGCGCAGCTGGCGCTCGAACTGCTCGATAATCGCCGGCCAACCCTGGCGACTCGCATGCTGGCGCGCGTTCAGGCGCATACGACGCAGGCTTTCAGCGTCTTCCAGCAGCCAGTTGGCCGCCTCGCAAAACGCATTCTCATCCCCAGGCATCGCTAGCACACCGTTGTAGCCATGGCGAATATGCTGGGTCGCAGCGGCTTGGTCGTAGGCCACCACGCCCAACCCCGACGCCATTGCTTCCAGCACCACGTTGCCGAAGGTTTCAGTCAGGCTGGGAAACAGGAACACATCGCCTGACGCGTAATGCCGTGCCAGTTCTTCTCCACGCAAGGTGCCGCAGAAAATCGCCTCTGGCAGTTCCTTTTCCATCGTCGCGCGTTGCGGGCCATCGCCGACGATGATCAGCTTCATCTGACGCAGGGGATAGGTGTCTTGCAAGGCCTCGAAGCAGCGCTTTAGCAAGCCCAGGTTTTTTTCCTGGGCCAGTCGGCCCACATAGAGCACGGCGGTTTGCTCACTGTTCAGTGCCCAACTTTCCCGCAGCGCGCTATCGCGTTTGGCGGGATGGAACAGTTGGCTGTCCACTCCGCGCGCCAACATCCCCAGACGCTCGAAATGCTTGCGTTCCAGCTCCAGGCGCTGGCTGGCGCTGGGTACCAGGGTCAGCGTCGAACGATTGTGGAACCAGCGCAGATAGTGAGTGACCATCCGGCTCAACAGGCTCATGCCATATTGGTTCGAGTACTGCTGGAAGTTGGTGTGAAAGCCGCTGACCACGCTGATCCCCAGGCGACGCGCGGCGCGCAGGGCGGACAGGCCCAAAGGCCCTTCCGTGGCGATGTACAGCACGTCCGGGCGCTGACGGGTCCAGCGCCGCAGCAACTTGTGCATCGACGACTGCCCCCATTGCAGCCCCGGATAACCCGGCAGCGGCCAGCCACGGCACAGCAGCAAGGCGTCGTCGCTGGGGCGGCTCTGGTCGACACCTTGGCGCGGGCGCACCAGCTCGACTTGATGGCCGCGGGCCCGTAACCCCTCGCACAGGCGACCAAGGGTATTGGCCACCCCGTTGATCTCAGGCGGGAAGGTTTCGGTAATGAGGGTGATGTGAAGCGAAGCTGTCGTCATGACCCACAGTGTCACCGCGGGCCATGTCGTCATTGTGTCATCGAGATGATGGATTTATGACTGGGTTATCTTTTGCTGCTGCGCCATCGCTTCGGCACCTTGCTCACGCACCCAGAACAACGTCGCCCCAGCCACCGCTGCCGGCATCATCAGCAGGTTGACCACCGGTACCAGCAGCACCAGGTAAACAATCCCGCCGAAGCTCATGCTCTGCCAGCGTTTCTGGCGCAGCCAGGCGAGCATCTCGTTCCAGCCAAGCTTGTGGTTGTCCGCTGGGTAGTCGATGTATTGGATCGCCATCATCCACACGCCGAACAGCAGCCACAGCGGGGCGGCGATCAGGTTGACCACTGGTATGAACGACAGGATAAACAGGCCAATGGCCCGTGGCAGGAAGTAACCCAGCTTGCGCATTTCCCGGGCCAGGGTGCGCGGGACCATGGCGATCAATTCGCCCCAGCTGAAGGCCGGGAAGTCATCGGTGCCGCGTACCACCACTTCCACTTTCTCCGAGAGAAAACCGTTGAAGGGCGCGGCGATGATGTTGGCCAGCATGGTGAAGGTGAAAAACACCATCAGTACCACCAGTACGACAAACAGGGGCCAGAGCAGGTAGTTCAGAAAGCTCAGCCAGCTCGGGAGCGTCGGCATCAAATGATCGACCCACAAACTGAACTGATGGCCGGCGAAATAGATCAAGCCGACGAACAGCACCAGGTTGATCGCCAGCGGCAGCAGCACAAACAGACGCAGGCCGGGGCTCAACACCAGTTTGAGGCCTTCACGCAGGTATTGCGGGCCGGAAAGAGCGGGGGCGGGCATGGAGAACTCCGAACAAAGTGACGAACGCGCCGACCTTACCGGCTTTGTTCAACAGGCGAAAGCGGCGACATCATCAGTAACAAACGTGTCGATCAACCCAGCCAACTGCATAGAGACCACCTATGAGCTGGATTGTTATTCCGTATTTCCTTAATCTTGCCCCCCTCGATACGCTGCACCCATTATTTTTCAGGGTCTGCGAGTTGAAGCCTTCCCCAAGTGCTTCGTGGTCCCTTTTTTATTCCAGCCGCCTTGTAGTCCGGGCGGTCGATAGGAGTGAGTCATGTCTGATACCCGTCATTCGCGAGTGATTATCCTGGGTTCCGGCCCTGCCGGTTACAGCGCTGCGGTCTACGCTGCCCGGGCCAACCTGAAGCCGCTGCTGATCACTGGCATGCAGGCGGGTGGTCAGCTGACCACCACCACCGAGGTCGACAACTGGCCGGGCGACGTCCACGGCCTGACCGGCCCGGTTCTGATGGAACGCATGAAGGAACACGCCGAACGTTTCGAAACCGAGATCGTGTTTGACCACATCAACCAGGTCGACTTCTCCAAAAAGCCTTACAGCCTGACCGGCGACAGCGGCGTTTACACCTGTGACGCGCTGATCATCGCCACCGGCGCCAGCGCCCGCTACCTCGGCCTGCCGTCGGAAGAGGCGTTCATGGGCAAAGGCGTTTCGGCCTGCGCGACCTGCGATGGTTTCTTCTACCGCAACAAGCCAGTCGCCGTAGTCGGTGGCGGCAACACGGCCGTGGAAGAAGCGCTGTACCTGGCCAACATCGCCAGCACCGTGACCCTGGTTCACCGCCGCGAGACCTTCCGCGCCGAGAAGATCCTGATCGACAAGCTGCATGCCCGTGTCGCTGAAGGCAAGATCATCCTCAAGCTCAACGCCACCCTGGACGAAGTCCTGGGCGACAACATGGGCGTGACCGGTGCCCGCCTGAAGAACAACGACGGCAGCTTCGACGAACTGAAAGTCGACGGCGTGTTCATCGCCATCGGCCACACGCCGAACACTTCGCTGTTCGAAGGCGTGCTGGAAGCCAAAGACGGTTACCTGGTGGTGCAGGGCGGTCGTGAAGGTAACGCGACGGCCACCAACATCGAAGGTATCTTCGCTGCCGGTGACGTGGCCGACCACGTCTACCGCCAGGCCATCACCTCGGCTGGCGCCGGCTGCATGGCGGCACTGGATGCCGAGCGTTATCTCGACGGCCTGCAGAACGCTTCGTTCTGAACCCGTTGAACTAAAAAAACCGGCTGAAAGGCCGGTTTTTTTATGTCCGCTGTTATCCGCTGTAGGAGCCGGCTTGCCGGCGATAGCGGTGTGTCAGTTACCACCGCTATCGCGGGCAAGCCCGGCTCCCACACTGACCAGGTTTTCAAATTGATTTAGCGGCGTGTCAGAGGTTGCTGGTCAAATTTCACACCGGCCAACCCATGGGCGATCAGCGCACGGATGTTGCCGTGATCACTGCCCTCAGGCGTCGCCACTACCGAGCGGTAATGCTCACCAAACGCCAGCAGTGCTTCCTGGTCGCTCAGACCTTCCAGCAACGCCAAGCCCAAGGTCTTGCACGACCCTTCGTTCTGCCCCGCGGCATTTTCCACGTCGCCATTGGTAAAGGCTTGCGGCTGGTAGTCATAACCGGCAGCCACAAACGCCAAGGTATCGGCAAAAACATGTTTGCCACTGTTGAGGCTGGCGCGCAGGGTGTTCAAATCAGTCATGGGTTTTTCCTTTGGCGAACGCAGCCTGTTGGTCGGCGCTGGCTTCTTTCTGGTATTGGGCTTTCCACTCGGCGTACGGCATGCCGTACACCACTTCACGGGCGTCATCGAGGCTCAGCTCGATCTGGCGCTCGTCGGCCTCGGCCTTGTACCACTTGGACAAGCAGTTGCGGCAGAAGCCCGAGAGGTTCATCAGGTCGATGTTCTGCACATCCTTGCGGCTGTCCAGATGCGCCACCAGGCGGCGGAAGGCGGCGGCTTCAAGTTCGAGGCGTTGTTGGTCGTTCATAGGGCTCACTGACAATTCAGGGGTTAGCGGCTGGCCGCCAGGGTAATCGAAACCGATTCGGCAAAGCGCAGTGCATGGGGCTTGTCCACTTCGACCTCGGCGTACAGCACCGACTCATTGCTCATCACCAGGTCCAGCAGTTCCTGGGTCAGGCGCTCCAGCAGGGCAAAGCGGTTGCCCTCGACGTGGGCGATGATCGCCTTGGTGATGGTGCGGTAGTTCAGCGCATGATCAATGTCATTGTCGCGTACAGCTTCCTGGGCGGCATACAGGATGGTCAGGTTGATCAGCACATCCTGCTTGTTGAGGATCTCGTCCTCGTTGATGCCGATGTACGTGCGCAGGCACAGGTCCTTGACCCGGATGCGCGCCATGCCTGGTTGAAGTTGTGGCATTGCTACTTGCTCCGTCCGATCAGTTGCAGGAACTCCATGCGCGTGGTGTTCGACTCGCGGAACGCGCCGAGCATCACCGAGGTGTTCATGGTTGAATTCTGTTTTTCCACACCGCGCATCATCATGCACATGTGCTTGGCTTCGATCACCACGGCCACGCCGGCGGCCTGGGTCACGTCCTGGATCGCGTCGGCGATCTGCCGCGTGAGGTTTTCCTGGATCTGCAGGCGCCGGGCGAACATATCGACGATGCGCGCCAGCTTCGACAGGCCCAGCACCTTGCCGGTGGGGATATAGGCCACATGGGCCTTGCCGATGAAGGGCAGCAGGTGGTGCTCGCACAGCGAGTACAACTCGATGTCCTTGAGGATCACCATCTCGTCATTGTCGGAGGTGAACAGCGCACCGTTGACTATCTCTTCCAGGTTTTGCTCGTAGCCGTGACACAGGTACCGCATGGCCTTGGCGGCGCGCTTGGGAGTGTCGAGCAAGCCTTCGCGTTCCGGGTCTTCGCCCAGGCCTTTGAGGATCTCGCGGTAATGGTGGGGCAGGGTCATACAACATCCTCACAAACGGCTACTTGATATGCCGCCCGCCGTTGACGGTCAGGGTGGTACCGGTGACATAAGGGTTATCCAGCAGGTAACGCACGCTCTGATAGATCACCTCGGGCCCGGGCTCGATGCCCAGTGCCGACTTGGCCAGCACCTTGGCGCGGTAGGCTGCGTCGTCGCCTTCGTTGAACATCACCATTGCCGGGGCGATGCCGTTGACCTTGATCGACGGCGCGAACTGCGCGGCAAGTGACAGCGTGAGGCTGTCGAGGCCGGCCTTGGTGGCGCAATAGGCAATGTGCTGGCGGCTGCCCTTGCGCACCACGTCATCGCTGATGTGCACGATGTCTGCGGGAGAAGAGCGTTGCAGCAAAGGTGAACAATGCAGGTTGATCAGATACGGCGCAAGCATGTGCACGCTGAACATGTCGGTAAAGGCGCGACTTTCTTCGTCGGGCGTTTCGGCGATCCAGGCCGAGGCGTTGTGGATGATCGCGCGCAGGCGTTGGGTATGGGTGTTCAGTTCAGCGATAAACGCCAGGATGCCGGCCTCGCTGGAGAAATCGGCAAACACCCCAATCGCTCCGCGTTCGCGTAGGGCCTGTACGCCGGGCCGCTCGCTGCGGTAGCTGAAAATCACCGGATAGCCGTCGTCCAGCAGGCGCTGGGCGCAATGCAGACCGACACGCTGGCCGGCGCCGGTGATCAGGATCGGGGCGTTCGTTGCAGTCATGGGAGGCTCGAGTCGCTGGCAGATTGAAACTATACCAGCGACCGGGCGCCCCTGTACTCAAGCAGCGGCTTCGCTGGCCTTGCGCGGGGTCGGAACAGGATGCAGCCAATTGGCCAACAGATGGGTCGACAGCGGGATGAACCAGTACACCATCAGCGGCGTAAGGGCCATTGTGCTGACCAGAACTCGCGGCGCCAGGTCGAGCTCGCTGAGCAGCGGTCCGAGGACAAAGTTGAACAGCAGTGACACTGGGAAAAATGCCAACCAGATCGCCACCGCCTGCTTCCAGCGTGGTGGGCGGGCGCCGACTGCGCCGAACCAGCCATCGATACCGCGTACGCGGTGCTCGGACGGGTCGGCAAACAGCTCGCTGCCACGGCTCAACCAGGCACTGCGGGACGCCGAAAACTCCCAGGCATGCAGGGTCTTTTCATCGGCAAAGCGGAAAATGATCTGGAATTCATCATCGTTGGGCGGCGGTGCAAGGACACCTGAGCCCAGGTAGCCGGGAAAGTCTGTGGCCAATTGCTCGCCTTCGCGCAGCCAGGCCATCAGTTCTTCGTAGCGACCTTTGGCCACGCGGCGCGCAACCATCAGGGTGACGGGAGAGGTAGACATTGTGTATCTCCAAATAAGCGAGTGCGCTGGGCCGGGTAGGCGGCACACGAACGAGGCTGCGGGGTGTTGCAGCGACGTAGAAAAAACAGGCAAGGATTATTCCTGTTTTAGCGAAATACGCCAGATACTTTGGTCGGCTCGTCGTGCTCCTTGAATCAACCCGTCTAATAAGCGTTAAATAGTATCCAAACTGACACGGACGTTTTTGACCTCTGATGCCCGAAACTATTGATCTTCAGCGCGAAACGACTTCCGACAACGGCACCGTTTCCGATGATCTTTTCCCTATCCGCGAAGTCGCCCGGCTGACCGGCGTCAACCCGGTGACCTTGCGTGCCTGGGAACGGCGCTACGGCCTGATCCAACCCACTCGCACCGAAAGCGGGCATCGGTTGTACTCGCGCCTCGATATCGACACCGTGCACCGGATTCTCGATTGGATCGAACGCGGCGTGGCGGTGAGCAAAGTCGGCAGGATCCTGGCGCGCGACGCGTTGCTCAGCAAACCTGATGCCGCCCTCGGCGCGCAGGCGGAGTGGGAGCAATGGCACGGGCAATTGCGCCATGCAATCAGCGCGTTCGATGACCGCCAATTGGACCGTTTGTACGGCCAGATCTTTTCCGCCTATCCCCTCGCCGTGGTGTTCCAGGACATTTTCATGCCGCTCTGGCAGGCATTGTTGCGTCACCAAGGCCGCTTCGGCCAAGCCAGTGAGTGGGTGTTCTTCGATAATTTCCTGCGCTCGCGTACCGCACAACGTCTGCAGATGGCCGCCGCTGCGCCGCTGCCTCGCGTATTGCTGGCGGCTGTTGCAGGGGAGTGCCGCGAGTTGGAGTTGCTGGTCGCGGGCCTGCTGATGTCCGGGGAAAAACAAGCGGTCAAGATCTTGGGTGTGGGGCAGCCATTCGATGAGTTGACGCTGATCTGTGAAAAGACCCAACCCAGTGCCTTGGTGCTGTTTTCCAATCGCGCCCCCAGCAGCGAGTTGCCGCTACGGCTCAAGCGTCTGGCGCTGACCCTGCATTGCCCGCTGTTGCTGGCCGGTGATGCAGCGGACTTGGCGCAGGAAAGCCTCGCCGGGTCATCAATCGGCTGTCTGGGGAATGAAGGCCGGTTGATGCAGCGCCGCTTGCAGCAGTTTCTGGGCGGTGGCCTGGATACCTGATCTCAAGCATGGACTTCAGGATGGACCAGACGGTGCTGGTGCAGGATGAATTGGCGCAGGCGCTCGGTTTCGTCGATGTCGCCCTGGCTCAGCCGATAGGCGAACAGCCCACGTGCGGTTTCTCGTTCGAAGGTTCCGCGCAGCGCGATGCGTTCGTAACCTGAAGGACTGAACCACAGGGAAAAGGTTTTCGGCGGCTTGACCCGACCGCGAATCTCCACCAGCACACCCTTGAACGACACCTCATGCACCCACAACGCACCTGCGTTGCCCCTGATGTTTTCCAGCGCCACCGGTGTTTCAAGCGCCAGGCGCCACGGCCGAATCATCGGGCCGTCTTCGAAAATACTCGGTACGCCCAGACGCAGGTGAATCGCATGGAACTCATCTTCCACCAGGTGCAGCGGAAAAGTGAGTTGCTGGTTGTCGAATTGCGCCTGGATGGTGACGTGGTCATGAGCGGCCAGTCGTGTGAGCAAATCGCGAATTTGCGCGCCCCCGTTGACCGTTAAGCTCGACGACGCATCCCGCAGGTTCAGTTGCGGGTTGTGTTGCATATTCTGAATGAAGTCCAGCTCATCCTGGGTCAGAAGCGCGTCACGCTGCATCACTCATGCTCATTAGGGGGTATTAAAATGCCATTATCCCCCCTAATGACCGCATTTTCTAAATTTTGTTAGATCCGCTCGTCGCTTTGAACATCGCCAGTTCAGCCTTGACCTGCGCCAGTTCGCTCTCCAGTTGGGCGACGCGGTGCTGGGCTTTGACTTGCAGGGTAACGTCCTTTTGCACACCGACGAAATACGTCTGCTTGTCCGCCTCGTTGTACACCGACGACAGCGACAGCTCGTTCCAGAAATGGGTGCCGTCCTTGCGGTAATTGCGCAGGATTTCCCGGCAGGCCCCGCCACTCTCCAGTGCCTCCCGAATGGCCATCAGGGCCGGCTGGTCGCGGTCGCCCGATTGCAGGAATCGACAATCCTGATAGAGGATTTCATCCAGGGTGTAGCCGGTCAGGCGTTCGAATGCCGGGTTGACATAGATCAGCGGCTTGTCCTTGCCTTCGCGCTCGGCGACGACGATGCCGTCGTTGGAAGCGTTGACGACCAGTTGCATCAGCTTGGCGTTAATCATTGAGCGGTCCATGGCTTGTTTTTGAGCCTGAAGTTTATGGCAATTGGCGAATGTTGCACGGGCTGCGCCGAAATATTTGCCTCAGCTGTTAATATCCCACGCTTTCGCTCAACTACAGGATCAGATTGATGAAAGTCGCCATCCTTTCCGGCTCGGTCTACGGCACTGCAGAAGAAGTCGCCCGCCACGCCGCCGACATCCTCAAGGCCGCCGGCTTCGAGGCCTGGCACAATCCACGCGCCACGCTGGCGGATGTGCAAGCCTTCGGCCCCGAGGCGTTCCTTGCGGTGACATCCACCACCGGCATGGGCGAGTTGCCCGACAACCTGCAACCCCTGTATTCGGCCATTCGCGACCAACTGCCTGCCGCCTGGCGCGGTCTGCCCGGCGCGGTGATCGGCCTGGGTGACGCCAGCTACGGTGATACCTTCTGTGGTGGCGGCGAACAAATGCGCGAGCTGTTTGGTGAACTCGGCGTGCGCGAAGTGCTGCCAATGCTGCGCCTGGACGCCAGCGAAAGCGTCACCCCCGAAGCCGACGCCGAACCGTGGTTGGCCGACCTGGTCACTGCACTGCGCGGCTGACCGGAAATTCCCGCAGCAACGCCAGCCAGGCCTGGGCGGCCTTCGACAGATAGGCGCCCGCACGCCAGGTAAACGCAATGTCCCAGCGCAGGTCGTCGGGTGCCTTGAGCGTCAGGCGCACCACGCCCGGTCGCACCAGTCCACGGGCAACCACGCTGGGCAACAGCACCACGCCCTGTCCGGCCGCGACCAGGGCAGCGAGGAAGTCGGCCTGGCCGCTGCGCCCGATTTCCCGGGGAGTGAAACCTACCTGCTGGCAGGCCTGGATCAACCGATCATTGAGCACAAAGCTGCGCTGGTACATCAGGAACGGCGTGTCCGCCAGTTCCTCCAGGCGCACCTGAGCGTTGTGTGCCAGCGGGTGATCCATCGGCAGCAGGGCGTCGAGCGGTTCATCGCAGAAGGCTTGTCGGGCGAAGGCCGGATCACTGGAGTTCAGGCAGCCCCCCACATCCAGTTCACCATTGAGAATCGCCTGTTCGATCGTGCGACTGCCGCCCTCCAGCAACTGGATGGTGACTTTCGGGTAGCGCTTGCGGTACTCGGCAAACAGCCCGGCAAACAGCGTATCGCCCGCCAATAGCGGCAGGCCCAGGCGTAACTCGCCGCGGGTCAGTTGCTGCATATCATCCAGCTCACTGAGCAGTTCTGTTTGCAAGCGCAGCATGGCTTCAGCCCGTTGCAGCACCACTTCGCCGGTGGCGGTCAGGCGGATGTGTGAGCCGGTACGTTCCAACAGCGGTGTGCCCAGGCTCTGCTCCAGTTGTGCCACTTGTTTACTGACGGCGGATTGACTGATGTGCAGCGTTTTTCCCGCTTGAGTGAAGCCACCCCGGTGGATCACTTCTACAAAACTGCGCAGCTGTTTGAATTCCATCTACTGAATTCCTGTTTGGAATGGCTGGCAGTCTAACAATTCGCTGTGGGGATAGGGCGCGCCTCTCTAAGATGAAGGCCTGCGAGGACCCAAAGCCCATGAAACGTTTCATCCGTCTGTTGATTGAACTGGTCGTGTTGTTGGCCATTTACCTGCTCGGTTGCCAGTTGGCCGTCTGGCTGGCGTGGCCGATCCCTGGTGGTGTAGTAGGCCTCGGCTTGCTGCTTGCAACCTTCGCCAGCGGCCTGGTCAAACCGGCGGCCCTGCAATTGGGCGCCGGTGTATTGATGGCTGAAATGTTGTTGTTCTTCATCCCCGCGCTGATGAGCCTGCTGGACTACGGCGGCCTGTTGCGCAATGACGGCTGGCGCATCTTGCTGGTAATTGGCTTCAGCACCTTGGCGGTGATGTTGGTGACCGCGTTCACCGTCGAACTGGTGTGCCGTTGGAGGCTGCGCCATGAAGCTTGAATGGATGCCGGTATTCTGGCTCGCCTTGACCTTGGGTGCGTATATTTTCAGCCGCTGGATCTACCGCCGTACCGGCCGTTACCTGTTGTCGCCGCTGATCCTGGTGCCGGTACTCTTGCTGGCCGTGGCGGTGCCGATGAACACCGCCTACGCCGAGTACTCCGCCGACACCCACTGGCTGATGCTCGTGCTGGGTCCGGTGACGGTGGCGTTCGCGGTGCCGATCTGGCAGCAGCGCACGTTGCTGGCGCGTTACTGGCCGGCCTTGTTGTTGGGTATGATCGCCGGCAGCGTGGCCTCTATCGCCACCTCGTTCGGCCTGGCCAAAGCCCTGGCGTTGGACAGCTCGGTGACGATGTCCCTGGTGCCGCGCTCCATCACCACACCGTTCGCCATGCCCGTGTCGTCCGACCTGGGTGGCGTGCCGGAACTGACGGCCGTGTTCGTGATGTTCACCGGCGTATTCGGCGCCATGCTCGGCGGCGTGCTGCTCAAGTGGCTGCCGCTGCGCACACCCTTGGCGCGCGGCGCGCTGTTTGGCGTGGGTGCCCACGGTGCGGGCGTGAGCCGAGCCCATGAAGTCGGCGGCGAAGAGGGCTCCGTCGCGGGCTTGGTGATGGTGCTGACGGGGTTGCTCAACCTGTTCGCCGCGCCCTTATTGACGGCAATTCTCTGACGTCGCTTGGATGGATCTCAACTATTCTCAACGCTGACTCGTACGGTCATCAAGCTGGCTGCCAAGGCAACTACGGCGGCAGAGACGTCTGACTAGACTGGCCCATCACCCAAAATAACAAGAAGAAAATGTGCCAAGGAGGTCGTTGCCGTGAGTCATGCCCCCGTTCTATCACCACAGAATGTCAAAGATCAGGTCAGCGCTGCCGAATGGCAGACCCGTGTCGACCTTGCCGCCTGCTACCGCCTGGTGGCGATGCATGGCTGGGATGACCTGATCTTCACCCACATCTCGGCCAAGGTGCCGGGCACTGATGACTTCCTGATCAACCCCTACGGGCTGATGTTTCATGAGATCACCGCGTCGAGCCTGGTGAAGGTCGACCAGGCCGGCAAGAAGCTGATGGACAGCCCCTACGAGATCAACCCGGCGGGCTACACCATTCACAGCGCCATCCACGAAGTGCGCCACGACGTGACCTGCGTGCTGCACACCCACACCGCTGCCGGTGTGGCGGTGGCGGCACAGAAGCAAGGCATATTGCCGATCAGCCAGCAGTCGATATTCGTGCTGTCGAGCCTGGCTTATCACGCCTACGAAGGCGTGGCGCTGAATCATGAAGAGAAGGCCCGCCTGCAGGCCGATCTGGGCGACAACAACTTCCTGATGCTGCACAACCATGGCCTGCTGACCTGCGGCAGCACCATTGCCGACACCTTTCTGATGATGTTCACTTTCCAGCGCGCCTGCGATATCCAGGCGCTGGCGCAAAACGGTGGCGCTGAATTGATCAACATCGGCCCGCAGATTCTCGCTGGCGCCAAGGCGATGGTGGCGGCTGTCACAAAGAGCGCGCAAGGTATGGGAGGCGCGCTGGCCTGGCCGGCGTTGCTGCGTAAGCTGGACACTCAAGACCCTGGGTATAGAAGCTGATGCCACTCGCCGAGATCCCGCTGAGAGCCTGGCGCAAACGCAGCCAGACGTTCGACTTCCATGGCCGCACCCTCCGTTATTGGGTGGCGGGGCAGGGCGAGCCGTTGCTGCTGATCCATGGCTTTCCCACCGCCAGTTGGGACTGGCACTACTTGTGGCAGCCCTTGGCCCAGCGCAACTTGGTGATCGCCTGCGACATGCTCGGTTTCGGCGACTCGGCCAAGCCACTCGACCACGGTTACTGCCTGCTGGAGCAGGCGGATTTGCAACAAGCATTGCTGGAACACCTGCGCGTTGAGCAGCCGGTGCACGTGCTCGCCCACGACTACGGTGACAGCGTCGCCCAGGAACTGCTGGCCCGGCACTACGAGGGTCGCTTTCAGATGGCCAGCTGCGTGTTCCTCAACGGTGGGCTGTTTCCCGAAACCCATCGCCCGGCGCTGGTGCAAAAACTCTTGCTGAGCCCGCTGGGCTGGATGATCGGTCGTGCCTTTGGGCGCAATGCCTTGGCGAACAGTTTCAACCAGATCTTTGGCCCTGATACCCGCCCCAGCGAAAGCGCTCTGGATGATTTCTGGAGCCTGATCGACTGCCATGACGGCACGCGCATCCTGCACAAACTCATTGCCTACATCCCTCAACGCCGCCGTATGCGTGAGCGTTGGGTGGCAGCGATGCAACAGGGCGATGTGCCGCTGCGGGTGATCGACGGCGAGATCGACCCGATTTCGGGCGCTCATATGGTGGCGCGTTACCGCGAGTTGGTGCCCCACGCCGACACGGTGCTGCTGGCCAATATCGGCCACTACCCACAGATCGAGGCGCCGGTGCAGGTGCTCAAACACTACCTGGCGTTTCGTGACCGGATTGGGCAACCGACACCTCGATTGGCCTATTCCTGAGCTGACGATTATCCCCCAGCCTTATCGAGCACCATTCAGCCCTGGCCGGCTTTATTGTGACCAGCGCCCCCTTGCCTGACACTCGACCTATTCCCATTGTCGCCATTGGAGTTCGGTATGAGTGAATCAGTGCAGTTCCAGGATAAGGTCGTGATCGTCACCGGTGCCGGCGGCGGATTGGGCCGTGCCCATGCGCTGCTGTTCGCCAAACATGGCGCCAAGGTGCTGGTCAACGACCTGGGCGGTTCCACCCAGGGCGAAGGCGCCAACGCTTCGGCTGCCGATCGCGTGGTGGCGCAGATTCGCGAAGCTGGCGGTATTGCTGAAGCCAACCATGACTCTGTCACCGACGGTGACAAGATTGTGCAGAACGCCCTCGATGCGTTTGGCCGTATCGATGTGGTGGTCAACAACGCGGGCATCCTGCGCGACAAGACCTTCCACAAAATGGACGACAGCGACTGGGACCTGGTTTACCGGGTGCATGTCGAGGGCGCCTACAAAGTTACCCGCGCCGCTTGGCCCCATCTGCGCGAGCAAGGTTACGGCCGGGTGATCTTCACTGCATCCACCTCGGGCATCTACGGTAACTTCGGCCAGTCCAACTACGGCATGGCCAAGCTGGGTCTTTACGGGCTGACGCGGACCCTGGCGCTGGAAGGTCGCAAGAACAACATCCTGGTCAACGCCATCGCCCCGACAGGCGGCACGCGCATGACCGAAGGCCTGATCCCGCCTCAGGTATTCGAGCGGCTCAAGCCGGAGCTGGTCAGCCCATTGGTGGTGTACCTGGGCAGCGAAGCGTGCCAGGAAACCTCGGGGCTGTTTGAAGTGGGCGGCGGCTGGATCGGCAAGACCCGTTGGGAGCGTAGCCTGGGGGTGGGCTTTGATCCGGAAACGGGCTTCTCGCCTGATGACGTGGCGGCGCATTGGCAGCAGATCTGCGACTTCGAAGGGGCGGCGCACCCCAAGGACAACATCGAGGCGTTGAAGGAGATGATGGCCAATTTGCAGAAGTTCAGCCTGTGATCGTTGCTTGAATAAGCTTGAATCCTACGGGGCGCTGATGGCGTCCCGTTTTATTCCAGGCATAAAAAAGGCCGCTGCATAGGCAGCGGCCGAAGTAAGACGTTGGATCAAGGAGCGACAAATCAACGTCAGTGAACACGGGTAACAGACTGAAAAAAGGCATCAATCCATTTGAATCTGGCTTTTCTTCCCGATGGGGAAGCGGGCTATTTGCCCTGAAAGCCCGACAAGAATAGCCGCTTGTAACAAAATGAGTAATGCCGATTCGTGACAAGGACTGTTGCGCAATCAGCAACAGTTGCGCAGTCCTCCATACATCCCCCTGATAACCCTCCATCCACCTAATGCATGCCTGCGCCCGGAGCCCAGGCCAGAGCGCCGTGTCATCCTTTTGGGCGACAACACGAATCCCTCCTTGGTGCGCTTATCGCTCCCGTTGGGCGGCAGTAGGGTGGGGCCTTCTGTCACTCACCGGGGAAGACGCATGACAAGAACAACAATGCGCGCCATCTTCAGGCCACAGGCGCTGGCCGCTGCGGTTGCGTTGGGGTGCTGTGCCCAGGCACAGGCTGTTTCGTTCAACATTGGCGAGATCGAAGGGCAATTCGACTCCTCGCTGTCGGTGGGCGCGAGCTGGGGCATGCGCGACGCCGATAAAAAGCTGGTGGGCACCGTCAACGGCGGCACTGGCCAGGCGTCTACCGGGGATGACGGGCGCCTGAACTTCAAGAAGGGCGAGACCTTTTCCAAGATCTTCAAGGGTATTCACGACCTGGAACTCAAGTACGGTGACAGCGGCGTGTTCGTTCGGGGCAAGTACTGGTACGACTTCGAGTTGCAGGATGAAGATCGCGAATTCAAACAGATCAGCAATCACCACCGCGATGAAGGCGCGCGGTCTTCCGGCTACGAATTGCTCGATGCCTTCGTCTATCACAACTATTCCATTGGCGATCAGCCAGGGAACGTGCGGCTGGGCAAGCAAGTGGTCAGTTGGGGCGAGAGCACTTTTATCGGTAACTCCATCAACAGCATCAACCCCATCGACGTTTCAGCCTTTCGCCGCCCCGGTGCGGAGATCAAGGAAGGGCTGATTCCGGTAAATATGCTGTTCGCTTCCCAGAGCTTGACCAACCAGCTGACAGTGGAAGGTTTTTACCAACTGAACTGGGAAAATACCGTACTGGATAATTGCGGCACATTCTTTGGTGGGGATGTGGCGGCCCACGGCTGTAATGACAACTACACGGTCGGTAACCCGGCGATTGCGCCGTTGCAGCCTCTAGCCGCCGCGTTTGGACAGGGCTTTCAAGTGACCCGTGAAGGTGTGATCGTGCAGCGTGCACGGGATCGTGATGCCCGTGACAGTGGTCAGTTCGGTACGGCGTTGCGTTGGTTGGGAGATGACACCGAATACGGCCTGTACTTCATGAACTACCACAGCCGCACCCCGACGGTGGGCACCATCACCAACAATACAAGCCTGGCCAGGCTCGGTGCGATCTCCGGCGCAGCCAATGGCATCGCGCCCGGCTCGGGTGCAGGTCTGGTCCAGAGCCTGATGCTCGGTCGTGGCCAGTATTACCTCGACTACCCGGAAGACATCCGCCTGTTCGGTGCGAGCTTCTCCACCACCTTGCCTACCGGCACGGCCTGGACCGGCGAGATCAGCTATCGCCCCAATGCCCCCGTGCAACTCAACACCACCGACCTGACCCTGGCCCTGATCAACCCGGTTGCAGGCCAACTGGCCTCGCCGATCCGCAGCAACTTTGGCGACGACAACAAAGGCTACCGCCGCAAGGAAATCACCCAGATCCAAAGCACCATGACCCAGTTCTTCGACCAGGTGCTGGGGGCCGAACGCCTGACGCTGGTTGGCGAGGCTGCGTACGTGCACGTCGCCGGGCTGGAAGACAAATCCAAACTGCGCTACGGCCGCGACTCGGTCTACGGTGCCTATGGTTTTCAAGGCGACACCGACGGTTTTGTCACAGCCAATTCCTGGGGCTACCGAGCGCGCGCGATCCTTGACTACAACAATGCAATTTTCGGGGTGAACCTCAAGCCCAACCTGTCGTGGTCCCATGACGTGGCCGGCTACGGCCCCAATGGTCTGTTCAACAAAGGCGCCAAGGCCATCAGCATCGGCGTGGACGCGGACTACCGCAGCACCTACACCGCCAGCCTGAGCTACACCGACTTTTTCGGCGGCGACTACAACACCCTGACCGACCGCGACTTCCTCGCCCTCAGCTTCGGCGCGAACTTCTGACCTGGCTTAAAGAAGGACAAGCATCCATGCGTAAGACAATTGCAGTGTTGGCCCTCAGCCTGTTGGCCACCCACGTGATGGCAGCGGTGTCGCCGGAAGAGGCGGCCAAGCTCGGCACGACCCTGACCCCGGTCGGCGCCGAAAAAGCCGGCAACGCCGACGGCTCAATCCCGGCCTGGACCGGTGGCATTCCTAAAAATGCCGGCGCCGTCGACAGCAAAGGCTTCCTCGCCGACCCGTTCGCCAGTGAGAAACCGCTGTTCGTGATCACCGCGGCCACTGTCGACAAGTACAAGGACAAACTTTCCGACGGCCAGGTGGCGATGTTCAAGCGTTACCCTGAGACCTACAAGATTCCGGTGTACCCAACCCACCGCACGGTCAACCTGCCGCCGGAGGTCTACGAGTCGATCAAGCGCAGCGCGCTGAACGTCAAGCCGATCAACGACGGCAATGGACTGGAAGGTTTCACCGGTAACCGCTACTACGCGTTCCCGATTCCGAAGAATGGCGTGGAAGTGCTGTGGAACCACATCACCCGCTACCACGGCGGCAATTTGCGCCGCATCATCACCCAGGCCACGCCGCAGACCAACGGCAGCTACACGCCGATCCGCTTCGAAGAGGAAGTGGCGGTGCCGCAATTGATCCCGGACATGGACCCGGCCAAGGCGGCCAACGTGCTGACCTTCTTCAAACAGTCGGTGACGGCCCCGGCGCGCTTGGCGGGCAACGTGCTGCTGGTGCATGAAACCCTCGACCAAGTGAAGGAGCCGCGCCTGGCGTGGATCTACAACGCCGGCCAGCGTCGCGTACGCCGCGCGCCGCAAGTGGCCTATGACGGGCCGGGCACCGCCTCCGACGGCCTGCGCACCTCGGACAATTTCGACATGTTCTCCGGTGCTCCGGACCGCTACGACTGGAAGCTGGTGGGCAAGAAAGAGATGTACATCCCCTACAACAGCTACAAGCTGGACCAGCCGACACTCAAGTACGACGACATCATCAAGGCCGGCCATATCAACCAGGACCTGACCCGCTATGAGCTGCACCGCGTGTGGGAAGTGGTGGGCACGGTCAAGCCGAGTGAGCGGCATATCTACGCCAAGCGCCACATGTATATCGACGAGGACAGCTGGCAGGTGGCGCTGGTGGATCACTACGACGGCCGTGGTCAACTGTGGCGTGTCGCCGAAGGTCATGCGCAGTTCTATTACGACCACCAGACTCCGGCCTACACCGTGGAAACCCTCTACGACATCATCGCCGGGCGCTACATCGCGCTGGGCATGAAGAATGAGGAGAAGAGCAGCTTTATGTTTGGCTTCGCGGCCAAGGCTGCGGACTACACCCCGGCCGCATTGAGGGCCGAAGGGGTTCGTTGATCCTTGATGTAAAATGCAGGTCCAATGTGGGAGCGGGCTTGCTCGCGAACGCGGAGTGTCAGTCACCGAATTCATAGACTGATCCGCCGCCTTCGCGAGCAAGCCCGCTCCCACATTGGGTTGTGGATACCTTGAATTTTATGGCTGGAAATCACCCTGCTGAATACTTCTTCAACAACCGCCGACCACAGGACTAGGGTAGGCGCCACGTTGCATAACAATAAAAAAGCAGGATGCAGCAATGACCGCCATGACACGCTGCCTGGACCGTCCTGGATTCATGCCTCGGCTGTCCGCCCACCATCTATTGCGCCCACGTTTGGCCGAGCCTTTGCTGGCGGCGCAGGTCAGGGTCAAGTTGCTCTGCGCGCCGGCTGGCAGTGGCAAGAGTGCGCTGCTCGCCGAGTGCGCGTTGCAGGCACCCAAGGATTGCCCGGTGTACTGGCTGCCGCTCAATGGCGTTGCCCTGAGCCCCGTCGATCTTTGCGAGCGCTTAGCGCAGAACCTGGGTTTGCCGTTCACCGATGAAGCCACCCTGCTGTCGGACCTTGCGCGTTGGCAGGCCCCGGCGTGGGTGTTCCTCGATGACTTCTGCCGCTTGCCCGCGCCGGACACCGACGCTTTGCTCGATCGCCTGTTGACCGCCAGCAGTCCAGCCCTGACCTGGTGGCTGGGCGCGCGCCGTCGGCCACTGTGCAATTGGCCGCGGTTGCTGCTCGACGACGAATTGCTGGAGTGCGGCGCAGACTTGGCGTTCAGTCCGGTCGAGATCCAGCATTTGCTCACTCATGCCCCGGGGCAATCCGTCGACAGCGTGTTGCAGTTCAGTGCTGGTTGGTGTGCCGGCGCGCGCATTGCCTTGTTGGGGGACGGCCACCCGGAAAAGACCTTGCTCGATTACCTGCAACACGAACTGTTCAGCACCTTGCCAACCGAACTGGCCGAAGCCTGGCGCGTGCTGGCCCATCTGCCGCGCTTCAACGCTGGGTTGTGCGAGCACTTGTTCGGCTTTGGCGACGGTGATCAGTACCTGCACGATCTGCAGGCCTTCGGCGCGTTTATCCAGCCCTGGGAAGACACCGACTGGTTGCAGGTTTTTCCTCCGCTCTCCCATTTGCTGCGTGATGAGCCCTGGCCGGCCAAGCGTTCATGGCATCGCCGCGCCTGCCAATGGTTCACCGCCGAACAGGACTGGCAGGCCGCATTTGAACAAGCCTTGCTCGCCGAAGAATATGAAGTGGCGGTGAGCCTGTTGCAGCACTTCAGTTTCGAAGACCTGTTCCGCCAGCAGAACGCGATGCTGCTGTTGCGCCTGCATGAACAGCAGGGCGACGAACTGATGCTCGGTTCGGCGCAATTGGTCGGGCTGTTGACCGCGGCGTTGCTGTTCGCCGGGCGCTTCGAGCAGGCCGCGCAATGCATCCATCAACTGGCACGCTTCGCGCCGCAACCGACAGCGGCGCAGCAGCGCTATCTGCTGGCGCGCTGGCAGGCGCAGTGGGGCTGGCTGCTGCATCTGGGTGGCGATGCCGAACGTTCTCGCGAACACTTCCTCGAAGCGCTTCAAGCCTTGCCCGACAGCGCCTGGACGTCGCGGTTGATGTGTCTTTCGGGCCTGACCCAGCAAGCCTTGTTGCGCGGTGAACTGGACGTGGCCCAGGCCCTGAGCCGCGAAGCCTTGTGCCTGGCCCGTGCCCACGGCTCTTTGCTGCTCGAAGCCTTGTTGGAGCTGGATCACGCGCAACTGCTGGAGCAGCGTGGCGCTCCTTATCGGGCGCAAAGCCTGCTGGAGAATGTGCAGGCGATGCTGCTCGAGCAGCGCCTCAAGGCCGGGCCTCTGGTCGGGCGCATCGCCCTGCGGCGCGGGCACCTGGCGTTGCGGCAAGGGCAGGACAGCCTGGCTGCCGAGTGTTTCGAGGCGGGCTTGAAGATGTGCCTGCACAGCCAGGACAAGCGCGTGCTTTACGGATTTCTTGGACTGGCTCTGCTGGCCGCCAACCGTGGCGATTACGCCCAGGCCTTTGTGCAACTGCGCGACGCCGAGCGGCTGATGCAACAGCGTCAGGTGCCCGACACGGTGTACCGCGCGGTGTTGCTGTTGGTCAGCGGGCATTTCTGGTTGCAGCAGGGGCGTGCCGAATTGACAGTGGAAGCGGTGCGCCGCGTGCTTCGCCACTTTCGTGGGCCCCAGGCCAGACAGGCCCCGCCGGCCACTCTGGAACTGGTGCCGCGCCTGGAGTACCTGCTGGTGCTGGCTGAAGTGAAACTGGGTTGCGCCGATCAATCGGTGGAGCGGCTCACGGCCTTGCTGGACACCGCCCATCAGCGCGGCATGCTCTGCCTGGAAACCGAGCTGCACCTGGTGCTGGGCGAAGTGGCCTGGCAAGTCGGTGATTGCGCGCTGGCACGCCGCTCGCTGCAAACCGGGCTGGCGTTGGCGGCACGCTGCCAAGTGCAGCAAGCGATTCGCGAACTGCGGTTGCGCTCGCCGGGGTTGTTGAGTGAGCTGGGCATGGAGCCGCAAGCGCCAGGGTCGGGAACGGTAGAGAGCCCACTCAGCCAGCGCGAGTTGGAAGTCCTGCAGTTGATCGCCCTGGGCAATTCCAACCTGCAAATCGCCGACCGGCTGTTTATCTCCCTGCATACGGTCAAGACCCACGCGCGGCGTATCCACAGCAAGCTCGGCGTGGAGCGACGTACGCAAGCCGTGGCCAAGGCCAAGACGTTGGGGTTGATGACCTAGGCGCAAAACGCCTGTCGGTACTCGCCGGGCGTGGCGGCCATGGCTTGGCGGAAGCGATGGGTGAAGTGGCTGGCGCTGGAGAAACCGCACATCAAGGCGATTTCACTCAAGGGCAGGGCGCTGCTGCGCAGCAGGGCCTGGGCACGGGTGAGGCGGCGCGCCAGCAGGTATTGGTGGGGCGGCAGGCCGAAGCTTTGGCGGAACATCCGCGCGAAATGGTATTCCGACAGCGCACACATCCCGGCGAGCTGGCCCAGGCTGATCGGGTCTTCCAGGTGCTGGTCGATGTAGTCCACCAACAGCCGTCGCTGATGCGCCGCCAGCCCGCCTTTCAATCGCAGCCCATCGCGGGCGCCGACCTGGCTGAGCAGGGTGTGGCTGAGCATTTCATGGGCCAGGCTACTGGTCAGCAGGCGCTCGGCGGGCTCGTGCCAGTTCAGCGCGATCAACTGGTGAAAGCGCCGGGCCTGGCTGGCGTCTTCCAGGAAGGTGCTTTCGCGCAATTGCAGAGTGCGCGGTTCGCGGTCGAGCAGGGTGACGCAGCCCAGGGCGAATTGCTCCGGGCTGAAGTACACATGGGCCAGGCGGATTTCGCCGTTGATCACCCAGGCCGACTGATGCTCGGCGGGCAGGATGCACAACTTGTCGGGCCCGCCCTTGGTGCCCGGCTGGTCACGCCGAAAGGTGCCGGTGCCACCGCCGATGTAGCACGACAAGGTGTGATGGCTGGGAGCCTGGTAATCCTGGGCATCGTGATGGTTGCTCCACAAAGCCGCAGACAAGCCGTCACCGAGCTCGGCGCAGGCTTCGAGGCGTGCATTGGGCGAGCGGTTAAGGGCTTGAAAGACGTGCAGGGATTCCAGATCAGGCATTGTTCGTACTCTCCGACGCCTTGCATCCTACTCCGCGCGTTGAGTGCTGTGCGCCCACCGTCCGACAAAAGCGCAAGATTGTGCAAGAGCGCGCCATGAATCGCAGGCCACACTGTGGCTCAATCGATGGAGCCCGCTATGAACCTTTCCCTGTATTTACTCACCGTGCTGATCTGGGGCACCACTTGGATCGCCCTCAAATGGCAACTGGGCGTGGTGGCGATTCCTGTGTCCATCGTCTATCGCTTCGGCCTGGCGGCGCTGGTGTTGTTTGCGCTGTTGCTGGTCAGCCGCAAGTTGCAGGTGATGAACCGGCGCGGGCATTTGATCTGCCTGGCCCAGGGGCTGTGCCTGTTTTGTGTGAACTTCATGTGTTTCCTGACGGCCAGCCAATGGATCCCCAGCGGGTTGGTGGCGGTGGTGTTTTCCACGGCCACGCTGTGGAATGCGCTGAATGCCCGGGTGTTTTTCGGCCAGCGGGTGGCGCGCACTGTGTTGATGGGCGGCGGGCTGGGCTTGATGGGCTTGGGCCTGCTGTTCTGGCCGGAACTGGTGGGGCATACCGCCAGCCCGCAAACCTTGCTCGGCTTGGGGTTGGCGCTGCTGGGGACGATGTGTTTCTCGGCTGGCAATATGCTCTCGAGCCTGCAACAGAAGGCCGGTCTGAGACCGCTGACCACAAATGCCTGGGGCATGTTGTATGGTTCGTTGATGCTGGCGACCTACTGCGTGGTGCGTGGGATTCCGTTCGAGATGGACTGGAGTGCGCGGTACATCGGCGCGCTGTGGTACCTGGTGATTCCCGGCTCGGTGATCGGCTTTACTGCATACCTGACGTTGGTCGGACGTATGGGGCCGGAGCGTGCGGCGTATTGCACGGTGCTGTTCCCGGTGGTGGCGTTGAACGTCTCGGCATTTGCCGAAGGGTACCAGTGGACTGCACCAGCGCTGGCGGGGTTGGTGTTGGTGATGCTGGGCAATGTGTTGGTGTTTCGTAAGCCCAAGCCGGTCGTGGTTGCCTCACAATCCTTGGCCTGACCCATCACTGTATGAGCCGGCAAGCCGGCTCCTACAGAGGGTGGGGTTATTTGAGGCCGAGGCGCTTGGCCATGCGGCCTAGGTTGGCGCGGTCCAGGCCCAGTTCTCGGGCGGCGCTGGCCCAGTTGTGCTGGTGGCGCTCCAGGCAGGCGCTGATGATCTGGCGTTGATAGTGTTCGGTGGCTTGGCGCAGGTCGCCGGTCACGCTGGGCACCGCATCGACCGGTTCGTCGATCACCGGCGCACTGACATCGGGCAGATCCAGGTCCTGGGCGTTCAGGCTCAGAATCTTCGGACGCTCGCGACAGTTTCCCAAGGCTTTGAGTGCGCTGCGTCCGATCAAATGTTCCAGCTCCCGCACATTGCCTGGCCAGTTATAGGCCAGCAGCGCCGCCTGGGCATCGCTGGTCAGGCGCAGACTGCCCAAGCCCATGCGTGACCTGTTCTGCTCAAGGAAAAAGCCGGCCAGCAGCAGCACATCGCGCCCGCGCTCGCGCAGCGCCGGCACTTGCAGCGGGTAGACGCTGAGGCGGTGATAGAAGTCGGCGCGGTAGCGACCATGGCGCACTTCGTCAGCCAGGTCGCGGTTGGTGGCGGCGATCAGGCGCACGTCCACCTGGTGTTCCTTGTCCGAGCCCAGGCGTTGCAATTGACCGCTTTGCAGTACTCGCAGCAGCTTGGCCTGCACGGTCAGCGACAGTTCGCCCACTTCATCGAGAAACAGCGTGCCGCCATTGGCCAGTTCGAACTTGCCACGACGTTCGTTCAACGCGCCGGTAAAGGCCCCACGTACATGGCCGAACAGCTCGCTTTCCACCAGGGTTTCCGGCAGGGCGGCGCAGTTGAGGCTGATCAGCGGTTTATCGGCGCGGGTTGAGGCGGCGTGGATGGCCTGGGCCACCAGTTCTTTGCCAACTCCGGTTTCGCCGGTGATCAGCACAGTGAGGTCACTGCCGCCCACCAGTTTGATCTCTTCCACCAGGCGCTTGTGGGGTTTGCTCTGGCCGATCATCTCCTTGTGCTGCTGGCCGCTGGCCTCGCGGTAGATTTCGGCGCGCAGGGTCAGGCGTTCGATACGTTCGGCCACGTTGACGGTGGCTGCGGCGAGGCTGGCGAAGGCTTGCAGGGCGTCCAGTTCGACGCGCTCGAAGCGCTCGGTGTCGAGGGCGTCCAGGGTCAGCAGGCCCCAGGGCTGATCGTCGACGAACAGCGGGCAACCCATGCAATCGTGGACTTCCAGGTGCCCGTGCAGTCCATCGACCAGGCCGTCGTAGGGGTCGGGCAATTCGCTGTCACTGTCAAACCGCGTAGGGCCTGGGCTGCTCAGTAACACGGCGAAGCGCGGGTGTTCGCTGACTTTGAAGCGTCTGCCCAGGGTGTCTGCGCTCAAGCCGTCGACGGCCAGCGGCACCAGCCATTCGCCGTCCAGGCGCAACAGCGCGGCGGCGTCACAGGGCAGCAGGGCGCGCATGGCTTGTAATAGACGACGATAACGCTCGCCTTCGGGCAGTTCACGGGACAGGTCGGCGACCAGAGGCAGCAGGGTGGTGAGCAGCGATTGCGCAGTCATAATGACTCCTTGTAGTCCTTATGACTATACGTTGCAGGAAGTCATACTGACTACAAATTGCATAACCTATTGAAATTAAACGATTTATTTGTTGGCACGAATACTGAGTAGGTAAAGGCAATCAGTAAAGAAGCCCAGGAGGCTCCCATGCTTAGTGCCCAAGACCGTGCCATCGTCAAATCCACCGTGCCCCTGCTGGAAAGCGGCGGCGAAGCGCTGATCACCCATTTCTACCGCATGATGCTTTCCGAGTATCCGGAAGTTCGCCCGCTGTTCAACCAGGCCCACCAGGCCAGCGGCGACCAACCCCGCGCCTTGGCCAACGGGGTGTTGATGTACGCGCGGCATATCGACCAGTTGGACCAACTGGGCGACCTGGTGGCCAAGATCATCAACAAGCATGTGGCCCTGCAGATCCTGCCGGAGCACTACCCGATCGTCGGCGCGTGCCTGCTGCGCGCGATTTCCGAAGTGCTAGGCAGTGAGATTGCGACTCCCGAGGTGATGAACGCCTGGGGCGCGGCCTACGGCCAACTGGCCGACATCCTGATCGGCGCCGAGGCGGCGATCTATGAAGAGAAAGCGCAGGCCCCGGGTGGCTGGCGGGGTGCGCGGCCGTTTATCATCGTCAAGCGCGTGGTGGAGAGTGACGAGATTATCTCCTTCTACTTTGCCCCGGTGGACAACGGTCCGATTCTTGCCGCTGCACCGGGCCAATACATCGGCATGAAACTGGTGCTGGATGGCGAGGAAGTGCGCCGCAACTATTCGCTGTCAGCCCTGACCGATTCGGGCCTGTACCGCATCAGCGTCAAACGCGAGGCCGGCGGGCGGGTGTCCAACTACCTGCACGACCAACTGCACGTCGGTGCGACTATTGACCTGTTTCCGCCTTCGGGGGAGTTCACCCTGGCAGCCAGCGACAAACCGCTGGTGCTGATCAGCGGTGGAGTGGGCATTACGCCGACCTTGCCGATGCTCGAAGCGGCCCTGGCTACCCAGCGCCCGGTGCACTTCATCCACTGCGCGCGTAACGGCGGGGTGCATGCGTTCCGTGATTGGGTCGATGCCCTGGCGGCCAAGCACCCACAGCTCAAGCGCTTCTATTGCTACGCCGAAGATGATGGCGTGAGCCCGGCGGCGGACAAGGTCGGCTTGCTGAGTCAGGAACAACTGGCGGCATGGTTGCCCGAGCAGCGCGACCTCGATGCCTACTTCCTTGGCCCTAAAGGCTTCATGGGCGCGATCAAGCGCTATCTCAAGGCGCTGGGTGTACCCGAGAAGCAAAGCCGCTATGAGTTCTTCGGCCCGGCTGCGGCGCTGGAATAACACGCTCAAAAATGTGGGAGCGGGCTTGCTCGCGAATGCGATAGATCAGTCACTTACAGGTCAACTGACAAACCGCATTCGCGAGCAAGCCCGCTCCCACATTTGCTTATCTATTCCTCCAGGTTAATCCCCCGTTAACCCCCTCTGTTTAAACCACTCCCTGTGTGTAAACTTGCGGCCATTGGCACAACCAAACAAAGGGAAACGGTGATGAGTGACGAATTGCGTTTAGGCAGGGAGCGGCGCTTTCTGGTGTTGCTGGGCATCATCTGCCTGGCGCTGATCGGCGGTGCGCTTTACATGCAGGTGGTACTCGGCGAGGCGCCGTGCCCGCTGTGCATCCTGCAACGCTACGCCTTGCTGTTGATCGCGATCTTCGCGTTCATCGGTGCGGCGATGCGCACCAAAGGGGCGCTCACGTTTTTCGAAGGGTTGGTGATACTCAGCGCCCTCGGCGGTGTGGCCGCAGCCGGTCACCACGTGTACACCCAGTTCTTCCCCCAGGTCAGTTGCGGCATTGATGTGCTGCAACCGATCGTCGATGACCTGCCGCTGGCCAAAGTGTTCCCCCTGGGGTTCCAGGTCGATGGCTTCTGCAGCACCCCGTATCCGCCCGTGCTGGGTCTGTCCCTGGCGCAGTGGGCACTGGTTGCGTTCGTGCTGACGGTGATCCTGGTGCCGTTGGGGATTTACCGGAATCGCCAGCGCAAAGCCTGAGCCCATCCCTGAAACGCCCCGGTCCTTCTTGAGGGACGGCCGGGGCGTTTTTGTTTGTAGGGATTTGTGAATAGAACGTGACGCCGGACAATTTTAGGTGCGCGCAGTGTGCGACATGTTGTCACACGGAAGCTGCCGCAGGACGTTTCTGACCCGCCGAACGGCCGCTTAAATTTGCATAAAACGGCCAAGATGTGCTGTCAGTTCGTGGTTCCGGCGAGGCCACGAACCTCAGGCCACGTCAGCAATTGCGTGATGTCCGAATGCCTTGTTTTATGGGGGCTTGCATCGCTTTGGCTTACCCTTACAGCCCATATGGGCTGCGACGGGTCGCCCTATAACACGGCATTTTTTGTGGTTTTTGTTGAGAATCGAACACGATAAGATCGCGAACCTTTGCAATATTGGTGAAGGATTATTGCTGTAATCGATAAAAATTATTTCTTTATAAGACATGGTTTATACATCGCTAGCTAACTACAATCGCCCGCACTGAATGTCCGGTGCTGTTCAATATTTGAGCACTGGAGCGGTCGAGGGGCAGATGGACGGCTCTGTGCGACCCCAAGGTTCCGACAGCCTTTCAACTATCCGCACCAAATGGAATTGGTCTGTAACAAGGCCTTTAACCACGAAATCGAATAAGAACTCACCGCAGGTCCGTGAAACGCCACCTAATGGCGCGATGGGCAGGCTCTTATTCAATCGAAGAGAAATGCCAACCCTTGGCAGGGTGAAGTGTTGGCGATCAAAACCCAACTGCATTGCGCAAGCTGCTTTAGAGGTCGTGAGATGAGTAAAAACAGGTACCCCCGATTACTAGGCTTTTTGCCGCTGCTTGGCATGATGTTAATGCTGGGAGGCTGCAAGTGGACCTTGATGGACCCAAAAGGACAGATCGGTCTGGATCAACGAAACCTGATCATCACCGCCACCCTGCTGATGTTGTTGGTTGTGGTGCCTGTGATCATCATGACCTTCGCCTTCGCCTGGAAATACCGCGCGTCGAACACCAGCGCGACCTACGCGCCGAAGTGGTCGCACTCCACCAAGATTGAAATCGCAGTGTGGCTGGTGCCGATCCTCATCATCATCGCCCTGGGTTACATCACCTATAAGTCGACCCATGAGCTGGACCCGTACCGTCCGCTGGAATCCGACGTCAAGCCGATCAACATCGAAGTGGTCGCGCTGGACTGGAAGTGGCTGTTCATCTACCCGGACCTGGGTATCGCCACCGTCAACGAAATCCAGTTCCCAGAGAACACTCCGCTTAACTTCCGGATCACCTCCGACGCCGTGATGAACTCGTTCTTCATCCCAGCCCTGGGCGGTCAGATCTACGCGATGGCAGGCATGCAGACACGCCTGCACCTGATCGCCAACGAAAAAGCTGAAATGGAAGGCATCTCCGCAAACTACAGCGGCGCTGGCTTCACCGGCATGAAATTCAAAGCGATCTCGACGAGCCAGGAAGGTTTCAACGCCTGGGTAGCCGAAGTCAAGGCCGCACCTAAACAGCTTGATCAAGCTGAATACGATGCCCTGACCAAACCAAGCCAGAACAACCCAGTCGCTCTGTACTCCGCGTATGAGCCGGACCTGTTTCAGAAAATCGTCGACAAGTACGAAGGTATGAAGCCAGGCAAGCCGGTCAAGCACGAGAAGAAAGAAGTGGCCGCGGTTGAAGGTTCTGACACGGGCTCGCATTCAACTGCTGGGGCAGAGGAGTAAACGATGTTTGGTAAATTAAGTTGGGATGCGGTCCCGTTCCACGAGCCGATCGTAATGGTGACCATCGCCATGATCGCGCTGGGTGGTCTGGCACTGTTTGCAGGTATTACGTACTTCAAGAAGTGGACCTACCTGTGGACCGAGTGGTTGACGTCGGTCGACCACAAGAAAATCGGCGTCATGTACGTCATCGTTGCCATGGTCATGCTGCTGCGTGGTTTTGCCGACGCCATCATGATGCGTACCCAGTTGGCCATGGCCACCGAGGGTTCGCCTGGCTACCTGCCACCTGAACACTATGACCAGATCTTCACCGCTCACGGTGTGATCATGATCATCTTCATGGCGATGCCATTCTTCACCGGCCTGATGAACCTTGCCTTGCCGCTGCAGATTGGCGCGCGTGACGTTGCCTACCCGTTCCTGAACTCCCTGAGCTTCTGGCTGCTGGTTTCCGGCGTGGTGCTGATCAACGTGTCCCTGGGCGTCGGCGAATTCGCCAAGACCGGTTGGGTTGCGTATCCGCCATTGTCGGGCCTGCAATACAGCCCTGGCGTGGGTGTGGACTACTACATCTGGGCCCTACAGTTATCAGGACTAGGGACGACACTGACGGGGGTCAACTTCCTGGCCACCGTCCTGAAAATGCGCGCCCCTGGCATGAAACTGATGGACATGCCGATCTTCACCTGGACCTGCACCTGGGCAAACGTGCTGATCGTGGCTTCGTTCCCGATCCTGGCCGCTACCATGGCGCTGCTGTCGCTTGACCGTTACCTGGATTTCCACATTTTCACCAATGAACTTGGTGGCAATCCGATGATGTACGTGAACCTGTTCTGGGCATGGGGTCACCCTGAGGTGTACATCCTCATCCTGCCAGCGTTCGGTATCTTCTCCGAAGTGATCTCGACCTTTACCGGCAAGCGCCTGTTCGGTCACCACTCGATGGTTTATGCATCGGGCGCAATCTCGGTACTGGGCTTCATGGTGTGGCTGCACCACTTCTTCACCATGGGTTCGGGTGCCAGCGTCAACGCCTTCTTCGGCCTGGCGACGATGCTGATTTCCATCCCGACGGGGGTGAAGCTATTCAACTGGCTGTTCACCATCTACCACGGTCGTCTGCGCATGACCAGCCAGGTCCTGTGGACCCTGGGCTTCATGGTGACCTTCGCCATTGGCGGCATGACCGGCGTACTGCTGGCCATCCCGGGTGCTGACTTCGTGCTGCACAACAGCCTGTTCGTGATCGCTCACTTCCACAACGTGATCATCGGTGGTGCTGTATTCGGTTACATCGCTGGTTTCAGCTTCTACTTCCCGAAAGCGTTCGGCTTCAAGCTGCACGAAGGCTGGGGCAAGGCTGCATTCTGGTTCTGGATCTCGGGCTTCTTCGTCGCGTTCATGCCGCTCTATGCACTGGGCTTCATGGGCATGACCCGTCGTCTGAACGCTACCACCAACCCTGAGTGGGTGCCGTACCTGTACGTCGCCATGTTCGGTGCGGTGATGATCGCTGTGGGTATCGCCTGCCAGCTGATCCAGTTGTACGTGAGTGTCCGTGACCGTAAGCAGAACGCTTGCGAATCCGGTGACCCATGGAATGGCCACACCCTGGAATGGTCGACTTCTTCGCCACCGCCGTTCTACAACTTCGCCGTGATCCCTACTGCGAACACCATTGATGCGTTCACCGAAGCCAAGGAAGACGGTACTGCGTACCAGCGTCCTAAGCACTACGAACCGATCCACATGCCAAACAACACCGCCACTGGCGTGGTGATGGGCGCGCTGTTGACCGTGTTCGGTTTCGCGATGATCTGGCACATCTGGTGGCTGGCAATCGCGAGCCTGGTGGGCACCATCGGCTACTTCATTGTCCACGCCGCACGTGATGATCAAGGCTACATGGTGCCGGTCGAGACGATCGAACGCATCGAAGCCGAGCAACACGCTCGCCTGGTCGCCGAGAAGAAAATCCCGGCCAACCGTGTAGAAACCTCGTTGGAACAGGCTTAAACCATGTCGAACTTAGTGACCAATGCTGGACACGCCCATGTCGATGACCATGGGCACGATGACCATCACCACGACTCGGGGCCGATGACCGTTTTCGGTTTCTGGCTCTACCTGATGACCGACTGCATCTTGTTTGCGTCGATCTTCGCGGTGTACGCGGTACTGGTAAATAACGTAGCGGGTGGCCCGTCGGGCCACGACATCTTCGAACTGCCTTACGTGCTCGGCGAAACCGCCTTGCTGTTGTTCAGTTCGATCACCTACGGCTTCGCCATGTTGGCCTTCTACAAGGGCAACAAGAAAGGCGTACTGAGCTGGTTGGCACTGACCTTCCTGTTCGGCCTGGGCTTCATCGGCATGGAGATCAATGAGTTCCACCTGCTGATCTCCGAAGGCTACGGCCCGCACCGTTCCGGCTTCCTGTCGGCGTTCTTCACGCTGGTAGGCACCCACGGTCTGCACGTAACGGCTGGCCTGCTGTGGATGGCGGTGATGATGTATCAGGTCAATAAACACGGCCTGACCAACACCAACAAGACTCGCCTGAGCTGCCTGAGCCTGTTCTGGCACTTCCTGGACGTGGTCTGGATCTGCGTCTTCACCGTTGTTTACCTGATGGGGACTCTGTAATGGCTAATGCACACTCCCATGACCATGACAGCCATGATGCAAGCCACGGCAGCGTTAAGTCGTACGCCATCGGCTTCATCCTGTCGGTAATCCTGACGCTCATCCCGTTCGGTCTGGTGATGTACCCGACCCTGCCTAAGTCGATCACCTTGATGATCGTGCTGGCATTCGCGGTGATTCAGGTTCTGGTTCACCTGGTGTACTTCCTGCACCTGGACCGCTCCAAAGAGCAACGCGATAACGTGATTGCGTTCGTGTTCGCAGGGTTGGTAATCCTGCTGCTGGTTGGCCTGTCGATATGGATCATGTTCAGCATCCATACGTTCATGATGGCGAAGTGAGGTAAGACCCGATGTCGCTTAAGCACTTTATCCAAATCACCAAACCGGGGATCATTTTCGGTAACGTGCTTTCTGTGGCGGGCGGTTTCTTCCTGGCCTCCAAGGGACATGTCGATCTGGCCATCTTCCTGGCTGCAATGATCGGCACTTCCCTGGTGGTAGCTTCCGGTTGTGTGTTCAACAACTGCATCGACCGTGACATCGATATCAAGATGGAACGCACCAAGAATCGTGTGCTGGTCCAGGGCCTCATCTCCCTGAAGCTGGCACTGATCTACGCGACCGTCCTCGGTGTTGCCGGCGTGGCGTTGTTGTACAAGGTGGCCAACCCGCTGGCGGCGCTGTTTGCCGTGATCGGCTTTGTCATCTACGTCGGCCTCTACAGCCTGTACCTCAAGCGCAAGTCGGTTCACGGCACGCTGGTGGGCAGTCTGTCGGGAGCGATGCCGCCGGTGATTGGTTATGTGGCTGTGACCAATAGCTTCGACATGGCCGCGCTGACGCTACTGGTGATGTTCAGCCTGTGGCAGATGCCGCACTCGTACGCCATCGCGATTTTCCGCTTCAATGACTACCTGGCTGCTTCGATTCCGGTTCTGCCGGTCAAGCGTGGCATCCAGGTCGCCAAGAAACACATCCTGCTGTACATCCTGGCCTTCCTCGTGGCGACCTTGATGTTGACCTTCAGTGGCTACGCCGGCATGAGCTACCTTGCCGTCGCCGCCGCCATGGGCATGTACTGGTTGTACATGGCCTGGACCGGCTACAAGGCGGTGGATGACACCGTCTGGGCACGCAAGCTGTTCGTGTTCTCGATCTTCACCATCACCGCGCTCAGCGTGATGATGTCCCTGGATTTCCAAGTGCCGAAAGAGCTGTTGCTGACCTACGCTCACTGAGTGGTCCTGCAGTGAAAGAGCCCCGCCTTCGAGAGAAGCGCGGGGCTTTTTCTTGGGCGTCGGTTTAAATCTGCGGATGTTTATCTCGTCATACCCCTCTGTACGTGCTCTGCGAATCCACCACCCGCCAACAAGGAGTTGCCCCATGGTCAGCGTTAGTCGTCGGTCCCTTCTCGCCCTGGGCGCCGCCCTGCCTTTATTGGGGCGCCTGGATTGGGCGGTCGCGGCGCCGCCGCCGGCAAAGTCTGACGAGGTGCGACTCAACTACAACGAAAGCCCCTACGGACCCTCACAGGCCGCCCGTGAAGCGATGCAGCGTGGTATCGCGACGTCCGGGCGTTACCCCTACAACCACATGTATGCTTTAGCCGGGCTATTTGCTCAGCAGCAAGGCATTGCCGAAGAACAGGTGGCAGTGTTTGCAGGCTCAATGGCGGCCTTACGTTATGCGGTGCTGGCATTCACCAGCGAAACTCGCGGCCTGGTGATGGCTACGCCGTCCTACGAAGTGCCGCACCAGGCGGCGCAGGCGAACAAAGCTGCGGTGAAGGAAGTCAGCCTGAACGCCGACCACGCCCACGACATCCCGGCCATGCTCGCCGCCGATCCACAGGCCGGCATGCTCTACCTGTGCAACCCCAATAACCCCACTGGCACCGTTACGCCCGTCGACGCCATCCGCCACGCGTTGGCGAATAAACCCAAAGGCAGTGTGCTGGTGGTAGACGAGGCTTACATCGACTTCGCCGACGTACCCAGCGTGGTCAGTTGGGTCAAGGACCACGACGACCTGCTGGTGCTGCGCACTTTCTCGAAAATCTACGGCATGGCCGGTGCCCGCCTGGGCTTGGCGGTCGGGCATCCGGCGTTGCTGGAACGCCTCGCCGTATTTGGCGGCGACAACGTGCCGGCCGGTACCACTCTGCTCGGCGGCCTTGCCAGCCTTGAGGACGTCAAACTGCTGCCGCAACGCAAGGCGCTCAATAAACAACTGCGCGATGAGACTGTGGCCTGGCTGCAGGGGCGTGGTTTCACCTGCACGGCCTCCCAGGCCAACTGTTTCATGATCGACGTGAAGCAACCGGCGGAGCAGGTGATCGAGAAACTGGCAGCCCAAGGCGTGCTGATCGGCCGTGTGTTTAAAAACTGGCCGCAGTGGGTTCGGGTGACGGTGGGGAACAAGCGGGAGATGGCACGGTTTCGTGAGGTGTTTGCGCAATTTGACACCACGAAACAATTGTAGGAGCCGGCAAGCCGGCTCCTACAATGTGGGGTTATTGCTGCGCGATGCTGTACCCGTCAAACGCAGTCTGCTGCTGCAATGCAGTAATCACGCTCTTGCGGCTCAGCGGCTGCTCAGCGCCGGCGTTATCGACAAAACTCTCAACGTCCAACTCCGCCTCATCCCCTTCACCCACAAAGCTGAACCCCAAAAACTCGAACGCCTCACGGTCGACATTCAGCTTGGAGCGCGGCGTGCGCAGCGGCAGGGTGACGCTGATGCCATCCTTGCTGATCACAAACACTTCGGCTTCTTTCTTGGGCCGTGAGGCCTTGCTCTTGCCGGCGCTTGGGTTGCTGATGGCCTGGTGGCTCTGGTTCAGCACTTTCAACGCCAAGCCGTAGACCAACTCCTGGAATTCGGGGTCGTCCTTGAAGCTGGACAGGATGCGGCTGATCGAAAACTTGCTGCTCAGGTCTTCCAGGGCTGCGTTATCGGCGGCTTCGGCGTCCTTGAGTTGCTTGAGCTGGCCCATCAGGTCGTAGGCCTTGTCGTCATCGAAAGCATCGTGGGCCTGGCGGATGGCCACGCGCAGCTCGCGGATCTGGTCGCTTTCCTTGGACGTGTGGAACGCGTCCAGCACCATCTCACTGATGATCTTGGCTGCTGGCAGATGCTGTGAAAGATTGATGGCGTTTTCGTATTCGGCTTTGGCGTGCGAGGCGACTACGGATTCTTCGGGGGCGGATTTTTCGGTGTAAGAATCGGACATTGAAATTTCACTACTTCAGTAAACGAGGACAAAAAAGCGTCGGGCATTTTCAGGGGGGAGGGAGGTCAGGTCAAGGCAGCACAATGCCCTTATCCCGACGCAACGCCGTCAGCGCCCGCTGCAGCCGTACGGCTCGTCCGCAAAACAGACCTACGGTAAACCCCGATACGCCGCCCACTGCCATCAACATCGACGGCGTGCTCAGCAGCAGCGGATGCACGGCTTGCTGGTAACCGAAGTAGTACTTCACCGCAAAGAACAGTTGCGAGATCAGCAGGGTTTTCCAGGTGCCCGGCAATACCAGGGTCTCGCCATTGGCATCCAGCCGCGCCCCCTCAACGTTGAACAGCACCATCCCCACCAGGCTGCCCAGCACCGCGCCGGCAACCCAGGCGCCGCTCGACAAGATTGAAGGCGCCAGCGACATCAACGACCACACCACCAGCACCACCGGCAGGATCACCAGCGAGCGGCGATTTTCGCGTCCACCCAGGCAGGCCTTGATGCCGTAGTAGCAAATCCACAGGTAAATGGCGTAGACCCAAATGGGCGTGCCTTGGAGGATGTCGAGCATGGTGTGCGTCCGTGCAGAGGGGAGGTGGTGGATAGTCGTTGAGTACTGACGCCTTTGTCCAGCGATCTGCCCCTGACCCACATCAACACTCCCCGCCCACAAAACCGTTACAACACAGAGGCCTGATGAACCCATAAAAACGACCACTGACCTGCGCCGAGGGGACCGCCCCACGCCAGGTTGTTAAAGGACTAATGCGATGGCGCTTTCCCTTTCTCGCCTGGCCTTGCTGGGGGCGACGCTTTGCCTGTCTCTTCCCCTACACGCCAACGTTCCCGACGCTTCGCTGATCGAGCAGGGCAAATACGTCGCGCAACTGGGCGACTGCATCGCCTGCCACACCGCCAAGCAAGGCAAGGAGATGGCCGGCGGCCTGGAGCTGAGCACGCCGATGGGCACGATCTATTCGAGCAATATTACGCCGGACCGAGAGACAGGGATTGGCGCCTACACCTTCGAAGCGTTCGACCGCGTCATGCGCGAAGGCGTGACGCCGACGGGCATGAACCTGTACCCGGCGATGCCGTACCCGTCCTACGCCAAGATGAGCGAAACCGACATGCGTGCCCTGTTCACTTATTTGATGCAAGGCGTCGAGCCGGTGCAGCAGGCCAATCTTGAGGCGGACATGGGCTTCCCGTTCAACCAGCGCTGGGGTCTGGCGTTGTGGAATTTTGTCTTCCTCGACAAACAACCCTTCAAGCCGGATCCGGCACGCGATGAACAACTCAACCGTGGCGCCTACCTGGTCCAGGGCCTGGGCCACTGCGGCTCCTGTCACACGCCACGGGGCATTGCGTTCCAGGAAAAAGCCATGAGCGACGAGGGCTCCAGTGGCCAGTACTACCTGGCCGGCGAAACCGTCGAGCATTGGCGCGCCCTGAGCCTGCGCAATCTGTGGACGGTGGAAGACACCGTGCAACTGCTCAAGACCGGGCAAAACCGCTTTGCCACGGTCGCCGGCAACATGGCCGATGTGATTCACCACAGCACCCAGCACTTCAGCGACTACGACCTGACGGCTATCGCCAGTTACTTGAAATCCCTACCCCTCGGTAAAGACGACTTGCCCATGCCGTCCGTGGCCCAGGCCCCAGCCGTGCCACCTGCAGATGTGTTCACCAGTCGTGGCGGACTGGGTTACATGCAGTTCTGCAGCGACTGTCATCGCAGCGATGGTGCGGGCGTGAAAGGTCTGTTCCCACCTTTGGCCGGCAATCCGAGCATTGCGTCCAGCAACCCGACGTCACTGCTGCACATCACCCTCACCGGCTGGGAGACCGCACAAACGGCAACGCACCCACGGATCTACACCATGCCGGGTTTCGCCCGCTTGAACGATCAGGAAATCGCCGAGATCCTCAGTTTCGTACGTACCCGTTGGGGTAACGAAGGCACGCCGATCAGCGCCGGCCAGGTGAAGAAACTGCGTGACCAACTCAACCCGGCCACCACCGATTCATCGGCCTTCGAAACCCCGCGCCTGGCCGAGTTGCTTGCGGCGCCCAACGCCGACCAGGTGATTCGCGGCATGCGCCTGCATCTGCAAACCAAAGAGCTGCTGCCCAACAATGTCGGCAATTCACTCAATTGCACCAGTTGCCATCTCAACGCTGGCACGGTAGCGGATGGGTCTCCGTTTGTAGGCGTCTCGGCGTTTTTCCCCAGCTATGCGCCGCGCGCAGGCAAGGTGGTGACCCTGGAAGAACGAATTAACGGCTGCTTCCGCCGCTCGATGAATGGCAAACCACTGCCGCCACAATCGGCAGACATGCAAGCGATGGTCGCCTATTTCGATTGGATGAAAAACAACACCCGCCCCGAAGACAAAGTAGCCGGGCGCGGCGTGGGCAAGGTCGACCCGGCGATCAAGCCGGACCTGGCCAATGGCAAACAGGTCTACGCCAAGCAATGCGCGGTGTGCCATGGCGACAACGGCCAGGGCCTGGCACGTGCCGATGGAGAGCTGATCTACCCGCCGCTGTGGGGCGACCAATCGTTCAACATCGGTGCCGGCATGGCGCGCACCTACACGGCAGCGGCGTTCGTCAAACGCAACATGCCGATTGGCTTCCACGAGAAATTCCCGCTGGGGCAGGGCGGTTTATCGGACCAGGAAGCCGTGGATGTGGCGGCATATTTCTCTGGTCAACCGCGCCCGGACTTCCCGGACAAGATCAAGGACTGGCCGAACGGCGGTAAACCTGTCGATGCGCGTTACTAATCCAACTGTTTGAGGCAGGCCTCGAGAATATCCAGGCCTTCCTCCAGCACCGCAGGCTCGACGGTCAGCGGTGCCAGCAGGCGGATGATATGCCGCGACTTGCCGCTGGGCATCAGCAACAAACCGGCGTCCCGCGCCAGGCCGAGCAACTGGGTCAGCTGTTTCGACGCGGGTGTGCCGTCGGCGTTGGCCAGTTCGATGCCGCGCATGGCGCCCACGCCGGTCAGACGGCCGAGGTAGGGTGTCAGGCCTTGCGCACACCAGGTCTGATAGCGGCTGACGATGGCTTCTTCCTGCTGTAAGCCCCAGGTTTTCAGGTGTTCATCGGTCATGGCATCGAGGGTCGCCAACGCTGCCGCGCACGCAATGGGGTTGCCGGAATAGGTGCCGCCAAGGCCACCTTTGGGCAGATTGTCCATCAACGCCTTGCGCCCTACGACGGCGCCCAACGGCACACCGCCGGCGATGCTTTTACCCAGCAGGATCAAGTCCGGCTCGATCCCCAGGCGCGAGAACGCAAAACGCTCGCCGGTACGGCCAAAGCCCGATTGGATTTCATCGACAATCAGCAAAATGTTGTTCTCGTCGCAAAAGCGCCGCAGCGCCTGGGCGAATTCGATGTCCAGCGCCAGGAACCCCCCTTCGCCCTGTACCGGCTCGATGATGAAACAGGCCACGTCGTTGACATCTATTTCCACGCTGAACAAGCGGTCCATGGCCTTCAGCGCCTCGGCGCAGGTCACGCCGTTATCGGCACTGGGGTAGGGCAGGTGATACACCGGGCCTGGTAGTACCCCGACCTTTTGTTTGTAGGGCGCGACTTTGCCATTGAGGTTGAGCGTGGCCAGGGTACGGCCGTGGAAGGCGCCGTCAAACGCTATCACTGCGGTGCGGCCGGTAGCGCCGCGTACGATCTTCAGCGCGTTTTCCGCCGCCTCCGCGCCGCTGTTGGTGAGCATGCCGCTGACCGGGTAGTCCACCGGCATAAATGCGGTAAGACGATCCATCAGCTCGATGTAGGGCGCGTGAGGGGCGGCATTGAACGCGTAGTGCGTCAGTTGGGTCGCCTGGTCGCGAATTGCCTCGACCACGCCGGGATGGCAGTGACCGAGGTTGAGCACACCAATGCCGCCGACAAAATCGATGTAGCGTTTACCCGAGGTGTCCCAGACCTCAGCGTTTTTACCGTGGCTGAGGCTGATGGGGTGAACAATGGAAATCGATTGGCTGATGGTTTCGCGGCTCATGAATCGGGGACTCGGCAGTGACGGGCTTGTTTTTATCTAAGCCGGGCACCCGCACTTGCCGCAAACGAAATAAAGTCGCCGGGTCATGACTGAAAGTCGGGATGTGTGCCGATGTACTCCACCATCCAGTTGAGGAAGGCTTTCACCTTGGGAATCTCGCCGGCATGTTCGGCATGGGCGATGAAGTGCGCGCCGCTGCTGGGCATCGCGTAGTTCCACGGAATCATCAGGCTACCCTGCGCCAGTTCATCCGCCACCAGATACTGCGGCACCAGCGCTACGCCATAGCCCGACTGTGCCGCGCGGATGCACATGTAGAACGTGTCGAAACGCGGGCCGTGGTAGCTGTTTTGCGAGTGCAGGCCCTGCTCCAGGAACCATTCGTGCCAGGCTTCCGGACGCGAGGTGCATTGCAGCAAGGTGTGGCGCGACGACGCATCGCTGCCTTCGGCGACGAATCCTGGCGCACACACCGGCACTACCGCCTCACGGAACAGCTCGATGCAGGTTGCGCCTGGCCATGAGCCTTGGCCGAAGAAAAACGCGATATCGGCCTTGGCCTGCAATACGTCGAAAGGCTCCAGCTCGTTGCGCACGTCCAGATGGATATTCGGATGTTTCGCCGCGAAATCCTTGAGTTTGGGCACCAGCCAGCGGTCACCGAAGGTGGGCTGGGTGGCGATGCGCAGCACTTCAGTCTCGCCGCCGTAGGTGAGGATGTAGCGGCTGGAGATGTCCACCTGAGTGAGGATCTTGTGCACCTCGGCAAGGTACAGCGAGCCCGCCGGCGACAGGTACAGGCGCTGACGCACCCGTTCGAACAGATTGTGGCAAAGCATCTCTTCCAGCTGCGCCACCTGCTTGCTCACCGCACTCTGGGTCAGGTGCAGCTCTTCGGCGGCGCGAGTGAAACTCAAATGGCGGGCGGCGGCTTCGAAGCATTGCAGGGCGGTCATCGATGGGGTCAAGCGTTTTGAAATCATGCAGTTCATTCCAAATCGGAAGGAGCCTTTGCCTAAAGGTCGTTTGTGGCAGTAGCGCAAAGCCGTTGATACTGCCCCGCAGCACTATAAACCGGCGCGGGCTGTGGGGCGCCGAATAATAAGGAATGACAGGGAGCGCCTTGCATGAACCCATTCAAAACCACCTTGGCCGCCATCGGCGCCACCGCCGTTTTCGGTTTGGCGAGCACCGCCCAGGCGGGCACGACCTTGGACGCCATCCAGAAAAAAGGTTTTATCCAATGCGGCGTCAGTGACGGACTGCCGGGTTTCGGCGTACCGGACAGCAAGGGCAAGATGACCGGTATCGATGTGGACGTGTGCCACGCGGTGGCGGCGGCGGTTTTTGGCGATGCATCAAAAGTGAAGTTCACCCAGTTGACCGCCAAGGAGCGCTTCACTGCGCTGCAATCCGGTGAAATCGACCTGATCTCACGCAACACCACCTGGACCAGTTCCCGTGATTCGGGCATGGGCCTGGTGTTCACCGGCGTCACCTACTACGACGGCATTGGCTTTCTGGTGAACAATAAACTGGGCGTCACCGCTGCCAAGCAACTGGACGGCGCCACGGTGTGCATCCAGGCCGGCACCACCACCGAGTTGAATGTCTCGGACTACTTCCGCACCCATGGCATGAAGTACACGCCGATTACCTTCGACACCGCCGACGAAAGCGCCAAGGGCCTGGAAGCCGGGCGTTGCGACGTGCTGACCACCGATCAGTCGGGCCTGTACGCCCAGCGCATCAAGATGGCTCACCCGGACGAGTTCGTGGTGTTGCCGGAAGTGATCTCCAAGGAACCACTGGGTCCATTGGTGCGCAAGGGGGATGACGAGTGGTTCAGCATCGTCAAATGGACCCTGTTCGCGATGCTCAACGCCGAGGAAATGGGCATCACCTCGCAGAACGTCGAGGAGCAGGCCAAAACCACCAAGAATCCGGATGTCGCGCGGTTGCTGGGGACGGACGGCGAATACGGTAAGGATTTGAAGCTGCGCAAGGATTGGGTAGTGCAGATCGTCAAGCAAGTGGGTAACTACGGCGAAGTGTTTGAACGCAATATTGGCCAGGGCAGCGTGTTGAAGATCAAGCGCGGGCTCAACGCGCTGTGGAACAACGGTGGCATCCAGTACGCACCGCCGGTTCGCTGAGACGCTGGGGTGTTATTCGGACACCCCATCCTTCCCCGCCGCTTTGGCGCGATACAACGCCTGATCGGCGCGCGCTATCAAGGCGGCGGGGGGCTCATTCGTTTGACGCTCGGCCACGCCCAGGCTCAGGGTGACCTTGAAGTCATCCCGGTGCGGGCTGTTCTTCAACTTCAGACGCACACTCGCCGCCATTGTTTTTGCGATTTCCACCGAGGTTTTGGGCAGGATCAGCACAAACTCATCGCCACCCCATCGAGCCAGCAGGTCACCTGGGCGAATACAGCTTTGCAGGCATTCAACCACCTGCACCAGCGTTTGATCGCCCACACCGTGACCGTATCGATCATTGATCGACTTGAAATCATCGATGTCCATGGCGATCAGCGCCAGCGGCAGGCGAAAGCGCTGGGCGCGGTCGCACTCTTCCAGCAACACTTTTTCCAGGCGGTAGCGATTGGCGACCAGAGTCAAGGCATCCCTTTCGGCCAGGGCGCGGTTTTCATCCAACTGCAGTTGCAACTGTTGATTGACCCGTGACAGCTCGCGGGTGCGTTCGGCCACCAGCGCTTCAAGGGATTGATTGCGCCGTTCCAACTGTTCGACGGAGCATTTCCTTAGATGAATATCGCGGTGGGCGCCCACCATGCGCGCCACCGAGCCATCCTCATTGCGCGCAATCACGTAGCCGCGGTCTTCGATCCACAGGTAGCTGTCATCTTTTTTGCGGCAACGGTACTCGGCCTGGTAGTGAGGGGCGCGACGGTGGATGTAGTCGTCGAACCGTTTCATCACCTGGGGGTAGTCATCCGGGTGGATCACGTTCTCCCAGGTGAATACGCTGTTCTCCAGTGCGTGGCGATGATAGCCAAGCATTTCGTACCAGCCGGGGTTGCGGTAGACGAACCCGGTATTGGCGTTCCAATCCCAGATTCCATCGCTGACCAGCTCCAGGACGGTGTGCAGCATGTCGGCGTTGAAGTGAGAGAAATCCTGCTTTAACGGATTGTTGTCGGAGGTCTCGTTCATCTGCGCGTTTCCTTGCGTAGGCAGGCATCTGAAGCCCGCCATTGTTGTCGCCGATACTCCGTGGCTGAGGCTACTGTACAACGAGGTCTGGAGGCTTTGAATAGGGCAGATGTACGGCTTACGATTGATGGCTATAGGCTATTAATTTGGGGCCGCCATCCTCGTCGGCACCTTCCCATCCGCGTTGTGCTGGTAAATCGTTTCTGGCTGGCCCTGATCATTGAAAAATACCTGGCCGATACCCGCCGAATTCCATAACCGTTCGCCCGCTTCGGCATGCTCGGGAATATGTGGCACCACCTGCATGGTGCGGCGGCGCGTGAACCAGTTGAGGGGCGAGCGGGGCGAGTAGAGCCAGCGGTTGAGGCGGTCGAACCACTCCAGTAATCGTGGTGGGAATTCGTTCTTGATACCGCTGCTGGTGATCTGCCAGATCCTGGGGCCGGCGTTGCGATGGCGGATCAGCACTTCGTAGACGAACGAGTAGTGCACGTCACCGGAGAGGATCACGTAGTTACCCGGCGTGCGCGAGTGGCGGAAGATATTGAGGATCACCTGGGCGGCGCCACGATGGGCCATCCAGTTTTCCGCATCGACGAGCAAGGGGTGGCCGCACCAGCTGAAGACTTTCTGCACCGTCTCGATCAGCTTGACGCCAAAGATCGGCGCGGGTGAGACGATGATGGCCGAGGGGTGGTCCAGCAGTTCCTGTTGCAGCTCGCTCAAGGCTTCCCAGTCCAGCAGGCCGGAAGGTTGCTTGAGCGTGAATTCGCTGCGCCAGCGGCGGGTGCGGGTGTCGAGCACCACCAGGGCCGGCGTGGTAGGCAATACGTAATGCCAGCGTTGAAATTCCAGCAGTGTTTCGAGCAGTTCATCCTGCGCGGTGGCGTCAAGATGGTTGGCTTGTGGTTGAGCAGTGAGCGCTTGGGTCTGGTTGATCAGTTCCCCAAATGCATCCGGTTGGTTGCCCCAACCTTGGCATAGCAGGTAGGCCAACAGGGCGTTGCCGATGATGCGCTTTGAAAAGGGATGGCCGTAGGCGGTTTCTTCCCACTGGGCACTGAGGTTCCAGTCATCGGTGATGTCGTGATCATCAAAGATCATCAAGGTGGATAGGTGCGCAAAGACCCGCGCGACGCCTGGCAGGCCGTCGCGGAATCGCTCTATCTGGGTCTGTTCACGGGCGTAACGCTGCTGTCGTTCTGCATTCAGATGCGGAGGTTGAGGCGCAATCAGCGTCCAGGGCGTCGGCGACCACACCAGCAAGTACATTGCGATGACTTCGGCGAAGGTCACCAGGTGGTTGTCGGCGGTGCTGCTGGTAAAGATTGGTTTTTTCACACCGCCAAAGAAGCGTTCGCGCAGGGTTTTGTTGCTGTCCAACGCCGGCAGCAAGTCGGCGCGATGGTAATAACTGGCGCTATGTCCATAGAGGCTGGCGCTGTCATCTACCACAGCGCCCTCCAGGTATTCATCGAACAAACCCAGGCGTGCAATCAATGCATGGATTGCCCGCAGCATCGGCCCAGCGACATCGTCGGCATAGACTTGGTCGCCGCTCATCATCAACAGCGCCGGGCGGTCGGCAGGCGTTTGGGCATCGGCCAACAGGCGATCGACACACAAAAGACCCTCGTCGGCGGTGTGATGGGGTTTGCGGCATGAGCCGTGAACCAATTGATGAATGCGGCTGTGCAGCACAAAGCTCGGTAACTGGGCGTTGGCGTACAGCAGGTGCGGTGCCCAGTCGGCGATGCCGGTGTTGTCGAACAGCAGGTCGTAGCTGATCTCCACGTCCAGGGGCAGTGCGTTGTCCAGTGTCACATCGATCAGGTGGATAAAGGCATGGCGCCCCACGGGTACGACCTGACAGTGGTCAAGGGGGACCTCCAGGATTCGTGAGGGCAGATGTAGCCTCAGGGTCAATACCAGCGCTTGACTCCCCACCAGCCACACCACCAGGCGCCGTGGTTCGAGGCGTCGCAGCAGCGGTCCAGCCAGTACGGCGGGCAGTGTGTGGGTGAGCGGCATGCAGGCAAGATTTCCAGACTGGATTGAACCCGCGAGATTAATCCAGTGAATGTCATGATTTTGTTAAGGGAAAGTACGAAGGGCCGTGCACTGCCCTTCGTCTAATGCGGTTTACAGCAGATTGCCTCCACCGAGGCTATCTAGCCCACCTCCGGTTTTACGGCGCCGATCATTGGCGGCCGAGCCTTCAGGATCAGCGGCGCTCTGTTGCGTATGTGTTGCTTCAATGCTGCGCTTCCTGCGCTGGGGCTCTGCATCATCCTGCTGCAGGGGAGGGTATTGAAAGCTGCCCAGTGAGTGATTGATTGCGCTAAGCATGAATGTTTCCTTCTTGTGAGTAGACGGTTACTTCGCCTGTTGGAGCGAAGTGAGGCCAAACTTATAGAGGACGAAACGGGTCAGCTATAAACGCGCTGCTGCAAGATATGACCAGGAGGTGGCTGGCGCTTTCAGAAGTCATCCGAGGCGCTGTTCGCGCAACTGTCTAGGCCGGGAGAGGTAGCGCCTTGCTTGCCCTCCCGCACAAACGCCGCGCGATTGTCCGCCACCACATTACGCAACGCACTGTAATAATCCGGCAGTTTCTGCAGGCTGTCGGTGAGCGGCAACAATGACGCCCGTGTATCGACCGTACCGCCGACCAGGCTGAGGGTGCCCAAAGTCTGCACCGTGTCGCTGTCCCCCAGTGGCGAAACCAGGAAACTCAAGACCTTGCCCGCAGCGTCCCGGCTGTTGCTGGTGCCCAGCAATGGCAACTCGACAATGGGGCCGTTACCCATGCCCCACACGCCGAATGTCTGGCCGAAGTCAGCTGTGTGGCGCGGGATGCCCAGGCTATCTGACACATCAAACAGCCCCACCACGCCTACCGTCGTGTTCACTGCGAAACGCCCCAGGGTATTGACCGAGCGTCGCGGGTTGCCTTGCAGCAGATCGTTGATAAACACCTTTGGCTCGCTGAAGTTGCTCGCGAAGTTATGCACACCCTGCTGGAAAAAATCCGGTAGGTAACGGTAGCCGCGGGCTACGGGAGCCAGTGCGTAGTCGTCCACCGCACGGTTGAATGCAAACACCCCGCGGTTGACCGGTTCCGCCGGGTCATACACCGGGTAGTTCACCTGTGCGCACTGCGTGGCGGGCGTTACGGGCGCCGGGCTCGCACAGCCCGTCAGGTAGGACACAGTCAGCAACAGCACGGCCTGGCGGGCCAGATGTTGGGGGTAGGTTAGCGAGCGCATGGGGGACGGTCTCCGCAAAAAGGAAGCCGATGCTGGCACTGCCGTCTTGCGCAAAGATGTCTGGTTTATTGCGCCGGTGACGCTTTATTGCACGGTTGAAATATATGACGAGCCGCGCCGAATGGTTTTAGATGGCACCTTGTCCCAGCCCAGTGAAGACCGTCGGTGAGCAACCTGTTGATCGTGGACGATGACCTTGAAGTCCTCGCCCTGCTGAAGAAATTTTTCCTGCAACACGGCTATGCGGTCGAGACCGTGGCCAGTGGCATCGAGCTGTGGGCGGCCATGGAGCGCCAGCCCGCCGACCTGATCATCCTCGACCTGATGCTCCCCGGCGACAACGGCCTGCTGCTGTGCCAGCGCCTGCGCCAGCAATACGCCACGCCAGTGATCATGCTCACCGCTATGGGTGAACTCAGCGACCGTGTGGTGGGCCTGGAAATGGGCGCCGATGATTACCTGAGCAAGCCTTTCGACGCGCGTGAATTGCTGGCCCGAGTGCGCGCGGTGTTGCGCCGGGCGGGGGAGAGCCGGCCGCCCTTGGGCGATGCCGCGCGCCCGCTGATCCGTTTTGCCGGCTGGCAACTGGACCTCACGCGCCGCGAATTGCGCTCGCCGGATCAGGTGATGATCCCATTGTCATCCGGCGAGTTCGACCTGCTGCTGGTGTTTGTCGAACACCCCCAACGGGTGCTCAGTCGCGAGCAATTGCTGAACCTGGCGCGTGGCCACAGTCATGATGCATTCGACCGCAGCGTTGACGTGCAAGTGAGCCGCCTGCGCCGCAAGCTGGAATTCGATACCAAGCGCCCGGCGATGATTCGCACGGTGCGCAACGGTGGCTACCAATTCACCGCCAGTGTGACCCGCTCATGAGGCGCCCACGCGATACTGTGGCGCGCTGGATCGCCCTGACCATTCTGATTGCGATGTTGACTGCATTGGCGTTCAACGCTTTGTTTGTGCAAATGGCAGGTGTGTGGGCGCGACCACCGCTGACTGAAATCGGATTGTTGGAAAGGATCGCCGTCGTCGTGCGCGTGGTCGAGGCCTCCGACCCGTCGCAACGTCCACGTCTGGCCCAAGCGGTAGGTGACGAAACGTTCAGGGTGACCTGGGCCGCGCAGCGCCAGGCATTGGGGTTACCCGTTCTGGCCGACCCTGATTTCCACTCGGGCGAGCAGGTGTTCAAGCACCTGCTCCAAGGGCCACCTCGTCCGATGGAGGCGTATGAGCCGTCTGACTGGCCCGGCGGCAACGGCCGCTATGCGCTGCTGGTGCAATTGGCTGACCGCTCCTGGCTGATGTTCAGCGCGCCGTCGCGCAGTTGGGGTTTGGACGATGGTGCACGCAGCCTGATCGTGGTGTTGCTGGTGCTGATATCGACCGCGCTGGTCACCCTGGTCGCGACCCGCCGCCTGGCCCGCCCTCTGCAGCACTTCACTCAGGGCGCGCGGCGCTTTGGTGCCGACTTTCGGGCACCGCCCATCGAGCCGGTCGGCCCGCACGAAATCCGCCAGGCGATCCTCGCTTTCAACAGCATGCAGGCGCAGTTGCGGCATTTCATCCAGGACCGCACCCAAATGCTCGCGGCCATTTCCCACGACTTGCGCGCGCCGTTGACCCGCCTGCGCCTGCGTGGTGAGTTCATCGAGGATGTTGATCAACAGCAAAAGCTGTTTCGCGATGTGGATGAAATGCAGGCCATGATCAACACCGCGCTGGAATTCTTCCGCGACGATGCCCGCCTGGAACAAGCCACCCAACTGGACCTCGCGGAATTGCTGCAAACCCTGATCGACGACTACCGCGACCAGGCCATTGACCTGACCTTTCGCGGCCCGCCGCGCCTGGTGTACTTCGGCCGACCGTTGGGCCTCAAGCGCGTGATGACCAACCTGATGGACAACGCGATTCACTACGGCACCGCGCCGGAGATCGAATTGCAGCAAAAAAATGGAGAGGTGGTGGTTCGCGTACTGGATCGCGGGCCAGGCATTCCCGTTGAGCATCGTGAGCAGGTGTTCCTGCCGTTCTATCGCCTTGAAGGGTCACGCAACAAAAGCACGGGCGGTGTCGGCTTGGGACTCTCCACCGCTCGGGCGATTGTGTTGGAACATGGCGGCACCTTGACCCTGGCCGAGCGCCAGGGTGGGGGGGTGGAGGCGGTGGTGGTGTTACCTGTTTAACCCAAGGTCCGTCAGGTATGCGAGTCGTCAATCACCTTCGGCACTGTGAACCGGAACTCACTGCCGCGCCCCACCTCACTCTCGGCAACGATCTTGCCGCCATGGGCCTGGACGATGCCTTGCGTGATGTACAGTCCCAGCCCGCTGCCGGTCGGGTTGTTTTCTGTTTGCGTCCAGTAGCGATCGAACACGTGAGGCAGTTGCTCCGGTGCAATACCTTCGCCGGAGTCGCGCACCGAGAACACGATTTCTTCGCCATTGCTCATGGCGCTGATACCGATATTGCCCTGGCGCGGGGTGAACTTGATGGCATTGCCGATCAGGTTCGACAGCACCTGGAACAGACGCTCCGGGTCGGCATTGATTTGCAGGCCCGGTTCGGCGTTGAACGACAGATCGATGCCTTTCTCCATCGCCAGGGGGGCCAGCAACGAGTAGGCCTCGTCGAAAATCTGGCTCACATCCAGGATCACTGGCCGCACCACGTAACGCCCGGCCTCGATTTTCGAGGTGTCGAGCAAGTCTTCCAGCAACACATTCATGCGCCCGGCGGCCTGTTGCATGGTGTCGATGGCCGAGGAAATCCGCCGCGAAGTGTGGGGGCCATCTGAACTGAAGGCCTTCTGCATCATGCCGCACAGCATGGAGATCACTGTCATCGGGTTGCGCAGGTCATGGGACACCACCGCCACCAGTTCGTCGCGGGCGCGCACGGCTTGTTGTTCGCGCAGCACCTGGCGCGCCAGGTCGTTTTCCAGGGCCGAGCGGCGCAGGTCATTGGCTGCAAAGTGGTCGCCATGGCTCCACTTGGTGGAGATGCCGGCCATCTCCACCTTCCAGATTTCAAACGAGGTGCGTGGGCGAAGGCGCAAGCCGGCGTCGGAGTTTTCCAGGTCCAGCGGTTTTTTCGGATCGCCGCTCCAGTTGATGTTCTCCTTCACCTCCGGGCGGAACCACAGCACGCCGTTATCCACAGGCTTGGGCAGGCTCATGGCTAGCACCCCACTGGCTACCTGCTGAAACTCGGCGGCCGGCGGGTACACCGACGACAGGTTATGGCTGGAGAACACCGGCTCGCCACCCTCTTGCAGCCACTTGTGCAAAGCACGGATCTGCGCCGGCTCCGGGCAGTTTCCGTAGCGGTGCAGTTGCTTGTCTTCGATGATCGCCACGCCGCCGGACAGGGTCAGGTCCATCAGCAACTGACCTTGCTGGGCCAGGCCGTCGAACACGTTTGCTTCCGAGCGCTTCATCGCCTGATCCAGTAAGGCCAGGGCCTCGACTTTCTCTTCACGCTGACGGCTCAGGTCCAGGGCTTCCATGGCGCTGATCTGCAACGACAACACCTGGCCGATGGTTTGGCAGGCCGTACGCAGGTCATTAGGCACCAGCAACGGCTCACGGTTGCCGCAACTAATCAGGCCCCACAGCCTGTCGCCCTTCATCAGCGAGATACTCATGGACGACAACACGCCCATGTTCTGCATGTACTGGCAATGAATCGGCGACACGCTGCGCAGTGTGGCGAAGCTCAAGTCCAACGGCTGGCCGGTGTCCGGGCGCAGCTTGGGCAGCAGTGGCACGGGCTCGTAGGCCGCGTTCGGGATGATGCGTAGCCAATTGGTGCGATACAGCTCGCGGGCTTGCTCCGGGATGTCGGACGCAGGGAAGAACAGCCCGTTGAACAGCTCCATGGACGGCGCCGACGCTTCGGCGATCACTTGGCCATGGCCTTCGTCTTCGAAGCGATAGATGAGTACCCGGTCGTACCCGGTCATGGCCTGGATTTCATTCACGCTGATTTCGTACAGCGCTTGCAGGGTTTTCGCCGACTGCAAGCGCTGCAGCATTTTGCCCAGGTCACTGGTGCGACCATTCAGCGCCCGCGGGCGGAAATCCTTGAGCAGCGGTTCGAACTCCAGCACCAGCACATTTTGATGGCGATGCAGCAGACCTTCGAATTCCGCGCCGTTGAATGTGACATGCAAAGGGGGGGCATCGAAGAACGTATGGTTTTCGGCCATGACGGCAACCGCCTTGGCGTGCTCCGCGCCTACCAACGTGTGCAGTGGCTGGCCCAGCAGCGCCTCGGGGGCATGGCCGAACAAAATGCCGATGTTGGCGCTGACCTGGATGATGTTCAGGTCCGGCTCCGACAACGTCAGCAGCACACCGTGGGGCTGGATCGCTCCAGGAAAACGGATGGGCTCGTCGGCACAGTTGGCAAGCAGCTCTTCAAAATCTTCGGGTTTCATAGCAGTACCTCCTGGCTGTCGAGCCAATGCTCAAAGCAGCTGAATGTTGATCGGGCAGCGTCTACTGCGCGCTGCCTGGCTGGCGCGTCCAGTGGCTGGACGCCCAGGTAGTCGAGAAAATCTTTCCAGCGCCGACCGGTTTCGGCTCCGTACACATTGAGAAATGCACCACCGTTGTCGGCGTTTACGTTCAGGCGCTGAGTCATTTCCCGACGCAATACCTGGCCGCCCAGGGTCGCGCCTTCCAGTACATACAGAGCACCGAGGCAGGCGGCGGGGGTATTGAAGGTTGGTAGTTCAGTACAACGGGGCAGGGTGTTGATGGCCGGGGCATCCAGGCCCAACGCATTGAGATCGCACACCAACGTGGGTGTTTTCACACGCAGCGCTGTGTCGAATCCATCTGGGATCAAGCCACTGTCATACAGGGCGGACTCCGTCGGCTGATAAAACCCGTAGTACGCCTCGAGCAAGCGCACGTACCAATCGGCATCCAGTCGTTCTGAGAAAAACGGCAGGCGCTTTTCCAGCGCCACATGCAACAGGGCCGTGCCTGTGCGCAACGCTTCCAGCAATGAGGGCGCACCAACGTCATGGGCCTGTGAATGCATTCAATGAGCTCGAACTGTGGGCCTCTCGGCCATGAATGACGCGTCGAAATGGGCGACGATTCTACACACCTCAAAGCCTTCATCTGTACGCACAAGGCGAAAAGGCTGACCAGCGGATCAGAAAAGTCGCTCCTTGCCTCATTAATGACCGCAGGGCTTGTCGCGAAGTTCGGTTTCAGTGATGTCGTGATGCTATTAATGCATGGACAACCCCTGTTGGGTCAGGGCAGTTTTCACGCATTCAATCAGGTGTTCTCTGCTCCACGGCTTGGGCAGAAAGCGCACGGATCCCCCCAACTGAGCCGCCAGCCTGGTATTACCCGACGTCAGCACCACCGGCACGCTCGGCCAACGATGGGCGACTACCCGACTCAAGTCATAACCATTGAGCAACCCCGGCATCTGGATATCACTGACAATCAAGTCCACCGGGTCATCGCCCCGTTCCAGGTAAATCATCCCTTCATCCGCCGAAGGAAACGACGTCACCAGCGCGCCGAAATCCTCCAGTACATCCACCATCAATGATCGAATGATCTCGTCGTCTTCCAGCACTAAAATCGATGGCTGAGCCATGATCCTTACTCCACCATCAGGGTTCATAGAGGTGGAGTAGAACACGTCTATATAGGTTCGATTGGATATCTATGGGGCGATGGATGGTCGTTTTAGAGGCACTATCCGGTAAAGTGCGGGGCTTGCTTCTACGTGCTCAAGGATTGACATGTTTATTCGTAACCCTATGGTTCCAGAACTGATCGTTACGACCCTCAGTGCCAGTCTGGATTTCTGGGTGCACAAGTTGGGTTTCACCCTGGCTTACCAGCGCGTTGAGGAAGGCTTTGCATACCTCGACCTGAATGGCGCGCAAATCATGCTGGAGCAATACGACCCCAACGCCGGGCAATGGTTGACCGCATCTTTGGATCGACCTTTCGGACGAGGTATCAACCTGCAGATCGACGTACCCGTCGTCGCGCCGATTTTGCAACGTTTGGCCCTTGTTGACTGGCCGCTATTCAAGGATGTTGAGCAAGCCTGGTACCGCGCGGGCGATGTAGAGGCCGGGCAGCGCCAGTTCATTGTGCAAGACCCGGACGGTTACCTGGTACGCCTGGTTGAACGGCTGGGGGAAAGGCCTTTAGTACCGGCATAATTACCTCGACCTTTGTCGCCGCAACGCTTGAAATGGAGTCCCCATGAAGTACCGCGCTTTGATGACCCTCGCCCTGATTCTCACCACAAGCCCTGCCTTCGCAGCCGGCGACGCCGAGGCCGGTGGCAAGCTCTTCACCAAGACCTGCGGCGGTTGCCACAGCATCGGTGAAGGTGCGCGAGGTGGGTTCGGGCCAGAACTCAACGGCATCATCGGCCGACCCGCCGGGACCACCACGGACTACCAGTATTCCGACGCGATGAAAAACTCCGGCGTGGTCTGGACCCGGGACAAACTCGCTGCCTACATCGAGGCACCGAAGAAGGTGGTGAGTGGCACGCGGATGATCTTCTGGGGCATTAGTGATCAGGAGAAAATCGAAAACATCCTGGCGTACCTGGAAACCTTCCAGCCTAAGTGATCATTCGCGCACTCTCATACAGCCCTCGGGTCAGCCCTTACCGGCGTTGAAACTCTTAGGAGTGTTGTTCGGCCAAGGTCTTCAACTGGATTGCCAAGGTCAACCAGACGGTGGCGAGCGCGGGGTTCAATCGGTTTCCTCAATTGGATATACAGGCGGATCCTGGCAAGAAACTCATCGTGTTCAGCTCGGCGAGAAGCCAGGGCAATGGGACTTACTACAGCTGCGGGCCAGTGATGAGCACGTTCAGCCCGCAGAAGGCCAAGGTGTATTGGGTGGAGTTCCAGTTCCGGCTTAACAGCGTGTGCGCTGCAGGTGTTTGATATTACGGATCCGGGGAATCGGTGTTGATCGGGGGGGCGGGGACTGAGGTGAAGGAGGGGTGATGGTGGGCGTTGGCCTCCGTTTGCGTGGCAAAGGCTGGGCGAATACCACACCGTTGAAGGTGTGGGTGTAGCCATCGCAAACGGGGTTCATCTGCTCGGGCGTCAGCTGTGGATTGACCTTTTGCAGCAGGCCCGCTTCGTCGACACATAAGCCGCTGTAATAGCTATTTTCATCCAATACTACGTAGTCCCGCTTGTCGCTTTCATGTAGCGCAACCATCCAGAACACAGGATCCGGACGATCCAGACGGGCGTTGGCTTCGCTGAAAACGTTATCCCATTGATGACCGACTTTGGATAAGAGGAAGCGGAATAGCGGGGTGTAATCAAGCCCGTGCTGATGATGGCTGTGCATTGAGCCACGGGTTGATAGTGCGCGCTGTGCCTTTTTGCTGTGGCGTTCGTATCGGTAAGCGCTGCAACTCCCGTGGCGTACGCCATGGGTTCGGGTGTTGACTGAGCGGTAGAGGAGGGGCTTCTGCAGTACAGGTCTCATTGCATCAAAACTCCTTGTTAGGTTGCTTGGGAGGTGGTGGCCAGGCGCCTTGGTAGCGGAAGGAGATTTGATAATCGAAGTGGTCGGGTTCAATCATGTGTTGGAAGTAAGGTTGAATAATCGCTAGCCACTTAGGCAATACGTTGAATACATCTGCATATATCGCAGTTTCTTCAGCTAAATCCAACGCTTCAAAAACACCGTCTGAATCTTCGATGTCCGCTGAGTACTCATGCGCTTTCAAGTCATTGCTGTGCTTTTCGTACCATCGTAATTTGATTTTCATCACCATTTTCCGAGTTCCTCGTTATCTGTAGATTCGACGTTTCGGGTCCGCCGGGCCTCGACGTTCGGCGGTGTAAGGGTCAAACGCGCCAAGGTGTTCTAGATCACTGTTCCGATAGACTTCCAGCTCGCCTTTCTTGGAATCCCATTCAAATATCTTTCTTCCTTTTGCGTCTATCCAGCGTTCACGTAAGCCTGCTCCACCTCTTCTTGGTGTCACAGGTTTTTGCGGAATCAGACCTGGGAAGCCTGTTATGTTTTCGATTTCGGGCGCAGGGAAGTAATCATGGTCTGGGTTTTTGAGCCCTTTCCTTGGATTATTGATTACCACATACAGCGGCCGAACCCCCGACTCCACCGGGAACACCAGAATAAAATCCCGATACTCCGGCGGGTAAATCGGGTTCACCAGAATCTGCGCCGCCTTCTCCGTCGGCGGATAAATCCAGATCACCGGCGCTTGCGGCGCAGCCTCCAACGCCGGAATACCTAACGTGTCACCTGGATCAACGGCAGGTGTCCAGATCAGCTCCACACCCTCACCCAGATCCGCCACAAACTGATCGCCACGGCTTTGAAACTGCACCACATCAATCATCTGCCAGTCAGGGTTATTGCCTGTGTAAAACCCATACCCCTTGAGCGTGCCGTCCTCCCTTTGTTCGACATGCAGCCGCATCTGCGAACGCGCCCGCTGCATCGAGCGCAATTGCGCTTCGCTGTAGAGCGCGCTATCGCCCAATTCCGACGGCCAAGCCAGAGCCACCAAACCTGTCAACAATCCACCAGCAGCGGACACGACGGCAGTGGCCGCCGACTCCAGAACCGCCGAACGCAATGCCAATTGCCCCAACCCAGCAGGCAAAGCGCTACCACTGATCTTGCGTAAGACAACCGTCCCCCGGCTGTCCACTTCACGCCCACCCAACAGGCTTAAATGGCTGTACTCCTTGATCAACTCCAGTGGGACATAACCGGCGGGGTTGAAGTAATGAGTGATGCCGTCAGGCAGTTGGCAGGGTTTGATAAAGACGCAGCCGGGAGGTTTGGCTATCGCGGGTGGCGGGGCAGGGGATGCCTCGAAGTAATCAACAGACGGCGAATAAGGCGCACGCGATGGTTGCGGGGTCAGGATCCGTCGCTTGCTTAACTCTTCTTCTGTGGGTGGGTAAAAGCGTTCTGACATGTCGGCTCACTTCCTTGTGGGAGAGAGTGAGCGTACGAGGGGTAGTTAAAACCTTATGTCGGCATCAATCGGTGATTGATGTGGGAAAAGTGGACTGACGCTTGAGTGAAGGCGTCTGTTTCTGCAGGTTGATCAGGTCAGCAGGTGCTTGGAAATCAACCGTGAAATTTCGACAATCGAGGTCCTCCCAGTAAATTCGAATTTCACCTTGCCCAGCGAAGAAAAGTAAATCTCCAACTCCGAGTCCAGATCAAACGTCCCGGACGTCTCCACCGAATAAGCGACGATGTTCTTGTACGGCAGCGACGTGAAGTCCTTCTTGCTGCCGGTAATCCCTTGCACATTCACCGCGATAATCCGCTTGGTGGTAAACACCACCCCATCACGCATGGCCTTGTACGCATCCACCACTTCTTCACCGTCCAGCAGCAGGTCGGCGACGCGTTCGGCGTATTCGTTGTTTTGCTTGAGTTTGAAGAAACCGTTGTTGTTGAAATCGATCATGGGCCTGCCTCTTGGGTGTATGCCGTTTTGCTCGCGGATCTGTATCTAACACGGGCATTTTGAACGCCCTACCATGGCGGCCAACCTTACAACCTTGGCCAGATGTTTCAAAAACGGAGCCCCATCATGCCTGAACTCTCCAATTGGCTGGCCTATGCGCTGATATCACTCGGCATGGTGCTCACACCCGGCCCGAATATGATCTACCTCATTTCCCGCTCGATCTGCCAAGGGCGCACGGCCGGATTGATCTCACTGGGCGGCGTGGCGTTGGGGTTTCTGGTTTATATGCTGTGCGCGGCGCTGGGGATCACGGCGTTGGTGATGGCGGTGCCGTTTGCCTACGACGCGCTGCGCTTCGGCGGGGCGATGTACCTGGCGTATATGGCTTGGCAGGCGATCCGGCCGGGTGGGCGTTCACCCTTTCAGGTGCGGGACCTGCCCAAGGACAGTCCGCGCAAGCTGTTCACCATGGGCCTGGTCACCAACCTGCTGAACCCCAAGGTGGCGGTGATGTATTTGTCATTGCTGCCCCAATTCATCGACCCGAACGGTCATGGCAGTGTGCTGGTGCAATCGCTGGTGCTGGGTTTTACGCAGATTTTTATCAGCGTGAGCGTCAATGCGGTGATTGCCTCCATGGCGGGATCCATCGCGGTGTTTTTCGTCACCCGACCGGGGTGGCAGGTGGTGCAGCGTTGGTTGATGGGGTCGGTGTTGATGGGGTTGGCGGTGCGGATGGCGGTGGAAGGGCGGCGGTAAGTTGTTCTTTATAGGACGGCTTTCAGATAGTCCTTGAGTGCGCTGAGCGGGGCATTGAGTTCATTCAGTGTCGACGCTTGGCGCACATCCACCGCCAGCCGTTGCAGTTCGCGACCCAGCACAGTATCGGCGCCGCCCAGGGAGTCTAGCGCCAACTTCAGGCATTCATTGAGCTTCAACTGAATCCCAGCCAAATCCCCCTGCCGCACCAACAACCCAAACACTTCGCGGTCATACCCCTCCATCACCGGATCATCCCGTAAAACCGTGCTGCCGCCTTCCGTCTCGTGCACCAGCTTCAGTGCAAAGAGCGCAGCCGCTTCCAGCGTCAATTCCATGGTCTCGGTTCCTCGGCGTCTTTGGGGATAGTAGGGGAGGGCGATGATCCCTGTTCCGTGGCGGAAAAAAAAGACCTGGGGCTACTACTATGCGTAGGCAGGCAACTGGAATGCTTATGGCGCGCCGCGGAACTTCATGACGCGTTTCAAGCTCACCTTCTGACCGTGCTGCCCGGAGATGTTGTACAGGCCTCGGACATTTTCAGAGTGGCAACCTGAGCTCTTCGGTAAGTAAAAAAGAATTTCCATGCAGGGGTTGACCACGAATTTTAAAGCTGTATTATTCGCCTCCCGCTGACGAGAGATCGGAAGCGCAAGTGGTTGAAGTTGTTGAAGAAATCTTCGAAAGCTTCTAAAAATAATCACTTGACAGCAAATGAGGCTGCTGTAGAATGCGCGCCTCGGTTGAGATGAAAGATCTTAACCAACCGCTCTTTAACAACTGAATCAAGCAATTCGTGTGGGTGCTTGTGGAGTCAGACTGATAGTCAACAAGATTATCAGCATCACAAGTTACTCCGCGAGAAATCAAAGATGTAACCAACGATTGCTGAGCCAAGTTTAGGGTTTCTTAAAAACCCAAAGATGTTTGAACTGAAGAGTTTGATCATGGCTCAGATTGAACGCTGGCGGCAGGCCTAACACATGCAAGTCGAGCGGTAGAGAGAAGCTTGCTTCTCTTGAGAGCGGCGGACGGGTGAGTAATGCCTAGGAATCTGCCTGGTAGTGGGGGATAACGTTCGGAAACGAACGCTAATACCGCATACGTCCTACGGGAGAAAGCAGGGGACCTTCGGGCCTTGCGCTATCAGATGAGCCTAGGTCGGATTAGCTAGTTGGTGAGGTAATGGCTCACCAAGGCGACGATCCGTAACTGGTCTGAGAGGATGATCAGTCACACTGGAACTGAGACACGGTCCAGACTCCTACGGGAGGCAGCAGTGGGGAATATTGGACAATGGGCGAAAGCCTGATCCAGCCATGCCGCGTGTGTGAAGAAGGTCTTCGGATTGTAAAGCACTTTAAGTTGGGAGGAAGGGCATTAACCTAATACGTTAGTGTTTTGACGTTACCGACAGAATAAGCACCGGCTAACTCTGTGCCAGCAGCCGCGGTAATACAGAGGGTGCAAGCGTTAATCGGAATTACTGGGCGTAAAGCGCGCGTAGGTGGTTTGTTAAGTTGGATGTGAAATCCCCGGGCTCAACCTGGGAACTGCATTCAAAACTGACTGACTAGAGTATGGTAGAGGGTGGTGGAATTTCCTGTGTAGCGGTGAAATGCGTAGATATAGGAAGGAACACCAGTGGCGAAGGCGACCACCTGGACTAATACTGACACTGAGGTGCGAAAGCGTGGGGAGCAAACAGGATTAGATACCCTGGTAGTCCACGCCGTAAACGATGTCAACTAGCCGTTGGAAGCCTTGAGCTTTTAGTGGCGCAGCTAACGCATTAAGTTGACCGCCTGGGGAGTACGGCCGCAAGGTTAAAACTCAAATGAATTGACGGGGGCCCGCACAAGCGGTGGAGCATGTGGTTTAATTCGAAGCAACGCGAAGAACCTTACCAGGCCTTGACATCCAATGAACTTTCTAGAGATAGATTGGTGCCTTCGGGAACATTGAGACAGGTGCTGCATGGCTGTCGTCAGCTCGTGTCGTGAGATGTTGGGTTAAGTCCCGTAACGAGCGCAACCCTTGTCCTTAGTTACCAGCACGTAATGGTGGGCACTCTAAGGAGACTGCCGGTGACAAACCGGAGGAAGGTGGGGATGACGTCAAGTCATCATGGCCCTTACGGCCTGGGCTACACACGTGCTACAATGGTCGGTACAGAGGGTTGCCAAGCCGCGAGGTGGAGCTAATCCCATAAAACCGATCGTAGTCCGGATCGCAGTCTGCAACTCGACTGCGTGAAGTCGGAATCGCTAGTAATCGCGAATCAGAATGTCGCGGTGAATACGTTCCCGGGCCTTGTACACACCGCCCGTCACACCATGGGAGTGGGTTGCACCAGAAGTAGCTAGTCTAACCTTCGGGAGGACGGTTACCACGGTGTGATTCATGACTGGGGTGAAGTCGTAACAAGGTAGCCGTAGGGGAACCTGCGGCTGGATCACCTCCTTAATCGACGACATCAGCTGCT
>NZ_AYTD01000010.1 GCF_000503215.1 Pseudomonas canadensis | reverse complement strand
CGCGCCAAGGCCGCCCTCGACAAACTCGACGTCGCCGAAGGCCTCGCCGAGCTGGAAGGCTCCGCCGCCCGTGTCGCCGTTGACGAAAAGCGCATGATCAACTGCCGCGCCGACCTCAACCAGCTCGTACCCTTCAAGTACGACTGGGCCTGGCAGAAGTACCTCGACGGCTGCGCCAACCACTGGATGCCGCAAGAGGTCAACATGACCGCCGACATCGCGCTGTGGAAAAACCCTGAAGGCCTGACCGACGACGAGCGTCGCATCGTCATGCGCAACCTGGGCTTCTTCTCCACCGCCGACTCCCTGGTCGCCAATAACCTGGTGCTGGCCGTGTACCGCCTGATCACCAACCCGGAGTGCCGCCAGTACATCCTGCGCCAGGCCTTCGAAGAAGCGATCCACACCCACGCCTACCAATACTGCATCGAATCGTTGGCCATGGATGAAGGCGAGATCTTCAACATGTACCACGAGATCCCATCGGTCGCTAAGAAAGCCGCCTGGGGCCTGAAGTACACCCGTTCGATCTCCGATCCGAAGTTCGAAACCGGCACCGTCGAGACCGACAAAGAGCTGCTGCGCAACCTGGTCGCCTACTACTGCGTGCTGGAAGGCATCTTCTTCTATTGCGGCTTCACCCAGATCCTGTCCATGGGCCGTCGCAACAAAATGACCGGCGTGGCCGAGCAGTTCCAGTACATCCTGCGTGACGAGTCGATGCACCTGAACTTCGGTATCGACGTGATCAACCAGATCAAAATCGAAAACCCACACCTGTGGGATGCCGAGATGAAGGAAGAAGCGACCCAGATGATCCTGCAAGGGACTCAGCTGGAGATCGAATACGCGCGCGACACCATGCCACGCGGTGTGCTGGGCATGAACGCGGCGATGATGGAGGACTACCTCAAGTTCATCGCCAACCGTCGTCTGTCGCAGATTGGTCTGAAAGAAGAGTATCCGGGGACAACTAACCCGTTCCCGTGGATGAGCGAAATCATGGACTTGAAGAAAGAGAAGAACTTCTTCGAAACCCGTGTGATCGAGTATCAGACCGGCGGCGCGCTGAGCTGGGACTAACGTGTAGGAGCTGGCTTGCCGGCGATGGCGATCATGCGGGCGCCTTCGCCGGCAAGCCAGCTCCTACAGGTTTGGTGTTGATACCCGTTAAATAGTTTTTATGCCCAATCAAACCATCAAGACCCCCTGCGTCGGCCTGTGTTCCACCGTTTACGGGGACCTGGTCTGCCGGGGCTGCAAGCGTTACCACCATGAAGTGATCCAGTGGAACGGCTACAACGCCGACGAGAAACAGGCGGTTTGGCTGCGCCTGGAGCAATTGCTGGTACAGGTCATGGCCAGCAAGTTGGAGGTGTTTGATGCGCACCTGCTGCGCCAGCAGCTTGAGACTCGCAAGATCCGTTTCATGCCGCACCAGTCGGCCTATTGCTGGGCGTATCAGCTGATTGCCCGGGGTGCGCGGGTGATTTCCAAGCTGGACGCGTATGGGCTGGCGTTGCTGCCGGAGTTTCGCGAGCGCAGCCTGGCGGATCTGCGGGATGCGATTGACCGGGAGTTTTTCCTGCTGTCCGAGGCGCATTACGAGCGGTATATCGCACCGGGGTTTATCAGGGAGGCTTTTGGGCCTCCACTGATAGCCAGTTTTTAACTCAGCAATTCCAGGAGGCTGCGCGTTCGGCCTGCAGGTCATAACGCTCAATCGCCTCCTGGCACACCCGCGCCTCCAGACGCCCCTGCTTCACCAACGCCGTCAGCGCCGCCAGCACAATGTGGTGGCGGTCCACCTCAAAGAAATCCCGCAGCGCCGCCCGCGTATCACTGCGCCCAAAGCCGTCCGTCCCCAGCACGGTGTAGCTGGAATCCAGGTAAGCGCCAATCATCTGCGGTACTGCCCGCACATAGTCAGTCACCGCAATCACCGGCACGCCTTTGGGCAAGCATTCATTCACATGGCTGATCCGCGCAACGGCCTGCGGATGCAAGCGGTTCCAGCGTTCCACCTCCCGCGCATCCCGCGCCAGCTCGCTGAAACTGGTGACGCTGAACACGTCGCTCGTCACCTGCCAATCATCCGCCAGCAACTGTGCCGCCGCTTGCGCCTCGCGTACCAGCGTGCCAGCCCCGAGCAGGCGCACCTGGGCATCGACCGCGCCTTGCAGGCGGTACATGCCTTTGATGATCGCCGCTTCAACCCCTTCCGACAGGCTGGGCTGCGGGTAGTTTTCGTTCATCAGGGTCACGTAGTAGAACTCGTCCACATCGTGTTCGAGCATCTGGCGCATGCCGTGGTCGAGGATCACCGCGAATTCCCCGGCGAACGCCGGGTCGTAGGCGCGGCAGTTGGGCACGGTGGCCGCGGTGAGGTGGCTGCTGCCGTCCTGGTGCTGCAAGCCCTCGCCACCCAGGGTGGTGCGTCCGGCGGTGGCGCCGAGCAGGAAGCCACGGGCACGTTGGTCAGCGGCGGCCCAGATCAGGTCGCCGACGCGCTGGAAGCCGAACATCGAGTAATAGATGTAGAACGGCAACATGCGCAGGCCATGCACCGAATAGCTGGTGGCCGCCGCAACCCAGGAACTGATGGCGCTGGCTTCGCTGATGCCCTCCTCCAGGATCTGCCCGTCGGTGGCTTCGCGGTAGCTGAGGATCGAGCCGATGTCTTCCGGTTCGTAGCGCTGGCCGACACTGGAATAAATGCCGATCTGCTTGAACAGGTTGGCCATGCCGAACGTGCGCGCTTCATCTGCCACGATAGGCACGATGCGCGGCCCCAGCGCCTTGTCCTTGAGCAGGTTGGTCAACATGCGCACGAAGGCCATGGTGGTGGACATTTCCTTGCCGTCGGCAGCCGTGGCGAAGGCGGCATAACCCGATACGGCCGGCACGCTGACCGGGGCGGCGACCTGGCTGCGACTAGGCACGTAGCCGCCCAACGCCGTGCGACGCTGGTGCAGATAGCGCAACTCCAGGCTGTCCTCGGCCGGTTTGAAAAAGCTCAGGGATTCGGTCTGTTCATCGGTCAGCGGCAATTGGAAGCGATTGCGGAAGGCGATCAACGCATCGCGGTCCAACTTCTTCTGCTGGTGGGTGGTCATCTTGCCCTGCCCGGCCTCGCCCATGCCAAAGCCCTTTTTGGTCTGGGCCAGGATCACCGTGGGTTTGCCTTTGACCCGCCGTGCGGCGTGGTAGGCGGCGTGGATCTTCACCATGTCGTGGCCGCCGCGCTTGAGGCGGTTGATCTGCTCATCGCTCATGCCCTCGACCAGCCGGGCCAGGGACTCGCTCTGGCCGAAGAAGTGTTCGCGGTTGTAGGCGCCATCCTTGGCGGCGAAGGTCTGAAATTGACCGTCAACCGTGTTGGACAAAATGTTGACCAGCGAACCGTCAGCGTCCTTGGCCAGTAACGCATCCCAGTCCGAGCCCCACACCAACTTGATCACGTTCCAGCCGGCGCCGGCAAACAAGGCCTCCAGCTCATCGATGATGCGCCCGTTGCCGCGCACCGGCCCGTCGAGGCGTTGCAGGTTGCAGTTGACCACCCAGGTCAGGTTGTCCAGGCCTTCGCGAGCGGCCAGGGTCAGGGCCGACATGCTTTCCGGCTCGTCCATCTCGCCGTCGCCGAAGACGCCCCAGACGTGACGGTCGGTGGTGTCCTGCAAGTTGCGGTGCTGCAAGTAGCGCATGAAGCGCGCCTGGAAGATTGAACTGATGGGGCCGATGCCCATGGAACCGGTGGGGAACTGCCAGAAGTCGGGCATCAGCCACGGGTGCGGGTAGCTGGACAGGCCGCGTGCGCCCTGCGCGGTCCCACCTATTTCCTGGCGATAGTGCGCCAGGTCGTCTTCGCTCAAACGCCCTTCAAGGAACGCGCGAGCATAGATGCCTGGCGCGGAATGCGGCTGATAGAACACCAGATCGCCGCCGAAGCCCTCGTTACGGGCGCGAAAAAAGTGGTTGAAGCCGACTTCGAACAAGTCCGCCGCGCTGGCGTAACTGGCGATATGGCCACCCAGCTCGCCGTAGGCCTGGTTGGCCCGCACCACCATGGCCAACGCGTTCCAGCGCACCAGCGAGGCCAGACGTTCTTCGGTAGCGAGGTCGCCGGGAAATGCCGGTTGCTGCTCGACGCTGATGCTATTGATGTAGGCCGTGCCGTGGTGCGGTTTCCAATCGATATGCGGCGCACTGGCATCCTGCGCCAGCAAGTCGAGGATCTGCCGAGCCCGCGCCGGGCCGGCGTGCGTGACCAGGGACGCCAGGGCGTCGCGCCACTCATCCAACTCTTGCTGATCAATCACCGCATTCGTGAAACCGTTCATGGGCACCTCCGGGCTTTTTTTCCAGTTTATGTCGGTGCTGGAGGATTTTTTGCCTGTTATCAGGCGCTCGACGTTGAATTTTGAGCATGAATCACTGCCAATTTTGCTTCTGGCAGCACGTTATGCTCAAGCAGGACGAAAGCCCGCAATTGTGTTTAAAATGCCGCCCGCTCAACGACCGACGTTTAACGATGACCCCAGACGCACTCGCCACCCTGCACACCCACCTGCTCACCGCCCTGGCGACCCCACCGGCTGAAACTCGCCGCCTGTTCCATGGCCGTGGCCGTTGCTGGCCGGGCCTTGAGCAAGTGACGGTGGACTGGTTGCAAGGCGTGCTGCTGGTGGCGTTGTTCAAAGAACCGGACGCGGCACAACTGGACGCCTTGAAGCACCTGCTGCAAACCGAGTTCGGCACCTACACCATCGCGCTGCAACACCGTTACCTCCCGCAAAGCACCACCGAATGGCTGTCGGGCAACCCTGTCGACGAGTTGACCATCACCGAAGGTGGCCTGCGCTACCTGATCGACCTGGGTAAAAAACAGAATAGCGGGCTGTTCCTCGACATGCGCTACGGCCGCAACTGGGTGCGTGAGCAGGCCAAGGGCCAGCGCGTGCTCAACCTGTTTGCCTACACCTGTGGCTTCTCGGTGGCGGCCATCGAAGGTGGCGCCGACCACGTGGTGAACCTCGACATGGCCCGTGGCGCCCTGAGCCGTGGCCGCGACAACCATCGCCTGAATGGTCATGACCTGAGCAACGTCAGCTTCCTGGGCCACGACCTGTTCAAGTCCTGGGCCAAGGTCACAAACAACGGCCCCTACGACTTAGTGATCATCGATCCGCCGTCGTTTCAGAAAGGCAGCTTCCTGTTGACCAAGGACTACCAGCGCGTACTGCGCCGCCTGCCAGATCTGCTCACGCCACAGGGCACCGTACTGGCGTGCATGAACGACCCGGCCTTCGGTGAAGACTTCCTGATCGACGGCGTCACCCGCGAAGCACCGGGCCTGCGTTTTGTCGAGCGGTTGCAAAACCCGCCGGAATTTCCTGATATTGATGCGCAAAGTGGCTTAAAGGCGTTGGTATTCCGCCAGGGCTGATGCCGAAATGTCTTACGCTTGCTACGCTAAGTGATACACCGGGGTGGTGAACCTTCTTACCCCCTTCCCGGTCGATACCTGCATTCCCCGGCCAGACTCGACGGCGTCACGTCGTCGGCTGCCCTGTTTCACCTTTTGGAGAACCGCCCGTGATATCGACCCTGCATGTAGCCAGACTCAAAGCCTGGGGCGCCCACGGCTTTACCGCCACCGGTGTGGTATTGGCCTTCCTGGCCACCCTGGCGCTGCTGGAAAACTCACCCAAGGCCTGCCTGCTGTGGCTGGGCCTGGCGCTGGTAGTGGACGGGGTTGATGGCTCACTGGCGCGACGAGTGAATGTGAGCACGGTACTGCCGAGCTTCGACGGCTCGGTGTTGGACCTGGTGATCGATTACCTCACCTACGTGTTTATCCCCGCCCTGTTTATCTATCGCTATATCGACCTGCCGGACTTTACCCACCTGTTTACCGTGTCGGTGATCCTGGTGTCGTCGCTGTTCTGCTTTTGCAACGTCAATATGAAGAGCAAGGACAACTACTTCGTCGGCTTCCCCGCCGCGTGGAATGTGGTGGCCTTGTGCGTCTATATCATCCAGCCGGAAGCCTGGGTCACCTTGCTCACCGTGATCGGCCTGGCCCTGCTGACCGTGACGCCGATGAAATTCCTGCACCCGTTCCGGGTGAAGCGGTTCATGCCGATCAATATTGCAGTAACCACGATCTGGTTGCTGTGCAGCTTCTTGATGGTGATGGATTACCCGAACACCAACCCGTGGACGTTTGGCTTGTGGTCGGTGATGTCGGCGTATTTCCTGGGGATTTGTATCTGGCGCACGGCACTGGAGTGGCTGGGAACACACAAATGACCCGGTGAACACTCTTCAAATGTGGGAGGGGGCTTGCCCCCGATAGCGGTGGGTCAGCTAAAGATGAGTCAGCTGGAGCACTGCCATCGGGGGCAAGCCCCCTCCCACATTTGGATTTGCAGACTCCCCGCGAGTAAGATGGCGGCCGTTCGCCCAGCCCCTTCGCTGCGCACCCTGCCAATAATAAGCCCAACCCATGCCCTTCGAACTCAGCGTAGACCTCACCACCCTCGCCATCCTGGCGGCGGTCGCTTTTATCGCCGGCTTCATCGATGCCATCGCCGGCGGCGGGGGCTTGCTCACCACGCCCGCCCTGCTCACCGCCGGCATGCCGCCGCATCTGGTACTGGGCACCAACAAGCTCAGTTCCACCTTCGGCTCCGCCACCGCCAGTTTCACCTTCTATCGGCGCAAGCTGTTCCATCCGCGCCAGTGGGTGCATGCCATTGTCGGCACGCTGATCGGTGCGCTGACCGGCGCCGTGGTCGCCCATTACCTGCCGGCTGAAACCCTGAACAAGATGCTGCCGGTGATCGTGTTCGCCTGTGGCGTGTACCTGTTGTTCGGCGGCACGCCCAAGGCGCCAGTGGACGCCGATGCACCGATCAAGAAGAAATGGCAATCCACCCAGGGCTTCGGCCTGGGCTTCTACGATGGCGTGGCCGGCCCCGGCACCGGGGCGTTCTGGACCGTGAGCACGATGCTGTTGCACCCCATCGACCTGGTGAAAGCCAGCGGTGTGGCGCGCAGCATGAACTTCGTCAGCAACGCGGGAGCGCTGACGGTGTTCATCATCAATGGTTCGGTGGACTGGATCGTCGGTCTGGCCATGGGCGTGTCGGTGATGTGTGGCGCATTCTTTGGCGCACGCAGCGCGATCAGCGGCGGCGCCAAATTCATTCGCCCGGTGTTCATCACCGTGGTCCTCGGCCTGACGGTGCGCCTAGCCTGGCAGCACTGGTTCAGCGTGACCTAGTCGGCGGGCCAAATACAGGTCGATCAAGTAACGCGCAATCGAACGTGACGCCGGCAACGGCGGCAAGTCGTGGATGTTGAACCACTGCGCGTCTTCGATCTCATCAGCCTGGGGCACGATATCGCCCCCGGCGTACTCGGCATGAAAGCCCAGCATCATCGAATGGGGGAACGGCCAGCACTGGCTACCCATGTACTGGATGTTCTTGACCTCCACCTGCACTTCCTCGCGCACCTCGCGGATCAGGCAGTCTTCGGCCGACTCACCCGGCTCGGCAAACCCCGCCAACGTGCTGTACACCCCCGTGACAAAGCGTGGCGAACGCGCCAGCAGGATCTCGTCACCACGGGTCACCAACACGATCATGCTCGGCGAGATACGCGGGTAGCTGCGCAGGTCACAGGCCTGGCAGTACATCGCGCGCTCCCGTGGTACCTGGACCATGGCCTGGCCGCAACTCCCACAAAACCGGTGTTCCCGCGCCCAAGTGCCGATCTGCGCTGCGTAGCCCAGCACCTTGTAAAGGGTGTGATCGCCTTGCAGCATGAAACCGCGCAACCCCTGCCAACTGCAACCCGTCACTTCAGCAGGTGCATTGAGTTCCAGCAGGTACACCGGCTCGCCGTCAAGGTGGCCAATGCCGTGCTCGGCAAACACCGACAGGTCCTGGCGCTTGAGCCATTCCCGGGGGAACAACGGGCCGTTGGTGTCATGCAAAAAGCCGTCGCGGCTGCGGGCGACGGCCCAGCCGCCAGGGGTGTCGTTGTCCAGCAGCGTTGTGGTAATCCAGCCTGGGGTCATGTCAGTCAATCCACGAATTCGGGTTTCTGCTTACTCATGTGGGCCGCGATGGCCACGCGCAGGTCGTTGGATTGCAACATAGCCGAGTTCCAGGTGGCAACGTATTCCAAGCCGTCATTGACTGTATGGTCACGCATGTAGCTGATCATGGCCTTGGTGCCGGCCACGGCAATCGGCGACTTGGCGGCGATTTCATGGGCAATCTCCATTACCCCGGCCAACAGGCTGTCCTGATCGGGATAGACGCGATTGACCAGGCCGATGCTGCGCGCTTCCTCGGCGCCGAACTGGCGGCCGGTGTAGGCCAGCTCACGGAGCATCCCATCGCCGATGATACGCGGCAGGCGCTGCAGGGTGCCGACGTCAGCGGCCATGCCGATGTCGATTTCCTTGATGGAAAATTGCGCGCCTTCGGCGGCGTAGCGCATGTCACAGGCGCTGATCAGGTCGATTGCGCCACCGATGCAGTAACCCTGGATCGCCGCCAACACCGGCTTGCGACAGTTGTCGACCGCATTGAACGAGGCTTGCAGCTCAAGGATCTTGCGGCGCAGCAAGCGTGCGTTGCGGCCCACGTCCTTACCGAATTCATTGGCCACCGAGGCCAGCATCATCAGGTCGATGCCGGAAGAGAAATGCTTCCCGGCACCACTCAGCACCACGGCGCGCACGGCGTCGGTGTCTTCGACCCACTGGAAAATGTCGATGATTTCGGTCCAGAACGCCGCGTTCATCGCGTTGATCTTTTCCGGGCGGTTGATCTGCACATGGGCAACGTTACCGGTGAGTTCGACGACGAAAGCTTGGTATTCGGACATGGCAGTGATCCCTGACTGGCGAGTGATAAGGCCCGAACTATAACAAGGGAACGTGACGGCACATCGGCCAAAAACGGGACAGGCAAAGGTAATGGAATGTTGTAGGCGTGCGGTTCATTGCAGCGCCAATACATTTCATCCAGGGCAGCCGATTTATCGGCTATACAATCAGGGCCATTGCCTGGAGCTGCCTATGCCGACCCCGTTTCGCTCATCCTTGATTCTCGCCCTGGTGGTCGTGCTGACCGGCATCGGTGCCGGTTTGGGCGGGATGTTGCTGGCGTTGCTGCTGCATGGTATCCAGCACCTGGCCTACGGTTATAGCCTTGACAGCCTGGTCAGCCATGAAACCTTCCTGCTGGGCGTGACGGCGGCGCCGCCTGAGCGGCGGCTGCTGGTGCTGGTGGTGTGCGGCCTGGTGGCGGGATTGGGCTGGTGGGCGATTTATCGTTACGGCAGGCCGCTGGTGAGCATCAAGCACGCGGTGTCGGAGAAGATGCCGATCATGCCACCCAAGACCACGCTCGCCCACGCCTTGCTGCAGATCATCAGCGTGGCCCTGGGTTCTCCCCTGGGCCGTGAAGTGGCGCCGCGGGAAGTCGGGGCGTTGGCCGCCACCTGGTTGTCCCTGCGCGCTGGACTCGACCCGCAGATGCATCGCCTGATCGTCGCCTGCGGTGCCGGAGCCGGGTTGGCCGCGGTGTACAACGTACCGCTGGGTGGCGCGGTGTTCGTGCTGGAAGTGCTGGTGGGCGCGTTCAGTTGGCCGGCGGCGGTGATTGCGTTGGCGACTTCAGCGATTGCAGCCTCGGTGGCGTGGATCGGGTTGGGTGCGCAATCGCAATATGCAGTCCCGCACTTCGTGTTGAACCCTGCCCTGATTGCCTGGGCGGTGGTCTGCGGCCCGATCTTCGGCGTGGCGGCGTACGCTTTCACGCGGCTCACCGGCGAGGCGCGGGCGAATGCCGCCAGGGGCTGGCGCCTGCCGGTGCTGTCATTGATCAACTTCACCCTGATCGGCGGTTTGGCGATGCTGTTGCCGCAAATCCTCGGCAATGGCAAAGGCCCGGCGCAGCTGGGTTTCGACAATGAACTGACGATAGGCCTGGCGGCGTTGTTGCTGGTGGTCAAAGTACTGATCACCACCAGCAGCCTGCGCGCCGGCGCCGAAGGCGGCTTGCTCACCCCAGGCCTGGCCAATGGCGCCTTACTGGCAATCATCCTCGGTGGCGCCTGGAGCCTGGTCTGGCCCGGCGTGCCCCTGGGCGCATTCGCAATCATCGGCGCCGCTGCCTTCCTGGCCGCCAGCATGAACATGCCGTTGACTGCGATTGTGCTGGTGGCGGAGTTCACTCGCATCGACCACGACTTCCTGGTGCCGATCATCCTGGCCGTGGTGGGTTCGATGTGTGTGAGCAAGCTGTGCCAATGGCGCGGGTAAAAACGCTGCAAAAGGCTGGATAAAACCCGGCACACACGCCATCCTTCGCGCTTTAAGCCGCCCCATTCGCGGCGCTCGACGTTTAAAGGATATGCCCCATGCACGCCCAACCCCTCACCGCCGCCGAATTCGAATTCATCGAAAACACCCTGCTCAAGTACGGTGACGACCACTCGGTGCTGAACCAGGCCGAACTCGACGGCTACTTCACCGCGCTGGTCTCCAGCCCAGCCCAGGTGGACGTGGCCGAGTGGTTCCCCGCGATCTGGGGCGGCCAGAACCCGGAATGGGACAACATGGACGAAGCGCAACGCTTCCTCGAACTGTGCGTGCGCCACCTCAACACCCTGGCCGCACAACTGGCGACCGACGCCGCCGGCTTCAACGCCCGCTTCGACGAAACCGAACACCAAGGCCACACCGTGACCCTTGCCGAAGAATGGTGCTTTGGCTACATCCGCGGCGCCGCCATCGGCAACTGGCCGGAACTGCCGGCAGAACAGGCTGCACGGCTGGAAAAAATCTCCTGGTGCGCCGAACAAGACAACTTCGAACTCCCGGCCGACCTCGATGTGCAAGCACACCAGCAACGCGTCGGCGAAATCGAACCGGCAGCGCGCGCACTGCATGATTACTGGTTGGCGAAGCGATAACAGCCTGCAGGGACCGAGGCGCCTGCATCGCCGGCAAGCCGGCTCCTACAAGGACCGCGTATCCACGATGCGAAGCGAGTCGCTCTTGATCTTGATCTGAGGCGCCCCGTCAAACACGCTGGCCGAACGCAGGCTTGAATCCGTGGGTAACCCGGCAGGACGCCGGGTTAGCCGCGCTGGGCCAAGGATGGCCCATCGCGGCGGCCCACGGATTCAAGCCTTCGTTACGGCACACCGAGCCTAAGCGAGGTGCCGAGTGTTGGGGCAAGAGCGTTTTGCTTACTTTTGCGCTGTTCAAAAGTGAGCCGCCGTAAGGGCGGAACCCTAAGCCGCCGCTACCCAAATAACGGATATGTACACCGAACAAACGCCATCGCAGGCAAGCCGGCTCCCACAGTTGGAACGATATACACCCAGTAAATATCAGCGCCCATGACCCCAAGCTCGACAAGCACCACATCTATACCCGATTATTCAACTCCGCCCGCCGTCCGTGCCTTGAATCAGGAGCCCTGTACCTTGAGTTCGCAGAAAACCGTGACCGTCACCCCGCCCAACGTCCCCCTCAATGGCAAGGTCGCGCCCCCCGGCTCCAAATCCATTACCAACCGCGCCCTCCTGCTCGCCGCACTGGCCAAAGGCACCAGCCGCCTCAGCGGCGCACTCAAGAGCGACGACACCCGCCACATGTCCGTAGCCCTGCGCCAAATGGGCGTGACCATCGACGAACCCGACGACACCACCTTCGTCGTCACCGGCCAAGGCAAACTGCAACTGCCGCCACAGCCACTGTTCCTCGGCAACGCCGGCACCGCCATGCGCTTCCTCACTGCCGCCGTGGCCACCGTGGAAGGCACCGTGGTGCTGGACGGCGACGACTACATGCAAAAACGCCCGATCGGCCCGCTGCTGGCAACCCTCGGCCAGAACGGCATCCAGGTCGACAGCCCCACCGGTTGCCCACCCGTCACCGTGCACGGCGTCGGCAAGATCAAAGCCAAGCGTTTCGAGATCGACGGCGGCCTTTCCAGCCAGTACGTGTCAGCCTTGCTGATGCTCGCGGCCTGTGGCGAAGCGCCGATTGAAGTGGCGCTGACCGGCAAGGACATCGGTGCCCGTGGCTACGTGGACCTGACCCTGGACTGCATGCGCGCCTTCGGTGCCAAAGTCGAAGCAGTCGACGACACCACCTGGCGTGTGGCCCCGACCGGCTACACCGCCCACGACTACCTGATCGAACCTGACGCCTCTGCCGCCACCTACCTGTGGGCCGCTGAAGTGTTGACCGGTGGCCGCATCGACATCGGCGTGGCCGCGCAGGATTTCACCCAGCCGGACGCCAAGGCCCAGGCCGTGATCGCGCAGTTCCCGAACATGCAGGCCACGGTGGTCGGTTCGCAAATGCAAGACGCCATCCCCACCCTGGCAGTGCTCGCGGCGTTCAACAACACACCTGTGCGTTTCACTGAACTGGCCAACCTGCGGGTCAAGGAATGCGACCGCGTACAGGCGCTGCATGACGGCCTCAACGAGATCCGCCCTGGCCTGGCGACCATCGAAGGCGACGACCTGCTGGTAGCCAGCGACCCCGCCCTGGCCGGCACCGCCTGCAACGCGCTGATCGACACCCACGCCGACCACCGCATCGCCATGTGCTTTGCCCTGGCCGGGCTGAAGGTCTCGGGGATTCGCATCCAGGACCCGGACTGCGTCGCCAAGACCTATCCTGATTACTGGAAGGCCCTGGGCAGTCTTGGGGTTCAGTTGAGCTACTGAGGGCTCGGCGTCGGAATGGGGAGGCACTGCACATGACAATCCGCCAACCCTGCCCACCCGGCGCCTGCGTCTGCGACCGCGAAGAGCTGCTGCAAGCGCCGGGCGCCGACCTGCGCATCCTTAACCTGACGCGCCAGGAAGAAAAGAAACTGCTCGACCGCCTTGAACACCTCAAGAGCCTGCAAGACCTGGAACGCATGCAACAGCTGATGTACCAGCAATTGGGCATCCGCGTGCATATCGCGCCGGGTCACACCGAGGTCAAGAGCATGCGTGGCATCCAGATCGTTATCGACGAGCTACCGGGCCTGTGCCGCAAGACCCGCCAATCGATCCCGGCCGCGATCCGTCGAGGCCTGGAGAATCAGCCGGAAATCGCTTACCGCCTGCTCGACGCCCACGATTTGTTTCGCGAAGGTTGAATCAATCGGCGACTGTCTCGGTCTCAAACAGTCCCTCGCCCAAGGCCCGGGCCGTCTCCAGATGCGCCTGCGCCCCGCCGCTTTCCGAATCCAGCAACAGCGCTGATGTGACCACCTGCGCGCCGCAGTAATCGAAGATCCCGTAGTCAATTTGCGTGCGCATGGCCTTGGCGTAGCCGTGCCGATCAAACGCGCCGTCGTCGGCAGCGCCCAAGGCCAGCAGGTGTACCTGCAAGTGGCGCAATTTCTTCACCACCGGCGTATCGGGACCGTAATCGATCGCCCAACCGTTGATGAACACGCGGTCGATCCAGCCTTTGAGCAGGCCCGGCATGGACCACCAGTAGATCGGGAATGCCAGCACCAGCGCATCGGCGCGGTCGATGCGGGCTTGTTCAGCCAGTACGTCCGCCGGTGGCGTGGCGCGCATACGGTGTACCCGATGGTCGGCTGCGTTATAGCGCGGGTCGAACCCTTCGGCGGCGATGTCGGCCATTTCGAAGGTGTGGCCCGACGCAGCAAGGCCGGCGGCGACCTGGGCGGCCACGCTGTGGGTGAGGGATTGCGGGTCGTGGTGAGCAACAACGATGAGTGCGTGCATGACATTGACTCCGTGAGAGGTTACGCTGGGCTTAAGTTACGTTTAGTAAGTTACTTTTGGTATATAAGCATGTCAAGCACAGCGTCCCCCGCTCCTCGTCGTCGCCTGTCTCGTGAAGATCGCCTGCGCCAACTGCTGGACGTGGCCTGGCAACTGGTGCGCGATGAAGGCACCGAAGCCCTCACACTCGGCCGCCTGGCGGAGTTGGCGGGGGTGACCAAACCGGTGGTCTATGACCATTTCGTCACCCGCGCCGGGTTGCTGGCCGCGTTGTATGAAGATTTCGATGCGCGTCAGGACCAGGTCTTTGCCAGCGCCATCGCAGCCAGCAACGCAACCCTTGACGACCGTGCCTGGGTGATCGCCGCGTCCTATGTGGATTGCGTGCTGTTGCAGGGTCGGGAAATCCCAGGGGTGATTGCGGCCCTCAGCAGTTCGCCGGAACTGGAAGCCCTCAAGCGCCAGTACGAGGCGATCTTCCTCGATAAATGCCGTGACGCGCTGTCGCCCTTTGGCCGCATATCCCAGGCGGGACTGCGCGGCATGTTGGGGGCGGCGGAGGCGCTGTCCCAGGCGGCGGCCAGCGGTGAGATCAGCCGCGAAGAGGCGCAGCAGGAGTTGTTGGCAACCATTCTGGCGATGGTCAATCGCGGCCGCGATTAAATGATTTTTGACGGATGAGGAATAAACCAGCGCGACGGGTGTTTACCTGAGTACGGCGTGTGCTTCAGCCCCGATTCTGTATAAACACCTGCACCTTGTGCGCCAGTTGATCAAGATGCCGATCCCGCTGTTTCTCGGCATCCACCATGGCGCGCTTGCCATGTTTTTGCAGCAGATAGGTATGAATCTGCCGCACCTCCAATGAGCTGTAGATCGCCGCCACATCCAGCACGCCCATCAAGCCGTCCGTGCCGTAGTCCCGTGTGTTCATCAGCACCTGGGTGCCCCGCGCGCCGCGCACTTGAAAACCCATGCCCTCGAACGCCGGCACTTTTTCCACTGAGCACGCCAGCTCCGCATGGGGATATCGGCTCAGCACATCACCCATCATTGCGCGTGCCACACCCTGGCGCCGGTGGCCAACCTGCACGGCCATAAACGCGATACCGCAGGCTTCTGGGTCATCCTTCACCGGCAGGTACAGGCAAAAGCCGATCAGCTTTTCCTCTTCCATCGCCACCACCAATTCGACGGCAATGCCTTTGGCACCGTTCAACGCTTCCAGGTACAGGTGCACCTCAAAGCCAATGGCGTACTGGTAGATGTTGTACAGCAGGTTGCTCGGCGGCAGCGCCACGCTGCTGATGTCGGTGAGGTTGTCCACCACCATCTGCAGGATCTGAGCATTGATGGGCTCGGGGCACGGTGTGGTGTAGCGGGTAAGGCTGAACATGCAAATTCCTGGGTTTAGCGTCAAGGCAGCGGCGATTGTACCTGTTGCAGCCCGCACACCTCACGCAAACATCCGCGCAACCAGCGATGGGCCAGGTCAGCGTCCAGCCTGGGGTGCCAGAGCATCGACACGGTGAAGGTGGGCAACGCCAGCGGCAATGCAAAGCTGCACAAGCCCTCGCGTTGGTGGGCGGTATAGCGTTCCGGCACGCTGGCGATCAGGTCGGTGTCGCGGGCTAGAGCGATGGCTGTGGCAAAACCGGCGACGACGGTACTGATCTGTCGCGTGAGGCCTTGGGCTTCGAGCATGTCGTCGATCTGGCCGCGGTCCTGACCGCGTCGGGAGACGTAGACGTGCCGGCCTGCGGCGTAACGTTCAACGCTGACGTCACCTCGGCTGAGAGGATGGCCACTGCGTACCACACCCACCAAGCGATCGCGAAACAGCGCCTGGGTCAGCACTTCCGGGCTGGCGGTTGGGTCGACCACGCCGGTTTCCAGGTCGACGCGCCCCTCACGCAGCAAGGTGCTGTCCTTGTCGGTTTTGTTGATGAAGCGCAGGCGCACACCGGGCGCGTGCTCAGCGATACGCGCCAGCAATGCCGGGCCGAAATTTTCGACGAACTCTTCGCTGGTGCGCAGGGTGAACGTACGCGCCACCTGGGCCATGTCCAGGGATTGCACGGGACGCAGCACGGCATTGGCCTCTTGCACCAAGCGGCTTACCTGCTCACGCAACGCCACCGCCCTGGGCGTGGGCACCAGGCCGCGACCGGCGCGTACCAGCAAAGGGTCGCCGGTGGTCTCGCGCAATCGGGCCAGGGCGCGGCTCATGGCCGAAGGGCTTAGGCGCAGGCGTTTGGCCGCAGCCGCGACACTGCCTTCGGCGAGCAGCACATCCAAGGTGATCAGCAGATTGAGATCGGGCATCCGCGTTCCTTATAAGGCGTTGTATGCATCTATTAACTGCAATCCATGCGTCTTCCGCCATGTTAGGCGACGCCGTAGATTTGTGACAGTTGCCATTACTCAAGGATTTGCCATGTCTACCCATTCACGCGGCAGCCTCATCAGCCTGTGCCTGTCCATGTTGCTGGCCTCGCTGGGCACCAGCATCGCCAATGTCGGCCTGCCCAGCCTGACGCGGGCGTTTGATGCCTCTTTCCACGCGGTGCAGTGGGTGGTGCTGGCTTACCTGTTGGCGATCACGGCGGTGATTGTGAGTGCCGGACGCCTGGGAGACCGGTTCGGGCGGCGGCGATTGTTGCTTGCCGGGTTGCTGCTGTTCGCCGTGGCGTGCGGGTTGTGCGGCTTGGCGCCGTCCCTTGCGTGGCTGGTTGCAGCACGCGTACTGCAAGGCCTCGGCGCAGCCGTGATGATGGCGATGGCCCTCGGCATGGTCGCAGACACTGTTTCCAAGGAGCGTACCGGCCGCGTGATGGGTTTGCTGGGCACGATGTCCGCCGTCGGCACTGCAATGGGCCCCAGTGTTGGCGGTGTGTTACTGAGTATGTGGGGCTGGCGGGCGATTTTCCTGATAGGCATGCCATTGGGAGGGGTGGCCGTCGCCCTTGGCTACCGCTATCTGCCGATTGACCGGCCCCGCGTGGCATCCCGCGATGGCTCAAGTTTCCGGGCATCATTAAAAGATGCGTCGCTGCTCACCGGCCTGGCCATGAGTGCCCTGGTCGCCGCCGTGATCATGGCCACGTTTGTGGTCGGACCGTTCTATCTGTCCCGAGGCCTGGGACTCGATCCCGAATGGATGGGCCTGGCCATGGCGGTCGGGCCCTGTGTCGCGGCCATCAGCGGCGTCCCCGCCGGCAGGCTCACCGACCGCCTTGGCAGCCCGCGCATGACATTGGCCGGCCTGGGCCTGATGGCCTGTGGCGCGCTGCTGTTGTCCTGCACTTCGGGTCTGTTCGCTTACCTGAGCGCATTGGTGATCCTGACCACGGGTTACAGCCTGTTCCAGGCCGCCAACAACACCGCTGTGATGAGCGACGTGGAGGCCGCGCGGCGTGGCACGGTCTCGGGCCTGTTGAACCTGTCACGCAACCTCGGGCTGATTGTCGGCGCCTGGGCGCTGGGCGCGGTGTTCGCCTGGGCCAGCCCGGATGTTACCCGTGCGCTCCCCCAATCCGTGGCCTATGGCATGCATGCAACGTTCGGCGTCGCACTGGCCTTGATCCTGCTGGCATGGGTGATGGCATGGCGCCGATTCAGTGCCTTCAACCCCCTGCAGAACACCCATTGAGGCAAAAAAACAAAAAAGGCGTTGCACCAGACCGGGTTACATCGCGCATCATGGGCACTTTCAAGCTCAAGGGTAACGTCCATGCGCGTTCTGTCATTGATGATGGGTCTTACGACGCTGGCCGCCACTACGGTGTTCTGCGCCAGCGCGATGGCGAATGAAGAAAGTCAGTTGGTACAACAGATCAACCAATACCGCAGCCAGGTGCAACGCTGCGGCGACCAGGGTTCCCAGGAACTGCCGCCATTGGCCAGCGACACCCGGCTGGTGCTGCCGGCCACCAACGTGGGCGACCTGCAGCAGGCGTTGGCGCGGGCCGCGTACCCGATGGTCAATGTGCAGGCCATCAGCCTGTCGGGGCCCAAGGATGCCCAGGCAGCCATGAAGGCGGTGCGCGAAAGTTTCTGCCGCGTGGTGCTGGACCCGCAATTTGTCGATATCGGCGTGAGCAACAGCGGCCAGGACTGGCGCATCGTGCTCGCCCGCCCGCTGCTCACCAGTGGCCTGGGCGATTGGCAGACCGAAGGCAAGCAACTGCTCAACCTGATCAACACCGCGCGCTCACAACCACGCCAGTGCGGCACCCAGGCGTTCACGGCTACCACGCCGTTGTCCTGGAATGACGACCTGGCCGGCGCCGCCAACAGCCACACGCGCAACATGGCCAACGGCAATTTCTTCGATCACCTCGACCACGACGGCCGCACGCCCGGCGACCGCGCTGAACTGGCTGGGTACATTGCGAAGAACATCGGCGAAAACATCGCCGCCGGCCTGGACACACCACGCAAGGTTGTCGACGGTTGGCTCGCCAGTCCGGGCCATTGCGCCAACCTGATGAACCCGCAATTTCGTGAGTTGGGTGCGGCCTATGCCATGGACCCGAAAAGTGATGCGGGGATTTACTGGACGGGGGTTTTTGGCGCCCAGTAGGCCCACCTGCACATCCCCTCAAACGGACAGTGCATCAAATTGCTATCACCGCGATAATCCCGCTGAACTGCCAGCGGGCATTCCGGTCTGTTGCTTGTTGGGCCGTCCCTTCCAGGCAGTGAACAGACCGTGGCAGACAAGGTGTTATCGCAATGATGAATTGGCTGCAAAGCAGCAGCGACATGGCTGAGCAGGTTCGCCAATACGATTGGGCGAGCACACCCCTGGGACCACTGGAGCAGTGGCCGGATGTGCTCAAGACCACCGTGGCGCTGTGTCTTGCGTCGAGCTTCCCACAATCAATCATTTGGGGGCCTCACCTGACCACGTTGTACAACGACGCGTTCATTCCGATCCTGGGCGACAAACCTTTTGCACTCGGTCGTCCATTCAGTGAGGTGTGGCATGAAGTCTGGGCCGACGTGAGTCCCATCGCCAATGCGGCGTTTGAGGGGCATGCCACCTATATCGAGAATTTCCCCCTGCTGATCGAGCGCGGCGCTGGCCTTGAACAAGCCTATTTCACCTTTTGCTACAGCCCCATCCGCGACCCAGATGGCAAGGTTGTCGGGATGCTGGATACCGTCACCGAAACCACCGCCACCGTGTTCCTCAACCGCCGCCTGGCGGTGTTGGACGCCGTGGGCAGTGCCGTGGCCAATGCCACCGACGCCGAAAGCATCATGTCCACCACCACGCGCCTGTTGGCCGAGCACCTGCACGTCTCCAATTGTGCTTATGCCGACATGGACGCCGATGAAGACGGCTTTACCATTCGCGGCAACTGGGCGGCGCCCGGCTCGCCGAGCATCGTCGGGCGCTACAGCCTGGCGTCGTTCGGCGCGCGGGCCGTGCAGCAACTACGTGCCGGAGAACCGCTGGTGGTGCAGGACAACCGCGTCGAATTTCCGCCGGAGGTAGCCGCCAGCTACCAAGCCCTGGGCGCACTGGCGACCGTATGCTTCCCACTGATCAAGGACGGCCGCCTGACCGCGTTGATGGCAGTGCACCACAAGACAGCACGCGTCTGGGCGCCCTACGACCTGGCGCTGGTCGGGGAAGTCACCGAGCGTTCCTGGGCGCATATCGAGCGGGTGCGCGCCGACGCCGCCGTACGCGAGGGCCTGGCGGCGTTCACCGAGCTGAATGCCACCCTGGAACAACGGGTGCATGAGCGCACCCTCGCCCTCACCCAGGCGGAAGCGGCGTTGCACCAGTCCCAGAAGCTGGAAGCCATCGGCCAATTGACCGGCGGCGTGGCCCATGACTTCAACAACTTGCTGACCATCATCCGCTCGTCGGTGGACTTCCTGCGCCAACCGGGCTTGTCCGAGGAACGGCGCCAACGCTATATGAGCGCCGTTTCCGACACCGTCGAGCGCGCCAGCAAACTCACCAGCCAACTGCTCGCTTTCGCCCGACGCCAGCCACTCAACCCGGAAGTCTTCGATGTAGGCCTGCGGGTCAAGAACATCGGCGAAATGCTCGAAAGCGTCACCGGCGCACGTATCCATGTGCAGGTGCAATTGCCCGAGCGTCCTTGCCACGTACGTGTCGACGCCAGCCAGTTTGAAACCGCGTTGATCAATATCGCCCTGAATGCACGAGACGCCATGGACGGGCAAGGCACCCTCACCTTGCGCGTGGCCACGGTGGACACCATGCCGCGCATCCGTGGCGACGAGGAAAGCCGCCAACCCTTTGTGAGCATCGCCCTGGCCGACACTGGCAGCGGCATTCCCGGCGAGACGCTGGAGCGCATTTTCGAACCGTTCTTCACCACCAAGGCCGTCGGCAAAGGCACTGGCCTGGGGTTGTCCCAGGTGTTCGGCTTTGCCAAGCAGTCCGGCGGCAACGTCGATGTGGCGAGCCATCCGGGCCAGGGCACGCAGTTTACCCTGTACCTGCCAGAGGTGGCGGCGCAGGTGATATCACACGAGCAAAGCCTGCAGGACCCCCTGCCGGGCCAGGACATAACGCTGCGCCATATCCTGATCGTGGAAGACAACCTCGAAGTGGGCCGCTTCGCCAACCAGATCCTGCAGGACCTGGGTTACCAGACCACCTGGGCCACCGATGCGGAGCAGGCGCTCGCATTGGCCGGCGCGGACGCCCTGGCGTTCGATGGGATTTTTTCGGATGTGGTGATGCCCGGCATGACGGGCGTAGCGATGGCTAAAGTATTGCGCCAACGGCGCCCGGATTTACCGGTGGTGCTCACCTCCGGCTACAGCGAGGAACTGGCCGAAAGTGGTTATGAAGGGTTCGAGTTCCTGCCCAAGCCCTACTCCGCCGACCAGGTTGCCCGGGCGCTTGCCAAGGCGATGTCCTAAGAGCTGTCCGGTGGTGCGCGGGCTCTTGTGGTGAGCGGGCTTGTCCCGCGCTGGGCTGCGAAGCGGCCCTAAAACCAAACGCCAAGGTGTGTCTGAAAAAAATGCGGTGATCTTGTTGGGGCTGCTTCGCAGCCCAGCGCGGGACAAGCCCGATCACCACAGAAGCCAGCTCACCACAACCACAGCACAACCAAAACCACAATTCAGCGCCCTACTCGGCCACCGCCACCTGATTACGCCCCTGGGCCTTGGCACGATACAGCGCCTTGTCGGCTGTGTTCATCAGGCCGTGCAGGTCTTGGTCCTGAGTATGGGTGGAGGCCACGCCGAGGCTGGCGCTCAGGCCATGCACCGGCTCGGAGGCCAGGCCTGAGATGGCCTTGATCAACTGCTCGGCAATGTCCCGCGCGGTTTCCAGCGACGTATTGGGCAGCAACACCGCAAATTCCTCGCCGCCCAGGCGCCCGTACACGTCGGCCTGGCGGAACGAGGCACTGATCACCCCACCAATCTGGCGTAGCACCTGGTCACCGGCCTGGTGGCCGTAGGTATCGTTGATTTCCTTGAAGTGGTCCATGTCCATCATCAATGCACACAATGGCTGTTGATTGTGACGGCATTGTGCGTACAAGACCTGGGCACGTTCGAAAAAGGCACGACGGTTCATCAGGCCGGTGAGTTCGTCGGTCTGTGCGGCGCGGGTGGAGATGTTGTGGGCACGCTCCATCTGACGGGTCAGGCGAAAGGCCTTTTCCAAGGCATCCGACAGCTTGCGCGTGGCGCTGACCACAAAGGTGGAGAACACCAGCACCGCAATGGCGATGCCCACTTGCATCGAGGATGGTTGGAACAGCAGCCACACGGTGCACGGCAATAGCACCACAGCCATGGAGGCCAAGGTCATGTAGCGATAAGCCGAGTAACAGGACACGGCGCTGACCGACATGCCCACCGTAAACAGCATCACCAGCACCTGGGACAATCGATCATCGGTGGGCATGACCGCCAACGCACCGATTCCCCAGGTTGCGGCAGACAGCATCAGCGTAACCCAGTAACGGCGCTCCCAACGGTCCGGCGTACGCTCGGCATTGGGACAGCGAAACCACTCCATGAACATCTGGATACGAACCAGGGAAGTCACCGCCAATACCGCCAGCCAGACCAGGATGACCTGATGGTCAAACCGATCCCAGCACAACCAGCACAGCATCACCGCGGCCAGGTAACTGCCGAAAATCGCAGCAAATGACTGCCGGAACAGCTGGTGCAAACGGTCGGTCCGCACCTGCTCCTCTATAAAGCAATCCTGGTCCTGCCCACGCCCAAGGCCATTCATGAGTTTCGCCTGATTCGACTGCCACGACAAAGGCGTCATTGTGGCACCCTGCCAGTAGTGCGGACAACAGAATCCAGCACGCTAGAGCCTTTAAAGCGATTCCGGCCGCAGAATCAGCACGCCCAGTGGCGGCAGATTCAACGACAGTGACACCGGCTGCCCGTGCTTGGGTTCATCCTGAGTAAACACCTCGCCCCCATTACCGTAATTGGAGCCTGCGTACATGTCCGCGTCACTGTTGATCACTTCACTCCAGCGCCCACCAAACGGCACGCCGACGGCGTAACCCTCGCGTGGCACCGGGGTGAAGTTGGCCACCACCAACACCGGCTTGCCGTCCTTGCTCCAGCGCAGCCAGGCGTAGACGCTGTTGATCGCGTCGTCACCGATCAGCCACTGGAAGCCTTGAGGCGCGTCGTCCTGCTCATGCAGGGCCGGCTCCTCGCGGTACAGGCGATTGAGGTCGCCCACCAGCTTCTGCACGCCTTTGTGTTCGGCGTACTGCAGCAGGTACCAATCCAATTGCTGATCATGATTCCACTCGCGCCATTGGCCGAATTCGCAGCCCATGAACAACAGCTTTTTGCCGGGGTGCATCCACATGAACGCCAGGTAAGCGCGCAAGTTGGCGAACTTCTGCCAACGGTCGCCAGGCATCTTGTCGATCAGCGAATGCTTGCCGTGCACCACTTCATCATGGGAGATCGGCAGGATGAAACGTTCGGACCAGGCATACACCAGGCCAAAGCTCAGCTCGTTGTGATGGTGGGCGCGGTACACCGGGTCCTGCTGGATGTAATGCAGGGAATCGTGCATCCAGCCCATGTTCCATTTGTAGTTGAAGCCCAGGCCGCCTTGCTGTGTGGGCTGGCTGACGCCGGGCCAGGCGGTGGATTCCTCGGCGATCACCAGGGCACCGGGTGCCTCGATAGCGACCACATCGTTGAGGTGACGCAGGAAGTCGATGGCTTCCAGGTTTTCGCGACCGCCATGGCGATTCGGCACCCATTCGCCGGCTTTACGTGAGTAGTCGCGGTAGAGCATCGAAGCCACGGCGTCCACGCGCAGGCCGTCGATATGGAAGTGTTTGAGCCAATGCAACGCCGACGCCAACATAAAGCCATGCACTTCGGTGCGGCCCAGATTGTAGATCAGCGTGTCCCAATCCTGATGGAACCCTTCCAGCGGGTTGGCATATTCGTACAGCGCCGTGCCGTCGAATTGCGCCAGGCCGTGGGTGTCGGTGGGGAAATGCGCCGGCACCCAGTCAAGGATCACGCCGATATCGGCCTGATGCAGGGCGTTGACGAAATAGGCGAAATCCTGCGGCGAACCGAAGCGTGCCGTCGGTGCGAACTGTGACAAGGCCTGGTAGCCCCAGGAGCCGCCGAAGGGGTGCTCCATGATCGGCATCAGCTCAATATGGGTGAAGCCCAACTGCTGCACATAGGGAATCAGGCGCTCAGCCAATTCGCGCCAGTTGTACTGGCGTGCCACTTCGCCCGCCTCGTCCAGCTCGACCTGCCAGGAACCCACGTGCAACTCATAGATCGACAGCGGTGCAGTAGTCTTCTGCTTCTCGACTCGCGATTGCATCCATTCGTGGTCCTGCCAGTCCACCTGCAAGGGCTCGGCAACCTTCGAAGCCGTGTCGGGCGGCAGTTGAGTGGCCAACGCCACGGGGTCGGCCTTGAGCGGCAGGATCCCATTGGCGCCGAGTACTTCGTACTTGTAGGCCGCACCCGGCTGCAGACGTGGGATAAAGATCTCCCACACGCCGGAAGGATGGCGCAGGCGCATCGGATGCCGGCGACCGTCCCAGATATTGAAGTCGCCCACCACCGAGACCCGCCGCGCATTCGGTGCCCACACGGCGAAGCGCACACCCTCAATGCCATCGACGCTGGTCACCTGGGCCCCCAGGCAACTGCCGAGATCGCGGTGATTGCCTTCAGCGAACAGGTACAGGTCCATTTCACCGAGCAACAGTTGTTGGAAGCTGTAAGGGTCTTCGGTGATCTGTTCACCGCCGGCCCACTGGATTTTCAACAGGTACGGCTGCCGGGTCTTGAACTGCCCGACAAACAACCCCGGGACCTGGCTCGCGTCCAGGCTGCCGATCGGCTCGCCGCTGTCGCGCGCCAGCACCTGGACGCTCAAGGCCTCCGGCAGGAACGCGCGGATAAACTGGCCGCCGTGCTCATCATCGTGTGGCCCGAGAATCGAGAACGGGTCATGGTGCTCGGCGCGTACCAGCGCTTCGACGTCCTTGGACGCCGGCAATGCAGTCAACTTCGGTTGCAGCGGTTCTTTATTTGTAAAGCTCATGACGTCTCCCCACCGCGTGCAGTTTTCGATATAGGTGCAAGCCCGCTCAACAGTCCGTGCAACCCTTGCAAGGGCACCGGCAACCAAGTCGGGCGGTTTTCCGCTTCGTAGGCCACTTCATACGCGGCCTTCTCCAGGCTGAACAATGTCAGCGCTGCGTCCTGCCCTTTGGCATCCTGCCAGTCATGCGCCAGTGTAGACGTAGCGGACTGATAAGCCTGGATAAAGGCCTGCCGTGCTTCTTTGAGGTAACGGTCAGTCACGCGTTTGCGCGCCTGGTCCGCTTCGGGCGAATGGTCCACCCCTTGTACATTCAAGGCCATGGCTGCCGCGTAGTCGAAGGAGCGCAACACGCCGCTCACATCTTTATACGGGCTGTGCTTGCCGCGTCGTTCATGCAATGGCCGCGCCGGTTCGCCTTCGAAATCGATCAGGTAGGCATCGCCCTTCACCACCAGCACTTGGCCCAGGTGCAAATCACCGTGAACCCGAATACGCAACCCGCCGGCCGTGGCTTTCGCCAAGGCCTGCACATGGCTGGCAATGGCTTTTTTCTGCGCCAGCAATTCACTGACCAGCGCTTGATCCGCGGGGTTCAACTGGCTTTGATGAAGTTTAAGCAGTTGCAACGCGCGGTCCAACTGCGCGCCGACATCTTTCGCCCAGGCCTGGGTGTCCTTGGCCGTGGTGGCTTCGGGCTTGAAGTCCTTGTTGCTGGTTTTCGCGCCGAGCACCAGGTGCATTTCACCCAGGCGTTGGCCGAGCAACCCGGCAAAATCCGCCAGCTCGCCGAGGGCGTTGTAGTGCTGTTCCTGCTCGGAGATGGCTTCGGCCAGTTCGTCGCGGATAGCCCGTTCCAGGTTGTTCTGGGTCCAGCTCCAGGCGTCACCCTGGTTGCTCAGGTAGCCTTGGGCAATCATCAGCAGGTTGTCCTGGCCTTCGGCGTCGTGGCGAATCATCGAGCCCAGTAGCGGCGAGATATTCGGGTAGCCGGCTTCGGTCAGGTAGGCGCTCATTTCCAGTTCCGGGTGCACGCCGGAGGCGACTTTGCGGATCAGCTTGAGCACCAGGCTCTCGCCCACCACCACCGAGCTGTTGGACTGCTCGGCCGACAGGTAGCGCACTTCGGACTCATCCGTCAGTTGCAGCTTGGCCAGGTGCGGCGTTGCGGCAAAGCGCAGTTCGCCTTCGTTGGTGTTGAGCACGGTACCCGCCTGCAAACCCTGGATGACGGCGCGGATAAAGTGTTCGAGGCTGAAGGCATCGGTTACCAACCCCACCTGACGCACTCGGCGTACACGGGCCAAGGCCAATTGCTGCGGCAAGGCGCTGGTGAACTGGTCTTCACCGAGGAAGCCGAACGGCAACTGATAACGGCTGACCTGGCCACCGGCCGTCACTTCAAGCTCGCTGAGCAACACTGGATGCTGGGGATCGCCAAAGCGCACACCGTAGGCAATGCGCACGCTGTCGATGGCCGTGTCCTTGCCCGCGAACCAGCGGCGCTTGGGCAACCAGGCCGGCAGTGCGGTCTGTTCCACGGAGGCGCGGCAAGGTTCTTCGAGCAATTCTTCCATGCGCTTTTTCAATACCAGGGTGGTGAAGTCTGGCATGCTCTGGGCCGGTTCCACATGCCAACTGGGCATCTGGTTTTCCGGCGCCAGCACAAACCAATAAAAGCCGTAAGGCGCCAGGGTCAGCAGGAAATTCAGCTGGCCGATGGGCGGGAAGGCATTACCGCCGAGCATCTCCACCGGCACCATGCCCGCAAACGCCGACAGGTCCAACTCGGCCGCCTGGGCACTGCGCGACACGTTGGCCACGCAGAGGATGATCTCGTTGCGCCCGTCTTCACCGGTGAACTCACGGGTATAGGCCAGGATGCGGCGGTTGCTCGGCGAGAGCATTTTCAGGCTGCCACGGCCGAACGCCTTGGATTGTTTGCGCACCGCCAGCATGCGCCGGGTCCAGTTCAGCAACGAATGCGGGTCCTGGGCCTGGGTCTCGACATTCACCGACTGATAGCCGTATTGCGGGTCCATGATCGGCGGTAACACCAGGCTGGCCGGGTCGGCACGGGAGAAGCCGCCGTTGCGGTCGATGGACCATTGCATCGGCGTACGCACGCCATCGCGGTCGCCGAGGTAGATGTTATCGCCCATGCCGATTTCATCGCCGTAATACAGGGCCGGCGTGCCAGGCATCGACAAGAGCAGGCTGTTGAGCAGCTCGACACGCCGGCGATCACGCTCCATCAGCGGCGCCAGACGGCGGCGAATGCCGAGATTGATGCGCGCGCGCCGGTCGGCGGCGTAGTAGTTCCACAGGTAATCGCGTTCTTTGTCGGTGACCATTTCCAGGGTCAGTTCATCGTGGTTGCGCAGGAAAATCGCCCATTGGCAGTTGGCGGGAATCTCCGGGGTCTGGCGCAGGATGTCGGTGATCGGGAAGCGATCTTCCTGGGCGAGGGCCATGTACATGCGCGGCATCAGCGGGAAGTGGAAGGCCATGTGACATTCGTCGCCGTCATCGCCCTTCTTGTCCCCAAAGTAGAGTTGGGTGTCTTCCGGCCACTGGTTGGCTTCGGCCAGCAGCATGCGGTCGGGGTAATGGGCATCGATTTCGGCGCGGATCTGCTTGAGCACGTCGTGAGTCTCAGGCAGGTTTTCGTTGTTGGTGCCATCACGCTCGATCAGATACGGGATGGCGTCGAGGCGCAGGCCGTCGATGCCCATGTCCAGCCAGTAACGCATCACCGACAACACAGCTTTCATCACCTGGGGGTTGTCAAAGTTGAGGTCGGGCTGGTGGGAATAGAAGCGGTGCCAGAAGTATTGGCCGGCGACCGGGTCCCAGGTCCAGTTCGACTTCTCGGTGTCGAGGAAGATGATGCGGGTGCCGTCGTATTTCTGGTCGTCATCCGACCACACATAGAAGTCCCGCGCCGCCGAGCCTGGCTTGGCCTTGCGCGCGCGTTGAAACCAGGGGTGCTGGTCGGAGGTGTGGTTGATCACCAATTCGGTGATCACCCGCAGCCCGCGCTTGTGCGCTTCGGCGATGAAGCGCTTGGCGTCGGCCATGGTCCCGTAGTCGCTGTGCACACCACGGTATTCGGCAATGTCATAGCCATCGTCGCGACGTGGCGAGGGGTAGAACGGCAGCAGCCAGATGGTGTTCACGCCCAGGTCGGCGATGTAGTCGAGCTTGGCGATCAGGCCGGGGAAATCACCGATACCGTCGTTATTGGAGTCGAAATAGGATTTGACATGAACCTGGTAGATCACCGCGTCCTTGTACCAGAGCGGGTCTTTGATGAAGGTGGCAGCGTTGGGCTTCTTCGCCATTGGAAACTCCTGGAATATTCGAACGGGAGAAACGCGGTCACTGTAGGAGCCGGCTTGCCGGCGATGGCGTACTTGAGCCATGCAGCGACGCCAGGGGCCTTATCGCCGGCAAGCCGGCTCCTACAGGTCCGGTTTCAAGAAGTGGTAATACGCCAGATCCCAAACGGCATCTGCGGCTCCAGCCGCATCCACTGGCTTTTGCCATACCAGGTCCAGCGATGGCCGTTCATCAAGTCCTCGCCCTGGGTCTGGGCGTCGTCCGGCAGGCCCAACTCCCACAGTGGTAGCTCGAAATGGGCTTCCTGGGCATTGAAGGGATCAAGGTTCACTGCAACCAGAATGAAGTTGCTGCCATCCTCGCTGTGCTTGCCGAAATACAGGATGTTGTCGTTCCAGGCGTTGTAGAGCTTGAGCCCCAGATGCGTCTGCAAGGCCGGGTTCTGCCGACGGATACGGTTGAGCTGGGCGATTTCGGCAATGATGTTGCCGGGCGCGGTGAAGTCCCGTGGACGAATCTCGTATTTCTCCGAGTCCAGGTATTCTTCTTTGCCCGGCACCGGGGCCGCTTCGCAGAGTTCGAAGCCGGAATACATGCCCCACAGGCCTGAACCCATGGTGGCCAGCGCGGCACGGATCAAAAAGCCGGGACGGCCGGATTCGTGCAGGAAGGCCGGGTTGATGTCCGGCGTATTCACGAAGAAATTCGGCCGGTAGCATTCGCGCCACGGCGACTCATTCAACTGCGTCAGGTATTCGCTCAATTCGGCCTTGGTATTGCGCCAGGTGAAATAGGTGTAGCTCTGGGAATAGCCGACCTTGCCCAGGCGCGCCATCATCGCCGGCGTGGTGAATGCCTCGGCAAGGAATATCACCTCGGGGTGCTTGGCGCGCACATCGCTGATCAGCCATTGCCAGAACGGCAGCGGCTTGGTGTGGGGGTTGTCGACGCGAAAGGTCTTCACGCCCTCTTCCACCCAGCCCACGACGATGTCGCGCAGCTCGGTCCACAGGCTTGGGATTGCGTCCGCGGCGTAGAAGTCGACATTGACGATGTCTTGGTACTTCTTCGGCGGGTTCTCCGCGTATTTGATCGTGCCGTCAGGGCGCCAATTGAACCAGCCCGGATGCTCCTTGAGCCATGGATGGTCCTGGGAGCACTGGATGGCGAAGTCCAAGGCGATTTCCAGACCATGCTCGGCGGCCGCCTGGACCAGGCGGCGAAAGTCGTCGCGGCTGCCCAGTTGCGGATGAATCGCCTCATGGCCGCCGTCTTCGCTGCCGATGGCATAGGGGCTGCCCGGATCATCCGGGCCGGCGGTCAGGGAATTGTTCTTGCCTTTGCGGTGGCTGCGGCCGATGGGATGAATTGGCGGGAAATACAGCACGTCAAAACCCATGTCATGGATCATCGACAGGCGCGAGTGCACGTCATTAAAGGTGCCGTGGCGCGCGGGATCGTCGGTGATCGAGCGCGGGAACAGCTCGTACCAACTGGCAAAGAGCGCCGCTTCGCGCTCCACATCGATGGGGTACACCGTGCTGATGCTCAGATAGGCGCGATGATCGGCCTGGGTCATCAGGTGTGCACTGTCTTCGTGCAGGAACTGCGCAACCTGCTCGGTTTCCAGCAGGCCGGAGAGTTCGTGGTGCAACAGCATCAGACGGTCACGTAGCTCATTGTCACTGCGCTCGGCGGCCTGCAACACCAGGCTGCGGCCTTCCTGCAACTCCAGGCTGACCGGCACGCCGGCCTCATGTTTTTTGCGCAACTCGTAGCAAAAGCTGGCAAAGGTATCGATCCAGGCTTCGATGCAGTATTCGTGAGGGCCTTGCTGGGCCACGGTAAACGCGCCCTCCCAGCCGTTGTTGCCCACGTCGGTCATGACCACGCTGTGCCAGCTTTCGTCCTGCAGCGGGCGCCAGCGGATGAGGACAGCGAGCTTGTCATGGCCGTCGGCGAAGACTTTGCTGGTGACATTGACGCGCTGGCCCACCACGGCTTTTACGGCGAATTCGCCGCCGTCAATCACGGGGGTGGTGCTTTCGATGGCGATCCTGGGCAGCAACAAGGCCTGGGACAACGGTAACAAGGATTCATCTGGAGTCAGTGTTTCAGCAGTCATCGAGCATCTTCCCCTTACGCCCTATGGACGCTCATTGCTTGATCCGAATTCTGATACGACGCTGCTCTCCCTGAGCAAGGCCGTCATAGGTCCGAGCCCGGGCCCGCGATAAAAGTTCAGCTGGATGTACTGCCATTGAGCGGGGAATCAATTCGCCCCGGCGGCTGTCCACCGATAGAGCAAAGCACAAAGGAGGCCACACCGATGAATATCCCGATCCCAGCGGAAACGCCGGACCCGAATATCGACAAACCCACGCTGCCACCGACCCAACCGGAACCGATTCCGGAAAAAGAACCGCCCGAAAATGAGCCGCCACCGGTAGAGGAACCGCCGACGACCATGCCGCCCGTGATTGTCAGTCCTTCTCGAAACGCTTGACGATTTTTGGCATGACGCTGAACACCGCCAATGCCAGCAAGGTACTCAGCACCGCTGTCGATTCCCGGCCCAACCCGGCTGAGACCCCAATCGCAGCGGTCATCCACAAACCGGCAGCGGTGGTCAGGCCTTTGACGTGGCCTTCTTCATCATCCTTGCCCTTGATGATCGTACCGGCGCCCAGAAAGCCGATCCCCGCAATCACCCCCTGCACCACCCGGCTCATGGCATCCGCCTGATTGCCGGACATTTGCGGCACCATCACGAACAATGCAGCGCCCAACGCCACCAGCATATGGGTGCGCACCCCGGCGGCCTTGCCCTTGCTCTCTCGCTCAAAGCCGAGGATGCCGCCCAGGATGGCGGCGATCAGCAGGCGCACGGTGATCTGGGTGAGTTGCTTGGCGTCGCCGATGTCGGCGAACTCGGCTTGCAGGGTTTGCCACACTTCATGCCACCAGGCGTCCATGGATGCTGTCCTTTGTCATTATTGGTAATGGATGGACAGCAGCGACCGCCAGTCAGTTGCCTGGAACCCCCACACATCGCTGGGCCCTAACCTTATATCGCCCACAGATAAGGAGAACGGCATGCCCATTCGTATCGAAAACCAACTGTGCTACTTCACGCTTGATGACAATGGCCAGGAACAGAGCGTGCCAGCGACCCGGGTCAATATTGTTACTGACCTCGACAAGTCGATGTCCTACGTAGAACTGGCCGCAGAACGGATCTATATCACTGAGGCCGAGGCGGACGCCCTGACAGTGGCGGGTGCCCACGATGGACGTCAGCATGTGAAGGTCGAAGAACCTGGTTCGCTGATTTAATTGATCTGTGTCAGCGCCGTCGAAATAACGCTGCACCCCTGGTCCCATGGGGTGCAGCACATTGTCGCACTGCTGTTCCCCCGCCCCATCTGATCCGCTTTTTATCGCCGTAGCTGAGTCTGTTATGCAAACAGCGTCACGCGCATAGTTCATCCGCCTGATGGAGGCTGATGAGCGAACGACCATGAGCGAACACATCCCAACCGTGGAAATTTTTGAGCCCACACACCCAAAGAAGGTGAAGGCCAAATCCAGCGACAACCTGATTCATACCCGCAGTTTCACCGGCCTGTTCCGTACCTTGCGCGTGAGCGGTGCAGCCTTCCTGTTCCTGGCGTTTTTCGGCACGGTGTGGCTGAACTGGGACGATCGGCAGGCGGTGCTGTGGGACCTGGCTGAAAGCAAATTCCATATCTTTGGCGCGACTTTCTGGCCGCAGGATTTCATCCTGTTGTCGGCACTGTTGATCATCTGCGCCTTCGGACTGTTTGCGATCACCGTGTTTGCCGGCCGCGTGTGGTGCGGCTACACCTGCCCGCAAAGCTCGTTTACCTGGCTGTTCATGTGGTGCGAAAAAGTCACCGAAGGCGAACGCAACCAGCGTATCAAGCTGCACGCCGCGCCCTGGAGCCTGAACAAGCTGGCGCGCCGCTCGGCCAAGCACACCTTGTGGCTGGGGATCAGCGTGCTGACCGGCCTGACGTTTGTCGGTTATTTCACGCCGATCCGCCCTCTGGCGACCGAACTGCTGACCTGGCAGATGGGCGGCGTCAGCCTGTTCTGGGTACTGTTCTTTACCGGCGCCACCTACATCAACGCCGGTTGGCTGCGCGAAGCGGTGTGCATGCACATGTGCCCGTATGCGCGGTTCCAGAGCGTGATGTTCGACAAAGACACCCTGACCATTTCCTACGACGTGGCGCGCGGCGAAAGCCGTGGCCCGCGCAAACGTGAAGTCAAACCTGCCGACGTCGGCCTGGGCGACTGCATCGACTGCCAGTTGTGCGTGCAGGTCTGCCCCACCGGCATCGACATCCGCGACGGCCTGCAAATGGAGTGCATTGGCTGCGCGGCGTGCATCGACGCCTGCGATTCGATCATGGACAAGATGGGCTACCCGCGTGGCCTGGTGAGCTACACCAGCGAACATCAACTCCAAGGCGGCAAGACGCACCTGCTAAGGCCGCGCCTGATCGGCTACAGTGCCGTGCTGTCGGTGATGATTGCTGCGTTGGTAGTGGCGTTGGTAGAGCGGCCGATGGTGTCGCTGGACGTGACCAAGGACCGTGGCATGTTCCGTGAAAACGCCCAAGGTCTGATCGAGAACATCTACAGCCTCAAGGTGATCAACAAGACCCAGCAGCGCCAGGACTATCGCCTGGAACTGGTGGACGCCGACGGCTTCCAGTTGCAAGGCAAGAGCGAGATCAGCCTTGCGCCTGGGGAAATCACCGATGTGCCGGTGTCGGTGGTATTGCTGGCGGATAAACCGGCGAGCAGTTCGCAGACCTTGCGTTTCAAGGTCACGGATGTGGATGAGCCGTGGATCTACAGCGCCGCTGATAGCCGCTTCGTGGCGCCGCTGAACCGCTGAAATCTGTCTGAATATGTGGAGATTAAAATGTGGGAGCGGGCTTGCTCGCTCCCACATTTTAATCGCTGCCAAGTCTGAAAAAACTGTTAAGGCCCCCATGAAACGCTACGAAAAATTCGCCGACGACATTGCAGAACTGATTCGCTCCGGCGTACTTGGCCCCGGCCAGCGGGTGCCGTCGGTGCGCTACGCCAGCCAGACCTACGGCGTCAGCCCGTCCACGGTGTTCCAGGCCTATTACCTGCTGGAGCGCCGAGGCCTGATCCGCGCGCGACCGCGCTCCGGTTACTTCGTCAATACCCATGCGCCCAGCCCATTTTCCGAGCCGGTGGTGAGCGAGCAGGTGCATGAGTCCACCGAAGTGGATGTGAGCGAACTGGTGTTCTCGGTACTCGACTCGATCAAAGACCCGAACACCGTACCGTTCGGCTCGGCGTTTCCCAGCCCCATGCTGTTTCCGCTGCCGCGCCTGGCACGCTCCCTGGCCAGCGCCAGCCGCGAAATGGACCCGCGACTGGTGGTCACCGACATGTCGCCGGGCAACCCGCAACTGCGCCGGCAGATTGCCCTGCGCTACATGGTCAGCGGCCTGATGCTACCGATGGAAGAACTGCTGATCACCAACGGCGCTTTGGAGGCCTTGAACCTGTGCCTGCAGGCGGTCACCGAACCGGGTGACCTGGTGGCCATCGAAGCCCCGGCGTTCTACGCGTGCCTGCAAGTGCTGGAGCGTTTGAAACTCAAGGCGGTGGAAATTCCGGTGCACCCGCGCGACGGCATCGACCTCAACGCTCTCGCGCAAAGCCTTGAGCGCTACCCGATCAAGGCCTGCTGGACCATGACCAGCTTCCAGAACCCCATGGGCGCGACCCTGCCGGAAGCCAAGAAACAGGCCCTGGTGGAACTGTTGCGCGGCCATCAGGTGCCCTTGATCGAAGACGATGTGTACGCCGAACTCTATTACGGCCAACAGGCGCCGAAACCCGCCAAGGCGTTCGATACCGAAGGCTTGGTGATGCATTGCGGCTCCTTCGCCAAAAGCCTGGCCCCGGGCTATCGCGTAGGCTGGGTGGCAGCCGGCCGCTTTGCGCAGAAGGTTGAGCGGCTGAAGCTGATGACCTCGCTCTGTCCGTCAATGCCGGCCCAGGCGGCGATTGCCGATTACTTGCAGCACGGCGGTTATGACCGGCACCTGCGCAAACTGCGCTATGCCCTGGAAGAACAACAAAGCGCCATGCTGGCCGCGATCGCCCGCTATTTCCCGGCACAGACCCGGGTCAGCCAACCGGCCGGCGGGTATTTCCTGTGGCTGGAGCTGCCGGAGCAGACGGATTCGTTGAAGTTGTTCCAGATGGCGTTGGCGCAGGGCATCAGCATCGCGCCGGGGCCGATCTTCTCGGCGACCCAGCGCTTCAGGAACTGCATTCGCTTGAATTACGGCAGCCCGTGGAACGAGGCGTCGGAGAAAGCCATGGAAACACTGGGAAGAATCGTGCGCTCGTTTTGAATCGGAACCGAATCCATCAGGAGGCCACACAAGGAAACTTTTTCCTGTTCTCAACCTGGAGTTTTCCCATGCTAACAGCGAGCGCTTACTACCTCACACCGCTTCCGGTACCCCCAAACTACATGCGTGCAGACGAACAGAAACAAGTGCGCGAGATGAACGGCCCCATGGGCCGCCCTGTCGGCGACCATCGCTCGGCCGACAGGATCATCGAACAAAGCCCCGTGTTGAAAAGCTTCCTGGACAACCGTGACAATTACCTCCTGATCGATGATTTGAAACGAAACGTGGGTGATTGGGACAGCGCCAACCCAGAGGTCCGGGCGAACGCGATCTACGACCTGGATAAAGTCTTGCGTTTTATCGACAACCTCGACGACCGTTACTTGAACGGCAGCCACAGCCGCAACGGGAAAATCGACGGTTTCGCCAGCAACGGCTACAGCCGGCTGGATAACTCGGAAGCCAGCCTACTCAAGGCGTTTTCCGACGAGGGTTACCCAGTGCTGCGCCATCTGCGCACCTGAACCGACGTCTAGCGACCGCCGCCCAGATCGAGGAATGTGCCAGTGGCGTAGGAAGCCTTGTCCGACAGTAACCAGATGATCGCCTCGGCCACTTCATCCGGGCGCCCACCCCGGGCCATGGGAATACCGGACTCAAGCTTGCTGACCCTCTCCGGATCACCGCTCAGGGCATGAAAGTCGGTGAATATATAGCCAGGGCGCACGGCATTGACGCGAATGCCCTCACCCGCCACCTCTTTTGACAAACCGAGGGTGAAGGTGTCGAGTGCACCTTTGGAAGCTGCGTAGTCGACATATTCACCTGGCGAACCCAAGCGAGCCGCCACCGACGACACGTTGACGATACTGCCGCCCTGCCCGCCATGCTTGGGCGACATGCGCAGCACCGCATGCTTGGCGCACAGGATCGGGCCGAGCACGTTGGTCTTCATGATTTTCAGGATGCGGAACTCGGACATCTCGTCAACGCGGGACTTGTGCCCCACCGTGCCCGCATTGTTGACCAGTGCGGTCACACGGCCCAGCTCGGCGTCTACACGGTGGTACAACGCGATCACTTCATCCTCGATGCTCACATCTGCCCGCACGGCAATGGCTTGGGCGCCCAGCGCACGCACTTGTTCGAGTACGCGGTGGGCCGCCTCTTCGTCGGACTGGTAGTTGATGCAGATGCGATAGCCTTGGCGAGCGGCCAGCAAGGCCGTCTCAGCGCCAATCCCACGACTGCCCCCGGTGATGATGACGACTTTGTCCATGCGTGCGGTCTCCTGATTCAACCTGATGTTTAGGGTTGGATCCAAGAATACCTGTCACGCGCGGCTTTTGTCAGGCGCAACGGCTTCTTCGGCGCGTTGGATATCTGCCATGAAGCCCTCTGCTGGCAACGGGTGGCCCAGCAGGTAACCCTGCAGGGAATTACACCCAAGCCGTGTCAGGAAATTCTGCTGCACATCCGTCTCGACACCCTCGGCAACAATCCGTAACCCTAGGGCCTGGCCAAGGGCGACGATGGCCGAGACGATGGCGGCGTCGTCGCTGTCGTGTTCCAGGTCGCGCACAAAGCCTCGGTCGATCTTCAGTTCGTTGGCCGGCAGGCGCTTGAGGTACATCAGGCTGGAATAACCGGTACCGAAGTCATCGATGGACAAGTCGACGCCCATGTCCGACAGCTGCTGCAACACCGTCATGCTCGCGTCGGCGTCGCTCATGGCCGTGGTTTCAGTGATTTCCAGGGTCAGGCTGTTGGCCGGCAATTGGTGCCGCTCAAGGGCCGCCGCCACGCTCTTGACCAACCCGGCGTGGCAGAACTGCAAGGCCGACAGGTTCACGGCGATGCGCCAATGTTCGTAGCCCTGAACGTACCACAGACTCATTTGACGGCAGGCTTCGTTGAGCACCCACTCCCCAATCGGAATGATCAAGCCGGTCTTTTCCGCCAGTTCGATAAACGTCGCCGGTAGCAGCAACCCCTGCTGCGGGTGTTCCCAGCGTAGCAAGGCTTCGGCGCCGACCGGGATGCCGCTGACCGCGTCGAACTTGGGTTGGTAGTACAGGCGCAATTGCTCCTGTTCCACCGCATTGCGCAAGTCCTGCAACAGCTGCAATTGCTTGCGTGCGTTGTTGTTCATCGACACGTCAAAGAAGCTGTAGCCGTTCTTGCCCATGCCTTTGGCGTGGTACATCGCGGCGTCGGCGTTCATCAGCAATTCCTGAGGGTTGCTACCGTTACCCGGGAACATTGCGATGCCGACGCTGGCAGAGATCTTCAGCTCATGCTCGGCCACCTGGAAGGCGCGGTTGATCAAGATCACCTGGCGTTCGGCAAGACCAAGGGCATCGTCCGGCTGGCTCAGTTGCACCAGCAACACAAACTCATCGCCGCCGATGCGCGCCAAGGTGTCCTGGCTGCGCAAGTCTTCGCGCAGGCGCAGGCCGACTTCACGCAACAATTGGTCACCCATATGATGACCAAAGGCATCGTTGACCGGCTTGAAGCCGTCGAGGTCGATAAACATCAGCGCAAAGCAACCGCCCTGCTCTTTCACCGCTTGCATGGCCTGTTGAATGCGATCGGCCAGCAACGTGCGATTCGGCAGGCCAGTGAGCATGTCGTGCAGGGCCAGGTGGGTCAGTTCCTGGTTGGCTTGGGTCAGGGAATCGGCCAGCACGGCGGTGCGGGCTTCCAGGCGGGCGTCGAGCAGCGAGGTGAGCAAGGCGATGGCCAGCACCGCCAGGGTCGTGACCAGCACCAGGTTATCCAGGCCCTTGCCGCTCAGGCCGTTCAGCGCGGCACCGCAGAAACTGTCATCGGCGAAACGAGCCGCGGCCATGCCGGTGTAATGCATGCCGACGATGGCAAAGCCCATTACCACCGCTGCGCCACCTCGTAAAAGCCGCACGTACGGTGTGTTACGGCGCAAATTGTGGGCGATCCACAGTGCCGCGCCAGACGCGACCACGGCGATCAGCAACGACGCGCCAAACAAGGTGGGGTCATAGTCGATGCCTGGGGTCATGCGCATCGCGGCCATGCCGGTGTAATGCATGCACGCGATGCCGGTGCCCATGACCAGCGCGCCAAACCCCAGTTGCCAGGCAGGCAAACGCGGCTGGCTGATCAACCACAAGGCAAAGCCGCTCGACAACACCGCGATCAACAACGACAGCGCGGTGATGCCCAAATCGAAGCCCAGGGCAAACGGCAAGCGCAGCGCCAGCATGCCGATGAAATGCATCGACCACACCCCCACACCCATCGCCATGGCGCCGCCGGCTATCCATAGATAAACGGTACGACCTTTGGCGGTAGCGATGCGACCGGAGAGATCCAGTGCGGTGTAGGAAGCCAGGATCGCAACGAACAGTGAGATCACGACCAGTGAGGGTGAATAACTACCGATGAGCATGGGACTTCTCGTGCGCAGCGGGCCTGAGACGCCCGTGCCAGGTGGCAAAGCGGGCGATTGTAGCGAGAATAATTCTTGAGCAGTTGATTAATTATCAGAGGGCCATTAGTGGCATTTTGACGCCAATCTACTGGCTCAAAAGACCCTCGACGACCGCGCCTTTGCACTGCGCGGAGGTCGACCTTCACCCCCCCTGTAGAAGCCGGCAAGCCGGCTTCTACAGATGACCGGCGTTGCAGAGTCAGTCTTTCTCGGCAATCGGCGTCTGCCCGTCCCAGCCACCGCCCAATGCCGCGATCAATTGCACACTGGCCACCAGGCGTGTCTGCAGCAACGTCAATACCGTGCGTTCGTTGCTCAGGGCTGTGGCTTGCGTGGTGACCACATCCAGGTAGGCAATCAGCCCCGCCTTGTATTGGTTCTGGGTCAGACGTAACGATTCACGGGCGGCGTCCAGTGCTTCATTGCTGACCACCGCCTCGTCTTCCAGCACCTTGAGCTGCACCATGTAGTTTTCCACTTCACGGAAACCATCCAGCACGGTCTGGCGGTACTTGGCGACAGTCTCGTCGTAGCTGGCGATGGTGCGGTCGACTTCCGCTGACCGTTGGCCACCGTCAAACAACGTCATGGCCAGTTTTGGCCCCACCGACCAGAAGCGGTTCGGCAGGCTGATCCAGTCGGCGTAGGTGCTGCTGGAGTAACCACCGGCCAGGCTAAGGCTCAGGTCCGGGTAGTAGGCGGCCTTGGCCACGCCGATGTTGGCGTTGGCGGCAATCACCGAGCGTTCGGCCGAGGCGATGTCCGGGCGGCGCTCCAGCAGTTGCGATGGCAGGCTCACTGGAATCTGCGGCAGTGCCGGGATGTCCTTGCTCACCGCCAGGTTGAAGTTGGCCGGCGCTTCGCCGATCAACACTGCAATCGCGTTTTCCAGCTGGGCGCGCTGCCAGATCAGGTCGATCAGGCTGGCCTGGGTGGTCTTGAGCTGGGTTTGTGCCTGGGCCACCGCGTCCTTGCCGGAAACCCCGGCACGGTATTGGTTTTCGGTCATTTGCAGGGAGCGCTGATAGGTCTCCAGCGTGGCTTGCAGCAAGCGCGTCTGTTCATCCATGACGCGCAGTTGCAGGTAGCTTTGCACCAGTTCCGATTGTTGGCTCAGGCGCATCGCCGCCAAATCCGCAGAGCTGGCTTCGGCGCTGGCTTCATTGGCTTCCAGGCCACGGCGCAATTTGCCCCAGATGTCCGCTTCCCAGCTCACGCCCAACTGGGCATTGAGGGTGTCGCGGATGCCGCTGCTGGAGCTGCTCAGGCTCGCGTTGCTGCTGCCGGTGCCCTGGCTGGCGCGGGTTTTCCCGACGCTCAGGTCGACAGTCGGGTAAAACGCGCCCCGGGAGCTGCGCACCAGGGCCTGGGCCTGGCGGAAGCGTGCTTCGGCCTGGGCTACGGTTTGGTTGGACGTGTTCAGGCGTACTACTAGGTCGTTGAGCTGACGGTCGCCGTACAGTTCCCACCAGGCGCCACGGGCCAGGGAGTCGCTTGGGGTGGCTTGGCGCCAGCCTTGGGCTTCCTTGAATTGCGCCGGCTCGATGACCTCTGGCCGGTGGTAGTCCGGGCCAACGGCGCAGGCGCTGAGCAACAACGCCAACCCCACCGTAGGTGCGAGCTTGCTCGCGAAGGTCGCCAACGATAACGCGCCCAACCGGGAGGTACGTGGTGCCTGGGCGTTTATCGCCGGCAAGCCGGCTCCTACAGGGGAATGCGGTACGCCGGGAGTCGTTGAATCGCGCGGACGTGGTGCATTGGCGTGAGTTGAATCGGTCATAGCGCAGTGTCCAGGGCAGCATCGGTACGCACGCCGCGCCATTTGTTGAAGCGATGGCGCGCGCGGTCGAGATAGAGGTAGACCACCGGGGTGGTGTAAAGGGTCAGGACCTGGCTGAACACCAGGCCGCCGATAATCGTCAGGCCCAACGGACGGCGCATTTCCGCACCATCGCCCGCCCCCAGCAGCAACGGCAAGGCGCCGAGGATGGCTGCCAGAGTGGTCATCAGGATCGGGCGCAAACGCAACAGGCAGGCGCTGCGGATTGATTCCAGCGGGTTCATGCCATCGTGGCGTTCCAACTGCAAGGCCAGGTCGATCATCAGGATCGCGTTTTTCTTCACCACGCCGATCAGCAGGAACAGCCCCAGCAAGGAAATCAGACTGAATTCGCCCCCGGTCAGGTAGATCGCGAGCATCGCGCCTACACCGGCCGACGGCAAGGTCGAGAGGATGGTCAGCGGGTGAATATAGCTTTCATACAGAATGCCCAGCACCAGGTACACCGCCACCAGCGCGCCGAGGATCATGAACGGCTGGCCCTTCTGCGTGGCTGCAAAGGCATCGGCGGTACCGGCCATCTTGGCGATCACGTCTTCGGGCAAGCCGACCTTGGCAATCGCCCGTTCGATAGCGGCGGTGCCCTGCTCCACCGTCACGCCGGGGGCCATGTCGAACGCGATGTTCTCCGAGGCGAACTGGCCTTCGTGGCTGACGCGGTCGTCGGCCAGGCTGTTCTCATAATGGGCAATGGTCGACAGCGGCACCCGTGCGCCCGTGGAGGTAATCACCTGCATCTGGTTGAGCGTGATCGGGTCCTGGGCATATTTTGGATTGACCTCCATCACCACCTGGTACTGGTTGAGGCTGTCATAGATGGTGGAAATCTGCCGCTGGCTGTAGGCGTTGTTGAGCACCGCCGTGACCATATTCATGTCGATGCCCAGGCGCTTGGCCTGGTCGCGGTCGACAATCAGCGTGACCTGCGCCGCGCCCCGGCCTTCACGGGCGTCGATGGCGGTCAGTTCGGGCAACTCGCGCAAGGCGGCGACTACTTTCGGATACCAAAGGCGCAATGCCGCCAGGTCGCCGCTTTGCAGGATGTAGGAATACTGCGCGCTGGTCTGGTCGCGGCTGCCGCCGAATTGCAGGTCCTGATCGGCCATCAGGAACAACCGCCCGCCCGGCACCAGCGGCACCTCCTTGCGCAGACGCTCGATCACCGCCTGGGCGGAAATCTTGCGCTCGCTGATGGGCTTCAGGCGCACCAGCATCACCGCATTGTTGGTGCCGTTGTTGCCGCCGATGAAGCCGGCCACGCTGAGCACCGCCGGGTCCTTGAGCACCGCCTTGCGGAAGGTTTCCATTTTCGGCTGCATCACACTGAACGACAGGCCGTCGTCACCGCGTACAAAACCGATCAACTGGCCAGTGTCCTGCTGCGGCATAAAGGTTTTTGGCACCACCACGTACAGCGCCACGTTCATGCCGATGGTCAGCAACAGGCTGAGCAGGGTCAGGCGACGATGGCGCAACACCCAGTCCAGACTGGTGGCGTAGCCGGCGACCATGCGGTCGTTGATCTTCTGGCTCCAGCGCTGCAGACCGGTCATCTGGGTTTTGACATGGGGCTTGAGCCAACGCGCGCAGAGCATCGGGGTGAGGGTCAGCGAGACAATCAGCGACACAATGATCGCCGCCGACAGGGTGATGGAAAACTCGCGGAACAGGTTGGTGACAATCCCACCCATGAACAGGATGGAGAGGAACACCGCCACCAGCGACACGTTCATCGACAGCAAGGTAAAGCCGACTTCCTGGGCCCCCAGGTACGCCGCCTTCATTGGCGGCACGCCTTCGTCGATATGCCGCGAAATGTTCTCCAGCACCACGATGGCATCGTCCACCACCAAACCGGTGGCCAGGATCAACGCCATCAACGAGAAGTTGTTCAGCGAGAACCCGTACAGGTACATCACCGCAAAAGTGCCCACCAGTGAGACCGGCACCGCCAGGGTGGGGATCAGCGAGGCGCGGAAGTTACCGAGGAACAGGTACACCACCAGGATCACCAGGCCCACGGCGATGAGCAAGGTCATCTCGGCTTCGTGCAAGGTCGCGGTGATCACCGGCGAGCGGTCCATGGCCAGGCTCAGCTTGACGCTGGACGGCAGCACCGCCTGCAACGCCGGTAACTGTGCCTTGATCTGCCGGACCGTCTCGATGATGTTGGCGCCAGACTGGCGGTTGATCACCAGCAGCACCGCCGGTTCGTTGTTGAAGAAACCGCTGTTGTAGCGGTCTTCCACGCCGTCACTGATCTTGGCCACGTCGCCCAGGCGCAGGGCCGCGCCGTTCTGGTAGCGGATCAGCAGCGGCTCGTAGTCCTTGGCCTTTTCCAACTGGTCATTGGCCTGGATCTGCCAGTTGCGCTGGCTGTCTTCCAGGGAACCCTTGGGCCGGCGCTGATTAGCGTTGGCGATGGTGTTGCGCACATCGTCGAGGGCCACGCCGTACTGGTCGAGGGCCTTGGGTTCGAGCTCGATGCGCACCGCTGGCAAGGAACTGCCGCCGATCTGCACTTCCCCAACGCCAGGCACCTGGGACAGGCTCTGCGACAGAATGGTCGAGGCCAGGTCGTACAGTTGGCCCTTTTGCAACACATCCGAGGTCAGCGACAGCACCATGATCGGCGCCTGGGACGGGTTGATCTTCTTGTACGTGGGCATGCTGCGCATACCGCTGGGCAGCAGATTGCGCGAGGCATTGATCGCCGCCTGCACTTCCCGCGCCGCGCCGTTGATATCGCGGTCGGAGTCGAACGCCAGGATCACCCGCGTAGAACCCTGGCTCGACGAACTGCTCATGGTGGTGATGCCGGCAATCGCGCCGAACGAGCGCTCCAGCGGCGTCGCCACCGTAGACGCCATCACCTCGGGGCTGGCACCGGGCAAGCTGGCCGACACCACGATCACCGGGAAGTCGATCTGCGGCAGCGGTGACACCGGCAACAGGTTGAAGCTCACGCCGCCCAGCAACAGGATCGCCAGGCTCAGCAGCATGGTCGCGACCGGCCGGCGGATGAAGGGTCCGGACAGGTTCATGACTCAACCGGCTCCAGGCTTTGCGGCTCTTTGCGCCAGCGGCGGCCGAGGCGGTCGAAATACAGGTAGATCACCGGCGTGGTGAACAGGGTGAGCACCTGGCTCACCAGCAGGCCACCCACCATCACCAGCCCCAGCGGCTGACGCAATTCCGCACCGGAACCGGTGGCGAGCATCAACGGCACCGCGCCGAACAATGCGGCCAGCGTGGTCATCAGGATGGGCCGGAAGCGCAGCAGCGCCGCCTGGTAGATCGCGGTCTGCGGGTCAAGGCCCTGGTTGCGTTCGGCGTCGAGGGCGAAGTCGATCATCATGATCGCGTTCTTCTTGACGATACCGATCAGCAAGATGATGCCGATGATCGCGATCATGCCCAGGTCATTGCCGCTGAGCAGCAACGCCAGCAAGGCCCCCACCGCCGCCGACGGCAAGGTCGAGAGAATGGTGATCGGGTGGATATAGCTCTCGTAGAGCACACCCAGCACGATGTACATGGTGACCACCGCCGCCAGGATCAGCAGCAAAGTGCTCGACAGCGAGGCTTCGAAGGCCTGGGCCGCGCCCTGGAACTGAGTCTGCACACCCACCGGCATGCCGATGTCTTTCTGGGTCTGGTTGATCAGCTCCACGCCTTTGCCCAGCGCAACGCCGGGGGCCAGGTTGAACGACATCATCACTGCCGGGAACTGGCCGATATGCGCAATCGCCAATTGCGCCTGGCGCTGTTCCACACGGGCCAGGCTGGACAGGCGCACCTGGCCGCCGTCGGTGGTTTTCACGTGGATCTGGTTCAGCGCATCCGGGCCGAGGGTTTCGCCGGACTGGGCCTGCAACACCACGCGGTACTGGCTGGCCTGGGTGTAGATGGTGGAGATCTGCCGCTGGCCGAAGGCGTCATACAACGCGTCGGTAATGGTCGATACGCTGACGCCCAGGCGCGAAGCCGCGTCGCGGTCGATCACCAGGTACACCTGCAAGCCCTTGTCCTGCAGGTCGCTGGCGACGTCAGTGAGTTCGGGCAACTGGCTCAACGCGTGGACCAGTTTGTCACTCCACAGTGCCAGCAACTCGGCGTCCGGCGAGGACATGCTGAATTGGTACTGGGTGCGGCTCACGCGGTCTTCGATGGTCAAATCCTGCACCGGCTGCATGAACAGGCGGATACCCACCAGCTTGTCGATTTCCGGCTGCAAACGGGTGATCACCTGGGCCGCGCTCAGGTCGCGCTGGCCGTGGGCCTTGAGGTTGATCAGCAGGCGCCCGCTGTTGAGGGTGGCGTTATCGCCGTCCACACCAATATAGGAAGACAGGCTTTCCACAGCGGGATCGGCGAGGATGATCTTCGCCAGGTCCTGCTGGCGCTGGCTCATGGCGGCAAATGAAATCGACTGTGGCGCTTCCGAAATGCCCTGGATCACGCCGGTGTCCTGCACCGGGAAGAAACCCTTGGGCACGATCAGATATAGGAACACGGTCAGGCCCAGGGTCGCGATGGCCACCAACAGGGTCAGCGGCTGATGCTTGAGCACCCACTGCAGCATGCTGCCATAACGCGCGATCAACCAATCGATCCAGGCGCCGCTGGCCTTGTAGAAGCGGCTTTGCTCTTCCTCCTTGGGCTCACGCTTGAGCAAGCGTGCGCACATCATCGGCGTGAGGGTCAGGGACACCACCAGGGAAATCAGGATCGCCACCGCCAGGGTGATGGCGAATTCGCGGAACAGGCGCCCGACCACGTCTGCCATGAATAACAGCGGGATCAGTACGGCGATCAGCGACAGGGTCAGGGAAATCAAGGTGAAGCCGATCTGCTTGGCGCCCTTGAGCGCGGCGGCCAGCGGGGTTTCGCCTTCCTCGATATAACGGGAGATGTTCTCCAGCATCACGATGGCATCGTCCACCACAAACCCGGTGGCAATGGTCAGCGCCATGAGCGTGAGGTTATTGATGGAGAACCCCGCCAAGTACATCACGCCAAAGGTGCCCACCAGGGACAGCGGCACGGCTATGGAGGGAATGATCGTGGCGCTGACCCGGCGCAGGAACAGGAACGTCACCATCACCACCAGGGCAATGGCGATGAGCAATTCGTGCTGCACGTCTTTGACCGAGGCGCGGATGGTCTGGGTACGGTCGGTGAGTACCGTCACGTCGAGGCCGGCCGGCAGGTTGTCAGTGATGCTCGGTAACAGCGCCTTGATGCGGTCCACCACCTCGATCACGTTGGCCCCCGGCTGGCGCTGGATATTCAGCAGCACAGCCTGGTTTTCGTTGGCCCAGGCGGCAAGGCGTTCGTTTTCGGCGCCGTCGACGATCTGGGCCACGTCTTTCAGGCGCAGCGGCGCGCCATTGTTGTAGGCCAGGATCAGTTCGGCGTATTGCTGGGGCGAGACCAATTGGTCGTTGGCGTCGAGCATCGACACGCGGGTGGGGCCGTCGAAATTACCCTTGGGCTGGTTGACGTTGGACGCGGCAATCAGGGTACGCACGTCCGACAGGTTCAAGCCATTGGCCGCCAGGGCCTCGGGGTTGACCTTGATGCGCACGGCCTGACGTTGGCCGCCTGCGATGCTGACCATGCCGACGCCGCTGATCTGCGCGATTTTCTGCGCCATGCGCGTGTCGACCAGGTCATTGAGTTTGGGCAGCAGCATGGTCTTGGAGGTGATTGCCAAGGTCAGTACCGGGGTATCCGCCGGGTTGACCTTGTTGTACACCGGCGGCGCCGGCAGGTCCTTGGGCAACAGGTTGGTCGCGGCGTTGATCGCGGCCTGCACCTGCTGCTCGGCGACATCCATGTTGATGTCAAGGTTGAAACGCAGGGTCAGCACCGACGCACCGCCGGAGCTGGTGGAGGCCATCTGCGTAAGGCCGGGCATTTGCCCGAACTGGCGTTCCAGCGGCGCGGTGACCGCACTGGTCATCACGTCGGGGCTGGCGCCGGGGTAAAGGGTCATCACACGGATCGTCGGGTAATCCACCTGGGGCAAGGCCGACACCGGCAGCAAGCGATACGAAATGATGCCGGCCAACACAATGGCCAGCATGCTCAGCGTGGTGGCGACCGGGCGAAGGATAAACAGCCGCGACAGGTTCATGAACCGACCTTTTGCGCCTTGCCGGCAGTGGTGCCGGTCTCCCCTTTCGCCGCGGGTTTGCCTTGCAAGTGCTCGGTCGGGGTGGTCGGCACTTCGCTGCTGTCGTTGACCACCTCGATTTCACTGCCGTCCTTCAAGCGGTCGGTGCCTTCCAGCACCACGCGATCGCCGGCCTTGAGGCCTTCTTTGATCACGGTGTTGTCGCCATCTGTGTCACCAATCACCAGGGGCTGCACCTTGACCTTCTTGTCACCGTCCAGCACGTAGACAAAAGTGCCGGTGTTGCCGAACTGGATCGCCGCCGACGGCGCCAGCACCACGTTGTGCAGGGTATCGGCCAGCAGGTGCACATTGACGAACTGGTTGGGGAACAGCGCCTGGTCCTTGTTATCGAAACGCGCCTTGAATTTCAGGGTGCCAGTGGTGACGTCGATCTGGTTGTCCAGGCTCTGCAGCACGCCGGTCGCCTGTTGCTTCACGTCGCCACGGTCCCAGGCTTCCACGGGCAGCTTGTTGCCGGCGTGGTAGCGGGTGAGTACGGTTTCCAGGGTATTTTCCGGCAGGGTGAAGGCCACGCTGATTGGCTGGGTCTGGGTAATCACGGCGAGGAACGTGGTGTCGTTGGCTGCCACCAGGTTGCCGACGTCCACCTGGCGCAGGCCGACGCGGCCACTGATCGGCGCTCGGATCTTGGTGAATTCGAGGTTGAGCTTGGCGTCATCCACCGCACCCTGGTTGGTCTTGACCGTGCCCTGGTATTGCAGGACCAGCGCTTCGGCGGTGTCCAGGGTCTGCTTGGCGATACTGTCCTGGGCGTACAGGTCGCGGTAACGCTGCACGTCGACCTGGGCGTTTTTCAACTGGGCCTGGTTCTGCATCAGCGTACCCTGGGCCTGGAGCAAGGCGTTCTGGTAACTGCGCGGGTCGATCTCGGCGAGCAGGTCACCGGCCTTGACCATCTGGCCTTCTTCAAAGGCGATCTTTACCAACTCACCGCCCACCCGGCTGCGCACATTGATGGTGTTGAGCGCGGTGACGGTGCCCAAGGCCTTGTAGTACACCGGGAATTCGCCCAGCACCGCAGGCGCCACGCGCACTGGCACCGGACCGGTAGAGCCACCGAAACCCGGGCGCATCATCCCCGACTTGCCGGCACGTCCGGCTGGCGCCTGCGCGGCGGCATCCTTGTGGCTGGCGGGCCAGAACTTCCAGCACAGGCCGGCGATAACCAGCAGCACAAGCAGGCCGAACAGCCAGCGGCGGGACTTACGGGGGGAGGATTGCATGGAGTGATCAACCATTGGGCGCGAGAGCTTCTTCTTTGGGAGGCTGAAAGATAAGCACTGGGGCGCATTTAGAAAAGCGCCTTTACCGGCTATTTACCTTGGGCTTACAACTTTTAACTTCTGACCTTAGTTCATCGGCCGTTTCGCTAAGCATCTGAGCTACCAATAAAAACGGCCTGGACTAGGCCAGGCCGCAATCATGCATCAAGCGTGTTACTGCAAAACGACAGTAACGTACCGAAACAGTTACTTCAAAACAGCCAGGGCTGCTTCGTAGTTTGGCTCTTGGCCGATTTCGCTGACCAGTTCGCTGTGCAGCACATTGTCATTTTCGTCCAGCACGACAACGGCGCGTGCGGTCAGGCCTCTGAGCGGGCCATCAGCAATCGAAACACCGTAGTCCACTGCGAAATCCGAATCACGGAAGTCGGACAGGTTCTTCACGTTTTCCAGACCTTCGGAGCCGCAGAAACGCGCTTGGGCGAATGGCAGGTCGGTGGAGATGCACAATACAACGGCGTTGTTCAACTCGTTGGCCTGGGCATTAAACTTGCGAACCGAGGTCGCGCAGGTCGGGGTGTCAACGCTTGGGAAAATGTTCAGCACTTTGCGCTTGCCGGCGAAGGTCGCCAGGGTCGCGTCCGACAGATCGCCGGCAGTCAGGGTGAAATCAGGGGCTTGGGTGCCGGTTTTCGGCAATTCGCCTTCAACCTGGACAGGGTTACCACGAAGGGTGACTTGAGCCATGAACGGAATCCTTATGCTGATTTGGGTTTAACGAATTCGAGAGGCCGAAGTTAACCACAAAGTACGTTCGCTACCTACCGCCAAACATAAATTGTCATGTCGTCGGTTATGGTTTAATTGCGCGCTTTGCGCCCTGCCCCTCAAGGAAAACGATGTCGATGAATGCCCCTGCCACCAAAGTCCTGGTCATTGGATACGTCTGGCCGGAACCCCGTTCCTCGGCCGCAGGCGGGCATATGATGCAAATTCTTGAGAGTTTTCTTACGCAAGGTTGGGATATCACCTTCAGTAGCCCCGCCACTATTGGCGAACACAAGGCCGATTTGACTGCACTGGGCATCGCCGAATGTGCCATAGAACTCAATAACAGCAGCTTCGATGATTTTGTCCGCGAACTGGCGCCGGATATCGTGCTGTTCGACCGTTTCATGATGGAGGAGCAGTTCGGCTGGCGTGTCGAGAAGCACTGTCCCGATGCCCTGCGGGTGCTGGAAACCTGTGACCTGCAGAGTCTGCGCGACGCGCGCCAGCAGCGACTGAAGGATCACCTCAAAGCCCATCCCCACAGCGAGGATTTCAGCGCCCTGTTCGCGCCAGCGCTGAACGATGAATTCCAGCTGATGGCCGATACGGACATCGCCAAGCGCGAAATTGCAGCGATCTACCGCTGTGACATCAGCCTGATGATCTCGGACGTGGAAGCGCAACTGCTCACCGAGCAATTCAAGGTACCCGCCGCCCTGCTCCACTGGTGCCCGCTGATGTTGCAGCCGCCGACCGAGCCCTTCGTGCCGTTTGAAGACCGTGCGCACTTCCTCAGCATCGGCAACTTCCGCCACGCGCCCAACTGGGATGCGGTGTTATGGATGAAAAACAGCCTGTGGCCGCTGATTCGCCAGCAATTGCCCGGCGCGCAGCTGCATATCTACGGGTCCTATACCCCGCCCAAGGCCACGGCATTGCACAACCCGGCGCAGGGTTTTCATGTGATGAATTGGGCCGAAGATGCCCTGCAAGTCATGACCGCCGCGCGTATCTGCCTGGCTCCCCTGCGCTTCGGCGCCGGCATCAAGGGCAAACTGGCGGACGCGATGCTCTGCGGCACACCGAACATCACCACGCCCATCGGTGCCGAAGCCATGGGTGATGATCAGCCGTGGCCTGGCATGATCGAACATAGCGCCCCCGCCCTGGCCGCCGCCGCCGTGGCGCTGTATCAGGATCGTGAACGTTGGACCCAGGCCCAGGAAGACGGCCGCCGGTTGCTGGCACGACGCTACAACGCGGCCACCCACCGGCCGGCGTTGGTGGCGTGCCTGGAACACTGTCGCGGCAACCTGGCTGCCCACCGCCGGGACAACTTCACTGGCAGCATGCTGCGCCACCACGCCCATAAAAGTACGCAGTACATGTCCCAGTGGATCGAGGCGAAAAACCGCCCCTTATAAACACCAGCGCTGGCGAGGGCGCGCGCGACGGGGCATCATCCTACGCAGCAACCACAATAAAGCGACGGCAGCATGACCCGAGCAACGCGTATCACCGACCCTTCCTACGAACTGATGGACGACCACAACGGCCTGTCCATCATCTATCGCCAGCACGGTTTCCCCTGCCCGCTGGTGCGCTGGCACTTCCACAAAGAATATGAGCTGCACCTGATCGTGGCCAGCTCCGGCAAGGTGTTCATCGGCGACTACATCGGCAACTTTTACCCGGAAAGCCTGTTTCTCACGGGTCCCAACCTGCCCCACAACTGGATCAGCCAGGTGGAGGAAAACGAGGTGGTGCCCAAGCGTGACATGCTGGTGAATTTCACTGATGAGCTGTTCGAGCAAGGCAGCCACATCTTCGCCGAACTCAAGACCCTGGCGCCGCTGCTGGAGCGCGCGCAGTACGGCATCGAATTCCGCTGCAAAAAAACCATCGCCCAGGCCATGACCTTGATGCAGCGCATCGAGGACACCCAGGGCATGGCGCGCCTGGGGCACTTCTTTATCCTGCTGGACGTGTTGAGTGCGTGTGAGGACTACCAATTGCTCTCCGGAGTGACCACGCCGCAACTGGCCGATGAACACAGCATCGACCGTACCAACCGCGCAGTGGACTATATCTTTGCCCACTACGCGCGCGAGTTGCCACTTGAAGAAGTGGCGGAGTATCTGGGGATGAAGCCCACGTACTTTTCGCGGGTATTCAAACAGGCCACCGGACGCACGTTTATCGAATTCGTCAATCGGCTGCGCATCAGCAAGTCCTGCGAGTTGCTGGCCGACGGCGACAAGGCTGTGACCGATGTGTGCTTCGAATCGGGCTTCAATAACATCTCCAACTTCAACCGGCGCTTTCAGCAACTCAAGGGCATGACACCCTCCCACTACCGGCGCCTGGCAGTGCAACGGCTCACCGAAGAAAACCGCGGCCAGCATCTTACGACACCAGCAAACGGCTACAGATCAGGCCTTTAGATCGCTGCCTTCGCGCAATGGAACCTTGTAAATAGCCAAGCCACAGAGTGAACACTCCCAACGCTTCTTTTTTATTCGTTGGGTGGCGTATTTTTCACATGCAGGCATAAGGCGCTCGACTAATGACCAGAGTTCACCGCTCTCGCTTAACCACCTCTGTTACGCCCACGGAACCTACAAGACAAAGCCTGCAGGCGGCACCTGAGAACCCGGCGGCCGCCAAAGTCGTCGGACTTTTTCAGGCACGTCAAAACGGGCAAATGGAGCGCTCGCAACCCGAATACGCCGAAAATATGCCCAAACACGCGCCGCAGCGGCTCTTTGATCTGCTCAGCTACACGGTGACAGAAGAGCAGCCAAGTCTGGCCGAACAGATCAGTCAGTTGGTACAGGGCACCGGTAAGTCACTCACAGACGAAGCAGTGCTGCACAATGAAGTCGAGCGGCTCCTGAACCAGCCAAGCGCGCTCAATCCGCAAAAAACTTACACCCAGCTTATTGACGAAATACTCCAAAACCCGTCGCGCGCCATGCCTAACAAAGCCCATGGTTTTTCTCGAGTGCGCCGAGAACTGGGAAATGCCGCCCCTGCGCAAAACGCAGGCGACACTGCGGTCCAGCAGTTCGCCAATGCCTTGGTTGAAGACAGCGACAGCCAACTGGCGATTAACTTCGCCAATCATCTGATCCGCATTCGGGTGAATGCGACCCCATACAGCCTCGCTAGTGCAGCCCCAATTGCCATCCCGCCCAGCTCAACGTTCGGGCTTGCCTGGAACGAACTGGCTGACGCACTCGACGCGGAGCCTTTCAAGACCTTTGCCCAAACCAAAGGTATTGATATTTCAAGTCTTGTCATCAAGGCCAATGGAGACCTGACTGGGCGGATACACAATCAAACCTTCAGCTTCTCTTTGACACAAGATCCCGAATGGGCGAACGCTTCATCTGCCGTTTTGACCGCGTCGAACAAAATGCGCGGGGACATCACGTTCCGCGACCGAGGGCACGCACCAGCGGAGGACGTCGCAGGCTTTTATCTGGAGCGCAACAGCCGCTTCAACAGTGACGACACGCTAATGGCGATTGATCGGCTGATGAGAGAGAGAAACTTCAGTTCGATAAGTAATACCGACAGCTACTACGCGGCTCGATACGTCCCAGTCCAGGAGCGCCAAAAGGACGCCAAACAACAGCTTGCAAACCTGCCACCTTCCCGGTTGAACCGACTACTGGCAGATTTCGCGCCCGCGTCGGCGGCACAAAAAATCAAGGACGCCGATCAGGCCCTGGCCCGCCTGAGCAGCCAAGCGATTGGCACGTTGTCAGGGTTCACGATTGAAGAACTGCCCGAGTACTCGACCTTCAACCTCGTACGTAACAACCTCAAGGAGGCGCTGAACGGCGTTGCCTTTACGGCGTTCGCAAAGGAACAAAACCTTGACGTGTCGAGCGTCCGGATCTTTTCGGAGGACGGAACCTTGATAGGCAAAGTCAATGGCGTCGACACCACCTTCGTTTTGAACGGCCTCTCCGGTTGGTCCGACGTCTGGCCGCAAGTACAGCCTGCGGTAGAACGTATGGCGACAGGCTCAGGCGACTACGTGTATTACCCCAGCGCACGCTCTGCAGAGGTTTCAGAAGTGCTCCGTTTTTACGCGGAAGAAGGACTGCCTCGAAATGACTTCCCTAAGCCTGGCTGGGAGCGAAGAGTGCACGAAGCGAGTCTGCGCAGAAGTGCCAAAATCACTCAAGTCGACGGCTTCAAGGCATTGGTCGGCACGCCCACTGACGATGCCCGCTCGCTGAGCGTACGCGCGGCGCAGCAGGCTGTCATAGTGCAACTCACTGGAAAACCACTGCACCTTACGCCGCTTGAAACCCTGGCGGCAGCAGCCAAGGCCAACGTGCCACAGACCACCCCCGCACCGCCCGTAAACGCGGCACCAGGCCCCGACACGCCAGAAGACACCTTGGCACGTGCCGAAGCCGAACTGGTCGGCACTACACATCGCGTGATGCTTGAGCTCAAGAGCGACCCGACCCCTCCTGCATCAAAAAAGATTGCACCGATCCCGGCCAACAGCCTGTTCGGACAATGGCGGGCTTACTTGGACAAAGCCCTGAAGAGCAGCGGTTTTACCGAGTGGGCCGCGAAACAGGGCATTGACCTGAGCGCCTTGCGCTTTGACCCAACGGACCGCGCGCTGATCGGCAAGGTCGGTGGTGTTGAGCAGCGTTTTACCGCCACTGACTTCACGAAAAAATACCCGGAAGCGCATTTTGACGTGCTCACGCCAGTGTTGACCGCTGCCGAGGCATTCACCGCACACGGAAAACCGATCACGCTGGCTCAGGCCAACGACAGCAGCGCATCCTTTGAGTGGGTGGCCAATTTCTATTCCATCAGTACCGACTACGGCAGCGAGGCGTTCACGCGACACACGGAGCTGATGGGCCGAACATTGGAGTTTCCAACGCCACCTGAAAACCCACGAAAAATCGTGAGCTGGCTGAACCAGCGCAAAACCGCGTTAGGCGACAGCAATGATAGGTATGCGCTGATCCATCAGCTTAAATCCGGGAATGTTGATAACGACGCCACAACCGGCTTTACGGTGGATCCGGACTCCAGCCACCAGCCCAAGGGCACCACGACACTCCAGAAGTTTCTGTCAGACCACGGCTGGTACGGCGCGACGTGGGCCGCACAGGTCGATAACTTGCTGCTGGCGTTGCAAACCGAGATCCCGCAGGCACCTCCCTTAGGCAACCAATGGGGCTTCTTGTCCACGGACCTACCGTTGAGTGCCGAGCAACGCGACGCCGTAGGTAGGTTTGTCAAAACGGCTATTGGCAACCACGACACCCTTCTCAGTTTCTTGAGTTCCGGCGTTTCCCACCTGAGCAGCGACCCTGATCAAGCACTGCAACAGCTCCTCGCCAGTGACATCGCCCAAGAACTCGCCGCGAACCTGCAAACCGCAATGACGGGCGCTGCCACCCCAACCAGCCTTAAGCAATGGCTATTGACCGCCGTTGTGTTGGAGCTTGATCCAACGGCCGGCACCCAGCGCAATATCGTCGCAGGTTTCGACTTCATGTGGTCTGGGAGATGGGGCTACGGCGCCGACAAGATGCATGAGTGGTTCAGCCAAAATTTGGCCAAAACCAAGGAGATCCCGGCAAACCTCCTCCCGGCAGTCACACGCTTGTTAATGTCAGGCGCTGCGCCACATCTGTTGGTAAAAGACTTACCCTCGACGCTGACGCTCGGCTCCACGGAATGGCTCAGCTTTTCAACGGCGGTGAATCTAATCGAACTGCTAAGTGCTGGTGCCAGCGCAAACATGACTTACCAGCAGGTCATGGACTTTCATAAGATCAAGCCCATTTCAGCAGATGAAAACCGCTTACACGCCATCGCCCAACTGAACCCGGTGATTGATTGGGCAGTCATCAATAACCATCTTGTGAAAAATGACAACGACGAATACAGCTTCGAACAACTGAACGACAGCCAGGAAAAACTCAATACGCAGATCAAGGAGACCTCGCAAGCCAAGCGTTACCTGCGAACCTTCGAACCACCAAGCAGAAGGGCCATGGCCCTGGCGGCACTGAAAGAGAAATTTGGCTCAGCCATCGATTTTGAGCGCCCGGTCCTATGGGAAAAGGTTGCAGGCGGGCTCTTTTCCGGCATTCACGCAAGCATCGTCGAGGTCTATGAGGCTGGCCGCCTGGGTGAAAGTTGGCGTACACACCAACCAGGTCTGAACTTCGAAGACCTGCGCAAAAAGGCACATGAGTTGCCGGATATCAACGAGCAATTCGACAAAGCCATCCAGCCAGACTTCACCCAGCGCAGGGCCAGTACGATTTCCCTGTTCAAAGATATGCTCAGCAAGTTGCCGCTGGAAGAGCGTAATAGCCTTAACTTTGGCGCGGTTGAACTTCTGCAAGTGGAAGGTGCCGCCGGTGGCATCATCATAACCTCCGTCTACGAAGGCGTGAGGAGGGATTTCGCGGTCTATCCGGCAACTGGGCAAATCGTCAAAATCCCCGACATTGATCCATTAACGCCGCTAGACAAAAAAGTCAGCCTTGTTATCGACATGGACGCGCTCAAAAACGGGACAGAGCCCAAACAGGGTGTCACCTCCGATGTTGTATTGAGGGAAAGCGAGCAATTCATCCTCATCGAGCGTGCTGACGACGACAAACGCCCTGAGTTGCGTGAAAGGCTCTTCCTTGAACGCCCTGCAAGTGACACGTCCTCCGTTTACGACGGCGAGAGGATGGAGGACCTCGCCAAGGTGCTGGTTGACACGGCCTACCTGCGCAAAAGTACCTTCGTCGCTACCCACCGTGGGTTGCACAATGCAGTTGAACAGGGAGTAGAACCCAGCGACTTCTTCAAAGGTCTTTTACGTGCCCTTCCAGGCGGCAGCAGCCTTGAAGATATTTACCACGGTGAATACGTCAAAGCGGCGGGTGATCTACTCATTGATATCGCGCTCTACGTGGCCACTGAAGGCGCTGGGAAAATATGGACGCTAGCAAAAACAGGTGTTGCGTGGGCCACTGCCAAGGTTTCCGACAAGTTTGTCGAGAAGTTCGGAGCAGAAGAAGCCGAAAGCATTGCACTCAAGGATGTAAGCGCCGCCAGCACCTCGAATTCGATCAACTCATTGAGCCGCATGCAGGATAGCCGCATTGCAGAGTACACGGCAGACATGGCCGACGGCAGAGTCATACGTTCCGACATCCAGAACCAAGTCAAGGTCACCACAGTATTGCAGGACGGTAAATGGTACGCCTACGACGCCAAGACACAGACGGCTTATGGCCCCGCCCTGGAGGGTTTTATCTCGGATACATCAGCCCCCCTGCGCCAAGAGACTTTCTCAAGCGGCACTCAAGCCCTGGTAACTGAAAAGCCCCTGGCCGCCGATGCATATTCCCTGCCTCGCGCCCATGGCTTCGACCTGGTCAATGAGGGCAAGGTCTACCGTTACGATGCCCGAAATCCCAATGTGCTCACCGACCTGGAGTCGGCCGACCACTTTAAGCCCTTGGATAAGGTCGAAGCGATCTGTGAGGCACCGTCCGTTGGCGGCAGAGCCAAACGCGGTGCCAATGATGCGTGCTTCTCCAAAATCATTGGGAACACTCCCAACGAATTGACTCAGGAGCTACAAGCACTTGAGCATGTGCGCTTGTTCCCCTCACCGTCGAAGCTTTTCAGAAAGGATCAATTTGTCGTCTTCGAACGACGCCGCTACCAAGTGATTGAAAGCGAAACAGGGCCTCAACTTCACCCGACGCTGGACAACAAGCCCATCACCTACAAATCGCTGATAACCGGCAGCATCAAACATGATCCACAGTTTGGCCTTTACGTTGGGCAAACCAACGAAGCACTGAACCAGGAAACGCGTGTTATCAAGCTCAACAGCATCAGCGATATCAGTGACGACAAGCGCGAAGTTCGCGCGGTCATCGTTAACGGTCGAACGCTTGGTGACACCGAAAAGTACCTGGTGATCGAGGCGGACACCGCGCAGTTTTATTACGCGAAACTGAATACCACGGCATCCGGTGAACTCACATTCTTTAAAACCACACCCAACGACCTATCACTCGTAAATGGCTATCGGAATAAATTCAGCACCCGCCAAGGCGTGGCCAGAACACCACTGGATGCCGAATTCATCGCCCTGCCCAAACTGGACTCGGCGCTGGCAGAGTTGAAACGTTCGGGTTACCAGAAAAAAGATGTCGACGAGTTAGGTGCTTTCGTTAAAAACATGACGAAGGAGCAGCAGCGCGAGGTGCTCTATCAGTTGCAACGTAGCGAAGCGATTGGCAAGGCGAATATCGCCCTGAAGCCAAATCAAGTAACCGCTCTGACAACGCCTGCGAACTTCTCGACGTTAACAGCCGAGCAGCAAAACACACTCCTGGCGCAGCAGGTAAAAGACACGGTAACCCGTTCCATGACGGCCACCGGGCTAGGCCCAGGCAACCGGATACGCTCAGCATCGGATATTGCACGAGCAGACGCAGCCAGCCAGACCGTCGAATGGTTGCGTCGAAGCATTCCCAGCAGTGCGCGGAATCGCTCTGACATGATTTTGAAAGCCGGCGCCGGCAATTGCGGAGAAATGGCCCTGCTTTCGAGGGACATCATCAAAAAGAGTGGTGGCAATGCCTACGAATGGGCAGCCTCAGATGCTCACGCATTCACTGTGGTGGGCGGCCCCTCCGGGCTACCTGCAGCAACGGTCGACTTCTCGGAACCTGAGTGGACGGATGCCTGGGTTGTCGACCCGTGGGCAGGCATTGCCAGCCCCGCTCGTGAGTACACGCAAAAATTGAAAGCGGTCATGACGCAATGGGAGCGTGATGGCATAAAAATAGTGGACGGCAACAAGACCATAAGCCCACTGGACAAAGACTGGATGGGTGCCCTTATCACGAAACCGAAGACGCCGTATCCTCACGGTTATATCAACCCCTAAGCCCCTGCTGCGCCGGGCGAAAAGCGCACGCAGTTGCAGTGCAGCGATTTTCGCCCAGGCCGGGCAGTGAAAAGTTTCAGCCACCGCCAAAGACAGTGCAAAAAAGTATCAGTCCCAGTGTTCCCAAGGATTTGTCACAGCGCAATTAGAAGGCTGTAATCAACGCACACTCTTCCTGACTCCCTGTGGGAAGACACAACAACAATAACTGTCCTTCTGTAGCCCCGTGGGCGCGGAAATGGAGTGCGCGATGAAGTTCACAGCAAAAGCCCTGCTTGTCTCTACCTGCATGATGACCTGCATGACCCTCAGCGCCGTCAGCCTTGGCGCGCAGACCCTGACCATTGCCACCGTCAACAACAGCGACATGATCCGTATGCAGAAGCTCTCGAAAACCTTCGAGACCGAGCATCCGGAGATCAAGCTGAACTGGGTGGTGCTCGAAGAAAACGTGCTGCGCCAACGCCTCACCACCGACATTGCCACACAGGGCGGGCAGTTCGACGTGTTGACCATCGGCATGTACGAAGCTGCACTCTGGGGTGCCAAAGGTTGGCTGGAACCGATGAAGGACCTGCCGGCGTCCTACGACCTCGATGATGTATTCCCTTCGGTGCGTGACGGTTTGTCCGTCAAGGGCTCGCTGTACGCCCTGCCCTTCTACGCCGAAAGCTCGATCACCTATTACCGCACCGACCTGTTCAAGGACGCCGGGCTGACCATGCCCGAACACCCGACCTGGACCCAGATCGGCGAATTCGCCAGCAAACTCACCGACAAGACCAAAGAGCAATACGGCCTGTGCCTGCGCGGCAAAGCCGGTTGGGGCGAGAACATGGCGCTGATCACCACCCTGGCCAACGGCTACGGTGCGCGCTGGTTCGATGAGAAGTGGCAGCCGGAATTCAACGGTCCAGAATGGAAAGACGCGCTGAACTTCTACGTCGACAACATGAAGAAATCCGGCCCGCCGGGTGCTTCCAGCAACGGTTTCAACGAAAACCTGGCGCTGTTCAACAGCGGCAAGTGCGCAATCTGGGTCGACGCCAGCGTGGCGGGCTCATTCGTCACCGACAAGACCCAAAGCAAAGTGGCTGAGCATGTCGGCTTTACCTTTGCCCCGCACGAGAAGACCGACAAAGGCACTTCATGGCTGTACTCCTGGAGCCTGGCGATCCCTACCAGCTCCAAGGCCAAGGACGCCGCCAAGGTGTTCACCAGCTGGGCGACCTCTAAAGAATACGGCGCCTTGGTCGCCAAGACCGACGGTGTTGCCAACGTGCCGCCAGGCACGCGCAAATCAACCTACAGCGACGAGTACATGAAGGCCGCGCCGTTTGCCAAGGTGACCCTCGAATCGCTGAAAGTCGCAGACCCGACCAAACCGACGCTCAAGCCGGTGCCGTATATCGGTATCCAGTTGGTGACCATTCCTGAGTTCCAGGCGATCGGGACGCAGGTCGGCAAGTTCTTCTCGGGCGCGCTGACGGGTCAGCAGACAGTGGATGCTGCATTGACCGCCGCGCAGACCACCACCGAGCGTGAAATGAAGCGGGCCGGTTATCCCAAGTAACCTCCCTGACCTGTAGGAGCGAGCTTGCTCGCGAAAAAGGTACATCCGAAGCCGCACTGGGCCTGGAATGCCTTCGCGAGCAAGCTCGCTCCTACAGGGGTTTTGCGCACCTGCCTCTAATCGGTCTTGATTACCATGAATACACCCGCCAAAAACCGCCTGGCCAACCCCGGCTGGTTCCTTGTCAGCCCCTCGGTGGCCTTGCTGCTGCTGTGGATGATCGTGCCGCTGGGCATGACCCTGTACTTTTCGCTGATCCGCTACAACCTGCTCTACCCCGGCGAAAACCAATTCGTGGGGTTGGAGAACTTCACCTACTTCATCACCGATTCGGGCTTCCTGCCCGGCGCCACCAATACCTTGTTGCTGGTGGGCAGCGTGTTGCTGATCAGCGTGGTGTTCGGTGTGCTGATCAGCGCCCTGCTGGAGGCCAGTGAGTTCTTCGGCCGTGGCTTGGTGCGAGTGTTGTTGATTTCGCCGTTCTTCATCATGCCCACTGTGGGCGCGCTGATCTGGAAGAACCTGATTTTCCACCCGGTCTCGGGGATTCTCGCCGCCGTGTGGAAGTTCTTCGGCGCAGAACCCGTGGACTGGCTGGCGCACTACCCGTTGCTGTCGATCATCATCATTGTGTCGTGGCAGTGGCTGCCCTTCGCGATTCTGCTGCTGATGACCGCCATGCAGTCCCTCGATCAGGAACAAAAGGAAGCCGCGCGCCTGGACGGTGCCGGCGCCATCGCGATTTTCTGGCACCTGACCCTGCCCCACCTGGCCCGCCCGATTGCCGTGGTGGTGATGATCGAGACGATCTTCCTGCTCTCGGTGTTCGCTGAAATCTTCACCACCACCAACGGTGGCCCCGGCTACGCCTCGACCAACCTCGCCTACCTGATCTACAACCAGGCGCTGGTGCAGTTCGACGTGGGCATGGCGTCGGCCGGCGGCTTGATTGCCGTGGTCATCGCCAATATCGCGGCGATCATCCTGGTGCGGATGATCGGCAAAAACCTGACTGACAAGCCTTGAGGGCCGCGCCATGACGCTTCAACAATCCCGCCGCCTGCAAAGCCTGTTGCTCGGCACATTGGCCTGGGCCATCGCGATCCTGATCTTCTTCCCGATCTTCTGGATGGTGCTGACCAGCTTCAAGACCGAAATCGACGCGTTCGCCACGCCGCCGCAGTTCATCTTCACGCCGACGCTGGAGAATTACCTGCACATCAACGAGCGCAGCAATTACTTCAGCTACGCGTGGAACTCGGTACTGATTTCCTTCAGCGCAACGGCGCTTTGCCTACTGATCTCGGTGCCAGCGGCCTACTCCATGGCGTTCTACGAAACCCAGCGCACCAAAGGCACGCTGCTGTGGATGCTGTCCACCAAGATGCTGCCGCCGGTGGGCGTACTGATGCCGATCTACCTGTTGGCCAAGAGCTTTGGCCTGCTGGATACGCGTATTGCGCTGATCATCATCTACACCCTGATCAACCTGCCGATTGTGGTGTGGATGGTTTACACCTACTTCAAGGACATCCCCAAGGACATCCTCGAAGCCGCGCGCCTGGATGGCGCGACCCTGTGGCAAGAGATGGTCCGCGTACTGTTGCCGATTGCCAAGGGCGGCCTGGCGTCTACCGTGTTGCTGTCGCTGATCCTGTGCTGGAACGAGGCGTTCTGGTCGCTGAACCTGACCTCTTCCGCCGCTGCGCCGCTGACCGCGTTGATCGCCTCCTACTCCAGCCCCGAAGGCTTGTTCTGGGCCAAATTGTCCGCCGTGTCGACCTTGGCCTGCGCGCCGATCCTGATCTTTGGCTGGATCAGTCAGAAACAGCTGGTGCGCGGTTTGTCCTTTGGCGCCGTTAAATAATAATTCCTAGCGGAGGCTCATCATGGCCAACCTGAAAATCAAGAATCTGCAAAAAGGCTTCGAAGGCTTTTCCATCATCAAGGGCATCGACCTTGAAGTGAATGACAAGGAATTCGTGGTCTTCGTCGGCCCGTCGGGCTGCGGTAAGTCCACCCTGCTGCGCCTCATCGCCGGCCTGGAAGAGGTCAGCGAAGGCACCATCGAACTGGACGGCCGCGATATCACCGAAGTGACCCCGGCCAAGCGTGACCTGGCGATGGTGTTCCAGACCTACGCGCTGTACCCGCACATGAGTGTGCGCAAGAACATGTCGTTTGCCCTGGACCTGGCCGGTGTCGACAAGAAGCTGGTGGAGAGCAAGGTCAGCGAAGCGGCGCGCATCCTGGAGCTGGGCCCGCTGCTGGAGCGCAAGCCCAAGCAGCTGTCCGGCGGCCAGCGTCAGCGTGTGGCCATCGGCCGCGCGATTGTGCGTAACCCGAAGATCTTCCTGTTCGACGAACCGCTGTCCAACCTCGACGCCGCCCTGCGCGTACAGATGCGCCTGGAACTGGCGCGCCTGCATAAAGAGCTGCAAGCGACCATGATCTACGTAACCCACGACCAGGTTGAAGCCATGACCCTGGCCGACAAGGTGGTGGTGCTGAACAGTGGCCGTATCGAGCAGGTCGGGTCGCCGCTGGAGCTGTACCACCAGCCGGCCAACCTGTTTGTGGCGGGTTTCCTCGGCACGCCGAAGATGGGTTTCCTCAAAGGCAAGGTCACCCGTGTTGAAAGCCAACGCTGCGAAGTGCAGTTGGACGCTGGCACGTTGATCAACCTGCCGCTGAGTGGCGCCACCTTGAGCGTGGGCAGTGCAGTGACCCTGGGCATTCGTCCGGAACATCTGGAAATTGCTTCCCCGGGCCAAACCACCCTGACCGTCACCGCCGACGTCGGCGAGCGCCTGGGCAGCGACACTTTCTGCCACGTCATCACCGCCAACGGCGAGCCGTTGACCATGCGGATTCGCGGCGACATGGCCAGCCAGTACGGCGAGACGCTGCACCTGCACCTGGACCCGGCGCACTGCCACCTGTTCGACACCGACGGTGTAGCCGTGGCCCGCCCACTGCGCGCCGCCGCCTGAATTCGCGAGACTTTGCTGATGAAACTGAATAAACAGAACCTCACCCAGTTAGCGCCGCATGTGAAACTGCCGGCCTACGCGATTGCCAGTACCACGCAGGGCATCGCCCATATTGGCGTCGGCGGTTTCCATCGCGCGCATCAGGCGTATTACACCGACGCGCTGATGAACACCGGCATCGGCCTGGACTGGAGCATCTGCGGCGTCGGCCTGCGGGCCGAAGACCGCAAGGCCCGCGACGACCTGGCCGGCCAGGACTACTTGTTCACCTTGTATGAGCTGGGCGATACCGACGACACCGAAGTGCGTGTGATCGGCTCGATCAGTGACATGTTGCTCGCCGAAGACGGCGCCCAGGCGCTGATCGACAAGCTGGCTGACCCGGCGATCCGTATCGTCTCGTTGACCATCACCGAAGGCGGCTACTGCATCGACGACAGCAACGGTGAATTCATGGCTCACCTGCCGCAGATCCAGCATGATCTGGCGCACCCGCGTGCGCCAAAGACCGTGTTCGGCTTCATCTGCGCCGCCCTGACCCAGCGTCGCGCTGCGGGCACACCGGCGTTTACCGTAATGTCCTGCGATAACCTGCCACATAACGGCGCCGTGACGCGCAAGGCACTGCTGGCCTTCGCTGCCTTGCACAATGCCGAGCTGCACGACTGGATCAAGGCCAACGTGAGCTTTCCGAACGCCATGGTCGACCGCATCACACCGATGACCAGCACCGCGCACCGCCTGCAATTGCATGATGACCACGGCATTGACGATGCCTGGCCGGTGGTGTGCGAACCTTTTGTGCAATGGGTGCTGGAGGACAAGTTCGTCAACGGTCGCCCGGCCTGGGAAACGGTCGGCGTGCAGTTCACCGATGACGTCACGCCGTATGAAGAAATGAAGATCGGCCTGCTCAACGGCAGCCACCTGGCACTGACCTACCTGGGGTTTCTCAAGGGTTATCGGTTTGTGCACGAGACCATGAACGACCCGGTGTTTGTCGCCTACATGCGCGCCTACATGGACTTGGACGTCACGCCAAACCTGGCGCCAGTGCCGGGCATCGACCTGACGGACTACAAGCAGACGCTGGTGGATCGCTTCTCCAACCAGGCGATTGCCGACCAACTGGAGCGCGTGTGCTCGGATGGCTCATCGAAGTTTCCCAAATTCACCGTACCGACCATCAATCGCCTGATTGCCGATGGCCGCGAGACTGAGCGTGCGGCGCTGGTAGTAGCGGCGTGGGCGCTGTACCTCAAGGGTGTGGACGAGAATGGCGTGAACTACAAGATTCCCGATCCGCGTGCGGAGTTTTGCCAGGGGCTGGTGAGTGATGAGGCGTTGATCAGCAAACGGCTGCTGGGGGTGGAAGAGATTTTTGGCAAGGCTATTCCCAATTCGCCTGAGTTTGTGGCAGCGTTCGAGCGGTGCTATGCAAGCCTGCGTGACAATGGAGTCACCGCAACCCTGCAAAACCTCCTGAAGAAACCGAATTAACACTGTGGGAGCGGGCTTGCTCGCGAATGCGGTCTGTCAGAGACAAATGTATCGACTGAAACACCGCATTCGCGAGCAAGCCCGCTCCCACTTTTTGATCGGGTTAACACTCCAAAAAATAAGACTGCTGAGCACCCCATCATGACCCAGCAAAACCTGTTTCTCGGAATCGACTGCGGCACCCAAGGTACCAAGGCCATCGTCCTCGACGCCTCCAGCGGCAAGGTACTGGGCCTCGGCGCGGCGGCCCACACCCTGATCAGCGGCGCCAATGGCCGACGCGAGCAGCACACCCAGGAATGGCTGGACGCCTTTACCGAAGCCACCCATCGCGCCCTGCAACAGGCAGGCGTGGACGGCCAGGACATCCTCGGCATCGGCGTTTCCGGCCAGCAACATGGTTTGGTGCTGCTGGATAACCAAGGCCAGGTACTGCGCCCGGCGAAACTCTGGTGCGACACCGAGACCGCGCCGGAAAACGACCGACTCTTGCAGCACCTGGGTGGTGAACGCGGTTCCCTGGAACGTCTCGGCGTGGCGATTGCACCGGGCTACACCGTGTCCAAGCTGTTGTGGACCCGCGAGCAGCACCCGGACATCTTTACGCGCATCGCGCATATCCTGCTGCCCCATGACTACCTCAATTACTGGCTCACCGGCCGCGCCGTCGCCGAGTATGGTGATGCGTCGGGCACCGGCTACTTCAACGTGCGCACCCGCGAATGGGATGTGGCGCTGCTCAAGCACATCGACCCGAGCGGACGCCTTGAAAACGCCTTGCCACAACTGATCGAGGCCGATCAAAGCGTCGGCACGATTCTTCCGGCGATTGCCGAACGCCTGGGCATCAACCCCAACGCCATCGTCTCCAGCGGCGGTGGCGACAACATGATGGGCGCCATCGGCACTGGCAACATTGCCCCTGGCGTGATCACCATGAGCCTCGGCTCGTCGGGCACCGTGTATGCCTTTGCCGACCAACCCAGCGTCAGCCCGCAAGCCTCGGTGGCCACCTTCTGTTCATCCAGCGGCGGCTGGCTGCCGTTGATCTGCACCATGAACCTGACCAACGCCACTGGGGTGATCCGCGAGCTGTTCGACCTGGACCTGACCGCGTTCAACGCCCTGGTCGAGCAAGCGCCCATCGGCGCCGACGGCGTGAGCATGCTGCCGTTTCTCAACGGCGAACGCGTGCCCGCCCTGCCCCACGCCACCGGCAGCCTGCACGGCTTGACCATGACCAACCTGACCCGCGCCAACCTGTGCCGCGCGGTGGTCGAAGGCACCACCTTCGGCCTGCGCTACGGCCTGGACCTGCTGCGCCAGACCGGCCTGCAAAGCCAGAGCATCCGCTTGATCGGCGGCGGTTCGAAAAGCCCGGTCTGGCGGCAGATGGTCGCCGATATCATGAACACCGAAGTGGTCTGCACCGAACAAAGTGAAGCCGCCGCCCTGGGCGCGGCGATCCAGGCGGCGTGGAGCCAGTCCGGCGAGCCACTGGCCAGCCTGTGCGACAAATGTGTGAGCGTCGACCCGGCCAGCCGTACTCTGCCGGTAGCGGCCAGTGTCAGTGCGTATCAACAAGCCTACGAGCGCTACCAGCAGCTTGTGGCAACCCTTTAAGAGCGAACGACTATGTATCTGGTGTGTGGTGAAGCGCTGTTTGATTTTTTCAGCGAGGAAGACGCCAGCGGGCAGGCTTCCAAAGTCAATTACAAGGCGATTGCCGGCGGTTCGCCGTTCAACGTCGCGGTAGGCCTGCGCCGCCTGGGTATCGAGGCGGGTTTGTTCGGCGGCTTGTCCACCGACTTCCTTGGCCGCCGCTTATTGCAGGTGCTCAAGGATGAGGGCGTCAGCGAGCGGTTCCTGGTGGAATTCGCCGCGCCGACCACCTTGTCGATGGTCGCCGTGGGCGCCAATGGCTCACCGCAGTACAACTTCCGTGGCGAAGGCTGCGCCGACCGACTGCTGGACGTCAGCCATCTGCCCGAGCTGGGTGATGACATCCGTGGCCTGCATATCGGCTCGTTCTCGCTGGTGGTGCAACCGATCGGCGACACCTTGCTGAGCCTGGTCAAGCGCGAAAGCGGCAAGCGCCTGATCAGCCTCGACCCCAACGTGCGGCTCAACCCGCAGCCGGATATCCAGCTGTGGCGCGACCGCGTAGGCGAGTTGGTCAAACACGCCGACCTGATCAAAGTCAGCGACGAAGACCTGCACTTGCTCTACCCCGATCAGTCGCCGGAAAGCGTGCTGCAGGGCTGGCTGCAGCATCGTTGCCAGTTGGTGTTCCTCACCCGTGGTGGCGACGGCGCCAGTGTGTTCAGCCGACAGCATGGCCACTGGTCGGCGCCGGCAGTCAAGGTGGTAATGGCCGATACCGTGGGGGCTGGTGATACCTTCCAGGCCGCGTTGATTGCCTGGTTGACCGAGCAGCAGCGTGACTCGGTAGAGGGCCTGCAACAGCTCACCCGTGGGCAAATCGACGCCATGCTGGGTTTTGCAATCCGCGCTGCGGCGTTGACCTGCACCAAGACCGGTCCGGACCTGCCTTACCGCCACCAGGTGAGCTGAACCCGGCAGCAACATGACCAATGTGCCACCACGCAGGCCACGTATTCCGTGGCCTGCGCGCGTTTATATAAAAATTGCCATGTGGGAAAACTGTGCTAAACCCACAACAGGAGCAGTAATTACAACACATGCAGGACAGACCCATGCAAAAGAGCAACGGTTTTTCAACCCGCGCCGTTTTAGCTGTCGGCCTCCTCTCACTGCAGTACACCACACCACCACAATCCTACGCTGCCTGCACACTCACGCCCGGCCCGGGCAACGACACATTTATTTGCGACAGCGGCACCAGTGCCGGCCTGACCGATCTCCTTGGCAATAACCGCCTGACCCTGCCTGAAGGTAACAGCGGCATCATCAACGGCAGCGTCATCTTCGGTCCGGGGACAGACGCCGTGCGGATCGACTCCGGCCAGATCACCGGTGCTGTACAGCAAGGCGCCGGCAGCGATGATTTCATCATGACCGGAGGGCAGATCCAATCCTTGGCACAGGGTGACGGCCGTGACACCTTCCTGATGACTGGCGGCATCATCGTCGGCGAGGTCGTGGACGGCGACGTGTCGAAGCAAACCGGTGGCACCATCGGTCGGGTCGACATGAAGCTCGACAAGAACCTCTATGACATGTCTGGCGGCGCAATCCTGGGCAACCTGGTCACCGGTTTCGATACCGATACGATCATCGTCTCGGGCGGCAGCATTGGTGGCAATATCAGCACCAGCGGCGGCGACGACAGCATCACGGTCAGTGGCGGCATGATCAATGGCGAGATCCGCGCCAGCGTCGGCAATGACACGTTCAACTGGCTCAATGGCGGCCAGATCAAATCGGCGGTGCTGATGGGCGATGGCGACGATACCGCGCTGCTGCGCGGCCTCAGCGAAAGCCTGCTGGCTGCCACGCCCTCCATCGACGGCGGCCTGGGCAACGATCAACTGACCTTCGACAGCACGACGTCCAGCACGGCGTCCCGCTACATCGGCTGGGAGACGGTCAATCTCAACAACAGTTCGCGCTTCGACCTGGCGGGAGATTTTTTCCTGGGTGACAGCGCGAGCAATACCGGCACCTTCAACATTGACGGCAGCAGTACGCTGGCCGTGACCCAAGGCAGCGTGCGGCCCTATCTCGCCGGCCAACTGGCGACGCTGAACAATGCCGGCAAGATCGACATGACCACCGGCAGCGCCACCGCCAACGATGCGCTGACGGTGCATGGCAACTACGTGGGCAATAACGGCCAGTTGTGGCTGCAAACCGTGCTGGGCGATGAAAACTCCGCGACGGACAAGCTGGTAGTATCCGGTGGCACGCTGAGCGGTCATACCGAATTGGCGGTGAGCAACCTCGGCGGCGTCGGGGGCTTTACCCGCAATAACGGGATCGAGGTGGTACAGGCGCTCAACGGCGCGGTGAGCAGCACCGATGCCTTCTCGTTGAAGAGCTCGGTCTCGGCCGGGGCCTATGAATATTTGCTGTTCAAGGGCGGCGTGACGGCCGGTACCGAAAACAACTGGTACCTGCGCTCGTCGGTGGTTGCCGTGCAACCGCCGGCGGTGCCACCCGTGCCACCGACACCACCGGTGGTGGTGCCCGTACCGCCGATTCCAGCGACACCGCCGGTGGTCGACTCCGACGAGCCGCCGGTGGAACCGCCGACCTCGCAACCCGTCGCGCCGGTCGAGCCCCCCGCCCCGCCGCCCAGCCAGGTTGCAGCAGGCAACTCGCCGGAATCCGCCGCGAGCAACCCGGCGCTGCCGACCGCCATTGCCGGTGCCGAGCCCATCCCGCTGTACCGCTTGGAAGTGCCGGTGTATTCGGTGGTGGTGCCCGCCGCACAGTTGATGACCCTGCAAGCGCTGGGCACCTTTCATGATCGCCAAGGCGAGCAAAGCCTGCTGACCGAAAGCGGCGCGGTACCGGCTGGCTGGGGGCGTGCCTATGGCAGCGACTTCAACAAGCACTGGTCGGGCACCGTGGCGCCAAGCTTCGACGGCTCGGTCAAGGGCTATCAGGTCGGTCATGACCTGTATGCATCCGAAACCAGCGGCGGGCAGATCCAGCGCTTCGGGCTGTTTATCGGCCAGAGTCGCCTGAGCGGGGACGTGAAAGGATTCTCGATGGGCTGGCAGAACAATCGCTCCGGGCGGGTCAAACTCGATGGCGATAACTTCGGTGCCTACTGGACGCTCACCGATCCGACCGGCGGGTATGTGGATCTGGTTGCGATGGGCACGCGCCTGAAGGGCGACAACAAGTCCGAGCGGGGCATAAAGATGGACACCAAGGGCCATGCCCTGGCGCTGTCCGCCGAAGCCGGCTACCCGATTGCCGTTTCCGAGCATTGGGTCGTGGAACCGCAGGTCCAGGTAATCCGCCAGACGATCGACCTGGACAGCCAGAACGACGGTATTTCCAGGGTGTCATTCGACTCCCAGGATTACTGGACCGGTCGCCTCGGCGCCCGCCTCAAGGGCCGCTACCTGGTGAATAACACGCCTGTCGAACCTTATCTTCGGGCCAATGCCTGGCGCACCTTCGGTGGCAGCGACACGGTGACCTACGATGATGTGGACCGCATCAAGAGCGATCACAAGTCATCCACGGCGGATGTGGGTGTGGGCGCGGTTGCTCGGCTGTCGCCTTCGGTGAGCGTCTACCTGGCCGCAGACTACAACACCAACCTGGACGGCAACGCGATGGAGGGTGTCAGCGGTAATGCCGGGGTGCGGATGAGTTGGCAAAGATGAAGGTTTTGTCAGCCAGGCAAACATTAATCGATGGTTAATCCCGCGAGTCGAGAGTGAAGCTGTACCCACTTGCGGAGAACCACCATGAAACTGCGCACGTTTATGCTCGGCGGCACCCTGGCACTGGCAGCAGTGTCAGGCCTGGCCCAGGCTGACGATCAGACAAACGCCGTCAAAACCGTGCCTTACCAGTACGGCATGCCGATGGATATCGCCAAGGTATTGGCCATGAACGAAACCCCGACCAATGACTGCAAAGTCATCAAGGCCGATATCAAGTTCCTGGACAAGGCCGGGAAAGTGGAAGATGTCAGCTACCGGAAGATGTCCGAAGCCTGCGATTTCCAGAACTGATCGACAGGCCTGAACAGCATTGGGCCTGGCAATCACCAGGCCCACAGGTCAAGCATCAAGCATTTTCAGTAAGCGCGCCCTCCTACGCGTTGCAGGATGGGGGTATGTGCGTGTTTCAGGTCCTCACGCAACCCGGCGATCAGGTTGCAAATCGCTCGACTGCTGTCGAGTTTGTCCGCGTTGATCCCTTTGACTTCCAAATCGACCCGGTCACGATCACGGTCGTCGTAAACCTTGATCGTCAGCGAAGCATCTTCGGCTTTGGTGCATTCGCACCGTTTAGGTAGGAAACTTCCTTCAATAATGCTGCGAAGTTCTAATTCCGAAAGCATGGTCAACCTCTCCTTTTCTGAGACTGCCAACAGATTGTTGTGTATCCGACGAGCTCATGCCCGCCGCGCCTTGCCGGCCCTGGAAGACGCTTGTAACACCCAAGCCTACTCGGCAAAATCGGCCTTCGTTGTAACTTTTCCTCATAAGCCACATGCCGAGATATATAAGTAAAAGTCTGCGGTTTGAATCTTCGTCGAACCTCAGCGATTAAACGTTTAACTCTGGACTCAAAATTCATTGCAGGCCTGTGCGGCGACCCTTTCGGCAACATGTCGCAAACTATCGAAGTTGATGTTCGCTCCGGAATTGATCGCCACCAAGGTCTGTTTGCGCAGGCCATGATGGGCGACGTACTTGCGCACGCCCGCCACTGCCAACGCGCCAGAAGGCTCGGTGATTGAGCGCGTGTCGTCGTAGATCAGCTTGATGGCGCTGCACAGTTCGTCGTTGCTGACCGTGATAACGTCATCCACCCAATCCCGGCAGATTTCAAACCCGTAGGCCCCTACCTGCGCTACCGCCGTGCCGTCGGCAAACCCGTCGACACTGGGCAGCACCACCCTTTCGCCGGCACGCAGCGCTGCCAACAGACAGCTTGAACCCTCGGGCTCGACGCCGATGATGCGCACCTCGGGCCGTAGGTATTTGACGTAGGCGGCAACCCCGGCAATCAGTCCACCACCGCCTACCGGTACGAAGATCGCATCCAACGGGCCCTGTTGCTGACGCAGAATTTCCATGGCTACAGTGCCCTGACCGGCGATCACATCCGGGTCGTCGAAGGGCGAGACAAAGGTGCAACCGGATGACTCAGCCAGTTGCAGCGCGTGGGCCAGGGCAAAGGGGAAACTCTCGCCATGCAGCACGGCTTCAGCGCCACGGGAACGTACGCCGAGCACCTTCAACTCCGGCGTAGTGCTGGGCATGACGATCCGCGCCTGGATCCCCAACTCCCTTGCTGCCAGCGCCACGCCCTGGGCATGGTTGCCAGCCGATGCGGTGACCACGCCGCGCGCCTTTTGCTCGTCGCTCAACTGCACCAGTTTGTTGTAGGCACCCCGGATCTTGAAGGAAAACGTTGGCTGCAAGTCTTCGCGCTTGAGCAGCACCTGGTTGCCCAGCAACGCTGACAATGCGGGTGCGGGTTGCAACGGCGTGCGCACTGCCAGGTCGTAGACCGGCGCGGCGAGGATCTTTTTTACGTAATGCTCAAGGAGTGCCGAGTCGGCGGTGCAGGTGCTCATAGGTGTTTCCTGGCTTTTTGTTCAAGGCCCAGGAGACGGAAAAACAAAACCCGCCTCTAGGGCGGGTTTGGGTACAGCCGTGCGCTATCCCGCCAAATGAGGAATGGCGGTAATAATGCTTGGCTGGCTGCGAAAAGGTTGAAAGGTCATGCCACGAAATTAACCGTCCCCGGCCGGACAAGTCAACAAAAGGTTTACTTAGAACATACGAAACGTATACGCTTTGTATATCAACCTAGCACAGTGAACCCCATGGGCATCGTCAAGATCACCGACCAACTGCACGAACAACTGCGCCTGGCCAGCGCTGCGATGGACCGTTCCATCAACGCCCAGGCCGAATTCTGGATCAAGATCGGCCTGCTCGCCGAGCTCAATCCTCACCTGCCCTACAATGAATTGATCAACAAACTGTTGCTGGACAAACCCGACCTGATCCGGGGGCGCAGTTGATGATCAAGACTGCCGCCCAACTGGCCGTGATGCGTGAATCCGGGCGCCTGCTGGCTCAGGTCTTTACCATGCTTGACGGGTTTGTCGCCGTTGGCCGCTCCACCCTGGAGCTGGACGCCGCCGTCGAAGCCTTCATCCGCAACGACCTCAAGGCCCGCCCCGCCAGCCTGGGGCAATACGACTACCCCTTCTCCATCAACACCTCGATCAACGAGGTGGTGTGCCACGGCATGCCCAGCGCCAAGGACATCCTCAAGGACGGCGACATCATCAACATCGACATCACCTTGGAAAAAGGCGGCTACATCGCCGATTCCAGCAAGATGTACATGATCGGCACCGTCGCCCCCAAGGCCCGGCGCCTGGTGGAGATGACTTTCGAAGCAATGTGGGCCGGCATCCGCCAGGTCAAGCCCGGCGCGCGCCTGGGCGATATTGGCCACGCTATCCAGAGCCATGCGCAAGCCAACGGCTACAGCGTGGTCCGCGAGTATTGCGGCCACGGCATTGGCCGACAGATGCATGAAGAACCACAGGTCCTGCACTTTGGCCGTCCCGGCACCGGGTTGGAACTGCGTGAAGGCATGGTGTTTACCGTGGAGCCGATGCTCAACCAGGGCAGCTCGAAAGTACGCAGCCTCAAGGATGGCTGGACGGTGGTGACCAAGGACAACAGCCTGTCGGCGCAGTGGGAACATACCGTGGCGGTGACGGCGGATGGGTTCGAGGTCTTGACCTTGCAACCCAGCGCCTGAACGACGCAACCCCTGTAGGAGCCGGCTTGCCGGCGATGGCATCGCCTGAAACACCGCGTTGCCTGCATCGCCGGCAAGCCAGCTCCTACAAGGACCGGTGTTCACACGACATTGGCGCCGCCCGCTATCCGCTTCAGCCCCACCACCATCAAGCCCGCCCCAAGCCCCATCGCCGCCAGAAACAACGGATACGACACCCACCACGGCGTCCCCGCCGTCATCATGCTGAACTCCGACATGCCGCCAATGCTCGCAATCAGGTTCAGCGGCAGGAACACCACGTTGATCAGCGTGAGCTTGCGCAGCAGGTTGTTCATGCTGTTGTTCATCAGGTTGCCGCGGGCGTCGATCAGCCCGGAGAACACGTTGGAATAGATCTCCGCCTGTTTGTAGCACTGGTGGTTCTCGATGATCAGGTCGTCGATCAGCGCGAGTATTTGCGCACTGAAGTGTTCCTTTTCTGCATGATTGCGCAGCCGCGACAGCACCGCGCCGTTGCTGTGCAGCGCGTTGATGTAATAGATCAGGCTTTCGCTGAGGCTGAACATCTGCATCAGGTGGTGGTTGCTCATGGACGCATTGAACTGCTGCTGCAATTCCCGTGCGACCAGCTTGATCACCTTGAGGTGGCCCAGGTAGTGGTGAATGTTGTTGAGCAACAAGTCGAGCAATACATCCAGCGGCGTGTGTAACGGGCGGCGCTTGCCGAGGCCGGTCAGCGGGGTTTCGTCGGTGGCGATCACCAGCAGGCGGCCAGGCGAAAACAGCAGGCCGCAGGACGACACCTCGAACACCAGGTTGCCGCCACCGGAGTAGTTTTCCGGGCGTTTCCAGATCAGGAACAGATTGTCCGGGTGAAACTCGATGCGCGAGACCTCATCGGGGTCCAGCGCCGAGGCCAGGGCGTGCTCGTCGAGCTTGTGGTGGTCGCGCAGCCACTCGCGCTCGGCAAGGTCAGGGTTGTTGAACAACTGGATCGGGGCATCATCACTTTCCCCACTGTGCAGCTTGCCATCGGTCAGTTGAAAACGCTGGATCATCGCCGGGTCACCAGACCTGGCCCTGACGCTTCAACTCCAGGCGCCGCACAAACTCCTCCAGCACCAGCCCATACAGATCGTCCTGCAAATAGGCATCTTCGATACCTGCGTCCAGGTTCGGGTTGTCGTTGACTTCGATCACCACCACCTTGTCGCCGGACTGCTTGAGGTCGACGCCGTAGAGACCATCGCCGATCAGGTTGGCGGTCTTCACGGCCAGCTCCACCACCGCCTTGGGCGCTTCATGGACCGCCAGGGTACGGCATTCACCGTTGATGTCCTGGCCGATGGCCTTGTGGTTGTAGATCTGCCAGTGGCCCTTGGACATGAAGTACTGGCAGGCAAAGATCGGCTTGCGATTAAGGATGCCGATGCGCCAGTCGTACTCGGTGTAGAAGAACTCCTGGGCCAGCAACAGCACCGAATGTTCGAACAACTCGGCAGTGGCCTTGAGCAAGGCTTCCTGGCTTTCGACCTTGATCACGCCGCGGGAAAAACAGCCGTCGGGGATCTTCAGCACCAGCGGGAATCCCAGACGCTCGCCGACCCGTTCGAAGTCTTCCGGTCGCTCCTTGTAGAGGATTTCGGTGGCGGGCATGCCCAGTTGGTGACTGTTGAGCAGGTCGGTGAGGTAGACCTTGTTGGTGCAGCGCAGGATTGACGCCGGGTCGTCCATCACCACCAGGCCTTCGCTTTCGGCTTTCTTGGCGAAGCGGTAGGTGTGGTTATCGACGCTGGTGGTCTCGCGGATCAGCAAGGCGTCGTATTCGGCCAGGCGCGAATAGTCCTTGCGCTCGATCAGTTCCACATCGATGCCCAGGCCCTTGCCAACGCGGATGAAATTATCCAGGGCCTTGGCATTGGAAGGCGGCAATTGCTCTTGAGGGTCGTGCAGGATGGCCAGGTCATAACGGGCCAGGCGACGTGAACGCGGCTGGCGCCAGATCTTGCGGCTGAAGTTGTCCAGCGCGTGGGCGAATTGATCTTCCTGATCGTCGCGCAACTTGTGCAGCACGCCCGATTTAACGCCTTCAATATGCCAACCGTTATTCTTTTTAAAATCAACTAACAAGATCGGGCACGGAAAGGCTTCAAACAACTGACGGGCCAAATCTTGCAACGGCTCTATATTGGTCCGACCAAAATAAAGTGTTAGGGTAAAGCCTTCGGTATTGCTGTAAAGATGATGACTCAAGGCTTTATCGAGGGTTTTATCCAGGTCGTCCAAGGCCAGGCCGTACAGCGACTTCTTCGTCAGTTCGCTGATGGTGCGCACCGACGGAATCACCTTGTGCCCGCGGGCTTCGGCCAGCAGCGAGCAGTAATAACCGTGCCCCAGGTACTTGTAGCTGCGGCACAGGTTGATCACCTGTACGCGCTTGCCACTCTCGTTTTCACGGGTCTGTTCCAGGTATTCCTGGGCGGTGACGATGTCTTCGCTGGGAAAGTAGGAGGCCCAATCTTCCTTGCGCTCGACAATGATCACGACTTGACTGCTAGCTTTCGGTGGTGCGCAAAAATAACTTTTATTAGTTATTGTCGCCGCGAGGGTTTGCTCGGATACTTCACGCCAATGACCTTGTACCGCCGACATAATATTTGATCCGCTTTAGAGAACTCGACCTTTTCTATTAAGCACGATCTTTTAGAGAAGTCCCGTTTCGTTACGCAACTTTTACGGCGGTCATATGGCTCTTTGCTTTCGCGTTGCAACCCTCTTGGATGTGCCCGGATTAGTGGCACTGGAACAGCACTGCTTCACCACTGACCGGCTGTCACAGCGCAGTTTCCAGTGGATGGTCAGCCGCGCCCATGGCCAGTTGCTGGTGGCGGACAATGACGGGCAATTGCTCGGTTATGCGCTGGTGCTGTTGCGCCGTGGCACCTCGTTGGCGCGTCTGTATTCCATCGCCGTTACCGAACCTGCGCGTGGCACGGGGCTGGGCAAACAGTTGCTGAGCCGCGTTGAAGCTTTCGCCGTGGCACAGGGTTGCACGCGCCTACGCCTGGAAGTACGCACCGACAACCCCGACGCTCTCAGCCTTTATGAGCGCAACGGTTATCGGCGCTTTGCCCTGATCGACGCCTATTACGAAGACCACACCGCCGCCCTTCGGTTAGAAAAGACCTTGTCCAGACTCAGCATCCTGTAGGAGCGAGCTTGCTCGCGAAGATCCACCAGACGCCGCGTTAAACCAGGAGTCTCGCGTCATCGTTGACGTTTTTCGCGAGCAAGCTCGCTCCTACAGTGGTCTTGGCTTCCAGCTCGCGCACCAGTGGCAACACACGCTTGCCGAAGTACTCGACTTCTTCCTGGAAGTGCAGGAACCCCGCCAGCACCAGGTCCACCCCCACCGCCTTGAGCGCGACGATGCGCTCGGCAATCTGTTGGGGCGTGCCGATCAGGTTGGTCTTGAAGCCATCGTTGTACTGCACCAGGTCTTCAAAGCTGGACTTGGCCCAGTTGCCCTCGCCTTCCGGCGATGCCTTGCCCGCTTGCTTCGCTGCATCGCCAAAGGCATTCACCGCCTCCGGGTCGGCCTTGTCGATGATCTCCGCGAGCACGGCGCGGGCTTCTTCCTCGGTGTCGCGGGCGATCACGAAGGCGTTGACGCCGACTTTGACCGAATGGTTGTTCGCCGCCGCTTTCGCGCGAATGTCATCGACCTGGGCCTTGATGCCTTCCGGGGTGTTGCCGTTGGTGAAGTACCAGTCCGACACCCGCGCCGCCATGTCCCGCGCGGCCCGCGAGCTGCCGCCCTGGAACACCTCCGGTTGGCCCAGTGGCTTGGGCTTGAGGGTGTAGTTGTTGAAGCGGTAGAAGTCGCCCTTGAAGGTGAACTCATCCTGGGTCCAGATGCCTTTGAGGGCGCGGATGAACTCTTCGGAACGGCGATAACGCTCATCGTGCTCCAGCCAGTGTTCGCCGATGGCCTGGAACTCGCCCTTGAACCAGCCGCTGACGATATTCACTGCGATACGGCCGTTGGTGAGCTGGTCGATAGTCGCCAGTTGCTTGGCCGCCAACGCCGGTTGCCAGGGGCCTGGCAGGATCGCGGCGATCACCTTGAGCGTGGTGGTCGCGGCCAGCAGCGCATGGCTGAATGCCACGGACTCATGCTGGTTTTCGGCACCGTAGCCCGCGGTGAAGCGGATCTGGGTGAGGCCGTATTCGAAGCCGGCGGCCTCCGCCAGTTGCGCCAGTTTGCGGTTGTAGTCGATGCCCCAGTGGGTACGTTGTTCGATCTTACTGACCACTAACCCACCACTGACGTTGGGCACCCAGTAGGCAAATTTCACGGCTTGCTGACTCATCTCGCGTTTCCTCGCACAAAGGGGATGTACCCAGGGCTTGAGCAGCAAGCGTGCCAGGCCGTGAAAACGCCCGGGCCAGGGGCGTTGCACGCAATACCGCGTGCGGGCGTCGATGTCGCAGAGTGTACGGGTTTGTCGATCAGCTGTTGCCAGGGCAACAGTGGCTGAGCGCTTTGGCCCGTAAATACGGGCGCCGATACCCGGCACGGAGTATGCAATCTCCCCTGCATTGATCACTGCCCAGGAACCTTGCCCATGACCGAACAACACGTCATCAACCCGCTGTCCACTGGCGTCGACTATTCGACCTTGGCCGCGCGCTTTCGCCCGATCTTCCAACGCATCGCCGACGGCGCTGTAGAACGCGAACAGTCGCGCACCCTGCCCCATGAACCGATCCAGTGGCTCAAGGAAGCAGGCTTTGGCGCAGTACGCGTGCCGGTGGAATATGGCGGCGGCGGTGCTTCCCTGCCGCAGCTGTTTGAACTGCTGATCGAATTGGCCGAAGCCGATTCCAACGTACCCCAGGCCCTGCGCGGGCACTTTGCATTTGCTGAAGATCGTCTGAACGCCCCGCCCAGTGCCGGCCGGGATCTGTGGTTCAAGCGGTTCGTGGACGGCGATATCGTCGGCTGCGCCTGGACCGAGATTGGCAACGTGGCGATCGGCGATGTGGTCACCCAGGTCAGCCCTGACGGCGATGGCTGGAAGCTCAACGGAGAGAAGTTCTACAGCACTGGCAGCATCTTTGCCGACTGGATTGATGTGTATGCCCAACGCAGCGACACCGGTGGTGATGTGATCGCCGCCACCCGCGCCCGTCAGCCTGGGGTGGTACACAGCGATGACTGGGACGGCTTTGGCCAGCGCACCACCGGCAGCGGCACGTCGCGTTTTACCGACGCGGTGGTGGATGCGGAAAACGTCATCGACTTTGCCAGCCGGTTTAAATACCAAACGGCGTTCTATCAGTTGGTGTTGCTCGCCAGTTTGGCGGGGATTGGGCGTGCGGCCTTGCGCGATGTGGCGCATCAGGTGCGCAGCCGTAAGCGCATCTACAGCCATGGCAATGCGGCGCATGTGAGCCAGGATGCGCAGGTTCAACAGGTGGTCGGGGAAGTGGCGGCGCTGGTGTATGCCGCTGAGGCGAGTGCGCTGAGGGCGACGCTGCCGGCGCAACGGGCGTATTTGGCGCGGTTTGGGGGGGATGATGCTGCTGAGCGTATAGCCAATGTGGCTGCAGAGATTGAGTCGGCTACGGCGCAGGTGGTGGTGTCGGGGTTGATTCAGCGGGCTACCAGTGAGTTGTTTAATGCACTGGGGGCTTCGGATGTGCGGCAGGGTAAGGCGCTGGATCGGCATTGGCGGAATGCGCGGACGGTGTCGTCGCATAATCCGGTGATTTATAAGGCTCGGATTGTGGGGGATTGGGTGGTTAATGGGGTGGAGCCGCCGTTTGTTTGGCAGATTGGGAATGGGCGGGGTTGAGTTGTGGGTTTGATTGGGGGCATATCCGTTATTTAGGTGATGGCGGCTTATGGTTCCGCCCTTACGGCGGGTCACTTTCGAAAAGCGCGAAAGTAACCAAAGCGCTCTTGCCCCAACACTCGGCACCTCGCCTAGGCTCGGTGTGCCCGTAATCCGACAGTGATTTGGGGGGCCGCCGCCACGCGCCATCCATGGCGCGGGGCGGCTAAACCGGCATCCCTGCCGGTTTACCCCCCAAATCCCTGCCGAATTCCGGCCAGCGTGTTTGACGGGGCGCCTAAGATCAAGATCAAAAGCAAGAGCACAGCGGCCTGACAGCCGGCTTGAGTGGTGTAAAGCAAAGGCAAAATCAAACGCGGTCCTGTAGGAGCCGGGGGGACGCCTAGTTCTTGCCGGCGATGGTCTTCAACGATAATGCGGGGGAACCAGACAAAACGCGGCGGTCTCACGTTTTTCGCCGGCAAGCCGGCTCCTACAGGGACCGCGTATCTACGATGCGAAGCGAGTCGCTCTTGATCTTAGGCGCCCCGTCAAACACGCTGGCCGAACGCAGGCTTGAATCCGTGGGTAACCCGGCAGGACGCCGGGTTAGCCGCGCTGGGCCAAGGATGGCCCATCGCGGCGGCCCACGGATTCAAGCCGGAGTGAGGGCACACCGAGCCTAAGCGAGGTGCCGAGTGTTGGGGCAAGAGCCTTTTGGTTACTTTTGGGCTCTTTTCAAAAGTGACCCGCCGTAAGGGCGGAACCAATACCAGCCATCACCCAAACAACGGATATGCCCGCAATCAAAACGCCAACTTATAACCAATGGCCATCAACATAACCGCCAAGCAAGGCCGCAACACGCCATCAGGCAGTTTGCCCGTCATATGGCTACCCACATAGATCCCCGGCAACGACCCCATCAACAAAAAACCCAACAAATGCCAGTCCATATTCCCCATGCTGGCATGCCCCAACCCCGCCACCAGGGTCAACGGCACAGCATGCGCAATCTCAGTCCCCACCAACCGCCGCGTCGCCAGGAACGGATACAAAATAAACAACGCCACCGTCCCCAACGCACCCGCACCAATGGACGTCAGGGCCACCATGGTTCCGAGGATCGCCCCCGTCACCACCGTCAGCGCATTCAAATTGCGCGGACTCATGTGATAGCTGTCTCCCGCATGCCGCTGGGCAAACCCCAACAGGCTCTTCTTGAACAGAATCGCCAATGCAGTCAGCAACAACACCACCCCAAGCGCCTGCTTGATCACTGCATTCATCACGCTAGGGTCGGTATGCAAACTGGCCAGAAACCACAAGGTCAACAGCACCGCAGGCACGCTGCCCAAGGTCAGCCAGCCAGTAATGGTCCAATCGATATTCTTGTTCTTGCTATGCACCAGCACGCCACCGGATTTGGTGATGGCGGCATACAACAGGTCAGTGCCCACGGCGGTGGCCGGGTTGATACCGAACCACAACAGGATCGGGGTCATCAGCGACCCCCCACCCACACCGGTCATGCCCACGATAAAACCAACGATCAGGCCCGCCACCACAAAACCAAAATTACCCACATCCATTCCAGCTACCTGCGGCCTTATAAATTTCTGGCCGCAGGATAGCGATTTTTCTTATAACGACTTATATCAATATGATCTGACTTTATGCCTTTTAGCTCAGTCGATGACAGACATACGCTTGGGTTTGATACGGAAAGGCCACGGTGTCGCGCCCCTTCAGTGAAGGATGCGTGTCGATCAGTGCCTGCAGTTGCGCGGTCACCACAGCCTTGGACGCCTCCGGCAGCGCAGCAATAAAGCTCACGGAGAGAAAGCGATCCATGATCACCTCCTGAGGACTGCCCACATGACTGTAGGGAAAACAGGTCATTTCAGGCTCGGAAAAATACTTGCCAGTGAAGGCCTCACGCCAACGCCCCGTATGAAAACGCGGCGTATCCCCCTCGTACGGAGTAATGATGTCAGTGATGGCGGCGACCCAATCCACCGACTCATCCCGCACATTCCACACCAGGCCCAGTCGGCCGCCGGGCTTGAGCACGCGATGGATTTCCGCCAGCGCGGCCTCGGTGGAGAACCAGTGGAACGCCTGGGCACACACCACCGCGTCAGCGCTGGCGGCCGGCAGCGGGATGGATTCAGCCGTGCCATTGACCAGGCGCACATCGGGCAGCAGCTTGGTCAACTGCGCGCCCATCGCCGCCACCGGCTCGACGGCAATCAAGGTCGGCGCCAGGGTGCTGAGCAAGCGGGTGAATTTGCCAGTGCCGGCGCCCAGGTCGATCACACTGGACAGCGCGTCGATGTGCAGTGTGTCGGCGAGCCAGCCCGTAAGTTGTCTTGGATAATCCGGCCGACCTTGGGCGTAGGTGACGGCCTGGGTCGAAAAACCCTGTTGAGCAGACGTGTGAACACCAGTCATTGCCAATCTCTCCTCGGGTAAAGCGGGGGCACAGTGTGCGCCCTCTCACCTTTATTTTCTAATCGCTGCATCCAATCGCGCAGGCCCTGGGTAGTCCTTTCAGAACCCCCGCTGTTTGACTGAAATGGAGAAGTACCCATGAACGCTAAAGCACTGTTCTGCCTCACCGCCCTGCTCGCTGCCACCCCCGCAGCGTTCGCCCAGACCGGCTTGCCCGACAGCATCAAGGTGCCGGACGGCCATAAGGTGGCGATGGAAACCACCGGCGTCGGCGAAATCACCTACGAATGCCGCGACAAAGCCAACGCCGTCGGCCAGACCGAGTGGACCTTCGTCGGGCCCAAGGCCGTGTTGAATGACCGCAGCGGCAAGCAAGTCGGCACTTACTTCGGCCCGCCGGCCACCTGGCAGGCCAAGGACGGTTCGAAAATCACCGGCACCCAATTGGCCGTGGCGCCATCCGGTGCGGGCAACTTGCCGTATCAATTGGTCAAGGCCAACCCCGCTGAAGGCAAAGGCGCGATGAGCGGCGTGAGTTACATCCAGCGCGTGGCCCTCAAGGGCGGCGTGGCGCCGAGCAGCGAGTGCACCGCAGCCAACAAAGGCAAGCAGGAAGTGGTGAAGTACCAGGCGGATTACATTTTCTGGGCGGCCAACTGAGTAAAGTCGTCTACGCTGCCCCCCATGCCGATCATTGGGGGGTAGCCATCCGTGTTTGATTACGAAGCCTGTCTGCAGGCTTGCGCCCGTGGCGATCAACGCGCCTTGCGCCAGCTGTATGAGCAGGAAAGCAGCCATCTGCTCGGCGTGGCGTTGCGCATCGCCAGGGACAAATCCCTGGCCGAAGATATCGTACATGATGCGTTTATCAAGATCTGGCGAGGCGCCAGTAGTTTTGACCCCAGTCGCGGCTCGGCCCGTGGCTGGGTGTTCAGCGTGACCCGGCACCTGGCGCTCAACGTGGTGCGTAACCATTACCGCGAAGTGCCTTTGGGCGACGAACACGAGCAAGTCGCCGCAACCGAAACCTTTGAATTCAGCGCGCGCTCGGGACAGGTCCACACCTGCCTGGAGCAACTCGACCCGGCCCGTCGCACGTGCATCCTGCATGCCTATGTCGACGGTTATTCCCACAGTGAAATCGCCCAGAAACTCGACACCCCGTTGGGGACCGTCAAGGCCTGGATCAAACGTAGCCTCGCCGCGCTGCGGGAGTGCATGGCATGAACGACCCACTGGACGAACTGGCCAGCGAATACGTGCTGGGCACCTTGCCCGGCGAACAACGCGCCGACGTCGAACAACGCCTCAAGCACGATGCCGAACTACGCGCTGCAGTGGACGCCTGGGAGCAACGCCTGTTGCCGCTGACCGCCTTGGCGGAACCCGTACCGCCCTCCTCTGAGCTGTGGCGGCGTATCGAACGTAACATCGCCACTGCCCGCACGCACTGGTGGGACCTGCTGGCCGTGTGGCGCGGCCTGGCCGGTGCCGGGCTTTTGACCACGCTGGTACTGGCCGGGTTGCTACTGACCCGCCCGCCCACTGCCGACCCAAGCTTCGTGGTCGTGCTGGTCGCGCCGCAAAGCCAGGCACCGGGATGGGTGATCCAGGCCAGTCATGATCAGCAGATTCAGCTGATCCCGTTGGGCGTGATGGAAGTGCCGTCCGACAAGGCCCTGCAGTTCTGGACCAAGGGCGACGGCTGGCAAGGGCCAGTGTCCCTCGGCCTGGTCAAACCGGGCCAGACGCTGTCGGTGCCGCTGGACAAGCTGCCGCCGCTCACGCAAAACCAGCTGTTCGAACTGACCCTGGAAGACCCGCGTGGCTCGCCGACCGGTAAGCCCACTGGGCCGATTCAGGCGATCGGCCGCGCGGTGAAGGTGCTCTGATCAGGCGACGGTGGGCAACCACACGCGAAACCGCGCACCACCCAGCGGTGAAGCCAACGCCGTCAGGCTGCCGCCCTGCGCTTCCAGGGCGCGCCGGCTGATGGCCAGGCCCAGGCCGAAACCACCCGTGGCGCGGTCGCGGCTGCGGTCCAGGCGGTAGAACGGTTCGAAGATGCGCTCGCGCTGGTCCACAGGGATGCCGATCCCGTCGTCGTCCACCCAGATTTCACAGCCCTTGGCACACACCTTCACGCCGACCTGGATACGCTTGTCGCAGTAACGCGTGGCATTGCGCAACAGGTTCTGCAACGCGCGGGCGGTGAGGCGTGGGTCGAGGCTGAAGCGCTCCACGGCGCAGTCGAGCGCCACATCGATGACGATCTCTGGGTTTTCCAATTCGTCATCGACACTGCCGAGCACGCTGTCGATGAATTCATCGAGGACCACTTCGACCCGCTCCGGCAACTGCGCCGGGTTTTGCAGGCGGCTGTAGGACAGCAACTCCAGCACCAGCTCATCCAGCTCGCGGATATGCGCCACCAGGCTTTGCAGACGTTCGCGACTGGCTTCGGGCAAGTCTTCGGACAATGCCAGGGCCAGGCCGAAATCCAGGCGCGTCAGCGGCGTGCGCAGTTCGTGAGAGACCGCATTGAGCAGGTCGCGTTGCTGGTTGAGCAGGTGTTCGATGTCGTCGGCCATGGTGTCGAACACCGTGGCCAGGCTGCCGATGTTGGAGCTTGGGGGAATGTGTGTGCGTTCGCTCAGATTGCCCTTGCCTAATTGGGCTGCGGTGTTTTTCAGGCGTTCCAGATCACGCCAGTGGGGGCGCAGCCACATCAGCAGACAGGCCAGTAACGCAGCCACGATCAACACATTGATCGCCCAGTACAGTACGTTCATGTCGAGTGGATCGGGCGGTATGGTCAGCTTGACTGCGAACTGCTCGTTGACCGGCGAGCTGATTTCGGTCATCCAGCCCCACTCCCCCAAGCGCACGACCGACTTGCCCTGCTCCAGCAGTTGTTCTTCCGCCGGGGTGTAACTGGCGTCCTGGCGCAGCAGTAATTGCACTTTCAGCGGTGCAAAATCGCGCCCCAGTTGCTCGGTCACCTGTGACCAGCGCTCTACCGGCGCCCGCAGGTATTGCTTGACGATCAGTTTCTGCTGGCCGCGGGTCTGCTCGATGTTGTAGTTCATGTAGCGGTGTTCGAACAGCTGGATCACCAGCGAGGGAATCAGGTAGATCGCCAGACTGTAGGTGACGATGGTGATCAGGTAGAGCCGCAGCAGTACTCTGAACATGGCTCAGCATTCCCACTCGGAACGGCTGAAGAGGTAGCCCTTGCCCCACACCGTCTTGATCTTGCGCGCTTCACCGGCATTGTCGTCGAACTTGCGGCGCAGCTTGGAGATGGCCACGTCCACCGAGCGGTCGGTGCCATTGAACTCGATACCGCGCAGGCGTTGCAGGATCTGGTCACGGCTGAGGACTTCGCCGGCATGCCGGGCGAGCACCACCAACAGGTTATATTCGCCGCTGGACAACTCCACCGGCTGCTCGCGCCAGGTCACCGTGCGCTCCGACAGGTCGATGCACAGGTTGCCCATGATGATCTGATCATTGGCCACCTGGGGTTCGGACAGACTGCTGCGCCTTAACAACGTACGCACCCGCGCCAGCAATACCCGTGGCTCACAGGGCTTGGTCACGTAGTCGTCGGCGCCCATTTCCAGGCCCAGCACCTGGTCGTGGCTGTCATCGCGGGCGGTGAGCATCAGGATCGGCAGCCCTGCCGAATCGGCGCGTAGCAGGCGGCAGACTTGCAGGCCGTCGAGGCCTGGCAGCATCAGGTCGAGGATCACCAGGTCCGGCGGGTTCAGGCGCGCGCGTTCACGGACGTGGTCGCCACGGCTGAGCACGCTGACGTGGTAGCCATTGCGTTCCAGGTAGCTGGCAATCAGCTCGGAGAGTGCGGCGTCGTCTTCCACCAGGAGGATGTTGGGCATGGTGTTTCCAAATAATGCGGTTTGTTGGTGTGTTGCAGGATTGTGCAAGGATATACGCCCCCGGCGCCCCGCGCGCCGCACCTTACATTTCTTCACAGACGAGCTACACAGCTTCACAGCACCACGGCGCAGGTGACTTTAGGATGCGCCAGTCAATATTGGGATAAGAGCATGTCGAAGAATCTGTTTGCGCCATTTTGCCTGCTGGCCCTCACCCTGGCCCTGAGCGCATGTGGCGACTCCGCCGCCGAAGCGCCGCAAATGCCCCTGGCCAAAGTGCGCGTCGAAACCCTTGAAGCAAAGCCCCTGGCCATTACCAGCGAATTGAGCGGGCGTATTGCCGCACCGCGCATCGCCGAAGTGCGTGCACGGGTCGCAGGCGTGGTGATGCAACGGGTGTTCAAGGAAGGCCATGACGTGAAACAGGGCGACGTGCTGTTTCGCATCGACCCCGCGCCGTTCAAGGCCGACCTCGACAGCGCCCAGGCCAACCTGAGCAAGGCCGAGGCCGATGCCTTCAAGGCGCGCCTGCAGGAACAGCGCTACAGCCAATTGGTGGAAGGCAATGCCATCAGCGGCCAGGACTACGATAACGCCCGCGCCGCCGTGCGCCAGACTAACGCCGAAGTCGCCGCCAACAAGGCTGCCGTCGAACGCGCCCGCTTGAACCTGGGCTACGCCACCGTGACTGCGCCGATTTCCGGTCGCATTGGTCGCGCATTGGTCACCGAAGGCGCACTGGTCGGCCAGAACGAGGCCACGCCGCTGGCGCTTATCCAGCAACTGGACCCGATCCACGCCGACCTGACCCAGTCCACACGCGAGCTGAACGACCTGCGCCGCGCCTTCCGTGCCGGCAGTTTGAAGCAGGTCGGCCAGGACCAGGCCAAGGCCACGCTGATCGAGGACGACGGCAGCCTCTACCCGCTGCCGGGCAAGTTACTGTTCGCCGAGATCAGCGTCGACCCCGGCACCGGGCAGATCATCCTGCGCAGCGAGTTCCCCAACCCGGACCTTGACTTGCTGCCCGGCAGTTTTGTGCGTGTGCGCCTGGAACAGGCTGTCGACAAGCAAGGCATCAGCGTGCCGCAACGCGCCATCACCCGTGACAGCGCCGGTATCCCGATGGTGTTGCTGCTGGACGCCGAGCAGACCGTGAGCCAGCAGCCGGTAGAACTGGGTGCAGTGATCAATGACCGCTGGATCGTCAGCAGTGGCCTCAAGCCCGGTGACCGCATCATCGTCGAAGGCCTGCAACACGCGCGCCCCGGTGAAAAAGTTGAAGTGGACGACAGCCCGCTCGTAAAGGAATAACCCGCCATGCCGCAGTTCTTTATTGACCGCCCGATCTTCGCCTGGGTGGTCGCCCTGTTTATCCTGCTGGCCGGCCTGCTGGCAATCCCGCAATTGCCGGTGGCGCAGTACCCCAACGTGGCTCCGCCGAAAGTCGAGATCTATGCGGTGTACCCCGGTGCGTCGGCGCAGACCCTGGATGAAAGCGTGGTGAGCCTGATCGAGCAGGAGCTCAACGGCGCCGATCACCTGCTGTATTTCGAGTCCCAGAGCAGCCTGGGTTCGGCCACCATCACCGCCACCTTCCAGCCGGGCACCAACCCGGAAATGGCCCAGGTGGACGTGCAGAACCGCCTCAAAGCGGTCGAGCCGCGCCTGCCGCAAGCGGTGACCCAGCAAGGCTTGCAGGTGGAGAAAGTCTCCGCCGGTTTCCTGCTGCTGGTGACCCTCACCTCCAACGACGGCAAGCTCGATGACGTGGCGCTGAGTGATTACCTGGCGCGCAACGTGATGAACGAACTCAAGCGTCTCGACGGTGTGGGCAAAGCTCAGCTGTATGGTGCCGAGCGCGCCATGCGCATCTGGATCGACCCGCAGAAATTGATCGGCTTCAACCTGACGCCGGCCGACGTGAATGCCGCGATCAGCGCGCAGAACGCCCAGGTCTCGGCGGGCAGCATCGGTGATTTGCCGGGCACCAACACCCAGGAAATCACCGCCGCGATCCTGGTCAAGGGCCAGCTTTCAACGCCAGCCGAATTTGCCGACATCGTGCTCAAGGCCAACCCCGACGGCTCGACCGTGCGCATCGGCGATGTGGCGCGGGTGGAAGTCGGCAGCCAGGAATACCAGTTCTCCACCCGCCTGAACGGCAAGCCGTCCACCGCCGTCAGCGTGCAGTTGTCGCCCGGCGCCAATGCGCTGAGCACCGCCACCCTGGTGCGGGCAAAGATGGACGAGCTGTCGCGCTACTTCCCGGCCAACGTGGAGTACAAGATCCCGTATGACACCTCGCCGTTCGTCAAGGTCTCGATCACCAAGGTGGTCTACACCCTGCTCGAAGCGATGGCACTGGTGTTTGCGGTGATGTTCCTGTTCCTGCAGAACGTGCGCTACACCTTGATCCCGACGCTGGTGGTGCCGATTGCCCTGATGGGCACTTTTGCCACCATGCTGTTGCTGGGCTTCTCGATCAACGTACTGACCATGTTCGGCATGGTACTGGCCATCGGCATCCTGGTGGACGACGCCATTGTGGTGGTGGAGAACGTCGAACGCATCATGGCCACCGAGGGTCTGTCGCCCAAGGAAGCGACGAAAAAAGCCATGGGCCAGATCACCGGGGCCATCATCGGCATTACCCTGGTGCTGGTGGCGGTGTTCCTGCCGATGGCGTTCATGGCCGGTTCCGTGGGGGTTATCTACCAGCAGTTCTCGTTGTCGATGGCCACCTCGATCCTGTTCTCGGCATTCCTCGCCCTGACCTTGACCCCGGCCCTGTGCGCCACCTTGCTCAAGCCGATCGCCAAAGGCGAACACCATGCCAAGGGCGGTTTCTTTGGCTGGTTCAACCAGCGCTTTGAAAGCCTCACCGACCGTTATGAAGGCTGGGTGGCGTATGCCCTCAAGCGCAGCGGGCGTTACCTGTTGATCTACCTGGTGCTGCTGGTGGGCCTGGGCTGGATGTTCAGCCGCCTGCCCTCCTCCTTCCTGCCGGTGGAAGACCAGGGCTACACCATCACCGACATCCAGTTGCCACCGGGTGCGAGCAAGAACCGCACGGTGCACGTGGCCGAGCAGATCGAAGCGCACAACGCCGAGGAACCTGGGGTGGGCGACACCACCATGATCATGGGCTTCAGTTTCTCCGGTTCAGGGCAGAACGCCGCGCTGGCGTTTACCACGCTCAAGGATTGGTCGCAACGCAGCAGCGATGATTCGGCCTCGTCGATTGCCGACCGCGCCAACATGGCCTTCAGCGAGCTCAAGGACGCGGTTGCCTACGCGATCCTGCCGCCGCCGGTGGACGGCCTGGGCACGTCCAGCGGCTTCGAGTTCCGCCTGCAAGACCGGGGTGGCGTCGGTCATGCCGCACTGATGGCGGCACGTACTGAATTGCTGGCCGCCGCCGAGAAAAGCCCGATCCTGGCCAACGTGCGCGAAAGCGCCCTGGCCGAAGCACCGCAAGTGCAGCTGGAAGTGGACCGCAAGCAGGCCAACGCACTGGGCGTGTCCTTTGCGGACGTGGGCAACGTGCTGTCCTCGGCCATCGGTTCGGCCTATATCAACGACTTTCCCAACCAGGGCCGCATGCAGCGGGTGGTGGTGCAGGCCGAGGGCGACCAACGCAGCCAGGTGGCGGACTTGATGAAAATCAACGTGCGCAACAACGCTGGCAAGATGGTGCCGCTGTCGTCCTTTGTCGAAGCCAAATGGACCCAGGGCCCGACCCAGCTGACGCGCTATAACGGCTACCCGGCCATCGCGATTTCCGGCGAAGCGGCACCGGGACACAGCACTGGTGAGGCGATGGAGGAGATCCAGCGCCTGGTCAGCCAGTTGCCGGCAGGTTTGGGCCAGGAGTGGACCGGTTTGTCGTTGCAGGAACGCCTGTCCGGCGCTCAAGCACCCTTGCTGTTGGGCTTGTCGCTGCTGATCGTGTTTCTGTGCCTGGCGGCGCTGTATGAAAGCTGGTCGATCCCGACCTCGGTGTTGCTGGTGGTGCCGCTCGGTGTGCTCGGCGCGGTCGTCGCGGTGGGCTTACGTGGCATGCCCAACGATGTGTTCTTCAAGGTCGGCCTGATCACCATCATCGGCCTGTCGGCGAAGAACGCGATCCTGATCATCGAGTTCGCCAAGGACCTGTATGACCAGGGTGAAGACCTGGTCACCGCCACCTTGAAAGCCGCACGCTTGCGTCTGCGACCGATCATCATGACGTCCCTGGCGTTCATCCTCGGCGTGGTGCCGTTGGCGATTGCCACGGGCGCCAGTTCCGCCAGCCAGCAAGCGATTGGCACGGGGGTGATTGGCGGCATGATCACGGCAACGCTGGCGGTGGTGTTTGTGCCGGTGTTCTTTGTGGTCGTGATGAAGTTGGTGCGTAAACGCCACAAAACAGACTGATCAACGCCCCCCTGTAGGAGCTGGCTTGCCAGCGACGCAGACACCTCGGGCTTTCAGACACACCGAGTCGATGCGATCGCTGGCAAGCCAGCTCCTACAAGGGTTATGGTGTTCACATACAACTGCCTGTGAGCCTCCATGCCCTTCCTCGCCCGCACCCACCCTCGCCTCTCCGCTGCTGCCGTGTTCGGGATTACCTTGGGCATCCTGGCGCCGGCCGACAGCCTCATCAGCAAAATCCTCATAGGTTGGAACGCCGGGGTTTGGACCTACCTGGTGCTGATGCTGTGGCTGACCCGCCGCGCCAAAGCCGAAGACGTCAAACGCATCGCCGAGATCGAAGATGAAAATGCCGGCCTGGTGCTGTTCACGGTGTGCATCGCCGCCCTCGCCAGCCTGGCGACCATCACCTTCGAACTGGTGGGCAGCAAAGACCTGGCCACCTCGGAACGCCTGCTGCACTACGGTTTCACCGGGCTGACGGTCATCGGTTCGTGGTTGCTGATCGGAGTGATCTTCAGCGTGCATTACGCGCGTCTTTATTACACCTGGGACGGCAAGGAGCCGGCGCTGCGTTTTGCCGAGGGCCTGACGACGCCCAACTACTGGGACTTCCTGTATTTCTCGTTCACCATCGGCGTGGCGGTGCAGACTTCGGATGTAGGTGTGGCCACGCGAAGCATGCGCAAGGTGGTGCTGGGGCAGTCGTTGATCGGGTTTCTGTTCAATACAGCGATCCTGGGATTCTCGATCAATATTGCGGCAGGGCTTTTCGGCTAAGCGATACCCTCTCGTGCTGAGCACTTGCTTAAGCCTAAAAGAAATAAAGAACCGACCTATTGAACTGTCATATCTGACAGTAGATTTATTCAAGAAAACGCGTCTAATTGAAACCTAGGTACGTTGGCTGATTCGAGGACAGTTGTCGATAAAGCCAGGCACCGTTCAGTGTTTTGACCTATTCATCAAAGATGGAGACACAATCATGCCAGCACAAACTGCAACGCTGAATTCCCACCAACAGAGCGTATTGATCCCCTGGGCACTTGAGGCAGCGGGAACCTTCTCTGTGTTCCTGGATGGCCAGGACATCGACATCCAAACCATCACTATTGTGAATGACCCCTCCCAACGCATTCTGCGTATTACCGGGCGCAACACCGTGGGCCAGGATACAGTGCGGGAAATCGACATTGAGTTTGCGGATCACACGCCGGCCGGCACGACGTTCATTTTGGAGGATACTGAATTCACCTCCACCAGAATCTGGCTATCGGTCAAGACAGCGACCGAATCCTATGCTGTTCGCGGCGTTAACGGCACCTTGTCCATTCAACAAATCTCCCCGCAGCTTATCAAGGTACAAGGCGCCGCCGTTGCTCGCACCGATACCGACCCGAACGGACAGAAACACGACTTGATCATTAACTTCGACATTCGCACCTGAACCAGCAAACAAAAAAAAGCCCGTATCTAGCGATACGGGCTTTTTCCTAATCGGGATTTACCAGGTGTAACGAACACCCACGTTGGCACCCCAAGGCTGTTCAACTTTGCCGCCGCTGCTGTGTTCAAGGTCAGCATGCAGTTGCAGGTTCTTCGACAGCTTCACCGCTACCCCCGCACCGAACTCGGCACGCGAGCCAGATAGGTCGTTGTTGAATACATTGTTGTTCACCGACACCTTATTGTTGTTGGCAAACTCGTGCACCATTGCCGCCCGCAGGTAGGGCTGGACCACGCTGCCACTGTCGAGTTGGATATCACGCCCAACCGTTGCACCGGCCTTGGCCATGATCGAGCGAGTGCGCTCACCCTTGGCTTGCAGGCCATTGTCCAGGTTGTAATTGGCACCCTGGATCACCACGGTCGACACCTGGGCATACGGCTCAACAAAGAAGCCGTCATCGAGCTTGATGTTGCGACCGAACTCAGCCGACAAACCACCACCGGTGTTGTTGTACTTGCCTTTCGACGTGGTGCCATCGCTCAAACCGACCTTGGACTCGTTGTGGAACCGGTTGACCTTGGCGACCGCATCGAAATACAGGCCACTCTCCTCGTCCAGCCATGTGGCATAAGCGCCCAGGTAGTAGCTTTTCACGTTACCGGACGTACCGCGTTTGAGGTTCAGGTCAGATGTGCTGTGACCGGCCATCACACCCACCAACCACTGGCTATCGGCCAGCGGCATGTCGGCGCCCAGGGTAAAGCCCTGTTGAGTCTGGTCGTAGCCTACGCCCGTGCTGTCAGACACTTTGTATTTGTTGCCATAACCGCGTATCCACAGACCCGACTGGCCCGGTTCGAAGCGCAATTCACCCATACGGGTACGCAGTGAAGTTGCCTCGCCGTACCACACGGTAGGTGCAGTATTGAACAGCGCCATTACCGAACGCGTGCCAGGGCTGATTACGCGATTGTTCGGGTCGAGGAACCAGTCGGTCCCTTCCTTTTTCAAGCCGTAGGAGTAGGCACCTACGTCGACCACATCGCCCACCAGGGAGAAATGGGCGTCGCCGCCACCGGTGTGCACGATGCGAATGTCTTCAGGGTCGACCGGCTCCGCACCGCTGGCAGCAAGCAACAGGCTGTGATTGCCCTTGGCCTCACCGTCGATGTTAAGAAAGTCCGTGATACCACGGGCAAAATCGGTGCCCATGACAAAGGTGCCGTTGCCTTCCAGGGTGTCCAGGTCCAACTGATAAAACGCATCAGTGGCACCAAACTTCACCGTGCCACCAGCCAGGTTCAAGGCGCCCACCTGGCTGTCGCCGGTCAACTCCCAAAAAGATGCATCGCCCACGTTCAGGCTGGTGACATTTTTCAACTGGCCGGTAAGGCCGGCATTGTTCTGCAGGCTCAAATGCGCGGTGCTGCCATCCTCGACAATCACATTGCCGTTCAAACGACTGTTATCGATATTCATATTGGCGGTCGCGCCACCGTTCACTTCCAACAGCGTGCCGTTACCACCGGTCAAGGTCGAACCATTGCGTACGTCGATGTCGACCGTCGGAACACGACCCGGCCTGCCTTCTACAAGAATCGCGGAACCCGTGCGGCCTTCGACATGCGAGTTGTCCAGCACCAGCTTGCCGGTTTCAGCGCTGTTCAACAGGTTCGTCATGAGTACACCGTTCTTGCCACCGATCAATGTACTTTGGCTGGCGGTTACGAGCGCGCCGCTGTCCAGTCGAACGCCGGCACTGTCGGCACCGGTGCCTTCAACCCAGGTATTTTGGTTGAAATGCAGCTCGCTGTTACCTTGCGCAAGCGCACCGGCAGTAGCGCCTTTGATGACACTGCTGAACACTTCAGCAACCCCACCCTTAAGCGAACCGGCACTCTGGAACGCCTGCAAGCCAAAATTGGTATGGCTGATCAGGGTGCTGCCGGTTATGGTTGCGGTGCTGTCATCCAGGCGTACGGCGCCAAACGACGGGTTGCTCGACTCCACATGTGCACCAGTGAGACTGACAGTCGAGCCTTGCGTAGCGCGGATATCATTCACTCGACTGCCGGCGTTCACGATCAACGCCGAATCATTGACCCGGATACTCTGTGCAGCGGCGCCATTAAGGGTCAGTTCGGACTTATGATCCAATTGCCAGTCTTTGGACGTTTCACTGGCGTCAATGGTCTTTTGTTCGCCAATCAAATGATCGGCGTGGGCAGCCCCATGAACCGCTGCAAACATAAGCAGGGTCATGGTCGGGACTTTGATAATCGCGCTCAGGGGCTTGAGCTTGAAGTGGGCTGGTACGTGCATGGTCGTTCACTCTCTGGGGTTAGAGCCGATGAAAACGGTTTGGCTCGTTCCCAAGGAATGGAGCCTTACCTGTGCGGCGCAGAGAGTACGGATAAAGCATCCCAATCTATGTAGGATTTATCTTATTAAGGCGAGTGAACCGGCAGCGGTCAGGGCAGGGGGAAATACTTGCGCAAAACAAAAAAGGGGAGCTGCGCTCCCCTATTCTTTTCAGGCTTGATCAAGGTGAGGGAATATTGGTCCCATCGCAGAAGTAGTGGGTGTTCGCCAACGTGCTACGTATATCCGATGGCTCACCATAGCCGGTCACTCCATTGCTCAAAACCGTCTCATAGGTCGCCGCGCACGTCCCCCTCGGGGCCTGAGCCAGGTAAGGCTGGTAGTCAATTTCGAACGTGATCCCGTTGTCGATGTCGGCTTGGCTCAAGCTCGGGTGAGTAAGCGTCAACGTGAACGGCCCGGCTGGCAGGCCGGCGTAGGTATTGTGAAGGCTCAACGTCAATGTCAGTGGCATACCGACGGCCATGCGTGTATCGCCTGGCACATGAACCTTACCAAACAGCACGGGCGGAGTGCCGGGCGTCCGAGTCTCCAAGTCCGAACAGAACCAACGACCCGCAGTCGTAACCACATACTGTGCTTTCGCCAACTCCACGACGACGGCGCCCTGCACATCGACCGTGGTGGGTGGCGACTCGTTTTCGTTGGTTGTCGCCGGGTCGAGGACCAGATACTTGATGGTCTTCATGTCGTTGCCATGACGGGCGACTACGTCCCAGTCAATAAAGAACGAGATCGGATTGGCCGTCGCGCTGACAGGGAACGGTCCGACCCGCTCATCCTCCCAGAGGAAGATGATCGACTGTCCCGAATGCGGCAACTCTGCAACGGTCCACGGTGCGATGTCCACGCGTACCTGTTGATTAGCATGGGCAGGCAGCAATACGTCCGGAGTGGTCGAGCCAGCACCGAATACGTGGGCCTGGTTAAGGTTGGGGTTGGGTGAACCCGGCTCACCAGGGTTGACGGGACCGCCTACCGACAAATCGAGCATGAACGTGTGAATGAACGAAGGGAAAGAAGTACCATTGCGGGAAATCCGATACTGTACGGTCGTCGGCTGTGGCCCAATGGCCTGGGTATAAGCGGCACGGAATTCAGCCTGCAAATTACCGAATTTCTGCGGGAACGTTGTGAATGGCATTCCCAGACCGTTGTAACCCCGGCCACCAATATTCACTTCCAGCCGATCAAGCAAGGGGGCGTGATTGTTATACGTCCTGACCCATACTTCAGGGTTAAGCAGGTAATCCTTGATATCAATCAAGTTGTCTGTTTCACCAAGATCGGGTACAGGTGCCAGCGGTAAATGCGGGGTTCCGCGTTCCGGATCGTCGATCAAGGCAACGCGCCGAGTTTCGACGAACGAAGGGCGACTGACGTTACCCGCCCGGTCTGTGAGGGTGTAGAACGCGTAGTAGTCCCCACTCAAATCAATCATTGCTGCCGGCAGGAAAAACGTATTGCCTGTCGGCAGCATTGGAATCCCACCGGAGGGGCTGACGATGTCCGCTGGGCGCGGGAACATCACCGGGCTCCAGTAGAAGGTAATGAAGTCACCGGCCTGCCACCTGCCTGGGACAGGCACGAAGGTGTTATCAGGAATAACGAACTCCACCCCGCCATGCATGACCAAATATGCGTTGTCGATCACCGCACCTACGGGAAGCGTTGCGGGCCATCCTACTGCATCGGGCTGATCACGAAAGGTGGCATCGGAATAGGGCGAAAGCAGGTCAACGGTAAAATTACCAGGGTCCGAGGGTTCTCCCGTCGCTGCCGGTACACCACCGAGGTTGAGGTATTGAACGCTACGTAGCAGATAGAAACCATGCCGGAAACCACCTGCTGGCGCGCGTACGGTGATATTGAACCTATCAGGGATAGGGAAAGTAGGGTCCGTACTCATTTGCATCGGCGATGTCACAGGAACCCAGACCTTTAACGGTTGCGAATCGTCCGCCATTTCGACTTGGATAAAATCATCGTAATCTGAAATGTCGCCCGTTTTGCATCGTACAGTGAGGTCGGCCGTCGCATTACGGGCCAAAATCGTCCCGGTGGCATCATCCAATGCCCCCACAATAGTGGGAGCGGCTGGGGCTGCCCGGGGGGTCAGTGGCATATTCGGATTGCTGCTCATTTTTGATGATCTCCACGTTCGTCCAATATAGGTTTCTTACAAAAAACCACTCATCCGCCGGGCTGCGTTCGACCTCCGACCTCAAGTGCCAACGAACTCATTTCCCGGCAATACCTCTCCCTACCGCTTCATATGCGGCATAGCCAAAACACTAAATGCTTGCAATGAAATCCGCCTCGGTGCCCCGATAGCGCTAAACACACAGGAGGCTGTGCGTGTGCGCGACGGGGTCAGGGCTCGGGCGCATTGCCGTCAATCCAGCAATAGCGAGTGGGTGGCGCCGACGACACTACGCGGTCAAACCGTGCGAACCGGGAGGCAGACCGGCCAATCAATCCCCCCCCCCTGTACACCCTGTAATTCGCCTCCCCCCCCGCATTTTCCTTGAGCGGGCGGATCAAACGTTCTACATCGAGAATCCAGAAGGAATAACCCAAGGCGTCTGCCACCCCGTCCCAAATGTGACTTTGTGTATCGACGATGTCAGGAAGTGGATTCACATCGGGGGCCTGGCCGTATCCCTGAAAGTGCATCACGACCAAGTCCCCGTGTTGGATACCCGTGCCCGGGCCTGTATTCGGGTCAATGCGAATTTCGACGCCGAACCAGATTTTGGGTGTGCAGGCGCACGTCATAAATCTGTTCGGGTTCGCTATCGGTTCGGAGTCAGCCTGCGGAAAGCGCGGCCGCATATAAGTCGGGGCGGGCAGCCCCACTCGCAGCGCGGCCTGCGCTACCAGGGAAAACTCTGGGTTGAGATTACCGGCGCGATCGCGCAGCCGGTAGAAGCAAAAAATAAAAGCAGCACCCGGGAAATTCTGGAACACCGTACTGGGGACATTCACGAATATTTGCCCAGTAGCACTGATCAGCGGCGGGGAAACCACAGCGGGAGCACCGGTCGGTAATGTGTTCATATCCGAAAAATACATCAGTATTTCATCACCAATCTCACGTCCCAGATAACCCCCGGGAACTTCCATAGGCACCAGTGGCGTCATGCCCAAGTAAGCGTCAGTGATCGGATCAACCGGAAAAATGGCGGGTGGCAGCGGCCCTCCCACCCCAGGCGCATCGCGGTCTATTCTGAGCAGTGTGGGCTCAGAAATATCGAAATTTGGTGAGGTTGGCGAGTCGAGATGGATTCGAAAAGAGAGATCGACAATCGCACTTCTCAGCAGGAAAGCCTGGGGGATTTCAAATGGATAAGGAAAGTCCCCAGCGGTGAGTGGGCCATCCAGTCGCAAGGCCGGTAGCACGTCGACGGGTGCGGCGCTGTGGTCATCCCATACGGGTACGACGTAATGAGTCTCGCCAGCTTCGGGCAGAAAGGTCCATGGAGTAACGATTTCGCACTCCAGATCGTTGAAATAGTACTGCGCAGGCACTAATCCATCTGGCAGCGCGCGAACCACCTGCGGGCCATCAAAAGCCAGGACGGCCTCAGAACCAGCAGCACCCTTACCCGCCTGTGATTTTTTGGGCTTTGATTTTATCGATTTTGGCTTGCTCATGCCGCCCTCCTATGGACCCAACATCCAACACGCTTAATGCGGTAATGCCGTTAACTTGAAGCCGATTGAACACCCGAAACGCCCGCCCGGATACTGTCAGAACTAACAGGTGCAATTGCCACCCGTCGGACTCATCAACCTGAACACGGTGTCATCCTGCGAATTTCCTCTTGACTGCAAGCAATGGCTGGTGTCTTCTGAAACCGGTTTCAGTGCAATCCGAATTCCAATAAGAAAGGCTCTACCGTGACCTCATTTTCCGCCGCCCAACGCAGCCGCGTGACCATGCTCGACGTGGCCCAACACGCCGGCGTGTCCAAAGCCAGCGTGTCGCGCTTTATCGGCGACGACCGCGCCCTGCTCTCCGATGGCATTGCCCTGCGCATCGAGCAAGCCATCGAACAACTCGGCTACCGACCCAACCAGATGGCCCGTGGCCTGAAACGTGGGCGCACGCGCCTGATCGGCATGTTGGTGGCCGATATCCGCAACCCCTATTCCATTGCCGTGATGCACGGTGTCGAAACCGCTTGCCGTCAACACGGCTACAGCCTGGTGGTGTGCAACACCGACCGCGATGACGAGCAAGAACGCCAGCACTTGGCAGCGCTGCGTTCGTACAACATCGAAGGGTTGATCGTGAACACCCTCGGCCATCACCTTGACCAACTGCTGGAACTGCAACGGGAAATGCCCCTGGTGCTGGTGGACCGCAAGGTCGAACCGCTGCACAGCGACCTGGTCGGCCTGGACAACCCGGCGGCGGTGCGTATGGCGGTGGAGCACCTGGAGCAACAGGGTTATCGCGATGTGCTGATGGTGAGTGAAGCCACCGATGGCACCAGTTCGCGCCTAGAGCGCCTGAACAGTTTCAAGGCTGAAATCGCTAGCCGCCCGGCATTGACCGGCGCTGTGTTGGCGTTGGATGAAACGCTGCAAAAACACCTGAAAACCTTTCTCGCAAAACCTGGCCCCAAGGCGCTGTTCTGCGCCAACGGTGTCGCGGCGTTGGCCTGCACCCGCGCACTGAAAACCCTCGGTTGCAACTTGTTCGATGACATCGGCCTGATCGCCCTGGATGACCTGGAGTGGTATCCGCTGGTAGGCACGGGCATCACCGCCCTCGCCCAGCCCACCGAAGCCATCGGCGCCAGCGCATTCGACTGCCTGCTCAAGCGCTTGCGCGGCGATACCGAGCCGACACGCACCCTGGACTTCCTGCCCCAACTGATCATCCGAGGCTCCACAACCCCCTTGTAGGAGCCGGCTTGCCGGCGATGGGGTTCTTGAGGCAAGCGTCCATTTCAAGGACGCTATCGCCGGCAAGCCGGCTCCTACAGATGTTGGTTTACGTATAAAAATGAAACCGGTTTCAGAGGTAAACAACAATGCATAAATACCCCGTCTCCATCAGCCTTTCCAGCTACGGCGCCGAGCTGGTACGTCAGCAGGGCCAGCTTAGTTTCGTCGAAGTCCTCGCCGCCGCCGGCGCCCAGTGCATCGAATGGCGCGAAGAGCTTTTAACGGACGAACAGCCCACCGAACTGGCCCAGGCAGCAGCGCAACAGCATTTGAAGTCGGTGTTCTCATCGCCTTTGGAACTGTGGGTCGCCGGCCGTGCCCAAGCGAATGCCGAACTCGCGGCCACCCTGGATCGGGCGCAGGCGTTTGGCTCACGCTGGCTGAAAGTCTCCCTCGGCTACTTCACCGACACCAACGACCTGGAAAGCCTGCACGCCCTGCTCAACCGCCACCCGGTCCGCCTGCTGGTAGAGAACGACCAGACCCTGCACGGTGGCCGCATCGAACCCATGCAGCGCTTTTTCACCGAAGTGGAACGCCTGGGCCTGCCGGTTAAGATGACCTTCGACATCGGCAACTGGCAGTGGCAAGACCAATCCGCCCTCACCGCCGCGCGCCTGCTGGGCCGGCATGTGGATTACCTGCACTGCAAGGCGGTGGCGCGGCGTGCCGACGGCAAGCTGGTCGCCCTGCCGCCTGGCGCCACCGACCTGCATCTGTGGGAACAACTGCTCAAGCACATGACTCCAGGTATTAACCGGGCCGTGGAATTCCCGCTGCAAGGCGATGACCTGGTCGCGGTCACTGCGCAGCAGGTCGCCACCCTCACCCTGCTGGGCCAACCTCGTTCGGAGCATGCGCATGTCTGAGATCGATATCCTCTCGTTTGGTGAAACCATGGCGATGTTTGTCGCCGAACAGACCGGCGATTTGGCCCAGGTGGCTCAGTTCCATAAACGGATCGCGGGTGCCGACAGCAATGTCGCCATCGGCTTGTCGCGCCTGGGTTTCAACGTCGCCTGGCTGAGCCGAGTGGGCAATGATTCGCTCGGGCGCTTTGTGGTCGACACCTTGACCCAGGAGGGCCTGGATTGCCGGCATGTGGCGGTCGATCCGGCACACCCCACCGGTTTTCAATTCAAGTCTCGTGAAGAAGCGGGCGATGATCCCCAGGTGGAGTACTTCCGCAAGGGTTCGGCGGCCAGTCAGTTGTCTATCGCCGCCATCAGCCCTGCCCTGCTGCAAGCCCGCCATCTGCATGCCACCGGCATTCCGCCCGCATTGTCCGAGGCGACGCGCGAGTTGTCCGTCGAGCTGATGACCCAGATGCGCAAGGCCGGGCGCAGCGTGTCGTTCGACCCCAACCTGCGCCCGTCGTTGTGGGCCAGCCAACAGACAATGATCCGCGAAATCAACGCACTCGCCGGCCTGGCCGACTGGGTCTTTCCAGGCTTGGGCGAAGGCCGCCTGCTCACCGGTTTCGATGACCCGGCCGACATCGCCGCGTTCTACCTCGACCAGGGCGCCGAAGCCGTGGCGATCAAGCTCGGCCCGGATGGCGCCTACTACCGCACCCAGATGGACCAGGGCTTTGTCGCCGCCGTGCGGGTGGAAAAAGTCGTAGATACGGTCGGTGCCGGCGACGGTTTTGCCGTGGGCATGATCAGCGCCCTGCTGGAAAACCTCAGCTTCCCCGAGGCGGTACAGCGCGGTAACTGGATCGGCAGTCGCGCCGTGCAAAGCCGTGGCGATATGGAAGGCCTGCCCACCCGTTCAGAGTTACCGATCCGATCCGTTGCCTAACCCACTACCTGTTGCCACAACTACAACAAGCTCAGGAGCAACCCCATGCAAACCGTGAAGCTCGCCACCCGCCGCTGGTGGTACATCATGCCCATCGTTTTTATCACCTACAGCCTGGCCTACCTGGACCGCGCCAACTACGGCTTCGCCGCCGCCTCCGGGATGGCCGAGGACCTGATGATCACTCCCGGCATGTCGTCATTGCTGGGCGCGCTGTTTTTCCTTGGCTACTTTTTCTTCCAGGTGCCGGGGGCGATCTACGCGCAGAAACGCAGTGTCAAGAAGCTGATCTTCGTCAGCCTGATCCTGTGGGGCGGCCTCGCCACCCTCACCGGCGTGGTGTCCAACGCCTACATGCTGATCGTGATTCGCTTCATGCTCGGCGTGGTCGAAGCCGCCGTGATGCCGGCGATGCTGGTGTACCTGTGCCACTGGTTTACCCGTGCCGAACGCTCGCGCGCCAATACCTTCCTGATCCTCGGCAACCCAGTGACCATGCTGTGGATGTCGGTGGTGTCGGGCTATCTGGTGCAGCATTTCAGCTGGCGCTGGATGTTTATCATCGAAGGCCTGCCGGCCGTGCTGTGGGCCTTTATCTGGTGGAAGCTGGCCGATGAGCGTCCAAAGGATGCCAAGTGGCTGAGCGACGCTGAGAAACAGGACCTGGAAACCGCGCTGGCCGCCGAGCAAGTCGGGATCAAGGCGGTGAAGAACTACGCTGAGGCGTTCCGTTCGCCCAAAGTGATCATCCTGGCCCTGCAATTTTTCTGCTGGAGCATTGGCGTGTACGGCTTTGTGCTGTGGCTGCCGTCGATCCTCAAGCAGGGTTTGCAGATGGACATGGTCGAGGCCGGCTGGCTGTCGGCGCTGCCTTATTTGGCGGCGGTGATTGGCATGCTGGTGGTGTCGTGGGGCTCGGACAAGCTGCAAAAGCGCAAGCGTTTCGTATGGCCGCCGCTGCTGATTGCCTCGATTGCTTTCTACGCGTCCTACGTGCTCGGCGCCGAACACTTCTGGTGGTCCTACACCTTGCTGGTGATTGCCGGGGCCTGCATGTACGCGCCGTACGGTCCGTTTTTCGCGATTGTCCCGGAGATCCTGCCGGCCAATGTCGCCGGGGGCGCCATGGCGCTGATCAACAGCATGGGGGCCCTGGGTTCATTCGGCGGCTCGTACCTGGTGGGCTATCTCAATAGCAGCACCGGTTCGCCCGGCGCTTCGTACCTGCTGATGAGCGGCGCGTTGCTGCTGTCGGTGGTACTGACGATTTTTCTCAAGCCCGGCGCGAGTGACCGCACGCCGGCGCCCAATCTTGAATTGAAGGTAAAAGCCGCATGAAAAAGTCTGTCGTGTTGTACAAAAAACTCTCCGCGCCATTGATGGCCCGCCTGCATGAACAGGCCGAGGTCACGCTGGTCGAAGCGCTGGATGACACTGGCCTGGCCAAGCTGCGCGACGCCCTGCCCGGCGCCCACGGCCTGCTCGGCGCCAGCCTGCGCCTGGATGCCAAGCTGCTTGATCTGGCGCCGCAGCTGGAGGCCGTGGCCAGCGTCTCGGTCGGCGTCGACAACTACGACATCGACTACCTGACTGGGCGCGGCATCCTGCTCAGCAACACCCCCGACGTGCTCACCGAAACCACCGCCGACACCGGTTTTGCGCTGATCCTCGCCACCGCCCGGCGTGTGGTCGAATTGGCCGACATGGTGCGCGCCGGTCAATGGAACAAAAACATCGGCCCAGCGCATTTCGGCAGCGATGTGCATGGCAAGACCCTGGGCATCATCGGCATGGGCCGCATCGGTGAAGCCTTGGCCCAGCGTGGGCATTTTGGTTTTGGTATGCCGGTGATCTACCACAGCCATTCGCCCAAGCCGGCGGTGGAGGCACGTTTCGGCGCGCAGTACCGCAGCTTGAATGACTTGCTGCAACAGGCCGACTTTGTTTGCCTGACCTTGCCACTTACCGCCGAAACCGAGAAGTTGATTGGCGCAGAACAATTTGCGCTCATGGGCCCGGAGACGATCTTCATCAATATTTCGCGGGGCAAGGTGGTGGATGAAGCGGCACTGGTGGAAGCGTTGCAGCAGCGCACCATTCGGGCGGCGGGTTTGGATGTGTTTGAAAAGGAGCCGCTGGATCACGGCTCGCCGTTGTTGCGCTTGAACAATGTGGTGGCGACACCGCATATCGGCTCGGCCACCCATGAAACGCGGGAGGCCATGGCCAAATGTGCGGTGGATAATCTGTTGCAGGCGTTGGCAGGCGAGCGACCAAAAAACCTGGTGAATGCCAACGCCTGGAACCGCTGATTCCTGACACACCACAAAACCAATGTGGGAGCGGGCTTGCTCGCGAATGCGGTGTGTCAGTCGATAGACTTCTTGACTGATCCACTGCATTGGCGAGCAAGCCCGCTCCCACATGTTGACCTCATTTCAGGTCAGATAACGAAACGCGCCACCATTCCATTCAAGTCCACCGCCAGGCGCGACAGTTCGTGGCTGGCCGCACTGGTCTGGTTGGCACCGGCCGCCGACTGGGTCGCCAGGTCACGGATGTTCACCAGGTTGCGGTCCACTTCGCGGGACACTTGAGCCTGCTCTTCCGACGCGCTGGCGATCACCAGGTTGCGTTCGTTGATCAGGCTGATGGATTGGGTGATCTGTTCCAGGGCCACACCGGCGGCGCGGGCCATTTCCAGGGTGTCCTGGGTGCGCTGGTTGCTTTGCTGCATCGATTGCACGGCTTCACCGGTGCCGTTCTGGATGCCGGCGACCATTTTCTCGATTTCCTGGGTCGACTGCGCGGTGCGATGGGCCAGCGCTCGCACTTCGTCTGCCACCACGGCAAAGCCACGTCCGGCTTCACCGGCACGGGCCGCTTCAATGGCTGCGTTCAGCGCCAACAGGTTGGTCTGCTCGGCAATCGCGCGGATCACGTCCAGCACTTTGCCGATGTCGCGGCCTTGGGTGGCCAGGCCTTCAATCATCGCGGCGGTGTTTTGTACGTCTTGGGTCATGGTCTGGATCGCGCCGACAGTTTCCACCACACGGTCGCGCCCTTCACGGGCAGCCTGGTTGGACTGGCTGGACGCTTCGGAGGTGGACACTGCGTTGCGCGCCACTTCTTCCACCGCCGCCGTCATCTCGTTGACCGCCGTGGCCGCCTGATCGATTTCATTGTTCTGTTGCTGCAAGCCTTTGGAGGCTTCTTCAGTGACCGCGCTCAACTCTTCCGCTGCCGAGGCAAGCTGAGTGGCCGAGCCGGCGATCTGCTGGATGGTCTGGCGCAGGTTGGCCTGCATGGCCGCCAAGGCGCCGAGCAAGCGCGCCGGTTCGTCCTTGCCGTCATCTTCGATGGCTTTACTCAGGTTGCCACCGGCGATGGTTTCGGCAACCTCCACGGCTTTGCGCAGCGGCGTGACAATGCTGCGGGTCAACAACCACGCCAGCAGCACGGTGAGCAATGCGGCAGCCACGGAAACTGCAATGACGCCCGTAATGGCGCCGTCATAACTCTGCCCGGCTTCAGCGTCAGCGGTCTTGGCATCGGCCGCGTTGATGGCGATGAGCTTGTTCAGTTGCTCGCCCATCTGGTCGGTGCCGTCCTTGATGCGGCTGTTGATCAGTGCGCGCATCTCATCCACTTTGCCCTGCTTGGACAGCGCGAGCATGTCGGCCTGTGCCTTGAAGTAGTTGTCCAGCGTGACCACGAAGGTTTTGTACAGCGCGGCTTCTTCCGGGCCGGCAGGTAGAGCTGCGTAGCTGGCTTGGGCCGTCTTGACCTTGTCGGCGAGCACGCCCATGCGGGTTTCAGCCTCTTGCAGGCTGGCCGGCTCGCGGTTGACCAGCACGCGGAACGACAGGATGCGCAGGCGTAGTACGTTCTCGGTGATGATGCCCAGCGAGGTCACGCTGGGCAGTTGGGTCGCGGTCATTTCCACTGAGGATTGGCGAATCTGTGCCATGCGGTTGACCGCAAACACCCCCAGTAAAACCACTAACAACGCAATGAATGCAAAACCGAGGAACGCTCGAGGGGCAATGTTCAACTGGCGCAGGGACATAGGGAGTGCTCTCAGAAGTAGTGTTTGCAAGCGTCCCTGCCGCGAAACGATCAGTCGGCGTCAACGCGCCGTTCCGACCTGTGGTCACCACTGTTGTCGTTGGTATGTGGGCCTATCCTCGGTATCGGCAGGGCCTGGGGTTTCCCGCAGGTCATTCATAAATATTTTTTTACACTTCTGACGACCGGCGCTTTCTGGCATCCTGCGCCTCCATTTTCTGACCCGAGCCCGTATTTTGTCTGACGCTCAAGCCCCCCGCCCGCGCTATAAATCCGACCTGATCTACGGCCTGGAAGACCGCCCACACTTCACCGCGGCGATTTTTGCCGCGTTGCAGCACGTGCTGGCGAGTTTCGTCGGGATCATCACCCCCACGCTGATCGTCGGTGGCGTGCTGGGCCTGGAAAGCGAAGTGCCGTATCTGGTAAGCATGGCGCTGTTCGTGTCGGGGCTCGGCACCTTTGTGCAGGCGCGCAAGTTTGGCCCGATCGGTTCCGGGCTGTTGTGCCTTCAGGGCACCAGCTTTTCCTTTATCAGCGTAATTCTCAGCGCGGGCTTCATGGTCAAGGCGCGGGGCGGCGGCACCGATGAGATTCTCTCGACGATCTTTGGCATTTGCTTTTTCGCCGCGTTTATCGAGGTGGTGCTGAGCCAGTTCATCGGCAAGCTGCGCAAACTGATCACCCCGGTGGTCACGGGCACCATCATTACCTTGATGGGTTTGTCGCTGATCAAAGTGGCGGTCACCGACATGGCCGGCGGTTTCGGCGCCAGCGACCTCGGCGCCGCCAGCAACATGGGCCTGGCGGCGCTGGTACTGCTGACCATCGTGGTGCTCAACCGCTTCAACAACCCGTTCCTGCGCCTGGGCTCCATCGTGATCGGCCTGACCCTAGGCTTTGTCGTGGCGTGGCTGATGGGACGCGTGGACATGGCCGCATTGCCCCAGGTGCCCTTGATCAGCGTGCCGGTGCCGTTCAAATACGGTTTCTCGTTCGACTGGGTGGCGTTTATTCCGGTGGCGGTGATCTTCCTGATTTCGCCCCTGGAAGCGGCCGGTGACCTGACCGCCAATTCGATGATTTCCCAGCAGCCGGTCAAGGGCCCGCTGTACATCAAGCGCATCAAATCGGGCCTGTTGGCCGACGGCCTCAACTCGGCGATGGCAGCCACCTTCAACAGCCTGCCGATGGTGACTTTCGCCCAAAACAACGGGGTGATTCAGTTGACCGGCGTGGCCAGCCGCTATGTGGCGTACTTCATCGCCGGTCTGCTGGTGCTGCTGGGGCTGTTCCCGATGATCGGCGCAGTGCTGCAACTGATGCCCAAGCCGGTACTGGGCGGCGCGACCCTGATCATGTTCGGCACCGTGGCCGTGGCGGGCATCAAGATCCTCGCCGAAGCCGGGCTGCACCGCCGCAATGTGCTGATCGTGGCGATTTCCCTGGGCATGGGCCTGGGCGTGGCCGCCGTGCCGGAAGTGTTGCGCGACCTGCCCAAGGCGCTGCACAACATCTTCGAGTCGCCGATCACCGTGGGGGCTTTCTGTGCAATCCTGCTGAACATTTTCCTGCCGGAAGAGTTCATAGAGCTGGAAGAAGATGAATTTGATCCAGAGTCCTCGACCCTCAAAGTGATGCAGGATCCGGACGTCACGAAATAGGAGCACTTTTATATGCGCAAGCTCATGGTTCTATCGCTGTTGCTGCTGACCCTGAGCGCCTGCGCGCTGTTCCCCAACCGTGACCCGGTGAACATCAATGTGGTGGGCATCGAGCCCCTGCAGAGCCAGGACCTGGAAGTGCGCTTCGCGGTGAAGCTGCGGGTGCAGAACCCCAATGAAACCGCGATCGACTACAACGGCGTAGCCCTGGACCTGGAGGTCAATGGCCGGCCGCTGGCGTCAGGGGTGAGTGATCAACGCGGCTCCATCCCACGCTTTTCCGAGACCGTGCTGATGGTGCCGGTAAGTGTTTCGGCGTTTTCGGTGTTGCGTCAAACCCTGGGCCTGAGCCAAACGCAGAGTTTGAACAACCTGCCTTATGTGCTGCGGGGCAAACTGGCGGGTGGGCTGTTTGGCACGATGCGCTTTGTTGACCGTGGCACACTGGACCTGCCGAATACGGCCACCTGGTAAACGCCATGCAACCGACGCTTTACACCGAACGCTTGATCTTGCGCCCACTGACCCTGGACGATGCCGAGGTCATCCAGCAGCTTTTTCCCCACTGGGAAGTGGTGCGCTATCTCACCGCCGAGGTGCCCTGGCCTTACCCCGCCGACGGTGCGCACAGCTTCCTTGAACATGTGGCCTTGCCAGCCATGGCACGGGGCGAGGAATGGCACTGGTCGATCCGTTTGAAAAGCGCGCCTGACGCGCTGATCGGCAATATCTGCCTGACGGATACCGAGGACGACAACCGTGGGTTTTGGCTGGGCCGGCAATGGCAGGGCCAGGGACTGATGACCGAAGCCAGTGCCGCAGTCACCGATTACTGGTTCGGCGTGCTCAAGCGGCCATTGATGCGTGTGCCCAAGGCTGCGCCCAACCTGGGGTCGCGGCGGATTTCAGAACGCACGGGGATGCGCTTGATCAGGACGGATGAAGGAGCGTTTGTAGCAGGCACTTTCCCACGGGACATCTGGGAAATGACCCGTGAAGAATGGCTGGCATCACATCCTCTGTAGGAGCCGGCTTGCCGGCGATAACGGTGTATCAGTCACTGCATTGGCTGGCTGAACCGACGCTATCGCCGGCAAGCCGGCTCCTACAGGGGCTATCGTGTTTTAGTCGGTGATGTAGCGCACGCCTGGCTTGGCGCGCTCATCCACCACCAACTCGAATACATCCGGCCGGGCGTAGTGGCCCACCACGTCATAGTCATACCGCGCGCGCACCAATTCATCGGTATTGATTTGCGCCGTCAGCAGCCCGGCTTCTCCCAGCAACGGTCCCGCCAGAATGTCGCCCATGGGCCCGACAATCACGCTGCCCCCCGCAATCAACGGGCGTTCGGCAGGCCAATTGGCGACCTCAATCCCCAGCGCTGCCGGCGACGCCTGTACCTGGCACGCGCTCACCACAAAGCAGCGCCCCTCATGGGCCACATGGCGCATGCTCACCTGCCACATCTCGCGCTCATCTACCGTCGGCGCACACCAGACCTCCACGCCCTTGGCATACATTGCCGTACGCAGCAACGGCATCATGTTTTCCCAGCACACCGCGCCGCCGACACGCCCCACTGCCGTATCGATCACCGGCAGGGTCGAGCCGTCGCCCTTGCCCCAGATCAGCCGTTCTGTACCAGTGGGCATAAGCTTGCGATGCTTGGCCACCAGCCCACCCGCCGGCTCGAAATACAGCACGGTGCAATACAGCGTGCTACCGCTGCGCTCGATCACGCCAAGAACAAGGCTAGCGCCCGTGCGCGCCGACAGTCCGGCCAATGCCTGCGTTTCAGGGCCCGGCACATCGATAGCATTGGCAAAGTAGCGCGCGAAGGCTTCGCGCCCCTCCGGCAGGCGATACCCCAACTGCGTACCAAACCTCTCACCTTTGGGATAGCCACCCAGCAACGCCTCGGGCATTACCACCAGTTGCGCTCCGCTGCGCAGGATCTCGTCTTCATAACCGAGGATCTGCGCCAGGGTTTCGCCCTTGCCATCAGGCAGGGAACCGATTTGCAGGGCCGCCACAGTAGAAACAGGCATCGTGTTCACTCCAGGTAATGGGGGTTGCCCATTCTCCCGCCAGCCTCGATCATGAATAAAGCCCACCTCAGTGCTGAATGATATGAGCCAAATCAATATCGCCCAGGTCGATCTGAACCTGCTGAAAACCTTTGAAGCCCTGCACGACGAATCCAGCGCCAGCCGCGCGGCCTTGCGCCTGGGCGTGACGCAGTCGGCCATCAGCGCGGGGTTGCGGCGCTTGCGCGAGGTGTATGGCGATCAATTGTTCGTGCGCACCGGGCGTGGCCTGGCACCGACCTTGAGGGCCAACCAGTTGAAACCGCTGATCAGTGAAGCACTGGATCGCTGTCGGCAGAGCCTGGCCATGGTCGACCCGCTCAATCAGCAGTATCAGGGGCGCTCCGTAGTGCTGGGGCTGTCGGATGATTTCGAGATTGCCTACGGCCGCAGGCTGATGGATGAGATCGCCCGGCGCGCACCGAAACTACGGGTGATTTTCCGCCAGACCCATAGCCAGATCGTCGCAGGCGCCCTGCTCGACCGCACCTTGGATCTTGCGATCACAGCCGGTGGCTTTGCCCAGGGCCGGTTAAGTCGCCAAGTATTGGGAGAAGGCGATTACCGCTGCCTGGTGGATTCGGATCAGGCCAGCATCAGCCTGGAGGAGTTCGTCACTCGCGAGCACGTGCTGGTGTCGTCAGGCGGATTCATAGGGATTACCGATGAGGGTTTAGCGGCGCAAGGGCTGAGCCGACAAGTGTGTGCGTCCACCAGCCACTTCGCGGCGCTGCCTTTTCTGCTCAAGGGCAGCCAAGCGGTGGCGACCATTCCCGGTCACGCCGCCGAGGCCATCGGCGCGATGACCGGGTTGCGGGTGCTGGCTTGCCCACTGGCCCTGCCGCGCTACCCGGTGGAGTTGGGCTGGCGCACCCAAGCGCAGCTCGATCCGCTGCTGCTGAAAGTGCGTGAAGCGATTGTGGCGAGCTTTACTTAGCCGCCGCCATCAACTTGTTGACCTCACTGCGTACCATGTTGGAAAACTCCGGCGGCGACATGCCGTCGAGTTCGGCGCGCACCCACTCGGCCCACTTGCCCTTGCGCTTGGCGCGCTCACCGAACAAGCGGGCCGCTTCGCCCTTGGCCTTGCCCAGGTTGGTTTGCCACAGGTCATAGAGGCGGGACTTTTCATCTTCCAGCTCGGCACGTTCGGCGAGGGTCTTGTTGGCCAGATTGAAGCTCATGTTGATTTACCTGCTGCACAAATAGGCGACATCTTACACTGTAGGTCGAATTTTCCTGATCCGGATTTTGCTCGAAACGGCCGGTCGGCAAAAAAACTGCAACTTTTGCCAACGCCCGATACTCCATTGTTCACTGTCACATTCACTCGCAAGGAGTCACACAATGGCCCGCAAAACTGCTGCCCAAGCCGTCGAAGACCAAATCAAGGACCAAGCCTTCAGCGAACTCACCGCGCTGATCGAAGAATCGGACAAACTGCTCAAGAGCAGCGCCTCCCTGGTCGGCGAGGAAGGTGAAACCCTGCGCGAGCAGGTCGCCATCAAACTCAAGCAAGCGTTGGACTCGGTGTCCAATGTGCGCGAGCGCAGCAAGCCTGTGGTCGATGCCACCGAAACCTACATCGGTGGCCACCCATGGCAGACCGTGGCGATTTCTGCCGGTTTCGGCCTGGTCGTAGGCCTGCTGCTCGGCCGTCGCAACTGAAACAATCGGGGCTGCGCAACAGGCGCAGCCCCGTTTAACCTTCCGCCAGTGCCTGCAACTGCCTAAGATCTTTCGTGTCCATTTCAATACCTGTCTGCTGGGACTTCGCGCGCGTGCGATGACGTCGATCCCCCGGCAACCGCCGCAACCCCGCTGCATGCATCTGCCGCACCAGTTCCTGGCTGCGCTCGGCAAAGCTTTGCCCGGCGGTTTTGCTCGGGTCGATCACAATCACCAACTGGCCGGTCCAGGGCGTACGTGCCCCCGGATGCTCCGACCAATTGAACTCGAACGAAAAGTTACCGCCCGTCAACGCCGCCGCCAGCAACTCGACCATCATCGACAGCGCCGAGCCCTTGTGCCCGCCAAACGGCAATAGCGCCCCGCCTTCAAGAATGGCCTTGGGGTCCTGGGTCGGCTGACCCAGACTGTCGACGCCCATGCCCGGTGGCAGGCGCTCGCCTTTGCGTGCGGCAATCTGCACGTCGCCGTGGGCGATGGCGCTGGTGGCGAGGTCAAACACAATGGGTGGGCCGTCCGCCCGTGGCGCAGCGAACGCGATCGGGTTGGTGCCGAACAACGGCCGGTCGGCGCCATGGGGCACCACACAGGTCATGCTATTGACCACGCTCAATGCCACCAGGCCTTCTTCGGCAAAGGGCTCGACGTCCGGCCACAATGCGGCGAAGTGATGGGAGTTATGAATCGCCAGCAGCGCAATGCCGGCACTGCGCGCCTTGTCGACCAGCAGTGAGCGGGCTGCAGCCAGCGCCGGTTGGGCAAAACCATTCGCCGCGTCTACCCGAACAAAGCCGCTGGCAACGTCTTCAACGATGGGCACTGCCTTGCCGTTGACCCAACCACTGTTCAACGTCGACACATAGCCAGGCACGCGAAACACCCCGTGACTATGGGCCCCGTCACGCTCGGCGCTGGCGCAGTTCTCGGCCAGTACCTGAGCCACCGATTCAGACGCGCCGTGCCGCAGAAGGATGCGCTGTAACAGTAGCGTCAATGTCTCGTAGCTCAGGTGCGTGGTTGAAACGTCGTGATCCAAAGGCGATGCAGACATCGGTAGCTCCCGTTTAATTATTGGAAGGGGCACTGCGTACGAACAATCGGCAGTAACGATTAAACAGTGTTTCGCGCGTGACTGTCGACCACGACACGCAGCCCGGCGTGTCAGACATATCTACTGCCGAACCCTGGTATCACGACTCTAGGCTCACTACTTCCCGGAGGGGCTGTTCTCACCGCCCCCTTGCCCTTGAGGGTCTATCCAATGAGTCAGGTACAACCACCCTATTTTTTTCCTGAAGTCCTGCGCAGTGGCTGGAAGGAACGCGAACGCGAACGCCACTTCGGCATCAATGCCAACGACAGGAGTTTTCTGCGCAATCTGCCTTTGAGCAGCAATGAGGTGCGGCGCAAGCAGACTCCGCCCATGATCGCCCAGTCGCTCTGGCTGAATAAAAACAGCCCGGCGGCCCTGGAGCTGGTCGGCAGTTTCATGATGAGTTCAACCGGCACCTACACAAGCGCCTTCCTCTACACGCCGTATCGCGGACTGGAAAAATTCGACGGTCGGGCACTATTACTCAGCGCGCTGACTGAACGCCTCAAAACGCCGGCCAAAGCCGATGAGCTCTTGCAGTTCATTGCTCTGGGTATACGTTCGGGATTGAAGCTGGACACCCCCCTGGTGCTGACACCCGTGGATATTGAGGGCGATGTATTCGACGAACAGAAAAAATCCCTGAACCATCAACAAACGCTCAACCTGCAAGCCGTGCTCGCCGAGCTGGTGAAATTGCCCAACCTCGACACAATGCTACAAGCGCTGCTTAGATCCGTGTTTTACCCACTCTTCCCCAGGCTTGACCCCAACCGGACCCAAGTCAATTTTTTCAAATTGCCGCCCACCGAACGGGAACCACGGCAATGGGTCAATTCGCTGTCGATCAGCGAAGCGCTCTTGATGCTTTACCGTCAGCAAGCCTGGCCGGTAGGGCAAACCCGCGAGTTCTTCCATCCCCAATCCACCACCGCCTCCAACAACGCAGCAGGCTGGGAAGACGGCCTTAAACAGGCATCAGAACAATTATCGTCGTTCTTGCAAAATGCCCTTGAGACGTTCTGGAACACCGAGCTACCAAACGGTGCCTCGCGTCGCACATTCCTGGCGCAAACCATGGCGCACAAGGCCCGAGTCGATCTATTGCTCAAGCGCCAGAGTGAAATCATTACGCCTGAACAAGCCGATCAACTAGCCGCGCTCTATCGACCAAACGGCGCGCCGCGCACTCAAGCCAGTGACGGATTACGCTTCGAGACGGTGCGGTTCTGGGAGCATCCGACTCATTTCGTTGAGCTAACCAGTTCGGTGATGATCGCCAATGCGCATACCTTGTTTTACTCGCCGCCCAAGGGGTTGCAGGTACTGGCCGATCACGATGACTTGATCAAGGCCTTGAAGGCTGTGGTCAAGGCGCCCGCCTACGAAGAGGATGCCTACAACTTCCTATCACTGGAGGAGCGCCTGTTGTTTATCGGTTTTACCCAACCGTCGGTGAGCGGCAACCTCATTGTCGGCAACGTGTTTGAACACCTGATGGAGGGCATCATCGACAAACAACGACAGAACCTGATCTACGTCCTCGGCCAATTCCGCCGTGAACATGGCGATATCAACCTCTCGGCACTGCTGGATCACGCCATGGATGTGCGCTTCATGGTCGATGACAAGCTCTTGACGCTGGACACTGCACACCGCTGGACCACCCACTCAGTGTTGGCTGACCCTCTGCGGCCCATTTCGGTCGCCGCTAAACGAGCGGAGCAACTGCATAAACAGCTAATTGATATCCCACTCGCGCTGGAAAATCTGATCAAACCATTGCCGTCCATCATGACCCCGCTGGCCGATGCCTTGGCAAGTCACGAACGACAGGCACTCGACCCGGTGCGGGTGTTCATCAATCGCTACACCGAAGAGGCGGCCCCCTACCCTATCGTGGCACCACTGGAAAGCCAAAGCCTGGAGGATCACTTCCTCGAGCGTCTGGCCGAAGGGGTTGGCCCGGTGCCTGAAACCCGGCATTACGGCGTTTACAAGCCAGACCACACTGCCTATGGGCAAGAACTGTCTCACGTGGACGTCAAAACGCTCAATCAGATCGTCAATCAAGTGTTGGCTCATTACAAAGAGCATGACATCTACGACATCCCCCGCAAACACCTCCAGGACGTGCTGCCGCAGATGGGGATCATGATGTCCAGCGCGATGCGCAACCAGGCCCACCTGCGACGCCTCAACAAGACACTGGACGCCCGGGACGACGCCATCATTCAAGCCGTGTTTGACCCCTTCAACCCTGACCGTCGTCGACGGGAGGACCTGGAAGGGTTTATCCCGGATGTCTATCGCATCACCGTCCAACGCGATGAAGAAGAACCGCGTCACAACCTGGCCAATTGCTTGATGATCACCGAGCGCGGCGGACTGGATCACCACCATTCCGGCCACGCGATTCTCTGGACGCCGGCCTGGGGCCTGGAAACCTTCGTGTCTCCAGCCGTGGCAGAACAGCAACTTGAGGAGCGCCTGAAAGACCCCACCGCATGCTTGGCACTGTTGGAAAATCTTGATCCGCGTCTACGCCAGCCGCATACCAACTACACCCTGGGGGCATTCTGGCTGATCACCGAACCGATCAGCGAAAACCGCCAGCAGTCCTGGATCGACCACTACATCGCCCAACGGGCCCATTGGCTGGCACAGAAACCCACCGGCAAAGCACTATTGAAGCTTATGGCGGTGATGCCTAGCCCTGTCCTTGGAGGGGCTGCACAGCTCGCCCATCATTTTGTCGCACAACGCTCGCTACCCGCCTGGCTGGGCATGGCAAGCCCTGCTGAACAGCAGCACCATGCTGAGCTACTTGAGCAATATCGCCTCAATACCCAGGATGAAAAAGACTATCTGTATGAGTTTTTATCGCTACGCCAGCAGGCTCACGACAAGCTGAGCGACATGCTGGTGGGTTATTCCGTTGACCCGCAAGACGTCTTTATCACGCCACGGCTCGCCTTGGGCGGTCCACGACAGAACCTTATCGACTACGCCCTGGCTCACATCAACGAGCAGGTAAGTTCCTTTATCGTGGAGGCTGGCGCAACGCGACTGACCGAATCGACGATCCGGCAACTCTTGCTCAAATTGAACATCGCCCAGGTCGCTCACGACTACCTGAAAGAGAAACTGGCCCCCGACCAACCAGGCGCACTGTTGCGTGAGCTGCGTTTTATTCGGCAATTACCGTGGCAGCTGTTGCAACACGCCCATGCACTGAAACTGCAAGAGCGGCTATCGGAGACTGGCTACAACCTGATTCGGCAGGTCGTCGACATGCCAGACGCCATCGCACGGGCCACGATCGCAGGTGCCAATGCGACCATTCGTCCCCTTGAGATGATCGCCACACCAGGCGCGAGCATCGTCAAGGCGCTTGGGCTTTACGTGATCAGCGCAGGCGCCACTGGGCCGTTGATTCTCTACGCGCCTTACTACCCAGGCCAGTGCTTCATAGAGTTTGAAAACCTTGCGCAGTTTCTCAGCCATCTGAATGTACCTGGCAAACTGCAAGACTGGATCACTGCCCATCTACCGGTTGCTGACAAGGCGAAATATAAAAATCTACTGGCCAGCACCGCAGGTACCACCTCCGAAATCACCTTGGCCAATCAACCGATCAAAGGCCACGCCTTCAAGCAGTTTTATCAGGACAACCAGGTGGTGATGGGGCAAATGCTTAAAGCTCAGCAAGCCCCCGACGAGCAGAGCCGCTGGAACACGATCAAAAGTCTCTTGAGCAGCGGCGTGCAGATCGCCGCGCAATTCTTGCCGGGGAAACTGCGGATACCGGTTCTGATCTGGCAGAGCTATAGACTGTTCAAAGACTCTGCCCAGGCCCTGCAACAGCATCATTGGCGGGATGCATTGCGTTCGTTCATTTTCGGTATTGCGACGATGGCGGGGCTGGAGCGACTGATTCGCACACCCGTGCCCAAACCTTCTCCCCCGGCGTACAAGGAGGTGCACGAAAGCGACCTGCCCCCCTCCGACACCGCCGTTGCGCCGACCGCTCTGGACATCGACGTAACCGACCCCAGACGCACTCGCCTGCAATCTCTGGAAGCCAGCCAGGTATCTTTGAAAGACTTGCAAAAGCGACCAGGCACAGGCCTCTACGCCACTGCCGACGGCAAGACGCTTTATGGAGCCGTGGAGGGCAAGGTCTATCCAATCGAGCAAGCCAAACAGCTGCGGATTGCCAGCAACGACGGCCCCCTGGTGTCCAGTACTGTCCAAAAACAGCTGGTGTTGGCCCCACAGAGCCACACACTGCAGTACGGCAAAGCGCTCTCGCGGCTGGGCAATTATTATGTCACCCGGCACACCGCCAAGACGGTAATGAACATCGACGCCACCGGCATGGACGAGATTCGTCAGCTTTACCCAACCAAGGCCCGGCAGATTATCGAAGCACTCGATATCGCGCGAACTTATGCATTCCGTGCGATGCATAACCTGGTGCAACTGCGACACCTGACTCCCGGCACTCGCTTGGAGGGGTTCCTGAAGCAGATGTTTGACGTCAACAGTGTGGATGACGGCATTCTGCAAAAGGTGCGAAACACCCTCATCCCTCTGTGCAAAGCCTTGGTAGATCCCGACCTTGACGGGTGGGACACCTCACGTTTCGTAGTCGGCTCGAGCGGTGATCCCAACCAGAAGGTGATTGCGTTCACCATCGCCAGCGACAGGACAAAACAGGTGTTTTTTACTGAGTTGTTCTTTGATCAACAACTGGAGGAGTATGCGAACCTGTTGACTGAAGCGTTCGACATTGACGGCCATGCGCGAGCAGCCACACTGATTCACGAATTCGCCCATATCTACGGGCGCGCCGAAGACATCGCGAGCACAGAAGCCCGGCTGCCGTTTGCGGACCTGATCGAAACCCTGACGGCTAAAGGCAGGGCAGCACAAAACTGGTTGCAGGGTGTCCAACGCGACGCATTGTCATTGGGCACGCCACGTCATCGGCTGTTCTCACGCTGGAATTCTTTCCTAGGTATATGGGAGAGCATGGACTCCGACAGCTCGGAGGACCGCACCTTCAAAGCCGTCAAGGAAATTACATCCAGCCCGACTGTCGACGCGGCCCGTGATGCGTTTTTGGATGCCGCATCACCCGACAAGCGCATCGACACGATTCTTCGCAACGCCGACTCCATTGCCAGGCTTATTTGTGAAATGGGCCGCGTACTCGACCCTGCACAGGGCGCACCTTGAATGTCACGGCAACGCATGGGAGCAGGGAGCCCGAGCGGGCTCCCGGCAGGCAGCGTCAGTCTTTCTGATCGCGCAGGATATTGCCCGATGCGCCATCAATGCGCGCTTCATAGACCGTGCCATCGGACTTGCGCCCTTTGACTTCCCAATAGCCATTGTCGTCGGCTTCGGCAGCGTAGACTTCCACGTAGCCCGCCTTGGTCTTGGCGACTTCGATGGCCTTTTCAATGGTAATCCAGCCCGCGCCCGGTTTATCAGCCAGGGCGGCGCCAGCACTGAGCAGAGCGGTGGTTGCACACAACGCGACTAAGGTTTTCTTCAGCATTTTCGTTCTCCATGGTGGGAATGTCCTGAGTTTTTTAGGTGCTCTCAAACGAGAATAAGTTCCAATTGATGTGCAATCGCCATGACGGCTGTTCTCGCCACCCGCGTGCGGAGGTTAGAATGTGGGAAATCAGGATGAGTCAATGACCGAAAAGTCCCTTTCAGAAGCCGAATACGACGCCATCACCGACGCTGCTGCGCATTGGTGCATGCGCCTGCACGCGGGTGATTGCACCACGGGTGAACGTCAGGCTTTTGCACAATGGCACGACTCCCACCCGCTGCATGCCTTTGAATACGCGGCGATGCTGGAGATCTGGGACGTTGCCGACCACCTCCCCCGCAACGAACCCACGCCGGTCGTGGTGCCGTTCAAACCCCGCAGCCGCTTACGCACCTACGCCGTGGCAGCGGCGATCTGCCTGGCCGTCCTACCCTTGGCAGCCTTTACCGGGTGGGAAGCCGGCTGGCTGCCCAGTTCCTATGAACGCTACGATGCCGCCACTGGTCTGCGCCAGATCACCTTGGGTGATGGCAGCCAGGTGGAGCTGAACCTGGGCACCGAACTGGTCTACAGCAACTACAAGGACCAGCGCCGTATCACGCTGAAAAAAGGTGAAGCGTTCTTCAAAGTCAGCCATGACAGCGCCCACCCCTTTATCGTGCACGCTGGCGAAGGCCAGGTGCGGGTGACGGGCACTCAGTTCAACGTGTGGAAGTATGAAGACCAGGTGCGCGTGATGCTGCTCGAAGGCTCGGTGCAGATATCCAGCGACAAGGTGCATGGCAGCGTGCCGCTCACCCCCGGCATGCAGGCCAACTACCAACAAGGCGATGCCACGCCACGCGTAAGGGCGATCACGCCGAACGACACCGCGCTGGCCTGGCGCCAAGGCAAGCTGATCCTCGACAACCTGGCCCTGGCCGACGCGTTGCCGCTGATCAACCGCTACCTGAGCAAACCGGTGATGCTGGCCGACGCCAACACCGGCACGATTCGCATCGGCGGCATCTACAACATCAACGAGGTCAACAACCTCGTGCCCTCCCTGCCCAAGGTTTTGCCGGTCTACCTGACCCAGAACCAGGACGGCAACCCCGTACTCAACGCCATCCCGCGTAAAACGCCGAAAGGCTGAGCCGCTGCCCACAGCTGTGGGCTTCGCCACGCCTGAAGTGTCCGTTTTTTTAACACCCCCCTGCCCTGAGGCGCCCATGCGTAGCGCATTCATCGTTTCGTCATCGGTGGTGTTACAGCGCTGATACAACCGAGTGAAGCGTTTGCGCAGTGCCTGGAGAGGTGCGAATGGCTGGGGTGCTGTTTCATGCCTGAAACAGCGTTGCGATCACTTTGCCCATCAATATCTTCAACACCTTGAATAACAAAACAAAATAAAAAGCGGCACGGCTTCTGCTCTATCCCTTACAGCGCTGTTTAGGGTCAGCGCGAAGAATAAGGAATGCCGCCGTGATGACACTCACTCAAGGTTCGATGCAGGTACTGCTGATCAGCTGCGTACTCAGCGCCAGCATCAGTGTTCCAGCCCTGGCGGGTGACGGCGTGATCGTGACGGGCCGAGACGTACAAGGCCACATGTATGGCCGAGCCTCCTTTGGCCCCGACCCTTATCCCCAGACCGCCAATGCCAATCCCAGCCGAGAAATCATTGGCGCCCTGTCGGGCGAGTTGAGTGACCGTGACTTCGGAAACATCAATAGCGGCTTGGGCATCACTCGGGCCATGCAGCCCAACGGCAACCTCACCGGCTTGAGTGCCACACAAAACAGTATGTCCACCCTGGGCGCTGGCGCAGCCGCCAGCCGCTCGGGTGGCAGCGGCAGCATGGGCGGTCAGATCAGCGACTCGATCCAGCGTGGCCTTGCGCCCCTCAACAACATCGGCAGCATGATGGGGGGCAAATAATGAACCGTCCCCTTCTCCTGTTGGCCCTGCTGGGCAGCACCGCGGTAATGGCGGACAACACCGCAGTGATCAACAACAGCGGTAAAGACTACCGCGGCAACCTGATGGTCAACCAGGCCGCGGGCAATCAGCAGCAAACCGCCAACAACCGCGCCGTCGCGCTCGGCGGCCAGGCCACCACCAGCAATATCCAAAGGATGGACGGCAACGTCGACCCTTCCCTGAACGCCAACGCGGCGATCGAGGGCACTTCTTTCAGCAATGGCAACGGCATGTTGGGCATCAACCAGTCCGCCGGGGCCAACAACCAATTAGTCAATGCCGTGCGGATCAGCGTCAACCCTGGCCCGCAAAGCATCGACGACAGCGTCCTGTTGCAACAGAACACGACGACGCTGGCAACCGACTCAGGGCTCACCCCCACCACTGGCAGCCGCCAGGTCGTGACAAGCGACCAGGCCTTCACCGGCAGCCGAGGAGTGATTCAGGTGAACCAGAGTGCCGGGGTGGGGAACCGAGTGGCTAACACCCTGGGCATCACTATCAAGTAACCGCTTGGTAGCACTAGTTAGACCGTACCAACACTTAACCAACTAATTAGAAGCAAGGAGAAACACCATGAAACCTCAAATGGCCCTGAAACCAATGGTTTTCGCTCTCGCCGCACTCATGGCTGCTGCTGCTCAAGCAGGTGGCTGGCACCCTGCGCCTCAACCAACCGGTGTGGTTGCCTCCGTGGTTACGGATGTGCAAAACAGCGCCGGCAACAAATTCGACGATACCAAAACCGAAAATAACAGCTCAGCTGATAACTCGGTCAACAGCAACAGCGGTAACGTCGGTGTAAACATTCAATCCGGCAGTGGTAACCAGGCGGACAACTCTGGCGCCATCTCCAGCGCTAAAGGCGACTTCTTGACCGTGTTTGCCGTAGTCGATGTGAATCAAAACAGCGGTCTGAACAACTTCGTCAACAAAGGCACGCAAAACAACGCCTCCCTGGATAACTCCGTTAATCGTAACTCCGGCAACGTGGGTTACAACGGCCAGGCCGGTCAAGGCAACCAAGGCAAAAACAACCTGGCAATCACCACCGCTGATGGCAAAAACATCGCAGCGGCTGCCAACACCGAGCAAAACTCGCTCGCCAACAACTACCTCAACACCGCTGCCACCGGGTACGGCCATCATGGCGGCAAACCTCAATACGTTTCGAACAACGCCAGTGCTGACAACTCGATCAACAACAACTCCGGCAACATCGGTGTGAACCTGCAATCTGGTGCAGGCAACCAAGCCAGCAACAGCCTCTCGGTAGGCCAAGGTTGCAGCGTCTGCAGCAGCGGCGTGCGCTTCTGATCCAACGGGGCCTTGGCAACAAGGCCCTTTTTATTTCAGTGTCCATCAGGTCAGACGATCATGCGCCTCGCGACCCTCACCCTCTTGATGCTGCTCACCGGCCCGACCTGGGCAGGCACCATGGCGATCTCCGCCATGCCTGGCGGTGCAGTCATCTTCAAGAAGGTCGAGAGTATCCGTGAACGCCGGTTCGCGAACCTGGTGGAACAGAAAACCGATTTCAGCTGCGGTGCTGCGGCACTCGCCACCATTCTGCGCCAGGGTTATTGGCTGGATGTCGACGAAGACCACGTCATCAAAGGCATGCTGGTCAATGCAGACCAGGACCTGGTACGTACCCAGGGCTTCTCCATGCTGGACATGAAGCGCTACCTCGAAAGCATCGGCATGCGTGCCCGGGGCTACAAGATCGGGCCAGACACGCTGGCTACCGTGAAGATCCCTGTGGTGGTGTTGCTGGAGATTCGTGGCTACAAGCATTTCGTGGTACTTCAGCGCGCGGACAAGGATTGGGTCTATATCGGCGACCCGGTACTGGGCCACAAGCGCTACTCACATGACGACTTCATTAAAGGTTGGAATGGCATCGTCTTCGCCGTGCTGGGTGAAGGTTACGACAAGGCCAACGCCCTGCTCGACCCACCCATGCCGCTGACCGCCAAGAACCAGTTGAATGAGTTCAGGCCCGTAGGCGATGCCGAGCTGATGGACTTCGGTTTCATCCAGAGCGACTTCTTCTAAGAAGCGCAATAAGGGGCAGGACGCTCCAGGAGCAAAAGATGAACACTTCCCGTTGGCTGACGGTCTTGTGTCTGGCAGCCTCAATGCCCGCTTATGCTTCATCGGCATTCAAGCCGATCGAACTCAAGGACTCGGAAATGGCCGAGCTGCGCGGTCGTTATGTGATGCCGGGGCGGATTATCAGCTTTGGTATTGTCATGAGCAGCACCTGGACCAATGCCGTGGGTGACACCATTACCGGCAAGGCCAGCATGCAAGTCGACTCCTCCACCATCACCCCTCAATTTTACGTGCAGACCACCGGTTCAACAGGTACGGGCACCCCTTCGAACACTGGCACCGGTAACGTCAGCGGAGGCGCCGGCCTGGGCACCGGCACAGGCGTGACCCAAAGCGTGCGCGCTGCCGGCGACGGCAACACCGCCTACAACAATGTCGGCATTAACGTCACCGAGAACGGCTTCGCGCCCTCCAACGCTGTGCAATCCGGACAAGTGCTGGTTGCCGGCGGCACCGTCACCGGTGACAGCGCCGCAGGCCGGGTGAGTGTGTCGGCCAACAATGGCGGCTTGCAGATGGCGATCCAGGGCAACCACAACCAAGGCAATAGCCTCCAGCAGATTGGCGGCGGCCAGGTGCTGCAAGGCACCGTATTGACGGGTGACAGAAACTTCGTCAGCAACATGACGCAACTCAATGTGGTGATGAATAACGGGCTGAACAACCCGGCATTGAATTGCAATCTGGATCAACTCAAAGGCCTACGCACTCTCGGTTATTGAACTACGCTGACCCTCGACACTTACGCATTAGAAAAGGACGGCTTATTTCATGCATCGATCGTTATCACTACGTGCGGTGGTCTGTTTAAGTACGCTCTTGCCCGCATCCGTTCTGTATGCTGCGCCGGACGCCGATATCGAGACTCTCAAACAGGAGCTTCTGGAACTCAAGCAGCGTTACGAAGTGCAGCAAAAAGCCTTGGCAGTATTGGAGCAACGGGTGCGTCAGGTGGAAGATCAACCGGCGGCCCCACCACCGAAACGCCTGGCCAAATCCCCAGCGGACTTCCAGAAAGCCAGCGGCGCCACCGTCGCCGGTACTGGCGCGGCAGCGGCATCCGGTGGTGCGGGCGGCGGCGGCAGTTCTTACGGCCAGTCGCTGAAGGATGATTCGGCGCCGGCGCAGAGCGTGAGCAACCTCTACAACGAAGCCAGCGGTTTCTTTGGCAACGGCAAGTTCAGCTTTGAAACCGGTATTACCTACGCGCGCTACGATGCACGCCAGCTCACGCTCAACGGTTTCCTGGCGCTGGACTCGATCTTCCTCGGCAATATCAACCTGGATCGAATCAAGGCGGATAACTGGACGCTTGACCTGACCGGTCGCTACAACGTCGACAACCGCTGGCAGTTCGACGTGAACGTGCCGGTGGTGTACCGCGAATCGACTTACCAGTCCGGCGGTGCGGGTAACAACGCCAACGCCACCTCGGAAGAGTCGGTGAGCCGCGACCCGACCATAGGCGACGTCAACTTCGGTGTGGCCTACAAGTTCCTCGACGAAACCCCCACCCTGCCGGATGCTGTGGTGTCGGTGCGCGTCAAGGCGCCGACGGGCAAAGAACCGTTCGGCATCAAGCTGGTGCGCTCAACCGCCAACGACAACCTGTACGTGCCTGAAAACCTGCCGACGGGTAATGGAGTCTGGTCGATCACGCCGGGGATCTCGCTGGTCAAGACCTTCGACCCCGCCGTGCTGTTTGGCTCGTTCTCCTACACCCACAACTTCGAAGAGTCGTTCGACGACATCAGCAGTGACGTCAACCAGAAAGTCGGCGGCAAAGTCAGCCTGGGTGACAGCTTCCAACTGGGTGTCGGCGTGGCCTTTGCGCTGAACGAGAAGATGAGTATGTCGTTTTCGGTCTCCGACCTGATCCAGCGTAAAAGCAAGCTCAAGCCCAATGGCGGGGACTGGCAGTCGGTGGTGTCCAGCGATGCCAACGCCGGTTACTTCAACGTGGGCATGACGATTGCGGCGTCGGATAATCTGACGATTGTGCCGAACCTGGCGATCGGGATGACGGATGATGCGCCGGACTTTACGTTTAGTCTGAAATTCCCTTACTACTTCTAGCGGCCTCAAGATCACAATTGCCGACAGCAAAAGGAAAAGCCCCGCAACGATAAGGGTCGTTGCGGGGCTTTTCGGTTTACCCGCCCTAGCGGATCTGGTGTTTGTGCAGCAACCGGTAGAACGTGGGCCGGGAAACCCCTAGGACACGCGCGGCAACACTCAGGTTGTCGCTGTGCCGGTTGAGCACGTCGCACAGCGCCTGGCGCTCGGCGCGGTGTTTATAGTCTTCCAGTGTAGCCATCGGCGGCGAAATTGCCTGTTGGCCGTGCAATCCCAGATCAACGGCTTCTATCTGGCGCCCTTCGGCCAGCACCAGGCCGCGACGGACGCGGTTGGCCAGCTCGCGGACGTTACCCGGCCAGGCGTGTTCACCCATTGCCACCAGCGCATCGGCGCTGAAGCTGCGCGGGCGGCGGCCGGTCTCCTGGCTGTAGAAACGTGAGAAGTGATTGGCCAGCATCGCCACGTCGCCATGGCGATCACGCAACGGCGCCGTGACCACTTGCAGGACATTGAGGCGGTAGTACAGATCTTCGCGAAAGGTGCCCTTCTCTACCGCTGTCTCCAGGTCGACGTGAGTGGCCGCCAATACCCGCACATCCACGGGAATCGGTTGGCTGCCGCCGACGCGTTCAATTTGTTTCTCCTGCAGAAACCGCAGCAGATTGGCCTGCAATTCCATCGGTAAATCGCCGATTTCATCGAGGAACAACGTGCCACCGTTGGCGGCCTCGATACGCCCGACCTTACGCTGATGGGCGCCGGTAAATGCGCCCTTTTCATGCCCGAACAATTCCGATTGGATCAAGTGTTCAGGAATCGCCCCGCAATTGATCGCCACAAACGGCTTGGCGTGACGCTGGGATTGACGATGCAGGGTCTTGGCCACCAATTCTTTACCGGTACCGCTGTCGCCGCGGATCAACACCGGAGATTCAGTGGGTGCAAGCTTGGACAATAACTTGCGCAGTTCGCGGATCGGTCGACTGTCCCCCAGCAACTCGTGCTCGGGCTCATCCACCGGCATATGGCCCTTGCCCCGCAGGCGTGCCATGCCGAACGCGCGGCCCAGGGTGACCTGCACACGGGCCACATCGAAGGGCAAGGTATGGAAATCGAAAAACCATTCGCAGACGAAGTCACCCACGTTCTGCAGGCGGAGCACGTCCTGGCTGAGTACGGCGATCCATTCAGTGCCGCTGCGGCCGATCAGTTCCTTGACCGCTTCCGGACGCTCCAGGTGGTAGGGCTGCAGGCGCAGCAGCCCGACATCGCAGGATCGGTCGCCCACGGCCTCCAGCGTACAGCTGTCCACCTCCCACCCGGCGGTGCGCAAACCAGGCAATAGCCCATGGCAGTCGTCACAGGGGTCGACCACGAGCAAGCGACGCTGCACAGGTGTAACGACCATGACTATTCCTTGGCGTCAAAATTGTTAAAGTTATTTAGAAACAACGGTTTGTGACGCCTGGCGCTAACACTAGCAAGGTCTTGACGCCGACCTTGTACCGTTTCGCTATAAGCCTCGGCAAAAAGCAATCTGTGCGTGTTTACGCAAAAAAGTTACGCGACACCGAAACTTTCATTCAGCTTTCAAAACAGCCGCTTACATGACATTAATCACTAAACATCGAAAATAGTTGCTCTAACATGTGACCCGTACCCCGCCATCGTGCATCAGTACAAGTAACCCGCCGCACGGTCAGCCCAACCGCCGGCACTCACTTGAATGGGCAATGAGAGAGAACCCCACATGAACGCCCCGCTCCGCATCAACGAAGCTCTTTTGATCGCAGACCGTGCCTTCCAGCCCTTTCAGTGCGTGGCCTGGCATGACGGCAATGGCGCCCTCAGCCTGAGCGTCATCGACCGCACCAACAATCGTATCGGTAGCAAACAATTGTCGTCGAGTACCTATAGCGACCCGGCGCAGTTGGAAAACTTGCTGTTGCAAGCCCGCGCCGAGCTCGATAAAGATGGCCACCAGTTGCAATCCTGGGCAATGCCGAAGTAATCCAACACGGCAACTTGCGCTGATCGGTTTAGAGAGGCGCAAGTTCAGTGTTAGTCCGCGTAAAGCTTATTGAGCGGCCAGAATAAACCGCTCGATTGCTTCTGCCGCGCCGTCATCGACATTACTGCCCGTTACCACGCTGGCCTGGCGCTTGACGGCTTCTTCCGCCTGGCCCATGGCAATCGACAACCCGGCGACATGAAACATGGCCGGGTCATTGCCGCCATCACCGATAGCTGCCGTCTGTTCCATGGGAACGCCAAGGTGCGCCGCCAAGGTCTTCAAGGCCTCGCCCTTGTTGGCCAGCATCGCCGTCACGTCCAGGTAAACCGGTTGCGAACGCGATACCTGAGCCAGCCCCCGCACCTTAGGCTGCAGCTGCGCTTCCAGCTCCACCAGCAATTGCGTGTTGTTGCTGGCCGCGACGATTTTGTCCACACGCTCCAGGTAGGGTTCGAAACTCTCTACCACAATCGGCCCATAGCCCAAGCCATCGGCTTCGCGCTTCATCATCGGCCCTGGCGGGTCGCGGCGCAGCCAGTCACCGTCGGCAAACACCCAGACTTCCACATCCGGCTCTGCTGAAAACAGCGCCAGCGTGACCAGCGCCGCTTCAGCCGGCAGATGATGGGCAACCAGAATGCTGCCGTCCGGGTTGATCAAGGTGCCGCCATTAAAGCCTGCCACCGGGACATCAATACCAAATGTCTCGATCAGATGCAGCATGGCCTTGGGCGGCCGCCCACTGGCCAGGCTGAAAAACACCCCCGCCTCACGCAATGCACGAACAGCATCGATGGTGCGCTGGCTAAGCCTGTGATCCGGATGCAGCAAGGTGCCGTCCACATCACTGAGAATAAAACGGACGGGATGAATCGCCGCGTCACTCATCCGAGGCTATGCCAGGTACGGCCGTCACGGGCCAGCAAGGCGTCGGCGGCAGCCGGACCATCTTCACCGGCCTTATAGGCCTGGATTCCGTCGTCTTCCTTCCATGCATCCAGGAATGGCTGCACCGCACGCCAGCCGTTCTCGATGTTGTCCGCACGCTGGAACAAGGTCTGGTCGCCGGTCATGCAGTCGTAGATCAGGGTTTCATACCCCGTCGATGGCTGCATTTCGAAGAAGTCCTTGTAGGCAAAACCCAACTGGATATTGGCCATGTCCAGGGTCGGCCCAGGCTTTTTCGCCAACAGGTCAAACCACATGCCTTCATTAGGCTGGATCTGGATTTTCAGGTAGGTGGGCTTTAGCTCATCCACTTCGGTATCGCGAAATTGCGCGTACGGGGCAGGCTTGAAGCAGATGACGATCTCGGTGTCACGCACACTCATACGCTTGCCGGTGCGCAGGTAGAATGGCACACCGACCCAGCGCCAGTTGTCGATCATCACCTTGAGGGCGACGAAGGTTTCGGTGCTGCTGTCGGGCGCTACGTTGGCTTCTTCGCGGTAACCCGGCAGTTGCTTGCCGCCGATTTCACCGGCGGTGTACTGCCCGCGTACCGAGTTGGCCCGCGCATCTTCGAGGGACCAGGGGCGCACCGCACCAATAACCTTGGCCTTTTCACCGCGTACGGCATCGGCGCCAAAGGCAGCGGGCGGCTCCATCGCCACCATCGCCAGCAACTGGAACAGGTGATTGGGCACCATGTCGCGCAGGGTGCCGGTCTTCTCGAAGAAGTTGCCACGGGTTTCAACGCCGACGGTTTCAGCGGCGGTGATTTGCACGTGGTCGATGTAATGATTGTTCCAGAAGGCTTCGAACAGCACGTTGGAGAAACGGCTGATCAGGATGTTCTGTACCGTTTCCTTGCCCAGGTAATGGTCGATGCGATAGATCTGCTTCTCGCTCATCACCTTGAGCAGGCTGGCATTCAGCGCCTCGGCGGTAGCCAGGTCTGAGCCGAAGGGCTTCTCGATGACCACACGACGGAAGCTGTCGTCGGTTTCCGTCAGCAGGCCGGCACTGCCCAGGCGCTGCACTACGTCACTGAAGAAGCGCGGCGCAGTGGCCAGGTAGAACACGGCGTTGCCGGTGCCACTGTCGGCAATTTTCTTGCCGATGTCCGCATAGGTGCTGTCGTCGAGGAAGTCGCCCTCGACGTAGCTGATGCCTTTGGCCAATTGCGCCCACAACTGCGGGTCCAGGGCGTTTTCGCCATTGCCCTTGACCTTGCTCGCCGCTTCGGTGCGGATGAAGTCTTCAAGTTTCTTGGCGAAGTCCGCATCACTGATGGCGTTGTGATCAACGCCGACAATGCGCAGGCCATCGCCCAGAAGGCCATCCCGGCTGAGGTTGTACAGCGCCGGCATGAGCAGGCGCTTGACAAGATCACCATGGGCACCAAACAGAAACAGTGTGGTGGGCGGAGCAGGTTCGGCCTTGGGTTTCTTGCCGTTGGCGGTCATTTTTTGGAAGTCTCCACGTGGCCGCCAAAGCCGAAGCGCATGGCTGAGAGCATTTTGTCGCCGTAGGTGCTTTGCTGGCGCGAGCGGAAGCGTGCGAACAGCGAGGTAGACAGTACTGGCACCGGCACGGCTTGTTCCATGGCGGCTTCGATGGTCCAGCGGCCTTCGCCACTGTCGGCCACGGAACCCGAGTAACCATCGAGTTTCGGATCGGTCGCCAGGGCATCCGCGGTCAGGTCGAGCAGCCAGGACGAAACCACGCTGCCACGGCGCCAGACTTCAGCGATATCGGCCACATTCAGGTCGAAGCGCTGGTCTTCCGGCAGGTTCTCCGAGTTCTTGGTCTTGAGGATGTCAAAACCTTCGGCAAACGCCTGCATCATCCCGTACTCGATGCCATTGTGGATCATCTTGACGAAATGCCCGGAACCCGCAGGACCGGCATGGATATAGCCCTGCTCGGCGCGCGGGTCAGCGCTGTCTGAACGGTCCTTGGTACGCGGGATGTTGCCCAGGCCCGGGGCCAGGCTCTTGAAGATCGGGTCGAGGCGCTGCACGGTCTCGGCGTCGCCACCGATCATCATGCAGTAGCCACGCTCCAAGCCCCAGACGCCGCCGGAGGTGCCGACATCGACATAGTGCAGGCCTTTTTCCGCCAGGGCCTTGGCCCGGCGGACGTCGTCCTTATAGTTGGTGTTGCCGCCGTCGATGATTGCGTCACCGTCTTCCAGCAGCGTGCTCAATTCATTGATGGTGTCTTCGGTCGGTGCGCCGGCTGGCAGCATCACCCACACGGTGCGCGGCTTTTGCAGCCCGGCCACCAAGGCCTTGAGGTCGGCAACGCCGGTGGCGCCCTCTTCGCTCAGGCCTTTTACAAAGGCTTCGTTACGGTCGTAAACAACGGTGGTATGCCCATTGAGCATCAGGCGCCGTGCAATATTCCCGCCCATGCGGCCTAGTCCGATAATCCCCAGTTGCATGTGCTGATGCTCCTAACTACTAAAAAAATGTGTGCATAGTTTATAGCGCAATGAGGCTAATGAGGGTTAGTCCAGAGCGGATCCCTGTAGTTTCATGACAAAAAAGTAGCCATCAATTGAGCATCACGGTACAAAAAGTCACACGACCATCAAAAATAAAAAAGTTCCATTGCTCGCAAAAAGAATTCAGAATTACCCTGACTGCTGCCGAGAACCTCGACTCAAGCGTTCTGGCACACCGCGACACACCGGCTATTTGCGAGGTAAGCAATGAGCACTGCACAGATGACCCGTCCTCCACAGACCCTCTACGTCTCCATCCGACGCGACGAGTTGCGCCAGTTGAAAGACGAACGCGAACAGTTACAGCAGGAAGTCCTGCGCCTGCGTTCGCATATCATCCAGGCTCAGTTGGATCAGCCCTCCAGCGCCCAGCCTGCCCTCTGCTAAGCCCGGTCATCACTTTGTAAGATAACGGCTACGAAAATCTCACAAAGTTTTCACATGCACCTCCCGATACTCCCGCCCGAAGGGCCGCCCCATGCAAGGGCGGCCTCTGTTGCGTGCACCTCTGCGCGTCAACTGAAAAATTATCGGGTTGGAGCGCTGGATGGCGATGTTCAAACGCAGCACTGCGTCTGCGAAAGGCTTTGATTGGGCCGGTCTTGGTTGGCTGTTTCTGTTCTTCTGGTACTTCTCGGGTATTACCCAACTGCTGATCCAACTGACCGGGACCTCCGGTTTCAGTGGCTTTCGCCAAGCCTTCTTCATGAGCGCCCTGTGGCTGGCGCCCATGTTGCTGTTCCCGCGCCGTACACGCCTGCTCGCCGCGCTGATCGGCGTCGTGTTGTGGGCGTGTTCCATGGCCAGCCTGGGTTATTTCTTCATCTACCAGCAGGAATTTTCCCAAAGCGTCATCTTCATCATGTTCGAGTCGAACATCTCGGAAGCCGGTGAATACGCCACCCAGTATTTTGCCTGGTGGATCGTGCTGGCGTTCATCGCTCACACCGCCTTCGCTGTATTCCTCTGGACCCGTTTGCGCCCGGTCTATCTGCCTCGCGGTCAGTCGATGCTGGCTGCGGCGGCCATCGTGCTGGCTGTGGTGGGTTATCCGCTGGTCAAGCAGATCGCCACCAGCGACAACATGGAACAGGCCATCGATCGTTTCGAAACCCGCATCGAGCCTGCTGTGCCATGGCAGATGATTGTTGCCTATCGGCGCTACACCGAACAACTGGACAACATGCAAGGCATGCTCACCAGTGCCAGCCAGATCCCGCCCCTGAAAAACCTCAAGGACAGCATGGCCGGCCAGCCATCTACATTGGTATTGGTGATCGGCGAATCCACCAACCGCCAGCGCATGAGCCTCTACGGCTACCCGCGCAACACCACGCCCGAACTGGACAAGCTGCGCGACCAACTGGCTGTGTTCGACAACGTCATCACTCCACGCCCCTACACCATCGAAGCGTTGCAACAGGTGCTGACCTTCGCCGACGAAGAAAATCCGGATCTGTACCTCAAGACCCCGTCGATTGTCAGCGTGATGAAGCAGGCCGGCTACAAGACCTACTGGATCACCAACCAGCAGACCATGACCAAACGCAACACCATGCTCACGACCTTTTCCGAACAGGCCGACGAGCAGGTGTACCTGAACAACAACCGCAACCAGAACGCACGCCAGTACGACGGTGACGTGCTTGCCCCCTTCTCCAAGGCGCTGGCTGATCCCACCGAACGCAAGTTCATCGTGGTGCACCTCTTGGGCACTCACATGAGCTACCAGTACCGCTATCCGCCGACCTTCGACAAATTCACTGATCGCCAAGGCGTACCTGAAGGCGTCAGCGATGCGCAGTTGCCGACCTACAACAGCTACGACAATGCGGTGCTGTACAACGACTTTGTGGTGTCTAGCCTGATCAAGGACTACGCCAAGACCGACCCCAATGGTTTCCTGTTGTACCTGTCGGACCATGGCGAAGACGTCTTCGACTCCGCCGGCCACAGCACCTTGGGACGCAACGAAGGCAAGCCGACGGCGCCGATGTACACCATCCCGTTCATGGCCTATGCCTCCCCCAAATGGCGCGAAACCCACGATTGGAGTTTTGCCGGCGACCTGCAGCGCCCGTACAGCAGCTCCCAACTGATCCACACCTGGGCCGACCTGGCGGGCCTGAGTTTTGATGAGTGGGACCGTAGCAAGAGCCTGGTCAGCGACAGCTTCAAGCCTCGCCCCTTGATGATCGGCAACCCCTACGAGCGTCAACAGAAAGGCCTGATCGACTTCAGCCTGATCAAACCGAAAAAGAACACCACCGAAGTGGTACTTCAAGAGCCCTTGTAACAGAAAGATAACAATCATTCTCGTTTAGCCCTAAAGTTCCTCGCCTCCTTTCGTCTTTGAGCCAAGGCCTTCTCTTACTGAGAAGGCTGCAAAGACGACAAGGAGTCTTCCGCGATGTTCGCGCCCTTCACCCGTTCCATGACGTTCACCCTCGGCCTCTTCAGTGTGGTCGTGAGCCCGGATCTACTGGCTGAAACCGACCCCGAAAACAAAGCCCTCGAACTCGGCGCCACCAGCATCACCGCTGAAGGCCTGGGTGCCACCACCGAGCACACCGGGGCCTACACCACCAGCTCCATGAGCACCGCCACCCGGTTGAACCTGTCGGTCAAGGACACCCCGCAATCGATCTCGGTGATCACTCGCCAGCAGATGGATGATTTCAATCTCAATACACTCACCGATGCTCTGCGCCAGACCACCGGGGTGACGGTCCAACACCTGGATTCGGACCGCGCCGGCTACTCGTCGCGCGGCTACTCCATCAACAATTTCCAGGTGGATGGCATGCTCAATACCTTTGGGCGCATGAAGTCCGACTCCGACACCATCATCTACGACCGTATCGAAGTGGTGCGCGGTGCGACCGGCCTGACCACGGGTGCGGGCGATCCCTCGGCCACGGTCAACATGATCCGCAAGCGCCCGACGTCACAGTGGCAAGCCAAGACCGGCGTGAGCGGTGCCAGCCATGACAACTACTACAGCTATCTGGATGTGGGCGGCCCGCTGGCATTTGACGGACGCCTGCGCGGACGCACGGTGATGGCTTACCGCGACAGCCAATCCTTTCGCGATAATTACGCCCTGCAAAGGGAAGTCGGCTACGGCATTCTCGAGGCCGACCTGACAGACGATACCGTGGTCGCCGTAGGCTTCGACTATCAGAACAAACATGTGCAGGGCACCTCATGGGGCACACTGCCCTATTGGAACAGCGCTGGCGGCAAGGCTCGCTTGTCGCGCTCCGCCAATATGGCCACTGACTGGAGTTCCTGGCCGCTGAAGGACAAGACCACCTTTGCCTCGCTCGATCACAAACTGTCCGAGGACTGGCGCCTGAAAGCCGCCTACACCCACCGACAAAGCGATACTGATGGCAAGGTCTATTACGGCGGCGCGGGTTTCCCGAATCCGGACGGCAGCGGCATGACCGCCTGGACCAACCAGATGGTCGGCACATCGAAGATGGATGCCGTGGACTTCAACCTCGCTGGCGCCTACACACTGCTGGGCCGCGAGCATGAATTGATGGTCGGGTATGGGGAGTCGGAGCAGAGGGATTCATCGCCCTACCAGCGTTACAGCACACCCGAAGGCTACGAAACCATCCCTGACTGGCAACACATGGGCGGTATCGTCAAGTTCCCGGACCGGACCACCGGGCTCAAGGGTCCACACTCAAGCAAACAACAAAAAGCCGGGTACCTGGCCACTCGACTGAGCCTGACCGACAAGCTGCACGCGATATTGGGCAGCCGGTATGGCAGTTGGGAAATCGAAAGTACCCCTGTTGACTACGACGCCAATTACCAGCGCATCCCCCAACCCAAAACCCGCCAGACCCACAACGACATGTGGACGCCCTACGCCGGGCTACTCTACGACCTGACGCCGCAATACACGGTGTATGCCAGCTACACCGATATTTTCAACCCGCAGGACGAACGCGACGCCAGCAAGAAATACCTGGAACCGGTGGTGGGCAGCAACTACGAAATCGGCCTCAAGGGCAGCCTGCTGAACGAGCGATTGAACTTGGCCGCCGCGTACTTTTGGAGCACCCAGGATAACGTCGCCGAACTCGACAATGCCGCCCCACCCGACCCGGTCACCCGCGAGCAGTTCTACAAATCCGGTGGCAAAGGCAACAAGGTCCAGGGCTTTGAGGTCGAGGTGTCAGGCGAAGTGATGCCCGACTGGAATCTTACCGCAGGCTACACCTACACCCACTCGCTCAACGGCGATAAGCAACGAAACAACACCGATCAGCCGATGAACCTGCTGAAGATGTCGACAGCCTATCGCTTGCCCGGTGAATGGCGCGGGTTGACGGTGGGAGGCGCAGTCAATTGGCAAAGCGACTTCTACGCATTTGCCGGGCGTCCAACGGGTGGCCGCAATCAGGACGGTGACCTCATCACCACTGCGACCAAGATCACCCAGCAGGCCTACACCGTGATCAACCTGATGTCGCGCTACCAGTTCGACGAACATGTTTCGGCATCACTTAACGTCAACAATCTATTTGATAAAAAATATTACGAACGCGTCGGTTTCTATAACGGCGTGTATTGGGGCGACCCGCGTTCGATCACGCTGGCATTGGACTGGAAGCTGTAAGGCTTTTTAACCCGAAGTTAACGAAATTGTTAACTTCGGGGTTTTTTCGCGTTAATTCCTACTTAATAAACTCACGCCAAACTCGCCCCATGAATCTGATCAAGGACAGAGCGGATACCGATCACTCTTAATGGGAATATTGCCATGAAACTCTCCACTCTGGTGCTTGCCAGCCTGATGACCCTGACCTCCGCCGCAGCCTTTGCCGAAGGCGGTTCCGAGCGTTCGAAGGAGTTCTACAACAACTTCACGTTCATGCAGCAAAAGACTCACGGCACGGCTGAACAAACCGCGCAGGCTGATGGGAAGAACGTGAAGAAAGAGCCGGCCGGTCAATCCACCGCTGAGCAACAACCGAACACTTGATTCAACTGATTTAACCGCACTGCCCTTTACCATCCTGCTCCTATGGCTAAGGTGAACTTGGCGCCATTTAATTAATGGCGCCCTTTTTTTGCCTGTTATTTATTAAAGCGGTTTGCTCCAGAACAACATGCGTCCGTGGACTGGATCAAATATCGAATCATCAAAACCGAACTTGCGATAGGCCGACTGAGCCACCGCATTGCCTTCCAGCACCTCCAGGGTGATTTTGCAGCAGCCGCGCTGACGGGCAATCTCCTCGACTTTCTGCAACATTTTCTGGCTGAGCCCAAGCCCCCGAAACGTGTCCTTTACCACCACGTCGTGGACGTTGACCAGCGGACGGCAGGCAAATGTGGAAAATCCTTCAAAACAATTCACCAGCCCGGCCGGCTCTCCGCTCACAAACGCCAATACGCTGAACGCATGCGCACGCTTGGCCAATTCTGCTGGCAACTGCGCCAGCAAATCCGGATCCAGGCTGTGCCCGCCCCCCATGGGATCCTTGGCGTAATGATTGAGTAACAGCGCAATGGCTTCGGCATGCACGGCATTGGTGTAGCTGGCTTGCAGCACCAGGATGTCAGGGGTGTCCATTTCCTTCCTCGATAACGGCAACAAGGGATTCGGTTCCCTCTAAGGGCATGATTGTAAGCGTGGAAGCACCGCCAACTGAAGGAGATTAACTGCCAATAGGCGTTTGAAAACGCTGAAATTATGCCGCTAGAAAAGGCGGGACTGCCCATTCCAGGGGTTTCGTCGCACACGCCTCAGGCAAAACGCTGCAATTGCATTTCTTGCAGGCGGCTCAAAGTACGACGGAAGGGGAACTCCAGGTAACCCTCGGTATAGAGGCAATCGAGCGGGACCTGCGCCTCGATGAACAGCGGCACTTTACGGTCGTAGCACTCGTCCACCAGCGCGATAAACCGCCGCACGCTGTCATCGTGCACCGACAATTGGGGCAATTCGCGATCACCCGCCGCCACGCGCTGTGCGCCGTCTTCGGTGCCCCGGGCAATCCGGCCGGGGCGTTTTTGTGCGCTGAGGTTAGGCACTTCGCCCAGCAGGATCGCCTTGAAGCGATCGCAGATCAGCATGAAATCCATGGCTGCCAAGGGCTGCTCGCACAGATCCGCATAACGACACCACAGCACGGTATCACTGGATTGCACCGCGACAATGGAGCGATGTCCCACTGCGACAGGCCCACTGCGCACTGGCTGGCCTTCGGCCAATTGCTTGAACACACCGGCCAACGCGCAGGGCTGACTGACCCAATAGCGTTGGATACCGATACCCGGATGCAGACGGTGGTCCTCTCCCCCATCCACCGCAATCACTTGCATATGCTGTTGTATCGCCGCAATCCCCGGTAGGAACCGCTCGCGGTTGAAGCCATCGGCATAAAGCTGGTCTGGCGGTTGGTTGGAGGTGCAGACCATCACCACGCCTTCCTCGAACATCACTTGAAACAAACGCCCCAGGATGATTGCGTCACCAATGTCATTGACGAATAGCTCGTCAAAGCACAGCACCCGTACCTCACGGCTCAATTCCCGCGCAAGCGCCTGCAAAGGATCCTGCGTACCGGTCAGTTGAAACAGGCGTTGATGCACCCAGCCCATGAAGTGATGAAAATGCTGGCGGCGCGCAGGCACCTGCAGGCTTTGATAAAACTGATCCATCAGCCAGGTTTTGCCACGGCCCACCGGCCCCCACAGATAGACGCCCATGCTGGGCGCACGACCTTGGTGCAAGGCTTCATGGCAGGCTTGCAATGCTTCCACCGCGCGACGCTGGGCGTCGTCGGCCACGAAGCCTTGTTGAGCGATGGCGTGTTGGTAGGCAGCGAGGGGCGAGTCGAAAGTCATGCTCGCCAGTATGACCTACAGGGAAATATCCAGCCGTGAAATCTTGCCCTGCTCGTTCAAGCGAAAGGTGTAGCGCAACTCCAAGGGGCTTCCGGGAAAATTGCCGGACACCACATTGCTGACCAGGACCTTACCCGTGCGGTGTTGCACCTTGAGCACTTCGACCCGCGGCTGGTAGCGGCGCGCGGTGTCTTCCATCCAGCGCGCGATGGCGGCGGTACCGACTTGATGCTGCCCCTCGTCGAACACATTGGCGTCATCGGCAAAACAGTGAGCGACAGCCGAAGTGTCACGGGCATTGGCGGCTTCGAGATAGGCCACGATGGCCGGCGCCAACTCAGGAATAGACATGGCACAGCTCCTTTCTTGGTGATTTATGACGCCATGCTAAGCCAGGGTTGTGTCAGTTTTTGTCAGGAGTGAATGGCCCGGACTCATTCTGCTCCATCAGCTTGCGCCAGCCGCGCAGCCAGTCACTGCGCCGCCCCGGATAACGCTCGCCATGGGCCTCGGCACTCGCCACACGGTCGGTACGAAAGGTGCGATACGCGCCACGCAGCTCACACCAAGCGACGATCACCCGCACTTCATTCAGGAACCCCAGGGCCAGGGGCCAGATCAGGCGTTCGCTTTGGGTCTGGCTGGCGTCCGCGTAATCGATATGCAACTTGGCCTGGTTGCGAATGGCCTCGCGAAACACGTTCAACGGCACACGGTTCTCCGGGTAACCGAAACCCGGCGGACCGGGCAACACCGTGGGGTTGCGCAGGGCTTCCTGAGCGGCTGGGTCGAGCACGTCGGCGATTTTTGCCAGGGCGTTGGCGGCGGCGCGGCTGAGCACGTCATCACCGCGCTGATCCACGTAGCGCAAGCCAAGCACAATGGCTTCGGTTTCCTCGGCGTTCAGCATCAAGGGCGGCAGAAACAACCCGCTGCGCAACACATACCCAACCCCTGCCTCGCCGAAAATCGGCGCACCCAGCGCTGTTAATTCCGCAATATCACGGTAAAGCGTGCGCTCGGACACTTCCAACTGTGCTGCCAGCACGGCAGCAGTCACCGGGCGTTTCTTGCCCCGCAAGGCCTGGAGCAACGTCAATAGACGAGTGGTACGCGACACGGGAAGCCCCGCCAAAAAAGGAAAAGTGCCGCAGCTTAGCAGAGCCCCCTGTCAGAAAACGTCAGCAGTAAAAAAGGCCCTTGACCGAATAAATTATCGCGATCATATTAAATACATGTTGCTAAACATGTAAGAAAATCACTGCCTCAGGAGTCCTTGTATGCGCAATAAAGTCTTTGGCCGCCGCAGCGGCCTGCAGGTATCTGAACTGGCGTTGGGTACTGCCAATTTCGGCACGGGCTGGGGCCATGGTGCCGAGCGTGATGAGTCCAAACAGATTTTCGATGGTTACCTCGAAGCCGGTGGCAATTTCCTGGATACCGCCAACGGCTACCAGTTCGGCCAGTCGGAAAAGCTGCTGGGGGAATTCATCGCCTCCGAGCGCGACAACCTGGTGGTCGCCAGCAAATACACACTGCGCAGCCAACCGTCCGATGAAGGCACGATCCGGCTCGGCAACAACCGCAAGAATCTGGTCCGCTCAGTGGAAGAAAGCCTCAAGCGCTTGAACACCGACCGCATCGACCTGCTCTGGGCGCACATGAGCGACAACGTCACGCCCATGGAAGAGATCCTGCGCGGCCTCGATGACCTGGTTCGCGCTGGCAAGATCCACTACGCCGGCCTTTCCAACTTCCCCGCCTGGCGCATCGCCCGTGCCGACCTGCTGGCTGAAGTGCGCAACTTCGCGCCGATCATCGGCATCCAGGTGGAATACAGCCTGGTCGAGCGCACCGCCGACCGTGAACTGCTGCCGATGGCCGAAGCCCTGGGCCTGGCTGCCACACTGTGGTCGCCCCTCGGCGGTGGCTTCCTGACCGGCAAGTACCGCAACACCCAGGACGACAACCGCGCCAACAAGCTCGGTATCCTGGTGCACGCCGAGCACAGCGCCCGCGAAACCGCCGTGCTGGACACTCTGCTGGCGGTCGCCGCCGAAGTGGACGCCTCCCCAACCCACGTTGCCATCGCCTGGCTACGGGAAAAGGCTCGCCGCTCCACCACCGCACTGATCCCGATCCTGGGTTCGCGCACACGCGCCCAACTGGACAGCACCTTAGGCGCATTGAATGTGCAGTTGTCAACCGAGCAAGTCACCCGTCTCGACACCGCCAGCGCCATACCGCTGGGTGTGCCGCACGGGATCATCGCCGAGCGTTTCCCCCTCGATATCGGCCTGGACACCCCTCGCCCGCCGGTTATCTGAGGCAAAAAAAACGGCCTGTCGAACAGGCCGTTTTTTATTCAGCGATCCCGCTTAAGCCAGGCTCTTGCTGACCACCTCGAACACATCGCTCGACAGCTCACCCGACGCCCGAATGCGCTCCAGCTCCGCCTTCATCAGTGCCTGGCGCGCGCTGTCGTATTTGCGCCAGCGGGTCAACGGCGCCAATTGGCGCGAAGCGATCTGTGGGTTGAAGCCATTCAGCTCGATCACCAGATCCGCCAGGAAGCGATAGCCCGAACCGTCCGCCGCGTGAAAGTTGATCAAGTTCTGCCCGGCAAAGGCGCCAATCAACGCACGCACCTTGTTCGGGTTCTTCATCGTGAACGCCGGGTGTTCCATCAACGCCTTCACGCGCTCCAGCCCGCCCGGCAAGGTGCTGCCAGCCTGTACGCTGAACCACTGGTCCATGACCAGCGGGTTGTCCTTGAAGTTCTCGGCAAACACCGCCAGGGCCTTGGCCTTTTCGGCGTCGAACGGCGAATTCACCAGCACCGCCAGCGCGGTCAGGCGCTCGGTCATGTTGTCGGCCGTGTCGAACTGTTCGATGGTCGCCGCCAGCACTTGCGGCTTGCCACTGAGCATCAGGTACGAAAGCGCGATGTTCTGCAACGCGCGACGGGCAAAGTGCTCGGCCGCAGCCACATAAGGCGTCTGCTTGGACAGCTCGCGATTGGCCTGATAGCGCAACCACAGTGCTTCGTGCAGATTCTCCGACAGTTGTTTGCGAGCAAACTCACGGGCAGCGTGGATGGCATCCACATCCGCAACCTCGCTGATTTCCGTAAGATAGGCTTCACCCGGCAACGACAGCATCTCCGCCACCATCGCCTGGTCCAAGCGTTCGTCGCTCAACACGCTGCGCAGCGCGGTGATCAAACGCTGATCCATGTGCAACGCCTGGCCCTGCTGATGCTGGGCGATGAGTTCCTGCAACACCTGCACCGACAACTGCTGACCGGCATCCCAGCGATTGAAACCATCGCTGTCGTGCTGCATCAGGAACATCAGTTGATCGCGGTTGTACGGGAAGCTCAATTTCACCGGTGCCGAGAAACCGCGCAGCAGCGAAGGCAGTGGCTGCTCGGGGATATCAATGAAGGTAAAGGTCTGCTCGGCTTCAGTCACCGAGATCACGCGAGACGTGGCACCGACAGCCGTTTCCCCGACCAGGCGCAAGGCAATAGCGGCGCCCTTCCCGTCCAGCAAGCCCAGTTCCACCGGGATCACGAACGGTAGTTTTTCCACCTTGTCCGGGGTTTCCGGGCAGCTCTGGCGGAAGGTCAGGCTGTAGGTTTTTGCCGTCGCATCGTAGGACTCGCTCACTGCCAGACGGGGCGTACCGGCCTGGCTGTACCAGCGCTTGAACTGCGTCAGATCAGCGCCGTTCGCGTCTTCCATGGCCTTGATGAAGTCATCACAGGTCACGGCCTGGCCGTCGTGGCGTTCGAAGTACAGGTCACTGCCTTTGCGGAAGCCTTCGGCACCGAGCAACGTGTGAATCATGCCCACGACTTCCGAGCCCTTTTCGTACACGGTCAGGGTGTAGAAGTTGGAAATCTCGATAAAGCTGTCCGGACGCACCGCGTGGGCCATAGGGCCGGCATCTTCGGCGAACTGGTGGGTACGCAGGTACGCCACGTCCTGGATGCGCTTGACCGTGGCCGAGTTCATGTCGGCGGAGAATTGCGAGTCGCGGTAAACGGTGAAGCCTTCCTTGAGCGACAGCTGGAACCAGTCGCGGCAGGTCACGCGGTTGCCCGACCAGTTGTGGAAGTATTCGTGAGCGACGATCGCCTCAACCCGCTGGTGCGCGGCGTCGGTAGCGGTTTCGGCGCGGGCGAGCACGGCACTGGAGTTGAAGATGTTGAGGCCCTTGTTTTCCATGGCGCCCATGTTGAAGTCGTTCACCGCCACGATCATGAAGATGTCGAGGTCGTACTCGCGACCGTAGGTTTCTTCGTCCCAGCGCATGGATTTTTTCAGGCTGGTCATGGCGTGCTGGCACTTGTCGATGTTTTCCGGCTCGACGTAGATGCGCAGGGCGACCTCGCGGTTGGTCATGGTGGTGAAGGTGTCTTCGACACACCACAAGTCACCCGCCACCAGGGCAAACAGGTACGCCGGCTTCTTGAACGGGTCTTCCCAGGTCGCCCAGTGGCGACCGTCTTCACCGGGGCCGCTGGCAATCGGGTTGCCGTTGGACAGCAGGATCGGGTAACGATGCTGCTCGGCGATCACCGTGGTGGTGAAGGTGCTCATCACGTCCGGGCGGTCGAGGTAATAGGTGATCTTGCGGAAGCCTTCAGCTTCGCACTGGGTGCAGAACATGCTGCCGGACTTGTACAGGCCTTCCAGGGCGGTGTTGGTTTCCGGGTGGATTTTTACCGTGGTATCCAAGGTAAAGGTCGCACTCTTCGGCTGTACCGTCAGGTGGCTGTCGGTCAGTTGGTAGTCATCTGCCGTCAATTCCTGATCGGCAAGGTTCACGCTCAGCAGCTCCAGTTGCTGGCCGTCCAGCACCAATGGCGGCAAGCCGGCGCCGCGCTCAGGGTTGCGGCGCATCACCAGTTGCGCGTGGACCAGGCTGTGGTCCTCGAACAACTCGAAGGTCAGGTGCGTTTCTTCGATCAGGTAGTCCGGCGCCTGATAGTCCTTCAGGTAGATCATCTTCGGTTGTTCGGTGCGCATGGGTGGCATCCTTCTACTGATGCACGGCGAGCTGGTAGGCCGTGTACTTACGAATGTTGATAACGCCGGTGTCGAAGATCAGGTATTGGCCTTTGATCCCCAGCAGCGTGCCTTCGGCAATCGGGTTCTTGTCCAGGTTGAAGCTAACGATCTTGGCCGGATACTGCTCGACCGGATAGCGGATTTCGATCGGCTCAATGTCGGCAATCGTTTGGATGGCCTGCAGGCCAAAGCGTTCCTGCAGACTCACCAGGCCTTCGGCGCAGGAGGCGAACAGCTCGTCACGCACCTGCTTGAGGTCGACGGACTGGGCGTCGCCCTTGAGCAGCGCGCGCCAGTTAGTCTTGTCGGCCACCTGGCTGCGGAACAGGTCCTCGACGAAGCCGGATTGCTGGCGGGTCGCCACGCGCATGATCGGCAGCGCCTGGCTCGCGCCCTGGTCGAGCCAGCGCGTCGGCAACTGGGTGGCGCGGGTGATGCCGACCTTGATCCCCGATGAATTCGCCAGGTAAACCACATGGTCGGTCATACAGAACTTTTCACCCCAGCCCGGATCGCGGCAGGTGCCGGCGTCGTAATGGCAACGCTCGGGGCTCATGATGCACAGGTCACACTGGGCCAGCTTGGTCATGCACGGGTAGCAGTAACCCTGGCTGAAGCTGGTCTTGGTCTTGCGGCCGCAATGGCTGCAATGGATGGCACCGAGGTATTCCAGGCGTACGTGTGTACCAATCAACGGGTTGACCGGCACCTCGACATCACCCAGTCGAAACGCGTATTGAACGGTCGGCTCACCGAGTTGCGCCGACATCTTGCTGACTGCACCGCGACCAATTTCAATCAATGGATCGCATCCGACTTGAACAGAATATTCGGTACTGGCGCGGACTTGGAGGCACATTCCTGCGGGCCCATGTAACCGGTGCGCTGGTCTTCCGGCAGGTTCTGGATTTCCCAGGCGATCACCGCTTGCAGGGACAGCTCGCGCTGTTCGGCAGTGAGCTTGCGGCCATCGGACCACTTGCCGATTTCCACGGCAAGCTTGAGGCTCTCGTAGATGTCCGGGGTGATGTTTTCGATCATTTCAGCAAAAGAGGACATAAGGCTCTTCCTTATCAAAGAGAGGCTTTGCGGCGGCTGTACAGCCCACCCAGCAAACCCGTCAGGCAACCGATAACCAGGCCGCCGACATGGGCAGCATTGGCGATTTCGCCGAAACCGATCATCGAGACCAGCCCCGACAGGCAGAGCAGCAGCCACACCAGCATCATCACCAGCACCCCACGGGGCAGGCGATAGGCCGGATTAGGCGACAGTAATTGAAAAATCCAGCAATGCCCGAGCAGGCCGTACAGCACACCGGACAACCCACCGAACAGGCCAGGACCGCCAAAAACGTATTGAGCGTAGTTCGACACCAGGCTGAACAACAGCGTCAGGCCCAGCAAGTTAATGCTGCCCTGGCGCGCTTCGATGCGCCGGCCCAGTTCCCAGTACCACATGCCGTTCATGGCCAAGTGCAGGATACCGAAGTGGATCAGCATCGGCGTGACCAGGCGCCACCACTGCCCCGCCGCCAGGCTGTCGGCCAGCGGTGTGAACTGGATGTACTCGCCGACGATGCGGAACTGCAGGAACGTCAGCCAACTCATGACTTGCAGGTTTTCACCGAGCAAGGTCACGGCGCCCACAATGATACTTGCCAGCAGCACCAACGCGGTTAACGGGCTGTGCCGCAGCTGCTGGAGAAACCCAGGGCGCTTGATCGGCGCCTGCTCGGGAATATCCAGTTGCTGGTCCGGGTCACCCGCAGGAAAGCGTTGATACAGCACACGCACGTCGTCACTGATGGTTTCCGGCACCCACAACACCTGCTCACCCGCCTCTTCGCTGACACGATGGGGCACTTGCATGCGTTGCAGCAACAGGACAAAGCCGCCCAGGTCGACGCTCAAGGGCAGGCGTAATACCGCCACAGCACTCATTTGATAACCTCGGGGCGCTCTACGTCGACCCATACGAATTTACTCGGATCCAGGCGGGTTTCCTGATCCAGGCGATAAGCCACCAGCTTGCCGTAGAGCACGGCGCTGTAGTCCAGGCACGCCAGGTTCTCGCGGATCGGCGCCGGTTTCCCGCTGCGCCAGTAATGGCCGACGAACAACATAGGTTCGTCGACGCCGTAGCGCAGCAGGGAATTCTTTTCGGTGGACGACAAGGGCGTACGCGCCACTGGCTCCGGCAAGGCGTCGGGCTGGAACACGATGTCGCCGTAGGTCTTGGGATCGTCCTCCCAGAACTTGGTGCGGAAAAACGAGCGCGTCAGGCCATCGCCACCGGTCAGCGTGAGGCCATCCGGCAGGCGCATATCAGTGCCGCGCAACAGTCGGTCGAAGGCGTTGCAGGCAAAACTGCCCGGCACGGCGGCGGCCTGCAGGAAATGCTGGTCGATGCAGCCGTCCGGGAAAGTGGCGCGCAGCGGATCGATAAAGCCGTCATCCCAGCAGGCATGCACTACGCGAAAGCGCCCGGCATCGACAAACAGCGGCATGTCATAGAACCAGCCGAGGAAGTCGTGCCAGTCGGCCGGGTGGTGTTCGAATTGCGCCAGTGTCTCGTGGATCAACCGCGCATGCCGTGGGTTGTGCTCACGCACAAACTGTTTGCCACTGCCGGGCGGCGCGGGCGTGGTCCAGCCCAGTGCGTTGAACTCATGGTTACCCATGATGCACAGCGCCTGGCCGGCTTCAGTCATGTCGTGGACGATATGCAACGCCTCGCGGATGCGTGGGCCACGGTCGATGATATCGCCGAGGAACACCGCCATGCGCGATGGGTGCCGCCAAACACCGCCGATCTTGTGATAGCCCAACTGGTCGAGCAAGTGCTCAAGGGTATGAGCGCAACCGTGCACGTCACCAATCAGGTCGTAGCTACGCGCGGGATCGAGCATCAGTCGCCTCCACCCCCCAAGCGGCTGCCCCAGCCCAGCTTGGTGCGGCACACTTCGTAGTAGTTGTGGTCCAGCGGGTGGATCAACCGCAACTTCTGTGCCTTTTTGCTCACGGTGATAGTGTCACCGGGGGCGCAGGTGAAATGGTTCTGCCCGTCACACGACACCTGCGGGTAGATTTGCATGTCTTTGGACACCACGATTTTCAGCTCACTGTTGCCGTCGACCACAATCGGCCTGCTCGACAACATATGGGGGTACATCGGCACGATCACAATGGCATCCAGCTTGGGATGCATGATCGGGCCACCCGCCGACAACGCATAGGCGGTGGAGCCGGTGGGCGTGGCTACAATCAGGCCGTCAGCCTTCTGGCTGCACACGAACTGGCCGTCGATATAGAGTTCGAACTCGATCATCCGCGTGGACTTGCCGGGGTGCAGCACCACGTCGTTGAGGGCGTCGCCCTGGCCGATGGCTTCGCCGTGGCGGCGCACTTCGGCTTGCAGCAGGAAGCGGTTCTCCACCAGGTAATGGCCGTCGAGCACCTTGGCCACTTCGACTTCCAGCTCATCCGGGCGGATATCGGTGAGAAAACCCAGGCTGCCACGGTTGATCCCCAGCACCGGCACGTTATGTCGCGCCAAGGCTCGAGCTGCGCCGAGCAGGCTGCCGTCGCCGCCGACCACAATCACCATGTCACACACTTCACCGAGCATCTTGCGTGATGAGGTCTGCAGGCCGTGGCCAGGAAGGATTTCGGCGATGGTGTCTTCGAGGATCACATGCAGGTGGCGTTCCAGCAGGAATTTTTTCAGCCGGCGGACGGTGTCCAACACCTGGGTACTGCCCAGGCGACCGATAATGCCGATATTGCGAAATTGCTCCATGAGGCTCCTGCGGGATGTGGGGTGTGGCAAAAAGAAGGATTATGGGCGAAAGGCCGCCCCAGGCAAAATCCTTTGTCGCCGTGAAGCCTTGATGACAATGGTTCTCAGCCACCTGCCCGGCACTTAAAAGGCTATGCTCGGACCATGACTGTGTTCCCGGATCTGCACAACCTGCCCCGCCAGCTGCGCCACCCCGAAGTGCGCGACCTGGCGTGGGTGATGCTCGCCCCGCCGATGCTCGCGCAAACGCCGTGGCCGCAACGCCATCCGCTGACCGGCAGCGATTGGGTGCAAGCGCCTCATCTGCTGGAGCACTGGCTGCGCCAGCTCGATCAGGACAGCAGCGCCTTGCAGCAGTGGCTGAACCAGTCACGCACCCGGCGCCTGGGCCTGTATTACGAGCGCCTGTGGCAGTTCGCCGTACAGCATGCGCCGGGCGTGGAATTGTTGGCGGCCAATCTGCCAATCCGCCGCGCCGGGCATACCCTCGGCGAGCTGGACATGCTGCTGCGCGACCGTGACGGCGTGCATCACCTGGAACTGGCGATCAAACTCTATCTCGGCCCGCAGGACGGCAATGGCCAGGACACGGATCAATGGTTGGGGCCGGGCTGCCACGACCGGCTGGACCGCAAGCTGGCGCATCTGGCCCAGCATCAGCTGCCGATTTCTAAGCGGGCGGAAAGCCGAGAGGCGCTGGCGGCGCTGGATATCCAGCATTTCGATGCGCATTTGTGGCTGGGCGGCTATCTGTTGTACCCCTGGCCTGGCGAGGCCCAAGCCCCCATGGGTGCCCATCCACAGCATTTACGTGGGCGCTGGTTGCATCAGCGTGATTGGCCAGCGTTTGTCAGCCAAAGTCCGCCCGGCCGCTGGCAGCCCCTGCCCAGGCATGCGTGGTTGGCGCCGGCGCATTACCCGGCGGGTGAAGTCTGGAGTGAAGAACAGATGAGGGGCTGGCTGGCGCAGCTGGATCCCATGGCGCCGGCGCAGTTGTTGGTGCGGATGGTTCAAGTCGATCAGGATTGGGAGGAAGCCGAGCGGCTGTTCCTGGTGGCGGACCTTTGGCCCAACGTGCCGGGCAATAGCTAATCGTCAATATGCCGATAGTCCAGCTGCAACCCCACCGCCAACTCCCGAGCCCGACCCAACCTGATCGGCCCGCGCTCGATATCCACCAACAGCCCCGGACACTCCAGCAACGGCAACCCGGCGATGTCCTTGAGTCGCCCGTCAGTGATCACCAGCAGCCGCTGTTGTTCAGCCGGATACCGCTTGCGGCGCAGCGTCAACCACGCCCCGGCCTCGGTCAACGCCGCGAGCAACGGCGTACCACCGCCCGCGCCCAATTGATCCAGCCAGTCCGCCAAGCCCTTCGCCGCCTTCAACCCCTGTACCTGCCATTTAGGCGAGTGACCGCTGGCCGTCAACAACGCCATCCGCGCCCGCTGGCGGTAGGCGTCATCAAACAATTGCGCCAACAAACCCTTGGCATCGGTGAGCGCACGGTGCCGCCGGGTGGACGCCGACGCATCGACGATCACCAGCCACAGCTCATGGGCCGAACGGCTGCGCAGGTGATAGCGCAAATCTTCACGGGTTTGCGGGCGACCACTGAGCAAGGTACCCGGCCAGTTGATCGAGCCTTGTTTCGCGCTGCGCGCCTTACCGTACCTGCCGCTGTCCAGTCGCCCTGCCTTGGGGCGGGCATCCGCCCCCGTGTCAGGTCGGGGGCGAATGCCTAGGGCTTTTTTGGCCAGGTGGGGACTTCCCGGCGCGCCCCCGTGGGCAGGGCCGGAGCGGGCATGTCGCCCCACTGGCCTTGGCCTGGCGAAGCGTCGGAAGATTTGGGCGACTGCCCTTCACTTGGCGGGTTGGACGATGGGGCTTGTTCCTGGCGACGATGGCGCAGGGCAAACTCGGCCACCGCTTCGATATCTTCCTCGGCGATCGCACTGGCGCCACGCCAGGCGGCATGGGCCCGAGCGCCGCGCAACCAGACCAAGTCCGCACGCAAACCGTCGACGCCCGCCGCGAAGCACCGTTCGCTGATCCTTGCCAGCGCCTCGTCGTCCAGCGCGATAGTGTCCAGCTGTGCCCGCGCCTGAGTGCAGCGTTCGCGCAAGGCCGCCTGCGACGCTTCCCATTGCGCGCAGAACGCCGCCGGGTCGCTGTCGAAATCCAGGCGCCGACGAATAATCTGCCCACGCTCGGCCGGCAAGGTCTGCCCGCTCAACGCCACGTTGAAACCGAAACGGTCGAGCAGTTGCGGACGCAACTCGCCCTCCTCCGGGTTCATGGTGCCGATCAGCACAAACCGCGCCGAATGGCGATGGGAAATGCCGTCGCGCTCGATCAGATTGGTGCCGCTGGCGGCCACGTCCAGCAGCAAATCCACCAAATGATCGGGCAGCAGGTTGACTTCATCGACGTACAGCACGCCGCCATCCGCCTTGGCCAATACGCCGGGCGAAAACTGCGCCCGGCCCTCGCCCAATGCAGCATCCAGGTCCAGCGTGCCGACAAGGCGCTCTTCAGTCGCGCCCAGGGGCAAAGTCACGAATTGACCACTGGCCAGCAGGTCCGCCAAACCACGCGCCAAAGTCGACTTGGCCATGCCGCGCGGGCCTTCGATCAGCACACCGCCGATCTTCGGGTCGATGGCGGTCAGGCACAGCGCCAGTTTCAGGTCATCGGCGCCGACTACGGCGGACAGCGGGAAATGGGGAATATCAGTCATACGATCCCTCTTCAAATTCTGCGGCACAAGCAACCTCACTGTAGTGAGCGGGCTTGCCCCGCGCTGGGCTGCGTAGCAGCCCCAATAAAGCTAAGCGGATTCTTCCTGGCAAAATGCGGTGTCCGGTTTTGGGGCCGCTTCGCAGCCCAGCGCGGGCAAGCCCGCTCACCACAACAAGCTTGCCTTCAGCCATCCTCTTCGATATCCAGCAACAAGTTTTCCAACGCCTCGCGGTACGGCCCCGGTTCCTGCCACATGCCACGCTGCTGCGCTTCGAGCATGCGCTCGGTCATGTCACGCAGCGCATCGGGGTTGTGTTGCTGCACAAAGGCGCGGGTGTCGGGGTCGAGCAAATAAGCATCGGCCAACAGGGCATATTGGTGATCGTCAATCAGCGCCGTGGTGGCGTCAAAGGCGAACAGGTTGTCCACGGTTGCCGCCATCTCGAAGGCACCTTTATAGCCATGGCGCTTCACGCCTTCGATCCACTTGGGGTTGGCGGCGCGGGAACGGATCACCCGGTTCAGCTCTTCCTTCAGGGTGCGGATCTTAGGCAGGTCGGGCTGGCTGTGGTCACCATGATAGCTGGCCGCCTTATCGCCGCTCAGGGTTTCCACGGCGGCGAGCATGCCGCCGTGGAATTGGTAGTAATCGTTGGAGTCAAGCAAGTCGTGCTCGCGGTTGTCCTGGTTTTGCAACACCGCCTGCACCTGGCTCAAACGCAGGGCAAACTGCGCGCGGGCGGCGGTGCCTTCGTCGGAACCACCATAGGCGTAGCCGCCCCAGTTCAAGTAAACCTCGGCCAGGTCTTCACGACTTTGCCACAGGCGACCGTCGACCGCGCCCTGCACGCCCGCGCCATAGGCGCCGGGCTTGGCGCCGAAGATGCGCCAACCGGCTTGTTTCGCCGCCGCCTCTTCGTCCAGGCCCGACATGAGCAGCGCCTCACGCTCACTACGCACCTTGGCGGCCAGCGGGTTCATGTCGTCCGGCTCATCCAGCGCCGCCACGGCCTGCACCGCGGCGTCGAACAGGCGGATCAAATTGGCGAAGGCATCGCGGAAAAAACCCGACACACGCAAGGTCACGTCTACGCGCGGGCGATCCAACAGGCTGATCGGCAGGATCTCGAAATCATCCACCCGCTGGCTGCCGGTCGCCCACACCGGGCGCACGCCCATCAGTGCCATGGCCTGGGCGATATCGTCGCCGCCGGTGCGCATGGTGGCAGTGCCCCACACCGACAGGCCGAGCTGGCGCAGGTGGTCGCCGTGGTCCTGTAAATGCCGCTCAAGAATCAGGTTGGCGGATTGGAAGCCGATGCGCCAGGCCGTGGTGGTCGGCAGGTTGCGCACGTCGACGGTGAAGAAGTTGCGCCCCGTTGGCAACACATCCAAACGCCCGCGACTCGGTGCACCACTCGGACCCGCCGGTACAAACCGGCCGCTGAGGGCATCCAGCAATCCGCGCATTTCCGCGGGACCACAGGCGTCAAGGCGCGGCGCCACTACGATGCGCAGGCTTTCGATAACCGCCTTCACCTCTTCCCAACCGGGCTCTTCCAACTGTTCAAGCGGGCCTTCGAGCGCCTGCTCGATCAGCCGTGCGGCATACAGCTCCAGGCGTTCGCGGGTATCGCCAGCGGTGCGCCACAATTGCGCGTCGATCTTCTGCAATACCAGAGGTCGGCGCCCCGTCCAAGGTTCGGCCAGGGCACAGTCCAACGGATCAAAGCCCAAGTCGAAAGCCTTGGCCAATACACGCAGCAGGCTCGACTGTGGGCCACGCCCATCGCCACGCGGGATACGCAACAAGGCCAGCAACGTGTCGATACGCAAGCGGCCTGCGGGCGACTCACCAAAAATGTGCAGGCCATCGCGGATCTGCGACTCCTTCAAGTCGCACAGGTAAGTGTCCAGGCGCGGCAACCACACGGCAGCGTCAGCGTCGCTCTCCAGCTCAAGTTCCTGGTCGATGCGGGTTTCGCGCACCAGTTTGAGGATGTCTTTCTGCAACTCCAGGGCCCGGCGCGGATCAAGCAGTTGCGCTTCGTAATACTCGTCCGCCAGCAGTTCAAGGTTACGCAGCGGGCCGTAGGTTTCAGCACGGGTCAGCGGCGGCATCAGGTGATCGATGATCACCGCCTGGGTACGTCGCTTGGCCTGGGCGCCCTCGCCCGGATCGTTGACGATAAACGGGTAGATATTCGGCAGCGGCCCCAACAGCGCATCGGGCCAGCAGCTTTCCGACAGGCCGACACCCTTGCCCGGCAACCATTCAAGGTTGCCGTGCTTGCCCACATGAATCACGCCGTGGGCGCCATAGGTGTGGCGCAGCCAGAAATAGAACGCCAGGTAGCCGTGGGGCGGCACCAGGTCCGGATCATGGTAAACCGCGCTGGCGTCCACCTGATAACCCCGCGCCGGTTGGATACCGACAAAGGCCAGGCCCAGGCGCAGCCCGGCGATCATCATGCGGCCATCGCGGAACATCGGATCGTTATGGGGCGTGCCCCAGCGCGCCAGCACCGCCTGGCGATTGGCCTCGGGCAAGCGGCTGAACATCGCCTCGTAGTCATCCAGGCCCAGGCTTTGATGACAGGGGCGAAGGTCGAGGCTGTCCAGGTCGTTAGTGATGCCGCCGAGCAAATCGTGGATCAGTGCCGTGCCGCTTTCCGGCAGTGCATCCGGCACCGGATAGCCTTCGACGTGCAACGCACGCAGGATATTCAGCGCCGCCGCCGGCGTATCCAGGCCGACACCATTGCCGATACGCCCATCGCGGGTCGGGTAGTTGGCAAGGATCAGCGCAATGCGTTTGTCGGCATTCGGCACCCGCGCCAACTCGACCCAGCGTCGTGCCAATTCTGCGACAAAATCCATGCGTTCCGGCGCCGCTCGATAGCACACCACATCCGACTGGCTGCGTTCGCTGCGCCAGGCCAGGTCCTTGAAGCTGATCGGCCGGCTGATGATGCGTCCGTCCAACTCTGGCAGGGCAATGTGCATCGCCAGGTCCCGGGGGCCGAGGCCTTGCTCGCTGGCTTCCCAGCCGGGCTGGTTGTCCTGGGCGCAGATCGCCTGGATCACCGGGATATTGCGGCGAAACGGGCGCAAATGCGGCGCTTCCGGGCTGGATTGGGCGAAGCCGGTGGTGTTGAGGATCACCGCCGCGCCCACCTCGTCCAGCAGGTCCTCGACCACCGCCAGGCAGCCGGGCTCTTTTAAACTGGCCACCGCCATCGGCAACGGGTTGAGGCCCGCCGCTTGCAAGCGCTGGCAGAACACATCGATAAAGCCGGTATTGGCCGCCTGCAAATGGGAGCGGTAGAACAGCACCGCCGCCACCGGCCACTCGGCATTCCAGTCGGCCTGCCAATCATTCAGGCGGGCGTTAGCGTGGCGCGGATGATAAATCGCCGTGCGCGGCAGGGTCTGCGGCTCCGCCCAGGCGTAGTCACGGCCCAGGTAGGCACTGGCCAGGCAGCGATAAAAATCCAGCGCATTGCCTAGGCCGCCCTGGCGCAGGAAGTGCCAGAGGCGATCACGCGCTTCGGCGCCGACGGTGCTCAACCCGCTGAGTTCCGGGTCCGGGCGATCATCCCCCGGCACCAGGATCAGCTGCACGCCCCTTTCGGCCAACTCCACCAGGCGCTCGATGCCGTAACGCCAATAACCGATACCGCCATGCAGCGAGATCAGGATGACCTTGGCGTGGCGCAGCACTTCATCGACGTAGAGGTCGACCGAGGCGTGGTTCTGCACCTGCATCGGGTTGGCCAGGCGAAAGCTGGGGTAATCGTCGGGTAACTGCTGCGCCGCCTCGGCCAGCAGCGCCAGGCTGGAATCGCCGCTGCACAGGATCACCAGGTCAGCAGGGGTTTGGCCAAGGTCGGCAATATTGTCGTCCGAGACGAAACCACCGGGCTGGGTCCTGAGCAGGTGCATGGGTTAAACGCTGAGGGCGGCGCGCAGTTGCGCTTCAAGGCCGGCCGCATCGAGGTCCTGACCGATCAGCACCAGGCGCGTAATACGCGGCTCGTCAGCGCTCCAGGCACGGTCGAAGTGCTTGTCGAAACGCGTGCCCACGCCCTGGATCAGCAGGCGCATCGGCTTGTTCGGGATTGCGGCGAAGCCTTTTACACGCAGGATGCCGTGTTGCACCACCAACTGGGTCAGGGCGTCGAGCAGCAGCGCTTCGTCGGCTTGCGGCAGGTCGATGGAGATGGAATCGAAGGCGTCGTGATCGTGATCGTCTTCACCTTCGTGATGATGATCGTGATGGCTGTGGCGACCGTCGATGTGTTCTTCGGAGCCGGCACCCAGGCCGATCAGCACGTCCAGCGGCAGGCGACCGCTGCTGGCCTCGATGATCTTCACCGCAGGTGGCAGTTCTTCCGCGACTTCAAGGCGCACGCGGGCCAGGTCTTCAGGGCTGATCAGGTCGGTCTTGTTGAGGATTACCAGGTCAGCGCTGGCCAGTTGGTCGGCGAACAGCTCGTGCAGGGGTGATTCGTGGTCCAGGTTCGGGTCGAGCTTGCGCTGCGCATCCACTTGGTCCGGAAAGGCGGCGAAGGTGCCGGCGGCCACAGCCGGGCTGTCGACCACGGTGATCACCGCGTCAACGGTGCAGGCGCTGCGGATTTCCGGCCATTGGAAGGCTTGGACCAGCGGTTTTGGCAGGGCCAGGCCGGAGGTTTCGATGAGAATGTGGTCGAGGTCCCCGCGGCGGGCCACCAATTCGCGCATCACTGGGAAGAACTCTTCCTGCACGGTGCAGCACAGGCAGCCGTTGGCCAGCTCGTAGACGCGGCCGTTGGCTTCTTCTTCGGTGCAGCCGATGGAGCACTGCTTGAGGATTTCACCGTCGATACCCAGCTCGCCGAATTCGTTGACGATCACGGCAATGCGACGGCCCTGGGCGTTGTCGAGCATGTGGCGCAGCAAGGTGGTTTTGCCTGAGCCGAGGAAGCCGGTAACGATGGTGACGGGGAGTTTGGCCAGTGTTTTCATCGGATGCCCTTGGGGGCGGGCATACGGGACGATAGGCCCTGCGACGGTGCGCAGCAGCGGATTTCGTCACCGGATCACCCCGCCCGGTTGAAGTAGAAAATCGGTTGCGAGGCAGGTCTCCTGGCTTGGGGCTTGCGGGTCTTGCGACCGGCGCTGGCTGCGCCTTCCCGCCTTTCGGCAGTGGCGTGGCAGTCAGCTGAACCCTTTACAGTTGCGGGGGCAGCCGCGGCTTGGACCGCGTTCCCTTCTTAGCTTCGGCCTGGGCCGAAGAACCTCGAGGGTGCAAGGCTACGCAGTGCTTGGGGGATGGTCAATGATGGGGTTTGGGTTGGTGTTGGTGTACATATCCGTTATTTGGGTGATGGCGGGTATTGGTTCCGCCCTTACGGCGGGTCACTTTGGAAAAGCCCCAAAGTAACCAAAGGGCTCTTGCCCCAACACTCGGCACCTCGCTCACGCTCGGTGTGCCCGTAATCCGACAGGGATTTGGGGGGCCGCCGCCACGCGCCATCCATGGCGCGGGGCGGCTAAACCGGCATCCCTGCCGGTTTACCCCCCAAATCCCTGCCGAATTCCGGCCAGCGTGTTT
>NZ_AYTD01000004.1 GCF_000503215.1 Pseudomonas canadensis | reverse complement strand
TGCTCTACCAACTGAGCTATTCCCGCAAATGGCGTCCCCTAGGGGACTCGAACCCCTGTTACCGCCGTGAAAGGGCGGTGTCCTAGGCCACTAGACGAAGGGGACACACAACTGAAACACATGGTGTGTATTTCAGTGTCCAGAGGTTAGATCCGAAGATCATGCCCTGGTTTCACTCAGTGCCGCCCGAGAGCCACACTGCTTAAACTTGGAGCGGGAAACGAGACTCGAACTCGCGACCCCGACCTTGGCAAGGTCGTGCTCTACCAACTGAGCTATTCCCGCATATTGGCGTCCCCTAGGGGACTCGAACCCCTGTTACCGCCGTGAAAGGGCGGTGTCCTAGGCCACTAGACGAAGGGGACACACGTACAACATTCACTACTTAGCTGCGTTTCGCTGTGTGCTTTACGCGTTAAGTGGCGCGCATTCTATGGATGGATTGAAAGGTCGTCAACCCCCAAGGATAAATTTATTAAAATCAATGACTTCGACCTGCTTTCAGGGCCTGAAGGCGAATTGTGCGTGTCCGGGCTTTGACGCCTATATTCTGGCGCCCGACAAGACGCTATAGTTCGCTCCAGCAAATGATGGCAATGTGCATCCATGCAGGGAGCGCCTATCTATATATAGAAGCAAACTACCCGGGCAACTGGTCGATCAGTCCTATCCGCCGGATGGCCCAGTCACTACACTCCACTGTAAACCCTATAAAGAGGTCACACCGGTGACACCACTCATGATCACCCTGCTGGTAATAGCCGGGATCGTAATACTGATCGCCATTGGCTACATGAACCACGTGGTGGAAAACAACAAGCTGGAAAAGAAGCGCACCGAGATCGAGCTTAACGATCGCCTGCGTCGCTGCGGTGAAATCACCGAGACCTTCCCCGGCCAGTTGATGACCCCGGCGCTCAAACTGTTGATGACCCGCCTGGAACTCAACGTCAACCAGCGCCTGTTGAACCTCAACAAAGGCAGCGCACCGCTCAAGGCTCGCATCGCCGAGCTGAATACGCTGGTGGCCCAAGGCGAATCGATCCCGGTGAACAATCCGCCCGCGCCGATCCAGACCGAAGCCAAGGCAAAGGATGTGCGCTTCCTGCTCGAAGCCCTGCACGGCCAGGTCACACGCGCCGCCCAGGACGGTTTCCTGCCGGCCAACGAGGCCAAGCACTGGATCCGGGAAATCCGCCATATCCTGGTGTTGCTGCACATCGAGTTCTTCAACAACCTCGGCCAGCACGCCTTGCAACAAGGCCAGCCGGGCCAGGCACGCCTGGCGTTCGAGCGTGGCGTGCAATACCTGCGTAAACAGCCGGAGCCAGTGATCTACAGCGCACAGCTGCAACAACTGGAAGCCCAGCTTGCCCGCGCCAACTCCACGGTGCTGACCAACAGCAAGCCCGCCGAAGACGAGGTCAACGAACTGACCGAAGGCCTCAAAGTGGTGGATGCCGACGCCGAGTGGAAGAAGAAAGTCATCTACGACTGATTGCGCGGTAGTTGGGCGGGCCTGTGGTGAGCGGGCTTGCTCCGCGCTGGGCTGCGCAGCGGCCCTAAAACCTAACCCCCCGATCTGTCTGCCAGAACGAGGGGTTTTTATTGGGGCTGCTACGCAGCCCAGTGCGGGGCAAGCCCGCTCACTACAAGACCAGGTCTGTACAAACAACCTACCGCTTCACAAGATGCCATCACTTTGCATCTATCCCCCCGCCCCCGACTAGCGTAAAAAAGTGCCCCTTACTCCGTGAAGTCAGAGGCCTGTTATGCCTGTCGCCGTCATTGATGGACAACCGCTGCACTACTTGGACCAGGGCACCGGCCCGGTCGTACTGCTGGGCTCAAGCTACCTGTGGGACGCCGACATGTGGGCGCCGCAGATCGAAGCGCTGTCGCAACAATACCGTGTGATCGTGCCCGAGCTGTGGGGCCATGGTGAATCCGGTGCATTGCCCGCGCAAACCCATTCCCTGGACGACCTCGCGCGCCAAGCCCTGGCCCTGCTCGACCAGCTGGATATCCCAGCGATCAACCTGGTGGGGCTCTCGGTCGGCGGGATGTGGGGCGCACGCCTGGCACTGCTGGCGCCCGAGCGGATCAACAGCTTGGTGCTGATGGACACCTACCTGGGCGCCGAGCCCGAGGCCACGCGCCAGTATTACTTCTCGCTGTTCAAGATGATTGAAGACGCCGGTGCCATCCCCGAGCCGTTGCTGGATGTGGTCGCGCCGATCTTCTTCCGTCCGGGTATCGACCGCGAATCAGCGCTGTACCAGGATTTCCGCCGGCAACTGCAGGGTTACTCGAAAGAACGTCTGTTGCAGAGCATCGTGCCCTTGGGTCGATTGATCTTCAGTCGCGAAAACGTACTGAAGCAACTGCCGCGACTGGACGCCGACACCACGTTGCTGATGTGCGGCGAGCAGGACAAACCGCGCCCTCCCGCCGAGTCCAAGGAGATGGCGGGCCTGATCGGTTGCAGCCTGATCCTGATTCCCGAAGCCGGCCATATCAGCGCCAGGGAAAACCCGGACTTCGTCAACGAAGCCCTGCTGACCTTCCTCGCCAACAACGCCTGACCACCCTCCCCTGTGGTCGTTGCCAACGCGCGGCGATCACAGGCGGAAGTGCCCCACCATGCCCTTGAGTTCCGCGCCTAACTGCGCCAGTTGAATGCTCGACGCGGCGTTGCCTTGCATGCTCAGCGCCGACTGATCGGCACTGGCGCGGATGCTGGTGACGCTGCGATTGATCTCTTCGGCCACCGAACTTTGCTCCTCGGCCGCCGCGGCAATCTGCTGGTTCATCTGCTGGATCAGCGACACTGCCACTGCGATGCTGCCCAAGGCACTTTCGGTTTCCAGGGCATCGCTTACCGCCAGCTTCACCAACTCCCCGCTTTGCTGGATCTGCTGCACAGATGATTGCGCAGCGCTGCGCAAGGTGCTGACCAGTCGTTCGATCTCCTCGGTGGATTGCTGGGTACGCTTGGCCAAGGCCCGTACTTCATCGGCGACCACCGCAAAACCTCGGCCCTGCTCGCCGGCGCGGGCGGCTTCGATGGCGGCGTTAAGGGCCAGCAGGTTGGTCTGTTCGGCCACGCTTTTGATCACACTCAACACGGTGCCGATATTTTGAATTTCAGCGCTCAGGCTCTCGATGCTGGCGCTGGCAGAGGTGCTGGATGTGGCCAGCAATTCAATGCGCTGCAAACTCTGGCGCACCACCTGTTGGCCGCTGTCGACTTTATCATCTGCCGTCTGTGCGGCTTGCGCGGCCTCTTCGGCGTTGCGAGCCACGTCGTGCACGGTGGCAGTCATCTGGTTCATCGCCGTGGCGACCTGTTCGGTTTCTTCTTTCTGGCTGCTGACCTCGACGTTGGTCTGCTCGGTGACACTGGACAATGAATGCGCCGAACTGGCCAGTTGCTCGATACCGGCTTGCAGGCCTCTGACCATTTGGCTCAGGCCATTACCCATCTGTTGCATCGCCTGCATCAACTGGCCGATTTCATCACGACGGCTGACCTCCATGCGCCCGCTCAAATCGCCGGCGGCAATCTGCTGGGCCACGGCAATCACGCTGCGCAGCGGCGCGACGATCAAGCGGGTGATCACCCAGGCCGCAATCAAACCCACCAACAACGCCAAGGCCGAAGAGCCGATGATCAGCATTGCGCTTTTCTTCAACTGCGCCTGCATCGACTGGTCTTCGGCGTCGTAGGCCTGGTTGACCCGGCTGACGACCTGTTCCGCCCTATCATGCAGCTGCTTGTAGACCACCTTTTCCTGGGCCAGCAGCCCGGTGTACTCGCCGAGTTTTTCACTGAACGCGGCGATATGCCCGGAAACTTCATTGAGCACGGTCTGGTAGCCGGAGTCCTTGACTGAGGTCTTCAGTTGCTCGACCTGGGCAAGAGCCTGGTCAGCCTGCTCGATCTTGCCCTGCTCTGCGTCGTCTTGATCGGCCTTGCGGCTCTGGTCGAGCCGCACATGGGCTTCATTCATTGCTTGCAGCATCAGGCGCGACACCTGGCTGACCTGCCCCGCCTGCTCGATAAACTCAGCGCCTTCCTTGCCCTGGCTTTCCTTCAAGCCATAGGCACCGTCGTCCGCCAGCCCGGCCTGCAACACGTCGAGGTTATTGGCCACACTGGACACCGACCAACTGGCCATTTCCAACGCCAGGTCTTTGGTCTGGGTCAATTCGACAAACTCATCGAACGCCTTGCGGTAGGCCTCCAAGGCCTGTTCGACATCGGTCATCACCGGCACGTTGGCCGCCGACTGGGACTTGAGACTGGTCGCGAGAGCCGCCAGGGCATCGACGCTTTCGTGCAGGGCGTCAACGGCCTTGGGGTCGGCATGCAACGCGTAGTCCTGCTCGATCAGGCGCACCTTGAGCAAGCCGCTGTTAAGCGACGACATGGCCTTGAGCCCTTCGAAACGCTGGCCAACGGTTTGCAGGGACCACACACCGATCGCCGCGACCAAGGCCGTCAGCAGCAATACCAGGGTGAAACCCAAGCCCAGTTTTTTCGCCATACCGAGGTTGGCGAATTGTCGTTGCACGGCCGAAATCATTGCACTTGAATCCTCTTGCAATGGCGGTTGCCATCAAGCCCGGTTTACACAGGCGAGATTCGCAACCACAAGGCACTGAACACAAGTCGTTGGCGCCACAATAATGGCAAAAAGCTACACGCCCGTCGTTTTCAGAATGGTCGAGGTCGATCTGGCGGGCCCCATGGCGCGGAACAACGCCAAGGCCCGTTGATCATCGGCATAGGCCACGTTGATGCGCAACCACTCACTGGGCTCGCTGGTTGGACTGAATAGCGCTCCCGACGACAACAAAACCCCGAGCCTGCGGGCACATGCCTGCAACCGCGATGGATCGCCTGCCCTTGGTCGCGCCCACAAAAACATGCCGCCAGCAGGTGCGGCGAACACCTCCCACTCCTCGTCCTCCAGCACCTGCAGCGTAGCCGTCATTTGCGTATTCAGCCGCTTGCGCAAGCGCTGTACCCATTTGCGATAAGTGCCATTAGCCAGCAGCGTGGCCACCACCGATTCGGCGAAGCGTGAGGTGCCAAAACCGGTCAGGGTCTTGAGGCTGGCCAACTGCGCGATGATCGCGGCGCTGGCACTCAGGTAACCCACGCGCAAGGCACTGCTCAAGGTCTTGGAAAAGCTGGCGACGTAGATCACCCGATCATCATGGGGTAACGCCGAAAGGCGCGTACAACTGGGGTGCTGCAGGTCGCCGAGGACATCCTCTTCGATGATCAGGAAGTTGTCGCGCTGCGCCAGCGCCAGCAAACGCTCGCCCACGGTACGACTCAAGCTGGAGCCGGTGGGATTGTGATACAGGCTGTTGACGAATAGGCACTTGGGCCGATGCTGCTGCAGCAGCGCTTCCAGCGCCGGAATGTCAGGGCCACCAGGCGTTCGCGGCACTTGCAGCAATTGCACGCCGTGGAAGCCTAATTGCCAATAGAGGTTGCCGTACCCGGGTGTTTCGACCACCACGCAGTCGCCGGCCTTGAGCAACGTGCGTATCAGCAGGTCCTGGGCATGGCTCGCGCCCGCTGTGATGAGGATACGGTCCTGGTGGGCGGCAATGTGGATTCGACTCAGACGCTTGAACACTTGCTCGCGCAGCGCCGGCAACCCCAATGGCGTGCTGTAATTGAACAGGCCGGCGGTGTCGGTTCGAGTGACTTCACGAATCGCGTAACTGATGTCATCGCTTTCACGCCAGGCATCGGGCAACCAACCGCAGCCCAGCTTCAACTCGCCCAGCGGACTATCGACGAAGGCGCCCCACTCCCGCTCCGCGCCTTCATACCACTGGCCCTCATACAACGTTGACGGCTGGGCCACGCTGAAACCCGAACCGTGCTTGGAAACCAGCAATCCCTGGGCGACCATCCGCTCGAACGCCTCGATCACGCTGGATTGGCTGAGCAGGTTATCGAGGGCCACCTGTCGAACGGACGGTAAGCGTGTGCCGGGGCTCACCCCACTCATGCGAATCCATTGCGCCACAGCGCTGATAATTTGCTGCACCACCGGTACAAGGGCTTGTCGATCGATCCCTAAATCCATGCGCCACTCACTTCAACTGACTGATATTCAACCCAGAACAGTTAAGCACAGAAGCGCATTTCGACCGCGCGCCAAGTCTTATTAAAGTATTGATTTTATTGAATTATTTACCTATTGATACACATTCTGACAGGGCACGGTGCCAGCTATGGAAACGCCCCACACCCCCCCAAACCTTTTCGAATGAAGGGCGGCGTGAGGTCCTAGATAGCGGTCGCACCACCGTCCACCGCCAAAGCTTGGCCTGTGGTAAATGCGGCGCCATCACTGCACAGGTATAGGACCGCGCTGGCGATTTCCTCGACCTTGCCGATGCGCCCGACCGGGTGCATGGCGGCGGCAAATTCAGCCTTGCGTGGGTCGGCCTCATAGGCGCGCCGGAACATATCGGTATCGATCACCGCCGGGCAGACTGCGTTGACGCGGATTTTCTTCTTCGCATACTCGATGGCCGCCGATTTGGTCAGGCCGATCACCGCATGTTTGGAGGCCGCATAAATGCTCATCTTCGGCGCAGCCCCCAGGCCCGCGACCGAGGCGGTGTTGACAATGGCGCCGCCGCCCTGGGCCAACAACAGCGGCAACTGGTGCTTCATGCACAACCACACGCCTTTGACGTTAACGCCCATGATTGCGTCGAACTCATCCAGGCTGCCATCGGCCAGCTTGCCCTTTTCGATCTCGATCCCGGCGTTATTAAATGCATAGTCCAGGCGACCATAGGCGGCGATGGTCTGGGCCATCAATTGCTGCACTTGCGCCTCCAGCGTGACGTTGCAACGCACAAACAGCGCTTCGCCACCCGCCTGGTGGATCAGGGCGACGGTGCCTTCGCCGCCCACCGCGTCCAAGTCGGCAACCACGACCTTCAAGCCTTCGGCGGCGAACGCCAACGCGGTGGCGCGGCCAATACCGGCAGCGGCGCCGGTCACCAGGGCGACCTGGCCGGAAAACGTCATGCTCATAGAAGATGTCCTGTGGGAGAAAATAGCCGTGGGTCGAGTCTAGCCAACGTCGCCTTGGACGCGTCAGCACTATCAAACCGCCGGTTGGCGCTGCATGGATCGCAGTGATAAGAGACATAGGTCAACTATCAACACCACCTATCGACCGGCATTCGCGCTCTCGGTGAACCTTGCTCCCTACCCGTTGAAGGTCTATCACTTCAGGTTCATTTCCAGAAGAGTCGCTGCCATGACCGCCCAGACCAACCGCCAGTTCCTGCTCGCCAAGCGCCCGGTCGGCGCAGCCACCCGGGACACCTTCACTTATCAGGAAGTCCCGGTGGGCACGCCCCAGGAGGGCCAGGTGCTGGTGCGCAACGAATACCTGTCCCTCGACCCAGCCATGCGCGGCTGGATGAATGAAGGCAAGTCCTACATTCCGCCTGTCGGCATCGGTGAGGTAATGCGCGCACTGGGTGTGGGAGAGGTGATTGCGTCAAACAACCCGAAATTCTCTGTCGGCGACTACGTCAACGGCGCCCTTGGCGTGCAGGATTATTTCCTGGGCGAGCCACGTGGCTTCTACAAGGTTGATCCGAAACTGGCGCCTTTGCCGCGCTATCTGTCCGCGCTGGGCATGACCGGCATGACCGCCTACTTTGCGCTGCTGGAAACGGGTGCGCCCAAGGCCGGCGAAACCGTGGTGATCTCCGGCGCGGCGGGCGCCGTGGGCAGCATTGCCGGGCAGATCGCCAAGCTCAAGGGTTGCCGCGTGGTGGGCATTGCCGGCGGCGCCGACAAGTGCAAGTTCCTGATAGATGAATTGGGCTTCGACGCCGCCATCGACTACAAAAGCGAAGACGTGCCCGCTGCCCTCAAGCGCGAGTGCCCCAAGGGCGTGGACGTGTATTTCGATAACGTCGGCGGCGATATTCTCGACGCCGTCCTCAGCCGCCTGGCACTGAAGGCCCGCGTGGTCATCTGTGGCGCCATCAGCCAGTACAACAACAAGGAAGCCGTGAAAGGTCCGGCCAACTACTTGTCACTGCTGGTCAATCGCGCGCGCATGGAAGGGTTCGTAGTGATGGACCACGCCGCAGGCTTCGCCGCTGCCGGGCAGGAAATGGCCGGCTGGATGGCCCAAGGCAAACTCAAGAGCAAAGAAGATATCGTGGAGGGGCTGGAGACGTTCCCAGAGACGTTGATGAAGCTGTTCAACGGCGAGAATTTCGGCAAGTTGGTGCTGAAGGTCAACTGACCCCCAGCTTATGTAGGAGCCGGCTTGCCGGCGATGAGGCCCTTGAGCATTGATCTCAAGGCCGCTATCGCCGGCACGCCGGCTCCTACAGGGGGTGTTGTTCAGGCGATCTCGGCAACGACTGCCGCCAACGCTTTGGCCGGATCGGCCGCCTGGCTGATCGGACGGCCAATCACCAGGTAATCGGAACCCGCGTCCAGCGCCTGTCGCGGCGTCAGGATACGGCGCTGGTCATCCTGGGCACTGCCCGCCGGACGAATCCCCGGGGTCACCAGTTGCAGCGACGGGTGCGCGGTTTTCAAGGCCTGGGCTTCCAGCGCCGAGCACACCAGGCCGTCGAGACCGGCTTTCTGCGCCAGGGCCGCCAGTCGCAGCACCTGCTCCTGAGGCTCGATGTCCAAACCGATGCCGGCCAGGTCTTCACGTTCCATGCTGGTGAGCACAGTCACGCCGATCAACAAAGGCTTGGGACCGCTGCGCTGTTCCAGCACCTCACGGCACGCGCTCATCATGCGCAGGCCACCGGAGCAGTGCACGTTGACCATCCACACGCCCATTTCGGCAGCGGCCTTGACCGCCATGGCGGTGGTGTTCGGGATATCGTGGAATTTCAGGTCGAGGAACACCTCGAAACCTTTATCACGCAGGGTGCCGACGATTTCTGCGGCGCAACTGGTGAACAGTTCCTTGCCGACCTTGACCCGGCAAAGCTTCGGGTCCAACTGGTCAGCCAGCTTCAGTGCGGCGTCACGAGTGGGGTAATCCAGGGCGACGATGATAGGAGTCTGGCAGACGGACATTGGAATGGGCTCTCAGGCAAGTCGAAATCGGCGCGGATTGTAGCGCAAGCGGCGGCGTTGCGGGATCCGATGATCGGTAAATACTGACCAAGCGCTATCGGGCAGGCATTTACGGGCAATTATTTCAAAGCTGATACATTCACGACATGCCCCCAACACGCCCCACCGCTAGCCTCGCTCGCACGACCCACCGACCAGCACTTCCAGCCATGGGGCTGGACGCCTATGCTGACCGCAACGACCAGGCAGATGATCGCATTATGCAGACCCCTTCCGTCTCTGTGAACGACGAGCAAAAAGGCACAGTGATCGCCGATGACAAGCGCTGGAACACCCGCGCGCTGATCGTTGACGACGATGTACCGATCCGCGAACTGCTGATCGACTACCTCGCCCGTTTTGGCATCCTGGCGCATGGCGTCACCGACGGCACCGCCATGCGCCAGGCCATGCAGGCTGAAACCTTCGATGTGGTGGTGCTCGACCTGATGCTGCCCGGTGAAGACGGCCTTTCGCTGTGCCGCTGGCTGCGCGCGGAGTCGGACATTCCGATCCTGATGCTCACCGCCCGCTGCGAGCCGACGGACCGCATCATCGGCCTGGAACTGGGCGCCGACGACTATATGTCCAAGCCGTTCGAGCCGCGTGAGCTGGTAGCGCGGATCCAGACCATCCTGCGCCGTGTGCGCGATGACCGCACCGAACAGCGCGCCAACATCCGCTTCGACAATTGGCGTCTCAACAGCGTATTGCGCCAACTGGTGGCCGACGATGGCCTGGTGGTGCCGCTGTCCAACGCGGAATTCCGCCTACTGTGGGTCTTCATCGAGCGCCCGCGCCGGGTGTTGAGCCGCGAACAATTGTTGGATGCCGCCCGTGGCCGCTCCATTGAAGCCTTTGATCGCAGCATCGACTTGCTGGTGTCGCGCCTGCGGCAAAAACTCGGGGACGACCCCAAGGCCCCGCAACTGATCAAGACCGTGCGCGGCGAAGGCTACCTGTTCGATGCGCGGGATATCGGTTGATGCGCAACGCCTTCAACACGCTGTTCGGTCGACTGTTTGGCGTGTTGCTGGTGGCGATTGTGCTGGCCCACGTGCTGGCGATCTCCTGGTTTCGCTATTACGGCCCGCCCCCGCCGCCGCCACAGGAAACCTTTGTCGAACAGCCTGACGGCACGATGAAGCCCCTGCCCAAGCACAAGCGACCGTGGTTTGGCGGCCCGGTGGTGCCGCTGACGTTCCAGTTCATCTCGTTGATCATCGCCGCCTGGTACGGCGCCAAGCTGCTGAGCCGGCCGATTCAGCGCCTGAGCGAAGCCGCCGAGCGCTTGAGCCTGGACCTCGACAGCCCGCCCCTCGACGAGTCGGGACCGCGTGAAGCACAGCAAGCCGCGTCGACCTTCAACCTGATGCAACGGCGCATCCGCGAACAGGTCAGCCAACGCGCGCGCATGCTCGGCGCGGTCTCCCATGACCTGCGCACGCCGCTGTCACGCTTGAAACTGCGCCTGGAACAGATCGAAGACACCCGGTTGCAAAGCCAGATGCGCCAGGACCTGGACGACATGATCGGCATGCTCGACGCCACCCTGAGCTACCTGCACGAACAACGCACCAGCGAAACCCGACACTGGCTGGACGTGCAAGCGTTGGTCGAGTCCATGAGCGAAAACGCCCAGGACCAAGGCTCCGACGTACAATTCGCCGGCACCTGCGCGCCGCTGCAGGTGCAGCCGATGGCCTTACGTTCGTGCCTCAACAACCTGATCGACAATGCCCTGCGCTATGCCGGTACGGCGCGCATCGAGCTGACGGACAGCCGCGAGGCCTTGGTGATCCGCGTGATCGACCACGGCCCCGGCATCGCCGCCGACAAGCGTGAGGCGGTGTTCGAGCCGTTCTATCGGCTGGAAGGCTCACGCAATCGCAACTCTGGCGGGGTCGGCCTGGGCATGACGATTTCCAAGGAAGCGGCCGAACGCCTCGGGGGTCGGCTGCACCTGGAAGAAACCCCCGGCGGTGGCTTGACCGCCGTGATGTGGTTGCCCAGGGCTTAAAGCGGTTTGTCTTCCCGTCGCCCCTGGGCCTGGGTCGCGCTCCAATCCATCAACAGGCTGTAGGCCACCGCCAGCAGGGTCGGGCCGATAAACAGGCCGATGAACCCAAAGGCGATCAAGCCGCCAAACACCCCAAGCAGCACGATCACCAGCGGCAGGTTGCCGCCACGGCTGATCAGGTAGGGCTTGAGCACGTTGTCCACGCCGCTGATGATGAACGTGCCCCATACGCCGAGGAACACCGCGTAGGTGTAGTCGCCCTTCCAGGCCAGCCAGGCCGTGGCCGGGATCCACACCAGCGGCGGGCCCATAGGGATCAGGCTGAGCAGGAAGGTGACGATGCCCAGCACCAACGCACCCGGCACGCCGGCGATCCAGAAGCCGATCAACGCCAGCAGGGCTTGCGCGGCGGCGGTGCCGATCACGCCATTGACCACCCGTTGCACCGTGCCGGCCACCAGTTCGATGTAGTAGCCGGCGCGATCGCCGATCAAGCGTTCCAGCAGACGGTGCACGAACATCGCCAGGCGCGGCCCGTCCCGATAGAAAAAGAACACGAATACCAGGCTCAGGGTCAGTTCCAGAATCCCCCCACCGATTTGCGCACTGCGCGCCAGCAACCAATTGCCGACCTGCCCCAGGTACGGCTTGATGCTGACCATCAACGCTGCCCCCTGCTGATCAATGCTGTCCCACATGCCCACCAGCCGCTCGCCGACAAAGGGGATCGAGCCGAGCCAGGTAGGCGCTTCCGGCAAGCCGTCGACCTGGATATCCTTGATCAATGCGGTTGCATCGCGCACATGGTCCGCAAGGTTGAAGCCCAGCCACACCAGCGGCAGCGCCACCAGCAGCATCCAACCCAACGTCAGGATGCCGGCAGCCAAGGATTCCCGGCCACCCAGCCAGCGGGTCAGCAGGACCATCAGCGGCCAACTGGCAAACGCCAGCACCGCACCCCAGAACAGCGCCGACCAGAACGGCGCCATCACCCAGAAGCTGGCACCGAACAGCACCAGCAGCAGGATTTGCACCAGTAGGCGATCGTTATTGAGCATGTAGGATCTCGAAAGGAAGACTGTAGGAAGACAGCTTAGGCGAACGGCGCGGGTCCGTTCGCCCTGTTACGCCTAGCGTATCAGATGCAGGTGCAGGCCCTTGGCGTCACCCGTGCCGGTTTCCATGCGTGCGGCGCGCACGCCTTTGTCGACCAGCGCCTGGCGCCAGGCTTCGGCGGTCGGGCCGGTCAGGCTGACGCGCAACGTGGCATCCAGGTTCAGGCCACGAGAAATCAGGGTCAGCCAGGTGTCGTCAGGCTCGCCACCCAGGGCGGGAAAATCCAGTTCGCCGGTGCTTTTCAATTCACGCAGCAGGGTTGCCGAGGTGGGTAGCAGGTCGGCCAGCGGCGCGTTGGCATCCAATTGCTCCACATGCAAATAGGCGCGGCGGTTGCCACGGGTGATGCCGTACAGCGCCACCAGGGAGTTTTCCTGCGGCGCCGCGAGGCGCAGCAGCAGGTATTCCTGCTGGCCGTCGGCGCCGACCAGCTTGGCGTTGCCGAACACTTCATTGGCCCACAGGCTGCTTTCACCGCAATCCCGTGCCTGGCACCAGAACAACAACTGCGCGCCCTTCTCCTGCAAGGCTTCACGCGTGGCCTTGAACGCGGCGTTGGAGCTGTGTTCGGCGGGCAGTTCATAGGTGACGGCGGTGGTCTGGCCGCGGGCGATGGCCTGGCCTTCATAACGCAGTTGGCCGCTGATCTTGCGGATCGCACCCATGGGGTAGATACGTTCTTTTTCTTCGGCGGGACGGTAGTCGACGATTTGCGAGTCGACCTGACGGGCCACGGTGGGCAAGTCCTGGCTGCCCGGTACGTCGGCGGCGAATACCAGTGGGCTCAAAAGGCTCAAGCCCAGGATACGGATACATCCTTTACGCACGCTCATAAGATCAACGAGCCCTGGCCATCGGAGGTCGCAGCGGTGTTGAGTTTGTTCATGGTTGACTCCCTTTCAATCCGCCCAGCCTCGGCAGTTGACCGCCCCAAGTCAAGGCGCGGAGAAGAACCGATTGAAACAGTCTGCAACAAGGACCGCGCCGGACTCATCATTCAGGTGTAAATGGTGGCCGCCTGGCAGCGTGGTTACGGTAAAGGGTAACAGGGAAAGCAATTCGGAATGTTTCGCCAGCATGCCGTCGGCAGCGACCACCAACTGGGTAGGGCAACTCACGCGTCGCACGAAAGCCATCGCCTGTTCCTCAGTCAGGCGAACCGGTGAGGCCAGGGTCAAACGGCTGTCGCTACGCCAAGTGTAACCACCCGGCACCGGCATCAAACCGCGCTGCGCCAGCAGTTCGGCGGCTTCGCGACTGACAGCCACCACGCCTTTCATGCGTGCCTCGACCGCGCGATCCAGGGTGCTGTAGACCGGCTTGCGCTTGTCCTGCAGGTTCAATTGCGCCTGCAAGGCCATGCCCAGCCGCTCGGCGGCATTCTCACCGCTGGCGGTCGGCGGGATCACACCGTCGATCAATCCCAGGTGCGTCACACGCTCCGGCAACGCGCCGGCCAACACCAAGGACACGATGGCACCGAGGGAATGGCCAAGTAATGCAAAACGTTTCCAACCCAGTTGTTCAGCGACTTGCAGCACGTCAAAGACGTAATCCCACAAGGCATAACCGGCACCGGTAGGACGATGCGCCGAATGCCCGTGCCCAGCCATATCCAGCGCAACGATGCGCAACCCCTGAAGTTTTGGCGCCAGCCGCGCAAAGCTGTTGGCGTTGTCCAGCCAGCCATGAAGGGCGATCACCGGCAAACCGTCCTCGGGCCCGAATAAATGGGCCGCCAGTTCGATATGGGGCAGGCTCAGGCGCACCTCTTCAACCGGGGTGCTCATGCGCAGTTGCGCTCGCGGGCTTCCCAGCGGGAGAACAGGTTCTTGATCAGCGTCGCGGTGTCTTGGGGCCGTTCAAGAGGAAACATGTGGCCGCCGGGCATGGTGAGCATTTCGCCCATGGGCAGGCGCCCGACGCCGCTGGCGTGGTGACGCATCACCACCCTGCTCTGCCGGCCGCGCACCACCGCCAGTGGCACCTTCAACTGGCGCACTTGGCCGGGGCTGGTGTGGGGCACGCCACGGTAGATGCTGATTTCGGTGGCCGGATCGAAACGCAGCCGCAGGCGATCACCCACTTGCAGCAGGCCGTGTTGCAGGTAGGCGTCAAAGCATTCGGGGTCAAAGCCACGGAACAGGGTTTTGCCGGAGAAATAGCTGCGCGCGGCGTCCAGGTCGCTGAATTCTTCCCGACGGCCCAAGGTGCGCCCGGCCGGGGTCAGCCGGTCGATAAACCCGAAGCGTTTGGCCGCGCGAATCACCCAACGGTCGGCGCGGGTCAGCACTGGCGAGTCCAGCATGACCACGCCACGGTACAACTGCGGGCAGCGCATGGCCGCGTGCAGGTGCAACACGCCGCCGAGAGAATGGCCCACGCCCCACACCGGTTCCGGTTGCTGCTCCAGGTGGTGGATCAGCTCGTCCACCAGGTTCTGCCAGTTATCGTCCACCGGAAACCGGGGGTCGTGACCGTGCTGTGGCAGATGAGCCACCGCGTACTCCGGAGCCAGGGCGGCGAACAACTTGCCGTAGGTGGCCGAGGGGAAACCATTGGCGTGGGCAAAAAACACGTGCTGCGACATACCGGATCCATCTACAAAAACAGAGATTGATTGTCACCATGCCCGGCCGGCACAGCAATGACTGTAACTGCCAGGAATGATGACACTCACGCCACACCTATCGTGCCGGCGGGTTCTCGCCCAGCGGCACCACAGCCATGGTCAGGCGCGACACGCAACTGGCCTTGCCCTCATCGTTGGTCAGGCGGATGTCCCAGACCTGGGTAGTGCGGCCAATATGGACGGCCTTGGCCACCGCTGTCACCCGCCCGCTGCGCACACCGCGCAGGTGGTTGGCGTTGACCTCCAGGCCCACGCAATAAAACTTGCTCGGGTCGATACACAGATAGGCCGCCATGGAGCCGACGCTCTCGGCCAACACCACCGAAGCGCCGCCATGCAGCAAGCCGTAGGGCTGATGGGTGCGATGGTCGACCACCATGCTCGCGGTCAGGGATTCGTCGTCGAAGCTTTCAAAACGGATGTCCAGCAGTTCACCGATGGTGTTTTTCTGGATTGCGTTGAGTTGCTCGATATTCGGTTGGGTGCGCCACAGGCTCATGGAGAGTGTCCTTATTGGTTTTATTACGGCCCTAATCCTGCCACAGAACGGTTTCGGAACGCTCGCTCCATGTCTGGAAATATTCGCCGTAACTCGATTCGATCACGTTGCGCTTGATCTTCAAGGTCGGCGTCAGGAAGCCGTTCTCTACCGCCCAACTGTCTTTGACCACCACCAATTGGCGTAGGCGCTCATGCTTATCCAGCGCCCGGTTGACCTGTTCCAGCCAGCGCTCCAGGCTGGCACGCAGGGTTGGCAAGTCCTCACTCACTGCCGATAACACGCACAAGCCTATCGGCGCGATCAATCCATCACCCACCACGCACACCTGCTCGATACGCGGATGCTCGGCCAAGCGGTTTTCAATCGGCGCCGGCGCCACGTATTTGCCTTTGCTGGTCTTGAAGATTTCCTTGAGCCGTCCGGTCAGGCGCAAACGCCCCTCGGCGTCCTGCTCGCCTTTGTCGCCCGTGCGCAGGAAACCCTCGGCGGTGATGGTTTCGGCGGTTTTCTGCGGGTCCTTGTAGTAGCCGAGCATGGTCGCGCCGCTGCGGACCTGGACTTCGCCTGTCGGGTCGATACGCACTTCCACCCCGGGGCACGGCAAGCCGATCCAACCGAGGGTCTGCTGGCCGGGGCGGCAGACATGGGAGTAGCCGCAACTCTCGGTCATGCCATACACCTCAAGCACATCCAGGCCCAGGCGTTGATACCAGCGCAGCAACGCCTCAGGCACAGGCGCCGCTCCCGAAAGCGCGATACGCAACGCGTCCAGGCCCAAGCCGGCGAGTACCTTGTGGCCCACACGCTTACCGATGAAGGGCAGGCGCAACAAGGTGTCCAGGCGCTTTGCGGGAATCTTGGCGTAGACGCCCATCTGGAATTTGGTCCAGATACGCGGCACGCCAAACAGTGCGGTCGGACGTGCCCTACGCAGGTCCGTCAGAAACGTCTCCAGGCTTTCGGCGAAAAACACGGTTTGCCCGGTATAGATCGAGGCCATCTCGACAAACATCCGCTCCGCCACATGGCACAGCGGCAGGTAGGACAACAACCGGTCGCCCTCACCCAAGCCAAACAACTCCGTACCACGGGTGGCGGCAAACCCCAACGCGCCGAAGGTGTGCATCACGCCCTTCGGCAGGCCAGTAGTGCCGGAGGTATAAATGATGGTGGCCAGGTCCGAGGCCGCAGGTGCCGGCTCATCCTGGATCGGCGAGCAGGCTTGCAGATCGGCCCAACTGAAATCGAATTCGCCCGCTGGGCACAACGGCAGGCTGATGGTCGGCACATCCGCAGGCACGCCGGGCGCCATGGCTGGCCAATCATCAAGCTTGCCGATAATCACCAGCGCCGCCTCGGAATGGGTCAGCACATGGGCGACAGAATCAGCGGTGAGATTGGGATACAGCGGCACCGAGACATGCCCGGCCATCCAGATCGCCAGGTCGGCAATGATCCAGTGGGCGCAGTTTTTCGAAATCAGCGCAATGTGCGAGCGGGGAGGCAACTCCCGGGCGCGCAGCCAGTGCGCGGCGCAGCGGGCCTGGTGGCCGACGTCGTCCCAGGTGAGGCTTTGCACGTCGCCACCACCGACCGGCTGCACCAGAAAGGTTTGGCGCGGATGTCGCGCTTCACGTTCGAAGAAGACCTGCAACGGCAAACGAAAAGCGACGGGCATGGGACGCGCTCCTTTGTGGTCCGACGATAGCCAACCAAGCACTTGCTTGGTTGACTATATAGCACACACAAAGCCGCGATAAAGCCTACGGGTTCTTCACACTGACCAGGCTCATCAGCCCCGCCAGCGGGAAATCCCCTTCCAGTTCCGCCAGGCTGGCGGTGTGCATCGGCTGCGGCTGGCGCTGGTGGCCGTGCTGCAGAAAGCTGATCAGGCTGCCCACCAACGGTTGATGGCTGACCAGCAGCACATTGTCATCAGTGTCGAGCTTTTCCAGCACCTGCGACGGATTACCCTCGGGCGTCAGCCACGGCACTGTGCGAATCTCAGGCTCAAAGCCCAAGGCCTCACGCACCAGCTGCGCGGTCTGCTGCGCCCGCACATAGGGGCTGGCAATGATCGCGCTGAGGGGCTGGCCGATCAGTTGCGCAGCACTGCGCAACACTTCGGCGCGGCCATGCTCGGTGAGGTTGCGCTCGGCATCGGTGCGCGCATGCCCTTCGGCCTCACCGTGGCGCAGGATCCACAGCTTCACAGTTTCGGCTCTTCATCGCGCACCGGGTGTGGCGCCGGCGGCACGCTGTGGGCGGCTTCGCCCTCGGGTGCGCGCGGGGTCGGCCAGTCGGCGAACGGCCACGGCTTCTGGTCGGTGTGGAAGCTGCCGAAGCGGCCGATCTGCGCCAGGAACTGGCTGAGGCTGTCGCCAAAGTTCATCAGGCCCAGGTTCGGGGCGCCGTAGACCAGGCGGTAGATCAACTGCACCACCACCAGCGCGCCGAGCAGGAACTGCGCCACTTGCCACACCAGGGCAAACACCAGCATCCACAGAATGCGCAGGCCAATGGATTCGTACTTGGGAGCTGCTTTCGGATCGTTCATGACGCGTTCCTCAGTTGAAACCACTGGTGGAAATAAAGTCGACATCGGTTTTCGGCTCGGCACGCATCAGCAACTCGATGACCTGGTCCAAGGTGCGCCCTTCAAACAGGATCGCGTGCAACCCGGCGACCAGCGGCATATACACACCGACTTCCTGGGCCTTGGCCTTGAGCACCTTGAGCGTGTTGACCCCTTCGGCGACTTCGCCCAGGCGCGTGACCGCGTCTTCCAGGCTCAGGCCCTGGCCAAGGGCGAAACCCACCTGGTAGTTGCGGCTTTTCGGTGAGGAGCAGGTGACGATCAAGTCGCCCACGCCTGCCAGACCCAGGAAGGTCATTGGGTTGGCGCCCTGGTTCACCGCAAAGCGGGTCATCTCGGCCAGGGCGCGGGTGATCAACATGCTCTTGGTGTTTTCGCCCATGCCCAGCGCGACGGCCATGCCGGCGATGATCGCGTAGACGTTTTTCAGTGCACCGCCGAGCTCGACGCCAAAACGGTCGCTGCTGGCATAGACGCGGAAAGTGCGCCCATGCAACACGGCCTGGACACGTTCGCAGAGTTCTTCGTCTTCACTGGCGACTACGGTGGCGGTCAACGCGTGTTCGGCCACTTCCCGTGCCAGGTTCGGCCCGGACAGCACGCCAATGCGCGCTTGGGGAGCGATTTCCTCGAGGATTTCGCTCATCAACTTGAAGGTCTGTGCCTCGATGCCCTTGGTCAGGCTGACCAGCAACTTGCCGGCCAGACGCTCGGCGTGGGGCGCCAGCACCGAGCGCAAGGCGCTGGAGGGCAGCGCGACGAAGCACAGGTCGCACGCCGTGAGGGTTTCGAGCAGGTCGGTGACCGGCTCGACCGCCGGATGAATCTTGATGCCTTTGAGGTAACGCGGATTTTCCCGGTGCACCCGAATGGCCTCGGCCTGTTCGGGGTCGCGCATCCACTGGCGCACAGCGTGGCCGTTCTCGGCCAGCAGGTTTGCCACGGCGGTACCAAAACTTCCGCCTCCCAGGACCGCAATAGGGCGCTGTTCAGTCATATGCAATCCGTTAATCCATACCAGTGGCGATGGCGGCATTATACGGGCCGACCCGCTGGCGGCCAGCCCCCGTATCAATTCGCGCGTTTGTCGGAAAATGCCACATTTACATGGAGTAATTGCAAGTCCGGCGACTGGCAAAAGGCCCCACCTCAGTTAACATGGGCGGCTATCCGCAATTATCAAGGCCGTGCCGTGTATTTGGGCCCTCCTCCCCGTTCATCTCTGTGGCTGATGCTGTTGTGCTGCACGCCTGCCATGGCCGACGACCTGTTCCTCGACAGCCAGCCGCTGCCCCAGGTATTGACGGCCACGCGCCTCAAGCAATCGGCCGCCGCCGTGCCCGGCAGCATGACCGTGATCGACAGCGAGCTGATCAAAGCCAGTGGCGCGCGGGATATCAGTGAGTTGCTGCGCCTTGTGCCGGGGATGATGGTCGGCTACACCAGCGGCAATCAGGCGGCGGTGAACTACCACGGCACCAGTGCCAGCGATGCGCGGCGCATGCAGGTGTTGATCGACGGCCGCTCGGTGTACCGCGCGGGCCTGGCCACCGTGGACTGGAGCGACATTCCGGTGGCCATGGAGGATATCGAGCGCATCGAAGTATTCCGTGGCCCCAATACCGTCAGCTACGGCGCCAATGCCTTGATGGCGGTGGTGAACATTCTTACGCGCTCGCCGGCCAACAGCCACGGCACGCGGGTAAAAGTGGTGCGTGGCGAACGCGGCATCAATGATTTCTATGCCAGCCAGGGCGCAGGCTGGGAAACCGGTGACTTGCGCCTGTCCCTGTCCGGGCAGCAAGACGACGGTTTCGACAGCGATGCATCCGGGGCCGACCGTCGTGACAGCCGCCGCCTCAGCCGCTTCAGCCTGGCGATCAGCCAGACGCTGAACACGCAGCAAAGCATCGACTTGCAACTGGATGCGAAAGAAGGCACAAACCAGCGACCGTATACCTACAGCCCGGTCTTCGCCGGGATTACCGAGGGCGGTAACAATTCCGACGTCACCGCCAAGGATTATGCCGGCTCCCTGCGCTGGAACTTCGACTTCAACCCGGATCACAGTCTGTATATCCAGGGCTCCGCCCAGCAGTGGGACCGCCAGCAAATCTGGAAGGCGTGTGACGCCAAGGTCTCGTTCAGCCCCGAGCTGACCCAGTTGTGGCAGATGAATCCCAACTACGCCGAACTGCTGGCCCGGCACATGGACACCTACAGCCAGGGCAGCGCACCACCGGGCAGCGCAGCCGAGCAGGCGTTGGCCAACCAAGTGCTGCAACAGTGGCGCGACGGTGCCAGTCAAAGCGTGTGCGGCGACATCGACCAGAGCACCCGCGAAAGCCGCTACGACCTGGAGATTCAAGACACCCTCAGCCTGTCCGACAGCCTGCGCCTGGTCAGCGGCATGAACTACCGCTATGACCGCGCCGACTCCGACACTTACTTCAACGGCACGTTGGACGACACCACCTGGCGCCTGTTCGGCCAGTTGGAATGGCGCGCCAGCGAGCATTGGCTGCTGCAAGGCGGCGCCATGTATGAAGACACTCACCTGAGCGGCAACTCGCTGACGCCACGGGTGGCGGTCAACTACCTGATCAACCCGCGCCACGGCCTGCGTGCGGTGTACTCCGAGGCGATCCGCTCGCCGGACATGTTCGAGAACAACGTCAACTGGAGCTACCGCGTCACCAACCTCAGCTCCCCGGCCTACGGGCAGACCACCGGGCAATACTTCGTAAAGACCCGGGGCCCAGGTAACCTCGATAAAGAGATGATGAAGTCACGGGAACTGGGGTACAACGGCTTCTTTGCCGACATCGGGCTGAACATGGACGTGAAACTGTTCTACGACGAGATCACCGACATGATCAGCTCGCCGCTGCGCAATAACCAGTACATTGCCAGCAACGCCAACAGCGCCCGGTTTACCGGCGCAGAGTCCCAATTCGACTGGCGTGTGAGCAACGCCGACCGCCTGCGGCTCACCTATGCTTACGTCGACGCCAGCACCAGCAACCCGCTGGACAAAGCCCAGACCGCGCGCAACAGTGGCTCCGCCGGCTGGTTGCGTGAGTGGGGCCAGGGTTGGTCCAGCGCGCTGTTCTACTATGGCGATGACGCACTCAACCAATATCGCTTCGAACGGGTCGACCTGCGGGTCGCCAAGCGCATTGCCCTGGGCAAAGCCAACGTGGAGCTGGCCGGCATGTTGCAAGAACGCCTCGACAACCAGCCCACCACCTGGGCCGACAACAATTATGACCATCGCCACGTGCTCTACTTCAGTGCCGAGCTAGAGTTCTGACATGGGCGACTCGTCACGGATGACTGGCGTGTTGATCACTCGGCTTTGGCGGCGTGCCGTGCTGCTCGCCTGCCTGCTGCTGGCCGCGCCGGCGTGGAGTGCCGATATCCTGCTGACCGCCGCTGAAGACGGCGCCGGTGTGCAAGCCTTTGCCCAGGCCCTGGCACAGCAACGCCCCGAAGACCGTGTCACCTTTACAGCCCTCAAAGACTTGCCGGCACCCGGCCGCCTGCCGGCAACCACGCGCTTGATCCTGCTGGACCTGCCCGGCCTCGACTGGCGCCTGCAAGAGCCTCAGGGCCCACCGACCCTGGTGCTGCGCATCAGCCGCCTGCAAGCCCATCAGCGCCTGGGCAGCATGCCGCACCCACGCATTAGCCTGCTGTGGAGCGACCCGCCGCTGGATCGCCAATTGCGCCTGATCGCGGGCATCCTGCCGCAGGCGCGGCGTATCGGCGTGCTTTATGGCGCCGACAGCGAATTCCTGCTGCCCGAGCTGAAACAGCACTCCACCTCGCTAGGCCTGGAGATCGTGCCCCAGCTCTGGGACAACATTAATGACAGTCGACCGCTCCAAATCCTGTTCCGCAACAGTGATGTGCTGCTCGGCCTCGACGACCCGCAGTTGTACAACCCGAAAACCGCGAAGAACCTGTTGCTGAGCAGTTACGCCCAGCAATTGCCGCTGATAGGCCCGAACGCGGGCTTCGTACGAGCCGGCAGCCTGGCCAGCACCTACAGCGACCAGGCTGACTGGCTGGCCGTGCTTGACCGTCTACTCGACCATTCGCCGGCCAACTGGCCGCGCTCGCTGTACCCGGATCGCTTCAAAGTCGTGGGCAACCCGCAAGTCGCGCGCTCACTGGGGATCGAACAGGTGGACGAAGCCAGCGTCGCCACCCGATTGGCCGAAGGAGAAAAACGCCCATGACCTTGCGTCGTCGTTGGGACATCAACACCCGTACCCAGCTCATTACCCTGGGCCCGGCGCTGTTGCTGACGTTGCTGTTGATCAGCTTCTTCACCTTTGTGCGTATCCAGGATTTGCGCCAAGAACTGGACCACACCGGCCAACTGATCGCCAACCAACTGGCGCCGGCCACCGAATACGGGGTGATTTCCGGCAACAATGACGTGCTCGACAGCCTGTTGCGCGCGACGCTGGCCACGCCGCACGTGCGCTTCCTGGAGATCCAGGACAGCAGCGAGAATATCCTGGTGTATGTCGAGCAACCGTCGGAGAAGCACGACCGCTCACTGTCGGTGAAAGTGTTCCAGGCACCGATTCGTCTGCAACACATTCAACTGGGTAACGATTTCTTCCAGGACAACCTCAACGAATCCAAGGCACCGCGCGCCGATTACCTGGGCCGGGTGATCGTCGGCATGTCCAACGACGCGTTCAGCCAGCGCCAGCAGGAGATCCTGTTCAAGGCCGGCATCCTCGCGCTGTTTGCCCTGCTGTTTACCTTCCTGCTCGCGCGGCGCCTGGCCGCCAGCCTGTCCCAGCCGATCAGCGCCATGGGCCATGCGGTGAAGGCGATCCAGCAAGGCGACTACCAGACGCCGCTGCCGATTGTGGATGACTCGGAGCTGGGCGACCTGTCGCGGCATATCAACAACCTTGCCGAAGGCCTCAACCAGGCCAGTCGCGAACAACAGCAGGCCATGGCCCAGTTGATCCAGACCCGCGAAGAAGCTGAGCGCGCTAACAACGCCAAGTCGGAGTTCCTGGCGATGATGAGCCATGAACTGCGCACGCCCATGAATGGCGTGCTGGGCATGTTGCAGTTGCTGGAAACCACGGAGATGACCGAGGAGCAGACCGAGTACGCGGCACTGGCTTCGGAGTCCACCGAGCATTTGCTCAAGGTGATCAACGATATCCTCGACTTCTCGCGTATCGAACGCGCCGCCCTGGAACTGGAGCATATTCCGTTCAACCTGGCGGACCTGATCAACAGTTGCGCGCAGGCCTTCCAGCACAGCGCCCAGCAACGTGGGCTGGCGCTGAAACTGGCGATCCCGCTGGGGATGGACGCCTTGCAGGTGCAGGGAGACCCGACGCGGATCCGCCAGATCCTGGTGAACCTGATCGGCAACGCCTTGAAGTTCACCGAGCACGGCAGCGTCAGTGTCGAGCCCCACTGGCAGACCCTCGACCATGAACTGGTGTGGTTCACGTGCACCGTGCGTGACAGCGGCATAGGCATTTCCGCCGAACGCCTGGAGGCGATGTTCGACGCGTTCCAGCAGGCTGACAGTTCCATTTCAAGACGTTACGGCGGCACCGGCCTGGGCCTGCCCATCGCACGCACCCTGGCCGAACGCATGGGCGGCACCCTGCGTGCCCAAAGCGAAGAAGGCCGCGGCTCGGTGTTTACCCTGGAAATTCCCCTGGCCATCGACCAGCACAGCGTGCCGCCGATTGCCAGCGACGCCGACGGCAAAGCCGGCGCGGGTGATGGTCGTCACGTGCTGCTGGTGGAAGACAACCCGGTCAACCGCACGGTGGTTGAGGCCATGCTGCGCAGCCTGGGCTTCGAAGTGAGCCTGGCCACCGACGGCGCCGAAGCGATCCGCAGCGCCGAGAGCCTGATTTTCACCGCAATCCTGATGGATTGTCGGCTGCCGGTCATCGACGGCTATGAAGCCACCCGGCAAATCCGTCAGTTACCGGGCTGTGCCGATCTGCCGATCATCGCCCTGACCGCCAACGCTTTACAGGGCGACCGTGAAGCCTGCCTGGCAGCGGGAATGAACGATTACCTGGCCAAGCCGTTCAAACGCACGGATTTGCAGCAAATCCTGCAGCGTTGGGTGCAATAGCGCCGCGCCATCAGCCAACTCCGACTGGCGTGAAAGGCGAAAGTGCGGCAGTCTTAGGCACCCGAACGGGCCCATAAACAGGCCCGGTTTAAAATTTCAGTGAACAAGTGTACATTCAGTGCCTTGCCGCTGTGACTTTCACTACAACGCAATAGTCTATGTGTAGGCTGCCGACATGAGGCATGAACGCTTCATTCGGTTCGGGAAGATTTACCCTACCCTGCCGCATGGGATTATTGAGGAGCTCGCATGACCAAACAAAACGCCTTTACTCGGGAAGACCTGCTGCGCTGCAGTCGCGGTGAGCTGTTCGGCCCAGGTAACGCGCAACTGCCCGCCCCGAACATGCTGATGGTGGATCGCATCACCCATATCAGCGAAGAGGGTGGCAAGTACGGCAAAGGTGAATTGGTCGCCGAGCTGGATATCACCCCGGACCTGTGGTTCTTCGCCTGCCATTTCGAAGGCGACCCTGTGATGCCAGGCTGCCTGGGCCTTGACGCCATGTGGCAGCTGGTCGGTTTCTTCCTCGGCTGGCAAGGCCTGCCGGGCCGCGGTCGTGCCCTGGGTTCGGGCGAAGTGAAGTTCTTTGGCCAGGTCCTGCCGACCGCCAAGAAAGTCACCTACAACATTCAAATCAAGCGCGTCCTCAAGGGCAAGCTGAACCTGGCCATCGCCGATGGTTCGGTGAGCGTCGACGGTCGCGAGATCTATACTGCCGAAGGCCTTCGGGTCGGCGTATTCACATCCACTGACAACTTTTAAGGGTTATCCGCATGCGCCGCGTCGTTATCACTGGTCTGGGCATTGTTTCTTGCCTGGGCAATGACAAAGAGACCGTCACCGCTAACCTGCGTGCAAGTCGCCCTGGCATCCGCTTCAACCCGGAATATGCCGAAATGGGTCTGCGTAGCCAGGTTTCCGGCTCCATCGACCTGCCCCTCGAAGAGCTGATCGATCGCAAGATCTATCGCTTCGTCGGCCACGCTGCCGCCTACGCCTACCTGGCGATGAAAGACGCAATCGCCGACTCCGGCCTGAGCGAAGACCAGGTCTCGAACGTACGCACCGGCCTGATCGCCGGCTCCGGCGGCGCATCGACCCTGAACCAGATGGAAGCGCTGGACATCCTGCGCGAAAAAGGCGTGAAGCGTGTCGGCCCGTACCGTGTCACGCGGACCATGGGCAGCACTGTGTCGGCCTGCCTGGCCACGCCTTTCCAGATCAAGGGCGTGAACTACTCGATTTCCTCCGCCTGCGCCACCAGTGCACACTGCATCGGTACTGCGGTTGAGCAGATCCAGTTGGGCAAGCAGGACATCGTGTTCGCCGGCGGCGGTGAAGAAGAACATTGGAGCCAATCGTTCCTGTTCGACGCCATGGGCGCACTGTCCACCCAGTACAACGAAACCCCGGAAAAGGCCTCCCGCGCCTACGACGCCAAGCGTGACGGTTTCGTCATCGCCGGCGGTGGCGGCATGGTGGTGGTCGAGGAGCTGGAACACGCTCTGGCCCGTGGTGCCAAGATCTACGCGGAAATCGTCGGCTACGGCGCCACTTCCGACGGCTACGACATGGTTGCCCCAAGCGGTGAAGGCGCCATCCGTTGCATGCAGATGGCCATGTCCACTGTAGATACCCCAATCGACTACCTGAACACCCACGGCACCTCGACTCCGGTCGGCGACGCCAAGGAAATGGAAGGCGTGCGTGCGGTATTCGGCGACAAGGCTCCGGCCATCAGCTCTACCAAGAGCCTGTCCGGTCACTCCTTGGGCGCCGCTGGCGTTCACGAAGCGATCTACTGCCTGCTGATGATGGAAGGCAACTTCATGGCCGGTTCGGCCAACATCGACGAGATTGATCCGGTGGTGGCTGACATGCCGATCCTGACCAAGACCGTTGAGAATGCAAAAATCGACACCGTGATGAGCAACAGCTTCGGCTTTGGTGGCACTAACGCTACCCTGGTGCTGAAACGCTGGCAGGGTCAGTAAGACCTGTAGCTTGATTGCATGAAAAAGCCCCGACTGGTTCGGGGCTTTTTTGTGGGTAATGGATTTGAGACCGAGTCGGCTTCATCACAGGCAAGCCAGCTCCCACATTTGAAACGCATTCCCCTGTGGGAGCTGGCTTGCCTGCGATAGCGCCAACTCGGTACCCGGCCCTACACCGAAAATCGCGCCACCATCGTGTTCAGGTCCACCGCCAAGCGCGACAACTCCTGGCTCGCCGCACTGGTCTGATTCGCCCCGGTCGATGTCTGATGCGCCAGGTCGCGGATGTTGATCAAGTTGCGATCCACCTCCCGCGCCACCGCCGCCTGTTGCTCGGATGCGCTGGCGATCACCAGGTTGCGTTCATTGATCAAGGTGAACGCCGAGGCGATTTCCTCCAATGCCGTGCCCGCCGACTTGGCGATATCCAAGGTCGAGCGTGCTCGCGTATTGCTCTGCTGCATCGAGCTGACCGCCTGATCGGTGCCTTGCTGGATCCCGCTGATCATCTGCTCGATTTCCTGGGTCGACTGCTGGGTGCGATGAGCCAAAGCCCGCACTTCGTCGGCTACTACCGCAAACCCACGCCCAGCATCCCCGGCGCGCGCCGCTTCAATCGCCGCGTTCAACGCCAGCAAGTTGGTCTGCTCGGCAATCGAGCGGATTACGTCCAGCACCTTGCTGATGCCATAAACCTTCTGCGCCAGATCCTCGACCTGCGTCACGTTGTCGGTCACGTCAGTGGCCAGCGCCTCGATCGACACCACAGTCTGATGCACTTGCTCGCGCCCATGCTGGGCAATGCGGTCGGACTCGCGGGACGCCTGGGACGTGGCCACTGCGTTGCTTGCCACCTCCTCCACGGCTGCCGTCATCTGGTTCACCGCCGTGGCGGCCTGCTCGATTTCCTGATTCTGCTGGTGCAAACCACGGGTGGCGTCTTCAGTCACGCAGCTAAGCTCCTCCGAGGCGGACGCCAACTGGTTCGACGACTCGGAGATACGCCGGATGGTATCGCGTAGATTCTCCTGCATACCCTTGAGCGCCTGCTGCAGACGCGCCGGCTCATCATTGCCACTCACATGGATCTCGCCGGTCAGATCGCCACTGGCCACGCCCTGGGCGACTTTCAGAGACTGGGCCAGGGGCAACACGATGCTGCGTGTCAGCCACACTGCCAGGCCGATGGTAATCAGCGCCGTAAGCACGATCATGCCGACCACCCAGCTGCGCGACTGGCTGAACACGCTTTGCGCCAAGCTTGCAGCTTGATTGGCATTGGCTTTGTTGAGGTTGACCAGTTCGTGCAGGGTCGTGGCCATTTCATCGGCGATCTGGTTCATCTCGCCATTGACCACCCTGATCGCGTCTTCCAGCTGGTTGGCCTTCGAAAACCCCATGACCTGCTCCTGGCGTTGCAGGTATTGCTGCTCCTGGGCCTTGAAGCGATCAAACAGCGTGCGTTCCTCGGGCAGCACAATCAGCGCCTCGTAGAGGGTCTGCGCATGATGCAGGCCGCTTTTCAGCTCGCCCAGTTTCTGTTCGTTCTGCGCCAGCGCCTGGGAATCGCGGTTGACCAGCAGGCGCAAGGTCAGCGCCCGAACACGCAGCAAGTCCTGACTCATCTGCCCCACCGCCATCACGCTGGGCAGCCAGTTATTCTCCACCTGGTCCGATTGCTGGCGCATATTGGCCATCTGCAACAGGGCAAAGCCGCCCAGGGCAAATACCATCAACGCCAATAGGCCAAACCCCAAGCCCGCGCGCGGGGCGATATTCAGACTTCTGATACTCATGCCTTGGCTCCTTCCAATTTCGCTGCATCCATTTGCAGCTGGCTCTTGAAAGGTATCGGCCTATTGCTCGTTTTGCGTAAGACGAAAACGCGATATCAACGTGCTACACCATCGCGGGGCGCTTTAGGCAGGATCGCCAAAAAGTTGTCCCGTGCGACTTTGCGAGCGACGTCCTCCGGCAGGGCATCCAGGAACGGGTCGAAGCGGCGCATTTCCTTACCGAGCTTGTTGAACCGCCCTACAACGTCCGAGCCCAGCATAAACCGCTCCGGGAAACGCTCCACCAGCTTGACCCACTCCGGGCGCGGCTGCCCTGCGTCATCCAGCAAATACGGCGTGAGCATGCTCCAGGACAGGTCGATGTACAGGTTGGGGTAAGCCTCCAGCAGGCGGCTCAGGGTCGGCAGCAAAAAGTCCATCTGCACCTGATGGCGGTGGATTTCCTTGCTGGTGCCGGCGTGGGCCCAGATAAAGCGGGTGTGCGGATGGTTGCGCAGCGGCTCTTCCACTTCAGCCAGGTACAGCGGATTGCGCTCACGCTTGGAGGTGATGTTGGAGTGCAGCATCACCGGCAGGTCGTTTTCTGCCGCCAGGTGATAGATGCGGGTCATGGCTTCGTTATTGGCACGCGGGGTGTCGCCTGCGGTGATGGCGGTAAGGTCGTCATGGCGGGTGAAGACCTCACCGATGCCTTGCCACAGCCCTGGGTTGAGGTCGAGCATGCGCTGGATATGGGCGGCCGAGTTCTTGTCGTTGGGGTTGAAGCCGGACAGGAACGGATGAAAATACTGGCGTTGCTCTGGGCTCAGTTTATTGACCGCTGCGGCCACAATCACATCGGTGGCGCTGTACCAGTAGGCATCGGCATCGTCACCGGCGTAGTAGCGCGGCCGCTTGGGTTCATCTTCGTGCCATTTCTTGGCGACCGGGATGCCGGAAATCATCACATGCTCGATGCGGCTGTCAGCCATGGCATTGAGCAGCTTGTCCATGCCCGCGGTTTCCTGGAAGAAATCCACGTAATGCAGGTGCGCGTCGCTGTAGGCATAGTCGCGGGCCTGCGCAGCAAGGCTGCTGGTGGTGAGCAACAGGGCAAGCGTCAGGCGGGTCAACGGCACGATAAAACCTCGATAAGGGCTGATACGGGTAGACCTTGCTCAGGCTGCCAGGGTTCATCCGGCAAAAAACACGGAACACCGAAGTGCCAGCATGCTCTATAACTGCATGACCTTCATCCTGCCACCCTGTGAGGTTTACCATGCCTGTTACCGTGAATACCCTGAACCAGGACAACTTCCGTCATAGCGTCAATATCAATAACCATGAGTTGTTTACCGACCTGCCTAAAAGCCTGGGCGGCGACGATTCGGCGCCCTCCCCCCATGACTACTTCGATGCCGCGCTGGCGTCGTGCAAAGCGCTGACGGTCAAGCTCTACGCGCAGAAGAAAGACATTCCGCTGACCGGCGTGACTGTGGAAGTCACCCACGACGCCACCGAAGAGCAAAAGGGCAAATACAAGCTCAACGTCAAGCTGACGCTCAAGGGCGTGCTCACCGACGAGCAACGCGACGAACTGCACCGTGTGGCAGATCGCTGCCCGGTGCACAAGCTGATGACCACCGCCGACGTCACCATCGAGACAAAGCTGTCGGAAGGCGCCTTCAGCCAATAGCGGCAACATCCTTCCGAGCGGGTTATGCTCAGCAGCATCTAACCCGCTCAGACTGGGACGCACCATGACCACCCTCACCGTGATCCGCCCTCGCCCCGAAGATGTCGAAGGCCAACCGATCCTGCGCCCGCTGCCGTCGCGGGAATGCCGCAGCGTCGGGCCTTTTGTGTTCTTCGACCATATGCTGCTCACTCGTTACGCACCGGGCGATGGCATGAATATCCGCCAGCATCCGCATATCGGGCTGTCGACCCTCACCTATTTGTTTGAAGGTGCGCTGCAGCACAAGGACAGCCTGGGTTCGGATCAGGTGGTGCAGGCCGGTGATGTGAGCTGGATGACGGCCGGCAGCGCGATTGCCCATGTCGAACGCACCCCTGAGCCGCTCAAGGCCAGCGGTTTTAGCCTGCATGGGTTGCAAGTGTGGCTGGCCTCACCCAAGGACCACGAGACCGGGCCGGGACATTACAGCCATCACCCGGCAGCCAGCCTGCCGGTGAGTGACAATCTGGGCGTGCAGATACGCCTGATCGCGGGCGATGGGTTCTGCCTCAAATCGCCGGTGCCGGTGCTGTCGCCCACGCTGTATGCCGAGGTGCAGATGCAAACGGCCACAACCCTGCTGATTCCGGATGAGCATGAGGAACGCGCGGTGTATGTGCTGGAGGGGGAAGCGCAGTTGGACGGCGAGACGCTTGAAGTGCACAGCCTGGTGGTGCTGCCGGCTGGTAAGGAGATGACACTGTTTGCCGAAAGCGATTGCCACCTGGTGGTGTTTGGCGGCGCGCCGCTGGATGGGCCTCGGCGGATCAATTGGAATTTTGTCGCGAGTGATCCAGCGGTGATCGAACAGGCCAGGCAGCGGTGGGCGGCTGGGGATTGGCCGACGGTGCCGGGTGAGTCTGAAAGAATTGAGTTGCCGGTGAGGTAGCATTCGCGAGCAAGCCCGCTCCCACATTTTGACTTGTGAACAGCGTCAAATGCGGGAGCGGGCTTGCTCGCGAAGAGGCCAAAACAGGCGCTGAAAAATCAGCCCTTGAACACTTCTTCCAGCAAGTTATGCATCGACTGGAAAGCCCGTTTGGCCGTCTTCGCGTCGTACATCATCTTGCCCGGCACATTCGCATGCGGGTCGGTGAACGAATGCACCGCGCCGCCGTAGCTCAGCAGTTGCCAATCCACACCGGCCGCGTTCATTTCATCTTCGAACGCCGGCAGTTGCTCTTTAGGGACCAATGGGTCAGAAGCGCCATGCAGCACCAGCACTGAGCCCTTGATGTTCTTCGCATCCGCCGGGTTCGGCGTGTCGAGGGTGCCGTGGAACGAGATGGCAGCCTTGACCGGCGCACCGGTACGCGCCAGCTCCAGGGAGCAGCACCCGCCGAAGCAGAAACCAAAGGTCGCCAGTTTCGAGGTATCAACCGCTGCCTCAGTCTGGCCCTGCAACTGCTCGAAGGCCGCCTGCATACGCTTGTTCAACAACGCACGGTCGTTCTTCAACGGCATCATCGCCGCACCGGCTTCATCGCCATTCGACGGACGCACGGTCTGCCCGTACAAATCGGCAATCAGCACCACATAGCCCTTGCTGGCGACGCTCTTGGCGATCTCTTCGGCACCCGCACTCACTCCCATCCAGTTCGGCGCCATCAGCAGGCCCGGCAGCGGGCCCTTGTGGCTGGCATCGAACGCGAGACGGCTTTCGTAAGATTGGCCATCAATCTGATAGACCACGGAACGTACTGTGACTTGGCTCATCATTTACTCCAGTTGAGGTGCACTAGAACGAAAAAACCCGCCGAAGCGGGTTTTTCTACGTCAGGGTCAAACCGACAGTTCAACCAACAGCTTGTTCAGGCGGCGCACATAGGCGGCCGGGTCTTTCAAGCTGTCGCCAGCGGCCAGGGCCGCTTGGTCGAAGAGGATGTGCGACAGGTCGCCAAACCGCTCTTCGCTTTGCTCGCCGTCGAGTTTCTCGATCAGCGGGTGAGCCGGGTTGAATTCGAAGATCGGCTTGGAATCCGGCACTTTCTGGCCGCTGGCCTCGAGGATCTGGCGCATTTGCATGCCCAAGTCCGCTTCGCCGATGGCCAGGATCGCCGGGGAGTCGGTCAGACGGTGGGAAACCCGCACTTCGCTGACCGCATCGCCCAGGGACGCCTTGATACGCTCAACCAAGCCTTCTTTGGCCTTGGCGACTTCTTCGGCTTCTTTCTTCTCTTCTTCGGAATCCAGGTTACCCAGGTCCAGGTCACCGCGGGCCACGTCGACGAAGGATTTGCCGTCGAACTCGTTGAGGTAGCTCATCAGCCACTCATCGATACGGTCGGTCAGCAGCAGCACTTCGATGCCTTTCTTGCGGAAGACTTCCAGGTGCGGGCTGTTTTTGACCTGAGCGTAGGTTTCGCCGGTCAGGTAGTAGATCTTGTCCTGACCTTCCTTGGCGCGTGCCAGGTATTCGGCCAGGGACACCACTTGCTCGCCGCCTTCTTCGTGAGTCGAAGCAAAACGCAGCAAGCCAGCGATTTTTTCTTTGTTGGCAAAATCTTCCGCCGGGCCTTCTTTCATGACCTGGCCGAAGTTTTTCCAGAAGCCTTTGTATTGCTCAGGCTCGTTCTTCGCCAGTTTTTCCAGCATGTCGAGTACACGCTTGGTCAGCGCCGACTTCATGGAGTCGATGATCGGGTCTTTCTGCAGGATTTCCCGCGACACGTTCAGAGACAAATCGTTGGAGTCGACCACACCTTTGATGAAGCGCAGGTACAACGGCAGGAAGGACTCCGCCTGGTCCATCACGAAGACGCGCTGTACGTACAGCTTCAGGCCTTTCGGCGCTTCACGCTGGTACAGGTCGAACGGGGCACGGGCCGGTACGTAGAGCAGCGAGCTGTATTCCAGCTTGCCTTCGACCTTGTTGTGGCTCCAGCTCAGCGGGTTTTCGTAGTCGTGACCGATGTGCTTGTAGAACTCCTGGTATTCCTCGTCCTTGATCTCGGTACGCGGACGGGTCCACAGCGCGCTGGCGCGGTTGACCACTTCCCATTCCTGGGCAGGTGCCTCTTCGCCTTCGGCGGCCGCTTGTTCTTTCGGCAGCTCGATCGGCAAAGCGATGTGGTCGGAGTACTTCTTGACGATGTTGCGCAGGCGCCAGCCATCGGCGAATTCGTCTTCACCGGATTTCAGGTGCAGGACGATGCGGGTACCACGGTCGGCCTTGTCGATAGTGGCGATTTCGAACTCGCCCTCGCCTTTGGACGACCAATGCACGCCTTCGCTGGCGTCGAGGCCGGCACGGCGGCTGAACACTTCCACTTGGTCGGCGACGATGAAGGCCGAGTAGAAGCCCACGCCGAACTGGCCGATCAGGTGCGAATCCTTCTTCTGGTCGCCCGACAGGTTCTTCATGAAGTCGGCAGTACCGGATTTGGCGATGGTCCCCAGGTGGGTGATCGCATCTTCGCGGCTCATGCCGATACCGTTGTCTTCGATCGTGACGGTCTTGGCGTCCTTGTCGAAGCTCACACGGATTTTCAGTTCGGCGCCACCTTCCAGCAACTCAGGCTTGGACAGGGCTTCGAAACGTAATTTGTCGACAGCGTCAGAGGCGTTCGAGATCAATTCGCGAAGGAAAATTTCCTTGTTGGAATACAGCGAATGGATCATGAGGTGCAGCAGTTGCTTCACCTCGGTCTGGAAGCCCAGGGTTTCCTTTTGAGTTTCCACACTCATGGTCATCAAACTCCAATTGGATGGCAGTGGCCGCGCCCTTGAGGGTTGGCGGCGGGTTGTCATCAAAGTTGGGGGCTAAGACCAGGATTTCAAGGGCGGCTCTGTTCCTCGATCTTGAAATGCGCGCGGGCGGTGGCGATAGGTTCTGCGGCCGTGCTCTGCCAGGCGGTGATAGCCACGTTCGCCACCCGTCGACCCTGGCGCCACACCTGGCATTTGGCATAGGTGTCGCGAAACTGCCCGGCGCGCAGGTAATCCAGGGAAAAGTCGATGATTTTCGGGATGCCCGGCGCGCCCGTGAACACCAGCAGGTACAGCGCCGCCGACAGCTCCATGAAGCCCGCAATCACGCCGCCGTGCAGCGCCGGCAATATGGGGTTACCAATATTGTCCTTGTTGGCCGGCAGGCGGAACAGCAATTCATCCCCCAGTCGCGTGCATTCAATGCCGATGAGCTTGGCGTAAGGAATGAGGTTGAGCAGCGCCTCGTAATCACCGCGCTCATGGGCCTGTTCCAGGCGGGTCTTGAATCGGTGCGTCATGCCTGTTCTCCCTTTATCGCGCTGCCCAATCCTTGTGTGCCCCTGAGGCGTTTGCCCATGCGCATGAACGTGCCCACCACATGGGCGATGGGTTGCTGGGGGTCATCCTGGAAGGCAAAGCCGCGGGTGAAGATGACGTCGGTGGTCACCCGGTAGCATTGGGCGAAGCCATACACGGGTTTGTGGGGCGCAGCGGGATGCATGTAGTCAACGCGCAAGTCGAGGGTCGGGCACACTTCGAATTCCGGCAGCACACACAGGGTGGCCATGCCGCAGGCGGTGTCCATCAGAGAAGTCAGCGCGCCGCCATGGATCACCCCCGACTGGGGATCACCCACTAAATGCGTGGCGTAGGGCATGATCAAGGTGATGCCCTCCTCGCTGGCCTGATGAGCGGTAATGCCCAGCACCTGACAATGGCGCAAGGCCGAAACAAAGCGCGTCGCGCGCTCTAACAGGGGATTTTCGGTCATTCGTTCCAGACTCTTATTAGTGTTGATTCGCGGAAGGGGTGGGTGGGCAAAAGTTCCGGTTAGTCAGCGATTTATATATCTATGGAATAAAAGGAACTAATGCCGAACCGCCATGCTCGAAAGGCCAGTAGATATCTTCAATAAGGAGAAACACCCATGCGCAAGACTTTAGCTATTTCCATGATGCTCGCCGCTGCCCTCGGTCTCGCTGCCTGCGACAAGAAATCCGAAGACAAAGCCCAAGACGCCGCCGCGCACTCTGAGCAAGCTCAGAAAGATATGGCGAAGGCTCAGGATAAAGTGAACGACGCTGCGAAAGAAAACGCCGATGCTGCCAAAGCTCAGGCTGAATCGAACGCAGCCGCCGCAAAAGAAGCAGCACCTGCTACCCCAGCCACCGGTTCTTGAGACCGCGGCTTGAAATAGCCTGGCTGCAAAAAGAAAGCCCGCTTAGATAGCGGGCTTTACTTTGTCTGGGTTTCTATTTGTAGGCCGTAGTTAGCCCACTTCTTTAGCCGGTTCCGGCGGCGGCGCGTCCGTTTGCGTATACACCATCACTTGCAGCACGTCGGAATGAAACTCCCGACGGTACAGCACCAACACCACCCCGCTGCTCATCAACATGAACAACCAGGGGCTGACAAACCACGCCAGCATCGTCATGCCGAAGTAATAAGCGCGCAGGCCGAAGTTGAACTGGTTAGCGGCCATGGAGATCACCCGCGCCGCGCGCAGGGCAAACGCATTGCGCTCCTGTTCCGACACATGCCGCTCACCGATCATCGGCGCCGAACCCACCAGCACCGCCGCGAAGTTGTACTGGCGCATGCACCAGCTGAATGTGAAGAACGCGTAGACGAACACCAGCGCCAGGCACAACAACTTGATCTCCGACATGCCCTGGGACGCCTGCTGCACCATGGGGATATCCGCCAGCAACGACACCGCGCGCTCCGAGGCCCCGAGCACGGTGAGAATACCGGCGAGGATGATCAGGGTACTGGAGGCAAAGAACGAGGCGTTGCGCTCGAGGTTGCCGATCACACTGGCGTCGGCGATGCGGTTGTCGCGCAGCAGCATGCGGCGCATCCAGTCCTCGCGATACAGATGCAGCACGCTGGCCAGGCAGGCCGTGTCGCGGGCTTTCCAGGTGGCATAGCGGGTGTAGCCGCCCCAGCACAGGACGAACCAGAGGGCGGCAAGCAGGTGGATTTGATTGGTTTCGATAAACGACATGCGGGTCCTATTAAGCGGCGATTTGGCAAACACGAGCGATCGTAGGAGCTGGCTTGCCGGCGATGGCAGCATATCAATCACAGAATACGTTGGCTGACACACCGCTATCGCTGGCAAGCCAGCTCCTACAGGATCGTGTTCTATAAGCATAAAAAATGCCCCGTATCGATTGATACGAGGCATTTCCTTGTAACGTAAACCCGCTTGTTTAAGCGATAGCTTCGCTACGCTTGCCGAGCATACGATCAACCACAAACGCCACAGCCAGTGTCATCACCGACGGCACCAGCCACGCCAGGCCCTGCTCGCTCAGCGGCAGGTTGGCCAATTGCGCAGGCATCCAATCCGCGAGGCCAGCGCCCTTGAGCGCATCAATGCAACCAAAGATGAACGACACCAGCATCACCGGACCGACGATGCGCCCCTGCTCCAGCCAGAAGTCTTTGCAGAAGCTCAACGCCACCAGCACGATGCACGGCGGGTAGATCGCCGTGAGTACCGGGATCGAGAACGCGATCAGCTTGGTCAGGCCCAGGTTGGACACGAACAGCGAGAACAGCGCCAGGATCACCACCAGCGTCTTGTAGGACAGCGGCAGGATACGGCTGAAGTACTCGGCGCAGGCGCAGGTCAGGCCTACGGCGGTGACCAGGCATGCCAGGGAGATCAGCACGGCCAGGAAGCCGCTGCCCAGGGAACCGAAGGTGTGTTGCACATAAGCGTGCAGCACCGCCGCGCCGTTGCTTGCACCGGCGGCAACCGCGTGGCTGCCCGAGCCGAGGCGGAACAGGCTGATGTACACCAGGGCCAAGCCCACACCGGCGATCAGGCCGGCAATGATCGCGTAGCGGGTGATCAGCTTCGGCGACTCAACACCACGGGACCGGATCGCATTGACGATCACGATGCCAAACACCAGTGCCCCCAGAGTATCCATGGTCAGGTAACCATTGATGAAACCTTGGGAGAACGGCGCAGCCACGTATTCCGGGGTGGCGACACCCACTTCACCGGCCGGCAGGGCAAAGGCGGCGATACCGAGGATGGCCAGCGCAATGATCTTCAGCGGTGCGAGGAAGCGCCCCACAGTGTCCAGCAGTCGTCCTGGGTACAGGGAGACAAAGAACACCACCAGGAAATACACCGAACTGTAGAGGAACAACGCCAGCGGGCTTTCGCCGGTCAACGGCGCCAGGCCCACTTCAAAGGACACGGTGGCGGTACGCGGGGTGGCGAACAGCGGCCCTACCGCCAGATACGCCGCCGCCGCCAGCAGGCCACCGGCGATCTTGCCGATCGGGCTGCTCAACGCGTCCATACCGCCGCCGACCTTGGCCAGGGCGATCACGGTGACCACCGGCAGGCCGACGGCCGTGATCAGAAAGCCCAGCGCTGCCATCCAGACGTGAGGTCCGGACTGCAAACCAACGATAGGCGGGAAGATGATGTTGCCGGCGCCCACGAACAGGGCAAACGTCATAAAGCCCAACGCCAGGATATCCTGGCTTTTCAACACTTTCATTTCGGGAAATACCACACTACTGAATCGGAATTTAGAGAGGGATTCCCTATGGATGAGGGAAATACTGCCGGCCCTTATGGGAGCCGACCGGTCTAGCGCGGGGCTTCCTTTTGGGATGCGCACGCATAAAGAGGCGGCTAGGGTACAGAAATTGGCTGACGAACGCACTGTTGCGGGGCGGACTGTCCGATAAGCGACATCTCTATGTCGCGTTTTCATACTTAATCTGGCAATGCAGATAAGTTACACAGCCATGCCATACAAAAAACTGTAGGAGCCTGCTTGCCGGCTCCTACAGAAAATGTGGTTACTTAGAAAGCACAAAGGCCACCCGAAGGTGGCCTTTGTGTTGGTGAAGCGTCAGTTAAGCGCGAGGCTTACTTGACAGCCCAACCGGTCAGCTCGGACAAAGCCTTGCCGATGTCTGCCAGCGAACGCACGGTTTTAACGCCTGCGTCTTCCAGGGCAGCAAACTTCTCGTCTGCAGTGCCCTTGCCGCCAGAGATGATTGCGCCAGCATGGCCCATGCGCTTGCCAGCAGGGGCAGTCACACCAGCGATGTAGGAAACAACCGGCTTGGTCACGTGTGCCTTGATGTAGGCAGCCGCTTCTTCTTCAGCCGAACCGCCGATCTCACCGATCATTACGATCGCTTCGGTCTTCGGGTCTTCCTGGAACAGTTTCAGGATGTCGATGAAGTTCGAGCCTGGGATCGGGTCACCGCCGATGCCGACGCAAGTCGACTGACCGAAACCGGCGTCAGTGGTCTGCTTCACAGCTTCGTAGGTCAGGGTGCCGGAACGGGAAACGATACCGACCTTGCCTGGCAAGTGAATGTGACCTGGCATGATGCCGATCTTGCATTCGCCTGGAGTGATCACGCCTGGGCAGTTAGGGCCGATCAGGACTACGCCCAGCTCGTCGCACTTAACTTTAGCGTCCAGCATGTCCAGGGTAGGAATGCCTTCGGTGATGCAGACGATCAGCTTGATGCCGCCGAATGCTGCTTCCAGGATCGAGTCCTTGCAGAAAGGAGCTGGAACGTAGATCACGCTGGCGGTGGCGCCAGTGGCAGCTACAGCGTCTTTCACGGTGTTGAACACTGGCAGACCCAGGTGCTCGGTGCCGCCCTTACCAGGTGTTACGCCGCCAACCATCTTGGTGCCGTATTCGATGGCTTGCTGGGTGTGGAAACTACCTTGCGAACCGGTAATACCCTGGCAGATAACTTTGGTGTCTTTATTGATCAGGACGCTCATTATTTGCCCTCCGCAGCTTTGACAACTTGTTGAGCAGCGTCGGTCAGGCTGGTAGCCGCGATGATGTTCAAACCGCTTTCTGCCAGTACTTTAGCGCCCAGTTCAGCGTTGTTACCTTCAAGGCGAACAACAACCGGGATTTTAACGCCGACTTCTTTCACTGCACCGATGATGCCTTCGGCAATCATGTCGCAACGAACGATGCCGCCGAAGATGTTGACCAGTACTGCAGCGACGTTGGAGTCGGACAGGATGATCTTGAAAGCTTCGGTTACGCGTTCTTTGGTAGCACCACCGCCCACGTCGAGGAAGTTGGCTGGTTTGCCGCCATGCAGGTTGACGATGTCCATGGTACCCATGGCCAGGCCAGCACCGTTGACCATGCAGCCGATGTTACCTTCCAGGGCTACGTAGTTCAGTTCGAACTTGGCAGCGTGCGCTTCGCGCGGATCGTCTTGCGACGGATCGTGGAAAGTCTTCAGCTTAGGCTGACGGTACATGGCGTTGGCGTCGATGTTGATCTTGGCGTCCAGGCAGTGCAGATCGCCGTCAGCCTTGATCACCAGCGGGTTCACTTCCAGCAGGGCCAGATCGTGATCCTGGAACAGCTTGGCCAGACCGACGAAGATCTTGGCGAACTGGGCAACTTGCTTGCCTTCCAGGCCCAGCTGGAAAGCCAGCTCGCGACCCTGGAATGGCTGAGCGCCAACCAGTGGATCGATAGTAGCTTTCAGAATTTTTTCTGGGGTTTCTTCGGCGATCTTCTCAATGTCCACGCCACCTTCGGTGGAAGCCATGAACACGATGCGACGGCTCGAACGGTCAACGACAGCGCCCAGGTACAGCTCTTTAGCGATATCAGTGCACGATTCAACCAGGATCTTGGTGACTGGCTGGCCATTGGCATCAGTCTGGTAAGTCACCAGACGCTTGCCCAGCCACTGCTGTGCGAAGGCCTTGGCGTCTTCTTTGCTGCGAACCAGCTTAACGCCGCCCGCTTTACCGCGACCACCGGCGTGGACCTGGGCTTTGACAACCCACTCGCTGCCGCCGATTTTGTCGCAAGCTTCTGCTGCTGCTTCCGGGGTGTCTACTGCGTAGCCCTTGGAAACTGGCAGGCCGTATTCAGCGAACAGCTGCTTACCCTGATACTCGTGAAGATTCATGCTTTTTACCGTCTTCGTTAGGTACTGCGCATTCGGCGCTGCGCTCATTATGAGTGCCGCGCCACCTGTGACTGCTGCTTGCGCAACTTGCGGGGCTCAAGGCCCGTAAAGCTGCGCAAGACTGCGTCCAGCGGATATTCCGCGGTGAGTCTTGCGCGCAAGGCTCACGACGGGCAACTCCGCCGTGGTTTCTTATTATCTCGCTTAGCGCTTCTTCTTGTTGGCGATGTGGATGGCGCCGCCATTCACTGCCAACGCGGCTTCATGCAGCGCTTCGGACAGGGTCGGATGGGAGAAGACCATCATGCCCAGATCCTCGGCACTGGTGCCGAATTCCATACCGATCGCGCCTTGCTGAACCAGTTCTGCAGCGCTTGGGCCAATCACGTGGACGCCCAATACGCGGTCAGTCTTGGCATCAGCGATGACCTTGACAAAACCACCGGTGTCGTTGGCTGCCATGGCACGGCCAGAAGCGGCGAACGGGAAGGTGCCGACGTTAACTTCAACGCCTTCAGCTTTCAACTGCTGTTCGTTCTTGCCGACCCATGCAATTTCCGGGTGGGTGTAGATAACCGATGGGATCAGGTCGTAGTTCATCTGGGTCTTGTGGCCCTTGATGCGCTCGACAACCATGATGCCTTCTTCGGAAGCCTTGTGCGCCAGCATCATGCCACGCACCACGTCGCCGATGGCGTAGACGCCAGGCACGGTGGTCGCGCAGTGATCGTCAACGTGCACATAACCGCGCTCGTCGAGGGTCACGCCGCTGTCAGCTGCCAGCAGGTCGGTGGTCACTGGACGGCGACCCACGGCTACGATCAGCTTGTCGAAAGTGATGGTTTTTTCACCATCCTTGTCGGTGTAGTTGACGACAACTTCTTCACCGTTGACTTTCGAGCCGGTCACGCGAGCGCCCAGCTTGATGTCCAGACCTTGTTTGGTCAGGGTTTTCAGCGCTTCTTTGGACACAGCGGTGTCGGCAGCCAGCAGGAACGTGTCCAGGGCTTCCAGCACGGTGACTTCGGAACCCAGGCGGGACCATACCGAACCCAGCTCCAGGCCGATTACGCCAGCGCCGATCACGCCCAGGCGCTTAGGCACTGCTTGGAATTCCAGGGCGCCAGTCGAATCAACGATCACGTTCTGGTCAACTGGAGCAGGCGGGATGTCGATTGGACGCGAACCAGGGGCCAGGATCACGTTCTCGGCTTCGATGATTTCGGTCGAGCCGTCTGGCTTGGTGATTTCAACTTTCTTGCCAGCCAGCAGCTTGCCGTGGCCTTGCAGGGAAGTCACGCCGTTGGCCTTGAACAAGGTGGCAACGCCGGAAGTCAGGCCTTTAACGATGTTGGCTTTACGGCCGACCATTGCTGGCACGTCCATGGTCACGCCAGCATGGTTGATGCCGTGGATCGCGAAGCCGTCTTGGGCTTCGTGGAATTTCCAGGAGCTGTCCAGCAGCGCCTTGGAAGGAATGCAACCGACGTTCAGGCAAGTACCGCCCAGTGCCAGTTTGCCTTCCTTGTCGGTGTATTTTTCGATGCAAGCAGTCGAGAGGCCCAGTTGTGCGGCCTTGATGGCAGCAACGTAGCCGCCAGGACCTGCACCAATCACTACGACGTCAAATTTCTGTGTCATGAAAATAGATCCTCTATTAGCTTCAAGCTTCAAGCTCGGAGCTTCAAGCTGCAAGCCAAACTGCGTTTACTTGCAGCTTGTAGCTCGCAACTTGAAGCTGCTTCAATCAAATATCCAGAAGAAGACGAGCCGGGTCTTCCAGCAGGTTCTTGATGGTCACCAGGAAAGTCACGGCTTCTTTACCATCGATCAGGCGGTGATCGTACGACAGCGCCAGGTACATCATTGGGCGGATCACGACTTGGCCGTTGATGGCCATCGGACGCTGGATGATGTTGTGCATGCCCAGGATTGCCGCTTGTGGTGGGTTGACAATCGGCGTCGACATCATCGAACCGAAGGTACCACCGTTGGTGATGGTGAAGGTACCGCCGGTCATCTCGTCGATGGTCAGCTTGCCGTCACGGGCTTTCTTGCCGAAGGTGGCGATGCCGCCTTCGATTTCAGCCAGGCTCATCAGTTCGGCGTTACGCAGTACTGGAACCACCAGGCCACGGTCGCTGGACACGGCAACGCCGACGTCGGCGTAGCCATGGTAAACGATGTCGTTGCCGTCGATGGAAGCGTTGACTGCCGGGAAGCGTTTCAGCGCTTCGGTGGCCGCTTTCACGAAGAAGGACATGAAGCCCAGGCGCACGCCGTTGTGGGACTTCTCGAACAGATCCTTGTACTTCGAACGCAGGGCCATGACTTCGGTCATGTCGACTTCGTTGAAGGTGGTCAGCATCGCCATGTTCGACTGGGCTTCAACCAGACGCTTGGCCACGGTGGCACGTACGCGAGTCATCGGAACGCGCTTCTCGGTGCGGTCGCCAGCGGCGAACACAGGAGCAGCGGCGGCCGGGGCAGCAGCCTTGGCAGGTGCGGCAGCTGGAGCGTTTTTCTTGGCTTCAACAGCAGCAACCACGTCTTCCTTGGTGATGCGACCGTCTTTGCCGGTGCCTTTGACGGACGCCAGGTTGATGCCGTTCTCTTCAGCCAGCTGACGGGCAGCTGGTGCAGCGATCGGGTCTTCAGCGCCAGCAGCCGGAGCGGCGGCAGGAGCAGCGGCGGCTGCCGGTGCAGCGGCAGCAGGAGCAGCGGCAGCAGCGCTGCCCTCTTCGATCGAGCCCAGTACCTGGTTCGACAGAACGGTAGCGCCTTCTTCGGCAACGATTGCGCCCAGCACGCCGTCAGCTTCGGCCAATACTTCCAGCACGACTTTGTCGGTCTCGATGTCAACGATCAGGTCGTCACGCTTTACAGCGTCGCCTGGTTTCTTGTGCCAAGTGGCAACGGTGCCATCGGCAACCGATTCCGGGAATGACGGGGCTTTGATTTCGATAGCCATTATCTGTGTGTCCTTAAAATTCGGTTTCAGTCAGCGCGAAGGCGTTAAACAGTAAAAGCATCTTGCAGCAGTTTTTCCTGCTGCTCGGCGTGCATCGACGCATAACCACATGCAGGTGCAGCAGAAGCATCGCGACCGGCGTACTCCAGGTTCAGCGCCTTGTTGTGGTTACCCATGCTGCGACGCAGGTGATGCTGGCTGCTGTACCACGCGCCCTGGTTCATCGGTTCTTCCTGGCACCACACCACGTTGGTGAGGTTGGTGTAAGGCGCGATGGCCTCCATCAGGTCGTCTTCCGGGAACGGGTAAAGCTGCTCGATACGCACGATGGCGATGTCTTCGCGGCCTTCGGCACGACGTTTTTCCAGCAGGTCGTAGTAGACCTTGCCGCTGCACAGGACCAGGCGAGTCACCTTGGCTGCGTCCAGCGTGTCGATTTCTGGAATAACAGTCTGGAACGAACCATCAGCCAGATCTTCCAGGGTCGAGATGGCCAATTTATGACGCAATAGCGACTTCGGTGTCAGCACTACCAGCGGCTTGCGCAGCGGGCGGATCACCTGGCGACGCAGCAAGTGGTAGATCTGGGCCGGGGTAGTCGGCACGCACACCTGGATGTTGTGCTCGGCGCACAGCTGCAGGTAACGCTCCAGACGGGCCGAGGAGTGCTCAGGACCCTGACCTTCATAACCGTGTGGCAGCAACATGGTCAGACCGCACAGGCGACCCCACTTGTGCTCGCCGCTGGTGATGAACTGGTCGATTACCACTTGGGCGCCGTTGGCGAAGTCGCCGAACTGGGCTTCCCAGATCACCAGCGCGTTTGGCGTGGTGGTCGAGTAACCGTATTCGAACGCCAGAACCGCTTCTTCGGACAGGAACGAATCGTACAGATCGAAACGTGGCTGGCCTTCGTACAGGTTCTGCAACGGGATGTAGGTGCCCGCGTCTTTCTGGTTGTGCAATACCGCGTGACGGTGCGAGAACGTACCACGACCGATGTCCTGGCCGGTCATGCGGATCGGGTGACCTTCGAACGCCAGGGTCGCGTACGCCATGGTTTCGGCGTAACCCCAGTTGATCGGCAGGCCGCCGGCTTGCATCTTCTGACGGTCTTCGTAAATCTTCGCCACTTGGCGCTGAACCACGAAGCCTTCTGGAATTTCCAACAGCTTGGCGGACAATTCCTGCAGGGTTTTCAGATCGAACGAGGTGTCGTGACGCGCAGTCCAGGCGTGGCCCAGGTACGGACGCCAGTCCACGAACAGCTCTTTGTTCGGCTCTTTAACCAGGCTTTTCACTACGTGCAGACCATTGTCCAGCGCGTTGCGGTATTCATCGACCTTGGCCTGAACACGCGCATCGTCAACCACACCGGCCTTGGTCAGGCTTTCGGCGTAAAGCTCACGGGTGGTGCGCTGCTTGGTGATTTGCTGGTACATCAACGGCTGGGTGCCGCTTGGTTCGTCAGCTTCGTTGTGACCGCGACGGCGGTAGCAGACCAGGTCGATCACGACGTCACGCTTGAACTGCATGCGGTAGTCAATGGCCAACTGGGTCACGAACAACACAGCTTCCGGATCATCACCATTCACATGGAGGATCGGCGCCTGGATCATCTTGGCAACGTCGGTCGCGTACTCGGTGGAGCGCGCGTCCAGCGGATTGCTGATGGTGAAACCTACCTGGTTGTTGATGACGATGTGAACCGTACCGCCCGTCTTGAAGCCGCGTGTCTGCGACATCTGGAACGTTTCCAGGACCACGCCTTGACCGGCAAATGCCGCGTCACCGTGGATGGAAATTGGCAGAACTTTTTCACCGGTGGTGTCGTTACGACGATCCTGGCGAGCACGGACCGAACCCTCGACCACTGGAGAAACGATTTCCAGGTGGGATGGGTTGAAGGCCATGGCCAGGTGAACTTCACCGCCGGTAGTCATCACGTTGGACGAGAAGCCCTGGTGGTATTTAACGTCACCGGAACCCAACTCGACCTTCTTCTTGCCTTCGAACTCGTCGAACAGCTCACGCGGGTTCTTGCCGAAGGTGTTGACCAACACGTTCAGGCGACCACGGTGGGCCATGCCGATCACGATTTCCTTGGTGCCGTAGGAACCGGAACGCTGGATCAGCTCGTCGAGCATCGGGATCAGGCTTTCGCCGCCTTCCAGGCCGAAACGCTTGGTGCCCGGGTATTTGGTACCCAGGTATTTTTCCAGGCCTTCGGCAGCGGTTACGCGCTCAAGCAGGTGGCTGCGTACGTCAGCGGACAATACCGGACGACCACGCACACCTTCCAGGCGATGCTGGAACCAGTGGCGTTGCTCGGAATCGGTGATGTGCGTGAACTCAGCGCCGATGGTGCGGCAATATGTCTGCTGCAACGCTTCGTGAATTTCGCGTAGGCTCGCTTCCTCTTTGCCGATGAACAGGTCGCCGGCACGGAAGGTCGTATCAAGATCGGCATTGGTCAAGCCGTAATGATTGATCGACAGGTCAGCAGGTGCAGGACGCTTCCAGAGCCCCAGCGGGTCAAGCTGGGCCGCCTGGTGGCCGCGCATCCGGTAGGCCTGGATCAGTCGCAATACTTCAACTTGCTTCTTCTCGTGCTCACTGCTCACGCTCCCGGCAGAAACCGGTTGGGCGCGGCGCTGGTTCTTTGCCAGCAGCACAAATTGATCGCGAATCGTTGCGTGCGATACATCGGTGGCAGCGTTGCCGTCTGAAGACAACGTCTGAAATTTGGTGCGCCATTCTTCTGGCACAGCGTTAGGGTCGTGCAGGTAGAGCTCATAAAGCTCTTCCACATAGGCAGCGTTACCACCTGAAAGATAGCCGCTGTTCCACATGCGCTGCATCACGCTTTCTTGCATGCTTGGTCACCCTCGATTTGGGGACACCACCGGCGAAAACACCGAGTTTGCTTGCAAACGGCCAAGTGCAGCGACCAAAACAAGCCACTTAGGATCACGCTGATAGTTCGGGTACCAACCCGAATGCCCCTGCTTGTCTCATTTCTTCAAAATAAGAGCCGCGGCTTTGTAAGTCGCTGCTCAAGTTAAAACTACGGCGCCGGTTGAAGCCTGCGCCGTAGCATTTACGGGCACAACGGTCCTGCTTTTACTACAACGTCAGTTACACGCCGCTCTGCAGCAGCATGTTACGGATGTGACCAATGGCCTTAGTCGGGTTCAGGCCTTTGGGACATACGTTGACGCAGTTCATGATCCCGCGGCAGCGGAATACGCTGAACGGGTCATCCAGCGAAGCCAAACGCTCGGACGTCTTGGTATCACGGCTGTCTGCCAGGAAGCGGTACGCTTGCAGCAGGGCAGCTGGACCCAGGAACTTGTCCGGATTCCACCAGAAGGACGGGCACGAAGTCGAGCAGCAAGCGCACAGAATGCACTCGTACAGACCGTCGAGCTTCTCGCGCTCTTCCGGGGACTGCAGACGCTCGATGGCCGGAGCCGGCGTGTCGTTCTGCAGGAACGGCTTAACTTTCTCGTATTGCTTGTAGAAGATGCTCATATCGACGACCAGGTCACGGATAACCGGCAAACCTGGCAGTGGACGAACGATCAGCTTGTTGCCTTTGACCACGGCGGACAGCGGCGTGATGCACGCCAGGCCGTTTTTGCCGTTGATGTTCATGCCGTCGGAACCGCACACACCTTCACGGCAAGAGCGACGATAGGAGAAACCTTCGTCCTGCTCTTTGATCAGTGCCAATACATCCAGCACCATCAGGTCTTTACCACCGGTATCGACCTGGAATTCCTGCATGAACGGCGCGGCGTCCTGATCAGGGTTGTAGCGGTAAACACTGACTTTCAACATGGCAGCCACCCTTAGTAAGTCCGAATTTTCGGTTCAAACGTCGGAACCGTCTTCGGCGAGAAGTTCACGGCACGCTTGGTCACGCGCTTGTCACCCGGGAAGTACAGGGTGTGGCACAACCAGTTTTCGTCGTCGCGATCTTCAAAGTCTTCACGGGCGTGGGCACCACGGGATTCCTTACGAACCTCGGCGGCGATTGCAGTCGCTTCGGCCACTTCCAGCAGGTTTTGCAGTTCAAGGGCTTCGATACGAGCGGTGTTGAACGCCTGGCTCTTATCGTTGATCTTGACGTTGGCGATGCGCTTGCGCAGGTCAGCCAGCTGGGCGATACCCTTCTGCATGTATTCGCCGGTACGGAATACACCGAAGTAGTTCTGCATGCAGCTTTGCAGTTCGCGACGCAGGGTAGCCACGTCTTCGCCATCAGTGCGCTCGTTCAGAGCGTTCAGGCGCGCCAGGGCGGCCTCGATGTTGGCGTCGGTAGCGTCGTCGTATTCGATGCCGTCGGTCAGCGCCTTTTCCAGGTGCAGGCCGGCAGCACGGCCGAAGACCACCAGGTCGAGCAGCGAGTTGCCGCCCAGGCGGTTGGCGCCGTGAACCGATACGCACGCCACTTCGCCTACAGCGAACAGACCGTGGATGATCTCGTCCTCGCCTTCGGCGTTCTGGGTGATCGCCTGGCCATGAATGTTGGTCGGCACGCCGCCCATCATATAGTGGCAAGTCGGAACAACCGGCACCGGAGCAACCACCGGGTCAACGTGAGCAAAGGTCTTGGACAGCTCACAGATACCTGGCAGACGGCTGTGCAGTACTTCTTCGCCCAGGTGATCGAGCTTCAGCAGTACGTGGTCGCCATTCGGGCCACAGCCGTTGCCGGCAATGATCTCTTTAACCATCGAACGAGCCACAACGTCACGACCCGCCAGGTCTTTCGCGTTCGGAGCATAACGCTCCATGAAACGCTCGCCGTGCTTGTTGATCAGGTAACCGCCTTCACCACGGCAACCTTCTGTAACCAGTACACCAGCGCCAGCGATACCGGTCGGGTGGAACTGCCACATTTCGATGTCTTGCACCGGTACGCCAGCACGCAGTGCCATGCCGACGCCGTCACCGGTGTTGATCAGGGCATTGGTGGTCGACGCGTAGATACGGCCTGCACCGCCGGTCGCCAGCACGGTAGCCTTGGCGCGGATGTAGGTGGTTTCACCGGTTTCGATGCAGATGGCGATTACACCGACGAATTCGCCCTGGGCGTTTTTCACCAAGTCGACCGCGTAGTACTCGTTCAGGAACGTGGTACCGGCTTTCAGGTTGCCCTGATAAAGGGTGTGCAACAGCGCGTGACCGGTACGGTCGGACGCGGCGCAGGTACGGGCAGCCTGCCCGCCTTTACCGTAATCCTTCGACTGGCCGCCGAATGGACGCTGGTAGATACGGCCTTGCTCGGTACGGGAGAACGGCAGACCCATGTGGTCCAGCTCGAACACCGCGGCCGGGCCTTCCTGACACATGTATTCGATCGCGTCCTGGTCACCGATGTAGTCGGAACCCTTGACGGTATCGTACATGTGCCAGCGCCAGTCATCGTTCGGGTCGGCGGAGGCGATGGCGCAGGTGATGCCACCCTGGGCCGATACGGTGTGGGAACGGGTCGGGAACACCTTGGTGATCACGGCAGTCTTGTGACCGCCCTGGGCCAGCTGCAGCGCAGCGCGCATGCCAGCACCGCCGCCACCAATAATGATGGCGTCGAATGAAATAGTTGGAATGTTAGCCATGAATCAGATACCCCAAAGAATCTGCACACCCCAGACGAAGTAAGCGAACATCGCGACGCCGCATACTGCCTGGAAGAGGAAACGTACTGCAGTCGCGGACTTGCCCAGCGCCATCGGCGTCAGGTAGTCGGTCGCGATGGTCCACATGCCTACCCAGGCGTGTGCGCCCAGGGCAACAAGGGCCAGCAGACTGAAGATTCGCATCGCATTGTGGGAAAACAGGCCGTGCCATTGCTCATAGCCGATGCCCGGGTTTGCGACGAGGTATCCGATCAGGAAAATGAAATAAGCCGCGAGAACGACCGCAGACACACGCTGTGCCATCCAGTCATAGAGGCCCGAACGCGAAAGGTTCGTAACGCTGGTTACCATATCCAAACTCCTGCCAGAACGATCAGCACCACGGAAATGGCGATGATGATTTTCGAGCCCAGGCGGCCGCCTTCCAGCGTCTCACCGATGCCCATGTCCATGATCAAGTGGCGCACACCGGCTACCAGGTGATACAGAAGAGAAGACAGGAGGCCCCATGCTACGAACTTGGCCAGCGGGCTGGTCAAGCATGCCTTCACCTCGGCGTATCCTTCCTCGGAACCCAGGGATTTGCTCAATGCATAAAGCATGATGCCCAAGCCCAGGAACAGGATGATGCCGGAAACACGGTGCAGGAACGACGTAACGCCGGTGATGGGGAGTTTGATGGTCCTTAGGTCTAGGTTTACAGGTCGTTGGCTATTCACGGCTTTTTTTCACACTGAAGAGCCCCTAACAATCAGGGCAAAGTTGTTGGGGAGTGCACTGGTCAGGTAAGCACCACCCAGGGAGTGCGACCCCCAATGAAAGCAAGCCCAAAAGCCCTTGGCGGTCGGTGGCCGAGTATAGACAGTTAGGTTACTAATGACAACGCGCACTCCTCACCCTAATAGCGGATTGCGCTGGGGGAATAAAAGGCGTAAATGGCAGGCAATTTCGAGGAAAAAGTACGGTTAAAGCCTTCTGCTGCAAGACTTTAGGCAAATTGACATCTGGATTTATATCAATATAGTGGTGCGGGCCCTGCGTGGGGGGTCTGTCTGATGATTTGAAGCATAAATAGGAGGCCACATGGCTGACAAAAAAGCGCAGTTGATCATCGAGGGCGCAGCCCCCGTCGAGCTGCCCATTTTAACCGGCACCGTTGGTCCCGATGTTATCGACGTACGGGGCCTGACGGCCACGGGCCGTTTCACATTCGACCCAGGCTTCATGTCGACCGCCTCTTGCGAGTCGAAGATCACCTATATCGACGGTGATAATGGCATTCTGCTTCATCGCGGCTACCCGATCGAGCAACTGGCTGAGAAATCGGACTACCTGGAAACCTGCTACCTGCTGCTAAATGGCGAGCTGCCAACAGCCGAGCAAAAAGCCCAGTTCGTCAGCACCGTGAAGAACCACACCATGGTTCACGAGCAGTTGAAGACCTTCTTCAACGGCTTCCGTCGCGACGCCCACCCGATGGCCGTTATGTGCGGCGTGGTCGGCGCCCTGTCGGCCTTCTATCACGACTCCCTCGACATCAATAACCCGCAGCATCGCGAAATCTCCGCGATCCGCCTGGTTGCCAAGATGCCGACCCTGGCCGCAATGGTTTACAAGTACTCCATGGGTCAACCCATGATGTACCCGCGCAACGACCTGACGTACGCGGAAAACTTCCTGCACATGATGTTCAACACGCCGTGCGAGATCAAACCGATCAGCCCGACGCTTGCCAAGGCCATGGACCGGATCTTCATCCTCCACGCCGACCACGAGCAGAACGCCTCCACCTCCACCGTCCGCCTGGCAGGTTCTTCGGGTGCCAACCCGTTCGCCTGTATCGCCGCCGGTATCGCCGCACTCTGGGGCCCTGCCCACGGCGGTGCGAACGAAGCCGTATTGACCATGCTCGATGAAATCGGCGATGTCTCGAACATCGACAAGTTCATCGCCAAGGCCAAAGACAAGAACGATCCGTTCAAGTTGATGGGCTTCGGTCACCGCGTCTACAAGAACCGCGACCCACGCGCCACCGTGATGAAGCAGACCTGCGACGAAGTGTTGAAGGAACTGGGCATCAAGAACGATCCGCAACTCGAACTGGCCATGCGCCTGGAAGAGATCGCCTTGACCGACCCGTACTTCATCGAACGCTCGCTGTACCCGAACGTCGACTTCTACTCGGGGATCATCCTCAAGGCAATCGGCATTCCAACCAGCATGTTCACCGTGATCTTCGCCCTGGCGCGGACCGTGGGCTGGATCTCCCACTGGAAAGAAATGCTCTCCAGCCCGTACAAGATTGGCCGCCCGCGCCAGCTGTACACCGGCTACGAGTCGCGTGACATCACCCAGCTGGAAGATCGCAAGTAAGCATCGCTTAGTTGCACTGAAAACGGCCTCCCTTAGTGGAGGCCGTTTTTATTTGTGCAGGATTTGAGAAACAGTTTTGTCAGATCAATCCCTAATTTATAGACAAAAAAATACCCCGGCCTTTCGACCGGGGTATTTTCCTATCCAGCTACAACCTTAGTGAGAAACCGCCCCACTCGACCCCAGGCCAGTTTGCGAACGCACAAACTGCGGGAAGTACAGCGCACGCTCTTTCTCTGCCGCCGCCGACTTGTCGGTAATGGAGAAGAACCAGATGCCGACGAACGCAATGATCATCGAGAACAGCGCCGGGTACTCATAAGGGAAGATGGCTTTTTCATGGTGCAGGATCGAGACCCAGATGGTCGGGCCCAGCACCATCAGGCCAACGGCACTGATCAAGCCCAGCCAGCCGCCAATCATTGCGCCACGAGTGGTGAGGTTTTTCCAGTACATGGAAAGCAGCAGCACCGGGAAGTTACAGCTGGCGGCAATGGAGAACGCCAGGCCAACCATGAACGCGATGTTCTGGCTTTCGAACAGGATACCCAGGCCAATCGCCAGGACGCCCAAGGCAACGGTGGTGATTTTCGAAACGCGAATCTCATCCTTGTCGTTGGCCTTGCCTTTCTTGATCACGCTGGCGTACAGGTCATGGGACACCGCCGACGCACCGGCCAGGGTCAAGCCGGCAACCACCGCGAGGATGGTGGCGAAGGCCACGGCCGAGATGAAGCCCAGGAAGATACTGCCACCCACCGCGTTGGCCAGGTGCACCGCCGCCATGTTGTTGCCGCCCAGCAAGGCGCCTGCCGCATCCTTGAACGCCGGGTTGGTGCTGACCAGCAGGATCGCGCCAAAGCCGATGATGAAGGTCAGGATGTAGAAGTAACCGATGAAACCGGTGGCGTAGAACACGCTCTTACGCGCTTCTTTAGCGTCGCTGACGGTAAAGAAGCGCATCAGGATGTGTGGCAGGCCAGCCGTACCGAACATCAGCGCAAGCCCGAGGGAGAACGCGGAAATCGGGTCTTTCACCAAGCCGCCGGGGCTCATGATCGCCTCACCTTTAGGGTGAACCTTGATCGCCTCGGAGAACAGGGCATTGAAGTCGAAGTTGACGTGCTTCATCACCATCAGTGCCATGAACGATGCACCGGACAGCAGCAATACAGCCTTGATGATCTGTACCCAGGTGGTCGCCAGCATGCCGCCGAACAGTACATACATCACCATCAAGATACCGACCAGGATCACCGCAACATGGTAGTCCAGGCCGAACAGCAGCTGAATCAGCTTGCCCGCACCGACCATCTGCGCGATCAGGTAGAACGCCACCACCACCAGCGAGCCACAGGCCGAGAGGCTGCGAATCTGGGTCTGGCCCAAGCGATAGGACGCCACGTCGGCAAAGGTGTACTTGCCCAGGTTACGCAGGCGCTCGGCGATCAGGAACAGAATGATCGGCCAGCCCACCAGGAAGCCGATCGAGTAGATCAGGCCGTCATAACCAGAGGTGTAGACCAGCGCGGAAATCCCCAGGAAGGACGCCGCCGACATGTAGTCACCGGCAATCGCCAGGCCGTTCTGGAAACCGGTGATCTTGCCGCCGGCCGCATAGTAGTCGGCCGCCGATTTGTTGCGCTTGGAGGCCCAGTAGGTGATGCACAGGGTGGCGCCGACAAACGCGACGAACATCACGATGGCCGAAACGTTCAGGGGTTGCTTGTGCACTTCACCGGTCAATGCATCCGCCGCCCAAACGGCCGGGGCAAAGAGCGAAGCGCCGAATATTGCCAGTAGACGCCGGATCATTGCGCAGCCTCCTTGAGAATCGCATTGTTCAGGTCGTCAAACTCGCCATTGGCCCGGCGCACGTAGATGCCGGTCAGGATGAAGGCGGACACAATCAGCCCGACGCCCAGGGGAATGCCCCAGGTAATCGACGAGCCGGGGCTGATCTTGGCCCCCAGTACTTGTGGCCCGTAGGCGATCAACAGGATGAAAGCGGAGTAAAGCCCTAGCATGATCGCCGAGAGAATCCAGGCGAACCTTTCCCTTTTTCTCACCAGCTCCTTGAAACGCGGGCTGTTTTGAATCGAGAGGTAAATGCTGTCGTTCATTGTTTTTATCCTCGCAGCACAGCTTTTTTATTATTGGAACGTATCCACTGTATGCGGCTGCACAAAGGGTTCCAGACGACCTTAGTATTAGAACGACATAGGCGTTGTCGCCAGTTTTGAACTGATCGAATTGACAGCCTTTGGCACAAAAACGACAAAGCCCGCCTGACGAAAACGCCAGGCGGGCTTGCAAGGTGCTGTCTAGACGCTTCGGGTGTTATTTACCGGTCCACTCGGCGACACGCTCAGGGTGCTTGGCGACCCAATCCTTGGCGGCGGCATCAGGCTTGGCGCCTTCTTGAATCGCCAGCATGACTTCGCCGATTTCATCCTTGGAGGCCCATTGGAATTTCTTCAAGAAGGCCGCGACTTCCGGCGCTTTCTTCTCCAGGCCCTTGCTGCCGATGCTGTTGACGGTTTCAGCAGCACCATAAATCCCTTTTGGATCGTCCAGGAAACGCAGTTTCCACTTGGCGAACATCCAGTGTGGCACCCAACCGGTGACCGCAATGGATTCCTGTTTGTCTTCGGCACGGGTCAGCTCGGCGATCATCGCCGCGCCCGAGCTGGCTTGCAGCTTGTAATCGAGGCCGTATTGCTTGATCGCTTCATCGGTCTTGAGCATCACGCCAGAACCTGCGTCGATGCCGACGATCTTGTTCTTGAAGGTGGTGTCGGTCTTGAGGTCTTCGATGGACTTGGCCTTGACGTACTCCGGTACGATCAGGCCGATCTTCGCGTCCTTGAAGTTGGGGCCGTAGTCGACCACCTTGTCCTTGTTCTTGGCCCAGTACTCACCGTGGGTGACCGGCAGCCAGGCGGAGAGCATGGCGTCGAGCTTGCCGGTGGCAACGCCCTGCCACATGATCCCGGTGGCGACGGCTTGCAGTTTCACGTCATAACCGAGCTTGGCCTTGATCACTTCTGCCGCCACGTGGGTGGTAGCCACGCTGTCGGACCAGCCGTCCACATAGCCGATGCTCAGGGTCTTGCTGTCGGCGCTGGCCAGTGTGGAGCTCATCGCAACTACCAGAGTGGCAGCTGCGCCCAAGAGTCGTCGCATCTTCATAGTACTTCCCCGAAAGTGCTGCGCCCGGCGGATGCCGAGCGACGTCAACCTGTTGTTATGTGGTGCACCGCGCCCCCTTCACGCGCATCGATCACGGTAGTGCGCCGTCAGCGGAGTACTGACACTTCGATCATCAACCTGCTCGGGTGTTGGACCTGCTCTGTCAGCGACATCCTACAAGCAAGGAACGACATCACATCGCCAGTAGGATGTTTTGTAGGACTTGACGCCAAAATCCCGCCCGAACTTTGCATGTCAAAATTATGCAGCCCCACTGAGTCGGGCCAAATCCGGGTAAGATGCGCGCCTTTGCTCTTCCAGATAAGCCGACCATGCCCGCGACTGCCCGCTTCCCTGCCCTGCCCTATTGCTTCGCCTTGATCCTCGGCCTGCTGGCCCTGTTCGCTTACTGGTATGGCCTCGGCCGGCCCGTGGTGCTGCCCGACGTCGCCAGCGCCACGCACAAGATGCATTGCGCGTCCTATACACCGTTCGATAAAGACCAATCGCCGTTCGACCAGCCATTCACGCTGCGTCCGGAGCGCATGGACGCTGATCTCGCCCTGCTGGCCACTCGCTTCGAGTGCATTCGCACTTACTCTATGACCGGCCTGGAAGCCTTGCCGGACATGGCGCGCAAGCACGGGCTGAAGGTAATGGCCGGGGCCTGGGTCAGCAGTGACCCGGTGGCGACCGCAAAAGAAATCAACGAATTGATCGCATCGGCCAACGCCCACCCGGATGTCGTAACCTCGGTGATCGTCGGCAACGAAGCATTGCTACGCAAGGAAGTGACCGCCAAGCAGCTGGTGGCGCTGATCCAGACGGTCAAGAGCCAGATCAAGCAGCCTGTGACCTACGCGGATGTGTGGGAGTTCTGGCTGCAGCACCCGGAAATCGCCCCGGCGGTGGATTTCCTGACCATCCACCTGTTGCCTTACTGGGAAGATGACCCGTCGGGCATCGACCAGGCCCTCAAGCACGTGGGCGATGTGCGCCAGACCTTCGGCAACAAGTTTGCGCCCAAGGACATACTCATCGGTGAAACCGGCTGGCCAAGCGAAGGCCGCCAGCGCGAAACGGCCGTGCCGAGCCGGGTTAATGAAGCCAAGTTCATGCGCGGCTTCGTGGCCATGGCCGAGGCCAATGGCTGGCGTTACAACCTGATCGAAGCCTTTGACCAGCCGTGGAAGCGTGCCAGTGAAGGCGCCGTGGGTGGTTACTGGGGCCTGTTTGATGCCGATCGCCAGGACAAGGGCATCCTCGCCGGGCCGGTGACCAATGTGCCGTACTGGCCGCTGTGGTTGGGCGTCGGCGGGATTATCCTGCTGGGCACCCTCGCATTGGGTGGTCGAGTACGCAGCGCGCGTGCCGCGCTTGCCCTGCCGTTGTTGGGCGCCGTTGCGGCCTGCTCCATTGGCACCTGGGCCGAGCTGACCCGCGTGACGGCGCGCTTCAATGATGAATGGATGTGGGCTGGGTTGCTGCTGGTGTTGAACCTGCTGGTGCTGGCCCATGCGGCCTTGGCCTTGAGTGCACAGGAAGGTTGGCGTGAGCGGGCGTTCAACTGGCTGGAGCAACGCGCAGGCTGGCTGGTGGCGATTGCCGGGTTTGCCGGAGCGGTAATGATGCTGGCATTGGTCTTCGACCCGCGCTACCGCAGCTTTCCGAGCGCGGCGCTGGTGTTGCCGGCCCTGGTGTACGTGATACGTCCGGTGACGGGACCGCGTCGGGAGATTGCGTTGCTGGCCTTTATCATCGGTGCGGGCATTGCGCCGCAGTTGTACCGTGAGGGGTTATTGAACCAGCAGGCTTGGGGCTGGGCGGTAGTGAGCCTGCTCATGACGGCAGCCTTGTGGCGCTGCTTGCGGGCACGCAAGACTTAAGACCGCTTTCGCGAGCAAGCCCGCTCCCACATTCGACCGCATTCCAAGGATGTACTCGGTCAAATGTGGGAGCGGGCTTGCTCGCGAAGAGGCCCTATCAGGCGCCGCGGGGCTTCCTGACCAACCGCAACCCCGCAATCACCACGGCAAACACCGCAAACGTGGTGTTGTACAACGCCAGTGCCGGCAACCCGAACACCATCCCCAGCACCGCCAACCCCCACCCCGCCCGACCCGGCACGAAAAACGCCAGCACCGACGTGATCAACGCCGTCCAGCCCAGCACCTTGAAGTGGATCATCAACCCTAGGTTCGAACGCAGCTGGCATTCCCAGCGGCTCGCCTCGTCCGCGCAGAGGCCCACCCACTGGCCATCTTCCATAAAGCCATAGCGCGCACCGTAACTGGCGGCCAGCCACAGCGGCAGTGCAATAAGCAGCAAAATCAGCGGCAAACGACGGGACATGGGGTACTCCGATAGGCAAAAACGGCGCTCAGCTTAATGCCCCGGCAGCCGTTAGCAAGGCGCATACACACAATTAGTGTTCACCAAAGCGTGGCAAAGTGTATCGTCTGGCTACTATTACCCCGATTCCGACGTTTTTTTTCCGACATTTCGTGCCGCGTGATGGCACTTCGGCGACTGGACGGCGGTCATAGCCTGCGAACTTCATTAAGTACGTTTCCTCCTAGGGATTAAGTCATGCTCCGTTCCTTGCGCTGTGCTGCCTTGCTGGGCAGCCTTTTTCTGAGTGCGTCAGCACTGGCCGTCGACATTGACCAAGCCAGCTATGGCTACCCTTTGACCAACCCGTTTGAAGCCACCATCGCCACCACGCCGCCTGACCTTCGGCCGAAATTGCCGAGCGATGACGAGATCAATCAGTCCGACTACACCCTGAACATGCGCCCCGAGCGCGAATTCAGCCTGCCGGACAACTTTTGGGCGGTGAAGAAACTCACCTACCGCATCGCCAAGCAGGACCGCGCCGCGCCGCTGATCTTCCTGATCGCGGGCACCGGTGCGCGCTTCGACAGCAGCATCAACGAATACCTGAAAAAGCTGTATTACCAGGCCGGCTACCACGTGGTGCAACTGTCGTCGCCCACCAGCTTCGACTTCATCAGTGCCGCCTCGCGCTTCGCCACGCCGGGCATCACCCAGGAAGACGCCGAAGACATGTACCGCGTGATGCAAGCCGTGCGCGCGCAGAACGCTTCGTTGCCAGTGACTGACTTCTACCTCACCGGCTACAGCCTCGGTGCCCTGGATGCAGCGTTCGTCAGCAAGCTCGACGAGACGCGCCGCAGTTTCAACTTCAAGAAAGTCTTGTTGCTGAACCCGCCGGTCAACCTCTACACCTCGATCACCAACCTCGACAAGCTGGTGCAGACCGAGGTGAAAGGCATCAACAACACCACCACCTTCTATGAGCTGGTGCTGAACAAGCTGACCCGCTACTTCCAGCAAAAGGGCTACATCGACCTGAACGACGCCCTGCTCTACGACTTCCAGCAATCCAAGCAGCACCTGACCAACGAACAGATGGCCATGCTGATCGGCACCTCGTTCCGCTTCTCGGCAGCCGACATCGCCTTTACCTCGGACCTGATCAACCGCCGCGGACTGATCATCCCGCCGAAGTACCCGATCACCGAAGGCACCAGCCTCACGCCATTCCTCAAGCGTGCACTGCAGTGCGACTTCGACTGCTACCTCACCGAACAAGTGATCCCAATGTGGCGCGCCCGTTCCGACGGCGGCAGCCTGCTGCAACTGATCGACCAGGTCAGCCTGTATGCCCTCAAGGACTACCTGCACACCAACCCGAAGATCGCCGTCATGCACAACGCCGACGACGTGATCCTCGGCCCTGGCGACCTCGGCTTCCTGCGTAAAACCTTCGGCGATCGCTTGACCGTCTACCCGCTGGGCGGCCATTGCGGCAACCTCAATTACCGCGTCAACGCCGACGCTATGCTGGAGTTCTTCCGTGGCTAAATATCTTCTGCTGCTTGCCGCCCTGATGTGCGCAGGCGTGGCCAATGCCGACAACAGCAAGGCCCACGAGCCGGTCAATGTCGGCGCCGACGGTTTCAAGGAGCCGCTGACCAAGCTCAAGTTCAACCCAGGGCTGGACCAGCGTGAGTTCGAGCGCTCATCGCTCACCGCACTCAACGTGTATGACCCGCTGGAATCGTGGAACCGTCGCGTGTACCACTTCAACTACCGCTTCGACCAATGGGTGTTCCTGCCGGTGGTCGACGGCTACCGCTACGTCACCCCGAGTTTCCTGCGCACCGGCGTGAGCAACTTCTTCAACAACCTGGGCGACGTGCCCAACCTGTTGAACAGCCTGCTGCAACTCAAGGGGCATCGCTCCCTGGAAACCACCGGCCGCCTGTTGGTCAACACCACTATCGGCATCGCCGGCCTGTGGGACCCGGCGACCGCCATGGGCCTGCCGCGCCAGAGCGAAGACTTTGGCCAGACCCTGGGCTTCTACGGCGTACCCGGCGGCGCGTATGTGGTGCTGCCGATCTTCGGCCCATCGAACCTGCGCGACACCACCGGCCTGATCGTCGACTACGGTGCCGAAACCCAGATCAACTTCCTCAATGTGTCCGAAGTCAGCTCCAACCACCCGGAAATCTGGGCATTGCGCGCAGTGGACAAGCGTTATCAGACCAGCTTCCGGTATGGCCAGATGAACTCGCCGTTCGAGTACGAGAAGGTGCGCTACATCTATACGGAATCGCGAAAGCTGCAGATTGCCGAGTAAACGCCCACAAAAAAGGCCATTCGATTGAATGGCCTTTTTTATTGCGGTTACGGTAAGCCCGGTCTGTTAAGAATGTTCGACATCACGGCAAGGCAATCCGTAGTTATTCTCCCCCTTGTCGCCTTTTCTAAGCAGTCGGATGGTCACAACTAATAAACCCACGAACGGTAGCGCATACCACAGGATATAAGCGCCAGTCGTGTTCACATCGTGAAGCCGCCTAAATGTTACAGATAGCCGGGGGATGATCGTAAGTACAACGTAAACGCCTAGCGGGATATAAAACCACTTGCTGTAGGCAACCCCGGCCCAGCCTGCTACTACAATTGAGCCGTACATCAGCAGGTAGTCTAAAACTGCAAACGCCCAATACTCCCTTCTACAAGCGCGCCCGCTGAAGTTGGCATAGTTTTTTATCGCCTGAAAACACCAGTTCATCCTTAACTCCCTACTCGATCCGTTTTCTTAGTGCGTGACTTCACGGGAAGGCACGCGACGCATCCTATAAATGCCTTGAAAACCGAACTGTAGGATTAAGCTTAAACAACTTTTCAGTCTGTATTCGCTGCGAACTAATCAGCGCTTAACGGCTCGCCATACCCTGCCAACTACTTGCACGACGACCAACACCACCGCCCCGGCAATGATCCCCGCCACGCCATTCAGCAGCGTCGGCACCAACCACGCCACCCCGCCTGCGCCCTGGCTGACCGTCTCGATCCAGTGATGCACCACCGGCACGCCGTGGGTGAGAATCCCGCCGCCCACCAGGAACATCGCCGCCGTACCGATTACCGACAGGCTCTTCATCATGTACGGCGCCGCACGCAGGATGGCACCACCGATGCTGCGCGCCGCCTGGCCAGGTTTCTGGGTGAGCCACAGGCCCAGGTCATCCAGCTTGACGATGCCGGCCACCAGCCCGTAGACACCCACGGTCATGACGATGGCAATGCCGGACAGCACGATCACCTGCTGCATCAAGGGCGCATCGGCCACGGTGCCGAGGGTGATGGCGATGATTTCGGCGGAGAGGATGAAGTCGGTACGGATGGCGCCTTTGATCTTATCCTTTTCGAAGGCTACCAAGTCGGTTGCCGGGTCCGAGACGGCCTCGACCAACTGCACATGTTGCGCATGGTCTTCATCTTTGCTGTGCAGGAATTTATGCGCCAGCTTCTCGAACCCTTCGAAACACAGGTAGGCACCGCCGAGCATCAACAACGGCGTCACCGCCCACGGTGCAAACGCGCTGATCAATAAAGCCGCTGGCACCAGGATCAACTTGTTGACGAAGGACCCCTTGGCCACCGCCCACACCACGGGAATTTCCCGCTCGGCACGCACGCCGGAGACCTGTTGGGCATTGAGGGCGAGGTCATCACCCAGGACGCCAGCGGTCTTCTTTGCCGCCATTTTTGTCATCAGGGCAACGTCATCGAGTACTGCGGCGATATCGTCGATCAACACCAACAAGCTGCTTCCTGCCATGAATCGCGCTTCCGTAAGAGTGGGATGACGCGAGCATAGCGCGGCGCAAGGCCCGGCGGGCAGATTGTTGAGGCTCGCAGATGGCCGGTGCTACCATGCGCAACCGCCAGTCTTGGCAAGGAAACTCCAGGTTTATGAGCACCATTCGCGAGCGCAACAAAGAAAAGATCCTGCGGGCGGCCAGCGAGGAGTTTGCCGACAAGGGCTTCGCCGCGACCAAAACCAGCGACATCGCCGCCAAGGCTGGGCTGCCCAAGCCCAACGTCTATTACTACTTCAAGTCCAAGGACAACCTCTACCGCGAGGTGCTCGAGAGCATTATCGAGCCGATCCTGGCCGCTTCCACGCCGTTCAACCCGGACGGCGCGCCCAAGGAAGTACTGAGCAACTACATCCGCTCGAAAATCCGTATCTCCCGCGACCTGCCATTTGCCTCCAAGGTCTTTGCCAGCGAAATCATGCACGGCGCCCCGCACCTCAGCGCCGACCAGGTCGAACAGCTCAACGCCCAGGCCAAGCACAACATCGCCTGCATCCAGGACTGGGTAGATCGCGGCCTGATTGCGCCGATTGAACCCAATCACTTGATGTTCACCATCTGGGCGGCGACGCAGACCTATGCGGATTTTGACTGGCAGATCTCGGCGGTGACCGGGAAGGCCAAGCTGGATGAGGCGGATTACGAGGCGGCGGCGCAGACGATCATCCGGCTGGTGCTCAAAGGCTGCGAGCCGGACTGACCTTGGTAGGAGCCGGCTTGCCGGCGATGAGACTTTCATATTCTGCGGCGCTCTTTCGAGCGCCATCGCCGGCAAGCCGGCTCCTACAAAGGGTGGTGTCAGGCTGATACGCCGGCGTCTGCCAACAGCCCGATCTCCTCGATCGCCGTGATCGCACACTGCTCATCAATGTCCGACGTATCCCCGCTGATCCCGATCGCCCCCAGCACCGCGCCTTCCTGATTTCGAATCAATACCCCACCCGGCGCAGGCACCACGCTGCCCTGCCCCAAACTGTTCAACGCCGCGATAAACGCCGGTCGCTGCTGCGCGTCCAGTGCCAGCAGGCGCGAGCCCTTGCCAAGGGCAATTGCGCCCCAGGCCTTGCCGATGGCGATTTGCGGGCGCAGCAGGCTGGCGCCGTCTTCGCGTTGCAGGGTGATCAAATGGCCGCCGCTGTCGAGCACGGCGATGGTCAGCGGCGCAGCGCAGATGGTGCGCCCTGCACTGAGGGCCTGGCTGGCCAGTTGGGTGGCGACTTTCAAGGTTAAAGCGCTCATGGTGCCGTCCTTCTTTTGTTATTGGGAAAGCGATGGAGGTCTGAATGATCAGATGCTCGATCAAACAAATAGAACACAATGACCTTTAATTTTGTATACAATATTTTCGCACAAAGGCTCCATGCGTCGAAAAAAGCCGTTCCGACGAACGCATAGGCCAGTTTATAAAATGCATTGACCTACGCCGCTCGCCGTGAATACACTTTGTCCAGACACCACTTGTATACAATTACAAAACGCAAGAGGCACCAATATCATGAGCAAAATGAGAGCAATCGAAGCCGCCGTCCTGGTGATGCGTCGCGAAGGTGTGGACACCGCCTTCGGTATCCCAGGCGCCGCGATCAACCCGCTGTATTCGGCCTTGCAGAAAGTGGGTGGCATCGATCACGTCCTTGCTCGCCACGTTGAAGGCGCCTCCCACATGGCCGAGGGTTACACCCGCACCAAGGCCGGCAATATCGGCGTGTGCATCGGTACCTCGGGCCCGGCAGGCACTGACATGGTCACCGGCCTGTACAGCGCGTCGGCCGACTCGATCCCGATCCTGTGCATCACCGGTCAAGCGCCCCGCGCCCGGATGCACAAGGAAGACTTCCAGGCCGTGGACATCACCAGCATCGTCAAGCCGGTGACCAAGTGGGCAACCACCGTCCTGGAACCTGGCCAAGTGCCGTACGCCTTCCAGAAAGCCTTCTATGAAATGCGCTCCGGCCGCCCAGGCCCGGTGTTGATCGACCTGCCGTTCGACGTGCAGATGGCCGAGATCGAATTCGACATCGACGCCTACCAACCCCTGCCCCTCGCCAAGCCGCTGGCAACCCGCGTGCAGGTGGAAAAAGCCCTGGCGCTGCTGGACCAGGCCGAGCGCCCACTGCTGGTCAGCGGTGGTGGCGTAATCAATGCCGACGCCAGCGAGCTGCTGGTTGAATTCGCTGAACTGACCGGCATCCCGGTGATCCCGACCCTGATGGGCTGGGGCACCATTGCGGACGATCACCCACAGATGGTCGGCATGGTCGGTCTGCAGACGTCCCACCGTTATGGCAACGCGACGATGCTCAAGTCGGACGTGGTGCTGGGCATCGGTAACCGTTGGGCCAACCGCCACACCGGTTCGGTCGAGGTGTACACCGAGGGCCGCAAGTTCATTCACGTCGACATCGAGCCGACCCAGATTGGCCGCGTCTTCACCCCGGACCTGGGTATCGTGTCCGACGCCGGTTCCGCGCTGACGATGTTCATTGAAGTGGCCCGCGAGTGGAAAGCCGCCGGCAAGCTCAAGGACCGCAGCGCCTGGCTCAATGACTGCCAGCAACGCAAAGCCACCCTGCACCGCAAGACCCATTTCGACAACGTGCCGGTCAAGCCACAGCGCGTGTATGAAGAAATGAACCAGGTGTTCGGCAAAGACACCTGCTACGTCAGCACCATCGGCCTGTCGCAGATTGCTGGCGCGCAGTTCCTGCACGTGTATAAGCCACGCCACTGGATCAATTGCGGGCAGGCCGGCCCGTTGGGTTGGACCATCCCCGCCGCCCTCGGCGTGGTCAAGGCTGACCCGAGCCGCAAAGTGGTGGCGCTGTCCGGCGACTACGACTTCCAGTTCATGATCGAAGAACTGGCCGTGGGCGCACAGTTCAAGCTGCCGTACATCCACGTGGTGGTGAACAACTCCTACCTCGGCCTGATCCGCCAGGCTCAGCGCGGGTTTGAAATGGACTACTGCGTGCAACTGTCCTTCGACAACCTCAACGCCCCGGAACTCAATGGCTATGGCGTGGACCACGTGGCCGTTGCCGAAGGCCTGGGTTGCAAGGCCTTGCGTGTGTTCGAGCCGAGCCAGATCGCGCCGGCCCTGCGCCGCGCCGAGGAAATGATCGAAGAATTCAAGGTTCCGGTAATCGTTGAGATTATTCTGGAGCGCGTGACCAATATTTCCATGGGCACCGAGATCAACGCCGTCAACGAATTCGAAGATCTGGCCTTGGTCGGCAACGATGCGCCGACTGCCATTTCCCTGCTCGATTAAGGAGAACCTTATGCCGCGTTTCGCCGCCAACCTGTCCATGCTGTTTACCGAACAGGACTTTCTTGCCCGTTTCAAAGCGGCCGCCGATGCGGGCTTCGAAGGTGTCGAGTACCTGTTCCCCTATGAATTCAGCTCTGCCGAAATCAAGGCGCAACTCGACGCCCACGGCCTGACCCAGGTGCTGTTCAACCTGCCGGCCGGTGACTGGGCCAAGGGCGAACGCGGCCTGGCCTGCCACCCGGACCGGGTCGAAGAATTCCGTGCCGGGGTCAAGCTGGCCATCGCCTACGCCCAGGTGCTGGGCAATACCCAGATCAACTGCCTGGCGGGCATCCGGCCACAAGGCGTTGACGACGAAACCCTGGAAAAAACCTTCGTCGCCAACCTCAAGTACGCCGCTGAAAAACTGCAAGCGGTGGGCATCAAGCTGGTGATGGAAGCGATCAACACCCGCGACATCCCGGGCTTCTACCTGAACAACACGGCGCAAGCCCTGTCGATTCGCGAACAGGTGGGCAGCGCCAACCTGTTTCTGCAGTACGACATCTATCACATGCAAATCATGGAAGGCGACCTGGCCCGCACCATGGCCGCGCACCTGGGTGAGATCAACCACATCCAACTGGCGGACAACCCAGGGCGCAACGAGCCGGGTACCGGTGAGATCAACTACCGCTTCCTGTTCGAACATTTGGACCGCATCGGCTACACGGGTTGGGTCGGCTGTGAATACAAGCCGTTGACCACCACCGAAGCGGGTTTGGGTTGGTTGAAGACCCACAACGCCATCTAATAAAAGAGGATTCTTTCATGGCTAAAATCGGATTCATCGGCACTGGCATCATGGGCCAACCCATGGCCGCGAACCTGCAGAAAGCAGGTCACCAACTGTTCCTTTCCGAGCACCATGGCAAGGCGCCGCAAGCGCTGATCGACGCAGGCGCCGTGGCCCTGGCCAACCCGCAGCAAGTGGCGCAGGAAGCCGAGTTCATCATTGTGATGGTCCCGGACACCCCGCAGGTCGACGACGTACTGTTCCGCAAAGACGGCGTCGCCGCCGGCCTGTCGCCGAACAAGGTGGTGATCGACATGAGTTCGATCTCCCCCACCGCCACCAAGGCGTTCGCCGCCAAGATCAACGAGACCGGCGCGCAGTACCTGGATGCACCGGTGTCCGGTGGTGAAGTCGGCGCCAAGGCCGGCACCCTGAGCATCATGATCGGCGGCGAGCCGCAGACCTTTGAACGCGCCTTGCCGCTGTTCCAGGCCATGGGCAAGAACATCACCCTGGTGGGCGGCAATGGTGATGGCCAGACCGCCAAGGTCGCCAACCAGATCATCGTCGCGCTGAACATCCAGGCGGTGGCCGAAGCGTTGCTGTTCGCCGCCAAGAACGGCGCCGACCCGGCCAAGGTGCGTGAAGCGCTGATGGGTGGGTTTGCTTCGTCGAAAATCCTCGAAGTGCATGGCGAGCGCATGATCAAGGGCACTTTTGACCCGGGCTTCCGCATCAACCTGCACCAGAAGGACCTCAACCTGGCGTTGGCCGGTGCCAAGGAACTGGGGATCAACCTGCCGAATACCGCCGGTACGCAGCAGGTGTTCAGCACCTGCACGGCGATTGGCGGCGGCAATTGGGACCACTCGGCGCTGATCAAGGGCCTGGAGCATATGGCGAATTTCTCGATTCGCGATAAGTAAGTGTTCACTTGAAATGCAATCCAGTGTGGGAGCTGGCTTGCCTGCGATAGCGGTCTTCCAGCTAGAGATTTGCTGCCTGACACACTGCTATCGCAGGCAAGCCAGCTCCCACCTTTAATCCCTATTCCAAGTCTCACCCCTAATAACAAGAATCCCCGGGAGCCCGCTTATGTCGGTCGATCCGCAACATCTGCTTCGCGAGCTGTTTGCCACAGCCATCGACGCCGCCCACCCCCGGCAAGTCCTTGAACCCTACCTGCCCGCCGACCGCAGCGGCCGTGTGATCGTGATCGGTGCCGGCAAAGCCGCCGCCGCCATGGCGCTGGTCGTGGAGAACTGCTGGCAGGGCGAAGTCACCGGCCTGGTCGTCACCCGCTACGGCCACGGCGCGCCGTGCAAGACAATCGAAGTGGTCGAAGCCGCTCACCCAGTGCCCGATGCTGCCGGCCTGGCCGTGGCCCAGCGCGTGCTGGCACTGATCAGCAACCTGACGGAAGACGACCGCGTAATCTTCCTGTTGTCCGGCGGTGGCTCTGCGCTGCTGGCGCTGCCCGCCGAAGGCATCACCCTGGCCGACAAACAGGCCATCAACAAAGCCCTGCTCAAATCCGGCGCGACCATCGGCGAGATGAATTGCGTGCGCAAGCACCTCTCGGCCATCAAGGGAGGCCGATTGGCGAAAGCGGCATGGCCCGCGACGGTCTATACCTACGCGATTTCCGATGTGCCCGGCGACCAAGCCACGGTGATCGCGTCCGGCCCCACGGTCGGCGACCCGAGCACCTCGCAACAAGCCCTGGCGATTCTCAAGCGCTACCACATCGACGCCCCCGCCTCGGTGCGCAGCTGGTTGCAGAACCCGGCCTCGGAAACCGTCAAGCCCGGCGACCCGGTGCTCGCCCGCAGCCACTTCCAATTGATCGCCCGCCCCCAGCAATCCCTCGAAGCGGTGGCGGTAAAAGTCCGCCAGGCCGGGTTCAGCCCGTTGATCCTCGGCGACCTCGAAGGCGAAGCGCGGGACGTGGCCAAGGTACACGCCGGCATCGCCCGGCAGATCGTGCAGCACGGCCAGCCGCTGGCGGCGCCGTGCGTGATCCTCTCCGGCGGCGAAACCACCGTGACCGTGCGCGGCAATGGCCGTGGCGGGCGCAATGCGGAATTCCTGTTGAGCCTCACCGACAGCCTCAAGGGCCTGCCCGGCGTGTACGCCCTGGCCGGTGACACCGACGGTATCGACGGCTCGGAAGACAACGCCGGCGCGATCATGACGCCGTGCAGCTATTCGCGCGCCGAAGCCCTCGGACTGTCGGCCAGCGATGAGTTGGATAACAACAACGGCTACGGCTATTTCGCCGCCCTCGACGGTTTGATCATCACCGAGCCCACGCGCACCAACGTCAACGACTTCCGCGCCATCCTGATCCTTGAGACTGCCAAACATGACGCCTGACAAGAAGGTCAAAATCCTCGCCACCCTGGGGCCCGCCACCGACGGTATCGACGACATCCGCGAGCTGGTGGAAGCCGGGGTGAACATCTTCCGGCTCAATTTCAGCCACGGCGACCACGCCGACCATGCCCAGCGCTACCAATGGATTCGCCAGGTCGAGCGCCAGCTGAATTATCCGCTGGGCATCCTCATGGACCTGCAAGGGCCGAAACTGCGCGTCGGACGCTTTGCCGAGGGCAAGGTGCAACTGGTGCGCGGCCAGGCGTTGCGCCTGGACCTGGACGAAACACCGGGCGACCAGCGGCGGGTCAACCTGCCTCACCCGGAAATCATCGCGGCGCTGGAGCCCGGCATGGACCTGCTGCTGGACGACGGCAAATTGCGCCTGCGGGTGATCACCAAACATGCCGACGCCATCGACACCACCGTGCTGAATGGCGGCGAATTGTCGGACCGCAAAGGCGTGAACGTCCCACAAGCACTGCTGGAACTGAGCCCACTGACCGCCAAGGATCGGCGCGACCTGAGCTTCGGCCTGGAACTGGGTGTGGACTGGGTGGCGCTGTCGTTCGTGCAGCGCCCGGAAGACATTCGCGAAGCCCGCGAGCTGATCGGCGACAAGGCGTTCCTCATGGCCAAGATCGAGAAACCCTCGGCCGTGCAGCGCCTGCAGGAAATCGCCGAACTGAGCGACGCGATCATGGTTGCAAGAGGCGACCTGGGCGTTGAAGTGCCCGCCGAGAGCGTGCCGCAGATCCAGAAGGACATCATCAGCACCTGCCGCCAACTGGGTAAACCGGTGGTGGTGGCGACGCAGATGCTGGAGTCGATGCGCTTCTCGCCTGCACCAACCCGTGCCGAAGTCACCGATGTCGCCAATGCCGTGGCCGAAGGCGCGGACGCGGTGATGCTGTCGGCGGAAACCGCCTCCGGCGAATACCCGCTGGAAGCCGTGCAGATGATGAGCAAGATCATCCGCCAGGTGGAAAACGGCCCGGATTACCAGGCGCAACTGGATGTCAGCCGACCGAAGGCGGATGCCACGGTATCGGACGCCATCAGCTGCGCGATCCGCCGTATCAGCAGCATCCTGCCGGTAGCGGTGCTGGTGAACTACAGCGAGTCGGGCAGCTCCAGCCTGCGCGCGGCGCGGGAACGGCCGGTAGCGCCGATCCTCAACCTCACGCCCAACCTCTCCACTGCGCGGCGGTTGAGCGTGGCCTGGGGCGTGCATTCGGTGGTCAATGATCGGCTGCGCCAGGTGGATGAGGTGTGTTCCACCGCGCTGGAGATTGCCCAGGCACAGGGGATGGCGGAGCGTGGGGATACGTTGGTGATTACCGCCGGAGTGCCGTTTGGGCAGCCGGGGTCGACGAACTCTTTGCGTATAGAGACATTGATCTAGCGCCTGTTCGGGCCCCATCGCGGGCAAGCCCGGCTCCCACATTTTGATCTGCGAACACAGTCAAATGTGGGAGCTGGTTTGCCTGCGATGGGGGCAACTCAGTCTCACTGACTAACCACCATGCACAACCCCACCTGCCCCGACTGGGCCGAAGCGCTGCTCAACGGCTTCAGCCAGATCTTCCTGCAACGCCAGCCGCTGTGCGGCCTGCTGTGCCTGCTGGCGATCCTGATCGGCGCGCCGACCTTGCTCGGCGGCGCCTTGTTGGGTGGCGTCGCGGGCTTGCTCACGGCCCAGCGCCGGGGCTATCCCAAGGCCGAGCGCCAGGCCGGGTTGTATAGCTACAACGGCGTGCTGCTGGGCTTGTTGATCAGCCAGCACTTCGCCTGGTCGGCCTTGCTGCCGCCGCTGATCCTGGCGGGCGGCGGCTTGAGTGCGATCCTCACGCGGCAATGGTTGAAGCACGCCAGCCAGCCGGATGACTTGCCGGCCTATACCGCGCCGTTTGTCCTGCTCGGCTGGTTGCTGATAGGCACAGTGCCTGACAGCACCTTTAGCCTGAGCGAACCCGACACCCTGGCCGCGCTCACCGCGCCCTTCACCGGGCTGGCGCAAATCATGCTGCTGAACCAGCCAGTGGCCGGTGCCTTGATTGCACTGGGCCTGTGGCTGGCCAACCGCCGCGCCGCCGTATGGGCCTTGGTCGGCTCCACCGCCGGCGTGCTGATAGCGCTGTGGCTGCAAGAACCCGCCAGCGCCCTGCTCGGCCTGCACAGCTACAACCCGGCATTGGCGGCGCTGGCCCTGAGCCAGGTGCGTCGCCACCCCTGGTTGCCGCTGCTCGGCATCCTGCTGGCGATCCTTCTCACCCCAGGCTTCGCCGCCCTGCACCTGCCGGCATTGACCGCACCGTTCATCCTCGCCTGCTGGCTGGTGCGCGCAGGCGGTCGCGTGCTTCAGAAACCCCGCATGGACAGGCCCTTCGAATCCCCCTAGGCTTGCTCGAACTTCGTTTCAGGCGGGATTTATGGACAGCAACAACGACTGGCGCCAGCGGCTCTACGTCATGGTTTTTCAAAGTGACACGGTCGCCGGGCGGCGCTTTGACGGCATCTTACTGCTGATCATCCTCGCCAGCCTGGTGATCGTGATGCTCGACAGCATCGACCAGATACACCAGAACTACGCCGATGTGCTGGCCTATATCGAATGGGGCTTCACGCTGATCTTCCTGATCGAATACGGGTTGCGCCTGTATTGCTCGCCGAAGCCGTTACGCTATGCCTTCAGCTTTTATGGGCTGGTGGATTTGCTTGCCATCGTCCCCGGCATCCTCGCGCTGTATTACAGCGACGCGCAGTACCTGCTGATCATCCGCATCATCCGGATGTTGCGGATCTTCCGCGTGCTCAAGCTCAGCCCGTACCTCAAGCAGGCCAACTACCTGATGGCGGCGCTGCGCGGCAGCAAGCAGAAGATCGTGGTGTTCCTGGTCAGCGTGTGCACCCTGGTGACCGTGTTCGGCACCTTGATGTACGTGATCGAAGGCCCGGAGCATGGCTTTACCAGCATTCCCAAGGGCATCTACTGGGCCATCGTGACCCTGACCACCGTGGGCTTTGGCGACATCGTGCCAAAGACGCCGCTGGGCCAGGTGATCTCGTCGCTGGTGATGATCACCGGTTATTCGATCATTGCCGTGCCCACCGGGATTTTCACCGCTGAGCTGGCGAGTGCCATGCGCGGCGAACAGCTGCAAACCGACTGCCCAGTGTGCAAGAAGAACAGCCATGAGCCGAATGCCGCCTTCTGCTCGCGCTGCGGGAGTAACCTTTTCCGTAAAGTGGAATAAGCAAAGTACGTTTTAATCTTTAAACGTCTATGCGGCGCCCGCTATAGTCGCTGGCAAATTGCCCCTACTCAATCGACCACCTTCTCGAACAACAAGGAATGAGCAGTGAAAAAACTCGTTAGCGCCTCCCTCCTGGCCGCCGGCCTTGCCCTGGCGGGCGCCGTCCAGGCCGCCCCCGTCACACTGCTCAACGTCTCCTACGACGTGATGCGCGATTTCTACAAGGACTACAACGCTGCGTTCCAGAAGCACTGGGAAGCCGAGCACCCGAACGACAAACTGACCCTGCAGATGTCCTTCGGCGGCTCCAGCAAACAAGCGCGCTCGGTGATCGACGGTCTGCCGGCTGACGTGATCACCATGAACATGGCCACCGACATCAACGCGTTGGTCGACAACGGCAAACTGGTGCCGGACAACTGGGTCACCCGCCTGCCGAACAACAGCGCACCGTTCACCTCCGCCACCGTATTCATCGTGCGCAAAGGCAACCCGAAAGCTCTGAAAGACTGGCCGGATCTGTTGAAAGACGGCGTGCAGGTGATCGTGCCCAACCCGAAAACCTCGGGTAATGGCCGCTACACCTACCTGTCGGCCTGGGGCTATGTGCTGAAGAACGGCGGCGACGAAAACAAGGCCAAGGCCTTTGTCGGCAAGCTGTTCAAACAAGCACCAGTGCTGGACACCGGCGGCCGTGCCGCTACCACGACCTTCATGACCAACCAGATCGGCGACGTGCTGGTGACCTTTGAAAACGAAGCGGAAATGATCGCCCGTGAATTCGGCCGCGATCAGTTCGAAGTGATCTACCCAAGCGTCTCCGCCGAAGCCGAGCCACCGGTATCGGTGGTCGACAAAGTGGTCGAGAAGAAAGGCACCCGCGTGGCGGCTGAAGACTACCTGAAGTACCTGTGGTCGGCGGAAGGCCAGGAAATTGCGGCCAACAACTACCTGCGTCCACGTGATCCCAAGGTGCTGGCCAAGTACACCGACCGCTTCCCGAAAGTCGACTTCCTGTCGGTAGAGAAGACCTTTGGTGACTGGCGCACGGTGCAGAAGACCCACTTCAATGATGGTGGGGTGTTTGACCAGATCTACTCCGGTCAATAACTGAATAAACGCGGTAAAACAGTGGGAGCGGGCTTGGTCGCGAATGCGGTGTGTCAGTCAACAGATTCATTGGCTGATCCACCGCATTCGCGAGCAAGCCCGCTCCCACATTTGGTTCTGCGCCAGACTTTACATTGGCGGTGTCACACCATCTTTACCGGCTGAGATGGCCTGCGCGGTAATGGTCCCATCCGCCCCCTGCGCCGCAAACAACACCACCTTTACCCCCGCCTTGAGCAAACTGCGATCCCCCGGCTCCAGGTTGACGATCGGCACATCCTCCGGCACCACGATCTTCTGTTCGCCGCCTTTGTACTTCACGGTCAAGGTGCGCCCGTTGCTCACAACCAGGTCGCCGACGGTGCCGTTGGTCATGCTGCTGCCTTCTTTGAGGTCGAACGCGCGATGCCCGTCGCCCGTGCCGGCCATGGCCGGTGGGAAGACGTGCACTTCCAGCGCGGTCAGAGTGCCATCGGCGTTGGGCATGGCGGCGGAGCCAATATAGCTGCCCGGCTTGATCTCATCGATCTTGGCCAGGGTAACCGCGCGCACTTGAGTGCTTGGGGTCAAGTGCACGATGACGTCTTCGCCGCTGTTGACCTTGACGTGCATCGCGTCGCCTTCCATCGCGGTAATGGCCCCGCGTACGCCCACGCGGGGAGCCTCGGCAGCCTGGGCCAGGCCTACGGCCATCGCAGCGGCCAGGGTGGAAGCCAGGAGCATCTTGTTCAACGTGATCTTCATGGGATTTCCTGTTTCGGCAGTTGTTTCTGAATGTATCATTACCCTTCGCGCAGAAAGTTAACGATTCACTCATCATTACCGGGCATGAGTGTTATCACTGCCAGCGGCCTACCCGGGCTACGGTGTTGTCTTTAGGCTCGCCCCACTTTCCTTCGCATTTATGAGAACACCATGAACGCTACCTCCCACGCTACAACCACCATGACCCGGAGCATGGTGATGCTGTTTGCGTTTTGCTGCGGCGCCATCGTTGCCAATATCTACTATGCCCAACCGATCATCGAGCTGATCGCGCCGGACATCGGCCTCACGCCTGCGATGGCCAGCCTGATCGTCTCCTTGACGCAGATCGGTTACGCCCTGGGCCTGTTTTTCCTGGTGCCACTGGGTGACCTGTTGGAAAACCGCAAGCTGATGATCGCCACCACCGTACTGGCCATCGCCAGTCTGCTGGGTGCGGCGTTTACCGAGCAGCCGAATCTGTTCCTGTTGGTATCGCTGCTGATCGGCTTCAGTTCGGTGTCGGTGCAGATCCTGATCCCGCTGGCTGCGCACCTGGCGCCCGCCGAATCCCGTGGCCGCGTGGTCGGCAGCATTATGGGTGGCCTGTTGCTCGGCATCCTGTTGGCTCGGCCGGTGTCCAGCGTGGTGGCGGACCACTTCGGCTGGCGCGCGATGTTCATGGCGGCGGCGGCGTTGATGGCGTTTATCAGTGTGGTGTTGCTGATCACCATCCCCAAGCGCCAACCCGACCACAGTGCCACCTATGGCCAGTTGCTGCGCTCCCTCGGCACCTTGTTGCGTGAGCAACCGGTATTGCGCCAACGGGCGTTTTATCAGGGTTGCATGTTCGCCACCTTCAGCCTGTTCTGGACCGCTGCCCCACTGGAGCTGGCGCGCAACCACGGATTGAGCCAAAGCGAGATCGCGCTGTTTGCTTTGGTCGGCGCGCTGGGCGCCATTGCCGCGCCCATCGCCGGCCGCCTGGCCGATGCCGGCCATACCCACCGCGCGTCGTTGCTGGCCATGCTGTTTGCGGCGCTGAGTTTTCTGCCGGCCTTCGTGCACCCGTTGTACAGCGTGATTGGCCTGGCCGTGACCGGAGTGGTCCTGGACTTCTGCGTGCAGATGAATATGGTGCTGGGCCAACGCGCCATCTACGCGCTCGACGCCAACAGCCGCAGCCGCCTGAACGCGCTGTACATGACCAGCATCTTCATTGGCGGCGCCTTCGGCTCCGCGATTGCCAGCAGCGTGTATGAACACGGCGGCTGGCTGGGCGTGATGCTGGTGGGCAGCGCGTTCCCCTTGATCGCGCTGCTGCGGTTCGTGAGTGCTTCACGTCAGGCCACGGTTGCCACTGCTTGAGGGACCGGAATTCCTTTGTAATTGAAACACTTGACAACACAAAGCCCGGGCGGCATCGCGTTGTTTTGACGAGAGAAAAACAAAATCTAAAACAGCACCTCTCGCTCAACTACGCGATTTTCCCAACGGTCAGGACATATCCCTTAACGCTCCCTCAGGACCGCACCAGCTTCTCCAGCGCGGCATCCGCCAGGAAGGAGGAGCGGCTCTTGACCTTGTGCTCACGCACATACCGGTCGATGCGCTGGATGACGTAACCGGGCAAGGTCACATTGACCTTCTCGGTCTTGCCCAAGTAGGGCGAGATGTCCAGCTCCAACATCCCCCAGCCCATGCCAGCGTAGTCCTCGTGCGCGTGATGGTTGGCCACCGACGTCGGCATCGGAATCGTCCCGCCTTCTGCGGCAATCTCTTGAAGCATGATGTGCGCGACTTCGACTGCGGCGTTGTAGGCCTCTTCAAAACTGTCCCCGGCGGTGACTGCGCCTGGGATATCGGGGATCTGGATACCGGTGGCGGTGAAGTCATCGCCCCATTCGATACAGATTGGGTATTGCATGAGTGTTCTCCTTAAAACTGAAACAAGCCGGCGCGTTTCCTGATGCTTCTGACGGTGCCCAGCGGCAAGTCTTTCTTTGGATGGGGCACTGGAAGGGTGTACGGGCTATAGCGATGAGTAAAAATATGATGACTTCCCGTGACCCGATCCAGCACCCAACCTGCCTCTTGCAGTTCCTTGATCAATAACCTGCTTTGCACCCGAGCCTCCTTGGCTTGGCCTGAATAAAAGTAACCCTAGAGTTATCTTTACTCAAGCACAAAATTCACACCCCTGACTGACGGCTGTTTTACTGAATATTGAAAGTACAACACGGGAAACGCATGACACCGGCAGCCCATCGCCTTAGGCTTGAGCGCCGCCCAGCCAACAGGAACACCCGATGGACCGTCTCACTGCCATGGAAACCTTCGTTCACGTCGTGGAGACCGGCTCCTTCTCGGCCGCTGCCAAGCGCCTGGGCATCGGCCAACCCGCCGTGTCCAAAAGCATCGCGCAATTGGAAGCACGCCTGGCCGTGCGGTTGGTGCTGCGTTCGACCAGGGGTCTGACGCCCACCGAGGCAGGCCTGGCGTTTTTCGAAAAAGCCAAGAGCGCGATTTTCGAAGCCGACGAAGCTGACGAGGCCGCCCGGGGAGCGGGCGCAGGATTAACGGGCAACCTGCGGGTCAGCGCCGGCGTGACATTCTCCCGTATGCGGATCATTCCCAACCTGGGACCCTTCCTTGACCAGCACCCTGGCCTGAACATCGACGTGTTGCTCGACGACCGCATCCTCAACCTGGTTGAAGACGGCATCGACGTCGCCTTGCGTATCGGCAACTTGAGTGATTCCGGTCTCACTGCTCGCCGGCTTGGCCAAAGCCCAAGCCGGGTGTTCGGCACACCAGCCTACTTCGAACGTTTCGGCGAGCCACAAAGCCCGGCGGATATCCTCAACCACCAGGCCGTGATCTACAGCCTCGGGGAGAGCCCGCTCTGGCCCTTCAAACAAGGCCCTCACGAGCAGGCCATAGCTGCTCGCGGGCGCTTGCGCGTCACTTCTTCCGAAGGCTTGCGCGCTGGCGTGCTCGCCCACCACGGCCTGGCGATGACGTCCGAATGGATGTTCGGCCCGGAATTGGCCAGGGGTGAGGTGAAGGCCGTGTTGACCGACTGGGAACTCCCGCCGAAGGATCTCTGGGCGGTATTACCGACGGGTCGAATGCCGAGTGCCAAGGCGTTTATCGAATACGTTGAAGGTTTAATGGTGTAGCGCCGGCAAGCCGGCTCCTGCGGGGTTGGAGGGTGTTCAGATGATCCGGCCATCCCGGCCGACCGTGACATGCCGTGGCAACGCGTGGCGATGCTCCAGCAACCACGCATCCAACGTATGCCCCACATGGGTCAGGACCCCCAATTGCGCACCGGTTTCCTCAATGCTCTGCAACGCCAGCGTCAGGTCATTGTGATTTCGCGGCGCTTGCGGCTGCGGCGGCATGGAGCAATCCAGCACCAGCACGTCCAGCGGTTCGCGTTGCAACCAGGCCAGGGTCTTCGGTGGCAGGCCGACGGTGTCGGTGAGGTAGGCGATGCGTCGCCCCTCGCCTTCCAGCAGGTAGCCCAGGGTTAGCTTGGAATGCTGCAACGGCAACGCTGTGACGCTCAACTCGCCAAATTGGCGTGTTTCAAACTCGGCAAAGGGCTGGCTGAAATCCAGGATGCCCGGATGCTTGTACAAGTCCGACAACCCCTCCGGATCCGCTGGGCCGTGCACCGGAATCACCCACCCGTGCCCCCAGCGCAGGTGCAGCAAACCCTGGGCATGATCGGCGTGGTAGTGGGTCTGGAAAATCCCGTTGAAGCTGCGCGGCGGGAAGCGTTCGGTGAGGTCGGGCAAACCGCTGTCGATCAGCCAGCGCTGGTCGCCGCATTCGATCAGTGCACTGCACGGGCGGCGGCGCAGGCTTTCGTCGCTGTGCGCCAGACCGCACGCGGGGCATTCGCAGCCGTACACCGGGACTTGCCGCGCGTCACCGGTGCCGAGCAGCGTCAGGCGCATGCCGAGTGCCCGTGGTCGAGGCAGCACAACAGGCGTTCGACCGTATGTTCCAGCGGCCCGGAGTTGTCCAGTATGAACAACCCCGCCCCATGCCCCGCGATCAACTCAGCGGTGAACCGCGTATTGCGTGCCAGACGCTCCTCGATATCCGCCAGGGCCTCACGCCCGCGTGCGATCAAACGCTGGCGCAACACCGCCTGATCTACCGTCAACAGCAACACCAGCGACGTCGGATAACGCGCGCGCGTCTGTGCCAGGTGCGCGCGCGAACCGTTGACCAGCACGTCGTCCCCCGCCGCCAGCCACTCGTCGATCTCCTTGGGAATGCCATACGACAAGCCATTCGCCTGCCAGCTGAGGGCAAATGCACCCTCGGCCTGCAGCGCGGCGAACTGCTCCGGGCTGACCCCTTGCGCCGCCTCGCCCACCGCTTCCGCCGAGCGGGTGATAACGCGGCGCACGACGCGGCAACCGCGCTCGGCCAGGCGTGGGCGTGCAGCATCCAGCAGGCTGTCCTTGCCCGAGCCGGAGGGCCCGATGAGATAGATCAACCTGCCTGCCATCAAAACACCCTCTTCGCTTGTCGCCATACTTGTTGCACCACAGGCAGCCCTTCGCGGCTGCGGGCCTGGACCAGGTCGGCACGCAGGCCGATGGCGATTTCGCCGCGATCGCCCAGGCCGGCAGCTTTTGCTGGCGCCAGGCTGATCATCTTGACCGCTCGCGACAGGTCGCCGTCGTCCTGCTGGTCCGCCAGCACGAAGGCTGCCTGCAAGAGGCTGGCCGGGTAATAGTCGCTGGAAAGTATATCCAGCAATCCCTCGGCCGCCAGGCCGGCGGCGGCCACATTACCTGAGTGCGACCCGCCGCGCACCACGTTCGGCGCGCCCATCAACACTTTCATGTCCAGCGCCTGGCAGCCCTTCGCCGCTTCCAGGGTAGTGGGGAGTTCGGCGATGGTCATGCCGTAGCGCGCCGACTCTTGCACATGGGCCAATGTCGCATCGTCGTGGCTGGCGACGGACAGGCCGCGCGCCAGGCAATGCTCGACGATGGCGGCGCGATAACGGTCGCTGTACGCCAGGGAGTTGGCATCGAGCACCGTGGTGATGCCCGCTGCGATGATCTGCGCATCGTGGCTGAGCACGGCCGAGGTCGACGGCCAGTCCACGCCGGGGCGCGGGGTCATGTGTTTTTCCAGGTTGTCGGTGTGCAGCTCCACCAGGCCCGGCAAGAGGAAATCGCCGCCCAGGTCTTGGGCCTGGAGCAACTGGCTACGGCCTTCGGCGAGGTCGACGATCTTGCCGTCGCGCAGATTCGGTGCCTGACACGCCGCCATCGCGGGCAAGCCCGGCTCCCACAGGTGATCTTCATTGGATTGGAGAACGTGTTTCACAGGCATGAAAAAGGCGACCCTAAGGTCGCCTTTTGTCATTGTGCGTATTGCTTGCTCAGTCCCGGCGGCACGCCTTGCACGTCGGTCTCTTCCCACGGCCCGTTCGGGCTGATCGAGCGGCTCCAACCGTTGCTCCAGCGGTAATACGTGCGCTGGCGGTAAAAGGTGTCGGGCTGTTCTTCCAGCACATACACCTGCATCTTGCCGTCCCAGTGGCTGGCAGCGCCCGGTGGTGGGGCGAAGGTCGGCGATTTGGTCGGCACGGGTTTCGGCGCTGGAGTCACCGGGCCCGAGGGCTTGGTGCTCGGCTGGGTCGACGGGCCTGACGGAGGAATGGTCGGGCCGGTGGGCGCGGGAGGTGGGCGGTGGACCGCACAAGCGCTCAGGCCAAGTACCAGGCTGAGCAAGGTGATGCGTGCAAATGCGGTCATAGGCGTTTCCTCGATTACTTGTCCGGACTGTCGATGGTCAGCTGCTGCACGGCAGTGGTGCTGCTGGCCAAGGGTTGGCTGCGGCCGATCCATTCGCCAGCGGTCGGAACACCAGCCCGGGATATGCGCGCAACCAGTTGGACTTCGGGGAAGTTGGACAGTTTCAATTGCGGCATCATCGCGTCGGCATCGCCGAGTTCGACGGTGATCGGCAGCTCGGCGACGGTGACGCGCTTGGCCGCCAATGGCGCCGGTGGGCCGGAGACCGCGCGGGCGAAGATGAATACGCTGTCAGTGGGCAGGGCTTTGGCCTTCACGTCGGCGCTCAGATCCACCCGAACTTTCATCGCGGCTTTTTGAGGGGCGACGGTGCCGCCGTTTTCTTTCAGCTTCTCAGCTGCACGATCAATGCCACCTTGCAGGGCTGCACGGGAATTGTCTTCCGGTGGCAGTTGCGCCAACAGCCGGTTCCAGTAGTCGATCGCTTCCTGATAACGCTGGCCTTCAAACGCCGCGATACCGAGCAGACCAAGGCTGGTGACTTCCTTCGGATCCAGCTTCAACGCTTCATCGGTCAGCGCCTGAACCTTGGGCGACCACTGTTTATTGTCGGCAAAGTATTGCGCCTGGGCCCACTGGCCGAGCAGTTCCGGCTGGCGTCCGGCCAGCGCTACGGTGCGTTCGAAGACTTTGGCCGCATCGGCGGAACGGTCCTGGGCCATGTAGGCGCGACCGAGGAAGTACAGGCCTTCCGCCGAGTCCGGCTGGGCGGCGGCGGCGCGCTCCAGGCGCTGGGTCATGTCTTCCATAGACACTGGCGGCTGGGAGAATTCGCGGGTCAATTCAACCTTGTCGCTGGCGCCGTAATGCAGGTACAGCGCAACGCCCAGGACAGGCACCAAAAACGCCGCCAAAAATGGCAATGGCTTGCCCAGGCGCGATTCGCGGGTTTTTTCCACGCCTTCGGTGTCGGCCAGCAATTCGCGGGCGGCTTCGGCTCGGCCCGTGTCGAGTTGAGCGGCGTTGAGCACGCCTTCGTCCTGCTGCACTTGCAACTCGGCCACTCGTTCTTGGTAGAGCGCAACGTTCAGCGCGGTGCGATCCTCTTCACGCTGGGCACGACGGCCGCGCAGTATAGGGATCAGCAGGAAACTCAGGGCAATCAGAAGCAGCAAACCGGCTGCGAGCCAGAAATCAATCATCAGTCTTGGTGTCCAGCAATTGGTCGAGGCGTTTACGCTCATCTAAGGACAGCGCGTCGGAACCGTCAGTCGGCGCGGCGCGGCGGCGGCGCACGATCACCGCCATCACCACCACGCCCGCCAACAACAGTCCGGCAGGGCCGAACCACAGCAGCGCGGTCTTGCCGGTGAGGGCCGGTTTGTAGCGCACGAAATCACCGTAGCGGTCGACCATGAAGTCGATGATCTGCTGGTTGTCCTTGCCCTCCCCCAGCATGCGGAAAATCTCTTTGCGCAGGTCGGCGGCGATGGGTGCGTTGGAGTCGGCGATGTCCTGGTTCTGGCACTTGGGGCAGCGCAGTTCCTTGGTCAATTCGCGAAAGCGCTCGCGGTCACCGTCCTTGGCGAATTCGTAGGTGTCGATGGCGGCGTGGGCGACGCCGACCAGTCCAAGCGCCAGCACCGCAGCGGCTAACAGACGCTTCATGGCTTGGCCTCATCGACCAGCGCCTGGTACTTGGCGGCCAGTTGCTCGCGCCACACCACCTCGTCGATCACGCCGACGTACTTGTCGCGGATCACGCCTTTGGCATCGATGAAGAAGGTTTCCGGGGCGCCATAGACGCCGAGGTTCAGGCCGAGGTTGCCGTCTTCATCACGGATATCCAGCTGGTACGGGTTGTGGAACTCGGCCAGCCACTTCAAGGCCGCCGCATTGTCGTCCTTGTAGTTGATGCCGTAGATCACTACGCCCTTCTCAGCGAGCTTATTCAGCACCGGGTGTTCGACGCGGCAGGAGATGCACCAGGTGCCCCACACGTTGACCAGTGCCGGTTTGCCCAGCAGGTCGGCCTGGGTAAGGGTTTTATCGCCCTGCACGGTCGGCAACGAAAACGCTGGGAACGGTTTGCCGATCATCGCCGAAGGCAGCTCGGCCGGGTCCAGGTACAGACCGCGGTAAAGGAACACGGCCACCAGCAGAAACATCGCCAGCGGCACAACCATCAACCAACGCTTCATACCGCCGCTCCTTGCAGGCCCAGCGCTTCACGCACCCGGCTCTTGACCTTGACCCGATAACGCCGGTCCAGCGCGGCCAGCAAACCACCGAAACCGGTGAGCAGGCCGCCGAACCAGATCCAACGAACGAACGGTTTGACGTGCACGCGCACGGCCCAGGCGCCGTCGCCCAAGGGTTCGCCCAACGCCACATACAGGTCGCGGGTGAAACCGGCGTCGATGCCGGCTTCGGTCATCATCGAACTCTGCACGGTGTACAGGCGTTTTTCCGGGTGCAGCACAGCGATTTCCTTACCGTTACGGACGACGCGCACCGTGCCTTTGTCCGACGTGAAATTCGGCCCTTCGAAGTGCTTGGCACCCTCGAAGATGAAGTGGTAACCGGCCAGGTCCATGGACTCACCCGGCGCCAGGCGCAGGTCGCGCTCGGCGCTGTTCTGGCTGGAGAGCACCACGCCTAGGGCACACACGGCGATGCCGATATGGGCGATCTGCATGCCCCAGTAGCTGCGGGTCAGGGTTGGCAGGCCTTTGATCAGGCCTTTGTGGCGGGTCTTGTCGAAGAGGTCGCGCACGCCGGCCAGCAATACCCAGGCGGCGAGCAGGAAGGTGGCGAGTACGGCCCAGTTGAAGTCGCCGTAGGCAAACCCGGCGAACACCGCCAAAACCACGCTGCCCAGCAGCACCGGCATCAGCATGCCCGCCAGCCATTTCACCGGGGTGTCTTTCCAGCGCACCAGCACGCCGACGGCCATCACCACCATCAACAAGCCCATCAATGGAATGAACAACGCGTTGAAGTACGGCGGGCCGACGGACAGTTTGGCGCCGCTCAGGGCATCCAGTACCAACGGGTACAGCGTGCCGAGCAGGATCATCGACGCGGCCACTACCAGCACCAGGTTATTGCCCAGCAACAGGGTTTCCCGCGACCACAGGTTGAAACCGACCTGGCTCTTGACCACTGGCGCGCGCAGGGCAAACAGCGTCAGGGAGCCACCGACCACAAACAGCAGGAAGATCAGGATGAACACACCACGTTCCGGGTCGGAGGCGAACGCATGCACGGAGGTCAGCACGCCCGAACGCACTAGGAAAGTGCCAAGCAGGCTGAGGGAAAATGCCGCGATGGCCAGCAACACGGTCCAGCTTTTGAACACGCCACGTTTTTCGGTGACGGCCAGCGAGTGAATCAGCGCCGTGCCCACCAGCCATGGCATAAAGGAGGCGTTTTCCACCGGGTCCCAAAACCACCAGCCGCCCCAGCCGAGTTCGTAATAAGCCCACCAGGAGCCAAGCGTGATACCAATCCCGAGGAACGCCCAGGCGACGATGGTCCACGGTCGCGACCAGCGCGCCCAGGCCGCATCGAGACGCCCGCCGAGCAGGGCGGCGATGGCGAAGGCGAAGGCCACCGAGAAACCGACGTAACCCATGTAGAGCATCGGCGGGTGCACGATCAGGCCGATGTCTTGCAGCAGCGGGTTGAGGTCATGCCCGTCCGTAGGAATCTGCGGCAGGATGCGGCTGAACGGGTTGGACGTCATGATCAGGAACAGCAGGAAGCCGATGCTGATCATGCCCATCACCGCCAGCACCCGCGCCAGCATGACTTGCGGCAGTTGGCGCGAGAACACCGACACGGCAAAGGTCCAGCCGCCGAGAATCAGCGCCCACAGCAGCAGCGAACCTTCGTGGGCGCCCCACACGGCGCTGAATTTGTAGTACCAGGGCAAAGCGGTATTGGAGTTATTGGCGACGTAGGCGACGGAAAAATCGTCAGTCATGAAGGCGTAGGTCAGGCAGCCAAAGGCGAACAACAGGAACGCAAATTGGCCCCAGGCCGCCGGTTGCGCCAGGCTCATCCACAGGCGGTCGCCGCGCCAGGCGCCGAGCAGCGGCACCACGGCCTGGACGACGGCAAAGCACAGGGCGAGGATCATCGCCAACTGGCCCAGCTCCGGAATAAACAGTGCGGACGTCATGGCTTAGCCCTCCTTGGCAGGCGTTGGCGCGGATTGGCCGCTGTCTTTCAGGGCCTTGGTGACTTCCGGCGGCATGTATTTCTCATCGTGCTTGGCCAGCACTTCATCGGCCACCACCACGCCGTCGGCGTTGAGCTTGCCCAGGGCGACGATACCTTGGCCTTCGCGGAACAAGTCCGGGAGGATGCCGCGATAGGTGATGGTCACGGCTTTGTTGAAGTCGGTGACAACGAAGGTCACGTCGAGGGAATCACCGGAACGCTTCAGCGAGCCTTGCTCCACCATGCCGCCGGCGCGAATCCGTGTATCGACAGGGGCTTCGCCATTGGCGATCTGGGTCGGGGTGTAGAACAGGTTGATGTTCTGCTGCAGAGCACTCAAGGCCAGGGCCACGGCAATGCCAACGCCGGCCAGGATGGCAAGGATGATCAACAGACGCTTTCTACGCAGCGGATTCACTTATCGGTCTCCCGGCGCAGACGACGCGCCTCTTGTTGCAGGTAACGCTTGCGGGCCAGGATCGGCGCGGCGACGTTGAGGGCCAGCACCGCCAGGCAGATGCCATAGGCCGTCCAGACATAGAGGCCGTGATGGCCCATGGCGAGAAACTCGCTGAAAGAAGCAAAACTCATGCGCGCGCTCCCAGGCTGTTTTGCACTTCGGCCTTGACCCAGCTGGCGCGGGCTTCACGCTTGAGCACTTCGAGGCGCATGCGCATCAGCAGCACCGCGCCGAAGAAGCAGTAGAACCCCAGCACCATCAATAGCAGCGGCGCCCACATCTCTACCGGCATCGCCGGTTTTTCGGTGAGGGTGAAGGTGGCGCCCTGGTGCAGGGTATTCCACCACTCCACCGAGTATTTGATGATCGGGATGTTGATCACGCCGACAATCGCCAGCACCGCGCAAGCCTTGGCCGCGCTGTCACGATTGCTGATCGCGTTGCCCAGGGCAATCAGACCGAAGTACAGGAACAGCAGGATCAACATGGACGTTAGTCGTGCATCCCACACCCACCACGAGCCCCAGGTGGGTTTGCCCCAGATCGCACCGGTGACCAGCGCCACGGCGGTCATCCACGCACCGATGGGCGCGGCGCATTGCAGGGCCACGTCCGCGAGCTTCATCTTCCACACCAGGCCGACGATGCCGCACACCGCCAGCATCACGTAGCAGGACTGGGCCAGCATCGCGGCGGGAACGTGGATATAGATGATGCGAAAGCTGTTGCCTTGCTGGTAATCCGGCGGCGCGAAGGCCAGGCCCCAGACCAGGCCGATGCCAATCAGCAACACGGCGGCGACGCTCAACCACGGCAGCAGCTTGCCGCTGATGCCATAGAACCATTTGGGCGAGCCGAGCTTGTGAAACCAGGTCCAGTTCATTGCTGTTTCCATCACGGTAGCTTTTCGTCGTTGCGAAAAGCTTAGGGTCTTTACTGGTTAAGACAACGCTTAACCAGACCTCATTATTCGCCGACGCTGATCTTCAGGCCGGCCGCTATAGCAAAGGGTGTCAGGGTTACCGCCAGGGCGGTCAGGCTACCAAGCCACAAGAGGTAACCGGTCGCCGGCATGCCCATGAGCGCGGCCTGCAAAGCACCGCTGCCCAGGATCAACACCGGGATATACAGAGGCAGAATCAACAGGGCCAGTAACAGGCCACCCCGCTTCAAGCCCACGGTCAACGCTGCGCCCACCGCCCCCAACAGGCTGAGCACCGGCGTACCGAGCAACAAGGACAGGAGCAACACCGGCAGGCATTCGACGGGCAAGCCCAGCATCATCGCCAGCAGTGGCGAGAGCAAGACTAGCGCCAAGCCGGAAAAAGCCCAGTGTGCCAGTACCTTGGCCAGTACCAGAAGTGGCAGAGGGTGCGACGAAAGGACCCACTGTTCCAGGGAACCGTCTTCAAAATCACTGCGAAACAGCCCGTCCAGCGAGAGCAGGACCGATAAAAGCGCAGCCACCCACACCAGTCCTGGGGACAAGGTTTGCAACAGTTTAGTCTCGGGGCCGACCGCCAACGGGAACAGCGCGATGACAATCGCGAAGAACACCAGCGGGTTGGCCAGTTCAGCCGGGCGACGGCAGAGCAGGCGCGCTTCACGAGCGACTAACAGGGCGAATACACTCATGCCGACCACCGCCCCAGGTCAAGATCACGGTAGCCGGCGGGCATACGCGCCAACGTGTGGTGGGTCGTGAGAACGACCAGACCGCCCCGCTCGCAATGTCGGGCCAGGTGTTCTTCCAACTGAGCCACGCCTTGTTTGTCGAGAGCGGTGAACGGTTCGTCGAGAATCCACAGCGGCGGGCCCGGCAGGTACAGACGCGCCAGGGCCACGCGGCGCTGCTGGCCGGCGGACAAGGTGTGGCAGGGAACGTCTTCAAAACCCTTGAGGCCGACAGCGGACAGAGCCTGCCAAATGGCGTCGCGCGACGCGCGATGATGCAGGGCGCTGAGCCAGCTGAGGTTTTCTTCGGCGGTGAGCACGTCCTTGATGCCGGCGGCGTGGCCGATCCAGATCAAGTTGCGCGCAAGTTCGGTATGTTGTTCGTGGAGGGGCTTGCCATTGAGCCGAACTTCGCCTGCCGTCGGCTGCATCAGCCCGGCCAACAGGCGCAGCAAACTGGTCTTGCCGCTGCCGTTGGGGCCGCTGACCTGCACCATGTCGCCGCCCGCCAGCCGCAGTTCGAGGTGCTCGAACAGCAGGCGCAGGTCGCGTTCACAGGAGAGCGCTACGGCTTCAAGAAGAGGGCTGGTCAAAAGATCGCGGGCCTTTACGGTTCAAGTCGGCGGTGCAGCGGCCGTTAAAGAGAAATGCACAATAACGGCTTTGGCGACCGATTTTAGAGAGCTGGATCAAATAGTTGTGAGGTTTTTACCGCTCTCTTTGCAGACGGGCGGCATTATACATGTGATGCCCTACTCTAAAGAGGGCAATTTCCCCAGAGACCATGCGCGCGATGACCGGTGAGATCAACCTTCCTACGCTTCCACCCGCCCCGGCAGCCGGGCCCGGCCCTGCGCCTGCGGCCGGCGAGTTGCTGAAACTGCTGGAGCCGCAGATCGGCCTGATCGACCCTGGGAAAACCGCGAACGCCGAAGTCATCGCCCTGAAACAAGGCGGTGAAGCCTTTCAGTTGCTGCTCAAGTTGACCCTTGAAGGCGGCCGTCAGACGCTGGTGCAGGCCAGCAGCCCACAGCCGCTGCCGTTGGGCAGCAATGTGGCGGTGAGCCAGACGCCCACCGGCAACCTGACCCTCAGCCTGCAACAGGCCTTGAGCGCCAATGTCGCCGCCCTCACCCGCATCGACACGAACGAGATGCCGGTGGGCACGCTGCTTCAGGCCAAGGTGCTGACCACCCAGATGTTGCCCCAGGGCACGGCGCAACCGGCGATCTATCGCTCGCTGGTGACCGTGCTCAACAGCGCACTGACCGGCGCGACCCTGACCGTGGAGAGCCCGCAGCCGTTGCGCGTCGGCAGCCTGCTCAGTGCCGTGGTACAGAACGCGCAGACTTTAAGCTTTGTGCCGTTGAGCGGACTCAAGGATCAGTTGGCCGTCACCCAACAACTGTCGACCCAGCAAAGTCGCCAGGGCTCGCTGGATGCCGTCTTCACTGCGCTGCAGAACCTGCCACGCGGCGACAGTACTTCCGCCGAGCTGCGCGGCGCCGCCGAGCGTTTACTCGCTGCCCTGCCCGACCTGGCGCAGGTCAGCAATCCCAAGGTATTGGCGCAAGTCATCCAGAACAGCGGTGCCTTTCTGGAAGCCAAGCTACTCGCCGGGCAAAACCCGCAAATCCCACCGCTGGACATGAAAGGCGCCTTGCTGCGCCTGGTCGCCGACTTGCTGCCGGCCCTGCCCGCCAGCACCAACATCAATGCCATCCTCGCTGCCAACACCCTGGCCCAAGTGCTGCCCAACTTCGTGCGCAGCCCTTTGAGCACCCTCGGCCAGGTCAGCGCCCGACAGATACCCGCAGGCTTCCCGCTGCCCGAGCGGCTGATGGCGAAACTGGAAGGCGAAGGCGACCTGGAAAACCTGCTGCGCCTGGCCGCTGGTGCCATCTCGCGGTTGCAGAGCCATCAGCTGTCGAGCCTGGAACAGACCGGCACCACCGCTGATGGCCGCCTGCAAACCACCTGGCAGTTGGAGATCCCCATGCGCACGTTGCAAGACATCGTGCCGTTGCAGGTCAAGTTCCAGCGCGAAGAGCCGGCGCCGGACAAGGATCAGCCTGAGCGCAAAGAGAAAAAGGACGCCAAGCAGATGCTCTGGCGCGTCGAACTGGCTTTCGACATGGAGCCGCTGGGGCCGCTGCAGGTGCAGGCGCAATTAAGCCAGGGCAAACTGTCCAGCCAGCTATGGGCCTCGCGGCCGTTCACCGCCAGTTTGATCGAGAGTCACTTGGGCAGCTTGCGCGAGCGCCTGGTGACATCGGGCATCAATGTCGGCGACCTCGATTGCCACCTCGGCACGCCGCCGCGCGGGCCGAAGACCGGACTGGAGCAACGCTGGGTGGATGAAACTGCATGAAAAACGCCAACCCACCGCGCCAGGCGATTGCCCTCAAGTACGACGGCCAGCAGGCGCCGACCCTGACCGCCAAGGGCGACGATGCCCTGGCCGAAGCCATCCTGAAGCTGGCGCGGGAAAATGAAGTGCCGATCTATGAAAACGCCGAGCTGGTGAAGCTGCTGGCGCGGATGGAGCTGGGCGACAGTATCCCGGAAGAGCTGTACCGCACGATTGCCGAGATCATTGCGTTTGCCTGGACGCTGAAGGGCAAGTTCCCGGTAGGGTATGACCCGCACGCCGCGCCGGTAGAGCGCGACGTGACCGAACGCGGGGATGACTACTGAATCAGCCCGGCACCACACTGGCCAACACGCGGGCCGCTACCGAGGTGGCAACCGGCTTGCGCTGAGCGTGCTGTTTCAACGCCTGCTCGAACGTCTGCCCCTCATACCGCCGCAATGCCGCACCAAACGCACTCGCCTGCGCAGGCGTAAGTGGAGCGCTGAAGGCCTCGATGAACGGCGCGTTAATCACGGTGTTGCGAACACGCTCTACCTCTGCCTGTACGGAACGGCTATCCCGGGCAGTGACCTTATCGAACAGGGCTTGATCCTTGATCACAAAATCCTTGGCACCGGGTGCGCGTTGAGCAACGAGCACATTCTGCTGACCGTTCCAGGCCGACAGTGAATACTCCTTAAGCCTGTCCTGACTGTTCTTGACCGACTCGATACTCGGGCCACGATGCTCCAGACCGGCACTGAAAAACTGGCTCAGGACATTGAAGTCCATCACCGCCTCATCGGTGCCGCGCTTGAGAATCCGACAGCACAAAGTCGCGAGGTCCACCTGGATATCGTGGAAATGCAACTTGGGTTCCTGGCTCAAGCGTGCGATATCGGCGATTTTCTGGTTGAAATCGTTTGGCCACAGGTACAACGCATCCCGCGTCAGTGGCTGCCCCAGGCGCTTTTCCATGGGGCTCATGAACTGCTGAACCAACGCCGCGCCCTGGTCGTGCACCTGCAACATGCTCGTGCCGGGCATACGGTTTTGGATCATGTTCTTGACAACATCGGTGTTGAGCGCGAACTGGCCGGTGAGAAAGGTGGTTTTACCCGCTGATGGCGCACCCCGAACTATCGAGACATCCTGCAACAAGGCAGGTGCCGGGTCTTGAAGAATGGACTGGAATTGCGTCAGGTATTTTTCTGCCACCTGTGCGGTCAGGTGCTTCAGTATGTTGGCATTGAGGTTATCCACCTCGGGCAGCCAGACATTTTTCTTGCCCAGAGCCTGTGCAAGTGTCGGCAAGGTTTCGTCAGCCGCAGCCGGGTCGGCCCACCGCAGCCGCTCATTGTCCTGCAATCGTTGCAACTGCCCAGGATCACGCGTCAGCGCCTGCCAGGAGGTAATGCTCGGATCGGCGATCATGCAGGCAAGCCGCTCCCGATAAGTATTCTCGGAAAGCGGCGTGCCGATCAGTTGATTCAAAACCCCACGTGCAGTGCTTGAGTTGATCGACGCTGCAGTGGGCAAGCCGGGTTCGGCGAGAGCGGGTGCCGCCACGCCAGGAACGGAAGTAGCAGGTTGGATAGTCATCGTCAGGCCTCCAGTAACCAAGACCCAGAAAATTAACCTGCCCGTTCTGGATGGCTCATAGGACTTATCTTGACTGTGCCCCCGCCACCGGTGAATTGTGTGTCAGCTAAATACCTCACTCAACGGAATGAAGTTGACCCGATCGCCGATAGCCAGCGTCGTGCCTTCCAACACCTCCACAAACCCTTCCGCCCACGCCGCACTGCGCAGCACACCGGAGCTCTGGTTGCGGTAGATGATCGCTTTGCCTTGCTCGACGCGACCGCGCAGGTATTCGCGGCGGTTGCCTGGCTTGGGCCACTCGAATCCTACCGGCACTTCAAAGCGCAGCGGCTCGACGTCTTGCACCCCTTGGCGGCGCAGCAGATAAGGGCGTGCCAGCAGTGCGAACGTGACCAGCGTCGACGCCGGGTTGCCGGGCAGGCCGATCACCGGCACGCCACGGAAGTGGCCAAAGGTCAGCGGCTTGCCGGGTTTGATCGCGAGTTTCCACAACGCCAGCTCACCCTCTTCACGCAGGGCGATCCCAAGGAAATCCGCTTCGCCCACCGACACACCGCCCGTGGACAGGATCAAGTCGACACGGCCCAAACCGCCCAGGCGCGCGCGGGTTTGCTCCAGGTCGTCAGGCAGGATGCCAGCGTCAATCACTTCGCACCCCATGCGCGTAAGCCATGAGCACAGCACGCGTCGGTTACTGTTGTAGATCTGCCCCGGCCCGAGCGGTAAGCCGGGTTCGATCAATTCATCGCCGGTCGACAACACCGCCACGCGCGGGCGACGTATCACCGCCAAGCGATCATGGCCGAGGGACGCCGCCAGTCCCAGCTCAATCGGGCCCAGACGCGTGCCGGCCGACAATACCAACTCGCCTACGCTAGTTTCCTGGCCCTGGGGACGGATGTTCTGGTCGAGGTGCAGGGGCTCGGTGAAGCTCACGCGCTCATCGGCGTGGACCACGGCGTTCTCCTGCATTTCCACGCAGTCTGCCCCTTCCGGTACCGGGGCGCCGGTGAAGATGCGGGCGCAGGTGCCGGCGGCCAGGGGTTGTGGCGCCTGGCCTGCGAAAATGCGTTGGCTGACCACCAGCGGTTCGCCGGTCCAATCCGCCAGGCGCACGGCATAACCGTCCATGGCACTGTTTGGCCACGGCGGCAGGTCGAGGGTTGAGATCAAGTCTTGCGCCAGTACACGGCCGTCGCACTCCGCCAGCAGCAGGGCGTCCTGCTCACGAATCGGCGCGGCGTCGGCCATGGCCAGCAGTTGGGCCAAAGCGTCCTCTACCGGCAGCAGCGCGCCGGTCTTGCCGGGCTTACCCACGGGATTCACAGGGTTCGGCCTGTTTCAGGTGCGGGACGAAGTTGCATGGGCGGTGACGGTTGTCCAGTTGCTCGGCGAGGATGCCATCCCAGCCGGTACGCACCGCATTGGTAGAGCCCGGCAGGCAGCACACCAGGGTGCCATTGGCCAGACCGGCCAGGGCGCGGGACTGCACAGTGGACGTGCCGATGTCGGCCACGGAAATCTGGCGGAACAGTTCGCCAAAGCCGTCGACCTGCTTATCCAGCAGGCAGCTCACCGCCTCGGGGGTGCTGTCACGGCCGGTGAAGCCGGTGCCGCCGGTGATCAGCACGACTTGCACCACATCTTCGGCGATCCAGTGGGCGACCTGGGCGCGAATTTTGTAGAGGTCATCCTTGAGCAGCACGCGCTCGGCCAGGTTATGGCCGGCGGCTGTCAGTCGGTCAACGAAGACCTGGCCGGAGGTATCGGTTTCGAGGGTGCGGGTGTCGCTGACGGTCAATACCGCGATATTCAGGGGTACGAAGGGCGCATCTGCCTTGGCTTTCATGGCACGGTCCGGTTGTCGAAGGAACAGCCCGATGTTATATCACAGCCCCCCCTTTTGCTGCCGCTGCGGAACTGCCATGCCTATCGATTCGTCCCCACTGCCCTGTTCGGTTTTGCTGCTGTCCGGTGGGCGCGGCCAGCGTATGGGCGGCCAGGACAAAGGCCTGCTGGAATGGCGCGGCCAGCCGTTGATTGCACATTTACAGGGCCTGGTGCGGCCGCTCACGGATGACCTGATCATCTCGTGCAACCGCAACCCGCAGCACTATGCCGTCTATGCCGACCAGTTGGTGAATGACGACAGCCCGGACTTTCCCGGCCCGCTCGCCGGCATCCGAGCGGGACTCGCCGCCGCACGCCATGCGCACCTGCTGATTTTGCCGTGCGATGTGCCGCTTATCGACGCTGGGCTGATCCAGGCGCTGCGTGAGACCGCGCAACGCAACCCGCTGCTGCCGGTGATCGTGCGCCATGGTGCGTACTGGGAACCGTTGATCTGCATCGTCCCCACCGGCCTGCGCGATGCGGTGGACAGGGCCTGGCACGCCGGCGAGCGCAGCCCGCGCAAGGTCCTCCTGCAACTGGGCGGCGTAGGCTTGGAGTGCCCGGCAGATGACCCGCGCCTGGCCAACCTTAATACGCCAGCGCTGTTACAGACGCCGTCGGGCGTGTCAGAATGAACCTCGCACAAGGAACTTTGTCGGCGCCCCGCGCGTCACAAGGTCAGCAATTAAAAAGTATTCTCTCGGAGACAAACTCATGACTCAACGGACCATCGCCGCTCTCATGCTTGCACTGGGCCTCGCCACCCTCGCCGGTTGCGCTTCGCCAACAGTGATCACCCTGAATGACGGTCGCGAAATCCAGGCCGTCGACACCCCGAAATACAACGAAGATTCGGGTTTCTACGAATTCGAACAACTTGACGGCAAGCGCACCCGCATCAACAAAGATCAGGTTCGCACCGTTAAAGACCTGTAAATCTTAGCGTTTGCCAACAAGGCCCGCCTCGCGCGGGCCTTGTCGTTTCTGGCGGTTACCAGTCGAGGGTGATCTGGCTGCGGAAACTGCGTTCTTCACCCGTAACCGGGTCGATGAACCGCACCCCCTGGGCGAGCAGTTTGAGGGGGTTGGCGTAGTCGTCTACCGCGTCCTTGATCACGTCGGGGTAGAACGGGTCGTTGCAAATACTCGCGCCGAGGGCGCTCATGTGCACACGCAACTGGTGCTTCTTGCCGGTCACCGGGAACAGGCCGTAGCGCCACAGATCGCCGTTTTTCTCGCGCACCTCCACCGCCGTTTCGGTGTTGGCGGTGCCAGGCCCTTCCTGCATGCGAAAGAACGGCTCGCCATCGACCAGTCGGCTTTTATGCACCCTGGGAAAGGTCAGGTCAGGCAACGCTGGGGCGATGGCTTCGTAGAATTTATCGATCTGGCGCGTGGGAAACAGTTGCTGATACGCGGAACGACTGGCCGGATTGACCGAAAACAGTACCAGCCCCGCCGTGTGCCGGTCGATGCGGTGCAAGGGCACCAGTGAGGGATTATCCAGCCGACGAATCAGGCGGCGAAGCAGGGTTTGCTCGACGTACTCGCCTGCCGGAGTCACCGGCAGGAAGTGTGGTTTATCGGCGACCAGCAGATGCTCGTCGGCATACAGAATGGTTTCCTGCACCGGGATGACTTTCTCATTCGGCACTTCGCGGAAGTAATAAATGCACAGGCCTTCCTTGTAGCCCAGGTCCAGCCTGATCGGGTTGCCGTTGATATCCAGCACCCGCCCCCGGGCGATGCGGTCCAGCCAGTGTTCGCGGCTGATCGCCGGGAAGTGCTCGCACAGACAATCCAGCACTGTCGCCCAAGGGCCGGGCGGCAGATACAAGGTGCTGGCTTGGTGCTGGGACGCGGAAAAACCGGAGGTGGACATGAAATGCTCAAAGCCTGTGACCTAACAGGCGGGCATTATCCCGCATTGCGCGGGATTGAGCCTAGGGCGGATCTCAGGCCTTGGCCAACTCTGCCCGCAGAATCTTCGAGGCACTGGCGGCCTCGGTGAATTCCTTGAGCCAACGCAACACGTCAACCGCTTCCCAGCGGCCCGGATCGTACAACGCGTACAACAAGCCCTGGTAACCCACCACATCCAACTGCTTGTGGTAACCGGCGCGCTGGAACAGCGCCTCGATCTCGGCAAAGCAGGTATTGAAATGCACTTTGTTAAACGGCGTCTTGCCTTCCGTGACCAAGCCATCGAGGCGCAGCTCGTTCACCGCGTCGCGCACGACGTTGGCGGACATGCGATTGACGCTGCTTTTCAGTTGTTCGACATTCACCACGGGCGTTCCCTCAATTCAATCGCTGTACAAACATACAGTAACTTAATATTTGGAAACCTGCCATCGCATAAACCTAACGAAGGAAGGCAACAACCTGTTGTGTGTCGAATGGCCAATCCAGTTCCGCCCCGGTGTCTATTCGGCGAAGTACCGGAATCCGCAGGCCGTAGGCATCGGTCAGGTCCTCGGGATCGGTGATGTCCACCAATTCCACCAGCAACCCGTGTTCGACGAGCGGCATGATTTCGACTTCGGCAATCTCACACAGGTGGCAACCCAGGGTGCCGAACAACTGGCATTCAGGAAGCATGACGAATGGACCTGATCAGAAAACAGGCACACATTCTAAGCCCGGTGACCGCCGAAGCCCACTCTATAAACCCTGACCCAGGTCACCATGGCCTATAACTGTTTCAGCGATTCTCGCGGCTTTTTGCCTGCCCACCTGCAACGGAGATGCGTGTGTTTGCCAACCTGCTGATTATCCTGGCCTCATCCTTGGTGGTGATTGCGCTGTTTCGTCGCCTGCAATTGCCACCCGTGCTGGGCTACCTGTGCGTCGGCCTGGCCGTGGGGCCCACTGCATTGGATTGGGTGAATGACAGCGAAGAACTGCCCGACCTGGCCGAACTGGGCGTGGTGTTCCTGCTGTTTTCCCTGGGCCTGGAGTTTTCCCTGACCAAGATGCTTGCCTTGCGCCGTGTGGTGTTTGGCCTGGGCAGCTTGCAGGTGCTGGGCTGCGGCGTGTTGCTGGGACTTTTGTTGATGGTCCTGGGGGTGGCGCCTGGGATCGCATTATTGCTGGGTGCAGGACTGGCACTGTCGTCTACAGCCATCGTCAGCAAGGAGCTGACCAGCCTCGGGGAAATCTTCAGTAGCCATGGCCAGAACGCGATTGGCGTGTTGCTGTTCCAGGATGTGGTGGCAGTATTGCTGCTGACCCTGGTGCCGGTGTTCGCTGGCACTGGCGAGCAAGCCTGGTATTGGGCGCTGCCCCTGACACTGGGCAAGACCGTGGTGCTGTTTGTCGGCCTGCTATTGGCCAGTCGCTGGTTGTTGCCGCGCCTGTTTCATGAAGTGGCCGCCTCCCATTCAGCGGAGCTGTTCGTGCTGCTGGCACTGGTGATTGTGTTGTTGACCGCCTGGCTCACTCACCTGCTAGGACTCTCCCCGGCTCTGGGGGCCTTCCTGGCCGGCATGCTGCTGGGCGAAAGCCACTACCGCCACCAGATCGAGGCGGATATCCGGCCATTTCGCGACATCCTGCTGGGGTTGTTTTTTGTCAGCATCGGCATGCTGATCGACCTGCAATTGTTTGTCAGCCATAGCCTGCTGATCCTCGGGCTAACGCTAACGCTGATGCTGGTCAAAGGTTGTGTGGTCGCCGTGCTGGTCAAGTTGCGCGGCAGCGACAGTGAAACCGCCTGGCGCAGCGGCCTGGCCCTGGCCCAGGGCGGCGAGTTCTGCTTTGCGTTGATGGCACAGATGCAGCAGAGCCGGTTGATACCTGACGAATTCAACGGCTTGCTGCTCGCGGCCACCTTTTGCTCGATGTTGCTCACACCGCTGCTGTTGCGCGCCGCACCCGGCATCGCCCTGCGGCTGCATCGCAAGCCCAACCAGCAGGTGCAGTTGGAAGAAATCACCGCGCTCAACGCTGAGTTGCGCGGGCACGCGGTGATTTGTGGCTATGGACGCGTCGGCCAATCCATCGGACGTTTTCTGCGCAAAGAGCAACAGGTGTTCATTGCATTGGACGACGACCCGGAACGCGTGCAGGAAGCCGCCACCGAAGACAGCAGCGTGCATTACGGCGATTGTCGGCGTGGCGCATTGCTCAGCGCAGTAGGCCTGGAACGTGCGCGACTGGTGGTAATTGCGGTGGACAACACCGATGTCGCACTGGTGGTGTTGAAGGAAGCGCGTCGGATCAACGCCGACGTGCCGATCCTGGTGCGCACCCGCGATGACAGCCAGTTAGCTGAACTGAAAGCCGCGGGCGCCAGTGAAGTAGTGCCCGAGTTGCTGGAGTCGAGCCTGATGCTCGCCTCCCACGCCCTGATCCTGCTGGGCCTGCCGGACCAACAGGTGCAGGCGCGGGTGGATGAAGTGCGGCAGAACCGCTATCGCCTGCTGCACGGTTTTTATCGGCAGGTAGACGAGCCGATCAATCCTGACTGACCGCGCCGATCTTGTGGATCGACAGATCCGCGCCGTAATACTCCTGCTCCTGGCTCAAGCGCAGCCCGGTGACGCGCTTGATCACGCCATACACCAACAGGCCGCCGGCCAGCGCCACCAGCACGCCGAGGGCGGTGCCGATCAACTGGCTGATCAGGCTCACGCCGCCCAGGCCACCCAGGGCGGTCTGGCCAAATATGCCGCAGGCGATGCCGCCCCACACTCCGCACAGACCGTGCAGGGGCCACACACCCAGCACATCGTCGATCTTCCAGCGGTCTTGGGCCGCAATAAAAAACCACACAAACAGGCCACCAGCGATGGCACCCGTGACCAGCGCGCCTACCGGGTGCATCAGGTCGGAGCCGGCGCAAATCGCCACCAACCCGGCCAACGGGCCGTTGTGCAGGAAGCCTGGGTCGTTGCGGCCGATGATCAGGGCCGCAACCGTACCTCCGACCATGGCCATCAGCGAGTTGACGGCGACCAGGCCGCTGACGCCGTTCAACGTCTGCGCGCTCATCACGTTGAAGCCGAACCAGCCGACGATCAGGATCCACGACCCCAACGCCAGGAATGGAATGCTCGACGGTGCAAACGCCACCAGGCGCCCTTCTCGATAACGCCCGTTGCGCGGGCCCAGCAGCAACACCGCCGCCAACGCCAGCCATCCCCCCATGGCGTGCACCACCACGGAACCCGCGAAGTCATGGAAGCTGGCGCCAAAGGTCGCGAGCAACCAGGCCTGCAGACCGAAATTGCCGTTCCACACCATGCCTTCGAAAAACGGATAGATAAACGCCACGATCAACGCGGTCGCGCAGAGCTGTGGAGCAAACCTTGCACGCTCGGCAATGCCCCCGGAAATGATCGCCGGGATCGCCGCCGCAAAGGTCAGCAGGAAGAAAAACTTCACCAGGCCATAGCCGTGATCGGCGCTGATCACCGCCGCCGGTTGCATGAAGCTCACGCCATAAGAGATCCAATAGCCTATAAAGAAATAGGCCAGAGTGGAGATGGCGAAGTCGCTGAGGATCTTCGACAAGGCGTTGACCTGATTCTTCTGGCGCACCGTACCGACTTCGAGGAAGGCGAAGCCGGCGTGCATGGCCAGGACCATGACCGCGCCGATCAGGATAAACAGGGTATTGGAACTATGGACGAGGGTGTCCACTGCACTTTGCACATTTTCCATGGAGATTGGCAGGCCTGCGATAAAGGCAAAAAGCACCAAAGCGGTTCAAGCCTCAATTGCGCGCACTAAATTGGCACCGCCGGTCCCACCCCTCTTTAGAGGGCGTGAACCGCTTTAGCGCAGCGATCAACACAACAGGCCGTTGCCGATAGGGTTTTTCCGCGAATTTCAGTTATTTAGGGTAAGGTTTTTCAAGGCTTCCTGCCTGACCGCCCAGATTCAGCGCAAGCCTTCGGGCCTGCGCACCAAGGCAAAGCAAAAGCTGTACCACACAATTGCACTGAACCTTCACCGAAGCCGGTGACTCGAAACCTACAGATCAGCCAATCACGGAGATAACCATGGCCAGAAGAACTGCAAAGACTGCTCAAGAAATACTGATGGCGGATTTTCAAACCCTGGTCAGCGACACCGAAAAGTTGCTGGATGACACCAAGGTGCTGGCGGGTGACCAAGCTGACGAGCTGCGCAGCAAGATCCACGAAAGCCTGCTCAAGGCTCGCGAAACCCTGCAACTGACCGAAGATTCCCTGCGCGAACGCGGTCAGGCGGCGGTCACTGCGACCGAAGATTATGTGCAGGCCAACCCTTGGCAGTCGGTGGGCATTGCTGCCGGCGTGGGCTTTCTGATCGGCCTGCTGGCCACAAGGCGCTAATCATGTCTATCGGCGAAACGGGCTCGTCCACGGGCACCACCTCAAGACGTCTGGGCGCGGCCGTGCTGGGCTTGCTGCATAGCCACGTCGAATTGTTTGGCATTGAATTGCAGGAACAGAAAGCCCGCACCGTCAGCCTGTTGCTGTTTGCCGGCCTGGCGCTAGTGTTTGCGCTGTTGTTGCTGGTGGGGCTGTCGACCCTGGTGATGATCCTGGTGTGGGACACCGGCTACCGACTGACCGGGATCATCTGCCTCTGCGTGTTCTACAGCTTGGCCGCCGCGTTCTGCGGGGTGCGCTTGAAGGCGGCGGTGTTCGATGAATCCACGCCGTTCCACGCCACCCTCGAAGAGCTGGCCAATGACCGGGAGCGCCTGCTGCCATGAGCATCACTGAAATCCCGCAAACCACTTCCCGCCGGGAAATGCGCAAGGCGTTGATCCGCCTGCGCATGGAAATGCACCGTCAGGAGATCCGCCACGAGTCCCAGCAACTGATGCTGCCCCTGAACAAGGTGCGCAACCTAGGGAGCAACTGGCAGGACAGCCTGGGCATCAAGCACGCGCCGCTGTGGGGCGTGGCCGCGGTGACGCTGATGGGTTTCTTTACCGGCAAAGGCGCCAAGGGCGGCGGCATCAGCAGCTTGACGCGCCTGGTGCGCCTCGGCGCCGGCTTGATCCCACTGATCAAACTGGCCATGCAGGGCTCTTCGCGTAAAAGTTGAGCCTGGCTGGCTGCATTCTTGCTAACAGAATCGGCCCGGCCCTCGTTTTCGAGGGCCGGGCCTTTTTTCGCCACCGTTCTTAAGGAGGCCCCGTGATTGACGGGCAACCGCTCGCCTGCTTCCAGCCGTTTATCGACACCGCCACCGGCCGCATTGCCGGCGTCGAGGCCCTGGGCCGTCTGCGCCAGGCTGACGGCCGCCTGCAATCCGTGGGCCCGCTGTTCGCTGACCCGCGCACGCCGGGCGTAACCTTGCGCCGGCTCGACCGGCAGATTCGCGACAATGCGCTGAGCCGCTTGCACGAAGCGCCCGAAGACTGGTTCCTGAGCCTGAACATCTCGCCGCGTTGGATCAATCGGCTGCGTCCAGGTCAAGCCCTGCCAAGCCTGAAACAGATCCACCACCATGGCGTCGACCCGCAGCGCATCGTGTTCGAGATCACCGAACTGGGTGGCGACATCCGGCGCCTGGCAGACGTGGTGGCGCGCTACCGCGAAGCCGGTGCGCGCATCGCCATCGACGACTTTGGCGCCGGCTATTCCCAGCTCGACCGGGTGCTGGCGTTGCAGCCGGATATCCTCAAGCTGGACATGCGCCTGTTCCAGGACGCCGCGCGTGGTGGGCCGAGCAGTGAAGTGGTGCGAGCCCTGGCGCAGATGGCCGAGAAGACCGGCTGCTGGATCATTGCCGAAGGCGTGGAAACCGAGGCCCAGTTGAGCTTCGCCCTGGAGTGCGGCTCGCGCTATGTGCAGGGCTATCTGTTTGCCCAGGCGCAGTTGGACTGGTTCGCCGCCGAGGCCTTCGTGCCGCGTTTCGCCCAGTTGCGCACAACCTACGTCCAGCAGAAGCTGGCGGAACGCGGGCGCGTCATGCAACTGCGCCAACAATTGGCCGAACTGATGAAGATCCTGCAAACCTGGGCCCAGGGGCAATCGCCGCTGAACCAACTGCCGCAACTGCCGGCGTTTCCCTGGCTGCTGCGCTTCTATCAGTGCGACCGGCATGGCACCCAACTCACACCGAACTTCGAGTGGCGCCAGGACGCGTGGCAATCCGACAGCCGCTACCTGGGTCACAACTGGTCGTGGCGCCCGTACTTCTATCATCTGCTGGCCGAGGGCTGGGAAGAGCGCCGCCTGACCCTGTCCTCGACCTACCGCGACGCCACCACCAACCAGTATTGCCTCACCGCCGGACAATTCTTCGATAACGGTCAGCGCTTACTGTTAATCGATATCGATGCGGCCGGGCTGTAGATTTTCGCTTGCCCAGGCCGCGCTGAACCGGGAAGCTGGGAGGGTCATTCACCGCACGGAGAGTACCCGCCTTGGATTGGCCCACCCTGTTGACTCGCGAACGTCTTGGCAAACCGCTGCACAGCCCGGAAGAACTGGGGCGTAGCCCGTTTCACAAAGACCATGACCGTATTATCTTCTCCGGCGCGTTTCGTCGCCTGGGCCGCAAGACCCAAGTGCACCCGGTCTCCAGCAACGACCATATTCACACGCGTCTGACCCATTCCCTGGAAGTGAGCTGCGTGGGTCGCTCCCTCGGTATGCGCGTCGGCGAAACCCTGCGCAGCGCCCTGCCCGACTGGTGCGACCCGAGCGACCTGGGCATGGTAGTGCAGTCGGCCTGCCTGGCCCATGACATCGGCAACCCACCATTCGGGCACTCCGGCGAAGACGCCATCCGCCACTGGTTCCAACAAGCAGCAGGACGTGGCTGGCTGGATGACATGAGCAGCGCCGAGCGCAATGACTTCCTGAACTTCGAAGGCAACGCCCAGGGCTTTCGGGTGCTGACCCAGCTTGAGTACCACCAGTTCGACGGCGGCACCCGGCTGACCTACGCCACCCTGGGCACCTACCTGAAATACCCCTGGACTGCCCGGCACGCCGACTCCCTGGGTTACAAGAAGCACAAGTTCGGCTGCTACCAGAGCGAACTGCCAATCCTCGAGCAGATCGCCCACAAGCTCGGCCTGCCGCAACTCGAAGAGCAACGCTGGGCCCGGCACCCGCTGGTGTATCTGATGGAGGCGGCAGATGACATCTGCTACGCCCTGATCGACCTGGAAGACGGCCTGGAAATGGAGTTGCTGGAGTACGCCGAAGTCGAGTCGCTGCTGCTCAACCTGGTGGGCGATGACCTACCCCAGACCTATCGTCAACTCGGCGCCCAGGACTCGCGCCGCCGCAAGCTGGCGATCCTGCGTGGCAAGGCCATCGAACATTTGACCAACGCCGCAGCGAGCGCCTTCGTCGAGCAACAGGACGCCTTGCTCGCCGGCACACTGCCCGGCGACCTGGTTGAACACATGCATGGCCCAGCCAAGCGCTGTGTGCTGGATGCCAAAGACATGGCGCGCAAGAAGATCTTCCAGGACAAGCGCAAGACCTTGCATGAGATTGGCGCCTACACCACCCTGGAAATTCTCTTGAATGCGTTCTGCGGTGCGGCACTGGAGCAGCATGGCGGACGCACGCCGTCGTTCAAGAACCGACGTATTCTCGATCTGCTGGGCAACAACGCGCCGAACCCCGAATGGCCGTTGCACACTTCGTTCCTGCGCATGATCGACTTCATCGCTGGCATGACCGACAGCTATGCAACCGAAATGGCGCGGGAAATGACCGGGCGTTCCAGTCCTCAATAACGAACACGATCAAGCTGCCTGCCCCTTAATGGAGAATCGACCTACGACGGTAACAGAGCAGCCTGATCGAATTCGCACAACCACCCGATGAATAATCACGCACGCTCTGGGCGATCCGGGCCAACTGTTCCTACACGCCCTCCCTCGACGCTTGACTCACCGTGTGGCCCCAATGCCCAGTTACCCGCTCCGTATCCTGCTGGTTGAGGATCATCCGTTTCAACTCCTCGCCACCCAATGCCTGCTCAGAAGCTTCGGGTTCGCACTACTGACTCCGGCCGAAAGCGCCGAGCAGGCAATCTGCTTGATGTCGCAGGCCGAAGTGCCCTTCGACATTATCTTGTGTGACCAATGCCTACCCGACTTACCGGGGCTCGAACTGATTGAAATCGCCAGTCGCCGACGCCTTACCACGACCGCCATCCTGTTGAGTGGTTTACCGGTGACAGAACTTGCCGGCCTGATAACCCAAGCCATGGAACGTGGCCTGCCTCTACTCGGTTATTTATCAAAACCGCTGAACAAGGAAGAGTTTGCGCACTTGCTCCGTCCACTCTTCAAATTAAGAATGTAGGAATTAAACATCATGTGCAGACGAAATATGACTGCAAAGAGCCAGTTAAATCCACAACGGCAGCCTCTAGCTTGTTCACGTCCAAAGCCGTGAGGTAGCGTTTCACTAAGCCTCGCAAACTAGTAGGCCGTTACCTTTTTTGATGTAGGACTTTTCCTGTTTTATATCTACTCAGCCCTTGACTCATGCTCCTCCCTCCTCTTCTGAGCTAATGTGCCCGCTTTATTTGCACTTGTACGGAATGTGATCATGAACTCAGTTTTTATTATCGATGACCACCCGGTTATACGGCTCGCCATTCGAATGTTATTGGAGCACGAAGGCTACAAAGTAGTGGGCGAAACAGATAACGGGTGCGACGCCATACAAATGGTCCGCGAATGCCTGCCTGACCTGATTATTCTGGATATCAGCATTCCCAAGCTGGATGGGCTCGAGGTGCTCTGCCGCTTCAATGCCATGAACACGCCGATGAAAACCCTGATCCTGACAGCCCAGTCACCGACCCTGTTCGCTACACGCTGCATGCGCTCCGGCGCGGACGGGTACGTGTGCAAGGAAGGCGACCTGAGTGAATTGCTGAGCGCCATTCGCGCGGTATTATCCGGCTACAACTATTTTCCCAGCCAGGCACTGAATACCAATGGTGCAGACGGCGTGGAATCCCAAGAACTTGAATTATTCAAAACCGTCAATGACCGGGAACTCATGGTCTTGCAACTTTTTGCACAAGGGCGAACCAACAAGGAAATTGCCAAAGGCATGTTTTTAAGTAACAAAACAGTAAGCACTTATAAAAAAAGGCTGATGCAGAAACTTCAAGCCAAATCCTTGGTAGAACTTATCGAGATGGCAAAACGAAACGCGCTAGTGTGAGAAAGCGGATGCCCAGGCGTATAAAGGACTATCTGATTACATTAAGTGCCGGCTTGTGCTTCAGCGCCGTCGTACTTGCGAACCAGCCGACGGGCTCGGAACATTTCTCCTTGTTGAGCCGTGCAGGCTCGGTTCAACTGGAAACCCACCTGAACAAGGCTCAACGCCAATGGTTGCAAAACAAGCGCGCGTTGGTGCTGGGCACTGCGGCGCCTGATTATCCCCCTTTCGACCTCACCTCCAGCGGTCGCGACTATGAGGGGATCACCGCCGATTACGCCGGCCTGCTGGCCAAGGCGCTGGCCTTGCCGGTGAAAGTCTTGCGCTACCCCTCCCGAGAGGCCGCGATCCGCGCGCTTGAAGCGGGAGATATCGATTTGCTGGGATCTTCCAACGGTTTTGAGGCGGAAAACCCGAACCTCACGTTGTCCGAGCCCTACGCAGTGGACCAGCCGGTCCTGGTCACCCGCGAAGGTGAGACCCGCAGCCTGAACAATGGGTTGGCCGGGATGCGCCTGGCGCTGGTCTACCACTACCTGCCGCTGAGCGAGGTGGAAAAGCTGTACCCCGAGGCGATCATCCGCATCTACCCTTCTTATCAAAATGCCTTGAATGCGGTGGCATTCGACCAGGCGGATGTGTTCCTGGGCGATACCATTTCCACCCATTACATGATCAACAAGGGCTACCTGAAGAACATCCGCATGGCCAATTTCGGCAAGCATGAGGCCTATGGATTCAGCTTTGCCATGCCCCAGCACCAGCAGACGCTGTTGAGTATTGTCGACGCCGTGCTGACGGCCGTGCCCACCAGCGAACGGGAAGCGATCGCCAAACGTTGGAGCGCTGGCAGCGATATTCTGCTGACTGACCAGAAGCTGCAATTGACCGCGCGTGAGGAGCGCTGGCTGAAGGACCACCCGGTGGTCAAGGTGACCGTGAACGAAACCTTCGCGCCACTGACGTTCTTCGATGCCGACGGCAACTTTCGCGGCATCACCGCTGACTTGCTGGAACTGGTTCGCCTGCGTACAGGGTTACGTTTCGAGATCCAGCGTGAGCGCGTCGTTCAGTCAATGATCGAACAGGTCGACGCCGGCAAGGCAGACATCATCGGCGCTATCATTCCCACCGCCGAACGGGAGGCCCAGTTAAACTTCAGTCGCCCCTATCTGGAAAACTCCTACGTGATGTTGACACGCAAGGAAAACCAGGCACCAACCAGTCTGGAGGGAATGGAAGGCAGACGTGTGGCCGTCACCCAAGGCAGCCCAATGGCAAGGTTCCTGCGCGAGAACTTACCAACGATTCAATTGGTGGAAACAGGCGACAATTTCAAGGCCGCCGAGTTGTTGGTGCAAGGGCAGGTCGACGGCGCGGTAAACAGCTTGGTGATCGCCAACTATTACCTCTCTTCCTCCATTTTTCAGGATAAGGTCCAGATCAGCTTCAGTATCGGCACGATGCCCGCTACCTATTCACTGGCTACCTCGCGCAACGCCACCGAACTCAGCTCAATTCTCGACAAGGCCATGCTGAGTATCGCTCCGGATGAATTGGGCATCATCAACAGTCGCTGGCGAGGTTATACGGCAGCCTCCGATAGCTACTGGCGCAACTATCACCAATTGATCGCCCGTATCATCATCGGCACCGGGCTTTTACTGTTGATATCCCTGAGCTGGAACGCCTACATGCGCCGCCAGATCAAGCACCGCAAGATGGCCGAGCGCGCCCTCAGTGACCAATTCGAGTTCATGCGTGCGCTGGTCAATGAAACCCCACACCCGATCTATGTACGTGACCGCAAAGGCCTGTTGCAGACCTGCAACGACAGCTACTTGCAGGTGTTCAACGTCAAGCGCGAAGACGTGATCGGCAAAAACGCCCTCCAGATGAGCACGGCCCTTGAAACCGACGCGACGCAGTACCATGCCGATTACCAGCGGGTGATGGCTGAGGGCAACCCGCTGATCCTGGACCGCACCCTGCATATCCAGGGGAAGAAACTGACGATCTACCACTGGATCCTGCCCTACCGTGACTCTACCGGGGAAGTGCAAGGCATCATTGGCGGCTGGATCGACATCAGCGAACGACGCCAGCTGTTCGATGAAATCCGCGCCGCCAAAGAACGCGCCGATGAAGCCAATCGAGCCAAAAGCACGTTCCTCGCCACCATGAGTCATGAAATTCGCACGCCGATGAACGCAGTGATCGGCATGCTCGAACTGACGCTCAAGCGAGCCGATCAGGGCCATCTTGATCGCCCCGCTATCGAGGTGGCATACAACTCGGCCAAGGACCTGCTAGAGCTGATCGGCGATATCCTCGACATCGCACGCATCGAGTCAGGCCGCCTGAGCCTTGCGCCGGAGCGTGTCAATCTGCGAGAAGTGATCGAGTCGGTGGTGCGTGTTTTCGATGGCCTGGCACGTCAGAAAACCCTCAGCCTGTCCCTTGAGTTCCTACCTGACCTGGATAACACCGAGGTCCTGATCGACCCGCTGCGCTTCAAGCAAGTACTGTCGAACCTGGTCAGCAACGCGATCAAGTTCACCGAGCGCGGCCAGGTGAAAATCAAGGTGCAGGTATTGCCTACCGATTTGGCGCAGCAGGTCGAGATGAAACTGGTGGTCGAGGATACCGGGATAGGCATCAGCCGGGATGATCAGTTGCGCCTGTTCGAACCCTTTGCCCAAGCCGACAACTCCGGACAACTGGCCAGGAGTGGCGCAGGCCTGGGGCTAGTGATCTGCCGCAGTCTTTGCGCAATGATGGGTGGGCAGTTAAGCCTGAGCAGCGTGCCCATGGTGGGCACCCAGGCGCATGTCAGCCTCAACATGACCCGCCTGCAGCCGGAACAGCCAGCGGCTGAGCAGAAACCCGAGGCGCCCGTAGTGGCGCCCGTACTCAACGTGCTGGTGGTGGACGACCACCCCGCAAACCGACTGCTGATGTGTCAGCAACTAGGCTACCTGGGACATCAGTTCACCGCCGCCCAGAATGGTGCCGCCGGGTTCCAGGCCTGGCGCCAGGAACACTTCGATTTGGTGATCGCCGACTGCAACATGCCCATCATGAATGGCTACGAGCTGAGTCGCACGATCCGCGAGTTCGAACAACGCGAGCAACTGGCGTCCTGTGTGGTACTGGGTTTTACCGCCAATGCCCAACCTGAAGAGAAGCAACGCTGCGCCGAAGCAGGCATGAACGACTGCCTGTTCAAACCGATCAGCCTCACGGCACTGGAACGGCAACTGGCGAAGATAGCCCCGCAAGCCACTGACCTGCACCTGGACCTTGGCAACTTCGAGGCGCTGACCGGCGGCGACCCGCAGTTGAGCTGGCGCTTACTGCAAGAACTGTTGAGCAGCAGTCAGGACGATCGCCAGGAAATGACGGCGCTGATCAGCGCTCACGCCCCGCTTCAGGAGATCACCGAACAGGCTCACAAAATCAAGGGTGCTGCACGCATTGTCCAGGCAGGTCCCCTTGCCAGGCAGTGCGAAACCCTTGAACAGGCGTGTACCCGCGGCGATGACTGGGCGTTGATCGAAGCCGGCGCGAAATCCCTGGAAAAGCTCATGCTGGAATTGGAGAGGTTGCTGAAAATGCAACTTCACGGTCTGAAGGGACAGTAGAGGGGCGGGAACCGCCCCTCCCATGATCAGCAGTCGGTCGAGCGAAGGAAAATCGTCGCCAGTTGTTCAATACCGGTCTGATCCTCGAGGGTAAAACGCGCCAGCGACGGGCTGTCGAGGTCAAGGACGCCAATCAGTTTGCCGTCCTTGACCAGGGGCACCACCAGCTCGCTGTTGGACGCGCTGTCACAGGCGATATGCCCTGGGAACTCATGCACATCCTCCACGCGCTGGGTCTGCCGCGAGGCGGCCGCGGCACCGCACACTCCACGGCCAAACGGAATGCGCACACAGGCGATCTGGCCCTGGAACGGGCCGAGCACCAGTTCTTCATTGCGATTGAGATAGAAGCCGGCCCAATTCAAGTCATCCAACTGGTTGAACAGGAACGCTGAGAACTGCGCGCTATTGGCGATGAAGTCCCGTTCATCGGCGAGCAGCGACTCCAACTGCGCGCAGAGCATGGCATAGCCGTCCAGGCCCGTGCCGGCGCTTTGTAGGTCGATCATGATTGACGCTCCAGCAATTTGAGGCCCACCCAGTAACGAGCGAACTGATAAGCACAACGGCCGTTGCGGTTGCCGCGACCGGTGGCCCAGCGTACGGCCAGGATGTCGAGGGCTTCATCGCGCTGCCACTGCAAACCAGCCTTGTTCGCCAGCTCGCCGATCCAGTGCTCCACCACATCCAGGAAATGCTCTTGTGTGAAGGGGTAGAACGACAGCCACAAGCCAAAACGGTCGGATAGGGCAATCTTGTCCTCCACCGCTTCGCTTGGGTGCAACTCGCCATCCACGCGCTTCCAGTTATCGTTGTCACTCTGGTTTTCCGGCACAAGGTGGCGGCGGTTGGAGGTGGCATACAACAGCACGTTTTCCGGGGCTTGCTCCAGGGAGCCGTCGAGCACGCTTTTAAGCACGCGGTAATCACCTTCGCCGGCCTCGAACGACAGGTCGTCGCAGAACAGGATAAACCGCTGCGGCAGCTTGACCAGTTGCTCGACCACACGCGGCAGGTCGGCCAAATGGTCGCGCTCGATTTCGATCAGGCGCAAACCGGCCTTGGCGTGCTGGGCCAGCAAGGCGCGCACCATGGACGATTTACCGGTGCCCCGCGACCCCCACAGCAGTGCATGGTTGGCGGGCAGACCGTCGATGAATTGCTGGGTGTTGCGCGCCAGTGTTTCACGTTGTTTGTCCACGCCGATCAGGTCGGACAGGCGCATCTCCAGGCTCACATCCAGCGGCAGCAGGAAACCACTGCGCCCTTCACGCTGCCAGCGGGCAGCCAGGCATTGGTTCCAATCGATGGTTTGGCGGGGCGCGGGCAACAGGGGTTCCAGGCGGGCGAGCACTGCATCGGCTCGCTCAAGAAAAGCACTCAATCGAGAATCCACAATTATTCCTCTGGCAAGTTCTTGCAAAAGATGGCGTATTGGCAACCCTGCGGCAGACCGCACGAGGCTGCGTAAAAAAACGATTCATGCCGGGTAAGCCAGAGCCTGTGGATGTTCAGCTATGCTTGCCGGGCGAAGGGAAACGTGAAGTGGTTCGACACTCAATGGATATCAAGTTCGCCCACCGCTTGTCTTATAAACAAGCCAGATTGACTGTGCTGGTCGGTTTCGTCTTGGGAACCTTGCTCAGCCTGATCCAAATCGGCATTGATTATGCCAGCGAAGACGCATCCATCAACCGTGAAATTCGCTCGCTGATCGAAATCAGCCACAACCCCGCCTCACGCATCGCCTATAACATCGACGCCGAACTGGCCCAGGAACTGACCTTGGGCCTGCTGCACTCCCCCGCCATCATTCATGCCCAGTTGATCGACAACAACGGCGTGGTGCTGGCCGATGTCGACCGCCCGCGTAAAGAAAGCACTTACCGCCCCGTCAGCGATTTCCTGTTCGGCGCCAACCGTCAGTTTGAAGACCGGTTGTTCCTCAGCCACATGCCCAACGAGTCCCTCGGTGTGCTGCGCCTGGACGTGGACACCTATGCCTTTGGCAGTCGCTTCCTGCGCCGTGCCGAGATCACCTTGCTAAACGGCTTCGTCCGCAGCCTGTTGCTGACCGGCATTCTGTTGGGCTTGTTCTACGTGATGCTGACCCAGCCGTTGGTGCGCATCATCCGCGAGCTGAGCAACCGCCGACAGGCACGCCTGGACTGCCCGCCCGGCCACGAGCACGATGAAATCGGCGTGTTGGTGAACGTTGCCAACCAGCAGTTTGAAAACATGGAGACGGAGATCCAGCAACGCCGCCACGCCGAAGATCGGCTGACCGAATACCTGGGGCAACTGGAAGACATCGTGTCCGCACGCACCCTGGAGCTCAAGGCCAGCAACCAGCGGCTGAGCCAGTCCAACGATGAATTGGAAGCGGCGAAGATCCACGCGCTTGGCATGGCCCAAGCACGGGCGGCATTCCTGGCCAACATGAGCCACGAAATCCGCACACCGCTCAACGGCCTGCTGGGGATGATCGCGCTGTCACTCGACAGCCCACTCAACGCCGAGCAGCGTCAGCAACTGTCCATTGCCCATGACTCGGGCAAAGTGCTGGTGGAGTTGCTCAACGATATCCTCGACCTGTCCAAGTTCGACGCTGGCCAATTGGAGTTGGAGCGCATCCCGTTCGACCTGGGTTCTCTGGTGGAAGACACCGCGAACCTGTTGTCGCAGAACGCCGCGCCGAGCGTCGAACTGACGTGCCTGATCGACCCGCAGTTTCCCGCCCAGGTCCTGGGCGACCCGACCCGTGTGCGACAGATCGTCAGCAACCTGCTGTCCAACGCCCTCAAATTCACGCGCTTCGGACGGGTAGATGTTCGCCTCAGCGCGCGGGAGGGCCAGGTACGCATCGAGGTCTGCGATACCGGCATCGGCATTGCGCAGGAAGCCCAGGTAAAGATCTTCCAGCCCTTCACCCAGGCCGGCGCCGGCATCACTCGCCAGTTCGGCGGCACGGGCCTGGGCCTGGCGCTGACGCACAACCTGTGTGAAGCCATGAAAGGCCGACTGAGCATCAGCTCGGAAGTGGGCTTCGGTAGCCAGTTCTGCGCCGACCTGCCGCTGCCAACCCATTTGCCCGCCGTCCAGCCACTGCCGCTCAAGGGTGAGGTCATCGCCATTACCCATGCCGGCAGCGGCCTCACCGAACTGCTTACCACCCTGCTGCCTCACTGGGGGCTGACACCCCGCTGCTACTCGCAAGACGATGACGTGAGCGGGCAAACCCCGGACCTGCTGATCACCGACTGCCCGGAATGCCTGTTTCGCCTGCGCCCCACCCTCAGCGCGCCAATCTTGCTGGTGACCGCCTATGGCAACTTCATGCCCAGCGAGGAAGTCGCCGCACTCGCGCCGCTGCAACAACAGGCGCGACCGCTGAGCCGCAATGCGCTGTATCAGATCCTGCACCGTAACCTGCGCAGCGACACGCAACTGATCCTCGACCCGATCCAGATGGAAACCGTGCCCCTGGCGCACAGGGCGCGCATCCTGCTGGTGGAGGACAATCCGGTCAACCAACTGGTGGCCAAGGGCATGCTCAGCAAACTGGGATGTGAGGTGATCGTCGCAGCCCATGGTGGCGAGGCGCTCAAATTCCTTGAGGAACAACGCTTCGACCTGGTGTTGATGGACTGCAATATGCCGGTGATGGACGGCTACGAGGCCAGTCGGCAGATCCGTCGCAGCGGGCGCTGGCCGGACCTGCCGATCGTTGCCTTGACCGCCAACGCGCTCTCCGAAGAGCGCGAGCGTTGCCGGGCCGCGGGCATGAATGACTACCTGGCCAAGCCGTTCCGTCGTGAGGAACTCAGTGGTCTGCTTGAGCTGTGGGTGCCGAAGACGACAACTCTCTGATCTGTCGAAGCAACTGGTCCAAGCCCGCGCGCAAGGCGTCAGCCTGGTTCAGGTCGATGCCGCTGTCGCACAGCAGCCGGGTCTTGAGGCCATGGGTCCGGTCACGCAGTCGCACACCGGTTTCGCTCAAGCTCAGGTGCACCTCCCGCTCATCCTTGGCGCTGCGCTGACGCTTGACCAGACTGAGTTGCTCAAGGCGCTTGAGCAGCGGCGTCAACGTGCCCGAATCCAGCATCAAGCGCTCCCCCAACGCCTTGACCGTGGGCTGCGCCGGCGCTGTGGCGTGCCACTCCCACAACACCAGCATCACTAGGTATTGCGGGTAGGTCAGACCCAACTGATCGAGCATCGGCTTGTACGCGCGGGTCACCGCCCTGGAGGCGGCGTAAAGCTTGAAACACAGTTGATTATCGAGCGCCAGGGAGACGGTCATTTGAGCAGGGCTTCGATCTCTTGGGTCAGGTGCTGCGGCTTGGTGGTCGGCGCAAAGCGCTTGACTACCTGGCCGTCGCGGCCGATGAGGAACTTGGTGAAGTTCCACTTGATACCCTTGGAACCGAGCAAACCCGGCGCCTGTTGTTTCAGTTGCACAAACAACGGGTGGGCATCGCTGCCATTCACGTCAATCTTCTTGAACAGCGGGAAGCTGACACCGAAGTTCAGCTCGCAAAACTCGGAAATCGCGCCTTCGTTACCGGGTTCCTGCTTGCCGAACTGGTTGCAGGGGAAGCCCAACACCACCAATCCCTGATCCTTGTACTGCTGCCAGAGCTGTTCCAGGCCCTTGTACTGTGGGGTGAAGCCGCACTTGCTGGCGGTGTTGACCACCAGGATGGCCTTGCCGGCGAAATCGGCCAAGGTCTTTTGCTCACCTTTGATGGTGGTGCAAGGGATGCTCAGCAGGTTGTTGCTCATGGCAGTGTCTCGATAACGGAAAGAAAGGATAAACATAGTGATCAATTCAATTGCGTGCAATTTAATTGACCAGAATGATAGCCCGATATCAAACGATAACCGCTTCTGTGGCGAGGGAACTTGCTCCCTCGCCACAGAAGATATGTTTATCGCGGAACGAGGTCCAGGCACACCGAGTTGATGCAGTAACGCAGGCCGGTCGGCGGCGGACCATCCGGGAACACGTGCCCCAAGTGAGCATCGCATTTGGCGCAGGTCACTTCGGTGCGGATCATGCCGTGGCTGACGTCACGGATCTCGATCATCGCGCTGTCGGCGATCGGCGCGTAGAAGCTCGGCCAGCCACAGCCGGAGTCAAACTTGGTAGCCGAATCGAACAGTGGCTCATTGCAGCAGATGCAGTGATACACACCGTCGGTCTTGGTGGCATTGTACTTGCCGCTGAAAGGACGCTCGGTGCCCTTGAGACGGCATACGTTGTACTGCTCTGGATCGAGCATCGCCTTCCACTCATCAACGGTTTTCTGCAACTTTTCCATCGGTACACCTCGGCAACTGAAAAAGCCTGATCTGTGTCTTTTCCATGGATCAGGCGGCACGTATGATTGCGCCTCTTCAAAACGCCAGTCTGGCACCCGCGCTACCGGCATTCAAACGTATTTATGGGTGCGGGCCCCGCAGGATTCGCAGTACGGTAGTGTCCCCACCGTCTGGATCGTTCATTTTCAGGATCACATCGCCATGCAGGTCAGCAAATCGAACAAGCTCGCCAACGTCTGCTACGACATTCGCGGCCCAGTGCTCAAGCACGCCAAACGCCTGGAAGAGGAAGGCCATCGCATCCTCAAGCTGAACATCGGCAACCCGGCGCCCTTTGGTTTCGAAGCGCCGGACGAAATCCTCCAGGACGTGATCCGCAACCTGCCCACCGCCCAGGGCTACAGCGACTCCAAAGGCCTGTTCAGCGCGCGCAAGGCGGTGATGCAGTACTACCAGCAAAAGCAGGTCGAAGGTGTCGGCATCGAAGACATCTACCTGGGCAATGGCGTGTCCGAGCTGATCGTGATGTCCATGCAGGCCCTGCTCAACAATGGCGACGAAGTGCTGGTGCCGGCGCCGGATTACCCGTTATGGACCGCCGCCGTGACCCTGGCCGGCGGCCACCCGGTGCACTACCTGTGTGACGAAGGCGCGGACTGGTTCCCGGACCTGGCCGACATCAAGGCCAAGATCACCCCGAACACCAAGGCCCTGGTGATCATCAACCCGAACAACCCGACCGGCGCGGTGTATTCCAAGGAAGTCCTGCTGGGCATGCTGGAACTGGCGCGCCAGCACAACCTGGTGGTGTTCTCCGACGAGATCTACGACAAGATCCTTTACGACGACGCCGTGCACGTGTGCACCGCCTCCCTGGCGCCGGATCTGCTGTGCCTGACCTTCAACGGCCTGTCCAAGTCCTACCGCGTGGCGGGTTTCCGTTCGGGCTGGATCGCAATCTCTGGTCCCAAACACAACGCCCAGAGCTACATCGAAGGCATCGACATGCTGGCCAACATGCGCCTGTGTGCCAACGTGCCGAGCCAGCACGCGATCCAGACCGCCTTGGGCGGCTACCAGAGCATCAATGACCTGGTCCTGCCTCAAGGCCGCTTGCTGGAACAGCGCAATCGCACCTGGGAACTGCTCAACGCCATTCCCGGCGTGAGCTGCGTGAAACCCATGGGTGCGTTGTATGCCTTTCCGCGGATCGACCCAAAAGTGTGTCCGATCCTCAACGATGAGAAATTCGTGCTCGACCTGCTGCTGTCGGAAAAGCTGCTGGTGGTGCAAGGCACGGCGTTCAACTGGCCGTGGCCAGATCACTTCCGTGTAGTGACATTGCCACGCGTGGATGACCTGGACATGGCCATTGGTCGCATCGGCAACTTCCTCAAGTCCTATCGCCAGTAACGCGAACGACGCTGTACGGCCGACAATCGGTCGTACAGCGAGTATCTAGCAACACTTCTTTGGCTTTTCCCCGTACAGGCCCTTCGCCGTGACTGAAAACGCCAGCGACCCCCTGTATTCACGGGACAGCGAGGTACCGGCGAACCGATTCAGCCCTGTTTTCCCTATCGGAAATGCCCTTCAAGGCTCTACATTCAGGCTGTAGGACACAGTTTGAAATAGTCGCTCGGTTGAATCACCCCATGCCGCACCTTATATACCCCGCAGTACGCGACATATTAAGCATGAGGAGAATTCTACAACCATGATGCGCATCCTGCTGTTCTTGGCCACTAACCTTGCGGTCGTGCTGATTGCCAGCATCACCTTGAGCCTTTTCGGCTTCAATGGGTTCATGGCGGCCAACGGGGTTGACCTGAACCTCAATCAGCTGCTGGTTTTCTGTGCGGTCTTTGGTTTTGCCGGCTCGCTGTTCTCGCTGTTCATCTCCAAGTGGATGGCGAAGATGAGCACCAGCACCCAGGTGATCACCCAACCCCGTACCCGGCATGAACAATGGTTGCTGCAGACCGTCGAGGAGCTATCCCGCCAAGCCGGCATTAAAATGCCTGAAGTCGGGATCTTCCCGGCTTATGAAGCCAACGCCTTTGCCACCGGCTGGAACAAGAACGACGCGCTCGTTGCGGTGAGCCAGGGCATGCTGGAACGCTTCTCGTACGATGAAGTGAAGGCCGTGCTGGCCCACGAGATCGGCCACGTGGCCAACGGTGACATGGTCACCCTGGCCTTGGTACAAGGCGTGGTGAACACCTTCGTGATGTTCTTTGCGCGGATCATCGGCAACTTTGTCGATAAAGTGATCTTCAAGAACGAAGGTGGACGCGGTATTGCCTACTTCGTGGCGACCATCTTCGCCGAGTTGGTGCTGGGCTTCCTGGCCAGTGCAATCACTATGTGGTTCTCTCGCAAGAGAGAGTTCCGTGCAGATGAAGCCGGTGCCCGCCTGGCCGGTACCGGGGCGATGATCGCGGCGCTGCAACACCTGCGCTCCGAGCAAGGCCTGCCGGTGCACATGCCGGACAGCCTGACCGCCTTCGGCATCAACGGCGGCATCAAGCAGGGCATGGCTCGCCTGTTCATGAGCCACCCACCGCTGGAAGAGCGTATCGACGCACTGCGTCGCATGGGCTGATAACCCGCAAGGCAAAAAAAGGGGCGATTGGATCGCCCCTTTTTTGTGGACACAATTTAGGCCTTGGTCAGCCGATAAACCCGCTCATCGAGCCGCGTGACACCCTCCTGCACAAACTTCCAGCTCTCCTCCAAGACGTCTTGCTCTTGCAGCGCCCGCAAGGTCCAGTCCGAACCGAACAACACCTTCACCTCATCATCAGTCACTGCAAACGGTGGCCCGGCCTTTTGCGTCTGATCGTAATCAAGGGTGATCAGCAGCCCCTGGCAACCCGACGGCAGCAGGCGGCTCAAATGCTCGGCGTACTGCGCCCGCATCAGCGGTGGCAAGGCGATCAGGGCGGCGCGGTCATACAACGCGGCGCAACCCACCAAAGCTTCGGCATCCAGGGCGAAGAAGTCGCCGCACCACACTTCGATCAAATCAGCCTGATACACCGTAAAGGCACTTCGCCGAGTGATACGTGGCACGAGGTTCTGCTCGCTGAAAAACGCCTCGACGGCCTGCTCTGACAGTTCCACACCCATAACCCGCAGCCCATGACTGGCCAGCCACACCAGGTCCAGGCTCTTGCCACACAAGGGCACCAGCACCTTGGAGCCCTCAGCAACCGCCAGTTGCGGCCAATGTCGTTGCAGGTAAGGGTTGAACTCGGACAAATGAAAGCCGATCTGATTGCGTGCCCAGCGTTCCTGCCAAAACTCAGGCTCCATAGATCCTCCATAAAATTCGATCAAATGGTACTAAAACTTATATTAGATTTAGATCAATGATCTGACTGAAGATGGGCCCATGTTAACGCTCAGGACCCCCTTATGCTCCCCAGCCTGTTTATCTCCCACGGCTCGCCCATGCTTGCCCTGCAACCCGGCGCCAGCGGCCCGGCCCTCCAGCGACTCGCTGCCGAGATGCCACGCCCGAAGGCAATCGTGGTGGTGTCGGCACACTGGGAAAGTCACGAACTCCTGGTCAGCGGCAGCGCCGCGCCCGAAACCTGGCACGACTTCGGCGGCTTCCCCCGCGAGTTGTTTGCCGTGCAGTACCCGGCACCGGGTGACCCGCGACTGGCCGCTGAAATTGTCGAGTTGTTGAAGGCCGACGGCTTGAATGCACGCACTGATGACCGTCGCCCCTTCGACCATGGCACCTGGGTGCCGCTGTCGCTGATGTACCCGGCGGCGAATATCCCGGTGGTGCAGGTGTCGTTGCCCAGTAGCATGGGCCCTGCCCTGCAGACCCGCGTCGGGCACGCCCTTGCCAGCCTGCGCGAGCATGACGTGCTTCTGATCGGCTCAGGCAGCATCACCCACAACCTGGGCGAGCTGGACTGGCGTGCGGGGCCCGAGAGCATCGAGCCTTGGGCGCGAGACTTCCGGGACTGGGTGGTCGATAAGCTGGCCGCCGACGATGAAAAGGCGCTGCACGACTACCGCCGCCAGGCGCCGAATGCCGTGCGCAACCATCCCAGTGATGAGCACCTGTTGCCGTTGTACTTTGCACGTGGCGCCGGTGGTGATTTCAGCATCGCGCACCAAGGTTTCACCCTGGGCGCGCTAGGCATGGATATCTACCGCTTCGGCTAACAGCGCCCATCGCAGGAATGGGACAGTCCGCAGGTGATAGGCACTAATGCGCTAGCCCGGCAACTACCCAGTCCGCGGCCTAGGCCTTCTTCTCATAACCCACTCCTTTTAAGGAGAAGTGGATTTCCTTTCCTACACCCGAGTCTTTGGTAATCTGCTGGGTACCTACTATCGAGTTCTTATACCTACCGTATAAACCGCTACTGTTGATTTCGCCCACTTTAACAGCGCCCTTATCATCTGTAGTAAAGGGCGCTGAAAAACTGCCGGTCGTTGGAGCAATCTGTGAACTTTTGTTTATCTTTGCGCCATAGTGTTCGACAAACCCAGTGTCTCTACCGGCCAGCGCAACCTTTCTGTCGACATAAAGATCTTTGACGTGCTGTTTGGGACCCGGATTATTCGGATCCGTGACATCCTGGATATAAGCGCTCAACTTCTGGGGATCTTCAAGGTCTCGCACTATCGTCAGATTATACTTATGCCCAAACTTGAAATCGACCAATGTGCTATTGCTGGCACCCTTTTCCCCATCAAACTCAGCGCGACCCTGTGGCGCTTTGAAATGCGGACCGTGTCCAGAAAACACCACCAACGCTTTGCCGTCCCCACGTGGCTGCAGCCCTATATAGCCACGGCCGAGAGGCTTACCACTGTCGTCATTGAGTCCAAACATCATCGCGTAATAAATACCCGCATCCTTGCCTGTTTTTCTTTGAAGACCTTCATCAATACTCATTGGAAACGTAATGTTGTTTAACCCAGGGGATGGTGCGGGAAGTGAGTAACTCACACCATACAGCCCATTCGGTGCTGTGGCTTCTTTCTTGATTTCGAGTTTTGGATCGCTCACCTTATCAAGCGCTGAGTTATGGCTCGTGATCGATGATGGTACAGCGCCTGGGCTGGTTTCTTTTTTCAGACGCACTAGTGCATCACTCAATAGGCTAGCCCTCCCTGACGACGGAAGACTATTTTCATCTTCTTGGAAGTGATCAACACGTGGCTCGTCCTTCCTATTAATGGACGGTTGCACGGGAGGATGAATATCAGGCTCAGGCATTCTTGATGGGGGACGGAGTGTGTAATCAATGCGCATAACAGCTGCAGCCTCTTTCCAGTGAGTCAATAATCAATCAACAGTAGTGACTCACTTACAAGCAGACTGTCAGACAGGTCACTCATGCGCTCGGAATTTACTTAAACCTGATTTGATCATTACCTGACAACGAAAACCGACCTTTCTGAACTGCGTCACCAGAGTACGCCTCATATGAAGCGCTACCCCACCACGTGAGCAGCCCTTGCGCGCCTACCGAACGCCAGCCAAAAAAAATCCCCGAACCAGTCGGGGATTTTTTACTTGCGATCAATCAGCCCAAGGGCAGATCAATCTTCGCGGTAGCGACGCAGCTTCAGCTGCTTACCGGCAACGCGAGTGTCTTTCAGCTTGGCCAGCAGTTTTTCCAGACCGTCTTCTGGCAGCTCCACCAGGGAGAAGCTGTCACGGACTTGGATACGACCAATGGCCTCGCGTGCCAGGCCACCCTCATTGAGGATAGCGCCCAGCAGGTTCTTGGCAGCGATACCATCACGCGCGCCCAGCGCGGTACGGCAACGAGCACGGCCTTCAGCCAATGGCACCGGAGCGCGACGCTCACGATCACCACGGTCTGGACGGTCGCCAGTACGCTCTGGACGATCACCGCGTGGCGCGCTGTTCGGAACCAGTGGACGTTCTTTCTCGATGGCTGCAAGCGTCAATGCTTGACCGTTGGTGGCTTTACGCAGCAAGGCTGCAGCCAGGGCACGCGGGGTGCAACCGATATCGGCGGTCAGGCGGTCCAGCAGGTCGCCGTGGGTCGATTCAGCGTCAGCCACCAGCGGCGACAGGCTGTTGGTCAGTTTCTTGATGCGCGCATCGAGAACGGCCTGGGCATCCGGCAGGCGGACTTCGGCAACTTTCTGACCGGTTACACGCTCGATCACTTGCAGCATGCGGCGCTCACGTGGAGTCACCAGCAGCAGTGCACGACCTTCGCGACCCGCACGGCCGGTACGGCCGATACGGTGAACGTAGGACTCTGGATCGTAAGGCATGTCAACGTTGAACACGTGGGTGATACGTGGAACGTCAAGGCCACGGGCAGCAACGTCGGTCGCCACAACGATGTCCAGACGGCCATCCTTGAGGGAGTCGATCACGCGCTCACGTTGGTTCTGGGCAATGTCACCGTTCAGCGCAGCGGCTTTGTAGCCTTTGGCTTCCAGGGCGCTGGCCAGGTCCAGGGTCGCTTGCTTGGTGCGCACGAACATGATCAGGGCGTCGAAGTCTTCGACTTCCAGCAGGCTCAATACAGCCGAGGTCTTCTGGTCAGCGTGAACCAACAGGTGAGCCTGTTCGATCGCGGTAACGGTCTGAGTCTTGGTCTGGATCTTCACGTGCTCAGGATCGCGCAGGTGACGCTCGGCGATGGCACGGATCGACTGTGGCAGGGTAGCCGAGAACAGTACGGTTTGACGGGTTGGTGGCAGTGCCTTGAAGATGACCTCCAGGTCATCCATGAAGCCCAGCTTCAGCATTTCGTCAGCTTCGTCCAGAACCAGGTGGTTCACGGTCGACAGGACTTTCTCGTCACGACGCAGGTGGTCGCACAGACGGCCCGGGGTGGCAACAACGATCTGTGCGCCATTACGGATTGCTTTGAGTTGTGGGCCCATAGGCGCGCCGCCGTAAACGGCCACAACGGTTACGCCTGGCATTTGCTTGGCGTAGGTTTCAAAAGCGGTTGCTACTTGCAGCGCCAACTCACGGGTTGGCGCCAGGATCAGGGCTTGCGGTTCGCGCTTGGCAGGATCGATGCAGTGCAGGATTGGCAAAGCGAACGCGGCAGTTTTGCCGGTACCGGTTTGCGCCTGGCCAATCATGTCCTTACCGGCCATGATGATCGGGATCGATTGCTGCTGAATCGCCGAAGGCTCTTCGTAGCCAGTCGCTGCGACGGCTGCAAGAATATTCGGGTTCAGATTAAAAGCGGCGAAGCCGCCGGTTTCCTGGGTCATGGGTCTGCCTCTAAGTGCATCCGCAAAGACCCATGCTCCAAAGCTGCGCATGCCGTGTTGAGACTCAAGAGTCGCCCTGGCTGCTTTGTCGGCGGGGATTTGCGAAAACGAATGAATGAAAAAGATTCGTCAAGGGAGAGTCCGCTGTGCGGACGTGCAGCCGAAGCTGACTTCGGGGAATTGCGCTACCTAAACGCGGCCCGGTTAAAGGCCGGCGCGCACTATACCGGAAATAGCTGAAAAAGGGAGCTTTTTTTATCGGAAAGAACCGATAAACCGCGCTGTGTCACAGTCTTTGCAGATAACACCGGCAAGGTCTATTTTTCAAAGGCCCGGCCCTGCTGGTCATAACGCTTAAACGGTTCACCTGACATCTCAGACCTTTGGTCCGAAACCTTTTCCCGCGCCCGAGGGCACACCCGATGAATCAAGTCAGTAGCAGCCGCGTCAGCCGTGAACTCCAGGGTCATGTCTTGCTTTTGGGTCTGGACCGGGTCGCCAAACGCAACGCGTTCGACCTGGACCTGCTCAATGAGCTGAGCCTGGCGTATGGCGAATTTGATCGAAATACCGACGCGCGGGTCGCGGTGGTGTTTGCCCATGGCGATCACTTCACCGCCGGGCTCGACCTGGCCAATGTCAGCGGTGTGATGGCCGGTGGCTGGCAGCCGCCGTTGGGAGGTTGCGATCCCTGGGGCGTATTTGCCGGCCCGCGCGTGAGCAAACCGGTGATCGTCGCGGCCCAGGGTTACTGCCTGACCATCGGGATAGAGCTGATGCTGGCCGCGGACATCAACCTCTGCGCCAGCAACACGCGTTTTGCGCAGATGGAAGTACAGCGTGGGATCTTTCCGTTTGGCGGCGCGACGCTGCGCTTTCATCAGATTGCCGGCTGGGGCAACGCGATGCGCTGGCTGCTGACCGGCGATGAATTCGACGCCCATGACGCCCTGCGCCTGGGCCTGGTGCAGGAAGTAATGGCCAGCGAAGACCTGCTGCCCCGTGCCGTCGAACTGGCCAACCGCATCGCCCGCCAGGCGCCGCTGGGCGTTCAAGCCACGTTGATGTCGGCGCGGTTGGCGCGGATGGAAGGCGAAACCGTGGCGGCAGCGGCGTTGCCGCCGATGGTGGATAAACTGCTCAACAGCGAAGATGCCAAGGAAGGCGTGCGGGCGATGATCGAGAAGCGGCCCGGCGTATTCAAAGGTATTTGAGTTGGCAGTACCAACGCCATCGTCGTGACAGGCGACTAAGTCGCCGGCCGAATCGCCTTGATCAGCGGTTGCAACGAATACCCAAGGCGCGGTGCCAAGGCTTCAGCGCGAGCGGACAGCGACCCCAGGTCCAGCGCCTGATCCAGCTCCGACGGCACCAGCAAAATCACATTGCCCTCCTTCACCGGCAGTTCCCAGTAATGCCGGTGATACAAGCCACGTAACAACGCGGCGCCCAAAGGCTTGCCATCATCGGTGGCCCACTGGTTGATCACCAGCCAGCCACCGGGGTTGAGTTTTTTCTGGCAGCTTTCCAGGAAGGTCCAGGCCAGGTGCCCGACGCCGGGACCGACGTCGGTGTAGAGGTCAACGAAGATCAGGTCGGCCGATTCGGCACTGTCGAGCAATTGCAGGGCATCGCCAATGCGGATGTACAAACGCGGGTCGTCGTCCAGCCCCAGGTACTCGATAGCCAGGCGCGGCACGTCGGGGCGCAACTCGATGGCTTCCACGTCTTCCAACGGCAGGAACTTCAGGCACGCCTGGGTCAACGTGCCCGCCCCCAAGCCGAGGAACAGCGCGCTTTCCGGCTGTTCATGGCACAACGCGCCGATCAGCATGGCACGGGTGTAGTCGTACTCCAGCCAGCTCGGGTCAGCAGTGAACACACAGCTTTGCTCGATGGCATCGCCGAACTCGAGAAAACGGTAATCGGCCACTTCGAGCACACGGATCATGCCGAAGTCATCATGGACTTCAGCCAGCAGGCGCTCGACACGCTCCTCGGTCATCACTACTCCTAAAGGGTTTACCGCACGGCAAAAGCGCGATTGTCGGCCAACCGGCGGCAACAGGTCACGCACTAATTGCTGATAACATTGGCGCCCCACCGTCAATCAGCCAATCGAGTTCATGATGAGCCAACCCTGGAGCCCCGACAGCTGGCGCGCCCTGCCGATCCAGCAACAACCCCAGTACCCGGACGCTGCGCACTTGTTGCAAGTGGAGCAGAACCTGGCCAGCTATCCGCCACTGGTGTTTGCCGGGGAAGCCCGCGAGTTGCGTCGTCAGTTTGCCGAAGTGACCCAGGGCCGTGCGTTCCTGCTGCAAGGCGGCGATTGCGCCGAGAGCTTTGCCGAGTTCTCTGCGGCGAAGATCCGCGACACCTTCAAGGTGCTGCTGCAGATGGCGATCGTGATGACCTTTGCCGCCGGCTGCCCGGTGGTGAAAGTCGGGCGCATGGCGGGCCAGTTCGCCAAGCCGCGCTCGGCCAACGATGAAACCATCGACGGCATCACCCTGCCCGCCTACCGTGGCGACATCGTCAACGGTATTGGTTTCGACGAAAAAAGCCGTGTGCCGGACCCGGACCGCCTGTTGCAGTCCTACCACCAGTCCACCGCCACCCTCAACCTGCTGCGCGCCTTTGCCCAAGGCGGTTTTGCCGACCTGCACCAGGTGCACAAATGGAACCTGGATTTCATCGCCAACTCCGCGCTGGCCGAGAAGTACAGCCAACTGGCCGACCGTATCGACGAAACCCTGGCCTTCATGCGCGCCTGCGGCATGGACAGCTCGCCGCAACTGCGCGAAACCAGCTTCTTCACCGCTCACGAAGCGCTGCTGCTCAACTACGAGCAAGCCTTTGTGCGCCGCGACAGCCTGACCAACGATTACTACGATTGCTCGGCGCACATGCTCTGGATCGGCGACCGCACCCGCCAACTGGACGGTGCCCACGTCGAGTTCCTGCGCGGAGTAAACAACCCGATCGGGGTCAAGGTCGGCCCGAGCATGAACCCGGATGACCTGATCCGCCTGATCGACATCCTCAACCCGGACAACGACCCTGGCCGCCTCAACCTCATTGCGCGCATGGGTGCGGGCAAGGTCGGTGATCATTTGCCAGGCTTGATCCGTGCCGTGCAGCGCGAAGGCAAGCAGGTGCTATGGAGTTCCGACCCGATGCACGGCAACACCATCAAGGCCAGCAGCGGCTACAAGACTCGCGACTTTGCGCAGATCCTGGGTGAAGTGAAGGATTTCTTCCAGGTGCATCAGGCCGAGGGCACATATGCCGGCGGGATCCATATCGAGATGACCGGGCAGAACGTCACCGAATGCATCGGCGGCGCGCGACCGATCACCGAAGATGGCTTGTCGGATCGGTATCACACCCACTGCGATCCTCGGATGAATGCCGATCAGTCGCTGGAATTGGCGTTTCTGATTGCCGAGACACTAAAGCAAGTCAAGCGCTGACCTTTGAGCGAACGGGCCTCTTGTGGTGAGCGGGCTTGCCCCGCGCTGGGCTGCGCAGCGGCCCCAAACCAGTCACTGTGATTCTATCTGAAGAAATTTAGTGGTCTTACTGGGGCTGCTTCGCAGCCCAGCGCGGGGCAAGCCCGCTCACCACAAAAAGCCCGCTCACAACAACATTGCCACCCGCAACCGGTCGGCACTTGGCCGCTGGCAATTGAGCTGGACCTGTTCCAGTCCAAGCCAGTCGGCCATTTGCAACAGGTTCGACGCCAGCGCCGCCATCCCCTCATCATCCAATCCCGGTTCCTCCTCATGCACGGCGTGCACCGCGAGGCGCCCATTGGCGCGTTCGGCGCGCAGGTCCACACGCGCAGCAATCCGCTCGTTGTGCAGAAACGGCAGCACGTAGTAGCCGTACACCCGCTTGTCTTGTGGGGTGTAGATCTCGAGGCGGTAGCGGAAATCGAACAGTCGCTCAGTACGGCTGCGCTCCCAGACCAACGAATCGAACGGCGACAGCAACGCACTGGCCGGCACTTTGCGCGGCACTTTCGGATCGGGCAGGCAGTAAGCCAGCTGTTTCCAGCCTTGCACTTGGCAAACCCGCAGTTGACCGTCCTCCACCAGTTCGGCAAGACGAATGCGGCTGTCGGCCGGATCGAGGCGGAAGTAGTCGCGCAGGTCTTTTTCAGTCCCCACGCCCAACGCGGTGGCGCTGTGCAGCAACAAACCACGCTGGGCTTGGGCTTCAGTCACAGCGGTTTGAAGGATATCGCTGGGGATGACCCGCTCCGGCAAGTCGTAGAGCCGTTCAAAACCGCGTCGGCCGGCGACCGTCACCAAGCCGGCGGCAAACAGCCATTCCAGTGCATGTTTTTCATCGCTCCAATCCCACCACGGACCGGCGCGCTCCTCACGGGTCGACAAACTGCCAGCCCCCAATGCGCCTTGCTGCTCGACCGTCTGCAACACCCGCTGAATGGTGGCTTGCTGCTCACGGCCAAAACGCGCCATTTGCGAATAGATGCCCTGCCCCTGCTGCGCCCGCTGCATACGCCAGCGCATCAACGGGTACAACGCCATCGGCAGCAAAGAGGCTTCATGCCCCCAATACTCAAACAGCGAACGCCGTCGACCCTGGCTCCAGGCGGCCTGCTCAAGGATCGACGGGGAGTAGTTGCCCAAGCGGGAAAACAGCGGCAGGTAATGGGAACGTACCACGGCATTGACCGAATCGATCTGCAACACCCCTAGGCGTTCGATCATGCGGTTGAGGTGCACAGCCTTGATCAGTGCCGGCGCCTGGCGCCCGGAAAATCCCTGGGCCGCCAGCGCCATGCGTCGAGCTTGCTTGAGTGAAAAAGACAGATCGGCGGGCATGGGGCTCTCCGTGTGGGCTCGCCGACTACCCTACTGCATCCGCGATCATTTTCGCAGCGGATCCTGCCAGAAATGCAGGTGGCGCTCGTGCTCGACATCGCCGCGGCTGAGGCCGATATCCTTGAGCGCATCATCACTCAAGGTCGCCAGCATCTGGCGCTCCTCATGCAGCGCCTGCCACCGGACAATCTTGTGAACCAGCCCGGCAAACGGACGTTTCGCCATCAACACAAAACCTCTTTGACCTTTCATCTTCTCGCCCTCCAGTGGGGATGGCGCAAGTGTGTGCCTGGGCTTAAGATCAATCCAACGAATGTTTCTTATGCAATACATCTCAGAGATTGATCAATTGTCCAGCTTCCCGAGCATCGACACTGAAGTCCTGCGCACCTTCGTCGCCATCGCCGACCAAGGCGGTTTCACCCGCGCTGGCGAACTCGTAAACCGCACCCAGTCGGCGGTGAGCATGCAGATGAAGCGCCTGGAGGAAGACGTATTGCAGCGCAAGCTGTTCGAGCGCGATGGCCGGCAGGTTCGGCTGACACCCGAAGGCCAGGTGTTGTTGGGGTATGCGCGGCGCATCTTGAAACTGCACAGCGAGGTGTTCAATACCCTGCGTGAGCCGCACATGGTGGGATTGGTGCGCATCGGTACACCAGACGACTACGTGATGCGGTTCCTGCCGGGCATCCTCAAGCAGTTTTCCAAGGCGTACCCGCTGATCCAGATCGAGATGCACTGCGAGGCGTCCACGGTTTTGATGCAGCGCCGGGATTTGGCACTGACCGTTGTCAGCCGCGAGCCTGGCAATGAGATGGGTGAACTGTTGCGCACCGAGCGCATGGTGTGGGCGGCAGCGCCGTGCTTCTGCAGCGATGAGCACGACTCGCTGCCCCTGGCGATGTCCGGCGCCGACTGCCTGTACACCCAGTGGGCCCGCTCGGCACTGGACGCGGCCGGGCGCGATTACCGCCTGGCCTACCACAGCTCCAACGTGTCGGCGATCCAGGCCGTGGTCAATGCGGGCCTGGCGGTGATGGTCAGCATGGAGAGCCTGGTGACCGATGACCTGCGCATACTCGGCCGCGACGAGGGTTTCCCGCCATTGCCGTCAATGAATCTGCATTTGCTGCGTAACACGCGGATGAATTCGCCCATCACCGATTGCCTGGCGGACTACATCATCGAAGGTTTCAGACTTTAAAGGTCAGCATCACCGCGCACACCACCAAGAAGCCGCAGAACAGGCCGCGCAGTACGCGCTCTGGCAGGGCATGGGCGACTTTCACGCCCCAACTGATACTGAGCAGACCACCGACGGCCAAGGGCACGCCGATCATCCAATCCACTTCCTGGTGCCAAGCGTAGGTCACCAGTGTCACGCCGGTACTCGGCAACGCCAGGGCCAGGGACAGGCCTTGGGCAACCACTTGAGTAGTACCGAACACACTGGTCAGCACGGGCGTAGCAACCACTGCGCCGCCCACACCGAACAGACCGCCCATGGAGCCGGACGCCGCCCCCAGCACCCCGAGCCATGGCCAGGAGTAACGCATCTGCGCCGTTGGTGGCGCATTGCGGGTGAACATGCGCACCAGGTTGTAGGCCGAAAGCGTCATCAGGAAGACAATAAAACCAATGCGCATCGCGCCAGCGTCCAGGCCTACCGCCCAGATCGACCCGAGCCAGGCGAAACTAAATCCCATGACGCCCAACGGCAGCGCATGGCGTAGTTCGATACGGTTGCGTTGGTGGTAGCGCCACAGCGCCAGCATTACGTTAGGCACCACCATCACCAGCGCCGTGCCCTGGGCCAACTGCTGATCCAGGCCGAACAACACGCCCAGCACCGGGATCGCGATCAGCCCGCCGCCAATGCCAAACAGGCCGCCCACCGTGCCGAGGGCAGCGCCCAATACCAGGTACATCGCTAAATCCAACACCGCTTGTCACTCCACAATCCCAGGAATTGCATGCTACGCAGTCGACGCTGGCACGGAAACGCACAGCAACGCACAATGGTTGTGCCAATCTCGCATAAGCGATCTTTCGATGAACCCGAATACCCTGACTGATCAACTGAGCCTGTTTCTCGACGTGCTGGAAACCGGCAGTTTTTCCGCTGCCGCACGCCGTCATCCGTTGACGCCCTCTGCCGTGGCGCGGCGTATCGACAGCCTGGAAAGCTCGGTGGGCAGCCGCTTGTTCCAGCGCAGCACCCACGCGGTGGTGGCGACCCCGGCGGGTTTGGCCTTTGCCGAGCGGGCGCGGCGGATCGTCAGCGAATTGCAGTTGGCGCGAGCCGAGGCGGTGTCTTTGAGCCATGCCCCGGAGGGCCTGATTCGGGTGGATGCGCCGGCAGCATTTGGTCGACGGCACCTGGCGCCAGTGATTGCCGACTTCCTGAATGTGTACCCCGGGCTGGACGTGCACCTGCATCTGATCGACAGCTTTGTGGACATGCAAGGCGCACACCTGGGCAAGGTTGATCTGGTGCTGCGTGCCGGGCATCTCGTCGACACGCGGCTGATCGCCACGCCCCTGGCGAGCATCGTGCGTATCGCCTGTGCCAGCCCGGCCTACCTGAAAAGCCGTGGCACGCCAAACCACCCTCGGGAGCTGAGCGAGCACGACGGGCTGGACTGGGATGGCCTGGCGCCCACGTTCGCCTGGCGCTTCGAGCTGGATGGGCGCCGCGCGACCTATCGTCCACGTCGCATCCGCATGAGTGCCAACAACGCCGAAGCCTTGCTGTCCGGCGCCCTGGCCGGACTGGGCATTGCCCACCTGCCCACGTGGCTGGCCAGTGAATACCTGGTGCGCGGCGAATTGCTACCACTGTTTTGCGAAAATGGCCTGCCTAGCCCGGAAACCACCGGGATCTATGCGCTGCGCCTGGAACAGCAACCCAACGCACGCAGCCGCTTGTTGCTGGAATACCTCAAAACCCGTTTCAGCCCCGTGCCGCCCTGGGACCTGGCCTTGCAAAGTGGCTTGGTCTGACCGCTCGGACAGAATTATCTGGCGCATTAAAGATTTGCCCGCTAGATTCCAGCACAGATACGTTTTCCGGAGGCACCGCCATGAGCAAAAATCCCGACCCGTGCGAATCCCTGATGCTGGACAACCAGCTGTGCTTCGCCCTGCACTCCACCTCGCTGCTGATGACCAAGGTCTATAAGCCACTGCTGCAAGCACTCGGCCTGACCTACCCGCAGTACCTGGCCATGATGGTGCTGTGGGAAGAGGATGGTTTGACTGTCGGCGAAATCAGCAGTCGCCTGCTGACCGATCCGGGTTCGCTCACGCCGCTACTCAAGCGCCTGGAAGCTGAAGGCCTGCTCAGTCGCACCCGCAGCCGCGAAGATGAACGCGTGGTGGTCGTGGAATTGACCGACGCCGGCCGCGCCCTGCAGGACAAGGCCATGGGCATACCCCAGTGCATACTCGGCGCCAGCGGCCTGGAGCTGGAGCAATTGCGCAAGTTGCAGGGCGACCTGATTGCCTTGCGCGCCAACCTGCAAGGCAACATTTAACCTCTCCCATCAAGGGCGTCGCGTCCGCAGCGCCCGCAGAAAATGACCGTTCGTCCCCGCCTCAGAATATTTCTATAAATTTATCTTGCGCGCAAAACATTAGCGCTATACATTCGCCTCACCAACTACTTAGCGCGCAAACATTTAGCGCTAATAACCAAAAAGGAAAACACCATGCAAACGCTCTATACCGCAGTAGCTACCGCCACCGGCGGCCGTGATGGTCGTGCTGTTTCCAGCGACAACATCCTCGACGTCAAGCTCTCCACCCCCAAAGAACTGGGCGGTGCCGGTGGCCAGGCCACCAACCCTGAACAACTGTTCGCTGCCGGCTACTCGGCTTGCTTCATCGGCGCTCTGAAATTCGTCGCCAGCCAGACCAAACGCAAAATCCCGGATGACGCCTCGATCACTGCCCACGTCGGCATCGGCCAGATCCCCGGTGGTTTCGGCCTGGATATTGACCTGCACATCAGCCTGCCCGGCCTGGCTCAAGACGACGCGCAAAGCCTGGTCGACGCCGCTCACCAAGTCTGCCCGTACTCCAACGCCACCCGTGGCAACGTCGATGTACGCCTGCACGTGACTGTCTAAATGACCTCGGCCGCCCCTGGAGAACGCAATGAACACAATTGGTAAAGCACTCACCGGCACCCTGCTCGCCCTGTCCGTCACCCACGCCTTTGCGGCGCCAGGTGAAGTTGAACACAACACCCAAGCCTTTCTGGATGTGTTGAACGCCGGCACCGGCAAACCGATGGAACAACTGACGCCCAAGGACGCCCGTGCTGTTCTGACCGGCGCCCAGGCGGGTGTGAAGCTGACCTTGCCAGCCGCAGATGTGAGCCAGAAGACCATCCAGGTCGATGGCAAGCCGCTGGACCTGACCATCGTGCGTCCGGCCGGGGTCAAGGGCACCTTACCTGTGTTCATGTTCTTCCACGGCGGCGGCTGGGTGCTGGGGGATTACCCGACGCATGAACGCCTGGTGCGGGACCTGGTCGTGGGTTCGGGGGCGGTGGCGGTGTTCGTCAATTACACGCCTTCGCCGGAAGCGCATTATCCGGTGGCGATCAACCAGGCCTACGGCGCCACAAAATGGGTGGCCGAGCATGGCCAAGAGATTAACGTCGATGGCAAGCGCCTAGCGGTCGCGGGCAACAGTGTCGGCGGCAATATGGCAGCGGTGGTCAGCCTGATGGCCAAGGACAAGGGCACCCCGGCCATCAAGTTCCAAGTGCTGTTATGGCCAGTGACCGACGCCAACTTCGACACCGGTTCCTACAACCAATATGCCGAAGGTCACTTCCTCACCCGCAACATGATGAAGTGGTTCTGGGACAACTACACCACCGACGCCAAGCAACGCGCCGAGATCTACGCCTCGCCGCTGCGGGCCAGCATTGATCAGTTGAAGGGCCTGCCGCCCGCCCTGATCCAGACCGCCGGCGCCGACGTGCTGCGTGATGAGGGCGAAGCCTACGCCCGCAAGCTGGACGCCGCCGGTGTGCCGGTGACCGCCGTGCGCTACAACGGCATGATCCACGACTACGGTTTGCTCAACGTGGTCAGCCAAGTCCCAGCGGTGCGTTCGGCACTGCTCCAGGCCTCGGATGAATTGAAGCAACACCTGAAGTAAAACGTAACGCCCACGAAAAAGCCCGACTCAAGGTCGGGCTTTTTTTCGTATCGGCAGGGCCAGAATTACTTCTTGGCGCGACCTTTGTACGAACCGCCTTCGCGGGTGTCGATCTCGATCAGGTCGTCGATTTCGATGAAGTCAGCGACTTGCAGCTCGGTGCCGTTAGCCAGCTTGGCAGGCTTCATGACTTTGCCCGAAGTGTCGCCGCGAGCGGAACCTTCGGTGTAGGCCACTTTACGCACGATGGTGGTCGGCAGCTCTACGGAAACCAGGCGCTCTTCGAAGAAAATAGCTTCGCAGACGTCTTCCATGCCTTCTTCGATGAACGGCAGAACGGCTTCGATGTCTTCAGCGTTCAGCTCGTACATGGTGTAGTCGGTGGTGTCCATGAACGTGTAGGTGTCGCCGCTGATGAAGGACAGGGTCGCTTCTTTGCGGTCGAGGATCACGTCGTCCAGCTTGTCATCGGCGCTGTATACGATCTCGGTCTTGTAACCGGTCAGCAGGTTCTTCAGCTTGGTCTTCATGATTGCGCTGTTACGACCAGACTTGGTGAACTCAGCTTTCTGAACCAGCCAAGGGTCGTTTTCGAGACGGATCACTGTACCGGGTTTCAGTTCTTTACCAGTTTTCATTGCATATATCCGAAATTTGGATGGGATTTACAAAATTCAAGGTGGCGTATCATATCCAACTTTCATAAAACTGCACCAGCGCCGTCGCAAGATCGGCCTGCAAACCCTGTTCCAGACACCATGCTTCGGCGTGCAGATTCACTTCCGGCCAGTGTTCCAGCAGCATTTTCCACGGTTGGGCCATGTCGCCCTCCGTGTTCCAGGCCTGCCAGAGACCGATCAAAGCAGCGCTTGCCGCTGGAGACAAGTCGGCGGTGTACAGCTCCAGGAAGGCATCGAGTTTGTCGAGATGGATGTCTTCGTCCTGTCGGTAAATGTGCCAGAGCAGCGGACGCCCGGCCCATTGGGCACGCACGAACGAGTCTTCGCCGCGCACGGCATTGAAGTCGCAGCACCACAGCAAGCGGTCGTATTGTTCCTGGCGCACGAAAGCGATGACCTGCACCGTCAGCGATCCGCGTTGCTGGATATCCCCTGCGACCAGCCGGTCCACACCGAGCCAGCGCTGCACGTCGCCCAGGATACGTCCCTCGGGGACCAACAGATGAGTGGCACACCCGTCCGTCGATAACACATCCAGCCAACTGGCGAGCCCCGCGTTTTCGTAGGCGAAAAGTGAGATCAGCCGCGCATCCAGTGCGGGAACTATGCCCAAGGCTTGCAGGAAGTCTCGCTGCGCGCCGGCATCCTGCTGAAACGCCCTACGCCGCTCCAGCAATCCCGCCTCACGCAACAGGCCGCCGGTGCCGGGTCGGAACCCAGGAAAGAAGAAGTACTTCTGCACGCCCTTGAATTTCACCGACGGCAGTCGATGACAGCCCACCACCCAGTCTTCGGCACTCAGGTAATCCAGGTTCATCCACAACGGCACACGTTCGCGCTCGGCCATGGCTTCCATATAGTCGGGCGGCAACTGACAGGCGAACGCGGCAATCACTACGTCGGCTGCTGGCACCTTCACCCACTTGGCGGGCCAGTGGCGCACTTCGACGCCTTCCTGCCATTGCAGGTCTTGCTGCACATCGATTTGCGGGCACATGCGCTCGAATGCCCGCAGGTCATCGACCCACAAGCACACATCGCAGGCGTGCTCCGCCACCAACTGCCGAGCCAGGCGCCAGGTCACGCCGATATCGCCGTAGTTGTCGACGACGCTACAAAAAATATCCCAGCGGGCTTTCATTCCGGGCTCCAATGCTCAAAGGCTCGATTGTCCGCATAAATGCGCGGATGCAGAAGGCTTGATCGCGATTATTCTGCACGGTGGCTGTGCGACAATCGCCGCCACGCCGTTTATGCCCGCCAGGAGGCCATCATGTCCGATCGTCCGTTATCGCTGTTCAAGCTAAGCGCTGCTATCGCGTTTGGCGTGTGGCTGGGGTTTATCGCCCTCGCGCTGACGGCTTGGCTGGCCTCGCGCTACCTGTTCCCGCAAAGCCTGGCGCCGGTGGCCCAGGCCGTGCAGCAATTGGGCAAGCCTGCGGTGGTGGCACCTGAACCGCCAAACCGCATGTTCGAGCAGTACCAGCAGAACCTGCAGAAGCAGGAACAGCAGCAAACCCTGGACCAGGCCCGCAACAATGCGCGCAACCTGTCCAACCCCAAATGCCAGTTCTGGCTGCAACAGGACCAGAACGCCCCCAACGAAAAGACCCGGGCCAATGTCCTGCAATTCTGCGATTGATGACCAATGAATAAACATGCCGTACACCAGCTTGTATTAGAGAAGCTCGCCCTCGATCTCGATATTGCCCAACGCGCAGCGCAGACCGCTTACGAAACCGCGACCCACGAAGAAAACATCGCGGAGAACAAATACGACACCCTGGGGTTGGAGGCTTCCTACCTGGCGGCGGGGCAAGCCAAACGCGTGGAGGAGATCAAGCAGGCGTTGGCGTTATGCCAGAGCATGCAGCTGCGGGCCTTTGATGATCAACGCGGTATAGAAATTGGCGCGCTACTGGGGCTGGAAGACGAGAACGGTCGCCAGCAATGGCTGTTTTTGGCGCCAGATGCGGCAGGTTTGAAAGTGGATGTGGTCGGGCAACCGGTCACCGTCATCACCCCGCGCTCGCCGCTGGGCAAAAGCCTGCTGGGCAAGTTCGAAGGCGATGAGGTGGAGATTCTGGTGGCGGGCGCTCGGCAACACTTCACGGTTACCGACGCCAAATAACCTGTAGGAGCGCATTCATTCACTTAATGAACGGGCAGCTCAACGCCATCAAACAACGCTTCCAGTTCCTGCTTGTTGTGGCACTGGATCGCCTTGGCCATGACTTCACGGGTCAGGTGCGGCGCAAATTTCTCGATGAAATCGCACATGAATCCACGCAGGAAGGTGCCACGACGGAAACCGATCTTGGTCACGCTGGACTCGAACAGTTCGCTGGCATCCAGCACCACCAGATCTTTGTCGAGCACCGTGTCGACCGCCATTTTGGCGACGATACCCACGCCCAGACCCAGGCGCACGTAAGTCTTGATCACGTCGGCGTCGGCCGCAGTGAACACCACTTTAGGCGTAAGGCCGCGATGGCTGAAGGCTTCGTCGAGCTTGGAGCGGCCAGTGAAACCGAACACATAAGTCACGATCGGGTATTCAGCCAAGGCTTCCAGGGTCAACTTCGGCAGCTTGGCCAACGGATGACCTTGAGGCACGACCACGCAACGGTTCCAGCGATAGCACGGCATCATCACCAGATCACCGAACAGCTCCAAGGCCTCGGTGGCGATGGCGAAATCGACAGTGCCATCAGCGGCCATCTCGGCGATCTGCATCGGCGAGCCCTGGTGCATGTGCAGCGCCACATCCGGGTACTGCTTGATGAAATCGCGGATCACCGGCGGCAATGCATAACGCGCCTGGGTGTGGGTGGTAGCGATGGACAGGGTGCCTTTCTTCTCGTTGGAGAATTCCTGGGCGATCTGCTTGATGCTTTCGACTTTGCGCAGGATCTCGCCAGCGGTGGTGATAATGCGCTCACCGGCCGGGGTGACGCGGGTCAGGTGCTTGCCGCTGCGCGCGAACACTTCGACGCCCAGCTCGTCTTCGAGCAGGCGAATCTGCTTGCTGATACCGGGTTGCGAGGTGTACAGGCTTTGAGCGGTAGCGGAAACGTTGAGGTCGTGGTGCGCCACTTCCCAGATGTAGCGCAGTTGTTGAAGCTTCATATGTGTCCCTCAAAGCAGATAGACGCCACGGGTATCAGCGACGGTATATAACTATATTAAAGGTTCGATGGATAAATCTAGAACTTTTTATCGTTTTCACCCATCACACGTCATCACTGCGGCGACGTTGCAATGAAGGCACCAGGTAAACCGGCACCGTAGACAGCTGCAGCACCCGTGCAGCGGTGCGCCCCAACGGGGTAGCCGCTGCGGTTGCATGGCTATGACTGCCGACGATCAACAGGTCCACGGAAAGTTTGCGCAGTTGGTCGAGAATCACCTCGCACGGATCCCCCTGGATCACCCGTACCGAGCGAATCAACTTCAGGTCTTGCTCGCCTTCCCCCAACTCCTCGCGAAAACTGTCCAGCACCCGTTGCTCGATCGTCGCCATCACCGTGGTCAGCCCCTGGCTCTGCCACTCATTCAGGGCCTTCTCATCAAGGTAGCTCTGTAGCACCGATTCGGCGAACAGCCCAATGGGCTCGACCACATGGATCACATACAGGTCCGCCTTGAACGTTCGGGCCAGCGCCAGCGCATGTTGCATCACATAAGGCGCGTACAGACCGAGGTCTGTGGCGTACAGCATCGAACGGATCATAGAACCCCCTGGAACTGCCAGGATGGCGGAGATGAAATCAGCTTAGCAGTGCCTTGCTGACTTCGACTGACTTAGCACTTCACCTCATTACTGATGCCATGGGGAACATGCCCGGTGGCGACGAACTCCATGGCCTTCTCGCAATGCCCGGCCTGGTCATCAAAAAACACATCGGCGGCGAAGGCTTCCAAAAATGCGGATTTTTCCAGGCCACCGAGGAACAACGATTCGTCCAGGCGGATATCCCACTCGCGCAAGGTGCGAATCACCCGCTCATGGGACGGCGCGGAACGGGCCGTGACCAGCGCGGTGCGGATCGGACAGGCTTCGTCCGCAAACTCGCGCTGCAACAGGTTGAGCGCTGCCAGGAAACCTTTGAAAGGGCCGCCATGCAAAGGCTGGCGCGCCGACTCCCGTTCATTGGCCTGGAATGCTTCCAGTCCGCCAGCCTGATAGACCCGTTCGGACTCATCGGAAAACAACACCGCGTCGCCGTCGAAGGCAATGCGCAGTTCTTCGCTGGAGGCGCGGTTCGGGCCGCCGGACAGAATCGTCGCCGCCGCAAACCCGGCATCGAGGGCACTGCGCACATCTTCAGCATGGGTCGAGAGAAACAGATGACAGCCAAACGCCGCCAGATAAGGATAAGGACTACGCCCGCCTACGAAAGCGGCGCGGGAAATGTCCAGGTCGTAATGCTGGATTGAATTGAACACGCGCAGGCCGGTGTCCGCGCTGTTGCGCGACACCAGCACTACTTCGACCCGGGCACGGCCGAGGCTGGCATTGAGGCTGAGCAGCTTCTTGACCAGCGGGAAGGCGTCACCGGGCTCGAGGATTTCCTCCTCGTGTTCGATCTGGTACTGGCGGTAGGTCTCGACCCCTTCGGCCAGGTAGACCTTGTGGCTTTCACTCAAATCGAAAAGTGCCCTCGATGAAATCGCCAGCACCAGTTTGTCGCCCAAACCCTTTGCCATAATGTGTCCCCCCCGACTCAGCGGTTATGCCGATCAATGAAACTCAAGGCCTGGTACAGCGCCTGCATCCGCGGCAGTTCGCAACCTGCAGCCTTGGCGGCAGCGAGTGGCCTTGCGTAGATCGCCTCCAGTTCAAGCGGGCGCTTGTGCACGTGGTCGTGATACATGCTCGGCAGGTAGTCGTCCATGGTTTCGGTCATGGTGAACATCTGCTCGGCGTAACTCTTGGGGATTTCATGGCCGCAGGCGTGAGCGCCCTGAACCACTTCAGCCATCAGCGCCTGGATCAGCTCGCGGCTGGATTCGTCAGCCATCATCGCCGTGGTGCCTGTCCCGAGCAACACGGAGAGGCCGTTGTAGGGCACGTTCCACACCAGTTTGTGCCAACGGGCCTGATGCACATTGGCCATGGCCTGGGACTCGATGCCGGCCGCGTGAAACAGCGCTGCCCCGGCTTCGACAATCGCCTTTTGCGCATCCTCATGATTGGCCGCCGTGCCGCTGTGATAACCCAGGTTGACCCGGCCTAACGCCTGGTGCTCGATCACGCCGGGGTCAGAGCGGTGCACGCCGATGTAGCACAGGCCGCCAAGCAGGTGCAGCGACGCTGGCAGGTGTTCACGCAGACTGTCTTCGACATCGAGGCCGTTTTGCAGCAGCACCACCTTGGCGTCCGGCACCGCCACTTGGGCGATGGTGGGGGCGAGGTCGACATTGCCGGTGGACTTGGTGCCCACCAGCAACCAGTCGCACGACGGCATATCGGCGGCGCGGGCATATGCCTGCACCGGGTGCAGGTGCAAAGGGCCATGCACCGTGCTATTCAGTTGCAGGCCGTGCTCGCTGACCGCCGCGTATTCACTGCGCAACAGGAAGTGCACATCGAAACCGGCACGCGCCAGCATCAATCCATAAAAACCACCGATGGCGCCGGTGCCGATGATGCCAATGCGGGGGGCTTGTGCGGTCATGGCAGATCCTCTGGAGTGCGGGTAAGCGCTTGATGGATGGAGTCGTTTAGATGGGTAGGTGTAAGACGCGTCTGTAATTGCCCAAGGAATTGACCCTCGCACACCACGAACAGCGCCGGCAAATGAAAGATCTGGTAGCGTTCGACCGCCCCACCGTTATGCCCGGCGTCCACCCAACACACCCGGTCCACTGGCAACGGCCACCCCGGCAACTGCTGGCGCGCCCACCGGCAACTGGAACACCCATGGCTTGTAAACACAACCAGCGAAATACCTGGCAATCCCAGCAATTGCTGGTCAATATCCAGGTCGGTCAATTCCAGTTCCTTCACTATACTGCTGCCACCGCCGTCAATTGGACGGTGCTCGGAGTCCGTGTACATGGGTCGTTTTTTACCTCACCCTGATGATGTCGCTGTCGAGTTAATCCAACGTCCCTCTCCTGCCATCCCCCGCCAACGCCTGCACACGGCCGGTTTGGGCGGCATCGCTTGCCATTGGCCACGTGCCTGGCGCGAAGGCACGGCGGTTGATCTGCATATTCCCTCCCTCGGCGCCAGCGCGCGTTATCCGGGCTACGTGGCATGGTGCCGCAAGGTGGAGAACGGCTACCGTGTGGGTGTCTCGTTTACCGATGAACATGCGCTGTTTGGTGCACGCATGGGTGAACAAGCATGCCGGATAGAGCGCTACTGCCGCCAGCACGAAGACGCCAAACCCACTCCCCAGCAACTCGAAGCCTTGGCCCGCGAGTGGGTATCGCGCCATGCCAGCGAGTTCTCCCATGAGGCCTTTGTGGCGCCAGCGCTGGATTAAAGCGGGCTTTGCCCATTGTCGCGGGCCCGTGTTACGCGCTAAGGTTCCTCCCCCCTGCATTCAAATCATGCTGTGCTCCGCCGCACGGGGATGGCTGGCGGCCGGCACCCGTGACCCTGACGAGTAACACGATGGCTGATTTACCGATCAATGACCTAAACGTCGAATCCAACGAGACTCTGATCACGCCCGATCAGCTCAAGCGCGAGATCCCTCTGAGCGACGCTGCCCTGCAGACCGTCACCAAGGGCCGCGAAGTCATCCGTGACATTCTCGACGGCACCGACCACCGCCTGTTTGTCGTCATCGGGCCTTGCTCGATCCACGACCTCAAGGCTGCCCACGAGTACGCCGAGCGCCTCAAAGTGCTGGCGGCGGAAGTGTCCGACACCCTCTACCTGGTGATGCGCGTCTATTTTGAAAAACCACGCACCACCGTCGGCTGGAAAGGCTTGATCAACGACCCGTACCTGGACGACTCGTTCAAGATCCAGGACGGCTTGCACATCGGTCGTCAGTTGCTGCTGGACCTGGCCGAGATGGGCCTGCCCACCGCCACCGAAGCCCTGGACCCGATCTCCCCGCAGTACCTGCAGGACCTGATCAGTTGGTCGGCCATCGGCGCACGCACCACTGAATCCCAGACTCACCGTGAAATGGCTTCCGGCCTGTCTTCGGCAGTGGGCTTCAAGAACGGCACCGACGGTGGCCTCACCGTGGCGATCAACGCGCTGCAATCGGTCTCCAGCCCGCACCGTTTCCTGGGTATCAACCAGGAAGGTGGCGTGTCCATCGTCACCACCAAGGGCAACGCCTACGGTCACGTGGTGCTGCGCGGCGGCAACGGCAAGCCCAACTATGACTCGGTCAGCGTTGCGCTGTGCGAACAGGCACTGAACAAGGCCAAGATCAAGCCGAACATCATGGTCGATTGCAGCCACGCCAACTCCAACAAGGACCCGGCCCTGCAGCCGCTGGTGATGGAGAACGTCGCCAACCAGATCCTGGAAGGCAACCAGTCGATCATCGGCCTGATGGTCGAGAGCCATCTGAACTGGGGCTGCCAGGCGATTCCTAAAGACCTGGCCGACTTGCAGTATGGCGTGTCGATCACCGATGCCTGCATCGACTGGGCCGCCACCGAAAACACGCTGCGCAGCATGCATGCCAAGCTCAAGGACGTTCTGCCTAAACGCAAACGCACCTGACTTTAAACTGCGCACACAAAAACGCCGGGCTAAGCCCGGCGTTTTTCATGGTGTTGTTTACGGTTTACAGCTTCGCTGCATGGCGCTGATGGCGCTCCATGTAGCGTTCGACATAGGAGCAGGACGGGATCACCGTGTAGCCAGCCTCTTCGGCGAACTTCAAGGCTTCCTCGGTCAGTGCCGCCGCAATCCCCCGGCCCCGCAGTGCGTTAGGCACGAAGGTCCGATAGATATCCAGGGTCTGTTTGCCGAGGTCCATATAGGTCAGATAGGCACGATGACCGTCCACATTGGTCTCGAACTGATGACCAGCCTGGTCATGGTGGATGGACAACGCCTCGCTCATCACTACTCCTCGCGGGTCTTGGTTTCTGACCCCTACCTTACCGATGTTTTTCCGGCGAAGGAACATCTACGCCACCCCGTGCCGGTTTCGACAACGAGAAAACCCTGAGCGCTTACAACCAGCACGTAGGGAATAGTAGGCACCAATCCTGCAATTGCTCAAGGCGCACTCGTCATCCCCTACCGCTGGTGGATATAGAAAGGGCTCCGATCAACCTGGGATCGAAAGCCTGAACATTGCCGGCAGTTGAACCTTAAGACGAACAGGCGCTCTTAAAGTCACCTCTACATGCGTAAAAGATGCTGGGCAACGCAAAGCCAGGCTGAACGAAAGTGTCAGCGTGGATATATAAATTTTCATCTGTTTACAAGGCTTAACACATGCGGGCCGGCCCTTTCAGCCTGGATCCAATTCTTGCCTGTTTGAAAAAAATTGGACGGTTTTTATACAAACCTCCAAAAGATTAGCCAAAATAGATTCGGCGCGAGAATTTTTTTTGCTTCTTGCGCTACGTCAGTTTACTTACTACAAGTAATGGGTAGTATGTACGCCGGCTATTGGCTCACTCTGGGCGAACTAGCCATCTAATAGAAAGTCCTTGAAGGGGAACACGATGAACAACGTTCTGAAATTCTCTGCTCTGGCTCTGGCCGCAGTTCTGGCTACCGGTTGCAGCAGCGTCTCCAAAGAAACCGAAGCTCGTCTGACTGCAACTGAAGACGCAGCAGCTCGCTCCCAGGCCCGTGCAGACGAAGCCTACCGTAAAGCTGATGAAGCTCTGGCTGCTGCTCAAAAAGCACAACAGACTGCTGACGAAGCTAACGAGCGCGCTCTGCGTATGCTTGAAAAAGCTAGCCGCAAGTAATAATCCTTCGGGGTTGTTATCAAGCCGATCCATTTATGGGTCGGCTTTTTTATTGCCTGGGGTTTGTGCCCGAATCGCGGGCAATAAAAAGCCCGCCGTAGCGGGCTGTTGATCAAACAGCGTTACTGCTGCAGATCGATCGGCGCACTGGCGGCCACCGAGGCTGCGCCAGGCACGCCGATTTCCGTCGGCAAGCCGTCTTCCGCCGCAACCACGTCACGCACCTGGTCCCAGTTCACGCGCAATTGGTTGGCCAAGTCTTCACGCTTGAGCAAAGCGTTGATGACGGCGGTGTGTTTGTCGACCACCGACGGCGTCCCGTCATCATTCAACGGCGTATGCGCTTCAAGGTAGACCTTGCCGCCACTGCGACCGAACTTATAGGCGTCGTTGATGATGCGCACCGACGTCCCCACCGGCACCATGCCCGCCATCTCCAGCACGTTGTTGTTGAACATGCGGAAGCAGCCGTGGCTTGTACGCGTGCCGATACCAAATTTCATGTTGGAACCGTGGATCAGGTAACCCGGCGTACCCAGGGTGAACTTGAACGGGCCCAGCGGGTTGTCCGGACCGGCCGGCACCACGTTGGGCAGCGGGTCGCCGTTGGCGGCGTGCTCAGCCTTGATCGACGCAGGCGGCGTCCAGGTCGGGTTGGGGGTCTTGGCAATGATGCTGGTGTGGGCGATGGGCGAACCCCAGCCTTCACGACCGATCCCCAGCGGGAACGTGTAGACCACGTTCTGGCCCTTGGGGAAGTAATAGAGTCGATATTCCGCCAGGTTGATCACAATGCCTTCGCGCGGGCCCGGCGGCAGGATGAAGCGCGTCGGCAATACGATCTCGGTGCCCGCTCCCGGCAACCAGGCATCCACGCCTGGGTTGGCCGCGACCATCTCCGAGTAACCCAGGTCATAGGCGGTGCCCAGGTCGGCAAAGGTGTCTTCGTACTTGGCCTTGATCACCTGGACCTGGCCGACGATGTCTTCACCTGGTGGTGGCAAGGGCAACTGCAGGGCTGACGCAGAACCGGCCACACAGAGTGCAGCGAGAGACAGGCAGCAGGTGACGACGGAAAGGCGCGACAACATCCGGTAAATCCTTCGCAGAACGACGGGTAGGTAAACATCGATTGTATACGTGAAGCGCGCTTCTAGCTGCCCCCTACAACTCGAAACGCAGCTCCGGCCAGATCGGCGGCGTGCCCCGCTTCTGGGACTCCAGGATGGCGCGGCACAAAGGGCACAGGCGCTGGTCCTGGAAGATCGAACGATCGACCCGCGACCAACGCGGTTGCGCAGGCAATAATGTGCCGCACAGTGTGCGATCAATGGAGCCGCCCAGTTCCAGTTGACGCGCCACCAGATGCACCCGCACTTCCTGGCAGGCGAACAGATCCAGCTGCTCGTCCGGCTCGATCAGTTGGTAGTTAAACAGGGACCAGGCAGGACGCGACATCAGGGGCTCCAAATCGGGGGGGCGCCACCTTAGCCGAAAGCCTGCCGGTAGAAAAGCGTCATAGCAGCGGTTTTAGCGTCGGCCAGACATTTTCCAGCAACTTGCCCTGAGCGCCGACCGCCGGGTGCAGTTGATCGGCCTGCATCAGGTCCGGGTGGCCACCCACGCCATCCAGAAAAAACGGCACCAGTGGAACGTTTTTTTCCTTGGCCAGCACACCATAGACTTCGGCAAATGCAGTGGTGTATCGCGGGCCATAATTGGGTGGCAACTGCATCCCCAACAACAACACCTTCGCCCCACCGGCCTTGGACTGGTCAATCATCGACGCAAGATTTTGTTGCAATTGCGCAGGCGGCTGCCCGCGCAGGCCATCGTTACCGCCCAACTCGATCACCACCACGTCCGGTTTATGCTCTGCAAGCGCCGCCGGCAGCCGCGCCAGGCCTCCGGCACTGGTATCGCCACTGATGGAAGCATTGACCACTTTATCGTCGAAACCTTCCTGCTTGAGCCGTTGCTGCAACAGGGCAACCCACCCTTTGCTGGTATCCAGGCCGAAACCGGCACTGATACTATCGCCAACGATCAGGACTGTACCCGCCGCTGCGTTCTGGGCCATGCACATCAAGGCCAGGCCAGCACTCAAAAACCACATTCGCATCGGATTCTCCATGGGCGCAAGCATTCTCACCGCGCGGAACCTTAGCAAAGTGGTTCCCAGCGCGGAAGGTGAACTGACTATCCTGCACGAACTGAGCCTGGAACTGAACAAGGGCGATAGCCTGGCTATCGTCGGCAGCTCCGGCTCCGGCAAATCCACCCTCCTCGGCCTGCTGGCCGGCCTCGACCTGCCCAGTAGCGGCGAAGTCACCCTGGCTGGACAGGCGCTCAGTACCCTCGACGAAGACCAGCGCGCGCGCATCCGTGCCGAGCACGTAGGGTTCGTGTTCCAGTCCTTCCAACTGCTCGACAGCCTCAACGCCCTGGAAAACGTCATGCTGCCGCTGGAGCTGGACGGCCGCAAAGATGCCCGCGAACGCGCCCGGCACCTGCTGGAGCGTGTCGGGCTGGGCCAACGCCTGACTCACTCGCCACGCCAACTCTCCGGTGGCGAGCAACAACGGGTAGCCATTGCCCGCGCCTTTGCCGCGGAGCCGGACGTGCTGTTTGCCGATGAACCCACCGGCAACCTCGACAGCCACACCGGCGAGCGCATCAGCGACCTGTTGTTCGAACTCAACAAAGAGAGCGGCACGACCTTGGTGCTGGTCACCCACGACGAGCGCCTGGCCCATCGTTGCCGACGCCTGATCCGCCTTGAAGCCGGCCTGATGGTCGCGCCCCTGGAGCCTTGATGGCACGTTTGCCGCTATTGCGCCTGTTCAGCCTTGCCATGCGCCAACTGCTGCGCGACGCCCGCGCCGGCGAATTGCGCGTGTTGTTCTTCGCCTTGCTGGTGGCCGTGGCCGCCAGCACCGCCATCGGCTATTTCGGTGCGCGCCTCAATGGTGCGATGCTGTTGCGCGCCACCGAGTTCCTCGGCGCCGACCTGGTACTTGAAGGCAGCTCGCCAGCACGGCCAGAGCAAATCCGCTCAGGCACTGAACTGGGCCTGGATCACGCCCGCGTCGTGGAATTTTCCAGCGTCATTGCCACCGATAACGGCATCCAGCTCTCCAGCATCAAGGCGGTCAACGAGCAGTACCCGCTGCGTGGCGAACTGAAAAGCGCGGCTGCGCCCTTTGGTGATGAAACTCCAGGCGGCGGACCGAAACCCGGCGAAGCCTGGGTGGAAGCGCGACTGCTGACGGCACTGGACCTCAAGGTCGGCGACAGCATCGATGTGGGCATGAAGACACTGCGCCTGGCCCGCGTGCTGACCTACGAGCCGGACCGTGCCGGCAACTTCTACAGCCTCACACCGAGGGTGATGATCAATCTGGCAGACTTGGACGCCACCGGTGTGGTGCAGCCCGGCAGCCGCGTGAGTTATCGCGAACTGTGGCGCGGGCCACAGGGCAGCACCGTGCTGCAAACCTATCGTGACCTGGTCAAGCCGGGGCTCGCCGCAAACCAACGCTTGCAGGACTCGCGGGACGGCAACCAGCAGATCGGCGGTGCCTTGGGCAAGGCCGAGCGTTACCTGAACATGGCCAGCCTGGTGGCAGTGCTGTTGGCCGGTGTGGCCGTGGCGCTGTCGGCCAATCGCTTCGCCACCCGACGCTTCGACGCCAGTGCCTTGCTGCGTTGCCTGGGATTGTCGCGACGTGAAGCCATGTTGCTGTTCAGCCTGCAACTGAGCGTACTGGGACTGCTGGCGAGCCTCACCGGCGCCCTGCTCGGCTGGCTGGCGCAGTTTGGCCTGTTCTATTTCCTCCATGACCTGCTGCCGGCAGACGTACCTCCCGGCGGGCTGCTACCGGCAATCGCCGGGATCGGCACCGGGCTGGTCGCCCTCGCCGGCTTCGCCCTACCGCCCCTGGCTGCGCTGGGTCGCGTGCCACCGCTGCGGGTCTTGCGGCGCGACCTGCTGCCGATCCCTTCCAGTACCTGGATGGTCTATGGCGCGGCGCTGTTTGCCCTGGGCCTGATCATGTGGCGCCTGAGCCTCGACCTGGTGCTGACCTTCGCCCTGCTCGGCGGCGGCGTGGTGGCTGCGCTGGTACTCGGCGGCCTGCTCCTGCTGCTGTTGCAAAGCCTGCGTCGCTTGCTGGCGCGCGCCTCGTTGCCGTGGCGACTGGGCCTGGGCCAACTGTTGCGTCATCCACTGGCGGCAGCCGGTCAATCCCTGGCATTCGGTTTGATCCTGCTCTCCATGGGCTTGATCGCCCTGCTGCGTGGCGAGCTGCTCGACACCTGGCAAAACCAACTGCCCAAGGACGCTCCCAACTATTTCGCCTTGAATATCCTGCCGGCCGACAAGGACGCGTTCGGCGCCCGCCTGCTGGAACTGCAGGCACAGTCCGCGCCGTTGTATCCGGTGGTGCCAGGTCGCTTGATCAGTATCAATGGCGAGCCCGTGCAGGAAATCGTCAGCAAGGACTCCAGCGGCGATCGCGCGGTACAACGTGACCTGAGCCTGACCTGGGCTGCCGACCTGCCACCAGGCAACGCCCTGACCGCCGGTTCGTGGTGGTCACAGCAACCCACCGATGAAATCCCCGGCGTATCGGTCGAGGCCAAGGTGGCGCAAAGCCTCAAGCTCAAACTCGATGATCACCTGGTGTTCACGGTAGGCGGCGAAAACCGTGAAGCGCGGGTGACCAGCCTGCGGACCATCAACTGGGATAACTTCCAGCCCAACTTCTTCATGATTTTCCAACCAGGCACCTTGAAGGACCTGCCCGCCACCTACCTGACCAGCTTTTACCTGGCGCCTGGGCACGACCAGCAGATCGTCGACCTGTCCCGTGCTTTCCCGGCGGTGACCATCCTGCAAGTCGAAGCACTCTTGGAACAATTGCGCAGCATCCTCGCCCAAGTGACCCTGGCGGTGGAATACGTACTGCTGTTTGTCTTGGCGGCGGGGATGGCGGTGCTGTTCTCCGGCCTCCAAGCCACCCTCGATGAGCGTATCCGCCAAGGGGCGCTGTTACGTGCACTGGGCGCGGAACGCAAGCTGCTGGTCAAGGCCAGGCGTATTGAGTTCGGTTTGCTGGGTGCCGTGAGCGGCCTGCTCGCAGCGCTGGGGACCGAACTGGTGACCTTTGTACTGTATCGCTATGCGTTTGACCTGGCTTGGCAGCCTCATCCGTGGCTGTTGTTGCTGCCGGTAATCGGTGCCGTATTGATCGGCGGTGCCGGTGTATTCGGCACTCGCCGCGCACTCAACGCCAGCCCGCTGACCGTGCTACGCGAAGGATGAAACAGTCGGTCCGCGTTCATCACTGAACGCGGACCGATTTTGCTCACTTCACATACTCGATGCCGGTGATCCACCAGCACACTTCTCCACCCGGGGTCTGCACGATGGCCTCATCGTCTACTTCCTTGCGCAACAACGCGCGGGCCATGGGTGAGTCGATGGAGATGTAGTCCATGCGATCATAAATTTCGTCATATCCGACGATGCGAAAACGTTTGGTCTCACCTTGCTCGTTCTCGATGTCCACCCAGGCGCCGAAGAACACCTTGCCCTCTTGCTCGGGCATGTACTCCACCACCCGCATGTCTTCCAGGCGCTTGCGCAGGTAACGCACGCGACGGTCGATCTCACGCAACAGTTTCTTGTTGTACTGGTAATCGGCGTTTTCGCTGCGGTCTCCCAGCGAGGCCGCCCAGGTCACTTTGCGCGTGGTGTCCGGGCGCTTTTCGCGCCACAGGTAATCCAGCTCCTTCTTCAGCGCTTCATGACCTTCTTTGGTAATCAGCTTGGTACTCAAACGCTCACATCCCCAGGCAGTGTCCACAGGTGCCGATACGCCCGGATTTCAAACCCGGCCTTCGGCTGGCTGGCGTTGATGATAAATGAACCCGTGAAAGTAGCCAGACCAGTCTAGTTATCCAACACCTGGTCCAGCTCAAGCAGCATGCCCCGCAGGTTCTGTCGCAAGCCCGACACGTGCGACGTCATCACCTTCAAAGACTCTGTTCTCTGGCTGACCGCGAGCGACTGTTCTTGCAGTTGAGTGATGCGCTGCTCCAGTGCTCGAACCTTCTCTTCCAACTGGCCTTGCTCCTGCTGCAATCGCGCCTGCCATTGCTCAAGTGCCGTCTCCCGTTCGATTGCCGCGAGTTTTTGCTGGGTCAACTCTTGGGCTACACGGGCAAGGTTGGTCAACGTGCTGTCCACTTCGAACAACGTGCTGTGGTCCGCGGCTGGCGAGCGCTTCGGTGGCGCAGGTACATCGAGTTCAGGCTGGATAGCGGGTGAGGCGTGCGCCCTGACGATGGGCGCTTCGACAGGCCTCTGTCGAATCTCCTCAACGGGATGTTCATCCACAGGCATATGGGGAGTCTCGGATGCGCTGCCCCGTCTAGCAGGAGGAGAGGTCATTTGCGACGAGAAACGAATGGACGGCACGATCACTGAGGCGTTTTCAATCGCCGGCTGTGTCGGCGCAGACATGCCCAGGGTGATCACTTTCATCACCAGCGCCTTCTTGATGATTACCGAATGATGGTCCTCGGGCCTGGCAGGCGGCAGCTTGCAGCCTTTCAAATCGACAAAATGATAGAGCACCTGGGTTTCCGTCACTCCGCCCGCCTTCATCCCCGAAGCGGCCAACGTCAGGATTTGCTTAAACACATGCAATGCCAACTGCAAATCTTCTCTTGACTCAACTCCACCCAGGAAGTATCGGTCAACTTTCTTACGTAACGAGGCGATATAAACCCTGGAACTTTCCGGTTCAACTTCCTCATCCAGACTATAGACAAGAAAGTTGGAGGCCGTCTGACCTATGGCAAAGCCACAGAGCAATGCACCGTTAACCGGAGCATCTTGGCCATCGCGTTCAAGAACAAGGGTACGTAGCAGCATCATGCTATTAGACCTCACTGAGCAGGGCAGAAATTTATCTAAATAACAGATAAACATTCAAAAATTTGACATTCCGCAACCTATCACATTGTTTCAGCGGACTGCCCAACTGGCGCGTAGGACTTCTCTTATTAAGAGTTATCGGCGTTCCCAAAAACGGCCATTACCCGTACCCTTTTTTAACGCCCCCTACGTCATGCCAAACTTTTTCGGTAAAAAAATGATCGAAATAAGCAATCTGACAAAACACACGGGTAACACAACTATACTCAGCGACCTTTCATTCAGCGCCAATCAACAAGAATGCCTGGGATTGTTCGGAAAGGATCATAGGGCCAAAACAACTCTGCTCGACCTAATGGCAGGTTCAACGCAGCCGTCCAGCGGTTATATAAACATCCAGGGTTTGGATATCCAAACCCGTGCACTTAAAGCAAAGCAACTCGTTGGCTATCAACTGTCCATGGACCTTGGCCATCCCACGATGTCCGTCAAAGTGTTCCTTGGATTCATCGCCGCCGTTCGCGGCTTCCACGGCGCCGAAAAACGCGCGCGGCTGGAGCAGGCTGTCGCGCGACTGGATCTGTTTCCGGTGCTCGATGCCCCCCTCGATGCCCTCTCCATCGGCTGGAAACGCAAAGTCGCCATCGCCCAGGCCGTCCTGCATAACCCTGCCTTGTTGCTGCTGGATGAGCCAACCGAAGGGCTCGCACCTGAACAGAAGCATTCCTTCAGGGCACTTATCCAGTCATTGACGCAAGAAATGACAGTGATCATCGCCTCTCGTCACTGCGATGAACTGTCCGAGTTGTGCAAACGCGCACTCGTCATCGCGGGCGGTCGCCTGGTCGCCGACACCCCACTGCCCGATCTACAACGCGACTCACGGCATTTCCAGGCAGTGACCCTGGCCGCGGACACTCCACTGGATCTGCTGGCCTTGGCCGTACTGCCCGGCGTGGCTGGCATCGAAGAGCATCGACATGCACCCGGTACAGTGACGGTACTCGCCATGCCGGGGCACACCATCTATCCCCATATCAACACGCTGATTGCCAGTCGCCGCTGGAAAATCAACTCATTGAGCCTGGAACCAGGTCGCCTGAATGATGTGGTCCACCACCTGAGCCAGGAGGCGCCCCTTTGAAACTACTGCCCATCATTTTAAAGCGCCAGCTCGCCAGCTATGCCTGCACACCCAGTACTTACCTGCACATCGCCGCCTTTCTCATCCTGTCAGTGACATTGGCAAGATACGTGAGCCCGTGGCCGGAACAGAACAGCAGTGACTTGCAGGTATTCTTCCAATTTCACCCCTGGTTGTACTTATTGCTGATTCCCGCCTTGGCCACGCGACTCTGGGCGGATGAGTGCAGTGCAGGGTTTCTCGGGCTGATGAAAACCATGCCCATCACTACCTATGAATGGGTGATTGGAAAATTCCTCGCTGCCTGGCTGGTGGTAGGCACAGCCCTATTGCTGATGCTTCCTCTCGTCATCATTGCCAATTACTTGGGCAGGATCGATAACAGTGTTATTGCTTCGCAATTTTTCGCAAGTTGGTTGCTGGCGGGCAGTTATCTGTCGGTCGGTTGTTTTATCTGTACGCTTGTACGCCAGCGCACAGTTATCTTCGTACTGACCCTGGGCCTGCTTCTGACAGCCAGTGGTCTTTCTTCCATCTTGGACTCACTTGAACATCAAGCGCCTATCGGATTGATCGACAGCTTGGCCGCCCTCAGCCCTTCTTTGCGATTCAGCAGCATCGATGATGGGAAACTCACACTTCGTGGCACGCTTTACTTCATCAGTATGATCCTCGCCTTTCTCACCGCGACGATAGTCAAACTCAACTATACACACAGCTGAGAAGGGAAATCCTCAATGCGGTCCTCGCTGCGCACCAGCATGACACTCGCCGTCACCTTCCTGCTTTTCCTGGCGTTCAACCTGGTTTGGATAGGCAAACTTCCTGATATACGGTGGGATCTTTCTGAACACAAAATTCATACCTTCGCGCCTGCGGTAAAACAGCTGCTCACTACGCTGGAAGACCCAGTGGACTTGTATTACTTCAACTCCAGCAACGACCCGAAAAGAAGCTACGCGGTGCAACGCTACAGCAAGCGTATTGAAGACCTGCTCAAGGAGTACGAGAAAACGGCCAACGGCATGATTAACCTGCACCTTATTGAGCCGGCCCCTTTTTCGGAGGATGCCTACAAGGCCCGACTGTCCGGGCTAGACGACAATGCTGGGTTTCTCGGCCTTATCGGCACCCGTGTTGGTCACGGTGTACGACGTATTGGCTCCTTCAGCCTCGACCAGGAGCCCTTGCTTGAGTATGAAATCGGCCATCTGCTGTATAAATTGCAGCACCCCGAGCGCCCGGTCATCGCGCTATTGTCGGGATTAGCGATGGACAAATCCGCAAGCCGGCTGTTGCAGGAACTGCAGCAGGAATTCGACCTGGTCAATCTGGAACCGGCTGCCGCATCCGTCCCCCAGCAGATCAAAACACTGATGGTCGTGCATCCTCAGGTGTTGCCTGAGCGAACTGTGTATGCCATTGAACAATTTGTATTGAAGGGCGGCAGGTTGATGATGTTTATCGACCCTTTGACTGAACAACGCCCAAACCTCCCTTCAGGCAACACTCGGCTGAGCGAGTTACTGGCCGCCTGGGGTATCCAGATGCCGGCGGACCAGCTGGTGGTGGACGACGTCTACACGCCAAGGGAGACACAGGGTGCGCCCAATCAGGTCCGATTGAACCTGCCTCGCCAGGCAATGAACACCCATGACATCAGCACATGGAACCTCAGCAGGGTGACGGTATCGAGCAGTGGCGCCCTCTCCCCCTTGAGCAAGAGCCGCACGACCTTCACCCCGCTCCTGCACAGTTCCGAACAGTCTGTCCTGTTGGACGTTAATGGCCTCACAAGCGCGGCTGCGATCGACGCATTGATTGAAGAGGCATCGAAGCAGGAACGACAGCATGTGATTGCTGCGCGTATCGAGGGGCCGAGCTATTCGGTGTTTCCCGATGGCATCAAGGGGCAGCCGCCCGGTTTGCAGAAAGCGGCACAGATTCATGCTGTAGTGGTTGCCGATACGGACATGCTCATGGATAAGGTCAACGATTCGGCGCCCGACGGCAACGCGCTGTTTGTCTTGAATACCCTCGACAATCTGTCCGTCCCCGACACACTCGCCGCCATTCGCCCGCGCGCGCCTCAGGAAACGTCGCCAAACAGGTTGGAGCGCATGCGCAACGTCGCGAAACAGGCCTATCGTCTGAAAGCCGGCGAGCTGGAGCGGCGCCTGCAACGCACTGAGCAGGAATGGCAGCGGCTTAGTCCGTGGACAACCGCCCTTGGCACCCAGGCAGTGGACACCACCACTCAGCTGCAGGCACTCAACAAGGAACGTCTGCGCTTGCCCATGGAACTGCATACCCTGGAGCACGAAGCCTATGCCCAGGTGCGTCGATTGGAGTGGGTTATAAAACTGACGGTGACCTTTGCGATACCCGTGACCTTATGCCTGATCGCCTGGCTGGTCTTTCTGGGCCAACGCCGTCGCCGGCTGAAAGCCGGCAACCTCATTCACTGAACGCTCAACGACGGGCGATCAGCCCTTGCCGGGCAATGCGAGTCAACTGACGGATGACCTCATCGGCGTCGCCAGCACTGGGCGCCTGGATAACCGCAAGGTCAAAACTGTTGCTGGCAAACCGCGCAAGAGAATCGCCATCTTCGACAAACTGGATCAGGAACGCGGATGGTCGGCCCGTACGACGCGGCCAGCCGTCCAGGTAGCGCAACAGCGTCGGCTGGTGTTTGCCGCCCAAGAGAATTTTAGGATTGCGTTGAGTGAGGTCCGCGGTGATCGGGGCCAGGCGTATCAGGGGGCGTAGTGCATTCATTGTGTCGTGTCTCTGCCTCAAAAGTCTGCGGGCAGGTGAGAGGCAACACCGAACCAGCGCTTTAGCGGAATTTCGAAGCATGGAACATGCTTCTGTCGGGACCGATAACGATCACCCATGGCGCCCCGCAATTAGCTGTTTAAATCGGCGCATGAGCGGCATCCTAGAGAAGCCGGTGGGGCGGTGTCAAGAATCCCGATCAGCAAAAAGCCCGCACAGGGCGGGCCTCTTGAAGGTTCTACGGGGATCAGTTGGCGATGGCGCGATCCGCAGACAGCTTGCCGGCACCTTCCAGCAGTACCGCCAGCGAGCCACCGAGCAAGGCCAGGGCGAACTCATAACCGTTGTTGGCCATGAACAGGCCGTTATGGATGTGCACCGAGAAGATCGCCACCAGCGACAGAATGGTCAGGCCCAATGCCGCAGGCCGAGCCAGCAGGCCGATGATCAGAGCCAAACCAGCAAAGAATTCGGTGCCGCCCGACAGCAATGCCATCAGGGTACCTGGCGCCAGGCCAATGCTTTCCATCCACTGGGCAGTACCCGCCAGGCCGTAGCCGCCAAACCAGCCAAAGAGTTTTTGCGAACCGTGGGCGGCAAAGATTATGCCGACAACGATGCGTAGAATGGTCAGGCCGTAACCGGCGCGGGTGGACAGGATGCTTTTGATCAGTGGGCTCATCGTGATAATCCTTTTCTAAGTAGGGGTTGGTTGGCCGCTATATTAATCAGTTTAGGCAATGATAAAAGCCGAAAAAATGCCTGATTAACATCGATAAAATCGATTACTTCCGTGAGGCGATTTTCGGCGTTGGCGGCTCCAGAGACTCCCGCTCCCGATCGAACGCCAAATAGTACTTGTTGACGCTATTAACATAGCTGACGCCGCCCATACCTACCTGCTCCATGGCAATACGCTCAACCTGGAAGAACCACTGATTGGGGTTCAGCCCCCGGCGCTTGGCTTCGGTGCGCATACCCTGCACCCGCTCCGGCCCCATGTTGTAGGCCGCCAGCACAAACGCCATGCGCTCGCGCTCGTTGAGCTTGGGGCTGGCGAAGAACTTGCGGCGGATCATCGCCAAGTAGCGCGCGCCCGCCTGCACGTTACTGTCGAGGCTCTCGATATTGTTGACTCCCACTCGCTGCGCTGCCGAGGGCGTGATCTGCATCAGGCCGGTGGGACCGCCACTGTTGCGGGCGCCAGGATCAAGCGCCGACTCTTTGAAAGCGAGTGCCGCCAGGTTCAGCCAATCCATGCCCTGCTCACGGGCGTGCTTTTGCAACACCGGGCGCAGTTTTTCCAGGCGCTGACGGTCGACGCGGGCCAGTGGATTGCGTACTTGATAGAGGCGACGGTAGATACGTTGGAAAGCCACATCCTGGTCGGAAGGCGTCCGGTAGGTCTTGAGGAATCGATCAATACTGGCCCGCAGCATTGAGGCATCCTGGCGCACGAACCAGTACTCGTCGCCCGGCTCGCTGATCGCCACCTGCTTATCGAAGCGCAACTTGGGCAGGATTTTCGACCAGCGTTCAGCAATCGGTTTTTCAACAATCGTCAGGTGAAAAATGCCGGCCTGGACCATTTCCAGTACGTCTTCCACCGCCAGTGTCGGGTCCACCCACTCCACTTTCACCGGCGGTTGCTTGTGCAGGGCCAGTTTCTGGTTGACCTGGCTGATGGCGTCCGCCGCCGCGCTGCCGGTGGTCAATGCCAGGGTGCGACCGGACAGTTGTTCCAATTTGGTAAACCGCCGCTCGCCCTTCACACCCACCAGCCAGAGCGGTACATCGCTGACAATCGGGTCGCTGGCGCTGATCTTGTGCGCAGCCTTCACATCGAGCAATTCACCCGGCGCCACTAGGTCGCCTTCGCCACGGGCCAGCGCGCCGAGCAACTGGTCCTTGGCCTTGGGAATGATCTTGAGGTTGATTTCCTGGCCATCGCGGGCATGACCATTGAGGTATTGCTCGAAAGCGCGCAGGCGATGGTATTCGACACCAATAGCCTGGCCCTGGACCTCGCCGGAACTGTTACGGCTCTGGTTGACCAATACGCGCAGGGTGCGGCTGGAGCGAATCTCCGCCAGGTCGCGAACCTTGCTGGGCTTGGTGACTTCCAGCGGCCCGTCCAGACGCGCGACCGCCGCCATGGGCAGCAGCAACGTCAGGCACAACATAAGCAACGCCGAGGGTCGGATCATCCGCTCTCCGGAAAAGAATACTGGCCAACGCCCTCGCGAAAAACGAGGCGGTGGGAGTCAGAAACAGAGCGCTTTATGCGCTGGCAAGGCGCGCAACGGTGGCAGGGTGAAAGGCGGCTGGCCGACCACAATGTCACTTGCGACGTTCAAAGACAGCTATAACTCGTTGTAGTTCTTCGTTTTTCTTATAAATCTACAGCTCTGATATGCTTTCCGGCCGCAGGCGGAGATAGCACCATGCAACTCATTGATATCGGCGTCAACCTGACCAACCCCAGTTTCGACGAGAAGCACCAAGCGGTACTCGACCGCGCCTATGCTGCCGGCGTACAGCAATTAGTGCTCACCGGCACCAGCATCGAGGGCAGCGAACAGGCCCTGGCGTTGTGCGAAAAACTCGATGACAGCGGCCAACGCCTGTTCAGCACCGCCGGTATCCACCCCCACTCCGCCAGCGACTGGAACGGCGACAGCGCCCAGCGTCTGCGCGCTTTGCTCAGCGAAAGCCGCGTGCGTGCGGTGGGTGAATGCGGGCTGGACTTCAACCGGGACTTTTCCCCGCGCCCGCAGCAGGAAAAAGTCCTGGAAGAACACTTGGCCCTGGCCGTCGAGCTGAAATTGCCGGTGTTTCTCCACGAACGTGACGCCAACCAGCGCCTGCTGGAAATTCTCAAGGACTACCGCGACCACCTCACCGCCGCCGTGGTGCATTGCTTCACCGGTGAACAGGCGGCGTTGTTCAGCTACCTCGACCTCGACTTGTACATCGGCATCACCGGCTGGATTTGCGACGAACGCCGTGGGACACACCTGCACCCACTGGTCAGGGAAATCCCCCGTGACCGTCTGATGCTGGAGAGCGACGCCCCCTATCTGCTGCCGCGCACCCTGCGCCCCAAGCCGAAAAATGGCCGGAATGAGCCGGCATATCTGCCGGAAGTCCTGCGCGAAGTCGCCCTGCACCGCAACGAAAGCATGGAAGACCTCGCCCGTAACAGCACGGCATGCGCCCGCCGCTTCTTTGGGCTGCCTGAAGTGGTTTGATGCGGCGCATTGACCCACGTCAAAACCGTCTCCCTGAATAGCGGCACAATAATGGCACCTTGCCAATGCTGTTTCCGCTATCAGAGAAAACCTTCCATGGGTGCCTGGCTTAGCAATATCTCGCTGAAATATAAATTCTGGGCCGTCAACGCGGTCGCGTTCATTACGACCCTACTGCTGGTGCTGTATGCCGTGCAGCTTGAACAACAGGCGCGCAGCACAGCCTCCCACGCCTCGGCGCAGGCACAAGCGCGGCTGCTTGGCGCCTGGCCGGCTGGGGAAGCACTGCCCAAGGGCGAGCACTGGCTGACGTTCAAACGCGGCCAAGTCCCACAACTGGCCGACCAGGATCTGTCAGCCCTTGGCAGCGCCACGGGCTGGATCGAGCTCAATCACATGCCTGTTTTCGGCGAGAACCCGCTGGTGGGCGCCGAAGTCGTCGCCCGCCCTGATGGTCAATATGCTGCCGTCCTTGCCTACGCGCCCAGCCTGAGCCAGGTGTTCGAAGAGCGCTTCGCCAACTATGCGGTGGCGGTCATGATCCTGATGCTGGCGATGCTCGGTGCCTCGCAATTGCTGATCCGCTTCCTGCTCAGCCAACTCAACACTCTCAAGGACGTGATGCTGCACGTAGAGAAAACCGGCGACCTGTCGGCCCGCGTGCCTTTGGCGTGCAAGGACGAAGTCGGCCAGATGGCCAGCGCGTTCAACGCAATGCAGGCCGGCTACCAGAGAGTGGTCAGCACCGTAGCGCGTACTGCCCAACAGCTGGACGACGGCGCCGCGCGCCTCGCCAGCAGCATGAACGAGGTGCAACACGGCATGCTCGGCCAGCAAAGCGAAACCGACCAGGCCGCCACCGCCATCAACGAAATGACTGCAACGGTTTATCACATTGCCCAGCACGCAGGCGCCACAAGGGATCTGTCCCAGACCGCCGACACCCTTGCCGGTAGCGGCCAGGAAGTGGTCACCCGCGTGCAACGTTCGATTGCCGGCCTGTCCACCGGTGTGCAACAAACCGCCGAAATGATTCAGAAGCTTGCCGAGGACAGCCAGAAAATCAACGGCGTGGTCAGCGTGATCCACAGCATCGCCGAGCAAACCAACCTGCTCGCCCTCAACGCCGCCATCGAGGCCGCCCGCGCCGGGGAAATGGGCCGTGGCTTTGCCGTGGTCGCCGACGAAGTGCGCAACCTGGCCAAGCGCGTGCAAAGTTCCACCGACGAAATCACCCGCATGGTCTCGGCCCTGCAAGCCGGCACCCGCGACGCGGTGGACTTCATGCAGGAAAGCTCGTTCAAGGCCGACGACTGCGTGCAGCAGGCCCAGGAAGCGGGCGCCGCCCTCGCCGAAATCACCGGTGCCGTGGCGCAGATGCGCGAAAGCAACACCCAGATCGCTGTCGCCGCCGAACAGCAAAGCCACGTGGCCGAAGAAATGAACCGCGCGGTCGTCAGCATTCGCGACGTAACCGAAAACACCGTGCAACAGACCGTTGACTCGGCGACCACCAGCAATGAACTGGCCACACTGGCCGGGGAGTTGAGCAAAGCGATTGGGCAGTTGAAGCTGTAGGACTGTTCACCCTGTAATCCACCGCCTACAACATAGCCTCGGTTTGCCCGAAGTTTTGGCGAAACTTCCTAGCCCTCCCGGCGAATAACGCCGACTTCTTTTCTCAGCCAACCTCTCCAAAGTCTCTCGCCTGACCAATCAGCGCGAGGGACCGCCGATGCACCTTTCTATCAGTGCCCCACCCAATGGGGTCGTTTCATGATTCCGGTTATCGCGCAGTTCGTCCTGTCACCCATGAATGCCGAAAAGCCGGACGTGGAAAGCGTCTTTCGTGACTTCAGCGCGTGCTTGAGCTCATTTGACGAATGGGCCGAGAGCTTCTGGAGCGGCTCGGCGCTGGACGTGGAGCAGGTGTTCAAGGTCGGCCAGGAAGTTTCCCTCGTCGCTCCCGCGTCTTCCAAAAAACCCAATCGCACCGTGGCCGTTTGCAAGGCCCAGGGCTCGTTGACCCTGGTGCATATGTTTGAAAGTACGCGGTTTGTGCCCATCGGTAATACGCCGGTGATGCTGCAAACCATCGGGTCGGACGGCACGCCATTCGGTGACCCTATCCGTCGAACCATCGACGCCAGCGGCATTCTTGAAGTCAACGATTGCATCCGCGACCAGCGTTACCAGATCACTTTTTACCCCAACGTTTCCAAGGCACACGTCAAAGCGCTGTATGCGTCTTATCAGTCGGTGATCGCCGGGCTGGAAGAGCGTTTGCGTGATGAATGGACGAAGACCTTCAAACCGCGATGGAAGGACTTCGCCAACGCCACGCCGTTCGAGCGCAGTGCGATGCAAGGCGTGGCGTTGGCGGGTGGGATTGGCAAGGCGCTCTATAACCTCTGGGATAACGTCACACAGCTGTACGACCTGTTGGCGGACCTCGAGGCCAATAGCGAGAAGTTGCTGAAGTACATCACCCAGGTCGAGCTGGACGAGCTACTGAAACTGGGCAAGGACGCCATCGCCCATGGCCTGCTGGTGCTCAGCGATGAGCCGCTGCTGTTCATCTATCTGTCGGCAATGGTCGCCTGGACACGCATGCTACCGCCGCCGGATATGTATGAACTGGTGGGCGAGATTACCGGCGAGATTCTGATCAATCTGTTTTTGATCTGGGCGACACGGGGCATGGGAGTGCAGGTTCGGCTGGGTATGCAGGTGTTGGGGCATATCAAGTCGGGTCGGGTGCGCAAGTGGCTGGCGATGTTGGCCGATCAGTTGGTCGGGCCTCGGTTGGACGTGCATGTCGAAACGGCCAAGCCCATGTTGTTGGGTAGCTCGGCGACGCCGATTCGGACGGTTCCGGATGTGCCGTTGAAGGCTGGGGATCAGGTGGTTTCCAACGCGGTGCCGGTGGTGCGGGACAAGACCCAGCGGACGGTGTTGGTGCGCCATGAACATGTGGATGATGCGCCTGCTGTTGGGAAGAATCCGGCTGGGGATGCGGCGGCGTCGTCGGACAAGACGGCCACTAACGGCTGCCCGGTGTCGATGGTCACGGGCGAGGAGTTGCTGACGCTCACCGATGGCGCGCTGGACGGGATCTTGCCGTTTGAGTGGACCCGGTTGTATCGCACCAGCGCGGTGGAAGTGGATTGTGGGTTGGGGTTTGGCTGGAGTCACTCGCTGGCGCATCGGTTGAGTGTTTCCGGGGATTCGGTGGTGTGGACGGATCATGAGAATCGGTCGACTACCCTGCCCCTGCCTTCTAACTCTCGACCGGCGATTACCAACAGCCTGGCCGAAGCGGCGATCTACTTGGGGTCATTGCCCGATGAGTTAGTCCTGTCTCAAGGGGCGCGCTTCTACCATTTTCGCGACGGTGTGCTGACGGCGATCAGCGATGCGTATGACAACCGGTTGCGCATTTCCCGGAATTATCTGGGGCAGATTGAGCGGCTGGATAACGGCGTCGGGCGCTCGTTGTTTTTGCGCTATGCGTTGGGTCGCATTGTGGCGGTGGACTACCAGATTGAGCGGGCCGTCGATGACGGTCCGTTTGTCTGGGTGACGGAGCAGAACGTTGTTTCCTACGCCTATGACGTGGCGGGTCGGTTGGTTTCTGCGACCAATGCGGTAGGCGAAAGCGAGGTTTATCGGTACGACGAGCAGCACGTCATTCTTGAGCGTGGCTTGGCCGGTGGCGCGAGTTT
>NZ_AYTD01000012.1 GCF_000503215.1 Pseudomonas canadensis | reverse complement strand
AAACTCGCGCCACCGGCCAAGCCACGCTCAAGAATGACGTGCTGCTCGTCGTACCGATAAACCTCGCTTTCGCCTACCGCATTGGTCGCAGAAACCAACCGACCCGCCACGTCATAGGCGTAGGAAACAACGTTCTGCTCCGTCACCCAGACAAACGGACCGTCATCGACGGCCCGCTCAATCTGGTAGTCCACCGCCACAATGCGACCCAACGCATAGCGCAAAAACAACGAGCGCCCGACGCCGTTATCCAGCCGCTCAATCTGCCCCAGATAATTCCGGGAAATGCGCAACCGGTTGTCATACGCATCGCTGATCGCCGTCAGCACACCGTCGCGAAAATGGTAGAAGCGCGCCCCTTGAGACAGGACTAACTCATCGGGCAACGACCCCAAGTAGATCGCCGCTTCGGCCAGGCTGTTGGTAATCGCCGGTCGAGAGTCAGAAGGCAGGGGCAGGGTAGTCGACCGATTCTCATGATCGTTCCACACCACCGAATCCCCGGAAACACTCAGCCGATGCGCCAGCGAGTGACTCCAGCCAAACCCCAATCCACAATCCACTTCCACCGCGCTGGTGCGATACAACCGCGTCCACTCAAACGGCAAGATCCCATCCAACGTGCCATCGGTGAGCGTCAGCAGCTCCTCGCCCGTGACCATCGACACCGGGCAGCCGTTGGTGGCCGTCTTGTCCGAAGAATCAGCCGCATCTCCAGCCGGGTTTCGAGCAGAAGCAGGCGCATCATCCACATGTTCCTGGCGCACCAACACCGTCCGTTGGGACTTGTCCCGCACCACCGGCACCGCGTTGGAAACCACCTGATCCCCAGCCTTCAACGGCACATCCGGAATCGTCCGAATCGGCGTCGCCGAGCTGCCCAACAACATGGGCTTGGCCGCTTCGACATGCGCGTCCAACCGAGGCCCTGCCAGTTGCTCAGCCAACATCCCCAGCCATTTGCGCACCCGACCGGATTTGATATGCCCCATCACCTGGGCGCCGAGGCGCACCGCCACGCCCATGCCCGCCGTCGCCCAGATCAGCACCAGGTTGATCAGGATCTCTCCGGTGATCTCACCCATCACCTCGTTCATCTCCTGCGGCGGCAACATCCGAATCCAGCTGCAAATTGCCGACACATAAATGAACAGCAGCGGCTCATCGCTGAGCACCAACAAGCCTTTTGCGATGGACTCGCTGCCCAGTTTCAGCAGTTCATCCAGTTCGGTTTGGGACAGGTAGTGCAGGAGCTTTTCGCTGTTGGGCTTGAGGTCGGCCAGCAGGTCGCACAGTTGGGTGAGGTTGTCCCAGAGGTTGTAGAGCGCCTTGCACATGCCGCGCAGAAACGCCGCCTCCAGCATTCTGCGTTGATCAAGCGGGCTCGCATCGGTGTAGTCCTTCCACAGCGTCTGGAAGGTGCCGGTCCACTCGTTGCGCAGACGGATTTCCAGTTCATCAATCACTGTCTGATAAGACGCATACAGCGCCTTGACGTGATCCTTGGAGACATTGGGATAGAAGCTGACCCGATACTGCTGGTTGCGCTCACACTCGTCGATTTCGAGAATGCCGCTCGGGCCGATGGTCTTGTGGATCGGCTCGCCGAGTGGGCCGCCGTTGGGGTCGACGCGTTGCAGAATCACCGGCGTGTTGCCGATGGGCACAAATCGCGTGCTCTGGAACATATGCACCAGGGTCAACGTGCCGTTGGCCTGGCAGGTAGCGACGGTGCTGCTCGGGTAAAGAGAGCGGTTGATCGGCGCGACCAGCGCCACTTCGTCCCCGACCTTGAAGACCTGCTCGACATCCAGCGCCGAAAAGCTCCAAAAGCTCGATGCCCAGTCGTCAAAGGTATTCAGGCATTCTCGGAAGTCGCGAAAGACAGCCTCGACATCGACCGTTTTCACCTCCATTGGGGTCAGGGCCAGCCTGCCAATGGCCGGGTTCAAGAAACAGCTCCAACAAGAAAATTCATCCGCAATCCCTCGCACTGTGTATTCAGGCGAGGGACTTTGCTGAGGTTCTAAGGGGAGGGGAGTAGAGCTAATCCGGCCGATACGTGGGACGTTTCGACAAACCTTGTCGTCCCCCACACGACTAGCGGCTATTGTCAGAAAATTCCCACAGGAGTACAAATGTACTCCATGACGACTCTAACCCCCCGCCGTACCGCCATCCTGACCTTTATCCGCGACCGCATCGCGCAGCAAGGCCAGCCTCCCAGCCTCGCCGAGATCGCCGAGGCGTTCGGCTTTGCCTCGCGCAGCGTGGCGCGCAAGCACGTGCTGGCGCTGACGGAAGCCGGGTTTATCGAGGTCAACCCGAACCAGGCGCGCGGTATTCGCCTGCTCAATCAACCGAAGCGTCCGGAATGGCTGGATGTACCGGTGCTCGGCCGTGTGGCTGCTGGTTTGCCCATCGGTGCCGATGCCGAAGTGCACAACCGCCTGCAACTCGACCCATCGACCTTCGCGAAAACTCCGGATTACCTGCTGCGCGTGCAGGGTGATTCGATGATCGAGGACGGTATTCTCGATGGCGATCTGGTGGGCGTGCGCCGCAGTGCCGAGGCCTTGAACGGGCAGATTGTGGTGGCGCGCCTGGACGGTGAAGTGACTATCAAGCGTTTCGAACGCCATGGCGACAGTGTGCGTTTGCTGCCGCGCAACCCCGCGTATCAACCTATTGTGGTCGGGCCCGATCAGGACCTGGCGATCGAAGGGGTGTTCTGCGGCTTGGTGAGGCAAGGCTGATGGGCGCCGTGGTTGCACTGGACACGCTGTTCAATGGCGGGCGTGTCTGGAAAGGCCGGCCCGCCGCGCCGCCGGCCAGTGTGTATCCCACCGGGCTGGCAGCGCTGGATGCTGTATTGCCCACGGGCGGCTGGCCGGAGGCGGCCTTGAGTGAAATCCTCATGGCCAAGGAGGGGGTGGGTGAACTGCAACTGGTGCTGCCAACCCTGGCCCGTTTGTCAAAGGCGGGCGAGCGCATTGTGTTGGTGGCGCCGCCCTACACGCCCTATCCGCATGCCTGGCAGAACGCCGGGGTGGATCTGCGCCTGCTTTCGGTGATCCAGGCCGAGGAGCGCGATGCCTTGTGGGCGGTGGAGCAATGCCTGCGTTCCGGCAGTTGCGGTGCAGTGTTGTGCTGGCCGCGCAAGGCTGATGACCGCGCGCTGCGGCGCTTGCAAGTGGCGGCGGAAACCGGGCAGACCCTGGCCTTTGCCTGGCGTGCCTTGAGTGAGGCGGTCAATTCATCACCGGCCGCCTTGCGCCTGGCCGTGGAGGCCAAACCTGCGCAGGTGCGGGTGCTCAAGTGCCGGGGCGGCCTGGCCCATCCGGCGCCGATTGCACTGGCGGGGCATTGAGGTTGCCATGCGTTGGGTGTGTATTGTCTTCCCGCAATTGGCGCTGGACGGGGTGCAGCGTGTGCACCCCGAGCCGGAGCAACCCCTGGTCTTGCTGGCCGGCACGCCGCAACGCCGTCTGCTGCAAACCGTCAACGATGCCGCCCGTGCCCTGGGCTTGCGTCCCGGTCAATCCCTGACGGCGGCGCATGCCCTGGTCAAGACCTTTGCCAGCGCCGAATATGATCCCGCCGAAATCGAACGCTACCAGCAGTTCCTCGCTGCCTGGGCCTATCAGTTCAGCTCCCAGGTCAGCCTGTACTATCCGCGTGCCTTGTTGTTCGAGATCGAGTCGAGTCTGGGGCTGTTCGGCCCTTGGTCGCGCTTCGAAGCGCGCTTGCGCAAGGAATTGACCGAACTGGGTTTTCGTCACCGAATAGTCGCTGCGCCCAACCCGGCGGCGGCGCGGGTGCTGGCAAATATCTACGATGGCCTGGCGGTGCAGGATGACGGCTTGATGCAGGCCCTGGCGCCGCTGCCCATCGACCGCGCCGGCCTCGATCCGCAGGCCGCCACGGCTTTGTCGCGCATGGGCCTGCGCACATTGGCCCAAGTGCAGGCGCTGCCTCGGCATACCCTGGCACGGCGCTTTGAGGCCGGCCTGCTCAAGCATCTGGATGCACTGGCTGGGCAGCGGCCGCTGGCCTTGGCGTTCTATCAGCCGCCGGACCGGTTTGATGTGCGTATCGAGCTGAATTTCGACGTGCAATCCCATCAGGCGCTGCTGTTTCCGTTAAGGCGTTTGACTGGCGATCTGTCCGCGTTCCTGTGTGGCCGCGACAGTGGCGTGCAGCGTTTCGACCTGCATCTTGAACACGCCCAGGCGCCCGACAGCGTGATCAAGGTCGGCCTGCTCAGTGCCGAACGCGAACCGGCGATGCTGTTTGAATTGGCCCGTGGCCGTCTGGAGCAGGTGCAAGTTACCTCACCGGTACGCGGCTTTCGCCTGGTGGCCCAGGACCTGCCGGTGTTTGTGCCCCAGCGCCAGGACCTGTTCGACGACCGCCCGCAACAAACCCTGCCGTGGGAGCAACTGCGCGAACGCCTGCGTGCCCGCTTGGGCGATGAGGCGGTGCAGGGCTTGCGCTTTCACGCCGACCACCGCCCCGAATGCGCCTGGCAAGCGGCAGCGGATAAAACCCCATGCCCAACCTTGAACAAAGTGCAGCGCCCCGGCTGGCTGCTGAACGAACCGACCTTGCTGGGCGAGCAGGGCGTGCAGATCCTCATGGGGCCGGAACGCATCGAGTCCGGCTGGTGGGACGGCGCCGATGTTCGTCGTGACTACTACCTGATCCAGACCCGCGCCGGCCAGCAAGGCTGGGCCTTTCGCACTGTCGGGCAAAGTGATGGATTGTGGCTGCAAGGCTGGTTCTCATGAACACACCCTCCCTTTGTAGGAGCCGGCTTGCCGGCGAAAAAACCATAGGCACCGCGTTCTGCCTGGCTGTCCGCGTTATCGTTGACGACCCTCGCCGGCAAGCCGGCTTCTACAGGGGGTGGTGGTCATGAGCTACGCCGAGTTGCACTGCCTGTCCAATTTCAGCTTCCAGCGTGGCGCCTCCAGTGCGCTGGAACTGTTCGAACGCGCCAAGCGCCAAGGCTACAGCGCCCTGGCAATCACCGACGAATGCACCTTGTCGGGTATTGTGCGCGCCTGGCAGGCGGCGAAGGCGGTGGAGCTGCCGCTGATCATTGGCAGCGAGATGCGTATCGACAACGGCCCGAAACTGGTGCTGCTGGTGGAAGACCTCAGCGGCTACCAGCACCTGTGCCGCTTGATCACCCTGGCCCGGCGGCGCGCCGAAAAAGGCCGCTATCGCCTGCTGCGCGAGGACTTCGAGCAACCGCTGCCCGGCCTGCTGGCGCTGTGGGTGGCCGAAGACAGCGACACCCAGGCCGACGTCCAATGGCTGTGCCGGACCTTCGCGCAACGCCTGTGGCTGGCGGTGCACCTGCACTGCGGTCAGGACGATGCTCGCCACCTGGAACAACGCCTGCAATTGGCCGCCAGCCTGCATATCCCAGCTGTGGCCTGCGGCGATGTGCATATGCATGCGCGTGGCCGCCGCGCCCTGCAAGACACCATGACCGCCATCCGCCATCACGTTCCGGTGGCCGAAGCCGGCACGCGGCTGCACCCCAATGGCGAGCGGCACCTGCGCAGCCTGGAGGCGTTAAGCGCGCTGTACCCCGCGTCGTTGCTCGACGAAACCCAGGCCATTGCCCGCCGCTGCACCTTCGACCTCAGCCAATTGCGCTATCACTACCCACGGGAACTGGTGCCTGAAGGTCACGACGCCGAATCCTGGCTGCGCGCCGTGACCGAAGAAGGCATCGCCAAACGTTGGCCGCAGGGTGTCGACGCCAAGACCTTGCAGCAGATCAACAGCGAGCTGGAGTTGATCGGCGAGTTGGGTTACGAAAGCTACTTCCTCACGGTGCACGACATTGTGCAGTTCGCTCGCAGCCGGTCGATCCTGTGCCAGGGGCGCGGCTCGGCGGCCAACTCGGCGGTGTGTTTTGCCTTGGGCATCACCGAGATCGACCCGAGCCTGACCAGCATGCTGTTCGAGCGTTTTCTTTCCAGGGAGCGCAATGAGCCGCCGGATATCGACGTGGACTTCGAGCACGAACGCCGCGAAGAAGTGCTGCAGTACGTGTTCCAGCGCTACGGCCGTACCCGCGCGGCGTTGACGGCGGTGGTCAGCAGTTACCACGCGTCCGGCGCGGTGCGCGATGTGGCCAAGGCCCTGGGGTTGCCGCCGGATCAGATCAATGCCCTGGCCGACTGCTGCGGGCGCTGGAGTGACGACGCGCCTCCGCTGGAGCGCCTGCGCGAAGGCGGCTTCGACCCCGACAGCCCGATCCTGCGCCGCGTGCTCACGCTCACCCAGCAATTGATCGGCTTCCCCCGGCACCTGTCCCAGCACCCTGGTGGCTTCGTGATTTCCGAATACCCGCTGGACACCCTGGTGCCGGTGGAAAATGCCGCCATGGCCGAGCGCACCATCATCCAGTGGGACAAAGACGACCTCGACGCCGTCGGCCTGCTTAAGGTGGACATCCTGGCCTTGGGCATGCTCAGCGCGATCCGCCGCTGTTTCGACCTGCTGCGCCGCCATCGCAACCGTGACATGAGCCTGGCGTCGGTACCCAAGGAAGACCCGGCCACCTACGCGATGATCAGCAAGGCCGATACCATCGGTGTGTTCCAGATCGAGTCGCGGGCGCAGATGTCGATGCTGCCCAGGCTCAAGCCGCAAACGTTCTATGACCTGGTGATCGAGGTCGCTATCGTGAGGCCGGGGCCGATCCAGGGTGGCATGGTGCACCCGTACTTGCGACGGCGGAACAAGGAGGAGGCCACCACGTATCCGTCACCCGAACTGAAAGTGGTGCTGGAGCGCACCCTGGGCATTCCGCTGTTCCAGGAACAGGTGATGCAGATCGCCATGGTCGCCGCCGATTATGGCCCCGGCGAGGCTGACCAGTTGCGCCGCTCCATGGCCGCCTGGAAACGCCACGGTGGCCTGGAACCGCACCAGGCGCGCCTGCGCACCGGCATGCTGAAAAACGGCTACAGCGAGGCCTTTGCCGCGCAGATTTTCGAGCAGATCAAGGGTTTTGGTAGCTACGGTTTCCCCGAGTCCCACGCGGCCAGTTTCGCCTTGTTGACCTACGCCAGTTGCTGGCTCAAGTGCCATGAGCCGGCGGCGTTTGCCTGTGCGCTGATCAACAGCTGGCCCATGGGTTTCTACAGTCCGGACCAGATCCTGCAGGACGCGCGGCGCCATCGCTTGCAGATCCGCCCGGTGGACGTGCAGGCCAGCGACTGGGATTGCAGCCTGGAGCCGATTGACGGCGCACAGCCGGCGATTCGCATGGGCTTGCGCATGATCGCGGGGTTTCGCGAAGAAGATGCGCGGCGCATCGAAAGCGCACGCCAGCGCCGGGCGTTCAGCGATATTGCCGACCTGGACGAGCGTGCCGGGCTGGATGCACGCGCCCAGGCACTGCTGGCGGATGCCGGCGCCTTGCGCGCCCTGGCTGGCAACCGACACAAGGCGCGTTGGGAAGTGGCCGGCGTACACAAGCAACTCGGGCTGTTTGCCGGCCTGCCGAGCCCGGACGAAGCCGTGGTGGAATTGCCGACGCCCACCGTGGGTGAGGACCTGCACGCCGACTACGCCACGGTCGGCACCACCCTGGGGCCGCATCCGTTGGCGTTGTTGCGTGCGGAACTGCGCAAGCGGCGCTGTCGCAGTTCCCAGGAGCTGATGGCGGTGGAGCATGGGCGTAATGTCAGTGTCGCCGGGCTGGTTACTGGTCGACAACGTCCCGGCACGGCCAGTGGGGTGACCTTTGTCACCCTGGAAGATGAATTCGGCAACCTCAATGTGGTGGTCTGGCGTGACCTGGCTGAGCGTCAACGCCAGGCATTGGTGGGCTCGCGGTTGTTGAAAGTAGACGGTCGCTGGGAAGCGGTGGGCGAAGTGCGGCACCTGATTGCCGGGCGCCTTACCGACCTGACGCCATTGCTGGAAGGCATCCATGTGCGCAGCCGGGATTTTCATTAGGGGCAGTGGCTTCTGCGGCCATTACCCCCTAAGTTATACAAGATGAAACCATCCGGCCCTGGTGCGCTCCAAATTTTGCGGCTGTCCTTTCTTTGCGCAGAGTTCAATGATGCAATTTTTATCCAACCCCCACGGCTGTGAAGGTTGGGCCGGAGAAATGGCCCAGCGTATCCGCGACTTCGATTGGGCAACCACCGACCTGGGCCCTATCGACCAATGGTCCACCAGCCTGACCTGCACCGTGCAGATGATGCTGGCGTCACCGGTGCCCATGGTGATGCTGTGGGGCCAATGGGGGTACATGATCTACAACGACAGCTACTCGGCCTTTGCCGGTGGCCGCCACCCGTACCTGTTGGGGACGCCGGTAGAGTTGGGTTGGCCGGAAGTCGCCGAGTTCAACCGCCATGTGATGGATACCTGCCTGGCCGGCGGCACCCTGTCGTTCAACAACAAGGACCTGGTGCTTTTGCGCAATGGCAAGCCGGAAACCGTGTGGCTGGACCTGTATTACAGCCCGGTCGCCGGCGACAACCAGCAACCGGCCGGGGTATTGGCGATTGTGGTGGAGACCACCGAACTGGTGAAGTCCGAACAGGTGCGCCAGGAACTCACGCATAACCTGGAGCAACGGGTCGCCGCTGAGGTGCACGCGCGTTCCGCTGCCGAGGACCAACTGCGCCAGTCGCAGAAACTCGAAGCCATCGGCGGCCTGACCGGTGGCGTGGCCCACGACTTCAATAACCTGCTGCAAGTGATCGCCGGCAACCTGCATTTGCTGGCTCGCCATGAACCGGACAACGCCCAGGTGCAGCGCCGTGTCGCCGCGGCCATTGCGGCGGTGGAACGCGGGGCCAAGCTGTCGTCGCAGTTGCTTGCGTTTGCCCGTCGCCAACCCTTGTCGCCGGCGGTGTATAACCCGCAACGCATCTACGCGGGTCTTGGCGAACTGCTGCAACGGGCGCTGGGGGAAACCATCCATATCGATGTGCAATTGCCCCAGGACTCCTGGTTTATCAACGTCGACCGCAATCAGCTGGAAAATGCGCTGCTCAACCTGGCGATCAACGCCCGGGACGCCATGCAGGGCGAAGGCGTGATCCGTATTACCGGCGAAAACATCATCCTCAACCCGGACGATTGTGTGGGCAAAAGCATCAAGCCTGGCGAATATGTGCGGCTGGCGGTGATCGACACCGGTGTCGGCATGTCCGAGTCCACGTTGAAACGGGCGTTCGAACCCTTTTTCACTACCAAGCGCGAAGGCCATGGCACCGGCCTCGGGTTGAGCATGGTGTTCGGCTTTGTGCGCCAGAGTGGCGGGCATGTGGAGATGTGGAGCGAGGAGGGCAAGGGTTCTGTGGTGCAGATGTATTTCCCCCACAGCCTGGAGCCGGAAAGCCTTGATGTGCATATCGATCAGATCCCTCAGAGTGGCGGCCAGGAAACCATCCTGGTGGTCGAGGACAATGAAGGCGTGCGCCTGACCGTCGTCGAGCTGCTTGAACAGTCCGGCTACACCGTGCTCACGGCGGATGACGGCGACCAGGCCATGCAAAAGCTGCAAGCCGGTTTGCAGCCGGAGCTGATCTTCACCGATGTGGTCATGCCTGGCCGCGTCAAAAGCACCGACCTGGCCGACTGGGCCCGTGCACAGAGTCCTCCAGTTGCAGTGTTGTTCACCTCCGGCCATACGCGTGACATTCTCTCCAGCAATCACCTGCTGAGCGCCGAAATTCATCTGCTGAGCAAGCCCTACAGCCCCGAAGCCCTGACGCAACGGGTGCGCAGCGTGCTCACCGCCCGACAAGGTTGTCCATGACTTCACAGCGCAACATCCCAGCGATCACTGCCCAGCAAAGCGGCTTCGTCCGCGTGCGCGGCGCCCGCGAGCACAACCTGCGTAACGTCGATGTGGATATTCCCCGGGATGCCCTGGTGGTGTTTACCGGTGTATCGGGTTCCGGCAAGTCGTCCCTGGCGTTTTCCACGGTGTATGCCGAGGCGCAGCGGCGTTATTTCGAGTCGGTGGCGCCGTATGCGCGACGGCTGATCGACCAGGTCGGTGTGCCGGACGTGGACAGCATCGAAGGCCTGCCGCCCGCCGTGGCCCTGCAACAGCAGCGCGGTACGCCGAGTGCGCGCTCGTCGGTGGGCAGCGTGACGACGTTGTCGAGCCTGATCCGCATGTTGTACTCCCGTGCTGGCAGCTATCCGCCGGGACAACCGATGCTGTATGCCGAGGACTTCTCGCCGAACCTTCCCCAGGGCGCGTGTCCGCAATGCCATGGCCTGGGCCGTGTGTATGAAGTGACCGAAGCGTTGATGGTGCCGGACCCTTCGTTGACCATCCGCCAGCGTGCAGTGGCGTCCTGGCCATTGGCGTGGCAAGGCCAGAACCAGCGGGACATCCTGGTGACCCTGGGCTACGACGTGGATATCCCGTGGCGTGACCTGCCGAAAAAGCAGCGCGACTGGATCCTGTTCACCGAAGAGACCCCCACCGCACCGGTCTACGCTGGCTTTACTCCGGAACAGACCCGCGATGCGCTCAAGCGCAAACTGGAGCCGAGCTACCAAGGCACTTTCATGGGCGCCCGGCGCTACATACTGCACACCTTTGCCCACACCCAGAGCGCGCTGATGAAGAAGCGCGTCTCGCAGTTCATGCAGGGCAGCGCCTGCCCGTTGTGCGAAGGCAAACGCCTGACCAAGGCCGCGCTGTCGGTGAAGTTTGCCGGGGTGGACATCGGTGAGTTGTCGCAGTTGTCATTGACGCGCTTGGCCGAGTTGCTGCGGCCGGTGGCGGCGGGCCAGGACACGATGAAACTGTCGGTGGAAAAACGTCTTGCGGCGCAGCGTATTGCCCAGGATTTGCTGGAGCGGGTCAGCACGTTGACCGAGTTGGGCCTGGGTTATCTGTCCCTGGAGCGCAGTACGCCGACCTTGTCGTCCGGGGAGTTGCAGCGGCTGCGTTTGGCCACACAACTGGGCTCGCAGTTGTTCGGCGTGATTTACGTGCTGGATGAACCCTCGGCGGGTCTGCATCCGGCGGATGGCGAGGCGTTGTTCACCGCCCTGGAGCGTTTGAAAGCCGCGGGCAATTCATTGTTTGTGGTGGAACATGACCTGGAAACCATGCGCCGCGCCGATTGGCTGATCGACGTCGGCCCGGCGGCCGGCGAACAGGGCGGGCAGGTGCTGTACAGCGGCCCGCCCGCAGGGCTTGCGCAAATCGAGGCGTCGCAGACCCGTGAGTACCTGTTCGCAGAAAAACGCGCGCCGAACCAGGCGCGCCGCGAGCCCACCGGCTGGCTGAAACTGCAAGGGCTGACGCGCAATAATCTCAAGGATCTGAACGTCGATTTTCCGCTGGGCTGCTTCACCGCGGTCACCGGCATTTCCGGGTCGGGCAAGTCCAGCCTGGTCAGCCAGGCCCTGCTGGAACTGGTGGGCGCCGGTCTCGGGCGCGCCGTGGAAAATGACGAAGAACCAAGCCTGGAAGACGACGCGCCGCAAACCAGTGGCGGGTACATCAAAGCCGGGCTGGAGCACATCCGCCGCCTGGTACAGGTGGATCAGAAGCCCATCGGCCGCACACCGCGCTCGAACCTGGCGACCTATACCGGCCTGTTCGACAACGTGCGCAAGCTGTTCGCGGCCACACCGGCGGCGAAGAAGCGTCATTACGATGCCGGGCAATTCTCCTTCAACGTCGCCAAGGGCCGTTGCCCGAATTGCGAAGGGGAAGGTTTTGTCAGTGTCGAGTTGTTGTTCATGCCGAGCGTGTACGCACCGTGCCCGACCTGTCATGGAGCGCGCTACAACCCAGAGACCCTGTCGGTGACATGGCAAGGCTTGACCATCGCCCAAGTGCTGGGGCTGACGGTGGAGCAAGCGGTGGACGTGTTCGCCGAACAACCGAGCGTACTGCGCCCGTTGCTGGTGCTGCGGGATATCGGCCTGGGCTACCTGCGCCTGGGCCAACCGGCCACTGAGCTGTCGGGCGGTGAAGCGCAGCGCATCAAACTGGCGACTGAGCTGCAACGTAATGCGCGGGGCGCGACCTTGTATGTGTTGGATGAGCCGACCACCGGGCTGCATCCACGGGATGTGGACCGTTTGCTCAGCCAGTTGAATCACTTGGTGGACGCGGGGCATACGGTGGTTGTGGTGGAGCATGAGATGCGCGTGGTGGCGCAGAGTGATTGGGTAATTGATATCGGGCCGGGGGCGGGGGATTTGGGGGGTAAGGTGGTTGTCAGTGGTACGCCGCAGAAAGTTGCGAAAAGCAAGGTGAGCCGGACTGCGCCGTTCCTGGCCCGAGAGCTGATTTAACTGGCAATTTCGATCACATGTGGGGGGGTATTTGTGTTGGTGTACATATCCGTTGTTTAGGTAACGGCGGCCTATGGTTCCGCTCTTACAGCGGGTCACTTTTGGAAAGGCCCAAAAGTAACCAAAAGGCCTTCGCCCCAACACTCGGTGCCTCGCCTAGGCTCGGCATGCCCTCACTCCGGCTTGAATCCGTGGGCCGCCGCGATGGGCCATCCTTGGCCCAGCGCGGCTAACCCGGCGTCCTGCCGGGTTACCCACGGATTCAAGCCTGCGTTCGGCCAGCGTGTTTGACGGGGCGCCTAAGATCAAGATCAAGAGCGACTCGCTTCGCATCTTGGATACGCTTTTCGTTTTCTGTAGGAGCCGGCTTGCCGGCGAAAAACGTGAGAACGCCGCGTTCATTCTGGTTTCCCACGTCATCGTTAACGACCATCGCAGGCAAGCCAGCTCCTACAGAAAACGCGTTCGCCTTTGCCTTTGCTCTACACCACTCAAGCCGGCCTTTCCAAAAGTGAGCCGCTGTAAGAGCGGAACCATAGGCCGCCGTTACCTAAATAACGGATATGTACCCCACCCAAAAAAACTGCCCCCCGCATTCGCGCGCAATCCTACTTTTAGCTCAACCCTGAATCAGTTGAACCTGCGATAAAGCCTGCTCCACCACATTCTCCACCGTAAACCCAAACTTCTCCTGCAACTTCGCCAGCGGCGCCGACGCACCGAAGCTGTTCATCACCACTTTGGCGCCGGTCTGCCCCACATACCGGTCCCAACCCAATGGCCCAGCCTGTTCCACCACGACGCGCGCTTTCAGCGCTGGCGGCAACACGCTGTCGCGATAGGCCTGGTCCTGGTCTTCAAACAATTCCCAGCTGGGCATCGAAACGACCCGCGCAGCGATCCCTTGACCTTTCAACTGTTCATACGCCGCCACGGCCAGGCTGACCTCGCTGCCGGTCGCCAGCAGAATCACTTTGGGCTCTTCGGCACTCGCCAGTACATAGGCCCCTTTGGCTGCCCCGGACGCCGCCGCGTACTTCGTACGATCCAACGTCGGCAACGGCTGGCGCGACAACACCACGCAACTCGGCCGATGGGTTTGCGCCAGGGCGACCTTCCACAGCTCCAGGGTTTCGTTGGCATCGCCGGGCCGCAGCGTCAGCAACCCCGGTGTGGCGCGCAGTTGCGTGAGGTGTTCGATTGGCTGGTGCGTCGGCCCGTCTTCACCGACGCCAATCGAGTCATGGGTGAACACAAACACCACCGGCAACTCCATGATCGCCGCCAGGCGGATCGGTGGTTTCATATAGTCGCTGAACACCAGGAAGGTCGAGGTGTACGGCCGCAGGTAGGACAACGCCATGCCATTGGCAATCGCGCCCATGGCGTGTTCACGGATGCCGAAGTGCAGGTTGCGCCCGCTGTAGTCGTCGGCACTGAAACGCCCGGCGCCGTCGAAGGTAAGGTTGGTCTTGGTCGACGGTGACAGATCTGCCGAGCCGCCGAGCAACCAGGGGACTTGTTGGGCAAACGCATTCAGCACTTCGCCACCGGCTGCGCGGCTGGCCACGCCCTTGGTGTCGCTGTCGAAGTGCAGCAAATTGTCTTGCCAATGCTCGGGCATTTCCCCTGCGCGCATGCGGTGCAACTCGTCAGCCAGTTCCGGCTCGTGCTGCGCCAGCTGCGACAGGTGCTGACTCCAGGTTTCGTATAACGCCTGGCTGCGTTCCAACAGGGCATCACGCAAGAGGGTGCGCGCGTCGTCCGGCACCAGAAAACTTGAATCCTGTGGCCAGCCATAAGCGGCCTTGGTCAGACGAATCTCATCATCACCCAATGGCTCGCCATGGGCGGCGGCGGTGTTGTGCTTGTGGGGCGAGCCGTAGCCGATCACGCTGTCGACCACGATCAGGGTCGGGGCTCCTGTGTTCGCCTTGAATGTCTCCAACGCTGCGCTCAGCGCCTGCAAGTCATTGGCGTCAGTCACGTGCAACGTGTGCCAGCCATAGGCCTGGAATCGCTTGATCACGTCTTCGCTGAACGCCAACTCGGTGTGCCCTTCGATACTGATGGTGTTGTTGTCGTAGATCCAGCACAGGTTCGCAAGCTTCAAATGTCCGGCCATCGACGCGGCTTCGCTGCTGATGCCTTCCATCATGTCGCCGTCACCACACAGGGTGTAGACGTTGTAGTCGAACAACACCTTGCCATCACGGTTGAAACGCTCGGCCAACCAGCGCTCGGCCATCGCCATGCCGACGCTGTTGGCGCAGCCTTGGCCGAGTGGCCCGGTGGTGGTTTCCACGCCAGTGGTCATGCGGTACTCGGGATGGCCCGGAGTTTTTGAATCGGCCTGCCGGAACTGCTTGATATCGTCCAGGCTGATCGCCGGCTGGCCAGTGCGCTTGCCATGGGCGTCGATTTCCACCACACCCGCCAGGTGCAGCAGCGAATACAGCAACATCGACGCATGCCCCACCGACAACACAAAGCGGTCACGGTTGGGCCAGTCGGGATGCTCCGGGTGATAACGCAGGAAGCGACTCCACAGCGTGTAACCCACCGGCGCCAGGCCCATGGGCGTGCCCGGATGGCCAGAATTGGCCTTCTGCACGGCGTCCATGGCCAGGGTGCGGATCGTGTTGATGCATTGGGTGTCGACAGCGGTGGCAGCATGAGTCATGAAACCGGTCTCCCTCGAATGGCTATCTAGAGTGGAGGGCAGGGCGCCGCAAAGGTTTGATCCAAACACCTGCGCCGCGACGAACGGGGCTGTATTGACCCCGGACATGACAAGACCCCTCGCAATGGTCTAGCTTCTAGGGCGTAAGCCATTGATCAACTTGCGGAGGTACGCCATGCCAGTGAAACACGACCTGTATCAGGACTTGGGGTTGAGCAAGGAAGTCGTTCACGCACGCAGGGCGAGCGACAAACGTCTGGACTCGCTGCTCACTCAATACGATGACGCTGACAAGGAGGTGCTGAAGGCAGAATCGGCAAGCGCCAGCGATGAGGATGTGGAGAAACTGAAGAAGAAACGACTGTTGATCAAAGACGACATTGTGGCGAAGTTGGGGTAAGCCACCGTCCGCGTTCCTACAGGCGCGGACACATTTGTTCAGAATTGTCTGAAGGACAGGGCGGCTTTCACTGCCTATGATGCCCACCGCCCACCCGGCTCTGGGGACTGTTGCGGCGCAAGGATTGCGCTGGTGAGCCGGGTGGGTACTTCATTTCAGGCCAGCAGTGCCTGTGTGCACGCATCAATCGAGCGCTGCTGCGTCTCGCCATACAGCTTCAATTCATCGATCGTCGGACGGCCCAGCGCTTTTTCAAATTCGGCCTGGTTCGAGTTGGCTGCGTAGTGACTCTGCGCCGCATCCCCCAGGTTTGACTGGAAAATCCCCGCTGCACTCACCGGCAGAAAATCTTCATACACCAAAGGCTCCACATCGATGTGGCCCGCTGCGATCAATGCGTCCAGGGTTCGCGGTTGATCAGCCGAACCGCGCGCCGCCAGGCCCTGCTCGGTTGTGAAATAGCGGAAGTAGGCCAGGCCCTGTTCACGCATCTGCGCGTGATCATCCGGGAAGGCCTGGAAGTGCCGTTCCATCAATTCGACATAACGCGCGGCGTTGCCCTCATTGGGGAAAGCGCCCAGTTCGTCGCGCGCGGCGTTCAGTAACTGGTCGTACAGCGCACGGCCTTTGGGCGTGAGCGCTACGCCGCGTTGTTCGATTTCACCAAAGCGTGCGCTGTGGCTGCCTTGGGCGTCGGTGAAGGCGATGGGTTCATCCAGGGCCTTGAAGCTGGTCTGGCGCAGCAGGATCGGGCAGCGGCGGCAAGGGGGTCCTTCGATCACGGCTTTTGGCGTGATGCCTTTGTTGGGCATGGCGGCCTGGACGTGGTCGATGTCCAGGGTGCGCGGGGTCAGGTGGTTGATGTGCGGGCCTTTGAAGGCGACCACGTCCGCGATCAAGCGATGCTGGTCGCTCAGTTGCTGGTACTGCGCGCCGGTGACGGTGGCGGTGTGGTGCCAGCGGAAGGTTTCCAAGGCCTGGCGGACAAATTCATCGGCGTTCTCAGCGTCGAGGCCTCCCTCCTTTTCCGCCTGTTCGATCAGCGCCAGAGCGCCAGGGGTGAAGATCGAGCGCTTGGCCAGGGCGGTTTCGGCAAAGGCGCGCAGGTCGGGGTTTTCGATCAGTTCCAGGCGCAGCAATGAGGTAAACACGCGAAACGGGCTGGTTTGCAGCGCTTGTTCATGCACGGCACGAAACGCGGTGGAGTGCACGGGCACGCCAGCCGGTGTCAGGTCGTAGTAGCCCACCGGTTGCATGCCCATCACTGCGAACAGGCGGCTGATGGTCGCCAGTTCTTCAGCCGTGCCAAGACGGATCGCGCCGTGGCGTTCCATGTCCAGGCGCTGGATTTCGCCAGTGCGTTGCAGCTGCTGCGCCAGCTGCGGCTGGGTGTCGAGCACGTAGGTATTGGTCTCGGCCACCAGCTCCATCAGCGCGCCATACAGGGGAACTTCATCTCGGTACATGTCGGACATGGCCTTGGAAAAGCCCTTGCGGATCTCGTCTGGGCTGACATGTGCGGTGCTAGGCATAGAAAAATTCCTGATGGCTATGACGATAGAGGTGGCCTGTGCCTGGATTTTGTTGAGCGCAAGTCGCGCTTGCAAACGAAGAATCCTCAGGACTTCATTCTGCAAATGAATGAGATGACGTGAATATGACAAAAACCAGCCCGTGAGAAATTTCATTTACGGGCGGTTTTCCTAACTAATTCTTCACGGAGTCCGCCCCGGTCGGCATGAAAGAATCGTCACGTTTGCAAGGATGAAAACGCCGTTATGCACACCAGACACATAAAAAAATGTTTAGGGGCTGTCGTTAATGAAAATTTCTACACTGGCGTTGTCGATCACCGCCGCCGTTCTTGCACAACAGGCATTCGCTGATGATTTCGGGCTCGGTTCGCTGGGCACGGGCAACGGTCACAGCGGTTTCCTTGAAGACAGTCACGCGGCCATCAGCTCGCGGACCATGTACTACAGCGCGGATAACCGCTCGGGGACCAACAACGACTTGCGCGAAACTGCAACCGCGCTGCGTTTTGACTACAAATCCGGCTTCACCCAAGGCACCGTCGGCCTGGGGTTTGACGTCATGGCCTTCGGCGCGCTGCGTCTGGACGGTGGCGATGGCCACACGGCGGGCGCGGGCCTGTCGGGCAACGGCAACAGCTTCTTTCCGACCAAGAACAACGGCACTGAACCTGCCGACTCCTTTGGGCGCGCGGCGGGCAACGTGAAGTTCCGCATTTCCCAGACCGAGTTGCATGTGGGTGGTGGCTTGGCGCCGGTCTTGCCGATCCTGGTGTCCAATGACAGCCGCGTGGCGCCGCAGACCTTTGACGGCGGCATCCTGACCTCCAACGACATCCCCAACGTCACCTTCACCGGCGGTGAACTGAACCGCGCTGAAGGCCGTGCCTCCAGCAACTCTACGGGCTTGAGCGTGGCCGGTGGGACTCGCGACAGTGACAGCTTCAAGTTCGGTGGGGTTGACTACAAGCCGTTTGGCTCTTCCGACAACGTCATCGCGAAAAACCTGACGTTGCAGTACTACTATGCCCAGTTGCAGGACTTCTACAAACAGAACTACTTCGGCTTGGTCCACGTATTGCCGCTGGGCAATGACCAGTCGTTCAAGACCGACCTGCGCTACTTCGACAGCAGCAGCGACGGCAAGAACGGCGAGAGCGGCTACCAGTTCAACAACAACGGCGGCTACGCCAAGCACGCCAACGAAGTGGACAACAAAACCTACAGTGCGGCCTTCACCTATCAGTTGGGCGGCAGCAGCTTGATGCTCGGCCACATTGGCGTGGGTGACGACGGCGGTTTTGTGTGGGTGAACCAGGGCAGCCTGGCCGATCCGCACGCACAAGGCGCTGGCGGCAGTGACTTCTACCTGTTCACCGACGCCGTGGTCGGCCAGTTCTCCCGCGCGGGCGAGCAGGTCAACTTTGGTCAGTACTCTTATGACTTCAAGGCCTACGTGCCGGGTCTGAAGGCGTCCGTGGCTTACCTGGATGGCCGGGACATCAAGTCGAAGGTAGCCGGTGGCCCTGACCAGAAAGAAAACGAAGCCGACTTCCGCCTGGACTACGTTGTGCAGGCCGGTCCTCTGAAAGGTTTTGGTACGACTTTCCGTACCGGCACCTATCACGGCAAGAACACCGGCACCGCCGACCAGGACCAGACCCGCCTGATCTTCAACTACACCTACGCGATCTTCTAAGTCTTCATGTGCACCCGGGCGTCATTGGGCTCTACACTGCCTCTCACTTGGTAGGCGATGGACGACCCGATGACGGCCACACCCGACAACCGAATACTTGTAACCCTCGAAGGCCAACGCCTGGCGCAGCCGGATGCCGAGTGCTGGCGCGAGTGGGGCCCTTATTTAAGTGAACGCCAATGGGGCACAGTGCGCGAAGACTACAGCGCCGATGGTGACGCCTGGACCTACTTCCCCCATGAACACGCACGCAGCCGCGCCTATCGCTGGGGCGAGGATGGTTTAGCCGGTTTCAGCGACAAGTCCCAACGCTGGTGCTTGGGCCTGGCCCTGTGGAACGAACGTGACGCGATCCTCAAGGAGCGCCTGTTTGGTCTCAACAACGCCGAAGGAAACCACGGTGAAGACGTCAAGGAATTGTACTTTTTCGTCGACGGCGTACCGAGCCATGCCTACATGCGCATGCTCTACAAATACCCCCACGCCGCCTTTCCCTACGCCGATCTGATCAGCGAAAACGCCCGGCGTGGCCTGGCAGATGCCGAGTACGAGATCCTCGATACCGGCGTGTTCGAAGACAACCGCTACTGCGATGTCAGCGTCGAATATGCCAAGCATCAGCCTGACGACATTTTCATGCGCGTCACCCTGCACAATCGTTCGGACCAGCCAACGCGTTTGCAGGTGTTGCCCCAGCTGTGGGCGCGCAATGACTGGAGCTGGACCTTCGACGCGCCCAAGCCACAGTTGACGCGGGACGGGGAGCAGGTGCTGGCGCGTCATCATGAGTTGGCGGATCGCCATCTCAATGCCTGGGGCCAGGACGGGGTGGAGTGGTTATTCTGCGAGAACGAAACCAATGTCCCCCGGTTGGATGGGCAGCCGGCACCGGGGCCGTTCAAGGATGGGATCAATGATTACGTGGTCGGCGGTGAGCAATCGGCGGTTCGCCGTGACTGCGGCACGAAAGTCGCCGCACGCTTCATCCTCGATCTGGCAGGCCTGGAAAGCAAAACCCTCTATTTGCGTTTTGCCCCGCTCGACGCACCGCCTGTCAACGCCCGCAAGCTGTTCGAACAACGCCGCCAGGAGGCCGATGACTTCTACGCCGCCTTGCAACACGGCATTGCCAATGAGGACGCGCGTAATGTGCAGCGTCAGGCCCTGGCCGGGCTGCTGTGGTCCAAGCAGCTCTACTATTTCGACGTGAACCAATGGCTCGACGGCGACCCGGCACAACCTGCGCCGCCGCCCGAGCGCCTGCATATCCGCAATACCCATTGGCGGCACCTGTCGAATTTCGACATCCTTTCCATGCCCGATACCTGGGAATACCCGTGGTATGCCTCGTGGGACCAAGGCTTCCAGGCAGTGGCCATTGCGCTGATCGATCCGGGCTATGCCAAGCAGCAACTGTTGCTGCTGGTGAAAGACCGCTTCATGCACCCCAACGGCCAGTTGCCGGCTTACGAATGGCGCTTCGACGACGCCAACCCGCCGGTGCATGCCTGGGCCAGTTGGCGGGTCTACCAGCAGGACAAGGCGCTGACTGGCGTAGGCGATATGGATTTCCTGGAGCGGATATTCCACAAGCTGCTGCTGAATTTCTCTTGGTGGGTCAATCGTAAGGACGCCGAAGGGCGCAACCTGTTCCAAGGCGGCTTCCTAGGGCTGGACAATATCGCCTTGTTCGACCGCTCGGCCGCGTTGCCACCGGGTTACCAGTTGGATCAGGCCGACGGCACGGCGTGGGTCGCGGCCTATGCGCTGGACTTGATGCGCATCGCGCTGGAACTGGCCAAGCGCAACGGGGTGTATGTCGACATCGCCGTAAAGTTCTTCGAGCACTTCCTGTATATCGCCGGCGCCATCAACCGCATCGATGACAGCGCGGAAGGCCTGTGGGACGAGCAGGACCTGTTCTTCTACGATGTGCTGCATCGCCCCGATGGCCAGAACGAACCGGTGCGCCTGCGTTCGATCGTCGGGCTAATGCCGCTGTTTGCCGTGCTGGTGCTGGAGCAGCGCGAGCATGAAGGCCTGGAAGGGTTGCGCGAGCGTTTGCTGGGCTTCATGAAGCACCGGCCCGACCTGGCCAAACTGGTCTCGCGCTGGAACGAGCCGGGGCAGGGCAATCGCCTGCTGCTGGCGCTTCTGCGCGGCGAACGCACCAAGGACCTGTTGCGGCGCATGTTGGATGACGAAGAGTTTTTGTCGGCCTTTGGCGTGCGCTCCCTGTCCAAGGCGTTTGCCGAACAACCGCTGGCGTTGAAAATGAACGGCAATTCCCTGAGTGCGAGTTACCAGCCCGGCGAATCCGACTCGCGGTTGTATGGCGGCAACTCCAACTGGCGCGGGCCGCTGTGGATGCCGGTGAACTACATGCTGATCGAATCGTTGCGGGAGTTTCACCGCTATTACGCGGACAACTTCTCGGTGGAGTATCCGAGCGGCAGTGGTTACCTGTCCTCCTTGGAGGAAGTGGCTGACAGCCTCAGTCAGCGCCTGACGCGTCTCTTTCTGCGGGATGAAAATGGCTCACGGCCGTCGATGGCGGGATACGTCCAGTTGGAAGCCGACCCGGCCAGCCGTGATTTGGTGTTGTTCCACGAGTATTTCCACGGGGAAACGGGACGCGGGCTGGGCGCGTCGCATCAGACGGGATGGAGTGCGCTGGTGGCGTTGTTACTGCAGCCGGGTGCTTAAGCCTCCCTGTGGCGAGCGGAAGATCGCTTAGCGCGATCTGCCGATCAACACTGCCTGCTCGCGCTCCGCACTGTTGACGTTAACTGTGCGCGCAAAGCTCACGCCATCCCCGTCGAACACACACACCACCTGGTCCCTGAATGCCGTTTGAGGGTAGATCCAGGTCATTTCCAGCGTCCTGGCGTCCAGCCAGCGCGCACCGGCAACGATCTGCGCGCCGTTGAATTCATAACCGTGATGCAACGCCCGGCCGGGCATGCTGGTCAGGCCGCTGAGCCAGTGATCAACGCCCACCTTCAACGAATGGGTGGCTTGACTGTCGCTGAGTTCAAAGGTCAAGACATCGCCTGCAAACTCAAACGACAACTGGCGCACGCCCAAGCCGTTGTCGGCCATTCCAAACACGCGCTTCACATTCGCTGGTGCAGCACATAAAGACACTAGCGAAGGTCGCTCAGCCATGCTCGTCAGCCGCTGTTCCAGGCGTGCATCTGCGCCAGGGCTGCCGCCGCTGGTGAATGCCGCCGGGAAATGCGCTTCGACAAGCGGCAGGATCGCCGCCGAGTTTTTTATCCCACCCACCAATACCAGCGTTGCGCCGTACTCGCGGTACACCGCGGCCATCTGCACAAACACCCCCAGCGCACTGAAGGCCCCGCTGGGCTTCATCATCCAGTGGTAGCCGTAACGGCTGTCCGGCCCGCCTTGGGGTTGGGTGGCGGCGCGGACCCAGGCGGCCGGCAATACTTGTTGTCCATTCCACAAGCCGTCCTGGGCGTGCAGCACTGCCAGTTTCAGCGCAGCCGACACCGGTGCGGTGAGGCCATTGCCGCCGGGGTTCACGCCGTCCGGGCCGATGTCCCAGGTTTCGTTATGAATATCCAAGGGGATGAACAGGCGCGGCTTGAGGTAGTCGTGCAAGGTCTGCCCGGCAACGCGATTGATCAGCGCCGAGAGCATGTAGCTGGCCGCGCTGGTGTAGACGTATTCGGTGCCGGGCGCGTAGGCCAAAGGGATTTTGAAGAATTCCGCGATCCAGCTGGTGCTGATGCCGCGCCATACAGAGCCGGACGTATTGCTGGCGTGCCCGGTGCGCATGGTCAGCAGGTGTTCGACGGTCATGTCGGCCAGGCGCGGGTCGGCGTCGGTAGGCACTTGGTCGGGGAAGAAGATGACCAGGGGATCGTCCAGTTTGAGCAAGCCTTCTTCGATGGCCAGGCCGATGGCGCATCCGGTGAAACTCTTGGCCATGGAGTGCAGCACGCGGGGTTCGTTGGGGTCGACCGGCCAGGTCCAGCCTTCGGCGACGACATGGCCGTGGCGGTGCAGCATGAAACCATGCAGGTCGAGGCCGGCAGCCTTGACCTCGTCGAGAAATGCGATCAGGCGGTCGGGGTCAACACCAACACTGCTAGCGCTGGCGCGGGGCAAACCGTCATAGGAAGTCAGGGGCATGGAAACGCTCGGCAAAAGGGTGGATCAACGGCTGCGGTGCACCAGCCGGGAGTAGGAAATCAGCATGCTGGTGAGTTCCTGGCTGACCCCGGTGAGGGGCGCGGAACGACGGCTGATCAGGCACACATCACGGGGTGCCAGGGGTTCTTCGATGGCGATGGTGGTGAGTGCGCTGGAGAACAGCTTCATCCCCGGCAGCATGCGTGGCTCGATGGTCAGGTAATCGGTTTCCGAGACGATGTGCAGAGTTTCCAGCAGCGAGTCGGTGGTGATGGCGATCTTTGGCGGTGCCAGGCCCTGGGTGCGGAACAGTTGGACCAGACGGTTTTCAGCGCCGCCGATCACGCCGGTGGAGCGCACGCTGATCCATTGGCAGTCCACCAGTTCCTGCACCGACTTGGCCTGGGCCAACGGGTGGCCTTTGCGCGCAATGATGCCGGCGCTGGAGCTGTAGAGGCGGTCGATGGACAGGTCGATGTCGGTAACGTTCGGCGCCAATGGACACAGCACGAAATCCAGGCGGCCATCGCGGACTTTTTCCACCAGGCCCTTGGTGGTGCCGCTGGCCACGTGCACCTGGATGCGCGGGAAGCGCTGGGTGAAGTTGCTCAGCACCGGCACCAGCAGTTCGGCCAGGGGTTCGGATGTCACACCCAGGTCGATATGGCCTTCGGGCTCGCCTTTCCAGGGTTGCAGGTCGAGCAGGGCGCGTTCGCAGTCGAGGGTGATGGAGCGCGCGCGCACGAGGAAGACTTCGCCAGCCGACGTCAGGTTAATGCCTTGGTTCGAGCGTTGCAGCAGCACCACGCCCAGTTCCTTTTCCAGGGTCTGGATTGACTGGGTCAGGGTGCTTTGCGCCACGTCCAATTGGCGTGCGGCAGAGCGGAAGCTGCCTTTTTCGACCACGGCACAGAATGCGCGAAGATGGGTGAGAGTCATTAAGGACTGCCTCAGGTTTCAGCATTTAAACCATTGAATGCCCGCCAGCTTATCTGATGGCTCCAGGTGCGCACAGATCGGTTTAGCCGATCAGGTTCATTATTTTTGAACGCATGCAAACGGCTCCAGACCCTGGTTTTTCGGTAGGCTGGAGGCAAGTGAGGACAGGCTCGGCAGGTGATCGGAAAAGCCGAGCCTGATCACGTGGAGCGTTCTTCTCAAGCTTGCCGCGTGAAGAATAAGATCGGTCCAGGAACATTCGCCAACCGTGAAGGCGACTAAAACAACAACAACTCTCCAGGTGTTCGGCCGTGCCTCTTTTTGGGTCCTGCCAGCGTCCGAACCCCATGCGTAAGGAACATTTAAGGTGCAGTTATCCATGAACAAGACTCTTATCCTGGCGGGCGCCTTGTCTGCGGCGCTGGTGGGCACTGCTCACGCTGAAAGTGTATTGAAGGTGGCGCTCAACGCTGACATCCGCAGCACCGATCCGGGTGTGAACCGTGACACCAACTCCGACGCCGTGATCATGCACATCACCGAAGGGCTGGTAGCCTTCCGCGAAGATGCTACCGTCGGCCCGCTGCTGGCCAAGGACGTGCAGGTGTCCGATGACGGCCTGCGCTATACCTTTCACCTGCGCGACGGGGTGAAGTTCCAGAATGGCAAGGCATTGACCTCCGCTGACGTGCTATGGACCTGGAAGCGCTTCCTCGACCCCAAGACCCAATGGCGCTGCGCCCCTGAATTCGATGGGCATGGCGGTGCGAAGATCGTCGACATCAGCGCCCAGGACCCCCTCACCGTGGTCTTCACCCTCGACAAGCCCAATGGCCTGTTCCTGACCAGCACCGCGTTGCCTGAATGTGGCGGCAGCGGCATCCTGTCTGCAGACTCGCTCAACGCCGACGGCAGCTGGAAGACCCCGGTCGGCACCGGCCCGTTCCAACTGGGCGAGTGGAAGCCTGGCCAATACGTCGAGCTGCTGCGCAACCCCAACTACACCCCTCGCGACGAAAAAGAGCCGGACGGCTACACCGGCAACAAGTCCACCAGCCTGGACCGCGTGCGCCTGCTGGTGATCCCGGACCCGGCCGCCGCCAAAGCCGCGTTGTTGTCGAAAAACGTCGACCTGCTGATTGATGTCACCCCGCTGGACGCGACAGAACTGGCCGCCCATTCCGGTGTGCGTGTGACCTCCAGCGGCACCATGTCAGTCAATGCATTGCTGTTCCAGACCCGCGATCCGCTGCTAAAAGATGTACGTTTGCGCCAGGCCATCGCCCATGCCCTGGATTCGGCGCAAATTGTCGAAGCTTTGACCGGTGGCCGCTCCAAGGCCAACAACTCGATGGTCGCCAGCGGCAGCCATTACCACACTGCCGTCGAAGACCAGGGCTTCACCTTCGACCCGGCCAAGACTGCGCAACTGCTGCGCGAAGCCGGCTACAAAGGCGAACCAATCAAGCTGATCGTCAACAAACGCTATGCGGCGATCTTCGACATGGGCGTGTTCGTGCAGGCCATGGCCAAGGCCAGCGGCATCAACCTGGAACTGGAAACCCTGGAGTGGGGCACGCAGCTTGAGCGCTACCAGAGCGGCAACTACCAGATGATGGCGTTCCCGTACTCCGAACGCCTCGACCCGGCCCTGAGCTTCGATTCAATGACTGGCGACAAGGACAAGGAGTCGCGCAAGGTCTGGGACAACCCTCAGGCCCGCGAGTGGCTGCGTGAAGCCCAGCGCGAAGGCGACATCAGCAAGCGCCAGGCGCTGTTCGATCAACTGCACCAGCAGATGATCAAGGATGTGCCGATGATCCCGATGTACAACGGCAACGCGATTGCCGCCAGCCGAGATTACGTCAAGGGCCTGCGCACCTGGCCGGTGTCCAAGCCGCGCCTGTGGACTGTCAGCGTCCCCGCCGCCGGGAGTAATTGAGGATGTTCCGTTTTATCTCCCAACGCCTGGCGATGTCGGTGCCCACTTTGCTGCTGATCTCGCTGATGGTGTTCGCGATCATCCGCCTGGTGCCGGGTGATCCCGCGTTGCTGATGCTTGGCGACATGGCCGACGCCCACAGCCTGGAAGTGGCGCGATCGTCCCTGGGGCTGGACCAGCCGTTGCCGGTGCAGTTTGTGATCTGGCTCAAGGCGGTGCTCAGCGGTGACCTCGGGCATTCGATCACCACCAATGAGGCGGTGTTGCCGCTGATCCTGGATCGGTTCCAGATGAGTGCCGGGATTGTCTTGGTGTCGGTGTTGTTGGCGGCCTTGATTGCAGTGCCGGCGGGTTTGCTGTCGGCGTGGAAGCAGGACAGTGCGCTGGACTTCGGCGTGGTGTCGACGGCGACGCTGTTGCTGTCGATCCCCAGCTTCTGGCTCGGCTTGCTGTTGCTGTATGCCTTCGGCATCAAGCTCGGCTGGTTGCCGGTGGTGGGTTACGTGTCGTTCGGCCAATCGCCGTGGCAGGCCTTGAGTTTCATCGTGCTGCCGATTGTCACCCTGACGTTGGTGGAGCTGGGTGCGATCACTCGGATGGCGCGGGCCAGTGCGATCGAAGTGCTACGCCTGGAATACATCACCCATGCGCGGGCCAAAGGCTTGTCGGAGCGTGCGGTGCTGTGGCGCCATGCGCTGCGCAACTCGTTTGCACCGACGCTGACCCTGATCGGCCTGATCCTCGGCAACCTGCTCAGCGGCATCGCCGTGCTGGAAACCGTGTTCACCCTGCCGGGCATCGGCCGCCTGATGGTCGACGCCATCTACGCCCGGGATTACCCGGTGCTGCAGGGCTGCCTGCTGCTCGTGACCTTTGTCTATGTGCTGGTCAACCTGTTGGTGGACCTGCTGTACCCGCTCTTCGACCCCAGGGTTAAGTTATGAATAAGCCACTGCCTGTTGCACCCGAGGTGATGTTGCCTGCGCCGGTGCGTGCCCCCAGGGCCTGGCGCGTGCCGCCGTTGAACGCGCTGATCGGTGCGTTCCTGTTGGGCTTGCTATTGATCATGGCCGCGCTCGGCCTGGTGTGGACGCCCCACGACCCGCTGGCGCTGAACTTGCTGGCGCGCTTGCAGGCGCCGACCGCCGCGCACTGGTTGGGCACTGATGAATATGGCCGCGATGTGTTGAGCCGCCTGATGATCGGCGCGCACACCAGCCTGTGGGTGAGTGTGCTGACGGTGAGCATGGCGATTATCGCCGGCACCTTTCTGGGCTTGCTGGCCGGTTTCCTGCGCGGCTGGGTCGACCGTGGCTTGATGATGATCAACGACGCGTTGCTGGCGTTCCCTGGGATCCTGTTGGCGCTGGGGTTGATGGCGATTATCGGCCCGAGCCTATATGGCATCGTGTTCGCCCTGAGCCTGGCGTACACGCCGTCGGTGGTGCGCGTGGTGCGCGGTACGGTGCTGTCGCTGCGGGAGAAGGAGTTTGTCGAAGCGTCGCGGGTGATCGGCAACTCTGAGCTGTACACCATGCTGCGCCACATCGCGCCGAATTGTGTGGCGCCGGTGTGTGTGCTGGCTACCAGCATGTTCGGCTGGGCGATTCTCGCGGAAAGCTCGCTGAGCTTCCTCGGCTTGGGCGTACCGCCACCGGCAGCCACCTGGGGCAACATGCTTGCGGCCAGCCGGCCGTATATCGCCACGGCCAGTTGGCTGGGGTTGTTTCCCGGTGTCTGCATCGCCATGGCGTTGTTGGCGTTCAACCTGTGTGGCGACGCCTTGCGTGACCGCCTTGATCCACGGATGAGTAAATGAGCATGCCTGACGTACTTTTGGCCGTCGATCACTTGAAAATCCGCATCGGCACTCACGGCCCGCTGGCGGTCAATGACCTGAGCTTCACCATCGCCCCCGGCGAAATTGTCGCCTTGGTGGGGGAGTCCGGCAGCGGCAAGACCATGGCCGCCCGCGCCGCCATCGGCCTGTTGCCGCCGCCGCTGGAACACTGTGGCGGTCAGGTCCGCTTCCAAGGCCATGACCTCAACAGCCTCAAGCCCGAGCAATTGCGCGAGCTGCGCGGGGCCAAGATCGGCATGGTGTTCCAGGAACCGATGGTGTCGCTGAACCCGTCCATGAGCATCGGCGAGCAAATGGCCGAGGGCCTGCGCCTGCACACCAAACTGACGGATGAGCAGATCCGCGAACGCAGCCTGGAGATGCTCGGCCATATCGGCATCAAGGACGCCGAGCGTTGCCTGACGGCGTTCCCCCACGAGTTCTCCGGCGGCATGCGCCAACGCATCATGCTTGCGTCGGTGATGCTGCTGCGCCCGGCGCTGCTGATTGCCGATGAACCCACCACCGCGCTGGATTGCCTGGCGCAGCTGGACGTGTTGAAGCTGATGCTCGACCTCACCCGCGAGCAGGGCACGGCGATTCTGTTCATCAGCCATGACCTGTCCCTGGTGGCGCGCTACGCCCACAAGGTGGTGGTAATGCGTGAAGGCCGCGCAGTGGAGCAGGGCACCATTGAACAGATCCTGCTGGCACCCAAGGCCGAGTACACCCGGCAGTTGCTGGAGGCATTGCCGCGTCGCGGGGTACTGGCGGCCTTGCCCCAGGCCGACGGCCCGTTGCTCACGGTCAAGGACGTGTGCATCGAACACCCCGGCCCGCGCAGCCTGTGGGGCCGCACCGCGTTCAAACGCGTGGTGCACTCGGCCAACCTCTCCATCGCACCGGGGGAAACCCTGGCGCTGGTGGGCGGCAGTGGTTCGGGCAAGACCACCCTGGGCCGCGCCATTGTCGGCCTGAATAAAGCCTGTGCCGGTGCCATCGAGTTTGAGGGCGTGGACATCCTGAAGTCGGGCAACCGCGAACATCGACTGCAATGCCAGATGATTTTCCAGGATCCGTACTCGTCCCTCGACCCGCGCATGAAGATCGGCGACATCCTCGCTGAACCGTTGCGTCACGTGCCTGGCATGAGTGCCGAGCAGAAGCGTGAACGGGTCACCAAGACCTTGCTGGACATCGGTTTGGCCGAGCAGTTTGTCGAACGCTTCCCGCACCAGTTGTCCGGTGGTCAGCGCCAGCGTGTCGCTATTGGCCGCGCACTGGTGCGTCACCCACGGTTGGTGATCGCCGACGAGCCGATCTCGGCGTTGGACATGACCATCCAGAAGCAGATTCTGGAACTGTTCGAACGCCTGCAGGCGCAATACGGCTTTGCCTGCCTGTTCATCTCCCACGACCTGGCGGCGGTGGAGCGCATTGCCCACCGGGTCGCGGTAATGAGCGAGGGCAGGGTGGTGGAAATGGGCGCCCGCGATGAAATTTTCGACCGCCCGCAACACCCTTACACCCGCAAGTTGCTGGCCGCCGCCAGCCCTTTGGAGAAACTTGAAAACGGTGGCTACCGCATCCGCCAAGGCCCCGTACCGCTAGCGCTGTAGCCCAGGACTGACGTCACCCGCCGCGCAAATCCCGGATTTGCGCGAACGGCGAAGCCATGTCCGAAGAACAATAAAAAAAACCCAACCATGACACTGCCAGGAGCTTAAAAAAATGAAAAAATCCCTGACTCAACTCATCACCGGCGTTGGCGTCGTGAGCAGCGGGATGATCCCGTTCGCCGCCCATGCCGACTTCATCAAGGACAGCAGCGGCACGCTGGAATTGAAGAACTACTACTTCAACCGTGACTACCGTGAAGAGGCTAGCCAGTCGGTGCGCGCCGAATGGGCCCAGGGTTTTCTGCTGGGGATCAAGTCGGGTTTTACCGATGGCACCGTGGGCTTTGGCCTGGATGCCATGGGCATGCTTGGCGTGAAACTCGACTCCAGCCCGGACAAATCCGGCACAGGCTTGCTGCAGCGCGACAGCGACAAACGCGCTTCCGACAGCTATTCCAAACTCGGCGTGACCGCCAAGGCCCGCTTCGCCAAGAGCGAAGTGCGCATGGGCTACCTGGTGCCGGACCTGCCGACCCTGCAACCCAACACCAGCCGCCTGTTCCCGCAATCCTTCAGCGGTACGCAACTGGTGTCCAACGACATCAGCAACCTGAAGATCAGCCTCGGCCAACTGGACCAGGCCAAGGACCGCGACTCCACCAATTACGAAGACATGAAGCTGACCACCATCAGCAAGGTCTACAAAAGCACGGCCCTGAGTGACCAGTTCCGTTTCGCCGGCGGTGATTACTCGCTGACGCCCAACACTTTGCTCAGTTACCACTATGCCGAGCTGGACAGCATCTACCACCAGCAATACGGCGGCTTCAAGAACAGCTTCGGCCTGGGGCCGGGCAATCTGAAGACCGACGTGCGCTACTTCAAGGCCGACAAGGACGGTGCGGGCCTGGCCGGTAACGTCGACAACCGTGCCTTGAGTACACGCCTGACCTACCAGTACGGCGGCCACAGCATCGGCGGCGGCTTCCAGCAGCAGTACGGCACCACGCCGTTCACCTACCTGGATGGCTCCATCAGTTACTTGTTTACCGAGTACCAGTTCACCAACTTCACCCAGACCAAGGAGCGCGCCTGGCATGCGCGCTACGACTACAACTTCGCCGACCTGGGCCTGCCGGGCCTGTTGTTCGGCATCAAATACGCCAAAGGGGATTCGGCTGAGGTGATCGGCTTCAACGGCGAAGGCCGTGAATGGGAGCGCGACCTGGACATCAGCTATGTGGTGCAGACCGGCCCGTTCAAGGGCGTGTCGATGCGCTGGCGCAACGCCCTGGCCAAGGGCAACTTCTACAACGACGTCAACGAAAACCGCGTGCTGCTGGGCTACACCCTGGCGCTCTGGTAACCACGGGCGGGGCGGCCTGGGCTGATCGGTTTTGCAGATCAAGATAGCCCCGGCCGCCCTTACAGGCGATCACCCGGTCTCGTTAGTATTTTCCCAAGTTCTGTCACTCGAATATCGAGACTTCTGCGTTATGAAACTTAATCAGCATCCCTTGCTGCAAGCGACACAAGGCACCCACCGGCACGTGGAAAGTGAGCATTACGGTGCAGTGGGTGCCGGTCGGAAAATCTATATCCAGGCGGCGCTGCATGCCGATGAAACCCCGGCGATGCTGGTGGCTACGCACCTGCGCCAGCAACTGACGGCGTTGGAGAATGCCGACCGCCTCAACGCGCAGATCGTACTGGTGGCCGTGGCCAACCCGGCCGGCCTGGGCCAATACATCCTGGGCGCGCCCAGTGGCCGCTTTGAACTGGGCAGCGGGCGCAACTATAACCGTGGATTCCCGGTGCCTTACCAGGCCATTGCCGAGAAAATCGAGCACCGGCTCGGCCAGGACATCGACGTCAACCGCACGCTGATCCGCCAGGCCTGGGGTGAATGCCTGCGCGCCGCCCAGCCGATGGATGAATACCAGTCGCTGCAGCAGACTCTGATGCTGCTGGCCCACGATGCCGACATCGTCCTCGACCTGCATTGCTCCCGCGAAGCGGCAATGCATCTGTATACCGGCGAATCGGTGTGGCCGACCATCGAGCCGCTGGCCCGTTACATTGGTGCTGAAGCGACCTTGCTGGCGACTGATTCCCAGGCCAATTCCTTCGATGAAGCGCTGTACCTGCTGTGGGTCAACCTGCGCGAGCGTTTTGGTGCGCGTTTCCCGATCCCGGACAGCAGCATCGCGGTGACGGTCGAGCACCGTGGCCAGCGTGATGTGACCTACGAACTGGCGGAACACGACGCCACTGCAATCATCGATTACCTGACCTACCTCGGCGCCATCGATGGCACCCCGTGTCCTTTGCCGGCGCTGCGTAGCCCGGCCACGCCGCTGGCGGGCAGCGAGCAGTTCTACGCACCGAGTGCCGGGGTGCTGGTGCACCGTGCGGCGGTGGGTAGCCGGATCGAAGCAGGGCAGGCGCTGTTCGATATCGTCGACCCCCATAGCGGCAAGACCGTCACGGTCAATAGTCACAACACCGGTGTGCTGTACATGCGCCGTGATGTGCGTTTTGTGAAGCCGGGCGACCCATTGGGCCGCGTTTCCGGGGCTACACCGATTCGCAGCGGCAAGCTGCTCAGCGCTTGATCAGATATCTACTAGGCAGGACTCTCCATGCACGCCAACCCGGCAATCACCCTCGAACACCAATTCTGCGCCCATAACTATTCGCCACTGCCGGTGGTCATCGTCAAGGGCGAGGGCGTCTGGGCCATTGGCGATGACGGCAAGCGCTACCTGGACATGATGTCGGCCTATTCCGCCGTGAGCCACGGCCATGTGCACCCGCGCATCCGCGCCGCCGCAGTGGCGCAGATCGACAAGATCAGCGTGGTGTCCCGTGCCTTCTACAGCGAGCCGCTGGGCAATTTCCTCAAAGCGTTGTGCCGCATCAGCGGTTTCGATTCCGCGTTGCCGATGAACAGCGGCGCCGAAGCGGTGGAGACCGCAATCAAGGCGGCGCGTCGCTGGGGCTATCGGGTCAAGGGCATCGCCGCGAACCAGGCAAAGATCGTGGTGGCCGACAACAATTTCCACGGACGCACCTCAACCATCGTCGGCTTCTCATCCGAGGCGGATTACAAGGCCGACTTCGGCCCGTTCTGCAACGGTTTCACCGAGGCACGCTTTGGCGATATCGAGAGTTTCCGCCAGGCGATCACGGCTGACACGTGCGCGGTGTTGATCGAACCGATCCAGGGTGAAGCGGGTATTCGTGTGCCGCCAGCCGGGTTCCTGTGCGAGTTGCGAAAACTGTGCGATGAGACCAATACCTTGCTGATCCTCGATGAGATCCAGTCGGGCCTGGGCCGTACCGGCAAGTGGTTTGCCTTCCAGCATGAAGGCATTCGCCCGGATGCGCTGATCCTCGGTAAAGCGCTGGGCGGTGGGATCATGCCGGTGTCGGCGTTTTTGGCGGATCACTGGATCATGGACCTGTTCGATGCCGGCAGCCACGGCTCGACCTTCGGCGGCAATCCGCTGGCCGCCGCCATTGGCCTGGAAGCCCTGAACGTACTGGAGGACGAAGGCCTGATCGACAACAGCGCGCAGCTCGGCCATTACCTGGTGGAACGCCTCAAGGCGATGAATGCCCCAGCGATCCTTGAGATCCGCGGGCGTGGGTTGTGGGTCGGTGTGGAGCTGGATCGTGATGCCCGGCCGATCTGCGAAGCCCTGCTTGCCGAAGGTTTGCTGACCAAGGAAACCCACGAAAACGTGCTGCGCATCGCGCCGCCGTTGTCCATCACCCGCGACGAACTGGATTGGGGCCTGGCCCGTATCGAACAGGTCTTTGCGCAGCTATGAATGAGCCGATCAACCATCTGCGCATCGACGGGCAGCGCTACGCCTATATCGACCTGTATAAACTGCTGACGCCTGCGCAATTGCACCGTCTGCCGTATTCACTGCGCACCCTGCTGGAAAACATCGCCCGGTGCGCCCCGGCCTCATTACCTGCCGTGCTGGCGCGCGCCACAGGCGAAGGGCCGGACTGCGAGGTGCCATTCCAGCCCAATCGCCTGATGTTCCACGACACCACATGCCTGCCGGCACTGGCGGACTTTGCCGGGATGCGCGATGTGGTGGCGGAGCTGGGCGGTGATCCGACGGCGGTGAACCCGGCCATTCCGGCGGTGCTGACCATCGACCATTCGGTGATTGTCGAGCACTACGCCGAAGCGGGGGCGGTTGAGGCCAACCTGGATATCGATTTTCGCCGCAACAGTGAGCGCTACCGTTTTATCAAGTGGGCTCAGGCCAGCCTGGACAACTTCAAGGTGATCCCGCCGGGCACGGGGATCATCCACCAGATGAACATGGAGTCCATCGCGCAGGTGGTGTGGGAAAGTCCCGCCGCTGACGGCGGCGTGCTACTGCACCCGGACTGCATGGTCGCCACCGACAGCCACACGCCGATGATCAATGCCATCGGTGTGTTGGGCTGGGGCGTGGGCGGGCTGGAAGGGCAGGCGGCAATGCTGGGCGAACCGGTGCCGATTCCGTTCCCGCAGGTGGTGGGGATTCGCGTGAGCAACGCCTTGCGTCCCGGCGTAACGGCGACAGACCTGGCGTTGACCGTGACCGAGTTGCTGCGTCGACGCAACATGGTCGGCAAGTTTGTCGAGTTCACCGGGCCGGGGTTGGCGTCGTTGAGTTGGGCGGCGCGAGGCACGGTGGCGAACATGGCGCCGGAGTATGGCGCGACAGTGGTGTTTTTCCCGTTTGATGACGAGACCTTGTCTTACCTTGAATTGAGCGCGCGCCCGTCGGCGCTGCTGGCCAAGGTCTCGGCCTATATGGCGGCGCAGTCGTTGTGGCGTCAAGAAGGGGAACCCGAGCCGCGTTTTGATGAATTGATCGAGCTGGACCTGGCGCAGGTGGAACCGAGCGTGGCCGGGCCGCATCAGCCCCATCAGCGTCAGTCGCTGGCGGCGGCCGGTGCTTCGTTTCATCAACACGTGCAAGGCGAGGCCGGGCAGCTGTTTTTCGAGCCATCGTTTGAGGCGCCGCTGACCCACGGCGCGGTGGTGATGTCGGCGATCACCAGTTGCACCAACACCGCCAACCCGGCGCAGATGATCCAGGCCGGGTTGCTGGCGCGTAATGCAAGGGCACGTGGCGTGGGGCGCAGGCCGTGGGTGAAGACCTCGCTGTCGCCGGGCTCGCGGGTGGTCGCGGACTATCTGGAAGCGGCAGGTTTGCTGAAGGATTTTGCTGCGCTGGGTTTTGACCTGGCGGGCTTTGGGTGCATGACCTGCATCGGTAACTCCGGCAGCCTGGAGGCGCATGTGGAGGCCTTCGCCGAGCAGGGGCTCAGGGGCGTGGTGGTGCTGTCGGGTAATCGCAATTTCGAGGGGCGGGTCAACCCGAAAGTCCCGGCCGGCTACCTGGCATCGCCCGCGCTGTGCGTGGCGTATGCGATTGCCGGGAGCATCGACATCGACCTGTCCAGCCAGCCACTGGCACTGGATACCCAGGGCAGACCGGTGTACCTGCATGAACTGATGCCCAGCGACGCCGATGTGTCGGCGCAAGTCTCTGACGTAGTGCGGCCGGCGTTGTTCCAGCAACGCAGTGAACTGCTCTGGCAGGGCACGCATCACTGGCAGGCGCTGGAAGCCGATGGCAGCGTGCAGTTTGCCTGGCATCCCGACTCCACCTACCTGCGCCGCCCGCAGTACCTGGCGGATGTTCAGGCGTTGCCGGCGACGCGCTTATCGGTGTGCAACGCCAGGGTGTTGGCGGTGTTGGGCGATAACGTCACCACCGACCATATCTCCCCGGCGGGTACTATCCCAGCGCAGAGCCTAGCCGGTGCCTGGCTGCGTGAAAGGGGCGAGGCCGAGGCGGATTTCAACCAGTACTCGACCCGGCGCAGCAACCACGAAGTGATGGTGCGCGGCGCCTTTACCAACCCGCGGCTGAACAACCTGTTGGACCCGACGCAAGCGCCGCGTCCAGGCGTGTGGGCGTGGAACGCCGACCATACGGACTATCAGCCGCTGTATCTGGCTGCGCAAAGTTACGTTGGTACGCCTACGGTGCTGTTTGCCGGGATTAACTACGGCGCTGGCTCCAGCCGCGATTGGGCGGCCAAGGTCCTCAGTTTGCTGGGCATCAAGGCGGTGGTGGCGCGCAGTATCGAGCGTATTCATCGCAGCAACCTGATCGGCATGGGGGTGTTGCCGTTGGTATTCAACGAAGGCGAGACGGTGCAGGACTTGGCACTGGACGGCAGCGAGCGCCTGACCTTCCTCGGCCTGGATAACCTGCAGGTGGGCGAAAACCCGATCACCCTGCAGATCGATCGCGCCGACGGTGGTCTCACCCAATGCAGTTTGGTATTGCGCCTCGACTCGCTGCAAGAGCTTGGTTACCTTGTGCACGGCGGCGTGCTGCCGTTTGTGATCCGCAAAACCGTGCAACGGACCCGCCAAGGAGCGCTCGATGATTGACCCCCGCGTACTGCAACAATTGGCCCCCGATGGCGTGCTGCGTGCCGCCATCAACTTCGGCAACCCGGTGCTGGCGCAACGCGGTGCGAACGCAGAGGCCCAAGGCGTTTCCGTGGCGCTGGCCAAGACGCTGGCTGCAGAGCTGGGTGTCGAGTTGGAGCTCATCACATTCGAGGCGGCGGGTAAGGTCTTCGCCGCCTTGTCCGAGGACGTCTGGCGCGTGGCGTTCCTAGCTATCGAGCCGGTGCGTGAAAAGGAAATAGCCTTCAGCGCGCCGTATGTAGCGATCAAGGGCACGTATCTGGTGGCGGCGGACTCACCGTTCACCGACGTTGCCCAGTTGGACGCACCGGGCCGACGCATCGCCGTCGCCCAGGGTGCGGCGTACGATTTGTACTTGAGCCGCACCGTCGAGCATGCCGAGTTGGTACGCGCGCCGACCTCGGCCGCAGCGGTGGATTGGTTTATCGAACAAGGCTTGGATGCGGCGGCAGGGGTGCGGGACTTCCTGCAAACCCAGGTCACTGCGCAATGGCGCTTGGTGCAGGACGATTTCATGACCATCCGCCAAGCCATGGCCGTACCGGTGGCGCACGCAGCCGCTGCCGCGTTCGTCAGGTCCTTTGTCGAACGGCAGAAAGATAATGGCGGGGTGAAGCGAGGTCTGTTGGCCAGTGGCCAAAGCGCCGAACTACAGGCGACGTAGGAAGGATTTAACGATGCGTCGGGTGGCTTCGGTGGTGTCCAGATCATCCATGGCGCCATAGGGGTGCCACTGGCAGTCGATTATTTCATTGCAAGGTTTTGCATCGGCGATGTTCACCACCGACGCTTCGAACACGTGATGGACAGTGTCGCGGGCTTTCAACTCCTGCAAGTACAACAAGCCGTCCACATTCAATCCGGTTTCTTCTTCCAGCTCGCGTTCAGCCGCGCCAACCGGTCGCTCATTGCGTTCGACCTTGCCGCCCGGCAACGCCCATTTCGATCTGGCCTTGCGCACGAAGAGGATATGCCCCTCGTGTTCGCAAATGACCGTGGCCCGTATTTTCATCGTCTGTGCCCCCGCAGCGGGATGAGTGTCATAAAAGTGTAATGCAATTGTCATGCTAAGTGGTTATGGCGCTGACGTGTGGGGTTGTGGATACTGCCCGATTGATCAAAACGCACGAGGAGAGCAGATGAGCACCGTACGCTGGGGCATGATCGGCTGTGGCAGTGTCACTGAATTGAAGAGTGGACCCGCTTTCTACAAAGCGCCAGGTTCTGCGTTGGTGGCCGTGATGGGGCGTCGTGAAGAAGCGGTGCGCGATTATGCGACACGCCACGGCATTGCCCGCATTTACACCGACGCTCAGGCCCTGATCAATGATCCCGAAGTGGATGCGGTGTATATCGCCACGCCACCCGACAGCCACCTCGAGTACAGCCTGATGGTGGCTGCCGCGGGCAAGCACTGCTGTGTCGAAAAGCCGATGGCGTTGAATGCCGAGCAAAGCGCATTGATGCAGCGCACCTTCGAGCGTGCCGGCCTGCACCTGTTTGTCTCGTATTACCGCCGCTCGCTGCCGCGTTTCCAGCAGGTGCGTCAGTGGCTGCAGGACGGGCGCATCGGCCAACTTCGCCACCTGACCTGGACCCTGTGCAAGCCACCGGGCGCCGACGATGCCAGTGCCGCCAATTGGCGCACCGACCCGCTCATCGCCGGTGGTGGTTACTTTGCCGACTTGGCCAGCCACGGGTTTGACCTGTTCCAGTACCTGGCCGGGGATATCGTCGAGGTCTCGGGCTTCACCGCGCGACAGGCCGGGCGCTACGCCGCCGAGGATGCGGTGACTGCCTGCTGGACGTTCGCGTCCGGCGCGCTGGGCATGGGCTGCTGGAACTTTGTCGCCGACCGCCGCGAAGACAAGGTCGAGCTGATCGGCAGCAAGGGGCGCATCACTTTTGCCGTATTCGAAGACCAGCCGCTGCGCCTTGAAGGCGAGGTGGACGAAGTGCTGGAGGTGCCTTGCCACGCGCATATCCAGTGGCATCACGTGCTGGCCATGAATGCCCATATTCGCGGGGAAGCCGAACACCCTTCCCAAGCGATCGAGGCGTTGAAGACCGATCGGATCCTCGACAAGGTGCTACAACGTAACCCCCATCATCCTGGGTAGGTGCGATAGGGTTCTGTTTTTTCGAGGAATAGACGGATGAAATACTGGATGATGGTGTGGCTGGTCATAGCCACCAGTGCAATGGCTGCGCCACGTGAGCAACGCCCGGCAGGGGATTTTGATTTTTATGTGTTGTCTCTGTCGTGGTCGCCCACGTTCTGCTTGACGCACCCGAACAACGAGCAATGCACAGGTAAAGGCTACGGCTTTGTATTGCACGGGTTATGGCCGCAGTACGCCCGTGGCGGGTGGCCGGCGTCGTGCGACCCGCAATCGCGGTTGTCGGCCGACGACTTGGCAAAGGGCGCGCTGATGTTTCCCACACAGGCGTTGCTCAAGCATGAGTGGGCCAAACACGGCACGTGCAGCGGCTTGGGGCCCACGCGTTACCTGGAAGCAACCGACGCAGCGCTGGCCACGGTGCAGATTCCGCAGCAACTGCAGCCCTTCAATGTGCCCAGTTACCTTGAGGCACAGGACATCGAACGGCTGTTCCGACAGAGCAACCCAGCCATGGGCGATCACAGTGTGGCGGTGATCTGCAAGGGCAAGGTGCTGTCCGAAGTGCGGGTGTGCCTGAGTAAGGAGCTGCGCTTTGCCGGCTGCCCCAAAAGTGTGAAGACCCAGTGTCGCGGCGGTGATATTCGCATTCCGGTTCAGCGCTGATCTGGCGTCTGTAGCGCGTGCAAGGCAATGGTCGCGGCGGCGTTGGCCTTTGACGCACCGGCGCGATCGGCCAGGTAACGTGCTGGCGGCTGGCCCACCGCCTTGCGGAACATGGTGATGAAGCCGCTGGCGTTCTCATAGCCCAGGTCCAGGGCGACCCGCTGCACACTGTCGCCCCTGGCCAGGCGTTGCAGTGACAGGATCACATGCAACTGCCGGCGCCAACGCCCGAAACTCAGGCCAAATTCTTCCAGCAACAGGCGGGTCATGCTGCGCTCGCTCATGCCGATGCGCACGGCCCACTGGCCGAGGGTGGCCTTATCGCCGGGGGCGGCCAGCAGGCTGTCGGCCAGGCGCCGCAAGCGCGGGTCCTGGGGCATTGGCAGGTGTAGGTCCTCGATGGGCGCCTGGGCCAGTTCGTCCAGCAGCGTGCGGATCAGGCGGCCCTGCGCGCCGTCCTCTTCGTACATCGGCGGGAAGCTTACGGCCTTGCTGATCAGTTCATGCAACAGGCCGGACACCGACAGCGTGCAGCATTGCGGGGGCAGGGCGCCGGCGGCGTCCGGGTCGATCAACAGGCAATACACCTGCGCTTCGCCGGAGCCGCGTGCGGCGTGGGACATGCCGCCGGGAATCCACAGCGCGCACTGGGGCGGCACGATCCAGATGCCGGCCTCGATCTGACAATGAATCACCCCGCGCAGGGTGTACATCAACTGGCCCTTGCGATGGGAATGCGGGGCATGCTCCCAGCTCTCGGACGTGCTGGTGGCGCTCACGGCGATCACTGCACGCGGGAGCAGGTCGGCGTCCTTGACTCTGGAGGGGTCACGTTGATCGAGACGGTGGCGTTGCATGGCGGCTTCAAGCTTGGCTGAATTGCGAAACATTCTGGCTATTCTGTGCAATGCAGTCTAGTGGGGTGGTCGTTATAGTGAGATACATTCTCAACAAGGAGATTTGCCATGCGACTCGACAGCTCAACATTCCCAGTGGTGAAAATCGTCTTCGACGCGCCCAACGAGGGCGGACCGGAGGATGCCTTCCTGGTCTTCGAAAGCCTGCTGGCCCGTCAGCAACCCTTCCTGTTGCTGCACGAGAAGTCCGTGGATGAGAACAACCACGAACATTCTCATGAGGAGCGCAAGCAAGCGTCGATCTGGATGAAGAAAAACAAGCAGGCGTTGCGCACCTACGTCAAAGGCATGATCCAGGTCGAGCCCAGCCCCGCACAACGCCTGGCACTCAAGCCGTTTGCCGTAATGTTCGGCAAGGCCTGGGGCTACCCGCTGCTGGTGGTGGAATCCAAGGATCGCGCCTGGGCGCTGGCGCGGGATGTGCTGGATGAGCAGGTGTCGGATGTGGCGCATTTCTAAGCAGCGCTACAGACCTCTTGTGGGAGCTGGCTTGCCTGCGATGGCGGACTGTCAGTTAATACAACGCTACCTGATACACCGCCATCGCAGGCAAGCCAGCTCCCACAGTTCGATCGGTGGCGAGACTCAATCCACGCAAATCGCTCGGCCGAGCTTGCCTTTTTCCACCGTCGCCGAGCAGCCGAAGTGGCTGTTATCTACCTGGCACGCGCCTGTCACCGGGCCATTGCCAGTTTGGGTGGTGACACTGGTCTGGCACTCGCCATCACACTGACTAGAGTCGGTACACGCCTTGCCTGCATCCTTGTACGGCGTGATGCACTTCCAGCTCTGCAACTTGCCGACTTGCTTCATGGTGCCGCCGCCGGCCAGGCACGTCGACGCAGCGGAGTCTTGGGCGGGTGGCGTGGTGGGCGCGGTCGTGGTGCAAGCCGATACCAACAGTAGGGCGGCCAGGCCGATCATCAATTTCATGCAAAAGTCCTCATAGGGTAAGCGCAGCGGTGCAGTGTACGGGCAATTGGACTACTTTGATTGACGAGCGATCCCTACCCGGTACTTACCCATGCACACGTTATGGAAGCGGTATTTGGACTTGCTGGAAAACGATCTGAGCACACAGATTTTCGACAACGTGAAAAACCTGCTGGTGTGTGCGCTGTTGTTTGCGGCGGGGACCAACACGCTCGTGGGCCACCAGGACCTGTTTATCGGGGTGTTTGCCTCCAGCGTGGCCGGCTGGGGGTTGATTGTGCTGTCGACGCTGTTGATGCTGTTGAACGTCAGCGATGGCATCCGTCGATTGGCCAAGCTGCGTTATCACTTGGCGCTACAGCTGTTGTTGATCCTCGTGTATCTGGTGGTGGCCGAGCGGGTGGTAGAGATTGTGTGGGGCTTCCGCGCGCATTGAAGTATCCTCCGCGCCCCGCTTATCACTGATTCAAAGACAGATGACAGGACAAGACATGCAGGCGCTGCTGGACTCGATCCTTGACGAAGTTCGTCCACTGATCGGCCTCGGCAAAGTCGCCGACTACATCCCCGCGCTCGCCGATGTACCCGCCAACCAGATCGGCATCGCCGTGTACGGCAACGACGGCTCCGCCTACCGCGCCGGTGACGCCGATACATTGTTCTCGGTGCAGAGCATTTCCAAGGTGTTCAGCCTGGTGCAAGCCATCGACCACGGCGGCGAAACCATCTGGGAACGCCTGGGCCACGAGCCTTCCGGGCAGCCGTTCAACTCCATGGTGCAGCTTGAATTTGAACGCGGCCGCCCGCGTAACCCGTTCATCAATGCCGGCGCGCTGGTGATCTGCGACATCAACCAATCGCGCTTCGCCGTGCCGATCTTGTCGATGCGTGATTTCGTCCGCCGCCTGTCGGGCAACCCGCAGATCCTGGTCAACAGCATCGTCGCGGAATCCGAGGCGCAACACGGTGCGCGCAACGCGGCCATGGCGTATCTGATGAAGTCGTTCGGTAACTTCCACAACGATGTGGATGCGGTGTTGCATAGTTACTTCAACTACTGCGCGTTGCAGATGAGCTGCCTGGATCTGGCGCGGGCGTTCAGCTTCCTGGCCAACGAAGGCGTGAGCGCTCACAGCGGCGAGCAGATCCTCACCGCGCGCCAGACCAAACAAGTCAACTCGATCATGGCCACCAGCGGGCTGTATGACGAGGCGGGCAATTTTGCCTATCGCGTGGGGTTGCCGGGCAAGAGCGGGGTTGGGGGCGGGATCGTCGCGGTGGTGCCGGGGCAGTTTACGGTGTGCGTGTGGTCACCGGAGTTGAACGCGGCGGGGAACTCGCTGGCGGGAATGAAAGCGTTGGAGTTGTTGAGTGAGCGGATTGGGTGGTCGGTGTTTTGAGAGATCGAATGGGAAGCGCGTAAACACCGGGTCGCACGGCGGGGTGAGGGCACGGGACAGACATTGAGGTAAAGTCGAATCTGCGTTCGACGCTTGAGGTGATCTATGCTAACCGCCATTGGTCCGCCCCCGTCCTGAGCCGGAGACCAGCATGTCACGTAAAAAAGTTAAGCCACAAATCACCGAAGCGCAGATTCTTGCTCAAGAATCGAGTATTCCCTCTATTGCAGCCAAGGCATTCAGAGATGCCTACGAGGTTGCCCTTTCCAAGGGCGAATCTGTGCTTGTGGTCCGTGCCGGCCAGCTGGTGAAAGTCTCAAATACAGAAACGTTGGTTATCCGCCCCGTGGAAACCTACGGCACTCTCAAGGCGGGCACCCGCTTGAAAACCAAGAAGTCTCTCTTGGATCGACGGTCTACCCAGGCGCAGATTCAGGCTTGAGTACCACCCCCAGGGGCCGGATGTTCGCCGGACCGAACGGGAGTGGAAAGAGCACGTTCAACTCGAAAGTTCCGGCTCATTTGCTGGTGAACTACATCAACCCTGATGCAATTGAGTTGAGCATCCGCGAAACGGGAGCTTTTGAATTCGCTGCATTTGGCCTCGATCAATATGCCAGACGGGCGATTCCGTTCTTACGCGGTCATACGCTACTTTGAAATTTCCCGATTCTCTTGCCAAATTGGAAGACTTAGTCGTGGACGGCGATCGAATCGCTTTTCCCTCAAGGCAGGTGGACTCCTATATAGCCTCTGCATTGTCTGACTTTGTTCGAGTTTCTTTGATTGAAGAACGGGTGAGTTTTACCTTTGAAACCGTCATGTCAGATAGCAGCAAGATAGAGTTGCTGCGGCAGGCGAAAGCAGCTGGGTATCGGGTATACGTTTACTACGTCGCCACTGCGGATGCCGATATCAATGTTGCGCGGGTTGCGTATAGGGCATCAATCGGGGGACATGATGTTCCTGCGGACAAAATTCGCTCTCGTTACAAGCGCTCGCTGGAAAAACTCTCCGACGCTGTATTGCTTTCAAACAGAGCTTATATTTTTGATAACTCGCAAGACGGTGAGCCTAGTTTCGCTCAGCTTGCGGAAATTACCGAAGGTGAGGATATCGATATCGTTTCGGATACGCAGCCTGCCTGGTTTCAGCAATACGTGATCGATAAGTTGACGTAGAAGGTGAGACGCCTTCTTTTACGTAATGTGCTCATCGAACTATGCCCTTCGCGGTCGTACCAATAAGTCGATCATTAAATAAATCGCACCGGCCGTAATTGCGATATCAGCAATATTGAACACGCCGGTATGTGTCGGCCCTACATTCAACACCATGTAGTCGACGACATGCCCGTCACGAAAGACGCGGTCGATCAGGTTGGCGATACCGCCCAACGCAATTGCGTACAGCGGCAAGACTTTACGCAGCGGTTGGCTCCAGTTGGAAAGTGACCACCCCATCGCCCAAGCCACCATGACCGCCACACCCACGATAAAGATCAGCTGTTTGACCTGCGCCGGTAGTGCAGCGCCCAGGCTGAGGAAGGCGCCTGGGTTCAGGCTCAGTTCCAGCGCGAGGTTGATTGGGCTGGCGCCGAATTTGAAGCTGTTGGCCTGCAGTGAAACCAAGGCCAGTAGTTTGACGAGTTGGTCTATGGCAATAAAGGCGATGCCTGCGAAGAGGGCAAAGGTGCGGCTTCGCAGTAGGGACGACATGCTCAAGCGGTAACTTCCTGTTCCGGGTCGATCGATAAGGCGTCCGAAGATAGCTCAGGCGCCTTATGTCGTCTACGTTCAGGCGGTTGGATGAGCGTCATCCAATGCCTTGTTCACTAAAAGTTGCACACCTTCCAGCAGACGGCAGATGCCCAGCGCCCTCGCCACAGGGGGGCTCAGGGGCGATTAAGTGTCTGTGTTCCGCCCCTTGGACCGTCTCTTCGGCACCGGCAAAATCATGCTGGTCTCTCCCTGATACTGCCGATACCTATCACCAAACAACACCACCAGGTCCCTCTCTTCAAAGTAAGCACCGATAAAGAGATAGACCGTCAGGCCCATCGAGAACAGTAAATGCCCGACCGTCATGTCAGTCGTAGCCCAGAAGGCAATCAGGAACCCCAGGTACAGCGGGTGACGAACGAGCTTGTACAACAGTGGGGTCCTGAACACGGGCGCGTGTTGCGTTGTGTCGCGCCAGCGGTCAATTGCTTGCTTGAGCCCGAACAGTTCGAAATGGCTGATCAACAGCGTCGCCAGTAAGACAATGGCCCATCCCATCCAGAACAGCCCCGTTATCAAGGCACTGGCCCAAGGTATTTCGACACGCCATACCGGGAAGTTGATGGGGTACCACAGCCAGAACATCACCCCCAGTACCAGACTGCTGAGCAGCACATAGGTGGAACGTTCAGCCGCCGTCGGAATGAGTGCGGTCAGCCGGCTCTTGAAGCTTTTACGCGCCATCAGACTGTGCTGGAGACCAAACAGGATAACCAGCAAACCATCGACTAATGCTGCCAGTGGCCAGTCGATGAGTGGCCCATCTTTGATGTTCTTGGGCACCGCGATGCTACCCACGAAGCCAATCAGGTAAAGGAATGTGACCAGGAAAACCAAGTAGCAACCGAGGCTATACACCAGCCCGGCCACGCGTACCGGCAGGTTGTAGGCGTTTTTTTGCGGGTTCATGGACGATTCCTTTCGCGCATGGTGAACGGGGGGCCAGTCGAGAAATGAGCTCGACTGGCTCAGACTAGCGGAGTGTGTGGGTTGGGTAACCTGTGAGTGTTGACAGTTCTTTAGAGTATTTGGCGATTCAACCGATGTTCAACCGATCCAGCAGGCTGTACCAAGCCACCCCAGCCCCAATATAAAACCGCTGCAACCCATGCATCGGCAAGCGCTGCAACGCCGTCACCGGGTAGGCAAACTCTGCCTTGCCGTCACACAACCGTCCCGCCAATTGCTGTCCAAGGCTGGTACACAACGCAATCCCACGGCCATTGCAACCCAGTGCCAACGTGAGCCCCGGTGCCGGTTCGTGGACATGGGGCATGAAGTCGCGGGTGATTGCGATACGCCCAGCCCAACGGTATTCGAATTCCAATGGCCCCAACTGCGGAAACAGCAGTGCCAACGAACGCTCCAGATGAGCAAAATCCGTGGGCGAAGTGGGATCGTTGAACAGCCCGCGTCCGCCCATCAGCAAGCGCCCATGGCTGTCTTTGCGAAAGTACAGCAGCAGCCTTTGTGCGGTGGAAACGGTTTCCTGGCCCGGCAAAATACTTTCGGCCGCGTGCCCCGTCAAAGGCTTGGTGGCGACGATGAAACTGTTCGCAGCGAGGATGCTTTGCGCCATGCCCGGCCACAGGTTGCCGCTGTATCCATTAGTCGCGAGTACCACTTGGTCAGCGGTCACCTGCGCCCCGGAGGCGGTCTGCAATTGCCAGCCGGACCCCTGACGCTGCAACCCCGTCACCGCACTCTGTCCATGAATCCTTGCACCCGCCGCCAACGCCGCACCGACCAACCCACGAGCATACGCCAACGGCTGAATCGCCCCGGCCCGGCCGTCCAGCCAGCCACCGGCAAAGGCGTCACTGCCCATCCGCGAAGCCACCGCTGCTGCATCCAACCGCTGCACCGGCACACCCCGCCGGGCCCACTGATCTGCCCGCACGTGCAACCCGGCGACGCCTTTTTCGCTGTACGACACCTGCATCCAGCCCTTGCGTACCGGCGCGCAATCGATGCCGTGCTTTTCGATCAGCTTGAACACCAGGTCGGCCGAACTCGAAATAGTCGAGATCAATGGCTCTGCGCGCGCCGATCCGTACATTTGCACCAGTTGCTCCGGGTCATATTTGAGCGTCGGGTTGACCTGCCCACCGTTGCGCCCGGACGCACCCCAACCCGGTTCGTTAGCTTCCAGTACACACACGCTCACGCCACGCTCGGCCAAATGCAGCGCCGTCGACAAGCCTGTATAGCCAGCCCCGACAATCGCCACATCCACCTTCACCGACTCGCTCAACGCAGGTGTCCGCACCACCGAAGGCGCGGTCGCTGACCACAATGACTTCATGACAGGCTCCGCGTATCGCCAGTGGGGTGCAGCACTCGCCGTAGGAAGTCCTGGGTCCTCGGATGCTGCGGATTGCCCAGCACCTGTTCAGCTGCGCCGCTTTCGACGATGTAGCCGCCGTGCAGGAAGCACACGCGGTCGGCCACTTCCCGCGCAAAACCCATTTCGTGGGTGACCACGATCATGGTCATGCCTTCGTCGGCGAGGGTGCGCATCACCGCCAGCACATCGCCCACCAGTTCCGGGTCGAGGGCGGAGGTGGGTTCGTCGAACAGCATCGCCTCGGGTTTCATCGCCAGGGCGCGGGCGATGGCCACGCGTTGCTGCTGGCCACCGGAGAGTTGTTCCGGGTAAGCGTCGGCCTTGGCGCTCAGCCCGACTTTTTCCAGCAGCACCAAGGCTTCCTCACGGGCCTGTTGCGCAGGTTCGCCTTTGACGTACACCGGGCCTTCCATGACGTTTTCCAGCACGGTGCGGTGGGGGAACAGGTTGAAGCGCTGGAACACCATGCCCATGCGGCTGCGCAGGGCGTGCACGGTCTTACTGCCGCGCTGCACGGTTTCGCCGAACACGTGGATGTGTCCGCCGTCATAGGCCTCCAGCGCGTTGATGCAGCGCAGCAGGGTGGATTTGCCCGAGCCCGAGGGGCCGATCAGGCACACCACTTCACCCTTGGCCACGTCCAGGTCGACACCGTGCAGCACGCGGTGGCTGCCGTAGTGTTTTTGCAGTTGGCGAATCTCGATCATGCTTTTTTCCTCCGGCCCAGGTGCTGTTCCATGCGACGCAGGCCATACACCAGCGGCAGGCTCATCAGCAGGTAGAGCAGGGCGACCAGGGTGTAGACGGTCATGTTCTGGAAGGTCGACGACGCAATCAGCTGGCCCTGGCGGGTCATCTCGGCGACGGTGATGGTGGAGACCAGCGACGAGTCCTTGAGCATCATCACCAGGGTGTTGCCATACGGCGGCAGGGCGATGCGAAACGCTTGCGGCAGGATCACCCGACGCATCATCAGCGCCGAGCGCATCCCTAAGGCTTCGGCGGCTTCACGCTGGCCCTGTTCGACGGCAATGATGCCGGTGCGGAAGTTCTCGGCCTGGTACGCCGAGTAAGCGATGCCCATGCCGATCACGCCTGCGTAGAACGCGGTGAGGTGCACGCCCATGTCCGGCAGCACAAAGTAGATGTAGAACAGCTGCACAATGATCGGCAGGCCACGGATCACGTTGATGATGGTGCTGGCTGTCCACGACAGCGTGCGGATCGGCGACAGCTTGAGCAACGCCAGCACCAGGCCGATCGCGCTGCTGAGCAGGAACGACAGGACGGTAATTTGGATAGTCACCCAGGCGCCTTGCAGCAGGATCGGCAAGAAGTCCTGGGCGTTTTGCAGGAACTCGGCCGGGTTCATGGACGCACCTGGGTATCAAGTCCCCACTTCTTGAGGATGCTGTCGAGGGTGCCATCTGCCTTGATGCTGGCGATGGCTGTATTCAAGCGTTCGAGGGTTTGCGCATCGCCCTTGCGCACCACCAGGCACACTTCGCCGACGTTGGTAGGCTTGTAGTCGGGGGCCAGTTTCACGCCTTTGAACAGTTTCTGGCGGATCTGGTAGGCAACCACGGGCTGGTCTCCCACGGCGGCCTTGATGCGGCCCAGGGACAGGTCGCGGACCATCTCGCCGATGGAGTCATAGGTGCGGATCTCCTTGAAGATCCCGAGCTTGTTCAACTGGTCGTAGAAGACGGTTCCGGCCTGCACGCCGACCACTTGGTCCTTGAGGGGCGTGAGGTCGGGGTAGGCCGTGTTGTCGTCGGCATTGATGATCAGGCCTTCACCGTAGGCATACACCGGGGCGCTGAAGTCGACCACCTTGGTGCGCTCTTCGGTCTTGAGCATGCCGGCGGAAATGAAGTCGAGCTTGCCGGACGTGAGGGAGGGGATCAGCGCGGCGAAGTTGGTCTGCTCGATCTGGCTGGTGAACCCGCCAGCCTTGCCCAGGGCCTGGGCCACATCGACCATCACGCCCTGGATACTGTTGCTCTTGATGTCGAGGAAGGTAAACGGCGAGCCACTGGCCGTTGCACCGACTTTGTACGAGGACGCACTGTCTGCGTGCGCGGCGCTGACACAAAAGGCGGCGCACAAACCGAAGGCAAGGCGGCGAAACAAGGGCGAAAGACTGTTCATCGGGTTACTCCAGAAGGAAAACGGATCGTCAGTACCGCGAGCGGTTATTGATGAAATCGCAAGCTCTGTGCCATTTCGATTGATAAAAATCGATATTAGCTATCAAAAATAGAAAAAATGAACCAGTCGTATCGATATGCGATTTTTAATGGTCTATTTTTGTCATTTAAGGTAGAAATATCGCCACGCCTGATCGACCTGACCGCGAGTCCGCCATGTCCGAAGAACGCAACAGTCTGCACAACCAATCCCTGGAAAAAGGCCTGTCGGTGCTCAAGGCATTCAGCGCGCAGCGCCGTAGCATGAGCCTTGCAGAGGTGGCCGAAGCCGCCGGCATGACCAAAAGCTCGGCCCAGCGCATGGTGTTTACCCTGGAAAGCCTGGGTTACCTTCGGAAACACTCCCGCACACGGCATTACCAACTCACACCCCGGGTGCTGGAGTTGGGCTTCAGTTACCTGGATGCGCATTCGTTGATCGAAGTGGCCAACCCGTTTCTGTCGGAGCTGACGCGGTTGACCGGCGAGACGTCATGCCTCACCGAGCCTGCGGGCTACGACATGACCTATATCGCGCGTTTCGTCAGCTCAGGGTTTGTGCCGGTGCACATGCCGATTGGTTCGCGGGTGCCGATGTATTGCACGGCGTCGGGAAGGGCGTATTTGAGCGCGTTGCCGCAGGAGGAGGCGTTGGTGTTGATTGAAAACAGCCAGCGCATTGCGCACACCAGCCAGACGTTGACTGACGTCGGGCAGATTCTGGAATCGTTGCAACAGGTGCGCGAGCAGGGCTACGCGGTGAATGGCCAGGAGCTGTTCCTGGGCGATATGACCATCGGTGCGCCAGTGCTGGGCGCCAATGGCCGACCCGTGGCGGCGGTGCATGTGGTGGCGCCGACCAGTCGGTGGAGCAGGGCGGATGCCGAGCGGCAGCTGGCGCCGGCGTTGTTGCAGTGTTCGCGGGCGTTGAGCAATTCGGCACGGAACCTCGAGTAACTCCACTCTCACATCCGCTGCAGATCAACTGTAGGAGCCGGCTTGCCGGCGATAGCGGTGTGTCAGCTGATGCATTTGTTACTGACCCAACGAAATCGCCGGCAAGCCGGCTCCTACAGTGGCCGTGTGTGCCCAAAACAAAAAATGCGCCCCTAGGAGCGCATTTTTTTGGTCAGCGAGCGCTTATCAGGCAATCGCATCCCAAGCCCGATCACCGTTCTCGTCTTTAATGCGAGTCGGCAACCCCATCACATCCAGCGCTTTCAGGAACGGCTCGGCCGGCAGTTCCTCGACGTTGGCCATGTGCTTCACATCCCACTCGCCACGGGCAACCAGCAGCGCAGCGGCCACGGGTGGCACGCCTGCGGTGTAGGAGATGCCCTGGCTGTCGGTTTCGGCAAAGGCTTCTTCATGGCAGGCCACGTTGTAGATGAACATCTCGTGGGGCTGGCCATTTTTGGTGCCTTTGACCAGGTCACCGATGCAGGTCTTGCCGGTGTAGCCAGGGGCGAGCGAAGACGGGTCGGGCAGCACGGCCTTGACCAGTTTCAACGGCACGACTTCCAGGCCTTCGGCGGTGGTGACCGGCTTTTCGGAGAGCAGGCCGAGGTTTTTCAGCACGGTGAACACGTTGATGTAGTGCTCGCCGAAGCTCATCCAGAAACGCACGTTGGGCACGTCGAGGTTTTTCGACAGTGAGTGCACTTCATCGTGGCCGGTGAGGTAGAGGTTCTGCGAACCGACGACCGGCAGGTCATCAGTGCGTTTGACTTCGAACATGGTGTTGCTGGTCCACTGGCTGTTCTGCCAGCTCCACACCTGTCCGGTGAACTCGCGGAAGTTGATTTCCGGGTCGAAGTTGGTGGCGAAGTATTTGCCATGGGAGCCGGCATTGACGTCGAGAATATCGATCGAATCAATGCGGTCGAAATGCTGTTGCTGCGCCAGCGCGGCATACGCGTTGACGACACCTGGGTCGAAGCCCACGCCAAGGATGGCGGTGATGTTCTTCTGTTTGCACTCTTCCAGGTGGTTCCATTCGTAGTTGCCGTACCACGGCGGGGTCTCGCAGACCTTGCCCGGCTCTTCGTGGATGGCGGTATCGAGGTAGGCAACGCCCGTGTCGATGCAGGCGCGCAGCACCGACATGTTGAGGAACGCGGAACCCACGTTGATGACGATCTGCGATTCGGTCTCGCGGATCAGGGCCTTGGTCGCTTCCACGTCCAGGGCGTTCAGCGCGAAGGCTTGGATGTCGGCGGGAATCTTGAGGCTACCCTTGGCCTTGACGCTGTCGATGATGGCCTGGCATTTGGAGATGTTGCGCGACGCGATAGCAATACGACCGAGTTCGTCGTTGTGCTGCGCGCACTTGTGGGCCACCACCTTGGCGACACCTCCTGCACCAATGATAAGAACGTTCTTTTTCAATTGCTTTATCTCTCCTTTATCCGCCAGCTTACGAAAGGCTGGACAGGTAGTCGTCGTAACCAAATTCACGAACCACCTCGACTGTACCGTCGAGTTGTTTCACTACGATGGACGGCATTTTCAGGCCGTTGAACCAGTTTTTCTTGACCATGGTGTAGCCTGCGGTGTCGATGAACGACAGCCGATCGCCGATGGCCAGCGGACGATCAAATTGATACTCGCCGAAGATGTCCCCGGCCAGGCAGGATTTGCCGCACACCATGAAGGTGTGTTCACCGTCGCTTGGCGCCAGCTTGGCGTTGAGGCGGTAGATCAGCAGGTCCAGCAGGTGGGCTTCGATGGAGCTGTCCACGACGGCGAGGTGCTTGCCGTTGTAGAGGGTGTCGAGCACGGTGACTTCCAGGGAGGCGCTGTTGGTGATCGCCGCTTCGCCGGGTTCCAGGTACACCTGCACGCCGTACTTTTCGGAGAACGCCTTCAGGCGCGCGCAGAACGCGTCCACCGCATAGTCTTCACCGGTGAAGTGGATGCCGCCGCCGAGGCTGACCCACTCGACCTTGTGCAGCAGCGCGCCGAAGCGTTCTTCGATGGTGCCGAGCATTTTGTCGAACAGGCTGAAATCGCCGTTCTCGCAGTTGTTGTGGAACATGAAGCCGGAGATCTGCTCGATCACGCCTTCGATCTTCACCGGGTCCCATTCGCCCAAACGGCTGAACGGACGCGCCGGGTCGGCCAGCAGGTAGTCGGAGCTGCTCACCTGTGGGTTGACGCGCAGGCCACGGGTCTTGCCCTCGGAACGTTCGGCAAAACGCTGCAGCTGGCTGATCGAGTTGAAGATGATCTTGTCGCAGTTATCCAGCATCTCTTCGATTTCATCGTCGGCCCAGGCCACGCTGTAGGCGTGTGCCTCGCCTTCGAACTTCTGGCGGCCGAGCTTGAGCTCATACAGCGACGACGAGGTGGTGCCGTCCATGTATTGCTGCATCAGGTCAAACACCGACCAGGTGGCAAAGCACTTGAGCGCCAGCAACGCCTTGGCGCCGGACTGTTCGCGCACGTAAGCAATCTTCTGCATGTTGACCAGAAGCTTCTGTTTATCGATGAGGTAGTACGGCGTTTTGATCATTTTTGAGAGCCTGCGGCGGTGCCTGCCAAAAAAGGACACGCATTGTGCCCGCACTTGGATCGAATCGAAAGGTTAGTGGGCGGATTTTGCTGCCCTTGGTTTACGAGCGTAGCGCTGGAGTGTGACTGTTCAGGGGCTGACACCGTTTTTTTGTAGTGAGCGGGCTTGCCCCGCGCTGGGGGGCGAAGCCGCCCTAAATCCAGGCACCACGATTTTTCTGGAGCTGCGCGACGTCCTTATTGGGGTGGCTTCGCCACCCAGCGCGGGGCAAGCCCGCTCACCACAGGTGCATAGCAGCAGTCCTTGGATGACATCAAATCGTCATGTTCTCGGCACTGAACTGCCACATTCCCCCGCTACTGTCCTCGCCAATGAGATCGATCTCAAGCGAGTGACAATGACTGACCTGAAAGACGTAGCCCGGCTGGCGGGCGTATCCCGCGCCACCGCCGCCCGCACTTTTGCTTCTCCCGACCAGGTGCGCCCGACTACCCGGGAGCAGGTGTTCGCCGCCGCCCGTGAGCTGGGTTTTCGCCCCAATCTGCTGGGCCGCCAACTGCGCCTGCAAACCACCCAGTTGATTGGCGTGGTGGTGCCCAATCTGCTCAATCCGGTGTTTGCTGAACAATTCCAGGCCATGGAGCGCGCCGCCCGGGCGCGGGGCTACAGCCTGTTGCTGGCGACTACCGACTACAGCAGCGAACGCGAATGCATTGTGGTGGAAGAATTGTTGCGCCAGCGCGTCGATGGCCTGGTGCTGACGGTCACTGATGCCGAGAGCAACAGCGTGCTCAGCAGCTTGAACACCGAACAAACCCCATTCGTGCTGGCTTATCACCAACCGAGCAACCCCAACTACAGCGCCGTGTCGGTGGACAACCGCGCAGGCATGGCCCTGGCCACGCGTTATCTGCTGGAAGCCGGCCATCGACGCATCAGCATGGTCGCCGGCCCTGCGCTGCAATCCGACCGTGCCCGCCTGCGCTACGCCGGTTATTGCGATGCAATGCGCGAATACGCTCTCGACCCCCGCCCGGTGATTGAAATGCCGGCCCATACCCAGGCCGAGTTCGCCGCCATCGAACCCTTTCTTCAAGGCCCCGATGCGCCCACCGCGCTGGTGTGTTCCAACGACTTCCTGGCAATCAGCCTGATCGCCGAACTGCGCCGCAACGCCTGGAACGTGCCCGAACAGCTGTCGGTGATGGGCTTCGACGGCATCAGCCTCGGCACCCAGATGCACCCAACCCTGTGCAGCGTGGTGCAACCCATCGCCTTGCTGGCCAGCACCGTGATTGACCAACTGCTGGCGCAAATCGCCGGCAACGCCCCGACGTCCCATTGCCTGCCTTGCCATATCCGGCCGGGCGACAGTACTCAACCCCACGAGGAAACCCTTGATGCGCGCACTCAGTAAAACCCTGGCAGCCGTGCTGCTGTGCGGTGCGGCCAGCCTGGCCCAGGCCGCCGAAACCGCGATCTGCTACAACTGCCCGCCGGACTGGGCCGACTGGGGCACCCAGCTCAAGGCCATCGCTGCCAGCACAGGCGTGCAGGTGCCGCTGGACAACAAGAACTCCGGCCAGTCGCTGGCGCAATTGGTGGCGGAAAAAGCCGCCCCGGTCGCTGACGTCGTTTACTACGGCGTGACCTTCGGCCTGCAGGCGCAAAAAGCCGAGGTGGTCGGCACCTACAAGCCCAAGGCCTGGGACCAGATCCCCGCTGGCCTCAAGGACCCGGCCGGCCATTGGTTCGCGATCCACTCCGGCACCTTGGGCATCATGGTCAACGTCGACGCGCTCGGTGGTTTGCCGGTGCCGCAAAGCTGGGCCGATCTGCTCAAGCCTGAGTACAAAGGCATGGTCGGTTACCTCGATCCCTCCAGCGCCTTCGTTGGCTACGTCTCGGCTGTGGCGATCAACCGCGCCCTGGGCGGTGACCTCGACAACTTCGCCCCCGCCATCGACTACTTCCAGAAGTTGGCGAAGAACGCGCCCATCGTGCCCAAGCAAACCGCCTATGCGCGGGTGCTGTCCGGTGAGTTGCCGATCCTGGTGGACTACGACTTCAACGCCTACCGCGCGCGCTACAAAGACAAAGCCAACGTCGACTTTGTGATCCCGAAGGAAGGCAGCATCAGCGTGCCCTACGTGATGAGCCTGGTCGCCAACGCGCCACACCGCGCCAATGCGGAAAAAGTCCTCGACTTCGTGCTGTCGGACGAAGGCCAGGCACTCTGGGCCAAAGCCTACCTGCGCCCAGTGCGCCCGATGAAAATGCCGGCTGACGTGGCCGCACAGTTCCTGCCCGACAGCGACTATGCCCGCGCCGGGGTGGTGGACTACGAAAAAATGGCCGCAGTGCAGGAAGCCTTCGCCGCCCGTTACCTGAACGAGGTCAAGTAAGTGGCAGCATCGGCAAAACATGCCGCCTGGGCGTTGGCCCCGGCCTTTGCGGTGCTGCTCGCGTTCTGGCTGCTGCCGCTGGCGCACTTGATGGTGCTCGGCGCCGAGAGCCGCGACAGCAACGGCAGCGGTTACTGGCAGGTGCTCAGCAGCGCGCAGTACCTGGGCAGCCTTGGGCAAACGCTGGTCCTGGCCGTGGTGGTGACGCTGGTGGCGCTGGTGATCGGCGGCATCAGCGGCGTGTTCCTCGCCCGGCACCAGTTTTTCGGGCGCTCGGCACTGGTGGCGTTGCTCACTTTTCCTTTGGCCTTTCCCGGTGTGGTGGTGGGCTTCCTGGTGATTCTGCTGGCAGGGCGTCAAGGTTTGCTGGCCTCACTGGGCCTGCAACTGGCCGGTGAACGATGGATCTTTGCCTACTCGTTGGCAGGGCTGTTCGTGGGCTACCTGTACTTCTCGATTCCACGGGTGATCCTCACGGTGATGGCCGCTTGCGAGAGCCTTGATCGTAGCCTGGAAGAAGCTGCGCACTCCCTGGGCGCCGGGCATTGGCGCGTGGTGTGCGACGTGATCGTGCCGGGTCTGGCGCCCGCATTGGCGTCCTGCGGGGCGATCTGTTTTGCCACGTCCATGGGCGCCTTCGGCACGGCCTTTACCTTGGGCACGCGACTGAATGTCACCCCGGTGGCGATCTACAACGTATTCACCAACTACGCCAACTTTGCCGTGGCTGCCGCGCTGTCGGTGGTGCTCGGCGCGGTGACCTGGGCCGTGTTGCTGCTCACGCGGCGCCTGGTGAAAAACGCGGGGACTGTGCTGTGAAGCGCTCATCGTTGTTTGTGCTGCAACTGCTGTTCACCCTGCTGGTGTGCGCCTTCATGTTGGTGCCGGTGCTGATGTCGTTGCTGGCGGGTTTGACCCGCAACTTCTTCGTCGGTCTGTCCAGTGGCTTGACCTTCGATTGGCTGATCCAGGTGTGGCAGGCCTATTCGCCCACCGTGTGGTTGTCGCTGCAATTGGCGCTGGCCTGCGCGGTGTGTGTCTGCGTGATCGGCGTGCCGGCGGCCTACGCCCTGGTGCGGATGAACAACCGCTTCAGCCGCGCCTTCGAAGAATTGATGGTGCTGCCGGTGGCGATGCCGGGGTTGGCCAGTGCGTTGGCGTTGCTGCTCACCTACGGCCAGTTCGGCAGCTTTCGCAGCAGTTGGGTGTTCATCCTGGTCGGGCATGTGCTGTTCACCTTGCCATTCCTGGTACGCCCGGTGATGGCGGTGATGCAACGCCAGCAACTGCCAGTGCTGGAAGAAGCGGCGGCCAGTCTCGGTGCGGGTCCCATCAAGCGCTTTTTCAGTGTGGTGGTACCCAACTGCCGCGCAGGAATCCTGGCCGGTGTGCTGATGGTAGTGACCTTGTCCCTGGGTGAATTCAACCTGACCTGGATGCTCCACACCCCCATGACCAAGACGCTGCCCGTGGGCCTGGCCGACAGCTATGCCTCGGCGCGCCTGGAAATTGCCAGCGCCTACACCCTTATCTTTTTGCTGATGATCGTGCCGCTGTTGATTGCGCTGCAGGCCATCAGTGCCCGTTTGTCCCGTGGAGAGCGTCGATGACCGCTATCACTATCCGCCTGCAAGGCTGTCGCAAGGCGTTCGCCGACGGCACCGTGGCCGTGCATGACTTGAACCTGACCGTCGAAGGCGGCGAAACCCTGGCGATCCTCGGCCCGTCCGGCTGTGGCAAAACCACCACCTTGCGCCTGATTGCCGGCCTGGAGCGCCCGGATCTGGGCCAGGTGTTGTTTGGCGATCAGGACGTGACGCGCCTGCCCATCGAGCGCCGCGATGTCGGCATGGTGTTCCAGAACTACGCGTTGTTTCCCAACCTGGATGTGGCGGGGAACATCGTCTACGGCTTGAAGATTCGCGGGATGTCGGTGACTGAGCGCAACAAGCGCTGCGACGAGTTGCTTGAGCTGGTGGGCTTGCAGCATCACGGCAAGCGCAGCATCCATGAACTCTCCGGTGGTCAGCGTCAGCGCGTGGCCCTGGCCCGTGCCTTGGCGCCGCGTCCGAAAGTGCTGTTGCTGGATGAACCTTTGGCGGCCCTCGACGCGCAATTGCGCGAACGCCTGCGCAGCGAACTGAATGAACTGCTGCGCGGCCTTGGCATCACCTCGGTGTTCGTCACCCACGACCAGGGCGAAGCCATGGCCCTGGGCGACCGCATCCTGGTCATGGAGCACGGCCGTGTCGCACAACTGGCCAGCCCGCGTGACATCTACCAGAAACCCGCCAACGCCTTCGTCGCGGGCTTCGTCGGCAACCTCAATGCCTTCACCGTGATCGAGCCTTCGGCCCATGGCTTGAAAGTCTGCGGCGGCGAGTTGCCGTGGCAGGCCGCCGAGCGGCCCAGCACGGTTTATTGCCGTCCCGAACACCTGAAGGTGATGGAGGGAGAAGGGCACTTGCACGGCCGTCTGTTGGCGCAGTTTTTCCAGGGCGCACAAAGCCGTTTGCTGGTGGATGTGGGCGGCCCGCAACCGCTGCTGGTCGACAGCAGCGACAACCAGCTGTACGCCGTCGGAGCGCCGATTGCCCTGGCGATTGCGCCACACATGTTGTTCACCCTGAATGCTTGAGAATCTACTGTGAATCGTCCGTTTCTTGTCGCGCAGATCAGCGACCTGCACCTTAAAGCCGGCCAGCGCCTTACTTATGGGGTTGTCGATACATTAGGCGCGCTGCGCCGCGCCGTCGATCATCTGAACGCCAGCCATCCGCAGCCCGATATCGTGGTGATCAGCGGTGACCTGGTGGACTTCGGCCGCGCCGATGAATACGCGGTGCTGCACCCCGAACTCGCCCGCCTGCACATGCCGTGCTACCTGGTGCCGGGTAACCACGACACACGCGCACCGTTGCTGGAGGCGTTCCGGGATCACGCCTATCTGCCTGTGTCCGCAGAGGGCCCGTTGGACTGGGTAGTGGACGAGCATCCGCTGCGCCTGATCGGTCTCGACTCCACCATCCCCGGCGGCCACGGCGGCCAGTTACTCGACAGCCAATTGCAGTGGCTCGACGCGCAATTGTCCCTGCGTCCGGATGCGCCGACCTTACTGATTTTGCATCACCCGCCGTTTATCAGCGGCATTGGCCATATGGACCGCGAACCGTTCATCAATGCGGCGGCGCTGGAGCAGGTCGTCGCCCGCCATCCGCAAGTCGAGCGCCTGCTGTGCGGGCACTTGCACCGGCCGATGCAACGCCGTTTTGGCGGCAGCTTGAGTTGTGTGTGCCCCGGCACCTCGCACCAGATCGTGTTGGACCTACAAGAAGCGGCGCCCGCGCATTTCAACCTGGAGCCGGCGGGCTATCTGTTGCATCGCTGGGAGGCGCAACAGGGTTTGATCAGCCACAACGGCGTATTCGGGGAATACCCGGGGCCGTATCCGTTTTATGACGCTCATGGGTTAATTGACTGAGGTTGTGATGAAAGCCACTTTGAATGTGTTAAGCGTATTGACCGGCAGCCTGGGCGTTGCCCTGAGCCCTTTGGCGTCGGCTGATTTCTTGAGCGACAGCAAAGCCAACTTGAGCCTGCGCAATTTCTACTTCAACAACGACAACCGGGATGGCACCGCCGCACCGTCGAAGACCGAAGAGTGGGGCCAGGCGTTTATCCTCAACTATCAATCGGGCTTCACCGACGGCACCGTGGGTTTTGGTCTCGACGCGATCGGCATGCTCGGCATCACCCTGGACAGCGGTGCCGGCCGCCACGTGGGCAGCTCGATGATCCCCAACGACGACGGCAAGGCCACCGACAACTGGGCCCGTGGCGGCGCCACGGCCAAGGCCCGTTTTGCCAAGAGCGAACTGCGCTACGGCTACCTGCGGCCGAACCTACCTATCCTGGTGAGCAACGACGGCCGCCTGTTGCCGCAATCGTTCGAAGGTGGGCAAATCACCAGCAAGGACATCGACAACCTGACCCTGATCGGCGGCCAACTGCAACACACCACCGGCCGTGGCTCCAGCGACCGCAGTGGTCTGGCAGCGGCGGGTGGCACCCAGGAAAGCAACAAGTTCAATTTCGCCGGTGCCGATTACCAGGTGACCAAGGACCTGATGGTCCAGTACTACTACGCCAACCTCGAAGACTATTACCAACAGCACTTCGCCGGGCTGATCCACGTATTGCCCCTGGGCGACTACGGCTCGTTGAAAACCGACCTGCGCTACTTCAAGACCACCGCCGACGGCAAGAACAGCAGCGCCGCCGGCCGTGCCGAAGGTTACAAACTCGGCGGCTATACCAAGAACGGCACCGGTGAAATCGACAACAACACCTGGAGCGCGGCGTTCATCTACTCCCTGGGCCCGCACGCGATCACCGCCGGGTACCAGCAGGTCTCGGACGACAGCAACTTCGCCCAACTCAACCAGGGCGGCCTGGTGAACAAAGGGGAGGGCGGTTCCAGCCTGTATCTCTACACCGACCGTACCGTGCAGACTTTCATCCAGGCCGGCGAGCGCACCGCTTTTGCGCAATACGCCTATGACTTCGCGTCACTCGGCGTGCCGGGGTTGAAGGCGTCGGTGATGTACCTGAAGGGCGACCACATCCTTACCGCCAGTGGCAACGACGCGAGCGAGTGGGAGCGGGATATCGCGCTGGATTACGTGGTGCAGAGCGGCACCTTCAAGAACGTTGGGTTTGGCTGGCGCAACGGTGTGTCGCGCAGTGACGTGGCGCGGGACCAGGATCAGAATCGGGTGTTTGTGAATTACTCGATTCCGTTGATGTAACGACCTTTCAAGCACTGCAAAACCCACTGTGGGAGCCGTCGAGCCCCAGCGAGGCCGCGATGACGGCGGCACTGCCGATAGAGATGCCGCTGCCACACCACCATCGTAGCCTCGCTGAAGCTCGACGATCCCCATTTTATTGTGTGTTGCGGAGCCGGCAGCATCCGTTTCAGCCGTTTTTCAAGATTTTTACGTGGGTGGCGGTGTCATCAGCCACCTGCTCAAAACCGCATCGAAGATAAAAAGCTGCGGCCTCAGATGTGTCGGTGGACAGACGTACTTTGTGAAAATGCACGGCAGCATTTTCCAGTAGCTGCACCACCAAGGCCCTACCAGCCTGTCGCCCACGGTAAGTACGTTCTACGTATACCCGGCGAAGCCGTCCAACTCCTGATCCCGCGACGAGATCACAAGAAAGACCGCCGACGGCGATCAACTGCCCATCACAAAACATTCCCAGAAAGCATTCGCCCGGCCGATCAAATCGATTGGAGCCGTCTTCCCACTCCGTGATCAATCGTGTCAGGAACCGGAAGCCTTCGGCGACTGCCTGAGCTTCGAGGGCTCGGATCTGCACCGGGAGCTGCTCCAGTTTGCGTATCGAGACGTTTGCGTTGAGCGGACTCAAAGGAACTGTCCACCAAGCCAGGGTGCCTTGGACTCAATGCAACTGTGCGCCTGGCTCTTTACCTTGAACGGGGTATCGAGCGTGCCCAGCGCAATCGAAATCCACTCTGGATACTTTCCTTCAGCGTCGCTCCAGAACAGCGATGAACCGCATTCCGAGCAGAATTGACGGGTGATACCTGGCGAAGATTCATAGCTTTTCAGCGTGTCACGCATAGCCCGGATCGTCACTTCTGATCGGCGCGCGCTGGCATACGTCGCGAACGCAGCGCCATGGCCTTTCTGGCATTTTTTGCAGTGGCAGTGGGTGACGGTCTTGAGCGGTGTCGAAACGTGATAAGTGATTGCGCCGCAGAGGCAACTGCCTTGAGTCGTTGTGTCCATAGGTGTTCTCGTTCTGTAAGTGCTGGCACGGTAACCAGAACGTACGCCAGCTTGACAGCAATTGACTGCCTTCACTCTCTTGAGCGCGAGGCCTCACACCTGACGACGTCGAAAGTGTTTGATTCAGGTTGATACACCGAAACAAGTCCGTCTGACAGGTTCGCTGATCGTTGGGATGGGGAAATGTTAGTGCAGTGCGATTTTTTAAAGTACTCGGTCGAAAGTACGACTTGTCTGGCAAGGGCAGCGGTCAGTGAACCTCTTTCTTCGAACGTACGAGTGGCCATGCTGGTAATGATGAAAATGACGAACAATCCCACAAACCTTGCAATGTACTTCCAGTCTCTCAGCTGTCGTTCGCCTTTCGGCTTTTCAAAGCCAACAAAGGCCCAATGCAAAAGCATAAAAACAGCAAGGAACGATGAGACCGCCAGCAGCCAGGAATAGAGTACAAAGAGGGTGGTCAGTGTAGACGAGGCCGCTGGAAGATAGCCCGGGTCTATTCCGGTAAAGTCATTGATAAACCCGTTGGCGTGCTGTTCAGAGTATTTGAATGCAAGCACGCCGATGATGCCCAACGCCCACTTGAACCACGTTTTTTCATACAGCGCTTTGAGCGTTGCCCAATACTCGATGACAACGGCAACGGTGCAGGTTGCTGCAATCAAATACGCACTGAATTTCGCAAAGGGATCTATCAGGTTTGCTCGAAAAATCAACACCGCTATGAAACTGGCGAACACGTAGCCGCCAAGAATATAAGCACTGACTAAGTAGAATTTTTCGTGTAGCGGGTAGCCTTGGAAGTTAGCCTTTATTCGACCAGTGACGTTTTGTTTGAAGCGGGAAACGGTTGCATTCATGTGGGAGGTTATTCTGAGTGGTTTTCTAACTCGACCGCGCTAAACAAATTGCACGGTTCAACCGGATAAACAGCAATCCTCGAGTCTGGGGACGTGATGAAATAGCGTCAATGGTTTTTGTGATATTGCTCTGGTCCTAGTAGATCCTCGCTCACGCCACCACAAACGTACAAGATTCGCCCTTCTCTCCCTCAGTAGACTCGCCACACTCTTTCTACTGCAGGTCTTCCATGGACATCTTCCTCTACGCCTTCAGCGTCATGTACAGCCCCGGCCCCGTGAATTTCATGGGACTCAACGCCGGGCTCACCGGCCAGTTCCGGCGGTCCACCGGGTTCTTCATCGGCGTGGGCTGCGCGATGCTGGTGTTGTTCGTGCTGTTCGGCTACACCGGCGAGGCGATCATTTCCCAGGCGGCGTTGCCCTATATTTCGTTGATTGGCGGTGTGTACACCTTGTACCTGGCTTATCAGGTGTTCACCGCGCGCACGGTGGTCGATGAAAAAGTCTCTACCGCACCGGCCAAGACCCTCACGTTCTGGAACGGTCTGGTGATCCAGTTGCTCAACCCCAAGGGCATCATGGCGGTGTTGCCGATCACCAGCGTCATGCTGCCGGCGGCGCATATCACCGGGGTGTCGATTGCGCTGGTGTCGGCGTTGCTGGCTTTTGGCGCGTTTGGCGCGCCGTGGCTCTATGCGTTGCTTGGCGCGATGCTGGGACGGCGGATCAACGGGGCGTCGGCGTTTACCGCGTTCAACCGCTGCATGGGCCTGGCGCTGGCGGTGTGTGCGTATTTCATGTTTCACGCGTTCTATGTGCATCTGGTCGCAACATGAGTGGACCTTTTCACCTCCACTCACGCATAGATCGAGCCTCTACAGGTACTTGAGCCAGGCCAGGTCGCGGCGCCGGGCCTTGAGCCCGGCGAACCAATGGACCGGCGCGTACAGCGCCAGCGGCAGCAGCAACGCCACCAGCCAAATGGCGCCCATACCGTCGAAGCCGAAGTAGTTGCCGTGATTCAGGCCAAACAGTGCCACACATGCGACGTAGAGGATTTTCAGCACGTACAGGTGCAGCAGATAGAAGAACATCGGTGCTGCACCGAAGGTGGCGAGCATGCTGATCCAGCGCTTGCTTCCCGCCTTCTCGAACGCCAGCAACAGCAGTAGCCCAATCCCCAGCGTCAGTGCCAGAAACAACAACGAAGGCGGGTACTTGGTGATGTTGAAAAAGCTCATCAGGGTTTGCACGCCGTTGTCATAGGCTTGCCATGGTTTTTCGCCATACCCATTGACCGCTCGCACTACCACGAACCCTATCAATGCACTTGCACCGCCCAGCCACAGATAACGCTGGCGCTGCGCCGGCTGCATGTCTTTGGCAAACCAGGGGCCGAGGCTGTAGCCCAGGGCGATCACACCGATCCACGGTAGCACCGGATAAGTGACGCGCAGGCGCAGCGACTCGCCCACTTCGATCCAGCTGCGCTCATGCAGGATTGTCCACGGAATATGCAGTGCCGAACCGGCCTCGAAGTGCAGCCCATCCAGCAGGTTGTGCCCGGCAATGATCACCACTGCCAACACGATCAGCAGCGGGCGCGGCAACCACACCAGCGCCGCAAGGGCGATCATGCTCACGCCAATCGCCCAGATGACTTGCATATAGATCACGCTAGGCGGCAGTTGGAAGGTCCAGGCGAAGTTGACCAGGGTGAACTCCAGCACCACCAGGAACAGCCCACGCTTGAACAGGAACGCCGACACATCGCGCCGGCCCTGGTATTTCTGGCCGTACAGCCAGGCCGACAAGCCCGTGAGCAACACAAACACTGGCGCGCACAGATGGGCGAGGGTGCGGCTGGCAAATAACGCAGGCTCGGTGCTGTCGATGGTCATCGGGTCGCTGACCTGACGGTGCAGCAGGAAGGTTTCGCGCACGTGGTCAAGCAGCATAAACAGGATCACCAGGCCGCGCAGGGCATCGATGGACAGCAGGCGTTGGCGCAGGGGAACAGCATCGGTCATGGGCGAGGGTCACAGGGCAGGGCGGAAATGGGGTGTTATCCTATAACATTAATTACCGCGTTGCCGCGATTCGTCACTAAGGATTCTGATACTGTCAGTGAAATCGTTTGTGCAGGCCCCTCATCATGACTACTCCACAATCCGTCCTCGACTTCTGGAAACACGCCGGCCCCAAACGCTGGTTCGCCAAGGACGAGGTCTTCGACGCAACTTTCCGCGACACCTTCCACACCACCCACCTGCAAGCCGCCCGGCGCGAACTGGAGCACTGGCTGGACTCGGCGCAAGGGGCTCTGGCGCTGCTGATCCTGCTTGACCAATACCCGCGCAACGCTTTTCGCGGCACTGCCCATATGTTCGCCACCGACCCATTGGCCCGCCTGTATGCCAGGCGCATGGTCGACGCTGGATTGGATCAGCAGATTGAGCCGGCATTGCGTGCGTTCTGTTACCTGCCGTTCGAACACTCCGAAGACCCGGCGGATCAGCAGCGCTCACTGGTCCTGAACCAGCAACTGGACGCCAACACTTACCATTGGGCCAAGGAGCACGCGCGCATTATTGAGCAGTTCGGGCGCTTTCCCCATCGTAATGGCGTGTTGGCGCGAGAGACCACGGAGGAGGAGCGCGCCTTTTTAGACAAGGGTGGCTTTGCCGGTTAGCCCGGTATTCCGAGTAGGAATGGCCCCATAAAAACAGCGCATTGTCTTTCTCGCCGCACATCTCGTAGCGTGGTGTTCCACTCACGGAGAATCGTTATGAGCCAGCGTCCGTTGCGCCTGTATGTTGATCATTTGTATACCAGCCCCTACGCGATGTCGGTGTTCGTCACCCTGCGGGAAAAAGGCCTGGCGTTCGACACCTTGACCCTGGACTTGGACGCCGCGCAGAACCAGACCGCCGACTTCGCCCAACTGTCCCTGACCCAGCGCGTGCCGACGCTGGTAGAAGGAGACTTTGCGCTGTCGGAGTCTTCGGCAATTACTGAGTACCTGGAAGAGACTTACCCCGAGACACCGGTCTATCCGGCCGATCCCAAGCAGCGGGCGAGGGCGCGGCAGGTGCAGGCCTGGTTGCGCAGCGACTTGTTGCCGATCCGCCAGGAGCGTTCGACGATGGTGGTGTTCTACGGGCAGAAGATGCCGCCATTGTCCCCCGTGGCCGAAGCGGCGGCACGCAAATTGATCAGCGCGGCCCAGGCACTGTTGGCGGGTAACCGGGCGTATCTGTTCGGCGCGTGGTCGATTGCGGATGTGGACCTGGCGGTGATGCTCAATCGCCTGATTCTCAATGGCGACAGCGTGCCCGCCGAGTTGGTGGAATATGCGCAGCGCCAGTGGCAGCGGCCTTCCGTGCAGGCGTGGGTGCGGCAGCAACGCCCGGCGCTGTAGCCGACCATTCATCCTCTATCCGCGGTGGCGCGCTTGACAGGCGTCACCCGGCGGACAAATACTCTCGCCATATTCATATATATGACTAAATAACAAAGTGAATGTGGCCCCATGAATACCTTGTCCAGTGATGCCCGTCTGCCGCTATACCAACGCCTGCGCGACCACCTGGTCGAGCAGATCGCCAACAATCGCTGGCGCCCCGGTGAAGCCATTCCCACCGAAGCGGTGCTGTCCGCCGAGTACGAGCTGTCCACCGGCACCGTGCGCAAGGCCGTCGATGCGTTGGTGAGCGAAGGCATTCTTGAGCGCCAGCAGGGTCGGGGCACCTTTGTGCGTCGCCCGCAATTCCAGTCCTCCCTGTTTCGATTTTTCCGTTTTCAAGGCCCTGCGGGCGAGCGTCAGGTGCCGGAAAGCCGCATCCTCACAGTTGAATCCCTGGCCGCGCCGTCGGCGGTCAGTGAGGCGTTGGGCCTGGCGCCCGAGTCCCAGGTGATCCGCATCCTGCGTACCCGTTTGTTTGACGTGCAGCCGCTGCTGGCCGAAGAGATCTGGCTACCGCGCACGCGCTTCCAGGCGTTGCTGGATATCGACCTGTCCCAGCAAGGCCCGTTGCTTTATCCGGTGTATGAAGACGTCTGCGGGCAAGTGGTGGCCTCGGCCGAGGAAACCCTGACCGCCGAATCGGTCAACGAGGTGTACGCGCGATTGCTGCAGGTGCCGGTCAACAGCCCGGTGGTGGTGATCGAGCGCCTGGCCCGCGATTACGCCGGCCAGCCCCTCGAGTGGCGACGCTCTCGCGGGCACGCCGAGCACTTCCGCTACCGCGTGGACATTCGCTGACCCGACACCCGCACCGTTAACTGTTTGCCCAACACTGGCCCGGCTGCGGCACGGTTCGCGCTCGGCTGCCTCGCGTTTGACCTATAAGGATAAAAATCATGTTCAGTTGGTATCGCCAAGTCACTCCCCGGGAGCGCAAAACGTTCTGGGCCTGCTTCGGCGGATGGTCCCTCGACGCATTGGAAGTACAGATGTTCGGTCTGGCGATCCCGGCACTCATCGCTGCGTTCGCCTTGAGCAAAGGCGATGCGGGGTTGATCAGCGGCGTCACGCTGGTGACTTCGGCCATCGGCGGTTGGGTCGGCGGCACCTTGTCTGACCGCTACGGCCGGGTGCGCACCTTGCAGTGGATGATCCTGTGGTTCTCGTTTTTTACTTTCTTGTCGGCGTTTGTCACGGGCTTCCACCAGTTGCTGATCGTCAAAGCGCTGCAAGGCTTCGGAATCGGCGGTGAATGGGCAGCGGGCGCGGTGTTGATGGCCGAGACCATCAATCCCAAGTACCGCGGCAAGGTGATGGGTACCGTGCAGAGCGCCTGGGCTGTGGGTTGGGGTGTAGCGGTCGGGGTGTTTGCGCTGATCTATTCGTTTGTGCCGCAGGACATGGCCTGGCGTGTGATGTTTGTGGTGGGCCTGTTGCCGTCGTTCCTGATTATCTGGGTGCGCCGCAATGTCGAGGAGCCCGACAGCTTCCAGCGCCTGCAAAACGAACAGGCGATTCCACCGAGTTTCTTCAAGTCGCTGGCGGGCATCTTCCGTCCTGAGCTGATTCGCGTCACGTTGTTCGGCGGTCTGCTGGGCTTGGGCGCCCATGGCGGTTACCACGCGGTGATGACTTGGCTGCCGACCTTCCTCAAGACTGAGCGCAACCTGTCGGTACTCAACTCCGGCGGCTACCTGGCGGTGATCATCTTCGCCTTCTGGTGCGGCTGCATCGCCAGTGGTTTGCTGATTGATCGCATCGGGCGGCGCAAGAACATCGTGCTGTTCGCGCTGTGCTGTGTGATCACCGTGCAGGCCTATGTATTCCTGCCGTTGACCAACACGCAGATGCTGTTCCTTGGCTTCCCGCTGGGCTTTTTCGCGGCCGGCATTCCGGCCAGCCTTGGGGCGTTGTTCAACGAGCTGTACCCGGCGGATGTGCGCGGTGCCGGCGTGGGCTTTTGCTACAACTTCGGGCGCGTGCTGTCGGCCGTGTTTCCGTTCCTGGTGGGGCATATGAGCGACTCCATGTCCCTCGGCTCGGCCATCGGCATCGATGCCGGGATTGCCTACGGCGTCGCGGTGATCGCCGCGCTGTGCCTGCCGGAAACCCGTGGTCGCGTGCTGGAAGCTGCGCCGATTGACAATGTGGTGACGGGCCAGCGCGCCCAGGCTTGACCCTTTTTTACTCTTGAAAGACGAACCTCATGCTCGATAACTGCTCCATCACCGGCATCGACGCCCACGCCCATGTGTTCAGCCGCACGCTGACTTTGGCCGGCGAACGTCGCTATACCCCTGACTACGACGCCACGTTGGCGGATTACTTCGGTCACTTGCACGCCAACGGCTTGAGCCATGGCGTGCTGGTGCAGCCCAGCTTCCTGGGCACCGACAACCGCTACCTGCTGGCCGCCTTGCAGCAGGCACCCGACCGGTTGCGCGGTGTGGTGGTGGTTGAACGCGATATTCCGCGCGACACTCTGCACGCCATGGCGCGCTCAGGTGTCGTGGGCGTGCGGCTGAACCTGGTGGGCCGGGCACTGCCGGACTTCAATGAGCCGGGATGGAAAGTGTTCTTTGAGCATATCGTCGAACTGGGCTGGCACGTGGAATTGCACCGCGAACTGGACGACCTGCCGCACCTGGTGCGGCAACTGCTGCCGTTCGGGGTGGAACTGGTGATCGATCATTTCGGGCGACCCGACGCGCGACTGGGCGTGGAGCAGCGTGGCTTTACCGAGTTGCTGGAGCTGGCGCTCGGTGGCCATCTGTGGCTGAAAGTCTCGGGAATCTATCGCCTCGGCGGGAGCGCGGCACAGAACCTTGAATTTGCCCACCAGGCCATTCCGTTGCTGCAGCAGAGCTTTGGCCTGCATCGGTTGGTGTGGGGCAGTGACTGGCCGCACACCCAGCATGAAGCGTCCATCGGCTATGGCGCAGTGATGGAGCAGCGCCAAGCCCTGGGTTGGTCCGCGCAGACCGAGCAGGCCTTGCTGATCGACACGCCCCGCCAGTTATTCGGCTTCCACCACGCGTAGCCAGTCCTCCTTCACGCGGCGGTCCAGTTCCTCCCAGTCCGCCATGCCCAATACCCGCGTGGTGTTCAAACCCCGCAGGTAACCGCGCAGTTGCTGGGCGCTGGCGTTGAGTTGATCGGGGTCCGCCGCTTCGTCCTGCAACACGTTCTCATAGTCGACCAGGTAATCGGCGACCCGCTCGCGAAACTCCGGTAGTACGGCTTCGCGGATGCGGTCGAAGGTTTTCTGGTGGGGCTTCATGGCGTGGTCCTTATAAGTTTTATGTCAGCACTATCGGTTCAGATAATAGTCACCATCAAGGATCGCAAGTTCTGTTTTTGCAGGAAAAGCGGAAAATCACCCCATCGAGACGCTGTTCAAGGAAATGCGCGATGAGGACGTTTATTCAGCTGGCGTTGATGGCTTTGATGCTCGGCACGGTTGCTATCAACAACGCGGCAATCGCCGATGATCTGCGTACGAGCCATTTGCTACCTATCAACGGTAGCGTAGACTCCCTGCAGCACGCGCAGTCGGTGGGTGTATTGCTGACTGACAGCACCCGCGACAACCTCAGCTACCTTGAACGCTACCACGACATGGCCTTGAATGGCGCCAAGGGTGCCCTCGACGGGCGTATCCGCCAGGCGTTCGTCAACAGCTCCGACCCGGAACTGGCCATCGATTGGTTGATGAGTTCGCTGCAGGGAACCTTTTTGTCGGTGACGGTCTACGACAACCTGGATGCCTTGGTGCTGGCTCACCCTGATGTGGTGGTGATGCTCGATACCCATAACCAACTGCTGACCCAGCGTAACGACCAGGTCGAGGCGCGTTTTATTGCGCGGTTCTATGATGCGAACCTGCAATACATCGCCAAGGCCGAAGGCTCGGTGCACAAGCAGGTGCCGTCGGTGTGGGTGCATGACCAGGCGGCGCCGGAAATTGCTGCGCAGATCGAGCAGCAGCGGGACGTGCAACTGGATGCCTTGAAGCAGTTCGATGCCTCGCTCAAGGCGTTGGTTCGTGCAGGTTGATGTGGACCTTTATTTTTTATAATCAGGAATTTTTCATGCGCGCTTTTTTCGCCCCGGCCTTGGCCTTTGCTTCTCTGATGTTGGCCGGTTGTGTTTCCGCCCCCAACGCTCCAACCCTGACCTTGCAGACCAGCAAAACGCCTGAAGCCTATGTGCAGTGCGTGCTGCCCAAGCTGGAAAAGCACAAGATCACCTCCACCGTGACGCAGAACTCGCGCCACGCCAAAGTGGTGTTGACCAGCAAGATTGCCGCCGATGATGTGCTGGAGGCCTACAAGTCCCAGGACGGCGGCAAGGTGTTCCTGTATGAGCGCAAGCCGCTGGCGTCGACGATTACGCCGTCGCGGCTTGAGCTTGCTGCCAAGGAATGCCAATAATTTCGCGTATGGCCTAGGGCTTGGCTTCGTTGCTGAAGGCATTGACCGTCTTGACTAAACCCTGCGCCGCCAACGCCACCAGCTCCCCACCTTTCTCTACCGTCGCCAGCGCCGGGTCCGAGCCCATGCGTCCATCAGGGAAGCGCGCGCGGAAGTCCAGCGCTTCACGGATCGGCCCGGTATTGGCGATTTGCGGTGAATAATCAGCCGTCTTGATCGAGTCCGGATAGGCCCATTGGGTCACCGCAATCTCCGACGGCGTGGCATGGCTGCCATGGCCCACCGGGAATTGGCGTTGCGCCAGGTCATTCACGCCTTCCAGGTCCCACCAGTTCACCAGCTTCAACGCAAACCCGGCCGGGCGACGGGCGAAGCTGGCCTCGGCGTACAGCTCGGAAAACGCCGCTTCAATCGTGGCGATATTGCCGCCGTGGCCGTTCAGAAACAGGATCTTCTCGAAACCATGCCCGGCCAGCGAGCGCACCCAGTCGCCAATCGCGGCAATGAAGGTGGAAGGGCGCAGGGAAATGGTGCCGGGAAAACCCAGGTGATGCTGGGCCATGCCGATGTTAAAGGTGGGGCCGATCAGCAGATCGGCGTTCTTCTGCGCTTCATGGGCGATGATTTCCGGGCACATCCAGTCGGTGCCCAGCAGGCCGGTAGGGCCGTGCTGTTCGTTGGAACCGATGGGAATCACCACCGTGCGGCTGCGTTCCAGAAACTGCCCGATCTCGATCCAGGTGGAGTGGTGTAGAAGCATGCGTGGTTCTCTTCTTTATCTATGGGGACAGGCTATCCGCCACGGATTGTACGACTACTCGCCACCTGTTGGGGTTTGCAATTGAGGTAGGTCGAAGACTTCAACCAGCGCTGGTCGGGGTACCACGAAAACATGAACTGTCCATCCTTGAGCTTGTCCACCACTTGGCGCGCCACCTGCGGGCGCACTGCCGGGCAACCCTGGCTGCGACCTATACGGCCTTCGCGCTTGCTCCACAAGGGGCTCACGTAGTCGGCGGCGTGAATCACGATGGCGCGGTCGCGGGCCTGGTCATTGAAACCCGGCTCCAGGCCGTCCATGCGCAGTGAATAGCCGTGGGTGCCCAGGTAGCTCTCCTGGGTGCGGAACAGTCCCAGGCTGGACTGGTGGCTGCCTTCGAGGTTGGAGAATTGGGTGGCGAAGTTTTCCCCGGATTTGGCGCCATGGGCTACCAAGTCGCGTAGCACCAGGGTTTTCTTGCGCAAATCGAAGATCCACAGCCGACGGGCGGTCGAAGGCTGGGAGTAGTCAATAACCGCTAGGCGCTCGGAACGTTCCTCGCCGTTATTGACCGCGCACTGCACCGCGTTCAGGGCGCTTTTGAGTACGGTGGGATTGAGTTCTGGAGCCGAGCGCGCCAGGCTGCTATACAAGTTAGGAGAGGTCTGGTTGGCGGCGAGCGCAAAATTGCTCAAGGCAGCCAACGCCACGGTCATCAAACCGAGGCGGCGCATGAAAGTCAGCATCTACGAAGTGTCCCCCGGTGTGGATTGGAGCCTGGTCAATTGTTCAAAAAACACGCATGTTACTTGAGCATTTGCCTGCTCGTTGCACCATTGGTCGCGACAGCCGACGCGCTGCCGGTCGAGCCGTTGCCGGTAACCACCCCGGCGCCGGTGGACCTGGCCCCCGTGCAACAGGCGTTGGCGCAACTGCCGAGTGTCTGCCCCGGCCTGGCGCCGCAGGTCGACGCCGCTGCCCAACTGCGCCTGCAAGCCTTCTATCAGCAGCAAGGCAATGTGCCGCTGTGGTCCGCCGATGAACGTCGACAAGCCCTGCAATCTCAGTTGCTGATGCTCGCCGATGACGGCCTGGACCCCACCCACTATAGCTTGCCTGCGCCGGATGCCACGGCAAACGTGCTGTGCAGCGATATCGCCAGCAGCCAGCATTATCTGCAAGCCCTGCAAGACCTGCATTACGGCCGCCTGCAACAATCGCGCTTCGAACCCCTGTGGCATTCCCAGCCACCCACCCGCGACCCTAACGTTGAAGTGCTGGCGTTTGCCGCCACAGGCCTGCAAGACATGGCACAGGCATTCGACCAGGCGCGACCCAGTGCCGATTTGTATCGCAGCTTGCGCAACGCCTATTCCACCGTGCGTCTGCAACCGTTGCCGCATTGGGACCCGGTTGCCGGTGGTCCGCTGTTGCGCCCCGGCATGGAAGACCCACGCGTGCCGGAGCTGGCGCGGCGCCTGGTCAGTGGTGGCTACCTGACCCAGGCACCTGGCGGCAAGCAGTACCGCGATGAACTGGTCAAGGCGGTCAAGGCCTTCCAGCTCAGCCACTCGCTGCAGGCCGACGGCGTGATCGGCGCCGGCACGGTGGCCGAATTGAACATCAGCCCGCTGGTCCGGCGCGAACAACTGCGCATCAACCTTGAACGCTTCCGCTGGCTGGCCCAGGACCTGGAGCCTGAAGGCGTGCTGGTCAACGTCGCCGCCGCGCAACTGAGCGTATACCAGAGCGGGATTCCGGTGTGGCAAACCCGTCTGCAAGTGGGCCGTGCCGAACGCCAGACGCCGTTGCTCAAGTCGCGCATCACCCGCTTGACCCTCAACCCCACCTGGACCATCCCGCCCACCATCATGCGCGAGGACAAACTCCCGGCCATCCGCCTCAACCCCGAATACCTGCGCCAGCAAAACCTGCAAGTGCTTGACGCCGAGGGCCACCCGCTGGCGCCCGAGCAAATCGACTGGGCTCGCCCCGGCAATATCCTGCTGCGCCAGGAAGCCGGCCCGCGCAACCCACTGGGCAAGATCGTAATGCGTTTTCCCAATCCGTATTCGGTATACCTGCATGACACGCCGAGCCAGCCGCTGTTCACCAAAGGGCCGCGGGCGTTCAGTTCGGGGTGTGTGCGGGTCGAGCAGCCATTACTGCTGCGGGATTTGCTGGTGAGCCCAGCCGAGCGCACCCGCACCGATGAATTGCTGGCCACCGGCGTGACGCATGAATTCAGGTTGGCCACGCCGGTGCCGGTGCTGTTGAGTTATTGGACGGTGGAGGTCAATCGCGAGGGGGGGTTGGTGTATGCGCCAGATATCTATGGACGGGACCTGGTGTTGATGAAGGCGATGGGGACTGTGCTTTGAGGGTTGCCAGCACCATTGTCACAGCCTGATCCGGCGTCATGAGTGCGGTGTCGAGCGTGAGCGGCACTTCAGCCCAAGCCTCGTACTCATGCGCCAGCACCGACGCCCAAGAGGGGGCAACCAGGCCGGGAATATCTCCCGTTCGGGTTTCCACCCGGCGTTGATGCTCCTGTCGGTCAGAGCAGATCACCCGAATATCCAGCAACGCCACACCCGCCATTGCCGCCGAGGTCTTCCACGCCTCCCGGCTTTCCTGGACCGGGTTCACACAGTCGGCCACCACCGTCTGCCCCAATCGCAGGTTGCTCAGCGCCAAGGCATTCGCCACCCCATAACCGCTGGCGCCCACGTCGCCCGCCAACATACCCGCATCACGGATTGCCTGCTCAATCACGTCGATGCGCAGGTACACCGCGCCGATCTGGCGTGCCAGTGCCTGGGCAAGGGTGGTTTTGCCGGTACCGGGCAGCCCGTTGAAGACAATTAACATGCGATGCTCTCGATAAGGTTGCGTGGGTTCAGGGTATCCTTCAGTTCCCCTGCAGGTCGACCACAGGACAGCCCATGCCCTTGCCGTTTGTAAAAATGCACGCTCATGGCGACGATTTCATCATCATCGACCGCCGAGGCCTGGACGATCCGATCACCGCGAAAATCGCCCGCCAACTCGGCAACCGCCACACCGGTATTGGTTTCAACCAACTGGCCGTGGTACTCGATTGTGACGACGCCGCCGCACGCATCAAGTTCTGGAACCCCAATGGCACGCCGCTGGCCACTTGCGGCAGTGCTACCCGTGGCGTCGCGGACCGCTTGATGCATGAGGCGGGCACGGACTCTGTGGTGCTGCGTACCGACCGTGGCTTGCTGATGTGTACGCGGACAGCGGGGCGGCAAGTGTCGGTGAACATGGGTGAGCCGTCGCTGGACTGGTCGGCCGTGCCGCTGGCCGAGGCCATGGATACCCGCACGCTGCCCATCGACGGCAACCCGGCGGCGTGCAGCATGGGCAACCCGCATTGCACGTTTTTCGTGGAAGACATCGCGGCTGTCGATATGGCAGCCGTGGGCCCGGCGCTGGAAATCCACCCGTTGTTCCCGGCCAAGACCAATGTGCATTTTGTGCAGGTGCTCGACCGTGGCCATATCCGCCTGCGCATCTGGGAGCGCGGCGGCGGCGTGCCGTTGGGCTCCGGTTCGTGCTGCTGTGGCGCGGTGGTCAATGGGATTCGTCGTGGACTGCTGGACGATACCGTCGAAGTGCAATGCGACGGCGGCACGGTCACTGTGCATTGGGCAGGCGAGGGCGGCGTAGTGCTGACGGGCAGCGTCGAACCGGTGATACAGGGCAGCGCCTACGTTGGCTGAAAGTTGACGGTAAACGTGGTGCCGCCCGTGACACAGGAACTCACCGCCACATCGCCGCCATGCACTCTGGCCAACTCGCGAACGATATACAGGCCGAGGCCTACGCTGCGCACGTCACTGCCTTGGTCGGTGCCACGGGTCATAGGTTCGAACAGCTCGGTGAGCAAGGCTTCGGGGATGACCTTGCCGTGGTTGTGTACTGAAACCTCGCACCGACCCTGTCCCAACCGTGACGTGACGGTGATCGGCCGTTGCAGATCGCCATACGCCACGCTGTTCGCCACCAGGTTGCCAATGATCTGCTGCACGCGGTCGGCGTCCAGGCAAGCTTCGCCACTGCCCTCGGCGAGATGCACCAAGTTTGCCGCAGGAAACGCCACGCGCAGTTCATCCACGGCGCGATGAATCACCTCATGCAGGTCCAACGGCGCAGCCTTGATGGTGATGCCCTGGCCGACGCGCGCCTGGGTGAAGTCCAGCAGGTCGGCGATCATGCGCTGGGCACGCTCGGACGACTGGCCAATGTGCCCCAGCAGTTGGTGCTCCTTGGCGGTGCGTTCGCCTCGGTTGAGAAAATCCGAGGCCATGCGGATTGCGGTGAGCGGGTTCTTCAAGTCATGGCTGACAATCGCCACCATCTGCTCGGCAAACAGCGCTCGGCGCTGGGAAATGGCATAGGCGTCGCTCAATTCGGCCTGGGCCAGTTTGAGCGCAAGTTCGGTGGCGGTCTTTTCCTGCAACAGCGCTTCGGCGAAGTTGCGTGCATTGAGCAACTCGCGCTCGTACTTGTCGCGGTCGGTGGTGCCGAACAGCGCCAGGTCGTACAGCGTTCCGTCGTCCTGCTCGCGTTTGATGCCGTTGAGCAGGACGGTCAGCTTGTGGCCTTCGCGGTGCAGCATGTCGAGTTTGACTTCGGTGACGCTGCCACGCATGCGCAGCATCGGCGCCAGGTGGGTCTGGTGGAAGATCCGTCCGCCCATGGTCAGCAAGTCCTGGAAACGCTTGCCGCACAGCTCCGTCGTACTGAACCCCAGCCACTCGCTGAAGCGCGAATTGGCTTGCAGGATCGTGCCGTCCTCCGCCGTGACGGCGAGGGCGCAGGCGGCGCTGTCGAACAACTCAGCCGACATGGGAGACCGCCCACGGCGCCAGGAAGCGTTTCATAGCCTCCGCGCAGGCCTGCGGCGCGCTCATGTGGGGGCAATGACCGACGTTGTCCACCAGGCAATAGGTACTGTTGGGCAACACGCTGTGCAGGTATTCGCCCACGGCCACGGGTGCGATCAGGTCGTCGCTCGATTGCAGGATCAGTACCGGAGTGGCCAGGCCGATCACGTCCTGGCGGTTGTCCGACATGAACGTCACCCGTGCAAATTGTTTGGCGATGGCCGGCTCAGTGCGGCAGAAACTCTCGGTCAGTTCTTCACCCAACGCGGGTTGGTCGGGCGCGCCCATGATCACCGGGGCCATGGCGCTGGACCAACCGAGGTAGTTGCTGTCGAGGGTATCGAGCAGGTCCTGGATATCCGCCAACTTGAAGCCGCCGACATAACCGTCTGCGTCGATATAGCGCGGCGAGGGGCCGATCATGACGTGGGCGGCGATCCGGCCGGGGGCGTGGCGGTCGGCGAGGGTGCCGATCATGGCGCTCACCGAATGGCTCACGAGGATCACCGGGCCCACGGCATACGCGTCGATAATCTCGTTCAAATCGCGCGCGTAACCGTCCAAGGTGCTGTATTTGGTCTTGTCGAATGCACTAAGGTCTGACAGGCCGGCGCCCACCAAGTCATACATCACTACGCGGAAGCGCTCGAAAAACTGCGGTGCCAGGTAGTTCCACATGGCCTGGTTGCAGCCGAAGCCGTGTGAAAACACCAGGGTCGAGCTGCCGCTGCCTTTCACTCTGATATTGTTGCGGTGGCGCAGATCCATGGGCTTCCTGACTGTGGCGTTTTGCTATGTATGGAGGGAGTTTAGATAGTCATCGGTGCGGGGTCACGCGATATAGCGCAGATAAGGTAAAGTCGCCGCCTTCAGGAAGAAACTTCAGGTAATAAAGCATGATGGCGATTCTGCGGCAGTCCGTCTTGAGTCTGGTGGCGCTGGTGTTTCTAGGCCTGCTGGGCACCGCCCAGGCGGACACTTCGCCGCTTGGCGTGGCCCTCGACCAACGGGTGATCGACCTCACCAACACGCTGGATGCCAGCACCACCACCCGTCTGAAAAACCAACTCGCCGATCTTGAGCAACGCAAGGGCTCGCAAGTGGCCGTGTTGCTGGTGCCCACCACCGGCGGCGCGAGCATCGAGGACTACGCCAACCAACTGTTCCGCGCCTGGAAGCTGGGACGCAAGGATGTCAATGACGGCATCCTGCTGGTGGTCGCTAAAGAAGACCGCAAGGTGCGTATCGAGGTGGGCTATGGCCTGGAAGGCACGGTCACAGATTTGCTCGCACACCGCATCATCGAAGAACACATCACCCCGGCCTTTCGCCAGGGGGATTTCGTCGGCGGTGTCTCCCAGGGCGTCAACGACCTGGTGGTACTGGTGGATGGCGGTGATTTGCCTAAAGCCACAGGGACAAGGGTCAATCCGCAGTTCATCGCAATCGCGCTGGCGTTTGTGCTAGGAGCCATTGGCGGCGTGCTGATGAGTGCTGGCAAACTGCGGTGGCGCCGCGCGTTGATTGCCGCGGTGGTTGCCACGTTGCTGCTAGTGATAGTGGGTGAGGGCCGCGACTGGGCAATGTTTCTGCTGGTGATGCCCCTGATCATGCTGATCGGCGGCGCGACCTTCGGCGCATTGTGGATGGCGCGCTCGGTGTTTTACGGCGTGATAGGGCTGCTGGTCTACATCCTGGGCTTGCTGGTGGTTGATCAGCGATATGCCGACGTCAACTTTATCCACTGGCTGGTATTTCCATTGGGTGCGCTGGTAGTTCTGGGGTTGTACCTGGTGCTGTTGGTGATCATGAAGGACGCCTGGAAGCAGAGCCGGGTGGGTTTTGTTGCGCGGCTGCTGGCAGCGGTGGGGGTGTATGTGGCAGCGGGCGTGCTGATGGAGCTCGGCCGTAATGGCTGGCTGTACGCATTCCCGATTGCCTCGTTTGCCGCGCTGTTCATCTTTGGCAAGACCAGCGGCGGGTCGGGGTCTTCGGGCGGTGGATCGAGTTCGAGCTCCAGCAGCTCCAGTTCCAGCAGCAGTTCCTCAGGGGGTGGTGGCTCCAGTGGCGGCGGTGGGGCGTCCGGCAGTTGGTAAACCCTACTGCTGCCGCGTCATCCAATCAATAAATAATGCAAACAGCTCCGCCTGGGAGTTGATGACCAACTTGGTGTACACATGCTTGCGATGCATGCGCACCGTCTCCGGCGAAATCCCCAGCACTTGCGCTGCCGACTTCACCGAGTGCCCCCGCAGGATCAAGTGCGCAATTTCGCGCTCACGCACTGTCAGCAGCCCACTGCCAAACCCCATGAAGGCTGCTTCAATCTGTTGATGTGCGCGGGTTTGACTGAAGGCTGGGTCGCCCACCACCTTGTCCAACCCACCCGTGGTGCCAAACCGGTGCAACAGCGCGCGGATCACCGGGTGGGCAGAGCGCTGCACGGCCAGTTGCGCATCGCTGAATTGGCCGGCGCTGAGTCCCTGGAACATGCACAGGGAAATCTTGCTGCGTGGGCACAGGTCAACGATGTGGTAACTCTCCAGGGCACCGCCGCTGCGCAGGTAATAGGTCTTGTAGTACTCACTGTTGAAAAAGTCATCCGGCGCGATTTGCGCCAACGAGTAGAAGCCTTCCGCCAAGCCTTTATCGACTGCCAGACAGAAGGGGTCCAACTGGTAGCCACGGGAAAAGTAGCGATGGATGATCTCGTCCTGATGCTCCCGTGGGATGCCTTGCTGATAGAGCAGGCGTGGCGCCTGGCCCTGGCGCTCCAGGCTGATCATCATCGATTCGATGGGGCACAGGGCACACAGCGCGGCGGCGAGGTACTCGAGGAATCGGGCTTCATCGACCTGGATAAACGCCTGGGCCAAGGCGTCGTGCCAGGTTTCGAGTGCCTGGGGGCCGAGGGCAGGGGGCTGATCGATCGGTGCGTTCATGCTGGCCAGTCTACCCGCCGGTCAGCATCCCGGCAAAAACCTCGAAACAGGCTCGGCGTTGTGGCTCATCGTCCCTGGTAGTCGCCGCTCTGGCGAAGTTCGGTCGCAGTGTCGAGAATGCACTGGCGCAGGGTTTCGACCACCTCGTCCACTTGCGCGTGGGTGATGATCAGCGGCGGCGACATCACGTTCAAATGCCCGATAGGGCGTACCAGCAAACCTTTTGCCTGGGCCCGTAGGTGGATGCGTTCGCCAATGTTCACCGCATCCGGCAACAGTGCCTTGGTGTGTTTATCGGCGACAAACTCTATACAGGCCATCAGGCGCTGACTGCGAATATCGCCTACCAGCGGCAGTCCGGCCAGGGTTTGCAGGCGCTGCTCCAGGTAGGTGCCCACATCCTCGACATGGGCCAGCAGGTTCTCGCGCTCAATGATCTCGATGTTCTTCAGCGCTGCCACGCAACTGACAGGATGGCCACTGTAAGTGAACCCATGGGTGAAGCAGCGGCCCTTGCCCGGCTCGCCGATCACCTGCCAGATCTGCTCCGAAAAAATGCACGCGCCCAACGGCAGATAGCCGGAGGTCAGGCCCTTGGCGGTAGTGATGATGTCCGGCTGCATGCCAAAGACGTCCTTGGAAGCAAAAAATGCGCCCAGGCGTCCGAATGAGGTGACCACTTCATCGGCGACATACAGCAGGTCGTAGCGTTGGCAGATTTGCCACATCCGCTGGTGGTAGCCCTCGGGTGGAATGATCACGCCACCGGAGCCCATGATGGGTTCGGCAAAGAATGCGGCCACGTTGTCCGGGCCGAGGGTCAGGATCTTGTCTTCGAACTCATTCACCAGGAAGTCGAGAAAGTCCGCTTCGCTCATCCCTTCCGGAGCCCGGTAGTAATTGGGGCAGGAGATGTGGTGAAACAGGTCGCTCATGAAATCGAATTCCGGCGCCCGGTCCGCGGCCTTGTTGCCGATGGACATCGTCAGGAATGTCGAGCCGTGATAGGCACTGAAGCGCGAGATGATGTGTTTCTTGGCCGGTTTGCCACGGCTGTTCTGGTAGAACTGCACCAGTCGATACGCCGTATCCACCGCTGTGGACCCTCCAGTCGTCAGGAACACATGATTAAGATCGCCTGGGGCCAGGCTTGCCAACTTGGCGCACAGTTCGATGGCTGTCACGTTGGCCATGTCGCAAAACGGGTTGGAGTAGGCCAGTTGGCGCACCTGATTGGCGATGGCGTCGGCCATTTCCTCGCGGCCGAGGCCAATATTCGTACACCACATGCCGCCCACCGCGTCCAAGTAGCGATTGCCGTGGGTGTCATAGATATAAGCGCCATCTCCTGCGGCGATATTCAATGAGCCCTGTTCACGGTGTTCGTCGAACATATGAAAACCGTGCATGTAGTGGGCTTTGTCGGCAGCGTCCAGTTGGTTGTGGTTGAACTGGGCGAAGAATTCAGGATTGGGCAGAGTCATGGCGTTTACCTTCAAAGGCTGGGAGTCATTTGCCGGTCTTGACGGCGTTCCACGTACGGGTGATCAGGCGCACGGCAGCCGGCGGCTGGCTTTGCTGGGTGAACAGGCGTTGCATCGTCTCCGGGTCCGGGTAGATAGCCGGGTTGTCGCGGATATCGGCGTTGACCAGCGGCTTGGACGCCAGGTTGCTGTTGGCGTAGTGGATGGTGTTGCTGACGCCGGCGATGGTGCCGGGTTGCAGGAGAAATTCGATGAACTTATGGGCATTGGCGACATGGGGGGCGTCGATGGGAATGTAGAAGTTGTCGAACCAGATCAACGAGCCTTCTTTGGGAATGAAGTAGTCCAGCTTGATAGTGGCGCCGGCTTCCGTCGCCCGTGCCTGGGAGGTGGCGTAGTCGCCTGACCACGTGGTTGCCAGGCACAGGTCACCATTGGCCAGGCCATTGATGAAACCGCTGGAGTCGAATTTGCGAATGTACGGCCGTACGGCCATCAGCACGTCCTGAGCAGCCTTCAAGTCTTTTGGCGCGACGCTGTTGGGGTCCAGACCGAGGTAGGTCAGGGCCAGGGGAATCATGTCGGTGGGGGAGTCCATGAAGGTGATGCCGCAGTCGGCAAATTTCGACACGATTTTGGGATCGAAGATCATCGCCAGGGAGCCGAGCGGGGCGTTCGGCATACGCGCCTTGATCATGTCGACGTTGTAGGTCACACCATTGCTGCCCCAGGTGTAGGGCGCGGAATAGGTGACGCCAGGGTCGTGGGCTTGCAGGCTTTTCAGCACCAAAGGGTCAAGGTTCTTCCAGTCGGGTAACTGGGACTTGTCCAGTGGCTGGAAGACTCCGCCCTTGATCAGCAGCGGCACCAGGGAGGCGTTGAGGAGGGCCAGGTCATATCCGGAACGCCCGGACAGCAGCTTGCCCTGCACGGTTTCGTAGGAATCGTAAGTGTCGTAGATCACCTTGATACCCGTGGCTTTCTCGAAATCGGCCAGGGTGGTATCACCGATGTAGTCTGCCCAGTTGTAGATGCGCAAGGTATTGCCTGGGTCGTCGGCGGCCTGAGTCAAGGTGGAGGTGGCAAGCAGTAGAGCGCTGGACAGAGCGATAAAGGCTTTACGCATGGGGCCCACCTTGAGTTGTGCTTGTTATCAGTCTGAGGGACTGATTGCACTGTCAGGCAGATAGCCGGTGGGCGCCATACCCCGTTCGGGTAGGGTTCAGCTCAGGACGATGTAGTCGTTCTGCTGGAGTATTGGCCGGTGCGTGCCCTGCACCAAGTGGATATAGCGACCGTCCACCAGGTCGATGGGCAGGCAGTCGTCGATGTCCAGCACTCCATCGGTGTGGGCTTGGGACCATTGGCGCCGCGTGTGTTGTTTGCCTTTGCTCATGGCCTCCTGTTTGTTACGGGCTACCACCAGCAGGTAGTGATGGGCTTCACCAAAGCCGTTGGCTTCGTAACCGCCAAGGTTGATGAAGTAGAGGTGAGGCGCGCCAGCCGCCGGGGCCAGATGGCTGAGTTCGACTCTCCAACCGTCCACGCCCTCTACTGCCATCCAAGAATCGATATGTACGCCCTTGGGGCTGCCGAACCAGTCGGCGCGTAGTTGCGGGTAGGTCGCTTCCAGCGTGTCCGCCACAGCGAACACCACATCGTGAACTTCAATCTTTGCTCGTGGGTGTTTGCCCCCGAGCATGACGACAAACAGCATTGCAGATTCTTCCTGGCGACTTGACAGAGGCTAACCTTACTTCGATTGAACCCTTTTGTCCGGTCAATGCCAGACTGTTAATCCGCGAACTCATCAGGAGGTTGTCATGCGTACCATTGATCTGGCGGGTGTTCCCGTCCCTGTTATCGGCCAGGGAACCTGGCGCATGGGCGAAAACCCCGACCAGCACCGCGCCGAAGTCGCCGCGCTGCAATTGGGTATTGACGAGGGTATGACCTTGATTGACACCGCCGAAATGTATGGCGAGGGCGGCGCTGAAAGCGTCGTTGGAGAAGCGATTCGAGGCAGGCGCGACCAGGTGTTTCTGGTGAGCAAGGTCTACCCGCACAATGCCAGCCACAAGGGCGTGCCCCGCGCCTGTGAAGCCAGCCTCCAGCGCCTGGGCACGGACTATATAGACCTCTATCTGTTGCACTGGCGTGGCCAGCACCCCCTTGAGGAAACTGTCGAAGCGTTTGAACGCCTGCGCGAAGCCGGAAAGATCGGCCGCTGGGGCGTCTCCAATTTCGATGTGGCCGACCTGCAGGAACTTGCATCCCCGGCCTGCGCTACCAATCAGGTGCTCTACAACATCGATGAGCGCGGCATCGAATTCGACCTGCTGCCCTGGTGGCAACAGCACCACTTGCCCTTGATGGCGTACTGCCCGATCGCCCAGGGCGGTGAGCTGTTGTCCAGCCCGACCCTCAAGCAGATCGCCCGTCGCCATGAGGTCACACCTGCGCAGGTCGCCCTGGCCTGGGTGTTGCGCCATGACGGCGTGATCGCAATTCCCAAAGCCGTCACGCCGGAGCATGTGCGACTCAACGCAGCCTCCGCCAAATTGGTGCTGGATGAACACGACCTGGACGCAATTGATCGCGTGTTTGGCGCACCCAAGCGCAAGCACCCTTTGGCGATGGTTTAGCCAACCGTCAGGAGCGGCGCCTTCCTTGGCACCGTTCCCGGGCTAATCCGGATTAACCGGCAACCGGGCTGCGCCAGTCATCGGACCCGGAAGTGCCTGACACTTCGTGGGTCCACACGATCTTGCGGTAGGTGAAGTACACATCCTCCAGATGGGTGAAGTGGGCGTTGTCCGGGTCCTGGCAGTTGGGCATGCGTGATTGGATGTCCACGATGGTGGCGCCCTCCAGTTCAATCGTGAAGTAGTGCTCCTGTGTGCCGGCCGACGAGGTGCGCAGCCACTCCAACCGGCACTTGACCTCTTCGCCGCTGGTCAACGCACTGAACAGCAATGGTGAGGACTTATCGAAGACTTTGCTGATCATCATGGGCTTATGCACCCTCTGGCCCGTTGGTTGGCCGGATTGAGGGTCGCGCGGAATGATCACCTGATGAGAAAACGCCTGGACCAGGATCTGGTCCTCATGGCCTTCCTGATAAATGTTACCTACCGAGTCCTGGGTAAACGTGCCTGCCGTGATCAAACCTTGTTTGACGCCGGTGACGGAGAGATACGCGGGTGTTGGCATGACGGGTTTCCTTGTCTGATTGAAGGGGTAGTCCCACCGATAAATGCAGCGGATGGGACTTTGCCTATTACAAGAAGCGTGCCTGAAAGTGTGTGGGGTAATGATTGTTAGGGTTAGGCTGTATATAAGTTAGGGTTGTTGAGCAGTCAGGGTATGTTTGGTGGGTTTAAATTGGTTTTTCTTGCGCATTACTGCGCACTTAGTTGCTCAGTTGAGACTTTATTTGAATGGCTGGCTTGTAACGTCAATCCGAACGAGCGGGGATGATTGAGTGCGCAAAATGCTGCGCAGTGGCCGATTTAAGGGGTTTGTAGGAAAAGGATTAACTATTATTTCGTCGCTTGCTGAATGTTTTAGGCGTAGCTAAGGTTCTGGAGCTTTGCAGGGATTCCTGCAAGGTTTAGATGGCTTTCTGCTGCGCACTTTACGTGTGGTTAGTTGGCTGGTCCTGTCTTGGTTAGTTGCGCCTGGTGTGAAATGTCTTATTCGGACACGCTGTGTGATCATTATCTTGAAGTTGCCAGGTCGCCCTGTGCGCAATCGAGTTTTGCGGGCAGCGATATGCGCTTTTCGAGTGAATATGAATGCCTGGAATCCGAGTTGGCAAAGGCGCAATCGATTCATGGCAGCAGCCAGCCCGATTGGCGCAAGGTCCTGGAAACCAGCGAGCTAATGTTGCGACATCAGTCCAAGGATCTGCGCTCGGCCGTCTGGCTGACCTGGGCGTTGCACCAGTGCGAGTCCTATACAGGCCTGCTAGCCGGGCTCGGATTACTGCGTTATCTCTGCGAGCACCATTGGTCGGTGGTCTACCCCGAAAAACTGCGTACTCGCGGTGCGTCATTTGCTTGGTTGGTACTGCGTCTCGAACCTCTGTTTACGCAAGGCCTGCCCCTGCAGAGCCAGCAGCCCTTGTTTCGTGCAGTACTTGAGCAACTGGTTTGCCTCGATGAGGTATGGACCAGGCACTTGGGAGATGAGGCGCCTTTGCTGCTGCCGATCCGCAGGCAATTGGCTCAGCGGCTGGAGCTGGCTGTTCAGGACCATGCTCCGGCGGCAGGGATGAGCGGTGTCATAGCGCAGGTCAGGCACGCGACCAGCCAACTATTCAAACCTGAAGCGGTCGTGGACAACGAAAAAGACGCCAACAAATTGCTACGCACTCTGCAGGAGCAGGCCCGCTCCTTGTGTGCCTGGTGGTTGCGTCAGAACGCCACCGATCTGCGTGCCTTGCGCCTCAACCGAACGTTGAACTGGCTCGTACTGAGCGGGTATCCGGATGCCGACAGCGAGCGGATTACCGCCTTGCGCGGGCCTGCGCCTGACAAGCTCAAACGTTATCAGGAGCGTTTTGCTCAGGGGCATTACGCCGACCTGATACTGGAACTCGAAACCAGTCTCGCCGGCGCGATGTTCTGGTTCGACGGACTGCATATGCTCTGGCAATGCCTGGACGCCTTGCAGGCGGAACAGGCCATGACTGAGTTGGAAGTGACCTTCGCCTTGCTGCTGCAACGTCTGCCGGACCTGCCGTCGTTCTGTTTTCACGACGGCATTCCTTTTGCCGATGCCGCCAGCCGTGACTGGATCACGCAGCAGGTCAGCCGTCGTCTGCAAATACCCGAACCAGCCGCAGTGATGATTGATGCCGAAGCCGAGCCTTGGGAGATCGCCTTGCAGGCAGTGGCACCCCGGTTGCGAAAGGACGGGCTCAAAGCCGCAATCCATGAACTCAAAAAAGGCATGTATGCCGCTCGCAGCGAGCGCGCGCGATTTCATTGGCGGCTTGCCCAGGCGAGGCTGTGTGTACAAGCCGGCAAGCACGAGCTGGCGAAGATCCAGCTCGAACATCTGGACCACGAACTGCAACACACAGGTCTTGAACGTTGGGAGCCGGAACTGGCCCTTCAGGTAACCCAGCTTCTGTATCGCTGCTGTGATCTGTTGCCACAAAACCACGCCGTGCTCGAGCGCAAGGAAGACACCCACCGCAGGCTGTGCCTCTTCGATCTGGAAGCGGTACTTGAATAGGCTTTCGAGCCACTGAGTAAGGAGAAACACCATGGCCAAAGAAGGTTCGGTCGCCCCCAAGGAACGTATCAACATCACTTTCAAGCCCGCCTTGGGCGGTGCGCAGGAAGAGGTCGAACTGCCGTTGAAACTGTTGGTGCTGGGCGATTTCACCCAGCGTGAAGATGTGCGCAAGCTCGAAGATCGAAAGCCTATTGCGATCGACAAGAACACCCTGGATGACGTGTTGGCCAAACAGGCATTGAGCCTGACGCTGAACGTGCCTAACCGTCTGCAGGAGGATGCGGGTGTTGAGGAATTGGCCATTCAGGTACGCATTAATTCCATGAAGGATTTCAATCCGGCGAACCTGGTAGAGCAGGTTCCCGAACTGCAAAAGCTGATGGCGTTGCGCGAGGCACTCATGGCGCTCAAAGGACCATTGGGCAACACGCCGAGCTTTCGCAAAGCTATCGAACAGGCCCTCGCCGATGACGATTCCCGTGCTCGGGTATTGGCTGAGCTGGGACTGGATACACCTGACGCCTGACATTTTTCAGTAAAAGGACACTGAGCTCATGACGACACAACAGCACTCACTGCCTGCACAAACCGCTCATCAATACAGCATTCTCGATAACATCGTTGCCCAGACTCTGCTGAGTGCGGACGACGAGGCCTATGGTATTGCCAAGCGTGGTGTTTCGGCGTTCATCGAAGAGCTGATCAAACCGCAGAACCGAGGCGAGCCCGTCAAGAAACGGCTGGTCGACCGGATGATTGCCGAGATCGACACGAAGCTTAGTCTTCAGATGGATGAGATCCTGCACCACCCGGATTTCCAGGCCTTGGAAGCTTCCTGGAAAGGCCTGCAGTTGTTGGTTGATCGCACCAACTTCCGCGAGAACATCAAGATCGAACTGCTGAACGTCTCTCGGCAAGATCTGCTGGAAGATTTCGAGGACTCACCTGAAGTGATCCAGTCCGGTCTGTACAAACATATCTACAGTGCGGAATACGGTCAGTTTGGTGGTCAGCCGGTGGGCGCAATTATCGCCAATTACTTTCTGTCTCCCAGCGCCCCCGACGTGAAGTTGATGCAGTACGCTTCCAGTGTGGCCTGCATGGCCCATGCGCCTTTTATCGCCGCTGCAGGGCCTGCGTTCTTCGGGTTGGAAAGTTTCACCGGTCTGCCGGATCTCAAAGACCTGAAGGACCATTTCGAAGGCCCTCAATTCGCCAAATGGCAAAGTTTTCGCCAAAGCGAAGATTCACGCTATATCGGCTTGACCGTGCCGCGTTTCCTGCTTCGTACGCCCTACGATCCCCTTGAATGCCCGGTCAAGACCTTTGCCTACCAGGAAAACGTGGTCAACAGCCATGAACACTACCTGTGGGGCAATACGGCCTACGCTTTTGCCACACGCCTGACCGATAGTTTCGCGCGGTTTCGCTGGTGTCCGAACATCATCGGCCCGCAAAGCGGTGGTGCGGTGGAAGACTTGCCGTTGCATCACTTCCATAGCATGGGTGAAATCGAAACCAAGATTCCGACTGAAGTCTTGGTTTCCGATCGCCGGGAGTACGAACTGGCGCAAGAGGGATTCATTGCCCTGACGATGCGAAAGGGCAGCGACAACGCAGCGTTTTTTTCCGCCAGTTCGGTCCAGAAGCCAAAACACTTTGGTCTTAGTCCGGAAGGCAAGCAGGCGGAGCTGAATTACCGTCTGGGCACCCAACTGCCCTACATGATGGTGGTGAATCGCCTAGCCCACTATCTCAAGGTCCTGCAGCGTGAGCAATTGGGGTCGTGGAAGGAGCGCACCGACCTGGAGCTGGAACTCAACAAGTGGATTCGACAGTACGTCGCCGATCAGGAAAACCCCAGCGCCGAAGTGCGTGGGCGGCGCCCCTTGCGTGCGGCCCGCATCGTTGTCAGTGATGTCGACGGCGAGCCCGGCTGGTATCGAGTCAACCTGAGTGTGCGCCCGCACTTCAAGTACATGGGGGCGGATTTCACATTGTCCCTGGTCGGCAAGCTCGACAAAGAATGAGCAGAGGCCAGGTAATGCCCAACCACCAGAGTCTTTTCCAGCGCCTTGAGCGCCCGGCTACTCCCGCAAGTGCCGTGACGTCCGTCGCGATCCACCTGGGAAAAATGCTCAGCATCCGTGCGGGCAGTTTGCAGACGCTGCCCGATTACGGCTTGCCCGACCTCAATGACATGAACCAGAGCCTACATGAGTCATTGTCTCAGTCACGCTTGTTGATCGAGCGATTCATTCGCGCCTACGAGCCGCGCTTGAAGGATGTGCGGGTCAAGACGTTGCCGAGGGACCACGACCCACTGGCCCTGGCCTTCGCCATTGAAGCTACTTTGATGATCAAGGGCACCCAGCGCCCCGTGGTGTTCACCGCTCGGCTATGCGATTCCGGTCGGGTAGAGGTCTTGCCGGATGTCGTTTAATCGTTATTACCAAAGCGAGCTCAGTGCGTTGCGCCAGCTCGGTCGTCAGTTCTCCGAGCGCAATCCTGCGCTTGCTCCCTTTCTCGCAGAGTCGGGTCAAGATCCGGATGTAGAGCGGCTGCTGGAAGGCTTTGCGTTTCTCACGGGTCGCTTGCGCCAGAAGCTCGATGACGAGCTTCCAGAACTGACACATTCGCTGATGCATTTGCTCTGGCCCAACTACATGCGCCCGATGCCCGCGTTCAGCATGCTGCAATTTGATCCGTTGAAACACTCCGGTCCTGACGTGTGGGTGGCGAGGGACACGCCGGTCGAAAGCGCCGCAGTCAATGGCGAGCGGTGCCGTTTTCGGACCTGCTATGCCACGCAGGTTCTACCGCTGCAACTGAGCGCGTTGGAGTACGGCACCCAGGCAGGGCGGGGGAAGTTGAGCCTGCGTCTGGACATGAGCGCCGAAGGTAATTTCAGTGAATGGACCTTCACTCAGTTGCGTCTGCATCTCGCCGGAGATCGCTACATCAGCCAGGAGCTGTACCTGAGCCTGCTGCGTCATCTTGACGGTATTGAGTTGCTACCTTTGGGCCACGATGGCCTGCCGGTCAACGGGGTTAATGGCCAGGCGTTATCACTGCGGCTGGGCGCCGACCAGGTCCAGCCGGTGGGTTTCAGCGAGGAACAGGCGTTGATCCCGTATCCGCAAAATACCTTTCCAGGGTATCGCCACCTGCAGGAGTATTTTGCCTTTCCTGACAAGTACCTGTTTGTCGATGTCGGGGGCTTGGGCGTGCTGCAGGAATTACCTGGCGAATTGCTCAAGCAGGTGCGTGGGGTGATGTTGCGCTTCGAGTTGCGCACTCCATGGCGTGAGTCCCAGCAGCCCACCTTGGAGAACGTCAAACTGTACTGCACCCCTATCGTGAACCTGTTCAAGCATGATGCGGTGCCCATCCGGCTGGACGGCAAGCAGGATGAGTATCTGCTCGTCCCTGGCGAATACTCACGGGAAAACGCGAGTGTATTTTCCGTCGACAGTGTCACAGGGTGGCAACCGGGTGGGCGTGGATACAAGGCTTACGTGCCCTTCGAATCCTTCGAACATGGTGGCGACACCGACCAGGCGGATAGCCCGGTGAGTTATAGCATTCGTCAACGGCCATCGGCACAGCATGCAGGGCTTGAAACCTGGCTTGCGTTTGGTAACGGTCCTGAGTCAGAGCAGCAAACACTGTCGATCGAGTTGACGTGTACCAATCACAACCTACCTCGGCTGTTGCAGCTTGGGGACATAAACCTGCCCTGCGAACAGACGCCAGAGGGGTTGTCGTTTCGGAACATCTGCGCACCGACGGCCAGTTTTTCGCCACCCCTGGATCAGGATTTTCTCTGGCGATTGATCAGCAACCTGTCGCTCAACTATCTGTCGTTGAGCGACATCAACGCCTTGAAGGTAATCCTTCAAACCTATGACTTACCGCGCTACCACGATCGGCAAGCGCAGAAGGTCAGTGAGAGGAAGCTGGGCGCAATGCGATCCGTCAGTCATACGGCGGTCGACCGATTGCAACGGGGCTTGCCGTTTCGGGGGATACGAATTGATCTGAGCATCGACCCCCAAGGCTTTCTGGGGCATGGCGAAGTATTCGTCTTCGCGTCGGTACTCAACGAGTTCTTCGCGCTTTACGCCAGTCTCAACGCCTACCACGAACTAAGAGTCATCAGCACACAAGGAGACGTGTACCTATGGCCACCACGGATGGGGCAGCAGCCCCTGCTTTGACGCGACTGTCCCGGGGCATCCGCGAGTATTCGCTGTTCCAGGCGGTTTTGCAGGTGATCAACCGCTTGCGCGAAGCCCATCCCCTGTCGGATGACGACGCGTTGTATGACTTGTTGGAGTTTCAAGCCAATCCAGGTCTTGGCTTTCCCGGTCACGATATTGACCGGGTGGAGTTTTTCATTGAGCACGGGCAGTTGCGCGCGCGTCTTCGCCTCAACCTTTTGGGCTTGTGTGGCGCGGGGTCGCCCTTGCCGGCGTTTTATGGCGAACAAGCGTGTGCCGACGGAGTGGGTGGCAGTACTACGCGAGAATTTCTGGACGTGTTTCATCACCGTTTGCAACGACTGATGCTACCCATCTGGCGCAAGTACCGTTACCGGGCGCGGTTCCAGGCAGGCGCGCGTGACACGTTATCCGAGCAGATGTTCGCGTTGATCGGCCTGAGCGGCCAGCAGATTCGCAGTGTCGCGCAATTGAACTGCGAGCGGCTGTTGCCTTACTTGGGGTTACTTAGCCTGCGGGCGCATTCGGCAGCCTTGATCGAGACGGTGTTGCGTTACTACTTCAAACACCACCGCTTGTTCATTGAGCAGTGGGTACTGCGTACGGTTGCAATCGCTGACGCACAGCGAAATCGGCTCGGCACCGCGAATAGCGTACTTGGCCGTGACCAGGTATTGGGCAGTCAGGTTGCCGACTGTAGTGGCAAGTTCAGGGTGCATCTGCAGGGCCTGTGTTGGCAGCAATTCCATGGCTTTCTGCCCACTGGGCCCGACTACCCGCTGCTGTGTTCATTGGTGCGCCTCACATCTCGGGATCCACTGGACTATGACGTGCGGCTGGTGCTGGCCAAGGAAGAGATCCGACCGTTGCACATTGGCGAACACAACGTCTGTCGCCTCGGCTGGACCACGTGGCTGGCGCATGACTGCTCCGACGGGGTGGTCATGGTGCCGGGCAACGCTCATGAGGGATGAATCATTATGATAAATGTGGATCTGCAACAACTTATTCAGACATTGACCACCCAGGCCCGTCGGGATTTGGTGCGCGCTGCTGAACGTTGCGTAACGCGCGGCGGCAGAGAAGTACTGGTGGAAGACTTGTTGCTGGCCTTGCTGGAGCATCAAGACGGCCTTCTCGTACGGGCTATGGCAGATGCAGGCATTGAGGTGGGTGAGTTGCAAGCGGCACTGCAGCCCAAGGGGGAGGCGAGCGCATCACGCAACCCGGTGTTTGCCCAATCGCTTGTGCAATGGCTGCAGCAGGCCTTGATGGTTGCCCATCTGGAACTGCGCCAGACTGAAGTCGATCACGGCGCGCTGTTGCTGGCACTGCTGCGTCACCCGCTGCACCATGCGGGGAGTGCCTATCAGGTTTTGTTGAACCGCTTGGATACGCAGCGTTTACTGGGCTTTGTGTCGAGTCAGTCGCCTGGCGCGGATCCTTCGCCGACGAGCGAATCATTGCTGGAGCACTTCACTCACGACCTGACGCGCCTGGCGCTTGAAGGCCGTATCGATCCGGTGGTGTGCCGCGAAGCTGAGATCGGCCAACTGATCGACATTCTCATGCGCCGGCGCAAAAACAACCCAATACTTGTCGGCGAAGCCGGTGTAGGCAAGACGGCCGTTGTCGAAGGCCTCGCGCTGCGCATTGCCACCGAGCAGGTGCCAGCCGCTCTAAAGGATGTGCGGGTGCTGACCCTGGATATGGGGCTGCTCCAGGCTGGAGCCAGCATCAAGGGTGAATTTGAGCGGCGCCTCAAGGGCGTGATCGACGAGGTCAATGCCTCGGTCAAACCGGTGATCCTGTTTATCGATGAGGCGCATACGTTGGTCGGTGCGGGCGCTCCGGCGGGTGGGTCTGATGCGGCTAATCTGCTGAAACCGGCCTTGGCCCGTGGTGAATTGCGCACCATCGCTGCGACCACTTGGTCGGAATACAAGAAGTACTTCGAGAGAGATCCGGCGTTGGCACGGCGCTTTCAGCCTGTACTGGTTGGCGAGCCCAGTGTCGAGCAGGCGGTTTCGATCCTGCGCGGACTGGTCTCGGTATATGAACGCAGCCATGGCGTTTACGTGCGGGACGATGCGGTTGTGGCGGCGGCGCAGATGAGTGCCCGTTATCTGAGCGGGCGCCAGTTGCCCGACAAGGCGGTGGATGTGTTGGACACCGCTTGCGCTCGTTTGCGTACCCGTAGGGAGGCGGCGCCCGAAGAGTTGCAACGCCTCTATGCGGAACAGGCGAAAGGCGTGCGGCAGCATCAGGCAATAGGTCGTGACAGGGATGCAGGGTTTCCCGTGGATGAGCAAATACTCCACGGGTTGAACCTACGCATGGAGGAAATGGAAAGCGAGCGCCAGCTTCTGGAACAGTGCTGGCAGAAGCAACAAACATCGGCGCAGCAGGTATGCCCGCACCTGGTGGCGGAGGTCATCAGTGGCTGGACCGGTATCCCGGTTGAACAGTTGGCATGTGAGCACAGTACACGGGTGCTGGGTTTTGCCGATGCCCTACGCGCGCGCATTCTTGGCCAGGAACAAGCGGTGCAGGCTCTGGACCGCAACCTGCGCGCCGTTGCAGCAGGGCTCAACAAGGCCGAAGGCCCGGTTGGTGTGTTCCTGCTGGTGGGCCCAAGTGGCGTGGGCAAGACCGAGACTGCGCTGGCCCTGGGCGATCTGTTGTATGGCGGTGAGCGTTTTGTCACCACCCTCAACATGTCGGAGTTCCAGGAAAAACATTCACTGTCTCGCTTGATTGGCGCACCGCCCGGTTATGTCGGTTTCGGCGAGGGCGGTGTGCTGACCGAAGCCGTACGTCAACGCCCGTATTCTGTGGTGTTGCTCGACGAGGTCGAGAAGGCCGACCCGGAAGTCTTGAACCTGTTCTATCAGATTTTCGACAAAGGCCTGGCCAATGATGGGGAAGGCCGGGAAATTGACTTTCGCAACACGCTGATCCTGATGACGTCCAACTTGGGCAGCGAGTGCATCGGTGAACTGTGCGCAGACGGCGCGCGACCTGAAGTGCCAGTGCTGCAAGAGGCGATCCGTCCGTTGCTGCGCGACCACTTCAAACCCGCATTGCTGGCTCGCATGCGCGTCGTGCCGTATTACCCGGTGACGGGTGAGGCTCTGCATGACTTGACTAGACTCAAGCTGGAACGCTTGGGTCAACGGTTGCATCTGCGCAAGCTGGCGTTCAGCTATACGCCCGAGCTGGTTGCACACATGGCCAAGCGTTGCGCCCATAGCGATAGCGGCGCTCGCTACCTTGACCAATGGATCGAACTCCATTTGTTGCCGCAGGTGGTGGATCGCTTGCTGGCGGCGATGGCTCAAGACGAACCCTTGGCGCATGTGCATGCGTACCTGACGGAGAATGGTTCTCCCCTCTGTGAGTTCAGCCAATGAGGGAGAGCCGACCCACCCAGGAGCCCCAATCACAGGCATACCTCGACGCGTTGCTAGGCTGGTTCGTTCGTTTGGGTGCCGATGGCGACGAAATCACCTTGCCCGGGCTCTGTGTTGCGGCTGTGGCGCAGTTGAGCCAATGCGAACTCAGTCAGTGGTACTGGCGCGATGAGTCCACTGGCCGACTCGAACTGATTGCCCAGCATTTGCTCGGAGTGTTTTGTTCCGGCGATCCAGTCGGAACCAAGGACTTTCAGCATGAGCAGGTGTTGCACTATGTACTCAGCCATAAAACGGCTCTTAGCCTGGAGGACCTCGCCGGCAGCGTGTACGAGTGCGGGTTTCTGCCAGCACTGGAGACTCCCTGGGAAGCGCTGTCGTGTGTGCCGCTGTTCAACCGCGACAAGGCCATCAACGGCGTGTTGCTGCTTGCCAGCCAATGCCGGAGAAATTTGCACGACTACTCCCTCTCTTTGAGCCAGCTGGGAAGTTTTGCCTTGATGCAGCGGACTCTACTGAAGAGTCAGTGTTCCACAGGAAGTATCGCCCTTTTGAATGACCGTAAACCGGCCCCTCGAGCGGAGTTTGGGCTGATCGGCAGCAGTACGGCGATGGATCAGACGTACCGCCTGATCGGTAAGGTCATGCAGACGCCTTACACCGTATTGCTGCGCGGCGAGACGGGGACAGGCAAAGAGGTGGTGGCACGGGCTATCCATTCTGCAGGTCCGCGCAAAAGCAAAGCGTTCGTGGTGCAAAACTGTGCGGCGTTTCCCGAAGGATTGCTGGAAAGCGAGTTGTTCGGCTATCGCAAAGGGGCTTTCACGGGAGCTGAACGCAACCATGTGGGGCTGTTTGACGCGGCGCATGGAGGCACGCTGCTCTTGGACGAAATCGGCGATATGCCGCTGTCGCTGCAGGCCAAGTTACTGCGGGTCCTGCAGGAAGGCGAAGTTCGCCCGCTGGGCGCTACTGCGGCACACAAGGTTGACGTGCGCATCATTGCTGCGACACATCGTGACCTCTGCGCGATGGTAGCCCAAGGCAGTTTCCGCGAAGACCTCTATTACAGGCTGGCGCAATTCCCCATCGAACTGCCGCCCTTGCGCGAGCGTGACGGCGATGTGTTGCTGTTGGCGCGGGATTTTTCGCAACAAGCTTCCATTGCACTTGGACGTGTGCCGGTGTCGTGGTCAAGCGCGGCCCTTGACCAACTGTCGAGCTACGCCTTCCCCGGCAATGTTCGTGAGCTCAAATGCCTGGTGGAGCGTGCGGTACTGCTCTGCGATGACGGGGTGATCCTGCCGGTGCATCTTTCCTTGCCTGCGCCACCAGCCAATGACTCCGTCGATGCGACGTTGCGCCAACGTCTGGAGCGGGTAGAGCGGGTGTTCCTGATCGATTGTCTGCACAAGAACCGTGGTAATCGCACCCGAACTGCGCGTGAGCTGGGTGTCGCCCGCCGCACGCTGCTCTATCGCCTGGCGCGCCTGAAGATTCCCGTTGGCGATGTCCGTGAGGAAGGCTGAATGGAAGAAGTGTGGGCACCTGATTTTCATGGGAGATACCTGATGTTTTTTCATCCGTGGCAAGCCCTGGTGCTTGTGCTGTGTTTGTTGAGCGGCTGTAACGCCAATTATGTCTTTGATGATGCCGACTACCGTCCGTTGGGTGACCCCCAGGCGACACGTCGTGGGCAGTGAGCAGGAGAGCTCTGCCATGCAATTAGTGTTTGAAGTCTGCAGTGGCGTGAATAGTGAACCGCTGGCGCGCAAGGCGTTTGATGGTGTTGGCGGTGTGATCGGCCGTGGGACGGGTTGTGACTGGATCATCCCCGATACCCACCGCCTGATCTCCAGTCATCACGCCTTGGTCAGTTATCGAGAAGGCCACTACTACCTGACGGATATCAGCAGCAACGGCATCAGTGTTTCAGGCAGCATGGAACGCCTGGGCAAAGGGCAGGCGCGGTTGATCACTGAGGGTGAAGTGTACCAACTGGGACGGTTGGAAATTCGTGCCCGGTTGGTGGCAAATGAACGGCGGTCGTTTGCTGGGGATGATGTGATTCCAGACGACGCGTTCCTCGGGCTTGACCCTGTTGACGCGCTGGATCGCGAGCAAATGCGTGTCAGCTCATCGGCAGAATTGGACGGCCTGGATACGTCAACGCAGGTGACTTTCCAATCGCACATTCAAGGGCCTGTGGATCGCGATCATCTGATCGTACCGACATGGGCTGAACCCGACAGGAAAGAGATACCTCCCGAACCCGCCATGGCCTTGCCTGCTGCCTCGCAGGTGTTCTGGCCGCAGTTTGCGCAAGCATTGGGTGTGCAAGTGGATACGCTTGATACGCCAGGCCGCGAAGCCCTCGCGATCAAGGTGGCCGGGCTGTTCAGACAAGTCATCGAAGGGCTGCAGCAAAACCTACGAACCCGCGATGAGCTGAACAGCGAGATCAACATTGCATTGACCCCCCCAGTGTCAAACATCCTCAACCCGCTGAAAGCTTGCGCCGACAGCCAGGCTGCCATGGCGTCACTACTGCGGGCTGGTGCCCCGGGAGAGCTCGCTGCCGAGCAAGCCGTCGCCCAGGCCTGTCGAGACCTGCAAGTTCATCAAGTGGCCATGACCGTGGCTTGTCGGACCGCGGTGCGGGGTGCATTGGCAGCCTTTGCGCCTGGGCATTTGTTGCTGTGCTTCGAGCGCGAGGGCAAGCCACCCAGGTTTTTCACCGAGGCAGCTTATTGGCGGGCATACCAACGCCACTATCGACGACTGGTTGACGAAGATCCCTTGGGCCATCAGTGGTCGCGTAACGATTTTTCCAGTGCCTATGAGGAGCAGGTACGCCTGATTTGCGCCCTGAATGTGGGGTGCCCAGGATGATGTTCGCGTGCCGAGTTGCGGCCCTATCAATGCTGTCAGCACTGTGCCTGTTGGCCGGATGTAGCAGCCTTTCACCTTTTTCGACCCTGACCAAACTGGACTTGACGTTGATCGCAGGTGACGAAGTCAACCCCGACCTGCACGGTCGCCCCTCTCCCGTGGTAGTGCAACTGATTGAACTACGGCACCCCGTGGCCTTTGAAAATGCCGATTTTTTCAGCCTCTACGACCGCTCCGAACAGACACTCTCCAAGGATTGGGTCAGCAGCGAGGAGTTGGAATTGCGTCCTGGTGAACGGCAGGCACTCAAGCTCAGTGTCCAGCCGCATAGCCGCTATGTCGGCGTACTGGCGGCGTATCGCGACTTGCCTCATGTGCAATGGCGGCTCGTGCTGCCGGTAGTCCCGGGGCAATTTACGCGTGCCGACATTGTGTTGGACCAGACGGGGCTACGGATGGCAACCCCTCAGACAGACAGGACGGAGAATTGAGATGCAGGTCCATAACGTTGTCTGGCAAGAGGGCATGCTGTTGCGGCCCCAGCACTTGCAACACAATGACCGCTACTACCATCGACAGCTCAACCGAACTCGGTTGCTGAGCAGTGATGCGTGGGGGTTCCTGACCCTGGACATCGATATGCAGTACCTCAACCTGGGCAAGGTCGTTGTCAACCAGGCCAGCGGAGTATTGCCGGACGGCAGCTTGTTTGAGTTGAGCGGCGCGATGGAGCCTTTGGTGTTGCAGGTGCCTGCCAATGCGGGCAGGCAAGCTGTTTATCTGGCGTTGCCGCTGGCGACCGAGAATCAGGTTGAGGTGCGCAGGAAGGAGCAAAGCGATGTGCTGGCACGCTACGTCGCCTGTGAATCGGAAATCGGCGACTCCAACGCCGGCGTTGATTCTCGTTGCCAGATCAACTGTGCACACCCGGACTTTCGGCTGATGCTGGGCGATGGGCCCAGTGATGCGTTCTACGTGAAGCTCCAGGTCGCCCAAGTGCAAGATTCGACTCGCGAGGATGGCGTAAGCCTGGATGCGGACTTTGTGCCGACGTTCATCTATCTCCAGAGCGCCGGATATGTGCCGTCATGCATCAAGGAGGTGATCAGTCTGCTGGCGACGCGTGGCGATGCGATTGCAACGCGAATCCAGGGGAGTGGTGCCTCGACAGGAGCACAGGTCGGCGACTTTCTGATGCTGCAACTGATCAATCGTGCCGAGTTGGTCCTGCGTCACTACCTGGTGCAGGCTCAAGTGCGTCCGGAGCTGCTGTATCGGGAGTTGCTCTCGATCCTCGGCGAACTGTCGACGTTCGCCAACGACAACAAGCGCGCACAACTTGCCGTGCACTACCGGCATGGCGATCAGGGGGCGAGCTTTCGTGGGCTGATGGAGGGGCTTCGCGCTGTATTGTCGTCGGTGCTGGAACAACATGCCATCGAGTTGGCGTTGCAAAAGCGGCAATACGGGGTGCTGGTTTGCCCGGTCAGTGATCTCAAGTTGCTCGGCACCGCCACCTTCATTTTGGCCGCCACCGCCCAATGTGATTCGGAAGAGCTTCGCCATCGTTTGCCGGCGCATCTCAAGATCGGCCCCGTAGAACGCATCCGCGAGCTGGTGAACCTGCACCTGGCCGGTATCAAGGTCCAGCCGCTGCCGGTCGCGCCGCGGCAGATTCCGTATCACGCCGCCAAGACCTATTTCATGCTCGAACTCAGTCCTCGTGATATCGCGCAGTTGGAGCAGTCGGGTGGTTTTGCCTTCCACGCGAGCGGCGAATTCGCGGAGCTAGAACTCAACTTCTGGGCTATCAGGAACTGAATACCATGACGAAGGGCAGTGAATACCCGCAGGATGAAAAAACCGTACTACTTGACCGTGATGGGCTCGGGCCGGCGCTGGGACCCGTTACAGACTTCCCATCGCCGCCACGCTTCGCGCAGTTGGAAGATCGGATGATCTACGCCGCCAACCTCCCGGGGCAGCGTTTCAAAATGGGCTCCAACATGCTGTTGGCAGCGGGCTGGGAGCTCTTGTCGCAGATTGCCCAGCTCAAGGCCAGCCCCGCTCGGGAAAGCTTGCAAGCGCTCAATGACCAGCTCTCATCGTCCATCAGCGCATTTGAGGCCCATGCCTTGCACTTGGGGGCAGAGAGCAGCCAGGTGATGTCGGCGCGTTATGTGCTGTGCAGTGTCATCGACGAGGCGGTAGTCACCACGCCTTGGGGCAGTTGCAGCGATTGGTCGAAGAAGAGCCTGTTGAGCCGCTTTCACAACGAAACCTTCGGTGGTGAAAAGTTTTTCCAGTTGCTGGAGCGATTGTCCCGCGATCCCGTCAAGCATATTGCCATGCTGGAGCTTATGTACCTGTGCCTGTCGTTGGGATTCGAAGGCAAATACCGCGTCATGGAGCGGGGAAGGGGGCAACTGGAAACGATCCAAGATGCTGTTTACCGCCAGGTCAGGCATGTGCGAGGTGACCGGGTGCCGCTATCCATCACTCCCGAGAGAGGGAAAGTTCCTCGGGTACGAATACGGATTGTCTCCGTCATGTGGGTCGTTATTTGTGTGCTGGCTTGTTTACTGGTGATGTATTCGGGGTTTGCCTGGGTGCTGAACCAGGAGCGCGAGGCGGCGCTGCAACCTCTTCAACCTCTGGTGTCAGGCTTGTCTCGGACACCCTCGTAACGCTGGGAGCAATGGATGAACGCATTCTTCAAAGGAGTGGGTACGGTGCTGCGCAAAAGTTGGGTATACAGCTTGCTCCTAGTGCTGTCCAGTGCGCTGCTGGTGTGGTTTTTCGGGCCCTTGCTGGCGGTGGATGACTACCGTTTCTGGCAAAGTCCGACGTCCCGTTTGCTGACCATCAGCGGGTTTCTATTGCTGTGGGGGCTGGCGATGGTCGTGGTGGGCGCGCGTCGTACCGTGTGGTTGAATCAGCCAGCAGAGCATGAGCGTCATCAGCGGCAGGCACTGATCAACGATGAAATACGACAGGTGCGGGAGCGCTTCAAGGAGGCGCTGCAGGCGTTGAAAACCTCACGACGCTACGGTGAGCGCAGCGAGCGTTGGCGAGACGAGTTGCCCTGGTATCTATTGATTGGCGAGCAAGGCAGCGGCAAGACCAGCCTGCTGGCGGCCAGCGGCTTGCCGTCTGCACTGGACTCCCCTGAAACGGCGCCACAGGGGGCCGCGTCTTGGTGTGAGTGGTATTTTGCCGAAGAAGCCGTACTGGTCGAGGCCGCGGGCCGTTATCTGGGCCAGCCGGACCCTTCAGTGGATGAAGCGGGATGGTCGACCCTACTCGACATGCTCAAGCGGCGGCGTAGGTCGCGGCCACTCAATGGCGTAGTCGTCACGTTGTCAGTCGACACACTTTCAAGCAGCAATGAGCACGACCTGGAACGTCATGCCCGCCATGTGCGTACCCGCTTGCAGGATATCCAGCAAACACTGCACGTGGATGTACCAGTGTATTTGGTGTTGACCCAGTCTGACCGGTTGGCCGGGTTTTCCGAGTTTTTTGATGCTCAGCAGGGCGATGATGCAGACCAGGTCCTGGGAGGGTATCTGGGTACCGACCTCGTCCAAGTGAGAGCAGTGTTCGAGAGCTTGCTGCAACGCCTGGGTGGGGAGTTGATTCCGCGCTTGCATCACGAGCGAAATGTCGAGCGTCGAAGGCGCATGCTTGATTTTCCCCGGCAGGTCGCACGCATTGGTGACTGTCTATGCCTGTTTATCGAGGCGGCGTTTTCTGTCAATCGCTATCAGCCTATCAATGCTCTGCGAGGTTTCTATCTGACGTGTGCGAAGACCGTCGATGTACGTCCCCATTTTGTACAGGGGCTGTTTAAGCGCGTGATTTTTGCCGAGGCCGACCTGGCCGGGCTGCTTGATCCGGAACGGCAGCGCATACGCCGACGCCACGGATTGATGGCGCTGGCAGCGACTGTGGTTATCGGGGCTGTGGGGGTAGTGTGGGCGCACAGTTACGCGTTCAACCATCAGCGCCTAGTGCAATTACGGGGACTGATCAGCACCCAGCCCGCCCCGCCGCGAGGGGCGGACGAGAGCCATGCTTTGCTGGCGCTGCTGGACGGTCGACTGGCGGCAACCCAAGTGTTTTCACCGCAGGCCGAAGCACGGTGGATTGATCGGGCCGGCTTGTATCAGGGGGCGCTGAGTAGCCCGCCACTGGCTGCAGCTTATGAACACGCCCTGCAGCAGCAGTTTTTGCCATACGTGACCACCCTGCTCGAAGGGCGAGTGCGAGGCAGCCTGGGTGACCGCGAACACTTGCTGGATAGCCTGCGTGCCTACCTGATGCTCAATCTGCGTGGGCGGCTTGATAAGGGCTGGCTGGCAGAGTATGTGTCTGGCCAGTGGTCGGGAGACTCTTCGGCGAATAAGCGCTTGAATGAACACTTTTTACGCCTCCTCGAACAACCGTTTCAGGCGCCATTGAATGAAGAGTTGGTCGCCCAGGCTCGCTTGGTATTACGCGGTGAGTCACTGATGGAGGTGGTCTACAGGGCGCTGCGGGAGCAAGCGCGAAACCTGGAGCCTTATCGCCTGGCCGAAGGTCCGGCGTTTACCAGAGGCGAGCCGCCTATACCGGGGTTTTATACCAAGAAATACCTACTGCTGTTCGAACAGCAGGGTACTCAGATGGTCAATGCCATTGCTCAGGACAATTGGGTACTTGGAGAGGGTACTGACCTGAGTGTAATGGATCTACGCAGGCTGATGCTGGCGCTGGAACAGCGCTATTTCAGTGAGTACGCCGACGCCTGGAGCGACGCTCTCGGTCGGATCAAGCTGCGGGAAAGTGGCAGCCTGCAACAAGACGCTGAACAGCTTGCAAGCCTTACATCGGCTCAATCGGCTTTGGTGCAGTTGTTGCAGCAGGTGCGCGAAAACACTCGCTTAGTGTCGGCTTCCGATCGACTTGAAACGGAAGTCCAGCAAGTCGGCGAGCTGGGCACGGTGACTTCCAGGGACCTGACCCGAGCAGTGTTACCTGATAATGCCCGGCGTGCCTTGCAACGCCGTTTCGAGCCCTTGCATCAATTGCTCGACGAACAGCAGAACCCAAGGGGCGAGTTGACGCAGGTATTGCGCTTGCTGGATGAGCTGCAATTGCAATTGTCGACAGTGAGCCGGGACAGCTCACCGGAGCAGGCAGCGTTCAAAATGGCCAGGCAACGGATGGATGGACAGCAGCCGCTGCTGGGCAACTTGCGTGACACGGCGGCTCGCTTTCCGCAGCCGCTCAAAGGGTGGTTCGAAGGCATTGCCGACCAAAGCTGGCGCCAACTGCTCGATGGCGCCTACGGGTTTGTAAATCAGCACTATCAAAACGAAGTCTATGGCTTCTATGCGAAAGCCATTCAGCGTCGTTACCCATTCGATGCGCATGCGGGCAGTGACGTTGCCCTAGGCGACTTCCAGGCGTTTTTCAAGCCTCGGGGTGCTATGGCGCGCTTTTTTGAGAGCTACCTGCGGCCGTTCGTCACCGTCGAGGGCAACCGCTATCGCCTGCGGGGGATAGAAGGGCGCAGCCTGCCGATGTCGCGCCTGTTACTGGAACAGCTGACCAAGGCCCAGATCATTCGCCAAGGTTTTTTTACCGAGGAACAGGGAGATTGGGCCGTACGGTTCACGCTGGCGCCCTACAGCCTGGACCAGGCCGTCAGCCGGGCGACGCTGCGGGTGGGTGATCAGCAGTTGGAATACCGCCACGGCCCGATCGTGTCGATGGCGTTCCATTGGCCGAGTGAAGCGGAGAATGGTCGCAGCAGCCTGGTGCTGGAGCGCGGTGCCGAGCGGCCATTGGGCATTGAGAAAGACCGTGGCGCCTGGTCGATGTTCCGGTTTTTCGACCTGATGCAAAGCGAGCCCGCGAGCGGCAGGGATGCGCAGGTTCTCAAGGCTGACCTAGCTGGCCTGCGGGCCAATTACCTGCTCACCAGTCAACGCGACCCAAGCCCATTCCATATGGCGACGTGGCGCACCTTCCGCCTGCCGGAGCAATTGTGAGCGGTGCGCAGTCATGGCTGAGTGCCGGGCGCACGGCGCAAGGCAAGAGCCGTGCACGCAACGAGGATGCCTTCCTCGATTGCCCGCAACGGGGTTGTTGGGCGGTGGCGGATGGTATGGGCGGGCATCATGCCGGAAATGTAGCCAGCCAACGGGTGGTTCGCAGCCTTGCTGCACTGCCAGGCCAAGGCGATTTCGACCAACGGATCGAGGCCGTTCGACGGTGCCTACGGGGTCTCGACAGCCAGTTACAACCCGCCGATGGCGTGGCGGGCATCATGGGCAGTACCGTGGTGGTGCTGTTATTGGCACATGATCGCGCCGCCTGTATCTGGGCCGGGGATAGCCGATGCTACCTGTGGCGAGGGCAGCGGCTGTATCAACTGTCGCGGGACCACTCCTTGCAGCAGCAACTGATAGACACGCAACAGTTGAGCCCGGAACTCGCCCAGGCTCATCCTGGCGCAAGAGCCTTGACCCGCGCGGTGGGTGCCAGGCAGCCATTGAGCCTTGAGATACTGGAACTGCGTTCCCAGCCCGGTGACGTGTTTTTGTTGTGCAGCGACGGTCTGTACCAGGGGCTCAGTCACCGGGAATTGGGGAATGCCATGAGCGCGAGCACGCCACGGCACGTGGTGGATCGGTTGTTCAGCAGTGTGCTGCTGGGGCCGGCACGGGATGATCTGACCGCCGTGGTGGTCCGGCCATGAGCGCGGCGGCAGGCCCGCCGAAAGTGCTGGCCGGGCGCTATCAGCTTGAGCGAATCCTCGGTGCCGGGGGAATGGGTGTGGTTTATCGCGCGCGGGACTTGCTGCATGAAGCGTTCGGCGAGCCAGACTGTCGCGTGGCGCTGAAATTGTTAAGCGAGACCCTATCCGCGTCCACTGACGCGCATGTGCTGCTCTACAGCGAATTCGCCCTGACCCGAAGCCTGCGACATGACCATGTGGTACGTGCATTTTCTTTCGAGGTAGACACGGCGCACCAAGTGGCGTTCTTCACCATGGAACTGATGCCCGGCCTGACGCTCGACCGAGTGCTTCCGGAATGTCCTCAGGGATTGCCGTGGCAGGAGTTACAACCCATGGCCCTGCAACTGCTGGATGCACTGGCCTACACCCATCGGCAAGGTGTCCTGCATGGCGATGTGAAACCGGCGAATATCATGGTCGGGGAGCAGGGGGTACGTCTGTTCGATTTTGGCTTGGGTCACGCGCAAGCCCAGGCGGAGGCTGGATTACCAGGTTTGAGCCGCAACCGGCTGAATGCCTGGACTCCCGCCTATGCAGCGCCGGAGCTGATGGCAGGCGGGTTGCCGTCGGCGAGCGCCGACTTGTATGGGGCGGCCCGAGTGCTCTACGAAATGGCAGAGGGACGGCGGCCCGTAGAGCGTCAACGTAATCAACGATTGCCGCGGCCCAGGCAACTGCCCAGGCAGTACTGGCCCTTGTTATGTTCAGCACTGGCCATGGACCCTGAGCAGCGAACCGTCGATGTTGCCGAGCTGTGCGAGGGGTTGGCAGCCCGTCGGTGCTTATGGTTCATGGGCTAGTGCGTCAACCGGCCAAATCATGCATCCGACAGTACTCGTCCCAGCTCAACCCCGCCATCTGTGCCACTTCCTTGTGTACTTCAAGGCGTTGGGTTTCAAAGGCTTCGGGCGACTCGGCGGTCAGTTTCAGGGTCAACTCCCAGGCAAACAGGCCCTGGCGTTCGGCCTCTGCTTCGAAGGCCTCGTGCAGCCGTTCGGCGCGGTACTGCGCCAGGGTTTCGCCCTTGGCTTGTGCGGCGAGCGGGTTCAGGGTGTCGAGTTCTGCAGCGACATCGGGGTGTTCGTTGACGAACCTGTTCAATGCCAACTGGTGGTTATCGCCGGGTGGTGACAAGGACTTACTCCATTCGATGGCCGGGCTTTGGATATGGCTGGCGCGTTTGCCTAGCCGGCGGTGGGTCATTGCAAGTATGAGGTTGAGTAAAAACAATAACAGGTAGGCTATCCGCGCCGCAGCAGATTTGGTCAGTGGTCCACGTAAGAAAATTCAATTATTTAGAGAATCTAAAGAATTGCCTGTCATCCATTACGGAAAAAACACCTGCATGAATGGCAAAAGGCTTTCGCTCATCGTGCCAGGACGTGTAGCGTTAACCCCGTATTTCCGGCCCTGCCTTCCAGGGACAGAGGGCGATGGGCAGAGGGATGGGTCATGGCGCAAACGCTGTTCAAGCTTTTCTTCACCCAACGTCTGGCTGCCTTGGCCAGCACTGAGTCTCTTCGAGCGATTCGCGAAGGTTTGTTGTGGATCCTGCCATGCCTGTTGGTGTCGGCAAGCTTCCTGATCCTGTCTGAATGCGCGCGGGTGCTGGGTTTCGATGCGCAAGTGGTGGCGTTCCTCGCTGGCTTGCATAACCAGATCAGCTCCGTGATCCCGCTGCTGGTCGCTGCGTCCATCGGTTACATGCTGGCAATCCAGCATCGTCTGCCACAACTGCCGGTAGCGTTCTTGTGCCTGGCCCATGTGGTGGTGGCGACGTTTATCCTGCGTGAATACCCCCGGGCTTCAGCCACCTTCGTCCTGTTTATCGCGATTGCCTCGCCGCTGTTGAATGTGCCGGCAATCGCCTGGCTGCACCGTTATCGCTGGACTCGGTTGGTCAATGAGGACTTGGTAGGGCACAACCTGCGGGGCACGATCAATATGGTGGTGCCTGGCGCGATCACCGCGCTGGCGTTGGTGATGGTGCTGTCCGTGTTGTTGCAGGTGCCTTATGTGGCGCAGTTGCAGGGACCACAAGTACTTGATGCCTTGCAATCGCCTTACGGTAGCGGCCTGTTTGTGACCCTGATGAATTCGCTGCTGTGGTTCTTCGGCATCCACGGTGTCTATGCCATGCAGCCGCTGTTCGATGTGCTGGACCAGGCGGTGGTGCTGAACAATGCCGCGGCGGCGGCGGGCGAGCCGCTCAAATACCTGTTGAACAGCGGCCTGCTGGGCAGCTTTGCGTTTATCGGCGGTTCGGGCGGAGCGCTATGCCTGTTGCTGGCGATCTTGCTGTTCTCCAAGAGCCAGTCCATGCGCTTGTTGGCGGTGGCAAGTCTGCCACTGTCGCTGTTCAACGTCAGTGAGGTGCTGTTGTTCGGTTTGCCGATCATCCTCAATCCGCGCTTGTTCATTCCCTTTCTGATTGTGCCTGCGTTGAACGCCATGGTGGCGTTGACGGTGGTGCAGATGGGTTGGGTCTCGCCGGCGGTGGTCAGCGTTCCGTTTACGGCGCCTGTGCTGCTCAATGCCTACCTGAGCACGCACGGCGACCTCGCGGCAGTGGCGTTGCAGCTGACGCTGCTGGGCCTCGGCACGTTGGTGTATGCGCCGTATGTGCACGCGATCCATCGCCAGACCACTGAAGGTGGCACGGTGTACCTCAAGTCCCTGGACATGACCTTTCGAGGTCTTGAAGAAAAGGGCCGGCTGCGTGAGCTGGACCCCGTGCTTGCGTCTCACAAGGCCCTGGCGCGCCAGGCCAATGAACTGAGCCGCATCCAGCAAATCAGCGACTACGAGTTCTACCTCGAATTCCAGCCACAGGTCTCGACCCGTACCGGCCTGTGCACCGGTTGTGAGGCGCTGATGCGTGCCCGCGATGCCCAAGGCAAGGTGCATTCGCCCTGGGAGTTCCTGCAGTGGCTGGCCCAGGCGCGGTTGATGCCGGACGTGGATGTGTGGGTCGCGTCCCAGGCGGTGCGCCAATACCAGAAGTGGCAGAAGCTCGGCTTTGCCTTGCCGATGACCATCAATATTTCCAGCGCGACCTTGACCGACGCCGCCTACGGTGAGCGCCTCGTAGAAATCCTGGCCCAGGCCCACGGGCAAGTCTCGGTGGAAATCACCGAAGACGCGCTGGTCAGCGATATCCAAGCCACGCGCCAGACTATCCAGAAGCTGCAAGCCATCGGCGCCAAGGTCTATATCGATGACTTCGGTACCGGGTTTTCGGCCTTGAGTTACCTGCATCAGTTTCCGGTGGATTTCATCAAGATCGATCGTAGTTTCGTGGTGGCCCAGCACGATCCCAAGGGCGCTCAGGTCATGACCGGCATGTTGCGCTTCTGTGAGGCGCTGAACCTGGGCGTGGTGGTGGAAGGCGTGGAGACCGCCGAGCAGTTGGCCTTCCTGAACACCGGCGCCGAGTTGATCATTCAGGGCTGGTATTTCAGCAAGGCACTGCCGGGCGATCAGTTGGAAGGTTTTGTGCGTGAGCGCGCTGCCTTGGCGCGAGCCTAATACACGCGTTGGGTCTGCTCGATCTCCTCGACCAGGGCGTCAATCCCGGCCAGGCGCGCACGGTTGTCGTGATCCCAGGGGTGAAAGCCGGGTTTAAAGTAATGCAGCCACGGCACCAGCATCCGTGGGAACACGCCCCTGGGGCCATACAGAAATTTCAGCATGCGCCAGAAGCCTTTCAGATGCCCGCCAGACTTGCGGTCAGCGATCAGCAGGCGCAGGTGAAAATCGAACACCACCAGCCAGAACAACACCGTGGTGGTGAGCATGGTCCCGGTACGCAGCAAATAGCGCATGGGGCCGGGCTTGATTACGGTGTTCCAGACATCGAAGGCCACTGCTTTGTGTTCGGTTTCCTCCAGGGCATGCCAGTACCACATCTGTTGGTAGCCCTTGAGTGAGTCACCGAAGCGAGACGGATCGCTCAGCAGGATTTCGGCCAGCATCGCGGTGTAGTGTTCCAAGGCAATGGTCACGGCCAGGTTGAAAGACGCCGGCATGTGTTTTTTCTGCCAATCGAGGATGAACTTCAATCGGCGGTCCAAGGTATGCGCCGGCAACCCGGCCGCTTGCAGCAAGTCGTTGTAGGCCACGTGTTCGCGGCTGTGCATGGCTTCCTGGCCGATAAACCCCTGGACCTCTTTTTTTAGCTCAGGGTCATCAATACGCTGGCGGTAGTGACGCACGCTGTCCATGAAAAACAGTTCGCCCTGGGGAAATAGGAGCGACAGCGCATTGAAGAAGTGCGTGATGAACGGACCCTGTTCATGCCAGTCCTTGATGTGCTCGGCGGGCAGGGCGAAACGGATGTCACGGCGGATCGGCAACATAATGCGTGCTCCTGTTCAGAGACGGGGCTCGTCGTTGGTTTCAAACACCGGCGTGCGTGGCTTGGGCGCCATGCGTTTGCTGGCGAACACCACCAGCGCTTGATAGGCCGCCGGCAGGCAGCGGGCGAGCAGGTCGAGGAAATACGCGTCGCGGCCGATTAGCACGCGGCGCTTGTTCTTGCGTACGCCGTGCAGGATCACTTTGGCAGCCTGGTCGGCGTCGGTGATGAACAGCTTTTCGAAGTCGGCGCGGGCCTGTTGTTCGCTGTGGATCAGGAACCCTGTCATGTTGGCGTCGATACGGCTGCTGCGACAGATATCGGTGCGAATGCCGCCGGGGTGCACGCAGGTGGCTGACACGCCGCAACCCTGCATATCCAGTTCCTGGCGCAGGGATTCGGTAAAGCCGCGCACGGCAAACTTGGTGGCGTTGTAGCCGCTCATGCCCGGTTGGGCAAACAGGCCGAACACGCTGGAGGTGTTGACGATATGGCCGTCGCCTGAGGCTTTGAGGTACGGCAGAAACGCCTTGGTGCCGTGGACCACCCCCCAGAAGTTGATGCCGACGATCCATTCCAGGTCGGCGTAGTCCACGCCCTCCACCGTGCTCGACAGGGCCACCCCGGCATTGTTGAAGACCAGGTTGACCTGGCCGTGATCGGCTGCGCAGCGTGCAGCCCAGTCCTCCATGGCCGTGCGATCGGACACATCCAGCACCTGCGTAGTGATCAACACCGGTGCCAGGGTTGAGGCCTTGATCAATGCCAACGTCTGTTCCAGCCCCTGGCTGTTTTTGTCCGCCAACGCCAGGTGGCAACCCTCCCGCGCCAGGGCCATTGCCAAGGCGCGACCCATGCCGGATGCAGCGCCGGTAATGGCCGCGACACGGCCGTTGAATGACTTCATGACAAGCTCCCTTCGGCAGTGGAATGGGGCGTAGGTAAAGGCCGGTTGGGCGCATTGACCGGCATCAGACTGGTCACATAGTCCTTGAGCGCAAACTGGCGGGTGACGCGTTTGAAGCGCCAGGTCGAGCCCGGCCATAACGTGGTGTTCTTGCCCGTGCGTGGGTCCAGGTACCAGCTTTGGCATCCTCCGGTGTTCCAGATGGTGCGCTTGAGCTGGGCCTGCAGCTGTTGGTTGTAGGCGCTTTCCACGCTGGGTTTGACATCCACGCTGGCGATGCGATGCCGCTGCATTTGCTCAAGCGCGTCGAGGATGTAGGTCACCTGTGCTTCGATCATCAGGATCATCGAGTTGTGCCCCAGGCCAGTGTTGGGCCCGACGATCAGGAACAGGTTGGGATAACCGGGCACCGTAGTGCCCTTGTAGGCATGGGCACCGTCTTGCCAGGTGTCCATCAGGTCCACGCCGCCGTGCCCGATGATGCAGTCGCGGGGCAGGGGATCGGTGGCCTGGAAGCCGGTGCCGAAGATCAGGCAGTCGGCCGGGTGCTTGATACCGTCGGCGGTGATCACACCGTCGGCTTCGATGCGCAATACATTGTCGGTGACCACCTCGACATTGCTGCGTGACAGCGCAGGGTAGTAGTCATTGGAGATCAGCACGCGCTTGCAGCCGATGGTGTAGTCCGGGGTCAGGGTCTTGCGCAGGGAAGGGCGCGCCACTTGTTTGCGCAGGTGGCGCAGGGCGATTTTCTGCACCATCTTCATCAGCCGTGGGTGCAGGGCAAAGCCGACCACGCGGCCCTCCAGCGCCCAATAAAAGGCGCTGCGCACCAGGCGTTGGGTGAAAGGCAGGTGTTTGAACAACCAGCGTTCCAAAGGCGAAATGGCCCGGTCGGGCTTGGGCATGATCCACGGTGGCGTGCGCTGGAACAGGTCCAGGTGAGCCACGTGCGGCGCTATCTGCGGCACGAATTGAATGGCGCTGGCGCCCGTGCCGATCACCGCCACGCGTTTACCCTTCAAGGAGTACGCGTGGTCCCACTGCTGTGAGTGAAAGCGCTTGCCCTTGAAGCTGTCGAGCCCTGGAATATCCGGCAGCGCCGGCCGCGACAGGCCGCCCATACCCGAGACCAGCACCCGTGCACTGACCTGGCGACCATCGCTGAAGCGCAATTGCCAGCGCTGTTGTTGCTCATCGAAAACTGCCCGTTCAAGGCCCATGCCGAAACGCAAGTAGGGCGCCAGCTCGAAACGCGTGGCGCATTGCTCCAGATAAGCGCGGATCTCCGCTTGTGGCGCGAACTGCCGCGTCCAGTTCGGGTTCGGCGCGAAGGAAAACGAATACACATGGGACTGCACATCGCAGGCGCAGCCTGGGTAGTGGTTGTCACGCCAGGTGCCGCCGAGGGTGTCGGCCTGTTCGGCGATAAAGAAGTCGGTGAACCCGGCCTCCTTGAGCTTGATCGCCATGCACAGCCCGGCAAAGCCGGAGCCAATGATCGCGATGTCGATTGAGTCGCTCTGGGTATTCATAAGCATTCCTTCATGGGCATCGGGTGTGCTCCTTTTCTTGTTGTGTCTTTTAGATAGAACACCATTGCAAAGAAAAATTGAATTACTTATTTTAAAAAAGATTTTAAATAATCTACCTGAAAATATCGCCTACGCTAGTCCCAGGCTCCTCATGTGTGATTTGTCCGACGGACAAGCACGATGTTCAGGCCCAGGGTATGGGCGATAGCTGAGGCCTTGATCAATTCCGGTCGGGTCGACAGCAGCAGGGATGCAGAGGACCGAGCTATGGCTGTTGAATGGGTTATCGCTGCGGCTGTGTTGATAGGCGCGAGCGCCGTTTTATGGGGATTCAGCGCGTGGATGAAACGGCGCATTGAAGCCGCCGTTCCGAGCAACGGGCGCTTTCTGGAGGTGGATGGCGAGCGCTTTCATTACTACGAAGAGGGTAAGGGCCCACCGCTGGTGATGATTCACGGGTTGATGGGCAGCAGTCGCAACCTGACGTATGCACTGTCCGGGCAGTTGCGTGAACACTTCCGTGTCATCACGCTTGACCGTCCTGGGTCAGGATATTCCACGCGCCACAAAGGCACCGCTGCGGACCTGCCGGCCCAGGCGCGTCAGGTGGCGGCCTTTATCAATACGCTCGGCCTGGATAAACCCATGGTGCTGGGGCATTCCCTGGGCGGTGCGATTTCCCTGGCGCTGGCCCTCGACCATCCCCATGCGGTGTCGGGGTTGGTATTGGTGGCGCCACTGACCCATCCACAACCCACGTTGCCCGTGGTGTTCTGGTCACTGGCGGTGCGACCGGCTTGGCTGCGGCGCTGGGTGTCTCACACCCTCACGGTGCCCATTGGCCTGTTGACGCGCCGTGCGGTGGTCAAGGGGGTGTTCGCACCAGACAATGCCCCTGACGATTTCGCCACCCGTGGAGGTGGCCTGCTGGGCATGCGCCCCGACAACTTCTATGCCGCGTCCAGCGAGATCTCCCTGGTCAATGACGCCCTGCCGGACATGGTCAAGCGCTACCCGCAATTAACGTTGCCCATCAGCCTGATCTATGGCGCGCAGGACAAGGTCCTGGACTTTCGCAAACACGGCCAGGCCCTGGCCGACAAGGTCCCAGGCCTGAAGCTGCAGGTGGTGGAGGGACGTGGGCACATGTTGCCGATCACCGCCACCGCGCGGGTGGTGGAGGCGGTGCAACAGTTGGCCAAGCGTGCGCGGCCAGCGCCAACCGCTGCGATCCTGCATCCGCCGTTTGCGTTGGCAAGCAAATAACCGTGTCGTCCACTGCGGGTTGTACCGTTCGAAATGCTTGCCCTAGAGACCTGACCAGGCGGCTGAAAAAGAGACTGCCCAGTCACGTAGAAAAGGCCTCGAAAAAGTAGTTGACGACCTAACGATTCCGCGCTATTTCTTTAAAAAAATATTTCAATGTTTATTTTGAAATGATTTTTGAAATGCCTAAGAGCGAATAAAAATGAAAAAAACGTCTTTTATCGCATGGTTGATTTCCTGGAGCAGTCAACGCTCCCTGAACCTGTTTTCCGCTTCCCAGCATCGGTGGCTGCCATGAATCAGCCACTGGCAGCTCCAAGCGTATGGACCGACGGCAAGCGTCACCTGTGGTGGTTGGGCATCATGCCCCTGGCCACCCCTTTGTTGTCTGGCGCACTGGCTATTACCACCGGTATCCAGCAACTCTGGTGGGTCGGTGTATTGGTGATCTTCGGCCTGATCCCCCTGATTGACGGCCTGCTCGGTGAAGACGTGAGCAACCCGCCCGAATCAGCCGTCAGCCACCTTGAATCCCAAAGTTACTACCGCTGGATCGTCTACACCGGCGTGCTGTTTGTCATCTCGTCGGTACTGATTACGGGTTGGCTCGCCGCTGGCGGTATCGACTGGATCATCCAGGGTGGGCTGTTGCAGGCCACCGCGAACCTGGAACCGTCGAGTTGGTTGTCCCATACCGCCAGCTACATCACTGCACGCACTCAACTGCATGGCGAAGTGAGTTGGTTCACTTACCTGGGCATGGCCATGTCGACCGGTGCCGCAACTGGCATCGCGATCAACACGGCCCATGAGCTGGGGCATAAACCCAATGCGCTGGAAGTGTTCTTGGCCAAGGTCACCCTGGCCCCGACCTTCTACGGGCACTTCTACACCGAACATAACCGTGGCCATCACGTACGTGTTGCCACGCCAGAAGATCCTGCCAGTTCGCGGCTGGGGGAGAGTTTCTGGGCGTTCCTGCCACGCTCGGTCTGGTTCAGTGCCCGCTCGGCCTGGAACCTGGAGCGCGAACGTCTGCGCAAGCTCGATCTACCTGCCTGGCACTGGCAAAACGGTGTGCTGAGCGCCTGGATGTACAGCGTGGTGTTGTGGGGGGCGATGATCGCCTGGCTTGGATGGGCGGTTGTGCCGTTCCTGATCATCCAAGGCATCTACGGTTTCTCGCTGTTGGAAGTAGTGAACTATGTCGAACACTACGGACTTAAACGCCAGAAGTTGCCCAATGGTCGTTATGAGCGCTGCTCGCCACGGCATTCATGGAACAGCAACCGTATTGTTACCAATATCTTCCTGTTCCAACTTCAACGGCACTCTGATCACCATGCCAATCCGACCCGTAGTTACCAGTCGTTGCGCCACTTTGATGAATCGCCGCAACTGCCCTATGGCTACGCGAGCATGATTGTCTGGGCGTATGTGCCGTACTTGTGGCGCCGCCGCATGGACCATCGTGTACTGAATCATTATGCCGGGGATATCACTCTTACAAATCTTCAACCTTCACAACGGTTGAAGTACCTGGAGAAGTACAGCAACAGCGCCAAACCGTTTTAAGTTCATGTAACACATTGTTTGCGTACTCGGGGCCTGCGTGCCGCGCAGGCCTCTATCGCCCGGGATTTTCCAGATCGGTTGCCAGAAAGTTGTTTGACCCGAACAAAAATAATTAAAGGGAAGGACGTACACCATGCAAGCACCTGCCAAATTCACCACACATATCGTATTGGCTGCGCTGGGCCTGATCGCCTATCACCAGGCCCAGGCAGCGCGCATCGAACCCGCCGGCAGTGCGTTTACCGCCCAGGGGCCCATCAGCTTTTCCAAAGGCGCGCTGATCAGTGCCGACTGCACCATCAAGGTGGCCGGCAAGGTCGCCGCCGATGGTTCATCAGTGAACGTCGACAAAGTTGAATTCGACGGTGGCCTCAAGTGCAGCCGGGTCGAAGCCACCAACTTGCCATGGATCTTAGTAGCCAAAGACACCAAGAGCGGCTCCATGTCGAAGATCAGCGTCGATGTGCATGCATTCGGCCTCGGCGGCAAGTGCGGCCCCTCGACCGCCGACGGTACCTGGGATAACGCCACCGGCAAGTTGGAAGCCGCCAATGTCCCGATCGGCGAAGACTGCAAGATCAAGACGGTGTCGATCAAGATGCCGCCGAACTTCAAAGTTGTTGAATAAGCGTTAGATGGTGTTTCGGTAATTGAATTGAAATTTGGCTGGAAAGGGAAGTTCTGCAGTTTCACCGTGACCTCTCGTTCATGGCCATTACCCCTGGCGAAATGACTTCGCCATAACATGTGAGGAAAAACAATGAAAAGCTTGAAAACCCTCGTGTCGTTGACTGCTTTGACTGTTTGCATGGGTGCTGCTTCGATGGCGAACGCCTACAGCATCAGTCCTGTAAGCACAAGCTTCACTGCGCCAGGCACCATCTCGGTGAAGTCGCCTTCGTCCTTCCAGGCCACCGTTAACTGTGGTGCCACGTTTACCGGGAATGTCGATGCGACAGGCGTTGCCAAGATCACCGGCGTCGCGGTCACCGGTGGCGGCCTGTGCGCGCTGCCCAAGATCACCGGTCTGCCTTGGACCCTGACTGCCACCGGCCCTGCCGCCGGTTCGGTGACAAACGTCGGCTATACCATCGCCAGCTCGATTCTGTACCCAGCCTCCAATTGCGGCCCTTCGACGATTACCGTGGGCTACAGCGGTGGTGTGCTGACCGCTGCCAACCAGACCCTGAGTGGCAGTTGCACCGTGGTGAGCCTGAGCGTCACCCCAAGCCCTGCGTTGACGATCGTGCCTTGAGGCGCGCGTAAGAACGAAGGGTTGATCACCCGTTGAAAAACTGGCGCCTTGACTGGGCGCCAGTTCATGAATTGCAAGCCGAAAGACGAACCGGCAGGGCTGGCTCAGAGAGATAACAATAAGGAGTGCCGCATGAATAATAAGAAACAACATGTGCAGGTTTTGTTGGGGCTGGCGTTGATTGGCGGGGCAATGGCGACCGCCCCGGTGCAGGCCGGTGGTTTTTCGACACCGACCTACGGCGCGCCAGGTTGGGGGCGGGCATTTGGCGGTGGTTCGCTGTTCAAGAATGACCCCAGCTCGGCATACAACAACCCTGCGGCCATGGCGTTTGTGGAGCACAACGTTGCGCAATTTACCGTCGACTACGCGCGCATCAAGATCAAGTACAAGGGCGATGCCTCTGATTATGCGGGCAACCCCATTTCCAATACGCCATTGGATGCCAATGGTTTTCCCGATGTTGCGGCGGCCACGGTCAACAACAACGATGGCGGCCAAGGCGGGTTTACTGCCTGGTTGCCGACCGGTTTCATGGTCATGCCCCTGGGGGATCGCTTCGCATTCGGCTTGAGCCAGGTGGTGCCCCAGGGTATGCGTTCCACTTGGGACCAGGACTCGAAACTGCGCGACTTTGCCGTGGATACCAAAATTGAAACCGTAGGTTTGACCGGGTCCCTGTCTTTCAAAGTGAATGATCAATTCTCCATCGGTGGTGGTGTGATCGTGCAGCACAGTAAGGGATTCGTCAGTCAGAACGTCGACTTGTTATCTGCCGCGGCAGTGTCCGATTCGGTGCTGGGAGGGATCAATTTCCCGTCGGATGTCGGCAGTGCGCTGATGCGTGTCAAAGTTGACAATATCTCGGCTGGCTGGTTTACCGGCGTCGTTTGGAAACCTACCGAGCGCGATACGCTTGGCTTGAATTACCACGCTAAGATCAAGAACAAGATGACCGGCAAATACAACATGTACGCCGATCAGTTTTCCTACAACCTGATGACACAGCCGAGCCCATTTGGCGGCAGCGGTACATTGGTGAACACCGCTTATCCAGGGTTGGAGCTCATGCCGGACGGCGCGCACGCCAGTGTCCAACTGGATATTCCTGCCACAGCGGGTCTGGACTGGGTACACCAGTTCAACGATCGTTTCACCTTGGGAGCCAGCGTGACCTGGACGCAGTGGTCCTCATTCAAAGACCTGACGCTCAAGTCCGGTGGCAACACGATTGTGTCTATCCCGTATAACTATAAGGACACCTGGATGTACTCCCTCGGTGGTGACTATCGCTTGACCGACGAGCTGACCCTGCGAGCGGGTGTCGCGCTTGATCAGACGCCGACACGCAATTCGACCCGCGACCCGCGGATCCCGGATGGCGACCGTACATTCCTGTCGTTGGGGGCTGGCTATGACGTGAAAGCAATCAAGGGGCTGAGTGTCGACCTGGCCTATTCCCATCAGTTCGTGCAAGAGGTCAAGCTCAAGACTCAAAACGTTGATCGCCTGGGCGGTGCAAGCCTCGATGGCAAGGCGGAGTCGTCGGGTGATGTGGTCAGCGTATCGGCCACTTACGCGTTCTGATGCGTTGTGGAGAGTGATGGCAGGGAGGCATCAAGCGCATCTTGGTGCCTTCGTCCAGGCATTCATCCTCATTTCATGGGTAGTTTCCAGCGTAGTGACAGACCCGGCTGACGTGTTCAGCCACTCTTTTTTCGCCCAAGCATTAAATAAAAATTTCAAAACAAAATTTGAATTTAGCGTTCCGAGTTTGTAGTGTGGCTTTACGCCGCAGCTCACATCGAGCGGCCAGCGTAATGGTCGTGCCCTGAATCGAATTGAGGTATCCCCATGATTATCTGGTTATTGGTGGGTTTCGCAGCTGCGATTGCCCTGGCGTATCGACAAGCCGCTGCCCTTCATTGGTTGGGTGCAGGCCTGATCTGGCTGGCGGCGGGTTACCTGTTCAACGTGGTGGCCGGTTTAGGCGCCACAGTCGCGGCGGTACTGGTGGTCGCTCCCGCGTTGCTGATGACGATCAAACCCCTGCGCCGTACCTTGCTGACCAGCAAGGCCTTGGGCTTGTTTCGTACGATCATGCCGGCAATGTCGGACACTGAGCGCGCCGCCATCGAGTCCGGCACCGTGTGGTGGGATGCCGAGCTGTTCAGCGGCAAGCCCAACTGGCAGCGCCTGCTGCAAGCCGCACCGGCCAGCCTGAGCGCTGAAGAGCAAGCCTTCCTCGACAACGAAGTCGAAACCCTGTGCGATATCGCCAACGACTGGGAAACCACCCAGGTCTGGCAGGACATGTCGCCCGAAGGCTGGCAGTACACCAAGGATGCCGGGTTCCTCGGCATGATCATTCCCAAGCAATACGGCGGCAAAGGCTTCTCCCACTACGCGCACTCGCAGGTGGTGATGAAGCTGTCGACGCGTTGCTCGGCGGCCGCCATTTCGGTGATGGTGCCTAACTCCCTAGGCCCGGCCGAGCTGCTGTTGCATTACGGCACCGATGCCCAGCGCAATTACTACCTGCCGCGCTTGGCGCGGGGTGAAGACATCCCGTGCTTTGCCCTGACCAGCCCGTATGCGGGGTCCGATGCCGGGGCGATTCCTGACCTGGGCATTGTCTGCAAAGGCCAGCATGAAGGCCAGGAAGTCCTGGGTTTCCGGGTGACCTGGGACAAGCGCTACATCACCCTGGGCCCGATTGCCACGGTGCTCGGCCTGGCGTTTCGCGCCGAAGACCCGGATGGCTTACTTGGCCAGCCCGGCTCGCTGGGGATCACCTGTGCGTTGATCCCGACGTCCCATCCGGGGGTAAACAGCGGTCGCCGCCATTGGCCACTCAATGCCGTTTTCCAGAACGGTCCTACCACCGGCAAGGATGTATTCATCCCACTGGAATGGGTGATTGGCGGCCGCGAACAAGTCGGCAACGGCTGGCGCATGTTGATGGAATGCCTGGCAGCCGGCCGGGCTATTTCCCTGCCGTCGGCCAACGTCGGCCTGGGCAAGGTGGCGGTGCGTGGCACCACCGCCTATGCCGCGATGCGCAAACAGTTCGGCCTGCCCATCGGCAAATTCGAAGGTGTGCAGGCGCCCTTGGCGCGCATGGCTGGACATCTGTATGCCTGCGATGCGGTGCGCAAGGTGTCGGTGGCGTCTCTGGACGCGGGTGAGAAACCGTCGGTGATCTCGGCGATTGCCAAGTACCACGTCACCGAGCGTGCGCGGATCATCGTCAATGACGGCATGGATATCGTGGCCGGCAAGGGCATCTGCATGGGCCCCAACAACTTCCTGGCCCGTGCCTACCAGCAAAGCCCCATTGCCATTACGGTGGAAGGCGCGAACATCATGACGCGCTGCCTGATCATCTTTGGTCAGGGCCTGATCCGCTGCCATCCCTATGTATTCCGTGAGATGGAAGCGGCGCGCAATCCGGACAAACGTCAAGCGCTGGAAGCCTTCGACAGCGCCATGTTCGGCCACGTGAGCTTTGTGTTGGCCAATACCGTCCGTGCTGCGGTGCATTCCCTGACAGGAGGCCGGTTGATTTCTACCCCGGCCAAGACCGACCCGGCGCTGGCGTCCTACTACCGCCAGGCCAATCGACTGTCAGTGGTGCTTGCGCTGATTTCGGACATTTCCATGGGCGTGCTGGGCGGTGCCCTCAAGCGCAAGGAAAGTATCACCGGGCGTTTGGGCGATATTCTGTCGCAGCTGTACATCCTGTCCTGCGTGCTCAAGCGTTTTGAGGACGATGGCCGGCCCCAGGCGGATCTGCCACTGGTGCACTGGGCGGCCCAGGACGCGTTGCTGCGGGCCCACGAAGCGCTGGCGGAAGTGCTCGATAACTACCCGTCGAAACCTGCCGCAGCGGTGTTGCGTGGCCTGACGTTCCCGTTCGGTATCCCACTGCGCAAACCCTCGGATCGTCTGCTGGCCCAAGTGGCCGAGGTGGTGCAGACACCGGGCGAAACCCGCGACCGCTTGCTGGCCAATTCCTATATCCCACGTCCGGAAATCGACAAATTGGCCTACGGCGAACTGGGTTTCCGCCTGCTGCCGCAGGTCGAGCTGATCGATGCCCGGCTCAAGCCCGCGGTCAAGCAAGGCGTGATCGAACCCATGCCGATCTCCGCCACAGCCTTCACCGCCTGGCGTGTCAAGGCGCGCGCGCTGGACTTGATCAGCGATGACGAGGACACCTTGCTCGGCCGTTATGTGGAATACGCCGACCACGGCATCCAGGTAGATGACTTTCCGCAGGACTTCGGCTTGCTGGAGGCGTTGCAGCAGCGCAAGCAAGCGCTGGAACCGACGGCGAAACGTCGCACCAGCCAAAGCGAAAACGCCTCGGTGAACTAACTCAACCCCACCCCCTGTAGGAGCCGGCTTGCCGGCGATAGCGATCTGTCAGCAAACACCTCTGTGACTGATGCACCGCCATCGCCGGCAAGCCGGCTCCTACAAGGGGCGGTTTACTCGGCAGGATTGAGTGGAACCCTCTATGAGCGACAGCTACCTTTCTTTCGTCAATTCCGCCTGGGGCCGTCGCCTGGCCCAGGCCATCGGCTTGCCGCAACCCTTGCCATTGCAACGCTACCGCCGCGGCCAGCAGGGCTTGGTCAACCCGGTGATCGTCGCCGGGGCAGGGCGCCTGGCCGACGAGGTGCAGCGGATCTTCGCGGCAACGGACACCGTCAGTGCCATCCCGGCCACGCTCAAGGCGCCGTCTACGGTGAAAGTGCAGGGCGCCGTATTTGACGCCAGCGCCGTGGCCGACCTGCAACAGTTGGACGAGCTGTATGTGTTCTTCCACGCCAACGCCAAGCGCCTTGGCCACCACGGCCGCGTGGTGGTGCTCGGCACCGCGCCGGAACATTGCCAGGATTTACCCCAGGCCATCGCCCAACGCGCCCTTGAAGGCTTGGTGCGCTCGCTGGCCAAGGAGCTGCGTCGGGCGATCACTGTGCAGTTGATCTACGTGGCGCCGGGAGCTGAAGACGCGCTGGACAGCAGCTTGCGTTTCTTCCTGTCGCGCCGTTCGGCCTATGTGTCGGGGCAGGTGGTGCGCCTGGAAAAAACCGTGGACGGCCCAGTCACGGTCAATTGGGACAAACCCTTCGCCGGACGTCGTGCCCTGGTCACCGGCGCCTCCCGTGGCATCGGCCTGGCGATTGCCCAGGTATTAGCGCGGGACGGCGCGCACGTAGTGTGCGTGGATGTGCCCCAGGCCCAGGCGGCGTTGCAACAGGCGGCGGACAGCGTCGGCGGTTCGGCGCTGCCCCTGGACATCACCGCGACGGACGCAGCCGCACTGCTACAGGCCCATGTCAGCCACTACGGCGCCTTTGACGTGGTGGTGCACAACGCCGGGATCACCCGTGACAAAACCATCGCCAAAATGACCGAGGCCGCGTGGCGCAGCGTACTGGCGGTGAACCTCGAAGCGCCTTTGCAGCTCAGCAATGCGTTATTGGATAGCCAAGGCCTGAATCCTGGAGGACGAATTGTCTGTGTCTCGTCGATTTCCGGCATCGCCGGCAACCTCGGACAAAGCAATTACGCCACCTCAAAGGCCGGTGTGATCGGCCTGGTGCAGGGCCTGGCACCGCGTGCATCGGCACAGCAAGTGACGGTGAATGCGGTGGCGCCGGGGTTTATCGAAACCCAGATGACCGCCAAGATCCCGCTGATGATCCGTGAGGCTGGGCGGCGCATGAATTCGCTGTCCCAGGGCGGGCAGCCGATCGACGTGGCCGAAACTATCGCCTGGCTGGCGCATCCGGCGTCCGGCGGGGTCAACGGCCAAGTCGTACGGGTGTGCGGCCAAAGCCTGCTGGGAGCCTGAGCCATGGACTACGTGACGCAGATCATTGATCCGCCGCCTTCACGCACCCGCTTGCTGCTGGACGGCGTGCGCGCCTTGCGCAAGCCCAAGCTTGACGGTGCGCCTGTACTGCCCACGGAACGCCTGGTGCGTTCGGCAGTGGCGTTGTCTGCCGCCGACATCGCCGCCTATGGTCGTGCCTGTGGTTTTCGCCGCGAGCAGGGGGTGCCGCTGTCCTATCCCCATGTGCTGGCGTTCCCTTTGCACTTGATGCTGCTGACTCGCCCCAGCTTTCCGTACCCGGCCAGCGGTATGGTGCACCTGGCCAATCGCATCCGTCAGCACCAGCGCTTGCACGAAGACCAGGCGTTGCGCATTGAGGTGTATTGCGAGCGCTGGGTCGCCCATCCCAAGGGCCAGGCGCTGAGCATCGCCACCCGTGCCTACGGTGCCGACACACTGGTGTGGGAAAGCGACAGCCTGTACCTGCGCCGGGACGTCAAGGACCCGGTTGGCGAACCGTGGGGTGACGTGTTGCCCTTGCAGGAGGCGGGCTTGCTGCGCACCCAGCGCTGGGTGTTGCCCGCCGATCTGGGCCGGCGTTTTGCCAAGGTGTCAGGGGATTTCAACCCGATTCACACCTCGGTGATCGGCGCCAAGCTGTTCGGCTTTCGCCGTGCTATTGCCCATGGCATGTGGACCCTGAGCCGTGCGCTCGCCGCCCAGCAACCGCCCGGTCGCCTGGACCAGGCCGAGGCCCATTGTGACTTCAAGCTGCCGATCTTCCTGCCCGGCCAGGTCGCGCTGTGGAGTCATCCGGTGACCAGCCCGCGCCGCGAGTTCGAAGTGCGCAATTTCGCCGGCGACAAACCCCATATGCGTGGCCTTTTCATCTGGAAAGAGAACCTGGAATGAGTGACTACAGCTTCAACCCGGCCCCGGTCCGCCGCGTCGCGATCATCGGCGGCAACCGCATCCCGTTTGCTCGCTCCAACACGGTGTACGCCCACGACAGCAACCAGGACCTGCTGGTCGCCGCGCTGCAAGGTCTGGTCGACCGCTACAACCTGCACGGCCAACGCCTCGGTGAGTTTGCCGCCGGGGCGGTGATCAAGCACTCGCGGGATTTCAACCTGGCCCGTGAGTCGTTGCTGTCCACCACCTTGTCGCCGGATACGCCGGCCTACGATGTGCAACAAGCCTGCGGCACCGGGCTGGAAGCCGCCTTGCTGGTGGCGAACAAGATTGCCCTGGGGCAGATCGAGGTGGGCATTGCGGGCGGGTCCGACACCACCTCTGACGCGCCCATCGGTATCAATGAGTCCTTGCGTCACACGTTGCTCGCAGCCAATCGTGCCAAGGGCATGGGCGACAAGTTGAAGACGTTGCTCAAGGTCCGGCCCTCAATGTTCTTCAAACCACTGTTACCGCGCAACGGCGAGCCGCGCACTGGCCTGTCCATGGGCGAACACTGCGAAGAAATGGCCAAGCGCTGGCAGATCAAGCGCCTGGCCCAGGATGAGTTGACCCTCACCAGCCATAAGCGCCTGGATGCGGCCTACAAGCGCGGCTTCTTCGACGACTTGATCAGCCCCCATCGCGGCCTGGCCAGGGACAACAACCTGCGCGCCGATGCCAGCCTGGAAAAGCTCGCTGGCCTATCTCCAGCCTACGACCGCCAGAACGGCACCCTCACAGCCGGCAACTCCACGCCCCTGACCGACGGCGCCTCGGTGGTGCTGCTGGCCAGTGAAGAGTGGGCGGTTGCCAACGGCTGGCCGGTGCTGGCCTACCTGCGTACCGGCGAAACGGCGGCGGTGAATTTCGTCGACGGCACCGAGGGCCTGCTGATGGCTCCGGCCTATGCGGTGCCGCGCATGCTCAAGCGCGAAGGGCTGAGCTTCGATGACTTCGACTTCTTCGAGATCCATGAAGCTTTTGCGGCTCAGGTGTTGTGCACGCTCAAGGCCTGGGAAGACCCCGATTATTGCCGCGAGCGCCTAGGCTTGGAAGCGCCTCTGGGCACCATCGATCGCGCGAAGATGAACGTCAACGGTGGTTCACTGGGCTGTGGCCATCCCTTTGCTGCCACAGGAGGCCGGCAATTGGCGGCGCTGGCTAAGATCATCCATGAGAACGGCGGCGGGCGCGGCCTGATTTCCATCTGCGCGGCGGGCGGGCTGGGCATTACCGCCATCGTCGAAAAGTAGCTCTATCAAAAACAACAACAAGGAGACTGCCATGAACGCTGTAAGCCTGGAACACACCGAACGGATCTGGTTGAACGCTTACCTTCCCGGCGTCCCGGCGGATATCGACGCCGCTATCGAGGAATACCCGTCACTGCGCGAGGTGTTCCTGGAGCACCTGGAAAAATTTCGCGAGCGAGTGGCGTACGTCAGCATCGGCACCGAAATGACCTACGCCGACTGGCAGGTGCAAGGCTATGCCTTCGCCGCCTGGCTGCAGGGACAAGGCGTCAAGAAAGGCGATCGTGTGGCGCTGATGATGCCCAACTGCTTGCAGTATCCGATTTGCCTGTTGGGCACGATCCTGACCGGCGCGGTGGTGGTCAACGTCAACCCGCTGTACACCTCCCATGAACTCAAGCACCTGCTCAAGGACAGCGGCGCGGAAACCGTGGTGATCTTCGAGAACTTCGCCCACACCCTGGAAAAAGTCATCACCGGCAGCAGCGTCAAGCGTGTGGTGATCGCGGCCATCGGCGATTTGCTCGGCACGTTCAAAGGGGCAGCGATGAACTTCATCCTGCGCCGCGTGCAAAAGCAGGTGCCGGCGTTCAACCTGCACGGCGCGCTACGCTTCAACCAGGTGCTGAAACAGGGGCGGGCGCTCACTCATTTCCCGGTGGAGATGCACCTCGACGACTTGGCCTTCCTGCAATACACCGGCGGTACCACCGGCGACGCGAAGGGCGTGATGCTCAGTCACCGCAATATCATCGCCAACCTGCTGCAAGCCAAGGCCTGGGTTGGCGACCAACTGGACCAGGACAAGCAGGAAACCAACGTCACCTTGTTGCCGCTGTACCACATCTTTTCCCTGACGGTGAATTGCCTGATGTTCATGTGCCTGGGCGGGCGCAACATCCTGATCGCCAACCCACGGGACGTGAAGCGCGTGCAGATGATCCTGCGCAAGGAGCGCTTCAACGGGATTGCCGGGGTCAACACCTTGTTTAACGGCCTGCTCGAGAACAAGGAATTCTGCGCACGTGACTTTTCCGACCTGCGCATGGTGATCGCGGGCGGCATGGCCACGCACACGGCGGTGGCCAAGCGCTGGAAGGAAGTCACCGGGCTGCCGATCATCGAAGGCTACGGCCTCACCGAATGTTCGCCGGTGGTGAGCATCAGCCCGATCAACATTGCGCGCATGCGCGAGATGGAATTCACCGGCAGCATCGGCGTGCCATTGCCCTCTACCTGGGTGCGGTTTATCCGCGAAAACGGTGAGTTGGCTGAGGTTGGCGAGCAGGGCGAGCTGCAAGTGCGCGGGCCGCAAGTGATGCAAGGCTATTGGAAACGTCCGGAGGCCACTGCCGAGGTGCTGGATGCCGAAGGGTGGTTGTCGACCGGGGATATCGGCGTGATGGACGCGCGCGGCTTTATCCGCCTGGTAGACCGGAAAAAGGACATGATCCTGGTCTCCGGCTTCAACGTGTACCCCAATGAAATCGAGGACGTGGTGGCGCTGCACCCTGGTGTGGCTGAAGTGGCGGCGATTGGCGTGGAAGATGGCGTGACCGGGGAGAAGGTCAAGATCATCGTGGTGCGCAAGGACCCGAACCTGACCCAGGAGCAGATTCTTGCGCATTGCCGGGAGTACCTGACGGGGTACAAGGTGCCGAAGTACGTGGAGTTCCGCACTACTGAGCTGCCAAAGACCACCGTGGGCAAAGTCCTGCGCCGAGCACTGCGCTAGACTTTGCTTTTTGTGGTGAGCGGGCTTGCCCCGCGCGAGGCAAGCTCGCTCACCACAAGTTTCGGGGCTGTTAAACCTCTTCGACGTGTACCCAGCGTTCTTCTTTGGCCGCCACGCGAATCGCCGTCGCCAACCGCTCAACTTCCCACGCTGCCTCAAAGTCAGTGCCATCCGCACCTTGACCCGCCAACGCCAGAATCAACTCCTGAACTTCCAGCGTCTTCAACTCGTTGTAGCCCAACTGATGCCCCGCCGCCGGGCTGAACGCCGCATAACCGGGCAGGGCAGGGCCTGCGAGCAAACGCTGGAAACCGTCCTGGCCGACGCGACACACCTGTAATTCATTCAAGCGCTCCTGATCGAATGCCAAGGTGCCACGGGTCCCGCTGATTTCGAAGCTCAGGTGGTTTTTGTACCCCTGCTTGAGCCAACTGCTGCTCACCGTTCCACGCGCGCCATTGGCGAAGCGCAGCAGGGCGTGCACCTGGTCATCCACCGCGATGGGTTTCAACTGCGCACTGCCTTTGACGACAGGTCGTCGGGCGTGGACGGTCTGGGTGTCGGCACACACACTCACCACGTCGCCTACCAGATAACGCGCCATCGACAGCAAGTGGCTGCCCAGGTCCGCCAGGGCGCCGCCGGCATGCTCGACTTCGCAGCGCCATGACCATGGTGAGGCCGGGTCGGCCATGAAATCTTCGCTGAACTCGCCCTGGAAGCTGATGATCTCGCCCAACTCGCCGCTGGCAATCATCTGCCGCGCCAGCGTGATCATCGGGTTGTGCTGGTAGTTGTAGCCCACCCGCGTCACCACGCCCGCAGTACTGGCGGCGCGGCGCATGGCATCGGCTTGTTCCAGGCTCACGGCCAGGGGTTTTTCACAGTACACCGCCTTGCCCGCCGCGATGGCCGCCATGGCCATGGGGTAGTGCAAATGGTTGGGCGTGGTGATGGCCACTACGTCGACGTTGGGGTCATTGATCAACGCCTGCCAATCGCTATGGGCCTGGGCAAATCCCCAGTCCTTGGCGCAGCGTTGTGCGCGCTCGGTGTCGGCGTCGGCCAGTGCCGCCAGCTTGAGGTGTACCGGCAGTTCGAATACCGCGCGGGCGTTATTGAAGGCCAGGGCGTGGGCGCGCCCCATAAAGCCTGTGCCGATCAAGCCGATTCCGAGTTCACGCATCGCCGTGGTCCTTTGGATTATTGTTTTCAGGAAGGCTATTAATGGAATAAATATTCCCATATTTCAATAGATGGAATAAAAATTCATTGATGCTGCGGCAATCAGCCCCGCGAATGCAGCTATATTCAGGCGCTGACGAAAGGGGCTCAGTTAACAAAAGATAACGTAGCGCCGATTGTCAGACGATTCGAAAGCCCGATAGGATGGCCCCTGCTTCCTCCAGGCGCTCTAGATTGCAGGTTTCAAGGCCCCGGAAGGCAGCGATAACAATAATAAATGGGAGAAAGGTCTATGAGTGAGCCTGTCATGGGTTGGGTTGTCTGCCGCCCACGCGCCGCACGCAGGGTTGCGATGCTGGCCGCAGCGCTCTCGCTGTTTGGCGCTGTCGCGTTACCGGCAGCCGTCCAGGCCGCCAGCGATACCTCGTTTGCGATTGAATCCCCCAAGGCCGCCAAAGGCCTGATGATCGATGTAGTCCACGCGGGCAAACGCCTGGTGGCGGTCGGTGATCGCGGGCACATCCTCTATTCCGATGACCAGGGCAGCACCTGGACCCAAGCCAAAGTCCCCACCCGACAGTTGCTCACGGCGGTGTTTTTCGTCGATGACAAGCAAGGCTGGGCGGTGGGCCACGACGCGCAGATTCTTGCCAGTTCCGACGCCGGCGCCACCTGGACCCAGCAGTACCAGGATCTTAAACGCGAAGCCCCGCTGCTCGACGTGTGGTTCAACGATGCCAATCACGGCCTGGCGGTCGGCGCCTACGGTGCGCTGATCGAAACCACCGACGGCGGCAAGACCTGGCAAGACGTCAGCGACCGCCTCGACAACGAAGACCAGTATCACCTCAACGCCATCGCCCATATCAAGGACGCCGGGCTGTTCATCGTCGGCGAGCAGGGCAGCATGTTCCGCTCCAGCGACGACGGCCAGACCTGGGAGAAACTCGAAGGCCCCTACGAGGGCTCGCTGTTTGGCGTGATCGGCACCGCCCAGCCGCAAACCCTGCTGGCCTATGGCTTGCGCGGCAACCTGTACCGTTCCACGGATTTCGGCAGCACCTGGGAGCCCGTCGAACTGAACGCTGCGCGGGGAGCGCTGGAGTTTGGTTTGTCCGGCGCGACCTTGCTGGAGGACGGCTCGATTGTCGTGGTCGGCAACGGCGGCAGCGTAGTGGTCAGCCATGACGACGGCGTGACCTTCAGCGTGTTCAACCGTCCGGATCGGATTTCCCTGTCGTCCGTCACGGCGGCGGGTAATGGCAACTTGATTCTGGCCGGGCAGGGGGGCGTTCGCGTCGCTAAAGCCGATGGCGCCGAACCTACAAAACAATAAGAAGGCGGGGAAAGAATGAGCAGTCATCACAACGATAAAGCGACCTTTCTTGAGCGCCTGATCTTCAACAACCGCCCGGCAGTGATCGTGATCTGCCTGCTGGTGAGCATTTTCCTGTTCTGGCAGGCGACCTTGATTCGCCCGTCCACCAGCTTTGAAAAGATGATCCCGCTCAAGCACCCCTTCATCGAGAAAATGATGGAGCACCGCAATGACCTGGCGAACCTGGGCAACACGGTGCGCATCTCGGTGGAGGCCAAGGACGGTGACATCTTCACCAAGGAGTACATGGAGACCCTGCGTCAGATCAACGACGAAGTGTTCTACATCTCCGGCGTCGACCGCTCGGGCCTCAAGTCGCTGTGGAGTCCCAGCGTACGCTGGACCGAAGTGACCGAAGAAGGCTTTGCCGGCGGTGAAGTGATCCCGCAGAGCTACAACGGCTCGCCGGAAAGCCTCGATCAGTTGCGCAACAACGTGCTCAAGTCCGGCCAGGTCGGGCGCCTGGTGGCCAACGATTTCAAATCGAGCATCGTCGACATCCCGCTGCTGGAGTCCTACCCGGACCCGCAGGATCAGGGCAAGTTGCTGGCCCTCGACTACCGCAAGTTCTCCCATGAACTCGAAGACAAGATCCGCACCAAATTCCAGGAGCAGAACCCCAACGTCCAGATCCACATCGTCGGCTTCGCCAAGAAAGTCGGTGACCTGATCGATGGCCTGATCATGGTGGTGCTGTTCTTCGGCGTGGCGTTCGGTATTACCCTGGTCCTGCTGCTGTGGTTCACCAACTGTCTGCGCAGCACCATTGCGGTGTTGAGCACCACTCTGGTGGCGGTGGTCTGGCAACTGGGCCTGATGCATGCCGCCGGTTTCGGGCTGGATCCCTACTCGATGCTGGTGCCGTTCCTGATCTTCGCCATTGGTATTTCCCACGGCGTGCAGAAGATCAACGGTATCGCCCTGCAATCCAGCGAGGCGGACAACGCCCTGACCGCTGCACGCCGCACCTTCCGCCAACTGTTCCTGCCGGGAATGATCGCGATCCTCGCTGACGCGGTGGGCTTCATCACGCTGCTGATCATCGACATCGGCGTGATCCGTGAACTGGCCATCGGCGCCTCTATCGGCGTGGCGGTGATCGTGTTCACTAACCTGATCCTGCTGCCGGTGGCGATTTCCTACGTCGGCATCAGCAAGCGCGCCATCGCCAAGAGCAAGAAAGACGCGAACCGCGAACACCCGTTCTGGCGCATGCTGTCGAAATTCGCCAGCCCGAAAGTCGCACCGGTCTCGATCTTCCTGGCCCTGATCGCCTTTGGGGGTGGTCTCTGGTACAGCCAGAACCTCAAGATCGGCGACCTCGACCAAGGCGCGCCGGAACTGCGCCCGGACTCGCGCTACAACAAAGACAACAACTTCATCATCAGCAACTACTCCACCAGTTCCGACGTGCTGGTGGTGATGGTCAAGACCAAGGCCGAAGGCTGCTCGCGCTATGAAGCCATGGCGCCCATCGACCAGTTGATGTGGAAGATGCAGAACACCGAGGGCGTGCAGTCGGCGATCTCGCTGGTGACCGTGTCTAAGCAAATGATCAAGGGCATGAACGAGGGCAACCTGAAATGGGAAACCCTGTCGCGTAACCCGGATGTGCTGAACAACTCCATCGCCCGTGCCGATGGCTTGTACAACAATAACTGCTCCCTGGCGCCGGTGCTGGTGTTCCTCAACGACCACAAGGCCGAAACCCTCGATCGCGCGGTGCATGCCGTGCAGGACTTCGCCAAGGAGAACAACAAGGACGGCCTGGAGTTCATCCTCGCCGCCGGTAACGCCGGGATCGAGGCGGCCACCAACGAGGTGATCAAGGAGTCAGAACTGACCATCCTGATCCTGGTGTACCTGTGCGTGGCGACCATGTGCATGATCACCTTCCGCTCCTGGGCGGCAACCCTGTGCATCGTGCTGCCACTGGTGCTGACCTCGGTGCTGGGCAACGCGTTGATGGCGTTCATGGGTATCGGCGTCAAGGTGGCAACCTTGCCGGTGGTGGCGCTGGGCGTGGGGATTGGCGTGGACTACGGCATCTACATCTACAGCCGCCTGGAAAGCTTCCTGCGCGCCGGCTTGCCGCTACAAGAGGCGTACTACCAGACACTCAAGTCCACCGGCAAGGCCGTGCTGTTCACGGGTTTGTGCCTGGCGATCGGTGTGTGCACCTGGATCTTCTCGGCGATCAAGTTCCAGGCCGACATGGGCCTGATGCTCACCTTCATGCTGCTGTGGAACATGTTCGGGGCGCTGTGGCTGTTGCCGGCGCTGGCGCGGTTCCTGATCAAGCCGGAGAAACTGGCGGGGCAGAAGGGCAATTCACTCTTCGCACATTGATCGATTAGACCATTGCCGCAAGGCACCGCGGGGGAATTGACCTATCATGTGTCTTTTCCCCCGCAGTGACTTCACATCATGACCGATTCGCAACCCAACCTGAGCACCGCCCTGACCGACAGCGACATGCTGATCATCAACGGGCTGCACGCCTTCGACTTCACGTTCGACCAGCACTTGCTGATCGAAAGCATGGACGGCCGGGAACTCAAGCGTTGGAAGTTCAGTCCAGAACAACTGAACGCCGCCACCTTTGATGACAGCCTGCAAAGCTGGCTCTTGCGCAACGACGACGGTGAACATCGTCTGGTCTGCCTGAGCGCGATCAAGGGCGACAACAATAACGACGAGGATGAAGCGGATGATGATGCGTAAATTCTGGCCCCTGCTGATGGCGGGCAGTGTTGGTGCCATGTCGGTGCAAGCCGCGTTGGCCGATACCTATGAGCTGTTGGTCGGCAGCTACACCGCCGGCAGCAGCGAAGGCATCTATCGCCTGCAATTCGACAGCCGCACTGGCAAGTTCCAAGGCCAGCCGGTGTTGGCGGCCAAGGCGGCCAATCCGTCGTGGCTGACGATCTCCAAGGACCAGAAGCACCTGTTTGTGGTCAACGAGAACGGTCCAGGCCAGAAAGACCCGGTCGGGCGGGTGAGCAGCTACAGCATCGATCCGCAGAATCATCAGCTGACGTTGATCAACCAGGTGCAGAGCCTGGGCAATGAGCCGACCCATTCCAGCGTGGCTGCCGATGGACGCTACCTGTTCGTCGCCAACTATTCGGTGCTGGAAGATCCGGGCGGAAGCCTGGCGGCGCTGCCGGTGGATGCCACGGGCAAGCTGTCGGCGCCGGTGCAACTGAGCGGGCACCCGGCCAGTCGCGTCAACCCTGAGCGCCAGGCGTCCAACCACGTGCATTCGGTGGTGTCGTCGCCGGATGGCAAGTACGTGTTTGTGCAAGACCTGGGTGCGGACAAGGTGTTTGCCTACCACTACGACCCTAAGGCCAACCATGAGCTGCCGTTGACCCCGGCCAACCCGGCCTCGGTGCAATTGCCGCCTGGCAGCGGTCCGCGCCATCTGCTGTTCAGTGCGGATGGCAAGCATGCCTGGCTGACCACCGAGATGAGCGCGCAGGTGGCGGTGTTCGACTACAAGGACGGCCAACTGACCCAGACGCAGTTGGTGGACTTCGCCGCCGGGCAACCGGTGGCCGACAAGGCCGGTGCCGCGTTGCACGCCTCCAGCGATGGCAAATTCCTGTACCTGAGCAACCGTGGCACGGCCAATCAACTGCTGGTGTTCAGCATCGACCCCGCCACCGCGCACCTCAAGGAACTGCAACGCCGTTCCGTGGAAGGTGACCATCCGCGCGAGTTCAGCCTGGACCCGAGCGGCAAGTTTTTGCTGATCGCCAATCAGAAAAGCAATGAAATCGTGGTGGTCGAACGCGATCCCAAAACCGGCCTGCTGGGTAAAACCGTGCAGAAATTGCCGATCGATGCGCCCAGCGACCTCAAGTTCCTGGTGCGTCAATAAGCCACAGGCCCCGCCATGCGGGGCCTGAGCCTTTCTATTAATTCCATTAATAGCGGCTACTGTTTCAAAGCATTTCTAAGGCTTAGCCCTCGGGCGTAAGTTTGGTTCCAAGGCCTTCCCCGGCCACTCAACCAAACGAACACAAGGGTTACCGACATGAATCTGAATCTCTTCTCCATCATCGCCGCTTCCGCTGTTTCCGCCACTGTTGCCCTGCCAGCCGCGGCCAGCGTGGAAGTCTCCGGCAAAAAATCCAGCACCAGCGCCTACACCCAGAAATACCTGCAACAAAGCGCCAACTTCTACGCCGCACTGGATCACAAAACCCAGCAGTAAGCGCGTTGCGGGCGATGCAGGCGACGCGGGATTCAGGGTTTTGCCATCACCGCGATGAACAACGCTGAGTCCATAAAGCGCTCAAGCCAAGCCTGCAACCGCTTGTACGGAGTACCGGCAAACCACACTCGATCCACATGGGCATACTGACGCACAAACGGCGCCAGTGCAGCATCCGCCAGGGTCAGGTGGTTGGCCATCAGGTAATCCCGATCTGCCAATAACGCTTCCAGCTTTTGCAGGAACACTTCACCCCCGGCCCGATAATGCTCCATCGGCTGCTCCGGGTAGCGCTCGGCGTACTTGTATCGATTCAAGTGATACTTGAAGCCTTGGTCGTTCTCGGCAATCAACGCGAATACGGCCGGGTCGCCTTGCAGCAACCAGTTATCCGGGTCGTTCTGCGCCAAGGCCCACTGCATGATTTCCAGGCTTTCTTCAATCACCTGCCCGTCAACGTTCAGCACTGGCACCGTGCCCTTGGGCGACAGCGCCAGCATTTCTGCGGGCTTGGCCTTGAGGCTCACCTCGACGATGCGCACCGGTACGCCCGAGTAGCGCAGGGCCAGCCGCGCCCGCATCGCATAGGGGCAGCGCCGGAACGAATACAACAGCGCCTCGCTCACTTGACCTCCAACGTGCTCAAGCCATTGCCCTGACGCTTGACCTGGATTTGCACCGGAATGCGTTCGTGCATCTCCTGTACGTGGGAGATCACCGCCACTTTACGGCCCTGGGCCTGCAAGCCATCCAGCGCGTCCATCGCCAATTGCAGGGATTCCGGGTCGAGGCTGCCGAAGCCCTCATCGATAAACAGCGATTCGATTTTCAATGTGCTGGACGCCATCGACGCCAGGCCCAAGGCCAGCGCCAGGGACACCAGGAAGGTTTCACCGCCGGACAATGAATGCACCGAACGCAGTTCATCGCCCATTTCCGTGTCCATCACCAACAGGCCGAGCATGCTGCCGCCGCGCTTGAGGCGATAACGCCGTACCAGTTGGCGCAGTTGCACGTTGGCGTGGTGCACCAGCAGGTCGAGGTTGTAGGCCTGGGCGATCTTGCGGAAAGTGTCGCCGGTGGCCGAGCCGATAAGCGCGTTCAGGCGTGCCCAGCGTTGCCACTCGTCATAGGCCTTGGCGATCTGCTCGGCAAAGGCCTGGTTGGCGTCATGGCGGCGCTGGTCTTCGGATTGGCGCGCGCGCAATTCGGCGCAGTGTTTCTCGCTCTCGGCCAGTTGTTGATTGAGCGTAGCCAAGGTGCTGTCCAGCTCCTCGGCTGCGAGGTTGCCATTGTGCAGGGCCTGGTGATCGGCGAGGCGCTGTTCGCGCTCTTGCAACAACACCTTGGCCTGTTCGACGGCTTTTTCGCTGTGCTGCAACTGTTGACGCAATTGGCTGACCTGAGCGTCATCGTAGGCCAGCAAGCGGGTGAGGCCAGCGTCATCGAGTTCCGGATGCAAGGCGCGCCATTCGCTGATACGCGTGACGAGGGCCTGTTGTTCGGCCAGCAACGCCTGTTCACGCTCCTGCTGGGCCTTGAGGTCGGCGGCCAGTTGAATCAGGGCGTTGTGGATTTCTTGCAGGTGTTTGTTGGCGTCGGTTTCGCTTTGGCGTGACTGGGTCACGGCCTGATCCAACTGTTGCTGCCAGTGTTCGGCACTGGTGTGTTCACCGAGCAGCGTGCTGAGTTTTTCCTGTGCCGTCTGTTGCTGGGCAGTCAGTTCGGTGACGTGCTGAATCAGCGCATCAAGCTGATGCTGACGATGTTGCTGGTGGGTCTGTGCCTTCTCGATCGCCTGTTGGTGTTCTTGTTGCTCGGCCAGCTCATCGCGTTGGTGACCCAGCTGTTCCAGGCGCTGACTGACTTGCTGGTCCAGCTGCATGAAGGTAGCAGCCGGCTCGGCGCGCAGACCATCCAGGATTTCTGCGGGCAACAGGCTGGCGAAGGCGCTCATTTCCTGGTCGAGGCGTTCACGGTCGCTGGTCAGCTCGCGTTGCTGATCGACCAGCAATTGACGGGCCTGCTGGCTGGCTTCCTGGGCCGCTTGCAGTTGCTGCTGCAAGCGCCCGGCGTTTTGTTGCAGGTTGAGCAGGGCGCTTTGGCGTTGTTCGTCCTGAGTGATGCTTTGGCTCAGTTGGCCCAATTGCTGCTCAAGCCAAGTGCTGCGTTTGGCGGCTTCCTGGTTGAGCAACGACGCGGCCAGCGGGTGCGCATCCAGGCTTGGCTGGAGTGCTTGTTGTTGCGTCGCCAGGTGTTCCTGCTGTTGCAGGTATTCCTTCTGTTGGGCGATCAAACCGCCCACTTCGCCGCGCAACTCGGTGAGTTTTTCCTTGAGGCTGTCCACGGCTCTCTGCGCGGTGGCTTCTTCGTTTTCGTCATGACGACCGAGGCTTTGCAGCAACGCTTCGGGCTGGTGGTACGGGTGTTCGTGGCTGCCGCACACCGGGCAGGGTTGGTCGTCCTGCAACTGCTCGCGCAACTCCTCGACGCTGGCGCTGCGGGCCAGGCGCTGGCGTTCCAGCAGTTGTTTGGTCACGTTCAGTGTCTGTTCGGCAACGGTCAGCTCGGCCTTGGTTTGCAGGCCGGTCTGGTTCAGCTGTTCGCGTTGCTGTTGGGCATCGGTGAGCTTTTGCGTCAGGCTGGCGGCGTGTTGGTCCAACTGTTGCTGGTTGTCCCACAGGCGCGTCAGGTCTTCGAAGGCGCGTTGCTGTTTGCGATTGTCTTGCAGCAGGCTGGCCAGCAATTGGATCTGCTCGGCCACGGCATGAGGTTCGGCACCGGCTTCCTGATACAGCAGGTCCAGGGCTTCGCGTTGCTGAGTGAACTGTTCGGCGGCGGTGGTCGCGCGTTGTTCCAATTGCGGCAGTTCGGCCTGGCCCTTATTCAGGCGATTGCCGATCAGCATCAGCTGTTGCAGACGGTCGCGGTAGGCGCTCCAGGCGTCGCTCAGTGGCGCGAGGACGGCGCTGTGCTCAAGCTCGGTCGCCAGGCGTTGCAGGCGTTCAGCGACATGGCTCTGTTTTTCCAGCAGCCCGGTGAGTTGGGCCTGGCCTTCGGTGCAGGCGCTTTCGTGCTGCTGTTTTTCCTCGGTGCGCTTGGCCAGCTCTTTGGTCAAGTGGGCGAGGGTGCTTTGCTCTTCAAACGCCTGTCGCAGCAATGGCACTGCATCAGTTTGGTTTTTCAGGGCTTCAGCCAACGCAGTTTGTGCGCTGGCTTGTTGCTGCTGGGCCTGCTCCTGGCGGGTGTGCAGTTGGGCTTGTTGTTGGATATGCGACTGAATCTGCGCGGCCAACGGAGCAAGCACGTTGCTGACTTCTGCCTGACGCGCAAACTGATGACGTTGTGGCGCCAATTGGTCCAGGCGGCCCAGGTCTTCACGTTGCTGGCGCTGATTATCCCATTCGGCCTGTGCACGCTGCAGTTGTTCGGTGGCGGCGAGTTGGCGTTCCTGCCATTCGCGCAGCTCTTGGAGCCATTTGTGCTGTGCCTCCAATTGTTTTAGTTGCGCTTGGTGGGTCTTGAGCTGGGTTTGCGCGGCATCGAACTGCTGATCCAGCTCGGCCCGTGCCTCTGGCAAAAGTGGAGTTACGCCGCTGGATTGGATCTTTAGATCATCATGTACCTTTTCAGCAGCCTTACTTTTGGTGAAAGCTCTTCGACCGAGATGGCTGTAGATAGCTGTATTGGTAAGCTTTTCAAGAAGATCGCTACGTGATTTGTCGTCAGCTTTTAGGAATGCGCTAAATTCACTCTGAGCAAGCATCACCGCGCGGGTGAATTGGGCGAAGTTCAATCCAAGTTTTGCTTGGATTAGCTGTTCAGCTTCTTTTTTCTGGCTGGCAAGCAACTGATCAATATCAAGGTCATACAAGCTGTGTCGTACTGCTTGTAACCGCCCACTTGCTTTATCTCTAGCTCTGTTTGCTTCCCATCGTGCGCGATATCTGTGGCCGTCAGAGCCCACAAAATCTACTTCGGCGTAGCCGCTGCCCGTTCCACGACGTAACAAGGTTCGAGCATCATCTGTGCCCAACTCAGCGTCGACTTCTGGAATCTTTCCTTCTTTACCCAAATTACCCAGGCGCGGCACGGCGCCAAACAACGCCAGGCACAAGGCATCGAGCAGGGTACTTTTACCGGCGCCGGTCGGCCCGGTAATCGCGAACAATCCGGCACTGGCCAGGGGCTCGGCGGTAAAGTCGATTTCAAACGGGCCAGCCAATGAAGCCAGGTTTTTCAAGCGGATAGCGAGGATCTTCATGGCTGTTCATCCTCCTGTTGCACTTCCTGGAGCAGCACGGCGAAGTCCTTCAAAGTCTGTTCATCCACTTCACTGCCATAACTGTCCTGCCAGGCGCGGCTGAACAGTTCCTGGGGCGTGAGCTGGTCGAGTTCGATCAGGCGGTCGTCGCCTTCATCTTCACGGCTGCCTTTACCTGCGTATTCAGCGGCGATGCGCACCAGGCGCACGGCCTTGCCTTGCAGGGCGCTTTCGATCTGCTGGCGCAGGTCGGGTTGCGGCTCGTCGAGGCGTACGCGTACTTCCAGCCAAGGGTGGCGCTGGGTTTCGGCCAGCAGGTCGACGTCGGGCAACTCGGCCAGGGCCTTGAGGATATCGGCCAGCGGCGCGGCGTCCAGGCGTTGCAGGTCGACCGAGCGCGGAATCAGCAGCGGCTCGACACTCACCAGGCATTGGCCCTGGAAAGTCACGTCGAGGATCTGGTGCTTGTAGCCGATTTCGGAAAACGACAGCGGAATCGGCGAGCCGCTATAGCGAATGCGTTCCTCGCCATTGACCTTCTGCGGTTTGTGCAAATGGCCGAGGGCGACGTAAGCGACACTTCGATCAAACAGACTGGCCGGCAACGCCTCGGCATTGCCGATGATCAGGCTGCGCTCGGAGTCTTCCGATACCGAACCACCGGCCATGTGCGCATGGCTGATAGCAATCAGCGCCTGGCCTTTTTTGCGCTTGGCGTTAGCGGCGGCGATCAACCATTCATGCACCTGGCCGATACCGCGCAGGTAGTCGTCACCCAAGTGCGCACCGGTCACTTCTGCCGGGCGCAGGAACGGCAACGCGAGGCACCAGGCGGCGATCTTGCCTTTGGCGTCCGGCAGGGGGATCAGCAGGCGTTCGGCGTCGAGTTGGCCGTCATCCAGCCACAACACGCGGCCGAGCGCATGAGTGCGCAGGCGGCGCATCAACGGCGCGGGCAGTTCGATACGCGAGCCGGAGTCATGGTTGCCGGCGATCATCACAATCGTCAGCTTGGGGTTCTGTTCGTGAGCGCTGATGATGAAGTCATACAGACGCTCCTGGGCCTTGAGCGGTGGGTTGACCGTGTCGAAGATATCCCCGGCGATGAGCAGTACATCCGGCAGATGGGCTTTCAGTTGACCCAGCAGCCACTCGAGAAAACAGGCGTGTTCGAAGTCGCGTTCCTGGCCGTGGAGGTTTTGGCCCAGGTGCCAGTCGGAGGTGTGAAACAGACGCAAGGCGAACTCCGTTGAAGAGATGAAAAGGAGGGGAGTTTACCTGTGTGGGAGCTGGCTTGCCTGCGATGGTGGTGTGTCATTCGAAAAATCTGCTGGATGACCCACCGCTATTGCAGGCAAGCCAGCTCCCACAGGGGCTATGCGCTATGCAGGCAGTCCAGCGCTCGGTCGGCGAGTGTTTTGGCGCTGTTGATCAAGTGCTGATCACTGCTCATCCCTTGGATGGTGCCCGCTGCGGTCGCGGTCGCGGTCGCGGCTGCGGAGCGACGGAGCGACACTTTGCCAGTGGAGTAAGCAGGCGCAAGGGCGGTTGATGTTGTACAGTTACTCACTATGATTAACTTTGATTAAGATTGCTGCGTCGTGGCGCATACTTAAAGCCACCAGAGAACTCTACCAATCAGGAGTCGTCCCACATGGCCACCCCCTCTAAAACCAGGTCTGTCACCGCGCACGTGCCCGAGCAACTGGCCCAAAAGGTCGATTTGATGGCAGAGCGTCTGGAACGCTCCAGAAACTGGATCGTCAAGCAGGCGCTGTCTGCCTGGATTGAACAGGAAGAAGAGCGTAGTCGTCTGACCCGCGAGGCCTTGGCCGATGTTGACGCTGGCCGCGTGATTGACCACCAGGCAGTCCAGGCCTGGGCTGATAGCCTCAGCGGCGATGCGCCATTGCCGGTGCCGCGCTGATGGAGTTGAAGTGGACGGCCAAAGCGCTTTCCGACCTCGCCCGACTGTATGAGTTTCTAGCATTGGTCAATCAACCCGCCGCTGCACGAACGGTGCAGCAACTTACCGCTGCGCCCATGACGCTGCTCGCTAACCCTCGTATCGGCGAACGCCTGGAAGAGTTCGAGCCCAGGGATGTGCGCAGGATTCAGATCGGTCATTACGAAATGCGTTACGAGATAGTGGATTCCACTGTCTATCTATTGCGCCTGTGGCATACCCGAGAGGATCGGTAGCTTATCGATCAAACGCTAGATCCCCTGTGGGAGCAGGCAAGCCAGCTCCCACAGGGTTTTGTGGTGTTGGTTGGATCCGCGTTACTTGGGATAGAGCGGCGGCAAGCTGGTGGTATCCGTCGCCGGGTCCACCTCGCGCTCAGCCACCGGAATGGCCTTCACCGCACGCCATAGATCCTCACCCAGCCAGAAATGCCCACTCTCGCTGTACAGCGCGCCGTTCAACCCATCCAGTGCATCCGACAGCGGCACAAACCGCGCCGCCATATCCGCGAGTGTTTCCGGTTGCTGCCGCGCCCAGGCGTCGAGCGCCTGGCGGGTTGCATGCGGGTCGTTGGCCTGGGTGGCGCGTTTGAGGTCGTCGAGCAAGGTGCGTGGGCTCGGGCCGGTTTGCGCGGCGCGTAGCACGGCCGGTTGTCGACGTGCACGCCACCACAGGCCAAGACCCAGCAGGGTCGTGCAGGCAAGGACCAACGTGCTCAGTTGCCACAGCCACAGGCGTTCATCGTCCGGCGCGGTGATGACTGTGGGGGTGGCGGGCGTGTCCACTGCCAGGCTCGGGTTGATCGCAACTTGCACGGTGCGCGCCGGCAGGCTGGTGCGCTCCAAGTGATCTTCATGGGTGTTCCACCACACCACTTCCACGGCGGGCAGTTCCAGGTTGCCGGCGCGGGTGGGCACCAGGGCTTCGCGGTCTTCGCGGCTGCCGATCAGGCCACGGTCGTTGGTCTGGTTGCCGAGTAACGGTTGGTCCGGGTAGCGGCGCAGGCCGTTGATCTCGGTGCTGGGCAGCGCCGGCAGTTGCGCGCTGGACAGGCCCTCGGCCTTGACCGTGAGGCTGCGGGTCAGGGAGTCGCCGACCTGCACATGCTCAGGCTCTGGGTTCCAGTGTTCGCTGAGGGTCAGGCTGCGTGCCGGCAGCCATGGCGTATCGGCGGGGTACAGCGCGGGCTTGGGTTTGACCACCAGCGGCAACTGCGCAGAACTGACGTGGATCAGCTTGCCGGGCTTGGTGCCTTGCAGGGTGTTTTCCTGGGGCGGGCGCGACTCCACCAGCGTCGCGCTGAAGGTCTGCGCCGGGATCGCCAGGGTGCCGCTGTGCTGCGGATAGATCGCGTAGCGGGTTTCGATCACCCCGTGGCGGATGCTGTTGATGACCTTTTCGTAGGTACGCGACTCACCCAGCTGCTCCACGCGCGCATCGGCAATTTGCAAGGGTGTGAGGCTGCTGTCGTCATACAGCGACACTGAGTGGTAGACACGCACGGTCAACAGCGCCTGGGCCTGGACGTAGACGCTGGTCTGGTCGAGGTTGGCCTCGACAAACACCGGCGCGAGCTCGGCGGCGGTGTTCTGGCTGGCGGTTTCTACCACTTGCAGGCTGATCGGCTGGGTCTTGTATTCGCCCACTTGCAGGGGCGGGATGACCACTGTGCCGTTTTCCTTGGGCAACAGGGTGATGATCCAGCGTGTGGTGGCGTGGTTATCGCCGCCCAGGGTGGTGAGTTGGTTGATCTGGCGCGTGCCGCTGACTTCGAACTGCGCATCCAGCGGCGACAGGTCGGGCTTGCCGAACTGCGTGACGTCGCTGGATTCCACCGTCAGTTCCACCGTTTCCCCGGAGTTGACGCGGCTGCGGTCGACGCTGGCGGACAGGGTCGCCGCCTGGGCGTGGCCTGCCGAGAGGGCGAGCAGGAGCAGTAGGGTGGTGCGGCGGCTCATCGAGTCTTGTCCTGATGTTGTTGCTGTTCGTACCAGAATTTGCGGCGCAGCAGTTCGCCGGGGTTGTCCGGGATTTCCTGCAGCCATTGCTCCAGGGCCTGGCGGTGTTCACCGTCGAGACTGGCGTCATTAGGGCGTAGCGGCGGGGTGGTGGTCTGTTCGTCACCCAGTTCGCTGCCCGGCACTTCGTTACCCGTGGTTTGCGGTGTGTTGCCGGGCTGGGTGTCGTCAGTGCCGGCTCCCTGGCCTTGGGACGGCGGCTCGCCCCCCGTAGCGTTTTGCCCACTGGCGCCCGGTTGCGCAGTTTGGCCGGGTTGGGTGGTTTCGTCATCCTCGTTCTTTGCAGGCTCGGTGGGCTCCGGTTCGGCCTGTTCCTGCATCAGGGCTTCCACCAACGCCTTGTTTTTCAGCGCCGGTTGCAGGTCGGGTTGCGCTTCCAGGGCCTGTTCGTAGGCGTCGATGGCGGCTTCCAACTCACCGGACTTGGCCAGGGCGTTACCTCGATTGTAGTGGGAGTAGGCGTCATTGCCTTCGGCAAACAGCTTGATCGCCTCGGCATAGTTGCCGGCCTCGTAAAGCGCCACGCCTTTCCACTGCGGGTCCTGGAAGTGTTCGGCGGCTTCGGCGGGGCGTTTTTTCTTCAGCAGGTATTGGCCTTGCTGGTCGGGGCGCAACCACAAGTCCTGCAAGCCGAATGCGTAGCTGGGCTGCGGCGCGCTCAACAGCAGCAGCGGCAGGCAGAACAACCAGCCACGCCGCCCGGCGCAGGCAGCGAGTAGCAACAAGGGCAGGAGTAGCCAGTAACCCTGGTCGGCCCAGGTGTCGAGGTGCAGCAGTTGGCCGTCGTTGCGCAGGGTTTGTGGCGGGTCGAGCACGCCGAGTTGACGCAGGTCCTTGTCGTCCAGGCGCGCAGCGCGGTAGCGGCCGCCCATTTCACTGGCGAAGGCCTTGAGTGTCGGGCTATCGAGGCGTGGGACGAGGATCGCGCCTTGTTCGTCCTTGAGGAATTCGCCGCTCTCCTGTGTCACAGGGGTGCCTTCACGGCTGCCGATGCCCAGAATCGACAGGGTGGGCGCCTGGGCGCTTTGCAGCAACAGGCGAATGCCCTGGCGTTCCTGTTTGGACAGCGAGGAGCCAATCAGCAGCAGGCGACCCTGGCCGAGGCCACCTTGCTTGAGCAGGCCGAGGGCTTTCTCGACGGCCAGGTCGGCGCGATGGCCCGGCTCAGGCATGATCGACGGGCGCAGGGCTTCCAGCAGGTTGCGGCTGGTAGCCAGGTCATCCGACAGCGGTACCAGGGTGTGTGCGCTGCCGGCATACACGACGATTGCGGTTTGCGCATCGGTGCGCGCCTGCAACAAGTCGTACAGCTTGCGGCGTGCCTGTTCCAGGCGGTTGGGCGGGCTGTCGGTGGCGAGCATTTCCGGGGTCAGTTCCAGCAACACCACCAGCGGGTCGGAAGGCTTCTGGCTGGACTGCTCCACACGCTGCCAGCTCGGGCCGAGCAATGCCAGCACGGCCAGCAGCCAGGCAATACCCAACACTATCCACGGTGATTTGCTTTCTCGGCCGTTGCCACCACTGAGCAGCACGGCGTGGAAGGCCGGCGGCAGGATCATCTGCCAGCGCCCAGCGCGTTTTTGCCGGTGCCACAGGTGCCACAGCAGCCAGCCAAGCAACGGCAGCAGCAACAACCACCAAGGACGAAACCAGTGCGGCCACAGGTCGATCATCGACGCCTCCGCAAACGCAGACGCTTGAGGCGCTGACGCCACTCAGGGTGTTGTTGCAGGAATATCCCCTTGCTTGATAGTTTGTTGAACAGCCGTTGCAGCGCGTTGTTCGGCCAGCGTTCTTGAATCACCAGCAACATGCTCAGCACCAAGGCCAGGGCCAGTGGCGCGCTGTACAGCGCCAGGGCCGGGCGTGCTTGGGTGGGTTGCTGTTCGACCGGCTCCAGTTGGTCAAGCGTCTCTTTGATCGCTTGCAGCTCTTCACCATCGCGAGCGCGGAAGTACTGACCGCCGGTGGCTTCGGCGATGGCCTTGAGTGCAGGTTCGTCCAAGTCGAGGCTCGGGTTGACGCCCAGAATACCCAAGGAGCCGGTTTGCTCCGGGTCGGCACCGATGCCGATTGGATAGATTTTTACGCCTTCTTCAGCCGCCAGGCGCGCGGCGGTCAGCGGATCGATTTGCCCGGCGTTGTTGGCGCCGTCAGTGACCAGGATCAGCACGCGGCTCTGCGCCGGGCGCTGGCGCAGGCGCTTGAGGGCCAAGCCGATGGCGTCGCCAATCGCGGTGTTCTTGCCGGCAATGCCGATGCGCGCTTCGTCCAGCCAGGTGCGCACGGTGCGGCGGTCAAAAGTCAACGGGGCTTGCAGATATGCCTGGCTGCCGAACAGGATCAGGCCGACGCGATCACCTTCGCGCCCCTCAAGGAAATCGCCGAGCAGGTGCTTGACCAGGCTCAAGCGACTCACGTCCTCGTCCTGCCAATTCATATCCGGGAAATCCATGGACCCCGAAACGTCCACTGCCACCAACAGGTCACGGCCACTGGCGGCGATTGGCAGCGGTTCGCCGAGCCATTCCGGGCGCGCGGCAGCGGTGAGCAGTAGCAACCACAGCACCACGAACGGTGCTTGCTGGCGCCAGCCGGGCAGGTTGACGCGGGCGCGGCGACGGGCCAGTCCTTCGAGGTCGCTGAGGTAGCTGACTTTCAACGCGGGCTCGCCACTGTCGGCGGCCGGCAGCACGAGGCGCATCAACCACGGCAAGGGAAACAGGGCAAAGATCCACGGCCAGGCGAACTCAAACATGTTTGCGAATCCAGGTGTCGACGGCTTGGGTCAGGCCGGCGATGGCCTTGTCGTCGAGTTTGCATTCGGGTTTGTAGGCACCTTCTACCAATACCATCCAGCGCGTGAGGCCGGCAGCGGGGCAGCGGTTGTCGAGGAATGCCAGCCATTTGCGGCCGTTGAGGGTGTGGCTCTGGCTGTAGGGGTAGTCGTTGCGGCACAAGCGCTTGAGCAGGCCATTGAGCTGTTGCAACCAGGCACCGGCGGGCGCGCCATCGTAAGGCTTGGGCATTAACGCAAGCTCTGCCAGGGCGGCGATGCGCAGCGGGTCCAGCGGTTGTTCGGCACGGGCGATGGGGCGGCGGGTCGGCAGAAAGCGGCGCAGTGACCACAGGCCCCAGCCGAGCAGCGGAATCACCAGCAGCAACAGCCACCAACCCGGCGCGGGCGGCCAGAAGCCGATGGCGGGTGGGGCGATCAGCGGTTGCAGTTGGTCAAGGCTGCTCATTGTTTTTTAACCGGGCGTCGCGGGTTGAGGTATTCGCGCAGTTGCTCGACCATTTCGCTCTGGGTGCTCAGGGGCATCAACAGCACGCGCAGTTTCTGCGCGAGCAGCTCCCAGCGCGCAATGCGCGCTTCGGCCTGGGCCTTGTAGGCCTGGCGCAGGTCGAAATTCAGTGTGTCCAGTTCCAGCTGGGCGCCGCGCTCGGCAAAACGCAGCAGCCCGGCGGCGGGCAGGGCGTGGTCGAGTGGATCGGAAATCGGTAGCAGCAACAAATCGCAATGTCTCGACAGCAAGCTCAGCTGTTGCTCGGCGCCTTCGGTCAGCGCGCGTTCGTCGCAGATCACAATCACCAGGCTGCCAGGGCGCAACACCTCGCGGCCACGGCGCAGGGCCATGCCGAGGGCGTCGGCTTCGGGGCGGCTTTCGGTGCTCAGGCTCTGGTTGACGCGCACCAGGCGGTTGAGCAGTTGCAGCAGGCTTTGCTTGCTGCGGCGCGGCTTGATTTCGTAGTGCTCGTTGTCGCCAAACACTAGCCCGCCCACACGGTCGTTATGCCCCAGCGCGGCCCAACCGATCAGGCTGGCGGCCTGGGCGGCCAGCACCGACTTGAACATCTGCCCCGAGCCGAAAAACAGCCGGCAGCTTTGCTCCACCATGATGAAGATCGGCCGCTCGCGTTCTTCATGGAACAGCTTGGTGTGCGGCTCCTGAGTGCGTGCGGTGACGCGCCAGTCGATGGTGCGCACATCGTCGCCGGCCTGGTACACGCGCACCTGGTCGAAGTCCACGCCACGCCCGCGCAGCTTGGAGTGGTGCAGGCCGATCAATGGGCTGCGCTGGCTCGGCGTGGAAAACAGCTGCACTTCGCGCACGCGATGGCGCATCTCGATCAATTCGCTAAGCGTGGCGCGGATCCCATCACCGGCGTTCATGGGTTTCAAGCGACGGCAACGACGTCGAGAATGCGCTGCACCACACGGTCCTGGTCAATGCCAGCGGCTTCGGCCTCGAACGACAGGATGATGCGATGGCGCAGCACGTCGAACAGTACCGCCTGGATATCTTCCGGGCTGACGAAGTCGCGACCGGCCAGCCAGGCATGGGCGCGGGCACAGCGGTCAAGGGCGATGGAACCGCGTGGGCTGGCGCCGTAGGCGATCCACTCGGCCATTTCCGGGTCGAACTTGGCCGGGGTGCGCGTGGCCATCACCAGTTGCACCAGGTATTCCTCCACGGCGTCGGCCATGTACAGGCCGAGGATTTCCTTGCGCGCGGCGAAGATCGCCTGCTGGCTGACACGCCGCTCTGGCTTGGTTTCGCCGTTGAGCGCTTCGCCACGGGCTTGTTGCAGGATGCGTCGCTCGACGGCGGCGTCCGGGAAGCCGATTTTCACATGCATCAGGAAACGGTCGAGCTGGGCTTCGGGCAGCGGGTAGGTGCCTTCCTGCTCGATCGGGTTTTGCGTGGCCATCACCAGGAACAGCGGCGACAGGTCGTAAGTGCTGCGCCCGACGCTGACCTGGCGCTCGGCCATGGCCTCCAGCAAGGCTGACTGCACCTTGGCCGGGGCGCGGTTGATTTCGTCCGCCAACACCAGGTTGTGGAAGATCGGCCCTTGCTGGAACACGAAACTGCCGGTTTCCGGGCGATAGATCTCGGTGCCGGTGATGTCGGCGGGCAGCAGGTCGGGGGTGAACTGGATGCGATGGAACTGCGCTTCGATGCCTTCGGCCAACTCTTTGATGGCCTTGGTCTTGGCCAGGCCTGGCGCACCTTCCACCAGCATATGGCCGTCGGCGAGCAAGGCGATCAGCAAGCGATCGATGAGTTTTTCCTGGCCGAGAATCTGCGTAGAGAGAAAGGTTCGCAGCGCAAGCAGCGCTTCACGATGTTCCATCGATGACGGTTCCTGGAGAGATGAGTCGGGGCATCGTGAAAAATGCCAAGGCCTGGGGCGTCTACTTTAATGCATCGAGGGGGGCGGCGACTAACGGAGTAACGGGTATTTTTGGCAATACTTGTAGGATTTTTGTGTGTAACGCACAAACAGAGGCACGCGTACTTTCTGTTGCGAACACCGTTACTGTGGGAGCTGGCTTGCCTGCGATGGCATCGCCCTGGTCTGACTGATAGATCGAGTCGCCCGCATCGCAGGCAAGCCAGCTCCCACATTTTATCGTTGGTGCGGTTTAAATCCGGGTGAAGGTGCCGGTACCGTTGAGAATGTTCTGCAAGGTCTCTTCAACCTCGTCCAGGTCGGAGGCGGCCGTGGCGTGGGTGATCTCCAGCTGGTCCTTGCCGCCCAGGGCATCGGCATCACCTGCGGCCAGTTCAACCAGCAGGGTCGTGGCGCCCAGGGTGACTTTCAGCCCGTCGAGGGTCGACGGTTCGTAATCCCAGGTCAGTTCCACTTCGTCCTCATCCGGGTAGCGGGTCAGCATGAACATCTCGCCGTTCTTGCCGTGGCAGCAGAGCATCGCCATGTTGTCTTCTTCGTCATCGCACGGGGTGACCATCAGGGCGTCGGTTTTCAGCTGCAGCATGGGGAATCCTGTCTGGGGTAGGGCGTAATGCGGGCAATTGTGCCATTGCGGCGAATTTTGTGCTGCATCCTGTGTCAGACCCAGTGCATGACCTGACGGGCACTATCAGTCATTTCTGGTACTCGCGGGCGTTGAAATAGCCGGTTTCTTTGCCGGATATTGCGGGTTGCCCAAGTAGCAACCCAGTGCCTGCTTACCGATGACCGAATATGTCGCAGCGTCGCAAGCAGCGGGCTTCCCACACTCGTTAAGCTGCGCAACGGATGTGCCCTGTGCCGGGAACCTGACCTGCCCGTCGTACCGTCGCCTGGCAAGGCGTATGTCCAATGGAAGTTGTATGTGACCTGACTGTCTTGTCCAGCTTCACTCACCTGTCACCCTGATTCGCTAGTGTGCTTATATCAGTACCAGCGAACAGCGCTGACGGTCTCCCCGCAAGGGGATAACACGCGACGCTTCCATCAATAACAAGCCCAAGCGGAGTACCACAGATGGCGTTCTTCACCGCAGCCAGCAAGGCCGACTTCCAGCATCAACTGCAAGCGGCACTGGCGCAGCACATCAGTGAACAGGCACTGCCACAAGTGGCGCTGTTCGCTGAACAATTTTTCGGCATCATTTCCCTGGACGAACTGACCCAGCGTCGCCTTTCCGACCTGGCCGGTTGCACTCTTTCTGCGTGGCGCCTGCTTGAGCGCTTTGACCATACCCAACCGCAAGTGCGGGTCTACAACCCCGATTACGAACGTCATGGCTGGCAGTCGACCCATACTGCGGTCGAAGTGCTGCACCATGACCTGCCATTCCTGGTGGACTCGGTCCGTACCGAGCTGAACCGCCGCGGCTACAGCATCCACACCTTGCAGACCACCGTGCTCAGCGTACGCCGTGGCGCCAAGGGCGAGCTGGTGGAAATCCTGCCAAAAGGCACCCAGGGCGAAGGCATCCTGCAAGAATCGCTGATGTACCTGGAAATCGACCGCTGCGCCAACGCCGCCGAACTGAACGTGCTGAGCAAAGAGCTGGAGCAGGTGCTGGGCGAAGTACGCGTGGCCGTGGCTGATTTCGAACCGATGAAAGCCAAGGTCCAGGACCTGCTGGCCGGTATCGACGCGAGCCAGTTCAGCATCGACGGCGAAGAGAAGGCCGAGATCAAGAACTTCCTGGAATGGCTGGTGGGCAACCACTTCACCTTCCTCGGCTATGAAGAATTCGTGGTACGTGACGAGGCGGATGGCGGTCATATCGAATATGACGCCGATTCGTTCCTCGGCCTGACCAAACTGTTGCGCGCCGGCCTCACCGCCGACGACCTGCGCATCGAAGACTATGCCGTGGCCTACCTGCGTGAGCCGACCGTGCTGTCGTTTGCCAAGGCGGCGCACCCGAGCCGCGTGCACCGCCCGGCGTATCCGGACTACGTGTCGATCCGTGAGATCAGCGCCGACGGCACAGTGATCAAGGAACACCGCTTCATGGGCCTGTACACCTCGTCGGTGTATGGCGAAAGCGTGCGGGTGATTCCGTATATCCGTCGCAAGGTCGCGGAAATCGAACGCCGCTCCGGCTTCCAGCCCAAGGCTCACCTGGGCAAGGAACTGGCGCAGGTGGTTGAAGTGCTGCCACGCGACGATTTGTTCCAGACCCCGGTCGACGAACTGTTCAGCACCGTGATGTCGATCGTACAGATCCAGGAACGCAACAAGATCCGCGTATTCCTGCGCAAAGACCCTTACGGTCGTTTCTGCTACTGCCTGGCCTACGTGCCACGCGACATCTATTCCACCGAAGTGCGCCAGAAGATCCAGCAAGTGCTGATGGATCGCCTGAAGGCTTCGGACTGCGAGTTCTGGACTTTCTTCTCCGAGTCCGTGCTGGCCCGTGTGCAGTTGATCCTGCGCGTTGACCCGAAGAACCGCCTGGACATCGACCCGCTGCAACTGGAAAAAGAAGTGGTACAGGCTTGCCGCAGCTGGCAGGACGATTATTCCAGCCTGGTGGTGGAAAGCTTCGGCGAGGCCCACGGCACCAACGTGCTGGCGGATTTCCCGAAAGGTTTCCCGGCCGGTTACCGCGAGCGTTTCGCTGCGCATTCGGCCGTAGTCGACATGCAGCACCTGCTCAGCCTGACCGAAGCCAACCCTTTGGTAATGAGCTTCTACCAGCCGCTGGGCCAGGTTTCCGGCCAGCGCGAGCTGCATTGCAAGCTCTACCACGCCGACACCCCGCTGGCGCTGTCCGACGTGTTGCCGATCCTGGAAAACCTCGGCCTGCGTGTGCTGGGTGAATTCCCGTACCGTCTGCGCCATGCCAATGGCCGAGAGTTCTGGATCCATGACTTCGCGTTCATTGCCGCCGAAGGCGTGAACCTGGACATCCAGCAGCTCAACGACACCCTGCAGGACGCGTTTGTGCACATCGTGCATGGCGACGCCGAAAACGATGCGTTCAACCGCCTGGTACTGACCGCCGGCCTGCCATGGCGCGACGTGGCGCTGCTGCGTGCCTACGCCCGTTACCTGAAGCAGATCCGCCTGGGCTTCGACCTGGGTTACATCGCCAGCACCCTGAACAACCACACCGACATCGCCCGCGAATTGACCCGGTTGTTCAAGACCCGCTTCTACCTGGCGCGCAAGCTCACCGCCGAAGACCTGGAAGACAAGCAACAGCGCCTGGAGCAAGCGATCCTCACCGCCCTGGACGACGTCCAGGTGCTCAACGAAGACCGCATCCTGCGTCGCTACCTGGACCTGATCAAGGCCACCCTGCGCACCAACTTCTACCAGACCGACGCCAACGGCCAGAACAAGTCGTACTTCAGCTTCAAGTTCAACCCGCACGCGATCCCTGAATTGCCTAAGCCAGTGCCGAAGTTTGAAATCTTCGTGTACTCGCCACGGGTTGAAGGTGTGCACCTGCGCTTCGGCAACGTCGCGCGCGGCGGCCTGCGCTGGTCCGACCGTGAAGAAGACTTCCGTACCGAAGTGCTTGGCCTGGTAAAAGCCCAGCAAGTGAAAAACTCGGTCATCGTGCCCGTGGGTGCGAAGGGCGGCTTCCTGCCGCGTCGCCTGCCATTGGGCGGCAGCCGGGACGAGATCGCGGCCGAGGGCATCGCCTGCTACCGCATCTTCATTTCCGGCCTGCTGGATATCACCGACAACCTGAAAGACGGCGCCCTGGTGCCGCCGGCCAACGTCGTGCGCCATGACGACGATGACCCGTACCTGGTGGTAGCAGCGGACAAGGGCACTGCGACCTTCTCCGACATCGCCAACGGCATCGCCATCGACTACGGCTTCTGGCTGGGCGATGCGTTCGCTTCCGGTGGTTCCGCCGGTTACGACCACAAGAAGATGGGCATCACCGCCAAGGGCGCGTGGGTCGGTGTGCAGCGTCACTTCCGTGAGCGCGGTATCAACGTGCAGGAAGACAGCATCACCGTGGTGGGCGTCGGCGACATGGCCGGTGACGTGTTCGGTAACGGCCTGTTGATGTCCGACAAGCTGCAACTGGTCGCAGCGTTCAACCACCTGCATATCTTTATCGATCCAAACCCGAACCCGGCCACCAGCTTCGTCGAGCGCCAGCGCATGTTCGAGCTGCCACGTTCGGCCTGGACCGACTACGACACCAGCATCATGTCCGAAGGCGGCGGTATCTTCTCGCGCAGCGCGAAGAGCATTGCCATCTCGCCACAGATGAAAGAGCGCTTCGACATCTCGGCCGACAAACTGACCCCGACCGAACTGCTGAACGCCTTGCTCAAGGCGCCGGTGGACCTGTTGTGGAATGGCGGTATCGGTACCTACGTCAAGGCCAGCACCGAAAGCCATGCCGACGTGGGCGACAAGGCCAACGACGCGCTGCGCGTCAATGGCAACGAGCTGCGCTGCAAGGTGGTAGGCGAGGGCGGCAACCTCGGCATGACCCAGCTGGGTCGTGTGGAATTCGGCCTCAATGGCGGCGGTTCCAACACCGACTTCATCGACAACGCCGGTGGTGTGGACTGCTCCGACCATGAAGTGAACATCAAGATCCTGCTCAACGAAGTGGTGCAGGCCGGTGACATGACCGACAAGCAACGCAACCAGTTGCTGGCGAGCATGACCGACGAAGTCGGCAACCTGGTGTTGGGCAACAACTACAAGCAGACCCAGGCCCTGTCCCTGGCTGCGCGCCGTGCCTACGAGCGTGCCGCCGAGTACAAGCGCCTGATGAGCGACCTGGAAGGCCGTGGCAAGCTGGACCGCGCCATCGAGTACCTGCCGACCGAGGAGCAGCTCACCGAGCGCGCCGCGAATGGCAAGGGCCTGACCCGTCCGGAGCTGTCGGTGCTGATCTCCTACAGCAAGATCGACCTCAAGGAAGCGCTGCTCAAGTCCCTGGTGCCGGATGATGACTACCTGACCCGTGACATGGAGACCGCGTTCCCACCGAGCCTGGTCGCCAAGTTCTCCGAGGCCATGCGTCGCCACCGCCTGAAGCGTGAGATCGTCAGCACCCAGATCGCCAACGACCTGGTCAACCACATGGGCATCACCTTCGTTCAACGACTCAAGGAGTCAACGGGCATGAGTCCGGCGAACGTTGCTGGCGCTTATGTGATCGTGCGTGACATCTTCCACCTCCCGCACTGGTTCCGTCAGATTGAAGCCCTGGACCACCAGGTTTCCGCTGACGTGCAACTGGAGTTGATGGACGAACTGATGCGCCTGGGCCGCCGCGCGACGCGCTGGTTCTTGCGCAGCCGTCGCAACGAGCAGGACGCTGGGCGTGACACCGCGCACTTCGGTCCGCACCTGGCGGCGTTGGGCCTCAAGCTCGACGAACTGCTGGAAGGCCCGACCCGCGAAGGCTGGCAGAACCGTTACGGCAAGTACACCGAAGCCGGTGTGCCGGAGTTGTTGGCACGCATGGTTGCAGGCACTACTCACCTGTACACCTTGCTGCCGATCATCGAAGCCGCCGACGTGACCGGGCATGACGCCGCTGAAGTAGCCAAGGCCTACTTCGCCGTCGGCAGCGCCCTGGACCTGCCGTGGTACCTGCAGCAGATCAGCGATCTGCCGGTGGCCAACAACTGGCAGGCCCAGGCCCGTGAAGCCTTCCGCGATGACGTGGACTGGCAGCAACGCGCGATCACCATCTCCGTGCTGCAAATGGCCGACGCGCCACAAGACATGGAAGCCCGCGTGGCCCTGTGGCTTGAGCAGCACAAGGACATGGCAGAGCGTTGGGTGGCGATGATGGTGGAAATCCGTGCCGCTGTGGGTACGGACTACGCCATGTACGCGGTGGCCAACCGTGAGTTGCTGGACCTGGCGTTGAGCGGTCAGTCGGTGCTGCAACCGGCGTGATTCAGCTGTAAGACAAAAAGCCCCGTATCCTGAGATACGGGGCTTTTTTTTCGGTTAAAAACTGGCATTGGCCAGGCACGGCTGGATGACTCTTTTCAAGCCGTTGTTGTTTGTAGGCAACAAGAACGTTGCGGTCAGCGGTTTGCCACCCTCTTTGGCGGGCGCTATTGAGAGTTTTAGTGTCTGGCCGCGTGAGGCATCGCTGGCCCAATAGGCTAATTCGTCGTGCGGAACAGTAGCACTGAGCGCAAATATCGTACCGATCTGGAATGCACCGCCGTAAGTCCAGACGCCGTTTACCGAGTGATCGATGGCCGTGCGTGTTGCAGTAGTGATGCGCAATGGCCCATTTGCGCTGGCGTCTGGTCCTTCGAATGGCGCGATGTCAAAGCCCAGTGATTCCGGTGTGATTTGCAGTGCAATGCTGGCGGTCGGGCTCTTTGGGAAACAGCTGATCTCAAGGCTGGCCTTGACGTGGTAGTCGCCGTAAGCGCTGCCACCGAAGGTGCGGGCGGTCAGCATCGGGCTATCCGCGTAGGGTTGTTCAACCAACCACACGGGGGTTGCCGGGGTGATGATGTCAGTCCCGGCAGTTAACGCGTCGCCGGCCCGTAGATCGGCACTGAACTGCGTAATGACCAGGCCAGTGACCAGTGCGAAAGTGAGGGGGTGCATAGTGCTATTCATCCGTGTCCAAGGCTTTAGGAATGAACGCAGTTTTGCAGTTCTATAACCGTCCGTGCTGTCGGTGATTTCGTAAATCAGCGTTGTAATTGTAGTCAGTCAGGGTGGGCCATCTGGTCCTAGTGGCTGAGCAATTTGGCTTCCAGGTGATCCAGATGTTGGGTCATCAGGTTTATTGCGCTGTTCACATCGCGTTGTTCTACGGCATCCACAATCGCTTCATGCTCTTGCCACGCGCAATAGGTGCACGCCTTCGCTTCGTACTGGGCAATGATCAAGGAGGTCAACGGCACCAGGCTGTTGAGAAATTGCGCCAAGGGCGCGTTACGCGCCATCGCTGCGAGTTGCAGGTGGAATTCTCCGGAGAGGCGAATGGCTGGCCCGCGTTGGTCCCGTTCAATATGCTCGCGTTCCTGAGCAATCAGTTCGCGTAGATGCCGGATTTGCGTCGACGTGGCCTGCGCACAGGCCAATTGCACCACGGTGATCTCCGTCAGCCGCCGCGCTTCCAGGATTTCCCGGGCTTGCTGCGCATCCGGCGCAGCCACCTGGGCGCGCTGGTTGGGACGCAGAATGATCACTTGCTGATGGGACAGCTTTGCCAATACGCGGCGAATCACGCTGCGGCTCACCCCGAAGATCTCGCCCAGGCCTTCTTCGGTAAAGCGGCTGGCCGGGGCGATACGCTGTTCAAGAATGGCGTCGAACAGGCGCGGGTAGATGTCATCGACCGAAGGCTTTTTACCGGCGACCAGGCGCAGGGTCGGGAGGATAGGTTCGTAGTGCAAGGCGTGGGCGGTCATGGCCTGTCTCCAAAAAATCAGCTACCCAGATGGTCGTCCGGGATGTTCAAGCGAATGCCCATGCGCAAGCCTTCCTGAAGGATGTGCCGACGCATCTCGGCGCTGGCCAGGGCGCTGTTCTTGTTGCGGATGGCGCGCACCACGGCTTCGTTTTCCTGCAGGCGCTCTGCCAGGTGTTCTGGCGAGTTGCGCAGTACCTGGGCGCTTTGCTTGAGGGCGTTGCTGGTCTGTTGCACCACGTTCTGGAAGATCGGGTTGGAGGTGAGGGCGAACAGTTCTTCGTGAAAAGCTATGTAGGCATTCATTCCGGCCTCTGCGTCACCCGCGTCGAGGGCTTCGCGCATGTCCATCAGGGTCAGGCGCAGTTGGCCGACTTCCTTGCTGCTGATGGACTGGGCCACCAGGCCGACGATGAAGGGTTCGAGGGTGTAGCGCAGTTGCAGGATGTCTTCCAGGCTGGCGTCGGCCACGGCGTCGCTGGATTGCGGCTCGCTGACGCTGGTTTCCAGCACCACCACGCCTTTGCCGGGCATGGAGCGCACCAGGCCGAGGGTTTCCAATACGATCACCGCTTCACGCAGGCTGGGGCGGCTGATGCCCATCTGTTCGGCCAGTTCGCGCTGACCGGGGAGCATTTCGCCCCGGCGCCACTGGCCACGCGCCAGGGCGGCGCGGAGTTTTTCTACCACTGAATTGACGACGGTTGAGGTGCTGATCACGTCGATGGCTCCCTAGCTATGCATTACATTTGTAGGAGCCGGCTTGCCGGCGATGGCGGACTCAAGGGCCCCATCGCTGGCAAGCCAGCTCCTACAGGTGGTGTACGGGATCAGAACTCCTGATGCGCCGGCAGTACCGGTTTCTTCGCCTGGAAGGCATACCCTTGCTGGCCGTCCAGCACCTTGTTGGCGCGCTGGATGTCGATGTCTTTTTCCCAGCGGGCGATGGCCACGGTGGCGACGCAGTTGCCGATCAGGTTAGTCAATGCGCGACCGATGCCCATGAACCAATCCACCGCCAGTACCAGCACTAGGCCCACCACAGGAATTGCCGGAATCGCCGTGAGGGTCGCCGCCAGGATCACCAGCGCTGACCCGGGGATCCCATGGGCGCCCTTGGAAGTAATCAATGACACCAGCAGGATGGTCATCAGATCAGTCATCGACAGCGGTGTGCCGGTGGCATTGGCGATAAATACGATGGCCAGGGTCAGGTAGATGGAGAACCCATCGAGGTTGAACGAATACCCGGTCGGAATCACCAGGCCCACGGTGGAGCTGCCGATGCCCAGATGTTCGAGTTTACGCATGATCTGTGGCAGCACGGCGTCGGAGGAGGCGGTGCCCATTACGATCAGCAGCTCTTCACGCAGGTACTTGAGCAAAGGCAGCATGCGCAGGCCCGACAGACGCATTACCAGGCCGAGGATCAGCCCGACGAAGGCAAAGCAGGTCAGGTAGAACAATCCCACCAGGCTGCCCAGGTGTTGCAGGGAATCCAGGCCGTAGGTGCTGGTGGTAAAGGCAATCGCGCCGAACACACCGATGGGAGCGAGGCGCACGATCATGCCCATGATGCGGAAGATCACATGGCTCAGTTCATTGATCAGCCGCGAGATGCCCGAGGCGGCTTCGCCCACCAGGTTCAACGCACTGCCGAACAGCACCGAGAACAGCAACACCTGCAACACGTTATTGTCGGCAAAGGCGCCGATCACCGAGTTGGGGATCAAGTCCATGAGGAACTGGCTAGTGCCGCGGATGTGCTGGCCCTTGTCGGCCAGTTCATTGAGGCCGGCGGACGACAACTGCTCCAGGTGGATATTGGCGCCTTGGCCGATACCGGTGCTGAAAGCCATCACCAAGCCGATCACCAGGGCGACGGTGGTCAGTATTTCAAAGTAGATCACCGACTTGAGGCCGATGCGTCCGACTTTCTTCAGGTCGCCCGCGCCGGAAATGCCGCTGACCACCACGCAGAACACGATCAGGCCGATCAGCATCTTGATCAGCTTGATAAAGCCGTCACCCAGGGGTTTGAGTTGCGAGGAGAATTCGGGAAGGGCCAGACCGCAGAGGATGCCGAGCATCAGGCCAATCACGACTTGCAGGAAAATCGAACGCGAGCACCATCTGAGCATGGGAGGGATCTCTATTCGGTGCCCTGGTGGTTCCAGGGCTTAATTGTTGTGGTCTTACCGGTAAGTCCAGTGCGCGGCCAGTCTACGCCCGGTATTTTTGAAATCACAAGCAATTATTTGGCGGTTGACAGGTCCCGGTCTGACCAGTTGGTCGGTATGGGTGGTGTTTGAGCGGTTGGCGCGAGGGAAAATTTTTCGCTTATCATCCGCCGCTCGGCACATGAGGTGATGGATGGACACACCAGGACTGACCACTGACGAAACCGGGCAGACCTACTGCACCTGGCGCACAGCGGCGCCGGAATACCCGCGTTACCACGACTCGGAGTGGGGCGTGCCGGTGGCGGATGATATCCAGTTGTACGAGAAGATCTGCCTGGAGGGTTTTCAGGCGGGCATGGCGTGGATCACCATCCTGCGCAAGCGTGAGCAGTTTCGGGTGGCGTTCGAGGGTTTTGATTTTCGCCGGGTCGCGCAGTATGGCGAGGCGGATATCGCACGGTTGATGCAGGATCCGGGCATCGTGCGTAATCGGGCCAAGATTGTGTCCACCATCAACAATGCGCGCCGGGCTTGTGAGCTGGTGGACGAGTCGGGTTCGTTGGCACGCTGGTTGTGGGCGTTTGAGCCCAGTGAAGATGAGCGCCCGACACAAGTGGATATGGCTTATTGGACGGGCAACCCCACATCACCGGCTTCGGTACGTTTGTCGAAAGCCTTGAAGAAGCGTGGTTGGACCTATGTGGGGCCGACCACAATGTACGCGTTGATGCAGGCGATGGGGATGGTCAATGATCATCTTGAGGGTTGCGCGTGTCGCGAGCAGATCGAAAACCTGCGCGGCCAGTTCAAACGCCCCTGAGTCACTGACGTTACTCGCTTGAACCTGTAGGCGCCGGCTTGCCGGCGATACCGGTCTATCAGGCACAGAGGTGTCGGCTGAACCACCGTGATCGCCGGCAAGCCGGCTCCTGCAAGGGTTGGTTATTTTGGAAGGGGGGTAAGCACCTCAGCCTTGTCATCCAGTACCATCACCACCAGCAACTTGGCCGGTTTTGTCTGGCTGGCATTACTCGATTCAAAGTGCCGCGAGCCCGCAGGTTCGTAGAACGATTCGCCGACCTGGTAGGTCTTCGCTTTCTCATCATTCACCCGCGACGTAATCGCGCCTTCCAGCACATAGGCCACGGCCGTGCCCGTGTGGCTGTGGGGCACGGTGGCCTGGCCGGGGGCGTAGTCCACGGTGAGCATGATGGTTTTCTTGCCGGGTACATTGGTCAAAGCGTGTTCTTGCAGAACCTTGATCGACTCCTGGTTGTACACCGGTTCGTGGGCAAAGGCGCTGAGCGAGGCGAGCATCAGGGAGGCGGCGAGCAGTCGTTTCATGGCGAAGTTTCCGAGTAGTTCAAGACTTCTTCACCCTACGCCGCAAGGCCTGGGTGCCCAATGACCAATCCTGGCTAAGACCAGGAGACCAATACTTCAGTGGTCGAAATCCAGGCGACGGGCCAGGTGTTCACGGGTCAATTCGATAAAGCCTTGCAGGGCCGGTAATGCGAAGTGTGCGCTGAGCTGCTCGGCACAGGCCCAATGACCCGTGACGATCCACAGATCGCGGTCTATCGGGTCGCGGTGCACCCTGTAGTCCAGGCAGCCGGGGGCGGTGCGCACGGCGTCGCCTATCTGCTGCAGGCGCTCGCCCAGTTCCGCTGAGCGCCCGGCTACTGCACGGACATGGACAGTGTTGAAGGCACAGGCTGGCATGGCGATGGTCTCCGAGGTCGGGTCAGTGCACAGGCTAGAGCCTGACTGAGCCCGGACCAATGACCAATCCGGCGGAAAATCCACTAGCCAATCTGCTGAAGAATGTCTCGCACCTTGTCCAGCGCCGGGTCGATGTCCAGGGTTTCGATGGCGCCGAAGCCGATGATCAGCCCCTGGCGGACCGGCACATCGTGGAAGAACACATCCAGGGGATACAAGCCCACTTCTACCTGGCGTGCCAGTTCCATCAGCAGGGGAATGTTCACCGGCACCTTGCACAGCGCGGCCATGTGAAAGCCGGCCACGGTCGGTACCGCTTCGAACCACGGCGACAAGTCGCCCGCCAGGCGTTGCAGGATGCGTTCACGGCGCCCGGCGTAGACCGTGTGGCAGCGACGGATATGCTTGAGCAGGTAGCCTTCACTGATGAACTTGGCCAGGGCCCATTGCGGCAGTGTGGAACTGTGCTGGTCGGTCAGCTGCTTGGCCTTGAGGACTGCGCCATAAATCGCGGGTGGCAGCACCGCGTAACCGAGGCGCAGCTCCGGCAGCAAGGTTTTCGAGAAGGTGCCGACGTAGGTCACCACGCCACGGGTGTCCATGCTTTGCAGGGAGTCGGTAGGTCGCCCTTCGTAGCGGAACTCGCTGTCGTAGTCGTCCTCGATAATGATCGCGCCCAGTTCGAACGCCCGCGCCAGCAAGGCTTCACGGCGCGGCAGGCTCATCGGCATGCCGAGCGGGAACTGGTGGGAGGGCGTCACGTAGATCAGGCGTGTGCCGTCGGGAATCTGGTCGACGCGGATACCCTGTTCGTCCACCGGCACGCTGGCGACACGGGCGCCCATGGCCATGAACATTTGGCGCGCAGGGCTGTAGCCGGGGTCTTCCATGGCGACGATGCTGCCCGGTTCCAGTACCACACGGGCGATCAGGTCCAGCGCCTGCTGCGCGCCGTTGGTGACCACGATGTCGCTGTCACGGCAGTTGACCCCGCGTGAAAACGCGATATGCCCGGCAATGGCACTGCGCAGCGCCGGCAAGCCTTCGGGCTGGCTGTAGAAACCGCTGTTTTGGGCGATGCGGCGTAGAGCGTCCTGTGTGCAGCGCCGCCATTCATCCTGGGGGAACTGGTTGCGGCTGGTGGCGCCGCCGATAAATTCATAGCGCAGCGTGCTGTAGCGGGTGGGGTGGCGCATGGGCGAGGGCAGTGATTGCCACTTCGCCAGGTTGGCGGCGCAGGCCAGGTCGGTGGCGGTTTGCAGGCGTTCGGTCTGTGGCGCACGGGCGTTGACGAAGGTGCCGCGACCGGTCTTGCCGATCAGCAATCCCTCGTAGGTCAGGGTGGCATAGGTGTCCGACACGGTCTTGCGTGACACACCCAACTGCTCGGCGAGCAAGCGGCTGGGCGGCAGCTGCGCGCCGGCCGCCAGGCGCCCGGAGCCAATGGCTTCACGCAACTGTTGGTACAACTGTTCGGCCAGATCCTTACGGCCGTTGATCACAACGTGCAGTTCCATGTCTTATTCCGGGCATTTACTTTGCGCCAAGCGTACGCGCGTGCGCGGCAGGCTCAAAATGGTCTCTGCATAAACCGGCCGATTGGCTATAGGGCTTATGCCCTGTGGGTTCTAGGCTGGACGGTCATTGAACCTACCGCCAGAGAGCAATCCCCATGGAACCCCGCCTGGATTACTACACCGCCTCACCGCAGGCGCTCAAAGGCATGCTGATGCTGGAGGCGACGACCTTCGGCTTGTCCATCGAAAAGCCTTTGCTGGAACTGATCAAGATCCGTGTCTCGCAGCTCAACCACTGTGGTTTCTGTACGGACATGCACTCGATGGCGGCACGTCAGCGCGGCGAGACCGAGCGACGTTTGTTCGCGTTATGCGTCTGGCGGGATTCGCCGTTCTTCACGGCGCGGGAAAAGGCCGCGTTGGCCTGGAGCGAATCGGTCGCGACACTGCCGACCTCGGTGGTATCGGATGAACTGTTCGCCGCCGTGCGGGTGGAGTTCAGCGAGCAGGAACTGGTAGACCTGACCATGGCGGTGTCCAGCATCAGTGGCTGGAACCGCCTGGCGGTCAGTTTTCGACAGCAGCCGCCGAATGCCTCACCTCTGTAGGAGCGAGCTTGCTCGCGAAGGTCGTCAACGATAACGCGTGCTGTCTGGAGGCTCGCGGTGGCCTGACTTTCTTCGCGAGCAAGCTCGCTCCTACAGGGTGGGGTGTCGTTTGTGAGATCAGGACAGGAAACCACCGTCCACGTTCAGCGACACACCGGTGGTGTAGCTCGATGCATCGCTGGCCAGGAACAGCACCGCGCCAGCCATTTCGCTCGGGTCGGCCACGCGCTTGAGCGGGATCTGCGCGAGCGCCATTTTCAGGATCGCGTCGTTCTTCACCAGCGCCGAGGCGAACTTGGTGTCGGTCAGGCCTGGCAGCAGGGCATTGCAGCGAATGCCGAACGCTGCGCACTCCTTGGCGAACACCTTGGTCATGTTGATCACGGCGGCCTTGGTCACCGAGTAGATGCCCTGGAATACACCGGGGGAGATCCCGTTGATCGACGCGACGTTGATGATGCTGCCGCCGCCGTTCTCGCGCATCAGCTTGCCGGCTTCCACGGACATGAAGAAGTAGCCACGGATGTTCACATCAACGGTCTTTTGGAATGCACCGAGATCGGTGTCCAGTACGTTGCAGAACTGTGGGTTGGTCGCGGCGTTGTTGACCAGGATATCCAGGCGCCCGAACTGTTCGCGGATACCGGCGAACACTTGGGTGATCTGTTCCATTTCACCGATATGGCAGGCCACGGCCGTGGCTTTGCCGCCATCGGCGATGATTGCGTCGGCCACGTGCTGGCAGACTTCCAGCTTGCGGCTGGATACGATCACATGGGCGCCTTGCTGGGCCAGCAACTTGGCGATGGCCTCGCCGATGCCACGGCTGGCGCCGGAAACGAATGCGATCTTGCCGTCGAGGTCGAACAGGTGGGTCTTGGACATAGCGGTTCCTTAAAGGGACGATTTGCTGATGACGTTCAGGCTCATCTGCTCCAGCAGCGTGTTCATGTGAATGAACTGCGCAAAGCGTTTGTCCTGGGTCTGGCCATGGAAGAAGCGGTAGTAGATCTGCTGCACGATGCCGGCCAGGCGGAACAGGCCGTAGGTGTAGTAGAAGTCGAAGTTGTCGATCTGGATGCCCGAGCGTTCAGCGTAGTAGTCGACGAATTCACGGCGGGTGAGCATGCCCGGCGCGTTGCTCGGCTGGCGGCGCATCAGTTGCACCGGCGCCGGGTCGGCCGCTTCGATCCAATAGGCGAGGGTGTTGCCCAGGTCCATCAACGGGTCGCCGAGGGTGGTCAGCTCCCAGTCCAGCACGCCGATGATCTGCATCGGGTTGTGCGGGTCGAGGATCACGTTATCGAAGCGATAGTCGTTGTGCACGATGCTGGAGGTTGGGTGGTCGGCGGGCATCTTGTCGTTGAGCCAGGCGCGTACCGCTTCCCAGCGCGGCGCGTCGGGGGTCAGGGCTTTTTCGTAGCGATCGCTCCAGCCAAGGATCTGGCGCGCTACATAGCCTTCCGGCTTGCCCAGGTCGGCGAGGCCGCAGGCGCTGTAGTCCACCTGGTGCAGTTCGACGAACTTGTCGATGAAGCTTTTGCACAGCGCTTCGGTCTTGGCGGCGTCCAGGCCCAGTTCAGGTGGCAGGTCGGAGCGCAGGATGATGCCGTTGACCCGCTCCATCACATAGAACTCGGCGCCGATCACTGACTCATCGGTGCAATGCACGTAGGCCTTGGGGCAATAGGGGAAGCCATCTTTGAGCTGGTTGAGAATGCGGTACTCGCGGCCCATGTCATGGGCGGACTTGGCCTTGTGGCCGAAAGGTGGGCGACGCAGCACGAATTCCTGGCCCGGGTATTCCAGCAGATAGGTCAGGTTGGACGCGCCACCGGGAAACTGGCTGATGGTGGGCGTGCCGCTCAGGCCGGGGATATGGGCCTTGAGGTAGGGATCGATCAGGCTGGCATCAAGTTCTTCGCCTGGGCGAATCTGGGTCGATTGGTCGTTCAGCGCCATGCTTATCCCTTCTGCTTATTCTAAAGGCCTTGGACTATTTCCTAATCTAATGCGCACAACCGCCCAGCGACAAGGTCGGGGCGGCTTAATAGGTTAGCGTGTTGGATGATGATCAGCGTGCCTGATCGGTCATTTAGTGGGCGAGGGCAGGGCAACCGGCGTGAGCACGGGGCGACCGGCGAAGTATTCCACCAGGTTGTCGGCCACGCGCTGCACGGTGTCATGGGCCGCTTCGGGCGACAGGCCCGCGACGTGGGAGGTGAGCACGGTATTGCTGAGTTTCTTGAGGGCGTCGGGCACTTGGGGCTCGTCGTCGAATACATCCAATGCGGCGCCACCGATGCGGCGTTGTTCCAGGGCAGCGACCAGGTCGGCGGTGACCACCACGCTGCCACGGCCAATATTGACCAGGTAGCCATTCGGGCCCAAGGCATCCAGGGCGTGGCGATCGATCAAGTGGCGGGTGCTGGCGCCGCCGGGCGTGGCCAGGATCAGGAAGTCCGCGGTGCGCGCCAGTTCCACCGCAGTGGCGCAGTAGGTGTAGTCCACGTCATCGCGCGGCTGGCGGTTGTGATAACTCACCTCCATGCCAAAGCCTAGGGCTGCACGTTTGGCGATCTCCAGGCCCACCGCACCCAGCCCGAGGATGCCCAGTTGCTTGCCGCCCAGGGACGGGCGCATCACTTTCGGCCATTCGCTGCGGCGTACGGCGGCGTCGGTCTGCGGGATGCCGCGCACCAGCGACAGCAGCAGTGCCATGGCGTGATCGGCCACCGACGGCGCATTCACCCCGGCGCCATTGGTCACGACGATCCCGCGATTGCTGGCGGCTTGCAGGTCGACGTGCTCGTAGCCGGCACCGATCACACAGATGATTTCCAGCAGGGGCAGGGCGGCGATTTCCTCGGCGTACAAGCCCAGCGGGCCACGGGTCAGCACGGCCCTGATCTGGCTGCCATGGGCCTTGATGGCTTCGGCGCGTTCGGCGGGTGTCGGTGCCAGGATCACATGAAAGTCATTGCCCTCGATGATGGGCAGGTATTCGTTGATGGTTTCAACCAGGACCAGAACAGTAGCGGTCATCGGAAGGCTCTTCCTGAAGGGTTTGAGTGGGGGAGTATGCCGTATTTGTGCGATCAGAAGCGGACCTCGGCCGCGCATGTACGCTTCACAAACGCCCCGGCAAGGGTCGCATTGTGATGCTCGATAATCGCTTCGGCCTTGAGTGCCGGTGTGTCCATGCTGGTATGGCCGTCTTCCGGTAGCACCACCGAAAACCCTAATTCCACGGCGACCCGGCAAGTAGTGTCGATGCAGAACTGGGTTTTCATACCGGCGATCACCAGGTCTTTGACCTGCGCTGCTCTCAGTTGCTGTTCTAGATTTGTGCCCAGGAAGCAGCTGGGGCGGGTCTTGTTGAACAGGTGATCGCGGGACTCATCCACCTCAAGCTCATGCCACAACTGCCAGAGCGGGCTCCCGGCTTCAATCGGTGAACCTGCCGGGCCGGTGTGACGGGCGAAGAAGATCGGGGCGCCGGCATGGCGTGCACGCTGAATCAGCAGGTTGAGGGTGGCGAGCACGCGTTCGCGCTCGAAGGGTTTTTCCGGGCCATCGTATAAGCCGGTTTGCATGTCGATGATCAGCAGGGCGTCAGCCATGGTGTTGCTCCTTGTGATAGCCACATGGACGGAGCAATAAAAAGGCCCCGTCCATTGCTGGCGGGGCCTTGGGTTGAATCTGTGAAGTGTCTAGCTCAGGCACTCACAGCCACCGCGCGACCCGCCGTAAGCGGTCGTGGTGGTGGTGCGGGTGAGGAAGCGCTGGAAAATGTTCATGGCCTGATCATGCCGGGACGGAGGAAGGGCTGTCAACGGCCAGTAGGGCATTTCGTGCAGCAACCAGAAACTCATCTGACAGCTCAATGCCACGTGTCGCACGCGCTAGGGTCACTGCGCCAATCATCATCGCGTAGTTGGCCAGCATTGCCTGGCGATCTCCATCCTGTAGCTGCGCAAAGACCTCAAGCGACTTCTCGACGCCCTCAATAAAAGCATGCTGCAAGGCGCTGTCGGCGGGCTCATGGCACATGTCCGGGGCGAAGGCCGACACAGGGCAGCCATCGCCAGGGTTGTCGCGATGGGTGGCTGTCAGATAAGGCCCCATCACGGCCACGCGGGCAGCCTGTTGATCTTCGCTGTGATCGATTTTTGCCTGCCAGCCCAGGTTCGCTTGCTCGAATGCCTGCTGGCAGGCTTCGGTGGCGAGGGCTTCCTTGGAGGCGAAGTGCCCGTAGAAACCGCCGTGGGTCAAGCCCGCGGCGGCCATGACGTCCGACAGACTAATGCCGTGCAAGCCGCGTTCGCGAAACAGATGCGTGGCAGCCTCGACGATGATTTCGCGATTGAGTTCGGCTTGTTTGCGGGAAACGCGAGGCATGGCAGGGCTCTCTGGATAAACGGCGGATGCTGGATGAAAACTACAGGATCACGTGCGATTCTAAAATAGATTTGTGCGGGAATGTATATTTCACATTCAGCCGCACGCCCCGAATACCGCCGTATACAGGTGCCCCTGCGGGCCTGCACCGCACCACCGTTCCTCAGCTAAGTCTTTGCTTATTCACAAGAATCCCGGACAATCCGGCCCCTTCTATGGTCGGGGCGCTGCCTGTCAGGTTTTTCTGACTCGTCCCGGCCGTGTAAATGCGGAGATCCGACCGGATGAATGATCAGGCCAATAGCGTCGACGAACGCTATGCAACGACACCTGCAACCCTCACAAGCTGGAGCCGCCAGGACACCACCTGGATGCTTGGCCTGTTCGGCACCGCCATTGGCGCCGGTACGCTGTTCTTGCCGATCAACGCGGGCCTGGGTGGCTTCTGGCCGCTGGTGATCCTCGCGTTGCTGGCGTTCCCGATGACCTTCTTCGCCCACCGTGGCCTGACCCGTTTCGTGCTGTCCGGCCGTGAAGGCTCCGACATCACCGACGTGGTCGAAGAGCACTTCGGCATCAAGGCCGGCGCGCTGATCACCTTGCTGTACTTCTTCGCCATTTTTCCGATCCTGCTGATCTACAGCGTGGCGTTGACCAACACCGTCGGCAGCTTCATGGAGCATCAACTGCACATCATGCCGCCGCCACGGGCGCTCCTGTCGTTCGTGCTGATCCTCGGCCTGCTGGCCGTGGTGCGTTGCGGTGAGCAAGTGATCGTCAAGGCGATGAGCCTGATGGTGTATCCGTTTATCGTCGCGTTGCTGTTCCTGGCGGTGTACCTGATCCCGCACTGGAATGGCGGCATTCTCAGCACTGCCAGCGTGGTGCCTGCGCCGTCCGCCTTGCTCAATACCTTGTGGCTGGCGATTCCGGTGATGGTGTTCTCGTTTAACCATTCGCCGATCATTTCGGCCTTTGCGGTGGACCAGAAGCGCCAGTACGGCGTCCACGCTGATGAGCGCAGCTCGCAGATCCTGTCTCGCGCGCATCTGCTGATGGTGGTGATGGTGCTGTTCTTCGTGTTCAGTTGCGTGCTGACCCTGTCGCCGGCGCAGCTCGCCGAGGCGAAGGCACAGAATTTGTCGATCCTGTCGTATCTGGCCAACCACTTCAATAATCCGACCATCGAGTTTGCAGCGCCGTTGATCGCGTTTGTGGCGATTGCCAAGTCGTTCTTGGGGCATTACATCGGTGCGAGTGAAGGCCTCAAGGGGCTGGTGCTGAAGACCGGTCGTCGTCCTGAGGCCAAGCGTCTGGACCGGATGACGGCGGCGTTCATGTTGGTGGTGTGCTGGATCGTTGCGTCGTTGAACCCAAGCATTCTCAGGATGATTGAGGCGCTGGGCGGTCCGATCATTGCTTCGATCCTGTTTCTGATGCCGATGTATGCCATCCGTAAGGTGCCGGCCATGGCCAAGTACCGTGGGCAGGCGTCCAATGTGTTTGTCACGGCGGTGGGGTTGGTGGCGATCAGTGCGGTGGTTTATTCGTTTTTTGCTTGAGGTTGGTGTGGTCTGTTGGTGTACATATCCGTTGCTGCGGTGATGGCTGATATTGGTTCCGCCCTTACGGCGGGTCACTTTTGAAAAGAGCCCAAAAGTAACCAAAAGGCTCTTGCCCCAACACTCGGCACCTCGCTTAGGCTCGGTGTGCCCTCACTCCGGCTTGAATCCGTGGGCCGCCGCGATGGGCCATCCTTGGCCCAGCGCGGCTAACCCGGCGTCC
>NZ_AYTD01000013.1 GCF_000503215.1 Pseudomonas canadensis | reverse complement strand
GTCCCCGGATACTCTTCTTTCAGACCAATCTGCGACAGACGACGGTTGGCGATGAACTTGAGGTAGTCCTCCATCATCGCCGCGTTCATGCCCAGCACACCGCGTGGCATGGTGTCGCGCGCGTATTCGATCTCCAGCTGAGTCCCTTGCAGGATCATCTGGGTCGCTTCTTCCTTCATCTCGGCATCCCACAGGTGTGGGTTTTCGATTTTGATCTGGTTGATCACGTCGATACCGAAGTTCAGGTGCATCGACTCGTCACGCAGGATGTACTGGAACTGCTCGGCCACGCCGGTCATTTTGTTGCGACGGCCCATGGACAGGATCTGGGTGAAGCCGCAATAGAAGAAGATGCCTTCCAGCACGCAGTAGTAGGCGACCAGGTTGCGCAGCAGCTCTTTGTCGGTCTCGACGGTGCCGGTTTCGAACTTCGGATCGGAGATCGAACGGGTGTACTTCAGGCCCCAGGCGGCTTTCTTAGCGACCGATGGGATCTCGTGGTACATGTTGAAGATCTCGCCTTCATCCATGGCCAACGATTCGATGCAGTATTGGTAGGCGTGGGTGTGGATCGCTTCTTCGAAGGCCTGGCGCAGGATGTACTGGCGGCACTCCGGGTTGGTGATCAGGCGGTACACGGCCAGCACCAGGTTATTGGCGACCAGGGAGTCGGCGGTGGAGAAGAAGCCCAGGTTGCGCATGACGATGCGACGCTCGTCGTCGGTCAGGCCTTCAGGGTTTTTCCACAGCGCGATGTCGGCGGTCATGTTGACCTCTTGCGGCATCCAGTGGTTGGCGCAGCCGTCGAGGTACTTCTGCCAGGCCCAGTCGTACTTGAAGGGTACGAGCTGGTTGAGGTCGGCGCGGCAGTTGATCATGCGCTTTTCGTCAACGGCGACACGGGCGGCGGAGCCTTCCAGCTCGGCGAGGCCTTCGGCGACGTCGAGTTTGTCGAGGGCGGCCTTGGCGCGCACGATGGCGGCGGAGTCACTGGCGGTGACGGCGCGGGCTTCGAGGGCCGCTTTGGCGCCATCACCGTCGAGGCGGTCCATGTTGGCTTCGGTAGCGTGGCCAGCGTTGGCGCCTTTAGCGGCAACTTCGCCTTCTTCTTCTTTGTCGAATTCGTCCCAGCTCAGCATGACGTGTCGTCTCCTGCGTGAGGGCTCAAAGGTGCCCGTGTGAAACCGGATGGTTGGGTGTTCACACGGCCCTGAGGCCGCGGTGGATCTTAAGGAATCGTTTGTTGCAGCTAGCGCACGCATTAAACGGAATAGGGTTACGGGTGCTCTGCGTGAGGCTTGAGGTGCGGAGCGGTAGGTGCTTGCTCCAGCGGGATGCCTCAGGTCTGGCTCTTCATCCCAGCGTAAAGGGATATTGCAGGCCCGATTTACCCGCGCATTATAGGGAAAAAATCGGCTTTGTGTTGTGGCGGATGCTCACGGATCGCAGACAAAAAGCCTACTTTTCAAGCCAAGACGCGGGTTTGCTGGGGTTGGTCGGAGGGACGAGCGGCAGGATTTTTTTCGAGGGGGCGCAGCGAGGGGCGGAGGGGGCCGGTTCTTTGCCGCAAGAACGATTTCTTGCGGCGAATAAGATCAGGTTCAGATCGAACGCATCAAGTTATTACCCGTTAGAGCAACCGTTGCCCATCACATGGTAATTAAGAATATGGCGCTGACCTTGTGAGTCTTCATATTCCATCTTCACCGGTACAACTTCGCACACTTCCGGAATACTGCTCATGGACAATACTTTGGCAACATCCAAGTGGGTGCTGTAAGTGTAGTCTTCAACGATCGGGGTGTTGCGGCCAGCTACGTCAGTCGGGGCTTCGTCGGCCAGGGCGGCGGTTGCGCACAAGCTGCTGAGGGCCATAACTACTAAAGCTTTCATTTCTCTATTTACCTTATTTAGGTCGAATGGGGTCACGGGGCCCTTGTGAGGCCACGTGTGTAACTTAAGAGTTGGGAAGTTCGGATTAACGTTGCCTTCGTGGGGGCTGTTGCGTTGTTAATCACAGTGCCTTGTTGGCGGAGTTGATTTTAGGCCCCCAGGTTATATTCATATACCCGTACTTTTGATAAACACTATTGGCGGTTTTTGTAACAATCCCGTGGTAAAGCTTTTTTCACATAGCTGCGAAACGCCGCAGCCCGCGGGCTAGAGGTGCAAACGGGGATATCAGGGCAATTTGTAGGGGCTTGTTACTACCATCGTCGAATGGTTCTATAGGTCAGCCCCGGCTACAACAGGGCCATACAAAAACAACTATGTCACCGAGGTAAGAAAGATGAGTGCGGCTTCCCTGTACCCCGTTCGCCCCGAAGTAGCAGCCAACACGCTGACCGACGAGGCGACCTACAAGGCCATGTACCAGCAGTCGGTGGTCAACCCCGATGGCTTCTGGCGCGAGCAAGCCAAGCGCCTTGACTGGATCAAGCCTTTCACCACGGTGAAGCAGACCTCGTTCGACGATCACCATGTCGATATCAAATGGTTCGCCGATGGCACCCTGAACGTTTCCTATAACTGCCTGGACCGTCACCTCGCCGAGCGCGGTGACCAGGCGGCCATCATCTGGGAGGGCGACGACCCTTCCGAAAGCCGCACCATCACCTACCGCGAGCTGCATGAAGAAGTCTGCAAGTTCGCCAACGCCCTGCGCGGCCAGGATGTGCACCGCGGCGACGTGGTGACTATCTATATGCCGATGATCCCCGAAGCCGTGGTCGCCATGCTGGCCTGTACCCGCATTGGTGCGATTCACTCTGTGGTGTTTGGCGGTTTCTCGCCGGAGGCCCTGGCCGGTCGCATCATCGACTGTAAGTCGAAGGTGGTGATCACCGCCGACGAAGGCATCCGCGCCGGTAAGAAGATTCCGCTGAAGGCCAACGTCGACGACGCCCTGACCAACCCGGAAACCAGCAGCATCCAGAAGGTCATTGTGTGCAAACGTACCAATGGCAACATCAAGTGGAACCAGCATCGCGACATCTGGTACGAAGACCTGATGAAAGTGGCGGGCACCGTCTGCGCGCCAAAAGAGATGGGCGCCGAAGAAGCGCTGTTCATCCTCTACACCTCGGGTTCCACCGGCAAGCCCAAGGGCGTGCAGCACACCACCGGCGGCTACCTGCTGTATGCGTCCCTGACCCACGAACGTGTGTTCGACTATCGCCCGGGCGAAATCTACTGGTGCACCGCCGACGTCGGCTGGGTCACTGGCCACACCTATATCGTCTATGGCCCGCTGGCCAATGGCGCGACCACGCTGCTGTTCGAAGGTGTGCCGAACTACCCGGATATCACCCGGGTGGCGAAGATCGTCGACAAGCACAAGGTCAATATCCTCTACACGGCACCGACTGCAATCCGCGCCATGATGGCATCCGGCACCGCTGCGTGCGAAGGCGCAGACGGCTCCAGCCTGCGCCTGCTCGGTTCGGTGGGTGAGCCGATTAACCCAGAGGCGTGGGACTGGTACTACAAGAACGTCGGCCAATCCCGTTGCCCGATTGTCGACACCTGGTGGCAGACCGAAACAGGTGGCAACATGATGAGCCCGCTGCCGGGCGCCCATGCGCTCAAGCCGGGTTCGGCAGCACGGCCATTCTTTGGCGTGGTGCCGGCGCTGGTGGATAACCTGGGCAACCTGATTGAGGGCGCTGCCGAGGGCAACCTGGTGATCCTCGATTCGTGGCCAGGCCAGGCGCGTACGCTGTACGGCGACCATGACCGCTTCGTCGACACCTACTTCAAGACCTTCCGTGGCATGTACTTCACCGGTGACGGTGCGCGTCGTGACGAGGATGGTTACTACTGGATCACCGGTCGCGTGGACGACGTGTTGAACGTGTCCGGCCACCGTATGGGCACTGCCGAGATCGAAAGTGCCATGGTTGCCCACCCTAAAGTCGCTGAAGCAGCGGTGGTGGGTGTGCCACACGACATCAAGGGGCAGGGCATCTATGTGTATGTCACGCTCAAAAATGGCGAAGAACCGAACGAAGCGCTGCGCCTGGAGTTGAAAAACTGGGTGCGCAAGGAAATCGGGCCGATTGCTTCGCCAGACGTGATCCAGTGGGCACCGGGCTTGCCGAAGACGCGGTCGGGGAAAATCATGCGCCGTATCCTGCGCAAGATTGCCACGGCCGAGTATGACGGTTTGGGCGATATCTCCACTCTGGCGGACCCGGGCGTGGTGGCGCATTTGATCGAGACGCACAAGACCATGAACGTCGCTTAAAGCAGGTTTGAGCGATGGAGCCCCATTCGGCGTAGGCCGGGTGGGGCTTTTTTATGCGCTCTCAAAAACACTGAAGATCAACTGTGGGAGCGGGCTTGCTCGCGAAGGTGGTGTATCAGTTGGCTGATATGCTGACTGACACATCGCCTTCGCGAGCAAGCCCGCTCCCACAGTTTGATTGCATTCCAAGGTTGCTCATTGGTGGGACGACTTCATAAGGTCAATAAATATCGGATTGTGTTGTGGGATATGTCTGAATGTTACCGTCGAGCGCAAATGTGTAACCCGCCGCTCAAACATGAGGCAAAGCGCTACGCCAATGCCCCGAAAAACCGCGTTTTAGACACCCCAGCAAATAAGATTAAACGCCAGACTTGCCGTGCTAGAAGGGTTTGCGAATAATAGGCCCGCAATTTGCAGCGTCTACAGGTTTAATGTCTTTTGTCTCTGCATAAAATACAGAGGCTGTCAATGAGCTGGAACCGCTTTCTCGGTGCTTCTGTAAATTGTTGTCGCATTGAGGAAATATCGGCTTCCGGCCTGTCGTTAGAATGCCGATCACTCGCTCGTCGTCTCCGGTGTGTAACTGGCGTAGGACGCAGCACCGCAATTCGGTTTCCCTTAAGTCGCATCGTGGGCCATGGCTCATACTGCTGTTTTGCCCTATACCGATGGAGTCCCAAGATGAAGAAACTCGTGCTGTTGGGCGCCCTGGCGCTGTCCGTGCTGTCCATGCAGGCTTTTGCTGAAGGCAAGCCCCTGAAAATTGGTATCGAAGCGGCTTACCCTCCGTTTGCCTCCAAAGCGCCCGATGGCAGCATCGTCGGTTTCGACTACGACATCGGCAACGCCCTGTGCGCAGAGATGAAGGTCAAGTGCACCTGGGTCGAGCAGGAATTCGACGGCCTGATCCCTGCGCTGAAAGTGCGCAAGATCGACGCGATCCTGTCGTCCATGTCCATCACGGAAGACCGCAAGAAGTCCGTGGACTTCACCAACCGCTATTACCTGAGCCCAGCGCAACTGGTGATGAAGGAAGGCACCACCGTCAGCGACAGCCTGGATGAATTGAAGGGTAAGAAAATCGGCGTACAACGCGGTTCGATCCACGATCGTTTCGCCAAGGAAGTCCTGGCTCCTAAAGGCGCCACGGTTGTGCCTTACAGCTCGCAGAACGAAATCTACCTGGACGTTGAAGCCGGTCGCCTCGACGGCACCGTGGCCGACGCCACTCTGCTGCAAGACGGCTTCCTGAAGACGCCTGCCGGTAAAGGCTACGCGTTTGTGGGCCCACAGTTCACCGACGCCAAGTACTTCGGTGACGGCATCGGCATCGCCGTACGCAAAGGCGACAAGGAAAACCTCGACCGTATCAACGCAGCCATTGCCGCGATCCGTGCCAACGGTGAGTACAAGAAAATCCAGGACAAGTACTTCGACTTCGATATCTACGGCGCTGACGCCAAGTAAATCGTCGCAGCTGTCTGTCCAAAATGGCGCAAGCAACAGAATTCCTGAGGTTTGCGCCATTTTTTCATCCCCCTTTTCGAGGACCTGAATCATGTTGAAAGGCTACGGGGCCGTCATCCTCGATGGCGCATGGTTGACGCTTCAGCTCGCCTTGTCGTCCATGGCCTTGGCCATTGTTCTGGGTCTGATCGGGGTCGCGTTACGCCTGTCGCCGGTGCGCTGGTTGGCTTGGCTGGGTGACTTGTACTCCACGGTGATCCGCGGGATCCCCGACCTGGTGCTGATCCTGCTGATTTTCTACGGCGGTCAGGACCTGCTCAACCGCGTCGCGCCGATGCTGGGCTACGACGACTATATCGACTTGAACCCCTTGGCCGCCGGTATCGGCACCCTGGGTTTCATCTTTGGCGCCTACCTGTCGGAAACCTTCCGCGGCGCCTTCATGGCCATTCCCAAGGGCCAGGCCGAAGCCGGCCTTGCATATGGCATGAGCAGTTTCCAGGTGTTTTTCCGGGTGATGGTGCCGCAGATGATCCGGCTGGCGATCCCCGGTTTCACCAACAACTGGTTGGTCCTCACCAAGGCCACTGCGCTGATTTCGGTGGTGGGCCTGCAAGACATGATGTTCAAGGCCAAGCAGGCGGCAGACGCCACCCGCGAACCTTTTACCTTCTTCCTCGCAGTGGCGGCGATGTACCTGGTGATCACCAGCGTGTCGTTGCTGGCCTTGCGTCATCTTGAGAAGCGCTACTCGGTAGGCGTAAGGGCGGCTGATCTATGATCTTCGACTACAACGTCATCTGGGAGGCCATGCCGCTGTACCTTGGCGGCTTGCTGACCACCCTGAAACTGCTCGCCATCTCGCTGTTCTTCGGCCTGCTTGCCGCCTTGCCTTTGGGCTTGATGCGCGTGTCCAAGCAGCCGATCATCAACGGCGCGGCGTGGCTCTACACCTACGTGATCCGTGGCACGCCGATGTTGGTGCAGCTGTTCCTGATCTACTACGGCCTGGCTCAATTTGAAGTGGTGCGCGAAAGTTTCCTCTGGCCGCTGCTGTCCAGTGCCACGTTCTGTGCGTGCCTGGCGTTTGCGATCAACACCAGCGCCTACACCGCCGAGATCATCGCCGGTAGCCTCAAGGCCACCCCCAATGGCGAGATCGAAGCGGCCAAGGCCATGGGCATGTCGCGCTACAAACTGTATCGCCGCATCCTGTTGCCATCGGCCTTGCGCCGTGCGCTGCCGCAGTACAGCAACGAAGTGATCATGATGCTGCAAACCACCAGCCTGGCCTCCATCGTCACCCTGATCGACATCACCGGTGCTGCACGTACAGTGAACGCGCAGTTCTACCTGCCGTTCGAAGCGTATATCACCGCCGGTGTGTTCTACCTGTGCCTGACCTTCATCTTGGTGCGCCTGTTCAAGTTGGCCGAGCGCCGCTGGCTGAGCTACCTGGCTCCACGGAAGCATTGATATGGAACGTATCGATCACCTGTTGCCTTGGGGCCACCTGGGCTGCGAGCGTCAACTGAGCGTATTCCGTTTCGGCCAGGGCGAGCGCAAGGCGTATATCCAGGCCAGCCTGCACGCTGATGAATTGCCCGGCATGCGCGCCGCGTGGGAGCTGAAAAAGCGCCTCGCCGAACTGGAACAGCAAGGCGCGCTCAACGGCGTGATCGAGCTGGTGCCGGTGGCCAACCCAATGGGCCTGGGCCAACTGCTGCAAGGCAGCCACCAGGGCCGTTTCGAGGTGGGCAGCGGCAAGAACTTCAACCGTGATTTCGTCGAGTTGAGCGAGCCGGTTGCCGAGTTGCTCAGCGGCAAGTTGGGTGATGACCCCCACGCCAATGTGCGTTTGATCCGTCAGGCGATGAGCGATGTACTCAGCGCGTTGCCCGAGCCAAGCAGCCAGTTGCAAGGCATGCAGCGCATCTTGCTGAGCCACGCCTGCACCGCCGATGTGGTGCTCGACCTGCATTGCGACGCCGAAGCCGCACTGCACATGTACGCGCTGCCGCAGCACTGGCCGCAGTGGCGTTCGCTGTCGGCGCATTTGAATGTGAAGGTCGGCCTGCTGGCGGAGGACTCCGGCGGCAGTTCGTTCGATGAGGCCTGTTCGCTGCCGTGGTTGCGTTTGTCTCAGGCGTTTCCTGAGTCGCAAATCCCGTTGGCTTGCCTGGCGACTACGCTGGAGCTGGGCGGTCAGGCTGATACCGGGCGTGACGAGGCGATTTTTCACGCCGAAGGTATTCTCGCGTTCCTCGCTGAGCAGGGCTTGATCAAGGGCGAATGGCCTGCGCCGCAATTCGAACCTTGCGAAGGCGTGCCTTTCGAGGGCACTGAATTGCTGTTCGCGCCCCACGCCGGGGTGATCAGTTACCTGCGCAAAGCCGGTGAATGGATCGAAAAAGGCGAGCCGATTTTTGAAGTGATTGATCCCCTGGAAGACCGCGTCAGCACCATCTGCGCAGGTACTTCGGGGGTGTTGTTTGCCGTTGAACGGCTACGTTATGCCCAAGCGGGTTTCTGGCTGGCCAAGGTGGCGGGGCGCGAAGCGCTGCGTCACGGGCGCTTGCTCAACGACTGACCACCTGTTTTTGTGAGAACCGACCGCATGTACAAACTTGAAGTCCAAGACCTGCATAAACGCTATGGCAGTCATGAAGTGCTCAAAGGCGTGTCCCTGGCCGCCGCAGCCGGTGATGTGATCAGCATCATCGGTTCCAGTGGTTCGGGCAAAAGTACCTTTTTGCGCTGCATCAACCTGCTGGAGCAACCCCACGCCGGCAAGATTCTGCTGAACAACGAAGAGCTGAAACTGGTGGCCAACAAGGACGGCGCCATGAAGGCTGCCGACCCTAAGCAACTGCAACGCATGCGTTCGCGGCTGTCCATGGTGTTCCAGCATTTCAACCTGTGGTCACACATGACCGCGATTGAAAACGTGATGGAAGCCCCGGTGCACGTGCTGGGCGTGTCGAAGAAAGAAGCCCGTGAAAAGGCCGAGCACTACCTGGCCAAGGTCGGTGTGGGTCATCGTAAAGATGCGTTCCCCGGTCACATGTCCGGCGGCGAGCAGCAGCGCGTAGCCATCGCCCGTGCCTTGGCGATGGAACCGGAAGTGATGTTGTTCGACGAGCCCACCTCGGCGCTCGACCCGGAACTGGTCGGTGAAGTGCTCAAGGTGATGCAGGACCTGGCCCAGGAAGGCCGCACCATGGTGGTGGTGACCCATGAAATGGGCTTTGCCCGTGAAGTGTCGAACCAACTTGTGTTTTTGCACAAAGGCATCGTCGAAGAGCGCGGTAACCCGCGTGAAGTGCTGGTGAACCCGCAGTCCGAGCGTTTGCAGCAGTTCTTGTCCGGCAGCTTGAAATAATCAAGACTGCCGTTGTGCACTGAAGTAGTGCATGCTCCACAGTCTTGAAACTGGCCCCAATCCCTGTAGGAGCTGGCTTGCCAGCGATAGCGATCTACCTGGCCCACCGCGATCGCCGGCAAGCCGGCTCCTACAGTAGATCGTCAGTTGATCGTTATCGGGTTTGCGTAGCTCGCTGTTTGTTTTGAGATTTGTGTTGGTTTACGGGCTAGCATTAGCCCTTGTCTTCATTACTGTTACTGGCTCCGGATAGCACTCCATGACCGCCCACAAAATTGGTTTCCTGATTTGGCCCAGCACAAAAGCCCTGACGCTTGCGCTGGCTGAGGAGGCCTTGCGCGTTGCCCAGCGGGTGCATCCGGATGTGGTCTACGAGCTGTCGTTCCTGCAAGCCGAGCCGGCAACCGAAGGCGCCTGGCAACTGCCGGGCGAGCCGTGGGCTGGCAAACTGGAAGGCTTTCAGAAACTGTTCCTGCTGGCGGATGAACCGCCGACGGTCATCGCTTCCCAACTGAGCACCGCGCTCAAGCAACTGGTCCGCGCCGGCTGTGTGATCGGCGGCTTGTCGGCCGGTGTGTACCCGCTGGCCCAACTCGGCCTGCTCGACGGCTACCGCGCCGCCGTGCACTGGCGCTGGCAGGACGATTTCGCCGAGCGTTTCCCCAAGGTTATCGCCACCAGCCATCTGTTCGACTGGGACCGCGACCGTCTCACTGCCTGCGGTGGGATGTCGGTACTCGACCTGCTCTTGGCAGTGTTGGCCCGTGATCATGGCGCCGAACTGGCGGGTGCGGTGTCCGAAGAACTGGTGGTGGAACGCATCCGTGAAGGCGGTGAGCGTCAACGCATTCCGCTGCAAAACCGCCTGGGTTCCAGCCATCCAAAGCTGACCCAGGCTGTTCTGTTGATGGAGGCGAATATCGAAGAACCGCTGACCACCGACGAAATCGCCCAACATGTATGCGTGTCGCGACGACAGCTCGAACGGATCTTCAAGCAGTACCTCAACCGCGTCCCCAGCCAGTACTACCTGGAACTGCGCCTGAACAAGGCCCGCCAGATGCTCATGCAAACCAGCAAGTCGATCATCCAGATCGGCCTGTCGTGCGGCTTCTCCTCGGGCCCGCATTTCTCCAGTGCCTATCGCAATTTCTTCGGCGCCACCCCGCGTGAAGACCGCAACCAACGCCGTAGCAGCAGCCCGTTCGAGTTGTCGTCGGTGCCGTCCGAGCGCGGTTGACCGCTGGCGAGTCGTTATTCCTCCGTGGGCTCTGGGGAGCTGGACCTCGCCAGTGGATTGCCGTTTGCATCCAGGCCCGCTGCCGCCACCTCCAAGTCATCACCGGTTTGCATGTAGTACTGCCTGAGGATATCCAGACTCGCTGCCGACAATGGGTTGCCGCTCAGGTCTGATGCGGTGTCGAGCTGCGTGGCCAGTTGTAAAAAGTCCGCAGGCACCTCTTCGATCAAATTGTCGCTCAAGTCCAAGGTGCGCAACTCGCGCAAGGCGAATAGCCCTTGTGGGATTTGAGTAATGTCGGTGTCTGGCAGGTACAGCGTCTCCAGCTCGGTCAGTTGACTGACGTCAGGCGTGAGGCCCAGCCGGTTGCCGCCCAGGTCCAGGTACTGCAGGGTACTCATCCCCGACAAGGCGTCGGCACTGGTGGGTGTCAAACGGATAGCAGATTCAGTCAGGCTGAGCGCGTTGAGCTCAGCCAGGCTGAACGCGGTGAGGGGAATATCGCCCAGGCTGAATCGTGAGATGACCAGGCTCCTGAGTTTGGGGAAGCATTTGAGCAGTCCGTCGATACGGGTGGTGGTGCCATTGCCTTCTAGGTCGAGTGTTGTCACATGCTCAAACCGGGCGCTCAGTTCGGGTAGCTCCCCTAGGATCGGCGCGTCAAAGGTCAGCTTATGGCTCGGCTCAAACCTGTCGTCGTTGTCGTCCACTTCGCTTTCGCGGCGCCAGGCTTCTTCAAGCAGCGCTTTGAATGCCCGGCGATTGAGCTGATCCTGTGCCCGCGTTTGTTCATCCAAAAGCGTGTCCACGACGGGGTGCCGTTCTGGCACATCCACCACCCATTCTTCAAGGTCGGTGCGCAGTTGCGCGTATTCGGCTTCAAGCTGTTCGATGGCAGGCTCTGCCGCGTCCAGGTCACCGGGTAGCTCAAAAAAGAAGCGGCTGGCTTCGTTTTCGGTGAAAGTGGGGTACAGCGCTTCGATCCTTTCTCGCAACGACGTCGGCGCATCGACGCGCCAATGCTCGCCAGTGCGCTGGCAATGGCGTTTGATCTGCATCAGTGCCGAGCGGTTCAGTGGGTTGCGGGAGAGTTCGAAGACGGCGGTGACTGCGTCGGGCAGCCTGAACATGCTGTCGGGAACCTGGGTGATCAGGTTATTGCTCAGTTTGACGTGTTGGCGCTCCACGGCTGTCAGCAAGCTGTCGGGGATGGCCGTCAAGCCGATGTCTTCAAGGTCGATGCTGGAAAGCCTGGGCATCGCGCTGAAATCCGGCAGTTGCCCCAGAGGGTTATGGCTCAAGTCCAGTGTCCCCAGCTCGCTCAGCGTGGCCAGTGATGTGGCACCGTCGGTTGATAATGTGAGCGCGCATCGGGGTAGGCGCAATGATGACAGTTGCTGCAGGTCCCATAGCGATGCGGGAATATCGCCCATCACATAACCCTCGATAAATAAGTGGTTAAGCGTCGGGAATCCTCTAAAAAAAAGCGGCGACTGCAGGGGGAATGGACCTTGCGCACCCTTCAAGCGCAATGAAGACACGTGCTTGAACACGCCGCTGTCAAGTGACGGGAATGTGCCAGTCACAGGCTGTGGGCTTTCCACGGCGAACGTGGGAATGACCTGAGGGTTGCTCGCATCCAATGCACCTTCTCGGCGCCAGCAGGCTTGGAGTTCCTCTTTGAATTCCTCTCGCCAGGCTTGCTCCTCCGGTGCGGGGGCTTGCTGTGCCCACGTATCAAGCACGTCGGACAGGTCAGCATATTCAACTTCCAGTCGCGCCAGTTCGATCTGACCCATTTCAATATTGCCAGTCAGACCAAAGAGAAAGCGGTTGACTTCGTTCACGCTGAAGTCCGGGAAGAGCGTATTGACGCGCTGAATATCGATTGCCAATGCGTCTGTGCTCCAATAGAGGCCTGTTCGCTGGTAATAGCTTTTTACCTGCTCCAAGGTCGCTCGCGACAGCGGATTTCCCGAGAAGTCGAAGGTGGTTGGGGTGTCGGCGGGCAGATCGAAAAGCGCGGAAGGCAGCTGTGTAATCTGGTTTCGGGACAGCACTGCCAGCTCCAGCGATGCTCGGCTGAGCAGACCGGTAGGTACGGCGCGAATGCCAGTCTCGGACAGGTCCAGGTTGCGCAGATCAATCATGCGTTCAACGTTGGGGGTGAACCCCAGCGGGTTGTTGTACAGGTCCAGGGTTCGAAGTCTATTCATGGCCGTCAGCGCATTCAGGCTGTCGGGTGTCAGGGTGATACCGCAGTCGCTGAGGACCAATGTGTTGAGGCGTGGCATTGCGCTGAGAGAGGGTGGCAGTTGACCCAGTTGGGTATTGGCGATGCTGAGGTGGCGAATGTTGGGAAAGCTACGCAAAAAACCATCGACATTATTCAGTGCGGTCTGGTTGCCATTGAATTCAAGGTAGGAAATATGCTCGAAATTAGCCTGCAGCGCCGGTAGCTCTCCAGACAGAATGGCGTGCGATTTGAGTTTCTGACCGTTTTGGCTGGGATGCTCGAAGTAGGTATCTGTCTCGGTTTCCCGGCGCCAGGCGCTCAAGAGTTCACGCCAGAAAAGCACGCGGTTTTGCCGCATGTCACTGTATTCCTCACGGCCCATGTTCACCTCGGTGCCCGGGTAGCGGCGCGGGGTGCGGGCTGCCCAGTCGGCCAGGAGACGATTAAGTTGCAGATACTCCTGGCGTAGGGCGGTTAGTGCCGGAAAGGCTCCACCCGGACGGCGTTCCAGTGCCTGGATCATCTCGCCGATTTGTTCATCGGTGTGGGCTGGATACAGCTCTCGTGCCAACGCCTGCGCGTTGGGCTGTTCAGCCGGTGCAGCCGGTGGGTAGTTGTCCATGCCCAGCAGGCGCAGATGGGTGCGGGTGTCGGTAGGCGCGCGGGCGGGCTCGGCGGTGATCAGCTTGCGCAAGGGGGCGCGTTTCAGTGCATGGGTGCGCAGGGCCAGCCGCAGATCGGGGCCTTGGCCGATGCGCAGGCCTAGGGCGTTGCGCTCGGCATCGGGCAGGGCCTGGAGCACCGCGTTGTACAGGTCGGTTGCGCCGGACAGTTCGCCGCTGTCGTCTTGCGGGGTGTAACGCCCATCGGCCGAGCGCACCAGGACTCTTTTGATGCGTGCCTTGGGTTTGCCGATGGCATCCAGGAGGGTGGTCTCGGGTGTGGAGCTTCTGATCTCAATGCGCACCCTTTTTCCTGCCCAGCCGGGCAATTGCTCCAGGGAGTGCAAGGCCAGTCGGTGGGTGTCCAGGTTGTCCGTAGAGTCGAGGTATAAACCGTCGTAGGCATGGTTCACCCCGGCTTCGTCTCGCAACGCTTGCGCCAGCTCGGTCAAGCGCGCGGGAACTGTTCCTTCGTCAACGGCCTTGAGTTCCTGGCTGTTGGCGGTGTCCAGCAGGGCGTCGGCTGCGGTGAGCGGCAATCCGGGTGTGTTGTCGATCATGGCCTGTTGGCGAGGGGTGACAGGGCGATCCAGCTGTTGGTAGCGGGTGTTGAACAATTCAGCTCGATGCGATTGAGCCAGCCCGGCCAGTTTTTTCCTGAGTTTAAGCGCGCGATTGTCCAGGGAGGTTGGCGGGTCGCCGAATGCTTCTCCCAGCAAGGTTTTGCGTTGGGGTTCATCCAGCGCTTCCAGCAGGGTTTTCAGCAAGTCACCGTTTTTCAACTGGGCTTCGTGTATTTGCACCACGCTGGCGTTTGTTTCGCCGGGCAACTCCCAGGCGGTTCTGCCTTCGGCATCTACAAACCGAAGGGTCTTGGCTTTTGGCCAAAGGTCCAGGTTGGCCAGCAGGTGCAGTTGGGACTGCGCATCGGCCCGCTTGAAAAGCGCGGGATCATCGCTGTTCATTTGATCAATGAAGTCCTGCAGCGTCTGGTCGATCTGGACGCGGTCGACGGTATCGGTCAGCAAGGGCGGCGGCTGGTGCTGGTTGACGTACATCTTGCGCAACGCGCCGTCGTCCGTGGCGCTGATGCGCCGAGCGGTGACCAATTGTTCATCGCTGAGCCCGGCGGTTTTAGGGCCTTGGCGTTTCATGAGGGTGGCGCTGTCCCAGCTCAGGGGGGTGTCCAGTTCGCTCACCCAAGCGCCTTTGCCGTTGGTCAGCAGGGGCGGGCGGTAGGCGTTGGCCCGGGTGGGATGTTGAAGGTAAGGCTGCTGGGTGACAGGGTCCTTCTGTACAACAAACGGTTTGTCCGGGAGCAGCAGGATATTTTTACCGTTGTGGGCGTGCAGGCCCTCGGCGTTTGGATAGGCGTGGTCGGCCAGTTTTATAGCGTGGGCGTAGGGTGCAAGGTCTGGCTTCCAGAGTCGTGCCTTGCCGTTGGGCAATGTGACGGGCTTGAGACCATTGAAAAACGTGATGACTTCGGCAGGCAGCGCAGCACGCAAGGCGCCAGCGGCCAGCGGCGCGCCCGCGATGAACAGGCCCAATTCTAATCCTTGCTCCACGAATGACAGAAAATGCCCCCAAGCTACGGTCGCGTCGCCCACAGCCAGGTCGATGATCCATTCAAAAGCGTCATCAAGCATTTGATAGGCGGCGTAGCCGAGCATCAACAGGCCCACCGGGGGGGCAAATGGGGCGACAACCAGCGCTGCGATTTGCAGGATGGCCGCGGCCACTTTCTGCACGATGGCCCAGCGCTCCCAGCGTACTCGCTGATCGACGCTGGCGGTGGACACCGCGATGATGCGGGCATCGTTGAACACCTTGCTGAATTTTGTCTCAAACAGATGCTCGAACAGGTTGCCGCTGATGCTGGAGGCGCTGAACGTCAGGTGTGGCTTATCGATGGGTGTCTCGCGCCAGGAGGGCAGTGGATCGCCACGTGTGTGCTCGTGCCAAGTGACCTTGGACAGCCTGCGGTTGAGGTCGGCAAAGAAGAGGCCACGCTCTTCGTGATTGACGAAGCGGCTGAAGAACTGTTGATACTCAGCGGTGCGCAGGTTGTTGCCCAGTGCGGTCATGAAGTCGACGAGTGTGGGGTATTGCTTGAGCGGCGCGTAAGGGTCATCCGGGATATAGGCGATAACACCCACCGGGCGACGGCTGCCAATGTTCTCGGCAAACAGCACGATGCCGGTGAGTGGGGTGGACATGATGCTCAGGTTGTAACACCGCAGCGGGAAGCAGGTACTCAGGCTGCCGTCGCTGTTGATCAGGCGTTGCAGGAGTATGAATGACTGATCATCGTGCAGATCGTCTTTCATCCAGGCCATTTGCAGCGCGACGTGCAGGTTCGCTGCCTGGCTTTGCCTGACCTTCAATTTCAGGCTCGCCATGGCCACTGGGTTTTTGAAATCAAAGAATTGTTCAAGATAGCGCTGGTACTTGGCGCCGATGTCCAGTTCCCGGCACAAGGCAGTGAATTGCGCCACGGTGATTCGCGTGTGGAGCGCCGGCAGCTTGTCGAATTGCCCGGTGCTGGTGGGGTGGGTGATGAAGGCTGATTGCGCTTCGAATGCCTCGCCGTCTTCAAAGTTGTGCAGGGCGGCGTCGATCAATGACACCGTCCAGGTTCTTGCGCCGCCTGATCGAACGGGGAACCAAGGTATCGTTTGGGGAATGTAGAGCCGCAGGTAAGTGGTTTTGACGTCAGTTTCGATACCGAAGCGTTGCTTGAGTAACTGTTGTAGCAGCGGCGCGCCGAAGTCTTGCGCCGACTTCAGCTCGGCCAGGGTCTGGTCGAGTTGCAGTTGTGCCTCCCAGGCGGTATTCATGCGGTTTTTGAGGCGGTCATGATCTTCCGGGGAGGCCGTTTTGTACCACTGCGCAAAGTCTGGCTTTACCGTGCGAAACGCTGCGCGCTTGTCAGGAGAGAGCTTGGGCAGCCAGTCGGGAACCGCCTGCGTGAGGATCTCCAGATGCAAGTCGCGATAAGTCGACAGGTCCGGGAGCGGGATGGAAGGAGTAGGTGGGGTCACGAGAGAACGCCTTTGTGTGATGAATAGGCGTGAGAGCAGACCAATTTCTTCCGACCGACCAGAGGTAGATAGATAGCCGACCACCCCTTGCGTTGCATCTATCTTGCTGAACACCTGCCGCTGCGACACCACAGTGTTTAAACTGCGCCATTGCGACGCTATTTGTCGCATTGGCGTAAACCCGCCAAAATCGCGGGTTGGCGCTATAAGAAGTTGTCGCTTGGCGGCAAGGCCGCGCTGAAAACTGTCCTTACAATCCCTGCATCGCCCGCCAGTTCCAGGCAGGCGTTCCTCTTCAGGAGACTCCGATGTCCGTTGAGCAAGCCCCGGTGCAACGTGCCGATTTCGACCAGGTCATGGTGCCTAACTACGCACCGGCCGCATTCATTCCTGTACGTGGCGAAGGTTCGCGCGTGTGGGACCAGGCGGGTCGCGAGCTGATCGACTTTGCCGGCGGCATCGCGGTCAACGTATTGGGCCACGCCCACCCGGCGCTGGTCGGTGCACTGACCGAACAGGCCAACAAGCTGTGGCACGTCTCCAACGTTTTCACCAATGAGCCGGCCCTGCGCCTGGCCCACAAGCTGATCGACGCCACCTTTGCCGAGCGCGTGTTCTTCTGCAACTCCGGCGCCGAGGCCAACGAGGCCGCATTCAAACTGGCCCGTCGCGTTGCGTTCGACCGTTTCGGCAGCGAGAAATACGAGATCATCGCCGCGCTGAACAGTTTCCACGGTCGTACCCTGTTCACCGTCAACGTTGGTGGCCAGTCCAAGTACTCCGATGGTTTCGGTCCTAAAATCACCGGTATCACGCACGTGCCTTATAACGACCTGGCCGCGCTGAAAGCCGCCGTGTCGGACAAGACTTGCGCTGTGGTACTGGAGCCGATCCAGGGCGAAGGCGGCGTACTGCCGGCTGAGCTGGCTTACCTGCAAGGCGCCCGTGAGCTGTGCGACGCGAACAACGCGCTGCTGGTGTTCGACGAAGTGCAGACCGGCATGGGCCGCAGCGGCCATCTGTTCGCTTACCAGCATTACGGCGTGACCCCGGACATCCTTACCAGCGCCAAAAGCCTGGGCGGCGGTTTCCCGATCGCGGCGATGCTCACCACTGAAGCGCTGGCCAAGCACCTGGTCGTCGGCACTCACGGCACCACCTACGGCGGCAATCCGCTGGCGTGCGCGGTGGCCGAGGCGGTGATCGACGTGATCAACACCCCAGAGGTGCTGGCCGGCGTCAACGCCAAGCACGACCTGTTCAAGGCGCGCCTGGAGCAGATTGGCAAACAGTACGGCATCTTCACCGAAGTACGCGGCATGGGCCTGTTGATTGGTTGCGTACTAAGCGACGCATTCAAGGGCAAGGCCAAGGACGTATTCAACGCGGCCGAGAAAGAAAACCTGATGATCCTGCAAGCCGGCCCGGACGTGGTGCGTTTCGCACCGAGCCTGGTGGTGGAAGAGGCGGATATCAAGGAAGGCCTGGACCGGTTTGAGCGTGCCGTAAAAACACTGACGCAAGCCTGATAGCGACATATTTTGCTGGTCGGACCGTTTCCAAATGTGGGAGCGGGCTTGCTTGCGAAAGCGGTGGTTCAGTCGCTAGATGTATTGACTGACAGATTGCATTCGCGAGCAAGCCTGCTCCCACATTGGATCTGTGTGAATCAAAATTCCGTGTCCGGCATTTTTCCCTCTGTGAGTTTTTCGAGTTAAGGAGTGACACCATGCTGGTGATGCGCCCCGCGCAAATGGCTGATCTGGGCGAGGTACAGCGTCTGGCTGCGGACAGCCCGATTGGTGTCACCTCCTTGCCGGACGATGTGGAACGCCTGAGCGACAAGATCGCCGCCAGCGAAGCGTCCTTCGCGGCCGAGGTCAGTTTCAACGGCGAAGAGAGTTATTTCTTCGTGCTTGAAGACACCGAGACCGGCAAGCTCGCCGGTTGCTCGGCCATTGTCGCGTCGGCGGGCTACTCGGAACCTTTCTACAGTTTCCGTAACGAGACCTTCGTGCACGCCTCCCGCGAGCTGAAGATTCACAACAAGATCCACGTGCTTTCCCAGTGCCACGACCTCACCGGCAACAGCCTGCTCACCAGTTTTTATGTGGTGCCCGAGCTGGTCGGTTCGCCGTGGTCGGAACTCAATTCCCGTGGCCGCCTGCTGTTCGTTGCCAGCCACCCCGAGCGCTTTGCCGACTCGGTGGTGACCGAGATCGTCGGCTACAGCGACGAGAACGGCGACTCGCCGTTCTGGGACGCCATCGGGCGCAACTTCTTCGACCTCAACTATGCCGCCGCCGAGCGCTTGTGCGGGCTGAAAAGCCGTACCTTCCTCGCCGAGCTGATGCCGCACTACCCGATCTACGTGCCGCTGCTACCGGACGAAGCCCAGGAAGCCATGGGCCAGGTGCACCCGCGTGCGCAGATCACCTTCGACATCCTCATGCGCGAAGGCTTCGAGACTGACCATTACATCGACATCTTCGACGGTGGCCCGACGCTGCATGCACGGGTGTCGGGCATTCGCTCGATCGCCCAGAGCCGCGTGGTGCCGGTGAAGATCGGTGAGATGGTCAAGGGTGTCGGTCGCCAGTACCTGGTGAGCAACGCGCAGTTGCAGGATTACCGCGCGGTGATGCTGGAGCTGGACTATGCGCCGGGTAAACCGGTGACGTTGGACCTTGCAGCGGCCGAAGCCCTGGGTGTTGGTGAAGGCGCGAGCGTGCGCCTGGTAGCGGTTTAAAAAGAGAGTTTCGCGGGTGGCTGACAACAGCGGCCCGTTCGAGGAGATAGCATGATCGTTCGTCCCGTACGCAGCAGCGATTTACCGGCCCTGATTGATCTGGCGCGCAGCACCGGCACCGGCCTCACCACCTTGCCGGCCAACGAAGAGCGCCTGACCCACCGCGTGGGCTGGGCCGAGAAAACCTTTCGCGGCGAAGCCGGGCGTGGCGATGCCGACTACCTGTTCGTGCTGGAAAACGACGAAGGCCGTGTGGTGGGCATTTCCGCGATTGCCGGCGCCGTTGGCCTGCGTGAGCCCTGGTACAACTTCCGGGTCGGCCTGACGGTCAGTGCCTCCCAGGAGCTGAACATCTACCGCGAGATCCCGACGCTGTTCCTGGCCAACGATCTCACTGGTAACTCCGAGCTGTGCTCGTTGTTCCTGCACGCCGATTACCGCACCGGCCTCAACGGCCGCATGTTGGCCAAGGCGCGCATGTTGTTTATCGCCGAATTCCCGCAGTTGTTTGGCAATAAGATCATTGCCGAGATGCGCGGCGTGTCCAACGACGCCGGCCGTTCGCCGTTCTGGGAAAGCCTGGGCCGCCACTTCTTCAAGATGGAATTCAGCCAGGCTGACTACCTCACCGGCGTGGGCAACAAGGCGTTTATCGCCGAGCTGATGCCGAAGTTTCCGCTGTACAGCTGCTTCCTGTCCGAGGATGCGCGCAACGTGATCGGCAAGGTCCACCCGGACACCGAGCCGGCGCTGAGCATGCTCAAGAGCGAAGGCTTCAGCTACCAAGGCTATGTCGACATCTTCGATGCCGGCCCTGCGGTGGAATGTGAGACCACCAAGATCCGCGCTGTGCGCGACAGCCAGTCGCTGGTGCTGGCGATTGGTACGCCGGGGGACGATGCCACGCCGTTCCTGATCCATAACCGCAAGCGCGAAGAATGCCGCATCACCGCCGCCCCGGCTCGTCTGGCGGCAGGCACGCTGGTGGTCGATCCACAGACCGCCAAGCGCCTGCAACTGGTGGTGGGTGATCAAGTGCGCGCTGTTCCGTTGTCCGCTGCTCGGGAGTCGAAATAATGAATTCGTTGTATATCGCAGGTCAGTGGCTGACTGGCCAGGGTGAACTGTTTGAATCGCGCAACCCGGTGACCCAGCAGGTGCTGTGGGCCGGTAATGGCGCCACGGCCGAGCAGGTCGAGTCCGCCGTGCAGGCTGCGCGCCAGGCGTTCCCAGCCTGGGCCAGGCGCCCGCTGGAGGAACGCATCAGCGTGCTGGAAACTTTCGCCGCCACCCTGAAAAGCCGTGCCGACGAAATCGCCCGTTGCATCGGTGAGGAAACCGGTAAGCCGCTGTGGGAATCGGCCACCGAAGTGACCAGCATGGCCAACAAGATCGCGATCTCGGTGCAAAGCTACCGCGAGCGCACCGGTGAGAAGAGCGGCCCGCTGGGCGACGCCACCGCCGTGTTGCGCCACAAGCCCCACGGTGTGGTGGCGGTGTTTGGCCCGTACAACTTCCCTGGCCACTTGCCGAACGGGCATATCGTGCCGGCGTTGCTGGCGGGTAACACCGTGCTGTTCAAACCGAGCGAACTGACCCCTAAGGTTGCCGAGCTGACCGTGCAATGCTGGATCGAAGCCGGGTTGCCGGCGGGTGTGTTGAACCTGCTGCAAGGCGCGCGGGAAACCGGCATCGCGTTGGCGGCCAACCCAGGTATCGATGGATTGTTCTTCACCGGCTCCAGCCGTACCGGCAATCATCTGCACCAGCAATTCTCCGGGCGCCCGGACAAGATCCTCGCCCTGGAAATGGGTGGCAACAACCCGCTGGTGGTCGATGAAGTGGCCGATGTGGATGCGGCGGTCTACACCATCATCCAGTCGGCGTTTATTTCCGCCGGCCAGCGCTGCACCTGTGCGCGCCGCCTGCTGGTGCCGCAAGGTGCTTGGGGCGACGCGTTGCTGGCCCGCCTGGTGGCGGTCAGCTCGACCATTGAGGTGGGCGCATTTGATCAGCAACCCGCGCCGTTCATGGGCTCGGTAATCTCCCTCGCCGCCGCCAAAGCGTTGATGGACGCCCAGGAACTGATGCTCGCCAATGGCGCTGTGGCGCTGCTGGAAATGACTCAGCCTCAGGACCAGGCCGCCTTGCTGACCCCCGGCATCATCGACGTGACCGGCGTGACCGAGCGTGAAGACGAGGAACTGTTCGGCCCACTGTTGCAGGTGATCCGCTACGCTGATTTTGAAGCGGCGATTGCCGAGGCCAACAACACCCAATACGGTTTGGCCGCTGGTCTGTTGTCGGACTCCGAAGCGCGCTACCAGCAGTTCTGGCTGGAAAGCCGCGCGGGCATCGTCAACTGGAACAAACAGCTGACCGGCGCCGCCAGTACCGCGCCGTTTGGTGGGGTAGGTGCCTCGGGCAACCATCGCGCCAGTGCGTATTACGCGGCGGATTATTGCGCGTACCCGGTGGCCTCGCTGGAAACCCCGACCTTGGTGGTGCCAGCAACCCTGACCCCCGGCATTACGCTGATCTAATGCAGGAGCCGGTTTTGTGGTGAGCGGGCTTGCCCCGCGCTGGGCTGCGAAGCAGCCCCAGAATTCGGCGGTGTATCCGTCGGGGGGCAAGCCCCCTCACCACAGCAAGCCCGCTCCCACATTAGGTCGGTGGTGTGTTCAAGTAATTTGATGCCTATAAAAATACAGATGTTCGTGGAGCCTCGCCGATGAAATCCTATGAAGTCAATTTTGACGGTCTAGTGGGGCCGACCCATAACTACGGCGGTTTGTCTTTCGGCAACGTCGCGTCCCAGAGCAACAGCCAGCAGCATTCCAATCCCAAGGAAGCGGCGTTGCAGGGCCTGCAGAAAATGAAAGCCCTGATGGACATGGGCTTTGTACAAGGTGTGTTGGCGCCCCAGGAACGTCCTGATGTGGCTGCCTTGCGCAACCTGGGTTTCAGCGGCACCGACGCTCAAGTGATCCAGCAAGCGGCCAAGGATGCGATGCCGTTGCTGGTCGCGAGCTGCTCCGCGTCGAGCATGTGGGTGGCCAACGCCGCCACCGTCAGCCCAAGTGCCGACACCTTTGACGGCCGCGTGCATTTCACCGCCGCCAACCTCAACTGCAAATATCACCGCAGCATCGAACACCCGACCACCAGCCGTGTGTTGGGCGCGATGTTTGCCGATGATAAACACTTCGCCCACCACGCCGCCTTGCCGGCCGTGGCGCAGTTCGGTGATGAAGGCGCGGCCAACCACACGCGCTTCTGCCGTGAATATGGCGAGGCGGGCGTCGAATTTTTCGTGTTTGGTCGCAGCGCGTTCGATCCCCGTTATCCGGCGCCGCAGAAATATCCGGCGCGCCAGACCCTGGAAGCGTCCCAGGCGGTCGCACGGCTGCACGGCTTGAAGGATGACGGCGTGGTCTACGCCCAGCAGAACCCGGCAGTGATCGATGCCGGGGTGTTCCACAACGACGTGATCGCGGTCGGCAACGGCGAAGTGCTGTTCTATCACGAAGATGCCTTCCTCAATACCGAACAGATGCTCGCGGAACTGCAAGGCAAACTGGGTAAGTTGGGCGGTCACTTCCAGTCCGTCTGCGTGCCGCGCGCGCAAGTCAGTGTCGAAGACGCGGTACGTTCCTACCTGTTCAACAGCCAGTTGCTGAGCCGCGCTGACGGCTCGATGCTGCTGATCGTGCCGGAAGAGTGCCGTGCCAATGAGCGCGTCTGGCAGTACCTGCAAGGCCTGACCGCTGCCGGTGGCCTGATCCGCGAAGTGAAGGTGTTCGACCTCAAGCAAAGTATGCAGAACGGCGGTGGCCCGGCGTGCCTGCGTTTACGTGTGGCGTTGAACGAAACGGAACTGGCGGCGGTGAATCCAGGCGTTATCATGACCGCGCCGTTGTACGAAACACTGACCCAGTGGGTAGGCAGGCACTACCGCGACAGCTTGCGCGAAAGCGACCTGGCTGACCCGCAGTTGCTGCTTGAATGCCGGACGGCACTGGATGAACTGACGCAAATCCTTAAACTGGGCTCGGTTTATCCTTTCCAGATCAATTAAACGCCGCATGGCTGAGAGCTATTTATGACCACCGACACCCTGAAACTGATTCTTGAAGACACCGACGGCACCCAGCTGGAAACTTCCTGCACCCGCGTCGCCGTGGTCTGGCAGGGCAAGGAAATCTGGATCCAGCACGACGGCCGTGGCCAACTGCTGATCGGCGTTGACGTGGAAGAAGGCGATGCGGAATACGCCAATCTGCTGATGCGCCCACTGGCCACCAACCTGATGAGCCTGCAACTGGAAATGGAACCGGCCGACGTTGAAGGTGATGACGACGATCACGTCCACGGCCCAGGCTGCAACCACTAAGGAAGCTGCGTATGCTCGCCCTCGGCAAACTGCTTGAACTGACCCTCGCCGGTCGTGAACCGGCGCAAAAAATTCAACTGACTGTCGACGGCGTGCAGATGCGCTGGCTCAGCGAGGGCGCGCTTGAAGTGCGCCCACCTGAAGCGAAGGACAGCGGCGGCGACCTGCTGCTGTCGTCCGGCATCCATGGCAACGAAACCGCGCCGATCGAATTGCTCGACCGCCTGTTGCATGGCATCGCCCGTGGGGAGATCAAGCCCCGCACCCGTATTCTGTTCCTGTTCGGCAACCCCGAGGCCATGCGCCGCGGCGAGCGTTACCTGGAACTGGACGTCAACCGGCTGTTCAACGGCCGTCACGAACAAAATATCGGTCCGGAGGCCATGCGCGCCGCCGAGCTTGAGCAACTGGCCCGCAGCTTCTTCAGCCTGCCTGGCCGCTCGCGCCTGCATTACGACCTGCACACGGCCATTCGCGGCTCGAAGATTGAGCAGTTTGCACTGTATCCCTGGAAGGAAGGTCGCCAGCATTCGCGCCATGAGCTGGCACGCCTGAACGCTGCCGGCATGCAAGCGGTGCTGTTACAGAACAAGACCTCGATCACCTTCACCGCGTTTACCTACGAGCAACTCGACGCCGAGGCTTTCACCCTGGAGCTGGGCAAGGCGCGGCCGTTCGGGCAGAACCAGGGCGTGGATGTATCTCGCCTGGAAACCCGCCTGAAGCAGATAATCGAAGGCACCGAGCCGCCCACCGACAGCCTGGACGGCCTGCAATTGTTTGCCGTATCGCGCGAAGTCATCAAACACAGCGATGCCTTCCTGATGCACTTGCCCGCTGACGTGGAGAACTTCTCGCCGTTGGCGCAGGGCTACCTGCTGGCCGAAGACGTGGCCAAGACCCGCTGGGTGATCGAGGAGGAGGGTGCGCGCATCATCTTCCCTAACCCGAAGGTGAAGAATGGCTTGCGGGCCGGGATTCTGATTGTGCCCACCACCGACGCAGCACTGGTTTAAGCACGTGTCTGTGTCGACCTGGATGCAGTACGCGGCGGCAGCCCCAACTCTTTGCGCAAACCGTTCTCGCTGAAAGGTTCGGGGTTGGTCGTAGTGGGTTCGGTGCTTGGGTCGTTATCATGCAGCAGCGCCCCCATAAAAAACGCCCCGGCAAGCGAGCTTGTCGGGGCGTTTTTTATGGGCTCAGTCTGTGTCAGACCGCCAGTTTTTGCTCACTGCGGCGGATCGCCCGCACTTTATGCAAGGTGTCGGCGCAGGTGCGCGCAGCTTCCTGGCCTTTGTGTACGAAGTGCTCGTAGAAGAAGGTCTGGTGTTCGCTGCCGGCGTGGAAGTGATGCGGGGTCAGGGACACCGAGAACACCGGCACTTCGGTTTCCAGCTGCACCTGCATCAGGCCGCTGACCACCGACTGGGCGACGAATTCGTGACGGTAGATACCACCGTCCACCACCAGCGCGGCGGCGACGATACCGGCGTAGCGGCCGGTCTTGGCCAGCAGCTTGGCGTGCAGGGGCATTTCAAATGCGCCGCCGACTTCGAAGAAATCGATGTCCGACTCCTGGTAGCCCTGGGCGATCATTTCGGCGAGGAAACCTTTGCGCGATTGGTCGACAATATCCTTGTGCCAGCAGGCCTGGATAAACGCGACGCGCTCGCCGTGGTGGTTTTTGCTTTTGCTGTCGATTGCGGTGGGTTGCATGTTCTGACTCCTGTTTAAGAATAAAACAGGGCGTTATGAATCGAATGGGATTTAAGGGTACGCAAGCACAATTCGTGCGCGGCCCTTAGGTGCCAATCCCGTTCTCTCTTCATCCGGACTATGACCGTCGGCCCCGGGATCACACCGGGTCTGCTGACCTTGTCGCCGTCCTGCCGGAGCAGTTCGAGGCGCCAAGCGCTCGCGGGCTATACACATTGCGTGTAATTACCGCCGGTGGGGAATTGCACCCCGCCCTGAGAACGTTGCCACCAGAACCCTGGCGGCGGAGAGTTTTTAACACGCTTTTTCGAAAACTGCACGACCGCTGTATCGATAAGCTATATCGCTTTGTTTGGTTGGTATTCGATTGAATGCATTGGGGGCTTGATATTCCGTGGCGTTGCCCGCAGTAATCACTCACAAAAGGAACTTACTCAACCCTTCAGAGGCTTGTTTCATGTCTGTGATCGACCTGCGCAGCGACACCGTGACCCAACCCACCCCCGGCATGCGGGACGCGATGGCCGCTGCCGTCAGCGGCGATGACGTATATGGCGAGGACCCCAGCGTCAATCGCCTCGAAGCCGAACTGGCCAAGCGCCTGGGTTTTGCCGCCGCGTTGTTTGTGCCGACCGGCACCATGAGCAACCTGTTGGCGTTGATGGCCCACTGTGAACGCGGCGAGGAATACATCGTCGGCCAGCAGGCCCATACCTACAAATACGAAGGCGGTGGCGCGGCGGTGCTCGGTTCGATCCAGCCGCAACCCCTGGAAGTGCAAGCCGATGGTTCCCTGGACCTGGACCAGGTGCTGGCGGCGATCAAGCCCGACGACTTCCACTTCGCCCGCACCCGTTTGCTGGCGCTGGAAAACACCATGCAAGGCAAGGTACTGCCGCTGGATTACCTGGCAAAGGCACGGGCGTTCACCCGTGAACACGACCTGGCCCTGCATCTGGATGGCGCGCGGCTCTACAACGCAGCGGTCAAGCTCGGCGTGGATGCGCGCGAGATTGCCCAGCATTTCGATTCGGTGTCGGTGTGCCTGTCTAAAGGCCTTGGCGCGCCGATTGGCTCGGTGCTGTGCGGTTCCACGGCGTTGATCGCCAAGGCCCGGCGCCTGCGCAAGATGGTCGGCGGCGGCATGCGCCAGGCCGGCTCACTGGCGGCAGCGGGGCTGTATGCCCTGGATCACCAGGTGCAGCGCCTGGCTGACGACCACGCCAATGCCCAATGGCTGGGCGATGCGTTGCGCCAGGCCGGTTATGAGGTGGAGCCGGTGCAGACCAACATGGTCTACGTGCAGATCGGTGGCCAGGCTCAAGCCTTGAAGGCGTTTGCCGCCGAACGCGGGATCACATTGAGCGCCGCCCCGCGCCTGCGCATGGTCACGCATTTGGATGTCAGCCGGGCGCAGATCGAGCAGGTCGCGCAGACATTCGTCGAATTTTCGCGGAAATGACCGTGCAGACCGTCTAATTGAACGTTTCAATCGTATAAACACGCTGTACCACCGGCAAAGGGCCGATATAATGCGGCCCTTTGCCGTCGCTCCGTCTGATGATGTTGCGCACTGGCCTTTGGCCGCAGCCTCCGTGGAAGAACCTAATGAAAAGCGCAGAAATCCGTGAAGCCTTCCTTCGCTTCTTCGAAGAGCAAGGCCACACCCGTGTAGCCTCCAGCTCCTTGATCCCAGGCAATGACCCCACCCTGCTGTTCACTAACGCGGGAATGAACCAGTTCAAGGACTGCTTCCTGGGCCAGGAAAAGCGCGCCTACACCCGCGCCACCAGCAGCCAGAAGTGCGTACGCGCCGGCGGCAAGAACAGTGACCTGGAAAACGTCGGTTACACCGCGCGCCACCACACCTTCTTCGAAATGCTCGGCAACTTCAGTTTCGGCGACTATTTCAAGAAAGACGCGATCACCTTTGCCTGGACCTTCCTGACCGGCGTGCTGAAGCTGCCGAAGGAAAAACTCTGGGTCACCGTCTACGCGACCGACGACGAAGCGTATGACATCTGGACCAATGAAATCGGTGTACCTGTGGAGCGCATGATCCGCATCGGCGACAACAAGGGCGCGCCGTACGCCTCCGACAACTTCTGGACCATGGGCGATACCGGCCCGTGCGGCCCTTGCACCGAGATCTTTTACGATCACGGCGCCGACATCTGGGGCGGCCCGCCGGGCTCGCCGGAAGAAGACGGCGACCGTTACATCGAGATCTGGAACAACGTGTTCATGCAGTTCAACCGCACCGCCGATGGCGTGTTGCATCCGCTGCCGGCGCCGTCGGTAGACACCGGCATGGGCCTGGAGCGGATCAGTGCGGTGATGCAGCACGTTCACTCCAACTACGAAATCGACCTGTTCACCAACCTGCTGAGCGCCTCGGCTGCCGCGATTGGCTGCGCCAACGAAAACCAGTCGTCGCTCAAAGTAGTGTCGGACCACATCCGTTCCTGCGGTTTCCTGATCGCCGATGGCGTGCTGCCGTCGAACGAAGGCCGTGGTTATGTGCTGCGTCGCATCATCCGTCGTGCCTGCCGTCACGGCAACAAGCTGGGCGCCACCGGCAGCTTCTTCTACAAAATCGTCGCCGCGCTGGTTGCCGAGATGGGCGAAGCCTTCCCGGAACTCAAGCAGCAGCAAGACAACATCGAGCGTGTGCTCAAGGCTGAAGAAGAGCAGTTCTCCAAGACCCTGGAACACGGCCTGAAGATCCTGGAGCAGGACCTGGCCGGGCTCAAAGGCACCGTGGTGCCGGGCGACGTGGTGTTCAAGCTTTACGACACCTACGGATTCCCCATGGACCTGACCGCCGACATTGCCCGTGAACGCGAGCTGACCGTCGATGAGGCCGGTTTTGAGCGTGAGATGGAAGCCCAGCGCGTGCGCGCTCGCTCCGCCAGCTCCTTTGGCCTGGACTACAACACCCTGGTCAAGGTTGATGTGCCTACCGAGTTCATTGGTTACCAGGCGACCGTTGGCTCGGCCAAAATTGTTGCTATCTATAAAGACGGTAAATCGGTCGACGTGTTAAACGAAGGCGATGAGGCCGTTGTGGTCCTGGACCAGACGCCGTTCTACGCCGAGTCCGGCGGCCAGATTGGTGACTGTGGTTTCCTCAGCTCGACCTCCGGGCGTTTTGAGGTGCGCGACACCACCAAGACCGGCGGCGCGTTCCTGCATCACGGTGTGCTGGTGCTGGGCAACCTGACGGTCGGTGCGCCGGTAGACACCCAGGTCGATGCAGACGTACGGCATGCAACCGCTTTGAATCACTCCGCCACTCACCTGTTGCACGCCGCGTTGCGTCAGGTATTGGGTGATCACGTTCAGCAGAAGGGTTCGTTGGTCGACAGTCAGCGCCTGCGCTTCGACTTCAGCCACTTTGAAGCGATCAAGCCGGAGCAGATCAAGGCCTTGGAAGACATCGTCAACGCCGAGATTCGCAAGAACACAGCGGTGGAAACCGAAGAAACCGATATCGAAACCGCTAAAAAGAAAGGCGCCATGGCGCTGTTTGGCGAGAAGTACGGCGATGAAGTGCGCGTGCTGAGCATGGGCGGCAGCTTCTCGGTGGAGCTGTGTGGCGGTATCCACGCCAACCGTACCGGCGACATCGGCCTGCTGAAAATCATCAGCGAAGGCGGTGTGGCGTCCGGCGTGCGTCGTATTGAAGCGGTGACCGGCGCTGCGGCGCTGGCTTACCTCAATGCGGCTGAAGAACAACTCAAGGAGGCGGCGGGCCTGGTCAAGGGCAGCCGTGACAACCTGATCGACAAGCTGTCCGCCGTTCTGGAGCGCAACCGTGCGCTGGAGAAACAGCTGGAGCAGTTGCAGGCCAAGGCAGCCAGTGCGGCGGGCGATGATCTGTCGGCCAGCGCGCTGGACGTCAAGGGTGTGAAAGTCCTGGCCGTGCGCCTGGACGGTCAGGATGGCAAGGCGCTGTTGGCCTTGGTCGATCAGTTGAAGAACAAGCTCGGCCGCGCAGTGATCCTGCTCGGCGGTGTCCATGAGGAAAAGGTCGTTCTGGTTGCCGGTGTAACCAAAGACCTGACTGGCCAACTCAAGGCCGGTGATTTGATGAAACAAGCCGCCGCGGCAGTGGGCGGGAAGGGCGGTGGTCGTCCGGACATGGCGCAAGGCGGTGGTGTAGACGCCGGTGCCCTGGACGCGGCACTGGCCCTGACCGTGCCGTTTGTCGAGGCAGGTATTTAAGGCGCTGTTAATGAGCCCATGGTCTAGTCATGGGCTCGCTCGGTTGCTTGAATTTGTTTATTGGGCGCCCCTTTACGGGCTGAGGCGGCTTAGAAATGGCTTTGATCGTACAGAAATTTGGAGGCACCTCGGTCGGTTCTGTCGAAAGAATCGAGCAGGTGGCCGACAAGGTTAAGAAATTCCGCGATGCCGGCGACGACCTGGTGGTGGTGCTGTCGGCCATGAGCGGCGAGACCAATCGCCTGATCGACCTGGCCAAGGCAATCAGTGGTGATCAACAGCCGCTGCCACGTGAGCTGGATGTGATCGTGTCCACCGGCGAGCAGGTGACCATCGCGTTGCTGGCCATGGCGTTGAACAAACGCGGTGTGCCGGCGGTGTCCTACACTGGCAGTCAGGTGCGCATCCTCACTGACAGCGCGCATACCAAGGCGCGGATCCTGCAGATCGACGATCAGAAAATCCGTACGGATCTGAAAGCCGGGCGCGTGGTAGTTGTAGCAGGGTTCCAGGGGGTGGATGAGCACGGCAATATCACCACCCTGGGGCGTGGCGGTTCAGACACTACCGGCGTGGCACTGGCCGCGGCTCTGAAGGCCGATGAATGCCAGATCTACACCGATGTGGATGGCGTTTACACCACGGATCCGCGCGTTGTCTCCGTGGCCCAGCGCCTGGACAAGATCACCTTTGAAGAGATGCTGGAAATGGCCAGCCTCGGTTCCAAGGTGTTGCAAATCCGTGCGGTGGAATTCGCCGGCAAGTACAACGTTCCGCTGCGCGTATTGCACAGCTTCAAAGAGGGTCCGGGCACCCTCATTACTATTGATGAAGAGGAATCCATGGAACAGCCGATCATTTCCGGTATCGCTTTCAACCGTGATGAAGCCAAGCTGACTATCCGTGGCGTGCCGGATACCCCGGGTGTGGCTTTCAAGATCCTGGGCCCTATCAGCGGCGCGAACATCGAAGTCGACATGATCGTGCAGAACGTTTCGCACGATAACACCACCGATTTCACCTTCACCGTGCACCGCAACGAGTACGATGCGGCGGAGAAGATCCTGCAGAACACCGCGAGCGAGATTGGCGCCCGTGAAGTGGTCGGCGATACCAAGATTGCCAAAGTGTCGATCGTGGGTGTGGGCATGCGTTCCCATGCCGGCGTTGCCAGCCGCATGTTCGAGGCACTGGCCAAGGAAAGCATCAACATCCAGATGATCTCCACCTCGGAAATCAAGGTCTCGGTGGTCATCGAAGAGAAGTACCTGGAATTGGCTGTACGCGCACTGCATACCGCTTTTGAGCTGGACGCTCCGGCCCGACAGGGCGAGTGACGAAGTGCCAGGAAGGCGCGGTTTACCGCGCCTTTCCTTTTTTTGTAGGGCGCATGTTCTTTTGCGTGCGCTCGACAATACTTAGGCGGGTAGGGCTATGGCCTTTGGGTTGTAGGTCGAAGGCCTTTTTTTTGCAGACTGTTGTTCCTGAACTGAAATGCGTGAGGAGAAAGGTATGCTGATTCTGACTCGTCGTTGCGCAGAAAGCCTGATTATCGGTGATGGCGAAATCACCGTGACCGTGCTCGGCGTCAAAGGCAATCAAGTGCGTATCGGGGTTAACGCTCCGAAAGAGGTGGCGGTACACCGCGAGGAAATCTACCTGCGGATCAAGAAAGAGAAGGACGAAGAACCAAGCCTTTAATTTTTATCGTTTTTTATGTTTGCAAACGGGGATGAACGTGGTTAATATACGCCCCGTGTTGCGGAGAGCTGGCCGAGTGGCCGAAGGCGCTCCCCTGCTAAGGGAGTACACCTCAAAAGGGTGTCGGGGGTTCGAATCCCCCGTTCTCCGCCATTATTTGCTTAGTACGTTGCAATCTGGTTTTTTCGCTAAGTTGTTGAAAATTAACGAAAAAATAGCTTTACATAGAGATTGAACGGCCTATAATGCGCGGCAACAAATGCACTCGTAGCTCAGCTGGATAGAGTACTCGGCTACGAACCGAGCGGTCACAGGTTCGAATCCTGTCGAGTGCACCATTTAAGAGTCAGTTGCAGTAATGCAAGTGATTCGGTTACAACCAGTTGTGATCTGGTCTAAAAACACAATCTGCACTCGTAGCTCAGCTGGATAGAGTACTCGGCTACGAACCGAGCGGTCACAGGTTCGAATCCTGTCGAGTGCACCATACAAACAAAAAGCCCGCCTAGTGCGGGCTTTTTGCCGTCTGGGGTTTATGTAGGATTTTTTGTTTTTCTCTCGCGTCCATGTGTTTTCCTGCTTCACTGCGTCGTCGCAGTTCATAGATGCAGCCAATACTCAGCTTTGGCTCGCAAGCGCTTGTTCTTCCCAGTTTTTTGACGTTTAAAGTGGCCGGGCGGTGTATGATTGCGCCCGTCAGCCCCGCCGGGGCTTGTGGAATACCTCCATGGACTTACCCAGTAGTTGCTCAGTACCCCGTTTTACCAATCATGAATTGACTGATTGATCCTTCCGGCGTGCCCCGCTGCTGGGAGTGGAGTTCGCCTATGACCGAAGTAGAAGTAAAGAAAACACAAGAAAGCCTGCAGGACCGTCTGGCTCAAGTCATCGAGCTGCTGCAGCGCCAACGCGTGGTCGAAGACCTCACGCACCGCCAGGATGGCCCGAACAACAACCTGGTCGAAAACCTGGTTCACCGGCAAAACCTCGTTGAGTTGCAACGCAAGCTCGACGACCTTCACTCTGCCGACGTCGCCTACATTCTCGAAGCCTTGCCGCTGGACGATCGACTGACCCTCTGGCAGTTGGTCAAGGCTGAGCGAGATGGCGACATCCTGCTCGAAGTATCCGACTCGGTTCGTGAAACCCTGATCGCCGACATGGACGATCACGAACTCCTGGCTGCGGCCAAGGAGATGGATGCCGACGAACTGGCCGACCTGGCCCCTGAACTGCCCCGTGATGTTGTCCATGAGCTGATGGAAGCCCTCGATGGCCAGCAACGTGAGCGTGTGCGCTCCGCGCTGTCCTACGACGAGGATCAAGTCGGCGCGCTGATGGACTTCGAGATGGTCACCATCCGCGAAGACGTCAGTCTGGAAGTGGTCTTGCGTTACCTGCGTCGTCTCAAAGAGTTGCCGGGCCATACCGACAAGCTGTTTGTGGTCGACTATGAAGGCATTCTCAAGGGTGTTTTGCCAATCAAGCGGCTGCTGGTGAATGATCCAGACAAGAAAGTCGCAGACCTGATGGCCAGCGACACGGTGAGTTTCCACCCGGATGAAGACGCGTACGAGGCCGCACAGGCGTTTGAGCGTTATGACTTGATCTCGGCGCCGGTGGTCGACAAGAACGGCAAGCTGATCGGCCGTTTGACCATCGATGAAATGGTCGACCTGATTCGTGAAGAGAGTGAGACTGAAGTCCTCAACATGGCAGGTTTGCGTGAAGAGGAAGATATCTTTGCCTCGGTCTGGCGCTCACTGCATAACCGCTGGGCGTGGCTGGCCATTAACCTGATCACCGCTTTTATCGCGTCGCGGGTTATCGGATTGTTCGAGGGTTCGATCGAGAAGCTGGTGGCGCTCGCAGCACTGATGCCGATTGTGGCTGGTATCGGCGGTAACTCCGGTAACCAGACGATTACCATGATCGTGCGCGCCATGGCGCTGGATCAGGTGAGTACAGCGAACTCGTCGCGTCTGCTGCGCAAAGAGTTGGCGGTTGGCCTGATCAATGGCCTGGTGTGGGGTGGGGTGATCGGTGTGGTGGCCTACTTGCTGTATGGCAGTTGGTCGCTCGGTGTGGTGATGACCGCAGCTATGACGCTCAACCTGCTGCTGGCGGCGCTGATGGGGGTACTGATCCCGATGACCCTGGCCCGCCTTGGGCGCGACCCGGCAATGGGTGCCAGCGTAATGATCACGGCCATGACCGACAGTGGTGGCTTCTTCATATTCCTGGGTTTGGCAACGATCTTCCTGCTCTGATCTTGCATGGCGCGCCGGCTTCCTCTGCAGGAGCTGGCTTGCCTGCGATCGCATCCCCTCGGTTTAACTGATAGACCGTATCGCTGGGATCGCCGGCAAGCCGGCTCCTACAAAAAATCCCACGCAAAAAAAAGCCAGCACAGGGCTGGCTTCGGCTTTCAGTTGCAGATCAATTGGCTTCTGCGGCCGCCTCAACGTCATGCGCGATAAGCGAGACGAGAGCATTTTGCTGGCGGTGGGAGAGCTGACGAAAACGCTGCAGCAGTTCGCGTTCGTGCAGCGACAGCTCGGGGCTGTCCAGGCGCATGCTCAACTCGTCGCCCAGCGCACCTTCCTGAATGAGGCTTTGTTCCAGGCGCGCGATGATTTCGGAGTTCATGCTGCGGTGATGATTGCGAGCCACCTCGGCAATGCGTTCCCGCATTCCGTCTGGCAGACGTACGACGAACTTGTCAGCCGTACGGCTGGAATAAATTGCCTGTTTCAATGGGCGCATATATTTAACCGGTTAGTTCAGGGGAGCGGTTTTTGGAATTGGCCGCAAGATGAGTGTTAAGACAAGGCTCACGACCAAAGTTCAACCTGAATTGCAAAGAGGCCGCATCATGCCTCAGATTTGACATTTCCTTGGCGTCAATTCTGTGACAAATATTGAACTGGCTAAAGGCTTTATGCCAGCACTGATTTGCATTTTTGCGGACTGGTTGGAAAAATTTTCAACGCGTGAATCCGCGATGGAACTTGCCGTCAGCCCATGCCGCCACAGGGTTTGAGGCCGCACATCCTATAGCAAAGTGGCCTTTTGCCCTTAAGTTTAAGACTAGTGGCAATTTGCCGATTAGCGAGGGGAAGGCGACATAAGGTAGGGAGGTGGGTTAGCGCAAGACTGGGTCGAATTTGATGCGTCGACCCACGATCAAGGTGAGCAACAACAGGCTGGCAAACACGCCACTGGCGACGAATGCGGTCGTTTGGCCGTCTTGGGATTCAGCCCCCAGGCCGAGAATCCCTGTTGATGCGGTCATGCATAAAAACAGCCAGGCAAATTTGTTCATCAGAGGTTCCTCAGAAAACCCAGTGCCCAGAGGCGGGTGCGGACTGAGTGTCTTGGGTAAGGCGTACAGGCGATTGCGCATTGGGGGTCATCACCGCCAGTTGCGGGCGTTGCTGCAGGTGATGTGGCACGGCCTGGCTGATCTGCGCAGGATCGTTGCTGCCGGTCGATTGAAAGTGAAACATCAGCAATGCAGCCAGGGCTACGGTGTTGAGGGCTAACAGAAGGGCACTGTTCATGGTCATGTTCTCCGCTTAACGCCGTGGCTTATTGGGTTTGTAGGAGAAGTATTGCAGGTGTCGTGCCAATCTATTAGTTCAATAAAATCAAAGGCTTGAGTCTACTTTAAACGATTGAAAGGTTGCAATTTGCAATGATGGCTTTTTGGGGGAGTGCATTTTGCACGATGGGCTCGCGGGCCTGTATTTTCGGGGTCAGGGCGGGATAAATGAGGTCGGTATCGGCCTACACTCAAAAAGCCTACGGACGACATGACAAAACCCACCTCGGCCGTTAACATGCACGCCGTCCGTCGCCGCGCCTTCAGCGCAGCGGCTGTCATTTGTCCCAGTAGCTCAATTGGATAGAGCATCCCCCTCCTAAGGGGAAGGTTGGCCGTTCGAACCGGCCCTGGGACACCAGATCCAAAGCCCCGCACAGATCCGTCTGGCGGGGCTTTTTTGTGGGCATTTTCTGAAGATGCGTCGAACCTTGCCAGGGTTCTGGGTTCACACCCCTTGCGTCGTGTATTTATCGCAATCCGTGTATCCCGCGAGCAGCCAGACAGCGTCTGAGCCTTAAAGCAAAATAATCCCCGGAAACAGCGCATACCGCCTGTCCGGACCCGGCCACCCCGGACTATCATGCCGATAGCCCTGTCTCTCACCGCAAGGAGCCGCTCGGAACGCCGATGCGCCAGATCTGGAAATCTTTTCGAGCCCTTTATTTCGCCTCCTTGATGATGCTGATCGGCTCCGGCCTGCTCAGTACTTACCTTGCCCTGCGCCTGGCGGCTGATCATGTCGACAGCCTGTGGGTGGGTGCGTTGATGGCGGCCAACTATTTTGGCCTGGTACTGGGTGGCAAGATCGGGCACCGCCTGATTGCCCGGGTCGGGCATATCCGCGCCTATGCAACCTGCGCCGGGATTGTCGGTGCGGCCGTGCTGGGCCATGGCCTGGTCGACTGGCTGCCGGCGTGGATCGTGCTGCGGATGATCGTGGGCCTGGGCATGATGTGCCAGTACATGGTTATCGAGAGCTGGCTCAATGAGCAGGCGGACGCCAAGCAGCGTGGCGTGGTGTTCAGCGGTTACATGATCGCTTCCTACCTGGGCTTGGTCCTCGGTCAACTGATCCTGGTCATGCACCCTCAGCTTGGCCTTGAATTGCTGATGCTGGTGGCGCTGTGTTTCGCCCTGTGCCTGGTGCCGGTGGCCATGACCCGGCGGATTCACCCGGCGCCGCTGCATCCTGCGCCGATGGAGCCGCGCTTCTTTATCAAGCGCGTGCCGCAGTCGTTGAGTACAGTACTTGGGGCGGGTGTAATCGTGGGCTCGTTCTACGGCCTGGCGCCGCTCTATGCCTCTCAGCAAGGCTTGACCACCGAGCAGGTGGGTCTGTTCATGGGTAGCTGCATTTTCGCCGGCCTGTTGGTGCAGTGGCCGTTGGGCTGGTTGTCGGACCGTTATGACCGTGCGCTGCTGATCCGTTGTTTTGCCCTGTGCCTGGCGGTGGCTGCATTACCGCTGGCGATAATGACTCAGGTGCCGCTTGAAGTGTTGTTCGTGGCGGGCTTCCTGTGTTCGCTGGTGCAGTTCTGCCTGTATCCACTGGCGGTGGCGTTCTCCAACGACCATGTGGAAGGTGACCGCCGCGTGTCGCTAACGGCGATGCTGCTGGTGACCTATGGCGTCGGCGCGAGTGTCGGGCCGTTGCTGGCGGGTGTGGTGATGAAGATGTTCGGTAGCCACATGCTGTATGCGTTTTTCAGCCTGTGCGCGTTGATCCTGGTGTGGCGTATCCGGCCAAAAGCTGTGACCAACCTGCATCAGGTGGACGATGCACCGTTGCATCACGTCGCGATGCCCGACAGCATGTCCAGCTCGCCGCTGGTGGCCGCATTGGACCCGCGTGTGGATGAACAGGTGGTGCAGGAGCAAATGCAAACCGCCGTCCCGGACGCTGAGCCGCAAACGGATCCGAACCCAGAGCCGGATGAGCCGCTCTTTGAAGGGCCGCCTGAACCCGTGGGACCAGACGAGCACCCTCACGACTTGAGCCGGGCGCGTCCCTGAAAGCAAAAACGGGCAGATCCCATCAGGATCTGCCCGTTTTTTTGCCGCGATCTTTAAGTTTTAAAAATCATCGTCTTTGTCGAAGCGCCGTGCTTCGCGTTGCAGCTGATACACAAAACGCTCGACTTGGCGCTGCACCAAGCCACTCATGTTGTGGAAGCGCACACCGGCGAAGGTGGTATTGATCTTCTCTTCGAAGTGCAGGTAACGCAGTTCGACCGAGGTGGTCATGCTGCCAAAGGGCAGGGCGGCGATAAAGCGGTCGTAGACCTGGCCCAGTTGCAAGCGCTCGGAGATATCCCCTTCAAAGCGCAGCTTGCAGCCGGTGGCGGAAATATCCAGCAGCTTGCCGCTGATCGGTGCCTTGAGCTTCTCGCCGCCCAGTTCGATGTTGACCAGTTGGGCCAGTTTCAAGGCGGCGCGGAAGGCATTGCGGCGCTGGTGGTAGACCACTTCGTCGGGCATGCCGCCGGTGTAGATGCGGTGGCCGTCTTTTTCACTGATGGTGTAAGTACCGTTACTTTCCCATGCGACGCGCACGCCTTCATGAAAACCTTCGATACGAAACGGCTCGCCGCTTTCGAGGAAGCGCTCACCGTCACGCGGAATCATTTCGTCCAGTGCCAGGGTCTTGCTGTCCCGGTCCACGTCGACCAGGTAGCTCTGGAAGCGCTGGCTGCGCTCATGAAAGGTGATGATCAGCGGGTCATGGCTGTCTTGCAGCATCCGCAAGGTGCTGGCGATTTCCAGAGGCGTGGTGAGGACCTTGGGTGGCTGCGGGGCATCTTCCGCATTAAGGGCGTTGAACACGGTTCTTCCATCTCCAGACAAAATACGACTACACGCAAGAGCAGGCATTCTGCCAGTATGTGGCGCGCCTTGGATAGGTGCGCTGTAAACCGGCGTCAGGCTTGGCTGCGGGTGCTTGGCTTGACCAGGCGCGAGGTGGAACCCTGGGCATTGTAAAGCGCCGGAGGCTCTCCGCCGTGAAGTATACGCAACTGGTTGGCGGTCGTGGCTTGCTGAAGCTGGATCGACTGACCGTTGAGCAGGTTAGCTTCCTGGCACTGGGTGAGCAATTGATTGAGTTCTTTGCTCTGGGCCAGTAGTTGATCGCCAACCGAAGAGTGGCTAGCCAGCTGCGTCAGGCCATCATGGTCTGCGGGCAGGCCCAGGCTGACGAGGATCTGGCTGCGTTTTTTGCCGTGCTGTTCCAGCAGGACAATCAGCGACTGCTTGCGCGCCAGGATTTCTTCCAGCAGGGGCATGTCCCGGCCGTAGAGGGCCAGGGATTCTTCCCTGAGCAGCTCGAGCAGCTGTTGCGTCGGCGCTAGATCATCAATGATCAGTTGAAGCAGATTTTCGTCGTGATGCATGGCTGGCCTTGGGGTTTAAGCGTCCAAAAGCCCTGCGCAGGCCTGTGCCTAGCGCTCGGCTTCGAAATTAAGCAGCTTGCTGGCTACACGGTTGCTGTCGACTTTATAGCTGCCATCGGCGATTGCCTGTTTCAATTCGGCCACACGGGCTTTATTGACCACCGGTTGATCGCGCAGCGAGTCAGTGACCTTCTGCAACTGTTGAGCCTCATTGCTCAGGTGTACGGATTCCCCGCTCTGGCTGACGCTGGCCTGTTCTGCCTTGGCGGGCGTTGGCTGGGCCTTGGCTTCTACGCTGTCTTTAGTGCCAGTAGCTCGCGTAGGGGCCGACGTTGTCGGGGTGTTATTTAAACGACTGAAATCGATGACCATGATCAAAAAACCTCTGGGTATTTGGACGCTTGCCATGTTTTCGGCCATACCCGGACAAACTTTAGGCTCGATTGACAATAAAACCTGCAGGCCGGCATCCAACCGACAGTGTAGGAAAAGCGCGCGCCCGATACCAGTAGTCTATAAAGCCACCTCCACCTGACCCGGTGCGGTGACCCGTGCCTTGATCACTCGGTTGGAGTTGAGGTTCTTCACGCGAATCTGTTCGCTCATGCCGCCATTGGACAGGGCTTCCCCCGGCATCTTTACCTGCAGCGCACCGCTGCTGGCGGAAATCACCACTTGGTCGCCCTTGCGAATCACCTCTGCCTGCTCCAGATGCACCAACGTGATGACCTGGTCGGTGACCACTGGTCGGGTCAATTTCTGCCCGACCGCCTGGTCGAGGGAGGTCAAGTAGCCCTGGCTGATCATGCTGATGTCGCGTTCGCGTAGTACCACGTCCTCGAAACCGATGATCCCGGTACGTTTGAGCGGGCGGGCAACCACCACCACATCACGGAAGAGCTTGACCTGCGCCGGTACGAAGACGGTCCAGGGCGAGGCGCCGTCGCAGCGCACCTTGACCGTCACACGGCCGATGGGCTGGGCGGGGCTTTCCAGGGTGGCTGTCAATTCCTTGTCGCACATGGGCATGCGCAGGCGTGGGTCCAACTGGTTGACCTGGATTTCATAACGCCCTGGTGTCTGGGTAGTTGCCAGATAATCTTCTACAGTGAACTCAAGAAAGCCTTGGGTGACGCCGATAAGTAGATCAGGCAAGGTGACGTTGTCTGCGCGGGCCGCGGTGCCCAGGCCGAAGGCAAGCAGCACCAGCGGTGCGCAAAGCAATGTGCGGTACCGTGTCAGGATGGGGCGTCGGGAAACTGTCGTTTTAATATCCATGACCAATAAATAGCAAAGGCCGTGCCGTTTAGAGTTGGGTGCGCGTCACTGCCCTTATAGGTATGGCCAAAGGTTTTAGCGTGGGAGTCAAGGCATGGCAGGAGTAATGGATTCAGTAAACCAGCGCACACAGCTGGTAGGGCAGAATCGCCTGGAGTTGTTGCTTTTTCGCCTGGATGGCAAGCAGTTGTATGGCATCAACGTGTTCAAGGTGCGGGAAGTGCTGCAATGCCCCAAGCTGACGATCATGCCCAAGTCGAGCCCGGTGGTGTGTGGCGTCGCCAATATCCGTGGCGCGACCATCCCGATTCTTGACCTGTCCCTGGCCACGGGTTCTGCGGGTTTGCAGGACCGTGAGAACCCGTTCGTCATCATTACCGAGTACAACACCAAGACTCAGGGTTTCCTGGTGCGCTCGGTGGAGCGCATCGTCAACATGAACTGGGAAGAGATCCATCCGCCGCCCAAGGGCACCGGTCGCGATCACTACCTCACGGCGGTGACGCGGGTGGATAACCAGTTGGTGGAAATTATCGACGTGGAGAAGATCCTCGCCGAAGTGGCACCTACCTCGGAATCGATTTCCGTGGGGGTGGTGGACGCCGAAACCGCGCACAAGGCGATCTCCCTGCGTGTATTGACAGTGGACGACTCCTCGGTGGCGCGTAAACAGGTGACCCGTTGCCTGCAAACCGTCGGCGTGGAAGTGGTGGCCCTCAATGATGGTCGCCAGGCGTTGGATTACCTGCGTAAGCTGGTGGATGACGGCAAGAAACCGGAGGAAGAATTCTTGATGATGATCTCCGACATCGAGATGCCGGAAATGGACGGCTACACCCTCACGGCCGAGATACGTAACGATCCACGCATGCAAAAACTGCATATCATCCTGCATACTTCGTTGTCGGGTGTATTCAACCAGGCGATGGTCAAGAAAGTCGGTGCCGATGACTTCCTGGCCAAATTCCGTCCTGATGACCTGGCATCCCGGGTTGTCGACCGGATCAAGGCAGCAGATCACGGCTAGGGGGATTTCCCCCTGGCGGTCACACGATTTAAGAGGCGGTATCATTGTCTACGGGTAATTTGGATTTCGAACAGTTCCGGGTCTTCCTGGAAAAAGCCTGTGGCATATTGCTCGGTGAAAACAAGCAGTACCTGGTATCCAGCCGTCTCAACAAACTGATGGAGCAGCAGGGCATCAAGTCGTTGGGTGAGCTGGTCCAGCGCATCCAGGGGCAGCCGCGCAGCGGGCTCAAGGAAATGGTGGTCGATGCCATGACCACCAACGAAACCCTGTGGTTTCGCGACACCTATCCGTTTGAAGTGCTCAAGAGCAAAGTGCTCCCGGAAGCCATCAAGGCCAGCCCGGGCCAGCGCCTGCGCATCTGGTCGGCCGCCTGTTCCTCGGGGCAGGAACCGTACTCGATTTCGATGTCGATCGATGAGTTCGAGCGGACGAACATGGGCCAGTTGAAGGCTGGGGCGCAAATCGTGGCCACTGACCTGTCCGGCACCATGCTCACCAACTGCAAGACTGGCGAGTACGACAGCCTGGCCCTGGGCCGTGGCTTGTCGCAGGAGCGCCTGCAACGTTACTTCGATCCGAAAGGGGCGGGGCGCTGGGCGGTCAAGGCGCCGATCAAGAATCGTGTGGAGTTCCGCTCGTTCAACCTGCTCGACAGCTACGCCAGCCTGGGCAAGTTCGACATGGTGTTCTGCCGCAACGTGCTGATCTACTTCTCGGCCGAAGTGAAGAAAGACATCCTGCTGCGCATCCATGGCACGCTCAAGCGTGGCGGTTACCTTTTCCTGGGTGCTTCCGAAGCGCTGAACGGTCTGCCGGATCATTACCAGATGGTGCAGTGCAGCCCGGGGATCATTTACCAGGCTAAGTAAGTCGTACGCGGTAAAAATGTGGGAGCGGGCTTGCTCGCGAAAGCGCAGTGTCAGTCGATGCATGTATCAACTGACAGACTGCATTCGCGAGCAAGCCCGCTCCCACATTTGTTTTTGCGGCAAACCTTTCAATAGCGGCAACCCGGATTGCCGCTTTACTGGCACCGCGCGGAAACCCGTTGCCGCTTTTCTGGCATTGCCGCCCGGCAATCCGCCCCCAAGCCCTTTAAATACGGGCTTCCCACAAACTGGCACACACCTTGCTATAACCCAGTTAACGAAAAGCAGGTCAGCCCTTAAAGGTTTCCACCATGAGCATCAGCTTCGATAAAGCGCTCGGTATCCACGAACAAGCCCTGGGCTTCCGCGCCCAGCGTGCCGAAGTCCTGGCCAACAACATTGCCAACGCCGACACCCCGAACTACAAGGCTCGGGACCTGGACTTTTCCGCCGTGCTCGCTGCACAGCAGGACAAGACCAAGAACGGCAGCTTCGCCTTGAACATGACCAACAGCCGTCATATCGAAGCCCAAGGCCTGAGCAATGGTGACGAGTCGTTGCTGTATCGCACGCCGATGCAGCCGTCGATCGACCAGAACACCGTCGACGCGCAGCTGGAGCAATCGGCCTACGCCGAGAACTCGGTGAACTTCCAAGCCAGCTTCACCCTGCTTAACAGCAAATTCAAAGGGCTGATGTCAGCCCTGCGTGGAGAGTAAGCCATGTCCCTGTCCAGTGTTTTCAATATTGCCGGCAGTGGCATGAGCGCGCAGACCACGCGTTTGAACACTGTCGCCAGTAACATCGCCAACGCCGAGACCGTGTCTTCGAGCATTGACCAAACCTACCGCGCCCGCCACCCGGTGTTCGCCACCATGTTCCAGGGTGGCCAGGCGGGCGGCAGCGATTCGTTGTTCCAGGACCAGGGTGCAGCAGGCTCCGGCGTGCAAGTGCTCGGTGTGGTCGAAGACCAGAGCAACCTTGAAGCCCGTTACGAACCCAACCATCCCGCCGCGAACGAAAAGGGTTATGTCTATTACCCCAACGTCAACGTGGTCGAGGAAATGGCCGACATGATTTCCGCCAGCCGCTCGTTCCAGACCAACGCGGAAATGATGAACACCGCCAAAACCATGATGCAGAAGGTCCTGACCCTGGGTCAGTGATAAGGGGCGCCAAATAATGGCCATTGTTGATACGAGTAACAACACGCCAGTCCAGGACCTTTTCAATTCCAAGGTCAAGACCGCCACAGACAACGCCAGCAGCTTGGGCGACGCTTCCAAGGCCGCGACCGGCAAACAGTCGCTGGGCAAGGATGCGTTCCTGCAACTGTTGGTTACCCAGCTGAAGAACCAGAACCCTCTGTCGCCGCAAGACAACGGCGCGTTCGTGGCTCAGTTGGCGCAGTTCAGCAGCCTGGAGGGCATCAATACGCTGAATGACTCGGTGAATGCGATCTCCAGCAACTTCAGCTCGTCGCAAGCGCTGCAGGCATCGTCGCTGGTAGGCCGCTCGATCATCATCCAGACCGACAAGGCCATGGTGGATACCAGCAAGAGCATGACCGGTTCGGTGGATGTGAAAACGGCGACGGGCAACGTCACCGTCAAGGTCACCGACAAAGACGGCAACCTGGTGCGCACCATCGAAATGGGCGCCCAGGCTGTCGGCAGTCAGAGCTTTATCTGGGATGGCAAGAACGAGAAGGGCGAGGTCGCTCCTGCGGGCACCTACACCTTCAATGCCACCACCAAGAATGACAAGGGCGACGCCGTTGCCCTGACCACTTCGCTGCCAGCAACGGTAACGAGCGTGACCTTGAGCAAGACCGGCGGCGAAATGCTGTTGAACCTGGCTGGCGGCATGGGCAGCGTCAAGCTGTCGCAAATTCAGACTATCGGTACATAGAGCCGGCTAAATACGGCAGAGGGAGAGAAACATGTCTTTTAACATCGGCCTTAGCGGCCTCTATGCGGCCAACAAACAACTGGACGTGACTGGCAACAACATCGCCAACGTCGCGACCACTGGCTTCAAGTCGTCCCGTGCGGAATTCGCGGACATCTACGCCGCCTCCAAGCTGGGCACCGGCCAGAACAGCATCGGTAACGGTGTGAACCTGGCGGCGGTATCCCAGCAGTTCACCCAAGGTGACGTGAACGGTAGCGGCGGCATCCTGGACATGGCGATCCAGGGCGGCGGCTTCTTCGTGCAGAAGGGCAGTGACGGTTCGCTGGAATACACCCGTAGCGGTGCCTTCCGTGCCGACAAAGACGGCTACATCACCAACAACACCGGCACCTCGCGCCTGCAAGGTTATGCGGCGGATGCGGATGGCAAGATCATCAAGGGCGGCCTGACCGACCTGCAACTGAACCTGTCGAACCTGCCGCCCAAGGCGTCCACCAAAGTGGACTCCACCAGTAACCTGAACTCTTCGGAGCCGGTGATCGACCAGGCGGCCAAGCCGTTCAACCCGAACGACACCAGCACCTTTACCACCCAGTACAGCACCACCTTGTACGACTCCCAGGGCAATGCACACCCAATGGTGCAATACCTGGTGAAAACCGACGGCAACAAGTGGAATGCCTATACGCTGATTGACGGCCGCAACCCGGACGGTTCACCTCCTTTCGGCACCGGTGCCGATGTAAAGGCGCCAGTTCCGTCGACATTGAGCTTTGACGGTGCCGGCAAACTCACCAGCGTCGTGACGGGTACTGTTTCCAACAAGACCTTGACCATCACCGGTTGGGTCCCTGGCACCGTGACCGATGGTGTGTGGAAGAAAAATGGTGCTGATGCGAACCCGGCCGGCATCGCCGTCAACATGGCCAACATCACCCAGTACAACTCGGCCACTTACCGTAACCCACCGGTCACCGATGGCTACGCCACCGGCCAGATCACCGGCCTGAAAATCGACGGCAGCGGCGTACTGTTCGCAACGTTCAGCAACCAGCAGAGCAAGGCCATCGGCCAGATCTCCCTGGCCAGCTTCAACAACGAACAAGGCCTGCAGCCGGCTGGCGGAACCACCTGGAGAGAGACCTTCGCTTCGGGCCAGCCAGGTTATGACACCCCGCAAGCCGGCACCCTGGGCTCGATCGTGGCCAACTCCCTGGAGAACTCCAACGTCAACCTGACCAACGAGCTGGTGGACCTGATCAAAGCGCAGAGCAACTATCAGGCGAACGCCAAGACCATCTCCACCCAGAGCACCATCATGCAGACCATCATTCAGATGACGTGATGCGGTAGCGCTCCACAAGAAACCCCTCGTAAGAGGGGTTTTTTGTGGGCGTGAGAAAAGAACCTGCAACCACTGAGTTTTCGCGTTGAATTGCTTGATGAGGAACGCCCAGTCCCTGTCTTGCCACTGATCGGAGCAGAGCCCAAGAGGTTCACCAATCAATGGGGGAGCGTATGTGGAGTGCTGCAGGTATTTACGGGTCAGGTGGCGGTCGTGCTGTTCCGATAGGCGTCGTAGCCCGAGGGGAGTCAGCGCCCATCACGCCCGTTGCGCAAATGATTGCGGCGAAGCAGCTTCTTAGCGAGCTGTTTGATGCGCAGCAAACCGGCAAGAATCAAACGGTTCAAGACACGCGCGATAAATTGAACAGGCTGCGTGAGCAACTGGGTGATGAAAAATTCAAGACAATCCTGAACACGCTGATCGAAGAGGCGAATCAGCCGTTTCTTGAGTTTCTCAAACGGCTGCTGAGAGCGTTGTTTCCGGAGGACAACGACGACATAGCGCCACCTCTGCCATCACCGGGAGGTGGAGGCAGCGGTCGCAGGGTCAACCCGCGTGATTTTGGCGGCAGTGAGCCCATGACCAACAAGCCCTTCAGTGAAGGGGCGCGCCACTTTGACTACAAACCTGATCACAGTAATCCCGGCAAGAGGCCGGGTGTCGGCAAGGGAGATGGCAACATCTGGAGTGGTTTCAAGCAGGGGCCGGATGGGAACTGTGTCACCGTTTCAGCCATAAAGGCCGCCATGATGAAGTTTGGTCAGAAACCCACCGATGTCTTCAAGGACGTGCGGCAAGCGGGCGACGGTTATGACGTGAAGATGCGAGATGGATTCGAGCTGCATCTGTCTAAGGACGAATTGAAGCAGGCTGCAAGGTATGCGCAGTTCCAAGGAGATGATCCGGCCATGATGACCGATGCTAACTTCATGTACGCGGCAAGTGCCAAGCGAGCGCAGAAAGAGGGCAATGGGTTCGACGACAATACCAATACTGCAAAACAGAGCTTTGCCCATGCGATGCAGAGTTTGAACAATGGCGAAATGGGCTGGGAGGCGCTGAATAGGCTTGGGTTGAACGGTCTTTACCGGAGCTCTTCGAGCGCTGAACTCGCAAGCGGTAAGTTAGGCGTCGTGGATTACGGTGGCCATTCGATGGCTGTGATAGAGGGCAGCATAGAGCTTTGGGGACGGCGGGGTGGCGCGCCACGGCCGGGTAATGCGTACACGTTTAAATGATCGCTCATAAAAAAACCGATAAGCCCTGTGAGTACAGGCCTTATCGGTTTTACGCGATCCCGGGCAGTTAGGCCCGGGACCGGCTCAGCTTATTGGCAAGCTTCGCAATCCGGCTCATCGATCGCGCAAGCCTTTGGCACTGGGGCCGGGCCGGCTGGAGCAGCCAGTACCGAATCATCACCGTGGTTGCCGCTGGAAACCGCGTTCAGCTTACCGGTGTTGATGGTCGACTTCTCGGTGCTGGTCGCGGCCAGGGCACGGAGGTAGTAAGTGGTTTTCAGGCCACGGTACCACGCCATGCGGTAGGTCACGTCGAGCTTCTTGCCCGAAGCGCCGGCGATGTACAGGTTCAGCGACTGAGCCTGGTCGATCCACTTCTGACGACGGCTGGCGGCGTCAACGATCCACTTGGTGTCCACTTCGAAGGCCGTCGCGTAGAGCTCTTTGAGTTCTTGCGGGATGCGCTCGATCTGCTGCACGGAGCCGTCGTAGTACTTCAGGTCGTTGATCATGACCGAGTCCCACAGGCCGCGGGCTTTCAGGTCGCGGACCAGGTACGGGTTGATCACGGTGAATTCGCCCGACAGGTTCGATTTCACATACAGGTTCTGGTAAGTCGGTTCGATCGACTGCGATACGCCGGTGATGTTGGCGATGGTCGCGGTCGGTGCGATGGCCATGATGTTGGAGTTACGAATACCTTTCTGCACACGGGCACGTACTGGCGCCCAGTCCAGGGATTCTTCCAGGTCAACATCAATGTACTTCTGGCCACGTTGCTCGATCAGGATCTGTTGCGAATCCAGCGGCAGGATGCCTTTGGACCACAGCGAGCCCTGGAACGTCTCGTAGGCACCGCGCTCGTCGGCCAGGTCGCAGGAAGCCTGGATCGCGTAATAGCTGACCGCTTCCATGGACTTGTCGGCGAACTCGACCGCCGCGTCCGAACCGTATGGAATGTGCTGCAGGTACAGCGCGTCCTGGAAGCCCATGATGCCCAGGCCCACGGGACGGTGCTTGAAGTTGGAGTTCTGCGCCTGTGGCACCGAGTAGTAGTTGATGTCGATCACGTTATCGAGCATGCGCACGGCGGTGTTGACGGTACGTTCCAGCTTGGCGGTGTCCAGCTTGCCGTTGACGATGTGGTTCGGCAGGTTGATCGAGCCCAGGTTGCAAACGGCGATCTCGTCCTTGTTGGTGTTCAAGGTGATCTCGGTGCACAGGTTCGAGCTGTGGACCACGCCCACGTGCTGCTGCGGGCTGCGCAGGTTGCACGGGTCTTTGAAGGTCAGCCATGGGTGGCCGGTTTCAAACAGCATGGACAGCATTTTGCGCCACAGGTCTTTGGCCTGGATGGTCTTGAACAGCTTGACCTTGCCTGGGTACTCGGTGAGGGCTTCGTAGTACTCGTAGCGCTCTTCGAAGGCTTTACCGGTCAGGTCGTGCAGGTCCGGCACTTCGGATGGCGAGAACAGAGTCCACTTGCCGTCATCGAAGACACGCTTCATGAACAGGTCAGGGATCCAGTTGGCGGTGTTCATGTCGTGGGTACGACGACGGTCATCACCGGTGTTCTTACGCAGCTCGATGAACTCTTCGATATCCATGTGCCAGGTTTCCAGGTAGGCACAGACAGCGCCTTTGCGCTTGCCGCCCTGGTTGACCGCAACGGCGGTGTCGTTCACGACTTTCAGGAACGGAACAACGCCCTGGGACTTGCCGTTGGTGCCCTTGATGTACGAACCCAGTGCGCGCACCGGGGTCCAGTCGTTACCCAGGCCGCCAGCGAATTTGGACAACATGGCGTTGTCGTGGATCGCGTGGTAGATGCCCGACAGGTCATCCGGCACGGTGGTCAGGTAGCAGCTGGACAGCTGTGGACGCAGGGTGCCGGCGTTGAACAGGGTCGGGGTCGACGACATGTAGTCAAAGGACGACAACAGGTTGTAGAACTCGATGGCACGGTCTTCTTTCTGCTTCTCTTCGATCGCCAGGCCCATGGCCACGCGCATGAAGAACACTTGCGGCAGTTCGAAGCGGATACCGTCCTTGTGGATGAAGTAACGGTCGTACAGGGTTTGCAGGCCCAGGTACGTGAACTGCTGGTCGCGCTCGTGGTTGATCGCCTTGCCGAGTTTTTCCAGGTCGAAGGTGGCCAGGACCGGGTTCAGCAATTCGAATTCGATACCCTTGGCGATGTAGGCCGGCAGGGCCTTGGCGTACAGGTCGGCCATTTCGTGGTGGGTAGCGCTGTCGGCGACTTTCAGGAAGCCCAGGCCTTCGGCACGCAGGGTGTCCATCAGCAGGCGCGCGGTCACGAACGAGTAGTTCGGCTCACGTTCAACCAGGGTACGGGCGGTCATCACCAGGGCGGTGTTGACGTCGGTCAGGGCCACGCCGTCGTACAGGTTTTTCAGGGTTTCGCGCTGGATCAGGTCACCATCGACTTCTTCCAGGCCTTCGCAGGCCTCGGTGATGATGGTGTTCAGGCGGCCCAGGTCCAGCGGTGCAAAGCTACCGTCGGCCAGGGTGATGCGGATCGACGGGTGAGCCTGTACGGCGGCTTCTTCGGCCGGGGAACGTACGGCACGTTCCTTGGCGCGCGAGTCGCGGTAGATCACGTAGTCGCGGGCAACTTTCTGCTCGCCGGCACGCATCAGGGCCAGTTCGACCTGGTCCTGGATTTCTTCGATGTGGATGGTGCCGCCCGAAGGCATGCGACGCTTGAAGGTCGCGGTGACTTGTTCGGTCAGGCGGGCAACGGTGTCGTGGATGCGCGACGAGGCAGCAGCGGTGCCGCCTTCAACTGCAAGAAACGCTTTGGTGATGGCGACGGTGATTTTGTCATCGGTGTAAGGAACGACAGTGCCGTTACGCTTGATCACGCGCAATTGGCCAGGTGCGGTGGCGGACAGATCCAGGTTCGAATCGGCGGCCTGCGGCACGGAGCCTTGCGGGTTCTCGCGAGTTGTGTCGGTTTGCATGGGGGGTTGTCTCCACGTTCTATATTTGATTGCGAGTGCCAGGCTCTTCCTGCAACACCCGTACCGTTTTCCATATCGGGGATGGGAAACAGCTGCCATCCGCGTGAGCGGTTTGGTCTACTGAAAATCGGTTGGTTCCATGCTGCGCTAGCAATAAAACGCTTGAATTTCTTGCCACTTGTGTGGTTGGGCGCTTTCTTCAAAAACCCCACATGTAGGGTCTTCTCCAGTGCCGAGGTACAAGATAATGCGTTTTCGAGGGGTTAGCAACGCAGTAACCTGTGGATAACGCTGTGGGTAAAATGTGTAAGAAAGGTTGAATGGGTGTGTAGGCCGCACTGCTGCTGGATTACGCCGTTTGTCATTAAATGTTTCGGGCTTAAAACAACCTGCCCATTTTCGAAGGGCGCGAACCCTATCACAAAAAAACGTGATCACCGAATGGATTTCCCGGCTTGTGTTTGAGGGTTGGCCCGTGGCTACAATCGGCCGTATCGGGCTACGAAGTTACCCAGATCATGCCCGCCTTTTATGACAGACATTGAGGTCACCCGTGGAGCAAGAAGCCTGGCAGGTATTGATAGTCGAAGACGACCAGCGATTGGCCGAATTGACCCGTGAGTATCTGGAGAGCAATGGCCTGCAGGTGTCCGTGGAAGGCGATGGCGCCCTGGCAGTGGGGCGCATCATCGACGAGCAGCCGGACCTGGTGATCCTCGACCTGATGCTGCCCGGCGAAGACGGCTTGAGCATCTGCCGCAAGGTGCGCGAGCGCTATGACGGCGTGATCCTGATGCTCACCGCGCGGACCGATGACATGGACCAGGTGCTGGGCCTGGACATGGGCGCCGACGACTACGTGTGCAAGCCTGTGCGCCCGCGCCTGTTGCTGGCACGCATCCAGGCCTTGCTGCGGCGCAGCGAACCGGCGGAACCGGCTGTCGTGGAGAACCAGCGTCGCCTGCAATTCGGTCCTCTGGTGGTGGACAACGCCCTGCGCGAAGCCTGGCTGAACAATGCCAGTATCGAGCTGACCAGCGCCGAGTTCGACCTTTTATGGCTGCTAGTGGCCAATGCCGGGCGGATCTTGTCCCGCGAAGAAATCTTCATCGCCCTGCGCGGCATCGGCTACGACGGCCAGGACCGCTCCATCGATGTGCGCATCTCACGTATCCGCCCCAAGATAGGTGACGATCCGATTCATCCGCGCCTGATCAAGACCATTCGCAGCAAGGGCTACCTGTTCGTCCCCGAAGCCGCCGCCGACATGCCGCTGTGAACTCGATCTTCCTGCGCATCTACGGCGGCATGTGCGCAGCGCTGATTCTGGTGGCGTTGCTCGGCGTGCTGGCCCTGCACCTGCTCAACGAGGTGCGTAGCGGCCAATACCGCGAGCGCCTGGCCCACGGCACCTTCGCCTTGATGGGCGACAACCTCCAACCCATGAGCCCCATCGAACGCCAGCGCGCCCTGGCCGTGTGGGAGCGCTTGCTCGGCATTCCCTTGGACCTGCGCCCTCTGGCCGAGGCGCAACTGGACTTGAGCCAGCGCAATCGCCTGCAACGCGGCCAGGTGCTGGTGGAGCAGACCGGGCCTCATGCCGCACGGGTGCTGCGCTTGGTCAGTGATCAGTCGCAGTTGGTGCTTACGGGCGAAGTGCAGCAGATCAGCGAACAGCTGGCGCGTGCGACTATCTACCTGCTTGCCGACGAACTGGTGCGCTTTCCGGTGGCTGAACAGCCGCAGCGCCTGGCGGATATAAAAGAAGCCAAGGGGTTTGGCTTCGACATGCACCTGATGACCCTCGACCAGGCCGACATGGACGAAGACCAGCGCCGCCGTGTCTCGGAAGGCGACACGGTGATGGCCCTGGGCAAGGGCGGCGACTCGATCCGCGTGTTTGCCGGCATGGTCGGTACGCCGTGGGTGCTGGAACTCGGGCCGCTGTATCAGATGAACCCTTACCCGCCGCAATGGCTGATCCTGATCGCTTTGATCGGCCTGACCCTGATCGGTTTGATCGTCTATCTATTGGTGCGTCAGCTTGAGCGGCGGCTGCGCGGCCTAGAAGCCGCCGCCACCCGCATCGCCAAGGGCAACCTGGAAGTACGTGTGCCTGCCCGTGGCGCTGACTCGGTGGGGCGTCTGGCCGCAGCCTTCAATGGCATGGCTGAGCACTTGCAGCAGTTGCTGGCGATCCAGCGTGAGCTGGTGCGCGCGGTGTCCCACGAACTGCGCACGCCGGTGGCGCGCTTGCGTTTCGGCCTGGAAATGGTCGGCGATGCCACCACGGCCGAGGCGCGGCGTAAATATCTGGAGGGCATGGACAGCGATATCCAGGACCTCGATGGCCTGGTCGATGAAATGCTCACGTATGCGCGCCTGGAACAAGGCTCGCCGGAGCTGAATTTCCAGCGGGTCGACCTCGATGCGCTGCTCGATCAGGTGATAGGCGAATTATCGCCACTGCGTCCGCAAGTCAACGTGAGCAGGGGTATTTGCCTGTCGTCGGCGCACTTGGACGATGCCTGGGTCGACGCCGAGCCGCGTTACCTGCACCGTGCGCTGCAGAATCTGGTGAGCAATGCCATGCGCCATGCCCAGGGCCAGGTGTTGATCAGTTACCAGGTGGGCCAGGTGCGCTGCCGCATCGATGTCGAAGATGATGGTCCCGGTGTGCCTGAGAGTGCCTGGGAGCGGATCTTCACGCCGTTCCTGCGCCTGGACGACAGCCGCACTCGTGCGTCTGGCGGGCACGGGTTGGGGTTGTCGATCGTGCGGCGGATTATCTACTGGCACGGCGGGCGGGCATTGATTGGCAAGAGCAACAATTTGGGTGGGGCGTGCTTTAGCCTGAGTTGGCCGAGGGATCAGGAGAAACCCTGATACTGCTATCGCCGGCAAGCCGGCTCCTACAGGAAAATGCATTCCAAATGCAGAAGCCGGCTTGCCGGCACTAGCGCCCTATCAGGCGCCGACAGCCACCAGGCTCAACAGCTGCCCATCATCCACTGCAAACTGCCCTGCCAATTCCTTGCCATGGCACCACTCCTCGGACAAGTCCGTCAGCAGTCGCAGCCTTATATACCCGGCCTCAGTCCACTCCATCACCTCGGCATGCTCAAAGTAGAAGCGCTTCTGCACCATCGGGTAGAGCGCCTTGAACAGGCTCTCCTTGGCCGAAAACGTCAATGTCACCAATTGTGCAATCTGCTCCCTCGGCAAGGCGGCCAGACGCTGCAGTTCATCGGCAGTAAGAATTTCTCCCGCCAATCGCTCCGCCCGCTCCAGGCTCAGCACAGTCTCCAGGTCCATCCCCAGCCCACGCCATTGCGCCTTGTGCGCGACAATCGCGGCCGCATGCCCGGTGCTGTGGGTGATGGAGCCACAGATATGCGCAGGCCACACCGGCGCGCGGTCTTCACCGATGGCGGGGATGTAGTTGAGGTGATCGAGTTGGTGCAGCGCGGCGCGGGCGCACAGTCGGCCGGCCAGGAATTCGGCCTGGCGCTTGGCTACTGAGCGCTGGATGCTGGCCGGGGGCGGGACGGCGCTGCGCTGGAAATCGCCGGCCGTTAATAAGGCGGGGTCAAAGCGCGTGCTGAGAAACACCGTGCCGGGCAAGGATTCGGGCAGCGGCCAATGGGCGTCGAGTGGGGTGCAGCAAGCGGGTAGGGAGTTCATGGGCGGTATTTTGCCGAGTTGATGCAAAACAGGATAGCCCGCTGCGGTTCAGGCGAGGTTCAGAGCTCGTTCAGGGGGAGTTCAGGGGCGCCTGCGTAGTCTGGATTCATACCCAAGGGCAACAGCCAAACGCATAGAGGTAACACCATGACTGCGATCAAACAGCTGATGTTGGCGTTGACCATGCTCAGTGCCGCCACGGGGGCCCAGGCCGCAGACGGTGCCTTCGCCGCATTCGGCGGTGAGAAAACCAAGAAATCCAGCACTTTGATCCAGCGTGTCAGTTTCGAAGAATCTGCCAGCCAGCCCACGCCCTGGGGCCAGTCCCTGGGCCTGGCAACCCCGCAGCCGGCCTATCGCGCCGGCTATGAACACCTGACCGGCCAGTTCAATGGCATTCAATTGCGCCCGCAAGACCTGCAGGGCCGCTATGATATCCCTCTGTCGGACAGTTGATTTGCTTTGGAGAGCCTTATGAAATTGCTGGTGGTAGAAGATGAGGCGCTGCTGCGTCATCACCTGTTGACCCGCCTGACCGACAGCGGGCACGTGGTGGAGGCCGTGGCCAATGCCGAAGAGGCCCTGTACCAGACCGGCCAGTTCAACCATGACCTGGCGATCATCGACCTGGGCCTGCCCGGCATGGGCGGCCTGGACCTGATCCGCCAACTTCGCACCCAGGCCAAGACCTTCCCGATCCTGATCCTCACCGCCCGTGGCAATTGGCAGGACAAGGTCGAAGGCCTGGCGGCCGGTGCCGACGACTACGTGGTCAAGCCGTTCCAGTTCGAAGAGCTGGAGGCGCGGATGAACGCCTTGCTGCGCCGCTCCAGCGGGTTTACCCAGTCGACGATTGTCGCGGGCCCGCTGCTGCTGGACCTCAACCGCAAGCAGGCGTCCCTCGACGAACAGCCTTTGGCGCTGACGGCCTACGAATACCGAATCCTTGAGTACCTGATGCGCCATCACCAGCAGGTGGTGGCCAAGGACCGTTTGATGGAACAACTCTACCCCGATGATGACGAGCGTGATCCGAACGTGATTGAAGTGCTGGTCGGTCGCCTGCGCCGCAAGCTGGAAGGCCCGGCCGGGTTCAAGCCGATCGACACCGTGCGTGGCCTGGGTTACCTGTTCAATGAGCGCTGCCGTTGATTCGCTCGCTACGCGTGCGCTTGATGCTGGCGGCCGCCACCCTGGCCGTGCTGTTCATGCTGGGTTTGTTGCCGGCGATGCAAGGGGCGTTCAGCCTGGCGTTGCAGGATTCCATCGAGCAACGCCTGGCATCGGACGTCACGACGCTGATCTCGGCCGCGCGGGTGGAAAACAACCGCCTGTTGATGCCGGCGCAGTTGCCGGATGAGCGCTTCAACCTCACCGACAGCCGCTTGCTCGGCTACATCTATGACCGTGAAGGTCACTTGGTGTGGCGTTCGCGGGCGACCAAGGAAGAAAACATCAACTACAAGCCGCGCTACGACGGGCGCGGCAATGAATTTGCGCGGATCCGTGAGGCCAACGGCCAGGAATTCTTCGTCTACGACGTCGAGGTCAGGTTGCTGGGCGGCAAGAGTGCAGCGTTCAGTATCGTTGCCCTGCAACCGGTGCGCGAATACCAACTGACCCTCGAAGGCCTGCGCGAAAATCTCTACCTGGGCTTTGGCGCCGCGTTGCTGGTGCTGCTGACCTTGCTCTGGCTGGGTCTGACCTGGGGGTTGCAAGCCCTGCGGCGGCTGAGCCAGGAACTTGACCAGATCGAAGGCGGCACCCGCGAGAGCCTGTCCGAACAACACCCTCGCGAACTGCTGCGCCTTACCGGCTCCCTCAACCGTTTGCTGCACAGCGAGCGTGAGCAACGGGCGCGTTACCGTGACTCCCTCGACGACCTGGCCCACAGCCTGAAAACCCCGCTCGCCGTACTGCAAGGTGTGAGCGAAGACATGGCCCAGCGCCCGGAAGACCGCGACCAGGCCTGGGTGCTGCAATCGCAGATCGAGCGCATGAGCCAGCAGATCAGTTACCAGTTGCAGCGCGCCAGCCTGCGTAAAAGCGGCCTGGTGCGTCACCAGGTGCGGCTGGAACCGGTGCTGCAAAGCCTGTGCGACACGCTGGACAAGGTCTACCGCGACAAAGGCGTCACAGTGTCCTTTGAACTGCCGCAAGCATGCGACGTGCCGATCGAGAAGGGCGCCTTGCTGGAGTTGCTCGGTAACCTGCTGGAAAACGCCTACCGCCTGTGTTTGAGCGAAGTGCGCATCAGCTTCGTGGAAAACCTCGAAGGCAGTGAGCTGTGTATTGAAGATGATGGCCCTGGTGTGCCGCCGGATCAGCGTGCAAGGATTCTGCAGCGAGGTGAACGGCTGGACCGCCAACATCCGGGGCAGGGTATCGGCTTGGCGGTGGTCAAGGACATCATTGAAAGTTATGGCGCTCGGCTGACCTTGGGTGATTCGCCTCTGGGCGGCGCCGCGTTCAAGATTCACTTCCCCGCCGTTTAATCGGTTTTTGTGGTGAGCGGGCTTGCCCCGCGCTGGGGCGCGAAGCGGCCCTAATAGCGATGTCTGATATGGGACTGCTTCGCAGCCCAGCGCGGGGCAAGCCCGCTCACCACCGAGATAACTTTTTCCTCTAACTCTCTTGGGCCCGGTAAGCCCCCGGCGTCAGCCCCGTCCACTTCTTGAACGCCCGATGAAACGCCGACGGTTCCGAAAACCCGAGCTGTTCGGCAATCTCCTGCAGCGACAAATCCGCCCGGCCCAAATGATAGATGGCGATGTCCCGCCGCAACTCATCCTTGAGCGCCTGAAAGCTGCTGCCTTCTTCACGCAAATGCCTGCGCAGGGTCTGCGGGCTGATATGCAGGTGCTGGGCGACGGCTTCCAGGTCCGGCCAGGGCGTGCGGTCGCGGCTGAGCAAGCGGCGTATCTGGCTGCTCAAGCTGTCGCCTTCATCCGGCCGAGAGAGCAAGTCGGCGGGTGAGCGCTCGAGGAAGTGCTTGAGGGTGCGTTCGTCCTGCAACAACGGCAGGTTCAAATAGCGTGCGGGAAACACCAGGCTGCTGTTCGGTGCACCGAATACCTGGACACAGGGAAACAGCAGGTCATATTCACCGGCGTGCGCCGGCATTGGGTAGCTGAAAGTGGCCTGATGTAGCCGGATACGTTGGCCGATCAGCCAACTGCCCAGTCGATGCCAGATCACCAGCAGGCACTCACTCAAGAAATGATCCGGGTCCCACAACTGCGAGTCGTCCAGGCTCAAGCGGGCCATTTCGCCTTCGCGTGTCAGCTGCCAGCGCGGGCCTTGTGGGAATAGGCTATAAAATAATAAACCGCGCTCCAGAGCCTTCTCCAAGGTGCGGCAGTGGATCAATGCGTGGCACATCATGGCGAAGGTGCCGCGTTTACTCGGGCCGTCGGCGAACCCCAGGTATTCGTCGTCCAGTGCCAGCCACAGCATTTGCAGCAGGCGGGTGAACTGCTCCGGCGCGATGCGGGCGCGGGGTTCGGTAAGCAGTTCCGGGGTGATGCCCACCTGCTGCAGCAAGCCCGAGTAGTCATAGCCGGCCCGACGCGCCCCGCCGAGGGCCGCCCTGGCGTAATGACTGGCGATGGTACGTTCACGCATGCGAAGGCCTCGTCCATGGAGGGGCTGATGGTAGTCAGCCCCGAATGCGGTCACAAGGCGGATATCCGCCAAATTGTAGGACGGGATTGGACGAGTGGGCGGAAATCCGCCACCTGTTTTACCGCGTGGAGGGGCACCTCAGAACCCCAAGCCCTGATGTCTAAAGGCCTTCAGGGTTTTTCAGCGAAGTGGCACGGCGTTTGCGATAGGGATTACAGCGCAGGCTTGTTCCTACAGGGCTCGCAAACAACAAATCCCTCCAGTGCAGGAGGGTTCGCAATTCAAGTGTCGTGGGCAATGGCGGATCTTTGCCACACGGGACGATTGAGGAACTTTGCAATGACGACTCGTCAGCCAATCTACAAATCCCTGTACTTCCAGGTGATCGTTGCAATCGTTATCGGTATTTTGCTCGGTCACTTCTACCCGCAGACCGGTGTGGCCCTCAAGCCGCTGGGTGACGGGTTCATCAAACTGATCAAAATGGTCATCGCCCCGATCATCTTCTGCACCGTTGTCAGCGGCATCGCTGGCATGCAAAGCATGAAATCGGTCGGCAAGACCGGCGGCTATGCGCTGCTCTACTTCGAGATCGTTTCGACCATCGCGCTGCTGATCGGCTTGATCGTGGTAAACGTCGTGCAACCGGGCGCCGGCATGCACATCGACGTAGCGACCCTGGACGCGTCCAAAGTGGCGGCCTACGTCACTGCCGGTAAAGACCAGAGCATCGTCGGCTTTATCCTCAATGTGATCCCTAACACCATCGTCGGCGCCTTCGCCAACGGCGATATCCTGCAAGTGCTGATGTTCTCGGTGATCTTCGGTTTCGCCCTGCACCGCCTGGGTGCCTACGGCAAGCCGGTGCTGGACTTCATCGATCGCTTCGCCCACGTGATGTTCAACATCATCAACATGATCATGAAGCTCGCGCCAATCGGTGCCCTGGGTGCCATGGCGTTCACCATCGGCGCCTACGGTGTGGGTTCCTTGGTGCAGTTGGGTCAGCTGATGATCTGCTTCTACATCACCTGCATCCTGTTCGTGCTGGTGGTGCTGGGTGGTATCTGCCGCGCCCACGGTTTCAGTGTGATCAAATTGATCCGCTACATCCGTGAAGAGCTGCTGATCGTTCTGGGTACTTCGTCTTCCGAATCCGCACTGCCACGCATGCTGATCAAGATGGAGCGTCTGGGTGCGAAGAAATCCGTAGTAGGCCTGGTGATTCCAACCGGCTACTCCTTCAACCTCGACGGTACTTCGATCTACCTGACCATGGCTGCCGTGTTCATCGCCCAGGCGACTGACACCCACATGGACATCACCCACCAGATCACCCTGCTGCTGGTGCTGCTGCTGTCCTCCAAAGGCGCTGCAGGTGTGACCGGTTCGGGCTTCATCGTACTGGCTGCCACCCTGTCGGCCGTAGGCCACCTGCCGGTTGCCGGCCTCGCGCTGATCCTGGGTATCGACCGCTTCATGTCCGAAGCCCGCGCGCTGACCAACCTGGTGGGTAACGCGGTTGCCACCATCGTTGTGGCCAAGTGGGTCAAGGAACTGGACACCGACAAGCTGCAAAGCGAGCTGGCGTCCGGCGGTACCGGTATCTCGGAAACCCGCGAGCTGGATGACCTGGGCGTGGCCGAAGGCCCTGCACCTGTCGTCAAGTAAGCCGCTGCTGGCGTGACCTGACGCCACAGCAACCGACAAACGCCCCGACTGGTTCGGGGCGTTTGCGTTTCTGGCGCATTACTTTGGCTGCTTTTGTTTTACAGTAAGTGAAACGGTTGTGACGCTTGCAGGAGGTTTTGTGGACAGTGTTGATTTGAATGTCCTGCGCAGCGTGCTCGAATGGCGCCGCGCCGGGCAGCGAGTAGTGTTGTACAGCGTGGTCCAGACCTGGGGCAGCGCACCACGCCCGCCAGGGGCGATGCTGGCGTTGCGTGGCGATGGTGTGGTGATCGGCTCGGTGTCGGGTGGTTGCATCGAGGATGACTTGATTGCGCGCCTGCAGGATGGTCGCTTGCCTGAAGACGGGCCGCCGGTGCAATTGGTGACCTACGGTGTGACCCGCGATGAAGCTGCGCGTTTTGGTCTGCCATGCGGTGGCACCCTGCGCCTGACCGAGGAACGCGTGGACGAGTGGGAGTGGGTGTGTGAGCTGCTGGCGCGGTGTGAAGATCACCAGATCGTCGCACGCGAGCTTGACCTGGCCACCGGCAAGGTCACCTTGGGCGGCGCGAGCAAGACGGATGTCGTCACTTTCGATGGCGAACGCTTGCGCGCGATCTATGGCCCGCGCTGGCGCCTGCTGTTGATTGGCGCCGGCCAGTTGTCGCGTTATGTGGCGGAAATGGCGCGCTTGCTGGATTTCGAAGTGCTGATCTGCGACCCGCGCGACGAATTCGTCTACGGCTGGGAAGAGCAGCATGGCCGCTTTGTACCCGGCATGCCCGATGAAGCGGTGCTGAACATCCAGACCGATGAGCGCACGGCCATCGTCTGCCTCACCCATGACCCGCGCCTGGATGATATGGCGTTGCTGACAGCGCTGAATTCATCGGCGTTCTATATCGGCGCACTGGGTTCGCGGGTCAATAGCCAGAAACGCCGGGAAAACCTCGCTGCGCTGGGGCTGTCCTCCGAGGCGATCGCACGCCTGCATGGGCCGATTGGCTTGCATATCGGCAGCCACACTCCGTCGGAGATCGCGTTGTCGCTGATGGCGGAAATTGTCGCGATCAAAAACGGTGTGGCGCCGATGCAGAAGAAACCATTGCCGGTGGTGGCTGAGTGACTGTCACAGCAATTGTGCTCGCGGCGGGGCAGGGCAGTCGCTTTCGTGCCGTGGCGGGGGTAGACCAGGATAAGTTGTTGGCTGATTGTGTGGGGCTGGATGGCGTAACACGGCCGGTGATCGAGCAGGTGCTGATGAGTCTGCCGGCAGCTGTGGTTGAGCGCTGGGTGGTGACTTCACCGGACCGGCTTGAAGTGATTCGCTTGGCAGAGGCCTACGGTTGCAAGGTCTTGCTGCTGCGCTCAGCAGGCATGGGTGACAGTATTGCGGCGGCGGTTGCAGCCAGTGCGGCGGCGGACGGCTGGCTGGTGGTGCTGGGAGATATGCCGTTTATCTGGTCGTCCAGCGTTGAACGGGTGATTGATGGGCTGGAGGAGGGTGACATCAGTGTGCCGGTGCAGGATGGGCAGTATGGGCACCCTGTGGCGTTTAGCCGGGCATCTGGGCCAGGGCTGATGGCGTTGAAAGGTGATCGTGGTGCCAGGCCGTTGTTTGCGCAGGCGAAGGTATGTGAAGTGTCTGTTGATGATCCGGGCGTGCTCTGGGATGTCGACCTGCCACAGTCTTTACATTACTCCCCACCCTAATTGTAGGCGCCGGCAAGCCGGCTCCTACGGTTGAATGTGTATCCGTAGTCAATAAAAAGCCCCGCCTGATCACTCAGGCGGGGCTTTTTAGTCGCTGCGCGAATCAGGCGAGAGGTTTGCTCTCGTGCTCTGCTTCCTGTGCTGCGGCAGCCGCTGCGGCGGCTTCGGCTTCCTTGCGACGACGACGCACTTCACGTGGGTCGTTCGGGGCACGGCCGTTTTCGGTCAGCGCGCTGACCGGTGCTGCTTCAACCACGGGGGCGGCAACTTCGGCAACCACCGGCGCTTCAACCACTGGCGCAGGTTCAACGACCGGAGCAGGCTCAACCACTGGGGCTGGCTCGGCAACCACGACTTCGGCAACCGGTGCTGGCGCTTCTTCTACCACAGTGGCAGGTTGTGGCGCTTCAACCGGCGCGGCAGGCTCGGCAGTCCATTGGAAGGCGGTCTGTTCTTCACGAACTTCGCGGACTTCACGTACTTCTGGCGCTGCTTCGACAACCGGTGCTTCAACCACCGCTTCAACCACTGGCTGAGGCTCAACCACTGGGGCGGGCTCAACCGCTGCCACTTCAACTTCTGGCTGGGCTTCTTGAACCGGGGCAACTTCCACTTCCGGAACAACCGGCGCTTCGATTGGGGTGGTGGCTTCGACAACCGGAGCCTCTACGACTGGCGCTTCAACTGCAGGCGCTTCAACAACCGGCGCTTCAACCACTGGGGTCTCGGCAGCAGGTGCTTCAACCGCTACGGTTTCTTCAACAGCAGCAGTGGCACGTTCAGCCTGTTCGTGAGCCTGGGCTTCAGCCGGTGCGCTGATGACCGAGCTGGCAACCGCAGCGGTAACGGCCAGGCCGGCAGCCAGTTCGGCGCCAGTCGGTTCGCTGGTAGCGGCTTCTGCGTTCTCGCCGGTCTCTTCCGAGCCTTCGATCACGTTGCCGTTGGCATCACGTTGACGCTCACGACGGTTGCTGCGACGACGCTGGCCACGGGAGCGGCGGCGTGGACGATCGCCTTCGGCGCCTTCCTGACCGTCTTCCTGCAGTTGCTCTTCGCCGGTCAGCACTTCTTCTTCGCTGGCGGCAGCGGCTTGTTCGGCACGCGGTTGACGCTCTTCACGCGGGGCGCGAGGTTGGCGTTCTTCACGTGGCGCACGCTCTTCACGCGGCTGGCGAGCTGGACGCTCTTCGGTAGCAGCAGCGGCGGCACCGGCTACAGCAGGGGCTGCGTCCAGCGGCTCACGCAGTTCGCGCACACGTTCTTCACGCTCGCCACGTGGCTTGCGGTCTTCACGCGGGGCACGTGGAGTGCGCGGTGCACGCTCTTCGCGTGGTGCGCGTTCTACGGTCGGGGTTTCTTCACGGGCTTCGCGAGGGGCACGTTCTTCGCGTGGAGCGCGTTCTTCACGCGGTGCACGTTCTTCGCGCGGCTTGCGCTCTTCGTCACGACGACCATTGCGGTTACGGCTCTGCTGGCGACCGTTGCGACGTTCTTCGTTGCGCGCAGGGCGCTCGGCGGCAGGTTTCTCAACCACAACCGGAGCAGCTGGCTCTTCCTTGGTGGCGAACAGGCTGACCAGCGACTTCACCAGGCCTTTGAACAGGCTTGGCTCAGGCAGGGCGGCCGGTGCGGCAACTGGCGCGGCGACTTCGGTCGGAACCGGTGCGTTGGCGCGGGCCGGCGCGGTCTTGACTGCGGCTTCCTGGCGAACCAGGGTGCGGGTCGCGGCAGCAGGCTGGACCTCTTCCACTTCGGCAGCGGCAGCGGCGATTTCGTAGCTGGACTGGCCGCTGTGGGCTTCCGGGCTGTCGTCACGCAGGCGCTGCACTTCGAAGTGCGGGGTTTCGAGGTGATCGTTCGGCAGGATGACGATACGGGCACGGGTGCGCAGTTCGATCTTGGTGATCGAGTTGCGTTTTTCGTTGAGCAGGAACGCTGCAACCGGGATCGGCACTTGCGCGCGGACTTCGGCGGTGCGGTCTTTCAGGGCTTCTTCTTCGATCAAGCGCAGGATCGCCAGCGACAGCGATTCAACGTCACGGATGATGCCGGTGCCGTTGCAACGCGGGCAGACGATGCCGCTGCTTTCGCCCAGGGACGGACGCAGGCGCTGACGGGACATTTCCAGCAGGCCGAAGCGCGAAATGCGGCCGACCTGTACGCGGGCACGGTCAGCTTCCAGGCATTCGCGGACTTTTTCTTCCACGGCGCGCTGGTTCTTGGCCGGGGTCATGTCGATGAAGTCGATCACGATCAGGCCGCCGATGTCACGCAGGCGCAGCTGGCGGGCGATTTCTTCAGCCGCTTCCAGGTTGGTTTGCAGGGCGGTTTCTTCGATGTCGCTGCCTTTGGTCGCACGCGCCGAGTTGATGTCGATGGACACCAGGGCTTCGGTCGGGTCGATCACGATGGAGCCACCGGAAGGCAGTTCGACCACGCGCTGGAAGGCGGTCTCGATCTGGCTTTCGATCTGGAAACGGTTGAACAGCGGAACGCTGTCTTCGTACAGCTTGATCTTGCTGGCGTACTGCGGCATCACCTGGCGGATGAAGGTCAGGGCTTCGTCCTGGGCTTCAACGCTGTCGATCAGCACTTCGCCGATGTCCTGGCGCAGGTAATCGCGGATGGCGCGGATGATCACGTTGCTTTCCTGATAGATCAGGAACGGCGCGGAACGATCCAGGGACGCTTCTTTGATAGCGGTCCACAGTTGCAGCAGGTAGTCGAGGTCCCACTGCATTTCTTCGCTGCTGCGGCCCAGGCCTGCAGTGCGAACGATCAGGCCCATGTCGGCCGGTGCGATCAGGCCGTTCAGCGCTTCACGCAGTTCGTTGCGCTCTTCGCCTTCGATGCGACGGGAAATGCCGCCGGCACGTGGGTTGTTTGGCATCAGGACCAGGTAGCGGCCGGCCAGGCTGATGAAGGTGGTCAGGGCTGCGCCCTTGTTGCCACGTTCTTCTTTTTCTACCTGGACGATGACTTCCTGGCCTTCGCTCAGGACGTCCTTGATGTTCACGCGGCCTTCAGGAGCTTTCTTGAAGTATTCGCGGGAGATTTCTTTGAGTGGCAGGAAGCCGTGGCGCTCGGAGCCGAAATCGACAAAGGCAGCCTCAAGGCTTGGTTCGATGCGAGTAATACGGCCTTTATAGATGTTGGCCTTCTTTTGCTCGCGTGCACCGGATTCGATGTCCAGGTCGTAGAGGCGTTGGCCATCTACCAGTGCAACACGCAACTCTTCGGGTTGAGTTGCGTTAATCAGCATTCTTTTCATGTTGTACCGTCGGTTTCCGGGCTGCCGGAAACGGCGTTCGGCACACACGACTTCTCACGGTCGGTGTCAGGTGCGTCAAGAGTGGTTGGCCACTCCAGTGTCCAGCAAAAACCAGCCAATTGGGCCGGTATCGCGACGGACGCGTCCTGCTTGTTAGCGGTGGTGACAAAGGCACCACTTCAACAAAAGCTAAGGTCAGGAGGAGGAATCAACCGGCGACTGTGGACGAGATGAAGCGTCTAAATATAAGCCTAGTGCTACACAGTCCGACGGTTGTGCATCTCCACCCTACACGTATCCCTGATAATTCGGGTGCTGCCGCGCGCAGAATCCGCAGCGGGTTGGCATTTACCGTGTTCTCCAATGGGGAGTCCACGCTCATGGCTAAACAAGACTAGGTGTGGGCGGTTGCGCTCTCACTCAGCTCTTAACAGGCGTTGTTTCCGAAGTATTCGCCGTGGTCTGGTCCAAGACTGACTGCACTTTGTGAACTGGCCGTAAATATCGGCGCAGAACGCGAGTATTCACTCTGCTTTCTGCACTCGCTTCAGGCCTCATGTCACCTGCGCTTGTTACAATCTTGAGCCTTCCAGGGTGGCGAAAGCCCCGTAGGACGGCCTCGCGTCCTGATGAATTGCGATGGTCAGGGCCGGCAGTTTGCCGCAAGTCCTCTGTCCAGGCCGCTTTTGGCGGCGTTCGCGACTATAGCAGCAATGATTAAGTGCTTCAATTCCATAAAAAATTGTTATCATCGCCGCCATGACGACTACCGCCCCCCAGACCCCCAGCGTCCAGCTGCTTGAGGTCTCGCCGGAATATGCCGGCCAACGCATCGACAATTTTCTCCTGGCCAGGCTCAAAGGCGTGCCCAAGACCTTGATTTACCGCATCTTGCGTAAAGGTGAAGTGCGGGTGAACAAGGGCCGGATCAAGCCCGAGTACAAGTTGCAGGCGGGCGATATCGTCCGTGTGCCGCCGGTTCGCGTGCCGGAGCGTGACGAGCCTGTGCCATTGGCGCAGGGGTTGCTGCAACGCCTGGAAGCCTCGATTGTCTTCGAAGACAACAAGCTGATCGTGATCAACAAGCCTTGCGGCATTGCGGTTCACGGCGGCAGTGGACTGAATTTCGGCGTGATCGAAGCCTTTCGTCAGTTGCGCCCGGACGCCAAGGAGCTGGAGTTGGTCCATCGCCTGGACCGTGACACCTCTGGCCTGCTGATGATCGCCAAGAAGCGCAGCATGTTGCGCCACCTGCACACCGCCCTGCGTGGCGATGGTGTGGACAAGCGCTACATGGCGCTGGTGCGCGGTAACTGGGCCAGTTCCATCAAGAGCGTCCGTGCGCCGTTGCAGAAGAGCAACCTGCGTTCCGGCGAGCGCATGGTGGAAGTGGACGAGGAGGGCAAAGAGGCCCTGACCCTGTTCAAGGTGCTGCGCCGCTTCGGTGACTTCGCCACCCTGGTCGAGGCCAAACCGGTGACTGGGCGTACCCACCAGATCCGCGTGCACACCCTGCACGCTGGTCATTGCATCGCTGGCGATACCAAGTACGGCGACGAGGATTTCTCCAAGGAGATTCGCGATCTGGGCGGCAAGCGCCTGTTCCTGCACGCTTACATGCTCACCGTGCCGCTGCCCGATGGTGGCGAGTTGAAGCTGCAGGCGCCGGTCGATGAAATGTGGGCCAAGACCGTGGAGCGCTTGAGTGTCGCACCTTGATTACAAACTGCTGATTTTCGATTGGGACGGCACTCTGGCCAACTCCATTGGCCGGATTGTCGAGTCGATGCATGCAGCGTCGACCCGCTCGGGCTACGCGCTGTGCACCGATCATGCGGTCAAGGGCATTATCGGCCTGGGCCTGCCTGAGGCCATTCGTACCTTGTACCCCGAGATCAGTGACGCCGAGCTGGTCACCTTCCGTGATCACTATGCCGATCACTACATCGCCCTGGAGGCCACGCCTTCGCCCTTGTTCGACGGTGTGGTGCAGTCTCTGGAGACGTTCCGCGCCGAGGGTTATCACTTGGCCGTCGCCACCGGCAAGGCGCGTCGCGGGCTGGACCGTGTGCTCAAGGCTCACGGTTGGGAAGATTATTTCGATATCACCCGTGCCGCCGATGAAACTGCCAGCAAGCCTCACCCTCTGATGCTGGAGCAGATCCTGGCCCATTGCGGCGTGTCGCCACGCCAGGCCTTGATGGTGGGTGATGCTTCCTTCGACTTGATGATGGCGCGCAATGCGGGCATGGACAGCGTGGCGGTCAGTTATGGCGCCCAGGCTGCCGAGGCCTTGCAGCAATACGAGCCGCGTCTGACGATCGATCATTTTTCCGAATTGCAGGCCTGGCTCGGCCGGGTCCGATAAGTCTTTGCTGGGGTTGATGGCATGAGTGACGAGTGGAAAGCGCCCGAAAAGGCTGAAAGCAGTGATGACAAAAGCTGGAAGCTGCTGGAGAAAACCCTCCTGGCCAGCGTTCAGGAGCAGCGTCGTGCACGGCGTTGGGGGATCTTCTTCAAGCTGCTGACGTTCGTCTGGCTTATCGCCATGCTCGCCTTGTTCAGCCCGCTGATGGACATGGAAAAAAGCGCAACCCGTGGCGCCAATTACACCGCGTTGATCGAAGTGCGCGGGGTGATTGCCGACAAGGAGTCCGCCAGTGCCGACAACATCGTCAGCAGCCTGCGTGCTGCGTTTGAAGACCCCAAGGTCAAGGGCGTGATCCTGCGCATCAACAGCCCGGGTGGCAGTCCGGTGCAGTCCGGCTATGTGTATGACGAAATTCGCCGTCTGCGTGGCTTGCACCCTGATATCAAGCTGTATGCGGTGATTTCCGACCTGGGGGCTTCGGGTGCTTATTACATCGCCAGTGCTGCTGATCAGATTTACGCCGATAAGGCTAGCCTGGTGGGGTCCATTGGTGTGACGGCGGCCGGTTACGGGTTTGTCGGCGCCATGGAGAAGCTGGGGGTGGAGCGTCGCACCTACACGTCGGGCGAGCACAAGTCGTTCCTTGATCCGTTCCAGCCGCAGAAGGCTGACGAGACCCAGTTCTGGCAGGGCGTGCTCGACACCACCCATCGCCAGTTCATCGCCAGCGTGAAGCAGGGGCGCGGCGATCGTCTGAAGGATAAGGATCATCCGGAGTTGTTCTCCGGCCTGGTGTGGTCGGGCGAGCAGGCGTTGCCGCTGGGTCTGATCGATGGCCTGGGCAGTGCAAGTTCGGTGGCGCGGGATGTGATTGGCGAGAAGGAGCTGGTGGACTTCACGGTTGAGGAATCGCCGTTTGATCGTTTTTCCAAGCGGCTCGGTGCCAGCGTGGCGGAGAAGCTGGCCTTCTATATGGGCTTCCAAGGCCCATCCCTACGCTGAAATACCCTGTAGGAGCCGGCTTGCCGGCGATAGCGATGGGTCAGCCGGCATTGGCGGTGGCTGATCCACCGTTATCGCTGGCAAGCCAGCTCCTACAGTGGTTTTGTGGTGTTCTCAGGGGATTTGCACACCTTCGGCGAGCAGCATGTCGACCAGTCGTATCAGTGGTAGGCCCACTAAGCTGGTCGCGTCCGGCCCTTCGGTGCTCTGGAACAGGCTCACACCCAATCCTTCTGCCTTGAAGCTACCTGCGCAGTCATACGGCTGCTCAATCCGCAGATAGCGCTCGATGCGTTCAGCATCCAGTTCGCGCATGTGCACGCTAAAGGGTACGCAGTCGACCTGGCAGTGCCCCGTCTCGCTGTTCAGCAGTGCCAGTCCGGTGAGGAAGCTGACGCGCTTGCCGCTGGCCGCCAGCAATTGTTGGCGGGCGTTCTCGAAGGTGTGGGGCTTGCCGATGATCCGGCCGTCGAGTGCCGCGACCTGGTCGGAGCCTATAATCAGATGCCCTGGATGGCTGGCGGCGAGTGCACGGGCTTTCTGTTCGGCCAGGCGCTTGACCAGTTCAATGGCGGATTCATTTTCGCGGTGGCTCTCGTCGATATCCGGCGAGCTGCAGATGAACGGCAGGTGCAGGCGGCTCAGCAATTCCCGGCGATAAACCGAGCTGGATGCGAGTAATAAAGGCAGCATGGGCGTCTCCTCAGGGTAGTCGGGGATTCTAGCGGGGCGACCGGCTGACGCACAGGGCTGAATTTCCTTTGACATGGCTGGGTGCATCCCTATAATGCTGCGCCTATGTTGAATGACCCGATTCCACCTCACGTTGACCCGCGCAAATTGGCTGATCGTGGCACTTCCCTTCAAGGTGAGTTGCTGCTGGCCGATTTGGAGAGACTCTGCGACCCGCTTTCCGACACTGTCGGTACGGTGCAGGCCAAATTCGTTTTTGAACGAGATGAACGTAAGTCTGTGGTAATCCACAGCTTTATCGACACCGAGGTCAAAATGGTTTGCCAGCGTTGTCTTGAGCTGGTCACCCTGCCGATCCACAGCGAGTGCAGTTATGCTGTGGTGAAGGAGGGTGCGAATACCCAGTCGTTGCCGAAAGGTTATGACGTGCTGGAACTGGGCGAAGATCCTTTGGATCTGCATGCACTGATCGAGGAGGAGCTTCTGCTCGCCTTGCCCATTGTGCCTGCTCATCATCCGGAAGAATGCCAGCAGCCGGCGGGTCTCGATGACGAGCCCGAACCGAGCGAGGACGAGGTAACGCGGTCCAACCCGTTCAGTGTATTGGCGCAGTTAAAGCGTGACCCAAACGTTTAGGAGTTAATCAATTATGGCTGTTCAGCAGAACAAAAAATCCCGCTCTGCCCGTGACATGCGTCGTTCGCACGATGCCCTGACGGCGAGCACTCTGTCTGTAGAAAAAACCACCGGTGAAATTCACCTGCGTCACCACGTATCGCCAGAAGGCGTATACCGTGGTCGTAAAGTGATCGACAAGGGCGCTGACGAGTAATCACTTGTCTGCTCTAGTCATCGCGATAGACGCAATGGGCGGGGACTTCGGTCCCCGCAGCATTGTTCAGGCCTGCATTGCCAGCCTGACTGCAACACCCTCGCTGCACCTGACCCTAGTCGGTCAACCCTCCCTACTTGAAGAACTGATTGCCAGCCATCCGGCGGTGGATCGCGCGCGCCTGACGATTACTCCGGCCAGCGAAACCATCACCATGGATGAAAAGCCGGCCTCTGCCCTGCGTGGCAAGCCCGACTCTTCGATGCGGGTGGCGCTGGAGCTGCTGCGTGATGGCAAGGTGCAAGCCTGTGTCAGCGCCGGCAATACCGGGGCGTTGATGGCGTTGTCTCGGTTTGTACTCAAGACCTTGCCCGGCATTGACCGGCCGGCGATGGTGGCGGCAATTCCAACGCAGAAAGGCTATTGCCAACTGCTGGACCTGGGGGCGAACGTCGATTGCAGTGCCGAGCACCTGTTCCAGTTTGCGGTGATGGGCTCGGTGGCCGCCGAGGCGCTGGGCGTGGCCCGCCCGCGGGTGGCGTTGCTGAATATCGGTACCGAAGACATCAAGGGTAACCAGCAGGTCAAGCTGGCCGCCACTTTGCTGCAAGGCGCGCGTGGCTTGAACTACATCGGCTTTGTCGAGGGGGACGGCTTGTATCGCGGTGAGGCGGATGTAGTGGTGTGCGACGGGTTCGTCGGCAATATCCTGCTCAAGTCCAGCGAAGGCCTGGCTACCATGATTGCCACGCGTATCGAGGCTTTGTTCAGGCGGAACCTGGCGTCCCGTCTCGTTGGCGCCCTGGCGCTGCCGTTGATGCGCCGCCTGCAGGCCGACCTGGCCCCGGCGCGGCATAATGGCGCGAGTTTCCTGGGCTTGCAGGGCATTGTGGTGAAAAGCCATGGATCGGCGGGTGTGGAAGGCTTTCAAAGCGCGATTGCGCGGGCCCTGATCGAGATCCAGGAAAACTTGCCGCAACGCTTGCACGGCCGTCTTGAGGACCTGTTGCCTTAGGCGAATCGGCCCGAGAGTGCTTAAATGTGACCGGCCAGTTCAATTGTCCATCCAATCTGTCAGTTTCGTGCGCTCCCACCGTAGGAGTGCGCATTTTTGACGACCAGATCATTAGGGGCTTGTTACATGTCTACATCCCTCGCATTCGTCTTTCCAGGGCAGGGTTCACAGTCCCTCGGCATGTTGGCCGAGCTGGGCGCGCAGTACCCGCTGATCCTGGACACCTTTAAAGAGGCTTCCGACGCCCTCGGTTACGACCTGTGGGCACTGACCCAGCAAGGGCCGGAAGAGCAACTCAATCAAACCGATAAAACCCAGCCGGCCATCCTGACCGCTTCGATCGCCCTGTGGCGCTTGTGGCTGGCGGAAGGCGGCGAGCGTCCGGCATTCGTTGCCGGTCACAGCCTGGGCGAATACAGCGCCCTGGTGGCTGCGGGCAGCCTGACCCTTGCTGAGGCGGTCAAACTGGTCGAGCGCCGTGGCCAACTGATGCAAGAAGCCGTTCCGGCCGGGCAGGGCGGCATGGCCGCGATCCTGGGTCTGGACGACGCCGTGGTGATCGAAGTTTGTGCTGAAGCGGCCCAGGGCGAAGTGGTCAGCGCCGTGAACTTCAACTCGCCTGGCCAGGTGGTGATCGCCGGTGCCAAGGCGGCCGTTGAGCGTGCCATCGAAGGCTGCAAGGCCCGTGGCGCCAAGCGTGCGTTGCCGCTGCCGGTGAGCGTGCCGTCGCACTGCGAGCTGATGCGCCCGGCGGCCGAGCGCTTTGCCGAGTCCATCGCCGCCATCAACTGGCAGGCGCCGCAGATCCCGTTGGTGCAGAACGTCAGCGCAGCCGTGGCTGCCGACCTCGACACCCTCAAGCGCGACCTGCTGGAGCAACTCTACAAGCCCGTACGCTGGGTTGAATCGGTCCAGACCCTGGCGGCCAACGGCGCCACCGAGCTGGTCGAGTGCGGTCCGGGCAAAGTCCTGGCCGGCCTGAACAAGCGCTGCGCCGACGGCGTGTCGACTGCCAACCTCAATACCCCGGATGCCTTCGCTGCCGCTCGCGCGGCACTGGCCTAATCCCCGAACTAAGGAGAAGCCTGCATGAGTCTGCAAGGTAAAGTTGCACTGGTTACCGGCGCAAGCCGTGGCATTGGCCAGGCGATCGCCCTGGAACTGGGCCGTCAGGGCGCCGTTGTGATCGGCACCGCCACGTCCGCTTCGGGCGCCGAGCGTATCGCCGCGACCCTGAAGGAAAATGGCGTGCAAGGCACTGGCCTTGAGCTGAACGTGACCAGCGATGAGTCCGTGGCTGCCGTATTGGCCGAGATCACCGCGCAATTCGGTGCGCCGGCGATTCTGGTGAACAACGCCGGTATCACCCGCGATAACCTGATGATGCGCATGAAAGACGACGAGTGGTACGACGTGGTCGACACCAACTTGAACAGTCTGTTTCGCCTGTCCAAGGGCGTTTTGCGCGGCATGACCAAGGCGCGTTGGGGCCGAATTATCAATATTGGCTCCGTAGTGGGTGCCATGGGCAACGCAGGCCAAGTAAACTACGCCTCCGCCAAAGCCGGTCTGGAAGGTTTCAGCCGTGCCTTGGCACGTGAAGTCGGCTCGCGGTCGATTACGGTCAACTCGGTGGCCCCAGGGTTCATCGACACCGATATGACCCGCGAACTGCCGGAAGCACAGCGTGAAGCCTTGCTGACGCAGATTCCGCTGGGCCGTCTGGGCCAGGCTCAAGAGATCGCGAATGTGGTCACTTTCCTGGCATCCGACGGTGCGGCATACGTGACTGGGGCTACAATCCCGGTGAACGGCGGGATGTACATGAGTTAAATTGTGACGGATCGCTTCAAAAAAATGTCATACGAGCTGTCTAAAATCCGTTATAAAGCTGCAACTTAATTTATAGGCAGGTGGCCGACCGGGTACAGGGTGAAGCTTTCAGTTGAAAAGCTGAAATGGCTTTCTATACACTTACCCACTGGCCAGCTGCCTGAATTTGTCCATTAGGAGTTAAACAAGGTATGAGCACCATCGAAGAGCGCGTCAAGAAAATCGTCGCCGAGCAACTGGGCGTTAAAGAAGAAGAAGTGGTCAACACTGCTTCCTTCGTAGAAGACCTGGGTGCCGATTCCCTTGACACCGTTGAGCTGGTGATGGCTCTGGAAGAGGAATTCGAGACCGAAATCCCGGACGAAGAAGCTGAAAAAATCACTACTGTTCAAGCTGCTATCGACTACGTTACTAGCCACCAGGCGTAATAGTTTGTAGTCGTCGCTTGCTGTCAGGGAAAAACCGCACTGCTGTAACGGCGTGCGGTTTTTTCTTTAGCCCTGATGAAAAACAAGCGCTGAAGCAAAAGTGTCGTCATTAGAAAAAGGAGAGTGCTGTGTCGCGTAGACGCGTCGTAGTCACCGGTATGGGTATGTTGTCGCCACTGGGCACGGATGTGCCGAGCAGTTGGCAGGGCATTCTGGCTGGCCACAGTGGTATTGGTCTGATCGAACACACGGACCTTTCTGCCTATTCCACCCGTTTTGGCGGCTCGGTAAAGGGTTTCAATGTCGAGGAATATCTCTCGGTCAAAGAATCCCGCAAACTCGACCTGTTCATTCAATACGGCTTGGCAGCCGGTTTTCAGGCAGTGCGTAACGCTGGCCTGGAAGTCACCGACGCCAACCGTGATCGCATCGGCGTGGCCATGGGTTCGGGTATTGGCGGTTTGACCAATATCGAAGAAACCAGCCGCACGTTGCACGATTCCGGCCCCCGTCGAATTTCACCGTTCTTCGTTCCGGGCTCAATCATCAACATGATTTCCGGTTTCCTGTCGATCCACTTGGGCGCACAGGGGCCTAACTACGCTATCGCCACGGCGTGCACCACCGGCACGCACTGCATCGGCATGGCTGCACGCAACATCGCTTATGACGAAGCCGACGTGATGATCGCTGGTGGCGCCGAGATGGCGGCCTGCGGTCTCGGCATGGGCGGCTTCGGCGCGTCCCGTGCGCTGTCGACCCGCAACGACGAGCCGACCCGCGCCAGCCGTCCATGGGACAAAGGCCGTGACGGTTTCGTCCTGTCAGACGGTGCCGGTGCCCTGGTGCTGGAAGAGTTGGAACACGCCAAGGCGCGTGGCGCCACCATCTACGCCGAGCTGATCGGCTTCGGCATGAGCGGCGATGCTTACCACATGACTTCGCCACCGTCCGACGGTGCCGGTGCTGCGCGTTGCATCACCAACGCCTTGCGTGACGCGAAGGTCAATGCGGACAAGGTGCAGTACATCAACGCCCACGGCACGTCGACTCCGACTGGCGACTTGGCGGAAGCCGAAGCCATCAAGTCGGTGTTCGGCGAGCATGCCTACAAGCTGGCGGTCAGCTCCACCAAGTCCATGACCGGCCACTTGCTGGGTGCGGCGGGCGCGGTCGAAGCGATCTTCAGCGTCATGGCCATCAAGGACCAGGTCGCTCCGCCGACCATCAACCTGGATGAGCCGGACGAAGGCTGCGACCTGAACTTCGTGCCCCACGAAGCGCAACCGATGCCGATCGACGTGGTGATCTCCAACTCGTTCGGTTTTGGCGGCACCAACGGTTCCCTGGTGTTCCGCCGGTTCGCCGAGTGATGCACAGCTGGGTCGACGGTCAGCCAGCGGACAGCGTGCCCCTGAAAGATCGTGGCCTGGCGTATGGCGATGGGCTGTTCGAGACCATCGCCGTCAGAGCCGGGCAGCCGGTGCTGCTCGACCGTCACCTGCAACGCCTCGCTGAGGGTTGCAGGCGCCTCGCCTTGGTTGCGGATCATGGGTTGATTCGCAGCGAAGTGCTGGCCTATGCCGCCGCCCTCGGCGACGGTGTCCTCAAGTTGATCCTCACCCGTGGCGACAGCCTGCGCGGTTATGGCATCAACCCTGGCGCGCCGGTGCGCCGTATTTTGCAGGGCAGTCCGCCCGCTACCTATCCTCACGCCCATGCAGTCGACGGCATCCGTCTATTTGCGTGTGCGACCCGCTTGGCCGAGCAGCCGTTGCTGGCCGGTCTCAAGCACCTCAATCGCCTCGAACAGGTAATCGCCCGTGCCGAGTGGCAAGACGCGGAGCACGCTGAAGGCTTGATGCTGGATGTGTCCGGGCGTGTCATCGAGGGCGTGTTCAGCAACCTGTTCCTCGTGCGCAACGGCTTGTTACTAACCGCTGATCTGACCCGTTGCGGCGTTGCCGGCGTGATGCGTGCCGAGATTCTGGCCCAGGCAGATCGACTGGGCCTCCCGGTGGCCGTGGCCCACATCGATCTTGAGCAGTTGCAGCAGGCCGACGAAGTCTTCGTGTGCAACAGCGTTTATGGCATTTGGCCGGTGCGCGGTTGTGCTGGGATGAGCTGGCCGGTTGGGCCGCTCACCCGTAAACTGCAAGGCATTGTTCGCGCGCTATTGGAAATTTGAGTTGATACGAAAACTGGTTGTACTGCTGCTGATCGGTCTGTTCTCGGCGGCTTTGCTGTTGGGCTATGGCGCCTGGAAATACGACGCGGCCCTGAAGCAGCCCTTGAACGTGACTCAGGAGCAATTGCTCGATGTGCCGGCCGGGGCGACCCCCACCGGCACCTTCAATCGCCTGGAAGCCGAGGGTGTGCTGGATGGCGCCTTCTGGTTGCGCCTGTACTGGCGCTTCAACCTTGACGGCCAGCCTCTGCACAGCGGCGAATACCGCATGACCCCTGGCATGACGGCGCAAGGCCTGATCGGCCTGTGGCAGCGTGGCGAAGTGGTGCAATACAGCCTGACGCTAGTGGAAGGCTGGAACTTCCGTCAGGTGCGCTCGGCGTTGGCCAAGCATGAAAAGATCGTGCAGACCCTCGCAGGCCTTAGTGACAGCGAAGTCATGGACAAGCTCGGCCACCCCGGCGTGTTTCCCGAAGGGCGGTTCTTCCCCGATACCTATCGCTTTGTGCGTGGCATGACCGACGTCGAATTCCTGAAAAAAGCCTACAACCGCCTGGATGATGTCCTCGCCCAGGAGTGGAGCAAGCGCTCTCCCGATGCGCCGTACACCGACCCTTATCAAGCGTTGATCATGGCCTCCCTGGTGGAAAAAGAGACCGGCGTACCCGAAGAACGTGGGCAGATCGCCGGGGTATTTGTGCGGCGCCTTAAGGTCGGCATGCTATTGCAGACTGACCCGACGGTGATCTACGGCCTGGGTGAACGCTACAACGGCAAGTTGACCCGCGCCCACCTCAAGGAAGCCAACCCCTACAACACCTATATGGTCGCCGGCCTGCCGCCGACGCCCATCGCAATGGTCGGCCGCGAGGCGATTCATGCCGCGCTGAACCCGGTGCCGGGCAGCAGCCTGTATTTCGTTGCCCGAGGTGATGGCAGCCATATTTTCTCTGATGATCTGGATGCGCATAATGCCGCCGTGCGGGAGTTCCAGCTCAAGCGCCGCGCTGATTATCGCTCCAGCCCGGCGCCAGTGGTGAAGCCTGCGGAAGATGCAACGCCGCCGGCCGATGTGCCCGTTGAAAAGCCTGCCGAGTCTGCGCCAGATGTTGAAGCGCCGCAAAACCCGCAATAATTCTGACTAAGGACTGCCTGTGACTGGCTTGTTTATAACCCTGGAAGGCCCCGAAGGCGCCGGCAAAAGCACCAACCGTGATTACCTGGCTGAGCGTCTGCGCAGCGAAGGCATTGAGGTGGTGTTGACCCGCGAGCCCGGCGGCACGCCACTGGCCGAGCGTATCCGCGAAGTGCTGCTGGCGCCGGGTGAAGAGCAGATGAACCCGGACACCGAGCTGCTGTTGGTGTTCGCCGCCCGTGCCCAGCACCTGGCCGAAGTGATTCGTCCGGCCCTGGCACGCGGTGCCGTGGTGATCTGCGACCGGTTCACCGATTCCACCTATGCCTACCAGGGCGGTGGTCGGGGCCTGTCCCTGGAACGCATCGCCACCCTGGAAACCTTCGTTCAAGGCAACCTGCGCCCTGACCTGACCCTGGTCTTCGACCTGCCGGTGGAAGTGGGCCTGGCTCGCGCCAGCGCCCGGGGTCGCCTGGATCGCTTCGAGCTGGAAGGTCAGGCCTTCTTTGACGCCGTACGCACCGCGTTCCTCAAGCGTGCCGCGGCCGAACCTGCACGCTACTACCTGCTGGACGCCGCCCAACCGCTGGCCCAGGTGCAGCACGCCATCGACGCGCTGTTGCCGACACTGCTGGAGCGCGCCCGTGGCTGAAGCCTATCCGTGGCAGGACAGCCTGTGGCAACAACTGGCCGGCCGCGCGCAGCACGCCCACGCCTACCTGTTGCATGGGCCGGTCGGGATCGGCAAGCGTGACCTGGCCGAGCGCCTCATGGCCAGCCTGCTGTGCCAGCGCCCGGTCAACCTGGAAGCCTGCGGCGAGTGCAAGTCGTGCCTGTTGCTCAAGGCCGGCAGTCACCCGGACAACTACCTGCTGGAGCCCGAGGAAGCCGACAAGGCGATCAAGGTCGACCAGGTGCGTGACCTCGTCAGCTTCGTGGTGCAGACCGCGCAGATGGGCGGGCGCAAGGTCGTTTTGATCGAGCCGGTGGAGGCGATGAACATCAACGCCGCCAACGCCTTGCTCAAGAGCCTGGAGGAGCCGTCCGGCGATACCGTGTTGCTGCTGGTGAGCCACCAGTCCAGCCGTCTGTTGCCGACCATCCGCAGCCGCTGTGTGCAGCAGGCATGCCCGCTGCCGAGCGAGGCCATGAGCCTCGAATGGCTCGCGCAGGCGTTGCCGGACTGCGGTCAGGACGAGCGGGTCGAACTACTGACCCTAGCGGCCGGTTCGCCATTGGCGGCGGTCAAGCTGCAAGCCCAGGGCGTGCGTGAGCAACGCGCGCTGGTGGTGGAAGGCGTGAAGAAACTCATCAAGCAGGAAGTGTCCGCCACTCAACTGGCCGAAAGCGCCTGGAAGGACATTCCCCTGCTGCTGCTGTTTGACTGGTTCTGCGACTGGTCGAGCCTGATCCTGCGCTACCAACTGACCCAGGATGAAAACGGCCTGGGCCTGCCGGACATGCGCAAAGTGGTGCAATACCTGGCGCAGAAAAGTGCCCAGGACAAGGTGCTGACGATCCAGGACTGGATCCTCGCGCAGCGCCAGAAGGTACTCGGCAAGGCCAACCTTAACCGCGTGCTGTTGCTTGAGGCGCTGCTGGTGCAGTGGGTTGGCTTGCTCGGCCGCCGTTAAATTCTGTGGCCGACAGGTGTATCGTCGGCCAGACACTTTTCGTGACTGAAGTTGTAGATCCCTATGCTCGTAGATTCCCATTGCCACCTCGATCGCCTTGACCTGACCCAGCACGGCGGTTCCCTTGATGCTGCCCTCGAAGCCGCGCGCCAGCGCGGAGTAGGGCACTTCCTGTGCATCGGCGTCAGCGCGGAAAACGCGGCCGACGTCAAAGCCCTGGCCGAGCGTTATGCCGATGTGGATTGCTCGGTGGGCATTCACCCGCTGGACCTGAAGCCTGGCGAAGCACCTGCCCTCGACTGGCTGCTGAATGAGCTCAATCACCCGCGCGTAGTGGCCATCGGCGAAACCGGCCTGGATTACCACTACGAGCCCGAAGCCGCCGAGATGCAGCAGGCTTCGTTTCGCCTGCACCTGCAAGCCGCCCAGCAGACCGGCAAACCGGTGATCGTCCACACCCGTGGCGCCCGTGCCGACACCCTGACCCTGCTGCGCGAAGCCGCGCTGCCCCAAGCCGGCGTGTTGCATTGCTTCACCGAGGACTGGGACATGGCCAGGGCGGCCCTGGACCTGGGGTTCTACATTTCCCTGTCGGGCATCGTCACCTTCCGCAACGCCGACGCCCTGCGCGACGTTGCGCGCCAAGTGCCGGCCGACCGCTTGCTGGTGGAAACCGACTCACCGTACCTGGCGCCCATTCCTCATCGCGGCAAGCCGAACCTGCCGGAATACGTGCGTGATGTGGCGGATTACCTGGCAATGCTGCGTGGCGAGTCCTACGAGCGTTTTGCCGAGCAGACCACCGAGAACTTCAAGCGCCTGTTCCCGCTGGCTCACGTCGCCGGCTGACGCGGCCAAATCGCAGGCAAAAAAAACCCGGGTTCTGGGGGGTGAATCCGGGCTAAGACCATTAGGAGTAAAACAAGGGCACACGGTCCGTTGGTACCCAGGTCGGCGCTTCACTTGGGGGAGATGTCACGCCGACAGTTCAAGTATTGATCAGTATCCGATTCAGTCCAGTCGCGACTGGTCGTTTTTTAAACAGATTTGGAATACGAGCGCTTCGCTTGAGTTCTCATTGGGCAGGTGCACGGCGGCGGTTGTTGCGTATTATTTCTGACTGAGATCCATGAAAACGTTGGCGCGCTGAAAGTAAAGTGCGTTTGCGGTTCACATAGGCATTGCCCAGCGACCGTTCAGTCGGGATAATCCCTCGCACCGGGTAAATCGTATCGCCGCGTATCCGTGGCCGTGCGTAACCCTCCCTATTTTGACCTTTGCAGACCTCTTCCTCATGCACAAAGAACCCCGTAAGGTCCGTGAGTTTCGCCGCCGTGAGCAGGAAATTCTCGACACCGCCCTCAAGCTGTTCCTCGAACAGGGTGAAGACAGCGTCACCGTCGAGATGATCGCGGATGCCGTGGGTATCGGCAAAGGCACGATCTACAAGCACTTCAAGTCCAAGGCGGAAATCTACCTGCGCCTGATGCTCGACTACGAGCGCGACTTGAACGAGTTGCTGCATTCGGCCGACGTCGACAAGGACAAGGAAGCCCTGTCCCGCGCCTACTTCGAGTTCCGTATGCGCGACCCGCAGCGCTACCGCCTGTTCGACCGCCTGGAAGAGAAGGTGGTCAAGGGCCATCAGGTGCCGGAGATGGTCGAGGAGCTGCACAAGATCCGTGCTTCCAACTTCGAACGCCTGACCCTGCTGATCAAGGGCCGCATCAGTGAAGGCAAGCTGGAAGATGTGCCGCCGTACTTCCACTACTGCGCCGCCTGGGCCTTGGTGCACGGCGCCGTGGCGCTGTACCACTCGCCGTTCTGGAGCAATGTGCTGGAAGACCAGGAAGGTTTCTTCCAGTTCCTGATGGACATCGGCGTGCGCATGGGCAACAAGCGCAAGCACAGTACCGAGCATCCACCGCTGGAATCGCCTTCCACGTAATGATTTGCTGCCACGCGTAGTACCCCAGGAATATACTCAGGCAAGGACTCTTGCTAAAAGCTGATTTATCAGTCAGCTTTTAGCGCGCCCGAATCATCCTCTGCCGGAGTGATCCATGATCGTTGATCGTCAAGGCAGGCGTTTTCGCAATTTGCGGATCAGCCTGACCTCAGCCTGCAATTACGCGTGTACCTACTGCGTGCCGAATGGCAAGCGGCTGGTGGCTGCCCAGGACGAGCTCTCGGCCGAGGCCATGGCCCGTGGTGTGGAATACCTGATCGAAGCGGCGGGCATCGACCGCCTGCGCATCACCGGCGGCGAACCGCTGGTCAGCCCCAAGCTGGAAGCCTTCATGGGCGCCGTCGGGCAGATGGGCCTCAGTGACATCAGCCTGACCACCAATGGCCAACTGCTGGCGCGCAAACTGCCGCTGCTGGTGGACGCCGGGATCAAGCGCATCAACGTCTCCCTCGATACCCTGGATGCGGATGCCTTCCGCAGCATCGCGCGTGGCGGCGACTTGGCCACCGTGCTCGACGGCATGGACCAGGCCCGCGCTGCCGGAATCAAGATCAAGGTCAACATGGTGCCGTTGCGCGGCCAGAACCTCGACCAAGTGATGCCGCTGCTCGATTACTGCCTGGAGCGTGGTTATGAACTGCGCTTTATCGAGCTGATGCGCATGGGCCATCTGGCCAAGGACTCCAACGCGTTCCTGCAGCAGTTTGTCAGCCTGCAACAGCTGCTGGGTTTGATTGGTGAGCAGCATGAATACCTGCAAGCCAATGCGCCTGTGGATGCCACTGCCGTACGCTACGAAATCCCCGGTAAAGGTTTCTTTGGTGTGATTGCCAACGAAAGCGTGCCGTTCTGCCGGACCTGTTCGCGGTTGCGGTTGTCGTCCACCGGCTGGTTGCATGGTTGCCTGTCGTCGAGCAACCGTCACTATGTCGGTGACCTGCTGGACAAACCCCGCCATCAAGCGCTGCCAGCGCTGCAGGGCCTGTTGATGAAGGCCTTGGGCGACAAGCAGGAAGTTGCCTTCTCCGGCGGCGCGACCATCATGAAGATTATTGGCGGCTGACGCCGAGCTTGAAGCTTGTAGCTGCTCCCCTGGCCCAGAACCTGCATCTCACGCCCATTCGCCGGTTTTCCGTCACCGGCTTCTGGAGGATTAGGATGCGTAGTCTGGTTTTGTTGCTGGCGTCGTTGACGCTGAGTGGTTGCATGACCGTCAGCGATATGGCCGAAGGCACCCGCTATCAGATGAGCGATGCCGGTTTGCTGGACCACAGCGATACCCGTCGCACCGCCTCGGTTCGCATACAGCCGGACTCTTTCGTGTTTATCGCCCAAGGTGCCTTTGTGCCGCCGGGCAGCGCTTATCCGCGTCCAAACGTGGTGGCCGAGGAAGCCTTCAACGGTTTCATCGAATATTTCCCCATGGTGCGTCGCGCCCGTCAGCCGGAAGGTCTGGAGCAGGCAATGTCCGAAGCCCGTGCGGCCGGCGCTCACTACCTGCTGTACTGTCGTTTCGCCAAGGCGGATGACCGTATCGGCAACGCCGATGAGTGGGCCGACCAGGAAGCCCTCGACCGTGTCGGGCTGGACAGCGGGGTCATCCAGATCATGTTGATCGAGACCAGCACCCAGTATTTGATCGATACTGCACGTATTCGCAGTCGTGGTGGTTTACTGACGTTCCACGACAACAAGCCACAAGATCTGATTGCCCGTCCACTGCGCCAGTACGCCCGCAGCCTGCTGGGCATGAGTGATCAATAAGCACCAGGAGAGCCCCATGACCGATTCCGCCAAGGCTAACGATCTGTTGGCCCAACTGCCCAAGGGCAAGGGACCGGCGCCGGTACACCTGTGGAACCCGGACTTCTGCGGCAACATCGACATGCGCATCGCCCGCGACGGCACCTGGTTCTATCAGGGTACGCCGATCGGGCGCAAGCCAATGGTCAAGCTGTTCTCCAACATCATCCGCCGCGATGGCGATGACTACTTCCTGGTCACTCCCGTGGAAAAGGTCGGCATCAGCGTCGATGATGCGCCGTTCGTGGCGGTAACGCTGGAGGTCGAAGGGCAGGGCGAAGGCCAGGTTCTGCGCTTTACCACCAACGTGGACGATCAGGTCGAAGCGGGCCTTGAACACCCCTTGCGGGTGGTGATCGACCCGGTCACCCAGGAGCCTGCCCCCTATCTGCGGGTGCGCACCAACCTCGAAGCCCTGGTGCACCGCAACGCGTTCTACCAATTGGTGGAGTTGGCGGTGAGCCGTCCGATCAACGGTCAGAACTGGCTGGGCGTCTGGAGCGGCGGGGAGTTTTTCCGTATCGGCCTGGAGCCTTGAAGCCGGTTTTTTCATCTCCCTGAAATAATTCGCTTGCTGCAAACGGCCGCTTTCGGTTATCAATTTGTACATGATTAGACATGTTCGATTTGATAAGAAAAAACGCGTCGTCGACGAGCTCATCCGCCGTATCGAGGGTGGAGTGATGGCCGACGGTTTCCTGCTGCCGGGCGAGCACCAACTGGCCGAAGAGTTCGCGGTCAGCCGCGGCACCCTGCGCGAAGCCCTCGCCGAACTCAAGCGACGCAACTACATCGCGACCCAGAGCGGCGTCGGCTCCATCGTCACGTTTGACGGTATGGTGCTCGACCAACGCAGTGGTTGGGCTCAGGCCCTGGCCGACACAGGCGCGCGGGTGAACACCGACATCCTGCGCCTGGAAGCGGTCACCCGCCCGGACCTGTTCAGCCGTTTCGGCACCGATCAGTTCATCGCCCTTGATCGCCGCCGCCGCACCACCGATGGCACGGCGGTGTCCCTGGAACGTTCGCTGATGCCTGCGTCTGGCGGCCTGGAGAGCCTGCCTAAAGTCGGCCTGATCGATGACTCCCTGACCATCACCCTGGCCGCCTACGGTTACGTCGGCGCCGAAGGGGACCAATGGATCGGCGCCGAACCCCTCAGCGATGAAGATGCAGAATTGCTCGGTCGCCCCGCAGGCACGGTGTTCCTCAAGGCGTCGCGTACCACCTATGACCGTCGCGAGCGCTTCATGGAGTACGTCGAAAGCTTGCTCGATCCACTGCACTTTCGCCTGCACCTCCAGTTTGGAAACTCGAAATGACCCCGCACAACCGCGCCCTCGGCGCCTTCTACGGCTTGGCCTTGGGCGATGCCCTGGGTATGCCGACCCAGTCCTTGAGCCGCGAGCAGGTCCGGGCGCGCTTCGGCGCCATCACTGGCCTGGAAGATGCCGACGCCGACCAGCCGATTGCGCCGAACATGCCCGCCGGCTCCATCACCGATGACACCGAGCAGGCGATCCTGGTGGGGGAATTGCTGGTGGAAGGGCAGGGCGTCATCGAACCGACGGTGCTCGCCCAGCGTTTGATCGATTGGGAAGCAGTGATGCGCGCCAAGGGCTCGCAGGATTTGCTCGGCCCCTCCACCAAGCGCGCGATCGACATGATCCTCGCCGGTCACACGCCGGAAGAGTCCGGCCGCTACGGCACCACCAACGGCGCTGCGATGCGCATCACCCCGGTGGGGATCGCCGCCGACGTCAGCGACCCGGCGCGGTTTATCCAGGCGGTGATCCAGGCCTGTCAGGTCACCCATAACACCACCCTGGGGATTTCCAGTGCGGCGGCGGTGGCTGCGGTGGTGTCGGCCGGCATCAACGGTGTGGACCTGGGCGAAGCACTGAACATAGGCACCCAGATTGCCCGGCAGGCTGAAGGCTATGGTCACTGGATTGCCGGCGGGCGTATTTCCACGCGCATCAGTTGGGCACGCACTTTGAGCGTCGGCAGTGGCGACAAGGCCCTGTTCGCCGATCTGCTGTATGAATTGATCGGTACTTCGGTCGCGTCCCAGGAGTCGGTGGTGGTGTCGTTTGCCCTGGCCCAGCAAGTGGCGGTGGGTGAGATGAGTGCGTTGGAGGCCTTGTGCCTGGCCGCCAGCCTTGGCGGTGACACAGACACGATTGCCGCCATTCTCGGCGCCATGCTGGGTGCGTGCCTGGGCATGCAGTGCTGGCCTGACGCGATGATCGAACAGGTCAAAGAGGTCAATGGCCTGGAGTTGCAGCCGCTGGTTCAAGAGCTGTTGAAAATGCGCTGAGTCAGGACGACCGGAAACACGATTCGCTTTGTACCCCTGCCACAACCACAACAATACAGGCACCAGGAGCACCCCCTCATGAGCAGCACCTCTTCCGGCCAAAGTGCCGGGCAATTGGAAACACGCGGCATCGAACCGGTCCCTGAAGGCGAGTGCAACGGGCACCCGCTGCAACTGTTCTGGGTGTGGTTCGCCGCCAACATCAGCATCCTCGGTTTGCCGCTCGGCGCCACATTGGTGGCGTTTCGCGGCCTGGCGATCTGGCAGGCGATTATCGTGGCGATCCTCGGCGCTGCCGGTTCGTTCGCGGTGGTGGGCATCATCTCCATCGCCGGCCGTCGTGGGCGTGCGCCGAGCCTGACGCTGTCCCGCGCCATCTTCGGTGTGCGCGGCAATATCGGGCCGACGCTGGTGTCATTGATGTCACGCCTGGGTTGGGAGACCGTCAACACCACCACGGCCGCCTTTGTGCTGCTGTCGTTATGCTCGATCCTCTTTGGTTCGCCGGTCGAGGCGAAAAGTGCGCCGGTGCTGACCCTGATCTTCATCGCCATCTTCGTCTTGCTGACCCTGTCGGTTTCCGGCCTGGGCCATGCCACGTTGCTGGTGATCCAGAAGTGGGCCACGTATGTGTTTGGCGCCCTGAACATTCTGGTCGGCGGCTTCCTCTGCGCCACTATCGATTGGAGCGCGGTGTTCAACGCCACCCCGGCGCCGCTGAGCGCGATGATCATCGGCGTCGGCACCATGGCTGCGGGTACCGGTATTGGCTGGGCGAATGCCGGTGCCGACATGTCGCGCTATCAGCACCGCAGCGTCACCGCCGTGCGCCTGGTGGCATCCGCCGCGTTTGGCGCGGGTATTCCGCTGGTGTTGCTGATCACCCTTGGCGGCTTGTTGTCGGTGGGCAACAACGACCTGGCCTCGGCCACTGACCCGATCGTCGCGATCCGCGACATGCTGCCGACCTGGATGGCGGTGCCGTACCTGATCACCGCGTTTGGCGGGCTGCTGCTGTCCAACAACCTGTCGGTGTACTCGGCGGGCCTCACCACCCTGACCCTCGGCTTGAAGGTCAAGCGCGTGCATGCGGTGATCGTCGACATCGTGGCGATCTTTGCCGGCTCGATCTACTTCATGTTGGTCGCCGACAGCTTCTACGGCCCCTTCATCACCTTCATCTCGTCGCTGGCCGTGCCGATCACGGCGTGGGTCGGCATCTTCGTGGTTGACCTGATCCACCGTCACTACTACAGCCCCAAGGACCTGCTGGACGTGAGCCCAAGCAGCGCCTACTGGTATCGCAGCGGTGTGGAGTGGCGTGCGTTCGGCGCCTGGGCGGTGGCGATTGCGCTGGGCTTCAGCTTCACCACCATCGGCACCACCGCCGAAAACATCTGGTTCGCCGGGCCTTTGTCCGACTCCTGGCTGGGCCACAACGGCCTGGGCTGGATCGTCACCTTCCTGGTGGCCGGCGGGATTTATGCAGTCCTGGGTGGTGCGGCTGACCGTCGCCCGGCTTTGGTAGAGCGTCCTAATGTCTAGATTGCTGCACACCGGCCAGGTCATCGTCGACCTGGTGATGGCCCTCGATACCTTGCCCGCCACCGGCGGCGACGTGCTGGCGCAATCGGCCAGCTTTGAGGCCGGAGGAGGCTTCAATGTGATGGCGGCCGCGCGGCGCAATGGGTTGGCGGTGGTTTACCTCGGCCGTCATGGCAATGGGCGCTTTGGTGACCTGGCGCGCGCGGCGATGCAGGCCGAAGGGGTGGAAATGGCCCAGACGGCCAGCACCGATAAAGACACCGGTTTGTGTGTATCGCTGACCGAGGCTACCACTGAGCGCACCTTCATTTCCCATATCGGCGCTGAAGGTGACTTGAGTGCCGATGACTTGGCGCGAATGGTCCCGCAAGCGGACGATTACGTGTATGTCAGCGGCTACAGCCTTTTATTGGAAGGCAAGGCGCAGGCGTTGCTCGATTGGCTGCTGGCGCTGCCGCGAGCGATCACCGTGGTGTTCGATCCGGGCCCGTTGGTCAAGGCGCCGGATTCGGCGCTGATGATGGCGTTGTTGCCGCGCATCGATATCTGGACCAGTAACGGCCCGGAAGCCCTGGCATTTACCGGAGCGGGTACGTTGGCGGATGCGCTGGTCGATCTCAATCGTCACCTGCCCGTTGATGCCTTGCTAGTGGTGCGGGATGGACCGAATGGTTGCTGGGTCAGCCGCAATGGCCAGGCGGAGCATGTGCCGGGTTTCAAGGTAAAAGCGGTGGACAGCAATGGAGCAGGGGATGCCCATGCAGGGGTGTTTATTGCTGGCCTTGCTAAAGGTTTGAAACCTGCTGAAGCGGCACGCCGTGCGAATGCGGCAGCGGCGTTGGCGGTGACACGCTGGGGGCCTGCAACTTCCCCGGGCACTGCAGAAGTCGACACACTCCTCACAGAGTAAACGCAGCAAAACCTGTAGGAGCTGGCTTGCCAGCGATGGCGGTTTATCTGCAACCGTTACGGTGACTGATGCGCCGCCATCGCCGGCAAGCCGGCTCCTACAGTGGGTTTGTGTTCAGCCGGTTTTTTCAGCGCTTCGATCAGACCAGCCAACAACGTATTACTGGGAGCTGGCACTGTCCAACTTACGCGCCTCATCCACACCCGACGCTGTCAGCTTGATCGGCAGATTCAACGCATACTCGCCGGCAGCGTCAGTGGTCACATGCCCATCCTTGATCAACCCACGGTCCTGCAGGAACGCCAAGACACTGGCCACCTCTTTTTCGCCGCGGTAGTTATCCAGCACCTCCTTGCCCAGGCCTTGCGGATGGGCGTGCAGCAGGCGGGTGAGGACTTCTTTTTCAAGGTTTCTATCGACGTTCATGCGTACCTCTTCACTGGGAAATGATCGGGTGTTCGTCTTGCGTTCGATGGGTCAAGGCGCAGGTTGTTTCGGCGCACCTGGGACGTTGGAGTCATCGCCCTTGTTGATGTTGGGCTGGTTGATCGCCGGGCCCATTTTGCCGTTACCGACGGCAGCAGGCGCTTGACGCTGGGTATCGTTGCCTTGGGTGCGCGGGTCAGCGCCGGGTTCAATGACCGCGCCACCATTGGTGTCCATGCCAGTACCCATGGATTTCTGCGACTCGGTGGTGGCATCCGGCGTTGGATCGGTTGGCCCGGTGGTCGAGCTGGCGGCAAAGGCGCTCAGCGACGCAGCAGACAACAGGCCTGTGAGGGCGAGGGCAGCAAACTTGGAATTTTTCATGAGGGTGTCTCCATATGATTAATGTCCTTACCCTCTATTGGTCAGCCCGGCTTTGGCGTTCGTGCCTTGATGGCGACGAACGGTCTTAGCTCACCTGTAAGATTTTGTGTGCCGAGGCCCGCCGCCAGATCAGTCTCGCGAGGCTGATCAACCAATTGAGCAACGCCACTGCGGTCACACTCAGCAGCAGCGATTGCAGGCCATACTCGACGATGATCCGCCCCGCCAGCATCGGGAACCCGAACACCCCGACGAAGTACCCGAGGCTGAACAGCAGCAACGCTTGGGACGTGGTGCCAGCGGGGGCTTCATTCGCCACCAGCCCGTTGATCACCGAGTACGTCAGCCCATAACCCACGCCCAGGGTGATGGCGGCGAGCAGGTAGCTGAAGCTCCCCGATACCTTGAAGCCAAACATCAACACCGACACCAGCATCAGCCCCGACAGTACGCACGCCGAGCGATAGGCATCACGCTTGACGACAAGCCCGGCAATCAACAAGCGGCTGGTAATCGCCGCGCTCAGGAAACCCACGAAAAACAGCGAATAGTCCAGGGAATGCGCCGCTGCGTAGCTGGTCTGGAATGAGGACAACCCGCCGAACACACAACCGCCCAGGCCGACCATGATGATCGCGAACACGGCCCTCGATGACAGCACCTGGCGGGTGGCACGCCAGGAAATTTTTGCCACAACCGCGTCTTGTTTGAGATGGGCACCCAGTCGCCAGAACATCACCACGCCCACCAGGCTGGCGAAGGCGGCGATGTAAAACGCGCTGGTCAGCGGCAGCTCCAATGCGCTCGCCGCACGCCCGAGCAAGGGGCCGGCCCCGATCCCGCTCATCATGCTGCCGGACAATAACGCAAAGTACTTGGCCCGCTGCTGCGGTTCTACCAGCATGGCCACGATGATCGGTCCCAAGGTATAGAACACCCCCCAACCGAGCCCCAGGGCCAGGCCAAACCCCATCAAGCCCAGGCCGAAACCTGGCATCAGGGCAAAACCCAGGCATGCCACCACCAACAGCAGGCCCAATCCCGCAATCGCCCGCGCCGCGCCCAGCACATCAGCCAAATGCCCGGAGACCAACACCGCCACAAAGGTGCTGAGCATCGCCATGGAGATCACACTGCCTGCATCGTGCTCGTTACCGCCGCGCGTATGAATCAGCAACGACAACAGAAAGGTCGAGCCGTAAGACAGCGACAACAGAAAACTGGCAAGGCAAAACAGGGCGAACAACGGCGTGCTCACCGCAGACTTGGAATGCATAAGATGGCCTGGAAGTCATTGGAGTTATGCCGGACTTTTTACCATGCACCGCTTTGCCGATTGTTGTGTGGTTGGTGGTGCCAGCGTTAGCCGTGGACGGAGTAAGGGGATGCAGTGAAATTGCACTGCAATCCGTCACGAAAGCGTCTTAGTATGTGTGCTTTGAAATTGCCAAGGCTCGCCCATGACCATCGAGATTCGCCCCGCCGTGCCCAGCGATGCTGCGCAGATCCTGACGTTTATTACCGAGCTGGCCGAGTACGAGAAGGCCCGGCACGAAGTGATCGCCAGTGTGGTGGACATCGAGCGTAGCCTGTTCAGCGAAGGCGCCACCGCCCATGGCCTGATCTGCCTGCGCGACGGCTTGCCGATTGGCTTTGCGGTGTTCTTTTTCAGCTATTCCACCTGGCTGGGCAGCAATTGCCTGTACCTGGAAGACCTCTACATCAACCCGGAACAACGCGGCGGCGGGGCGGGCAAGAAGCTGCTGCGTCACCTGGCGAAGATCGCCTTTGACAACGGTTGCGGGCGCTTTGAGTGGAGCGTGCTGGACTGGAACGAACCGGCGATTGCCTTCTACAAATCCATTGGCGCCCAGCCGCAGGAAGAGTGGGTGCGCTATCGCATGGAAGGCGATGCGCTGCGCGATTTCGCCCTGGGCTGAAGCGCTCCTTTCAAAAACACTGAAGATCAAAATGTGGGAGCGGGCTTGCTCGCGAATGCGGTGGATCAGTCAACTCATATATGGCTGACACACCGTATTCGCGAGCAAGCCCGCTCCCACATTCGATTTTGTTCGCCTTGAAGACCATGCTTTGCTCACTATATGGGATGCAAATTTATATATTGAGATATTTCAAATGATAGGTTTATAGTCGGCTGCATCAGCACTCACTACCAAAAATAAAACAGGTGAAGCGATGCAGGCACAACCGTTGTCACTCCCCGCCGTGCCCGAGCCAACCTATGGCGAGCGGCTCAAAGGCAAAGTGGTGATCATCACCGGTGCCGCCCAAGGCATTGGCGAGGCAATCGTCGCGTGTTTTCAGGCCCAGCAGGCGCGCTTGATCATTGCGGATGTCCAGGGCGAAAAAGTCGAGAAGGTCGCCGCCCACTGGCGCGAACGCGGCGCCGACATCTATGCACAAGCCGTCGACATCACGTCCAAAGATCAATGGCAGGCGCTGGTCAACCTGGCTATCGAGCGCTTTGGCCGCGTGGATGTGCTGGTCAACTGCGCCGGCGTCAACGTGTTCCGCGACCCGCTGGAGATGACCGACGAAGACTGGCGCCGCTGCTTCGCCATCGACCTCGACGGCGCCTGGTTCGGCTGCCGCACGGTGTTGCCGCACATGATCGAGCAGGGCATTGGCAACATCATCAATATTGCCTCCACCCATTCCAGCCACATCATTCCCGGCTGCTTCCCGTATCCCGTGGCCAAGCACGGCCTGCTCGGACTGACCCGCGCCCTCGGCATCGAATACGCGCCCAAAGGCATCCGCGTGAATGCCATCGCGCCGGGTTACATCGAAACCCAGCTCAACGTCGACTACTGGAACGGTTTTCCCGACCCCCACGCCGAGCGCCAGCGCGCCTTCGACCTGCACCCGCCCAAGCGCATTGGCCAGCCGGTCGAGGTAGCCATGACGGCACTGTTCCTGGCGACCGACGAGGCGCCCTTTATCAATGCAACCTGCCTGATGATCGATGGCGGGCGGTCTGTGATGTACCACGACTAAACCGTTTTCCAATAACAAGAACGAGGTGGTTCATGCTCAAGAAGACACTCGGCACCCTGGCCCTCGCGGTCGCGTTCAGCGGTGTTGTATCCGCCGAAGAAGTGAAAATCGGCTTCCTGGTCAAGCAGGCCGAAGAACCCTGGTTCCAGACCGAATGGGCCTTCGCTGAAAAAGCCGGCAAGGAGCAGGGCTTCACCGTGATCAAGATCGCTGTGCCCGATGGTGAGAAAACCCTGTCGGCCATCGACACCCTGGCCGCCAACGGCGCCAAGGGCTTCGTCATCTGCCCGCCGGATGTGTCCCTCGGCCCGGCAATCATGGCCAAGGCCAAGCTCAATAACCTTAAGGTGCTGGCGGTGGACGACCGTTTTGTCGACGCCAAGGGCAAGCCCATGGAAGACGTGCCTTACGTCGGCCTGGATGCCTACAAGATCGGCCAGAAACAAGGCGAAGCCATGGCCGCCGAAGCCAAGCATCGCAACTGGGATTGGAAGGAAACCTACGCCGTCATCAACACCTTCGACGAACTTGAAACCGGCAAGAAGCGCACCGACGGTTCGGTAGAAGGGCTCAAGGCTGCCGGCCTGCCAGCAGACCATATCCTGTTCAGTGCGCAGAAAACCCTCGACGTGCCCGGCAGCATGGACGCCACCAACTCGGCCCTGGTGAAACTGCCCAGCGCTGCGAAAAACCTGATCATCGGCGGCATGAACGACAGCACCGTACTGGGCGGCGTGCGCGCCACCGAAAGCGCCGGTTTCAAGGCGGCCAACGTGATCGGCGTCGGCATCAACGGTACCGATGCGATTGAAGAACTGAAGAAAACCGACACCGGTTTTTACGGCTCGATGCTGCTAAGCCCTGACGCCTCCGGCTACAAAACCGCCAGCGCCATGTTCGAATGGGTCACCAAAGGCACCGAGCCTGCCAAGTTCACCGCGTTGGACAACGTGACCCTGATCACCCGCGCCAACTTCAAGGAAGAGCTGAGCAAAATCGGGCTGTGGAAATGACCGGCGCGGCCCTGCGATTCAATGGCATCGGCAAGGAGTTTCCCGGTGTGAAAGCCCTGGCGCAAATCAGCTTTGAAGCGCGGCCGCGCGAGGTGCATGCGTTGATGGGTGAAAACGGCGCGGGCAAGTCGACGCTGCTGAAGATTCTCGGCGGCGCCTACCTGCCCAGCAGCGGAACACTGCAGATCGGCGAGCAGACCATGGACTTCAAGTCCGCCGCCGACAGCATTGCCAGCGGCGTGGCGGTGATCCACCAGGAGCTGCACCTGGTGCCGGAAATGACCGTCGCCGAAAACCTGTTCCTCGGGCATTTGCCGACGCGCTTCGGGGTGGTCAACCGCAGTCAATTGCGCAAGCAAGCGTTGGCGTGTCTCAAAGGCCTGGCCGATGAAATCGATCCGGACGAAAAGCTCGGACGCCTGTCCCTCGGCCAGCGCCAACTGGTGGAAATCGCCAAGGCGTTGTCCCGTGGCGCCCATGTGATTGCCTTCGACGAACCCACCAGCAGCTTGTCGGCGCGGGAGATCGACCGCTTGATGGCGATCATCACCCGCCTGCGCGATGAGGGCAAAGTCGTGCTCTATGTGTCGCACCGTATGGAAGAGGTGTTCCGCATCTGCAACGCGGTGACTGTGTTCAAGGACGGCCGTTATGTGCGCACTTTCGACGATATGAACGCGCTGACCCACGACCAGTTGGTGACGTGCATGGTCGGTCGCGATATCCAGGACATCTACGATTACCGGCCACGGGAACAGGGCGACGTGGCGCTTAAGGTCGAGGGTTTGCTCGGACCAGGCCTGCGTGAGCCGGTCAGTCTGCAGGTGCACAAGGGCGAGATTCTTGGCCTGTTCGGATTGGTCGGGGCAGGGCGCACGGAGCTGTTTCGGCTGCTGAGCGGTTTGACTCGCTGCACCGCCGGTAGCCTTGAACTCTGCGGGCAAACATTGCAATTGCGTTCACCCCGCGACGCGATTGCTGCCGGCGTCTTGCTGTGCCCGGAAGACCGCAAGAAGGAGGGGATCATTCCGCTGTCCAGTGTGGCCGAGAACATCAATATCAGCGCGCGCGGTGCCCACTCAACCTTTGGCTGGCTGTTGCGCGACGGCTGGGAAACCACCAACGCCGACCGGCAGATCAAGGCGATGAAGGTCAAGACGCCCAACGCCGAACAGAAAATCATGTACCTCTCCGGCGGCAACCAGCAGAAGGCCATTCTCGGTCGCTGGCTGTCGATGCCGATGAAGGTGCTGCTGTTGGACGAGCCCACCCGTGGTATCGACATCGGCGCCAAGTCGGAGATCTACCAGATCATCCACAACCTCGCCGCCAGCGGTATTGCGGTGATCGTGGTGTCCAGCGACCTGATGGAAGTGATGGGCATCAGCGACCGCATCCTGGTGATGAGCGAAGGCGCCCTGACCGGCGAACTCACCCGCGACCAGGCGGACGAAGCACGGCTGTTGCAACTGGCTCTCCCGCGTTCGCGGGCTTGAAGAATTCGAGGTGAATGATGTCTGAGGTAAAAACTGCAAAGGGCTTCTGGCCGGGTTTCAACCAGCGCAAGTTCCTCGATGACTGGGTGATGTTGCTCGCCGCGTTGAGCATCTTTGTGCTCAGTGCGTTGTTTATCGATAACTTCCTTTCGCCGCTGAACATGCGCGGGTTGGGTTTGGCGATTTCTACCGTGGGTATTGCGGCGTGCACCATGCTGTTCTGCCTGGCGTCGGGGCACTTCGACTTGTCGGTGGGCTCGGTGATTGCCTGTGCCGGTGTGGTCGCGGGCATTGTGATCCGCGACACCGACAGCGTGGTACTCGGCGTGTCCGCTGCGTTGGCCATGGGCCTGGTGGTGGGGCTGATCAACGGCATTGTCATCGCCAAGCTGCGTATCAACGCATTGATCGCGACCTTGGCGACCATGCAGATCGTGCGTGGACTGGCGTACATCTTTTCCAACGGCAAGGCCGTCGGCGTGATGGACGAAGGTTTCTTCGTGTTCGGCAACGGCCAACTGATGGGCGTGCCGGTGCCGATTATCATCACCGTGCTGTGCTTTGTGTTCTTTGGCTGGCTGCTTAACTACACCACCTACGGGCGCAACACCATGGCCATCGGCGGTAACCAGGAAGCGGCGTTGCTGGCCGGGGTGAATGTTGATCGCACCAAGATCATCATCTTTGCCGTGCACGGCCTGATTGGAGCGTTGGCCGGGGTGATTCTGGCGTCGCGCATGACCTCGGGCCAGCCGATGATTGGCCAGGGGTTTGAGCTGACCGTGATCTCGGCGTGTGTATTGGGCGGGGTGTCGCTGAGTGGCGGCATCGGCATGATCCGTCACGTGATTGCCGGGGTGCTGATTTTGGCGATCATCGAGAATGCGATGAACCTGAAGAACATCGACACCTTCTACCAGTATGTGATCCGGGGTTCGATCCTGCTCCTTGCGGTCATCATCGACCGCATGAAACAACGCTAGGAAGAACATCGCCTAACCCCTGTGGGAGCGGGCTTGCTCGCGAAGGCGGTGGTTCAGTAAGAACATCTTTGACTGACACACAGCATTCGCGAGCAAGCCCGCTCCCACATTTGGATCTCCACTGTATTGAGGTCCGTGATTTGCCATAATGGCGCCGTTTTCGTACTTCCCAATAGGCCCGATATGCAGGAAAACGCCCACACCTCCGTCAAAGACGCCGCCCCCACCGGCACCCAGACCCTGCTGCGTGGCCTGGGCGTGGTGCAGGCGGTGGCGGCCGGTGCGCGGGATCTGAAAGAGATCGCCAAGCGCATCGGTACCACCCGCAGCACCACCCACCGTCTGGCCAGTTGCTTGGTGGAAGAGCGTTACCTGCGCGTGGTGCCGCAGGTCGGTTACCTGTTGGGGCCGAAGTTGATCGAGCTGGGTTTTCAGGCACGCGAAGAGCTGCCGCTGGTGACCTTGGCCATTCCGTATCTGGATGAGTTGTCGGCGCTGACCGGCGACACCATCCACCTGGCCATCCGTGAATACGACGACGTGCTGTACCTGCACAAGAACCCCGGCCGCAATGGCCCGGAAATGCGCTCACGGGTCGGCCATCGCATGCCGCTGGCACGCACCGGGATCGGCAAGGCATTGCTGCTGGATGACACGGTCGCAGAGTGGCAACGACTGTACGAAGCCAGCCTGCCAGCCGGTGGGAAAAGCCTGCAGTGGCCGCAGCACCCGGAGCAATCCTGGGCGCAGTTCGAGCAGCGCATGCATGAATACGTGGTGGGCGGTTATGCGTTCGACCTGGAAGACAACGAACCATCGATCCGTTGCGTGGCGGCACCGGTGCGCGATGCCAGCCGGCGCATTGTCGCCGGTATCAGCATCGCCAGTACCGTGCCCTACATGCCGCTGGAGAAAATGGCCGAGCTGATTCCTGTGGTCAAACAGGTCGCAGCCCGGCTGTCGGCGGAGTTGGGCGCGAAGGCCTGATCAGGCCTTCAGGGTCGCCATGTCGATGACAAAGCGGTACTTCACGTCGCCGGCGATCATGCGGCTATAGGCTTCGTTGATATTGCGGATGTCGAGCATTTCGATGTCGCAGGTGATGCTGTGCTCGGCGCAGAAATCCAGGACTTCCTGGGTTTCGGCAATGCCGCCGATCAGGGAACCGGCCAGTACCTTACGGCCCAGCACCAGCTTGGCGGCGTTGACGGGCGGGTCCACCGGCTCGATCAGGCCGACCAGGATGTGCACGCCGTCAAAGCGCAGCACGTCTAGGTAGGGGTTCAGGTCGTGTTGCACCGGAATGGTGTCCAGCAGGAAGTCAAAGTGCCCGGCGGCGGCTTTCATCTGGGCTTCGTCGGTGGACACGATCACATGATCGGCGCCCTGGCGACGGCCTTCTTCGGCCTTGCTTGCCGAGCGCGTGAACAAGGTCACTTCCGCGCCCATGGCCTTGGCAAACTTGATGCCCATATGGCCCAGGCCGCCCATGCCGAGCACGCCGACTTTATCGCCGGCCTTCACGCCGTAGTGCTTGAGCGGCGAGTAGGTGGTGATGCCGGCACACAGGATCGGCGCGGCGCTGGCCATGTCGAGCTTGGCCGGGATCTTCACCACGAAATGTTCGCTGACCACGATGCTGTCGGAGTAACCGCCCATGGTGTTGCTGCCGTCAACGCGGTCCGGGGTGGCGTAGGTCATGGTCGGGCCTTCGAGGCAGTATTGCTCCAGGTTCGATTGGCAGGCGTCGCAGTGACGGCACGAATCGACCATGCAGCCCACGCCGACCAGATCACCGATTTTGTGCGCGGTGACGTTGGCGCCAACGGCGGTGACTTTGCCGACGATCTCGTGGCCGGGCATCAGCGGGTACACGGCGATGCCCCACTCGTTGCGTGCCTGGTGGATGTCGGAGTGGCACACGCCGCAGTACAGGATCTCGATCGCCACGTCATCGGCGCGTGGGCTGCGGCGCTGGAACGACATGGGGGCGAGGGGAGTGGTGGCCGACTGGGCGGCGTAACCGATGGCGGTGTACATGGGGAGACCTCGCAAAAGCAATGACAGGTGAGGTGGCGCATTCTCCGCGCCGGGTCCTGATGCGGCCATGGCGATTGCTCCGAGTCTCATGCCTATTCGTCCGGGAGTGCCCCGTGTTTGGATCCTTGTGACGCGAGACCTGCGATGATGCTCTCATCCCCTTTTCGCGAAGTTTTTTGCCATGTTGCTCACCCGCCATCTCGATGCCAACGCCACGCTGGTTGCCTTGATTGAAGGGCTCACGCCCTGCGACGGTTTCTCGCCGACGAACTTGCCTGGCGTGCAGGTGCTGCGCGCCAGTTGCGACGTGGCGCGTGGGCCGCAGATCTACGAGCCAAGCCTGATGTTCGTGGCCCAGGGCAGCAAAGTTGCCTACCTCGGCCCGCGTACGCTGGAGTATGGCGCCGGGCATTACCTGATCCAGGCGATGCCGGTGCCGTTCGAGTGCGAGACGTTTGCCATGGCGTCCGATGCGCCGTTGTACGGCGTCACGGTGGGCATTGACCGCGTGGTGCTGGGTGAACTGGTCATGGCCATGGGCATTCAGGCCGGACCGCCACCGACCGCACAGACGCTGGAGTCGATGAGCTCGGTGATGCTCGATGACGCAATGCGCGGCGCTGTCGAGCGACTATTGCAATGCCTGCACGATCCGCTGGAAAGCCGGATCATGGGCCCGGCGCGTGTCAGGGAAGTGTTGTTCACCGCGTTGCGTGGCCCGCAGGCGGATGTGTTGCGGGCGCTGGTGGAACAACAGGGACAGTTTTCGCGGATCGCCACGTCGCTGAATCACCTGCATGCCCATTACGCCGAGCCGCTGAATATCGAGACGCTGGCGGGGTATGCGCACATGAGTGCGTCGACGTTTCATGAGCATTTCAAACGCTGCACGTTGTTGTCGCCGGTGCAGTACCTGAAGCGGCTGCGCTTGCTCAAGGCCCAGCAACTGCTGCTGGTGGAGGGCATGGGCGTAGCGCAGGCGGCGCATAACGTGGGGTATCAGAGTACGTCGCAGTTCAGTCGGGAATATAAGCGCTATTTCCTGCGCAATCCTGGTGAAGAACGCGCCGCATAATTCCACCAGGCACAACACCGTAAATGTGGGAGCGGGCTTGCTCGCGAATACGGTGGGTCAGCTAACACATTCCTCAACTGACAGGCCGCCTTCGCGAGCAAGCCCGCTCCCACATTTGACCGAGGTGACTGGCTTTTTTCGGGCCACAAAAAAGGCTCCCATTTGGGAGCCTTTTTTTATTCAAGCAGCGGGCTTACATATTCGGGTAAGTCGGCCCGCCCGCGCCTTCCGGTGTGACCCAGGTGATGTTCTGCGAAGGGTCCTTGATGTCACAGGTCTTGCAGTGCACGCAGTTCTGGGCGTTGATCTGGAAGCGCTTCTCGCCGTCTTCTTTGGTGATCACTTCATACACGCCGGCCGGGCAGTAGCGCTGCGCCGGTTCATCGTAGAGCGGCAGGTTGGTGCCGATCGGGATGCTCGGGTCCTTGAGCTTCAAGTGGCACGGTTGCTCTTCTTCGTGGTTGGTACCGGAGATGAACACCGAGCTCAACTTGTCGAAGCTCAGCTTGCCGTCGGGTTTCGGGTAGTCGATTTTCTTGCTGTCCTTGGCCAGCTTGAGGCAGGCGTAGTCCGGCTTGGTGTCGTGCAGGGTGAACGGCATTTTGCCGCCCAGGATGTTCTGGTCGAACCAGTTGAAGCCGGCGCCGATGATCGGGCCGAACTTGTGCATCGCCGGGCCGAAGTTGCGGCTGGCGAACAGTTCTTCGTAGAGCCAACTGGACTTGAAGCTGTCGACGTAAGCGGTCAGTTCATCACCGCCTTCGGATTCGGCGAACAGGCGGTCGGCCACGGCGTCGGCGGCGAGCATGCCGGACTTCATCGCGGTATGGCTGCCCTTGATCTTGGCGAAGTTCAGGGTGCCGAGGTCGCAACCGATCAGCGCGCCGCCCTTGAAGACCATCTTCGGCAGCGAGTTCAGGCCGCCTTTGCAGATGGCGCGTGCGCCGTAGCTGATGCGTTTGCCGCCTTCCAGGTATTGGGCCAGCACCGGGTGGTGCTTGAGGCGCTGGAACTCATCGAACGGCGACAGGAAGGTGTTGCTGTAGGACAGGTCGACGATCAAGCCGACCACCACCTGGTTGTTTTCCAGGTGATAGAGGAACGAGCCGCCGGTGTTTTCGGCGCTCATGATGTCCAGCGGCCAACCAGCGGTGTGCACCACCAGGCCAGGTTGGTGCTTGGCTGGGTCGATTTCCCAGATTTCCTTCAGGCCGATGCCGTAATGCTGGGCGTCGGCGTCGCTGTCCAGGTTGAAACGCTGGATCAGCTGCTTGCCGATGTGGCCACGGCAACCTTCGGCGAACAGCGTGTACTTACCGCGCAGTTCCATGCCGGGGGTGTAGACGCCTTCTTTCGGGTTGCCTTCACGGTCGACGCCGAGGTCGCCGGTGATGATCCCGCGCACCACGCCGTTTTCGTCGAACAACGCTTCCTGTGCGGCGAAGCCTGGGTAGACTTCCACGCCCAGGTTCTCGGCCTGCTGGGCCAGCCAGCGGCACAGGTTGCCCAGGGAGATGATGTAGTTGCCTTCGTTGTGCATGGTCTTGGGCACAAAGAAGTCAGGCACCTTGGTGGAGGCTTCGGGGCTGCGCAGTACATAGATGTCATCGCGCACCACCGGAGTGTTGAGCGGGGCGCCGAGTTCTTTCCAGTCCGGGAACAGTTCGTTCAGGGCGCGTGGTTCGAACACGGCACCGGAGAGGATATGCGCGCCGACTTCGGAGCCTTTCTCGACCACGCAGACGCTGATTTCCTTACCGGCTTCGGCGGCCTTCTGCTTCAGTCGGCAGGCGGCAGACAGTCCCGCCGGGCCAGCGCCGACGATGACCACGTCGAATTCCATGTATTCGCGTTCCACAGGCTATCTCCTACTCAAGGCTCAACAGGCTTTTTTTTCTAATGGGTGGAGGTTCGGTGTTGTCTTGCGGCAACGGCAAGACCCACCTTTCTCTCTAGGTGGCGCATTATATCTACACCACTGCTAGCGTCCAATACAAACGTTTGTTTGAATTGCCCGCAGGCTAGGTAAATCAAAGTGGTGCGGCTTATGACTGGCTATTTTGCCGTATTGACCAGAATAGGTGTTCCGGTCAATATACGGTCGGTTTTGCGCTAACCGTAGGCAGACTGCAGGTTTCAAGAGCACGTCCAAAAGCGAGACAGGTGGCGCGCGTCCAGACAATGGCGCGCAGTTTACACGCTGCGATAAAGAATGACCTCTCAGTCACCCCTGACGAACGGTCATCATTTCCCGTGAGCAAGGTCGCCGCCTGCGTTTTTGGAGGTGCCCTTGTGTGCCGATGAGCATCAACCGCCAGGTTCGCCTAGGCGACTTTCTTTTCACCGGAGAGTAACGAGGAATCCATGAAGGTTCTTGTAGCTGTCAAACGCGTTGTCGATTACAACGTGAAAGTTCGCGTCAAGGCGGACAATTCCGGCGTCGACCTTGCTAACGTCAAGATGTCGATGAACCCTTTCTGCGAAATCGCTGTGGAAGAAGCCGTCCGCCTGAAAGAGAAAGGCGTGGCAACTGAAATCGTCGTGGTTTCCATCGGCCCTACCACTGCTCAAGAGCAGCTGCGTACCGCCCTGGCACTGGGTGCCGACCGCGCCATCCTGGTCGAGTCCGCTGAAGAGCTGACCTCCCTGGCCGTGGCCAAGCTGCTCAAAGCCGTTGTCGACAAGGAACAGCCTCAGCTGGTGATCCTCGGCAAACAGGCCATCGACAGCGACAACAACCAGACCGGCCAGATGCTGGCTGCACTGACCGGTTACGGCCAGGGCACCTTCGCTTCCAAAGTCGAAGTGAGCGGCGACAGCGTAGCTGTAACCCGTGAAATCGACGGCGGCGCGCAGACCGTTTCCTTGAAGCTGCCGGCCATCGTCACCACCGACCTGCGTTTGAACGAGCCGCGCTACGCGTCCCTGCCAAACATCATGAAAGCCAAGAAGAAGCCGCTTGAGTCGGTTACTCCTGAAGCTTTGGGCGTTTCCACCGCCTCCACCAACAAGACCGTCAAGGTTGAAGCACCGGCTGCACGCAGCGCGGGCATCAAGGTCAAGTCGGTGGCCGAACTGGTCGAGAAACTGAAAAACGAAGCGAAGGTGATCTGATCATGACTATCCTCGTAATCGCCGAACACGATAACAAGGTGCTGGCCCCGGCCACCCTGAACACCGTGGCTGCCGCCGCTAAAATCGGTGGAGACATTCACGTACTGGTTGCCGGCCAGGGCGCTGGCGCCGTGGCTGAAGCCGCTGCGAAAATCGCGGGCGTGAGCAAAGTCCTGAACGCTGACAATGCCGCCTACGCGCATCAGTTGCCAGAAAACGTTGCGCCGCTGGTAGCTGAGTTGGGCGCTGGCTACAGCCACATCCTGGCTGCTGCTACCTCCAACGGCAAAAACATCCTGCCACGCGTTGCCGCGCAGCTGGACGTTGACCAGATCTCCGAGATCATATCGGTTGAAAGCGCCGACACCTTCAAGCGCCCAATCTACGCCGGTAACGCCATCGCTACCGTACAGTCCAACGCTTCGGTCAAAGTCATCACTGTGCGTGCTACCGGTTTCGACCCGGTTGCCGCCGAAGGTGGTTCGGCTGCCGTTGAAGCCGTTGCGGCTGCCCACGACGCTGGCACTTCCAGCTTCGTAGGCGAAGAGCTGGCCAAGTCGGATCGTCCTGAGCTGACCGCTGCCAAGATCGTCGTTTCCGGCGGCCGTGGCATGCAGAACGGTGACAACTTCAAGCACCTGTACGCCCTGGCCGACAAGCTGGGCGCTGCGGTCGGCGCTTCCCGCGCGGCCGTTGACGCAGGTTTCGTACCCAACGACATGCAGGTCGGCCAGACCGGCAAGATCGTTGCGCCACAGCTGTACATCGCCGTCGGTATCTCCGGCGCGATCCAGCACTTGGCCGGTATGAAAGACTCCAAAGTGATCGTTGCGATCAACAAGGACGAAGAAGCGCCGATCTTCCAGGTGGCTGATTACGGCCTGGTGGCGGACTTGTTCGAAGCCGTCCCTGAGTTGGAGAAGCTGGTCTAATCCAGTCGCTTCACTTATAAAGAGCCCGGTCCTTGTGACCGGGCTTTTTTTTGACTTGGAGACACACGCCATGGAATTGCGCCCTTGGGCGGTACTGCTGGGCCTCACATTGCTGCCGACGCTGTCGCTGGCAGCCGGCAAATGCGATCGCCTGGTGATCACCGGCAGCCCGGACGCACCGCCGTTGCTCTGGCGCGACCCGCAAGATCCCACGCACCTGATCGGCGCCACCGCCGATGTATTGCAACAAGTGGGCAAGGACCTCGGCTTGAAAGTCGACCTGCTCTACGGTGGCAAACGCTCCCTGGCCCTGGAGGAAGTGCGCAGCGGGCGCATGGATATCCTCGCCGACGCGCCGCTGAACCTGGGCGAGCTGGAAACCCTCGACTACATCCATCCGGCGCTGGTGCAGCTCGACTATCTGGTGTGGACGCGCAAGGACTCGGCGCTGGCCTATGTCACGCCCGCCGACCTGCACGGGCACAAAGGCGCAGTGTCGGAACGTGCGCGTTTGAGCGCGGCCTTCGAAACCTTCGCCGGTGAGCAACTGAGCCTGCAACGCCTGCCGTCGCTGACGCCAGCGTTCCAGAAACTGCTGCTGGGTGAAGTGGACTACGTGCTCGCCGGGCGTTATTCCGGTATGGCCATGGCGCAGACCTTGGGCATGAGCAACGACTTGGTTGCCCGTGATATTCCCATCGACCAGCCGGGCCTGTACCTGGCGATTTCCCACAACTCGGCCTGCAATGATCCGTGGCTGCGCGGACAGCTGGCCAAAAAGATGACAGAATTGCCCGCGTCCGGTGTGGCGCAAGCTGCGTTGCAGAGCAATCTGGAGCGCTGGAAAGCGCAATTGCAGCAACCCGTCGGCACCCCAACAAAGTAGGGATTTTCAGTGACTCTTCGACCTCTTTTCGCGGCCCTCGCCGTTGTCGCTCTGGCGGGATGTGCAGCCGATCCTGCGCCGAATGAACAAATGCGCCTCACCCAGCAAGCCTTGGAGCAAGCCAGTGCCGTGGGGGCCAACGCGGATGAATCGCCTGAATTGAAACTGGCTGAAGCCAAGTTCGCCCGGGCCAAGTCGAGCATGGCCGACCAATCCTACAAAAACGCACGTATGCGTTTCGAGCAAGCCGAACTGGATGCACGCCTGGCCGAAGCCCAAGTGCTGACCCGCAAGAGCCAGGAACAGTTGAACGTGCTCAACGCCCGCATCACCCGTCTGCGCAAGCAGTTGCAGTTGGGAGAAGCCCAATGAGCCCGATGATCCGCGGTTTGAGCTGTGCGGTACTGTTGGGCACCGCCGTGTTGGGCGGTTGCGCCACTCATCCCGACAGCGAGCAGGCCTTGCAGCAGGCAAGTAACGACTTCCAGCAAGTCAAGGAAGACGCCAACGTGCTGCGTTTTGCGCCCAAGGACGTGATCCGCGCCGGTGAATCCCTGGCGCGCGCCGATCGCTTGTCCAGCTACTGGGGCAGCGGTGCCGATGTAGTGCATTACGCCTACCTGAGCCAACGCTACAGCGCCATCGCCCGCGAACATACCGAACAGGCGCTCAACCAAGAGCGGGGTGTAAAGCTCGAACTGGAGCGCCAACGCCTGCAATTGGCCCTGCGTGAAAACAAGCTGATCAGCGTGCAGCAGCAGGGCAAATGGCTTGAAGAACAGATCGCCAGCCTGGCTACTACCCAAACCGACCGTGGCCTGGTGATGACCCTGGGCGATGTGCTGTTCGATACCGGTGAAGCAGAGCTGAAAAACTCGGCCAACCGCACGGTGCTGAAAATCGTACAGTTCCTGCAACTCAACCCCAAGCGCGTGGTGCGCATCGAGGGGTATGCCGACAATACCGGCGGCGAGCGCGAAAACCTCAAACTGTCGCGTGACCGCGCACAGTCGGTGGCGGATGTGCTGGTTGACCTGGGCATCGACGAAAAACGCATCCAGGTCGAGGGGTATGGCGACCAGTACCCGGTGGAGGCCAATGCGTCCGAGCGGGGCAGGGCGCAGAACCGACGCGTGGAAATTGTGTTCTCCGACGAAAAAGGCCAATTGGGCGCCGCTCGTTAGGCAACTGACACAGATCAACCTGTAGGCGCTGGCTTGCCGGCGATAGCATCGCCTCGGTTTACTTGATAGACCGAGTTGCCTGCATCGCTGGCAAGCCAGCTCCTACAGGTGGCGTAAGCCGGTCAATGATCGGTTTTTTTATGCGCCTTAGCATTACAGTTTTTACTGTCACTCCCGCCCGCGCTCGACTATTGTGGCAACTGTCCCCGTACACTTCTAAACTGTGCCGGTATGTTTCACACAAAAATAAAATACCCGTGAAATCGAGTGCTGCGTCATGACCAATCTGTTGCTTTACCAACGCATCGCCCAGCAACTGGCCGAGGATATCCGGCGCGGTGTCTATCAACCGGGCGAGCGCGTGCCTTCGGTGCGCAAGATGAGCTCGCAGTTGAACGTGAGCCACGCCACGGTGTTGCAGGCCTACGCCAACCTGGAAGACCAGGGGCTGATTCGGGCGCGGCCGCAGTCCGGCTATTACGTGCACCAGACGCCAGCACTCACCGCACCGACGCCGGACATCGCCCGGGTCGAACGCCCGGGCCTGGTCACCCGCAGCAGTATCATCCAGCAGGTATTGGGCGAGTCGCGCCGCGAAGGGGTGTTCCCGCTGGGCGCCGCCGTGCCGAGCGTGGATTACCTGCCGGTACGCGCGCTGCACCAGCAGTTGGCCAAGGTCACGCGCTTCCAGAGCCCACGGGCATTCAGCTACATGTTCAGCCCCGGTTTCGAACCGCTGCGTCGCCAGGTGGCGATCCGCATGCGTGATGCAGGCGTGGTGGTGGACCCTTCCGAAGTGGTGATCACCCACGGTTGCGTCGATGCCTTGCAAATGTCGCTGCGCGTACTGACGCGGCCTGGCGACCTGATTGCCGCTGAATCACCGACCTATTACGGCTTGCTGCAATTGGCCGACCTGTTGGGCCTCAAAGTCATTGAGATCCCCAGCGACCCGTCCACAGGCATGAGCCTGGAAGCCCTGCAACTGGCGGCCAACCAATGGTCGATCAAGGCGCTGGTGCTGACCACGCGGTTGAGTAACCCGCTGGGCGGTACCATGCCCGAAGAACGGCAGAAACAGTTGCTGCGCCTGGCGTCGGACTTCGATATCCAGATTGTCGAGGACGATATCTACGGCGAGCTGATGTTCGAACTGGGCCGCACCAAGGCCCTGAAGGCCTATGATCGTCTGGATCGGGTGATCTATTGCTCCAGCTTTTCCAAGACACTGTCTCCCGGCGTGCGCATCGGTTGGATGATTGCCGGCAAGTACCAGCAGGAGATCCAGCGCTTGCAGATGTTCAGCACCCACTCCGCGTGCAGCGTCACGCAGATGGGCGTCGCTGCGTACCTGGAAAACGGCGGTTACGACCGGCACCTGCGTTACATCCGCCAGGAGTACCGCAAGAACCTCAGCGCCTTCCAACTGGCCGTGCAGCAATATTTCCCGGAAGGCACCCAGATGACGCGTCCGACCGGCGGCTTCATCCTGTGGGTCAGTTTGCCCGGCCGGGTCAATACCCAGGAACTGCACGTACGTGCACTGCAACAGGGCATCAGCATCGCGCCGGGGCTGATCTTCAGTAACACCGAGCAGTTCAACCACTGTATTCGCCTCAACTGCGGCACGCCGTGGAACCGCGAGGCAGAGCGGGCGCTGATGACGTTGGGGATGCTGGCGAGCCAGCTCTGCCAGGAAACCGCCGCCGGACTGTGACGCTCAGATAGGGGACAAATCCTATAGCAAGCTAATCACCGCGCTTGTCATGCCGCGCACAACAAGCGAGCATATGGCCCTCTGCCGTTAAAGCTGTAGGCAATATGACTTCGATTTTTCGTGCGGTTTTGGTGATTGGCCTGTTAAGCCTGTGCAACGTCGGCACAGCGCTGGCGGCGGCACCTGTGAGCGAAACCAAGCCGGTCGCCGGTACCGAGCAGATTACCCCCGCAAAAAAACCGGCCCCCGTAAAAAAAGCGCCAGCGGTGAAGAAACCAACTGCTGCCGCCAAAAAACGTGCGGCCAGTAAGTCCAAGGCGTCGCGCGAAGTGACGCAGACACAATTGCCACCGGCGCAGTTGGACCTGTCGTTGCCGTCGGACATGGTCAGGCACTTGCAGCCCATCGGCACCATGCCCAAGCCCAAGAGTGTGCCCCTGCTGCCGCCGATGTTTGGCGAGAAACCCACCGACAACAGTGCCTTCCAGATCAACGGCCGCCTGCTCAGCAATGAGATGAAGCTGCAATTGCGCAACGAAGAACGGCGTGAGGTGGAAGGTGCAGCGTTGGATTTCGAGTTCAAGCAGTAAACTTTCCCCACAAAGGTGACGTGGACCGCCGACCATGTGTCGGAGACTGGTCAGTCACTTTTGTTTTCTGCGAAAAACCCCTGTTAGACCATTTTAAAACGGCTGTTTTAGGGCGTACTCTAGCCCGGCCATCCACATTGAGTCGTCGAGGACCTGCTGGTCATGAATTGCCGTGAAGGCTGTGGCGCGTGCTGCATTGCCCCCTCCATCAGTTCGCCTTTACCCGGAATGCCACAGGGCAAACCGGCAGGCGTTCGCTGTGTGCACCTATCGGTCGAACTGTTATGTCAGATTTTCGGCCAGCCGGAGCGACCGGCGGTGTGCAGTGATTTCAAGGCGGATCTCGAGGTCTGCGGCACCGACCAGGCCGATGCAATCCGTTTGATCGGCTGGTGGGAGCAGATGACGGCGGCTTGATGGGCTTTACTATCGGAACTTCAACAATAAGGAATACAACAATGGGTTCGCTGAAACGAATGGCTGTGTTGTGCGGTTTTACGGTGTTGTTTGCTGCCACTGCCCAGGCTGAAGATTGGCAAGTCGCCAAGGACGAAGACGGTATCAAAGTGTCCCTGAGCGAGATTGCCGGCTCCAAATACAAGGCGTATCGCGGTGTGACCGTGATCAAGGCGCCGTTGGCAAAAATCGTCGCCCTCCAGGAAGACGTAGCCGGTGCCTGTGCCTGGATCCACGAGTGCAAATCCCAGAAGCTGGTCGACAAGAAAGGCGACGAGAGTTGGACCTACACCCAATTCAAGGCCCCGTTCCCCGTGACGGATCGTGATTCCTACCTGCATATCACCACCACCAAGGCGGCCGACGGCACGCTGACCCGTAAGCTGGAAGGCGTGCCGACTTACAAGCCCGAAGAAAAAGGCTACGTACGTGTCGCCCAGGTCGACGGCTTCTGGAAACTGGTGCCTAAGGGCGACAACCAAACCGAAGTTACCTACCAGGTGCACACCGAGCCAGGCGGCAGCGTGCCCTCGTGGCTGGCCAACAAGTTCGTGGTGGATGCGCCGTTCAACACCTTGAAAGCCTTGAAAGAACACGCTGAAAAGTAAGCGCAACTGATCAGGTGTCTCCTACCTTGGGTGGAACGTTTTCCGAGCCCCCAAGGTCCAGATAGAGGTAAGCCCACACATGGGTTTTATCGAGGAGGCACCGATGCAAAAGTGGCAGATTACCTTCGTTGATGATCACGGCGTGCAGTCCGTCGAGCAGTTCACCTGCGACCAGAAGCCCAGCCTCGAAGATGCGGCACACATGATTCGCAACAAGCTGGTGCCCGTCGCCGCCGAGTTGGACCTCAATGACCTTGAGGGCCGCAAGCCCGAACCTACGGTCAAGATCCTCAAAGACCAGAACAGTATCCAGATCCTCGACATCTCTCCCGCCGCCTGAACATTCCCTGTACACCCTTAAAGCACCTCTGGTGGAGGTGATAGCTTCGCGCTACTCTGCAAGTGAGATCAGCGAATGAATCGCTAGTTCTGGTCTTGTCAGCTACATGCTTGTTTTCCAGCGGTGATGTTGTTGCCGTAGTCCCCACGCCAGTAGGGCGTGGGCTTCGGGAAGCACGGAAAGTCTATCCATCAATTCGAGGAGCACTTTTCATGAGCACAGCCTATCAAGAAGACATCAGCACCAACGTTCTGCGCCGCATGAAAGAGGGCGGCTTCGACTTCTCGCGTTTCCACCCCATCGAGTTCTACGCCATTTTCCCGGATGAGGAACGTGCGCGCAGGGCGGCGGGTGAGTTTCGTGGGGAATCCCTGAATGCCCAGGTCAGTGCGCGCGACGATGGCGCCTGGTACCTGGAGCTGAGCAAAATCATGTCCGCCACCTACGATGGCATTGGAGACTTTGAGCAAGACTTCGGGGCGGTGGTCGAGCCGCTGGGCGGGATCATCGAGGGATGGGGCGTGAAGCAGGAGGTGCGTGGGTTACCCATGTAGCAGCTTGAAGTATGAGAAACGCAGCGTATCGGCTGACCTTTGGGTCGGCCGATTTTGTTTGTGCCGTAGGAAAATTCTCGGAACTTGCGCGCTATTTTTACGCACCAAAAAAAAACCACCCAAGAGGGTGGCTTAAAGGGAAGAGCGGTTCGCTGAAGGCAGTTCAGCAGATGGGGCGATTATCCGTAGCTTGGGCCGGGCAGTGAAATCAACTCTGACTATGCTGTTGATAGTCAAAGCCCGCATTGCGATGAAGCGTCGGGCGGTGCACCGGGTATTCTGCGCACCAGGACGGTGCGGCTGGATTCTGGTTGTAATTCAACTCACTGATTCTTAAGTGTTTATGCCGCTGGCACGGGCCTTGCGATGGTTCTAGCGCCCGGGTGACAAGGAGTTCGGCATGATCCGCACTTATTACGATGAAATGTACGATGGGGCAGGCCAGGTCCGGCCTCATTACCGCGAGTTCGCCCGCTGGTTGGCCGACACCCCAGATGATCTGCTGGCCCAGCGCCGGCGCGAAGCCGATTTGCTGTTTCACCGTGCCGGGATCACCTTCACGCTTTACGGGGACGAGCAAGGCACCGAACGGTTGATTCCCTTCGATACCATCCCGCGCAGCATCCCCGCCAGCGAATGGCGGATTGTCGAGCGTGGCTGTATCCAACGGGTCAAGGCGCTGAACATGTTTCTCGCTGACCTGTATCATGAACAGCGCATCATCAAGGCCGGAATCATTCCCGCCGAACAGGTGCTGGCGAACGAGCAATACCAGTTGGCGATGCAGGGCCTGGACTTGCACCGTGACTTGTACTCCCACATCTCCGGCGTCGACCTCGTACGCGACGGTGACGGCACTTACTACGTGCTGGAGGACAACCTGCGTACACCGAGCGGCGTCAGCTACATGCTCGAAGACCGCAAGATGATGATGCGCCTGTTCCCCGAACTGTTCGCTGCCCAGCGCATCGCGCCTATCGACCATTACCCCAATTTGCTGCTCGACACGCTGAAAAGCTCAAGCCCCCTGGATAACCCCAGCGTGGTCGTGCTGACCCCCGGGCGCTTCAACAGCGCGTTCTTCGAACATGCCTTTCTCGCTCGAGAAATGGGCGTGGAACTGGTGGAAGGCGCCGATCTGTTCGTGCGTGATGACCGCGTCTTCATGCGCACCACCGACGGGCCCAAGGCCGTGGATGTGATCTACCGTCGCCTGGATGACGCGTTCCTCGATCCGTTGGCCTTCAACCCGGACTCCATGCTCGGCGTGCCCGGCCTGCTCGCAGCCTATCGCTCCGGCAATGTGGTGCTGGCCAATGCCATCGGCACCGGCGTGGCGGATGACAAGTCGGTGTACCCCTTCGTCACCGAGATGATCCGTTTTTACCTGGATGAAGAACCTATCCTGAAGAATGTTCCGACCTTCCAGTGCCGTAAGCCCGACGAACTGTCCCACGTGCTGGCCAATCTGCCCGACCTGGTGGTGAAGGAAACCCAGGGTTCGGGCGGCTACGGCATGCTGGTCGGCCCCGCGTCCACAGCGGCGGAAATCGAAGCCTTCCGTGCGCGTATCAAGGCCAAGCCCCACGCCTATATCGCCCAGCCAACCCTGTGTTTATCCACCTGCCCGACCTTTGTCGAAAACGGCATTGCGCCACGTCATATCGACCTGCGCCCGTTCGTGTTGTCCGGCAAGGAAACCCGTGTGGTCCCCGGTGGCCTGACCCGTGTGGCATTGCGCGAAGGCTCGCTGGTGGTCAACTCGTCCCAGGGTGGCGGCACCAAAGACACCTGGGTGGTCGAGGACTGATGCCATGTTGAGTAGAACTGCCTCGGATTTGTACTGGATGTCGCGCTACCTGGAACGTGCGGAAAACCTCGCACGCATGCTCGATGTCAGCTATTCGCTGTCGCTGATGCCGCAGGACGGGCGTGGTGATGGCCTGCATGAACTGGCCATGCCGCTGTTGATCACCGGCACCCTGGAGGATTACCACGAACGCCACGGCGAACTGCACGCCGAGCGCCTGTTGCACTTTTTTGCCCTGGATGCGGCCAACCCGGCCAGCATCTACAGCTGTCTGGGCGCGGCGCGGGCCAGCGCCCATGCGGTGCGTGGGCGAATTACCGCCGACATGTGGGAAAACATCAACGCGACCTGGCTGGATATTCGCGACATCGCCCAGCAGGGCTTGAGCCGCTATGGCATGAGCCGTTTCTGCGAGTGGGTAAAAGAGCGTTCCCATCTGTTTCGCGGCGCCACCTACGGCACCATCATGCGTAACGATGCGTTTCGCTTCATTCGCCTGGGCACCTTTATCGAACGTGCCGACAACACCCTGCGCCTGCTGGACGCCCGCTATGAGATGGCGGGCGACCGCGCCGAAGCCGTCACCGATGGCACGGCCCACGCCTACTATCAATGGAGCGCCTTGTTGCGCGCGTTGTCGTCGTTCGAGGCCTACACCGAGATCTACCGCGATGCCCCCGGTGCCCGGCAAGTGGCGGAATTGTTGCTGCTGCGTGCCGATGTGCCGCGCTCGCTGCGTGCCTGCAGCGAAGAGATCGACCAGATCCTCGCCAGCCTACCCGGCCTCAATGGTCGGCCGGCCCAGCGCCTGGCCGCCGAGATGGACGCGCGCCTGCGCTTCACCGCCATCGATGAAATCCTCGAGGAAGGCCTGCACGCCTGGCTGACCGACTTTATCCCCTTGGTCCGCCAGTTGGGCGACGCCATCTACAGTTCCTACCTGGAGGCGGCATGAGACTCTCCATCAGCCACGAAACTACCTACCACTACGAAGACCAAGTGCGTGCCAGCATCCAGTACCTGCGCCTGACGCCCCACGACAGCGAACGCCAGCACGTACTTAGCTGGCAGCTCGACCTGCCGCGCCCGGTGCGGGCGCAGGTGGACCCATTCGGCAACATCCTGCATGTGCTGACTCTGGACGAACCCCACGATGCCATCATCATCGGCGCCCGTGGTCAGGTGGATATCGACGAGTTACGCGAGGCCGAACATGAGCACCAATCCGCATTCCCGTTTCTGCGTTGCACCCGCCTGACCGAACCCGATGAAGCCTTGCGCAGCTTTGCCGACCAGCAGTGCCATCAACGTCGTGATCGCACCGCGTTGATCGACCTGATGCACGCACTCAACCAGGCGATGGTCTACACGCCTGGCGCCACCGAAGTCGACACCTGCGCCGCCCAGGCCTTCGCTGGCCGCGCAGGCGTTTGCCAGGACCACACGCATGCGTTCCTGGCGTGTGCACGCAGCCTGGGGATTCCGGCGCGGTATGTGTCGGGGTATTTGTACTCGGAGGACAGCACGCACCTGGCCAGCCACGCCTGGGCCGAGGCCTGGCTGGAGGACGCCTGGTACAGCTTTGATGTGACCAACCAACTGGCCCGCCCGGAGCGGCATTTGAAGTTGGCGGTGGGGCTGGATTACCTCGACGCCTGCCCGGTACGCGGCATGCGCCGTGGCGGCGGGCATGAGCAGATGCATGCCAAGGTGTTCGTGGCGCCGACGCCGGTGATTTCCGTCCAGCAGCAATAATTCACCACTGATCAACTGTAGGAGCCGGCTGCGTCAGGCTCAGGGTTGTTGCTTGCGCCCGGCCATATGCTTCAAATACCCCACCAACAAATCCAGCTCACCGTCCGGCAACACACTGGCAGCAAACGCCGGCATCTTCGCCTGCGGCCAATGCCGCAAGCTCTGCGGGTCGCGAATATAGCGCTTGAGGAAATCACCGCCAAAATACTCAGTGGGGTTATACGGAATGTTCAAATCCGGCCCCACCTGCGCATCGCCGGCGCCATTTAGGCGATGGCAAGCCAGGCAGTTTTTCTGGAACAGCACAAAGCCCTGGTTGATCGGGTCATTGGCTGCCAGTTTTGGATCGGGCAACAAAGCCGGAAAGCGCTCCGCGACCGTCTTCAACTGTTTGATCCCGGAGATCTGGAACGGCCACTGCTCCGGGCTGATGCGCCCGGCTTGCGGGTCAGTCCACACCAGGTAGAACGGCCCGGCACTCGGTTTGCCTTCCGCCAGTGCAGGCCATGGCTGGGCAGGATCTTCCACCGCCAGCCAGGCGCGTGCACCGTGGGTCTCCAGCAGCGGCGCAGCCGTGAGTTCGGCGGCGAAACCATCCAACGCAACGGCTTGCAGATGGCTTTCAGGTTTCAGTCCCGTTAGGAGTGCGGCCAAGGGCACTGCGCGATAACTCATGGTGCGTTTGTAGGAAACGTCATCGACGATCTGCACCGTTTGCGCCTGTGGATGCTTGAGCAGGTCAGCGGTCTGCCACGTCTTGCGGGTGTGGTCGAGTTCGATGGTCAATTGTGCTGCCGAAACGGGAAGCGCGATCAGCAAGGCGAGGAGGGCGAAGATCGGTTTCAAGAGGGAGGCCCGGTGGAAAGTGGCAATGACGCTCACGATACCGGAAATCGGCGCGCAAAAAGGCAGCCCCTGCAGGACCGCTATGCGCAATGTCCCGGCAGGTGCTGCCAAAAGCTGCAAACCCGGTGCTGTGAAGGCACGGAATGTGGGCGTTGAGGGATCACCCAATGACCTTGGTCAAATTGGGCAAGATCAGAATCAGTGTGGTGGCGAACAGAATGAGTCCCGCCTGACGTACTTTCGAATGTTTGAACATGGCTGACTGCCTTTTGTTGTTATTCCTGAGCGTCAAATGCGTGCCGGTTTTATTTCAGTATGGCGAGATGACGTGTCGCTTTTCTTACAGCCGCTCCAGCAAAACCCGGCAGCGACTTCCTACTGATTCAACCTTAGAGCCCTCGTTCTTCTTGGCTTAGACTCATTTCATATCAACTAATAAGCAATTCAGCTTAAAAAGGCATGAGGCATATCGCCATCTTGGCGCCAATGCCTTGGCTAGACAGCTAAAACGATTAACCCGGCAATTATCTTAGGACACTACCGTTCGTCCGAGCGAGGGGGTCAAAAGCAATGAGCGCATCCGTCATTGAAACCGTGTCAATCGGGCCTAAGGTAGAGGCACACATGCACAGCGGTTCGAGGACGTCATGACCCAAGCTTTGATCTTTGATGCGATACGCACGCCCCGTGGCAAAGGCAAGGCCGACGGTGCCTTGCACAGCGTCAAGCCGGTGAACCTGGTGGCCGGCCTGCTCACCGCGCTGGCCCGACGCAGCGACCTCGACACCCACCAGGTGGACGACATCGTGCTCGGCTGCGTGACCCCGATCGGCGATCAGGGCGCCGACATCGCCAAGACTGCCGCCCTGGCTGCGGACTGGGACATCAGCGTCGCCGGTGTGCAGATCAACCGCTTTTGCGCGTCGGGCCTGGAAGCCGTCAACCTGGGCGCAATGAAAGTGCGCTCCGGCTTCGAAGACCTGGTGGTGGTTGGTGGCGTCGAGTCCATGTCGCGCGTGCCCATGGGGAGTGACGGCGGCGCCTGGGTGCTCGACCCGCAGACCAATATGCACAGCCACTTCACTCCTCAGGGCATCGGCGCGGACCTGATTGCGACCCTGGAAGGTTTTACCCGTGAAGACGTCGACACTTTCGCCCTACATTCCCAACAGAAAGCGGCTAGGGCGCGTGCGGAAGGTTCCTTCAATAAATCGTTGATAGCGGTGCAGGACCAGAACGGTATTGTGCTGCTGGACCATGACGAATTCATCCGGGGCGATTCGACCCTGGAAGGCCTGGGCAAGCTCAAGCCCAGCTTTGAAATGATGGGGCAGATGGGCTTCGACGCCACCGCGTTGCGGGTCTACAGCCATGTGGAGCGCATCCACCATGTGCACACGCCGGGCAACAGCTCCGGCATCGTCGATGGCGCCGCGTTGATGCTGATCGGCTCCGAGGCCAAGGGCCGCGAACTGGGCCTGCAACCCCGCGCGCGTATCGTCGCCACGGCGGTCACCAGTACCGATCCGACCATTATGCTCACCGGCCCCGCGCCCGCTACGCGCAAGGCTCTGGTCAAGGCCGGGTTGCGCGTCGAAGACATCGACCTGTTCGAGGTCAACGAAGCCTTTGCTTCGGTGGTACTCAAGTTCATCAAGGACATGCGCATCGACGCGGCGCGGGTCAACGTGAATGGTGGCTCCATCGCCATGGGCCACCCACTGGGTGCCACCGGTTGCGCCATCCTCGGCACCTTGCTCGACGAGCTGGAAGTGCGCCAGCAGCGCTACGGCCTGGCCACCCTGTGTGTCGGCGGTGGCATGGGCATCGCCACCATTATCGAACGCCTCTGAGCCCAAGGAATTTGTCATGACCCAAGCTATTCGTTACGAAAAAGGCCAGGACGGCGTCGTGGTGCTGACCCTCGATATGCCCGGCCAGAGCGCCAACACCATGAACGGCGCGTACCGTGAGGCCATGGCGGCTACGGTGGAGCGCCTGGAGGCGGAAAAAGACAGCTTTGCCGGGGTGGTGATTACCTCGGCCAAAAAGACATTTTTTGCCGGCGGCGACCTCAATGAACTGATCGCGGTCGACAAGGCCCATGCCAAGGATTTCTACGACGGCGTGCTAGTACTGAAAGCGCAACTACGCCGGCTGGAAACCCTCGGCAAACCGGTAGTGGCCGCCATCAATGGCGCGGCTTTGGGGGGCGGCTGGGAGATTTGCCTGGCATGCCATTACCGCGTGGCGCTGGACGACAAATCGGTGCAGCTTGGCTTGCCGGAAGTCACTTTGGGCCTGCTGCCGGGTGGCGGCGGGGTGGTGCGCATGGTGCGCATGCTCGGGTTGGAAAAGGCCTTGCCGTATCTGCTCGAAGGCAAGAAGGTCCGGCCGCAACAGGCGCTGCAAGCCGGGCTGGTGCATGAGCTGGCGGCGGATCGCGATGAACTGCTGGCCAAGTCCCGCGCCTGGATCCTGGCCAATCCGGACGCCAAGCAACCGTGGGACAACAAGGCCTACCAGATTCCCGGTGGTACACCATCGAGCCCGAAAGTTGCGCAGATGCTGGCGATTGCGCCTTCGATTTTGCGCAGTAAAACCCAGGGCTGTTTCCCCGCTCCGGAGAAAATCCTCTGCGCCGCCGTCGAAGGCGCCCAAGTGGATTTCGACACCGCACACCTGATCGAAACGCGCTATTTCACCGAGCTGGTGACGGGGCAAGTGGCGAAGAACATGATCGGCACGTTCTGGTTCCAGCTCAATGAGATCAACGCAGGCAGTTCTCGGCCGCAAGGTTTTGCGCCCAACGTTACCCGCAAAGTCGGCGTGCTCGGTGCCGGGATGATGGGCGCAGGCATCGCTTACGTCAGCGCCAGCGCGGGAATTGAGGTGGTGCTCAAGGACATCAATCTTGCGGCCGCCGAGAAGGGCAAGGCGCATTCGGCGGCGTTGCTGGACAAGAAAGTCAGCCGTGGGCAACTGACCGCCGAACAGCGGGAAACCACCTTGTCGCGGATTCTTCCTACGGCCAGCGATGACGACCTGGCCGGTTGCGACCTGATCATCGAAGCGGTGTTCGAAGATCGCGAACTCAAGGCCAGGGTCTCAGCCGCCGCGCAACACGTGGTCGGCACCGACGCCGTGATCGCCTCCAACACCTCCACCTTGCCCATCAGTGGGCTGGCCACGGCGGTGCCGGATCAAGCCAAGTTCATCGGCCTGCATTTTTTTAGCCCGGTGGACAAGATGCCTCTGGTGGAAATCATCAAGGGTTCCCACACCAGCGACGAAACCCTGGCCCGTGGTTTCGACTTCGTGCTGCAAATCAAGAAAACCCCGATCGTGGTCAATGACAGTCGTGGGTTCTTCACCTCAAGGGTGTTTGGCACCTTCACCAACGAAGGTATTGCCATGTTGGGCGAAGGCGTGGCGGCGCCGATGATCGAGACCGAAGCGCGCAAAGCCGGCATGCCGGTGGGGCCGCTGGCGGTGTCGGATGAAGTTTCCCTCAGCCTGATGAGCCATATAAGACAGCAGACGGCCAAGGATCTGCAGGCAGAAGGCAAGGCTGTGCCGACGCATCCGGCAACGGCGGTGATCGATCTGTTGGTCAACGAATACAAGCGCATGGGCAAGGCGGCGGGGGGCGGTTTTTATGAATATCCCAACGGTGGACAGAAATACCTTTGGCCAGAGCTGAAAAGCCGCTTTGAACGGCCCGACCAACGCATCTCGCCACAGGATGTGCGCGACCGCTTGCTGTTTATCCAGGCCATCGAGACCGTGCGTTGCGTGGAGGAGGGTGTGTTGATGTCTACGGCGGACGCGAACGTGGGGTCGATTTTCGGCATTGGTTTCGCGGCCTGGAGCGGCGGCGCGTTGCAGTTCATCAACCAATATGGGCTGAACGACTTCATTGCCCGCGCTCGCTACTTGGCTGAGCAATATAGCGAACGCTTCACGCCACCGGCGTTGTTGCTGGAGAAAGCGGCGCAAGGTGACGTGTTCCGGTGACTATGTTCCGATGACTATGTTCCGGTGAAGCAGGAGGGGCTTGCCTTGAAGGGGTATTTCAAGGCAGGCTCTGGGGTGTGCAATATTCCCATCACCGTGTCAGGTATTTTTTATGTCGCTACGCGTCTGTATCCTGGAAACCGATATCCTGCGTCCAGGCTTGATCGATCAATACCAAGGGTACGGGCAGATGTTCAAGCGCCTGTTCGCCAAGCAGCCCATTCCCGCCGAGTTTGTCGTGTACAACGTGGTGAATGGCGAATACCCGTCGGACGATGAAGTGTTCGATGCCTACCTGGTGACCGGCAGCAAGGCCGATTCCTTTGGAACGGACCCTTGGATCCAGACCCTCAAGACCTACCTGCTCGAACGTTATGAGCGCGGCGACAAGCTGCTCGGCATCTGCTTCGGTCACCAACTGCTGGCACTGTTGCTCGGCGGCAAGACTGAACGCGCCGGCCAGGGCTGGGGCATGGGCATCCACGACTATAAGCTGGATGCCAAGACGCCGTGGATGAGCCCGGAAGTGGAAGAGTTGACGCTGTTGATCAGCCACCAGGACCAGGTGACCACGCTGCCGGAGAACGCCACGGTGATTGCATCCAGCGCGTTCTGCCCGTTTGCGGCGTACCACATCGGCGACCAGGTGCTGTGCTTCCAGGGCCACCCGGAATTTATCCACGACTATTCCCGCGAGTTGCTGGAGATCCTTCAGACAACCTTGGGCGAAAAGGTCTACACCAACGGCGTCGCCAGCCTGGAGCGTGACCACCACGGTGCAACCGTGGCGGAATGGATGATGCGTTTTGTGGCACACAAGCCCGAGGCCCGGGTTTAAAGCCAACCCGAACGTTTGAAGCTCGCCCACAAACCCGTGCAGCCTGCCGCAATAAACCCGAGCACCGCAAAATAGCCGTAGTGCCATTGCAGCTCGGGCATGTTCTGGAAGTTCATCCCGTAGATCCCCGCCACCGCGGTGGGGAAGGCGAGTATCGCTGCCCACGCGGCGAACTTGCGCTGGACTACGCTCTGGCGCGAAGCCTCCAGTAACACACCGATCTCGATGGTCTGGCTGGCGATATCGCGCAGGGTGGTCAGGTCTTCCATCTGCCGCGTCACGTGAATCTGCACGTCGCGGAAATACGGGCGCATGTTCTTGTCGATAAACGGAAAGCTGAGTTTCTGCAGCTCCTGGCTGATCTCCACCATCGGCGCTACGTAGCGCTTGAGCCGCAGCACGTCGCGGCGCAGGCCGTGGATCTTCTGGATATCACGCTCGCTCAACGAACTGCACAGCACATTGCGCTCCAGCTCATCGATCTCGGCATGGATCGCTTCGCTCACCGGCTGGTAGTTCTCGGTGACGAAATCCAGCAGCGCATAAAGTACGAAATCTTCCCCATGCTCCAGCAACAGCGGCCGCGCCTCACAGCGCTGGCGCACAAAACCGTAGGACGCCGAGTGACCGTTGCGGGCGGTAATGATGTAGCCGTTGCCGGCAAAGATATGGGTTTCGATGAACTCCAGCTTGCCGTTCTCGCGCACCGGTGAGTAAGTGACGATAAACAGTGCGTCGCCGAAGGTTTCCAGTTTGGGGCGGCTGTGTTTTTCCAGGGCGTCTTCAATGGCCAATTCATGCAGGTTGAACTGGCGTTGCAGGTTGGCCAGCTCTTGGGCATCGGGTTCTTCCAGGCCGATCCACACAAAGTGGTCGGGTTTGGCGGCCCAGGCCGCGCCTTCATCAAGGGTGATATCCGTGACTTTCTTACCGGCGCTGTAGACGGCGGCCGCAACAACTCTACCCATGGTGCTGATCGCTTCTTATTGGGAGGACAGGTGTTGGGCAGCTTAGCCTGAATGGCGTTCCGTCGTAGCGGCAAGCTTTTTTGTGGTGAGCGAGCTTGCTCGCGCTGGGTGCGAAGCGTCCCCAGAATGTTCAGACAGCTCGCAACTCGCGGTCCATCTGCGCGATGCATTCATCCATCTGCACATGACACGCCTGCATCAACGCCGGGATGTCATCCGAAGTCAGGCCAGTCGTAGGAATCGGCGGCAACGACCGTATGAGCACATCCCCACTGTTCCAGCGATTGAGCTGCATGTGTGTCACGTAATTACTGACACACACCTGCACGATCGGCACACCGGCCGCAATCGCCATATGGAACGCGCCTTTCTTGAACGGCAGCAAGCCCTTGCCCAGGTTGCGCGTGCCCTCCGGAAACACCCAGATCGACGTGTCTTCATGCTGCAAAGTGTGAGTCGTGGTGAGCATCGCGCGGCGAGCCTTGTGCGCATTGCTTCGGTCGATCAGCACATTGCCCGCCAGCCAGAACAACTGACCGAACAGCGGCACCCACTTCAGGCTTTTCTTGGCGATGCACACGGTGCGGTAGGGCACCACGTTGCCGAACACAAACAGGTCATAATTGGACTGGTGGTTGGCGATGATCACGCAGGTACCAGGCTTGTTGCGCAGCGAGTCCACATCGGCTTTCACGTTCAGGTGCAGAATCCACATGGCCGGTAGCGCATAGAGACGAGCACATAGGCGACTGTTGTCCGGATTGAACGGTCGACACAGACCGACCAGCACGCCCAGCACACCGGCGAGCATAAAGTGCAGGCCCATCAACAACATACGCAGCAGAAAAAGCATCGACACGGCCCATCGGGAAAAAAGGTGGCGCAGTGTACGGTTGTGCACTGTATTCGGCAATTACCCCTGTAGAGGTAGGAGATAGCCGATGTTTAAGAGCATGTTTCAACATCTATCGACACGGGCAGGCTAGAGCGGCTAAAGATGATTCGGATTTATTTGTAAGAAAAAGCCCGACTCAAGGTCGGGCTCTGACATATCAGGGGTAGGACTTAGCTAAGGATATGCCCTTGGTCCTGGATGATTGCATCGTCCAATGCCTCCAGAAGCTCTTTACGCACCTTCAACTTGGTGTGTTTGTGCGCATTCATGTTCAGCTTCTTCAACTGACGTGCCGCCTCCAGCGCAGCCGCATGCAATTCCTCCGGTGCCACCACCTTATCGAGGAAACCGGCTTGTAACGCGCCCTGCGGGTCAAACATCTCGGCATTGATCACCGAACGATGGAAGGCCGACTTCCGCAAACGATCCCGCGCCAGCTCGATACCGGCGTAGTGCATGGTCATGCCGATTGCCACCTCGTTCAGGCCAATGCTGAACGGGCCTTCCACCCCAATCCGATAATCCGCCGACAACAGCAGGAACGCACCCTTGGCCACCGCATGCCCAGGGCACGCCACAATCACCGGGAACGGGTGCGACAACAGACGACGCGCCAAGGTCGAACCGGACGTCACCAGGCCGATCGCCTCTTTAGGACCGGCGGTCATCACCTTCAAATCATAACCACCCGACAGAATCCCCGGCGTGCCGGTGATCACCACCACCGCCCGGTCCTTCTCGGCCTGATCCAGCGCTTCATTAAAGGCACTGACCACCGCCGGAGAAATGGCATTTACCTTGCCGTTGCTCAAGGTCAGGGTCGCGATACCGTCTTCGAGGTGGTAGGCAATCAACTCACTCATGACGCGGTTCCTTGTAGGAATTGTTATAGAAGGCTTTTAAATAGCAGTGCATGCGCAGACGTTACCCACCACGCCTGCCCCGGTAAAGCGCTGTGACTGACTGCCCAGTCAGACTTTTCCCGCACACAGGCGTTTGGAAAGCCTAGGGCAGGGCGCAATCGCCGCCCCAGACGCATCCTGCCGATGCCTGAGAATGGCACAATCACCGCCCCTTGCCGGGAGCGGATCGGCATAACCGGCTAACCGCATGAAAATTCTGAAAAAAACCTTTGCCATCAGAAAGGCTTTCGACTACATTAGCGCGCCTCGACAGACTGAACTGGTTTGACGAGATACGGTGAAGTGTCCGAGTGGCTTAAGGAGCACGCCTGGAAAGTGTGTATACAAGAAATTGTATCGAGAGTTCGAATCTCTCCTTCACCGCCAAATTCGATGTAAACAAAACCCCTGGTTTCGAGAGAAACCAGGGGTTTTGTAGTTTCTGGGTTTCGAAAATCTTACCTTTATCGAATCACGCGCTTGGCATATCTATGCGTCGCCCTATGACATCCAGCAAATCGCACCCACCGCGCAGCGGGATCGAGCACAGCAAGGCAAAGTCTCTGGAGTACAACCGCATCGCTACTTATTTCACTGCGAAGCGCAAGGTTCTCAAGCACCTGCGTCACGGCACGAAGTCGATAGGTCGCGGCGTCGAGGAAGATTTCAAGCGGGACGGTTGTGTCGACGAAAAAGGTTAGGAATGATGCTGTCGTTGCTGGTGGGCCATGTATTGATTCATGACTGACTCCATTAATACAAAGATAAAAACGACGAAGCTTTCATAGGCCGCAATCAACTGGGGCGGTCGTCCGAAATAATGTTGTTTACATTCCATCTTGTCATCGAGTCGCCAAACTCGGTCGCCATATGAGCGACCGCTGGACTATAGGCGGAGTGAATTTGGATCGGGTGTGTGGTGCTTCTCAATAGGCCGTAGGAATCGGCCCAATTCAAAGGCCACAGCCTTAAGGCGCCTCTTCCGTATTCAACAAGGGCCCCACCGACCCAAAGGGATAGCTGCCCATTCCAATCCGCAATGGCGTTATCGGGCTCGCTGCTGCACCCATCAGCAGTACATTGTCTATGACAATGGTTTCCCCTGGCGCGCGGTTATCGGCTGCTACGATAAGGTAGTAAGTCCCGCTGCTTTTCACCGTGCCCTTCAAGACTTGGCTGATAACCCCCACGATGCCCGTCGCCTTGCCAAAGCCTTCAGCCTGCACGTTGCCTTGGGCGTCCATCAAGATCAAATAAGGGTTCAGGGCGTATTTGCTGAACCCCAGGCACGAGTTGACGCACCAAGAGTTAACGTCGATATGGAAAGGTTTGTCCTTTATCAAGGCGACGCTGAACAATCGGTAGTTCGACGGCACTCCGTTGATCAGGATACGCGGTTCCGCGGCAGTGATTTTCCACTGGGGCGGCCGCCATCCCGGGTCGATCGGCATGGGCACCGCCTGCGTATTGTGCATGGCCTCGGAGGGAGTTAGTGCTAACGGCGTGGTGCTATTTTTGACGTGTTCTTCAAACAGTATTTTCGGGTTGCTTGAACAGGCGGTGATCAATAAACAGCCCAGCGCTAAAAACAGAATCCGCATCAGTACTTCCCTGTAGTCGACTTTTTCGAGGTGGCAAGACTACCACCCCGCGCTTCAGGCCTGCGCGTACACCCAAGCCGTCGACCCCGAAGCCACGGCTTCTTTGGGTTATGCGGACACCCGTCTCCCTCGGCTTGAAGTGAGTTGTTCGCCATTCCTTTTACTCTGCAGCGCTGTAATGGCAAAGGGCTTACAACAACGCTGGAGAAGATTTCCAAGCTTTGTTAAGGTCGCCGCCTTTCCAATAAAGCCATTCAGAGGGATCTAAATGCACCCGGTACTTCGCAAGACATTTGGCGGGCTTTCTGCTCAGTACTACATCCGCAACTTCCTGTTCGGGCTGATTTTTCCCGTGCTGATCTATACCGCGCTAACCCATTCGAAAACCGGTGTGTTCACACTGGGCGCGCTGTTCTATTGCGTGGTCAATAGCCTGCTTTATCCCTACGCGCGTTTCGTTTACGAAAGCATCATGGATTACATTTTTGGCAACAACGTGTTCTTTGTGAATGCCATTCTGATGCTGACCGTCAAGGTGTTCACCATGGCGATCTGCTGGACCATGGCGATTTTCATTGCGCCTATCGGGCTGGCGTATCTGTACTTCCACCATAGCCGTGCGGCGAACCGAGCCTGATTCGATGCTGCGTAGTGCATAGACTGTGGCGCTGGAGCTTGTCGCAGCGTCCCGTTGGGCCGCGAAGCGGCCATGAAGATGGGACTGCTGCGCAGTCCAGCGGGAGCAAGCTCCCTCGCCACAGGTACTGTGTGTTTGGAAGTGGTCAGATATGCAGCCAGGCGAGGCTCCCTAGTATCACTGCTGCGCCGCCTGCGGTGTACGACATCCGCTTCAACCACTCCCGCCGCGTCAGCAAGGTAATCGCTGCCAACGAAATCGCGATCTGGATCGCGGTCATTGCCTGGGCCCAGCGATGATGCTGGTGCAGCGCCTGTTCCGATTTTTCATCCCATTCCTTTGATGTGGCTTCAAGCTTCTCGGCCTGCTTGCGCACGTCTTCCTTCTGGTTCTTGTAGCGCTCGATTTCTTCCTTGTAATGCACCGCGTCCACACCGGGAATGTGAGTGGCCAGTTCCGCGAGGTTTTGCCGGCTGGACTTGGCCTGGTAGTAGTTCCATTGGTTGGCCGCTTCGGTCTTGAAGATGGCGGCGTTGTTCTTGTCCATCGCCGCTTCGCTTTCGGTCGAGCCGGCCTGGTAGCTGAGCATCGCGCCGAGGGTGGCCATGAGGGCGGTCATCACGGCGATACGGCTGGCGAAATTATCGCCGCGGCCGTGGGCATGCTCGGTGGTGTGTTCGATGTGTTTTTCGTGGGGGCTGGGGACTTCGAAGGCTTCGGACATGGGGGCGTCTGTGAAGGGAATGAGGGAGTTTGATTGTTGACCAGTGAAGCTGTCTCAAGCCTGTACATAACGCCGGATCAACCATCCGTATACTGCGATGTTGATCGTCAGCACCAACGCGCCCAGGCCCAACTGGATCTGCGGAGTCAGGCCGGCGGGGTAGATCAGCGTGAGAATGTAATGCTCGATAATCCACCGCCATAGCCGTCCTGCCCGGCGAAGTGACGAAACAGATTCTCCCAGCGGGTCAGTGGGCAGGGCAGGTGGAACACTTCGACCGCCACGCCCCATGCCGCGGCGGGCAGGTGCAGCCAGATCGCCGGGCGCCATTTCAGCGCAAGCAACCCGCCGAACAGGACAAAGAGGATGAAGCTCAAGTGAAATAGCACGAGGCTGTCGGCAGCTAGACGGTAAAGCATTGCGGGTACTTTGAAAGGTGAGGTTCATAGTCTAAAGGGTTGCTTGCTGACAAGTGTGACCGTTATTGTGCTGAATCCTTTTAGTCCTTCCCCCCAAGGATCTGTTTTGATGAACGCACCGCGTAGAGTCGGCCCAATCAAGGCTGTGATATTCGATATGGACGGGCTGTTGCTGGACACTGAAGGCATCTACACCGAAGTCACACAGATCATCGCCGAACGCTACGGCCGCACCTACGATTGGAGCATCAAGCAGCACATCATCGGGCGCGGCGCCCAGGATTTGGCTGACTACGTGGTGAAGGCGCTGGATCTTCCGATCACGCCCGCCGAATTCCTGACGATCCGTGAACCGCTGATGAGCGAGCGCTTCCCAAAAGCCTTGGGCATGCCCGGTGCTGAAGCCTTGGTGCGGCACTTGAAGGCACATAACATCCCGATTGCCGTGGGCACCAGTTCGTCGCGCAATTCGTTTGGCCACAAGACCACCTTGCACCGCGAATGGTTTGGCCTGTTCGACACCATCGTGACCGCTGACGACCCGGAAGTCGGCGCCGCCAAGCCCGCGCCGGACATCTTCCTCACCGCCGCCCGCCGCCTGGGTGTTGCACCGGAGGATTGCCTGGTATTCGAAGACTCACCCTTCGGCGTCACTGCTGCCAAAGCTGCCCATATGACTGCCATCGCCGTACCGGATGAAGCCATGGCCGACAGCAAATACCACCATGCCGACCAGATCATCCGCAAGCTCGCGGACTTTGACCTGGCGGCCTACGGCCTGCCACCTCGACCTTGACTGATCGCGGTTAAAAATGTGGGAGGGGGGCTTGCCTCCGATTGCGGTGGGGCAGCCACGAATCAGCTGACTGTTACACCGCCATCGGGGGCAAGCCCCCTCCCACATTTGATTTGCGGTGTTCAGGAAGCCCTAGGCGCTGAAGCCACCATCAATGGTCAGGCTTGCACCGGTGATGTAGCCTGCTTCCGGCCCTGCGAGGTAAGCCACAAAGCTGGCAATTTCCTCGACATGCCCATACCGACCCACCGCCATCAACCCGATCAGGCTTTCGGCAAAATCGCTGTTCGCCGGGTTCATATCGGTATCCACCGGTCCAGGCTGCACATTGTTGATGGTGATACCCCGTGGCCCCAGATCTCGCGCCAGACCCTTGGTCAACCCCACCAGCGCTGCCTTGCTCATTGCATACGGGCCACCGCCACCAAACGGCATGCGCTCGGCATTGGTGCTGCCGATATTGATCACCCGACCCCCTTCACCCATATGCTTGGCCGCTTCCTGGGTGGCGATAAACACGCTGCGTACGTTGATCGCCAGGGTCTGGTCAAAATCTTCCAGCTTGAAGTCTTCCAGCGGCGCGATGGCCAGCACACCGGCGTTGTTCACCAGAATGTCCAGGCGGCCAAAGGCTTCGACCGTGGCGTTGACCGCGTTGCGGATGGCGCCGGCATCGGCACTGTCGGCGTGGATCGCCAGGGCTTTGCCGCCTTCGCTGATCACGCTGTTCTGCAATTCTTCAGCCTTGGCGGCTGAGTTGACGTAGGTAAAAGCGACTGCTGCACCCTGCGCCGCGAGGCGTTTGACGATAGCGGCGCCGATGCCGCGAGAACCGCCTTGAATCAAGGCGACTTTGCCGCTGAGGTTCTGTGTGGTCATGTCGATCTCCTAGCTGTTCAAGGCGGGATGCCTTGTTGTTGGAACCGAGTATCGACCTCGCCAGCCCCTCCCGGTAGACCGTGATTGCTATAGTCTGTGTAAACCAAAAGTTTAGAGTGGGGCGATATGGAAAGCTTTGGCAGTATCGAATGCTTTGTGCGCAGCGCCGAAGGTGGCAGCTTTGCCGAGGCGGCCCGGCACCTGAGCTTGACCCCTGCAGCCGTCGGCAAAAGTGTCGCCAAGCTGGAGGCGCGCCTGGGTGTGCGCTTGTTCCAGCGCAGCACTCGGCGCCTGACGCTGACCGAGGCTGGCAAACTGTTTCTTGACGAAGTCAGTGGCAGCCTCACCACCATCCAGAACGCCGTGGCCAACCTGGCCAGTGCCGAAGGACGGCCAGTGGGCACGCTCAAGGTCAGCATGGGTACGGTGTTTGGTAATCGGTATGTGGTGCCGCTGCTGGGGACGTTCATGCAGCGGTTTCCGGATATCAGCCCGGACTGGCATTTCGATAACCGCCAGGTCGACCTGATCGGGCAGGGCTTCGATGCCGCCATTGGTGGTGGTTTCGAGCTGCCCCAGGGCGTGGTTGCGCGCAAGTTGACGCCGGCTCATCGCGTGCTGGTGGCGTCACCGGGCTACTTGGCGCAACGCGCTTCGGTATCAACCCCAGAGGACTTGGCGCGTTGCACCGGGATTCTCATCCGCTCACCGCAAACCGGCCGCATCCGCTCCTGGCAATTGACCAGCACCGAGCGCGAACACCGCCCGCTGGTGCTCAAACCAGGCATGACCATGAGCGACTCCGAAGCGGCCTGCTGCGCCAGCGCCCAGGGCCTGGGCATCGCTTTGGTGAGCATGCCCATGGCCGTGCCGTTCTTGGACAGCGGCGCGGTGGTGCGGGTGCTGCCCGACTGGTACGTCGACGACGGTAACATCTCCATTTACTACGCCGAACACAAACTGCTGCCCGGCAAGACCCGTGCATTCGTGGATTTCATCATCGAGCAGTTTGCCGAACAGCAGTTGGGGCAGCGATTCAGTGCCATTTGATTGCACGCTCACACCGCATCGCGGCCATCGCAGGCAAGCCAGCTCCCACCTTGGAATGCATTCCCCTGTGGGAGCTGGCTTGCCTGCGATGGCCACACCTCGGTCTACCGTCCGAACTGGCCCGGCCAACCGATGACTTTTTTCGGCCTCGGCGTCGCATAAGTCCTGATCTTCGACGTCGACAAACCCAACCGCACCAGCGACTCCGCGATAGTCACCGCAGCGGTCACACCGTCCACCACCGGCACACCGGTGCGCTGGCGAATCTGCTCATCCAGCCCGGCCATGCCACCACAGCCCAGGCAGATCACCTCAGCCTTGTCTTCGCTGATGGCCAATTCCGCCTGACGCACGATGGCCTCCATCGCCGCCAACGGATTTTCTTCCAACTCCAGCACTGCCATGCCGCTGGCCCGCACCGAGGCACAGCGTTGGTACAGGCCGGCCAGTTTCAGGCGGTCTTCGATCAGCGGGACGGTGCGGTCCAGGGTGGTCACCACCGAGTAGGCGTGACCGAGGTACATCGCCGTACTGGCGGCCGCTTCGGTGATGTCCACCACCGGCACGTTCAGCAGTTCCTGCAAGCCTTCGCGACCGTGCTCGCCGTAGCCGGCCTGGATCACCGCGTCGAATGGCTGGTCGTAGGCCATCACCCGGTCCATCACCGCGATGGCCGCCAGGTAGCTTTCAAAGTTGCCTTCCACCGACTCCGCGCCGAAGTAGGGCGTGAGCCCGACAATCTCAGTGCCGGGCGCAGCCACCGCCCGTGCCTGCTGGGCGATGGTTTCAGTGATGGATTCGGTGGTGTTGACGTTGACCACGAGGATACGCATGGAAAGTCCTTGATTAATGACTGACGTTATCGACTGCAATGCTTTCGCCGCTGACATCGGCGTAGAACGGCTGACGCTTGGCGATCAGCAGGTACAGCACCCCTGCAATACCGGCGCCAAACATCCAGGAAAACGGAGACACGCTGGCGAAACCGGGCAGCAGCGCCAGGAGAATGGCAATCACGGCTGCGGGAATGAAGGCCGCTACTGCGCGTAAATTGACCCCACGGCTGTAGTAATAAACGCCATTCGGGTCTTCGCTATACAGCTGCAATACGTCCACCCGGCTTTTACGGATCAACCAGTAATCCACCATGATCACCCCATACAGCGGCCCCAGCAGGGCGCCCAGGCCGGAAAGGAAATAGACGATCACCAACGGGCTGTTGTAGAGGTTCCACGGCAGAATCAGCACCGCCACGGTGGCGCTGATCAACCCGGCGCGACGGAAGTTCAGGTACTTGGGCGCCAGGTTGCTCAGCACAAAGGCCGGTGCGACGAAGTTGGCCATGATGTTCACTGCCACGGTGACGATCAGGAACGCCAGGCAACCGAGCACCAGGAAAAAGGTGCTGGGAATCGCCGCGATGATTTCAGTGGGGCTTTCGATCACCCGGCCATTGAGCTGGAATTGCCCGCCACACAGCAGCACAGTGATCACGGCAAACACCAGGATATTCACCGGCAAGCCCCAGAAGTTGCCGACTTGGATGGTCTTGCGGCACGGCGAAGAGCGGGCGAAGTCGCAGAAATTGAGGATCAGCGTGCCGTAGATCGCCAGCCACAGCGCGCCACCGGCAAAGATATTGCGCCACATCTCGCCGCCGCGCAGCGGTTCGCGGATCGACCAGGCGATGTTACCGCCGGTCTGGAAATACATCCAACCGGCCAACGACGCTACCGTCAGCAGAATCACCGGCCCGGCGAAGCCTTCGTAGCGGCGGACCATCTCCATGCCGTAGGCCAGGATCACCAATTGCACCAACCAGATCGCCACGAAACAGGCCCAGCCGAGCGACGACAGGCCCAGGATCGAGTTGTGGTCGTAGTCGGCAAAACCCGGATGAATTGCCGTTAAAAGCACTCGGAAAACTACCGAAGCCAGGTAGGTCTGGATACCGAACCAGGCAATCGCAATCACCGCGCGAATCAACGCCGGAATCTGCGCGCCATGAATGCCGAAGCTGATACGGCTGATCACCGGAAAGGGCACGCCGGTCTTCTGCCCCATGTATCCCGACAGGTTCATGAAGAAGTACACCAGCGCCGCGCCGATACCGAGTGACAACAGAATCTGCCAGCCACCCAAGCCCAAGGCATACAAGCCAATGGCGAAGGAATAGTTGGCGATGTTGTGCACGTCATTGGTCCACAGCGCAAAGATGCTGTAGCGCCCCCAGCGCCGGCCTTCGACTTTGGTGGGTGCCAAGTCCTTGTTGTGCAGGCGCGGGCTGAGCACCAGCGGGCCTGGCTCGATGGCTTCGGGCTTCAGGGAGGAGGGCAGATCCAGTGCGATGTTATTCGAGAGGCTTGTACGCATTCCGGCAGGCTCCAGCGCATCGGCAGCCAAGCCGCAGATGGCAAAGTGTATGTAGGTTTTGTATTTATTGTATACAAAGCGCATTTCACCTTAAGCCACTTGCGTGCCAGTTTTTGATCTATGAAAACTGTGGGTAATTTCGTTTTTATAGGCGAATGGAATAACTGGCTGAATTCAAAGCGATATAAATTGACCGTTTGAACAGCTATTTATTTTGTTGGGTGAAGCGTGTGCAAAACAGCGAGGGTGTTGAGGCGGGGAAGAATGTAACTTTTCGGTGCGTAATTTTATAAGTGCACACAAGAATGGCACTAATGGTGACATTCTTGTGTACAGATCGAGGGTCATCCCTTGCTGATGATATTCCCCGCATGCAGCCCGCATTCCTTCTGCGTGGCTTCTTCCCACCACCAGCGGCCTTCGCGTTCGTGCTGGTTCGGCAGCACCGGGCGGGTGCAGGGTTCGCAGCCGATGCTGATAAAGCCGCGCTCATGCAGGCTGTTGTAGGGCAACTCCAGCATACGGATGTAACCCCAGACTTCCTCACTGGTCATCTGCGCCAGCGGGTTGAACTTGTACAGGGTGCGTTCCGGGGTGGAGAAGGCTGCGTCGATTTCCAGCGCCGCCACCTGGCTGCGGGTGCCCGGGCTCTGGTCACGGCGCTGGCCGGTGGCCCAGGCACTGACGCCGGAAAGTTTGCGGCGCAGCGGCTCGATCTTGCGTACGCCGCAGCATTCGCCATGGCCGTCCTTGTAGAAGCTGAACAGGCCCTTTTCTTTGACGAAGGGTTCCAGTTTGCTCTGGTCCGGCGAGATCAGTTCGATGTCGATTTTATAGAACTCACGCACCTGCTCGATAAACCGGTAGGTCTCCGGGTGCAGGCGGCCGGTGTCGAGGCTGAACACCTTGACGTTCTTGTTCAGCTTCCAGGCCATGTCCACCAGCACCACGTCCTCGGCGCCGCTGAAGGAAATCCACAGGTCATCACCGAACTGGCTGAATGCCAGTTTGAGAATGTCTTGGGCAGATTTGTTGGCGTAAGTCGCGGCGAGTTCAGCGACGTCGAAGGCTTGGTTCATCAGGACGGTTCCTACAGGTCAGTGGCGCTGAGCGCTCTATAGGGGAGCGATGGTATCAAAATCCGCTCTGCGTTGCGGCGGCGAGCTTGAATCGCTAGAGTTCGGCAGTCCTTTTGCTCGCTCAACCGATAACATCAACAATGGGAGTGTCTTGTGGAAATTGCCTGTCTCGACCTGGAAGGGGTGCTGGTTCCGGAAATCTGGATCGCCTTCGCCGAAAAAACCGGTATTGAATCCCTGCGGGCCACCACTCGGGACATTCCCGACTACGACGTGCTGATGAAGCAGCGCCTGCGTATCCTCGATGAACACGGGCTCAAGCTCGCGGATATCCAGGCAGTGATCGCTACCCTCAAGCCGCTGGACGGCGCTGTCGAGTTCGTCAACTGGCTGCGCGAGCGATTCCAGGTGGTGATCCTGTCGGACACCTTCTATGAGTTCTCCCAGCCGCTGATGCGTCAACTGGGTTTCCCGACCCTTCTGTGCCATCGCCTCATCACCGACGAAACCGACCGCGTGGTGAGTTACCAACTGCGCCAGAAAAACCCCAAGCGCCAATCGGTATTGGCCTTCAAGAGCCTGTACTACCGCGTGATTGCCGCGGGTGATTCCTACAACGACACCACCATGCTGGGCGAAGCCGACCGTGGGATTCTGTTCCATGCGCCGGAGAATGTGATTCGCGAGTTCCCGCAGTTCCCGGCGGTGCATACCTTTGAGGACTTGAAGAAAGAGTTCATCAAGGCGTCGAATCGGGCGTTGAGCCTGTAAGTTTTTCAGTGCGGCGGATGGCCTCTTCGCAGGCAAGCCAGCTCCCACCTTTGGGTGGTGTGAACCCGATCAATTGTGGGAGCCGGGCTTGCCCGCGATGGGGCCTTCACAGACGCCGCAAATCTCAGATGCCAGCCAGTAAGCGCTCATAAGGAATACGCAAGCCTTCATGCAGGCGCTTGATCATCGACAAGCTCAACTTGCGCTTGTGATTGAGCACTTCGGACACCCGCCCGCTTGTGCCGATAAATGGCTCAAGATCCCGGGCGGTCATGCCCAGTTGCTCCATGCGAAATTTAATCGCTTCCACAGGGTCCGAGGGCGGCATCGGAAAATGCTCTGCCTCGTACTTCTCAATGAGGACAGCAAGAATTTCCAGCTCGTCACCCTCAGGTGAGCCGATTTCCGCTCCCCATATCTGCTCCACGCGCGCAAGCGCAGCAGTTAGATCCTCATGGGAATGTATAGGTTTGATGTTCATCACACGCTCTCCGCGTTGATCTGATCGTACTGGGCATGAGTCCCCACGAAACGTATGAACCCAAGCTGTCGCTGATAGTCGATCGCCATGATCACTCGATACTTGTTGCCGCCCACGTTGAAGACAACCCTGCCACTTTTAAGAATGCTTGCCGCTCTAAGCTCTGCTTTGAGCGCTTGCGGCGTTGGGTAATTCGCCTTTTGCATAGGGCGATGCAGCTCGACAAGAGGCGCTTTGGCGTCGGAATAAGCTGAGTGGCTTTCCCAGAATATTCGCAAGGTAGAGAGAGCGATTATTCGCATCGCTGCCACCTCCCAATTTGGGAGATAATGAGTGTGGTTGGGTCGAGATGCAATCTCGGAAATAATTTCTGACGAGTAAGCAGACGCTTCACGTGATCCCTCACAAACGGCGGGTGGACGGTCGGAGCTGGACGCTATCTTCCAGTTCACTCACCGTCCACACGCGTTCTGAATCAGGATCTTTCTTGCTGCCTGGCCCTATGTTGCAGAGCCAGGAGGAGCTTGGGGGCTACAGGTTTTCCAAAGTTTGTAACAGCACCCGCACCTTGGTCAGCGACTCCTGATACTCCGCCTCCCACTGCGAATCCGCCACAATCCCGCCGCCGCCCCAGCAGCACACCTGCCCATCCTTGACCAACAAACTGCGAATGGCGATGGAGCTGTCCATCTCTCCCCGCACATCGAGATACACCAGCGACCCGCAGTACAACCCGCGTCGCGTCGGCTCAAGTTCGTCGATGATCTGCATCGCGCGGATCTTCGGCGCGCCAGTGATGGAGCCGCCGGGGAAGCTGCCGGCGATCAGGTCGAGGGCGTCTTTGCCATCGGCCAATTCGCCGATGACGCTGCTCACCAAGTGGTGCACGTTGGGGTAGCTCTCCAGGCTGAACAGCTCCGGCACGCTCACCGAGCCGGTGCGGCAGGTGCGGCCAAGATCGTTGCGCAGCAGGTCGACGATCATCAGGTTTTCGGCGCGGTCCTTGGGGCTGGCCAGCAGTTCGGCGGCGTTGGCGGCGTCGTCTTCGGGCGTCAGGCCGCGGGGGCGGGTGCCTTTGATCGGCCGGGTTTCGACGCGGCGCTCGCTGATATGCACAAAGCGCTCGGGCGACAGGCTCAGCACCGCGCCGTCGTCCGGCAGGCTCTGGAATCCGGAGAATGGCGTCGGGCAGGCTTCGCGCAGGGCGCAGTAGGCAACCCAGGGATCGCCCGTGCACGACGCTCGGAAGCGCTGGGCAAAGTTGACCTGGTAGCAGTCGCCGGCCTGGATGTAGTCCTGGATGCGCACGATAGCCTGGCGATAGGCCTCGGCGCTGAGGTCCGGAGCCATGGGGCCTTTAAGCTTGAAGGTCGCCGCGTTGCTGGCTACCGGCTGGCCGAACAGAGTGATCAAGCGTTGTTGCTCGCTCTCGGCCAGTGCCGGATGAAACACAAGCTGGCTGGTCTGCGCCTGATGATCGCTGATCAATGCCCAGGCATATAGCCCGAAGCGCGCGTCCGGCAGGTGCAAATCGTCCGCGGCAAGGTGCGGCATGTGCTCAAGATGGCGACCAAAATCATAGCTCAGGTAGCCGATCAGCCCGCCCGCAAACGGCAGCTCATAGCCCGCGGGCAGATCCGCCTCGCCCAACTGCGTAAGGTTTTCCCGCAAGCGTTGCAGGAAATCACCACCGCTTTCGTCAGGTGAAACCGTCAATGTCGCTTGTGGCCAAGCGCTCAGCAGGTCATAACGCCCGCGCTCAGCTGCCGGTCGGCCGCTGTCCAGCAGCACCGCGCCAGGCGCATTGCGAATCGCAGCAAAATACGCAGCGGGGTTGGCCTGGTAAGGCAGTGGGTATACAGAGCAGGTCGACATGCGAGGCGAATCAGCTATGGGCATAGAAGGGGCGGCAATTGTACCGCATTCCTCTGTAGGAGCCGGCTTGCCGGCGATGCGATCTTCAGCCTTCCACAGGTGGAATATGCCCAAACATTTCCTGCACGAACTTCACGCGTTCTTCCGGGGTTTCCGTCACGCCGGCGGCTTTCAGCTCTTCTAGCCGGGCTTCCACTGCATGGGTGCGCAGGGTCAGGCCACAGTCGTTGGCGATCTGGATATTCAGCCCAGGCCGCGCATTCAGCTCCAGGATCAGCGGGCCTTTTTCCTGGTCGAGCACCATGTCCACGCCGATATAGCCCAAGCCGCACAGCTCATAGCAGCCCGCCGCAAGCTTCATGAAACCGTCCCAGTTGGGCAGTTGCACGCCATCCACCGCGTTGGTGGTGTCGGGGTGTTTGGTGATGATGTTGTTTAGCCAGGTGCCCCGCAGGGTCAGGCCGGTCGCGAGGTCGACACCCACGCCAATCGCCCCTTGGTGCAGGTTGGCCTTGCCGCCCGACTGACGGGTCGGCAAGCGCAGCATGGCCATCACCGGGTAGCCCATCAGCACGATGATGCGGATGTCCGGCACGCCTTCATAGCTGATGCTCTTGAAGATCTGGTCAGGCACCACGCGGTATTCGATCAACGCACGGTCGCGGTGGCCGCCCAGCGAGTACAGGCCGGTGAGGATGCTGGAGATCTGGTGCTCGATCTCTTCATGGCTGATGATCTTGCCGGACACCGTGCGATAGCGACCTTCAAAGCGGTCTGCCACCACCAGGATGCCGTCACCGCCGGCGCCCTGGGCCGGCTTGATCACGAAGTCGCTGCGCCCGCCGATGATATCGTCGAGCTTGTCGATCTCCTTCTCGGTGGAAATCACCCCGTACATCTCCGGCACATGAATGCCGGCGGCCAGGGCGCGCTCCTTGGTGATGATCTTGTCATCCACGATCGGGTACAGGCTGCGCTTGTTGTACTTGAGCACGTAGTCGGCATTACGCCGATTGATGCCCATGATTCCCCGCGCTTCCAGGGCTTTCCAGGTCTTCCAGAAACCGAACATTACTGGTCAGCCTTCAGGAAGGCCTTGAAACGCACCAGCTCGGTCAAGCGGTAGCCGCGATAACGACCCATGGCCAGCATGAAGCCCACCAGAATCAGCAGGATTGCCGGGAAGGTAAACACGAAGTACACCAACTCCGGCACGCTCATGATCAGGTGCGCCAGGGATGCGGCGAACAGCGTACCAATCGCCACTTTCAGCGCATGGTTGGCGCCACGCTCTTCCCAGGTGATCGACAGGCGTTCGATGGTCATGGTCAAAATCACCATCGGGAACAGCGCCACCGACAACCCGCGCTCCAGCCCCAGTTTATGGCTGAACAGGCTGATCGCCGCGATCAGCACCACCACGAACGTCAGCACCACCGACAACCTCGGCAGCATCTGCAATTTCAGGTGTTCCAGGTACGACCTGAGGGACAGCCCCAGCGCCGTGATAATCGTAAACAGCACAATCCCGAAGCCCAGTTGTGTCTCGCGGAACGCCAGGGCGATCAGCACTGGCGTGAACGTGCCCAAGGTCTGCAGGCCGATCAAGTTGCGCAGGATCAAAATCACCAGCACGCCAATCGGGATCATCACCATGATCATGAAGGTCTGCTGGGTTTGCAGCGGCAGGCCGTACAGCGAATATTCGAGGAAGTTGGCGTCGGTGTTCTCGTCCGTGAGCTTGGCCAGGCGAATCGCGTTCATTTCGCTGTTGTTCAAGCTGAACGTCACCATGGCCTTCTTGCCGCCATCGACGGTGATCAGGTTTTCATCACCGGTCCACCACAGCAGGCGGTCGGTGGGCAGGCCCTGTTCGCCGGTTTCCGGGTTGAAGTACAGCCAGTCATTGCCATTGAAGCTGCGCAGCCAGAGTTCAGGGGTTTGCGGCTGGTCGGCCACTAGGCGGATGGTGTGGACCTTTTCCACCGGTACGTGGGCGATGGACAGCAGCAACTCGACGATCTTGGCCTTGTGCGGGATGGAGGGGTCGCCCGCCAGCAGCAGCTTCACATTGTCGTCATTGAGGTTGTTGGTGCGCTTGATGGCTTCGCTGATAAAGGTCTCGACGTCGGCCGAGTGCTGGCGGATCGGCGCCAGCAGGGCTTCGGCGGCGATTTTTTCCGGGCCTTCCACGGCAATGCTGTCGCGGAAGGTCGGGCCCTTGACCTTGACCTTTTCACCGCTGTAACGCTTGGTGAGGACCAGGCGGTAATACAGGGTCTGGTTGCCCTTGGCGCGGCGTGCCGACCAGGTCACCTTGCGGTTGCCGTCGGTGCGGTTGACGCTCACGCCGTAGTTGTTCGAGATAAAGCTCTCGTTGAGGCTGACGAAGTCGCGGCTCAGGGGCGGCACGAACATCTGGATCTTCACCGGGTCTTTCGGGTTGGCGACGAACTCGACCTTGGCGTCGATGTTCCACAAGTCGTCGGTGGCGTCCTCGGTGACGGGGATCCCCAGCACGAAGATCTGGTAGGCGGTGACCGAAATACCCAACACCACCAGGATGGCGATGAGGATTTTCAGGTGCAGGGTCAGAGAGCGCATTCGGTTTACTCGGCGGTATGAGCGTCGGCGGCGCAGGCGGGTTTGCCTGCTGCGTATTTAAGACTGGGGTCGACCAGCGCATCAAAGCGTTTCAGCGCTTCGGAGCCGATCAGCAGCGGGTATTGGAATGCGCTGCGGTCAGTCAAGTTCACTTCGATGCTGCGTAAAGCGGTGCCCATGCAGATATCCAGGGCAATCACCGGACGGGCGGTGTAGTTCTTGTCCTCATCGGGGTCATAGTCACCGGCGCGGCGCTTGATCTTGCTGACGCGTGCCAGGGGGCGTTCGATGGGGTGGGAATGGGCAGTGTCGATGGCCAGGTAGAAACGCACCCAGGATTCACCGTTGCGCTTGAAGCGCTTGATATCACGGGCACTGAGGGAGGCGGTCTTGGCGCCGGTGTCCAGTTTGGCGGCGACTTCCAGGTCGATCCCGGCCAACTGGGCGTATTCGTTGAGGCCGTACACGGTCTTCTCGGCGGCGACGCCAAGGCCCGGTGCAGCCAGGAGGCAAATCAATAGAAGGAAGGGCTTGAGTCTCATAAATCCCGAGGCGGTGCAGTGCGATGTTCAATTCAAGGCGACTGGCATTACTGCGCAAGCTCCCTCGTGCGCCGTTTCATCTCGCGATGTCAGGCAAAAGTGGCGGGCATTCTAACATGATGCTTTTTTGGCGCCAGCGCTGGCAGGCGGCCATGCCCTGCAAGGGTGCATCGGCGGTTATTAGACGATTGTCGACAATATGGATTTATTCTTTGACTATCCTGGGCTGATTGGCTAGTTTTTGCGGCATTGCTTTTGAAGGTGTCGACAATATGCTGGATCAGCTGGAATCCCCAGTGGTGGCGCAAGACGATTCCCAGACCATGTCCGAGAACGTCTTCCGGCGTATCCAGGCCGCCATCGTCAAGGGTGAGATCGCTCCCGGCAGCAAGATCTCCGAGCCGGAACTGGCGCGCACCTATGGCATCAGCCGCGGCCCGCTGCGCGAGGCAATCCATCGGCTGGAAGGCCAGCGGCTGCTGGTGCGCGTGCCGCATGTCGGCGCGCGGGTGGTTTCATTGAGCCACGCCGAGCTGATCGAGCTCTATGAAATCCGCGAATCCCTCGAAGGCATGGCCTGCCGCCTGGCCGCCGAGCGCATGACCGATGCGGAAATCGAAGAGCTGCGCCAGGTGCTGCATACCCATGAGCGCGATGAAGCCTTCCAGGCCGGCCTTGGTTACTACCAGCAGGAGGGCGACTTCGATTTTCATTACCGGATCATTCAAGGTGCCGGCAACCGCACCCTGACCCAAATGCTCTGCGGCGAGCTGTACCAATTGGTGCGCATGTACCGCATCCAGTTCTCCGCCACCCCCAATCGTCCACGCCAGGCCTTTGCCGAGCACCACCGCATCCTTGACGCGATTGCCGATCGCGACGGTGAACTGGCCGAACTGTTGATGCGCCGGCATATCGGCGCATCCAAACGCAACATTGCCCGTCACTTCCCGGACGGCACTGCCCAATCACGAGGTGAATGATGAGTTCCAATAATAAGACGACTCCAGGCCAGCGTTTCCGTGACGCGGTCGCCAGCGAGCATCCTTTGCAGGTGGTCGGTGCGATCAATGCCAACCACGCGCTGCTGGCCAAGCGCGCCGGTTTCAAGGCGATCTACCTGTCGGGTGGCGGTGTGGCTGCCGGTTCTCTTGGCGTGCCGGATCTGGGGATTACTGGCCTGGATGACGTGCTGACTGACGTGCGCCGCATCACCGACGTCTGCGACCTGCCGCTGCTGGTGGACGTGGACACCGGTTTCGGCTCCTCGGCGTTCAACGTGGCGCGCACGGTCAAGTCGATGATCAAGTTCGGCGCGGCCGCGATCCATATAGAAGACCAGGTCGGCGCCAAGCGCTGCGGACACCGCCCGAACAAGGAAATCGTGTCCCAGCAGGAAATGGTCGACCGCATCAAAGCTGCCGTGGATGCGCGCACCGATGACAGCTTCGTGATCATGGCCCGCACCGATGCCCTGGCGGTGGAGGGGTTGGAGTCTGCGCTGGAGCGCGCCGCCGCTTGCATCGAAGCCGGCGCCGACATGGTGTTCCCGGAAGCCATCACTGAACTTGAGATGTACAAGCTCTTTGCGTCAAAGGTGAAGGCCCCGATCCTGGCCAACATCACCGAGTTCGGCGCCACGCCGCTGTACACCACCGAACAGTTGAAATCTGCCGATGTTTCCATCGTGCTGTACCCGCTCTCGGCCTTCCGCGCCATGAACAAGGCCGCCGAGAATGTCTATACCGCGATCCGTCGCGATGGCACCCAACAGAACGTGATCGACACCATGCAGACCCGCATGGAGCTTTACGATCGCATCGACTACCACACCTTCGAGCAGAAGCTCGACGCGCTGTTTGCCGCCAAGAAATAAATGCCTGACGAACAACTGTAGGAGCCGGCTTGCCGGCGATTGCGCCTTCGAACCTGGCGCAAGCCTCAAGGGCCTATCGCCGGCAAGCCGGCTCCTACAGGGCCGCGATTAACCAAGGCCTCCTTATAAATACAAGATTGGAGAAGAAAAATGGCTGAAGCAAAAGTATTGAGTGGCGCCGGCCTGCGTGGCCAGGTGGCCGGGCAGACTGCACTGTCCACCGTGGGCCAGGCCGGCGCCGGCCTGACTTATCGCGGCTACGACGTGCGCGAACTGGCCGCCGATGCGCAGTTTGAAGAAGTCGCTTACCTGCTGCTGTACGGCGAACTGCCGACCAAGGCCGAACTGGCCGTCTACAGCGCCAAGCTGAGCAAGCTGCGCGACCTGCCGCAAGCGCTGAAAGAAGTGCTGGAACGCATCCCCGCCGACGCTCACCCGATGGACGTGATGCGCACCGGTTGCTCGTTCCTGGGCAATATCGAGCCCGAGAAAGATTTTGGCGCGCAGCACGACGTCACTGACCGCCTGCTGGCCGCCTTCCCGGCGATCATGTGCTACTGGTATCGCTTCAGCCATGACGGCAAACGCATCGATTGCGTGACCGATGAACCCTCCATTGGCGGCCACTTCCTGCACCTGCTGCACGGCAAGAAGCCGAGCGAGTTGCACGTCAAGGTCATGAACGTTTCGTTGATCCTCTACGCGGAACACGAATTCAACGCTTCGACCTTCACTGCGCGGGTGTGTGCGTCAACCCTGTCCGACCTGTATTCCTGCGTCACCGCCGCCATCGGCTCCCTGCGTGGCCCGCTGCATGGCGGCGCCAACGAAGCGGCGATGGAGATGATCGAGCGTTTCTCGTCCGCTGAAGAAGCGGTCGAAGGCACCCTCGGTATGCTGGCGCGCAAGGACAAGATCATGGGCTTCGGCCACGCGATCTACAAAGATAGCGACCCGCGTAATGAAGTGATCAAGGGCTGGTCGAAAAAACTCGCTGACGAAGTAGGTGACAAGGTGCTGTTCCCGGTCTCCGAAGCCATCGACAAGACCATGTGGGAGCAGAAGAAGCTGTTCCCCAACGCCGACTTCTACCATGCCTCGGCGTACCACTTCATGGGCATCCCGACCAAGCTGTTCACGCCGATTTTCGTGTGCTCGCGCCTGACTGGCTGGGCCGCCCATGTGTTCGAGCAGCGCGCCAACAACCGCATCATCCGTCCAAGCGCCGAGTACACCGGCGTAGAGCAGCGCAAGTTCGTGCCAATCGAACGTCGCTGAATGGGAACACCTCGATCCCTGTAGGAGCCGGCTTGCCGGCGATGGCGGTCTCAAGGGCCTCATCGCCGGCAAGCCGGCTCCTACAGGGGAAGGGGCAACCCTGAAACCTACCGTGACCGAGTCCTGACCGATGAACACTGAATTCCGCAAACCGCTCCCCGGCAGCCGCCTGGACTACTTCGACGCCCGTGCGGCGGTCGAGGCAATCACCCCCGGCGCCTACGCTACCTTGCCTTACACCTCCCGCGTACTCGCGGAAAACCTGGTGCGTCGCTGCGATCCGGCCACCCTCAACGCTTCCCTCAGCCAACTGATCGAACGCAAGCGCGACCTCGACTTTCCGTGGTTCCCGGCGCGTGTGGTGTGCCATGACATTCTCGGCCAGACCGCGCTGGTTGACCTTGCCGGCCTGCGCGATGCCATCGCCCAGCAAGGCGGCGACCCGGCCCAGGTCAACCCGGTGGTGCCGACCCAACTGATCGTCGACCACTCCCTGGCCGTCGAAGCCGGTGGTTTCGACCCGGACGCGTTCGAGAAAAACCGGGCCATCGAAGACCGTCGCAATGAAGACCGTTTCCACTTTATCGAGTGGACCAAAAAGGCTTTCAAGAACGTCGACGTGATCCCGCCCGGCAACGGCATCATGCACCAGATCAACCTGGAGAAAATGTCTCCGGTGATCCAGGTGCGTGACGGTGTGGCATTCCCGGACACCTGCGTCGGCACCGACAGTCACACCCCTCACGTTGACGCGCTGGGCGTGATCGCCATTGGCGTCGGCGGCCTGGAAGCGGAAAGTGTGATGCTCGGCCGCGCTTCATGGATGCGCCTGCCGGAAAGCGTCGGCGTGGAACTCACCGGCAAGCTGCTGCCGGGCATCACCGCCACCGACATGGTGCTGGCGCTGACCGAGTTCCTGCGTAAGCAGAAAGTGGTCGGCGCCTGGCTGGAGTTCTTCGGTGAAGGCGCTTCGGCACTGACCCTGGGCGACCGCGCGACCATCTCCAACATGGCCCCGGAATACGGCGCCACCGCGGCGATGTTCTATATCGACCAGCAGACCATCGCCTACCTCAAGCTCACTGGCCGTGAAGACGAACAAGTCACCCTGGTTGAGCAATACGCCCGCCACACCGGCCTGTGGGCGGATGACCTGAAAGGCGCGCAATACGAGCGCGGCCTTACGTTCGATCTGTCCAGCGTCGTGCGTAACATGGCTGGCCCGAGCAACCCGCATGCCCGTGTTGCCACCAGCGACCTGGCGTCCAAGGGCATTTCCGGCCAGTGGGACCAAGTGCCGGGGCAAATGCCCGACGGCGCGGTGATTATCGCGGCCATCACCAGTTGCACCAACACCAGCAACCCGCGCAACGTGATTGCTGCAGGCCTCTTGGCGCGCAATGCCAACAAGCTGGGGCTGACGCGCAAACCATGGGTCAAATCGTCCCTGGCGCCCGGCTCGAAAACCGTGGCCATGTACCTGGAGGAAGCGGGTCTGGGCCACGAGCTGGAAAAACTCGGGTTTGGCGTGGTGGCGTTTGCCTGCACCACCTGCAACGGCATGTCCGGCGCGCTCGACCCAGTGATCCAGCAGGAAATCATCGACCGCGACCTGTACGCCACCGCCGTGCTTTCGGGCAACCGCAACTTCGACGGGCGTATCCACCCGTATGCCAAGCAGGCTTTCCTGGCGTCGCCGCCGCTGGTAGTGGCCTACGCGATTGCCGGCACCATCCGTTTCGACATCGAGAAAGACGTGCTTGGCCTGGACGCCCACGGCAAGGAAATCCGCCTGCAGGACATCTGGCCGAGCGACGAAGAGATCGACGCGGTGGTCAAGGCCTCGGTCAAGCCAGAGCAGTTCCGCGCGGTGTATATCCCGATGTTCGCCATCCACGAAGACACTGGCCCGAAAGTCGCGCCGCTGTACGACTGGCGCCCACAAAGCACTTACATCCGCCGCCCGCCTTACTGGGAAGGCGCGCTGGCCGGTGCTCGTCCGCTCAAGGGCATGCGCCCGCTGGCGGTGCTGCCCGACAACATCACCACCGACCACCTGTCGCCGTCCAACGCAATCATGCTCGACAGCGCCGCCGGCGAATACCTGGCGAAAATGGGCTTGCCGGAGGTCGACTTCAACTCCTACGCGACTCACCGTGGCGACCACTTGACTGCGCAGCGCGCCACCTTCGCCAACCCGAAACTGTTCAACGAAATGGTGGTGGAAAACGGCAAGGTCAAGCAGGGTTCCCTGGCGCGCATCGAGCCTGAAGGCCAGGTCACGCGGATGTGGGAAGCCATCGAGACCTACATGGAGCGCAAGCAGCCGCTGATCATTATTGCCGGTGCCGACTACGGCCAGGGCTCGTCCCGCGACTGGGCGGCCAAGGGCGTGCGCCTGGCCGGTGTTGAAGCGATTGCCGCTGAAGGTTTCGAGCGCATCCACCGTACCAACCTGGTGGGCATGGGCGTGTTGCCGCTGGAGTTCCTGCCGGGCACCGACCGCAACACCCTGAAGATCGATGGCAGCGAAACCTATGACGTGGTCGGCGCACGCACCCCGCGTGCGCAGTTGACGCTGGTGATCAACCGCAAGAATGGCGAACGTGTCGAAGTGCCGGTGACCTGCCGCCTGGACACCGCCGAAGAAGTGTCGATCTACGAGGCGGGCGGCGTGTTGCAACGTTTCGCCCAGGACTTCCTGGAATCGGCGGCGACGGCCTGAGAGGACACCATGGCACACGTAGCGCAAATCAAGATTCCCGCCACCTACATGCGTGGCGGCACCAGCAAAGGCGTGTTTTTCAGCCTCAAGGACCTGCCCGAATCGGCGCAGGTGCCAGGTGCCGCGCGCGATGCCTTGCTGTTGCGGGTGATCGGTAGTCCCGATCCCTACGACAAACAAATCGATGGCATGGGTGGCGCCACCTCCAGCACCAGCAAGACGGTGATCCTGGCCAAAAGTACCCGCGCCGAGCATGACGTGGACTACTTGTTCGGCCAGGTCTCCATCGACAAACCGTTCGTGGACTGGAGCGGCAACTGCGGCAACCTGTCGGCCGCTGTCGGCTCCTTTGCCATCAGCGCCGGCCTGGTCGACCCGACCCGCGTCCCGCACAACGGCGTGGCCGTGGTGCGGGTGTGGCAGGCCAATATCGGCAAAACCATCATCGCTCATGTGCCGATCACCGACGGTGCGGTGCAGGAAACCGGTGATTTCGAACTGGACGGCGTGACCTTCCCAGCCGCCGAAGTGCAGTTGGAGTTCATGGACCCGGCGGCGGAAGAAGAGGGTGGCGGTGGTTCGATGTTCCCCACCGGCAACCTGGTCGACGACCTGGAAGTGCCCGGCGTCGGCACTTTCAAGGCCACGCTGATCAACGCCGGCATTCCGACGATCTTCATCAACGCCGAAGACCTCGGCTATACCGGCACCGAGTTGCAAGGCGCGATCAATAGCGACCCGAAAGCCCTGGCGATGTTCGAGACGGTGCGAGCTTATGGCGCCTTGCGCATGGGCCTGATCAAGCACCTGGACGAAGCCGCCCAGCGCCAGCACACGCCGAAGGTGGCGTTTGTGGCCAAGCCTTTGGACTACGTGGCGTCGAGTGGCAAGGCGATCAAGGCCAGTGATGTGGACCTGCTGGTGCGTGCGCTGTCCATGGGCAAGTTGCACCACGCGATGATGGGCACCGCTGCGGTGGCGATTGGCACGGCGGCGGCAATTTCCGGGACTTTGGTCAACCTGGCGGCGGGTGGTATTGAACGCAATGCGGTGCGCTTCGGGCACCCGTCCGGCACCTTGCGCGTGGGCGCAGAAGCCACCCAGGTAGACGGCGAATGGGTGGTGAAGAAAGCCATCATGAGCCGCAGCGCGCGCGTGCTGATGGAAGGCTTCGTGCGCGTCCCCGGCGACGCCTTCTAAGGTTCAATACTGGACCCATGTGGGAGCGGGCTTGCTCGCGAATGCGGTGGAACAGTGACATTTCAGTGCCTGACACACCGCCTTCGCGAGCAAGCCCGCTCCCACAGGAGATATCTATTCCAAGGCAGGCATCCAAGATCTGCTTTTTGACAACCGTGAGCCCGAGGACTGATCCCAACCCTCTTCTTGGAGTACTGCCATGAGCGCCAACGTCGACCTGAACAACCGCCCGGACTACGATCAGGTCCTGCAGGATATTGCTGACTATGTCCTGAACTACCGGATCGACTCCCGGGATGCACTGGACACCGCCCGCAACTGCCTTATGGACACCTTGGGCTGCGGCCTGCTGGCCCTGCGTTTCCCCGAGTGCACCAAGCACCTGGGGCCGATTGTCGAGGGCACGGTGGTGCCGTTTGGCGCGCGGGTGCCGGGCACGTCGTTTCGGTTGGACCCTGTCAAGGCCGCGTGGGACATCGGCTGCATCGTGCGCTGGCTCGATTACAACGACACCTGGCTCGCCGCCGAATGGGGCCACCCCTCGGACAACCTCGGCGGCATCCTCGCCGTGGCCGATCACCTGTCGCAGAAACGCGTGGCCAATGGCGATGCGCCGCTAACCGTGCGCGCAGTGCTGGAAGCGATGATCATGGCCCACGAAATCCAAGGCGTGATTGCCCTCGAAAACTCCTTCAACCGCGTGGGCCTTGACCATGTGCTGTTGGTGAAAGTCGCCTCCACGGCGGTCACCGCCAAGCTGATGGGCGCCAACCGTGAGCAGTTGCTGGCGGCGCTGTCCCATGCGTTTGTCGATGGGCAGGCATTGCGTACGTACCGGCATGCACCGAATGCCGGCTCGCGCAAATCCTGGGCAGCGGGCGATGCCTCCAGTCGGGGCGTGCGCCTGGCGGATATCGCCATGCGTGGCGAGATGGGTATTCCGGGTGTCTTGAGCGCGCCGCAGTGGGGTTTCTATGACGTGCTGTTCAGCCACACCAACAAGGACCTGGCGCTCAAGCCGGAGGACAAACGCGCGTTCAGCCTGGCCCAACCCTACGGCACCTATGTGATGGAAAACGTGCTGTTCAAGATCAGCTTCCCCGCCGAATTCCACGCGCAAACCGCCTGCGAGGCTGCGGTGACGCTACATCCGTTGGTGAAAGACCGCCTACAGGAAATCGAGCGCATCGTGATCACCACCCATGAATCGGCGATTCGTATCATTTCCAAAGTCGGCCAACTGGCCAACGCCGCTGACCGCGATCACTGCCTGCAATACATGACCGCCGTGCCGTTGGCATTCGGCAACCTGGTGGCCGAGCAGTACGAGGATGAATTCCACGCTGCCCACCCGATCATCGATCAGTTGCGCGACAAAATGGTCATCGTCGAAGACCCACGTTACAGCCGCGAATACCTGGAGGCCGACAAGCGCTCCATCGCCAATGCCGTGCAGGTGTTCTTCAAGGATGGCAGCAGCACCGAGCAGGTGGCGGTGGAGTACCCGATTGGCCATCGCCGGCGTCGGGTGGACGGCATTCCGTTGCTGGAAGACAAGTTCAAGGCCAATCTGGCCACACGGTTTACCGCGCAGCGCAGTGCCGAGATTTTTGCGCTGTGCAAGGATCAGGCACGGCTTGAAGCCACACCGGTCAATCGGTTTGTGGACCTGTTCGTGATCTAATTGGCATCACGTATTCCTCTGTCGGAACCCGATCAATGTGGGAGCGAGCAAGCCCGCTCCTACATTTTTTCACTACCAGTGCCATCGTGTCCGGGCCAGGCGTTATTCAAACCGCAGGATCACCCGGCGGTTGTGCTTACTTTTCTTCTCGATCTTCTCGCAAAACACCCGGCCGATTTCTTCGGTGTTGATCACATGGGTACCCCCACACGGCTGGATATCAATGCCGGCGATTTCAATCACCCGTACCGATCCCTGAATCACCGGCGGAGCCACTGCCTGTGTACGCGTGATCTGTAGCAGGGTCGAATATTCGGAAGCCGGCATCGACAAGGTTTTCACCGCGTGAGCCTGTTCGATCAGCGCATTGAGGTCGCGGGTGATGCTGTCTTTATCGAGGGTCATTTCGGGCAGGTCGAAATCCAGCCGGCCCTTGTCCGCACTGATGCTGCATCCGGTGACCGGCGCATCGATGATCGAACACAGCAGGTGCAGGCAGGTGTGCATTTTCATGTGCTGGTAGCGCCGGTCCCAATCGAGGCCGGCATCCACCTGTACCCCGGCGGTCAGTTGCGCGGGGCAGTGTTCCACTTGGTGCCAGATGATCGAGCGCAGCACCGGGTCGCGCACCGTGCCGGTCACTTCGACCCGCGTACCGTCGGCCAGTGTGAGGTGGCCCGTGTCGCCTGGCTGGCCGCCGCCCGTGGGGTAGAACAGCGTGTGCTCCAGGGCGATGCCGTGTTCGCTGATGGCAATCACTCGGGCGCTGAATGCGTTCTGGTAGGGCGCGCTGTCGAACAGCGCCAGGGTTTCCATGGTGTGCACGGACATGTTCAACCTCCGACGATCAGTGGGCTGGCTTGCAGCAGGGAGCGCACCATTGCACTCAGGCCAGGGGGGGAGAGCAGGGTGATTTCGAATTCCGGCCCGCAGACTTTCAGGTTCAGCGGCAAGCGCGGCAATGGAGTGCCCGACTCGACACGGTGCAGACGAAATTGCAGGTGGTGGCGCTCCTTGACCGTGGGCTCCAGCATCAGCCCCGGCAGGGGGTGGAAATCGGCGTCCAGCACGGTCACCTTATGGCTGGCGTTGATTTCGCCCACCACATGCAATCGCTCATCCAGGGCGAAGGCTCCGAGGTAGTTGCTGTGGTCCGATTCATCGTTTTTTTGCAGCTGGATCTGGTTCACCACCTTCACTTTAGTGCCGGCGGGGACGTCCTGGGTGATCACGCAGGACGGGCTGATAAACACGTTGTCGCCAATCAGCACATAACCCAGCACGCGGGCACCGGAGCCGACCTCGACGTTGTTGCCCAGGCGTGGGTGACGCTTGCCGTCGGGGTTGTTGGCGATGCCTCGGGCGCCCAGGGTCACGCCGCAGAGGATGTAGCAGTCGTTGCCAATTTCGCAGGTTTCGCCGATCACCGTGCCGTAGCCGTGGTCCAGCACGAAGCGTCGGCCGATGCGCGCCGCCGGGTGAATCTCGGCGCCGGAAAGCACCTTGCCCTGGTTGCTCAGCTTGAGGGCAATACGCGAAAACACGCCGTTGGTCTGGTCGGGAAAATTCCATACAAGGTGCGCCAGGCGGTAATACAGCACCGCCTTGAACGAGGCGTAGGACTCCAGGATCAACTCACCGCGCCCGCGTGAAGCCGGATCACGGTAGGCGTAGGCGATCAGGTCTTCGGCTACTGCCTGGGCAGCATTCTGGATCAGGGGCGCCAGATGCGGTTCCAGCTGCTTCATCTGTAGGGGCGTAAGGGTTTTGATGAGGTGAGTGATCAACTCATCGTGCAACTGTTGCATGTCGATAAAACCGCCCATGGAGGCACCCCTGCATTCTGGTTGGCTGGAAACCCGTTTATTCGAAACTGGGCAGGTAGCTGTCGGCATTGTCGTAGACCATGGTCAGCACCACTGTTTCGGGCGGCAGTTCGGGGGCGAGCTTGGCAATGGCCACCATGTTGGCGGCGGAAGACAGGCCCAGGCTGATAGCGTCGGTGCGCATGATGCGTTTCATCATGTCGATGCAGTCCTGGCGCGAGACCTTGAGCATGCCGTCGATCACGTCCAGGTTGAGAATGCTCGGGATCAAACCGATCGACAGGCCCTGAATGTGATGCGGTGCGTGCTGGTTTTTCAGCAGGTCGCACTCCTCCGGTTCCACGCCCATGACGCGTAGTTGCGGCCAGGCGGCTTTCAGGGTTTCACCGATGCCAGTGATATGCCCCCCGGTGCCGATGCCGCTGACAAAGTAGTCGGCGCGCAGCTCACCGAAGGCACGCAGGATTTCCGGTGCGGTGGTGTCGCGATGGGTCTGTGGGTTGGCGCCGTTGCGCTGCTGGTTGAGCATCACGTAGCTGGGGTTTTCCAGCTGCAGTTCCATGCACTTTTCGCCGTGAGAGTTGTTGCCCAGGCGGCTGTCCGACAGCACCACCTTGGCCCCGTATAAACGCAGCAGCTTCTGTTTTTCCGGGCTGTAGTTGTCGGGAATCACCAGCACCACTTTGTAGCCCAATACATTGCCCGCCATCACCAAGCCGATGCCGGTGTTACCGCCACTGGGCTCGATGATGGTCTGCCCGGAATCGCGGATCAGCACGCCTCGGCGCTCGGCGTCGAGGATCATGCCCAAGGCGATGCGCGCCTTGTGGCTGCCGCCTGGGTTGAGGGATTCGAGCTTGGCGTAGACCTCGATACCGAGGTCTTCGGAGAACTGCGCCAGACGCACGATCGGCGTCTGGCCGATCACGTCGAGGATGGAGTTATGCAACATCATTCAGCCCCCGGCTCAATACAACGGCATGTCGGGTTCGACGTCACGAACCCAATGTTTCATGCCGCCCTGCAGGACTTTGGTGTTGGCGAAACCAGCCGCCAGCAAGGTACTGGCGGCTTGCTCAGCACGGGTGCCGGCGTAGCAGATCAGGTAATGGGTATTGTCCCGGCTGAGGCTGTCGAGGTGGCCGTCCAGTTCGGCCAGGGGGATATGCACCACGCCCGGCAATTTGCACACTTCCAGTTCGCTGGCGTCGCGCACATCCAGCAGCACATCGGCGCTGCTGGGGTGTTCGAGTACTTGCTTGAGTACGCGCGGCTTGATGTAGCGTTCTTCGGCCAGCGACGGTTGGCTGGGCACGGCATCCGCGCAGGCGGTCGGTGCCAGGGTTTCGCTGTGGCGCGCCTCGGAGCAGCATGGGCAGTCGGCGCGGCGCTTGAAACGGATCTCGCTGAACTTCATCGCCAGCGCATCGAAGCGCATCAAGCGGCCTGACAGCGGTTCGCCGATGCCAATCAGCAACTTGATTGCCTCGGTGGCCTGGATCATCCCGACCACACCGGGCAGCACGCCGATCACGCCCCCGGCGCTGCAATTGGGCGCCAGCTCGGCGGGCGGCGCGCTCGGAAACAGGCAGCGGTAGCACGGCCCGCCTTTATAGTTGAGCACGCTGATCTGCCCGTCGAAGCGGTAGATGGCGCCGTACACCAAGGGCTTGCCCAGTTGCACGCAAGCGTCGTTGACCAGGTAGCGGGTGTCGAAATTGTCGGTGCCGTCGATCACCAGGTCGTAGGCGCCTACCAGTTCCAGGGCGTTGTCGACATTCAACGCGGTGTCGTGGGCGTTGATCTGGATATGGCGGTTGAGGTCTTGCAGGCGCTGCTTGGCGGATTCGACTTTGGGCATGCCGAGGGTGCTGTTGCCGTGGACGATCTGGCGTTGCAGGTTGCTGCTTTCCACCACATCAAAGTCCACCAGCCCCAGGGTGCCGACCCCGGCAGCCGCCAGATACAGGCTGATCGGCGAGCCCAGACCGCCGGTGCCGATGATCAGCACCTTGGCTTTCTTGAGGTTCAACTGACCTTCGCGACCCACACCGGGCAGGGTGATGTGGCGCACGTAGCGTTGTACTTCTTCATTGCTCAGCGCGTCGACGTCCATGCCGCCGGACGTGGCCAGCAGCACCTCGATTCTGGCTTTCTCGGGCAGTGGGTCATCCGCGCCAACCAGCTCTTCCTCGGCGGTAAACAGGAAGTGCTCCTTGAGCTGGTTGTTCTTCTCGTGAAACAGGTGCGGACGCAACTGCGGGTGACTGCTGCAGAGGTTTTCAATGACTTCGCGCAATGTCGATCCGGTGCCCTCGAGGGTCGATTCCGGCAGCTTGGCCACGCGGACCAGAATGTCGGGGAAAGAAACAGCGTTCATGGACAACTCCGTGTGCAGGTCGTTGAAAGGTTGAAGGGCGAAATGCTTGCCATCCCAGGCAAACAGCTTGGAACCAAGGGGCTGGCCCTGGCGAACGTCGACCACCAGGTAGCTGACGGGGTAGATCGGCTCGCCTATGAACAGCGCCTTGTCCTGGTCTTCGTCGCTGAAATAGGCACCTACATCCGGGTGCGAGTGGTAGATCACTACCACCGGGTTGTCGCTGCGAAACGCCTTGTTCATCAACAGGGTGTCGGCCACCGAGAAGGTGTAGCCGTTGGCAGCGCTGCGCGGATACATCTCGGGGTTCGTGTGGTGCAGTTCATTCTGGATATTGCTGCCCAGGTACACGCTGCCGTCGGCGAAGACAAAACCACAGCATTCTTCGGGGTAGCTGCGGCTGGCGTGGGCGTAGATCTGTTCCAGGGCTTTGGGGCGGAGGACGTCCATGTTTCTCTCGCGTGGTTGTAGAAGGGTCAATTTTTCTTGGCCAGGAGTTTTTCAACCGGCAACTTGGTGATCGCAAAGCCGGCCAGCAGGATGGCCGAATACAGCATCAGGTCGCGGGAAATCGACACGCCTTCGTACCAGGCGCCGATGATCACCGCGAACACCGGGAAGATGATGAACACGAATGACAGGATGATCGGGCTCAAGCGCTTGAGCAGCATGAAGTACACGATGAACCCGCCCACTGAGGCCACTAGCCCCAGGTAGAACAGTGCGCCCCAGGAGCGCAGGGTGATGGCGTCGAAGGTCGGCGCTTCAAACCACAGCCCGGCGACGAACAGCATCAGCCCGGCAATGCCGATGGGCAGGGTGTTGTAGGTGATCACGCTGATGGCGCTGCCTTTCTGCTTGGTAATCACGTAGCACAAGGCATGCATGATCGCTGCGGTCAGAATCGCCAATACGCCGAAGAACTCCGCGTGGTCCAGGTGCAGGCCCTGGCTCTTGATGATCATGTAGAGGCTGCCGAAACCAATACCGATGCCGACCACCTGGGAAAAGTAGATGCGCTCACGCAGGAACAGCGCAGAGAAAATCAGGATGAACACCGGCATGCAGCTGAACAGCAGCGCGGTCAGGCCGGACGAGACATGCATCTCGCCGTAGTTGAGCAGGTAGTAGGGCACGCTGAAGTAGGAGAGGGTGACGAACACGAAGAACCAGCGGCTCTCGCGGGGGAACAGGATCGGCTCGCGGCGCACCATGGCAAAACACAGGAACAGCGGGAAAGCGATCAGGAAGCGCAGGCCCGCGGACGTCAGTGGCGGCACGCTCTCCACGGCAATCTTGATCCCCAGCCACGTGGTGCCCCAACTCAGACAGACGATCAGGAACATCACGCTGGTGATCAGCCCGGCCAACCACTGTTTTTGGGTTTTTGTCTTGGCGGTATTTTCGAGAACGGCGGACATTGGCATCGTTTATTGCTTCCCTGAGCCGAAATTGAACTCTATATTGAGCTTGTAATGAGTTGTAAAATCCGGCGATTGAACCCGTAAAAGCACACTATTAGGGCGAAAGATGGCTGTCAAAACAAATATTGACATGGTGTCAATTATGCGTGAGGGGTTGTCCAACGGGCAGGGCGTGAAGTACAAGCGCCTGTCCGATGTCATGGAACGGGGCATCCTCGAAGGCTTGATTGAACCAGGACGAAAACTGCCGCCCCATCGGGTGCTTTCCGACAATCTGGGTGTGACGATCGGCACCATCAGCCGGGCCTACGGCGAACTGGAGCGCCTGGGGTTGGTGGTGGCGCGGGTTGGTGACGGTACTTTCGTGCGCAAGCGTGGGATGGAGCGCCAGCGCGATGAAGGTTTTCGCAACTTCAGCGAAGAACCGCGCCAGTACTTCGACATGAGCCGCAATATGCACATCCCCGGTCAGGAAACCGTGTTCCTGGCCCAGAGCTTCCAGACCCTGTCGACCAACGCCAAATTCCTCCAGGACATCAGCGCCTACACCCCGGACGCCGGCCTGCCGCGCTACCGTGAAGCGGGCGCGCAATGGCTGGTGCAGCGTGATTTTCATCCGATCCCCGAGCAGGTCATCTGCGTCAATGGCGGCCAGCACGGCTTGCTGTGCTCAATGATGGCGCTGTTGCGGGCCGGCGATACGGTGGTCACCGAGCAACTGACGTATCCAGGCCTGATTACCGCCGCGCGGATGCTGGGTATCCGGTTGATCGGCCTGGAGATGGATGAAGAAGGCGTGCTGCCGGGCGCGCTGGATGAAGTCTGTCGAAATCACCGGGTTTCAGCGCTGTACTGCACACCGACGATCCAGAATCCGACCACGGCGGTACTTTCGGTGGCGCGCCGCGAAGCCTTGGTCAAAGTGTGTCGCGAGCACAACCTGCTGATTCTTGAGGACGAGGCCCACGGTGTACTGGTCGAGGACCGGCCGCCGCCCCTCAGCCATTTCGCCCCCGAGCGTACGATTTTGATCAGCAGCCTGAGCAAAGCCGTATCGGCCGGGCTGCGTGTGGGTTATGTGCACGCGCCACCGGCGTTGGTCAGCCGTATTTCGGCGGCGCTGCGTTCGACCTGCTGGATGGCTACGCCCGTCACCTTGGAGCTTGCTACCCAGTGGATCGAAAACGGTACGGCGGAGTACCTGCTGCGCCAGCAGATCAACGAAATCAGCCGGCGCAAGGCCCTGGTCCGTGACCTACTGATCGGCCTGGAGTACCGCACCCACCTCAACAGCCCGCACTTCTGGATTGAAGTACCGGAGCCGTGGCGGGCGTCGGAAATCGAGGCGGAGCTCAAGCAGAATAATTACCTGATTGCCACCGCCGAGGCGTTTGCGGTCGGGCAGACGGCGGTGCCGCAATTTATTCGGGCGAGTATCTGCAATACGTCGGGAGATGACCAGCTGTTGCGGGCGGGGTTTGATGCGTTGGCGACGGCGTTGGGGCAGGGGGGAGGGAGGTTTCAGTTGTAGGCCTTGATCCTTGTGGTGAGCGGGCTTGCCCCGCGCGAGGCAAGCTCGCTCACCACAAGGTAATAGGCAGACAACATTATTTGAAGCGCCGCTCCACGCCCTTCTCCACCAGAATCTTCGCCGAAATCTCTTCCACCGAAAAATGCGTGGAATTGATGTGCGCAATATTCTCGCGACGGAACAGATTTTCTACTTCTCGCACTTCGAACTCGCACTGCGCATAGCTGGAATAGCGGCTGTTGGGCTTGCGTTCATTGCGGATCGCCGTCAGCCGATCCGGATCAATGGTCAGCCCGAACAGCTTGTGCGAATGCGCGCGCAGGGCGGCCGGCAGCGTCAAATGCTCCATGTCGTCCTCGGTCAGCGGATAGTTGGCCGCGCGGATGCCGAATTGCATGGCCATGTACAGACAGGTGGGCGTTTTGCCGCAGCGGGACACGCCCACCAGGATCAGGTCGGCCTTGTCGTAGTAGTGGGTGCGGGCGCCGTCGTCGTTGTCGAGGGCAAAGTTCACCGCCTCGATACGCTCCATATAGTTGGAGTTATGGCCAATGGAATGGGACTTTCCTACCGAGTACGACGAATGTTCACTCAGCTCTTGTTCCAGTGGCGCGAGGAACGTCGAGAAGATGTCGATCATGAAACCATTCGACGTTGCGAGAATCTCACGAATGTCTTGATTGACGATGGTGTCGAAAATGATCGGACGAAAACCGTCTTTTTCGGCCGCCAGATTGATTTGTTGTACCATGGCCCGCGCTTTATCCACGCTGTCGATGTACGGTCGCGTGAATTTGGCGAAGGTAATGTTTTCGAACTGCGCGAGCAGGCTTTGACCCAATGTTTCGGCTGTGATGCCGGTGCCGTCGGAGATAAAGAAAGCAGATCGTTTCATTTGAGCCCTGGGCCTTAAGCTGATGGCGAATCTTGGATATGATAGGCGCGATTTTGCCGTCCCGCAGTGGGCCGCATTCTCACTTATTTTCCAGGTCCAGGCCACAAGCGCTGGCACTCGCTCCTACTGAGCAGCCGGCGTCCTGAGCTTTTCCAACACAGTTAGTGGAGAGATCACCTTGGTAGAGTACGTAGTTTCCCTCGATAAGCTCGGCGTCCATGATGTAGAGCACGTGGGGGGCAAGAACGCATCCCTCGGCGAGATGATCAGTAATCTTGCAGGCGCTGGTGTGTCGGTGCCCGGTGGTTTCGCCACCACGGCCCAGGCTTACCGCGATTTCCTCGAACTGAGCGGGCTCAACGCTCAGATCCACGCCGCGCTGGACGCCCTGGACGTCGATGACGTCAATGCCCTGGCCAAGACAGGCGCCCAGATCCGCCAATGGATCATGGAAGCCGAGTTCCCCGAGAAGCTCAACGAAGAAATCCGCACCGCCTTCGCCGCGCTGTCGGCCGGTAACCCGGACGTCGCCGTTGCCGTACGCTCCTCTGCCACCGCCGAAGACTTGCCGGACGCTTCCTTCGCCGGCCAGCAAGAAACCTTCCTGAACATCCGCGGCGTTGAAAACGTGATCCGCGCGGCCAAGGAAGTGTTCGCCTCGCTGTTCAACGACCGCGCCATTTCCTACCGTGTGCACCAAGGTTTCGACCACAAGCTGGTGGCCCTGTCTGCCGGTGTGCAGCGCATGGTGCGTTCGGAAACCGGCACTGCTGGCGTGATGTTCACCCTCGATACCGAATCGGGCTTCCGTGACGTGGTGTTTATCACCGGCGCCTACGGCCTGGGCGAAACCGTCGTACAAGGCGCGGTCAACCCCGACGAATTCTACGTACATAAGCACACCCTTGAAGCCGGCCGCCCGGCCATCCTGCGCCGCAACCTGGGCAGCAAGGCCATCAAGATGATTTACGGCGACGAGGCCAAGGCCGGTCGCTCGGTGAAAACCGTTGAAGTCGACAAGGCCGAACGCGCGCGTTTCTGCCTGACCGACGCTGAAGTCAGCGAACTGGCCAAACAAGCGATGATCATCGAAAAGCACTACAAGTGCCCGATGGATATCGAGTGGGCCAAGGACGGTGACGACGGCAAGCTCTACATCGTGCAGGCCCGTCCGGAAACCGTGAAAAGCCGCACCTCGGCCAATGTCATGGAACGCTACCTGCTCAAAGAAACCGGCACCGTGCTGGTGGAAGGCCGTGCCATCGGCCAGCGCATCGGCGCCGGCAAGGTGCGGATCATCAAGGACGTGTCCGAAATGGACAAAGTCCAGCCAGGCGACGTGCTGGTTTCCGACATGACCGACCCGGACTGGGAGCCGGTGATGAAACGCGCCAGCGCCATCGTCACCAACCGTGGCGGGCGTACCTGCCACGCGGCGATCATCGCCCGTGAACTGGGCATCCCTGCAGTCGTGGGCTGCGGCAACGCGACCCAGCTGTTGAAAGACGGCCAAGGCGTCACTGTTTCCTGCGCCGAAGGCGACACCGGTTTCATCTTTGAAGGCGAGCTGGGCTTCGATATCAAGCAGAACTCCATCGACGCCATGCCGGACCTGCCGTTCAAGATCATGATGAACGTCGGCAACCCGGACCGCGCCTTTGACTTCGCGCAACTGCCAAACGCCGGTGTGGGCTTGGCCCGCCTGGAGTTCATCATCAATCGCATGATCGGCGTGCACCCCAAGGCTCTGTTGAACTACGACGGCCTGCCGTTGGACATCAAGGAAAGCGTCGACAAGCGTATCGCGGGCTACAACGACCCGGTAGGCTTCTACGTCGAGAAGCTGGTGGAAGGCATCAGCACCCTGGCGGCGGCGTTCTACCCGAAAAAGGTCATCGTGCGTCTGTCGGACTTCAAGTCCAACGAATACGCCAACCTGATCGGCGGCAAGCTTTACGAGCCGGAAGAAGAAAACCCGATGCTGGGCTTCCGTGGCGCCTCGCGCTACATCAGCGAAGCGTTCCGTGACTGCTTCGAACTCGAATGCCGCGCCCTCAAGCGCGTGCGCAACGAGATGGGCCTGACCAACGTCGAGATCATGGTGCCGTTCGTGCGCACCCTGGGCGAAGCGAGCCAGGTGGTGGACTTGCTGGCTGAGAACGGCCTGTCCCGTGGTGAGAACGGCCTGCGCGTGATCATGATGTGCGAGCTGCCGTCCAACGCCATCCTGGCCGAAGAATTCCTGGAGTTCTTCGACGGGTTCTCCATCGGCTCCAACGACCTGACCCAACTGACCCTGGGCCTGGACCGTGACTCCGGGATCATCGCTCACCTGTTTGACGAGCGAAATCCTGCGGTCAAGAAGCTGCTGGCCAACGCCATCCAGGCCTGCAACAAGGCCGGCAAGTACATCGGTATCTGCGGCCAAGGCCCTTCCGATCACCCGGACCTGGCCAAATGGCTGATGGAACAGGGCATCGAAAGCGTCTCGCTGAACCCCGATTCCGTGCTGGAAACCTGGTTCTTCCTGGCGGAAGGCCAAGCGTCCGCCTAAGATCGTCACGTCAAAAGTGCCGGTCACCCTTCGTGGGTGACCGGCATTCTTATCTGTACAGGGCGGGCATCCTCGCGGACGCCGCCCTTTTTTGTGCAAGAGCATTATGCAAAGCAGCAGCAACCTGTTTCCCGTCGCCCTGATCAGCGCTGAACGTCGTGGCGACCTGAGTGAAGACGTGTACCGCCTCAAACCCGGTAACAGCCCCGACGGCACCGTCGAGCTGGCGGTTACCCGTTTAGGCCTGGCCGACGTCCCGGAAAACCGGGGCATCCCAGTTATTTTATTGCACGGCAGTTTTTCCAACCGGCGCTTCTGGTATTCGCCCAAGGGGATCGGTCTGGGCGCTTACTTGGCGCGCGAGGGGTTTGATGTCTGGATCCCGGAAATGCGCGGTCATGGCCTGTCCAAGCGCAATCATGACTACGCCCGCAACCGCGTCGCTGACTATGCACGTTACGATTTGCCGGCCATCGGCGCATTCGTGCGTGAACAAAGCGAGCAGATTCCTCACTGGATTGGCCATTCCCTGGGTGGCACCAGCTTGGCAGCGGCGCTAGGCGGTCAGCACCTGGGCACGCCGGCCGTGGCTTCGGTGGCGCTGTTTGGTTGTCAGGTCAGTCGCACCCATTGGCCGTTGAAACTGCCGCCAGTGGAGTGGACCGGCCGCTTGCTGTTGAAGCGCTTTGGCGAAGTGTCCGGCTCGCGCCTGAAACTTGGCCCCGAGGACGAACCGGCGGGGGTGATGATCGAAGCCATGCGCTGGAATGGCCTGTTTGGTCGCTTTGGCGAAGGTAAAAACGATTGGTGGAAAGGCTTGGCAGAGGTCGATGTGCCGCTGTTGGCGGTCAGTGCAGCCGGGGATCATCAAGACCCCGACTGGGCCTGTCGCAAGCTGTTCGAGCAAGTCGGCTCCGAGCACCGTCAGTACCTGTGCCTGGGCCGACAGCAAGGCTTTACAGGGGATTTTGGGCATGTGGAAATGCTGGTGAGCAAAGCCGCCCAGGCCGAAGTGTGGCCATTGGTGGCGCAGTGGTTGAAAGATCCGCTCACACCATTGTCCGGTGCGCAGGCGCAGGTGTTGGCCACGGTTTGACGCAGCGCTCTGCCAAGGGCGTTTCGCTCGTGTGTGGTTGCGGCTAAGATATGACGCGTTAAACGCTTCTGGTCATATTCAGTCGCGCAGTGGCTATTGCGTTGCGGCGAGGCGAATGGGATGTTTCGCACCTGCTCTGGCTGGCGCTTCTTTCGAAAGACACCTCTTTGACGGAAAGGAATTTTTCAATGAACCATTACGTGACCCCCGATCTGTGCGACGCCTACCCGGACCTGGTGCAGGTGCTCGAACCGATGTTCAGCAACTTCGGCGGCCGGGATTCCTTCGGCGGCGAGATCGTCACCGTCAAATGCTTCGAAGATAACTCCCTGGTCAAGGAACAAGCCGATCAGCCGGGTGCCGGCAAGGTGCTGGTGGTCGACGGTGGCGGCTCCCTGCGTCGGGCGCTGCTGGGCGACATGATCGCCGAGAAAGCGGCGAAAAACGGTTGGGAAGGGCTGGTGATCTACGGTTGCATCCGCGATGTGGACGTCATTGCCCAGACCGATCTGGGTGTACAGGCCTTGGCCAGCCATCCGATGAAGACCGACAAGCGCGGTATTGGCGATTTGAACGTGGTTGTTACTTTCGCGGGTGTGACCTTTCGTCCGGGTGAATACATCTACGCCGATAACAATGGCGTGATCGTTTCTCCCAGCCCGCTGAAAATGCCCGAATAAGACAGGAGTAAGGATGTTCGAGGAAGAAAACGCGCAATGGGGCCTGGTGCATGCCCTGGTGCTGGACGGTAAAGGCGGTGCGCGTTCGATTGCCCGGACAGAGCTCGACGACTTGCAACTGCAGCCCCAGGAGAGCCTGTGGCTGCATTGGGATCGCAGCCATCCGCAAACCCAGACGTGGCTGCGCAAATCCAGCGGTTTGAGCGAATTTGCCTGTGACTTGTTGCTGGAAGAGAACACCCGTCCGCGCCTGTTGCCGCTGCCGGAATCGGAATTGCTGCTGTTCCTGCGCGGGGTCAACCTAAACCCCGGTGCGGAGCCGGAAGACATGGTCTCGGTACGCATCTTTGCTGCCGCCAGCCGCGTGATTTCCCTACGTCTGCGCCCGTTGCGCGCCACTGATGAACTGTTGGTGCAACTGGCGGACGGCAAGGGGCCTAAGACCGCGTCGGAACTCATCCTTTATATGGCGCAGTACCTGACCAATAAAGTGCAGGATCTGGTCTCCGACCTGTCTGAAATCGTCGATATCGAGGAAGAAAAACTCGATACCGACGAACGGTATACGCCGGAACATGGCAGCGTGTTGCAGATCCGTCGACGAGCGGCTGGGCTGAAGCGATTTTTGGCGCCGCAGCGGGATATTTTTGCCCAGCTCACGCGAATCAAATTGCCGTGGTTCTGTGACGACGATGCCGACTACTGGAACGAATTGAACAACAGCCTGACCCGCTACCTGGAAGAACTCGAATTGACCCGGGAGCGCGTGGGGCTTGTGCTGGAGGCCGAAGACCGGCGTTTGAGCGTGCGTATGAACCGCACCATGTATCGCTTCGGGATCATCACCGGAATCTTTCTTCCGATGAGTTTTTTGACTGGTCTGCTGGGGATCAATGTGGGCGGTATTCCGTTCTCCGCCAGCCCCTATGGATTCATGGTGGCGTGCCTGTTAATGGTCTCGGTTGCACTCGGACAATGGTGGCTTTTTCGACGATTGCGCTGGGTTTGAGCTGAATATGACCTGAACGTACGTACGGTCCTATGTGACCTCAAGAATTTTACCCTCGTCTTTTAAATCACTTGCGAGAGGTCTTTATGCACGATCCGTTCGAACAGTCTTTGCGTGACATGCTCAATGCCTCGCCGTCCAACCGCGACGACGATGCCTGCCTGGGCCGCGTGTTGAAAACCGCCAACCGCCAGGTCGGTGCGGGTGACCTGTTCGGTCTGCTCGGCCGCTGGCTGCCGGCGCTGATGATGGCCCTGAACAACGGTTCGGCCCATGTATCGCCGGTTTCCCGTCGTAAACCTCTTGCTCGCACTGCTGATAAGGCTGATTGAATATGGAACTTGATCTCTGGACTCAGAGCCTGGTCACCGCGATGACCGCATTGTGGACCAAGGTGGCGAACTTCATTCCCAACCTGTTTGGTGCTCTGGTCCTGGTATTGCTGGGCTTTGTCGTGGCCAAGCTGCTCGACACCCTGCTGTCCAAACTGCTCGCAAAACTGGGCCTCGATCGCCTGATGGCGGGCACCGGACTGACCAAGCTGCTGGGGCGTGCCGGGCTGCAAGTGCCGATCTCTACCTTGATTGGCAAGATCGTTTATTGGTTTGTTTTGCTGATTTTTCTGGTTTCTGCGGCTCAATCCCTTGGACTTGAGCGAGTTTCAGCTACGCTCGACATGCTGGCGCTGTATTTGCCGAAGGTTTTTGGCGGCGCGCTGGTGCTGCTGGTAGGCGTTTTGCTGGCGCAACTGGCCAATGGGCTGGTGCGCGGTGCCGCTGAAGGCGTGGGGCTGGACTATGCTGCGGGCCTGGGGAGAATTGCCCAGGGCCTGGTGATTATCATCAGTATTTCGGTCGCGATCAGCCAGTTGGAGGTCAAGACTGACCTGCTCAACCATGTGATTGTGATTGTTTTGATTACCGTTGGTCTGGCCGTTGCGCTGGCCATGGGCTTGGGAAGCCGGGAAATTGCCGGTCAGATTCTTGCGGGAATCTACGTGCGTGAGTTGTATCAAGTGGGGCAACAGGTGCGTGTGGGCGAGGTCGAAGGGCAAATCGAGGAGATCGGCACAGTCAAGACGACGGTGCTGACCGATGACGGCGACCTGGTGTCGCTGTCCAATCGGATTCTCCTGGAACAGCAGGTCAGTAGCCGCTAATCCGGCAAACCCTGCTAATGTACGCCGCCGCTGGCCCGGCTGACCGGGTTGTGGCGGACATTGACCTGACTGTCGGCACGACTTGTTTTGAATAAAGCCCAAACGCTGTCCACGCGCTATGACCCCCGTGAGCTCTCTGATGAGGAGTTGGTCGCGCGCGCACACACGGAGCTGTTTCACGTAACTCGCGCGTACGAAGAATTGATGCGCAGATATCAACGCACTCTGTTCAACGTTTGTTCAAGGTATTTAGGGAACGATAGAGATGCGGATGATGTCTGTCAGGAAGTGATGCTCAAGGTGCTGTACGGCCTGAAGAACTTCGAGGGAAAATCGAAGTTCAAGACGTGGCTATACAGCATCACGTACAACGAGTGCATCACGCAGTATCGGAAGGAACGGCGAAAGCGTCGCTTGATGGACGCGTTGAGTCTGGACCCCCTTGAGGAAGCGTCTGAAGAGAAGGCGCCGGCACCCGAGGAGAAGGGCGGACTTGATCGCTGGTTGGTGTATGTGAACCCGATTGACCGGGAAATTCTGGTGCTACGATTTGTCGCAGAGCTGGAATTTCAGGAAATCGCTGACATCATGCACATGGGTTTGAGTGCTACAAAAATGCGTTACAAACGTGCTCTTGATAAATTACGTGAGAAATTTGCGGGCGAGACTGAAACTTAGTGCGTGGCAAATATCTCTTACGTGTAGGCAAGTTCTGTTAGACTTGTCGCCGAGTTGTCCCCCGGTTTGTGGGACTGCTTTACAATCACCAGATGGGGATTTAACGGATGAAACTGAAAAACACCTTGGGCTTGGCCATTGGTTCTCTTATTGCCGCTACTTCTTTCGGCGTTCTGGCACAAGGCCAAGGCGCAGTTGAAGGCGAGCTGTTCTACAAGAAGCAGTACAACGATAGCGTCAAGCACATCGAAGACGGCTTCAATCCTGGCGCTCGCATCGGTTACTTCCTGACCGACGACCTGTCCTTGAACCTGTCCTACGACAAGACCAACCACACCCGTTCGAACGACGGTACTGGTAACCAGAAGATCAAAGGCGATACCGGCAGCCTGGTTGCCCAGTATCACTTCGGTCAAGCTGGCGTAGACAGCCTGCGTCCATACGTTGAAGGCGGTTTCGGCCACCAGAGCCGTACTAACGTTCAAGCTGACGGCCACAGCGGTCGCGACCAGACTACCTTCGCTACCGTTGGTACTGGCGTGAAGTACTACTTCACCAACAACCTGTACGCTCGTGCCGGTGTTGAAGCTGACTACGGTCTGGACAACGGCAAGTGGGACTACTCCGCACTGGTCGGCCTGGGCGTAAACTTCGGCGGTAACGCTGGCGCAGTTGCTCCAGCTCCTACCCCAGCACCAGCTCCAGAGCCAACTCCAGAGCCAGAAGCTCCAGTTGCTCAGGTTGTTCGTGTTGAGCTGGACGTTAAGTTCGACTTCGACAAGTCGGTTGTTAAGCCTAACAGCTACGGCGACGTTAAAAACCTGGCCGACTTCATGGCTCAGTACCCAGCTACCAACGTAGAAGTTGCTGGTCACACTGACTCCGTCGGTCCAGACGCTTACAACCAGAAGCTGTCCCAGCGTCGTGCTGACGCTGTTAAGCAAGTCCTGGTTAAAGACGGCGTTGCTCCTAGCCGCATCACCGCGGTAGGTTACGGCGAATCCCGCCCAGTTGCTGACAACGCAACTGAAGCTGGTCGTGCTGTTAACCGTCGCGTAGAAGCGTCGGTAGAAGCTCAAGCTCAGTAATTACTGAGTGTTAGAAAAAAGCCCGGCTTAGGCCGGGCTTTTTTTCGCCTGGAATTTGCCTCAGGCAGTAGCTGCTGCGAGGTATGCGGCCTGTTCGCTGCCGGCGACACGGCCGATCACCAGGATTGCCGGGCTCTTCAAGGCAAATGCCTGTGCATCTTCATGCATACGCCATAGTTCGCTGCGGCATTCCCTTTGCTGGGGCAGCGATGCATTCTCGATCATCGCCACCGGCATATCCGCCGCCATTCCGCCGTCGAGCAGTTGCTGGCGGATTTCCTCCAGTTTCGCCACGCCCATGTACACCACCAACGTAGTCCCGCCCTCGGCCAGGGCGCGCCAATTCAGGCGGCTGTCGTCCTGGGTATGCGCCGTGACCAAGGTCACGCCACGACTCACCCCACGCAACGTCAACGGCACCGCGCAATTCGTCGCGCCCGCCAGGCCTGCGGTAATACCGTTGACCAATTCCACCTCGACACCCTGTTCACGCAGCCACATCGCCTCTTCGCCGCCGCGTCCGAAAATGCACGGGTCGCCGCCTTTGAGCCGCACCACGCATTTGCCCTGGCGCGCATAGCGCAGCATCAGGCGGTGGATAAAGTCCTGCGGGGTCGACCGGCAGCCGCCGCGTTTGCCCACTGTGACCACGCGCGCGTCCGCGCAATGTTCCAGCACTGCCGGGTTGACCAAGTCATCGATCAGCACCACATCGGCCTCACGCAGGGCGCGTACCGCCTTGAGGGTCAGCAGTTCCGGGTCACCCGGACCCGCGCCTACCAGCCAGACTTTTGCATTCATAGGGTGTTCCTCGTCCAGGGATGACGTCAGCGGTGAAAGAGTGAGTACAACAGCACCAGATTGATCAATAACGAGAGCAGCGCCAGCGTGCGCCAGACCTTCATGGGCTCCCGCTCCAGCAAAGGCCGGGGGCGAATGCTCATTTCCTGGCGGTCAGCCTGTTCCAGCACGCGCAACCACTCTTCGGCGGTTTCATAGCGATGGGCGGGTTGGGCCGCCACGGCCCGTTCCAGGCTGAGGGGCAGCCAATCCGGCAGGTCGGGACGGTAGCGGCTGGCGCTGACAGGCTGAGTAAACCGGGGCCGTTGGAAGGCCTCGATTTCGCCGTAGGGGTAATGTCCGGTCAGCAGGTAATACAAGGTAACGCCGACGCCGTATAAGTCCTGTTGGGCCGTAGGACGCTCGCCGTTGAAGGCTTCAGGTGCAATAAAGCTGGGCGTGCCTGGCAGCGCATGAGCGCCGTCTTCCGACAGGCCTGGGCAATACGCCAGGCCGAAATCCAGCACTCGCAACTCTCCGTCGTCTCCCAGCAGCAGGTTTTCCGGCTTGATATCGCGGTGCAGGATCTGCCGCCGATGCAGCATGCCCACAGCCCGCAGCAGACGCTCGGCAATCGACTGCCATTGCGCCAAGGGCAAAGGGCCTTGATGTAGGAACAGTTCGGCCAGGGTCTGGCCGGAATATTCACGCATCACGTAGTACAAATGCTGGCGCCCGCTGCCGGCATGGACTTCAGGGAATGCCCGCCCCGCAACCCGACGCAGAAACCATTCCTCCGACAGCAAGGCTTGGCCGGCATCGTGATCGTCGTCACGGCTCAACGGCAGGGTTTTCAACAGCCAGGGTTGTTGCTGGGCATCGCGCACCCGGTAAAGCAGTGACTGCCGGCTTTGCGCCAACACGCTCTCCACCTGCCAGCCTTCAAAGTGCTGCCCGGCTTTCAACAGCGGTGGCAGTGGCCATTGCTGCAACTGTACCAGCGCATCGCCGAGCGTGGCTGCGCCGAGGGCGTCGACACGTACCAACAGCGCGCTGGCATTGTCCTGGCTACCCGCAAGGTGTGCGGCGTTGACTAGGGTGTTGACCGCCACATCCAGGTTGGTTTGTTCGCGCAAAATCGCCTGGATACTGTGATCGCCCAGCGTTGCCCACACGCCATCACTGAGCAGTAGGAAACATTCGCCTTCACGCAACTGGCCATCGAGAAAATCCACCACCAGATGTTGATCCAGGCCAAGGGCGCGCTTGAGCACATGCTGCATGCCCGGTTGCTCCCAGACGTGATCCTCGGTGATGCGCTGCAATTGGCCGTCGAGCCAACGATACGCTCGGCAATCGCCGACATGCGCCAGGGTGAAGCGCTGGCCGCGAAACACCAGTGCACTCAGGGTGGTCAACAGAGGCTGACCACCACCATTGGCTTGCAACCAGCGATTCTGTGCCAGCAGCAAACGCTCCAGGGCCTGAGCCACGCCCCAGGTTTGCGGCGTGGCGTAGTAATCCAGGGCGAGGGCCTGCAAGGTCGAGCGCGCGGCCAGGCCGCCGTCGGCGCACTGGCTCACGCCGTCGGCGATGGCGCACAGGTAGCCCTTGCTCGCCGCCAGTTCGGCCACGGGTGTGACCATCCGCAACGCGTCCTGGTTTTCCGCCCGGGGGCCAATGGCACTGGCTTGGGCGACGCTCAGTTGCAGGCTCATCAGACCCGCGCAGCCGTCACGGCAGCCGAGCCCCAGGTGGTTCTCCAGCGACGCTTCACGCCGTGCAGGCCGAACCAGGCCAATACGCCCAGGCTGGCGAACAACCACAACGCCATCTGATAGCTGCCGGTACTTTGTTTGATCGCGCCCATGCCGGCTGCCAGGGCAAAGCCGCCGATACCGCCAGCCATGCCGATCAGGCCGGTCATCACGCCGATCTCACGGCGGAAACGCTGCGGCACCAATTGGAACACTGCGCCATTTCCTGCGCCGAGACCCAGCATGGTGCAGACGAAAAGCGCCAGCGCTGCGTAGGAACTCGGCAGGTTGAAACCCACCGCCGCGATGCAGATCGCCGCCACGCTGTACATGCCCAGCAAGGTTCGAATCCCGCCGAAGCGATCCGCCAACGCGCCACCCAGCGGGCGCATCAGGCTGCCGCCGAACACGCAGGCGGCGGTGTAGTAGCCGGCTGTCACCGGGCTCAGGCCGTATTGGTCATTGAAATAGCCGGGCAGGGCGCTTGCCAGGCCGATAAAGCCGCCGAAGGTCACGCTGTAGAAAAACATGAACCACCAACTGTCCCGGTCACCCAGGGCCTTGAAGTAGTCGGCCATGGACTTGGCCTTCGGGCGTTCCGGGGCATTGCGTGCCAGCCAGGCAAAGACGATCAGGGTCAGCACCAGGGGGATCAGCGCGAAGCCGAACACGTTGCTCCAGCCAAAGGCGGCCGCCAATACCGGTGCCAGCAACGCGGCGAACACTGTGCCGGAGTTACCCGCACCGGCGATACCCATCGCCTTGCCCTGATGTTCAGCCGGGTACCACTGGGAGGCCAGTGGCAGCGCGACGGCAAACGATGCACCGGCCATGCCGAGGAACACACCCAGCAACAGCGCTTGTTCGTAGCTATGGATCCCGAGTTTCCAGGCGCCGAACAGGGCGCAAATCACAATCACCTGGCCAATCAGGCCTGCCGTCTTGGGCGACAACTTGTCCGCCAGCATACCCATCAAAAAGCGCAAAATCGCACCCGCGAGGATCGGCGTTGCGACCATCAGGCCACGCTGCTGAGTGGTCAGGTGCAGGTCGGCGGCAATCTGTATCGCCAAGGGCCCCAGCAGGTACCAGACCATGAAGCTCAGGTCGAAATACAGGAACGCGGCAAACAAGGTCGGGGTGTGCCCGGATTTCCAGAAGCTTGATTTCATCACGCACCTCAACGGTTGGGAGTCTTGTAAGAAGGCCAAAACGAAAAAACGCCGCCACCGGGTTCGCGAGGGCAAACCGGGTGTGCGACGTCTTTGTCGGGGAGGGGCAACCGCCGTTGGCTACCTGTGGTGAATGCTTAGCAAGAGCTGCGCCAAATCAGCCGAGCAACTCGCTCATGGCGATAATCTGCTCCGCCACCTGGATCAGCTTCTGCTGGCGGCTCATGGCCTGGCGGCGCATCAGGGTGTAGGCCTCTTCCTCGTTGCAGTCCTTCATTTTCATCAGCATGCCCTTGGCCAACTCGATACGTTTGCGCTCGGCCAACTGCTGGTCGCGGGCTTGAAGCTGCGCGCGCAAGGCCTGATCGCTTTCGAAGCGGGCCATGGCCACATCAAGGATCGGCTGCAGGCGCTGGGCCTGGATGCCTTCGACGATGTAGGCGCTGACGCCGGACTTGATCGCCTGGCGCATCACGTTCGGGTCGTGTTCGTCGGTGAACATCACGATGGGCCGGGGTTGGTCACGGCTGACCAGCACCACTTGCTCCATCACATCGCGCCCCGGTGACTCGGTATCGATCAGGATCACATCCGGGCGCACCGTTTCGACGCGTGCGGGCAGGTCAATGGTCAGGCCGGACTCGTCGATCACGTCAAAACCGGCTTCGATCAGCGCAGTCTTGAGTCGGCCTACCTTGCGTGGGGTGTCGTTGATCAGCAGGATTCGCAACATGGAGGTCCTCCTGTCAGCGCAAGGCTTGGCGGTGGGTCGGATCGGCCAGCGCATGCAGCCGGAAGCTGCGGGCATAGCCGGCGGGGTCGGAACCGTCCCAGATTTTGCCGTCGATCAGTTGGCTGCTGCGCATGTCCTGGTCGTTCGTGGCGATCCCCAGTCCATCGGCGGCCTGGCGATACAGCGCCAGTTGCTGCACCTGGCGCGCAACACCGAGGTAGTCGGGGTCTTCGCGCAACAGACCCCAGCGCCGGAACTGGGTCATGAACCACATGCCGTCAGAGAGGTAGGGGAGGTTGACCTCGCCGTCGGCAAAAAAACGCAGCGCGTGGGGATCCTGCCACTGATTGCCCAGGCCGTCGTCATAGATCCCCAGCAGGCGCGGCTCGATGCAGTCGAGCGGGGCATCGAGGTATTCGCGGCCACTGAGCAGTTGTGCGGTGGAGCGGCGGTTTTCGCGGCTTTCTTCGATAAACCGACTGGCTTCCAGGATTGCCCTCACCAGCACGCGGGCCGTGTTCGGGTTTTGATCCACGAACGCCTGGGTGCAGCCGAGCACCTTTTCCGGATGATCCGGCCAGATAGCCTGGGTCGTCGCCAGGGTAAACCCTTGGTTCTGTTTGACCGCGCTGGCGCACCAGGGCTCGCCGACGCAAAACCCATCGATGCGCCCGGCTTGCAGGTGCGCAACCATTTGCGGTGGTGGGACCACTACGCTGTCCACATCCTGTAATGGATGAATGCCCTGGCTTGCCAGCCAGTAATACAGCCACATCGCATGGGTGCCTGTGGGAAATGTCTGGGCGAAGGTCAGTTTTGTTCGGCTTTGGTGCACGTGGCGATCCAGTGCCTCAGGAGTGATCACCCCCTGTTGTTGCAAACCGTGGGACAGGTTGATGCTTTGGCCGTTCTGGTTGAGCCCCATCAGCACGGCCATGTCGGTGGGCGCGACACCACCGATACCCAGGTGCACGGCGTAGATCAGCCCGTACAGGCTGTGGGCGGCGTCCAGTTCGCCGCTGACCAGTTTGTCGCGCAGGTTGGCCCAGGACGATTGGCGCTTGAGGTTCAAGGTCAGGCCATAGGGTTGCGCGAAGCCCTGGGTGGCCGCCACCACCATCGAGGCGCAGTCACTCAAGGCCATGAAGCCCAGGTCGAGGCTGCCTTTTTCCGGTGCATCACTGCCGTTGACCCAGGCCAGCGGGTCGTTCATCGGGCTGTTGCCCACCGAATCGTTCATCTACACCTACCTTTTCTTCCAAAAAAAAGCGTCGTTCCCTCAGATGGCGATGTAAGCCAATGCGGGTAACGACGCCTTTGTCCGTAAGCTCGCTCCGCCTTTGGTGCGTGCTCTGATACAGAGTTCATAGCAAGGCACATGCCACGGCCGAGTGGACCTGGAGACTCATCAACTTTCCATCAAGATTGAAAGCGGGCGGGCTCTCAGTATGGCGACTCTCCCACTGCCAGACCGCCGAGGAACGCCCACGGTGTACGCCGAAGTCCCAGCAACGATGCCTCGCCTCTGGCTATACCGTCGACTGTTGTTTGTCGCGCTGCTCTTGATCAACACGCGGGCCTGGGGCGAGCTTTACCAAGCGCAGGACCAAAGCCTGCATACCGTGTTCACTGCGCTGTCGGTGCCACTTGGGTTGCCCATCGTTGTGAGTCGCGAAGTCGCACGCAAACGCCTCAGCGCAGCACTGGATTTCGATGCGCCACAACAGGCCCTGGAGGCGCTTGCACTTGAGCAAGGGTTGATCTGGTACAGCGACGGGCAAGCGCTGCATGTCTATGACGCAGGCGAAGAAAAAAGTTCTGCGGTGACCTTGCGGCATATCTCGGTCGACAGGCTACGTAGCCTGATGCGCCGCTCCGGCCTCGATGAATCACGTTATCCATTGCGTGAAAGTGGAGCGCGCACGTTCTATGTGTCCGGCCCACCGAATTATATCGACCAGGTACTGCGCCTGGCTCAGTTGATGGACCGCAAAAGGGCTGACTTGCGAGTGGGCGCTCAGTCCTTTGCCGTCGTCCAAGTGCTCAATACCGATGTGGTGGATCGACAGTACGGCACGCGCGACAACCCGGTCACCGTGCCGGGGATGGCGACGATGATCGAGACCCTGTTGGCCAGCGAGCAAAAGGGGTTGCTCTCGGACAAGAGCCTGGGCGTGATCGCGTACCCGGACAGCAACAGCCTGTTGATCAAGGGCAAGCCGGCCCAAGTGAGTTTCATCCAGAAACTGGTGGCGGAACTCGACGTGCCCAAGCGAGCGATCGAGGTCTCGCTGTGGCTGGTGGATGTTGAACGCGATGAATTGAAGAAACTGGGCCTGGACTCGGATGAAGAACCGAAGGCGTCGACCACGCGAGTCTTGGCCCCCTTGGACGATAGCCTCCTCATGGCAAAGGTCGCTGCATTGGAGCGTCGCCGACGAGCGAAGGTGGCGACGTTGCCGGTGATTCTCACCCAGGAGAATGTGCCGGCGGTGTTCCAGGACAACCACACGTTTTACATGCCGCCCCGCGGAGACAATCGCGCCGACTGGAAACCGCTGCGTTATGGCACCCAGGTCAGCGTGCTGCCACGTTTTGCGCAGGGTAACCAGATTGAAATGCGCCTTGAGGTGGACGAAGGGCGCCAGATGAGTGAGGCGGGGCAGCGTGAAAAAAACGCGGCGGTGGGGCGGGTGGGTATCAACAGCGTGGTCCGAGTGCCTCAGGGCAGACGCCTATGGCTGGGTGCGTTTCAGCGGGAATCTGAAGGGCGGGGGGCAGGTCGTCCAGCCCAAGTACGCCTGTTTGTGATCCAGGCCAGGGCGGTGGGCAGCGAGTTGAAGGGGTTGGAAGAGGCAGGAGGGCCACCACCCCTGACTGCGGCGCAATACGAGCGTGTCCAGCGTGCATTTGTGCGACCGCAGCGCGATGTCTCACCGTAAACAAGGTGTTAACTCATGCATCTGGAAATTCTTCTACAGGAACAACTGATCAGCCGCAGGCGGCTGGCTGCCTTTGCGCCCGGAAAGGTGTTGCCGCTGATGCCGGAGATCATCCATTGCGTGGAGGTTCGGGTGAATGGGCAATTGTTGGCGTTGGGCGAGTTGGTGCAATTGGAAGACCGGCTAGGGGTTGAGTTGCATGAGGTATATCAGGCGTGGCTGCCTGTCGAAGAGGGATAGCGAAACGTCTTACAGCATGTTTTCAAAAGCCGCTGGATATATGGGTTTTTTCCTAGCGTGAGTCGTGAGCCGGTTTTTTATAGTCGTGACATGGGCACATGAGTCAGTGATTGAAATGAGGACGTCAATGTCAGGAGTTGGATGCCGAGGTAACCATGGCCGTCATGGATGATGGAGGGACGGCGGTTTCCCTGGTGTTTGCGCGTTGGACCCTGCATGACCACGGTCGCCTGACGGGCGAGGGGTCGGATGTCCAGTTACCCCCTAAGGAGTGGCAAGTATTACGGCTGCTGTTGGTCTCTGATGGTACGTTGATGACCAAGGATCGCTTGCTCGAACTGGGCTGGCCGCAGGGAGAGGTTGCCGAGGAGTCGTTGACGCGCTGCATCTACTCGCTGCGTAAATACCTCGGTGCCGATAAGGGGTTTATCAAGACGATCTACGGTCGGGGATATCGTTTTACCTGTCCGGTGAGCACGGTGTCGGGGCGTGCGCAACAGGTGTGTTCGGCCTGCGGCCAAGTCAGCCAGGGGTTGTTGAAGCGTGGTTAGGTTGTGGAGCACGGGCTGGGTGTTGGGTGCCATGATGGTCAGTCAGCAAGCGTTGGCCTACTGTTGGAAAGAGGCCGCGACGCAATACAACATCGAGCCGGAGTTGCTGCAAGCGATCGCGGTCGTGGAATCGGGTAATCGTGCGCAAGCGATGAATCATGCCAACCGTAATGGCACCCGAGACATCGGCCTGATGCAGATCAACAGCATTCATCTGCCACGCTTGCTCAAGCAGGGCATTACCGAGGATCGCTTGATCAATGAGCCCTGCCTGTCGGTTGAGGTGGGGGCTTCGATCCTGGCCGAGTTCATCCAGCGCTTTGGCTACAACTGGACGGCAGTGGGTTCCTACAACGTGGGGACAGGCACCGGGCCCGAGCGCGAGGCGTTGCGCATGCAGTATGCGCAGAAAATATGGGCGTATTACGAGCAGTTGGTCGCGCACCGTTACTGACGATTGAGGTTCACGCCTCGCGCGCTACCTGTCACCCCGGCTATAATCGCCGCCACCTTTCGCCGCCACCGAGTCTAGCCCGCCCATGTATACCCTGGCCCGCCAGCTGTTGTTCAAACTTTCCCCGGAAACTTCCCACGATCTGTCCCTGGACCTGATCGGTGCCGGTGGACGCCTGGGGCTCAATGGCCTGGTATGCAAGGCACCGGCGAAAATGCCGGTCTCGGTGATGGGGCTCGACTTCCCCAACCCGGTCGGGCTGGCGGCCGGTCTGGATAAAAACGGTGCGGCCATCGATGGCTTTGCGCAGTTGGGTTTCGGTTTCGTCGAAATCGGCACCGTGACCCCACGACCACAGCCGGGCAACCCCAAGCCGCGCATCTTCCGCCTGCCGGAAGCCGAGGCGATCATCAACCGTATGGGCTTCAACAACCTGGGCGTTGATCATCTGCTGTCGCGGGTTCAGGCGGCGAAGTACAAGGGCATCCTCGGTATCAATATCGGCAAGAACTTCGATACGCCGGTCGAGCGTGCCGTCGATGATTACTTGATCTGCCTGGACAAGGTTTACGCCCACGCCAGCTATGTCACGGTCAACGTCAGTTCGCCCAACACCCCGGGCCTGCGCAGCCTGCAGTTCGGTGATTCCCTCAAGCAATTGCTCGAAGCCCTGCGCCAGCGCCAGGAAGACCTGGCCGTGCGCCATGGCAAGCGCGTGCCGCTGGCGATCAAGATTGCCCCGGACATGAGCGACGAAGAAACCGTATTGGTCGCCCAAGCCCTGGTGGACGCTGGCATGGACGCGGTGATCGCGACCAACACCACCCTCAGCCGCGTAGGTGTCGAAGGCTTGGCCCATGGTGACGAGGCGGGTGGCCTGTCGGGCGCGCCGGTGCGTGAGCAGAGCACCCATATCGTCAAGGTGCTGGCCGCCGAGCTGGCTGGACGTTTGCCGATCATCGCCGCAGGAGGCGTCACCGAAGGCAAGCACGCTGCCGAGAAGATCGCCGCGGGTGCCAGCCTGGTGCAGTTGTACTCTGGGTTTATCTACAAGGGCCCGGCGTTGATCCGCCAGTCGGTGGACGCGATCGCAGCATTACCGAAACAGTAGGAGTCCGGCTTGCCGGCGATGGTGTATCCAAGATCAACGTCGATTCCTAAGGCCTCATCGCCCGCAAGCCGGCTCCTACAGGCCCATTAAAAAGGGCTCCATTAAGGAGCCCCCTGGGCCGAAGCCCGCCGCCCGGATAGGACGTGCGTGGTTAAGTCGTTACATCTTCATCGGTGGTGATGTCGGAATGAGTTGCCCTTGATTAGCCGACGGCGTGAAGTTCGTTGAGTCTGTGGATTCCCGCAGTGCCAGTCATACCGTCCCAGTTGTCGCCGCGTCCTTCTCGCCAGCCGTTGATCCAGGCTTGGCGTACCGACGGTAGAGTAAATGGGCAAAGCTCACGGGATTTGCCATGAACGCCATATTGATATCCGCGTAAAAATGCTCTTTCCAACGGATCACGCTTAAGTCTTCTCATAGGGTGTTTCCCTCACTTGTTGACTGTCTTGATATCCTTCGGCCCCGCGTAGGGCCGGGCAGAGTTTTTCTGCCGTTGGTGGGCTCGCTGCCGGCGTGGCGAGCCTGTGTGTCGGCGTCGTTACGGCGCCAACCTGTGTTGAGTTCTAACCAATAGGTCACATGGATTCAATGATCGTTTTGTCATAAGCACGTAACGATAACGATGCTATAGCCATAAGCTGGGATGGCTTTTCGCCCCATTTATCTGGCAAAGCCAGCTATGATGCACCCTGCAAAGAGGATGGGTTTAATCCTTTAGTGAGAATGTCCGCTCGTTGCAGTCGGTTATTATTCGACGAAGGGTCGGAATATTTCTTTTTGTTACAGCTAATTGTTTATCTGCCCCGTCAATAAAGGCCCAAGGGCCTGTCGGACGGGGTGGGACGGCACATTCGTGCCACGCGAGCACTCTTCAAGAAAAGTGCTTGATTGAAAACCGAGCCGGCGATGCGTCGCCCGTTCATTTATTGCTGAAAAGCCTGGAATGCCCCATGTCGGACCGTTTTGAACTCTTCCTCACCTGCCCCAAGGGCCTCGAAGGCCTGCTGATCGAGGAAGCCGTCGGGCTTGGCCTTGAGGAAGCCCGCGAGCACACCTCGGCCGTGCGCGGCATGGCCGACATGGAAACCGCTTACCGCCTGTGCCTCTGGTCGCGCCTGGCCAACCGCGTGCTGCTGGTGCTCAAGCGCTTCCCGATGAAGGACGCCGAAGACCTTTACCACGGCGTGCTGGACATCGAGTGGGCCGACCACATGGTGCCGGACGGCACCCTGGCCGTTGAGTTCAGTGGTCACGGCTCGGGCATCGACAACACCCACTTCGGCGCGCTGAAGGTCAAGGATGCGATCGTCGACAAGCTGCGCACCCCGACCGGCGAACGCCCGTCCATCGACAAGATCAACCCGGACCTGCGCATCCACCTGCGCCTGGACCGTGGCGAAGCCATCCTGTCCCTCGACCTGTCCGGCCACAGCCTGCACCAGCGCGGTTACCGTCTGCAGCAGGGCGCGGCACCGTTGAAGGAAAACCTGGCCGCCGCGATCCTGATCCGTGCCGGCTGGCCGCGCATTGCGGCTGAAGGCGGCGCGCTGAGCGACCCGATGTGCGGCGTGGGCACCTTCCTGGTGGAAGGCGCGATGATCGCTGCCGACATGGCGCCCAACCTGAATCGCGAACTGTGGGGCTTCACCACCTGGCTGGGTCACGTCCCGGCGCTGTGGAAGAAGCTGCACACAGAAGCTACTGAACGTGCCGCCATCGGCATGAACAAGCCGCCACTGTGGATCCGAGGCTACGAAGCCGACCCACGGTTGATCCAACCCGCGCGCAACAACATCGAACGCGCAGGCCTGAGCCATTGGATCAAGGTGTACCAGGGCGAAGTCGGCACTTTCGAGCCGCGTCCGGACCAGAACCAGAAAGGCCTGGTCATCTGCAACCCGCCGTACGGCGAGCGTCTGGGTGACGAAGCCAGCCTGTTGTACCTCTACCAGAACCTCGGCGAGCGTCTGCGCCAGGCCTGCATGGGCTGGGAAGCGGCGGTGTTCACCGGTGCGCCGGACCTGGGCAAGCGCATGGGTATCCGCAGCCACAAACAGTATTCGTTCTGGAACGGCGCGTTGCCGTGCAAGCTGTTGCTGATCAAAGTCAATCCGGACCAGTTCGTCACCGGCGAGCGTCGTACCCCGGAACAGCGTCAGGCTGAGCGTGAGCAAGCCGCTTACGATCAAGCCCCGGCTGAGCCGCAAGAGCGCCAGTACAACAAGAACGGCAACCCGATCAAACCCGCTCCGGCCCCGGTGGTCGAGCAGGCGCGCCTGAGCGAAGGCGGGCAGATGTTCGCCAACCGCCTGCAGAAGAACCTCAAGTTGCTGGGCAAGTGGGCCAAGCGCGAAGGCGTGGATTGCTACCGTGTGTACGATGCCGACATGCCGGAATACTCCATGGCCATCGACCTGTACCACGACTGGGTCCACGTGCAGGAGTACGCTGCGCCGAAATCCATCGACCCGGAAAAAGCCTCCGCGCGTATGTTCGATGCGCTGGCGGCGATTCCCCAGGCGCTGAACATCGACAAGAGCCGCGTGGTGGTCAAGCGTCGCGAGCGTCAGAGCGGCACCAAGCAGTACGAGCGCCAGAGCGCCCAGGGTAAGTTCACCGAAGTCAGCGAAGGCGGCGTGAAGTTGCTGGTCAACCTCACCGACTACCTGGACACCGGCCTGTTTCTCGACCACCGCCCAATGCGCATGCGCATCCAGAAAGAAGCCGCCGGCAAGCGCTTCCTCAACCTGTATTGCTACACCGCCACCGCCAGTGTGCACGCGGCCAAAGGCGGCGCGCGCAGCACCACCAGCGTCGATCTGTCCAAGACCTATCTGGACTGGGCGCGTCGCAACTTCTCCCTCAACGGTTTTTCCGACAAGAACCGCCTGGAGCAGGGTGATGTGATGGCGTGGCTGGAGGCCAGCCGCGATGAGTTCGACCTGATCTTCATCGACCCGCCGACCTTCTCCAACTCCAAGCGCATGGAAGGCATCTTCGACGTGCAGCGCGACCACGTGCAGTTGCTCGACCTGGCCATGGCGCGCCTGGCACCGGGCGGCGTACTGTATTTCTCGAACAACTTCCGCAAGTTCGCGCTGGAGGACAACCTCAGCGAACGTTATGCGGTCGAGGAAATCAGCGACAAGACCATCGACCCGGATTTTGCGCGCAACGCGAAGATCCATCGGGCGTGGAAAATCACCGCACGCTGATCGCTGCACCAAAAAGCCGCAAGCCTGGATTATTCCGGGCTTGCGGCTTTTTTACGCTGGTCAAACACAGGGCCGATGGCTATAACTTAAGGCCTAGCCAAAGTGACACCCCCCGCACGCTGGCGTTGTGAGTGTTGCCTATGCCGTTGCAAGCCGTACGCCCGAAAATCCTAGGCTTTATCAGTGAGCAGGCGTCGGCTTGGCTGGTGGCATTGGTGGTGTTATTGGCAGGGTTTGCCTTGACGGCGGTTGTCGCCTGGGCGGCCGCCGACCTCTATCAGCAACAGGTGCGCCAGCGCTTTCAATTGCTGGTCAATGAGCGCTACACCCGCCTGCAGGAACGTTTCGAAGACCAGGAGCAACGGCTGAACAGCCTGCGGCGCTTCTTCGTCAATTCCGATGATGTGTCCCGCGAAGAATTCGACGGTTTTGCCCAGCCTTTGTTGTTGCGCGCCCGTGCGTACTCATGGGCGCCACGGGTGTACCGCGAGCAGCGCAGCCAGTTTGAGCAGGACGTCTCCCGCCAGCGCGGCCTGCCTTTCGTGATCCGCGAACTGAATACAGCCGGTGAGCTGGCCCCTGCGCCCCAGCGTGAGGAATACGTGCCGGTGCTGTACAGCCAGACTCAAAGCCTGTTGGGCGCGCCCCTTGGCTTTGATCTTTTGGCCCAGCCCTTGCGGCGTTCAACCCTTGAGCGTGCGCAAAAGACCGGCAAGCTGGCGGTGTCCCAGCCTATGCAATTGGTGGGAGTGGAGCCGGCCTATGCCACCGGGGTTTTACTGGTCGCGCCGGTGAGTCAGCTGCCCACCTCCGATCAGTCGCAGAACGAGCCCTACGGCTATGTGATGGCAGTGATCAGCATGCGCCAGCTGGTGGCCGACGGTCTGCCCAAGCCCGAGCGGGACAACCTGGTGATGCAGATCATCGACTCGTCCGACCTGCAGAAACGCGTGCTCTTCGAATCCAGCAATGACGTCGGTAGCAGCGACCTGGTCGGTGCGCGTCGTCTCACGCTGGGTGACCATGTGTACGCCTTGAAACTGCGCCCCAGCCAGGTGTTCGACCAGGCCAACCATTCCTCGCTGAACACCATCCTGACCATGGGCTGCCTGCTCAGCCTGCTGCTCAGTGCCTTGCTCTATGTGCTGGTAAGCCAGCGTCAGCGCGCCGTGAAGCTGGTGGAGCAGCGCACTGCCCAGTTGCGCCTGCGTGAACAGGAACTGCGCGGTGCCCATGGCCAATTGCGCAGCGTGCTGAACGCCGCGACTCAGGTGGCGATCATTGCCACCGACCTGCGCGGCGTCATCAATACCTTCAACGCCGGCGCCGAGCAGATGCTGGGTTTCAAGGCCGAGCACGTGGTAGGCACGCACACATTGGAGAGCCTGCACCTGGCGTCGGAGCTGGAAGCGCGCGCGGGCAGCCTGAGTGTGGCGTTGGGCAAGCGTATTCCCGCCAGCCAGGCGATGCTGGTGGAAAGCCCGGACACCCTGCACGAAGCCCGCGAATGGAGCTTGATCCGCGAAAACGGCACTCAGTTGACCGTGAACATGCTGGCCACGGTGTTGCTGGACGACCATGGTTTGTGGATCGGCCACTTGGCGATTTACCTGGACATCACCGAACAGAAACGTGCCTACGAGGCCTTGGCGGCCCGCGATCGCCTGCTCAAGAAGCTCAGCGCCCATGTGCCCGGCGGGATCTTCCAGTTCACCCTGGAGCCCCAGGACAACTGGAAATTCATCTACGCCAGTGACGGCATGCGTGACATCTATGAAATCGAACCCAAGGTGTTGCAGCAGGATGCGAATAAAGTGTTCGAGCGCATCCACCCGTTGGATGCGGAGCGGGTGCGCGCTTCGATTCGCTTGTCAGCATTGCAGTTGAGCCATTGGCGCGAGGAATACCGCGTGTTGTTGCCGCAACGCGGCCTGCGTTGGATTCGTGGCGAGGCAACGCCGGAAGAGTTACCCGCAGGCGGTACGTTGTGGCATGGGTACGTGTCGGATATTTCCGATCTGAAGCGGGTGGAAGAAGAGCTGCGTGCGCTGTCCATCACCGACGCTTTGACTGGCATTCATAACCGCCGCTATTTCCAGGATCGTCTCAAGGCCGAAATGGTGAGGCTCAATCGCACCTCGGGTAACTTGTCCGTGATCATGCTGGATATCGATCACTTCAAACGCATCAACGACCAGCACGGGCATGCCGTGGGCGATGGGGTGCTGCAGGAACTGTGCAAGCGCATCAGCCAGCGCCTGCGCCGCACCGATGTGTTCTGCCGCCTGGGCGGCGAGGAGTTCATGGTGCTGTGCCCGCACACCGATGGTGCACAGGCCTACAGCCTGGCGGTGGAGTTGTGGACGGCGCTGCGCAGTGCGCCGATGGAACCGGTAGGCATCGTCACCGCCAGCTTTGGCGTGGCCAGTTGGCGGGTGGATGAGGGCATTGACGGGTTGCTGCTGCGCGCCGACTCGGCCGTGTATGTGGCCAAGCAGGCGGGCAGGGATCGGGTGGAAGTTGTGGCGAGGGAGCTTGCTCCCGTCGGACCGCGCAGCGGTCCCGTGCAATAAATCAGAGGACTGGAGCGGCCGCCACTGCCTTCGGCTGACGATACAAGTCCAGCAGCACCTGATCCAGCACCGACGAAGCACCCCATGGCTTCGGATCGTTGAGGATTGCCACCACGGCCCAGGTATTGCCGTTGTTGTCGCGGCTGAACCCGGCGATGGCACGTACGGTGTTCAAAGTACCTGTCTTGACGTGGGCTTCGCCGCGCATGGCAGTGGTCTTCAGGCGTTTGCGCATGGTGCCGTCGGTGCCGGCGATCGGCATCGAGCTGATGTATTCGGCGGCGTAAGGGCTTTTCCACGCAGCTTGCAGCATGGCCGCCATTTCGCGGGCGCTGACGCGTTCGGCACGCGACAGGCCAGAGCCGTTCTCCATTACCAGGTGCGGCGCGGTGATGCCTTTCTTCGCCAGCCACTGGCGCACCACACGTTGTGCCGCCTTGGCATCGTCGCCATCGGCGTCGTTACGGAACTGCGCGCCCAGGCTCAGGAACAGTTGCTGGGCCATGGTGTTGTTACTGTATTTGTTGATGTCGCGGATGATTTCCGCCAGGTCCGGTGAGAACGCCCGGGCCAGCACCTTGGCATCCTTGGGCACGGGTGCCTGGATGTCACGGCCCTGGATGGTACCGCCCAGTTCCTGCCAGATCGCCCGCACGGCGCCGGCGGTGTAGGTGGCGTGATCGAGCAAGGACAGATAAGTCTGCGAGCTGCAGCCATCGGCCAACTGGCCGCTGACCGTCACTGTCACGCTGCCATCGGCGGCGGTCACCGGGTTATAGCGTACATCGCCAGTGCACTGCTTGGCGTTGGACACCTTGACCTGATTGTCGATGCGGATGCTCGCAATCGGCGGCTCGACCGACACCAGCACGCGGCCGGAATCATTCCGCGTCACAAAACGCAGGGCTTTGAGGTTGACCAGCAGCGCGTCCGGCTTGACCAGGAACGGTTTGTTCTCGTCGTTGCCATCGTCATTGAATTCCGGCAACACCGGTTGGTTGAAGAAACCACGGTCCAGCACCAGGTCGCCAGTGACTTGCTGCACGCCGTTGGCGCGCAGGTCGCGCATCAGCAGCCAGAGTTTTTCCATGTTCAGCTTGGGATCGCCGCCGCCCTTGAGGTAAAGGTTGCCGTGCAACACGCCACCGCTGAGGGTGCCGTCGGTGTAGAACTCGGTTTTCCACTGGTGATTGGGGCCGAGCATTTCCAGGGCCGCATAAGTGGTGACCAGCTTCATGGTCGACGCCGGGTTCACGGAGACGTCAGCGTTGAAGACAGTCGGCGTGCCCGGACCGTTCAGGGGGATCATTACCAAGGACAACGCAGTGTTTTGCAGCTTGGCTTTGGCCAGCGCCTGTTGAACATTGGGCGGCAGGGTGTTGTTGACGGGGGCGGCGGAGACGGAAAAGGCCAGTGGCAGAATAAGACCGGCGAAAAACACTGAACGCAAAGATTTGATCATAAGAAGTAAAACCCTACTGCTGAGGAGGGTGAAAAAGGCGAGGGGTAAATAAGAAAAATCCCTCAATGGTCATGAAAGTGTCGGCATTATGCCCCAAGGTGGATCCACTTGTAGCTGAACGATAGCTGGAATTCGGCGTTTTTTTACACGCAAAGTGCCGCCTGTCCCAGAGAGTCGGGCAATCGCCGCCTTAAACTGCTAAAGTGCCGCCCGTTATTACTTATGAGGATTGTTCCAATGGCGACTAACCGTTCCCAGCGTCTGCGCAAAAAACTGTGCGTTGATGAATTTCAAGAGCTGGGTTTCGAACTGAACCTGGACTTCAAAGAAGACCTGAGTGAAGAAGCTACCGACGCTTTCCTCGAAGCATTCATCAAAGAAGCCATGGAAGCCAACGGTCTGGGCTATGTTGGCGGCGATGACTTCGGTCTGGTTTGCCTGCAGAAGCGTGGCTCGGTCAACGAAGAACAGCGCGTAGCTGTTGAAAGCTGGCTCAAAGGCCGCAGCGAACTGAAAAACGCTGAAGTCAGCCCACTGCTGGACGTGTGGTATCCGGAAAAGCCGATCAACGCGGCTAAGTGATACTAAAAAAACGGCGACCTCAGGGTCGCCGTTTTTTTATGCCTTGCGCCAGTTCAGAATCAGCAACGTCAACACCCCCGCCACGATTCCCCAGAACGCCGACCCGATGGAAAACAGCGTCAAGCCAGACGCGGTGACCATAAAGGTGATCAGCGCCGCTTCCCGTTCCTTCGGCTCATTCATGGCGATGCTCAAGCCATTGATGATCGAGCCAAACAGTGCCAATGCCGCAATCGACAGCACCAGTTCCTTGGGCAAGGCTGCGAACAACGCTGCCAAGGTCGCGCCGAACACCCCGGCAATCCCGTAGAACACTCCGCACCACACGGCGGCGGTGTAGCGTTTGTTACGGTCTTCATGAGCATGGGGCCCGGTGCAGATGGCCGCGCTGATCGCCGCCAGGTTGATGCCGTGGGAGCCGAAGGGCGACAGCACCAATGAGGCCAGGCCGGTGGCGGTGATCAGCGGCGAGGCGGGTACGTTGTAACCGTCGGCCCTGAGCACGGCGACGCCGGGCATGTTCTGGGATGTCATCGCCACGACGAACAGCGGGATGCCGATGCTGATGGTGGCAGCCAGCGAGAAGTGCGGCGTGGTCCACACCGGCGTCGCCACTTCCAGGTGAAAACCGCTGAAGTCCAGCAGCCCCATCAATCCGGACAATACGGTGCCGATCACCAATGCCGCCAGCACTGCATAACGCGGCGACAGGCGCTTGATCACCAGATACGTGAAGAACATCCCCAGTACCAGCCCGGTGCGATGCTGCGCGGCGACGAAGATCTCGCTGCCGATCTTGAACAGAATCCCTGCCAGCAAAGCGGCCGCCAGCGAGGCCGGGATGCGCTTGACCAGTTTTTCAAAGCTGCCGGTCAACCCGCAAATTGTCACAAGGACGGCGCAGGTGATGTAGGCACCGATGGCCTCGCCATAACTCACACCGCCCAGGCTGGTGATCAGCAGTGCCGCGCCCGGCGTCGACCAGGCAATGGTGATCGGTGTGCGATAGCGCAGGGACAAGCCGATGCTGCACACCGCCATGCCAATGGAAATCGCCCAGATCCATGAAGAAATCTGCGCCGTGGTCAAACCGGCGGCTTGCCCGGCCTGAAACATCAGGACCAGGGAGCTGGTGTAGCCGGTCATCATGGCGATGAAGCCGGCGACAACGGCCGAGGGAGAAGTGTCGGCCAGCGGGCGCAAAGGCGCTTGGGTGGCGTCGTTCATGGAGAGGTGTTCCTTTTACCTGGATTTTTGCCGTTGTCGGCACGGATTCAAGCCTAAACTCAAACGTAACGACTCATTGCAATACAGCCGACGGCGCAAACAGCCGTACAGTGTGTTGGCGCATCCGGTTGTGTACAATGTGCCCTGATTTTAGGTGATACTTGCCAGCGACACGCTGTTGCCGTATTACCGTTAATTCGCCGCCGTTCTCCAAACCCGAGTGCCCATGAACGAACAGTTGCAACCTCTCAAGAAACAACCGCGTGCCGGCAAGGCCGGTCGCAGCGGAACCCAGGACGATATCGTCTACGCGCATATCTTCGAGGCGATCCTCGAACAACGCCTGGCACCCGGCACCAAATTGAGTGAAGAGGCACTGGGCGAAATCTTCGGCGTGAGCCGCACCATCATTCGCCGCGCCCTGTCGCGCCTGGCCCATGAAGGCGTGGTACTGCTGCGGCCCAATCGCGGTGCGGTGGTGGCCAGCCCGAGTGTCGAGGAAGCGCGTCAAGTGTTCCTTGCGCGGCGTCTGGTGGAGCGGGCGATCACCGAGTTGGCCGTGCAACACGCCACGGCTGAACAACTGGCCGAGCTGCGCCAGATGGTCAACGACGAGCGCGACAGCTTCTCCCGTGGCGATCGTGGCGCCGGTATCCGTCTCTCCGGCGAATTCCATCTCAAGCTGGCCGAAGCGGCGAAGAACGCGCCGCTGATCAGCTTCCAGCGCAGCCTGGTGTCCCAGACTTCATTGATCATCGCCCAGTACGAAAGCGGCAACCGCTCGCACTGTTCCTACGATGAGCACACCCAGTTGATCGATGCGATCGAAGCGCGGGATGCGGCGCTGGCGGTGAACTTGATGATGCATCACATGGACCATATCGACAGCAAGCTCAACCTCGATGAAGAGAGCGCGTCGGATGATTTGCATGCGGTGTTCTCACATCTGTTGCAGACCAAGAAGCCGGGGCGTTCCTCAATAAAGCTGTAGTTTCCCTGATTCACCGGGGAAAAAAATGTGGGAGCGGGCTTGCTCGCGAACGCGGTGGATCAGCCAATACATCTGTTGACTGACACTGCGCATTCGCGAGCAAGCCCGCTCCCACATTTGGTTTTGTTGTGTGGCTGAAATTAGCGTTGGTGCACCAGTTGCCCGGCCGCATAGGTCTGCAACACCGTCCGGTCATCCCCCAGCGTCATCAGCACAAACAACGTCTCGGCAATATTCTTCGCCTGCTTCAAGCGATAGCTCAGCAGCGGCGTGGCGTTGTAGTCCAATACCAGGAAGTCCGCATCGGTGCCCGGTTGCAACGTGCCGATCTTGTCTTCCAAGCGCAATGCACGCGCACCACCCAACGTCGCCAGGTACAGCGATTTGAACGGGCTCAACCGCGCGCCCTGCAATTGCATGACCTTGTACGCTTCGTTCAGGGTTTGCAGCAGCGAGAAACTGGTGCCGCCGCCCACGTCCGTGCCCAAGCCCACATTCAGTTTGTGCTTCTCAGCCATCGGCAGGTTGAACAAACCGCTGCCGAGGAAGAAGTTCGAGGTCGGGCAGAACGCGACAGCCGAACCGGTTTCCGCCAACCGCGCACATTCGTCATCACACAGGTGCACTCCATGGGCAAACACCGAGCGCTCGCCCAGCAGTTTGTAGTGGTCGTACACATCCAGATAGCCCTTGCGCTCCGGGAACAGTTCCTTCACCCACTCGACTTCCTGCTTGTTCTCACTGATGTGAGTCTGCATGTACAGGTCCGGGTATTCCCCCAACAGTTGCCCAGCCAGCGCCAGTTGCTCGGATGTGCTGGTCGGTGCAAAACGTGGGGTGACCGCGTAGTGCAGGCGACCCTTGCCGTGCCAGCGTTCGATCAGCGCCTTGCTTTCCTGGTAGCCGGATTCGGCGGTGTCGGTCAGGTAGTCCGGCGCATTGCGGTCCATCATCACCTTGCCGGCGATCATGCGCAGGTCGAGTTTTTCGGCGGCTTCAAAGAACGAATTCACTGACTGCGGGTGCACGCTGCCAAACACCAACGCGGTGGTGGTGCCATTGCGCAGCAGTTCCTTGATGAAAATATCCGCGACTTCTTCGGCGTGGGCCTTGTCGGCGAACTGGCTTTCGCACGGGAAGGTGTAGGTGTTGAGCCAGTCGAGCAACTGCTCGCCATAGGCGCCGACCATGCCGGTTTGCGGCAGGTGGATGTGGGTGTCGATCAGGCCGGGCGTGATCAGCGCGTCCTGGTAGTGGGTGATTTCGATGTCGGCAGGCAGGGTTGGCAGCAAATCGCTGGCATGGCCAAGGGCACTGATCTGACCGTTTTCGATCACCAGCAGGCCGTCTTCGAAATATTCGTAGGAGGCTTCTATCCCCACTTCAGCAGGGTCGGCGATGCTGTGCAGAAGGGCGGCACGGTAGGCTTTGCGAGTCAAAGGCATGGTGATCTCAATTCAAATGGCTTGGCTGCGACGTGAAGCCGGCAGCAGTTTGGCAATAGGTTCGGCGCTGGCGGTGTGCTGGCCGAAATTGGCGTTGTAGGTGGCGATGATTTCGCCTGCGATGGAGATGGCGATTTCCACCGGCAACTTGCCCTTCACCTCGGTGAGGCCCATGGGGCAGCGCATGCGTTGCAACTGCGCGGCATCGAAACCGCGATCACGCAGGCGGTGTTCGAACTTGACGCGTTTGGTCTTCGAACCGATCAGGCCGAAGTAGGCAAAGTCATTGCGTTTGAGCAGCGCGGCGGTGAGCTCCAGGTCCAGCGCGTGATTGTGGGTCATGACGATGCAGTAACTGCCCACCGGGAGGTCGGCAATTTCGTCGACTGGCTCTTCGCTGACGATTTTACGCACGCCCTGGGGGATATGTTCCGGAAACTCCTGATCCCGCGAATCGATCCAGCGCACCCGGCACGGCAGGCTGGCCAGCAATGGCACCAGCGCACGGCCGACATGGCCGGCGCCAAACACCGCGATCTGCGCTTGCACCTGGCCCATGGGTTCGAACAGCAGCACCGTTACGCCGCCGCAGCACTGGCCCAGGCTGGCGCCCAGGCTGAAGCGCTCCAGGTGGGTGTTCTGCTGACCGCGCACGAGCATGTCGCGGGCGATCTGCATCGCCTTGTATTCCAGGTGCCCGCCACCGATGGTGTCGAAGGTCTGCGCGGCGCTTATCACCATCTTCGAACCGGCATTGCGCGGCGTGGAGCCGAGCTCTTCGATGATGGTCACCAGCACGCAGGGTTCACCCCGGTTTTGCAGGTCTGCGAGGGCGCTGATCCAGTTGTTCATAGTCACCTCTTGTGGTGTCTGTCAGGCCGTCATCGCTGGCAAGCCAGCTCCTACAGGGGGTGGGGTTGTTTGCAACTGCCGCATTTGTTCGCAGCCCCACAACACCCGTTCCGGCGTCGCTGGCGCATCGATCTTGGGTTGATGGCGATAGTCACCCAGGCTCGCTACCGCGTCCTTGATCGCGCACCACGAAGCAATCCCGAGCATGAACGGCGGTTCGCCCACGGCCTTGGAATGGAACACCGTGTCTTCCGGGTTCTTGCGGTTTTCCACCAGCTTCACCCGCAGGTCCAGCGGCATGTCGGCCACGGCCGGGATCTTGTAGCTGGCCGGGCCATTGGTCATCAGCTTGCCCTTGTTGTTCCACACCAGCTCTTCCATGGTCAGCCAGCCCATTCCCTGGATAAACCCGCCTTCTACCTGGCCAATGTCGATGGCCGGGTTCAGCGAGGCGCCGACGTCGTGGAGGATGTCGGTGCGTAGCATCTTGTATTCGCCGGTCAGGGTGTCGACGATCACTTCACAGCACGCCGCACCGAACGCGAAGTAGTAGAACGGCCGACCACGGGACTGGCTGCGGTCATAGAAGATTTTCGGGGTCTTGTAGAAGCCGGTGCTCGACAGCGAGACCTGGGCAAAATACGCCTGTTGGATCAACGCTTCGAAGGTGAGGATCTGGTCACGCACGCGCACGTGGCCGTTGTGGAATGCCACATCCGCTTCACTCACGTCGTATTTGCGCGCGGCAAACTCCACCAGGCGCTGCTTGATGGTTTCGGCGGCGTTTTGCGCGGCCTTGCCGTTCAGGTCGGCACCGCTGGAAGCGGCGGTTGGCGAGGTGTTGGGCACCTTGTCAGTGTTGGTGGCGGTGATCTGTACACGGTCGATGTCCACTTGGAACACTTCGGCCACCACCTGCGCGACCTTGGTGTTCAAGCCTTGGCCCATCTCGGTGCCACCGTGGTTCAGGTGGATGCTGCCGTCGGTGTAGATATGGATCAACGCACCGGCCTGGTTGAGGAAGCTGGCGGTAAACGAAATGCCGAATTTCACCGGGGTCAGCGCCAGGCCTTTTTTCAGGATCGGGCTGTGGGCGTTGTACAGGCGAATCGCTTCGCGGCGCTCGGCGTACTGGCTGCTGGCTTCAAGCTCGGCGGTCATCTCTTCGAGCATGTTGTGCTCGACGGTCTGGTAGTAGTGGGTGACGTTGCGCTCGGTCTTGCCGTAGTAATTGACCTTGCGCACCGCCAGCGGATCGAGGGCCAGGTGACGGGCGATGGCGTCCATCACTTCCTCGATGGCAACCATGCCTTGCGGGCCGCCGAAACCGCGATAAGCGGTGTTGGAGGCGGTGTTGGTCTTGCAGCGGTGGCCGTTGACCGTGGCATCGCCCAGGTAATACGAATTGTCGGCGTGGAACATCGCACGGTCGACAATCGAGTTGGACAGGTCCGGCGAACAGCCGCAGTTACCCGCCAGCTCCAGGTTGATCCCGTGCAGGCGGCCGCTGTCGTCGAAGCCCACGTCGTATTCGATATAGAAGGGGTGGCGCTTGCCGGTCATCAACATGTCTTCGACGCGCGGCAGGCGCATCTTGGTCGGCTGACCGGTCAGGCGCGCGACTACCGCGCACAGGCACGCCGGGCTGGCCGCCTGGGTTTCCTTGCCGCCGAAACCACCGCCCATGCGGCGCATGTCCACGACGATTTTGTTCATCGACACGTCCAGCACTTCGGCTACCAGCTTCTGCACTTCGGTGGGATTCTGCGTGGAGCAGTAGACAATCATGCCGCCATCTTCGGTGGGCATTACCGAGGAAATCTGGGTTTCCAGGTAAAAGTGTTCCTGGCCGCCGATATGCAGCGTGCCTTGGATGCGGTTTTTTGCGGTGGCCAAGGCGCCGGCCGAATCGCCGCGTTGGTGAGTGTGGCTGTCCAGCACGAAATGCTTCTTGCGGAAGGCCTCGACCACGTCCAGCACCGGCTCCAGGTCTTCGTATTCGATCACGGCGGCCATCGCGGCCCTACGCGCGGTTTCCAGGTCGCGGGCGGCGACCGCCAGTACGACCTGGCCGACGAACTGCACGGTGTCGATCGCCAGCAATGGATCGCCCGGCATCAATGGGCCGATGTCTTTTAGCCCCGGCACGTCTTCGTGGGTGATGACAATGCGCACGCCTTCAAAGGCATAGCAGGGCGTGGTGTCGATGCTGATGATGCGGGCGTGGGCACGGTCGGACATGCGCGCATACAGATGCAGCTGGTTAGGGAATTCCAGGCGATCATCGATGTACTGCGCTTCGCCGGACACGTGCTTGGCGGCGCTGTCATGCTTGACGCTGCGACCGACCCCGGAGGTGAGGTCCTGGGCGAACAGCTCGGCGAGTTCGGCCTGGGTTTTAACGACGGCGTGATGGTTAGACATAAGCGGTCACCCGAGTCTCGATGTGCGGCGTTTGCAGTTCGATGAAGTATTTGCGCAGCAGGTTCTGCGCGCTGAGCAGGCGGTATTCCTTGCTGGCGCGGAAGTCCGACAGCGGGGTGAAATCCTCGGCCAGGGCGGCGCAGGCCTTTTCCACGGTGGCGGAGTTCCAGGTGGCGCCAACCAACGCGGCTTCGCAGCTCTTGGCACGTTTTGGCGTGGCAGCCATGCCGCCGAACGCGACGCGGGCCTCGTTGATTACACCGTTTTCGATCTTCAGGTTGAATGCGGCGCACACGGCGGAAATATCATCGTCCAGGCGCTTGGAGACCTTGTAGGCGCGGAACAGCGTGTGGCCTTTCGGCACGATGATCTTCTCGATGAACTCGCTGTCCTGGCGCGCGGTGACGCGGTAATCGATGAAGTAATCTTCCAGCGCCAAGGTGCGGCGGGTTTCGCCTTTGCACAACACGATCTGCGCGCCCAAGGCAATCAGCAGCGGTGGTGAGTCCCCAATGGGCGAGGCGTTGCCGATGTTGCCGCCCAAGGTGCCCTGGTTGCGGATCTGCAGGGAGGCGAAGCGGTGCAGCAGCTCGCCGAAGTCCGGGTACTCATGGTGCAGCGCGGTGTAGCAGTCGGAGAGGGCGGTGGCGGCGCCGATTTCCAGGCGGTCGTCGAAGTCGTCGACACGTTTCATTTCTTCAATATTGCCGACGTAGATCATCACCGGCAGCGTGCGGTGGAACTGGGTGACTTCCAGCGCCAGGTCGGTGCCGCCCGCCAACAAGCGAGCTTGTGGGTAGGCGTCATAGAGGTCGGCCAGGTCGGCGACGGTCAGCGGCACGAGGCAGCGTTTGTCACCGCTGTTGAGTTCACCGGTTTGCGTCGGCGCGATGGCTTTGAGGCGGGCAATGGTCTCAGCCTGCCGGCTGTCGAACTGATCCTGGGGTTTGTTGCAGCAGGCCTGTTCGGCGGCCGCAAGAATCGGGCGATAACCGGTGCAGCGGCACAGGTTGCCGGCCAGGGCTTCGTGGGCTTTTTGGCTGTCGGGCGCGTCACTGTTCTTTTGCAGGGCGAACAACGACATCACGAAGCCCGGGGTGCAAAAGCCGCATTGCGAGCCGTGGCATTCGACCATGGCTTGCTGGACGCTGTGCAGTTGGCCCTGGTGCTTGAGGTCTTCGACGCTGATCAGTTGCTTGCCGTGCAACGACGACACAAAGGTCAGGCACGAATTGAGACTGCGATAGCGAATCTGCTCGGCGCCTTGATCATCGGCGTGCAGTTCGCCGACCACCACGGTGCAGGCACCGCAATCGCCGCTGGCGCAGCCTTCCTTGGTGCCGGATTTGCCTAGATGCTCACGCAGATAGTTGAGCACCGTCAGGTTGGGGTCCAGGGCGTGCTCGCTACGGAGTTCCTGGTTAAGTAAAAACTGGATCACGGAAGGCCTCGCAGACTCATTATTGTTGTTAACCGCTTTGCGCCGAATCTAGTCATGTCTGACTTTTCGGTCAACGATTTTCTGACCAGAAGGTCAAGAAAATACAGTCACAACACTTTCAATTATGGTCCAGTCTTCTAGAACCGGTGTTTTTGGGGGCTTGTGGGTGTTCATCGCTGCTTATTCCGTGCCAAATTCTGAAAGGTGGGCGTAGCGCCATCAGCCAGCCAATGCGCTACACTGCCGCGCTTGTACCGATAGAAGATTTTGAAGGGAAAACATGACGTTCAAGGCGCCGGACAGTCTCGCCGAGCAAATTGCTCACCACCTCGCCGAACGCATCATTCGCGGCGATCTCAAGCCTGGGGAGCGGATCCAGGAGCAAAAGGTCACGCTGGCACTCAATGTCAGCCGTGGTTCCGTGCGCGAAGCCTTGCTGATCCTCGAACGCCGCCACCTGATCGCGATCCTGCCGCGCCGTGGCGCCCACGTCACAGAACTCACGGCGCACAAGGTGCAGAGCCTGTGCACCTTGATGGGCGAGCTGTATATCCTGCTCGGCAATGCGGTGGCTCAAGGCTGGCAGACTCAGGCCGACATGGCGCCGTTCATGCAGATCCAGCAGCGGCTGATCGCCAGCTTCGAGCGCCAAGACATCCGCGCCTTTGTCGAAGAAAGCTTCAATGTGATGCGCGCCGCCTATCCCTTCGCCAACAACCCGTACCTGCAGGAAACCGTCGAGAACCTGCAACCGGCGATGAACCGCGCCTACTACCTGGCGCTGGATCAACGCAAGGCGTCCATGAGCGAGTACCTGGCGCTGTTCGAACAACTGCTCGCCGCCGTACTGGCCCGTGACCTGCCGCAGATCCGCCAAGTGCTGTCGGCCTACGGCGAGCGCAGTTGCTCGCTGGTCATCGCTGCGTTGGCGGACGCCTAAACGTGCGGCTCAAGTGCATCAAACTGGCGGGGTTCAAATCCTTCGTCGACCCGACCACGGTGAACTTCCCCAGTAATATGGCGGCGGTGGTCGGGCCCAATGGTTGCGGCAAGTCGAACATCATCGACGCCGTCCGTTGGGTGATGGGCGAGAGCTCGGCTAAAAACCTGCGTGGCGAGTCGATGACCGACGTCATCTTCAACGGCTCAACCAGCCGCAAGCCGGTGAGCCAGGCCAGCATCGAACTGGTGTTCGATAACTCCGATGGCACCTTGATCGGCGAGTACGCGGCCTACGCGGAAATTTCCATTCGCCGCAAAGTGACCCGCGACAGCCAGAACAGTTACTTCCTCAACGGCACCAAGTGTCGCCGTCGGGATATCACCGATATCTTCCTCGGCACCGGCCTGGGCCCGCGCAGCTACTCGATCATCGAGCAGGGCATGATCTCCAAGCTGATCGAAGCCAAGCCCGAAGACCTGCGTAACTTCATCGAGGAAGCGGCCGGCATCTCCAAGTACAAGGAGCGCCGCCGCGAGACCGAAAACCGTATTCGCCGCACCCATGAAAACCTCGCCCGTCTGACCGACCTGCGCGAAGAGCTGGAGCGCCAACTTGAACGCCTGCACCGCCAGGCCCAGGCCGCCGAGAAGTATCAGGAATACAAGGGCGAAGAACGCCAGCTCAAAGCGCAACTCTCGGCCCTGCGCTGGCAGGCGCTGAATGATCAGGTCGGCCAGCGCGAAGCAATCATCGGCACCCAGGAAATCAGCTTTGAGGCCCTGGTAGCCGAGCAGCGCAACGCCGACGCCAGCATCGAACGCCTGCGTGACGGTCACCATGACCTGTCCGAACGCTTCAATCTGGTGCAGGGCCGTTTCTATTCGGTGGGTGGCGACATTGCCCGCGTCGAGCAGAGCATCCAGCACGGCCAGCAGCGCCTGCGCCAATTGCAGGATGATTTGAAGGAAGCCGAACGCGCACGCCTGGAGACCGAATCCCACCTGGGCCACGACCGCACCTTGCTGCTGACCCTTGGCGAAGAGCTGGACATGCTCACCCCCGAGCAGGAAATCACCAGCGCCGCCGCCGAAGAAGCCGCCGCCGCCCTGGAAGAATCCGAAACCACCATGCACGGCTGGCAGGAGCAGTGGGACACTTTCAACCTGAAGTCCGCCGAGCCACGCCGCCAGGCCGAGGTGCAGCAATCGCGCATCCAGCAGCTGGAAACCAGCATGGAGCGCCTGGCCGAGCGCCAGCGTCGAATGCAGGAAGAGCGCGCATTGCTGTCCGCCGACCCGGAAGACGCGGCGATCATGGAGCTGAGCGAGCAACTGGCCGAAAGCGAAATGACGCTGGAAGAGCTGGAAGCCAGTGAAGAACAACAAGTGGAGCGCCTGGAGCAATTGCGTCAGCAACTGCAACAGGCGACCCAGGCGCAGCAACAGGCCCAGGGCGATTTGCAGCGGCTCAATGGTCGGCTGGCTTCCCTTGAAGCCTTGCAGCAAGCCGCCTTGGACCCCGGTACCGGCACCGCCGAGTGGCTGCGTGACCAGCATCTGGCCGAGCGCCCGCGCTTGGCGGAAGGCTTGAAGGTAGAGGCAGGTTGGGAGTTGGCGGTTGAAACGGTCCTCGGTGCCGACCTTCAAGCCGTGCTGGTGGATGATTTTGGCGGTTTCGACCTGGCCGGTTTTGCCCAAGGCGATTTGCGTTTGCTCAGCCCAGCGGCGGACGGCACGCGGGTGCCGGGCAGTCTGCTGGATAAGGTTGAAGCGGCGATTGATCTGTCGCCGTGGCTGGGCCAGGTCAAACCGGTCGAATCCCTTGAGCAGGCGTTGGCCCAGCGCGGCCAGCTCGGCGCCGGTGAAAGCCTGATCAGCCGCGACGGTTACTGGGTCGGCCGCCATTTCCTGCGCGTACGTCGCGCCAGTGAAGCCGAAAGTGGCGTATTGGCCCGTGGCCAGGAAATCGTCAACCTGATCGCCGAGCGTGAAGAGCGCGAAGCGACCCTGGAAAGCCTGGAAACCGAACTGCAAACCCTGCGCGCCACCCAGCGCCAGCAAGAGACCGGTCGCGAACACCTGCGGCGCCTGTTGCAGGACGAAGCGCGCCAGCAAGGCGAATTGAAAGCCCAGCTTTCCGCGAGCAAAGCCAAGGTCGAGCAACTGACCCTGCGCCGCACCCGCCTCGACGAAGAAGTGGCAGAGATGGGCGAGCAACGCGCCCTCGAACACGAACAGATCGGCGAAGCGCGCCTGCAGCTGCAGGAGGCCCTCGACAGCATGGCGCTGGACACCGAGCAGCGCGAACTGCTGCTGGCCCAGCGCGACAGCCTGCGCGAACGCCTCGACCGCGTGCGCCAGGAAGCCCGTCAGCACAAAGACCATGCCCACCAATTGGCGGTGCGCCTGGGTTCGCTCAAGGCCCAGCACGCGTCCACGTCCCAGGCCCTTGAACGCCTGGAGATGCAGTCCGAGCGCCTCACCGAAAAGCGCGAACAACTGAGCCTCAACCTGGAAGAGGGCGAAGCGCCGCTGGAAGAGCTGCGCCTCAAGCTGGAAGAATTGCTCGACAAGCGCATGACTGTCGACGAAGAGCTCAAGACCGCACAAATCGCCCTGGAAGACGCCGACCGCGAACTGCGTGACGCCGAAAAACGCCGGACCCAGGCCGAGCAGCAATCCCAGTTGATCCGTGGCCAGCTCGAACAACAGCGCATGGAATGGCAAGCCCTGACCGTGCGCCGCAAGACCTTGCAAGACCAGTTGCTGGAAGACGGCTACGACCTGCACGGCGTGCTCAATACCCTGACCGCCCAGGCCAACGAGAAAGACGCCGAAGAAGAACTTGAGCGGATTGCTGCGCGTATTCAGCGTCTGGGCGCGATCAACTTGGCGGCCATTGACGAATACCAGCAGCAATCCGAGCGTAAACGTTATCTGGATGCCCAGGACGCCGACTTGGTCGAAGCCCTGGACACCCTGGAAAACGTGATCCGCAAGATCGACAAGGAAACCCGAAACCGCTTCAAAGATACCTTTGATCAGATTAATAGCGGTTTACAGGCGTTATTCCCAAAAGTTTTCGGCGGTGGCAGCGCTTACTTGGAACTGACGGGCGAAGATCTACTCGATACAGGGGTGACGATCATGGCGCGGCCTCCGGGCAAGAAGAACAGCACCATCCATTTGTTGTCCGGCGGCGAGAAAGCCCTGACCGCATTGGCCCTGGTATTTGCCATTTTCAAGTTGAACCCGGCGCCGTTTTGCATGCTCGACGAAGTTGACGCCCCGCTGGATGACGCTAACGTTGGACGGTACGCGCGGTTGGTCAAAGAGATGTCCCAGACCGTGCAGTTCATCTATATCACCCACAACAAGATCGCCATGGAGATGGCGGATCAATTGATGGGCGTGACGATGCACGAACCGGGCTGTTCGCGTCTGGTGGCGGTGGATGTGGAAGAAGCGATGGCGATGGTGGAGTCTTGATCCATGCCGGGACAGAATTTTTATAGCGCGCGGTAAGACGCTTTACCGGTCTGGCGAAAGTGGCAAATGGACATATTTGTTCAAGGCATTTTGACAGACGGTGTAAAGTTATCTTTGGTCGTGCTAGTTTAATGTCAAATTTTCGTATGCGTGGGCAAAACGTCAGTCAGAACATAGAGTTGGCGCCACGTTTTAAAGCGGTTTGCACGTTGCTAAACCCCTTATTTTTCAGCATTTTTTATTAGAGGCACGGGATTACATGGAAATCGGTCTGCGCGAGTGGCTGATCGTCATCGGCATTATTGTCATTGCCGGTATTCTTTTTGATGGCTGGCGCCGCATGCGCGGTGGCAAGGGCAAGCTTAAATTCCGTCTGGACCGCAACCTGTCCAACTTGCCTGACGACGACGGCGCCGCCGAGCTGCTGGGGCCGCCCCGTGTGCTGGATACGCATAAAGAACCGCAACTGGACGAGCACGACTTGCCGTCGATGAGCGCGCCGGTGCGTGAAGCCCGCGAGCCGTCCTCCAAGCGTGGCAAGCGTGCCAGTGCCGCCGTGGCTGAACCGCATCAGGGTGACCTGAACCTCGACGTGGATGAAGGCCCGAGCTTCAGCAGTCGCGACGATGATTTCCCGGATGAAAACCTGAGCAAGACTTCCGCCGCGCCGCGCCAATCGGTCAACGACCAGCCTGCCGCTGAAGAAGTGTTGGTGATCAGCGTGATCTGCCGCGACGCCGCCGGCTTCAAGGGCCCGGCTTTGTTGCAGAATATTCTGGAAAGCGGCCTACGTTTCGGTGAGATGGATATTTTCCATCGCCACGAAAGCATGGCCGGCAACGGCGAAGTGCTGTTCTCCATGGCCAACGCGGTCAAGCCGGGCACCTTCGATCTGGACGATATCGACCTGTTCAGCACTCCGGCGGTGAGCTTCTTCCTTGGCCTGCCAGGTCCGCGTCACCCGAAACAAGCGTTCGACGTGATGGTGGCTGCAGCCCGCAAGCTATCGCAGGAACTGAATGGCGAACTCAAGGACGACCAACGCAGTGTCCTGACCGCCCAGACCATCGAGCATTACCGTCAGCGCATCGTCGAGTTCGAGCGTCGCGCCCTGACACAAAAACGCTGAGGATTGCTCCTCGGCGTTGTCGGATAGAATAAGCGCACTAACATATTGAGCAGCTTCGGCTGCTCTTTTGCTTTCTGAGAGAACACCCATGACCGCCGCCCACACCCGCATCCTCGAACTGCGCGCTGAACTGGATCAGCACAACTACCGTTACCACGTCCTCGACGAACCGAGCATTCCCGACGCCGAGTACGACCGGCTGTTCCATGAACTCAAGGCCCTCGAAGCCGAGCACCCAGAGCTGGTCACGCGCGATTCTCCGACGCAGCGGGTCGGCAGTGCGGCGTTGTCGGCGTTCACCCAGGTCAAGCATGAGACCCCCATGCTCAGCCTCGGCAACGCCTTTGACGAAACCACCATGCTGGAATTCGATCGCCGGGTCACCGAAGGACTCGACCTGCCGGCCGGCGATCTATTTGGCGGTGGCGCGGTGGTGGAGTACAGCTGCGAACCTAAGCTGGATGGCCTGGCGGTCAGTCTGCTGTATCAGGACGGCGAACTGGTGCGCGGCGCCACCCGTGGCGACGGCACGACCGGCGAGGACATCAGCATCAACGTGCGCACCGTGCGCAATATTCCGTTGAAACTGCACGGCAGCGGCTGGCCGGCGACCCTGGAAGTGCGTGGCGAAGTGTTCATGTCCAAGGCCGGTTTCGAGCGGCTCAACGCCTCGCAACTGGAAGTCGGCGGCAAGACGTTCGCCAACCCGCGCAACGCCGCTGCCGGCAGCCTGCGTCAGTTGGATTCGAAGATCACCGCCAGCCGACCCTTGGAGTTCTGCTGCTACGGTGTAACCACCGACATCAGCGACACCCACATCGGCAACCTGCAACAGTTGCAGAAATGGGGCATGCCCATCAGTCACGAACTGAAGCTGGCCAAAGGCATTCAGGATTGCCTGGACTACTACCGCGATATCGGCGAGCGGCGCAACAGCCTGCCGTATGAGATCGACGGCGTGGTGTTCAAGGTCAACAGCATCGCTTCCCAACGTGAGCTGGGCTTCCGTGCCCGCGAACCGCGCTGGGCCATCGCGCATAAATTCCCGGCCCTGGAAGAACTGACCGAATTGCTCGACGTGGAATTCCAGGTCGGCCGTACCGGCGCCGTCACGCCGGTGGCGCGGTTGAAGCCGGTCAAGGTCGCGGGTGTCACCGTGTCCAATGCCACCTTGCACAACATGGATGAAGTGGCGCGCCTGGGCGTGATGATCGGCGATACCGTGATCATTCGCCGCGCCGGGGATGTTATCCCGCAGGTGGTCTCGGTGGTGCTTGAGCGCCGTCCGGAAAACGCCCGTGCGGTGCCGATCCCCGAGAGCTGCCCCGTCTGCGGTTCCCACGTGGAGCGCACGCAACTGGTCAAGCGCAGCAAGGGCAAGGAAACCGTCAGCGAAGGCGCGGTGTACCGTTGCGTCGGGCGGCTGGCCTGTGGCGCGCAACTCAAACAGGCGATCATCCATTTCGTCTCGCGCCGCGCCATGGACATTGATGGCCTGGGCGACAAGACCATCGAGCAACTGGTGGATGAAAAGCTGATTGGTTCGCCGGCCGACCTCTACAAGCTCAAGTACGAACAGATCATCGACCTGGAAGGCTTTGCCGACATTTCCAGCAAGAAGCTGATCACCGCCATCGAAAACAGCAAATCCCCGACCCTGGCGCGCTTTATCTACGCCCTGGGCATTCCCGACGTCGGCGAGGAGACCGCCAAGGTGCTGGCGCGCTCCCTGGCCTCCCTGGAGCGCGTGCAGAAGGCCTTGCCGGAAGTGCTGACGTACTTGCCGGACGTGGGCCTGGAAGTGGCGCATGAGATTCATAGTTTCTTTGAAGACAGCCATAACCAGGACGTGATCGGCGCGCTGCTGTCGCCGCAGGAATGCGGCCTGCAACTGCAGGATCAGGGCGACCTGAGTGCCGAATTCGCCGCCAGCGCCACCTTGGGCGGGTTGCTCGACAAGTTGCACGTACCGAGCGTCGGCCCCGGCGCGGCGCAGAAGCTGGCGGACAAATTCGTCACCCTTGAAGGCGTGATCAAGGCCGACTGGCTGGACATGCGCCAGGCCCTGCCCGAGAAACAAGCCAAGGCCGTGCGCGAGTTCTTCGATAACGCCGATAACGCGAGCCGCGCCCTGGCCATCGAGCAGCAGCTCAAAGACTTCGGCATGCATTGGAACAGCGAGAAGAAGGTCGTCGAAGGCTTGCCTGAGGCTGGGCACACCTGGGTTCTCACTGGCTCCCTGGAACTGATGAGTCGCGACGTGGCCAAGGAAAAACTCGAAAGCCTCGGCGCCAAGGTGGCGGGTTCCGTGTCGGCGAAGACTCATTGCGTGGTGGCGGGGCCGGGGGCCGGATCCAAACTGGCCAAGGCCAGCGAGTTGGGCCTGAAGGTATTGGACGAAGAGGCTTTCGTCGCCTTCTTGGCCAAGCACAACATCACTGTCTGATGTGGACTGTGGGGTAAACAAGCGTGTTGTGGTGAGCGGGCTTGCTGTGGTGAGCGGGCTTGCCCCGCGCTGGGTGGCGAAGCCGCCCCAACAAGGACGCCGAAGTGTTTCGGATAGACCGAAGTGCCGGGTTTGGGGCCGCTACGCAGCCCAGCGCGGGGCAAGCCCGCTCACTACAACAATGTGGAACGATTCTGAAGCGAAAGTGATCTAGTCTCAGTCACCCAGGGAGAGATCGCCATGTTTCGCTACTTCGAGCAACTCAGTTCGCGCATTGCCGCACCGTTCGTGGCCGGCTCGTCTCGTGACAGCAAGGTCTGGCAGTGCCGTTGCGGCCAATCCCTGTTCTTTCGCAACAGCCAGTGCCTGGCCTGCCAGGCGCTGCTGGGCTACCAACCCCAACAAGCCCGGTTGGACTCCCTGCGGCCCGGCCCGGTGGAAGGCACCTGGCTGCAAGATGGCAACCTCGACGCCGGCGCTTTCCGTCGCTGCGCCAACCTCGACACGCCGGCCGCCTGCAATTGGCTGATCCCGGCCCACAGCACCGCGCCGCTGTGCGTGGCCTGCAGCCTCAATCGCACCATCCCTGACCTGTCGATCGCAGAAAACCATGAGCGCTGGCGCAAAGTCGAAACCGCCAAGCGCCGCTTGGTCGCGCAATTGATCAGCCTTGGCCTGCAAGTGGTGCCCAAGAGTGTCGACGAAGACAACGGTCTGGCCTTCGACTTCGTCGGTATCGACCTGGAGGGCAACGCGCCGATGACGGGCCACGCGAACGGCTTGATCACCCTCGACATCAAGGAAGCCGACGATGCCCACCGTGAAAAGGTACGCGTACAAATGCGCGAACCCTACCGCACGCTGCTCGGTCACTTTCGCCATGAGGTTGGCCACTATTACTGGGATCGCCTGATCGCGAATACCCACTGGCTCGAACCGTTTCGCGCCCTGTTCGGCGACGAACGCGCCAGTTATGCCGATGCTCTCGACCAGCACTACCAGAACGGCCCACGACCGGACTGGCAGCAAACCTGCGTCAGTGCCTACGCCACCATGCACCCCTGGGAAGACTGGGCCGAAACCTGGGCGCACTACCTGCACATGATGGACGCCGTCGACACCGCCCTCGGCTTTGGCATGAGCGCCCGCGAGATGGACCTGGATTACCAGCCATTCCCGCTCACCACCCTCTACGACCCCGAACACCCCGGCGGCGCGGCGTTCCTGTCGTTCGTCAACGCCTGGATCGAGCTGGCCGGCATGCTCAACGAACTGTCGCGCAGCATGGGCCAGCCGGATTTCTATCCCTTCGTGCTGCCACCGGCGGTGATTGCCAAGCTGCACTTCATCCACCTGGTGATCCAGGAGGAAGGTGGCCGAGCAGACGAAGCCGTCACCCTGTAGGAGCCGGCTTGCCGGCGATGCCCGCGCCGCGATAGACACAAGTGCTTGAACCATCGGATATTTTTAATCCAGCCCCAACGGTTGTAACTTCCGATGAGATCGGTACAATGGCCCCGCTTGCCGAGAGGCAGGCGTCGTTATGGTGACCCCATCGGTCCCCCCGCAACGATTACCCGTGAACCTGGTCAGAGCCGGAAGGCAGCAGCCACAGCGGGAACATTGTGTGCCGGGGTGTGGCTGGTGGGGTTGCCTCCATAACGCTCTTCCTTGCAACACCTCCTCAAATTCAATTCAAAAAAATGCTTTCAAGCCATCTGCCATCGTGCAGTCCATGGCGGCATACTCCAGTGCCTGGCATCCGGAGACAACACACGTGGAAAAAGTCGACGACCTCACGCGCGAAAAACTGCGGGAGTGGCAGATGCGGCGCCTGGAGATCAAGGACCGCATCCAATCCCATCCTGAACAGACCCTGGAATTGTCGCGGGTGCTGGACCTTATGGACGACGAGCACGCGGAAATCCTCAGCCAGGCGGAAATGATCCGGTCTGCGGACGTGGCCAATGAGCCCATGCCGCCGCCACTCACTGGCGCCTACACGCTGCAGTTGAATGTAGCCGCACAGAGTGCCGAGGACCTGCGCCGGCTGCTGGATATGGCGGTGTTCGAACTCCAGCAGCAGGTCAATGCGATGACTGCCACGGCTGACGCGGGTCCCCATCGCGGCAATATGTCGGGCTCCCTGGGGGAGTATCGGTTTGAACTGGGCGGTCATGGCAATGCCTGATTCCCTGGCGGCGAGGCACTATGCAACCGGAACACTTTGACTTATCCAGCCCTGTCTTCCTGCCTGTCACGGAGGAAACCTGCACGGCCCTGCTCGGCGCGGACGGCGCCAAGGCCCTGGTCGGTCTGACAGACCCAGAGCTGGCCGCCGTGCTGGTTATCCAGAACCTGGCCCAAGCGGCCGAAAAGGACCTGACCTGCGCGGGCGCCGAGCGCATCTTGGCCAAGTTGCTCGACTGGGCGGTCGATACCCGCGGAGCGGGCGCCGCCACGTTGTTGTCAGAAGCCCAGCGGCTGTTCGATCCACGCAAGTTGTACTTCGGCTTCAACGCCCTTAAAACGGTCAATCTGCGCCTGTTGTCGGTTGAAGAAGTCGCAGCGCGGAATTACCTGTTGCCTACTGGCAAATGGGATATCGGCTACAAGGTCCGCCATCTACGTAGCAATGATCCGTTCAGCCAGCAGATGGTCACGCCCCGGCACCGTGAGCGCTGGCTCAGCCCGGCGCAGGACAAGCTGGTGCGGACTTTCCGTGCCAACCTGAACGAAGACCTGCATGTCCAAGGCTACGCCGGCATTGGCAAGAGCCACCTCCTTGGCGCCTTGATGGAGTGCCTGCGGCCGGCCCAAACCCTGATACTGGCGCGCACCGGGGCAAAACTCGCGACCCTGCGTGAACGCATGGGACTGGCCAAGGACAGCAAGACCGGTTCGACCTTTGCTGCCTTCGCCAAGGCGCTGTTGCAGGGGCAACGACCCGCCGCGCAGGCCACGCCAACTCGGTTGCCCAGCAAACACGAAGTGTCGCAGACCCTGAATATCCACGGCTGGCGTGGTCACGATGGCGTGGCAACGCTTGATATCTGCCTGAAGGTGCTCGACAGCTACTGCCACTCCAACCATCACAGCCTGTCGGCCAGGCATTTGCCGCATTTCAAGCAAGCCTTGTCCAGCGTGGACGCCCAGGCGTTGCTGGAGTATTCCAGCCGGTTGTGGACGTATCTGGACGCCAACCAGCAGTGGGCCGGTCAGACGGCCTTCGCAGCCTTGTTGCTGATCAAGCGCGCGAGCCTCGATGGATGCGTGGTGCCGCCGCGGTACACCCATGTGCTGATCGATGAAAGCCAGGACATTCCACCCTCGTTGTTGCAGATTATCGAACGTGGCCGCCAGGTGCTGATCACCCTTGGCGATGAGTACCAATTGGCCAGCGGTGTAATGGTCAGGCGCAAGCGTGAAGTCCGGCACACCGATATCAATTACTCGGTGCGCTCGGGCCGCAACGTCGAGCGCCTGGTCAACCCGCTGATCAGCGTGCACTCGCAGAAGGGCAAGACGCCCTTCGAAGGCGCGCGGGATGCCGACGTTGGCATTGAGCATTACCCTCAGGGTTTCGTGCCACCCGAAGGCTGCGTGGTGTTGACTGCGTCCCTTTGGGACACCATGAAATGGGCCATTCAGTTGCAGCAGGCTAACTGCCCGTTTGGCTTCCTCGACAGTGGTGCGCAACAGGATTTGCAGCGCTTCATGATCAGCGTCATCGCGCTGTTCAAGCCAGAGTTCTACAGCAACGAGCACAACGACAACGGCCCCCATGCTTACTTCAGCGACATGGACGACTGGCAACAGGTGCGCGATGCCAGCCAGTACGACGAGTCGTTCCTGTGGGTCGAGAGCGAGCTGGAAAAAGGCTTCAACGTTGCCGATATCACGCGCTTGAACCGCCTGAGCGGCGTCCCCGGCAAGCGCTGCCTGCTGATGCTGGCGGAGGAGGCGGGCGGCATGGAGTTCGACCGAGTGCTGCTGACGCCCGAACTGCTGACCAACGTGAAGTTCAAGGACGCCTACGCGTTCGACCAGCGGCTGTGCGCGGTGTACATCGCCATTTCCCGAGCGCGGATGCAGCTTTACCTGCCTTACGACGTGGTCGAGTGGATTGATTTCCACACCTACCAGAAAACCCGTGAATTTCACGGTTACTGATTTATTTAATTCGGCTGTTTCACAACTTTCAGCGGTCGCTCTGGACAACCTAAAACCACCTTGTTAGTTTCCGCCAGCCACTTGTTTCAGAGTATGACAAGGGTGTGCGGTTGATATTGAAGTGCCATCACTTCTTTAACTAACAAGGATGTCTGTGATGAAAAGCCTGCAAGGGTTGCCCCGTCTTATCAGTGCTTCAGTAGGCGCGCCCGGTAAAGCCCGCAACTTGCCTTCCGATGTGCAGTGCATCCAATATTTATTCAATCTGATCATTCCCAAACTGGGCTTCCCACTGGCCGAAAACGGCAAGTGCGACGGTCAGTTGGTGCAGTGCATCAGCCAGTATCAGTTCCGTCATCTCAAATACGCGCACCCCGATGGTGTGATCGACCCGACCGGTAAAACCTTCAACAGCCTGATCGAAGAGGCGGTGAAGGTACCGGTGAAGGCCTTTCCGAGCATGCGCATTCCAAGCTTTCTGAATGCATTCGGTAACAACCAGGGTGACGCGGTGCAAGCCACCGTCAACGTGTACCTGGACCGTATGCGGGCAATGATCGAGGCTGAGCGGCGCAATCGCCAATTGATGCTCCAGGCCACGTGCGATGGCGGCATGACGCTCACCGATACCGATTTTCAGAATGCCGCCAAGCAGTTAGGCAACGGCATTTCGGTGAATGTCATCAGGGCCTTCGCCACGGTGGAGTCCGGTGGTCGCTCGGGATTCGGGCCGGCCAAGTTACCGATCATTGCGTTTGAAGGGCACCAATTTCGCAAGTACACCAAGCATATCTACGACCAGGCGCATCCGCTGCTTTCGTACATCTATGTGAGAAAGGCCGGGCCGCAGTGGCAGGTCAATAACAAGGATCAGGTCAAGGCCTGGGAAACCATGGCCACTGCATTCGCCCTGGACCAGGAAGCGGCGTTGATGTCGGCGTCGTGGGGCATGTTTCAGACCATGGGGTTCAACTACGCCTCATGCGGTTACAAAACGGTGTTTGAGTTTGCCGCGGCATTAAAAGTGAATGTCGGTAACCAACTGAAGGCGTTCCTCGCGTTTTGCGCTAACAGCCCGGCGTTGATGACGGCCATGAAAGCCAAGGATTTCACTTCGATGGCCCGTAACTATAACGGCAAGGACTACGGCAACTATGACGTCCTGATGAAAGAAGCCTACGAGAAACTTGAAGGAAAAAAATAAGATGATCCGTTTTCTAGCAGTGGGTGTGTTGTCGTTGTGCGCCGTTGTCCCCGTATTTGCCGGTTCGCCTGCATTGCATTCCGGAAAATACGAAGGGCTGATGCTGGCGGTGACGCCTGAGCATCAGGTGGAAGGCTATTACGCGGAAGAGATGGGCGAGGGCGTTACTCGCAGCTGCACGTTCTACCTGCAAGGCAAGCCCTCAGCGCTGACCACCTGGAACGACACTGCCTATCCCGGCAGCGTGGCGCCTTCTTCGGACGGCGTGACCCTCACCGTGGCAGAAGGCCGTCAGCATCCGGGTTGCCTCAATGTGCTGATGCCGGAAATTGCCACCGGCCTGGACCTGACCCAGACCGCCAGCAAAAAATGGATCGGCCTGGTCAAGGTCTCAGCCGACAAGGCTTACCTGCTGAAAAATCCAAGTGCCAAGGCGGCTAAACGTCCCTACATCGTCAAGAACGACGTGGTCGGTGTGCTGGCATTCAAGGATGGCTGGGCCCAGGTCGAGTTCATCAACGCAGAGGGTCGCTCGTTTACGGGGTGGATCAGCCAGGATCAATACGCGCGGTTGGCGGCCCCCAAAAGCTGATCTCGAAAACGGCAAAAATCTAGATGTGGGAGCGGGCTTGCTCGCGAATACGGAGTGTCAGTCGCTGGATGCAGTGACTGAGCCACCGCTTTCGCGAGCAAGCCCGCTCCCACATTTTGGATCTTCATCAACCGAATATTTCGCGGAGTAACCCGGCAAACGCATCCCGTGCCAGATGCCGCTGGGTGTCCTTGTGCCAGAACAGCAGGTTGTCCACCGCCTGCAGTTCATCGAACCGGTACGATGCCAGCTGATTGGCCTGCTCATAGCGGGCCAGGATGCCTTCCGGCGCCAGCGCCACGCCAATCCCGGCACTCACGCAACCAATGATCGTGCCCCAACTGGCATAGCTGGCAATGGTCGGCTTGAACGCATGGGGCTTGACCCAGTTCTCCAGCGCTGCCCGATAGGGGCAACCCGGTGGCCATACCAGCAAGGTGCGGCCGGCCAGGTCTTCGGCGCTGCGGATCGGTTCGCTGGAGGCGCTGGCGATCAGCACTAGGCGCTCGCTGTAGACCACGCTGTGTTCGAGCTTTGCGCGTTTGTTGCCAGCGGCCACCAGCGCCACATCCAGGCGATGGTGTTGCAGGTCATCGAGCAGCTCGCCCCAGGCGCCGGTCACCAGTTCCAGGCTGACATCCGGGTAGCGTCGGTGGTATTCCGCCAGCAGCGGCGGCAGACGGCCACTGGCGCTGGACTCCACTGCGCCGATGCGCAGGGTGCCACGGGGTATGGCGTTGGCGTCCACGGCGCGTTTGGATTCGTCCACCAAGGCCAGGATGCGTTCGCAGTATTCGAGGAAAATCTCCCCCGCCGCACTGATTGCCAGCCCACGCCCGGCTCGAATGAACAGCGGCGTGCCCAACTCGCTTTCCAGTTGCTTTATCCGCGTAGTGATGTTGGACGGCACGCAATGCAAGTGCACGGCGGCCTGGGCCACGCTGCCGGTTTGCGCCACGGCTCGCACCATTTTCAGTTGGGCCAGTTCCATTGCTCAGTTCCAGTGATTTCAGAAGTCAGAAACGGTTAATTGTCCTGCGTCTTGTGCGGGCCAAGACTGACGGTATTCCTTCTTTGTTTTCGGATGCCGTCGATGAACACCCCGTCACCCCTGAAGCTTACGCTAGTCATCGCCAGCGTCATCCTCTGTTGGGCCTATTCGCCGATTGGCGTGCACATGGGGCTGCACAGCTACAGCCCTGGCCAGTTGGCGTTGCTGCGGTTCTTGATTGCCTCGATGTTCATGGCGTGTGTGGCACTGGTGATGGGCATTGGCAGGCCGCGCCTGCGGGATCTGCCGTGGCTGCTGGTGTTGAGTTTTTTCGGGGTGTTCCTGCATCACACCAGCCTCAATTACGGACAGCAATTCGTGACGGCAGCGGCGTCCAGCGTGCTGGCGCAATCGGCGCCACTGTTCAGTGTGTTAATCGCGTTCTTCTGCTTGAAGGAGCGGATCAGCGTCTGGCGTTGGAGCTGTGTGTTGCTCGGCCTGCTGGGTGTGCTGGTGGTGATCTGGGGCGATCACGGCCTGGGCGATATCGATCCGCGCGGTTTGTTGATCCTGTTGGCGGCGGTGTCGTGGAGCCTGTACTTCGCCATCCAGAAACACTATGCCCATCGCTATAGCCCGTTGACCATGGCGTGTTACATGGTGTGGGCGGGCACCTTGATGCTCTGCGTGAATCTACCGGGCCTGCCCGCTGCCATGATGCAGGCGCCATTGCCGGAAAACCTCGCGGTGCTGGTGCTGGGGATCTTCCCCAGTGCCCTGGCGTACCTGGCCTGGGGTTATGTGTTGAAACATGTCGAGGTCAGCCGTGCCTCGGTGGCGATGTACCTGATCCCGCCCGTGGCCATGACGATGGCGGCGACGCTGCTGGGCGAGCACATCGCCCTGCAAGTGGTGCTGGGCGGTTTGATCGTGTTGGCCAGCGTGGCCGCCATCAGCCTGGAAGGGCGCTGGCGGTCACTCGCTCAGGCAAAACGCGCGCAGGCGGTGGCCGTCGAGGTCCTCGGCGACGAAGGTGTAGCCGAAATCTAGGGGGGTCGGTGACTGGATAATCGTTGCGCCGCGCTCTACCCACAGGTTGTGCAGGGCATCCACGGCGGCCTTGTCGGCCAGGGACAACCCCACTTCGCCGCCACCGCCCGTGAACTGCGCTGCCGGTTGCACGGTATGGCGTGACCACAGTCCCAGCTTCACGCCATTGTCGAGAATGAACAAGGCGAACTTCGGGTTGAGTTCCACCGGCGGCTTGTCCAGCAGGCGGCTATAGAAGTTGGCGCTGGTGGCCGGGCTGTCGACGTAGAGCAAAAAGTAATGGGCGACGGTGTGCATGCGGGCTCCTTGGCAGCGCGTGTGGTGAGGGAGCCGAGTCTATAAGGCAGTGCTGTCAGTTCCTGTCAGGAGTCTCTCCGGTGTACAGCTGGATGATCTGGTCGATCTCGCCCGACATCTTCATCCGCAACAAGGTACGCAGGATCAACTGCACCGGCACGTTCGGGTCATTGCGTACGGTGCAGCCCAGGTTCTGTTCATCGATCACCGCCACCTTGTGCAGGCGTTTGCCCACCGGCATCCGCTGGTTGAAGCGGTCGAGTATCCATTCATTGACCACTGCGAACTTGAAACGCCCGGCCACCAGTTTGTGCAGCACCTGCTCTTCGCTGCGCGCATCGTCGCGGCTGAGTTGGCCGCCGGCAAACAGCGGGTCGAGGGTGACGTAGCGGTAATTGAGCACGGTGCCGATGGCTTGCGGCGCGAGCTGGTCGATGTGTATGGGGTGCGGGGGAATGTGGGTGCTGACCAACAGGTTGCGCTGCACCATCAGCGGAATGCTCCAGGTGTAGTCGCCGGACTGGTCGTCGACCCAGGCCTGGGTGACATAACAGCGCACATCGATATCACCGTGTTCCATGGCGCTGGAGATGCGCGCCCGTGCCAGTACATGGAATTGCGCAGGGCGGCCGACCTGGGTGGCCAGGCTTAACATCACGTCATACCAAATGCCCTGGGTAGGCCGGCCATCTTCCAGTTGCACCATGGGCATCGCCCAACTGTCGGAAACCGAGAAGCGCAGCGGTGCGGGCGCTGCAAGGCTGGCCGTGGCAATCATCCATAAAACGCCCAGGACTGCGCGCATAAGCTCTCCGGGTTCAGGCCTTTTCGGGGCCAGTCACATGAGCTTAGTCAGATTAGGCAAGCGTGCCGGATGCAATTTCCCCCTTGCTCCGCTAGCATTACCGGCTTCTGTTTCCCAGTTGCGACGGTTTTCGATGAGTTATCAGGTTCTTGCACGTAAATGGCGTCCGCGCTCGTTCCGCGAAATGGTCGGCCAGACCCATGTGCTCAAGGCTCTGATCAATGCCTTGGACAGCCAGCGGCTGCACCACGCCTACCTGTTCACTGGTACGCGGGGGGTGGGCAAAACCACCATTGCGCGCATCATCGCCAAATGCCTGAACTGTGAAACCGGTATTACTTCGACGCCGTGCGGCACCTGTTCGGTGTGCAAGGAAATCGACGAAGGGCGTTTCGTCGACCTGATCGAGATCGACGCCGCGAGCCGCACCAAGGTCGAAGACACCCGCGAGCTGCTCGACAACGTGCAGTACGCGCCGAGCCGTGGCCGCTTCAAGGTCTACCTGATCGACGAAGTGCACATGCTCTCCAGCCATTCCTTCAACGCCTTGTTGAAAACCCTGGAAGAGCCGCCGCCCTACGTCAAATTCATCCTGGCCACCACCGACCCGCAGAAACTTCCTGCAACGATTCTGTCGCGGTGCTTGCAGTTCTCGCTGAAAAACATGACCCCCGAGCGGGTGGTCGAGCATTTGACCCACGTGCTGGGCGTCGAGAACGTACCGTTCGAAGACGACGCGCTGTGGCTGCTCGGCCGCGCTGCCGATGGCTCGATGCGTGATGCCATGAGCCTCACCGACCAGGCCATCGCCTTTGGTGAAGGCAAGGTCATGGCCGCTGATGTGCGCGCCATGCTTGGCACCCTCGACCACGGCCAGGTATTCGACGTGCTGCATGCGCTGATCGAAGGCGACGCCAAGGCGTTGCTCGAAGCTGTGCGTCACCTGTCGGAGCAAGGCCCGGACTGGAACGGCGTGCTCTCGGAAATCCTCAATGTGCTGCACCGCGTTGCTATCGCCCAGGCGCTGCCTGAGGGTGTCGACAACGGCCATGGCGACCGCGACCGTGTGTTGGCCCTGGCCCAGGCGTTGCCGGCCGAAGATGTACAGTTCTACTACCAGATGGGCCTGATTGGCCGCCGCGACCTGCCGCTGGCGCCTGACCCGCGTGGTGGCTTTGAAATGGTGCTGCTGCGGATGCTGGCGTTCCGGCCCGCCGATTCGGCCGATGCGCCGAGACAGCCGCTAAAGCCAGTGGGGATCAGCCAGGCCACAGTTGATTCCGCCAAACCAGTGGCTGGCGCGGCGGTGGTTGCGCCAGTGGTTGCTGCGCCTGCGCCTGCGCCGGTTGCTGCGGCGCCCGAGCCTGAGCCTGTGGTCGCTGCGCCGGTGATCGAGCCCGAATCCGTCGTCGAACCTGAACCGGTTGTAGACCTGCCTTGGAATGACCCGGTAGACGCTGAAGTCGAAGCCGAGCAAGCGCCCGCCGTGGAGCCCGTGCTGGAAACCATCGGCGAGCAGCCCGAGCTGACCCCGATGCCCACGCCGACCCCGGACAGTGTGGTGCCGGACGCGCCCGAATGGGTGTCGGCGCCGGTTCCCGAGCCGACCGTGGCCCAAGTGGAAGCCGCCACGCCGGGCATCGACCTCGACGACGAACCGCCGCTGGACGAAGACTACATCGAGCCGGACATGGATTCGGCCTACAGCTACTTGGACGATCTGGCCAGCGAACACACCGCCGAGCCGGCCCCCGAGCCTGAGGCGGAACCCGCTGCCGCGCCGGCCACCGGCCTGGCCCTGCAATGGCTGGAATTGTTTCCGAAGCTGCCGATTTCCGGCATGACCGGTAGCATCGCCGCGAACTGCACGCTGATTTCCATCGATGGCGATCACTGGCTGCTGCACCTGGACCCGGCCCACAGCGCCCTGTTCAACGCGACCCAGCAACGCCGCCTGAATGACGCACTGAACCAGTACCATGAGCGCACGCTGACCATTACCATCGAGCTGATCAAGCCGGAGCAGGAAACCCCGGCCCAGGCCGCGACCCGCCGGCGTATCAACCGTCAGCGTGAGGCCGAGGACTCGATCCACGGTGATCCGCTCATCCAGCAAATGATGCAACAGTTCGGTGCGGTCGTCCGTCACGATACTATTGAACCTGTCGAAGCCCCGGTGCCCCAGGCGTCCTGACACCGGGCTACTAACTTGATCCACGTACTTTGAGGTGATTCCCATGATGAAAGGTGGCATGGCCGGCCTGATGAAGCAGGCGCAGCAGATGCAGGAAAAAATGGCCAAGATGCAGGAAGAACTGGCCAACGCCGAAGTCACCGGTAAAGCCGGTGGCGATATGGTCAGCGTGGTGATGACCGGTCGTCACGACATCAAGCGCGTGAGCATCGACCCAAGCGTATTGCCAGGCGTCGGTGAAGATGACTTGGAAATGCTCGAAGCCTTGTTCGCTGCCGCCGTCAACGACGCCGTGCGCAAGATCGAAGCCAACAGCCAGGAAAAAATGGGCGGTGTGACCGCTGGCATGCAATTGCCACCGGGCATGAAGCTGCCGTTCTGATCCGGTAGCTTTAGCTAGACTCCAATGCCAGGCCTTGTGCCTGGCATTTTTGTTTGTGCCGAATCTGATCGAACCCTGGCACGGCACGCATGGTCTGCACCCTATACCGATGGATTCGATAAAGGAGCCCTTTCATGCCTCAAGAACCAACCCTGAACCAGCGCATTGTCCTGGTCTCACGCCCCCAAGGCGCACCGACCCCGGAAAATTTCCGCCTGGAGCGCGTGAATCTACCGGAGTTGGCAGACGGCCAAGTCCTGCTGAAGACGTTGTACCTGTCTTTGGACCCTTACATGCGTGGACGTATGAGCGACGCACCGTCCTACGCCGCTCCGGTGGAAATCGATGAAGTGATGACCGGTGGCGCTGTCAGCCGTATCGAGCAATCGCGCAATCCGAAATTCGAAGTGGGTGACCTGGTAGTCGGTTCCACCGGCTGGCAGAGCCATAGCATCTCCGATGGCCGGAACCTGATGCCGGTGCCCAAGGGCCTGGCCAGCCCGTCCATGGCCCTGGGTGTGCTGGGCATGCCGGGCATGACCGCCTACATGGGCCTGATGGATATTGGCCAGCCCAAAACCGGGGAAACCCTGGTCGTCGCCGCAGCGTCCGGCGCAGTGGGCTCGGTGGTGGGGCAGGTGGCCAAGCTCAAGGGCTTGCGCGTGGTCGGGATCGCAGGGGGCGCGGACAAGTGCCGCTACGTGGTGGAGGAGTTGGGCTTCGATGCCTGCGTCGACCACAAAAGTGCACACTTCGCCGACGAATTGGCCCACGCCTGCTTCAAGGGCGTCGACATCTATTTCGAGAACGTCGGCGGCAAGGTATTCGACGCCGTGGTGCCCTTGCTTAATCCCAAGGCCCGGATTCCGCTGTGCGGGTTGATCGCCGGCTACAACGCCCATGAAGCACCCAGCGGCCCCGACCGGTTGCCGGCGCTGCAGCGCACGCTGCTGACCAAGCGCGTGCAGATCCAGGGCTTTATCGTGTTCGATGACTACGGTGATCGCCAGCCCGAATTCCAAAGCGCCATGGCGCCGTGGGTGCGCGACGGCAAGATCAAGTTCCGCGAGGATGTGGTCGAGGGCCTGGAGCGGGCGCCCGAGGCCTTTATCGGTCTGTTGGAAGGGCGCAACTTCGGCAAGTTGGTCGTGCGCATTTGACGCTTATCCGGGGCGCGGGTATAAACCGCGTCTCGTTGTTTTGTCGGACCCTTCGCCCATGAGCTTCAGCCCCCTGATTCGCCAACTGATCGACGCCCTGCGCATTTTGCCGGGTGTCGGCCAGAAAACCGCCCAGCGTATGGCGCTGCAACTGCTGGAGCGTGATCGCAGCGGCGGCGCCCGGTTGGCCCAGGCCTTGAGCCAGGCCATGACCGGTGTCGGTCACTGTCGCCAGTGTCGCACCCTCACTGAAGAAGAACTCTGCCCGCAATGCGCCGACCCACGCCGCGACGACACGCTGCTGTGCGTGGTAGAAGGGCCGATGGATGTGTACGCGGTGGAGCAGACCGGCTATCGCGGCCGTTACTTCGTACTCAAGGGCCACCTGTCGCCGCTGGACGGTCTGGGCCCGGAAGCCATCGGCATTCCGCAACTGGTGGCGCGCATTGAAGAACAGGGCACTTTCACTGAAGTGATCCTCGCCACCAACCCGACGGTGGAAGGTGAGGCGACCGCGCACTACATTGCGCAATTGCTGACCAACAAAGGCTTGATCACCTCGCGTATTGCCCATGGCGTACCGTTGGGTGGCGAGCTGGAGTTGGTGGACGGTGGAACGTTGGCGCATTCCTTCGCCGGCCGCAAACCCATCGCCCTCTAAGGTTCACCGCTCCCACATTGGCATTGAGTTGTTGGTAAAAGTTGTACATGTCTTGATAACCAAGCAAGCGCTTGGTAAGTTCGCTCCACCTCACCGTGGAGCTTGCCGATGTCTGCCTATCAGGACTACTTCGACCCCAGCCACCAATTGGTCCGCGACAGCGTGCGCCGTTTCGTCGAGCGCGAGATGTTGCCGGGCATCGAACAGTGGGAGGAGGCGGAAAGCTTTCCCCGCGAGCTGTACCTCAAGGCCGGCGCGGCGGGGATTCTTGGCATCGGCTACCCCGAAGCTCTCGGTGGCAGTCATGAAGGTGATCTGTTCGCCAAGGTGGCTGCCAGCGAAGAATTGATGCGTTGCGGCTCTGGCGGCGTCGTCGCAGGGTTGGGTTCATTGGATATTGGCTTGCCGCCTATCGTCAAATGGGCCCGGCCCGAGGTGCGCGAGCGCGTGGTGCCGCAGGTCCTGTCCGGTGAAAAGATCATCGCCCTGGCGGTCACCGAGCCGGGCGGCGGTTCGGATGTGGCCAGCCTGCAAACCCGTGCCGTTCGCGAGGGCGACCATTACCGCGTCAGCGGCAGCAAGACCTTCATCACCAGCGGCAGCCGCGCCGACTTCTACACCGTGGCCGTGCGCACGGGTGGACCGGGATTTGCCGGCATCAGCCTGCTGCTGATCGAAAAAGACACCCCCGGTTTTACCGTTGGCCAGCCTCTGAAGAAAATGGGCTGGTGGGCGTCGGACACCGCTGAATTGTTCTTCGACGATTGCCGCGTGCCCGTCGGCAACCTGATCGGCGCTGAAAACATGGGCTTTGCCTGCATCATGGGCAACTTCCAGAGCGAGCGCCTGGCCCTGGCGCTCATGGCCAACATGACCGCGCAGTTGGCCCTAGAGGAAAGCCTCAAATGGGCCGCCGAGCGCGAAGCCTTCGGCAAACCCATTGGCAAATTCCAGGTGATCAAGCATCGCCTGGCGGAAATGGCCACCGCCGTGGAAGTCTCCCGCGAATTCACCTACCGGCAGGCGGCAAAGATGGCCGCCGGTATCAGCGTGATCAAGGAAATTTCCATGGCCAAGAACCTTGCCACCGACACCGCCGACCGCGTCACCTACGACGCGGTACAGATCCTCGGGGGCCAGGGTTACATGCGCGGTAGCCTGGTGGAGCGGCTATACCGCGACAACCGCATCCTGTCCATCGGTGGCGGTACCCGCGAAGTGATGAATGAAATCATCAGCAAGCAGATGGGGCTTTGATCACTGTTCGGTCAGCGCAAATTGCGTCAAACAAAACGTCGGAATCCCCATGTCTTCCAGACGCTGCGACCCACCCAGTTCCGGCAGATCAATAATCGCCGCCGCTTCAAAGATCTTCGCGCCCATGCGCCGCACCAGGTTCGCCGCCGCGATCAGGGTGCCGCCAGTGGCTATCAGGTCATCGAACATCAATACCGAATCGCCCTCGCACAGGCTGTCGGCATGCACTTCGAGGAACGCTTCGCCGTACTCGGTCTGGTAACCCTCGGCCAGCACGTCAGCCGGCAGCTTGCCTTGCTTGCGGAACAGGATCAGCGGCTTGTTCAGTTGGTAGGCGATGATCGAACCGATCAGGAAACCCCGCGCATCCATCGCGCCGATATGCGTGAACTCGGCCTCGACATACCGATGGGCAAAGCTGTCCGCCACCAGGCGCAGGGCGCGGGGCGATTGGAACAATGGCGTGATGTCACGGAAGATCACCCCAGGCTTGGGGAAGTCGATGACGGGGCGGATCAGGGATTTGATGTCGAACGAATCGAAGGTCATCGTCGAAGAGTCCTGGGGCTGGAAACGGACTCGAAGTATACCTGCGGCCTTGCCGGATGGCGCGGCCGCAAGTGTCTGCATCAACCTTCTAGCGAGCCACCGGCCAGCGCACACAACTGGATCGGGTCGAGGATATGCACTTCTTTACCTTCGGCGGCGATCAGTTCGTTTTGCTGGAAGCGGGTAAACACACGGGACACGGTTTCCACCGCGAGGCCCAGGTAGTTGCCGATTTCATTGCGCGACATGCTCAGGCGGAACTGGTTGGCCGAGAAACCACGGGCACGGAACCGCGCCGACAGGTTGACCAGGAAGGTCGCGATGCGCTCGTCGGCGGTTTTCTTCGACAGCAGCAGCATCATTTGCTGGTCGTCACGGATCTCGCGGCTCATCACACGCATCAACTGACGGCGCAGTTGTGGCAACTGCAGGGCCAGTTCGTCCAGGCGTTCGAAGGGGATTTCGCAAACGGATGTAGTCTCCAGCGCCTGGGCCGACACTGGATGAATCTCGGTGTCCATGCCCGACAAGCCCACCAGTTCGCTGGGCAGGTGGAAACCGGTGATCTGCTCTTCGCCACTGTCGCTCAGGCTGAACGTCTTCAACGCACCCGAACGTACTGCATAAACGGAATCGAACTTGTCGCCCTGGCGAAACAGGAACTCGCCTTTTTTCAGCGGGCGGCCACGTTTAACGATGTCGTCCAGCGCATCCATGTCTTCCAAATTCAACGAAAGTGGCAAGCAGAGGGGCGCCAGGCTGCAATCCTTGCAATGAGCCTGGCTGTGAGCGCGCAGTTTAACTGGCTCGGACATTTCTTAAATCCTTGTGGGAAAACACACATAAGACGTAAGGGTAACGCACTGGGGGGCGGTGAGGCCAGCCTGTACAAAAAACCGGCAGCGGTATAAAGGTTTTTGTATCGGGGCCGATACAGCCGGCATACCTATTGAGTCGGAGCTTGGATCATGTCTGTTATAGCTGCCTACAACCCTGCCATCCGCATTCCGACGGTGCCGGATGCAAAGCCAGCGGCTGAGGCCCAGGAAAAAGCACCTGAAGTTGAAACGACCACTGCACCCAAAGTGGTGGAAGGTGTGACGGTGACTATTTCCGCCGATGCATTCAAGGCCGCCGGTGCAGCCAAGAGCTCCAATGCGGATATCGATGAAAGTGGCCTGGACGACAACGTCAAACAAGTGCTGAAAATGATCCGTCAGTTGAAACAACAGATCGCCGAAAAACAGGCCGAGCTGGCGGCTGTTGCAGCGGCCACTAATCTTTCCCCTGAAGAGGCCCGCGCAAAGGCCAGCGCTTTGCAGAGCGAGATCAGTTCTCTGCAGGCGGGCCTGATGTCGGCCCAGACTTCACTCGCTAAGTCGATGAAAGGGATGAGTGCCGAGGATTCGATGAAGACTGCCTCGCTGTCGATGTAATCAAATCACCCGGGAAAATCGCTGCCTGTTCTGGTGCTCCAGATAGGCATCGAACACCATGCACACCGAACGCACCAGCAGTCGCCCGGCTGGCAACACGCGAATGCCTTGGGCGTCGAGTTCGATCAGGCCATCCTCGGCCATCGCCGTCAGTTGCGGCCAGATGTCGTCGAAATACCCGCGAAAGTCGATGTTGAAGGCCTGCTCGATCGTCTCGAATGCCAGGCTGAAATTGCAGATCAACTGCTGGATTACTTCCCGCCGCAACCGATCGTCCGTGGTGCAGACCAGGCCGCGACTGGTAGCCAGTTGCGCGCCGGCCAGGGTGTTCTGATAGCCGTTGAGGTCGCTGCTGTTCTGGCAGTACAGGTCACCGATCTGGCTGATCGCCGACACCCCGAGCCCGATCAAGTCGCAGTGGCCGTGGGTGGTGTAGCCCTGGAAGTTGCGTTGCAGGGTGCCTTCTTCCTGGGCAATGGCCAACTCGTCGTCGGGCAGGGCGAAATGGTCCATGCCGATGTAGCGGTAGCCGGCCTGGGTCAGTTGCTCGATGGTGGTTTGCAGCATCAAGAGCTTTGACGCAGGGGAGGGCAGTTCGTCGGTGCTGATACGCCGCTGGGGCATGAAACGCTCCGGCAGATGCGCGTAATTGAACACCGACAGACGGTCGGGTTGCAGCCTGATGACTTCTTCCACGGTGCGCGCAAAATTGATCGGTGTTTGCTTGGGCAAGCCGTAGATCAGGTCGATATTGATCGAGCGAAATTGCAGGGTGCGCGCCGCATCGATGACCGCACGGGTTTCCTCCAGGCTCTGCAGGCGATTCACTGCCCGTTGTACCTCGGGGTCAAGGTCTTGCAGGCCGATGCTCACGCGGTTGAAGCCAAGTTCACGCAGCAGGCCCATGGTCGCCCAGTCCGCTTCACGGGGGTCGATCTCGATGCCGTAGTCGCCGGAATCGTCATCCAGCAAATTGAAGTGCTGGCGCAGGCAGCCCATGACCTGGCGCAGTTCATCGTGGCTAAGAAAGGTCGGGGTGCCGCCGCCGAAGTGCAGTTGCTCAACCCGCTGTTTCGGATCGAGGTGGCAGGCCACCAGTTGGATCTCTTGCTCCAGGCGTTGCAGGTAGGCCTGGGCGCGGCCACGGTCCTTGGTGATGACCTTGTTGCAAGCGCAGTAGTAGCAGATGTTCGCGCAGAACGGCACATGCACATACAGCGACAACGGTCGCACGGCTTTGCGGCTGTCGCGCAGGGCGTGGAGCAGGTCGAAAGTGCCGACCTGGCTGTCGAATTGTACGGCGGTGGGGTAGGACGTGTAACGCGGTCCCGCCAGGTCGTAGCGGTGAATCAGATTGGTGTCCCAACGAATGGCGTCGAGCATGCGGGCGTTCCCCCGGATAGGCTAGTGGGCCGAGTCTAGGGGCGTGGCGGGGATGGCATCTTGATTTGCATCAACGGGGAGCGGCGCTATGCCACATGGCGCTTTAATGGCCCATCAACCAGTGCTGGTGCGGGCCGGGCAACGTCCAGATACCGAAGAGTATGACCAGCACGCCACCGGTCATCCGCACGCTGCGTTTGCGCAATAATGCAGTGACCCGTTCGGCGGCTAGGCCGGTAGCCAACAGCACCGGCCAGGTCCCCAGCCCGAACGCCAGCATCAGCAACCCGCTGTCCAGTGCATTGCCCTGGCTCGCTGCCCATAGCAGCGTGCTGTAGACCAATCCGCACGGCAACCAGCCCCACAGCGCGCCCAGTAGCAAGGCGCGCGGTACGCTGGACACCGGCAGCAAACGGTTGGCGACTGGCTGGATGTAGCGCCACAGGCCGCGTCCGAGGCTTTCGATACGGGTGAGGCCGCTCCACCAGCCGGCCAGGTACAGGCCCATGCTGATCAACAACAACCCGGCCAGTACGCGCATGAACATCGCCGCCGGGCTGTTCGCCACTGCCCAACCGGCCAGGCCGATCAACACCCCGGCAGCGGTATAGCTGAAGATGCGCCCCAGGTTGTAGGCCAGCAGCAGTTTAAACCGGCGACCACGCTGCTCCCTGGGGATGGCCAGGGTCAGCGCGCCCATCAGGCCACCGCACATGCCCAGGCAATGGCCGCCGCCGAGCAGGCCGAGGATCAGCGCGGAGACCAGCAGTGGCGCCAGTTCAAGCATGGGGCGGGTCTTTCGGCGGTTGTTCGGAGTGGTTGGCCTCTTCGATGCCGGCCAGGTGGTTCGGGTCCTGGTCGTCGAACAGCACGCTATGGGCCGGGCCGTCGAGGTCGTCGTACTGACCGCTGTCCACCGCCCAGAAAAAGATGTAGATGGCCACGCCCACTAACAGCAGCGCCGCCGGAATCATCACGTATAAAGCTGGCATCTGCACTCCATGGTCGTGCGGCTCACACCGGCAGCGGGCGGGTTACTGAGGGGGCTCGGACCGTTGGCGCGCTCGGCAGGCGAGTCAGGCGCAGGGCATTGAGCACCACGGTCAACGAACTGAGGGACATGCCCACTGCGGCCCAGATCGGGGTGATCCAACCCAGGGCGGCGAACGGCAGCATAAGGCCATTGTACAGCCCGGCCCACAGCAGGTTCTCAATGATCACTCGGCGGGTGCGCCGCGCCAGGGTAAAGGCTTGTACGAGGGCGTCCAGGCGATTGGACAGCAAGACCGCGTCGGCGCTGGTCTTGGCCAGGTCGGTGGCCGTGCCCATGGCCACGCTGATATCGGCGGCGGCGAGGACTGGCACATCGTTGACCCCGTCGCCGAGCATCAGCACCTTGCGGCCTTCCTTGTGCAGTTGTTGCAGTACGTGCAGCTTGTCATCGGGGCGCAAGCCGCCGTGGGCTTCGTCGATCCCCAGTTCGGCGGCGACGCTGGCGACCATCGGCGAACTGTCGCCGGACAGCAACAGCGTGCGCCAGCCACGTGCCTTGCACGCGGCGAGCAGGGCCGGCGCGTCACTGCGCAGACGGTCATCGAGGACGAACCAGGCCAGGGCGCCTTCACGGTCGCCGAGCAGCAGCCATTGGCCCGAAACCTCAGGCGCGGCTGGGATCGGGCAACCACTGAGTTCGCAGACAAAACCCGGTTGGCCAATGCGCAATACGCGCTCGCCGACACGCCCTTCAAGGCCCAGCCCTGGCGAACTGATGACTTCATCGGCGGCCAGTGGCGCACGGCCAAAGGCGCGGGCAATCGGGTGTTCGGAGCGGTTTTCCAGGGCAGCGGCGAGGCTCAGGCACAGGTCGGTGCTCAAGCTGCCCAGGGGGCGGATGGCTCTCAGCGCCAGGCGCCCTTCGGTGAGGGTGCCGGTCTTGTCGAAAATCACCGTGTCGATCTGATTCAAGCCTTCCAGCACATGCCCGCGGGTCAACAGCAGGCCGAGTTTGTGCAAGGTGCCGGTGGCGGCGGTGAGGGCGGTGGGGGTGGCGAGGGACAGCGCGCAGGGGCAGGTCGCCACCAGCATCGCCAGCACAATCCAGAACGCCCGCGACGAATCCAGTTCCCACCACAGCAGGCCGATCAACACTGCGGCGATCAACGAGCACAACAGGAACCACTGCGCGGCACGGTCGGCGATCTGCGCCAGGCGCGGTTTCTCGGCCTGGGCCCGCTCCAGCAGGCGAACGATGGCGGACAAGCGTGTGTCGTGGCCCAAGGCGCGTACTTCGACGGTCAGCGCGCTTTCGACATTGAGGGTGCCTGCGGTGACCGCGTCGCCGGTCTGGCGGGGCTGCGGCAGGTACTCGCCGGTGAGCAGGGATTCATCGACGCTCGATTGCCCATCAAGGATCACGCCATCGGCTGGCAGCACAGCGCCTGGATGCACCAGGACTCGATCGCCCAGTGCCAGTTCCGGGAGCAGGATGCGTTCACTCTGGCCATCGGCCTTGAGCCGCAGGCACGAGGCGGGCAACAGGTTCACCAGCTGTGCGGTGGCGGCGGCCGTGCGCTCGCGGGCGCGGCGCTCAAGGTAGCGACCGGCCAACAGGAACAGCGCAAACATGCCCACCGCATCGAAATACAGCTCGCCCACGCCGGTGATCGCGGTCCAGATCCCCGCCAGATAGGCGCCACCGATAGCCAATGACACCGAAACGTCCATGGTCAGGTGACGCGTGCGTACGTCGCGCATAGCGCCCTTGAAAAACGGTGCGCAGCTGTAGAACACGATGGGCGTTGTCAGAAACATTGCCACCCAGCGCAGGATCACGTGCAGCTCCGGGCTCAGATCGATATTGAATTCCGGCCAGGTGGCCATGGTTGCCATCATCGCTTGGAACCACAGCAGGCCGGCCACGCCCAGTTGGCGCAGGGCCAGACGGTTTTCGCTGGCCAGTTGCTCGGCGGCGCGGTCCGGCTGATAGGGGTGGGCGGCGTAGCCGATGTGGCGCAACTCGCTGAGCAGTTGGCTTAGCGGCAGTTGGCCGTCTGCCCAACGCACCTGCAGTCGATGGTTGGACAGGTTCAGCCGCGCCTCGGCCACGGCGGGCAGGCTGCGCAGGTGTTTTTCGATCAGCCAGCCGCAGGCCGCGCAGCTGATGCCTTCCATCAACAGGGTGGCTTCGGCGAGTTCGCCTTCGTGGCGCACAAAGGGTTTCTGCACATCGGCGCGGTCGTACAGCGCCAGCTCATCCACCAACTGCACCGGCAATGCCTCTGGGTTGGCCGAGGCTTCGCTACGGTGCTGGTAATAGCTTTCCAGGCCGCCGGCCACAATGGCTTCGGCCACCGCCTGGCAGCCTGGGCAACAAAGCTCGCGGCGTTCGCCGAGGATCACTGCGGTGAAGCGGCTGCCCGGCGGAACAGGCAGGGCGCAGTGGTAGCAGGGGATTGGGCTGGTCATGGGTATGAATCTTAGTCGGCTGGGAAGGCCTCATCGCCGGCAAGCCGGCTCCTACAGGTCTAACGCGGTCCCTTGTAAGAGCCGGCTTGCCGGCGATGCGCGAAGCGCAGGTGTTTATTTTTTCAGGTCTTCGGCACCCTGCAACGGTTCATCGCCCAGCAGCAAGTCCTTGTCGTGGCTGACCTGTTCTTCTTCGAACATGCGCCAGGTACGGTCGCCTTCCACACCCAGCAACTCGACGAAGCGACGACCTTCGACCTTGTCGGTGACCTGGCCGATGTAGCGACCGGGTTCGCTGTCGCTGCGGGCCAGGTTGATCTTGCGATCCTTCTCCGGCTGCGTCGGGGAAATCAGGTTCAATTCCAGGGTGGTCGGGTTGCTGTTGCCGGTGAGGTTCACTTCGACTTCACCGGTCAGTTCATCCAGGTGCACCTTGGCGCGCAGTTGCAGGGTCTGGGCCAGCAGTTCGCGGTCCAGGGAGCGGTTGATGCCTTTGCCGGCCTCGTAGTAGTTGTCGTTGACCAAGTTATCCGGGTTGTTCACCGCGATGGTCACCATGGACAGGGTCAACGTCACCGAACAGGCCAGGATCCCAATAATGATCCAGGGCCAGAGGTGCTTGTACCAGGGGCTTGCGGCAGTGGCTACGGACATTGTTCTGCTCTCTTCTAACGAACTTGGGGGCCGATGAATCGGCTCTTGGCTTCAATATGGACGCTGGCGTCATCGGCATCGGTGAGGATGAATTTCACCTCGTTGGTACTCGACGGCAACTGTTCTGGGGCACTCGAGAGCTCGACCGGCATGCTGACGATATCACCAGCAGCGACCTTGATTTCGCGGCGACCTTGCAGCTTGAGGTCTGGCAATCCGGACGCATCGAGCACGTAGGTGTGGTCGCGCTGGTCCTTGTTCATGATCTTTAGGCTGTAGACGTTTTCGATGCGGCCTTCGGCGTTTTCGCGATACAGCACACGGTCCTTGCTCACGTCGAAACCCACCAGCGAACGCATGAAGAATGCTGCCACCAACAGGCTGATCATCGCCAGCAGCACCAGTGCATAACCAATCAGGCGCGGGCGCAGCTTGTGGGTTTTCTGCCCTGACAGGTTGTGCTCGGTGGTGTAGCTGATCAGGCCGCGTGGGTAGTCCATCTTGTCCATGATGTTGTCGCAGGCGTCGATACAGGCGGCGCAGCCGATGCACTCGATCTGCAGGCCGTCGCGGATGTCGATACCGGTCGGGCACACCTGTACGCACATCGTGCAGTCGATGCAGTCCCCCAGGCCCTGGGCCTTGTAATCGACGCCTTTTTTGCGCGGGCCACGCAACTCACCACGGCGCGGATCGTAGGAGACGATCAGGGTGTCCTTGTCGAACATCACGCTCTGGAAGCGTGCGTACGGGCACATGTAGATACACACCTGTTCGCGCAGCCAGCCGGCGTTGCCGTAGGTGGCGAGGGTGAAGAAACCGACCCAGAAATACGACCAGCCATCGGCCTGGCCCGTGAAGAAGTCGAACACCAGTTCGCGGATCGGCGAGAAGTAGCCGACAAAGGTCATGCCGGTGACAAAACCGATCAGCAGCCAGAGGGTGTGCTTGCTGAACTTGCGCAGGAACTTGTTGGCGCCCATCGGCGCTTTGTCGAGTTTGATGCGCTGGTTGCGGTCGCCTTCGGTAACCTTTTCGCACCACATGAAGATCCACGTCCACACGCTTTGCGGGCAGGTATAGCCGCACCACACACGCCCGGCATACACGGTGATAAAGAACAGGCCAAATGCCGCGACGATAAGAATGCCCGAGAGCAGGATGAAATCCTGGGGCCAGAAGGTCGCGCCGAAAATAAAGAACTTACGCTCCGGCAGGTTCCACCACACGGCCTGGTGGCCACCCCAGTTCAGCCATACCGTGCCGAAGTAGAGCAGGAACAGTCCGGCACCGCCGAGCATGCGCAAATTGCGGAACAGGCCGGTGAAGGCGCGGGTGTAGATTTTCTCTCGCGAGGCGTAGAGGTCGACAGTTTTGGCAGGCGGGGTAACGTCATGTACCGGTATTTGGTTGCTCATCATTGCATCCCACGGCGGTGGAGATTTGCCTCGGCCAGTACGTGCCAACCGGGGTCAAATTAGGGGTGTTGCAGTGGCCTAATGATACGCCCCCGATGGTGTGCAAAGGGTGCGACCTTTGGTCGCGTTGGGGGAAATCAATTGATGGTGTACGTGATCTGGATCAATTGACTTGGTAAGTATGGACGGTTTTGGTGGGTAAGCAGGTCATTCGTCCCATGGATTGATCAGTGGAACGCCGCTGGATTTGAAATCGCTGATGTTGCGCGTTACCACGGTCAGCCCGTGAACCAGAGCGGTAGCGGCGATCAGTGCATCACTTTCATTGGTCCGGTCAGGCACATGCAGATGTGCACAACGCAGGGCGACTGCGGTATCCACCGGCAGAATCCTGGAATCAAAAGCGGGCATTACATGGCGCTTCAGCCACGTTCTTAGCACCTTGCCTTGTGCCGGGTCTCGGCGCTCGATACGCAAGACCCCGGTCTCCAATTCTTTAAGCGTAATCGCAGAGATAAACATGCGTGGAGCGATGACACTTTTTGCCCATGCGACTACTTTTACGTCGGCGTGGGGTTTGCGAAGTTCAGAAATAACGTTGGTGTCGAGTAGATACATCAAGAGAGGTCCACAGGTCGATGAGTGATCACGGCGCGTTCGGTTTCGAAGTCGATATCGGCCGCTTCTGGCATCACTAGCAGATCAACGATGTCGGCATTGAGCCCTGTCAGTTTCTGGTAGTCCTCAATGCTTAGCAGTACATGGGCGGGCTTGCCGCGATCGGTGATAAAAACCGGCCCTTGGCGGGCGGCTTTTTTGGCACCACTTGTGTCTTGGTTGAATTCGCGGCTGGAAATAGTCGTGATGGTCATGGGGTACTCCCCCCTTCGTCAGGCTGGATGTAGTTACGTTACTACTTGGCTGTCAAAAACCGCAAGTATTAGGCTACAAGTGGTAGTGGGTTCCTGCTTACATAATCCCGAGAGCCAGAAAGAACAAAGCCCCGCCAGCTTTAGCTGCGCGGGGCTTTGATGTTTCAAGAGCTTACTGCTCTTCAGCCTTCTTATCCCCATGGGACAAGCTGTACACATACGCCGCCAGCAAATGCACCTTGTCATTGCCTTGCAGTTGTTCCTGCGCTGGCATCTGGCCCTGACGGCCCCAACGGATGGTCTGTTGCAGTTGCGCGAAGCTCGAACCGTAGATGAACGCACCTGGGTGGGTCAGGTCAGGCGCACCCATGGCAGGGGTGCCTTTGCCGGCCGGGCCGTGGCAGGCCACGCAGTTGGCGGCGAAGAGTTTCTCGCCGTTGGCCACATCGGCTTTCACGCCTTCGGGCAGCTTGCGGCCGTCAAGGTTGGTGACCACGAACGCGGCCACATCGCTGACGCCTTGTTCCTTGAGGATATCCAGCCAGGCCGGCATCACCGCATGGCGGCCCTTCATGATGGTTTCCTTGATGGTGGCTGGCTCGCCACCCCAGCGCCAGTCGGCGTCGGTCAGGTTGGGGAAGCCATAGGCGCCTTTGGCGTCGGAACCGTGGCACACCGAGCAGTTGGAGGCGAACAGGCGGCCGCCCATCTTCAAGGCTTGCGGGTCCTTGGCCACTTCCTCAATCGGCATCGACGCGAATTTGGCGAAGATCGGGCCGAACTTGGCATCCGACTTGGCCATTTCCTTTTCCCATTCGTGTACGCCTGTCCAGCCGGTCTGGCCGTTGGCGAAGGGGGTTTGTTTGTCGGTGTCGAGGTAGTTGTAGCCCGGCAGCAGGCCCTTCCAGTTACCCAGGCCGGGGTACAGCGCCAGGTAGCCGAGGGCGAAGATGATGGTGCCGACGAACAGCATGAACCACCATTTCGGCAATGGGTTGTCGTACTCCTCGATGCCGTCGAACGAGTGGCCGACGGTCTCGTCGGTTTGCTCGGCGCGCTGGCCCTTGCGGGTCGACAGCAGCAGCCAGGTCAGGGCGAAGATGGTACCCAGACTGAGGACTGTGACGTACAGACTCCAGAACGTAGTCATTCTTTGTTACTCCTAGAAGCTTGCTCGACGTGCTTGATGGCTTCGGGATCATCCGCAAAGGGCAGCAAGGTCGCGTCTTCAAACTCCGACTTGCGCTTGGGGCTGAACACCCACAACGCCAGGCCGATAAAGGCCACCATCACTACAACGGTGCCCAGGCCACGAATCATCCCGATATCCATGAAGAGTCACCGTTTGCTTTTGATGATGGTGCCCAGGCCTTGCAGGTAGGCCACCAATGCGTCCATTTCGGTCTTGCCCTTCACGGCTGCGGCTGCACCGGCGATGTCTTCGTCGGTGTAGGGCACGCCCAGGGTGCGCAAGACTTCCATCTTCTTCGCGGTGTCCTTGCCGTCGAGCTTGTTTTCCACGAGGAACGGATACGCTGGCATTTTCGACTCAGGCACCACGTTGCGCGGGTTGTACAAGTGCGCACGCTGCCAGTCATCGGAGTAACGACCGCCAACACGGGCCAGGTCCGGGCCGGTACGCTTGGAACCCCACAGGAACGGGTGGTCCCACACGCTTTCGCCGGCGACCGAATAGTGGCCGTAGCGTTCGGTTTCGGCGCGGAACGGACGGATCATCTGCGAGTGGCAGCCGACACAACCGTTGGCGATGTAGACGTCGCGGCCTTCCAGTTCAAGCGCGGTGCGCGGCTTCATGCCCTCGACCGGCTTGTTGGTCACGTCCTGGAAGAACAGCGGAACGATCTGGGTCAGGCCGCCGATACTCACGGCGATGACCATGAAGAAGGCCAGCAGGCCGATATTCTTCTCGACTACTTCATGCTTCATCAGTGGGCTCCCACAACGGCGATCTTGGCGGCGGCTTCGGCTTCGGCAGGGTCCGAGGCACGCACGGTGCGCCAGACGTTGTAGGCCATGAACAGCATGCCGGCCGCAAAGAACGCACCGCCCAGGGCGCGGACGATATAGCCCGGGTGGCTGGCTTGCAGCGCTTCGACAAAGGAGTAGGTGAGGGTGCCGTCATCGTTGATCGCACGCCACATCAGGCCCTGGGTGATGCCGTTGACCCACATCGAGGCGATGTAGAGCACGGTGCCGATGGTGGCCAGCCAGAAGTGGGTGTTGATCAGTGCGACGCTGTGCATCTGCACGCGGCCGAACAGTCGGGGGATCATGTGGTAGATCGCACCGATGGAAATCATCGCCACCCAGCCGAGAGCGCCGGCGTGTACGTGGCCGATGGTCCAGTCGGTGTAGTGGGACAGCGAGTTGACGGTCTTGATCGCCATCATCGGCCCTTCGAAGGTCGACATGCCGTAGAACGCCAGCGATACCACCAAAAAGCGCAGGATCGGGTCGGTGCGCAATTTATGCCAGGCGCCCGACAGGGTCATCATGCCGTTGATCATGCCGCCCCAGCTCGGGGCCAGCAGGATGATCGACATCGCCATGCCCAGCGACTGCGCCCAATCCGGCAGCGCGGTGTAGTGCAAATGGTGCGGACCGGCCCAGATGTACAGGGTGATCAGCGCCCAGAAGTGCACGATGGACAAACGGTACGAGTAAATAGGACGTTCGGCCTGTTTCGGCACGAAGTAGTACATCATCCCCAGGAAACCGGTGGTCAGGAAGAAACCCACGGCGTTGTGGCCGTACCACCATTGGATCATCGCATCCGTGGCCCCGGCGTAGGCCGAGTAGGACTTGAACAGGTTCACCGGCAACGATGCATGGTTGACGATGTGCAGCATCGCCGTCACCAGGATGAACGCGCCGTAGAACCAGTTGCCCACGTAGATGTGCTTGGTCTTGCGCTTGACGATGGTGCCGAAGAACACCACGGCATAGGTCACCCACACGATGGCGAGCAAAATGGCGATCGGCCATTCCAGCTCGGCGTATTCCTTGGTGGTGGTGTACCCCAGCGGCAGGGTGACGATGGCGCTCACGATCACCGCTTGCCATCCCCAGAAGGTGAAGGCCGCGAGGCTGTCGGAGATCAGTCGCGTCTGGCAGGTTCGCTGCACGACATAGTAGGAGGTGGCAAACAATGCACATCCGCCGAAGGCGAAGATCACCAGGTTGGTGTGCAGCGGGCGCAGGCGGCCAAAGGTCGTCCATGGCAAACCGAAATTCAATTCCGGCCAAACCAGTTGCGAGGCGATGAACACCCCGAGCCCCATGCCAAGGATCCCCCAGACCACCGTCATGATGGCGAACTGGCGGACTACCTTATAGTTATAAGCAGTCGGACTGATTGCTGTGCTCATTCTAAGGTTCCACGGTTTAGGTTTTTTTATAGGTAAAATCGGCCGCAAGTATGTAGAAAGCGAGGGGCCATTGCAACGCAATGGCTGACCTGTATCAATGCGTTCCACGCCAGATTCTGCGCCCTTTCCATGTTTTGCGTAGGGACAAAATCAGAAATCGAAAGCTGATCGAGTGGACAGGAAAATTTTGGGGTCGCAACGAATGTCGTTGCGTACGCCAGGATCGGTCCGCTGTGGGAACAAGCGTAGACCCGAAAGTGAGGGGGGGAAAGGTGTGCTTTGGAAGGGTGCGACACTTGGTCGCGCAGCTAGGTTGAGCTGCCGCCCCAGATTGGGGCAGCAGCTCAGAGGTTACTCAGGTTGGCTGTCTGGCGTTGCACCATCAGCGGTGTGGGACAAGCTGTAAACATAGGCCGCCAACAAGTGCACCTTGTCATTGCCTTGCAGCACTTCCTGCGCGGGCATCTGGCCCTGGCGGCCATGGCGGATAGTCTGCTGCAACTGCGCAAGGCTGGTGCCGTAGATATAGCCGGCCGGTTTGGTCAGGTCGGGCGCGCCCATGGCCTCCATGCCGTGGCCTTCCGGGCCGTGGCAGGCGACACAGGTAGTGCTGAACGCCGCCTGGCCTGCTGCCAGGTCTGCGGTGCTGTTGGCCGGCAAGGGCAGTTTGGCCACGTCGTGACGAACATAGGCCGCGACGTTTTTCACGCCTTCATCGCCAAGCATGTCACCCCACGCCGGCATCGCCGCGTGGCGGCCGTTCAGGATGGTGGTCTTGATCGCTTCGGCCGAGCCGCCCCAGCGCCAGATGTTGTCCGCCAGGTTCGGGAAGCCAAACGCGCCCTTGGCATCCGATCCGTGGCACACCGCGCAGTTGGAGGCAAACAGGCGACCGCCCATTTTCAGCGCCTGCGGGTCTTTGGCGACTTCTTCTACGGGCATGGCCGAGAATTTGGCGAAGATCGGCCCGAACTTGGCGTCGGCCTTGGCCATTTCCTTGTCCCATTCCTTGGTCTGGGTCCAGCCGTCTTCATAGCCCGGCAACACGCCTTTCCAGTTGCCCAGGCCCGGGTAGAGGATCAAATAGCCGACCGCAAACACCAGGGTGCCGGCGAACAGCATGAACCACCATTGGGGCAGCGGGTTGTCGTATTCCTCGATACCGTCGAAGGCGTGGCCCATGGTCTGGTCGACGCTGCCCTTGGTCTCGCCCTTGCGGGTGCCAATCAACAGCCAGGTCAGGCCGATCAGGCTGCCGAGTGTCAGTACGCAGATCCATGTACTCCAGAATAGGGTCATGGCCGAGTGCTCCTTATTGCAGGCTCTTCTTGAGCGTCGGATGGAGAAGGTTCATCGGCAAAGGGCAGCAGGCGGGCCTGCTCGAATTCCGCATTGCGCCGGTTGTTGAACACCCACAGCGATAGGCCGATAAAGGCGATGGCGACCACCAGCGTGCCAAGGCCGCGGATGGTGCCCGCATCGAATTCAAATCCCATGGCTCACCTCTTGCTCTTGATGGCAGTGCCGAGCACTTGCAGGTACGACACCAGCGCGTCCATCTCGGTCTTGCCCTTGAGGCTGGCCACGGCGCCACTGATGTCGTCGTCGGTGTATGGCACGCCGAGGGTGCGCATCACTTTCAACTTGGTCTCGGTGTGGCTGCTGTCGACGGCGGCGGTGACCAGCCACGGGTAGGCCGGCATTTTCGACTCGGGCACCACGTTGCGCGGGTTGTACAAGTGCGCGCGGTGCCAGTCGTCCGAGTAGCGCGCGCCAACGCGGGCCAGGTCCGGGCCGGTACGCTTGGAGCCCCACAGGAACGGGTGGTCCCATACGCTTTCGCCGGCGACCGAGTAGTGGCCGTAGCGTTCGGTCTCGGCGCGGAACGGGCGGATCATCTGCGAGTGGCACTGTACGCAGCCTTCGCGGATGTAGATGTCACGGCCTTCCAGTTGCAGCGCGGTGTAGGGCTTCATGCCTTCCACCGGTTTGTTGGTCACGTCCTGGAAGAACAGCGGGACGATCTGGGTCAGGCCGCCGATGCTCACGGCGAGCACCATGAGCAACATCAGCAGGCCGACGTTCTTTTCAATCGTTTCGTGTTTCATCATCGACTCCTCAGGCCATCTGCGCGGCAGCGGTGACTTCGGCAGGTTGCGCCGAACGCACGGTGCGCCAAGTGTTGTAAGCCATCAGGAACATGCCGCTGAGGAAGATGGCGCCGCCCACCAGCCGCACGATGAAGCCTGGATGGCTGGCCACCAGGGTTTCGACGAAGGAGTAGGTCAAGGTGCCGTCTTCGTTGACCGCACGCCACATCAGGCCCTGGGCGATGCCGTTGACCCACATCGAGGCGATGTAGAGCACGGTGCCGATGGTGGCCAGCCAGAAATGCGCGTTGATCAGGCCGAGGCTGTACATCTGCTCGCGGCCGAAGACTTTCGGGATCATGTGGTACAGCGCGCCGATGGAGATCATCGCCACCCAGCCGAGGGCGCCGGCGTGCACGTGGCCGATGGTCCAGTCGGTGTAGTGGGAGAGGGCGTTGACGGTCTTGATCGCCATCATCGGGCCTTCGAACGTCGACATGCCGTAGAACGCCAGCGACACCACCAGGAAGCGCAGGATCGGGTCGCTGCGCAACTTATGCCAGGCGCCCGACAAGGTCATCATGCCGTTGATCATGCCGCCCCAGCTCGGAGCCAGCAGGACCAGCGACATCACCATGCCCAGGGACTGTGCCCAGTCCGGCAGCGCGGTGTAGTGCAAGTGGTGCGGGCCGGCCCAGATGTACAGGGTGATCAGTGCCCAAAAGTGCACGATGGACAAGCGATACGAATACACCGGACGCTCGGCCTGCTTGGGCACGAAGTAGTACATCATCCCCAGGAAGCCGGCGGTGAGGAAAAAGCCTACCGCGTTGTGGCCATACCACCACTGCACCATGGCATCCGTCGCACCGCCGTAGAGGGAGTAGGACTTGGTCAGGCTGACCGGAATTTCCAGGTTGTTGACGATATGCAGGATGGCCACGGTGATGATGAACGCACCGAAGAACCAGTTACCGACGTAGATGTGCTTGGTGTTGCGCTTCATCACCGTGCCGAAGAACACGATGGCGTAGGCCACCCAGACGATGGTGATGAGGATGTCGATCGGCCATTCCAGCTCGGCGTATTCCTTGGAACTGGTGTAGCCCAGCGGCAAGGAGATCGCGGCCAACAGGATGACCAACTGCCAGCCCCAGAAGCAGAACGCGGCGATCTTCGGCGCGAACAGCTGTGTCTGGCAGGTGCGTTGCACCGAGTAGAAGGAGCTGGCGAACAGCGCACAGCCGCCGAAGGCGAAGATTACCGCGTTGGTGTGCAACGGGCGCAGGCGGCCGAAGCTGGTCCACGGCAAGTCGAAGTTGAGTGCAGGCCAGACCAATTGGGCGGCGAGAAAAACCCCGAGCCCCATGCCGACGATGCCCCACACCACCGTCATAATGGCGAATTGGCGGACCACCTTGTAGTTATAGGCGGTACTTAATGTAGTGTTCATGGTTCCCCATCCACGGTTCAACCCAAGCAAATGCGGCACTTGGGCTGGAGTTATAGGCAGACTAAAAAGCGAGGCAAGCATGGGCAAAGAGCACAAGGCCAGTATTGACGGGGATCAATGGGCGCAGTGTGTACAGGAACGCGGCTGGTTGTGGGATGTCGCGTCGAACGTTGCCGGACCTGAACCTGCGACGCTGATCCTGGCCCACGGCGCCGGTGCACCGATGGACTCATCCTTCATGAACGACATGGCTGCACGCCTTGCCGGGCATGGCGTCAACGTGTTGCGCTTCGAGTTTCCCTACATGGCCCAGCGCCGTGTGGACGGCGGCAAACGCCCGCCGAACCCGGCGCCGAAACTGCTGGACGCCTGGCGCGAGGTGGTGGCCGAGGTGCGACGTCATGTCGCTGGGAGACTGGCCATTGGCGGCAAGTCCATGGGCGGGCGCATGGCCAGTTTGCTGGCGGATGAGTTGGGTGCCGATGGGCTGGTGTGCCTGGGGTATCCGTTTTATGCGGTGGGCAAACCGGAGAAACCACGGGTCGAGCATTTGGCGGGATTGAAGACGCCGACCTTGATTGTGCAAGGCGAGCGGGATGCGCTGGGCAATCGGGCGGCGGTGGAGGGGTATGACTTGTCGCCGAGCATCGAGGTGATGTGGCTGGTGGCAGGGGATCATGACTTGAAGCCGTTGAAGGCTTCGGGGTTCAGTCATGAGCAGCATTTGGAGGCTGCGGCGGTGAACGTCGCCAGGTTTATTGGCGCCTGTTAGGGCTCTATCGCCGGCAAGCCGGCTCCTACAGGGGATTGCGTAACCTGTAGGAGCCGGCTTGCGGGCGATAGCGATTTACCGGTTAAAGCGCTCAACCAGCGAATACTGGGTATTCGCGGTGTGCGTCAGCTCTTCACTCAACTGCGCCGAGTTCAACGCCTGCTCTGACGTCTGGTCCGCCAACAGCGCAATGGTGCTGATATTGCGGCTGATCTCTTCGGCCACCGAGCTTTGCTCTTCAGTTGCCGCCGCGATCTGCGTGGTCATGTCGGTAATATGCGCCACCGCCTCACTGATGCCCACCAACGCCTGATCCGCCTCCATCACCCGCGCCACGCCTTCTTCGGCCTGGCGATGCCCGGCGTCCATGGTTTGCACGGCGGCGCTGGCGGTTTGCTGCAGCTTGGCAATCAGGGCGTGAATCTGCCCAGTGGATTCGGCGGTACGTTGCGCCAGTTGACGGACTTCGTCCGCGACCACCGCAAAACCACGACCCATTTCACCGGCACGCGCCGCTTCAATGGCCGCGTTCAGTGCCAGCAGGTTGGTCTGGTCGGCAATGCCCTTGATCACGTCGACTACGCCGCCGATCTCATCACTGTCCTTGGCCAGTTGGGTCACGGTCACGCCGGTCTCACCCACTGCAACAGACAGACGCTGAATCGCCTCACGGGTTTCCCCGGCGATATCGCGGCCGCGACCGGTCAGGCGGTTAGCCTCTTGGGTCGCATCAGCGGTGCGCTGCACGTGGCTGGCGACTTCCTGGGTGGTGGCCGCCATCTGGTTGACGGCGGTCGCCACTTGCTCGGTCTCGACGCGCTGGCGTTCCAGGCCGCTGGAGCTGTTATGCGCCAGGGTGTTGGACTGCGCGGCTTGGTCGTTGAGGTGTTCGGCGGTGTCCTGCAAACGCGTAAGGCAGGTCTTCAGACGTGCCTCCTGGCTGAGGATCGACATTTCCAGGCGCGCCTGGGCGCCACGGCTGTCGGTGTACATCTGCGCGATCAGCGGGTCAGAGGTGGTCTGCTCGGCCAGGCGCAGCAAGCGCTTGAGGCCGCGCTGTTGCCAGCTCAGTCCCAGCAGGCCCAACGGCACCGACAGCCCCGCCGCCAAGGCAAAGCCCCATTGGGAGGTGAGGGTGGCGCCGATCATAAAGCTCAACTGGCTCACCAGGATAAACGGCAGCCAGTCCTGCAACACGGGCAGCCACTTGTCCCGCTGCGGGATCGCCGACTTGCCTTGGTTGATGCGGTGGTAGAGCGCTTCGGCACGGCGGATCTGCTCGGCGGTAGGCTTGATGCGCACCGATTCGTAGCCGACCACCTGGTTGCCTTCGAAAACCGGCGTCACGTAGGCGTTAACCCAATAGTGATCCCCGGTCTTGCAGCGATTCTTGACAATGCCCATCCATGGCAAGCCTTGTTTGAGCGTGGACCACATGTGTGCGAACACCGCCGCCGGCACGTCCGGGTGACGGACCAGGTTGTGCGGGGCACGCACCAGTTCGTCACGGGAGAACCCACTGATCTCGACGAAGGCGTCGTTGCAGTAGGTGATAACGCCTTTGGCATCTGTGGTGGAGATCAACCGTTGCTGAGCGGGGAAGGTACGTTCGCGCTGGGTAACGGGTTGGTTATTACGCATGGTTGTTCAATCCGCAAGGCTTTCAGGGGTTATCGGCAGCAGTAGGCCATTGTTGAGGGCGATTTTTCGAGAGGCGACACGCCAAGGGCTGGCGCGCAAAAGCGACAGTATCTGCCAAGGCTCTAGGTCAAGGGAGTGGAAGATTTTAGGCGAGATTTCACTGAGCTTAAGAAATCTCATACAGAAAAGTGACAAGTTTTGCCTGAAGCACCCTTTTCCTTGAGATGAATAATGGCCGTGCCGACAGGAATATTCCGCCTTTTCCTAGACATAAATGACCGTTTGATAAAGAATGCACGGGACATTTTGTAAGAAAAATACCGTATTTTTCCCCCAAAAACGCCTCCGGTGTTTTGACTTTTTATAGCTGGAAGACTCTACGTCACTTTTCTTTCGAGCATGCTGCATCGAGGGTGCGAGGGCTGCAGCACAACTGTAGTGGCAATGCGTAAAGGAGTACAAAGTGACACTTGTTCCAGTCATTATCTGTGGCGGTTCGGGCAGCCGCCTCTGGCCGGTTTCACGTTCTGCGCATCCCAAGCCGTTTATCGAATTGCCAGATGGTGGCAATTTGATTCGGAAAACATATAGCCGTGCCTTGGCGTTGGACGCGGTGAGTGAAGTATTGACGATTACTAACCGTGATCTCTACTTCAAGACGCTTGATGAATATGGTGCTCAGGCGCCTCAATTCACGAACTTGAGTTTTGTCCTGGAACCGTTCGGGCGTAATACAGCAGCAGCAGTAGCATTGGCTGCCCTGGAAGTTGCACGCACGCATGGGCAAGATGCCATCATGCTGGTGCTGCCAGCCGACCACTTGATCGATAATCAGGCAGCCTTCGCCACCGCTGTTTCAAGTGCGTGCGAGCTGGCCAAAGATGGCTGGCTGGTCACGTTTGGTGTGAAGCCTGAGTATCCGGAAACCGGTTATGGCTATATCCAGAAAGATAGCGACAGCCCCTTGGGTAGCGGTTTCAAGGTCAAGCGTTTCGTAGAGAAACCGGACCTCGAAACTGCCCAGGGTTATCTGGCGTCGGGTGAGTACTTCTGGAACTCCGGTATGTTCTGCTTCCGCGCCGGAACGTTAATTGAACAAATGGCAGTGTGTGCACCGGACGTGTCCAGTGCCGTGGAGCTGTGCCTGGCGGGTTCTGGCACGATGACCGGCAGCAGTCATCGCAGCCTGCATCTGGAGCCCGAAAGCTTTGCCAACGTGCCTGATATCTCCATCGACTTCGCGCTAATGGAGCGTTCAAGCAAAGTGGCGACGGTGCCTTGTGACATTGGTTGGAGTGATATTGGCTCGTGGAATGCCATGAGCGAGTTGTCTGCGGCGGATGAGCAGGGCAACCGTGTCGAGGGTGAAGCCATTTTTCACGACGCGAGCAACAACTACGTACGCAGTCAGCGCCGCTTGGCCGCCTTGGTAGGTGTTGAGGACCTCATCATTGTCGATACGCCGGATGCCCTGTTGGTTGCGCACAAAGATCATGCGCAGGACATCAAGGCGATCACGGCGCAATTGAAGAAAAATGGTCACCAATCACACTTGGACCACACCACAGTAAGTCGACCCTGGGGCGCTTACACCACGCTGGAAGAAGGGCTGCGGTTCAAGATCAAACGTATTGTCGTCAAGCCACAAGGGTCGTTGTCGCTGCAAATGCATCACCACCGTAGTGAACACTGGATTGTGGTGAGTGGTATGGCGCGTGTGGTTAACAATGATCGTGAGTTCTTGTTGAACACCAATGAATCGACCTTTATTCCTGCCGGGCACACCCATCGCTTGGAGAACCCAGGTGTTATCGATCTGGTATTGATCGAAGTGCAGAGTGGCGACTACCTGGGGGAGAACGACATCGTCAGGTTTCAAGACATTTATGGCAGGGCCGGAGGATGAACAGCGCGCCTGCTTGGGGAAGCGCTAAGGGTTGATCGTCGGTGCATGACGGGCGAGTCCGCAGTTTAGTGGTGCAATAAGTCAGGCATAGGCCTGGCTTTTTTCAGGAGTCAGCGATGTTGGGGTTGTTTAGAAGCCTTTGGGAGTACCGGGGTTTCGTCTGGTCATCCATTCGGAATGAGTTTGTTGCCCGTTTTGCCCGTAGCCGATTGGGTGGGCTGTGGATGATCATTAACCCGCTGGCGCAGGTGGCGATCTATGCGCTGGTGTTGTCCAACGTGTTGGCGGCGAAACTGCCCGGGATCGACAATAAGTATGCGTATGCACTTTATTTGATGGCCGGGATGCTGGCGTGGAGTTTGTTTTCCGAAATTATCAATCGTTGCCTGACCTTGTTTATCGATCAAGGCAACTTGATGAAGAAGATGCGTTTTCCGCGTATCACGTTGCCGGTGATTGTTGTCGGATCCTGTTTGCTCAACTACGTGTTGCTGTTTCTCGCTTTGCTGTTGGTTTTTGCATTGCTTGATCAGTTTCCAGGCCCTCAGATGTTCTGGATTATTCCATTGACGGCTACGGTCACAGCGTTGGCCGTTGGGATTGGCTTGATTCTGGGCGTTTTGAATGTGTTTGTGCGTGATATCGGCCAAGTCGTTCCTATTTTGATGCAGGTGTGGTTCTGGTTTACGCCCATTGTTTATCCCGTCACTATTATTCCTGAGCAATTCAAGAACGTAATGGACTTGAACCCGATGTTTCCGATAGTCAGTGCGTTTCACGACATTTTGGTATACGCCAAAATACCGGATCTGCAGGACGTTATGCTCACGGCACTGATCTCCCTGGGTTTAATGTTGCTCGGCTTGTTCATGTTTCGGCGCGCCGCTCCGGAAATGGTGGACGTATTATGAGCCTGCTGTCTGTTAAGAATCTGGGTAAGGCTTATCGTGTTTATGCGTCGGAGTTTCAGCGGATAGGCCGCTGGTTCGGTTTGCCCACGCGTCCCTCTGAAGAGCATTGGGTACTCAAGCACATCAACTTTTCCATCGAGCCTGGAGAAGCGATAGGGATCGTCGGCCAAAATGGTGCAGGTAAGTCGACCCTTCTTAAAATGATTACCGGCACGTTGCAGCCTACTGAGGGCACGGTAACGGTGAATGGACGAATTGCGGCCATTCTTGAGTTGGGCATGGGGTTCAGCCCTGAATTGACCGGCCGGCAAAATGTTTACCACGCCGCGGGGCTTATGGGTTTCAGCGCTGATCAGATCCACGAGGTAATCGATGACATCGAGGCATTTGCCGAAATTGGCGAATACTTCAATGAGCCGGTGCGTACTTATTCAAGTGGTATGCAGATGCGTGTCGCGTTTGCAGTGGCGACCGCGATTCGGCCCGAAATCCTCATCGTCGACGAAGCGTTGTCGGTGGGTGACAGTTACTTCCAGCATAAAAGCTTTGATCGGATTCGCGAATTTCAGCAACAGGGTACGACCTTGCTGATTGTTTCCCATGATCGTGGCTCGATCCAGGCCCTGTGTGATCGTGCGATTCTTCTCGAAAGCGGGACCGTCATCAAAGATGGCAAGCCTGAAGAAGTGATGGATTTCTACAACGCAATTATCGCCGAGAAAGAAAACGCTACCGTAAGCGTGCGGCAATTAGAGGATGGGAGTATCCAGACTCGCTCCGGGAGTGGTGAAGCCACTATCGAGTCGGTTTCCTTGCACGATGCAGCGGGACAGATGGTGGAGTATGTGCCGGTGGGCGAGCCGGTTACATTGCGTATCAAAACGCAGATCAACGCGGATATTCCTGAGTTGGTGGTCGGCTACCTCATTAAGGACCGCCTGGGCCAGCCCGTCTTTGGCACCAATACACATCACCTTGACTGTAAGCTGACTGATCTGTCAGCAGGTGAAAGCCCGGAGTACCGTTTTGACTTTTCTGCCAACCTTGGCGTGGGGTCTTACTCGGTAGCAGTGGCGCTGCATACCGCTGATACACACCTTGCCCGAAGCTACGAGTGGCTTGACCTGGCGATGGTGTTCAATATCGTGAATATCTCCAAAGATGAGTTTGTCGGGTTGGCCTGGATGCCGCCAAGTGTGGAGTGTGTGAGATGACCGTCCCTTTTTATCGCGCATTTGAGGATCGTCACAGGGGCTCTCGTGAGTTGATTGCTCAGCGGCTTCAGGTTTACATGGCCTTTCTTGAGCCTTTGAAGAACCTATATCAGGATCTCGATGCACTGGACCTGGGCTGTGGTCGCGGAGAGTGGCTTGAATTGCTGGTCCAAAATGGCTTCGCGCCTTCAGGCGTAGACCTGGACAGTGGAATGCTAGAGGCATGCCAGTCTCGAGGTTTGCCTGCCGAGCAGGGGGATGCGCTGTCGGCGTTGCGAAGCCTGCCTGACGCCTGCAAGGTCGTTGTCTCCGGGTTTCATATCGCGGAACACATCCCGTTTGCCGATTTGAAGGTGCTGGTCGCTGAGGCATTGCGTGTTTTGCGCCCGGGAGGGCTGCTGGTTCTGGAAACGCCCAATGCGGAAAACCTGATGGTGGGCACCCAGAACTTCTACCTGGACCCGACACACGAGCGCCCGATTCCACACTTGCTGCTCAGCTTTTTGACCGAGTACACAGGTTTTGCTCGGTCCAAATTGCTCCGCCTGCAAGAGTCTGCGTCGCTGGTAGAGGGCTCCGCGGTTGATCTGATGAGCGTTCTCGGAGGCGTAAGCCCCGATTATGCGATCGTCGCTCAAAAAGCCGCCGAACCTGAGCAGTTGGAGCATTTTAACCCTGCGTTCGAGCGTGATTACGGGTTAGCGCTGGATACCCTTGCCAAGCGTTACGACGACCAGGCGGAAAAGCGCAGCCACAAGCTGGAGGTCCATACGGATCTGCTGCATCGTAATCTGACGCAGATCAGCACCCACGTTGAACATACTGAGCGGCATAGCAAGCATCTGGAAGCCTCGGTGCGTGAATTGCTGGGGCGCAATGCGAATGCCGAAGCTCGGCTTGATGGATTGGAAGCGGGCTCGAATCAGTTGCGCCACCAATTGCAGGACTTGAGCATTCGTAGTCGGTTGGCCGATGACCGCTATGAGCAAAGCGAGCGCATGGGGCGCGAGTTGAGCAGCCGTGCCAGCGAGGCGGAGGCGCGTTTGAGTGCCGCGCAAGCCATCAACGAGCTGCTTCAGACGCAACTGCTTTCAGAAAAGAATCAAGTGCTGCAATTGCAGACTCAGTCTGACTCTCTCAAAAGCGCCTTGGGGGAGCATGCTGACCGTAACAGGTCGTTGGAAGCAGAGCTGGCTGAACTCGAAGCGGCGTTTCAGGCGATAGCGCTGGAACAACTCGCCCCGCAACAGGAGGACCTGGCCCGTCGGATGCAACAGCTTGCCGATGCTCAGGATCGAGAGGAGTTGCTTGAAGCCCAGATTGATACGTTCAAACATGAAGCAACCAAGGCTGAGACTCACATAAGGCTGCTGGAAACCTCCTATTTCCAGGCCAGTGAACAAATCGAGCAGTTGCAACAAAGTCTGGCGCATGCCGAGGAAGAGGTCAGAAAGGCGCATGGCCAGACTGAGGTTGAATCCCTGAATGCCCGGATCAATGAGCTCAAGGCAGAGGCTGAACAGCTCAACAATCGTTTGAACGAATCCCTTGGAAATGCCCATCACTGGTGGGAGCGCGCCACGCATCTTGGGGACCGTTTGAATGAGTCCCTTGGCAACGCCCATCACTGGTGGGAGCGTGCGACAGCTCACGAAACGCGACTTGAGCAGGTGTTAAGCAGCAGTTCCTGGCGGATCACATCGCCACTGAGGGCACTGGTTCGGGCATTCAAATGGTTGATGCGTCTACCGTTTCGTATCGCGCGCAGACTATTGAGGCCTGTCCTGGCCACTTCCATCAATATGGTGCTCAAGCGCCCCGGCTTACGCCAGCGTCTGGCCAGGGGAGTTCGCAGTGTGTCTCCAGCCTTGTTCAATCATCTTGAACGGTTCGCGCGGCATCGTGGCATTTTGTCCACGGGCACTGCGCATTCGCATGTGACAGGAGCTGCGCCGATCACCTCGACGCCCGTGGCTCACCTCAGCGTCGGTGCGCCGCGTCATGACGAGAGTCCGGAGGAGTCGGTCTCAAGTATGACGCCGGGCGCGCGTCGCATTTATACAGAAATGAAGAAAGCTTCAATGAACAAGGAAATTCATTAATGCGTATTGTCATCGACCTGCAGGGGGCGCAGGCCGAAAATCGCCATCGTGGCATCGGTCGATATGCACTTTCCGTAGCGCAGGCGATTGTCAGAAATCGTTCAGACCATGAAGTGCTTCTGATCCTGAACGGCAGTTTCCCTGAAACGATCGAGCCTGTCCGTGCGGCTTTTGAAGGCCTGTTGCCGCAGGCTAACATCCACGTATGGCAGGCTGTCGGGCCGTTGAGCCATATTGATTCAACCAACAGTTGGCGTCGTAAATCCGCGGAGCTGGTGCGCGAGGCTTTCATCGCTCAACTTGACCCGTCGATCGTGCTGGTGACCAGTGTGTTCGAGGGGTTGGTCGATGACGCGGTGACGAGTGTCGGGACGTTGAGTCGAGCGATACCTACCGCAGCCATTCTTTACGATTTGATTCCTTTGATTCGGCGCAGCCCCTATCTCGATAACCCGGCCGTGGCCGCCTGGTACGAAAACAAGCTGGATCATCTTCGTCGCTGCGATTTGCTGTTGGCAATATCGGGGTCATCGCGAAATGAAGGTATTGATCATCTAGGGTTTGCCAAAAGTAGCATCACTAACATATCCACGGCCGTGGACGACGTCTTTAGGGTGACGCCACTGACGGACGATGAACGGGGTGACGTACAAAGTCGCCACGGTATCGTGCGTGATTTCATTATGTACACGGGTGGCATTGACTATCGGAAAAATATCGAGGGTTTGATCCGGGCCTATGCAAAGTTGCCTGTGGCGTTGCGACGAGCCCACCAGTTGGCTGTTGTCTGTTCCATCCAGCCTGCTGATCGTGAGCGCCTGCTCGCGTTGGCCAAGGCGCAGGGACTGGGCAAGGATGAACTGGTTCTGACCGGCTTCGTCTCAGAACACGACCTTGTTGCTCTTTATAACGGTTGCAAGGTGTTTGTTTTTCCATCTTTTCACGAGGGTTTTGGTCTTCCCGCGCTGGAGGCGATGGCCTGTGGACGCGCAGTGATTGCTGCCAATACTTCCAGCTTGCCTGAGGTCGTCGGGTTTCCTGAAGCCCTGTTTGACCCGTTCGACGATCGTTCGATAACGCAAAAACTGGAACAGGTCCTGACGGATGACACCTTTCGCACCCAGCTTGAGCGCCATAGCCTTGAGCAGGCAAAAACGTTTTCCTGGGATGCCAGTGCACTGGCCGCAATAGCGGCGCTGGAGGCCTACTACGCCCAGCACGTGGATGAACGATCCGCCAAGGCGGTCAGGCGCCCGCGCCTTGCATTTGTCTCTCCACTCCCTTCAGAGCGTAGCGGCATCAGTGACTACAGTGCGGAGCTTTTGCCCGAGCTGGCACGCCATTATGCAATTGAAGTCGTCGTCGCTCAGGACACCATCACCACTCCGTGGATTACCGCGAATTGCCCTGTGCGTTCCGTCGAATGGTTCAGGCAGCATGGAAGAGCGTTTGACCGGGTTATCTATCATTTTGGTAACTCGTCATTCCACGAGCACATGTTCTCGCTCCTGGAGCATATTCCCGGTGTGGTTGTGCTTCACGACTTCTTTGTCTCCGGTATCGTTGCGCATAAAGAGTGCCATGGCGCGGTTCCGAATTTCTGGTCCCAGGCGCTGTACTCCGGGCATGGCTACCACGCACTTCGTCAGCGTTTTCATGCCGAGGACACGGCCGACGTGGTGTGGGCGTACCCGTGCAACTATGACGTGCTGCGCAACGCCGAAGGCATCATCGTTCATTCGAATGACGCTTGCAGGTTGTCCCGCAAGTGGTATGGCCTCGAAGTGGGCGGCGAGTGGTCATGTATCCCGCTGCTGCGTACACCCTATTTTCCTACCCCGCAGAGTCGAAAGGTTGCACGTTCGACGCTAGGGCTTTCTGATAATGCCTTTGTTGTCTGCAGCTTCGGGCTGCTCGGCCCAAGCAAGCTGAATCACCGATTACTCAATGCCTGGGTCAACTCGGCCCTGGCCCGTGATGAAAACTGTGTGCTCGTTTTTGTGGGCGACTTGGCTGCGGGCGATTACGCGCGGGAACTGCAAGCAATCATCAAGAAAAGTGGTTCTCGCGCACGCATCAAAATTACTGGCTGGGCTGACGCCGGAGTTTTCGAACAGTACCTGGCGGCAGCCGATATCGGTGTGCAACTGCGTACCCTGTCTCGCGGTGAGACCTCTGCTGCGGTTCTAGATTGCATGAACTACGGCCTGGCAACCATCGTCAACTCTCACGGCAGCATGGCTGACCTCCCTGAGGAGTGCATCTGGCGGATGGACGATGAGTTCACCGACAGCCAGTTGGTCGGGGCCCTTGAGACGCTGTGGGGTGATGATCAGGCGCGCCGGGAGTTGGGTGACCGCGCGCAGTTGTCGATTCGCCAGCAGCATTCACCGCGGGCCTGTGCCGAGCAGTATTTCGAGGCCATCGAGCATTTTCACAACCGCGCATCGACGTCCATACCGGCGTTGGTCGAGGCGATCGCCCAGTTGGATGCGCCCGGCAATGGTGCTGAACTGATCGAGTTGGCGAGCGCCATCGATAGCTCGATGCCGGCTCGGTTCTCTCATCGACAATTGCTGGTCGATGTTTCGGAGCTGGTTCAGCGCGATGCCCGCAGCGGTATCCAGCGTGTAGTGCGTAGCATCCTGCGAGAGTGGTTGCTGAATCCGCCGGACGGGTACCGAGTTGAGCCGGTCTATGCGACGACTACCTCGCGCGGGTATCGTTACGCCCGGCAGTTCACCCTTGGTTTTCTGGAGTGCCCGTCAACGGTGTTGGCCGATGAACCCATCACCTACCGAGCCGGTGACGTGTTTGTGGGGCTGGATTTTCAACCGGAAGTTGTTCCCGCGCAGGCGGCTTGTTATGAAGCTATGCGCCGCAGCGGGGTGGGCGTGCACTTTGTTGTCTACGACCTGTTGCTGCTTGAATTGGCGCAGTACTTCCCTGAAGGTGCCGGTGCGTTGTTGGAGCGGTGGCTTGCAGTGGTAGCCCGTTCCGATGGCGCTGTGTGCATCTCCGGGGCGGTACGCGATCGATTGGCTGAGTGGCTGGAGCACAGCGGCGGCAAGCGTGAACGGCCCTTCAAGCTGGATTGGTTTCACTTGGGCGCTGATATCCAACAGTCTGTTCCCTCGACAGGTTTGCCTGCGCAGAGTCAGGGTGTCCTTGAGCGCCTGCGGGCGATGCCGGGATTCTTGATGGTGGGTACGGTTGAGCCGCGTAAAGGGCATTCGTTGATTTTGAGTGCTTTTGAGTTGCTATGGGCCAAGGGCAACGACGTCGTGCTGGTCATCGTCGGCAAGCAAGGCTGGATGGTTGAAGCACTTGTGGACAGAATACGAGCGCATCCAGAGCTTGGTAAGCGCCTGCTTTGGCTGGAGGGTATCAGTGATGAATACCTGGAAGCGGTTTACCGTTCGGTGAAGTGCTTGATCGCCGCTTCTGAAGGAGAGGGGTTCGGGCTGCCGTTGATTGAAGCGGCCCAGCATGATTTACCGATTATTGCTCGTGACCTTGCTGTTTTTCGTGAAGTCGCCCAAGGGCATGCGTTTTACTTCAGTGGAAAACAGCCAGAGACGGTGGCGCAGTCTCTGAGTGAATGGTTGAAATTGTTTGAAGAAGGCGCGCACCCGGTTTCCAAGGATATGCCTTGGCTGACCTGGGAGCAAAGCGCTCAACAATTAAAGTACTCACTGTTTAAGTGATTTGTTTTTTACCAAGTTGGTAGTGGGAAGTTTATGGGGCGTCAATTGGAGTTGGGTAAGTTGGGTGGCTATGCATTGCTTGCATTCCCCTTTGCTGTTGTTTTTCTATTTATACCGACGGAGCTTTACTATCATAATATTTATGATTGGGGAGGAGACGCTTTTCTGCTGAAGAGCGCGGCGTGTGCCGGCCTGATCATTGCCTTGGTTGTTGGATTGGTGGCCATTTGTTTCAAGTGGTTCTCCGGTTGGGCGGTTGAGAAGGTGTGCTTCTGGTTTTTTATTGCGGGTGTCTATCTATTATTTGCAGACGTGTTTGCACCCTTGCAGTTGGCACGATTGGATGGTTCTGTCGGGCTCAGTGACGAGCCGTTGATGTATACCGCTATTGAAGCGGGGTTGCTGATAGGCATCGTTCTGTTTGCTCGACAACTTAAAACGCCAGCACAGCGAAAAGCCTGTAGCGCTGTAGCAACCGTATTGATCCTGTGCTTCGTGGGATACTTTGCTTATGCAGTGAAAGTAGACTTGCCACGCCAGGCCCTCGGAGTGCCAGCGGGAGGCGAGGCGATGGAGAGTGTCCGTAGGCCTAATGTCTATCATATTGTGCTGGACGAGATGGAAACGGATTACTTTCTCGAACTGCTCAATCACCCCGAGCGAACCAAGGCGCTTAAAGGCTTTAGCTTGTTCAAGCATAACGTGAGCAACTATCCCTATACCGATGTGTCGGCCGCGAGTTATCTGACAGGAACTGGCTTTTATTCCGGGTCATTCTCTAAGTGGGTCGGTGAGTCGGATAACAGTTTGTTAAACCTTGCTGCCAAAAGTGGCTACAGCGTCAATGTATACGCGAAGCCTGCGCTCATTCATGCTAAAGCAGCCACGACCTACACCCAGCAAGACGAAGTCTTGAAACGATACTCCGAACTAAAACATCCCTTTATCAAAGAGTTCGTCAGGCTGTGGTTCGCCAGGGTTTCCCCTAACTTCATGACGAATGCGGCATTGGAATATGGCAGTGTATTGGGCGAGGCGGCCAGCAATGTCGTTGAGTCGAACGCAACAGTACAGCCAAAGACGATCGAAGAAGGTATCGAACCTTATGCCGGTGTCTTCATGTTTGATGACGCCCTACGCACAGAAAAGGATCGGCCTGACGTTTCAAGTTATCTCTATCTGCACGCCCTGTTGCCGCATGGCCCCTATGTATTGGACGAACAGTGCAGGTACGACCCGCAGCCAGGAGAAATTGCCAATCTTTACTTGCGACAAGCGGCGTGTGCGCTGAACAAGCTTGATGAGTTCCTTGCGGAGCTGGACAGGCTCGGGCGTTTGGATGACTCGATCGTTATCGTTCAGTCGGACCACGGTGCGGGGTGGGCGGGCTTTCTGGACGGCACTAAAGAGAGTGGGTTTTACAGTTCCACCGGTGTCGAGTCTGAAAACCCGCCCTTCGACGCCTCGATTACCCCTTGGAGCAGGCAGCAGCTGGAATCACGCTCCATGGCACTGTTGATGATCAAGCCTGCCCATGCCGATCACGCCCTTGTGACAGTAGACACTGAGTCGCAACTGCTGGATGTGTACCCGACGATTGCCGATCTGGCCGGAATTGACACCTCCGGTATTCGGCTGGATGGGTTGAGCCTGGTGAGTTGTCTGTCCCCCGACACGTGTAATATTCCGAGTGGTCGAGAGCGGTTTTTCAATTTCTTTTCTACTGACGAGATTATTGCGGGAAATTATTACAAGTTTAAAGTCAGCATCAATGGGCAAGGCCGACCCCATTTCGACAGTGTTGAAAATGCCAAGGTCAAAGTTTCAGACGTTGAGTTGGGCAGTGTAATTTCCTTCTCGCAATCCGGTTTTTCCGACACGTTCATCGGTCATGGATGGAGTGGCCAGGAAGGGGATCATCGTTGGACGGATGGTGCGAAGGCCGACCTTAGTTTGCCAGTGAAGCTATCCGGTAAGGCGCGTGATCTTCTGTTGCGCGTGAAAGCCGGTGGTTTCCCTGGGCGCGGAGGTCCTCAGCAGGTTGATGTGCTGGTGAATGGTGTGAAAGTTGCAAACTGGACCTTGTCGGGAGTGGGTTGGTACGAGGCCCCGATTGCGAAGCGTGTGGTAGGGGATGGTGTGCTGGGTGTTGTTTTCAAGATCAAAGATCCCACAGCGCCCTGCGAGATAAGTGCCTCGCAAGATTGTCGAAAACTGGGCATGGCTGTCCTTGAAGTCAGTGTTGCCGAACAGGGAGTGGCTCAGTAATGCAACCCGCTTTCATTATTCTTGGCGCTGGTCGCCCACACTCAGGGGAGGAGCACGTAGCGCTTCGCAGTGCGTTGGGCCCGTCCAGAGTCCTGGACTGGTTGCTGCGCGCTGTTGGTCCGATTCAGCCTGTTGTTCACTTTGTGGGTGGGTATCAGGTCGAAACCATCGAGGCGCGCTACCCCGAGTTCACTTATTGGCTCAACGGCTCATGGCAAAGTACGCGCGCGGCCTATTCGTTTCTACAGGTTGATCTGCCTTCCTTCAGTGAATGCCTGGTGTCGTATTCCGACATTCTGATACGTAAGAGCCTGGTGCCGGCGTTGCGTGCGGTCGATGCCGACGTAGTCATTGCGGTGGACTCCCACTGGCGCAAGCGTTTCTCCGGGCGGACTCAAGACGACCTGGCCCGCTGTGAAAAAGTGTGCCTGCATGAGGCGTTGGTGACCCGTCTTGGTGCCGATATTGCGTCGGACGTCGCGTCGGCGGAGTTTGTGGGCTGCGTACGATTCGGGCCTAAAGTCATCGAGATGTTGATGGGGGAGAAGGCCAGTCTGCGCCAGCGGTTGCGGCAGGGGAATTTGTCGGACCTCATTGAAGTCTTGCGAATGCAAGGTTTCACCGTGCAGGCGGTCGATGTCCATGGCGACTGGGCGGAGTTGAATGAACCGCGAGATCTGGCGCATTTCGTGCTCGGCACCAAGGCCCAGACGCTGCAGCGCTTGTATGGCATGGTCACATTGAGTCGTATCGAGGACCAAGTCAGCTTCACCGTCGCTGAATGGCGTGACGAGCCAGAGGCTGTGCTGCTGACGATTCAACGCCATTTCCCTGATCAGAACCTGGTTATTCGAAGCAGTGCGTTATCGGAGGACGGGTTTGTAAACTCCAATGCGGGCGCCTATACCAGCCTGTTGAATATCCCGGGCAGTGATTTGGGCGCCCTGCGTCGTGCCGTGGAAGAGGTCGTTGCTTCCTACCCGGACTACAACCCCGAGGACCAGGTCCTGGTCCAGCCCATGCTGGATCAAGTCTTGGCCAGTGGCGTGGTTTTTACCCGCAGTCTGAGCAGTGGGGCACCTTATTACGTTGCCAACTACGACGATGTCAGTGGTAGCACCGAATCGATTACCAGCGGTAGCAGTCGCGAACATAAAACCCTGGTCATGCGCAGAGATGCCGAAGATCACAACCCGAACATTCCTGCTCATCTGCGTTCGCTGTTACCGGCAATACGCGAAATCGAAAGCCTGTTGGGGTACGACTCGCTGGATATCGAGTTCGCCGTCACTGCCAGCGGTGGCTTGCATATTCTCCAGGTGCGCCCGATTGCAGTCGACCACTCGGGATGGAGTGGAAATGACAGCGAACTGATGGCTTTGATCGAGGAAGCCCGTCATCGCTTTTGCCAGTTACAGACGCCATCACCCTTCGTACTGGGACACAGCGGTGTATTTGGCATCATGCCGGACTGGAATCCCGCAGAGATCATCGGTACCAAGCCCGGTCTTCTGGCCTTCAGTTTGTATCGCTTCCTGATCATGGATCAGACGTGGGCGACCCAACGCGCCGAGTACGGCTACCGGGATGTTCGGCCACAGCCCTTGCTGGTAGCATTTGCCGGTCATCCTTATGTGGATGTCCGGGCCAGTTTCAACTCGTTCGTGCCCGCGGTACTGGATGATGGGTTGGCAACCCGGCTGGTCGACTTTTACCTGGAATGGCTCAAGCAACATCCGCACTTGCATGACAAGGTCGAATTCGACGTAGTGCCTACCTGTTTTGCCCTCGACTTCGAACGCTGGGAAACTCGCCTGATCGAGCAGGGCGGTTTTTCTGTCGAGGAGTTGAGAACATTACGCGTTGCATTGCGTGATATCAGCGCCCAAGCGATTGTGCGTAACGCTGATGATTTGGCTCAGATACAGAAACTCGAAGTGCGCTATGAGCGCCTGCGGGAGTCGGCGTTGCCTCCGCTGGAGAAGGTCTGGGCGCTGCTGCATGATTGTCGCAAGTACGGCACTTTGCCCTTTGCACATTTGGCTCGCAGTGCGTTTGTCGCGGTCACGTTGCTTCGCTCAGGCGTCAGCGTGGGTGTGTTGAGCGAGGCGCAGGTCGAGGATTTCCTTGGGACAATCCGTACCGTCAGCCATCAGTTGACACAGGATGCCAAGGCTTGTGCCGGGGGTGATCTGAGTTGGGAAGCGTTTGTCGATATGTATGGGCATTTACGCCCGGGTACTTACGACATCGCCTCCCTGAGTTACCGCGCCGACCCAGAGCATTACTTAAAACCCATTGTGACCAGTGCTGTGCAATTCAACACTGCGGGTTCCAGCCATGAGGCCGCGCCTGCCGGGACGTTATGGCATGAAGCCCGTCAACGGTTTGCCGACGCGTTAAACGCCCAAGGGCTGCAATGCACGGTTGAGAGCTTGGAAGCATTTTTGCGAGGCGCCATCGAAGGGCGTGAGTATGCAAAGTTTGCCTTCAGCCGCAATTTATCTCTGGCACTGGATGAGCTCGCACTCTGGGCAGAACCATTGGGTGTCTCCCGTGAAGCGCTGGCCCACGTCAATCTTGACGACATCCTCGCGTTGCGTACAGGGTCGGTAGCGACTGCAACACCGGGCTCCTGGCTCTTGCAGCGGGCAACGGAAGGCAAGGCAATGAACAGTCTGGCATCCGCTGCCGAACTGCCGCCGTTGTTGAGTCGTGAAGAAGACTTTTCGGTCTTTCTTTATCCCTCTACACAAGCCAACTTTATCGGCAGTACTAAGGTTACAGCGTCTTGTGTTGACCTGAGCAAGTGCGATGATGATGTCGAACTGATTGGGAAAATCGCGCTGATACCCCAGGCCGATCCTGGTTACGATTGGCTGTTCGGTCGCCAGATCGCTGGGTTGATCACCATGTATGGCGGTGCCAATTCACATATGGCCATTCGAGCGGCGGAGTTTGGATTGCCTGCGGCCATCGGCGTGGGCGAAACACAATACCAGGCCCTGTCGGGGGCTCGCGTACTGGAGCTCAATGCGGCCAACCGTCTGATCAGGATCATTCGGTGATGCGTATCGCGGTCACCCAGCGTGTCGAGTGGATAGAGGGTTACGGCGAGCGTCGTGACTGTCTTGACCAGCAATGGAGCGTCCTGCTGGAGTCTTTGGGGATTGATGTCGTCCCTGTGCCCAATTTGTTGACAGCGCCCCAGGCATGGCTTGAACGCCAACGGGTTGCCGGGATTATTTTGACGGGGGGCAATGATCTTGCCCATCTACCAGGCGCGGCCCGTTCCGCGCCTGAACGCGATGCCACAGAAATCGCATTGTTGTCCTCGGCCGCTCTCCAGCGTCTGCCCGTGCTGGGGGTTTGTCGAGGTATGCAAATGCTTAACCACTTTCTCGGAGGTGGACTGGCCCCCGTACCCAATCACATTGCCGTTCGACACGCGGTGCGTGCGCTGAATAATGACGGTTTCTTCAGTGGCTACCGTGAGGTCAACAGCTTCCATGGTTGGGGGATGCAGATCAGCGATCTGGCCCCCGAGGTGTCCGCGCAGGTCTGCGCTATCGACGGTACGGTCGAAGCGTTTACGCATGACCACCTACCCTGGGTCGGGCTGATGTGGCACCCGGAGCGCGAAGCGCCCTTCCACATCCTCGACACCGAACTCATTCGCAAGCTTTTTGAATCAGGGACTATTTAATGCGAGCCATCATTCTTGCCGCAGGCCAGGGCACTCGTTTGCGCCCCTATACCAATGATCGCCCCAAGTGCATGGTCGAGCTGCTCGGAAAGCCTCTGCTGCACCGCCAGCTTGAAGTGTTGCGGGCTGGGGGGGTGGACAAGGTCGCCCTGGTTGGGGGCTATTGTGCTTCGGGCTTACAGGCGGATGACATAGAAGTCGTGCTGAACCCTCGTTACGCGCAAACCAACATGGTATCGACGCTCTTTTGTGCCGAAGCCCTGATGCCGGAAGGTGAAGATCTTTTGATTGCCTATGGCGATATTGTCTACGAGCCGCGAGTGCTCGAGGCGGTATTGCGCAGTGATGCGCAGTTGTCTGTCGCCGTGGATCGCCAGTGGCGTCGATTCTGGGAGATCCGTATGGAAAATCCCCTGGCCGATGCCGAAACGCTCAAGCTCGACGCGCACGCTTGCATCGTGGAACTGGGTAAAAAACCCAGTGACTACAGTGAAATCCAAGGGCAATACATGGGATTGTTCAAGGTGCGAGGCGATCAGGTGGCTGCATTTCGCGCTGCTTGGCATGCCCTGGATCGTTCGGCGCTCTATGACGGTAAAGATGTCGACAACATGTACATGACCAGTTTTATCCAGCATCTGATTGATGGAGGTTGGGAGGCCAAGGCTGCATTTACCGACAACGGTTGGTTGGAAGTCGATACGGTTGAAGACCTGGATCAATACCACCAAATGCATGAAGCCGGACAGTTGGCCTCTTTTATTCAACTAGCGGTTTAAGCATGTTCAATTCACTGCGCAAAACTTACAGGGAATGGAAAGGCTTGCAGGCCTTCAAGCGGCTGCCACAGCACCAGAGGCAACTGGTGTTCTATTCGGAGGGTCGCGGCTACTGGACTTACTTTGAGTCGGTGTTTGAGGCCTTGCGGGCCGAGTATGCTCAATCGGTCATCTACGTGACATCGGCGGAGGACGACCCCATCTTGTTAAGCCCGCCAGAAGGGCTACTGGCCTTTTATGTGGGGGAGGGCAGCATGCGCACGTTGTTCTTCTCGACACTGGATGTTCAGGTCCTGATGATGACGATGCCGGATTTGCAGAGCTTTCACATCAAGCGATCGCCCTGTCCGGTGCACTATGTCTACCTGCATCACTCGATTGTCAGCACGCACATGATCTACCGCGAGGCGGCCTTCGATCATTTTGATTCGATCCTGTGTGTCGGGCCGCACCACGTCTTGGAAACGCGAGCTCGCGAGCAGATGGCAGCATTGCCGGAAAAAACACTGGTCGAACATGGCTACGGTCGTCTGGATGCGATTCTTCGAGAGGGTAACTGCGGATCGTTGGCGCGCTCACCCGGCCAACCTGCGCAGGTGCTGGTAGCGCCGACTTGGGGCGACAATGGCCTGTTGGAGTTGCATGGAGTCGAAGTCATACAGCCGCTGATCCAGGCGGGCTTTCGTGTGGTGCTAAGGCCCCATCCGCGTACTCGCAAACTGCGTCCGGACGTCCTGGAAGCCATTGTCAGTCATTTTCATGGCGAGCCACTGTTTCATCTGGATGAAGACGGGGATGCGCGCAAGTCGTTGATTGAGTCGGATTTAATGGTCAGCGATTGGTCGGGCGCTGCGCTTGAGTTTTCCCTTGGGCTAGAAAGACCCACCCTTTTTGTTGATGTTGCGCGTAAAATCCTCAATCCCGCGTATGAGGCAATTAGCCATGAACCGCTGGAAGCGGCTATCCGTGAACAGGTTGGTCTCATTCTCTCAGAGCATGAGTTAGCCAGTCTGGGGTTGAAAGCAACTGAATTGATCCATAACGCACGCCAGTGGCAGATGGCTATCCGCACGGCACGCGAGCGTTGGGTTTTCAATTCGGGCAAAAGTGGCAGCGCTGCTGCAGCTCATCTGATTTCTTTGCTGAATTGATATGGAGTATCTATGAACACATCACGTTTCTCGCTGGTAGCTCTGGTTTGCCTGGTCGTATTGCCGATCAACGCTTTCGCTTACCTGGATCCGGGTACCGGCAGCGCGGTATTGCAAGGCATCCTGGGGGCACTGGCCGCAATAGCCGTTGTGCTCAAGCTTTACTGGCACCGCTTCCTGCGCATGCTGGGGTTGCGCAAAGACACCGTGAAAAAACAAACTCGCGGCGATACCCCTACTGAGAAATGAAGCGTCGCCGGCAGGTGGATTCAAGTCCTTGTCATTAGGATGAATCGGGCCTTTTCCGTCGCAGGTTTCCATACGCATAGTGCACTCCGCCAACTCGTGTTGGCGGAGCTGATAATCAAAGTTGCCCAATGTCTATTCAGAAAAAGAGCATGCCGAGTGTGTTTTATCTCTGGCTGCTGATGTTCATGGCGCCGTTTGCATTCGCGACTGCCCCAGCTCAGGTCTCTCCCTCCCTTGCTGACTCCAATGTGCAATTGTCGCTCGACCTGACGGCGGGCACGGTCTCGCACTGGCGTTTGCCGCAGGTGATGAATGCGCAGGGCCAGCCACAGGACCTTGCGATGCCGGCTGGTCAATTGTTCGCGCTGAAGGGGCGTCTGCAAGGAAAAACACTCGAAGAGTGGACGACCCTCGCAGGTGGTTGGAAAACCGTAGCCGCCGACAGCGGCGCGGTAACCATTGCACTCGACAGCGCAGAGTTGCCGTTCGTAATCCGCAAGACATGGCGCCTGACCAACACACCCTCGCGCGTTCGATTTGAGCTGAGCCTTCAATCACGATGGCAAGCCAAGCAGGCGCAAGACGCTTTGTGGCTTGAACTCGGCCCTGGGCTCGGCGAGCAGCCGACACACGGACTGGGCATGGGCCAAGCGATTTACTCGTTCACTGAGGTGGTTTACCGAAACGCTGAAGGTGTTTCAACTCAGCGATTGGGGCATGACGACAACGTGCGGTTCAAGCCCCCGGCGGGTCAGGGCGTAACCGAGTGGGCGGGTTTGCAAAGTCGATACTTTGCGCTACTTCTGATCCCTGAAGGGAGTACCGAGGGGCACCTTGAATGGGAAGCGCAGGCGCCAGCGACAGGCGTCGAGTATCCGCAGCAACCTGACTTTGAAACCTTGCTCAGGATAAATATCCCCCTGCCTGAAGCTCACAGCGAGTCCTCCCAAATCTTGCGTTGGGATGTGTTTGGTGGCGGCAAGTCCTATGACGTCCTGTCTGCTCAGGAACCGACACTGACCAGCTTGTTGTTTGCGGGGTTGTGGGAATGGATGCGTGCACTGATCTTGGGCATCATGTATGTCCTGGCCTTTATCCACCAGGGTGTTGGAAACTGGGGCGTCTCGATTATTCTGCTATCGATCCTGGTTCGGCTGGTGATGTATCCCGTCGCGAAGAACGCTATGGCGGCGCAGAAAAAATTTGCAGCTATCCAGGAGCGTATCCAGCCAGAGTTGCAGGAGATTCGCCGCAACTATAAAGGCGGAGAGCAAAGTGAGCGTATCCTTGAGCTGTATGAGGCACATCAAGTCAGCCCCCTGGCCGGATTGAAACCTCTTTTGATCGTGCTAATACAGATACCGATTTTTGTGGCACTGTATCACCTGCTCGGCCAAGCGTTTGAGCTTCGTAACGAGCCTTTTTTGTGGATACAGACGCTCGCGCAGCCCGACCAGCTGTTCTCGTTCGGGGTTGATATTCCATTTTTTGGAGCCTACTTCAACCTGCTGCCGGTGCTGATGGCACTGAGTACTCTGCTGAGTATCAAGTTCTCCCAAACCGTTGCGGCTAATGCAAAAGAGGCATTTCGCCAGCAATTTTTTCTGTGGCTGATGGCGTTAGTATTCTTCCTGCTGTTTTACTCATTTCCTTCCGGCATGGTGCTTTACTGGACGATGGCTAATATTTTGCAGTTTGTTCATCAACAATTGGCATCGCGTAAATGATGGAGGGCCAGATGATCGATGGGTTGTTGTTCAAGGTCCTGCCTGAGCAGGTGCCAAATAGAAATGATGCTGTGCACTTTGATACGGTTTTCGAACTATATCAATTGGCCACTACTTCGCCGGTTGCCACCGAGCGGTTACGGTTGTTGAGCTTCCTGTGCATGCGGTTGGAAATTACAGGTCGTTTGTTTGACGCTTATGGTGTTGATGGTAAAAAAATCGGTAATCAGCTCATAGATTCAGCATGGGCCGAAGTTGCGCTTGTCCTGTTGCTATTGGATTTTGTGCAGATATATGAGGCCCCAGAGCAGGCTCCATTGGCGTTCAAACGTCTGAACGCGATGTTGAAACTGACAGACTTTATCGGTACTGGCCGGGATATAAACGTTGACCTGCGCAAAGCCATCGACGCCCATGCCGAGCGGTTTCTGAATCAACATTCAAGCGCTGATACGGTTGAAACCATTGCGCCTGCAGTTTCGCGCACTGTTCCAGAGCAACAGAAAGTCTTGCCCATCACCGTACTGTTCTGGGAAGGCCCCATTGCAAGGGCCTACCTTGCAACGCTTAAAAGCATGGGTTACCGACCTGAGAAAATCATTCATTTGATCTCGGCCGTAGACCTGGTGAGCAAAAAAGTTGTCGGGGGATACCTACCAGCCTTTATTCGCGAGGGGTATGCGGCGGTACGCCAGAAAAACAGCATCCATTACTGGGCATCGGCACTCCTCAAGAAAGAACGCGTCTTGTGCGACGCCATACGTATGGCCGTAGCGGATTCGCTGTGTTTTGAGCCGCATGTCCTTGACGATGCAGTGTCGTTGTCATCCTTGCGTGAATATTGTTCTGTCGTCGAAACACTGATGATCGATAATCTCGCGGATGATCGTTTGTTCGACTACCTTGCGAAATTGCCGGAAACTACCCTGTTGTTTACAGGAGGCGGTATTGTTCCTGCCCGGTGCCTGCAGTTGCCTGCGCTGAAATTCATTCATATTCACCCCGGGTATCTACCGGATGTGCGGGGAGCCGATTGCGTACTGTGGTCGCAATTGATCAAAGGACGTACCTCCGCCAGCTGTTTTTTCATGGCGCCGGGCATTGATGACGGGGATGTCATTCTTCCGTGCTACTTGCCGAAGGTGGAGATTGCATTCAACACGTCGGCATTGCCTTCGAAGATGTTGTACCGCGCTATATATGCCTTCTTTGATCCATGGGTGAGGGCGTATGTGTTGAGGGAGGCACTCGAGGTAATCGAGGGTCTTAAGTTTGATCAAGTATTCAGGCAGGATGACTCGCTAAGTACAACGTATCATTTCATGCATGAGAGAATTCAAACAGTTTCTTTGAATAGCATTTTTATAGACTAAGCACAGCTTGCTCAAGGAGTTACACGTGAAAAAGGCAATTATTACCGGCATTACCGGACAGGACGGCGCCTACCTTGCTCAGCTGTTGCTAGAAAAAGGCTACATCGTCTATGGCACTTATCGCCGTACCAGTTCGGTCAACTTCTGGCGAATGGATGAGTTGGGCGTCACTCAGCACCCGAACCTGCATCTTGTGGAATATGATCTGACCGACCTCTCGGCCAGCATCCGCCTGCTCCAAAGCACCGAGGCTACCGAGGTCTACAACCTTGCAGCTCAAAGCTTTGTCGGCGTGTCGTTCGATCAGCCGGTGACCACCGCTGAAATCACAGGCTTGGGCGCTGTCAATCTGCTGGAGGCAATTCGGATCGTGAATCCGAAGGTTCGTTATTACCAAGCCTCCACTTCTGAAATGTTTGGCAAGGTCCAAGCGATTCCGCAGATCGAGACCACGCCGTTTTACCCGCGTAGCCCCTATGGCGTGGCTAAGTTGTACGCCCACTGGATGACCATCAACTATCGTGAGTCCTACGGCATATTCGGGGCCAGCGGCATCCTGTTCAACCATGAGTCCCCGCTGCGTGGGCGCGAGTTTGTCACTCGCAAGATCACCGACTCCGTGGCCAAGATCACCCAGGGCAAGCTGGACGTCCTGGAGCTTGGAAACATGGACGCCAAGCGCGACTGGGGATTTGCCAAGGAATATGTGGAAGGCATGTGGCGTATGTTGCAGGTCGATGAGCCGGATACTTTCGTACTGGCGACCAATCGCACCGAGACCGTCCGTGACTTCGTCTCGCTGGCATTCAAGGCGGTCGATATCCATTTGGACTGGCGTGGCGATGGCGATCAAGAGCATGCGCTAAATGCTGCAACCGGCAAAGTCGCTGTACGGGTCAACCCGAAATTCTACCGCCCCGCGGAAGTTGAACTGTTGATTGGCGATCCTGCAAAGGCCAAGGAAAAGCTGGGTTGGGAGCCTGCAACCAATCTTGAAGAATTGTGCCGCATGATGGTGGAGGCTGATCTACGTCGAAACGAACAAGGCTTTTCGTTCTGAAGCTGACAGAGCGTGTGGTTTGCGCTCGGAGCGAGCGGGCTGTTTTTTGGCCCGTTCGTCCTACCTGTGTTGTCCAGTCTAAAGGTGAATAGCCGTGAAACATGTTCTGTTAACCGGAGCCAATGGCTTTGTTGGGAAAGTTCTGCTGGAGCAGTTGTTGGCGGCTGGCTACCGGGTAAGCTGCGCTTGCACCTCGCCTGGCGCATCGCTTCGAGCGGATGTTGAGCATGTATTGCTGGATATTCGTGATGCGCAGGCCTGCGCTGCGACACTTGAGCGGATCAAACCCACTCATGTTCTTCATTTGGCCGCCGTTTCTCATGTGCCGACGAGCTTTCGTGATCCATTGCTGACCTGGAATACCAACGTCCTGGGGACTATGAATCTGCTGGAAGCGATAAAGCAGAAAGCACCTGATGCGTTTGTTGTCCTCGTCAGTTCTTCCGAAGTGTATGGCGAGGCATTCAAGGCGGGCGTCGCGCTAGATGAAAGCAGTCCTTGCTTGCCGATGAATCCCTATGCAGCCAGTAAATTAGCGGCTGAGTTGGCCGGCGAGCAGTATTTTCGGCAAGGCGTCCGAGGGGTAATTGCACGTCCGTTCAACCATATCGGCGCGGGGCAGTCACCCGACTTTGTCACTGCTTCGTTTGCCCGGCAAATTGCCCTGATCGAGAGCGGTAAACAAGCACCGGTCATACAGGTTGGTAACTTGGATGCCTACCGGGATTTCCTGGATGTGCGCGATGTCTGTTCGGCTTACCTGCAGTTGCTGACCCTCAGCGAGCAGTCGGGTTACCCACGTCTTTTCAATATTTCCTCCGCAAATGCCTGTCAAATTCGCAGCGTCCTGAACGAGCTTGTCGGTCAGAGCCGTCAGAGCATCGCTGTCGAGTTGGATCCTCAGCGCTTGCGTCCATCGGATATTCCATTTGCCGTTGGTAACAGTGATCGCATGCGTAATGTTCTGAACTGGCAGCCGACTATTTCGTTGAAGGACACACTGGCGTCGCTGTTAGTGGACTGGCGCTCCCGTGTGGAAACCGAGCAGTGAACGTGCTGATGGGCGCCGAGTCGCTGCGTCCGCCCTTGACCGGGATAGGAAACTACACGCTTAACCTTTTGCGTGAGTATTCTAGGGTGCCTGATGTTGGGGCCACGTGTTGTTTTGACGGTCATCGGTTCTTACCTGCGGCAGATTTGTTGGCTGGGCTTGACTCAGCCTCTGCGCCCTCAGGTGGCACGCGCTCAGGCGTGCTGGGGTATCTGCGTAGAACGTTGCGTGCTGCACCGTTGGCCTATCAACTGAAGTCGATGGTCTCGAATACGCGATTCAAGCAAGGCGCTCAACGCTGCCGGAATTTCGTTTATCACGAACCTAACTTCATCTTGAGGCCCCATGATGGGCCCAGTGTCACAACGGTGCATGATCTCTCGTTTATTCGCCATCCCGAATTTCACCCGGCCGAGCGTGTGGCCTGGTTGAGTCGTCAGCTCCCGAAGACACTGGCTCGGGCGGACTTCGTCATTACCGATTCCGAAGTGGTGCGCCGTGAGCTTATTTCACAATTCAACATTCCGTCAGCCAGGGTCAGGGCCATTTATCTGGGGGCCGATGAGCGTTTCATGCCGCGTTCGGCACAACAGAGCGAGGCGGTACTGGCCAAGTATGGCTTGGTGCATGGTGCCTATCTGGCCTATGTAGGGACGATCGAGCCGCGCAAAGGGCTGTCGATTCTATTGGATGCGTGGCAGCGCCTGTCTGCGGATGTGCGCCGCGCCTGGCCTTTGGTTATCGCCGGTGCACCAGGTTGGCTCAATGCTGATTTGATGGCGCGCATTCAAGTACTGCGTGCCAAGGGGGAAGTGAAGTTTCTGCAATTTGTGAGCGCTCAGGATTTACCTTTTATATACGCCGGTGCCAAAACCTTTGTCTTTCCCTCGTTGTACGAGGGGTTTGGGCTGCCGGTGCTTGAGGCGATGGCGAGTGGCGTACCGGTTATTTGCGCTGGGGGTACCTCCATGGCTGAATTTGCCGAGGACGCCTGTACGCTATTCGAGGCCGGGGACGCCGAAGCCCTGACGACAGCTATTTCCCGACTGCTTGAGGATTCAGGACTGCATGAAAGAATGGTGCAGGTGGGTCAGGCCAGGGCCAGCCAGTTTTCATGGGCGCGTTGTGCGCGAGAAACGCTACAGGTTTACTCAGAAGCCGCAGAAACATAGCCGTGAGCTGGGGGGGCATGATTAATGGATATTGTTTTAGCTGGAACGGCGCAGTCGGCTCAAGGGGTATAAGGTCAGGATGATGACGTTCAATGAACTGATCAAAGTGAAGTTTTTGAGATTTTTGCTCGTCGGACTGATGAACGCAGCATTTGGCTATGGATGCTTTGCGGGTTTTATTTATCTGGGCTTGCATTACAGTTTTGCACTGTTACTGGCAACCGTTTTAGGTGTGGCTTTCAATTTTAAAAGTACGGGTTCGTTGGTTTTCGGCTCTCATGACAATAAGCTGATTGTCAGGTTTGTACTGGGCTACGCAGTGGTTTATGGCGTGAATCTAGGTGGCGTGGCGGCGCTGGCGCTATTCGGAGTTGTACCTTACGTGTCCGGATTGATCTTGCTTCTGCCGATGGCCGTATTGTCGTTCCTCATTAATAATAGGTTTGTTTTCAATGACGCGTAAATTAATTAGTATTGTGACGCCTTGCTATAACGAAGAGGCGAATATTGATGAGCTGTGCCAGCGAATCAATGACGTCATGTCAAAGCTGGATTACGATTATGAACACGTGTTCATCGATAACTGTTCGACGGATGGAAGTATTCCAAAGTTGAGAGCGATCGCGGCGCAGGATAAACGCGTCAAAATTATCTTGAATGCCCGCAATTTTGGTCACATCCGTTCTCCCTACCATGCGCTGCTACAAGTCAAGGGCGATGCGTGCGTACTGATAGCCTCCGATCTTCAGGACCCACCGGAAATGATCGAAGAGTTTGTCAAGAAGTGGGAGGCCGGTTTCAAGACGGTCCTGGCAGTCAAGCCCGAGAGTGAAGAGTCGCCGGTCATGTTTTTCCTCAGGAAAACCTACTACCGATTCGTTTCTCGTATTTCTGAAGTGCCACTTGTTCAAAATGCCACGGGCGCAGGATTATTTGATCGCGCGGTGCTGGATATCCTGAAGAAGGTTGATGACCCGTATCCCTATTTTCGCGGTTTGTTGTGCGAGATTGGTTTTCCTATCGCCACTGTTCCCTTCAAGCAACCTCGGCGTCAACGCGGGATTACAAAAAATAATTTCTACACCTTGTATGACATCGCTATGTTGGGAATTACCAATCACTCGAAGGTTCCTCTTCGTTTGATGGTAATGGGAGGAGGGCTGCTTGCCCTGGTCAGCTTGTTGATGGCGTTCTGTTTTTTTGTGGCAAAAATCATATTCTGGGACTCATTCCAGATGGGTATTGCGCCGTTGTTGATTTCACTATTTTTCTTCAGTTCGGTTCAGATACTGTTCCTGGGCATGCTGGGAGAATACATAGGGTCGGTGCACACGCAGGTACGTAATATGCCTCTTGTGGTAGAGGCAGAGCGCGTCAACTTTGATTAATCTGGTAAGGGATATTGGACAGTGGCCTCAAGCATGACGCTCCAGGAAAGAACGGTTTTAAGTTCAGGGCAGCCACTCGCATCATTGTGGCAGGTATTTAAAAGTGATTGGGTAATAGTGCTTGGGGGCGCTTTCTTATCTTTTGTGTTGGCGAGCGTATTCATCAGTGGCTGGCCTTCGGGTCTGCTGCCTGATCTTTCTGCGCCTTATCGGTATGCGGGAGACAGTCTCTTTCATGCCTGGATGGCTCAACGGGTTTCTGAAGGATGGCTGTTTGAAAATATTCGCAGTGGGTATCCGTTTGGGTCAAATTTTCTAGATTATCCAGGTTCTGACTTTGGTAATCACCTTCTCATTAAGCTACTTGCAATCGTATCGGGGAGCAGCTTCAAAGCGACAAACCTGTTTCTTCTCCTGAGTTTTCCAGTAGGGTTTTCTGCGACGTTCGTCGTAGTTCGCGCTTTCGGCCTGTTCCGCTCATTTGCATTTGTGGCGGCCATGCTGTTCACGTTTTTGCCATTTCACTTGTTAAGAATGGACCATCTGTTTTACACCTGGTATTTCGTTGTTCCGTTCTTTTTCTACTTGTCGTATTCAATATTTCAATCTTCAACGGACGCTGAGAGCCAAACGTTAAAAGGCTTTTCTTATCCGAAGGCTGTGGCCGTCGTGCTTGGGCTGCTGGTGCTGTCGTCATTCGGTGTGTATTACGCGTTGTTTGGCGTTATGTTGGTTGCGCTTGGGGGCGTATTGGGGTGGTGCAGAGCCCGTCGTGTCAGTGTGATTATTCGCACCCTGTGCGTGCTTTCGATATTGATGGGTGGGGTGTTGCTTAATGTGGCACCTAATATGCTCGCGAAAAACCAAGCGGGTCCCAACCTGGAGGTGGCGCAACGGTCCCCAATGGAGGCCGAGGTCTACGGTTTCAAGTTAATGCAACTCATCCTTCCGAGAGCGGATCACCGCATATCGTGGGTGGGGAAGTTTACAAGCCTGTATAACTCGACCTTTCCATTAATCAATGAGAACGCGACTTCTACACTGGGTGCAGTCGGCGCACTCGGCCTGTTATTAGCGTTCTGTGTGTTGCTACTGTCTCTCACGGGGCATTCTGTTGATCCGAAACTGGGGTTTCTGGTAGCGCTTGTTTTTGTGCTTTTTATGCTAGGTACTATTGGCGGGCTCGGCGCACTTTTTTCATCTTTTGTTTCCTCTTCAATCAGGGGGTGGAACAGAATCAGTGTTTTTGTTGGGTTCGGCGCATTATTGATTTTCTTTATAGTGCTGCAAACGTTGATGACGCGTTATTCATCAAGGCTTGCGGTCTATTCGACGGCGATTCTGGCCCTGCTGCTTGTCGTAGGGTTATATGATCAGACAGCGCCGGCCTGCCGGGCTTGTAATGCGAGCGCCAAGGCTGCTTTTGAGAATGACAGGGCGTTCGTGACTTCGATTGAAGCGGCGTTACCCGCTCAGGCAGCTGTTTATCAGCTTCCCTACATTGCCTTTCCAGAAATGCCTCCTGTCCACCGCCTGAATAACTACCAGTTGGGCGCGGGCGTGCTGCATTCCAAAACACTGCGCTGGAGCTTCGGTGGCATGAAGGGGCGGGAAGGCGATCTATTTTATCGAGCGCTTGCCCAAGAAGCACCGGAAAAGCAGTTGGAAGTGATCAAAAATCTTGGTTTCAACGGGATTTATATTGATCGTCGCGGCTATGAGGATAATGCCCAGAGTGTGGTTCAACAGTTTACCGCGCTGCTGGGCAGCGGGCCCTCGATATCCAGCGTTGATGGGAATCTGGTTTTTTTCAATTTGAATAGGCCGAAGTCGGCTGATCTCTCGGGTCTGAGCTTTGCGCAGATCATGAAAAAATCCGGTTATTATGCTGACAAGTTGGGAGCCCGCTATCCCGGTAGTCTGAAAGACGGTATCGATTTTACGCGAGATGGCTGGCCGAATACGGTGAAAGGGGCCGAGGGGCTTTCTGGGAAAGAATCCTGGGGGCGCTGGTCCGATGCGAGACTTTCCAACACGGTGCGCATTGAATTCACAGCCCCGCTGCCACAAACATTCACGTTGGTGTTAGTCGCTCGGGCATTTGCACCTAACGTCAATAAACCCATCAAAGTGACAATAGGTAATCGCGAATATGAAGTCTTGCTGGGGGCTGAGCCATCTGAAGTCCGACTCTCGGTAGACCTTCAAGGTGACGATGCTGACAGCATTGTCTTCAGCCCACCTACCCCCGTTTCACCCCAACAGCTGGGCGTAGGGAACGATTCGCGTAAATTGGGGATTGGGTTCGTATCATTACGGCTTGAATAGTCGAACGCTTGCTATTTACAGCTACGCGGTGCTGTGAACTGAGGGCTGCCTGTTCGGAAAAATATAGAACTGTTCAAAAGGTTCTGTGTCTAAACGAAATGTGTAGGGTGGCCCGCAGTTTACTGACACATTCGAGGAGTAAAGCTGTCCGTAAGTCCCGGCTCGGTTATGTCCCGTTCAGGGCATCCGGCGCATCAGCGTGAGGGCTTGATGCGGCTTCTCGATTTTTTTGGAATAGGGGTTGATCTCAGGCAGAGACAGCCGATTTAAGTTAGTAATTTTCGTCGATGTATCAGCACGTACACACTGTACCAATCGATGAAAACTGGAAAAATCACTCACAAGGTAGTTATATGATGAAGTTAGGTAAATTGGCGGGCGTCATGGTTGGTATTGCAGCGTTGAGCGCTTGCGATGATGGTAAAGTGGAGAACGTCTTTTCTGCTCAATACAGTGCCTCCTCGTCGAGTTTAGATGTTGCCGCAGGCAGCAAGTTTGCAGTGCCGATTACCGTCAAGAACACCAGCAGTGGTACGTGGGATTCCAAGGCTTCGAAGGCCCCTGTCTTGGCCAGCTATCACTGGCTGAATGCGGACAAAACAGTGCTTTTGCTTGATGGGAACCGTACACCATTTGCACAACCGGTTAAGCCTGATTCAGAAGTGGCAGTGCAGTTGGGTGTAGTGGCACCTAAGGCGCCCGGGAACTATATCCTTCAAGTCAGCCTTGTCAAAGAAGGTGCAGGTTGGTTTGAGGCGAAGAATGTCAAACCGCTGGAGCTTGCTGTGAAAGTCAAATAAGTGTTTGTATTTTAATCAAATAGCCGTGAAGTTTGCTCGCTTGTCAGGCGGCAAGCTTCACCGTTTTAAAGTAGGTGTTATTTGAAAATTCTACACTTTTATAAAACCTTTGCCGCTGACCAGCATGGTGGCGTCGAAATGTTTATTCGCCATTTGACACATGTGAGCGCTCAGCAGGGTTGCGAAAATGTAGTGCTTTCGTTAGCCAAGGGTGAAGTGGCTAACGTCGAAGGCCCGAGTTATAAGTTGGTCCAGGCGAAAGAAGATTTCAATGTGGCCTCTACCGGCTTTTCTGTGTCTTCGTTCAAGCTGTTCGCGGAGTTGGCCAAGTCTGCCGATGTTGTGCACTATCACTTTCCTTGGCCATTTATGGACGTGGTTCATTTTGCAACCCGGATCCAGAAACCAACCGTCGTGACGTATCACTCGGATATTGTCCGTCAAAAAGTTCTTAAATGCTTATACAGTCCCTTGCAGCGCCTTTTTTTGAATGATGTCGATGCGATTGTGGCAACCAGTCCGAACTATCTTGAAAGCTCTCCCGTTTTAGCGCGTTATCGTCATAAGTCTACTTCGATTCCCATCGGGTTGGAGCAGTCAATGTACCCCGTTTCTGAGGCTGATAAGATTCAGGAACTTCGAGGTCGTTACGGGCGTTTTTTTCTTTTTGTTGGTGTGCTGCGCTATTATAAAGGGCTTGAGTTTTTACTCCGGGCCGTCGAAGGGACTGATTGGCCGTTGTTGATTGTTGGTGCTGGCCCCTTAGAGCAAGAACTAATGCGCGTTGCATCCGAGCGGCAACTGCACAATGTGCATTTCATCGGGCAAGTGACCGAGCAGGAAAAGGTCAATCTATTTGAGGCCTGTTATGCGGTAGTGTTTCCTTCGCATTTACGCTCAGAGGCGTTCGGTATCAGCCTGCTTGAAGCGGCAATGTTTGGTAAACCGATGGTATGCAGCGAAATTGGTACGGGAACCAGTTTTATTAACCAGCATGATGTATCTGGAATAGTAGTTCCCCCAGGCGATGCGCCCGCCATGCGCCGTGCCATGGCAGCATTGTGGGAGTCTCCTGAGTTGGCTGCACGTTATGGTGCTGCTGCAAGAGAACGATATTTGAAGGTGTTTACTTCTCACTCGATGGGTGAGGCTTACGTGAAGCTTTATCGTGATTTAATCAATCGCTAATAACGTCGTTTTAATTACGTGTGGCTACCAGAGACAGTATGAATATGCTGTATTTGGCGTGGTTTCGCCAAATACAGGCAGGGGTCATTAGAGGGTCGAACGAGACTGGAGTTGTGTATCCGGTATCGCTGGCTCCACTTTTCGCATCCGTTTGATAAGCGTCTTGGCGTAATTGATTGATGCATTTTCTATGGTGATGTGGAGAAGATAAGCAATCCCTATCACGGTTAGAACAGCCGTTGCCAGCGCCACATAGAAGGACGCATTGTTGTCCAGCATCACGCGCATTATCGAATAGCTGATCAAAGAATGTATGATGTAAAGCGGGTAGCTGATTTTGGCGATAAAGTCGAGTGGTGCAATGGGCCTGAAGTATTTCCTCAATGTATAAGCGAGCGTGAACACACCAAGCCCATAAAAATAGTTCAAGGGTGTATTAGGCATTCCTGGTGCCCATTCATTGTGAGTCCAGCACATGAGCACAAGGCTCAACAGAGCAGTGCTATAGATGACCAACTGGAGAGTACTTATCTTTTGGATGAAGTGAAAATGAAACAGAGTGCCGACGAACATGAAACATACAATCATCAGTTCGGCTTTTAGCGACTCCACCGAAAAGTTTACGTATTTAAGTGCGATGATGGATTTTGCAGTGGGGTAAAACTCAGTGAAACCCAGTACACCGATGGCCAATAACAGTATTGGCATGACGCTGGCTTTTCTCAGTGCGCTGAAGAGTAGGGCGGATATGATATAAAACTTTATCTCTATCGCCAGTGTCCAGTTGACTAAGTCAATGGTGCGAGTGTTCAGGTTGGAGTGCGTCAGGGTCAGGTTTAAGAACAGCTCTTTGAAGTTTATGCTAAACGTCTTTCCCCAATACAGGCTGGAAAGCCAGACCGCCGTGATCGCGAGAACGGATCCGATCAAGTAGGTTGGATAGATTCGAAGCGCTCGCGAAATCAAGAACTCAACCGGCGAAGATTTAGAAAGAGAAAAGGGTATGACGAAACCACTGATAAGAAAGAAGACAGCAACACCAAAGGGACCATAGTTTACTGTTCGCGGCGACAGCCACCCATATAAAGGTGGCGTAGGACCTTCTATGACGGGAGAGTAAATGTAAGTTGAAACAGTCTCTCGGGCCAGCCAGAAAATTCCACACAGGTGAACTATCATCACTGCGATAATAGCCAGAGCCCGTAGCTGGTTGGCAAATATGACTTTGTCATTGTATTGTTGCATTTACAGTGTCCATTTTGGCGTGTAGCCGGCTTAGGGTGACTTCTGGGTCAGTTCCGCGTTTTGAGACCTTGCGGGCTGCAAGATATGCCAGATATTAATAGGCTGTCTATTGTGTTTTTTTTTGTTAAAAACTTGACGCCTTGCCCCGCATCCATGAATTCCGGGTTTTGGCCTGTGCATTTTCTATGTTGGCGATGTCTTGTGCTGCTAGTTTGGGTTGATGAACACATGAAAAACTCAAATATGTGCTCCAGTTCACCTTCTTCTTTCTTGAGCGAGAGGCGCCTATTGATAGCAGGGTAGTAGGTTTTCATTGCGTGCGGGGAGTGAAGTTCAGGCCGCCATTGGATACACAAACAACCCGAAATGCACCAGATTTACCCCAAAATGGGTGACCACCGCCGCCCCCAACCCACCAAACCGATACGCCAACCCATACCCCACCCCTGCGATGGTTGCCAGTAACGTCCACTGCCACCCCGCACCCAGGTGCACCAGTCCAAACAGCAATGAAGCCAGTAACAACGCCAGGTTGTCGCCATACGACAAATGCTTTAATCGTCGGCTTATCCCGCCCTGTACGTAGCCCCGAAACAACGCCTCTTCCACCAGCGTGACCAAGAGTAAGTTATTCAGCACCCATAACCACGCCTGTTCCGGCCACTTCGGCGCCCAGTGGGTGATCCCCAGCAGCACCGCGCCACCCAGCGCAACAACGGCAGTCAAGGTCAGTGCCAAGGCCGCGACGCAGATCGACAGCCGCAGCGGGCGCCGTGCCACAATCCACGGGCAGGCGAGCAACAGCCAGAAGCCAATCAGTGGTTTGTCCTGGTTCAGGTACATCGAGAAGGGCACTGCATCTTCGGTGAAACGTTGTGAGGCAATGCCACGCCCATTGTAGAAGCCCGGTAGCCAGTGCATCGCCAGACCCAGCGCCAGTACGATAAACAGGCCGTGACCCAGGTAGCGCGCCCACGGCGTGCGTTGTTGGCGTACCGCATAGCCGGCGATCAGCAGCAGGCCGACGGACACGCTTGCCAACAGCCCGAGTTGCCCGTAGATCAAGGCCAGCAGATAGCCGATGGAAAGAAGCGCCAGGTACAGCCAGGGCAATGCGATCATGGGGAATCCTTGGAAAAATCTGGGCGGCATTATAGCGAGCCATCTCGCAGGGCCCACATGAAAACTCCGCCATCCAGTGTGATTGCAAAACCTATCAACGGCTGGTTATAGTCCCAGCCTCTTCATCCCTTCACACAAGATCAGCCCATGCCAGCTTTCCAGCGCATAGCGGTAGTCGATTCAGCGGTCAACGCTGCGGTCGTGCCGTGCGGGAACAAGCAGCCTGCGCAGATCAGCCACTACCCCCCACCTGTCCGTAGCACGCCGGTGTACGCAGTCGTATCACCGCCGGGTGTTGGCATTTCGGGCTGATCAGCTGATTGCTGTTCCCGTCTGCCCGCCTGAAAAAAACCTACTGACCTTCAGCGTCTGCTGAATCGGCTTTTTTTGCCTGATGACAGGTGGTATCCATGTCTGTTCTTTCGAAACAATCCGTGGCCGCGGCGGCCTCGACGAGTCTGTTTGTCCTGCTGTGGAGCAGCGGGGCGATCTTCTCCAAATGGGGCCTGGCCCACGCATCACCCTTCGCGTTTCTGTTGATCCGCTTTGCCATCGCCCTCGTGGGCTTGGTGATCCTGATACCGATCCTCAAACTCAAGCTACCGCGCCCCGGCAAACCCCTGCTGTACGCGGCGGCAACCGGGTTGGTGCTGCTGGGTGCCTACCAGATTTTCTATCTGCTGGCCCTGGACCTTAAGGTCACCCCCGGCGTGATGGCGACCATCATGGGCGTGCAGCCGATCCTTACCGTTGTGCTGATGGAGCGCCAGCGTTCGTTGAGCCGGCTGTTTGGCTTGGCGCTGGGGTTGGTGGGGCTGATCATGGTGGTCTACCAGGGTATCGGTTTGTCCGGCATGTCGTTGGCGGGGATGCTGTTCGGGTTATTGGCCCTGGCCAGCATGACCTTCGGCTCGATCATGCAGAAGCGCATCACCGACAACCCGCTGGGCACGCTGCCGGTGCAATACCTGGCGGGGTTGCTGCTGTGTTCGGTATTCGTGCCGTTCCAGCCGTTCCACTTCGAGCACGGCAGCGGTTTTTACCTGCCGGTGCTGTGGATGGGGTTGGTGGTGTCGTTGTTGGCCACCCTGTTGCTGTACCGCCTGATCGCCCGAGGTAACCTGGTGAATGTCACCAGCCTGTTTTACCTGGTGCCGGCGGTAACGGCAGTGATGGATTACCTGATCTTTGGCAACAGGCTCGCGATGTTGAGCCTGCTGGGGATGGGGTTGATCATCATCGGCCTGGTTTTCGTCTTCCGTAAGACCTGACACAACCGCACCCTGTAGGAGCCCGGCTTGCGGGCGATGGCGTCTAGAAGATCGCCATCGCCCGCAAGCGGGCTACTATAGGATTCTTTTCGGCCGCAACACCAACCACAACGCCCCCGCAATCAACACCCCGCCATACAGGTGCGCCATCGACAACGGCTCATCCAGCAACAACGCCCCCCATAACACCCCAAACGGAGGAATCATAAAAGTCACCGTCATCGACTTAACCGGCCCAATGGACGTCAGCAACCGGAAGTAAAGAATGTAGGCAAACGCCGTACACACCAGCCCCAAGCCCAGCACCGACAACCACACCTGCCACCCACCCCAACTGGCGGGCGGCTGGCTGATCGCGCTGTAGGCGAAGAAAGGCAACAGGAACAACGTCGCACCGAGCATGCTGCCCAGCGCCGATAGACGACTGTCCAAACCACCGCGCTGATCCAACCAGCGCCGCGCCAGGAACCCGGCAAAGCCATAACAGGTGGTGGCCAGCAAGCAGGCCAGCGCACCCATCAACAATTCCAGGTCAAACGCCACCGGCCCTGCGCGGGTCAGCACCCCCACGCCAAACAGGCCCAGGCACACGCCAGCAATTTTCGACGGTGTGAGCCGTTCACTGAAGAACAGCCCGCCAATCAATACGCCCATCAACGGTGTGGTGGCGTTGAAGATCGCCGAGTAACCCGCCGGCAGCACCTGGGCGGCGACCGAGTACATGGTCGCCGGGACCCCGGAGTTGATGACCCCCAATAGCAACACCGTCCTGAACTTGCCCTGGAAATCCCAGCTCACGCGCATCATCGCCAAAATCACCAGCAACCCGGCGGCGGCGATCGACACGCGGAAAAACGCGGTTGGCACTGTGCCGATCTCCGGCGCAATGATGCGCATGAACAGGAAACTCGCGCCCCAGATGGCGGCGAGTCCCAATAAATACAGGCTGTCGACAGGTCTCACACAACACTCCTACCTCAATAAGCCCGCGAGTGTTGCATGACATTTCCAATGATTACAGGACAAACCGCGTCACCAGCCCATTCAGGTCCACCGCCAGGCGCGACAGTTCCTGGCTGGCCGCCGACGTCTGGGTGGCGCCAGCGGCGGTTTGGGTGGACAGGTCGCGGATGTTCACCAGGCTGCGGTCCACATCGCGTGCCACCAGCGCCTGCTGCTCGGCGGCGCTGGCGATCACCAGGTTGCGCTGGCTGATCTGCGAGATGGCCGCGGTGATTTTCTCCAGGGCACTGCCTGCGCTGTTGGCGCGTTGCAGGGTCTGACCGGCATGTTCGGCGCTGCTGTTCAGGGCTTCGACCGTGTCTTGGGTGCCCTGCTGGATACCGGTGATCATCTGTTCGATTTCTTCGGTGGAGTCCTGGGTGCGCTGCGCCAGGGAGCGCACTTCATCGGCCACCACCGCAAAACCCCGCCCGGCCTCGCCCGCGCGGGCCGCTTCAATGGCGGCGTTGAGCGCGAGCAGGTTGGTCTGCCCGGCGATGCCACGGATCACTTCCAGCACCTTGCTGATGTCCTGAGCCTGTGCCGCCAGGCCTTCGGCTTTGTTTGAAGCGCCGAGCACTTCGTCCACCAGGTTCTGGATCGAGCTGATGGTTTCGCTGATCTGGTAATGGCCGTGCTTGCTGTCCTCGTCGGAGGCCTGGGACGCCTCGGCGCTGGACACCGCATTGCCCGCCACTTCATCCACGGCTGCGCTCATTTCGGTCACGGCAGTGGCGGCCTGTTCGATCTCGTCGTTCTGCGCCTGCAGGCCACGGGTACTTTGCTCCATCACCGAACTCATCTCTTCGGCAGCAGAAGCCAACTGCTGCGCCGACTCGCTGATCCCGCGAATGGTGCCTTGCAGTTGCGCCTGCATGGTGGCCAGGGCCGTGAGCAATTGGGCGGGTTCGTCGTTGCCGTTGACGGCGATTGGCTGGCTCAAGTCGCCGCGGGCAATGGTGCGGGCAACGATCAGGGCCTGACCGAGGGGAGCGGTGATGCTGCGGGTCAGCAGCCAGGCCAAGAGTAAGGTGACGATCAACGCGAGGACGATGATCGAGCCGACGACCCACTGCGCGCTGGAATAGGTCTGTGCGGCGGAGTCCACGGCGGTTTCCACGCCACTCTGGTTGAAGGTGATCATGTCCTCCAGGCTTTTGTTGAGAATCACGCCCTGTGGCGCGAGGCGGCTGTTGAGCAGATCGATGGCGTCCTGTTGCTGATCTTTGTCCACCAAGGCAACGATCTGCCCGACGAGGGTCAGGTAGGCGTTCACATTACCTTCGAGTTGCTTGAGCATCTCGCGCTCTTCATCGCCACTGAGCAGGGTTTTGTGATGATCGAGCAAGGTTTGCAGTTCGGTGCGCTGGCGGGTGATCAGGGCTTTGCTGTTATCGCGGATCCGCGATTCGTCAGTGGTCGCCAGGCGCAACGCCTCTAGGCGGATGCTGGCCACGAAGGCCGCGCTGTCGTGGATGTTCTCGATACTCGGCATCCACGATTCTTCGATAACCAGTGCGCTCTGCCGCAACTTGGCCATCTGGCCCAGCCCAAACATCCCGACGATCACCAGCAAGCTGGCTAAAACCGCAAAACTCAGACTGGCACGCAGACCGATCCTCATGTTCCTCAATGACATCTCAATGCTCCTTGGGCGATTAGAACCTGTTCCCGAATCGGTCTTTTGACCTTGTTAGGGTGGGAGAGGGCGCGCTATATATCAAAGTGCCACTATCGTGGTAATCAGGGTTTCCCTTAGTTGGATCCAGAGCACTGCGCGCAGATCGCGGCCGGCGTTGCATAGGGATTTCCGGCATCAATCTGCCAAGCCCCGCCAATGCAGGCGTGCAGGTAAAACGCAGTGTGACTTTATGGTGCGTTTATTGACCGAATGGTCGAATTAAAGAAATTGAAAATAAATGTACGAAATGAGCGAAGTTGTACAAGGCAGGAAAAAAAATGACCCTTCTCGTGTTCTCGTACACTGGCTAAGCTCAGGGCTTCCAGATGCCCGTAGAGGTTTCCCGCATGTCGCAATCCGCCCTCGCAGTCGCCCAGATGATCCTCGATGGCTTCGACGATTACCGTGAGCACTTCCGCCAGATCACCGACGGCGCCCGCGAGCGTTTTGAGAAGGCCCAGTGGCAGCAGGGGCAGGCGGCGTCGGCGGCGCGGATCAATCTCTATGAAGAAAAGGTCAGTGAAGTGATTGCGCGTTTGCGCAGTAGCTTTGATGACGGAGCATTACTCGATGTTGACCAGTGGCCCGTGGTGAAAAGCGCCTACATCGGTCTGATCGACCTGCGTTTCGATGATGAACTCTCCGAGACCTGGTACAACTCGATCTTCTGCGGACTGTTCAGCCACGACCTGATCAGCGACGGCTGCATGTTTATCCACACCACCCGGCCCAGCCTGCGCCGGGCACGGGCCGCGCAGACGCGCACCTACACGCCCGCCGCAAAAATCCCGGAGATGCTCGCGCAGATCTTTGCCGACTACCGTTTCAGCGAACCCTACGCGGACCTGGCCGGCGACCTGCACCGCCTTGAAGCCCAACTGCGGGAAAACTTGCCGGACTGGGTGTGCAAGGATCCAGACCTCAAGGTCGAGCTGTTTTCCTCGGTGCTTTACCGCAATAAAGGCGCGTACCTGGTAGGACGCATCTACACCCGCGACGAACAATGGCCGCTGGTGATCCCCCTGTTGCATCGCGAAGGGCAAGGCATCCAGATCGACGCACTGATCACCGATGAAGCCGATGTGTCGATCATCTTTTCGTTCACCCGTTCCTACTTCATGGTGGATGTGCCGGTGCCGGCGGAATTCATCGGCTTTCTCAAGCGCATCCTCCCGGGCAAGCACGTCGCAGAGCTGTACACCTCCATTGGTTTCTACAAGCACGGCAAGTCGGAGTTCTACCGCGCTCTGATCAACCACCTGGCGACCACCGACGATCAATTCATCATGGCCCCTGGCGTGCGTGGCATGGTCATGAGCGTGTTCACCCTGCCGGGCTTCAACACCGTGTTCAAGATCATCAAGGACCGTTTCTCACCGTCGAAAAACGTCAACCGCGCCACGGTGATCGAGAAGTACCGCCTGGTCAAAAGCGTCGATCGGGTCGGACGCATGGCTGACACCCAGGAGTTCGCCGATTTCCGTTTTCCCCTGAGCAAATTCGAACCCGAATGCCTCGCCGAATTGCTGGAAGTCGCCGCTGGCACCGTCGAAGTCGAAGGCGACACGGTGTTGATCCGCCACTGCTGGACCGAACGGCGCATGACGCCGCTCAACCTCTACCTCGACAACGCCAACCCCGCCCAGGTGCGTGAAGCCTTGGAAGACTACGGCCTGGCGATCAAACAACTGGCGGCGGCCAACATCTTTCCCGGCGACATGCTGCTGAAGAACTTCGGCGTCACCCGCCACGGCCGCGTGGTGTTCTACGACTACGATGAAATTTGCTTTCTCACCGAAGCCAACTTCCGCCACATCCCCGCGCCGCGTACTCCCGAGGATGAGATGGCCTCGGAGCCCTGGTACTCCATTGGCCCGCTGGATGTATTCCCCGAGGAGTTCCCGCCGTTCCTGTTTGCGGATGCTGGCCAACGCAAGTTGTTCGATGAGCTGCATGGCGAGTTGTACAACGCCGATTACTGGAAAGGGCTGCAGGAGGCGATTCGTGCCGGTAAGGTGATTGATGTGTTTCCATATCGGCGCAAATCGACGTAAAGCACCAAAACTCGAACGGGGCAACAGGCAAGCCGCTGCCCCGATGTAACGAGTTAGCCTGGCAACCACTGGCGAATGAGCGGTGTGTCGTCGGCACCGTCGTTCTTGGCTTGCAAGTAGGCGCTATAGTTTTTCCTGACGGCGTCAGGTACGCCGACGACAGGTGTCTGCACCGGCGCTGCGCTGCCCCCTTCGGCCGTTGCCTTGGCCCTGAACGCCTGGTCATCCAGATGCCGCAGGTGCAAGACCTCATCAATGAAACGGCTGGCCGTGGCATTGCCGATGTTGGGGTATCGGTGGGCGATGCCTGCGCGCAGCATCGTGCGATCATCGGCGGTGAAGTTGTTTTCGCCTTGTGCTACGTAAGCCGGCATCAATCCTGAGAGTGCAGCGACGGAGGCTTTCACCGTACCCAACTGTGGAGAGACGATCACTGAAGGCACCTGGTTCAAGGTCTGGTTTTCCACTTCTTGCGCCACCCCACGCGGGCCTTTTTTCTGAGCTTGTTGTTGGAAGTACTCGCGGGCTGCCAGGTAGTCCGCGATCGAGTTGAGTAATGTCTGCATACGCGGTGTGCTTGGGGTGTCGGCCGCCCATGTCTGTATGTGTGCCTGGATGTCTTGGGTGCTTGCGTCCTCCACGATAAGACGTGAGAGTGCTTCGCCAGCGGCGCCTGGAAGCTTTTCCAGTTGTTGGAAAATTCGGTCGGCTGCATGGTCCAGGTAGCTGTGCTGGACAGTGGCTGCCAACTGCGCGACGGCGGCGCCGACAATGAGCAGGCCGCTATCGCTGTTGCTGCCGCGGGTTTGCAGGCCGAGAACAGTCTTGAAGGGCTGGTCGCTATAGACCTGATCGTAGTCGTAAACGGGTTCGAGTTTGCCAAACAAGTCGCCCAAGACGGCACCGGCGCTTCCCGGCTTGTGAATGTCCTGTCCGAGGGCATAGACGTAGTAGTCGGCGTCGAGGGTTTGACGAGGCGCCTGGCTCTCGCCGGTGGGCACACTGTACCTCAGTTGCAACGGCGCGCCACCAGGGGTGGGGTTCGGATGGATGTCGAGCGCGTCCACCGACACCAAGTGGTGGTTGGCCACCTGGGGTGCAAACTTCAGCTGGTGGCCGTCCAGCAGCACCGGCTTGGTACTGCGGATCAGCCAATTGACTTGTGCGCCCAGTTCTCCCGCGCGTTCGACCGCATCGATACCTGCGTTGGGGCCGTGCACCACCACCTTCTTGCCCGCGAACTGTTCAGGGCGGCTGTCGGTGGCCCGCATAAACTCATCCAGGTCCATGACGTTGCCCCGCAAGACCTCTTGCTGGTGCAGGCGGATATTGCCTAGACGTTTCTCCGCCAAAGTCTGTGCGCTGTCGTTGTTCCATACGCTGGTGTGCGGCCCGGCCCCCATGCCCAACACTACCTGCCGGCTTTCTATAGCCTGGCCGTTTTCCAGGCGAATCTGATAGCGACCGTCTTTCAGTTGGTTGATGCCTGTGACCTGCGCCGGTAGATATTCCGCCCCCAATGCCTGTGCCCGGTCCAACTGTTGTCGGTTCCGCGCTGCAAACTCGCCCCGGTCCGCGTAGCCAGAGTTGTAGCAGGGTACCGTAGGGCCCCATTGGTCGATGATTTCACGTTGATGATTGATGTAGCCCTGGCCTCGCACACTGGGCAGCCAGGGATCTTCCTTGCCGATGATGCTGACTTTTCCGTGCAGAGGGGTTGCGTGACTATTCGTCGAAAACCGGTGGTTCAATTCGTTGACCAGATAAGCCACGCTGCTGCCGGTGCCGACAAATGTCAGGTCACGCACTCGGTGAGGGCTCAACGGTTTGTCGGCATCGCCAACGGCTTGGGTGCCGACCTGGGTTGCGGCCGGCTGTACAGCGTTCGCTCTTTGGGGCTGTGGTTCATGCAGCGATTTACCGAGTAGCATCAGGATAATCCTTTCAAAAGGCCTCATCCGCAGGCATTAAGAACTCGTCCTTGTTATTGGTGTGAAGCGGTCATGTGGTGAAGGGTCAGATTGTTTCTCAAATCAGTGTAGATATTGAATAAATCGGTAGTCAGTTCGGCAACTAACGCCCGCTGTTTATTGCTGTCTTTTAGCGGATTGATGGCGCCCAGTTTGACGTACGGTTTGCCTGTGGAATGAATCAATACCTTGAAGTCCAGCCGATGCTGGTCAGCGCAGGGTGTTCGATGAGCTGCATGGCGAGTTGTACAACGCCGATTACTGGAAAGGGCTGCAATTCGCGCCGGTAAGGTGATCGATGTGTTTCCGTACCGGCGCAAGGAGCGCGATCACTGCTCATGAACTTGATTTACGGATTGATCAATCTTCAGAAAATACCGAATTGGCTTTTGGTCGACTTCACGCCGATATTTTCCAAGTAATCCTGGGCGGGCCTCATATTCTCCTTTGTGGGTCGGTAGTGGCCCGAGGTATTGGATAAGTGAGTTCTCCCGGTCATGGTTTGCTTTAAGTAGCCGGCACTGACGATGTTATTCGACTGCCCGGCACCGACGCCCAGTTCGGCGGTGGCGGGGTGGGATATCATTTTTGGCGCTACGTTTTTACTGATGTTGGCGATCGCCATCTGTCCGTCTCCCGTCACGATAAACTTGGTAACCGTATTCGGTGTCTTCGCGATGTTCAGATCCTCTGGCTTTTTTACGGGTGTCACCGTTGCCGTGGAGTTTCGGGGGTTTGTAGCCGCTCCCGCCAGATGCAGCTCAGCGCCCAAGTCTCTCGCCTTCGTATTGGGTAGCTTTGGATAGCTCTTGGAGGCATAGGAAGGTCCAGAGGGGTTTGAGGTCCAGGAACCGTTTGCCGGATCGGATACAGGTGCAATGTCCTGGTATTTGTTGGCGTAACTATGCAGGTTTTGGATGGATGCGTTGTAGTAGCGGCTGGCGTCAATGGGCATAAGAATTCCTCGGGCGTTAGAGGCGATATCAATCAGGTTTTTGCCGCTGAGTTACAGGCCGCTCATGAAATTCATGCCTCGTACTGCCTGAGTGGCCGTGTGGAAATTCGAGATTCGATTGGCCGTCAAATTAGTGGGCGGTGTCGAGGCGGTCTGCGGGGCTGCTTTGGACGACGGCTTTTCTGTGTAGGCGGGCGGGAACTCATATTTGGGCGGTGGTTGCGACGCTGCCGAGCGCGGTTGGGCCAGCAGGGATGCAGAGTAGCTGGGTAGATAAGGTTGGCTATTTGTCGAATCGATAGGCATAAAAGCTCCGGTTTCATAAGCGATACAGTGATCTGCCAGAGGTTTCTGGCGGGTTGATTTGATCCTGTGTACGGCACTCAAACCATCGGATTTGCACTGTGAAATGGTCGGATGAGCGACTTTCTCGTGTAAGAAATATGTTGATTAGGCGGCGTTATGCGGCCGGTCACTGACTGAGCGTCTCCAGGAATGTCGAAATCTGCGACAATCGCTCCTCTTTTCTACGTCCACAGTTATGCAGGCGTGCCCTGCCTCACCCAGAAGACCTTTGCCACCCTGATGACCGACCAAGCACCCACCATCGACCAACTGCTCAAAACCCTCGATCACGCCATGCTCGCCGACCGCCACCGCTTGCGGCGGCAACTGCTTGAGCTGCGCAAGAAGCCCGACGAGGAAAAGTTGGCGCAATGGGTTGCGCGCATGCAGGCTTCCTGCGCCCAAGTCACGGCGCGGCGTGCCAGCCTGCCGGTGATCCGTTATGACGACAGCCTGCCGATTGCGGCCAAGCGTGATGAGATCAAAGCCGCGCTGAACAAGCACCAGGTGCTGATCATTGCCGGTGAGACCGGTTCGGGTAAGACCACCCAGTTGCCGAAGATCTGCCTGGAAATCGGTCGTGGCCAGTTCGGCCTGATCGGTCATACCCAGCCACGCCGGATCGCGGCCCGCAGCGTCGCCAGCCGGGTCGCCGAAGAGTTGGCCACGCCGTTGGGCGCGTTGGTGGGCTATCAGGTGCGTTTTGAAGACCAGAGCGATTCCAACACCCTGATCAAACTGATGACCGACGGTATCCTGCTGGCGGAAACCCAGAACGATCGCTATCTGGAACGCTACGACACGATCATCGTCGACGAAGCCCACGAACGCAGCCTGAACATCGACTTCCTGCTGGGCTACCTGAAAACCCTGCTGCCGCGCCGTCCGGACCTGAAGGTCATCATCACCTCGGCGACCATCGACCTGGAGCGTTTTTCCAAGCATTTCGACGATGCGCCGATCGTCGAAGTCTCGGGTCGTACCTTCCCGGTGGACACCTGGTATCGCCCGCTGACCCTGGAACAGGATGAAGAGGGCAACCGCGTCGAGGACGACTTGACTGTTGACCAGGCGATCCTCGCCACCCTCGATGAAATTGCTGCTTATGAACGCAGCGAGCGACGCAGTCCTGGTGACGTATTGGTGTTCCTGCCCGGAGAGCGCGAGATTCGCGACGCCGCCGACATGCTGCGCAAGGCCCAGCTCAAGCACACCGAAATCCTGCCGCTGTACGCGCGCCTGTCGCCGGCTGAACAGCAGCGCATTTTCCAGTCCCACCCGGGGCGGCGCGTGGTGTTGGCGACCAACGTCGCGGAAACCTCGCTGACCGTGCCGGGCATTCGTTATGTGATCGACAGCGGCACCGCACGCATCAGCCGCTACAGCTACCGCGCCAAAGTGCAGCGCCTGCCGATCGAGGCGATCTCCCAGGCCAGCGCCAACCAGCGTAAGGGCCGTTGCGGCCGGGTCGAGCCGGGCATCTGCATCCGCTTGTACAGCGAAGAAGATTTTATCGGGCGTCCGGAATTTACCGACCCCGAGATCCTGCGCACCAACCTCGCCGCCGTGATCTTGCAGATGCTGCACCTGCGCCTCGGCGAGATCACCGATTTCCCGTTTATCGAGCCGCCGGACGGCAAGGCTATCAGCGACGGTTTCAACTTGCTGCAAGAGCTGTCGGCGGTGGACCGCAACAGTCAGCTCACGCCATTGGGCCGTCAGTTGGCGCGCCTGCCGGTGGACCCGCGCATGGGCCGCATGCTGCTGGAAGCCGCCAAGCTTGGCAGCTTGCAGGAAGTGCTGATCGTCGCCAGTGCCATGTCGATCCAGGATCCGCGCGAGCGTCCGCCGGAACGTCAGCAGGCTGCTGACCAAGCCCACGCGCAGTGGAAAGACCCGGATTCGGATTTCGCCGGCCTGGTCAATCTGTGGCGCGGTTTCGAAGAGCAGCGCCAGGAACTGACGGCCAGCCCGTTGCGCAATTGGTGTCGCAAGAACTTCCTCAACTACCTGCGCCTGCGCGAGTGGCGTGATTCCCATCGCCAGCTGAGCCTGATCTGCCGCGACATGCAGTTGACGGTCAACAAAGAGCCGGCGGACTTCCCAAAACTGCACAAGGCGGTGTTGTCCGGCCTGCTCAGCCAGATCGGCCAGAAGACCGAAGACGGCGATTACCTCGGCGCACGCCAGCGGCGGTTCTGGATCCACCCGTCCTCGGGCATCGGCAAGAAGCGTCCGCAATGGCTGATGACCGCCGAACTGGTGGAAACCACCAAGCTGTATGCGCGCATGGTCGCCAAGATCGACGCCGACTGGATCGAGCCGCTGGCTGGGCACTTGATCAAGAAAAACCACTTCGAGCCCCACTGGGAGAAGAAGCGCGGCCAGGTCGTGGCCTTTGAACAGATCACCCTGTTCGGGCTGATTGTGGTCGGACGCCGGCCGGTGCATTACGGGCCGATCGACCCGGTGGTGTCGCGCGAGTTGTTTATCCGCGAAGGCCTGGTGCGTGGCGAGATCCAGTCGCGGGCCAAGTGCCTTACCGCCAACCAGCAACTGCTGGAACAACTCGACGAACTGGAGGCCAAGGCGCGTCGTCGCGACATCCTGGCCGATGAAGAAACCCTGTTCGCCTTCTACGATGCGCGGTTGCCGGCGGAGATCCACCAGACCGCGACCTTCGACAGCTGGTACAAGGTCAACAGCCAGAAAGACCCGCAACTGCTGATCATGCGCGAAGAAGACGTGCTGGCCCGCGAAGCCAGTGAAGTCACCGCCGCGCATTACCCGGACACCCTGCACCTGGGCGACCTGGAACTGGCCTTGAGTTACCACTTCGAACCCAACCACCCGCGTGACGGCGTGACCCTGCGCGTTCCGGCGCCACTGCTGCCGGCGTTGCCGCCAGAGCGTCTGGAATGGCTGGTGCCGGGGGTGATCGAAGCCAAATGCATCGCCCTGGTGCGCAACCTGCCCAAGGCGCTGCGTAAGAATTTTGTGCCGGTGCCGGACTTCGTCAAAGCCGCGCTGCAACGCATCGAATTCGGCCAGGGCTCTTTGCCCCAGGCATTGGGCCGTGAGTTATTGCGCATGACAGGTGCGCGTGTCAGCGATGAAGCCTGGGCCGAAGCCGCGCAGCAGGTCGAAAGCCATCTGAAGATGAACCTGGAAGTAGTCGACGGCCAGGGCAAGTTCCTCGGCGAAGGCCGCGACCTGGCCGAACTGACCGCACGTTTTGCCGAGGCGAGCCAGGCCGCCCTGGCCGTGCCGCAAACCGCGAAAAGCCAACAACCGGTGGAAGCCAAGGTGTTTGCGGCGGTGGCGGAGAAGACCCAACAGAAGATCGCCGGTCTGTCGATGACGGTGTATCCAGCGTTGGTGGAAGAAAGCGGCACGGTCAAGGAAGGGCGTTTCTCCACGGCCGCCGAGGCGGAGTTCCAGCATCGCCGCGCCTTGCAGCGTTTGCTGATGCAACAACTGGCGGAACCGGCGAAATTCCTGCGCGGCAAATTGCCGGGCCTGACCGAGTTGGGCCTGATGTACCGCGAACTGGGGCGTATCGATGCGCTGGTGGAAGACATCCTGCTGGCCAGCCTCGACACCTGCGTGCTCGAAGGCGAAACCAGCCTGCCGCGTGATGGTGCTGGTCTGGCCGCTTTGGCCGAGCGCAAGCGCGGCAGTTGGACCGAGCACGCCGAGCGCTTGGCGCGCTTGACCCTGGATGTGTTGAAGCTGTGGCACGGCCTGCAAAAACGCTTCAAAGGCAAGATTGACCTCGCCCAGGCCGTGGCCCTGAACGACATCAAGCAGCAGCTGAGCAATTTGGTGTATCCCGGTTTCGTGCGGGAAACCCCGGCGCAGTGGTTCAAGGAGCTGCCGCGTTACCTCAAGGCCATCGAGTTACGCCTGGAAAAACTGCCGAGCCAGGTGCAAAAGGATCGGGTGTGGAGCGGCGAGCTGGCAGGCTTGTGGACGCAGTACGAGAATCGCCTGAAAAAACATGCCCAGGAAGGCAAGCGCGACCCCCAGCTAGAACTTTACCGCTGGTGGTTGGAGGAATACCGGGTGTCGTTGTTTGCCCAGCAACTGGGCACTAAAGTGCCGATTTCCGACAAGCGCTTGAGCAAGCAATGGAGCCAGGTAGAGCCCTGACCCCCGTAGATCCTCTGGGGTGAGCGAGCTTGTTGTGGTGAGCGGGCTTGCCCCGCGTTGGGCTGCGAAGCGGCCTCTCTTACAGGCAATCAAGATATTGCTGAAACACCACAGGGCCTGGAATGGGGTCGCTTCGCGCCCCAGCGCGAGCAAGCTCGCTCACCACAGGGTTGTGTGTAAGCCTCTGATAAGGGTGTTTATCTGGCATATGGCGCCAAATCCCGGGGTTTGTGGCAAACTTCGCGCCTATAAATGCCGGGATCGTCGTGTAGGGATGCGACGCGAAGGAATAAAGCGATGCCAGTTTGGTGTCCGCGGTGCGGAATCGGACTACTTACAGTTTGGTACGACGGTACCAATATCTTCTGCCTGACAGATTTAGAGGAACGACCGTGCATAACGTCGTCATCAGCGGCACTGGCCTGTACACCCCGGCCAACAGCATCTCCAACGAAGAGCTGGTGCAGTCTTTCAATGCCTACGTGCATCAGTTCAACAGCGACAACGCCGCCGCCATCGAGCGCGGTGATGTGCAGCCGCTGACCGAATCCAGCGCAGCCTTCATCGAAAAGGCCTCCGGCATCAAGAGCCGCTTCGTGATGGACAAGGACGGCATTCTCGACCCGCAGCGCATGGCCCCGCGCCTGCCCGAGCGCAGCAACGACGAATGGTCTGTGCTCTGCCAGATGGCCGTCGGCGCTGCCGAACAAGCCTTGCAACGCGCCGGCAAAACCGCCGCCGATATCGACGGTGTTATCGTCGCTTGCTCCAACCTGCAGCGTGCCTACCCGGCCATCGCCATTGAAGTGCAGGAAGCCCTGGGTATCGAAGGTTTTGGTTTTGACATGAACGTGGCGTGTTCCTCGGCTACCTTCGGCATCCAGAACGCGGCCAACAGCATCCAGTTGGGCCAGGCGCGGGCGATTTTGATGGTCAACCCGGAAGTCTGCACCGGCCACCTGAATTTCCGCGACCGTGACAGCCACTTCATCTTTGGTGATGCGGCCACTGCCGTGGTGCTGGAGCGCGCCGACCTAGCGACTTCCGAGCACCAGTTCGACGTGGTGAGCACCAAGCTGCTGACCAAGTTCTCCAACAACATCCGCAACAACTTCGGCTTCCTCAACCGCACGGCGGAAGAAGGCATCGGCGCGCCCGACAAGCTGTTCGTACAGGAAGGCCGCAAGGTATTCCGTGATGTGTGCCCGATGGTGGCCGAGCTGATCGGCGTGCATTTGCAAGAAAACCAGTTGAACGTAGCCGATGTGAAGCGCTTCTGGCTGCACCAGGCCAACTTGAGCATGAACCACCTGATCGTGAAGAAACTACTGGGTCGCGAAGCCTCGGTGGAAGAAGCGCCGGTGATCCTCGATACTTACGCCAATACCAGTTCGGCGGGCTCGGTGATTGCGTTCCACACGTATCAGGATGATTTGCCCAAGGGTTCCGTGGCGGTGCTCAGCTCGTTTGGTGCGGGTTATTCGATCGGCAGCGTGATTTTGCGCAAACGCTGATCTGCCTCGTTCCCTGTAGGAGCCGGCTTGCCGGCGATGATATCCCTGCGGTGTAAATGACGCACCGTGGCGCCTGCATCGCAGGCAAGCCAGCTCCCACAGGGATCGGGTTTCCAGAGTGAAATCGAGGTAAACGATGGCAGCAGCGGACGACACGCACCTGCTTGAACGCCTGCTCAAGGGTGAGCAGCGGGCCTACAAGGAATTGGTCACCACCTACCAAAGCGCCATGCGGGCGGTGGCCTATGCCATCGTCGGCCAGCGTCACGCCGACGAAGTCGTGCAAGACGCGTGGCTGTCGGTGGTGCGCAACCTGGCCAGGTTCGAAGGGCGTTCCAGCCTCAAGACCTGGCTGCTGACCATCACCGCCAACGCCGCCAAGGGGCGCTACAAGCAGAATCGTCGCGAAGTGTTGCTCGACGATCTGCCTTCGCCCCATGGCACCATTGGCGATGACCGTTTCTCCCCGGATGATGGCCACTGGGCTGTCGCCCCCTACGCCTGGCATCAGGACACCCCGGAAGCCTTGCTGACCGAGGATGAGCTGCGCAAGTGCCTGGAGCATACGTTGCTGAGTTTGTCTGAATTGCAAAGCAGCGTGCTGGTGCTACGTGAACGCCAGGGGCTGGAGTTGGAAGAGATCTGTAATCTTCTGACGCTGTCGCTCTCCAATGTCCGTGTGCTATTGCATCGAGCACGGCTTAAAGTCTTCGCCACGGTGGAGCATTTTGAGGAAACGGGCGAATGTTGACCTGTAAAGAACAAGTGGCACGTTCCAGTGACTATCTCGATGGGCAACTGACTTTTCGCGAGCGTCTGCTGGTGCGTCATCACCTGATGTTCTGCCCGAACTGTCGCCGGTTTATCCGCCAGATGCGCCTGATGCAGGCGACGCTGAAGATAATGCCGGATGAGCCGGTAGAGGGTGTGGAGGCCTTGGCGCAGCGCTTGGCTGAAGAACGACTCAAGGATCACAAAGGCGGGGATTAAGCAGGCTCACGTGGATGGATCGGACGGATGATGGGGACCGCTCCACCCACGCAAGACTGTTACAGCCACCCCGGGCCGTCCTGGCCCGAGGCTTTCAACACTGACTATTAGAACTTGGCTTCTGCGTCCAACTGCAGGGTGTTGGTGTTGGCGTCACGCTGGGTGCGGCTGGCGTAGTCGGCCTTGGTCAGGAAGTACGTGGCACCGAGGGCGAAGTTCTTGTCGATGTCGTAGCTGACCTTCATCTTGTGACCGCGCGAACCGGTGGTGCCGTTGGCGAAGTCCGAGTCGGTGAAGGCACCCACCACGGCATTACGCTGAATGTCGCGGTAGTTGTAGTCCAGGTTGAAGCCGAACACTTTCGACTTGGCGCCGATCAGCCAGGCGGTGTCCTGGTCGGTCACGGCGTCGTTGTTTTTCACGTACTGGCCGTAGAACGCCAGCGGTACAGCCAGGCCGCCGATGTCGGCTTGGGCAAAGCCTTCATACAGGCGGAACTGATTGTCGGCCGAGTTGCCGTTGACCGCCAGTGCGCAAGGCGTGGTGGTGGTTGTGCAACGGCTGTCCTTGTCATTCTGGTAGGCGTAGACGCTGCCGCCCAGGGTCATTTTCAGGTTGTCGGTGACCGAGAAGCGTGTGCCCAACTGGCCAGAGGTCAGGCGCAGGTCGTGACGGAACTGCACGCCGTCGCCGTCGACGTTGTCCTTGAGGTTGTAGTTGCCGAGGCTGCCGAACAGTTCGGCGCTGCTGCCCAGCGGGTATTTGTAGGTCAGGGCCAGGCCTTCAGGGTTGATGTCGCTATCCCAGATGACGTCGCCCATGTTCACCCACGGTTGCAGCATCTTGCCGCCGATCACGTGCAGGTTCTTGATCTGGTCCGGGTGGTAGTCGATGTAGCCAAGGTCCAGCCAGATCGACTTCTTGTCGAAATAGTTGTCCTGGTCCTGGTTGGTCGAGCGCGCATCGTCGCTGCTACCGGTGGCAATGCGGATACCGGTGTCGACTTGCGAGTTGATCTCGGTGTAGGCGCCCAGGCGGGCACGGATGCGCTGACGGTCTTTGTCGCGGCCGCCGTTGTTGGATTCGCCCTGGATTTTCACGGTTTCCTGACGGAAACGTACGTCACCCTTGAACTGAGTCTTGGCCGCCCAGGCCAGCTTCTGGTCGAAGCTGCTCAGCTCGTTGGTTTTCTTCGCGGTGGCCGCGATCTGTTCGTTGGTCTCTTGTTGAGCTTGCCGTGCGATCTGCTGTTCTTTCTGGTCTTTGGCCAATTCGCTTTGCAGTTCAGTGTACTGCGCCGCGGTGATCTGGCCGTTGGCCTTGAGCATGTCGAGCAATTTAGCGTCGACTGCAGCGCTGGCCGGAACGCTCAGGGCCAGTAACAGGCCGCCGCACAGGACCGCCGCAGTTTTAGTGGAAGCAAGACGCATATCAATCTCCGAAGGTGAGGAGGGATGGCAAACCATCCAGGACACAACCGACCGATGACGGACGGAAAAATAGCCGCCGGGTAGAACCAGGCGCTCTAAAAACAGGCGTCAGTATCACGATCGTTTATGACGGAGCAGTGGCGAAGTGATGTCATCTAGATGACAAATTTTTCACGTTCGGAACTATTGGTTTAGAGCCTTGTCGCGCGAAACGGGGGTGTGCCAAGGCCGGCAATCAGCGATACTCGCCAGGCTTTCACGCCCCAAACCAGTGAGGATGCCGATGCCGTTGCAACGCCTGGACAGCCTGTCCGAGATCGCCCCGCAAGCCTGGGATGCGCTGGTGCCACAGGCCCAGCCGTTCGTACGGCACGCCTTCCTGAGCGCATTGGAAGACAGCGCCAGCCTGGGCCCGCAATCGGGCTGGCAGCCGGAGCATTTGCTGCATTGGGAAGGTGATCGGCTGGTGGCGGCACTGCCCAGTTATCGCAAGTGGCATTCCTACGGCGAGTACGTGTTTGATCACGGCTGGGCGGATGCTTGCGAGCGGGCTGGCATTGAGTACTACCCTAAGCTGCTGACTGCCGTGCCGTTCAGCCCCGTCAGCGGGCCACGCCTGTTAGCGGCGAGTGCAGAGGAGGGGGTCGAACTGCTGAAAAGCCTGCCGGGTTACCTGGAAATCGAAGGGCTCTCCAGTGCCCACATCAACTTCACTGACGAACTGGCCGATATGGCACTGGCCCAACAACCGGGCTGGCTGCAGCGCCTGGGTTGTCAGTTTCACTGGCAGAACCGGGGTTATCGCGACTTCCAGGATTTCCTTGATGCCTTGAGTTCACGCAAGCGCAAACAGATGCGCAAAGAGCGCGAACAAGTGGCAGGGCAGGGCATCGACTTCGAGTGGCTGCAAGGCCATGAACTGAGCGAGGCCCAGTGGGATTTCGTCTACGCCTGCTACGCCAACACCTACGCGGTGCGCCGCCAATCACCCTACCTGACCCGCGCGTTCTTCAGCCTGCTGGCCGAGCGCATGCCCGAAGCGATTCGCGTGGTCCTGGCCAAACAAGGCACCCGCCCGGTGGCCATGGCCTTCAGCCTGATCGGCGGCGACAGCTTCTACGGTCGCTACTGGGGCTGTCTGGCGGAGTTCGACCGCCTGCATTTCGAAACCTGTTTCTACCAAGGCATGGACTACGCCATCGCCCACGGCCTGCAACGCTTCGACGCGGGGGCACAGGGCGAGCACAAATTGATTCGCGGGTTTGAACCGGTGATCACGCGGTCCTGGCACTACTTGCGCCATCCGGGATTGAAGAACGCCGTGGAAGATTTCCTCGCGCGCGAGCGGGTGGGGATCGTGGCGTATGCTGAGGAGGCGAGGGCAGCCCTGCCTTATCGGCAGGTGTAACGCTCGGGTCCCCTGTAGGAGCGAGCTTGCTCGCGAAAAACCTGAGAGCGCCGCGTAAAACCAGATGCGCTGCGTCATCGTTGATGGTTTTCGCGAGCAAGCTCGCTCCTACAAAGGGGTTAGGCAGGCTCCTCCTTGCCCAGCCATCGATAGGTAGCCCCACCGATCCCCGCGCCAAGGATCGGCGCGAGCCAGAACATCCACAACTGCTGGATCGCCCACCCGCCGACGATCAATGCCGGGCCCGTACTGCGGGCCGGGTTGACTGACGTGTTGGTGACGGGGATGGAGATCAGGTGGATGAGTGTCAGCGCCAGGCCGATGGCGATAGGCGCAAGGCCCGCTGGGGCACGGCGGTCGGTGGCGCCGAGGATAATCACCACGAACATGGCGGTCATTACCAGCTCACTCACAAACCCCGCCGCCATCGAATAGCCGCCGGGTGAATGCGCGCCATAACCGTTGGACGCCAGGCCCGACGCCAGTTCGAACCCCGGTTTGCCGCTGGCAATGAAATACAGCAACGCAGCGGCGATCGTACCGCCGACCACCTGCGCCACGATGTACGCCGGCAGTTCCCTGGCCGGAAACCGTCCGCCCACAACCAGCCCAACCGACACTGCCGGGTTGAGGTGACAGCCGCTGATATGCCCGATGGCGAACGCCATGGTCAGCACCGTGAGCCCGAATGCCAGGGACACGCCCAACAATCCAATCCCGACTGCAGGGAACGCTGCGGCAAGCACCGCACTCCCACAACCGCCCAACACCAACCAAAATGTACCTAGCCCCTCTGTGATTGAACGCTTGAACAAAGACATGCCGCCCGTCCTTGATAGATCGCTCTACCGGATCCGTAAATCAGTGATGCTCCCTGCAGATTTACTTCAGCGCCCTTCTGGGCACTGCACTGATTACAGCAGGGTTGCAGCAAAAGTGTAGGAGCGAGGGGTTAGTCGATACCGACAAAACCTCCAGTCTGGTGCTGCCACAACCGCGCATACAGCCCGCCATGGGCCAGCAACTCGGCGTGGCTGCCGCTCTCGGCAATCTGGCCTTTCTCCAGCACCACCAAGCGGTCCATCCGTGCAATGGTCGACAACCGGTGCGCGATCGCAATCACCGTCTTGCCCTGCATCAGGGTTTCCAGGCTCTCCTGGATGGCCGCTTCCACTTCCGAATCCAGCGCGGAGGTGGCTTCGTCCATGATCAGGATCGGCGCGTCCTTGAGCAGCACGCGGGCGATAGCGATGCGTTGACGCTGCCCGCCGGAGAGCTTCACCCCGCGCTCACCGACATGCGCATCCAGCCCGGTACGGCCTTCGGAATCCGACAGCAACGGGATGAACTCATCGGCACGCGCCTTGTGCACGGCGGCCCAGAGTTCTTCATCGGTGGCATCCGGCTTGCCGTACAGCAGGTTGTCGCGGATGGAGCGGTGCAGCAGCGAAGTGTCCTGGGTGATCATGCCGATCTGTTCGCGCAAGGATTCCTGGGCGACGTCGGCGATGTTCTGACCATCGATCAGGATGCGTCCGCCTTGCAGGTCGTACAGGCGCAGCAGCAGGTTGACCAACGTCGACTTACCGGCACCCGACGGCCCGATCAGGCCGATCTTTTCACCGGCCTTGATCTCAAGGTTCAGGCCGCCAATGATTCCGCTCTTCTTGCCGTAGTGGAAATCCACCTGTTCTAAACGCACTTCGCCCCGAGGTACGCTCAAGCGCGGGGCATTCTCGCGGTCGATCACGGCGAGTGGCTGGGCGATGGTCTTCAGACCGTCCTGCACCTGGCCGATGTTCTCGAAAATGCCGTTGACCACCCACATGATCCAGCCGGACATGTTGACGATACGGATCACCAAACCCGTGGCCAGGGCAATTGCGCCCACCGAGATCAGCGACTGCGTCCACAGCCACAACGCCAGGCCGGTGGTTGTGACGATCAGCAGGCCGTTCATGGTGGTGATCACGATGTCCATGCTGGTGACGACGCGGCTAGCCAACTGGGTTTTTTCGGTTTGTTCGATGATCGCTTCCTTGGCGTATTCCTGCTCATAGCGGGTATGGGCGAACAGCTTCAAGGTGGTGATGTTGGTGTAGCCGTCGACGATGCGGCCCATCAACTTGGAGCGCGCTTCGGAGGAAATCACCGAGCGCTCCTTCACCCGTGGCACGAAGAAGCGCAGCGCCAGGCTGTAGCAAATGATCCAGGTCACCAGCGGGATCATCAGGCGCCAATCAGCTTCGGCAAACAGCACCAGGGAACTGATGGCGTAGATCGCCACGTGCCAGATCGCATCCACTGCCGCCACGGCAGAGTCGCGCAAGGAGTTGCCGGTTTGCATGATGCGCTGGGCAATACGCCCGGCGAAGTCGTTCTGGAAGAAATTCAGGCTCTGCTTGAGCACGTAACTGTGGTTTTGCCAGCGGATCAGGCTGGTCATGCCGGGGCTGATGGTCTGGTGTACCAGCAAGTCATGCAGGGCGCCGAAGATCGGGCGCAGCAGTAGGGCGACCACGGCCATCCAGATCAGCTCGGTGCTATGCAACTGGAAGAAGTTGGCCGGCGGCGTGCCTTGGGCCAGGTCGATGATGCGGCTCAGGTAGCTGAACAGCGCCACTTCGATCAGCGCCCCGATCAGGCCCACCACCAGCAAGGCGGCGAAATGCGGCCACACTTGGCGCAGGTAGTAGAGGTAGAAGGGCAGGACGTTGTCGGGTGGGGCTTCGCTGGGGGCGTCGCGGAAAATATCGATCAGTTGTTCAAAACGACGATAGAGCATTAGGTATGACGCCCGCGGGGCGGGCTCTCCTTTCAAATGCGCGCGCGGCCTTGTGGGCTGCGCGCGGAGCTACCTGCTGACCTCAGTCGATGCGCTTGGCCGACTTGATCACAACAGGATCGATTGGCACGTTCTGCATGCCCTGCTTGGTGGTGGTCTGCGAGTTGACGATCACATCAACCACGTCCATGCCCTTGACCACTTTGGCGAATACGGCGTAACCGGCATCGCGGCCCGGGTCGAGGAAGGCATTGTCAGCGACGTTGATGAAGAATTGGCTGGTGGCCGAATTCGGGTCATTGGTGCGCGCCATCGACAGGGTGCCACGCACGTTATGCAGGCCGTTGCTGGCTTCGTTCTTGATCGGTGCTTCGGTCGGCTTCTGCGACATCTGTGCGGTAAACCCGCCGCCCTGGACCATGAAGCCTGGGATCACGCGGTGGAAAATCGTGTTGGTGTAGAAGCCCTTGTCGACATAGGCCAGGAAGTTTTTGGTGCTGATCGGCGCCTTGACCGGGTCCAGTTCGATCTCGATGTCGCCGTTGGTGGTGGTGATCAATACGTGGGGCGCCTTGGCGGGCTCGGCGGCCATCAGGTTGGCGGCGAACAGAACGGAACCGGCAAAGAAGGCGATTTTTTTCAACATGGGTCAGTGATCCTGGGTAGTGGTTTCGACTGTCTTTAGAAAATCGAGCAGGGTTGCGTTAAAGACTTCGGGTTGATCCAAGGGCGTGGCATGGCGGGAATCCTCGATCACCACCAGTCGCGCATCGGGCAGCAGTTTTACATAGTTTTCTTTCTGCGCCACGGGGGTGTAGTCGTGGTCGGCGCTGATGACCAGGGTTGGACAGGTGATTCTGGAAAGTCGTTCCTGCACGCCCCAGCCCACAATGGCATCGAAGCTGGCGAGATAAGCACGTTTGTCGTTTTTTGCCCAGCGTTCAGCCATCTTGCGGCGCAGGTCGGTTTGCTCCGGTTTGGGAAACAAACGGTCGCCCAGCGCCTTGCCGATAGTGGCCAGGCTGAGCACGCGCGCCAGGCTCCAACGTTTGGCCCATTGCCAGTAATCATCGGCACTGCGCACCTTCACCTCCGGCGCGCTGTTGACTATGCAGAGGCTCTTGACCTGTGCGGGTTCGTCCACTGCCAGTTGGAAGGCGATCATGCCGCCCATGGACAGGCCGACCACATGGGCGGGTGGCAGGTCCAAGTGTTCGATCAGCGCCAGCAGATCAAAGGTGAAGCCCTGGATGCTGTAGCGTTCGCGCGGTTTGTCCGAGCGCCCGTGGCCGCGAACATCCACCACGATCAGTCGGTAATGCCTGGCCAGCACCGGAATCTGCAGCTCCCAATCCTGGCTGCTGGAGCCCAGGCCGTGGATCAGGATCAGCGGCGTGCCGTGGCCGTATTCCTCGTAGTGCAGGCTGCATCCTTCGTGGTCGAACCAGGCCATGCGTGAACTCCGTTTCAGGCTTGCTGTGGGGCGGCGAAAGGCGCGTCCAACGGGGCGGTGTCAAAGGTGCGCAGCAGTTCCACGAGGATCTGCGTTGCCGGGCCCAAGGGTTTGTCTTTATTGGAATACAGAAAAAACGTGGGGTGACGGCTGCCGCCCTGTTCCAGGGGGAGTTGCTTGAGCACGCCTTCGGCGAGTTCGCGTTCGATCATGTGTCGGGGCAGCCACGCAAAGCCCAGGCCACTGCCCACAAACGCGGCGGCGGTAGCCAGGCTGCCGACGGTCCAGCGCTGTTCGGCGCCGAGCCAGCCCACATCCCGTGGTTGCTGGCGGCCGGAATCGCGGATCACCACCTGCATCTGGCTTTCCAGATCCTGGAAGCTCAACTCGCGATTCATGCGGTGCAAGGTATGCTCGGGGTGCGCCACGGCGACGAATTCCACATCGCTCATTTCTGTGCCCAAGTAACCTGGGATGCTGAAACCGCAAATCGCCAGGTCGGCCACGCCTTCCATCAGCAACTCTTCAACACCCGACAGCACTTCTTCACGCAGGCGCACACGGCAACCGCGGCTCTGCGGCATGAATGCGGTGAGCGCGCGTACCAGGCGAGCGTTTGGATAGGCCGCGTCCACCACCAGCCGCACCTCGGCTTCCCAGCCTTGTTCCATATGGTGGGCGAGGTCTTCCAACTGGCTGGCGTTTTTCACCAGTTGCCGGGAGCGGCGTAACAGCACTTCACCGGCGTCGGTGAGCACGGCCTTGCGCCCGTCAATGCGCAGCAGCGGCACGCCGAGCTGGTCTTGCATGCGGGCCACGGTGTAGCTCACCGAGGACTGCGAACGGTGCAGCGCTTCGGCCGCCTGGGCGAAGCCGCCATGGTCGACCACGGCTTGCAGCGTGCGCCATTGATCGAGGGTAACGCGGGGCGCTTTCAAGATGGGTTCCTCTTGTCCTAAGCTGACAGTCCTTATTGGAGACTGCCGAATGAGAAAATTCTGTTGTGTGTTGCTGGCGCTGCTGCCGCTGAGCGCGTTTGCGTACCCCATCGACGTGACGAAAAAGATCGACGGCGTCAGCATTGATTACACCGCCTCCGATGTGGACGGTGATATCAGCTCGATCCAGCTCAATAACTACGGCACCAACGATGCCGTTTGCTCGGTAATCTTCACCAACGGCCCGGAATCGCCGCGTCGCCGCACGGTCACGGTGCCAGCAGGCAAAAGCACCAACACCACGGTCAAGTTCAACCGCGCCATTATCAAGATGCGGATCGCCCTGGCTTGCGCACCGAAGTAACCCAGCAGCGGAGCACGCTCCGCTTATAAACAAATTTATAGATGGGTTATAGCAGTTTTTTGCGCTTTTTAATCGAATTGGCTCTGTTTAATCTCTACTCCATCGCCTTACAGCAATTTCCGATGGAGCCTACAAAGCCATGTCCAATGTTCTGATCATCGAAAGCAGCGCCCGCCAGCAGGATTCGATTTCCCGCCAACTGACCCAGCAGTTCATCAGTCAGTGGCAGGCCGTTCACCCGGCCGATCAGATCACCGTGCGCGATGTGGCCCTCAACCCGGTTCCGCACCTGGACGCCAACCTCCTCGGCGGCTGGATGAAACCTGCGGATCAACGCAACGACAGCGAGCAGGCGTCCCTGGACCGCTCCGACGAATTGACCAATGAGTTGTTGGCTGCCGACGTTCTGGTGATGGCCGCGCCGATGTACAACTTCGCCATCCCCAGCACTCTCAAAGCCTGGCTGGATCACGTGTTGCGGGCCGGTGTGACCTTCAAGTACACCGCCACCGGGCCACAGGGCCTGCTGACTGGCAAACGCGCCATCGTGCTCACCGCTCGCGGCGGCATTCACACCGGGGCCAGTTCCGATCACCAGGAACCCTATCTGCGTCAGGTCATGGCTTTTATCGGGATTCACGACGTGACCTTCATTCACGCCGAAGGGGTGAACCTTAGTGGTGACTTCCAGGAGAAGGGCATCAACCACGCCAAGGCCCTGTTGGCCCAGGTCGCCTGATCCGTTAATCGCCAGATAATCCCGCGATGTTTATCTAGCCCCACGCAAGCCCTTCAAGTACGCGTAACAGACCTCCCTTTGCACTTTTGCTCCTGAGTGCTCCTGCCCGACTGCCGCTTTAGCGAGGTCGGGTTTTTTTTGCGCCGAGTTTCTTCAACCGTCGAAAACCTTTAATGTCCCGCCCATTCGAAACGAGGCGCGCATGGGCTACTTACTGGTTGTCACCCTGATTCAGGCATTTTCCTTCAGCTTGATCGGCGAATACCTCGCCGGTCACGTCGACAGCTATTTCGCCGTGCTGGTGCGCGTGTTGCTGGCCGGCTTGGTATTCATCCCGCTGACCCGCTGGCGCTCGGTGGAACCGGGCTTCATGCGCGGCTTGCTGGTGATCGGCGCGTTGCAGTTCGGCGTGACCTATGTGTGCCTGTACCTGAGCTTTCGCGTGCTCACTGTGCCCGAAGTGTTGCTGTTCACCATCCTCACGCCGTTGCACGTGACCCTTATCGAGGATGCACTCAATCGTCGCTTCAACCCCTGGGCGCTGATTGCCGCGCTGGTGGCGGTGGCGGGTGCGGCGGTGATCCGCTTCGACCAGATCACTCCGCACTTCCTGGGAGGCTTCCTGCTGCTGCAATTGGCCAACTTCACCTATGCCGCCGGACAGGTGATGTACAAGCACCTGGTCAAACGCTACCCAAGCGACTTGCCGCATTACCGCCGCTTTGGTTTCTTCTACGTAGGGGCATTGCTGGTGGTGCTGCCGGCGTTCCTGCTGTTCGGCAAGGCCAATTTCTTGCCCGATGCGCCACTGCAATGGGGCGTATTGGTGTTCCTCGGGCTGGTGAGCACCGCGCTAGGCATGTACTGGTGGAACAAGGGTGCTTGCCTGGTGCAGGGCGGCACGCTGGCAGTGATGAATAACCTGCATGTGCCAGTGGGGTTGCTGCTGAACTTGCTGATCTGGAACCAGCATGAGCCGCTGGGGCGGTTGGCGTTGGGCGGGTTGGTGATTCTGGGGGCGGTGTGGATCGGTCGGTTGGGTGTGCGCAAACAGCCGATCCTGCGCTGAACCATCTGTGGGAGCGAGCAAGCCCGCTCCCACTTAACCCCGTTCCCATACATAGTGGTGTGGCGGCGTCAGGCAGATTTGTTGTCCAGAGTCGGCAAATGACTAGCCCCCAACACCGCCGGCAACACCCCCGCACGCAAGTCATTGCCACTCGGCTGCTGATACAGGCTCAAGCCAAACTCCGGCAGTACCGCCAGCAGGTAATCAAAAATATCCCCCTGGATACGCTCGTAATCCGCCCACGCCGTGGTGCGGGTAAAGCAGTAGATCTCCAGCGGTACGCCCTGGGCGGTGGTTTGCATCTGGCGCACCATGCAGGTCATGTTCGGCTGGATGTCCGGGTGGCTTTTCAGGTAGGCCAGGGCGTAGGCGCGGAAGGTGCCGAGGTTGGTCATGCGGCGGCGGTTGGCCGAGAGTTGTGCGCTGTGGCCCTGGGCTTCGTTCCAGGCCTTGAGCTCGGCCTGCTTGCGCCCGATGTAGTCGGTGAGCAAGTGCACCTGGGTCATGCGCAGTTCTTCGTCGTCGCGCAGGAAGCGCACGCCGCTGGCGTCGATGAACAGGCTGCGCTTGATACGGCGCCCGCCGGAGGCCTGCATGCCACGCCAGTTCTTGAACGACTCCGACATCAGGCGCCAGGTGGGGATGGAGACGATGGTCTTGTCGAAAGAGGGTAGTAGTGACCCATCTGGACAAATGGACACCTCAACCCCAGTGAATCCGCGCCTTCAGCCTTTCTGCACCGAGTCCATAAATTTCAGCTAGAAATGGACACCGCCAGTGGGGCAGGCGATGTAGATCGTGACGCTCTGGACTAAGCACCATCGAATCTAGGGCTCCTTCCTCTCTACAAAGGACTGAGCCCAACCTCTGTAGCCACCCATATGCAGTCCGGCTATCCTCTTCTGACCCCAACGCCAAGGACTATGCAATGTTGCTCGGGCAAAACCTTCTGAAGCAGACCAAAGACGACTTCCTCACTGATCTTGCGACCCTGGCGAAGGCCCGAAGCACGCTGATCTTTATCGACACCAACATCATCGCCTACCTGTTCAAGCTGCATGCTGCTGCACGGCAGGAGTTTTTTGATTGGGCGGCGAAGGCGATCGGCGAGGGGAGGTTTTTTCTCCCCGCCTGGTGCGCTACGGAGTATCTGTCACGACTAAAAGAGAATCAGCTTCATACCTACACGCCAAAAAGCAAGGACGACCAGCCGAGAAATCAGCTTGAGGCGATGCTGGAAACTGCTTCGCTTTTTGTCGACAGAGATGTTCTGGCTGCTTCAGGTTTCCCAGGTACGCGGACTGATTTCTTGGCTGGGTTTCGTCAAGCAATCGACGGCCTGAAACAGTACACGCGGGCCTTCAAACACCAGTTCGATTTCGACAAGATCCATGCTGAGATCGAGGATATCTTCGGCCCAGTCGTGCTGGAATCGCCAGTAGCCACGCTATGCGAACGCGCTAACAAAGAAGGCCCTTCGCGGATCGAACACCGTTTGCCGCCGGGCTTCAAGGACGATGGAAAGCCTGAAAACCGGTTCGGTGATTTAATCATTTGGCTTGAGATACTTGGTTACAGCGAGGCGCGTGAGAACGACTTCACCCACGTGCTGTTTTTGACAAACGATGAGAAGTCGGACTGGGTATATGCGCCGTCTAAGCGACTTGATTCTGTGCGAGGGACTGTAAAGCCGGTGCCGAATAAAGCCCCTGTTCTAAAAATCATCGACCCGCGCTTGGTTTCTGAATTTAAGCAAGCAGTTGGGCATGAGCATGTTTCAATTTGTACCTTATTCAGCTTGGTCGAGGGGCTGTCGAAGACCGATCCATTGACTGTAGGGCAGTTGGCTGCAGCGATCCAGATCGAGCTAGTCGCGAGTGACGATTCTGCTTCCGAATCAATTGCTGAAGGCGTCGACGCTACTAATGTCGAATTTGAGGCAGAGGTGGAGGGGGGCGCAGAAGCTGCTGACGACCCTGTCGAAGCCGAGGTAGTCCCAGAACAGCCGGGCCAGCCAGATCCTGCTCCTCAAAATCAGCCCTTGCCACTGGAGGAGGTCAACCCTGGTGAGGCTATCGCGCTTGCGATCGAAGTTCAGGGGTATCGTGACGCTGACTACCATTCAGACGGCCCCGATGCGCTCAACGGCATAATCAGCAAGCTGCGGTCGCACAACTGGTACGAACAGAATCCCGCAATTCTTAAGATCGGTACCATTCTTCACGAGGACTATCCGGCAACGTCGTGGTTTGTTTTAGGGAGAAATATCTATCAGGCTGCATGCGGCAACGCTCAGAAAGCCATGGACTTCATGCTAAACCTTGACTTGCGGCTTAAGAAATTCCCCGATCCAGTTTCGAAATATGTCTTGGCAGGCATCGTTTATGAGATCTACTTCAATGGACAGGGGGAGTTGCGTGAAACGCCCAAGGCGGGGGAGCTCGCTAGACCGTTAGCCCTCGTTGCCAAGGATGACTACGCGGATGTGAGAGCCTTTATCCGCACCAAGCTTGACGCTGCCCACGCAAACCTCTTTTTCTCGCCTGGGGATCAACGGCGTTGTCTTGTCGAGGTGCGCTCAGAGCGCGTAGATGGGCAAGACGCTGAAGATGATGAAAAGCGGATGCTGACCTCGATTACCTTGGATGGTCAGGAGATTTTGGTGGCTGCGGAGCCAGGAGCTGATGACAGGTTTGTTCGGTATCGAATGTCTTATCGGGCAAAAGATATCGTTGACGACATTGCTATCAGATTGTCGATCCCGCATTGGGCGCTGGGGTTGGAGCTTGACCCCGTTGTCAAAGCCGATACCCGTTTCTACATTCCGGATAATCGCTGGCTTAATCCTGGTGTGATGCTTGAAGCTCCGCACGCTGACTGAGCATTTTCCAGCACCGGCTGACCGTTCACGCCATCAGCAGCGGATAGCGAACCGCAGCGATGGCGCTTTGAGTGTTTCTGGTCAGGAGCGCTCTGGGCAGCCCCGCACTTAGCGGAGCCCCTTCACATAGGTTTTTGCCACCCGGATGTCACGTAACGGAACCTCGGTTCCTGAACTTTGGGGCCACCGGGATCTTCGCCATCGATTCTGAAAGACTTGGCCATCAGATCTCGTACTCCCCCCAGGCGCTCCATTGAGGTGAGCTCCTTGGTTATGTCCTTCACGACGGTTGTGAAGGCTTTGGTCGACTCTGATTTCATGAACTCAGGTGTCGAGAGAGCGAAATCGCGGTCAGGTAGTGAAACCCCGAATAGGCTGGTGACTGAGCTTGCCGTTTTAATGAGAAAGCTGCCCTGAACGCCCTGAGTAGACCGTACACCGTAGCTACGCCTAAGGTCGCCGCAAATCTTATCTACGTCGTCCATGAGCTTCGTAATGCGCTTGTTGCCGCTCGCAATACCCTGCTCGTCGAAAGCAATACGAATTGCTTTGAGCGTTTCACGCATGGTCACGAAATGGCCTTCGTTGCGTAGCTGCCTGGCAGCCTCAATGGCATTGGAGACGCTACCGGTAGATTGAGTCAGCCACGCCGAGAACAGGGGCAGATCCAATGCGACAGTCTGGGTTGCTCCGTGCGATTGAATTTCTGAAATGCTCGTTCTTGTCTTGTCCGCGAGGTTGGCCAGGAGGCGGGCGGTGAAATCATGGCCAAAGGCGCCGACTTTCTTCATCCAGTGCACCTGATAAGCGTGCCTGATGGGGTGGATGAACGAATCAGCCTTCAGGTGTTTGGCTGCAGTCGAGTAGTAAATAGATTTGTAGGCAAGCCAATTTAGGGAAGCGACGAACATCTCCAACTGCCTAGTGGGGCCACCATAGTCGCCCCGGCTACTTTCTGAGAACTCTGACTTGCTGAACACGTGACCATCCGAGCTTACAAGCTTGACGTCCTTCGACCAGCGCCCGCGCGTTTCGCCTGCATCACTCAACTCTGCGAAGATAGCCGCACTTAAAGCGCTGTACTTGCTGTAATCGTCAGATCCACGGTAGCCCAGCATCCTCATGGTCAGGTAATACACGCTGGAGGCCTGATCCCAAGTGCAGACCATGTTCATTTTCAGTTGCTCCAAAAGGGCACTGAAGTCCTCGTCCACGAACTCGCCCCCGCGAATTTCGGGACGGATTGATGCTGCTTCTTTTTGTGCGACCGCGTCCACGCCCTCAAGCCCAAACTCGGAGGGCGACAAGAAGCGGACGTAAGGAAATTGCTGCTTCCGACTGTCTCTGTGCTCAGCTTTGTAGTTGTCTATGCAAAGGAGGTCATCGTAGAAGAGATTGCCTTGCAGGAAATTCTCTAAAGCGCACAGGTCCCCGTTGATCGTATCGCTGGTCTTAACCGCAACCGCGCCGGTGGCGCGCTGGACGGCTGTTAGTGTGGCGTTGTCTATCAATGCGTAGGTCACGGATTCACTGTCCATCCTTGTATGGCTGAGACTATAGCGATTTGGAGCGGATGGTGGCTACTTGCCAATTTTGCATTGGTCGCGATTGGCTAAGGGATGTGTCATGGGTACGGTGCAATCCAAGAGGCCAGTGGGGGAGATGCTTGAAGCTCCTCGACCGGTCTTTGGGTTGACAAGGATGAGCAGAGCGTGCTGTAGCACTGACAGCTTTAATAGAGCCAGAAAGCCAGCGTCGCTGTCTCAAGCGTCAAAAAATCTTCAGATGACGATGAAGGCTAGGCAATGTACGGTATGGCAGCGCCTCGTTTATAGGATTGGTATGGGCCTGGGCCCCCCCCTTAAATGGACGCCAAGAAGCGACAGAAACGATTGAGGTCGATGTAGAAGCGATCCAGGGCTAAACCGTGGAGGCAGTCATTATGGCGAACGATGATCAAGGCGGCTCGGAGCTTTCCGAGAGCGAAGAGCAGGCTAAACAACCTAAAGGTACGGCTAACCTACTGAATAACTATTCCGATTTCGCTGCAATTAAGGATGAATACGACGACGATGTTGCGGCGGGCCTGTTGAGCAAGTCGCTGGAGCGGCAGGGTGTGGAAGCGACCAAGGACGGCGTCAAAACCTGGTTTGAGGTTTCTGATGCAATGGTCAAGAAAGACGTTAGTGTGGGTCAAGAATACCAAGATGCTAAAGCGAAGACGGACGCCGTGGTGGATAAGCATTTCTCTGTGATGACACGACCAGAGAGCGAACCGGAGACAAGTCAGGAGCCTGAGCACCTGTCAGGGGCTGAAAGGGGCCATGGCAGCGAGGATGAAGATTTCGATGACGATGATCTGGCGATCGAGGGTCAAGCTCCAGAGCTCGACGATTTACAGGACATCTTTGGTTGCGATAGCCGGGAAGAGGCAGAGGAGCAGGCGGCGGACTATGTGTATAAGCTCAATGACCTCTGATCAGTGAGCTGAGAAATTGGGCTGATGCAGGTTGGGGCAGTGCAAACCGTTGCTCCTTGCCTGCGCACGGTGTTGCAAAGCACAGCCCGAAGTCCCTAATTCCCGGCAGATGATGTGCTTTGGCTCTCTGTAAGTTGTCTGGTAGCCACCATGGACGCTGTAGGCCTTCACTACGCAGCTATCTGGCTAAGCTCTTTAGACATCCCACTGGATAATCACCTGAACGGTTCAATAGAGTCGCAGTTGGTAAATGACTCGCTTATGACTTTAGTGACACCAAATCGTCAATTTCATCGAGCGCCTCTCACTCAGTCCAACCAGCTGGCCAATTCTGCTAAGAAGGCGTAGTCGATTTTCTCCATGGGGCCTCCTAAGCGCCTAGTAGTGAGTGAGATGGACAAATGGACACCTAGAACCCCGTAAACACTGGCCTTAACCAATGTAGCTCAAAGTCCATTTTTTCCGCTCCGAATGGACACCCTCCAGTCGCGGATCCTCTCCAACGTTCGTGTAGTTCCTATCTATCCCACCCAAGTGACACGTGGCCCTACATACTGGCTGCTTGCCAGTCTTTACGTATATGCTTCGACCACTGCATCGCGCCCTATCCCACGTTTACGGGGATGGCACCGGCCTCTGTAAGGCTGCAATCGATGCGTCATTGCCGCCTAGGTACCTGCTGAGGCGAGTGGTTCCTTCTGCCGGACAGGAGGGTGCTACTTACATGGAGATTGCATGAGCTTTTTTTCGGACGAAGAAATAGATTCACTCAAGATCACTCGGATGATCCTGCACGTGGTGGGTACCAAGAGCTTCGAGGCACAGCCGGAGCGCGCCTTGGAGGAGGAAGGATTCTTTATCGGTAAAATTGTGGACATGGCTGCTGCGCCGGTCTTCATGTTCAAGGCTGTGTCTACGACCCGGAACGAAATTGAAGCCATTGCAACTGGGGTCATCCCGTTCGTCGATGGTGCTCAGAGTCTGGCTGCCAGCTTCAGCCGGGCACACGTCGGCGGCAGTGCTGACGGGGTTTTGTTGATGTTCGAGCTGTCGGTCAAAGACCCCAATGTGAAGATTTACAGCCTGATCAAGTACGACTACAAGCTGGCCTTGGAGCAGAACGACGGTGCTCCAGGGAACACGCTGCGCCGGATCGTGAACGCCCTGGTAGACGAAAAGAAGGCCATCCAGAAGACAGCGCTCGTCCGTGTAATCAGTGGTGCTGCCGACAAGAATATTTCGGCCACCGACCGTACGAAGCATGGTGTGGATCTGGCCGATTACTTCGCCGACTTCTTGTCGGTGACCAGGGACGTCTCAGACACGGAACTGAGCGAGCTTACCCGCAGGGTGCTCAAGGCGGCGCTCCAGGCCTGTATCGAGCATCTGCCAGGCCAAGATGTGGCCAAGGCCCTGAAGAAAGCCCAAGCAAACCTCGGCACCCGCAAGCTGATTGATGAAGATGCGATTGTGGAGGCGGTGATGCTGGCTGCCGGTCATCCAAAAGATGAGAAGATAGCCGGTCGCCTTGAGAAAGAGACCCGCACCCGCGTTAAGAAGAGCAAGCTGCATGAGCTTAGCTTCGAGCCCGATCGCAAGATCCTCCGGCAGCCATACATGCGCAAGATCGTCACGACCGAAGGCGTCACCATCCTGTTCCCCGACCGGGCGGAAAACCCGAACGTAAAGGTGGTGGAGCTGAAAGGGGGCAAGAAGCAAATCATCGTGGATACAGACAGGGTCACGGAGGACAGCGTTGTCACACCAAAGCCTGGCCAGCCTACTTAACGACCTGTCACGTAAAGGTCAGGCGCTGATCACTGAGGGGAATGCCACCCTCATTGTCTCTAACCTGCCTGCTGATGCTGCTAGGTCAATCGCTCTGGCCGCCTCCGCTGCTGCCTGGTCGATCACCATGTATGACAGCGCTGGCGGCGAAACCGAGGTCGAAGAGGGGGATGAGGCTTTCGGGCCGTTTCGCGCTGAGCTCGTGAAACCGCTTCCGCAGGAGCATGATCAGACTGCGGCCTTGTACGTGGCCACAGAGGCGGGCTTTAAAGCCTTCCTCGATAACGGCCATTCCGCATCACGATGGTACGTCCTGGGCCTGCTGAGGCCCTTCAATACTCGGGCACGCGCTTATAGCGACTGGGGCATAGATGAGCCCTATGTCGAATCTCAAGCGACGAAGTCGCCCCGGCTTTTGGTGAAAGAGTCAGCTGACGTCCGTACTGTGCCTGAGGACGTTCGCCACTGGTTGCTCGCAGAAAGCCATGAGCTTGATGAAGCTGACCTAATGCACATGGTCTGGGCGACCCAAGCCTTTGACGCTCTAAGTCGTTGTTTTGCGAACGAAATCGACGTTAGCGGGAGTAAGCTGAGTTTCAAAGGGCCGCCCAAGCTCAACCTGACACTCGCGGAAGCGAACGATGGTGCCAAGCAGATCACCCTGAATGACTTCAAGGTCGTACAGGATGCCGCCGTTTGGGTGTTCGAAAACGCACGTGAAGCTGAAGTGAAGCATATTCTGCTGTCCGCTGAGATTGCTCGATCGGGCAGGGCAGACGGAGAGGCACTTCAGTATTTCAGGGAAAACCTTGCTGCGGCGCTGGATTGCGCCAAGATCGCCTACCAGATGGCGGTCTCGGAGATCACCAAGGATACCCTGAAATCCTTAGGAGACCTTCGCAAGGCCGTCACTGAAGAAACGTCCAAAGCGACAGAGGCGACCCGCCAGGCAATCGCAGCAATCTCGACAGCATTGACTGTGGGTTTGGGCCTGATCGTTGCGCGGCTCACGCTGCAGATCAACCCGTACCTCATTTCGCTTGTGATGGCGGTTGCATTCGGCTACACGACGCTGAACGTGATGTCGGGCCGGAAGTTCATCAACATTCAGCGACAGCTGCGCCAGGATTGGCAGTCGAAGCTATATCGTTTTCTCTCAGAAGCCGAATACAAGAAAATGGTAGGCGATCCGATTGAGCAGGCTGAGAGCTTTTTTTACGGGGTCAGTCGCATAGGACTGGCCATGCTGGTCGCCTCTGCATTGGGGATCGCTACCTTCGCCTTTCTTTACACCACACCTTCTGTGACTACTCCGATAGTCCCAACGATGCCTCCTGCTCCGGCAACAGCTCCTTTTGTCCCGCAAAGCCCACAGCCACTAACCGATGAGCCACTGCCCCAACCGATGCCAAAGTTGAAGACGCCGGAGAAGCCTTCAGAGATAAGAGAGGCGCCCTCTGTGGGAACTTTGAATAAAGTGGTTCTGCGGTGCGCAGGGTAGCTAAATGTCACGACTGGCAAGTGTCATTTCGAAGCCAATCACTCAACAGCAGACGTCCAGTAACGCTGCACGGTGGTCTTAGACAGCCCCAGCTCATGGGCAACCTCTAGCCGACTCAGTCCCTGAGCCTTCAGCCTTTGCACGTCAGCATTGGCCTTGTTTGCACGCGCGATGGTGGGGTGAGGAGCATCAATGGCACTAGGCTCAGCTGGAGGGACAGCGTTGAGCAGGTGCAGCTTCTCCAGATCGGCAGCCGCCTGAGCCAGCAGGTGATTGGGAGTGACGCCACGCTCGGCTGCGAGGGCAACAGTGAATAGAGCAACTGGCTCCACGCCCAAAGCACTCGCCAGCTCAACAATGAGCTTCAGCGTCGGGCTCGTTTTTCCTGCTTCCAGCTGACTGATGTGTGACGAAGCAATCTGGTCGCCAAGGTCTTTTTGATTCAGTTGGCGGCTGACGCGGACTAGCCGCAGCGCGGACGCGAAGCCCTTGGGAATCGACATTTCACGGCTTCCAAAAAAGAAACGGTATGCCGTGTTTGCGATGATCCAAACAAATCTATATATTTAAATCGTTTGGTTCTTGCGGCACTTACACCGCTGCCTGGACATTTCTCTCACCTGAGTTCCGCCAGCCTTCTAGAGACAGCCGTTTCAATATAAGGCTAATTCGATCATCCACTACCAGGCGCTCGGAGCCTGACTGCCTGCTGGAGTGCTTCTTGCGAGTCCGGATCTACTCTGACCTTCACATTGAGTTCGGTGCCCAGGCGAAAGTCGACCTCGGGAACGCGACCAGCGACGTCGATCTAGTCATCCTCGCGGGTGACATCCATACGAAGTCCAGGGGTGTCACATGGGCCCAGGTATCCTTTGATGTCCCGGTCGTGTATGTCTGTGGCAATCACGAATTTTATAAAGGCCATTTCGATCGAACGCTCTTGTCCATGAAAAACTCAGCTGCCGGCAGCAACGTCCATGTCCTTGAAAACGAATCGATGATGTACAGAGGCATTCGGATTTTGGGAGCCACTGCCTGGACAGATTTTTCAACGAAGGGGAGTGTTCACAAGTCCTCGCAAGAGGCGCGCAGGAGCATGAACGACTTTCGCTTGATCAGAGCCGGGCAGGGGTACCGAGCCCTCAGTATTGATGATGTCATCAATCGGAACCATCAAACCTATGATTATCTGAGTCAAGAATTAGCCAAGGAATTTGACGGCCAGACTTTAGTGGTCACACATCATTGCCCTCTAACTGAGCTGTCTGGGCCAGAGAAGGATTCGGAACTTATGCCTGCTTATTCAAATGAGTGGCCTGAGTTGGTGGGTAAAGCTGATTATTGGGTTTTCGGGCACACGCATAGCCCGGTAGATATGATGGTAGCCGGTTGTCGTCTTGTCAGTAATCCACGGGGATATCCAAATGAGGATTGTGGCTTCGATAAGGAATTCATTCTTGAAATTAACTAAGTTTGCTAGTTTGAAATGTCAAATTATTTAGAGAAACTAGCTGCGGCGGCTCAGCAAAGCTTCAGTCAGCCTGTAACCGGATATTTGCTTGACGCCCGCCTAAAGGAGGGAGGTGTCAGAGGTGCAATCTTCGGTGATGCACTCAGCCGTTACGAAGACGGCGACAGCATTACGACGAGCGCTGTTCAGGAAACACGCCAGGAGCACGGCTATACCTTGTTCTTGACTGTCTTAGGATCTTGCTATGTAGCTGTGAGCCATCTGTTGTTCGTAGAGGAATGCTTCGATGGTGTTTCTCAAACAGTAATACTACGCGCGAGTTGATTATTTATAGTTGATTCGATTTTTATATGGTCGCCATCTTGCGGAAAGTTATCAGGCTAGACGTATTTAAGGAAAGTGCATGTCTGAATTGAAAAAGGCAAAGATCATTGTAAAGAACTACGATGTTCAGAATCTCGGTGAAATTGATGGCCTTTACACCCGCGTGAGGATTGAGGATGAGCAGGGCGCAACATCGTACTTCAAGGAGGTCGTAATTCCTAAGTATCTCACTAGGCATGGTGCACTGACTATTGACTCTCCGCGAACTTGGTATTACAAGCACTCGGCGAAAAAATCAATTATTGTTGTTGCTATCGAAAAGGCGGGTGGTAAGGTTGAGTATGACTTTGACGATCTACGAGTCATCGCTCGATCGACGGTGCTAAAAGGCATCTTAATTACAGTGGCGGCCATTCCCGTTGGGGTGATCGCTGCAACCGCTACGTTCGGCCTTGGTCTCTTCCTGATTCCTATGGCCTTTTGGTATGGCTACAGGAATATTTTCAGACTGCCGGGGCTGTTGAGTCGTAAGAAGTTAGTTGGTGAGTTTGCGGCGCACGGAGTAACGGTTCGGTAGGGTTGAGGTGAAGTTTCATTAACGGCCAAAACGAGACTGAGGCGTGGGTATGCTAAGCATTGTTGCGATATGCGTTTATTCGTCGGTCGGATGTTGGAGTGCTGGGCATCGTTGCTACTTGGGTCGATACGAGCAAATTCTTTCAATTGCGGAGGGAGTGTTCGGGAATCGAAGAAAAGCACAATGTTGGCTAAGCAGGCCTATTGTCGGCCTGAGCTACAAATCCCCGTGCACCCAGCTCAGTAGCTCCAGAGGCTATGGAGATATCCATGAATGGCTCATACGCATTCACCACGGAATCTGCTTCTAACTAGGCGCAACGGGGGAAGTCCAACAGTTACCCAGCGATGCCGAGATATGCGGCGATCGCTTTAGCAATGCCTGCGGCGGCGGCTTCGATGCTTATTCCCGCGACGCCTGAAGCGGCCCTTCCAGCAAGCTGACCAATCCATGTAGCTGCCGTCTTCTTTTTTTCTTCCTCGCTTCCTGTTGCAAGTGCACGTTCAACATCCGCCTGGAGTCCGCTTGTATCACCAACGGTCAGTCCCAGTTCCCCTAAACGAGCTTGAAGAGCCTCCCAGTTGCCAGGTTTGGTAATAGTGGATGACGATTGGCTGAAATTAGAGCTGGCGTTCGCAACGTTGCCGACGTTACCAGTAATGTTCGTTGTGAATATCTGTGTCATTTTTTCACCGCTAAGTGGTGGCTGGCTACCTACTGGAAGTTCTCCAGCATTAGGTGCCTCTCGTTCGAGGTCAATTACAAAGCCGAGCACCCTCGTTTTGACAGAGTCCATCAGTCGTACAATGGCTCCAATCGGGATCTCTTTCCAAGCTTGATAACATTGCATACCGGGGGTGAGCGTCGAAGCATAGTGAACGGCGAGCTCAACAGGCCACGGTTCTTGGACACTGCCTGACGTCCCCTCTGATAGCAACGCGACGTAAGCGCTAATGCTGCTACCCATATAAGCATGGCGGTAATGCCCTTGGAGTTCGGTTGGCAAGACAGACACAGAAATTTGTAGCTTGTTCGCTTGGCGGAAGCCTCCGTCGAATGACCCGTACGAATCAACCCGGATGATCCGGTAATCAGGTAGCTCACTGACGTTGGGATAGCCATTGAGCTCATGGTCGACCCACTCCCCAAATGCTTGATGAGATATGCGGGCTGCTAGGAGCTTGCACATTCGTAGCAAGGTGGGGATGTCATGGTCTTTGGCGATTGCCGCAGCTTGTATGTCATGGATAAGGGGCATCAGACGGTCTCGGCTTCGAGGGACGTTGGATGGTGCGTATATGACTATAGAGTGCCGAAGCTGGATGGCGTTTGGTGCAGCCCTACTGATACATTTAGCTTCGCTGCCGCTTCGATTTATTAGTTATCCTTGGCAGCCGTCATCTACTCCGTCGAGCCATAACGGGCTTGCATCCTGGTGATGCCTTTATGAGCCAGATACTCGCTGTATTCAAGCAGTGACCGCTGTTTCACCTCGTGGTTGAGGTAGTCGACCAAGAAGAACACTGGGAGCGGCAGGTGGGGCTCTGGGGCATCGAGCGCCAAGCGTGTGATGTGGGCTACACCATAGAGCTTCGCTACCAGGATGAGTGCTGCTCGCCCTCCGGGCTGGCTGACTTGGATGAGGATAAGCACGTGGTGGTTGTCGGGTGCGGCGTCGAGCATCGTTTTTAGAGAATCATCATCGACGATGTCGACATGCACACGCGGCGTCCCTGTCAATATGCCTTCCTTGATCTGTCGCAAGCTGGGATCGGCCACATAATCCCGGCCTAGATAATGGGCCAGCAGATTTACACCAATCTTTGCGATGACCCGCTCCATCGCGCCGATGGTCACTGACATTCCCACGGACACGATGGGCCCCTCGATGTCCTTTGTAACCTGGGTCTCGAATGAAAACTGCTCGACTGCACAGGCGAAGAAATTGAGCGCGTCCTCGATCGTGGCACTTGAGGTCTTGAGCACAATCCCCCTATTCAGGTTTTGGAATATCGTTGCCGCTGGGGTCGAACCTTTCGTGTGGGTCTTGTCGTGACGCTCCAGCCAAACGCCATGCCGGGGAGGCCGGGCCAGAAAACTCGACCCATCTACTTGGGTGAAGGTCTTGCCTGAGCGAACCATGGTGATGGCTTCGTACCTCAGATCATGCTCAGGGCCACGCTTGCGGATACAAGTAAGTTGAGATGCCTGGAATATGGTCGACAGTGACGTGACGAAGCTGCACAGGTCGTCCAGGCCAGCAGCAGTGGACTCAAAGGATTTCTCCCCGGTTATCTTTAGCTGCGGTAGGACTATCGGCTTAGCGTGTGGCCCAAAGTCAACTTCATCCGGATATCCCAATGCATTGGCCATCTGTTTGTGCTTGGCCTGGATGCCGGGCGCAGTGGTGAGCTTACCTCGATCGCGGCCATGCGGTTGCATGAATGCCCGCGCTATGGCGATGGGGGAACTTCGCAGTACCTCCCGCTCCAAATTGCCAAAGACGTCTGTGTTGCAACGCCGGCAAACCATGTCGACCAGTAGAAAGCGATTGTCGTCTGCTCCAAGCCCTGCACTGATGACATGCTCGGCAGAGAAGGGCCCAGTCCCATTACAGTATATGCACAGCGAAGGGGTCGATGGTTGAGTGGTCAAAAGGTGACTCCTGCATGGCACCTATGGGAGGAGCGCTCGGTGATAGCTCCATTCCTGATCAGTATCGGTGGTATCGCCTGCACTCGACCACATGGAGGAAAACCGACACCGGGCATCCCATCAGCTTTGACGCATCACGATCGCAGTCAAAAAGCCTCGACCCCCAGTGTATTCCTCAGTCGATACCTCATCGAGCAAAGTACTGAGCTGGTGACCTTCATGCGATATCCGAACGATGCAGGTGCGCGTCGCGTCAAGATGGCATGGATGCTGCCGATGCAGGTACGGTCTGCCGGCTCACCCCTGATCATCCTTTAGCACTGAGAGATTCGTATGACTGCTTCGCACGCTGCCCAGTATCGTATCCCCGCCGATTGGCAGCAGTTCCAGCGTTTGTCCGTAGCGGTCGCGAGCGCCCACTTCGGTCTGGACTTTCAGTCCTACGGGCGTAATGGTCAATGGCAAGGAGGCATCGATTCGTATGCCTATACCCGCGATGGCAAACTCATAGCGGTGCAAAGCAAGAGTAAGGACGCAGGGTACGGGAGCGTCCTTACCCCGGGTGACATTACCGAAGCAGTAAACAAAGCACGCGATTTCAAGTTCAAGATTGATATTTTCGTGATCCTCACCAGCTCACCTGACGACACTAAACTTTGTGATCGTGCGCTCGAAATCACCCAAGCTCACCAGGCGACCGGCGGATTTGCGGTAGACGTCTGGGGGTGGCAGACAATAGAAGATGTGATCCGAGAACATGAATCAGTCCAGCGCTCCTTCTATCCCCAAACTGTAGCAAAGACAAACACTTGGCAGTGGGTTGTAAGAGCGGGCACCTTGTGCGGACTGATTGCACTTGCTGGTTACGGCGCGAATGAATACATCGATTACAAGGCGGCTATGGATCGGGTTCAGGGTGTCACCGGTGTTGGTGTACAGAGTTTCGTTCAGCAGAGCGACTTGTTAAGCGAGGCCTACGTGCATTGCCAAAATGAGATGGACAAAAGCCTTTTCCTCTCATCGTTTGAGTTTGATCACTATTGTACCCTCCCGGTAGGGCAGCAATTAGTGGCCATGCAGAACCATTTGCAGAAAATCGTCTTGGACATTGACCCAGAGGTTTTTGAAAAAATGAAGAGCATGGTGGGTCTTCTGGAGTCGTATCACCATCAGGGGCTCCGCGCTAGCGCCATGACATCGGCTTATGAAGACGTTTACCGTAAAGGCATGCTCCAAGTCTGCAGAAAACAGAGTGATGAGTTTCTGACGAAAGAGCTCAAGCAACTCCTCAAGGCCTCTGCCATCCAGCAGTTGGAGTACTATCACTCCATGAGCAGTTACATCTATCCGAGCTTGTCGGCAATGAAGGCCCAGGTGATTGCTTCGGCGCTACAGATGCGTGGGCAGAAGATTGCGCCCAGCGTGATGGCTGAAGCCAACGAGCTCGACGTGCTTATCTCTCAAAACCAAGCCTACCGCCTCGATGAAGTGACTTACCCGTTCACGCTTTCCCAAGTGAAAATGATGTCATCACCTTATGCTGGATTGATCGATAGCTCAGGTGGTTCAGCCGACGTTGAAGAAATGCGTGAGCGCGAGGTGCTGATCGGCGGAGCTATTACTAGTTATCTGGGCCATCCTAAGGAAGCTCGCCAGATTGTGGAGTGCGGAGACATGAAGCCTGAATTGATCCCAGCATTGGAGAAACGAGAGTTGGAGATCACAGGAAATACCATTGAGCTCTCAACGTCTTTCAAGGACTCGGCTGCCTATCTTCCTTAGAATACTGATCGATTTCCTGGCTCAAAGCTTTCATCAGCATAATGCTTGATAGTCCACCAAACGCATACGAGGAATATCGGAAGAAACCTATAGTAATAGTAGATCCTTGAGGTGAGATGGTTTTCGAATTAATGATGTGTTAGTTCTGATTAAGTTCTGGGCGGTCAGTTAAGAGTCAAAATTTTGTACCTGGTTCTTGGCTTTTTTATCATGGGTAATATAGGTGTTCAATGGAATTGAGATCGCGAGTCGATAAGCTCTTAGATGATGGGCTTGATAAGAATGTGGCGTTGCTTGGCCAAGCTGAGCGGTCGCTTGAAATTTTGTTTGAGCTTGTCGAGCAACACTATAGTCGAGGTGATTTTCGGGCAGGAGAGGGATTACGTCCTGCCCTGGATGTTTATACCGAGAAGCTCGTGCAAAACTATAAGGCTGATGTTCCTTCCCTGAGTGTGGATGAATTAGATTGGCCAGACATTTTTTCATTTTCATCTGCTTATCACTGGCTGCGTGACCTAATATTTTTATCCTACGACAATCCGGAGTCTGTCGACTGGTCTGAGCACGACGCTACTATATCTGTTAAGCTTCAAGATAATACTTTTGCAGAGCAAATCGTATATGAGCATCAGCTGTTCGCTCTTAGCTCAACCTTACTTCGCAAAGAAAAGCCATTACCAGACGAATTCTTCAAGATGCTCGGCACGACTGCACGGTGGGATCATAATAATCCTGATATGGAGAAAATATTCGGTCATGTAAGGTCTCAAGCCGATAGTAAGATTGAAGCGTTCTTCTCATATGTGCCAGAAGTTTGCGATGCTGCTCTTGGTAGTTATACATATAGTGAATTTTATAAAGTGTATTATGGCTTTTTGCTATTCGCGATCTATGAGAGGTACCACGCTTCTGTCAACCAGTTGTCGTGCGTGGTTACGCTGGGTGAAGCTGAATTAGTAGAGGAAACAAGCCGCATTGCCGGCCTGCCTACGGAGAAGTGCTCGGTTATCCTCAGGGACATAGCCAGTAGTTCGCGCGGGACATTTAATTACCTTCAGGCTGAGTGTAAGTATCTTTTGTTACCGTTTAGTTTTTCTTTGAAAGATGGTATCTCTTCCATGCTGAAGCAGTACGCTGGTCGAGATAGTGACCGGTTTTCTGGGCAGTTTGCGGGTTTAATTGGTGCCGCATTGGTGGATGAAATATCTGACCTGTTTGCGCAGTTTCGGAATTTTAGAACAGAAAAGGAAATTCTTCTTCAGAGCTATGATCCATCCTTGCCAGACATCGATGTGCTTGCACTGTCATACGAACCCTCATTAGGGTTCCATGCATTTGTGTGCGAAGTAAAAAACAATTTGCCCGCCACTTGGGCCAAGGAATATCTTAAGACGAAAGGCAAGAAAGGCGCCATTACAAAAGCGCTTGAGCAGGCTGAAAAACTTAAGGGTTTTTTGGCGGCTGCTGAAGGTGTAGAGCTTTTGCAAAGGCTTATTGCAAAAAACTTTCCTGATTTGGATATCGATAAGCTATTCCCAACTGGCTATTGTATTACAATTGATTTTCTGGTCGTGACATCGCAAAGTATGGGGGCTTTCTTTCCTGAGCGCTCAACCGCTATACTCAATAACACCATGCTGAATCATGTTGTTTCTCGAAGTGATGGCGATACGAACTTTATCTTGTGGTATCTTTGGAATATGCAGCGTTACATCCGCTCAACTTATAAGGAAGAGACTGAATCTATTCGTGTGGGTGAATACACGATTGAGTTTACCGTTCCTCAAGTTAATGGCTATATTGATATAGAATACAATAGCTATCTTTCTAGTGGGGAGCTGGAGAAGAATGAGGCGGAGTCGCTGGCAACCGGCTATCGTTTTATTGACACTCTCGACGCACCTGGTGAGCCCGGAAATCAGAAATTCCTTATTGTTGTCCGTTAGGTCGAAACAGATTATTTCATTAATCGGTCAAGACGCAGCGGGTGAGGAAGACGTGGCAAGAATGTTGGGGCTGAAATGTGGCGCGACGCATGGCTTCAAGTCCTCTTTGACGTAGGTCGTGTGGCGAGGGTGAGGCTGGTGTCTGCTCGCCCAAGATGGTGCAGTCATCGGCACTTATGTAATGCCGGATCATGACTAGATCTGAGTAAGCGGGTTTAGGGCTCTCGACACGGAAATCTGGCTCGTGGGTCATTCAATCCTGGCGAGTAGCTATCATGAGATGTGCACTGAGAACCTGACAGGTTATTGGGCTCGCATAGGACGCTGTCCCAGCGGACTGAGTATGGTCAAGCGTTAGCATGGGGAGGCACGCATGGCATCTGCGGCACACGACTATCAGCATTTCGTACGTTGGCTTCACGACCCTGGGACTGTGGCATCGGATGACGCGCGGCGAATGGGCAACCTGGTGCTGCAGCATTTCGACGCAATTTCTTTAACGTCCCGTAATCGTAGCCAGCGAGCCATCCGTATTGTGGAGCTCGCTAGAGGCCGATTCGCGGAAACCAATAATGGATTACCCTGGTTGAACGCTCTCGCGGCGGGGGGCGGATGGCATTGGCGAAGTCTTTCCGAGCTCACGATTGGCCCGTTTCGAGGTTTTCGAAACTCTGAGACATTTGATCTCACCAAGCGCCTTGTTTTGTTCTATGGCCCTAACGGTAGCGGAAAAACCAGCCTTTGTGAGGCGCTAGAGTATGCCTTGCTCGGCGCTGTCGATGAAGGAGCACAGAAGCGTATCGATGCAGGGCAGTACCTTCGCAATATCCATGAGAATCGCTTTGTTGCTCCCCAGCTTCGGGGTGTCAACTTAGCCGGCCAGCCCATGGCGATCGATGCTGATGCAGACGCTTATAGGTTCTGCTTCATCGAAAAAAATCGGATTGACTCGTTTTCAAGGATTGCGGCCAAGCCTGCCGGGCAGAAGACCGAGCTTATAGCGGCGCTGTTTGGTATGGATCATTACAACGAGTTCGTGGCGCAGTTCAACGAGTCGCTGACAGACCAGCTCAACCTTGCGCCGCTGAGAGCGCAAGAGTTAGAGCTCCGGCGAAACTCTATTGCCAATGACATGGGGATCGTGGCAGGAGAGGCGCTTGCAGGAGCTGACTTTCAGCGAGTCGAAGAAGCTTACGCTCATCAATTTGCGGGAGGCATGTCCTACAGGCAGCTTCAAGAAACCGTGGGTTTTTTTGGTGTGCCCGGAAGGCTTCAAGAGCTGGAGGCCACGCTCAATCAGCCACCTCCCATGCTTCACGGAGTCAGCCAGCAGAGCCTGTTGGCTGCCTACCAGAGAGCTGATGAGGCTCACAACGAAGTTGAATCGCTATCGCAACGGCTAGCTCAGCAACATAGCGATGTTGATTACCAAGCGCTCTTCACTGCTGTTCAGCGTCTACAGGTTGTCTCTCCCGATCGCTGTCCGGCCTGCAATACACCGTTACATGGTGATCCACATGCGCAGGTAAACCCTTACCAAAAAGCCACGCAGGGCCTTGAGCGGTTGCGTGCGCTGACGGCGCTGCAGCAAAGCTACCAAGCCGCGATAGGGCATCGGAGGGCTGCGTCTGATGCGCTGAGTGCTTACATGGCCCAATTTGCTCAACGCGCTACCCCAGGGAATGAAGGTGAGAGCGCTATAGTTCGCTACTTGGCAGCTCCCGGTGTAGTTGCTGATACCGCGTGGTGGAAACTGGGATACAACGAAATCGGCGGGGCTTTGTCAGTGGCACAACAGGCTGTGAATTGGGCAGCTCAACTGGAACAGATCGATGCTGCTACCCGACTGAACCTGGAACATAGACAGGCTTTGGTCGATGAGCGGGATCGTCTTAACGGCGCTCGAATTGCATTAGCCGAGCATGCGGCCAGGAGGCAGCAAGCTCAGACCCTCGTCGGTACTGCAAGACAACGCATCGTTGAATTTGAAGCGCAGAACGCTGAGCTGATCGCAGCGGCGGGAGCTGAGCGCGAACTGATTACCGCTGAGGCGAGAATCCAGGCGGCTTATGCCGAGTTCTTGGCGTTGCTGCGAAGACACCGCTCAGAGCTGCCAGGCACTCTGATGGCTGGCCTGAATGCACAAGCGCTGGAGCTCTATAACGAGTTCAACGTGCGCGATGCAGACGAGGACAAACTCGCTGAGTTGCATCTGCCGTTAACTGGCGAAGGCCGAATCGAACTTTGCTTCCGAGGAGCTCCAGGGCGCCGAGTCGACGCTCTTCAAGTGCTCAGTGAGGGGCATGTTCGATGCCTGGGACTTGCGATTCTGTTGGCCAAAGTGTCGAGCATTCAGGCACCCGCTGTGATCTTTGACGATGCGATCAATGCCATCGACCATGAACACCGTCAAGGGATCCGAGAGGCGCTGTTCGAGAGCGAGCGGTTTGCGAATACCCAGATCATTGTCACCTGCCACAGCAGCGAGTTCATCAAGGATATCCAGAATCATGTGGAGCAGAACCAGTGGCTGGCGTATGCCTTCCTGCACCATCAGGGGAACTATCACCCTCGCGTGATCCGCAACGTTCCGCCTCAGGCTTACCTCGTACTGGCCAGATCTGCAGTGGATCGTGGTGATCACCGGGCCGCCCTGCAGTTCTCGCGGCAGGCACTAGAGATGCTCACGTCGAAGATCTGGAAATGGCTGGGGAAATGTAGTCAGGGTGTGCTCACCGTCCAGTTAGCTAGGGATGGCGATCAACCGAGCCTGAGTAACCTGTGCTCATCGATATGCTCAAAGCTGCGGGGCGCTAATACTTTCCAGCATGTCGATAAACAACCGTTGATCGATGCGCTGGTTCAGATTCTAGGCATTGGTGAGCAGACACTGGTCTGGGGGTACCTGAACAAAGGCACCCATGAAGAGGCTGACCGGGAAGACTTTGATGCCGGCGTGGTTGAGCAAGTGGTGGTGCTGCTGGAGGGCATTAACACCCTTCGTCTACGCGGGCCATGATCGCCGTAGAATGATGATGCCCTGCTACCGGCATACGGAGAAGCCCTGCACCGGTAGGCAGAAGTGGTGGGGCACCCAATAAGTCCTACCTCGTAAAGTAAGGAGCAGGAAAACATCGGCAGGCTGTGCCTGCCTCAGAGCCGGGTACCAGGCATGGAATCGGCATCACCAGCCGGCGTAATGTGTAACGAGCTGTCCCCACAGCTTCAGCGCATCTCCATCTGCCCGGAGCACTCGGAGCGCCTCAGCTGCCGAAATCTGGGTGGGGCAGCCTCCCTTCAAATAGAAGTCGTCCGTTCCCTGGCAGTACAGGTGCAGAAGCGTCAGCACCATCACACGCTGTATATCAGTCATTTTTCGGTACGAGCTACGCATCGCCTTCAACGCCCCAGGTACAGGCTCTGAGCGGTCATGGTCGAAGCCGCAGGGGCGCATGGTGTAGTGGCTTCCTTCGCTCCCGTATGGGGTGGTTTTTGTGAAGCAGGCATCCAACTGGTACCGCTTGACGATCTCCCATGCGATCAATCCAAACTTTTCGCCCCGGTCTGCCGATGACGGGAATATCGGAGCGGGGATGTGGCAGACCATTGCCAAGGCTGCATACTCGACTCCGTCCAGACAAGGCACCTTTTCAACTAGTTCGATGAGCGTGTATCCAGGAAAACGACCGGCTGCGAAAGTTGGGTTAATAGCGGCGTAGGCGACAAGGGCGACCGGCTGATGAGAGTGATGCACGTAGCGGTGGCTCGCGGTGTGGACGTCTGTAAACGCCCAGATCCCTGGTGACATTTCATAGACACCAAGTTGATTTAACAATGCCCTCGCTTTTACCGATTGGTCGCTGAAATCGTACATCCTAGCCATCTCCATGTAAGTATCCGAGAAGCTGGCCTGTGAATGATGCGCACGCCAGCCGAGCCTTTCTACAGGCACCATACAACAGTGGTTTTGGTTAAAAAATACTCACCAAAATGGTGAGCGTTCCTACTGCTCCATGACGTGTATATCCAGACTCCAATCCTCACGGGAGAAGGGTTGCGCCTGTGTGCAAAATCGCGGCCTTTATGACGTGTTCCGCTGACGGTCGAATTGCCTAAAGAGTCTGGAAGGCGCCGTCTTATGCCGAGGTGATCAAAGCTCGGCAGCGGAGGAGGCTTGCTAAATTTTCCGAGACGGAACCTAGGTCTGTCCCATGGGCGCCGAGAGCGCGCGCCTCTCGCACAATCGCGCTGTGTTATTGACGAACTAAGCTACGCTTTACCGTGATATTGAATAGCCAGGACAGGGACAGTTATCACGGTGAAGCGACTACTTCTTTTAAGTGGCCCCATGGCCTGCGGCAAAACCTCAATTTCTGAAATGCTGCAAGCACGGTATGGCTTTTTACCCGTGAGCAGTAGTGCTTACCTGCGTGCGGAATTGACTGCCCGGAACCAGGTGCTTGACCGCCATAATCTGCAAGAACTTGGCGACGCGTTAGATTGTGAGACCGATTTTTCATGGCTTATAGACTCCGTGGCGATACCCGCCATCACAGTTCGCCCTGACGTCGATAATTGGCTACTTGATGCCGTCCGCAAACCCCGCCAGGCGGAGCTATTCAGGCTTCGTTTCGCAGGCGCAGTCAGGCACGTGCACCTGGTCGCGTCAGAAGCCGAACTAGAGCGGAGATATGCTTTGCGCAATCCGCATCAACTCTCGCAGTACGAGGCGGACGTCTTGCATCCAAACGAGCAGAGTGCTCGGTCATTGTCAGCTCTAGCCGACCGAATGTTAGATACCGAAGCGCTCACCCCATCCGATATCGCAGATCAGATCATGGAAATCTGGGAGAAGTAGTTCATGGAAACTCGGCAGATCGTCGTCATCAGCGGAAAGACCTGTAGCGGAAAGAGTGGTTTGGCCGACTTACTGGTAAAGGAGTATGGCTTTGCCGTCGTGTGCGATCGTCGGGCCTCCCAGGATTCCGACTGGCATCTTCGGCTGGATCAACCAGCGATGCTTGATCGCCGACGTGAACTAAAAGGAGCAGACCATGAGCATTGGATGCTTCACGAAACCAATGCGAGGTGCGCCAAGGATGCGGACGGCTCGCCGTTGGTGGTCGATCACCTGAACACACTGGCGCAGGTGCTGGAGTTTCGAAAGACCTTCGGGGCGAACCTTATCCATGTCCATCTCTATGCAAGCGACCCTACGCTCCAGAAGCGGTATGCAGAACGTGTGATGGGGCAGACTGAGCCTGTGCCCTATGACCAGGTCAATCAGCTCAGAGATCAGGCAGAAATCGAACTGCTCAAGGCGGATGCAGACGTCCGCATTTACACCGAACGATCTGACTCCAATGACACGCTCGTGCGAGTCGCCGCTCGGTTGCATCTCTTCACTCCACCAGAAATCAGGTGTGTGGATGTGTTAATCGGGGGGCAGTACGGAAGTGAGGGCAAGGGCAACATCGTTTCTTACTTAGCTCGTGAGTACGACGTCATGGTTCGCGTCGGCGGGCCCAACGCCGGACACACAGTGGCAAGCCCTCGCGGCCCTTACACATATCACCACCTGCCTTCCGGGGCGCGGGATGTGAGTGCAAGACTGCTTCTGGGCCCTGGCATGACGATCAGATTGCCGGGACTTTTGAAGGAAATTGAAGAGTGCAATATCGGCCCAGATCGACTGTTCATAGATCCGCAGGCAACTATTATCGAAGACGAAGACCTTGAAGCTGAGCAGGTTCACTTGGTCTCGATCATCGCGTCCACGGGCAGTGGAAGCGGCGCTGCGGCGGCGCGACGTATCCTTAGCAGAGGCAAAAAGACAATCAGGCTTGCGCGGGATGTCGAGGAGCTACGTTGCTACGTCGGCACGCAGGGAAATTATCATGGCTGTACAACAGATAGGCTGGAGGAGGCCTATCGCAATGGTCACTCGATATTGCTGGAGGGCACGCAGGGGAGCGGACTGAGTATTTTTCATGGCGACTACCCGCACGTGACGTCCAGGGACACCAATGTTGCAGGATGCCTTGCAGAGGCTGGGATCTCACCCAGTCGTATTCGCAAAATTCTCATGGTTATCCGGCCTATGCCGATCCGTGTTGGGGATCCTGACGGAGACCAGGGCCACACTTCTGGACAGCTCAAGCACGGAACGACCTTCGACGAAATTGCTGAATTCGCAGGCCTTGAAGGCACAGCGCTAAACGCCGCTGAGAAAACCTCCACCACCCGACGAAACAGGCGCGTGGGTTGGTTTGAGTGGGATCAATTCCGCAAGGCCTGTGCGCTCAATGCGCCCACCGATATCGTTTTGACGTTCGCGGATTACCTCAATTCTTCTAACAGCAAGGCACGTAGATTTGAGCAACTCGATCCAGACACTATCAAGTTTGTGGAGGAGCTGGAGCGTGTTTCCCAAGCACCTGTTTCGTTGATCAATACCCGATTTTCTCGCGACACGGGTGCCACCGATCTGCGCTCGCTGATCGACCGGCGCAACTGGACTGCACGATCGGGCAGGAAATAACGGATGAACGTGGAAAAGTTGATTGAGCTGTACCCGCGTGTGTATCACATGGCAGAGCGTGGTGCTTGGGACAACATTCGTGCCCATGGGTTGATGAGCACCACTGCCGTGCTCGACCATCTCAAAGTCCAGGGCGATGACCGTGCGCAGTTCGAAAGCGAGCACCGCGATCAGAAAATGAATGTGAGGGCAGGGCACCCGTCGAACATCGTGCTACGGGATCAAAAGCCCATGCCCGAAGGGCGTCTACTTCAGGCGCTCACGGACGGGACAACCCCTCAGCAGTGGTATGAGCTCATCAACGAGAAAGTCTTCTTCTGGGTGGAAGAAGAAAGGCTGCATCGTCTGCTGGGTGCCCGCGACTATCGGAATCTCGAACACGACGTGCTGACGCTGAATTCAGCGGAACTGGTTCAGGCTTACGCTGACAAGATTTGGCTTTGCCACATGAATTCTGGCAACACTTGGCCCATTCCTCACCGCCGTGGCACCGAGGTGTTCCGCAGGATTGCAGACTACCCTGTGAAGGCGTCAGGCAGGCCTGCCAAGGCTGTTGTGGAGCTCGTGGTCGATTATGCCGTGCCTAACATCGCCGATTACGTGCTGGAGGTTCGCCGGATGAAAGGCAGCGAGGTGTTGGGCATCATTGGATAGCGGGTGTCCTTCTGATAACCCATTCATCACGGAGGGCCAATGCCGCGCCAACGTTTAGCTTCTCGTATCCTGCTGATAAGCCTTTCGAACCGGATGCTGCTGTTCAAGATCCGTTACTGTTCGGGAGCTCTGGCGGGTATGTGCTACTGGGCCACACCTGGCGGGAAACTCAGGGCTGACGAGTCTTATGAGGCTGCAGCAATCCGCGAGCTCTATGAGGAGACTGGCATCGAGGTTCAGTCCGTCGGCCAGTGCTTGGCACACAAGGAGTTTCCTTGGGTGATGCCCGATGGGGAGCAGGTGCTTGCGGTCGAACACTATTTCGTAGTGCGCGTGCATGACGTACAGCTCTCGAACGCGAGCTGGAGTGACCAGGAGCGCGAAGTGGTATGTGAGGCGAGGTGGTGGTCAGAGGAGGAATTGGCAGCTTGCCGGGAGTCCGTACTCCCGCCGGATCTGTCTAGTTTGTTCGCCCAGGCCCTTACTCGAAACCTCCACCTTATCTGACCTTGCACGCGCTTCAGCCTCGGCCATATCCTAGCCCGACGTTCGGCATCAAGCGAGGAGCGCGGCCATGGAAGACAGAGAACATTGGTTTACGTTGTTGGCGCAGAAGGACTGGGAGGCGATTGGTAAAATCATCTACCAGAAGAAGAAGGCCAAAGTGCAGGATCCCTATCTGACTCAGATGACCGGCTTCTTCGAGTCCGAGTTCTTTGCCTTCGCCGAGCCACTTCCAGCCGCTGAGCGCTCCAAGCAGTTTGAGTACACCAACTTGATCATCGAGTTGAACCAGCACGGCTTCAGCCAAGGCTTTGTGGATCGCTTCGTTGATGAGCGATTGAAGCTGATGCAAGAGACCAACCACTCCGCACTGCTCAACTATGCCCAAACCCATCAGCATCGCCCGCTGGCCAAGGACATCATCCAGTCTTTCCTTCAGGCCAAGCCGGAAGCAGTGGCAGCGAGCGTTCGGGGAAACATGACTGTTCGGGCCACCGACGTGAAGCCCGGCAAGCCCAAGACCATCCGCTTGTTCAAGTCCAAGCAGGAAGAGAACTTTTACGAGGCGGTGCGGCGGGTATTCCCCACACACCATCCTTATCCTAACGTCGCCTTGAGCTGCGTCTTGGATTACCAGGCCATCAAGGATCAGTTGTCGGAACAAGCCAAGTCCTACTTCTTCAAAGGCATCGTCGACAACGTCCTATTTGATGTGGGTGCCGGCTACGTGCCGGTCTACTTCATCGAGCTGGACAGCAGCTTCCATGATGATCCCCAGGCCCAGGTCAATGACCAGCTCAAGGACGCCATCTTCCGCGCAGCGAATACCAAGCTCATACGCATCAGGCCTCTGGACGCCAAAGCCTCATCAGTAGAGGAGTTTGAGCGGTTGGTGCGGGAGCTGATGCGCCAGCTCTGATCAGCCGGTGCAGCTTTCATCAGGCGTTGGGGCAGTGGCTCCGATGTCAGGTCGGAGGATTGAGCAGATTCTGTATTACATTTTCCAGTCATAGCCCGGCGCTGATAGGGGCTGATTACTGGCTTGCCGTGCTGTGGAGTGGTTGAATTTAGGGGAGAGATTGGCGCGCTGGTAGGATCGGCGACCTTGGGTGGACGCGTCGGTAGGCTGCCTGGCCTGCGCAATATGCGTCAAAATGCCATCAATCATCTGGACTGAGGAGGGGGATTGCCATAAATTCCATGGCCAAAGCTGCCATGGATGTCGAGATGGAACCTAACGATGCCGGCGGAGTTGCTGCCAAACACGGCTTCAATTTTCAGGATTGCGTTGCCGCCTATTACGTCACACAGATGCTTCGTGACAAGACAATTCAACGCGTCCGCTGTGAAGTCACCGACGACATCGATGTCGTTTGCGATGATTTCGTCGAATTCGTGCAGGTCAAAACCACCACGAAGGCCCAGTGGGCGAAGAGCGATCTCGTCGTCCTCGGGAAAGGTGCTGGCAACAAAAAGATTCCCTGCAGCTCGATCCTGCACAAGTCCATGGATTGCGAGCCAGTACTCACCGTGCCGAGGAAATTCAGGATCGTCACGGAGCACCCGACCAACGTCACCCTCGAATACCTGCTCATCAACCGTGACGAACGCGACGGAAAACCCGGACGCGATGACCTGATCGACTACCTCAACTCGAAAACATCGAATTACGTGGCTACCAGCGGGGTGGACGTGGCGACCTGGGTTGACGCTGCGTGCTGGGAAGTCTTCCGAACCATGCGCGAGATTGAGCTGCTGGGCATCCGGAATATCCGCCTGGCTTCCTATGACCTTCACGGAGTCATGTTGAGTACCGAGGCATCGGCGGAGGATATCTGGCGTGGGATCCTGGACACGGTCACCCGTAAAGGCGCTCTGTCCCGCAGAATTCACTCCGTGGACAGCAAGTCCTACCTTCGTTCCGATTTGAACGCCTGGTTCCTGACGTATGTTGAAGAGGATCAGAAGCGTGCGGGTCGTAAGGTCTACGTCAAACGGCCCCTGCCTCATATCCTGGTTCCGTTTCGCAACCCGCTGTCCACTCCATGCGCCAAGCGCAATGGTCGCGTCCTGCACCAGCAGTACAGTCTGAGACGTTACCGCTACAAGCACATCGTCGACAACGTATGCAAATGGCTGGATGAAGTCTTCCTCCGACCCAATGAGCTGGCAGACATCCACAAGCTGTCCGTAGTCGAGCAGGGGCAGCGCCTTAAGAAGATGGTGTTCGCCTCCATGGCAGACGTCCGTTCCTTCCTCGGGCGGGTGCTTCTGCATGCCACGATTCGGCAGATGCATGCCAGCCAGCCAATCCCATGCTTGCTTTACCTCCAGGGCGAGGATGAAGAAAAGATCCTTGAAAACGTCCATATCGTTCGGCGAGACCCGGAGGGCGATCAGCTGTGGGTCGGTTTCAGTGAGCTTGTGACGGCACCCAACATCACCAAACGGCTGACTGAGATCCGCGAACAGCTCTATGAGGAAATCGGCAATTGTTTCGGCGATGCTCGGGGCAAAATCCTCGACATCAAGGACGACGACTACCTACTGTCCCACGACATTGATGCCATCCTGGACGAGAGCAACCCATTCGACGCCCATTTGGATCGATTCCGGTTCGTGCTGTTCATTGGGTACGACTCGACGCTGCTCACTGAGCCCGAAACATCGGGGCATGAGGATCACCTGGAGCAAGAAACGGCAGCCCTCTTCGAAGCTTTTGTCGATGACCTAGAACACGACCCGACGTTCGCAGAGCTCGCAATCGATGTGTTTATCTACCCAGCTCCGAGTTTGGAGACGTTGACTCAGTTGGTGGACAAGAAGGTCAGGGAGGCCGTGTGACCGAAATTTACGATGCAGCAAAGCTGAGCTTGGGCAGCGATGGATTCTCAGCATTCCGCTACTTGTCAGCGGTCAACTCCCTCCTGTCCAACCCAGTCTCCACCTCCTTGGGTAGAGACCTGACGATACGGGCCCTCGATGCCCGAGACAAATTTACTGGCCACGCTGGCATCCTGCGCAACATGGTCAGGAAGGCTGGGCTGTTCCCTTACCTGAAGAAAGAGTTTTCTGAGCTGTCCCAAGGTGACCGGATTGCACTTGATGTGTACCGAACGCCGTTCTCGGAAGATTTCGTTTTCCATTCAATGCAGTTCCGGATCTTCGACCTGCTCAAAGCGGGTCGTAACGTAGTGCTCAGTGCGCCCACCAGCATGGGCAAGAGTGCCATCGTCGACTCACTGCTAGGGTTAGGTCGCTTCAATCGGGTCGTCTTGGTGGTGCCCACGGTTGCTTTGGCTGACGAAACGCGAAGACGTCTTCAGGAGCGCTTCGGTGAGGTGTATCAGATCATCCACCATAGCTCGCAAGAGTGCCGCAGAGAGAGGGTCGTGTATGTACTGACCCAGGAGCGGGTCAACGAGCGGGATGACATCAAGGACATCGACCTTTTCGTTATCGACGAATTCTACAAGCTGGCCTTCCAGCAGCTTAAAAACGGCACCACCGACTACAAGGACGAGCGGGTCATTGAACTGAACATCGCACTTAGCAAGTTGCTGAAGGTGTCCAAGCAGTTCTACCTCACCGGGCCCTTCATCAACAGCATTCGGGGTCTGACGGAGCTGGGGTACGAACACACGTTCATTTCCGCCGACTTCAACACCGTGGCAGTCGATGTGCAGACGTTCGGTGTGGATGCAAATGACGAGGAAGGTAAGCTGGAGATGCTGGCGACTATTGCGCCCCAGTGCAAAGGTGCCACGATCATCTACTGCAAGTCATCCAGCGTGGCCGGTAAGGTCGCCCGCGAGCTCGTCCGGCTTGGGTATGGCAAGCCATTCCAGAGTGAGCACATTGACTGGGTTGCCGAGGAGTTTGATCCAGAGTGGGACTACACCTATGCCCTCAGGAACGGCATTGGGCTTCATTTTGGCGGTCTCCCTAGGGCGCTACAGCAGTACACCGCAGACCGCTTCAATGCCGGTGACCTTCGGTTTTTACTGTGCACCGCCACCATCATTGAGGGGGTGAACACAGTTGCGAAGAACGTTGTCATCTACGACAACCGTAACGGCACCCGTGGGATCGACAAATTTACCCATGGCAACATCAAGGGCCGTGCTGGCCGGATGGGCATCCATTTCGTAGGCAAGGTCTTCTGCCTGGAGGATGTTCCAGAGGACAACCTGAACCAGGAGGTCGATGTGCCTCTGGGAATTCAGGATGAGGACACTCCCCTCAACCTGCTTGCCAGCGCACAGCCTGATCATTTGTTTGAATACTCCCAGGACAGGTTTGAAGCTGCATTCGCGCAGGATCGTTTTTCCATCGACCTGGTCAAGAAGCACTCTTACTTTAGGATGGAACAGTTCGAGCAGCTCTACAGCATGGTAGAGATGCTCAGCGATGACGACTTCGAGTCCCTCGTGTTCCATTGGTCGCCAGCGCCAGGCTTTCTGACCACCTTGGCCACGATCTGCAGCAAGCTCGTGCCTAGGGCGTTTTCCACGAATGGGCTGCAGACCAAAACCCCCGATAACATATTGGCCAAGCTGACGAACTATCAGAGAGCAGAGAGCTACTCGGACTACCTGAAAGGCCAGATCGAATACACCAAACAACGGATCAAGGATGATGAGAAACGGGTTAGGACGGGGCAAAAACGGAATAAGGCTGACGAGAAGCTCACCCTTTCCAGCGGGCTCAACAACGACCTTAAGCTGGTGAGCAACACCTTCGGCTACACCATTCCCAAGGTGCTGGGACTGCTGGAAGACGTGGTTCGCTTGCACGCCACCAAGAAGGGTATCCGCAGCAAGATTGACTACAGCTATGTCAGGATGGGCTTTGAGAACCTTCATCTTCCGCCAGGAGTGAATGCGCTAGAAGAGATCGGTATCCCAATCCAAACGTTGCACCGCATATCTGAGTTGCTGGAGTTCCCGGAAGGTGCCGGTGTGGATGAGTTGGCTGATCACCTGCGGCAGAACGAGCAGGCCTGGGAGTTCATGGGGTTCGTCGACCAGAGCTTCGTGAGACGGGCACTGGGGGCAGTGTGAAAACCGGTTAGTCGATAGGTCTCACTTGGCTGGGTTGCGGTTGCTCTACTACGAAGGTCTAAGGGAGGGGTGGTGGCACTTGGCTTGTCCGCTCTGTTCGACCTCGCCATTATCTCTAGCTCAAGCTTTTCGCTGGTTTTTTACGAGGTTAGAGCTGGATGGAAATGACGTCTCTCAGGCTGCTTCATCGCAGCATGATTCCAATCGGCAGCGACATGCAGCAGTTCCTGGTGACAACCGGGGCCGCGAGCTTCGATTGCCTTTTCTCAACCCGTGGTGACTTTGTACTGACACTCACCGCCCGTGGCGAAACTAGGGGCTTTTTCCGATTTGATGTGCTCCCCGGCTACCGAATCCGGGATTACCTAGGTGACATGTACAGCGATTTGGTCGCTGTGCTCCGGTCAGACGGTACGAGTGGTGAACCTCTGAAACCCAAGGATTTCTTGGCGCAACTGAACCAGGCTATCCCGACTCAGGCCACTATCAGGGCCAACCCCAAACCGTCCGAAATTGTCCGACTACGCCCCGATATTATTGAGGAGCGCGAGAAGCCGTACTTCAACGCCTGGATTTACTGGAAGGAAGACAGTGGTCGGCGCCCAAGCGAGGAGAATCAGCACAAGACGCTGTTGCTGCTCGGCCCCGAAGCTGCCCGGCATAGTCGTGAGCGAAATGCCTCTTCGCGATGGAGTGCCACTGACACTGGTGGGTCTTGGCAGGCTTCTTGAGGTACGCATTGTTAAATGGTGTCAAAGGGTTGTGGTGTCGTGCTAAAAGCGACCCTCTGGGTCGCTTTTATTTGGCGCAATTTGAGTAGTTTGGTTTTTAGACAGATAAAGTTACCTATGGGTAAATCTCTTCGGGTTTGGAAGGGAATTGAAGTACGTTCTCGGAGTTTCGCAGCAAGTGCTCTGCTTCATCCAGCTGATGCAAGAGCAGAAGTTCGCGAGCTAATGATTGATGGTAAAGGTTCTTCGAGCGCTCTGCTTCCTCTTTCCAGCGGCGTGTAGCCTCATTCACCTGCTTTTGGGGGTTGCCCCGTTCCTTTTGCTCTGCGGCGCATCGCTTGATCTCTTTGATGAGCTCAGCATACACAGGTCTCTGCTTTTTAATGATTCCGGGACTTTTACCTGCTTCCAAGGCGACAGATTTCAAAGTTATTGAAGTTTCATTTGGGACTCTTATTGTTCGGCCTTGTGCTAAACGCATAAGCGCTTCGAAGAGCTGGAAGATTCCGTCCGAGGTGTTTTTACTTGTTTTGACTTGCTTTATATCGCTCATGGCTTCTCTAATGAATGGATAATATGGTTGCTTGATATGGGGGGTGTTAGCAAATATTTCAAAGTCTTATGGTGTTGCACGTTGTGTTGACTTCGCCACAAGACGCTCCCGCATTTTTTTCAAGTCTTGTAGGTTTTGAGAGTCCATCCGGTATTCGATTGTTTCAGGGTTGAGGTTCTCTAGGTCGTAGGTCATTACTTCGATGACATAGTCCAATTTGCTGAGTTTGATTACCGATTCACTACAGCCATCGCAAGTCGTAAAATCTGCGTGCGCGCGCTTTTCGCATGGTAGAAGTGAAAGGCACAGACCAACCGGTGTAGTGGTGCATGCGATTAGGCCTTTCTTTTTACGAGCAAGAAGGTCTTCGATCCTATCCTTTAATACAATCTCATGTGAGTCTTTGCTGGTTTGGATCTTGCGACCTTCTACACCATGAAGTTTTTCCTCAGAGTAGAGAATGTCTCGGATATAGATGGCATTGCTGGCTTCCAGTGCCGCCTCTTTGAAATCAGCGATCGTTTCTGGCGAGTAGTCGCTCATTTTTAGAAGGCCAGCGGAGCAACCTTTTTGATAGTGCTCAGAGGTTCTGGCGGATAAATGCCCCAGCACTCGCTTTAGCGGGCCCAAACCCATGAGTCGCTCTTCAGCGCAGTAAACGGTCATCGTGCGGCGGAATTGATGGGTAGTAAAGCTCCAGGGCTTGCCGAGTTTGAATTTTTCCTCAGTACGCCAATCTCGGCTAGGGTCAATCAGTTCCAGGCTGAAAAGGTCTTCCTCTTCAATTAGAATAGGGGGTAGGTACTGTTCATAACGCAGTGAGGTGCATTTGTTAAAAAGCGGAACGTCTTTTTGTCTAGTAATTGGAATGTGCGTTGGAGTAATAAATAAATTTTTGGCCGCCTTGTGTTCGTCTGGCAGGTATGGGTGTACTATGTCATAGATTTCCAAAAGGATTGTCAATGGAGCCTGAACTTCTTCGATGGTGATCCACTTAGTATCTTGTGCCGTGCCAGTAGACTTAGTAGAGATTCCAACCACGTATACACCTTCCTCGCACCAACCGGTCGCCGTCTCAAGGCACTCGTGTTCAAGAAGTAAAGCTTCGCCGCTGCGCATGAAAGTTAAAATATGAATCAAGGCTTTGGCGCAATACTGGGTCAAGCCCAGAAAATAAGGCACAGAAGCCACATCTCTCGTCTTATATTTCTCAAAAAGCTCATAGAGTCCATGGGCCCTTGCTGCTTCATCGAAGTTTGGTTCGGTATGTGCGTTCGGACTTGCTTCGCCAGCCTTCTTTACAAGTTGCTGAGCATGGTGACCTCTCGCGTACAACCGATTAGTTGCGCTGAGTCGAAGGAACTCACAAAGTTGGGTTCGGTGCATTTTGAAGTCGTCAAGGACTTCGTGATAGTGAGCCCAGCGATGATTTAGGATGCGAGGAGGGATAACAGGGTGCTGTTTTGTCCCATGGTGTGAACGGCCTTTGTACATTTTTTTTAAGGCGTTCATAAAGGTACGTGGTACTAGGAACCAATGATTTGGGCATTTTGTGATATTGAAGATTCGCAAGATTTGCCACAGCACACTTGCGCGGGCGTGGGTCATTCCTTCGAGCATTGGCTTATAAAGCTCCGGGTGCTGTACGAAGTCGCGTATTAGAATGTTTTTTTCATCAGCATGTCTGCATAGAAATAGTACTGCGTGAAGTGCAGAGAATAAACTGCTTGCTCTTAGCTTCTTGGTCGTTCCTTTGCTTGAAAACATACGCATCAAGAATAATTTTTGAACAAATTTTATGTTGCTGGCGTTGTTCGGTTTGTCGGTTTTCAGTCCTGCAAATGAGTATGTTACATTGTCCGTGATTACAAGTTTTAGTTGCGGAAACTCCCAGGTTAGGTCTCGTAGCCTTGTTAAGGGTTGCCCATCGCTGCCGACAGAAAGAATTAAGTCGTCTGGAAGGTCGTCAAAGGACATTCCATACCGCACTTGAGGTTTAAGTGTCTTCGGGGTGTCGTTGTTTTCAGTCTTTTCAGGTGTTGAGAAAAGTTTCTCTTGCGTGGCCAGGTCGTTGAGAGAGTTCATCGAATGGCTTCTATCTTCATAAGGCGTGAGAGATATATTTCCCAATATTCGGTAAGTGCATGGTCTTGATAAACTTTTCTCCTAATGGCTAGGGATTCACCAGTTAGCTCGGGTTTGAGCGTGATAATTCTTTTCAGTATCAGATCAATTATATCAAGTGCGGGTTTGTGTATTGTATTGAAGTGATCCAGGTCGTCACATGTCCCCAAGAATTTTTTGGTGATATATTCGAGGCTATAGAGTTTATGGATGCTCTCTTCGTCGGCGGTTGTGCGGTATTCATCGCAGAACAAGCAGCCTCGACTATTTTTGCAATCTGGTTCATAACCTAAGGGAATTGAAATTGAACTTGTTGGTTTGGCTCCGCTACAAGCACCAGATGGGATTGGGACGTTTTTTTCGACATTTAAAAAGCTAACAACTTTTTTGACAGCAATAATCACGCTATCGACCGCTTCTTTCTCTTCAACATTGGTGTAGTTGTCACGCTGTGTTTTATCTGAGTGATGCAATAGGGCAGCCGCAGTGTCGTTGCCGTAATTCTTGACAAGCCATGAGTCCTTATATGCTCGCAGCCTTTTATAGCTTAGGATAGGGAATGCAGGATCGACCATACTTTGCATTTGGATGCACAGGTTTCTAATGCAGTTTTCGTCAAGCTGGCGAAAGCCACTGAAAGTCCTGTAGTCAAACCCTAGAAATAGGTTGTTGTGATATTCGTCTTCAAGAATGTGGTTGCGCAGTGCAATGAATTTTTTAAACTGTTTGATGAATGGTGCTGTCACCTTAAAGCTTACAGGCTGTAATCCGCCTCTGAGTTTAAAACTAATTATGCGCGTGCCATTTGCCCCCTTCGAAATCTCATAATCGTCATCCCATGGTGTGGATATGAGTACAGATTCGTTTTCACCACTGTTAATAGCGAAAAGGGCAACAAAGCTATCATGTGCAAGCTTGTGTAATCGCCGTCTTTTTTGGCAGTAAAGTTGAGTATTGCCTTCTTGAAGATTGCTGAGGGATTTCTTTACGAATTCACGGTAGAGTTTCTGCTCAGTGGATGGCAGTTCAGCGAGCACAGTAGTCCAGGGTTTACATCTGCCAGTCGTGTAGTCAACGTAAGGGCTCATTGGGCCTCTACAGGCTTTTGTTCTTGCTTGGCTTTCTGACATGATCGCAAAAGCCTCTGTCGATACAATGGCTCGTTCGCCATCGATTGTTATGGCTTTAGGAAAGTCTTTCCTGTTTAAAATAAAATCAGCCAGCTCATTGAATACGTTATCAAATACACTGACGAATCGAGTTACAGGGGCCTCCGGTGGCGGCTTTGTGCTAGAGGACTTGTCCACGACAGACTGGATTCGTTCAATACCGGCGCTGAAATCAATTTTTGAAAGTGGGAAAAGATATGAACCACATTCGATCGTGACTGACTGCAGTTTGGCTTGGGTAACTGGCTTTCGGTCACTTGCTCTAAGATGAAAAGTAAATGCCTCAAGGGCACTCTGATAGCTTTCAGGGGAACTTAGAAAGCCTATGAGATCGTTGCTGTTGCAAAAATCAAGCAGTACTGCAAAGTCTGCAAGTTTTGAGCCTGCTCCTGCTGCTGTTTTGTCAGAGCAAGCCATCGTGATGACTTCACTTACCAGGTTCTGAATGGGTATGGATCGTTCAGGTCTATGCTGTGCAATATCAACTGTTTTTGGCAGTCGTACGCTCTTTTTGCCTAGAAAGCACCAAGCACCGACGTCGTGGTATTTCCTTTGCGCGGAGCGAACTATGATGTTTTCTATGTTTTGGGATTTTAATAAGTTCTGTAAATGAACTGATGTGCGCAGCCCGTTGTGAAGCGGCTGCTGGGTGTCGATGTGCAAATCTATTGTCATGATAGTGTTTTGGTTGCGCATATTTATACTTTGGCAGTGCTCATGCGAAGGATGTGCTCTTGATAGTCTCTGTCAGCCTGGTACAGGATTTCTTTATCTTGCTGGAAGTTAAGGTATTCTTGAGTGGTCTCCGACTTGCTGTGGTTCATTCTCTTTCGGACATAATCAATAAGTTGGAGGAGGTTGATTTGACCTCGGTTTAGCATCTCGCGCCTTTCTTCTACTAAGTTCATGCCAAATGTTGCGCGAAGGTCATGGAAGCTGAAAATGCAATCGCAACCGCGCTCCAGCATAAGTGGCCTTAACTGGTCAGTGATGAAGTGCCTGATGTAGGAGCCTTTTTCGTTGCTTTCTAGCCGATGACGATCGCTCTTTCCTACGTAATAAGGCTTTCCTGAGTTGGAGAGGAAGATATATTGCGCGCCAATATCTTGCTCTAGGGCTAGGCCAGCCCTGTCTTTGTATCGCTTAGAGTGAAGGTAAGTGTTGAGCTTATAATGAAGCCAAGAAGGCATTAGCGAAGCTTGAGATTTGTCACGCTTTGCGTCAACTAGCGATCCTCTGCCAGCGCGTACAGGTATGAGGTCGAAGCTGTCGCGTACTCCAGTCACGATTGAAGAGGTTCTTAGTGTTAATATGGTCTGTATGCGCATTCCAGTAACTAATGCTATTGTAAAAATCAAGAGCATTTCAGGGTGCCCCGTCTCCACGAGAGCTTCAAACAAGGCTTGCTGCTGATCTTTGCTGAGTGGTATCAGCTTTCCACCATCCATGATGTATTGACCCATTGAGTTGCAGCGAATTGCGGGAAACGTCAAGTCTGTATGCGTGACGTATTTTGTTCGCTCATATCCAAATGAATCTTCATATTGAATGGCGGTGCGCTTGGTTTTCCAAGGCGCTTGCTCAGGTGTGAAGTTTCGAGTCTCCATTAGGTCTTTGTAGAAACTTACCACTGTTCTGATTTTTGCATTGGCGGTTGAAACAGAGATCTGAGCTTTTTTAATGGGTAGGTTGAATTTTTCTTTATAGATGTAAGTCGGGCGTTCAAAGCGGTGGCCGCTAAAGTCGAGGAAGTGTCGCTCTTCGCCAGCCAAGGTGTTCATGAAGTCCGCCAGATGACCAGCCATGCCAAGCAGTGTTTCTGGGTCTTTGGAGTCATCATCCAGTGCTAGGCGAAGCAGGAATAATGCTCCTTCTTTCCATATCGAGCCATCTGGGCAAAGGATCACGGCGTGCGACGCCAAGACTTGAACGGAGTGATCAAGGCAGGTTACAGGGTATACGGTGCCTCCTTGGCTCTCGGATTGAATCCAACCCCTTGCCTTGGACTCTTCGCAACGTTTGAAGAGATCTACGTTGTATAGTTTTAGTGCTTTGTACCTCTGCGCAGGCGGATCGTCTGCGCTCACTTTTTTGGGGGCGATAGAGCGCTTCAAAACCATATACGTTTCCAGGTTTAGGGTGAGTGTGTGCGCAGTTGGTCTAAACCAACTGTTAAGCGATAGATATGTTTTGGATGGATAGATGTTGAGGTTGTTTTGTTTGTAGGGCTCTTTCTACTAACGCGGTAACGGTTGGCATCCTATTCAATTTAAAAGATGATGTCGTGTCATTCCGACGAGCGGTAGTTGTCTTTTTGCGTATATTGACGATTTGATTTTTTGGTTGGGTTTATTTCTGCTGCTGCTTTTATTGTGTTTTTGATTCGGTTTAATGGGTTATTGTTTTAAGAGGGTGGGTTGAACTTGCGACTTAGCCTTGTATTGATCTGTTAACTCAGGGCCAAGCATCGGTGCTCGCCACACTTTCAATGGCGTAGTTATATGGTCTTCATCGTAGCGCGAGATGCCATGGTCTATGGCGGGGTAAGACAGCGCATCTGAGGCTGATGAAGAAGGGGAGGGAGTCGCATGCTCTGCGGGATTAACGGTGCTCCGTGGGGTTCCGCAGGTCTCGCAGTCAAAGGGGGATTTGCAATACGTTCCACTGCTGAATGATCTCAGCTTCCCATTCAGGCACTTTGGTTGGCTGCGTCGCTGTCCATAGCCTTTCGCCGCGAGAGGGCTATGGTGGAGCTTGATGGCGTACTGCGACCAGTGCTGACTTTATTAATCATCTAAACAGGGCTTCCTGGTTTGTAGCTATGGGGCTCTTTGATCGATCCCCGCGACCGCACAACCTCACGCGGCTGGATTTCGGAGTGGTTTAAGGCATGCCCCTCAAGTGATTCAGCAAGCTGGTGACGAGCTTTGACGCCTTGGTTTCATCGTCGCGTCCCAGGCGGTCACTGTTTCATCTCTTTGGGGGCTGCCCCTGCGAGACGGTGATCTAGGGGTTCCACATCATTGATGTAGGAGAGAGTGTGGAGCGCTGGCCACCAAGGCTGTAGTCAAGTCGGAGACTTCATCAGCTTGGGGTTGATTGAAGATGCCTGAGGGCAAGGCGGGAGTAGGTGAGTCATGACAGGGGGAGAACTGTCCATTTATGACTCTTATGTCACACGATGCGTGTTTTGGGGAAAGGTCACACGTAGTTCTGCACCTTGACCGTGTGCAGGGTGATGTCCACCACGTCGCCATCCGCGCCGACCTGGGGCATTTCGATCCAGTCGCCGACCCGTAGCATGTCGTTGCTGGTCAACTGCACGCTGGCGACGAACGACAACAGCGTGTCCTTGTATACCAACAGGATTACCGCCGACATGGCGCCAAGCCCTGACAGCAGCAACAGGGGGGAGCGGTCAATCAGGGTGGCGACGATGATGATCGCGCCAAACACGAACAGCACCATCTTCGCCAACTGCACGTAGCCCTTGATCGAGCGGGTGCGCGCGTGTTCGGTGCGGGCGTAGATGTCCAGCAGGGCATTGAGCAGCGCGCTGGTGGCCAGCACCAGGAACAGGATGGTGATTGCCAGGGCCACGTTGCCGATGAACAGGATGGCGGTCTTGCTCAGGTCTGGCACCAGGTACAGGCCGAACTGGATCACCAAGGACGGCGTCATCTGCGCCAGGCGATGGAAGACCTTGTTGTGCCGCAGGTCGTTGAGCCAGTGCAGCGCCGGTTGCCGGCCTAGCAGTTTGACGGCGTGGAGGATGAGGTAACGTGCCACTCGTCCGAGCAACAGGGCCACCACCAGCAACACCAGCAAGCCAAGGCTGGCATGCAGAAGCGGGTGTTCGTCGAGGGTGCCCCAAAGGTCTTGGATGTTGAGCCAGAGCTGTTTGATATCCATGGGTGAAACCGATTCTTCTATAAGACAACACGGGGCGATTAGAGCATTTAAGTGCAACAAAGTTGATGTCATGGACAAATGCCCTGACAAAAAAGCAGCCGATTCGCACTGTTCGCGTAAAGAAACTCGGTTTGGACGCCCGAAACCGGTAACCTATGCAGCTGATTTTTTGTATTTCTTCGAGGTAGCACCCGTGTTTTCCCAATTCGCCCTGCACGAACGCCTGCTCAAAGCCGTGGCCGAGCTTAAATTTGTCGAGCCTACGCCTGTGCAAGCAGCGGCCATCCCGCTCGCGCTCGAAGGGCGTGACCTGCGGGTGACAGCTCAAACCGGTAGCGGCAAGACCGCCGCCTTCGTCCTGCCGGTGCTGAACCGCCTGATCGGCCCGGCCAAGGTTCGCGTCAGCATCAAGACCCTGATCCTGCTGCCGACTCGCGAGCTGGCCCAGCAGACCCTGAAGGAAGTCGAGCGTTTCTCGCAGTTCACCTTCATCAAGTCCGGCATCATCACCGGCGGTGAAGACTTCAAGGTCCAGGCCGCCATGCTGCGCAAGGTGCCGGACATCCTGATCGGCACCCCAGGTCGCATGATCGAGCAACTCAACGCCGGCAACCTCGACCTCAAGGAAGTCGAAGTGCTGGTGCTGGACGAAGCCGACCGCATGCTCGATATGGGCTTTGCCGACGACGTGCAGCGTCTGGTGGGCGAATGCGTCAACCGTCAGCAGACCATGCTGTTCTCCGCCACCACCGGTGGTTCGACCCTGCGCGACATGGTCGCCAAGGTGCTGAACAACCCTGAGCACCTGCAGGTCAACAACGTCAGTGACCTGAACGCGACCACGCGCCAGCAGATCGTCACCGCCGACCACAATGTGCACAAAGAGCAGATCCTCAACTGGCTGCTGGCCAACGAGACCTATCAGAAAGCCATCGTGTTCACCAACACTCGCGCCGCTGCCGACCGCATCTATGGCCGCCTGGTGGCCCAGGAATACAAGGCGTTCGTGCTGCACGGCGAGAAAGACCAGAAGGACCGCAAGCTGGCCATCGACCGCCTCAAGGCTGGCGGCGTGAAGATCCTGGTCGCCACCGACGTCGCCGCCCGTGGCCTGGACGTGGACGGTCTGGACCTGGTGATCAACTTCGACATGCCGCGCAGTGGCGACGAATACGTGCACCGTATTGGGCGTACCGGGCGTGCCGGCAATGACGGCCTGGCCATCTCGCTGATCTGCCACGGCGACTGGAACCTGATGTCGAGCATCGAGCGCTACCTCAAGCAATCGTTCGAGCGCCGCACCATCAAGGAAGTCAAAGGCACCTACACCGGGCCGAAGAAGGTCAAGGCGTCGGGCAAGGCCGTTGGCGTGAAGAAGAAAAAGACCGACGCCAAGGGCGACAAGAAGAAAACCGGCGCCAAGTCGCCGACCAAGCGCAAGATCGCCAATCGGCCGAAGACCGACAACCTGTCGCTCGTCAGCAAGGACGGCATGGCGCCGCTCAAGCGCCGCAAGCCGGAAGCCCCGGCTGCCGAATAAGGCGCAGGTGATGTGAAAAAACCGGACGATTGTCCGGTTTTTTTATGCCGTCAGTTTTTGGCCTTGGCGGCTGCTTCCTTGAGCTCTTTCAGGCGAGCATCGATCAACTGGCACTTGTCGGGGAATTCCGCGCTTTCGGTATCCAAGTCCATCTTTTGCAGCTCGTCGTTCATCTCCTTGGCCTTGGTCGGGTTCTGCTCGGTCAGCTTGGCCACTTCCTGAGCCAGTTGCTCGCGCTTGGCGGTAGCCTCGTCTGGCGTACAGGCCCAGGCGGGCAGGGCGGTCAACAATGCGGCGGCGATGGCCAGGTTCATCAGGGTTTTCATGGGGGGACCTCCTTGGCAGGGATATTCAGTTGAGGTCGCGGGCACCTGGAAAGTTCACGCCAATGACGCTCGTCTCCTGGGCTGAACGGCCAGTGGCGCGGCGGGTCACACCTTTAACGGGCTACTTTCCACTCGCCCGCAGGAGGAATCAGGATGACGACTTACAACTGGGATTTGATCGAACGTCTGCTGCATGAAGTGCAGAACGGCGAGGGCAGCTTCGCCCCGCGCAAATACGCCGAGCAGGAAGCGGCCGAGAAGGCCACGGCGGGCGAGTCCACCGGCAACCTGGACGCGCTCAAGAAGACTGCTGCGGATTATGAAGCACTGCTGTTCAAGCGCGGTTTTATCGAATCGCGCCCCGAAGATGAGGGCGGGAATGGCGAGAATTTCATCCTGACCCCGCTGGGCGCGCAGTTGCTGGCGCTGATCGACAGTTCGATTCCGGGCAACGATCATCCACGGCAGGTGCTGGATGAGCAATCCGACGCGCTGGACCCGACGACCTTCGCCGAGGTCGCCTCCAAGGCCCAGATCGCCTGATATCCATTACGCCCCGGCACGCTCGTAACGCCGGGGCGAAACTGTCAGATCGGTAATCTGCCGCTAAGCTGGCTGACAGCCGACCCTGCCTACTCTGCTGCCATTCAACTCATGGAATTGAATCGGCATGCACTCCAATACCTCCCGACGAACCTTCGTCAAAGGCTTGGCCGCCGGCGGCTTGCTGGGCGGGCTCGGCCTCTGGCGCAGCCCGGTGTGGGCCTTGACCAGCCCCGGCCAGCCCACGGTGCTGGCCGGCACCGAGTTTGATCTGTTCATCGACCAGGCCCCCGTCAACCTCACCGGCCGCCACCGCACGGCGCTGACCATCAATGGCGGCTTGCCCGGCCCGCTGCTGCGCTGGCGCGAAGGCGACACCGTGACCTTGCGCGTGAAGAACCGCTTGGCCGGACCGACGTCGATCCACTGGCACGGCATTCTCCTGCCGTCGAACATGGACGGCGTACCGGGCTTGAGCTTCAAGGGCATCGAGCCGGGTGGCGTGTTTGTCTACCAATTCACGGTCAAGCAGCACGGCACTTACTGGTACCACAGCCATTCCGGGTTCCAGGAACAGCAGGGCGTGTATGGCCCGCTGGTGATCGACCCGAGAGAGCCCGAGCCCTACACCTACCAGCGCGACTACGTGGTGATGCTGTCGGACTGGACCGACGAAGACCCGGTCGCCTTGATGAAAACCCTCAAGAAACAGTCCGACTACTACAATCTGCACAAGCCCACCGTGGGCGACTTCGTGCGGGATGTGGGCAAGCAAGGCTGGTCGGCCACGATTGCCGATCGCCTGATGTGGGCGCAGATGAAAATGAACCCCACGGACTTGGCCGATGTCAGCGGCGAGACCTACACCTACCTGCTCAACGGCCAGCCGCCGGAGCGCAACTGGACCGGTGTGTTTCAGGCTGGCGAGACGATCCGGTTGCGCGTTATCAACGGCTCGGCAATGAGCTACTTCGATGTGCGCATTCCGGGGCTGAAGATGACCGTGATTGCCGCCGATGGCCAGCCAGTGCAGCCGGTGAGCGTCGACGAGTTCCGTATCGCCGTGGCGGAGACCTTCGATGTGCTGGTCGAGCCGACAGCCGAGGCTTACACGCTGTTCGCCCAGTCAATGGACCGCAGTGGTTATGCCCGCGGCACGCTTGCCCGACAAACCGGGGCGACGGCCCCCGTACCGGCACTGGACCCGCGCCCCTGGATCACCATGGACGACATGGGCATGGGTGGCATGGACCACGGTGCCATGGCGGATATGCCGGGCATGGATCACAGTGCCATGTCGATGCAGGCCCATCCTGCCAGCGAGCAAGACAACCCGCTGGTGGATATGCAGGCCATGAGCCCGGTGCCCAAGCTCGATGACCCCGGTATCGGCCTGCGCAACAACGGCCGGCGCGTCCTGACGTATGCCGACTTGCGCAGCACCTTCGAAGACCCCGACGGGCGCGATCCCAGCCGCACCATTGAACTGCACCTCACCGGACATATGGAGAAGTTCGCCTGGTCGTTCAATGGCGTGAAGTTTTCCGATGCCGAGCCCTTGCAGCTGGCCTACGGCGAGCGAGTTCGGCTGGTGCTGGTCAACGACACCATGATGAGTCATCCCATCCACCTGCACGGCCTGTGGAGTGACCTGGAAGACGAAAACGGCCAGTTCCAGGTGCGCAAGCACACCATCGACATGCCGCCGGGCTCACGGCGCAGCTACCGAGTGACTGCCGATGCGTTGGGGCGTTGGGCCTATCACTGCCATCTGCTGTACCACATGGAAATGGGCATGTTCCGTGAGGTACGCGTGCATGAATGAGGACGCGAGCATGAGCCGTGTTTTAACTGTCCTGATCGGGCTGGCGTTCGCTCCATCGGCGCTGGCCGACGAATTCCAGGGCATGAGCCCGGCGACACCGGCGCTCACCGAGAGTCGCACACCGATTCCCGTGTTGACTGCCGCCGATCGCGCTGCGGTCTACAACGCGGCTGGTGGGCACAGGGTCCACGACAGTGGCATCAATTCCCTGCTGCTGATCAACCAGTTGGAATGGCAGGGCGGCGAGGGCGACGGCGCGCTGAATTGGGATATCAAGGGGTGGGTCGGTGGCGATATCGATCGCCTGTGGCTACGCAGTGAAGGCGAGCGCAGTGCCGGTCGCACCGAAAGCGCCGAAGCCCAGGCGTTGTGGGGGCATGCCATCACACCCTGGTGGGACTTGGTGGGTGGTGTGCGCCAGGACTTCAAGCCAGGGGACGGCCAGACCTGGGCGGCGTTCGGGGCCCAGGGCATGGCTCTTTACAACTTTGAAGCCGAAGCCACGGTTTTTGTCGGTGAAGCAGGGCGTACTGCTGCGAGATTGGAGGGCGATTACGACATTCTGCTGACCAATCGGCTGATCCTGCAGCCCACCGCTGAACTCAACTTCTATGGGCGCAACGATCCGCAGCGCGGCGTTGGTTCGGGCCTGTCGGACAGTGAGCTGGGCCTGAGGCTGCGTTACGAAGTGCACCGCGAATTTGCGCCCTATGTGGGCGTGACATGGAATCGCAGCTACGGCCAAACCGCGCAATACGCCCGAGATGACGGCGAAGACACGAACCAGGTGCGCTGGGTCGTGGGTGTGCGCCTGTGGTTCTGACGTTTCTATTTTTCCTATAACTCGCCGCCACGAGCGGCCTGGAGCCTTGCATGTCGATGTTTAAAACCGCCCTGGCGGGCGTTGTGCTGTGCGCCGGAGTGATCGCCAGCCTGGCGGCCTCGGCCCATCCGAAGTTGTTGTCGTCCACGCCAGCGTCCGGTGCCCAGGGCGCGGCACCGGCAGTCATTGAACTGCGGTTCTCGGAAAACCTGTTGACGCAGTTTTCCGGCGCCAAGCTGATCATGACCGATATGCCCGGCATGCCCAATTCGCCGATGCCGGTCAAGGCCAGTGTCGCGGCCAGTAGTGATCCTAAGGTGATGTTGATCAAGCCGGCCTCCACACTGATGACCGGGACCTATCGGGTCGATTGGCGGGCCGTGTCTTCCGACACGCACCCGATCCTTGGCAACGTGGTGTTCAGCGTCCAGCCATGAGTGAACTGGTCCCGGTGTTACTGCGTTTCGCGCTGTATCTGGACTTGATGCTGGTATTCGGCCTGGGGCTGTTTGGCCTGTATGCAGACAGCAAGTTGCTGAATCTGAAACCGCTGCTGCGCAGGTTGGCGGCGCTGGGTTTGCTGCTGTCGTTGGCGTCGCTGCTGTCCATGACCCAGGCCATGAGCGGCGCCGAGGATTGGCCGACACTGTGGACGCACCTGCAGATGATGCTCTGGCAGACCGAGCTGGGCTGGACGTGGTGGTTGCGCATTGCGGCGCTGGTGCTGGTTGCGCTCAGTACCCGATTGGCCACCGTGTTCGGCGGTGTCGCGTTGGTGACGCTGGCGTGGGTCGGGCATGGCGTGATGCATGAGGGCTCGTTGGGGCAGTGGCATCTGCTAAGCGACAGTGCGCATCTGCTGGCAGCGGCGGGCTGGGTCGGGGCATTGGCGGCGTTCGGGCTGATGCTGGCGAATGCGTCTGAGCAGGCGGTGCAGGTGCTGGCACACGCCTTGGCGGGCTTCGAGCGTGTTGGTGTGGTCTTCGTCGCGGTACTGATCGGCACGGGCGTGGCGAATTATCTGTTTGTGGTCGGGCCGAACCTGGACGGCATCACCGGCGGTGTCTACGCAATCCTGTTGTGCTTGAAGTTGGGGGTGTTCGGCTTGATGTTGGGGCTGGCGGCGCTCAATCGCTCGCACTTGACGCCCCTGCTTCAGCGCTCTCTCGCGGCGGGTGACCACAGAGCGGCGCGTAATGCCTTGCGTCGCAGCATCACCCTGGAGTTCGGGGCGGTGGTGCTGATCCTGGGGCTTGTGGCCTGGCTGGGGACCTTGGCACCCAGCTAGGGCTGCACGCTCTTCAGGCATTTAAGCGCCTGGAAATCGCTGCGCACCTTGTCGATTTTCTGGGTGAGTTTCTGCCGTTGCTGCACAGTGCTTTCGGCCATCACGTCGACAATCAGGCTGCGGGCCGCGGCTTCCGTCTGTGCATAGGCGGTGCGATATTGCGGGGTCCACAGGTTTTCGCGGTCCACCAGCAACTGCTGCATTTTCTGCGGGAAGTCGGCGTTTTTGCGCTGTTGCACGGCGTCGATAAATTGCGCCTGCCAGCGGGCGCGGTTGCCGATCCATTCATGGTTCTGCTCGCCCAGTGCGATGGACCAGGCGGTCACCCGGTTCTGCTGGCTGGCGCTGAGCGGGCCGATCCAGGCGTCCAGGCGTTTGCTCATGCGCTCGGCGCGGTCCTTGATCTGCTGGGCCAGGGGCGGCTTGAGGTATTCGTCTTGGCGCTTGCGCAGGTCCTTGGCCAGGGCGTCGCTCATTTCCTTGACCTGCTGGTCGTCCAGGCCTTGGAGCAGTTCGATGGCGGAGGGCGTGATCTCACGGGCGACTTCGTCGATGGCCTGTTTGGCCTCGGTGGTCCGGGCCTGGAGCGCGGCGTCGGTCACCTGGTTGTCGTTGGCCATCTGTTGCAGGCGGTCCAGCCAATCCAGGTAACCCGGCAATTGCGTGGTGCAATGCCAGGCCAGGTGTTCCTTGAGCTTGTCGTTGAACCAACTCTTCTGCCCGGCATTCATGTCCAGGTAGTCATTGAGGGTCCAGGGAATGATCACGTCGAGGTTGCGATAGGCCAGGCCCACGCGATTGCAACCGGTGAGCACCAGGCTCAGGGTCAGCAGTACCACCAGTAGTTTGAGCCGACGCAGCATGGGCGGGTCCTTCGCAGAGTGGGTTATCACATGTGAACCCGCGCCGGGTGCGACAGTTCAGCCCCTCAATAAAACGACCGTGCGGCCTTCAACGTCAACAGGCCATCGCATTGCGAGTTGTGTCCGGAATAGGCCGAGCAATCCCCGCCGCTGAGGCTGGAATCGCTGTAGATCAGGTTCAAGTCCACGCCCATCCACTGTCGGGAGAATTGCACCGACCAGTCGCTGAAGGTCCGAATGGAGCCTCCGTCCACCGCGACCGGGGTGCCCAACTGATGAGTGGTGTATTTCATGCTGACGCCGATGCCGAACGGCTGGGTGCCGCCGAGGTCGGCAAACAGGGTGCTGTCCTGGCGGTCCGGGTCGTTGCTGAAGGAGGCGCCGAAGCGATTGCCCAGCAGGTTCAGGCCGCCGTAGAACTCCTGGCTGTCGAGGGGGCTGAGCGTGGGGTAGCTGTAGTGGATCAGGCCCACTTCGTAGCCCAACGTCTGGTCGAAGGGGTGCTTGAAGCCCATGTAGGAATCGACTTCGAGGTTGCTGGACGAAGACAGGCCCATGTTCGGTGAAAACTGGCCGAAGTACAGGCCGCTGTCGTGGCTCAGGTCCAGCCCACCATGGAATGAATCGCTGCCGGGAGACGTTGGCTTGACCAGGCCCTGGGCCATGCTGCGGCTGGGCGTCGTGCCCAATTTCAAGTCGAAGTCACCCAATTCACGCTGGAAGATCTGGGCTTCGGCGAGAGGGCTGGCAATCAGGGCGCCGACCAGGAATATGCAGGGTTTGAACATGCTTCACTCCATGAAAAGCGAGGAGCAGTAACGGAGAAAATCGGGCAGATGCCCGTGCTAGACGTGTGCAAGCATACCGGCGAATGCCAGGCGGTGAGGCCCGTTCGTCGATTAGCGCGATGATGAAGGTCAGCAGAGGGTATTTCGGGCTCTAGTCCTAGCGCCTTGATGGCAAGACGCTTAGGGACCAGGTGTGTTGCGCGGTATTACTTTTTACCCAGGCTGATCTGCTTGGATGGGCCGAAAGTCTGGCCGCTCACGCCCTTGGCAATCTGCTGGATTTCGCCGCCGGACTTGAGGAATGCAGCAATCTGGCTGTTGATCGATTCGCTGGTTTCAACGGCGGGAGCTGGCTTTGCTTTGCTGTTGGATGCTTTTACGCGCATGGCGGCCACTAACCTGTAGAAAATTAACTTGGCCAGGCATCGTACAGGAAATACTTGACAATTGCTTGGCAAATATCCCCTGGGAATAAGTGGCGCGATGGGGAATAGCCGAAGTTCATCGTTGAAATAATCCTCTAACTTACTGTTTTAGCTCGAAACCATGGAGCTATCCATGACCGACTGCGCGGAAAAAATGGGTCGATTGATCAGACGAGCGGGGCGGAGCCATGACAACCCGCGATTTTTCAGGCGCGCGCGCGTGGCGCGCACAACTCGGGTAGAATGCCGCCCACGTAATGAGGGTATTGAAAATGGCTTTGGTCGGGCGCTACAACAGCTTGCAAGTGGTTAAACACACTAACTTTGGTTTGTACCTGGACGGTGCGCAAGATGGCGAAATCCTCTTGCCTAATCGGTATATCCCCAAAGATATTCCTAGTGAAGATGAAGACTGGCTTAACGTTTTCATTTATCTGGACAGCGATGACAAACTTATCGCCACGACTGAAAAGCCCAAAGTTCAAGTGGGTGAATTCGCCAGTTTGAAAGTGGTGGAAGTCAACAGCATTGGCGTGTTCCTCGACTGGGGTTTGCCCAAGGACCTGTTGCTGCCGTATTCGGAAGAAAAGCGCCAGTTGACCGCAGGCGAATACTGCGTGGTGCATGTCTACCTCGACAAACACACCAAGCGCATCACCGCCACTGCACGCCTGGATCGCTACCTGGACAAGACCCCTGCCAACTACCAGGTGGGCCAGGAGGTCGACCTGCTGGTGGCCGAAGCCACTGACATGGGCTTTAAGGCGATCATCAACAACAAGCACTGGGGCCTGATCCACAAGAACGAAGTGTTCAAGTTCCTGCGCCCAGGGAAAGAAGAGAAGGGCTTTATCAAAGAGATCCGCGCCGATGGCAACATCAGCCTGAGCCTGCAGCCGGTCGGCCAGGAAGCGGCCTCCAGTCTCAACTCGAAGATCCTCGCCAAGTTGCGTGAAAACAACGGCAGCTTGCCGGTCAGCGACAAGAGTGATCCGGCGGTGATCAGCAACTTGTTCGGCGTGAGCAAGGGCAACTTCAAGAAGGCCATTGGTGCGTTGTACAAGCAGGGCCAGATTGTGATTCACGCGGATCGCATTGAACTAAGCTGACCACGCTTTGCTCTTCTGTAGACGCTCGTCGGCGTCTACAGAGGCTGCACCAATGACCAAGAAATCGCTGCTCGCCTACCTCGGCACGTTGCTCGCCTTCCTAGTGCTGGACGGTCTCTGGCTCGGTGTCCTCATGGGCCCCACCTACAAATCCCTGCTGGGTCCACTGATGCTGGACCAGCCCCGTCTGTTGCCCGCCACATTCTTCTATCTCCTTTACGTGCTCGGTTGCGTGGTGTTAGTGGTCTTGCCCAGCGCAAGCTGGCAACGCGCAGCACGCCTGGGTGCCTTATTGGGCCTGGTCGCCTACGGCACCTATGACTTGAGCAACTGGGCCACGCTGAAAGCATGGTCTGCGCAGTTGGCGGTCATGGACATGGCGTGGGGCACCTTCTTGACCGCAGCCTGCTGCACGGTGGGCTATCTGTGTGCACATCGAGTGCAGCGCTGATTGTGTACAGGATTATTGTGCACCGTTACTGAGCGTAGGCCCTGTGTCCACGCCTGCTCCCCTCCCTTTGGAACACCGTTCCAGAGGGATTGCGTTCAATTGGCACGCATTCTGCTGAACACCTCGTATACAAACCATGCCGCCTCTCGTATGCATCCCCGTGACGGAAGCGCAGGCCGGTATTTCGAGGAGCCCCGCGATGACCGAACAATTGCCCAAAGGCTACAGCCCGCGCCTGTACAACCAGGACCTGGGCCCGCTGCCGCAAAAGTGGAACTGGTACAACATCTTTGCTTTCTGGATGAGCGACGTGCACAGCGTCGGCGGTTATGTGTTTGCCGCCAGCCTGTTCGCCTTGGGCTTGGCCAGTTGGCAAGTACTCATCGCCTTGCTCGCCGGTATCTGCATTGTGCAACTGATCGCCAACCTGGTGGCCAAGCCGAGTCAGCAAGCCGCTGTGCCTTATCCCGTGATCTGTCGCCTGGCGTTTGGTGTGTTCGGCGCGAATATTCCTGCGGTGATTCGCGGCTTGATCGCCGTGGCCTGGTACGGGATTCAGACGTACCTGGCGTCGAGCGCCTTGATCATCGTGGTGCTGCGTTTCTTCCCACAGATGGCGGTGTACGCGGAGCCGCATTTTGCGGGCTTGTCTTACCTTGGCTGGTTTGGTTTCCTCAGCCTGTGGCTGTTGCAAGCGGCGGTGTTCTGGGCCGGCATGGAGTCCATCCGCCGTTTTATCGATTGGGCCGGGCCGGTGGTCTATGCGGTGATGTTCGCCCTGGCGGGTTGGATCGTGTGGAAGGCGGGCTGGTCGAACATCAGCTTCACCCTGGCGGAAAAATCCCTGTCGGGCTGGCAGGCATTCGGTCAGGTGATCGTGGCGACGGCGTTGGTGGTGTCGTACTTCTCCGGGCCGACCCTGAACTTCGGCGACTTCAGCCGCTACTGCCGCAGCATGCAGGACGTACGGCGCGGCAACTTCTGGGGGCTGCCGGTGAATTTCCTGGCATTTTCCCTGGTCACCGTGGTGATAGTCTCGGGCACCTTGCCGGTGTTTGGCGAAATGCTGCATGACCCGATCGCCACGGTTTCGCGCATCGATAACAGCATGGCGGTGTTGCTGGGCGCCTTTGCTTTTGTCACCGCAACCATCGGCATCAATATCGTCGCCAACTTCGTGTCCCCAGCCTTTGACTTCGCCAACGTCGCGCCGAGCAAAATCAGCTGGCGCGCGGGCGGGATGATCGCCGCCGTGGCGTCGATCTTCATCACACCGTGGAACCTGTTCAATAACCCGTTGATGATCCACTACACCCTGGATATTCTCGCGGCCTTCATTGGGCCACTGTTCGGCATTCTGCTGGTGGATTTCTACCTGATCAAAAAACAGCAGATCGATGTGGACGCGTTGTTCGATGACAGCCCCAGCGGGCGCTACTACTTCGACGGCGGCGTGAACTGGACGGCGGTCAAGGCGCTGGTGCCCGCGACGCTGGTGGGCGTCGCGATCACCTTTATCCCGGCGTTGCAGGGCATGGCCAACTTCGCCTGGTTTACCGGCTGCTTCCTGGGTGGGCTGTTTTTCCTGGTGTTGGCGCGGCGTGAACAGCTGCGCGTGCCTGCGCCGCTGGTTGCCGGCTGACCAGAATCGAGCCCGCCACCAGTAATCCGGCGCCGGCGACTACCAGTGCCGGTTGCAGCCCGCCACTCAGATGGCTGCTGACCGAGGCCAGTAACGGGCCGCTCAATTGGCCGATGGCGAAGCTGGCGGTCAGCAGTCCGGTGCTGCGCTGATAGCCGTGGGGGGCAACGTCCCGCAGGCGGGCCATCACCAACTGCATGCAAGCCAGGAACGGTCCGCCGCACAGCAACACCCCCAGTGCCAGGCCCCAGCCATTGCCCAGCAAGCAGGCAAACACCCCGGCCGCTTGCAGCCACAATGTAGTCATCAGCCAGCGGCGAGTGGTGTCTGGGTCCTTGCGGCGCAGGGTCGCCACTACCACGCCAATCGCGGCGGCCAAGCCAAAGCACGGCCAGAACAGATCAGCTTGCCAGGCACCCTTGAATTGCGCGCTGGCCATCTGCGACAGGAACGTCGCCGGAATGATGTAGCCAAGACCATACAGCACATAGATCCAGCACAAGTGCGCGATGCTGCCGTTGCTGCCACCATCGGTCTGGCCGACAACGGGCGTGCCGCTGGCGGAGGGCTTCGGCAGGAAAGGCAAGATGGCCAGCAACATCACCAGCGCCACCCCGCCATACACCAGCCACAATGTGCCCGAATTTTGCCCCATCAGGTTCGATCCCAACGCCAGTAAGCCAGTCAACAAAATCCCCAGCCCCGGTCCGGCAAAGACCAAGGCACCCATGCGCGCACGCCCGGCGGCAATCGCCAGCGGCTGGCTCAGGCTGGTGATCATCACCAGGGCCCAGGCACTCGCGACCCCGGTGCCAAAGCGCAGCAACAGGTGCGGCCAGAACCCGTGGGCCCAGTACGACGCGAGCGTCAGCAGTACACACAACCACAACCCGCCATATAAGCGCCCACGGACATGGTGGTGGCTGCGTGCGAAGATCGAATCCACCGCGCCGACGAAGTAGCCCAGGTAGTTGGCGGCGGCGATCAGGCCGGCGCCGGTCAGGTCGATCTGCCCTTCACTGAGCAGATGGGGCATTTGGGGGGTGAGGGCGAAGCGGCCAATCCCCATCGCCATCATCAGGGCGACAAAGCTGGCGAGTAAGCGGACTAATGGAGACATGGTCAGTTTTCCTGCGGGTAAACGAATACCCTCAGGCTAAAGCGGATTGACTTTCTGTAAAAATGAATAATAGTGAGTAACTTGTTCAGTTTTGGAGAAAGGTATGGAGTTCAGTCAATTGCGCATTTTCCAGGCGGTGGCGGAAGAGGGCTCCATCACGCGCGCGGCGGACCGCTTGCATCGAGTGCCGTCGAACCTGTCGACACGCCTCAAGCAAATGGAGGAGCAGCTCGGTGTAGAGCTGTTTGTGCGCGAGCGTCAGCGCTTGCAGCTGTCTCCGGCCGGCAAGGTGTTGCTGGACTACAGCACCCGTCTGCTGGCCCTGCATGATGAAGCCCACGGCGCGGTGCAAGGCGGGCAACCGGCCGGCGATTTTGTGGTAGGCAGCATGTACAGCACGGCGGCGGTGCATTTGCCGAAGCTGCTGGCGGGCTATCACAAGGCTTACCCGATGGTGAATCTGCAGGTGCAATCGGCGCCCAGCGGTGAGTTGCTCGAAGGCCTGATTACTGGCCGTCTGGATGCGGCATTTGTGGACGGCCCCATTACCATCGCTTCCCTGGACGGTGTGCCGCTGTGTGAAGAGCGCCTGGTGCTTATTTGCGAGGCCGACCACCCGCCTGTGCGAGGGCCCCAGGATGTTGCGGGACGCTCGGTGTTCACCTTCCGTCGCAGTTGCGCCTATCGCACGCGCCTGGAAACCTGGTTTTCCCACGAGCGCGTGGCCATGGGGCGGGCAATTGAGATCGAGTCTTATCAGGGCATGCTGGCGTGCGTGATCGCTGGCTCCGGGGTGGCGTTGATGTCCGAATCCATGCTTGAGAGCCTGCCAGGCAAGGGCAGCGTGTCCGTTCATCCGCTGACAGGGCCTTTTGCCACTGCGACCACCTGGCTGATGTGGCGAAAGGGTATGCTCGGCGCTAACCTCAACGCATGGATCGACCTGCAGCAAGCCAGCAAGACTGCGGTCCCGCAAGACACCCGCGCCATAGCTTGAACGATCCGTCAGGATTTTGATGAATTCAGTAATAGTTCGTTGTGGTTTCGTTCAAGCATTACGTAGGACTTAGGGCTACTATCAGTGTAGGAAAGGGCGACAGAACTTGCGCCTACCAGCATTACCCTCAAAGGGGGCAACCATGAAAGAGAAAATTCAAAACTGGCTCCATGATCTGGGTGTTGCACTGGGCTTGATCGAGCCCCCACTGCAACCCGTGCCGATTCGCACCGATGACGAGCAACGTCGCCCACGTCGCAGGTAAGTCCTGGAAGCGCTCACGTGATTGAATCGCGCGGGCGCTGGTATCTCGGGTCGTTCTTCAGGGCGTGTTCGGTCCCTGTCATCAGGCTGTATTCGCCGTAAATTTCTTAGTGTCCGCAATTGCCTGACGAGGCATGCCTCATTGTCAGAACCTTCTTCTTATTTTGTCATCCGTGCCCTTTTCCAGGTTCGTCCTTCTATATTTTTGCCTTCACATGGATGAATGGGCATTGGAATGTCGAGCATTGATAGCGAAGGCATGTTGATTTCCGACAGAGTCGAACTCCGTCGGTTTCCAACGATTGAGCATGGGGATTTGCGTAGCGTGAGCGCTTTGGTAGTCCACCAGACGGACGCTTCGACGGCGCAACACACCTTTAATGCTTACGTTGCCAAGGGCAATGGAGCGCACTTTCTCATCGAGAAAAATGGCGTGATCTATCAGACGGCGAGCCTCAAAAAACGCTGTTACCACGTTGGGCGTTACCTGCGCTCCAAGTGCCTGGCAACGGATAAGGCGACGTGCGATACCGCTCAAATCCAACCTATCCAGGCACTCACTTGGACCTTGCAGATTCGAGCGCTGGACCGCTATGAGCGCACCAAGGACTACCCTGAGCGATACCCGATGAACGCGGACTCTTTGGGAATTGAACTGGTCGGCAAGCATCTGGATGCTGCCCGTTACGAGGACGTGACCGCTATACAGAATCAATCCCTGCGGTGGTTGGTGGCTGAGTTGTATGGCCATTTCCGCCTGACACCGGAGGACGTCTACACGCATCCGCAAATCTCCTACAAACATCCGGGTGAAGCCAGCAGCGCGGTGTGGCAATGAACCTGCGGCGAGGGTTGTTGGGCATGTGGGGGATACTCGCCGGGTGCGCGGCTTCCGCTCCAGATATCGACAACATCGCTATCTCGGGTTTTCACTCCGAAGAACCGGAGCGCTGTCGACCCAGCGACGTTACGTTGGATGAGCGACAAGTCGCGTCCTTCTTCAAGCGCGCTGAACCTATTGACGCACGCACGCTGCATGACGAGTACGACTGGGCACCTTGTTATCTTGAAGGCACACTAAAGTATCGCGGCAAAGTGTGTACTTGGCGGGTGAGGGCGGGGGCGACAGGGGAAATCGAATGCCCTATAACCGAGCAGTATTTTGGCTGTAAATCTTGCGCAGATTTGTTTGAAGAAGTCAGCCGGAATGCTGAGTAAAAAAACGGGCACGACATCCGACGTCGCGCCCGCTGAAGAAACCGCTCTAAACCTCTTTGTATCTTAAACCGCGTTGGCCGCCACACCCTCTGGCCGACGCGACAGCAAACTCACCACCACAAAACTCACCAGCCCAATCGCCAGGCTGTAATAGATCGGCGTGTTCGCATCCAAGCCATCCTTGATCATGAACACCAACGCCGTCACAAAGCCGAGGGTCATGGACGTAATGGCGCCCGAGGTGGTCGCGCGTTTCCAGAAGATCGCGCCGATCAGCGGGATCAACATACCGCCCACCAACAGGTTGTAGGCCAGGGTCAAGGCGCTGATCACATCGCTCACCACCAGTGCGATACCTAGCACGGCAATACCGGTCAGCATCGTGAACAGGCGGTTGATGGCCAGGCTCGACTGCTTGCCGCCACGCAGGCGCGGCAGCAGGTCTTCGGTCAGTACGGTGGAGGCGGCGAGCAAGCCGGCGCTGGCGGTGGACATCATCGCGGCCAGTGCCGCGGCAATCACCAGGCCGCGGATGCCGTCCGGCAGCGACACTTTCACAATAGCGGCAAACGCATTGTTGACGTTATCCAGGTCCGGGATCAGCACATGGGCGGCCATGCCGATCAATGCACAGGCCAGGCCGTAGAGGATGCAGTAGAAACCGGCGAAAGTGCCTGCGTACTTGGCGACCTTTTCGTCACGGGCGGTGAACACCCGTTGCCAGATGTCCTGGCCGATCAGGATGCCGAAGAAGTAGATCATGAAGTAGGTGATGATCGTGTCCCAACCGATCGCGGTGAAGCTGAAGCTCGATGCGGGCAGCTTGGCCACCAGTTCGTCCCAGCCGCCGACGCGGTACAGGCAGATCGGCAGCAGGATGAACATCAGGCCGACGGTCTTGATCACGAACTGCACGATGTCAGTGAGGGTCAGCGACCACATGCCGCCGATGGTGGAGTACACCACCACCACGCCACCGCCGAGCAGTACCGAGATCCAGAACGGCAGGCCGAACAGCACTTGCAGCACGGTGCCGATGGCGAGGATCGAGGTCACGCCGATCATCAGCGCGTAGGCCAGCATGATCACGGCGCTGGCCTGGCGGGCCATCGGGTTGTAGCGTTTTTCCAGCACCTGGGTCACGGTGAAGATCTTCAGTTTCAACAGTGGCTTGGCCAGGAACAGGTTCAGCGCGATGATGCCCATGCCCAGCGCGGCACACAGCCAGAAGCCGGAGATGCCATGCACGTAGCCCAGCCGCACGGTGCCGACGGTGGACGCACCGCCCAATACCGTGGCGGCCATGGTGCCCATGTACAACGACGGGCCCAGGTTGCGCCCGGCCACCAGGTAGTCTTCGTGGGTCTTGGCGCGGCGCATGCCGTAGTAGCCGAGCACGAGCATGCCGGCGGCGTAGATGAGTACGACGAATAAATCCAAAGCCATGACGGCGGTTCTCCGATTATCTTTTTTATGAGGATCAGGCGGCTTGTTGCAGCGCCGGTTTAACGCGCGCATCCGTGCGCTTGCTGCGAGAGTCGGCCGGCCCATAAACAGCCGCCGGTTCCGGGAACACCCGAAGCAAGGTCAGGTACACCACCGAGGCCAGCCCCAGCGTCACCGGCAGGCTGATATCAATGCCGTCCGCCAGATTGCCCAGCGGCCCGACAAACTGCCCCGGCAGGTTGACGAAGCACAGGCCCACCAGCGCACTCGGGATCCAGGCCCCCAGCCCGCGCCAGTTCCAACCATGGCTGAACCAGTAGCGGCCGCCGGTTTCACCACGCGTGAACACCTGCAGGTCATCCGGGCAATAGAAGCCGCGACGCACGATCAGGCCGATGATCATCATCACCATCCACGGTGTGGTGCAGGTAATGATCAGCACGGCGAAGGTCGATACGCTCTGCACCAGGTTGGCGGCGAAACGTCCGATAAAGATGAAGGCAATCGACATCACCCCGATCAGCAACGTGGCCTTGACCCGCGACAGCAGGCGTGGAAACACGCTGGACATGTCCAACCCGGTGCCATACAGCGAAGTAGTGCCGGTAGACATACCGCCGATCACGGCGATCAGGCACACCGGCAGAAAGAACCAGCTCGGTGCCACCGCCAGCAAACCGCCGACATAGTTGTTGGCTGCGATGTAGTCCGGTGCCTTGATCGCCACGATGGTCGCGGTGGCCAAGCCGAACAGGAAGGGGATCAAGGTCGCGATTTGCGCCAGGATCACCGCCAGCATGATGCGTATTTTCGGCGTCTCACGCGGGATGTAGCGCGACCAGTCACCCAAGAACGCGCCGAAGGAAATCGGGTTGCTCATGGCGACCAATGCAGCGCCGATGAACGCCGCCCAGAAGCCGGTCTGACCCAGGGCGACAGTGCCGGCGAAGTGGCTGTCGAAGGCCGGCGCGAACGCGAAGATCCCCAGCAGGAACAGCAGGCTCGCGGCCCACACCGCAATGCGATTGACCCACAGCATGAAGCGAAAACCGTAGATGCACACGGTCAGCACCAGGATCGCGAACACGCCGTAGGCCAGGCCCAGGCTCAGGTCGGTTTCCGGCAAGCCAATCAGACGTTTCGCACCGCCCACCAGCGCGTCGCCTGAACTCCACACCGACAGTGAGAAGAAGGCAATCGCCGTCAGCAGCGAGAGAAACGAGCCGACAATCCGCCCGTGCACACCAAAGTGCGCACCTGAAGACACGGCGTTGTTGGTGCCATTGATCGGCCCGAACAGGCCCATGGGCGCCAGGATCAGCGCACCCACCAGCACGCCCAGCACAATCGCCCAGACACCCGCCTGGAACGACAAACCGAACAGTACGGGGAAAGAACCCAGCACGGCGGTGGCAAAGGTATTGGCACCGCCGAAGATCAGTCGGAACAGATCCTTGGGGCCGGCGGTACGTTCGTGGTCCGGGATCTGTTCGACCCCGTTGGTTTCTATCTTGCGAATACTTTTATCGTTGTTTTTATTATTCATGATCTGCTCCGATCACATTGGCTAAGGGGGCGGCAGCCCTTCCGTCATAGCGGACAAATGTTCGTGACAGGCCAGCCACAGGCCTTCTTGTTGTTCTGCGCCAAGCCCTTGCCGTTTGAAGACAATGGTCTCGCGTTCCTGGCTTTTGAATTGCTCCCCGTTCATGCGCAGCTCGGTGGCCACGTCATGCATGAAAATCGCCACGTCACCTTGCAGGCTGACAAAGGCGTTGCTCGAGGTGCAGGACAGCACCTCGAATCCCTCATCCCGGCGCCAGCTGTCCCACAACGCCTGGTAGGCGTCGCGACTGAGCAGCGGTTGGGGCAGGGTGTAGAACACGAAGCTGGCGTCCGCCGTGAACGCGCCGAAGTAGGCGGCGCGGTCATTGCGGGCGAAGGCCGCCACCAGGTCGGCGGCGGCTTGCAGTACTTCGTGGGCGCTCATCAGCGATGTGCCACGCCAGGCAGCACGCAGAGCATCTCGTACAGCAAGTTGGCGCCCAATAGCGAGGTGTTGCCGGTGGTGTCGTAAGGCGGCGAAACTTCTACCAGGTCGCAACCAATCAGGTCGAGGCCCTGGCAGCCACGGATGATTTCGATGGCCTGGATGGTGGTCAGCCCTCCGATTTCCGGAGTGCCGGTGCCCGGAGCCCAGGCGGGGTCGATGCCGTCGATGTCAAAGCTCAGGTACACCGGGCCGCCGCCGACTTTTTCACGCACTTCGGCCATCAACGGCGCGAGGGAGTGGTGCCAGCATTCTTCTGCCTGAACCACACGGAAGCCCTGTTTACGGCTCCAGTTGAAGTCTTCGGCGGTGTAGCCCTGGGCGCGCAGGCCGATCTGTACCACACGGTCGCAATCGAGCAAACCTTCTTCTACCGCGCGGCGGAAGGTGGTGCCGTGGGCGATTTTCTCGCCGAACATATGGTCGTTGACGTCGGCGTGGGCATCGATGTGCACCAGCCCGACCTTGCCGTGTTTCTTGTGGATCGCCCGCAGGATCGGCAGCGTGATGGTGTGGTCGCCGCCCAGGGTCAGCGGGATCACGTCGTGTTCGAGAATCTCGTCGTAGGCTTCTTCGATGATGCGCACGGCGTCGAGCAGGTTGAAGGTGTTGATCGCCACGTCGCCGATGTCGGCCACCGACAGCGAGTCGAACGGCGCGGCGCCGGTGGCCATGTTGTAAGGGCGGATCATCACGGATTCGGCGCGGATTTCACGCGGCCCGAAGCGGGTGCCGGCGCGCAGCGAGGTGCCGATGTCCAGGGGCACGCCGACAAAGGCGGCGTCCAGGCCCTTGGCCGTTTGCAGGTGGGGAAGACGCATCATGGTGGCGATGCCGGCGAAGCGCGGCATTTCGTTGCCGCCCAGTGGTTGGTGGAAAATATTGTACAGGGGTTGCCTCATCGTTGTTTTGTTTGTTAGGGGCCGATTCTGCGAAATACATGGAAACGAAAGAATCGGCAGGGGCAAATACTTAGTTCAGATTTTTCTAAACTATTGCCTGAGGTAAACTGGTCCCAACCTTTGTAGGAGCGAGCTTGCTCGCGAAAACCGTCAACGATGACGCAGCGCATCTGGTTCTACACGGCGCTCTCAGGTTTTTCGCGAGCAAGCTCGCTCCTACAATTACCGCGTTTTTGGAGGCCTCATGGCCAACGCCTTGCCCGACCTGAAACTCCTGCGCATCTTCGTCAGCGTCGTGCGGCATCAGGGGTTTGCCAATGCCCAGCACGAACTCAACCTGTCCACATCGGCCATCAGCACGTACATGAGCCAGCTGGAAGCGGCGTTGGGCCTGGTGCTGTGTCATCGCGGGCGTGGTGGGTTCAGCCTCACCAGCAAAGGCGAATTGTTTCATCAAGAGACCTTGCGTCTGCTGGGCGAGCTGGAAGGTTTCGAGCAATACGCCGCCGCGTTGAAGGGCGAGTTGCGCGGCACGCTGAAACTGGGTGTGCTGGACTCCACGGTTAGCGACAAAGCGTTGCCCTTCGCCGAAGTGATCGGCGCCTACAGCCTGGAACACCCGGCGGTGCACTTGCATCTGTCGGTGATGAGCCCTTATGAGCTGCAACTGGGCGTGCAGGACAACCGCCTGGACTTGGCCATCGGCGCGTTTTCCAACCGCATGAGCGGGCTGATCTACATGCCGTTGTACCGCGAGCAGCACTGGCTGTATTGCAGCACGCGGCATCCTTTATTCAATGAACGGCGCATTCCCGAGCAGGTGATCACGCAGCAACGGATGGTCGGTCGCGGCTATTGGAGCCAGGCCGAGTTGGCACGCCACGGCTTCAAGCACAGCGCAGCCACCGTGGAGAGTATGGAGGCGCAGCTGATCCTGGTGCTGTCCGGCGCCTACATCGGCTACCTGCCCGAGCACTATGCCCAGGCCTGGGCCGATAAGGGCGACCTGCGTGTGTTGCTGCCGGCGACCTTCGGCTATCAGGCGCCGTTCTCGATGATCATGCGTCGAGGCCGCAGCCGCGAACCGCTGATCCAGACCTTCCGCGACTTACTCAAAGCCCAGCTCAACCAGGCCTGATAAACCATGTCCAGACCCCAATGTTCCCGTTGCCTCAGGCCTGTCGCCCACTGTCTGTGCGCGTTGATCCCCAATCTCGACAGTCGCACGCGGGTGTTGCTGTTGCAGCACCCGAGCGAGGTCAACCATGCGTTGAATACCGCACGGCTGGCGGCGTTGGGTTTGAACAACGCGCAGTTGGTAGTAGGGGAGGTGTTTGAAGACTTGCCGACGTTGTTGAACGTGCCCGGTTACCAGGCTCGGTTGCTGTTTCCGGCTGACGACGCCCAGCCATTAAAGGTGTACGCGCCCGAAGATCAGCCGCTGCTGCTGGTGGTTCCCGACGGCACTTGGCGCAAGGCGCGCAAGCTTTTGCACCTCAACCCGCTATTGGCGGCGTTGCCAAGGGTCGCGTTGGCCGACAGTGCGGTGTCCCGTTATCGGTTGCGCAAGGCCCCCGGCCCCGGTGCGCTGTCGACAGTGGAGGCGATTGTGCAGGCGCTGGAGGTCCTGGAATCGCCAGCTTCGTTTGCACCCTTGCTCAAACCCTTCGATGCGTTGATCGACGGCCAGATTGCGGCGATGGGGCCTGACGTGTTCCAGCGCAACCATGGACAGCGGTGACCATTCGGTGGCTTATTCCTTTTAGCCATAAGGTCCGCACTTTGCGTGATATGGCCCGCCGGCCTTTCCCGGTATGATGTTCGCCCCCGCAGTCTGGATTGCGAATACGCCATGACCTTGCAGTACCCTACAATCGCCGATTGCGTCGGCAACACGCCCCTGGTCCGCTTGCAACGCATGGCGGGTGAAACCAGCAATACCCTGTTGCTCAAGCTCGAAGGGAACAACCCGGCCGGTTCCGTAAAGGACCGCCCGGCGCTGTCGATGATCACCCGCGCCGAGCTGCGCGGGCAGATCAAGCCCGGCGACACCCTGATCGAAGCCACTTCGGGTAACACCGGGATCGCCCTGGCCATGGCCGCCGCGATCAAGGGCTACAAGATGATCCTGATCATGCCCGACAACGGCAGCGCCGAACGCAAGGCGGCGATGACCGCCTACGGCGCCCAACTGATCCTGGTGACCCAGGAAGAGGGCATGGAAGGCGCACGGGACCTGGCCGAGCGCATGGCCGCCGAAGGCCGTGGCCTGGTGCTGGATCAGTTCGCCAACGGTGACAACCCGGAGGCGCACTACACCACCACCGGCCCGGAAATCTGGCGCCAGACCCAGGGTACGATCACCCATTTCGTCAGCTCCATGGGCACCACCGGCACCATCATGGGCAACTCCCGCTACCTGAAGGAGCAGAACCCGGCGATCCAGATCGTCGGCCTGCAACCGATGGAAGGCTCGGCCATTCCCGGTATCCGCCGCTGGCCCGAAGAGTATCTGCCGAAGATTTACAATTCGACTCGCGTGGACCGCATCATCGACATGGCTCAGCGTGAAGCCGAAGACACCACCCGCCGCCTGGCCCGTGAAGAAGGTATTTTCTGCGGCGTGTCGTCCGGGGGCGCGGTGGCCGGCATGTTGCGCTTGTCCCAAGAAGTGGAAAACGCGGTGATCGTCGCGATCATCTGTGACCGAGGCGACCGCTACCTGTCGACCGGCATCTTCGACGAACCCAACTGATGGCCAAGCACGAGAGAGGCCTGCGCTTCCAACCGACGGGCGGCAGCCGGGCCCCGCAAATCCCTGTGGGCAAGAAACAACGCCTGACCATCGAGCGCCTGGCCAATGACGGCAGGGGCATTGTGTTCTTTGAAGGCCGCACCTGGTTCGTGAATGGCGCGCTGGCCGGCGAAGAAGTTGAAGCGCGAGTGTTGGGGGCTCACGGCAAGATCGTCGAGGCGCGCACCGAGCGCGTGTTCAAGGCCAGCGAACTGCGCCGCCCGGCGCCGTGCGCCCATGTTGGCCGCTGTGGCGGTTGCAGCGTGCAGCATTTGCCCCACGGCGAACAACTTGCCCTGAAACAGCGCATGCTCGCCGAGCAACTGTCCCGTGTGGCCGGTGTCGAACCGCAAGAGTGGGCCGCACCGTTGAGTGGGCCGGAGTTCGGCTACCGTCGCCGCGCCCGTGTCGCCGTGCGCTGGGATGCCAAGGCGAAGCAGCTGGAAGTAGGTTTTCGCGCCGTGGCCAGCCAGGACATCGTTGCCATCGACGATTGCCCAGTGCTGGTACAGGCCTTGCAACCGATCATGCAGCGCCTGCCGAATATGTTGCGGCGCTTGAGCAAACCGCAGGCCTTGGGGCATGTGGAGTTGTTCAGCGGTACGTCCATCGCCGTGTTGCTGCGGCACATGGCGCCGTTGTCGGAAGCGGATCTGCAGGTGTTGAAGGAATTCTGCGCCTTCCATGAAGCCCAATTGTGGCTGCATGGCGAGGGGCAACCTGAGCCGGTCGAAGTCGATTCAGTCTTGGGTTTTCGATTGGAACAGTGGGGTCTGGAGCTGGCATACCGACCTGGCGATTTTGTGCAGGTCAACGCCGGGGTCAACGAGGCTATGGTCGCCCAGGCCTTGGAATGGCTGGCGCCACAACCCGACGAACGGGTGCTGGACCTGTTTTGCGGCCTGGGCAACTTCGCCCTGCCACTGGCGCGCCAAGTGCGTGAAGTGGTGGCGGTGGAAGGCGTGCAGACCATGGTGGACCGCGCGGCCGTCAACGCTGTCAGCAACGATTTGCATAATGCGCAGTTTTTTCAGGCCGATTTGTCCCAGCCTTTGACTGACGCGGAATGGGCCAAACAGGGCTTTTCTGCGGTACTCTTGGACCCACCCCGTGATGGTGCCCTGGAGGTTGTGCGCAAGCTCGCGACCCTGGGAGCCAAGCGTCTGGTGTATGTGTCCTGCAACCCGGCCACGCTGGCGCGGGATACAGTTGAGTTGGTCAAGCAAGGCTACCGGCTAAAACGTGCCGGGATCCTCGACATGTTTCCGCAAACCGCGCATGTCGAGGCGATGGCGTTATTTGAAGCGGGCTAGGATGCCCGTTTAATCCGACCGGCCTGTCGTCTCCAGGGCCTGTGATCTGCCAGGGAGCAGTAGAAGGTCGGCGATGAATTCTGGCGCATCAAAGGTGCGTCGTAGGGAAGGTAAGCAAGATGGTACAGGTGAGAGCACACCAGCCGATCAACACCGACGGCAGTATCAATCTCGAGGCATGGCTGGATCATGCCATCAGTGTCGACCCGGCACTGGACCGTGAAGCCTTGAAAGCAGCCTGCGAGTTCGCTCGCGAGTCTGAGCAGCAAGACAATGCGGCCAAGAACCTGTGGGCAGAAGGCACTTCGAGCTTTCGCACCGGGTTGGAAATCGCCGAGATCCTCGCCGATCTCAAGCTGGACCAGGATTCACTGATCGCCGCCGTGCTCTATCGCGGCGTGCGTGAAGGGCACATCCCGTTGCCCACCGTCAGCCAGCGTTTCGGCGCGGTGGTGGCCAAATTGATCGACGGCGTGCTGCGCATGGCCGCCATCAGCGCCAGCCTCAGCCCGCGCCAGTCCATGGTGCTGGGCACCCAGGGCCAGGTCGAGAACCTGCGCAAGATGCTGGTGGCGATGGTCGACGACGTGCGTGTCGCCCTGATCAAGCTGGCCGAGCGTACCTGCGCGATCCGTGCGGTGAAGACTGCCGACGACGAGAAGCGCAACCGCGTTGCCCGCGAAGTCTTCGATATCTATGCGCCGCTGGCGCACCGCCTGGGTATCGGCCATATCAAGTGGGAGCTGGAGGACTTGTCCTTCCGCTACCTCGAACCCGATCAATACAAACAGATCGCCACGCTGCTGCACGAGCGGCGGCTGGACCGCGAGCGCTTCATTACCGACGTGATGGGCCAGTTGCGTTCCGAGTTGCAGGCCACCGGCGTCGATGCCGACATCAGCGGTCGTGCCAAGCACATCTATTCCATCTGGCGCAAAATGCAGCGCAAGGGCCTGGCCTTCAGCCAGATCTACGACGTACGGGCCGTGCGCGTGCTGGTACCGGAAATGCGCGACTGCTACACCGCGCTCGGTATTGTCCACACCTTGTGGCGGCACATTCCCAAGGAGTTTGACGACTACATCGCCAACCCCAAGGAAAACGGCTACCGCTCGTTGCACACCGCGGTGATCGGCCCCGAGGGCAAGGTGCTGGAAGTGCAGATCCGCACCCACGCCATGCACGAAGAGGCCGAACTGGGGGTGTGTGCGCACTGGCGCTACAAGGGCACCGACGTCAAGGCCGGGTCCAACCAGTACGAAGAGAAGATCTCCTGGCTGCGCCAAGTGCTGGAATGGCACGAAGAACTCGGCGATATCGGCGGCCTGGCCGAACAGCTGCGCGTGGATATCGAGCCTGACCGGGTCTACATCTTCACCCCGGACGGTCACGCCATCGACTTGCCCAAGGGTGCGACGCCGCTGGACTTTGCCTACCGTGTGCATACCGAGATCGGCCACAACTGCCGGGGCGCCAAGATCAACGGGCGCATCGTGCCGCTCAACTACAGCCTGCAGACCGGTGAACAGGTCGAGATCATCACCAGCAAGCACGGCACGCCGAGCCGCGACTGGCTGAACCCGAACCTGGGCTACATCACCACGTCGCGGGCACGGGCGAAGATCGTCCACTGGTTCAAATTGCAGGCGCGCGACCAAAACGTCGCCGCCGGTAAAACCTTGCTTGAACGCGAACTGGGGCGCCTCGGTTTGCCCCAGGTAGACTTCGACAAGTTGGCCGAAAAAGCCAACATGAAGATCGCCGAAGACATGTTCGCCGCCCTTGGTGCCGGCGATCTGCGCCTGGCCCAACTGGTCAACCTGGCCCAGCAACTGGTCGAGCCGGAGCGCGGCAGCGAACAGCTGGAGCTGATCCCACGCAAGGCCACCGGCTACAAACCCGGCAAGCGCGGCGATATCCAGATCCAGGGCGTGGGCAACCTGATGACCCAAATCGCCGGCTGCTGCCAGCCGTTGCCGGGTGACGCCATCGTCGGCTACATCACCCAGGGCCGTGGCGTGAGCATTCACCGCCAGGACTGCGCCTCGGTGCTGCAACTGGGCGGCCGTGAGCCGGAGCGGATCATCCAGGTCAGCTGGGGCCCGGTGCCGGTGCTCACCTACCCGGTGGACATCATTATTCGCGCCTACGACCGTTCCGGCTTGCTGCGTGACGTGTCGCAAGTGCTGCTCAACGAGCGGATCAACGTGCTGGCGGTCAACACCCGCTCGAACAAAGAGGACAACACCGCGTTGATGTCCCTGACGATCGAGATTCCGGGGTTGGACGCATTGGGGCGGTTGCTGGGGCGGATTTCCCAGTTGCCGAACATCATTGAGACACGCCGTAACCGTACCCCATGAGTGAGTCGATGTATTCGCTGGAAGACCTGCTACACCTGATGAATCGCCTGCGGGACCCGCAATACGGGTGCCCGTGGGACATCAAGCAAACCTACGCGACCATCGTCCCGCACACCCTGGAAGAAGCCTATGAAGTGGCCGACGCCATCGAGCGCGGCGACTTCGATCACCTGCAAGGCGAGCTGGGCGACCTGCTGTTCCAGGTGGTGTATTACAGCCAGTTGGCGCGCGAAGAAGGGCGCTTCGAATTCGCCGGTGTGATCGACAGCATCACGCGCAAGCTGATCCGGCGTCATCCGCACGTATTTCCTACCGGCGATCTGTATGCACCGCTGGATATCCCGCAGCTGAGTGAAGAACAGGTCAAGGAACGCTGGGAGCAGATCAAGGCCGAGGAGCGTGCGGAAAAATCCGATGCGCCGGAGCAGCTCTCCCTGCTGGACGATGTGCCCACGGCGCTGCCGTCCCTGTCTCGTGCCGCCAAATTGCAGAAGCGCGCCAGCCAGGTCGGCTTCGACTGGCCGTCGGCCCTGCCGGTGGTGGATAACGTGCGCGAAGAGCTGGATGAGGTGCTCGAAGCCATGGCCGACAACGATTCGGTGGCCATTGCCGATGAGGTCGGTGATCTGCTGTTCGCGGCGGTCAACCTGGCCCGTCACCTCAAGGTCGACCCGGAAACCGCGCTGCGTGGCGCCAATGCCAAGTTCGAACGACGCTTCCGATTTATCGAACAGGCATTGCGCGATACGCACCAATCCATAGAAGATTGCACCCTCGAAACGATGGACGCCCTGTGGGGCGAAGCCAAACGTCAGGAAAAGAATGTGTCCAGCTGCGGTTGAGCAGTTGCCTAAGTGAGTAAGCACCATGAGCCTTTCCCTTCGCGACCAGTTGCTCAAAGCAGGTCTGGTCAACCAAAAGCAGGCCAAGCAGGTCGGCAAAGAGAAACAGAAGCAGCAGCGCCTAGTCCACAAAGGCCAAATCGAGGCGGATGACACCCAGGCCCGCCTGGCGGCCGAGGCGCACGCCGAGAAGGTCAAGCGCGACCAGGAACTGAACCGCCAGCAGCAGGAAAAAGCCGAGGCCAAGGCCCGCACCGCCCAGGTCAAGCAACTGATCGAGACTTCGCGGCTGCCCAAGCTGACCACTGAGGACTACTACAACTTCGTGGATGACAAGAAGGTCAAGCGCCTGTCGGTCAACACCCTGATGCGCAACAAGCTGAGCAACGGCTCCCTGGCTATCGTGCACCACGGCGGCGGCTACGAGGTGATCCCGCGCGAGGCGGCGCTGAAGATCCAGGAGCGCGCACCGGAGCGTATCGTGCAGCTCAATATCCTGACGGAGAGCCAGGTGCCGGACGAGGATGATCCGTACGCGGCCTACCAGATCCCGGATGATCTGATGTGGTAAGGCTGTAGAAACAACAAACCCCGCTCAAAAGGCGGGGTTTTTGTTTGCAGGCAATCCAACTGCTGTGTGGGGCTGGATGCCTGCCGAATTTCAGAGTCTCAGGAGCCTTGCGCCTGGCGTCTCATCTCAAGGGCTTCGAGCTCGTTTTTATAATTATGAGCGTCGCTCTCGTTGTGAAACATGCCGACCAACAGGTCTTGTTGGTGTACATCCCAGATGTGAATCCCATGGCCCAGTGCTTCGTGGGACATATGTTCGTCGTCGCGTTCAGTTACTTTTACAGTCATCTGCTTGCTCCAATCTCTGGTGGATCTGCGGCAAGTCGTCGCAGGCCTTTGTTATATGATTTGTTAGCTTGCTAAGTAAACCGACTTTTCGCGCAACAATTCATTGCAGCAAATGCAACAGTCCTGCAGGCCGCGTAAATCGCGACATTGCGTCGCAGGGCGCTGAGTTTTATGACAAAAGTTTCATGTTCGCGTCAGGGTGGAACCCAATCGACAGGCGAAAAAAAGCCCCGCATTCGCGAGGCTCTTTGTTCCAGTTACCTATCAGCTACCTTTGACAGCCTTACCGTCAACGGTACCGTCCTGCAGCATGATGTTGTATTCCTTGCCATCGGTTTCCACCTGACGCAGGGCAACCAGGATGCCGCCCTGGTCCTTGGCAAACCACATCTGGGTGATGCGCTTGCTCTGAGTCGGGTCACGCACGCGCTCGACCTTGATCGCGTCGATGGAGCCCACCTTGGTCTGGACCTTTTCCGGGCCAATCACGCGGAAGTCGTAGGTGTCGACGTCGGTGCCTTCCACCACGTTGTAGCTCATGCTCTTCTTGCCGGCCGCCACATCGCGCTGCAGGGCCAACTGGTAGGTCGACTTGTCGAGCATACCGCTTTGCAGGGGCACGTTGACCGCGTCCTTGTTTTCAAAGCCGGTGACTTTCTTGGCGGTCTGGTCGAAGTCCAGGTTGATCTTCTTCGCCTTGCCCAGGCCACCGCGCTCGAAGGTGTAGCTCTTCGGTTGCAGGGCGTCCTTGTCAAACAGGATCACGCTGGTTTCGGTGAGGCTGGCGATCATCATGGAAGCCTTGAAGTTCAAGGTCCAGGTGCCATCGCCATTCTTGGCCAGGCTGCGTTCAGCCGAGCCACTCATGGGCAACTGTTTCCAGTCGGCGGTGTAGCTGACGGAGAAAGGGTGAAGGTCTGCTGCTTGCACCGTTGGCAAGGCGAACAGCGCAAAAGCGAAGAGCAAAGCGCGACGCATAAAATCTCCTAGGTTCGAATCAAGTGGCCGCTGGCCGCGAGTAACTGACCGTCCAATAATGCACCCTGGTCGCCAAGAATCAACCGCCCCTCGGCAAACCAGCGCACCGCCAGCGGGTAAATCCTGTGTTCCTGGGTGTGAACCCGTTGCGCAAGCGTCTGCGCCGAGTCGTCAGACTCTACCGGAACCACTGCCTGTACGACCAGAGGCCCGCCATCGAGTTCCTCGGTGACAAAGTGCACGCTGCAGCCGTGCTCGCTGTCGCCGGCATCGAGCGCACGCTGGTGCGTGTGCATGCCTTTGTATTTGGGCAGCAGGGAAGGGTGGATATTGAGCAGGCGCCCTGCGTAATGCCGCACGAAGTCAGCGCTGAGGATGCGCATGAAACCGGCGAGTACCACGAGTTTGGGGTTGAAGGCGTCGATCAGTTCGATCAAGGCGCTGTCGAAGGCCTCGCGACCGTCGAAAGCCTTGTGATCCAGCGAGCGGGTGTCGATGCCCGCGTCCCTGGCGCGTTGCAGGCCGTAGGCGTCGCTGCGGTTGGAGATCACCGCAGCAATGCGCACCGGGCTGTCGCCGGTGCGCGTGCTGTCGATCAGGGCCTGCAAGTTACTGCCGGTGCCGGAAAGCAGCACCACGACATCACAGGTCTCAGGCATCAGTGAGCCTTGAGGTTCTTCAGTTCGACCTGGGCCGCGCCTTCGGCGGCAGTGGCGATCTGACCGATGACCCAAGGCTGCTCGCCAGCTTCACGCAGGACGTTCAGCGCGGTTTCAACGTGCTCTTGCGCCACGCAGATGACCATGCCTACGCCGCAGTTCAGCACGCGGTGCATCTCGGTTTCGTCGACGTTGCCTTTCTCTTGCAGCCAGTCGAATACTGCCGGACGCTGCCAGCTGGCCACGTCAACGATGGCCTGGGCGCCTTTTGGCAGCACGCGCGGGATGTTGTCCAGCAGGCCGCCGCCGGTGATGTGGGCCATGGCCTTGACGGCGCCAGTGTCCTTGATCAGCTTGAGCAGAGGCTTGACGTAGATGCGGGTCGGGGCCATCAGCAGGTCGGTCAGCGGCTTGCCGTCGAGTTGGGTGTTCTCGATCTCGGCGCCGGACACTTCGATGATCTTGCGGATCAGCGAGTAACCGTTGGAGTGCGGGCCGGAAGAAGGCAGGGCCAGCAGGGCGTCACCGGCGGCAACCTTGGAGCCGTCGATGATTTCGGCTTTTTCCACGACGCCGACGCAGAAGCCGGCCAGGTCGTAGTCTTCGCCTTCGTACATGCCTGGCATTTCAGCGGTTTCGCCGCCGACCAGGGAGCAACCCGACAGCTCGCAGCCAGCGCCGATACCGGTCACCACTTGTGCAGCGGTGTCCACGTTCAGCTTGCCGGTGGCGTAGTAGTCCAGGAAGAACAGCGGCTCTGCGCCGCACACCACCAGGTCATTGACGCACATGGCAACCAGGTCGATACCAATGGTGTCGTGCTTGTTCAGGTTCAGTGCCAGGCGCAGCTTGGTGCCCACGCCGTCGGTGCCGGACACCAGGACAGGCTGCTTGTAGCCGGCCGGGATTTCGCAGAGGGCGCCAAAACCGCCCAGGCCGCCCATGACTTCGGGGCGCGCAGTGCGCTTGGCGACGCTCTTGATGCGTTCGACCAATGCTTCACCGGCGTCGATGTCTACACCGGCGTCCTTGTAGCTCAGGGAGGGTTGCTTGCTCATGATCCAGGCCTTTAGGGGGGATTCAGGGGTAACGACCGAGCGGGCGGGGGCTTTTATAAAGGCCACGCCGTTGACGGTCTGCGAAGGCGCGCGATTTTATCAGGCTTGAGGGGCAGCGGCCATCCTCGGGCCGACGGGCAGGGGCATATGGCGTTAAAAAAATGCTAATCGGGTCTGCTTTGGCGCGTATTAAGGTATAGCCTTTACTGCGCTAGCGTTGTGACAGTACGAAAACTTACCAAGACCCTGTGAATGTTTTATCGGTCGCCGTGGTCACAGCCTTGGCAAACCGAGTTCACGCGGTCTGTTCCAGCCGCTAAATTTGTCGTTCGGGAATCTTCCATGCGTCTGTGTAAATTCTTCTTTGTAGGCTGCTTGTCGTTGGTCAGCCTGGCGAGTCATGCCGAAACCCTCAATGGCCTTTATCAAGTACTCGAACCCGTCAGCAGCCAGTCGCCCCAAGAGCGCGACCAGGCCACCCAGCGTGCAGTGCAGACCCTGGTGATCCGCCTGACCGGCGACGCCAAGGCCGCCGAGGGCCCAGGTTTGGCGGCCGTTCGTAAAGATCCGCAACAAATCATCAGCCAGTACGGCTACGACGCCGGCCCGCCGGAAAGCCTGCAAGTGGATTTCGACCCGGTAAGCACTGATCGCGTCCTGCGCGAAGCGGGCTTGTCGATCTGGGGCAGCAATCGGCCGTCGATCCTTGGCTGGTGGCTGAACGACTCCACCGAAGGCAGCAGCCTGGTGGGTGATGGTCAGACCGTCGCCCAGGCGCTGCGCCGTGCCGCGCAACACCGTGGCTTGCCGCTGCGCCTGCCGCTGGGCGACCTGGATGAGCAGGTGGTCGCCACCGCACCGAACCTGGAAAGTGCTGATGCCACGCCATTGCGCGCCGCTTCCGAGCGTTACGGCGCCGACGCTTTGCTGGCCGTGCATGCGCGCCAGGAAGGCAGCCAATGGCAAGCCAAATGGCGCCTGTGGCTGGGCGACAAGAGCGAGCAGGGCACCGTGCAAGGGGCCGACACCGGCGCTGTGGCCGACGCGGTGATGCTGGCGGTCAGCCAAAAGCTCGCGCCACGCTTTGCGGTCAAACCCGGCGTGAGCACCGAACAATTGCTGGAAGTGCAGGGCATGACCTTGGAGCGTTATGCCGCACTGGGTCATCTGCTGGAGCCGTTTGGCGGTCAGCCGCAGTTAGTCGATGGCAATCGCATCGTGTACCGCGTCAATGGCAGTGCCGATCAATTGCGTACCCAGTTGAGCCTGGCCAAATTGCAGGAGATTCCCGCAGGTGAAGCGCCGGTCCAGCAGCCTGTAGTAGACGGCACTCAGCCTGCGGTTGCTCCCGAACCTCAGGCGCAACTGCGTTTTCGTTGGTAGCAGTTTTCTTCTTTATATAGGTGGAGTGGTTTATGGCCGATACGCGTCGTTGGGTGTGGCTAGGCGGGATTGTCCTGCTGTGCGCGTTTGTGTTCCTGCTGCATTCGATCCTGACGCCGTTCCTGGTTGCGTTGCTGCTGGCCTATCTGTTCGATCCGGTGGTGGATCGCCTGGAAAAAGCCGGGTTGTCGCGAACCTGGGGCGTAGTGGCAGTGTTCGCCCTGTTTACCTTGATCATCACGGCGTTGGTGCTGGTGCTGGTGCCGATGTTGGCCAAGCAACTGTTCCGCCTGTATGAGCTGGCACCGCAGATGCTCGATTGGTTGCAGCACACAGCGATGCCGTGGGCGCAGGCGAAGTTGGGGTTGTCGGATGGCTTCTGGAAGTTCGACAAGGTCAAGGCGGCCATCAGCGAGCATATGGGGCAGACCACCGATATCGTCGGTGTGGTCCTCAGTCAGGCCACGGCGTCGAGCCTGGCGTTGATCGGCTGGCTGACCAACCTGGTGCTGATCCCGGTAGTGGCGTTCTACCTGCTGCGCGACTGGGACATCATGATGGCCAAGATTCGCAGCCTGTTGCCGCGTAATCGCGAAGAGCGCATCGTGTCTCTGGCCGAGGAGTGTCATGAAGTGCTTGGCGCCTTTGTGCGCGGCCAATTGCTGGTGATGCTGGCCCTGGGGATCATCTACGCCGCTGGCTTGATGGCCATCGGCCTGGAGCTGGGCCTGTTGATCGGCCTGATTGCCGGCCTTGCCGCAATCGTGCCGTATATGGGCTTTGTGATCGGTATCGGCGCGGCATTGGTGGCGGGGCTGTTCCAGTTTGGCGGCGACCTCTACCCGATGCTGGGGATTGTAGCGGTGTTCATGGTCGGCCAGGCCCTCGAAGGCATGGTGCTGACGCCGTTGCTGGTGGGTGATCGAATCGGCCTGCACCCGGTGGCAGTGATCTTTGCGATCCTGGCGGGCGGTGAGCTGTTTGGCTTTACGGGTATCTTGCTGGCGCTGCCGGTGGCGGCGGTGATCATGGTACTGGTGCGCCATGTACACGATTTGTATAAGGATTCGGATGTGTATACGGGGGTTGAAGACCCCGATCTGTAATCCCTCTGCAACAAACCCGGCCCAGGCCGGGTTTGTTGTTTCTGAAGCTGGGGCGTCAAACAATCTGCGTAAATCCAACAAGTTAACGCAAACCTTTGATTTTGCTTGGGGTCTGTTGCATTGTGCGCCCGGCGTCACGGGTATAAACTTTGCAAACTTTACACAGAGGCCACTAACGGTTCGTTTGGAGCCGTTCAGTCAGCATGAAACCGATTCAGCTGCCCTTGGGTGTGCGTCTGCGTGACGACGCCACCTTTATCAACTACTACCCAGGCGCCAATGCCGCTGCACTCGGCTATGTCGAGCGGCTCTGCGAAGCCGACGCCGGGTGGACCGAAAGCCTGATCTATCTGTGGGGCAAGCACGGCGTAGGGCGTACCCACCTGTTACAGGCCGCGTGCTTGCGTTTCGAGCAGATGGGCGAACCGGCGGTTTACCTGCCCTTGGCTGAGCTGATGGATCGCGGAATCGGCATCTTCGACCATCTTGAGCAGTACGAGTTGGTGTGCCTGGACGATCTGCAAGCCATCGCTGGCAAGGCAGAGTGGGAAGAGGCGCTTTTTCACTTATTCAACCGCTTGCGTGACAGTGGCCGGCGCCTGCTGATTGCCGCGTCCACCTCGCCGCGCGAGTTGCCGATCAAGCTGGCCGACCTCAAGTCGCGCATGACTCTGGCGCTGATCTTCCAAATGCGCCCGCTGTCCGACGAAGACAAACTGCGTGCCTTGCAACTGCGCGCATCCCGTCGCGGCCTGCACCTCACCGACGAAGTCGGGCATTTTATTCTCACCCGCGGTACGCGCAGCATGAGCGCGTTGTTCGACCTGCTCGAACAGCTCGATCAGGCTTCCTTGCAGGCCCAGCGCAAGCTGACGATTCCCTTCTTGAAAGAAACCTTGGGTTGGTAGCCAGCCAGCTGTTTTCACGGCTTTCGGCAAATTCCAGGCGCCAGAAAACCTGCGTTTGAGCCGGTTTGGCTACGCAAAAGGCAGATATAGGGTGTTAAGGGCTTAGATGTCATAGTCCAAACAAGAAGTCACATAGATCACGATTGAATTTGCAAATCGATGTGATAGAGGGCATAGTCTCGTCTTCTTTACATATCAGCCACGGTCGTGCCCATGCTAAATCGCTTCGCACCCCTCGTGCCCCTCGCACTCGTTACCCTGTTGTTTGGTTGCGCCTCCCACCCTCAACAGGTGGCAGAACAGCAAAAACCACAGGTTCAAAATCAGGCAAAATTCGTTGCTGCACAGTCTGCTTCTGTTTATGAAGAAGAGCTGGCAACGGAAAAAGAACTGGCCAATTTCTCCGGTAGCAAGCCTTACCAGCTTCCAGTTCTTGCCGACAGCATCCTCGAACGCGGCATGTCCCTGATCGGTACCCGTTACCGTTTCGGCGGCACCTCTGAAGCCGGTTTCGACTGCAGCGGTTTTATCGGCTACCTGTTTCGCGAAGAAGCGGGCATGAATCTGCCGCGCTCCACCCGCGAAATGATCAACGTGGATGCACCGTTGGTCGCGCGCAACAACCTCAAGCCGGGTGATCTGCTTTTCTTCAGTACAGCGGGTCGTGGTCGTGTAAGCCATGCCGGTATTTACCTGGGCGATAACCAGTTTATCCACTCCAGCAGCCGTCGCAGTGGCGGTGTCCGAGTCGACAACCTGGGTGACAGCTACTGGAGCAAAACCTTCATCGAAGCCAAGCGCGCACTCGCCATGGCCCCGACGACGGTTACCGCTAGCAAGTAAACTTAAAGTGATACTTGAAGTTTGACGTGTAAGCGCTAGAATCCCTGGACATTGTTGTAATCCGTTCGCGCGAGCTTTGCTTGCGCGTTCTGGTTTTCAGCGTTCGGCAGCGAAAGCCGCATCCAGACCAGGATTGTTCTGCCCATGTCGACCTCGGCCCGCCTGATCCTTATTCTTTGCGCCGCGCTGCTCAGCGCCTGCGCAAGTCGTCCACCGCCCGCGCCTGTAGCGGTTAAACCCAAGCCGGTGTTCAACTATTCCACCCAGAATTTCTCGCCTGCGGCTGAAGACGTACTCTTCCGCGCGCTGGGCCTGGTCGGCACGCCTTACCGTTGGGGCGGCAATACACCGGACTCCGGGTTTGATTGCAGCGGCCTGATCGGGTTTGTCTTCCGCGATGCTGCTGGCATCTCCCTGCCGCGTACCACCCGTGAACTGATCGTGATGCGCGCGCAGGATGTCAGCGAGCAAAATCTGCAGACTGGCGACTTGCTGTTCTTCGCCACAGGCGGCGGTTCACAGGTCAGTCACGCCGGCATCTACGTCGGTGAAGGCCGCTTTGTACACGCGCCGCAAACCGGCGGTACGGTGAAGTTGGACACCTTGTCCAAGGCGTATTGGCAGAATGCCTACCTGAGCGCCAAGCGCGTATTACCGGGGAATCTGGCGCGGAATCCCTGAATTGGCAGAGATCCAAATGTGGGAGCGGGCTCGCTCGCGAATGCGGTCTGTCAGTTTGTTAATGTGCTGACTGACACACCGCATTCGCGAGCAAGCCCGCTCCCACATTGGTTTTGTGGTGGGTTTAATTGACGCTCCACCCCCAACCCACTAACCTTCGCCGCTTGTTCCAGGTGCTCTGTGACCCATGGGTCGACGGAGTGAAACAGGGAAGCCGGTGAGTGAGCGCACTTGTACACAGTGCTGCCGCGATTCCGGCGCTGCCCCCGCAACGGTAAATGAGTCAAGACGCTGCCTTTTGCCACTGTATCGCTCGCGATATGGGAAGGCGCAGCGTCGGTCTGCGTGTCTATAAGACGTGCGTCACTCATGAGCCCGGAGACCGGCCTGCAACATCCAACAGCATCACGGTGGGCGATGCTTGGCTGTCTGTTTTTTCTTTTTCCTGCCCGCCGTTTTTGTCCAGCCCCAACGGAGAGCTGCCATGACCGATTCCCCCGACCGCGACGAACGCCACCTGGCGCGCATGCTGCGCAAAAAAGCCGTGATCGATGAACGCATCGCCAATTCCCCGAACGAGTGCGGCCTGCTGCTGGTGTTGACCGGCAACGGCAAAGGCAAGAGCAGTTCCGCGTTCGGCATGCTGGCCCGGGCCATGGGCCACGGCATGCACTGCGGCGTGGTGCAGTTCATCAAGGGGCGTAACAGCACCGGTGAAGAGTTGTTCTTCCGCCGCTTCCCGGAGCAAGTGCGTTTTCATGTCATGGGTGAAGGCTTCACCTGGGAAACCCAGGACCGCCAGCGCGATATCGCCGCTGCCGAAGCCGCCTGGGCGGTTTCCCGCGAGCTGCTGCAGGACCCTTCTATTGGTCTTGTCGTACTTGATGAGCTGAACATCGCCCTCAAGCACGGCTACCTCGACCTGGACCAGGTACTCAGCGACCTGCAAGCCCGCCCGCCGATGCAACACGTGGTGGTCACCGGCCGTGGCGCCAAGCCTGAGCTGATCGAAATGGGCGACACCGTCACCGAAATGGGCATGCTCAAGCACGCGTTCCAGGCCGGTATCAAGGCACAGAAGGGCGTCGAACTTTGAATCAGCCCCGTCATTGCCCGGCCGTCTTGATCGCCGCACCGGCGTCCGGCCAGGGCAAAACCACTGTCACCGCCGCGCTGGCCCGTTTGCACCGCAACCTGGGGCGCAAGGTGCGCGTGTTCAAATGTGGTCCGGATTTCCTTGACCCGATGATCCACGAACGCGCCAGCGGTGCGCCGGTGTATCAGTTGGACATGTGGATGGTGGGCGAGCAGGAAAGTCGCCGCTTGCTGTGGGAAGCGGCAGGGGAGGCGGACCTGATCCTGATCGAAGGCGTGATGGGCCTGTTTGACGGCACGCCGTCCAGCGCCGACCTGGCGCGACACTTCGGCGTGCCTGTCTTGGGCGTGATTGACGGCACCGCCATGGCCCAGACCTTTGGCGCGTTGGCCCTGGGCCTGGCGCGTTATCAGCCAGACTTGCCGTTCGCCGGCGTGCTGGCCAACCGCGTTGGCACCCTGCGCCATGCGCAATTGCTCGAAGGCAGCCTCACCGAAGGCCTGCGCTGGTACGGCGCGTTGTCTCGCGAGACCGGTATCGAACTGCCTAGCCGTCACTTGGGTCTGGTGCAGGCGAGCGAGCTGAATGACCTCGATGTACGTCTCGATGCCGCCGCCCAAGCGCTGGGCAGCAGTTGCGAAGTCGCGTTGCCGCCGCCGGTCACTTTTGCCGCGCCTGAAGTGATCGACGCCGAGCCACTGCTTAATGGCGTGCGCATCGCCGTGGCCCGCGACGAAGCCTTCGCGTTCACCTATGGCGCCAGCCTTGACCTGTTGCGGGCAATGGGCGCCGAGCTGAAGTTTTTCTCGCCGATCCACGATCGGCAATTGCCTGACGCCGACAGCCTCTACCTGCCCGGTGGTTACCCGGAACTGCACCACCAGGCGCTGTCGGAAAATACCCCGATGCTCGACGCCATCCGCGCTCATCATGCCGCCGGTAAACCGCTGCTCGCCGAATGCGGCGGCATGCTCTACCTGCTGGACTCGCTGACCGATGTCGACGGCACTCGCGCCGAACTGGTGGGTTTGCTGCAAGGCGATGCGGTGATGCAGAAGAAACTCGCGGCCTTGGCGCTGCAAAATGTCGACTTGCCTGAAGGCACGCTGCGCGGCCATACCTATCACCATTCGCTGACCACCACCGAGTGGCAACCGATTGCACGTGGCCTGAGCCCCAATGGCGGGCGCGGCGCCGAGGCGGTTTATCGCCAGGGGCGGATGACGGCGTCCTACGTACATTTCTATTTCCCCTCGAATCCCCAGGCGGTGGCTGCATTGTTCGCGCCCGATCTTGTAGGAGCCGGCTTGCCGGCGATGAGGCCATGACCGACAACGCCTTTCCCGAGGCCGACCGCCAAGCTGTTTACCGCGCCATCGCCGAACGTCGTGACATGCGCCACTTCAGCGGCGGCACCGTCGCCCCCGAATTACTCCACCGCTTGCTCCAGGCCGCGCACCAGGCACCCAGCGTCGGCCTGATGCAGCCCTGGCGTTTTATCCGCATCAGCGACCGCCAACTGCGTCGGCAGATTCAACAGTTGGTGGAAGAAGAGCGCGTACGTACCGCCGAGGCCTTGGGTGAGCGCTCCGATGAGTTCATGAAGCTCAAGGTCGAAGGCATCCACGACTGCGCCGAAGTGCTGGTGGCGGCGTTGATGGATGATCGTGAACGCCACATCTTTGGCCGGCGTACCTTGCCGGAAATGGACATGGCGTCATTGTCCTGTGCTATCCAGAATCTGTGGCTGGCGGCCCGAGTAGAAGGGCTGGGCATGGGCTGGGTCTCGCTGTTCGAACCCCAGGCCCTGGCCGATCTGCTGGGGTTGCCGCCCGGCGCGAAACCGTTGGCCGTGCTATGCCTGGGGCCGGTGGCCGAGTTTTACCCGGCACCGATGTTGCAGCTCGAAGGCTGGACCGAGCCTCGGCCGCTGAGTGACATGGTGTACGAAAATGGGTGGGGAGTGAGTCAATGAGTGTGGCTTTGCTGTGTGTCGCTGCAGTCGCGCTGGATGCGCTGCTGGGCGAACCCAGGCGCTGGCATCCGCTGGTGGCGTTCGGCAATTTCGCCGGGCGCATCGAGCAACGTTTCAATACCGGTGGCCGCGGCTGGCGCAGCCATGGCGTGACTGCATGGTTTATCGCCGTGGTGCCGCTGACCCTGCTGGCGACCGCTTTATCGTGGGCACCTTACATCGGCTGGGTATTGGAGATTCTGGCGCTGTATTGCGCCCTCGGCATGCGCAGCCTCGGCGAACATGTGATCCCAGTGGCTCAGGCCTTGCGCAGTGATGACCTGGAGGAAGCGCGCAAACGCGTCAGCTACTTAGTGAGCCGTCAGACCAGTGAACTGGACAGCACTGAAGTCGCCCGCGCCGCCACCGAGTCAGTGTTGGAAAACGGCAGCGATGCCGTGTTTGCTGCGATTTTCTGGTTTGTCGTCGCAGGCGTGCCGGGTGTGGTGCTTTACCGCCTCAGCAACACCCTCGATGCGATGTGGGGCTATCGCAACGAACGCTTCGAACGCTTCGGTTGGGCTGCGGCCAAGATCGACGACGTGCTGAACTACATTCCTGCACGCTTGGTGGCCTTGACCTACGCCGTACTGGGCAAGACGCGCCTGGCGCTCAAATGCTGGCGCACCCAAGGCCCGACTTGGGACAGCCCTAACGCTGGCCCGGTCATGGCGGCTGGTGCTGGCGCCCTGGGCGTGGAGTTGGGCGGTGCCGCGATCTATCACGGTGAAGTGCACCAGCGTCCGCAATTGGGCGAGGGCCCGGCGGCGGATGCCGATTCCATCGAGCGGGGCTGGCAACTGGTGCAGCGCGGCGTATGGTTGTGGCTGCTGATCCTATGCGCGGGGGCGCAATTCTATGCTTGAGCACGGTGGCCGGTTGCGCAAGGCGGCGATTCAATACGGAATAGCCGAGGCCGATTGGCTTGATCTGTCCAGCGGCCTCGCGCCCTGGCCCTGGCCGATCCCCGAGATCCCGCTGCGGGCCTGGGCGCGCCTGCCGGAAACCGACGATGGCCTGGAGCAGGCGGCCAGCGAATACTACGGCGCTGCGCACCTGTTGCCAGTGCCCGGTTCCCAGGCCGCCATCCAGTTGCTGCCTCGCCTGCGCCGCGCCGGCAAAGTCGGCGTGCTGTCACCTTGCTATGCGGAACACGCCGAAGCCTGGCGCCGCGCCGGCTACGTGGTGCGCGAAGTGCAGGAGCAGGAAGTCGACTTCTTTCTCGATGGCCTCGACGTGCTGGTGGTGGTCAACCCCAACAACCCCACCGGCCTGAGCCTGACCCCGCAACGCCTGCTGGACTGGCATTCGCGGCTGGCCCAGCGCGGCGGTTGGCTGGTGGTGGACGAAGCGTTCATGGACGTCACCCCTCAACTGAGCCTGGCGGGCCAGGCCCACCAGGTCGGCCTGATCGTGTTGCGCTCATTCGGTAAGTTCTTCGGCCTGGCCGGGGTGCGACTGGGCTTTGTGTTGGCCGAGCGCAAGCTGCTCAAGTTGTTGGCCGAGCAGGTCGGCCCCTGGGCGGTCAGCGGACCGACGCGGGTGTTGGGCCAGGTGTGCTTACGCGACACGGCCGGGCATGTGCGCCAGCGCACGCGTTGCATCGAGGCGGGCCAGCGTCTGTTTGCCTTGCTCGAGCGCCACGGCTTCCAACCCCAGGGCGGCTGCGCCTTGTTTCAATGGCTGATCACGCCCCACGCCGAACGTATGCACGAATTCATGGCCCAGCGCGGCATCTTGCTCCGGCTGTTTGTCCACGACAGCAGCCTGCGCTTTGGCCTGCCCGACACCGAGGCTGACTGGCTGCGCCTGGACCAAGCCCTGGTCGCCTATAAGGACGCCACATGAGTACGCTGATGGTGCAAGGCACCACCTCCGACGCCGGCAAAAGTACCTTGGTGACGGCGCTGTGCCGCTGGCTGGTGCGCCAGGGCGTAGCGGTGGCACCGTTCAAGCCGCAGAACATGGCGCTCAACAGCGCCGTGACTGCCGAAGGCGGCGAAATCGGCCGCGCCCAGGCCGTGCAGGCTCAGGCCGCCCACCTGGCGCCGCACACCGACATGAATCCGGTGTTGCTCAAGCCAAACAGCGACACCGGCTCCCAAGTGATCATCCATGGTCGCGCCGTCACCACCATGAACGCGGTGGCCTATCACGACTACAAAGCCATCGCGATGCAGGCGGTGCTGGCCTCCCACGCACGCTTGAGCCAGGCCTACTCGGTGGTGATGGTGGAAGGCGCGGGCTCCCCGGCGGAGATCAACCTGCGCGCCAATGACATCGCCAACATGGGCTTCGCCGAGGCGGTGGATTGCCCGGTGTTGCTGATCGCCGATATCAATCGCGGCGGGGTGTTTGCCCATCTGGTCGGCACCCTGGAACTGCTGTCGCCCACGGAGCAGGCGCGGGTCAAAGGTTTCATCATCAACCGTTTTCGCGGTGACATCGCGCTGCTGCAGCCCGGCCTGGACTGGCTGGAAGCGCGCACCGGCAAGCCGGTGGTGGGCGTGTTGCCCTACGTGATGGACCTGCACCTGGAAGCCGAAGACGGTATTGATCAGCGCCAGATCGACAAGGCGGCCCAGGTACTCAAGGTGGTGGTGCCCGTGCTACCGCGCATCAGCAACCACACGGATTTCGACCCGCTGCGCCTGCATCCCCAAGTGGATCTGCAATTTATTGGGCCTGGCCAGGCGATCCCGGCTGCCGACCTGATCATCCTCCCCGGCTCGAAAAGCGTGCGCAGCGACTTGGCCTATCTGCGCGCCAACGGCTGGGACACCGCCGTTGCGCGGCACTTGCGCTATGGCGGCAAGGTGCTGGGTATTTGTGGGGGGTTGCAGATGCTTGGCGGGCAGGTGCATGACCCGTTGGGCCTGGAAGGGGCTGCCGGTTCCAGCGATGGCCTGGGGTTGCTGGCGTTCAGCACCACGCTCGAAGAAGAGAAGCAGTTGCGCAATGTGCGTGGGCGTTTGGTGTTGGAGGATGCCGACGTCAGTGGTTATGAGATTCATGCGGGCGTGACGACGGGTGATGCGTTGTCGAATGCTGCTGTGGTCCTGGAAGACGGTCGCTGTGATGGCGCGCAAAGTGCCGATGGGCAAATTCTTGGGACCTACCTGCATGGTTTGTTTGAAAGTCCGGCGGCGTGTAGCGCCTTGCTGCGCTGGGCGGGTTTGCAGGATGTGCAGGACGTGGATTATCACGCGTTGCGGGAGCGCGATATCGAGCGTTTGGCGGACCTGGTGGAGAACCACTTGGATACCGAGTTGTTACGCAAGCTGTGTGGGGTTTGACGGTGAGTACGCGGTCCCAATGTGAGAGCGGGCTTGCTCGCGATGGCGGCCTGATGGCCGACACATTTCAGCCAACCCAAGGTGCCATCCCATGCTTCAACTGATCCTCGGCGGCGCCCGCTCCGGTAAAAGCCGCCTTGCCGAAAAACTCGCCAGCGACAGTGGTTTGACCGTCACGTACATCGCCACCAGCCAACCGCTGGATGGTGAGATGAATGAACGCGTCGCCTTGCATCGCCAGCGTCGCCCCGAGCATTGGGGCCTCATCGAAGAACCCGTCGAACTGGCTCGCGTGCTGCGCGAAAACGCGGCACCTGCGCAGTGCCTGCTGGTGGACTGCCTGACCCTGTGGCTGACTAATCTGCTGATGCTCGAAGCCCCGAATCGTCTGGCCGCTGAGCGCGATCAATTGCTGGAAACCCTGGCCACGCTGCCGGGTGAAATCATTTTTGTCAGCAACGAGACCGGTCTGGGTGTCGTGCCGCTGGGCGAATTGACTCGCCGCTATGTGGATGAAGCCGGTTGGCTGCATCAAGCCTTGGCCGAGCGCTGTCAGCGTGTTGTCCTGACGGTTGCCGGCCTGCCCCTGACTTTGAAAGGTACTGCGTTATGACTGATACCTGGTGGTTCAACCCTTGTAAGGCGATCGACGTGCAAGCGTATGAACACGCTCTGGCACGCCAGCAGCAATTGACCAAGCCGGCCGGCTCCCTCGGCCAGCTGGAGGCGCTGGCGGTGCAATTGGCGGGCATGCAGGGCCAGGTCAAACCTTTGGTGGATCACGTGTGGATTGCCATCTTCGCCGGTGACCACGGCGTGGTCGCGGAAGGCGTGTCGGCGTTTCCTCAGGAAGTCACGGGGCAGATGCTGCTCAACTTTGTCAGCGGTGGTGCGGCCATCAGTGTGTTGGCGCGGCAGCTGGACGCACAGCTGGAAGTGGTCGACCTCGGCACGGTCACGCCGTCTCTGGACCTGCCCGGTGTGCGTCACCTGAATATCGGCGCGGGCACCGCCAATTTCGTCAACGGTCCGGCGATGACCGAGGCACAGGGGCAGCTCGCCCTGCAAGCCGGCCGCGACAGTGTGCGACGTGCATTGGCGAGCGGGGCGCAGCTGTTTATCGGCGGTGAGATGGGCATCGGCAACACCACCGCCGCCAGTGCGCTGGCGTGTGCTTTGCTCGATTGTCAGGTCAGTGATCTCACGGGGCCCGGTACGGGTTTGAATGCCCAAGGCGTCAGCCACAAGGTGGCCGTGATCGAGCGTGCCCTGGCGCTGCACGCCGGTCAGCGTGCTGATGCGTTGCAGACGCTGTTCAATCTGGGCGGCTTTGAAATTGCTGCGCTGGTGGGCGCATACCTGGCCTGCGCCCAGGACGGCATCGTGGTGCTGGTGGATGGCTTTATCTGCACCGTTGCGGCGCTGGTCGCGACACGCTTGAACCCGGCATGCCGTGAATGGCTGCTGTTCGGTCATCGCGGCGCCGAGCCGGGTCATCGCCATGTGTTGCAAAGCCTCGACGCGCAGCCGCTTCTGGAACTGGGCCTGCGCTTGGGCGAAGGCAGTGGCGCGGCGTTGGCGGTTCCGGTGGTGCGTCTGGCGTGTGCATTGCACGGGCAGATGGCGACCTTCGCCGAAGCCGCCGTGGCAGACCGCCCGGCATGACCCTGCGCCTGGACCTGCTGCGTCACGGCGAAACCGAGCTGGGCGGCGGCCTGCGCGGCAGTCTGGATGATGCACTCACCGCCAACGGCTGGGCGCAGATGCGCGCGGCCGTGATGGAACAGGGGCCGTGGGACCGACTGGTCAGCTCACCGCTGCAACGCTGCGCGCGGTTTGCCGAGGAGTTGGGGGCTCAACTGAAGCTGCCGGTGACCCTGGAAAAGGATCTGCAAGAGTTGCACTTCGGTGCCTGGGAAGGGCAGAGCGCGGCGGCCTTGATGGAGACCGACGCCGAAGGGCTTGGGTTGTTCTGGGCTGATCCCTACCGCTTTACACCACCGGAGGGGGAGCCGGTCAGCGCTTTTTCCGACCGGGTCCTGGGCGCTGTCGCACGCTTGCATCAGGCCTATGCCGGTGAGCGTGTGTTGTTGATCAGTCATGGCGGTGTCATGCGTCTGCTACTGGCGCGAGCGCGTGGTTTGCCGAGGGAGCAATTGCTGAACGTCGAAGTGGGCCATGGCGGGTTGTTCAGTCTGTACGTCGCCGCTGACGGCGCCCTGAAGGAAGGGGTTTAGACATGTTGCCCTTCTGGATCGCCCTGCAGTTTCTCAGCAGTTTGCCGATTCGCTTGCCGGGTATGCCGCAGCCTCAGGAATTGGGGCGTTCACTGCTGTTTTATCCGGTCGTGGGTGTGTTGTTCGGTGTGCTGTTGTGGGGCTTGAATTCGGTATTGATGGGCGCGCCGTTGTTGCTGCATGCCGCACTGCTGCTGGCGGCCTGGGTGTTGCTCAGTGGTGGCCTGCACCTGGACGGATTGGCGGACAGCGCCGATGCCTGGCTCGGCGGTTTTGGCGACCGCGAGCGTACGCTGACAATCATGAAGGACCCACGTAGCGGGCCGATTGCCGTAGTCACCCTCGGGTTGGTGCTGCTGCTCAAATTCACTGCGTTGGTAGCCTTGATTGAGCAACACAACGGCGCGGCACTGATCCTGGCGCCGCTGATCGGCCGCGCCTCGATGCTGGCACTGTTTCTCACCACGCGTTATGTGCGTGCCGGTGGATTGGGCCAGGCATTGTCGGATCATTTACCGAGAATTGTCGGCCAACAGGTACTGATCCTCAGTGGTCTGGCCTGCATCCTCATTGGCGGCTTCAGTGGCGGGATGGCTGTACTGCTCGCTGTGATCTGCTTCCTGGGGCTGCGCCAACTGATGGTCAATCGGCTGGGTGGCACCACGGGCGATACCGCAGGCGCCTTGCTGGAGCTGCTGGAAGTCGCGGTTCTGGTCGGCCTGGCGCTGTAACACTTTCTTGCATTTCCTTAATCGCGGGTATATACACCTTCCATGCTTGCCTCCCAATGTTTATGTACCAACCTGCGACGTGCCGCCCGTGGCGTCAGCAGGCATTACGACGGCGCCCTGGATGGCTTCGGGATCAACGTCGCCCAGTATTCTTTGCTGTGTAACTTGCAGCGCCTTGATCAGCCGAGTATTTCCAGCCTGGCGGAAGCCATGGGCCTGGATCGCAGCACCTTGGGGCGCAACCTGCGGGTGCTGGAAGGCGAGGGCCTGGTGCGGTTGGTGGAAGGCGATGACCTGCGCAACCGCCTGGTGATGTTGACCGAGGACGGTGTCGCACGACTGGCCGCAGCATTACCCGCCTGGGAAGCGGCGCAGCAGAAATTGATCGATCAACTCGGCGCGGAAAAACGCGAAACCTTGTTGGCCTTGCTGGACGAACTCGCCTGAGCGCGGATTTGTTCAAATACAAGCGGGTATATACCCGCGAGCGGAGAATAAGAAATGACCTCGATGTGGCGCACCAGTGGATGGATTCTTGTAGGGAGTGCGCTGATCCTGGCGTTGTCGTTGGGCGTGCGGCACGGTTTCGGCCTGTTCCTGGCACCGATGAGCAGCGAATTCGGCTGGGGCCGTGAGACCTTCGCCTTTGCCATCGCCTTGCAGAATCTGATCTGGGGCCTGGCGCAACCGTTCACCGGCGCCCTGGCTGACCGCTTTGGCGCGACTAAAGCGGTGTTCGTCGGCGGCGTCCTGTACGCGGCGGGCCTGGTGTTGATGGGCATGTCCGATTCGGCGTGGTCGTTGTCCTTAAGTGCCGGCTTGCTGATTGGTATCGGCCTGTCCGGCACCTCGTTCTCGGTGATTCTGGGTGTGGTCGGCCGGGCTGTGGCGCCGGAAAAACGCAGCATGGCGATGGGCATCGCGAGTGCTGCCGGTTCGTTCGGTCAGTTCGCCATGGTGCCGGGCACCTTGGGCTTGATCAGCTGGTTGGGCTGGTCTGCGGCACTGCTGGCACTGGGCCTGATGGTGGCGCTGATCCTGCCTCTGGTGAGCATGCTCAAGGACCGACCACTGCCGGTGGTGGCGGGTCAGCAAACCTTGCGCGAAGCCTTGAAGGAGGCCTGTTCCCATTCCGGTTTCTGGCTGTTGGCCTTCGGCTTTTTTGTCTGCGGTTTCCAGGTGGTGTTTATCGGCGTGCATTTGCCGGCCTACTTGGTGGATCAGCACTTGCCGGCCACCGTCGGGACCACGGTGCTGGCGCTGATTGGCCTATTCAATATTTTCGGCACCTACACCGCCGGCTGGCTCGGTGGGCGCATGTCCAAGCCGCGCTTGTTGACTGCTTTGTACCTGCTGCGTGCGGTGGTGATCGTGCTGTTCCTGTGGGCGCCGGTCACTGAAGTCACCGCTTATCTGTTTGGCATGGCGATGGGCTTCCTGTGGCTGTCTACCGTTCCGCTGACCAACGGCACCGTCGCCACATTGTTCGGTGTACGAAACCTATCCATGCTCGGTGGGATCGTGTTCCTGTTCCACCAACTCGGTTCGTTCCTGGGTGGTTGGCTGGGAGGGGTGGTCTATGATCGAACCGGCAACTACGATTTGATCTGGCAGGTCGCGATCCTGCTGAGCCTGCTCGCCGCGGCCCTGAATTGGCCGGTACGCGAGCGGCCAGTGGCGCGATTGCAGGCGCAGATGGAGGCGGCATGAGCATAGCGATACGCGGGTTAATACTCGCCGCGGTGTTGGTGTTGATGTTGCTGGCCTGGTGGGGCTGGCAAAACGGCGGGCTGGCGTTGATGCAACTGGGTATGTCGATCTGTTAAGTTCGTGGTTTGACAACTTTCAAGGACACACGACATGCAGATGCGTTGGCTTGCTGTACCCGTCCTGATGGCTATTGGCAGCGTTGCGCTGGCTGCCAGCTGCCCGCCGCTGCTGGAAGGCCAATTGCCCAAGCTGCGCGCCAAGGAATCCATCGACCTGTGCCAGCGCTTTGCCGGCAAGCCCCTGATCATCGTCAACACCGCCAGCTTCTGCGGGTTCGCACCACAGTTCAAAGGCCTTGAAGCGTTGTACCAACGCTACAAGGGCCAAGGGCTCGAAGTGATCGGCGTGCCATCGGATGACTTCAAGCAGGAAGCCAAGACCGGCGAAGAAACCGCCAAGGTCTGCTACGTGAATTACGGCGTGACCTTCACCATGACCGAGCCACAGAAGGTCAAGGGGCCGGACGCGGTGCATCTATTCAAGGTGTTGGCGCAGCAGACCGACGCGCCGCCGAAGTGGAATTTCTACAAGTACGTGGTGGATCGGCAGGGCAAGGTGATCGCCAACTTTTCCAGCCTCACCAAGCCGGACAGTCCGGACATGATCAAGGCAGTGGAGGAGGCGATAGCGTCCAAGCCTTGATCGTCAGCCATTAAAAAGCCCCGCCTCCTTTGCAGGAGAGCGGGGCTTTTTTATAGGGTGTCAGGTCAGAACTTGTAAGTTACGCCCAGGCCAAAACCGTTGGCGCTGTTTTCGTACTTAGCATTGTAGGACTGGCCCAATGCGTTGGCGCGAGCGACCTTGACTGGTTCTTCCTTGAGGTAGGAGTAAGCCAGGTCAACGGTCATATTCGGCATTACATCGTAACCAAGGCCGAGACTGAAGATAGTCCGGTCACCGGTTGGGATACGCGGCGAACGGTCTTTGTTGTTGGTAGGCGACTGGTCGAAGGTCAGGCCGGTACGCAGCACCACTTGCTTGGTGACACGATACGAGGTACCCAAGGCATAGGCCCAAGTGTCGTGCCAGTTCTGGTCTTCTTTGATGGTGCCGACAATTTGCGGCGCCAAAACACCGCTACCGGCTGCGGCCGATACACCTTCGTTGTTGACGGTAATGTCTTTCAAGCGGCTCCAACGGGTCCAAGTAGCGCCGGCGTAGAGTTTCCACGCGTCGCTCATGTCTTGAGTAACCGAGAAGTCCCAGGATTCAGGCGTGTCGATCTTCAGCGACGCGTCGTAGCGGCCATTGTTCAGCAGCGCAGCCGGAACGTTGGTGCCTTTGGTCACTTCAGTATGGCCTTCGAGCTTGTACTTCACCTTCGAGTGGTAGGTCAGGCCCACGCGAGTTGTATCAGTGGCTTGAACCAGCAGGCCGGCATTGAAGCCGACGGCGGTGTCATCTCCCTTGATCTTGATGTTGTTGGAGCCGGTACCAGCGATTGGCAGGTTGATATCGGACTCAAGCGTACCAGCGATACGGTTGATGGTCGGGCCAAAACCAATGGAAACCCGATCGTTGAAGGCGTAGCTCACCGTAGGCTGGAAGGTGATGACCGTCACTTCGCTTTTGCTGCCAAAAGCTTTGCCTTGGAAGCCACTTTCGTAGTCTGTCACGAGACCAAACGGAGCATAGACGCCGAAACCTACAGCCCATTGTTCGTTAAGTTTATTGGTGTAGAAACCGAAAGGAACGGCAGTGAAAGGCACCATATCGCCTTTGTTCGTGCCTGTGGAGCGGCCGCTGACATCCTTGATGTTGCTTGAGGCATCAATCGCTGCAACACCGCCAGTGACTTGCTGGCCTTCAAGGCGAGCCATACCGGCAGGGTTACCATAAACGGTACTTGCATTTTCGGCAGAAGAAGAGCGGCCTGCGAAACCCGTTCCCATTCCTGCGACGTCTTGTTCGTTAAGGGCAAAGCCACTTGCGAATACGTGGGAAGAGGCCATGGCAACGGCGAGGCTAAGTGTGGTCTTGAGCATTACTTTTTTCATTATTAGAACTCCGTGGTGATCACCGCTGCGGAAAGTAACAATAATTTTAAGATCGCGCTATAGGCTGTAATGTAGGAGATAGAGCGGTTTTGTAGGACAATCCGACCAAATTCCCGGGTTTTTGACGAATCTTGCAAATTGCCCGGTCAGCAAACCACGTGATTCATGGGTGAAACACAGGTTTGCCAGGCTTGAGTGAAATCGCGCAGCCGTCCTTGTGGGTGAAAAATTTCTTTCCAGATACGTGCCATTGCCAGCACATCACCGGGCGGAGGCAGTGCGGAGGTGTGTTGTTCCACCAAAAGCCAGGCGATGGCCGTGGCGTAACGCAGGTTGACGGTGAGTTCCAGTTGCGGCGCGCTGAGGAAGGCGTGCTGGCTCGCGAGCCCACGTACCAGGCTGGCGCGCTCGGGGTCCAGCGCCAGGTAGTCATCCCACAAGGCGCGGTGGCGCGGTTCGGTGATGCTGTACAGGCCATGCCCACGGCGGTCGTGCAACGCTGAACCGAGTTCCGACTGGCTGGCGGCAATGCCCAGCAGCAGAGACTCGGCCGTTGGGTTGTGGCGGCCCAGGTACATCAAGGTCGGCCGGATCACATAACGACACAATTCGCTGGCAGCGATACCCATACAAGCCTCAATCCGTGAAAGTGGTCGACGAAGCCTGAGAAGGTGTGGGGGCTTGGCAGCAGTGGATCGGATCTCAGGCTCGCCGGAAGCGGATCATGCCGCTTGAGTTGAAGTGTAGTGTCATATTTGTGATGTAAAGGACTGTTTTTAAAACATCTTCTTCATTTAGTTATAACGTTTATATCTATTTGAACTTAGTGCAAAAGCTCGATTGGCAAATTCCGGGCAATAAAAAACCCTGCTTTTTAAACAGGGTTTTTGTGTTTCAGCGACTCGGGTCGATCAGGCAGTCAGTGCCTGACGGGTACGCTCGATCACGGCCTGCAGCGGTTCTGCGCTGGAGTATTGATCGGGGTACAGGCGTTCGCTGTGACGAGCGATGCCGTGTTCGTTGACCAGGGTGAAGCTGAAGCAGCCTTTGCGAGCGGCCATGATCAGGCAGTTCATTGGAGCAAAAGCGTTGGTGAGGGTGCGAATGGCATCCTGAGTATGGATTTGAGCGTTCATATTATTGGTGTTCCTACAAATGACACAGATAAGAACCGTGCCGTATTAAAACGTTCCAGCGACGTTGACCACGATTGATCGAACGAAGAAACCGACTGGAACAAAGCAGCCAGTTTGAAGCGCTGATAAGTTAGGCGCGCTTGGGCTGGCAGGTAGGTACTTAGGAGGGCAGGCAACACAACAGGGGCAAAGGTTCTGGGCCCGGGGTGAAGATCCTGATCAATTTGCAGGTTGGTTCGGTCAGAGTATGGAAACTTCGCGCCACCCTTTGCTTCTTCAAAGGCAGTGTCGTCGCAAGTGATACCTGGAAACCATCGAGGTGGTCGATCCCGTGTTGGACAAGGGAGTTGTTCGACCAGAATTGACTTTCAGCTTGGTACTAACGCCGCGGATAGTAACGGATTGAAACCGGTAAGGGAAGTATGTCAGTCAAAAAACTTTCATCAGCCGCCCAGCAGGCCTCGATAGACCAGCACCGTAGTCGCTGCCGCCAGTGAACAGCCCAGCCCGTAGGCGGCAAGGGTCAGACGCAAGGATTGGCCGGTCTCGACCACTTTCATCACGTCGCCCATGTCGTTTATCCGCCCTTCGCCCAGTTCGATGCACAGGCTCACGGCAGTGAACGCCGCCGACAGCAGGATCGCAATGGCGAACAGCGCCCCATCCGGTGACGGCAGCGCTGCATTGATCCCCAAGGAAACGGCGCAGATCGCCAGCAGCAATACGGCGAATAACAGAATCCCTTTCATCAACCCACCCATTGTTGCGTTGTAGGTCGGGGAGTGTGGCGAGCCGGGAAAGATTTGAGAAGTCCCTGATTTGTCCCTGCGGTAACATTTTTGTAGCGAGTGGCTTCAAAAAACACCGGTGATATAACCATCGGATGGGTACTTGTGCACATTGGTTGCGGCCTGTGTAACCGCACTGTCAACTGCACTGCGAGACCGCCATTTGCCTGCAATGAAAATTTAAGTCAATGAAAAATCTGGCTTTTTTTTATTGGTGAAAAAATCGTCAGTTTGACTGCGGCCCCCATTCCATGGGGCTTTGCGCGAGTTAAAGGAGGGTTGTCCACTGAGTTATCCACAGCTTCTGTGGATTGTCCCGAGCGCTTGCTCTAGAACGGGCGTGCAGAGTTTTTTCAGCTTTACCTGTGCGAAAAAAAGAGTAGAGTGGCGCGCCTTCCGTTCTGTCCCACAGTGCTTTATGAAGTTTCGCTCAGTATCACCTTCTGTTACCGACACTCCTCAAACTGTTACCGCCCCCGAGCGCTTCTCCTTGAAAGTTGCTTTGTGGTTGCTCGACAGTCCTCGCCTGGGCCACAACACCAACGTCAAGCATTTCGCCGGGCGTTTGCTCAAGCAGCCAGCCCGGGAAGGTGTGGTCGCTGCACAGAGCCGCCTGGGCCAACTGATGTGCCGCGAATGCGGGAATGCCCGCGACCGCCGCATCGGCCACGACCTGCTACGCCTGGCCGCCCGTGCCGGTGACCGCCGCGCCCAGCGCGAATTGGGCCAGGTCGAAGACTGAGCTGTCCTCAGGCCCTGTGCTCCGCTAACCTTGTTTTTTTTCGGTGATGGCAGACATGTCTATGGTTTTTGACTGGACCAGTATTGCCCTGGGCCTGGCTGGCGCTGCCGTGCCTTTACTGGCCGTGTGCTGGCAGCTCCAGCGACGGTTGACCGCACGCATGACTGGCTGGGAGTTGCTCGAGGAGCGTTTGGCCACTGCACAGCTGGCCCAGGAAGGCCTGGCCGCACAGCTGGATGCCAGCCGCGATGAAATCAGCGACTTGAGCCAGGCCAACGCCGCCAAGCAAGCCGATCTCGCAGCAGTACGCCGCGAGGTCGAGTTGCTGCAAATCGATCGTGACAATGCCCGCGATGCTGCCCACGCCTGGAACCTTGATCGCAGCGCCAAGGAAACCGAGCTGCGTCGCCTCGATGCATTGTCGGCCGCCTTGCGCGCCGAATTGCGTGAACAGCAGGATAGCCATCAACAACGCCTCACCGACCTGCAAGGCTCGCGCGATGAGCTGCGTGCGCAATTCGCCGAGCTGGCCGGCAAGATCTTCGATGAGCGCGAACAGCGCTTCGCCGAAACCAGCCAGGAACGCCTGGGCCAATTGCTCGATCCGCTGAAGGAGCGCATCCAGTCCTTCGAAAAACGCGTGGAAGAAAGCTATCAGAACGAGGCGCGCGAGCGTTTTTCCCTAGCTAAAGAGCTGGAGCGCCTACAGCAACTCAACCTGCGTCTGTCGGACGAGGCGACCAACCTGACTCGCGCGCTCAAGGGCCAGAAAACCCAAGGTAACTGGGGAGAGCTGATCCTGGAACGGGTGCTGGAGCATGCAGGCCTGGAGAAGGGTCGTGAATACCAGACCCAGGTCAGCCTCAAAGGCCCGGATGGCGAGCGGTTCCAGCCCGATGTATTGATCATGTTGCCCGGCGACAAGCAGGTGGTGGTGGACTCCAAGGTCAGTCTCACTGCGTATCAACAGTACGTGGCGGCGGAGGATGAAGTCATCGGCCAGGCAGCCCTGAAGCAGCATGTGCTATCGCTGCGAAACCACGTCAAAGGCTTGGCCGGTAAGGATTACAAACGCCTCGAAGGCTTGCACAGCCTGGATTTCGTGTTGCTGTTCGTGCCCATCGAGGCGGCGTTTTCTGCTGCATTGCAGGCCGAGCCCAACCTGTTCCAGGAAGCGTTTGACCGCCACATCGTGATCGTCAGCCCGACCACCTTGCTCGCGACCCTACGCGTGATCGATAGCTTGTGGAAGCAGGAACGTCAGAGCCAGAACGCCCGGGAAATCGCCGAACGCGCCGGGTGGCTGTACGACAAGTTCGTACTGTTCATCCAGGACCTGGACGAAGTGGGCAACCGCTTGCAGCAGTTGGATAAGGCTTACAGCGCGGCGCGAAACAAGCTGACAGATGGACGCGGAAATCTGGTCAGCCGCACCGAGCAATTGCGCTTGCTGGGTGCTCGGGCGAGTAAAAGCCTGCCGGCTGATTTGCTGGAGCGGGCGATGACGGATTCAGATGGCGTGGCCCATCTGCCTGAATAAACGATCGCCTTTTGTAGGAGCGAGCTTGCTCGCGAAAAACGTCAACGATAACGCGGGCGTTTTGAATGACCGTGTTGCCTGTGCGTTCTTCGCGAGCAAGCTCGCTCCTACAGAGGTAGGTGTCTGCTTAAAAGTGCCCGCAACGCTGCAGGCTTCACCGGCTTGGCCAGGTAATCCAACCCCGCCGCATGCACTTCGGCCACCATTTCCGGTCGGCCGTCGGCGCTGATCACCACGCCGGGAATCGGCTCGGCCAATTGCGCGCGCAACCAGCCCATCAGCTCAGTGCCGGTTTCGCCATGGTCCAGGTGGTAGTCCACCAGTGCCAGTTGCGGGCGCACACCGTCGGCGAGCAACGCCGCGCATTGCGCCTGGTCGGTGGCGGTCCACACTTCACAGCCCCAGCGCGTCAACAGGCTGCGCATGCCGATCAGGATGCTCTCTTCATTATCCACACACAGCACCTGTGCACCGCTCAACGGCAGTCCGGTTTCCTGTGGCGTCTTGACCTGCGGGCTGGCCTGGTTGCGCGCCAACGGCACACGCACGCTGAACACGCTGCCTTTGCCTGGCCATGAACGCACGCTCAACCGATGGCCGAGCACCCGACACAAGCCGTCGGCGATTGCCAGGCCCAGCCCCAGGCCTTTCTCCGCGCGGGTCTGGTGGCTGTCCAGGCGCTTGAATTCTTCGAAGATCACCTTCTGTTTATCCAGCGGGATACCGGGGCCACGGTCCCACACTTCCAGGCACAGCTCGCCCTTGCGTCGGCGTACGCCAAGCAGCACTGGGCCGTCGGCATAACGGAAAGCGTTGGTGAGAAAATTCTGCAGGATGCGCCGCAGCAACTTGATGTCGCTGTCGACGCGCAAGTGACTGCCGCGCAGGCGGAAACGCAAGCCTTGCTCTTGGGCCAGCGCTTTAAACTCTGCGCCCAAGGTGTCGAACAGTTCGTTGAGTACAAACGGCTGGCGTTGCGGATTGATCTTGCCGTTTTCCAGGCGTGAGATATCCAGCAGGTCGCTGATCAGGTCTTCGGCAGAGCGCAGTGAGCTGTCCAGGTGCTGCACCAATTGCCGGGCTTCGCTGGACAGTCCGTCGTGCTGGTGGGAGAGGGCAGCGGAAAACAGCCGTGCGGCATTCAAGGGTTGCATCAGGTCATGGCTGACGGCCGCCAGGAAACGCGTCTTCGACTGGCTGGCGGACTCGGCCACGCCCTTGGCATCGGTGAGCGCCACATTGAGTTGCGACAGTTCATGGGTACGCTCGGTCACCCGTTGTTCCAAACCTTCGTTGGCCTCGGTGAGCGCCTGCTCGGCTTCGCGGAACGCGGTAATGTCGGTGAAACTCATAACAAAACCGCCCCCGGGCATCGGGTTGCCGATCAGCTCGATCACCCGACCATTGGGGAACAAGCGCTCGGAGGTGTGCGCACGGCCTTGGCGCATCCAATGCAGGCGTCGCGCCACATGCACTTCGGCCTCGCCCGGCCCGCACAGCCCGCGTTCGGCGTTGTAGCGGATGATGTCGGCAATCGGTCGGCCGACGCTGATCAGCCCGTCCGGGTAATTGAACAGCTCAAGATAACGCCGGTTCCAGGCCACCAGTTTGAGGGACTGGTCGACTACGCTGATGCCCTGGGTGATGTTCTCGATGGCGCCTTGTAGCAGCGCGCGGTTGAATTGCAGCACTTCCGACGCTTCGTCGGCGATGCGGACTACGTCTTCCAGCTGCATTTCCCGCCCTTCGATAGCAGCTTTTACGACGGCACGTGTCGAAGATGCCCCCAGCACGCCAGCCAATAGCCGCTCGGTGTGGGCGATCCAATCATTGTCGGCATTCTGGTTAGGGTTGAAGCCTTTGCCTTGGCGATAGGCGAAGCGGATAAAGCTTTGCTGGGCGCGCTCTTCACCGACAAAGCGCGCCGCCAGGCTGAGCAAGTCGCTGATTTGCACCGACAACATCGAGCGAGCGCTGGCGCGTTGGCTGATTTCCTGACCGATGAAACGTCCGGCTTGCCAGTGCTCGGAAACCCGCGTGCGCGACAGCATCGACACCCACACAAACAGCGTGAAGTTACCCGCCAGGGAGAACACGGTGCCCAAGGTCAACGAGGTGACGGACAGGCCCAGCGGGTGGGAATGCATCCACGTCAGCCCAGGGAAAAGGCTGAGGGACCAGCCCAGGCTTTTCGCCGTCACCGGTAGGACCAAGGTGTAGAACCACAGGAAAGTACCGGCTGCCAGCCCGGCGAACACCCCGCGTCGGTTGGCCTGTTTCCAATACAGCGCACCGAGCATGGCCGGAGCCAGTTGGGTCACGGCGGCAAAGGCGATCTGGCCGATGGTCGCCAGGCTCGCGGTGGAGCCCAGCAAGCGATAGCTGACGTAGGCCAGCAACAGAATGATCACGATGCTCACCCGGCGTACCGACAGCATCCAGTGGCGGAACACTTCGAACGGCCGCTCGGCGCTGGAACGACGCAGCAGCCAGGGCAGCAGCATGTCGTTGGACACCATGGTCGACAAGGCGATGCTCGCCACGATGACCATGCCGGTGGCGGCTGATGCGCCACCGATAAATGCCAGCACGGCCAGCGCGGGATGAGCTTCGGCCATCGGCAGGCTGATCACGTAGGAGTCCGGCAGTACCGAGCTGGGCAGCATCATCTTGCCGCCCAAGGCGATCGGTACTACAAACAGTGCGGCAAGAATCAGATAGGCGGGAAATACCCACTTAGCCAGGCGCAGGTCCTGGGGGTCGATGTTCTCCACCACCGTGACGTGGAATTGCCGGGGCAGGCAGATGATCGCCATCATGGCCACGCCGGTCTGCACCACCATGGAGGGCCAGTTGACGGTCTCTTTCCAGTATTCCTCCAGCCGTGGCGCGAGCATGGCCTGGCTGAACAGGTCGCCGAAACCGTCGTACAGGCCGTAGGTCACAAACGCGCCGACCGCCAGAAACGCAAACAGCTTGACCAGCGATTCAAAGGCAATCGCCAGCACCATGCCACGGTGGTGTTCCGTGGCATCGAGATTGCGCGTACCAAACACAATGGTGAACAGCGCCAGCACTAGCGACACGATCAGCGCGGTGTCCTGGGCGCGGGTGCCCGTGGTGTCGGCCCCGGCACCGATCAGCAGGTTGACCCCCAGCACGATGCCTTTGAGTTGCAGGGCAATATAAGGCAGCACGCCGACCAGGCAGATCAGTGCAACCACCACGGCCAAGGATTGGGACTTGCCGTAGCGCGCGGCAATAAAGTCAGCAATGGAGGTGATGTTTTCCTGCTTGCTGATCAGAATCATCTTCTGCAGCACCCAAGGGGCCAGCACCAGCAACAGTACCGGTCCCAGGTAGATCGGTAAAAATGCCCACAGCTGCTCGGCAGCCTGACCTACAGCGCCGAAGAATGTCCAGCTGGTGCAGTAAACAGCCAGCGACAGGCTGTACACCCAGGCGCGCATGCGCGGCGGCAATGGCGCGCGGCGGCGGTCACCGTAGAAGGCGATGGCAAACATAATGGCCATATAGGCCAGGGCAACGGCGGCGATCAGCCCGCTGGACAACGTCATGGTAACTCCGCACATAAGAACACCCAGGCATTCCAGGCCCGGTTGGACAGTCTCGCAGAATGCCTGGGGTTAGTCAGTGTCGACCAAGGTCGTGTGGGTTCTTATGTCGCAGGGTCTTTTGGCGCAGGATATAGACCGTCACCAGTACCGCGCTGGTCAGCATGAACCCGCGCGCCCACGGCAGTGGCACCAGGTAGCAGGACACGCCAATGCTCAGCCACATCAAACCGATGGCGTAGACCTTGCCTTTGAGGGGAATACCATTGCCATCCAGGTAGTCACGGATCCACGGCCCCAAGCGCGGGTGTTGCACCAGCCAATGGTAGAAACGCGGGGAGCTTCGAGCGAAGCAGGCGGCGGCGAGCAGCAGGAATGGCGTAGTCGGCAATACCGGTAGGAAAATGCCGATCACCCCCAACGCTACACTGAGCCAGCCGATGGCCTGGAGCAGGTAGCGCAGGAGCAGAGAGCGATTGCCCATGGGTGTCACGGGCAAGCGACTTAGTGGTGACGTGGCTTGAGGATCGCCGGTTTTTCGTCAGGTGCGTTGCACAGCAGGTACAGCGCGGTCAGGGCTTCCGGGATCTGAACGATCATGTCGTCCATCAGGTTGGCGTCGGCAGCGATGTCGGCGAACTCAGGCTGGTCGTCGAACAAGCCCGAACCGACCATGATCGGCAGCAGCATTTCGCTGACTTCTTCCTCGGCGGTTTCAAACCAGGCGGCTTCGCGCAGGAACACGCCTTCCATGAAGCCGATGCACCAGCCGCGCAGGTCGGAATCATCCGGTTCTTCGCCCAGGTCCAGTTCGCATGGCAGCTCGAATTCCTCGTCGGAGGCCAGTTGGCGACCGATGTGGGCCTTGAGGGCCAGCAGGGTGGATTCGATTTCTTCGCGTTGGGCAGCATCGGCGTAGTGCGGCTCTTCGGCGAACAGTGCATCGATCCATTCACGGTCGGGGACGACGTCGGAGCAGATCGACAGGGCGGTCAGGTAGCCGTGGGCGGCCACGTAGTCCAGCGCCTCGTCATGCAGCTCATCGGCGTCGAGGAAGGCTTGCAGGCGGGTTAGTTGCTCAGCGAAGGACATTGAAGGACTACCTTGGGAATAAACGATGCTGAATTCTAGGCTTTCTTGAGCGCACAGGCCAGCCACACTGCATATTTGCCAGGTTTTAGATAGCGCCCGCTATTCGTCAGTGGCGCCCTTTGGCGGGTAACGCTCGGGTATACTGCCGCGTTTTGTGATGCCCTTGCAGGCCAAGCCCAGTGCGCGAAAACTTCGCTTACGGATTATTTCCCGTGAAAGCGGTTTTTTTCGGCCAGCCTGTACAGAGGGATTTCGGCACTATTTTGGAGTTTTACATGCTCGAGCAGGCACAACGCGTCCTCAAGGACATCTTCGGCTACGACAGTTTTCGTGGCCGCCAGGGTGCGATCATTGAGCGCGTGGCCAGTGGCGGTGACGCACTGGTACTGATGCCTACCGGCGGCGGTAAATCGTTGTGCTTCCAGGTGCCGGCGCTGTTGCGCAATGGCCTGGCCGTGGTGGTGTCGCCTTTGATTGCATTGATGGACGACCAGGTGGCAACCCTGGAAGAGCTGGGTGTCGCCGCCGCATCGTTGAACTCCACCCTCAGTGCCGAACAGCAGCGTGACCTCGCCGCTCGCATCAAGCGCGGTGAAGTGAAGATGCTGTACCTGGCGCCCGAGCGTCTGGTGCAGCCGCGCATGCTGGCGTTTTTACAGAGCCTGGAAATCGCCCTGTTCGCCATCGATGAAGCCCATTGCGTCTCCCAATGGGGTCATGACTTCCGCCGCGAGTATTTGCAGCTCGGCCAATTGGCGGAGCTGTTTCCCGATGTGCCGCGTATTGCGCTGACCGCCACTGCCGACAAGCGTACCCGCGAAGAAATCGTCGAGCGCCTGCACCTGCAGAACGCCGAGCGCTTCCTGTCGAGCTTCGACCGACCGAACATTTTCTACCGCATCGTGCCCAAGGAGCAGCCGCGCAAACAGTTGCTGGCGTTCCTTTCCGAGCGACGCAGCGATGCGGGCATCGTCTATTGCCTGTCGCGCAAGAAGGTCGATGAAGTGGCTGCGTTTCTCTGCGAGCAAGGCTACCCGGCGCTGCCCTATCACGCCGGCCTGCCCAACGACACGCGTTCGGCTCACCAGAAGCGCTTCCTCAACGAGGAAGGCCTGATCATGGTCGCCACCATCGCGTTCGGCATGGGCATCGACAAATCCAACGTGCGCTTCGTTGCGCACATGGACCTGCCCAAATCCCTTGAGGCGTACTACCAGGAAACCGGGCGTGCCGGCCGTGACGGTTTGCCGGCGGATGCGTGGATGGTCTACGGCCTGCAAGACGTGGTGATGCTCAAGCAGATGTTGCAGAACTCCGAGGGCGACGAGCGCCACAAGCGCCTGGAGCAGCACAAACTCGACGCCATGCTCTCGCTGTGCGAAGAGACTCGCTGCCGCCGCCAGACCTTGCTGGCGTATTTCGACGAAGACATGCCCGAACCCTGTGGCCACTGTGATAACTGCACCGACGGCGTGCAGACTTGGGACGCCACCGAGCCGGCACGCCAGGGTTTGTCCGCCATCTATCGCACCGGCCAGCGTTATGGCGTCGGTCACTTGGTGGATGTGTTGCTGGGCAAGGACAACGAGAAAGTACGCAGCTTCGGCCATGAAAAACTCTCGGTCTACGGCGTCGGCAAGGCCCGCGCCGAAGGCGAGTGGCGCTCGCTGTTCCGGCAGATGGTGGCGCGCGGCCTGGTGGATATCGACATCGAAGGGTACGGCGGCCTCCGCTTGAACGACAGTTGTCGTCCGCTGCTCAAGGGGGAAGTGACGCTGGAGCTGCGCCGCGACCTCAAGCCGCAGACTACCGCCAAGACCAGCACCAGCCAGGCCAGTCAGCTTGTACGTGGCGAAGAACGCGAACAGTGGGAAGCCCTGCGCACCCTGCGCCGCAAACTGGCCCAGGAACACAGCGTGCCGCCGTACGTTATTTTCCCCGACTCGACGCTGTTGGAGATGTTGCGCGAGCAACCTACGACTATGTCGGAAATGGCCAGGGTCAGCGGCGTCGGTGCACGCAAGCTGGAGCGCTACGGCCAGGCGTTCCTCGAAGTGCTCGGCGGCCAGGCCGAAGCACCGAAGGAAGTCGCCGATATTCGCCATGAACTAATCAGCCTGGCACGCGCTGGCATGACCCCGATCCAGATCGCCGGCCAGTTGCAATGCTCGGAGAAGAACGTCTACACCTTGCTTGCCGAATCCATCGGCAAGCAGCAGTTGTCGTTGGAGCAGGCGCTTGATTTGCCAGAGGATCTGCTCGGCGAAATCCAGGATGCGTTCCTGGACGGAGAGGGCGAATTGCCACCTGTTGCGGAGATTGCACCGCTGTTTACGGGGCGTGTTCCTGAAGGTGTCTTGTACTGCGTGCGGGCGGCTTTGCAGTCTGAATTCGAGATTTAGTGCGCCAATTACGACAATGTAACGAATCAGTACATAGCAACTCTTGCCTATGGGCAAAGCTCATGCTTAGCTGACTAATAATTAGCCACACTTTATTTTCAGTCTTAAACATGAGTTTTTTATGCCGTTAACCGATCAACACCGATTTGGCATGCAACTGGCGCAAATGTCCCGTGGTTGGCGCGCCGAGCTGGATCGCCGGCTGGCGGGGCTTGGCCTGTCCCAGGCGCGCTGGCTGGTGCTGCTGCACCTCGCTCGTTTTGAAGAAGCACCCACCCAGCGTGAGCTGGCGCAAAGCGTCGGCGTTGAAGGGCCAACCCTGGCCCGCCTGCTGGACAGCCTAGAAGGCCAGGGCCTGGTGCAACGCCAGGCCGTGGTGGAAGACCGCCGTGCCAAGCGCATCCTGCTGTGCGATACCGCCCGGCCGCTGATCGAACAAATCGAAACCATCGCTACCGCGCTACGGCATGAGCTGTTCGTGGGAGTGGATGAAGCTGATTTGAGCGTGTGCATGCGCGTGCATGGGCACATCCTGGCGAATCTGGAGAAATCCTGAGGAATACCCGGCGCGCTGCTTGCTGTGGCATGCGGGCTTCGTCTGGTGAGCGGGCTGTTGTGGTGAGCGGGCTTGCCCCGCGCTGGGGCGCGAAGCGGCCCCAAAAACAGGCGACTAATTTCTCACGGAAAAAACGCGGTGACCGCAATGGGCCTGCTTCGCAGCCCAGCGCGGGTGTAGCCCGCTCACCACATCAAGCGCGTTTAGCCGTCGGGTTCAGCGTAAGACGTTTAGAACGTCTGCCCCAGGTTCAGATACACCGCCTTCTGATTATCATCATTGAACCCATAACTGAAATTCAGCGGCCCCAACGGTGTATCAAAGCCCAGGAAAATACTCGCCGCGTTGATGTAGCCGCTGTCGAATTCATTGTCGTTGTTCCACGCCCGGCCGCGTTCCAGTGACGCACCCAGGTACAGCGGGAAATCCAGCGGCAGGTACGAACGCGGTGTGAGCCTGCGGTAGTACACCGCGCGCATCAGGCTGATGTTCTGCCCCGAGATCGCGTCCTGGCGAAAGCCCGACAACTGCCGCGCACCGCCCAGCAGGAAGCTGGAAATCACCACGTCCGAATCATCCAGGGTGCGCCCGTAGCGCCCGCCCAGTACCAAGGTGTCCGGGCCGCGGCTCATGGCTTTGTCGAGCTTGAACTCCCACTGACGGTAGCGCTGGTCCGAGCCCAGGCCGGGTTCGAACTCGCGGTAGGCCAGGCCGATGTCTTCGCCGGTGTGGGGGAAGTACACGTTGTCCAGGGAATCGAAGGAGTACTTCAGTTCATAGAAGCCTTCGCTGAAACTCACGCTGGGCAAATCCCTGTCACCGATGCGCACATCCGCCTTGCCCCAGGCTTCGCCGACGCCGAAGCGGATCTCGCCGCTGTTGCCGATCTGCCGTCCGACGTTCAAGCCGAAACCGTAGCGTTCCAGGCGATATTCGGAGATGGGGTCGTTGTCCAGGATCAGCTCGACGTTCTGTGCCTGGGCGCTGATGTACGGCGCGACAAAGTAACGCGAGCCGGTGTCCATAGGCTGATAGAACTCGCTGTACAGCTCTTGGCGATCACCTATCTGCACCCGCGTCAGCCATTCGGCACCGAGGCGGTTGATACCGTTCATGCGGTAGCTGGCGCCGAGGTTGAAGGCGCTGTCGCCACGCATGTCATCTGACAGGTTCAGGCCGAGGCGCAGGTAGTCGGTGCCGCTGCGTTTGCCGCGCGCGCTGATGACCAAGGTATTGTCCTGGCCCTTTTTCACCACGCGGTATTGCACCTGCTCGAAGTAATCCAGGCCGTACAAGGTGCCCATGTCCGATTGCAGGCGGCCCAGGTTCAGCGGCTCGCCCAGGGGTTGGCGGATGTAGTAGCGGATCACGTCGTCGCTGACTTTCGAGTCGTTTTCCACGTTGATGGCGGTGATGACCGGCGTGCGTTCGCCGGGTGTGCGGGCGGCTACCAGTTGCGGGTCGATCGGCTCTGCGGGGCGCAGGTGGGCCAGGCGCGTGTCGAGGGCGCGGGTAGCGCGGTAACCGGCATCGATCATGTCCTTGGCGCGGCCGAAATCAGTTACGCCATAGGCGGCGAGGGGCGGCTGGATCAGCACGTCCTTGGGGTGCAGGTCTTTGAGCTGCTCTTCGGAGTTGCGCCGGGTCATCAGGGTGATCGATTGGTTGAGTACGTCCACCACCGTCGCCAGTTGTTTGCGTGAACGCAGCGGGGTGCCGATGTCGACGACGATAGCGATATCCACGCCCATTTCCCGCGCCACATCCAGCGGGATGTTATCGGTCATGCCGCCGTCCACCAGCAGCCGGCCGTCCAGCTCCACTGGCGCGAAGACCGCCGGGATCGACATGCTGGCGCGGATCACTTGGGGCAGATGACCCTTGCGGAACACCACTTTCTCGCCGGTGGTGATATCGGTCGCCACCGCGCGAAAGGGGATCGGCAGCTTGTCGAAGTTACGCGTGTTGCTGCTGTGGGCGAACATGCTTTCCAGCAGCAACGCCAGGTTCTGGCCTTGGATTACGCCCAGTGGCAGGCCCAGGCTGCCATCGTCGCGAAAGCTGAGTTTCTGTTTGACCAGGAAATCCCGGTCATCCTGCTTGCGCCGGAACGGCACGTCTTCCCGAGGCGGTGCGTCGGACAGTGCCTGTTGCCAGTCGATGCTCAGCGCCAGTTTTTCCAACTCATCGATCTTGTAGCCCGAGGCGTACAGCCCGCCAATCACCGCGCCCATGCTGGTGCCGGCAATCGCATCGATCTGTATACCTTGCTCCTCCAGCGCCTTGAGCACGCCGATATGCGCCAGCCCGCGGGCGGCACCGCCAGACAGCACCAGGCCGATTTTCGGGCGTGGCGGTTCAACGGCGTCGGCGATAAGGGGGAGCAGGCACAGAAACAGGCAGGACAGCAGGCGGCGCATCATGAATCTCGAGGCTGGGCGATAAAGGCCGCTATTATAGCCACTCGATCCGCCGAGCCCGTTACGCCTGGAGCCTCTCAAATTATGTCTTCGATCAAACCCGAGATCGTCATCACCTATTGCACCCAGTGCCAGTGGCTACTGCGCGCCGCGTGGTTGGCGCAGGAACTGCTGAGCACGTTTGCCGATGATTTGGGCAAAGTGGCGCTGGAACCGGCCACCGGCGGCGCGTTTCGTATCACGTGTGATGGCGTGCAGATTTGGGAGCGCAAGGCGGACGGCGGTTTTCCCGAGGCCAAGGTGCTCAAGCAGCGCGTACGCGACCAGATCGACCCGCAGCGTGACCTGGGGCATAACGACCGCACCCAGTGAAAATCACCGCCCCGTGGGGCGGTGACACGGTGGTTATTTGGCCGCCATCTTTTGCTTGATAAAGCCAATCACCCACGTCAGTACCAGCCCGCCGACACCACCGCCGACAATGTTGCTGCCCACTGCCGCCACGTCCAGGGCTTCGCCGCCCGAGGTGCCCGTGAGTGCCGCGACGACTTGGCCGAGCACCAGCCCGCCGACCCCGCCGATCAGGGTATTGAGCCCGGTCCCGAGGCTCTGTTTGGTCATGCCGGCAATGTTGCCGCCAACGGCGCCGCTGATGATCTGCACTAACAAATTGATGAGCATTTCCATGGTAAAGCTCCCGCATCGCGTTGAGGTTGTGACCACTCGCGTGCAGCAACTTCAGAAAATACCCAGGCTGTCATCGAGCTGTCGGTTATCCGTTGAACGACTGCAGACTGTTGCGGATATTCAAAGTATAGATCAGGCCGTCGCCGCAGGCTGTTTGGCCTGGCTGGCACCGCCCATCAATCCGGAAAGCACGATTGCGACGATTATCAACACGCCGCCCAACAGCATGCGCAACGTCGGGGTTTCGGCAAACAGCAGCCAGGCCGCGGTGATGCCGTAGACCGGTTCCATGGCAAACACCACCGAAGCGGTGCGCGCCTTGATCACCGCGAGGCTTGCGACAAACAGGCTGTGGGCCAGACCCGTGCAGAACACCCCGAGCAAACCGATCCACAGCCAGTCAATTGCTCGCACCTCTGTCAGATCGGGCGCCGCCACGGGCAACAGGCACACGGCGACCACCACGTTCTGGCACAGCGCTGCCTGCACCGCCGGGATACGTCCGGAACTGGCGCGGTTGTTCAGTGACAGCAGGGAAAACAGCAACCCCGAGGCGATCCCCCAGAGCAATCCGCCAGTGGCTTCGCTGGCAAGGTTGAAGTCGGGGGTAACCAACACCAGGCCGACGCTGACCAGTACGACCAGCACCACTTCGTTGGCGCGAATGCGTTCGCGGAAAATCAGCCCTTCGAGGATCACGGTAAAGGCCGGAAATGCGGTGAAGCCCAAGGTTGCAACCGCCACGCCGGCTACTTTCACGGCAATGAAGAAGGTCACCCAGTGCGCTGCCAGCAACACGCCGCTGATCAGCAGCCGGCGCCAGTCGCGCAGTTCCAGGGTTTTCCAGGCGGTGCTGCTGGCGAACCGTGCGAATACCGCCAGTGCTACTACGGCAAACACGGCGCGACCAAAGACGATGATGGCCGGGGAGGCGGCCGCCAGTTTGCCGAATACGCCGGTGAGGCCAAACATCAATGCGCCGATATGCAGGGCGCCGAGGGCTGAACGGGGAGTCATTGCGATCCTTGAGTCATGGGGGTGACAGAAACGCAGTCTAGTGGGTCGCCCGCGTGGGTGTCTGTCGCCCGGCTCGCGGTGTTTATCGCGAAACTCTTTCTACGGGTTGCGACGCAAAGCGCCCGGCGAGGCGCCAAACTCTCGCAGCATCGCGGCGGCGAAGGCGCTTTGCGAGGCGTAACCGACGCGATCGGCAATTTCACCGATGGGCAGCGGTGTCTTGCGCAACAGGTCCAAGGCCATGTGCAGGCGACGGCTGCGGATGTAGTCCATCGGTGTTTGCCCGCATTCCGCCATAAAACGTGCGTGCAGGCGTGCCACCGACAGATCGGCGATACGCGCCAGGTCGGCCACCTGCAGTGGGTGCGCAACATGCCGTTCGATATGTGCATTGAACGCCGCATACGGAAGGCGCCGCCCCGGCAGTGGTTGAGCCAGCGGATGATTGAGGCTGGCCAGTAACAGCACCGCGCCCTGCTGGACGATCAGCGGGTCATCCACCGGGCTCTGCGCCAGCCAGTGCACCAACTGGCTTTGCCGCGTGTCCAGGGCCAACCGCGTGGGTTGGTCGAGCAGACGGCGACTGGCCTCGGCATGCTCGCCCAACGATTGCAGCACCCAATGCTCAGTGGGCACATCCAGCACCAGGCAGCGGCTACCATCGCGACTGCCGCACGCATGGTGGGCGGAGAAGGGCAGCACCATCACGCTGCTTTCGCGCACTTGGCTGCCACGGCCGTCCACCTCCAGGTCCAGGTGCCCGGACAGGCCGAATACCAGCTGCGCATGGTCATGGCTGTGGGCGAGGGGCGCTTCGACGTAGTGGCGTAGGGCGAGGGTGGGTCCCATTGCGGTCTCCTGGGCGGCAAGTTGGCAGTCTACAACGGTTTGCGGGCCCTGAGCGCTGTCATCAGACTGACGCACAGTTGTCATGGGCTATTAATCGCCAGAGCGCAAGCTCGCGAAAACACCGTCGAGGGATGCCCATGACCAGTGCCGAGTTCGCCAAGCCCAGCCGCAAGCAACGGGTTCGTACCCTGTGGATTTCCGATGTGCACCTGGGCACCCGGGATTGCCAGGCCGAACATTTATCGCAGTTCCTCAAGGGCTATCACGCGGACAAGGTCTACCTGGTCGGTGACATCATCGACGGCTGGAAACTGCGTGGCGGCATGTATTGGCCCCAAGCCCATACCAACGTGATCCGCCGTCTGCTGACCATGGCCAAGCGCGGTACCGAGGTGATCTATGTCACCGGCAACCATGATGAGTTCCTGCGTCGTTATTCCAAGCTGATCCTGGGCAATATCCAATTGGTGGACGAAGCGGTGCACGTGACTGCCGATGGCCGGCATCTGTTGGTGATTCATGGCGATCAGTTCGACGTGATCACCCGCTACCACCGCTGGCTGGCGTTCCTCGGTGACTCGGCCTACGAGTTCACCCTCACGCTGAACCGCTGGCTGAACCATTGGCGTGCGCGCTACGGCTATGGCTATTGGTCGCTGTCGGCGTACCTCAAGCACAAGGTCAAGACGGCCGTGAACTTCATCAGCGATTTCGAAGAAGCCATCGCCCATGAGGTGACCAAGCGCGAGTTGCATGGTGTGGTGTGCGGGCATATCCACCATGCGGAGATTCGCAAGGTGGGCGATGTGGATTACCTCAACTGCGGAGATTGGGTGGAGTCGTGCACAGCGTTGATCGAGCACTGGGATGGGAGTATCGAGTTATATCGGTTGGCGGATGCGCAGGCCAAGGAGGCGCAGCTCAAAGCCGAAATGGTTGCTGGCTGAAACACAACCTCCCTCGTAGGAGCCGGCTTGCCGGCGATGGCAATGTTGAGGGCGCCATCGCCGGCAAGCCGGCTCCTACAGGGTGAGGTGTCAGTCGCGGCAAACGTCGGCGATGGCTTCGGCAAGTAGCGTCAACCGCGTGGCATCAGCCCCCGCCACGTTAGCCCGCCCCGAACTCACCATGTACACGCTGTGTTTCTCGCGCAGTTGCTTCACCTGTTCGGCACTCAATCCGGTGTAGGAGAACATCCCACGCTGCGCCCCGATATGCGCAAACCGCTCCGACAGACCGTGTGGCGCCAACGCCTCAACCAAGCCCGAACGCAGGTGTGCGATCCGCGAGCGCATGGCTTCGACCTCGTTGCTCCATAGCGTTTTCAGCTCGGCATCGCCCAGGATGGTCGCCACTACCGCAGCACCATGGTCCGGGGGCGTCGACCACAGGTTGCGCGCCGTGTTGGCCAGTTGGCTGCGCACATCCGTCAGTTTCTCGGCATCCGCCGCGCACACGATCAACGCGCCGACACGGTCGCTGTACAGGCCGAAGTTCTTCGAGCACGAACTGGTGACCAGCACTTCCGGCAACTCGGCCGCAAACAGCCGCACCGCCCAGGCATCCTGCTCCAAACCATCGCCAAAGCCTTGGTAGGCGAAGTCGATCAGTGGCAGCAACTGGCGCTCGCGCACGACCTGCAGCACCTGGCGCCAGTCGTCCTGGGACAGGTCGAAACCGGTCGGGTTATGGCAGCAGGCGTGCAGCAGCACCACGTCGCCCTTGGGCACGCTGGACAGGGTGGCGAGCATCGCCGCCACATCCAGGCGGTTGTCAGCGCCCACGTAAGGGTAATGACTCACCGGGATCCCGGCCTTGGCAAAGATCGTTTCGTGGATTGGCCAGGTCGGGTTGCTCAGCCACACGCCGCGACCAGGCAGGTTTTGCGCGATGAAGTCGGCGCTCAGGCGCAGGGCGCCGGTGCCGCCTGGGGTCTGGGTGGCGCCGGCACGTCGCTCGCGGATCAGCGCGGAGTCCGCGCCGAGGACCAGCTCGCTGATCAGCTTGCCGAACGCCGCATTGCCGTGGCCGCCGATGTAGGTCTTGGTAGTTTGTGTGTCCACCAGGCGCTGTTCGGCCAGTTTTACCGAGTGTGGAATTGGCGTCAGGCCTTGGTCGTCCTTATAGACACCCACGCCGAGGTCGAACTTATTCGGGTTGGCATCCTGGGCGTACAGGTCCATCAGCCCGAGGATCGGGTCGCCGGGTACGCGGCCAATGGCATCGAAATGCATTACTTGCGGCCCTCGGCGTCCTTGGCCACTTCGTCGGTGCGCGCGGCCATGATGAAGTCGTTGCGGTGCAGGCCCTTGATGGAATGGCTCCACCAGGTCACGGTGACCTTGCCCCACTCGGTGAGCAGGCCTGGGTGATGGCCTTCGGCTTCGGAGATTTCACCCATGGCGTTGGTGAAGGCCAGGGCGAATTTGAAGTTCTTGAACAGGAAGACCTTTTCCAGTTGCATCACACCGTCACGGACTTCGATGTTCCAGTCGGGGATCTGCTTGAGCAGTACCGGCAGTTCTTCGTCGCTGACTTGAGGGGCATCGGCACGGCAGGCTTCGCAGTGGGCTTGGTTCAAGGTGGTCATGATGGTGTCCTGAATTCGAGTGTTTGAAGATCAGTAGCGTCACCCTAAAGCAACGCGCGGCCAGGGAACAGACTCACCTGGCCTCAAGATGTAAGGTTCACGCAGCTTTGGGTTTTGGGGGAAACTTCGGGGCATGCAAACCCAGCTGCATCCCGCGCTCCACCATGCCCATGATGTCTTCCTGGGCCACTTCGAACAGGCGCTTGAGGTTGGGGAGGACGAAGTACAGCGGTTGCAGGATGTCGATGCGATACGGCGTGCGCATCGCCTCCAGTGGATCGAACACCTGGTGTTCGGGCTCGGACGACAGGCTGTACACCGTCTCCTTGGGCGACGACAGAATGCCGCCACCGTAGATGCGCCGACCTTCGGGCGTGTCCACCAGGCCGAACTCGATGGTCATCCAGTACAGGCGCGCCAGGTACACGCGTTGCTCCTTGGTGGCCGCCAGGCCGAGCTTGCCGTAGGTGTGGGTGAATTCGGCGAACCAAGGATTGGTCAGCAGCGGGCAGTGGCCGAAGATCTCATGGAAAATGTCCGGCTCTTGCAGGTAGTCCAGTTCTTCGCGGGTGCGGATAAACGTCGCCACTGGAAACTGCTTGTTGGCCAGCAACTCGAAGAACGTCTGGAAGGGGATCAGCGCCGGCACACGGGCGACTTGCCAGCCGGTGGTTTCGGCCAGCACCTGGTTGATCTCGCCCAATTGCGGGATGCGGTCATGGGGCAGGCCGAGCTTGTCGATGCCATCCAGGTATTCCTGGCAGGCGCGACCCTCGATCACTTTCAACTGGCGAGTGATCAGGGTGTTCCACACCGCATGTTCTTCCGGTGAGTAGTGGATAAAACCTTGCGCATCGGGCTCGCGGGCCACGTACTGCGTCTGCTTCATACGGCTCTCCTGCTAGGCATTCGTTCTTGTTATGTCCTGCGATGAGCTTATTGATAACCCGTGCGCGGCCGGATTCCACTCGTTTAAAACGCCGTTGCGTAGGAAAACTTACCATTTTTCGTAAAGTATTCGTTACGCTTGTGAGGCTGGCCGCTGCATTGGGCTGGGAAAAGCCTGCAAGCTGTAACATAATCTTGACGACTATCTGCGCCCAGCGACAAAAAGACGCGGCGCCTCCCCACTTTTCGGGCCTCTTCATGCGTATCAAAGTGCACTGCCAGAACCGCATCGGCATCCTGCGGGACATCCTCAACCTGTTGGTGGAATACGGTGTCAACGTCGCCAAGGGCGAGGTCGGCGGTGAGCATGGCAATGCCATCTACCTGTTTTGCCCGAATCTGGTGAACATGCAGTTCCAGGCGCTGCGCCCGCAGTTCGAGGCGATTGCCGGAGTGTTCGGCGTCAAAAGGGTAGGGCTGATGCCCAGCGAGCGTCGGCATATGGAGCTCAATGCACTGCTCGGCGCGCTGGAGTTCCCGGTACTGTCCATCGATATGGGCGGCTCTATCGTCGCCGCCAACCGCGCGGCGGCGCAGTTGCTCGGGGTACGGGTGGATGAGGTGCCGGGCATTCCGTTGTCGCGGTATGCCGAGGACTTCGACTTGCCGGAACTGGTGCGCGCGAGCAAATCGCGGATCAACGGTCTGCGGGTCAAGGTCAAGGGCGACGTGTTCTTGGCGGACATCGCGCCGCTGCAATCCTCCGAGCATGATGACAGCGAGGCCATGGCCGGTGCCGTGCTGACCCTGCACCGCGCCGACCGCGTCGGTGAGCGCATCTACAACGTGCGCAAGCAGGAGCTGCGTGGCTTTGACAGCATCTTCCAAAGCTCCAAAGTCATGGCCGCCGTGGTGCGCGAAGCCCGACGCATGGCGCCGCTGGATGCGCCTCTATTAATAGAAGGCGAAACCGGCACCGGCAAGGAACTGCTGGCGCGCGCCTGTCACTTGGCCAGCCCGCGTGGGCAATCGCCGTTGATGGCGCTTAATTGCGCGGGCTTGCCAGAGTCGATGGCCGAGACCGAGCTGTTCGGCTACGGTCCCGGCGCATTCGAAGGCGCACGGGCCGAAGGCAAGTTGGGGCTATTGGAACTGACGGCGGGCGGTACGTTGTTTCTCGATGGTGTCGGGGAGATGAGCGCGCGGCTACAGGTGAAGTTGCTGCGTTTTTTGCAGGATGGATGCTTCCGACGCGTAGGCAGCGATGAAGAGGTGTACCTGGACGTGCGCGTGATCTGCGCGACCCAGGTGGACTTGTCCGAGCTGTGTGCCCGTGGCGAATTCCGCCAGGACCTTTATCACCGCCTCAACGTGCTGTCGCTACATATTCCACCGCTGCGCGAATGCCTCGATGGTTTGGCGCCGCTGGTTGATCACTTTCTCGACCAGGCCAGTCGCCAGATCGGCTGCCCGTTGCCCAAGCTGGCGCCAGCAGCCATGGATCGCCTTAGCCACTACCACTGGCCGGGCAACGTACGGCAGTTGGAAAACGTGTTGTTCCAGGCGGTGTCGTTATGTGACGGCGGGACTGTCAAGGCCGAACATATCCGGTTGCCGGATTACGGCGTGCGTCAGCCGCTTGGCGATTTCTCGCTGGAGGGTGGCCTGGATGACATCGTCGGGCGGTTTGAGAAGGCGGTGTTGGAAGTCTTGTACGCTGAGCATTCCAGCAGCCGGCAGTTGGGTAAGCGACTGGGGGTATCCCACACCACCATCGCCAATAAACTGCGCGATTACGAAATCCTGAAGACCGATAAATAATTCGCGGACACTACGCGGTCAAAATGTGGGAGCGGGCTTGCTCGCGAATGCGGTGTGTCATTCAACACATGAGTGAGTGAACCACCGCATTCGTGAGCAAGCCCGCTCCCAAATCGGATCTTCGTCGTTTTCCAGACATGTGTTTGCCGCAGGCGGCAGTAGTCCGCCGTTTTTTCGACTCGCGCTCAATCCAGAAATCTCTCCACCTCACGGCAAACCCCCGCCCCGCCTGTACTTCACCTTCTTTTCAAAAGTTGGTTCGCAAATTGCTTAAGCCTCATCAGTACAGCGGTGGGCGGCAAGCGTCCGTCAGAAAGAGGAAAGAGCGTGGACAAGTACCTTTATGTGGCAATGACCGGCGCCAGCCAGAATGCTCTGGCGCAGAAGGCCCATGCCAACAACCTGGCGAACATTTCCACCAATGGTTTCCAACGTGACCTGGAGCAGGCACGTTCGATGCCGGTGTTCGGTGACAGCTTTCCGGCGCGGGCGTTTGCCTTGACTGAGCGCCCGGGCACTGACTTTTCTCCTGGCGCGATGATCGAGACCGGCCGTGACCTGGACGTCGCCGTCAGCGGTAATGGCTGGATGGCTGTGCAGACCCCGGACGGCAGCGAAGCCTATGTACGCAGCGCGAGCATGAACGTCGATGCATTGGGCGTGCTGCGCGCCGGCAACGGCATGCCGATCATGGGCAATGGTGGTCCGATTGCCGTGCCGCCCCAGCAGAAAATTGAAGTGGGTGCCGACGGCACCATCAGCATCCGCGCCATGGGTGAAGGCCCGCGCGTGATGGCTGAAGTGGACCGCATCAAGCTGGTCCAGCCGGACCTGAAGAACATGAATAAAGGCCTCGACGGCACTATCCACACCAAGGATGGCCAGCCGGCCCAGGCTGACGCGACGGTCACGCTGACCTCGGGCTTCCTGCAGGCGAGCAATGTCAACGCGGTGGAAGAAATGACCGCGGTGCTGGCGCTTTCCAAGCAGTTCGAGCTGCACATCAAGATGATGAACAGCGCCAAGGAAGACGACCAAGCCATGACGCGCGTCATGCAGATGAGCTGATTGCAGCCCACTCACTAATTTTGCGATGCAGCGCCAACAAACAGGCGCACGAAGGAGAACAGCATGCTTCCGGCTCTATGGGTTGCCAAAACAGGTTTGTCCGCCCAGGACACCAACCTGACCACCATTTCCAACAACTTGGCCAACGTGTCGACCACGGGTTTCAAACGTGACCGTGCCGAGTTCCAGGACTTGCTCTATCAGATCAAGAAGCAGCCGGGCGCCCAGTCCACCCAGGACAGCGAACTGCCGTCGGGTCTGCAATTGGGTACCGGTGTGCAGATCGTCGGCACCCAGAAGAACTTCAGCGCCGGTAACCTGCAACAGACCGGCCAGCCGCTGGACATGGCCATCAACGGCCGTGGTTTCTTCCAGATCCTGCAACCGGATGGCACCACGTCCTACACCCGTGACGGTACGTTCCACCTGGATTCCAACGGCCAGATCGTCACCGCCAACGGCTTTGCCCTGGAACCGGCCGTGGTCGTCCCCGCAGACGCCAAGACCTTCACCGTCGGCAACGACGGCACCGTGTCCATCACCGTGGCCGGCAACCCCGCGTCGCAAGTGATCGGCAACCTGCAGACCGCCGACTTCATCAACCCGGCCGGCCTGCAAGCCATGGGCAACAACCTGTTCCTGGAAACCGCCTCCAGCGGCGCGCCGCAAATCGGCACCCCTGGCTTGAACGGTTTCGGCACCACGCTGCAAAGCACCCTGGAAACCTCCAACGTGAGCACGGTCGAGGAGATGGTCAACATGATCACCACCCAGCGCGCCTACGAGATGAACTCCAAGGTGATCTCCACCGCCGACCAGATGCTTTCGTTCGTAACGCAGAATCTGTAATCAAGTCTATGGGGCGCTCTTGAGGCGCCTGCAACACCGTGAGGTAAGGGTCATGAATCGCTATGTTTCTGTTCTGGCATTGAGTGGGATTGCCGTGCTCGCGGGCTGTGTCGCCCCGACGCCAAAACCCAATGACCCGTACTACGCGCCGGTGTTGCCACGCACACCGTTGCCAGCGGCCGCCAACAATGGCTCGATCTACCAGGCCGGTTTCGAACAGAACCTGTACAGCGACCGTAAGGCGTTCCGGGTCGGTGACATCATCACCATCACCCTGAACGAGCGCACCCAGGCCAGCAAGAACGCTAACTCGCAGATCGGCAAGACCAGCAAGGCCAACCTCGGCCTGACCTCGTTGTTCGGCGCGGTGCCCAACACCAATAATCCATTGGGTGACGGCGACCTCAGCCTCAGCGCCGGCTACAGCGGCGATCGTGCCACCAACGGCAAGAGCGCGGCAGGGCAGGGCAACAGCCTGACCGGTTCGATCACCGTGACCGTGGCCGACGTATTGCCCAACGGCATCATCGCCGTGCGCGGTGAAAAGTGGATGACCCTCAACACCGGCGACGAGCTGGTGCGCATTGCCGGCATGGTCCGCGCCGATGACATCTCCACCGACAACACGGTGCCGTCGACGCGGATTGCCGATGCGCGCATCACCTACTCGGGTACAGGTTCGTTCGCTGATGCAAGCCAGCCGGGCTGGTTCGACCGTTTCTTCCTTAGCCCGCTGTTCCCTTTCTAGGTGGCCACTTTGAACTTCAAACAGCTGATGGCGGCCGCACTCCTGCTTTCCTTGAGCGCTGTCGCCCAGGCCGAACGCCTGAAGGACATCGCCAGCATCTCCGGCGTGCGTTCCAACCAGTTGATCGGTTACGGCCTGGTGGTGGGGCTCAACGGTACGGGTGACCAGACCACGCAGACCCCGTTCACCTTGCAGACCTTCAACAACATGCTCTCGCAGTTCGGCATCAAGGTGCCGGCGGGTTCGGGCAACGTGCAGTTGAAAAACGTCGCGGCGGTGTCGATCAGTGCTGACTTGCCGGCGTTCTCCAAGCCGGGCCAGGTGGTGGATATCACTGTGTCGTCCATCGGTAACTCGAAGAGCTTGCGCGGCGGCACCTTGCTGATGACGCCCCTCAAGGGTATCGACGGCAACGTCTACGCCATTGCCCAGGGCAACCTGGTGGTGGGCGGTTTTGACGCCGAAGGTCGCGACGGTTCGAAGATCACCGTCAACGTGCCGTCAGCCGGTCGAATCCCGGGTGGTGCCACCGTTGAGCGCACCGTGCCAAGCGGTTTCAATCAAGGCAACAGCCTGACCCTGAACCTCAATCGCTCCGACTTCACCACCGCCAAGCGCGTGGTCGACAAGATCAACGACATGCTCGGCCCTGGCGTGGCCCAGGCCATCGACGGCGGCTCGATCCGTGTGACCGCGCCGCTGGACCCAAGCCAGCGCGTCGACTACCTGTCGATCCTGGAAAACCTTGAAGTCGACCCAGGCCAGGCCGTGGCCAAAGTCATCATCAACTCGCGTACTGGCACCATCGTGATCGGTCAGAACGTCAAGGTATCGCCAGCAGCGGTGACCCACGGCAGCCTGACCGTGACCATCACCGAAGACCCGATCGTCAGCCAGCCGGGGCCATTGTCCAACGGCCAGACGGCGGTGGTGCCGCGTTCGCGCGTCAACGCCCAGCAAGAAGCCAAGCCTATGTTCAAGTTCGGCCCCGGCACCACCCTGGATGAGATTGTCCGCGCGGTGAACCAGGTGGGCGCAGCGCCCGGCGACTTGATGGCGATTCTTGAAGCACTGAAGCAGGCCGGCGCCTTACAAGCCGACCTGATCGTGATCTGAGGCCATGGCCATGGATATGCGCAAGAGCGGCATCAGCAGCACGGCGGACTCGGGGTCTTACTCCGACTTGAACCGGCTTAACCAGCTCAAGGTCGGTGCCGACAAGAACAGCGAAGGCAACATGCGCAAGGTGGCGCAGGAGTTCGAATCGCTGTTCCTGAGCGAGATGCTCAAGTCCATGCGTTCGGCCACCGAGGCATTGGGCAAGGACAACCCGATGAACACGCCCGCCGCCAAGCAGTACCAGGAAATGTACGACCAGCAGCTGGCGGTCTCGATGTCCCGCGAAGGCGGTGGTATCGGCTTGGCCGACGTGCTGATGCGCCAGATGCAGAGGAACAAACCGGTGGAGGCCCAGGCCGCCACCTTGCAAGGCCCGGCGGCGGCTGAGCCTGTGAAGAAAGTTGATGTGCCGACAGAAATTGCCGCAGGCACCCAGGCTGATGGGCCTTTGGGCCGCTCCAATGGCCAGCGTCCGCTGTGGGCTTACCGCGTGGCTGAGCCACAGGCGGGTGCCCCGTCGGCCCATAGCAATGACATGGAATTGATGAATCAGCGGCGCATCGCCTTACCGAGCAAGCTGACTGATCGCCTGCTTGCCGGCATTGTGCCAAGCACCCAGGTGACCGGCGAAGCCAAGGCCGCGCCATTGCGTAACAGCGCCGCTGACGACAACGTCGTCAACAGTGCGGCGCGCACCTTCGCCGTGCCGAGCGGGCGCATGCAGGTCTACGGCCGCGCCGTGGCCCAGCCACCGTTGGCACCGGCGAAGAAAGCCTTCAGTTCGCAGGATGAATTTGTCGCCACCATGTTGCCGATGGCCAAGGCGGCCGCCGCGCGTATTGGTGTCGATCCGAAGTACCTGGTGGCCCAGGCTGCCCTGGAAACCGGCTGGGGTAAATCGGTGATGCGCGCCGAAGATGGCAGCAGCAGCCACAACCTGTTCGGCATCAAGGCCGGCCAGAGTTGGCAGGGCGGCCAGGCTCGCGCGATCACCAGCGAGTTCCGTGATGGGGCGATGGTCAAGGAGACGGCACAGTTCCGTTCCTACGACTCCTATCAGGACAGCTTCCATGACCTGGTGACGTTGCTGCAAAGCAATGATCGCTATAAAGAAGTTGTGAAGTCGGCCGACAACCCGGAACAGTTTGTGCGCGAGTTGCAAAAAGCCGGTTACGCCACCGATCCGGCCTATGCCAGCAAGATTTCGCAGATCGCCAAAACGATGGACAGTTACCAGAATTACGCTGCCGCTGGCGCAACCACACATTTATAAGGTCTGAACCATGAGTTTGCTCAGTATCGGGATGTCAGGACTCAATTCCGCTCAAGGATCGTTGTCGGTCTTGAGTAACAACATTGCCAACGCCAACACAGCGGGTTACTCACGGCAGCAGACCACCCAGAACGCCAACGCGGCCAATCAGTTTGGTGGCGTGTTCATCGGCAGTGGCACCACCCTGGCCGATGTACGCCGGGTGTATAACGAGTTTCTCGACGCGGCGTACCAGAACAGCACCTCGCTCAACAGCGATGCCAAGGCGTATCTGGATCAGGTCAGCGCCGTGGACAAGACGCTGTCGGACAAGACCACCGGCATGTCGTCCGTGCTCAGCGCGTTCTTCGCGGCGGCTCAGACCGCATCCGCTAACCCGAGCGACACGTCGGCGCGCCAGATTCTGCTCACCAGCGCCCAGACCTTGAGCAACCGGTTCAACTCGATCTCCAACCAGTTGAGCCAGCAAAAAGAGACCATCAACAGTCAGTTGACCTCCATGGCTGACCAGGTCAACCAACTGACCTCGTCGATTGCGTCCCTCAACAAGCAGATCAACCAGGTGCAAGGTGCGTCGAACACCACGCCGGCCAACCTGCTGGATGCGCGCGCCGAGGCCGTACGCTCGCTCAATGAGCTGATCGGCGTAACCGCCACCGAGAAAAACGGTGTGTTCAGTGTCAGCACCGGCACCGGTCAATCGCTGGTGCTGGGCGATCAGTCCAACTCGATTTCTGCAGTGCCTGGCAAGGACGATCCGACCCAGTACACCATTCAGATGAACATGCCGGGTAACACGGCGGTAGACATCGGCAATGTGATCAGTGGCGGCAGTATCGGCGGCCTGATGCGCTATCGCAGTGACGTGTTGATGCCAGCCATCAACGACCTGGGACGCATCGCCATCGTCACCGCCGATACGATCAACAGCCAGCTGGGGCAGGGCATCGACCTGAATGGCGAGTTCGGCGCGTCGATGTTCAAGGACATCAATAGCGCAGCAGCAGTGGCTTTGCGCAGTGTGGCCGGTCAAGGCAACCAAGGCGCCGGTAGCCTGGGTGTGACGATCAAGGACACCAGCAAGCTGACCAACTACGATTATAAGGTCACCTTCAGTGACCCGACCAATCTCAACAAAGTGACGGTGCAGCGCTCCGATGGCAAAGCCATGGGTACTTTTGATATCACCGCCACACCGCCTTCGGTGATCGACGGCTTTACCCTTGAACTTAAAAACGGCCCAATGTCGGCCGGTGACAGCTTCAAGGTCAGCCCGACCGCCAGCGGCGCGAAGGACATCGGCACGGTCCTCACCGACCCGAGCAAGATTGCCTTCGCTGCACCGCTCAAAGGCGAGGCCAGCAAAACCAACCAGGGCACCGGCACCTTCACGCCGCCGACCTTGACCGTGCCGCTGGATCTCCAGGGTGGCGCCAATACCGCGCAACTGCGCGTCGGCATTGAAAACTCGATGCCGGTGAAGATGGTATTTGGCAAGCCTGCGGCCGACGGCACCCAGAGCTATACGATCAACGACGCCAAGGGCGCTCCGATCGGCACCGGCACCATTATTCCGGGGCAGGCCAACAAGATCAGCATCAACGTACCGATGCGCGATGCCAGCGGCGCCCTGGTGGTGCCGGCCAAGAGCTTCAGCTTTGACACCTCGGTGGCTGGCTCGCCGACCGATGGCGACAGCACCACCTTTTCGTTCAATGCCAGTGGCAAGTCCGACAACCGCAATGCCCAGGAACTGCTGAACCTGCAAACCAAGGCGACCGTAGGTGTGGCAGCAGATGGCACCGGCGGCACCAGCCTGGTCGGGGCCAACAGCAAGTTGGTCTCGACGGTCGGCGCCAAGGCCGCAGCGGCCACCACGGACACGACTGCCACCAACGCGTTGCTGACGGCTAACAAAAATGCGCGCAACTCCGTGTCCCAGGTCAACCTGGATGAAGAGGCGGGCGACATGATCAAGTTCCAGCAGTACTACACAGCGTCGTCGCAGATCATCAAGGCTGCGCAAGAAACCTTCAGCACGCTGATCAATAGTCTTTAAGGGAGTCTGGGACGATGCGCATTTCTACACAGCAGTATTTCGACACCAGTGCCGCCAAGTACCAGAACAACTATGCCGGCGTGGTGCAGGCTCAGCAGCAGGCGAGTTCCGGCGTGCGCGTGCAAACCGCTGGGGATGACCCGGTGGCGGCGCAGCGTTTGCTGATGCTGCAGCAGCAGAAAGACATGCTGGCGCAGTTCAGTGGCAACATCACCAATATCCAGAGCTCGCTGACTAACGAAGAAAGCGTGTTGACCGCGATCAGCGCGACGATCCAGGCCGCCAGCCAGTTGGCGTTGAAGGCCGGTGGCGTGACCAGTGATGCCGATCGCAAATCCATCTCGGTCGAAGTGGGTGCCCTTGAAGACCAGTTGCTGGGCTTGCTCAACAGCAAGGATGCGGCGGGCAACTACCTGTTCTCCGGCTCCAAGACCGATACGCCACCGTACTCGCGCAACATTGACGGCACCTACAATTATCAGGGCGACGAAAACGAGCTGAGCCTGCAGGTTTCCGAGACGTTGACCGTGCGTACGGGCGACACCGGCAAGACCATTCTGGAAGGCGCGGCCAACAACAGCCGCACCCAGTCCACATACACCACGCCGGCCCCTGTGCCTCCGGCGACGACACCGTCGCAGGTGAATGACAACAAAGTTGCCATCTCGGCCGGTCTGATTACCTCGAGTGTCGACTACAGTAAGTCGTTCGCCGACGGTCAGCCGTACAAAGTGACCTTCAGCAGCAGCACCCAGTACGTGGTGACCGACAAGGACAACAACGACATTACCTCGCAACTCCCGGGTAATGGCACGTTCGACTCCACCAAGGAAGGCAGCGCCAGCATCAACATACGCGGGGTCAAGTTCGATATCACCGTCGACCTGACCGACAAAGCCACCGGGCCTGATGCCGATGCCATGGTCAAAGGCCGTGAGTTCACCCTGGCCGCCAAGCCGGACACGTTTAACGTCTCCCGCACCGCTAGCAACACGTCGCCGACGCAGCTGACCAATGCCACGGTCAGCAACCCCGCTAAATATGCCAGCACCTTCCCGGCCAACAGCGGTGTGCTGGTCAAGTTCAGCGACACTGATTCGTCGGCCTTCCAGGTGTTTGCACAGCCCTACAACGCCAACAGCAAGCCGATTGATTCAGGCGTCATCGACACCACTACCACGCCGAACTCGATCACTGTGGCCGGTGTGACTTTTGGCTTGAGTGGCACACCGGCTGTGGGTGATCAATTCGCGATCGGCGCCAGCACCCAGAAAACCCAGAGTGCGCTCGACACCTTGAGCCAATTGCGCAAGGCTCTGGAGCAACCGGCCGACGGTATTCCTGGCGCGCGGGTGAAGCTGCAGGATGCCCTGAACGCCGCTGTCAGCAACCTGACCAGTTCCGCGGACCAAGTGGACAACGTGCGCGGTTCCATCGGCGCGCGGCAGAACGCGCTCACCGTGCAGTCCAGCGAAAACGAAAGTGTCGGGCTGGCCAACAAATCGACCATGAGCGCCCTGGCGAACATCGACATGGGCGAAGCGGCGATCAACCTGACCCTGCAGCAAACCATGCTGGAGGCGTCGCAGTTGGCCTTCGTGAAAATCTCGCAGTTGAGCCTGTTCAACAAGATGTAAATAGCTTTACGTCAAGCGGCCCGCCCTGGAAACAGGGCGGGCCGTTGTCGTTTCCGGGATTTAATTGTTTGAAGGTTTTGCATAAAGCACACAAAATTGAGTGACCTGTGAGTCATAAAGCGCATCTTCACTGTATCGTGTGAAAAGGATAAGTCGTCACAGGGTCCTTGCGAGACGGCTTTCAGCGAGATTTTTATGGGGTTATCCCCTTTATTGTCAGCACTCCGGGCGTGGCCCAGGGGTGTTCTCCAGCTATTTAGTATTGGGAAGCCACAATGATTGGCATAAAAAGCATCGCCAGTTACGTGCCGGCAGACGGGATCGATAACTACGCCCAGGGTGCCAAATTCGCCAAGGATGAAGAATTCATCATTGGCAAGATCGGTTCGGCGTTCCTGCCGCGCAAGGAAGCCGCGCAGGAAACCTCCGATCTGTGTGTCGAGGCGGTCAACGCTTTGCTTGCCAACAACCCGGATTTGAAACGCGAATCCATTGACGCGCTGATCGTCGTCACCCAGAACGGTGATGAAGAGGGCTTGCCCCACACGGCGGCCATCGTCCAGGACAAGCTCGGCCTGCCGACCCACGTCGCGGCCTTTGATATCTCCCTGGGTTGTTCCGGTTACGTCTACGGCATCTATGCGATGAAGGGCTTCATGGAAGCCGCGGGCCTGAAAAACGGCCTGCTGATCACCGCTGACCCGTACTCCAAGATCGTCGACCCGGAAGATCGCAACACCACCATGCTGTTTGGCGATGCTGCTACTGCCACCTGGATGGGCGAAGATGCGCCGTGGTTGCTGGGCAAGTCGAAGTTCGGCACCGACGGTTCCGGTGCGCCGCACCTGAAGGTCAGTGACGGCGTGTTCTTCATGAACGGCCGCCAGGTCTTCAACTTCGCCCTGCTCAAGGTGCCGGCGCATTTGCATGAGCTGCTCAATGAGTCAGATCTCAAGGCCGATGAGATCGATGCGTTCTGCATCCACCAGGGCAGTGCGGCGATTGTCGACGCCGTGGCGCGTCGTTTTGAAGATGCACCCGTGGACAAGTTCATCAAGGACATGGTCGAGACCGGTAATACCGTGTCGTCGAGCATTCCGCTGCTGCTGGAAAAGCACGTGATGGACGCTACCTGGAAGCGCGTGGCAATCAGCGGTTTTGGTGTGGGCCTGTCGTGGGGCTCGGCGATTCTCTATCGCCCTTGATGCCTTGATAGCTTCAATAAAAAACGCCGAGGTTCGAAAGAGCCTCGGCGTTTTTTATTTGGCGCCAGAAAACCCAATGAAAACGGGGTTTGGGGCCCGCGTAAACCCTTGAATTGCAAGGGGTGGCACGGCGCCAGTAAAAAAATCAAAAAAAATCCTCAAGCAACCGGCTAGCACGACGATAACTATTACGTAGGTTCTCAGGCCACACCCGGCGGTTGCCAGGGCCGGAAGCCGCAGTATCCATCCAACGAGGATTTCGTCATGGCTTTAACAGTAAACACCAACATTGCTTCCATCACTACTCAGGGCAACCTGAACAAAGCTGGCGGCGCCCTGGCCACTTCCATGCAGCGCCTGTCTTCCGGCCTGCGTATCAACAGCGCTAAAGACGACGCTGCCGGCCTGCAGATCGCTAACCGCCTGACCAGCCAAATCAACGGCCTGGGCCAAGCAGTCAAAAACGTGAACGATGGTATCTCGATCGCTCAGACCGCTGAAGGCGCGATGCAGGCTTCGACCGACATCCTGCAAAAAATGCGTACCCTGGCTCTGTCCTCGGCTACTGGTTCCCTGAGCGCTGACGACCGTAAGTCGAACAACGACGAATACCAGGCTCTGACTTCGGAACTGACCCGTATCTCCAACACCACCACTTTCGGTGGCCAGAAGTTGCTGGACGGTTCGTACGGTACCAAAGCTATCCAGGTTGGTGCTAACGCCAACGAAACCATCAACCTGAGCCTGGAAAACGTTTCGGCCCAGAACATTGGTTCGCAGCAGATCAAGTCGAGCAAAATCGCACTGAACGCGACTGGCGTTGCGGCAACGACCTTGAACGTTACCGGTAACGGTCAGACTGGCAAAGTTGATGTCAAAGTTGGCGACTCGGCCAAGACCATCGCTGCTGGCCTGAACGGCGCCATCGGTGGCCTCAGCGCTACTGCCAGCACTGAAGTCAAATTCTCGGTTGACACCACCCTGACCAAGGGTATCACCGCTGATCCTACCGCTACTCCTCCAGTTGTAGGTGTTGCAGGTGTACCGGCCAACTTCTCGCTGACCGTGGGCTCTTCCACCGTTAAGTTCGTAGGCGTGACCGACACCGCTGGCCTGGCTGACCAACTGAAGTCCAACGCTGCCAAGCTGGGCATCAGCGTTAACTACGACGAAGCCAAAGGTACCCTGGAAGTCAAGTCCGACACCGGCGAAAACCTGTCCTTCGCGAGCGACACTGGCGGTGCAGCCATTTCCGTAAACGTTAAAGACGGTAACGGCAAATACGCGATGAACGCTGGTGGCACCGCTGAAGCGCCAACCGCTTTGTCGGGTACCGTAGGTACTGTGACCGTTGCTACTGGCCAGGTTTCGCTGGATTCGTCCAAAGGCTACGCCATTGCCGACGCAAGCGCGGCTCCACTGTTCGGCTCTGCTGACGTGTCTTCCCAGAAGACCACCGTTGCTCAGACCGACGTGACTGACGCCTACAACGCTCAGAACGCCCTGGCTGTCATCGACAAGGCCATCGGCACCATCGACAGCGTACGTTCGGGCCTGGGTGCTACCCAGAACCGTCTGACTACCACTGCAGACAACCTGCAGAACATTCAGAAGAACTCCACCGCTGCACGTTCCACCGTTCAGGACGTCGACTTCGCTTCCGAAACCGCCGAACTGACCAAGCAACAAACCCTGCAATCGGCTTCCACCGCGATCCTGTCGCAGGCTAACCAGCTGCCATCCGCTGTACTGAAGCTGCTTCAGTAATCCCAGCGCTTGGTAACTAACGGAAGGGCGCGTCTACGTGCCCTTCCGTTTTTTCGGTTTAGAGGAGATTGGACATGGACATGAGTGTAAAGCTGAACCAGTCTTATCCGCCGGTTGCCCCTCAAGGCGCACCTGCACCGGTAGCAGCTGCCGACAAAAGCATCACCAAAGTCCAGGAAGCGCCAGCCACAGGCAAAGAGCCTGAGCGCGCGGACCTGGAACAAGCAGTAACCGATATTCGCGAATTTGTACAAGCTGCCCAGCGCAGTCTGGATTTTTCCATTGATGACTCCACCCATCGAGTGGTGGTCAAGGTCATCGCCACCGACAGTGGTGAAGTGATTCGCCAGATTCCTTCGGAAACGGCACTGAAGCTGGCACAGAACCTTTCCAGCGCAAGCCACCTGTTGTTTGACGACAAAGCCTGAGCTGGCATGAAACTTGTTGCTGTCTTGTCTTGAGGCATAACCAGTCAAGATAACGGCAGCCACCGAACAGGAGATAGATGATGGCGGGTTCAACGGTAAGTGGTATCGGTTCAAACATCGATACGCAAGCGATCGTGAAGTCCTTGGTGGACGCCGAAAAGGTGCCCAAGCAGACGCAGATCAATACCGCGTCCCAGAAGGCGACCACCACGCTGTCTTCGATCGGCAAGATTCAGGCGGCGCTGGATGCGTTTCGTGGTGCGCTGGACACCATGTCCAAGGACAGCAGCTTTACCGGTTTGACCGGTTCCTCTTCGGATGAGAAGACGGCGACCATGACGGCCAGTAATACGGCGTCGAATGGTAGCTTCCGGCTGATCGTCGACCAGTTGGCTCAGGCGTCAAAGTTGTCGAGTAAAAACTTCACTGGCGGCACTTCGACAGTTGTTAATGCCACGAACAAGCCGACTACGTTGACCATTTCCCAGTCAGGTAAGAATTACGATCTCAGCGTTCCGGCCGGTGCAACCTTGCAGCAGGTGCGAGATTCGATCAATTCCCAGTTCGGCACATCGGGGTTGAGTGCAAACATCCAGACCGACTCCAATGGTTCTCGGTTGATCCTTACTTCGACGACCATGGGCACGGGCTCGGACCTCACGCTTTCGGGCACTTCTGGGCTGGACGTGGGTTCCACTGTTGTCGATTATCCCAAGGATGCGCAGTACAGCATTGATGGTGTTGCGTCTGTATCCAAGACCAACAATATCGAAGGTGCCCTTAGTGGTGTGAACATCAAATTGGTGGCAACTTCAACTTACAAGACGGGCACGTCCGGCGATAAAAACGCTACGCTCATCACCGTCAGTACCAACAATACGGCGCTGAAGTCTGGGGTAAAGGGCTTTATTGATACTTACAACGCCTTGATTACGGCCATGAATGCCGAAACCAAGGTCACCAAGAACCTGGACGGCAGCACCACGCCAGCCGCCCTGACAGGCGACTCGACCATGCGATCGCTGCAGGCCGCGATCCGTAATGAGTTCAATGAGTTGTCCGGGACGGGTCAGTTCAAGTCCTTGGCTCAATTTGGTATCAGCACCAGCTCTACCACTGGACTGCTGACGATTGATGACAAGAAGTGGGATGCGGCGGTTAAAACCAACGGTGCCGACATCAATAGCATGTTCACCGGCAAGGATGGCATGCTGGCGCGTATGAAAAGCGCGACCGATGATTTCGCCAAGGCGTCTACTGGCGTCCTGGCCACGCGTTCCACCTCACTGTCTGACAGCCTGAAAGACCTGGGCAAGCAGCAGGAAACCCTGAACGAGCGTATGGACCTGCTGACCAAAAGCCTGTCCGACAAGTACAACGCCATGGACACCCTGGTCGCCCAGCTGCGCCAGCAAAGCACCAGCGTCATGACCACGCTCAACGCCTTGAACAACCCCAAGACCAATAATTGATTCCAAGTGAATGCAAAAGGCCAGGCAACCTGCCTGGCCTTTTTTGTATCGGAGGACGACTGGCGCTAAAGCTTTTTGCGACCCAGTCGACATATTGGTTACTGAAATCCTTTTCGCTGTCGCCTGTCACGAGGTAGAAACATGAATCCCATGAGAGCCCTTCGCCAATACCAGAAGGTCAATTCCCATGCTCAGATCTCCGAAGCCAGCCCTCATCGTCTGGTGCAGATGCTGATGGAAGGCGGCCTCGACCGCATGGCCCAGGCCAAAGGTGCGTTGGCGCGCGGCGATATCGCGACCAAGGGCCTGATGCTCGGCAAGGCGATTGATATCGTAATCGGCCTGCGTGACGGCCTGGATGCGGAAAAGAGCGATAACCCGGCTTACGTTCAGCAGTTGGAAAGTCTGTATGCCTACATGACTAACCGTCTTATGGAAGCGAATCTGCACAACGATGCCGAGATGATCGACGAAGTAGCGCGTTTGATGATTACCGTTAAAGAAGGCTGGGATGCCATCGGCGCGCCACAAGGCGCGGCAGAATAAGGCCATCGGCCTTGAGGAATACGTCATGAGCCAAGCATTGCAACGCATTGATGAAACCCGTGAGGCGCTGATGGGCGCGTTGGCGGACCGTAACTGGGACGCTATCGGCGAACTGGACATGGGCTGTCGCGACGTCATCGAGCAGGTGCTCAGTGAAGCGCCGGTCGATGAGGATGCGTTGCGTGAAAAGCTTGAGAGCCTGCTGGCGGTTTACCAGCAATTGCTTGAGGTGACGACGGGCGAACGCCAGGCGATTTTCGAAGAGATGTCGCAGATCAACCAAGCGAAAAATGCGTCAAAGGTTTACCATCTGTTCGGCTGAATGGGCTCAGTTAGTCCGAACGGTGCGTCATATATTTGACTGTGCCAGCATTTTTGACTTAACTAGTGCTGTTTTCAGATTTCAGACGTCTAGTAAGGTACAAAGTCTTACAGGCGTCTCGATTGCCCTCACTCCGGGGCAGGAAGTTTTACTAGGGAAGTTGCTATTGCATGTGGCGTGAAACCAAAATTCTGCTGATTGATGACGATAGCGTCCGCCGCCGCGATTTAGCGGTGATTTTGAATTTTCTTGGCGAAGAAAATCTGCCCTGCGGCAGCCATGATTGGCAGCAGGCGGTCAGCTCATTGTCATCGAGCCGTGAAGTCATTTGTGTGCTGATCGGGACGGTAAACGCTCCTGGCGCTGTTTTGGGCTTGTTAAAGACACTGTCAACCTGGGATGAGTTCCTTCCCGTGTTGCTAATGGGCGATATTTCTTCCGTCGACCTGCCCGAAGACCAGCGCCGCCGGGTGCTCTCCACGCTGGAAATGCCCCCCAGCTACAGCAAATTGCTCGATTCCCTGCACCGTGCCCAGGTCTATCGCGAGATGTACGACCAGGCCCGCGAGCGCGGCCGTCACCGCGAACCCAACCTGTTCCGCAGCCTGGTCGGCACCAGCCGCGCCATCCAGCACGTGCGCCAGATGATGCAGCAAGTGGCCGACACCGACGCCAGCGTGCTGATCCTTGGCGAGTCCGGCACCGGCAAGGAAGTGGTTGCGCGCAACCTGCACTATCACTCCAAGCGCCGCGACGGGCCTTTCGTGCCGGTCAACTGCGGGGCGATCCCGGCAGAACTGCTTGAAAGCGAATTGTTCGGCCACGAAAAGGGCGCCTTTACCGGCGCGATCACCAGCCGTGCCGGGCGTTTCGAGTTGGCTAACGGCGGCACGCTGTTCCTCGACGAAATCGGCGACATGCCGCTGCCGATGCAGGTCAAGCTGCTGCGCGTATTGCAGGAACGTACCTTCGAGCGCGTGGGCAGCAACAAGACCCAGAGCGTCGACGTGCGCATCATCGCGGCGACCCACAAGAACCTCGAAAGCATGATCGAGGTCGGCAGCTTCCGCGAAGACCTGTACTACCGCCTCAACGTATTCCCGATCGAGATGGCCCCGCTGCGTGAGCGCGTGGAAGACATCCCGTTGCTGATGAACGAGTTGATCTCGCGCATGGAGCACGAGAAGCGTGGTTCGATCCGCTTCAACTCCGCCGCGATCATGTCCCTGTGCCGCCACGGCTGGCCGGGCAACGTGCGCGAGCTGGCCAACCTGGTGGAGCGCATGGCGATCATGCACCCCTACGGCGTGATCGGCGTGGTCGAGCTGCCGAAGAAATTCCGCTACGTCGACGACGAAGACGAGCAACTGGTCGACAGCCTGCGCAGCGACATGGAAGAGCGCGTCGCCATCAATGGCCATACGCCAGACTTTGGCAACACCGCGATGCTGCCGCCCGAAGGCCTGGACCTGAAGGACTACCTCGGCAACCTGGAACAAGGCCTGATCCAGCAGGCCCTGGACGACGCCAACGGCATCGTCGCCCGTGCCGCCGAGCGCCTGCGCATCCGTCGCACCACCCTGGTGGAGAAGATGCGCAAGTACGGCATGAGCCGCAAAGAAGGTGATGAACAGGCGGATGATTGACGCCTGTTTTTTAAATCACTGAAACTTCAGTGGTTTTTTTTCGGCACGGGTATTGCTACAGCCCTCGCAACGTTCCGTTTAACTGACGGTCAGCCAAGCGAGAGAGCATGATGCCCCACGCCGCCCAACATTCTTCCGGTCCTGCGATTGCAGGGCTGGTTCCCTCTGTAGAACAGCAAAGCCGCCAGGGCCTGGAACAGGCTTTTTCGCTGTTCAACCAGATGTCCAGCCAATTGACTGATTCCTACAGCCTGCTCGAAGCCCGGGTTTCTGAGCTCAAAGGCGAGTTGGCGGTGGTCAGTGCCCAGCGCATGGAAGAGCTGGCCGAGAAAGAACGCTTGGCCAACCGCCTGCAAAACCTGCTGTCGCTGCTGCCCGGCGGTGTGATCGTCATCGACGAAGAAGGCCGTGTGCGCGAAGCCAACCCGGCGGCCTGCGACATGCTTGGCCTGCCGTTGGAAGGCGAACTGTGGCGGCATGTCATCACCCGCTGCTTTGCGCCGCGTGAAGACGACGGTCACGAAATTTCCCTGAAAGACGGCCGCCGCTTGTCCATTGCCACTCGTTCCCTGGACGCAGAGCCAGGCCAACTGGTGTTGCTCAATGACCTGACTGAAACCCGTCACCTGCAAGACCAGTTGGCGCGCCATGAGCGTTTGTCATCCCTGGGGCGCATGGTCGCTTCTTTGGCGCATCAGATCCGCACGCCGCTGTCGGCGGCGCTGATCTACGCCAGTCATTTGACTGATGAGCAATTGCCTACCGCCACCCACCAGCGTTTTGCCGGTCGCCTCAAGGAGCGTCTGCACGAGTTGGAGCATCAGGTACGCGACATGCTGGTGTTCGCTCGCGGCGAATTGCCGCTGACCGACCGCATCACGCCGGCCGAGTTGATGCAGGCCCTGCAAGCGGCGGCCGCCGCCCATATTCAAGACGTCCAGGTGCGCTGGCAGTGCGACAGCCACCTCGGTGAGCTGCTGTGCAACCGCGACACGCTGGTGGGTTCGCTGCTCAACCTGATCGAAAACGCCACACAGGCCAGCGGCCCCGGTGCGCGGCTCAAGGTGCACCTGTACAACCGCGGGCAAAACCTGCGCCTGTGCATCAGCGACAGCGGCAGTGGTATCGAGCCCGCTGTGTTGCAGCGCCTGGGCGAACCCTTTTTCACCACCAAGACCAACGGTACCGGCCTGGGCCTGACCGTGGTCAAGGCAGTGGCACGTGCCCATCAGGGAGAATTGCAACTGCATTCCCGTGTTGGGCGTGGCACCTGTGCATTGATGACCTTGCCGCTGTTTTCCAGCGCGGCAAGCGCGGAGTAGAAAGGTTATGGCTATCAAGGTTCTGTTGGTGGAAGACGATCGCGCCCTGCGTGAAGCATTGGCTGACACGCTGCTGTTGGCGGGCCATGACTATCGGGCGGTCGGGTCTGCCGAGGACGCCTTGGAGGCGGTGGAGCAGGAGTCCTTCAGCCTGGTGGTCAGCGACGTCAACATGCCCGGCATGGACGGCCACCAGTTGCTCAGCCTGCTGCGTGCGCGCCAGCCGCAGTTGCCGGTGCTGCTGATGACCGCCCATGGCGCCGTCGAGCGTGCGGTCGACGCCATGCGCCAGGGCGCGGCGGATTACCTGGTCAAACCCTTCGAACCTAAAGCCTTGATCGAGCTGGTTGCGCGGCATGCCTTGGGCGTGATTTCGGCCAGTGAAGGCGAAGGCCCGATTGCCTTCGAGCCGGCCAGTGCGCAATTGCTGGAACTGGCGGCCCGCGTGGCGCGCAGCGATTCCACGGTGCTGATTTCCGGCGAGTCCGGCACGGGCAAAGAGGTGCTGGCACGTTACATCCACCAGCAATCGACTCGCGCCAAGCAGCCGTTTATCGCAATCAACTGCGCGGCGATCCCAGACAACATGCTCGAAGCCACACTGTTCGGCCACGAAAAGGGCTCCTTCACCGGCGCCATCGCGGCCCAGGCGGGCAAGTTCGAACAGGCCGACGGCGGCACCATCCTGCTCGATGAGATTTCGGAAATGCCCCTGGGCCTGCAAGCCAAGTTGCTGCGGGTGCTGCAGGAGCGTGAGGTTGAGCGCGTCGGCGCGCGCAAGCCGATCCAGCTGGATATCCGTGTAGTCGCCACCACCAACCGCGACCTGGCGGGCGAAGTGGCGGCGGGGCGCTTCCGTGAAGACTTGTTCTACCGGCTTTCGGTATTCCCGCTCGCCTGGCGCCCGTTGCGCGAACGCCCGGCGGATATCATTCCCCTGGCCGAGCGTCTGCTGAACAACCACGTCAAAAAAATGAAGCACGCCCAGGCGCGCCTGTCGGCCGAGGCCCAAGCCTGCCTGATCGCCTATCCATGGCCGGGCAATGTGCGGGAACTGGACAACGCCATCCAGCGCGCGCTGATCCTGCAACAGGGCGGCCTGATCCAGCCTCAGGATTTTTGCCTGGCCATGGGCAGCGGTGCGGCGCCGCTGCCAACCCTGGCCCCTGCGCCTATGGTTGCCGAAAACGAAACGGCCGGTGCGCTGGGCGACGATCTGCGTCGCCGTGAATTCCAGATGATCATCGACACCCTGCGCTCCGAGCGCGGCCGTCGCAAAGAGGCTGCCGAGCGTCTGGGCATCAGTCCGCGGACGTTGCGCTACAAGCTGGCGCAGATGCGCGATGCAGGGATGGATGTGGAAGCGTATCTGTTCGCCACATAATCGGTAACAAGGTCGACAAGGTTTGTCGCCTTTTCTTACGAGTTGAACCAGAGCTGGCACCCTTGTTGCTACCTTCCCTAGTAATTGCGGCGTAGCGTCAAAAAACATGCGGGTTGTCGGAGAGAGAAGTTCATGAGCCAGGGTATTGAGTTCAATCGGTTGATGTTGGATATGCGCTCCATGCAAATGGATGCCATGGCTCAACCGAAATCCGTCGCGCCAGCGCCGGAATTGGGCCAAAGCAGCTTCGCCGACATGCTCGGCCAGGCCATCAACAAAGTCAGTGACACCCAGCAAGCTTCCAGCCAGTTAGCCAACGCGTTCGAGATCGGCAAAAGCGGCGTGGACCTCACCGACGTGATGGTCGCCTCGCAAAAGGCCAGCGTTTCGTTCCAGGCGTTGACCCAGGTGCGTAACAAGCTGGTTCAGGCTTACCAAGACATCATGCAGATGCCGGTTTAAGGACGAGATTTAAGTCATGGCAGAAGCAGTCGTGGACAACGCACCCGCCAAGGCAGACGGCAAGCCGCCGCTGTTTGGCCTGTCGTTCCTGGAAAACCTCTCCGAAATGACCATGTTGCGTCAGGTGGGCCTGATGGTCGGCCTGGCTGCCAGCGTGGCGATTGGTTTTGCCGTGGTGCTGTGGTCGCAGCAACCCGATTACCGGCCGCTGTATGGCAGCCTGGCGGGCATGGATTCCAAGCAGATCATGGAAACCCTGGCCGCCGCCGACATCGCCTACACCGTAGAGCCCAACTCCGGGGCGCTGCTGGTCAAGGCCGACGATGTGGCCCGTGCGCGCATGAAACTCGCCGCCGCCGGCGTGACCCCGTCCGACAGCAACATCGGTTTTGAGATCCTCGACAAGGACCAGGGCCTGGGCACCAGTCAGTTCATGGAAGCCACCCGCTACCGTCGCGGCCTGGAAGGCGAGCTGGCGCGCACCATCTCCAGCCTGAACAACGTCAAGGGTGCCCGCGTGCACCTGGCCATTCCGAAAAGCTCGGTGTTTGTGCGCGACGAGCGCAAGCCAAGTGCCTCGGTCTTGGTAGAACTGTTTGCGGGCCGCTCCCTGGAGCCTGGCCAGGTCCTGGCGATCGTCAATCTGGTCGCCACCAGCGTGCCTGAACTGAGCAAGTCGCAGATCACTGTGGTCGACCAGAAGGGCAACCTGCTGTCCGACCAGGGCGAAAACTCCGCGCTGACTCAAGCCGGCAAGCAGTTCGACTACAGCCGCCGCGTCGAAAGCATGCTCACCCAGCGTGTGCACAACATCCTGCAACCGGTGCTGGGCAACGACCGCTACAAGGCTGAAGTGTCGGCCGATGTGGACTTCAGCGCCGTCGAGTCGACCTCCGAGCAATTCAACCCGGACCAGCCTGCCTTGCGCAGCGAGCAGTCCACCAGCGAACAACGCACCGCCGCCAATGGCCCGCCGCAAGGTGTGCCGGGCGCATTGAGCAACCAGCCGCCAGCCCCGGCTTCGGCGCCGCAAACCACCGGTGGCGCTACTGCCAGCGCTGGCGCGATTCAGCCAGGCCAGCCACTGCTGGATGCCAACGGCCAGCAAATCATGGACCCGGCCACTGGCCAGCCGATGCTCGCCCCGTACCCGGCGGACAAACGTAACCAGTCCACCAAGAACTTCGAGCTTGACCGTTCCATCAGCCACACCAAGCAGCAACAGGGTCGCGTCAATCGCCTGTCGGTCTCGGTGGTGGTGGATGACCAAGTCAAGGTCAATGCCGCTGACGGCGCCGTTACCCGTGCTCCATGGACCGCCGACGAATTGGCGCGCTTCACTCGCCTGGTGCAGGACGCCGTCGGTTTTGACGCCAGCCGTGGTGACAGTGTCAGCGTGATCAACATGCCGTTCTCCGCCGAGCGTGGCGAAGTGATCGCTGAACCGTCGTTCTACTCGCAGCCGTGGTTCTGGGACATCGTCAAGCAAGTGCTGGGTGTGTTGTTCATCCTGGTGCTGGTATTTGGTGTGCTGCGCCCAGTCCTCAACAACATCACCGGCAACGGCAAGAAACAGCTTGCACTTGCAGGTGGCGACGTGGAATTGGGTGGCATGGGCGGCCTCGACGGCGAACTGGCCAACGACCGCGTCAGCCTCGGCGGCCCGCAAAGCATCCTGTTGCCAAGCCCGAGCGAGGGTTACGACGCTCAGCTGAATGCAATCAAGAGTCTGGTAGCAGAAGACCCGGGCCGTGTGGCCCAGGTCGTGAAAGAGTGGATCAACGCAGATGAGTGATAATCGAGCCGCTGTTGCCAAGCTCACCAAGGTCGACAAAGCCGCAGTCCTGCTGCTGTCCCTCGGTGAAACCGACGCCGCCCAAGTGCTGCGCCACATGGGCCCCAAAGAGGTTCAGCGTGTTGGCGTGGCCATGGCGCAGATGCGCAATGTGCACCGCGAGCAAGTCGAGCAGGTGATGAGCGAGTTCGTCGAGATCGTCGGCGACCAGACCAGCCTGGGCGTTGGCTCCGACAGCTACATCCGCAAGATGCTCACCTCGGCCCTGGGCGAAGACAAGGCCAACGGCCTGATCGACCGTATCCTGCTCGGTGGCAACACCAGCGGCCTCGACAGCCTCAAATGGATGGAGCCGCGCGCCGTTGCCGACGTGATCCGCTACGAGCACCCGCAGATCCAGGCGATCGTGGTGGCCTACCTCGACCCGGACCAGGCCGGTGAAGTGCTCGGCCACTTCGACCATAAAGTGCGCCTGGACATCATCCTGCGCGTGTCGTCGCTGAACACCGTGCAGCCGGCGGCCCTGAAAGAACTCAACACGATTCTGGAGAAGCAGTTCTCTGGCAACTCGAATGCCTCGCGTACCACCCTGGGCGGTATCAAGCGCGCGGCCGACATCATGAACTTCCTCGACAGCTCGGTCGAAGGCCAGTTGATGGACTCGATCCGCGAGATCGACGACACCCTGTCCGGCCAGATCGAAGACCTCATGTTCGTGTTCAACAACCTCTCCGATGTCGACGACCGTGGCATCCAGGCGTTGCTGCGCGAAGTGTCCTCCGACGTGCTGGTGCTGGCCCTCAAGGGCTCGGACGAAAACGTCAAAGAGAAGATCTTCAAGAACATGTCCAAGCGCGCCTCGGAACTGTTGCGCGACGACCTGGAGGCCAAAGGCCCGGTGCGCGTCAGCGACGTGGAAACCGCGCAGAAAGAAATCCTCACCATTGCCCGCCGTATGGCCGAAGCCGGAGAAATCGTTCTCGGCGGGAAGGGCGGCGAAGAAATGATCTAAGGCGCCTTTCATGTCGAACAAAGATGAGGCGCCCAGCGATCTGATTCGCGCGCGGGACGTCGGTGGGTTCGACATCTGGTCGTTGCCCAGCTTCGACCCGCATGTGCCGGAGCCTGAACCGGAGCCAGTAATCGAGCCGCCGGCGGAGATGGAAGAAGTGCCGCTGGAGGAAGTCCAGCCACTGACCTTGGAAGAATTGGAAGCTATCCGCCAGGAGGCCTACAACGAGGGCTTCGCGGCGGGTGAAAAAGATGGTTTTCGCAGCACCACCCTCAAGGTCCGCCAGGAAGCCGAGGAGGCGCTGAGCGTCAGACTGGCCAGCCTGGAACGCTTGATGGGCGGGCTGTTCGACCCCATCGCCGAGCAGGATGCGCAAATCGAAAAAGCCATGGTCGAGCTGGTGCAGCACATCGCTCGCCAAGTGATCCAGCGCGAATTGGTGCTGGACTCCAGCCATATCGAAAGCGTGATGCGCGAAGCCCTCAAGCTGCTGCCCCTGGGTGTCGGCAATGTACGGCTGTACATCAATCCTCAGGATTTCGAACAGGTCAAAGCCCTGCGCGAGCGCCATGAAGAAACCTGGCGGATCGTCGAGGACGCTTCGCTGCAGCCCGGTGGTTGCCGCGTCGAGACCGAACACAGCCGCATCGATGCCACGGTGGAGACCCGCATCAGCCAGATCATGGCCAAGCTGCTGGACCAGGCCCACGAGCAGGTGCTGAACCCTGCCGAGCCGGACCTCAGCCTGGACCTGGACGCCCCCGATGCGCCTTGATCGCACCAGCTTCGCCAAGCGCTTGAGCGGTTATACCGACGCCGCCGAGTTGCCTGGCCAGCCGATCCTTGAAGGTCGCCTGCTGCGCATGGTCGGCCTGACCCTCGAAGCCGAAGGCCTGCGCGCCGCCATGGGCAGCCGCTGCATGGTGATCAACGACGACAGCTACCACCCGGTGCAGGTCGAAGCCGAAGTGATGGGGTTTTCGGGCAACAAGATTTTCCTGATGCCCGTGGGCAGCCTGGCGGGCATTGCCCCCGGCGCCCGTGTGGTGCCCTTGGCCGACACCGGCCGCCTGCCGATGGGCATGAGCATGCTCGGCCGCGTACTCGACGGCGCCGGCCGCGCGCTGGATGGCAAGGGCGGCATGAAGGCTGAAGATTGGGTGCCGATGGACGGCCCCACCATCAACCCGCTCAACCGTAACCCCATCAGCGTGCCGCTGGACGTGGGCATTCGCAGCATCAACGGATTATTGACGGTCGGCCGTGGCCAGCGTCTGGGCCTGTTTGCCGGTACCGGCGTGGGTAAGTCGGTGCTTCTCGGTATGATGACGCGCTTTACCGAGGCTGACATCATCGTGGTCGGGCTGATCGGCGAACGGGGCCGCGAGGTGAAGGAATTCATCGAGCACAGCCTCGGTGAAGAAGGCCTCAAGCGCTCGGTCGTCGTCGCGTCCCCGGCGGACGATGCACCGCTGATGCGCCTGCGCGCCGCCATGTACTGCACGCGCATCGCCGAATATTTCCGTGACAAGGGCAAGAACGTCCTGTTGCTGATGGACTCGCTCACGCGTTTCGCCCAGGCCCAGCGGGAAATCGCCCTGGCCATCGGCGAACCGCCGGCCACCAAAGGCTATCCGCCGTCAGTGTTCGCCAAGTTGCCCAAGCTGGTGGAGCGTGCCGGTAACGCCGAAGCCGGTGGTGGCTCGATCACCGCGTTCTATACCGTGCTGTCCGAAGGCGATGACCAGCAGGACCCGATTGCCGACTCGGCGCGGGGTGTACTTGACGGTCACATCGTGCTGTCGCGGCGTCTGGCCGAAGAGGGGCATTACCCGGCTATCGATATCGAAACGTCCATCAGCCGGGTGATGCCGGCAGTGGTGACGCCGGAACACATGATCCGCGCGCAACAATTCAAGCAATTGTGGTCGCGCTATCAACAGAGCCGCGACCTGATCAGCGTCGGCGCCTACGTGGCTGGCGGCGATCGCGACACCGACCTGGCCATCGCCCTGCAACCGCAGTTGGTGACCTACCTGCGCCAGGGCCTCAACGACAAGATCAGCATGGGCGAAAGCGAAGCGCACCTGCAATCGATCTTCGCCCCGGCGCCGGGCGGTTAAGCCATGGCCAACAGCCGCGCCGCACGCCTGGCTCCGGTGGTGGACATGGCCGAAAAGGCCGAGAAAACCGCCGTGCAGCGCCTGGGTTATTTCCAGGGGCAAGTCCGTTTGGCGGAGAGCAAGCTGGGCGACTTGGAGCGTTTTCGCGGCGAGTACCAGCAGCAGTGGATCGAGCGGGGCAGCAAAGGCGTCTCGGGCCAGTGGTTGATGGGCTACCAGGGCTTTCTCAATCAGTTGGAAACGGCCGTCGGCCAGCAGCGCCAGAGCCTGGCCTGGCACCAGAACAACCTCGATAAAGCCCGCGAGAGCTGGCAAGCAGCGTTTGCCCGGGTCGAAGGTTTGCGCAAATTGGTGCAGCGTTATATCGACGAAGCACGCGCGCTTGAAGACAAGCGCGAGCAAAAGCTGCTCGACGAACTGTCCCAGCGCCTTCCACGCCAGTCCCAGTTCTAAATGTGGGAGCGGGCTTGCTCGCGAATGCGGTGGGTCAGTCACAAATATATCAACTGACACGCCGTATTCGCGAGCAAGCCCGCTCCTACAGTTGATTTGTGGTGTTGCTCAGATCGGGTTCGCCTGCTAAACCTTGTGTCATTGCCAATGACAAGGAAGCAGTCGCATGTCAGTCGAGTCAGAAGTATCCCTGGATGGGAAGAAGTTGATGATCGCGGTCAAGGGCCGGTTTGATTTCGGCAGCCATCAGGCGTTTCGCGATGCCTACGAGCGTTTCTACAAAGTGCCCGAGTTGTACGTCGTCGACTTGAAGGAGGCCACCTACATGGACAGCTCCGCCCTGGGCATGCTCCTGCTGTTGCGTGACCATGCCGGTGGCGATAATGCTGAAGTCCAGGTAATCAACAGCAACTCCGACGTGCGCAAGATCCTCGCCATCTCCAACTTCGACAAACTGTTCGACATCAGTTGAGCGCCCTGGCCCCGGTCCTCGAACCGCTGACGATCCTGATCGCCGAAGACAGCGCCGCCGATTTGCTGTTGCTGTCGACCATCGTGCGGCGCCAGGGTCACCAGGTACTTACGGCCACCAATGGCGCTGAAGCGGTCGAGGTGTTTACCCGCGAGCGCCCGCAACTGGTGTTGATGGATGCGCTGATGCCGGTGATGGACGGCTTTGAGGCAGCACGGCGAATCAAGCAGTTGGCGGGCGAAGAGCTGGTGCCGCTGATTTTCCTCACTTCCCTGCGCGAGAGCGAAGCGCTGGCCCAGTGCCTGGATGCCGGCGGCGATGACTTCCTGCCAAAACCCTACAACCAGTTGATTCTCGCGGCGAAAATCAACGCCATGGACCGCCTGCGCCGGTTGCAGGCCACGGTCCTGCAACAGCGCGACCTGATCGCCAAGCATCACGACTACCTCCTGCATGAGCAGCGGGTGGCCAAGGCGGTGTTCGATAAGGTCGCGCATTCGGGCTGCATCAATGCCGCGCCGAATATCCGCTACCTGCAATCGCCCTATGCGCTGTTCAACGGCGACCTGCTGCTGGCGGCCTATACGCCGTCCGGCGACATGCACGTGCTGCTCGGCGACTTCACTGGTCATGGCCTGCCGGCGGCGGTGGGGGCCATGCCCCTGGCGGAAGTCTTCTACGGCATGACCGCCAAGGGTTACGGCCTGGCACAAACCCTGCGCGAGATGAACGCCAAGCTCAAACGCATCCTGCCGGTGGACATGTTCTGCTGCGCCACCCTGTTGTGCCTGAGCACGCAGCGGCGGGTGGTGGAGGTGTGGAGCGGCGGCATGCCCGAAGGCTACGTGCATGAAATTGCCACCGGCAAACGCACGCCGCTGGAATCGCGGCATTTGCCGTTGGGGGTGCTGTCGGCTGAGGCCTTTGATGATCGCACTGAAGTCTGGCCGATGGCCCTGGGTGATCGGGTGTTCCTGTTGTCCGATGGGGTGCTGGATACCGCAGATGCCAACGACCAATTGTTCGGCGCCGAACGTTTACAGCAGGTGTTTGCTGCCAATCGCGAGCCTGATCGTTTATTTGAAGATATCGAACAGGCACTGGCGGCGTTTCGCGGTGAAGTGCGCGATGACGTGAGCATGGTGGAAATCACCCTGCAGCCTGGCCAGCAACTGCGTGCCTCGGGGCCGTTGTATGCGGACAGCGGGCAATCGTGTCCGTTGGATTGGTCGGTGAGTTTCGAGTTTCGCGCTGAAACCTTGAAGCGTTACAACCCGTTGCCCTATCTGCTGCAACTGTTGTTGGAGATCCATGGCCTGCGCGAGCAGAGCGGGGCGCTCTACAGTGTGATGGCGGAGCTGTATTCGAATGCGCTGGAACATGGGGTGCTGGGGCTGGATTCGCGTCTCAAGTGTGATGCTCAAGGGTTTGCCGAGTATTACCGTCAGCGTAATGACCGCCTGGCGCAACTGAACAGTGGGTATATACGGGTGCATGTGCAGGTGGTGCCGGTTGGGGCGGGTGGGAAGATAACCCTGCGCATTGAGGATAGCGGTCTGGGGTTTGATGTGGAGCAGGTGCTGGCGCGGCCGCTGGATATGGACCGTCTGTCTGGCCGGGGTTTGAGCCTGGTGCGGCAATTGAGCAGCGATGTAGGCTGGTCGGATGGTGGGCGTAGTGTCTGCGTGGAGTTTTGCTGGGAGGCTCTGGCATAATCCGCCGATTCTTGATCAAGGAGCGAGCAAGTGGTTGATCTACATCTGGACCCGGCGGTGTTGTCGGGGTTGCAGGAAGTCATGGAAGGCGAGTATCCGAAGTTGCTTGATACCTTTCTTGATGATTCCCAGAAACGTGTCGAGGCGCTGCGCAAGGCTAGGGATGATGCGAAGGCGTTGGGGCGGATTGCGCATAGTTTCAAGGGGAGTAGTGGGAACCTTGGGGCGGTGAGGTTGGCGCAGTTGTGTCAGCGGTTGGAGGTGGAGTCTGTTGAGTCCAATGCAGATTTGGGGGCGTTGGTGGATCAGATTGATCATGAGTTTGCGTTGGTGAAGCCGTTGTATGAGACGGAGCGGCAGCGGTTTCAGATTTGAATGAGTACATATCCGTTGCTGCGGTAACGGCTGGTATTGGTTCCGCCCTTACGGCGGCTCACTTTTGAACAGCGCAAAAGTAAGCAAAACGCTCTTGCCCCAACACTCGGCACCTCGCTTAGGCTCGGTGTGCCCTCACTCCGGCTTTGGAGCGTGGGCCGCCGCGATGGGCCATCCTTGGCCCAGCGCGGCTAACCCGGCGTCCTGCCGGGTTACCCACGCTCCAAAGCCTGCGTTCGGCCAGCGTGTTTGACGGGGCGCCTCAGATCAAGATCAAGAGCGACTCGCTTCGCATCGTGGATACGCGGTCCCTGTAGGAGCCGGCTTGCCGGCGAAAAACGTGAGAACGCCGCGTTCATCCAGACACCCCACGTCATCGTTAACGACCATCGCCGGCAAGCCAGCTCCTACAATGAACCGCGTTTGCCTTTGCCTTTGCTTCACACCACTCAAGCCGGCTGTCAGGCCGCTGTGCTCTTGCTTTTGATCTTGATCTTAGGCGCCCCGTCAAACACGCTGGCCGGAATTCGACAGGGATTTGGGGGGTAAACCGGCAGGGATGCCGGTTTAGCCGCCCCGCGCCATGGATGGCGCGGGGCGGCGGCCCCCCGAATCACTGTCGGATTACGGGCATACCGAGCCTAGGCGAGGTACCGAGTGTTGGGGCAAGAGCCTTTTGGTTACTTTTGGGCTCTTTTCAAAAGTGACCCGCCGTAAGGGCGGAACCAATATCAGCCGTTACCTAAAAAACGGATATGTACTCAATAAAACCAACCGACCCCAAACCTGGCCCAACTCTTGCTCTACCTCCCAATACTGCATCCCCGACCCCCATGCAGTGGAGACCTTTACCTATGCCAGTCGCCCCGAATTCGCTCCTTCAGGCTGCCCCCGCGGCCAAGCCTCAAGCGCCCGCCGCCAACCCACCGGCAGCGGCTGCGGACCCACGGGACAAGGGCCCTGGCTTCGCTCAAGTGTTCGCCAACCAGGCTTCCAAACCCACGACCAAGGCCGACGACAATTCGCCCAAGCCCACCGCCGGCAAGTCCTCCGACGCCAGTGCCAAGCCAGCGGCAAGCAGCGACAAACCTGCCGCCAGCACGCCAGCCGTTGCCGATAGCGGCAAACCCTTGCCTGCCACCCCGCCGGCCAAGACTGACGACAGCGCCAGCAAGGATGACGAAGCGTCAACCGACCCGACCCTGGTACAGCAGCCTCCAGCTGACCCGGTGGTCGATCCGGCTCTGATTGCCACCGTCACTCCAGTCGCCGTGCCAGTGCCGGTGGAAACCCCGGCGCCTGTCACCACAGCCAAGGATGACAAGACCCAGCCGGTAGTCGCGGCACCCGTCGCGGCCACCGAGGAAGCCAAGCCGGTCTTTGATCCGGAAGCCGACCCATTGGACGCCATGCCAGCCGTGCGCCTGGCGATGGAGCAGGGCGGTCATGTCTCGGCCAGCAGTCAGGCCCAGGCCAAAACCGCCCCGGCGCCAACTCAGGATCAACCCACCGCCGCACAGAACTTTGCCGCCGGCCTGGCCAATATGGTCGACCAGCAAGCCACCAAGGACAGCACTGACACGGGCGGTGACAAGGCCTTCGGCGGGTTGATCGAGGACGGCCTCAAGGACCTGAAAAACGCCAGCAGCGACACTCGTGTCGACGACTTCGCCAACCGCCTGGCTGCATTGACCCAGGCCGCCACGCCGAAAACCGCCAACGCCTTGCCGCCGGTAACCAATGCGCCGTTGGCCATGCACCAGAGCGGCTGGACCGATGAAATCGTCAACCGCGTGATGTACCTCTCCAGCGCCAACCTCAAGTCAGCGGAGATCCAGTTGCAGCCGGCTGAACTCGGTCGCCTGGATATCAAGGTCAACATGACCGCCGACCAGCAAGCCCAGGTCAACTTCATGAGCGCCCACCCGGTGGTACGTGAAGCCTTGGAAAGCCAGTCCGGCCGCTTGCGGGAGATGTTCGCCCAGCAGGGCATGGGGCAGGTGGATGTGAACGTGTCCGACCAGTCCCGTGGCCAGGAGCAACAGCAGCAACAGGCCCAGACCCGTGGCGTGAGCGGCAGCGGCGGGCGCGGTGGTGATAACGGCGACAGTGGTAACCACATTGATGTGGCTGAGGCCGTGGCGCCAGTCACCTCAACCGTGATCGGTTCAAGCGCGGTCGACTACTACGCCTAGCTCGCTCCTACAGGGATGTGCCAGACAACTCTGGCATAACACTTGCTCTTGCCTTTCCGTAGATCTATGAATCCCCGAATAGTGACGGATTATTGGCATGGCGAAGAGCGACGACGCAGCAAAAGCACCCGCAGGCAAAGGTAAGCTCAAGCTTATCCTGTTGATAGTCGTGGGCCTGCTCCTGGCCATCGGCGCCTCGGTCGGCGGCACCTGGTACATCATGCACAGCAGTGCCAGCAAGCCGGCACCCGCCGCCGAAACCGCCAGTAACGTCAAGCAACCGGCAATCTTCGAGCCGATGCTTCCGGCCTTTGTCGCCAACTTCAATCAGAATGGCCGCCAACGCTACCTGCAGGTGAGCATCACCTTGCTGGCGCGCAATGCTTCGGACCTGGACGCCCTCAAGGTGCATATGCCGGTGATCCGCAACAACTTGGTGATGCTGTTCTCCAGCCAGAGCTTCGACACACTTGCCACCCCGGTGGGCCAGGAAATGCTGCGCCAGAAGGTCACAGCCAGCGTGCAGGAAGTGGCCCAGAAGGAACTCGGCAAAGTCGTGGTCGAGCAGGCGCTCTTCACTAACTTCGTATTGCAGTAGGATCACGACATGGCCGTGCAAGACCTGCTGTCCCAGGATGAGATCGATGCGCTGCTGCATGGCGTCGACGATGGTCTGGTACAGACCGAAATGGCTGCCGAGCCCGGCAGCGTCAAAAGTTATGACCTCACCAGCCAGGATCGCATCGTCCGTGGACGCATGCCGACGCTGGAGATGATCAACGAACGTTTCGCCCGTTATACCCGCATCAGCATGTTCAATATGCTGCGCCGCTCGGCGGATGTGGCGGTGGGCGGCGTGCAGGTGATGAAGTTCGGTGAATACGTGCACTCGTTGTACGTGCCGACCAGCCTCAACCTGGTCAAGATCAAGCCGTTGCGCGGTACCGCGCTGTTCATCCTGGATGCCAAGCTGGTGTTCAAACTGGTGGACAACTTCTTCGGCGGCGACGGCCGTCACGCCAAGATCGAGGGCCGTGAGTTCACCCCGACCGAATTGCGGGTAGTGCGCATGGTGCTGGAGCAGGCCTTCATCGACTTGAAGGAAGCCTGGCAGGCGATCATGGAAGTCAATTTCGAGTACATCAACTCGGAAGTGAACCCGGCCATGGCCAACATCGTCGGCCCCAGCGAAGCCATTGTGGTGTCCACCTTCCACATCGAACTCGATGGCGGTGGCGGCGACCTGCACGTGACCATGCCGTACTCGATGATCGAGCCGGTGCGCGAGATGCTCGACGCCGGTTTCCAGTCCGACCTGGACGATCAGGACGAGCGCTGGGTCAAGGCCCTGCGCGAAGACCTGCTGGACGTCGACGTACCCCTGAGCGCCACGGTGGCCCGTCGCCAGTTGCGCCTGCGCGATATTTTGCACATGCAGCCAGGGGACATCATCCCCGTCGAATTGCCCGACGAAATGATCATGCGCGCCAATGGTGTGCCGTCATTCAAGGTCAAGCTCGGTTCCCACAAGGGCAACTTGGCTCTTCAAGTGGTCGAACCGATCAATCGTCGCTGATCAACACTCATTTTTGCTTCGCCGAGGACATGTAATGGCTACCGAACACGAAAACACTTCCGCCGAAGACCAGGCCCTGGCTGACGAATGGGCGGCTGCCCTGGAAGAAACCGGCGATGTTGGCCAGGATGACATCGATGCGCTGCTGGCCGCTGACGCCGCCACCTCTCCGGCCGGCAACCGTCTGCCGATGGAGGAATTCGGCAGCGTGCCGAAGAACAACGACCCGGTGACCCTCGACGGCCCGAACCTGGATGTGATCCTCGACATTCCCGTGTCGATCTCCATGGAAGTCGGCAGCACCGAAATCAACATCCGCAACCTGCTGCAACTCAACCAGGGTTCGGTGATCGAGCTGGACCGCCTGGCCGGTGAGCCGCTGGACGTGCTGGTCAACGGCACCCTGATTGCCCACGGCGAAGTGGTGGTGGTCAACGAGAAGTTCGGCATCCGCCTGACCGACGTGATCAGCCCGAGCGAACGCATCAAGAAGTTGCGCTGAGATGAAGTATTCGATGGCGGGACTGTTTCTGGCGCTGCCATTGAGCGCCCTCGCGGCTGAGCCGGCCGCGCAAGCCACCGCTGCCGCTGCACCAGTGGTGAGCAGCGGCATTGGCGGGCAATTGACCCAGCTGGTGCTGGGCTTGTTGCTGGTGGTGGGTTTGATCTTCGCACTGGCCTGGCTGCTGCGCCGGGTGCAGCGCGTGGGGCCGGGCAATGGCCAGGTGATCGAGATGATCGGTTCCCGCGCCCTCGGCCCGCGTGATCGGCTGGTGCTGGTGCAAGTGGGCGAGGAGCAGATCCTGCTGGGCATCACGCCCGGTCGCATCACTCCGCTGCATGTGCTCAAGACCCCGGTGAGCGTGGACCAGAGCCAGTCCGCCACGCCAGAATTCGCCCAGCGCCTGATGGAGTTGCTGGGCAAGGATCAGAAGGATAAGAAGTAATGCGCGTTTTATTGACGCTCATGCTGTTGCTGGCCGCGCCACTGGCGTTTGGCGCCGACCCGTTGTCGATCCCGGCGATCACGTTGGGCACCAACGCGGCCGGCGCGCAGGAGTATTCGGTCAGCCTGCAGATCCTGCTGATCATGACCGCGCTGAGCTTTATCCCGGCGTTCGTCATGCTGATGACCAGCTTCACGCGGATCATCATTGTGTTCTCGATCCTGCGCCAGGCCCTGGGCCTGCAGCAGACGCCGTCGAACCAGATCCTCACCGGCATGGCCTTGTTCCTGACGCTGTTCATCATGGCGCCGGTGTTCGACAAGGTGAACCAGCAAGCGCTGCAACCCTACCTGGCGGAGAAAATGACCGCCCAGGATGCGATCGACAAGGCCCAGGGCCCGATCAAGGATTTCATGCTGTCGCAGACCCGCTCCAGCGACCTTGAGCTGTTTATGCGTCTGTCCAAGCGTACCGACATCGCCACCCCGGACCAGGCACCGCTGACCATCCTGGTGCCGGCGTTCGTCACCTCCGAATTGAAAACCGCGTTCCAGATCGGCTTCATGATCTTCATTCCGTTCCTGATCATCGACCTGGTGGTGGCGAGCGTGCTGATGGCCATGGGTATGATGATGCTGTCGCCGTTGATCATCTCGTTGCCGTTCAAGATCATGCTGTTTGTGCTGGTCGACGGCTGGGCGCTGATTATCGGCACGTTGGCCGGCAGTTTCGGCGGGGTATAGCGCAATGACGCCAGAAGTAGCTGTCGACCTGTTCCGTGAAGCGCTGTGGCTGACCACCGTGATGGTCGCCGTGCTGGTCGTGCCGAGCCTGTTGGTGGGCCTGCTGGTGGCGATGTTCCAGGCCGCGACCCAGATCAACGAACAAACCTTGAGCTTTTTGCCGCGCTTGCTGGTGATGCTGGTCACCCTGATCGTGGCCGGCCCTTGGCTGGTGCAGACCTTCATGGAATACATCCTGCAGTTGTACGGCAGTATTCCGCAGTTGATCGGCTGACCGGATGCAGTCGTTGCTGGCATTGACCGATACCCAGATCAGCACGTGGGTGGCGTCCTTCATCCTGCCGATGTTCCGCGTGACGGCGATGTTGATGGCCATGCCGGTGTTCGGCACCACCCTCGTACCACGTCGCGTGCGCCTGTACTTTGCGGTGGCGATTACCGTGGTGATCGTGCCAGGGTTGCCGCCGATGCCACCGGTCAATGCCATCGATCTCAGCGCGTTGCTGCTGATTGCCGAACAGATCCTGATCGGCGCGCTGATGGGCTTTTCCCTCACGCTGTTTTTCCAGGCCTTTGTGGTGGCCGGGCAAATCATCTCGATCCAGATGGGCATGGGCTTCGCCTCCATGGTCGACCCCACCAACGGCGTATCGGCGGCGGTGATCGGGCAGTTTCTGACCATGCTGGTGACCTTGCTGTTCCTGGCGATGAACGGCCACCTGGTAGCCTTTGAAGTGATGACCGAAAGCTTCACCACCTTGCCGGTGGGCTCGGGGCTGGTGGTCAATCATTTCTGGGAAATCGTCGGGCGCCTGGGTTGGGTGTTCGGCGCGTCGCTGTTGCTGGTGTTGCCGGCCATTACCGCGTTGCTGGTGGTCAACATCGCGTTCGGTGTGATGACCCGTGCGGCGCCACAGCTGAACATCTTCTCGATTGGTTTCCCGTTGACCCTGGTATTGGGCATGGGGATTTTCTGGGTCGGCCTGGCCGACATTCTCAATCAGTATCAACCGCTGGCGACCGACGCCTTGCAGTTCTTACGTGATCTGGCACGGGCGCGCTGAGCCATGGCCGAGAGCGAGAGTGGTCAGGACAAAACAGAAGACCCCACGGAGAAACGCAAAAAGGACTCCAGGGAAAAGGGCGAGATTGCGCGCTCCAAAGAGCTGAACACCGTTGCAACCATGATGGCCGGCGCCGGCGCCTTGCTGATCTACGGCGGCGGCCTGGCGCTGGACTTGATGGAGTTGATGAAGCACAACTTCACCTTGCCCCGCGACGTGCTGCTCAACCCTGACGCCATGGGCCAGTACCTGCTGCACTCGGGCAAGATCGCGATCCTGGCGGTGCAGCCGATCCTGATCACTTTACTGCTGGCTGCGCTGATCGGCCCGGTCGCCCTGGGTGGCTGGTTGTTTGCCGCCGGCAGCATGGCCCCGAAATTCAGCCGCATGAACCCGGCTGCCGGGCTCAAGCGCATGTTTTCCGCCAAGGCCTTGGTGGAGTTGCTCAAGGCGTTGGCCAAATTCATCCTGATCCTGTTTGTGGCGCTGATGGTGTTGTCGTCCGACATTGACGACCTGCTGCGCATCGCCCATGAACCGCTGGAGTCGGCGATCATCCACAGCGTGCAGGTGGTGGGCTGGAGCGCGCTGTGGATGGCCGCCGGGCTGATCATCATCGCTGCCGTGGATGCCCCGATCCAGTTGTGGGAGAGCCACAAGAAACTGCTGATGACCAAGCAGGAAGTGCGCGACGAGCACAAGGACCAGGAAGGCCGACCCGAGGTCAAACAGCGTATTCGCCAGCTGCAACGGGAAATGTCCCAGCGCAAGATGATGGGCGCAGTACCCGACGCCGACGTGGTCATCACCAACCCGACCCACTACGCCGTGGCGCTCAAATACGACCCGGAGAAAGGCGGCGCGCCGATGCTGTTGGCCAAGGGGAGTGACTTTACGGCGCTGAAGATCCGCGAAATCGCCGTGGCCAATGACATCCTGCTGCTGGAATCGCCGGAACTGGCGCGGTCGATCTTCTATTCCACCGACCTGGACCAGGAAATCCCCGCCGGGCTCTACCTGGCCGTGGCTCAGGTGTTGGCGTATGTCTATCAGATTCGCCAGTACCGCGCGGGCAAGGGCAAGCGTCCGGATCCACTCAAGGATCTGCCGATTCCACCGGATTTGCGCCGCGATTCCTGATTTCTCACTCCCTACCACTCGTCGTGAATGCCTGTATACCTGTCAACTTTGACAGTAGCCAGAGGGGCGTTCTCGCGGTTCCATTGCTTAAAGCACTGCGCGAAAGCTGTAGATGAGATGCAGGGAGAGTGGTTTTGAAGGCGGTCAGAGGCGCTGTCAAATATTACGACCAGAAATCCGGGATGGGCTTGATTGCCCTGGAAAACGGTGAAGACGACGTGCGCGTGAATTTCATCGGTTCGCGAGGTATTCGGCTTGCCGTGGGCCTGCGGGTTGAGGTCAAGAGAGTCCATGGGCGCGATGCGGTCTATGCATCCGACGTTCGCGTTATCCCGTAAGTCAGGAGAACGGCAATGGCAACAGGTACGGTGAAATGGTTTAACGCGGAGAAGGGGTTTGGGTTTATCACTCAAGACGGTGGGGGCGATATATTTGTCCACTTCTCGGCCATCACGGGCGACGGTTTCAGGACGCTTGAAGAGAACCAAAAAGTAGAGTTCGAGGTAACGCAGGGGGCCAAAGGCGCTCAGGCCGAGAACGTCCGCGTCCTATGAGCTTGATGATCGTTCCCGCAGGGTAGTGCAGGAACGATCCGCCCTCAGGCCATCAAGTGCTCGCTGTCCGCCAACACTCTGTCAGCCAGCAGCTTTGCCAGCCCAATCAACTGTGCAACACCCAGCGCGCCTTCGCGTTTTGGCCCTTCCAATTCAAACGCAAAATCACTCATCAGCGCGTCGGCCGAGGCGAGGGTTTCGGTGAGGTTGACCAGCAGGTCTTCGGTTTTGAGAGTGTCTACGACGGTAAACAGACTGATGGGGGGATTTGGGGTGGGTTTAATCATTGTGAGGTTCCTAAAAAGTGGAGCCGCCACTGATCGCCGCGACGCGATGGAGGGTGGCAACTGTACGCAGGTTCGCGGACCGGTCTAGGAACAACCCGGCATACCCGAAGGTATCCCGCGCACAGCCGCCATAGCGCCGCACAGTAGACGATAAAAAACCGCTTACTGAAAGGGAGATGGTGCTTTTGTTCCGTAGTAAACCGGGCCGCGACGCCCGACCACTGCGTTTGCAGCGGTGTACGGAGACTAGAGAGCGGCTTTCCTAGGGGCAACCCCAAAACCTTGTCGGAAATTTCCTCGGTAGCGGCCGGTGAACACAAATCCAAAATGTGGGAGCGGGCTTGCTTGGTCGCTTGGGAGGTCATCGAAGGGCCAAAGCAAAAGTTGGAAGGCTTCTTGCAATACCGCCTGCAAGACGCCCAATTGCGTCAAAACTTTGCTTCAAAGGACACGAGGAATACCGGTGGTGGATCGCTCTCAAATGCTCGGCAACGCCCGCAGCACCCTGACTGACCTCTCGCGAGGCAATCTGGGTGTGCCGTTGTTGTTGCTGGTGATGCTGGCAATGATGATGTTGCCGATGCCGCCGTTCCTGCTCGACGTGTTCTTTACCTTTAACATTGCGCTGTCCGTCGTCGTCCTGCTGGTGTGCGTCTACGCCCTACGGCCGTTGGATTTTGCGGTATTCCCGACCATTCTGCTGGTGGCGACCCTGCTGCGCCTGGCGCTGAACGTGGCGTCGACCCGTGTGGTCATGCTGCACGGCCAGGACGGCCATGCCGCTGCCGGTAAGGTGATCCAGGCCTTCGGTGAGGTGGTGATCGGCGGTAACTACGTGGTCGGTATCGTGGTGTTCGCGATCCTGATGATCATCAACTTCGTGGTGGTCACCAAAGGCGCCGGGCGCATCTCCGAAGTGAGCGCGCGTTTTACCCTCGACGCGATGCCCGGCAAACAGATGGCCATCGACGCCGACCTCAACGCCGGCCTGATCGACCAGAACCAAGCCAAATCCCGTCGCCTGGAAGTCGCCCAGGAGGCTGAGTTCTACGGTTCCATGGACGGTGCCAGCAAATTTGTGCGCGGTGACGCCATCGCCGGTCTGCTCATTCTGTTCATCAACCTCATCGGCGGCATGGCCGTGGGTATCTTCCAGCACGGCATGACCTTCGGCGATGCGGGCAAGGTGTACGCGTTGCTGACCATTGGTGACGGTTTAGTGGCGCAATTGCCATCACTGTTGTTATCAACAGCGGCGGCCATCATGGTGACCCGTGCTTCGGGCTCCGAAGACATGGGCAAGCAGATCAGCCGGCAGATGTTCGCTTCGCCCAAGGCCCTGGCCGTGGCGGCGGGCATCATGGCGATCATGGGTATCGTGCCGGGCATGCCGCACGTGTCATTCCTGAGCATGGCGGCCCTGGCTGGCGGCGCCGCGTACCTGTTCTGGAAAAAGCAGAACCAGGTCAAAGTCATCGCCCAGCAAGAGATCGCCCGCCAGCAGGAACTGCTGCCATCCCCGGCCCGCGCCCAGGAAACCAAGGAGCTTGGCTGGGATGACGTAACCCCGATCGACATGATCGGCCTGGAAGTCGGCTACCGCTTGATCCCGCTGGTGGACCGCAACCAGGGTGGCCAATTGCTCGCGCGGATCAAGGGCGTGCGCAAGAAACTGTCGCAGGACCTGGGCTTTTTGATGCCCACCGTGCACATCCGCGACAACCTCGACCTGGCCCCGAGTGCCTATCGCCTGACCCTGATGGGCGTGATCCTGGCCGAAGCCGAGATCTACCCGGACCGCGAACTGGCGATCAACCCCGGGCAGGTGTTCGGCAGCCTCAACGGCATTACCGCCAAAGATCCGGCTTTTGGCCTGGACGCGGTCTGGATCGAAATCAGCCAGCGCAGCCAGGCGCAATCCCTCGGTTACACCGTGGTGGACGCCAGCACTGTGGTCGCGACTCACCTCAACCAGATCCTGTACAAACACTCCCACGAGCTGATCGGCCACGAGGAAGTCCAGCAATTGATGGGTTTGCTGGGCAAAGCATCGCCAAAACTCGCCGAAGAGCTGGTACCGGGCATTCTGTCGCTGTCGCAGTTGCTCAAGGTGTTGCAGGCGCTGTTGGCCGAACAGGTGCCAGTACGCGATATCCGCAGCATTGCCGAGGCCATCGCCAACAATGCCGCCAAGAGTCAAGATACTGCCGCCCTGGTGGCTGCGGTGCGCGTCGGATTGTCGCGTGCAATCGTCCAAAGCATTGTAGGGCTTGACTCCGAGCTGCCTGTGATCACCTTGGAACCAAGGTTGGAACAAATATTGCTCAATAGTATTCAGAAGGCAGGACAAGGCCAGGAAGAGGGCGTTCTGCTGGAGCCAAGCATGGCTGAGAAACTGCAGCGTTCGTTGATCGACGCCGCACAACGCCAGGAAATGCAGGGCCAGCCGGTGATTCTGCTGGTGGCAGGCCCCGTCCGGGCGATGTTGTCGCGGTTTGGGCGTTTGGCAGTACCGAATTTGCACGTTTTGGCTTATCAGGAAATTCCTGACAACAAGCAAGTGACTATCGTCGCGACAGTAGGGCCCAACGGCTGAGGGTAGTGGGTTATGCAAGTGAAGCGTTTTTTCGCCGCCGATATGCGTCAGGCCATGAAACTGGTGCGTGATGAGCTGGGCGCCGACGCCGCGATTATCGGAAACCGTCGTATTGCCGGCGGTGTCGAGCTGACGGCTGCCCTGGATTACACCCCCTCGGCGCTGGCGCCGCGTGTACCGAACATGGAACTCGAAGACGAGCTGCGCAAAACCGCCTCGCGCATCGTTTCGGCCCAGGCTGAACTGAGCATGCGCGGCGACAGCGATGCCACCACCAATCGCCAGTTGTTCGCCGGCTTGCCACTGACCGCTGCCGAGCCGCTGGTCGAGCCCACCTTCAAAGAACCGCCGCGTCCTGCTGCGCCTGCTCCGGCGCCTGCGGTTGACCAGCGCGTGTTTGATTCGATGCGCTTTGAACTCAACGGCCTGCGCGAACTGCTGGAAGTGCAGTTGGGCTCGCTGGCGTGGAACCAGCTGCAAGGCAGCAAGCCGCAACAAGCCAACCTGTGGCGTCGCCTGCAACGCATCGGCCTGTCCGGCCCGTTGTCCCGCGACCTGCTGGCGCTGACCACCGAAATCGAAGAGCCTCGCCAGGCCTGGCGCATGTTGCTGGCCCACCTGGCGCGGATGATCGTTACCCCGGAAATCGAACCCCTGGAAGAAGGCGGTGTGATCGCCATGGTCGGCCCCGCCGGCATGGGCAAGACCACCACCCTGGCCAAGCTGGCTGCCCGCTACGTCCTCAAATACGGCGCGCAGAATATCGCGCTGGTGAGCATGGACAGCTACCGTATTGGTGCCCAGGAGCAGCTCAAGACCCTGGGCCGGATCCTCAATGTGTCGGTGACCCATGTCGACCCGGGCCAGTCCCTGGCCAACGCCCTGGACCCTTTGCTGCGCAAACGCGTGGTATTGATCGATACTGCCGGCCTGCAAGCCAGCGACCCGGCATTGCGCATGCAGTTGGAAAGCCTGGCGGGGCGTGGCATCAAGTCGAAAAATTACCTGGTGCTTGCAACCACCAGCCAGAAACAGGTTCTTACCGCTGCGTATCATAGTTACAAGCGTTGTGGCCTGGCCGGTTGCATTCTCACCAAGCTCGATGAAACCGCGAGCCTGGGCGAGGTGCTGAGCCTGGCCATCAGTCATGAATTGCCGGTCGCCTACCTGACCGACGGGCCGCGGATCCCGGATGATCTGCATCTGCCGCGCCGTCATCAGTTGGTCAGCCGTGCAGTCAGCGTGCAAATGCAAGAAGAGCCTAGCGAGGAAGCGATGGCCGATATGTTCGCCGACCTCTACCACAGCCCGGCAAAACGGGTCGGTTGAGGCAGGATGAACACCGTGAAATGTATCTACATCGATGGTCTGCAAGCGATTCACGCGGCCAAGCCATGTAGCCTGCGTCTAAGCAAGACAAGGTAAAGAAATAAAATGGGCAGCATGCATCCCGTACAGGTGATCGCGGTGACCGGCGGCAAAGGTGGCGTCGGGAAAACTAACGTGTCAGTGAATTTGTCCCTGGCCCTGGCAGAGCTTGGCCGTCGTGTCATGCTGCTGGATGCTGACCTGGGCTTGGCGAACGTGGACGTTCTGCTGGGGCTGACACCCAAACACACCCTTGCCGATGTGATCGAGGGCCGCTGTGAGCTGCGCGATGTGCTGCTGCAGGGCCCCGGTGGCATCCGCATCGTGCCAGCCGCCTCCGGCACCCAGAGCATGGTGCACCTGAGCCCGGCGCAGCATGCCGGCCTGATCCAGGCCTTCAGTGATATCGGCGACAACCTCGACGTGCTGGTGATCGACACCGCCGCCGGGATCGGCGAGTCCGTGGTCAGCTTCGTGCGCGCCGCGCAGGAAGTGTTGCTGGTGGTTTGCGATGAGCCCACCTCGATCACCGACGCCTATGCCCTGATCAAACTGCTTAACCGTGACTACGGCATGAACCGCTTCCGCGTCCTGGCCAACATGGCCCAGAGCCCGCAGGAAGGGCGCAACCTGTTCGCCAAGTTGACCAAGGTCACGGATCGCTTCCTCGATGTCGCTTTACAATACGTCGGCGCAGTTCCCTACGACGAGTGTGTGCGCAAGGCTGTGCAAAAGCAGCGTGCAGTCTACGAAGCGTTCCCTCGTTCCAAATGCGCATTGGCGTTCAAGGCTATTGCCCAGAAGGTCGATACCTGGCCGTTGCCTGCCAACCCTCGGGGGCATCTGGAGTTTTTCGTCGAGCGATTGGTGCATCAGACGAGCGCAGGACCCGTGCTATGACAGCGACTGGCTACAACGCGTACAAGAAGTCTGCCCGTGACAGTCAGGGCGAGTTGATCGAGCGCTACGCGCCCCTGGTCAAGCGCATTGCCTATCACTTGCTGGCACGCCTGCCCGCCAGCGTCCAGGTCGAAGACCTGATCCAGGCGGGCATGATCGGCCTGCTCGAAGTGTCGACCAAATACGACGCGAGCAAGGGGGCGAGTTTCGAGACGTACGCGGGTATCCGTATCCGTGGCGCGATGCTCGATGAAGTACGTAAAGGTGACTGGGCGCCGCGTTCGGTGCATCGCAATACGCGCATGGTCAGTGATGCAATTCGCGCAATTGAAGCAAAAACCGGTCGCGACGCTAAAGATCACGAAGTTGCGGCCGAACTCCAATTGAGTCTCGACGATTACTACGGGATTTTGAACGATACCTTGGGCAGCCGCCTGTTCAGTTTCGACGACCTGTTGCAGGACGGCGAACATGAAGGGCTGCACGAGGACGGCGCGAGCGCTCATATGGAGCCATCGCGTGACCTGGAAGATGAGCGTTTCCAGGGGGCGTTGGCGGACGCGATTGCCAATTTGCCGGAGCGTGAGCGACTGGTGTTGGCGCTGTACTACGACGAAGAGCTGAACCTCAAGGAAATCGGTGAGGTCCTGGGGGTCAGCGAGTCGCGGGTCAGCCAGTTGCACAGCCAGTGCGCAGCCCGCTTGCGGGGGCGTTTGGGAGAGTGGCGAGCGCGCTGACAGGCAGTGTGGGGACACTGCAGACGATACCGCGAGGGCAAGCAGCCTTCGCGGGTTCGACCCGTGGTGCCCTCGGCAGTCCTTTTTGTGTAATGCCTGTTGATTGAAATGGCGCGTCCAGGTGCTGGGCGCGTTTAAGACTGCTTGGAGGTCGAATTGGACAAGAACATGAAAATCCTCATCGTTGATGACTTCTCAACGATGCGGCGGATCATAAAAAACCTGTTGCGTGACCTTGGGTTCACTAACACGGTCGAGGCGGATGACGGCATTACGGCGATTCCGATCCTCAACAGCGGGAGCATCGACTTTCTGGTAACGGACTGGAACATGCCGGGCATGACCGGTATCGACTTGCTGCGCCACGTGCGCGCTGACGAAAAGCTGCGCAGCCTGCCTGTGCTGATGGTGACCGCCGAAGCCAAGCGTGAGCAGATCATCGAAGCCGCCCAAGCCGGGGTCAACGGTTATGTGGTCAAGCCATTCACTGCATTGGCCTTGAAAGAGAAGATCGAAAAAATCTTCGAACGCATCCACGGCTAATGCCATCGCGGGGGAGCTATGGAGCATAAAGAAACGTCACAGGGAGACTTCGAGTCGACCCTGAAAAAGCATGCTCACCAGTTGGTCGACAGCCTTGAAAAAGGCCAATTCGGCGACGCGGTGCAGTTGATCCATGAGCTCAACCAGACCCGTGACCGCGGCCTGTACCAGGAAGTGGGCAAGCTCACACGCGAGCTGCACAGTGCGATCGTCAATTTCCAGATTGACCCGCATATGCCCCAGGCCGAGGAAATCTCGCAGATCACCGATGCCACCGAACGCCTGTCCTACGTGGTCAGGCTGACTGAGGCGGCGGCCAACCGCACCATGGACCTGGTGGAAAACGCCACGCCCCTGGTCAACGGCATGGCCAATGAAGCCCAGGCCCTGAGCAACGATTGGGGTCGTTTCATGCGCCGCGAAGTGGGCGCAGAAGAGTTTCGTGAATTGGCGCGTCGGGTCGAAGGGTTCTTGTCACGCAGCGAGCAGGAAAACCGCACGGTTTCCAGCAACCTCAACGACATTCTGCTCGCCCAGGATTACCAGGACCTCACCGGTCAGGTGATCAAGCGTGTGACCCAGTTGGTCACCGAAGTGGAAAGCAACTTGCTCAAATTGGTGCTTATGGCAGGCCAGGTTGACCGTTTTGCCGGTATTGAACATGACCGCGAAGCGATCCTCTCGGAAAAAGATCCAAAAAAACATCTCGCCAAGGGTGAAGGTCCGCAGATTCATGCCGATAAACGTGAAGACGTTGTATCGGGTCAAGATGATGTCGATGACCTGTTATCCAGTTTAGGCTTCTAAGGAGCACCCACATGAGCTTCGGCGCCGATGAAGAAATCCTTCAGGATTTCCTTGTAGAGGCCGGCGAAATTTTAGAGCAGTTGTCCGAGCAACTGGTCGAGCTGGAAAGCCGACCGGATGATGCGAACCTGCTCAATGCAATTTTTCGCGGTTTTCACACTGTAAAAGGGGGCGCCGGCTTCCTCCAGCTCCATGAGCTGGTGGAGTGCTGCCACATCGCCGAGAACGTGTTCGACATCCTGCGCAAGGGTGAGCGTCACGTTGATTCGGAATTGATGGACGTGATTCTCGAAGCACTGGATGCGGTCAACGGCATGTTCAGCGAGGTGCGCGACCGTGCACCGATCACCGCTGCCACCCCGGAACTGCTGGCCGCCCTGGCGCGCCTGGCGGAACCGGCCGACACCTCGGCTGCGCCTGTGGTTGAGGCGGCTCCCGAGCCTGTGGCCGAAGCTGAGCCGGATGTGACCGACAGCGAGTTCGAACAGCTGCTCAACTCCCTCAGTGCCGTGAAGGCCGAGGCTGAGGCACCCAAGGCACCCGTCGCTGCGCCAACCAGTGAAGACATCACTGACGCTGAGTTCGAATCCCTGCTCGACCAGTTGCATGGCAAAGGCCAGTTTGCAGCGGACGCCGTGGCACCTGCCGCTGCGCCCGAGGCGCCTGCTGCGAATGCCAACACCGACATTACCGACGACGAATTCGAAGCGTTGCTCGACCAACTGCATGGCAAGGGCACCTTCGCGGCCGACGCCCTGCCGGAAGTCGCCGCCACGGCTGCGGCGCCTGCCGCAGCCAGTGCAGCCAGTGCAGCACCGGCCGGCGACGGCCTGATCTCCGATCACGAGTTTGAATCGCTGCTGGACGAGTTGCACGGCAAGGGCAAGTTCAGCGAAGTGGCCCCGGCCGCTGCTGCTGTTGCCACGGCTGCACCGGTTGCTGCCAAGGCCGCCGCGCCGGTTCCGGCCGCCAAGCCTGCGCCTGTAGCGGCTCCTGCTCCGGCGCGTGCCGCCGCAGCACCGGTTGCCGAGAAGCCTGCCAGTGAAGCCGAAACCACCGTGCGGGTTGATACCGCGCGCCTGGACGACATCATGAACATGGTCGGCGAACTGGTGCTGGTACGTAACCGTCTGGTGCGCCTGGGCTTGAGCAGCGGCGATGAAGCCATGCAAAAAGCCGTGTCGAACCTCGACGTGGTCACCGCCGACCTGCAAACCGCGGTGATGAAAACCCGGATGCAGCCGATCAAGAAAGTCTTCGGCCGCTTCCCACGCCTGGTTCGCGACTTGGCGCGTCAGCTCAAGAAAGAGATCAACCTGGAACTGGTGGGGGAAGAAACCGACCTCGACAAGAACCTCGTCGAGGCCCTGGCCGACCCGCTGGTCCACTTGGTGCGCAACGCCGTCGACCACGGCGTGGAAACCCCTGAAGAACGCGAAGCCTCGGGCAAATCCCGCAACGGCAAAGTGATCCTGGCGGCGGAGCAAGAAGGCGACCACATCCTGCTGTCGATCACTGATGACGGCAAGGGCATGGACCCGGCCATATTGCGCAATATCGCGGTCAAACGCGGCGTGATGGACAAGGACGCCGCCGACCGCCTGACCGACACCGAGTGCTACAACCTGATCTTTGCCCCGGGGTTCTCGACCAAGACCGAGATTTCCGACGTCTCCGGCCGTGGCGTCGGCATGGACGTGGTGAAGACCAAGATCAGCCAGCTCAATGGCTCGATCAACATCTACTCGACCAAGGGCCAGGGCTCGAAGATCGTGATCAAGGTGCCTTTGACCTTGGCGATCATGCCGACCCTGATGGTGATGCTGGGCAACCAGGCGTTCGCCTTCCCGCTGGTCAACGTCAACGAGATCTTCCACCTCGACCTGTCGCGTACCAACGTGGTGGACGGCCAGGAAGTGGTGATCGTGCGCGACAAGGCGTTGCCCCTGTTCTACCTCAAGCGCTGGCTGGTGGCATCGGCCAAGCATGAAGAGCAGCGCGAAGGCCATGTGGTGATTCTCTCCGTGGGCACCCAGCGCATCGGTTTTGTGGTCGATCAACTGGTGGGCCAGGAAGAAGTGGTCATCAAGCCTTTGGGCAAAATGCTGCAGGGAACCCCGGGCATGTCGGGTGCGACCATCACCGGTGACGGTCGGATCGCGCTGATTCTCGATGTTCCGAGCATGCTCAAGCGTTACGCCGCTCGGCGTATTTGATTCTGGTGGGGCAGGGCGGTAGTGCCCGCCCCGCCTAACGGAGTGTTTATGGCAGTCAAGGTCCTGGTGGTGGACGATTCGGGTTTCTTCCGCCGCCGCGTCTCGGAAATTCTTTCCGCCGATCCAACGATCCAGGTGGTCGGCACGGCCACCAACGGCAAAGAGGCGATTGATCAAGCCATTGCGTTGAAACCGGACGTGATCACCATGGACTACGAGATGCCGATGATGGATGGCATCACCGCGGTCCGGCACATCATGCAACGCTGCCCGACCCCGGTGTTGATGTTCTCCTCGCTGACTCACGAAGGCGCCCGGGTCACCCTGGATGCGCTGGACGCCGGCGCGGTGGACTTCCTGCCGAAGAATTTCGAAGACATCTCGCGCAACCCCGAGAAGGTCAAGCAGATGCTGTGCGAGAAGGTGCACAGTATTTCCCGCAGTAACCGTCGCAGCCTGTTCAGCGCGCCAGCGCCGACGCCTGCACCGGTTGCAGCACCGGCTGCACCGACGTCATCGTTTGCTCGTCCAGCGCCTGCGCCGGTTGCACGGCCTGCCGTGGCGCCGGTTCGCGCTGCTGCGCCTGCGACTGCCCATTCGCCTGCGCCGAAGCGCAAGGCCTACAAACTTGTGGCTATCGGCACGTCCACGGGTGGCCCGGTGGCCCTGCAACGCGTGTTGACCCAACTGCCGGCCAACTTCCCGGCGCCGATCGTGTTGATCCAGCACATGCCTGCTGCCTTCACCAAGGCCTTCGCCGAGCGCCTGGACAAGCTGTGCCGCATCAGCGTCAAGGAAGCCGAGGATGGCGACATCCTGCGTCCTGGCCTGGCGTTGCTGGCGCCGGGTGGCAAGCAAATGATGGTGGACGGCCGTGGCGCGATCAAAATCCTGCCGGGCGACGAGCGCCTGAACTACAAACCATGCGTGGACATCACCTTTGGTTCGGCAGCCAAGTCCTACGGCGACAAAGTTCTGGCGGTGGTGCTCACCGGCATGGGCGCCGACGGCCGTGAGGGCGCGCGCCTGCTCAAGCAGGGCGGCAGCGCCATCTGGGCCCAGGACGAGGCCAGCTGCGTGATCTACGGCATGCCCATGGCCATCGTCAAGGCCGACTTGGCTGACGCCGTCTACAGTCTGGACGACATCGGCAAGCATCTGGTGGAGGCTTGCCTCTGATGGATGTTTTGAGCCTGATCGGTATCATCATGGCGTTTGTCGCGATCATCGGCGGCAACTACCTCGAAGGCGGTCACCTCGGCGCCCTGGCCAACGGCCCGGCCGCCCTGATCGTGATCGGCGGCACCGTGGGCGCGGCATTGCTGCAGTCGCCCATGAGCTCCTTCAAACGCGCCATGCAGATCCTTATCTGGATCATTTTTCCGCCACGTGTCGACTTGCCTGGCGGCATCGACCGCGTGGTCAACTGGAGCCTCACCGCCCGCAAGGAAGGCCTGCTGGGCCTGGAAGGCGTGGCCGATGCCGAGCCCGACAGCTACGCGCGCAAAGGCCTTCAATTGCTGGTAGATGGCGCCGAACCGGAAGCGATTCGCAGCATTTTGGAAGTGGATTTCTACACCCAGGAAAGCCGCGACATCAACGCCGCCAAAGTCTACGAAAGCATGGGCGGCTACGCGCCGACCATCGGCATCATCGGCGCGGTGATGGGCCTGATCCATGTGATGGGCAACTTGGCCGACCCTTCACAACTGGGCAGCGGCATTGCCGTGGCGTTTGTTGCCACCATCTACGGTGTGGCCAGTGCCAACCTGGTGTTGTTGCCGGTGGCCAGCAAGCTCAAGTCGATTGCCCTGCGCCAGTCGCGTTACCGCGAGATGTTGCTCGAAGGTATTTTGTCGATTGCCGAGGGTGAGAACCCGCGCTCCATCGAATTGAAGCTCCAGGGCTTCATGGATTGATGAACATGCACCCTGTAGGAGCCGGCTTGCCGGCGAAAATCGCCAACGATAACGCGGGTTGCCTGATGCCCCGCGGCGCTCTCGGGTTTTTCGCCGGCAAGCCGGCACCTACAGGTGATTTGTGTTGCTGGGGGTATTGCCTGTGAGCCGTCGCCGTCGCGAGCCCGAAGAACACGTCAACCACGAACGGTGGCTGGTGTCCTACGCGGACTTCATCACTTTGCTGTTCGCGTTTTTCGTGGTGATGTACTCGATCTCGTCGATTAACGAAGGCAAGTACAAAGTTATTTCCCAGGCGCTGATTGGCGTGTTCAACGACGCCGACCGCGCCCTCAAGCCGATCCCGATCGGTGAAGAGCGGCCCAAGACCGTGACCCCGGCCAAGCCGCTGGTCAACGACAGCGATGAAACCGCTGCCGGCGTGGGTGGCACCAGCGATCCACTGAAAAGCATCGCCGATGACATCAGCGCAGCGTTTGGCGACCTGATCAGCTCCAACCAGATGACCGTGCGCGGCAACGAGTTGTGGGTGGAAATCGAGCTTAATTCCAGCCTGTTGTTTGCCAGCGCCGACGCGTTGCCGAGCGACCAGGCGTTTACCATCATCGACAAGGTGGCGGCGATTCTCAAGCCGTTTGAAAATCCGATCCATGTCGAAGGCTTCACCGACAATTTCCCGATCAGCACCGCGCAGTACCCGACCAACTGGGAGCTGTCCTCGGCCCGTGCGTCAAGCATCGTGCGCATGCTGGCGATGCAGGGCGTGAACCCTGGGCGCCTGGCCTCGGTGGGTTATGGTGAGTTCCAGCCGGTGGCCAATAACGCTACGGTAGAGGGCCGCGCGAAGAACCGCCGGGTGGTGTTGGTAGTGTCGCGCAACCTGGATGTGCGCCGCAGCCTGACCGGCACCGGTACCGCCAATGCAACACCGGATGCCGCCTTGAAGCGGGCTGGCACACAAACTGCACCGCCCCCTGTAAAACCGCCGGTTCGTCAGAGCGCCGTCAATTCTCCGTCGCCGGCTCAATAACCTTATGCAATGTCTCGGTCGCGCCTGTGCCTGCCGGGAGGAACCAACCGAATGAGAGTCTGGGCAGTTGCCAATCAAAAAGGTGGGGTCGGCAAGACCACCACGTCCATCGCCCTAGCCGGCTTGCTGGCCGAGGCGGGCAAGCGCGTGGTCGTGGTGGACCTGGACCCTCACGGCTCCATGACCAGCTATTTCGGCTACGACCCGGATGCGCTGGAACACAGCAACTACGACCTGTTCCTGCACAAGGGCAGCGTGCCGGCCGATCTGCCGGGGCAACTGCTGCTGCCCACCAGCAACGAAAGTATTTCCCTGCTGCCGTCCAGCACCGCCCTGGCCACCCTTGAGCGCCAGTCGCCGGGGCAGAGCGGGTTGGGCCTGGTGATCGCCAAGACCCTGGCGCAACTCTGGCAGGATTTCGACTACGCAATCATCGACAGCCCGCCGTTGCTCGGCGTGTTGATGGTCAACGCGTTGGCGGCGAGCCAGCAACTGGTGATTCCGGTGCAGACCGAGCACTTGGCCGTCAAAGGCCTGGAGCGCATGGTCAGCACCCTGGCGATGATCAACCGTTCGCGCAAACAAGCGCTGCCGTTCAGCATCGTGCCGACCTTGTTCGACCGCCGCACCCAGGCGTCCCTCGGCACCCTGCGCGTGTTGCGCGATGCCTATCCGGACACCATTTGGAATGGCTACATTCCAGTGGACACGCGCCTGCGTGACGCCAGCCGCGCAGGTCTCGCGCCATCGCAGTTCGACGGTAAGAGCCGTGGCGTACTCGCCTACCGCGCGTTGCTCAAGCACCTGCTGTCGCAGCAGCTTGTGGCGCAGGTGGCGTGATGAACCGTCCTGTCGAACTCAAGACTCGGCCGCAACTGGCGCTGGAATCCTATCTGGATGCCCTGCTGCAGGATGCGACCGCCGAAGAACTGCCGGAACCGATCCTGGTGTTGGAACCGGCTGTTGAACCCGAAGCCGCGCTGGATGAATTCCAGTTGGCGGTGCTAGAAGAACAAGCCCGCGATGCGCAGGTCGTAGTGCCGATCACACCGATAGTGGTGGCGCCTGTGGTGGTTGCTCCTGTTGTGGTCGAGCCGGTGGTGCAAGTGCACCTGCCGCCGAGCATCACACCGCCGCCGGTGACCGGTGATGGCCGCCCGAGCTGGGCTGCCGAACCGTTCGAATGCCTGCTGTTCGACGTCGCCGGGTTGACCCTGGCGGTGCCGCTGGTGTGCCTGGGCTCGATCTATTCGCTGGAGGGCCAGGAGCTGACGCCGTTGTTCGGGCAACCGGAGTGGTTCCTCGGCATTCTGCCCAGCCAGGCCGGCAACCTCAAAGTCCTGGATACCGCGCGCTGGGTCATGCCCGACCGCTACCGCGACGACTTCCGTCAGGGCCTGCAATACGTGATCTCGGTGCAGGGCTACGAGTGGGGGCTGGCGGTGCATCAAGTCAGCCGCTCGTTGCGCCTGGACCCGAACGAAATCAAATGGCGCAGCCACCGGGGCCAACGGCCTTGGCTGGCGGGCACCGTGATCGAACACATGTGCGCGTTGCTCGACGTCGCCGAACTGGCTGAGTTGATCGCCAGCGGTGCCGTCAAATCGATGCCACTGAACAAACACAGTTGATTGAACAATAAGGGCCGCATGCGAATGCGGTCAGCGAAGCACACACGCCGTACTCAACGGCATTTGAAGGGGTCAGGGGTATGAACAAGTCAGCGTCCGCACAAGGTTTGGATGATCCGATCCTGCAATGGGTTACCTTCAAACTGGACAACGAGTCCTATGGCATTAACGTGATGCGCGTGCAGGAAGTGCTGCGCTACACCGAGATCGCCCCGGTGCCGGGTGCGCCGAGCTACGTGCTGGGTATCATCAACCTGCGCGGCAACGTGGTGACAGTGATCGACACCCGCCAGCGTTTTGGCCTGGTGCCGACTGAAGTCAACGACAACACGCGTATCGTCATCATCGAGGCCGACAAGCAAGTGGTCGGGATCATGGTCGACAGCGTGGCCGAAGTGGTTTACCTGCGCCAGTCTGAAGTGGAAACTGCGCCGAACGTGGGTAACGAGGAGTCCGCCAAGTTTATCCAGGGCGTGTGCAACAAGAACGGCGAGCTGCTGATTCTGGTTGAGCTGGACAAGATGATGAGCGAAGAAGAATGGTCGGAACTGGAGAGCATCTGATTGTTCCTTGAGGCCGCGGTGATTGTCCTGGCCTTGTTGTGGGCCGGGACTTTGGCATTTCTGTTGCGCTATGTGCGTCAGCAGCGTGAACTGTTGTTGCAGCAGGCTGAGCGTGATGCTCTGCGTGATCGACGGGTGCTGGAGTTGGTGAAGCGGGTTGATCACTTTCAGCAGAGTGCGGTGAAAGTCGGGGACGAGGTGCATGAGTTGCGCGCGATTCTTGCGCCGTTGCCTGACAAACTGGCGCAGATTGAACAGCGGGATCCTTCGAGTCTTTCGTTTGCACAGGCTGCTAAGCTGGTGGGGATGGGGGCTACGGTGGATGAGCTTACTCAGTCGTGTGGGTTGACTCAGGCTGAGGCGCAACTGATGAGTAAGTTGCATAAGAGTTGATTGAGTACATATCCGTTGCTGCGGTAACGGCTGCTTATGGTTCCGCTCTTACAGCGGATCACTTTTTGAAAAGCGCAAAAAGTAACCAAAAACGCTTCGCCCCAACACTCGGCACCTCGCCTAGGCTCGGTGTGCCCTCACTCCGGCTTTGGAGCGTGGGCCGCCGCGATGGGCCATCCTTGGCCCAGCGCGGCTAACCCGGCGTCCTGCCGGGTTACCCACGCTCCAAAGCCTGCGTTCGGCCAGCGTGTTTAACGGGGCGCCTCAGATCAAGATCAAGAGCGACTCGCTTCGCATCGTGGATACGCGGTCCCTGTAGGAGCCGGCTTGCCGGCGAAAAGCGTGAGAACGCCGCGTTCATCCAGACACCCCGCGTCATCGTTAACGACCATCGCCGGCAAGCCAGCTCCTACAATGAACCGCGTTTGCCTTTGCCTTTGCTTCACACCACTCAAGCCGGCTGTCAGGCCGCTGTGCTCTTGCTTTTGATCTTGATCTTAGGCGCCCCGTCAAACACGCTGGCCGGAATTCGACAGGGATTCGGGGGGTAAACCGGCAGGGATGCCGGTTTAGCCGCCCCGCGCCATGGATGGCGCGTGGCGGCGGCCCCCCGAATCACTGTCGGATTACGGGCATACCGAGCCTAGGCGAGGTACCGAGTGTTGGGGCAAGAGCCTTTTGGTTACTTTTGGGCTCTTTTCAAAAGTGACCCGCCGTAAGGGCGGAACCAATACCCGCCGTTACCCAAAAAACGAATATGTACTCAATCATCCAATTTTTTTCCCATCCAATGGCTTTTTTCTCCCCGCCCAAGGTCCACATCCTCCAAGCACCCTTGAATCAGGAGATTCCCGCAATGACCACCCCCAAAGCCCTGTTGATCCTCCACGGCAAGCAAGCCCTCAACGAGGACGTCCGCACCGCCGTGCAGGCACGGCGCGAGCAGGGCGGCGAGTTGGCAGTGCGGGTCACCTGGGAAGGCGGCGACGCCCAGCGGCTGGTCAACGAAGCCCTGGCCGGCGGCTACACCCATATCATCGCCGGTGGCGGCGACGGCACCCTGCGCGATGTGGCCGAAGCCATGGCCCAGGCCAAGACCGACGCCAGCCTGGTGCTGATGCCCCTGGGCACCGCGAACGATTTCGCCAAGGCCGCTGGCGTGCCGCTGGAGCCCGCCCAGGCCCTGGCGCTGCTGGACGTGCCGCCAAGGGCGATCGACCTCGGTCAGGTCGGGGGGCAGATCTTCCTCAACATGGCGACAGGTGGTTTCGGCAGCCAAGTCACCGCCAACACTTCCGAGGACTTGAAGAAAGTCCTGGGCGGCGCCGCCTACTTGTTCACGGGGTTGACGCGGTTCAGCGAGTTAAAGGCCGCCTACGCCGAGCTGGATGGCCCGGATTTCCATTGGAAAGGCGAGTTGCTCGCCCTGGGCATCGGCAACGGTCGCCAGGCAGGCGGTGGGCATGAACTGTGCCCAGGCGCCATGGCCGATGACGGCCTGCTGGATGTCAGCATCTTGCCCGCCCCTCAGGAGGTGGTCGGCACCTTGCGTGAGTTGATGAGCAATGGCTGGGGCCTCGACACCATGTTTGTGCGGGCGCGCTTGCCATGGGTGAATATCAAGGTCGCGCAAGGTCTGTACATCAACTTGGACGGCGAACCTCTTGAGGGCGATGACCTGCACTTCGAAGCCCTGCCCAAGGCCCTGCGCGTGCACCTGCCGGTGGATTCGCCGTTAGTCGTCCAGGCTGATGATCTGCTCGCGCACCGCAAATAACACCAGGCCCGCCACGTCGAAAATTTGCAAACGCTTCATGATCTGCGAGCGGTGCGCTTCCACGGTCTTGATGCTCAGGCCCAGGCCGTGGGCGATTTCCCGGGTGGACTTGCCGCGCACAATCAACCGCAGAATCTCCAGCTGCCGCGCGGTAAGGTTATGGCTATGGCCGGCCGGGGTGGTGGGGCCCTGGCTGCGCACCAGCGCCTGGTTGATCACCGTGTGGGCAATCGCCGGGCTCAGGTAGCGCTCGTTGTTGCGCAGGGCCAGCAATGCGTGTTCCAGCTCGTTGGCGGTGGTGTCCTTGAGCAGGTAGCCGTGGGCGCCGGATTCCAGCGCGCACATGATCAGTTCCGGGTCGGTGTGCATCGACAGGATCAGCACGCGGCTCTTGGGGTAGGCGCGCTTGAGTTGCTGCAGGGCATCCAGCCCGCCGGTGTGCTTCATCGACAGGTCCAACAGCACGATATCGGGCAGCAGGGCGCTGAACTGCTCCAGCAACTGTATGCCATCGCTGGCCTCACCGACCACCGTGTAGCCGGGAATGTCTTGGACCAGCGCGCGTACGCCGGCCCGGATCAGAGCATGGTCATCCACCAGGAGTAATGTGCAGGTCACTCGATAACCTTAGGGGAACTGGCCCGTTCGAGGGCGCGGGGCGCCCAGGGGAAAAGCGCGTCGATCCGTGTCCCTTTGCCTGGCTGGCTCTTGACGGATAACGAACCGCCAAGCTGATCAATCCGCTCGGACATGCCGGCCATGCCTCGTTGGCCTTCCAGGCCCGGGTTGATGGCCGGCGAAAAACCCTGGCCGTCATCGCAGATACTCAGCGACAGGCCCTCGGGCAGGCGTTGCAGGCGTACCAGCAGATTGCGCGCCTGGGCGTGGCGTAGCATGTTGGTCACCGCTTCCTGGGTGATGCGAAAGGCCGCCACGGCCATTTCTTCGGGGATGCCGGTCAACCGCTGCTGGCATTCCAGGCTCCAGTGAATTGGGGTGTTTTCCAGGGTCTTGAGCAGGTGCGCGCGCAGGCTGGCTTCCAAACCCAGGCTGGCCAGCTGGCGAGGGTTGAGGATGGCGGAGACGTCACGCACCTTGGCCAGGGTTTCATTCAGGGTGTTGCACAGTACTGTGCATTGGCTTTGCAGGTCTTCGGGCAGGCGGCGCTTGAGCCATTCGCTTTGCAGCTTGGCGGCGGTGAGCAGTTGGCCAATATCGTCATGCAATTCGCGGCTGAGGCGGTGGCGTTCGTTTTCCTGCACTTGCAGCAGGCGATCGGCCAGTTCCTGGGGCTGGAACTTGATGGATTTACGCGAGTGCCACTGTTGCAGGCCGACCACCACCAGCGTGGCCAGGTTAAGTACCACCAGCAGCGGCAAGGCGGCGGAGAAACTGTAGGCCCACAGGCTCAGCAGCAGCGAGCCAAGGCACAGGGCGAGGATCAGACGGCGTGCATTGCTGCGGGACGCGGACCTTGCGATGAGTGTCTTGAGGTTGGCGTACATAGCGGATGGAGCCAATGAAGGTTCGCTGCGGGAAGTCCGGTCGCGGCGGCTGACAGGACTCTGTTTGGAATGCGTTATCGAATCGTTTTTATGCATGATGAAGTTGAGTCACTTCGAGTCGGGCATAGTACCACCACTGTTACCGTTGGTCGCCTAGTGCCGTGCCTGGCAAGGGGTATTAACTGCGCAGATGCTCCGGGCGGTATTCCCAGAGTTCATGGAGTGGGGGGGTTATATTATTTTTGTTTGGTTGTATCGTTATTGCGGTTAATGGCTAATTGATATCTTTGTCGGCTCAGTTCAACTCGGTTGGATTAACAGCTTATGTCGTTTTCAGACAACTTCAGGTTTAAATACGACCTGCGATCGACTCAGGACGCGTGATGCATGCGTTGCTGTGGTTTAACACTGAAATCCTTTTGTGGAATATGCAGCGTTACCGTAGCAATCAGCGTGGTCTGCTCCGCTTCATCCAGTGCCAACTGACCTGTCTTTACATCAATCAATTCCAACTGCCAGGCCAGCAACTTGAGGCACTCCTCCAGGGCGTCCAAGGCTTGATCATGCAATTGCAGGGGGCTTTCGGCATTGGCGATCAGGTACTGGATATGCCGTGAAAATTCGCTGATCGCTTGCAGGGCAAGGCAGTCGGCCTTTTCAGCGAGCTTGATCAAGCTGATCTTCATGCAGTCGATGGCGTCACTGTCGTTTCGAATCAAGTGCAGGTGGCTCAGGCACTCTTCCGACTTGACCAGCAGCTTTTCAGCTTCATGCAGGAATTCGGGAAGAGCAAGTTGCCACTCCTTACCGTCGTTCATCATGCAAGTCTCCACAACATAAGGTCGGGTGATGAGATGTCGCACCGGGTGAATGGCTTAAAAGTAGCGATCAAATATGACTGGAATCTGTAGGTTGCTTCCGAGTTTTTAGTAGGGCGTTTATTAGAGTGACGGCGACGGCTCTGCGCGGCCCTCGTAGGCGGGGTCAATTGCGCACCTTCAATTGCCGACATCTGGATGTCTGGAAGGGCCGTGGGCCGAGGGCTTGGGATGGCAAACAAAAGCCTGACTCCATTCATGCATTGAGAATGGCGTCACATTAATGGCTATTAGATATTGCGAATATCAGGTTGGGCCTGATTGTGCATAGGGGAATCCCTTACATAGCGGAACCTTGCATCGAATTGAATGTCGTGCAACGTCGCTGTACCGCTCTGTGGAGAGGCCAGCGCAGTAAACCATGATGTCAGTGTGACATCAATGAATTTACGTGGCATTTTACAAGGGTCAAGGTCTGGCGCTTGCCGCCGATAACAAGCCTTAAGTGAGCAGCACAATCCCTTTGCGCATCAGGAGCTTTTAATGGCTGGCATTCTCGACACGGTAGATCAACGCACGCAGCTGGTGGGTGAGAATCGCCTGGAGATCCTCATGTTCCGCCTGTTCGGGCGTCAGCTGTTCGCGATCAACGTGTTCAAGGTGCAGGAAGTCCTGCAACTGCCCAAGCTGACCTTGATGCCGCAGCGCCATCCTTTCGTCTGCGGCGTGGTCAACCTGCGGGGCCAGACTCTGCCGGTGATCGACCTGTCGCAGGCCATCGGCATGCGCCCGTTGGTGCCGGGCCCTAACAGCACCATTATCGTCACCGAGTACAACCGCTCGGTGCAGGCGTTCCTGGTGGGCGGTGTGGACCGCATCGTCAACATGAACTGGGAAGCTATCCTGCCGCCGCCGACCAGCGCCGGCCGCCAGCATTACCTCACGGCCATCAGCAAGGTCGACGACCAGTTGGTGGAAATCATCGACGTGGAAAAAGTCCTGGCCGAGATCGTGCCGTATAACGCCAAGGTCTCCCGTGAAAAACTCGAAGACCCGGTGCTGGAGCGCGCCCGTGGCCGTGAGGTGCTGCTGGTGGACGACTCCAATGTGGCCCTCTCGCAACTGCGCGACACCCTCGGCCAACTGGGCGTGAAGATGCACATCGCCAGTGACGGCCTCAAGGCGCTGAACATGCTCAAGGCCTGGGCCGACGCCGGCCATGTAATGACCGATAAGCTGCTGATGATCTTCACCGACGCCGAAATGCCCGAGATGGACGGTTACCGCCTCACCACCGAAATCCGCAACGACCCGCGCCTGCGTGGCCTGTATGTAGTGCTGCACACCTCGTTGTCCGGCAGCTTCAACGACTCGATGGTGAAGAAGGTCGGCTGTGACAACTTCCTGTCCAAATTCCAGCCCGACAAGCTGGTCGATGTGGTGCGTCAGCGTCTGATGCTGGACGAAGCGCCCGCTTGACCTTAGGGTGACGGCTTTGCCCCTCAGGAATGCAGGCCCATGCTTCGTCTCAGTGCGTTGTACCGTTACCCCTTGAAGTCCGGCAAGGCCGAAATCCTGCAGCAGGTCGGCCTGGATAAGCTCGGGGTGGACGGGGACCGACGCTGGATGCTGGTGGATGAAGCCAGCGGGCGTTTCCTCACGCAGCGTGCCGTGGCCAAGATGAGTCAGTTGTCGGCGCTGTGGAACAGCAGCGGCGGCCTCACATTGAGTTCTCCGGGCTACGCCGCGCTGGACGTGGCGCTGCCGGGTAGCGACGCCGAATTGCGGGGTGTGACGATCTGGCGTGACACTCTGCGCGTACCGGACGCGGGCGACGCGGCGGCCGCTTGGGTCAGCGACTTCATCGGCAAACCGACGCGCCTGGTGCAAATCCCCGTTGAACGCGCCCGCACCACCCAGGCCGGTTACGGCAAGGACGACGATCAGGTCGCGTTTGCCGACGGTTATCCGCTGCTGGTGATCGGCCAGGCGTCGCTGGACGATCTTTCCCAACGCATCGGCCGCCCCATGGACATGCTGCGCTTTCGTCCCAACCTCGTCATCGAGGGCAGCGCAGCCTTCGCCGAAGACGGCTGGAAACGCCTGCGCATCGGCGACGTGGAGTTCCGTGCGGTCAAGCCGTGCTCGCGCTGCATCCTCACCACCATCGACCCGCAAACCGGCGAGCGCAGCGCCGACCGCGAACCCTTCGCCACGCTGGAGGCTTACCGCAAGACCGAAGACGGTGCGATTTTCGGCCAGAACCTGGTCAACGATGGCATTGGGCGGTTGGAAGTCGGGATGCCGGTGACGATCCTGGAGTAGTTTTCCTCACGCATAAAAAATGCCCGTCGCTTGTGAGACGGGCATTTTTTTGCTTCCGGGAAAGCCTTAGCCGCGGTATTCGCACAGGTAAGCAGTGTCCACGGCGACTTTCAGCTGGAACTTGCTGTTGGCCGGCACGTTGAACTGGCTGCCAGCGGCGAAGGTTTCCCACTCGCTGGCATCCGGCAGTTTGACGGTCAGCGCGCCGGACACCACGTGCATGATTTCACGTTGGGCGGTGCCGAATTCGTATTCGCCGGGGGCCATGACGCCGATGGTCGCCGGACCTTCTGCGGTGCCGAAAGCGATCGACTTGACGGTGCCGTCGAAGTACTCGTTGACTTTAAACATGGGCGATTCCTCGGAAAAGGGTCTGGAAAGGTCGGCCAGTATGCCCAAGGGCAGAGGAGCTGCCTAGACCGGCAAAATCAGCGGCAGCAGGCGCGCCGTATTGCGTGCATCCTCCAGCGCCCGATGTTGCTGGCCATGAAACTGCATCCCCGCCAATTGCAAGGCGCCATTGAGCCCCAGGGGCTTGTCCAGGCGGCGGGCCTTGGCGAAGCGTTGCTTGAGGTTCACATGGGGTGTGGTGGCGAGTGCACTGGCCAGGCCATGGCGTTGCCATTCCAGTTCCAGTTGCTTGCGATCGTAATCGCCCCAGCTGGCCCAGCCTTCCAGGCGCGGCTGATGCTGGCCCAGCCAGCGCTCGAACAGCGGCCACACCTCGGTAATCGGCGCCGCGCTATCGATATTGGCCTGGGTGATGTGGGTCAGTTGACGGCAAAAGGGCGTCAGCAATGGCCGGCGCAGCGGCCGCACAAAGCGCTGGAAGTGGTCCAGCTCGCGGCCCTGGCGGTTGACCAGGCTCGCGCCGATCTCGATGACTTCCATCTCCGTCACGGGCCAGCCGCCTTCATCCGTTGTGGCTTCAAGGTCAATAATCAGCCAATGAGGCATCGTGCAGGTTCCCGTACTCTTCCCTTTCTGTTGGGGATAGAGCGTAGCCCGGCCCTGTAGTTCCGCCTAGGGGCTAGACGATCTCCAGCAGAACCTGACGATTGCGCACCTGATCACCGGCAATCACTTGCACGCCCTTGATCACACCGTCGATACCGGCCGTCAGCGGATGCTCCATTTTCATGGCTTCGAGTACCAGCAGCAATTGGCCTTTGGTCACGCTGTCGCCGACGCTGACCCGCACATCGACGATTGCACCGTCCATCGGCGCCTTGACCGTGCCGCTGCTGGCGTCGGCCTGGCGGCTGGCGACTTGCTGGGTGCGGTTGATCACCTTGAGGCCGGGCAGCCACAACTGATTGGCGTCGAGGTGATAGGCCATGCGGCGCCGGATGCCGTTGAATACCAGGGTGACGTGGCGACCGTCGGTAGTGAGTTGCAGTGGCTCAGCACTGACGGTATGGATGTTCCCGTTGACCTCCAGGCGATAGGTGCAAGGCGCGCTGGCGTTGTTGCGCCATCCCGCCAGGCCTTGGGGGTGCAGGTTGGCACTGTGCTGGTAAAACAGCGCGGCGGCCAGGGCCAGCTGTTCTGTTGATGGCTTCAGGGGCGGGATTTCGCGGAAGTGCTCAGCGATAAACCCGGTACTGAAATCGCCGCCGACAAAGTCCGGATGCTTGAGCAAATCCACCAGCAGCAGCTGGTTGGTCGCGACCCCCAGCAGCACCGTGTCTTCCACTGCCCGGAGCAATTTGCGTCGCGCCTCTTCGCGGGTGGCGCCATGGGCGATGATCTTGCCCAGCATCGGGTCGTAGAACGGGCTGATGCGTTGGCCTTCCATAACGCCATGGTCGATACGCACGCCAGTGGCTGGGTCCCAGCGCAACACATCGCCGGTTTGCGGCAGGAAGCCTTGGGTCGGGTCTTCCGCGTACAAGCGCACTTCCATGGCGTGGCCGCTGAGGGTGACGTCGGCCTGCGTCAACGGCAGCGGTTGGCCGGCGGCGATCTGCAGTTGCCAGTCCACCAGGTCGAGGCCGGTGATCAGTTCGGTCACCGGGTGTTCCACTTGCAGGCGCGTGTTCATTTCCAGGAAGTAGAACCGACCGTGGCGGTCGAGCAGGAACTCCACGGTGCCGGCGCCGACGTAGTTCACCGCACGTCCGGCCTTCAAAGCAGCTTCGCCCATGGCTTGGCGCAGCTCGGGCGTCATGACAGGGCAGGGGGCTTCTTCGATGACTTTCTGGTGGCGGCGCTGGATCGAGCAGTCGCGCTCACCGAGGTAAATGAGGTGGCCGTGGCTGTCGCCGAACAGCTGGATTTCGACGTGGCGCGGGTCGATCAGGGCGTGTTCGAGGATCAGTTCGTCGCTGCCGAAGGCGTTTTTGGCTTCCGAGCGGGCGGTGTGCAGGTTGTCCAGCAGGTCTTTCGATTGGTGTACGAGGCGCATGCCGCGACCGCCGCCGCCGGCGCTGGCCTTGATCATCAGGGGGTAGCCGATGCGGTCGGCTTCCTGTTGCAGGGTGGTGTCGTCCTGGGCGCTGCCTTGGTAGCCGGCGATGCAGGGGACGCCGGCTTCGAGCATGGCGAGTTTGGACAGTCGTTTGCTGCCCATCAGTTCGATGGCTTCAACGCTGGGGCCGATGAAGGTGAGGCCGGCGTGTTGGCAGGCGCGGGCGAAGTCGGGGTTTTCGGAGAGGAAGCCGTAGCCGGGGTGGATGGCGTCGGCGCCTGTTCGTTTGGCGGCGTTGAGGATGGCTTCGATGTTGAGGTATGACTGGTGGACGGGGGCAGGGCCGATGTGGACGGCTTCGTCGGCCATTTGCACATGCAGGGCCTGAGCGTCGGCGTCGCTGTAGATGGCCACAGTGCGATAGCCCAAGGCCTGGGCGGTGCGTTGGATGCGGCAGGCGATTTCGCCGCGGTTGGCGATCAGGATTTTTGTTAGCTGCGGCATTGCTGCGGTCCTCGGGTACATATCCATTTCTGCGGTAACGGCTGCTGGCGGTTCCGCTCTTACAGCGGGTTACCCACGGATTCAAGCCTGCGTTCGGCCAGCGTGTTTGACGGGGCGCCCAAGATCAAAATCAAAAGCGCGGCGGCCTTAGAGCCGACCGGTTTGTACGTGCCGTACTCGGTCCAAATGTGGGAGCGGGCTTGCCCGCGAAGGCGTCATCTGCACCACTTCGGTTTCCGCTTCTGCACAAACGCCTGCGTCCCCTCAATCCCTTCCTCACTCCTCACGGCCTCGGCAAACCACTGCGCTCCTCGATCCAGTACTGCCTCAAGCGGTTCATCCACACTCGCGAGCAGCAGCGCTTTGGTCCGTGCATTGGCGCCTGGCGCACACTTCAGTACCTGGCTCAACACTGCATCCAATCGTTCTGCCAGCGCCTGCGGATCGCGCTCGGTAAAGTGCACGACCCCCAGTCGCTCGGCCTCTACGCCATCAAAGCGCGCGGCGGTCAGTGCCAAGCGGCGTGCCTGGGTCAGGCCAATTCGCTTGACCACAAACGGGGCAATCTGCGCCGGCAACAAGCCCAGGCTGGTTTCCGGCAGGCCGAATTGCGCTTGGTGATCGGCGATGGCGATATCGCTCACGCACGCCAGGCCAAAACCGCCGCCCAGCACCGCGCCTTGCAGCACCACGATCACCACTTGCGGCACGGCTTCCACTGCCTGCAGCAAGGTGCCAAACGCCCGGTTCAGCGCCTGGAGTTGATTGCCCGCCGTGACCAGGTCTTTCACGTCCGCCCCGGCGCAAAAGTGCCCGCCCGCGCCGCTGATCACCACGGCCCGCGTCTGGCTGTCCAGCTGCGCCAGCACGCTGCGCAGTTCATTGACCATTTCCAGGCTCATCGCATTGCGGCATTCCGGGCGGTTTAGGGTGATGTGCAGCACACCGTTGTGCGGTTCGAGCAGCAGGGTGTTCATGATTTTTTCCCCGGCAAGGTGCCCATCAGTTTGCAGATGATGCCCAGCATGATTTCGTCGGCGCCGCCGCCGATCGACACCAGGCGCACATCGCGATAGGCGCGGGCCACGGGGTTGTCCCACATGAAGCCCATGCCGCCCCAGTATTGCAGGCAACTGTCGCTGACTTCGCGGCCCAGGCGCCCGGCCTTGAGCTTGGCCATGGAGGCCAGGCGGGTCACGTCCTGGCCTTTGATGTATTGCTCGGTGGCCTGGTAGACCAACGCGCGCAGGCATTCGATTTCGGTGGCGAGTTCGGCCAGGCGAAAGTGGATCACCTGGTTGTCGATCAGCGCCTTGCCGAAGGTCTGGCGCTCTTTGCAGTATTCGATGGTGCTGTCGATACAGTGCTCCAGGCCCTTGATCATGTTGGCCGCGCCAAACAGGCGTTCTTCTTGGAATTGCAGCATCTGCATCATGAACCCCGCGCCTTCGTGGCCGATGCGGTTACGTTGGGGCACGCGCACGCCGTCGAAGAACACCTGGGCAGTCTCGGAGCTGTGCATGCCGAGCTTTTCCAGGGGCGGGCTGACGCTGATGCCGGGGGCGTTCATCGGCACCATGATCAGCGATTTGTTGATGTGCGGTTTGTCGTCGGAGGTGTTGGCCAGCAGGCAGATGAAGTCGGCGCTGGGCGAGTTGGTGATCCACATTTTGCTGCCGTTGATCACGTAGTCGTCACCGTCTTTGCGCGCGTGGGTCTTGAGCCCGGCCACGTCGGAGCCGGCGCCGGTTTCCGAGACGCCAATGCAGCCGACCTGCTCGCCGCTGATCGCCGGGCGCAGGAATTCGTCGCGCAGTTCATCGCTGCCGAAGCGGGCGAGGGCGGGGGTGCACATGTCGGTCTGCACGCCGATGGACATGGGGATGCCGCCACAGCGGATGGTGCCGAACTCTTCGGCGGCGACGATGGAGTAGCTGTAGTCCAGGCCCATTCCACCGAATTGCTCCGGCTTGGAAATGCCCAGCAGGCCGAGGTCGCCGGCCTTGCGGAAGATCTCGTGGATGGGAAAGCGCCCGGCCTTTTCCCATTCGTCCACATGGGGGTTGATCTCGCGGTCGACGAAGGCGCGGACGGTGCGGCGCAATTCCTGGTGTTCCTGGGTAAAGATCATTTTTATTGTTCTCCTTATCGCGACGCGGAGCGTCTCGGGCGAAATTTAGAGGCGTGCTACACCGAAGGTATTGGCTTGCAACTCACGCACCTCGGCCTCATGGCAGATATCCAGCAGAAAGCCCAGCAAGGTTCGCGTATCCCGTGGATCAATCAGTCCGTCATCCCATAGGTTCGCGCTGCCGTAGAGCGCAGTGGACTGGCTGTCGAGCTTCTGCGCGGTGACCTGTTCCAGCATGTCCAGCACCTTGGGGTCCGGCACCAGGCCCTCTTTCAATTGCTTGGCCTCGGTGACAATGCGCAGCACCTTGCCCGCCTGCGCGCCGCCCATCACCGCCGTGCGGCTGTTGGGCCAGGCGAAAATGAAGCGCGGGTCGAGCCCACGGCCGCACATCGCATAGTTGCCGGCGCCATAAGAACCGCCCACCACTATCGTCAGTTTAGGCACCTGTGCATTGGCCACAGCCTGGATCATCTTCGCGCCGTGCTTGATCACCCCTTGCTGCTCCGACTCGGTGCCGACCATGAAACCGGTGGTGTTGTGCAGGAACAGCAACGGCGTGCGGCTCTGGTCGCACAGCTGGATAAATTGCGCGGCCTTGCTCGCGCCCTTGGGTGTGATCGGGCCGTTGTTGCCGATCACACCGACGGCGCGGCCCTGGATGTGCAGGTGGCCGCAGACGGTGTGAGCATCGAACTCGACTTTGAATTCGAGGAAGTGCGAGCCGTCGGCCAGGCGCGCGAGGATTTCGCGGACGTCGTAGGGTTTTTTCGGGTCGTCGGGGATCAGGCCCAGCAGTTCTTCAATGGGGTACAGCGGTTCCTTATAGGGACGTTTGGGCACTGCGGGCAGGCGATCATTCCAGGGCAACAGGCCGACGATCTCCCGTGCGATCCGCACGCCATCAGCGTCGTTTTCCGCCAGGTATTCGGCGGTGCCGGCGATTTGCGCGTGCATCTCGGCGCCCCCGAGTTCTTCATCCGTCGCTACTTCACCCGTTGCGGCTTTGAGCAGCGGCGGTCCGGCGAGGAACAGCTTGGCCCGCCCGCGCACAACCACCACGTAATCCGACAGCCCAGGCTGATAGGCGCCGCCGGCCGTGGCCGAGCCGTGTACCACAGTGATCTGCGGCAAGCCCATGGCCGACATGCGTGCCTGGTTGGCAAAGCTGCGCGCGCCCTCCACGAAAATCTCTGCGGCGTAGTTGAGGTTGGCGCCGCCGCTTTCGGCCAGGGTCACCACCGGCAGTTTGTTCTCCATGGCGATCTGTTGCAGGCGCAGGGACTTCTTCAGGCCGGTGGGGGAAATGGTGCCGCCCTTGATCGCGCTGTTATTGGCCACCACCAGCATGCGCACGCCGCTGACGTAGCCGATGCCGGCGATCAACCCACCGCCGGCGGCGCTGCCGTCCTTGTCATCGTGCAGCTTGTAGCCGGCCAGGCTGGCCAGTTCCAGGAACGGCGCGCCGGGGTCCAGCAGCAGGTTGAGGCGCTCGCGGGGCAGTAGTTGGCCGCGTTTGTCGAACTTGGGCTTGGCTTCCTGAGCCTTGGCGAGCAGGTTGGATTCCAACTGATGAAGTTGGGCGATGGTCGCGAGCATGGCCGCGCGGTTTTGCGCGAACTGGGCGCTGTGGGCGTCGATCAGGGATTCAATCACCGGCATGGTTTATTTCTCCGCCTTGAGCACATCCGGCAGGTAGGCACGATGAAAGCCATTGAAGGGCTCGTTCGGTGCCTGCGCCTTGTGCAACGGCCAGGCGCGGCTGCCCAGGCTGGCCGCGCCGTCGATGCGCAAGGTGCTGCCGCTGATAAACGCGGCGGCGGGGCTGAGCAGGAACACGATGGCCGCGCTGACTTCCGATTCGGTGCCGATACGCTTGAGCGGCACGTGTTCGCGCAACGTCGGGATCACCGCCTTGAACGCGCCTTCATAGGTGTCCATGCCGCTGGAGGCGATCCAGCCCGGCGCAACGGCGTTGACCCTTACCCCGGCGTAGCCCCATTCGAAGGCGGCGGTCTTGGTGAAGTTGTCCATGCCGGCGCGCGCGGCACCCGAGTGACCCATGCCGGGCATGCCACCCCACATGTCCGCGAGCATGTTGACGATGGCGCCGCCGTGTTTGCTCATGGATTGGTTGAACACTTCGCGGGCCATCAGGAAGCCGCCGACGAGGTTGGTGCGGACTACGGTTTCAAAGCCTTTCTGGTTGATTGAAGCCAGCGGTGACGGGTATTGCCCTCCGGCGTTGTTAACCAGGCCGTGGATCGGGCCGTACTGTTGAATGAGGTGGCTGACCAGTGTGGTGACGCTGATTTCGTCGCGAATATCGCAAGCGCCCCACTGCGCAACGCCGCCATCTTCGGCAATTTCCGCCGCGACCCTCTCCAACTTTTCCGGCTTGCGCCCCACCAGGATCACCTGGGCACCCAGGGCCGCCAGTTCATGGGCGGTACAGCGGCCAATGCCACTGCCGCCGCCGGTAACAATCACGGTGTGACCCTGGAACAGGTCGGCTTTGAAGATCGAGTCGAAGGCCACGGCAACGCTCCTGTTATTTGAGAAAATCTGCGATCTGTTGCGGCACGGCGATAGGGATTTCCAGCAGTTGCTGGGCGAAGGCCTTGCCCTGCGGGTCGATGCGCAGGCTGGCGATACCGCCGCCGCCCAGGGCGTTTTCCAGCAGGAAGTTGAGGCTGTGGCTGCCGGGCAAATACCAGCGCTCGACGCGACCGTGCACGGGGTCCAACACGTGGCCCATCCAGTCGACGATCACTTCCGGGGTCAGCGCTTCGGCGATCCACGGCAAGTACTCGGGATCGCGGGCGATCACGCCGATATTGCTGTGGTTGCCCTTGTCGCCGGAGCGCGCCACGGCCAGTTTCACCAGCGGTACGCTGGCGTCGGCGCGGCCTTGTGGCTTGGGTGGGTCAATCGGTGCTTCGGGCAGGGCGGGGGCGTCGGCAACCGGCAGGGTGCAGGCGTGGCGTTCCCCTTGAAAGTCGATCAGCAGCTCGCAGGCGGATTTATCGATCAGAAATGAAAACAGCCGGATCAACGGGTACACGGTCGGTCGTCCGCCGACGATGCCGGTCAGGCCCGGCGCCATGCCAGTGGCGGCTTGGGCAATCTCACGGGCGAACAGCACCAGCGCCTGTTTATTCGGGTGACGCACCGCCAGTTTCACCACCACTTCACGGCAGTCCTGGCGCCTTGCGTGAGTGCCATAGGTCGCTTCACTGCCGAGCAGTTCGATATTCACCTCGGTGTACGGCGCCCAGCCGCGTTGGCTGAACAGCTCCGAGGTCTTGTCGATGATTGCCTGGCTGACCCGCTCGGCCTTGGCCACCGCCTCGATTCCGGCGATCAGGCAACTGGCGGTGCAGCGGAAACCGTCCGGGTAGGTCGCGCTGACCTTGTACTGATCAGTGGGCGGCAACCCCTTGGCGCCGTGCAGGCGCACGCAGTTTTTGCCCTGCTGCTGCAATTTGACCTGGCTGAAGTCGCAGATCACATCCGGCAGCAGATAGGCGCGCGGGTCGCCGATTTCATATAGCAACTGTTCGGCGACGCTGAGTTCGCTGATCAACCCACCGGTGCCGTCGACCTTACTGACGGTGAATTGGCCGTCGGCGCTGACTTCAACGATGGGAAAACCGATGTGTGCGTAGTCCGGCACGTCGCGCCAATCGGTGAAATTACCGCCGGTGCACTGCGCGCCGCATTCGATGATATGCCCGGCCAATGCGGCCTGGGCGAGGCGGTCGTAGTCCTGCCAGGACCAGTCGAACTCATGCACCAGCGCCGCGCTGACCACGGCGCTGTCGACCCCGCGGCCGGTGATGACGACATCCGCGCCCAGAGCCAGTGCTTGGGTGATGCCCGGTGCGCCGAGGTAAGCATTGGCGGACACGCACACGGGCGGCAAGGGTGTGCCGTTGAACATGTCCGTAATGCCGTGCAGTGGCTTGAGCTGGGGAAGCAGGTCATCGCCCAACAGCACGGCGATTTTGAGTTCGACACCGGCTTTGTCGCACGCCGCTTGCAGGGCGGCGGCACAGGCTTGTGGATGGATGCCGCCAGCATTGCTGATCACGCGAATGCCCTGGCGTTGGATATCCGCCAGCAACGGCGTGAGCACGTCGACAAAATCCGTGGCGTAGCCCGCTTGGGGATCCTTCATGCGCGCGCCAGCGAGGATCGACATCGTGACTTCCGCCAAGTAGTCGAACACCAGGTAATCCAGCGTGCCGCCGTTCACTAGCTGGGCGGCGGCGGTGCAGGTGTCGCCCCAGAAGGCGCTGGCACAGCCGATACGAACCGTCTTGCTCATGAGAAATCCTTCCTCGAATGGCTGTGGGTGAGACTACCAAGCAAGCGCTTGGTTTGTAAACTCCAGTCACAAGTTTTAGCCAAGCGCTTGCTTGGGTGGCCGCCACGGCCTAAATTGCCGGCCAAGACGTCCGTGGAAGTAGAGGAGAGAGGCATGGATGAGCATAAAGCCCAGCGGGTGATGCGCACCATGGTCGACGGCGGCCAATTGACCGACCCCGACAGCGCCCGGGGCAAGCTGCTGCAGACGGCGGCCCACTTGTTTCGCAACAAAGGCTTCGAGCGCACGACCGTGCGTGACCTGGCCAGTGCTGTGGGCATTCAGTCCGGCAGTATCTTTCACCACTTCAAGAGCAAGGACGAGATCCTGCGTGCAGTGATGGAAGAAACCATCCACTACAACACCGCGATGATGCGCGCGTCCCTTGAGGAAACCACCAACGTACGCGAGCGGGTGCTGGCGCTGATCCGCTGCGAATTGCAGTCGATCATGGGCGGCAGCGGCGAGGCGATGGCGGTGCTGGTGTACGAATGGCGCTCGTTGTCGGCCGACGGCCAGGCCCAGGTGCTGGCCCTGCGTGACGTGTATGAGGCGCTGTGGCTGCAGGTGCTGGGCGAGGCCAAGGACGCCGGTTACATCAAGGGCGATGTATTTATCACCCGACGTTTTCTGACCGGGGCGTTGTCGTGGACGACCACCTGGTTCCGCGCAGAAGGCAGCATGACCCTCGAACAGTTGGCTGAAGAAGCCCTGCTGATGGTTTTGAAGACCGATTGAAGTGCAAGCTATTAATTTGCCGGTAGAAAGTTGTCTCGCCAGACAAAAACGCCTAGCTTATTGCCATTAGTGTTTTTGAACGGTGTGTGCCTTGATGTTTTCGCCATGGCGGCTGGCTGCAGGACTTACCTTTTGGGCACTGGGCACCGCGTGGTGGATGCCAGCCTCGGCTGCGCAGTTGGTGCGCATCGGTGCGGCGCACTTTCCACCCTACACCGTGCGCCCGGAGCAGGGCGCAGACACCGGGTTGCTGCCACAACTGGTCGAGGCCCTGAACGCCTCGCAGACCGACTACCAATTTGTGTTGGTGCCCACCTCTATCCCTCGACGCTTCCGCGATTTCGAGCAGGGCCGAGTCGATATGGCGATCTTCGAAAACCCCGCCTGGGGCTGGCAGAAGATTTCCCACACGACAGTCGACATGGGCCTGGAAGACGCCGAAATCTTCGTCGCCCAGCGTGAGCCCGGCCGTGATCAGGCTTACTTCGCTGACTTGAACGGCAAACGCCTGGCGGTATTCAGCGGTTATCACTACGCCTTCGCCAACTTCAACCCCGACCCCAAGTACATGGCCGAGCACTTCAATGCCACGTTGACCTACTCCCATGACAGCAACCTGTTGATGGTCGCGCGCGGGCGTGCCGACATCGCCCTGGTGACGCGTTCGTACTTGAGTGACTTCATGGTGCGCAACGCGGATATGGCCGGGCAGTTCCTGGTGTCGGAACGCATTGACCAGGTCTATCACCACTTCGCCTTGTTGCGCCCGAAAGCGCCGATTACGGGGGAAGCGTTTGCCGCGCTGCTCAAGCGTTTGCGCGATGATGGCGAGATGCTGAAGATTTTCGAGCCGTATCGTATCGATGTGACAGCGGTGCCCTGAGTGTGGGAGCGGGCTTGCTCCCACATTTCCTACAGCGGTCTGTCAAACCCGCCGCGCAAACGTATCGCTATGGCTCCCCGACACCTTGCGGCAGTGCACCAGCGCATCCCGGATCATGAAGTTCACCAGGGTCGGCGACACGCCGAGTTCCTTGGCGATGTCCTTTTGCGGCACGCCGTGCAAACGGTACATCTCGAACGCGTAGCGCGTGCGTTGCGGCAGCTCCGTCAGGGCGTCGGCGATGTTTTCCAGGGTGTTGAAGTTGATGTGCGAGGTTTCCGGTGAAGCGCCGTGAATAACCACATTCAAGCCTTCCTCTTCCGTCCCGGAGTATTTGAGCTCCAGGGCCTGCTTGCGGTAGTGATCGATGGCCAGGTTGCGCACGATCTGGAACAGATAACTCAATTGAGCCTTGAACGATGACGTGATCGTCGGTGCCGACTGCAGCCGGAAGTAGGCGTCCTGCACTACGTCTTCGGCACGGGAGCGGCAGCCGGTAATGCGTGCCGCGATCTTCACCAGAATCAGCCGATTATCGACGAATGCCTGGAGAAGCGGTGAGTCGCACCTGCCTGTGGATACTTGTTCCGTCATGGAAATCACCTTGTCGCAAAAGAGGTTAGGGGAGGGCGTCCTTGCTGAGGCCTCCTACACATCGGGCAACAAATTATGCTGAATGATAATGATTGTCAAATGAGAAGGCGAACTAATCTTATGCTTTCTTGTTAGGTGTGAACCACGTCTCTCTCGTACCCGGCGACTAATTATTTGCCGGTGCCGTCCGTTCTTCTGGGTGACAGGTCCGTTAGCAATACGGCCAAGGATCAGCACCCGCAGGAGGGCGAAATGGGTTTCTATCGTGCATACAGCGTGTTTCAGTTTGGAGTCGTCACTCGATGAGTACGCCGACCCGACTGCGCCTGTTCTGCCTGCCCTATTCGGGCGCCAGCGCCATGGTTTACGCGCGCTGGCGCCGGGCCTTGCCTGAATGGTTGCAGGTGTGTCCGCTGGAATTGCCAGGGCGTGGCGTGCGCATGGACGAGCCCTTGCAGCGCGATATCAAGTCCTTGGCGGCCCAGCTCGCGGACGAAATCAGCCACGACTTGAGCGGCCCCTACGCCTTGTTCGGTCACAGCCTCGGCGGCCTGCTCGCCTTCGAATTGGCGCATGCGTTGCGTGCGCGCAACGTGCCGCCGCCGCTGGCCCTGTTCGCTTCCGGAACGGCCGGGCCGGCGCGTCGCGACGTCAGCGAGTACGCCATCGAAAAGACCGATGAACAACTGATCGCCCGTCTGCGCGAACTGCAGGGCACCGCTGAAGAGGCCTTGGCCAACCCCGAGTTGATGCAGTTGATGCTGCCGATCCTGCGCGCCGATTTCCTGTTGTGCGGCAGCTTCACCTACGGCGAGCGCGCACCGCTGGGCATGCCGATCCACGTGTTCGGCGGCAAGCAGGACAGCGTGCGCGCCGACCAGTTGCTCGACTGGCAGCTCGACGCCGCCAGCGGCTTTTCTCTGGACATGTTCGACGGCCACCACTTCTTCCTCATGCAACACGAAAGCGCCGTGCTGCGCTGCATGCGGCGCTACGCCGACGAACACCTGGCCCGCTGGCGCAATGGCGCGGCACGGTCACTCGCCGTCGGCTGAACAAGCCCCCCGAATTCTTGAATTTCCCGTAAGCCGATTTCAGGCAGGAACCCCATGATGGACGCCTTCGAACTTCCCCGCACCCTGGTCCAGTCCCTTCAACGTCGCGCCGCGCAGACCCCGGACCAGGTCGCCCTGCGCTTCCTCGCCGAATCCGCCGAGCACAGCGTTGTGCTCAGTTACCGTGACCTGGACCAGCGCGCCCGCACCATCGCCGCCGCCTTGCAAGCCAATGCGGACCAGGGTGACCGTGCCGTGCTGTTGTTTCCCAGCGGCCCGGATTACGTTGCGGCGTTCTTTGGTTGCCTCTACGCGGGTGTGATTGCAGTGCCGGCCTATCCACCGGAGTCCACCCGTCGTCACCATCAGGAGCGCCTGCTGTCGATCATCAGCGATGCCGAGCCGCGCCTGTTGCTGACCATCGCCAGCCTCGCCGATGGCTTGTCGCAGATCGAAAACGCGCCGCCGGTATTGAGCGTCGATAGCCTGGAAAGCCTCGGCCATTGGGTCGCCCCTGACCTGCATCCGGACGACATCGCGTTCCTGCAATACACCTCTGGCTCCACCGCGCTTCCCAAGGGCGTACAAGTCAGCCACGGCAACCTGGTCGCCAACGAAGTGTTGATCCGTCGCGGTTTTGGCATCGACCTGAACCCGGATGACGTGATCGTCAGCTGGCTGCCGCTGTATCACGACATGGGCCTGATCGGCGGCCTGCTGCAACCGATCTTCAGTGGCGTGCCCTGCGTGCTGATGTCGCCAGCTTACTTCCTTGGTCGCCCCTTGCGCTGGCTGGAAGCGATCAGCGAATACGGCGGCACCATCAGCGGCGGTCCGGATTTCGCCTATCGCCTGTGCAGCGAACGGGTCAGCGAGACGGCCCTGGAACGCTTGGATCTGAGCCAATGGCGCGTGGCCTATTCCGGTTCTGAACCGATCCGCCTCGACACCCTGGAACGCTTCGCCGAGAAGTTCGCTACCTGTGGTTTTACCCCGAACAATTTCTTTGCCTCCTACGGCCTGGCCGAGGCGACCCTGTTTGTCGCTGGCGGCAGCCGTGGCCATGGCATCCCGGCGCTGCGTGTTGACGAGCAGGCCCTGGCCGCCAACCGCGCCAAACCGGGGCAGGGCAGTGCGATCATGAGCTGCGGCACCAGCCAGCCGGAACACGCGGTGCTGATCGCGGACCCCCACACCCTCACCGAGCTGGGCGACAACAGCGTCGGCGAACTCTGGGCCACCGGCCCGAGCATCGCCCACGGCTACTGGCGCAACCCCGAAGCCACCGCCAAGACCTTCGTAGAGCACGCTGGTCGTACCTGGCTGCGCACGGGCGACCTGGGCTTCATCCGTGACGGCGAGGTGTATATCACCGGACGCCTCAAGGATTTACTGATCGTACGCGGCCACAACCTGTATCCCCAGGACATCGAGCAGACCATCGAGCGCGAAGTGGAAGTGGTGCGCAAAGGCCGGGTTGCGGCATTTGCGGTAAATGAACAGGGTCTGGAAGGTATCGGCATTGCCGCCGAAATCAGCCGCAGCGTGCAGAAAATCCTACCGCCTGAAGCGCTGATCAAGGCGATCCGACAGGCCGTCGCCGAGGCGTATCAAGAGGCGCCAAGCGTGGTGGTGCTGCTCAACCCCGGCGCCTTGCCGAAGACCTCCAGCGGCAAAGTGCAGCGCGCAGCCTGTGCGCTTCGTCACAAGGACGGCAGCCTCGACAGCTATGCCCAGTTCCCCGACCTGCAAGCGCAGGTGAGCGATGGGGCGTTGGAATCCGAGTTGCACAACCAGATTGCGGCGATCTGGTGTGAGCAACTGAACATCGCAAGCGTTGCCGCCGATGATCATTTCTTCCTGCTCGGCGGCAACTCCATCACCGCCACCCAGGTGGTCGCACGCCTGCGCGAAACCCTCGGCCTGGAACTGAACCTGCGCATGCTGTTCGAAGCGCCGACCCTGGAAGGCTTCGCGGCCAACGTTGCGCAGTTGCAGCAAGACGGTGGCGTCGCCCAAGGCGCGATTCACAGCTTGCCGCGTCAAGAGGAATTGCCCCAATCCTTGGCGCAGAACCGCCTGTGGATCACCTGGCAACTGGACCCCCGCAGCAGCGCCTACACCATCCCCGGCGCGCTGCGCCTGCGCGGCGAGTTGGATGAAGACGCCGTGCGCGCCAGCTTCCAGCAATTGATCCAGCGCCACGAAGCCCTGCGTACGCGCTTCTATGAGCACGACGGCCAGGCTTTCCAGCGTGTCGATGCCAAAGCGGATTTCGAACTGCAAGTCATCGATCTCAGCGACCTGCCCGTTGCCGAGCGCGAAGCCCGTGCGCAACAGATCCGCGAAGACGAAGCGCGCACCCAGTTCGACCTGGAAAAAGGCCCGCTGCTGTGGGTGACCCTGGTGCGCCTCGACGATGAAGATCACCAACTGCTGGTGACGCTGCACCACATCATCGCCGACGGCTGGTCGCTCAATATTTTGATCGACGAATTCTCGCGCCTCTATGCCGCCGCAGCCCAAGGCCAAACCCTGGAACTGCCGCCCCTGGCCCTGCAATACGCCGACTACGGCAGTTGGCAGCGCCAATGGCTGGCCGAAGGTGAAGGCCTGCGTCAGCTGGCGTACTGGAAAGCGCAGTTGGGTGAGGAGCATCCCCCCCTCAGCCTGGCGACCGACCACCCGCGCTCGGCACACCACTGTCACACTGCCTCACGTCACACCGTGCGGCTTGGCGCGAGCCTCAGCGACGCGATTCGCCAGACAGCCCAGGCCAACGAGTCCACCCCATTCATGCTGCTGTTGGCGGCATTCCAAAGCCTGCTGCATCGCTACAGCGGCCAGCGCGACATTCGCATCGGCGTGCCCAACGCCAATCGCCCGCGCCAGGAAACCCAAGGCCTGGTCGGCTTCTTCATCAACACCCTCGTGTTGCGTGCCGAGCTGGATGGACGCCTGCCGTTCAACGAGCTATTAGCCGCGACACGCCAGGCGGCGCTGGGTGCCCAAGCCCATCAGGACCTGCCGTTCGAACAACTGCTGGAAGCCTTCCCGCAGGCCCGCGAGCAGGGCCTGTTCCAGGTCATGTTCAACCATCAGCAACGCGACCTCAGCGCCTTGCGCCGCCTGCCGGGCATGCTCGCCGACGAGTTGCCGTGGCACAGTCGCGAAGCCAAGTTCGACCTGCAACTGCACACCGAAGAAGACCGCAACGGGCGCCTGAGCCTGTCGTTCGACTACGCCGATGAACTGTTCGAAAACGCGACCATCCAGCGCCTGGCCGAGCACTACATCAACCTGTTGCACGCCGTCTGCGAGCACCCCCAGCAAGCTATCGGCGACCTTGCGCTGATGCAGCACGACGAACAGGCGCTTTACAGCGAAGCACCCTGCGCGCCAGCCCAGCAATGGCTGCCGGAGCTGCTCAACCAGCCGACCTCGGACGCCACCGCGCTGGTCTGGGACGGCGGCAGCCTGACCTTCGCCCAACTGCACACCCAGGCCAACCGCCTGGCCCATTACCTGCGCGACAAAGGCGTCGGCCCGGATGTGTGCGTGGCCATCGCCGCCGAGCGTTCGCCGCAATTGCTGGTCGGCTTGCTGGCGATCATCAAGGCCGGTGGCGCCTACGTGCCGCTGGACCCGGATTACCCCGCCGAGCGCCTGGCCTACATGCTCAAGGACAGTGGCGTACACCTGCTGCTGACCCAGACTGCGCTGCTGGAACAGGTGCCGAGTGCCGAAGGCGTTTGCGTGATCGCCATGGACAGCCTGCACCTCGATAGCTGGCCAACCCAGCCGCCCGGCCTGCACCTGCATGGCGATAACCTCGCCTACGTGATCTACACCTCCGGCTCCACCGGCCAGCCCAAAGGTGTGGGCAATACGCATGCGGCTTTGGCCGAGCGCTTGCAATGGATGCAGGCCACTTATCAACTCAATGAAACCGACGTGCTGATGCAAAAGGCGCCGATCAGTTTTGACGTGTCGGTGTGGGAATGCTTCTGGCCACTGATTACTGGATGCCGTCTGGTGCTGGCTGGCCCTGGTGAGCATCGCGACCCCCATCGCATCGCACAGTTGGTGCAGGAACACGGCGTGACCACGCTGCACTTTGTGCCGCCGCTGTTGCAGTTGTTTATCGACGAGCCGTTGGTGGCTGAATGCACCAGCCTGCGTCGCCTGTTCTCCGGCGGCGAAGCCTTGCCCGCCGAGTTGCGTAATCGCGTGTTGGCACAGTTGCCAGCGGTGCAATTGCACAACCGTTATGGCCCGACCGAAACCGCGATCAACGTGACTCACTGGCACTGCCGCGCCGAAGACGGCGAGCGCTCGCCGATTGGCCGGCCGCTGGGCAATGTGATCTGCCGTGTGCTGGATGAACAGCTCAACCCTGTGCCGTTGGGCGTGCCGGGTGAGCTGTGCATCGGCGGAATCGGCCTGGCCCGTGGTTACCTCGGACGTGCCGGGTTGACGGCGGAGCGTTTTGTTGCCGATCCCTATGGTGAAGCAGGCGCACGCTTGTATCGCACCGGTGACCGCGCCCGTTGGAATGCCGACGGCGTGATCGAGTACCTCGGTCGGCTTGATCAGCAGGTCAAGCTGCGCGGCTTTCGTGTGGAGCCGGAAGAAATCGAAGCGCGCATGCTCGCCCTGGAGGGTATCGCCCAAGCCGTGGTGCGGGTGCGTGACGGGCAGTTGATCGGTTACTTCACCGCTCAGGGCGAACTGGACGAGGAGGCTGTAAAAACCGCCCTGGCCGCCGAGCTGCCGGAGTACATGGTGCCCGCGCTGCTGATGCGTCTGGACGCCATGCCGCTGAGCCCCAGCGGCAAGCTGGACCGCCGTGCATTGCCGGAACCGGTGTGGCAAGTGCGTGAACATGTCGAACCCGAAACCGCGCTGCAACAGCAGATCGCCGCCATCTGGCGCGAAGTCCTCGGCCTGCCAAGCATCGGCCTGCGCGATGACTTCTTCGCCCTGGGCGGCCATTCGTTGCTGGCCACGCAGATCATCTCTCGCACCCGCCACGCGTGTGACGTCGAGCTGCCGTTGCGCACCCTGTTCGAAGCCAGTGAGTTGGGGGCGTTTGCCGAGCAGGTCGGCCTGATCCAAGCGTCGGGCCAGCGCAACCAACAGACTGCCATCGCCAAGGTCGACCGCAGCCAACCGGTGCCGTTGTCCTATTCCCAGCAGCGCATGTGGTTCCTGTGGCAGATGGAACCGGACAGCCCGGCCTATAACGTCGGCGGCATGGCGCGCCTGCGCGGCGTGCTGGATGTGGGGCGTTTCGAGGCGGCGTTGCAAGCGCTGATCATGCGCCACGAAACGCTGCGCACGACGTTCCCGAGCGTCGACGGTGTGGCCTATCAGAAGGTTTCGCCGCAAACGGGACTGCGCATGGACTGGCAGGATTTTTCCGCGCTGAGCGAAACCGAACGCCAACCGCGCCTGCAACAACTGGCCGATCACGAGGCGCACACGCCATTCAATCTGGAAACCGGGCCGTTGCTGCGTGCGTGCCTGGTCAAGGCCGGCGAGCAGGAACACTACCTGGTCCTGACCCTGCACCATATCGTCACCGAAGGCTGGGCCATGGACATATTTGCCCGTGAACTCAGCGCGTTGTACGGAGCCTTTATCGACGAGCGCGACTCGCCGCTGGCGCCGCTGCCCGTGCAATACCTCGACTACAGCGTGTGGCAGCGCCAGTGGCTGGAATCCGGCGAGCGTCAACGCCAATTGGATTACTGGACTGCGCAACTGGGCAATGAACACCCGCTGCTGGAACTGCCCGGCGACCGTCCGCGTCCGCCTGTGCAAAGCCACCAGGGCGAGCTGTATCGCTTCGACCTCAGCGACGACCTTGCGGCCCGTGTGCGTGCTTTCAATGCCGAACGCGGCCTTACCCTGTTCATGACCATGACCGCCACCCTGGCTGTGTTGCTCTATCGCTACAGCGGCCAGACCGACCTGCGTATCGGCGCTCCGGTCGCCAACCGCATTCGCCCGGAAAGCGAAGGCCTGATCGGCGCGTTCCTCAACACCCAGGTGCTGCGTTGCCAGCTCAATGGGCAGATGAATGTCGCTGAGTTGTTCGAGCAAGTGCGCCACACCGTGATCGAGGGTCAGTCCCATCAGGATTTGCCGTTTGACCATCTGGTGGAGGCCCTGCAACCCCCGCGCAGCGCAGCGTACAACCCGCTGTTCCAGGTGATGTGCAACGTGCAGCGCTGGGAGTTCCAGCAAAGCCGCCAACTGGCTGGCATGACCGTCGAATACCTGGCCAACGATGCCCGCGCGACCAAGTTCGACCTCAACCTGGAAGTCACCGACCTCGACCATCGCCTGGGTTGCTGCCTGACCTACAGCACCGACCTGTTCGACGAACCGCGCATTGCGCGTATGGCTGAGCATTGGCGCAACCTGCTGGAAGCCTTGATCGCGGATCCGCAGCAGCGTCTCAGCGAATTGCCGTTGCTGGGCGCGGATGAACAGCGTGTGTTGCAAGACAGCCTGGGCATCGAGAAAGGTGAGCACCGTCTCGATCAGTGCATCCACCCACTGTTCAGCCAGCAGGCGGCAGCCCGTGGCGATGCGCCGGCGCTGACCTTTGCTGGCGTGACTCTCAGCTACCGTGAACTCGACGCCCGCGCCAACCGCCTGGCCTGGATGCTGCGCGAGCGTGGGGTCGGCCCGCAGGTGCGTGTCGGCCTGGCGTTGCCGCGCTCCCTGGAAATGGTCATCGGCCTGCTGGCGATCCTCAAGGCGGGCGGCGCCTACGTGCCGCTGGACCCGGAATATCCGCTGGATCGCCTGCACTACATGATCGAAGACAGCGGCATCGGCCTGCTGCTCAGCGATGCGGCGATGTTCGAAGCCCTCGGCGAGTTGCCGGCCACCGTGGCCTGCTGGTGCCTGGAAGATGATTTGCCGGTGCTGACCAACTACCCGGCCGATGCGCTGCCGCTTGTCAGCCTGCCGCAACACCAGGCGTACTTGATCTACACCTCCGGCTCCACCGGCAAGCCGAAAGGCGTGGTGGTGTCCCACGGTGAAATCGCCATGCATTGCGCGGCGGTGATCGAGCGGTTTGGCATGCGCGCGGACGACTGCGAGCTGCACTTCTATTCGATCAACTTTGACGCCGCCACCGAGCGCCTGTTGGTGCCGCTGCTCAGCGGCGCGCAGGTGGTGTTGCGGGCTCAGGGCCAGTGGGATGCCGAGGAAATCTGCGGATTGATCCGCACCCATGGCATCAACATCCTGGGCTTCACCCCGAGCTACGGCAGCCAGTTGGCGCAGTGGTTGGCCACTCAGCAGCAGACCTTGCCGGTGCGTATGTGCATCACCGGCGGCGAAGCCCTGACCGGCGAACACTTGCAGCGCATCCGTGCCGCGTTCCAGCCGCAGGTGTTCTTCAACGCCTATGGCCCGACTGAAACCGTGGTGATGCCGCTGGCCAGCCTTGCACCGGAGCAGTTGGAGGAGGGCGCCGCCAGCGTGCCGATCGGCAGCATCATCGGTGACCGCGTGGCTTACATTCTCGACGCCGACCTGGCCCTGGTGCCGCAAGGCGCGACCGGCGAGTTGTACGTCGGCGGGGCGGGCCTGGCCCAGGGTTATCACCAGCGTCCGGGCATGACCGCCGAACGTTTTGTCGCGGACCCGTTTGCGCGCAACGGCGGGCGCCTGTACCGCACCGGTGACCTGGTGCGCCAACGCGCCGATGGCCTGGTGGAGTACCTGGGGCGGATCGACCATCAGGTGAAAGTCCGTGGTTTCCGTATCGAGCTGGGCGAGATCGAAACCCGTCTGCTGGAACATGCAGCCGTGCGCGAAGCGGTGGTGCTGGCGTTGGATTCGCCGAGCGGCAAACAGCTGGTTGCGTATCTGGTCAGCGATGCCGAGCACGGCGCGCTGCGTGACGCGCTGAAGGCCCATCTCAAGGCGCAACTGCCGGACTACATGGTGCCCGCGCACCTGATCGTGCTGGACAGCATGCCGCTGACCGCCAATGGCAAGCTCGACCGCCGTGCCCTGCCGCAACCAGATCCTGAGGCAAACCGCCAAACATATGTGGCGCCACGCAATGAACTTGAAAGCACCCTGGCTGCGATCTGGTGTGCGGTACTGAACGTGCAGCAAGTCGGGCTGGACGATAACTTCTTTGAGCTGGGTGGCGACTCGATCCTGTCGATCCAGGTGGTCAGCCGTGCGCGGCAGGCCGGGATTCATTTCAGCCCGCGTGATCTGTTCCAGCACCAGACCGTGCAGACCCTGGCCGCCGTAGCCACGCGTTCCGAGCAAATCACCGCAGAGCAAGGCGTGCTTACCGGCCCTTCGGGCCTGACGCCAATTCAGCATTGGTTCTTCGACACCGAGATCCCGAACCGTCAGCACTGGAACCAGGCGCTGGTCCTCAAGCCGCTGCAACTGCTCGATCCCCATCGCCTGGAGCAAGCGCTGCTGGCAGTGCTGGAACATCACGACGCCCTGCGCCTGAGCTTCTGCCAGCGCGACGCGCAATGGCACGCCGAGCATTTGGCCGTGCCGGAAGGCGGCGTGTTGATGCAGGCGCAAGTGCGCGACATGGCGCACTGCACCGCGCTGTTCACCGACACCCAACGCAGCCTCGACCTGCAACACGGCCCGCTGTTGCGTGCTTTGCTGGTGGACGGTCCCGAGGGGCAGCAACGGTTGCTGATCGCGATCCATCATCTGGTGGTGGACGGTGTGTCGTGGCGCGTGTTGTTGGAAGACCTGCAAAACGTCTACCGTCAACTCAGCGACGGTCAGTCCGTCAGCCTGCCGGCCAAGACCAGCGCCTTGCGTGACTGGGCCGCGCGTTTGCAGGCCTATGCCGGCAGCGAATCCCTGCGTGAAGAATTGAGCGTCTGGCAAGACCAATTGGCTGGGCCGGAAACCGTATTGCCGGTGGCCCGTCCGCAAGGTTCGCTGCGTAATCGCGATGCCGACACCGTCAGCGTGCGCCTGGATGCCGAACACACTCGCCAGTTGCTGCAACAGGCGCCAAGTGCCTACCGCACCCAGGTCAACGACCTGTTGCTGACCGCCTTGGCCCGCGTGTTGTGCCGCTGGAGCGGCCACCCTTCGGCGTTGATCCAACTGGAAGGCCACGGCCGCGAAACCCTGTTCGATGAAATCGACCTGACCCGCAGCGTCGGCTGGTTCACCAGCGCCTATCCGCTGCGCCTGACCCCGCTCGCCGGGCAGGGCGATTCGATCAAGGCGATCAAGGAACAACTGCGCGGCGTGCCACATAAAGGCCTGGGCTATGGCGTGCTGCGCTACCTGGCCGATGACCTGTGCAAACAGAGCATGGCTGTGCTGCCGAGCGCACAGATCACCTTCAACTACCTCGGTCAGTTCGACCAGAGTTTCGGCGCCGATGCGCTGTTCCATCCGCTGGACGAGCCCGCCGGCCTGGCCCATGACCCGGACGCGCCGCTGCCCAACGAGTTGAGCGTCGACAGCCAGGTGTACGGCGGTGAACTGGTGCTGCGCTGGACCTTCAGCCGCGAACGCCATGATCAACAGAGCATCCATGAACTGGCAGATGCCTATCTCGCTGAGCTGCAAAGCCTGGTCGCGCATTGCCTGCAAGACGATGCCGGTGGCCTCACGCCGTCCGACTTCCCGCTGGCGCACCTGACCCAATCGCAACTCGACAGCTTGCCGATTGCCGCCAGCGCCATCGAAGACGTCTACCCGCTGACCCCCATGCAGGAAGGCCTGCTGCTGCACACCCTGTTGGAGCCCGGCACCGGCCTCTACTACATGCAGGACCGCTACCGCATCAACAGCGCCCTCGACCCCGAGCGTTTCGCCCAGGCCTGGCAGGCGGTGATCGCCCGTCACGAAGCCCTGCGCGCCTCGTTCTGCTGGAACGTCGGCGAAGACATGCTGCAAGTGATCCACAAACCGGGCAGCACGCCGATTGAATACCTGGACTGGAGCAACGACCCGGAAAGCGAACAGGAACCACGCCTGCAAGCGCTGCTCAAGCAAGAGCGCGAAGCCGGTTTCGATCTGCTCAACCAGGCACCGTTCCACCTGCGCCTGATCCGCGTCGGCGCCGAGCGCTACTGGTTCATGATGAGTAACCACCACATCCTTATCGATGCCTGGTGCCGTTCGTTGCTGATGAATGACTTCTTCGAGCTCTACATGGCCCTCGGTGAAGGCCGCGACGCGCATCTGGCCACACCGCCGCGTTATCGCGACTACATCGCCTGGCTGCAACGCCAGAACCTGAATGAGGCACGCCAATGGTGGCAGCAGAACCTGCAAGGCTTCGAACGCACCACGCCGATCCCGAGCGACCGGCCGTTCCTGCGTGAGCACGCGGGCCACAGCGGCGGCATGGTGGTGGGCGACTGCTACACCCGCCTCGACGCCCGCGACGGTGCGCAACTGCGCGAACTGGCCCAGGCTCACCAACTGACCGTCAACACGTTTGCCCAGGCGGCATGGGCGCTGGTGCTGCGTCGCCTGAGCGGCGATCGCGACGTGTTGTTCGGTGTGACCGTGGCCGGCCGCCCGGTGGAAATGCCGGAGATGCAACGCACCGTCGGCCTGTTCATCAACAGCATCGCCCTGCGTGTGAAACTGCCCGAGGATGACCAGCGTTGCAGCGTGCGCCAGTGGCTGAGTGGTTTGCTCGACAGCAATATGCAACTGCGCGAGTACGAATACCTGCCGCTGGTGACGATTCAGGAACACAGCGAACTGCCCAAGGGCCAGCCGCTGTTCGACAGCCTGTTCGTGTTCGAAAACGCCCCGGTGGAAGTCTCGGTGCTGGACCGCGCACAAAGCCTGAATGCCACCTCGGATTCCGGCCGCACCCACACCAACTTCCCGCTGACGGCCGTGTGTTATCCGGGCGATGACCTGGGCTTGCACCTGTCTTACGACCAGCGCTACTTCGACGAAACCACCGTGCAAGGCATGCTCGGCGAATTCAAGCGCCTGCTGCTGGCGTTGGTCCAAGGCTTCCATGGCGACATGGCCGACCTGCCGCTGATTGGCGAGCAGGAGCGTGAGTTCCTGGTAGAGGGCTGCAACCAGAGTGAGCATGTTTACCCGCTGGAGCGCAGCTACATCGAACTGTTCGAAGAACAGGTCGCCGCGCATCCACAGCGCATTGCCGCCAGTTGCCTTGATCAGCAATGGAGCTATGACGAACTGAACCGCCGCAGCAACGGCCTCGGCCACGCGCTGATAGCCGCGGGTGTCGGTCTGGATCAGCCGGTGGCATTGCTGGCCGAACGTAATCTCGACCTGCTCGGCATGATCATCGGCAGCTTCAAGGCGGGTGCAGGCTACTTACCGCTGGACCCAGGCCTGCCCAGCCAGCGCCTGCGCAGCATCATCGACCTGAGTCGTACGCCGTTGCTGGTCTGCACCGAAGCATCCCGCGAGCAGGCCATCGAATTGCTGGAGGGTTTCGACTGCCAGTTGCTGGTGTGGGAAGAGATACCGGCACGGGGCGAAAACCCCGGCGTCTACAGTCGCCCGGACAACCTTGCCTATGTGATCTACACCTCGGGCTCCACCGGCCTGCCCAAAGGCGTGATGGTGGAACAGCGCGGCATGCTCAATAACCAGTTGAGCAAGGTGCCATACCTGGCCTTGAGCGACGTCGATGTGATCGCGCAGACCGCGTCGCAAAGCTTCGATATTTCCGTGTGGCAGTTCCTTGCCGCGCCGCTGTTTGGCGCGCGGGTGGATATCGTGCCGAACACCATCGCGCATGATCCCCAAGGCCTGCTGGAACACGTTCAGACCCAAGGGATCACCGTGCTGGAAAGCGTGCCATCACTGATCCAGGGCATGTTGGCCCAGGACCGCATCAGCCTGGATGGCCTGCGCTGGATGCTGCCAACCGGCGAAGCGATGCCACCGGAACTGGCGCATCAGTGGTTGTTGCGTTACCCCGAGATCGGGCTGGTGAACGCTTATGGTCCGGCGGAATGTTCGGACGATGTGGCGTTCTATCGCGTCGACCTGGCGTCTACCCGTGGCACCTACTTGCCGATTGGTACGCCGACCGACAACAACCGCTTGTACTTGCTCGATGGCGCGCTGGAACTGGTGCCGCAAGGCGCAGTTGGCGAGTTGTGCGTCGCCGGTACCGGTGTCGGTCGCGGTTACGTCAGCGATCCGCTGCGCACCGCGCCGGTATTTGTACCCAACCCGTTCGGCGCGCCCGGCGAACGCCTCTACCGCACCGGCGACCTCGCGCGCCGTCGCAGTGACGGTGTGCTGGAATACGTCGGGCGTGTCGACCATCAAGTGAAGATTCGCGGCTACCGCATCGAACTGGGTGAAATCGAAGCGCGCCTGCACGAACAACCGGAAGTGCGCGATGCGGCGGTAGGCGTGCAGGAAGGCGTCAACGGCAAGCATCTGGTCGGCTACCTGGTGGCGGCGGATGAGGCACTGAACCCAAGCGAACGCCTCGACCGCATCAAGCAACGCCTGCGTGCTGAACTGCCGGAATACATGGTGCCGCTGCACTGGCTGTGGCTCGACCGCCTGCCGCTCAACGCCAATGGCAAACTCGACCGCAAGGCGTTGCCTGCGCTGGAGATCGGCCAGTTGCAGAGCCAGGACTACCTGGCGCCTCGCAACGAGCTGGAAACCACCTTGGCCGCGATCTGGGCCGAAGTGCTGAAGGTTGAGCGGGTAGGGGTGCAAGACAACTTCTTCGAGCTGGGCGGGCATTCGTTGCTGGCCACGCAGATTGCCTCGCGGGTGCAGAAGACCTTGCAGCGGGACGTGCCGCTGCGGGCGATGTTCGAGTGCAGCACGGTAGGCGAGTTGGCTGAGTATATCGACGGGTTGGCAGCGAATGACATCAGTGCCGAGAAGGTGGATCGGTTGAGTGATTTGATGGCGGAGTTGGAGGGGTTGTGAGGGGGGCGTTGGTCGGTCAATGCCTGGTTTTGCGTCAGAACTGTCAATTCTGACAGTAGGCAGGGGCGAATAATTAGAACTTACTCAAGGGCGTGCCTTGGCCGGACTGGGCTGGTCGAGGATACCTACCTCTCTTGAACATGGAGTTCTGAAAATGGCCAAGCAAACATCTACTCCTGAAACCCCCTCAAGTACCGACAGTGCGTCAACGCCACAAACCCTTGAATCAATTACGCCACAGCCGCAGGCGCTGGAAGTCGATGCGCCAATCATCTCCAGTGAGCGGTATGGGACGATTACGGCAGAAGCGATGGAGGAGGACTCATACCTGACTGTCGACTCGCGCATGGACAGGTTGGACATCACCGTAACGTTCAGCATAAAGGGGGCGCCAGAGATCCGATTGAATGATGTTGTTGACTCAAGCGGGCAGCCGGGTGCCAGGAGAATCCGGATTCCGCAGAAACACCTGACCATGTCCATGGGGTCCACGCTGGTCGTAGGGTACAAGGGCACAGTGAGCGGTAAACCAGCTGTGTCACTGGTCAAGGAAGTGGGGGTGAGTTTTTACTCTGCGGAACAAATTAAAGCGCTAGCGCCTCGATTAAGAGATGAAAAGATATTCCAAAATACGCCTACTTATGACATGCACGATCACAAAGGCGATGAGATAGTTGAAATACCCATTCCTCCACTTGCTCAGGTTGAAGATAAAATTTATTGCAGTGTCGTTCTTGAGCAATTCAGTGGAAAACCCGTTTTCTATATCGTGGTTTATGGGTATGCATTAACGCTCGAAGATATAGCATCAGGCAAAAAACTTGAATTTCCGATTCCTCGTGGCTGGCTGGCACGTCAAAAACCACGCTACGAATCAATTACTTGTCAGGCTGCCTGGATCACCAGTGGCGAGAAGCCCCAACCGCCGGCTGAAGTTGAAAATCCTGATGAAGAGACCCGTCTTCCCAGGAATGCGCTTCAAATTCAACATCGTCGTACCGCTGCTTTCATTGGGGATCAAGGCCTGGAAAATTTGAAGCCGCCCCATTTGCGGCAGTCGGTGCTGTACAGCCGCGAGTGGCACCTTAACCCCGCGCTCACTAAAAACGGTGGGGAGGTCGATGTACCCAACCTGGACACCTATGCAGGCGACCATGTCTGTTTCACCTTGAGCGGGGCGGGCTACGACTCCAAGCCGCTCGGCTGTGTGACAATCGCCAACGACGGCGATATGGCGACCGTTGAACTGTCGGCCTGTGACATTGCGTGTTTCTTCAATAAAAAAATGACACTGTCCTACACCCTTGAATTCCCGAATGGTGAGGAGCCTCAGACATCACCCGAACAGGTCGTTAATGTGTCAGCGCCTGAGTTTCCCCATTCTGACATCGAGCAGGCAACGGGCACAGTTCTGGACCTCAGGACGTTTGCTGGGGGTGCAACCGCTCTGGTTCCGGTATGGGATTACGCAGAGTGTTCGAAATGTTGCTGGATGTGGATCACTGGTGAATATGAAGACGGTGCTGTCTACCGATTCGATGTTTTGGTGGGTGCGCCTGTTACAGACGAGTGGAAAGAGAGCGGAGTTGATGCGCCTATCCTAAGAGCAGACCTGAAAAAGCTGGCCGATTGCAGCGAGTTTGAGCTGCATTTTGCAGTGAGCTTTTGTGAGGCGATCGAGCTGGAGAACGCTCACGAGTTTCCTGCCCAGACGTTCAAAATCGAGCAGGAGCCTCTGGTCCTGACTCCACCCAAAGTAACAGAGGCCGTGGGCCCCAACTTGACGGCTTACAACGGGCGCGCCGGCGTCCATGTCGAAGTGGATTATGTGGGTAACCACTCCAAGCACTCCATCAGTGTCTGCTGGAAAAGACCGAATGGCACTTGCTGGCCGTTGGTATCGAAACCGGGCAGCTCCTCGGGAGCTGTCATCTTCGCACTGCCTGCGGAAGCAGTGATCGAGAGTATGGGGACAACGGTAGAAATCGTTTACACCGTTACGACCGCGTGTAAGGTGCAGACGTCTCCTCCGTTGAATTTGACGATCAGTCTTCCAGTGCGTCTAGAAACTCCGAATGCGTTGGAGGCCGTTCCGGCGAAGACTCAGAACGGTGTCTTGGACCTGAGGACTTTTACCGGAAATGCCAATTCTCTTGAAGACACGATGTGGTTTTTGCGGGCTGGTCATATCTGTTGGTTGGACGCAACTGGGACGAAAAAGGACGGTACGCCTTATTCTTTCACTGTCTACGCGGCCAGGGTCATTACTGCTGGTGAGTTGACTGCGGGGGTGGCCGGTCCTCTATTGCGATCTGAGTTGGATAAGCTGGGAGACGCTACCCACTTGAACTTTGTGTTTAGAGTGGCGACGGATGGCAGTGCAAACAAAAGCAATGCTGTGGTCTGTCCATCAAGGGTGTTGATCGTGCGTGTCATCACGATGGTTACAGAAACATTTGAGAGTCTTGCGGGAGGCTACTACCCCGCGGGTACCATTTTGAACACGCCGCTCATGACTGTCAGTCATAGCTCGGCGACCCTGGGTGTCCATGGTGCTTTGAGCAGCGAACCAGGTATGACGTCTGGAAACGCTATCGCTTTTTCCTGCTCCGTAGGCGAGGGGCATTTGCCACGTCAGCAAGTAGTTTTTGCACTTAAAGCAGGCTACCAGCGGATAGAACTTGCCTATATGCGGCATGTTTATTACGGCAAGTTTGAGTACTTCAATGCTTCGGGAGACAAGCTCGGCGAGCGCGTGCTTTCGGCAGGCTTTCCCATGAATAGTTGGGTTGATTTCTCAGCTCCAAGCGGGCAACTGATTACAAAAATCGTGGTGACCACAGAGCAGCACTCGTATACCGATAACTGGAGGCTCTACAGCTAAGTGTTGGATAAAGGCCTCCTTCCAGCATCAGAAGGAGGCCTCTATTTGATTAACAGCCCCTTTGGCAGTAAACGGTGGCGCTATTTTGGCCCCATGATCTTGCCTAGTTTCTCCGGCGAAGGCGCCCCCTGCTGCTGCTGCAACCCACCCTTGTCATCCAGATAGAAAATCGCCGGCGTCGCCGACAACTCCAGCTCGTCCATCAACTTCATGTTGTTATCAAGCTTGGCCTCGATATCCGCCGGAATCTTGTCGAGTGCCTGCAACTTGCTGCCCTTGCCAGCGGCTTCATGCTCTTCCAAGGCCTTTTGCGGGTCCTTGGCGGCGAACAGCGCGGCGGATTTGCCTGGGCTGTCTTCGCGGATGATACCGACCATGATGTGGCGCAACTGCACCTTGCCGGCCTTTACCCACGGGCGGGCTTGTTCCCAGAACATGTTGCAGTAAGGGCAGTTAGGGTCGCTGAACAGGTAGACGATGCGTGGGGCTTTAACATCGCCGTCCTGGATCCAGCTGCTTTTTTCCATCTTGGCCCAGACTTCCTTGGCCATCGGCGCGTACACCAGTTTCTCCAGCGGCGCGCTGCTCAGGTCGTTGCCCTGGGCGTCGTACAGGTTGCCGGCGATCACGCTTTTGCCGTCGGCGGTCAGGTACAGGGCCATGCCACGGTTCTGGTACTGGGCGGCGTAGCCGGTGAGGCCGCTGGGGGCGTCGAACTTGCCGAGGATTTTGGCGCCCTTGGCTTCGATCTGTTTGATCGGCGCCGGCCAGTCTTCGGCCTGGGCCAGGGTGGCCGCAAGCGTCAGCGGCAGCGAGATCAGCAGGTGGCGGAGGCTTGGCATGTCGGTTTCCTTATTGTGGCGTCGAAGGGTTCCATGGCACGGGCCAGGCTGGCCTGGGACAGTTCACCGAGGTGGCTGTTGATCAGGCGCCCATCGGCTTGGTAGAACAGGGTGGTCGGTAAGGCCATCGAGCCAACGGCCTGGCCGAGGCGGCCGCTGGCGTCGAACAGCACGTTGTCGAGGGTCAGGCCTTGCGTGGCGAGGAAGGTGCTGACGCTCTGCATGCTTTCGGCCTGGTTGACGAACAGGAAGGTCACGTCGGGGCGTTGATGCTGGGCACGTTCCAGCACCGGCATCTCGCGACGGCACGGCGGGCACCAGGTGGCCCACAGGTTGATCACCAGCGGGCCGCCTTTGTAATCGGCCAGTTGCACCACGTCGCCATTGGCGTTGCGCAAGGTGATGTCCGGCAGTTGCGAGCCTTTGTCGTAGAGGCTCAGGGACAAACTGGTCAGGCCCCAGAACACCAGGCCGGTGATCACCCCGGCGCCCAGCGGCTTGCGCAGGGCCGGGCGGCGCCAGCCGTAGAGCAGCGCACCCAGGATCAGCGCGATCACACCCGGCCAGGCGAGGAAGCCGCCGTCACGCAGGTCGACCATCTGCAGCGGAGCGTGGCTGTAATCACTCCAGTACATCAGCACAAAGCTGACGCGGGCCACCAACATGCCCAGCAGGAACAGGCTGAACAGCACCGATTCCGGGTTTTCACCACCACGCTTGGCCACGCGCCAGCCCACCAGGGTGGCGAGAATCAGCGCACTGATCAGCAGGATGTGATTCAGGGCGATGGCGAAGGTGCCGATGGTCAGGGTCAGCATTCAGAGGGCGTCCCGTGTTTGCGTCCAGCGTTGCAGGAAGGCGGCGGCATCCACTTCGCCGGTGATGCGTTGGGCACGGCGTTCTTCACCGTCCGGGCCGATCCACACGAAGCTCGGAGGGCCGGGGACTTTATAGCGGCCGAGCAGCTCGCGGCTGGCGGCGTTGTCGGCGGTGACGTCCAGGCGCAGCAGGCGTACGTCTTTCAGGGCAGCCATCACCTCGGGTTTGCCGAACACCTGTTTTTCCATGATCTTGCACGACACACACCAGTCAGCGTAATAGTCCACCAACACCCACTGGCCTTGGGCCTTGGCGCTGTCGAGCTGGCTTTGCAGCACGGCGGGGTCGCTGATGGTCATGAAGGCGTCGTGGGCGCTCGGCGCGGCGGCGGTCCGCGAACCGCTGTAGACCTTCAACGGTTGCCACAGGTCATCGCTGCCACCGGCTGCGCCCACCACCAGTACCGCTCCCCACAGGCCGAGCACCAGGGAACCGGCGCCAAACACCTTGGCGGCCAGGCCGTATTCGCGGGCCAGGGTCCAGCCGCAGTAGGCCATCACCAGCGCGAGCGTGCCCCACAGGCCGATCCACAAGCTTTCATCGAGCACCGGACGGATCATCAGCACGGCGGTGCCGAGGAACAGGAAGCCGAAGATGCCCTTGAGCACATTCATCCAGGTGCCTGGCTTGGGCAGGAAGCGATTGCCCACGGTCACCAGCAGCAACAGCGGAATGCCGATGCCGATGCCCATGGCGAACAGGATCAGGCCACCGTGCAGTGCATTGCCGCTCTGGGCGATGTACAGCAGGGCGCCGGCGAGTGGTGCGGTCATGCACGGGCCCACCAGCAGGCCGGACAAGGCGCCGAGAACTCCCGCGCCGACCAGGCTGCCGCCGCTTTGCTGGCGGCTGACGTTGTCCAGGCGGTCACGCAGGAAGACCGGCAGTTGCAGTTCAAAGAAGCCAAACATCGGCAAGGCGAGGATCACGAACAGCGCAGAGAAACTGCCGAGGATCCATGGGGTTTGCAGGAGCGCGGCGAGGTTGGCGCCAAGCAACGCAGCCAATACGCCGAGCGCGGCATACACCAGCGCCATGCACACGACGTAGCTGCTGGCCAAGGCAAACCCGCGACGCGGGCTGGCGCCACTGCCTACCACCAAACCGGCGAGAATCGGCAGCATCGGCAATGAACACGGGGCAAAGGCCAACAGCAGTCCCAAGCCAAAGAAAATCAGCAGGCTCCAACCCAGGCTGCGTTGTTGCAGGCCACTGGCCAGACTCTGATCCTGAGCTTCGGCGGTCGCGGCGACGGCCGGGTTGCCGCCCAGGTCCACGGTGATCGACTGCGGCGGATAGCACAGGCCCGCATCGGCACAGCCCTGCCAGCCGAGCTTGACCTGCCCGGTAGCGCCAGCCGGGATCTTCACTTCCAGGCCCTGGCGATACACCTCCTGGTCGCCGAAGAATTCATCGCTATGCGCCTCGCCTTGCGGCAACGCGGGCTTCTCGGCCAGGCCATCGAATTTCATGCGTTGCTTGTACAGGTAATAACCGTCGGCAATCTGCCAGTACAGCTGGGTCTCGCCACTTTCAAGACGTTCGGAGGTAAAGGTGAAGGCTTTGCCCACCGGCAGGAAGTCGGGTTTGGTCTCAAACGGATTGCCCGGCGCGGCCTGGGCGAATCCCGCGAACAACACCAGCAGAAAGGTAAACAGATGCCGCATGGTCAAGCCTTAGTTCGATGCAAGTAGGCACACAATGTGTGGCGTTGATTAACCGATGATTAACCACGGCTATTCTAGATTGAGTGTGGGGTGTTTAGCGGCATAATCTGCGCTTAATCCGCTGCCCCTTTAATCTCCCCATCTTTCATGAAGGGTTCACCATGCACGTACTGGTCTGTGAAGACGACAAACTGATCGCCAGCGGCATTGTGGCCGGCCTCACCGCCCAAGGTTTCACCGTCGAACACGTGGCCACGGCGGGTGCTGCGCGCGCGATGCTCAAGGCGGCGACGTTCGATATCATGGTGCTCGACCTCGGCCTGCCGGACGAAGACGGCCTCAAGTTGCTGCAGCAACAGCGCAGCCAGGGCCTGGAGATTCCGGTGCTGATCCTCACCGCGCGCGATTCGGTGACCAACCGTGTCGACGGCCTGCAAGCCGGCGCCGATGACTACCTGCTCAAACCCTTCGACCTGCGCGAACTCGCTGCCCGCCTGCAAACCCTGCTGCGCCGTGTAGCGGGACGCAGCGTCAACCTGATCGAACATGGCCGCCTGGCCTACGACCCCAGCAGCCGCGAGACCTTCCTGGGCGGCGAACCGGTGGACCTGTCGCGCCGCGAACAGGCGCTGTTGCAAGCCCTGCTGCACAACAAGGGCCGGGTGCTGTCCAGTGAACAACTGAAGGACAGCGTCTACGGCTTCAACGACGAGTTGGAAAGCAACGCCCTCAACGTGCATATCCACCACCTGCGGCGCAAATTGGGCAATGGCATCGTCGAGACCGTGCGCGGCCTCGGCTATCGCCTGGGCCCTGCGGATGGGGGCGAGGACGCATCGTGAAAAGCCTGCGCCTGCGCCTGACGTTCAAGCTGGGCGCCGCTTTTGTGTTGATCTGGGCCCTGGCGGCAGCCTGGATGCTCAACGATCTGCGCAACCAGATGATGTTCTCCCTCGACCAACGCCTGGTGGCATCGGCGCGCATGGTGGCGGGGCTGACCGAGCAGATGCCGGGCCTGGCCAGTGTCAGTGGCGGCGCGCATTTCCATGGGGCACAACTCAACGTGCCGGGTGGCATGGCGTGCCAGGTCAGTTCGTTGCGTGGCGAAGTATTGGCGCGCAGTCATGCCACGCCGGATGAAGGCCTGGAATCGCGCCAGAGTGGCTTTCGTGATCAGGTGATCGATGGGGTGAATTGGCGCAGCTTCACGCTATCCCGTGGCGACCTGTTGATCACCACCGCCGACCGTCAGGTGGAGCGTGAGGCGTTGAACCTGTCGATTCTGCTGGCCGCTTCGGTGCCGGTGGGTGTGGCAATGCTCGGCTGTCTGTGCCTGTTGTGGCTGGGCATCGGTCAGAGCCTGCTGCCGCTCAACCGCATGCGTGACGCTCTGATGCGGCGCAGTGCGGACTCCCTGGAACCGCTGCAGATCCACCCGTTGCCCAGCGAACTCAAGCCGCTGCTCGACACCCAGAACCAATTGTTGCAACGCATCGCCAAGACCATCGAGCGCGAACGCCGCCTGACCGGCGACGCCGCCCATGAACTGCGCAGCCCGTTGACAGCGATCAAGACCCACCTGCAAGTGGCGCGCATGACCGACGGCGCAGCCCGCGACCAATCCCTGGCCCACGCCGAGGAAGGCGCCGACCGCCTGCATCGCACCCTGGAGCAATTGCTGCTGCTGGCGCGGGTGGAGGGCAACCTGTCATTTGACGATGGCATGCACTCCAGTGCCGAGGACGTGGCACGGCTGGCCATCCAGGATGCCAATGCCGGTGATAACTCGCGCATCGACCTGATCCTGCCGGATAACCTCTCGGTTACCCCGGTGGAAATGCCGGTGGGCCTGGCGGTCGCGGCCCTGCGCAACCTGCTGGACAACGCCTTGCGCCACACGCCGGCGGACACGCGGGTGGAACTGCGCGTATTGATCGAGGCGGATAACGTGGTGTTCTGCGTGCGTGACCACGGCAAGCAGATTTCGCCGGAGGACCTGCAATACCTGACCCAACGCTTTTGGCGCAATGGCAACAGCGAAGGCTGCGGGCTGGGCCTGGCGATCGTGCAAGCGATCGTGCAGCGCTGCTCCTGCTCCTTGAAGTTCGACAGCCAGCCGGATGGCCTGCGCGTCGAATTGGGCATGCCGCTACGGCGCTGATCACTTTTCTTTCAAGTGCCACATAGTTACCGCCCTCCTGAGCATCAAGCCTTCAGGATGGCGGTAATTTTTTGCGCTTGAACGGGCTGAACGACTCGGCCTGTATTGAAAAGGACGGTTCTTATGTTGGTCATCGATACAAGCTTCCCTGCCAAAGGCTTCAACGAGCGCAACGGCGAACCCGTGCGGCAGGTGATCGTGCATTACACCGCGGTGCCTTTTGGCTCCTCCCTGCGCACCCTGACCCAGGACGGGGTCAGTGCGCACTACCTGCTGCCCGATCCAGAGGACCCCAGCTACCGCGCTGCGGGCTATGAAGAACTGCGGGTCTTCCGGTTGGTGGAGGAGGACAAACGCGCCTGGCATGCCGGGGTGAGCCATTGGGCGGGGCGTGACAACCTTAATAGCCGCTCGATTGGCATCGAGATCGTCAACCTGGCGCGGGATGATGGCGGTGTGTTCACGTTTCCTGCCTACGGGGAGGAACAAATCGAGGTGTTGATTGCGCTGGTCCGCGACGTTCTGGGGCGTTATCCGCAGATCGGGCCGACCGACATCCTCGGGCACTCGGACGTGGCGTACGGGCCCAAGAGTGATCCGGGGCCGCGTCTGCCATGGCAGCGTTTGCATGAGGCGGGGGTAGGGGCCTGGTTTGATGAGGCGACGCGGGCAATGTACCAGCGCCGCTTTTGCCTCGGGTTGCCGCCAGAGGTCGAGGTGGAGCGGGCGTTTCAGCGTTACGGGTATGCGCCTGCGAAAAATCGGCAAGGGTTTCAGCAGAGAACGAGGGCGTTTCAGATGCACTTTCGGCCTCGGGATTACTGCGGGTTTCTGGACGGGGAGACCTGCGCGATTTTGTATGCGCTGAACGAAAAATACCTGGGGCTCTGATGCCGAACGCGGTTCAAATGTGGGAGCGGGCTTGCTCGCGAAGGCGGTGCGTCAGTCGCCACTCCCATCAACTGGCAGATTGCATTCGCGAGCAAGCCCGCTCCCACATTTGGATCTTCATCCATCAGTTAACGATCACAGTCACTAAATCCCTCTCATGCTGGTGCGTTTCCAGAACAGGAAATCCGTGCGCATGCCCCTTGGGCCAGACGCCAGCGGATCGGCAGTTTGGTCACCACATCAGCGTATTGAGGGATCGAGAAATGTCAGTCGCTACCAGCCGTATCGAAGACGCCCAGGTGCATGAAACGCTCTACCAGTTCGACGAAACACCCTTGCTCGCCCGCCAGCGCCAGCAGGAGTCCAACGCCCGCAGCTACCCTCGGCGTATTCCCCTGGCGCTCAAGCGCGCCAAGGGTATTTACGTGGAAGACGTGGAAGGCCGCAGCTTCATCGACTGCCTGGCCGGCGCCGGCACCCTGGCGTTGGGGCATAACCACCCGGTGGTGATCGAGGCCATCCAGCAAGTGCTGGCCGATGAACTGCCACTGCACACGCTGGACCTGACCACGCCGGTCAAGGACCAGTTCGTGCAGGACCTGTTCGGCCTGTTGCCGCCGGCATTGGCGCGGGAGGCGAAGATCCAGTTCTGCGGGCCCACCGGCACCGATGCGGTGGAAGCTGCATTGAAGTTGGTACGCACTGCCACTGGCCGTAGCACGGTGCTGTCCTTCCAGGGTGGTTACCACGGCATGAGCCAAGGCGCTTTGAGCCTGATGGGCAGCCTGGGGCCGAAGAAACCCTTGGGTGCCTTGCTCGGCAATGGCGTGCAGTTTTTGCCATACCCCTACGACTACCGTTGCCCGTTTGGCCTGGGTGGCGCGGAGGGCGTGCGGGTCAACCTGCATTATCTGGAAAACCTGCTGAATGATCCGGAAGCGGGCGTGCTACTGCCGGCGGCGGTGATTGTCGAGGTGGTGCAGGGCGAGGGCGGTGTGATTCCGGCGGATCTCGACTGGCTGCGTGGCCTGCGCCGTATCACCGAGCAGGCGGGCGTGGCGTTGATCGTCGATGAAATCCAGAGTGGTTTCGGTCGTACCGGCAAAATGTTTGCTTTCGAACACGCCGGCATCATTCCGGATGTGGTGGTGATGTCCAAGGCCATCGGCGGCAGCCTGCCACTGGCGGTGGTGGTGTATCGCGACTGGCTCGACACCTGGCTGCCGGGCGCCCATGCCGGGACCTTCCGTGGTAACCAGATGGCGATGGCGGCGGGCTCGGCGGTGATGCGCTACCTCAAGGACCACGACCTGGCCGGTCACGCCGCGACCATGGGCGAACGCCTGGGCGAACACCTGCGCATTCTGCAACGCGACTTCCCACACCTGGGTGATATTCGCGGTCGTGGGCTGATGCTGGGTGTCGAACTGGTGGACCCAAATGGCCCACTAGACATTCAGGGTCATCCGCCCGTGCATCGCCAACTGGCGCCGTTGGTACAGCGTGAATGCCTAAAGCGCGGCTTGATCCTGGAACTCGGTGGTCGGCACGGCAGTGTGGTGCGGTTCCTGCCGCCGCTGGTGATCACGGCGGCTGAAGTCGACCAAGTGGCGGACATCTTCGGACGTGCGTTGGCGGCGGCGGTCGCCAGCCTCTAATTTTTTGCAGGCTTGGTACGTTTTTACAGATATCAGTGCTGCGCACGGTGCGCAGCCAGCCTTTTAGCGATGGAGAACAGCAATGACCTCAGTATTTGACCGCGACGACATCCTGTTTCAGGTAGTGGTCAACCACGAAGAACAGTATTCCATCTGGCCCGACTACAAGGCCGTGCCGGAAGGCTGGCGCACCGTGGGCAAGAGCGGCATGAAGAAAGAATGCCTGGCCTACATTGAAGAAGTCTGGACGGATATGCGTCCGTTGAGCTTGCGCCAGAAAATGGACGGGGCTGCGCTCGCGGGCTGAGACGGGTGGGCTTGCTGTGGTGAGCGAGCTTCTGTGGTGAGCGGGCTTGCCCCGCGCTGGAGTGCGAAGCGCTCCCGGCTTTTTAGGGGCTGCTGCGCAGCCCAGCGCGGGGCAAGCCCGCTCACTACAGGTCAACCCTGCCCACCACAGGAAACCATCTCGGCGGTTAGTTGGTATAGAGATAATCCGTCGCCAACGACGCCAACGTCCTCACCCCCACCACCAACGCCGACTCATCCACAAAGAACCCCGGATTGTGGTTCGGCGCCGCCTTGCTCATGTCCTGATCCCTGGGCGTCACCCCCAGGAACACAAACAGCCCCGGTGCCTCCTTGGCATAAAACGAGAAGTCCTCAGCACCGCCCACCAGTGGGCCCTGCACCACATCATCCTTGGCCGCCCAACGCAGGCTCGGCAACATCTTCTCGGTCAGCGCCGGGTTATTGATGGTGGGATCGTACTTCTCGATGATGGTGACTTCGGCCTTGGCGCCGCCGCTTTCGGCGATTTTTTCCACGGTCTGGCGCACGTCCGCGTGCAGCTTCTGACGGATACCGTAGTCGTAGGAGCGAATGGTGCCAGTCATATCCACCGACTCCGGAATGATGTTGTAACGCGTGCCGCCATTGATGGTGCCGATGCTCACCACCGACGGGAATGACGAGATATCCGTGCGACGGCTGACCACGGTCTGCAGGCCGACAATGGTCTGCGCGCCCACGGTGATCGGGTCGATGCCGTCCCAAGGGCGGCCGGCGTGGGTCTGTTTGCCGAGGATCTTGATGCGCAAATCGTCCGAGCTGGCCAGGGTCGGTCCAGGACGGTAGGCAATCTGCCCGGCGGGCACGCCGGCCCACACATGCAGGCCGAACACCGCGTCCGGTTTGGGCGCCTTCATCACACCTTCCTGCACCATCATTTTGGCGCCCCAGGTATTTTTGCCGTCGGGGATGAAGTCGCTTGGGCCTTCTTCGGCCGGTTGGAAGTAGAACACCACAGTGCCCGGCAGGCGTTCGCGCATACCGCTCAGGATTTTCGCCGTGCTCAGCAGGATGGCGACGTGGGCGTCGTGGCCGCAGGCGTGCATCACGTCGACTTCCTTGCCCAGGTAGGTACCTTTGGCTTTGGAGGCGAAGGGCAGGTCGGCGACTTCCTTCACCGGCAGCGCATCCATGTCGGCGCGCAGGGCCACGGTGGGACCGGGGAGGGCGCCTTTCAGTACTGCAACGACGCCCGTACGGGCGACGCCGGTTTTTACCTCAAGGCCCAGGTCGCGCAGTTGTTTCGCAACCAGTTCGGCCGTGCGGATTTCGGTGTTGCCCAATTCCGGGTGGGCGTGGATATCGCGTCGGGTTTCCAGCAGCGCCGGCTCAAGGGCTTTTGCCTGGGTGGCAATTTCCTCACGGGCGCTGTCCTGGCCGCTGCTGGCGGCAATCACGGCACTGCTGGCAACGGCGCACAGCGCGCCGAAAACCCACGGGTGTGTCAGACCGGTTAAACGCATAGGGACCTCTCCTGAGTTTATTGTTGTTGATCTTTCTCCTGCACAGTGCCGGCGGTTACCACCTGCACACTCAGGCGCGGCGTAGCCAGGTCCAGCCCGGCTTCGTCCAGATGACGCTTGAGGGACAGGTTGAACGCCCGCGACACTTCCCACTGCTTGATCGGTGCGGTCTTGAATCGCGCGCGCAGGATCGCGCTGCCCGACTCGAAGCTCTCCACGCCTTGAATCTCCAGCGGTGACCAGATATTGCGGCGCTGCAGCGGATCGTTGCGCATTTTCTGGCCGACATCGCGCATCAGCTTGATGGCGTCGTCAATCTCCATGTTGTACGGGATGGCCACGCGGAAGATCGCGTAGCCGAACTCCCGCGAGTAATTCTTGATGCTCTTGATCTCGCTGAACGGGATGGTGTGCACGATGCCGTCGATGTCACGCAGGCGCACGGTGCGGATGGTCAGGCCTTCGACGGTGCCGAGGTGACCACCGACATCCACGTAGTCATCGATGGCCAGGGAGTCTTCGATGATGATGAACAGGCCGGTGATCAAGTCCGCCACCAAGGACTGTGCGCCGAAACCGATGGCCAGGCCGATCACACCAGCACCCGCCAACAGCGGCGTGACGTTCATGCCCATGTTCGCCAGGGCGACGATGGCGGCGATGATGAAGATGGTCACGAACAGCACGTTGCGGATCAGCGGCATCATGGTCTGCGCGCGGGCATTGGCCAGGCCTTTGCGCGAGCGGGTGAGGGCGTGATGAATCGCGGTGTCGCTGAGGATCCAGATCAACCAGGCAAACAGCAGGGTCCCGGCCAGCCCGAACAGCTTGACGCTGACTTCATGGCCGTCGCCTTCGGTAAAGCGGATCAGCGACAGGCCCCACACCCGCAGGCCCAGCTCGATAAACACCAGCCATACGATAAGGTGGGCCAGGGTGTAGACGAAGCTCTTCAGGCGTTCGGAGTACAGCGCATGGCGCTTGTGCCCGCGTTGCGGCTTGAGGGCGTGACGCCGTACCAGGCCGTTGATCACCATGCACAACACCAGCAGCACCGTACACAACAGCGACTGACGCAATGCCGTGCTGGTATCGCCAGCAGAGACAAAGGTGGCGAATAGCGAAATACCTACCAGCAGCAAAGCCGGGATATACCAGAAGGAGCCGATGATTTCGATGGTGTCGCTGAGGGCGCGGCGTGTGAGGCGGCGTGACAGCGGCTGGTTGCGAATCAGGTGGGCGATAGGCCGGCGGAAACGCAGGATGAACACGCCAGTAGACAGCGCCGCCATCACATTGGCGATGGTCGCGGCGGTATGGGACAAGTGTTGCCCAAGCGCTGCGACCAGTCGTGGGTCGCTCAAGGCTTCACCGAAGGCGGCAAAACTGCCGATCCACCACAGTGGGCGGAAAGCTTGGTGACGCAGGATATACAGCGCTCGATGGCGATGCGGGCCGTCGAGTAGCGAAAACGCAATCACGCAGATCGCCGAGAAACAGGTGCCGACCACCAGTGCGTAGGCCAACACCATCGCCAGGGATTTGCCCAGGGACGAGGGCAGGGCGTAGCTCAGGTACACGGTGATCACCAGCGCGATCAGCCATGGGCCGAGTTTACGCAGGGCAAAACGCACCATGTCCCAGGTACGCGGGTGTTGCGGCAGTTCTTCGGGCAGGCCGAAGCGTTCGCGCACGCGGTGACTGAGCCAGATCAGCGCGGCGGCGAGTAGGCTCCACACGGCAAGGATCAGGGCAAAACCGAAAATGATCGGCAGCCATTCGTTGGCTGGCAGCATCAGCGCACTGAGTTCTTCTTTGGCCAGGTCGATTTCATTGGACCAGCGCCCCAGCGGGCTGTCGGCCCCAGAGAACTGCGCTTCCAGGTTGGCCAGGGTGCCGCCGATCAACCCCAGCACGCCTTCTTCCGCGGCCGGTTGAGCTTTTTTCGTGGCTTCGCGCAGCTTTTTCAGGTCACTCAGCAACTGGGTACGTTGCTGGTCGTTCTCCAAGGTCTTGATCACCTCGTCCAACGACTGCCCCAGCGGCACTTCGGCCTGGGGCTGGGTCTTGTTGGTGTTACCGAGCAGGCCCGGCAAGCCCACGGCATGGGCAGGCGTCAGCGGCAGCAGCGTCAGCAGGGCGATCAGGCAGTAGCAGGGCAGGGCAAACAGACGGGAAAGCACGAGGCGGTCAACCTTGGAAACGACGAGTTGACCGAGTGTACGAGCGCAATCGTCATTCAGCCAGTTTTGCGAGGATCTTGTACACCACGGTGCCCAGGATCAGCAGCATGCCAATCCACATGCCAAACACGCCGAGGGGCTTGTCACGGAAGTTGAAGCCCACGGCGAGCATGATCATGCCGATCAGGATCGGGATAAGCATGGCGTGGAAGGAGGACATGGAGATCATGGTGCGACGGCCTTGTCGGAGTGGAAATACTGACAAGTCTAGGTCGGTTTGCAGGAAGTGGGGTTGATGTGTATCAGAAACACATCAACCCCATGCCACATCAGGGCAAGTCGCGGCTCGCGTAGAACGCGCCCAGCACCTTCACCAGATGCGCCAAATCATGACTACCGCACAGTTCACGAATGGAGTGCATGGCAAACGTCGGCAGGCCGATGTCCACGGTGCGCACGCCCAGATGGCTGGCGGTGATCGGGCCGATGGTAGAGCCGCAACCCATGTCGCTGCGCACCACGAAGCTCTGCACCGGTACTTCCTGGGCCATGCACAGGTGGCGGAAGAACCCGGCGGTTTCGCTGTTGGTGGCGTAGCGCTGGTTGCTGTTGACCTTGATCACCGGGCCGGCGTTGAGCTTGGGGCCGTGGTTGGCGTCATGCTTCTCGGCGTAGTTGGGGTGCACGCCGTGGGCGTTGTCCGCAGACACCAACAGGGATTTCTGAATGGTGCGTACGAACTCATCCCCTTCCGGCAACAGGCGACGCAGGGTCTGTTCCAGCATCGGGCCATCGGCACCGCACGCCGAGCAGGAGCCGACTTCTTCGTGGTCGTTGCACACCAGTACGCAGGTTTCTTCGCTGTCGCTGGTGAGCAAGGCTTGCAGGCCCGCGTAGCACGACAGCAGGTTATCCAGGCGTGCGCCGGCGATGAAGTCGCCGTTCAGGCCGATAACCGCAGCGCTTTGCGTGTCGTAGAAGCTCAGCTCGTAGTCGAGCACCACATCGGCGTTCAAGCCATGTTCCCGTGCAAGCTGCTCGGTGAGCACGGCGCGGAAGTCCACGCGCTCGTCACCCGCAAACTGCGCGAGGATCGGCGGCAGTTCGGTCTGGGCATTGATCGCCCACCCCTGGTTGGCTTCACGGTTCAGGTGAATGGCCAGGTTGGGGATGATGGCGATGGGCAGCTTGAAGTCGATCAACTGGCTTTCGACCTTGCCGTCGCGGCGGAAGGTTACGCGGCCAGCCAGGGACAGGTCGCGGTCGAACCACGGCGCCAGCAGCGCGCCGCCGTAGACTTCCACGCCCAGTTGCCAGAAGCCCTGGCGTTGCAGCTCAGGCTGGGGCTTGACCCGCAGGCACGGGCTGTCGGTGTGGGCACCGACCAGGCGGATACCGCCCTGCAACGGCGAATGGCGGCCGAGCTTGAAGGCAATGATCGAGGAATCGTTGCGGGTCACGTAGTAGCGACCGTTAGCCTCGGTGGTCCAGGTCTCGCGCTCGTCGAGACGCTGGTAACCGGCCGCTTCCAGGCGCTGGGCCAGGGCGGCAGTGGCATGAAAAGGAGTAGGGGAGACCTTGAGGAAGTCGATCAGGCCTTGATTCAACGCTTCGCGCATAAATAGCTCCAGACAGCAGTGCGCGGAGTTTACCGTATTGGCTCGCGATTTGGCGTGAAGCTACCTTCTTGAGCAACACACAAAACTACTGTGGGAGCGGGCTTGCCTGCGGTAGCGGTGTGTCAGTCAATGCATTTGGCACAGATAGACCGCTATCGCAGGCAAGCCAGCTCCCACACTGTACTGCGTTCGCAGCTTTAAAAAGGGGCGGGGCACTCGAAACGCAAACGCTCGCCACTTTGCGGGTGGGTGAAGCTCAGCATGCTCGCGTGCAGGCACAGGCGCGGCCAGGCGGCCAGAGCTTGCTCATGGGCATACAGGCCATCACCCAGCAACGGGTGGCCGATGGAGAGCATGTGCACACGCAGTTGGTGCGAACGCCCGGTGATCGGCGTCAGCTCTACGCGGCACCAGTCGCCACAGCGTTCCAGCACTTTCCAGAAGGTCAGCGCATGCTTGCCGAATTCGTGGTCCACCACGTGGCGCGGCTTGGTCGGCGGGTCGTAGCGCAGGGGCAGGTCGATGCTGCCGCTGTCCAGTTCCGGTTGGCCCCAGGCCAGGGCGGTGTAGGCCTTTTCGGTTTCACGGTCATGAAACTGGCGGGACAGTTCGCGGTGGATGTCGGCGTCACGGGCCAGCAGGATGATGCCTGAGGTTTCCCAGTCCAGGCGATGGACGATACGGGCTTCCGGGTAGCCGTTTTCCTGCAGGCGGGTGATCAGGCAGTCCTTGTTGTCGTCGGCGCGGCCAGGCACCGAAAGCAGCAGGGTGGGCTTGTTCACCACCAGGACGGCGTCGTCCTGATGCAGGATATGAATGTTGGACAGCGGCATTAAACAGCCTCGTAACAAACGCCAACGGCGGCTCGCCCACCCGGCCCCCAAAAAAGGGATCAGGGTGAACGAGCCGCCGTGGCGGCCGCCTGTTCGATCAACGATCAGGCAGGGTGATATTGAGTTCCAGAATCGAGCAGCTGCCGTCATTTTCCAGAGCGACATGCACGTCATCGTTGCCGATATTGACGTACTTGCGGATCACCTCGACCAGTTCCTTCTGCAAGGCTGGCAGGTAGTCCGGTGTACTGCGTTGGCCGCGTTCGTGCGCCACGATGATCTGTAGACGCTCTTTCGCTACCGACGCGGTACTTGGCTTTTTGTTGGCGCGAAAGAAGTCGAGAAATTTCATTGTTTAGTTGCCTCCAAAGATACGCTCGAAGAATCCCTTCTTCTTGACATCGAGGAAGCGGTGTTCCACGGTCTTGCCCAGCAGGCGATCGACGGCATCGCTGTACGCCTGGCCGGCGTCGCTCTGGTCGTCAAGAATCACCGGAACACCCTGGTTGGAAGCCTTCAGGACGGCCTGGGATTCTGGAATCACGCCCAGCAGGGTCACGGCGAGGATTTCCTTCACGTCTTCAACGCCAAGCATTTCGCCGTTGCTGACGCGCTCTGGGTTGTAGCGGGTGAGCAGCAAGTGCTCCTTGATCGGCTCCTGGCCTTCTTCGGCGCGCTTGGATTTGCTGGCCAGCAGGCCCAGCATGCGGTCCGAGTCACGTACGGAGGAGACTTCCGGGTTGGTCACGACGATGGCTTCATCGGCGAAGTACATGGCCAGGTGAGCACCGGTTTCGATACCGGCCGGCGAATCGCAGACCACGTATTCGAAGGTTTCCTTCAACTCGGCCAGGACTTTGCCTACGCCTTCTTTGGTCAGCGCGTCTTTGTCACGGGTCTGGCTGGCGGCCAGCACGTACAGGTTCTCAAGGCGCTTGTCCTTGATCAGGGCCTGTTGCAGGTTGGCTTCACCGTTGACCACGTTGACGAAGTCATACACCACGCGGCGTTCGCAGCCCATGATCAGGTCGAGGTTGCGCAAGCCGACGTCGAAGTCGACGATAACTGTCTTGTGGCCGCGCAGCGCGAGACCGGTACCGATAGCGGCGCTGGTGGTGGTCTTACCCACACCACCCTTGCCGGATGTAACCACGAGAATCTTGGCCAAGGTGTTTCACCCCTAAGGAAGAAGGACATTTCGGTCCCTGAAAAACATCTCTTGGAACTCGCTGCAGGCGGACAGCCTTGTAGGAAAAAATAATTCCTACATAAGTAATGCCGGTTTCGCTGTGCTATCAGAGTCTAGAGATGCTTGGAAAATGCGGCAGTATCCGTTAAAGACGGATGATGTTCAACACATCGCCCGACAGGTTGACCTGCACCGAAGCCCCCCACAGCGGATCACGGCGCAAATCTTCTGAAACCTTGTACTGGCCTGCGATGGACACTAGCTCAGCGGTCAACTGCTGGCAAAAAATACGGGCCTTGGTATCACCCTTGATGCCGGCGAGGGCACGTCCGCGCATCGGGCCGTATACATGGATGTTGCCATCGGCGAGAAGTTCCGCCCCTGGGCTGACCGAAGAGATCACCACCAGGTCGCCGCCCTGGGCGTAAATCTGCTGGCCGCCCCTTACGGGCGAGGTGATGATCTTTGTAGGCTTGATCGCAGGCTCCGGTGGCTTCTCCGGTTTTTTCTTCTCTTCACCGACCAGTGGTTCAAGCGGACGTTCGCGCGCGCCGGACGGTGGCAGTACTGGCAGTTCAATGGCGATCGCTGCAGCAATGTCTTCGATACGACTGGCACGAATCGCCAAGGTACGCAGCCCGTGGGAGCGGCAAACACGCATCAGGCCGGGCAGGTCGATGACGCCTTGGCCCGCGGGCAGTTTGTCCAAGGCCAGCACCAGCGGGGCATTGTTGAAAAAGTTGGGTGCCAGGGCGACTTTGGCGGCGAGCTGGCGGTCCAGGGCGTCGAGGTCGTTACGGGCGAGTTCCAGCACGGTGATGGCGAGCATGCTGCCTTTCAGCTGGAACACGGGATCTTGGTCTAGCGGTTCGGTTTGGCTCATGGTCGGCAAAAGCGGCTTGTCACGAAAAGTGTCGAGACTTATAACGAGAACACTCACTCGCCGCAAGCCGAGTCGAACCGTTGTAGAATGCGCGGCCCTTGTCTTTACCGGAATCTGTAATGGATCGCCCGCGTTTTCGAGCTGTATTTTTTCACCCGCGTTTCTGGCTGTTATGGCTGGGGCTCGGCCTGCTGTGGCTGGTCACCCAACTGCCCTACCGCGCGCTGCTGACCATTGGTCGGCTGCTGGGCGCCGGCATGTACCGCGTGGCCGGCGAGCGTCGCCGCATCGCCGCACGCAACCTGGAACTGTGCTTCCCGGAAAAATCCGCCCAAGAGCGCAAACACTTGCTCAAGGAAAACTTTGCCTCCACCGGCATCGCCTTCTTTGAAATGGCCATGAGCTGGTGGTGGTCGCGCCAGCGCCTGGCGCGGCTGGCCCATGTCGAAGGCCTGGAACACCTCAAGCAGGCCCAACTGGACGGCAAGGGCGTGATCCTCATGGCCCTGCACTTCACCACCCTGGAAATCGGCGCCGCGCTGCTGGGGCAGAAGCACACCATTGATGGCATGTACCGCGAGCACGGCAACCCGTTGTTCGACTACATCCAGCGCCGTGGCCGCGAACGCCACAACCTCGACTCCCTGGCCGTGGAGCGCGAAGACGTGCGCGGCATGCTCAAGCTGCTGCGCGCCGGGCGTGCCATCTGGTATGCACCGGACCAGGACTACGGCGCCAAGCAAAGCATTTTCGTGCCGCTGTTCGGCATCCAGGCCGCCACCGTGCCTGCCACCAGCAAGTTTGCCAAGCTGGGCAAGGCGCTGGTGGTGCCGTTTACTCAACAGCGCCTGGCCGATGGCAGCGGTTACCGCCTGGTGATCCACCCGCCGTTGACTGACTTCCCTGGCGAAAGCGATGAAGTCGACTGCCTGCGCATCAACCAGTGGGTCGAAGCCTCGGTGCGTGAATGCCCTGAGCAATACTTATGGACCCATCGCCGCTTCAAGAGCCGGCCACCGGGTGAGCCTAAGCTGTACGAAAAACGCCGCCGATAAGACAGACATTTCCCCACATGGAGTGACGCAATGCGCCCAGCTGAACCGGTTACAGGCTTGATTCTTTCCGGCGGCGGGGCGCGAGCGGCGTATCAGGTGGGGGTACTGGCGGCGATTGCCGAGCTGTTGCCGCCGGGGGCGCCTAACCCGTTTCCAGTGATTGTCGGCACATCGGCCGGCGCGATCAACGCGGTGAGCCTGGCCAGTGGCGCTACGGACTTCAGGGCCGCGATCCAACGTCTTACCGCGTTCTGGCAGGGCTTTCGCAGTCATCTGGTGCTGCGCAGTGATTGGCCGGGGGTGATTCGCCAGGCGAGTCGCTTCTTTATCCACAGCCTCCTCGGTCTTGGCGCGCAGGTGCCGGTGGCGCTGCTCAACAGCACGCCGCTGAAAGCGCTGCTCAGGGACAAGCTGCACTTGCCTGGCATCGATGAAGCGATTCGCACCAAACATCTGCATGCGGTGGCGGTGACCGCCTTCGGCTACGAGTCCGGCCACGCAGTGACCTTCTATCAGGGCGGCGGCACTATCGATGCCTGGTTGCGCCACCGTCGTATCGGCGTGCCGACCCAACTGACGGTTGAACACCTGCTGGCCAGCTCCGCGATTCCCTTGTTGTTCGCCCCGGTCAAACTTGACCAGGAGTATTTCGGTGATGGCGCCGTGCGGCAATCGGCGCCGATCAGTCCGGCGTTGCACCTGGGTGCCAGTCGCGTGCTGGTGGTCGGCGTCAGCGGCAACCCACGCGGCAATGAACCGGCGGCGCAGCGTACCTACACCGGCCAGGAGCCTACTCTGGCGCAGATTGGCGGGCATATGCTCAACAGCACGTTCATTGACAGCCTGGAAAGCGATATCGAGTTGCTGGAGCGCTTGAATCAGTACAGCCACGCCGCGCCTGGCGTGGCGGCGGTGGAAGTGCTGGTGATTGCACCGAGTCAGCCAATCGACGAAATCGCGGCACGGCACCGTCAGGAATTGCCGGCGGCATTACGCTTGTTTCTGCGTGGGCCGGGGGCGACCAAGACGAGCGGGGCGGGGGTATTGAGTTACTTGCTGTTCGAGGCGGGGTATTGCAGCGAATTGATCGAGTTGGGGCGGCGGGATGCGTTGGCCAAGCGTGAAGAGTTGTCGCGGTTCCTAGGCCTCACGCCGAACCTGTAGGAGCCCGGCTTGCCGGCGATGGCGTCCTCAGGACCGCTATCGCCGGCAAGCCGGGCTCCTACAGGGGTAGGGGCATGGGAATCAGCCAGGGTCAGAAGTGATACTTGACCAGGAAGCTTGCGGTGTCCTGGTTAGTCTTGAACGCACCCGAATCTTCGATCCCGTACTTGTTCTTCCAGTAGTCGTATTCAAAACCGACATACAACTGCTTGTCGCCCCAATGCAGCGCTTTACCCAGGTCATATTTGACCTGTGGGTTGAAGTGCAGGTTGGCGTGGTAAGTGCCACGGGCGTTCTTGTCGTTGTCCGTCACCCAGTCCATGAAGCCGTCGATCAACACGTCAGAGTTGCCCACGGGGATGGTGTAGGACCAGACCGGAGTAATCTGCCAGACGCCGTCACCCGGACGGTTGCCTTCGGTCTGGCGTTGGTAGAAGTTCAACTGGAAGTAGTCGAAGCCGGGGATGTTCAGGTCGAAGCCCGGGCCGAGCAGGTACGACTCGTTATCGCCTTCGCCAAACTCGTAAGTGAATGCCAGCAGTACATCTTTGATCGGGCCGAACGACAGGTCTTTATCAAAGATCTTGCCGAACGACAGGCGCGGGCTTATTTCACCGTAGTAAGTACTGGGGCCGACGTTGCCGTCCTCCTTACCGTTGTAAAAGATGCGGTCGACGAAGATAAAGTTGTCGCCGTACTTCCAGGCATCCGCATGTTCGAACGTGACGGTTTGCTGGATTTGCGGGTTGACGGTAAAGCTCTTGCCCCACAGGTAAGTCAGGCTGTTGTTTTGCCACTGCAACAGGTCACCGGCCACGGCTTGGCCACCGGCCAGCAGGGATCCCGCCAGCATCAGGCCTTTGAACATAGGTTTCATTCGGTTGCTCCCGAGTTAAAGTTTTATGGTTTTTCTTCTACGCAGGCGCTCTGATGTGGCGCCTTTTGGTTCGCTGCAAAAATCGTCTGTTCGGTCAGCTTTAGTGCTTTTAGCAAGAGCTGCGCCAAGGTGTTTAAAAAGCCAAAAAATCCCCGTCGGCTGCATGGGATGCAGTCGAATTCAGAGGACTTTTGCGCACTTTGGCCGCAGACATAAGGCCGGGATAAGTTGGCCTTGCAGTCAGCTTTTACATTTGCTGTTTTTTTTTGAGTCGATTCGAGCGGGCGCGGAGAATACTGGCTCCTAGGCCGTGGCTCAAGTGCGCTGTTAAAGCGCGCGTGGGGCGAGAATGGGGCACGGCTTGTGGCCGGCCCCAGGTGAAGGGTGTGCATGCTTGTGTTCCCTGTTTCGTTATTGTTTTTATTCTTTGCTTTTTAGTAACAGGGGGAATCAATGCGTATGAGCGACTTCAGGGCGTTCAGCGCCACCGAGAATGTTGAACAGGATATTCAGCGACAACGCGCTGAGCGTGGCCATGGCGATGCCACTGTGGGTAATCGGGCTCATCCACAGCGGTAACTGCGCGAAGAACTCCGGGCGCACCACGGGGATCAGGCCCATGCCGATACTCACCGCCACCAGCAACTGGTTGCGACGGTCGGCGATGTCGGCTTCCTGCAGGATCTTGATGCCGGTCGCCGCCACCATGCCGAACATGGCGATGGCCGCGCCGCCCAGCACCGCCGGTGGAATCGATGCCACGAGGTAGGCGGCCTTGGGCAACAGGCTCAGGACAATCAGGAAGACCCCGGCCATGATCGTCACCGAACGGCAACGCACGCCGGTCATCTGCACCAGGCCGATGTTCTGCGCGAAGGAAGAGTGGGTGAAGGTGTTGAAGAAGCCGGCAAAGAATGACGCGCCGGCATCACACAACAGGCCTCGGCGCAGCATCTTCGGCGTGACATCCTGGCCGGTGATCTTGCCCAGCGCGAGAAACATCCCGGTGGATTCGACAAAGATGATCACCACCACCAGGCACATCGACAGGATCGGCGCCAACTCGAACTTGGGCATGCCGAAGTGCAACGGCGTCACCACCTGCACCCACGGTGCCATCGCTAGGCCGCTGAGGTCGACCATGCCGAGCGCACCGCACAAGGCGTAGCCCAGGCCCATGCCGATCAGCACCGAGATATTCACCCAAAAACCGCGCATGAAGCGGTTGATCAGCAGGATGGTGGCCAGTACCAGTGCGGCAATCGCGAGGTAGATCGGCGAGCCAAATGTGGCGGCGGCACTGCCGCCACCGGCCCAGTTCACGGCCACCGGAAACAGCGAAAGGCCAATCGCGGTGATCACTGTGCCGGTCACCAGCGGCGGGAAAAAGCGCACGACCTTGGACATGAATGGCGCGATGAGCATGCCGAAGAACCCGGCGGCGATGGTCGCGCCGAAGATACCCTGCAAGCCGATGCCGGGCATGCCGGCCATCGCGACCATACTGCCGACGGCGGCAAAACTGGCGCCCATCATCACCGGCATGCGAATGCCCACCGGACCGATGCCGAACGACTGCACCATGGTGGCGATACCGGCGACCAGCAGGTCGGCGTTAATCAGAAAAGCGATTTCTTCACGGCTCAAACCGGCGGCCTGGCCAATGATCAGGGGCACGGCGACGGCGCCGCCATACATCAGTAAGACGTGTTGCAGGCCTACCAGAATCAGTTGCAAGAGGGGCAGCCGCACCATGGCGGGCGCGGCAGGAATCTGCGGTTCGGCTAACTCGGTCATGCAACACCTCGGATCTTTTTTATTTTTGTTGTTTCAACAATTGTGTAGCGGAGAGCTTTGTAGTGAGCGGGCTTGCCCCGCGCTGGGTGGCGAAGCCGCCCCAATCCGGCCACCGTGTACTTCCAGACAGAATCCAGGGGGCTGGTTTTAGGGCGGCTTCGCCACCCAGCGCGGGGCAAGCCCGCTCACTACAGGACATCGTTAGCTAGTTGGTACGGGCCCCCTGATTGATCCAGGTGCCAATCAGGTCCCGTTCCTGCTGGGTCATCTGGGTGATGTTGCCCAACGGCATAATCTGGCTCGCCACGGCCTGCGCTTGAATACGCGCGGCCTGCTGCTGGATCTGTGCCGCTGTGTCAAACATCACCCCAGCCGGTGCGGTGCTGAACAGAGGGCTGGTGGGCTTGGCCGAATGGCACACGGTGCAACGCTGCTCGATCACGCTGTGGACCTGGCCGAAATCCGTGGTGGCCTGGGCCGGTGCCGGTTCAGCCGCCGGAGCGGCGGGTGCGGCCGGCGCAGCGGGTTTCAAGCCACCACCCAACGCCGTTTCCGGCAATGGCTGGTACTCGATGGCGGCGGGTGCCTTGGCCACTTCCGGTGCGGTCGACACCGGTTTTGGTCCGGTGACGTACGCCAGGCTGATCATCGCCAACGCGCCTACCGGCAAGGTCCACGCATATTTCTGGCTGTTGTGACGGGTGTTGAAGTAGTGCCGTACCAACACCGCTGCTACCGCGATACCCGCCAGGATCAGCCAGTTGTATTGGCTGCCGTAGGTGCTCGGGAAGTGGTTGCTGATCATGATGAACAGCACCGGCAAGGTGAAGTAGTTGTTGTGACGTGAACGCAACAAGCCTTTGGCCGGCAGTGCCGGGTCTGGCGTGCGGTTCTCCGCGATTGCCGCCACCAACGCGCGTTGCGCCGGCATGATGATGCGGAACACGTTACCGACCATGATGGTGCCGATCACCGCACCCACGTGCAGGTAGGCGCCACGGCCACTGAACACTTTGCTGAAGCCGTACGCGGCGGCAATCAACAGCACGAACAGGATGAAACCGAGCAAAGCAGGGCGCTTGCCCAGGGCCGAGTCGCACAGGAAGGAGTAGATGAACCAGCCGGCGAACAGTGAACCAATGCCCAGCAATACGCCTTCCGGACCACTGAGGCTGCTGCCCGGGGCCAGCAGGTACAAGGTCGGGTTCCAATAGAACACCACGCACAGCAGCGCAATACCGGACATCCAGGTGAAATAGGCTTCCCATTTAAACCAATGCAGGTTGTCCGGCATGGTCGGCGGGGCCAGTTTGTATTTTTCCAGGTGGTAGATACCGCCACCGTGGATCGCCCACAAGTCACCGGCCAGGCCGCTCTTGGGGTTGACGCGATTGAGGTTGTTTTCCAGCCAGACGAAGTAGAAAGAAGCGCCGATCCACGCGACGCCCGTGATCATGTGAACCCAGCGCACGCTCAGGTTCAGCCATTCCATCAAATGTGCTTCCACAGTCTTTACCTCTCGCCTGTCACCCTTGTTGTCGGGTGATCAGACCTTCTCTTATTGGTGGGGGGCGAGGATCAACCGCTCATCCTCTTTGAAAAAATGCTCATCGCAGTTATTGCCTGTGCCACTGCGATCAACCACCAGGAAGTCATCCCGCTTTTCGATCGTCAGCACCGGGTGGTGCCAGACGCCGCGATGGTAATTAATGCCCTGCCTGCCGTTGGTGACGAAGGCGCGGACCAAGCCCGATACAGGTTCATCGCCAAGTGGCGCGACCACGATCAGAAAGGGGTTGCCGAGCAGCGGAATGAAAGCCTGGCTGCCCAGCGGGTGTCGTTCCAGCATGCACACGGTCAGCGGCATGTCCTGCGCGTCGGCGCGGAAGATGCTGATGATGGCGTTGTCCTCTGGCTTGGCGGTTTCCACCGTTGCCAGTTTGTGGAAGCGCATGGTCGACCCGTTGTTGATCATGAAGTGATCGCTGCCATCGGTTTCGATAACGTCTCCGAAAGGGGCGAAGGCTTCTTTGGTCAGGGGTTCGATCATCAGTGTGCGCATGGCTGTCTTCTTAATCTCTTGAATGCTGTGATTTCTGTGTAGGAGTCCGGCTTGCCGGCGATTGCAATCTTGAGGACGCCATCGCCGGCAAGCCGGGCTCCTACAGGTTCGGGGTCAGTGCTTACTTGGCTACTTTACCGAGGACCCGCAGGCGGCTCACACCACCATCCGGGAACACATTCAGGCGGATGTGAGTAATCGGGCCTAGCGCCTTGATCTGCTCGGCAAACGTGTGTTCAGCGTGCATTTCCAGCTTCTGCGCCGGCAGCAGTTCGCGCCAGAACAGCGATTGGGTTTCGATCTGGCTGTCGGTGCCGCCCTTCACGAAGGCGCCCTGGATCGAGCAGGTGTCCGGGTAGTTGCCTTTGAAGTGCAGGGTGTCGACGATGATTTTCTCGATCTCGCCCGGATGGCCCAGCGCCACAATCACCCAGTCATTGCCTGGCGTGCGACGACGTGCGGTTTCCCAGCCGTCGCCCATGTTGATACCACGGCCTGGGTTGAGGATGTTGCTCATGCGGCCGAAGTGTTCATCGGAGCAGGCTAGGGCACGACCGCCGTTAAGAGCGGCAGCCAGGTCGACCTGTTCGTTGTCGCCCACCGAGGACCAGTCGCGGAACGGCACGCCGTACACACGCAGACGGGCCACGCCGCCATCCGGGTAGATGTTGAAACGCAGGTGGCTGAACGCCTGGTCGTTGTTGATCTCGTGGTAGTGGTGACTGTTGCCTTGCAGCTCGACGGCCGACAGCACTTCCACCCACTGGGTCTTGTCATCCGGCTCGCCCGAAGCCAGGAAGCAGGCTTCCAGGGAGGCCGACGGCGGGAAGTTGCCGGTGAAGAATGAAGTGTCGATGTCCACGCCTTTGATGCTGCCCGGTACGCCCAGGCGGATCACAGCGCTGTCGTAGCCTTCGAAGCGCTTGCGGCGCGACTCCCAGCCGTCCATCCACTTGCCGTTGTCATCGAAAACGCCCTCCTTCCATACGGCCGGGGTCGGCTGGAACAGGCGGTTGGCGTCGGCGAACCAGTCATCGGTGACGGAGATGATCTTGGTGCCCAGGCGGGCGTCGGCCAGGTTGACGAACTTTTCGAAAGGTACGGCGTAAGCTTTCATTCTTCTTGTCTGCCTTAGAGAGAGTGGCTGGGGATGGTCGTTTAGAGGGTCAGTAATCGGAACAACGCGATCTTGTTGATCTCGGCCAGTGCACATTTGAACTCGGCCTCGACCGAGTTGTGAATGCGCGTTTCGAACGCGGCCAGGATCTGATGCCGGTTGCTGCCTTTTACCGCCATGATGAAGGGAAACTTGAACTTGGCCTTGTAGGCATCGTTCAGCTCGGTGAAGCGAGAAAACTCTTCGGCCGTGCATTGGTGAATCCCCGCGCCAGCCTGTTCATCAGTGCTGGCTTGGGTGAGTTGGCCCTGGACGGCAGCTTTGCCGGCCAGGTCCGGGTGAGCGTTGATCAGCGCCAACTGGCTGGCATGATCGGCGCTCAACAGGATGTCGCTCATGCGCTGGTGCAGGGTTTCGATCTGGTCGACCGAAGCGTCCTGGCCCAGGTCGTAGGCCTTTTCGGCTACCCATGGCGAATGTTCGTAGATATCGGCGAAGGCTGCGACGAATGCATCGCGGCTCAGGGTCGACGGTTTCAAGGTGTGAAACGCAGTCATTTCGCGGCTCCCGTGTACGGGTGGGTTTCGTGCCAGTGACGGGCAATGTCCACACGACGAGTGAACCACACCTGTTCGTGACCTTTGACGTATTCAATGAACCGCTTCAACGACGCCAGGCGCGCCGGGCGGCCGATCAGGCGGCAGTGCAGGCCAATGGAAAGCATCTTCGGTGCCTCGGCGCCTTCGGCGTAGAGCACGTCGAACGCGTCCTTGAGGTATTCGAAGAAGTCATCGCCCTTGTTGAAACCCTGCACCTGGGTGAAGCGCATGTCGTTGGTGTCCAGGGTGTAAGGGATTACCAGGTGCGGCTTGCCGGTGGGGTTGTTGGGTTCCCAGTAGGGCAGGTCGTCGTCGTAGGTGTCGCAGTCATAGAGAAAGCCGCCTTCCTCCATCACCAGCCGCCGGGTGTTGGGGCCGGTGCGGCCGGTGTACCAGCCCAGTGGGCGCTCGCCGGTCAGCTCGGTGAGGATGCGGATGGCTTCGAGCATGTGCTCACGCTCCTGGGCCTCGTCCATGTACTGGTAGTCGATCCAGCGGTAGCCGTGGCTGCAGATCTCATGGCCGGCCTCGACCATCGCGCGGATCACATCCGGATGGCGCTGAGCGGCCATCGCCACGGCGAAGATGGTCAGCGGGATATCGAATTCTTTGAATAACTTGAGGATGCGCCACACGCCGGCACGGCTGCCGTATTCGTACAGCGACTCCATGCTCATATTGCGTGCGCCTTGCAGCGGCTGGGCCGAGACCATTTCCGAGAGGAAGGCTTCGGACTCTTTGTCACCGTGCAGGATATTGCGCTCGCCACCTTCTTCGTAGTTGAGTACGAAAGACAGCGCAATGCGCGCCTTGCCCGGCCAGTGGGGGTGAGGAGGGTTACTGCCGTAACCGATCAGGTCGCGTGGGTAGTCAGCGCTCACTGCAGTCTTCCTTCTTGTTCGTCGTGTTAGCGATGAGTGATTGTATACAACTTATCGCGCACTTTGTAAGCCTACATTTCTGCATTTTTTCTGCAGGGCTCTAGATGAATGGTGTAGCAAGAAACTTGCCTGGTTGGTCAGCTAATGGACAAAAGGTCGTTTAAAAGCAAGGATTACTCATCGATTGTGCCGTTGAGCAACGCAGGCAGGTAGATCCATAGGTTTGTGATTTTTATTGTGTACAATTTTTTTAAAAAGTGTCTTAATCAGCCATCGCCGGCTTTTTCGCTGCCCTGAAAAAGTGCGGACCACTCTTCTACTGACTATGGGAGGCGCGTAGACGCCATGGGACGTTTGACCACACACGTTTTGGATGCTGCACACGGCTGCCCCGGCAGCGCAATCAAGGTTGAGCTGTACCGCGTCGAAGGCGCGCAGCTGGAACTGGTCGCCACCGCCGTCACCAACAGCGACGGCCGTTGCGACGCGCCCTTGTTGCAGGGCGATGATTACCGCAGTGGTGTGTACCAGCTGCAATTCAGCGCCGGTGACTACTATCGCGCCCGTGGTGTGCAACTGCCCGAACCGGCCTTCCTGGATGTGGTGGTCCTGCGCTTCGGCATCAGCGCCGAACAGGATCACTACCATGTCCCGCTACTGATTTCGCCCTACAGCTACTCCACCTATCGCGGTAGCTAGCGTCACCTCGCTTCACACCCCCAAAGCTCTTCGTTGGTTTTTCGCCCGCCCACACTGCGGGCTTTTTTTCGTCTTGATCTCTGGTTAACTGTCTACCTCTCCCGCCGTGCGTCGTTCACCTAGCCTCTGGTTTGCAATGCCAAGGAGGCATTCATGAGCACGGCATGCAGCGGTCGGATGCCTGGTTCCAGGCGGGCAGTCGTGGCCAATGGGTGGGCCAGCGCAGTGTCATGGCGCAAGTCAGGGCAGCCCTCGCGCAGGGGCGCCTGGTCAACGTGCTGGCGGGTATCCAGCACGATGCCAATCGCGGACGTTCACGGTGTTTTTCGTCAAGCTTGAAGGTATCTGAGTGCCTGCTTCAGCGACTGAGCAGCGACGCCGCGCCAGCCCCGCCGAACAAGGCGGCGCTGGCGCGGTTGAACCAGTTCTGGCCTTTGCCGCTGCGCAAGTACCGCGCAGCGCCATGGGCGCCCAGGCCGTAGGTCAACTTGCACAGCAGGTCGAGTACGGTCCAGGTGGCGATCATGATCAGCAATTGCGGGAGAAAGGGCTGCGTACCATTGAGAAACTGGGGCAAGAAGGCGGCGAAAAACAGGATGTCCTTGGGGTTGCTCGCGCCCAGTACAAACGCTCGGCCAAACAGCGTGCGAAAGCGTGGGGTAGCGATGGCCTGGGGCACTACGGCACCTTGCGCTGGTTGGCGCGATTGCTGCCAGCTCTGCCAGGCGAGGTAAAACAGGTAGAGCGCGCCGACAATTTTCAAGGCGCTGAACACCTGCTCGGAGGCCAGTAGCAGAGCGCCCAGGCCCAGGGCCGAGGCGCTCAACAGGCAGATCGAGGCAAACACCCCACCGAGAAACGCTGGATACGAACGGCGCAGGCCGAAGTTGAGACTGTTGCTGATCATCAGCAATGACAGGGGCCCCGGGATCAGGATCACCACCAATGCCGCGCCGCTGAACAGTAGCCAGGTTTCCAGGTTCATCCGTTACTCCTTTATAGAAATATGAATTTGGCGATAAAGATCGCGCACAGCACCCATAGGCTGACGGAAATCTCACGGTACTTGCCAGTGCCGGCCTTGAGCGCCACGTACGTGATAAAGCCCAGGGCAATACCGTCAGCAACCGAAAACGTCAGCGGCATCATGATTGCCGTGACGATCGCGGGAATGCTGTCGGTGGCTTCATCCCAATTGATATGGGCCATGCTCGCCATCATCAGCATGGCAACGTAAATCAGCGCACCGGCGGTGGCATATGCCGGGATCATGCCGGCCAGCGGTGCAAAAAACATCGCCGCCACAAACAGCACGCCTACGGTCACGGCGGTGAGCCCGGTGCGACCGCCAGCGGCCACGCCAGCAGCACTTTCCACATAGCTGGTGACCGGTGGCACACCGACCATCGCACCAAACACACTGGAGGCACTGTCGGCCTTCAATGCACGGGAGAGGTTATCGATCTTGCCCTCGGCATTGACCAACCCGGCCCGTTGCGCGACGCCCATGAGTGTACCTGCGGTATCAAACATGTGTACAAAAAGAAATGCAAATACAACGCTTATCATGCTGACATTGAATACACCTTTAATGTCCATGGCCATCCAGGTCGGCGCCAGGCTCGGCGGGGTGGAGATCATGCCGTTGTAATGCACCAAGCCCAGGCCCCAGCCAGCGAGCGTCACGGCGATGATGCTGATCAGGATCGCGCCGAACACACGGTGGTAGCTGAGGATGGCGATCAGCAGAAAGCACACGGCCGCGAGCAGTGGCGCGGGTTCATGCAGTGAACCGAGCTTGATCAGCGTGGCCGGGCTGTCGACGATGATGCCGGCGGTTTTCAGGCCGATCACCCCTAGGAACAGGCCCACGCCCGCGCCCATGGCATGACGCAGGCTGACGGGGATGCTGTTGAGCAACCATTCACGCACTCGCGAGAGCGTCAGGCCCATGAACAGCACGCCGGAGATAAACACCGCCCCCAGCGCGGTTTCCCAGGTGTACCCCATGGTGCCGACCACGGTGTAGGTGAAAAACGCGTTCAGGCCCATGCCCGGCGCCAGGCCCACCGGCCAGTTGGCATACAAGCCCATCAGTAGGCAACCCAGCGCGGCGGCAATACAGGTGGCAACAAATGCCGCGCCGTGGTCAATGCCTGCGTCGGCCATGATGTTGGGGTTGACGAAGATGATGTACGCCATGGTGATGAAGGTGGTAAGGCCGGCGATCAGCTCGGTCTTCACTGTGGTGCCATGCAAGCGCAGTTTGAACAGGCGTTCCAGCCAGCCGTTCTGTGAGGGGGCAAGGTCAAGCGTCGGGGCTTCGGATTTGCGGCTATCCACAGCGAGTACTCCTCAAGAGTTTTATTGTTATTTCCAGCGCCGGTCACGGGTGTGGGCAACAGCGCTTTGAGGTACTGGCGGGTTTTGTTGACCAATAGGTCAAGAACTCGCACGAGGCGAATTATGCTTTTGTATACAAATAAAGCAAATAATGTTTTCGAATAGCGGTGTGAAGGGCTAGTTCGCGCTCAATGCCTGATTGACGGCCAGCCATCCTGTCACTGCCTCTTCGCCCGCTTCACTGAACGCGCGTTGCAACAGTTTCACCTGTTCACGGCGCAGAGATTGCTCGAAACGCAGGCCTTCGTCGGTCAATTCCAGCAGGCGTTTACGTTTGTCGGTCTCAGATGCAACGCTGTTCACCAGGTGCATTTCCTGCAATTGGCGCAGCGGCATGTTCAGCGCTTGCTTGCTCACACCGAGCAACTCCAGCAGTTCCTTCACGCTCAAGGCCGGGTAGCGTGCGATAAAAAACACAATGCGCTGGTGCACCCGGCTCAGGCCACGGCGCTCCAGCATTTCGTCGGCTTTGGCGGTAAACGCCTGGTAGCCGAAGAAGAACGCTTCCATGGCTGTTTGCTGAGCGGTGGGGTTTTTAAGGTCAAGCATATTGACGTATCCGTGTGAGTCGTCGTAATTTCGGTCAACTAGTTTGACGTATTTCCCAGAGGCTTCGCTACCGGTGACCTTATGGCCTTCTCTGAACGTGTTACGCGCCTCAAAAGCTCCTTGATCCGTGAAATCCTCGCGGCAGCCCAGCGCCCGGAAGTGATGTCGTTCGCCGGTGGCCTGCCGGCCGAAGCCATGCTGCCTGCGCTGAACTGGGACGACATGCCCCTCAACATTGGCCAATACGGCATGAGCGAAGGCGAGCCACAGTTGCGCGAATTGCTTGCCGCCGAAGCGCGTGCACTCGGCGTGCCGTGCCAGGCCAGCCAGGTGCTGGTGGTCAGCGGTTCCCAGCAAACCCTGGACTTGGCGGCCAAGCTGTACATCGACAAAGGCACGCAGATTCTGTTGGAAGGCCCGACTTACCTCGCCGCCTTGCAGATATTCCAACTGTTCGGTGCCGATTGTCTTACCGTGCAACTGGAAGCCGATGGCCCTAACCTGGCCGCGTTGCGCGCCAACCTCGAACGCCATCGCCCGGCGTTCATCTACCTGATCCCGACCTTCCAGAATCCGTCCGCCGTACGCTACAGCGAAGCCAAGCGCGAAGCCGTCGCTGCGCTGCTCGATGAATTCGGCGTCACTCTGATTGAAGACGAGCCCTACCGCGAACTGACCTTCGACGGCGGCAGCGCCAAACCCATCGTCGGGCGCCTGAAAAAAGCCAGTTGGATCTACACCGGCACCGTGTCCAAGACCCTGTTGCCGGGTTTGCGCGTCGGCTACCTGATCGCCAGCCCGGACCTGTTCCCGCACTTGCTCAAGCTCAAGCAATCGGCCGATCTGCACACCAATCGTGTTGGCCAATGGCAGGCGATGCAGTGGATCGGCAGCGAAAAATACCAACGGCATCTGGTGGAACTGCGTAGTTTTTACCGCCAGCGCCGCGATGCATTCCAGGCTGCGCTAAAGTGTCACTTCGCCGATCTGGCCGACTGGCAAGTGCCCCAAGGTGGATTATTCTTCTGGCTGACCTTGAAACAGCCACTCGACACCCGCACCTTGTTGGCGCAAGCGCTGGAACAGAATGTAGCGTTCATGCCCGGTGAACCGTTTTTTTCCGAGCCGGACCAACATCATGGTTCTCTGCGGCTCAATTTCAGCCATATCGACCCGGCCCGCCTCGACGAAGGTCTCAAGCGCCTGGCCGCGGTTGTCCGTCAAGCACAGCACGCGCAAGCGGCATAAGGGGAGCCCCATGTACAAGGTTTATGGCGATTACAAGTCGGGCAACTGCTACAAGATCAAATTGATGCTCAGCCTGTTGGGCATCCCGTACCAATGGGTGGATGTGGACATCCTCAAGGGTGACACCCAGACCGCCGAATTCCTGGCGAAGAACCCCAACGGCAAGATCCCCGTGCTGGAACTGGAAGACGGCACCTGCCTGTGGGAGTCCAACGCGATTCTCAACTTCCTGGCCGATGGCAGTGAATTCCTACCTTCCGAACCGCGCCTGCGCACGCAAGTGCTGCAGTGGCAGTTCTTCGAGCAGTACAGCCACGAGCCGTACATTGCGGTGGCGCGGTTTATCCAGTTTTACCTGGGGTTGCCTGAGGATCGCCTGGAGGAATACAAGAAGCTGCACAAGGGCGGTTACAAAGCGCTCAAAGTGATGGAGCGCCAATTGCAACTCACGCCGTATCTGGTGGGCGATCAGTTCTCCATCGCCGATGTGGCCTTGTATGCCTACACCCATGTGGCGAATGAGGGTGGTTTTGAGTTGGATGCTTATCCGGGTGTTCAAGCCTGGCTGGCGCGAGTGGCCAGCCATCCCAAGCACGTCGCCATGTTGGACTGAGTACCCTAATCTGTAGGAGCCCGGCTTGCCGGCGATAGCGTTTTCAGGGGCGCCATCGCCGGCAAGCCGGGCTCCTACAGGGATCGCAATTCTGTATTCAGTAGATCAAAACACCGCTGCGCCGCGGGGCTCAAGCCCATCCCGCTGCGACTGATCAACCCGATCTCCCGGTTCACGCCGGGATGATCGATGTTGATGCGTTTCAATCCCTCCAGGCTGTCCGCCGCCGACTCCGGCAGCACACTGATCCCCAACCCTTGGCGCACCAATGCCAATACCGTCGACATGTAGTTGGCCTCCATGCCGGCGTTCATCGTCAACCGAGTCTCATCGAACAATGCATCCACTTGCTCGCGCACGCTGCTGTCGCGGCCAGTGAGGATGATCGGCTGATCGGCCAACTGCTCCAGGGTCAGTGTGCGATGGCGGGTCAGCGGATGGTCGACCGGCACGAATGCACACAAGCGATCATTCAACACCGGCACGAATTCCAGGCCGTGGCTGAGCCGTGCGCGCACGCCGATGCCGAAATCCACCTCGCCGGAACGCACTTGGGCATGAATGCGATGGGCCACCAGGTCATGCAGGCGCACTTCGATCCCGGCAAAGCGCTCGCGAAACACGCGTAGAACCGGCGGCAATGTGCCGGCGCATACGGAGGGCAGGGCAGCTATAGTGACCACGCCTCGGCGCAGGGCGGCAAGGTCGCGGGAGCCGGTGACGATGTTGTCCAGGTCCAGCAGCAGTTTTTCCATGGGGCCACGCGCGTCCTGGCCCGCAGCGGTGATGCTGACATGGCGGGGGCTGCGGTCGAGCAGGGCGACGCCGAGCCAGTCTTCCAGCTGTTGCACCTGTACGGTGAGCGCAGAGGGCGACAGGTGCAACTCGTTGGCGGCCTTGGTGAAACTGCCGGTGCGAGCGACGGCGAGGAAAGCCTGGATGTGTTGGATGCTGTTTTTCATAAGAGCAGCTTCATTTTGTTTTTCCGAACACTAGCGGGTGAATATTCCAATTTACAAAGATTAACCTGCTTCCAATACTCCAGGGAAAACAATAACCGGCCATCAAGGCCGCTCTGGAGTAACCCATGCTCGCTACCCTGGGTGTCATTACCATCCTGTGCCTGCTCGCTGCCGTCATGAGCAAACGCCTTTCGCCACTGGTGGCCCTGATCGCCCTGCCGATCATCGCCGCGCTGCTTGGCGGGTTCGGCTTGCAAACCAGCGCCTTCATCATCACCGGCATCAAGAACGTCGCCCCCGTGGTGGGCATGTTTGTGTTTGCGATCCTGTTTTTCGGGATCATGACCGATGCCGGCATGCTCGACCCCATCATTGATCGCATCCTGCGCACGGTAGGCACGCGTCCTACACGCATTGTCGTAGGCACCGCGACCCTGGCGCTGCTGGTGCATTTGGATGGCTCCGGCGCGGTGACCTTTCTGGTGACGGTGCCGGCGATGCTGCCGTTGTATACACGGCTGGGCATCGATAAACGCATCCTGGCTTGTGTTTGCGCGATGGCGGCCGGGGTCAACTTCTTGCCGTGGACCGGTCCGGTGCTGCGTTCCTCTGCGGCCCTGCACGTGCCGGTGGCGGACCTGTTCCAGCCGCTGATCCCCGTGCAGATTGTCGGCCTGATCTTTGTGTTCGCCTGTGCCTGGTGGCTCGGCCGTCGCGAAGAGAAACGCCTGGGCCTCGGCGCTGGCTCCACCGTGGATGCGGTGCCGCAACGGGTGCTGAGTGACGATGACATCAAGCTGCGTCGCCCGCGCCTGTTCTGGGTCAACCTGATCCTGACCGTGTTGGTGATGGTGGTGATGATTGCCGGTTGGGTCGATCCGGTGGTGATGTTCATGCTCGGCACGGTGGTGGCACTGTGTATCAACTACCCGAACGTCGACGCCCAGCGTGCCCGCATCGACGCCCATGCCAAAACCGCCCTGACCATGGCCAGCATCCTGCTCGCCGCCGGGGTGTTCACCGGCATCATGCAGGGCACCGGCATGCTCAAGGCGATTGCCGAAGTGGCGGTGGCGCAGATTCCGGCCGGCCACGGCAAGTTGATCCCGGCGGTGGTGGGCTTCATTTCCATGCCACTGAGCATGCTGTTTGACCCGGATTCCTACTATTTCGGCGTGATGCCGGTGATCGCCGAAGTCGGCAAGGCCCTAGGCGTCGACCCGCTGCAAGTTGCCCAGGCCTCGTTGCTGGGTGTGCACACCACTGGCTTCCCAGTCAGCCCGCTGACCCCAGCGACCTTCCTGTTGGTGGGCCTGTGCAAGATCGAACTGGCCGATCACCAGCGCTTCACCATTCCGTTTCTGTTTGCCGCGTCGGTGTTGATGACCCTGACCGCGTTGCTCCTGGGAGTTATTTGAGATGAAAACCTTGCGTATCGGTTCCGGCGCCGGCTATTCCGGCGACCGTATCGAACCTGCCGTGGAACTGGCCGAGCAGGGCGACCTGGATTACCTGGTGTTCGAATGCCTGGCCGAACGCACGATTGCTTTGGCGCAGCAGGCGCGAATCAGCGATCCAGAGGGCGGTTACGACCCGCTGTTGAGTGAGCGTATGCGCCGCGTGTTGCCTTTCGTTGGTGTGAAAGCCGGGCGTCGTCGCTTGCGGGTGATTACCAATATGGGCGCGGCCAATCCGGTGGCAGCGGCCAGTGAAGTGCGGCGAATCGCCAAAGAATTGGGCCTTGATCTCAAGGTGGTCGCTGTCGTCGGCGATGATGTGTTGAGCGTGTTGCAGCCCGAGTGTTTGCTGGATAACGGCCAGACGGTCGGTTCCTTGGGCGCACGACTGATTTCCGCGAATGCCTATTTGGGCGTCGACGGCATTCTGCAGGCGTTGAAGACCGATGCGGACGTAGTGATCACCGGGCGTGTGGCTGACCCCTCGCTGTTCCTGGCACCGCAGATGTTTGCATTCGGTTGGGCAGCGGACGATTGGCAGCGTCTGGGGCGCGGCACGTTGGTGGGGCATTTGCTTGAATGCGCCGGGCAAGTCAGCGGCGGCTATTTCGCGGATCCTGGCTTCAAGGATGTGGAGGACCTGGCGCGCCTGGGTTTCCCCTTGGCCGAGATCGCTGAGGACGGTGAGGCGGTGATTACCAAGGTGGGTGGGTCCGGCGGGCGGGTCAGCCGTGCGACCTGCACTGAACAGCTGATCTATGAAGTGCACGACCCGGCGGCGTACCTCACGCCTGACGTGACGGCCGATTTCTCTCAAGTGAGTTTCGTTGAGGAAAGCGTCGACCGCGTGCGTGCCCGAGGTGCAGACGGCCTTGCGCGCCCAGAAAAGTTGAAGGTCAGTGTCGGCTATCTGGACGGTTGGATAGGTGAAGGGCAGATGTCCTACGGCGGTCCCGGCGCTGTCGCACGGGCGCAGCTGGCTCGGGATGTCGTCCTCAAGCGTCTTGAACTGATGGGCGTGAAGATGCAGGACGTGCGTGCTGAGTTGATCGGCATGGACTCGCTCCACGGTCCGCGCAGCACGGTCGAGCCTTGGGAAGTGCGCCTGCGCGTGGCGGCTCGCTGTGAGGAGCGTGGTGAGGCGGTTCGGGTGGGCAATGAAGTGGAAACCCTCTACACCAACGGCCCGTCGGGCGGCGGCGGTGCCAGCAAAAGCGTGCGTCAGGTGGTGGCGGTAGCGTCGTTGTTGCTGCCGCGCGATAAGGTCAACCCGAGGATCGAAGCATGAAGCTGCAGATGCTGGCCCATTCCCGCACAGGGGATAAGGGCGACACGTCGAACATTTCGATCATTGCTTATCGTGTCGAGGACTACCCACTGCTCTGCGAACAATTGACGGCCGAGCGCGTGGCCGAGTTTTTCGCGGGCTTACGGGAACCGGGTGCGGCGCCGGTGCGGCGTTATGAGTTGCCGAATGTGCAGGCGCTGAACTTCGTGTTGCCGGGCATCCTGCGCGGCGGCGTCACCCGCTCGCTGGCGCTGGATGCCCATGGCAAATGCCTAGGGTCCGCGCTGCTGGATCTGGATATCAACGACCTGTAGGAGCCCGGCTTGCCGGCGATGAGGCCCCAACGCCAGGCGGCGATTTTACGGACGCCATCGCCGGCAAGCCGGGCTCCTACAGGTGGGGGGCTGTCAGACTGCTGCGAAACGCTTATCGAGGTAATCAATGATCACCTTGGAGTCATACATCCAGGTGGTCTGGCCATTCTCTTCGATACGCAGGCACGGCACCTTGATCTTGCCGCCTTGCTCCAGCAGGGTCTGGCGGTCCTGGTCGTTATTCTTCGCATCTTTCAGCGCGACGGGCACATTCAGGCGGTGCAGGGTGCGACGGGTCTTCACGCAGAACGGGCAGGCGTGGAACTGATACAGCGTCAGCTCTTTGGCCGCTGCATTCACCTGTGCCTGTTGCTCGGCGGAACGCTGCTTTTTGCGTGGGCGGGTAAGAAAGTCGCCCGCGATGATGACGTGGCCGAGGCCCACTCGAAGTGCTTTGACGAACATGGCTGAAACCTCTTGCCCATGAAGAAGGGGCCGCAGCTTACCTCAATTTTGCAGACGAAAAAAAACCGGCGATGAACGCCGGTTTTTTTGTGCACAGCCTGTTACTTGATCAGGCTGAGGAATTCGCTGCGGGTGGCCGCGTTTTCGCGGAACTCACCCAGCATCACCGAAGTGATCATCGACGAATTCTGTTTCTCCACACCGCGCATCATCATGCACATGTGCTTGGCTTCGATCACCACGGCCACGCCCAGGGCGCCGGTCACTTGCATCACCGCGTCGGCGATCTGGCGGCTGAGGTTTTCCTGGATCTGCAGGCGGCGCGCGTACATGTCGACAATCCGCGCAACCTTGGACAGGCCCAGCACTTTGCCGCTCGGGATGTAGGCTACGTGCGCCTTGCCGATGAACGGCAACAGGTGGTGTTCGCACAGCGAGTACAACTCGATGTCCTTGACCAGCACCATTTCGCTGTTGTCGGAGCTGAACAAGGCACCGTTGGTGACTTCTTCCAGAGTCTGCTCATAGCCGCGGCAGAGGTACTGCATCGCCTTGGCGGCACGCTTTGGCGTGTCGAGCAGGCCCTCGCGGGAAACGTCCTCGCCGAGTTGGCCGAGGATCGCGGTGTAATTCTGTTCCAGGGACATGAAACTACCTGTGGGATTTTCGCAAAGCGCAAGGTTACGGTGGCGGGCACATCGCTGCAAGCCTGACGATGGCACTTGTTACTCGTCGCGCCCTTCCATCATGGTGCGCTTGAGCATCACATACACCGCCCCCGCGCCGCCGTGGCGGGCCTGGCATGAGGCAAAACCGAGCACCTGGGCATGCTGGCGCAGCCAGGTGTTGACGTGGCTTTTGATCATCGGGCGCTTGCCGTCCAGCCGCACAGCCTTGCCGTGGGTGACGCGTACGCAGCGGATTTCGAACTTGGTGGCTTCAGCCAGGAAGGCCCACAGGGTTTCTCGGGCTTTTTCGACATTCATGCCATGTAGATCAAGGCTGCCTTCGAACGAGATCTGGCCGGCCTTGAGCTTGCGCATCTGGCTTTCCTGCACGCCATCGCGGGCCCACATCAGCTCGTCTTCGGGGCCGACGTCGATCACGAACTGGTCCGACAGGCCATCCACGGTGGTGGCATCGGTGCGCACGGTCGCGGCCTGACGCAGCTTGGCGATCTGCGCCCGGTCGGCCTTGGGTTTGCCGGTGTCGGCGCGGTCGTGCTTGATCGGCTTGACGCCGCGCAGCTCGTTTTTGAATAGGGAAAAATCGTCGTCTTGCATGTTGGCCTCCGCGAAGGGCGGGCAGTTTACCTAAATCGCGGCGGCCAGGGCGCAGGAAACGCTATCCAAGCGCCATCAGTCGTGCTTTTTCATCAGGTGTGAAGCGATGTTCAGCGACAACGGCTGACGCATCTTCCGACGGCTGCGCCGCCATAACCATACGCCCAACCACAGCACCAGCAGCCCGATCACCAACAGAATCGCCGAGCCGCCAGGGCTGGCATTCAATTCACCAAGGGCTGGCGAGTGACCAAACAAACCGGCGCCACCAGCGCCGGCCAACAGCAAACCAACTATCGCCAGCAACGCGGCAATGCCGGCTACCAGGCGCAGACGCCAGTTGCTCGGGCCCTTGGGGCGCAAGCGACGAGCGTCAAAACCATCGGATATCTTCATTCCGACCTTTCCTCCAGGGTATCGGCCCTTCGACCGGACAATACACAGGTTGTTCCGGGGCGAGGGGTAAATGCGCCAAATGAAAGGGCTTTGCGGATGAGCGGGGCCGTAAACAGGCCGCGCCGCTCATCTGAAGGTCGATCAGATCAGATCTTTGGTCAACGCCAGGGTGGCGAAGTTGTCGGCCATGATGGCCATTTCGGTTTGCTGCACGTGCTCGGCGCTGAGGATGCCACCTTTGTAAGGCAGGTCGCGGGTGGCGCAGGCGTCTTCCACGAGGGTGCAGCGAAAGCCCAGGTTCTTGGCGGCGCGCACGGTGGTGCTGACGCTGGAGTGGCTCATGAAGCCGCAGACGATCAGGTCCAGGGAGCCGAGGTCCTGCAAGTGTTTTTCCAGGCCGGTGCCATGAAAGGCGCTGGGCAGCAGCTTGCCGATGATGGTTTCGTCGCCTTCCGGCTCAAGGCCCGGAATGAATTCGCCACGCTCGCCCTGTGGATCGAACAGACCACCCACGGTGCCCAGGTGACGTACATGCACGATCGGGCGCCCGGCGTTGCGGGCGGCTGACACAAGCTGCTTGATGTTGCCGACGGCCGCGTCCATGCCCGAGAGGGCGAGCGGGCCGTTGAGGTATTCCTTCTGGGCGTCGATGATCACGAGGGTCGCATGGCTGAGGTTCGCTGCTGCGTAACCACGACCGCTGAGTTGAAACATCGTCTTTGGAACGGACATTCTGGGGCTCCTGTGAGGGGGGCTTTTGCGACATTGTCCACTGGCTGAGCGGTTCTGTGAATCGCTACCATCGTAAGGTACGCCGTTGTTGACGTGCAGCCATGTCAAGAGGTGGGCCTGTTTAACACAATGATGGCAATTTGGATGAAATCCGACGGATGGCGACGGGTTTTCGTACATCGTCGGTACAGGTGAAGGCTGTTAGAATCGCCAGTCGTTTTTTCCAGGAGCTTGCCCCCGTGACCACTTCCCGCCTGCGCACCTTGCGCGACCATATCCGTTGGGCTGTCAGCCGTTTCCATGGGGAAGACCTGTTTTTTGGCCATGGCACCGACAATGCCTGGGACGATGCCCGGCAACTGGTGCTCGGTGCCTTGCACTTGCCGTGGGAAATTGCCGACAGCTACCTTGATTGCAACCTGGAAGAAGAGGAAGTCGCCCACCTGCAACGCTTGTTGCATCGCCGCATCCACGAACGCGTGCCCACACCTTACCTGATCGGCGAGGCCTGGTTCTGTGGCATGTCGTTTATCGTCGATGAACGCGTGCTGATCCCGCGTTCACCGATCGGCGAACTGATCGAAAACCGCTTCGAACCCTGGCTGGCGCAGCCACCGGCACGCATCCTCGACCTGTGCACCGGTTCCGGTTGCATCGGTATCGCGTGTGCCTATGAGTTCCAGGACGCCGAAGTGGTGCTGGGGGACTTGTCCTTCGAAGCCCTGGAAGTGGCCAACCAGAATATCGAACGCCATGGCGTCGATGAACGTGTCTACACCGTGCAGGGGGACGGATTCGACGGCCTGCCGGGCCAGCGCTTTGACCTGATCGTGTCCAATCCGCCGTATGTGGATGCCGAAGACTTCGCCGATATGCCTGACGAATACCAGCACGAACCGGAACTGGGCCTGGCGTGTGGCGATGATGGCCTGAACCTGGTGCGGCGCATGCTGGCCGAGGCGGCGGACCACCTCACCGAGAAGGGTTTGCTGATTGTTGAAGTGGGTAACAGCCAGGTGCACGTCGAGGCGTTGTACCCGGAAGTGGACTTTGCCTGGCTGGACTTCCAGCGCGGCGGTCACGGGGTGTTCATGTTGACGGCTGAGCAGTGCCGTCAACATCAGGCGGTGTTCGCCGCCCGAGTGTGACGCACACCTTGTAGGAGCCCGGCTTGCCGGCTCCTACAGGAGATTTAATCAAGCATTTGGATTAGCGGTGTGTAGCAATCCAGATCAATAATCCCGCCTGAAATACTGTAAACGCCACCAGGCACGTGATGGTAAAGCGCAACCCGCTGTCCTCACGCTTGAACTTGGTGACCTTTTCCTCTTCCTTGCGCAGCTTCACTTCCTGCTCCAACAGATTCTGCTCGGCCTGTTGCAGCATCTGCGCCGCTTCCAGAATCTCGACGAACTGCACTTTTTCAGTGTTCCAACTGTCCAGCACATCACTGACCTTGCCCGGCTGCACGTTACCCTTGAGGTGCTGCACATCGGCATAAGCCACATCAAAGCCCTGGATGCGCAGGAAGTGATCGCGACGCAGGCGGGTGGCTTCGTTCAGCGCGTCCTTGTTGGCCAGGTCAACGCCGTCGAGGCGATAGTGCGACCATTTCTTTTTCGCCCATGCGGCCCCCTGGGCCACCAGGAAACGACCGATGCCACGGTTGGCCGGTTCGATTTCCAGGCTATTACCGGGGCCGAAGTGCACGCGATGTTTATCGTGATCAACCCAGATATCCAGGTGATTCTGTTCACGGCGCACGCGCTGGCCGGGCAACTGGATGACCATGCGCAACAGGCTGTGGTGTTTGTCGTTGCGCTCGGCGTAGCCGAACTGAACGAAGCGCAACGGCCGCACGCCGGTGGCACGGTCGGTGGCCAGGGGCGCCAGGCGCAGCATTTTGAAATGCTCAGCCTGGACATCCGCCCACGGCAGGGGCGCCGCGTCGACGGCCTCGGTTTTGTCAGCCGGGGTGTCGGCGGTGGATTCCGGTGTTGCTTCAGTGGTTGTCATGCGGCGCGATCCTGTCCAAGCCCTGCGAGTCGACAGTCTTTTTACTGTCGACTCTGGGCTTATCGGCCGTTTTCCCCAGGACTGGAGGCAAATTGTCGCTTAACGGGGTTGAAGTCCGTCGATAAAGCGCACCAGGCGGTTGGCCAACTCGGCGGCGAGGGGCAGTTGCGGGTCGTTGTAGGAGGCCAATTGCTGTTTCACCTCGTTGGGCACGATGCGCATCACGTGGTTCATACCCTCGATAAGCACAAGCTGCGCGTCGGGCTTGGCCTTTTTCAGTTGCTGGGCATCGCCCACACCGACCTGGATATCGTTGGTGCCCTGAATGATCAGTGCCGGCATGTTCAATTTGGCAAAGGCTGCCGAAGGATCGGCACGGAACAGGCTGATCAGATACGGCTGCACACTGGGTCGGAAAATGCCTTCCAGCGGGCCAGGCACATCCGCATCCACTTGGCCGGCCTTGAGATGATCGAGGATTTGGTTGCTGCGCAGCAGCAGGGCAGGGGGCAGGTGATCGGCCAACTGTTGGCGGATGACTTGATCCACCGGGCGCGCGCTGCCGGACAGCGAGACCACGCCCGCCGGGTCCAATTGCGGCGCGGCGAGGGCCGCCACCAACGCTCCTTCGCTGTGGCCCAGCACAATCAGCGGGCCCAGGCGCTTGTCAGACTTGAGCAATTTGCCCCAGGCCACGGCGTCGGCGACGTAGGCGTCCAGGGTCAGGTTGCGCTCGTCGGGGGTCGCCGCCAGGCTGGCCGCTACGCCGCGCTTGTCGTAGCGCACGCTGGCAATGTTATGCCGCGCCAGCACCCAGGCCAGGCGTTTGAGGCTGTCATTGCGCGCGCCGTCGGCACTGTTGCCGTTGCGGTCGGTAGGGCCGGAACCGGCGATGATCAGCACCACCGGTACTGGCTTGTCGGATTTGGGCAGCAAGAGCGAACCAAACAGCTCGCCGCTACCGGTGTCCAGGCTGATTGGCCGTTGCAGCACCACAGGGGAGGCGGCGAAGCCTAGGCTGGAAAACAGGGTGAGGGTCAAAAGCAGAACTCGCAGCATCATCGCGCCATCAAGAGAGAGGTGCCGGTTGGACCAAGGTCTACCGCTAAGGTTTCGAGGATGAACTACTCGGTTAGCCTGCGTATACTGGCCGCCTTAAGTTATTACGGTTGACTTGATTCAACTGATTTCACGGAGCGCCCTGCATGTCCGGCAATACCTTCGGCAAGCTGTTCACTGTCACCACCGCGGGCGAAAGCCATGGCCCGGCGTTGGTCGCCATTGTCGACGGCTGCCCGCCCGGCCTCGAGCTGTCCCTGGAAGACCTGCAGCGCGACCTCGACCGCCGCAAGCCCGGCACCAGCCGCCACACCACCCAGCGCCAGGAGCCCGACGAAGTCGAGATCCTGTCCGGCGTGTTCGAAGGCCGCACCACCGGTTGCGCCATCGGCCTGTTGATCCGCAATACCGACCAGAAGTCCAAGGACTACTCGGCGATCAAGGACCTGTTTCGCCCGGCCCACGCCGACTACACCTATCACCACAAATACGGCGAGCGCGACTACCGTGGCGGCGGCCGCAGCTCGGCGCGCGAAACCGCGATGCGCGTGGCGGCCGGTGCCATCGCCAAGAAATACCTGGCGACCCAGGGCATTGTGATCCGTGGCTACATGAGCCAGTTGGGCCCGATTGAAATCCCGTTCAAGACCTGGGACAGCGTGGAAGACAACGCCTTCTTCAGCCCCGACCCGGACAAGGTGCCGGAACTGGAAGCCTATATGGACCAGTTGCGCCGCGACCAGGACTCCGTCGGCGCCAAGATCACTGTGGTTGCCGAAGGCGTGAAACCCGGTCTGGGCGAACCGATCTTCGACCGCCTCGACGCGGAGCTGGCCCATGCGCTGATGAGCATCAACGCGGTGAAAGGCGTGGAAATCGGCGCCGGCTTCGCCTGTGTGTCCCAGCGCGGCACCGAGCACCGCGACGAGCTGACCCCGGAAGGTTTCCTCAGCAACAACGCGGGCGGCATCCTCGGTGGCATTTCTTCCGGTCAGCCAATTGTGGCGCACCTGGCGCTCAAGGCGACGTCGAGCATCACCACGCCGGGCCGTTCGATTGATGTGCACGGCAACCCGGTGGACGTGATCACCAAGGGGCGCCACGATCCTTGCGTGGGCATCCGTGCAACGCCGATCGCCGAAGCTATGATGGCCATCGTGTTGATGGATCACCTGCTGCGCAACCGTGGGCAGAATGCCGATGTTCGCGTGAGTACGCCGGTGCTGGGCCAGCTGTGACGGTTCGGCTGTGACAGCCCTTCCGTACTGGCGCCTCTCCAGCTTCTACCTCTTCTACTTCGCCCTCCTGGGGGCGACGGCGCCCTTTCTGGCGCTGTACTTCGACCACCTGGGGTTCTCCAGCGCGCGCATCGGCGAGCTGGTCGCCATCCCCATGCTGATGCGCTGTGTGGCGCCCAACCTGTGGGGCTGGCTGGGCGACTACACCGGCCGGCGCCTGGCCATCGTGCGGTTCGGCGCGGTGTGCACCCTGGCAAGTTTTTCGCTGATATTTATCAGCCACACCTACGCCTGGCTGGCGCTGGTCATGGCGCTGCATGCGTTCTTCTGGCATGCAGTGCTGCCGCAGTTTGAAGTGATCACCCTTGCGCACCTGCAAAAACAGACCTCGCGTTACAGCCAGATCCGCCTGTGGGGCTCCATCGGCTTCATTCTCACCGTGGTGGTCATGGGCCGCCTGTTCGACTGGCTGAGCCTGGATATCTACCCGGTAGTGGTCGTGGTGATCATGGCCGGCATCATCGGTGCCAGCCTGTGGGTGCCGAATGCGCAGCCTGCCAGCCACGGCAATCGCCTGGCGGGTGACGGTTTTCTCAAGCAATTGCGCAGCCCCGGCGTCCTGGCGTTTTATGCCTGCGTGGCGCTGATGCAGATGAGCCATGGCCCGTATTACACCTTTCTCACTTTGCACCTCGAACACTTGGGCTACAGCCGCGGTGTGATCGGGATGTTGTGGGCGTTGGGGGTGGTGGCGGAAGTGCTGATGTTCCTGGCCATGAGCCGCATCCTTTCGCGCTTTTCGGTACGCCGGGTGTTGCTGGCGAGTTTCCTGCTGGCGGCACTGCGCTGGCTGCTGCTGGGCTCGTTTGCCGAATTTTTCTGGGTGCTGTTGCTGGCGCAGGTGATGCACGCCGCTACCTTCGGCAGTTTTCATGCGGCGGCGATTGCCTTTGTGCAGCGCAGTTTCGGTGACAGGCAACAAGGCCAGGGCCAAGCGCTGTATGCGGCGCTGGCCGGCACTGGCGGCGCATTGGGCGCTCTGTATTCAGGCTACAGTTGGAACCTGTTGGGGCCGACCCTGACCTTCAGTATCGCCAGCGTCGCTGCCCTGGCGGCCGCCGTTATCATCGGTTTTCGATTGCAAGAGCAGAACCAAGGAACCCTTCAATGAGCTATGTCGCTGTCTACTCCGTCGCTACACCGGATACGCCGAACAAGGTCCTGACCCATTTCGAGGACATCGCCGCCACCTTGGCCGAGCAGGGCGTGCGTTTTGAGCGCTGGCAGCCTGGTTCGGTCGAGCGGGGCGCCAGCGATGCCGAGCTGATCGCCGCCTGTCAGGCGCAGATCGATAAGCTCGGCTACAGCGCCGCCGAGGTGCTGAGGAATGCCGCAGACCCCGCGCAGAACGCCGAGTTACGTGGGCAGTTTCTTGAGGAGCGCCGCTACAGCGAAGACGACGCGCGTTTCTTCCTCGCCGGCCAGGGCCTGTTCGCGTTGCACATAGGCGATTACGTATACGCCGTACGCTGCGAGAAAAACGACCTGCTGGTGGTCCCGGCCGGTATGGCGCACTGGTTTGACATGGGTGATAACCCGCACTTCGTGGCGTTGCGTTTATTCAATACCGCGAAAGGGTGGATTCCTGAATTCACCGGTGACGATATTGCCCACAGTTTTCCCGTTTTGGATGATTAATCGCTAGCTACCAGAAACTTCAATCCCCGCATGTTGCAAGTTGTTGTAGGAAGAAACTTAAGCTCCTGTAGGGTCTTGCTGTTTATTGTGGGGGGCGCGCTTTAGTCCCACGCCTTATGTAACTCTCCCCGGCAATAACGTTTATATCATCCGTCAATAGGAGGAATTCGAAGGGTGATAGGGCGTCAGTCAATAAAAATGGAGAGAAACCAATGAGAGGCCCACGGGAATTGTTCCAGGCGCCGTATTCGGTGCCCAACGCTGTCAGGCGGCGCATTAATCTGGCGGGCAAGAGTCTGACGCCCACGGAGCTGGAAATACTGCGCTGGGCCTCGGGAGGCAAGACGGTGTGGGAGATCAGCCAGATACGCGCCACGTCTGAAGCCACGGTGAAATTCCATTTGCGCAATATCTACGGCAAGTTGGAGGTCAATAACCGTGTCTAGGCAATGAACGAAGCGGCGCGCAAGGGGCTTTGTTGAATACATGGAAAAAGGGCCGCGACACCCTAGGGTGTCGCGGCCCCTTGCTTTATCTGCTGCTTAGGCCGAGTGGTAGGTCGGCAGGGCAAAGCGGTTCTGGCTTTGCAGCATCGAAATCTGTGGCAGGTCGCTGGCTTGTTCAGCCAGGTCGCGGCGGATAGCGCTGATCACCCAGGTCAATTGGTCGGCCGTGTGCAACTGCTGGTAGGAGATGGAGCGCTTGACCTGCTTGCCTTCGCTGTTGCGCAGGGTCAAGAGGATGCCGCCGTCGGGACGTGGCTGGGTGGTGACGTCGTAGTTGGAGAATACTGAAGCGAATTTATCTTGGATCAGGCTCATGTCTATCAGCTCCATTGGCTCAAGTTGGCAAGCATGGAGAGATAGGTGCAGTGATTGTGCCAGCTATTGGTTTTGTGAAATATCGTTATAAATCAATAAGATATAAAAATTACAAATTTTCGGTTTCGTGCAATTTGCATGAATGGCCATCATGCATCCTGCATTTTGCGTGGCTCCACGGCGCCGAACGGGCCCACCCTTATTCCTAGAGACTGCATCGGCGTCGCTGAATTCCTTTTTTCAGCGGGCGTTCATCGGGATACAAAACTTTTCAAATCCTGCGTGTACAGCCGAAGAGAGGCTGACGTACTTTCCCGCAAGGTTTACGAAGAATAAGAAAAAGGACGTTCCCATGAGCCATTCGCAAAACGACATGATCACCTGGGGCATGATGCTGCGTAAGGTGCCTGCCATTGTTCGCGCCCTGCCACGGGTGGTGCGCGGCATGCGTGCCGCCAACGTCACCGACCCTCAGCAGCCCTGTGGCCTGGGCTGGCACTTCGAGCAAGCTACCCTGCGCAATCCACAGGGCACCGCTTTGTTGTACGCCGACCGCGTGCTCACCTACACGCAAGCCAACCAGTCCGCCAACCGTATCGCCCACCACTTGCAGGCCCAGGGCATTCGCAAGGGCGATGTGGTAGCGATGTTTATCGAAAACCGTCCCGAGCTGCTGCTGAATGTGCTGGCTGTAGCCAAGTTGGGCGGCATCTGCGCCATGCTCAATACGGCGCAGACCCAAGCGGCGCTGGTGCACAGCCTGAACCTGGTGAGCCCGGCGGCGATTGTGGTGGGCGCGGAATTGGTGGCTTCATACGAGGCCGTACGCAATCAAGTGGAAATTCCCGCCGAGCGCACCTGGTTTGTCGCTGACCAACAGGCCAGCGCGCTGCCTGACGGGTACTCCGATCTGATAGCCGCCAGCGCCGACGCCCCGGTGGATAACCCGGCCAGCACCGCGCAGATCTTCTTCAACGATCCCTGCTTCTATATCTACACCTCCGGCACCACGGGCCTGCCCAAGGCCGGCATCATGAAACATGGCCGCTGGACCAAAACCGCTGTCAGCTTCGGCAGCATCGCCTTGGACATGGGCCCGGACGATGTCCTCTATTGCACCTTGCCGCTGTACCACGCCACCGGCCTCTGCGTGTGTTGGGGCTCGGCGATTGTCGGGGCATCAGGGTTCGCCATCCGGCGCAAGTTCAGCGCCAGCCAGTTCTGGGATGAGGCCCGCCGGTTCAAGGCGACCACCTTGGGTTATGTCGGTGAATTGTGCCGTTACCTGCTCGATCAACCGGCCAACCTCAACGACCGTGATCACGGTGTGACCAAGATGGTCGGCAATGGCCTGCGTCCTGGCGTGTGGGCGCAGTTCAAGGCGCGGTACGGGGTTGAGCATGTCTGCGAGTTGTATGCCGCCAGCGACGGCAATATCGGGTTCACCAACATTCTGAATTTCGATAACACCGTCGGCTTTTGCCTTCAGCACTGGGCGCTGGTGGACTACGCCCACGACAGCGGTGAGCCGATTCGTGGCAGCGATGGCTTCATGCATAAAGTGAAGACGGGTGGACAAGGCCTGCTATTGGCCAGGATCGATGAAAAGTCACCCTATGACGGCTACACCGACCCGGAAAAGAACCGCAAGGTCATCCTCACCGACGTATTCGAGAAGGGCGACCGCTACTTCAATACCGGCGATCTGGTGCGCAGCATCGGCTTCGGTCATGCGCAATTTGTCGACCGCTTGGGCGACACCTATCGCTGGAAGGGCGAAAACGTCTCGACGACCGAAGTCGAGAACGTGCTGCTGCAGCACCCGCAGATCGCTGAAGTGGTGGCCTACGGTGTGGAAATCGAAAACACCAACGGTCGCGCCGGCATGGTTGCCATCACCCCGAGCGAATCCCTGGCCTCATTGGATATGCGTGAGTTGCTGCAATTCGCCCACGGCCAGTTGCCGCATTACGCGGTGCCGTTGTTCCTGCGTATCAAGGTCAAGATGGAAACCACGGGTACGTTCAAATACCAGAAGGTAAAGCTCAAGGAGGAGGCGTTCGACCCTGAAAAAGCGGGCAATGACCCGGTCTATGCCTGGTTGCCGGGTTCGGACTGCTATGTGCCGGTGACGGGACAATTGTTGGCGCAGATCCAAGGTGGCCAGTTCCGTTATTAAAAGCTGCGTTATTGATTCTGCCTATGGCGCCTTTTGACAAAAAAGCCATGACAGGTGGGAACTCCGTCGCGACACTGGGCGCCATATAAAGGACCAGACAAGGAGCCCCACATGTCAGAACAAGCCAAACAAATGACCGATGATGAAGCTGCAGAATTTGCCGAGCAGGTGTTCGACGTCGCCCGCAAAGGCGACGCCGCCATGCTTGCCGCGCTACTGGCCAAGGGCTTGCCGGCAAACTTCCGTAATCACAATGGCGACACCCTGCTGATGTTGGCGGCCTACCACGGTCATGCCGACGCGGTAAAAGTACTGCTGGAATTCAAGGCTGACCCTCTGATTGCCAACGACAAGAACCAGTTGCCGATGGCTGGCGCGGCGTTCAAGGGCAACCTGGAGGTCGTCAAGGCACTGATCGAAGGCGGTGCGCCAGTGGATGCGTCGTCCTCCGATGGCCGTACAGCATTGATGATGGCGGCGATGTTCAATCGCGTCGAAATGCTCGACTACCTGCTCGGCCAGGGCGCCAACCCCAAGGCTACTGATGCCCAAGGCGCAACCGCGTTGGCGGCAGCACACACCATGGGCGCAGTGGATACGGCGGCGAAGTTGCAAAAACTGGTGTAGGCTACGCGCCCTCGAAAACCCGCCCGCCACAGGACAACACCCATGAAAACCGCCCTCGTCGAACTCATCAGCAAAATCAGCGCCGGTGTCATGAGCGAGGACGAAGTGGCGCGCATTGCCGATGAGGCGGCCCAGGCCTACGCGGACCCCGTGGCATTTCTGGCGGCCAACCCCGATATCAACTACGACGACAGCTTCCCGATTCCGTTGGGGGAGTGGGTCGTCGTCGGCAGCCTGCCGGAGACCGCGTTGTTCCAGGCCGACACCTACGGCGACCTGTTCGCGCAGATCGTCGCCTCGTTTGGTCCTGGCGTGGCATTCAACCTCAAGCCCAAGCAGCTTGCGAAGACCGAAGACCTCACCGCGCTGAACCGCATCCAGATCCAGATGAGTGCGCTGAGCCCGGAAGACGGTGGCTATGTGCTGCTCAATTTCAGTCAACTGTTGGATGACGAGATCCAGGCCGTGCTGGTGTACGGTAACGATCTGCCCCGCGTGCTGGCGCTGTGCGCTGAAGTCGGCATCAAGGCTGAGCCGTCCCTGGAAGCGCTAAAGATCGCCGCTCACGTCTGAAAATAAAACGGAACCCCCGCCAGCGCTGACTATCCTACAAGTGCATGCCCTCACTTAGGAGCGACACCATGGGTTCCACTTTTAATGGCTTGATCGGGCTGATCATTCTGGCGCTGGATATCTGGGCGATCATCAACGTGTTCAAAAGCGGCGCGAGCACGGGCGCCAAGGTGCTGTGGATCCTGTTGATCCTGCTGCTGCCGGTGCTGGGGCTGATCATCTGGGCAATCGCCGGACCGCGGGGCAACGTGCGGATTTGATTATCCAATCGATCTAGACTGGGCACAGTCCATGTGGGAGCGGGCTTGCTCGCGAATGCAGTCTATCGGTCACGGATGTTTCGACTGACACACTGCATTCGCGAGCAAGCCCGCTCCCACATTGGTTTCGGCACATCATTAGATTTATGTTTCGAAATATTCGCTGCACAGAATTTTCACATCCCATCCAAGACAATTCGCCGGCTTTATTTCCCTGCCAGGGCTCTATTCCAAGCGCCACTAAAGGCGGGGCTGCGGTGTGCGTTCAGTAATTAATAGCCTTGCTGGCATTGATCGGGCACCATTCGCGCCACTGCACCACTTCGTCACTTAAACTTCCAATGGGTCCTAAAACGACATGGCAAACCCGGACGCCCTGAATCAGCAGCGAGCTTCAAATCGCTTGCTGCAACCGACCGTCAAATCCCATCTGGCGTACACGCTGCTCTGCGCACTGGTCATGATGGTGATGTTCTCCCTGCTGCGCCTGGCGCTGCTGGTGTACAACCGCGAAATGATCCTCGACACGCCGGCCTCGACCTTCCTGGAAGCGTTTGTCAATGGCACGCGCTTCGACATCCGCTTTGTGATGTACGCGTTGGTTCCGCTGCTGCTGGCGCTGTTCAGCGTCCGCGCCATGGCCGCGCGTGGGTTCTTCCGTCTGTGGCTGACCGTCGCGTCCAGCATTGCCCTGTTCCTGGGCCTGATGGAAATGGACTTCTACCGTGAATTCCACCAGCGCCTCAACGGTCTGGTCTTCCAATATGTGAAGGAAGACCCGAAAACCGTGATGAGCATGCTCTGGTACGGTTTCCCGGTGGTGCGCTACCTGCTGGCCTGGGCCGTGGGGACGCTGATCCTGAGCATGGCCTTTAAGGGCGCCGACCGCGCAACGCGCCCACGCGGGCCGTTCAGCGGTGGCAGTATCGGCACCCGTCAAGTGGCACCGTGGTACACCCGCATTGCGGTGTTTGTGGTCTGCCTGCTGATCGCCGTGGTCGCCATTCGTGGCACCCTGCGCCAGGGCCCGCCGCTGCGTTGGGGGGACGTGTACACCACCGACTCGAACTTCGCCAACCAGTTGGGCCTCAATGGCACGCTGTCGTTGATCGGTGCGGCCAAGGCACGTTTCTCTGAACACCGTGACAATACCTGGAAAGCCACACTGGAGCAGCCGCTGGCGACCCAGACCGTGCGTGACATGCTGGTGCTGCCGACCGAAAAACTGGTGGATACCGACACCGCCGCCGTGCGCCGTGAGTTCACTCCGCCGGCCGAGAAAACCCTGCCGATCAAGAACGTCGTCGTGATCCTGATGGAAAGCTTCGCCGGTCACTCGGTAGGCGCGCTGGGGCGTCCGGGCAATATCACGCCGTACTTCGACAAACTGTCCAAGGAAGGCTTGCTGTTCGACCGTTTCTTCTCCAACGGCACGCACACCCACCAGGGGATGTTCGCCACCATGGCGTGCTTCCCGAACCTGCCGGCGTTCGAATACCTGATGCAGACCCCTGAAGGCAGCCACAAGCTGTCGGGCCTCCCGCAGTTGCTCAGTGCGCGCAAGTTTGACGATGTGTATGTCTACAACGGCGATTTCGCCTGGGACAACCAGTCGGGCTTTTTCAGCAACCAGGGCATGACCAACTTCATCGGTCGTAACGACTTCGTCGACCCGGTGTTCTCCGACCCGACCTGGGGCGTGTCCGACCAGGATATGTTCAACCGTGGCCTGGAAGAATTGAAAGCCCGCGAAGGCGGCAAGCCGTTCTATGCCTTGCTGCAAACCCTGTCCAACCACACGCCGTATGCCTTGCCGACGCCATTGCCGGTGGAGAAGGTCACGGGTCGTGGCAGCCTCGACGAGCATTTGACGGCGATGCGCTACTCCGACTGGGCCTTGGGCCAGTTCTTTGAAAAAGCCCGCAAGGAGCCGTACTTCAAGGAAACCCTGTTCGTCATCGTGGGCGACCACGGCTTCGGTAACGAGCAGCAAATCACCGAAATGGATCTGGGCCGCTTCAACGTGCCGATGCTGATGATTGCACCAGGCATCCAAGAGAAGTTCGGCGAGCGTGACCACACCGTCGGCACCCAGATCGACATCGTGCCGACCATCATGGGCCGCCTGGGTGGCGAAACCCTGCACCAGTGCTGGGGTCGCGACCTGCTGAACCTGCCGGAAGGCGACAAGGGCTTTGGCGTGATCAAGCCTTCAGGCAGCGACCAGACGGTCGCGTTGCTCACCGGCGACCGGGTGTTGGTACTGCCGAAGGAAATGCCGCCCAAGCTGTGGGAATATGAGCTGGGCGCCAACCCGACCGGCAAAGTGATTGCTGAATCGCCGGACGAAGCTGCATTACGGCAGAAGCTGGAGTCATTCCTGCAGACGGCAACCAAGAGCCTGTTGGATAACACTGCCGGCGTAGTTGACGGTAAGCCGGACTAATTAACCGGCAATAAAAAAGAGGCCTTCAAAGGCCTCTTTTTTTTGCTTTGTTTACTGTAGGAGCGGGCTTGCCCGCGAAAAACGCAAGGGCAACGCGTTTATTCAGAAACTCCGTGTCACCGTTAACGATCTTCGCGAACAAGCTCAATCCTAGAGGGGTTGGCTTTTATATCCGGCCGAGCAACAACAGTACCAGCAGGACCACCAGTACGACACCCAGAATACCCGACGGGCCATAACCCCAGTTGCGCGAGTGAGGGAATACTGGCAGACCACCGACCAGCAGGAGGATCAGGATAATGATCAGAATGAGGCTCATGGTTTTTTTCCTTATTGGCCTTCTGCAAAGACCGGTTATTTACGATAGGCCCGCTAGTTGATTCACGAACGCCTTAACAACTCCGACTGTCGACAACTGCGGAAAATTCAGTATTTTTTTAAAGCATTTCGCAAACTTGCTTATTTCTTTTAATGCGTTCGCGAATGTGCGTGGTTAGTTGAAAAATATTGAACTTAGGCTATACGCGAGCCTCCGACCCAGCTGCCGGTTTGCCAGGGGCATTCATCATTCTGATGGTGGATGGGGGCAGGAAAGACCTTCGCTACACTGCCGGTCACTTCTTCCGTGAACCACAAGGCTACTTCTTATGCAAAATCGCATGATGATCACTGGTGCCGGGTCGGGCCTGGGCCGCGAAATCGCTTTGCGTTGGGCCCGTGAAGGGTGGCAGTTGGCTTTGTCGGACGTCAGCGAGCCGGGCCTGCAGGAAACTCTTAAACTGGTACGCGAGGCAGGCGGCGACGGGTTTATCCAGCGTTGCGATGTGCGCGACTACAGCCAGCTCACCGCGTTTGCCCAGGCTTGCGAGGTCAAGTTGGGTGGCATCGATGTGATCGTCAACAATGCCGGCGTGGCCTCCGGTGGGTTCTTTGCCGAACTGTCCCTGGAGGACTGGGATTGGCAGATCGCAATCAACCTGATGGGCGTGGTCAAGGGCTGCAAAGCGTTCCTGCCGCTGCTGGAAAAGAGCAAGGGTCGCATCATCAACATCGCGTCCATGGCGGCATTGATGCAGGGGCCGGCGATGAGCAACTACAACGTAGCCAAGGCCGGCGTGGTCGCGCTGTCGGAAAGCCTGCTGGTGGAACTCAAGCAGCAGGAAGTCGGCGTGCACGTGGTGTGTCCATCGTTCTTCCAGACCAACCTGCTCGATTCGTTTCGTGGGCCAACCCCGGCGATGAAGGCCCAGGTGGGCAAGTTGCTTGAAAGCTCGCCGATTTCGGCGGCGCAGATTGCCGATTACATCTACCAGCGCGTGGCAGAGGGCGAGTTCATGATCCTGCCCCATGAACAAGGGCGGATGGCGTGGGCCTTGAAGCAAAAGAACCCGCAGTTGCTCTATGACGAGATGACCACTATGGCCGACAAAATGCGCGCCAAAGCGCAGGCGGCCAAGGGCTGATCAGGCAGTGCTCTGTCAGGTAATTTACCTGCTCTTGTAGGCAGTGCCTGTTTTCGTCGCGAGCCATTGCTGCGGCCCACCCAGTGCGCGCATGGTCGAGGTCCTTTCATTGTTAAAAGGACAACCGCCATGCTGGTCCTAAGCCGCGGTGTAGGCGAAGTCATTTCCATCGGCGATGACATCGCCGTGCACATCCTTGAGTTGAACGGTAACCAGGTGAAATTCGGCGTTGGCGCGCCGGCCGGGGTGCCGGTTCATCGAGCGGAGGTGTACCAGAAAATCCTCGAACGCCAAGGCGCCAGAACGCATCCGGAGCCTGTGCCCAACCCTTGAAACCCGGTCAGTCGAACAGATGCTTGGGCACGTCGTGCTTGAGCATCAACTGGCACTGCTCGCTCTCCGGGTCGAACACGATCAGTGCCTGGCCCTTGGTCAATGCCCGGCGCACGCGCAGCACGCGGGTTTCCAGGGGCGTGTCGTCGCCATTGTCGGTGCCGTCACGGGTGACAAAGTCTTCGATGAGGCGGGTGAGGGTGTCGACTTCAAGTGCGTCGTAGGGAATCAGCATACAAGCCTCGGGTGATGGATCCCGGCGATGCTACTGCGCCGGGATCATAGTTGCCAGCCTCAGGACTTGTTGCCCACCAGGCTGTCCACCGATGGCACACGGGTATCGCTCTCCATCTGCGTCTCGTGCTCGATCTGATGGCTGAATCGATCAAGGGAGCCCTGGGCCGGTTGCGCATCACTGGCGAACACTGGCGGGCTGAGAATGTAAGCACCCAGCAAACGACTCAGGGCCGCGAGGCTATCGATGTGGGTACGCTCGTAGCCATGGGTCGCATCGCAACCGAACGCCAGCAAGGCCGTGCGGATATCGTGGCCGGCGGTGACCGCTGAATGTGCATCGCTGAAGTAATAGCGGAAGAGGTCGCGGCGCACGGGTAATTCATTCTCCGACGCCAGGCGCAGCAAATGCCGCGACAGGTGATAGTCATACGGCCCGCCGGAATCCTGCATCGCCACGCTTACCGCGTGCTCGCTTGAATGCTGGCCGGGGGCGACCGGGGCGATATCGATGCCGACAAACTCACTGACGTCCCAAGGCAAGGCAGCAGCCGCACCGCTGCCGGTTTCCTCGGTGATGGTGAACAGCGGATGGCAGTCGATCAGCAGGGGTTCGCCACTGTCGACGATGGCCTTGAGCGCGGCGAGCAGGGCGGCGACACCGGCCTTGTCATCCAGGTGGCGGGCGCTGATGTGGCCGCTCTCGGTGAATTCCGGCAACGGGTCGAAGGCCACATAGTCACCGATGCCAATCCCCAGGGAATCGCAATCGGCGCGGGTCGCGCAGTAGGCGTCGAGGCGAAGTTCCACGTGATCCCAGCTCACCGGCATTTCATCCACGGCGGTGTTGAACGCATGCCCGGAGGCCATCAGCGGCAACACGCTGCCACGGATCACACCGTTATCGGTGAACAGGCTGACGCGGCTGCCCTCGGCGAACCTGCTCGACCAGCAGCCCACCGGTGCCAGGCTCAGGCGGCCATTGTCCTTGATTGCACGCACGGCGGCGCCGATGGTGTCCAGGTGAGCGGACACGGCGCGGTCTGGGCTGTTTTTTTGGCCTTTCAACGTAGCGCGGATGGTGCCGCGCCGGGTCATTTCGAAGGGAATGCCCAGTTCTTCCAGGCGCTCGGCGACGTAACGCACGATGGTGTCGGTAAATCCGGTAGGGCTGGGAATAGCGAGCATTTCCAGCAGGACTTTTTGCAGGTAATTCAGATCCGGTTCGGGGATGGTTCGGCTCATAAAGACTCCTGGGGTTCGGATCGTTCAGCTATGGGGAAACAGCAAATCCACAAATTTCTCCGCGGTAGGCTGCGGTTCATGATTGGCCAGGCCGGCCCGTTCATTGGCTTCGATAAACACGTATTCGGGTTGATCGGCGGCGGGCACCATCAGGTCCAGACCCACCATTGGGATGTCCAGGGCACGGGCGGCGCGCACGGCGGCGTCCACCAGCGTTGGGTGCAGGATCGCGGTGACATCTTCAAGGCACCCGCCGGTGTGCAGGTTGGCGGTGCGGCGCACGGCCAGGGTCTGACCACGGGGCAGGATGCTGCTGTAGTCGAAACCGGCGGCTTTCAAGGTGCGTTCGGTTTCGGCATCCAACGGGATTTTGCTTTCACCGTCGGTGGCGGCCTGGCGGCGACGGCTCTGGGCTTCGATCAACGCGCCGATGGAATGGTGGCCATCACCGGTCACTTCGGCAGGGCGACGGATCGCAGCGGCGACCACCTCGAAACCAATCACCAGGATGCGCAGGTCCAACCCTTCGTGAAAGCTCTCCAGCAACACACGGCTGTCGAACTGCCGCGCGGCTTCAATCGCCTGCTGCACCTCCTCGATGCTTTGCAGATCCACTGCCACACCCTGGCCTTGTTCGCCATCCAACGGCTTGACCACGATGCGCTGGTGTTCGTCGAGAAACTCCAGGTTGTCATCCGCGCTGCCCGCGAGTTGCTGTGACGGCAGTTTCAAACCGGCGGCTTTCAGCACTTTGTGGGTCAGGCTTTTGTCCTGGCACAGGGTCATGCTGATGGCGCTGGTCAAATCGCTCAAGGATTCACGGCAACGCACGCGACGCCCGCCATGGCTCAGCGTGAACAAGCCCGCATCGGCGTCATCCACTTGCACGTCGATGCCACGCCGATGGGCTTCCTCGACAATGATCCGCGCATAGGGATTGAACCCCGCCTGTGGGCCCGGGCCGAGAAACAGCGGCTGGTTGATGCCGTTCTTGCGCTTGATCGCAAAAGTGGTCAGCGCGCGAAAGCCAAGCTTGGCGTAAAGGTTCTTGGCCTGGCGGTTATCGTGCAACACCGACAAGTCCAGATAGCTCAGGCCACGGCTCATGAAGTGCTCCACCAAATGGCGCACCAATACTTCGCCCACGCCGGGCCGCGTGCATTGCGGATCGACTGCCAGGCACCACAGGCTGCAACCGTTTTCCGGGTCGTGAAAGGCCTTTTGGTGATTGAGGCCCATGACGCTGCCGATCACCGCGCCGCTGTCTTCGTCTTCCGCCAGCCAATACACCGGGCCACCTTGATGGCGCGGTGTGAGGCGTTCGGCGTCGACCGGCAACATGCCGCGGCCTTGATACAACTGATTCACCGCCAACCAATCCGCCTCGGTCTGGACCCGGCGAATGCGGAAACCGCGAAACACCCGAGTGGCCGGGCGATAGTCGCTGAACCACAGGCGCAAGGTATCGGACGGGTCAAGGAACAACTGCTGCGGATCAATCCCCAGAATCTGCTGGGGCGCCGCCACATACAGTGCGATATCCCGTTCGCCCGGCTGCTCGTTGAGCAACTCTTGGGCGAGGCTGGCAGGGTCTGGGAATGTATGACCGATCAACAGCCGGCCCCAACCGCAATGCACGGCAATTGGTTCGGCTGCCAAGGGGCTGCCATCTTCCGCCAGGCGCGCTTGCAGGCGCTCATAAGTGGGCGCCTGGCCTTTGAGCAAGCGTTGGCTGTAAGCCGCTGCATGGGGTTTCATCGATCAGATTCCTTGTTCGCTGAGCCATAGGTTCAGCGCCGCCAGCTGCCACAACTTGGAGCCGCGCAGCGGGGTCAATTGGCCTTGCGGGTCAGTGAGCAAACGGTCGAGCATCGCGGGATTGAACAGGCCACGATCCTGGCTCGGGTCGAGTAGCAGTTCGCGTACCCAGTTCAGGGTATCGCCCTGCAAGTGCTTGAGGCCCGGCACCGGGAAATAGCCTTTTTTGCGGTCGATGACTTCGCTCGGGATCACGCGACGCGCAGCTTCTTTCAACACCTGCTTGCCGCCATCAGGCAGTTTGAACTTGCCAGGCACACGGGCCGAGAGTTCCACCAGGCGATAGTCCAGAAACGGCGTGCGCGCTTCCAGGCCCCAGGCCATGGTCATGTTGTCGACACGTTTGACCGGGTCGTCCACCAGCATCACCGTGCTGTCCAGGCGCAGGGCCTTGTCCACGGCGGCGTCGGCGCCGGGCATGGCGAAATGTTCGCGCACAAAGTCGCCGGCGGCGTCGTTGGCAGTCAGCCATTTCGGCGCGACAGTGGCCGCGTAGTCGTCGTAGCTACGGTCGAAAAAAGCCTCGCGATAAGCCGCGTAGGGATCGCTCGCCCCGTCCACCTGCGGGTACCAGTGGTAACCGGCGAACAGTTCATCCGCGCCCTGGCCGCTCTGTACCACTTTGCAATGTTTGGCCACTTCCCGCGACAGCAGGTAGAAGGCGATGCAGTCGTGGCTGACCATCGGCTCGCTCATCGCGCGGAACGCGGCGGGCAGTTGCTCGATGATCTCGCTTTCGGCAATGCGCAGTTGGTGGTGACGGGTGCCGTAGTGCTTGGCGATCAGGTCCGAGTACTGGAACTCGTTGCCCGCTTCGCCACCGGCATCTTCAAAACCGATGGAAAACGTCGACAGATCCTGTACGCCCACTTCACGCAGCAGGCCGACGAGCATGCTCGAATCGACGCCACCGGAAAGCAGCACGCCCACATCCACAGCCGCACGTTGGCGAATGGCCACGGCTTCGCGGGTGCTGTCGAGCACGCGGTCGGTCCAGTCTTCGAGAGTGAGGTTTTTTTCATCGTCGTGTGGGCCGTAGGGCAGGGTCCACCACACTTTCTGCTCGGTGTTGCCGCTGGCGTCGATGCGCATCCAACTGGCCGGCGGCATTTTTTCGACGCCGGCGAGCAAGGTGCGCGGTGCAGGCACCACGGCGTGGAAGTTCAGGTAATGGTTAAGCGCAACCGGATCCAGGATCGGATTGATGTCGCCGCCTTTAAGCAACGCCGGCAGTGCCGAAGCGAAGCGCAACCGCTGGCCGGTACGCGACAGGTATAACGGCTTCACGCCCAGGCGGTCACGGGCAATAAACAGGCGCTGGGCGTCACGCTCCCAGATCGCAAAAGCAAACATGCCGTTGAGCTTGGGCAGCAGCGCTTCGCCCCAGGCGTGATAGCCCTTGAGCAGCACTTCGGTGTCGCCGCCGGAATAGAAGGCGTAGCCCAGGGCTTCCAGCTCTTCACGCAGTTCCGGGAAGTTATAGATCGCGCCGTTGAAGGCCAGGGACAGGCCCAGGTGCGCATCGACCATCGGTTGGGCCGAGCCGTCCGACAGGTCCATGATTTTCAGGCGTCGATGCCCCAAGGCAATCGGCCCTTGGGCGTGGAAGCCCCAGGCGTCGGGCCCACGGGGGGCCAGATGATGGGTAATGCGCTCAATCGCAGCCAGGTCGGCAGGTTGGGCATCGAAACGTAATTCGCCAGCTAATCCGCACATAAATTCCTTACCGGTTTTTCCGTTGGGGAGGGGAAACACTCAATACGCCCAGAAGGGCGCGTACCCAGAAACTGACACACGCCTATCCTGGGAGTTTTAGAACAATCGGTTATAAGGCAAAGAGCCTTGATCGGTTGAATGCCAGTCTGCGTGTGCCGTGGCGTTGGCTTAAATGGCGGTAAACAACGCTGGGATGCATGCAAAAAGTCGGGGGGTCGGGTGCCTGATCGCCCGAGTATTTGCGTCATTTGAATCCAGGATCGGCCTTATCGTTGGGCGGTATTTCTCAACGCAATAAGGATGATTGCCAATGACTGAGACACAGGATTCAAGCCACGCCGTTACGCCGGTGTCGGAGGAGGACGTTACCGCCGCGCTGTTGGAACTGACGGGAGACCTGGATATAGCCCTGGTGTTGCAGCAAAAATTGCCCGCCTGGTGGAAGGATGCCGATGCCGCCACTCTCCAAGCGCTGCAACAGGCCCATGAACAGAGTGAACGACCGCGCGAACAGGCAGCTCGGTTGTTGGGGCGTGTCAAACCGCTCAAACAATTTTGCGCCGAGAAACTCAAGGCGTTTCTGTCCGCCAAGGGGCATGCGTCGCTGAATGTCGAACTCGACATGCTGGAAGTGCCGCGGCGCACTTTCACAATGACCAGCGTTTTCGGACCGACGTATGATCAGATCAAGATTGAGAAGCACAGCTTGCTGCAGGCGGCCATGCAGAACTTCTCGCAGGATGGAGCCGAGCTGCCGAAAGGCTCGGTCGTTCGTGCCGGGAACACGGTCGTGCGCGGTCTCAGTGCTGAGGCGTTCGCGGGTTACTGTCGTGAACTGGACCTGGGCGCTGCCTACCAACTGCACCTTCGCGATGTGTTCAACCTGCCGGCGCCCAGTGAAGCGGCGCTGGAGTCTGACCGAGGGTACAACCCGGCAGTCTTGCAGCTCGGCAATGCCCGGCGCTTGGAGATGCTGGTTGACTTGCATATTGCGTATGCCAAGGGCGATGTCAGCCCGCCGACCTACACGTTGCTGTCTGAATTGATCAAGCGCGACTTACCGGCCAGCCAGATGGCGCACCTGCTCTTTCAAGGTAAGCCCATGGTGTGGCGAGGTTTGAGTATCGGGGGGGCCTGCGTGTGGGGCGTGATGGTCCTGGCCAATGCCAACGAAGACGGCTTTCCCACGGGGCCGGTGGTGTTGTACATGCCTAACGAGCCGACGCGGCGGTGGTACGAGTACCCGTCGCTGGAGGATTTCAAGCAATACCTGACGCTCAAACTTCAAGTGCAGGCTTATCGGCGTTTTTTTACCGGCTACCTGGCCGAGACCGAACGCTTTCAGTTCTTCCAGCGATTTGATAGGAGCCGAACCCTGGCGCGGCTGGAGCCAATCGAGGAACCGGGCAACCTGTCCAGGTTCTTTTTCAATGTGTGCACCGGCAAGCTGCTGCTGGATGCGATCACATTGGCAGTGCCCACCGCACAGGCCGATGATGACGCTCGCCAGAAACGCCTGCAAAGCTACCTGGATGCAGGCTTGACCCTGCTCAACATTGCAGGGTTCGAGGTGCCGATGATTGGGCTATTGATGATGGGGGAGGGTATTGGCCAGTTACTGGGCGAGATGTTCGAGGGCATCGACGACTGGAGCCACAATGAAAAAACCGAGGCGCTTGAACATTTGGTCAGCGTGGCGGAGAGCATCGCTGGCATGGCAGCGTTCGCCGTAGGGGTGAAGGCCTTCGGTGGGGTCAAGCGATGGGTGACTCGACCGGAGGTGTTTTTTGATGGCATGGAGGCCGTCAAGCGGCCGGACGGCAGCGTGTGGTTATGGCGCCGCCGCACAACGGCATATCGATACCCCCCGGAGGTGGTTTCCGGCACGGTTGCCAATGCCATGGGGGTGTACAAGACCAATGGACACGCTTACGCCAAGATCGAAGCTCGGGTGCATGCGATCGCCTATGACGCCGCTGTGAAGCAGTGGTCTGCCATTCACCCGCTACGCAGCGATGCGTACCGCCCCCCGCTCAAGCACAACGGCACGGCGGGATGGCAGTTTGAGTGGGAGCGGCCTCAAGACTGGGAAGAGCCTGCGTACATTATCACGCGGTCGAATTCATTCCTCGGGACGCTGACGGGGGAGCGGTTGAGGGAACTTGCAACCATCGCCGATTTGTCCCTGCCTCGGTTGCGTTACCTGGCCCAGGAAAACCTGCCATTGCCGGAACGTTTCAATGATGGAGTAGTGCGCTTCATGCAAGAGCAGAAAGTGCGTGACCTGACCTGGCAGCTTGAGCATCAGGCGCAGTTGGATCTGAGTACGGCACGCACCCAAATGCTTGCATTGCCCCATATGCCCGGCTGGCCCCGCGGGCGCTTTTTTGAAGTGCTGGACGAGGAGGGCAACCTGCTTGAAAGCTATCCTGATGCAGCGCCGTTTGACTACGAAGACCTGAGCATTCATATCACCGAAAAGCAGCTTGAACGTGGCGAGGTGATGCCTACGCTGCTGGCCGCATTGGACACGGAGGAAACACAGGCATTGCTGGGTGGCGTCGTAGAGCCTGGCGAAGCAGAAGTGATCTTGAAGCGCCGCTTGTTGAAGTCGCTCGAACGCAGCCATCGGCAGGTTCATGATCAGCTGTACCAGGAAGCCAACGTTATTACGCACAGCGATCATGCGCTGCTTATTCATCACTACCCAGGCTTGCCGAATCGCCAGGCCTGGGAGCTGCTCTCCAACGCTTCGACCCGGCAGCGCGTGCGCCTGCGCGAGACACGGCGGGTGCCCCTGTTGCTGGCGCAACGAACCCGAGAGGCCCTGCGACTGCTTGAAGAAGACCGCGCACTCAGTGGTCTGTACTGGCCGAGATATGGCAATGAGGCCACCCAGCGCCTGGCCGTCGGGCTGCTGGGGCGAGTTGTCGACTGGCCACAGACCCAGGCATTGCAGCTACGCCGCGGTTCGCTCAATGGCGAAGTGATCGCGCAACTCGGCGGGAAGGCGGCGACATTGCACCGGACGGTTGTAGCGTCTGCCGATGGCTTTCAGGCATTTGATGCACGGGGCAAAGCCTTGGGGGCATTAGCAACGGGTGGGGAGGGTTTTTACCAAGCCCTGACCGAGACGTTATCCGCTGATCAAATCGCCACGCTGAGATTGAATGGGACTCAACGTGCCAGCCACTTGAACCAAGAGTTACTGGGCAAGGCCGAAACGGAGCGCAAGACGCTTGCCCGTTACCTCTGGCCGGAGCGCGCAGTGCCCGAGCCGGCGGTGGCGTGTGTTCAGGCGCTGCTGGAGGAGCTGGCGCCACAGCCGGCAGCCTTGATGCGCAAGCTTTGCAAGCTCTACCCCAAGTTGAGTTCACGCCAGCTCACGTTGTTGCTTCAAGACATGGGCACGGATCATTTGTCGCGCGCCAGGGCCGTCAAGGTGTTGCAGCAACAGCTCAAGGCTCTACAGCTCGCGTTGGCACGGTGGTGCGACGAAAAAGCCGCTGTAAAGGGCCTTTCACGCTCGGCCAGGAGTGATTTGCGTGACGGACGCAAAGCAGTCGCCAAGGCGATTGAGCGCAGTTGGAAGCGTAAAACACTGCTGCGCAACGAGCGCGGTATCGAGATGTTCGGACTGGAGCTGGAGGGCCTGAATGTCGGTGCTTTGCCCCAGTTGCCCGTCGGGGTGGATTTTGGTCATGTGCGTCGCTTGGTGTTGCGCAATATGGACCTCGATGATCAGGTCGGGTCTTTTCTTGAGCGCTTCAAGGGGGTCAATATGCTCGACCTGGCGGGCAACAAGTTGACCCAAGTACCGACGGTGTTGTCGCAGATGTCCCTGCTGCGGCGCCTGTACTTGAACTGCAACCAACTGCAACTGACGGAGGCTGGTCGAACGCAACTTGCAACCTTGACCGAACTGCGGGTGTTGAACCTCAACCACAACCCACTGCTAAACGCGCCGCTGATCGATCGGATGTTCGACTTGCGCGCCTTGTTCCTGAACAGTTGTTCTCTGAAGGAGTTGCCAGCGGGGTTTCGACGCCCGCCCTACCTGGAAACGGTTGACCTGCGCGGCAATCACATCACGACACTGCCTCGGTGGCTGTCTGAAGTCCCACGAGTTCTCGCACAAACGCTCCATTTGGGGGATAACCCCCTGGACACGCCTAGCCGCCAGTTGGTCAGTGCCTACCGGAGTCGCGTCGGTGTCGGCATGGGTTTCCTGGAGGATGATCCTGCCCGTTTGACTGAGCAACGGGCGCAAGAGCGCTGGTTAAAGGATATGGGGGCGGATATAGAGATGAAACGCGCCACCTGGGCAGCACTCAGGGCCGAGGAGGGCTCCGAGGGGCTGTTCAATCTCCTCGCCGGACTGGGCAGTACCGCTGATGCAAAAAATGTTCGCGTGGACATGAGCCAACGGGTGTGGTGGGTGTTGGAGGCTGCTGAAGCCGATGCAGGCTTGCGTGCAGAAATCTTTGACCGTGCCGCTACGCCACTCAATTGTGATGATGCTGCAGCTGCAAGCTTCAGCAACCTTGAGGTGCTGACGCTTCTTCATGAGGCTTCAAAAGGCGTCGAGAGCGGCCAGTTGACGGCTGAGCCGCTGCTGAAGTTGAGTAAGGGCCTGTTTCGGCTCGACCAGGTTGAACGCTATGCCCGCAGCCACAGCCTCAGTCATCCCAGCGCCGACCCGTTGGAAGTGAGCCTGGCGTTTCGCATAGGTCTGGCCGACAAGTTAGACCTGCCCGGCCAACCCAGGCATATGCGCTTTGGGCAATTGGCCGAGGTGACGAATAAGGATTTGGTGGCTGCCGCTGACAAGGTTCGGGTGGCCGAGCTTTCATCCGAATTGTTGGACTTTATAGTCGGGTTGCCGTTCTGGATCGACTATTTGAAAAGACGCTTTCAAGGACGGTTTGAAGACGTACTGGGTTCTTTCCACGAACGCGCGCAGCGGGTATTCGATCAACGCCAGACACTGACCGATACCGACTACGTCGAGCAAATGAACGTGATTACCAGTGAGCGCATGCCGGTTGAAGCGGCTGAAATCAGGCGCCAGACCGAGGACGCACTCAAACCCGGCGCGTTGAATGTCTGCTAGGTGCCCGTGTTATCACCCACCCGTGCCGCGAATCAACGCCCGCAGGGCGAACCGATTGGGGTGGCACGCCTCTGACACGCTGGCGGGCACCGGCAACGGCTCGTCGTTGAGCCAGGCTGCGAGCAGTTCGGCGCACAGTGGCGCAGTGATCAGGCCGCGCGAGCCGTGGCCGCTGTTGATGTACAGGCCGTCAAGCCACGGGCAGGCGGCTTCTGGGATCTGGCGGGCATCCTTGCGCAACGCTGCGTAGGCCTGGTCGAAGGCTGCGCGTTCGGCCAGCGGCCCCACAATCGGCAGATAGTCGGGGCTGGTGCAGCGGAAGGCGGCACGGCCTTCCAGCTGTTCGGGGGCCAATGCGTCGGCACCCAACCGTTGCGTCAGGTCGACGGAAATCTCGCGCAGCATCTCCAGGTTGCCGGCGTGTTCGGCGACGGTGGGCGTCAGGTCGTCGCTCTTGAAATCGAAGCTGGCGCCCAGGGTGTGCTCGCCCAGGCGCGCCGGGGCCACGTAGCCTTCGGCGCAGACCACGGTAGCCAGGGCTTCGCTCTGCGGGGTTTGCGCCAGGCGGGTGATCTGCCCGCGAATACGCTTGAGGGGTAGGTCGGCGCTGAACGGAAAACGCTTGATCTCGGCCGCACCGGCTAACACCACCACCGGCGCGCTGGCTAGCCGGGTGTCACCGGCCAGGGCGTGCCACTGGCCGTCAACGCGTTGCAGCTCAAGGGCTTCGTGATGTGTCAGCACCGTGATCAGCGGATGGCGTGCCTGCCACTCGCATAACGCCGGAGGATGCACCCAACCGCCCTCGGGAAAGAACAGCCCGCCGTGCTCCAGCGCCACGCCTGCGCGCGCTTGGGCCTGGGCCGGGTTCAGCAGGTGCAGCAAGCCGGGCGAAAAGGCAGCGGCCAACTGCGCCTGGCGCTCGGCCTCCTTGGCGTTGAAGGCCAGTTGCAGCACGCCGCACCCGTCCCAGTCGACGCCACGGTGCAGGTGCTCCAGCAGGCGTCGGGTGTGGCCGAAACCACTGAGTATCAACTGCGACAGGGCTGTGCCGTGGGCCGATAGCTTGAGGTACAGCACGCCTTGCGGGTTGCCCGAGGCTTCCTGCGCCAGGGCCGTATGGCGCTCCAGCAGGCTGACCCGCCAGCCGCGCGCCGCCAGGCTGGCCGCCGTGGTGCAGCCGGCCAGGCCGCCGCCGATTACCAGGGCGTGGCGTTCGCCATCAATGGCAGGCGGCCGTGCGAACCACGGCTTGGCGGCAGGCGGCAAGGGCGTCTGCGCTGGCCAACCGAGGAACTCCCCGCGCAGGATCTCCCATTTATGCCCAATACCCGGCGTGCGCTTCATCTTGAAGCCGGCGGCATTGATCAGCCGGCGCACCCAACCGGTGCTGGTAAACGTGCTGATGGTTGCCCCCGGTGCGGCCAGCCGCGCCAGTTCGGCGAACAGTTCGGCGGTCCACATGTCCGGGTTTTTCGCTGGGGCGAAACCGTCGAGGAACCACGCGTCGATCTGCGCATCCAGTTGCGGCAGTTGCTCCAGGGCATCGCCGATCAACAGGGTAAGGGTCACGCGGCCGTTATCCAGGATCAGGCGTTGGAAGCCTTGGTGGATCGCGATGTATTGCTTGAGTAATTGTTCGGCAAAGGGTTGTAGTTCAGGCCAAAGGGCGAGGGCGCGTTGCAGGTCGGCGTGGCTCAGCGGGTACTTTTCCACGCTGACAAAGTGCAGGTGCGCACCGGCTACCGCGTATTGCTCGAACAACTGCCAGGCGCACAAAAAATTCAAGCCCGTGCCGAACCCCGTTTCGCCAATCACCAAGCGCCCGCCCACCGGCAAGGCGGCAAAACGCTCCTGCAAGCGGTTCTGTTCCAGGAACACATAACGGGTTTCTTCAAGGCCGGACTTATCGGAGAAGTACACGTCGTCGAACACCCGTGAGTGCGGGCGGCCTTGGTCATCCCAGTCGAGCTGGGCGTGGGTGATGGGGTTCATGGGCGGCTCGGTCAAGACAAGGCCGCCATTCTAGCCGATCAACAGGCAATGAATTGACCCACGGCAAGCACCGATGGAATTTCCTCCCGCGTGTTGCTGCCCAATCCGCTAGTCTTGAGCCATCTTGAAACGGAGCTGCCCATGTTCGAATCCGCCGAAATCGGTCACGCCATCGACAAAGACACCTACGACGCCGAAGTCCCTGCGCTGCGTGAGGCACTTCTGGAGGTGCAATACGAGCTGCAGCAGCAGAAGCGCTTCCCGGTGATCATCCTGATCAACGGTATCGAGGGTGCCGGTAAGGGTGAGACGGTCAAGCTATTGAACGAATGGATGGACCCGCGTCTGATCGAGGTGCGCACCTTCGACCAGCAGACCGACGAAGAGCTGGCCCGGCCGCCGGCCTGGCGCTACTGGCGGCAACTGCCCGCCAAAGGCCGCATGGGGATTTTCTTCGGTAATTGGTACAGCCAGATGCTGCAGGCCCGCGTGCATGGGCAGATCAAGGACGCGCGCCTGGACCAGGCTATCGCCGGTGCGGAGCGTCTGGAAAAGATGCTCTGTGATGAAGGCGCACTGATCTTCAAGTTCTGGTTTCACCTGTCCAAGAAGCAAATGAAGGCGCGGCTCAAGGCCCTGGCCGATGACCCGCTGCACAGCTGGCGCATCAGCCCGCTGGATTGGCAGCAGTCTGAGACTTACGACAAATTCGTGCATTTCGGCGAGCGCGTGTTGCGCCGCACCAGCCGCGACTATGCACCGTGGCATGTAATCGAAGGGGTGGACAGCAACTATCGCAGCCTCACCGTGGGCAAGCTGCTGCTGGAAGGCCTGCAAAATGCGTTGAAGCTGGTCAAAGGCAAGGCCAGCGGCATGAACCCGGCACCGTTGATCGCCTCCGTGGACAAGAAGAGCCTGCTGGACAGCCTCGACCTGACGCAGCGCCTGGAAAAGGACGATTACGAAGAACAGTTGATCACCGAGCAGGCACGCTTCTCCGGCCTGATGCGCGACAAACGCATGCGCAAGCACGCGTTGATCACGGTGTTCGAAGGCAACGACGCGGCGGGCAAGGGCGGGGCGATCCGTCGGGTGGCGGCGGCGCTGGACCCGCGCCAGTACCACATCGTGCCGATTGCCGCACCGAGCGAGGACGAGCGTGCCCAGCCTTATCTGTGGCGTTTTTGGCAGAAGATCCCGGCGCGGGGCATGTTCACTGTCTTCGACCGTTCGTGGTATGGCCGTGTACTGGTGGAACGCATCGAGGGCTTTTGCACCCCAGCGGACTGGATGCGCGCGTATGGCGAAATCAACGACTTTGAAGAGCAACTGCGCGACGCGGGTGTGATCGTGGTCAAGTTCTGGTTGGCCATCGACAAGCAGACCCAACTGGAGCGTTTCCAGGCCCGTGAGGAAATCCCGTTCAAGCGCTTCAAGATCACTGAAGACGACTGGCGCAACCGCGACAAGTGGGACGACTACCGTGCCGCCGTGGGCGATATGGTTGACCGCACCAGCACCGAAATCGCGCCCTGGACACTGGTGGAGGCCAACGACAAGCGCTGGGCGCGGGTCAAGGTGCTGCGCACGATCAACCGGGCGCTGGAGGCGGCGTTCGACAAGTCCGACAAGCACGACAAGAAAGGCAAGAAGTAGGAGCGAGCTTGCTCGCGAAAATCGTCAATGATGGCGCGTGTTTTCTGGGTAAGCGAGGCGCTCTCGAGTTTTCGCGAGCAAGCTCGCTCCTACAGATAGGTTCGGCGCCATGGTTTTGTATAGGCGGGGTGAATGATCGTCGCGGTTGGCGGGAGCTGGATCTATCCTCGATCCATCTCCCGACAACCACAAGATCGAGGTAGCCCATGCGTGAAGTAGTGATCGTCGACAGCGTACGAACTGGCCTGGCCAAATCGTTTCGTGGCAAGTTCAACCAGACCCGCCCGGATGACATGGCGGCCCATTGCGTCAACGCGCTGCTCACCCGCAATGGAATCGACCCTGCCACCGTGGAGGACTGCATCGTCGGCGCCGGCTCCAACGAAGGTGCCCAGGGCTACAACATCGGGCGCAATGTGGCGGTGTTGTCACAACTGGGCACCGGTACGGCGGGGATGACCCTCAACCGGTTCTGCTCGTCGGGCTTGCAGGCGATTGCCATCGCGGCCAACCAGATCGCGTCGGGCTGCAGCGATATCATCGTTGCCGGTGGCGTCGAGTCCATCAGCCTGACGATGAAAAGCGTCAACACCGACAACCTGATCAACCCGCTGCTGAAAGAGCAGGTGCCGGGTATCTACTTCCCCATGGGCCAGACTGCGGAGATCGTCGCTCGTCGCTACAACGTCAGTCGCGAAGAGCAGGACGTGTACGCCCTGCAAAGCCAGCAACGCACCGCTCAGGCTCAGGCAGACGGTTTGTTCAACGATGAAATCGTGCCGATGGCGGTCAAGTACAAAGTCGAAGACAAGAACACCGGTGAAGTGCAGGTGCTCGAGGGCGTGGTCGACCGTGACGACTGCAATCGCCCGGACACCACGTTGGCCAGCCTGCAAGGCTTGAAGCCGGTATTTGCCGAGGACGGCTCGGTGACGGCGGGTAACTCGTCGCAGCTCTCCGACGGCGCCTCGATGACGCTGGTGATGAGCCTGGAAAAAGCCCTTGAACTGGGCCTCAAGCCGAAGGCGTTTTTCCGTGGGTTCACGGTGGCGGGTTGCGAACCGGACGAGATGGGCATCGGCCCGGTGTTCTCGGTGCCCAAGCTGCTCAAGGCCAAGGGCTTGCAAGTGGCGGATATCGACCTGTGGGAACTCAACGAAGCCTTCGCGTCCCAGTGCTTATATGCGCGTAATCGCCTGGAAATCGACAATGCCAAATACAACGTCAACGGCGGATCGATCTCCATCGGCCACCCATTCGGCATGACCGGCTCACGGCAGGTGGGGCATCTGGTACGTGAGTTGCAGCGGCGCAATCTGCGTTATGGCATCGTCACCATGTGCGTGGGCGGTGGCATGGGCGCCACCGGATTGTTCGAAGCGGTGCGCTGATCTTCGCTACACAAAGTGCGTCGGGTGCCCCTAGAATGCGGCTCCACTTCCTCTGGCTTCTGGGGCACTCATGCACATCTCTTCCGGCCGCTGGGTCTATGGTTTTCTCCTGACCCTGCTGACCGCGTTTCTGTGGGGCATCCTGCCGATCAAACTCAAGCAGGTGCTGCAGGTGATGGACCCGATCACCGTTACCTGGTTTCGCCTGATCGTGGCTGGCAGTTGCCTGTTCGTCTACCTGGCGCTGACCAAGCGCTTGCCCAGCCGCAAGGTGCTGGGCCCCAAGGGTGGCTGGCTGGTAGGGATGGCGGTGTGCGGCCTGGTGGGCAACTACGTGTTGTACCTGGTGGGCCTGAAAATGCTCAGCCCTGGCACGGCGCAACTGGTGGTGCAGATGGGGCCGATCTTCTTGATGATCGCCAGTGTGTTTGTGTTCAAGGAGCGTTTCAGTCGCGGGCAGGTGCTCGGGTTATTCGTGTTGATTGCAGGCTTTGGCCTGTTCTTCAACCAGCGTCTGGAGGAGTTGCTGACATCCCTGGGTGCCTATACCGCCGGTGTGCTGACGATATTGTTGGCCACTTCAATCTGGGTGTTCTACGCCCTGGGCCAGAAGCAGTTGTTGACGGTGTGGAACTCGCTGCAAGTGATGATGGTGATCTACCTCACCTGCGCCTTGTTGCTCACGCCCTGGGCGCATCCTATGGAAGCTTTGGACCTGAGCCCGCTGCAGGGCTGGCTGTTGCTGGCGTGCTGCATGAATACCCTGGTGGCCTACGGCGCGTTTGCCGAAGCGCTTGCCCATTGGGAAGCTTCGCGGGTCAGTGCGACCCTGGCGCTTACACCGCTGGTGACTTTCGTGGCGGTCGCCCTGTCGGCGTGGCTGTGGACTGAGTATGTGCAGGCCGAAGAGATCAACGCCCTGGGCTATGCCGGGGCGTTGGTGGTGGTGCTGGGTTCGGCGACCGTGGCGCTGGCGCCGTCGTTGCTCGCCGGGCTCAAGGCCCGGCGGTTGCGCATGGCGTCCTAGGCGCCGAGCATGTCTTGCGGGCGAACCCACTGGTCGAACTCCGCGTCGGTGAGGTAGCCCAGGTCCAGCGCGGCCTCCCTTAGCGTCAACCCTTCGGCGTAAGCCTTCTTGGCGATTTCCGCCGACTTGTCGTAGCCGATGTGCGGGTTGAGCGCGGTCACCAGCATCAGCCCGCGCTCCAAGTGCTCGGCCATCTGCACGGGGTCTGGCTCAAGCCCGGCCACACAGTGTTCCTGGAAGTTGTTGCAGCCGTCGGCCAGCAGGCGGATGGATTCCAGCAGGTTGTGGATGATCACCGGCTTGTACACATTCAACTGCAAGTGCCCCTGGCTGGCAGCGATGCCGATGGTCACGTCATTGCCCAGCACCTGGCAGGCCAGCATCGACAGCGCTTCGCACTGCGTCGGGTTGACCTTGCCTGGCATGATCGAACTGCCGGGCTCGTTGGCCGGCAACTTCACCTCGGCCAACCCGGTGCGCGGGCCGGAGCCCAGCAGGCGCAGGTCATTGGCGATTTTCATCAGGGCCACGGCCAGGGTTTTCAGGGCGCCGTGTAGCGTCACCAACGGCTCATGGCCGGAAAGGGCGGCGAATTTGTTCGGCGCGGTGACGAACGGCAAGCCCGACAACGCCGCCAGCTCGGAGGCAATCGCCTCGCCAAAACCGTGGGGCGCATTCAGCCCGGTGCCGACGGCGGTGCCGCCCTGAGCCAACTCGCAGACGGCGGGCAGTGCGGCGCGAACGGCGCGTTCGGCGTAGTCAAGCTGGGCGATGAACGCCGAAAGCTCCTGGCCGAAGGTGATCGGCGTGGCATCCATCATATGAGTGCGGCCGGTCTTCACCAGCTTCATATGTTTGGCTGCTTGTTCAGCCAGGCCGCCGGAAAGCGTCGCAATTGCCGGTAGCAAGCGCTGATGCACAGCCTGGACCGCTGCAATGCTCATGGCGGTGGGGAAGCAGTCATTGGAACTCTGGGAACGGTTGACGTGATCGTTGGGGTGCACCGGGCTCTTGCCGCCACGTTTATTGCCCGCCAGTTCGTTGGCGCGGCCGGCGATCACTTCGTTGGCGTTCATGTTGCTCTGGGTGCCGCTGCCGGTCTGCCAGACCACCAGGGGGAATTGGTCGTCGTGTTGACCATCGAGTACTTCGTCGGCGGCCTGTTCGATCAAGCGGGCGATGTCGGCGGGCAAGTCTCCATTACGGTCATTTACCCGTGCTGCGGCCTTCTTGACCAGGGCCAGGGCGTGCAATACCGCCAGCGGCATACGCTGTTCGCCAATGGCGAAGTTAACCAGCGAACGTTGGGTCTGGGCGCCCCAGTAAGCTTCATCCGGGACGTGAACTTCTCCCAGGCTGTCGGTTTCGATACGGCTCATCGGGCACACTCCTTCAGGTTCGTTTGCGCAGTTTAGGCCGTGTTCGGCCTAGTGGGTTCCCTAAAAGACTTTTCATCGGGTTCATCCCTCGAGAATCTTTATCCAGCAAGGCTCGGGGTTGAGCCATAAGGTTTTTTAGGCGCAGAATGGGCGCCCTTGGGGTCTGACCTCGCCTGCTAGAAAAGGAAACTCGATGACTCGTCTTCGTGCCATCTGTACCGCGGTTGCTCTGGTTTGCGCCAGCGGCCAGGTTCTTGCCGATACCGCCAGCCACAACGCCAGTGCCGAAGCCTTCCTTACCTTGGCCCATGCCGACAAGCTGGGTACCCCGGTGTACATGCAAGTGCAGCAAATGTTCGCCCAGCGTTTTGAACAGACCAAGGCGCCTGCCGCCAAGCAGTCCGTACTGGACAGCTACCAGGCCAAGGCCAACGCCGCCCTGGACCAGGCTATCGGCTGGCCAAAGCTGAAACCTGACATGGTCAAGCTCTACACCACCAACTTCAGCGAATCCGAGCTCAAGGACCTGGTTGCCTTCTACCAGTCGCCACTGGGCAAGAAAGTCCTGGAAAAAATGCCGCAGCTGACCCAGCAATCGGCCCAGATGACCCAGGCCAAGCTGGAAAGCGCCGTGCCGGTAGTCAATAAGCTGCTGGAAGACATGACCAACGAGCTGGCGCCTAAAGCCGCCGCTCCGGCCAAGAAGAAGTAAGCAGGAATGACCATGCAACAGCGTATCGAAACGGCGCTTGCCGCCTTGGGCACCGACCACTTGAGCGTGCTGGATGAAAGCCATATGCACAGCCGTGGGTTGCAGACCCACTTCAAGGCCGTGCTGGTCAGCCCGCAGTTCGAGGGGCTCAACCGCGTCAAGCGCCACCAGAAGGTCTACGCCACCCTGGGTGACCTGATGAACGAGTTTCATGCGTTGGCGCTGCATACCTACACGCCTGAAGAATGGGCGAAAATCGACGCAGCCCCGGCCTCGCCGACCTGCGCTGGCGGACATGATTGATGATCGGGTGTCTCTGACACCGGGCATTTGTTAGAATCTGCAACGCGCCGCTCAGCCGGCGCGTTTTTTTTGCATCCGGTTCACCCTTTACGAGGGTAGCCACCTGGAGAGAACACCCATGACTCAACCGATTGTCGTGGCGGCACTGTATAAGTTCGTCACCCTCGAAGACTACGTCGCCCTGCGTGAGCCCCTGTTGCAGGCGATGGTCGACAACGGCATCAAAGGCACCTTGCTGATCGCCGAAGAAGGCATCAACGGCACGGTTTCCGGTAGCCGCGAAGGCATTGATGGCCTGATGGCCTGGCTGAAGAAAGATCCGCGCATGGTCGACATCGACCACAAAGAATCCTACTGCGACGACCAGCCGTTCTACCGCACCAAGGTCAAGCTCAAGAAAGAGATCGTGACCCTGGGCGTCGAAGGCGTCGACCCGAACAAGAAAGTCGGTACCTACGTCGACCCGCAGGACTGGAACGCGCTGATCAGCGACCCGGAAGTGCTGTTGATCGACACCCGTAACGACTACGAAGTGTCCATCGGCACCTTTGAAGGCGCGATCGACCCGAAAACCACCAGTTTTCGCGAATTTCCCGACTACATCAAAGCCAACTTCGACCCGGCCAAGCACAAGAAAGTCGCGATGTTCTGCACCGGTGGCATTCGCTGTGAGAAGGCGTCGAGCTACATGCTCAGCGAAGGCTTTGACGAGGTCTATCACCTCAAGGGCGGCATCCTGAAGTACCTCGAAGAGGTGCCGCAGGCAGAAACCAAATGGCAGGGCGACTGCTTTGTTTTCGATAATCGCGTGACCGTGCGCCACGACCTGAGCGAAGGCGACTACGATCAATGTCATGCCTGTCGTACACCGGTCAGTGTCGAAGACCGCGCTTCCGAGCATTATGTGGCTGGCATCAGTTGCCCGCATTGCTGGGATAAGCTGCCGGAGAAGACCCGTCGCAGCGCGATCGACCGGCAGAAGCAGATTGAGCTGGCCAAGGCCCGCAACATGCCGCACCCGATTGGCTTCAACTACAAGCAAACCCCTTCCGAGGCCTGACCCATGTCCGCGCGCCTGCTCTATGTAATGGACCCGATGTGTTCCTGGTGCTGGGGTTTTGCCCCGGTGGCCGAGGCGTTGGTGGAGCAGGCCCAGGCGGCCGGCGTCGAGCTGCATCTGGTGGTAGGCGGCTTGCGTACCGGTAGCGGCGCAGCGCTGGAGCCGACCACCCGGCGTTATATCCTGGAACACTGGCAGGCGGTCACTGACGCCACCGGCCAGCCGTTCAAGCGTGAAGGCGCGTTGCCCGACGGTTTTGTCTACGACACGGAGCCGGCGTGCCGCGCCATCGTCACCGCCCGCAGCCTGGCGCCGGACTGCGCCTGGAAACTGCTGGGACTGATCCAGCGTGCTTTCTATGTGGAAGGCCGCGACGTGACCCTCGCCAGCGTGTTAGTGGAATTGGCCGAGCAGGCGGGCATCCCGCGCATCGAGTTTGCCGGCGAGTTTGACCGCGCTGAGCAGCATGCCGCCACGGCGGCCGATTTCACCTGGGTGCAAGACCTGGGCATCGCCGGTTTCCCGACGCTGCTGGCCGAGCGTAATGGTCAGTTGGCGTTGCTGACCAACGGTTACCAGCCGCTGTCCGAGCTGTCGCCTCTGCTGGGCCGATGGCTGGAGCGAGCCACCTGTGCATGAACCCGCCCAGCGCACCGATCGCCTGACCTGGGCGGAAATTCGCCGCCTGGCGCTGCGTCACAAGAAATCCCTGTGGATCGCCAATGGCGTCGCCGTGCTGGCGACCTTGTGCAGCGTACCGATTCCCTTGCTGTTGCCGCTGCTGGTGGACGAGGTCCTGCTGGGCCACGGCGACGCTGCCCTCAAGGTGATGAATCACGCGCTGCCGCTGGGCTGGCAGAAGGCGGCCGGCTATATCGGCCTGATGCTGCTGGTGACCCTGTTCCTGCGCTGTGGTGCCCTAGTGTTCAACGTGGTGCAGGCGCGGCTGTTTGCGCGGCTGGCCAAGGACATTGTGTACCGCATCCGTGTGCGCCTGATCGAGCGGCTCAAGCGTATCTCCCTAGGCGAGTACGAAAGCCTGGGCAGCGGCACGGTAACGACTCACCTGGTCACTGACCTCGACACGCTGGACAAATTTGTCGGCGAAACCCTTAGCCGCTTCCTGGTGGCCATGCTCACTCTGGTGGGTACCTCGGCGATCCTGGTGTGGATGCATTGGCAGCTGGCATTGCTGATCCTGTTGTTCAACCCGCTGGTGATCTACGCCACGGTGCAGTTGGGCAAGCGCGTCAAACACCTGAAGAAGTTGGAAAACGACAGCACTTCGCGTTTTACCCAAGCGCTGACTGAAACCCTGGACGCGATCCAGGAGGTCCGCGCCGGCAATCGCCAGGGCTTCTTCCTCGGGCGTCTGGGCCAGCGTGCACAGGAAGTGCGCGACTACGCGATCCATTCGCAGTGGAAAACCGACGCCTCCAGCCGCGCCAGCGGTTTGCTGTTTCAGTTCGGTATCGACATCTTCCGCGCAGCGGCGATGCTTACCGTTTTGTTCTCCGACCTGTCCATCGGCCAGATGCTCGCGGTGTTCAGCTATCTGTGGTTCATGATCGGCCCGGTGGAGCAATTGCTGAACCTGCAATACGCCTATTACGCGGCAGGCGGCGCGCTGACGCGGATCAACGAACTGCTGGCGCGTGCCGATGAGCCGCAATACGCCGGCGGCGAAGATCCTTTCGTTGGGCGTGAGACTGTCGGCATCGAGGTGCGCGGCCTCAATTTCGGTTATGGCGAAGACTTGGTGCTCGACCAGTTGAACCTGGCCATCGCACCCGGTGAGAAGGTGGCAATCGTCGGCGCCAGCGGCGGCGGTAAAAGTACCTTGGTGCAACTGTTGCTCGGACTTTATACGCCACAGGCTGGAACTATCCGCTTTGGTGGTGCTACCCAGCAGGAAATCGGCCTGGAAACCATTCGCGAAAACGTCGCCGTGGTGCTGCAACACCCGGCGCTGTTCAACGACACGGTGCGCGCCAACCTGACCATGGGCCGCGAACGCAGTGATCAAGCCTGCTGGCAGGCACTGGAAATCGCCCAGCTGGATGCTACCGTCAAGGCATTGCCCATGGGCCTGGACAGTGTGGTGGGGCGTTCCGGGGTGCGGTTTTCCGGTGGGCAACGTCAGCGCCTGGCGATTGCGCGCATGGTGCTGGCCGAGCCAAAAGTGGTGATCCTCGACGAGGCGACTTCCGCCCTGGACGCCGCCACCGAATACAACCTGCATCAGGCGCTGGCGCGGTTCCTCAGCGGCCGTACTACACTGATTATCGCCCACCGCCTGTCGGCGGTTAAGCAAGCCGACCGAGTGTTAGTGTTCGACGGCGGTCACATTGCAGAGGACGGCGACCATCAACAGCTGATTGCTGACGGTGGGTTGTACGCCAAACTCTACGGGCACTTGCAGCAAGTTCGTTGATTTAGCCTAGGCTGAGCTATCGGAAGCGGTGTTTCGCGTGCGTATCCAGCGGTGCATGTGCAAGGGGCTTCATGAAGCAAAAGCGGACTCTCGGAACGCCACGGCTGTTGGGCATTGTCTGGCCCTTCATCGCCGTTGTGCTGTTCCAGGCATTGTTAGGCTGCGTCAGTCTTTACGTGCTCTCGGCAGTGCGCGGCTACGTGGCAGGTGAAAGTCTGTGGTCCAAGGGCCAGAAAGATGCCATCTATTACCTGACGCTCTACGCCGACAACCGTGACGAAACCACCTACCTCAAATACCAGCAGGCGATTGCCGTGCCCCAGGGCGGGCATGAATTGCGGGTTGCGCTGGACCAATCCACACCAGACCTCAGCGCTGCCCGCTTGGGCATCCTCAAGGGCGGCAACCACCCGGATGACGTTTCCAGCCTGATCTGGCTGTACCTCAACTTTCGCCATTTCAGCTACCTGGAAAAAGCCATCGAGTTATGGACAGTGGGCGATGGTTACCTGGTGCAACTGGATGAGTTGGCCCGCGAGATGCACGGCGCAATCACCCGCGACCACGTCAGCGCCAACGACGTACGCCAGTGGAAAGCGCACATTATCGCCATCAACGAAGGTGTGACACCGGCGGCCAAAGCGTTCAGTGATGCCTTGGGCGAAGGCTCGCGGATGATCCTGCGGTTGTTGCTGATCACCAACCTGGCCACGGCCCTCGGCCTGATCGTCCTGGCACTGCTGCGTACCCATAAGTTACTGACCCAGCGCCACGCGTTTGCCAATGCCCTGCAGCAAGAGAAGGAGCGTGCGCAGATCACGTTGGAGTCGATTGGCGACGGGGTGATCACCACCGATGTCGACGGCGCCATCACCTACATGAACCCGGCGGCTGAAGCGCTGACCCACTGGAATTCGGCCCAGGCCCAAGGCCTGCCCTTGGCCGCGCTGTTCAACCTGTTGGACGACAATGCCCAGCCCGACGGCTTTACGCTCATTGAACACATCGTCAAGGGCCAGCTCAGTGGCGGCAGCGAGCATTCCAAAACCATCCAGCGCCTGGACGGCAGCACGGTCTCGGTGACGCTGGTGGGCGCGCCGATCCGCAGTGCCGGCAAGGTCACGGGTGCGGTGCTGGTGTTGCATGACATGACCCAGGAGCGTCAATACATCGCCAACCTGTCCTGGCAGGCGACCCACGACGCCCTGACTGGCCTGGCCAACCGCCGCGAATTCGAATTCCGCCTGGAACAGGTGCTGCATCCCACCGCGCAGCGGCTGGGCGAGCGTCATGCGTTGATGTTCCTCGACTTGGACCAGTTCAAGCTGGTCAACGACACGTGTGGCCACGCGGCCGGCGACGAACTGCTGCGGCATATCTGCGCGCTGCTGCAGTCGGACCTGCGCGAGGGCGACACCCTGGCGCGCCTGGGTGGCGATGAATTCGGCATCCTGCTGGAAAACTGCCCGGCGGCAGTCGCGGAGAAGATCGCCGAGAGCCTGCGCCATACCGTGCAAAGTCTGCACTTTGTATGGAAGGGCCGGCCGTTCATGACCACCGTCAGCATCGGCCTGGTGCACCTGGGCCACACGCCGACCACGCTGGAAACCTCACTGCGCGCCGCCGACATGGCGTGCTACATGGCCAAGGAAAAAGGCCGCAACCGCGTGCAGGTGTACCACGCCGACGACTCGGAACTGTCGCTGCGTTTTGGCGAAATGGCCTGGGTGCAGCGCCTGCACATGGCGTTGGAAGAGAACCGGTTCTGCCTATATGCCCAGGAAATTTCACCGCTGGGGCCTACCGACGGCGGCGATGGGCATATCGAGATCCTGTTGCGCCTGCATGACGAGGCCGGCCGTATCATCCTGCCCGACAGCTTTATCCCGGCGGCCGAACGTTACGGTTTGATGACGTCCCTGGACCGCTGGGTGGTCGAGAATGTGTTCAAGCTCATCAGCCGGTGCATACAGGAGCGGCCGGGACGCCCAATGGCCATGTGTGCGATCAATCTGTCAGGCATCACTATTGGTGATGAAGACTTCCTCGGATTTTTACGTGAGAAGTTTCATACATACAATATTCCGCCGGGCATGATCTGTTTTGAAATAACCGAAACCAGTGCTATTGCAAACTTGGGCAGTGCGATCCGTTTTATTAATGAACTCAAAGCGTTAGGTTGTCAGTTTTCGCTGGATGACTTTTGTGCCGGAATGTCCTCATTCGCCTATCTCAAACATTTACCTGTAGACTTCCTGAAGATCGATGGAAGTTTCGTAAAGGATATGCTGGACGACCCGATTAACCGCGCGATGGTCGAAGTGATAAATCACATCGGCCATGTCATGGGTAAGCGCACAATTGCTGAATTTGTCGAGACACCGCAAATCGAACAGGCATTACTCGAAATTGGTGTGGATTACGCTCAGGGCTACCTGATTGAACGACCGCAATTGTTTACCTTTGATAGCTTGCAGTGTCGACCTGTGCGGCCGCAGCCTCTGTTATTCAAGGCGCCCGGCACATTCCGCTGAAACATTCGCTGGTCTGTACAATCACACTTAAAAAGGAGCCTTAACAGTGATCGACACATTCATCAGAACCGGCCCGCTTATGGAAGCCTCCAGTTACCCTGCCTGGGCTCAGAAACTGATCCTGGACTGTAGCGAGAGCAAGCGCCGCGTTGTCGAACACGAACTGTACCAGCGCATGCGCGACAATACGCTCAGCGCCAAGACTATGCGCCACTACCTGATCGGTGGATGGCCCGTGGTGGAACAGTTTGCCTTGTACATGGCACAGAACCTCACCAAGACCAAATTTGCCCGCCATCCTGGGGAGGACATGGCGCGCCGCTGGCTGATGCGCAATATTCGCGTGGAACTCAACCACGCCGACTATTGGGTGCATTGGGCCCGTGCCCACGGCGTGAGCCTGGAGGAATTGCAGGCCCAGAACGTACCACCGGAACTGCACGCGCTGAGCCATTGGTGCTGGCACACCAGCTCTGCCGACTCGCTGATCGTGGCCATTGCCGCGACCAACTATGCGATCGAGGGTGCCACGGGTGAATGGTCCGCCGTGGTGTGTTCTACCGGCGTCTATGCGGCCGCTTTCCCAGAGGAAGAGCGCAAGCGGGCGATGAAGTGGCTGAAGATGCACGCGCAGTACGATGATGCCCACCCATGGGAAGCCCTGGAAATCATCTGCACCCTGGCCGGGATGAACCCGACCAAGGAACTGCAGACCGAGCTGCGCCAGGCCGTGTGCAAGAGCTACGACTACATGTACCTGTTCCTGGAAAGCTGCATGCGCCTGGAGAAAGAAAAAGCCCCAGCCGTGGTGCGCGAGCGCCAGGTGCGGGTCGCCAGCGAAGCTTGATGAAATGAGAGTGGCGGGGGCTTACCCCGCCATTGCCAGGCGGTTGCGACCCTCTCGCTTGGCCACATACAAGGCGCTGTCGGCCCGACGCAGCAGGCTTTCGGTAGACTCTGCGGCCAGCAAAGTCGAGCAGCCCAGGCTCACCGTCAATTCGATCCGCGTGTCATCCGCCCAATAATCCTGGGCCTGCGCCGCTTGGCGTAGGCGCTCACCGACCATCGCAGCGGCATCCCGGCCCGTGTTGGACAGCAGGATCAGAAACTCTTCCCCGCCAAACCGGAACACCATATCCACGTTACGCAACTGGCGCTTGATCGCCCCGGCCACGGCGCGCAGTACCTTATCGCCAGCGGTGTGGCCGTAAGTGTCGTTGATGATCTTGAAGTGATCGATGTCGAGCATCAGCAAGGACAGCGGATTGAGGTGCCGGCGTGCCATGTCGACTTCCCGTTGCAGGGTCTGGTCCATGGCTATACGGTTGCCGGTCTCGGTCAGCGGGTCGCGCAAGGCACTGCGGGTGGCGGCGCGGTAGAGCAGGGCGTTGCGGATTGGGTAGAGTAAGGTGGCCAGCAGGGATTCGAGCTGGCCGAGCTCTTCTTCCGCCAGGCGCTGGTTGCGACGAAAGATCAGCTCGCCCAGGTGCTCGCCTTCATGGCTCAGGCTGTAGCTCACTGAGTGATGCCCGCGGTGGCCGAACTCCAGGCGCAAGTCGCTGGCCTGATGGCGGTACTGCAACGCGTCCAGGGGCACCAGGCGTTGGATCTCACGGAAGAACACACCGAGGATGCGCTCCGGCTCCAGGCTGGTTTGTAATTGCAGGCCCAGTTGCTGGCGAAGTTGCTCCAGCGTCGTGGGGCGGCGTGGGAGGAGGGATGGCTGACCAAACCCCAGGCGTTGCAATTTGGCACTGTCAAAGTCAATTGCGTTGGTCTGGGTGGGTGTTTTCATAAGCGATCGGCCTCTAAGCACTGGGCTGTCTTACAGGCTCGATGAGAGTGGCGAATGCCAAGCGTCTTACTGTTCCTTCAGTTCCGTAAAACATGAGTAACAGTTTAGACCGCTTTGCACAGGGTTATAACCCCTGGGCGCTGCCGCACGTCTTGTCATCGCTTAACCTGCTTGAATAAGGGTAGAGCGAGATTCATGCCAAATCGCTTAGAACTAATAAAAAGTCATATAAATCAATCGACTGCTTTTATCGCTAAAAGCAGTCGCTGGATGATGACGCCAGTTAATTGGCAACTAAGCGGTGGCCTTACTGTTTCTGCGGATCGAACTGTTTATCGCGAATAAACAACGCCGGTATGACACCGCAGATAAAGTACGCGCCGCCCATCACCAAAAAGCCCATGCCGATGGAGCCATGGGACGCCAGGAAGCCGATGGCTGCCGGCGCCACCGCTGCGCCGATACGGCCGATGTTGTACGCACCACCCACCGCCGAACCACGAAACTTGGCCTCAAAGCTTTCGGTCATGTAGGTCGCGTTCACGCCATAGGGAATGCCGTACAGGAAGCCGAACACCACCAGCATCCACAGGATATTCTCGGGGCTCTGGAACAGCACGATCACCGGCAGGAAGATCGCCGTGCCCAGAGCGCCAAACGCGAATACCACGCGTCGACCGAGACGGTCCGCCGCCAGGCCCGCGAGGATCTTGCCGAAGATCATCGCCGCATAAGTGCCGACCATGTAGCTGGTCATCGACTTGAAGTTCATCCCCAGCTCGCTTTCCAGGTACGACGGCATCCAGTTGTTCACGCCGTAGTAACCGAATTGCAAGAAGCCTGCGGTCAGGGCCCAGAGCAGGAACATACGGCTGGCCTTGGGGTCGCTGAAGATCAGCTTGAACATGCCATCGGGCTTTTTCTTCAGGACATCCTGGCTGCCGTTGGCTTTGTCTTTCGCCCGTTCGGCGCGCGCGGTCAACCAGGCCTGAGGCTCCGGCACCAAGCGTTGCATCAGCACGGCGAGGATCACCGGGATGATGGCCACGTAGAACAGCCAGCGCCAGCCGTGCTCCGGGAGAATCCAACCGGCCAGTAGGGTGGCAACGATGTAGCCCACCGACCAACCCGCCTGCAGGGTGCCGAGCACGGTGGTGCGGTAGCGGGTCGGCACGTATTCGGCCATCAACGTGTTGCACGCCACATACAGCGCGCCCAGGCCGAGGGAGGCGAAAAACCGGGTGGCCGCAAACTGCCAATAGCTGTGGGTCATGCCCAGGATCGCCGTGCCCACGGAAAACAGCACGATGCTCCACACCACGGTTTTTACCCGCCCGAAACGGTCACAGGCCCAGCCCCCGTAGATACCCCCGATGGCCATTCCGGCCAGGGTGAAGCTGCCCAGGCTGCCGGCTTCGACGCTGGTCAGGCCGAACTCGGCCTTGAGGCTGCTGAGGCTGTAGGACAGCAACATCAGGTCCGCGCCATCGATCAACAGGCCGAGGAAGCAGAAGATGAAAACGACGATCCACAGTTTGCTTTTTGCAGGCGACAACGCGCCCGCCGATGCGGCGACTTCCATAGCGATACCTTGCTTGTAGTTGTTAGGGCATTGGGTATGGTGGTGCGGTGAGGCCTAGCGTTGCGCCGCGCGAATCATGTTGCGGGCAATCACCAGTTGCTGGATCTGCGTGGTGCCTTCATACAGGCGGAACAGGCGCACATCCCGGTAGAAACGTTCGATGGCGTACTCGCTGATATAGCCGGCACCGCCGTGGATCTGCACGCAACGGTCAGCGACGCGGCCGCACATCTCGGTGGCGAACATCTTCGAACACGACGCCTCGGTGCCGATGTCCTGGCCTTCGTCGCGCTTGCGGGCGGCGTCGAGCACCATGCAACGCGCGGCGTAGATCTCGGCCTTGCTGTCGGCAAGCATGGCCTGGATCAGCTGGAACTCGGCAATCGGCTGGCCGAATTGCTTGCGCTCGATCGCGTAGTTCAGCGCGTCGTTCAACATGCGCTCGGCAGCGCCCACGCTGACGGCGGCGATGTGCAGGCGGCCTTTGTCGAGGACCTTCATCGCGGTCTTGAAGCCCACGCCTTCCACGCCACCGATCAACTGGCTGGCCGGCACGCGTACGTTGTCGAAAATCACGTCGCTGGTGTGGGCACCTTGCTGGCCCATCTTGTGGTCGCGTTTGCCCAGGGACAGGCCGGGTGTGTCACGTTCGACGATGAACGCACTGATACCGGCCGAACCACGGATCGCCGGGTCGGTGCGCGCCATCACGGTGAAAATCCCGGCGTGGGGCGCGTTGGTGATAAAGCGCTTGGTGCCGTTGATCACATAGTGGTCGCCATCGCGCACGGCGGTGGTTTTCAGTGAGGCGGCGTCGGAGCCCGAGTCTGGCTCGGTGAGGCAGAACGAGCTGAGCAGCTCGCCGCTGGCCAACAGCGGCAGGTAGTGCTCTTTCTGTGCGTCGGTGCCATCCAGCAGGATGCCGATGGAGCCGATGCCATTGTTGGTGCCGAAGTAGGAACGGAAGGCCGGTGAGGTGCGCCCCAGTTCAAAGGCGATGGTCACCTCTTCTTCCATGGTCAGCCCGAGGCCGCCGTAGGCTTCGGGGATGGTCAGGCCGAACAGGCCCATGTCCTGGAACTGGCTGACGATGTCCGCCGGGATTTCATCGGTCTCGGCGACTTCGTTTTCCCGTGGGATCAGCGCTTCGTCGACGAACTGCGCAATGGCGTCCACCAGGATATGAAGCGTTTGTGCGTCTCGGATCATGTGCATTCCTCAGCGGCCCGTTCGGCGGGCCTGTTATCGTCAATCTGCCGAGGCCATGCACCGGTCCAGCTAGCGGGTGGCGGCCTCGATGTTGTTCACCATGTGCTTGAGGCGTGGGCCGATGTCGTCTTCGAGTTTCTCCCGGGAGAGGTGGAAACTCGGTCCGCCACAGTTGAACGCCAGCAAGCCGTGTTGTGCGTGTCGCAGCGGCACGGCGATGGCGTTGACATCGCGGTGCCACTCACCGATCGACATGCAATAGCCGAAATCGGTGTAGTCCCGGAAGGCGCGTTCCAGCCCCTTGCGGATGCTCGGCCAGTCCTCCAGATGGCGCTGGCGGATATGGTCGAGAATGAACTCCCGCTCGTTTTCCGGCATTGCTGCCAGGCAGGCGCGGCCTGCTGAACTCAAGTGCAACGGCAACCGTGTGCCGACCTGGCGGCGCATGGTCATGTTCGCTTCGCCCTGGACCACGTCCAGGTACACCGCGTCGAGGCGGTCCCGAGTGGCCATCGCAACGGCCGCCTGGGCGTACTTGGCCATGGTCTCCATCAACGGATGAGCCACGGCGCGGATCGACAGGTTCGACAACATCGCGTAACCGAAGGCCATCACGCCTACATCCAACTGATACCGGCCTGACTGCGGCAGGTGCTTGAGGTAACCCAAGCGGGTCAGGGTGTGGGTCATGCGGGTGATCGTCGGTTTCGGCAGGCCGGTCTTGCGCGCCAGTTCCTGGTTGCCCAGCACGCTTTCGCTTGGCGTGAAACAGCGCAACAGTTCCAGGCCACGGGCCAGGGCGGTGACGAATTGGCGATCCTTGTCTTCCTCCTCATCGTTGTTCATCGGGTCGATCAACACATGCTCGAAAGCGGAAACTTCTGTGCTGTCCGGCTCGGGGTTTCGACGGCGCATGGTAATCCTCATTTTTTTATAAAATCAACAAAACAAAATAGTATTCCGCACAGCGAAACTAAGCAATCTTTTGCGCCTTGATTTTCAGATGAGATAAAACCCTTTAAAACAGCGAGTTAGTCGATGGTTTGAGCGTTGTCCGCGTTTTTCCGTTTACACCAGCGGGGTCGGTACTTATGCTAATCGTCAAATACGGAATGTTATTTCGCACAGCGAAACATGCGCCAATCCAACTAACAAGAACAGTGCAGCAGGAGTGAATGTGACCAGCGCCAACTCACCCGTGGTGACCCTCGACATCCATGACAATGGCGTGGCCGTGGTGCGTATCCACCGCCCTGAAGTGAAAAACGCCCTCAATGCCCAGGTGCGTGAAGCTCTCGCCGAGCACTTCCGCGCACTGTCCCGACGCCAGGATGTACGCGCCATCGTGCTGACCGGTGGCGAGCAGTTCTTCGTGGCCGGCGCGGATATCAAGGAGTTCGCCAGTGCGGGCGCGATCGATATGTACCGCCGCCACACTGAATACCTGTGGGAAGCCATCAGCCGTTGCCCCAAGCCGGTGATTGCCGCTGTCAACGGTTTTGCCCTGGGCGGTGGCTGCGAGCTGGCGATGCATTGCGACCTGATCGTGGCGGGCGAGTCGGCGCGATTTGCCCAGCCGGAAGTGAAGCTCGGCTTGATGCCCGGTGCGGGCGGCACTCAACGCCTGATCCGCGCGGTGGGCAAGTTCCAGGCTATGCGCATTGCGCTCACGGGTTGCATGGTCAGCGCGAAAGAAGCCCTGGCGATGGGCATGCTCAGCGAAATGGTCAGCGACGACCAGACACTGCCCCGCGCCCTGGAACTGGCCGCGCAGATTGCCGCATTGCCGCCGTTGGCGGTGGAGCAGATCAAGGAAGTGATGCTGGCCGGCGCCGACCTGCCGCTGGAAAGCGCCTTGGTACTGGAGCGCAAGGCCTTCCAATTGCTGTTCGATTCCAAGGACCAGAAGGAGGGCGCCGCCGCGTTCTTCGAGAAACGCACACCGCACTACCGGGGGGAATAAGTATGACCGACACCCTGAATACGATGGCATTGGTGGGCACTGGCGTCATGGGCGCGGGTATCGCACAAATCGCGGCCCAGGCCGGTGTGGTGGTGCATCTGTTCGATGCCCGTGAAGGCGCTGCGCAATCGGCTCGGGATAATCTCAGCGGCACCTTTGCCAAGTTGGTGGGCAAGGGCAAGATCAGCCAGGCCGCGATGGAGGCGGCGCTGGCCAACCTGCGGGTTGCCGAGGCGATTGATGACCTGAGCGATTGCGACCTGGTCGTCGAAGCCATCGTGGAAAACCTCGACGCCAAGCGCGGCCTGCTGCAACAGCTGGAAGGCATTGTCAGCCCGACCTGCATCCTCGCCACCAACACCTCTTCGCTGTCTGTCACGGCCATCGCCACCGGTTGCCAGCACCCTGAGCGCGTGGCCGGGCTGCACTTCTTCAACCCGGTGCCGCTGATGCGTGTGGTGGAGGTGATCGACGGCCTGGCCACCGCGCCAAAGGTTGGCGACGCGCTGTTGGCCCTGGCTGCACGCATCGGCCATCGCGGCGTGCGCGCCAAGGACACGCCGGGTTTCATCGTCAACCACGCCGGTCGTGCCTATGGTACTGAAGCGTTGAAGATGCTTGATGAGGGCATCGCCGAGCGCGGTGATATCGACCGCATCCTGCGCGACGGCGCCGGGTTCCGGATGGGGCCGCTGGAGTTGCTGGACCTCACCGGCCTGGATGTGTCGCACCCGGTGATGGAGTCGATCTACAACCAGTTTTATCAGGAACCCCGCTACAAACCGTCGCCCCTGACCCGGCAGATGTTGGTGGCTGGACGCCTTGGACGCAAGACCGGGCATGGGTTCTATCAGTATGAAAACGGCCAGCTCATCAATGGCCCTCAGCCTCAACCCGTACCGACTGTAAACCCGCAACCGCCGGTTTGGATCGCAACGGAAAACAGTGAAGACTACGAGCGCTTGAGCGCCTTGGTGATCAACCTGGGCGCCCATCTGGAACACGCCGCGCAACCTTCGCCTGAAGCGTTATGCCTGCTGGCCCCGTATGGCCGCGACGCCACCAGCGCCTGCGTGCGCTTCGACACCGACCCGGCGCGCACCCTGTGCATCGACCTGCTGACGGACCTGTCGCGTCATCGCACCTTGATGCAGAACCCACTGACTTCGCCCGCCATGCGCGATGCGGCTCACGCTTTGCTCTCAGCAGACGGTGTGGGCGTCACGGTGATTGGCGACAGCGTCGGCTTCGTGGCCCAGCGCACCTTGGCGATGGTGGTCAACCTGGCCTGTGACATTGCCCAGCAGCGCATCGCCAGCGTCGAGGATATCGACCAGGCCGTGCAACTGGGCCTCGGTTATCCCAAGGGGCCGCTGGCTTGGGGCGATGCCCTTGGGCCTCGGCGGATCCTGACGATTTTGCAGCGCATGAGCGAACTCACCCACGACCCACGTTACCGCCCCAGCCCCTGGTTACGGCGGCGGGCGATGCTGGGTGTTTCCTTGCGCCATGAAGAGCCGACAGCCGGCTGATTTCCCAACCTCACAGGACAAGAACAATGGGTGCATTGACAGGTTTGCGGGTACTGGATTTAAGCCGTGTGTTGGCCGGCCCCTGGTGTGGGCAAGTGTTGGCCGACCTTGGCGCGGAAGTGGTCAAGATCGAACGCCCGAAAAGCGGCGACGACACCCGTGCCTGGGGGCCGCCCTGGATGAAGACCGACACCGGCGAATCGTCCGGCGAAGCTTCTTATTATCAGTCGACCAATCGCGGCAAGTTATCCGTGGCCATCGACATGGCCACTCCCGAAGGTCAGGAGTTGGTACGCGCTTTGGCGGCCAGCTCGGATGTACTGATCGAGAACTATAAGGCCGGCTCCCTGGCCCGTTATGGCCTGGATTACGCGACCCTGGCCGAGATCAATCCACGCCTGGTGTATTGCTCCATCACCGGTTTCGGCCAGACCGGGCCGCGTGCCGAAGAGCCGGGTTACGACTTCATCATCCAGGGCATCGGTGGCTTGATGAGCATTACTGGCGAGCGTGATGATTTGCCGGGCGGCGGCCCGCAAAAAGTTGGCGTGGCGTTTTCCGACTTGATGACCGGCCTGTATTCCACCGTGGCGATCCAGGCTGCATTGCTCAGCCGTGAGCGCACCGGCGTTGGTCAATACATCGATATGGCGTTGTTGGACGTACAAGTCGCCACGTTGGCCAACCAGAGCATGAACTACCTCGCGTCGGGCAAGGTGCCGCAGCGTTATGGCAATGCCCACGCCAACATCGTGCCTTACCAGGTGTTCCGCGCCGCCGACCGTGACTTCATCATCGCCTGCGGTAATGACAGCCAGTTCATCGCCCTGTGCCAGAGCATCGGCCTGCCGCACTTGCCGCAGGACCCGCGCTTTTGTCGCAATGCCGACCGCGTGGCCCATCGCGAAGACATCGTCGCGTTGCTCTCGGCGCACTTCCTGGGGCGCAGCGCCGATGAGTGGGTGGCGTGCATCCATGCGTCGAAGGTGCCGGTGGGGGCGATCAACTCGATTGCGCAATCCCTGGAAGAACCCCAGGTGATCGCGCGCAACCTGATGGTGAACATCCCACACCCGCAGAACCCGGACTTTGCCATGGTCGGCAGCCCGATCAAAATGTCCGGCACGCCCGTGGAATACGTGCGGCCGGCGCCGAGGCTGGGGCAGCACACCGACGATATCCTCGGTGAACGGTTGGGCTTGTCGGCGGAGCAACTGGCCCAACTCAAGGCCCGTGGGATCGTCGAGCAGCAGGGTTAGACCAGGGTAGAGCGGTCGATCTGCGCGATGGAAGTGACGCCGGTGAGGGTCATGGCCACGCGCATTTCCTTGGCGAAGATGTCCAGCAGGTTTTCCACGCCGTGCTGGCCGTCGGCAGCCAGCGCGTAGGCGGTGGCACGCCCCAGCAGGCAGGCCTTGGCACCCAAGGCCAGCATGCGCACCACGTCCAGTCCGGAGCGGATGCCGGAGTCCACCAAAACCGTGAGATCGTCGCCCACCGCATCGGCAATCGGAGGCAGGGCCTTGGCAGTGGACAGCACGCCATCCAACTGGCGACCGCCATGGTTGGAGACCACGATGCCATCGGCACCGAAACTCACTGCGTCCTTGGCGTCCTGAGGGTCGAGAATACCTTTGATGATCATCGGGCCTTTCCAGAATTCGCGGATCCATTCCAGGTCTTTCCAACTGATGGAGGCGTCGAAATTGTTCGCCAGCCAGCCGATGTAGTCTTCCAGGTGTGTGGGTTTGCCCAGGTATTTGGAGATGTTGCCCAGGTCATGGGGACGGCCCATCAGTCCTACATCGAAGGCCCATTGCGGCTTGGTGACGGCTTGCAGCATGCGCCGCTGTGCTGCGAACGGTCCGGACATGCCCGAGTGGGCATCGCGATAGCGCGCGCCGGGCGTGGGCATATCCACGGTAAACACCAATGTAGTGACGCCCGCGGCTTGCGCGCGCTCCAGCGCATTGCGCATGAAACCACGGTCCTTGAGCACATACAGCTGGAACCAGATCGCCTGCGCGCTCTGCGATGCCACCTCTTCAATCGGGCACACCGACACCGTCGACAGGCAGAACGGAATGCCCTTGTTCGCCGCCGCCTTGGCCGCCTGCACTTCGCCACGTCGCGCGTACATGCCGGTGAGGCCCACCGGGCTGAGTATCACCGGCATGTCCAGCTCCTGGCCGAACAGCGTGGTCTTCAGGCTCAGGTTGTCCACATTGCGCAGGATGCGTTGGCGCAGGCTGATCTCGGCCAGGTCCGAACTGTTCGCACGCAGCGTGTGTTCGGCGTAGGCGCCGCCGTCGATGTAGTCGAACAGGAAGCGCGGCAACTTGCGCTTGGCGGCTGCGCGGTAGTCGGAGGCGGACGAGATGATCATTATTGGAGGGCTCCACAAGGCAAGGTGAAGTCAGGATAGGCAATTCTCTGGCATGATAAAAACAACTTTTATCGCTGGTGGTCAGTCGCCGAAGGAATACTGATGAACCTGAGAACATTGCGAGCCTTTGTCGAAGTGGTGCGCCAGGGTGGTTTCTCCCAGGCCGCCGAGGTGGTGTGCCTGACCCAATCCACCGTGAGCAAGGCGGTCAAGACGTTGGAAGATGAACTGGGCACACCGTTGCTCAACCGCCTGGGCCACCGTAACGAACTCACCGCTGCCGGCGAAATCGCCTACCGACGCGCCTTGGTGCTGCTTGCCGAGCGCAACGACTTGGTGGCTGAGATCAACGACCTGCGCGGTTTAAAGCGTGGCGTGCTGCGTATCGGCCTGCCGCCGGTGGGCTGCGGCGTGCTGTTTGCGACGATGTTTGCGACCTACCGCAGCCGCTACCCGGACATCGACATCGAACTCACCGAGTACGGCAGCAAAAAGCTGCGCGAATGCCTGGAAGCGGGGGAGGTCGACCTGGCGGCGCTGCTGCTGCCGGTGGATGAAGACTTCGACTACCAACCTGTGCGCAATGAGCCGCTGATGGCCGTGCTGCCCATCAGCCACCCTTTGGCCCAGCGCAAGCGCATCGACTTCACTGACCTGGCCGATTCACCGTTCATCCTCTTCGAAGCCGGCTTTGCCCTCAACGCCAAGATCCTCGCTGCCTGCGAGCGCAAAGGCGTCACCCCCAAGGTGACCGCACGCAGCGGGCAGATCGACTTCATCATCGACCTGGTCGCCGCCGGACTGGGTGTGGCCTTCGTGCCACGCATGCTGGCGCACAAACATCAACACGCTGGCATCGCCCTGGTCCCGTTGGATGAACCCCACACCGACTGGCACATCGCCCTGGCCTGGCGCTCGAGCGCCCATCTGCCACCGGCGGCTTTGGCCTGGCTGGAGTTGGCAAGGGAACACGCCGATTCAACCGGTCATCCGGTTTAATCACACCGAATGAAAGGGAGTGCTTGACTTATCCTTTTTAATCAGTAACATACGGCGCATTCCGCGATAGCTCAGTTGGTAGAGCAAGTGACTGTTAATCACTGGGTCCCTGGTTCGAGTCCAGGTCGTGGAGCCAGATAGCGACATAAAAAAAGCCTGCAGAGATGCAGGCTTTTTTTTGCCTTGGATTTTTCCAGGGTGATTGAATCGCACAGCGTGATCAGCATGAAGCCGTCTCTAATCCTACGATTCAGAGGGCAGCCCCATGAAAGTCGCTTTAGTCGCTTCAATCAAAGGCGGGCCGGGTAAGATCACGGTTGGCGCCAATCTAGGTGCGTTCTGCGCCTATGCGGGTATCCATACTCTGCTAATTGATCTCGATAATCGGCCGTCGCTATCCTCATTTTACAACCTGTCCTACGAGGCTCTTGGCGGCACCTATCAGTTGATCACGTTCAATGGGGCTCAGAGGAAGGACGCCTCTGGATCTCCTGGCGACTCAGATGGGATTTGGAATTGGTCGAAGACTTGGAGTACGGGGTGTATTCCTGATGACGATAGTGCCAGGAAATGGAGAGTTGTACTTGTGGCGATTGGGTCAAGAGAAGCATGCATCCACTTGGTCGTCCACCATCGGTGCTCAAACTGCTGGGGGCCGGTGGAATTCTAAAGGTGTCAAAGCGGTGTACTGTTCGGCGTATCCGTCCACTGCGATCCTTGAGGTGGCAGTGCACAAGGGTTTTCAGGCGCTGGACACGATTCCACATGTACTCACGTGTTGACGCACAGAGCAAGATTTCAGAAGGTTGAATACTACCTAATCCGACATCTCGATTTAACGAGTATCCTCAACTCCTCTTGGAGATAGAGCCTTTTCTGGGCATCATAGGGCATGTGGCCAGCATTTCAATTTCACGACCTATTTGGTTTCAGGTCATCTAGGCAATAAGGACATGTTGAAAAGTGGCTCGGGATTCATTTGGCTAGGACAAAATGGCGACTCTATATGGTCTCCATGGTTTGTAAAAATCTAGCCTCGTCACTTGAGCAGTGAGATCTGATCAGTAGAGGGCAGTTGTATTTACGTTGAAAGCGAACACGGCGATTCAGGTGCCAATATGCGGCTTGGAGCTGCTGAATGGAGTGTACTTATCAGGTTTTTGATGCCTGAGTCACTTCCAGCTAAAAGGGAGGAGTGCAAATCACTTCTTCAAACGACGTTCGGAGAAAACCTCCCAGAAGGGGTCGTGGGTGCTTTTTCTCTACTCGCATGTATAGGGCACGAGCAGGACGCTCATGAGCTTTTGGTTGCGTTCCTGAGCGAGAAACATGATTCGGAAAGATTGAGTCGTCTGTTGCAAGATCGACTCCTTGCTGGTGACGTTCCGAAAGTAGTTGTGCTCGATCCAAGCTCGACCCCGGAAGCTGAAAATTCAGAGCTAGAATCCGGGGATCTATTCATTGCAGATGACGGCCATCAGGATTGGAGCTGGATCGCGACAGATGAGGTGCAAGCCCCACAAGTAGACGACATGGAACTGAGAGCGCTCGCGAGCATGACTCAAGGATCCATCGGCTCCTACAGCGCAGAGGAAGGCGGTGCTGTAGTGCTTGATTTTGCCCAGCCATTTCACGATTTTGCGTGGGGCGTTGAGTCCACTGATTCCCAAATATCAGGTGTTGGGTTGGCTGCAGAGCATGCTCTGGTGGAGCGTACCGGAAAACTTGGTACGGTAGGGTTGGATCTGTTGAACTACTTTGTGGACAATCCTGGGGATCGAGCTGTTCACGCGGAACACGTTCTAGGGCATCACGTTGCTGACATCAATAAGCTTCTAATGGGCCCTTTGAAACACTACCTGAAGAGAACCGGATCAGGCGGGTGGGAGTGCCATTCATGGGTGCCAGGTGTTCTGCTTATGCTGGGAGAGGAGTAGTGGATGGGGGGGGCTTGTTGCTGCCAAGATGAATCACTTCAGATTTTTCAGGTGCTCAAGCAAAGCAGGCAGTGCGGATCCTGGATTTTTGAGTTCGCACTCCCAAACCGTGATCACATGCCAACCTTTGTCAGTCAACTCTTCCATGACCTTTCGATCTCTAGCGGCATTGGATTCCAACTTTTTTGTCCAGAAATCGATACGAGTCTTGGGCAAGACTGCGTACTTGCAGTTAGCATGGCGGTGCCAGAAACAACCATGTACAAATATACAGGCCTTCAGTCGAGGCAGTAGAATGTCGGGTTTTCCGGGCAAGTCCCTTCGATGAAGTCGAAATCGGTAGCCATGTGCGTGCAGAAAACGTCTGACAATTAGCTCTGGTTTGGTGTTCTTCCCTTTGATTCCGGCCATTAGACGGGATCTTGTGGCGGGGTCAACGACGTCCATTTCGTATCTTTTCTAAATAGCGTGGTTTCATGAGTCGTAGCTCCCCCATCCAGATTGTAGATCTCTTCGCCGGCCCTGGCGGCCTTGGAGAGGGGTTCTCCTCTCATTCGGGCCTAAACGGTGCAACCTTCGAGATCAAGGTATCGGCCGAGATGGAGGGTTCCGCTCGCTCCACTCTCCGTCTTCGGGCTTTCTATCGGCTGTTAAAAAATAACCAGCCTGAAGCCCTTGAAGATTATTACAACTTTTGCGAAACGGCTGATGTTTTGGAACCCTATACCGCTAGGAGTTTCGATGCCTGGAAGCATGCCGATAACGAGGCTCAGCTCTTGGAGCTGGGTACTGAAGAGGGCAACCTTAGGCTCGACAAAATCCTTGCAAGCCGACTCGATGAGACTAGGCCGTGGGTGCTGATCGGCGGCCCTCCATGTCAGGCGTACTCAATTGTAGGTCGAGCTAGAAATCGTGGTAAGGCAGATTATCGCGCAGAAAATGATCATCGACATTTTCTGTATCGTGAATATCTGAGAATTATTCAGAAAAAAAGACCCGCAGTTTTCGTCATGGAAAACGTGAAAGGGATCCTTTCATCGCAGGTTGCTGGCGAGCAGATGTTTCCACAGATCTTACGGGACTTGGCAGATCCTGATGCGGCGTTTGGTGAAAGCAGCAATGGACCGAAGTACAGAATCTGTTCTCTTGTCGCCGATGACGTGTATGAAAGTGGGGCTGAGCCGAATAGTATCGAGCCAACCAATTACATTATTAAGGCTGAGGAGTACGGCGTTCCTCAGGCTAGGCATCGAGTCATACTTCTTGGTATATCGGAAGAGTATTTGGATAGAATTGGCGATCATAAGCTGTCTCCTGCGTCGGGTCCGACGATAGATCAGACGATAGGGAGCCTACCGCCACTGCGTAGTACTCTCACTCGTCTCAAAGACTCTCCGGATGCATGGGAAGACATTGTACGACAGCATTTAAATGAGCTGGGGCATGAGTGCCTGCAGCTTGTAAGTGATGCTCCTGAAAGACTAGTCTTGGCAACCAAGCTTGGAATACTAGCCAACAGTTATGATAGTCGCGGCATGAGTTCCGGTGGATTGAGGGTATTGAAGAAAGACTCTTGGAATGGATTAACAGGAACCCCTCTCGATGATTGGTTGCCGGATTCGAGACTGAAGTACTGGCTCAATCATGAGGCAAGGGGGCACATGACATCCGATTTGCGAAGGTATGTGTACGCTGCTGCTTTTGCCGATACTTACAAGGAGTCTCCCAAAGGGCATCTGGACTTTAACCTTCCAGGGCTCGCGCCGGATCACAAAAATTGGACAAGTGGGAAGTTTAGCGATCGTTTTCGAGTCCAGAGAGCGGGTATACCCTCCACAACAATAACCAGCCACATCGCGAAGGATGGTCATTACTTTATCCATTACGATCCCAGACAATGCCGAAGCTTGACTGTACGAGAGGCGGCAAGACTGCAGACTTTTCCCGATAACTATTTCTTTCTTGGTAATAGGACACAACAGTTTCATCAGGTGGGTAATGCGGTTCCACCACTTTTAGCCCGTCAGATTGCAGATGTTGTTGCACGGATTGTTGAAGGCGGAAAAAGCGCCTAGTAAATTCAAGCAGATCATTATTGGCAAGACAAGGAGCGTTATTTTGTCACAGACATTCAAGAGTCGTAATGCTCCGCCTAAGGCAAGCGCAATGGTCGAGGCACTTCGAGGATTGGGCTATAACACCCAGACGGCACTAGCAGATATTATCGATAATAGTGTTGCTGCGGGGGCCACGGAGGTCAAAATCGAGTTCGCTTGGTCTCAGGCTGGCTCTCGAATCACCTGCCTCGACAACGGTGTAGGGATGTCAGCGGCCGGACTTGATCTTGCCATGAGATTGGGTGAGCGAAATCCACTGGAAGAAAGGGCAGCGTCCGATCTCGGTCGATTCGGATTGGGCCTTAAGACTGCTTCATTTTCTCAGTGTCGCAGACTAACCGTTTCGACTCTCGGTGCGGACGGTATGCAGTCCTTGCGCTGGGATCTTGATTATCTTGCCAATAGCCCCGATGGCGGCTGGCATCTCTTGGAAGGCCCACACCCCGGCTCTGAAGAATATGCGACGCCGCTTTCGGAGGCCGGCCGTGGGACCCTTGTCCTGTGGGAGGAGCTAGATCGAATTATTACCGCTGGAAGTAGTGTTCAGGACTTCCTCAACTTGGCTGATAAGGTCGAGCAGCACCTTGGGATGGTTTTCCACCGATATTTGGAAGGTACCCGGCCGCGTCTCAAAATTTTGCTCAATGGTCAAGTGGTGAAACCCTGGGATCCCTTTATGACGGAGCATCCCGGGAAACCCTACAATCCTCCCGTATTCAAGCATCCGACTCTCAAGGGGATCGAGGCGGAATGCCATGTTCTGCCGCACAAGGACATGCTTTCAAGTGAGGACTTCGAACTTTTGGCTGGCCCTGAGGGCTGGACCGATCAGCAGGGATTTTATGTCTACCGCAACGAGCGTCTTCTCGTTGCAGGCAGTTGGTTGGGGTTGGGTACGGGTAGGTCTTGGACAAAGGACGAAGCCCACAGGCTGGCGAGAATTCGTCTGGATATACCCAACTCTGCCGATGCGGACTGGAAAATCGATATCCGCAAATCCACTGCAAGACCACCGTTTTACCTCCGAGACTGGTTGACCCGCCTTGCTGAAGCGACACGTGGGCGTGCACGCCGCGCATTTGCCCATAGAGGAAGGCCCACGTTGTTGGGCAATAAACAGGTTGTTGAAGCTTGGAAGGTCGAGCGGCTCGCCAGCGGAATACGTTACCGGATCGATAGTGATCACCCCGCAATACGAGATGTACTGGATGATGCGGGGGCGCTGCTTCCGCAGATCAAGGCGATGTTGCGAGTTATAGAAGAGACGGTCCCTGTTCAGAGAATATGGATCGATACAGCGGAAAACAGAGATACGCCCTGCACTGGCTTTGAGAAGACTGCGTCCAGCGAAGTCAGTGAAATATTGATGGTTATGTACCGCAGCATGATCGAAAAGAAGGGGTATTCCGCCTCTTCTGCAAGAGAGCAGCTTCGGACAACAGAGCCTTTTCATGCGTTTCCGTCATTGGTTAATGCCCTGCCTGACAATCTTTAAGGAGCTGTGACAGATGTCGGAAGACAATAAATGGAGTGTGGTCAAGTTTGTCCAAGAGATGATTGTGGATGATCAGGGCAAATCGGCGATTACACCCGCACTAATTTCTGAAAAGATCGACATGGTTCTTAAGATCATGCCGAGCAAGGCCGACGGATTGGACCGTGAGGCCGTCACTGACGAGCTGATAAGACGCTTTAGCATCTGGGTGGGTAAGGATTCGTCTCTTGTCGATATGGCTGGGCATATTCCTTGGCTAACAAGCGATGTCAAGAAGGAGTGGCGGTACTGGCGTCGGTATAGAGAGTGGCAGGAAAAGAAGTTGCCATGGAGTGCTGTGGAGGGAATCGATGAGACTACCGACAATGTTCTTTCCATGTTGGAAGACCCCCGACGTGACGGTCCATGGGATCGTCGCGGCATGGTTGTCGGCCATGTGCAGTCCGGTAAGACCGGAAACTATACGGGGTTGATCTGCAAGGCGGCTGATGCGGGTTACAAGATCATCATCGTGTTGGCCGGGCTCCACAACAATCTGCGCTCTCAGACTCAGATGCGACTGGATGAGGGGTTTCTCGGATATGAAACAAGCCCTATCGAGGGCGAAGGGAACGTTGCGATAGGGGTCGGAAAAATTGACCCTTCTCCTTCGCTGCGCCCTCAGTACGTTACAAACAGAACAGAGACGGGAGATTTCAACACCCGATTCGTGAAAAACCTTGGCGTCTCTCCTGAACAGAAACCGTGGTTGTTCGTCGTAAAGAAGAACAAGACTGTTCTGCAGCGCCTTTTGAAGTGGATTCACAAGCACGTTGCTGAAACGACAGATCCAGATACCGGCCGTCCATTGGTAACTCATTTGCCTCTGCTGATCGTTGATGACGAGGCGGATCACGCGTCGGTAGATACAGGTGAGAAGGTTGTAGACGAAAATGGCCAGCCTGATCTCGAACATGAGCCTACGGCAATCAATAGTCTAATTCGGCAGATATTGCACTCCTTCTCTAGAAAGGCTTACGTCGGTTATACGGCCACTCCGTTTGCGAATATCTATATCCATGAGCAGGGCGAGACAGCTAAGGAAGGCCCCGATTTATTCCCGGCTGCATTCATCACTAATTTGTCCGCGCCTTCTAGCTATGTCGGACCCTCAAGGGTGTTCGGGTTGGCGGGGGAGAATGGGCGGGTCGGTGCACTCGATCTTGTTCGATTGGTAGAGGATCATTGCTCTACGGACGGGAAGGGAGGCTGGATGCCTCTTGGGCACAAAAGCAGTTACGTACCTTCCGATGAAATGCCAGCTTCGTTGGTAGAGGCAATACAGGCTTTTGTACTTACATGCAGTATTCGTCATTTGCGCGGACAGGGTGCTGAACACAGTTCCATGCTTGTGCACGTCACACGTTTCAACTTGGTTCAGCAGCATGTGCATGCGCAGGTACGCAATTACATCTTGCAGTTGAAGCAACGTCTTAGAAGGCGCATCGACCATGAGGGCGTACTGGCCGAGCTACGTAGTATATGGGACCGAGACTTCTGCTCGACAAGCCATGAAATTGAGAGGCAGATGGGGGAAGACGCCCGGAGAAAAGCTCACAATTGGCTCGACATCGAGGGAGTTTTGCCGGATCTGTTAGAACAGATTGATGTGCGCATGATCAATGGAACAGCTAAGGATGCGCTGGACTATGTAGACAGTGTCGGAGGACTGAAGGTCATTGCAATAGGCGGAGATAAGCTGGCTCGAGGCCTTACGCTGGAAGGTCTGTGCGTGAGCTATTTTCTTCGGGCTTCCAAAATGTACGACACGCTGATGCAAATGGGCCGGTGGTTCGGCTATCGACCGGGATATCTGGATTTGTGCCGTCTCTACACGACGCCCGATCTGGTTGAATGGTTTGAACACATTGCCGACGCTGCAGAGGAGCTAAGAGCCGAATTCGACTTCATGATGGCAAGCGGACTGACACCGCGTCAGTACGGTCTCAAAGTCGTCTCTCACCCAGTGCTGATGGTGACTTCGCCTTTGAAGATGAGAACCGCAAAAACTCTGTATTTGTCTTTCAGCGGAGATATTGTCGAGACGGTAAGCTTCTTCAAAAACTCTGCTGTTTTAGAACAGAATATTGTGGCATTCAAGTCTTTTGTAAGCGCCATGGGTAAAGGGAATCCGATTCCTCCGCAGAATCGAAATGGCCGTACTGATAAGTGGGGCGGAGTTAACTGGAGTGGTATTTCGGCACAGTCTGTCGTCGATTTTCTGAGGGCGTATCAGACGCATCCGGACTCTCGAAAGGTAAGAAGCGACTTGCTTGCGAATTTCATTGAGGAAATGAGCCGCTCGGGTGAGCTCACCTCTTGGACAGTTGCCGTTATTGGTGGTGGGGTGGTGGGTTCAGAAGAGGATGTTGCCGGAGTTTCGGTCAAGCGGATGAAGCGCACAAACAAGTCTCAGGGGGATGAAAATAAATACTCGATCGGTCGCCTGCTCTCACCTCACGATGAGGCGTTGGACTTTGACGAGTCAACATGGAATGCCGCGCTTGAGTGGACTCAGACAGATTGGAAGCCCGATCCTGGCCGCTCTAGAGGAAAGGAGTTGCCCGATATTCCAAGTGGACCTTACATCAGGCGAGTTCGTGGCCAAGGGCGTGGGCATGTGGCGCCGCACCCCGAAAGAGGATTACTCCTCATATACCTTCTTGACCCAAATGATTCTAAAGTCCCGGACGTTGATGTGCCTGTCGTTGCATTCGCAATAAGTTTTCCTTCCAGCAATGCGGGCAAATCGGTGCCGTATGTCGTTACGAACCTCATGTGGGAGCAACAACAGTAATGGCGGCATTGAGTAGTTCCGAATTACTTGGTATCTGGCGGGCTCTCTCCGGCAACGCATCGGCTCCGGGTTGGCGCTCGATTGATCTGTTTCAGATAGCAACAATCAGGATCAAGGCAGCACGACTTGCGCCAGGTAATGAGGAGGCTGTCCTTGTCGGTTTCGCTAACTGCAAAATAGCGCCTATCACACAGTTGCCTCAAGGGCAGGGATTTCGCATTGAAAAGGTCGACCTAGGTGAGGCTTCAGGTGACCACCAATGGCTCGCGGTTGTCCGCCAACCTGAGGGTAGCCTGGAGCTTTTTGCGGCCGTTGTCTCCGACGTATACGGGCTGATTGCCGCCGCCAATGGTTGCACTGAGGAGCTTGTCTATCAGCGACTGCTCGGACGAGTACGCGGATGGCAGGAGTTTATGCGAAAAGGACGAGAAGGGTTGGGGCCTGAAGCGGAATTGGGGCTTGTGGGCGAACTCTGCCTGTTGCAGCACCTGCTTGATGAGGGTGTTCTCCTTTACTCTGCCTTGCAAGGATGGAAAGGGCCGCTCGATGGGCTGCACGACTTTCAAATCGGTGTGGGGGCGATAGAAGTCAAGTCCACCATGGCAACGGAGGGCTTTCCGGTGAGGATTGCCTCTCTCGACCAGCTCGATGATTCCCAATGCCCGCCCTTGTTCCTTGCATCCCTTCGTTTTGTGTTGACGGGCTCGGGAAAGTCGCTTCCCGAGATCGTGGAAGATCTGCGTTTTCAGTTGGTGCTTGATCTCGCCGCGACTAGGCTTTTCGAGCAGGCGCTCTATCACGCGGGTTATTTGGACATGCAGGCAGCGAACTACAGCCGTAGATTTTTGCTGAATGAGATGAAGATTTTCCTTGTCGATGGAGACTTTCCTCGCCTGATTCCTTTCAAGGTTCCAACAGCCATTCGTCGAGCACAATACGAGCTCGATCTGGCATTGATACCGGCTATTAACCATCCCTTGGCGGATGTGCTCAAGCAACTTGGAGTGCTTTGATGGAACTTGTAGATTTTCTGCGAGACACGCAGGCATCGATCCGGGAAGAAATTGTGAAGGATGTTGCACCGGGGGAAGCTCCTGTGCCCGCAGAGGCCTTATTTACTGAGCATGTCATGATGCATATGGCTGACGAGGGAATAACCTTTGAGCCTACGGTCTGCCACTATGGTGCTAAGGTCGGGAATTATAAAGTCAAAATCAGCGGCTATTCTGTCTCGGATACTACCGATGAGCAGGGAAACCCGGATCGATTGGATTTATTCGTTAGTTTATACAAGGGGCTTGAGGACATTGAAGATGTTCCGGATCCTGAGATCGGTAGAGCTGCGAAGCAAGGGCTGCACTTTCTAAAATTTTGTGCCACAGGGAAACTTTCGGAAGCGCTTGATGAAACCAACGAGGCTTATCCGCTTGTTACAGAGGTTGAGCGTATATTTAAAGCTCTGGATAGCATTCGTATATTTGTCATCACCGATGGTCAGGTAAAAACAAGGAACTATGCGCCACAGGATGTCGAGGGCAAGCAGGTTCGCTTGGAAGTTATGGATATTCAGCGCCTGTTCAACCATTGGCAGCAAGGCCGGCCTCGGGATGAATTGGTAGTCAATTTTCAGGATCTTTGTGGTACTGCACTACCAAGCGTATGGGTGCCAGGGGCAGGTGAAGACGAATACGATTATGCCCTGACGGCGATTCCAGGAGAGGCTCTACGCTTTCTTTACGAGAAATATGGGCCGCGTATTCTTGAAGCTAACGTACGTTCATTTCTTGGGGTCGGCAGCCGAGGAGTCAACAAAGGAATCCGGGACAGCTTGCGAACCAACCCGGAACGATTCATGGCTTACAACAATGGCATTGTGGTTGTAGCTGACGCAGCCATGCTGGATCGTACGGCTGATGGCTCGATGGGTATTTTGTGGCTTCAAGGTATGCAAATCGTCAACGGAGGACAAACAACAGCCTCTATCTATTTCGCCAAGAAAAAAAATCCTGATATAGATCTCAGTAGGGTTCGAGTTCCTGCAAAAATTATTGTGCTTCGAAATACTGACGGTAGTGACGAGGAACTGATCACGAATATCTCCCGTTATGCCAATAGTCAGAACGTTGTAAAACAGTCTGATTTGTCTGCGAATAAGCCATTTCACCGTGAGCTCGAGAAGCTCTCTATGCGCACTTACTGCCCGGACGGAGTGGGGCGGTGGTTCTACGAGCGGTCTGCCGGCAGTTACAAGGTGATGCTTGAAAAAGAAGCATCGACGGTTGTTCAAAAGAAAAAGCTCCAAACAGCTATTCCTACCTACCGCAAAATCACGAAGCCAGATTTAGCGAAGTTTTTATTCACTTGGGAGCAAAAACCTCACATCGTAGGCTTGGGCAGCCAGAAGAACTTCCAAGCCTTCATGGACCAGTTGGGCGAACGTGAGATTTCTGGAGCTGATGTAATTCCGGATCAGAGTCAGTTCAAGGAAATGATTGCGAAAGCTATTCTTTTTAAATCTGCACAGAAGGTTATTAGACCTCTGTTTCCGGCATTCCAAGGCAATATTACTGTTTACACTATCTCCGTTCTCGCACTTAAACTCGGGGACAAATTCGATTTTTCCCGCGTTTGGCAATCCCAAGCGATCTCGCCTGAATTACAACGCCAATTAGCTGTTTGGTCTCATGAAGTTAACGACGCGCTTCATCGCGGCTCTGGAGGGAAGATGATTTCTGAATGGGCCAAAAAGCTCGAGTGTTGGTCGCAGGTCAGAGATTTTGCGTACTCGGAGCACGAAATCGATATTCCTGAGATTTCCTGAGTCATAACTTTGGGTTTTGGCTGGGTGTGTTTTTTTGAAGCATCCAGCCATCGAGCTCCAACCCACATTGTTGAACCGTATTCTAAGCGCAACGAATTCCTCGATTCTGATCAAAGACTTTCGCCATAGCCATTGTGGCGTCCAGTATCATTGATGCCGAGGTCGTTCATCAACCTGAATCGATCAGCTTTTTCCTCTGGTTCAGTCATGGCCATCGCCAAGTACAAACTGCGCGGCACACCCCTGAAAAGCATCTCCGTAGACTTCGACCAAATGACCCCCTCTGTAAACTTCCCTGACTCCTTATGAAACGTTGAAGCTAATGGCAGGTACATTGGTCAGGAAGTTAGGTGAGGCATGAAGGTTGCTCAGTAGCTGACAGAGGGCGCCTCCTTTTCCTACAGCTCATTGATTTGCCAAGCCACCCCAACCCGACTAAATTTCCTGACGTGAAGCATTCATGCGATCCACGCTTTGCTGCTAATCTATTTCTGCACCACATTTCTTCTTGGCCCCTGTGCGCCTAACAGCTAGCGCGTGATTGTTAATCATTGGGTCCTTGAGTCCAGGTCGTGGAGCCAGATAGCGACATAAAAAAAGCCTGCAGAGATGCAGGCTTTTTTTTGCCTTGGATTTCTCCAGGGTGATCAAACCTACAGCGCGGCCAGCATTCAGCCGTCTCTGTATCGATGTTGAAACAAATCCATACATTTAATTGACGCCACTATATCGCCACCCTATGATCGCCGCTCGTTGATGGCTCTGTGCCATATAGAGGGATCTATTGATGTGGCGTTTGTTACGCCGGACCGGGCTCGGCCTGCTGTCCGCTTTTTTTTGCCTGAGCGCAGCCGGATTGGCTCAAGCCGCCCCCCCGCAGAGCACGCCGGGCATCACCGATCTGATTCGTGACCGTCAGGACCGTTTGCTCGAAGAGCAGCAGCGTCGTCTCGAAGAGCTCAAGGACCTGCCAGGGAAAACCGTCGCGCCCACTGCGCCAACGGCCCCCGTCGACACTCGTTGCTTTCCCATCAAGACCCTCGAAGTTTCCGGTGCCGACGCGCTCTCTGAACGCGAACGCCAAGCGCTGATCCAGCCCTACATTGGCCAGTGCCTGGGGGTGCCGCAACTCAATGAGGTGCTCAAGGTCATCACTGACCGCTACCTGGCCAAAGGGCTGGTTACCAGCCGTGCCTACTTGCTCCAACAGGACCTCTCCAGTGGCGTGCTCAAGATCCAAGTAGTCGAAGGCCGGCTGGAAGAGTTGAAGGGCGCGCAGGGCAGCGGCATCACCGACCGCCAACTCGGGATGAGCTTTCCAGGTAAACCGGGTGAATTGCTTAACCTGCGCGAAATTGAGCAGATGGTCGATCAGTTGAACCGCCTGCCGTCGAATCAGGCTCAGATGGAGTTGGCGCCGGGTAAAGAAGTGGGCGGCAGCGATGTACTGGTCAAAAACACCCCGCAAAAACCCTGGCGCGTTGGACTGTCACGCCATAACGGCGGTCAGCGCAGCACTGGTGAGCAGCAATGGGGCGCCAGTCTCGATTGGGATAACCCGCTTGGCCTTGCCGACCAGCTTTCCCTGCGTGGCGGTCATGATGCCGTCAGCGACCACCAGAAAACCTCGCGTAACTCGATGCTCAATTACAACCTGCCGTTTGGCTGGTGGAACCTCAATTACAGCTACAGCGAGTCCGAATACCGCTCCCTGGCCCAGGCCAACAACTTCAACTTCAAGCAGTCGGGCGACAGCCAGAGCCACCAGTTGCGCCTGGAGCGAGTCATTCACCGTGACGCGCTGAGCAAAACCTCCCTCAGCACTGGCGTGGCTTACCTGCGTACCAATAATTTCATCGAAGACAGCAAGCTGGCCCTGAGCAGCAACCGTCTCAGCGAAGCGCAGTTCGGCATCAACCACGGTCGGCGCATTGGCGAGTCATTCCTTAACATCGACCTGGGCATGCAGGACGGCATTGGCGCCTTCGACGCCCAGGCTAATCACAACCCACGGCCGGGTCAGGCTGATGCGCGCTACCGCAAATACACCGCAACCGTGAGCTACCTGTACCCGTTCAAGCTGTGGGGCGAGTCGTTGAGCTTCAGCAGCCTGATGACCGGCCAGCGCAGTGAGGACGTGCTGTTCAGCCCCCAGCGCATAAGCCTGGGCGGGCAGTCATCGATTCGTGGTTATAAGGATCAGATGCTCTCCGGCGACAGCGGCGGCTATTGGCGCAACGACCTGCGCTGGAGCCGCCCGGTGACTTGGGCCTGGCTGCAACCCGTGCTGGCCGAATACGGCACCAGCCTCGGCTACGACCAGGGCGTGATCCGCCATGGTCGCTACAACGCCGAGCAGCATGGGCGCATGAGCAGCAATTCCCTGGAACTGTTTGCACGCGGCAAGAACGTCGCGGCCACGGTGACCTTTGCACACTCTTTGGAACGACCGGACCCGATCACGGAACGTGAAGCGCCGATCTATTTCCGCATGGATTTCTTCCTTTAAATTTTTACCGCCCTTTGGGCATCGAGACATGACATGGATGTTCGCCAGTTCGCCTACCTTGCGCGCCAGCCTTCTGCAGCCGTAAAAAACCGGTCCACCTTCCTGGGCTTGCCCAAGCGCGGGTTGGCATTGGTACTGGCCAACGCCATGTTCTGGCAGCCGCTGCTGGCTCAGGCGGACGGGATTGCGGTGAGTGGGCCGGCTACCACGCTCGGACAAGCGGGCAACGGTGTGCCGATCGTGAATATTGCCGCGCCGAACGCGAATGGGCTGTCGCATAACCAATTCCACGACTACAACGTCGGTGCCAACGGGGTCATCCTCAACAATGCCACCGACCGCACCCAGGCCACCCAGCTCGGCGGAATTATCGTCGGCAACCCAAATTTCCATGGCAGCGCCGCCAGCGTCATTCTCAATGAGGTGAATGGCGGCAGCCCCAGCCAACTGCGTGGCTACACCGAAGTGGCGGGGCAGTCGGCCCATGTGATCGTGGCCAACCCTTACGGCATCAGCTGCAACGGCTGCGGTTTTATCAACACTCCACAAGCCACACTCACCACGGGCAAGGCGGTCATCGAAAACGGCCAGATCAGCCGCTATCAGGTGGACAAGGGCAACGTGTCCATTGAAGGCACCGGCCTCAACGCCAGCAACGTCGACCAGTTCGAAATCATCACCCGTGCCACCACCATCAATGCACAGATCCAGGCGAAAAAACTCACCATCGTGGCGGGGCGCAACGATGTGGATGCGCGCACGTTGAACGCCACGGCGCGTGCAGCGGACGGCAGCAAGGCGCCGGACCTGGCGATTGACTCGTCGGCGTTGGGCGGTATGTACGTGGGGGCGGTGAAGCTGGTTGGGACCGAAGCAGGCGTCGGCGTAAAGCTGTCCGGGGACATGGTTGCCGGTGGCGATATCCAGATTGACGCTGCGGGTAACGTGGTCATGGGACAAACCTCAGCCGGTACGGCAGTGGCGGTCAAAGCGGCCAGTGTAGAGGCCAAAGGCGCAGTGTATGCCGGGACCGACTTGTCGGTGAGTACCCAAGGCGCACTGACCAATCAGCAAACCCTGGCAGCCAAGGACAGCATCACGCTGGACGCCGCTGGGCGGTTGACCAATAACGGGATTATCGAAGCGGGCGTCAATGCAGATAGCACCCGCAATGGCCAAGGCGATGTGCGCTTAAAAGCTCACAGCATCGACAACACTGGCAAGACGGTGATCGCCAGCCGTGACTTGACCATCAACACGGGCGAGCTGGCCAATCAGGGCGGCACCCTGAGTGCCCAACGGGCAGCCCAACTGACCGCCACCCAACTCGATAACCAAAACCAAGGCCGCATTCTCAGCGCAGGCAACCTCAGAATCAACGCGGATCAACTGCTTAACAGCCAACGCGGATTGGTCACCAGCACCGGCAACCTGACGGCGGGTATCGGGCAATTGATCAACCGCAGCGGCGAGCTGTCGAGCCAGGCACAGGTCACGCTGCAATTGGTAGCGTTGCATAACGTGGCAGGCCTGGTGTCGGCCGGGCAGTCGTTGAGCCTCAACGCATCAGGTTTGATCAATAACCAGGGCGGCCGAATTGCTGCGCGTCAGGCAGTACAGATCAATAGTGGCGCCCTCGACAACAGCCAAAAAGGCTCGCTCACCAGCCAAGACTCACTGACGCTGAACCTCAACCAAGGGCACTGGGACAACCGCAACGGCCAGATCAACGCCAGCGGTCAATTGACCCTTGATAACCTCAATACGGTCGATAACCGCCAAGGGGAAATCTCCAGCACGCGGTCATTCCTCTTGGCCGCCAACCGCCTCGATAACGGCGCGGGTAAAGTGCTCAGCGACCACGATCTGACCCTGCGTATCACCGGCGCGATGAACAATGCTTTGGGCCTGGTTTCGGCGTCAAACCTCGACATCAACGCCGCCAACCTGAACAACCAGGGCGGCAAGCTCAGCGCACGTAATCGTCTGACGGCGAATACCGCAGGCCTGCTGGACAATCGCAGCGGCGAGCTTCTGGCCACCGACCTCGCGTCCACCACGGGTGAATTGAACAACGACCGCGGCCGCCTGCAAGGTGATCGCGCCCTGGTGCTCAACAGCGGTGTGGTGTCCAACCAGCGCGGGACATTGGCGGCAGGTGCAACCGCTACCCTCAATGCATCCCGCCTGGACAACAGCGCAGGCACGCTCACCAGCGACGGCGCGTTGGTCGCGGCGATCACCGGGCAATTGCTCAACCAGACAGGTCTGTTTGCCGCCAAAGGTGATGCACGCCTCAACCTGGGTCGCCTTGATAACCAACAAGGCACGCTTGTCGCCCATAACCTCACTGTGCAATCGAGTGGCCCGTTGAATAACCAGCGTGGCACCTTGCGCGGTGATGGCGCATTCAACTTGAACGCCGGCCAAGTGGATAACAGTGAGGGCGGCCGCATCAGCGCGGGCCAAATGCTGAATGCTGGCGTCAGTGGTCTGGATCAGCACAACGATGGTCGATTCTTCGGCCAGGGGGATGTGCGCCTCAATCTTAATAACGGTCATTTGAATAACCAGGGTGGCACGATCAGCGCCCCTGGCCAATTACTGCTGAGCAACCTCGCCAGCGTCGATAACCAGGGCGGCGAAATTTCCAGCACCCAGGCGTTCACCCTGGCCGCGGACACCCTGAATAACCACCACGCCAAGCTCCTCAGCGAGCAGGGTTTGACCGTGCGCATCGCCCACGCACTCGATAACACGCAAGGCTTGATCTCGGCTAAAACCCTGGATGTGCGCGCCGCCGGCCTGGCTAACCAAGGTGGCACGCTCAGCGCCGGCGATGGCTTGATCGCGCAGATCGACGGAGCATTGGATAACCGCAGTGGCAAGCTGTTGGCGCGCACGGCATCGGTCAACAGTACGTCGCTGGATAACCGCGAGGGCCTGCTGCAAGGCGACGCGATACTCTCGCTCAACAGCGTGGGCCTGATCGACAATCGCCAGGGCACGCTGTTCGCCGGGCAGGCGATGGACATCACCGCGACGCGCTTGGACAACAGTGGCGGGAAGCTGACCAGCGACGGTCGCCTTACCGCGTTGATCAGCGCGCACTTGCTGAACCAGGCCGGACTGTTCAGCGCAACCGGCCCATTGCGGGTGAGCACGGCAAGCCTGGACAACAGCGCCAAAGGCAATATCCACAGCCAGGCGGGTGTCGACCTGGACCTGAACCACGGTCACCTGAATAACCAAGGCGGTTTGATTCATGCGCCGGGTGCACTGCTACTGAGCAATTTAAGCAGTGTCGATAACCAGGGCGGGGAAATTTCCAGTGCCCAGGCCCTGGTGTTTACCGCCGGCAGCCTCGACAACCGGGGCGGTAAGTTGCTCAGCGAGCAGGGGCTTGTGGTGCGCGTTGCCAACGCGCTGGACAACACCAAAGGCTTGGTCGCCGCCACGGGGTTGGACCTGCACGCAAACAGCCTGGTTAACGCCGAAGGCAAGCTCAAAGTCCGCGATGATCTGACGCTGTCCGTCGACACGGCCCTGGACAATCGCCAGGGTGAAATCATCGGTGCTACCACCACCTTGAGCAGTATGAGCCTGGATAACAGCCAGGGGCTGTTGCAAGGGGACCGGTTACTTGACGTCACCACCCGTGGTATCGCGATCAACCGTGGCGGCCGTTTTGTCAGCGGTCAGCAGGCGGACCTGGCGATGGGTCAATTCGATAACCGTGGCGGCAGCGTAACGGCAGCCGGGCCGATGCAGGTAAGCGGCACGCAACTGGATAACCGCGAGGGTGGCTTGCTCAATGCACGCCAGTCGCTGGTGATGAAAGTTGATCGCCTGAACAACCAAGGCGGCGAAGTGTCCAGCCTCTCCGACCTGTCGTTTAACGGCAGGCAGTTCGACAACAGCCTCAAAGGTCGCCTTCTGGCGAACGGCGCACTGAGTCTGGAACTCGACCAACTGAACAACCAGCAAGGCACCGTGCGCAGTGACAAGCGTCTGACCCTGCAAACAGGCACACTGAACAACGATGGCGGCCGCCTCAGCAGCGGCGCGGCGTTGAATCTGACCGCCAACGGCGTTCTGAGCAACCGCAACGGCGAACTGCTTAGCGCGATGGCGTTGACCGTGAGCAGCGCCAGTATCGACAACAGCGGCGGCAAAATAATCGGCGACGGCGCTGTGCGCATCACGACCGGTGCATTGAATAACCAAAGCGGCGGGCGCCTGACCAGTGCCGATCTCCTGGAGCTGACGGCAGGGCAGGTGGATAACCGTTTTGACGGCCATATCGCCAGTAACAAGGCACTGACCGCCAGCCTCACCGGCCTGGATCAGCGCAACGGTGGTCAGCTCTACAGCACCAGCGATTTAAGCCTGGACATGAACCTCGGCGCGCTCAATAACGCCGGTGGCCTGATCCACGCGCCGGGGCAATTGCTGTTGAAAAACCTCGCCTCCGTCGCCAACCAGCACGGCGAGATTTCCAGCGAGCGTAGCTTCGTCCTGGCCGCGCAAAGTCTGGATAACAGCGACGGCCATGTGCTCAGCGATCAGGCGCTGACCCTCAAAGTCGACCAAGCGCTGATCAACCTCAAGGGCGTCATTGCTGCGGCAGGCCTGACTGCTCAAGCAGAACGGCTGGATAACACCAGCGGCGTATTCAGCAGTTCCAAAGACCTCGCGTTAACGTTGGGGGCCGACCTGCTTAACGACGACGGCGAAGTTTCCAGCAGCGGCGCCACAGTGGTCAACGCGATGACCCTGAACAACCGCAACGACGGTCATGTGATGGGCGACATCAGCCTCGACCTGACCACCACCGGCGCGCTGTCCAACCAAGGCGGCACCTTGGGCGCCGGCCAGCGTTTGAACGTGACCGCGGCCAGCTTGGATAACAGCCAGTCCGGCAGCCTGGCGACCGATGGCAGCCTGACGCTGAAGGTCGACGGCCTGCTTGATAACCAAGCCAAAGGCGCTGTGCTCGCCAAAGGCGTGATGGACATCCAGGCGGGGAGTGTGGATAACCGCGCCGGTCGCCTGTCCGGACAGAACCTGCTGACGCTACGCAGCAATAGCTTGGACAACCGTGGCGGCGCGGTGCGCGCCAATCAGGGCCTGAACCTGCGCGTCAGCCAACTCGACAACCGCGAAGGCGTGCTTAACAGCAAGCAGGCGCTGGCACTTGCCGGCCAGTCTTTGAACAACCAGAACGGCCTGACCAGCGCGATGGGCCCGGTACGCCTGACCCTCGATACCGTCGAAAACGCCAAGGGGCGCATCGCCAGCCAGGATGATCTGGACGCCACGGTTGGTGTGCTCAATCAGCAGGGCGGTCAGTGGGTCGCCCAGGGCAATCTGAGCCTCAACGCTGACACGTTGGATAACCAAAACGGCGGCCTGCTCGCCGCGACAAAAGTGCTGAAACTCAAGGTCGGCAGCACCGACAACCGCAGCGGGGAAATCTCCAGCCAGCAGAACATCGAGTTCAGCGGCACGCGTCTAAATAACAGTGGCGGCAAGTTGTTGGCCGGTACTGGGCTGGAATTGGCGATGGCCGAGGTGATCAATCAGGCCAAAGGTTTGATCTTTGCCCAGGACGCCCGGCTTACCGGCACTGCTGTAGATAACACCGATGGCACTGTTGGCGCTCAGCGTGCTTTGGCACTTCAACTGAAGGCAGGCCTGGACAACACCGGCGGCAAGCTCACCAGCGAAGGCTCGATGGCGCTGGCAGGCCAGCGCATCGACAACACCCGCGGCAAGATTTCCAGCGCAGGACCGCTGACCCTTGCGAGCGCAGCGGCGCTAATCAACCAAGGTGGCACCGTCGAAAGCGGCCAAAACCTCACAGTGACCAGTACCAGCCTTGAGAACACTAACGGCCTGCTCAAAAGCCAAGGTCTGGCCACGGTCAACACCGGACTGTTCACCAACGGCATCGACGGCCGCGTGATCAGCGCCGACAAGCTCGACCTCAGCGCCACCCAGCTCAACAATAGCGGGCATATCGGCAGCGTCGGCGCCATGAATGCCAGCCTCACCGGCCTGACGCAATGGGGCGGCGCCGAACTGGTCAGCACCACGCAACTCAACCTTGACCTGCACAACGGTGAACTGGTCAACGCAGGGGTGATCAACGCACCCCTGCTGACACTCGACAACCTCGCCACTATCAACAACCAGCACGGCGAAATCTCCAGCCAAAACGCCTTCACCCTGGTCGCAAAAAACCTCGATAACAGCAACGGCAAACTGATCAGCAACCAGGCACTGACCCTGCGCGTCGACCAACTGCTGGCCAACCTCAAAGGCCATATCAACGCCGCCAGCCTCGACGCCCGCAGCACTCGCCTGGACAACACCGAAGGCCTGCTCAGTGGGCGTGGCGATGTCACCCTCAGCGCCAGCGAATGGTTCGATAACCAACGCGGCAGCGTGATCGCCGACGGTGCCTTGTTGCTGACCAGCGCAGCGCTGGACAACCGCAATGGTGAGATCGCGGGCAAGGCGCTTGCGACGATCAACGCCAGCAAACTCGACAACCAGAACGGCAAACTGATCAGCACCGACGCCCTCAACCTGAGCGGCGCAAATCTCGATAACCGCAACGGTCTGGTAGGCGCCACAAAAGCGCTGAAACTCGACGTGGCGACTGTCGACAACCGCACCGGTGAACTGACCAGCAACGCCGACGTCAGCGTCATCGGCCAACAACTCAACAACAGCGACAAGGGCATGGTGTTCGCAGGCGGTACGTTGAACCTCGCCGTTGATCAACTCATCAACCGCACCCTTGGCGAACTCAACGGCCAACGCCTGATCCTGACCGGCACATCGCTGGATAACAACGGCGGCAAGCTGCTCAGCCAAGAGTCGCTGAAGCTGGACCTCGCAGGCGACTTCGATAACAGCCAGGGCGTACTTGGCAGCGAAGATGCATTGGCCGTCAAAGCCCACAGCCTGAACAACAGCAAGGGCAGCCTGTCCAGCGCCAATGGTTTGAGCGTCGCCGTCACCGACAGCCTTAACAACAGCGAAGGTAAATTGCTCACCGACGGCGGCCTGACACTGCAAAGCGCCAATCTTGGCAACAGGCAAGGCGTCATCAGCGGCAAAGGCCCTGTCGCCATCACCACGGGGGAGCTGAACAACCAAACCGGCCGTCTCAACAGCGGCGACACCCTGGCCCTGACCACCGCACAGTTGAACAATGGCGGCAGCATCGGCAGCGCCAAGGCACTGACCGCCAGCGTCACGGGTTTGGATCAGCAGGGCGGCAAGCTGTTCAGCAACGCGGGTTTGAGTCTGGACTTGAACAACGGCCATCTGAACAACAGAGGCGGATTGATCAACGCTATTGGCCCACTGGCGCTCAACAACCTCAACAGTGTCAATAATCAGGACGGTGAAATCTCCAGCGCCCAAGCCTTCACCTTGGCCGCGCAAAGTCTGGATAACAGCAACGGCAAGCTGCTGAGTAACCAGGCCCTGACCCTGCGCGTCAATCAAGCCCTGGCTAACTTGAAAGGCCTGATCGGCGCCGCCAGCCTCGATGCTCACGCAGGCTCCGTCGACAACCGTGGCGGCACGCTCAATAGCCGCAGCGACTTGCAACTGACCAGCGATGGCCTGCTGAACAACCAGGACCAAGGCTTGATCAGTGCCAAGCAGTCCCTGAACCTCAACGCTGCCAGCCTCCACACGGGCAACGGCGGCGAAGTCTCGGCCAAAGGCGTGTTGACCGCAAACCTCAACGCTTTGGCGCTGGCGGGCGGTCGCGTTGTGGGCGAGCAGGGGATGACCCTGGACCTCAATAACAGCGACTTGGACAACCGCAACGGCCTGCTGCTGACTAACGGCCCGCTGACCCTGAAAAACCTGCGTGACCTGAATAACCAGGGCGGCGAAATCTCCAGCCAGCAAAGCTTCGCCCTGACGGCGCGCAACCTGGACAACAGCGCCGGCAAGCTGATCAGCAGCCAAGTGCTGACCGTCAACGCGTCCACGATGAACAACTCCGCAAGAGGCCTGCTGTCCGGCTGGCAAGGTCTGAACGTCAGGGGTGACAATCTCGACAACCGTGACAACGGCACGCTCTCCAGCCGTAGCGGTGCAATTGATGTGCGCCTGAGCGGCGCGTTGCAGAACAACAACGAAGGCGCGCTGGTTAGCCAAGGCCGTTTGGGCGTCAGTGCCGCCAGCCTGGATAACAGTGGCAAAGGCGTACTGTCCAGTGGCGACGGGCAAACGCTCACCGTGGCCGGTGCGTTGACCAACGTCGATGGCGGTTTGATAGAAAGTGGCACCACGCTGGATCTGCAGGCGGCAACGCTGACCAACCAAAGCACGATCAACGCCCAACAAGCGATGACCGTCACCGGCACCGACCTGAACAACAACGGCGGCACATTGGCCACCAACGGCCGCCTGACCCTCAACCTGCTCGGCACCCTCAACAACAGCGGCGGCAGCATTGCCAGTTCCGGCCCATTGCTGCTGCAACGGGCGATGCAGGTCAACAACGACGCCAAGGGCAAAATCATCAGCCAAAGTCTGTTGACGCTGTTCAGCGGTGGCCTGAACAACAGTGGCAGCGGCACCCTCGCTGGTAAAGACCGCGTAGCGATCACCAGCACCGGTATCGTGCAGAACAACAGCGACGGTCTGATCTACAGCCAGGACGCCGATGTGCAGTTGACCGCGGTGGGATTGAACAACGCCAAAGGCAAGGTGCAGGGCCAGACCGGCCTGGGCCTGAACATCAGCGACGACCTCAATAACCAAGGCGGCACGCTCCAGGCCCATCGCCTTGACCTGAATGCCAACCGCCTTGACAACCAGAGCGGCTTCATCGCTGCGCAGACCGGCGATGCAGTGGTCAACGCCAACTACTTCGCCAATGCCAATGGCGGGGTGTATGCCACCGGCTTGATGCGAGTCAGTGGTGTGCAACTGGACAACAGCGCCGGGCAGATTGCAGGTCGTGCTGTTGAGCTGAGCGCCAGTGGCGCGCTGATCAACCGCAGCGGCGTGATTGAAAGCGACAATACCCTGAGCGTGACGGGCGGCAGCGTCGACAACCAAGGCGGGCAACTGCGCGCGCTGGGCCGCAGCGGCAAAACCAACTTCCAGCTCGGCGGTGCATTCGATAACCGTAATGGTCGACTGGAAACCTCCAACGCTGACCTGACCCTGAATGCCGGCGGCTTCCTGAACCAGGGCGGTAGCCTGCTGCACGGCGGCACTGGCACTTTTGATATCGCCACCGCCAACCTGATCAATGCCGGCGGCAACCTGGTGACCCGTGGCGGCCTGACCCTGGCAGCAGACAGCTGGACCAACAGCAGCGTGATCCAGGCCGGGCGCCTGACGGTCAACGTCAATACCCTGAACCAGACCGCCAGCGGCCAGTTACTCGCCTCCGACAGCCTGACGGGCAACGGCGGCAACTGGAACAACGATGGCCTGATCGCCAGTGACGGCACGGCCAATCTGACGCTGGCCGGCAGCTACGGCGGTAACGGGCGCTATAGCAGCCTGGGCAACCTGGGCCTGAGCGCTGCGCAGATAACCGTGAATGAAACCGCCAGCGTGGCAGGCGGTGGCGCGTCGCAACTGACCACCGGGGGCCAACTGCTTAACCGTGGGCGTTTGACCTCCAGCGGCGACTTGCGCATCAACGCTGGCAGCATTGTGAATACCGGCACGTTGGGGGCTTCACAGAACCTGGTGCTGACGGCCCAAAGCCTGCTCAACGATCACGCTGCAAGCGGCGTCGGCGCACGCGGATTCCTGTTCAGCGGCCAGGACTCGACCTTCAACCTGGGCAGCCTGACCAACAACTATTCGGACATCTACAGCCTGGGCAACCTCACGGTAGCGGGTGTAGCCGGTGGAACCCAGGCGCAGAGCGTGCGTAACGTTTCGGCCAGCATCGAGAGCATGGGCGACCTCAGAATCGCGGCCAATGACGTGGTCAACGAGCGCGAGAAATTCAAGCTCAACCAGCAACTGACGTCCGTGGGCGTGGGCATTCGGTGCACCCAGCATTGCAGCGGCGGTTGGAGTGACCGACGCCCTGCGGTGACCTTGAGCCGTACCGTGTCGAGTGTGCTTGAAATCGACTCGCCTTCGGCCACCCTCAGCGCCGGGCGCAACATGGTGGTAACCGGGCAGAACTTCACCAACCGCTACAGCGTGGTGTCGGCCGCCAATGACCTATCGATTACTGGCGAAAACATCCTCAACCAGGCAGCTACCGGTGGTTCCGGTTCCCAGAGCCAGGAATACAGCGGCATTACCAAAATCTCCAAAGGCCAGTACAACCAGATGGTCGCCGCAGTGCAGGCCTATAACCGCGCGCACCCGCAGGGCTCGCCAGTGGATGAGGCGGCGTTTGCGGCCTTGATGGCGCGGTTCAGTCCGTCGCTGTTTCCCGGCATCAACCAACCCATCGCCGTACAAGGCGGCACCCAAGTGGTGGCCCCGGCGATTATTCAGGCCGGTGGCAACGCTGCGCTCACCGCCAGTAAAAGCATCAACAACATCAACGTGATCAAGACCGCGCTGGCGGTGGGTGGGCGTTCGCTGGACACCGGCGTAGGCGCCAATAAAACCCAGGTGGTGGTGCTCAATGCACAGTTGCCCCCTGACCTTGCCCAACAGCAGGTCAACCCCCTGACCCTGCCGGGCTTCGGTTTGCCCAGCGGGCAGAACGGGTTGTTTCGTTTAAGTGGCCAAAGCGGCACCACGGGGCAGGCGGGCGTGGGCAATCAGGATTGGACGCTCAGCAGCGCCAGCCTTGATCCGACCCAGCGTCAACAAGCGTTGCCTGACACCCACGCACGCGTGATTGAAGTTGGTGGCGCAGCGCAAATCACCACCAGCACGCGTCAGGTCGCCGTGGCTGCCCGTGAAGCGGGTTTGCTTAATGCAGTGGCTAGTGCCATCGATACCGGCGGTGTAGGCAGCGCCGATGTGCAAACCCGGCTACCGGGACGCACCAACGGTGCCGACATCACCCGCGTTGACGGCATTGACGCGCGCAATCCCGCGGGTGCTTCCCAGCCTGCGGTCGATGGTTCGCGGCCGGGCATCGACCTGCCTGCCGTCACGCCAGGCGATAGGGTTGTGCATACGTCGCCAGACGGGGCTCTCCCTGATCTGAGTGTGCCGGGCTTGTCGACCAATGCGCGCAGTACCGACGTTGCGGCGATCGCTGCGCCGCAGACCCAACTGCCAGGCCTTACCCCGGCTGCCCAGGACGTACTCGCTGGCGGTCACGTACAACCACCGGCCGTCAGCCCGCCCACGGCATTGGCCGGCCAAACCATCAGCCGCGTCCAGGGCCTGCCGGACAGTCGTGCCGTCTCGCAGCCGCACAAATACCTGATCGAAACCAACCCGGTACTTACCGACCTCAAGCAATTCATGAGCTCGGACTACCTGCTGCAAGGCCTGGGCTACAACCCGGACGAAAGCTGGAAGCGCCTGGGCGATGGCCTGTACGAACAACGTTTGGTTCAGCAGGCCGTGCAAGCGCGCACCGGTCAACGCTTTATCGACGGCCAGACCACCGACGAAAAACTGTTCAAGTACTTGATGGACAACGCCATCAGCAGCAAGCAGCAACTGAATCTGTCGATGGGCGTCAGTCTCACCTCGCAACAGGTCGCGGCCCTGACGCATGACATCGTGTGGCTGGAAGAGCACGAAGTGAACGGTGAAAAAGTCCTGGTGCCGGTGCTGTACCTGGCCCAAGCCAATAACCGTCTTGCCCCCACCGGAGCCTTGATCGCCGGTAACGACCTGAACCTGATCGCCGGTGAAAACCTGGTCAACGCTGGCACCCTGCGCGCCACCAACAACCTGTCGGCCAAGGCCGCCAATGATGTGACCAACAGCGGGCTGATCGAAGCAGGCAACCGCCTGGACCTGCTGGCGGGCAACAACATCGTCAACAAAGCCGGGGGCATCATCAAAGGGCGCGATGTGACGCTGACCGCCATCAATGGAGATGTAATCAACGAGCGCAGCGTGACCGGTTGGGATGACAAAGGGGCAGGGTATTCGCAGCATCGCGATTATGTGGATAGCGCTGCGCGGGTTGAGGCAGCGAATGATCTGGGCATCAGCGCCGGGCGAGACTTTGCCAGTGTCGGTGGTGGTCTGCAAAGCGGTCGCGACATGACCATTGTCGCAGGGCGCGATGCCAGCTTGGTCGCCGCCGAAGAACGCAATGCGATGGATATGGGCAAGCGCTTGCAAACCAGCAGCGCCACACAACACGGTTCCGATGTGGATGCCGGGCGCGATGTGAATGTCAAGGCGGGACGAGACATCGCAGCGATCGCCAGTCAGATCGATGCCAAGCGCGACATCAACATGAGTGCCGGTGGTGATTTGATTCTGGCTTCGGCTGCAGATGAGGAACATTCCTCCCGCAAAAGCAAAAAGGAGAAACGTCAGGAAGATCATGTCAGTCAGGTTTCGACCGCGCTGAGTGCGGGTGGGGATGTATCGCTGAGTGCGGGTAAGGATCTGGCGATGATTGCCAGTCGGATCACTGCGGGGGACGAGGCATACCTGGTTGCTGGCGGTAAATTGGCGCTGCTGTCGGCAGAAGACAGCGATTATTCGCTGTATGACATGAAGAAGAAGGGGAGTTGGGGCACCAAGAAAACCCAGCGTGACGAAGTGACTAAAGTCACCAACATCGGCAGTGAAATAAAAACCGGTGGCGACCTTACGATTCAGAGCCAGGGTGATCAGAAGTACCAGGCAGCCAAGTTGGAAAGTGGCAATGATCTGACCATTGCCAGTGGCGGTAGCGTGACGTTTGAGGGTGTTAAAGATCTTCATCAGGAAAGCCACGAGAAGTCCAATAACAATGCTTTTTGGATGTCATCCAAAGGCAAAGGCAATACCGACGAAACCGTGCGTCAAACGCAAATGGCTGCCGCAGGCGCTATTGCGATCAAAGCGGTGGATGGTTTGAAAATTGATGTAACGCAGGTCAATCAGCAAACCGTTAGTCAGTCCATTGATGCAATGGTCAAAGCTGACCCGCAATTGGCGTGGATAAAGGAAGCAGAAAAGCGTGGCGATGTGGATTGGCACCAAGTTAAGGAAATCCACGACAGCTTCAAATACAGCAACTCCGGACTTGGTCCGGCGTCGCAGATCATTATCGCGATCGTGATGGCTGCGGTCGTTGGGCCCATGGCTGCGGCTGCGGCGGGTGGTGGTGTCACGGGGGCGGCGGTGGGGGCTGTTGCTTCAAGTGCTGCGACTAATGCAAGCGTCAGCGTTGTCAATAATCGTGGCAATCTGGGGGCAGTATTCAAGGACGTCACCTCATCGGATGCGATGAAGGGCTACGTGATATCGGGCGTGACGGCAGGCCTGACGAAAGGGCTTTTCGATGGTTGGACAGGCACGCAGACCAATCTAAACACAGGGGCCGTTATCTCTTCGCCAGCCCTCAACACCTGGACCGGCGTTGGACAGTTTGCGGCGAACCAAGCCTTGCAGAACGGTACGTCGACTCTGCTGAGCAAAGCGCTCGGACAAGGTGGTGATTTTGGTGATGCACTCAAAGGCGCATTGTTCAATACATTGGCTGCAGCAAGTTTTAATGCCATTGGCGACTACACCCATGGGGTACTGACGGAAGGCTACCCTCCTAAAATTGTGGTTCATGCAATGGTGGGTGGCTTGCTCTCGAAGGCCACAGGTGGGGACTTCAGAACGGGGGCTTTGGCAGCCGGGATCAACGAAGCTCTAGTCGTTCATCTGGACTCTTTGGTTAAAGGCGATAAGACCTTGTTGTCCATGAGCTCACAGATTGTGGGAGTGCTGGCAGCGGCTTCGCAGAAGGATGCTGATGCGAAGTCGATCGAGAAGGGTGGCTGGGTAGCTAAAAATGCTACGCAGTATAACTACCTGGGCGATCATCAAAAGGCTCAGAGAGAGAAAGAGCTGGCAGAAAGCAGTGACTCATTGGATCGGCTCAGGATCAATACGAAGTGGGAATTGATCGATGCTGGGCAGGACGCCAGCTTTGCGGGTGGGGCAGTGGTTGGGGTGCCGGAAGGGCTACTTGATACGGTCAAGGGCATCTTGGAAGCCGCCAGCAGCCCGATGGAGACGTTTCGGGCATTGAAATCCGTGGTTCAAAGCGGGGATGTGCTGGGTAACGTCTCGGACGCCATGAAGCAGTCCTATATCCAACGCATTGACAATCTAGAAGCGGAGTATGAGAGAGCCGGGGCGAGTGGATCGTTTAACGCAGGGCGTGAAACCGGGAAGCTGATAAGCGAAGTGGCGGCGCTTGCGACGGGAGTGGGGGGAGCGCTAAAAGGCGGGGCCTTGCTCGTCGAAAAGGTCGCTGCTAAGGTCGTTAAGGTGGAGTTGAAGGTTGCAAAAGGACCAGTGCAGGTTATCCCTGATGCAATCAGCCCACCGAAGCTCAGCCCGGTTGAAGATCTGTTTGGGCAGACATTTGAAAGTATCCCGCTGTCGCACCTTCCCAATTGGAAGACCGGTTCGCTTGTAAATGATGGGGTGTTGGGCGAGCAACTGGCCCTTCAAACCCTCAATGGAAAAACCGGCCTCAATTTCAAGCCATTGCAGAACGGTAGCAACCACGGCTGTGATGGCTGCGCGGTGGCGATCAATGGCGATACGATTACCGTGGTAGTGATGGATGCGAAGTCTTCGGTGAATGGCGTGAGTAAGGCCGGTACACCGCACGGAGATCCGGCGACGAGGTTGAGAGGGTGGTTGGGTAATAGCTCAATTGCCGATTCGGACCCAGCATTACGTGATGCTTTGCGAGCAGCGCTGCGTTCTGAAAACGTCAAAGTCCAAGGCGTGACCGTCAAAGTCGGTGTTCCTGCCCCCGGAAAAACAGGTGTAGCAGAATTTAAGGTGGAACCATGGTCCAAGAAATAATTCAGTGCGAGCGCTCGGGCGTAAACCCGAAATGGCCTTCTTACAAAAGTGTGCTGGGGCGCATAGCCAAGGGGCCACATGTCTCGGATGAATATGAGATAGCCGGTATTCGCGAGTACGTTACTCGCGAGGATGCTTCGCCGAAGCTTTCAATGATGGTTCCAAACAGAAACAATGCAACAGATGCTCGTGCAGAATGGATGTCGGTGACAAGGGCTCACAAAGTACTTGCCACTGCAACGGGAAACCCGCGATGGCTTTCCGAATTGACACACTGGATGCGTTACTACCAAGTAGGCATTTGGCAGTTGTTTTTTTGGGCGGAGCAGTTTGACGTTTTGGCTAAAGCCGTAGGTAATGACAGACGCCAACAAAACTACAGCATCCAAACCGCTGCCAACATGATGGCAGCCATGGCGATTCTGGGCTGGAAGGAAGCTGTCATCCACCAAGGCTATTTGACCCATGCGGCGCTCAACCGTGGTCATCAACTGGTCATCGAGTATGAAGAGGAGCATCGCCGCGCCCAAGCCTTTATGCTGCGTGTGTTTGCCGATTGGGTGGGCGATGTCTCGCATCAATGGCCTGCTTATGCTTACGACGAACCCATCTACGAAGCCTTGTTGGCCAAGTGGCGCACTCCCAGCCCCGACGACCTGATGCCCTGCCTGTTGGCCGCGTGTGACCGCCACACTTGGCAAACCGGCAAAGAGAGCCAGAAGAATTCCTACGACTTCAATCAGGATTGGCACTTGGAGCGCGTGCCCGTGGAAATTCTCTATATCTTGCGCCTGCGCCAGTGGGAAGGTTTAGCCAATCCGCAGAAGATTGATCATCCGCTGCTGGCCGCGCCCTTTGATCAATTGCCGCCCGAGCAGCCAGTGCCTGAGTTGGACGAGTTGATGCAAGGTGTACTCAACCGTGCCAGAGAAGACTGGCCAAATTACGATGACGTGCTGTCTTTGCCAGCGCTGAAAGGTTGAATACGAGAAAGGGACAGATTTATTTGTTATTCATTTGCTATGGCTGAATAGAAAATAAATCTGTCCCATTTTTTTATTCCCAATTGGAAGACCGGTTCGCTTGTAAATGATGGGGTGTTGGGCGAGCAACTGGCCCTTCAAACCCTCAATGGAAAAACCGGCCTCAATTTCAAGCCATTGCAGAACGGTAGCAACCACGGCTGTGATGGCTGCGCGGTGGCGATCAATGGCGATACGATTACCGTGGTAGTGATGGATGCGAAGTCTTCGGTGAATGGCGTGAGTAAGGCCGGTACGCCGCATGGGGACCCGAGGACGCGGTTGGAGGGGTGGCTGGGTAATAAATCAATTGCCGACTCTGATCCTGCCTTGCGTGATGCTTTGCAAGCGGCGTTGGATTCAGGAAAAGCCAAGGTTCAAGGTGTAACAGTCAAAGTCGGTGTTCCCGCCCCCGGTAAAACAGGTGTAGCAGAATTTAAGGTGGAACCATGGACCAAGAAGTAATTCAGTGCGAGCGCTCGGGCGTAAACCCAAAATGGCCCTCCTACAAAAGTGTCCTGGTGCGCATAGCCAAGGGACCACACGTCTCAGATGAATACGAGTTGAACGGCATCCGTGAATATGTTGAGCGCGGTGATGCATTTGCGAAGCCATCAATGCCTGTACCGAATAGTGACAACGTTACGCGTAGTAGCTCTGAATGGATGGCCGTTACACGAGCCCACAAGGTATTGGCAACCGCACAAGATAATCCGCAATGGCTTCTGGAATTGGCCCATTGGCTGCGCTATTACCAAGTAGGCATTTGGCAGTTGTTCTTCTGGGCGGGCCAGTTCGACATTATTGCCAAAGCGGCAGGCAATGATCGACGGCGCCAGAACTACAGCATCCAAACCGCCACTAATATGATGGCCGCTATGGCGATGTTAGGCTGGAAGGATGCCGTCATCCATCAGGGCTATCTCACCCATGCGGCTCTCAACCGTGGGCATCAATTAGTGATTGAGTACGAGGAGCAACACCGCCGCGCCCAAGCCTTTATGCTGCGTGTGTTTGCCGATTGGGTGGGCGATGTCTCGCATCAATGGCCTGCTTATGCTTACGACGAACCCATCTACGAAGCCTTGTTGGCCAAGTGGCGCACTCCCAGCCCCGACGACCTGATGCCCTGCCTGTTGGCCGCGTGTGACCGCCACACTTGGCAAACCGGCAAAGAGAGCCAGAAGAATTCCTACGACTTCAATCAGGATTGGCACTTGGAGCGTGTGCCGGTGGAAATTCTCTATATCCTGCGCCTGCGTCAGTGGGAAGGTTTAGCCAATCCGCAGAAGATTGATCATCCGCTGCTGGCCGCGCCCTTTGATCAATTGCCGCCCGAGCAGCCAGTGCCTGAGTTGGACGAGTTGATGCAAGGTGTGCTCAACCGTGCCAGAGAAGACTGGCCAAATTACGATGACGTGCTGTCTTTGCCAGCGCTGAAAGGTTGAATACGAGAAAGGGGACAGATTTATTTGTTATTCATTTGCTAGGCTGAATGGAAAATAAATCTGTCCCCTTTTTTGATGTAATAGGACATTGTCTGAATCCTTGAGTAAGACTGACCCAAATAGAACTTGTGAAGGTTGCGCGGTAGCTGACAGAGGGCGCCTCCTTTTCCTACAGGTCATTGCTTTGCCCCGCTTTGACAAGCCACCCCAACCCGACTAACTTTCCTGGCGTGACGCATTCATGCGACCCACGCTATGCAGCTAACCTATTTTCTGCGCCACATTTCGTCGTGGCCCCAGTGCGCCTAACAGCTAGCAAGTGACTGTTAATCATTGGGTCGATTCGAGTCCAGGTCGTGGAGGCAGATAGCGACATAAAAAAGGGCCGTACAAATAAACCCTCAAACGATGCCATGCACACCTATGTTGCAATATTGCCCTTTGAAATACAGCAATGGCCGCGTCGCAACAGCTTCTTTGGATAAATCCAGCGCTTTCACTTCACCAATCACGATCAGGTGATCACCCGCGACGTGCTCGGCGTGGATTTCACAATCCAGCCAATGCAGGCTGCCGGCAATGACCGGATTACCCAGCGGCGATTCCTGCCATTCGATGCCGTGCCATTTATCCGTGCCTCGACGGGCGAACTGGTTGGAAATCCTGACCTGCTCAACTGACAGGATATTCACCGCGAATCGACCTGCCTGGCGAATCTTGGGATAGCTGGCCGAGTTGGACATGACGCTGAATGACACCAGCGGCGGGCTCATCGACACGCTATAGAATGACTGGCAAGTAAAGCCAATCGGCTCATCATCCACATGGGATGTAATCACTGTGATACCGGATGCGTAGTGCCCGAGCGCTTCGCGAAAGCACAATGGCTCGATAGCGGTATTGGAGAGTGACATAGTGAATCCTGAATAGTGGGTGCTGTATGAAAGCGCGAAGGCCCGAAGTGGCGTGGCATTTTAAAATCTGCCATGCGCTCTTTCTGGCCTTCGCCCGGCACTAGTTCGAGAGCTCTCTTCGAACGATTTCCGCGCCTGCACTCAGTGCATTCAGCTTGCCTCTGGCTACCTGGCGAGGCAGCGGGGCCATGCCACAGTTGGTGCAAGGGTAGAGCTTGTCGGCGTCTACAAATTGAAGCGCTTTGCGTAGGGTGTTGGCGACTTCTTCGGGCGTTTCAATGGCGTGGTTGGCCACATCAATGGCCCCTACCATGACTTTTTTGCCGCGAATGAGTTCGATCAAATCCATGGGGACATGCGAGTTGTGACATTCCAACGAGATGATATCGATGCTGGATTTTTGCAGCTTTGGAAAGGCTTCTTCGTACTGTCGCCACTCTGAACCCAGCGTCTTCTTCCAATCGGTATTGGCCTTGATGCCATAGCCATAGCAAATATGCACCGCCGTTTCACATTTGAGGCCTTCAATGGCCCTTTCCAGGGTGGCAACGCCCCAATCATTCACCTCGTCAAAGAAGACGTTAAAGGCCGGCTCGTCAAACTGGATAATGTCGACACCCGCCGCCTCCAGTTCCCTGGCTTCCTGATTGAGAATCTTGGCAAATTCCCACGCCAGCTTTTCGCGACTTTTATAGTGGTTGTCATACAGCGTGTCGATCATCGTCATGGGCCCTGGCAGCGCCCACTTTATCGGCTGCCTGGTTTGTTGGCGCAAGAACTTGGCGTCCTCAACAAACACAGGCTTTTGGCGAGACACTGCGCCCACGACCGTGGGGACGCTTGCATCATAGCGATCACGAATCCGGACGGTTTCACGTTTCTCAAAGTCAACGCCGTCCAGGTGTTCAATGAAGGTCGTGACGAAGTGTTGGCGTGTTTGTTCGCCATCGCTGACGATGTCAATGCCGGCGTTTTGTTGTTCTTGCAACGACAAACGCAAAGCATCGTGTTTGCCTTCAACCAGTGCCTCGTCTTGCAGTTTCCAGGGTGACCAAAGCGTTTCAGGTTGGGCAAGCCAAACGGGTTTAGGCAGGCTGCCAGCAGTTGAAGTGGGTAGTAATTTTTTCACGATGGGTGACCTTGTATTCTGATAAGTCAAAGCGCGCAATGAGCGGACCACTGCTCAAGAACAGCGTGGTAGGGTTTGATGAAGTTCTCTTCGACAAACTTTCCTTGCTCGATAGCCAGCCGGCTACGTTCTTCGCGGTCATAAACAATCAGGGTTAATGAATAGTCCTGATGCTTCAAACTGGGTTGGTAGGATTGTCCGGCTGCCGAATTGGCGTTGTAGATTTCAGGCCGGTAAATCTTTTGGAACGTGTCCATGGTGCTAATGGTACTGATCAGCTCAAGAGGTGTGTAATCACTGAGCAAATCGCCGGAAAAATAAAATGCCAATGGCGCAACGCTGTTGGATGGCATGAAGTAGCGAACCTTCAACCCCATCTTCTTGAAATATTCATCCGTTAACGAGTATTCATCCTGCTGGTATTCAATGCCCAAGACAGGATGTTGGTTCTCGGTCCGGTGGTAGGTTTTGGTGTTTGAAACGCTCAGGCAGATAACCGGCAGTTTATTGAAGTTTTCCTTGTAGGCGTCTGAGTTGACGAAGCATTTGAATAGCTTTCCGTGCAGCTCGCCAAAGTTCTCCGGCGTGCTGAATTGTGGCTGATCTTTGTTGTGCCCCAACAACACCACACTAAAGTCATAATCACGCACGTAAGAGGAGAAGTTATTGCCTACAATGCCTTCAATACGCTCGTTGGTCGTGTGATCAATAATGTTCGATTTCAATATTTCAATCAGGGGGATGGCGTTGGTACTGCTGTCCGCATCGATAGCCATCTCAACGGAAATGATTTCAAGTTCGACGGTGTAACGATCACCTTTGGGGTTGTCCCAATGCGCCAGGGTATTAAAGCGGTTGTCAATCATCCTCAACGTATTGCGCAGGTTCTCTTGACGACTTTTGCCTCTCGCCAAATTGGCGAAGTTGGTCGTGATGCGCGTGTTTTCGGACGGTTGATAGTTTTCGTCGAAACGAATTCGCTTAATGCTGAACGTGAATGCTTTGCTCATTACCCTGGCACCCTGATGTCTGAGATAAACCTGAAAGAACGTCTCATCTGGTTTTCACTCAGAGGTCTTTACAGTGTCTTTAATTAACAAACATTCTAGGCTGGGCGATTGCTTGAGTGAAAATGAATTGATTTCACTGAATCGTTAGCCCTTCTCATGACGGGTCAGCGGACAAAGAAAAGCCTGCAGCGATGCAGGCTTTAACCAGATCTATGCCGAGTTCGCCACCCTGGCCGACGGCCCGACGCGCCAGTTGCCGTTCAAGCGGGGCATCGTCGGTGGCGTGGGCCCGCAGCTACCGCATTTCCTCAGGCCCCCGTGCACCGGATAAAATTTTTTTGTGGGTGCCGCTTGAAAATTTATCGCCTGAACCTATTTAGGTTTTACGCGATGCCGAATCCGGGTCGCGTACCAAATCACTTGGAGAAACCTCAGGAGATTTTGCAATGGCTACTACTCTTTCGTTGGCCCCACTGTTCCGCCATTCTGTCGGCTTTGACCGTTTCAACGACCTTTTCGAATCGGCGCTTCGCAGCGAGGCCGGTACCACCTATCCACCCCACAACGTCGAAAAGCATGGCGATGACCACTACCGAATCGTCATCGCAGCAGCAGGCCTGGTGGAAGATGACCTGGAAATCCAGGTGGAAAAGGGCGTGTTGACGGTCGCCGGCGGCAAACGTGAACACAACGAGGGCATCACCTACCTGCACCAAGGCATCGCCCAGCGCGCGTTCCGTCTGTCGTTCCGCCTGGTCGACCACATCGAGGTGCAAGGCGCGCAGCTTTCCAATGGTTTACTGAGCATCGACTTGCTCAGGGTAGTACCGGAGGAAGCCAAGCCTAAACGCATTGCGATTGGTGGCGCTGCCAAGGCTGATGTGAAATCCATTGGCGAGCAGTGAGTTGAAATGAATAAAGGCGCTCTAAGGAGCGCCTTTATTCGTAAGACCCTCGCTAACGCGCAGGCAATACGGGTTGAATCAAGAGGTGGCGCAACTGGTACAGGCGTGCTGCAATTTCTCGCGGCTGTTGTTCCAGGGAGCGATCATGAAACGCCATTTCGAAGATTTGCAGCTCGGCAGTATCGAACTCTTCTGCCTCGCCGCCGAAGCCAGCAGCTTCACCGCCGCCGCGCAGGTGGCGGGTGTCACCCCGGCTGCCGTGAGCCGCAGCATCTCGCGCCTGGAAGAGCGCCTGGGTTCACGCCTGTTTGTGCGCACCACCCGCAGCATCCGTCTCACCGACAGCGGCCGGACGTTCTTCGAGCAATGCCGCCAGGCCCTGACCCAACTGGTGGAAGCCCAGCAGGAAGTGATGGGCGCACAGGCCGTGCCGTCGGGCCTGCTGCGCATCAGCATTCCTACCACCTATGCCCATCACCGCTTGTTGCCGCTGCTGCCGAAGTTTCGTGCGCTGTACCCACAAGTCACGGTGGATATCCACATCAGTAACCGCAATATCGACTTTGTCGCCGAAGGGTATGACCTGGCCATTCGCGTGCGCGCCCAGCCGGACTCGTCGCTGATTGCCCGCCTGTTGGAAGACGGCGAATTGGTGGTAGTGGCGTCACCGTCCTACCTGAAGCGCGCCGGCATCCCACAGACGTTGGAAGATTTGCCCGCCCATGAATGCATCCAGTACGAACTGCCGAGCAGTGGCCGGCGCATCTCATGGTTATTCCAGGTGGATGGTAAACCTCAGGAATATGCGGGGGAGGCGGGGTACAGTTGCTCCGACGATGTACTTGGCGGCGTGACCCTGGCCAAGCATGGCGCGGGGTTGTTCCAGACCTACAAGTTCATTGTCGAGCAGGAGTTGGCCACTGGCAGCCTGGTGGAGGTGTTGCAACCGTTTGGCGGGCGCTCGCGGCCGTTTACCTTGTTGTATCCCCATGGGCGCTATGTGCCGCATCGGGTGCGGGCGTTTGTGGATTTCCTGATGCAGTGTCGGGACGAATGGGCGGCGCCGTAGAGGCGGCGATATCCCAGGTCAACAGCAGTTGGCTGATCGCTGCGTCGATGGTTGCATGGGGCACATTGTCCCGCGCCAGGATCGAAATGCCCTGCAGGAAGCTGTCAAACACCGTCGCCATCACGGTCGGGTTGAGCGTTTTCGGCAACTGGCCCAGGCGCATCGCCCGCTCCACACACGCCACAATCCCCGCACTGGTGCGTCGTCGCGACTGCGTCAACCCACCCGCCACCCGCGCATTCTCCGGGCTCGGTGCGCTCATCACCCCCAGCGCTACCATGCAGCCCTTGGGGTGGCCGTCTTCGCACTGCATGCGTGCCGACTGGCGCAGCGCTGTTTCAACCGCCTTGCGCGGTAACAGGCTTTCGTCCCACAGGCATTCGGTGACCTGGGCGTAGGTTGCCAGATAACGCTGCACGCATTCATCGAACAACGCCTCTTTGGAGCCGAACGCCGCATAAAAACTCGGCGCGGAAATACCGCCACCCAAGCCGGCCTTGAGCTGGGCGAGGGAGGTGGCGTCGTAGCCGTGCTGCCAGAACAGGTGCAACGCCTGGTCTACGGCGTGTTCGCGGTCGAAAGTGCGGGGGCGGCCCATCTGTGCCATGTCTGGTCTCCGGTGGATAGCGAGATAAATACTAGTCGATACATAAGTCGTTGACAACGCGCGACGCTCGCCTGCAACATCTATATCGATCAGTATCTAAGTCCCGCTAAAGGAGTTTCCCGTGACCCCCTCACTTACGTTACCGGCGTCATCCGACCGTTTGCCCATCGGTGCTTTGCTTGCCCTGGCCATGACCGGCTTCATCTGCATCGTCACCGAAACGCTACCGGCGGGCCTGTTGCCGTTGATCAGCGAGGGGCTGGCGATTTCGCCGTCGATGGCCGGGCAGATGGTCACGGCCTATGCCTTGGGCTCGGTGCTGGCGGTGATTCCCATGACCATCGCCACCCGTGGGTGGCGGCGGCGCAATGTGTTGTTGCTGACCATCGTCGGCTTTTTGCTGTTCAACTCCATCACCGCGTTGTCGTCTCACTACGGCATTACCCTGGTGGCGCGGTTCTTTGCCGGTGTGGCGGCAGGGCTGGCCTGGAGCCTGCTGGCCGGTTACGCCCGGCGCATGGTTGCGCCGCACCAACAGGGCAGGGCACTGGCACTGGCGATGGTCGGTACGCCGATTGCTTTGTCGTTGGGTGTGCCGTTGGGTACGTGGCTGGGTGGACTGGTGGGCTGGCGCACGACCTTTGGCTTGATGTCGGCGGTGAGCCTGGTGCTGATTGCGTGGGTGTTGGTGAAAGTCCCGGACTACGCGCCTCAACCCGCACATCAACGCCTGTCCTTGGGCAAGGTGTTGACCACACCGGGCGTACGGCCGGTGCTGGCGGTGGTGATCAGCTGGATGCTGGCGCACAACATGCTCTACACCTACATTGCGCCGTTCGTGCTGCCTGCCGGTTTGACCGACCGAGTTGACTTGGTGCTGTTGGCGTTCGGGGTCGCCGCGTTGGCAGGGATCTGGCTTACGGCCAAATTGGTTGAGCCGCTGCTGCGTAAAACCGTGCTGGTGAGTTTGGTGACCTTTGCGGCGATAAGCCTGGTGTTCGGCTTCCTGGGGAATGTACCTGAGGTGATCTACGTCGGCGTGGCGGTGTGGGGCCTGAGTTTCGGCGGCGCCGCGACTTTGCTGCAGACCGCCTTGGCCGATGCAGCGGGGGACGGCGCGGACGTGGCCCTGTCGCTGAATGTGGTGGCGTGGAACAGCGCGATTGCCGGCAGCGGTGTGGTCGGCGGGGTGTTGCTGGACACCTGGGGCGTGGCGTCGTTTCCGTGGGCAATGCTGGTGTTGATCGGAGTGGCGCTGGTGATCGCGTGGGCGGCGCGCGAGCATGGCTTCAAGCCCGGGCAACGGGCGGGTGCGGCAGTCGTGGCACATTAAACCCTCGGTTGGGCGCCATAAGGTGTAGGCTGGGTCTCAATTCATCGGATATTAGCCCTTCATGTCCACGCTAAGCGAAGAGAGCCGCCAGATCGTAGCTTCTCTGGCGCACCGTGTTGGTCCCACCGCTGATATTGCAGGCATCGCCGACGCGATCATTTCGATATTGCAGGACATGGACGCAGCACTCACGCCCATCATCGGGCAGCAAGGCTGTGTCGCACTGTTGCGCCGCAGCCTGCACCTCAGTGCCTCGTCCCATGCCCGCTTGGCCGGTACTTACGAGCATTTGCAGGCAACGCCCGACCGTGACGGCCTCAAGGTCGTATTGCTTGAGCAAAGTGAAGCCGATGCGCTGTTTTTCGGTGAGGTGCTGCTGACCACCTTCTACACCTTGCTCACCACGCTGATCGGACCCTCGCTGACCGCCCGTTTATTGCGCGACGTGTGGGCACCTTCTTTGAGCGACACCCCTTCGCAGGAAAATTCGCCATGAGCACCAAAGTAACTATCAACCGCCTGGCTACCGGCGTGCCAGGTCTGGACGAGGTGCTGGGCGGAGGTTTGCCGGAGTTTTCGTTCAACCTGATCGCCGGCCCGCCCGGCTGTGGCAAGACCACCCTGGCGCATCAGATGATGTTTGCCCTGGCGACACCCGAACGTCCCGCGCTGTTTTTCACGGTGCTGGGCGAGCCGCCGCTGAAGATGCTGCGTTATCAGCAGCAGTTCGACTTTTTCGACGACGAAGCGATCAACCAGTCGATCCGCTACATCAACTTGGCCGACGACACCCTGGCCGGAGACTTGGATGAAGTGCTGCGGCGCATTGTCAGCGAAGTGGAGGCGCACTCGCCGTCGCTGGTGTTTGTCGATTCCTTCCGCTCGGTGGTGATGGCCAGCCAGACCCAGCACAACCCCAATAACAACCTGCCGCAGTTCGTTCAACAACTGGGCATGTTGATGACCACCTGGCAGGCGACCACATTCCTGATTGGCGAGTATTTCACCGAGACCGACACCAACCCGATTTTCACCGTGGCCGATGGGCTGATCTGGATGCGCCAGAGCGTTGAACGCAATTCGATGGTGCGCAAGCTGGAAATCATGAAAATGCGCGGCCAACCGACTTTGCCGGGGCTGCACACCTTCCGTATCGCCAGTTCCGGCATCAAGGTTTTTGCGCCGGCCGCGCTGAACCCGGTCGATAAACCGATGACATTGCCTGTGCAACGCCTGAAAATGGGCGTGCCACGCCTTGACGAGATGCTCGGCGGCGGATTGCCACGAGGTTATTCACTGCTGGTTGCAGGGCCTTCGGGGTCGGGTAAAAGCGTTTTGGCGGCGACTTTCCTGGCCGAGGGCGCGCGCAGTGGCGAAACCGGGGTTATCGCGGTGTTTGAGCAACGCCCCAACCACTCGCAAAACGCGGTGCTGGCCGATTTGATCGCAAGCGGGAAGGTCGGTTTGGTAGACAGTCGGGCGCCTGACCTGTCGATTGACGAAATTGTTCACTTGCTCCTCAGCGAAATCACCCGCTTGAGTGCCACGCGGGTGGTCATCGATTCGCTGTCGGGCTTTGAGCTGGCCCTCGCGCCGACGTTCCGCGCGGACTTCCGTGAGTCGTTGTCACGCATGGTCACCGCGTTGACCCGCGCCGGCGTCAGCGTGTTGATGACCTCGGAACTGGAAGACCGCTACACCGATCTGCGCTTCAGTCCCTACGGCACGGCGTTCCTGACCGATGCGATCATCGTGCAGCGCTACATCGAAGTACGCAGCCGATTGTTGCGCATCATGGCCGTGGTCAAGGTGCGCGCCAGTGCTCACTGCGATGAGTTGCGCCAATACCACATCAATGACGATGGCCTGCAGATCGGCGAGATGCTGCCTGATCAGGAGGGGCTGCTGGGTGGTCGCCCGACTACCCGGCGCACAGGGAGTGACAATGTTTGAGCTGACGTATGAATAACGGCGCCGGAGAAGACGAGCGCAGGGTCGCCAATGCGGCCCACGAACTCTTCCTGCTCGGTCGCAAAACCGTTAAAGCCCGCGCCGTGTTGGCTGCGCTGCAGGACCAGTTGAGCGACGCGAACAATCGTCTGGAGGACGCTCAGCACGTCGAACAACTGATCGAAGCCAATCAGCAGTTGGTGCTGGCAATACTCCTTGCGCAATCCGATGCGACTGCGGCGCCTCAGGCCGAAGAGCAGCAGCTGTTCCAGGAACTGCGCGAAGCGAATGCGCAGTTGGTAATCGCCGCGCTCAGCGCTCAGGACCTTCAGGGCACCGCCGAACGTGCGCTGGGCCAGCAGAAAAGTATCCTGGCGATGGTGGCCCATGAACTGCGCAACCCGCTGACACCCATCAGCATGATCGCCGAGCGCATGGTCAGGTTGCCCAGCGACCAACTGCCGCGCATGCGTGAGTTGATCGAAGGCCAGGTTCAGCATATATCCCAGCTGGTCGACGACCTGCTGGATGTGTCGCGCGCCAGCACCGGCAAGCTGCGCATCCACTGCCGTGAGGTGGACATGCTGCGCATCCTCAATGCTGCTGTCGATACCTGTAGTCCAGTGATGATCGCGCGTAACCAGCAATTTGATGTGGCGCTTCCCGACGCTAGCCTGCTGATGAACGGCGACCCGGTGAGGCTTGCGCAGATACTGCACAACTTGCTGGGTAACGCAGCCAAGTACACCCAAGCGGGTGGCAAAATCTCGATGGTTGTCACCGTCGAGGCCGAGCAGCTGAGGATCAGCATTTGTGACAACGGCATCGGTGTGACCGCCAAGGCTTTGCCGTTCATTTTTGATCCTTACGTGCAAGACGCACACGCTATCGGTTTCAACAGTGCTGGCCTGGGTATTGGCTTGACCGTCGTGCGCGAACTGGTGGAAGCCCACGGCGGCACGGTGACGGGCGTGAGTGAGGGCCACGGCAAGGGCAGCGAGTTTGTGGTGATGCTGCCGCTATTGGCATAACGGGGCGAGCGCGCGGCACCAAATTGGCTTATGAGGGTCCATAAGCTCCGCCCGATCGCCTGAGGTCGTGCGTCTGTCGGCTCAGCGCCTCGGAGCCTGTCGTCCGTTTCACCCTCACCATAAGATCTAACGCATGTACCTACGCAACATTGCAGTCGGGCTGTCGGCCCTTGTTTTGCTTTGCGCCGCTGTCGACGCTCGCAGCCTGGCCAATCCCTATTCCCCCGCGCAGCAACGCAGTTCGTTTGAAGGTTGCGCGCAACTTTTCCCCGCCACCACGCCGATCAAAACCGCCACCGTCCCGGCATCGATGAAGCCTCTGGCGCTGTGCTCCGACACCTTTGCGGTGCTGTACTCGCAAACCAGCAAGACGCCGCTGGTGGTGGTCGAACGTCTGAACGCCGCGCAGTTGAAAGACGCCAAAGGCGAGGAACGCACCAACCAGTTCTACCCCGACCCACGCATTCCCAAGGCGGGGCGCGCGGAGTTGAGTGACTACCGCAGCCAGCATCCGGCGGTGGACCGCGGCCACCAGGCTCCGGCCGCTGATGCGCCTGACGCCCACGCCATGGCCCAGTCGTTCGCGCTGTCGAACATGGTGCCGCAAGACCCGACCAACAACCGCAAGATCTGGAGCAAGGTCGAGGCCGACGTGCGCAAGTTCGCCAAGCGTGCTGGCGGCGATGTGTATGTGTTCACCGGCCCGTTGTTCGATGCTGGCTACGGCACCATCGGGGACAACAAGGTCTGGGTGCCGACGCGCCTGTTCAAGCTGGTGTACGACGCCTCCAGCAAACGTGCCTGGGCGTATGTGCTGCCCAATGCCGAGACGCGCATTCAAAAACCGATGGATTACGAGACGTTTGTGAAGAGCACCGGGCTCAGGTTGTTGGGGGATCTTCCGGTGTCGGGGTCGGTGGGGCGGACCTGACCAAGCCTCTTTTTCCAATGGCATATAGATTTTTTGTGGTGAGCGGGCTTGTCCCGCGCTGGGCTGCGAAGCGGCCCTAAATTCTGGCGACTCGGTTTAACTGACGATGCTCGGTGTTTTTAATGGGGCCGCTTCGCAGCCCAGCGCGGGGCAAGCCCGCTCACCACAATGTCTTGGGTTGGGGTTTATACTCGCGCCCATTCAAACCTACCGAGATACCCCATGAGCACCTCCGTTCCTCTCGCTCCCGCGCGCAAGCCCGTTGCGCCGTTGGTGGCCTTTATCCTCCTGGTGCTGGGCGCCTTGTTCCTGCAAAACAGCGTCGGCTCGCACCAGGTGCTGTTACTGGTGGTTGGCGCGGCACTGGGCTTGACCCTCTACCACGCCGCCTTTGGGTTTACCTCGGCCTGGCGCGTGTTCATCAATGATCGCCGTGGCGCCGGTTTGCGTGCGCAGATGGTGATGCTGGCGATCGCGGTGCTGTTGTTCTTCCCGGCGTTGGGGGCGGGCAGTTTGTTCGGGCAGCCGGTGGTCGGGCTGGTGGCGCCGGCCGGGGTGTCGGTGGTGTTTGGGGCGTTCATCTTTGGCATCGGCATGCAGTTGGGCGGCGGGTGTGCGTCGGGCACGCTGTTCACTGTGGGCGGCGGCAATGCGCGCATGCTGGTGACGTTGTTCTTCTTTATCTGTGGTTCGCTGATCGCCACGCACCACGTGGACTGGTGGTTTGCGCTGCCGGCCTTCCCGGCGGTGTCCATCGTCAAGAGCTTCGGCGTGGTGCCGGCGATGGGCCTGAGCCTGGCGGTGTTCGCGATCATTGCGCGGGTGACCGTGCGCCTGGAAAAGCGCCGTCATGGTCAATTGGAGGAGGGCGTGAAAAGCGATCACCAAGGCCTGCGCCGCTTCCTGCGCGGACCGTGGCCATTGGTGTGGGGCGCCATCGGCCTGGCTTTCCTCAACTACGCCACCCTCGCATTGGCGGGGCGGCCTTGGGGCATTACCTCAGCGTTTGCGCTGTGGGGCGCCAAGGTCGCCAGTGGCTTGGGTGTGGACGTAGCCAGCTGGGCGTTCTGGCAGATGCCGGGCAACGCCAAGGCCCTGGCTGCACCGGTGTGGGAAGACATCACCAGCGTGATGGATATCGGCATCGTCCTCGGCGCGTTGTTGGCCGCCGGCCTGGCCGGGCGTTTCGCCCCCAGCCTGAAGATTCCGGCGCGCTCACTGGTGGCTGCGGTGATCGGCGGCCTGCTGCTCGGCTACGGTTCGCGCCTGGCGTACGGCTGTAACATCGGCGCGTACTTCAGCGGCATCGCCTCGGGCAGCCTGCATGGCTGGGTATGGCTGGTGGCGGCGTTCATTGGCAACAGCGTGGGTGTGCGTCTGCGACCGTTTTTCTTTGCGGGTGAGCGGCCGCAGGTGGCATTGAGCGGTTGCTGAATCAGCTTTCCGGGGCACTGTCTGGCGCCTGAGCCGCTTCAGCCGCCAGCTTTTCGCGGTCCGCCTTGCTGATGTATTTATCCTTTTTCTTCGGCGCCAATTTCGCGTTGGCCTTCCTGGCTTTTTCCTTGAAGAGCTGCTGGAGTTTTTTCTGGCGGTTCATGTGGTTCTACCCGGGTTATTCAGGCTCGGGATGATACCAGCTTCGCTCACTGGGTCGCTTTTTAGCGCCGATCTGTGCATTGAATCGCCTGTCCTTTCGCCAATAATCGGGTGCTCCACCGCACAACGGAAGACACCAGATGAGCCTCCACACCCGCACTAAACGCCTGACCGTCCCACAATTGGTTGCCATGAAAGGGCAGCAGAAAATCGTCTCTCTGACGGCTTACTCCAGTGCCATCGCCAAGCTGATCGATCCGTTGGTCGATTTCATCCTGATCGGCGATTCCACGGCCATGGTCGGTTATGGCCGGCCTTCGACCTTGAGCATGCAGCTTGAAGAAATCATCGGCCACACCCGCGCCGTGGTCGACAGCACGCGCCTGGCGTGTGTCATTGCCGACATGCCGTTTGGCAGTTATCAGGAATCCAACGAGCAGGCCTTTCGCAATTGCGCCCAGGTGCTGGCGCGCACGGGCTGCGATGCCGTGAAGCTGGAGGCCAACCAGGCCTTGGCCGGCACTGTCGAATTCCTGGTGGCGCGGGGTATTCCGGTGATGGCCCATATAGGACTGATGCCGCAATTCGTCAACGTGATGGGCGGCTTCAAGGCCCAGGGCCTCACCGCTGAAGCCGGCGCGCGGATTGCCGAGGACGCACGGGCCAATCTGCAGGCGGGGGCGTTCAGCCTGTTGCTCGAAGGCGTGGCTGAAGGCGTAGCCCGTCAGATCACTCTCGACTCGAAAATGCCGACTATCGGCATCGGCGCATCACCGGCCTGCGACGGCCAAGTGCTGGTCACTGAAGATGTGCTGGGCCTGGGCGGTGAACACCTGCCGCGCTTCGTCAAACAGTACGCGGATGTGGGGGCAGTGATCCGCGACGCCTGCGAGCGGTTTGCCGAAGACGTTCGCCACGGCCGCTTCCCAGAGGCACGGCACTGCTACGGGCTCTGACGAACCGCGCGCGACAACTGCTCCACGGCCTGGGCGATATCCTTGCTCCAATCGAGGGTGAAGCTCAGGCGCAGGTGCTGTTTCCAGCTGCCTTGCTGGCTGAACAGTTCACCGGGGGCGATGACGATGCGCTCGGCCAGCAAGCGTTCGAGCACCTGGCGCATGTCGACCGGGTGCGTCGCCGCAAGCCAGAAGCACGCGCCGCCTTGCGCAGTCATGACCTCAAAGGCGCCCTGGGCGTATTCGTCCAGCAGGTTTTTCATGCGGATCATGCACTCGTGCAGCAAGGCCCGCAGCTTGTGCAGGTGCGCGTCGATGCGTTTGGAGGTGTAGAGCTTGGCGATCGCTTTCTGACGGATCGGTGAGAGGCGAAACGCCCGCTCCAGGAACAAACGCTGCAAATGCGGCCCACATCCCCGGCACAGCACATAACCATAGGGGGCTTCCGAGCCGATCACCTTGTCGAAGGTCGAGAACACCAGCAGCTTCTGTGGGTCGGCAAAGTCGCGATAGCGCGCCGGTTGGGGCGCGAAATACAAGTCGCCGTACGTATCGTTTTCGAACAACCAGATAGCCCGCTCCGCCAGCCACCGGCAGACCTGCTGCTTATCCTCGGCGGGCATGCGGCTGCCGTGGGGAATGTTCACAGTGGATGACAGCACTGCCAGGCGGACGGGCGTATGTTCGAGCAGTTCATTCAAGGCCAGCAGGTCGAAACGACCGTCGTCGTCCAGGTTCAGTTCGATCACCCGGATGTTCGCCGCCTGCAACTGGCGCAGGATCGCCCACGAACACGGCGACTCTACTAGCGCCACGCTGCCTGCCAGGTCCAGGGCGTTGAGCGCCAGCTCCAACACACTGTGCAGGTCCGCACCGATATACACCTGATCGGCCTGCCAGTAGTTGCCCGTGGAACAGGTGTAGCGTTCAGCCAATGCCGCGCGCAACTCGGGCTCGCCGAAGGGCAGGTACTGCGGTGTCAGGGCGCGCGGGTAGTGGCGGGCCAGTTCGCGCTCGATCATCAGCAGCGGGTTTTCCAGCGACAGCAGGATGGCCGGGACGTCGGCGCTCAGGGCCAGCATGCCCGGTTGGCGGGAGTTGGCGAAGACCTGGTCGAGCAGGTTGGATGAGCGTTCAGTCGATAAAGGCGCGGGTATCAACCGCGTGAAATAACCGAGCTTGGGCCGGGCGTAGATCCGTCCCTCATCCTCCAGCAACGAATAGGCGTATTTGGTGGTCGACACCGACACGCCGAGGCGCTGCGCCAATTGGCGCAGGGACGGTAGTTTTTGCTCGCTTTGCACGGGGCCGGCCTCGATCAACTCGACGAGGTAGCGGTACACCGCTTGATAGGCGAAGGCGGTGTCCTTGGGGTTAGCCATGCGTACTCAAGAGCCGACGGCCGTGTGCGCGTCAGCGCTCTGCGGCTTATGCATGACAAACGTTGCCTTTACCCGTCTGGAGACCAGCATGTAAGGCACCCATATGAACAAGGCAATCAATGTCCGTGCCAGCTCTTTTGTCGTGTTGGCGTCGAAGATGGGTTCATCTACAAACACTAATGAGCACACCCAGGCATCGAGCGGAATGAACACCGCCGAAGCAATCACCGTCGCGATATAGACCTTGGGAAATAGATAGTGCTCGGTGATGAAGAGGTAAATGAGGTACGCGTAGGTAGCGACAAACAACACATTAATCAGCGCTTCCGACACCAGAATCGGCGCCCACAACGGGTTGTACAACTCAGTCCCAGGCGTCGACAGCAGGGTAAAGGAGCCATCCGCAAAAATAGGGTAATGCACCGCAAGCAGGCTATAGGCCGTGCGGGAAATCGAGATGACCAGGCCTATCACAATGAGCACGAGCCAGCCTCGTAACCCTCTCAACTCTTGGCTTTCTTGCATGTTGCGCTCCATGGGTGATTCAGTTGATCAATGGCTGAACGATTGCTGCAAAAACGCAGTCATCAGTCCTACCACCTGTTGTTGGATCTCTGCCCTTGGCCGAGCCCCTTCTCCATCCCGGCAAATCATGCCATCGCCCGGCGAACTTTCTTCAATCAGCTCCATGCCGCCCGGCTTGCAGATCGACATGAACGTGAAGTGAGTGGCGTCGCCGATCTCCACGTACTGGGTCGAGGCTTTGGGCAGGCGCTTGATCAGCGCGGCGGACTCCAGGTTAGGGTCCATATCTTCCGTGGGCACGCCACCCGCGATCACCAGCGCCGGTACGGAAAGTGCGGCCAGACTGGCGTCGGTGAAGCCGGGCGCGAGGCCCAGGTCCAGGGACACAATGGCGGTGACGCGTTTGTCGCTCAAGTCAGCGGCCAACTGTGCTTTGCCTTCGGGTGTGCCGGCGGGGTTCATTTCGTGGTAACCCATGCAGCCGCCGAGCTTCGGGTGTGCGGCGCAGGCTTGGGTGAACAGATCGGGATCGAAACGCGCGCTGGCAATCTCAAGCACGGTCCAACCGCCGAGGGAGTGGCCGACGGCGGCAATCCGGTTTTTCGCCACTGCGCCAAATTGCTTGGGCTGGGCCAGGACTGCGTCGATAGCGCGACTCAGGTCGGCCGGGCGTTTCCATAATTGAGCGGCGGCCTGCGGGCTGCGATCTTTGGTGGTGGTGCCAGGGTGGTTGACTGCCGCTACGATGTATCCTTTGTGCGCCAAGGCACTGGCCAACCACACCTGTTTGCCCCAATTACCGCCGTAGCCGTGGGAGAGCACGACCAAAGGATGCTCACCGGCAGCCGGTGGTGCATCTGTCACAGCGAGGGCGCCGATGAACACCCCGTTGTCGGCGATCAGCTGGGGTTTTGCGCTGGTTGCAGCAGCGGGATACCAGACCACCATTTCCAGCGGGCGGCTGGTCTGCGCGTCGGGCAGGGTGGTGGTCTTGAAGCCGACAGGGCTTTCGGCCGCGAGGGCGGACGTGGTCAGGCAAAACACAAGCAGGGCGCGCAAGGCGGTTTTCATTGTTGTTATCTTCCTTGATTTTGGTCGCGCATCATTACCTGAAACCGATCGTCTGGGTACCCCCCCTTTACCCTTGGTATTTGCCAACCCAACCCCATAACTTGCCTGTATCCATTGCGCGGAAGAACCGACCATGACCAACCCAACCGAAACCGCCATCCTCGCCGGCGGCTGCTTCTGGGGCATGCAAGACCTGTTGCGTCGCTACCCCGGCGTGCTGCACACCCGCGTCGGCTACACCGGCGGCGATGTGCCGAATGCCACCTACCGCAACCATGGCAACCATGCGGAGGCGATCGAGATCGTGTTTGACCCGGCGGTAATCAGTTATCGGCAGATTCTGGAGTTCTTCTTCCAGATCCATGACCCGAGCACGCCTAACCGGCAGGGGAATGATTTGGGGCCGAGCTATCGGTCGGCGATTTATTACCTGAGTGAGCAGCAGCGTGACATTGCCGAAGACACGGCTGCGGATGTGGATGCATCGAAGTTATGGCCAGGGCGGGTGGTGACGGAGATTGAGCCGGCGGGGCCGTTTTGGGAGGCAGAGCCGGAGCATCAGGATTACCTGGAGCGGATTCCCAACGGGTATACCTGCCACTTTATTCGGCCGAACTGGAAGTTGCCGAAGCGGGGTTAAGGCGACGCATCGGCAGAAAATTAAAAGGGGGGCGAATCAATCCGCCCCCTTCACCGTTAGCCAGCACAACTCTGCTTGTCGATTTCGAATCGCCCAACCTCTTTTACGTTTTTACTGCCAAAAATGTAAATGAAGGTGCCGCCCAGTGTGAGGATTGACGAGTCTTTTGGCATCTGCGCGGCGCAAACTGCCTGGGTGATGTCTGAGAGTGTTGCGTCCAGGTCAAAGCTATCAGGCTGGGTGTCGTAATTGACCAACGTGTAATAGAACCTTATCGCGTGGCTGTTGGCCGCTTCCGCCCGGTCGAACCTTATGTCCTCGTTGACCATTCGATTACGAGCCGTCGTTCGCGCGGTCAGGATGATCAGGTCGCTGAGGTAGCTGGGTTTGCTGGGCTCGGGTGTCTCTTCGAAGGCCTGTTTTATCAGCACGCCGGCCAAACCTGCAAACAGCAATCCCCACGCCGAATACCAAAACACCTTCTTGGTTTTTTCTGTTGCCACGTCATCGTTTCCTTGTGTCCCAGGGCAGCACTATCGGCTGTTCCCTGGCTAAATCCATGGGGTAATAGAGCCCATGTTGACACAACACCGATGAATCGAGAAAACACCAAACCATCGTCAGGGCGTCAGGATTTGCCGTACGCCATGTACTCATTCTGCAACACGATGTGGTCCGCTACATACTTCGCGTCGTGCCACACCCCGTAGATAAACGATGACGCGCGGTTGACCAGATTCGGCAGGCCTAAAAAGTAAATCCCGCTTTGCGCCGAGATCCCGCGCTTGTGGAACGGCTCGCCTTTCTCATCGAATGCATCGACCTTCAACCAGCTGAAATCGAACGTGAAGCCAGTGGCCCAGAGGATTGTGGTCACGCCCGCTTCTGCCAGGTCCAGGCTCAACACTGGGTTCACCAAACACTCAGGATCTGGCAACAACTCCCAGGCCTGCGGTTCCGGGGGAAACGGCAACCCGTTCGCTTCGATATAGGCATCTGCATCGCGCAGCACATCAAAGTAGGCGCGATCCCCTTGAGCCACGTTCTCGGCCAAGCCGGGTTGGAAGGTCATGACACCGTCTTTCCAATCCTCGGTGACGCCCACCAAGTGAATCCCTTGGTGCGCCAGGCGGCGGAAGTCGACGGTCTTGCCGCCTTCGTAACCGCTGACCGCAAAGGCGACGTGCTTCTTCTTCGGCTGGATTTTGACTTCATCCCACAGGCCCAATGCACCCAGCCACCAGCAGTAGTCACGGCCGCGATAGGCGCGGGGAGGGCGGTAGTGTTCGCCCACCGAGAGGTACACGGTCTTGCCGGCCTTTTGCAGTTCTTCGGCGATTTGCGAGCCGGAGGCGCCAGCGCCGACGACCAGCACGGCGCCCTCGGGGAGTTGGCCGGGGTTCTTGTAGGTGCAAGAGTGCAGTTGATGCAGCGGCGCGGTGCTCGGGACGATGTTCGGGATGGAAGGGCGCTGGAACGGGCCGGTGGCGGCGACCACATTGGCGGCTTCGATCACGCCGGTCGATGTGGTCACCTTGAAGCCCGGTCGTCCCACATGACGCTCTACCTGCTGCACCTCGACGCCAGTACGCACGGGGGCCTGCAATTTGTCCACGTAGGCTTCGAAGTAGTCGGCCATACGCTCTTTGGGGGGGAAGGCTTCCGGCGAAATGCCTTCGAATGTGAGGCCGGGAAACCGGTCATGCCAGGCCGGCCCGTTAGCGACCAGGGAGTCCCAGCGCTCTGAACGCCAGCGTTCGGCGATGCGGTGGCGTTCCAGCACGATATGCGGCACGCCCATCAGCGACAGGTGTTCACTCATGGCGACGCCGGCCTGGCCTGCGCCGACGACCAGGGTGTTGATGGTTTCTACTGACATGGTCGGTTCCCGAGGATAGGTTAACTATTTGTGGTGAGCGGGCTTGCCCCGTGCTGGGGCGCGTAGCGGCCCTGATCAAGTCATGGCGTTCTTTCAGGCAAACCTCGCTGTCAGGTGTGGGGCCGCTTCGCACCCCAGCGCGGGGCAAGCCCGCTCACCACAACAGCTCGGCTGTCTCTGAAGCTTATGTTTCTAAAAGCTCGGCCACGGCCGTGAGTGCCAGTTGGTAACCCAGCGCCCCCAACCCGGCGATCACACCGGTGGCGGCCTTGGACACGTAGGAGTGGTGCCGGAAGCGTTCGCGCTTCCAGATATTGCTCATGTGCGCTTCGATGATCGGACCGTCGAAGGCCAGCAGCGCATCAAGGATCGGCACCGAGCTGTAGCTGAGCCCGGCGGCGTTGATCACGATGGCGTCGGCGTTCAGTCGTGCCTCTTGAATCCAGTCCACCAGCACGCCTTCATGGTTGCTTTGGCGAAAATCCAAGGTCAGGCCCAGGGTCGCGGCGAGGTCTTGGCAGCGGGCTTGGATGCTGGCGAAGCTTTCGCTGCCGTAGGTGCCGGCTTTGTCCAGGCCGTAGAGGTTGGCGTTGGGCCCGTTGAGGAAAAACACAGGGTGGGTCATGGCGTACTCCAGGTTATTCAGGGCTGCCAGTCATCCGGCACAACCGCAATCACGTCGATTTCCATCAACCACTCCGGCTGGCCCAAGCCCGAGATCACCAGCCCGGTCGAGATCGGGAATACGCCTTTGAGCCACTTGCCGACTTCCTGGTACACCGGCTCGCGGTAGCGCGGGTCGATCAGGTAGGTGGTGGTCTTCACGATGTGCGACAGATCAGAACCCGCCTCTTCCAGCAGTTGCTTGACGTTCTTCATCGCCTGTTCGGCCTGGGCGCGTGGATCGCCGAGACCAACCAAGTTGCCGTCGAAATCAGTGCCGATCTGGCCGCGCACATAAATGGTGTTGCCGGCGCGCACGGCTTGGCACAGGTCGTTGTCCAGCGTCTGGTTGGGGTAGGTCTGTTGGGTGTTGAACATGCGGATGCGGGTGTGGGTCGGCATAACGGCAACTCATGGGAAGCGGGATGCCGCCAGCTTCACACTGGCCCGGTTACGACGAAACCAGCATTTGTGCGGGGTAGTGCTTAGGAAAAACCGAAGCCCGTGCAACTCATCGCCTGGCGCCTGACCCGGCACGAACCCTGCAACGCTTCCGGTACAGTCATTGTTGAGGGGCAGGCGTGATGCTCAGTCGTATTACTCAGCGTCAACTGGAGTATTTCGTTGCGTCGGGAGAGGCAGGCAGCATCAGTGCTGCCGCTGAACGCATCCACGTGTCGTCGCCGTCGATCTCGGCGGCGATCACCCATATGGAGGCCGAGCTGGGCATCCAGCTGTTTATCCGCCACCACGCCCAGGGCATTTCCCTCACGGCGGTGGGGCGCCTGGTGATGCAGGAAGCCAAGCTGATCCTGGAGCAGATGACCAACCTTTACACCATCGCGTCGGAGTCCTTGAACACCGTGCGCGGGCCGTTGCGGGTCGGCTGCCTGGCGTCGCTGGCGCCGATGATCACGCCGGAATTGGTGTTTGGTTTCGGCCGTGCGTTTCCTGGCGTGCGGCTGACGCAAGCCGAAGGCAACCACGAAGAGTTGCTGGAAAAACTGCGCAGTGGCGAGCTGGATATCGCCCTGACCTACGACCTGGTGACCAGCCCGGACATCGACTTCCAGCCCCTGGCACAGCTGCCGCCCTATGTGATGGTCGGCGAGTATCACCCGCTGGCGAACTCTCCGGCAGTGAGCATGCAAGACCTTGAGGCCTACCCGGTAGTGCTGCTCGACACGCCCTGGAGCCGCGACTATTTCCTCAGCCTGTTCATCCAGGCCGGCACCACGCCGAACATCATCATGCGCTCCACCAACCTCGAAACGGTGCGTGCCATGGTCGGCAATGGGATCGGCTATTCCTTCGCGAATGCGCGGCCGAAATCGAACCTGTCCCAGGACGGCAAGCGCGTGATCCGCCTGCGCCTGGCCGGCGCCCACCGGCCGATGCGCCTGGGGTACGCCACGGCCAGCAACACTCAGCTGTCGCGCGTGGTGTCGGCGTTTGCCGAGCGCTGCCGCATGTTTGTGTCCGACCAGTACATCCCCGGCATGGCGCCGCCGAGCTTTTTTGATCCGCATGCAGTGCGGGTCTTGAGTGGGGTGAGCTGAGCTTGCACCAAATACAGGCGCCGGCTGCATTGTGGTGAGCGGGCTTGCCCCGCGCTGGAGCGCGGAGCGGCCCTAAAATCTGCTGGCGAGTGATGACTTATAAAAAGGTGGGCAGGATTGGGGCCGCTTCGCGCCCCAGCGCGGGGCAAGCCCGCTCACCACAGCATGCCCAGTCACCACAGAAAACAAGCGCCCTGGCACTGCATAGGTTCTCCCTACTCAAAGGGCCGGCTTTTACGAATTGACCCCAAGTGCCTCCCGCCACGACTCTGAACCCATCGATGTAGATCAACTTCTCAGGGCACAGCGACGATGACATTCGACTGGAATTACATGTTTGGTTTGCTGGGCGATGCCGAGTTCTGGCGCGCGACGTGGACGGTGATCAAGCTCAGTACCCTGACCTGGGTCTTGAGCATCGGCCTGGGCTTTCTGCTGGCGCTGGCCAAGCAATCCAGGCACGGCCTGCTCAGCGTGCCGGCGCGTGGTTATATCTGGCTGTTCCGCAGCCTGCCGCTGCTGGTGCTGCTGATCTTTATCTACAACCTGCCGCAAGCGTTGCCCGGCACCTCGGCGATCCTGGCCGACCCGTTCTGGTCCGGCCTGCTGGCGCTGGTGATCTGCGAGACCGCCTACGTGGCCGAGATCCATCGCGGTGGCCTGCTCTCGATCCCCAAAGGGCAGGGCGAAGCGGCGCGGGCGTTGGGCCTGAAGTTCTTCGGCACGCAATGGCGCGTAGTGATTCCCCAGGCATTGCGGGTGGCGTTGCCGTCGCTGGCCAACGAGTACATCTCTATCGTCAAGCTCACCTCGTTGGTGTCGGTGATCTCGCTGACCGAGATACTGATGGTCGGCCAGCGTCTGTATTCGCAGAACTTCCTGGTGATCGAGACCATGGCGGCGGTGGCGTTTTTCTACGTGTTTATCGTCACGGTGTTCGACTTCCTGCTTAAACGCCTGGAGCGCTTTCTCGACGTCAACCAGCGCAACGTCTCCCGTGTTCCCGATGCAGCGGTGCTGGCCCTGGCCACCCAACAGCGCATCGCCTTGGCGCGCCCGACCAGCAACGGCGAACCCGCGTTGCAAGCCGCACGGCTGCACAAGGCCTACAACGATATCGAGGTGCTGGGCTCGGTCAACCTGCAGATCCAGCCCGGCGAAGTGGTGTCGGTGATCGGCCCGTCCGGCTCTGGCAAAACCACGCTGATCCGCCTGCTCAACGGCCTTGAACAACTGGATAACGGCGAGATCAGGATCAATGGCCTGCCCTTTATTCACCTGAACAAAGTCGGCGCGCAGAAACCCCAGTACATCGAGCACGCCGAACATCGCCTGAACATCGGCATGGTGTTCCAGAGCTTCAACCTGTTCCCGCATTTGAGCGTGCTTGACAACCTGCTGATGGCGCCGAAATACCATCGGCTGGGCGCGACGTCTGAGCTCAAGCAGCAGGCCTACGCACTGCTGCACAAGGTCGGCATGCTCGACCATGCCTGGAAATACCCGCACCAGCTGTCCGGCGGCCAACAACAACGCGTGGCCATCGCCCGCGCCTTGATGATGCGCCCGCAGATCATGCTGTTTGACGAGCCCACCTCGGCCCTCGACCCGGAGAAAGTCAACGAAGTGCTGCAAGTCATCGAAGCCCTGGCCGAGGAGGGCATCACCATGGTGATTGTCACCCACGAGATGAACTTCGCCTTCAAGGTCTCCGACCGCATCGTGTTCATGGAGAAGGGCCGCGTGGTCTGCGACGACACGCCGGGCGCCTTGCGCAGCGGCCACAACCCACGCGTAGAGGCGTTCCTCAAGGACGTCTCGCTGGCGTGACCTTTCAACGTTCAGGAAAAACACAATGATCGAGCAAGCGCAAATCGAACAATTCCAGCGTGACGGTTTCTTGGTGGTCGAAGGCGTGCTGTCGCCGGAGGAAGTGGCCGCGTTGCAGCACGATTTCGACCAGTGGGTCGAAGAAAGCCGCAGCCACGCGCAGGGCTGGGGCGCCACCCTCGATGGCCGCGAGCGTTTTGATCTGGAGGGCGATCACCGCGCCGATCACCCGTCGCTGCGCCGGGTCAGTTCGCCCACCGAGATTTCAGCGGCCTATGAGCGTGTGGCGTTGCACTCACGCATGGCGGCGATTTCCGCGCAGTTGATCGGCGCCCACGGCACGCGCTTTCACCACAGCAAGATCAACTCGAAACTGCCCCATACGGCGACCCAGGTGAAGTGGCACCAGGACTTCCTGTTCACGCCCCACAGCAACGACGATATCGTCACCGCCTTGCTGATGGTCAGCGAAGTGACCCCGGAAAACGGCCCGCTGAACGTGATCCCCGGCAGCCACAAAGGCCCGCTGTGGTCACACTGGCAGCACCAGCGTTTTACCGGTTCGGTGGACGACGCTGTCGTCGAAGAACACTGCCAGCAAGCGGTGGCCTGCTACGGTCCCGCGGGCTCCGTGTGCTTCATGCACACCCGCCTTTTGCATGCTTCCAGCCCTAACGAGACCGAACTGCCGCGCACCCTCTTCATCAGCGTGTACGCCGCTGAAGACGCGCTGCCATTCGGCGAAAACCCTCTGCCCAGCGCACATGCCGGCCTGCTGGTGGCCGGTGAAGAAAGTGGCTTGGTGCGTTCCACGGACAACCACATGCGCTTGCCGCAAAAGCCCCGTGGCGCTTCGTTCTTCGTGCAACAGGCCGGACAAGACTCAGCCACTGCCTAGCCACATTCCTTGCTACTTACTAAAACCTTGCAGGTAATCACCATGACAGCGTTTCGTAAAAGTGTTCGTCCCCTTGCCGTGTGCCTGCTGGGCGCTGCGGTTGCGATGACTTCGTTGGCGGCTTCGGCGTTCCAGCAGGACGGCAAGATCATCGCCGGTTCCGACGTAACGTTCTTCCCGTATGAGTACATGGATAACAACAAGCCCGCAGGCTTTGACATCGAGTTCATGGACGGCCTGGGCAAGGTCATGGGCCGCAAGGTCGAGACCCTCGACACGCGTTTCCCCAACCTGATCACCGGCTTGCAAGCCGGGCGTTTCGATGTGACCAATTCGTCGATGTACATCACGGCGGAGCGGGTCAAGGTCATCGACATGATCCCTTACCTCAAGAGCGGCGAGTCGATCCTCACCCTCAAGGACAGCAGCTTCCAGCCCAAGACCCCGGAAGAGTTCTGCGGCCACAAGATCGGCTCGATGGGCGCCACGTCGTGGTTGGCACAGATGAACAAGCTGTCGGCCGAGTACTGCGTGGCCAAGGGCCTGAAGCCGATCCAGATCAGCGAATACAGCACCGACCCGCAAACCACCCAGGCCCTGCTGGCCCACGCGGTTGAAGCGCAGATCACCGACGCTGCCGTGGCCCGTGGCGTGATCGACAAGCTTGGCAGCCGCGTGGTGATCTCGTCCGACACCCTGATCTACCCGGTGCTCAATGGCTTCGGCGTGAAGAAGGGCAATGACACGGTGAAGAAGGCCTTGCTCGACGGCCTGGAAAAATACCGCGCTACGCCTGAGTACGCCGCGTTGCTCAAGAAGTACAACTTCGAAGCGCCGACCGATGCCGACATCGCGGCACTGATGCCGAAGTAAACCTATCAGCGCGTGCCGCATTCGCGTGCGGCCGCGCCCTGCGGAGACCGATTCATGGCGTTATCCCACGAAGACCAGACGCGCATCGACCTGGCGGCGACCTTTCGCATCATCGCGCACCTGGGCATGCATGAAGCGGTGGCCAACCATTTCAGCGCCGCCGTATCGGCCGATGGCAAACAGTTTTTGCTCAACCCGAAGTGGAAGCACTTCTCCCGTATCCGCGCCAGTGACCTGTTGCTGCTGAACGCCGACGATTCATCCTGTGCCGATCACCCGAATGTGGACGCCACCGCCTGGTCAATCCACGGGCAAATTCATCGGCTGCTGCCGCAAACCCGCGCGGTGCTGCATTTGCACCCGGTCTACACCACCGCTGTGGCATGCCTGGCCAAGCCGCATATCCCACCGATCGACCAGAACACCGCGCGCTATTTCAACCGCGTGGCGGTGGACGAGCTGTACGGCGGCATGGCCGACACCGAGGCCGAAGGCGCGCGCCTGGCCGGGCTGCTGGATGGCAAGAGTCGGCTGCTGATGGGCAACCACGGCGTGATGGTCACGGCGGGTTCCATCGGTGAAGCGTTTGACGATATCTGGACCCTGGAGCGCGCCTGCCAGATCCTCGTCACCGCCTGGTCCACCGGGCAGCCGTTGCGGGTGTTGTCCGATGAAGTGGCGGAAAAAACCGCGCGCGGCTGGGAAGGTATTGCCGATTTCTCGCGTCAGCACTTTGAAGAAATGAAGCAGTTGATGATCGACGCAGACCCTTCCGTGCTCGACTGAGGACTCCACATGACTTTTTCCGTTGTCGCCCGCTGCGCCGAGACGGGCCAGTTGGGCATCGCCATCAGCTCATCGAGCATTGCCGTGGGCGCGCGTTGCCCGTGGCTGCGGCCCGGCGTGGGGGCGGTGGCGTCGCAGAACATCACCTTGCCGAGCCTGGGGCCCCAGGTGCTCGACTTGCTGGAGCAAGGGATGGCGCCGAGTGAGGCGCTTGCCGCCTTGGCTGGGCAGGATCACAGTGAGTATCGCCAGGTGACGGTGATTGATAACGCAGGCCGCACGGCGCATTTCAGCGGCGCGCAGACTCTGGGCATCCACCATGCGGTGAGTGGAGAGCAGTGTGTGGCGGCGGGGAATATGCTCGCCCAACCTGCTGTGATCGACGCCATGGTGGCGGCTTTCGAACAGGCCTCCGGACATCTGGCCGACCGCCTGCTGGCGGCGATGCACGCCGGTGTGGCAGGCGGTGGTGAAGCGGGGCCGGTGCATTCGGCGGCACTGGTGGTGGTGGATGACCTCTTGTGGCCCATCGTCAACCTGCGCGTGGACTGGGCGGATGAAGACCCCATCGGCGCCCTCGACCAGCTCTGGCAGGCTTATCGCGGGCAGTTGCAGGCCTACATCGACCGCGCCATCAACCCACAGGTCGCACCCGGCTACGCCGTACCGGGAGACGACCGATGAACAGCCGCGACCTGCTGGCGCAACTGGTGCGTTTTGACACCACCAGCCGCGAATCCAACCTGGCCTTGATCGACTTTGTGCGCACGTATTTGCAGGACCAGGGCGTAGCCTGCGAGCTGGTGTACAACGAACACAAGAGCAAGGCCAATCTGCTCGCCACTATCGGCCCGGCAGAAGTGCCCGGCATTGTGTTGTCCGGGCATACCGACGTGGTGCCGGTGGATGGGCAGCGCTGGAGCGTGGCGCCGTTTGACCTCACCGAGAAAGACGGCAAGTTGTACGGTCGTGGCACGGCAGACATGAAGGGGTATATCGCCTGTGTGCTGGCGTGTGTGCCGGCCCTGGCGAAGGCTTCGCTGCGTATGCCGGTGCACATTGCGCTGTCGTATGACGAAGAAGTCGGTTGCCTGGGTGTGCGTTCGCTGATCGAGCGATTCCATGGGCAACCGGTCAAACCGCTGCTGTGCGTGATCGGCGAACCCACCGAACTCAAGCCGGTACTCGGCCACAAGGGCAAACTGGCGATGCGTTGCCACGTGCACGGTGCGGCGTGCCATTCGGCCTATGCGCCGACGGGCGTGAATGCCATTGAATACGCCGCGCGCTTGATCAGCGAACTGGTGCGGCTCGGCGAAGCGCTCAAGGCGCCGCAGCATCTGGATCAGCGTTTCGATCCGGCATTTTCCACGGTGCAGACCGGCCTTATCAACGGCGGCAAGGCCCTGAATATCGTCCCGCAGGATTGCAGTTTCGACTTCGAAGTGCGCTCCTTGCCGACTCAGGATCCCTGGCAGGTTGCCCGGCAATTACAGGTATACGCCGAGCAGACCCTGCTGCCGGCGATGCGGGCGGTGAGTGGGCAATCGGCGATCAGTCTCAGCGAGTTGTCCAGCTATCCAGGTTTGGCCACGTCGCTGGAAAGTCAGGCCGCCGAGTGGGTGGCGCAGTTCTGCGGCTCAAGGGAATTCGGCACCGTGGCTTTTGGCACTGAAGGTGGGCTGTTCGACCAAGCCGGCATTCCCACGGTGGTGTGCGGGCCGGGCAGCATGGAGCAGGGGCACAAGCCGGACGAGTTCATCAGCGTGGCGCAGTTGCAGGCGTGTGATCGGATGCTGGCGCGGGTGCTGGGGTTTGTGAGCCGCCCTGCAAAAACGCGTTAGCCGTTTTGGGGCTGCTTCGCAGCCCAGCGCGGGGCAAGCCCGCTCACCACAGCAAGCCCGCTCAACATACAGAGGCCCGCTCAGCATAGGGCCAAGTTATGGCCGTTATACCTTCGCCACGCCTACTCGCCACTGCGCAGGCGGCAAAATCCCATTCACCAGGTAATTCCCCACAATCCGCGATTTGTACACGCGCGGGTTGTGGTTCGCCAGGGTTCGCGCGTTTCGCCACAGCCGGTCCAGCGCCTTGTTACTGGCGGTGGCACTGGCGCCCAGTGCATCGAACAGCGCCGTGGTGGCCGCCAGTGTCGCATCCACCACCGGGTTCACTGCCAGGCACACTTCCAATTCAGCCAGCGCAATCTGCGGATCGTCATCGTGCAATGGCTGGTCATGGGCGATCACATACCGTGCGGTGTGCTCCAGCCGTTGCGCCGCTTGCTGGGCGATGGCTTGCGCGGCGTAGGCTTGGCTGGCGACTTCACCGATCACCTGCAGCAGTTGTACGTCCTGGCCGGCGGTGTCGGCATTGCCGGTGGTGAAGGTGCGCGCGCGTTGGCTGAGTTCCTCGGCACCGCTGAGGGCGGCGCGGCGGGCGATGCCGGCGAGGGTGCTGAGGTGGTAGAGCTGGAAGAACGACTGGCCGTGGCCAAAGCGCTGTTGGGTGGGGCGTACATCGTCATCCACCACGGGCGCATTGTCGAAGATGCAGGTGCCGCTGGCGGTGAGGCGTTGGCCGAAGCCATTCCAGTCATCGACGATCTGCACGCCGGGGGCCTTGAGGTCGACGACTACGCTGTAGATCGTGCCGTCTTCGCCCGTCGCGATGGTGTTGATCAAGTCGCTGTAGAGCGCGCCGGTGGTGTAGAACTTTCTGCCGCTGATGCGCAAGGCGCCGGCTTCGTCACGGTGCAGGCGGGTTTCGAAATCGCCACGGGCCTGGTTGCCGACTTCAGTGCTGCCGGGAGAGAGCAGGGCACCCTGGCCGAGCCTGTCCAGCCACTTGGCGCGCCAATCCAAGTCCTTGGCGCTGAGCACGTCTTCGCAAAAACCGAAGTGCCCGCGCAGGGCCTGGGTGATGTTGGAGTCGGCGGCGGACAGTTCTGTGAGCAGCGCCAGCAACTCGACCAACGTTGCATCCTGGCCGCCATAACTCGCTGGCAGGCGCCAGCGCGGCAGGCCCAAGGCGTTCAGTTGCTGGATCACGGTGGCGAGGCTGCCGCGTGTCTGATCCGCCACCGCCGCCTGCGCGAGAATCTGTGCAAAGAGCGGGCGAAACGGTGCGGCCAGTTGTTCGTAACGGGCAGTGGGCGGTACGCCCCAGATGTTCAAAGCGGGAATCGACATGCAATGGACCTTGCAGAAAATGGTTCAGGTGCTGGGGTCCAGTGGTCTGGTGAGCTCACCCTAACTCAGGCGCGGCGAAGTTTTTAATACGAAAAGCAGCTAGCGACCTGTACGACGGTTCTATCGATAGTGCCCAACAGTATTAAACCCCGCGCTTTTATTGCGTTAGCTTCTACGACCAGCGACCAGACTGCACGCCCACGGATGGTTGAACCAACCCTCCAACCCTGTGGGATTTTCCATGATCAACCGTCGAACACTGCTGTCTTTGCTGGGCCTGGCCTCTCTTGCTTTGTATGGGCCATCGGCCGGCGCCGCCGAACCGCTGACCCTTACCGTGGGTGACCAGTTCTTCTCCAACCGCATCGTGCTGGAGCTGTCGGGCGAGCTGAAAGACTTGCCTTATAAAATCGACTTCAAGCGCTTCAACACCGGCTCGCCGGTGGCCTCGGCCGTGGCCAGCGGCGCGCTGGACGTAGGTATCGTCGGCGACACCCCGGTGATCAGCCTGGCCGCCAATGGCGCACCGGTCAAAGTCGTCGCCAGCACCCAGACCAGCCTCGACGGCGTGGGCATCGTCGCGCGCAAGGGCATTCAGTCGGTGGCCGACCTCAAGGGCAAGACCGTCGCCATCTGGAACGGCTCATGGAGCCAACAACTGGCCTATAAAGCGCTGGATGAAGCCGGGGTGCCGCGCAGCAGCGTCCACTTCAAATACCTGCTGCCGGCTGAGGCCAGCCTGGCGCTGACCCAGGGCGACATCGACGCCTTCGGCACCTGGGAACCCTACGTGTCGTTGCAGGAAAAAGAAGGCAGCACCCTGATCCGCAACGCCAAGGGCCTGATGAGCGCACCGACCTACATCGTCGCCTACGAGCCGGCGCTGGCGCAGAAAAGCGCGATCATCAAGGACTTTATTGCCCGCCTGACCCGCGCTCGGGTGTGGAGTAACACCCACGTGGATGAATACGCCGAAGCCTGGTCGAAGGCCAACCAGTCGGCGCCGGACATCGCCAAAGTGTGGTTCAAGCGCGATGCGATCAAGGTGCTGCCGATCTCGCCGACGATTATCAGCGAGGCCCAGGCCACGGCGGATTTTCTGGTGGATGCGCAGATGTTGAAGCAGCGGTATGACGTGGCGCCGTTGTTTGATCGGGTGCTTTAAATCCTTGATTGTAGGAGCGAGCTTGCTCGCCAAGAGTGCCAACGATAACGCGGGCATTCAGGAGGACTGCGGCGGTCTCGAGTATTTGGCGAGCAAACCCGCCCCTACAAACATCTGAATCAGCGCACCAGGCACGGCTGCTTGTTGTTGAAGCGCCACCCCGGAATCAAAAACTGCATCGCCACGCTGTCATCCCGCGCGCCGAGGCCCATGCCTTTGTACACCTCATGGGCCTTGGCGACCGCGTCCATGTCGATCTCCACCCCCAGGCCAGGCTTGCTCGGCACTTTTACATAACCCTCTTCGATTTTCAGCGGCGCCTTGGTCAGGTGCTGGCCGTCCTGCCAGATCCAGTGGGTGTCGATGGCGGTGATGTCGCCCGGTGCTGCTGCGGCGACCTGGGTAAACATCGCCAGGGAAATGTCGAAGTGGTTGTTGGAGTGCGAGCCCCAGGTCAGGCCCCATTCATGGCACATCTGCGCAACGCGTACCGAGCCCTGCATCGTCCAGAAGTGTGGGTCGGCGAGGGGGATGTCCACCGATTGCAGTTGGATTGCGTGACCCATTTCGCGCCAGTCGGTGGCGATCATGTTGGTGGCGGTTTTCAGGCCGGTGGCACGGCGGAATTCAGCCATGACTTCGCGGCCCGAGTAGCCGTTTTCGGCACCGCAGGGGTCTTCGGCGTAGGCCAGTACGTGGTGCTGGTCGCGGCACAGGCGGATGGCTTCTTTCAATGACCAGGCGCCGTTCGGGTCGAGGGTGATACGCGCATCCGGGAAGCGTTCGGCCAGGGCGGTGACGGCTTCGATTTCTTCGTCGCCGCTCAGCACGCCGCCTTTGAGCTTGAAGTCATTGAAACCATATTTGGCTTTGGCGGCTTCGGCCAGGCGCACCACGGCGTCGGCCGTCAGCGCGGTTTCGTGGCGCAGGCGGAACCACTCATCGTCGCTGTCGGCTTCGTTGCGGTAGGCCAGGTCGGTGGCACCGCGGTCGCCGACATAAAACAGATAGCCGAGCATTTTTACCGCGTCGCGTTGCTGTCCTTCACCGAGCAGGGCGGCCACCGGGACTTCGAGAAACTGACCCAGCAGGTCGAGCAGCGCGGCTTCCATGGCGGTGACGGCATGGATGGTGATGCGCAGGTCAAAGGTCTGCAAACCACGACCCGCCGCGTCGCGGGAAGCAAAAGTGCTGCGCATCTGGTTGAGGATGCGCTGGTACTGGCCGATGGGTTGGCCGATCACCAGGCTGCGGGCGTCTTCCAGGGTTTCGCGGATGCGTTCGCCGCCGGGCACTTCACCCACGCCGGTGTTGCCGGAGCTGTCCTTGAGGATGACGATATTGCGTGTGAAGTACGGGCCGTGGGCGCCGCTGAGGTTGAGCAGCATGCTGTCGTGGCCGGCGACGGGGATAACCTGGAAGTGAGTAACGACGGGCGTAGTCATGGCAAGTTCCTGAATGGTCTTAAAGAGGTTTGCTGAGGGCGGCGCGGGTGGGCACGGCGCTCGGTGACGTCAGCGCGGCAGAGGGCGCGGTCTTGGCGAAAAACACCAGGATCGCTGCGAGCACCGACGTGCCGGCCAGACCATAGAGCCCGCCCTGGATCGAACCGGTGGTCTGTTCCAGGAAGCCGAACGTGGTGGGCGCAACGAAGCCGCCCAGGTTGCCGATAGAGTTGATCAACGCGATCACGGCGGCGGCGATACGCACATCCAGGTAGCCCTGGGGAATCGGCCAGAACAGTGACGATGCCGACTTGAAACCGATAGCCGCAAAGCAGATCGCTACAAAGGCAAAGACCGGCCCGCCCGTGGTGGACATGAACATGCCCGCTGCCGCAATCAACAGCGCTGCCGCCACCCATGCCTGCTGGAACTTGAACTTGCCCGACAACGAGGCGAAGGCGTACATGGCGATGATCGAGATCAGCCAGGGGATCGAGTTGAAGAACCCGACCTGCACATCACTGAGGTCACCCATTTTCTTGATGATGCTCGGCAGCCAGAAGGTGGCGGCGTAGATCGTCAGTTGGATGCAGAAATACAGCGCGCAGAACAGCAGGATCTGGCGGTCCTTGAGCAGCTTGCCGAGGGTCGGCTTGACGCTGGTGAGGGCCTCACGGTCGCGCTGTTCCTGATCGATGGCATTGACCAGCACGTCCTGCTCTTCGCGGCTCATCCATTTTGCGTCGTGAGGTTTGGAGTCCAGCCAGAACCACACAAAGAAGCCAATCACCACCGAAGCCAAGCCTTCAATGGCGAACATCCATTGCCAGCCGTGGAAGCCAAAGCCTTCGATTTGCAACAGCACGCCTGACAGCGGGCCGGAAATCAGCGACGCAACCGCCGAGCCGCTCAAAAAGATGGCGATGGCTTTACCGCGTTCCACGCCAGGCAGCCAGCGCGTGAAGTAGTAGATCACCCCAGGAAAGAAACCGGCCTCGGCCACACCCAGCAGGAAGCGCAGGATGTAAAAGTGGGTTTCGTTCTGGATGAACGCCATCAGCGTGGCGACGATGCCCCAGGTGAACATGATGCGAGTCAGCCAGATACGCGCACCGACCTTTTGCAGCAACATGTTGGAGGGCACTTCGAAGAGGGCATAGCCGATGAAGAACAGTCCGGCGCCGAAGCCATAGGCGGCGGCGCCGATGCCCAGGTCGTGCTCCATGTGCGTGCGCACAAAGCCGATGTTGACCCGGTCGATGTAGTTGAGGATGAACATGATCACGAACAGTGGCAGCACATGGCGCTTCACTTTGCTCACGGCGCGCGCGAGGACGAGATCACTTTCGGGTACGGCAGATACATGGATTGAATTGGTCACAATTCAAAACTCCCCCTGATTATTTTTATGCGGGTTTGCGTGTCTTGTTGATAGACATCATACAAGTTGTTTTTTTCAGGTCGCAATGGGGTGGGTGATTTTTTTGTATTTATAAACAGGTTTTTTGAGCATACATTAGGTTTTAATGGGTTTTCGGGGCTGGGTGTTTGCGGAGGACGGTAACTGGATCAATGTTGGTTGTCATACAAGTTGAGATCTTCTGCCTCACACGACATTCTGTGTAGGGGCGAGCTTGCTCGCGAAAAACGTCAAAGATAACGCGGGCACCCTGGATGAACGCGGCGTGCTCAGGTTTTTCGCGAGCAAGCTCGCTCCTACAGGGTGTTAAGCTCGCACCCGCTAACTCTGTGGATTCGTCACTATGCCCATTGAACATGGACCCGCTGTCCGTAAACGCTCCACCAACCTGGCCCAGGGCGTGGTCGACGCGCTGACCCAGCGCATCCTGCTCGGCCAGTTGAAACCCGGCGAAAAGCTGCCCTCTGAATCCACCATCGTGGCTGAGCATGGCGTGAGCCGAACCGTGGTGCGCGAAGCGATTTCCAAGTTGCAGGCGTCCGGTTTGGTGGAGACACGTCACGGCATCGGCACCTTTGTGCTGGAACAGCACGCCCAGCAGGGCCTGCGCCTGCATGTGGACACGGTGGCCAGCGTGCGCAACATGCTCGAACTGCGCCTGGGCCTGGAAGTGCAAGCCGTCGCACTGGCCGCCGTGCGCCGCACCGACCAACAACTGGCCCACATGCGCCAGGCACTCGACGACTACCAGGCGTCCCTGGCCAACAACGACAGTTGCGTGGAGGAAGACAAACGCTTTCACCAACTGATCGCCGAGGCCACCGGCAATACCTTCTTCACTGAAATCATGCTGCACTTGGGCAATGCGATGATCCCGCGCACCCAGGTGAAAGGCGATGAGCGTGGCGGCGCCGACTTTGCCCAACTGGGCCAGTTGGCGAACCTGGAACATGAGGCGATCTTCAACGCGATCAAACGCCAGGACCCGGACGCCGCCCGCGCCGCCATGGTGTTGCATCTGACCAACAGCCGGGACCGTTTTTCGGGGGAGCAGGGGCGTTGAACGAACACACCCTATCCCTGCGACTGGAGCGCGTCGCCGCCAACGTACCGAAGGGCGCGCGCCTGGCCGATATCGGCTCCGATCACGGTTATTTGCCGGTAGCATTGATGCGGCGTGGCCTGATCACGATGGCAGTGGCGGGGGAGGTCGCGACCACACCCTTTCATGCGGCGCAACGTACCGTGCGCGACAACGGCCTGGAGCAACAGATCACCGTGCGTCTGGCTGATGGTTTGGCGGCCATGAAGCCCGATGACGGCATCACCGCGATCAGCGTCTGCGGCATGGGCGGCGAGACTATCCGTGACATTCTCGAAAGCGGTAAGCGGCACCTGAGCGGCCAAGAGCGATTGATCCTGCAACCCAACGGCGGTGAGCAACCGTTGCGCCAATGGCTGATGGATAACGGCTACTCGATCCTTCGAGAAGAGTTGCTGCGCGAAAACCGCTTTTACTACGAGATCATTGTCGCAGAGCGCGCCGGGCCAGTGGCTTACACCGCTGAGCAGTTGTACTTCGGGCCGCTGCAACTGCAGGCGAGCAGCCCGGTGTTCATCGCCAAATGGCAACGTATGCTGCGCCAAAAACACAAGACCCTGGCCAGCTTCGAGCACGCTCGGCAAGCGGTGCCGGAAGAGAAGCGAAAAGAGATCGTGCAGCAGGCCAAATGGATTACCGCGCTACTGGCCTGATACCCCTTCATTCAAACCTGATGACCTAGGACACCCACCATGGCCGACGCCACCGACCCCACCTTCTACGACCGCGCCGACGCGCACATCGAATTGTCGAACGAGCAACTCCAGGCTCACGAAAACCTCGGCCAGGTCAGCGCCTCGATGATGTTCGGCACCACGCGCTTCAATGCCTGGGCCAGCGCGCGCAACTTCAAGTCCGGCGCGGAAATGGCCGAGGCGCGGGAGGCGATGTTGAAGTACTTCTGCGACCAGTACCGGATGATGCTTGAGGATAATCTGGACGATCACATCAATAATTTTGACCGGTACATGTCGACCCGATAGGCCACTGTTACAGGTCTGCACAGGCCTTGAGTGCTTTTGCCCCATTTTCGCGCACGCTACGTTCGCGACTGCTCCCCGCGCCGCCTATCTCGGGCGCGCTGACAGCGGCCCGTATCTTGCTAGTGTCAAGCTAATCAATGACATGGCATTTTGCCGTTAGTCATTTCAAGGCTTCACCCCGCGGTGCACCGCGTGGGTCGTTTTTGGGGAGTGGTCGGACATGCACAGCCTTTTATCACCGGGTATCCGCCTGTTGGGGCGTTTCGGCTTTGCGCGCAAGTTCCAGATCCTGTTCTTCCTGTTCATGCTGCCCCTGGCGGGTAGCCTGTGGATGATCGGCTCGGACTATCGCGACAAATTGACCGTGATTTCCAGCGAGCAGTCCGGTGTCCGGCAACTGTTGGCCCTGGACGCGTTGGATGGCCAGTTGACGGCCCAGCGCAACCTGGCCGCACGCTGGAAGGCGGCGGACATACTGCACGCGCCCACCCCGGCGGCGAAGGCGGCGATGGACAAGGTCGACGCCAATTTCCCGGTGATCCTGCAAAGCCTGCAAACCCTGGGCGATTCACTCAAAGCACAGAACGCCAGCGCTGATATCCTCGCGCGCTTCGACGCCTTGCAGGCGACAGTCAAGGGCATGGACTCCCAATCCCTGCGCACGGTGGGCTGGTGGCCGGACGGTTATGACCGTTTCACCTCGGCGCTCACCGCCATGCAAACCCTGCGCGAGCAGATCACCCTGGATGCTGGCCTGATCCTCGACCCGTGGCTGGAAACCTACCTGCTGATGCAGATTTCCACCCAGCACACCCCTGACCTGATCGAGCGTATCGGGCGCATGGCCAGTGTCGGCCAGTCGTCTATCGCGTCGGGGCAGTTCACGTTGCAAAGCCGCTTGCAGATGCGTGACCTGCGCGGTCGGATCGGCGACGCGCGGGACCAGTTGGTCAAGGCGGCAGGCTCGCTCAAGGCCAAGCAATACGCCGGTCTCGAACCCTGGACCGCGCAGTACGACGACAGCCTGCAACGGCTGGACAACGAACTCAAGGTGCTCGACGACGGCGTCTTCGGCGGCACCATCAAGCTCGACACCGCAGGCTTCGAACGCAGTGTCGACGCGATGCTCGACAGCCTCGGCGCGCTGCGTAACCAGTCGCTGCATTCGCTGGACGCGCGCTTGGGTTACTACCGTGATCGTTCGCTGCAGAAATTCATTCCCGTCGCGGCGACATTCAGCCTGCTGGCCTTGGCCGCACTTTACCTGTTCATATGCCTGCAAGCCTCGATCCGCCGTAGCGCCAGCGGCATCACCACCCTGGCCGAGTCCCTGCGCGACGGCAACCTGTGCGTCGAGGTGGCGGTGGAAGGGCGCGACGAACTCGCGGCCATCAGCACCGCGCTCAACGTTGCGGTGGTGCAACTGCGCACCAGCCTGCTGGGGGTCAACCACGAGACGCAGCAACTCGGCTCGGCGGTGCTCACCCTCAATTCGCAATCGGGCAGCACCCTGACCGAAGTCGAAGACCAGCAACTGCAAATCAGCCAGATCGCCGCCGCCGCGACCCAGTTGGCCGCCACCTCCCTGGGCGTCGCCAAAAGCTGCGAACAAGCCTCGGACAGCGCCCAGCAGACCCGACGCATCGCCGAAGACAGCAGCCGCGACAGCCAGCGCACCACGGCCAGCATCCAGCAACTCAACCTGCGCCTGACCGACACCGCCGATGCGCTGGAGCAGGTCAGCCAGCAGGGCCAGCAGATTCAATCGGTGGTCGACACCATCCGTGGCATTGCCGAGCAGACCAACCTGCTGGCGCTCAACGCCGCCATCGAAGCCGCCCGTGCCGGTGAGCAGGGCCGTGGGTTTGCCGTGGTGGCTGATGAAGTGCGCAGCTTGTCGCAACGCACCCAGGCGTCTACGGCGCAGATTGCCGGCACGGTCGACAGCCTGCGCGCCACGGTCAGCCAGGCGGTCACGTTGATGGGCGCCGCGTGTGAACAGGCACTGACGGATGCTGAATCCGTCACCGGGCTGGGCACACGTTTGGGCGAGATTGCCGGTGCGGTGCAACACGTCACCGACACCCTGGCGCAGATCGCCACTGCTGTTGAAGAGCAAGCGGCGACGGCGGATGAAGTGAGCGGCAATATTCAGCAAGTGGACCAGGCGGCCGGGCGTTTGCTCGACGGCGCGCGGGCTGTGAACCGAGCGGCCGACACCTTGAGCAAAGGCAGCCAGGCATTGAGCGACAACACCGCGCGGTTTCGCCTGGGCTGAACAGGTTTTTGTGGTGACCACGCTTCCTGTGGTGAGCGGGCTTGCCCCGCGCTGGGCTGCGTAGCAGCCCTGAACTCTGGCGACTCGGTTTAACTGACGATGCGCGGTGTTTTGAATGGGGCCGCTTCGCAGCCCAGCGCGGGGCAAGCCCGCTCACCACAGGACGCCCGCTCACACCACAGGAAGCTTGCTCACCACAACAAGCTCCCCCACCACAGGAACCTTCGGCTTCTACAGGGCTCACTTACTAGGTCGCCCTGTTTCGTCGCCGAAAGGACTCCGCATGACTTCAGCCCCGCCAACGACCCTCCCGCACGGCCCCGTCACCCGCGAACTCAGCCTGCGCGCCGTCATCACTGGCAGTGTCCTCGGCATCCTGCTCACGCCGTCCAATGTCTACGCCGGGTTGAAAATCGGTTGGTCGTTCAACATGTCGATCATCGCGCTGTTGATCGGCTACGCCATCTTTCAAGGAGTGGCCAAGCGTTCCACCGACCACCTGCCGTGGACCTTGCATGAAAGCAACATCAACCAGACCGTCGCCTCGGCCGCCGCTTCAATCATTTCCGGCGGACTGGTAGCGCCGATCCCGGCCTATACCTTGCTGACGGGCAACCAGTTGGACGCTATCCCCATGATTGCCTGGGTGTTCTCGGTGAGTTTCCTGGGCATCTGGATCGCCTGGTATCTACGGCCCTCGTTGCTGAATGACAAGGCGCTGAAATTCCCCGAGGGCATGGCCACCCTGGAAACCTTGCTGCACATCTACAACCATGGGCGCGAAGCCGCGACGCGCTTGAAGGTGCTGCTCAGCGCCGCGTTGCTCTCCGGGCTGGTCAAGTGGGTCGATACTTTTATGTGGGCCTTCCCGCGCTGGTCGCCCAGCGCTCAGTTGGAGCGCCTGACCTTCACCGCCGACCCTTCGCTGTTGCTGGTGGGCTTCGGCGGTATCATCGGCATTCGCGTGGGCCTAACCCTGCTGCTCGGCGCCTTGCTCGCGTGGGGTGGCCTGGGCCCCTGGTTGTTGGCGCAACACCTGGTGACCTTGCCTGCGGGCAGCAGCGGCCCGCAGTTCGCCGCGCTGGTGGAGTGGTTGCTGTGGCCGGGCGTGAGCTTGATGGTGTGTTCCACCTTGGCCTCGCTGGCGATTCGTTTGTGGGCCTTGTACCGATCAACGCACTCCGGCGGCGAATCGACCTGGACGGTGCCAAAACCGGGGCCGGCCGCCGGTTTTGTGCTGGCGATTGTGCTGGTGGTGAGTCTGCAGGCGCTGCTGTTCGGCATTAATCTGGGCATGGCGTTGCTCACGATCCCATTGGCGATCTGCCTCGCCGCCGTCGCCGCGCGCGTGGTGGGCGCCACCGGCATTCCGCCCATCGGCGCCATTGGGCAACTGTCCCAGCTGAGCTTTGGCATCGTCGCGCCGGGGCAGGTGCCGATCAACCTGATGAGCGCCAACACGGCCGGTGGCTCGGCCGGGCAGTGCACCGACTTGATGAATGATTTCAAGGTGGGCAAGGCCATTGGTGCCACGCCGCATAAGCAGGTGATCGCGCAGATCCTGGGGATTTTCATCGGCAGTATCGTTGGCGTATTCGCCTACCTGGCGTTGATCCCGGACCCGCAAACCATGCTGCTCACCGAAGAGTGGCCGGCCCCGGCGGTCGCTACTTGGAAAGCCGTGGCGCAAACCCTCACCCATGGGTTGGATTCACTGTCCACCAGCATTCGCTGGGCGATTGCCATCGGCGGCCTGGTTGGCGTAGTGCTCGGTGTGCTGGACAGCACCTTGCCTGCCCATCGTGCCCGCTTCCTCCCGAGTGCCGCCGCCCTGGGCCTGGCCTTTGTGCTGCCGGCCTCGGTCTCGCTGATGATGGCCCTGGGCGCGATACTGACCTGGCTGCTGAGCTGCCGCTGGCCGAGCCTCACCGAGCGCTTTGCGATTACCGCCGCCGCTGGCTTGATTGCGGGGGAGAGCATCACCGGCGTAGGTGCTTCACTGTGGTCGATGGTGCACTGAAGCGTGGCTCGGCAGTTGCCGAGCCAGCCGCCATGGCCTCAGGCGATCTTCACATTCATGGTGATCCTGGCGGTGAACACCTTCACTTCGCCCTCATCAAAAATATCCACCGGCACGATCTTGTCCCCCGCGGTGGACCAATCAATACCGCTGCCATCCGCTACGGCACGGATGTTCGTCTTGGCCTTCGCCAGGTACTCCACGGTCATGCCCTTTGGGATCCATTTGGCACCTGACGGTATCGACACGTCCGTCATCGTCCCACCTGCCAATTCCGCCGCGTTGCACAACGCAATGGCATGCACGGACGCCAAGTGGTTGGTGATTTCCTTGCGAAACGGCACATTGACCACCGCATGCCCAGGGCGCAGTTCGGCGATTTCCGGGTTGATGGTGCTGAAGTAGGGCGCCACTTTGCAGGCCATTTGGCTGAACGCTGCAGGGCCTGCACTGTTGAACATGCTGAGAAACTGGCTCATGGATTATCCTCGCAATGGGTTAACAGAATAATATTCTGTAAAAGAACGATATTCTGTAAATTCCATGGGTGTCAAGCCATGCCTTCTCTGCAGGCGGCTGTACCTTTAGACTCCGTACATTTGGCGAGCCACTCCATGCACGCACCTGACCTGATCGAGCGCACCTTCCCGGGCCGGCGCAGCGACCTCAAGCGCAGCATCCTGCGCGAGGCCCTGGCCAGCTTTAACGACGTGGGTATTGAAGCGACGAATATCGAAACCATCCGCGCGCGGTGCGAGACCAGCGTGGGCGCCATCTACCATCACTTCGGCAACAAGGAAGGCATCGTCGCCGCGCTGTTCTTTGCCGCGCTGGAAGATCAGGCCGCCTTGCGAGACCACTATCTGAAGCCGGCGCAAACCGCCCAGGCCGGTGTGGAAGCGCTGGTGCGCAGTTATGTGGAGTGGGTGGATGCGCAACCCGAATGGGCGCGCTTTATGTTCCAGAGCCGTTTCGCCGTGGCCAACGGCCCGCACAAGGACGAACTGCTCACCCGCAACAAGCAGCGCAATGCGCAATTGACCGAGTGGATGAGCGACGAAGGCCGCCGCGAGGCGTTCAGCCATATTCCGGCAGAACTGTTGCTGTCGCTGATCATCGGCTCGGCCGAAAGCTATGCCCGTGCGTGGTTATCCGGCCGGGTCAAACACAGCCCCAATCACTACGCCGCGTTGCTGGCGCAGGCGGCGTGGGCCTCGATCAGCCAAACGCCTGCACAATCGGCAGACATTTAATTGTCGGCACTCTTGGAGGCTGGCGTAGTCTGTTTCCAAGACATTCCTCTCGCCCTGCGGAGCCTTCAATGATCATCGTCCACCACCTCAACAACTCACGCTCGCAACGCATCCTGTGGCTGCTCGAAGAACTCGGCCTGCCCTACGAGATCAAGCGCTACCAACGCGACCCGAAAACCAACCTCGCTCCGCCAGAACTCAAGGCGATCAACCCGTTGGGCAAATCGCCGGTGATCGAAGACGGCGGCCTGGTGCTGATCGAGTCCGCCGCCATCATCGACTACCTGATCCGCCGCCACGGCCAGGGCCGCCTGCAACCGGACCCCGCCAGCGCCACCTACGACCACTACGTGCAGTGGCTGCATTTTGCCGAAGGCTCGGCCATGTTGCCGTTGATGCTCAACCTCTACGTCGGCCGCCTGGGCGAGGCAGGCGCGCCGTTGCATCCGCGGATCGAATCGGAAGTGGCCAACTACCTCGGTTACCTGAACGACGTGCTCGCGGGCAAAGCCTACCTGCTTGGCGATGAGCTGAGCGGCGCGGACGTCCAGATGAGCTTTATCGGCGAAATCGCCAGGGCCCAGGGCAAGTTGCAGGCCTACCCGAACCTGGCAGCGTGGGTGGAGAAATTCCAGGCGCGACCTGCGTATCGCAAGGCGGTGGAGCAGGGCGGGGAGTATGCGTTTGCCAAGTGACTAACGCTGCTGCAACGCCACCTTCAGCCCCAGGCCCATAAACAGCGTGCCGATGATTTTGCCTTCCCAGCGCCGCAGTTTGGACAGCCCCTTGATGCCTCGGCTCAAGGGGCGGATGGCGAGGGCGAGCAGGCTGGTGTACACCGCACTGAGCACCGAGAAGATCATGCCCAGCACCGCGAACTGAACCAGCGACGAGCCGGATTCCGGGTGGACGAATTGCGGCAGGAACGCCAGGAAGAAAATCGCGGTCTTCGGGTTGAGCACCTCGGCGCCCACCGCCTGGAAAAATGCCTGGCGCGGGGTGACGGCAGGCAAGGTCAGCCCCGCCTGTGTGCCGGTCTTGGCCATGAACGCGCGTACGCCCAGGTAGATCAGGTAGGCCGCGCCGGCCCACTTCACCGCGTTGAACGCCGTGGCCGAGGTCATCAGGATCGCCGACAACCCCAACGCCGCGCCCAGGGTATGCAGCAAGTCGCCGCACGCCACGCCCAGCCCGGTCGCCACGCCGACCTTGCGTCCGCCTTGCACGGTGCGGGTGATCACCAGCAACACAGAGGGGCCTGGAATCAGAAACAGGCCAATCACTACGGCGACATAGGTGATGAGGGAGGCGAGTTCAAACATGGCGGACGCTCTCGAAATAGGGCACGGCCCCCAGTTATCCTCAAGTGAATGGCGTTTACAACTGTTAACGGATTGAACGGCGCGATCGCTATAGGCTTTGGGATGTCTGCCCTGGAGCCCATCGCCATGAACCTGCGAGCCGTCACTGCCACGTTGTTTGCCTTTGTCCTGTTACTGCCGCCACCGGCCGAGGCCGCGACGCCTATCACCCATGTCGCCATCTACCGGGGCCCGGCGGGTTGTGACGACTGTTCCGAAAATGTGGCGAAGGCCCTGCATCGACTCAACCCCAACTATCACATCGATTTTGTTGGCGCGGATGAGTCGATCGACATCACGCCGCAAACCCTGGCGCGCTATGACCTCTACGTGCAACCCGGCGGCGGCCAGGACATTCCCGCAGCGCTGCGCAGCCTGGGTGATGCGCGCAGCGAGGCCATCCGCAACTACGTCGCCCACGGCGGGCGCTATTTGGGCTTGTGCATGGGCGCCTACCTGGCGGATGACAACAACCTTGGCCTGATCCCCCAGGACCTCGACGGCGAAGTCGGCCGCCCCGGTTTCGAAGTGCCCGGCATCGCCGACGCCGCGGTGCAGGTCACGTGGGCGGGCAAGCCTGACCACGTTTTCTTCCAGGATGGCCCGTACTTTCCGAAAGGGTCGTATAAAACCATCGCCACCTACCGCAACGGTGACGTCGCGGCGGCGCGGTATACCTATGAAAAGGGCGTGGTGGTGCTGAGCGGCCCGCACCCTGAGGCCAGTCGGGAGTGGTTTGAAAATGCCGAGATCCCAGTGAGCAAAATGCCCGAGGGTGATCTGTTTGGTTCATTGGTCCGCAGCTTTTGAAGCCTCTCGTCCCTAGAACCAGCCCTTTCAAGGTCTTTAGGTAGAGATGGCGATAAGTACCGTGTGGCGAGCGGGCTTGTCCCGCGTTGGGCTGCGAAGCAGCCCCAGGAGCAGCGGCCGAAGAGTGCCTGACTCACCGCATTCATCCTTCTAGGGTCGCTTCGCAACCCAACGCGGGACAAGCCCGCTCGCCACAGTTGTAGTGTTCGCCCTTAATGGGAGGGTATCAGCCAGATATCGCCGGTTTTTCAAAGACCCTGAAACGGCTGGTCCTTAGAACGATTGCCCTTCAAAACGCTTCAACGAAAACGACGACAGATCCAACTCGCTCTCGCCCTTCACGCACCACTGCGCAAACGCCTCACCCAATGCCGCCGAATGCTTGAAACCATGCCCCGAACACGGCGACACCACCAAGGTGTGCTGCAACCTCGGGTGCCGGTCGATGATGAAATGATGGTCCGGCGTCACCGTGTAGGCGCACACCGCTGACTTGACCACCTTGGCCGTCAGCCCGGCGATGCGGCCCTGCACCTGTTGCTCGTACATCTCCCGTTCCTGGGTGGGCGACACCGTGCGGTCCAGCGTCTGCGGCGTGGACACGGTGTGATACTGCGCCGTCGCCACTTTCAAACTGCCCTCGCCAGGTAACGCGGGGAAGCCGTAGTTGGTATAACCCTCGCCCGGCCCATGGGTAAAAATGAACGTAGGAGACGCGCCGACCAGCGCCGCATCCGGCTCCGTTTCGAACCAGAACAGCTGCTGACGATAGACCTTGAGCAACCGATCAAACGGCGCCCCCAGCAAACCCCCCGCCCAGTTGCCCGCGCTGACCACCAGCTTGTCGGCCTGCAAGGTGCGCTGGTCAGTGGTCACCGTGACGCCTTGTTCATCCGAACTGATGTGGGTCACGGTTTCGCCTGTGTACAACGTCGCGCCCTGTTGCTCGGCCAGGCGCAGTTGCACCTCGATGCAACGCTCGGGCCGCACAAACCCGCCGCCCGGTTCGTAATAGCCGATGGCGCTGTCGGCCACCTGGGCAAATTGGGGAAAGCGCTGGCGAATCTGCGCCGCGTCCAGCACCTCATGCTCGATACCGTAGGTTTGCGCCAGGCCGATGGTACGCAGGGTGAAGTCGGTTTCATCGCTTGGGTCGAAATCCTCACGGGAGGTGAGCACCAGCAACCCCGACTGTTCGAACAGCGACTCCCCCGACAGCGCCTCCAACTCCCGCCAGATGCGATGGGAATTACGCACGATGGGCACGTACTGCGCGCCTTCACCCACCGACAACCGCGTGATCCGCGTATCGCCATGGCTGGAGCCAAACGTGTGGGGCGGGTGATGACGGTCGATACCGGCGACCTTTACACCGGCCTTGGCCAGTTGGTACACCGTGGCGGCACCCATGGCGCCCAAGCCGATGACCAGCGATTCATAACGTTCCAATGTCGATACTCGCTAGAGGGGAGGCCACATAGTTGAGTGCAGCCACGGCTAAAACACAAGGGTCCAATCAGCCTGTGGTTGCGCGAAACGGCCGGAATGCCTTCCACAGTTCCTCGGCAAAAATCTGCGGCTGTTCAAACGCCGCAAAATGCCCGCCCTTGTCCACAGCATTCCAATAGAACAGGTTGGCCCATGCCGCTTCTGCCCACGCCCGTGGCGGCTTGAAGGTTTCGGCGGGGAAAATGCTCGCGCCCATCGGCACCTGGATATGCTCCACGCCGCCGCGCGACGACGAGAAGAAGTCCGCGCCACGAATGGTCGCGCCCACGCCTTCCCAATACAGGCGCGCGCTGGACGTGCCGGTGCCGGTGAACCAGTACAACGAGATGTCATCGAGCATCTGGTCGCGGGTGAGTGCGTCTTCGGGGCGGCCGTTGTTGTCGGTCCACTCCCAGAACTTTTCATACATCCACGTGGCCAGGGCCACCGGCGAATCGTTCAGGGCGTAACCGATGGTTTGCGGGCGGGTGTTCATCTGGTTGGCGTAGCCGGCCTTGTCGCTGACGTAACGCTCGATGTCTTCAAGGGCCTGGCGCTCTTCTTCGGTGGGGCGGGCGGGTAATTGCGCCGGCACCACCATCGGCAAATTCACGTGCGCCGCCTTTAACCCCTCGGGTGCCTGGCCGGCCAACGCGGTGGTGATGGCCGCACCCCAGTCGCCGCCCTGGGCCACCCAGTGCTTGTAACCCAACCGCTGCGTCATCAGCACCGCCCAGGCCCGGGCGATGCGCGCCGGATTCCAGCCTTGCTCGGTGGGTTTGTCGGAAAAGCCGTAGCCGGGAATCGCCGGCACCACCACATGGAACGCGTCTTCAGCCTTGCCGCCGAACGCCACCGGATCGGTGAGGCGCTCGATTACATTCAGGAACTCCAACACCGAGCCGGGCCAACCGTGGGTCAGCAAAATGGGCGTAGCGTTCGGGTGCGGCGAGAGGGCGTGAATGAAGTAAATACCCACGCCGTCGATCCGCGTACGGAACTGCGGGAAGCTGTTCAAGCGCGCTTCAAACGTGCGCCAGTCATAACCGTTGAGCCAGTAGTCCACCAGCGACTTCGCTGCATCCAACGGCACACCTTGGGACCAGTCCTCCACCAACTCCTGATCGGGCCAACGGGCCAGGCGCAAACGCAGTTGCAAATCCTCGATGGCGGCCTGGGGCACGTGCACCTCAAACGGGGTGACGGCCTCTGTGGCTGGCGGCAATACCAAGGGGCGATGGGCGGAAAAATCGAATGTCGCGGGCATTTCTGTCTCCAGGGTTCTATGGTTTGTAACGGTCGCTACAAAATAGCCTGAGCAGAAATCCCTCGTCAATGATATTGTATCGGCCGATACAGAATCGGCAGGTGACCCATGGCGAGAAAAATTGCGTTTGATTACGACCAGGCCGTCGAGAAGGCCAAGGTGTTGTTCTGGCAGCGCGGCTACGTCGCCACCGGCCTGCGCGACTTGCTCAAGGTCATGGACATCGGTGAAAGCTCCTTCTACAACTCGCTCAAGAGCAAGAAGCAGCTGTACCTGGCCTGCGTGCAGCGTTACGAAGACGATGTGGTGGCGCGGCGCCTGGAAGCCTTGGTGTCAGCGCCCACGGCGGCCGAGGGTATTCGCGCATTTTTCAGCGTGATCCTCGATGACCTGGAAGGCGCACAGATGCCATCGCCCCTGTGCATGGTGGCCGCGATGGTGACGGACGTGGTGTTGTCAGACCCGGAGTTGCGCGAGCGCGCCGAGCAGGGGTTGGAAGCGGTGCGCGGCATCATGGCCGAGCGCCTGGGCGAAGATCAGGCCCAAGGCCTGCTACCAGCCGCCCTCGACCCGCAAGTGACCGCCTCGGTGATCCTTACCTACCTGCAAGGCCTGTGGCGCATGGCGCTCGTGAAGTTCGAGCGACCTGGCTTCGAACGCCAGGTCGACACGTTTTTGCAGGGGCAGGGGCTTTAGTCAGCGCACCACGTCGAGGGTCTGGATTTCATTCACATAGTGGGTCTGGCTCGACGTCGACTCCAGCGTCAACGCGACGCCCAGGTCTTCGATAAACGCGCGATTGGACGAATAACCGTCCTGCTCGCAGGTCAACCGAATGGCATCACCCGTCAACGACGCAAACACCTGGCGCGCCGGGAAGCGCTCGCCCACCTTGCAGGTCAAGGTGGTTTCGACCGGTTTGTCGGTAGGCTTGACCGGCACATTGGCCATCTTCAGGTGCGCACTCAGGGTTTGGCCCGGCGCCCAGCTCGTCGGCAGTTTCACCTCGGCCTCTCGGGTCTGCAGCACCTGGCCTTCGCCCACGCCGTTCATTTTCGATTTCAGCTGGATCAGGTCCGCCAGCATCAGGCGGTCCACATTGAAGGCGCCGCCGTAGGCTTCATTCTTCACCAACAAACCGCCCTCGGCCTTGAACCGGATGGTGATCGGCGCGTCCTTGCCCGCGGCGTTCTTCGACAGATAGCTGTAGCTCAACGTCTTGAATTTGGGCTGCAACAGTGGCGCGTCGAGGCCCTGGAGCACGTTGGGTGGCACCGGCACATCGGCCAGATGGGTGTCGGCCACGGTGCGCGGGTAATCCACTGGCGCGATGTCCGGCCGCAACAACGCCAGCAACCCGGCATTCACGCCACCCTGCACCGAACAGCTCACGCGGGAATGCTTGCCCTCCGGCTCCACGATCAGCACCCGCTCCACATTGCGCAGCCCCGGTGCCTTGCCCGGCATGGGCTTGATCGCCTGCCAACTGTTGCCCACCTTCAACTCGCTGCGCGTGTATTGCCCCTCGCCTTTTTGCAGCGCACCGGGTTGGTCCAGCAACGCCGCGACGCGCGGGGCGACTTCATCCATCGTGCCGTCCACCGTGAAGCCCCAGAAGTAATACAGGCCCAGCGGGCCGAGATCGCTGACCTCATCGTTATAGGACAACAACTTCAACCCCGCGATGGCCGGCGCGGTCACCGGCACTGCCGAGGCCTTGGGTTCGGTGCGGTCGCGCACCGCTATCCAGGTGAAGTTCTTTTCCTGCTTGAGCGGGGCATAGGCCTGCCACGCATCACGGTGCGTGTTCAGGCGGCTGAAGAACGTCTCGTCACAACGGGTGAAGGCCTTGAGCGTGTCGACCAACGCGGCGTCGTCGGCCTGGGCAAAGGAAGGCGACAGCAGGGCTGACGCGAGCAGGGCAGCGGAAAACGGCAACTTCATGGGACAGGACTTCCTTATCGACAGGCGAGGAACAGGGCGGAGACATTATCCAGCAGTTGGATGTCAGTCTCTAGTTGGCTGAGCGCATCAGGCGCAAACGCCAGTTACTGCCGTGCTGCGCATGGCAGGCTTCTTCAGAATCCAAGTGAACGCAACGCGCCATCGGTACCGGCGGGATCTCGGCGTCGTGCAGCGCGGAGGCGGTCAACTCGCGGATACGCGCGTCCAGCCCTGTCGCCACGGCCTGCGCCTGGCTGGCGCGGGTGTCAAAGACCCAGGTGATACGCAGGCTGCCGGGGAAGTCGGCGTAATTGACCGTGTGCGTCAGCCATTCAAACCCGGGGATTTCGGCTTTGGCGGTTTCGCAGGCGTCGGTGAGCGCGGCGACAAGGCGGCGTTCGATGCGGGTGCTGTCGCGTTTTGATGAACTCACAGAGAGCTCCGTAAGAAGGCAGGTGCCGCAGATTAACAGGGCGCGCGCTACGCCTGAACCCTAAGCGCACGGATGATAAACGCATGCAGACTGTTGACCGCCTTGGACCCGCGAGAGTCTCGACTGCGCAGAATCGACACCTCCATCGGTTCAATACTCCCCAACCCTTGTTCGCTGCCCAAGACCTGCAGTGACGGCTGCACGGTGCACTGAGTGATCGCGGCAATCGCGAGCCCGCCCTCGACCGCAGCCACTTGGCCGGCGAGGCTGGAGCTGTTGTACACCACCTTGAACTGACGCCCCTGCTGGGCCAGTGAATTCACCGCATACCGCCGCGCCAGGCTGGCGCTTTCGTAGACGGCGATGGGCACCGGGTCCCGGCGCCACAGTTCGAACTGAGGCGAGCCTACCCACACCATCGGTTCCTTGAACAGGAAGGTGCCACTGTGCGGCGAGTCCCTGGACACCAGCGCCAGATCAAGATCACCGCTACGCACCCGTGGGATCAGGGCGGTGGACTGTTCACAGGTCAGTTCAATGTCCACACCGGCGTAGCGCGGCGCAAAACGCTTGAGCACCGGCGTGAGGTACTTGGCCGCATAGTCTTCCGCGACCCCAAGGCGGATGCGCCCGGTCAAGGTTTCGCCATGAAACGCCGCCTGGGTCTCGGCGTGCAGGGCGAGCATACGACGCGCATAACCCAGCAGCGTCTGGCCGTCATCGGTCAACTGCAGATGCCTCGGGCCACGGTTCAACAAGGGGCGTCCCAGCGCGGCCTCCAGTTTCTTCATTTGCATACTGACGGCAGACTGCGACCGGTTCACCTCATGGGCTGCGCCCGACAGCGAACCGGCGTCCACCACCGCCACAAAGCACTTGAGCCAATCGATCTGCAAATCACTGGAAGGCATGCGGGTTGTCTCTATTCGTTAATCGAATGGCTGTGGCGTGAATTATGCGCTTTTCATGATAGCCGTTCACTCGCAGGATGCGGGCTTGAATCCACCGTTGCCGGACCTGATCATGCCCTTCGAGACTTGGTTGCTCTACTTCTTCACCTGCTGCGGCATCGCCGTAGTCCCAGGCCCTAATGCGTTGCTGGTGCTGACCCATGGCGCGCTCCACGGCAGCCGCAAAACCCTGTTCACCATCAGCGGTGGTGTACTCGGCTTTGCCATGGTGCTGACGCTGTGCGCGTTGGGCCTGGGGGCACTGATCCAGGCTTCGGCCACCTGGTTCATGGCTTTGAAAGTGGCCGGCGGGCTTTATCTGATCTGGCTGGGTTTCGGCCTGTGGCGCTCGGCCCCCGTCAGCCTGGATACGACCGGCACGGTGAGCCAGCGACACTGGTCGCTGTTCCGCCAAGGGTGGGTATCGGCCCTGTCAAACCCCAAGGCCTTGTTGCTGTTTACCGCGTTTATTCCACCGTTCCTCGACCCACACAGAAACCTCATCGCGCAGACGGCCGCCATTGCGTTGACCTACGCGGTCGTCGAGTTTGTCGTTGAATACACCGTGGCAAGCGCCGCGCACCGCGTTCGGCCTTGGCTGGCGCGAACGGGGCGACGGTTCAACAAAGTCTGCGGCGGGTTCTTTGTGCTGTTTGGGTTGGCGTTACCCATCCACAGCTGACGGCAATGGCATGGGCTTCAGTCCTTGCGACCTTCACACACCGCTTTCAAGCCCAGCACGGTAGTGGGCGTCTGGCCGATATGCGTGGTGGTACTCACCACCATGTTCGCGCCACTGTCGCCTTCCAGGTGATACGGCTTGCCGTCGCAGACTTTCGCGGCTTTCTGGTTGATGTTTTCCAGCAGGCCTTCTCGGGAATTGAAGATGCTGCCATGGCTGGTGATCATGTATTCGCCCGGTGCGACTTCATTGGCGCCGGTGAAGGTGCAGCCGGTCAAGGCCGAGGAGATGCATCCGAGCAGCAGGATTTTTTTCACGTCCATGTTCTCAAGTAGGGGGTTGAGGGCCGGGAAGTCTACAACAATGCCAGGCTATTTTTCTGCGCTGTGAGAGCATGGCTGGGAAAAAGAGGGCGTCGTTAGAAAGGAGCATTAAATGGACAAAGCGCAACTGATCGCGCAGGCAGAAAGGGCCCCATACGGGCTGTTTCCATGGAGCCAATTTGTCGCTCACACCGAGTTCCTGTAGCAGGACACTGTGCTGGTGGTGGACGCTGCCGCGTGGCAGCGCCAATGGTTCGAGCTGGAAATCATCAATGGCTTGGCATTGGCCGAGTGGGAAGAGCAGGGCAGGCCCGAGGACTTCTCCGCGCGTTGGCGTGAGGGCTATCAGCAGGAAGCCCTTGAACGGGTGAATGAGTTGCTGGGGCTGACTGCTGAGATCGGCATGTTGCCCTCATTATCTCGCCCGCCCTGCCGATAACTTGCGCTGCGGTAATCAATAGGGAAGCCTCGCGCAGGAAGCCGGATGAAGATGTTTGACGTTAACCGTTATGCTCAAATGTATTACCAGAATATCCAGCCATCACCGGGTAACGACTATCCGCGACTCAAGGCATGGGAGTTCCTCTACGAGTACATCTGGGACGAATGCCGACCTCATTGGGCGGACCTAATCAATGATGATCAGATCGACACGACAGCGCTGCACATCGGGTTCTACCTGGCGAACTGGGGGATGTGCCGCGGCTCCTCGGGGTTGTTGCAAAACAGCAACCTTGATCTGATGAAAGCATTGGCCAAGTCTCTCTTTACGGGCAAAGGTCCGGAATTGCTTGAGCTCTCTTTGGATGATTTTGCAGCGGGCTCGCCAAACCTGGTCTACAACCAGAAGCTCTTGGACGATGTATTAGGGGCGATGGAGCAGCTGGCCAGTAACGTCTCTTGGACGGATACGCTCAAGACCAAAATCCTGATGGGCGTCTGGGGGGAGTGCCCGGCGCTGGACCGCTTTTATATTGCGGCTTGCCGAGATCTATTTCCGCGCCTTCCACACATCACTGCGGCCAGCGGAAAGGGCCTCACTGCGCTGGCAGGTGTGGTCCGAGAGTTGAAGGTTCGCACGTTGGTGTTGAAAACGACGCGGCTGAAACTGCCATATTCCACTGCTCGTGTTATGGATATGGCGCTGTTTGAGTATGGGCGTGGGTTGTAAGAAACAGCAGGGGCTTCACTTGCAACAAATCGGTAGGTTTGTTGGGGATGTTCATCGAAGAAACGCCCCTGTTGTGTGTTTAAAATGATAGAGAGAAGAAGATGGAAGAATTAGACCAGGGATTTAAAGGGTTTGACTTTAAGGCCGCGATCGAGGACTTGAAAGCACGGGCTTTGCTCGCGCGGCAAACGAGGCGAATTATTGCGATCAGTATGTTTTTCGCGATCTTTACCGCCGTAACGGTTGTGTATTTTTTTAATGTGGGTGGCATCACGTCCTACCGAAGTTTTGCAGAAAGAATTTCGAATAGCGCGCCACGTGACCCCAGTATTTTTCTGCGTACCTCCCGAGATTTATTGAATAAGGCCTACCCTGATGAATTGGTCGCCATGGGCAAAGCAATGGATGGCGAGAAGGTGAAGAAAGTAGAGCTTATGTCAGAGGAACGCCTGGCCTACCTGCATGAAGTTGATCGATTGGTTGGGCTGTATGAGCGCGCCGAAAAAGCGTCCAAAGCAAAGGAACCAGAGTCAGCAATGAGAGGTTCTGATTGGGTTTCTTCACTTTCTTCCATTGCATTTTCTATCGGCGCGATTGCGTTAGCCATCCTCATGCTTCAAGTCGCAATTTCTTTTTTACGGTACTACTCTCAATTGGCAGAGTTACACGATGCCCAGGCAGGCGCACTCATCGCCTCAAATGGTAATGCCGACAGGGCGGTGAAGTTTTTTGAGGCGTTTTCACCCACGCCGGTTTCCTTCGGCAAGACGCCTCTAACGCTCTATGAGCGAGCGTTTGATGCGCTTACATCGATTAAAGGTAGGGAGAAGTAGTCCCGGTCATAAGCGTGTCGCCTATCTTGAAGAATAACGATTGAGCGACTCGGAGTCCGCCCTCTAGGACATCGAATGCCTGCACCGCATTAGCCTTGACCTGATCGGCGAGCAAGACCTCAAAGCCCTCTCCGGCTCGCCGTTCGGCACCCTGCAGTTGCTGTGCCCCAAGGGTGCGCGTCCGGTCGTCTGAGTGCATGATATCTTCGACTATTCAAAGCTGGCTTTTCCAGTTTGACCGCTACCTCACTCACCTCACCAAAGGCAATATATGCCTGTAACTATCCGCCTTGCTGTACCGGAAGATGCACAACGCCTGCCTGCCATTGAAACCTCCGCTGCTCAAGCATTTCGCTTGATTGATGAGTTGAGTTGGCTGGCTGAATCGCCTCCGATGTCCATCGAACGTCATAGCCAACTCATTGCGCTATCGACATGTTGGGTTGCACTTGATGCCGAGAATCGGCCACAAGGATTTCTCAGCGCCGAGCGCCATGGCAGTGATCTTCATATCTATGAATTATCAGTGATGCAATCGATGCAAGGACAAGGTACAGGGCGGCGACTGGTTGAGGCCGCGAAGGATTATGCGCGCTCAATCAGACTTAGTTTTGTAACGCTTACAACATTCACAAACGTGCCATGGAATGCACCCTTTTACTCCCGCATAGGCTTTCAGGCTAAAGCCACCGCAGATCTAGATGAGAGGCTGGCGGGGATATTGAGTGAGGAATACAAGCATGGATTCGCTCCGGACAGTCGGTGTGCCATGGCATGGCCAGTGGCGTAATTACAAAACTGTCAGGCCTCCAAGCCTCTAGGAAAGGAAGGTGAGTCTGCCGGACGTTTGTTGAGGTCGGATGTGCACATTGATCTGCTGGTGATGGATGTGGGGTTGCTGGGCGGGATAGGTGCGTTGAAGCCGTTTGCGGTGGAGGTGTTGGGGGGAGGGTTCGGGAGTTGCTGGGGAGGTAGGGGGATAGTTGTGTACTCCGGAGCAGAGCGAGAATGACTGTCTGCTATCGGCCAGAAGCTGCCGTTCACGCCTGCTCGTTTTCGCCCTGAATCATTCGCCCGATACTTTCCCAACTCGGATAGGGAGTTGGCGTCAGCGATATTCGGCGCTAGCCATACTGCACGCCTCTCATACACCCAGATTTCTACTGCTGAAGCATCAAACTGCGCCATAAGATCACTGTCGGTGCAACAGGTAAGAGGTCTGTTTGTGGCGCTATCTGTTTCGACAACTTTTTTGCAGCCGACTCGCTCAGCTCGGATGACGAGTGCTGGTGTGCTTCAAATTGCTCGGGCGCAGTCGGCATTGATAGGCGGGTAGTCATTTGATCGTAACGACGACCTTGCCTTTGGCCCGTCCCTGTTCGACGTATTTCAGAGCCTCTGCCGTTGATTCAAAGGAAAACGTTCGATCAATCACCGGATTGATGATGCCCGCCTCAACCAGTGCGCTGATTTGTTGCAGTTGGGTGCCGTTGGCGCGCATGAACACGAACGAGTACTTGATGTCCTGCTTGCGTGCCCTGCGCCGAATGCCGAGGCTCAGCAGACGCATAACCTGCTGCAATGGCCAGGATAACCCTTGCTCCTGTGCGAACAGCGCAGTGGGCGGCCCTGAGATGGAAATCAGTTGGCCGCCGGGTTTGAGGACCTTGAGTGACTTGTCCAAGACATCGGTGCCGAGGCTGTTCAACACCACGTCGTAGCCGTGTAAGACATTTTCGAAATTCTGCTTTTTGTAGTCGATGACCACGTCAGCCCCCAGCAGCTTGACCCATTCGACATTCGCGGTGCTGGTGGTTGTGGCGACAAAGGCACCCAGGTGTTTGGCAAGCTGGATGGCAATGGTGCCGACGCCGCCGGAGCCTGCGTGAATCAACACCTTCTGGCCCTTTTGTAGCCGGGCGGTGTCGACCAGCACTTGCCAGGCAGTCAGTGCCACCAAGGGCAGGGACGCGGCTTGCGCCATGCTGGTATTGGCTGGTTTCAGGGCGATCGCGTTCTCGTCCACGGCAATCCTTTCGGCGAACGTGCCGATCCGTCCTTGCGGCGGGCGAGCGTACACTTCGTCACCTGGTTTGAAGCGTGTCACATGCGAGCCGACTGTCACCACTACCCCCGCCAAGTCGTTGCCCAGAATCAGCGGAAACGAGTAGGCCAGGATCAGCTTGAACTCGCCTGTGCTGATCTTCGAGTCCAGCACGTTGACACTGCTGGCATGGACCTCGATCAAGACGTCGTGGGCACCCACTTCCGGGGCTGACGCTTCGCCGAGGCGTCCGGGTTGCTTGCCGTAGCGATCAATAAGAAATGCTTTCATCGAGGTGCGGCTCTTGTCGGTTGTAGGGAGCGTAGTCGGTGCGTGGTCAGGCATCGAGGAACGCCTGCGCCTTGGCCACAAAATCAACGTGGTGCTGGAAAATCCCGCCGTGACCGGCATCCTGATAAATCACCAGCTCTGCGTTGGGGATACGCTTGGCCAGTTCAAACGAATTGATGCTGGGCACCATGATATCGGTGTCGCCGTTGACGACCAGCGCAGGTGCCCGCAAGCGTTCGAGGTCTTGCGGCGGCTGTTTGCCCCACGCGGTGATCGCTTTCAACTGGCGCAGGAAAGCACGGGGCGTCGGGCCTTGGTCACGATTGTTCTTACGGGCTTGCAGGCGCTGCAAATACTGCGCGGCAGATCGACGGCCGTTGGCCGTAGAAGTGAAGAACAGGTAGAATTTCGGATCGCGCAGGGTCAGCAGGCCTTTGAGAATCAATGGCCACGACACCGCGCCAACTTTGCCGATACCGCTGCCGCCAGCCGGCCCGGTGCCGGTCAGAATCAACCGCCGCACCCGATCAGGCGCCTTCAGAGCGATGTCCTGAGCGACGAAGCCGCCGAGGGAGAATCCGAGCACATCAACGGTTTCCAGCCCCAGCGCACGGATCAACTGAATCGCATCGTCGGCCATCTCGCCAACGGTCAGTGGCGCGGTTCCACCCGAGCCGCCGATGCCACGATAGTCGGTGGTAATGACGCGTCGGGTTTGCGCCAGGCCATCGATGATTGCGGGATCGAAGTTATCGAGCACCGCGCCCCAATGGTTGAACATTACAAGGGGCACACCGGTAGTGGGGCCGATATCGCGGTAGGCGAATGGAATACCGTTGACCGTGATCGATTGGTTCGAAGCGTTGATGAACGACGTTGGCGAACCCGAAGGGGGATTTGTCTGGGCTGAATTCATTACCACTCCCGATTTCTGGACGGATTCGATGCAACGCCTTGCGCTTGCATCGAATCCGCCCCAAATGCTCACTACCTGAAGATCACTCTGGAGTCTGGTAACGCTGAGCAACCGCGGACTGACGTATTTGCCCGATCAGGCCCAGTCGTGCGCCCTGCAGGGCATCCCAACGCTCCGCTTCGTGCAGCGGCGGAATGGTCACGGGTTCGCGACGATCGAAGCCGACGAGAGCGGCATCCACCAGATCGCCCACTTCCATGATTTCACTCAGGGTGTTGATGTCGACGCCGGAGCGATCCCATATTTCCGTACGCGTGGCGGCCGGCAGCACGGCCTGCACGTAGACGCCTTGAGGCGACAGTTCCAGGCTCAAACCTTGGGACAGGAAAAGCACAAAGGCCTTGGTCGCACCGTAGACCGTCATGCCGAATTCCGGTGCGAGGCCTACAACCGAACCGATGTTGATGATCGAACCTTCACCGGCCTTGGCCAGGCGTGGAGCGATGGCGCTGGCGAGCCGAACCAGCGCCGTGGTATTGAGGGCGACCAGTTGCGCCACTTTATCGGTGCTTTGCTCGACGAAATGACCGGACAGTGCAGCGCCGGCGTTATTGACGAGGATCCCGATGTGGGCGTCGTCGCGCAGACGGTTTTCAACGTTGCTCAGATCGCCGGGTTGAGTCAGGTCCGCCGGGATCACATCGACGTTGACGTTGTGTTCGCTGCGCAAGCGCGCGGCCAGTACATCCAGGCGCGCCTGATCGCGGGCAACTACCACCAGATCGTGGCCGCGTTGTGCAAAGCGTTCGGCGTAGACGGCGCCAATCCCGGTGGAGGCGCCAGTGATCAAAACAGTTGGGCGAGTGCTCATGGGGTATCTCTCTTTCAGGATATGAGAAACAGAACGAGCTCAGCTTGCGCTGATGCTCGATTCAGCCAGTGTCGGGTAATCGATGTAGCCTGCCGCGCCGCCGCCATAGAGGGTGGCGGGATTGAACGCGGACAACGGCGCACCATGTTTCAGGCGTTCCACCAGGTCCGGGTTGCCAATGAAGGGGCGACCGAAGGCGATCAGGTCTGCCTGGTCTTCAGCGAGCCGCGAGGTGGCCAGATCGAGGTCATAGCCGTTGTTGGCGATGTAGGTGTTTTTGAAGCGCTGGCGCAGGGCGGCGAAATCGAAGGGCGCCACGTCACGCGGGCCGCCGGTCGCGCCTTCGACCACGTGTAGGTAAACCACGCCGAGGGCGTCGAGTTGTTCTACGACGTAATCGAATTGCGCCTGCGGATCGCTGCTGGATACGCCATTGGCCGGCGACACTGGTGACAGGCGTACACCGGTGCGGTCGGCACCGATCTCACTAACCACAGCCTCCGTCACTTCGAGCAACAGACGAGCACGATTTTCAATCGAGCCGCCGTAAGCATCGGTGCGCAGATTGGCGTTGTCCTTGAGGAATTGATCGAGCAGGTAGCCGTTGGCACCGTGAATTTCCACGCCATCGAAGCCAGCGGCGATCGCATTGGCCGCCGCCTGACGGAAGTCGCTGACGACTCCCGGCAGTTCGCTGATGTCCAGTGCGCGAGGCTCGGAGACGTCTTCGAAGCGGTTGTTGACGAACACTTTGGTGGCGGCGCGTAGCGCAGAAGGGGCCACGGGGGCAGCGCCGTTTTCCTGCAGGTCGACGTGCGAGACGCGGCCGACATGCCACAGTTGCAGAAAGATTTTTCCTCCCTTGGCATGCACGGCATCAGTCACGGCGCGCCAGCCATCGATCTGTGCCGGCGTGTAGATTCCCGGGGTGTCTTGATAGCCCTGTCCCTGCCGGGAAATCTGCGTGGCTTCGCTGATTAGCAAGCCGGCGCTGGCGCGCTGGCTGTAATAGGTCGCCGCGAATTCGCTAGGGACGAAGCCTTGACCGGCGCGGTTGCGTGTCAGCGGCGCGAGAATGACGCGGTTTGATAGCGTGAGGCTGCCTAGTATGTAAGGAGTGAACAGAGTCTGCTTGGTCATCTGATGAATCTTCCGTGCCCGTTGATGAAGATCAGTGGTGCTTGCAATTAGGATGATGATCGAAATCTAAACTGTCAACAATTTTGATTATAGGTGACATCTATGTATCATCGGACTTAGGATTTCCCGGGAAACACGAGGTATTGCAAGTGAGAGTAACCAAGGCCCAGGCGCAGGCAAATCGAGAGCGCATCGTTGAAACCGCCTCAGAGCTGTTCCGTGAGCGGGGCTTTGACGGCGTCGGCATTGCTGATCTCATGGCGGCCGCCGGTTTCACTCATGGTGGTTTCTACAAACATTTCGGGTCGAAGGCAGACCTGATGGCCGAAGCCTCGGCGTGCAGTCTGGCCAAATCGCTGACAGCCGCCCAAGCTCTGGATGTTCCGGGCTTCATCAACGTCTACGTGAATAGAGAGCATCGCGACGGACGCGGCAGTGGTTGCACGATGGCCGCGCTGTGTGGCGACGCGGCGCGTCAGGCGGACGATGTGAAAGCGACGTTTGCCGAAGGCATAGAACACACCCTGCAGACGCTAGAAGAGAAATACCCGACAGGAACGGATCCTGAGCCGGGTGAGGGCAGAAAGAAAATGATCGACCTGCTTTCACGTGCCGTCGGCGCGATTATTTTGTCGCGCGCTTGCCCGGATGACTCCGCACTTGCTGATGAAATACTTGAAGTGTGCCGGGCAGAAATGGTTGCTTCATTGCCGGTCGATGAGGTGGAGCCGGTGTAGAGACGGCGCTCATTCAAAGAGTAGCTTCAGTAGAAGTGCGATGATTATGCTCGGAGCAGAAAGCTGATTTGAGTCCAAAACGATGGGGCGCGAATGACGGTTTTTGGCCGATTGCAGCCTGTCAGGGCTTCCTAAGTTTGATCTATCTCGAGCACCAGCACCCAACGGTTAAATGGCGCCGAGCCAGCCAAGCCCAGCACGTCAAAAAGAACCCATCTCCGAGTTCTTACCGAAAAAGCCTGTACGGTTTGCCCAGCGGTAACGCTCTGTGCGTTGCTGGTCGATATGACCTCACCAGACGTGCTTCCAATGTAAGGCGAATTTCCAGGGTCAAGCATGCCGACTTGCAACATCCCGCAGGCGTCCGGAAGGTCCAGAGACAATGTTTCACCCGCTTCCAGACGCCCTACGACCACTCCATCAATAAAGATTGCCAGCGGGATAGCCTGGCCATAGGCGCTATGAAACAGTCCTTTTTTCCGTTTAATCGTGATTTCCATGTACTGTCCTTAAGGTGCTCACCACACAGAGTCTAGGTGCATTTTTACGGCGCACTGCGAGAGAGTGGACTGGAGTCCGAAACTCCTCTACTTAATTAGACAGGTGGAATGGCCGGTGTTGGCCGAAAGCAGACCCTGAACTACATAGGTAAAGCCGGGAGTTTAGACCTGCTCCGGAGTTCATCGATTTCATGGGAAGCAAAGTCGCCAAATCGTAACTCCCGCATACGACGATTCGGCGAGCAGTCCGCTAGTGACTGGAATTTCTGTTATTTAACGAGGGCACGGTGCTTCGCGGTCGAGGAGTCTTGCCGTCATCAGCACGCCCAATTCGCTCAGTTGGTGAATCGCCAGTGCAATGTCACGGTGCTTACCGCTGAGGTCTTCCGAGAGGTCGAGCAGAAGAGTACCGAGAAAGGGGACAGATTTATTTTTACCAGAAATAAATCTGTCCCCTTTTTCCCCACGGCGCCGCGCCGGGTGACGAGCTGGCCCCAGGGCAAGTGGATATCGAAGTCGCCCAACACGGCGAAACCGTGCTGCTGGTCGACGACGAATCCACCGTGCGCATGCTGCTTGCCGATGTACTGGGGGAGCTGGGTTACACCGTGATCGAAGCGGCAGACAGCGCGGCACGGCTGAAGTTGTTGAGGTCGGATGTGCATATTGATTTGCTGGTGACGGATGTGGGGTTGCCGGGCGGGATGAATGGGCGGCAGATGGCTGAGGCGGGGATGGAGCTGAGGCCGGGGTTGAAGACGTTGTTTATTACGGGGTATGCGGAGAATGCGGTGATAGGGTATGGGCAGTTGGGGGCGGGGATGGGAGTTTTGACGAAGCCGTTTGCGGTGGAGGTTTTGGGGGGAGGGTTCGGGAGTTGTTGGGGAGGTAGGGACGTGTTTAATTAAGATTAGCCAGCCCCATGTCGTTGCTAGCTAATAAACGCCGCTTAGCGCTAAACGGCATTAATACCAAAAAGTCTAAATTGACGGCGTTTTATTTATGCAAGCGGAATAAAATGAACCCAAGGCGAGCGGCCCAACTTTATTCAAAATAACGATCCTTGATGTTGTCTCGTACCTAAAGTTTCGAGTGGAATGCCATAGAGTGAACTCATGCCGTTGCGGAAATCTTTAATGCCTCCATAGCTAGGGTGACGAATGGCAATGACTTCAACTTCAAACCGGTTTGCGTAGTTAAATGCGTCCTGGCCAATTGCAACTACCCTGCGCACTTTTAGCCATTTGATCAACATGCCATTTAAAACGTCGACTTGTTGGAGTTCACGAGCTGTGAATTTACGGTTAGTAAAAGGATTGCCCGGTTCATGGGGGTGGAATGGGAAAACGTTCCATAGCAGTGGTGGCAGCTCAAGTGAGCGCAATACTGACCAAATTTCCGAGGCGGTACGTTCAGAAACTGCCGGGCCCCTCGTTGCCTGCTTGAAGTTTGAACCGGGATAGCGCTGCGTCATTTCAGGGAGGTGGTATTCGTCCGTAAGTGCCAAACCGGTTCTTCTTCCTCCGCGGTACCCGAGGTCGCGTCCCATCCAAATGGTGTCCACACCAATTTCTAACGCTGCCTTCAGATACCCACGAAGATTTCGTCGGCGTGCAGACGCAGCATCGGCGCGATCATGGACCGGACAGGTATCGGCATAGGGATTGAATACGTTGTCTAATTTCAGTTCTGACAGGGCATTCACAAAAGCTGTTGGGGTCATGGGATCAATTCTTCGCGGGAGGAAAAAAATCAATAGTGTGCTTGAGCACGTCGACTTTCACGGTCCCTCCACGATGCTCCTGCAACTGTAGGAAAACACTAAAGCCCTCAACTATAGCTTTTTCCCACTGCCAAAGCTGACAAATTTGGACCTCATAACCCTGTACCATGCTGCTTATTTGCTTGAGAACGCGATAATCTAAGCCTCGGCGCCGTTCGTCGGTATAAAATTCCTGCTCCTTCGCATGGTTAAAAATCCACGTCGCGATGCCTTCTTCGATAATCATTGCGCGGGCACCATCTTCATTCTCATCCGTCTTCGGATTCGATTTGCGCTTACGCTTGAGCAACCCTCTCAGAACTGGTGACCATCCTAGAAATGCCAAATAAGCAAGATGAAAAACATCATGGAATCGATAGTCATCAGGCTCATTACTATTATCTGTTAATCGATCCCCAATAAAAACACCATTCAGGCTCTGAACTACGTAGCCGTGTTTTCTATCGCCTCTTTCAGTGAACGTTATTTCAAGTGTTGGAGGAAACTGTTCATGCTCAGCATATCCTGCATCAAATGGGGCCGGATAAAGCCCATCTTCCCCTGGCCACCGACTATGGATTTTTGCCAGGTTGGAGCGAGCTACGTCTTCTAGTCTCAGATCAAAGCTGGCGCAGGTGATAGCTAGTTCGGCGAGATGTAGTCCCATGTTTTCGGCCCGGATATGAGGAACCATAGATTGGTATTCTGCGAAAGAAGTATTAGCTAAAATACCAACATGATACGCCAGGTATCCAAGTTGGGATGAACGGTTGATAGAGCCAGGAGTTCTCCGGATCTCCATCAAACTATCAATGTGACGAAAGGTTACTGGCTCCATGGGGTCCTGTTCGGACTCTTGATATTTTACGCGCAGTGACCTGATACATTGATCGCCGATTTGGTTGGCGTCTACATTCAGAAAACCCGCAATGTTTACTAGATACCAAAGGGCGTCGCCAAGCTCTTCACCAGCTAAATCGGTCTCTGTGGCTGCAAGTTTGTCGCGTCCGGACTTTTTAAGTGCAGATAAAAGTCCGCCAATTTCACCGAAGTATCCGAATATTATTTTTTGAAATCCATCCTCATCTTGTTGGAACTGATTGGTAGCATAAGCTTTGAGTTTGTAGTCATGAATAGAGAGTGGAGCAGGCTGGCGCACAGGCTTAGACATGGAAATTTCCTTTCTCCATTTATTGCGCCTCTCATAAGGCTAAGGCGTTCGGTGTTGCTGGTGGTGCTGAGTTTATTAGATATACAGCTTTTGTGTGTTGATATTTTAAGTTTGATGATGTTTTTTTGGTTGTTTGTTCTTGGAGTGGTGATTAGTGGGTTTAATGATCTTTTGCTCGATTGTGCGTGATTATCTAGACTTTACGAACGATAAATTATAGTGAGCACGCAGCGTATGCTGAGCCTAGGGCCAGCATGCCGGGCGCCCGAGATTTCCTCTTTGAGGGAGATTAATAAACCACTCTGTCACACTATTTCTGGCAGAGTCTGAGAAGACTGATCTGTAGTTTCTTCCGTTTGGAACTAGATCGTCTCCGTCAAGGTTGCGCAAATTAGGCGGCATTATTGGCGCATTCGCCCCCCAATAGACAAAATCCGTGCCGATCAACACATTGTCTGAACCAGTGTCTCGCGCCAAGTTTTCGGCGTGTACCATGCCATCGTCGAGACTGTGATGAGAGTCCTCTTGTATCCATTGGTTATTTTCAATGTGATAAATATTGTCTCCATATGCTGCTGATCTACTAGTATAGAAATTCACTTTTTTCAGAGAGAATCTAGGGTCGTTCCAATATTGCTGAAATGTCATTTTTTCTGAAATTCTCATGGCAAAGATTATTTTGCCTTGCATATTTAGCTCTGCGCTTCCGCAGCCAATTATAAGATCTCCTACTTGTGCGCCTCTCCTTATCTGGGGCTTACATGTGGCAAGTGTACAGACCCCGTGAAAAGGGTTTGGGGCGAAGCCATAATCTCTTGAAAGTTTATATGAGTAGATTCTTGGCAAGTTACTCATTGGCATTTGATCCTTTGGATTTCGCGCTTCCCGTCTGCAGATCCGTTAGGGGTTTCCCAAACCTTTCTACCTTTAAATGCGTCTGCTACCCCGGGACTTCCGATGCACACGACTGAAAAAGCTATGTCATCGAAGATCTGTGGCAGGGCATGGATGTTCTCCACGACAGCAATAATTCTGTTTCCCTGGCTGCAGGCGTAGCCAGCAGCATTAATCACGTCAACGGATTCCTGATTAGGAATGAGAAATACGCAAATTTCCGCGTTCTCAATGCAGCTTCTCACCGCTTCAGGAACACTGCGGCTTCCAGCTTGAGCTGCCTCAACCACCTCTTGATCAGCTGACGCCGTACACACGTTGAATCCTTCCTCCGTGAGCTGCGCAGTAATAGGCGGTACTTCTTTTTCTAAACCAAAGGTGAAAACGAGGCAGGCCTTTCTATTCAACATGATTAATTCCTTTTTTGGTTGAATTCCCGAGTTTGTATTTGAACAGTGAATCTTGGTTGCAAGTACGATATGGGTCTATCGTACCGATGCATGCCTGGTAAATTACGTACTTGATACTCTAGTTACTTTGATGTGAAATCTAGCGCATGATGGCAGTTTGCTACAAGTGGGTTACGAAAAAAGTGTGGGCATTCGGGGGAGGCGTTCTGAACGTTTGTGATCTAGGTATTTGATTTTCAAGAAGAACCACTGAAAAGTTTCCACTTTTCATGATTTTTTGAAATTTTATGTGGAAATGTGTATGTCAAAAAAGAACCTTCTGACAGTTTTATCAGTTTTTGGTCCCTACAACCTAATTCGTATGGACAGCTATCCATTGGTTGCTTAGGATTTTCTGTCCTTGTCAAAGGGTGAATCGCCAAATCGTCTGATGCGGCAGGCGACGATCCAGCGACCAAGCGTGAGAGTGCGATGAGTGGAAAAATAATCAGCCAATACAAGGCGCTTCACGTTCTAGTAGTTTGGCTGTCATGAGCACACCCAACTCACTCAGTTGATGAATGGCCAACACAATATCGCGGTGCTTACCGCTCAGATTTTCGGACAGGTCAAGCAGCAGCGTACTAACTGAGCTAAACGTTTCGTAGCTGTTGGTAATGAGAGCTTCGTTACTGGCGTCTGGGGCTACACAAAAGAGCGCCGTCGAATCCGATGAACCTTCAAACATGTTTGCATTCCTGTTTTTAGGCCACCACCCCTCAGCTACTAAACAAAAGGGAGGTAGCTGTACGCAGGTTAGTAGACCGGGGAATCCAAACGAAAGCCGGCGCGCCCGGAGGCGCCCTGCGCACAGCCACCATCAAGTGCAGACGGGAGGTCTGACTGACTGAATCTTGTGCACTTTGTCTGGCATTACCATCAGGCTACTAAACCTGATCACCGAAAAATTCAGCGACCGCGCAACCATAGATTCCACCACCCCAGCGCACAAGCCGGCGGATTCTGACGCAGGCGTAGGCAATCGGGCAACCCAATCCCCAGCTTTGGGAAATGTCCTAGGACATCGCCCTCACACCGTCACCACCACCTTGCCCACCTGCTGGTTCGCCTCCAAATACCGATGTGCGTCCTGCACCTCATCCAACGCAAACGTCTTCGCAATCACCGGCGCCAACGCGCCCGACGCGAGCCCATCCAAAATAAACGCCTTGGCCCGCGCCAACGCAGCCGGGTCTGCGACGATCTCGGCGTACAAATACCCCTTGAGCGTCAAACATTTCCCCAACACGGTAAACAACGGAAACGGCGTCGGCTCGGAACTTAGTGCGCCGTACTCCAGCAAGATCCCGCCCTGAGCCATGCTTTGGGTGAGTGCTTCAAAGCCCGGCCCGCCGATAGGGTCGAACACCACGCGGGCGCCTTTGCCGTCGGTCAGTTGCATCACGCGTTGCACCAGGTCTTCTTCGTCGCTGACGATGACGTGGTGGGCGCCGGCATCGAGCAGGGCTTGTTGTTTGGCGCGGGTACGGGTGACGGCGATGGCGGTGGCGCCGACGCTGCGGGCGATCTGGAAGGCGGCGAGGCCGACGCTGCTGGAGGCGGCGGTGACCAGTACGAAGTCGCCTGTGGTGAGTTTGGCTTGTTCGACCAGGGCACCCCAGGCGGTGACGTATTGCATCCACGAGGCGGCGGCTTGGACGAAGCTGAGGTTGTGCGGGTGTTTGACGGTGAGGTGGGCGGGCACGTTGGCGACTTCGCCGTAGGTGCCCCAGCGGGCGATGTCGAGCGGTGGGATGACGCTGACGGCGTCGCCCACTTGGAGGTCGATGACGTCGGCGCCGACTGCGGTGACCACGCCGGCCGCTTCGTAGCCCAAGCGGCTGGGGAATTCGGCTTCTTGCAGGTAGGCGTGGTTGCGGAACATGACTTCGGCGCGGTTGAGGCCGAAGGCTTTGACGTCGATTTGCACTTCATCGGCGGCGGGGGCAGGGACGTCGATGTCTTCGAGTTTCAAGACGCTGGCGTCGCCGTAGGCGTGGATTCGGACAATGCGTGGCATGGGGGGCCTCGGTGTTGATCGATGAGGCGTTCAATGTAGGCCACTCCAATCGCCAGTGCCAACATAGCGCCACTGGGCTGGGTCGATGCGCTGAGCAAGGTGCCGAACAGTGGCCAGGGGGGAAGTAACTTATCGATATCACGGCTTTGTGGGCAGGGTCATGAAAGAAATGGGCGCGCTCCCGTATCATCCGGTGCCTCGCAAGCGCATCAGGAGAGCGGCATGTGGATTGGCCATCGGTTCGAGCGTACCGCGCAAGATGACGTGCTCATCCACTCCCACAACAGGGTACAGAGTGGTGCTGTGTGGCTGGTGGGCGGGCTGGCCGTGAGCGTGCCTTTGTCGTTTGTGGTGTGTGGAATCATTGAAGGGTATTTGCCGCTGGTCGGCCTGGACCCACTGTCCTCGCTGCTGATCGTGCTCGCGTTGCTGTTGATGCCTGCCCTTGGCCTGTTCCTGATGTTTTACACCGGCATTCGCGAGATCTTGCGCCTGTCGCGGCACGACGGCGAAGGCCAACGTCTGACCCGCAATGCCTTTGGGCGCCGTGAGCGTGTGCGTCAGGCCTTTCGGCTCGACCACCCCAGCCATCTCGAACTGCGCCGCCGTCCGCAGGCCGAGCCGGTCTACACCCAGCTGTGGCTGGTGATGCGCGATGGCACCGAGCACCGCCTGACCACCGACAACGTTCCGGTAGTGCCGGGCAGCCCACGCACCGAGCGGTGGCTGGTGGAGTTGGCTGGCTATCTGAATGTGGCGGTGCCGTCCGACGTGATCGATGCATCGGCGCCGCGCAAGCCGCCGCCCTATCGGCCTGCTCCATCCCCGGCCAAGGTCGCCCGTGCGCGAAAAGAAAAAGAGCCTGCTTCTTTACCTGAATCGACCGAAACCATCGGCAGGCCCGCACGGGGTCTACTGGGCTTGCTGGGTGCGTTTCTGGGGGTGTTGGAGCTGTCGCAGGTCTTCGCACTGGTGCCCGCCTTGTTGACCGGGCGGCTGCGGGTCAGTGGGTTTCGATCACGTGCAACGACCTTCGACTGGGCCGATCACCCTGTGAGCTTTTCATTCAACCTGTTTATCGGTGTCGTCGAGGTGGTGATCATTGGCTACATCGCCTGGGCCTGTCTGCGTATTGCGATTCAAGGCCGGTTCAAGTCCGGCCCCTGAGTGCGATTTGCGCAAAAGCCGCCCCTTTCTATGCCAGCCGGTCTACCATGCCCTCCCGGCAGTGGTTCCACGCGCTACCGATCTCTCTCTCGCAAGGTATTGCCCATGTCCATCGACCAAATCTCCCTGCCGAAAGGCGTAGGCCCCCACGCCAGCAAGCTCTTCGACGCCATCACCGGTGCCGCCACCCACGAAGCACTCAACCGTGCCGGCGGTAAAGCCGAAGGGTTTGTGCTCGGGCTGGAGTCCACCAAGGCCATCAAAAGCCAGATCGCCGAGTCGTTGTATGTGATTTACGACGACGCGGCGACTCACCGTGCAGGTGAATTGAAAGGCTGATACAGCGTGGTTCCAAGGAGTGCATATGACATTGACCGTCGAAACCCTGCTCAACCTGGCCATGGCCAACCCCATCAACGCCGAGATCACCGCGCGCCTGCCTGACCTCGGGGTGGACCAATGTTTCCTCACGGCGGGCTGCCTGTTCCAGGCGGTGTGGAATCATCAGTCGAACTTGCCTGCTGCCCAGGGCGTAAAGGACTACGACGTTTTCTACTTTGATACGGACTTGTCCTACGAGGCCGAGGATAGGGTAATCCGTGCGGCCGAGCAGTTGTTCCAGGACCTGGGCGTGAATGTGGAAGTGAAGAACCAGGCGCGGGTTCATCTTTGGTACGGCGAGCGCTTCGGCCGGCCTTATCTACAGTTGCACACGGCCAAGCAGGGGATTGACCGGTATCTGGTAGCGGGCACCTGCATCGGCCTGGAGATTGCCACGGGCGAGTTGTATGCGCCGTATGGGTTGGAAGACATCGCACAGGGCGTGCTGCGCATCAACCCGCTGCATCCGGAGCCAGCGTTGTTTGCGCAGAAGGCCAGAAGTTATCAGGCGCGCTGGCCTTGGCTGCGGATCGTGGAGCCGGGTTCAGCCCAGTAAGCCTCCCAGTACGCCGCAGCCGGCAACGACCAGCCAGGGTGGCAAGCGCCATACCATCAGTGATGTCAGGGCGACCACTGCCAGGCTGAAGTCCAGCGCAGTGAAAATCGCGCTGGTCCACACCGGCTGGTACAACGCCGCCAGCAATAGCCCCACCACCGCCGCATTCACCCCGGCCAGTGCAGCCTGGGTGCGTGGACTGCGGCGCAAGCTGGCCCAAAAGGGCAGGGCGCCGAAGAGCAGCAGAAACGACGGTGCGAAGATCGCCAGGAGGCCGACCGTGCCGCCCAGCCAGCCGGTCGGGGCGTGGTTCATCGAGGCGCCGAGGAAGGCGGCGAAGGTGAACAGCGGGCCAGGTACGGCCTGGGTGGCGCCGTAGCCGGCGAGGAAAACGTCGTTGCTTACCCACTGCGGCGCCACCACGTCGGCTTGCAGCAGAGGCAACACCACGTGACCGCCGCCGAATACCAGTGAGCCGGTGCGATAAAAGGCATCCACCAGGGCCAGGGTGGGATTGGGCAGCCAGTTGACCAGGACCGGCAAGCCCACCAACGCAATCACAAACAGCCCCAGCCACAGGGCGCCTGCGCGGCGGTTGATGGCGATTGGCAGCGCGTCATGCTCGGCGCCGGGTTCGAGCTTGAACAGCAACAGGCCGGCCACGCTTGCTGCGATGATCACACCGACCTGGCCCCAGGCAGACGGCGCCAGCAGTGCCACGCCTGCAGCAATCAGCATCAGCGTGAAACGCGCCACGCCCCGGCACAAGTTGCGTGCCATACCCCAAACCGCCTGGGCCACCACGGCCACGGCGACGACTTTGAGGCCATGCAACGCACCGGTGGGGATTACGGCACCGTAGTGCGCAAGACCCAGGGCGAACAGGATCAGCGCAATGGCCGATGGCAACGTGAAACCGGCCCAGGCCGCAACGGCACCGCCGTAACCCGCGCGGGACAGGCCTAGGGCGATGCCGACCTGGCTGCTGGCCGGGCCGGGCAGAAATTGGCACAACGCAACCAGTTCGGCGTAACTGCGCTCGCTCAGCCAGCGTCGCCGTGTGACGAACTCATGCCTGAAATAGCCGAGGTGCGCAATCGGGCCGCCGAAGGAGGTGAGGCCCAATCGCAGGAAGATCAGGAACACCTTCCAAGGATGGGTAGAGGGGTGAGCCAAAGTGAGGGGTCTCGCTCATGACAAATCGGGCTAACGTGCGAGCACCTTAGCGAAATTTGATGACGTGAAGAAGCGGTGTCGGTTTGCCCGATGTGCCGCTTTGATTGAATTTTTGCCCGCGCGCTTGAGTCATTTAAGCAGGCACGGAAAAAGCCGGCCCTTCACAACCGCTGACTACAGCCAAGGACAGACGATGACTTTCTTTATTTTTCTGCTGGCTTGTGCCGCCGCCGCGAGCACCGGCCTTATTTTCAAGCCGGGTGCCTGGTACGAATCCCTGGTCAAACCCAGCTTCACCCCACCTAATTGGTTGTTCCCGGTGGCGTGGACGATCATTTATCTGCTGCTGGCCTGGGCCGGTTACCGTCTCAGCCTGATCCCTGGCAGCCAAATGGTGTTGGCGCTGTGGGCGGCGCAGATAGCGTTGAACACCTTGTGGACGCCGGTGTTCTTCGGCGCCCATCGCATCCTCGCGGGGATGGTGATTCTGGCAGTGTTGTGGTTGACCGTCGCGACGATGGTGGTGCTGGCGGTGCAGTTGGACCTGATCACCGGCTTGATTCTGTTCCCGTACCTGGCGTGGCTTTGTGTGGCGGCGGCGCTCAACTTCTCGATTCTGCGGAATAACCGCTGATGGCCGTTAAAGCCTGGCCCGCCAGCGAGCCTGAACGGGCCGAGATGCGCCGCTTCAATCAAAAGCTTGCCTGGTTGCCGCGCTTCAAGATCCGCAATCGCGTCACGCCGCGTTTGATCCAGGCGCTGTTGCGGGTCAGTCAAAAGATCAAGCAAGCGCCTTTGGCTGACACCCACTACGTCGACTCGGTCCCCGTGCGCATCCTGCGCCCCGGCGGCAAGCCCAAGGGCGTGGTGCTGGATATCCACGGTGGCGGCTGGGTGATCGGCAATGCGCAGATGGATGACGACCTCAACCTGGGCATGGTCAACGCCTGCGACGTGGCGGTGGTGTCGGTGGATTATCGGCTGGCGGTCGACACGCCGGTCGAAGGGCTGATGGACGACTGCCTGGCGGCCGCGCGGTGGCTGCTCACCACTGAGGAATTTGCCGGCCTGCCGGTGATCGTCGTCGGCGAATCGGCGGGCGGGCACCTGGCAGCGGCGACGTTGCTGGCGTTGAAGCAATGGCCCGCGCTGCTCCAACGGGTGAGCGGGGCGGTGTTGTATTACGGCGTCTACGACTTGACCGGGACACCCAGCGTGCGCGCGGCGGGGCCCGACACCTTGTTGCTGGACGGCCCGGGTATGGTCGAGGCGCTGCGCCTGCTCACGCCGGGGTTGAGTGATGACGCGCGTCGGTTGCCGCCGCTGTCACCCTTGTATGGCGACTTCGAAGGCCTGCCCCCGGCGTTGATGTTCGTGGGGGAACTGGACCCGTTGAGGGATGACACGCTGTTGATCGCTGAGCGGTGGCCGGGAGCTGAGGCGCATTTGTTGCCGGAGGCGGCGCATGGGTTTATTCATTTTCCGGTGGTGATGGGGAAGGAAGTGCTTGCCTATAGCCGTGAGTGGATAAGCCAGCGAGTGAACGGGGAAGTACTCAACCTTCCATCGTCCGAGTAATCTTTCGCCTTTCAATACAGCGCCAAGGAAACAACGTGCCTGTGAACGCACTGAGTCTACGCCCGGCGATCGTCACTGACCTCCCGTCAATCTACCGAGGGGAGCTGGCCTACATCCAACAGTGGGAGCCCACTCACGAAGCCGGTTGGCGCTCCAAGGTGGAGCACAACCTCGCTCTGTGGGTCGATAACTTCGAGCTGCTCACGGTAGCGATGCTTGACGGTGAATTTGTCGGGTATTCGTTATGGAGACCCGAGGACAGTTTCGCCGAGCTCTACACGATCAATGTCAGTGAAGCTTATCGACGCAAGGGGATAGGTCGGGCATTACTGGATGCCTATGGGGTTGCGGCGCTGGGCAGCGGCTGCACTCACCTGAGTTTAAGCGTGCGCCCAGACAACCCCGCCCGGCTGATGTATGAATGTGCAGGGTTTATCGCGGTGGGGACAGACTCCCATGGCTACCTTCGCTATGAGCGCGCAAATGGATTGGGAACTTAAAAATTGATCGATGAGTCAGGTTAATCAGTTGCTCTTATTCTATAAAAAGGACTCCCCCGTGCACGAATACACCCTCAACTACCTGTTCAACGACGAGCCCCGCACCCATGTGTTCGAACTCAAGCAACCCCAATTGCAGGTGCATGAAGCGGCGTTGCACCTGCTACAGCTGCATTTTGGCGACGCCGAGAATGGCTTGATCCTGCCGCCCGCGGATGCGAGCCCGGATGAAATTCTGGAGCAGGCGCAGGTGGTGGGGATTACACAGATAGCCGTTGCATGAGTTCAAGCCCGATCATTCAGGTGGCCACTGCGGCGGATATCCTGAGGTATTGAGATTCGTGCTGCAAGCCCGTGCCGAGCTTTTCCCCAAGCTCAGCGCGACGGGGATGCCGGTGGACTTGGCGCAGTTCGAGGCGATCTATCTGCAGGGCGATGGGCAATTTCTGCTGGCCCGCGATGAGGGCGAGATAGTCGCTGCGATTGGCTACCTACCCTATGACGGGCGTTTCCCGCAGTTGGATTACTAGGGCCGCAAGACTGTGGAGGTGGTGCGCCTGTTTGTGCTGCCGGCGTTCCGCCGCTTTGGTCTGGCGGGCGAGTTGTACCGTGCGCTGGAGGCGCAGGCCAAAGCAGATCGGGTCGCGGTGATGTACCTGCACACCCATCCGTTTTTGCCGGGGGCGATTGATTTTTGGCTGCGGCAGGGGTTCGAGGTGGTGGATGTGGACACGGACCCGGTGTGGCGCACGACGCATATGCAACGCATCCTCTAACACCACCACCCACTGTAGGCGCGGGCTCCTACAGTGGGACGCGTTGATCAGTTTGGGCGTAGCCGCAATATCTGCGCCCCATCAAACGGGTCCGTCAGGTAATGCGCCTGCACCCCGAACGTCTCCTGCAAGCGCTGCGGCGTCAGCACCTCCAGTGGTTTGCCCAGCGCCACCAACCGGCCATGATCCAGCACCGCCAGCCGATCACAGGTCAATGCCTGGTTCAGATCATGCAGGGCAATCAAGGTGGTGACGGGCAACCCTTGCACGCCCTTCAAAATGCCAAGCTGATGCTGGATATCCAAATGATTGGTCGGCTCATCCAGCAACAGGATCTGCGGCCGCTGTGCCAACGCACGGGCGATGTGCACGCGCTGGCGCTCACCGCCCGAGAGGCTGCGCCAGGCGCGATGGCTCAGGTGGGTGGCGTCGACGTCGTGCAGCGCCTGGTTGACGATGGCGTCGTCCTCGCAGGACCAGGGGCTCAGCGCCGACAGCCACGGTGTGCGGCCCAGCGCTACGGCGTCGAACACGCGGATGGCGTCGTCGGTGTCGGCCTGCTGTTCCACTACCGCCAGTTGCTGTGCGATGGCGCGGCGCGATAGCTTGCCAAGGCGCTGGCCGCCTAACAGGACTTCGCCGGACGCTGGCGTGCGCAGGCCGGCGAGCAGCTTGAGCAAGGTGGATTTGCCAGAACCATTGGGACCGACAATCCCCAGTGTTTCACCTGGCTGAACCTCCAGATGAATGTCGCTCAGCAACTGCGCCTCGCGCACTTTAAAACCCAATCCTGCGCAGCTCAGCACGGTCATCGCGCATTCCTCCGGCCAATGAGGATCAGCGCAAACACCGGCGCACCGACCAGCGCGGTGACCACGCCGACCGGAATCACCTGGCCTTTGATCAGGGTGCGTGACAGCACATCCGCCGCAATCAAGAACAACGCGCCGCCCAACGCACTGGCCGGCAGCAAGCGCGAGTGCCCGGTGCCGAGCAGCAGGCGCACGGCGTGGGGAATCACCAATCCGACAAAACCGATGGAGCCGACAATCGACACCATCACCGCCGTCACCAGCGCCGCGCAGCCCACCAATACAAACTGCACCCGGCGCACCGGAATGCCGAGGGAGGCCGCCGAGTCGCTGCCGAAGGTAAACGCATCCAGCGCCCGACGGTGCCACAGGCACACGGCCAACCCGCCAATCGCCACTGGCACCGCCAGCCACACCGAAGGCCAGCGCACGCCGCTGAGGTTGCCGAGCAGCCAGAACATGATGCCGCGCGCCTGTTCGGAACTGGCGGATTTGGTGATCAGGAACGCGGTGAGTGCATTGAACAACTGCGACCCGGCAATGCCCGCCAGAATGATCTGGCCGGTGCCGCTGGCCGAACCGCTGGCGCGCGCGAGCAGGATCACCAGCGCAAACGCGGCCATGGCACCGACAAACGCGCCCGCCGACAACGAAATCAACCCGCCGCCCACACCGATCAACGCCACCAGCACCGCGCCGGTCGAGGCGCCGGCGCTGATGCCCAGCAGGTACGGATCGGCCAGCGGGTTGCGCAGCAGCGATTGCAGGATCACGCCACACGTCGCCAGCCCGGCGCCACACGCCGCGGCGACCAGGGCGCGGGTGAGGCGGTAGTTCCACACCACGCCTTCGTCGATGGGGTCGAGCGCATAACCGGCGGCCCACAGTTTGTTCGCGAGTACCTGCAGTACCACGTGCGGCGAGATGGCGGTTTCGCCGATGGCCACGCCCGCGAGGACGGCGGCTAATAGCAGGGCCAGGGCGAGCAGGGTGTGGATCACGCTGGTATTCATGGGTGCAGATCGTAGCCGTCGATGGCCGTGGCCAGTTGTTCAAGGCCGTCGAACGTGCGGATGCTGGCCTGCAGCGCCAGGGCGTCGAGGATGATGATGCGGTTGTTTTTCACCGCGTCCATGTTGCGGGTCACCGGATCGCTGCGCAGGAAGGCGAGTTTCTTTTCATGGTCGTCGGCGGGGTAGCGGCGGCGGTCCATGCGCGCGATCACCAGCACGGTCGGGTTGGCCTTGGCGAGGGTTTCCCAGCCGACGGCGGGCCACTCTTCGTCGGACTGTACGACGTTATGCAAGCCGAGGGTTTCCAGCATAAATTGCGGAATACCCTTGTGGCCGGCCACATAAGGGTCGCTGGCCATCTCGGAACTGGAGAACCACACCAAGGCGCTGGCTTGCTTGAGGCCCTTGCTTTGCACGGTGGCGACGGATTTGGCCAGGCGCGCCTTGAGTTCTTCGTTCAGCTGTTGGCCGCGTGCCTGCACGTCGAAGATCTCGGCGAGTTGGCTGATGCTTTTATAAATGGTTTCGATACGGAACGGCTCCAGCCGCGTGCCGTCGGCACCGACCAGGTTGTCCTTGCCTTCGCAGTCCGAAGGCAACAGGTAGGTGGGGATCTTCAGCTCATGAAATTGCTCGCGGGTGCCAACCACGCCTTGCGGCCCGACCACCCATTCCAGCTCGGCGGCCACCAGTTGCGGGCGTTTGGCGATCACGGCCTCAAAGCTTGGCTCATTGTTGGCCAGGCGCTCGATGCTGTCGTTCTGCGCTTTGTACTGTGGCAGTACGCTGTTGAACCACAGCGAGGTGCCGACCACTTTATTGCCCACGCCCAGGGCGTAGAGCATTTCGGTGGCGGCCTGGCCGATGGTCACGCTGCGGGCCGGCGCTTGCTGGAAGGTGAGGTGGCTGCCGCAGTTTTCCACGGTCAACGGATAGTGAGTGGGCGCGGCCTGGGCCAGGGCACAGAAACCCAGGCCAGCGAGCAGGGCGGTAACACGTGGCAGCATGGGGCAATCTCCGAGTGAACCGTGCGTGCCATTCGGAAATACACCCTTAAGCGCTGCGAGAGCGACAGCAAGAATGTCCTTCCCGGACACCCCGCCGGTTAGTAATTGAGCTTGGGCCGGCAGGTCTCCTGACTGATGCGTCGTCGCCAGGCTCCGGCCTTCCCGGACAAGGTCCAGTGGCATCAGGGAGCAGGCTCAGCACCTACAGTTGCGGGGGCAGTTCCGATTGGCACGGCTGTACCGCGCTTCGGATTCCCTATTAGTCCCGTTCGGGAACCGGCGCGGTATGGTAGTCGATCACGCGGTTGAACGGGAGGCCGTGAACTCAACGGTAGCTCTCTGGCAGTGAGGCTCCTATGATGCTCAGCCCATGGATCGCTTTATCACAAGGAATACACCGTGAAATCATTTGTCGCGCTCGTCCTTATCGCCACCCTGGCCGGTTGTGCCACGCAAGGTAAATCCGAACAGCAGATTCTCGACGAGGCCACCACCGCCTATGTCAAGTCGATGCCGGCCGACTCAGACAAGCTTCGCTTGCACACGATGAGCATCCCCAAAAGCGGTATGTTCGGCGACACCCTGGCGATTTCCATGGCCGGCGACCAAAACGCTGCCAGCCTCAGGGGCGAATTGCTGAATACCAAGCGCTTGGGCGATGTGTTCTTTTTAATCATGGGGGCTGGCACGCCGGTCGACGTTGCGGTGATCGGCAAAGCCGTCGAAGGGCAGGATTTGAAGGGTCTGCAGATTTACTACTCGGGCACCGATGCGCAGAAGGAAAACGTGCGTGCGGCGGTTGAGAAGTCGCAGGCGCAGTTTCATTACATCAATGCGCAATGAGGGGGCGGCCAAAGGGCGCAGGTATCTACACCACGCGGGGTACGGCGCTGGCGGCTTGACGGCCGGCTGCAATCTTACTGTTACTCCCGTGATCCAGAATGTGGGAGCTGGCTTGCCTGCGAAGGCGGCCTGACGGCTAACCCGGCGTCCTGCCGGGTTACCCACGGATTCAAGCCTGCGTTCGGCCAGCGTGTTTGACGGGGCGCCTGAGATCAAAAGCCAGATCAAGATCAAGAGCCAGAGCGGCTCGCTTCGCATCGTGGTTGGCGTTGGGTGTGACGCAGTTCAATATGTGAAGCGTCGGTCAGAGTCGAATGTCTTCAGGACCCTGTATCAGCGCTTCAATCCGCGTGCCGGTGGCGCGCTCTTCGTTGCTGAAGCCGTCGTAGTCGGCCAGGTTGCCGAAGCGCAGGCCGGTCAGGCGCTCTATCTGGATCACGCTGCGCTGGTAGGTCCTGAGCTGGCCGAACACCAGATCCAGTTGGCCCAGTTCGCGGCTCTGGTCGATCATGTAGGCACTCGCGCTAGGCTTGCCGTTGTCGCTGAGGTAGGCGACCACTTTCCAGAACGCCTTGGGGATCTGCACGCCTCGGTACACTCGGTCGTCGTCGGCGAACACCGGGCCGGTAAACACTGTGGCGCGGGCTTTCCAGCGTTGGGTGTTATCGAGGATGTAGTCTTCGAGCTCCAGCCAGGTCTTCTGGTTGAACCCGCTCATCTGCGGCGAGCAGTTGGTGAAATGGAAGGTGTCGAGGTTGGCGGTTTGCGCCTCGTCGCCCCAGTTGGGGTCTTGTCGGCGGACCAGGTGGCCGCGATCCAGGCCATTGCTGGCATACAGCGCTTCGCCCACCTGCGCATCGATGGGCAGGCGGCCGTCATACGCCCAGGTGTCGTTGCTGCGAATGATGTCGACGTGCTGACCACCATCGATGTTGACGCCCACATACAGCGCAAGCCGCTTGGCGCGTGACATCGTGATCGAGAAGTGCGTGTAGTCCAGGCGCTTCTGTGCATCTCCCGCCAAGGCCTCTTCAACCGTGGGCCAGGGCACCCCGAAGCTGCCGAGAAAGTCCTCGGCGTAGCCGCGTCGGTCCTTCAAGTCTCTGGCTGGGGTGACGCGTGGCGTCGCCGCCCGTGCCTCCAGCACTGTGGGGCTCAGTGCGATCAACGGGCGCAGGTCAGCGAGCCTGGGGCGGTATGAAAGGTCGATTTTGGTTTTACGTGCGGGCATCAGTCAGTCCTCCTTGGATAAACACGACTGCAACATAGGTTAATGACAATTGATGACACGCGTTAACCCCTGGGGGCTATCCTGAATCGATGACCCGGACGTTGTCACCTGCCAAATGGAGCCAGCCAATGTGTGTTCGTCAGCCGCATCGCAATCCGATTTTCTGCCTGATCCCGCCCTATATGCTCGACCAGATCGCGCGCAACGGTGATAAAGCGCAACGGGAGGTCGCCTTGCGCACCCGCGCCAAGGACACGACGTTCCGCTCGTTGCGCATGGTCGCCGAACCTGCCAAAGGACCGGCACACATGGCCCTGGCCATGGGGGCCGATAAGCGCCGCTCGATCTACAGCGCCGAGGGCACCGACAGCCTGCCGGGCACGCTGGTGCGTGGTGAGGGGCAACCCGCCAGCGGTGATGCCGCGGTGGACGAAGCCTACGAGGGCTTGGGCGCCACCTTCGATTTTTTCGACCAGGTCTTTGATCGCAACTCCATCGACGACGCCGGTATGGCGCTGGATGCCACGGTGCATTTTGGCCAGAACTACAACAATGCGTTCTGGAACTCGACCCAGATGGTGTTTGGCGATGGGGATGCGCAGTTGTTCAACCGCTTCACGGTGGCGCTTGACGTAATTGGCCATGAGTTGGCCCATGGCGTCACCGAGGACGAGGCCAAGCTGATGTATTTCAATCAGTCCGGAGCGTTGAACGAGTCACTGTCGGATGTGTTCGGCTCGCTCATCAAGCAATATGCCTTGAAGCAAAGCGCGGAAGACGCTGATTGGCTGATCGGCAAAGGGCTGTTCACCAAGAAGATCAAAGGCACCGCCCTGCGTTCGATGAAAGCCCCCGGCACCGCGTTTGACGACAAACTGCTGGGCAAGGACCCGCAGCCCGGGCACATGGATGATTTTGTGCAAACCTACGAGGATAACGGCGGGGTGCATATCAATTCCGGCATTCCCAACCATGCGTTCTACCAGGTGGCGACAGCGCTGGGCGGGTTTGCCTGGGAGCGCGCCGGGCGCATCTGGTATGACGCGCTGCGCGATGCGCGGCTGCGGCCCAACTCCGGCTTTCTGCGCTTTGCGCGTATCACTTACGATGTTGCGGGCCGACTCTACGGCGCAAACAAGGATGAACAGAAAGCGGTCAAGGACGGTTGGAAAGCGGTCGGCATTGCTGTCTGACGCGAGGAACAACCATGCAAATTTCAATCAAGGAAAATGGCGGGCCTGGGTTCTTTCCGGGCCTGGCCAAGCCACAGACGGTGGAACTGGACGCGCTGCCGGAGCAGGACCAGCAGGAGTTGCGGCGGCTTGTCGAGGCCTGCGACTTCTTTCAATTGCCGCAAAGCAATGCACCTGCCACCGGTAATCCGGGCCAGGTGCATTACACCCTGACGGTGAAGGAGGATCAGCGCGAGCACACGGTCTGCGTGCTGGCGCCGGTGAAGTCGCAGGCGCTGGACGGGCTGGTGCAGTGTGTGCGTCGGCATGTGCGCTGCTGATGTTCAGGTGGCAGCGTTAACCTTGCCTGCCAGAGACGCGCCCAGGCTGTAGAGCAACCCGCCCGCGACCACAAACAGCGCGAGCATATAGAACATGGTGTGGGCGGGGTGTGTCGCCAACACCATCCCGCACAGCACCGGGCCCAAGGCTGCGCCAACGTTGCCCAGGTTTTGCGCAGCGTAGTACATGCCCCGCAGGTGATCGGGGGCGATGATGTCGATGAACATGTACTCGGCAGGGAACACGATGATCTCTCCCAGCGTGAAGACCGCCATGGCTACCACCCAGAACATCAGCGAGGTGGACAAGCCGAACCCCGCCAGGCCGACGATGAACATGCCCAACCCACCTGCGAGCCACAGATTCAAGTGCTGATGGGTGATTCGCTTGCCGATCACGTACTGCAGGCTGATCACCATCAGCGCGTTGGTGGCCACCACGCTGCTGATTATCCGGTAGGCCATTTCGGGTGTCGTGGTGACGATCAGATATTGCGAGAGGTAAGCGGTGAATTGGCCGAACACCACGGCACTGAGTGCACCGCCCAGGGTAAAACACACCAGCCGATAATCACTGAGCAGCACTTTGCCGACCGCCAGGAATGGCGCGCCGGGCTGGCTTGTGTCCACGGGCATCGAGTGCTTGTCACCCCACACGGCGTAAACGATAAAAAAACCGGCGCCCAGCATCGCCGACGCCAGGAAGGGCAGGCTGATGGCGAGCGCGGCCAGTCCCGCACCGAGAAAAGGGCCGACGGCGTAGCCGATGTTGGTCAGGGTGTATTTGATCGAAAACGCTTCGCTGCGCGCATCGACGGGCAGTAGGCGGCCAAATCCTGATTTGACTGCGATATCAATGACGGCGTACGCCAGGTTGATCGCGACCAGGCAGGCGTAGAACACCCACAGGTCCCGCGCGGCAAACGCTCCCAGAAACCCGCAGGTGAACACCGCGCAACAGCCCAGGATCAAGCGGTAACCTGGCTGGCTGTCCACCAGGAAACCGCCGTACAGGCTCAATAATGAGCCGACGATCAGTGAACTGCCGATCACCAGGCCGATGTCGGCGACGCCCAATTGGAACTGGCTCGACAGGTAGATCACCAGATAGGGCAGGGTGATGGCCCTGGCGAGGGTCAACACCAGTGACGCACTCAGAAGCAGGTTGACGGTCAGGGGGTAGTTTTTCAGCGTGGTCAGCATCCGAGCCTCAGTGCCAGGTTCATCGGCCATAGCTTACTGTTGATTTGAATTCTGATTTAGGATGTTAATTACAAGTTTGGCTGACCTGAATTCACAAATGCGGGGCGTGCATGTTTTCTTCCGAACGCTTGAAAGGTATTGATGTGTTTGTGTGTGTCGCGGACTCCGGCAGCTTTACCGCCGCTGCCGAGAAAATGAGCCTGACTGCCTCGGCCATCAGCAAAAGCATCGCGCGGCTCGAAACGCGCCTGGGCGCTCGACTGTTCCTGCGCACAACGCGGCGCTTGTCCCTCACCGAGGCCGGTGTGGAGTTTTACCGTACCTGTACGGGGGTGCTGGCTGACCTGGAGGAGGCCGAGCTGTCGCTGCGCGCCGAGCAAAGCGAGCCGCGTGGACGTGTGCGCATTGATCTGCCCAATGTGTTTGGGCGCGTCCGGGTGTTGCCGGTGCTGCTGCCTTTGCTGAAGACTTTTCCGTCCTTGGTGCCGCACATTTCCTTCAGCGACGGGTTAGTGGACCCGTTCAAGGAGGGTGTGGATCTGGTGGTGCGTGTCGGTGGGGCGCAGGGCTGGCCAGACACGATCGAACAGCGTGTGCTCGCGCACGAATGGCATACGTTGTGTGCCTCGCCGGATTACTTGGCGAACCATGGCACCCCGACGTGCGAGCGTGAGCTTGAACGGCATCAGTGCCTCGCCTACGGCTGGGTGGACGGACGCGTCAGCCCCTGGAACTTCGCCGGTGAACAGGGCACTGCACGGCGCTGGCAGATGTCGCCGCACCTGGTGATTGGCAATGGCGATGGCTTGATGCAGGCCGCGTTGGCCGGTTGTGGGATCGTGCAACTGCCGTCGTGGGTCGTCCGGCCATCGCTGGAGGAAGGCAAGTTGGTTGAGGTGCTGCCGCAGCTGGCCACCGAGGGGGCTGCGATCAGGCTGGCCTGGGTAAGGAATCGCCAGGCGTTGCCCAAGGTCAGTGTGGTGCTGGAAGCCTTGGTGGCGGGGCTGGGAGGGCGATAGCCACAACCCGTGCCCGCACCACCCACGTGTGTTACTTGCGGTCCAGCCACACCGTCTGCGCGTTGCAGAACTCCCGCACGCCAAAGTGCGACAGCTCGCGGCCAAAACCACTCTTTTTCACGCCACCAAACGCCACCCGAGGGTCGGAAACGCTGAAGGCGTTGACGAAGATGCCGCCGGTTTCCAGCTGGTTGGCGATATCGCGCGCCTTGGCCGGGTCGGTGGTGAAGATGCTCGCGGTGAGGCCGAACTCGCTGTCATTCGCCAGGGCCACGGCGTGGTCGGCGTCGCGGGCGGTGATGATCGAAGCGACCGGGCCGAAGAGTTCCTGTTTGAACGAAGTCATCTGGTCGGTGACGTTACCCAGTACGGTCGGCTCGTAGTAATTACCGGCGCCGGGTACTTTATTGCCGCCCAGCAGCAGGGTCGCGCCTTCTTCCAGAGTGGCCTGGACCTGGCCATGCAACTCGTCGCGCAGGTCGAAGCGTGCCATCGGGCCGATGTAGGTGGTGGCTGACGTCGGGTCGCCCATCACCAAGGCACGGCTGGCTTCCAGGAATTTGGCGGTGAAGGCTTCCACTACGCCTTCCTCGATGATCAGGCGTTTGGCGGCGGCGCAGACTTGGCCGCTGTTCTGGAAACGACCGATCAGCGCGGCTTGCACGGCGGCGTCGAGGTCGGCGTCGTTGAGCACGATAAAGGGGTCGGAACCGCCCAGCTCCAGCACGCATTTTTTCAGCGCGGCACCGGCCTGGGAACCGATGGCGACGCCAGCACGCACGCTGCCGGTGAGGGTGACGGCGGCGATGCGCGGGTCGGCAATGGCTTTGGACACGCCCTCGTTGGTCACGTTGACCACTTCAAACAGGCCATCGGCGAAACCGGCCTTTTGGAACGCCAGCTGGATCAGATAGGCGCTGCCCATCACGTTCGGCGCATGTTTGAGCACGTAGGTGTTGCCGGCCAGCATCGTCGGCACGGCGCCGCGCAGCACTTGCCACACCGGGAAGTTCCACGGCATCACGGCGAAGATCGGGCCCAGCGGGCGGTATTCGATCTGCGCGCTGCCATTGTCTACCAGGGTCGGCTCAGGGGCGAGCATGGCCGGGCCGTGGGCGGCGTACCATTCGCTGAGTTGCGCGCATTTTTCGATTTCGGCACGGGCCTGGGCGATGGGTTTGCCCATTTCCAGGGTGATCATCTGCGCCATGTCTTCGGCTTGTTCGCGCAACGCGCTGGCCAGGCTCAGCAGCAACTCGGCGCGCTGGCTCACTGGCTGGCGGCGCCAGGCGCGGAAGGCGAGGGTGGAGCGGTCGAGGGCGGCGTCCAGTTGCTGCGCGGTTTCATACGGATAGCTGCCGACCGTTTCGCCGTTGGCCGGGTTGATCGAGAGGGCGTGGGTAGTCGCGTTCATGGCACCGTCCTGCTGAGTGAATTCAGTGGGGTTCAGCGTACGGGGGTATCTCTTTTCTGGAAACTGAATAATATTAAGCAATACGTTCACGATTGGAGAATGATTTGGACCTGGTGCAGCTGGAAATCTTCAAGGCCGTTGCCGAGCAAGGCAGCATCAGCGCCGCCGCGCAGTTGATTCATCGTGTGCCGTCGAACCTGACCACGCGCATCAAGCAACTGGAGCAGGACCTGGGCGTGGAATTGTTCATCCGCGAGAAAAGCCGCCTGCGCCTGTCCCCGGCCGGGTGGAATTTCCTTGGCTATGCGCGGCGCATTCTCGACCTGGTGCAGGAAGCCCGCGCGACCGTGGCGGGGGAGGAGCCCCAGGGCGCGTTTGCCCTTGGCTCGCTGGAAAGTACCGCAGCGGTGCGCATCCCGGCGCTGCTGGCGGCGTACAACCAGAAGCACACCAAGGTTGAGTTGGACCTGAGCACCGGCCCCTCGGGCACCATGATTGAAGGCGTGCTGTCGGGGCGGCTGACGGCGGCGTTTGTCGACGGACCGGTGCTGCATTCCACCCTGGAAGGCGTGGCGGTGTTTGAAGAGGAGATGGTGGTGATTGCGCCGCTGCACCACGCGCCGATCAAACGCGGCCAGGACGTGAATGGCGAAAATATCTACACCTTTCGCTCCAACTGTTCGTACCGGCATCACTTTGAGCGCTGGTTCTCACAGGACGGCGCGGTACCGGGCAAGATCTTCGAGATCGAGTCCTACCACGGCATGCTCGCCTGTGTCAGCGCCGGGGCGGGGCTGGCGCTTATGCCGCGCAGCATGCTCGACAGCATGCCGGGGTCGGCGGCGGTGAGCGTGTGGCCGCTGACGGACAACTTCCGGATCCTGCACACATGGCTGATCTGGCGGCGGGGGACGGTGTCGCAGAGTTTGAACAGTTTCGTGAAGTTGTTGGAGGCACGCAATCTGGTAGCGCAGTAATTCAAATGTGGGAGCTGGCTTGTTTGCGATGCTGGCACCTCGGTGTATGAGGCAAAACTGGTTGATGCTATCGCAGGCAAGCCAGCTCCCACATTTTGATCGTTTTCAGCCGCCAAATTGCAGGGTGCCCATCGCCAGCTTCGCCATCAGTGCGGTCGCACCCAATTGCACCAGCCACAGTGCCAGGCCGCCGAGGAACACACCCAGTGCCACTTGCAGCACCAGGCTCTTCTGGCGCTTGGGTTGCGGTGCGCGTGGGGCGTAGTCATGCAGTTCGTCGCGGTCGGCACGCAGGTCCAGGTCGTCGTTTCTCATAGGTTACTCATTGGGGTAATGTCGGAACACTCTGCCTGTAGGAGCCCGGCTTGCCGGCGATGAGGCCCATGGGGACGCCATCGCCGGCAAGCCGGGCTCCTACAGGATTCAGTCTAGGGGAGCAGGCGGTTTTCCGACAGGCATAAAAAAGGGAAGCCGTGGCTTCCCTTTCCGCAGCGCCGTCAGGTTTAGAGAACCTGAACAATTGCCTTTGTGACTGCATCAATGTTCGACTGGTTCAACGCCGCCACACAGATACGGCCAGTGTCGAGGGCGTAGATGCCGAATTCGCTGCGCAGGCGGGTAACTTGCTCAACGGTCAGGCCGGAGTAGGAGAACATCCCACGCTGGCGGCCAACGAAGCTGAAGTCGTGGCCCGGAGCAGCCTTGGCCAGCTCGGCCACCATCTGCTCGCGCATGCCACGGATGCGCAGGCGCATTTCGGCCAGTTCGGCTTCCCACTGGGCGCGCAGTTCAGGGTTGTTCAGTACCGCTGCAACGATCGCCGCGCCGTGGGTCGGCGGGTTGGAGTAGTTGGTGCGGATCACGCGTTTGACCTGGGACAGGATGCGCGCGCTTTCTTCCTTGGAGTCGCCGACGATGGACAGTGCGCCCACACGCTCGCCGTACAGGGAGAACGACTTGGAGAACGAGCTGGACACAAAGAAGGTCAGGCCCGACTCAGCGAACAGGCGCACGGCGGCGGCGTCTTCGTGGATGCCGTCGCCAAAGCCCTGGTATGCCATGTCGAGGAACGGCACCAGGTTCTTGGCCTTGATCACGTCCAGCACGTTCTGCCAGTCGGTCGGGGTCAGGTCGACGCCGGTCGGGTTGTGGCAGCAGGCGTGCAGCACCACGATGGACTGGGGTGGCAGGGCGTTGAGGTCTTCGAGCAGGCCGGCACGGTTCACGTCGTGGGTGGCGGCGTCGTAGTAGCGGTAGTTCTGCACCGGGAAACCGGCGGTTTCGAACAGGGCGCGGTGGTTTTCCCAGCTCGGGTCGCTGATGGCCACGACGGCGTTTGGCAGCAACTGCTTGAGGAAGTCAGCACCCAGCTTCAGCGCGCCAGTGCCGCCTACCGCTTGCACGGTGGTAACGCGGCCAGCGTTCAGCAGCGGCGATTCTGCGCCGAACAGCAGGGTTTGCACGGCCTTGTCGTAGGCCGCGATGCCGTCGATTGGCAAGTAGCCACGGGCGGCGTGTTGCGCCACGCGAATGGCTTCCGCTTCGGCAACGGCACGCAAGAGTGGAATCTTCCCCTCCTCGTTGCAGTAAACGCCCACGCCAAGGTTGACCTTGGTGGTTCGTGTATCGGCGTTGAATGCTTCGTTGAGGCCCAGGATTGGATCGCGTGGTGCCATTTCGACAGCGGAGAACAGGCTCATTTTTGCGGCAGCTCTATGGGGGGTAGGAGGGACGTGTCGCGCTCCAGCCGAATGCACTAGAGCGGTGCACAAACGGGGAGTTAGTATAGAGACCATCACCGCCTGAGGCGACAGCCGAAACGGCTTTTCGGCCAAGTTTTTCGGTTTATTTGCTGACCGTTAGTCTTATTGCAACATTGATCGGTCAGGGCGCGTAGGGCGATTGCCTTGAAACCCGTCACATTCGCCACCACTTCTATGTCTATCATGGTTTTTTCCTACTATCCGCTCTGATTCTTCGCGGGTGGCGGTCTATTTCGTCCTCGACGGGTTTACAGTCCGGGGGTGACTACACGAGGTACGTTATGTCGGATTTCCAACTCGTCACCCGCTTTGAACCCGCTGGCGATCAGCCGGAAGCCATTCGCCAGATGGTCGAGGGCATTGAGGCCGGCTTGGCGCACCAGACGCTGCTCGGGGTGACCGGCTCGGGCAAGACCTTCAGCATTGCCAACGTGATCGCGCAGATCAACCGACCGACGCTGGTATTGGCGCCGAACAAGACCCTGGCCGCGCAGCTGTACGGCGAGTTCAAGGCGTTCTTCCCGAACAACGCGGTGGAGTACTTCGTTTCCTACTACGACTACTACCAGCCCGAAGCCTACGTGCCATCCTCCGATACCTTTATCGAGAAGGATGCGTCGATCAACGACCACATCGAGCAGATGCGGCTGTCGGCGACCAAGGCCTTGCTGGAGCGTAAGGACGCGATCATCGTCACTACCGTGTCGTGCATCTACGGCCTGGGCAGCCCGGAAACCTATCTGAAGATGGTGCTGCACGTCGATCGGGGCGACAAACTCGACCAGCGCGAACTGCTGCGTCGCTTGGCCAGCCTGCAATACACGCGCAATGACATGGACTTTGCCCGCGCTACGTTCCGCGTGCGCGGCGATGTGATCGACATTTACCCGGCGGAATCCGACCTGGAAGCGATCCGTATCGAGCTGTTCGACGATGAAGTCGAGAGCCTGTCGGCCTTCGACCCATTGACCGGCGAGGTGATCCGCAAGCTGCCACGCTTCACCTTCTATCCGAAAAGCCACTACGTGACCCCGCGTGAAACCCTGATGGGTGCCATCGAAGGGATCAAGGTCGAGTTGGCCGAGCGTCTGGAGTACCTGCGCTCCAACAACAAACTGGTGGAAGCCCAGCGCCTGGAGCAACGTACCCGTTTCGACCTGGAGATGATCCTGGAGCTGGGTTACTGCAACGGTATCGAAAACTACTCACGCTACTTGTCGGGCCGTGAATCCGGTGCGCCGCCGCCGACGCTTTATGATTACCTGCCCCCTGATGCGCTGCTGGTGATCGACGAGTCCCACGTCAGCGTGCCGCAAGTGGGCGCAATGTATAAGGGCGACCGTTCGCGTAAAGAAACCCTGGTGGAGTACGGTTTCCGCCTGCCGTCGGCCCTGGATAACCGGCCGATGCGCTTTGATGAGTGGGAAGCCATCAGCCCGCAGACCATCTTTGTGTCCGCCACGCCGGGTAATTATGAGGCCGAGCATGCTGGCCGCGTGATCGAGCAACTGGTGCGGCCGACCGGTCTGGTTGACCCGGAAATCGAAATCCGCCCGGCGCTGACCCAGGTCGACGACTTGCTCTCGGAAATCACCAAGCGTGTGGCTCTGGAGGAGCGGGTTTTGGTCACCACGCTGACCAAGCGCATGTCCGAAGACTTGACCGACTACCTGGCCGACCACGGCGTGCGCGTGCGCTACCTGCACTCGGATATCGACACCGTGGAGCGTGTGGAGATCATCCGTGACTTGCGCCTGGGCACCTTTGATGTGCTGGTGGGGATCAACCTGCTGCGCGAAGGCCTGGACATGCCGGAAGTGTCGCTGGTGGCGATCCTCGATGCGGACAAGGAGGGCTTCCTGCGCTCCGAGCGTTCGCTGATCCAGACCATTGGCCGTGCGGCGCGCAACCTCAATGGCCGGGCGATTCTTTACGCAGACCGCATCACCGGCTCCATGGAGCGTGCGATTGGCGAGACTCAGCGCCGTCGCGACAAGCAGATCGCGTTCAACCTGGAAAATGGCATCACCCCGAAAGGCGTGTTCAAGGACGTTGCCGACATCATGGAAGGCGCCACCGTGCCGGGCTCGCGTAGCAAGAAGCGTAAGGGCATGGCCAAGGCCGCCGAGGAAAGCGCCAAGTACGAAAACGAACTGCGCTCGCCGAGCGAGATCACCAAGCGTATCCGCCAGCTGGAAGAGAAGATGTACCAGTTGGCGCGGGACCTGGAGTTTGAGGCAGCGGCGCAGACGCGGGATGAGATTGGCAAGTTGCGCGAGCGGTTGCTGGCTGTTTGATCTTGCAGGGGCGGTGATGGCCTCTTCGCGAGCACCTCGGTCTGCCAGAACCCCCCGTGCTGGTGTTACCATTCGCCCCTTGTTTCAATTTTCAGTTATATCGCCCATTCGAGACCTGCCATGACCACCGTCCGCACGCGCATCGCGCCATCGCCTACTGGGGATCCCCACGTCGGCACTGCTTACATCGCCTTGTTCAACTACTGCTTTGCCAAGCAGCACGGCGGTGAATTCATCCTGCGGATCGAAGACACCGACCAACTGCGCTCCACCCGTGAGTCGGAACAGCAGATTTTCGATGCCCTGCGCTGGCTGGGCATTACCTGGGCCGAAGGCCCGGATGTCGGCGGCCCGCACGGCCCGTACCGCCAGAGCGAGCGCAGCGACATTTACAAGCAGTACACCCAGCAACTGGTCGACATGGGCCATGCGTTCCCGTGCTTCTGCACCGCGGAAGAACTGGACCAGATGCGCGCCGAGCAACAGGCCCGTGGCGAAACCCCGCGCTACGATGGCCGCGCGTTGCTGCTGTCGAAAGAAGAAGTGGCCCAGCGCCTGGCTGCTGGCGAGCCTCACGTGATCCGCATGAAGGTGCCGAGTGAAGGCGTGTGCGTGGTGCCGGACATGCTGCGCGGTGACGTCGAGATTCCGTGGGACCGCATGGACATGCAGGTGCTGATGAAGACCGACGGCCTGCCGACGTACTTCCTGGCCAACGTGGTCGACGACCACCTGATGGGCATCACCCACGTGCTGCGCGGCGAAGAATGGCTGCCGTCGGCGCCGAAGTTGGTCCTGCTCTACGAGTACTTCGGCTGGGAACAACCGCAGCTGTGCTACATGCCGCTGCTGCGTAACCCGGACAAGAGCAAGCTGTCCAAGCGCAAGAACCCGACCTCGGTGACCTTCTACGAGCGTATGGGCTTCATGCCGGAAGCGATGCTCAACTACCTGGGTCGCATGGGCTGGTCGATGCCGGATGAGCGCGAGAAGTTCTCGCTGCAGGAAATGGTCGATAACTTCGACCTGTCCCGCGTGTCGCTCGGCGGACCGATCTTCGATATCGAGAAGCTGTCGTGGCTCAACGGCCAGTGGCTGCGTGACCTGCCGGTGGAAGAATTCGCCAGCCGCGTGCAGCAGTGGGCGTTGAACCCTGAATACATGATGAAGATCGCGCCGCTGGTGCAGGGTAGGGTGGAGACGTTCAGCCAGGTCGCGCCGTTGGCCAGCTTCTTCTTTGCCGGGGGCGTGAATCCGGACCCTAAGCTGTTCGAGTCCAAGAAACTCTCGGGTGACCAGGTTCGCCAATTGATGCAGTTGATCCTGTGGAAGCTGGAAAGCCTGCGACAGTGGGAGAAGGATGCGATTACCGCGACGATCCAGGCGGTGGTGGAATCCCTGGAATTGAAACTGCGCGATGCCATGCCGCTGATGTTTGCTGCGATCACCGGGCAGGCCAGTTCGGTGTCGGTGCTCGATGCGATGGAAATTCTCGGCCCGGACCTGACGCGTTTCCGTCTGCGCCAAGCCCTTGATTTGCTTGGTGGTGTGTCGAAGAAAGAAAACAAAGAGTGGGAAAAGCTGCTGGGCGCTATCGCTTAAGCACGCGGTTGAAACGGCGAAACCCCGGTTTTCCGGGGTTTCGACGGTAAGTGATTGTTATCCCGGCAAAAAATTTTGGAAAATGTTGAAAATAAATTTGACACACTTCCAAAGCGCCATTAAGATTCGCCCCGTCCTCACCGATGAGGGGCTATAGCTCAGCTGGGAGAGCGCTTGCATGGCATGCAAGAGGTCAACGGTTCGATCCCGTTTAGCTCCACCAATTTACAGGTTCAAGGTCTGGCCACACCGTCCTTGAATCGATCAGTTCTCAGCGCTGATCAGTTGTACAGAAGGTTTTGTCCCCTTCGTCTAGTGGCCTAGGACACCGCCCTTTCACGGCGGTAACAGGGGTTCGAGTCCCCTAGGGGACGCCATTTTCAACAAGCAGTTCGCAAGGTCTGCTGCGTCGAAAGACGAAAAATTTGGGGCTATAGCTCAGCTGGGAGAGCGCTTGCATGGCATGCAAGAGGTCAACGGTTCGATCCCGTTTAGCTCCACCAATTTACAGTTCCAAGGTTCCGGCCACACCGTCCTTGGATCGATCAGTCTCAGCCTGATCAGTGTACAGAAGGTTTGTGTCCCCTTCGTCTAGTGGCCTAGGACACCGCCCTTTCACGGCGGTAACAGGGGTTCGAGTCCCCTAGGGGACGCCACGATTACCCGCTCTGCGGGATTTTTAGGGGTCATTCAATTATTGAATGGCCCTTTTGTTTGTCTGGCGTTTGGCCAAATCTTTCTTCCATCCCATTCTTCTCTTCTGACCAGCGGTCATGCCTGTGGCTTGTGAAATATTATTATGGTAATAATATTCAACCCATGAACATCGGAGGCAATGATGAGCGATAAAAAAGCGCAAACCCGCGAACGCATTCTGCAGGCCGCCAGCGCCGCGTTGATACAGCGCGGTCCGGCCGAACCGAGTGTGGGTGAAGTCATGGGCGCGGCGGGGCTGACCGTCGGTGGTTTTTACGCGCATTTCGAAAGCAAGGACGCACTGATGCTGGAGGCCTTCACCCAGTTGCTGGCCAAGCGTCGTGCGTCGATTGATGACATGGACGCCCAGTTGACCGGAGAGGAGCGCAGAAGTCTGGTGGCGGCGTTCTACCTGTCGCGCAAGCACCGTGACTCAACCGCCCAGGCCTGCCCGATTCCGGCGACTGTCGGCGAGATGAGCCGCCTGCCGGATGAGTTCCGCCAAGCGCTGAACGAACACTGCGAGCTGATGGCCGCGCAACTCGCCGCCAGTCCTGAAGACACCGATAAAGCCCTGGCCGACATGGCACTGATGATCGGTGGCCTGGCCTTGGCCCGTGCCTTGGGGCCGGGTGAGTTGTCTGACCGTGTGCTGCGCGCCGCCAAGTCGGCCGTGCGCTAGAAGAGGGCTGTCACGATGGGCACGTTAACCTGGATCCGTCGCTTCAACGGCACCCTGGGGCATCTGGCGCCGCAAACGGTGGCCAACAAGATGCGCCGTGCCTTCATGACGCCCCGCGACCTGCCGCCGCGTGATTGGGAGCTGCCGCTGCTGGCGCAATCGGAGCGCATCACCTTGCGTTTTGGCTTGTCCGCCTTGCGCTGGGGCCAAGGGCCGGCAGTGTTGCTGATGCACGGTTGGGAAGGGCGGCCGACTCAATTTGCCAGCCTGATCACGGCATTGGTCGATAACGGTTACTCAGTGATTGCGCTGGACGGTCCCGCCCATGGCCGTTCGCCAGGGCGTGAAGCCCATGTGCTGCTGTTCGCCCGTGCCATGCTCGAAGCGGCAGCCGAGTTGCCGCCACTGCACGCGGTGATTGGCCATTCCATGGGCGGCGCCAGTGCGATGCTGGCGGTGCAGTTGGGTTTGCGGACCGAGGCGTTGGTAAGCATCGCTGCGCCGTCTCGCTTCCTGGATGTGCTGCGCGGCTTCACCAAGATGGTCGGTTTGCCGGCGCGGGCGCGCTCAGCCTTCATCCAGGAAGTCGAGCAAACGTTCGGCATGCCGCTCAAGCACTTGGATGTGGCCCACTACCAGATGAATATCCCTGGCCTGATCGTGCATGCCGAAGACGATGCTTTCGTCCCGGTCAAGGCCTCTCAGGCCATTCACGAAGCCTGGTTCGACAGCCGCCTGTTGCGCCTGGAGCAGGGTGGGCATCAGAAAGTGCTGGCCGACCCTCGCGTAATCGACGCTGTGCTGGCGTTGCTCGCCGGCCGTCGTCTACAGGCGCGGCAAACCGCCTGATACACTGCCCCGGTTAAGTTAATCGACTGGGAGCAAGGCATGGGCTGGGATTTGGCAACGCCGTTTATCATCGATCTGCAGGTCGCCCCTGAAGACATCGACGGCCTGGGGCACGCCAACAACGCGGTGTACGTGTCCTGGCTGGAGCGCTGTGCCTGGCGCCATTCCCAGCGCTTGGGCCTGGACCTGACCGAATACCGCCGCCTGGACCGCGCCATGGCGGTGGTGCGCCATGAGATCGACTACCTGGCCGCCGGCTACGAGGGCGATGAACTGCAACTGGCCACCTGGATCGTCGACTGGGACCAGCGCCTGAAGATGACCCGGCGGTTTCAGCTGGTCCGCCCGCGTGATGGCACCACCCTGCTGCGTGCGCAAACCACCTTTGTCTGCATCGAACTCTCCACCGGCAAGCCCAAGCGTATGCCCGCTGAGTTTCTCGACGGTTATGGCCCCGCCCTGACAGGGGGTTAACGGTTGCTGTGGGAAACCCAGTAAACTGCGCCACGATTTTTGTTGAGTGTTTTCCATGCAAATTGCTTTGGCGCCCATGGAGGGGTTGGTCGACAACATCCTGCGGGACGTGCTGACCCGTGTCGGCGGTATTGACTGGTGCGTGACCGAGTTCATCCGCGTCAACGACCGCCTGCTCACCCCCGCGTATTTCCACAAGCTCGCCCCGGAACTGCTGCACGGCGCCCACACCGCTGCCGGCGTGCCGCTGCGCGTGCAATTGCTCGGCTCCGACCCGGTGTGCCTGGCGGAAAATGCGGCATTGGCCTGTGAACTCGGCTCGCAGGTCATCGACCTGAACTTCGGCTGCCCGGCCAAGACCGTCAACAAGTCCCGTGGCGGTGCGGTGCTGCTCAAAGAGCCCGAGCTGCTCAACCAGATCGTCGAACACGTGCGCCGCGCCGTGCCGGCCCACATTCCGGTCACCGCCAAGATGCGCCTGGGCTTCGACAGTCCGGATGGCGCCCTGGTCTGTGCTACGGCGCTGGCCGAGGGGGGCGCGGCGCATATCGTGGTACATGCGCGCACCAAGACCGATGGCTACAAGCCGCCCGCCCACTGGGAGTGGATCCCGCGCGTACAGGATGTGGTCAAGGTGCCAGTCTTCGCCAATGGCGATATTTGGAGCGTTGAAGACTGGAAGCGCTGTCGCGAAGTGAGTGGCGCCGAAGACATCATGCTGGGCCGTGGCCTGGTCGCGCGTCCGGACCTGGCGCGGCAGATCGCTGCCGCGCGGGCGGGCGAGGAAGTCGTCGAGATGACCTGGGCAGACATGCAGCCCATGCTTCAGGATTTCTGGACTCAATCGGTGGCGCAATTGACCGAGCGCCAGGCGCCGGGGCGTTTGAAGCAATGGCTGGCGATGCTCACCCGCAATTATCCAGAGGCGGTGGAGTTGTTTACGCTGATGCGCAGGGAAACCGACCTGGAGCAGGTCGGGCGTTTGCTGGGCATGCCCGCACAGCGTGAACAGCCGGCTGCATTGCAAGATTAGGTTTACATATATAGGTGTTTCATCTATTGCTGCAAGGGGCGCCGAAAGGTGCCTTTTTTTTGTCTGAGAAATGCGTTTGGCGTCACCAGGCACTACCTGGCCAGCCTGATGTGTTTATTTGTTTTGGGTGTTTTATTTGTGGTGTTGCGAGATATGTGCAAGGGCGTATTAATATCTACCTCGATTGATACCAATCTTTAATTTTTAATGTTCTAGGGGGCTTGCGTGCGCGCTGACTAACATGCTTTTTATTTTTTATATAGCTTTGTTGTTTTCTTTAAGTTGCTTTGTTCGTGGGGTGTTTCTTTACGTTTCCACTCTTGCGGGGGTGTGAGGCGCGTACAGCCTGAATTTTCCTGCGGATGTCCACAGGCAAACGTCTCTGGTGGTCATTTGGTTTCTTTATATAAGTCTCGATTGTTCGGAACTCATCTGCGTTACGCCCCACGAATCTTGCGAGTTTGTTGAGCTCACTGTTGTTCCACACTTAATGTCAATAATTGTCTCTCTCCTGCCAGTGCGGGGAGTGGGCGCAGTTTTAGGAATAAAAACATGTCTAATGTCTCGAACAAGCAATTCCTTCCGATGAATACACATTATGCACAGCTTAATCAGCCTTCCGTGCAAGCTGATAAGTCGCTCGAATTGTCTCCGTCTATGGACAGTATGAATAAGTTTCTTAAGGACAGTGGTCCGGCACCAAAAGAAAACAGTGGGCCGATGAATAAGGAGTCCCTGGAAAAGTTGTTTACCATGTTTGAGTTCATGGTCAAGGCGATGCGTAGCATGCTCGCGGGAATGGGGGTGTTACCCCGCCAGCCCGGTGAACTTGATGCCCAGCCTCAAGTGAAGCCTGGTTTGGATACCAAGACGACCGTGCTGCCTGGCACCGATGCCAAGGTCATTCCGGATGCGAAGGCGGAGCAGAAGGTTGCGCCGGGGGCGGATACCAAGACGACCGTGCTGCCTGGCACCGATGCCAAGGTCATTCCGGATGCGAAGGCGGAGCAGAAGGTTGCGCCGGGGGCGGATACCAAGAAGACCGTGCTGCCTGGCACCGATGCCAAGGTCGTTCCGGATGCGAAGGCGGAGCACAAGGTTGCTCCCGAAGCGGATACCAAGACACTGGTGAAGCCGGGCTCGGAGGTTAAGGTCATGCCCGATGGTCGTACCCAGATGACCACGTCGCCTGACGGCAAGCTCGATGCCCAGCCGGCAAGGCCTTCTCTCATCCCTGAGGATTATAAGAACAAGCTGTCGTCTGATGTGAACGTGACGGTGCAGGTCCAGAACTGCCATTGCCCGCATACAGGTGAGAAAGTTACGCCACAACCGCCAGTGACGCCGGGGCTTGATACGAAGCCATCGCCACAACCGCCACTAATGCCGGCGCTTGATAAGCAGCCATCGCCACAACTGCCAGTGTCGCCGGGCCTTGATACGAACCCGTCGCCACAGCCTCCGGTCACCCCATCCATTCCAGATCTTACTTGCCCTGCACCTGATGACTTGGTTGATGATTTCAGCTGCCATTCCCAAACGCGTTTCGACAACCATCGAGCTAACAGGCCCAGCCTCCGCTCACGTTTTTGAGCCCGTTATCTTGATGGGTCAAACATAAACGCTGGCTCCCTGGTCGTGACGGCCAGGGGGCACTCAATGAGAGTTAAGCCATGGTATCGATAAGCCATAACCGTGTTGCACCGCCAACTATTGAACCTTACCGGGCACCAGACCTTTCAGTTCGTGCATCGCTTGATTCTGCACGAAGAGAAAACATTCGGACTGCAACACCTGTTCCTCCCTCAGAGGTGAAGTCCGATAGTTTCAGTGATAACGCGGGCACTTCCGCCTTATTCAACCTGTTGAGAGAACTGTTCAAGCAGTTTTTCACCCAATTGCAAAGCCTCCTGCGTGGCGACGTGCGTCCGGTTGAGCCAAAAAACAATGATGTACCTGTACCGCCGCGACCTGTGCCACCCACTCCCGATACGAAACCCACCGATAAACAAGGCGGACCTATTCCCGAGCTTTCCAATAAACCTAAAGGTTCAAAGCCCACTAATGTCTTCAGCGGTTTTCGTCAGGGCATGAATGGTAACTGCGTAACGATCTCCGCAATCAAGGCGGCGATGGAAAAGTTTGGCCAAAGCCCTAAGGATATTTACAAGTCTGTCGAGAAAACCGCCGATGGATTTAAGGTCGTGATGCGTGATGACGTGACTGTAAAACTCAGTAAGGCGGAGCTGGAAAGTGCCATTCGCGGCTCGAACTTCGTTGGGGGAACTGATCTCGAAATGCTCAAGGATGCGCACTTCCTGTTTGCATGTTCTGCCAAGCGAGCGCAAAACGAGAATAACGACGGGTGGGCAGGTAAAAATTTTGAAGCCGCCATAAGAAGCCTTAACGAAGGTGAGGATGAGTGTGGGCCGGGGGAGGGCTTCATGCGGCTGGGGCTAAAGGATCATATGAAGCGCGTATCGGCACGTGATTTCGCTGATAAATCTTTGATTGGCATGGTCAATCGGAGCGGGCACTCAGTGGCTGTCGTGGATGGGCATGAAGAGCTCTATGGGCGCAAAGGCGGCCGGCCTACACACGGCCAAGCCATCGCGTTGATCTGACGACAACATATGATCTGGCACGAACTCGTCCAACTTATTAGTAAAAGAGTTAACGATATGAGTACGTTTGCAATTGGATCTTTCGCGCGCTCAAATCCCATGGCAGCGCAGTTGTCGAGCCACGCTGAAATCTCTCGCATTCCAGCATTCGATGCGCCGGAGCGGGGTTTCGGCGAGCATTTCAACGCGAGCTCGCACAGCGCGGTCATCAAGTTGATGATGCTCACGTTTGGCCCAAGTCCTACCGACTTCTTCAACGAAGTAAGGGACAGTGGCGATGGTTATGACGTGTCCATGAAAGATGGTTACACGCTGCATATTTCCAAACAGGAGCTGCAGCAGGCGGCGTCTGCGTCGCGTTTTACCGGCACTCGCAACGATGCAATGAGCAGCGCCCATTTTGCGTTGGCCGTGTTTATCAAACGTAAACAATTAGACCGTGGTACCGCTGCTGATCGACCTGGGTTTGAGTCGGTCTTGAGCAAATCTTTGCAGGGTGAAACGACGCTTAACATGCTCAAAGGCATGGGGTTGTCCGGCCATCTCCAGTACCGCCCCCCTGCCACAGTTATCTCGGAAGGGCTGGCGGGGGTTGCAGACAGCTATGACTTGGGGGCGTCGTTAATTCACGCCGGCAAGGCGCATCAATTTGGTCGGGAGCGTTCACCCGATCGAAGCTATGTGTACACGTTGATGAGCGACAGTGCGCCAAAGCCCCGCAGTCCCCTAGCCCCCAAACCGCCGACGGTCGTCCCCGAGGATGAACTCCTGGATAAAGGTGTCCGCCCCGAGGTTGCCGAGGTGTTGCAGGGAGTCAAGGCGACCTCGCGAAATCGCGGTGAAGTATCCGACTTGAGCAGCCATGCCGCCGTCATCCAGATGATGATGCTCAGGTTTGGCCGGTCGCCCTCCGATATGTTTGAAAAAGTCGAGGCCACGGAGAATGGGTCCATCGTCACTATGAAAGATGGTTTTAAAGTGAGGTTGTCAAAACAGGAGCTGCAGCGCACTACCGAGGCCTCCCGGTTTACCGGTGCTGACGCGCAGATGATCGCCGACGCCAATTTCATGCTGGCAGCCTTCGCCAAGCGCAAGCAAGTTGAAAAGAATGGAGAGTTTGATGCGGCGTTGTCGAGCACCTTGCGCGGAGAACCCATTTACAGAGTCTTGAAGGGCATGGGCTTGATTGGCTTTCTACGGATTGTGTCACCCGATAAGTTGCGTGAGCCAAACAGCGTCGGTGTCACCGATCCCTCTAACTTTTCGGGCGCGTTGGTAGTGGGTGGCATCAAACACAGCGACGGCAAGAAAGAGGCCACCGCTAAAGACTATGGCTACCAGTTGGCTGCGGACTTACCCGTCAACCACTGCGGTAGGCCTGCGCAGTTCCCGGCTGCACCTGTCGGCGTCAAGCCCGACAATATCTGGAGCGGTTTCTATCAAGGTGTTGAGGGTAACTGCGTCACGGTGTCGGCCATCAAGGCAGCGATGATGAAGTACGGGCAAAACCCTCTGGGGATCTTCAAGCGTGTCACCGAAACGCTCGAAGGTTTCACCCTCACCATGCGTGATGGTTGCACGGTGAGTCTCACTCATGCCGAGTTGGAAAGGGCGCGAGCGGCCGCCAACTTTCATGGTGAGGATAAAGGCCTGGTTGACGATGCTGTCTTTCTCTACGCGGCGAGCGCCAAGCGTGCCCAACTGGAAAATCACGAATTTCGCGCGGGCGCCGGTTTCGACGCCGCCCTGAAAACGCTGAACGACGGTGAGGTTCCGGGCGATGCGTTACGCCGCCTCGGCCTGTACGCCTTTACCCGCTCCAGTAGCGTGCAGGAGCTGGCATCAGGCGTGCCAGGCACCTTGGCGAACTTCGGGCATTCGGTGGTCGTGGTTGAGGGGGCCATTGATGAATATGGCATCAAGCGCAAGTTGCCAGGTTCGCCCTGGATGCAACAGGGCGGTCACGCCTTGAAACTGGTTTAACCCCGGCCATCTCCCGCGAGCAAACGCTCCCGGAATCCGATCATAGGCAGCGGTCGACTGTGCAAATACCCTTGGTACAAATGGCAACCCAGGCCCTGCAGGAAGGCCAGTTGGTCCTGGGTTTCCACGCCTTCGGCAATCACCTCCAGGTTCAGGCTACGGGCCATGGCGACAATGGCGCGGATGATCTCGGCGTCGTTGGGATCATGGGTGGCGTCACGCACGAAGGATTGATCAATCTTCAGCGCATCCACCGGCAGGCGTTTGAGGTAGGTCAGTGATGAGTACCCGGTGCCGAAGTCATCCATCGCAAAGCTCACGCCGAGTTTTTTCAGGCGGCGCATTTTGCTGATGGTGTCGTCCAGGTTCTGGATCACGATGCCCTCGGTGATTTCCAGTTTCAACAGGCTGAATGGCAATTCGTGCTGCTTGAGGCTGCGCTCCACCCGCTCCACGAAGTCGTTCTGGCGGAACTGCCGAGGGCTGATGTTCACGCACAGGCTGAAATTCAGCGGGTCGACCAGGCCTTCCCCGATCAACTGTTGGAAGGCCGCACAGGCTTCATCCAGGATCCAAGTGCCGACTTCAAGGATCAGGCCGCTGTCCTCCAGCACCTTGATGAATTCGGAAGGCGACTGCGCCCCCAGTTGCGGATGCTGCCAGCGCACCAGGGCCTCGGCGCCGACGATGCGGTTGCCGCGTGCATCCACCTGCGGTTGGTAATGCACACTGAACTCGCCACGCGACAGGGCCAGGCGCAGGTCGGTCTCCATACGCAGGCGTTCGCTGGCGGTTTTCTGCATGCTGTTGTGGAACATCTGCGTGGTGTTGCGCCCGGAATCCTTGGCGCGGTACAGGGCGATATCGGCCCGCTTGAGCAAGTCCGCCGGCGTGGTGCCGTGGTCGGGAATCAGCGCCACGCCAATACTGGGCGTGACCTGCAGGCGATGGCCATCCAAGAACATCGGCTCCGAAAGCAGCTCGCGCAAGGTGTCAGCCAGTTCCTGTACCTGATTGCTGACTTCCAGGCGGGTGCCATCCAGGCCGCTGAGCAGCACCACGAACTCATCGCCACCCAGGCGCGCCACCGTGTCTTCCATGCGTACGCTGGCTTCCAGGCGTGCGGTGACGATCTTCAGCACCGTGTCGCCGACAGGATGGCCGAGGGAGTCGTTGATGTGCTTGAAGTGGTCGAGGTCGAGGAACAGCAGCGCGCCGCGCAGGTTATGCCGCTTGAGCAGCGCGATCTGCTGGCTCAGGCGGTCCATCAACAAGGCGCGGTTGGGCAGGTTGGTCAGTGGGTCGTGGTAGGCCAGGTGACGGATCTGCGCCTGGGCGTTTTTCAGCAGGCTCACGTCCCGTGCGGTCAGCAGCAGGCAGGGGGTTTCGTTGAGGGTGATGGGTTCAACCGAGACTTCTACCGCCAGTAACTCACCGCGTTTGTTGTGCCAGAGCATTTCCAGGTGATGGATGCGGCCCTTGATCTGCAATTCGGCCAGTAGCGCGGCACGCTGGTTCTCGTCGGCCCAGATGCCGATCTGGTAAAGGGTCAGGCCGATGGCTTCCTCGGCGCGATAGCCGGTCAGGCGGCAGAAGCCGTCGTTGACCTCCACATAGCGGCCAGTGTCGCGCTCGGTGATGGAAATCGCGTCAGGGCTGGAATGGAAGGCCTTGGCGAATTTCTCTTCGCTGGCCTTGAGCGCGGCTTCCGAGCGTTGTTGCTGAGTGATGTCACGCAAGGTGGTGACGATACACGGCTGGTCCCCCACTTTGATCAGCCTGCTGGAAATCACGCAGGTCAGTGCCTGACCATTCTTGTGATGCACCACGATCGCCACATTGCTCAGCGCCTGCTCGCGGATCACTCGCTCGATTCGCTGCAGGCGCTTGCTGGATTCGTCCCACAGGCCGATCTGCTCGGCACTTTTGTCGATTACCTCGGCGGCCGTCCAGCCAAAAGTCTGGGTAAATGCGGGGTTGATCTCGATAAACGCGCCGCTGTCCAGGCTGGTGACGCAGATCGGATCGGGGCTGGCCTGGAACAGGCTGGCGAATTTCTCTTCGGAGGCGGTCAGGCGTTGTTCGCGTTCGACCTGGTCGGTGATGTCGAGCAAGGTGCCGGCCATGCGCAGCGGCGCGCCGTGTTCATCGCGGTACAGGCGCGCGCGGCTTTCGAGGTAGCGTGAGCTGCCGTCTTCCATGGGCACGCGGTAAGTCAGTTGGTAGTTGCCGGCCGGGCCCTCACGCAGAGTGCGGTAGGCGTTGCGCATGCTCTCGCGCTCGTCATCGGGCATGCCTTCGAAGAAGGCGTCGAAGGATTCATGGAAGGGTTCCGGCGGCAGGCCGTGCAATTGGGCGGCGCGGGCCGAGCCATAGAGCATGCCGGTGGGGATGTGCCAGTCCCAGGTACCCAGTTGCGCTGAATCCAGAGCCAGGTCGAGGCGTTCCTGACTGTCCTTGAGGGCTTGCTCGGCGTTTTTGCGCTCGGTGGTGTCCAGAAACGTGCTGATCAGGTAGGCCTCGCCCTCCAGCTCGACCTTTTGCGCGCTTAGGGTGCCGTCGTGGATCTGGCCGTTGCTGGCGCAAAACTGCACCTCCATGGTGATGGGCTCGCCCTTGCGCTGCGTAGCCTTCACCAACTGCGCACGTTGCTCCGGGTGACGCCACAGACCCAGGTCCAGGGTGGTGCGGCCGATGGCGTCGGCGAGCGGCCAGCCGAACAGCATTTCGAAGTATTGGTTGGCTTCGCTGATCAGCCCGTCGGCCTGGCGGGTCAGCAGGACCATGTTCGGGCACAGGTGGAACAACGTGGCGAAGCGTTTTTCGGAGTGACTGAGGGCGTACTCCCGTTCGCGCTGGCGGGTGGTCTCGCGGATCACCCCGATCATGCGGCGCCGGCCCGCCTTGTCGGGTGCCAGGCTGCCATTGATCTCCAGCCAGTGGTGAGTGCCGTCCGGCCACTGGATGTGGTGATGCATGGCCTGTTCGAACGGCTCGCCCGCCAGTACGGCATGAAAGGCCCGCACCACACGGGCGCGATCCTCTGGCGCGAGCAGGTCGAGGTAATCCAGATCCTTGGGCAGCGGCTGGCGCGGATCAAAACCGAACAGTGCCTGGGTGCCGCGCGACCAGCTTATTCTGCCGGTGTCGATCTCCCAACTCCACGCACCCAGCCGGGCAGCATTGAGCGCTGCCAGCAATTGCGGAGCATTGTCCCAGCTTTGTTCCGCCGCTTGAGGATCAAGGGCGTAGATGCGGGGCAAGGGTGGCACGGAATCGACGGGGTTGCGCATTATCAAAGGGCCTTGGCTCAATGGGCGTAAGGCGCGGTTCAGTTCAGACCTTGAGGCCGCACAGTTTCATGCCGGGGTCCCTGGCAGATCGACTTGTGCATCCAATAGGCTCATGAAAGCCCGCGCAGCATTCGACAGCGTCCTTTCGGTGTGCACGATATAGCCTAGCTGGCGACTGAGCTGTATGCCCGGCAAAGCGATACTTGCCACCTGATCATCGAGCATGGTGCGCGGCAACACGCTCCAGGCCAGGCCGATGGACACCATCATCTTGATAGTTTCCAGGTAGTTAGTGCTCATCGCGATGTTCGGCGTGAGGCCCTGGGCCTCGAACAACCGGCTGACGATATGGTGGGTAAAGGTGTTGCCACCGGGGAAAACCGCCGGGTGGCCGGCAATATCGGCCAGGCTGATGCGTCCGTTGCTGATCAGGCTGTGCTCCGGCGCCACCACGAAATCCAGCGGGTCGTCCCAGACTGGGGTGGCGCGCACCAGGTTGTGAGGATCGGGCGCCAGCGTGATCACCGCCACTTCGGCGCGGCCATGGAGGATTTCTTCGTAGGCCACTTCCGAATCGAGGAACTGAATATCCAGCGCCACATTCGGGTATTCCCGGGTAAAAGTGCGCAGCACCGGCGGCAAGCGATGCAGGCCGATGTGGTGGCTGGTGGCCAGGGTCAGGCGGCCGCTGACTTCGCCGGTCAGGTTGGTCAGGGCGCGACGCGTGTCGTCCAGCACGTTGAGAATCTGATAAGCGCGGGGCAGCAAGGCCCGTCCAGCCTCGGTCAGACCGACTTCCCGACCCAGGCGATCGAACAAGCGCACCTTCAATTGTTGCTCCAGGCCGGCAATACGCTTGCTGATGGCCGGTTGGGTCAGGTGCAGGCGTTCACCCGCGCCGGAGAAGCTGCCGGTCTCGGCGATGGCAATAAAGGCGTTGAGGTTGGCCAGGTCCATTGTGGTATTCCAGTTGGTAATCCAAAGCATAAAAAATATGAATTTGAGTTATTTAATGTAGCGCCATACCATCAGCCTCACAAGCCAAAGGGTTATTGAAAAGCCCGGCATAGAGAACACCGCTGATGAGGACCGACTGATGGCCGGCAAAACGCTTTACGACAAGCTTTGGGATTCCCATGAAGTGAAACGGCGCGATGATGGCTCATCGCTGATCTATATCGACCGTCACATCATCCATGAAGTGACCTCGCCCCAAGCGTTCGAAGGCCTGCGACTGGCCGGGCGCAAGCCTTGGCGCGTCGACTCCATCATCGCCACGCCAGACCACAACGTGCCCACCACCCCTGAGCGCAAGGGCGGCATCGAAGCCATTGCTGACCAGGTGTCGCGTTTGCAGGTGCAGACCCTCGACGACTACTGCGACGAATATGGCATTACCGAATTCAAGATGAATGACGTACGTCAAGGCATCGTGCACGTGATCGGCCCGGAGCAGGGCGCCACCTTGCCGGGCATGACCGTGGTCTGCGGTGACTCCCATACGTCGACTCATGGTGCCTTTGGCGCCCTGGCCCATGGCATCGGCACGTCCGAGGTGGAACATGTGTTCGCCACCCAGTGCCTGGTCGCCAAGAAGATGAAGAACATGCTGGTTCGCGTTGAGGGCAAATTGCCGTTCGGTGTGACCGCTAAAGACATTGTCCTCGCCGTGATCGGCAAGATCGGCACCGCCGGCGGTAACGGCCATGCCATCGAGTTCGCCGGCAGCGCCATTCGCGACCTGTCCATCGAAGGCCGCATGACCATCTGCAACATGTCCATCGAAGCCGGTGCCCGCGTGGGCATGGTGGCGGCGGACGAAAAGACCGTTGAATACGTCAAGGGTCGTCCTTTCGCTCCGGCAGGCGCGGATTGGGACGCTGCGGTAGAGGCCTGGAAAGACCTGGTCTCCGACGCCGATGCGGTGTTCGACACCGTGGTCGAACTCGACGCTGCTCAGATCAAGCCACAAGTCAGTTGGGGCACTTCGCCGGAAATGGTCCTGGCCGTTGACCAGAACGTGCCGGACCCGGCCAAAGAGGCCGACCTGGTCAAGCGTGGTTCCATCGAGCGCGCCTTGAAGTACATGGGTTTGCAGGCCAACCAGGCGATCACCGATATCCAGTTGGATCGGGTGTTCATCGGTTCATGCACCAACTCGCGGATTGAAGACCTGCGCGCAGCGGCGGTGATCGCCAAGGGCCGCAAAGTGGCGTCGACCATCAAGCAAGCCATCGTGGTGCCGGGTTCGGGCCTGGTCAAAGCGCAAGCCGAAGCCGAAGGCCTCGACAAGATCTTCCTTGAAGCCGGTTTTGAATGGCGTGAGCCAGGCTGCTCGATGTGCCTGGCGATGAACCCGGACCGTTTGGAATCGGGCGAGCATTGCGCGTCCACCTCCAACCGTAACTTCGAAGGGCGTCAGGGCGCGGGTGGGCGTACCCACTTGGTCAGCCCGGCCATGGCCGCTGCGGCGGCCGTCAACGGTCGTTTCATCGACGTTCGCGAATTGATCTGAGGAATACCCGATGCGTGCTTTTACTCAACACACCGGCCTTGTCGCCCCTTTGGATCGTGCCAACGTCGACACCGACCAGATCATCCCCAAGCAGTTCTTGAAGTCGATCAAACGCACCGGCTTCGGCCCGAACCTGTTCGACGAGTGGCGCTACCTGGACGTGGGCTACGCCTACCAGGACAACTCCAAGCGCCCGCTGAACAAGGACTTCGTTCTCAACGCCGACCGTTACCAAGGCGCCAGCGTACTGCTGGCCCGTGAGAACTTCGGTTGCGGTTCCAGCCGTGAACACGCGCCGTGGGCCCTGGAAGAATATGGCTTTCGCAGCATCATCGCGCCGAGCTACGCCGACATTTTCTTCAACAACAGCTTCAAGAACGGCCTGTTGCCGATCATCTTGACCGACGAGGAAGTCGACGAGCTGTTCAAGCAGGTGGAAGCCGAAGAGGGCTACCAGCTGACCGTCGACTTGGCCGCGCAAACTGTGACCCGTCCAGACGGCAAGGTGTATCACTTTGAAGTGGATGCGTTCCGTAAGCACTGCCTGATCAACGGCTTGGACGATATCGGCCTGACCTTGCAGGACGGCGATGCGATTGCCGCGTTTGAAGCCAAGCACCGGGCGAGCCAGCCTTGGTTGTTTCGCGATGCCTGATTTGCGGTAACCGTGCGGGCCCCATCGCGGGCAAGCCCGACTCCCACATGTTGACCTGTTAACACGGTCAATTGTGGGAGCTGGCTTGCCTGCGATAACGCCCGTACCAACACCACAAAACCCAAGGAAATCACCATGACCACCACCGCCCACACCCAAGTCGTGCAAAAACAATTCGGCGAGCAAGCCTCCGCCTACCTGAGCAGTGCCGTGCACGCCCAAGGCACCGAATTCGCGCTGCTCCAGGCCGAACTGGCCGGGCAGGGCGCTGCACGACTGCTGGATCTGGGCTGTGGTGCCGGTCACGTCAGTTTCCATGTGGCGCCACTGGTCAAAGAAGTCGTCGCCTACGACCTGTCCCAGCAGATGCTCGACGTAGTCGCCGCTGCGGCGACAGATCGCGGTCTGGACAACATCCGCACCGTCCACGGCGCCGCCGAGCGCCTGCCGTTCGCCGATGGCGAGTTCGACTTCGTGTTCAGCCGTTACTCGGCCCACCACTGGAGCGACCTCGGCCTGGCGCTGCGTGAAGTGCGCCGCGTGCTTAAACCGGGTGGTGTGGCCGCGTTCGTCGACGTCTTGTCACCGGGCAGCCCGCTGTTGGACACTTACCTGCAAACCGTCGAAGTGCTGCGCGACACCAGCCACGTGCGCGATTACGCCGCCGCCGAATGGATGCAGCAGCTCAGCGAATCCGGCTTGCATGTGCGCACCAGCAGTCGCCAGCGTCTGCGCCTGGAATACACCTCGTGGGTCGAGCGCATGCGCACGCCAGAAGTACTGCGCGCTGCCATCCTTGAGCTGCAAAAGGCGATGGGCCAGGAAGTGCGCGATTATTACGAAATTCAGGCCGACGGTACCTTCAGCACCGACGTGCTGGTGGTCTTCGCTGAACGCTGATTGATTTTTCCCGACCTGCCCACGGGCGGGTCGCTTGATGAAATGAGGAACGCATGAGCAAGCAGATTCTGATTCTCCCTGGCGACGGTATTGGTCCGGAAATCATGGCCGAAGCGGTCAAGGTGCTGGAACTCGCCAACAGCAAGTACAGCCTGGGTTTCGAGCTGAGCCACGACGTGATCGGCGGCGCCGCCATCGACAAGCATGGCGTACCGCTGGCCGATGAGACACTGGACCGTGCGCGTGTGGCCGACGCCGTACTGCTCGGCGCCGTGGGCGGCCCGAAGTGGGACAAGATCGAACGTGACATCCGCCCTGAGCGCGGCCTGCTGAAAATCCGTGCCCAACTGGGCCTGTTCGGCAACCTGCGCCCAGCGATCCTCTACCCGCAACTGGCCGATGCGTCGAGCCTCAAGCCGGAAGTGGTCGCGGGCCTGGATATCCTGATCGTGCGTGAGCTGACCGGTGGTATCTACTTCGGCTCGCCACGTGGCGTGCGTGAGCTGGAAAATGGCGAGCGCCAGGCCTACGACACCCTGCCGTACAGCGAGAGCGAAATCCGCCGTATCGCCCGTGTCGGCTTCGACATGGCCCGTGTGCGTGGCAAGAAGGTCTGCTCGGTGGACAAGGCCAACGTGCTGGCCTCCAGCCAGCTGTGGCGTGAAATCGTCGAAGAAGTGGCCAAGGACTACCCGGACGTCGAATTGAGCCACATGTATGTCGATAACGCGGCCATGCAACTGGTGCGTGCACCCAAGCAGTTCGACGTGATCGTCACCGACAACCTGTTCGGCGACATCCTGTCCGACCAGGCGTCGATGCTCACGGGTTCCATCGGCATGCTGCCGTCGGCGTCCCTGGACACCAACAACAAGGGCATGTACGAGCCTTGCCACGGTTCGGCGCCGGACATCGCGGGCCAGGGCATTGCCAACCCGTTGGCGACGATTTTGTCGGTCTCGATGATGCTGCGTTACAGCTTCAACCTGGCGGACGCGGCGGACGCGATCGAGAAGGCCGTGAGCCTGGTTCTGGACCAGGGCTTGCGCACCGGCGACATCTGGTCGCAGGGTTGCACCAAGGTCGGTACGCAAGAAATGGGCGACGCAGTAGTCGCCGCGCTGCGGAATCTGTAATCTCTCGGGCCCGCTTGCAGTTGTTGCTGCAAGGCGGCCCACTTTTTAACAAGGTGTAGTTGCGATGAAACGTGTAGGTCTGATCGGTTGGCGCGGTATGGTCGGTTCCGTGCTCATGCAGCGGATGCTGGAAGAGCAGGATTTCGATCTTATTGAGCCGGTGTTTTTCACCACTTCGAACGTTGGTGGCCAAGGGCCGTCCGTGGGTAAGGATATTGCCCCGCTCAAGGACGCCTACAACATTGAAGAGCTGAAAACCCTCGACGTGATTCTGACCTGTCAGGGTGGCGACTACACCAGCGAAGTCTTCCCGAAGCTGCGTGAAGCCGGCTGGCAGGGTTACTGGATCGACGCCGCGTCGAGCCTGCGTATGCAGGACGATGCCGTGATCATCCTCGACCCGGTGAACCGCAAGGTCATCGACCAGCAGCTGGACGCGGGCACCAAGAACTACGTCGGCGGCAACTGCACAGTCAGCCTGATGCTGATGGGCCTGGGTGGCCTGTTCGAAGCCGGCCTGGTCGAGTGGATGAGCGCCATGACCTATCAGGCGGCCTCCGGTGCCGGCGCGCAGAACATGCGTGAGCTGATCAAACAGATGGGCGCGACCCACGCCGCTGTCGCCGATCAACTGGCCGACCCGGCCAGCGCGATCCTCGACATCGACCGCCGTGTGGCCGAAGCCATGCGCAGCGACGCCTACCCGACCGAGAACTTCGGCGTGCCATTGGCCGGCAGCCTGATCCCGTGGATCGACAAAGAGCTGCCGAACGGCCAGAGCCGTGAAGAGTGGAAGGCCCAGGCCGAGACCAACAAGATCCTCGGTCGCTTCAAGAGCCCGATCCCGGTGGATGGCATCTGTGTGCGTATCGGCGCGATGCGCTGCCACAGCCAGGCGCTGACCATCAAGCTGAACAAAGACGTACCGATCAGTGATATCGAAGCCTTGATCAGCCAGCACAACCCTTGGGTCAAGCTGGTGCCGAACAACCGCGACATCAGCATGCAGGAGCTGAGCCCGACCAAGGTCACCGGCACCCTGAATGTACCGGTGGGCCGCCTGCGCAAGCTGAACATGGGCAGCCAGTTCCTCGGCGCGTTCACCGTAGGCGACCAACTGCTGTGGGGCGCGGCCGAACCGCTGCGCCGGATGCTGCGGATCTTGCTGGAGCGTTGATCGCTTTGATGTGTTGAAGAAACCCGCGTTCTGGTGACAGGCGCGGGTTTTTTATTGGCCATCAGCCACACCACAAAAGCCGGGTTAATTGCCTCACCCCCAGCCACCCGGTAAAGTGCCGCTCCCCCCGCAATGCCCGAGGCAGCCTCCATGACCCAGACCTTTGATATCGCCGTGATTGGCGCCACCGGCACCGTGGGTGAAACCCTGGTGCAGATCCTCGAAGAACTGGACTTCCCGGTGGGTACCCTGCATCTGCTGGCGGGCAGTAATTCCGCCGGTGCGTCGGTGCCGTTTCGTGGCAAGAACGTGCGGGTGAGGGAAGTCGATGAGTTTGACTTCGGCAAAGCACAGCTGGCGTTCTTTGCAGCGGGGCCGGCGGTGACCTTGAGTTTCGCGCCGCGTGCCACGGCGGCGGGCTGCTCGGTGATCGACTTGTCCGGCGCGTTGTCGGCCGAACAGGCACCGCGCGTGGTGCCGGAAGCCAATGCCCATGTGCTCGACGGCCTGGAAAAACCCTTCCGGCTCGGCAGCCCAAGCCCGTCGGCGACCCATTTGGCGGTAGTCCTGGCGCCATTGCGCAGTCTGTTGGATATCCAGCGCGTGAGCGTTACCGCCAACCTGGCGATGTCGTCCCAGGGGCGTGAAGCCGTCAGCGAACTGGCCCGGCAAACCGCCGAGTTGCTGAATATGCGCCCGCTGGAGCCCACTTTCTTTGATCGGCAGGTTGCTTTCAATCTTTTGGCACAAGTCGGCAAGCCGGACGCCCAAGGTCATACTGATCTGGAGAAAAGGCTGATACACGAATTGCGTGCAGTGCTGGAAACTCCATTACTAAAGATTTCCGCAACCTGCGTTCAAGCCCCGGTGTTTTTTGGCGATAGCCTGACTGTGTCTCTGCAACTGGGCGCACCGGTCGACCTCGCCGCCGTGAACCGCCTGCTCGACGCAGCGACAGGAATAGAGCTTGTGGAGGAGGGTGACTACCCAACGGCGGTGGGCGATGCGGTAGGCCAGGACGTGATCTATGTAGGACGGGTTCGCGCAGGTGTGGATGACCCGGCGGAACTAAATCTGTGGCTGACGTCAGATAACGTACGCAAAGGCGCCGCACTGAACGCCGTGCAGCTGGCGCAGTTGTTGATAAAAGGCCTTGCGTAAAAGATACTTGGCGGCAATTTGTAGATTGATTCTAGCCAAGCGCTATGCTTGGCCCCAGGCAGGAAAAGTTGCGCGTCGGTGACCTATCGGCTCGCCATGCCTTATGGCAGCGGTTACCAACCTTCTCGCAGGCCGGGGAGTGTTCAAACAAAGGATGAGGCTATGGTTCAAGTTCGCAAACTGGTGTTAGCAATAGCGGCCGCCTCGGCGCTGTCCTCCGGTATGGCGCAGGCGCTGCAGCTGGGGGAGATGACCCTCAAGTCGAAGTTGAGCCAGCCGTTGGCGGTGGAAATCGAATTGCTCGATGTCGGCGGCCTCACGGCGTCCGAGATCACGCCGAGCTTGGCTTCGTCCCAGGCGTTTGTGGACGCGGGCGTTGATCGCCAGGCATTTCTCGATGACCTGACGTTTACCCCGGTGGTCAATCCAAACGGCCGCAGTGTGGTGCGCGTCACCTCCAGCAAGCCGCTGCCTGATTCCTACGTCCGTTTCCTGTTGCAGGTGCAATGGCCTAATGGCCGTCTGATGCGTGACTACAGCGTGTTGCTCGACCCGGCCAAGTTCGACCAGCCTTCTCCAACGACCGCCGCGCCAGCCCCGCGCCTGGCGGCTCCGGCCAGCAGCGCGCCGGCCGCGAGCAAGCCGGCGCAGCACACCACCACCTCCCGCGACACCTTGTGGGAAATTGCCGCAAAAAACCGCAACGGCGGCTCGGTACAGCAGACCATGCTGGCGATCCAGGCGCTGAATCCTGACGCGTTTATCGACGGCAACATCAACCGTTTGAAGACCGGCCAGGTCCTGCGCCTGCCTGATCCCGTACAAAGCACCGCGCTGCCGCAACCCCAGGCGATCGCCGAAGTCAGCGCGCAGAATGCCGCCTGGCGCCAAGGCCGACGCGCCGCCACCAACCCGACGGCGGGCAAGCAGCAACTGGACGCGACCAAACGCACCCAGGCCGGCAATGCCCCGGCGAGCACTAACGCCAAGGACAACCTGAGCCTGGTTTCTGCCGAAGCGGCCAAGAAGGGGGCCAAGGGCAAGGCGGGCGATAGTGCGGGGTTGAGCGACAAACTGGCGATGACCCAGGAGCAACTGGACACCACCCGTCGCGACAACGAAGAACTCAAAAGCCGCGCAGCAGACCTGCAAAGCCAGTTGGACAAGTTGCAGAAACTGATTCAACTGAAAAACGATCAGCTCGCGCGTCTGCAGGCTGAGAAAGGCGCCCCGACAGCTCCGGCCACGGCGGCAATGCCTGCGCAGTTGGCGGGTGAGCCGGCGGCCAATGCGGCAGCGCCCGACGCAGCCGCTGCGATCCCGGCACCGGCCGCGCCAGTGCCTGAGCCGGTCAAGGCGGATGCAACGCCTGCCGCCAACGAGGGCAAATTCAACGACCTGCTGACCAACCCTATCGTTCTATGGGTGATCGGCGGCGCTGCAGCGTTATTGGCGTTTTTGCTCCTGCTGCTGGGGATACGCCATCGCAACGCCCGTCGCGAAGAGGAAAAACACCTGCGTATGGCGCGGGCCCTGGCGGAAGAGCCAGTATTCACCTCGAACATCGACCAGGACTTGCCGCCAGACAGCTTCGAAGGCCTGGAAGTGCCGCCGCCAAACGTCAAGCTGGCCGCGGCGCCAGCACCGGCCCCGGTGGTCGCGCCGGCTGTTGCGGTGCCGACCGTTGCTTCCGTGCTCGCGCCGCTGGCCGTTGCCGTGGCCCCGGTGAACTCAAGCGATGCGTTGGCCCAGGCTCAATCCCATATCGACCGTGGCCACCTCAACCAGGCCGCCGACGTGCTGCAACAGGCGATCAGGCATGAGCCCAAGCGCAGCGACCTGCGTTTGAAGCTGATGGAAGTCTACGGCCTGCAAAACGACAAGGACGGCTTTGTGACACAGGAGCGTCAGCTGGTGGCCAATGGTGAAAACCATGCCCAGGTCGAGCAGCTCAAGAGTCGCTTCCCGGCCATGGCCGTGCTGGCGGCGGGTGTCAGTGCGGCGGTGGCCGCTGCTGCCCTGGACGCTCAATACGTCAAGGATTTGCTCGAAGACAAACCGGCGCCTGCGCAGTCGGAGCCCTTTGATACCGATTTTGACCTGAGCCTGGACGATCTCGAAGAAGCTTCCCCGGCCGAGGTCAAGGACGATCAGCAAACCTTTGAGTCGCTTCTAAAGCAGCAGACTGAAGCCAAGGCCAGCCCGGACGACCTGTCGGACTTCGATCTGGACCTGCAGTTGGACGCCCCGGCTTCGGCGCAATCCGATGACGACTTCCTCTCTGGCCTGGAAGAGCAGATGAAGGATGCGCCGGCCGTAGAGCCGCCGACCCTCACACCTGCGGCACTGGACGACTTCGATCTGCCGGAGGATTTCGACCTGTCCCTGGCCGATGAGCCGGAAGTAGCGGCCAAGCCTGATGCATTTGCGTCCGAATTGGACGATGTCAACGCCGAGCTGGACCGTTTGTCCCAGAGCCTGGAACATCCGTCCATCGAGCCTTCCTTCACCGCAGAAGATGCGGCGAAGGGCGACGATGAGCCGGAATTCGACTTCCTCTCCGGCACAGACGAGGTGGCCACCAAGCTCGACCTGGCCCAGGCGTATATCGACATGGGCGATGCGGACGGTGCGCGAGACATCCTCACCGAAGTGCTGACTGAGGGCGACGAGACTCAGCGCGGCGAGGCCAAGGAAATGCTCGGTCGCATTTAACCGGCGACGCCTATCCAGTGTGGGAGCGGGCTTGCTCGCGAAGACGGCATGTCAGTCAATGATGTTGTGACTGATCCACCCCCTTCGCGAGCAAGCCCGCTCCCACATTTTGCTAGGGGCCAATCCGTAACAAAAGTGCCCATCACGCTTTACGGTCTTTATAATGGCCGTCTTTGCGCAACTCATCAGGCTCTCAGTTCTTGGCAAATATAGATAACGCGGCCGCCGAAATGGCGGCCGCAGGCTTTTACCGCATCGCCCTGGGCGTGGAATACAAAGGCTCGCGCTATCGCGGCTGGCAGCGTCAGGCGTCCGGCGTACTGACGGTGCAGGAAACCCTGGAAAAAGCACTGTCGAAAGTCGCTGATTCGCCAGTATCGCTGATGTGCGCCGGGCGCACCGATGCAGGCGTGCACGCCTGTGGCCAGGTGGTGCACTTCGACACCCAGGCTGAGCGGTCCATGAAGGCCTGGGTGATGGGCGCTAATATCAATTTGCCCCACGACGTCAGCGTCAGTTGGGCCAAGGTCATGCCGGCGCATTTTCATGCGCGCTTCAAGGCCATCGCCCGGCGTTATCGCTATGTGATCTATAACGACCAGATCCGCCCTGCGCACCTCAACGAAGAAATCACCTGGAACCACCGCCCGCTCGACGCCGAGCGCATGGCCGAGGCCGCGCAGCATCTGGTGGGTGTGCATGATTTCAGCGCCTTCCGTGCCGGCCAGTGCCAGGCCAAGTCGCCGATCAAGGAGGTCCATCATTTGCGGGTGACCCGTCACGGCAAGATGATCGTGCTGGATATCCGTGCCGGTGCGTTCCTGCACCATATGGTTCGAAACATTGCCGGGGTGCTGATGACAATCGGCACCGGCGAGCGCCCGGTGGAGTGGGCCAAGGAAGTGCTGGAAAGCCGCGTCCGCCGTACGGGTGGGGTCACGGCGCATCCGTTCGGCCTGTACCTGGTGGATGTGGAGTACCGCGACGAGTTCGAATTGCCGGAACGTTTCATCGGGCCACACTTCCTCACAGGTTTCAGCGAACTTGGCGGCTGACGCCCGGAAAAGCTTTTGTTAACATCCGGGACTTTCTCGGTCCAATCCCTGGGGTTTCCACGACATGTCAGCCGTTCGCAGCAAGATTTGCGGGATTACCCGCATAGAAGACGCGCTGGCGGCGGTCGAGGCGGGGGCGGATGCCATCGGTTTTGTGTTCTATGCCAAGAGCCCGCGGGCGGTGAATGTGTTGCAGGCGCGGGCGATCATCGCCGCCTTGCCGCCTTTCGTGACCACCGTGGGGTTGTTCGTCAACGCCAGCCGTTGCGAACTCAACGAAACCCTGGATGCCGTACCGCTGGATATGCTGCAGTTTCACGGCGACGAGACGCCGGACGAATGTGAGAGCTACCAGCGTCCGTACATCAAGGCGTTGCGCGTGAAGGCCGGGGATGACATCGCGGCAGCGTGTGCCGCCTACGGTGGCGCCCGTGGGATTCTGCTCGACACCTATGTCGAGGGCGTGCCCGGCGGCACCGGTGAGGCGTTTGATTGGTCGCTGATTCCTGCTGGCTTGAGCAAGCCGATCATCTTGGCCGGCGGGCTCAACCCCGGCAATGTCGGGTCGGCGATAGAGCAGGTGCGACCCTATGCCGTGGATGTCAGCGGCGGCGTGGAGCAGGGCAAGGGCATCAAGGATCACAGCAAGATTCGCGCATTCATGCAGGCCGTGCGCAACAGCAGTGACCGGATGTGACGGCTGGCAGTCTGCCGCCGTCCATAACTACCACTGTGTAAAACAGCCCGGTGCCGCCTGAGGGTGGCCTGGAAACGAAGTGGCAACCCTGCGCTGGCAGGTTGTCTGGAAGGCTGAGGGGACATGCGGGAAAAGGCCGGTCGAACGTCTGACCCCGTCCAGCATGTTTCATCGCCACATATGAATTTAGCTCAAGGGCATACGCGGGGCTGTGTTCAAGCCACCGGTACTGGAGAAAGAAAGCATGAGCAACTGGTTAGTAGACAAACTGATCCCTTCGATCATGCGTTCCGAGGTGAAGAAAAGCTCGGTTCCTGAAGGTCTGTGGCACAAGTGCCCATCCTGCGACGCGGTGCTGTACCGTCCGGAGCTGGAAAAGACCCTGGACGTTTGCCCCAAGTGCAACCACCACATGCGTATCGGCGCTCGCGCCCGCATTGACATCTTCCTGGACGCCGAAGGCCGCAACGAGCTGGGCGCAGACCTGGAGCCGGTTGACCGCCTCAAGTTCCGCGACAGCAAGAAGTACAAGGACCGTCTGGTCGGCGCGCAGAAGCAGACTGGCGAGAAGGACGCGCTGATTTCCGTCAGCGGCAAACTGCTCGGCATGCCTGTCGTGGTGTCGGCGTTCGAGTTCTCCTTCATGGGCGGCTCCATGGGTGCCATCGTCGGTGAGCGCTTTGTTCGCGCCGCCAACTACGCCCTGGAAAACCGTTGCCCGATGATCTGCTTCGCCGCCTCCGGTGGTGCGCGCATGCAGGAAGCCCTGATCTCCCTGATGCAAATGGCCAAGACCTCTGCGGTACTGGCGCGTCTGCGCGAAGAAGGCATCCCGTTCATCTCCGTGCTGACCGACCCGGTCTACGGCGGCGTTTCCGCCAGCCTGGCGATGCTGGGTGATGTGATCGTCGGCGAGCCAAAGGCCCTGATCGGCTTTGCCGGCCCGCGTGTGATCGAGCAGACCGTGCGTGAAAAACTGCCGGAAGGTTTCCAGCGTAGCGAATTCTTGCTGGAGCACGGTGCGATCGACTTGATCATTCCGCGCGGTGAACTGCGTCCACGCCTGGGCAACCTGCTGGCACAAATGATGGGCCTGCCGACGCCTGTGTACGTCGCGCCTAAGGTTGAACCGATTGTCGTGCCGCCGGTGCCTGCAAACCTATGACCCAGCGTACCCTGGGCGAATGGCTCGCCTACCTTGAGCAGTTGCATCCGTCCGCCATCGACATGGGCCTGGAGCGCTCGCAACAGGTAGCGGCCCGCCTCGGGTTGGGCCGGCCGGCACCGCGCGTGATCACGGTGACCGGCACCAACGGCAAGGGCTCTACCTGTGCCTTTGTCGCGGCGCTGCTGCAGGCCCAAGGGCTGAAAGTTGGCGTCTACAATTCCCCGCACCTGCTGCGTTACAACGAGCGGGTGCAGCTCAATGGTGTCGAAGCCACCGATGAGCAACTCTGCGAAGCCTTTGCTGCGCTCGATGCCGGCCGTGGCGAGATTTCCCTGACTTACTTCGAGATGGGCACCCTGGCGGCGTTCTGGCTGTTCGAGCGTGCGCAACTGGATGTGGTGGTGCTGGAGGTCGGCCTGGGCGGGCGTCTGGACACGGTCAACGTGGTAGATGCCGACCTGGCGTTGGTCACCAGTATTGGTGTGGACCACGCCGACTACTTGGGCAATACCCGCGAATCCGTGGCCTATGAAAAAGCCGGGATCTTCCGCCAGGGCAAGCCTGCGCTGTGCGGCGACCTGGATCCGCCGCACACCTTGCTCGACAAGGTGCGCGAGCTGGATTGCCCGTTTTTCCTGCGAGGTCGCGACTTCAATCTCGAAATCGGTGCGCAACACTGGCAATGGCGTGGGCACGATGCTCGCGGCCAGGCAATAGAGCTGCGCGACCTGCCGCTGCTGAACCTGCCAATGGAAAACGCCGCGCTCGCACTGCAGGCCTATCTGTTGCTGGACTTGCCGTGGAATGCCGGGCAGATTGCCGCCACCTTGCTATCGACCCGTGTGGTCGGGCGATTGGATCGTCGTGCGTTCCAATGGCAAGGCAAGTGCCTGAATCTGTTGCTGGACGTGGGGCATAACCCCCATGCGGCCGAGTACCTGGCACAACGCCTGTCGCGTACGCCGCCGGTCGGTCGTCGCCTTGCAGTCTTTGGCTTGCTGGCCGATAAGGATCTGGACGGTGTAGTTGCACCCTTGCTGGGCAATGTCCAGGCGTGGGCTGTAGCGCCACTGGATACCTCGCGCAGCCGTCCGGCCGCCGAGCTGGAAGTGGCCTTGCAGAACCTTGGTGCGCCGGTGGCGTCGTATGCAAGCGTGACCGCTGCCCTTGAAGCACAGTGCGCCCTTGCCACCCCCGATGATGAGATTCTGTTGTTCGGGTCATTTTATTGTGTTGCCGAGGCGCTCGAGTGGTTGGCCCGGCGCTCCACGGAGGAAGCTGCACATGGCATTACTGGATAGCGCATACAAGCAGCGAATGGTCGGAGCCCTGGTTCTGGTGGCGTTGGCGGTGATTTTCCTGCCGATGTTGTTTTCGCGTCAGGACGAGGAGCGTCAAGTAGTCGTCGAAGCGCCGGCTGCCCCGCAGGCGCCGTCGGTGCCGCAAGTACAGGTTGAACCGGTGGTGGTGCCTGAGCCCCAGGCCTTGCCGGAAGAAGAGCCGGTGCCGAGCGATGCTGAGGTTGCGGCCCAGCAAGCGCCGTCGATGCCGGTTCAGCCGAGCGTGCCGGTGGTCAAGCCGGCGCCTGCGCCGACCGTAGCGGCCAAGCCTGCCGCGCCTGCGCCCGCACCGAAGCCGGTAGCGCCGCAACCTGCGGCACCGGGCAAGCCGGATGTGGGCCAGAGCCGTATTGATCCGAATGGCTTGCCGATCAGTTGGTCGATTCAAGTGGCCAGCCTGGGTAACCGCGAAGGCGCTGATGCTTTGCAGAAGAAGCTGCGCAGCCAGGGCTATAACGCGTATATCCGCAGCGCCGACGGCAAAAACCGCGTGTTTATTGGGCCGCTGATCGAGCGCGCCGAGGCGGATCGCCTGCGGGACTTGTTGGATCGCCAGCAGAACCTCAAGGGTTTTGTGACCCGTTTCCAGCCTGAACGCGGCTGATTTGATCCCTGCTTGACGTGTGGCTGACCTGTAGGAGCCCGGCTTGCCGGTGATGGCATCTATAAAATCGCTATCGCCGGCAAGCCGGGCTCCTACATTCAGGGGTACAACCCGTTGATTTGCAAAGCAGCCGTAATCACAGCTTACCGATAGCCCGACGCTCTGCTAAAATGCGCCGCCTTATCTGTCCGTAGGCTCAAACGTGCCATTTACCTGGGTTGACTGGGCGATTGTTGCAATCGTCGCCATCTCCGCTTTGATCAGTCTCAGCCGCGGCTTCGTAAAAGAAGCACTGTCGTTGCTGACTTGGATCATCGCAGGAGTCGTAGCCTGGATGTTCGGCGGTTCGTTGTCGGTCTACCTGGCCGGATACATCGAGACACCTTCGGCTCGCGTCATCGCGGGCTGCGCCATCATGTTCATCGCCACGCTGCTGGTGGGAGCAATGGTCAATTATCTTATTGGCGAGTTGATACGTGTCACCGGCCTCTCCGGTACCGATCGATTCCTCGGCATGGCCTTCGGCGCCGCGCGTGGCGCGTTGCTGGTGGTCGTGGCGGTCGGGCTGTTGAGCCTGGGGCCGGTACAGCAGGATTCGTGGTGGCAGGAGTCTGTGCTCGTGCCAAAATTTCTATTGGTTGCAGATTGGTCCAAGAACCTCATATTGGGGTGGAGCAGTCAGTGGCTGGCCAGCGGAATCAGCGTACCCGCTGATATACCGTTCAAGGAACACCTCTTACCGGCCAAAACGCCTCAGTAAGCTGTGTTCAGTCAAGATTCATTAAGTAGGGGTTGCGTCGCATGTGTGGCATCGTCGGTATCGTCGGTAAGTCGAACGTCAATCAGGCGCTGTATGACGCGCTAACCGTCCTCCAGCACCGCGGCCAGGACGCTGCCGGTATTGTGACCAGCCACGACGGCCGGTTATTCCTGCGCAAGGACAATGGTCTGGTGCGTGACGTGTTCCATCAGCGTCACATGCAGCGCCTGGTCGGGCACATGGGCATTGGCCATGTGCGTTACCCGACCGCCGGTAGCTCTACGTCGGCTGAAGCTCAACCGTTTTACGTCAACTCGCCTTACGGCATCACCCTGGCGCATAACGGTAACCTGACCAACGTTGAACAGCTGGCCAAGGAGATTTACGAATCTGACCTGCGCCACGTCAACACCAGTTCCGACTCGGAAGTGCTGCTCAACGTGTTCGCCCACGAGCTGGCCCAGCGTGGCAAGCTGCAACCGACCGAAGAAGACGTGTTCGCCGCCGTCACTGACGTGCACAATCGTTGCGTCGGTGGTTACGCCGTTGTGGCCATGGTCACCGGTTATGGCATCGTCGGTTTCCGTGACCCGCATGGCATCCGTCCGATCGTGTTCGGCCAACGTCACACTGACGAAGGCGTCGAGTACATGATCGCTTCCGAAAGCGTATCGCTGGACGTGCTGGGTTTTACCCTGATTCGCGACCTTGCGCCGGGCGAAGCGGTGTACATCACCGAAGACGGCAAGTTGCACACCCGTCAGTGCGCCGTGGCGCCGAAACTCACCCCGTGCATCTTCGAACACGTCTACCTGGCGCGTCCGGATTCGATCATCGATGGTGTTTCGGTGTACAAGGCGCGTCTGCGCATGGGCGAGAAGCTGGCCGAGAAGATCCTGCGCGAGCGTCCTGAACACGACATCGATGTAGTGATCCCGATCCCGGACACCAGCCGCACCGCTGCGTTGGAGTTGGCCAACCACTTGGGCGTCAAGTTCCGCGAAGGCTTTGTGAAGAACCGCTACATTGGCCGTACCTTCATTATGCCGGGCCAGGCTGCGCGCAAGAAGTCGGTGCGCCAGAAGCTCAACGCCATCGAGTTGGAGTTCCGCGGCAAGAACGTGATGCTGGTGGATGACTCCATCGTGCGCGGGACTACCTGCAAGCAAATCATCCAGATGGCCCGCGAAGCTGGTGCGAAGAACGTGTACTTCTGTTCTGCAGCCCCAGCGGTGCGTTACCCGAACGTCTACGGCATCGACATGCCGAGCGCCCATGAGCTGATCGCTCACAACCGTTCGACCCAGGACGTGGCCGACCTGATCGGCGCTGATTGGCTGATCTACCAGGACCTGCCTGATCTGATCGAGGCGGTCGGTGGTGGCAAGATCAAGATCGACCAGTTCGACTGCGCCGTGTTTGACGGCAAGTATGTGACCGGTGATGTCGATGAGGCCTACCTGAACAAGATCGAGCAGGCGCGTAACGACTCGTCGAAGATCAAGACCCAGGCGGTCAGCGCGATCATCGACCTGTACAACAACTGAGTGACAACCGGCCCTGAGGGGCCGGTTTTGTATCTTAAATAAAGAATTGAGTAAGGAGTCGCAGCATGAGTCAGGAATGGGATGCCGGTCGGTTGGACAGCGACCTCGATGGCGTAGCTTTCGATACCCTGGCTGTGCGCGCCGGCCAGCACCGCACCCCGGAAGGTGAGCACGGTGATCCGATGTTCTTCACTTCCAGCTATGTGTTCCGCACCGCCGCCGATGCCGCCGCGCGCTTCGCTGGGGAAGTGCCGGGCAACGTGTATTCGCGTTATACCAACCCGACGGTACGCGCGTTCGAAGAGCGTATTGCGGCACTGGAAGGTGCTGAGCAGGCGGTAGCGACGGCCACTGGTATGGCGGCGATCCTGGCGGTGGTGATGAGCCTGTGCAGTGCTGGCGACCATGTGTTGGTGTCGCGCAGTGTGTTTGGTTCGACCATCAGCCTGTTCGAGAAGTATTTCAAGCGCTTCGGTATCGAAGTGGACTACGTGCCCTTGGCGGATCTTTCCGGCTGGGATGCGGCAATCAAGGCCAACACCAAGTTGCTGTTCGTCGAGTCGCCGTCCAACCCATTGGCTGAGTTGGTGGACATCGCTGCGTTGTCTGAAGTGGCGCATGCCAAAGGTGCCATGCTGGTCGTGGACAACTGCTTCTGCACCCCGGCGCTGCAACAGCCGTTGAAGCTGGGGGCGGACATCGTCGTGCACTCGGCGACCAAGTTCATCGACGGCCAGGGCCGTTGCATGGGCGGTGTGGTTGCAGGTCGCAGCGAGCAGATGAAAGAAATCGTCGGCTTCCTGCGCACGGCTGGCCCGACCTTGAGCCCGTTCAACGCCTGGATCTTCCTCAAGGGGCTTGAGACCCTTAATCTGCGGATGAAGGCCCACTGCGCCAACGCCCAGGCTCTGGCGCAGTGGTTGGAGCAGCAGGACGGTATCGAGAAGGTGCATTACGCCGGTCTCAAGAGCCACCCGCAACACGAATTGGCCCAGCGCCAGCAGCGTGGTTTCGGCGCTGTGGTGAGCTTTGAGGTGAAGGGCGGCAAAGAGGGCGCCTGGCGCTTTATCGATGCGACTCGCCTGATTTCCATCACCGCCAACCTGGGTGACAGCAAGACCACCATTACCCACCCGAGTACCACTTCCCACGGGCGCCTGGCGCCGCAGGAGCGTGAAGCGGCGGGTATCCGTGACAGCCTGATCCGCATTGCGGTTGGCCTGGAAGACGTGGCTGACTTGCAAGCTGACTTGGCTCGCGGGCTGGCGGCCTTGTGATCGAGTGGTCCATGGAAGCGGCGGCTGCCACTAACGGGCGCGTTGCGCTGGTCACAGGTGCGGCGCGAGGCATTGGTCTCGGGATTGCCGCATGGCTGATCAGCGAAGGCTGGCAGGTGGTGTTGACTGACCTGGACCGCGAGCGCGGCTCCAAGGTGTCCAAGGTGCTGGGTGAAAACGCCTGGTTCATCAGCATGGACGTGGCCGACGAGAAGCAAGTGGCCCAAGGTGTTGCCGAGGTATTGGGGCAGTTTGGGCGCCTGGACGCGTTGGTCTGCAATGCGGCGGTGGCTGACCCGCGCAATATCACCCTGGAAAGCCTCGACCTGGCGTACTGGAATCGGGTGCTTGCTGTGAACCTCAGTGGGCCGATGTTGTTGGCCAAGCACTGTGCGCCTTACTTGCGTGCCCATGGCGGTGCCATCGTCAATTTGGCCTCGACCCGCGCCCGCCAGTCGGAACCGGACACCGAAGCCTACGCGGCGAGCAAAGGTGGTCTGCTGGCCCTCACGCATGCCTTGGCGATGAGCCTGGGGCCGGAAGTACGGGTCAATGCGGTCAGCCCTGGCTGGATCGATGCGCGTGATCCGGCTGCACGTCGGGCCGAGCCGTTGAGTGATGCTGATCATGCGCAGCATCCGGCGGGCAGGGTAGGCACTGTAGAAGACGTGGCGGCGATGGTGGCGTGGCTGCTGTCGCGCCAGGCGGGGTTTGTCACCGGGCAAGAGTTTGTCGTGGACGGTGGCATGAGCAAGAAGATGATTTACAGCGAGTAGGGCGGGTAGCCGTCTTGAAGCAATTTTGTCTTTTTCAGAAAAACTTCAAGCAGGCTATTGACTTAGGTCCGCTACCTGCGTAAATTTCGCGGCCTCAACGAAGCAAAGGGTGATTAGCTCAGCTGGGAGAGCATCTGCCTTACAAGCAGAGGGTCGGCGGTTCGATCCCGTCATCACCCACCACTTCTTGAGAGTTTTGCCCCAGGGCAAGACGCAACGTTAAAGGTTGCACCGACGCGCAGCGGTAGTTCAGTCGGTTAGAATACCGGCCTGTCACGCCGGGGGTCGCGGGTTCGAGTCCCGTCCGCTGCGCCATATTTTCCAGGTCTGATTCGTCGGGCTTGAGATTGAACAACCAAGGTTGATCGATCAGATGTTTAAAGACGGTTGAGGGTTTCACTCACTCAATCAGTCAAGCGATACGCAGCGGTAGTTCAGTCGGTTAGAATACCGGCCTGTCACGCCGGGGGTCGCGGGTTCGAGTCCCGTCCGCTGCGCCATATCTGCCTCAAGGCCCACTGAACGCCTTGAAGCACGAAGCAAGCCTCTGGCTACTTTGATCCGATAGCAAAGACCCTGGTCGAAAGACCGGGGTTTTTTGTGTCTGCGATTTGATGCGCGCGCGCTGTAGGAGCCCGCTTGCGGGCGATGGCGATTTCACGGACGCCATCGCCCGCAAGCGGGCTCCTACAGGTTTCGAGTCAGAATCCTAATTTGTCGCGTAGGCCGTAATACCAGGCACCCAGCGCTGCAAACGGCGTACGCAACAGTTGCCCGCCCGGGAAAGGGTAGTGCGGCAGGTCGGCAAACGCGTCAAAACGCTCTGCCTGGCCTCTGAGCACCTCTGCCAGTACCTTGCCGGCCAGGTGCGTGTACGTCACGCCATGGCCACTGCAGCCCTGTGAGTAGTAGATGTTATCGCCCAGGCGTCCCACCTGCGGCAATCGCGACAGGGTCAGCAGGAAATTGCCAGTCCAGGCGTAATCGATCTTCACGTCTTTGAGTTGCGGGAAGGCCTTGAGCATCTTCGGACGGATGATCGCCTCGATATTTGCCGGGTCGCGCGCGCCATACACCACGCCACCGCCGAAGATCAGGCGCTTGTCGCGGGTGAGGCGGTAGTAGTCGAGCAAATAGTTGCAGTCTTCGACGCAGTAATCCTGCGGCAGCAGCGTTTTTGCCAGTTCGTCACCGAGGGGTGCGGTAGTGATCACTTGCGTGCCGCACGGCATAGACTTGGCCGCCAACTCCGGCACCAGGTTGCCCAGGTAGGCATTGCCCGCGACGATAATGAACTTGGCCCTGACCTTGCCCTGCGCGGTATGCACCACCGGATTGGCACCGCGCTCGATTCGTACGGCTGCCGATTGTTCGTAGATCGTGCCGCCCAGAGATTCCACGGCCGCCGCTTCGCCGAGTGCCAGGTTGAGCGGATGGATATGGCCTCCGCTCATGTCTAGCAAGCCACCCACATAGTTGTCACAGGCCACCACTTCACGGATGCGGCGCTCGTCCAGCAGCTCCAGCTGTGTATGGCCGTAGCGCTCCCACAGGCGCTTCTGCGACTCCAGGTGGCCCATGTGTTTGCTGTTGAGTGCGGCGAATACGCCGCCATCCTTCAGGTCGCACTGGATTTGGTACTTGGCCACGCGTTCGCGGATGATCTTGCCGCCTTCGAATGCCATCTGCCCAAGCAGTTGCGCCTGTTTAGGCCCAACACTGCGCTCGATCACGTCGATATCGCGGCTGTAGCTATTGACGATCTGCCCGCCGTTGCGGCCCGAGGCGCCGAACCCCACCTTGGCGGCTTCGAGCACCGTCACGCGAAAACCGTTCTCCAGCAGAAACAGCGCACTGGAGAGGCCGGTGTAGCCGGCGCCAATCACGCACACATCGGTTTCGACCTCACCTTGCAGTACCGGGCGAGGCGGAACGGCATTCGCGGATGCGGCGTAGTACGACTGGGGGTAGGGGGTGTTCGCCATCCTGGAACCTCTGTTTTATATTTTTTACGAGTGCGTCGATCCTACCTGAGTTGAAAATTGCCTGCCAGCCACCCGAAATTCACGGGTGTGCTCCGCGCAAATAAAAAATTCGCATATTCATAGGGTTAGCTGCAAAAAAGATGTTGACACCCCTCCGGAATTCCGTAGAATGCCGCCTCACAGCAGGCACGTAGCTCAGTTGGTTAGAGCACCACCTTGACATGGTGGGGGTCGTTGGTTCGAGTCCAATCGCGCCTACCAAACAAAATCCGCTCTGCTGGGCGGTCTAGAAGGGCTCACCGAAAGGTGGGCCCTTTTTTGTTGTCTGGGATTTCTAAAACCCGCCTCAGCCGGTCTCGCCAAGAAACATCTGCAACAACACCAGTTCAACCAGCGCCACCAACAGCAAAAACATCACGAACCCGAATGAGAGCACGCGTTTTCGCCGTGGTGGTGTGTAATCGCTCGCCAACTCGAGCAGATTGAACAGCGTGCCGATGAGCCGCCAGATAAATTCTAGAAATTCGCTCACGGTGGCGATTTACTTGGCCTTGGCGCTTTTGATATCGCTGATCATCTGCTTGGCGATCGCCTGTACTTGCTTCTGTGTCATGGCCGAGGCAATGCCTTCCCAGGCGGACGACGAAGTGTCGTAGGTGCGCGAGCCAATCGGTGCGCCGGATTTAAGGTCAGAGTAATCGGCGCGAGAGAACACCCAGGCATTACCTACCAGCGCACCCGCGACGTAGCGCGAGCCCGGCTCGATGTAACGGAACTTGCTCACATTGATGTTGATGCCGACACCGTCTTCGCCGCTGGGAGCCACCGCGGAGCTTTCAGTGACATTGAAGCCGGCTTGGCGGGCTTCGACCTGGAGCGCATTGTTCCAGTCGCGCTTGAGCAGGTTCCAGTCCGGGTTTTGCTCGACCTGGCCTTCGCCTTTGATGCTCACCACCAAGTTGTGTTTGGCGGCGTCCGGGATCGCCAGGGCGGCGCTGCCACCACTTTTCACCTTGGCGGCGCAACCACCCAGCATGGACAGCGCAACGGCGCAGGAGATAGCGATCAGGATTTTTTGGGTTTTCATTGAATTTCCATATCCACAACGTTAACGGGAGGGCCGCAAAGGCCTGAGAAACGGGCGGCGCTAAGATGCGCGAATCCCGTCAGGTCTGTCCACATCTTGTTACGTGTACCGCGTCCAATCACCCACAAGAATTATTGGTTCGCAGCAACAATTTTTCTTGTTGGACACCTCGCGTCCCCAGGCAGCAAAGTTGCCGCCACTGACGCTCGACCTTTCGGGTCAACAATAAAAAACCGAGCCGACTGCACGCCACTTCTTGCTGTGAACCCTTTGTTCACATCCTGCTGTAATGGCGCCGCAGCGCGCACTTAAGGACCTCACGCCATGCAAACTGTTGTGAACTTATGGCCGTTGATCGGCGTACTTGTGATCGTGGTTGGCTTTATCTTGCGCTTCAACCCGCTGTTGGTGGTCACCGCCGCCGCCATCGCCACCGGGCTTGCCGCCCATTTCCCACTGGAAAAAATCCTCGCGACCATGGGCGATGGCTTCCTTCAGACCCGTGCCCTGCAATTGATCCTGTTGTTGCCCCTTGCCGTTATCGGCCTGCTGGAGCGTCACGGGCTGCGCCTGCATGCGCAGAACTGGATCGCACGCTTCGAACGCGCCACGGTGGGGCGCCTGCTGATCATCTATCTGTTTGTGCGTGAATCCACTGCTGCCATGGGCTTGACCAGCTTGGGTGGGCACCCGCAGATGGTGCGCCCGCTGCTGGCGCCGATGGCCGAAGGTGCAGCAGAAAAACGCTACGGCAAGTTGCCGGACAAGCTGCGTCACAAGGTGTTGGCCATGTGCGCCGCGACTGACAACGTCGGCCTGTTTTTTGGTGAAGATATTTTTGTCGCATTTGGCGCCATCGCATTGATGCACACCTTCCTGCTCGGCTCAGGGATTGATGTTGAGCCTCTGCACATTGCGGTGTGGGGCATCCCTACTGCGATCTGTGCCTTCATCATTCATGCAATCCGTCTGCATCGGTTTGATCGAAGGCTCACCCGTGAGATGACATCTGCCACTACGCCAGCGGAGGCCGCGCAATGATCATTTCCATTCAATACCTGTATTGGCTCGCTGGGGTTCTGCTGCTGATCACCGCGGGGATGATTTTGATGGACCGGAGCCATCCCAAGCGCTGGTCCAGTGCGTTGTTCTGGCTGTTGTTCGCTATTCCGTTCCTGATCGGCGAGCGCCTGCCGTCGGTCGCCATCGGCGCTGGCGTCGTGGTGATGGCATTGATCGCCGGCATGGGCGGCGTCGGCCGTGGCAAGCATGCCGAGTTGCATGACAAGGCATCCCGCGCCAGTGCCGGTCGACTGGGTCACAAACTCTTCATTCCTGCGTTGGCTATTCCGCTGACCACGGTGATCGGCTCGGTATTGCTCAAGCACACCGAGATCGGCGGCGTGCCGCTGCTGGATCCGAAAAACACCACCTTCGTTTCCCTTGGCATCGGCTGCTTGATCGCACTTGGCCTGGCCTGCTGGCTCACTCGTGATACGCCGGTGCAAGCCTTGCGCGAATCCCGCCGTCTCACCGAAGCCCTCGGCTGGGCGATGGTGCTTCCGCAAATGCTCGCGATGCTCGGCTTGCTGTTTAACGAAGCCGGGGTCGGTACGGCCGTTGCGCACGTCACCACGACCTACATCAACATGGATTTCAAGTTGGTGGCGGTGATGGTCTATGTGCTGGGCATGGCCTTGTTTACGGTGATCATGGGTAATGGATTCGCGGCTTTCCCAGTGATGACAGGCGGTGTTGGCGTGCCGGTACTGGTGGGTATCTACGGCGGTAACCCGGCCGTAATGGCAGCGATTGGCATGTTCTCCGGCTACTGCGGCACACTGATGACGCCGATGGCCGCCAACTTCAATATCGTGCCTGCTGCGTTGCTCGAACTGCCGGACAAGAACGCCGTGATCAAGGCTCAACTGCCCACGGCGCTGATGATGTTGGTGGTCAATATTGTGCTGCTCTACGTGTTGATGTGAGGTCAAGATGCAAACCGTATTGCTGACGGGCTTTGAGCCCTTTGATAAAGACTTGGTTAATCCGTCCTGGGAGGCTGTGCGCCAACTGGACGGTGCGCAACTAGCGCCCGATGTGCAGATAGTTGCGCGTCGATTGCCTTGCGCATTTGCCACTGCCGGTGAGTGCCTGAACCGGTTGATCGATGAGTTGCGTCCGGCGATGGTGATCGCTACTGGTCTGGGACCAGGCCGTAGCACTCTCTCTATCGAGCGGGTGGCGATCAATGTCAACGATGCTCGTATTCCGGATAACCTGGGCGAGCAGCCTGTCGATACGGCGGTCATCGCTGATGGCCCAGCGGCCTACTTCACGACGCTGCCGATCAAGGCGATGGTCAAGGCCGTGCGTGAAGCGGGGATCGCAGCCTCGGTATCACAGACGGCGGGGACATTTGTGTGTAATCAGGTGTTTTATCTCTTGCAGCATGCGCTTGCAGGGTCGGGAGTGCGCAGTGGGTTTATCCACGTACCGTTTCTGCCAGAGCAGGTGGCGGGTTCGCAGCAGCCTTCAATGGCGCTGGGTATGATGGTTGCGGGATTGCAGGTAGCTTTACTGGCTGCGTGGCAAACGCTTGTGGATGTAAAGGAGGCGGGCGGGCAGGTCGGTTGACCGGCCCAGCGCCTCTCACATCGCAAACAATCGGGTAAGTCCGAAGGTGATGGCGCAAGCCAGGCCTGTCATTGCGAATGCGGTTGCCACGTACCACTTGATAAGGTTCAGCTCAGTGGTTGCCAGGTCTGCCTTGGAAGCGAAGTGTTTATCCATGGCGTCTGCCTTGCTCGAAACGGTGATCAGCTTCTCGTTCATTTCAGCCAGCCCCTTTTCCAGTAGACCTAATCGTATTTCCATTCCCGAATCTCCATGGTTTTTACTGTTGCCGGCTCTGCCTTGAGCCCCTTGGGAAGCCAGAATAGTGTGGCTTTCGTCCAGCGATAAGGGACAAACCTTTGCAAAATAACACCGGGGGTCTGCTGCTCAGTCTTCCCGCTTCGGAAAGAACAAATCAAAACACGTCACCCCGGCCTCACTGCTCACGCTGTATTGCCCGTTATGCAACTGCATGATGGTCGCCACAATCGACAAGCCCAACCCGTTGGATTGCGCTGACCGTTCCCGTGATTCATCCACACGGTAAAAACGTTCGAACAGTCGCGGCAGATGCTCGGCAGCGATGGTCTCACCGCGGTTGCTGACTTTCAGGTGAATGCCCTCGGCATCGGGAATCGCCCGTATCACCAACTCGGTGCTCGGCGCACCATATTTAATGGCGTTGGCACACAGGTTCGCCAGGGCCCTGCGCAGTAGCATCGGCTCCGCCCAGATCACCCCGTCACCTTCAGCGCGAATACTGATATCCCGATCCGCCGCCAAGCCTTCGAAGTACTCGGCGATGCGTTCCACTTCATCTGCGGCATTGAGTTCCTGACGCTGGCGCAGGGCGCTGGCCGGGTCGGTGCGCGCCAGGAACAGCATGTTGTCGAGCATCCGCGCCAGGCGTTCAAGCTCTTCGACATTGGACGCCAGCAGTTGCTGATAGCTCTCGATGCTGCGGTTTTGTTGCAGGGCAACCTGGGTTTCGCCCAGCAGGTTATTGATGGGGGTGCGCAGTTCGTGGGCCATGTCGGTGGACACCTGGCCCAGTTGGACAAAACCCTTGGCTAGCCGCTCTAGCATGGTGTTAAACGAATCAATCATCGGTAGCAGTTCTTTGGGTGCGCCGTGGCTGTCGAGGCGTTCGGCGAGATTGCCGACGCCGATGCCTTGGGCGTGCCGGGCCAGGCGGCGCAACGGTACAAGTCCACGATGCACCAGTAGATAACCGGCCACCGCCAGAATGATTGCGGCGATGCTCGCCAGGATATAAACGCTCAAGCGATAGCTGGCGAGCATGGCGGTGCGCTCTGTCATCAGGCGCCCCGTGGTGACTTGCAGGCTGCCCAGGTCGCCGGAGTCGATGGACGCGGCCACGGTCGCGAACGGCACACCGTTAATGCTGGGGAAGTGGTGCACGTCGGCAAACGTCAGCTCGTGGTTCTTGGGCACCGGGGGGACGGAAGGCAGGTCGATATTACCGGGATTGACCGTCAGCAGAGCTTTTTGCCCAGGCGCGGCGATGCTCAGTATCGATTCACGGTTGCCCAGCATGTTCTGGAACAGCTCCGGCTTGGTCTTGATCAGGTCCAGGGTATTGCTGTCGTTGAGCAGGTTGCGCAGTTGGTCGACGCGGGAAATCAATGCGGCATCGTCCCGCTTGATCAACTCTCGCTCCAGCTCGCGGTACAGCGCCACACCCAGGGTTGCCAGCAAGGCGAAGGCGAGTAGGGCGAAGACAAGCGCCAGACGCAGCGTCAAGGAGTAATGACGACGTTTGTTCATGGCTGGGTATCGAAGCGGTAGCCGATGCCGCGCACGCTGTGGATCAGCTTGAGCTGGAACGGATCGTCGATTTTCAAGCGCAGGCGCCGTACGGCGACGTCTACCACGTTGGTGTCGCTGTCGAAGTTCATGTCCCACACCCGCGATGCGATCATCGAACGGGACAGCACCTGGTCCTGGTGAGTTGCGAACAGGTGCAGCAGGGCGAACTCTTTATTGGTCAGGGTAATGCGCGTGCCGGCACGGGTAACGCGGCGCTTCAGTACGTCGATCTGCAGGTCAGCGATGTGCAGCTGTTCCTCGTCCCGGCTCGGGCCACGGCGGGTCAGCGTACGCAAGCGTGCTACCAGTTCGGCGAAGGAGAACGGTTTGATCAGGTAATCGTCGGCGCCCAGTTCCAGGCCCTTGATGCGGTCGGCAATGTCATCGCGAGCCGTCAGAAAAAGTACCGGTGTGTCGGCTTCCTTGCGCAGGCGGCGCAGCACTTCCCAGCCGTCCATTTTCGGCATCATCACATCCAGTACGATCACGTCGAACGGGGTTTCCAGGGCCTGATGCAAGCCGTCCACGCCGTCGCGGGCGAGACTGACGGAATAGCCCAGCTCCTGCAGGCCATTGAGCAAGTAGTTGCCGGCCTTGGGTTCGTCTTCGACTACGAGGATGTTCATGGGTAATGCCCTGTTTCAATGCGTAACGCAAGTGTAGCCCGATCAATTGTCACTGGCGCAACCGATGCCCTGCACCTGGTAGTCCAACACGTGTTCGCGGCCTTGGCTGTCGAGGTAGTTGAGGCGGGCGGGGACGATGCCGCATTGGCCATAAGTGTCGGTGCTCGACAGCACTTTGGCCACGTCCAGGTGGACGAAGAAGCCGGTTTTGTCGTGGATGACAGGTTCGGCGGCAAGTACGGAACCGGTAGCGAGCAAAGCGGTAAAGCCGAGGATAAACAGTTTCATGGTGGTATCTCTCTTAAAGGGTTGGCTACCAGGTCATGGCAGTGACTTCACAGTAACCAGGCGCCCCGAACAGCCAACCAACAGGATGATGACAAGTTTGTAATGCAAGGCTTAAGGCTGGCGGCCCGAGGCTTCGAGGATCAGATCGGTGATTTCCTTGGCGTGGGACACCAGTGACAAGTGGCTCGATGGCAGCTCGATGGTGGTGGCGTTCATACGCTTGGCGAGGAAGCGCTCAAGGTCAGGGTTGATGGTCTGGTCATTCGCCGACACCGCATACCACGATGGCTTGGTGTGCCAGGCCGCATTGACAGTGCGGCCGCTGAACAGGGTCTTGGTGATGGGTTGCTGCACGGCGTACAGCTCCATGGCCTTGGCGTGTGGCACATCGGCGGCGAAGTACTTGAGGAAGGCGTCCTGGCTCAGGGTGAGGTAGCCGTCGTGGTCTTCGACGCCAGCGCGAACAGGCATGGTCGGGTACTTGGCTGAGAGCGCGACGAAGTCTTCGTTGGCGTCTGGAGCCCTGGCGGCCACGTAGACCAGGGCGCTGACTTTCGGGTTGACCCCGGCGTCGCTGACCACGGTGCCTGCATAGGAATGGCCGACCAGCACGGTCGGGCCGTCTTGTTGATCCAGCACACGGTGGGTGGCGGCAACATCGTCGGCCACCGAGGTCAGCGGGTTTTGCACGGCGGTGACGTGCAGCCCCGCGGCCTGGAGGCGGGTAATCACCTCGGACCAGCTCGAACCGTCAGCCCAGGAGCCGTGCACCAGCACCACATTCTTGGCTTTGACCGGTGCGATGGTGCCCGCCATGGCGCTGCCAGTGCCCAGCATCAGGAGGCTGGCGGCGATCAGGCAGAGTTTGCTAGCAGGTTTCATAGGTGGACCCTTTTCATCAGTAGGAAGTGGCGTCATCCGATGTGGGCGACTGACGACTTAACTGTATGAAGTGAGGGTGGTGGAAAGACTTACCGCTTGATTACAAAGCTGTAATGCAATCGCGTCGGTGGCGTTTACAACCGTCCAGGTGATCCGTAGATTGCAGTGGGCCCATTATTTGTCTCCGCCCATGAGGAAACTGCGCAGTGTCCATCCGAGGTTCAGCCGTATACAACCGTCGTTACCGTGCCTTTCTGTTCGATATGGACGGAACGTTGCTCAACTCCATTGCCGCCGCCGAGCGGGTGTGGAGCATCTGGGCTAAGAATCATGGTCTGGAAGTGGCGGCGTTCCTGGCCACCATTCACGGTGCCCGTGCGATCGATACCATCACCCGTCAGGCATTGCCGGGCGTTGATCCCGAGGTGGAGGCAGAGTGGATTACCCAGGCTGAAATCAATGATGTCGAAGGTGTCGTGGCGATTCCCGGCGCCGTCACGTTTTTGAACAGTCTGCCGGATGCTCAATGGGCGCTGGTTACCTCGGCGCCCAGGGAGCTGGCGCTACGTCGACTGCAAGCGGCAGGCATTGCGCCGCCGGCAATAATGGTCACCGCCGAAGATGTCGCGATTGGCAAACCGAACCCCGACTGTTACGTGCTGGGGGCGCGACGATTGGGCGTACCGGTGCAGGATTGCCTGGTGTTTGAAGATGCGACAGTAGGCATCCGGGCGGGAGAGGCTGCGGGGGCGGACGTGATGGTTGTGACGTCGACGCATCATGCGCCCATGCTCACCGAGCATTCTTCGATAGACGGGTACGAACAGCTAAGCGTGCTGCGTGACGCGGACGGTTTGCTGTACTTGCAGGACGGGGTCGCCTGACATGAAAAGGTCGAGTCCGTAATGGGGCTTGGCTTTGTTGGGCGTTGGCTGGATCCGTTCACATCCTCGTGGATGTATTCCTGAATACACACGGATGGTGGGAGGGCAGGCAAGCGATTCGGCCGTGAGTGAAACTAACAGTTCCAGGCGTCAGTTCCAGGCGTGAACACAGCTTCATCTTTCCATGAAGATGAACGCAGAGAGGACGTGATTCACGCAACAAAGACAGAGCCGTTCAAGGAGGTTTTCGCCAGCCGTTACAGTGAACGAAAGGGCTGGCTACTGGGAGGGCTTCAAGGCGTCTGGTTTTTGTCCGGAGCAGTCAGGCCAGCCTGAATGCGCTGGTAGATTTCCTCGCGATGCACGGCAACATCCTTGGGTGCGTTAATGCCGATTCGTACTTGCTGGCCGCTTACGCCCAGGATGGTGATCGTGATGTCATCACCGATGTTTATGCTTTCACCAACTTTGCGGGTGAGTATAAGCATGGACTTCTCCTTGATTACTTTTAAGGACACATGTTTCAGACAGGGCAGGTGTCGGATGTGTGTAGCTTACTGCTAAGCGCTTCCCTGTGACTGCCTCTTTTAGGACGCATAGAGGCGACATTAATTCCCATGGCGGCATCATACAGGTCTGCGATACATGATTCGCATTGTTTAAGCCAACGTTTATGACGGCCAGAATAGACAGTGAATGATAAAGTCGCCTCTTTATCTTTGAAGGAGCAGGGCAGTGCGTAAAGTAGCGATGGCAATTGCGGTGTTGGCATTGGCCGGTTGCGGTGAAGGCAAAAGCGTCGATGCGCCCAAGGCCAAGCCTGCCGTGACTGAAAGCCAGCCTCAAACCGGCGCAATTGCCGCTCAGGAATGGGATATTCGGGTAGGCCCGCCCGACCACAAGCTGCAGGCAATCACCGACCTCACGGCCTGGTTGCTGGAACATGGTTTCAATTTTTATATCGTGAAGATGGACGGCAAGGATGAAGTCCTGCTGGGGCCGTTCGCATCCAAGGCGGAGGCTGAGGCCAAGCAGACGCTACTTAACGAGAAGATGGCCCGGGCCAAGAAAACTGACACGGTGTCAGAGATCATTGAGCACAAGGCCGCCCAGTAATAGCCTGGCGGGGCGCAAGCCCCGCACACATTCAACCGCAGGCTTTAAGGTTCACCGGGCCGACAAACTCATTGCCGCGCCCCATCACACACGCCACGGTCTGGTTGCGCTGGCGTTCCCAGGCTTGCACTGGGTAGGTCTTGTTCCAGGCTTCGTACAACTGGCGATCCTGTTTTGACAAGCGCAAGCCGTACTGCTTGCTCATGTAGAAATACGTGCGGGCGATCATTCCCCGGATGGATGGGCGTGGCATCACCTTCTTGGCTTTGAAGTCCACCTGGGTCAGGCATGAGCCGTATTGCCCGCTTTGCACTGGCAGCCAACCAAAACTGAAGTTGTTACGGTCTCCATTGACCTCGCCGATGCTCGGCACCAGGTTGTGCAGGTCGGCCTCGGCGCGCTTGAACACATTATCGTGGCGCGTGCAGTTCTTGCGCCCGCCATCTTGCCAGCACTGGCGCTGATGCCCGATTTGCCAAGCCGGAACGATATGCTCCCACTCAATGCGCGCAGCGCGGTTGGCGTTTTTGCGTGGGATGTAGCCGCAGGCTTTCAAATCCACCCGGTTGCCAGTGTACTTGCAGCCGCAATAGAACTCGGTGGATTGGGGCGCGTAGAGTTTCCAGGCGACCTTCTTGGCTTCGCTGAAGGTACGGGGCGCCTGGGCGTGGGCGGTGATGGCAAAAAACAGACAGCACACAGCGATAAAACGGACACTCATTGAATCAATCTTCCTTCGGCACAACCCAGAAAATCTGCACACCGCCGTCGTCGCGATAAGCGAGGGTGACGTTGTCGTTTTCCGCGATTTCCTCCAGCAAACGCGCCCACTCATCTTCAGGTTCGTCAGGCAAACGGAAGATCAAGGCCGCCTTGGCTTTCTGCGCGTTGGTCGAATTGATGATCTTTTGCACACGAATGGCCAGGCGTTCGTAGGCACCAGGTGGGGTTGGCACTGCGGGAGAGGACTTTGCCACGGAGTATTCCTTAATAAGCTGTACGCACATACAGTATTTAACTGTAGGTGATTTCGCAACTACTTAAACTTCAAGAAGTCCGTCTGACAGCAATTCAGGCAATTTCGTGTAGGGCGGTAGAAGGGGTTTGTAGGAGCAAGCTCGCTCGCGAGAAGCTTGAGGGCGATGGGTTAATCCAGACAAACAGCGTCAGTGTTAACGACCTTCGCGAGCAAGCTCGCTCCTACAGAGGACGGCAGGAATCAGTATTCCCAGAACATCCGTTGCAACTCTTTGCTGTCCTGGGTCTTGGTCAGGGCGACCATCGCCAGGATGCGGGCTTTCTGTGGGTTGAGGTCGAGGGCCGCGACCCAATCGTATTTGTCGTCAGGCTGTTCGGCGTTACGCAGCACCATGCCGCCGGCATTCACATGGGAAGAACGAATGATCTGCACACCTTGCTTGCGCAGTTCTACCAGAGCAGGCACGACCTTGGAGGACACTGAGCCATTGCCGGTGCCAGCGTGGATGATCGCTTTGGCGCCAGCTTGAGCCAGAGCCTTGTAAGCGGTATCGCTCACGTTGCCATAGCCATAGGCAATCTCGACATCGGGCAGGCTCTTGATGTTTTTGATATCGAATTCAGAATCCATGGTGTGACGCTTGGCTGGCAAGCGGAACCAGTAGGATTTGCCTTCAACCACCATGCCCAGCGGGCCCCATGGGCTCTTGAATGCTTCGGTCTTGATATTGATCATCTTGCTGACGTCGCGACCCGACTGGATCTCGTCGTTCATGGTGACCAGCACGCCCTTGCCGCGTGCATCTTTGCTACCGGCCACGGCCACGGCGTTGTACAGGTTGAGCATGCCGTCTGCCGACATGGCGGTGCCTGGGCGCATGGAGCCGACCACTACGATTGGCTTGTCGGTTTTTTCCACCAGGTTCAGGAAGTAGGCGGTTTCTTCCAGGGTGTCGGTACCGTGGGTGATCACGATGCCGTCCACGTCCTTGCTGTCAGCCAGTTCGGCGACGCGACGCCCCAGTTGCAGCAGGTTTTCATTGTTGATGCTTTCGGACGCAATTTGCATAACTTGTTCGCCGCGTACATTGGCGATCTGGCTAAGCTCAGGAACACCGGCGATCAATTGCTCGATGCCGACCTTGGCCGCCTGGTAGGTGGCACTGTTGGCCGCGCTGGCGCCGGCGCCGGCAATGGTGCCGCCGGTGGCAAGGATCACCACATTGGACAGTTTGGTCTTGGATTCAACTTCCTTTGCCTGGGCGGCAACGGGGAACAACAGCAGGAGGGCTAAAGCGCCCGGAACAAAGTTTTTCAGTGCAGATTTCATTATTTTTCTCTCTGGTTTTTGATGAGTGCTGTAGCAGGTTCATCTAGAACACCCGGGCGGTTCTGAATGCCACGAGGTGATGGAGTAGAGCAGGATCTGTACCAGGCTGATTGTGTTTATGGTTATAAAATAAATATTTGATATATAAAGGTTTTTACTATTTTTCTGGTGACTGGGATGAAGTAGGCGTCCGGCTTTCCGAACATCGGACGGTATTGCGTTCGGTTGTCCGAAAAGTGTTGACCGCTTGGCTTTTGAGTTTGCATGAATGATGTCGCGCAGCCTGTCGTTTTAGAGAACGACCGGAAGCGTGCAATGTTTAACTGCACCCAAGGTCAGGCGTAAGGGAGGGCGTGGATGAAAGGCAGTTTTCAACCGTTGACAAATCTCGACAAGGTTCTCATAGTTTGAACAACGCAAACGTTTGCGGGATGTTTCACGGATTACTCCTGGAGTATCGTGACAGCTCGTATCAGCCACCCGGGTGGGAAGGCTGCCGAAGCGATCTTCGGTGCAAGCGTTGCTCACAATAATCATAAGATCGGAGTGAACCCATGAAGCTGCCATTCGCTGGACGTCTTCTTGCTGTCGCTGTGCTTGCTGCCGCATCCGCTGCCTTGCCTCTCTCCTCTGCATTTGCCGATGACGCCGCCAAACCCAAGGTCGGCCTGGTCATGAAATCCCTCGCCAATGAATTCTTTGTCACCATGCAAGACGGTGCCAAGACCTATCAGAAAGATCACGCCGCCGATTTCGACATGATCACCAACGGGATCAAGAACGAAACCGACACCAGTGCGCAGATCGATATCGTCAACCAGATGATCCTCGCCAAGGTCAATGCCATCGTCATCGCGCCGGCTGACTCCAAGGCGCTGGTCACCGTGCTGAAGAAGGCTTCGGATGCCGGTATCAAGGTCGTCAACATCGACAACCGCCTGGACCCGGATGTGCTCAAAAGCAAAAACCTCGATATTCCGTTCGTAGGTCCGGACAACCGCAAAGGCTCCAAGCTGGTGGGCGACTACCTGGCCAAGCAGCTGGCCTCGGGTGACAAGGTCGGCATCATCGAAGGCGTGCCGACGACCACCAACGCCCAGCAGCGTACCGCAGGCTACAAGGATGCGATGGACGCTGCCGGCATGAAGATCGTCTCCACCCAATCCGGCAACTGGGAAATCGACCAGGGCCAGAAAGTCGCGTCCGCCATGCTGAGTGAGTACCCGGACCTCAAGGCCCTGCTGGCCGGTAACGACAACATGGCGTTGGGCGCTGTCTCCGCCGTACGTGCGGCAGGCAAAGCCGGCAAAGTACTGGTCGTGGGCTACGACAACATCGAAGCCATCAAGCCGATGTTGCAAGACGGCCGCGTACTTGCCACCGCTGACCAGGCCGCTGCCCAGCAAGCCGTGTTCGGTATCCAGAACGCGCTCAAGCTGGTCAAGGGTGAGAAAGTCGATGCCAAAGATGGCGTGATCGAAACCCCGGTCGAGCTCGTTCTCAAGAAGTAATCCTGGCAGTACCCAACAGCGCCCGCTCGTCCTGAGCGGGCGCCTGGAGATTTTCCTATGTCATCTTCCGCCCCGAACGCTGTCCTCTCGGTCAGCGGTATCGGCAAGACCTATGCCCAGCCGGTTCTGTCCGACATCACCCTGACGCTCAATCGCGGGGAAGTGCTGGCGTTGACCGGTGAGAACGGCGCAGGCAAAAGCACCTTGTCGAAGATCATCGGCGGGCTGGTCACGCCGACCACCGGGCACATGCAGTTCAATGGGCAGGACTATCGCCCCGGCAGTCGCACCCAGGCCGAAGAACTGGGCGTGCGCATGGTCATGCAGGAACTCAACCTGCTGCCGACACTGACCGTCGCCGAAAACCTGTTCCTGGATAACCTGCCCAGCCACTGTGGTTGGATCAGCCGCAAACAACTGCGCAAGGCTGCGATCGAGGCCATGGCCCAAGTCGGCCTGGATGCTATCGACCCGGACACACTGGTCGGCAGCCTGGGTATTGGCCATCAGCAGATGGTCGAGATCGCCCGTAACCTGATTGGCGACTGCCACGTACTGATCCTCGACGAACCCACGGCGATGCTCACGGCGCGTGAAGTCGAGATGCTGTTTGAACAAATCACCCGCCTGCAGGCCCGGGGCGTGGCGATCATCTACATTTCACACCGGCTGGAAGAGCTGGCCCGTGTGGCCCAACGCATTGCGGTATTGCGCGACGGCAAGCTGGTCTGTGTCGAGCCGATGGCCAACTACAACAGCGAACAACTGGTCACTTTGATGGTAGGTCGCGAGCTGGGCGAGCACATCGACCTGGGCCCGCGCACCATTGGTGGCCCGGCCCTGACGGTGAAAGGCCTGACCCGCTCGGACAAAGTCCGCGACGTGTCCTTCGAAGTGCGTGCGGGCGAGATTTACGGCATCTCCGGCCTGATCGGTGCCGGTCGTACTGAACTGTTGCGCCTGATCTTCGGCGCCGACCTGGCCGACAGCGGTACCGTGGCGCTCGGCTCGCCAGCCCAAGTGGTGAGCATTCGCTCGCCGGTGGACGCGGTGGGTCATGGCATTGCCCTGATAACCGAGGACCGCAAAGGCGAAGGCCTGCTGCTGACTCAATCCATCAGCGCCAACATTGCCCTGGGCAACATGCCGGAAATTTCCGGCGGTGGCGTCGTCAACAGCCGCAATGAAACCGCGCTGGCCAAGCGTCAGATCGATGCCATGCGCATCCGCAGTTCCAGTCCGGCGCAGTTGGTCTCCGAGCTGTCCGGTGGTAACCAGCAGAAAGTGGTGATAGGCCGCTGGCTGGAGCGTGATTGCTCGGTAATGCTGTTCGATGAGCCGACCCGTGGCATCGACGTCGGTGCCAAGTTCGATATTTATGCCTTGCTGGGCGAGTTGACCCGCCAGGGCAAAGCGCTGGTGGTGGTGTCCAGCGACCTGCGTGAACTCATGCTGATTTGCGACCGCATCGGTGTGTTGTCCGCCGGGCGCTTGATCGAGACCTTCGAGCGCGACAGCTGGACCCAGGACGAATTGCTCGCCGCCGCTTTCGCCGGCTATCAGAAACGTGATGCGCTGCTCAATGACGCAGTGCTTAGGGATACCCCATGAAAACCACAACTTCCCCCGGCAAGACTGGCGGCAATTTCTATGGCCTGGGTACTTACTTGGGGCTGGCGGGCGCCTTGCTGGCGATGATTGCGCTGTTCTCGGTACTTAGCGACCACTTCCTGTCCTATGACACCTTCAGCACCCTGGCCAACCAGATTCCAGACCTGATGGTGCTGGCGGTGGGCATGACCTTCATCCTCATCATCGGCGGTATTGACCTGTCGGTGGGCTCGGTGCTGGCCCTGGCGGCGTCGGCTGTCAGCGTGGCGATTCTCGGCTGGGGCTGGAGCGTGTTGCCGGCTGCCGTGCTGGGCATGGGCTGTGCGGCGTTGGCGGGCACCATTACCGGCTCGATCACCGTGGCCTGGCGCATTCCGTCGTTCATCGTGTCCCTGGGCGTGCTGGAAATGGCCCGTGGCGTGGCGTACCAAATGACCGGCTCGCGTACCGCTTACATCGGTGATTCGTTTGCCTGGCTGTCCAACCCGATTGCCTTTGGCATCTCCCCGTCATTCATCATTGCCTTGCTGGTGATCATCGCTGCGCAGCTTGTACTGACGCGTACCGTGTTTGGTCGTTACCTGATCGGTATCGGCACGAACGAAGAGGCCGTGCGTCTGGCAGGGATCAATCCCAAGCCCTACAAGATCCTGGTGTTCAGCCTCATGGGCCTGCTGGCCGGTGTGGCCGCGCTGTTCCAGATCTCGCGCCTGGAAGCGGCAGACCCGAATGCCGGCTCCGGCCTTGAGCTGCAAGTGATTGCGGCGGTGGTGATCGGCGGTACCAGCCTGATGGGCGGGCGCGGCTCAGTGATCAGCACCTTTTTTGGTGTGTTGATTATTTCAGTATTGGCCGCCGGCCTGGCGCAGATCGGTGCCACGGAGCCCACTAAGCGCATCATTACCGGCGCCGTGATCGTGATTGCCGTGGTCCTCGATACCTACCGCAGTCAGCGCGCCAGTCGGCGAGGCTGAACTATGGCAACGATCAAGGATGTGGCAGCGCTTGCGGGTATTTCCTACACCACGGTGTCCCATGTGGTGAACAAGACGCGCCCGGTCAGCGAGCCGGTACGTATCAAGGTCGAAGCGGCGATCAAGCAGCTCGACTACGTGCCCAGTGCCGTAGCGCGTTCGCTCAAGGCCAAGACCACGGCCACCATCGGTTTGCTGGTGCCCAACAGCCTCAACCCGTATTTTGCGGAACTGGCCCGCGGCATCGAGGATTACTGCGAGCGTAACGGCTATTGCGTGATCCTGTGCAACTCCGACGACAACGCTGAAAAGCAGCGCAACTATTTGCGTGTGTTACTGGAAAAACGCATCGACGGCTTGATCGTGACCTCGGTGGGTGGCGACGACAGCGGTCTTGCCGCCGGCTTGAGCGCGGTGCGTACGCCCATGGTGATCGTCGACCGGGCGCTGGATGGCATTGACGTGGACCTGGTGCGTATCGACCACGAGGAGGGCGCCTACCTGGCGACCCGACACTTGCTCGAACTGGGCCACCGAGACATCGCCTGCATCGGCGGTCCGGCCCATACCCGGGTCGCGCAGATGCGTCTGGCGGGGTATCACCGCGCGCTGCGAGAGGCGGGAGTCGACGTGGCAGCCAATCGCACCCAGGAGAGCGACTTCACCAGCACGGGCGGTTATGCCGCCGCCGTGCAGTTGTTGGCGCACAATCCGCCCAGCGCGATTTTTGCCAGCAACGACATGATCGGTTTCGGCGTGTTGCGCGCAGCAGCCGAGCGCAATATCCGCGTGCCGGGCGAGCTGTCAGTGATCGGTTTTGATGATATCCAAATGGGCCGTTACGTCTACCCAGCGTTGACGACGGTCGGGCAGTCGATCGTGCAACTGGGCGAGACGGCGGCCGAGCTGTTACTGCGAAGAATTGCGACACCCCACATGCCGATCGATCAACGCATCGTGACGCCGAGCATCGTATTGCGTGAGTCGACGGCGCCCGTCGCCGGAACATTCGCGCAATACCGCTGAACCGAATTGATGAGTACTGATGTATGCCAGCAAAAGTAGTGGTAGTAGGCAGCTTGAACATGGACCTGGTGACCCGCGCCAGCCGGCTGCCGCGTGCCGGTGAAACACTCATCGGGCAGACATTTTCCACCGTGCCTGGCGGAAAGGGCGCGAACCAGGCCGTCGCTTCGGCGAGACTGGGCGCCGATGTGTCGATGATCGGCTGCGTCGGCACCGATGCCTATGGCACTCAATTGCGTGACGCATTGCTGGTTGAGGGGATTGATTGCCAGGCCGTCAGTACCGTGGATGGCTCCAGTGGCGTGGCCTTGATCGTGGTGGATGACAGCAGCCAGAACGCGATTGTGATCGTGGCGGGCAGCAACGGCGAACTGACGCCGGCCTCGTTGCAGGCGTTCGACGCGGTGCTGCAGGCGGCTGACGTGATCGTCTGCCAGCTGGAGGTGCCGATGAATACGGTGGGCTACACCCTCAAGCGCGGCCGAGAGCTGGGCAAGACGGTGATCCTCAACCCAGCCCCGGCCAGCGGCCCATTGCCGGCTGAGTGGTACGCGTCGATCGACTACCTCATTCCCAATGAAAGCGAAGCCGCCGCATTGAGCGGCGTGACGGTCGACTCAATTGACAACGCCAAGGTGGCGGCGACCCAACTGATCCAGGCCGGAGCCGGTAAAGTGATCATCACCCTGGGGTCTCAGGGCACGCTGTTTACCGACGGCCAACGCTTTGCGCATCTGCAAGCGCCAAAGGTCAAGGCGGTAGACACCACGGCCGCGGGCGACACCTTCGTCGGCGGCTTTGCGGCGGCACTGGCCAACGGCAAGAGCGAGGCAGAGGCCATCCGTTTTGGCCAGGTCGCGGCGGCGTTGTCGGTCACCCGTGCCGGCGCGCAACCCTCTATTCCAACGCTGCACGACGTACAAGGTTTTGTGCACTCATGAAAAAGACACCTCTGCTCAATATTGCCCTGTCGCGTGTGATCGCCTCACTTGGGCACGGCGACATCCTGGTGATCGGTGATGCCGGCCTGCCGGTGCCCCCTAGCGTCGAGCTGATTGACCTGGCGTTGACCCAAGGCATCCCGGACTTCATCAGCACCTTGCGTATCGTGCTCAGTGAAATGCAGGTGGAGTGCCATGTGTTGGCCGAAGAAATCCTGCTCAAACAACCGCCGGCGCTGGCTGAACTCAACACGCTCACAGAACAGGCTGCCCTCGGTGAGCGACGCCTGGTCAGCCATGAAGAATTTAAGCAGCTCAGCCGCAAGGCGCGCGCCGTGGTGCGCACTGGCGAATGTCAGCCTTACTGCAATATCGCGCTGGTATCCGGCGTAACGTTCTAGCGTTCCCAACGACAAGGAGTGTTTTATGCAACGTGGTCTCCCAACCCTGAAAAACCTGTTCCGGAGTGTTCTGCTTTTGTCCGCACTCACTGCTGCAAGCGCCCAGGCGGCGGAAAAGATCGATCTGATCATCGATACCGACCCCGGTGCTGATGATGTAGTGGCCTTGCTGTTCGCCATGGCCTCCCCGGATGAGCTGAATATCCGTGCGCTGACCACCGTCGCCGGCAACGTGCGCCTGGACAAGACCTCCCGCAACGCGCGCCTGGCCCGCGAGTGGGCAGGGCGCGAGGAAATCCCGGTGTACGCCGGTGCGCCAGCGCCGCTGCTGCGCAAGCCGATCTACGCCGAGAACATCCATGGCAAGGAGGGTATTTCCGGCGTCGCCGTGCATGAGCCCAAGAAGGGCCTGGCGGACGGCAATGCCGTTGACTACCTGATCAAGACCCTGAGCACCGCCAAGCCGCACAGCATCACCATCGCCATGCTCGGCCCGCAGACCAACCTGGCGCTGGCACTGACCCAGGCGCCGGAAATCACCCAAGGCATCAAGGAAGTGGTGGTGATGGGTGGCGCGCACTTCAATGGCGGCAATATCACTCCGGTGGCGGAATTCAACCTGTTCGCCGACCCGGTGGCAGCCGAGATTGTGCTCAAGAGCGGCGTCAAGCTGACCTACCTGCCGTTGGACGTGACCCACAAGGTGCTGACCAGCGAAGCACGCCTGAAAAAGATCGCCGACATCAAGAACAACGCGAGCAAGGTGGTGGGCGATATTCTTAACGAATACGTCAAGGGCGACATGGAGCACTACGGTATTCCAGGTGGCCCGGTGCATGACGCTACCGTCATTGCTTACCTGCTCAAGCCTTCGCTGTTCAGTGGTCGTCAGGCCAATATGGTGGTGGATAGCCGTGAGGGGCCGACCTTTGGCCAGACCATCGTCGATTGGTACGACGGCCTGAAGCAGGAAAAGAATGTGTTCTGGGTTGAGAACGGCGACGCCCAGGGCTTTTTCGATCTGCTGACCGAGCGCCTGGCGCGTCTGAAGTAATGGTTCTACCGGTCGGCGTTCGCCGGCCGGTTCTTATTCGCGCTCGGGGTCGTGTGCCCCCATGTGATCGGCCGGATATTTCTCGAATATCTGGCCGATGAACGCTTGTGCCGCCTGCGTGCCCAGTTCCTTGACCAGCAGGTCGATACCGATGATTGCCAATTCCTCTGGGCTGCCGGGGCTGTACGAGCTTTGCCCTTGGGGCCACTTGGCTTTGATGTCGGCTTGGAGCGTTACGGTGGTCATGACTGTCTCGCGGGGCTGAAAGTACTGGGTAGTGCGCTGGAACGCGGTGCTTACCGGGCCAGTTAACCATTTTGTATCGCGTTTGGCACTGATACTTAGGCATGAGGCGATTCGGAATGACGGCAGCGCTGTGCGACACTGTCCGCCTGTTTAATTGCCGGGACACCACGTGCAGATCGATTTGAGCAACCCCGAGAACCTGACATTGGCGAATGTGCGCCAACTGCTCGCCAGTGCCAACGACGACGAACATACCCAGTTACGGGTGACCAAAGCTGGAATCGCCTACATCTCCTCTGGGAAGGTTGTAGGCGGTGTAGACATCGACGGGCTGCTGTTTCGCCTGGAGACCTGGGCCAAGGGTTCCGGGTACGTAGGCAATGTGGCCGCCAGCGACGAAGTCTGGGTGACGCAGATTTTCAATGCGCTGAAGGAAAACTGGCCGAAGCCGGCGTTCGACTACATCGACATCTACTGAATACATTCATATCTGGTCACGATTGACCGGGCGAATGCCTGTCGAGAGTCAGGCAGACTTGCCCAGCGGCGGTTTACGTCTTGAAACCAATCCGCACAATCGCTGTCGCACGATCTCTGTCCATTTTTTATCATAGGAGGCTTCATGCCTTGGAAGCTCGCATCATTCGGTACTTTGTTGGCAGCACTCGCGTTGGCGGGTTGCAGCACCCCGGGTGCCTCTGAGCCAGCCAAAGACGCCGCCGTGGCCGATGCCGGTCATAGCCGCTGTGAGTCGAAGGCCGCCGAATTCACCATCGGCCAGAAAGCTTCGCCCCAGTTGCTGGAGCAGGCGCGTACCCGTGCCGGTGCGCAGAATGCGCGCATCCTCAAGCCGAACGACATGATCACCCTGGAGTACCGCTCCGATCGCTTGAACCTGAACACCGACGACAATCTGGTGATCACACGGGTCAATTGCGGATAAGTCGCTCCAGGCTTTTGCAGCGCCCATAAAAAACCCCGTCACATGGACGGGGTTTTTTTAGCTCAGCGGAGAATTACTCGCCGCGAACCTGTGCAGCTTGCATACCCTTTTGGCCTTTCTCAGCCACGAAGGAAACGGTTTGGCCTTCTTTCAGGCTTTTGAAACCGTCGCTTTCGATAGCTTTGAAGTGTACGAACAGGTCGTCACCGCCACCTTGAGGAGTGATGAAGCCGAAGCCTTTTTCATCGTTGAACCATTTAACGGTGCCGGTTTGGCGATTAGACATGGTGTATCTCCAAGAAACATATATTTTCAGTAGTGCTGTGCTGCTCAGGCCAACTGGGCACACCGGGCTATCATAGTCGAAATGTTCGGCTTGGGAGCCCCCCCAAGGCATTGTTTGCTAATCAATAGCGTTGCGTTTAGTGCCTTGATCGGCTGAAAGCCCCGATTTACGGGGCTTAAGCTCGAAATATCAGCTGGTAAAAAAAGCCGTAAAACCTGTGTAATTTGTGAGAAATGGCAGTTTTCGGGCCATTTTTCCGGCAAAACAGCTGTGTGATCAGTCGCAAATCTTACTTTTTCTTCACGACTTTGCAGGACGAGATAGCCGCGACAGCTTTGTTTTTAAGCTCCGGACTAGCGTTCTGATTGGTCATCAGTTCTTTGATTTCGGCAGTGCTCAGTTCGGCGTTGATCTTGTCAGCGCCACATTCGCAATGGGCTTTGGCGGTTTTGACGTCTACGTTCTGGCTGGCGGCGGCGCTGCAGTCGCTGACGAAGCTGTCGCGGGCACCGGCTGGCCAGTTCGACGGGGCTGCCGCCTGTGCGCCGAGGGAAAGGAGGGTCAGGGAGGCGGCGAGAGCGAGGGTAGAGGTAAAACGCATCATGAGGATGCTCCTTTGGGTCGAGGACGAACGGCGATTCTCGGAGGGTTTGAGGGCTCGCGTACAGCCCAAGTTCACTTTTGCAGCTATAAAGGGCGGAATTTGTATTTACGCAAGATAGCAGCGCCGCGATGACCGTTCATCTGTGCTAGCATCTTGCGCTTGGCTATTTCCAGGCGTGCCAATTGCCGCCTTGCCAGGTTCTTTTTTAGCTCACTCCAGTCACTCTGGTTCGATTATCGGTTGGCCGAAAGGCTCCTGCCGCTGTAAGGCAGGCGTTCATCATTGAACGGCCTGGTGTTGGATCTTGTACTGGCTCATCCCAACCCACGTGACCTTTGGTAGGGGTCACCACTAGGAGAGGAGGCGCCATGCCAACTATTACTCTTCCCGACGGCAGTCAACGTTCATTCGATCATTCGGTTTCCGTAGCCGAGGTCGCCGCATCCATTGGTGCTGGCCTGGCTAAGGCCACCGTGGCCGGCAAGGTCGACGGCAAGCTCGTCGATGCCAGCGACTTGATCACCGGCGATGCCAGCCTGCAAATCATCACGCCCAAGGATCAAGAGGGGCTGGAGATCATTCGCCACTCTTGCGCGCATTTGATTGGCCACGCGGTCAAGCAACTGTATCCAACCGCGAAAATGGTGATCGGCCCGGTCATTGAAGAAGGCTTCTATTACGACATCGCCTATGAGCGGCCTTTTACTCCGGACGACCTGGCTGCGATCGAACAGCGCATGCACCAGCTGATCGAAAAAGATTACGACGTGATCAAGAAGGTCACGCCGCGCGCCGAAGTGATCGACGTGTTCACCGCCCGTGGCGAGGACTACAAGCTGCGCCTGGTGGAAGACATGCCGGAAGAGCAGGCCATGGGCCTGTACTACCACGAAGAATACGTCGACATGTGCCGTGGCCCACACGTGCCGAACACACGTTTCCTCAAGTCGTTCAAGCTGACCAAGCTGTCCGGCGCCTACTGGCGTGGCGACGCGAAGAACGAGCAACTGCAGCGGATCTACGGCACCGCCTGGGCTGACAAGAAGCAGCTGGCGGCCTACATCCAGCGCATCGAAGAAGCTGAGAAACGCGACCACCGCAAGATCGGCAAGCGCCTGAACCTGTTCCATCTCCAGGAAGAAGCACCGGGCATGGTGTTCTGGCACCCGAACGGCTGGACCCTGTACCAGGTGCTTGAGCAGTACATGCGCAAAGTACAGCGCGACAATGGCTACCTGGAGATCAAGACGCCCCAGGTTGTTGACCGTAGCCTATGGGAAAAATCCGGGCACTGGGCCAACTACGCCGACAACATGTTCACGACTCAGTCGGAAAACCGCGACTACGCGATCAAGCCAATGAACTGCCCGTGCCACGTGCAGGTGTTCAACCAAGGCCTGAAAAGCTACCGCGAGTTGCCGATGCGCCTGGCCGAGTTCGGTGCCTGCCACCGTAACGAGCCATCCGGTGCGCTGCACGGCATCATGCGCGTGCGTGGTTTTACCCAGGACGACGCCCACATCTTCTGCACCGAAGAGCAGATGCAGGCCGAATCCGCCGCCTTCATCAAGCTGACCATGGACGTTTATCGCGATTTCGGCTTTACCGAAGTCGAGATGAAGCTGTCCACTCGTCCGGAAAAACGCGTCGGTTCCGACGAGCTATGGGATCGCGCCGAAGCTGCACTGGCCGCTGCGCTCGACAGCGCGGGCCTTGCGTATGATCTGCAGCCTGGCGAAGGCGCCTTCTACGGTCCGAAGATCGAGTTCTCGCTGAAAGATTGCCTTGGCCGCGTCTGGCAGTGTGGTACCCTGCAGCTCGATTTTAACCTGCCGATCCGTCTGGGCGCCGAATACGTGTCCGAAGACAACAGCCGTAAACACCCGGTTATGCTGCACCGGGCGATCCTCGGTTCGTTCGAACGGTTCGTCGGGATCCTGATCGAGCACTACGAGGGTGCATTCCCTGCGTGGCTGGCTCCGACCCAGGCAGTGATCATGAATATCACTGATAAACAGGCAGATTTTGCCGCCGAAGTTGAAAAAACTCTCAACGAAAGCGGGTTTCGTGCCAAGTCCGACTTGAGAAATGAAAAGATCGGCTTTAAAATCCGCGAGCATACTTTGCTCAAGGTTCCCTATCTTTTGGTTATCGGAGATCGGGAAGTCGAGATGCAGACTGTCGCTGTGCGTACTCGTGAAGGTGCTGACCTGGGCTCGATGCCCGTCGCCCAGTTCGCTGAGTTCCTCGCGCAAGCGGTTTCCCGGCGTGGTCGCCCAGATTCGGAGTAATTATTATTAAGCGTGAAATGAGACAAGATAAACGAGCTGCACCGAAAGCCCCGATCAACGAGAATATCTCGGCACGCGAGGTTCGGTTAATTGGCGCTGACGGCGAGCAGATTGGCATCGTCTCGATTGATGAAGCGCTTCGTATCGCTGAAGAGTCCAAATTGGACCTGGTGGAAATCTCCGCCGACGCAGTCCCGCCTGTTTGCCGGGTGATGGACTACGGCAAGTCGATCTTCGAAAAGAAGAAGCAGATTGCAGCGGCGAAGAAGAACCAGAAGCAGATTCAAGTAAAAGAAATCAAGTTTCGTCCAGGGACGGAGGAAGGGGATTACCAGGTAAAACTGCGCAACCTGGTACGTTTCCTGAGTGATGGGGACAGGGCCAAGGTATCCTTGCGATTCCGCGGCCGTGAGATGGCCCACCAGGAGCTGGGCATGGAACTCCTCAAGCGGGTTGAAGCTGACCTGTTGGAGTACGGTTCCGTTGAACAGCATCCTAAGATGGAAGGACGCCAGCTGATCATGGTCATCGCCCCGAAAAAGAAGAAGTAATCAACAGGGCACGGCAGGCCTTCTGATTATGTTTATCAACTGAATGCGGAGTATCCGAACATGCCAAAGATGAAGACTAAAAGTGGTGCTGCTAAGCGGTTTCTGAAAACTGCTAACGGTATCAAGCACAAGCACGCTTTCAAGAGCCACATCCTGACCAAAATGTCGACCAAGCGTAAGCGTCAACTGCGCGGTAGCAGCTTGCTGCATCCGTCTGACGTGGCAAAAGTCGAGCGCATGCTGCGCCTTCGTTAATTTTTGGATCAAGAATAGAGGAAGTAACTCATGGCTCGTGTAAAGCGTGGCGTCATTGCCCGTAAACGTCACAAAAAAATTCTGAAACTTGCTAAAGGCTACTACGGCGCGCGTTCACGCGTATTCCGTGTTGCCAAGCAAGCGGTAATCAAGGCAGGCCAATACGCCTACCGCGACCGTCGTCAGAAAAAACGTCAGTTCCGCGCTCTGTGGATCGCTCGTATCAACGCTGGTGCACGTGTTAACGGTCTGTCCTACAGCCGTTTCATCGCTGGCCTGAAAAAAGCTTCCATCGAGATCGACCGTAAGGTTCTGGCCGAACTGGCAGTGAACGAAAAAGCGGTGTTTGCTGCGATTGTCGAGAAAGCTAAAGCCACTCTGGCTTAAGTACCCCCGACAATCACCCTGGGTTACGTCTGTAGCCCAAGGTGGTAAACGTCTTAAATAGGGGAAGAGCCTTCAAGCTCTTCCCCTATTTTGTATCTGGAGTCTGTACATGGAAAACCTGGACGCGCTCGTCGCCCAAGCCCTTGAGGCTGTGCAAAGCGCTGAAGATGTAAATGCCCTGGAGCAAATCCGGGTTCACTACCTTGGCAAGAAAGGTGAATTGACTCAGGTGATGAAGACCCTGGGGAATTTGCCGGCTGAAGAGCGTCCGCAAGTCGGTGCGCTGATCAACGTCGCCAAGGAGCGTGTCACAGAGGTACTCAATGCGCGCAAGGCGACCATGGAGGAGGCCGATCTCGCGGCCAAACTCGCCGCCGAGTCCATTGATGTAACCTTGCCTGGTCGCGGCCAGGCCTCGGGCGGTCTGCACCCGATCACCCGGACTCTGGAACGTATCGAGCAGTTCTTCACCCACATTGGCTACGGCATTGCCGAAGGCCCCGAGGTCGAAGACGATTATCACAACTTCGAGGCGCTCAACATCCCAGGCCATCACCCGGCCCGGTCGATGCACGACACCTTCTATTTCAACGCGAACATGCTGTTGCGCACCCATACCTCTCCGGTACAGGTCCGCACCATGGAAGCGAACAAGCCGCCGATCCGCATTGTCTGCCCAGGCCGTGTGTACCGTAGCGACTCCGATATCACCCACTCGCCGATGTTCCACCAGGTCGAAGGCCTGCTGGTTGATCGCGACATCAACTTCGCCGACCTCAAAGGCACCATCGAAGAATTCCTGCGGGTGTTCTTCGAGAAGGAGTTGGCGGTGCGGTTCCGCCCATCGTTCTTCCCGTTCACCGAGCCATCCGCTGAAGTCGATATGGAATGCGTGATGTGCAGCGGCAAAGGCTGCCGCGTCTGCAAGCAGACCGGCTGGCTGGAAGTCATGGGCTGCGGCATGGTTCACCCTAACGTGCTGCGCATGTCCGGCATCGATCCAGAAGAGTTCTCGGGCTTTGCCTTCGGCATGGGCGTTGAGCGTCTGGCCATGCTGCGTTACGGCGTGAACGACTTGCGTCTGTTCTTCGACAACGACTTGCGGTTCCTCGCGCAATTTCGCTAGTCGTAACGAATCTTTAGGAGAGCAGGATGAAATTCAGTGAACAATGGCTGCGTGGCTGGGTAAGCCCGCAGGTAGATCGCGACGCGTTGGTTGCGCGTCTGTCGATGGCCGGTCTTGAGGTCGATAGCGTTACGCCGGCCGCCGGTGTTTTCAGCGGTGTGGTCGTGGGCGAGGTGCTAAGCACCGAACAACACCCCGATGCCGACAAATTGCGCGTGTGCCAGGTCAGCAATGGCGCGGAAACCTTCCAGGTCGTGTGCGGAGCGCCAAACGTGCGCCCGGGCCTGAAGATTCCGTTCGCCATGATCGGTGCCGAGTTGCCGGGCGACTTCAAGATCAAGAAGGCCAAGCTGCGTGGCATTGAGTCCAACGGCATGCTGTGCTCCCAGGCCGAGCTGCAAGTCGGTGAGGGCAACGATGGCTTGATGGAGCTGCCGGCCGACGCGCCTGTGGGCCAGGACATCCGCGTTTACCTGGAACTGGAAGATGCCAGCATCGAGGTCGATCTGACTCCGAACCGCGGCGACTGCCTGTCCCTGGCGGGCCTGGCGCGTGAAGTGGGCGCGCTGTACAACGCCCCAGTCACCCGTCCAGTGGTTGCCGCCGTGCCGGCTGTGCACGACGAAGTACGCCCGATTGACGTGTTGGCGCCAAACGCCTGCCCGCGTTACCTGGGCCGTGTGATCCGCAACGTCGACCTGTCCAAGCCAACCCCGCTGTGGATGGTTGAACGCCTGCGCCGTGCCGACGTACGCAGCATCGACGCTGCCGTCGACATCACCAACTACGTGATGCTGGAGCTGGGTCAACCGCTGCACGCGTTCGACCTCGCCGAAATCAACGGCGGCATTCGTGTACGTATGGCCGAAGAAGGCGAGAAGCTGGTACTGCTCGATGGTCAGGAAGTCAGCCTGCGTGCCGACACCCTGGTCATCGCCGATCACTCCCGCGCCCTGGCGATTGCCGGCGTGATGGGTGGCGAGCACAGCGGTGTGTCCGCTACTACCCGTGACGTGTTCCTTGAGAGTGCGTTCTTCGACCAGATCGCCATCGCCGGCAAGGCCCGTTCCTACGGCCTGCACACCGATGCTTCGCACCGCTACGAGCGTGGCGTGGACTGGAATCTCGCCCGTGAAGCCATGGAGCGCGCCACTGGCCTGCTACTGGAAATCACCGGTGGCGAAGCCGGCCCGATCACCGAAACCGTCAACGAACAGTTCCTGCCGTCCGTTGCACCGATCACTCTGCGCGCCAAGAGCGTCGAGCAGATGCTTGGCCTGGTCATCGAGCCTGCTGAAATCGAGCAACTGTTGTCGGCCCTCGGCCTGGCTATTTCCTCGAGTGGGGAAGGGCAGTGGCACGTTGAAGTACCAAGCCATCGCTTCGATATCAGCCTAGAGGTCGACCTCATCGAAGAGCTGGCCCGCCTCTACGGCTACAACCGCCTGCCGGTCCGTTATCCGCAAGCGCGCCTGGCGCCACAACCAAAGGCCGAGGCGCGTGCGCACCTGCCTGAGCTGCGTCGCCTGCTGGTTGCCCGTGGTTATCAGGAAGCGGTGACCTACAGCTTCATCGATCCCAAGCAGTTCGAGCTGTTCAACCCAGGCGTCGAGCCACTGTTGCTGGCCAACCCGATCTCCAACGACATGGCAGCCATGCGTTCGTCGCTGTGGCCAGGCTTGGTGAAAGCCCTTTCCCATAACCTGAACCGTCAGCAAGATCGGGTGCGCATGTTCGAAAGTGGCCTGCGTTTCGTAGGACAGTTGGACGGCCTGAAACAAGAACCGATGTTGGCTGGCGTGGTCTGCGGTAGCCGTCTGCCGGAAGGCTGGGCGCAAGGCCGCGATGCCGTGGACTTCTTCGACGTCAAGGCTGACGTGGAAGCGGTGCTGGGTTTTGCCGGTGCGCTGGATGCATTCACCTTCCTGCCGGGCAGCCATCCAGCGTTGCACCCGGGCCAGACTGCGCGCATTGAGCGTGAAGGGCGCCTGGTGGGCTTCGTCGGCGCCATTCACCCTGAGCTGTCGAAAACCCTCGGTCTCGACCGTCCGGTCTTCGTATTTGAACTGGTTTTGGCTGAAGTGGCTTCGGGCAAAATGCCTAAATTCAGCGAGCTGTCTCGCTTTCCTGAAGTGCGCCGTGACCTGGCCTTGATTGCCGACCGTGAAGTGGCCGCCACTGCCGTGCTGGATGTAATCCGTGAAAATGCAGGGGAATGGCTGACAGACCTCAGGCTATTTGACGTCTATCAGGGTAAAGGTATTGATCCGCATAGAAAAAGCCTTGCAGTTGGCTTGACCTGGCAGCATCCATCGCGCACTCTTAATGACGATGAGGTGAATACCACGACACAAAATATCCTCACCTCGCTCGAACAAAGGTTGAACGCCACGTTAAGGAAGTGACGTATGGGGGCTTTGACGAAAGCTGAGATGGCGGAACGTCTGTACGAAGAGTTGGGTCTGAACAAGCGCGAGGCCAAGGAATTGGTCGAGCTGTTTTTTGAAGAGATCAGACACGCTCTGGAAGACAACGAACAGGTCAAATTGTCCGGTTTCGGCAACTTTGACCTGCGGGACAAACGCCAGCGGCCTGGCCGCAATCCAAAAACGGGAGAAGAAATCCCGATCACGGCTCGCCGTGTGGTCACCTTTCGTCCAGGGCAGAAGTTGAAGGCCCGAGTTGAGGCTTATGCTGGAACCAAGTCATAACGACGAGCTACCCGTCATCCCAGGCAAACGCTACTTCACCATTGGTGAAGTCAGCGAGCTCTGTGCGGTAAAACCGCACGTGCTGCGCTATTGGGAGCAGGAGTTTCCTCAACTCAACCCCGTCAAACGCACCGGGAACCGTCGGTATTATCAGCGCCAGGATGTGCTGATGATCCGACAGATCCGCGCGTTGCTGTACGACCAAGGGTTCACCATCAGCGGCGCGCGCCAGCGTATGTCCGGTGATGAAGCCAAAGACGACACCACCCAATACAAACAAATGATCCGCCAGATGATTGCAGAACTTGAAGATGTGCTGGTAGTGCTGAAGAAGTGATTCAAGCTTTTAAAATACTTCCACATTTCAAAAGCTTGCGGTATATTCCGGATCGCTTCGTCAAGAAGCAAACCCAGTAACACGCCTAGTCGGGGCGTAGCGCAGTCCGGTAGCGCACTAGCATGGGGTGCTAGGGGTCGAGTGTTCGAATCACTCCGTCCCGACCATATATTTCAATGACTTAGCCCAACCTGAAAAGGTTGGGCTTTTTCATGCCCGAAAAAAAACCACATTGACCCCTGCAGAATTTTCGACCATTTCGTGATGCCGCCTCGTTGTAAGCGCGCGAGATATTTAGCACTGACAAGAATGCTTCTTGATAGCGAGTTTGGCAGGGCCTTTGGTGTTAAGCGTTCCCCCTCGCACCATCACGGAATACCTTGTTACAACCATTCGCCCTTGGGCATAGTCGGCATAGAACTTCGGCCTTTTGTTCTCCTCCAAATTCCAGGCGTGTTTTAAACCGTGAGCGCCTGCTGACAACCCACAGAGGTTCACACAATGAAAATGACACTACCCGCCCTGGTTTTGGGCGCCTTCATTTCGCAAGGAGCGATGGCCGCCGGAGATGGCACAGCCGCTCTTGGAGGCGGCGTTGGTGGTGCACTTGGCAATATCGTAGGTCAACAGCTCGGTGGCTCAACGGGCGCAGCGGTAGGCGCAGGTGTTGGTGGTGCCGCCGGCAGTGCTGTCGGCGCTCAACGAGGCAACAGAGCGGAAGCTGCGCTAGGTGGCGGTATTGGCTCAGCCGGCGGCTCGCTCATTGGTAATCGCCTCGGAGGCACAACTGGGTCGACTATCGGCGCCGGTGTAGGTGGTGCAGCAGGCGGCGCGCTGGGGAATAACCTGGCAGATGATGAGAACAGTCATCGATCGGATGGTAAGAAGCACAAAAGCAACAACAAGCATAAACACAGGAACAAGCATCGTTAGCCCCTGACGTTGTTACATTGAAGCCCGGCCCAGCGCCGGGCTTCTTGTATCTGCCATTTGTAGAGCTATCAACACGGGGACCTGCCCTCAACATCCGCCAGGGTGGCATGGGGAACAATACTGTCTGGAGTTATCGAGGTGTCAGACAGGTTTAAACCCCGATGTCATCACCCATAACCTTATCGGACATCAATTCGAACGACGGCAGTATCCGCGTGAAGTCGCGCTGATCGACCCCGTTACTTCCGCCCACAGATGGGGCGCTTTCTGAGCCATTTGGTAGCAGCCTCCTACGTATGCTTTTCACTCAACTACCAACATTTTTCCGCGACTTCATCTGAATCAATCACTTGGCCCACCGCCAGGTCAGTTGGCACACATCCTGCTTTTTTGTATTTATGGATAATTGGATACAAAAATTCAAAAGGTGCTGCCGATGCAATTTGCCCCCGCTTATGTTGACCGCCAGCCTCTCACCGCCGAGGAGGAGGCCTACAACTTCCTGCTCGACGCCATTTGCGGTGGTCGCTACCGCAAGGGCGACCGGCTGATTGCCGAAGACATCGCCAGCGAAATCGGCATGAGCCGCATGCCAGTGCGCGAAGCCTTCCGTCGTCTGGATGCCCAAGGTTTGGTAACCCTCAGGCCCAACCGGGGCGCCGTGGTCAGCGGCCTGGATATCGATGAATTGCACGAAGTGTTCGAGATGCGCAGTGCCCTCGAAGGCCTGGCGGTGCGCGTGGCAGTCGCACGCATCGGCGAACGCCAATTGGCCGCACTGGAGCGCCTGCTCGACGAGATGGACGATTACCGCGACGAAAGTGCCGCCTGGGTCAGCCGCCACCGCGCCTTCCACGAATACCTGTGCAGCCTCAGTGGCCGCCCGCGTTTGATGAAACAGATCTCGGCGCTGTACTCGCTGGTGGAAGCGCCCATGCGCCTGTGGCTGCAGCACGGCGAAAAACCCCTCAGCGCCCGCCAGGAACACGCGGTGATCCTCGATGCCATCCGTTCCGGTGACGCGGCCCGCGCCGAGGCGGTCGTGCGCGAGCACATCGAGGGGACCGTGCCAGCGCTGATCCAATTCCTGCAAGCCGAACAATAAGAAAGACCTGCTGTGTTTTGACTTTGAGTCCTGCCCCGTTAACCAACGAACTGGAGTGTCTGGTCATGCATAAACGCCGCGCCTTGCTGGTGGCTGTCTCCCTCGGCCTCTGTACCCAATGGGCCATTGCCGCGCCCCAGGTGCCGGAGCGCCTGAAGAGCGTCGATAAACTGGTGTATTGCTCGGGGATGGATTCGCCGCCCCTGGTGTCCTTCGATGAAGCGCAGAAACCGCGCGGACTCACCGTCGACCTCGGGCTCGAGATTGCCAAGCGCCTGGGCGACAAACAGCTGCAGTGGCGGGTGATTCCGTTCTCCGGCCTGGTGCCGGCGTTGCTTGCGCAGCAGTGTGACATGATCGTCGACCAGCTGTTCGACAAGCCCGAGCGGCGGCAGGTGATCGACATCGTCAACTACATGTATTCCAGCCAGTCGGTGGTGGTGCCCAAGGGCAATCCCAAAGGCATCAAGGCCCTGGATGACTTGTCCGGGCACAAGGTTGCGGTGCTCAACGGTTCCACCATCAAGACCCTGCTGGACGCGCAAAACGACAGCCTGACCAAGGCCGGCAAGCCGCCGATGAAGCTGGTGGTGTACAACACCGATACCGATGCCTTCCAGGCCCTGCGCATCAGCCAGGTCGACGCCTACGGCACCACCGTGGAAACCGCCGGTTACTACGCCGCGATGGCCCCGGACCTGTTCGAGGAAGGCGTGCCGGCCTTCAGCCGCATCCTCACCGGCCTGGGCATGCGCAAGGACGACCCGCAACTCACCGCCGCCGTGCAGCAAGTGATCAGTGACATGCGCAGCGATGGCAGCTATGTGGCGTTGCTGAACAAATGGCATGTCAGCAGTGACACTCTCGACTGAGGTTGCCCGCCATGAACTTCAATTGGGATGTGTTCTGGCAGTACCTGTTGCAGCCCAGCGGGGTGTACCTCACCGGGCTGTGGCTGACCTGCCTGATCGCGGTGTCAGCGATGTTGCTGGGCTGCGTGCTGGGCCTGGCGGCGGCGCTGTTGCGCCTGTCAAAGAACCCGCTGCTGCACCTGCCGGTGCGCTTTTACGTGTGGTTGATGCGCGGCACGCCGTTGCTGGTGCAGATCGTGTTTCTCTACACCGCGCTGGCGGCGGGCGGGATTTTCCGCTTTGAGGACATCGACCTGTTCGGCCTGGTCGTGCCCGGCAATATCCAGGCGGCGATCATCGCCCTGGGTCTCAACGAAGGCGCCTACATGGCCGAAATCATCCGCGCCGGCATCGGTGCGGTCGACAAGGGCCAATACGAAGCCGGGCGCTCCCTGGGCATGGGCTTTGCCAAGCTGATGCGGCGCATTGTGCTGCCCCAGGCGTTCCGCGTGATCGTGCCGCCGCTGGGCAACGAGTTCAACGTGATGCTCAAGAACACCACCCTGGTCAGCGTGATCGGCGTGCAGGAATTACTGCTCAGCACGCAGATGGTCACCTCGGCCACGTTCCGCGTGTTCGAGCTGTACCTGGTGGTGGCGATCTACTTCCTGATGCTCACCACGCTCTGGGGCTTCTTCCAGCGCTGGCTGGAGGCGCGTTTCGGCCAGTCCGACCGGCCTTCCGCGCCGCCACCGGCGTCCAGCCGCATGTTCGGGCGCAGCACCTTGAAACTGCTGAGGGGACGATAACCATGGCGCACCACAGTGAAGAACTGATCATCGAAGCGCTGGATATCCACAAGTCGTTCGGTACGCTGCAGATCCTCAAGGGGATTTCCCTGCAAGTACGGCGCGGTGAAGTGGTGGTGCTGATCGGCGCCTCGGGTTCGGGCAAGACCACCTTTATCCGCTGCATCAACCTGCTGGAAGACATCCAGGGCGGGCGTATCCGCGTCAACGGCCGCGCCATGGGTTATCGCGAGCGCAGCGACGGCAGCCTGGTGCGCGACTCGGAGCGTAACATTGCCCGCCAGCGCCGCGACATCGGCATGGTGTTCCAGCGCTTCAACCTGTTCCCGCATATGACCGCGCTGGAAAACATCATCGAAGCGCCGATCCAGGTACTCGGTACGCCACGCGCCGAAGCCTTGGAACAGGCCCGTGGATTACTGGCGCGGGTCGGTCTGGCGGACAAAGCCAACCACTACCCATCGATGCTCTCCGGCGGCCAGCAGCAACGGGTGGCCATCGCCCGTGCCCTGGCGATGAAACCCCAGGCCATGCTGTTCGACGAACCCACCAGTGCCCTCGACCCGGAAACCGTCGGCGAAGTGCTGCAGGTGATGAAGGAACTGGCCGAGGAGGGCATGACCATGGTGGTGGTCACCCACGAAATGGGCTTCGCCCGTGAAGTGGCCGACCGCGTGGTGGTGCTCGACCAGGGCGAACTCATCGAACAAGGGCCGCCGGAGCAAATTTTCAGCCGCCCCAGCCATCCCCGTACCCGAGCTTTTCTCAGCCGCGTGTTATGACCTTTTGGAAGAGCCTCTGCCATGTTTGAATTTTCTGCTCATGAGTACCCTTATCCCTCGCAGCGCCAGAGCGTGTTTGCCCAGCGTGGCATGGTCGCGGCGTCCCAGCCCCTGGCCGCCCAGGCCGGTATCGAGGTCATGCAGAAGGGCGGTAACGCCATCGATGCTGCCATTGCCACGGCGGCCGCTTTGACGGTGGTGGAGCCCACCGGCTGCGGCCTCGGCGGCGATGCGTTTGCCCTGGTCTGGTGCAAGGGCCAGTTGCACGGTTTGAATGGTAACGGCCATGCGCCGGCTGCCTTGAGTGTCGAGGCGGTCAAGGCCGCCGGGCATGACCAAATGCCGCTGTATGGCTGGACGCCGGTTACGGTGCCGGGTTGCCCGTCGGCTTGGGCCGAGCTGTCCCAGCGTTTCGGCAAATTGCCGTTTGCCCAGTTGCTGCAACCGGCCATCCGCCTGGCGCGCGACGGTTTCCCGCTGTCGCCGGTAGTCGCCCATCAATGGCAACTCACCCTGGAAGAATTCGCGCCCCATCGTGACGGGGCGCTGGACGCCTGGTTCGACACCTTCCTGATCGACGGCCGCGCGCCACGGGCCGGGGAGATGTTTCGCAACCCGGCCCAGGCCCGTACCCTCGAAGAACTGGCGAACACCCGTTGCGAAAGCCTGTATCGCGGTGCCCTGGCCGAACGGTTGGACGCGCACTCCAAGGCCAGCGGCGGCTACCTGCGCGCCAGCGATCTCAAGGATTACCGCGCCGAGTGGGTGCAGCCGATCCACGTCAGTTACCGGGGCGTGGACGTGTGGGAAATCCCACCCAGCGGCCAGGGTTTGGTGGCGTTGATGGCGCTGAAAATCCTCGAAGGCTTCAGCTTCGATCACCGCGACAGCCAGCAGACCTGGCACCGCCAATTGGAGGCGATGAAACTCGCCTACAGCGACGGCCTGCACTACATCACCGACCCGCTGCACATGCGCGTAGCCGTCGCTGACCTGCTCAGCGATGACTACAGCCGCCGTCGCCGTGGACAAATCGGCGAGCAGGCCCAGGCGCCCAAACCCGGCGACCCTCACGCCAGCGGCACGGTGTACCTGGCCACGGCCGACGCCGAAGGCAATATGGTTTCGTTTATCCAGAGCAACTACCACGGCTTCGGCTCCGGCGTGGTGCTGCCCGACAGCGGCATCGCCCTGCAAAACCGGGGGCAGGAGTTCAGCCTCGACCCGACGCACGCCAACTGCCTGGCACCGGGCAAGAAAACCTTCCACACCATCATCCCCGGCTTTCTCACCAAGGACGGCCAGGCCCTCGGCCCGTTCGGCGTGATGGGCGGCTACATGCAGCCCCAGGGTCACGTGCAGATGGTGATGAACCTGGTGGATTTCGGCCTCAACCCGCAAGCGGCGCTGGATGCGCCACGCTGGCAATGGCTGGGTGACATGAAGGTCGGCATCGAACAGGGCGCGTCCCGCGACTTGGCCAACGCCTTGGCACGGCGCGGACATCAGGTGCAGATCGCCAGCGACCTCACTGACTACGGGCGCGGGCAGATCATCCTGCGCGACCCGGTCAGTGGTGCATTGTGCGGCGGCACCGAGCCGAGGGCGGATTCAACGATCGCAGTGTGGTAAGCAAAAAAATTGGCGGAGCCTGTCCCTTTTTTTCATCTCGCCTGTCATTCCAGGCAAGTGAACACTATTGAGAGCTTCCGCCAATGCCCGTCGTCCGCCCCTTGCTGAAACTGAGCCTGCTGCTGAGCCTCAGCGCCAGTCCGTTCTTCGCCGCCGTCAGCTACGCCGAAGACACCGCCACCCGCCGCAGCTACCAAGTGCCCGCCGGCAGCCTGAGTGCGGCGCTCACCCGCTTCGCCGGGTTGGCGGGCGTCAACCTGTCGGTGGACCCGGCCTTGGTCAGCGGGCGTAGTAGCAGCGGCTTGTCCGGCGAATATGGGGTAGAGGAGGGCTTTGCCCGCTTGCTGCAAGGCTCTGGCCTGCAACTGCAGTCGATGGGCGCGCAGGCCTACATGTTGATACCGGCGCCGGACGGCAGCAGCCTTGAGTTGGCCCCGACGTCGATCCTCGGCACCACCGGCCTGTATGACGGCGACACCTACGCCGGCGGCCAGGTAGCGCGCCGCACGGCCCAGGGCATGCTCGGCACGCGGGACTTCATGGAAACCCCGTTCAGCATCACCACCTACACCGCTGACGCGGTAAAGAACCAACAGGCCCGCACCCTAGGCGACCTGATCGCCGCCGACCCCTCGGTGCGCGCCACAAACCCGGCGGGTGGGCGCTACGAGCAATTCACCATTCGCGGCTTCAGCCTGTTCAACAGTGACGTGGCCTACAACGGCCTGTATGGCGTGCTGCCGACCTACACCATCGACATGGAAATGGCCGACCGCGTCGACATCCTCAAGGGCCCGAGCCAGTTGATCAATGGCATCTCGCCGCGTGGCAGCGTGGGCGGCGGGATCAACGTGGTGCCCAAGCGCGCCACTGACAAGGACATCAACTCGTTTACCGGCAATTGGGCGTCCGACAGCCAGGCCGGCGGCGCGGTGGACATTGGCCGGCGCTTTGGCGAAGACAACCAGTTCGGCATCCGCTTCAACGGCGTGAAGCAGTCCGGCGACACCGAGTGGGATCACCAAAGCGTCGACCGCGAAATGGCCGTGCTGGGCCTGGATTTCCGTGGCGAACGCCTGCGCCTTTCCACCGACATCGGCCACACCGAGCGCGACACCGATGCACCGCAAGAGCGCGTACAGGTGGCGGCCGCAGCGCCGGTGCCCAGCGCCAATGACGTGCGCCGCAACTATGCGCAATCCTGGAGCAAGGCCCGCACCAACGACACGTTCGGCACGGTCAATGCCGAGTACGACCTCAGCGACAACGTGATGCTCTACGGCGGCGTGGGCGCGCGTAAAAGCAACCACGATTTCCTGCGTCACGCGGTATCCGTCAGCAATGCGGCCGGTGATTTCGCAGTGTCGCCTCGCGACTTCACGCGCGATGAAAACGTGCGCACCTACACCGCTGGCGTGCGCAACTGGTTCCACACCGGGCCGGTAAGCCATGAGGTCAACCTGGCCGCCAGTTACTTCGACATGGACTTCACCAACGGCGGCGCGCGTTATACGTCACCCTCGAGCAACCTCTACAATCCCGTGCAAACCCCGACGCCTTCACGGCCGACGCGGTTTGATCCCAAGGTCTATACCGAAAACAAATTTACCGGCGTCGCCTTGTCCGACACCTTGGGCTTTTTCGACGACCGTCTGCTGCTCACCCTCGGTGCACGCTGGCAGCGCGTGAAGGTCGATGACTGGAGCGACGGCGTCAAAGGCGCCACGGCCTACGACGAAGAAAAGGTTTCGCCGTCGGGCGGCATCCTGTTCAAGGCCACCGACAAACTGTCGCTGTACGCCAACTACATGGAAGGCCTGAGCCAGGGCAAGATCGCGCCGTCCACCTCGATCAACGAAGACCAGATCTTCCCGCCGTTCATCAGTCGCCAGGTGGAAGTGGGCGCCAAATACGACGCTGGCGCGTTCGCCGTGACCGCCGCGGTGTTCCGCATCAAGCAACCAGCCTATGAAACCAACGCCACCACGCGTGTATTCGGGCCTAACGGCAAGCGCGAGAACTCAGGCGTAGAACTGAGCGTGTTCGGCGAACCGCTCAAGGGCTTCCGCCTGCTTGGCGGGGTGATGTACATCGACAGTGAGCTGAAAGACACCACCAACGGCACCTGGGACGGCAACCGCGCCCCGGCCACGCCCAAGTACAACGTCAACCTGGGCGCTGAATGGGATGTGCCGGGCCTCGAAGGCCTGACCCTGACCAGCCGTGGAATCTATTCCAGCTCGCAGTACCTGGACCAGTCCAACGTCAAGGAAATCGACGCCTGGAACCGCCTCGACGTGGGGGCGCGCTACGGGTTCAAGGTGGACGATAAACACATCACCTTGCGGGCGAATGTGGAGAACGTCGCCGATAAGCGCTACTGGAGTTCGGCGGGTGCGTCGGACGATAGCGAGCCAGGCCTGACCTTGTCTACGCCGCGTACCTATCTGCTGTCGGCCACGGTCGACTTCTAACACGAGTCTTGTTGTGGGGACTGGCTTGTTGAGGTGAGCAGGCTGTTTGTAGTGACTTGGCTTGCTGTGGTGAGTGGCTTGTTGTGGTGAGCGGGCTTGCCCCGCGCTGGGCTGCGCAGCAGCCCCAACAAGAACACCACATCGTGTCAGGTAGAGCGAGGTGCCAGGTTTTGGGGCGGCTTCGCCACCCAGCGCGGGGCAAGCCCGCTCACCACAACAAGCCAGTTACCACAACAAACACACACTCGATTTCGGCGTTAATGAGAATGTTTTTTGATCACGCCGCCCCGATATGGAATAGTACCCGCCGTTTTCCCCGGCCTGTCTAGCTGGGGTGTTTTAACGCCGAGGTCCTTGTCATGCGAATGCTGCGCTCCATCCCCACCCTTGCCGCCTGCGTCCTGGCGTTGTCTTCAAGCCTGCTGAGCGCCGCCCCCATCGACCTCAACGACGGCCAGCACGCGGTGCATCTGCCCGATGTGCCCAAGCGTGTGGTGGTGCTGGAATTCTCTTTTCTCGACAGCCTGGCCGCCGTCGAGGTAACGCCCGTCGGCGCTGCCGATGATGGCGACGCCAATCGCGTGTTGCCCCGTGTGCGCCAGGCCATCGGCCAGTGGACGTCCGTGGGCTTGCGCTCGCAGCCGAGCATCGAGGAAATCGCCCGGCTCAAGCCCGACCTGATCGTCGCCGACCTCAACCGTCATCAGGCCTTGTACAGCGACCTGGCGAGCATCGCGCCGACCCTGTTGCTGCCGTCACGCGGCGAGGATTACCAGGGCAGCCTGAAATCCGCCGAGCTGATCGGCAAAGCGCTGGGCAAGAGCGCGCAGATGGAAGCGCGGATCCAGAAGAACCGCGAGAACCTCAAGGCCATCGCGCAACAGATTCCGGCCGGCGCCAGCGTGTTGTTTGGCGTCGCCCGTGAAGACAGTTTCTCCGTGCACGGCCCGGACTCCTACGCCGGCAGCGTGCTCGAAGCCATTGGCCTGAAAGTCCCCTCGGTACGCGCCAATGCGGCGCCCACCGAGTTTGTCAGCCTGGAGCAACTGCTCGCCCTCGACCCTGGTTGGTTGTTGGTCGGTCATTACCGTCGCCCCAGCATCGTCGACAACTGGAGCAAGCAGCCGCTGTGGCAAGTGTTGGGGGCGGTGCGTAATAAACAGGTTGCGGAAGTGGACGGCGACAGCTGGGCGCGCAATCGCGGTGTGCTGGCCTCGGAACAGATCGCCGAAGACGCGCTGGCGATTCTCAAGGGCGGTAAAGCCGTATTGAGCCAATAAGCATGGGGCGAAGTTTCGCGGCGGCCGGCATTGTGCTGCTGGGTGGCGGGTTGTTCTGGCTGTCGCTGTACAGTTGGTCACCGTTCACGATCACGGCGGCGGATGCGTGGAATGGCCTGGTTCACCAAGGCAGCGTGGGCGGCAATATGGCCTACATCGTCGCCCAGTTGCGCGTGCCACGGGCGCTGTGTGCCGCGTTGGTCGGTGCTTGCCTGGGCCTGGCCGGTGCGTTGATGCAGGGCATTACCCGCAACCGCCTGGCCTCGCCGTCCTTGTTTGGTGTGACGGCGGGTGCGGCGTTGGGGCTGGCGTTGTTTTCCACTGGATTGGTCGCGCTGCCGTTTGCCGGCGGTGCCTTGTTGATGACCTGCCTGGGTGGCGCCCTGGCCTGGATCACGGTGTTCAGCCTCGGCGGCGCCTGGTCGCCGACCACCGCCCAGGGACGCCTGGTATTGGCCGGCGTAGCCGTGGCTGCGTTGTGCGCGGCATTGACCCGGCTCACTGTGATCCTGGTCGAGGCCCAGGCGCAAAGCGTGCTCAACTGGCTGGCCGGTTCCCTGGCCAATGTCGGCGCTGCCCAGGTGCAACTGCTGTGGCCGTGCACCTTGATCGGCGGCCTGTGGGCGCTGTGGTGCGCGCCGCGCTTGAACCTGATCAACCTCGGCGAAGACGCCGCACGCTCCCTGGGCGTGGGCATTGCCAGCCTGCGTTTGCAGGTATTCATCGCCAGCCTGTTGCTGGTGGGGGCGAGCGTCTGCGCGGTGGGGCCGATCGGGTTTGTCGGGTTGATCGCGCCGAATATCCTTCGCCAGTTTCTCGGTAATGACTACCGCTGGCTGATCCCCCTGAGCGCCGCGTTGGGTGCGGTGATCGTGCTGGGCGCCGACTTGCTCAGCCGCGCTGTGGCGTTTCCGGTGGAGACACCGGCGGGTGTGGTCACCGCGCTGATTGGCGCGCCGTTCTTCCTTTTTCTTGCCAGGCGCGCCCTATGACCCGGCCACCCTTGCGCTTATGGCTGCTGCTCGGCCTGTTGCTGCTGGCGACGTTGATCAGCCTCAGCGCCGGCACTGTATGGCTCACCCCAGACACCGTGCTGGACCGCCTGCTGGCCCACGACGCCCTCGACTTCGAAGTCTGGAACCACCGCCTGCCCCGCAGTCTGATCGCGATTCTCGCAGGTGCAGCCTTCGGCCTGGCCGGGGCGATTGTGCAGGGCGTGATCCGCAACCCGCTGGCCTCACCGGAAATCCTCGGTGTGACCCAAGGCGCCGGGCTGGCGCTGACCGTGGCGATCATCAGTTGGCCGCATTTGCCGATTGTGTGGCTGCCGCTGGTGGCTTGTCTGGGCGGGGCCGGCGGTGCGTTGCTGCTGGCGCTGTACAACACCGGGGTGAGTTTTTCCGGGGTGCGGTTTGCCCTCTCCGGGGTGGCGATTGCGGTGACCTTGTCCAGTGTCACCGAGTTTCTGATCCTGTCCCATCCGCTGGATATCAACACCGCCTTGCTCGCCCTCACCGGCAGCCTATGGAGCCGCAACTGGCACCATGTGGCGCTGGTGTTGCCGTTCCTGGTGTTGATCCCGGTGGGGCTGTGCCTGGCCAAGCCGCTGAACCTGATCGCCCTCGGCGATGAAGCGGCCCATAGCCTCGGCACGCCACTCAGTCGCACACGCTGGTTGGCGATGGCCTGCGCGGTGCTGCTGACCAGCCTGGGCGTGGGGGTGATCGGGCCGATCGGTTTTATCGGCCTGGTCGCGCCGCACATGGCGCGGCGGTTGGTGGGCGGGCATCACCAGTGCCTGCTGCCGGCGGCGATGCTGATCGGTGCGTTGCTGCTGGTGCTGGCCGACACATTGGGGCGCACGTTGATCGCGCCCAGCGAAATCCCCGCCGGGGTGCTCACGGCGGTGATTGGCGCGCCGTATTTTCTTTGGTTGCTGGCACGGTTCAAGGGCTGATCACATGAGTATTCTTCACGCACGGCAGCTCGACATTGGCTACGGCACCACGCGCATCGTGCAAGGCCTGTCCTTTGCGCCGCCGACCGGGAAGGTCACCGCCTTGATCGGTCCCAATGGCTGCGGCAAGTCGACCTTGCTCAAGGCCTTCGCGCGCATCCTCAAGCCGACCCAGGGCGAGTTGACCCTGGATGGCCAGGCCTACGCCAGCCTGTCCGCCCGCGAGTTGGCGCGGCAGATCGCGTTCTTGCCGCAGGTGCTACCGGTGCCGGAAGGTGTCAGCGTGCGCCAGTTGGTCGCCTATGGCCGCAGTCCGCATAACTCGCTGTGGGGACGCTTGAGCGGCAGTGATCAATCCCACGTGACCCAAGCCATGCAGCGCCTGGAACTGGACCTGTTGGCTGACCGCGCATTGGCCGATCTGTCCGGCGGCCAGCGCCAACGTGCTTGGCTGGCGATGGTGTTGGCGCAGAATGCGCCCGTGGTGTTGCTGGATGAACCCACCACCTACCTCGACATCAGCCATCAAGTCGAACTCATGGACTTGATGGGCGAATTGGCCGCTGAAGGCAAGACCGTGATCACGGTGTTGCACGACATCAACCAGGCCTGCCGCTACGCCGACCATTTGGTGGTGATGCACGGCGGCAAGTTGGTGGCTGATGGTGCGCCGGGGGCGGTGATCAGTGCCGAGTTGATGCGCCAGGTGTTCGATGTGCAGGTGCAAGTGATGCAGGAGCCGGTCGCCGGTACACCCATGTGCCTCGTGGAAAAGAGCACGCGAGGCACAGATCAACCCTTGTAGGAGCCGGCCTGCCGGCGAAGGTCGCCAACGATAACGCGGGAAACAGGAATGGACGCGCTGCCTGTGGGTTTTTCGCCGGCAAGCCGGCTCCTACAGGGGAGCGGCTTCGCGCACGTCGATAGCCTTGGGCAACAGGTGGTTCTGATAGAACAGATCCGCTGTCGCCTGCTGCGCTGCGATGATCGTGTCGTCAATCGGCAGGATCGGCGAAGGCGGGCGGTTATCCATGTACCGCGCGATCACCTCGGCCGGCAGTCCCATAAACCTCGTCAGCACGTTCAAACTGTCTTCACGCTGGCTGCGGGTGAGCGCTTCGGCAGCGCTGAGCTCATCTAGCAGGTCATGTACAAACACGCCATTGGCCTTCGCATAGTCGCGCCGCGCGGTATACACCGGCCCCGACAAACCCAGGCCTTCGCCATTGGCCAGCACATGGCTGGGGCTTTGGCTCAATGCCAAGGATGAATAGGGCTCCCAGATGGCCCAGGCATCCACGCTGCCTTGTTCGAACGCCGCGCGCGCGTCGGCAGGTGGCAGGTACACCGGTTGGATATCCTTGTAGCTCAGCCCGGCCTTGTTCAGGGCGCGCAGGATCAGGTTGTGGGAACTGGAACCCTTCTGGAAGGCGACTTTCTTGCCCTTCAGGTCCGCCACTGAATGCAGCGGGCTGTCGTTGCGCACCAGGATGGTTTCGGCGCTGGGCTTGGGCGGTTCGGCGCCGATGTAGACCAGGTCCGCGCCCGCCGCTTGGGCGAACAGCGGCGGGATGTCGCCGGTCGAGCCCACGTCCAGTGCGCCTACGTTCAGTGCTTCAAGCATCTGCGGGCCGGCGGGGAATTCGATCCACTTCACTTCGGTGTGCGGGAAGCGTTTTTCCAGCAGGCTATGTTCCTTGGCGAGCACCAGGGCGATGGAGCCTTTCTGGTAGCCGATGCGCAGGGTCGCGGGGTCGGCCGCCAGTGCGGTTTGAGTGACGGCCAGCAGGGCCAGTAACAGCGCCGGAATCTTCATGCATCGTCCTTTTTGAAGCGGTTTTCGGGGCGCGCCAACCCGAGGTTTTCACGCAAGGTAGTGCCGCTGTATTCGGTACGGAACAGACCGCGCCGTTGCAGCTCCGGCACGACCCCTTGGACGAAATCCTCCAGCCCGCCCGGCAGGTGCGGCACCAGGATGTTGAAGCCATCGGCGGCGCCGTTTTCGAACCAGCGTTGCAGCTCATCGGCGATCTGCGCGGGCGTGCCGATCAGGCTGTAATGCCCGCGACCACCCGCGATCCGTCGGCCCAATTGCGCCAGCGTCAGTTGTTCGCGGTGGGCCAGGTCACTCAGCAATTGTTGACGGCTGCGCTGCCCGCTGTCGGTCAACGGCAATTGCGGCAACGGCCCGTCCAATGGATAGCCGGACAAGTCGAAATTACCCAGCATGCGGCCCAACAGGGCGACGCCCACTTCGGGCTCGACCAGGTCCTGGAACGCTTCGAACTTAGCCTGGGCTTCGGCCTCGGTTTGCCCGACCACCACAAACACGCCCGGCATGATTTTCAGCGAGTCCGGCTCACGCCCGTATGGCTCAAGCCGCCCTTTGAGATCCGCATAAAACGCCTGCGCATTTTCCAGCGACGTTTGCGCGGTAAACACCACTTCTGCCGTTTGCGCCGCCAGTTCACGGCCGGTTTCCGATGAACCCGCCTGCACGATCACCGGGTGGCCCTGGGGCGAGCGCGCCACGTTCAGCGGGCCCTTGACGCGGAAATGTTCACCGACATGGTCCAGCACATGCTGTTTCGCCGGGTCGTAGTAGTTGCCGCTGGCCTTGTCCCGCACGAAGGCATCGTCCTCCCAGCTGTCCCACAACCCGGTCACGACGTGATGAAACTCCCTGGCGCGGCTGTAGCGCTCGGCGTGGCCGAGGTGTTCATCGCGGCCGAAATTCTGCGCTTCGGCAGCGGCGTCCGAGGTGACCAGGTTCCAGCCTGCACGGCCTCCGGACAGGTGATCCAGCGAGGCGAATTTGCGCGCCACGTGGTAGGGCTCGTTATAGGTGGTGGTCGCCGTGGCGATCAGGCCGATGTGGTCCGTCACCGCACTCAACGCCGAAAGCAGAGTCAGCGGTTCGAAGTGATCTGAACGCGCCATATGGCTGGCGATTTCACCCGTGGCTGCCGCAATGCTATCGGCCACGAACAGCGCATCGAACTTGGCCGCTTCAGCCACCCGCGCCAGGTGCTTGTACTGGGCAAAATCCAGCCCGGCATTTGCCGGCACGTCCGGGTGGCGCCAGGCGGCGACGTGGTGCCCGGTGGCCATGAGGAAGGCGCCGAGTTTCAGTTGACGGCTCATGCTTAGAAATCCTTGCGCAGTTGCACGCCGAAGTAACGTTCGTCGTCACGGGGCACGGCGCGGTAGATGTAGTTGCCGCCGCTGGCCAGCAGCGGTGAGTAGGATTTGTCGGCGAGGTTCTTCGCCAGGAATGCGACGCGCCAGCCATTGCTGTAGTCGGCCAGGGCCACGCTGGCGTTCCAGATGCCGTAGGCACCTTGTTTGGTGTCAAGGTTCTGGCTGATGTCGTACTGCACTTCGCTCTGCCAGCTGTAGTCGGTGCCCAGTTCGATGTCCAGGCCATTATCCAGCGGGATGGTGTAGTCGGCGCGCACGTAGCTTTTCCAGTCCGGGCTGAAAGGCAGCGGCTTGCCATTCACGTTGCAGGTCGCGGCGGCACCGGCCGGGCAGGCGAATTCGTCGATGCGCGCGCGGGTGTAGGCCAGCGCCCCGGACAGCTTGAGTTGCTGAGTGGCCTGCAAGGCGTAATCCAGCTCGGCGCCTTCGGTGCTGACGCTGCCGGCGTTGATCAGGCGCGTCACCACTTGCCCGGCGACGGTGTCGAAAAAGTTGGCCTGGTAGTTGTCGTAATCGCTGTGGAACACCGCCAGGTTGGTGGTCAGGCGGTTGTTCCAGGCGGTGGCCTTGATCCCGGCTTCCCAGGTGTTGGAGGTTTCCGGCTTGAGCGCGTCAGTGTCACGCGGCTGCATATTGAAGAACACGTTGTAGGCCGGGCCTTTGTAGCCGCGCGAATAGGTCAGGTAGCTGGTGACGCTGTCGCTGATGTCGTACTGCACGCCCAGGCGACCGGACCAACCGTCTTCGTCCACGGAACCGGAACTGGACGTGGCCGGCTGAATCCCACTGACCGTGGTGGCCGAAGTGGAGGCACGGCGGTGATCGTATTTCAGGTCATCGTGGGTGTAGCGCAGGCCGGCGATGCCACGAAACCGCGAGGTGAAGTTCAGCGTGGTCTCGCCGAACACCGCGTAGCTGTCGTTGGTGGTGCTGTAGTCGGCGATGCCGCGGTCGGTACGCGTGGTGGTGGTGAGGGTGCGTTGATAGGTTTCTTCATCCTTGCCGTGCATGTAGAACAGGCCGCCGACATATTCCAGGAACTCACCTTTAGGTGAGGCCAGGCGCAGTTCCTGGGAGTATTGGTTGAACTCAAGCTGGCCTTTGTCGGCGGTACCGGGAAACGCGGCGGTCACCGTGCCAAGGCGGTCGCCGTCCTGGTATTGGGTGTTGTCCCAACCGCGCCAGGCGGTGATCGACGTCAGGGTGTAGTCGCCGAGGTTCCATTCCAACTGGGCGGACAGGCCCTTGTTGGTGTCTTCCACATGGCTGCGGGTATCGGTGTTGATGTCGCGGTTGTCGCTGGAGGCCCGCACCGGGCTCAGCGCGTTGGCGAACGCCGGGGACAGGGACTTGCTGACCACGCCGTTCGGCGCGTCGTCGTGGGACTGCATGTAGTCGGCGATCAGTGTCAGTGTCAGGTCGTCGTTGGGGGTGAATTCCAACTTGCCGCGAATGCCCTTGTGGTTGTAGCCGTTGACCTCCTGGCCATTGTGCTGGTTGTCGACATTACCGTCGTAGCTGCCGAACAGCGTACTGATTGAACCCTTGAGCACATCCGGCACCAGGCTGCCGCCGATGCCGAACCGGGTACGGCTTTCGTTGCCGCTGTAGTACGACTGGTCGATATAGCCATGAGTCTCGGCGGTGGGCGCCTTGCTGGTGATGTTCAGCACACCGGCCGAGGCGTTTTTGCCGAACAGCGTGCCTTGGGGGCCGCGCAGCACCTCGATGCGTTCCAGGTCGAGCAGGTCAAGGGTGGCCTGGCCGGGGCGGGCGTAGACCACGCCGTCGATCACCGTGGCCACCGTCGGCTCGACGCCGGGGGAGGTGGAAATGGTGCCCACGCCGCGCACGAACAGCGAGGTGTCCTTGTTGGAGGCGCCGGTGCGGAAGTTCAGCGACGGCACCTGCTGGGCGATGCTCGCCACGCCATTGCGGTTGTCGCGCTCCAGCTGTTCGCCATCAAGGACCGAGACGGCCACCGGGACTTTTTGCAGTGATTCTTCGCGGCGCGTGGCGGTGACGGTCACGGATTTGAGTGTCGGCTCCTGCGCGTCGGCCGCAAAGGCACCGGGGGCGGGCAGGGCGGTCAACCCGGCCAGTATCAGGAAAGTGCTGCGTTGGAAGGTGTGCATGCTGTGCCCGCTCGAAAAGATTGCCCTGAACCGCTGCGGTTCTTGCGACCGTCAGCGCCTGTGAAATGTCTTTGGCATTCGCTCGAGCGAGTAGCAGACAACGCGCTTTGTTAGCGCTAACATCGGCATTATTGGTAGGTCTGGTTTAGAACGTCAAATACTGAAAAATTAGTCCTATATTCTTTTTGGTTTTTAACAGGATTATCCCTTGAGCGAAGACAAACCGCGCAAACGCCGTGGCGCCGGGCGTGTCACCTTGAATACCGTGGCCCGCCAGGCCGGGGTGTCGGCGATTACCGTGTCGCGTTACTTCAACCAGCCGGAACAAGTGTCACCCGAACGCCGCGAGCGCATCGCCGAGGTGGTGGCCGAGCTGGGTTACGTGCCCAACCTGGTGGCCGGCGGGCTGGCGTCGGCGCGTGGGCGCATCGTGGCGATGGTGATCCCGAACATCTCGGGGCCGATCTTTGCCAATACCATCCAGGGCTTCAGCGACACCCTCAGCCGGCATGGCTATCAACTGTTGTTGGCGTCGAGTTACTTCAGCGCCGAGCAGGAAGAGAGTGCGGTGCGTGCGTTCCTTGGCTGGTCGCCGGCGGCGCTGGTGCTGACCAGCCGCTTCCACAGCGCGGCGACTGAAAAGATGATCGCCGACGCGGATATTCCGGTGGTAGAAACCTGGGACTACGTGCCCGAGCGCGCGCCCTTGCAGATCGGGTTTTCCCACTACGAAGTGGGCGTCACCGCTGCGCGTTATCTGCATGGGCAGGGTTATCGGCGCATTGCTTTCGTGCAGAACAGCGCAGCCGGGGACTTCAGCGCAATGGAACGGGGTGAGGGCTTCGCCGCGACCTTGATCGCGTTGGGTGTGCAGCCCTGGGTCTTCGCTCCCGACGCGGATCGCGCGCCTTTCGACGCCGGCAAACAGGCGATGGAAGCGCTGATGAGTCACGCGACGCCGCCGGATGCGATATTTTTCGCCAATGACAACCTGGCGGCCGGTGGTCTGCTGGCTGGGCAGCGGGCCGGGCTGAAGATCCCCGAGAAGTGCGCGGTGCTCGGTTTCGGCGATTACCCGTTCGCCGAAATGCTGTTGCCGAGCCTGAGTACGATCAAGCCGCCCGCATTGGAAATAGGTGTGTTGGCCGCTACGCGCGTCCTTGAAAGTTTGGGTGTGCTGCCTGTAGAAGATGAAGTAACGCGTTTGAATTTATTGGAATGCCGTTTGATTGCGCGTGAAAGCGCCTAAGTGGCTAATTGCAACTAGTGGGATGATGGCTATTAGCTGCTAAGGCTCTGGCGCAAGGGTCTTGGCGATTATGTTTATTTTATTCCCCTGTTTCAGGAACTAGGTCTATAACTTCCAGTCGATAACCCCGGCTTACTTTTTCCCTGGGTTATGGCTAACTAATGGCATGTTTCCGTAGTTTCAAATAGCCATACTTTCTCGTAACACTAGATACGTGAACATTATGTCGTCAGCGCCTATCGATGCCTGCCAGATGCAGATCCCGCACACCGAGCAGGTGTGTGCGTGGCTGATGCAGCATGCCGGGCTGAAAACCGTGGACCTGGAGCGCGCCCGACGCCTGTCCACGGACGATCTGTTGAGTCTGCTGACGCGTCTGGGCCTGGTCTCCGAAGTTGAATTGGCCCGTGCCTGGGCGGCGTTGCTCGACGCGCCGCTGTTGCTGGCCGACGCCGCGCCGCCGCTGCTCGATCCCTTGCCTGCACTGACCGAACGCTTCATGCGCCACTACCAAGTGGTGCCCATGGGCTGGCACCAGAACGGCCTGCGGGTGCTGGCCGCCAATCCGGCACAACGGTATCCGTTCCAGGCCCTGGCCTATGCGTGCCAGGTGCCGGTGTGGCTGGCGATCGGCCCGCGCAATGAAGTCGACACGTTGATCGAGCGATACTACGGCCAAGGCCGCTCGGCCATGGGCACCCTGATCGAGAACCTCGATGAGCAGGGCGGCGCCCAGGAGGATATCGAACACCTCAAGGACATGGCCTCCGAAGCGCCGGTGATCCGGCTGGTGAACTTGATTCTGCAACGCGCCGTGGAGCAGCGCGCCTCGGATATTCATATCGAACCCTTCGAGAACCAACTCAAGGTGCGCTATCGCATCGACGGCGTACTGCACGATGCCGAAGCGCCGCCGGTCAGTTCGTCGGCAGCGGTGATCTCGCGGGTGAAGATCATGGCGCGGCTGGACATCGCCGAACGTCGGCTACCCCAGGACGGGCGCATCATGCTGCGCATCCAGGGCAAGGAGCTCGACCTGCGGGTGTCCACGGTGCCGACCAGTTTCGGCGAGTCGGTGGTGCTGCGCCTGCTCGACCGGCAAACCGTGCAGTTCGACTTCCCGAGCCTGGGGTTCGACGGCCAGCGCCTGACCGCTTTCCTCGACCTGCTCGAGCGTCCCCACGGCATCCTGCTGGTCACCGGGCCCACCGGTTCCGGCAAGACCACCACGCTCTACACCGCCCTGTCGCGGCTCAACACCGCCGAGCGCAAGATCATCACCGTGGAAGACCCGGTGGAGTACCAGCTCGAAGGCATCAACCAGATCCAGGTCAAGCCCGCCATCGGCCTGGACTTCGCCGGGGCACTGCGTTCCATCGTGCGCCAGGACCCGGACGTGATCATGATCGGCGAGATCCGCGACCTGGAAACCTGCCGCATCGCCATTCAATCGTCGCTGACCGGGCACCTCGTCCTTTCCACCCTGCACACCAACAGCGCCGCGGCAAGTATCACGCGGCTGCTGGACATGGGCGTGGAAAGCTACCTGATCGCCTCGACCGTCAGCGGCATTCTCGCCCAGCGCCTGGTGCGGCGCTTGGACCCGGCCAGCCGCGTGGCCTTTGAAGCGCCGCCGGAACTGATCGCAGAACATGGCCTGGATCGCCTGACCGAGCAGCGTCCGATCCTGCTCTATCGCGGGGACTATCACGGTCGCAGTGCGCTCACTGAGCTGCTGGTGATGAACGATGAGCTGCGCAGCCTGCTGATGCGTCACGCCGATGCCGCTACGCTGGAACAGGCCGCACGCCGCGCCGGTTTGCGCACCCTGTATGAAGAAGGGCTGCGCCAGGCCTTGGCCGGTATTACCTCGTTGGAAGAAGTGCTGCGCGTTACCCGTGGGGACAGCGCGTGAGCCTGTTCAAGTTCCGCGCCTTGGACAACCAGGGCATGCCGCAGAACGGTACGCTGGAAGCCACGGATCAAGTTGCCGCCGTCGCCGCCTTGCACAAGCGCGGCCTGTTGCTGTTGCAGATTGAAGCCGCCGGCAGACCCCTGCTGCGCAACCCACGTGGGCAGTTGAAGGGCACGGCGTTGGTGAGTTTTACCCAGCAGTTGGCGACGCTGTTGGGGGCCGGCCAGCCTCTGGAACGCTCGTTGACCCTGTTGCTCAAGCAACCCGGCCCCGCTCAGGTGCGCGCGCTGATCGAGCGCATCCGCGATCACGTCAAGGCCGGCAAACCACTGTCCGCCGCGTTGGAACACGAGGGCGACAGCTTCTCACCGTTGTACCTGAGCATGGTGCGTGCCGGTGAGGCCGGTGGCGCGCTGGAAAGTACCCTGCGTCAGCTCAGCGATTACCTGGAACGCAGCGAGCGGCTGCGCGGCGAGGTGATCAATGCGCTGATCTATCCGGCCTTTCTGGTGGTGGGCGTGCTGGGTTCCCTGGCGTTGTTGCTGGCGTATGTGGTGCCGCAGTTTGTGCCGATCTTCCAGGACCTGGGCGTGCCGATTCCGTTGATTACCGAGGTGATTCTGGCCTTGGGTGAGTTCCTGGGCAGCTATGGCCTGGTGGTGTTGGCCGGGCTGATCGTCAGCGGTGGCTGCTGGGCCGTACGCCTGCGCAATCCGGCATTTCGAGAACAATACGATCGACGCCTGCTCGGCATTCGCGTGATCGGCCCGTTGTTGCAACGGGTCGAAGCGGCACGCCTGACGCGCACCCTCGGCACGCTGCTCAACAATGGCGTGGCGTTACTGCAAGCCTTGGTGATTGCGCGGCACGTCTGCACCAACCGCGCGTTGCGGGCTCAAGTGGGCCATGCGACGGAATCGGTAAAAGGCGGCGGTACTCTCGCCAGCGCGTTCGGCAGCCAGCCGCTGTTGCCCGAGCTGGCCCTGCAAATGATTGACGTCGGTGAACAGGCCGGCGAACTCGACAGCATGTTGCTCAAGGTCGCCGACATCTTCGACGTCGAAGCCAAGCGCGGCATCGACCGCCTGCTTGCCGCACTGGTGCCGTCCCTGACCGTGGTCATGGCGGTGCTGGTGGCGGTGATCATGTTGGCGATCATGCTGCCGCTGATGAGCCTGACCAGCAATATATGAAGGAGCTTGACCCATGAGAAAACCACGCCGCCAAAGCGGTTTCACCCTGCTGGAGATGCTCGCGGTGATCGTGTTGCTGGGTATTGTTGCCACCATCGTCGTGCGCCAGGTCGGCGGCAATGTCGACAAGGGCAAGTACGGCGCGGGCAAGGCGCAGCTGGCCAGCCTGAGCATGAAGATCGACAGCTACGCCCTCGACGTCGGCGCGCCGCCCACCAGCCTGCAACAGTTGGTGGACAGGCCCGGCGGCTATGCCAAGCCTTCTGACCTCAAGGACCCGTTCGGGCATGCCTTGGGCTATCGTTTTCCCGGCGAGCACGGGGCCTTCGACCTGATCTTTTACGGTCAGGATGGCCAGCCGGGCGGCGAAGGTTATAGCGCCGACCTGGGCAATTGGGAGTAACGCGGCCATGGGCCAGCGCGGCTTTACCCTGCTGGAGATGCTAGTGGTGATCCTGTTGATCAGCCTCGCCGCCAGCTTGCTGGGGCTGGGCGTGCGCCAGGGCCTGCAGGCGGCAAAAGAGCGCCGCGCGGTGGGGCAGGTGGTGGAAGCGCTGCGCACCACGCGGGCGGGGGCGATAGTCAGCGGGCAGGCGGCACGGACTTCATTCGATATGCAAGACCGTACGTTCCAGGCGCCGGGACGTGCGCTGCAACGGTGGCCGTCCGAGCTGCAAGTGACACTGCACACCGCCGAGCAGGTGGGCCCCTCCGTCGAGTTCTATCCCGACGGTAGCTCCACGGGCGGCAATCTTCTATTGGCGAATGGCACCCGGCGTTGGCGCATCGATATCGGCTGGCTCACCGGCAGCGTGCAATCCAAGGCGCTGCCATGAAGCACCAGGCCGGGTTCACGCTGCTGGAAATGCTCGCCGCGCTGACGCTGATGGCGGTGTGCAGCACGGTGCTGCTGGTTGCGTTCGGCCAGAGCGCGCGCTCGTTATCCCAGGTGGCCCACAGTGATCGGCTTACCCAGGCGGCGCTGACGATTTTCGATCAGGAGGCAGCGGGACGATTGATTAACGGCGTCAGCCAAGGCGAGCTCGACGGTATTCACTGGCAACTGATCAGCACGCGGCAACAGACGCATGTGTTTCGCCTCGACCTGACGCTTAGCGAAGGCCCGCACCAGGCTCGTTTCAGCACCTTGAAGGCGCGCCTGTGAAGCGCCGCGAGCAGGGCTTTACCTTGCTGGAAATCCTCGTAGTGCTCAGTTTGTTGGGCGTTTTGCTGGTGCTGGTTGGGGGCGCATTGCTGGGTGCCAATCGTGCCGTGTCCAAGGCCCAGGCGTATACCGTGAGCCTGGATGAAGTGCGCGCCGCTCAACAGTTTTTACGCACGGCGATCAGCGAGGCGTTGCCGCTGGCGGTGGGCGAGGGCGATGGTTTTTTTGTTGGCACGGCGCAGCGGCTGGAGTTTGTCTCGACCTTGCCCGGTGTGCTCGGTGGTGGGATCCACCGGTTCAGCCTGCAACGGGTCGAACAGGATTTGCAGGTCGGCTTTTCTCAGCGTGAACCGCAGGTGCTGCTGAGAAACATCGAAGGGTTGCAGTTCAGCTATCGCGGCGTGTCACCGCTGGGTCAACCCACCGGCTGGGTCAGTGAATGGCCATGGCCCAAACGCCTGCCTGCGGCCGTGCGCATCGCCGCCAGCGTCGACGGCCCGATGACCTGGGTCACCCAGGTGATTGCTTTGCGCTTGAACCTGTCCAGCGGGAGCGTGGAAGAGTGAGGCGCCAACGCGGTGCGGCCCTGCTGTTGGTGCTGTGGGTGCTTGCCTTGCTCAGCGTGTTGCTCGGCGGCCTGGCCGGCTGGGTGCAGTTGGAAAGCCGACAGGCCCTGTGGCTGCGCCAGCACACACAAACCGTGCTGGCCGCCGAAGCCGGTATCGCCCTGGTCATGGCTGACCGGCGCTGGGTGGCCGATGGCCGCGAGATTCCTTTGGTGTTTGATGACGCCCAGTTGCACGTCAGCCTGCGCAGCGAGCGCGGCAAGCTTTACCTGATCAACGCCGAGGCACAGGATTTCACGCGCCTGGCCCTGGCCTGCGGCGCCACCCCAGCCCAGGCGACGCAACTGTCCAAGGCCCTCGACGCGCGCCGCCGACAAGGCCTGGCGCCGTTCCGGGTGCTGGAAGAAGTGCGCCAACTGCCCGGCATGACCCAACCCCTCTACAGCCAATTGCTGCCCGAGATCACCCTGTGGAGCGACCTGGACCGCCCCGATCCCGCCTTCGCCAGCCCGCTGATGCGCAAGGCGCTGAACCTGCCGCGCCAGAACGCCGAAGGTGCCGATCCGGGCGAAGTGCTGGTCGTCGACAGCCGCGCCGAGCGCCCTGGCGGTTATCAGGCGCGGCTGCAAGTCACTGTTTTATTGAGCCCATCGGAGGACAGCGCACACCCCTACCGGGTGCTGCGTTGGCAAGAATGAATCGACTGGAACCCATTGCCCGACACTGGCGCGGCAGCCTGTTGCAACAGGGTTGGCGCTTGTGGCTCGCGGAGTTGCGCGCTTGTGTGCCGAGTTGGTTGGCACGGCCAGAACCGCCGGAGCAGATCCACCACTGGCCGTTAGCGGCGCCAGCCACGTCGGACAGCGCGCGCCAGGTGCTGATGCTTGGCGCGGATGCCGTGCTGCTGCAGCGCGTGCAACTGCCTTTGGCCGCCGGACGCAACCTCAACGCGGTGGTCGGTTATGAGCTGGACCGCTACACCCCGTTCGAGGCTGACCAACTCTACTTCGTCGCGCGTCAGGAACGGCGTACGTCCACCCACCTTGAGGTCACGCTGGTGGCGATCCTGCGCGAACGCCTGGACCAGATTCTCAGCGACTGCACCGCCCTAGGCCTGCATCCCCATCGCGTGGATGCGGCCAACCTCGGCATCGACCTGCTGCCCCCGCCGCTGCGCCCGCGCCAACGCCCGCCGGGCATGGGTTTGCAACGCAGCCTGCCGTGGTTGTGCGGGGCCTTGCTGATCGCAGCGATGCTGCTGTGGCTCAACGACCGCCAACGCGTCATCGATGCCATGCACGCCAGTGTGCAGCAACAGAAAACCGAGGTCGCCGAGGTGCATGCCCTGCGCCAGCAACTGCTCAATACCCGGGGCGCGGCGCAGTACCTTACCCGACGCAAACTGGCGCAACCGCCCATCGCCGCGCTGCTCAACGACCTGACCACCTGCCTGCCCGCCGACACTTGGCTGGATCAATTGGACGTGAAGGACGGCGAGATTTCCTTCTCCGGTCAAAGCGCCAAGGCCAGCGCACTGATTACCCGCATCAAAGGCTGCCGCAGTCTGGAAAACGCCCAGTTCGAAGGGGTGATCCAACCCGATGCCCGCACCGGCAAGGACCAGTTTGCCTTGCGTGCCCACCTACGCCAGGAGGCCACCGATGCGCCGATCCCTCACACCCCGTGAACGCCGTGGCGCTGCCTTGCTGGTGTTGGCGTTGGTACTCGGCACGGCCTACTGGCTGCTGATCGACAGCTGGTTCGCCGGCCCCCTGCGCGACATGGGCGAACAGGCCGAACAGTTGCGCGAGCAACAGCAGCGCTATGCCGGCGTGTTGCGTCAACGTGATGCGCTGCGCCAACAGCTTGAGCAAGCCCGCCAGGACCCGGCCAGCAGCACCAGCCTGTTGCCGGGGGATGACCCAGACGTGGTGGCCGCCGACCTGATGCAGCGCCTTGCCGACCTGATCAACAGCCACGCCAACCTCGGCGGCGGTTGCAGTCTGACCCAGCGCAAGCCCATCACGCCGGAGCAGGACGACGGCGAGCCGTATCGCCAGGTCAAGGTCAGCCTGACCCTCGATTGCGCCATCGAACCGCTGGAAGCGCTGCTGCATGAGCTGGAGTACCAGCCGCCGTTCCTGTTTGTGGATGAACTGCGCATCCGCCGTAGCCAACAGGCGCCGGCCAGTGGCGGTGCGGGCAAGCTGGTGGTGCACCTGCTGGTGCGCGGTTACCTGCAACCGGCGCGGGTGACGCCATGATCAGCAGATTACGCCCCGTGGAGTGGGGCCTGCTCGGCTTGTCGGGTTTGCTGGGCCTGTTGATGGCGGTGATCCTGAGCAGCATCGGTGATGAACCGCAATGGCTGCCTGAAGCGCCCGCGCACGCCCATCCCACCGCCCAGGTACAGGTCGCGCCGAGCGTCCCGCTGGAAAACCTGGCCGCCACTTGGCAAGCACCGCTGTTCAGCCCCGACCGCAGTCCGGATCGCGTCGTGGGCAAAGCCCAGGTCACCAGCCTGGCCAACCTGACCCTCAGCGGCATCATGATCACCGGCAACCTGCAAATGGCCATGCTTAAGCAAACCGACGGCCGCGCCCTGACCGTCCGCCTCGGTCAGGCCCTGCCCAACGGCTGGCGCCTGGACCACCTCAGCCCGCAATACGCCCGATTCAGCCTGGATGGCCGCACGCAAACCTTGAGCCTCTACGCCAAGCGCCTGCCGCCGCCGTCCAACCGGCCCCCCATCACTTTGCCCCGCGAGCCCCTCCCTTGATCGACATGCGCACCTCAACGTTTTGCCTGGCGACCGCTTTTGTCCTGAGCGGTTGTGGATCCTTTCCCGACCGTCTGGATGCGGACGACGATCTGCTGCACGAAGCGATGCAAGGCACCGGCTCGCAACGCTTGCCGACCGAGCAAGCCGCGCCGGAAAGTCCACCGCCTGCGGTTAAAACACCAACGCAGCGCCAACTGATCCGTGGCAACCAGCAGTTCGTGCGCGGGCCGGCAGCACAGCCGGTGGCGAAAGAGGAGGGCGGCGATATCGTCTTCAACTTCGCCGACCAGCCCATCGAAGCCGTGATCAACAGCGTGATGGGCGACCTGCTGCATGAAAACTACAGCATCGCCCAAGGCGTGAAGGGCAATGTGAGCTTTTCCACTTCCAAGCCGGTGGACAAACAACAGGCGCTGTCGATCCTCGAAACCCTGCTGTCCTGGACCGACAACGCCATGATCAAACAGGGTGATCGCTACGTGATCCTGCCCGCCAGCCAGGCGGTGGCGGGCAAGCTGGTGCCGCAGATGAGCGTGGCGCAACCGTCCAGCGGCCTGTCGGCGCGGTTGTTCCCACTGCGCTATATCTCCGCCACCGAGATGCAGAAATTGCTCAAGCCGTTCGCGCGTGAGAATGCATTTTTACTGGTCGACCCAGCCCGCAACGTGTTGAGCCTGGCCGGCACTCCGGATGAGCTGGCCAATTACCAGGACACCATCGACACGTTTGACGTGGACTGGCTCAAGGGCATGTCGGTGGGCGTGTTCGGCCTGCAACGGGCTTCCGTGGCCGAATTGATGCCCCAGTTGCAAAGCCTGTTCGGCCCTGACAGCGGCATGCCCCTGGCCGGTATGCTGCGCTTCCTGCCGATTGAACGGACCAACTCGGTGGTGGCGATTTCTTCCCAGCCGCAGTACCTCAGTGAAGTGGGCGACTGGATCCGCACCATCGACGAGGGCGGCGGCAACGAGCCGCAGATGTACGTCTACGACGTGCGCAACATGAAGGCCGCCGACCTGGCCAAGTACCTTCGGCAGATCTACGGCACCGGCGCGATCAAGGACGACACACCGGCGAAGGTCGCGCCTGGCCTGCGCACCACGACCCTGTCGTCACTCAATACCGGCGGCTTGCAGAACAATCCGCCTGCTGGCGAAGCGCCGGAACCGGACGAGAAGGACGTCGCGCCCACCAGCGCGCTCGAAGCCGGCACCCGCATTACCGCGCAAAAGAGCAGCAACCAACTGCTGGTGCGCACCCGGCCCGCGCAATGGAAAGAGATCGAAGCGGCGATCAAGCGGCTCGATAACCCGCCGCTGCAAGTACAGATCGAGACGCGCATCCTAGAGGTCAAGCTCACCGGTGAACTGGACTTGGGCGTGCAGTGGTACCTGGGGCGGCTGGCGGGTAATTCCTCCAGCACCACCGTCGCCAATGCTTCCGGCAGCCAGGGCGCACTCGGCGGTGGTGGGGCGGGGTTGGGGGCGACGGATTCGTTGTTCTACTCGTTTGTCAGTTCGAATCTGCAGGTGGCGTTGCATGCGCTGGAAACCAATGGCCGCACCCAGGTGCTGTCGGCGCCGTCGCTGGTGGTGATGAACAACCAGCCGGCGCAGATTCAGGTGGGGGACAACATTCCGATCAACCAGACGACGGTGAATACGGGGGATGCGGATACCACGTTGAGCAGTGTCGAGTATGTGCAGACGGGGGTGATTCTGGATGTGGTGCCGCGGATCAATCCGGGTGGGTTGGTGTACATGGATATTCAGCAGCAGGTCAGTGATGCCGAGAGTCAGAGTGCGAACAGCGACACGCCGGTGAATCCGCGTATTTCGACGCGTTCGGTGTCGACGCAGGTGGCGGTGCAGAGTGGGCAGACGGTGTTGCTGGGGGGGTTGATCAAGCAGGACAACGGGGAGAGTGTGAGTGCGGTGCCGTATCTGGGTAGGGTGCCGGGGTTGCGGTGGTTGTTTGGGAGTACTAGCAAGTCGAAGGATCGGACGGAGTTGATTGTGTTGATTACGCCTAAGGTGATTACCAGTAGTGGGCAGGCGCGGCAGGTGACGGATGATTATCGGCAGCAGATGCAGTTGTTGCGGCCTGGGGGGAGGTAGGTCGTTTGGTGTACATATCCGTTATTTAGGTAACGGCCGCCTATGGTTCCGCTCTTACAGCGGGTCACTTTTGGAAGGACCCAAAAGTAACCAAAAGGTCCTCGCCCCAACACTCGGCACCTCGCCTAGGCTCGGTGTGCCCTCACTCCGGCTTGAATCCGTGGGCCGCCGCGATGGGCCATCCTTGGCCCAGCGCGGCTAACCCGGCGTCCTGCCGGGTTACCCACGGATTCAAGCCTGCGTTCGGCCAGCGTGTTTGACGGGGCGCCTCAGATCAAAATCAAGATCAAGAGCGACTCGCTTCGCATCGTGGATACGCTTTTCGTTTTCTGTAGGAGCCGGCTTGCCGGCGAAAAACGTGAGACCGCCGCGTTTTGTCTGGTTCCCCCACGTCATCGTTGAAGACCATCGCCGGCAAGAACTAGGCGTCCCCCCGGCTCCTACAGGACCGCGTTTGCTTTTGCTCTACACCACTCAAGCCGGCTGTCAGGCCGCTGTGCTCTTGCTTTTGATGTTGATCTTAGGCGCCCCGTCAAACACGCTGGCCGGAATTCGACAGGGATTTGGGGGGTAAACCGGCAGGGATGCCGGTTTAGCCGCCCCGCGCCATGGATGGCGCGTGGCGGCGGCCCCCCAAATCACTGTCGGATTACGGGCACACCGAGCCTAGGCGAGGTGCCGAGTGTTGGGGCAAGAGCCCTTTTGGTTACTTTTGGCTGGGCCGGCATTCCGGGCTCTTTTCCAAAAGTGACCCGCTGTAAGAGCGGAACCATAAGCAGCCGTTACCGCAACAACGGATATGTACTCATGCCCAGTTTCAAAAAAACATTACCAATACGAATAAAATATCTAATAAATAATGAAATCTAAGAATATTAGATTATGCCCAAATAGCATTATATTTTTAAAATCCATTCCGTTATGTTTGAACTCAACAGCCTACCCCTGACCTCGGATGGTACCAATCTAGATTCGGATTCTGCGCTGCCACCCCGCAGCAGAATCGTTGGAAGGGAGTTCAACGTATGTTGCCAATTCAAACCTCGCCCCACACCTAGCCCCAAATCGCCCTGACACCCCAGAAAAAACCCGAGCACCGCGCCCACCCGCGTGACTGCCCGACTTCGCGATTTGGAAACGCAGGAATGCATATGAAGCGAGCCCTACAACCCACCGCCGCACTGGCCCTGGCCATCCTGGCCAACACCGCCCAAGCCCAGGACGACAGCACCCTGTCCACCGTAGTGGTCACCGGTAACCGCGGCGCCGAGCAACGCACCGTCACCAGCAGTCCGGTGCCGATCGATGTAGTCAGCGCCAAGCAATTACAGAACACCGGCAAGCCCGGCCTCATGGAAGCCCTGAGCGCCGTGATCCCGTCCCTGACCCTGCCGGAAAAAACCGGTTGGGACGCCAGCGGCATCGCCCGCGCCCCCAACCTGCGTGGCCTGAGCGCCGCCGAAGTGCTGGTGCTGGTCAACGGCAAGCGCCGTCATACCGCTGCCACCCTCAACATCAACGGCATCAACACCGGCGCAGCCCCGGCCGACCTTGACCTGATCCCTATCAGTGCCATCGATCACGTGGAAGTCCTGCGCGACGGCGCCGCCGCCCAATACGGTTCCGACGCCATTGCCGGGGTGATCAACGTGATCCTCAAGGCCGACACCAGCGGCACCTCGGTGACCAACGTCGGCCAGGGTTATGACGGCAAGAAACAGACCGTGCAGCAAAGCCTCAACAAGGGTTTCGAGATCGGCAACGGCGGCATTGTCCAACTGGCCCTGGACGCCCGCAGCCAGAATGACGACAACAAGGCCAGCGCCAACGGCTACAGCTACGCGCAAGCCTACGAGCAAGCCGGGCGGTCGACTTATGGTGGCTACGGCACACCCAAGACCAACCTGCTGACCCTGGGCTACAACGCCGAACTGCCGATCGATGACAGCTTCAGCCTGTACTCCTTTACCACCTATTCTCGCCGCAAGGCCGAGCAGGGCCAGAACTTTCGCCTGCCGACCATCACCAACACCATCACCACCGGGCCGAACGGTTATCCCGCTGGCTACACGCCGACCTGGTTCATTGATGAAGACGATTTCCAGGCGGCATTCGGCGGTAAAGGCACCATTGGCGAGTGGGACTGGGACCTGTCCACCACCTACGGGCGTAACGACGCGGAGCAGGGCACCACCCATAACCAGAACCCGTCGTTGGGCGAGGCCACGCCGAATCACTTCACCTCCGGCACCTGGATTTCCACCGAGCTGACCACCAACCTCGACTTCAAGCGCGGCTTCGATATCGGCCTGCAAAAACCCTTGGACCTGAGCGTCGGCTTCGAACATCGGCGCGACACCTATGAGGTGCAGGCCGGCGATTATGAGTCCTATGCCAATGGCGGCTACTGCGTGGCGCCGGGCAACTGTGCGTCGTCGGGCGCGCAGGTCACCAACGGCATTTCGCCGGATGAAGAAAGCAGCGCGTCGCGCAACAGCTTGGCCAGTTATGTCGATGTGGGCTTCAACCCGGTGCCCGACTGGTACGTCGGCACGGCGTTCCGCTACGAACACTACAACCAGGGCGTCGGCGCCACCCGCAGCGGCAAGCTGACCACCCGCTATGATTTCACCCCGCAGTTCGCCGTGCGCGCCACTGTCAGCAACGGCTTCCGCGCGCCGTCCCTCGCCAACAGCCTGTTCAGTGCGCGCTCCACCACGTATGGCGTGGTTGACGGCGTGTACCAGTCGATCAACTACGGCGTGTTGCCGGTGGGCTCAGCTGCCGCCCAGGCCCTCGGCGCCCAGGAGTTGAAGCCGGAGCGCTCAACCAACTTCAGCCTCGGTTTCACCCTCACGCCCACTGATCGCCTGAGCTTCACCGCCGATGCCTATGTGATCAACCTGCGCGATCGCATCACGCTCACCGGCACCTTGCTCGGCCCCGAGATCACCCAGGTATTGCAGAACAACGGCATCAACTCCACCTCCGGCGGCCAGTACTTCATCAACGGCGCCGACACCCGCACCAAAGGCCTGGACCTGGTCAGCAACTACAGCCAGGACCTCGGCCAGTACGGCGCGGTGAAGTGGACCGCCGCGTTCAACTGGAACCAGACGCGGATCCTCAACTACAAGGAGTCCACCAATATCCTGGGCACGTCCTACGAGTTGATGAACCGCGAGGCGCGCAACCTGATCACCGGCGTGCAGCCCAGCACCAAGCTGATCCTCGGCGGCGACTGGAGCATCGATCGCTTCAACCTCAACCTGGCCCTGACTCGCTACGGTTCCTACAAAGAAGTGAACGCGTCGGCCAATCGCGACCTGGACCGTATCTACAGTGCCAAGTGGATCACCGATCTCGACCTTGGCTACAACCTCACCAAAGACCTGAATATCGCTGTTGGCGCCAAGAACCTGTTCGATATCTACCCCAAGAAACAAGGGGTGCCGAGCAGCACCATGGTCAGCAGTTACGGCGTCTATTCGCCCTACGGTTTTACCGGCGGGTACTACTACACCCGCTTGACCTATGCCTTCTGAGGCCGAGGAACACACCATGCCCATCGTCGCCAAATCCTATGACCTGATTGACTCGCCCAGCCCGGTGCGCCAGGCCCGTGTCTCCACGCCGATCAAGGCCCTGCAAGTGGTGCCCGCACGGCATCCCTGGCGCTGGGCCGGGTCGATCTTCGCGGCGCTGGTGCTGCTGGCCATCGTGCATTCCCTGGCCACCAACCCGCGCTGGGAGTGGGGTGTGTTCGGCCAGTGGTTTTTCTCGCCGTCGGTGCTGCGTGGGCTGGGGCAGACGCTGTTGCTGACGCTGTTGAGCACGGTGTTCAGCATCATTCTCGGCACGGCGCTGGCGTTGGCGCGACTGTCGGGCTCGCCGCTGCTGGCGGCGTTGGCCTGGGGCTATATCTGGTTCTTCCGCTCGATGCCGGCGTTGCTGGTGCTGATCATCCTGTACAACTTTGCCTACCTGTACGACCACATCGTGCTCGGCGTGCCGTTCACCTCGGTGGTGTTCGCCGAGTGGTCCACCGTGGACGTGCTCAGCCAGTTCACCGTGGCCGTATTGGGCTTGAGCCTGATGCAGGCGGCATACGCGGCGGAGATCATTCGCGGCGGGCTGATCGGTGTGGACGCCGGCCAGCATGAAGCCGCTGCGGCCCTGGGTCTACCGGCCTCGCGCCGTATCTTCCGGATTATTCTGCCCCAGGCGCTGCGTTCGATCCTGCCGTCGGGTTTCAATGAAATCATCGGCCTGGTCAAGGGTACCTCGATTGTCTATGTGCTGGCCTTGCCCGAGCTGTTCTACACCGTGCAGGTCATCTACAACCGCACCCAGGCGGTGATCCCGCTGCTGATCGTGGCGACGGTCTGGTACTTGATCATCACCACAGTGCTGACCAGCGCGCAGTACTACGTCGAGCGCCATTTCGCCCGTGGCACCGCACGGGTGCTGCCGCCCACGCCGTTGCAACGCCTACGCGGTTGGTTGAAGGAGAAAACCCATGGCTGAAGCACGCGCCGGGCGCATTCAGATCCAGGGCGTGGGCAAGCGCTTTGGCAACCAACAGGTGTTGCAAGACATCGACCTGACCATCGATCCGGGCAAGGTCACGGTGATCCTCGGGCCATCCGGCTCGGGCAAGTCCACCTTGCTGCGCACCATCAACCACCTGGAAAAGATCGACAGCGGGCATATCACCATCGACGGTGAATACGTCGGCTATCGCCGCAAGGGTGACCTGCTCTACGAGCTCAAAGAGCGCGAAATTCTAAAGCGCCGCATCGACGTGGGCTTCGTGTTCCAGAACTTCAACCTGTTCCCGCACCTCACCGCCTGGGAGAACGTCGCTGAGGCGCCCCTGGCCCACAAGCGCTGGAACAAGGCCGAGGCCCCAACCAAGGCGGCCGAGCTGCTGGCCAAGGTGGGTCTGGCGGATAAGGTCGATGCCTACCCGCGCCAGCTCTCCGGCGGCCAGCAACAGCGTGTCGCCATCGCCCGCGCTTTGGCGCTGGACCCCAAAGTGCTGCTGTTCGATGAACCCACCTCGGCGCTCGACCCGGAGCTGGTGGGCGAAGTGCTCGATGTGATCAAGGGCCTGACCCAACTGGGCGTGACCCTGGTGATCGTCACCCACGAAATCGGCTTTGCCCGTGAAGTGGCCGATCACGTGGTGTTCCTCTGCGACGGCCAGTTGATCGAAGAAGGGCCGCCCGAGCAGATTTTCCGCCAACCCCGACATCCCCGCACCGTGGCTTTTCTCGGCAAGGTGCTTTAGTTCAAGGAGTGACTGCCCATGATTATCTCTACCGCCCGTATCGCCCTGTTGACGCTGGCCGTCAGCACCGCACAAAGCGCGTTCGCCGTGCAACAGGTCGACCTCAGCCCCGACCGTGCGCGCATTCATGTACCGCGTAACGAAGCGGCCATCGCGCAGATCCCGCCGGGCTTCAAGTTCGCCCAGCCGGGCAAGTTCACCGTGGCCGTGTCCGGTGTGGCCGGGCCGCCTCTGGCGCTGCTGGCCAGCGATGACAAAACCACCATCGGCAGCGAGGCCGACACTGCGCAACTGGTCGCCGACAGCCTGGGCCTACAACTCAACGTGGTGCAGACCAGCTGGGAAGACTGGCCCCTGGGCGTCAGCTCGGGCAAGTACGACGCGGTGATCAGTAACGTCACGGTGACCGAGGCGCGCAAGAAGCGTTTCGACTTCGCGACTTATCGCCAGGACGTGCTCGGGTTCTATGTGAAGAGCACCAGCAAGATCAGCGCGATCAAGCAGGCCGAAGACATTGCCGGGCTGAAGATCATCGTTGGCTCCGGCACCAACCAGGAAAAGGTCCTGTTGGCCTGGAACGACGCTAATGAAAAAGCCGGCCTCAAACCGGCGCTGTTGCAGTACTTCGACGACCAGGCCGCCGCGCAACTGGCGGTGCAATCCGGGCGCAGCGATGCGCTGTTCGGGCCTAACTCGGTGTACGCCTATTCGGCGGCAATCACCGGAGGTATCAAGCTTGTCGGCACGGTCAATGGTGGCTGGCCTTTAAAAGCCGACATCGCGGTGACCACGCGCAAGGACAACGGCCTGGTCAAGCCGATCCACACCGCCCTGGAAGGCGCGATTGCCGGCGGCCAATACGAACAGGTGCTGCAACGCTGGGGCCTGGATATCGAGCGCGTCGACCAGTCGTTGATCAACCCACCGGGCCTGCCGGATTAAGGAGCATCGAACATGGGACTGACACGACGTGAAGCGCTGTCGAGCATTGCTGCGGTAGGCGGCGAAAAGGCAGTCAAGGAGGCACTGGCGGTATTGGGCCTGGGGCCGTCGTCACACCGTCGCCCGCAACCGCTGAAACTCAAGGAAGGCCTGGGGCAGGGCACCCGCGTGCTGGTGTTGGGCGCCGGGATCGCGGGGCTGGTGACGGCACTGGAGTTGAGCCGCGCCGGGTTCGAGGTGCAAGTGCTGGAGGCGCGTGACCGCGTGGGCGGCCGCACCTGGACGATCCGCAACGGCGATCGCGTGGATTACAAGGACGGCCGCACGCAAACCGCAACGTTCGAACAAGGGCACTACTTCAACGCCGGGCCGGCGCGGATTCCCAGCCAGCATCGCACCATTCTCGACTATTGCAGCGAGTTGGGCGTGCCGCTGGAGGTGCTGGTCAACAGCAGCCATGGCGCCCAGGTGCGGCCGGATGTGAGCAAGCCGGCATTCACGGTGGGCCAGGCCATCAACGATGCACGGGGGCATGTGTCCGGCTTGCTGGCCAAGGCGGTGCAGCGTGATGCCCTCGATGATGTATTGAGCGGTGAGGAACGCAGGCGATTGCTGGCGTTCCTGCAGGTGTATGGCGACCTGTCACAGGCGCTGGCCTTCGAGGGCACGATCCGTTCGGGGCACCTGGAATCACCTGCGCACCCCGGCGCCTTGCCCGCCAGTCGTAGCCCGTTATCACTCGATCAACTGCTGCATCCGGAGCTGTGGGGCGCGTTGCTGCACACGGAGTTCCCGGAGTTCTCCGCCACCATGTTCCAGCCGGTGGGCGGTATGGACCGCATCACGGATGCCTTCTACAAGCGCGTCCGGGGCCAGGTGCAACTGGGCGCCCAGGTGCGGCAGATCCGCCAATTGGAAGACGGTGTAGCCGTTACTTATCACGACAAGCTCAGCGGTCGCGAACAAGTGGTACGTGCCGATTACCTGATCTCGACCCTGCCGTTGCCGCTGCTGGCCAAGCTCGACACTGACTTCAGCGACCCGATCAAGGCCGCCTTGCTCAGCACCCGCAGCGACCAGGCAACCAAAGTGGCGTGGCAGTCGCCGCGATTCTGGGAAACCGACTACCGCACCTACGGGGGCCTGTCGTGGATCGAACACCCGGCGCGCCTGCTGTGGTACCCGAGCAACGACCTCAACACCCGCGAAGGCTTGCTGGTGGCGGGCTATGTGACCGGGGAGGGCGCCGACGTATTTGGTGCGCAACCGTTCGACCAGCAGTACGCCACCTCGAAAGAAGCTGTGGAGCTGCTGCACCCCGGCTATTCCAAACACTTGCGCAATCCGTTGGCGGTGTCCTGGGAACAGATCCCCTACAGCGAAGGCCCGTGGCTGCAACGCGAACACTTTCCGGCCGACGCCAGCGCCTTGCTCGAAGCCGGCCACGGCCGTGTGTACTTTGCCGGTGATGGGTTGGTGCAAAGCGGCGTGGGCATCTGGCAGGAATCGGCGGCCAATTCGGCGCGCCATGTGGTCGGGCAACTGGCGGAACGGGTTACCCAACAACGGCACAGCGCGGCACTTGCCGCCTCATAAGGAGAGTCATCTTGAGCAACAGCATTCAACGTACCAGCGTCGGCGATTTCCCAATCTCGCAGACGGTCACCGTACCGGCTTCCGCCAGCCTGATTTTTGTCAGCGGCACCTTGCCTGATCTGCACGACGCAAACGCCCCGGCGGGCACGCCGGCCGCCTATGGCTCTACCGAAGTGCAGACGGTGTCGGTGTTCAACAAGCTGCGCAAGATCTTGCGCCAGCAAGACCTGGACCTGGGCGACATCGTGCAGTTGCGGGTGTTTCTGGTAGGAGCCGAAGAGACAGGCGGCAAGCTGGATTTCGCCGGCTTGCAGGCGGGCTACACGCAGTTCTTTGGCACGCCTGAGCAACCGAATAAACCGGCGCGCACGGCGTTGCAGGTGGTGGCATTGCCATTGCCCGGAGCGTTGGTCGAAGTGGAGGCGATCGCGGCAAGAGCGGTGTGAGACTCATCGACTTTTTGCAATCACACTGCTCATGTACTGGTTCAAATCGCGGAAGTCGTTAACCCTCCAAGCGAACGGTGCCAGCTTCACGCCGTTCTCTCGCAAGGTTCTTGGGATCAAGTCGCCATTGGGACGAAGGATGATCGACGAGACAATAACGCCTGGATAATCATTCAGGCGTTTTTTGAACGCGGCGGTGGTCAGGTCGGGGGTGGGGGGATTGCTCTTGTTGGCCAAGGGACCTGTGCCTTTGATATCGGCGCCGTGACACATCGCACACCGCTGGGAAAAGAGAGTTTTCCCGTTGAGGTTATCCGCGAAGGACAGTGAGGGTTGGGTGAGCGATAACAGGCCGAGCCAAGCGATAAGTACCCGTTTCATATCCATATGACCTTGTGGCTTGAATCAGATTGGGATCGAGGGAAGAACCTGATGCCAGCGCGTTGAGTTTGAAAGGTCGCCATTCTCCTTGTTTTCTCATGATCGTGTCCAAAGCCGCTTCAACGGCCCGCGACAGCGCTGTTGTTTGTTATGCCTGTTTCGGAGGTTTTTGCTGGGTTTAGATCAGTAATTTTAATAATTAGCATAGATCTACAAAGCCTTTCACAAGCCCCGCTCGCGGGCATTAAGGTCGATCTCCACAGGCCAGCACCGCGGCCATCCACGGAGGAATACCCTGATGCCCACCTCACCCCGGCAACTCAAATTCGGCGCCATTCTCACCGGTGTCGGCACTGCACAAAACGAATGGCTGCACCCGCAGATCCCCGGCGATGCCAGTGTGGATATCGACTGGTACCGCGCCCAGGCCCAGCAGGCAGAAGCGGCCAAGTTCGACCTGGTGTTCATCGTCGACAGCCCCTACATCACCCCGGATTCCGCACCGCACTTCCTCAACCGCCTGGAGCCCTTGACGCTGCTCTCGGCCATCGCCGGGGCGACCTCGAAAATCGGCCTGGTGGCGACCCTTACGACCTCCTATACCGAACCCTTCAACGTGGCGCGGCAGTTTGCGTCCCTGGACCACATCAGCGGCGGCCGCGCCGGCTGGAACGTCGTCACCACCGGCTTGGAAGGCGCGGCCGGTAACTTTGGCCGCGAGCAACACATCGACCACACCGAGCGCTATCGCCGCGCAGCCGAACACCTGGAGGTGGTGCAGGGCTTGTGGGACTCCTATGAAGACGACGCCTTTGTGCGTGACAAGCAAACCAAGGTGTTCCTCGACCCGCAGCGCCAACACCGCCTCGATCACCATGGCGAGTTTTTCTCGGTCACCGGGCCGCTGAATATAGCCCGTTCAGCCCAAGGCCAACCGGTGATTTTCCAGGCGGGAATCTCCGAATCCGGGCGCAGCCTGGCGGCCAACTATGCCGAGGGAATTTTTGCTGGCGTGGGCAATTTCGAAGATGCCCAGGCGTACTACAGCGACATCAAAAAACGCACCGCCGCCGCTGGACGTAACCCTGACCACGTAACCATCCTGCCGGGTATTTCGCCAATCATTGCGGATACCGATGAGCAGGCCCAGGCCATCGACCGCGAGCGCAATGGCGAGCTGGATCTGCACAAAGCGTTGGTGCAGTTAGGCCGGCCATTCAATTACCACGACTTCAGCCAATATCCGTTGGATGAGCCGTTTCCGGAATTGGGTGACTTGGGCAGCAATGGCTATCGCGGGCATGCGGAGAACATCAAGCAAGTCTCCCGTGAACAGGGTCTGACGTTGCGTCAGGCGGCGCTGCGGTTTGCCAAGCCGTTTTCCAGTTTCGTCGGCTCGCCCAAGACCGTGGCGAATGAGATCGAGCGCTGGTTTGTGGAGGGCGCGGTGGATGGGTTCAACATCCATGTGGGCGCGCCGGAGGACTTTGCGCGGTTTACCGATCAGGTGTTGCCGCTGTTGCGCGAGCGCGGGTTGTTTCGCAGTGAGTACAGTCACAGCACGTTGCGCGGGCACTTGGGGCTGCCGGTGCCGGTGAATCGGCATACGGCAGCATCCCAGGCCCGTTCAGCCGCGCGGGCTATTGCTGCAACTGCAACGCCTGTTGCTTGAGCATGCGCTTTTGCTCAAACGGCAACTTCTCATCATCCCCATACGGCGCGCTGTACCAGTTGCCATACGTCGGGTTGGGCAACAGAAACCAGCGCTGCCCCAGCCAGTTCACATAAGGCGCCACGGCCTTGCGTTGATCCGCGACGGTGTTGTGCTCGGCCTGGACGAAATCCCCCAGGGAATCACCGGCCATCAACAACACGCGGGCATGGGCGGCGACCCATTGGCGGCGGCAGTTCTTGCCGTAGCCGGCGCTTTCGCAATGGCCGGTGGGCGTGCTGGCGGCGAGGACACGTACGTCGCTTTCCACCGGGAAACCGCGCAGGCGCAGGTTTTTCACGGTGGCGGCGACCTGGCTGTGTTCGCGGTTGGTCAGGTAGTAGACCGCGATACCTTTCTGCTGGGCCGCTTGCACGAAGGCGACTGCGCCGGGCAATGCCTGGGCCTTGGCCTGGTCGACCCAGGTGTTCCAGCGGTCGTAGGAATAAACCTGGTTGTTGACCACATCGCGGGCGTTGAGCGGCACGTTGTCCAGCAGGGTTTCGTCGATATCGACCACGATCGCCGGCGGCAACCCTTTGAGGTTGCGCGGGGGGAAGGGCAGGGCGTCCCAGGTCGGATCAGCCAGCGCCACGTCGAGTTGGCGGGTGGCATTGGCGAAGAGCTGACGGTAGATCAGCTCATGCTCGATGGAGGTCTGTGTCCAGAGCACGGCGTCGAGTTGGTCGTTGGCGGGTGGCGTTTGTTGGCAGCCCGCCAGCAGGCAGAGGCTGGCGAAGATCAGGTTACGCATGGACAGTCTCGCAGATGAAAGTTGGATGGGCGCACATTAGCCTAATCACGGGCGCCATACAGGCAGGATGTTTTCATCAATCGCCCAATGCGGCTGGCCAGGTCGCAGGCATACACCCCCCACCCATCGCGCATGACTGGCATGATCCCGCCAGTGGGCATGGCCGTTGAGCACGGTTTGCCCCAGCGCAGTCAACGCCAGCACCTGGTGTGGCCATTCCAGGTGCGTCTCGGTGGCCGTCAGCAAAGGGTTGTCGCCATCGATTAGCGGCCGCAGCAGCGCGTGAAACATCATGTCCCCCAGAAACGGTAGCGGTTCGCGCTTGGCCATCAACTCGGCAAAGACCCGGCCGAATGGCGTTGGTCCAGCCTCGGCGAGGTAAGTCAGGGTCAGGCGTTCGGTCAGCGACAGCCCATCGCGCAGACCTGGCAACTCCTGCAACTGACGCAACAGCGCCGGGGCCAGCAATGGCAAGGCGGGATGGCTGCCATGGGCCAATTGCGCCCACTTGACTGGCGAGCTGTCGCAATATGCCGACCAGGCCTCTTTGGCGAGTTGCACGGCGTGATCATCGATCAAGCGCCGTTGCGGCCACAGCCAGGCCAACACATCCGGCGCCAGTTGGCCGATGCCGATAAAACGCTGCACGCCGGGAATGCGGTCGACCTCGATCAGTTCCAGCTTGCGCGGTGCTTGCTCAAGACCCGCCAGTGCGCGAACCAGGAACAGTTGGTCATACGCATCCGCTTCGCACCACAGCACACTGTGATCGGCGCTGGCCAAGGCTTCGAGGTGGTCGTATTCAGCATCGACACGACGTGCCGCATCAGCTTCATCGATGGCAAAGGCCTGGCTGATAAAAGCGCTGCGCATGGCGCGGAAGGCTTGGCTGGGCAGATCGCGGACCGGGCCCATGCACAGCGGGTCGGTGAGCATCCGAAACTGTCCTTTGAACCCCGCCAGCTGCAGGCTGTGGGCAATGTCATTGCCGCAGCGCCAATGGGTGGTGCGGGCTTCGTCGCTGGCAGTAAAGTCGGGGTGGCGGGCGGCGAATTCGATAGCATCGATATGCGCCTTGAGCTTTGGCCAACTGCTGAAACCCAGCTGCTTGGCGATTTCCCATTGGGCCAGGGACAAGGTCGCGTTCGGGTCTTGGGCTTTGAGGCGTGGCAGCAGTTCCTTGGCACGCTTGCGCTGCTGTTCAAGGTTGAGGCGGCCATCGGAATTGAAGTGGCGGGACATACGATCTCCTTGCACAAACCTTTTCCGCTTCAAGGTGGGGAGTCGTAGAAAAAAGAGGGTGTTGCAGTGTCTTGGGCGCAGCCCTTTCCGCGGAAGGTGGCGTAGAGAGCGCCAGGCGGGAAATATAGGCAGTGCTGCGCCCGATTGCAAATGTCCGGCTCCCACAGGGGTCAGTCGGGCTTTTTCAGCAGCGTAGTGGGTCCTGTGGTCGAACGAATACGGTCTTTGGGAACTCGGCGTTTCTGAAACTGGATTTCGCCGCCCTCCCTGTGTTTTTCCACCAGATACAACATATCGTCGCTTTCGCCGACGATACAGGCCGTGACCACATCGAGGTTGTTGAGCTGGAGGATTGATGGCGTGCAATCATGAATCACTTCGTAGGCCCTCAGCTTGCCATGTGCCATCGACTGCGCGTACGCCAGCGACCAGATGATCCAGGCGAAAAATGCCAGAAGACTGATCAGCAGTGCGCCGGATATCGGCGTCGTGGCTTTTCTGTAGCTCTTCTCCAGCCTGCGCAGCATCCGATAGCGACGTGTGTGGGGGGCCAATTCCCGGGTGGGTAAAACACGGTCAGGGTTTTCGGTGAAGTACATCAGGCAGGCGAAAACCAGGACCGCTGCGGTGAAGATAAGCAAGGCAGCCAGTTTGACCAGAATGTCGTTTCCGCCGTACACCACGTAGTGATAAGCGTCGTAGCCGAGACGGTTGACGGGTACGCCGAGCGCGTTGTTATACGTTTCCAGATAGGCGTAGCCGTTTGAGTAAAACAGCGCGAACAACAACAGCATGATCGGCAGGCTTTGACGCTTTATCAGTCGCCACAACCACGCTGCGCTCAAGCGAGAAACGGGGGCATCGGTTACTTTCTGTTCGTCCATGAGGGCTCCTTTTTATAGGGGCGCGAGTCTAGCGAGCAGGATGTGCTTTGCCCAGGCCGTCTGCGCGCATCGGGTCATGCACATAAGTTTGAATTTTTTGAATGAAATCCCGGCCAGTGTGCCTCACCATTGCACCATCCAGATTCAGAGGAACACCGCGTTCATGAGCGCACTGATCGAAACCCGCGCCCTCACGCGCATGGACGAGCGCCGCCACGTGGCCTTGCTCCAGCCCACCGATTTCACCTTGAATGCCGTCGATCGCGTGTCGATCACCGGCTCATCCGGCTCCGGCAAAAGCGTGTTCCTGCGTGCACTCGCCCTGCTGGATGCGCCCAGCTCCGGGCAGATCCTGTGGAATGGCCAGCCGATTAACAACGCGCAGATTCCCCACTACCGCTGCCACATCAGCTACTTGTCGCAACGTCCGGCGCTGCTCGACGGCACCGTGGAAGACAACCTGCGTTTCCCCTTCAGCCTCAAGACGTCGCGCAAACGCCACTTTGACCTTACGACGGTGACCACACTGCTGGGCCACGCCGGCAAGAATCCTGACTTTCTGGCCAAGCGCGCCGCTGACCTGTCGGGCGGTGAGTCCCAGGTGGTTTCGTTGATCCGCACTCTGCAACTCAATCCCGAAGTGCTGCTGCTGGACGAGCCCACCGCCGCCCTCGACCCCACCTCATCCCGCGAAGTGGAAGCGCTGATCGACGCCTGGTTTGCCGGGGATCCCTCCCGCGCCTGTATCTGGGTCTCCCACGACCTGGAACAGGCGCGGCGCATGAGCGACATCCATTTGCAGATGAGCGCCGGTGTATTGAGCGCAGTGGCCCAGCCATGAACTATCAAAATCTCACCGCACTGGACATGGGCATCGCCGCCTCGCTGATCCTGATCAACGGCGCGCTTTCCCTGCTGCTGCGCCTGGGCCTGGAGCGCCAGTTGTTGTGGGCGGCGGTGCGCACCGTGGTGCAACTGCTGGCCATCGGTTACCTGCTGGGCTGGGTGTTCGAATTTGCTTATTGGTACGTGGTGCTGCCGTTGATGTGCGCCATGACCTTGATCGCCGGCATCTCGGCGGCGGGGCGCGGGCGGCGCACTTACCGGGGGCAGCGTGTGGACAGCATCCTGTCGGTGTGGGGCAGTTCGTGGCTGGTGACGGCGGTGGGCTTGTTTGCGGTGATTCGCATCCACCCGTGGTACGAGCCGCAGTATGCAATTCCGATCCTCGGCATGATTCTGGGCAACACCCTGACCGGCGTGTCCCTGGGGATCGAACGCATGACCCAGGAGCTGACGTCGGGCCGCAACACCATCGAAATGATCCTGGCCCTCGGCGGCTCGCGCTGGGAAGCGGCGCAGGAAGCCATCCGCCAGGCCGTGCGCGCCGGGATGATCCCGACGTTGAACCAGATGACCGTCGTAGGCATCGTCAGCCTGCCCGGCATGATGACCGGGCAGGTGCTGGCGGGGGAGAGCCCGGTGGATGCGGTGCGGTATCAGATCGTGATCATGTTTCTGATTGCCGCAGCGTCGGCGCTGGGCACGGTGGGGGCGGTGTTGCTCACGTATCGGCGGTTGTTTTCCGTGAGCCATCGGTTCTTGCGGGATAGGCTGGAAGAGCGCTGAATGGGATTGTTTCATCGGGTGAAATGCTGGATTGTAAATCCTGGTGATTCCAACGGCCGGTGCAGCGGCGGAACATGCGGGGCGTTGATACCCCACTTGATTGGAGCCCCTCATGATCAAACTTTACGGTTTCCCGTTGTCCGGCCACAGCCACCGCGTCGAGCTGATGCTGTCGCTGCTCGGCTTGCCCACGGACTATGTGTTGGTGGACCTCAAGCAAGCCGCCCACAAAGCGCCCGAGTTCATTGCTGCCATCAACCCTTTCGGCCAGGTGCCAGCCATCGATGACAACGGTGTGGTACTGGCGGACTCCAATGCGATCCTGGTCTACCTGGCGAACACCTACGGCAAAGGCCAGTGGCTGCCGAGCGACCCGGTGGGCCAGGCCCGTGTGCAGCGTTGGCTCTCGGCCGCCGCCGGGCAACTCCACGCGGGACCCGCGACTGCACGCCTTGCCCTGGTGTTTGGTGCCCAGGTGGACACCACCGCCGCAATCAGCCGGTCCCACGCGTTGCTGAAACTGATGGAAACGCAGCTGGGCCAAAGCCGCTTCCTGGCCAGTGAGCAGCCGACCATTGCCGATGTGGCCTTCTACACCTACATCGCCCATGCGCCGGAAGGCAATGTGTCGCTGGCCGACTACCCTCATGTGCGCGCCTGGCTCGCCAGCATTGAGGGATTGCCGGGGTTCGTGGGCATGCCTCGCACGGCGGTAGGCTTGCAGTCGCAATAACTTTCTAGAGGCGCGCCGATGGACCGATTTCATGAAATGCAGGTGTTCCTGGCGGTGGCCGAGGAGGAGGGCTTCGCCGCCGCCGCGCGTCGCCTGAAAACCTCGCCACCCAGTGTGACGCGGGCCATCGCCGCCATGGAGGAACGCATCGGCACCCAATTGCTGGCGCGTACCACCCGCAGCTTGCACCTCACCGAAGCCGGCCAGCGTTACCTGGAAGATTGCCGGCGCATCCTGGCGGAGCTCGATGAGGCCGAGGAAGCGGCGGCAGGCAGTTATTCCATCCCTTGTGGTCACCTGACCGTGACTGCGCCGGTACTGTTTGGCGAGCTGTATGTGGCGCCGGTACTGGGGGAGTACCTGGACCGGTTCCCCTTGGTGAACATCAACGCCTTACTGGTCGATCGCGTGGTCAACATGACCGACGAAGGTGTGGACGTGGCGGTGCGTATCGGTCACTTGCATGAACCGGGGCAGCAGGCGATCAAGGTCGGCGAAGTGCGCCGGGTGGTCTGCGCATCGCCGGCGTACCTCGAACAGCACGGGCGGCCTACGCATCCGTCGCAGTTGCATGAGGCCAAGATCGCCACGTCGTCGTCCAGTTCCTTGGTGAGTGGCTGGGAATTTGTGGACGGCGGCCAACCCTTGACTGTGACCATCGAGCCACGTCTGGTGGTCACGGCGAACAATGCGGCCATCAACCTGGCGCGCTTGGGCTGGGGCATGACGCGGGTGTTGTCCTATCAGGTCGCAGCTGCGGTGGCGGCGGGAGAGTTGGAAATTATCCTCGAAGCCTATGAGTCGGCGCCGTTACCGATCCAGGTGGTGTTCCAGAAGAGCGGCCGGGTGCCGGCCAAGATCAACACCTTTGTCGACTTCCTTACCCATCGCCTGGGCCAGGACAGCGCCCTGAACCCTGCGATGAAACGGCGCAGCTGATGGAGCGTTATCGCGATATGCAGTTGTTCGCCGCGCTGGCCGGGCAGCCGAGCCTGGCGTCGGCGGCGCGTGACGCACAGGTCTCCGGCCCGACCCTGGTACGCGCGATCGCCCGCCTGGAGGCGCGTTTGCGCGTGCCGTTGCTGGCGCGCAGCACGCGTGGCGTGAGCCTTACCGACGCCGGCAGCGCCTACCTGGCGGACTGCGTGCGCCTGCTCGCTGCGGTGGACGCCGCCGAAGCCTCGGCCAAGGGGCTGCATGTGCAGGCCCAGGGCAATCTGCGGGTGTTTTTGCCGTTCCTGTTCAGCCGTTATGTGATGGCGCCGGTCCTGGCCGACTACTTGGACCGCTATCCCGAGGTGAACCTGATCGTCAGCTACCACGACTATTACCCGAACCTGCACGAAGAAGGGCTCGACGTCGCCATCCTCGTCGGTGAACTGCCCGACTCGTCATTGATCGCCCGGCCGCTGGGGCAGGTGCGGCATATTCTCTGCGCCAGCCCCGACTATCTTGCAGCTCACGGCGAGCCCCAACACCCGGACGACCTCAAGCAGCACCGGCTGATCGCCAGCGCCGATCAGGTGCATTGGGATTTCCCGGGCTATCAACTCAAGGCCCGTGCCCGTCTGGGCTGCGCCACGGTACAGGGTGCGATCAATGCGGCGGTGCAGGGCGCGGGGTTGATTCGCTGCCTGAGTTATCCGGTGCACGAACACCTGCTGAGCAGGCAACTGCATCGCGTATTGCCGGATTTTGAACTGCCGCCACTGCCGGTGCAGGTGGTGTACCGCGAAGGTCGCAATGCACCGATGCGCGTGCGCAGCTTTGTCGACCACTGCGTAATGGCGCTGCGCGAACACCCGGCATTTCAGCTGGCGTAATAGTGGATTGCCTGGCGTGGTGATTCTCACGCTGGCTGGCAGGGTGCAGGATCGACACATCCAACCTGAGGTGCTTGCCATGAACCTGATCGAACAATCTCCCTGGCATGCCGGCGAACGGCACATACAAGAGGCGGTGGGCGTGGCCGACCGCATGGCCGTGGTCGGGCCGAAGGTGATCCGCGATCACCTGCCGGAACAGCACCGGGATTTCTATCCCTTGTTGCCTTACCTGATACTGGGTGCGGTGGACGAGCAGGGCATCCCTTGGGCGACGATGATCGAAGGCGCGCCAGGCTTTGCCCACTCGCCGGACCCGCAGTCCCTGCAGATCGACAGCCTGCCGTCCGCGACCGACCCGGCCCGCAACGCTCTGCGTGAGGGGGCAGCTGTCGGCCTGTTGGGCATCGACCTCAACACCCGGCGTCGCAATCGCATGAACGGCCGTGTGGGTGCACTCGATCACGATGGCTTTTCGGTCGACGTGGTACACACCTTCGGCAATTGCCCCAAGTACATCCAACTGCGCCCGGTCGATGGCATTGCCCGTAAACCCGGCACGGCGGTCGAACGCTTCAACGACTTGGACGCTGCCGCCCAAACCCTGATCCGCAACGCCGACACACTGTTCGTCGCCAGCTACGTCGAGGTGGACGCTCAACGCTCGGTGGACGTTTCTCATAGAGGTGGCAACACGGGTTTTGTGCGGGTCGAAGGCAACGTGCTGACCATCCCCGACTTTGCCGGCAACCTGTTTTTCGCCACCCTGGGCAACCTGCAAGCCAATCCGGTGGCCGGGCTGTTGTTCATCGACTTTGAATCGGGCGATGTGCTGCAAGTGGCCGGGCGTACCACGTTGATCCTCGACGGCCCGGAAGTGGCGCTGTTCGAGGGCGCCCAGCGGTTGTGGACGGTGACGGTGGAACAGGTGGTGCGCCGCCCGGCGGCGTTGGCGTTGCGGTGGCAGTTCGCGGAGTTTTCGCCGTTCAGTCTGGGGATGGGGAGTTGGTAGGCAGTCCCGGACCATAGTACGCATTCGGGAACAACTGGTTGGTCATCTCGATGATCTTGCTTTGTGCATCGATAAACTTGCCCATTCGAGCGCCACCCGAGGTCGAGTCATACAGCGCCTTGCCCACCTGGCGGCCATTTTCAAACACCTGGATATCGGCATAGCTCATGTACAGCGCCAGGTCCCAGCTCCATTGACCAATGTAGGTCGTCGAAAGCGCGCAACTGGCCGGTGGGGTGCCGGGCCGCAGCTCACGAGTCTGGAACCCTTTGCTGCGCAACTGCGCGGTGTAGGTGGCATTGAACCCGGCACGCAAGCCTTCGGCGGGGATCATGCAGATCTCAGGCGCCTGGGCGCCGCTGAAGGCAACCGGCGTGACGGTTTGCTTGATGCTGCAGCCAGCCAGGGTTAAGGCGGCCAGCAAACAAGCGGGAGCTGTTATCAGGCGCATAGCGACGTCCATATCTTCAGTAGTGGCTTGATGATAGCAGTGAAGGTCTGATGGCGAGCGCAGCATTTCAGACGCAAGGGATCATGTGTTGGGAGCTGGCTTGTCGAACCGTCGCACCGTCCCGTTGTGTCGCGAAGCGGCCCCAGCTCTATAGTTGTGTAAGAGCAGTCCGACAAAAGAGAGACTTCGATGCCATTCGTGCCCCACGGTTAACATTCAATTGCGCCACGGCCGGTGGCTACCCGCGCGTTATAGGGCAATACTCCCTCAGGTTTCTGCCCCGAGGTTTGCACCATGAATGTACCGAGCCGCCTTGCGCTCCTGATTGCCGCCGCCGCTGTTCTCAGTGCCTGTGGCGAAGCGTCCAAAATACCGTTTCAAGCCGGAGTCGGGCCTGCGCCGCAACTGCCCGAGCCCAGCACTTCTTTGATCCCTACGCTCAAGGTCTCCAAGGCCGTCGGCTGGTCTGACGGCGTGCAACCCACCGCCCCCCAAGGTTTCACCGTCACGGCCCTGGCCGATAACCTCGATCACCCGCGCTGGGTCTACACCCTGCCCAACGGTGATGTGCTGGTCGCTGAAAGTAATCACCCGCCCATGCCCGAAGGCGCCAACGACGGCGGCACGGGTATGATCGCCTGGGCAAAGCGCACGGCGATGGGTGTGGTAATGGGGCGTGTCGGCGCGGATACACCGAGCGCCAATCGCATCACCTTGCTGCGCGATGCCGATCACGATGGGCATGCCGAAGTACGGACCGAGTTCTTGAGCGGCCTGATGTCGCCGTTCGGCATGGCGCTGGTGGGCAACGACTTGTATATCGCCAATGCCGACGCGGTGGTCAAGGTGCCTTACACCCCAGGCCAGACCCATATCGACGCCACTCCGGTCAAGGTCACCGACCTGCCGGCCGGCATCAACCATCATTGGACCAAAAACCTGCTGGCCAACCCCGAAGGCACCCGGCTGTATGTGACGGTGGGGTCCAACAGCAACGTCGGCGAAAACGGCCTCGACGCTGAAGAGGGGCGTGCCGCGATCTGGGAACTGGACGTGGCCAGCGGCGAGAAACGCCTGTTCGCCAGCGGTTTGCGCAACCCCAACGGCCTGGCGTGGAAACCGGGTTCTACCCAACTGTGGACGGTGGTCAACGAACGCGACGAAATCGGCAGCGACTTGGTGCCCGACTACCTCACTTCAGTGCAGGACGGTGCATTCTACGGTTGGCCGTGGAGCTATTACGGCAGCCACGTCGATGTGCGCGTCCAACCGCCACGCCCGGACAAGGTCGCCCAGGCTATCGCGCCGGACTACGCCCTGGGTACTCACGTCGCGCCGCTGGGCCTGACCTTTTCCGATGCGCGCGGCATGCCGGCTGCCTTTGCCGATGGGGTGTTCGTCGGCGAGCACGGCTCCTGGAACCGCAACCCGCAAGCGGGCTACAAGGTGGTGTTTATCCCGTTCAAGGAGGGCAAGCCGTCGGGTGCACCGGTCGACTTCCTCACCGGTTTTCTCAATGCCGAAGGCGAAGCGCAAGGCCGGCCGGTGGGTGTGACCCTGGACGGGCAGGGTGCATTGCTGGTGGCGGATGATGTGGGGAACACGGTGTGGCGGGTGACACAGAGCAAGCCCTGACCCCGATATGTTGCGGGATGTTGAACCGTCAGATTGAGCGATGCTTTTGGGTTAGCCTTGTTTTCCTACCGACAACAAGGAAGCGTCATGCAACGAAAGGTCATCAATCCCACGACGGTATTCAACTCCCTGCAATACGGCTTCAGCCAGGCCCTTGAGGTGCCACAGGGTCGGCGCATCATGCTGTCCGGCCAGGTGGGGGTGGATGCGGACGAGCGCACGGTCGGCCCAGGCATTACCGAGCAGACCGCCGCTGCGCTGGACAATATCGGCAAGGTGCTGGCCGAAGTCGGCGGTGATCTGTCCCATGTGATCATGTTGAGGCTGTATATCGCCGAGTCCGCCCGCGACCAGCAGGAACCCATCGCACAGGCGCTGCGGCAGCGCTTCCGGCACAACCCGCCGCCGTCTTCGTGGATTATCGTCAGCGGGTTGTCGTTGCCGGAGTGGTTGATCGAGATCGAGGCGGAGGCGGTTGTTCCGTTCAGTACCGAATCATCACCGACTTGAGCTCGGTGTAATCCTCGATGAATGCACTGCCAAACTCCCGGCCTACCCCCGAAGAGCGATTCCCACCAAACGGCACCGCTGGGTCGAGCAGCGTGTGCATGTTCACCCACACGGTGCCGGCCTGGATTGCCGGCACCATGCGCAGGGCCTTGCCCAGGTCGTTGGTCCACAGGCTGGCGCTGAGGCCGTAGGGGCCGTTGTTCATCAGTGCAAGCAGTTCGTCTTCGCTGTCGTAGGGCAGGAAGGTGGCGATGGGGCCGAAGGTTTCTTCGTTGAGCAGGGTGTCGTTGATGCTGTTGGCCAGGATCACCGTGGGTTCGACGTAGCAGCCGGGACGGTCAATCAGCGTGCCACCATGGATGATCGTGTTGTTTTCGGCGCGGGCTTGGCTGAAGTAACCGAGCAATTTGAGTTGGTGCTGGTGGTGGGTGACCGGGCCGAATTCGGTGCGCTCATCCAGTGGCGATCCGATGGTGAGGCGACTGAGGCGCTGGCTGAGCCTGTCCAACACAGCGTCCATTTGCGAACGATGCACGAAGAAACGCTCAGCCGCCGCGCAGATTTGCCCGGAGTGCAAAAAGCCCGCTTCGATGATGCCGTCCACCGCTTTGTCCACGTCTATATCGCGCAGGAAACCGGCGGCATTCTTGCCGCCCAGTTCCAGGGTCGCACGGGTGAGGCCGGCGCCCATGGCGCTGCGGCCGACAGCGATGCCCGTCGGCACGGAGCCGGTGAAGGATACTTTGTGGGTGCCAGGGTGCTCCACCAGGCCTTTGCCGACATGGCCGCCGCCCGTCAATACATTGAGCACGCCAGGTGGCAATCCGGCTTCGACGGCCAGTTCGGCGATGCGCAGAAGGGTCAGCGGCGTGAATTCGCTGGGCTTGATGATGATGCCGCAGCCGGTCACCAGCGCCGAGGCGAGTTTCCAGATGGCGATCATGGTGGAGAAATTCCACGGCACGATGCCCACGACCACGCCCACCGGTTCACGCAGGGTGAACGCGGTGTAGCGCTCGCCATTGAACGAGGGCAGCGACGGGGTAAGGGTCTGGCCGCTGAGCTTGGTCGCCCAGCCCGCGTAGTAACGCAGGAAGTGCGCGGCCTGGTCGACTTCGAACGCACGGGCAATCTGGATGATCTTGCCGGACTGGCAGGTCTCGATCTGCGCCAGTTCTTCGCGGTTGCGTTCCAGCAAGTCCGCGAGCTTGAGCAGTACGTTGCCGCGTGTCGCGGGTAACGCCTGGGACCACAACTGGAAGCCACGGTTGGCGGAGTCCACAGCTGCGTCGATATCCGCCAGGTCCGCATCGGCCACCTGGGCGATCACGTCACCGGTGGCCGGGTTGGTCACGGCCAGGGTCTGGCTGGAATGGCTGCGCACGTTGACGCCGTCGATAAACAGCCCATGGCGCCGACGCAGAAAGGCTTCGACTTGGGGCAGTAGCGGGATATCACTCATGGCAGGTTCCTGGCAGTTCACAAAGGAAAGCCCGAGGGTAACCAAGCCACCGGACCATGGCTTGACTCTGCCTGCCGCGCGAGATGTCTGTGGCTGCCACGCCTATGAAAAGTACAACCTTGCCTGTGGAACGTGCATTTTCCACCTGCGTGCCCCCATCGATACTGGCTCTGCATCAGGCGCCGTTCCTCAACCCGGAGCGCCCGCCGGACTTCCAATAATAAGCAGGGCCGTCCATGAAAAAGCCAAACCCGCTCCTTGAAGACCTCAAGCCCCTCCTGCCGCTGATTGCCGCGAATGCCACGCGGGCCGAACAGCAGCGTCAGGTGCCGGATGAAAACATCGCCTTGCTCAAAAGCATCGGCCTGCACCGCGCCTTTCAACCCAAGGCCTTTGGCGGGCTGGAACTGTCGCTGCCTGAGTTCGCCGACTGCATCGCCTTGCTCGCCGGCAGTTGCGCCAGCACCGCCTGGGCCATGAGCTTGTTGTGCACCCACAGCCACCAACTGGCGCTGTTTTCGGCGCAGTTGCAGCAGGAGATCTGGGGCGAAAACCCGCACGCCACCGCCAGCAGCAGTATTGCGCCGTTTGGCCGGGTGGTGGAGGGCGAGGGCGGTGTGCACTTCAGCGGTGAAATGGGCTGGAGCAGCGGCTGTGACCATGGCGAGTGGGCGATCGTCGGCTGCCGTCGGCAGAACGCCGAAGGCGGCCAGGATTACTGCTTCGCCGTGCTGCCGCGCAGTGACTACCAGATTCGTGACGATTGGTTCGCTGCCGGCATGAAGGGCAGCGGCACCAAGACCCTTGTCATCGACAATGCCTGGGTGCCCGAGCATCGTATCCAGAAAGCCAAGGATATGATGGAAGGCAAGTCCGCAGGTTTCGGCCTTTACCCCGACAGCCAGATTTTCTACGCGCCGTACCGCCCGTATTTTGCCAGCGGGTTTTCCACCGTCAGCCTCGGTGTGGCCGAGCGCATGCTGGAGGTGTTCCGCGAAAAAACCAAAAACCGCGTGCGTGCCTACACCGGTGCCGCCGTCGGTGCGGCCACGCCCGCCTTGATGCGCCTGGCCGAGTCCACCCACCAAGTGGCTGCCGCCCGCGCATTCCTCGAAAAGACCTGGCAGGACCACGCCGAACATAGCGCCGCGCACCGCTACCCGAGCCGCGAAACCCTGGCGTTCTGGCGCACCAACCAGGCCTACGCAACGAAAATGTGCATCGAAGCCGTGGACCGGCTGTTCGCCGCCGCCGGCGGCAATGCCTGGTTCGAACACAACGAAATGCAGCGCCTGTTCCGCGATTCCCACATGACCGGCGCCCATGCCTACACCGACTACGACGTCTGCGCGCAGATCCTCGGCCGTGAGCTGATGGGCCTGGAGCCGGACCCGAGCATGGTGTAGCGCGTTCTTCCCCTCACAACAATCAGGGCGCCCATCCGATGGCGCCCGGGAGTCTTGCATGTCCGACAGCAGCCTTTTCGATCCACGCGCCTTTCGCCGTGCCCTGGGCAACTTTGCCACCGGCGTAACCGTGGTCACCGCCGCCACCGCATCCGGGCGCAAGGTGGGTGTGACCGCCAACAGTTTCAATTCGGTGTCCCTCGACCCGCCGCTGGTGCTGTGGAGCATCGACAAACGCTCCAACAGCCACGAGGTGTTCGAGGAGGCCAGCCACTTTGCGGTGAATGTGCTGGCCGCTGACCAGGTGCACCTGTCCAACAATTTTGCACGCCCGCGTGAGGATCGCTTCGCCCTGATCGAGTACGAACCGGGGGAGGGTGGCTCGCCGGTATTCGCCGATTGCTCGGCGCGGTTCCACTGCGAGAAGTACCAGCAAGTGGACGGCGGCGACCACTGGATCATGATCGGCAAGGTGGTTGCGTTTGATGACTTCGGGCGTGCGCCGCTGTTGTATCACCAAGGCGCTTATGCCGAGGTCCAGGCGCTGCGTCCGTGCGCGCCCGAGACGGTTCAGAACGGTACGGCGACCACCAACTGACTGTAGACGTTGGTGCCGTTGCCACCGACCTGATTGCCGCCGGTCTCGGCATCCTTGTTGGGCTTGTAGAGGCCCAGCAGTGGCGTGATGATCAGGTGCTCATTCACCGCCCACTCGGCGTACAGGTCCAGCTCGCGACCGTCCAGGTTCAGCTGGCCTCGGGTGCTGACGGTGTTGTAGTTGAAAAACAGTGCGCCGAGGGTGACGTTTTCCAGCGGCTTGACCTTGAGCGCCACGTGTTGCACCGCCGTATTGGTGTTGTAGGGCCCCGAGTAGTTGCCCGCCACTTCACCCTGCACCCAGGTGCCGTAGCCCCGGTTGAAACCGGAGAACATCCCGTCCCAATTCTTTGAATAACGCGCGTAGCGGTAGGTCAGGTCCGGCGACCAGGGCAGGTCGGCGAAGGTGTAGCCGGCTTCGGCGTAACCGGCATTCTGCTGGCTGTCGCGGCGGTCCTGGCGGGCCAGTTCAAAGGCGAAGTGCGCGTTGTCGATGCCGGCATTGCCCGCGCCGCGCAGGCTATAGAGGTTCATGCCCTTGCGTTGGCGCTGCACCTCGCTGGCGAAGCGTTCATCCACGTCGATCCCATGAATGTAGGTAAGGCCCAGGGTGCCCGGTGCGGCGCTGTATTCCAGGGTGCCAGCGGCCATTTCGGTCATGGCCTGGGCGGGGTTGTCGGACTTGATCCACATCAGGCTGCCATGCACGCCATCCTTGCCGCCCAGGCGGATCACGGCGGTCTTGTCGAAGGCATGGCGTGCGGCGATGTAGTAGGCGCCGCCACGGTTGAATTCCCCATCGCCCACGCCCTTGCCGAGGTTGGGGCCGTCATCATTGATCAGGAAACCGTCGCCCAGCATGATGATTTGGCGGCCGAACGACAGGTCCACGCCGTCCTTGCCCAACGCCGGGAACAGATCGCCGGAGCGCCAGCCGGCAAAGGCTTCGTCAAACTTGGTGGTGCGCTCCTTGCCCGTGGTCACCCCGGATGCATCGCCATCGCCCCAAGTGCCGGAACTCACCAGGTTGGCCGTGCCATACACGCCGCCAAAGGCGCCCAGGCTCTGGTCCACGCTCAGGCCGTACTTGATAAAGGCCTCGCGCCAGGTGGAACCGCCGCTGCGCCCGTCGTAGTTCTTCGGGCTGTTGAACATCCCATATACGGCGAGGAAGTTGCCGGTGACCCTGGTGTCGGCATCGGCATAAAACTCGATGGCCTGGGCCTGGCCCATCAGCAGCGCAATACCCAGGCCGACCGCCTGGCGCAGGCGGCGATTTTTCAGTGTGTGCTCCATTGTTATTGTCCCCATCTTGGTTAAGAGTGAGGGCGCATTAGGGCGAGCGCGGGGGGCGAAGTCTTTTCTCTGCGTGCCAAGGAATTGACCCAGGCCGCCACGCCCTACGCTGTGGCAGGGAGCAACAAAACCGGCGGCAGACAGGGGCAAGACGATCAACTCGAGTGGGGCGCAGAGTGCTGACACATTAAAAAAAACCGCTTTCGAGGACCCCATCATGTCGATCAACGACCGACTCACCGCGCACCTCAACCGAGGCACGGTAGGTCTCCCCACCGCCTTGGCCAGCACCATTGGCCTGATCATGGCCAGCCCGGTGATTCTCACCGCCACCATGGGCTTCGGCATTGGCGGCAGTGCGTTTGCCTTGGCGATGCTGATCGCCGTGGTGATGATGCTGGCCCAGGCCACCACCTTCGCCGAGGCCGCCTCGATCCTGCCCACCACCGGCTCGGTGTACGACTACATCAACTGCGGCATGGGGCGGTTTTTCGCGATCACCGGCACCTTGTCGGCCTACCTGATCGTGCATGTGTTCGCCGGCACCGCCGAAACTATCCTGTCCGGGGTCATGGCCCTGGTGAACTTCGAGCACCTCAACACCTTGGCGGAATCGGCCGGTGGTTCGTGGTTGCTGGGCGTCGGCTTCGTGATCGTCTTCGGTGTGCTTAACGCGTTTGGTGTCAGCGCGTTTGGCCGTGCGGAAATCATCCTCACCTTTGGCATGTGGACCACCTTGATGGTGTTCGGCGTACTGGGCCTGATCGCCGCGCCCGCTGTGCAGTTGGACGGCTGGTTCGGTGAGTCGCTGGTGGGCACCGACCTGATCACCGTGCTGTCGTTGGTGGGCATGGCGATGTTCATGTTTGTCGGCTGCGAATTCGTCACACCGCTGGCGCCAGACCTGCGCCACTCGGCCAAGGTGATGCCGCGCGCCATGATGTTGGGGCTGATGGGTGTGGCCACGTGCATGTTCATCTACGGCGCTGCAATGAAACGCCAAGTAGAAAACGTGGTACTCGATGCCGCCTCTGGCGTGCACCTGCTGGACACACCCATGGCCATCCCCAAATTCGCCGAGCAGGTGATGGGCCAAATCGGCCCACTGTGGCTGGGCATCGGCTTCCTGTTTGCCGGCGCGGCCACCATCAACACCTTGATGGCCGGCGTGCCACGCATTCTCTACGGCATGGCGGTGGATGGGGCGTTGCCCAACGTCTTCACCTACCTGCACCCACGCTTCAAGACGCCGCTGTTGTGCATCCTGGTGGCGATGCTGATTCCTTGCCTGCACGCGCTGTACCTGGGCGGCAACACCGACAACATCATGCACCTGGTGCTGGCGGCGGTGTGCGCGTGGAGCTTTGCCTACCTGCTGGTGACGATCTCGGTGGTGAGCCTGCGCATCCGTCGGCCGGACCTGCCACGGGCGTATCGCTCGCCGTGGTTCCCGCTGCCACAGATTGTGTCGAGCATCGGCATCCTGCTGGGCATGTGGTTCATCACGCCACCGGGCATGAACCCGGCGGACATCTACGTACCGTTCGGTGTGATGTTGGGCGGCACCGCCGCGTACGCGCTGTTCTGGACCCTGGGGGTGCAGAAGGTCAACCCTTTCAAGCCGGCCTCCGTGGAGGACGTGTTGGCAAAGGAATTCAGTCATCAACCGGAGCTGGCCGATGAGCGTTATGGCGATTTTGCGGCAAAGACTGTTTGAACTGTTTCGCGCCGAGCGCGCGCCGGCAGGCTATCGACCGGGAGTGACCCTGGCGCACCTGCGGCGCAACCTCGGGTTGGCGACACTTGAAGTGGACGGCGTGGCGTTCGAGATTGTCGAACGCACCGAGTCGCAGTTGTTGATGCACCTGGTGTTGACTGAGTTTGTTCTGCGTGTGCCTGCTGCGACAGGAGGCACAGCGAGCTTCGACGTGCACCATGGCGGCGCGATTCGACGCACTGGCATCCGTGTACGGCGCCGCTCCGGTAACCAGGCCCTGTGCCGTGAAATACAGGCACGATTACTGGCTGACACCGCATTGTTCCAAGCGCTAATGCCACTGGATTTCAAGCGCCTGCGCATCGAGCTGCAAGGTCAGCAATGGTGCGTGCGCCTGGAGCACATGGGCGGCAGTGAAGTGGTCAATCGTTTACCGGCCTTTCGACGCTACATCGCCTTGAGTCCTGCGCAACGCAGTCACTTGCTCGCGGCGCTGGTCGGATTGAATCGCGTGTTGTCGAACCTCTGATTGGCATCATTAGTGCTTCTGCAAAGGGCAAACAGGTTGTTGTTGCGTGTATATAGATAACATGTTAACTATTGCGCCAGAACAACAAAAAGAATCCTTTGCGGAGACACCCCATGAGCATCCCACAGCATGCACACGACGGGCTGGACACCTGGAACCGCGACCTACGCGCCGCGTGCGGTTACTTCGACACCGAACTGGCATTCAACCGCTCACTGTTCATCGGCGAGATCAAAGACCTGCCACGCGGCGTCGCGATCCTGCGCACCAATGCCGGGCTGATCAAACGCCCGGCGCACCATGCCGACCACGACAACGACCAGGATTGCTTCCTGGTCAGCCAGCGCAGCGGCTACTCGCAGATCGTACAGAACGGCCAGACCCTGCAACTGGCCCCTGGCGAAATGCTGCTGATGGACTCGGTAGGCTCCATCGAAATCACCCCCTTCGGCCTCATCGAACACGCCTCCCTGTCACTGTCACGCCCGCAGGTGTGCAAGCACCTGGGCGGCGACGCACGCGCCTTCGGCAAGATCTCCTCGACCAAGGCCTGCGGGCGCATGCTGCATGTGCTGATGGACCAACTCTGCAAGGACGACACCGAAGACGGCGCAGGTGAAGTGGAGGCGCTGCAAAGCGCTTTCGTGTCGCTGCTGGGCTCGGCCCTGGAGCAGGGCGACGAATGTCGCGAGGGCCTGGCGCTGTTGCAGGGCAACAACCTGCGCAGCTACGTGCAGAAGGTCATCGATGAGTCCCTGAGCCAGCCTGGCCTCAGCCCGATCGGGCTGGCCAATCGGCTGAATATCTCGGTTCGCCACCTGTACCGCTTGTTCGAAGAGCAGGACGACAGCGTCTGCCGCTACATCCAGCGCGCGCGGCTCAAACGCAGTGCGGATGACTTGACCAACCCGTTCCTGCGCAGCGAGTCGATCACCTCGATTGCCTACAAGTGGGGTTTTACCGATTCGGCGCATTTCAGCCGGTCGTTCAAGAAGCAATTCGAGGTGTCGCCCAAGGATTTCCGCTCGAGCCGGATGCAGGCTGTGGGGGCATGAACAGGGTTTCAGAACAAACAAGATCTAATGTGGGAGGGGGCTTGCCCCCGATAGCGGTGGTTCAGCCAAGCTTGCGGTGACTGACACACTGTTATCGGGGGCAAGCCCCCTCCCACATTTGGACCGAGTCGAGGTTCAGACTTCGGGGAGGGTGGAGCCACCGTCCACCATCAGGGTTTGCCCGGTGATGTAGCTGGCGAGATCGGAGGCCAGGAACAACATGGCTCCGGCGATATCCGCCGCCGCACCCAAACGCCCAAGAGGCACACGGCTGGCGATAGTGTCATTCAGCGCGGCATCACCCAGGTTGCCCATTGCCGGCGTAGCGATCATGCCCGGCTCCACGCCATTGACCCGCACCTTCAACGGCGCCAGTTCCAGCGCGGCATTGCGGATAAACCCGTTGACCCCGGCCTTGGACGCCGCGTAATGGCTGAGGCCCGGATAACCGACGCGGTTGCCGGTCACCGAGGAGGTCACCAGCACGCAGCCCCGGCCCTGTTCGCGAAACGCCGGCAAGGCCGCCTGGGTCAGCCAGAACAGCGCCGACAGGTTGACCGCCAGGGTGCGTTGCAGGATGTCCGGAGTGATGTCTTCAAAGGCCGTCAGCGGAAAATACCCGGCGTTGTGTACCAGGATATCCAGTTGTGGCAACCCTTGAACGCACTCGAACGCCGCCTGTGATTCGGCCAGGTCGACGCCTACTGCTTCAACCCGATAGCCCTGCGCGCATAACTCAGTCGCCACGGCCTGAGCCTGTTCCAACTGCCGATCAGCAATCACCACCTGCGCGCCACGCAGGGCAAACGCCTCGACGATGCCTCGGCCAATGCCCTGGGCGCCGCCCGTGACCAGCACCACTTGCCCGCTGAAATCCAGGTCACGCATGGGCATTCTCCAAGTGAGCGAACGCCAGTGTGGGTACATCGACAATGCTTGAACCGCCGTCTGCTACCAACGTCGCCCCGGTAATGATCGACGCATCATCGGAGGCCAGGAAACGACATACCGTGGCGATCTCTTCGGCACTGGCCGCACGGCGTAGCGGCACGTCGGCGCAGACCCGGTCATAGGCTTGCTGCAAGGTGTCGCCATAGGCGTCCATCAACGGCTGCATTTCCGCGTCGGCCATGGGCGTGCGCACCCAGCCGGGACACACCGCATTCACTCGCACACCGTGCGGTCCGTAGTCCCGCGCCAGCGAGCGATTAAGCCCAAGCAGGGCATGTTTGGCCGTGGTGTAGCCGCACACCTCGGGCCCCGCCGCCAAAGAGGCGATGGAGCCGATTAGCACGATAGTCCCCGCGCTTTCCTGCAACAGCGGCAAGCACGCGCGGGCGCTATAGAACGCGCTGTCCAGGTTGCTGCGCAGGGCGCTTTCCCAGGTGGCGGGGCTGGTTTGGGTCGCGCTGCCCAGGCCATGCCCGCCGGCACAAGCCAGCAGCACATCGAGGCGTCCATAGTGCTCGCTGATCTGTTGGATAAACCCGTCCCAGGTCTGCGGGCAGGCGGCATCGCCCACCAGGATCAGGCCGCCAGTGTCCTGCGCGACCTGTTGCAATGGCTCACGGCGCCGCCCGATCAACACCAGGCGTGCTCCTTCCTGGGCATACAACCGGGCACACGCGGCGCCGATCCCTGTGCCGGCGCCGGTGATCACCACCGTGCGCGGCTCAGTCATCGGGATACTCCGTACGGTTGAGCACCTGGCAATACGAGCTGATGGGGAAGTTCGACAGCGCATCGAAGGACGCGCCCGCATAACCGAAGATCTTGCCGTCGCTGCGGTGCTGCTGCAGGTCGATCAGCACCAGGCCGAGAGTCGGCACGATCTTCTCCTGCCACACGAACAGGTACAGCTGCTCGGCGATCTTGTAGTAATGGCAGCGGTCGGTGTCGCACAGGCCTTGCTCTACGCCCTTCAAGCATTGCCAGGCGTAGAAGCGCTCGTTGAGGTAGATGTGTTCGTAGACTTCGCTGGGGCTGTAGCGGTACTGGTTACGCAGGCCGACCAGTTCGTCGGTCGGTGCATGCAGGCAGTGGCCGGCCTGCCATGGGCGGTCGAGGCTGCCGTGGAGGAAGTCGACTTCGACCGAGGTCAGCGGTTTACCGGCGAGGGCGCGGTGATACAGACCTTCGTGGGTCTCGGCCTGGTCCGGCAGGCGTCCGATCACTGCAGTGAATGAGGCGTTCGGCGTGTCCAATACCAGGCTGATCGACCAGCTGTGCCCGGCCTCATGCTTGATGAAATCCACCAGGTACAGGCCTGGGCGGATCGAAGTGGCGCGGTAAGCCGCACTCCCGCTGGAGTGGCCGTCGGCAGCATGCCAGGCCAGGCGCTCCTGCTCGAAGCGGTGTTCGATCTGCCAGCCGTTGGCGAAGTGCAGGGTGAAGGTCTGGCCCGCCAATTCGGCGAGGTTGGGCAGGATGAACGCGTCCGGGGCGAAACCGTCGGCCAGCGCGCCGACGGTGATCCAGTCAGAAGAACTCGTCATGGCAACGCCTCCCTTACACGACGGCAAAGTAGTGTTTGACGAAGCTTTCGCTGAGCACTTCCCACAGCACCGGCGTGCCCTTGGTCACGAACCAGCTATCACCGCTTTTGTAGCGCGTGGTTTGGCCAGTGGACTCGTCGGTGAGCAGCACTTCACCGGTGACCACCGTGGCCTGTTCGGCAAACGGGTAGACCATGCGGAACTTGCCCTGGGTGGTGCCGAAATAGGCGCTGCTGACCGGGTCGGTGGGCGCGCCGAAGGTCATCTTGCCGAAGGCACGCACTTCACCTTCGAGAATCTGCGAACCGAGGTCGGCCACGGTGCCCCAGGGGTCGAGTTCCGACAGTTGGATGTTGTGTTTGAGGGTGGTAAGGGTCATGGCAATTGCTCCTGATAAGGACAAAATGTAGGAGCGAGCTTGCTCGCGAAAAACGTAATGGCACCGCGATCAATCGGAATGCCCGCGTTATCGTTAACGATTTTCGCGGGCAAGCCCGCTCCTACAGGGGGGTGGGTTAGCGGCGCCCGTTCCAATAACCGGACAGTTGGTGCCAGGATTTGCCCGCCGTCAGCAGCAAGGGCCGGATCGCGTCCTTGCCGAGGATGGTCGGGCGATGAATCGAGCTGACCAGGTCATAGCGCGCCGAGCCCTCGCTCATGCCTTCGGCCAGGACCTTGCAGATGATGTGGCTGGGGGTCACGCCGAAGCCGGAATAGCCCTGCACAAAAAACGCGTTGCTGCGCCCTGGCAAGGTGCCGATCTGCGGGAACAGGTTGGGGCTGCACGCCATCGGGCCGCCCCAGGCCAGGTCGATCTTCACGTCCTTGAGGTAGGGGAAGATCTTCAGCATCAGGTTGCGGTTCCACGCCTTGAGGTCGCCGGGAATGTGCTCCACCAGCGGTGTGGCGGCACCGAACAGCAGGCGGTTTTCATTGGTGACGCGGTAGTAGTCGATGACCGGGCGGATGTCGCTGTAGGCCCCGCGAATCGGGCTGATGCGCTGGATCAGTTCCTCGGACAACGGCTCGGTCATCATTTGGAATGCGTAGGTGTTGATGGTCGAGCGGTGCAGCTCCGGCTCCAGCTTGTTGAGAAAACTGTCACAGGCCCACAGCAATTTGCTGGCGCGCACCGAGCCGCGTCCGGTGCGCACGGTGATGCGCTCGCCGTAGCTGACCTCCAACGCCGGGCTGTTCTCGAAAATCCGCACGCCATGGCTGGCCAGCGCGGTGGCTTCGCCCAGCAACAGGTTCAGTGAATGCACGTGCCCGCCGCCCATGTGCAGCAGGGCGCTGCTGTAGGCTTTGGAACCAATGATCTGCTGCACGTCGGAACCGCCGAGAAAGCGGACCTCGTGCTGGCTGTTGATCGACTTGAAGTCCTTTTCCCAGGAGCGCAGGGTTTTTTCCTGGCGGGCGTTGAAACCCATGTAGCCGTAGCCGTGGCAGAAGTCCGCATCGATGTTGTACTTGGCGATGCGGCTCTTGATGATGTCGGCGCCCAGGTCGCTGATCTCGAACACCTGGCGCAGGCCGTCTTCGCCGACGTCCTTCTTGATCTTCTCAAGGTCATGGCCGATCCCCGCCATGATCTGCCCGCCATTGCGGCCGGTGCCGCCAAAGCCCAGGTAACGTGCCTCAAGCACGACGATATTGGTGATGCCTTTTTCCGCCAGTTCCAGGGCCGTGTTGATGCCGGAGAAACCGCCGCCGATCACCACCACATCGGCGTCGATGTCCTGTTCCAGGGTCGGGAAGCTGAGGTTGTATTTCTTGGTGGCGGTGTAATACGTGGGGGTTTCGATGTTGATCATGGCGCAGCCTGAAAAGGTGAAGGAAGGCTCTAAAGCGGATGCCTCCATTAGGGGCCCTGGCGGGGTGGAAGTCTTGATCCTGCGTGCCCAGGCTTTTGATTCTGCGCGCCATGGGCGGTGCGATAGACAAGTTATAGCGCGCTCCAGGACTGGGAATGCTAGAGTTTCGTTAAATTATTAACTAAATACGTCGTGACCCTGATCCTATGCTCAAACCTCGCCAGTCCCTGACCTTGACCTTGCTGCAAGCCCGCGAAGCCGCGATGAGTTTCTTTCGCCCGTCCTTGAACGAACACGGCCTGACCGAACAGCAATGGCGGATCATCCGCATCCTTGAACAGTACGGTGAGTTGGAGATCTACCAACTGGCCGAACTGGCCTGCATCCTCAAGCCGAGCATGACCGGCGTGCTGGTGCGCATGGAAACCGCCGGCATGGTGCACCGGCGCAAAGCCGAGCAGGACCAGCGCCGGGTGCTGGTGACATTGGCCGACAAGGGCAAGGCGAGTTTCGAGTCCATGAGCCAATGCATGGAGGCCAACTACCAGCGCTTGCAGGATCAGTTGGGTGAAGAGAAGTTGCAGACCCTGTTGGGTCTGCTGGATGACTTGAAGAACATCAACCTCAGGCGTTGAGTCACCCCCCTGTAGAAGCCCGGCTTGCCGGCGATAGCGTCTTCAAGATCGCCATCGCCGGCAAACCGGGCTCCTACAGGGGGTTAATACACGCTACCGGCGTGGGTTGGCGTGGGAACGCCTTTGAACTTGCCGGCCAGCGCCTGCAATCCGCGCATCAATACCGTGGTATCCACGCCCACTGCCACAAAGGTCGCGCCCAGCTCGATGTAGCGCCGCGCCAAGCCTTCATCCGCGCTGAGAATGCCTGCCGCCTTGCCCGACTTCACGATGCGCCCGATGGCGTCTTCAATCGCCGCTTGCACCTCGGGATGCCCAGGATTGCCGCGATGCCCCATCGACGCACTCAAATCCGCCGGGCCTATAAACACACCGTCTACGCCCTCGACGGCGGCAATCTCATCCAGGTTAGCCAGGCCTTCAAGGTTTTCGATCTGCACCAGCAGGCACATCTGTTCATCCGCCTGGTCGAGGTAGCCAGGGATGCTGTTCCAACGTGAAGCCCGCGCTAGTGCACTGCCCACACCCCGGATCCCTTGGGGTGGATAACGCATCGCGCGCACCAGTTCGCGGGCCTGGGCGGCACTTTCGACCATAGGTACCAGCAGGGTCTGGGCGCCGATATCCAGCAGTTGCTTGATCAATGCGCTGTCTCCGATCACCGGGCGGATCAGCGCCTGGCTGGGGTAGGGTGCCACGGCCTGCAACTGGGCGAGCATGCCTTGCAGGTGGTTGGGCGCATGTTCGCCGTCGATCAGCAGCCAGTCGAAACCGGCATTGGCGGCCAGTTCCGCGCAATAGGCGTCGGCCATGCCGAGCCACAGGCCGATCTGTACGTCGCCGTTGCGCAGGCGTTGTTTGAAGCGGTTGACGGGCATGTCCATGGCAATCCTCCAGGGTTCAGACGAAGCGGCAGGCGATCGAGCCGAGCAGGTCGTAGTCGACGTGGAAGGTGTCGCCAGGGCGAGCCGCGACCGGGCGCGTAAACGAGCCGCCGAGGATGATCTGCCCCGGCAGCAGGGTTACGTCATACGGTGTCAGTTTGTTCGCCAGCCAGGCCACGCCTTTGGCCGGGTGGTTGAGCACGGCGGCGGAAACGCCGGATTCCTCGATCACGCCGTTGCGGTACAGCACCGCCGGCACTTTGCGCAGGTCGATCTCGGTGGGGCGCACGGCACGGCCGCCCAGCACCACGCCGGCATTCGCGGCGTTGTCGGAGATGGTGTCAAAGACCTTGCGCGTCGCGTTGGTGTGCGGGTCGACCTGCTGGATGCGTGCGTCGATGATCTCCAGCGCCGGGATCACCCATTCGGTGGCGTCGAGCACATCGAACACCGTGCAGTTCGGGCCCTTGAGGGGTTTGCCGAGGATAAACGCCAGCTCCACTTCCACTCGCGGCACGATGAAGCGTTCGAAGGGAATGTCGCTGCCTTCGTCGAAGAACATGTCATCGAGCAGGGCGCCGTAGTCCGGTTCGGTGATGTTTGACGAAACCTGCATGGCCCGCGAGGTGAGGCCGATCTTGTGGCCCTTCAGCGTGCGGCCGTCTTGAATCTTCTGCGCGACCCAGGCGCGTTGGATCGCGTAGGCATCCTCAATGGTGATGCCTGGGTAGTCGAGGGAAAACTGGCGCACTTGTTCGCGGCTGCGTTCGGCGCGGTCCAGGTGGGCAGCGGCGGCAAGAATTTGCAGGGAGTCGAGCATGGCAACGGTCCTTAAAGGGGATTGACGATGGCGGCGTGGGTGCGCAGCACCAGCAGGCCGCCGAGGGCGATAAATGCAGCGAGTACGTACAGCGCCAGGCTGGCGCTCTGGGTGGCGTCGCGCATCCAGCCGATCAGGTAGGGCGCGAGGAACGCGGCGACGCTGCCGAACGAGCTGATCATGGCGATGCCGGCCGCCTGGGTGGTGTTGGAGAGAAACGCTGGCGGCAGTTGCCAGAACATCGGCAAGGCCGCGCTGGCACCCATGCCAGCGACCACCAACCCGCCCATCACCAGCAGCGGGTTGCCCGGCGCCAGGCCCGCCACGGCGATGCCGACGGCAGCCATCAGCAGCGGCACGCACAGGTGCCAGCGACGTTCGCGGTGGCGATCGGACGAGCGCCCGCATCCGATCATGAAGAAACACCCGGCCAGGTACGGCACGGCACTCAGTAGGCCGACCTGGCTGTCGCGGCCGATACCGGCGCCGTGGATCAGCGTGGGCATCCAGAACGCCAGGGTGTTCACCGCCAGCATCACCGCGAAATACACCGCCACCAGCAACCACACCTGCGGGTCGCGCAGGATGCCGCCGAACGAGGTGATGGTCTTGCGCTGTTCTTCGCTGCGCAGTTGGGTGTGCAACTGAAGTTTTTGCTCGGCGGTCAACCAGTGCACCGAGTCGAAACCGTCCGGCAACCACTTGAGCACCACCAGCCCCAGCAGCACCACCGGCAGGCCCTCGATCAGGAACATCCACTGCCAGCCGCGCAGGCCGCCCACATCATGGAAATGTTCGAGGATCGCCCCGGACAACGGCCCGCCCAGCACGCCGGCCATGGGCACGGCGATGGCAAACAACGCGGTGACCTGGGCGCGGCGGCGTGCCGGGTACCAGCGGTTGAGAAACACCAGGATGCCTGGGAAAAAGCCGGCCTCGGCGACCCCCAGCAGAAAGCGCAGCACGTAGAAGCCCTTGGCACTGTCTACCCACAGCATGCCGGTGGACAGCAGGCCCCACACCACCATCAGGCTGGCGATCCAGCGCCGTGGGCCGACGCGGTCCAGCGCCATGTTGCTCGGCACGCCAAACAACGCGTAGGCGATAAAGAACAACCCGGCGCCGAAGCCGTACACCGTGTCGCTGAACTGCAGGTCGCTGCTCATCTGCATCTTGGCGAAGCCGATGTTGATGCGGTCCAGATGGGCGAACAGGTAACACACCAGCAACAGCGGCATCAGGCGCCAGGTCACTGAACGATGGGTGCGGTCATGCTCGGCCAGCACGCGGCTGGCAGTCGATTGGGCTGTGCTCATGATGTTGTACTTTTTGTCTGAGAGGCCGTGAGGGGAGCGACGGGATCTACCCCGTCGGGTTGTTCAGGAACGCATGCACATTGTTCTGCTTGAAATTCAGCTGCGGGTGCAGCTCGACCATCTCGAACGACAGCGCCAGCAAACGTTGCGCCTGCAGCTCGGCGAAGTGTGTGGTGATCACCGCAAACAACGCCTCGGCTACCGCTTGGCGCGTGGCCAGGTCGCGACCGTGGCCGACCTTGAGGGTCATGTGCACAAAGGCGTAGTCGTGCTTGCCGTCGGCCATGCGCCAGGTGTCCAGGCGCACGCCACGGCTGCGGATACCGCCGAGGGGGAATACGCCACTGTCTCCCAGCACGCGGTGGACCTGTTCAAACAGGCCGGGCAGGTCGGCCTGTTGTTCGATGTTGTCGGTGTACTCGGCGATAAAGTGCGGCATGGGTTTCTCCCAGGTTTACAGCGGGAAAATCGCGTTGATCTGGCCGGTGCCCGAGCTGCCGAACGGCGGCGTAATGATCTCCGCCGCCTTGGCATAGTCCGGCCCACCGAGCAGCCCCAGGAGCATGGCGGTGTCGTGCATCTTGCCTTCGCCGAAGCAGTGTTCGGCGTAGTCCGGCAGCATCGCGCAGAACTCCTTGAAGCGGCCTTGCTTCCACATCTCCACCACATGCAGGTCCATCTGCTTGTCGAACTCGCGGGTCCAGTTGTGGATATTCGCTTCGGCCTGGCGGTCATCCGAGAAGCGGTGGGACAGTGAGCCGGAGGCCAGCACCAGCACCTTGCGGTCGCTCTTCTCGATGGCCCGGCGCACGGCGGCGCCAAAGGCAAAGCTGTCTTCCAGGCGATGCCAGGCGCACCAGGCGGCGATGGAAATGACCTTGAATGTCTCATCCTCCGGCACCCCCATGTGCATGTAGCGCATGGGCACCAGCGTGCCGTATTCCAGCTCCAGGCTCGGGATGTTGTGGGCCATGCTGCGCACGCCGGCCGCGTTGGCCTCGGCGGCGATCAATTCGCCCAGCTCGGGGCAACCGGGGTAGGCGTAGTCCATGTTCTTGATGAAGTGCGGCAGCTCGTTGCTGGTGTAGGTGCCCTGGAACTGCTCGCCGCAGTTGACGTGGTAACCGCTGTTGACCAGCCAGTGCACGTCGAACACTACCGCCGTGTCGGCGCCCAGTTCGCGGGCGCGACGGCCGATTTCCTTATGCCCGGCAATCGCCGCTTCGCGACAGCCGTGATGCTTGCCGGGCAGTTCCGACAGGTACATCGACGGTACGTGGCAGATCTTCGCCGCCAGGACCACTTCGCCCATGATGATTCTCCTGAATAGTTATTGTTGTAAGGCCAGCGAGATCCTTGTGGGAGCCGGGCTTGCCCGCGATGCAGGCGACGCGGTGTCTCAGGTGTACCGAGTCGATTGCATCGCGGGCAAGCCCGGCTCCCACAGGAAAGCAAACATGTGCGAACTACACACCCCAACGCGGGATGTGATGGCTGCCCATGGAAATGCACACGTTCTTGATCTCGGCAAACACTTCAAAGCTGTACTGGCCACCTTCACGCCCGGTGCCGGAGCCCTTGACCCCGCCGAACGGCTGGCGCAGGTCGCGCACGTTCTGGCTGTTGATAAATACCATGCCGGCTTCAATCCCGCGCGCCAGGCGATGGGCCTTGCCGATGTCCTGGGTCCAGATGTAGGAGGCCAGGCCGTACTCGGTGTCGTTGGCCAATTGCAGGGCCTCGGCTTCGTCCTTGAACGGGATCAGGCACACCACCGGGCCGAAGATTTCTTCCTGGGCGATGCGCATCTTGTTGTTCACATCGGCAAATACGGTCGGCTGGATGAACTGCCCTTTGCTTAAATGCGCCGGCAGGTTGGCCGGGCGTTCCAGGCCACCGGCGAGCAAGGTGGCGCCTTCCTCGAGACCAATCCTGATGTAGCCGGTGACCTTGTCGTAATGCGCCTGGGTGATCATCGAACCGACTTGGGTCTTCGGATCCTGAGGGTCACCGACGATCAGGCGTTTGGCGCGCGCTGCAAATTCGGCGACGAACTGCGGGTACACGCTTTCCTGGATAAAGATCCGGCTGCCGGCGGTGCAGCGCTCGCCGTTCAGGGAGAAGATGGTAAACAGCGCCGCGTCGAGGGCGCGCTCCAGGTCGGCGTCCTCGAAGATCAGCACCGGCGACTTGCCGCCCAGCTCCATGGAGTACTTCTTCAGGCCAGCGGTCTGCATGATCTTCTTGCCGGTGGCGGTGCCGCCGGTAAAGGAAATTGCCCGCACGTCCGGGTGGCGCACCAGCGCATCACCGGCCGTGGCGCCATAGCCCTGGATCACATTGAGCACGCCGTTGGGGATGCCGGCTTCCACCGCCAGGCGCCCCAGTTCATTAGCGGTCAGCGGCGACAGTTCCGACATCTTCAGCACTGCCGTATTACCCAGTGCCAGGCACGGCGCGGTCTTCCAAGTGGCGGTCATGAACGGCACGTTCCACGGCGACACCAACCCGCACACGCCTACCGGTTGGTAGAGGGTGTAGTTGAGCATCTGGTCGTCCACCGGGTAGCTGTGGCCGTCCATGCGCGTGCAGACTTCGGCGAAGAAGTCGAAGTTGTGCGAAGCCCGTGGGATCAACACGTTCTTGGTCTGGTGGATGGGCAGGCCGGTGTCGAGGGTTTCCAGCTCGGCCAGGTGCGGCACGTTCTGTTCGATCAATTCACCGAGCTTGCGCATCAGGCGTGCGCGCTCCTTGGCCGGAGTATTAGCCCACTTGGGGAAGGCTTCCTTGGCTGCCGCCACGGCCAACGCGACTTCCTCGGCACCGCCGCTGGCAACCTCACCAATCGCTTCGCCGGTGGCCGGGTTGTAGTTGATAAAGGTGTCTTTGCTTTCGACCTCGCGGCCGTTGATCCAGTGTTTGATCATGCTGCTTACGCCTCTTTCCGGGCAGAGAAGAACTCCGCCTCGCTGACAATTCGGTTGACCAGGCGGCCCACGCCTTCGACTTCCACCACCACTTCATCGCCAGGCACCACATCGGCCAGGCCCTCGGGCGTGCCGGTGGCGATCATGTCGCCCGGTTGCAAGGTCATGAAGCTAGACAGGTATTCGATGAGATAGGGGATGTCGAAAATCATGTCGCGGGTGCTGCCCTCCTGGCGCAGTTCACCGTTGATCCAGGTACGCAGGGTCAGGTTGCCTGGGTCGGGCACTTCAGCCACGTCGACGATCCACGGGCCGACCGGGGTGGTGGCGTCGCGGTTTTTCACGCGCAGGTTGGGGCGGTAGTAGTTTTCCAGGTAGTCGCGGATCGCGTAGTCGTTGCACACCGTGTAGCCGGTCAGGTAGTCCAGGGCGTCGGCACGTTTGACGTTGCGCGCGGCCTTGCCGATGACCGCCACCAGCTCGCACTCGTAGTGCATGTAGGCGACGTTATCCGGGCGCCAGGTGACCTGGCGGTGGCCGGTGTAGGTGCCGACGGACTTGATGAACGCCAGCGGTTCGGTCGGCGGCGTGAAGGCCAGTTCAGCGGCGTGGTCAGCGTAGTTCAAGCCGAGGGCGAACATGTTGCCGGTGGCCGGGGGCAGCCACTCGACCTGATCTTCGGCGAGCAGGCGACCGTCGTTCAGGCGTACGGCATTGTCGGCTTCGACCGTTACGGCGTGGATTTTATCTTCATAGCGGATGCGGGCGTGTTTCATGCTGGGGTCTCCGCCTGGATATGGCTGGTCAGGCGGCCCACGCCACTGATCTCTACTTCAACGGTGTCGCCCGGCACCACATCCACACGGTCTTCGGGCGTGCCGGTGATCAGCACGTCGCCGGGGTACAGGGTCATGAACTCGCTGATCTCTGCGATCAATTGCGGGATGTCCCGCACCCAGTTCGCGGTGGAGTTTTCCTGGCGCAGTTCGCCGTTGACCCACAGCTTGAGGCTCAGTTGGTTGGGGTTGCCCACCTGGTCCCGTGGCACGAACGCCGGCCCCAGCGCGCAGAACCCATCGCGGCATTTGGCTTTGACGGCGGGGCGGTAGTAGCTGTCTTCCGGCAGGCTGAACTCGTTGACCACCGCATAACCGGCCACGTGGGCCATGGCATTGTCCAGGCTGACGCGGCTGGCGCGCTGGCCGATCACCACGCCCAATGCCGGGCCGGGTTGCAGGCGTTCGCCCTGTGGGTGACGCACCACCGCATCGTGCTGATTGCGCGTATTCGGGGTCTTGATAAACAGCACCGGCTTGGTCGGCGGCTTCTGGTAGGGCGCCTGCTGGAAGGCGGCGAGATGCTGGTCCAGCAGGCCCTGGTAGTTCAGCGCAACGCCGAACAGGGTGCCGCTGGCAACATCATGCAGGGTACGGCTCATGCGTTTCTCCTGGCGGTGGCGACTGCTGCATAGGCAGTTCGTTAAGTTGTTAACGTTATAATTAATATGTTAACTACCGTCAAGCGTGGCAAAATCCCTGGCATTCAAATAACAACAAGGGGGCAGCGTGCAGCCGATTCCCAATATCAATATCGGGCAGGTCTACGACCAGCGTTACAGCGATGCCGAGGTGCACTACGACAAGCTCGGCAACCTGGCGGGCTTTTTCGGGCGCAACATGCCCGTGCATCGGCATGACCGGTTTTTCCAGGTGCATTACGTGAAAAGCGGCGCGGTGCGGGTGTACTTGGATGACCGTCAGTACCTGGAGTCCGGGCCGATGTTCTTCCTCACGCCGCCCACGGTGCCCCACGCCTTCGTCACCGAGGCGGATGCCGATGGGCATGTGCTGACCGTGCGTCAGCAGTTGGTGTGGGGATTGATCGACGCCGACCCCAGCCTGGCGTCCGGCGCCGCCTGCGTGGCGCTGACGGTGGGTGATCAAGGCCTGGATCGATTGTTCGAAGAGTTGAACGATGAGATCAACGCCGAGCGGGCAGGGCGCGCGGCGGCACTGGATAGCCTGACGCGGCTGATCATGATTCGCCTGCTGCGGCTGTGCGCCCACTCGTTACCCGCGCGCCCGACCCGCCACGAAGACCTGCGCATCTTCCATCGCTTCAACGAGTTGATCGAGGCGCACTACTTGGAACACTGGCCGCTGGCGCGCTATGCCGAGGGGATTGGCGTGACCGAGGCACGCCTGAATGAGGTATGCCGGCGCCTGGCCGACCTGCCGTCCAAGCGCCTGATTCTTGAGCGCGTGATGCAGGAAGCCAAGCGCCTGCTGCTGTTCACCGGCAGTTCCGCCAATGAAATCTGCTACCAGCTCGGCTTCAAGGACCCGGCGTATTTCAGCCGGTTTTTCCTTCGGTATGCGCAGGTGACGCCGGGGGAGTATCGGCTGCGGCAGTCGGGCTTGCGCTGACCTGCCACGCACCGCCCAGCGCCGTATACAACTTCACCTCGGCCACCAACTGCGCCAGGCGGTCGACGATCAGCGCCTGCTGCGAGTTGAACAGCGTACGTTGCGCATCCAGGAAGGTGAGGTTGCTGTCCACACCGCTGCGGTAGCGGTGTTCGGCCAGGTTGTAATACTGCTGGTTGGCCACGACGAAATCCCGTTGTGCCTCCAACTGGTCGGTATAGGTCTGCCGGGCCGCGAGGCCATCGGCGACTTCCTGGAAGGCGGTCTGGATGGATTTTTCGTACTGCGCCACCGTAATGTCCTTTTGCAGCTTGGCGTAGTCGAGGCTGGCGCGCAGGCTGCCGGCGTTGAAGATCGGCAGGTTGATCTGCGGCTGGAACGTCCAACTGCCGGAGCCGCCCTTGAACAGTCCCGACAGCTCTGTACTGGTGCTGCCCGCATTGGCGGTGAGGCTCACAGAAGGGAAAAACGCAGCGCGTGCGGCGCCGATATTGGCATTGGCGGCGCGCAGTTGGTACTCGGCCTGGAGGATATCCGGACGGCGTTGCAGCAGGTCCGAAGGCAGGCCGGCCGGTACCCTTGCGACCAAGTCATCCGCCAGTGGGCGCGACGGCAGTTGTTCGTCCACCGGGCCACCCACCAATAGAGCCAGGCTGTTCAGGTCCTGGGCGACCTGGCGCTCATAACGGGCCACGCTGGCGCGGGTGCTTTCGACGCTGGTGCTGGCTTGCACCACATCCAGTGCCGACGCCTTGCCGGCGGTTTTACTGCGGCTGGTGAGGCGCAGGCTGTGCTCGTTGGCCACCAGGGTTTGTCGGGCCAGGGCCAGCAGTTCCTGGTCGGCGCGCCAGGTCAGGTAGGCATTGGCGACGTTGGCCACCAGGCTCAACTGCGCGCTGCGCCGGGCCTCTTCGGTACCCAGGTAGGTGAGCATCGCCTGTTCGCTGAGACTGCGGATGCGGCCGAACAGATCCAGTTCATAGGCGCTGATGCCCAGGGTCGCGGAATAGCTCGACGTAATGGCAGATTTGCCCGTGCCGGTCACATCCCCCGGCAAACGCCGGCGTTGCCCGGCCCCGGTGGCAGAAACGGCCGGAAACAGGTCCGCACGCTGGATGCGGTACTGCGCCTGGAACGCCTCGACGTTCAGCGCCGCCACCCGCAGGTCGCGGTTGTTGACCAAGGCCTCGCCAATCAACCGTTGCAACGCCGGGTCATGAAACAACTGCCGCCAGTCCGACGTGCCGGATTGCGCCAGCGCGTACACCCCTTCCTGGGGATACTGCGCCGGCACGGGCGCCGCAGGCCGGTGATAATCCGGTATCAACGAGCAGCCGCCAAGCAGCCCTGCCATCGCCAATGCGCTCAATTTATTCATCAGGCACCAACCATCCATTTGGCCAGGCCATGTCGGCCACTCACGCCCAACTTGGCGGCGGCGCGCTTGAGGTAGGTTTCGATGGAGCTGTTCTTCACGCTGAGTTTTTCCGCCATTTGCGGCACGGTGCCACCGGTCAGCAGGCCCAGGCACACCTCTTGTTCGCGTGCCGACAGGGTGATTTCACCGAGGGACAAGCGCTTGTAGAACTCACGCTGCAATTGGGATTGCTCCAGCAAAGTGTGGGCCGGTTCGGCCTCGGGATGGGGCGCCTGGCGCAGGCTCTGGGCGTGGCATTCGATCAGTGGCAGCAGGGTGTCCGACAGGCACTTGAGAAACGACAACTCGGCCAGGGAAAACCCGCGATGGTTAGGTGGGCGATAAAACGAAATCACGCAGCGCCGGTTGCCCTGGCGCGACACCAGGTTGCACTGGTGTGAGGTGCCACGCGGGAACACGCTCTTGGCCTTGGCCTTCAACTGGATCAACAGCGGGTCCTGCATGCCAAGCATTTCCCGCAGCAACGGGTGGTCATCCATGGAGTTCAGCACCAGCGGCGGCAGGTCCTGGGTCTGGCCGGCGCTGCCAAGCAGCTTGATATCGAGCACGCGGCTGCGCAGCTCGTCGAGGGTCCATTCGCTGAGGTCCACCAGATGGATCGACACCCACTTGTCCACCAGGTGCAGCATGTGTGCGGCGAAATCCGTTTGGCCACTACTGGCAATTAACTCGCCCATTTCGGCATAGAAATTCGGGCTTTGCGGGTTGGCAATACTGCTGGTCAAACTCATAGCCATCTCATCCTTGAAATCGAAAACCTTCAACAGACTCTCTGGGCCACTGCGGGGGCGATCCGTTGCTCACACACCAGAGTCGGTAGTCGAGATTGTATTTAGCCAGGGGATTCGTCCTACGTATGTAGCTGAAACGAGGGACACAACCTGCCATAAAAACCACGTCATTAATTCGACGTTTCTGAGAGGCAATTCCGGCCGAAATAAATCAGAAGAGACGTTTATATTTATTTAACAAATTGATAAATAACGAAAAATAATTATTTTTAAAAACTATCGATGAATACTTACAGCGGCCAGGTGTAGCCAATTTCCTACACAGCTTTAATCGTTTCAGCAGTGAACCTTCAGCCAAGCTCAATCTATCCATTTGGATGTCCGGGTTTAGGGTGTCAGACAGCCTCGATCCCTCATGCTCCAATCCGGCCTATTCGTCGTAATGGGCCTCCCTGCGCGGCCAGTGCCTGAACCCCATGAGAAGGATCTTATGAAGCATTCCTCCAGCTTCCCCCTCACCGCCGCCCAACAGGACATCTGGCTCGACCAACTGCGCGTGGGCGATTCGCCGCTGTACAACATCGGCGGCTATGTGGATTTTGCCGGCCCCATCGCGCAAGACCTGATGCAGCGCGCCATCGAGTTGCTGGTGCTCAAGCACGATGCGTTACGCACGCAACTGCACACCGACGCCAACGGTTTGCCTCGGCAGACCTTCGCTACCACGGTGCCTGTCGACATGGCCCTGCATGATGTTTCCGGCGAGCCTGATCCAAAGGCTGCAAGCCATGCGCTGATGCAGGCACAAATGGCCTGGCCATTCACCCTGCAGGGCGCGCCGCTGTTTCGCTTCTTTCTGGTCAAACTCGACGACGACCACTACCGCCTCGGCACCCAGGCCCACCACCTGATCCTCGACGGCTGGGGCTTCGGCCAGATGCTGCAATCCCTGGCCCGGCTGTACACCGACCTGCAACAAGCTCGGCAACCGGAGCTGCTTGCGCCGTCCTACATCGACTTTATTGACGCGGATGAGCGCTATCACGCCTCGGCCCGCTACGCCCGCGACCGTGGGTATTGGCTGGGCAAATACCAGGTGCTGCCGGAACCATTGCTGACGCCGCGGAATAATGCCAAGGCGTCCAGCAATACGCTGGCCCAAGCGTTTCCGGTGGCGCTGCTCAACCGCATGGAACAAGTGGCGAACCGTTACCAGTCCTCGGCATTTCATGTACTGCTGGCGGCGATGTATGTGTATTTCACCCGCACCGCCCAGCGCCCGGAATGGGTGGTGGGGCTGCCGATTCTTAACCGCTCCAATGCGCGTTTTCGTTCCACCGTCGGGCTGTTCACCCAGGTCAGCGCCGTGCGTTTGCAGTTCGATGAGCAGTTGCCGTTCAGCGCTTTAGTCCGTGGGGTTCGCGACCAGCTGAAGCAGGACTTCCGCCACCAACGTTTTCCCCTGAGCGAGATGAACCGTGAGCTGGGCTTGCGCCGCACCGATCGTGGTCAGTTGTTCGACCTGTCGGTGTCCTTCGAACAGGACGATCATGAACTGCGCTACGGCACCACTGAGGCCCGTGCGGTCAAGGTGTCCAACCATCATGAGCCGTTGCCGCTGGCGATCCACCTGCGCAGCAACCGTTACCAGGACACCGCGTGCCTGCATTGCGTCTACAACGAAGCGTACTTCCAGCACGATGAAGTACTCGCCCTGGCGCAGCGCTTTACCTGGCTGCTGGAGCAAGGGTTGGAGGACGTCGCGCTGAAGATCAGTGATTTCTCCCTGGTGACGCCCGCCGAACAGGCCCAGCTGCAACTCTGGAACGCCACCGCCCAGGCCAACGCGCCGGTGCAAACCCTGCACGGCCGCGTCGAAGCCCAGGCCGCACGCACGCCGGACGCCGTGGCGGCGGTGTACCAAGGCCGGCAGTTGAGCTACGCCCAGCTCAACCAGCAGGCCAATGCGCTGGCCCATCAACTGCTGGAGCGTGGTGTACAGCCGGACGACCGCGTGGTGATCCTGGCGCGGCGCGGGTTGGAGACGCTGGTGGGGTTGCTGGCGACCCTGAAATCCGGCGCCTGCTACGTACCCGTAGACCCGGCCCATCCCGCCGAGCGCCTGAGCTATTTGCTGCAAGACAGCGATCCGGTGGTGGTGCTCACCCAGCACGATCTGCTGACGCGTTTGCCTGCGCTGGAGGTGCCAGTGATCCAGCTGGATCGCCCGACCTTCCACCTGGGCACCAACCCCCGCGTGCCGGTCAGCGCCACCAACCTCGCCTATGTGATCTACACCTCAGGCTCCACCGGCCTGCCCAAGGGCGTGATGGTCGAGCATCACACCGTCTCGAACCTGGTGGACTGGCATTGCCAGGCCTTTGACCTGCGCGCCGGCAGCCACACCGCCAGTGTCGCCGGCTTCGGGTTTGACGCGATGGCCTGGGAAATCTGGCCTGCGCTGTGCGTGGGCGCCACCGTGCACCTGCCGCCGGCTCATGACGGCGCCGAAGATATCGACGCGCTGCTCAACTGGTGGCAGGCGCAGCCGCTGCAAGTAGGTTTCCTGCCGACGCCCGTGGCCGAGTACGCTTTCAGCCAAGGCCTGCAACATCCGACCCTGCGCACCCTGCTGATCGGCGGCGACCGATTGCGGTCTTTTACCCAAGCGCAGTCCTTTGCGGTGATCAACAACTACGGCCCCACCGAAGCCACGGTGGTCGCCACCTCCGGTCCCATGGAAGTGGGCCAGCCGTTGCACATCGGCGCGCCCATCGCCAATGCGACAGTGTACTTGCTGGATGCACAGCAACGCCCGGTGCCCATCGGTGTACCGGGGGAGTTGTACGTCGGCGGCAAAGGTGTCGCACGGGGCTACCTCAACCGCCCCGAGCTCAGTGCCGAACGCTTCCTCGACGACCCGTTTATCGAAGGCCGCATGTACCGCACCGGCGACCTCGCGCGCTGGCTGCCGGAGGGTAACCTTGAATACCTGGGGCGCAACGACGACCAAGTGAAAATCCGTGGCATGCGCATCGAACTGGGCGAAATCGAATCCGCCCTGGCCACTCATCCGCACGTGCAGGAGGCGGTGGTGCAGTCACGCGATGGGCAATTGCTCGCCTGGTTCGTCCCCCGCGAAGCGGTGCAGATCGACGCCCTGCGCACCCACCTGCAGGCCTCGCTGCCTGATTACATGCTGCCCGCCGCCTACACGCAACTGGACGCGCTGCCCCTGACCGCCAACGGCAAACTCGACCGCAAGGCGTTGCCGGCGCCGACCCAGGATGCCTTTGTCACGCGCCTGTATGAAGCGCCGCACGCCGGGGTGGAATCCTTGTTGGCGCAACTCTGGGCCGAGCTGTTGCACGTGCAGCAGATCGGGCGCCACGACCACTTTTTCGAACTCGGCGGGCATTCGTTGCTGGCCGTGCAATTGGTGCAGCGCATGCGCCAGGTCGGGCTGCGTGCCGATGTGCAGGTGCTGTTCGGCCAGCCGACCCTGGCAGCCTTGGCGGCGGCCAGTGAATACGGCGAGGTGGACGAACCTCACCTGGCCGAACTGGATCCGGCGAGCCTGGCGCGCATTGTCGCGAGCATTCCCGGCGGCGCGGCCAACGTGCAGGACGTCTACCCGCTGGCGCCGCTGCAGGAGGGCTTGCTCTACCACCACATCACCGACGAGCGTGATCCGTACCAGCAACAAGCGTTGTTCAGTTTTGCCCGGCGTGAGCAGTTGGACGCGTTTGCCCAGGCCCTGCAACAGGTGATCAATCGCCACGATATCCTGCGCACCAGCCTGGTATGGGATGCCCTGGAGCAGCCGATGCAAGTGGTGTGGCGCGAGGCGCTGTTACGTGTTGAACCGTTGCGCGAGGACTATTTACCGCTGGATTTGCGCCAGGCGCCACTCATGGCCCTGGACTATGCCGAAGAACCGCAGCACCAACGCTGGATCGCTCGTCTGCGCTTCCATCACTTGGTCAACGATGCTACGTCCACCACGATCCTGATGCAGGAACTCCGTGCCCATTTACTCGGCCAGCAGGCACAACTGCCGGTGCCGGTGCCGTATCGCAATGTGGTGACGCAAGCCCGTTCGCCGGCACGTCAGGCCGGGCATGAGGCGTTCTTTCGCGAGCAACTGGGTGATATCGACGAGCCGACGCTGGCCTTCGGGCTTAAGGAACGCCAGGCGGACCGGGCGCACACCGGTGAAGCCGAACGCGCACTGAGCGACCGGCTCAATCAGCGCCTGCGTGCCCAGGCGCGCGGGTTGGGCGTGAGCGCGGCCAGCCTGTTCCATCTGGCCTGGGCCCAGGTGCTCAGCCGCGTAGCGGGCCGCGATGACGTGGTGTTCGGCACGGTTTTGCTCGGCCGTTTGCAGGCGGGCGAGGGCGCTGATCGGGCCCTGGGCATGTTCATCAACACCTTGCCGCTGCGAGTGCGCCTGGCCGGGAAAAACGTCGCCGATGCCCTGATCGATACCCACGCTCGGCTCAGCGCCTTGCTCGCCCATGAACAGGCATCGCTGGCGTTGGCCCAGCGTTGCAGCAGTGCATCGCCACTCTTCAACAGCCTGCTCAACTACCGCCACACCGACGCCGATCGTGACCTGATCCTGGTGCCGGGCATCGCCTTGCTCAGCAGTGAAGACATCCTCAGTTACCCGCTGATGCTGACCGTGGACGACATCGCCAGCGGCTTTCGGATCAAGGCCAAGGCCCCGCGCCAGGTCGGCGCCGAGCGCTTGTTGGATTACCTCGAAACCGTGCTGGTCAACCTGGCGGACACGCTGGAGCAGGCACCGCAAACGCCACTGTGTGAAATTCAGGTTCTGCCCGCCCGCGAGTTGAACACCTTGCTGGTGGACTTCAACGCCACTGAAACCGCATACCCCGAAACCCTCACCGTGCAGGCGCTGTTCGAAGCCCACGCGCGGCACATTCCCCACGCCGTGGCGGTGCAGGCCGGCGAGCGGCAACTGACCTACCGCGAGCTTAACGAACGCGCCAATCAACTGGCCTTCCACCTGCGCGAACGCGGGGTGCAGCCGGATTCCCGCGTGGCGCTGTGCGTCGAGCGCGGGCTGGATCTGGTGGTGGGTTTGCTGGCGATCCTAAAGGCCGGCGGCGCCTATGTGCCGCTGGACCCTGGCTACCCGCGCGAGCGCCTGGCCTACATGCTCCACGACAGCCAACCGGTTGCACTGCTGGTGCACGCGGCAACCCGCGACTTGCCGGGTGATGTGTCGATCCCGGTGATCGACTTCGACCACTGCGCCTGGAGCCAGGCACCCATCGGCAATCCGTTGGTGCCGGGCTTGAGCGTCGCCAACCTGGCCTACGTGATGTACACCTCGGGCTCCACCGGCACGCCCAAAGGCGTGATGATCGAGCATCGGGGCCTCGGTAACCTGATGCACTGGGGCTCGCAGTTGTGCCCCAACGCCGAGGGCGGCGCCCTGTTGCAACGGGCGCCCTTCAGCTTCGACGGCTCAGTGTGGGAGCTGTTCTGGCCGCTCACCAACGGCATGCGGTTGGTGCTCGCCCGGCCTGATGGTCACCGTGAGCCTGCGTACCTGGCGCAGGTGATTCGCGAGCAGCAGATCAGCGTGATCAAGTTCGTGCCGGCCATGCTCCAGCAGTTTCTTGAACTGGAAGAGTCGGCCCTGTGCACCAGCCTTACTGATGTGCTGTGTGGCGGCGGCGAACTCACCGAAGCCCTGTCCCGTGGCGTGCAGGCGCGCTTGCCCAAGGTGCGCCTGCATAACGTCTACGGACCTACCGAGGCCACGGTAGACAGCAGCGCCTGGACCCTGGAGCCCGACGCGCCGGTGCCTGCGCTGCAACTGCCGATTGGCCGGGCGATCAACAACACGCGTCTGTATGTGCTGGACGAACATGACAGGCCGACGCCCATGGGGGTCAGTGGCCAATTGCATATCGGCGGGGTCGGCGTGGCCCGTGGTTACCTGGGGCTGGAGCAGATGACCGCCGAACGGTTTATCGACAGCCCGTTTGTTGACGGCGACCGGCTGTACCGGACTGGCGACCTGGTGCGTTACCTGCCGGACGGCAACCTTGAGTTCCTTGGGCGTAATGACTTCCAGGTCAAACTGCGCGGCGTGCGCTTGGAGCTGGGGGAAATTGAATCAAGGTTGATGGCGCATCCGGCGTTGCGGGAAGTGGCGGTGTTGATTCGGGATGAGCGTTTGGTCGCCTATTTCACTGTGCGTGGGGAGGCGCCGAGCCTGGAAGCCCTGCGCGCGCATGTGCTGGAGCAGTTGCCGGAGTACATGGTGCCGGCGGCGTTTGTGCAGTTGGATGAATTGCCGCTCAATCCTGCGGGAAAACTTGACCGTAAGGCGTTGCCGGAACCGGGGTTGGAGTCGGTGGTGAGTCGGGCTTATGAAGCGCCGGTGGGGGAAGTTGAGACGTTGATGGCCGGTATTTGGGCTGAGGTGCTGAAGCTTGAGCGGGTGGGGCGGCATGACCATTTCTTTGAGTTGGGGGGGCATTCGTTGTTGGCGGTGAATCTCGTGGCGCGGATGCGCAAGGCGGGGTTGGAGGTGGATGCGCGGACGTTGTTCAGTCATCCGACGTTGGCGCAATTGGCGGCGCAGACGGCGACGCAGGTGGAGCGGGTGGAGGTTCCTCAGGCGGCCATTCCCCAGCTCAACCGGCGTCGCAGGATCTGATGTGTTTTTGTGGGAGCTGGTTTGGTGGTGTACATATCCATTGCTGCGGTAACGGCGGGTATGGGTTCCGCCCTTACGGCGGCTCACTTTTGATAGAGCGCAAAAGTAAGCAAAACGCTCTTGCCCCAACACTCGGCACCTCGCTTAGGCTCGGTGTGCCCTCACTCCGGCTTGAATCCGTGGGCCGCCGCGATGGGCCATCCTTGGCCCAGCGCGGCTAACCCGGCGTCCTGCCGGGTTACCCACGGATTCAAGCCTGCGTTCGGCCAGCGTGTTTGACGGGGCACCTAAGATCAAAATCAAGAGCGACTCGCTTCGCATCGTAGATACGCGGTCTTGTCGGAGCCGGCTTGCCGGCGATAAACGTGAGAACGCTGCGTTCTGTCTGGTTCCCCGCGTCATCGTTGAAGACCATCGCCGGCAAGCCAGCTCCTACATTTTTTGATCGCGTTCAGGCAGGGGTAGGCGACGGTTTCAAGCACGCGATGGAGCGATCCACCGTCGTCTTGGCAATTTCGAGTAAATGCCACACCGCCAGGATCTTGGCCCGCTCAGGGCTGGGCAGCAGCGCGCCGCAATCCAATGCAGTCGCTGAAGCGCTGTCGAGCAAACTGGCGGTGTAGAGCAGGGCGTCTTCGAAGCTGAGGTCTTCGTTGATGGCGTGGAAACCCTGTGAAGGCAGGTAATGGTCAATGGCGCGGTTGAAGGCGGCGCGGTCTTTGGCGGGGTCACAGGGCGGGTCGGGTAGGGCTTTGTTCATGGTGCAACTCCTATTGAGTAAAGGAGCTACCGCCGACGCTGCTAAACGCGGGTGGCAGCTGTACGCGGGTTAGCAGACCGGTCAATAGGAAAACCAGCGCACCCGGAGGTGCCCCGCGCACAGCCACCATAAACGCAGATGTGAACCGTGTGCCCATTGAAGTCAGGCTGCTAAACCCGATCACTGAAGTTCAGTGACGGAGCGAAGACTAGCCACCGACCCCAGCAGGCACAAGGCGGCGAGGATTGTCTAGGAAACGTCCTGCAATTAAAAGCGACACGCCTTGCTGGCCCTTTACAAACCATGACCAAATGCCACCAGTCCTACCCCTCACTACTCTACCGCGGCCCCGTGGGATTCATGGTTGCGGTGCTGAAAGCATTCATCAAACTGCTGACAAGTGCCTTATAACTCAAAAGATTTTGGCTATGCGATTCAGCTATTGGATTGTTCATGAGGTAATGCATTTAATTCGGGACATAACTCATTGTTGTTCGGAATAAATCAGCGCCGCAGAGCGTTGTAATGAGTCACCGTTCCGCCTTAGAGATGAGCCATGAGCAACCCCGTTGCCCCCAAGTTCCTGATTCGCCTGCTTGGCCTGTGCAAAACCTTTGGTGCCCAACGGGCGCTGGATCAGGTCAGCCTGGATATTTATCCGGGCGAAGGCGTGGCGTTGCTCGGCGCCACGGGGGCGGGAAAATCGACCCTGGTAAAGATCCTCAGCGGCACCCTGGCGCCGGACGCCGGTGAGCTGTGGGTCGATGGCCAGCGCCAACGTTTCACCTCACCGTTGTCGGCGCGCCGGGTCGGCATTGTGGCGGTGCACCAACGTCCCGACGATGGGATCGCCCCCGGCCTGAGTGTGGCGGAGAACCTGCTGCTCGATGAACTGGGCCAACCCGATGCCGACTTCTTGCTCAACCGCAAAAACCTGCTGCAACGTGCCGAAGCCATCGCCGCCGGGCTGGGCCTGGACCTGCCGCTGCAACACCCGGTCGAACGCCTCGGCCAGGCGGACCGCCAACTGCTGGTGCTGGCCCGCGCCTTTGCCCAGAAACCCCGATTCCTGATTCTCGACGAACCCACTGCCGCCCTGTCGGAAGCCGACGCCGAAAGCCTGCTTGGCCTGATCGATAGCCAGCGCGCACGGGGCGTGGCGATCCTCTACATTTCCCAGCGCCTGTCCGACCTGCAACGGGTCACCAACCGCGCGATTGTGTTGCAGGAAGGACGGCTGACCAGCGACCTCAACACCCGGCACTTGCCAAGTGCCGCGTATACCCTGTTCGGTGATGCGGCCGAGCAGCCGGCAGTGATACCGGACAAAACCCTGCCGGTGCCGTTCCTGGAGCGGTTTACCCGTGCTGGGTTTATCCGCAATCGGGCGGAGGGGCGGGCGGTGCAGGAGCAGGTGGCGGGGTTGAGCAGCAGCGTTGCGCCCATCGACGTCCCGACCCCAGGGAAAAACAACCACCCCTGATGCTCAGTGGACCGTGGGAATGAACGCCACGCTCCCATCCTCCCGCCTGTGGAAAAGCCGCTCGCCATTATCCGGCTGGGTGCCAATCACCCGATGATCCTTACCCAGATAAGCCAGTGGCGCGGGATCGTCCTTGGAGTATTGCGCGACAATGATCGTGCGTTGCGGATTGAAGGCCTTGCCGCTGGTTTTTTCCAGCCAGACCAGGAATGCCGCGCTATCGCCCTGGCGCGGGAAGTCCTGGGTCTCGGCCACGTAGTAGAACGGCTTGCCGCCGTTTTGCAGGTACATCGGCACTTTGTTGTCCGCTTCCACCAACACGAGTTGCCATTGCTCCCACGGCGCGCTTTGCGTCGCTTCGGTTCGCACGTCCTCGGCAAAGCGCGTCACGCCGCCATTGCCGTTGCTCCAGGGGTAGACCACGCCGAGTATCAACAGCATCAGCGTGGCGGCAATGGCGAACCCCTTGAACCAACGCGGTGTGCTGTCAGGCCTGGCCAGCAGGCGTTCGCTGACCCACCAGGCGCCGAGCAATTGGGCGAAGGGCACCAGTGGCAGTACGTAGTAGCTGCGGCGGCTGCCGCTGGCGGTAAAGAACACGAACAACAGACCGAGGCCCCACACCAGCCAGCGCACATTAGGCGGGGTCTGGCGCCAGTGCCGCAGCGCCAACCACAAACCGAGCAGCCAGCAGGGCACCCAGGGCAGGGTGTAGGCGGGCAGGTAGATCAGGTAGGTGTAGATCGGGCCCATGTGGTCGAAGGGATCGAAGAACCGCACCACGTTTTCGCGAAACACCAGCGCCAGGCCGCTTTCGCCATAGGTGGGCGCGCCGTAGACATGGGACAGCACGAAGGGCACGGCATACACCGCTGCAGCGATCAGCAAGGCACACACCAGGCGCAGGTTGAGATGGCGTTTGTAGCGATGCTCAGCCAGCAGGTGCGGTAGCAGCACCAGGCCGGGCAGCACAAAACCGATCAGCCCTTTGAACAGCGATGTCACGGCCAGCAGCAGGAAGAACACGGTATAGCGACCGAGCCGCGTGTCCTCCGGCCCGCGCCAGTACCACCACACCGCCGCCAGCACGCCACACACCGTCAGCACGTCCGCTGTGGCTACGCGCGCCCAGAACAGGAAGTAGAAGGTGGTGGCGAGCATCCAGCCGGCAATCAGCCCGGTACCCTTGCGTAGTAGCTGTTCGCCGATCAGGTAGACCAGCCACACGCTCAGCCAGGCGCCGATCACGGACGGCAAGCGCAGTGACCAGGGACCGAGGCCACCCAGCACGTGGGCACTGGCAGTGATCAGCCAGTAGGAGGGCAGGGGTTTGTCGTAATAGGGCGCGCCCTTGAGGTAGGGATCGAAATAGTCACCGCTCTGCAGCATCTGCAAGGCGATGTTCGCCCATCGGGTCTCCGGGCCCCACAGGTCGCGCGCGCCCAAACCGGCCAGCAGAAGCAGGGCGGTGACGCCCAGCAACAGCAGCAGGGCGCCGCGTTCGGTCTTCCAGAAAGCCGCCATCACGGCGATTTCGGGTAGATGATCAGTTCGAGGGAGCCCTTGTAGTAGCGTTTGCCACCCGGTGGCAGTTGCCCGGCTTCGCGCATTTCACTGGTGCTGTTGACGCGCAGAAGCACGCCGACCGAGCCCTGTTGGCGCTTTTCCTTGAGCCAGGTCTGCACGTCGTCCAACCCCACTTTGCGCTGCACTGACCCTGCGTACTGCAAGCCGTAACGCAGCTCGCCCTCGGTGTCATACAACGCGACTTCCGGGCGTTTCAGGCGCCAGGCCAAGGCACTGGCATTCCCCAGTTCATTGCTCAGCAGGGCTTGGGTCTGTTGCAGTTCTTCCAAGTGTTCGAGCACAAACTGGTCGGGCATTTCGTTGTCCGCGATCCACTCCGGCATGCTTGCCGGCAGCAGGATCACCAGCAAGCCGATGCCCAGGGCCGGCATCGCCCACAGCGTCAGCGGGCGGAAGGCTTGTAGCAGGTTGGTGAGGATCCACCCCAGCAACACGATAAACGCCAGGGACAGGCTGAACATTTCCGCATGGCTGTTGCTGTACAGCGGTCGAGCGATTTGCAGGTAGATCAGCACGATCATGGCCGCCATGCCGATCACGAAGTTGAGCAGGCCATTGAGGCAGATCGTGCGGGCTTTATGCTGGTTGATCAGGCCGACCAGCGTATGCCCCATCAACAAGGCCAGGGGCAGCAGGCACGGCATGATGTAGGTCGGCAGCTTGCCGTTGCTCAGGCTGAAGAAACCCAGCGGCAACAACAGCCACAGGGCCAGGAAAGCGATCGCCGGCTGGCGCTTTTCCTGCCAGGTCTTGCGCAGGGTGTTCGGCAGCAGCCCAGCCCAGGGCAGGCAAGCCACCGCGATGATCGGCAGGAAGAACCACCACGGCCGCACGTGCTGTGCGTTGTCGGCGCTGAAGCGGCGGATGTGTTCATTCCAGAAAAAGAACCGCCAGAAGTCCGGTTCCTGCAGATGGATCGCCAACGCCCAAGGCAGGCACACCAGCAAACACACCAGCATGGCCAGCGGGCCATAGCGCAGCAGTTCGCCCAGGCGGCGTTGCCAGAGCATGTAAGGCACGGCGATCAACACCGGCAGAACCAAGGCCAGGAACCCCTTGGTCAGGAAACCCAGGGCGCAGGCCAGGCCCACGACGGCCCAGGCCCACAGACGACCGCGCACTGTGTGGCTGTCGAGGGCAAACCACAGGGCTACCAGGCTCAGGTTGACCCACAGGGTGAATTGCGGATCCAGGTTGGAATAGCCCGCTTGACCGGCCACCAGGCCGAAGCTCAGGTAGAGCAGGGCGCAGGCGAAGCTTTTGCGCGGGTCATTCCACAGGCGGCGGGCGATCAAGTAGGCCAGCAGCACGCTCAAGCCGGAAGTAAGGGCCGAGGCGATGCGCACACCGAACAGGTTCTGGCCGAACACCGACTGGCCCAAGGCGATCAACCAATAGCCGCCAGCGGGTTTTTCGAAATAGCGGATGCCCATGAAATGCGGCGCTACCCAGTTGCCGCTCTGGAGCATTTCCTGGCTGATCTGGGCGTAGCGGGTTTCGTCCGGGATCCATAAGCCGTGCAGGCCCAGGGGCAACAGGTAAAACGCGACAAAGGCCAGTAATAAGACTGGCAGGGGTTTTAAATGAGTCATGCAAACGTCGCTCCCTGACGTTTAGTTGTGGGGATTTCAAGTAATGAAGTAATAGAAGAGCAAATCACAATGTTCACTGAATGACGGAAAATATTCATGACGTCCTTAGTTAAAGGGCGCAACTAAACATGCCAGAACAGGGCTGTCTTTTTGCTGAACAAACGGACAGGAATATTTCTAGAGTTGTTTCAATGCGGCGGGCCAGTCCGGGCCATTGACGATGCCCAGGATCTTCAACTTACCGTTGGGTAATGTCTGCACAAACAACGCGCTGCCGTATTCGGGGAACGCAGCATGGGGGAAACCCTGGGCTTTTTCGAAGTCGGCGATGCAGCCACTGTGGGTGACGAACACCAGGTTGCGTCCAGGGGCCTTATGACTGAGCAATTCTTCGCCCATGGCCGTGCCGCAGACGGCCTGCTGGCCGGAGGTCAACTCGTTTTTGCCGAACATGAAACGCAGGGTCTGCGCAGTGCGAATCGTGGGGCTGGCAAGTACGTCGCTTGTGCCCATGCCCAATGATTTAAAGGCGTTTCCGAGCTCTTCGGCCTGTTGGCTGCCATGAATCGTGAGGCCTTCCACGGGGCCCAGGCAAGGGTTGGTCGAGCGGTCGCAACGCTCTTCATGACGCACCAGCACGATCAGGTCGCCGTCACGCCAGAGGGGCAGCACGTGGGAGGTCAACAGGCGATTGCCGATACCGAGGTCCTTTGGCGATGCGTGCCAAAGCAGGCTGGCGGCAAGCAGCAAACCCACCACGAACAAGCCCAGCCACAGCCGTCGCAGGCGCCTGATAAAGGCCCATCGCGAGCGCGGTTTGGTCAGGGTAAGGTCAACCACTTTATTCACCATGGTAGTGTTGGCAATGTTCTATTAATTAGGCGCAACGTGTGGGCGAATGCCGGTAATGGAACAAGAGGCTGTCACACGGCGGCTGTCTTTTCGCTGAACATTTTGCATGTAAAAAGTTGTGAAGCTTGACAACTAACAAGTTGCCAACAAGTGACGCTTGGCCGGTAATTTAAAGAGGGGTGGGTGGGCAGTCGGTGAAATCGATGTGAAAAATTTGCATGACCGGGATCGGCAGCCGTTATTCTCGATTGCCCCCCCTCAAACGAGTGTCGTCATGCTGCAGGTGCAAGGTGTGTTCAAAAGCTATGCCACCCCCCAGGGACCGTTGGCGGTGTTGGCCGGTGTGGATCTGCACCTGGCCGAGCGCAGCAGCCTGGCGTTGATGGGTGAGTCGGGCAGTGGCAAGAGCACCTTGCTGCACCTGGTGGCCGGGTTGGATCGGGTGGAGGGGGGCAGCATCCAGGTCGGCGAGCGGCGTCTCGATCAACTCAGCGAAGCGCAGCTGGCCCACTGGCGGCGCACGGAGATCGGGCTGGTGTTCCAGCAGTTCAACCTGATCAGCAGCCTGCGGGTCGAGGACAACCTTGCGTTCCAGGCGCGGTTGGCAGGACGGTTTGACCCGCACTGGCAGGCACAGTTGGTGGAGCGTCTGGGCCTGGGCGATCTGCTCAAGCGTTATCCGGAACAGCTTTCCGGCGGCCAGCAGCAACGGGTCGCGGTGGGGCGCGCATTGGCGTCACGGCCGGGCCTGCTATTGGCCGACGAACCCACCGGCAACCTGGACGAAGCGACCAGCGACGAGGTGTTGCAACTGCTGCTGGACTTGCTGCGTGACAGCCCCACCAGCTTGTTGATGGTCACCCATAGCCCGCGTATCGCCGCATGCCTGGACCGGCAGGTGGTACTGCAGCGTGGTCGTGTCGTGCCGGCGAGCGCTGTCTGAAATGGCAATTTTTTATTGGACCTTGCGTGCGCTGCTCAGCCATTGGCGGCGCCATCCCGTGCAGTTTTTCAGCGTGCTCACCGGTTTGTGGCTGGCCACCGCGTTGCTGATCGGCGTGCAGGCCCTCAACAGCCAGGCGCGGGACAGCTATGCCCGCGCCAGTCATTTGATCGGCGGCGAGCCCCAGGCCAGTCTTGGCACGCCGGACGGCGCCAGCTTCCCACAGGACGTATTTGCACAGTTGCGGCGCGCGGGATGGCCGGTGTCGCCGGTGGTTCAAGGGCGGGTGCAACTCAAGGGGCTGGGGCATGTGCGCCTGCAATTGATGGGCATCGACCCGTTGTCGTTGCCGGGCAGTGGCGCAGTGGCGGGGCAGCGCATGAGCCAGGCGCAGATGATGGCGTTTTTCGATCCGCCGGGGCGTACCTGGATTGCGCCGCAGACCTTGCAGGACTTGGGGCTGCATGCAGGTCAACAGCCCATCACCCTGAACGGACACGCCCTGCCGCCGCTGCAAGCCCAGGCCGATATGGCTCCCGGATTGTTGCTCACCGATATCGGCTTTGCCCAGCCTGTGCTGGAGATGCCTGATCGCCTGTCGCGGCTGTTAGTGGACAAGGCGTTCGCCGCTGGCCAGCCCACGCCGCCCGCCGGGCTGCAACTCAAGCAGGGCGAGGACAATAACCTTGCGCGTCTCACCGAAAGCTTTCACCTGAACCTCGATGCATTGGGCTTTCTGTCCTTTGTGGTCGGGTTGTTTATCGTGCACGCCGCCATTGGTCTTGCCCTGGAGCAACGGCGCGGGCTGTTGCGCACCTTGCGCGCCTGCGGCGTCAGTGTGCGTCTGTTGATTATCAGCCTGGGCGTCGAACTCGGCGTGCTTTCGTTGCTGGGTGGCGTGCTGGGCGTGGCCAGCGGCTATCTGCTGGCGAGTCTGTTGCTGCCCGATGTCGCTGCCAGCCTGCGTGGTTTGTATGGTGCCGAGGTGCCGGGTCAATTGAGCCTGAGCCCTTGGTGGTGGGGCGCGGGGTTGGGCTTGAGTTTGCTCGGCGCGTTGCTGGCCGGTGCCAGCAGCCTGTGGCGGGCGGCGCGCTTGCCCTTGTTGGCGCTGGCCAATGCCCAGGCCTGGCATGAGGCCCATGGGCGTTGGTTGCGGCGTCAAGGGTGGGTGGCCGGTACCGCGTTGGTAATCGCTGTGCTGGCGCTGTGGTTCGGTCACAGCCTGGCTGCCGGCTTCGTGCTGATGGCTGCGTTGCTGCTCGGCGCGGCCCTGGGGTTGCCGGTGGTGCTCAATGGCCTGCTCAAGGCTGTTCTGGGACGCAGCCGCTCGGTGCTGGGCCAGTGGTTTCTCGCTGATTGCCGTCAGCAATTGCCGGCGTTGAGCCTGGCCCTGATGGCGCTGCTGTTGGCCTTGGCCGCGAATATCGGGGCGGGCTCCATGACCTCGGGGTTTCGTCATACCTTCAACAACTGGTTGGAGCAGCGTCTCACCGCCGAGTTGTACCTCAACCCACAAAACCCGGCCCAGGCGCAGCAACTGAGCCGTTGGTTGGCGCAACAACCGCTGGTGCAGACGGTGCTGCCCACCTGGCAGGTTGCGGTGCAGTTGCAGGGCTGGCCGGCGGATGTGTTTGGCGTGGTCGACGACCCCACTTATCGCCAGCATTGGCCGCTGTTGGAGGCGTCGAGCGAGCCGTGGGATCAACTGCAGCAAGGCGACACGTTGATGCTCAGCGAGCAACTGGCGCGCAGGCTGGCGGTGAAGTTGGGCGATACCCTGAGTATCCCCACGCCTCAAGGCACCTGGACGCCAAAGATAGTGGGGATCTACGCCGATTACGGCAACCCCAAAGGCCATGTGTTGGTCAATTCCAAGCACCTGCTGACCCATTGGCCGACGCTGTCTCCGGCGCGTTTCAACCTGCGTGTGTCACCTTCGGATGTGGCGTTGCTGACCCGTGAGGTGCAGCGCGCCTTTGCCCTGGACGACAGCCGTATCGTCGATCAACAGCAACTCAAGGGCTGGTCGAGCCAGGTGTTCGAACGTACCTTCGCCGCCACTGCTGCCCTGAACAGCCTGACGCTGGGCGTGGCCGGCGTGGCGCTGTTCATCAGCCTGTTAACTCAGAGCCAGAGTCGCCTGGGCCAGCTCGCACCGCTGTGGGCATTGGGCGTCACGCGCCGGCAATTGATGCTGCTCAATCTCGGCCAGACCTGGCTGTTGGCGGTGCTTACCCTGGTCCTGGCCTTGCCGCTCGGCTTGCTGTTGGCTTGGTGCCTGGACGCGGTGATCAATGTGCAGGCTTTCGGTTGGCGCCTGCCGTTGCAGGTGTTCCCGTGGCAACTCGCGCAATTGCTCGGGTTGGCGATGGTTGCGACGTTGCTGGCCTCGGCATGGCCGTTGTGGCAGTTGTATCGCAGCCGTCCGGCGGATCTGTTGAGGACGTTTGCCAATGAAGATTAAGTGCCTGTTGTGGATGTGCTGCTTACTGGTCGCTTGTGACAAAGCCCCTGAGCCGCAGGAAAGCTTCGCCGGCCTGGGCAGTGACGCGGCGGACTTTGCCCAAGTGGTGCCCGGCAAAGTGTTCAGTTTTCCCGAGGACCATGGGCCCCATCAGGGCTTTCGTATCGAGTGGTGGTACGTCACCGCCAACCTCAAGGACGCGCAGGGCAATGTCTTCGGTGTGCAGTGGACGTTGTTCCGCAATGCGCTCAAGGCGGGGCCGACCGAGGCGAGCTGGCGTGATTCGACAATCTGGCTTGGCCACGCCGCCGTGACGTCCGCCACTCACCACTATGCCGCCGAACGCTTTGCGCGCGGCGGCGTGGGCCAGGCCGGGGCCCAGGCGCAGCCGTTCAACGCCTGGATCGACGATTGGAACTTTGTCACCCGTCCCGGCGCCGCGAGCAGCTTGGCCGACATGCAACTCAAGGCCAGTGGTGCGCAATTCGCCTATGACCTGCACCTGACGTCCAGTCGCTCACTGGTGTTGCAGGGCGACAACGGCTACAGCCGCAAGTCCGACCAGGGCCAGGCGTCGTACTACTACAGCCAGCCGTTTTTCAGTGCCAGTGGTAGCGTCACTATCGATGGCGAGGTCTATAAAGTCACCGGTCCGGCCTGGCTCGACCGCGAGTGGAGCAGCCAACCGCTGAGCGCCGGCCAGACCGGCTGGGACTGGTTTTCCCTGCACCTGGACCGGGGCGAGCAGTTGATGTTGTTTCGGGTACGGCAAGCCGACGGCGCTGGGTATCTCACGGGCACCTGGATCGACGCGCAAGGCCAGACGCAAACGCTGCACAACGCAGATATCCAACTGACACCGTTGGAAACCACCACGATTGATGGGCGCAAGATTCCCACGCGCTGGTCGCTGAAAATCCCTGGCAAACAGTTGGATATCATCACCCAAGCCGTCAACCCGAACGCCTGGATGAACCTGAGCATTCCGTACTGGGAAGGGCCGGTACGGTTTGACGGTGGGGTGGGCTATTTGGAAATGACGGGGTATTAGCAAATAAAAATACTGGACATGCATACAGTATGCGGCTAGATTCCATCCCAGGTGACCGGATGTCACCTGACCTTCAGTTTTTAACTATGGATGGATAAAAAATGAAATCTAAAAAAGCCTTTATGCTGGGCGCGGCCATGGCGGCCTCCTGCTTCGTTTCGGCCTTTGCCCTGGCCGAGCAATACCCTCAGAAACTCAATGTCGAAGCGGTCAGGCAGGCCGTGGACAAAGCCCTGAAATCCGGCGGCAAGCTGGACGCGGCGAAGGTCCCGGCCAGCCTCAAGCAAAAGCTGAAGGCAGCCAAGACCGGTCAGTCCAAGGCTGTCACGCAGTCCGTCAAATCCGCGCCTTTCAACACCGTGGTCGGTGAGTTGAAAAAGCCCGGCCAGGCCGAGCTGAAGAGCGCTGCCGTTGCGGCCTTCGTCCCGCTGTTCCCCACCCTGGATATCAACACGCTCTACACCATCACGGGTGTGGCTCAAGGTGAAGAGTTCGCTTATCACTTCAACCTGCCAGAAAACGCGCGGGTCCAGGTGCAACTGGTCAACCAGAGCGCAGGCACCGACATGTCGCTGACCCTGTTCCAGGACGACGGCCAGGGCAACCTGAGCGTGGTGGGCTCCTCGGATGCCGCAGGCAATGCCGACGAGTACCTCAACGGCGTACTGCCGGCCGGTGATTACTACTGGTACATGGTCGCCAAGGTCGCCAGCAGCTCGCAATTCAGCTTTGGCGTGGCGGTGGATACCAACGTCGATGCCTATGAACCCAATGACACGCCGCAAACCGCCTTTGTGCTGCCGGACTCGATGAACAAGGTGACCGGTAACCTCGACAACGCCAACGATGTCGATTACTTCGACTTCAAGGCGGTGCGTGGCCAAAGCGTGAGCATGTACCTGGCCGGTGACGCGAACGGCAGCCGCAACCAATGGATTTTCGATCGTTTTGACGGCGTCAATTGGGTCACCATCCCTGCCGGCTCGACCTCGACCTACCCGAGTGTCACGCCGGGCACCACGGTGAAGGTGCGTGTGCGGGCCAATCCGGCCGTGGTTCAGGATTCGACCAAACAATACCAGTTGAGCCTGGGCTCTACGCCGCGCCTGAACACGTCTGATGTGAAGGGTGACAATATCGTGCGTGTACCGGCGTCGATTTTCTGGATGGCGACCCAGGCGGGACGTACGGTGAACTGGACCACCAATTGGTCCGACTCCACGGGCGCACCGCTGCTGGGCGTTACGCCGGTTCTGCGTATCGACAAACGCTTTGACGGTGCCGAGTTCCACTGGACCGACTTCAAGGCCACCACCAACAGTGCGGGCACATCCCAGGCCAGTTCCGGTATCGGCGACTGCTTCGGCGATAACCGTGTGCAGTATCCGGACAGCAGCACGGGCGTCACCTACACCTGGGACACCACTTTCAACTTCGGCGGCTGGCGTATCGAGCTGGACGAGTTCCCTGGCGTGGGCGTGGGTGGCGAGAACGTGCCTTACGTGACCTTCGGGCACATCTGCACCCAGAACATCGTTCACTGATTCAACGGTGTGAGTGAGAAGGGGCAGCCTGACGAGGCTGCCCCTTTTTTTATTCGCCCGCCAATGCCAGGTCCAGCGGTAGCCGCGCCATGCTCGTGCCTTTCAACGAGCCCAGGTACAACCAGTTTCCATATTCCCGTGCGGTGGTGATCGGCGAGTAGTTCCCCGGGCTGCCGTCCTGCAGGTTGGCGATGACCTTACCTTCGGGATCCAAGCCCAGCACGAAGGCTTTGCGTTCGATAGGCTTGGGCACCACCATCAGCGCCCGTACCATTACCTTGCGCAGCAATGGGTAGCCGGCAAAGCTGTCAAGCAACGGATTGCGTGGCGAATACAGCGCTACCCAGAAACGGTCCTGGCCGTTGAAGCTAAGGTTGTCCGGCAGGCCGGGCAGGTTGTCGATAAACAGGTCATGGGTGCCGGCGCGCTCGCCCTTGAGCCAGTAACGGCTGATACGGTAGGCGCCGGTTTCATTCACCAGCACGAAGTTTTCATCCGGCCCCAAGGCCACGCCGTTGGCAAATTGCAGTTGGTCCAGTAGCACGTCGGTGCTGCCGTTGCTGAAGTCATAGCGCAGCAGCCGACCGTCGCCGCCATGTTCGATCACCGCTTCGCCGTCCTGCCCGTAGCCCCAGCGACTCGACGCATCGCTGAAGTAGGCATAACGCCCGCTCGCGTCCACGGTGACGTCATCGGTGAAACCGAAGGGCAGGCCGTTGGCACTGGTGCTCAACGTAGTGAGTTGGTGTTTTGCATCCAGGGCGAGCAAGCCCTTGATCCCGTCGGCAATGATCAGGCGCCCATCCGGGTGCAGCGCCAGGCCCAGGGGCCTTCCGCCGGTATTGGCCAATACTTCCAGGCTGCGGCTGTCGGGCGAGGTGCGGATGATGCGCCCGTCATGCAAGCCGCTGATCAAAAAGCCCTGGGCGTCCAGCAGCAAGGCCTCGGGCCCGGCGATGTCCTGGGCGCCGATTTTCTGCACGCCCTTGAGGCGCTGGTTCTCGGTGTAAAGGCCGCTCTTCATCGACGGCGCCGAGGGTGGCGTCCAGTTTACGGGTTGCACTTTGGTCGGCATCAACAGCAGAAAGGCGACCACCGCCAGAAGCAGTAGAAACAGCAGATGACGTAGTTTTTTGGGACGGGTACTCATGACGATGCCTGGTTGTCGTTGATGCTCGGTTCCCAATGCAGGGTGCCGAACAGGTAATCCATCAGGGGAAGGACGATGTTGAAGTTGCGACCCTGCATCAGTTCACGGCGGTGATGCAGGGCGTGCAGATGGTGCATCTGGCGGATCCACGGCAAGCGCGCCACCGGGTGGCTGGCGGGCAGGTGCTCGCAGGCGTGAAACACTTCGTAAAGTAAATACCCGAGGATCATGCACCCCGCGAACAGGCCGGCGACATTGGGGCTCAATTGTTTGAGCAACCACCAGGCAGGCAGAGTGATTGCCAGGCTGTGCAGCACGATCAGCCAGGCCGGGAACAGGATGACGCGCCAGTCGCGGGGGCTGTCGTAGGTCATGTGGCCGGGGGTGAAGAAACTGTGATGATCGCCGGTGTGGCGTGCGTAGAACAGCCGGGCCAAGGCGTGCTTGTGGTGGCCGAGGTGACGGTGCACGAGGTAGATGCAGAGGTTGAAGAACACCAGGGTCAGCGGCACGGTCAGCCATTGCACAGCGCTGATCTGATGCGTGGATGACCAGGCCAGGGCGATGCACACGATGCCGTAGCCGAACACGAAACTGGCGTGCAGCCAAGGGTTGTAGTGGGGTGCGACAGTGGCGCGGTAACGGGCGCGAAAGGTCTCGGTGGGGTGGTCCATGGCGGGTTGCTCGGTGTTTTTTTGTTGGAGTCTGAGCTTAGTTGGTGGTGGGGAATGTGCGAGTTTTGCGCTGCACACAGACCTACTGTAGGAGCCGGCTTGCCGGCGATGCTGACACCTCGGTGTGTCAGGTACGGCGAGTGGATGCCATCGCCAGCAAGCCGGCTCCTACAAGGACCGTGTCAGCCGAGGCGACCAGTGGGGGCTTGCACACCCCATGTTTCCTTGTTAGTTTCTCGCAAAATGTTAACGATAACATTTGCTCTAACAATAAAAACAAAACAGAGAATCACGCCATGAAAATGCTCCCGAAAACCCTGTGTTTATTGGCTGTAAGCATCACCCTCGGCACTGTCTCCCCAGCATTCGCCGACGCTGCCAAGCCGATCCGCATCGGCGCGTCCTTCCAGGAAATCAACAATCCCTACTTCGTCACCATGAAAAACGCCCTGGAAGAAGCCGGCGCGACCATCGGCGCGAAACTGATCATCACCGACGCCCGTCACGACGTGTCCAAGCAAGTCAGTGACGTCGAAGACATGCTGCAAAAAGGCATCGACATCCTGCTGATCAACCCTACGGATTCGGTCGGCGTGCAATCGGCGGTCAAGTCTGCCCACGCCGCCGGTGTCGTGGTCGTCGCGGTAGACGCCCAGGCCGACGGCCCGCTGGATTCCTTCGTCGGCTCGAAGAACTTTGACGCTGGCTTCCAGGCCTGTGAATACCTGGCCAAGAACATCGGCGACAAGGGCAATATCGCGATCCTCGACGGCATCGCCGTGGTGCCGATCCTGGAGCGTGTGCGCGGTTGCAAAGAGGCCGTGGCCAAGCACCCCGATATCAAGATCGTCAGCATCCAGAACGGCAAGCAGGAGCGTGACCAGGCGCTGACCGTCACCGAAAACATGCTGCAGGCCCAGCCCGCCCTAAAGGGCATTTTCAGTGTGAATGACAACGGCTCCCTCGGCGCGCTCTCGGCCATCGAAGCCAGCGGGTTGGACGTGAAGCTGGTCAGCGTCGACGGCGCGCCGGAAGCGATCAAGGCGATCCAGAAGCCCGGTAGCAAGTTCATCGCCACCTCAGCGCAGTATCCGCGCGACCAGATCCGCCTGGCGCTGGGCATTGCCCTGGCCAAGAAGTGGGGCTCGCAGGTGCCGGCCACCATCCCGGTGGACATCACCCTGATCGACCAGGCCAAGGCCAAGGATTTCAGCTGGTAAATCGCCTAGGCCCCACGCCTGACGTGGGGCCCAGGTCATCCTTCTGAATACGAGGTCGGTGGTATGAGCAGTCTTCTGAAGTTGGAAAACATCTGTAAGCGGTACCCGGGCGTACAGGCCCTCAAGTCCATCAACCTGCAAGTCGAGCGCGGTGAGATTCATGCCTTGCTCGGCGAAAATGGCGCGGGCAAATCGACGCTGATGAAGATCCTCGGTGGCGTCGAGCATCAAGACGAAGGCCAGATCCTGATCGATGGCCAGGCGCAGCAGTTCGCGACCTATCGCGACGCAATCGCCGCCGGTATCGGCATCGTGTTCCAGGAGTTCAGCCTGATTCCCTACCTCACTGCCGTGGAAAACATCTTCCTCGGCCATGAGCTGAGTAACCGTTTCGGCCTGTTGCGCAAGCGCGAAATGGTCGAGGCCAGCGAGGCGTTGTTCAAGCGCCTCGGCGTGACCATCGACCTGCAATGTGCGGTCAAGCACCTGAGCGTGGCCGAGCAGCAGTTTGTCGAAATCGCCAAGGCCCTGGCCCTGGATGCGCGCCTGCTGGTGTTGGATGAACCGACTGCCACGCTGACACCGAGCGAGGCTGAGCTGCTGTTCGACATCATGCGCGAACTCAAGCGCCAGGGCGTGGCGGTGATTTTCATCTCCCATCACCTGGAGGAGATTTTCCAGGTGTGCGACCGCATCAGCGTGTTGCGCGACGGCGGCAATGTGGGCGTTACCGATGTGGCTGACAGTGATATCGACCGGCTGGTCGAGATGATGGTCGGGCGCCGCCTGGAATGCAGTTTTCCACCCAAACCGAACACCGAGCGTGGCCCGCTGTTGCTGGAGGTCAAGGACATCCAACTGGTGCGCAACGGCCCGCACAACAGCTTCCAGCTGCACAAGGGCGAGATCCTCGGCTTTGCCGGCTTGGTCGGTTCCGGTCGTACCGAACTGGCCCTGGGCATGATGGGCGCGCTGCCGTCGGTGAGCAAAGACGTATGGCTGCGCGGCGAGAAAATCACCCTCGACGACCCGGCCCAGGCCCTGGCCCACGGCATCGGCCTGCTGCCGGAAAGCCGCAAGAGCGAAGGGCTGATCACCGACTTCAGCATTCGCGAAAACATCTCGTTGAACAACTTGCCCAAATACCAGAACGCCTCGGGCCTGATCGACAAGAACCGCGAATGCGCCAGCGTCGAAGGCCTGATGAAGCAACTGTCGATCAAGGCCCCCAGCAGTGAAAGCCGGGTGTTCAACCTCAGCGGCGGCAACCAGCAAAAGGTGGTGATCGCCCGTTGGATCAACCATCACTGCGACGTGCTGGTGTTCGACGAACCCACCCGTGGCATCGACGTGGGGGCCAAGGCGCAGATCTACGCGCTGATGCGCAGCCTCACCGAACAAGGCTACGCAATCATCATGATTTCCTCCGAATTGCCGGAAGTCATCGGCATGTGCGACCGCGTCGCCGTGTTCCACAAGGGCGCCATCGTCAAGGTACTCGAAGCATCTGCCGTCAATCCTCAAGAGGTCATGCGCCATGCAACAGGGGGCTCAAGTGAATACGTCCATTAGTACCGGCGACAACAACCGGCTGCGCCTGAACCTGGCGCGGCTGGTGCGCTCGCCGGCATTTTATCCCTTCGTCGGGCTGGTAGTGGTGACCCTGGTGATGATCCTCGCCAGCGACACCTTCCTCACTGCCAGCAACCTGTCGAACATCGCCCGCCAGGTGTCGATCAACGCGATCATCGCGGTGGGCATGACCTGCGTGATCCTCACCGGCGGCATCGATCTGTCGGTAGGGCCGGTGATGGCCTTGTCCGGCACGCTCACCGCCGGGTTGATGGTCGCGGGCCTGCCGCCCGGCCTGGCGATTGGCGCAGGCATGTTGATCGGCGTGGCCTTTGGCATCGGCAACGGCTTGTTCGTGGCCTACCTGCACATGCCGCCGATCATCGTGACCCTGGCGACCATGGGCATCGCCCGTGGCCTGGGCCTGATGTACACCGATGGCTACCCGATTTCCGGGTTGCCGGATTGGTTTGCGTTTTTCGGCCGTGAAAGCCTGTTCGGTATCCAGGTGCCGATCCTGATCATGCTGCTCACCTACCTGGCGGCCTACGTGCTGCTGCAACACACGCGCATCGGCCGCTACATCTACGCCATCGGCGGCAATGAAGAAGCGGTGCGGTTGTCCGGCGTGCGTGCGGCGCGTTTCAAGTTGCTGGTGTACGGCATCAGCGGCCTTACGGCGGCGATTGCCGGGCTGGTATTGACCTCGCGCCTGATGAGCGGCCAGCCGAACGCCGGCGTGTCGTTCGAACTGGACGCGATTGCCGCCGTGGTACTCGGCGGTGCCTCGATTGCCGGCGGGCGCGGGGTGATCGTCGGCACCTTACTCGGCGCCATGTTGCTCGGCGTGTTGAATAACGGCCTGAACATGCTGGGCGTGTCGCCCTATGTCCAGAGCGTGATCAAGGGCGCAATCATTTTGCTGGCGATTTTTATCAGCCGTCAGCGCCACAAATAAACTTCTCACAAGCACAGGACCCGACACCATGGACAAGCACACCGAAATGCAAGCCGTCGTCTGCCACGGCCCCAAAGACTACCGCCTGGAACGCATTGGCAAACCCCAGGCACGCGCCAATGAACTGGTGATCCGTATCGCTGCCTGTGGCATCTGCGCCAGTGACTGCAAGTGCCACTCGGGCGCCGCAATGTTCTGGGGCGGCGACAACCCGTGGGTGAAGGCGCCGGTCGTACCGGGGCACGAATTTTTTGGCTATGTGGTGGAAGTGGGCGAGGGCGCCGAAGAGCACTTCGACGTCGCGGTGGGCGACAAGGTGATCGCCGAGCAGATCGTGCCGTGCGGCAAGTGCCGTTTCTGCAAGTCGGGCAAGTACTGGATGTGCGAAGTGCACAACATCTTCGGCTTCCAGCGTGAAGTCGCCGAAGGCGGCATGGCCCAGTATATGCGCATTCCCAAGACCGCCATCGTGCACAAGATCCCCGAATCGGTGTCGCTGGAAGACTCGGCGCTGGTGGAACCGATGGCCTGTTCGATCCATACCGTCAACCGTGGCGATGTCCAGCTCGACGATGTGGTGGTGATCGCCGGCGCCGGCACCCTCGGGTTGTGCATGGTCCAGGTCGCTGCGTTGAAAACCCCGAAGAAACTGGTGGTGATCGACATGGTCGACGAGCGTCTGGAACTGGCGAAAAAATTCGGCGCCGATGTGGTGATCAACCCGTCGCGCGACAACGCCCGTGAAATCATCAACGGCCTGACCGACAACTACGGCTGCGACGTCTACATCGAAACCACCGGCGTGCCGGCCGGCGTGACCCAGGGCCTGGATTTGATCCGCAAGCTCGGGCGTTTTGTCGAGTTCAGCGTGTTTGGCGCCGAGACCAGCGTCGACTGGTCGATCATCGGTGACCGCAAGGAGTTGGACGTACGCGGCGCTCATCTCGGGCCGTATTGCTACCCGATCGCCATCGACCTGTTCGAGCGTGGCCTGGTCACCTCTAAAGGCATCGTCACCCATGACTTTCCGCTGGACGACTTTGCCGACGCCTTCGCGTTGGCCAACTCGACCAAATCTATCAAGGTGCTGTTGAAGCCGGTGGCCTGAAAATGAACTACGTGATGGGTGTCGATATAGGAACCCAGAGCACCAAGGCGCTGCTGGTGGACGGTCAAGGTACGATCATCGCCCAGCACAGCCAGGGGTATCGCGTGGATACCCCGAAAGTGCGCTGGGCCGAGCAATGGCCGCAGGTCTGGCTGGACGCCGTCGAGGCTTGCGTTGCGCAGTGCATGGCCAAGGCCGGCGTGGCGGCGCAGCAGGTCAAGGCGTTGTGTATCAGCAGCCTGTACGGCGGCTCCGGGATTGCGGTGGATGCGCAAATCACGCCGCTGCACCCGTGCCTGATCTGGATGGACCGCCGTGCTGGCGAGCAGGTGGCCTGGGTGCGCGAGAAGGTGGACCTGGAGCGTCTGTTCGCGATCACCGGCAACTCGGTGGACAGCTACTACGGCTTCACCAAGATGCTCTGGCTCAAGCAGCACCAGCCCGAGGTGTGGGCCAAGACTCGCTACCTGCTGCCGCCCAACAGCTACATCAACTGGTGCCTCACCGGCGAGTTGGCGGTGGACCATAGCAGTGCCGGCAATATCGGTGGCGTCTACGATGTGAAGGTGCGCGGCTGGTCCGCCGAAATGCTTGATGCACTGGGCATACCGCAGGCGATGATGCCGGAGCGCCTGGTGTATTCCGGGGAAGTCGTCGGTGGGTTGCTGGAGGGTTGGGCGGCGCGTCTGGGCCTGCAGGCGGGCACACCGGTTCTGGCCGGTGGCGTCGATGCGGCCATGGCAACGCTGGCCGCAGGGGTGACGCAGCCGGGCAATCACGTGGCAATGATCGGCACCAGCATGTGCTGGGGTTACCTCAACCAACAAGTGGATGCACACCATGGCTTGGTGAGCATGCCCCACGTCTACAACGGCCACCGCGACCTGTACATCTTTGGCGGAGCAATCACCGCCGGTGCCTCGGTCAGCTGGTTTCGCGAGCAGTTCTGCCAGGCCGAAGAGCAACAAGCCAAGGCCACCGGCCAGGACAGCCTGGTGCTGCTGGAACAGCGCGCGATGAACATCCCGGCCGGCAGCGAAGGCCTGTTGTTCCTACCGTACCTGATGGGCGAGCGCAGTCCGGTGTGGGATGACCGTGCCAGTGGCAGTTTTGTCGGCTTGAACCTCTACCACAGCCGTATTCACCTGTATCGCGCGGTGCTGGAGGGCGTGAGTTTTGCCCTGCGACACAACATCGAAGCGGGCACACGCGGCGCGCATTCCCTGGACCCGCGCTTGATCGTGGTGGGCGGGGCGAGCCATTCGGACCTGTGGATGCAGATCATCGCGGACGTTACGCGGTATCCGGTGTACACCATCGTGCAGGAGGTTGAGGCCGCGTTGGGCGCGGCGTTGCTGGCGGCACACACGGTGGGGTTGGTGAGCGATGGGGAGATGGACAAGGGCTGGGTGCAACTGGAGTTGCGGGCTGAGCCCAAGGCGGAAAATGTCGAGGCATACGACCGCGCGTTTGCCGAGTACCTCAAGCTGTATCCGGCCCTGAAACCGATTATGCACAGCCTGCAGGAGAACTGAATGAACGCAGCCTTCGACTTCACCCACCATCGCATCCTCGTCACCGGCGCCAGCAGCGGCATTGGGCGCGAAATCGCCTTGCAACTGATCGCCAGCGGCGCCGATGTCTTTGCCCTCGGCCGCGACGCCCAAGCCTTGGCCGAACTCGGTTGCCACACCTTGTGCCTGGACATCGCCGACAGCGCCGCCCTCGATAACGCCCTGCACGACCTGCCACCGCTGCACGGCCTGGTCAACTGCGCCGGCATCTCGCGGCTGGAGCCCGCCGCCGCCATCAGCGCCGACGCGTTCGACCAGGTGATGCAAGTCAACGCCCGCGCCGCCGCCCAGGTCGCCAGCCGCGTGGCGGCCAAAATGATCGAAGCACACATCGCCGGCAGCATCGTCAACGTCTCCAGCCAGGCCTCGCTGGTGGCCCTGGACGATCACCTCGGCTACTGCGCCTCCAAGGCCGCGCTGGATGCGATCACCCGTGTGCAATGCGCCGAGTGGGGCCGCTTTGGCATTCGCGTCAACAGCGTCAACCCCACCGTCACGCTCACGCCGATGGCGGCCATGGCCTGGTCCGAGCCGGCCAAGCGCGACCCGGCGCTGGCGGCCATTCCATTGGGGCGTTTTGCTGAAACCGTCGAGGTGGCGTTGCCGGTGCTGTTCCTGTTGAGCAGCGCCGCCAGCATGATCAGCGGCGTGAGCCTGCCCATCGACGGTGGCTACACCAGCCGCTAGCCGTTTTCCAACTGACCGGCGATCACCACCTTGTCCCGTGGCTTGAACGGGTCTTCCAGGCGATCGAGCAACAGGCGCACCGCACTGCTGCCGGCCAAAGACGCATCGTGAGCCACGCAGGCGATGGGCACGCCGAAGATATCGGCGAAGGGCAGGCGGTCGATGCCGCAGATGGTCAGGCTGTCATGGGCGATGTTGTGCATGCGCAGTGCGCGCAAGGCGCCGAGGGTGATCAACTGGTTGAAGCCCATGATCGCGTCCGGCGCCGAGTGTTCGGCCAGGTAGTCGAGGGTGTGCAGGTAGGACGGCATCAGCGTGTAGTCGCCGGCCTGTACTTCGACCTGCACCTGCGGGTGCTCGGCCAGCACTTCGCGCAGGCCCTTGAGGCGTTCGACGGTGATGCGTGAGTGCTCGGGGCCGGTCAGCACCAGCAGGCGCTTGAGGTCGGGCGTCTGGCGCAGCAGGTAGTGCGCGGCCTGGATGCCGCTGTGGTAGTTGTCGAGCACCACGCGGCTGAACGGGCTGTCGTGGATTGTGCGATCGAGCAGCACCACTGGGGTTTTGCCGTTGCCCAAGCGTTCGAGGTAATCGGGCTGGTAGCTCGGTTCATCCGAGACCGGCGACAGAATGATCCCCGCCACGCGGTAGCCCAACAGGGTGTCCACGGCCTTGCTTTCCAGCTCCTCCAGCTCATCGGTGTCCACCAGCATGATGGTGTAGCCGTGCTGTTTGGCCTCGCGGGAAATCGCCTTGATCATTTCGCTGTAGAACGGGTTGTCCACGGAGGCGGTGATCACACCGATGATCAGGCTCTCACTGCGCTTGAGCCCGCGTGCGAAGGCGTTGGGCACGTAGTCCATCTCCCGCGCCACTTCGAGGATGCGCGCCAGGGTGGCCGGTTTGACCAGGTCGGGTTTGCTCAGTGCGCGAGACACCGTGATGGTGGTCATGCCAACCCGTTTGGCGATGTCGCTGATAGTGACGGACTTCTTCTTGTTCATCGGTCAGGCTGCAAAAGGAAACACCCGCAGGCTAGCATGCGCGGTGGAGATTGTTGCTTCAAATCAATGGGTCCCAACGCTGCGACCAGTCGCTTTCGCCCTTGACCACCTCACGCAGTAACCCCAGTGCCTGTTGCAACACTGCCGAATCTCGCGCCCGTGAATACACCAGGTACGTCGGGAAGCTGAATTCCGGCGCCTTGGGCACACGCTGCATTACGCCGCTGTCCAGGTAACTCTGCACCACGCGAGTGCGGAAATAACCGGCGCCGCCATTCTCAAGGATGTACTGCAATGCCAGCGGCCCCAGGTTGAAACTCAACGCGGCACGGGCCTTGTCGGGCAGCGCGGCGTCGTGTTGCTGGCGAAAGCCCGGTCCCCAATCGATATACACGTAGGGCGCCGGATTGCTCGCCAACTGCACCAGGATCAGTTTTTCCTCCAGCACCTGTTCCACCTGCAAGCCTGGCCAGTATTGCGGCTGGAACACCAATGCAGCGTCGAGTACGCCCAGTTCCAGCTGGCGCAACAGGTAATCGCCTTCGCGGATTTCGGTGCGCAGGGCATGGCCGGGGATGTGTTGGCGTAACGCTTGGGCCCAGCCGAGCATCAATGGATTGCACAGGCTGACTTCGCCGCCGATGTGCAGCACGTTGCGATAACCATCGGGCAGCGGCAGGTCGCGTTTGGCCGCTTCCCAGGTTTGCAGCAACTGGTTGGCGTACACCACGAAGGCCTCGCCGTCGGCGGTCAGCCGGGCGCCTGCGCGGTTGCGTACGAACAGTGTGCTGCCTAGCTGGCTTTCCAGGCTCTTGACCCGTGCGGTGATGGCGGTCTGGGTGACGTGCAGTTTCTCGGCCGCTGCGGCCAGGCTGCCGCAGCGGGTGATTTCGAGGAAGGTGCGTGCCAGTTCGATGTCCATGAAGCCCCCGGGGATGAATGGGGGACAGTGTAATGGAATGTGGTTGAAACTGTGGGAGGGGCTTGCCTGCGATGGCGGTGGTGATGTGGACATATCCGTTATTTAGGTAACGGCTGGTATGGGTTCCGCCCTTACGGCGGGTCACTTTTGGAAAAGAGCCCGGAATGCCGGCCCAGCCAAAAGTAACCAAAAGGGCTCTTGCCCCAACACTCGGTACCTCGCCTAGGCTCGGTATGCCCGTAATCCGACAGGTATTTGGGGGGCCGTCGCCACGCGCCATCCATGGCGCGGGGCGGCTAAACCGGCATCCCTGCCGGTTTACCCCCCAAATCCCTGTCAGATTCCGGCCAGCGTGTTTGACGGGGCGCCTAAGATCAAAAGCAAGATCAGAAGCGACTCGCTTCACATCGTGGATACGCGGTCTTGTAGGAGCCGGCTTGCCGGCGATTGCGGTGTGTCGGTGACGGGTGAGGTGTCTGACACGGCGCCATCGCCGGCAAGCCGGCTTCTACAGGTGGGCATTTCAGGTTGGGGTTTGTGGGGCTTGGAGATGCTGGGTCGGGAAGGCCTTCGCGTAGGCGTGGCACACCCGCAACACCTGCTCGTCGGCAAAACGTGCGCCTACTACATGCAAGCCCACCGGCAAGCCGTTCGCTGCCAACCCACACGGCACCGAGGCTGCCGGTTGCTGCGTCAGGTTGAAGGGGTAGGTGAACGGTGTCCACTGTGTCCATTCCTGCAAACCCGAACCCGGTGGCACGTCATGCCCGGCATCGAACGCGGTGATCGGCATCATCGGCGATACCAGCACATCGTAATGCTCATGGAACGCCGCCATGCGTGCCACCAGGGCTGCGCGTGCTTCAAGGGCCGCGCTGAAGTCGTCCAGGCTCAAACGCTCGCCGCGCTGGGCGATGCGCAGCAGGCCGGGGTCCAGCAGTTGTTTTTGTGACTCGCTCATGGGCCCGGTCAGGCGTGCAGCGCCGGCTGCCCACAAGGTGCTGAAGACTTCCAGCGGGTCACTGAAGCCGGGGTCGATCTGCTCGACATGGGCGCCCAGTTGTTCCAGGCCTCGCACCGCCTCCGCGACCACCTTGGCCACTTGCGGGTCGACCTCCACGTAACCGAAGTTCGGACTGTAGGCCACGCGCAGCCCTTTCAAATCCGCTGCGCCCGACAACCACGGTGTGGTCCTCGGCGCACCGATCAACCCGTCCCGAGCATCCGGTTGCGCGATGGTCTGCAGCATCAATACGCTGTCTTCCACCGTGCGGGTCATCGGCCCTAGGTGCGAGAGGATTGTCATGGAGCTGGCCGGCCACTGCGGCACATAACCGAAGGTCGGCTTGATCCCGAAAGTGCCGGTAAATGCACAGGGAATCCGAATCGAACCGCCCGCATCGCTGCCTTGGTGCAGCACCCCCAGGTTCAACGCCGCCGCCGCGCCCGCGCCGCCGGACGAACCGCCCGCCGTGGTGCGGGTGTCCCAGGGGTTGCGGGTGATGCCGTACAGCGGATTGTCGGTAACGCCTTTCCAGCCGAATTCAGGGGTGGTGGTTTTGCCCAGCAGCACCGCACCGGCCTTGCGCATAAAGGCCGGGAAGGGCGCGTCCACCTCCCACGGCCCGTCGGCGGACGAGGTGCGCGAGCCCTTGCGGGTGGGCATGCCGATTGTCAGCGTCAGGTCCTTGATCGAAGACGGCACGCCGTCCAACGGACCGCAGGGTTGGCCGTTCAGCCAGCGTTGTTCCGAGGCGCGCGCCGCATTCAGCGCGCCTTCCGGGTCCACGTGGCAGTAGGCATTCACCACCGGATTGAAGCGTTCGATCCGCAGCAAGGCGTCCTCGGTCACTTCCACCGGCGACAAGGTCTTGTCGCGAAAATGCTGCAGCAGTTGCACCGCCGTCAGTTGGCCGATCTCGCTCATGCCACGTCCCCCTGCGCCGCATTGACCATAGCGCGCAACAACACCGCGCAGCCCGCCGCCAGGTCGTCCGGCGCGGCGTTTTCGATTTCGTTATGGCTGATGCCGCCTTCGCACGGTACAAAGATCATCCCGGCCGGACCCAGTTCGGCGACAAAAATCGCGTCGTGGCCTGCACCGCTGACGATGTCCATATGGCTCAAGCCCAAGGCCTCGGCGCCTTCGCGTACGGCATTGACGCAGGCCGGGGCGAAGTCCAGCGGTGGGAAGTCGGCGGTTGGGGTCAGTTCATATGCCAACCCGTGCCTCGCGGCGGCGGCTTCGATCACGCTGCGCACTTCATCAACCATGGCTTGCAGCTTGTCCGCGTGCAGATGACGCAGGTCGAGGGTCATGTGCACCTGGCCGGGAATCACGTTGCGCGAGCCGGGATGCAGGCTCAGGCAACCGACCGTACCGCAGGCGTGGGGTTGCTGCTGATGGGCGATGCGGTTGACCGCGCTGACCACCTCGGCGGCGCCGACCAGGGCGTCCTTGCGCAGGTGCATCGGCGTCGGGCCGGCGTGGGCTTCGACGCCGGTGAAGGTCAGGTCGAACCATTTCTGGCCCAGGCAACCCATGACCACGCCAATGGTAGTGGCCTGGTCTTCCAGTACCGGGCCTTGTTCGATATGCGCTTCGAAGTAGGCACCGACCGGGTGGCCGAGCACGGCGCGGGAGCCGGCGTATCCGATGCGCTGCAATTCGGCGCCGACTGACAGGCCCTGGTCATCGAGCTTGTCGAGGGTGTCCTGCAAATCGAACTTACCGGCAAACACCCCGGAACCCATCATGCACGGCGGAAAACGCGAGCCTTCTTCGTTGGTCCACACCACCACTTCGATCGGCGCTTCGGTTTCAATCTTCAAATCATTCAGGGTGCGGATGACTTCCAGTCCCGCCATTACCCCGTAGCACCCGTCGAACTTGCCGCCGGTGGGTTGGGTGTCGATATGGCTGCCGGTCATCACCGGGGGCAGGGCCGGATTGCGCCCGGCACGGCGCGCAAAGATATTGCCGATAGCGTCGACACTGACGCTGCACCCCGCGGCCTCGCACCATTGTACAAACAGGTCACGGGCCTGGCGATCCAGGTCGGTCAGCGCCAAGCGGCACACGCCACCTTTGACGGTGGCGCCGAGCTGGGCCAGGTCCATCAGCGATTGCCACAAGCGGTCGCGGTTGATCAGCGGGGCGTTGCTCTTGAGCGGTTGCGCAAAACTATTCATCAGTAGTCTCCGGTCAGGCACTCAGGGCCAAATAACGGTTTTTGATGGTCGGGTCGGCGCGGAAGGCTTCGGCGCTGCCCTCGTAGACCACGCGGCCCTGTTCAAGCACGTAATGGCGGTCGGCGAGCTTGTCGCAGACCATCAGGTTTTGTTCCACCAGCAGCACCGGCAGGCCGTCGTCCTTGACCTTGCGCAGGATCTTCACCAGCTCGTCGACGATGACCGGGGCCAGGCCTTCGGTGGGTTCATCGAGGATCAGCAGCTTGGGATCGTTGAGCAGGGCACGGGCGATGGCGAGCATTTGTTGCTCGCCGCCGGACAACGCGTGGCCAGCGTTTTTGCGCCGCTCCTTGAGGCGCGGGAACATGGCGTACACGTCTTCGAGCTGCCAGCGGCTGGTCTTGCGTGCGGCGATGCGCAGGTTTTCCTCGACCGTGAGCAGGCGGAAGATCCCACGGTTCTCCGGCACTAGCGCCAAACCCTGGCGGGCAATTTCGAAGATCTTCTGGCCCACCAGTGCCTGGCCGTTGAAGTGGATCTGGCCCTGGCGCGGGCAGATGATGCCGAGAATGCTGCGCAGGGTGGTGGTCTTGCCGGCGCCATTACGCCCCAGCAACGTCACCAGTTCGCCAGGGTTGACGGTCAGCGACACGCCTTCCAGCACGTGGCTCTTGTCGTAGTAGGAATGGATGTTCTCAACGATCAGCATCAGGCAGCCTCCCCAAGGTATGCAGTGCGCACACGCTCATCGGCGCGCACGAATTCCGGTGTGCCTTCGACCAGGATCTGCCCGTGGCTCATCACCGTGATGCGTTGGCTGATGGACATGACGATGCTCATGTTGTGTTCGATCAGCAGCACCGTGTGGTCGCGGCCGAGGTCGCTGATCAACTGCGTCATGATTGGGATGTCATCGATGCCCATGCCCGAGGTGGGCTCATCCAGCATCAACAGTTTCGGTTTGGAGCAGATCGACATGCCCACCTCCAGCACCCGCTGCTGGCCGTGTGACAACTCACCGGCCAGGGTGCCGGCGCGGGCCGTGAGTTGCAGGCGCTCCAGCACCTGGTCGGCCATCTCCAGGTGTTCGCGCTTGCTGTCGACGCGGCGCCAGAAATTCAGTGCGCGTGCACCGTCGCGGCCTTGGGCGGCGAGGCGCAGGTTTTCGCGCACGCTGAGGTTCTGGAACAGGCTGGTGAGCTGGAACGAGCGCGCCATACCCAGGCCGACGCGGCCGTGGGCAGGCTTGCGCATCAGGTTCTTGCCGTCGAAGTGGATCGCCCCGGCGGTGGCCTGGCGTTCGCCGGTGAGGCAGTGGAACAGGCTGGTCTTGCCCGCGCCGTTGGGGCCGATGATGGTATGGATAGTGCCCGCCTCGACCTTGAGGTTCACGCCGTTCACCGCATGGAACGCGCCGTAGGCCAGTTCCAGGTCTCTGGTTTCCAAAAGGATGCTCATAGCCCTTCCTCCTTGGCGACAACGGCCGTTTTGCGATGGCCGCGTACCTTTTCGAACAGCGACGCGAGGCCGCCCCACAAACCGCCGCGCATGAAGATCACCACCAGGATCAGGATCACCCCCAGCAGCATCAGCCAGCGCGGCCACAGGTCGGAGAGGAAATCTCCGAGCAGCACGATGGAACCGGCACCAAGCAATGAGCCGAACAACGAGCCGGTGCCGCCAACGATGGTCATGATCAGGATGTTCTCGGACATCGCCAGGTCGATATTCGACAGCGGCACAAAGTGCAGCAGCATCGCGTACAGCGCGCCGGCAATTCCGGTGACCGCGCCGGACAGCACAAACACCAGGATCTTGAAGTGGCGTGTGTCGTAGCCGATGGCAGAGGCACGGGTTTCGTTTTCGCGGATCGCCATCAAGGTGCTGCCGAACGGTGACGCAATCACCCGGCGTGCGCCGATGAAGATCAGCAGGAACAGCACTGCGACAAAGCCGTAGAAGGCGCGGGCGTCGGCCAGTGACAGCAGCACCGTTTCACCCACGCGGATCTCCGGGCGCGGCACGCTGAGCAGGCCGTTGTCGCCACCGGTCCAGTCGCTGAGGGTGTAGGCGACAAAGTAGGCCATCTGGCTGAACGCCAGGGTCAGCATCACGAAGTAGATGCCGGTGCGACGGATCGCCAGGGCGCCCACCAGCAACGCCAGGAAACCACCGGCCACGGCGGCGCCGAGCAACGCCGTGAACAGGCCCAGTTGCAGGTGGATCATCAGCAACGCCGCGCAATACGCGCCGGCCCCGAAGAAGATGCCTTGGCCGAAGGAGAGCAGGCCGGTGTAGCCCAGCAGCAGGTTGCAGGCCAAGGCCGCCATCGCAAAGATCAGGATCTCGGTGGCCAGGGTCGCCGAGGGCAATATCAACGGTAGGCCGATCAGCACCGCCAACACCCACAGCAACATTGCGCGCGATTGCGTCTTGGCAAACGGCAGGGGGTTTTTCTCGCTCATGTCAGGCTCTCCCAAACAGGCCGTAGGGACGGACCAGAATCACCACGGCCATGGCGCCGTAGATCATCAGGCTCGCACCCTGGGGCCAGAGTGTGGTCATCAGGCTTTGCACCACGCCCACCAGCAAACCGCCGACCAGCGCACCGCTGAACGAGCCCATGCCGCCGATCACCACCACCACGAAGGCCACGCCGAGAATCTCCGGGCCGACAAAGGGTTGGGCGCCGCGCAACGGGGCGAACAGCACGCCCGCGACGCCGGCCAGGGCTACGCCGAGGGCGAAGGTCATGGAGAACAGCCGGAAGATGTTGGTGCCCAGCAGCGACACGGTCTCGGTGCTTTCACTGCCGGCCCGCACCAGGGCGCCGAAGCGCGTGCGTTCCAGCAGCAGCCACAGGCCCAGGCCGACGAGCCCGGAAAACACGATGAGAAACAGGCGGTAGTAGGGGTAGACGAAGTCACCCACCACCAGCACGCCGCGCAGCAGTTCCGGCACGGCGACGCTTTTGCCCACCGGGCCCCAGATCATCACGCTGGCCTCCTGGATGATCAGCGCGATCCCCAGGGTTACCAGGATCTGGAACATGTGCGGTAAGTGATAGATGCGTTGGATCAACAACCGCTCGATGGCCCAGGCCAGCGCGGCCACCACCAGCGGCGCAATCAGCAACGCCAGCCAGAAGTTGCCAGTGAGGCTCACAGCGGTGTAGCAGATATAGGCACCCAGCAGGAAGAACGCGCCGTGGGCGAAGTTGACGAAGTTGAGCAGGCCGAAAATGATCGTCAGCCCGACCGCGATCAGGAAGTAGATCATCCCCAGCCCAAGGCCGTTGAGGATCTGGAACAGATAAAGATTAAGCATGCAGGAACCCTCTGCAGGAGGCCGCTTGCACGGCCCTGCGCTACCAAATTCAGGGGATCAGCCGAGCGTGCAGCCTGTGGCGTCCACGGGCGGGAACGACTGACCGGCGCTGAGTACCTTGGCCAGGTCATCCTTGTCGGCCATGTCGGCGGTGGCTTTGCCGATCAGCAGGTAGTAATCCTTGATCACCTGGTGGTCGCCGGCGCGGATCGATTCCTTGCCGGTGGGCCCTTCGTAGCTCAGGCCCTGCAGGGCCTTGGCCACGGTCGGTCCGTCGAAACTGCCGGTAGAAATGATGGCTTCGAGCATGACCTTGGTGCTGATGTAATCGGCGGCCAGCGGGTAGGTAGGGTTGATGCCGTATTTGGCTTGGGTGAGCTTGACCAGTTCACGGTTGAGCGGGGTGTCGACCTGGTGCCAGTACTGCGCGCCGAGGTACACACCTTCCAGCACATCACTGCCCAGTTCCTGGAACTGGTCGAGGCCGGCGGACCATACCAGCAACACCTTCATGCGCTCCTTGATACCGAAGTTCACCGCCTGGCGCAGGGTGTTGGACGACTGGCTGCCGAAGTTGAGCAGCACCAGCACATCGGGCTTGGCGGCGATGGCGTTGGTCAGGTAGCCGGAAAATTCCTGTTCCTGCAACGAGTGGTAGCTGTTGCCGATGTGTTCCAGGCCGTTTTCCTTGAGCACATTCTTCGCGCCTTCGAGCAGCGCTTCGCCGAACACGTATTGCGGGGTGATGGTGTACCAACGCTTGGCGTCCGGCAGCAGCTTGATCAGCGGCACCATGGTTTCACGGATCGCGCCGTAGGTGGGCACCGACCAGCGGAAGGTTGCCTTGTTGCAGTCCTTGCCGGTGACTTCATCGGCGCCCACCGGGGTCATGAACACACCGCCGACCTTGTCCACCTCCTTCGCCACCGCCAGTGCCGACGACGACAGGGTGCAGCCCTGGAAGAACCGCGCACCGTCCTGCTGGATGGCTTCCTGCACCTTGCGCACGGCCTTGCCGGCGTTGCCTTCGGTGTCGATCACCTTGTAGTTCAGCGGGCGGCCGAGCAGCTCGGGGTGTTGTTCCACCGCCAGGCGCGAACCCATGTCGGCAAACTTGCCATAGCTGGCAAAGGCGCCAGACATGGACTTGAGGCCGTAAAAGGTAAAGGGCTCGGCGGCGAATGCAGACCGAATGCTCAGCGGGAGGCTGAGAGCTGCGGCTGCGGTAAGACTGGCTTTCAACAACGTACGACGCTGCATGGGGTGACTCCCTGGTTTAGTTATTGGCAGGAGTGGCAATGGCGATACGGTGGAGCAAGGGCCTGTGGGCAGGCCTTTTTATTGAGGTGAAACGCGGACAGAAACTGTGGGAGCGGGCTTGCTCGCGAATGCGGTGTATCAGCCACCGGATGCTTTGCTGACTCACCGCCTTCGCGAGCAAGCCCGCTCCCACGTTGGGTCTGTGGTGTTTTTTAAGAGTGATCGAACTCCAGTAGAAAATGCGGGCTGACCTGGCCTTCAAGGGCGGTCATGTGGTGTTCGGCATCGCACATGTGTTCATGCATCAAGCTGCGCACCGCGCTTTCATCCCCGGCACGAAAGGCGATCAGTAACTGCTTGTGATAGTCCAGGTTGGCGGCGTCGAACTGCTTGCGCTTGGGCTTGTAGGCTTTTTTCAGCACCACCAGGTCGCGCAGCAGATCGTTTAGGAACTGCGCCATGAAACTCAGCAACGGGTTGGGGCAGGCCTTGGCCAGCAGGTTATGGAACTCCAGTTCCGCCAGGCGCTGTTCACGCTGGCCGGCCTCGCTGTCTTCGGGGGCGCTGCAAAAATCCACGTTGTCTTGCAGGGCCTGGTAGTCGTCCTCGCTCAAGCGCCCAAGCACCGACACCGCCAGTTCCACTTCGATGACTTTGCGCAGTTGGTACACCTGTTCGCCGTCCAGGTGCTGGAAGTGCAGGTAGTTGCGCAACGCGCGGCTGGCCGGTTCGGTGCCGGCCTGGTTCAGGTAGGCGCCGCCGCTGGGCCCGGTGCGGGTGCTCACCAGGCCTTCCACTTCCAGTGCCTTGAGCGCTTCGCGGGCCGAACCTTTGGAGCACTGGAAGCTTTCCATCAGTTCGCGTTCGGTGGGCAGGCGGTCGCCGGGCTTCAAGGCGTCGGTGACGATGGAGCGCTTGACCGACTCGACAATTACATCGGACAGCTTCTGGCGTTTGCGTCGTAGCGGGCGGCTTAGCATAGGTTCGATTTATCGTATTAATGCGGATTAATAGCACTTAATAACGATCGGGATGCAGCGTCAACGGCGGGTGTCGTTTTCGATGGCAACAGGTCGCAATCGGATGGTTATTCCCCGTTGCCTGAATCGAGGCAGCGCGTGGACGACGGTGGTTGCTTGCCGAACACCAGAAAGTCGCCCATCCAGCGGTTGATGCAGCTGCTGGCGTCCTGTTGGGCTGTTTCTTTCAGGCGCAGTTGTTCGACCTTGGGTGTCGCCGATTCGGGTTGCTTTGCATTGACCAGTACCATGCGCGCCACCCGTTCGGGAAACAGGGCCGCGTAACGGTTGCCCAGGCGGGCCGCATCGGCATTGCCCAGGTAGAGCAGTTGGGCGTCGCCCAGTTGAGTGCGGACAAACTCCAGGTCTTGGGCGGCTTGTTCGACTCCATTGTCGTTGCCGAGGTCGCGGGGGCTGAGTTCGATGACGTCGTAGCGGTTGACCAGTGTGCGATACGCTGGGTTGGAGTAAGAGCCCCAGAGGCTGGTCAGGTGAATGACAAAGGTGCCGCCCTGGTTCCTTTGGGGCGCATCGCTGGCCAGGACAAACACCACGCCTTCGCGATTCAGCGGGTCTCGGGCGCCGACGCGGGTCAGGTGGAGGCGCAGGTTGCCTTGCCGGGGCACAGCGTAATTGCGCGGCACGCTCACGACGCCGCATTGAGTGCGTTGCAGCACTTCGGGGTCCAGGCGTTCAGCGGTGCGCAGGGGGCAATCCAGCAACCAGTCAATGGCGGTGGGAGGAATCAGTTCTTGGGCAGCGCTTGCAGTCACCCAGAGACAGGCGCATGTCAGGTATTTTGCGACAGTCATCAAGAGGTCCTGGGCAACCGTGTGAGTTCGGTGTTTTTACCAAGGACCTTTGCTCAAGAATGTAGGGCGAGAAGACAGTTGGTGTGCGAAAGCGGAGTTTTGTTTATCGGATCTGCGTCTGCCAGCCGCCGCCCAGGGCTTTGTACAACGCGATACTGGCCTGCAGGCGCGACAGTCGCAGTTGCACGTTCTGGTCCTGGGCCGCGTACAGCGTGCGCTGGGTTTCCAGTACCGTGAGCAGGTCTTCGGCGCCTGCCTGGTAGCGGCTTTCAGCGATCTGGAAGGCGGTCTGGGCCTGTTGCAGTTCTTCGCTTTGCCATTCGCGCTGCTGGTCGAGACGGGTGATGCTGCTGAGGGATTTTTCCACGTCGGCAAAGCCGTTGATGATCGCACCGCGATAGGTTTGCAGCAGTTCATCCTGGCGCGCGCGGGCCTTGTCGCGTTCAGCACTTAAACGACCGTTGTTGAAGATCGGCGCCACCAGCCCAGCGGTCAGCGTGTAGTAGGGGCTGCGCAGGATATCCACGGCCTTGTAGGCGTCGGAGCCCAGGGTCGCGCCGAGGGTGATGGCGGGCAGCATGGCCGCGCGGGCCACGGTGACGTCGGCCTGTGCTGCCGCCAATTGCGCCTCGGCCTTGGCGATATCGGGACGGCGGCTGAGCAATTGACTGGGCATGCCGGCGCCGATGGCAGGCCAGGTCAAGGCTTGAAACGGTTCGCTGCCAAGGTCCAGGGCTTGGACGGGTTGGCCGAGAAGGGCGGCCAGCGTGATCCGCGACTCTTCGGTCAGCTGCTGAATCAGCGGCAATTGACGTTGCTGGCTGGCCACCAGGCTTTTTTGCTGGGCCAGTTCCAGGGCGGTGGCGGAGCCGGCGTCATAGCGGGTCTGCACCAGGTCGAGCACGCTGCGCGCATTGGCCAGGTTCAGTTCTGCAATCTGCTGGCGCTGCTGCGCGGCCAGGGTTTGTGCGTAGCGGTCGGCTACGCTGCTGAGCAAGGTCAGCTCCACGGTGGCCTGGTCAAACTCGCTGGCGCGCAGGGTATGCAGGGCGCTGTCGCGGGCGGCGGCGCGGCCACCCCAGAAGTCCACTTCGTAGCTGGCGGTGAGGTTGGCGCCAAAGTTGTCGACGGCGTCATCGCTTTGCGAAGCGTCAAGGTCCGGTCCACCCGGGCCACGTAACAACTTCTGGCGGCTGGTGGTGAGGTTGAGCTTCACTTCCGGCAACAGCGGCGCACCGGCGATCACTGCGCTGGCTTGGGCCTGGCGCACGCGCGCGGTGGCGGCGGCCACGTCGAAACTGTCTCGCCGGGCCTGTTCGACCAGCCGGTTCAGTTGTGGGCTACCGAACTGCGTCCACCATTGCTGGTTGATGATCTGGGCGGCGTCGCGTTCGGCAAATTGCCAGGCGGCAGGCGCTGCAATCCCGCTGTCGAGCGCGGGCGGGTTGCCGGTGCAGGCGCTGAGTAACACGCACAAGGCAGGAAGGTAAAAGGACTGTTTATTCACTGGTCAACGCCTTAACCGGATCGAGCCGGGCAGCTTTACGGGCCGGCATGAAGCCGAATACGACACCGGTGACGAGTGCGCAACCAAAGGCGCCAAACACCGCCAAAAGGGAGAACTGCACCGCCACCTTGGCCAGCACCAACACGCCGCCAACCAACAACGCCAGGGCGATGCCGCACAAGCCGCCGACCACCGAGAGCATCACCGCCTCGGTGAGGAACTGGCGCAGGATGTCGCGTTGGCGTGCGCCGGTGGCCATGCGGATGCCGATTTCACGGGTGCGCTCGCGTACGGTCATCAGCATGATATTCATCACGCCGATCCCGCCCACCAGCAAAGATATCGCCGCAATGGAACCGAGCATCAATGACAGCGTGTTCTGCGTACGGGCCTCGGCCTGGATCATCGCCGCGTTGTTGGTCAGCTCATAGTCACGCTTGCCGTTGTGCAGCTTTTTCATCAACTGGTCGATGGCCACTTCGGCTTCGTGGACCTTGCGCGCATCCGCCGCCGCGATCACCACATACTCAGGGTTGTAGCTGCCAAACAGGCGCACACTGGCGGCGGTGTAAGGGATGGCGACACGGTCGTCACTGTCCTTGTTGCCGGAGGCGGCGCCTTTTTCCGCCAGCACTCCGATCACCTGGAACGGCACGTTTTCAATCAGGATGTACTGGCCGAGTGGGTTGACCTCGCCCTTGAACAGCTTCTCGCGCACGCGATGACCGATCACCGCCACGGTGGCGGCGGCACGCTCGTCGGCGGCCGTGAAGTAACTGCCCTCGACCACCGGCCAGTTGAAAATCTCCGGGAAGTTGGTGTCATTGCCGCCCACGTAGGCCATGTAGTCCACGTTGCCGTAACGCACCCCGACTTCGCTGCCGTTGACCGGCATGATGTGTTTCACCTGGGGCAGGGCCGCCAGCGCGTGGACGTCATTGAGGGTGACGATGCCCAGCGGTGTACGCGGGTTGGGCGACGTGCCGCTGAGGTAGATGATGTTGGAGCCGAATGCGCCCATCTGCGCCATGACTTGCCGCTTGCTGCCTTCCCCCACGGCCAGCATCACCACCACCGACGCCACGCCGATGATGATCCCCAACAGGGTCAGCGCGGTGCGGAAGCGATTGATCCACATCACCCGCCAGGCGGCTTGCACCGCGTCCACCAGCTCGGCTTTCCACGCGCCATTGTGTTCGGCACCGTCGGCCAGGCGTTGGCGCAGGTCCACGGCTTGCAAGGCGCCGTTCGCTAATACTGGCGCAACGTCGCTGCCGTCGGCCGAGTCGCTGATGATCAAGCCATCGCGAATCTCGATGATGCGATTGGCCCGCGCCGCCACTTCGCGGTCGTGGGTGATCAGGATCACCACGTGGCCCTGGCTGGCAAGTTCATCGAGCAGGGTCATGACCTCGGCGCCACTGTGGCTGTCGAGGGCGCCAGTGGGTTCGTCAGCGAGGATGATATGCCCACCGTTCATCAACGCACGGGCAATGGACACCCGCTGTTGCTGGCCGCCGGAAAGCTGGTGCGGACGATTGCCGGTGCGCTCGGCCAGGCCCAACCGCGTGAGCAGGGCGTTGGCGCGGGCATGGCGTTCGGCGGCGCTGATACCGGCGTAGATCGCCGGCATCTCGACGTTTTCCTGGGCCGAGCCCGACGGGATCAGGTGGTAGCCCTGGAACACGAAGCCAAAGGCTTCGCGGCGTAGCCAGGCGAGTTCGTCGCTGTCCAGATGGGCGACGTTTTCCCCGGCGAACAGGTAGTCGCCTGTGCTTGGACGGTCGAGACAGCCAAGGATATTCATCAACGTTGACTTGCCGGAGCCCGAGGCACCGACGATGGCGACAAATTCCCCGGCATGGATCGACAGGTCGATGCCGCGCAACACGTCGACCTGCGGGCTGTCGCCGCCGCCGTAGGACTTGCGGATGTTCTTGAGTTCGATCAGGGGCGTGGTCAACTCAACCCCCGTTGCCGTCGGCCGGGCCGATCAGCAGGTGATCGCCTTCGCTCAAACCGTCGAGCACCTGGACGCGCAGGCGGTCGCTGATGCCCACCTGCACCTGGCGCTGCTCGATTCGACCATTCTTGCCCACGACCTGGGCGATCTGCTCGTTGGGGTTCGCCGTGCCCGATAACGCGGCGACCGGCGCGGTGAGGGCGTCCTTGACCTGGCTGGCGACGAAAAATACCTGAGTGGTCATTTCGGCCATCAACGCGTTGTCGCTGTTGTCCACGTCCAGCAGCACGGTGTACAGCACCACGCGGCCGCTGCCACTTTTGCTGGTGCTGTTGGGGCTGCCGCTGCCTTGGGTTTCATTCAATGGCTTGGGCGGAATCGGCAGGATCTGCCGCACGGTGCTGGTCCAGCGCCGGTTGCCGCCGCTCAACGTGGTGAAATACGCGGTCATGCCCGGTTTGACGTGGCCGATATCGGCTTCCGAGACCTCAGCCCACACGGTCATCGGTGACAATTTGGCGATGCGCAGGATCAGCGGCGTCTGCTGCTGGGCGTTTAGGGTCTGGCCGACCCGCGCGTCCACCGCGACCACGGTGCCGGTCATGGGCGCGTAGATGCGCGTGTAGCCCAATTCAGCTTCGTCACTGCGCAAGCTGGCCTGGGCTTGCTGGATCTGCGCCTGGAACATGTCGACCCGCGCCTGGGTGGCGCTCAGTTCGGCCTTGGCGGTTTGCACGTCTTCTTCACGGGTGGCGTTGCCGGCGGCCAGGCGTTGCTGGCGCTGGTACTTCTGGCGTGCCAGTTCGTGCTGGGCCTTTTGTTCCTGCAACTGGGCCTTGAGGTTTTCGATGGCGTAGCGGCTGGCGTCCAGCTTGGCTTTTTGCGTGGAGGGGTCGATCTCCACCAGTAACTGGCCTTCCTGGACCTGGTCGCCGGCCTCGACGTGGATCTTGCGGATCTGTCCGGAGGCCTGGGCCCCCACGTCCACATAACGGCGCGGCTGCAGGGTGCCGAGGGCGGTCACGCTGTTTTCGATACTGCCACGGGTGACGGTGACGGTGGTGAGGGTGTCACGCCCCGGCGGCAGCACTTGCCAGGCCGCGATGGCGAAAATGGGGATCAGGCACGCGATAACAAGCAAGGCGCGTCGGGCAGGTCGAGGGCGTTTCATGCTTTGGTTCCAGCCAGGAAAGTTCGGACCGCAGTTGCGGGGAGCTGACAAGTAAACGAGAGAATTGCGCGGGGATTTAGGCGGTTACATAAGCAGTTACAGCTCCCTTGAAGAAAAAAATCGTCCGTTGATGCAAGTCTGCTTTAAAAGTAGATGAGAATTACTATAAATTGCACGCACTCAAACTGCCATCACCTGAATGCTGTCTTTATTTGCACCCAAGGACCTAATGCCGCCACCCGGCGGTCGGGAGTCATGTTGGAAAACTACTATCGCGAGCTGGTGTGTTTCCTCAACGCCAAGCTAGGCAACCGTCAGGTGGCCGAGGATGTGGTGCATGACGCTTATGTCCGGGTGCTGGAGCGTTCCAGCGACACGCCCATCGAACAACCCCGTGCCTTTTTGTACCGCACGGCGCTCAACCTGGTGATCGACGGCCATCGGCGCAATGCCTTGCGCCAGGTCGAACCCCTGGATGTGCTGGATGCCGAAGAACGCTTCGCCAGCAGTTCGCCGCACACTAACCACGACCACGGCCAACGCCTGGAACTGCTCGAACGCGCCCTGGCCGAGCTGCCACAGGCCTGTCGCGACAGCTTCCTGCTGCGCAAGCTCGAAGGCCTGACCCACCTGCAAATCGCCGAACGCCTGTGCATTTCTCGCGCCTTGGTGGAGAAACACATCGTCAACGCCATGAAGCACTGCCGGGTGCGGATGCGCGAGTGGGAAGCGCACTGATCAATGATCAGTTAAATTTTATTTCACTGTCCTCGTTTCCTATCAACACACGACCTGTTGTTCAGGTCTTGAAGGTATTCCCGCCCCACCGCCAAGGGGCTTATCCAGAGGACACTGGAATGACACAGGCAATTGCTTCGCCCGCGGTTCACGACCTGATCGGTATCGGTTTCGGCCCTTCGAACCTGGCGCTGGCCATCGCCCTGCAGGAGCGCGAAAAGGCCCAGGGCAAACTGGACGTGCTGTTTCTCGACAAACAGGCCGACTACCGCTGGCACGGCAATACCCTGGTGACCCAGAGCGAGCTGCAGATTTCATTCCTCAAGGACCTGGTGACCCTGCGCAACCCCACCAGCCCGTATTCCTTCGTCAACTACCTGAAAGCCCATGATCGTCTGGTCGACTTCATCAACCTGGGCACCTTCTACCCGTGCCGCATGGAGTACAACGACTACCTGCGCTGGGTCGCCGGGCAGTTCCAGGCCCAGGCGCGCTATGGCGAGGAAGTGCTGGCCATCGAGCCGATCCTGCACCAGCAGCAGGTTGAAGCGCTGCGCGTGATTTCCCGCGATGCGCTCGGTGAGCAACATGTGCGCACCACCCGTTCGGTGGTGGTCAGCGCCGGCGGCACGCCGCGCATTCCTGAAGCGTTCAAGGCGCTCAAGGGCGACAGCCGGGTGTTCCATCATTCCCAGTACCTGGAGCGCATGGCCAGCCAGCCGTGTGTCGAGGGCAAGGCCATGCGCATCGCCATCATCGGCGGTGGCCAGAGCGCGGCGGAAGCCTTCATCGACCTGAACGACAGCTTCCCGTCGGTGCAGGTCGACATGATTCTGCGTGGTTCGGCGCTCAAGCCGGCGGATGACAGCCCGTTCGTCAACGAAGTGTTCTCGCCGGCCTTCACCGACCTGGTGTTCCAGCAAGAGGGCGCCGAGCGTGAGCGTTTGGTCGCCGAGTACCAGAACACCAACTATTCGGTGGTGGACCTGGACCTGATCGAGCGTATCTACGGCATCTTCTACCGCCAGAAAGTCTCCGGCATCGCCCGCCAGGCGTTCCGCACCATGACCGTGGTCGAGAAGGCCACCCCAGGCCCGCTGGGCATTGAATTGGTGCTGCGCAACAACGCCAACGGCGACACCAGCGTCAACCATTACGACGCGGTGATCCTGGCCACTGGCTACGAGCGCCAGACACACCGCGCGCTGCTGGCGCCGCTGGAAGCCTACCTGGGCGACTTCGACGTGGCGCGCGACTACCGCATCGTCACTGACGAGCGTTGCAACGCCGGTATCTACATCCAAGGGTTCAGCCAGGCCAGCCACGGCTTGAGCGATACCCTGCTGTCGGTGCTGCCGATTCGCGCGGATGAGATTGCGGCGTCGTTGTATGCGCTGGACCGTGGGCGCGGCAAAGGGCGTTCGGTGCAGGACCTGCTCCTGGCAACTGCTAGCTGATACTCACCCCCTCTGTAGGAGCGAGCTTGCTCGCGAAACACGTCCAGACGACGCGTTCATTCTGAATGGCTGCGTTATCGTTGACGACCTTCGCGAGCAAGCTCGTTCCTACAGACGGCACTTGTGGCAAGGAGTGGCTATTGGTACTGTACAAAAAACCAGTATCGGTAACCCTTCATGCAGTTGATCGAAAAACTCAGCATTCTCGCCGACGCCGCCAAGTACGATGCGTCCTGCGCCAGCAGTGGCGCACCCAAGCGCAGCTCCGAAGGCAAGGCGGGGCTGGGGTCTACCGATGGCATGGGCATCTGCCACAGCTACACGCCGGACGGGCGATGTGTGTCGTTGCTCAAGGTGTTGCTCACCAACTTCTGTCTTTACGACTGCCAGTACTGCGTCAACCGCCGCTCCAGCGACGTGCCCCGCGCGCGTTTCAGCCCGGAGGAGGTGGTCACCCTGACCCTGGATTTCTACCGACGAAATTGCGTCAGCGGGCTGTTTCTCAGTTCCGGCATCATCCGTTCGTCCGACTACACCATGGAGCAGTTGGTGCGGGTCGCCAAATTGCTGCGCGAAGAGCATGACTTTCGCGGCTATATCCATCTCAAGACCATTCCCGATGCCGACCCGGCGCTGATCGCCGAAGCCGGAAAGTATGCCGATCGCCTGAGCGTGAACATCGAATTGCCGACCGAGGCCAGCCTGCAGACCCTGGCGCCGGAAAAAAAGATCGTGTCGATCAAGCAGGCCATGCAGACCATCTACACCGGCGAGCAGACGGTCCGCAACGAGCCGCGCGCGCCGCGTTTTGCCCCGGCCGGGCAGAGCACGCAACTGATCGTCGGCGCGGATGACACCGATGACAGCACCATCCTCCACGGTGCCGAGGCGCTGTACGGCAACTTCAAGCTGCGCCGCGTGTATTACTCGGCGTTCAGCCCCATCCCCAATAGCCCGAAAAGCGTGCCCCTGGCCGCGCCTCCGTTAATGCGTGAGCATCGCTTGTACCAGGCCGATTTCCTGCTGCGCAGCTATGGGTTCAACGCCAATGAACTGTTCAAAGGTCCCGGCCACCTGGCGCTGGATATCGACCCCAAGTTGGCCTGGGCCCTGGAAAACCGTGAGGTGTTCCCCCTGGACTTGAACCGCGCCGAGCCGACCTTGATCGCTCGTATCCCAGGCATCGGCCTGCGCACCACCCAGCGCCTGGTGGACCTGCGCCGTGAACGCAAGATCCGCTTCGAAGACCTGGCGCGCATGCGCTGCGTACTGGCCAAGGCCAAGCCGTTTTTCATCACCAGTGACTACCACCCGCAACAGGCCGACAGCACCAGCGTGCTGCTGCGCGAACAATTGCGCGACCGCCCGCAACCGCAGCAGATGGGGTTGTGGGGATGATCAGCCTGGAATGCGACAACCTGTTCAGCACCTGGCGCGACCAGGCGCGCTGGTTGCTCAGCCATCAGGTAGACCCCAGCCAGGTAAGCTGGGGCGAGGCGGAGGTGGCGGACCTGTTTGCCACCGACCAGTCGATTCCCGAAGCGCCTGGGCCTTACCAGACACGGGTACCCAAGGCCCTGTTGGAGTTGCTGGAGTCGGCCGCCTGTTACCACGGCGAGCAGCGCTGGAGCTTGTTGTACGAAGTGTTGTGGCGTGTCAGTCATGGTGACCGCACGGCAATGCTGGCGGGGGACAAGCTGGGCAGTGAGTTGCAGCGGCGGATCAAGCAGGTCAGTCGTGAGGCGCACCACCTGCATGCGTTTGTGCGGTTTATCGCGTTACCCGCCGAGGCCGGGCCGCAATTGCCCGAGTACGTGGCCTGGCATGAGCCTGCCCACGACATCCTGAAATCGGCCAGCCAGCATTTCATCGGGCGCATGGGGCGGCATCGCTGGATGATCGCCACGCCGTTGGACGGGGTGTATTACGACGGTGAGCAGTTGATCCATCAGCGCGAGTGTCCCGAGGCATGGCGGCAATTGGCGCAGAATGTCGAAGACCCCCACAGTGCAATGTGGCTGACCTACTACAGCCACATCTTCAATCCGGCGCGGTTGAACCCCAAGGTGATGGAAGGGCACTTACCCAGCCGGTTCTGGAAGAACCTGCCGGAGGGCAAGTTGATACCGGGGTTGATCAGTGAGGCGCGGACGGGGAAGCAGAAGGATGGGCAGGCGAAGATGATTGGGATCAAGCCTGGCAAGAAAATCTGTAGGAGCGAGCTTGCTCGCGAAGATCGCCAACGATAACGCGTTCATTCTGGATTAACGCGGTGTTCTTGGATTCTTCGCGAGCAAGACAGTCATTAGATGGAGAGGTGTGTTCAGGCCAGTTCGGTGGCGGTGTTCTTGACCACCGCCAACTCCGGATGCGCCACCAACTTATCAATGTGCAACTCGTCATTGTTCAACCAGGTCTCGGTCAGCACCCGGTAATGCTCCATGTCCCGGCAGCGCATGCGCAGGCTGTAGTCAAACGGGCCGCTGATCAACTGGCATTCGAACACCTGCGGGCAAGCCTTCACACAGGCTTCGAAAGCCTTCTGCGCCGAGCGCCCGCTCTGGTTCGACAAGGCCACCAGCACCAGCAACGACAACCCTGGCGACACCATCTGCACATCAATGATCGCCCCATACCCACGGATCACGCCGCGCCGCTCCAGCTTGCGCACCCGTTCCAGGCAGGGCCTGGGCGTGAGGTGCACCAGCGACGAGAGCTTTTCGTAGGTGATACGCCCCTGGTGGCGTAGGACTTCGATGATGGCTTCATCGATGCGGTCCAGCGCGGGGGAGGAATGGGGTCCGTTGGCCTTGGTATCCATGGGTTTCACTTCAAACGGTTGGAAAGAAATTGCTGCAAGCGTTCGCTGTTGGGGTGGTCGAGGATCCTGGCGTCGCCGTGTTCCTCGACCCGGCCCTGGTGCAAGAACAGCACTTGGCTGGACACCTGGCGGGCAAAGCCCATTTCGTGGGTGACCATCAGCATGGTACGACCTTCCTCGGCCAACGTCTGTATGACTTTGAGGACTTCTCCTACAAGTTCTGGGTCGAGTGCGGAAGTCGGTTCATCGAACAGGATGATCTCCGGCTCCATCGCCAACGCCCGTGCAATCGCCACGCGCTGTTGTTGGCCGCCGGAGAGGAACGCCGGGTATTGATCCGCCACGCGGCCCGGCAGGCCGACCTTGTCCAAATACATCCGTGCGCGTTTTTCCGCCTCGGCGGCGCTGACGCCCAACACCCGGCGCGGGGCCATGGTGATGTTTTCCAGCACGGTCATGTGGCTCCACAGGTTGAAGTGCTGGAACACCATGGCCAGTCGCGTGCGCAGGTTCTGCAACTGATCTTGATGCGGCGCACGGGTGCCGGCGCGGCCCTGGCGCATTTCGATGCTGATGCCGTCCAGGGTGATCACCCCGGCGTCCGGCTGTTCGAGGAAATTGATGCAGCGCAGCATTGTGCTTTTGCCGGACCCGCTGGCGCCGATCAGGCTGATCACGTCGCCATGGCGTGCATTCAGGGAAACACCCTTGAGCACTTCATGTTCGCCGTAGCGTTTGTGGATGCCCTCGACTTGCAGCTTGATGGCGGCGGTGGCGGGTTTGACAACGGGTTCATCAACGGGATAAGCGGCCAGGGCCTGCGCGGACTGATTCATGGGTTAGCCTCGGGTAGGAACAAGAAAACGCATCCAGCGACGTTCGGCCAGTCGGAACAGGCCCACCAGTGCAAAGGACAGCAGCATGTAGAGCAGGGCAGCGATGCCGAATGCCTGGAACGTCAGGAACGTTTCGGCATTGGCGTCGCGGGCCACCTTGAGGATGTCAGCCACGGTGGCGGTAAACGCCAGGGAGGTGGCGTGCAGCATCAGGATCATTTCGTTGCTGTAGGCCGGCAATGCGCGGCGCAGTGCGGCGGGCACCACCACGAACAGGTTGAGACGCCAGCCGTGCAGGCCATACGCGCGGGCCGCTTCGATTTCACCATGGGGAATATTGCGGATCGCTCCGGCGAAGATTTCCACGGTGTAGGCGCAGGTGTTGAGCACAAAGGCCAGCAGCGTGCAGTTCAGCGCGTTGCGGAAAAACTGGTTGAGCAGGGCGTTGTCCTGCACCACTTCCAGGCTGTACAGCCCGGTGTAGCAAATCAGCAACTGGATATATAACGGCGTGCCGCGAAACAGGTAGGTGTAGACCTCCACCGGCCAGCGCAGCCAGACGTGCTCGGAAACCCGCGCGAGTGCCAACGGTATCGATAGGAAAAAACCGAACACGACAGAGATGATGAACAACCACAACGTCATCGCTACGCCGGACAATCCTGTGCCATCGCTGAACAGATAGGCCAGGCCGTATTGCTGGAACAGTTCGATCATCGCGCCATCCCCTTGATGCCGAGGTTGTAGCGCCGTTCGAGGCGCTTGAAGATGCGGTTGGAGAGGGTGGTGATCACCAGGTACACCAGGCCCGCGAGGATCAGGAAATACAGCGGCTCGTTGGTCGTCTTGCCGGCGTTCTGCGCGGCCTTGACCAGGTCCGACAGGCCGATGATCGACACCAGCGCTGTGGACTTGAGCAGCACCAGCCAGTTATTGCCCAGGCCCGGCAGGGCAAAGCGCATCAGTTGCGGGAACAGCACCAGGTGAAAGCGCTGCCAGCGGCTCAGGCCGTAGGCGGTCGCGGCTTCCAACTGGCCGACTGGCACGCTGAGGATCGCGCCCCGGAAGTTCTCGGTGAAATACGCGCCGTAGATAAAACCCAGGGTGACGACGCCCGCGGTAAACGGGTCGATTTCAAAGTAATCCCAGCCGAACACTTCGCTCAGGTCGTTGAGCCACAGTTGCAGGCTGTAGAAGATCAGCAGGATCAGCACCAGGTCCGGCACGCTGCGAATCAAGGTGGTGTAGAGCGTGGCCGGCACGCGCAGCCATTTGGCGCTGGAAAGCTTGGCGCCGGCGGCAATCAGGCCCAGGGCAAGGCTGAGGGCCAAGGCGAGGAATGACAGTTTGAGGGTCATCCAGGCGCCTTGGGCCAGCATCGGGCCGTAGCCGTGCAGGTTGAGGAATTCGTTCATGGGGAGAGTCTCTTAAGGGCGCAGACAACCTTGTTGGAGCCGGCTTGCCGGCGATGAGGCCCTTGGGTTCAGCGCAATGCTTCAGGCCGCCATCGCCGGCAAGCCGGCTCCTACAGGGATCAGCCGTTGGCATCACTCGTTGTAGATGTCCTGGTCGCCGAAGTACTTCTTCTGGATCTGTGCGTAGGTGCCATCGGCCTGGACGGCGGCGATGCCCTTGTTGATCAACGCACGCAGCTCCTGATCGTTCTTGCGCAGCCCCATGGCAATATCCAGCGGCAGTGTCGGGTCCTTGAAGGCCGGGCCGGTCTTGAAGTCGGCGCCTTCGGGCTTGGACAGGAAGTTGAGCTGGGCTTCGAGCTTGTCGGTCAGGGTCGCGTCGAGTCGGCCGTTCTGCAGGTCGGCGTAGTTCTGGTCTTGGGACTGATACGCCTTGATCTGCGCGCCGAGCTTGGCCAGGTGCGCACGCGCATACGCCTCTTGCAGCGAGCCTTGCAGCACGCCGACTTGCTTGCCCTTCAGAGATTCCGGCGTGTCGCCGAAGTCGGCGCTCTTGCGCGTGATCACGGAGGTCGGGCTGAGGAACAGGCGGTCACTGAAGTCGATGATCTTTTCGCGGGCCGGGGTCACGGCCATGGAGGACATGATCGCATCGAACTTGCGTGCGCGCAGGGCCGGGATCATGCCGTCGAATTCGTTGTGCACCCAGGTGCATTTCACTTCCAGCTTGGCACAGATCGCGTTGCCCAACTCAATATCGAAGCCTTGCAGGCTGCCGTCGGCGGCGACGGATTCGAAGGGGGGGTACTCGGGGAATACGCCGAAGCGGATTTCTTTCCAGTCCTGGGCGTGGGCGGCGGTGGCGCAGAGTGGCAACAGCAACGCGGCGAAGAGTGATCGCAGTGGAGTCATGTGGAGTCCCTATATTTTGTAATTGATGTCAGGGCAGTCTTTAAATTGAAACAAATAGTTTTTGTTGGAGGGAGAGAATGCTTCATGGTGGTGCGTTTTTTGTGTCGTTTACCCCTCCCACAAAGCGCGAATTACGCTGTTAAAGCGTGCAATGCAGCGGAATCGGCTGAGGCACCCGCTGAATCGGCTTTTAACCAAGGTGAATCTGGCCCGCCCTCGACGCAAAGCGGCAGGCCAGAGCGTTTTCAGGCGCGCTTTTTCTGCTGTACGCGTGGTTGTTGGGCCAGGCGTGCGAACAGGTCTTTCGGGTCGGCCAGGTCCGGCACCAGCTCCAGGTCGCTGCCTACATCCAGTGCCTTGGCCACGTCCAGCACATAGCGCAGGGCCGAATAGTCTTCAATGGCAAAACCTACCGAATCGAACAGAGTGACCTGGCGCGCATTTTCGCGGCCGGGCTGCTGGCCGTTGATCACTTGCCACAGTTCGGTGACCGGCGAATCTTCCGGCATGTGCTGGATTTCGCCTTCGATACGGCTTTGCGGTTCGTACTCGACGATCACTCGGGCGCGCTCGACGATACGTCGGTCCAGTTCAGTCTTGCCGGGGCAGTCGCCGCCGACGGCGTTGAGGTGCATGCCGGGCTCGATCATCTCGTCCGTCAGGATGGTGGCGTAGGCCTTGTCGGCTGTGACGGTGGTGACGATGTCGGCGCCTTTGACCGCCTCGGCGACGCTGGCGGCCAGGATCACCTTGATCGCCGGGAACGCCTTGAGGTTGGCTGCCAGCTTGGCGGTGGCTTTGGCGTCGATATCGAACAGGCGGATCTCATTGATGCCGAGCATGGCGTGGAAGGCCAGGGCCTGGAATTCGCTCTGGGAGCCGTTGCCGATCAGCGCCATGCTGCGGCTGTTGTCGCGGGCCAGGTAGCGGGCGACCAGCGCCGAGGTGGCAGCAGTGCGAATTGCGGTGGTCAGGGTCATTTCCGCCAGCAGCACGGGCAGGCCAGTGTCTACATCCCCCAAGGCGCCGAAGGCCATTACGGTGAGCATGCCGGCCAGGGTGTTTTTCGGGTGGCCGTTGACGTATTTGAACGCGTACAACGACGCGTCAGAGACTGGCATCAGCTCGATCACGCCGTCCGGCGAGTGGTTGGCCAGGCGCGCGCATTTTTCGAAATCCTGCCAGCGCAGGTAGTCGGCACGGATGTACTCGGCCATCTCGGTGATGCAGGTTTGCAGGCCTTTTTGCGAGACCAGGTAGCAGAGATCGTTGACGTCGATATAGCGGGTCATGGCAAGACTCCTTGAGTTATTGGACGGTGGCGCGGGCGGGCAGGTGCACTTCCGCCAGCATGCAGCGGGCACTGCCGCCGCCGATGCGTTCGATGTTGTCGATGTTCACCACCACCGGGCGCGTATGGCGCTCCACGTGTTGGCGCTGGGCGGGTTGCAGGGCGCCCCAGGCGCTGGCCGACATCACCAGCAGCGGCTGGCCGTCGCGGTCATGTACTTCGAGCATGTTGCCGGCGAAGGCTTCCAATTGGTCGAAGTCGAGGGCGAGGATGTCTTTGCCGGTGTCGCGCAGTGAGCGTTCCAGGGCCTGGCGTTCGCTGGCGTCGGGCAGGGCTTGCAGGCACACCACCGAGAGGTCGCGGCCGACGCTCATCATCACGTTGCTGTGGTAGATCGGCGCGTGATGGCGGTCGACGGCGTGAAATACGCAGAGCTGGTAGTCGAGGCGTTCGGCGAACTGGCGTAGCGCGTCGTGGTGGGTGCGCCCGGAGTGGCAGGCGTAGCTGATGCGGTGCTGGCGGTCGAGCACCATGCTGCCGGTGCCTTCGAGGAAGATGTTCTGCTGTTCCAGGTGGCTGAGGTCGATGGTGTCCTTGACCGTAAATCGTTGTTCCAACACTTGCAGCACGCCTTTGTTGCGTTCCAGTCGTCGGTTCTGGCCTTCCATCGGGTACAGCACCAGGCTGCCGTCGGCGTGGCTGCTCCACCAGTTGTTGGGGAAGATCGAGTCGGGAGTGTGAGGTGCCGGGGTGTCCTGCACCACCAGTACTTCCACGCCGTGCTGGCGCAGGGTATCGACATAGCCGTCGAATTCTTCCAGCGCTTTCTGCTGTGCACTGAGCGGGTCGAGGGGGCGGCGTTGGAAGCGGTTGTTGATCGCGGTGTCCGGGTTGAAGGCAAAGCGCGCCGGGCGAATCATCAAGACAGTATTGGTGGTTTGCATGGGTGCACGGGTCCATGGGGTGAGCTGTGGGAATATTGTGTGGCTTGTGCGGGATGAATCCCGGCTGAAACCTGAGGGCGGCTCAGCCGGGAAAGCTGAAAAGGGTAATGGCACAGCCGAATCGGCTGTAGGGGTTGGAATGCGATCAATCTGTAGGAGCCGGCTTGCCGGCGATAGCGCTGGGTCTGACAGACCGCTATCGCTGGCAAGCCAGCTCCTACATTAGTATGAGGGCGTTCGTGAAACCCGAGCCAGGAAGGAGAATGCATGTCTACCGCTGTTCGTACGGCCCAAACCGCCGATGCCGAGGGGATCAGCCAGGTCATTCTGGCGGCCCTGCACAGCAGCAATGCGCGGGACTATCCGGCGGATGTGATCGCGCGGGTTGCCGCTAACTTCACGCCGGAGGCGGTGCTGGAACTGCTCAAGCGTCGCGTGGTGCTGGTGGCGGTTCAGGAACGGGTAATCGTCGCCACTGCGGCCCTCGACGGCAATGTGGTGCGCTCGGTGTTCGTCAACCCGGCGCTGCAAGGGCAGGGCATTGGTCGGCTGTTGATGATCGAGATTGAGCTACGCGCCCGCGAAGCCGGAGTGACGGTGCTGAGCGTGCCGTCTTCGCTGACGGCCGAGCCGTTCTACGCCAAGCTGGGGTTCCATACTGTGCGCGACGTCTACCACGGCAACGAGCGTACGCTGGTGATGGAAAAAGCGCTGCTGTCCCGCCACCCTATCGGGCCGTACCGCGACCGCCCGCACCGGGCGCAGGTGGTGGCGTTATGGCAGGAAGCATTTGGCTATGACACGGCGCATAACCTGCCGACGCTGGCGATTGATAAAAAGTTGGCGGTCAACGACGGGCTGTTTTTCGTCGCAATGGATAAAAAAACCGTGATCGGAACGATTCTGGCCGGCTATGACGGACATCGCGGCTGGCTGTATTCGGTGGCGGTGCACGCCGACTATCGGCGGCATGGCTTGGGGTCGTCGCTGGTGCGGTATGCGGAACAGGCATTGACGGCACTGGGCTGCATGAAGATCAACCTGCAGATCAACGGCGGGAATGAAGGGGTGGTGGGGTTCTACGAGGCGTTGGGGTATGGGGTGGAGCCGAGGATCAGCATGGGCAAGAAGATTGCCGAAAACATCCCCAAGAGCGGCGCGTAAACCTGTAGGAGCCGGCTTGCCGGCGATGAGGCCCTTGAATTGATCGCAGCATTCAAGGCAGCCATCGCCGGCAAGCCGGCTCCTACAGGGTTTATGGGTTAGACCTTGACGATCCAGCCTTCCGGCGCTTCAACGTCACCGGTCTGCACACCGGTCAGCTCTTTGTAGAGCTTCTGGGTGATCGGGCCGACTTCGGTCTCGCTGTGGAACACGTGCAACTTGCCGTTGTACTGGATGCCGCCGATTGGCGAGATCACCGCAGCCGTACCGCAGGCGCCGGCTTCCTTGAACTGGTCCAGCTTGTCGATGAACACTTCGCCCTCGATCACGTCCAGGCCCAGGCGGGTCTTGGCCAGTTCGATCAGCGACAGGCGGGTGATGCCTGGCAGCACCGAAGGCGACTTCGGCGTAATGAACTGGTTGTCGTGGGTGATCCCGAAGAAGTTGGCCGAGCCGACTTCTTCGATTTTCGAATGGGTCATCGGGTCCAGGTAGATCGCATCGGCAAAACCGGATTTCTTTGCTTCGGAACCTGGCATCAGGCTGGCGGCGTAGTTGCCACCGACCTTGGCGGCACCGGTGCCTTGTGGCGCGGCGCGGTCGAAGGTGGAAATCTGGAAGTTGTGCGGCACCAGGCCGCCTTTGAAGTAGGCGCCGACCGGGATGCAGAACACGGAGAAGATGAACTCCGGCGCGGTACGTACGCCGATGTTGTCACCGGTGCCGATCACGAACGGGCGCAGGTACAGCGCGCCGCCGCTGCCGTACGGCGGGATGAAGTGCTCGTTGGCCTTGACCACTTGTTTGCAGGCATCGATGAACACGTCGGTCGGCACATGCGGCATCAGCAGGCGTGCGCAGCTGCGCTGCATGCGGGCGGCGTTCTGGTCTGGGCGGAACAGGTTGATCGAACCATCCTTGCAGCGATAGGCCTTGAGGCCTTCAAAGCATTGCTGGCCGTAGTGCAGGGCGGTGGAGCCCTCGCTGATGTGCAGCACGTTGTCGTCGGTCAGGGTGCCTTCTTGCCATTCGCCGTTTTTCCAGACCTGGAGAAACCGCTTGTCGGTCTTGATGTAGTCAAAACCCAGCTTGTCCCAATTGATGCTTTCGTTACCCATGACACCCTCTATCGTTGGTCAAGTCGGTTTTTTTCTGGATGGGCGCAACAATACTTCATTCTGCGGCGGGTTTGTAGGAGCCGGCTTGCCGGCGAGGGTGACCTTGAAAACGCCATCGCCGGCAAGCCGGCTCCTACCGGGGTTGTGTTTACAGGTGCAACGCGTGGCCCAGGGCCCTTAACGCGGCCTCCTGCACGGCTTCACCGAGCGTCGGATGGGCGTGGATGGTCCCGGCCACGTCTTCCAGGCGCGAACCCATCTCCAGGCTCAGGCCAAAGGCGGTGGACAGTTCCGAGACACCAATCCCCACGGCCTGCCAGCCGACGATCAGGTGGTTGTCGCGTCGCGCCACCACCCGGACGAAGCCGGTTTTGGACTCCAGGGTCATCGCCCGGCCATTGGCCGCGAACGGGAAGCTCGACACGATGCAATCCAATCCGGCGGCCTTGGCGTCATCCGGGGTCTTGCCGACCACCACCAGTTCCGGGTCGGTAAAGCACACCGCCGGGATCGCGGCCGGGTTGAATTCGCGGGGTTTACCGCTGATCAGTTCGGCCACCATCTCGCCTTGGGCCATCGCTCGGTGCGCGAGCATCGGCTCGCCGCTCAGGTCGCCGATGGCATACACGTTGCGCATGCTGGTCTGGCAGCGGCTGTCGATCTTGATCGCCGCGCCGTTCATCTCCAGGTTCAGCGCCTCAAGGTTCCAGCCCTGGGTGTTGGGTTTGCGACCAACGGCAACCAGCACCTGATCGGTTGCCAGCGACAGGGTGTCGCCATTCGGGTCGCGTACTTGCAGGCTGCCATCGGCAAAACCCGTGACGCTGTGCTTGAGGTACAGCTTCACGTCCAGTAGCTTGAGGGATTCGTTCACCGGCTGCGTTAGCTCAGCGTCATAGGCCGGCAGGATGCGATCCTGTGCTTCGACCACACTCACGTCGGCGCCGAGCTTGCGATAAGCGATGCCCAGTTCCAGGCCGATGTAACCGCCACCGACCACGATCAGGCGCTTGGGCACGCTTTTCGGCGCAAGGGCTTCGGTGGACGAAATGATCGGCCCGCCAATCGGCAGCATCGGCAGGTTGACGCTTTTCGAGCCGGTGGCCAGCAGCAAGTGTTCGCACTGGATGCGCTGGTCGCCGACGTCGACGGTCTTGCCGTCCACCACCTTGGCCCAGCCGTGGATCACTTGCACTTTGTGTTTCTTCAGCAAGGCGGCGACGCCGGTGGTCAGGCGGTCAACAATGCCGTCTTTCCATTCCACGCTTTTGCGGATGTCCAGGGTCGGCACATTCACTTCGATGCCCAATTGCGAACCCTGGCTGTGGTGGATGGTTTGCTGGAACTGCTCGGCCACGTGGATCAAGGCCTTGGATGGGATGCAGCCGATATTCAGGCACGTGCCGCCGAGCGCCTGGCCTTCCACCAGGATGGTCGGAATGCCCAGTTGCCCGGCACGGATCGCTGCCACATAACCGCCAGGGCCGCCGCCGATGATCAGCAGCGTGGTACTCAATGTCTGCGTCATGCCTTACTCCAGGAACAGGCTGGCGGGTTGTTCGAGCAGGCCGCGAATGGCCTGGATGAATTGCGCCGCGTCCATGCCATCGACCACGCGGTGATCGAAGGAACTGGAGAGGTTCATCATCTTGCGCACCACGATCTGGCCCTTGATCACCATCGGCCGTTCCACGATACGGTTGACGCCAACAATCGCCACTTCCGGCAGGTTCAGCACCGGTGTGCTGACGATGCCGCCCAAGGCTCCCAGGCTGGTCAGGGTGATAGTCGAGCCCGACAGCTCGTCACGGCTGGCCTTGCCATTGCGCGCAGCCGTGGCCAAACGTGCGATTTCTTCGGCATTGCCCCACAGGCTGCGGGCCTCGGCGTGACGCACCACCGGCACCATCAAGCCAACATCGCTCTGGGTGGCGACGCCCACGTGCACGGCGCCGAGGCGGGTGATGACCTGGGCCTCGTCGTCGTAACGCGCGTTGATCTGCGGGAAGTCACGCAGTGCCACCACCATGGCGCGCACGATGAATGGCAGCAGGGTCAGCTTGCCGCGTGTGGTGCCGTGCTTCTCGTTGAGGTGCACGCGCAACTCGTCGAGGGCGGTGACGTCGATCTCTTCCACATAGCTGAAATGCGCGGCACGACGGGTGGCGTCCTGCATGCGCTGGGCGATCTTGCGGCGCATGCCGATCACCGGGATCTGTTCTTCGGTGTGGCGTTCGGCGTAAGGGTTGGCAGCGGTTTTATTCTGCGTCGGACCCTGGAGCAAGAAAGCCTCCAAATCTTCGTGCAGGATCCGGCCCGCCGGGCCAGTGCCCTGGACCAGACGCAGTTGAATCCCGGCGTCCAATGCGTGTTTGCGCACGGCCGGGGAGGCCAGCGGGCGTTCGTCGGCTTCACGTGCCACAGGCGCCTGGGCTGCGATAACCGGTGCAGGTTTGCTTTCAACCGCCACCGGCGCAGGCTTGGCCTCAACCACAGGGGTGGCCTTCGGCGTTTCCTTCTCGGCGGGCGCTTCCTTGGCATTGCCCGCACCTTCCACTTCGATACTGATCAGAATACTGCCCACGGCCATGACTTCACCCGGCTCGCCGCCGAGGGAAATCACCTTGCCGTGCACGGGCGAGGGAATGTCCACCATCGCCTTGTCGGTCATTACATCCGCCAGCACCTGGTCTTCCACGACCATGTCACCGACCTTTACATGCCACACCGACAGTTCAACTTCCGCGATGCCTTCGCCAATGTCCGGCATCTTGATAACGTGCGTGCCCATTCAGACCTCCATGACCCGTTTCAACGCCGCGCCCACTCGGGACGGCCCTGGGAAATACGCCCACTCTTGCGCGTGCGGGTAGGGGGTGTCCCAACCGGTGACGCGTTCGATCGGCGCTTCCAGGTGGTGGAAGCAGTGTTCTTGCACCAGTGACACCAACTCGGCACCAAAGCCGCAGGTGCGGGTGGCTTCATGCACCACCACGCAACGGCCGGTCTTCTTCACGGATTTGACGATGGTTTCCAGGTCCAGCGGCCACAGGCTGCGCAGGTCGATGACCTCGGCGTCGATGCCGGTTTCTTCGGCGGCAACTTGCGACACATACACGGTGGTGCCATAGGTCAGCACGGTAACGGCCGAGCCCGGACGCACGATGGCGGCCACGTCCAGCGGCACGGTGTAGTAACCGTCCGGCACCTGGGCTTGCGGGTGTTTCGACCACGGGGTTACCGGGCGGTCGTGATGGCCATCGAATGGGCCGTTGTACAGGCGTTTTGGCTCAAGGAAGATCACCGGGTCATCGTTCTCGATGGAGGCGATCAGCAGGCCCTTGGCGTCATAGGGGTTCGACGGCATCACCGTGCGCAACCCGCAAACCTGGGTGAACACCGCTTCGATACTCTGGCTGTGGGTCTGGCCGCCGTAGATGCCACCGCCGCACGGCATGCGCATGGTCAGTGGCGCGGTGAACTGGCCGGCCGAGCGATAACGCAGGCGCGCCGCTTCGGAGATGATCTGGTCGGTGGCGGGGTAGACGTAGTCGGCGAACTGGATCTCGGCCACCGGGCGCAGGCCATAGGCGCCCATGCCCACGGCCACGCCGATAATGCCGCTCTCGGAGATCGGTGCATCAAATACCCGCGAGCTGCCGTATTTGGTCTGCAACCCTTCGGTGCAGCGGAACACGCCGCCGAAATAACCGACGTCCTGGCCAAACACCACCACGTTGTCATCTCGTTCGAGCATCACATCCATGGCCGAGCGCAGGGCCTGGATCATGGTCATGGTGGTGGTGGTCATGGCGGTTTCCACTTCAATACTGTTGTTGTGATCGTTCATGTCAGATCCCCAACTCTTGACGCTGGCGCTTCAAATGCTCCGGCATCTCTTTGTAGACGTCCTCGAACATGGTCGCGGCGCTTGGAATCTGGCCGCCGGCGAGGGTGCCGTACTGTTCGGCTTCTTTCTGTGCCTTGACCACTTCCGCTTCAAGTTCTGCACTGACCGCCGCGTGTTCCTCTTCGGACCATTGGCCAATCTTGATCAGGTGCTGCTTGAGGCGGGCAATCGGGTCGCCCAGGGGGAAGTGGCTCCAGTCGTCGGCTGGACGATATTTCGACGGATCATCAGAAGTGGAGTGCGGGCCGGCGCGATACGTGACCCACTCGATCAGCGTAGGACCAAGGTTGCGGCGCGCACGCTCGGCGGCCCAGGCGGAGGCAGCGTACACCGCGATGAAATCGTTGCCATCCACCCGCAGGGAAGCGATGCCGCAACCGACGCCGCGTCCGGCAAAGGTGGTGGCTTCGCCGCCGGCGATGGCTTGGAAGGTGGAGATGGCCCACTGGTTGTTGACCACGTTAAGGATCACCGGCGCACGGTACACGTGGGCGAAGGTGAGGGCGGTGTGGAAGTCCGATTCGGCGGTGGCACCGTCGCCGATCCAGGCGGATGCAATCTTGGTGTCGCCCTTGATCGCCGAGGCCATGCCCCAGCCCACGCCTTGTACGAACTGGGTGGCGAGGTTGCCGGAAATCGTGAAGAAGCCAGCGTCTTTCACTGAATACATGATCGGCAACTGACGGCCCTTGAGCGGGTCGCGCTCGTTGGACAGCAGTTGGCAGATCAGGTCCACCAGTGGCACTTCGCGGGCCATCAGGATGCTTTGCTGGCGGTAGGTGGGGAAGCACATGTCGTCGATATTCAAGGCCAGGGCCTGGGCGCTGCCGATGGCTTCTTCGCCAAGGCTCTGCATGTAGAACGACATTTTTTTCTGACGTTGGGCGACCACCATGCGGTTGTCGAAGATCCGCGTCTTGAGCATGGCGCGCATGCCGCGGCGCATGATCTCGACGGGAACACCTTCGGCCCATGGCCCCAAGGCCTGGCCCTGGTCGTCGAGCACGCGGATCAGGCCCTTGGCCAAGTCGGCGGTGTCGGCGGGTTCTACGTCGATGGCGGGTTTGCGCACTAGACCGGCGTCGGTCAGGCGCAGGTACGTGAAGTCGGTCTTGCAGCCTGGGCGTCCCGAGGGTTCAGGGACGTGCAGGCGCAGTGGTTCATACTGCTGGGTCATGGCTTTCTACGCTCTATCTTGTGAATTTCTTGTAGTGGGCGCGCTAGCTGACAGTCAGTCTCCGGATAGGAGAAATCTTGTCCTACAACAATCATAGGCGGGGCGTAGAAGAATATTTATCTGTGTTTCATTGCGCTCGGGATCATTTGCGGATAAAAAAACTGCATAAACATAATAAACAGGTGATTTTGTCTCATGCGCAAACTGGACCGTACCGATATTGGCATTCTCAACGCCCTGCAGGAGAACGCCCGCATCACCAACGCCGACCTGGCCCGCTCGGTGAACCTGTCGCCCACGCCGTGTTTCAACCGGGTGAAGGCGATGGAAGAGCTGGGCTTGATCCGTGACCAAGTCACGCTGCTCGACGCCGATCTATTGGGGCTGCACGTCAATGTGTTCATCCACGTTAGCCTGGAAAAGCAGAATGAGTTGGCGTTGCAGCAGTTCGAAGGCGCGATCTCGGACCGGCCAGAAGTGATGGAGTGTTACCTGATGGCCGGTGACCCGGACTATCTGATCCGGGTGCTGGTGCCGACAATCCAGTCGCTGGAGCGTTTCATGATGGACTTTTTGACCAAGGTGCCGGGCGTCGCCAACATCCGCTCCAGCTTCGCCCTGAAACAGGTGCGCTACAAAACCGCATTGCCGCTACCGGCCAACGGCATCAACCTGGGTTAGAGGTGGTTGACCGGAATCTTCAGGTACACCACACCATTGTCCTCCGCCGGCGGCATATTCCCCGCCCGCACATTCACTTGGATCGCCGGCAGCAACAGCGTCGGCATCCCCAGCCCTGCGTCGCGCGTGGTGCGCATCTCGACAAACGTGGCTTCATCCACGCCATCATGCACATGGATATTCCCCGCACGCTGCTCGGCCACCGTGGTCCGGCACTTTGCCTCACGGCCTTCAGGCGGGTAGTCGTGGCAGACGTACAACTCGGTTTCCAGGGGAAAGCCCAGCAACTTGCGCATCGACGCATACAACTGCCGCGCATCGCCGCCAGGGAAATCACAGCGCGCCGTGCCGACATCCGGCATGAACAGCGTGTCACCCACCAGGATCAGTCGGTCGTCGATCAGATAGGCCATGTCCGCCGGGGTATGCCCTGGCACATGCAGGGCCTGGGCCTTGATCGTGCCGATGTGAAACACCTCATCCGGCGCAAACAGGTGATCGAACTGCGAGCCATCCACGCGAAATTCCGGCTCCAGGTTGAACAGGTTCTTGAACACGCCCTGCACTTTGCTGATCGACTGCCCGATGGCGATCTTGCCACCCAGCGTGCGGCGCAGGTATGGCGCGGCAGACAAGTGATCAGCGTGGGCGTGGGTTTCCAGCAGCCATTGCACCTGCAGCCCATGCTCGCGCACAAAGCGGATGACCTTGTCGGCCTGGGCGGTGTCGGTGCGCCCCGAGGCCGGGTCGTAGTTGAGCACCGAATCGACGATGGCACAGGGGGCGCCATCGGTTTCATAAACCACGTAGGTGTAGGTCGACGATGCCTCGTCCAGAAAGGCTTGGATCAGCGCTGGCATGGCGGTTGTCCCGGATGAAGAAAAAAGTAGTTACAATCAGTTTACGTTTTCACATAATGTTTTGAGCTTAAGTGACAAAAAGGACCCGAGGCAAATGGAATCTACTCTGAGTGAGGGCGAAGTCGCCCAGTTGCGCGCATCGGCGTCCAAGGCCTGCTCCTTGCTCAAGGCACTGGCCAATGAGGATCGTTTGTTGATCCTGTGCCAGTTGACCCAGGGCGAGCGCAATGTCGGCGAACTGGAAGCCCTGACCGGCGTGCGCCAGCCCACGCTGTCTCAACAGTTGGGCATCCTGCGTGACGAAGGGTTGGTCGCCACCCGTCGGGAAGGTAAATACATCTTCTACGGGTTGGCCAGCCACGAAGTGATTCAAGTAATGAAGACCCTGTCCGGCTTGTACTGCGGCGCGGTCATAAAAAGCTGGGCGTGACGCCATCCGGCAGCGACCCTTGTGTGCATGTATGACAAAGGCGATAGACCATGACCGACCAACACTGGGGCCCAACCATCAGTGGCGACATCGTAGTCATCGGCGGCGGCTCGGCGGGCATTGGCCTGCTGGCCAGCCTGCTCAAGCGCGACCCGCACCTGAATATCATCCTGATCGAACCGAGCGACCAGCATTGCTACCAGCCCGCCTGGACCCTGGTGGGTGGCGGCGCCTATGACCTGAAAAAGACCCGCCGCCCGCTGGCTGATGTATTGCCCAACGGCGTTACCTGGGTGCAAGCCGCCGTCACCGAAGTACTGCCCGACGAGCAGACCCTGATCCTCGACAGCGGCCAGCGTGTCAGCTGGCAAAACCTGATCGTCTGCCCCGGCCTGCGCCTGGCCTGGGAGAAGATCGAAGGCCTGCAAGACACCCTCGGCAAGCATGGCGTCACGTCCAACTACAGCTACCAGCACGCCGCTTACACCTGGCAACTGGTGCAGCAACTCAAGGGCGGCAAGGCGATCTTCACCCAGCCAGCCATGCCGATCAAATGCGCAGGCGCGCCGCAAAAGGCCATGTATTTGTCCTGCGATCACTGGCTCAGGCAGGGCGTACTGAAAAACATCGACGTCGAATTCAACCTGGCCGGTGCCGCGCTGTTCGGCGTGGCGACCTTCGTGCCGCCGTTGATGAAATACGTGGAGAAGTACAACGCCCGCCTTGCGTTCAACGCCAACCTGGTGAAAGTCGACGGCCCAGCGCGTAAGGCCTGGTTCGAAGTGAAGGACGCCGAAGGCAATGCCCGCGTTGAAGAAAAATCCTTCGACCTGCTGCACGTGGTCCCACCGCAGGTTTCTCCGGACTTCATCCGCCAAAGCCCGCTGTCCGACGCCGCCGGCTGGTGCGAAGTGAACCCGCAGAGCCTGCAACACCTGCGTTACCCACACATCTTCGGCCTGGGTGACGTGTGCGGCACCACCAACGCCAAGACCGCGGCGGCGGTGCGCAAGCAGATCGTGGTGGTCGCCGAAAACCTGCTGGCCCTGCGCAAACAGGCGCCGCTGCCGCTCAAATACGATGGCTATGGTTCCTGCCCATTGACGGTGGAGAAGGGCAAGGTGGTGTTGGCAGAGTTCGGCTACGGCGGCAAGCTGCTGCCGACCTTTCCCCTGGACCCGACCCAGGCGCGGCGTTCGATGTGGTTCCTCAAGGCCACCTTGCTGCCGTGGTTCTACTGGAATGGCATGCTCAAGGGCCGCGAGTGGCTGACCCGACTGAGCAAGGTGGACTGAATGCTGCTGGCGAGTGTGTTGGGGTTATTGATGGGCCTGGTCATGGGCCTGACCGGCGCGGGCGGCGGCATCCTTGGGGTGCCGGCGCTGGTGCTTGGTTTGGGCTTGAGCATGACCCAGGCCGCGCCGGTGTCGTTGCTTGCGGTTGGTGCGGCGGCGGCGGTGGGAGCGGTCGATGGTTTGCGGCATGGCCTGGTGCGTTACCGCGCTGCGTTGTTGATCGCCTTGCTCGGTGCGTTGTTCTCGCCGGTGGGGGTGTTTCTCGCCCATCAACTGCCGGAAGCGTTGCTGATGGGGCTGTTCAGTGGCTTGATGGTGTTGGTGGCCTGGCGCATGTTGCAGCGTGAAAAACGTGAGGACGGGCCGAGTGACCATGGCACGGCGTCCTGGGGTCAGAAGAACTGCATGCTCGATCAGCAGACCGGGCGCTTCGCCTGGACCGCCAAATGCAGCGCGACCCTGGCCGCCCTCGGCGCGGTGACCGGTGCGGTATCCGGCCTGCTCGGTGTGGGCGGTGGCTTCCTGATCGTGCCGGCGTTCAAGCAACTCACCGATGTGCAGATGCGCGGCATCGTCGCCACCTCCTTGATGGTGATCAGCCTGCTCTCCTTGGTCGGTGTGGCTGGCGCGTTCCATGCCGGTGTTCGCATCGAATCGGTGGGCTGGGTGTTTATCGGCGCGAGCATCGTCGGCATGCTGGCCGGTCGACGCCTGTGTTCGGTGATTCCTGCGCGCACCTTGCAGATGGGGTTTGCCAGCCTGTGCGTACTGGTGGCCGTTGGCATGTTGGTCAAGGCCGGTCTTACGTCCTAAGTGCCGGACCTGGACTAAATCGAATTTGCCGGCAGTCCTCACCTGGTCCCCCTCACTTTGCAGGTGCCGGATTGGCGCAAGCCGGCCTCTGCAGAGGCAGTGGCAATTCATCCCATTGAATCCCCCACCCAGTACCCAAGTAGCATAGGTCCATTCCCAGGCCCTTCGTACACTGATGCTTCAGAGGGGGAGTCAACGATGCACAACAGTGAAGGCGTAGTCAGCGCCATGTCCCAGGCCACGGATGCCGGGCAGGCCGCCGAGGAACTGGCGCGGCAACTGCTGCATCCGTACCTGGGTTTCGTGCTGTTTTTCTGCTCGGCGTCCTACGATCTACAGGTCCTGGGCCAGGCCTTGCAACAGTGCTTCGGCAATGTGCGAGTGGTTGGCTGCACCAGTGCCGGTGAGATCACCCCCCAAGGCTACGGTCGCAACTGCATCACGGCAGTCGGCTTCAACCATGCGCACTTTTCCATCGCCACCGAACTCATCGACCAGGTGGAGCATTTCAACCTGATCAACGCCCAGGACATGGTCGAGCGACTGGTGGGCGGTTGCCGTAGCAATACCCTGGCGCCGATCAAGGGCAACACGTTTGCCCTGACTTTGCTTGACGGCCTGTCCAGCCGCGAAGAAATGGTATTGGCCGCGCTCAGTGCGGCCCTCGGGGATATCCCGCACTTCGGCGGCTCGGCCGGTGACGACAACTTCCTCACCCACACCCACGTGTATTTCAACGGTGTATTCCACAGTGGCGCGGCGGTGGTGGTGCTGGTCAATACCTGGTTGGATTTCGAGGTGTTCACCACGCACCACATCCTGCCGCGCACGGAAAAGCTGGTGGTCACCGGCGCCGACAGCCCGTCACGCCGCGTCTTCGAACTCAACGCCGAGCCCGCTGCCGAAGAGTACGCACGGCATATCGGCGTGGCAGTGGCCGACCTCGACCATCGCGTCTTCGCCGCCCACCCGCTGGCGGTGCGCATTCACGATCAGTACTACGTGCGCTCGATCCAGCAAGTACACGCCGACCTCAGCCTGAGTTTCTACTGCGCGGTGGAAAACGGCATCGTGCTCACCGTCATGAAGCCTGGCCCGATCCTGCCCAATCTGGAAACCCTGTTCGACGGCCTGCAAGCGCGCCTTGGCGACCTGTTGCTGACCATCGGCTGCGATTGCTTCCTGCGCCGCCTGGAACTGGAAGACACCGGCAACCTGGAACAGATCGGCGGGTATTTGCGCGACCAGCGGGTGATGGGCTTCAACACCTACGGAGAACAGTTCAATGGCATGCACATCAACCAGACCTTCACCGGGGTCGCCATTGCCCGAGGCCGGCGCTGACCTTTCCGCTCAACTGGCCCGGCTGCAAGAGGACAACCACAAGCTGGCGCGGATCAACGCGGCGCTGATCGAGCGCATCGAGTCCGGCATGACCCAGGGCAACAACCCCTACACCACCTTCCAGCATTCGGTGGTGCTGGCCGAGCAAGTGCGCGAGCGCACCGACGCGCTGAACCAGGCAATGGCCGAACTCAAGGCCAGCAACCACCTGCTGATCAATGCCCGGCTACGCGCCGAAACCCTGCGCGGCGAGCAGGCCGCCGCGCAGAAGGCCCAGGAAAGCGAACGCTGGATCCGCCTGATCACCGACAACGTGCCGGCGCTGATCGGCTACTTGAATGCTGATCTGGTCTACGAATTCACCAATAAAGTCTATGAGGAATGGTACTGCTGGCCGCGCGGCATGATGCTCGGCCAGAGCCTGCGCGAAGTGCACAGTGAGCAACATTGCCAGCGCCTGGACGCCTACGTCGCCCGCGCGTTGGCGGGGGAGAGCGTGACCTTCGAATTTGCCGAAACCAACATCAACAACCAGGAGCGCTACATGCTGCGCTCCTATGTGCCGAACCTGTTGGCCAGTGGCGAGGTGGTGGGGATCTTCGTGTTGATCCGCGACATCACCGAACGCCGCCGCACCGCCGAGGCCTTGCACCAGGCCTATCAGCACCTGGAGCAGCGCGTGGCGCAGCGCACGTCGGAACTCACCTCGCTTAATGACCAGTTATTGAAGGAAATCGACGAACGCCGCCGCATGGAAACAAGGCTGCGCGAAGCCAAGCTGGAGGCCGAGCAGGCCAACCTGTCCAAGACCAAATTCCTTGCCGCCGTCAGCCATGACCTGCTGCAACCACTGAACGCGGCGCGGTTGTTCACCAGTGCCTTGCTGGAGCGCCCCAGCGAAACCCTGGTGCGCAATGTGAGCAACTCTCTGGAAGACGTGGAAAACCTGCTGGGTACGTTGGTCGATATTTCCAAGCTGGATGCTGGGGTGATCAAGGCGGATATCGCGCCGTTTGCCCTGAGTGAACTGCTGGAAAACCTGGCTGCCGAGTACACCGAACTGGCCCGTGCCGAAGGGCTCGAACTGCACTTTGTCGGGTGTTCGGCGCTGGTGCGCAGCGATATCCAGTTGCTGGCGCGGATCCTGCGCAATCTGCTGAGCAATGCCCTTCGCTACACCTATAACGGTCGCGTGGTGTTGGGGTGCAGGCGCCAGCATCAGCGCCTGTTGATCCAGGTGTGGGACAGCGGCATGGGCATTACCGAAGACCGACTGGAGGAAATTTTCCAGGAGTTCAAGCGCGGCGATGTGCAGCGCCGTGACCAGGATCGCGGGTTGGGCCTGGGCCTGGCCATCGTGGAAAAGATCGCCGGCATCCTCGGCCACCGTATCAGCGTCAAATCCTGGCCAGGCAAGGGCTCGATGTTTTCGGTCGAGGTGCCGTTGAGCGCCACTGCACCCAAGTCATTGCCGGCCCCGTGCATGAGCGAGCCGATGCTCGAACGCCTGCAAGGCGCGCGGGTGTGGGTGCTGGATAACGACGCGGCGATCTGCGCCGGCATGCGCACCTTGCTCGAAGGCTGGGGTTGCCGGGTGATCACCGCGCTGTCGGAACAGGACCTGGCCCGGCAGGTGGACAACTACCATGCAGAGGCAGACCTGTTGATTGCCGATTATCACCTCGACGACGACCAGAACGGCGTGGACGCAGTGGCGCGGATCAACGCTCGACGAGGCCGTGCGGTGCCGGCGTTGATGATCACGGCCAACTACAGCAACGAGTTGAAGCTGCAGATCCGCGAGCTGGGGCATACGTTGATGCATAAGCCGGTAAGGCCGATGAAGTTGAAAACCGCCATGAGCCATTTGCTCGGCCAACACGCCCAACTGTAGGAGACGGTTTGCCGGCGATGGCGTCCTCGAAGGCGATGCCAGGCTTAAAGGCCTCATCGCCGGCAAGCCGGCTCCTACACGGGGCAATAAAGTCAGCGGCGCAGGTACGAACCGAAGTCGATATCTCCCGCGCTCAAAATCGCCTGTACCCGATTATGCACATTCAACTTGCGCAAAATTGCCGAAACATGGGCCTTCACCGTGGTCTCGGCAATCTCCAGGGTATAGGCGATCTGCTTGTTCGACTCGCCTTTGGTCATGCGTTCCAGCACCAGCAACTGTTTTCGCGTGAGGGCCTGCAGCAGCTCCGGGGCAAACCCCGGGCTATCGTGCATGCGCCGTTGCCCGGTGTTTTTCTGGGTGCGGATGATGTCGGGCGGCAAGTACACGTTGCCGTTGAGAATCTGCTGGATTGCCTCGGTCATTTGCAGGCGCGGTGATGACTTGGTGATGAAACCCACGGCGCCGTAGGTGATGGCTTGCAGCACGATTTGCTTGTCCTGCTCGGCCGAGACGATCACCACCGGAATGGTCGGTGACTCGTTGCGCAGGTTGATCAACCCGTTGAGGCCGTGCATGCCGGGCATGTTCAAGTCCAGCAGGATCAGGTCGAGGTCGTCGTGTTCCTGGGTCAGGGCGAGGGCGCTGTCCAGGTCGGCGGTTTCCATCACGTCGCTGCCAGGGAAACCGTCGCTGATGACGTTATGAATCGCCTCGCGAAACAGCGGGTGATCGTCGGCAATCAGAATTTTGTACATGGCCGTTCACCTTCTTGTTGTGGTTTTTTATTCAAAGGGTTCGGGTGTCGCAGCCATCACTGGCAGTTTTGCCGCTTCCCATGCATCCAAGCCATCGCGATACCAATACACAGAGGTATAGCCCAGGCTGGCGGCTCGTTTTACCGCGTTCCAACTCAGCCAGCAATCGGAGCGGCAGTAGAACACCAGCGGGCGTGCCAGCTGGCCGTCGGTGAACTTGTACAGATGCCGCACGAAGTAGCCCTGCCATTCCGGCGTGAGGTCGCCGTCGCCGGTATTGGCCAGCCAGTGGCTGCCGGGCAGGTTGGCGTGGGGCTGGTCTTCGATGAAGCGGCCTTGCAGCCATTGGCGGCGGTACACATCGATGAGTACCGGTGCGGGCGTCTGGTTGAGCAGGGTTTGCAGGGCTGGGGTGTCGACGATGGTTGCGCCGGGCAGATCATCGGGCGTAGGGCTTCGGTACAGGCTGGTGCGGTAGCCTTCGGCGGAAAACAATGGGGTGTCGGCCTGTACGTGGCTGATGAACAGGCACAACAGTGCCGCAAGGGGCAGTCGAACGGGCAGCATGGCGGGTCAATCCTTATCGTTATGCGCCCATTACACGCGAGTCCCGCTGCCTTGGGAATGCGACGATAGACAGGAAAACCAGTACCAAAGTAGTAGGTCGGCGCAGGCCATTGGGTTCTAGCATGCACAGCACGCACTGCCATTGGAGGCGCTATGAACATCCTGTTGGTCGACGATCACGCCGTGGTCCGCCTGGGCTATGCCGGCCTGTTGCGCAGCGGCCTGACGGGTATGGAGGTGCGTGAAGCGGCCAGTGGCGAAGAGGCCCTGGCGCGGGTGCATGAGGCGGTGCCTAACCTGGTGATCATCGGCTTTGGTCTGCCAGGTATCAGTGGCCTGGAAACCACCCGGCGCCTGCGTCAGCGCCTGCCGCAATTGCGCGTGCTGTTTTTCAGCCAGCATGCCGAGCTGCCCCTGGTGCGCCAGGCTTTGGACGCGGGGGCTTCGGGATATCTCACCAAGCGCGCTTCGCCTGCGGTGATGCTTGAAGCGGTTGAGCGCATCCTTGACGGCCACACCTATATCGAACAGGACCTGGCCACCCAGCTGGCGTACCACCCCACCGATCGCCGCCTCCAAAGCATGACCCAACGCGAGTTGGAGATTTTCCTGATGCTCGCCAAGGGCACCCCAGCTCGTTCGATTGCGGCCCAGCTGAGTATCAGCAGCAAGACCGTGTCCAACCACCTGACCTTGCTCAAAAGCAAGTTGCAGGTGAGTTCCCATGCCGAACTGGTGCACCTGGGCATCGACATGGGCGTGGTGCGGGTGGCGGGTTAACGCGAATCTTCACTGTAGGAGCCGGCTTGCCGGCGATGGCGTCCTCAATGGCGATGTAAATGCCGGCAAGCCTGAGGTATGTCTAGCGGTCCCAAGTGGTGGGGCAGTCCTTGCAGCCTTCCATATTCGCGTCCTGAAAGTTCGCATAATGCTGGCGGCTGCCGCTGAGGGTGGCTTTTTCCAGGTTGCTTTCACCAAACTTGGCTTCTTGCAGGTTGGCGTCGCTGAGGTCTGCGCCTTGCAGGTCAGCCTTGCTCAGCCAAGTCATTTCCAGGTCGGCCGCACGCAGGTTGGCCTTGTGCATTTTTGCCCCCGACAGCCGTGCAAACTGCAGGTAGGCGGCGCTCAGGTTGGCGTTTTCAAATTGCGCGCCCTGGGCAAACATCCCCCAGCCTTGCACGGCCATCAGCGTGGCGCCGGTAAAGTCGGCCAGGCGCAGGTTGGCTTGTTGCAGGCTGGCGCGGGTCAGGTTGGCGCCTTGCAGCTGGGCCTTTTCCAGGTTGGCCAGGTCAAGGTTGGCGTGGCGCAGATCCGCACCGCGCAGGTCGGCACCGGCCAGGTTCATGCCGCTCAGGTTCTGGTTGCGCAGGTTGGCGCCCTTGAGGTTGGTGCCGGGGCATTGGCTGTGCTCGGCAATGGTACAGCCGTTGATGACCAGGGGGGCGTCGTCGCCGTCATCGGCGTGGGCCAGGGGGAGGGATAGCAGGACTAATAAGGGCAGATATTTCATCGCGAGACCTCTGGGGATCCTGTGGTGAGCGGGCTTGTTGTGGTGAGCGGGGCAAGCCCGCTCACCACAAAGGGTGACCCCGGCATACTCAGTGGGGGTTACTTCTGAGCGGTTTTCTGATCCCAACTCGGAATCTTGAACACCCAGAACGACCCACCCTGTGCCACCGGCTTGGTCAGCTCGGCCATGTCGCCGCCCCACAGCGGCACCGCACCGCCGTAGCCGACGGTGACGCCGATGTACTGCTCGCCATCCTGTTCCCAAGTGATCGGCGGCGAGACGATGCCGCTGCCGGTCTGGAACTTCCACAGCTCCTTGCCGGTTTTCGCATCGAAGGCCTTGAAGAAACCATCGCCGGTGCCGGTGAACACCAGGTTGCCCTTGGTCGCCAGCACGCCGGCCCACAAGGGCAGGTGTTCCTTGTGCTCCCACACCACCTTGCCGGTGGTCGGGTTCATCGCCCGCAAGGTGCCGACGTGGTCGTCATACATGCGCTTGATGCGGAAACCCATGCCCAGGTACGCCGAGCCCTTCTTGTAGTTGACCTCTTCGGTCCAGTATTCCTCTTTCCACTGGTTGCCAGGGATATAGAACAGGCCGGTGTCCTGGCTGTAGGCCATGGGGTTCCAGTTCTTGCCACCCAGGAACGGCGGCGAGACTTCCACCGGCTTGCCCTTGGTTTCACCCGGTAACGGCTTGGCCGGACGCTGGCCTTCGTTTTCCACGGGGCGGCCGGTCTTCAGGTCGATGTGGCTGGCCCAGGTGATGTTGTCGACGAACGGGAAGGCGTTCTGCAGCTTGCCGTTGTTGCGGTCCACCACATAGAAGAAGCCGTTACGGTCGGCATGGCCGGTGGCCTTGACCACTTTGCCGTCCTTGTCCTTGTAGTCGAACAGCACCAGTTCGTTGTTACCGGAGAAGTCCCAGGCATCGTTCGGCGTGTGCTGGTAGAACCACTTTACTTCGCCGGTGCTTGGGTCGACGCCGACCTGGCCCGAGGTGTAGAGGCTGTCGAAGTCGTGGGGGTTGCCGTCCTTGGAGGTGCGCGCCCAGGTGTTCCACGGGCCGGGGTTGCCGGCACCGACGATGATGGTGTTGGTCTCGGCATCGAAGCTCGCGCTCTGCCAAGGGGCACCACCGCCGTGGCTCCAGGCCTCGACCTTGCCGGTTTCGGTGGTCGGGTCATCCGGCCACGACGGCGCCTTCACGTCGCCGGTCGGAGTGCTGTCCTTGCCGTTCAAGCGGCCCATGTGGCCTTCCACGAACGGACGCATCCAGACTTCTTCACCGGTGTCGGGGTCGCGCGCATACAGCTGGCCGACCACGCCGAATTCATCGCCGGAGCTACCGTGGATCAGCAGCACCTTGCCACTGACCTTGTCTTTGATCAGCACCGGGGCACCGGTCATGGTGTAGCCGGCGGCGTGATCACCGAATTTTTTGTTCCACACCACTTTGCCGGTGTTCTTGTCGAGGGCGATCAGGCGCGCGTCCAGGGTGCCAAAGTAGATCTTGTCGCCGAAGATCGCGGCGCCGCGGTTGACCACGTCGCAGCACGGGCGAATGTTGTCGGGCAGGCGGTGGTTGTAGGTCCACAGGCGTTTGCCGGTCTTCGCATCGAGGGCGAACACGCGGGAATAGGAGCCGGTGACGTAAACCACGCCGTCACTGACGATGGCCTGGGATTCCTGACCGCGCTGCTTCTCGTCGCCGAACGAGTAGGACCAGGCCGGTGTGAGCTTGAACACGTTCTTGTCGTTGACCTGCGCCAGGGGGCTCCAGCGTTGGGCATTGGTGCCCATGCCGTATTGCAGCACGTCCTTGGTGGTCAGGTGATCGTTGGCGATGTCTTCCCAGGTGACATTACGGGTTTGCTTGGCGACGGCAGGTTCGGCGGCTGCAAAGCTCGCAGCACTGAGGGACAGGCTGCCCACCAGCACAAAGGCTTGCACGGCAAGGCTTATAGGTGAGCGGGCGGGTAGCGATCTTATTGTCATGGTTGCAGTTCCCAGTGGAGGTTTTGGCCTGCACAGGTTGCTGCCTGGCTGCGTTGACGAATACGGAAAAAGTCCCGGTGTTGCCGGGACAATTTCCCGAACCGCCTCTGATTTAGCAGTGCCCCACAAGGCCTGCTACCAACGGATGAGAGCCCGCCCACCAAAGCAGCATACGGGCGCCGGCGGGGGCTTCCTAAGATGGTTGCCATAGCCTCCGCGAAGAGGTTTTGCGTGCAATCCTGAGGGAAAAAACAATGACAACAAAACGCAACGCCTTGATCACCGCCTGCCTGATTGCCGGCGCGCTCAGTGCCGGTTCAGTTTGGGCGCACGGCAACGTGACGCCCACCGCCGTGGAAACCAAAGGCCTTACCCCGATCAAGGAGGCCGGTGTGCCGTTGGACGCCGATGGCTGGGCCGCCACCAACCCGTATCGCACCACTGCCGAACACGACAAGGCCGTCGAAGTGGGGGCCTCGGCGTACAACCAGAACTGCGCGGCGTGCCATGGCCTGGAAGCCAAGTCCGGTGGCATCGCCCCCGACCTGCGCATGCTCGATGCCGGTGACGCCGGGGATGAGTGGTTCGTGGAGCGTGTGCGCCATGGCGCGGTGCGCGATGGCCGGGTATACATGCCGAAAATGGCGGATTATTTGAGCCAGGAAGCCCTGTGGGCGGTGCGTACCTACCTCGACAGCGTGCACGTCGAGGAGTAAGCCATGCGCCTGCGCGGGTGGTGGGTATTCTGTTTGCCAATGCTGGCCTGGGGCGCGCCTGTCGACCCGGTGCCCTCGGTGATGTGGGCCTACTATCACCAGCGTTTTCTCGACAACGCGCCGTTTTTGTTCGACGAGCGGGTGAAACTCTTGGCGCCACCGTTCGCTGAGGATGCACGCCAGGTGCCGTTGGAAATCGACGCCCGTGCGTTCGAGGGGGAGGTGGTGAAAATCCTCGCCTGGGCCGAGTTGAATCCGTTGCCGCAGATCGTCGACTTCCAGCCGCTGGAGCGCGTGCTGCCGTGGTTGTCGATCCGGATTCGCATCGAACAGGCCACGCCCTTGCGCGCGGCGGTATTGACCAAGGATGGCATTTGGCATGTCGGCTCGACCCTGATCGATGCCGCCGGCGGTGGTTGCACGGCGCCCAGCGTGGTGCGCACCCAGCCCGGTTGGGAAGACCACCTCGGCGAAGTGCTCGGCGGGCGTTACCCGCGTGCCGCGTTCAGCCGCCTGAAGCTGCAAGTCGCGCATCCGATGGATAACGGCATGGTCAGCGGCATTCCCGAGTTCTTCATCAACCAGGCCGAACTGCACGGTGTGAATAATCAGCTGTTGGCGCGGCTGGAGCTGTTCCCTGCGGTCAGTGAAAACCCCAACCTGGCCTTCGACGTCGAAGGCGCCGGGCCCACACGCCTGACCCTGCGCGACACCAGCGGCAGCCAGTTCGAGGCGGCGATCCCATGAGCCAGCGCTGGATTCTGCTGTGGCTGCTCATGCTCAGCCTGCCGGTGCTGGCCGAGCTGGACTACGGCCTCAAGCCGCGTTTGATTGCCGATAACACCTGGGTGCTGGAAGGCAGCACCGACAACTTTGCCAAGGACAACGGTGGCAACATTGTCAACGTTGGCTTCATCGTCACTGAACCTGGCGTCGTAGTGATCGACACCGGGCCGTCCAAACGCTACGGCGAAGCCCTGCGCCAGACCATCGCCGGTATCACCGACAAACCGGTGATCCAGGTGCTGCTGACTCACCATCACCCCGACCACGCCCTGGGCAACCAAGCCTTCAAGGACGTGCCAATCGGCGCCCTGGCTGGCACCACCGAGCTATTGCATGAGCAGGGCGACAGCATGGCCGAGAACCTTTATCGCATGGTCGGTGATTGGATGCGCGGCACCGAAGTGGTAATGCCCAACCAGACCCTGCAACCCGGCGTGAAAAGCTTCGGCAGCCACGACCTGCAACTGCTGCAGCTGCGCGGCCATACCGGTGCCGACCTGGCGATCTTCGACCAGAAGACCGGCGTGCTGTTTGCCGGTGACCTGGTGTTCTACCAACGTGCGCTCACCACGCCTCATTCACCGGGGCTGCTGATCTGGCTGGCGGATATCGCCACCCTGCAAGGTTTGCCCTGGACGCTGATCGTACCCGGCCACGGCCCCATCGCGACCGACGCCAAACCCTTCGAGCAGATGCACGACTACCTCACTTGGCTCGACCAGTTGCTACGCGACGGTGCGGCCCAGGGCAGTGACATGCCTGAGCTGATCCGTAGCCCGATCCCCGAGCGATTCGCCGCGATCAGCCTCAGTCGCTATGAGCTGATCCGCAGCGTGACCCACCTGTACCCCCACTACGAACGCACCCAGATGCAGCCCATCAACACCCAACAATAAGCAGAGGCCTCACCATGATCTACGCCCAACCTGGCACCCCCGGCGCCATCGTCAGCTTCAAGCCGCGCTACGGCAATTACATCGGCGGTGAGTTTGTCGCGCCGATCAAGGGTGAGTACTTCACCAATACTTCGCCGGTAACTGGCGAAGTGATTGCCGAATTCCCGCGTTCCAGCGCCGCCGATATCGACAAGGCCCTCGATGCCGCCCATGCCGCCGCCGATGCCTGGGGCAAGACCTCGGCTCAGGATCGCGCTCTGGTGTTGCTGAAAATCGCTGACCGCATCGAGCAACACCTCGAAGTGCTGGCGGTGGCCGAAACCTGGGACAACGGCAAGGCCGTGCGCGAAACCCTCAACGCCGATGTGCCTCTGGCCGCTGACCACTTCCGCTACTTCGCCGGGTGCATCCGGGCCCAGGAGGGCGGTGCCGCCGAGATCAACGAGCACACCGCGGCCTATCACTTCCATGAGCCCTTGGGCGTGGTCGGGCAGATCATCCCGTGGAACTTCCCGCTGCTGATGGCGGCCTGGAAACTTGCGCCTGCGTTGGCTGCCGGTAATTGCATCGTGCTCAAACCGGCCGAGCAGACGCCGTTGTCGATCATGGTGTTCGCCGAGCTGATCGGTGACCTGCTGCCGCCTGGCGTGCTCAACATCGTACAAGGCTTTGGCCGCGAAGCCGGGGAGGCGCTGGCCACCAGCAAGCGCATCGCCAAGATCGCCTTCACCGGCTCCACTCCGGTGGGCGCGCACATCATGCACGCGGCCGCCGAGAACATCATTCCGTCCACCGTAGAGCTGGGCGGCAAGTCGCCGAATATCTTCTTTGAAGACATCATGCAGGCCGAGCCGCAATTCATCGAAAAAGCCGCCGAAGGCCTGGTACTGGCGTTCTTCAACCAGGGCGAAGTGTGCACCTGCCCATCACGCGCGCTGGTGCAGGAGTCGATCTACGATGCGTTCATGGCCGAGGTGATGAAGAAGATCGTCAAGATCAAGCGCGGCAACCCGCTCGATACCGAGACCATGGTCGGCGCCCAGGCGTCCGAGCAGCAATTCGACAAGATCCTCTCTTACTTGAAGATCGCCCAGGAAGAGGGCGCAGTGCTGTTGGCCGGTGGCGCGGCCGAGCGTCTGGAGGGCGACCTGTCCAGCGGCTATTACATCCAGCCGACCCTGCTCAAGGGCCACAACAAGATGCGCGTGTTCCAGGAGGAAATCTTCGGGCCGGTGGTGGGCGTGACCACCTTCAAGGACGAAGCCGAAGCCTTGGCGATTGCCAATGACAGCGAGTTCGGCCTGGGCGCCGGCCTGTGGACTCGCGACATCAACCGTGCGTACCGCATGGGCCGGGCGATCAAGGCCGGGCGCGTATGGACCAACTGTTATCACCTGTACCCGGCGCATGCGGCGTTTGGTGGGTACAAAAAATCCGGTGTCGGTCGTGAAAACCACAAGATGATGCTCGACCATTACCAGCAGACCAAGAACCTGCTGGTGAGCTACGACATCAATCCGCTGGGCTTCTTCTGATTCAACGCGGTCAAAACTGTGGGAGCGGGCTTGCTCGCGAAAGCGGTGGATCAGTCAACCTATATGTGGCTGACACACCCTATTCGCGAGCAAGCCCGCTCCCACATTTTGACTTCTGTACATTCGCGACTAATGCAGTGTCTTCGCTACTTCGAAAGTAGTATTCGCCCTCTCAACCTCACATGCATTAATGCCTATACCGGAACCCTCCGGCACAACAAGAGGACTGCCCCCATGTGGACCAAACCTGCGTTTACCGACCTGCGTATTGGCTTCGAAGTCACCATGTACTTCGCTAGCCGCTGATCGCGGGTGCGCCAGGAAGGATGCCTCTTTGGTCTGATTGCATTCGCGGCCGGATCGGTTAGTGTGGAGCGCATTCTTCCAAAATAATAAGAACAGGCTTTCCAATGAGCCAGACCCTGAGCCAGCTGCGTAAATTCGTCTCGCCTGAAATCATCTTTGGTGCCGGCTGCCGGCACAACGTCGGCAACTACGCCAAGACCTTCGGCGCGCGCAAAGTGCTGGTGGTCAGTGATCCTGGCGTGATCGCCGCCGGTTGGGTGGCCGATGTGGAGGCCAGCCTGCAAGCCATCGGCATCGACTATTGCCTGTACAGCGCCGTTTCACCCAACCCCCGCGTCGAAGAAGTCATGACTGGCGCCGAGGTGTACCGCGAAAACCATTGCGACGTGATCGTCGCCATCGGCGGCGGCAGCCCCATGGACTGTGGCAAGGCCATCGGCATCGTGGTGGCCCACGGGCGCAGCATTCTTGAGTTCGAGGGCGTCGACACCATTCGCGTGCCCAGCCCGCCGCTGATCCTGATTCCCACCACCGCCGGCACCTCGGCGGATGTCTCGCAGTTCGTGATCATATCCAACCAGCAGGAACGCATGAAGTTCTCCATCGTCAGCAAGGCGGTGGTGCCGGATGTGTCGTTGATCGACCCGGAAACCACCGCCAGCATGGACCCGTTCCTGTCCGCCTGCACCGGCATCGACGCGTTGGTGCATGCCATCGAGGCGTTCGTCTCCACCGGCCATGGTCCGCTCACCGACCCCCATGCGCTGGAAGCGATGCGCCTGATCAACGGCAACCTGGTGCAGATGATCGCCAACCCCACGGACATTGCCCTGCGCGAGAAAATCATGCTCGGCAGCATGCAGGCCGGGCTGGCGTTCTCCAACGCGATTCTCGGTGCGGTGCACGCTATGTCTCACAGCCTGGGCGGCTTTCTCGATCTGCCCCACGGCCTGTGCAACGCGGTGCTGGTCGAACATGTGGTGGCGTTCAACTACAGCTCGGCACCGGAGCGCTTCAAGGTGATCGCCGAGACCTTTGGCATCGACTGTCGCGGCCTAAATCACCGGCAGATCTGCGGACGGCTGGTGGAGCACCTGATCGCGCTGAAACATGCCATTGGCTTCCACGAAACCCTTGGCCTGCATGGGGTGCGCGTGGCGGATATTCCGTTCCTGTCCCAGCATGCGATGGGCGACCCGTGCATCCTCACTAACCCGAGGGAGTCGAGCCAGCGTGATGTAGAGGTCGTCTATGGCGAAGCTCTCTGACGACCAGCAGCGCGCGCTCGCGGGGCTGTTGGGGCTGAGCGACCAGTCGGCGCGCAAGAGCCATTACCCGGAACTCACCGCGCGGCTGGATGAGTTGGAGGCCGAGCGCAAGCGCTATATCCGTCTCAACGATGAGCTGGAACAACGCGTCGCTGCGCGCACCGACGAGTTGCTGGAGGCCAACCACAACCTGCAGCAACAGATTGCCCAACGCGAACAAATCGAACAGGACCTGCGCGACGCCCGCGACGCCGCCCAGGCCGCCAATCGCAGCAAGGACAAGTACCTGGCCGCCGCCAGCCATGACCTGCTGCAACCGCTGAATGCCGCGCGGCTGTTGATCGCTACCCTGCGTGAGCGCCAGTTGCCCAGCGTCGAGCAGGTGCTGGTTGAACGTACGCACCAGGCGCTGGAAGGCGCCGAGGATTTGCTCACCGATTTACTGGATATCTCGCGGCTCGACCAGGCGGCGGTCAAGCCGGATGTGGCGCTGTATCGGCTCGACGAACTGTTCGCGCCGCTGGTCTCGGAGTTTCAATCAGTGGCCCAGGCGGCGGGGCTAAACCTGCGGGTGCACACCGGGCGTTATGCGATCAGCACCGACCTGCGGCTACTGACGCGGATCCTGCGCAATTTCCTCAGCAATGCCTGCCGCTACACCGACGAAGGCTGCATCCTGTTGGGTGCCCGCAGGCGCGGCCATTGTTTACGCCTGGAAGTGTGGGACACCGGGCGTGGGATTGCGGCGGACCGGTTGCAGTCAATCTTCCTGGAATTCAACCAGCTCGATGTCGGCCGCGCTGCCGACCGCAAGGGCGTGGGGCTGGGGTTGGCGATTGTCGAGCGGATCGCCGAGATCCTCGGGTATCCCATCGCCGTGCGTTCCTGGCCGGGGCGGGGCTCGATGTTCAGCATCGAAGTGCCGTTGAGTGATGAGATGCCGTTGCCGATCAGCCAATTGCCGGTGCAACCGACCACCGGCAACCCGCTGCCGGGGCGGCGTTTGCTGGTGATCGACAACGAGGTGAGCATCCTCGAAAGCATGCGTGCGCTGCTCGGGCAATGGGGCTGTGAAGTGGTCACCGCCACCGACCAGGCCGGTGCTTTGCTGGCCTTGCAGGGCAGGGCGCCGGAGTTGATTTTGGCGGATTACCACCTGGACCATGGGGTGGTGGGTTGTGCGGTGGTCAAGCAGTTGCGCGAGCACTTTGCCTGCAACATCCCGGCGGTCATTATCACGGCCGATCGCACAGACCAATGCCGCCGTGCTTTGCGTCGCCTGGAAGCACCGTTGCTGAATAAACCGGTCAAACCCGGCAAGTTGCGGGCGGTGTTGAGTCAGTTATTGGCCTAGGTCAACACGCCGAAGGTGGTTTTGTCCCATGCTCAAGGCCTGATTTAGAGCCTTGGAGCACCCCCATGAGCGCGGCATCCTACAAATTACCCCTGGGCCTGGTGGTCGCCGTGCTGGTGATGGCTGGGGTGCTGCTGTTGCCGCTGCCCGCCGACTTGCCGGTGGCCGGGCACCGCATGCTGGCAATCCTCGCGTTTGCCGTGGTGGTATGGATCACCGAAGCGGTGTCGTACGAAGCCAGCGCGATCATGATCACGTCGCTGATGGCCTTTTTGCTTGGCACGGCGCCGTCGCTGCAAGACCCCACTCATTTGATTGGCACCAGCCCGGCCATCAGTATGGCGCTGACCGGCTTCTCCAACCCGGCGCTGGCGCTGGTGGCGGGCGCATTGTTTATCGCCGCCGCCATGACCCACACCGGCCTGGACCGACGCATCGCCCTGGTCACCTTGAGCCGCGTCGGCACCAGCACCCGGCGCATCCTGCTCGGGGCGATTGCGGTGACTATTTTGCTCAGCCTGGTGGTGCCCAGCGCCACCGCGCGCAGTGCCTGCGTGGTGCCGATCATGATGGGCGTGATCGCCGCGTTCGGCGTGGACAAACGCTCGAACATCGCTGCCGGCATCATGATTGTGGTGGCCCAGGGCACCAGCATCTGGAACGTCGGCATCCAGACCGCCGCCGCGCAGAATCTGCTGACCGTCGGCTTCATGGACAAGATGCTCGGCCAGCGCGTGTCGTGGATCGACTGGCTGATCGCGGGGGCGCCGTGGGCGTTGATCATGTCGGCGGTGTTGCTGTTCCTGGTGCTCAAATTGCTGCCGCCGGAGACCGACAGCATTCCCGGTGGCAAAGAAGCGGTGGCGCAGTCACTGGTGGACATCGGGCCGATGACCGGGCCGCAGAAGCGCCTGTTGACGGTGTCGGTAATGTTGCTGCTGGCCTGGGCCACGGAAGGGCGTTTGCACAGTTTTGATACCACCTCGACCACGTACGCGGGGTTGGTGTTGCTGTTGCTGCCGGGTATCGGCGTGATGACCTGGAAGGATGTGCAGTCGCGGATTCCGTGGGGCACGGTGATTGTGTTCGGGGTCGGTATCAGCCTGGGGACGGCGCTGTTGACCACCCAGGCGGGGCAGTGGTTGGGGGCTGCGGTGGTGGCTCACACGGGGTTGGATCAGGTGGGGCCGCTGGGTGTGTTTGCGATTCTGGGGGCGTTTTTGATTGTGATTCATTTGGGGTTTGCCAGTGCCACGGCGTTGACCTCGGCACTGCTGCCGATTTTGATTGCGGTATTGCAGACGTTGCCGGGGGAGTTCAGTCGGCTGGGGATGACGATGCTGTTGGGGTTTGTGATGAGTTATGGGTTTATTCTGCCGATCAATGCGCCGCAGAATATGGTGTGTCTGGGGACGGGGACGTTTACGGCGCGGCAGTTTGCCAAGGTGGGGGTTTTGGTGACGCTGGTTGGTTATTTGTTGATGGTGGTGTTTGCGGTGACTTACTGGAGTTGGCTGGGGTGGGTTTGATGGGGTTGGGTTGGGTTGGGTGTATATCCGTTATTTGGGTAACGGCGGCTTATGGTTCCGCTCTTACAGCGGGTCACTTTCGAAAAGCGCGAAAGTAACCAAAGCGCTCTTGCCCCAACACTCGGCACCTCGCTTAGGCTCGGTGTGCCCTCACTCCGGCTTGAATCCGTGGGCCGCCGCGATGGGCCATCCTTGGCCCAGCGCGGCTAACCCGGCGTCCTGCCGGGTTACCCACGGATTCAAGCCTGCGTTCGGCCAGCGTGTTTGACGGGGCGCCTAAGATCAAGATCAAGAGCGACTCGCTTCGCATCGTAGATACGCGGTCCCTTGTAGGAGCCGGCTTGCCGGCGAAAAACGTGAGAACGCCGCGATTCGTCTGGTTACCCGCGTCATCGTTGAAGACCATCGCCGGCAAGAACTAGGCGTCCCCCCGGCTCCTACAGGACTGCGTTTGCCTTTGCCTTTGCTTCACACCACTCAAGCCGGCTGTCAGGCCGCTGTGCTCTTGCTTTTGATCTTGATCTTAGGCGCCCCGTCAAACACGCTGGCCGGAATTCGACAGGGATTTGGGGGGTAAACCGGCAGGGATGCCGGTTTAGCCGCCCCGCGCCATGGATGGCGCGTGGCGGCGGCCCCCCAAATCACTGTCGGATTACGGGCACACCGAGCCTAGGCGAGGTGCCGAGTGTTGGGGCGAAGCGTTTTTGGTTACTTTTGGCGCTCTTCCAAAAGTGACCCGCTGTAAGAGCGGAACCATAAGCGGCCGTTACCGCAGCAACGGATATGCACACCACCCACTCCCCCACATGACAAGATGAACTCCCCTCAGGTTTACTACTCTCTGAGTAAGCTTTACCGACTCCCCCGGGTCGGTCCATCTAGGTCACCGAATGAACAAATACACCCCCCACACCTGGGAACCCCACGAGCGCCCAAGCCTCCCAGGTTCACCGTCCACCCCGCTGCACCCCACGCACAAGCGTTGGCTGTTCGCGCTGGTCGGCGTGCTGGTGGCAATCACCGGGGGCTTGGGTAACGCGCTGGTCATCGCCAACCTGCAATACCTGCAAGGCGCCCTAGGCGCGACCACCGCCGAAATGGCCTGGCTCCCCGCCGCCTACGTCATGACCAACGTCTGCATGAACCTGCTGCTGGTGAAGTTCCGCCAACAGTTCGGCCTGCGCGCCTTCACCGAAGTGTTCCTGGTGCTGTACGCGCTGGTCACCTTCGGCCACTTGTTCGTCAACGACCTCAACTCGGCCATCGCCGTGCGCGCAGCCCATGGGATGGTCGGCGCGGCGCTGAGCTCGTTGGGCTTGTACTACATGATCCAGGCGTTCCCGGCCAAGTGGCGCTTGAAGGCGCTGGTGCTGGGATTGGGCACCGCGCAACTGGCTTTACCCTTGGCACGCCTGTTCTCCGAAGACCTGCTGCAAATCGCCGAATGGCGCGGCCTGTACCTGTTCGAGCTGGGCATGGCGCTGATCTGCCTGGGTTGCGTCTTCCTACTTAAACTCCCGCCCGGCGACCGCTTCAAGACCTTTGAAAAACTCGACTTCCTCACCTTCGCGATCCTCGCCACCGGCGTCGCCTTGCTTTGCGCGGTGTTGTCCCTGGGCCGCATCGACTGGTGGCTGGAAGCCCCGTGGATCGGCATTGCCTCGGCCTGTTCCCTGGTGCTGATCATGGCCGGCCTGGCCATCGAGCATAACCGTGCGAACCCGATGCTGATGACCCGCTGGCTGGGCAGCGGCGTGATGATTCGCCTGGCACTGGCGGTGATCCTGATTCGCATGGTGCTGTCCGAGCAGTCCACCGGCGCGGTGGGGTTCATGCAGATGTTGAACATGAGCTACCAGCAGATGCACACCCTGTACGTGGTGATGCTCGCCGGGGCGATTGCCGGGCTGGTGGTCAGTGCGTTGACCATCAACCCGGCGCACCTGTTGATGCCGCTGGTGATTTCCCTGGCGCTGATGGCTACCGGCTCGGTGATGGACAGTTTTTCCAGTAATCTCACCCGCCCACAGAACCTGTACATCAGCCAGTTCCTGCTAGGCTTCGGCGGCACGTTCTTCCTCGGCCCGACCATGGTGTTGGGCACCAAGAACGTGCTGACCAACCCGCGCAACCTGGTGAGTTTTTCGGTGATGTTCGGCATCTGCCAGAACCTCGGCGGCCTGATTGGCGCGGCGTTGCTGGGGACGTTCCAGATCGTGCGCGAGAAGTATCACTCCAGCATGATCGTCGAACACCTGACCTTGCTCGACCCGCGTGTGGCCGCGCGGGTGCAGAGCGGCGGATCGGCCTACGGCGGCATTGTCGCTGACCCCGAGTTGCGCAACCTGATGGGCATTCGCAGCCTGGCCACGGCGGCGACCCGTGAGGCGAACGTGATGGCCTACAACGATGTCTTCATGTTGATCGCGATCATCGCGATACTCACCATGATCTGGATCTTTATCCGCAGTCTGTGGCTGATGAGTACCACCCGAGCAGCAGCCACTCCCGTTCAACCCAGCGGCGCACCTTCATGACCGAACCTTCGACCTCCACGACCACTGCCATCGCCTCCACCCCGGAGGGCAGCACCCCACCCGGCGCGGTGCCCACCGAGCTGCGCCCGTTACGGGTGCGGATCATCTCGTCCCTGGGCTTTGCCGCAATCGCCATCGTCGGCGTGCTGATTGTGCTGTACGCCTGGCAATTGCCGCCGTTCAGCAGTGCGGTGGAAACCACCGAGAACGCGCTGGTGCGGGGACAGGTCACGATCATCGGGCCGCAGCTCAGCGGCTATGTGTTCGAGGTGCCGGTGCAGGATTTCCAGCACGTGAAGGCCGGCGACCTGCTGGTGCGCCTCGACGACCGCATCTACAAGCAGCGCCTGGACCAGGCGCTGGCGCAGTTGGCGGTGCAGCAGGCGTCGTTGGCGAATGTGGTGCAACAGCGCAACAGCGCCGAAGCCACCATCAAGTTGCGTCAGGCAGCCTTGGCGGACAGCCAGGCGCAGGCGCGCAAGAGCACCGCCGATTTGCGCCGCAACGAAGAGCTGATCAGCGATGGCTCGGTGTCCAAGCGCGAGCTGGACGTAACCCGCGCCGCTAACGCGCAGACCATCGCCGCTGTGGCGCAAGCCCAGGCCAGCCTGGAAATCGCCCGGCAGGACCTGCAGACGGTGATCGTCAACCGCGGTTCCCTGGAAGCGGCCGTGGCCAGTGCCGAGGCGGCGGTGGAGTTGGCGCGCATCGACCTGTCCAATACCCGTATCACCGCGCCCCGCGACGGCCAGTTGGGGCAGATCGGCGTGCGGCTTGGGGCCTACGTCAACTCCGGCGCACAGTTGATGGCGCTGGTGCCGCCGCAGTTGTGGGTGATCGCCAACATGAAGGAAACCCAGATGAATAACGTGCAGGTCGGCCAGCCGGTGACTTTCACGGTGGATGCGCTGAACCACCGCAAATTCCGCGGCACGGTGCAGCATATTTCCCCGGCCACGGGCTCGGAGTTCAGCCTGTTGCAGGCGGACAATGCCACCGGCAACTTCGTCAAGATCGCCCAGCGCGTGCCGGTACGGATCATGGTGGACCCGGACCAGGCCGAGAGCGAGCGGTTGCGGCCGGGGTTGTCGGTGGTCGTCAGTATCGACACTGCCGGCCGCCTGAAAAACAGCCCGCCCTGACACACCCTCTCTGTAGGAGCCGGCTTGCCGGCGATAGCGTCCGAAAGTCTGGTGATGATTTTGAGGGCCCCATCGCCGCCAAGCCGGGTTCCTACAGGGTGCGGTATTCCAGGTTGAAAGTGAGGTGAGTTGACTGGCCTTGCTCCAACAGCTTCAGCCCAGGCCGCCCTGGCAGGTGATGGGCATTCACCGGATGACTTACCGGCTCGATGCAAAAGAACCCCAGCCCCGGCGGGCAGTACAACAGGAAGTAATCACTCCCCGTGGCCTGGCATTCCAGGGTGTAGCCCAGTTCTGGTTGCTCGATCCGGCAATGGCCGTCCCAGTGGCAAAAACCGTTGTCGACCGGGCCCTCGGGCAAGTGCTTCAACACCTGGAAGTTCCAATCCGGCGGCACGGGCGCCAGCCCCGTGGGCAATTTCGATGTGTCACTCATCCACACCTGCGATGCCTTGGCCTGTAGCCGAGTACCCGGCCTGCGCGGCAGATAGGGATGCAATCCCAACCCATGCCAGGCGGGTTTTTCCGCCAGATGAGTCACCTGCAACCTGATACTCAGTTCACCCTCCTCTAACCGAAATCGTTGCTCGGCGCGGTAAGCGAACGGCGTGTCGCACACCACTTCCAACACCACCTCATTCGCTGATTGGCTGATCACCTGCCATGCCTGTTGCCAGGCCGAGCCATGGATCGGCAGTGGATCGGTCAAGCTATTGGGCGCCAGCGCCAGCCAACCGTCGGGGTTGTCGAACCCCCCTTTGGCAATCCGGTTGGACCAGGGCGCCAAGGGATAGCACCCCAGTTTGCCTGGCAACCCGGTGTTGATCGCGTGCGCATCGCTGTACCGCAAAAGCGGCTGGCCGGTGGCGAGCACCGTCCAGTTGACGATGCTGCCTCCCGTGGCCGGCGCGAGGGTAAGGTGGGTCAGGTTGTCTTGCAGTTCAATCAGCATCAGAGCACCACGCTTGGCAGCCACAACGACAGCGCAGGAATGTAAGTCACGGCCATCAGTACCAGAAACAGCACGGCATAAAACGGCAGCAGCGCCTTCACGGTTTTCTCGATGCTGACCTTGCCCACCGCCGCGCCGACGAACAGCACCGCGCCCACCGGCGGCGTGATCAGGCCGATACCGAGGTTGACCAGCATGATCATGCCGAAGTGCACCGGATCGACGCCGATACCCAGCACCACCGGCAGCAGGATCGGCGTGAGGATCAAGATCAGCGGCGCCATGTCCATCACCGTGCCGAGCAACAGCAGCATGGCGTTGATGCACATCAGGATCACGTAGCGGTTATCCGACAGGGTCAGGAACATCGTGGTGATTTTTGCCGGGATCTGCATCAAGGTCATGATGTAGCCGAAGCTGGCGGCGAAGGCGATCAGGATCATCACGATGGAAATGGTGCGCACCGTGCGGTGCATCAGCTTGGGCAACTCGCTCCATTTGTAGTCGCGGTAGATGAACATGGTCACGAAAAACGCCCACAGCACCGCAATCGCGGCGGATTCGGTGGCGGTGAAAATCCCCGAGAGGATGCCGCCCAGGATGATCACCATGGCCATCAGGCCCCAGAGCGCATCGGCGCAGATTTTCAGCGCCTGCTTGAGCGGAATGACTTCACCCTTGGGGTAGTTGCGCTTTTTCGCGAAGATCAGGCACAGCACCATCAGGCACGCGCTCATCAGCAAGCCAGGCACCACACCGGCCATGAACAACGAGGCAATCGACACCGTACCGCCGGCCGCCAGGGAGTAGAGCACCGAGTTATGGCTGGGCGGGGTTAAAAGAGCCTGCACCGAACCGCTGACGGTCACGGCCGTGGCGAATTCACGTGGGTAGCCACGGCGTTCCATTTCCGGGATGAGCACCGAGCCGACCGAGGCGGTGTCCGCCACCGACGAGCCGGAAATTGCGCCAAAAAACGTCGAGGCCATGATGTTCACCAACGACAGGCCGCCGCGTACAAAACCCACCAGTACGCCGGCAAATGCCACCAACCGCCGCGACATGCCGCCCTCGGCCATGATCGCCCCGGCCAGCACAAAGAACGGAATCGCCATCAGCGAAAACTTGTTCACCCCGCCGGCCACCTGAATCATCAGGGCCTGGAACGGGATGTCGATCCACCACGCGCCGATCAGCGCCGACAACCCCAGGGCGTACGCCACAGGCATGCCGATCAGGATCAAGGCGATAAAGCTGCCCAACAGAATCAATGCGTCCATATCAAGCGGCCCCTTCGCTTTCTTCAACCAGGTCGAAGCGCACGACCCGACGGTTGCTCTGGTCACCGAGCAAGAGTTTTTCCACGACAAAGATCAGGGTCAGCAGCCCGCCGATCGGGATCGGCATATAAGTGATGCCCACACGCAGGGTAGGGATGGCACTCATGAACTGGTTCCAGGTGGACAGGCACAGTTTGGTGCCCCAAATGGCCATGAACAGGCAGATGGTGCCCATCAGCAATTGCGAGACGACGCCGATGATCTGGCGCTGACGGGGCGGCAGGCGGTCAGTGACCATGGCCACCGACATATGCGCGCCGGCGCGGTAACTGGCGGCGGCGCCGATAAAGGTGAACACCAGCATCAACAGGATGGCGGTGGGCTCCGGCCAACTGGAGCCGGTGCCGAGGACGTAGCGGGCGAAGATGCCCCAAGGGATGATCAGCGCGACTCCCAATACCGAGAGGCCGGCGACCCAGATGCAGGTCATGTAGATGCGGTCGTTGATGCGCAGCAGTAAATTCTTCATGGCGTTCACCGTAACCAGGCGCGTCGATGCCGACCGCGCCTGGCCTTGCTAGAGAAGGAGGGCGTTACTGAACGGCGTCGATACGCTTGATGATGTCGGCGTAGGCCGCACCGTACTTGGCGCGAACCGGCGCGGTGGCGTCATAGAAGGGTTTTTTGTCGACGGTGATGAACTCGACACCGGCGGCCTTGAGCTTGGTTTCACTGCTGGCGGACTTGGCGTCCCACAACACGCGCTCGTCAGCCTGGGCGGCCTTGGCGGCTTTTTTCACCATGTCCTGTTGCGCGGGGGTGAGCTTGTTCCAGGTGATTTTCGACATCACGATGGGCTCGGGCAAAATCAGGTGCTCGGTGAGGGTGTAATACTTGGCGTTCTGGAAATGGTTGTGCTCCAGCAGAGTGGGCGGGTTGTTTTCCGCGCCGTCGATTACGCCGGTCTGCAGGGCGCTGAAGATTTCGCCGGTGTCCATGGCGATGCCGTTGGCCCCCATTTCATTGAAGGCTTCGATGAACAAGGGGTTGCCCTGTACGCGGATTTTCATGCCCTTGAGGTCTTCGATCTTGCGCACCGGTTTCTTGGTGTAGAGGTTGCGCGTGCCGCCGTCCATCCAGGCCAGGGCGACCAGGCCGAATTCGGAATCGGTGATTTTGGCGAGGATCTCGTCGCCGATCTCGCCGTCGATGACCTTGCGCATGTGCGCTTGGTCGCGGAACACGAACGGCAGGTTGAACACGTTCACGTCTGGCACCACCGGGCCGACAATGCCGAGGCTGACGCGCGTCATCTGGATAGCGCCGACCTGAGCCTGTTCGACCACTTCTTTTTCGGACCCGAGGACACCGCCCGGGAAATACTTGAAGGTCAGTTCGCCATTGCTTTCCTTGGTCAGGGCCTTGCCCATGTTCTCTTCGGCAACGACGGTGGGGTAGCCGGCGGGATGGATATCGGCGAATTTGATTTCCAGCGCGTGGGCGGCGCTGCTGAGGGTGAAGAATGCAGCGGCGAGCAAGGTGCGTTTGAAGTCCATGGGGGTTCATTCCTGTCTTGTTATTGTTGTATTCAAGGCACAGCGATGCAGCTAGAGGGTGAAGGTGGGCTCCGGCAATCCGACTACGCCGGGGTTAAGGGCGAACACGCCGCCGGACAGTGACTGTTCACTCTGTTCATCGCGGATCGAGGTGACAAACAGGGTGTCCAGGCGACTGCCGCCAAAGGCGCACATGGTGGGTTTTTTCACCGGTACGGTGAGGGAGCGATCGAGGCGACCATCCGGGGTAAAACGGTGGATAAGCCCGGCGTCGTTGGCGCAGATCCAGTAGCAGCCATCGGCATCCACGGCTGCGCCGTCAGGGCGGCCGAGGTGCTTGTGCATGTCCACGAACACGCGGCGGTTGGACGGCGTGCCGGTATCGATGTCGTAGTCGAACGCCCAGATTTGCTGCACCAGCGGGTGTGAGTCCGAGGCGTACATCGTGCGGCCGTCAGGACTGAAGGCCAGTCCGTTCAACGTGATGAAACCGTTCAACTGCGCATGGGGCGCCGCGCCTGCTGCGTAGCGATAGAGGGTGCCCTCGGCCGCATTCAAACCCATGTTCAACACCATGCTGCCGGCCCAGAAACGGCCCTGGCGATCACACCGGCCGTCGTTCAGGCGCATGTCCTGGCGTGGGTGCTCTACAGCCGCCAGAGGCGTGGTATCAAGGCTGCCGTCGTTGTGCGGGGTGAGCTGGAAGAACCCGGTTTCCATGCCAGCGACCCAGTTGCCCGCCTCGCTGCGGGCGATGCAGGCAAGCATTTGCGGGGCTGTCCAGGCGGCAACATGACCAGTGGCGGCGCTCCAGCGTTGCAGGCCGCCCTTGGGGATATCCACCCAGTAAAGGGCGTTTTCCTCGGGCACCCACACCGGGCATTCGCCTACGGCATTGCGGGCATCGACGATCAGTTCAGCGTTCATGGTCAGTCCCCGAAAGGACCGGCCGCGCAGAACGCACCGCCCTGGTAGACCTTGGCCGGGTCATCGGCGGCCACCGGTGGCTGGGTTTCGACCTGGGCGCGGAACACTTCGGAGCTGTCTTTGGGGGCAAAGCCCAGGTGGGCGGCGTAGCGGTTGTCCCACCAGGTGTCGAGGTTGTCCGACATACCGTAGACCACCGTGTGGCCGACGTTGGGGGTGTACAGCGCGCGCTCAAGCAATTGAGTCAGGTCGTCGAAGCTCAACCAGGTGTGCATCATGCGGCGGTTCTGTGGTTCCGGGAACGACGAGCCGATACGGATGCTGACGGTCTCGATGCCGTAGCGATCGAAGTAGAAACTGGCCATGTCTTCGCCGTAGGACTTGGACAGGCCGTAGTAGCTGTCCGGGCGGCGCGGGGAGTGGGCGTCGAGTGTTTCACCTTGCTTGTAGAAACCGATCACGTGGTTGGAGCTGGCGAAAATCACGCGCTTCACACCGTGGCGGCGCGCGGCTTCATAGATATGGAAAATGCCGCTGATGTTCGCGCCGAGCACTTCTTCGAACGAGCGTTCCACCGATACGCCGCCGAAGTGCAGGATCGCGTCGACGCCTTCCACCAAGTGGTGCACGGCTTGTTTGTCGGCGAGGTCGCAGGGTTGCACTTCTTCGCACGCGTCGGCAGCCGGAGCCATGTTGGCGATATCCGAGAGGCGCAGTACCTGGGCGTAAGGGCGCAGGCGCTCGCGCAAGACTTTACCCAGGCCGCCAGCGGCACCGGTGAGCAGCAGGCGATTGAATGGAACGGGGGTGGTTGTGGTGGTGGTCATGAGGGTTCCATTGTTGTTGTAGGTTGTCGTATGACTATGCCGAAGTATCGTTAGGGATTCCCTAGGTTGTCAACGTTCTTGCTGACGCCAAAATACAATTGTGGGAACTGGCTTGCCTGGCATTGCGGACGGTCAGTTGACATCTACATTGCTGATGCGCCGCCATCGCAGGCAAGCCAGCTCCTACATTGGGCGGGTTACAACAGTGAAATCGGATAGCTGATAAACAGCCGATTTTCATCAAACTCGTTATTGCTGAAATCCCGACGCATGGTCGAGTTGCGCCAGCGCACATTCAGGTCCTTCAGCGCACCGCTTTGCACCGTGTAAGCCAGTTCCGACTCGCGCCCCCATTCCTTGCCATCGGTGATGGCCCCGGTGTGCACGTTACTGCCGCTGATATAGCGGTTCATCATGGTCAGCCCCGGAATGCCCAGCACCACGAAGTTGAAATCATGACGCACCTGCCAGGACTTTTCCTTGGCGTTATCGTAGCTGGCGTTGTAGCTGTCGTTGGCCAGGGTGCCGCCACTGGTGCCGTTGACGCGCATCCACACGCTATCCCCCGTGAGTTTCTGCAGGCCCACATAGAAGGTGTTGCCGTTGTACTTGGCCGAGAGCAGAGCGAAGGCGGTCTTGTTGTCGAGGTCGCCAGCCAGGGCGCTGCCGTCTTCCTTACCGGTGAAAAACCCGAGGTTGGCGCCCAGGGTCCAGTCGCCCACGGGTTGGCTGTGGGTCAGGTTGAAATACTGCTGCTGGTAGATGTCGGTGAGTTCGGCGTACCACACGCCCACCTGGGTGCGTTTGTCGTTGAAGCTGTATTCGCCGCCGCCGAAGTTGAAGCGGTCGGAGGTGAACGCGGCTTTGCCGTTCATGAACAGGTCTTCCATGCTCGCGTCATTGCGCGGGCTGTTACCGCGAAACTGCCCGCCGTAGAGCGTCAGGCCAGCGATTTCATTGGACGTGACCTGGCCACCACGGAAGGTCTGCGGCAGCGAGCGACCGTCATCGGAGCGCAGGATCGGCAGCACCGGCATCCACTCACCGACCTTCAGTTCAGTCTTCGACAGCTTGGTTTTCAGGGCCACGCCCAGGCGGCCGAAGTTGTCGGCGGGGCGCCCGTCATCGTGGATCGGCAATAACTGCGTGCCACCCGTGCCTTTGCCGCCGTCGAGTTTTTGCGAGTACAGGCCCAGGACATCAATCCCGAAACCCACGGTGCCTTGGGTGAAGCCGGACTTGGCATCAAGGATGAAGTTCTGCGTCCACTCTTCGGCCTTGCCCTGGGGGTTGGTCGGGTTGGTGAAGTTGCGGTTGAAGTAGGCGTTGCGCAGATTAAGCGTGGCCTTGGCATCGTCGACAAAGCCTTCGGCCGAGGCGACGAGGGGCAGGGTGAATACGAGGCTGCCGAGACTGATAAAACTCAGGCGAACCGAGGAATTGCGGGCGAGTGAACTCACAGTGACGCTCCCTTTATATTGTTGTTTTTATTATTTGTCATACGTTGTCGTACAACAGGAGGGGCAATATTTGCGAGAATTTCGAGGGCTGTCAAGCTGTGGTTATACGATGACTTGGCGCGCTAGCCACTACCCCGCAGGAGCCCGGCTTGTCGGTGATGGCGGTATCGGTGTTGGTGCAAGGCTTGCGGCCCCCATCGCCGGCAAGCCGGGCTCCTACAGTTGAGTGAGTTGCAACGCGGGATTCAGGCAGCCATGACCATCGGCGGAAGGGTACCCAACAGCGAGACGGCGGCCACCGCTGCAACACCCAGCAGCCACTCCAGCATCACACTGGAGTTCAAACTGCCCAGGCGTTGTTCACAGCGCTCGATACGCAGCCGGTTCAGCAGCGCCAACGCCAGCATGCCCAGCACCAGAAATACTTTGATCAACAGGATCAGCGCGAACCCGTTGAACAACGGCGTGGGCCAGAATTGCCCGGTCAGTACGCGCACGTTGATCAAGCCGGTCACCAGCAACCCGGCGACCAGCCCATAACCCACGCCGCTGAACCGCCGCAGGATCGGCTCAAGTACCAGGGTTGGCGATTGCCTGAGGATCAACACCAGCAACAGCAAGCCGCCGAGCCATGCACCGACGCACACCAGGTGCACCACCTGATTGAGGATCAGCAACTGGCCGCTGAGCCCATCGAGCATGGCGCCATGGCCCACTGGCGCCAAGGTCGCCAGCAGCAGCGCAATGACCGGCAGGCGCAGCATCCGCCAGGGTTTGGCCAGCACGATCACCAGCAACAGGTTCAGCAACAGGTGCCACACCCACACCTGGCCAAAGAAGGTCTTGCCCAGCACCAACTGCACGGTGGCCGGTTGCAGCGCCGCGTCCCAGCTGCCCGCCATGCTGGCGGTAATCAACAGCAGCCAGGCCACGCCAGAGAATAATGCCAGCCAGGCCAGCCCGCGGGTGATGCGCTCAAGTTGCCGGTCCAGCGCCGGTTGCGCTTCAGCGCCGAGCAGCCAGGGCCTGAATGCACAAGCCCCGAACATCAGCAGCACGACGATGAAGTGCAGGAAACGGCACAGCACCAGCAGCGTTGCCATGGGTTATTGGCCGACCTTGAAGCTGTATTCACCGTTGCTCTTATGAGTGTCGACCGAGACCGCGTTCCACACCACTTTGTAGTGACCGGCCGCCAAGGGTGCGGCCGGAGTGACGACCAGGATTTTTTTGTCGGCGTCCGGTGTTTCCAGGCCCTTGATGGCGACTTCGGTGCCGTCCTTGCTCAGGGACACTTTGGTGAAGGTGGCCTCGACGCCTTCGCTGAAGGTCAGGCGCAGGTCTTTAGGCGCGCTGACGCTGCTGTCGGCCGCCGGTTCAGCGCTCTTGAGGTGCGCGTGGGCAAATGCAGCGGAGGCTCCCAGCAGGGAGGCGAGCAGGGCGACGGTGGTGAGGCTTTTCTTGATCAACATTGTTCAATACCTTCAAGGTCAGGGAGTCGGTAGAGTCATGTGCAGCAAGGGAAAGGGCTTGCCTTCGCCATCCAGCGGCGAGCGCGCGACCTGGATAAAACCATAATGCAGGTAGAAACCCACGGCCTGGGGGTTTTGTTCGTTCACGTCCACCGTGAGGGCGTCGTGACGGGCGCGGGCGTGGTCCAGCAATTGGCGGCCGATGCCCTGGCCACGGCGGTCGGGCTCGATAAACAGCATTTCCACGTTGTGCCCGCCAGTGCCGATGAAGCCGGCGATGCCGTTCTGGTCCTCATACACCCACACATCCAGTGCGGGCATGGGCAGGTAGGTGTCGCGCACCAGGGGTAGCAGACGTTGAATGTCATCCTCGGGGAGGAAGTCATGGGTGGCCCGCACCGAGCGCTCCCAGAGTGCGCCCAGCATGGGGTCGTCAGTGGCCACGCGAGGTCGAATAGTCATTGCAATGATCCTTCATGGGGACCGCGATCCTAACCAATCCGATTTGCAGGGGAAAGGTTCGCGTCAGAAGTTTCATTATGGCCTGTCGCCGCGATCTAGAGCCGATGGTAGTCTTTAAGCCAAGTTGTTGTCAGGGAGCCCTTATGGGCAATCACAAGATCGGAATTCGTCGGGTCAACGTCGAGAAAATTCTGCTGGCGGCGGAGAAAATCTTCGCCGAAAAAGGCTACGGCAGCACCGCCATGGCGGATATCGCCGAAGAAGCGCAATTGCCGCGCTCCAACCTGCATTACTACTTCACCACCAAGAGCGAGCTGTACAGCGCGGTACTGTTCGACCTGCTGGAAGTATGGAAGCAGGATGCCCTGAGTTTCGAGACCTTCGACGATCCACGGGTGGTGCTCAGCAGCTACATCCGCGCCAAGATGCAGCGCTCGCGCACGCGGCCGTATGGTTCAAAAGTCTGGGCCAATGAAATCATCCACGGCGCGCCGACGCTCGGTGAGGCGCTGGATGAGAGCCTGTACGACTGGGCCAAGATGAAGGAAGCGAAAATTCGCCAGTGGGTGGAAGACAAACGCATCCTGCCGGTGGAGCCGTCGAGCCTGCTATACATGATCTGGGCCTCGACCCAGCACTATGCCGACTTTGATCATCAGGTGAAGATCTTGAATGAGCACCAGCCGTTGTCGGATATGCAGTTCGAGAGAGCGATACAGACGGTGACAGGTGTGATTTTGCGGGGGATTGGATTGGAGCCTTGATATCGGTGAGCTCATCCCATTTTTGTGGTGAGCGGGCTTGCCCCGCGCGAGGCAAGCTCGCTCACCACAATATTTCGGGTTACACAGCCTCCCTGTATGGGTTCCTCGGATCCTGCGTCCAATTCAAAAATGGCTTGCCCGTGTCCATCGGCACCATCTCGATACAGTCCGCCACCGGGCAGGTGATCTGGCACAGGTTGCAGCCCACGCACTCGTCATCGATCACCTCGTATTTATGCGTGCCATCCGCCTGTTTCAAACTGGAGATGGCCTGGTGCGAGGTGTCCTCACAGGCAATATGGCAACGCCCACAGCCAATGCACGCCTCCTGATCGATCTTCGCAATCACCTGATAGTTGATGTCCAGGTACTTCCAATCCGTCGTATTTCCCACCGCCCGCCCGGAAAAATCCTGCAGGCTTTTGTATCCCTGACTGTCCATCCATCGTGACAGCCCGTCCTTCATCTCCTCCACAATCCGAAACCCATGCAGCATCGCCGCCGTGCACACCTGCACCGCACCGCAGCCCAGGGCGACAAACTCCGCCGCGTCACGCCAATTGCCGATGCCGCCAATGCCGCAGATCGGCAGGCCTTGGGTCTGCGGGTCGCGGGCGATTTCGGCGACCATGTTCAGCGCGATCGGCTTGACCGCCGAGCCGCAATAACCGCCGTGGGTGCTTTGCGTGCCGACGACGGGCAGCGCGACCATGCGTTCCAGGTCGACGCTGGTGATGGAGTTGATGGTGTTGATCAGCGACACCGCATCCGCGCCGCCGCGATACGCTGCCCGCGCCGCCACGCGGATGTCGGTGATATTCGGCGTGAGCTTGACGATCACCGGCAGCGAGCAATACGTCTTGCACCAGCGCGTCACCTGTTCCACATATTCCGGCACCTGGCCCACCGCCGCGCCCATGCCACGCTCCGGCATGCCGTGGGGGCAACCGAAGTTCAGTTCGATGCCGTCGCAACCCGTGGCTTCCACCAGCGGCAGGATGTTTTTCCAGGATTCCTCGACGCACGGCACCATCAGCGACACGATCAGCGCGCGGTCGGGCCAATCCTTTTTCACCTGGGTGATTTCCCGCAGGTTGATCTCCAGCGAGCGGTCGGTGATCAGCTCGATATTGTTGATGCCCAGCACTTCACGGTTGGCGCCGTAATGCGCCGAGTAACGCGACGACACGTTGACCGCCGCCGGATCTTCGCCCAGGGTTTTCCACACCACGCCGCCCCAACCGGCTTCGAAGGCGCGCACCACGTTGTAGGCCTTGTCGGTAGGCGGCGCGGAGGCCAGCCAGAACGGGTTAGGGGCTTTGATACCGGCAAATACAATCGAGAGATCGGCCATTACGCAGCCTCCACATTCAGCATGAGTTGGGCATGGATGGCCTCGGCGGCCAGCTTGCCGTGTTGCACGGCTTGCACGGTGAGGTCCTGGCCGAGGCTGACGCAATCGCCGCCCGCGTACACCCCGGGAATGCTGGTGCGCAGCTGCTCATCGACAAAGATCCGTTCACCGACACGCTGCAGTTGCTGGGCCAGTGGATCATGCAGTGCCTCGCTGTCGAAGCCCTGGCCGATGGCCTTGAAGATCGCATCGGCCGCCAGTTCGAAGGTTTCGCCGGTCGAGTGCAAACGGCCGTTTTCCATGCGAGTGCGCAAGAAGCGCATGCCACGCACATGGCCCTGATCGTCCAGCAGCACGGCCTCCGGCTGGGCCCAGGTCAGCAGGCGGACCTGGTTGGCCTTGGCGATGTCCTGTTCGTGATGAGTGGCGCCCATGTCCGCCAAGCCACGCCGGTAGACGAGGTTCACATCGCGCGCACCGAGACGGGCCATCTGCACGGCCATGTCGATGGCGGTGTTGCCGGCGCCGAGCACGATGCAGCGGTCGGCCAGGGGCAGTTGGGTCAGGTCATCGGCCTGGCGCAGCTCGCGAATGTAGTCGGTGGCGGCGAGCAGGCCGGGGGCGTCTTCATGGGGCAGGCCGAGTTGTTTGCTGGCGGCCAAGCCGAGGCCGAGGAACACTGAGTCGAATTGCTGGTGCAGTTCACTGAGCGTGAGGTTGTCACCCAGGCGCTGGCCGTGGCGAATCTCGATGCCACCGATCTGCAGCAGGAAATCCAGCTCCTTTTGCGCGAAGTCATCCACCAGCTTGTACTTGGCGATCCCGTATTCATTCAGGCCGCCGGCCTTTTCCCGCGCTTCGAAGATCACCACGTCATGACCGTGCAACGCACTGCGGTGGGCGCAAGCCAGGCCAGCGGGGCCGGCACCGACCACGGCGATGCGCTTGCCGGTGGACGCGGCGCGGTGGAAGGGATGCTCGGTGAAGTGGGCATTGTCGACGGCATAACGTTGCAGCAGGCCGATCAGCACCGGTGCGCACTCTTCGGCGTTGTTACGCACGCAGGCCTGCTGGCACAAAATCTCCGTGGGGCAGACCCGCGCGCAACTGCCGCCGAGGATATTGGCCGAGAGGATTTTCTGCGCCGCGCCTTGCACGTTTTCGGTGTGGATATTGCGGATAAACGAGGGGATATCGATCTCGCTGGGGCACGCGTTCACGCACGGTGCATCGTAGCAATACAAGCAGCGCGACGCTTCCAGTTGCGCCTGGCGCGCATTGAGGGGCGGTGCCAGGTCGGTGAAGTGGCTGGCGAGGGTGGCGCCATCCTCAACGGGATGGGGGAGGTGGGTCAGGGTCTGGATCACGGTGGTGGCCTCACGGTTATTGAGGTGCTGCCTCTGATGGGCATTGGTTTTTGTGTTGCCGTTGCTGGCTTTATCGCAGGCAAGCCAGCTCCCACATGGGATCGGGTTCACATCGTTCAAATGTGGGAGCCGGCGGTGCGACGATTCGACTTGCCCGCGATAGGCCGAAGGCCGCTTTTAGCGTTTCACTGCAGTGGGCCTGGAACGCTCCGCCCGCTTGCTCAACTGCTCGAACACCGGCGGATACGTCGGCCGCTCGACATACCGCCCGGCACCGCGCTCGGCGCGCAGGTCGCCATCGGCCCACACAAGCTTGCCCTGGCTGATGGTGTGGCTCGGCACGCCGCGCACGGTCTTGCCTTCGAAGATGTTGAAGTCGACTTGCTGATGGTGGGTCTTGGCGGAAATGGTTCGCGTACCCTCTGGGTCCCACAGCACCAAGTCCGCATCCGCACCCACGCGAATCGCGCCTTTGCGCGGGTAGAGGTTGAAAATCTTCGCGGTGTTGGTGGAAGTCAGTGCGACGAACTCCTGCATGGACAGACGCCCGGTGTTGACGCCTTCGTCCCACAGCAGCGCCATGCGGTCTTCGATACCGGCGGTGCCGTTGGGGATCTTGCTGAAGTCGTCACGGCCGGCGGCTTTTTGCTCGGCGCAGAAGCAGCAGTGATCGGTGGCGGTGGTGTGCAGGTTGCCGGATTGCAGGCCGTGCCACAGCGCCTCCTGATGCCCGCGCGGGCGGAACGGCGGGCTCATTACATAGCCGGCGGCGGTTTGCCAGTCGGGGTGCTGGTAGACGCTGTCGTCCAGCAGCAGGTGGCCGGCGAGGACTTCGCCGTAGACTGGCTGGCCCTTGCCACGGGCGTAGGTGATTTCGTCCAGCGCTTCTTTGGTGGACACATGCACCAGGTAAAGCGGCGTGCCGATGGTCTCGGCGATGCGGATGGCGCGGCTGGCGGCTTCGCCTTCGACTTGCGAAGGACGCGACAGCGGGTGCGCTTCCGGCCCGGTGATGCCCTGGGCCATCAGCTTGCGTTGCAGGTGATACACCAACTCGCCGTTCTCGGCATGCACCGTGGGCACTGCGCCCAGTTCCAGGCAGCGCTCGAAGCTGGCGACCAGGGTGTCGTCCGCCGCCATGATCGCGTTCTTGTAGGCCATGAAATGCTTGAAGCTGTTGATGCCGTGGTGGCTGACCAGCTCGGCCATTTCCTCGCGCACCTGCTCGCTCCACCAAGTGATCGCCACATGGAAGCCATAGTCGGACGCGGATTTTTCCGCCCAGCCGCGCCACTGGTGGAAGGCTTCCAGCAAGGATTGCTGTGGGTTGGGAATTACGAAGTCGATGATCGACGTGGTGCCGCCCGCCAGGCCTGCCGCCGTGCCACTGAAAAAGTCTTCACTGGCCACGGTGCCCATGAAGGGCAGTTGCATATGGGTATGGGGATCGATGCCGCCGGGCATCAAGTATTGGCCGCTGCCATCGAGTATTTCAGTGCCGGCGGGAATATCCAAGTTCGTGCCAATGGCGCGAATTAGACCGCCTGCGCATAACACGTCGGCGCGGTAACTTTCATCATGGGTAATAACGGTGGCGCCACGGATCAACAGCGACATGTCGAGTTCCTCACAGGCTTGACCGGCTTGTGCCAGTTCTAAGTGTTGTAATGCTGCTTACCGATGGTCGGTTAATTCCTGTCATCGGTGACAGGAATAGAAACTAGCCCGAGTTTTTCGATTGGGCAAGAAGATTTTTTATAAGCTTATACCGTGTTTAATTCATTGATTAATAAGGCAAAAAATTTGAAATCACCAAAATGTAGCGCTCTCTCACCATTTTGACGCACTTGACAGGTTCTTAAATTGATCAACATTTCTTATTGCAAATCAGACGCTTGAGACATGCCTCTTGACGAAGGCAGTGAATAAAAATAATTGTGTTGCACCAGATTGAGTCCTGATCGTTCGGGCAACTTCCACGTTATCTAGCCTGAGTAACGCGGCAAGTACCGAAGGCTCAATCGGAAAGCTGATTAACATCAGCCAGTTATATACGCGGTGTGGGTGCGGTATCGGTTGTCGGCACGGTTATTGAGTGCAGTGGCGGCTGGCCGGGCCCGTGATGTCATGTTGTTTACGAGGTACTCCGGCCACCGGCACACACCGTGCAGGTGAGCAAAAATAATTCGAAAAAACCGTGGAGCGGCCATGCAACAGAACAGATCGCAAGTCATTGAACGCAACGGCCTGTACGAACTCGACGCCGGCCCCGACGTCCTCGACAGCCCGCGCTACAACCACGACATGGCACCGACCAAGGTGCACGAACGCACCTGGAACAAGTGGCACATCACCGCGCTGTGGGTCGGCATGTCGATCTGCGTGCCGACCTACACCTTGGGCGGGGTGCTCACCGCGTATTTCGGCTTATCGGTAGGCGAGGCGCTGATGGCGATCCTGCTGGCAAACATCGTGGTGTTGATCCCGCTCACGCTTAACGCCTTCCCCGGCACCAAGTACGGCATTCCGTTTCCGGTGCTGCTGCGCTCGTCGTTCGGCATCCTGGGTTCCAACGTGCCGTGCCTGATCCGCGCGCTGGTGGCCTGTGGCTGGTTTGGTATCCAGACGATGTTTGGTGGGCTGGCGATCCACCTGTTCCTCGGCTCGATTTTCGAGGGTTGGAAGTCCCTCGACGGCACGGGTGAAGTGATCGGCTTCATGATTTTCTGGTGCCTGAATTTGTGGGTGGTGCTGCGCGGTGCCGAATCGATCAAGCGCCTGGAAACCTTGTCGGCGCCGTTGCTGGTGGCGGTGGGCATTGGCTTGCTGGTGTGGGCGATGCCCAATGTGTCGATCAGTGAGTTGATGGCGATCCCGCCGAAACGCCCGGAGGGCGCGAGCCTCACCGGTTACTTCATGGCCGGCCTCACCGCGATGGTGGGCTTCTGGGCCACCCTATCGCTAAATATCCCGGACTTCAGCCGCTACGCCAAAAGCCAGAAGGACCAGATCCTCGGGCAGATCTTCGGCCTGCCGCTGACCATGTTCCTGTTCGCCGCCCTCGGCGTGATCATGACCGCCGCCTCGGTGAAACTGGTGGGCGTCAGCGTGTCCGACCCGGTGACCCTGATCGGGCATATCCAGAGCCCGGTGTGGGTGGCTGTGGCGATGGCATTGATCATCGTCGCGACTTTGTCTACCAACACGGCGGCGAACATTGTGTCGCCCACCAATGACTTCCAGAACATCGCGCCCAAGCTGATCAACCGCACCACGGCAGTGATCCTGACCGGCCTGGTGGGGCTGGCGCTGATGGGCCATGAGCTGCTGAAAAAGCTCGGCCTGATCGTGTCCGACGTGAGCCTGGAAACCGTGTATTCGAACTGGTTGCTGGGCTATTCAAGCCTGCTGGGGCCCATTGCCGGGATCATGGTGGTGGACTACTTCATCACCCGCAAACAGCAGCTTGATCTGGCCGGCCTATACCGCGACGACATCTACCCGGCGTGGAACTGGAGCGGCTTCATCGCCTTTGGCGTGCCGGTGGTGCTGACCTTGCTGTCGCTGGGCAGCGATGCGTTCAGCTGGTTCTACAGCTATGGCTGGTTTACCGGTTCGGCCTTGGGTGGCTTGCTGTATTACGGCCTGAATGCCAAACGCGGGGCCAGCCCGGTCGCGGTGAAAACACCACTGTAGATAATTTGAAATGCAAACCACATGTTGGAGCGCATTCCATTGATGGAATTGAGTCAATCCATAAGAAATGTAGCTTGAGGAGATCACCCATGAACGCTGCCCTCGACGTCCTGCAAATCAACCGCGACCGCCTGTGGCAGTCGCTGATGGACCTGGCCAAGCTCGGCGCCACCCCCAAGGGCGGCGTCTGTCGCCTGGCCCTTACCGACCTTGACCGCAAGGCCCGCGACCTGTTCGTGCAGTGGTGCGAAGAGGCCGGCTGCACCGTGACCGTCGACGGCATCGGCAACATTTTCGCCCGTCGTCCGGGGCGCGATCCGAACCTGCCACCGGTGATGACTGGCAGCCACATCGACACCCAGCCCACCGGTGGCAAGTTTGACGGTTGCTTTGGCGTGCTGGCGGGTGTGGAAGTGCTGCGTACGCTCAATGACCTCAAGTTGGAAACCGAGGCGCCGCTGGAAGTGGTGGTGTGGACCAACGAGGAAGGCTCGCGCTTCCCGCCGTGCATGATGGGCTCCGGCGTGTTCGCCGAGAAGTTCACCCTGGCGGACACACTGGCCAAGGTCGATGTGGACGGCGTCAGTGTCGGCGATGCATTGAATGCGATTGGCTATGCGGGCTCGCGGCCGGTCAGTGGGCATAAGGTGGGTGCGTATTTCGAAGCACACATCGAGCAAGGCCCGATTCTTGAGGACGAGAAGAAAACCATCGGTGTGGTGCTTGGCGCCCTCGGGCAGAAGTGGTTCGACCTGAAGCTGCGCGGCGTTGAGGCTCATGCGGGGCCGACGCCGATGCACCTGCGCAAGGATGCCCTGGTGGGCGCGGCGGCCGTAGTGGCGGCGGTGAATGCGGCGGCGCTGGGTCATCAGCCTCATGCGTGTGGCACGGTGGGTTGCCTGCAGGCGTATCCCGGCTCGCGCAACGTAATTCCGGGTGAGGTGCGCATGACCCTGGACTTCCGCCACCTGGAACCGGCGCGATTGGATTCGATGATTGCCCAAGTGCGCCAGGTCATTGAAGACACCTGCGCCAAACATGGGCTGAGTTTCGAAATGGAACCCACGGCTGACTTCCCGCCGTTGTACTTCGACAAAGGCTGTGTGGATGCGGTACGCGATGCCGCAAATAGCCTGGGTTTGTCGAACATGGACATCGTCAGCGGGGCCGGGCATGACGCGATTTTTGTCGCAGAGCTGGGGCCGGCGGGGATGATTTTTGTGCCCTGTGAAGGTGGCATCAGCCATAACGAAATCGAGAATGCCGCGCCGGATGATCTGGCGGCGGGCTGTGCGGTGTTGCTCAGGGCAATGGTCGCGGCGTCGGCGGCAATCGCCTGTGGCAAGCTCGCCGCCTAAGCCATCACTGCCCTCCGTAGGAGCCGGCTTGCCGGCGATAGCGNCGCTATCGCCGGCAAGCCGGCTCCTACGGAGAATGGACAGTGTCAGGAAGAGGGTCGCCAGCCGCCACCCAGCGCAGTCACCAGCCCGACACTCGCCTGCAACTGCCGCGTCTGCACCGCCTGCAATGTCCGCTGCGCCTGTAACGCCGCCGTCTGCGCCGTCACCACATCCAGATAACTCACGGCCCCCGCCTGATAGCTGTTCATCGCCAGTGCTTGCGTGTGCTGCGCTGCATCCGCTGCCGCTTGTTCATCCTGTGCTTCCTGCTGCAGATCCCGCAGTTGCGCCAGGTTGTCCTCGACTTCGCGCACGGCTTTCAGCACCTGGCTGCGGTACTGCGCCGACGCCTCTTCAAACTCGGCCTTGGCCTGGCGTTCGTTGGCGCTTAGACGACCGCCATCGAAGATCGGCAAATTGACCAACGGCCCCAATGCCCAATAGCGATTGCCCGCGGACAGCAGGTTGCCGACCCCCTGAGTCTGCCCGCCAATCAACCCCGTCAAACTGAAATCTGGATACCACGCCGCCTTGGCCACGCCGATGTTGGCGTTGGCGGCAAACACTCGTCGCTCGGCCGCTGCAATATCCGGACGACGTTGCAGCAGGTGGCTAGGCAATTGCGAGGGTATCCCCGGCAAGGCGATCAATTGCGGGCCCGGCGGTAACGAAAAATCGCTGGCTGCCACACCCACCAGCTCTCCTATGGCGTGCTCGGTCAGATTGCGCTGCCCGCGTACTTCATCCCATTGCGCCTTGGCCTCGGCCAGTTGATTCTGCGCGCGCGTGAGGTCCAGCTCCGAAGCAATCTGCCCCTCATACCGGCTACGGGTCAGCTGCAACGCCTGGCCGAAATCCTCCAGTGAACGGTTGAGAATCCGCGCCTGCGCATCCAACCCGTTGAGCTGCACGTACAACGTCGCCAACTGATGTTGCAGGCTCAAGCGCGCCACCGCCAAATCATCGCCGGACGCCTGCGCTTGGGCATCGCCGGCCGCGACCTGGTTGCGGATTTTGCCCCACAGGTCCAGGTCGTAGCTCAGTGAAAACCCTGCCGTATTGCTGTTGTACACCGACGGCTGCGTATCGCCCCGCAGTGGCCGCGAGTCCGATTGGCGCTGGCGCAACGGCTGCGCACTGGCGGTGATCTGCGGGAACAACCCCGCATGCAACTGGCTGGCATAGGCCTGGGATGCGTCGAAGTGCGCCAGCGCCGCCGTCAAATCCGGGTTGGCCTTGAGCAGTTGCTGTTGCAGGTCATTCAGTCGCGAATCGTGGTAGAGCGTCCACCATTCGGGGGCCAGTTGATCGGACGGTTGCGCGCTGTGCCAGGGGCCATCGCTGGTCTGTTCGCGGTAGCCGGCCGGCAAATCAACGCTCGGCACCTTGTAGGTCGGCGCCATCGAGCAGCCCTGCAACGCCAGCAGCATCAGCGCTGCCAGGGGTTTAAGCCTTAGGCGCATGCGCACCTCCGGCGGCATCGGCCAGTTGTACCGGGTCGCCTTCACGCAGGGCGTCCGGCGGGTTGTCGACCACACGGTCGGCGGGTTTCAGGCCTTGGTCGATGACCAGGCGTTCGCCCAGGTCGAGGCCGATGTGAATGTCCTGTAGGTGCACATGATTGCGCGCATCCAACACCGCCACTTGCGTGCCTTGGGCACGGAAGATCAATGCACTGGCCGGGATGCTCACGCCATGGGTATCCGCCGGTATCGGCAGGGTGGCTTCGGCGTAATCACCGGGCAGCAATTCGCCGTTGGGGTTGTCGGCCACGAACTGCGCGAGCAAGGTGCCGGAACGGCGGTCGATGGCGGTGGAATCACCGATCAGGTGCGCCTTGAAGTGTTCGCCGGGGTGCTCGGGCACGGTCAGTTCGGCTTCGAGGCCTGGGTGGATGACCGCCGCGTAGTTCTGCGGCACAGGCACATACAGGCGCAGTTGGTGAGTGTCGGCGATGTTGAACAGTTCCGGATCACTGTCGGTGTCGGCCTTGATCAACTGGCCGATATCGGTGTTGCGCGCGGTGATGGTGCCCGCGAATGGCGCGCGGATTGTCTTGTAGTTTTCCAGCGCGGACAGCCGCGCATAGTCGGCAGCGGCGGCTTCGGCGTTGGCTTTTGCGGCGGCGGCATTGGAGGTTTTTTCATCGGCCTCCTGGCGCGATACCGAATGGCTGGCGAGCAGGTTTTGCCAGCGGGTGGCGGTGGTTTCGGCCAGGCGTGCGTTGGCCTGTTCCTGTACCAGCCGGGCGTGGGTTTGCGCCAGTTGCTGGTCCAGGTCAGGGCTGTCGATCTCGGCGAGGATTTGCCCGGCTTTGACCTGGGTGCCGATGTCGGCTTTCCAGTCCTTCAAGTAGCCGCTGACACGGGCGTGAATCGGCGCCTTGCTCCAGGCTTCGAGGTGCGCCGGCAAGCGCAGGGTATCGCCGGCGACATTCTGCTGCGGTTGGAACACCATCACCTGCGGGATGGCGGCGGTTTCGGTCCAGGCGGTGACCGATTGTTCGTGCAGCGTGCGGGCATGCAGGCCGTTGGCGACCAACAGGGCGGCCAGGGTCAGGCCGCCGACACCCATGAGCATCAGACGCTTGCGCGAGGGTTTGTGATCAGACGACATGAGGCGTTTCTCCAGCAGTGGCGCGAGTAGGGTGACGGCCGTGGACCAGGCTGAAGACCACGGGGACAAACAACAGGGTGGCGGTGGTGGCGAGGATCAAGCCACCGATCACCGCACGGCCGAGGGGGGCGTTCTGCTCCTCGGAAATCGCCAGGGGCAACATGCCGATGATCATCGCCAGGGCGGTCATGCACACCGGGCGGAAGCGCGTGTAGCCGGCTTCCAGCGCGGCCTTTAGCGCATCGCCATGTTCGGCCAGGCGTTCGCGGCAGAAGCTCACCACCAGGATCGAGTTGGCCGTGGCCACGCCCATGCACAGGATCGCGCCGGTCAAGGCGGGCACCGACAAGGACGTGCCGCTGAGGAACAGCATCCACACGATCCCTGCCAGCGCCGCAGGCAAGGCGGTGATGATCACGAACGGATCGACCCAAGACTGGAAGTTGACCACGATCAGCAGGTAGATCAGCACTACCGCACCGAGCAGGCCAAGGCTCAAGCCGCTGAAGGCTTCATGCAGCGCATCGATCTGTCCGTGCAGGCTGATCACTGCGCCTTTGGGGCGCATCGAGGCGGTGTCATCCAGCACTTTCTGCACATCACGGGCCACGCCGCCGAGATCGCGGCCTTGCACGTTGGCGTACAGGTCCAGGGTCGGTTCGATGTTGTAGTGGGTCACCACCGCCGGGCTTTGCACGCGGGAGATGGTGGCCACGCCGCCGAGGATCTGCGACTGGCCGTCGGCGCCGGTCACCGGCAGCGCTTCCAGCGAAGGCAGGCTGTCGAGGCGGTATTGCGGGGTGGCGGCGACGATGGAGTAGGACACGCCGTTGGCCGGGTTGAGCCAGAAGGTCGGTGCCACTTGTGAGCTGCCGGCGAGGGAGGCGACCATGCTGTTGGTCACGTCACGCTCGGTGATGCCCAGGCCATTGGCGCGCAGGCGGTCGACGTTGACCTGCAAGGACGGGTAGCCGGTGGACTGCTGGATGCGCAGGTCGGCGATGCCCGGTACGTGTTGCAGGCGCCGTTCCAGTTCCACCGCATAGGCGCGGTTTTCTTCATCGCTGCGCCCGGAGATTTTCACGTCCAGAGGGGCCGGGGCGCCGAAGTTGAGGATCTGGCTGCTGATGTCTGCCGGCAGGAATGCGAAATGGCTGCCGGGGAAACTTTCTGGCAGGGCTTCACGCAATTTCTTTACGTAGTCGGCGGTGGGCGCGTGGTCTTTTTTCAGCGTGACCTGGATATCGCCGTCCTGCGGGCCGATGGTGCCGCTGCTGCTGTAGGCCATGTCGATACCGCTGAGCGGGATGCCGATGTTGTCGACGATGGTGTCGAGTTCTTCGGCGGGAATCACTTCACGAATCCGCGCCTCGATACGGTCGAAGGCGGCAGCGCTTTCTTCGATGCGCGTGCCCAGTGGCAGGCGCACGTGCAGGGCCAAGGCGCCCGCGTCGGTGGCCGGGAAGAAGTCCTGGCCAAGGCTTGGCAGCAGCAGGAACGATGCCAGCACACAGGCCAGGAAACCGACGATAAAACGCTTGCGATTGCCCAGGGCCAAGGTCAGCAGGCCGTGATAGGTGTCGCGGATGTTCGAGAAATGCCGCTCGAAACCCTGTTGGAAATTCAGCACCGATTGCAGCACGGCATTGCGCTGTTTCTGATGCTGCTCACCCTCGTGATGATTGATGAATTCATCTTCTGGATGGTGCCCTGCACCTTGCTCCGGGGCGTGCGGCTTGAGCAGGAACATTGCCAGCGTCGGCACCAGCGTACGCGACAGAATGAAAGAACTGGCCATGGCAAAGATCACCGCCAGGGCCATCGGCCGGAACAGATAACCGGCGATGCCTTGCAGCAAGAACATCGGCACGAAAACGATGCAAATACACAGCAGCGAGACGAACGCCGGGCCGACGATCTGTGCGGCGCCGTCGAGAATCGCGGTCTTCACCGCCTTGCCTTGTTCCAGGTGCCAGTTGATGTTTTCGATGGTCACCGTGGCGTCGTCCACCAGGATCCCCACCGCCAACGCCAGCCCGCCGAGGGTCATCACGTTGAGGGTTTGCCCGCTGACCGCCAACAGCGCGATGGCCGACAGCACGGCCAGGGGAATCGAGGCGGCAATAATGATCGTGGAACGCCAACTGCCGAGGAACAGCAGAATCATCGCACTGGTCAACAGCGCGGCGATGATGCCTTCCTGGGCCACGCTGCCCACTGACTGTTTCACGAACACCGAGGCATCCCCCAGCAGCGAGGTCTTCAGCGACGGCGGCAGGGTTTCGTTGATGCGCGGCAGCATCTGGCGGATGCCGTCGATGATCGACAGGGTGGAGATGCTGCCGTTTTTCAATGCTGGCATGAGGACTGCGCGGTGGCCGTCGACGCGTACGATGTTGGTCTGCGGCGGCGAGCCGTCACGCACGTGGGCGACCTGGCCGATGGTGATCAAGGCTCCGTCGACCGTTTTGATCGGCAGGTCATTCAGCTCGTCGATGGCTTTGGGGCTGTTGTTGAGCAAGATGGTGTATTCGTTGGGACCGAGTTTGGCGGTGCCCACCGGGATGATCTGGTTCTGCAGCGCCAAGGCATTGCCGACGTCTTGGGCCGATAAACCTTTGGCGGCCAGCGCCTGCGGGTCGAGGTCCAGGGTGATCTGGCGTTGCTTGCCGCCCATCGGTGTGGGCATGGCCAGGCCGGGCAGGGCGCTCAGGGGCAGGCGAATGTTGTTCTGCACCAGGTCGCGGATCTTGGCTTCCGAGAGGCTGGGGCTGGAGAACGCCATCTGCAAAATCGGCACCGTGGAGGCGCTGTAGTTGAGGATCAGCGGCGGCGTGATGCCCGGTGGCATCTGCTTGAGCACGGTTTGTGATACCGCCGTCACCTGGGCGTTGGCGGTGCGGATATCCACGCCGGGTTGGAAGAAAATTTTGACAATGCCCATGCCGGGCAAGGATTGCGACTCGATATGCTCGATGTCGTTAACCGTGGTGCTCAGGGAGCGTTCATAGGTGTAGATCACCCGGCCAGCCATGGCGTCCGGCGACAGACCGTTGTACTGCCAGACTACGGCGACCACGGGAATGCCAATGTCCGGAAAAACGTCAGTGGGGGTACGCAGGGCCGCCATCGGCCCGATGATGCAGATGAATATGGCCAACACGATAAACGTGTACGGCTTTTGCAGTGCGGTCTTTACCAGCCCGAGCATGCGTGAAACCTCCGGAGGGAGCAGGATTGCAAACCCCGGCAGTCTTGCCCGACCCACCTAACACGCACCTTTCAGCCAGGTGAAGGAACATTTAGGAAGGGGCTGAAGATCGTTTCATCTGTATTCATTTGTTCTACAAAGGGTGGCTCCCCAAGCTTGTAACCCATCGGACACATCGTCCTTCTTTGGAGCCCTGCCATGTCACTCAAACCCTTGTTATTGATCCCGGCCCTCGCTGCTGTGCTGTTGTTGTCGGCGTGCGCCGGCCCGATTCCCAAGGCCGACCCGAGCGAAGCGTGGATCGGTTTGAAAGAAGAAGCCCCTAACGACCTGATGGCCGAACGCGTGGACGGCAAGCGCGTGGATGACGGACGTTTCTTCGAGGTGACGCCGGGGGATCATCGCCTGGATGTGACGCTGTTTGAGGAGGAGCCAGGCGACGACAACCATCAGGACTGCCAGGGTCGGGTCGAATACAAGGATTTCAAGGCGGGTGAGCACTACACCCTGGTGGAGTCGAGCTTGGGCACCACCGTGCGCGCATCCTTGATGGATGGTCACGGCAAGGAGGTCGCGGCGACTCAGGACTTCAATTGCATGCCTGGCTAGGCGTGATGTACCGCGACCTTATGGGGTTTGGCGGGTGCAGCGGGTTTGACGTGGGGGTGATGGTGCCGACGGGTGATGCGCAACACCCCCCACAACATGGCGCCGGCTACCGCCAGCCAACCGCATATCAACAGGACAATCGTTGTTGCAAGGCTCATTCCGGCCTCCTTTCGCCCCCAGGGGGCACACACAGTCTTCTCAATGGACAGTCTAGCTAGCTGACGGTTGCCTGCTATTGACCAATGGTCGTGTCTGTCCAACTTCTTTGCTCTATCCGCGTCCTTTACTAAGCCTGCGGGCTATACCCGCGTGGCAGAGCGTCCTATGATCAGGGCCCTTACCGGCAGTTGATCAAGAGAGTAGAAAATTGCGGTTACGGTCGAACCTGAAAACATCCTTGTTCCTCGCGTGTGCCTTGGGCCTTGCGGCGTGTTCCTCCACTCCGTCGAGACTGGCGGGCCTGCCGGAGCGCGTCGAGCTCAATGGCGTGCCGACCTTTCGCAGCGAGGCTTATCAGGGCGGTCCTACGTCTTTAGCCAGCATGCTGTCGCAACAAGGCATTGTCATGACACCGGGGCTATTGGATAAACCGCTGCATTTGCCGGGCGGCGAAGCGGACCTTGAGCGCAACATGCAGGTGCTGGCGCGCGAGTACGGGCTGATGGTGTACCCGCTGGACGCCAAGCTGACAGCGGTGCTGGCACAGGTGGCAGCGGGTTATCCAGTGATGGCGCGGATCGGTGGCGGGCTGTGGTCGGACGCGCACTACGTGGTCGTAGTGGGGTTCAATCAGCAGAAAAGTACGGTGTTGTTGCGCTCTGGCATGGATCGACGTTTGTTGATGAGCTTCAGCGACTTTGAGTCCAAATGGAAAAGCGCCGGCAGTTGGGCAATCCTCACTCAGCGCCCGAGCCAGTTGCCGGCGAATGTAGATGCACAACGTTGGCGCGACTCGGCGAATGCGACGGCCCAGGCCGGGCAGGAGCGGGCGGCGGCGCAGGCACTGAAGGTGTTGGCGGAACGCAAATAAAAAACGGCGCTATCGAAGCGCCGTTTTTTATATCGTTTAGCGACGGGCTTCCGCAGCGTTAGGACGATTCTTCAGGTTCTTGTCGGCCTTGTAGCGCAACGCCACATCCGGCACCGAACCGCTCTTGCCGGTCTCGACCCAATTGCGGATACGGCTGGCATCGGCAAAGTGGGTGAATTTGCCGAAGGCATCCAGGATCACCAACGATACCGGGCGGTTGCCCATGCTGGTCACCAGCACCAGGCAGTGGCCGGCCTGGTTGGTGAAACCGGTCTTGGTCAGCTTGATGTCCCAATTGGCGCGGTTGATCAGGTGGTCAGTGTTGGAGAAGCCCAGGGTGTAGTTGGGCTTGCGGAACGACACGGTCTTTTCCTTGGTGGTGCTCAATTGGCTCAGCAGCGGGTAGTGACGCGCGGCGGCCAGCAGTTTGCTCAGGTCGCGGGCAGTGGACACGTTGTGGATCGAAAGGCCAGTGGGTTCTACATAATGAGTGCTGGTCATGCCCAACGCCTTGGCCTTGGCGTTCATCGCGGCGATGAAGGCTGCATAGCCACCCGGGTAGTGGTGGGCCAGGCTCGCGGCGGCGCGGTTTTCCGAGGACATCAGAGCGATCAGCAGCATTTCCTTGCGCGGCATCTGGCTGCCGATCTTCACGCGCGAGAACACGCCTTTCATTTCCGGCGTGTCGGTGATGTTGATATCGATGTACTCATCCATGTTCTGCTTGGCTTCGAGCACGATCAGGCCAGTCATTAATTTGCTCACCGAAGCGATGGGCACCACCACGTCCGGGTTGCTGGAATAAATGACCTTGTTGGTCTGCAGGTCGACCAACATGGCGCTGCCAGAAGCGATTTGCAGCTTGGACGTATCACGCGGGGCCTGGGTGGTTTCGGCTGCGTGCGCGAAGGTGCCTGTGAAAGCAAAAAATAGGCTGACAATAGAAAGACGAATTTTCACGCGGATGAACTCGCTAAAAGTAAGGAAATACCGTTCTGGAACGGGTTGTATGACAAATGCCGTTACATTTTAGGAGTATGGATCAGAAAGCGATAGAGGCCTTTAAATAAAGGCCGTAAGCCGATGATTGGTTAGGGTTGTACCGATTTTGAACCCACCTTGGGGGGCTCAAGTAACAGAAGCGTTCCAAGGTCATTTTTTGCATTGACCGGATAGTGCGAGATGAGCGCCGCGTCATCGATCTTCGCTAGGGTTTGCGAAGAGGGGCCTATGCCTAGGTAAATGCACGGTAGAGGGGTCGCGAGTGCCCCAGCCATGAGCGCGTCGAGGTCGCTCTGCAGCAAGGTTTCGATCATGCCGGGCCCAGGCAAAGGCGAGGAGGTTTGCAGTTGCGCATGATAGATAGCCTGTCGTTGTGCCAGGATCAAGCAGTTACGCCCCTTGTAGGTTGCGCGTAGAAACGCCAGTTCGTTCGCTACCACAGAGTCCCTGGGCGTGTGAAAGTCGGAGAGCGTGTTGATGCCAGTTGTTACAAGGTTGCGACTTGAAAAGGCCAGGGTCACCGTGCCGAGGCTCACGAAGACAAGAAACGGGACAGCCAGCACGTTGGATAGGGCAGATGTAGAGCGTTTGCGGATTGATCGCAGGATCAAGTCTGTCAGCACCGCACCTGTTACCAGTGCGGGCCATAGCACCATCATCAGGCAGAAAATGTGTGAACGCCCCTGGTAGTAGGTGAACAGTCCAAGTCCCATCAGCGAGGCGCAGAAGAGCAAGTCATACACCGGCTTGTCGCTATGTCGCCGCCATGCCGAAAGCGCTGTGACGGCCGCCGCGGCATAAACAAGCAGAATGACTTGCCAGGGATGGAAGGTGAGGGGCATTGGCAGCATCATGAAACCCGCTCCGTAGAACAGTTTCTGGGACGCAAGGGCTTCCTGAATGCCGAGTGGGGCGCCAGCCTTGATTCGCAGGGTAATCATCAGGATACACAGGCTCAGCACTGCAAAAAGTGAAAAGCCGAGCGCGGACAGCAGACTTTTCCATTTCGGGCGCTGACTAAAAAGAGGTTTCACCAAAAGCGTTGCACCTATGGAAATCAGCACTGGAATTCCGGAATCTATGTTCCAGAAAACCGCGATACCTGAGGCTATTCCCAGCGCGCCAAGGCGCATGCGTGAAGGGCGGGAGCAGTAGTGTGCGAACAGGAGCAGCGACACGGCAGGGCAAATAAAGCGAATAGGGTAGTACTGCAGATAGATTTCCTGCGCGAATCCGTTCAGGTACAGAAACAGGCTTGTAGGTATCAGCAGGCACAGGAACGTCAATATCCTCAGGCCGTGGTTGCGTACGTGAAGGTGCAAGATCACGGCGAGGCAGACAAGGCCGACGAGCTGGAGCACTGCAAAAAAAGTGCTGACGGAGAAGACACTGACTCCGGCAAGTTTGAAAAATGGGGCGATCAGTTCCGGGAATAAACCATATTGCGAAGGTAGTTCGCTGAGTAACGTTTTGCCTGCGACGACTTGGGTCAGCGCATAGGTGGCGGCGTCATAGCTGACAGACCATTGGCTTGCGAGGGTGACCGTGTCAATGGAAGCCAACCTGTAAGGGGCTATCTGGAAGATGAAGGTCGCTATACAAGCCAGCGCAATGGTAAGCGCCATCGACGAGCGGCTTGGCTTGCCCCCGGTCCAATTCTGTACCAGCACGGCTATCGAGAGGATTACGGACAGCACCAGCATGATCGTCCGGCTGGTACCCGACACGCTCTTGGGGAAGAACATCACGCTGGTGAAGTCCGAGGCGATGAATGGGCCTGCCAATGCGAGGGATAGCAGGGCTAGCGTCAGGCCCGCGAGCCAGGGTGGTGGGTTGAAGCCTCGCAGGAACCTGAGCGCGGCAACCAGGCCAATTGGAGCCAGTGCGGCGAGAACTATGAAAACCGCGCGCTCAACTGGCTCGGGATTCAACTGAGAGGGGGTTGTTATGCGCTCGGCTGCAAAAACCGGTACCTGAACATTGCTTCCTATTTGGAAGTAGATTGCCAGCAGACTCAGCCCAACGGCAGCAAGCGTGACGAATGCGGCGAAAATAATCAGGGCAAGCCCTTGGCCGGGGATAGCATCGTGCGTTGCCTGCGTAACGCTGTTCTTGGTCATTATCAACGCGCCGGGGTCAAGCGAATCGGGAGGGGAAGGCAACTGGCCAATAAAAAGCCCTGCCGATGGCAGGGCTCTTTGTTGGAGCGCTTGTCAGCTGTGCAGGGTTTCTGCAGCGTATAACGTGTTTTCCAACAGGCAAGCACGCGTCATCGGGCCGACGCCGCCTGGCACTGGTGTGATCCAGCCGGCGCGGGGCAGGGCGGTTTCGTACACCACATCGCCCACCAGCTTGCCGTCGTCCTGACGGTTGATGCCCACGTCGATGACGATGGCGCCTTCCTTGATCCATTCGCCTTTTACCAGCCCCGGCTTGCCGGCAGCGACCACGACCAGGTCGGCGCGGCCGACGTGGCCGGCGAGGTCTTTGGTGAAGCGGTGGGTGACGGTCACGGTGCAGCCGGCCAACAGCAGTTCCATGGCCATCGGTCGACCAACGATGTTGGAGGCGCCGACGACCACGGCGTCGAGGCCGTACAGGTCGACACCGGTGCTTTCCAGCAGGGTCATGATGCCTTTGGGCGTGCACGGACGCAGCAGCGGGATACGCTGGGCCAGGCGGCCGACGTTATAAGGGTGGAAACCGTCGACGTCTTTGTCGGGGCGAATACGCTCCAGTAGTTTCGAGGCGTCCAGATGCTCGGGCAATGGCAGTTGCAGCAGGATGCCATCGATCTTCGGGTCGTCGTTGAGGCTGTCGATCAGGTCGGTAAGGGCCTGCTGGGTGGTCTCGGAAGGCAAGTCGTAGGCCTTGGAAATAAAGCCGACCTCTTCACAGTCTTTACGCTTGTGCGAGACATAAACCTGAGAGGCAGGATCGCTGCCGACCAGGATCACCGCGAGGCCAGGCGTGCGCAGGCCCTGCTGGCTACGCTCGGTGACTCGTTTGGCGATCTGCTGGCGCAGGCTGGCGGCGATTGATTTGCCGTCGATAAGTTGTGCAGTCATTACGCGTGATTAACCATCGAGAGGGGGAAGAAAAGTGCGCGCATTCTCGCATGCCAAGACGTGAGGGCAAAGGCGCTTGGTCTGCAAATTGCCCTAACCCCTTAAATAAAATGAATTTTTTTCAAAAAGGATTTGACGGGTTTCGAGGGCGTCTATACTATTCGTCGCACTTGTCGGGCACAGCCTAGCACTGGTTAAGAAGGTCGAGCAGAATAGCGTGTTGTTCTGCAAGGCTGGAAGCACTTAGTTTGTAATCCTCCAAGAGTACAGATTAATCAGGCGCCCGTAGCTCAGCTGGATAGAGCATCCGCCTTCTAAGCGGATGGTCGCAGGTTCGAGTCCTGCCGGGTGCGCCATTAGGCAGCTTTGGCACAAGTAGCGCTATATGGTGGGCGTAGCTCAGTTGGTAGAGCACGGGATTGTGACTCCCGTTGTCGAGGGTTCGATCCCCTTCGTCCACCCCATATTTTAAAAGGCGCCAGATTAATCGTCTGGCGCCTTTGCTTTAAGAGCTTCAAGCGCGGATGTGGTGGAATTGGTAGACACACTGGATTTAGGTTCCAGCGCCGCGAGGCGTAAGAGTTCGAGTCTCTTCATCCGCACCAAATAAAGCTTGGTCCCGTCGAAAGGCAGGGCAGAGCTCAACAAAGAAGTGGTTTGGTTTCTTTGTTAACGCAATATGGTGGGCGTAGCTCAGTTGGTAGAGCACGGGATTGTGACTCCCGTTGTCGAGGGTTCGATCCCCTTCGTCCACCCCATATTCGAAAGGCGCCAGATTTAACAGTCTGGCGCCTTTTTTGGTTTCAGCGGTTCGAAATATCCAGCGCCTGCAGGTAATGGGGTGCGACGGCGGGGCGTTTCATCGTATTTGTGTATCTCGATGATGCTGCGCTGCCAGCCAGCCCTGTTTGCGGGGTTGGCCGTCAGGGCGATGGATGGCGACTTCTTCTATATATAGAAGGGGCGGCGCAGAGCCCTGGCGTGATGGGTTGTATTTGTCACCGGGGCGAAGTGCATCCGTGCCTTCGTACCGATAAATTGCCGGCTGTTTTCGGGCGTATTTGCAGTAGGGTGACTTCTTGAGTTTGACCCACTAGAATGCATGCCCTTGATTGGGGTCGGAAATGGCCGGCTAACGTCTGTGCAACGAGGAATATCCATGCAAGTTTCTGTTGAAAATACTACTGCTATCGAGCGTCGCCTGAGCATCTCCGTGCCGGCTGAGCGCGTCGAGACTGCGGTCAACAAGCGTCTGCAGCAGACTGCCCAAAAGGCCAAGATCGCTGGTTTCCGTCCAGGCAAAGTGCCAATGAGCGAAATCAAGCGCCGTTTTGGTGCCGATGCGCGCCAGGAAGCTGTTGGTGACGTGATCCAGGCTTCCTTCTACGAAGCGGTCGTTGAGCACAAGCTGAACCCAGCAGGTTCGCCGTCGATCGAGCCTAAGTCCCTGGAAGCTGGCAAGGACCTGGAATACGTCGCCGTATTCGAAGTGTTCCCTGAATTTGAAGTGGCCGGTTTCGACGGTATTGCCATCGAGCGTCTGAGCGCCGAAGTGGCTGATTCGGACCTGGACAACATGCTGGAAATCCTGCGCAAGCAGAACACCCGTTTCGAAGTGGCCGACCGTGCTGCCCAGAACGAAGACCAGCTGAACATCGATTTCGTTGGCAAGGTTGACGGCGAAGTCTTCGCTGGCGGCTCCGCCAAGGGTACCCAGCTGGTGCTGGGCTCCAACCGCATGATCCCTGGTTTCGAAGACGGCCTGGTTGGCGCCAAAGCCGGCGAAGAGCGCGTTCTGAACCTGACTTTCCCTGCTGACTACCAGAACCTGGACCTGGCCGGCAAAGCCGCCGAGTTCACCGTGACCGTCAACAGCGTTTCCGAGCCTAAGCTGCCAGAGCTGAACGAAGAGTTCTTCGCTCAATTCGGCATCAAGGAAACCGGCATCGAAGGCTTCCGCACCGAAGTTCGCAAGAACATGGAGCGCGAGCTGCGTCAGGCCATCAAGTCCAAGGTCAAGAACCAGGTCATGGACGGTCTGCTGGCCGCCAACCCGATCGAAGTGCCCAAGGCCCTGCTGTCCAACGAAGTGGATCGCCTGCGCGTACAAGCTGTTCAGCAGTTTGGTGGCAACATCAAGCCTGACCAACTGCCGGCCGAGCTGTTCGAAGAACAAGCCAAGCGCCGCGTCGTGCTGGGCCTGATCGTGGCTGAAGTGGTCAAGCAGTTCGACCTCAAGCCTGACGAAGATCGCGTTCGCGAAATGATCCAGGAAATGGCTTCGGCCTACCAGGAGCCTGAGCAGGTCGTGGCTTGGTACTACAAGAACGATCAGCAACTGAACGAAGTGCGTTCGGTTGTGCTGGAAGAACAAGTTGTGGATACTGTTCTGCAGAAGGCTAAGGTGACCGATAAAGCGGTCTCTTACGAAGAAGCAGTCAAACCGGCGGAAGCAGCACAAGCCGACTGATTGTCCAACTCGTTGGAAATACAACCATAAGCCAGCCTCGCGCTGGCTTATGCGTTTTCAAGACATGACTATTTGGGAGTAACTGCAGAGCATGTTCCGTAATTCCTATATTCAGCAGAACTCTGATATCCAGGCCGCTGGCGGCCTGGTCCCGATGGTTGTCGAGCAGTCCGCTCGTGGCGAACGCGCCTACGACATCTACTCGCGCCTGCTCAAGGAGCGAGTGATCTTTCTGGTGGGCCCGGTAGAGGACTACATGGCCAACCTGATCTGTGCGCAGTTGCTGTTCCTTGAAGCGGAAAACCCGGACAAGGACATCCATCTCTACATCAACTCCCCAGGCGGCTCGGTCACTGCAGGCATGTCGATCTACGACACCATGCAGTTCATCAAGCCGAACGTGTCGACCACCTGCATTGGCCAAGCCTGCAGCATGGGCGCATTCCTGCTGACCGCCGGTGCCGAAGGCAAGCGTTTCTGCCTGCCGAACTCGCGTGTGATGATTCACCAGCCACTGGGCGGTTTCCAGGGCCAGGCGTCGGACATCGAAATCCACGCCAAGGAAATCCTGTTTATTCGTGAGCGCCTCAATACGTTGATGGCCAAGCACAGCGGGCACACCTTGGAAGAAATCGAGCGCGATACCAACCGCGACAACTTCATGAGTGCCGAAGCTGCGAAAGCATACGGGTTGATCGACGACGTGATCAGCCAGCGCCCCGCTTAATATAAGCTGCTCAAAATAGGGCTGGTCGGCATGTCCGACCACTGGCGGGCTTGAAAAAGCCCGCATAAGCCTTCATCTTGTGTTGCAAGCCTATCGGATTTGGATCGAACGAATGACTGACACCCGCAACGGCGAGGACAACGGCAAGCTGCTCTATTGCTCCTTCTGTGGCAAAAGCCAGCATGAAGTGCGCAAATTGATTGCCGGCCCCTCGGTCTTTATCTGCGACGAGTGCGTCGACCTGTGCAATGACATCATCCGTGAGGAGGTGCAGGAAGCCCAGGCCGAAAGCAGCGCGCATAAATTGCCTTCGCCCAAAGAAATCAGCGGCATCCTTGACCAGTACGTGATTGGTCAAGAGCGTGCAAAGAAGGTTCTAGCCGTAGCGGTATACAACCACTACAAGCGCTTGAACCAGCGTGACAAGAAAGGCGACGAAGTTGAACTCGGCAAGAGCAACATCTTGCTGATCGGTCCTACAGGCTCGGGTAAGACCCTGCTTGCAGAAACCCTCGCTCGCCTGCTGAACGTTCCGTTCACCATCGCCGACGCTACCACCCTCACCGAGGCTGGCTACGTGGGTGAAGATGTCGAGAACATCATTCAGAAACTGCTCCAGAAGTGCGACTACGACGTAGAGAAAGCCCAGATGGGTATTGTCTACATCGACGAAATCGACAAGATTTCACGCAAGTCGGACAACCCGTCGATCACCCGGGACGTTTCCGGTGAAGGCGTGCAGCAGGCCCTGTTGAAACTGATCGAAGGCACGGTCGCTTCCGTACCGCCACAAGGTGGTCGCAAGCATCCGCAGCAGGAATTCCTTCAGGTTGATACGCGTAACATCCTGTTCATCTGCGGTGGTGCGTTCTCCGGTCTGGAAAAAGTCATCCAGCAGCGTTCGACCCGCGGCGGCATCGGCTTCAGTGCCGAAGTGCGCAGCAAGGAAGAAGGCAAGAAGGTTGGAGAGTCCCTGCGTGAAGTCGAGCCTGACGATCTGGTCAAGTTCGGTCTGATCCCGGAATTCGTGGGCCGTCTGCCGGTTCTGGCCACGTTGGACGAGTTGGATGAGGCTGCTTTGATCCAGATCCTCACCGAGCCGAAAAACGCCCTGACCAAGCAATACGCCAAGCTGTTCGAGATGGAAGGTGTAGACCTCGAGTTCCGCACCGACGCCCTCAAATCGGTGGCCAAGCGGGCACTGGAGCGCAAGACCGGTGCACGTGGCCTGCGTTCGATTCTGGAAGGCGTCCTGCTCGACACCATGTACGAAATCCCCTCGCAGTCCGAGGTGAGTAAAGTGGTGATCGACGAAAGCGTCATAGAAGGTAAGTCCAAGCCACTGTATATCTACGAAAACAGTGAGCCGGCTGCCAAGGCTGCGCCCGACGCGTAAGCGTTTCGCAGTTTCGGTATAAACAAGGGGCCTCCAGGGGCCCCTTTGTTTTTACGGCGTTTTTTACCCCAAAGCGTTTACTGCGTTTAACTGCTGGCAATAAGCTTGTTTTTTTTGCATGCAGCCCCCATCTTGGTTTCAAGCTTATTTTTCATCTGTCATAGAGGCGAAATCATGAAGACCACCATCGAATTGCCTCTCCTGCCGTTGCGTGATGTTGTCGTCTATCCGCACATGGTTATCCCGCTGTTCGTGGGGCGCGAGAAGTCTATCGAAGCCCTCGAGGCCGCGATGACGGGCGACAAGCAAATCCTGCTGTTGGCCCAGAAGAATCCTGCTGACGATGATCCAGGCGAAGACGCCCTGTATCGTGTCGGCACCATTGCTACCGTACTGCAACTGCTCAAGCTGCCTGATGGCACCGTCAAGGTGCTAGTGGAAGGTGAGCAGCGTGGTGCGGTCGAGCGCTTTATGGAGGTGGACGGCCACCTGCGCGCCGAAGTGGCGCTGATCGACGAAGTCGAGGCCCCTGAGCGCGAATCCGAAGTGTTTGTACGCAGCCTGCTCTCGCAATTCGAGCAGTATGTGCAGTTGGGCAAGAAAGTCCCGGCTGAAGTCCTGTCTTCCCTCAACAGCATCGATGAGCCAAGCCGCCTGGTCGACACCATGGCCGCGCACATGGCGCTGAAGATCGAGCAGAAGCAAGACATCCTCGAAATTATCGACCTGTCGGCGCGTGTCGAGCACGTGCTGGCGCTGCTGGATGCCGAAATCGACCTGTTGCAGGTTGAGAAGCGCATCCGTGGTCGCGTGAAGAAACAAATGGAGCGCAGCCAGCGCGAGTACTACCTGAATGAGCAGATGAAGGCCATTCAGAAAGAACTCGGCGACAGCGAGGAAGGCCACAACGAAATCGAAGAGCTGAAAAAGCGCATCGACGCCGCCGGTCTGCCGAAAGACGCCTTGACCAAAGCCACTGCCGAGTTGAACAAGCTCAAGCAGATGTCGCCGATGTCGGCCGAAGCCACCGTGGTGCGCTCCTACATCGACTGGCTGGTGCAAGTGCCGTGGAAGGCCCAGACCAAAGTGCGCCTGGACCTGGCGCGCGCTGAGGACATCCTTGACGCCGACCACTATGGCCTCGAAGAAGTCAAAGAACGCATCCTCGAATACCTTGCCGTGCAAAAGCGCGTGAAGAAGATTCGGGGTCCGGTGTTGTGCCTGGTGGGTCCGCCTGGCGTGGGTAAAACCTCGCTGGCTGAGTCGATTGCCAACGCCACCAACCGTAAATTCGTGCGCATGGCCCTCGGTGGTGTGCGTGATGAAGCGGAAATCCGTGGTCATCGCCGCACTTACATCGGTTCGATGCCAGGAAGATTGATTCAAAAGATGACAAAGGTGGGCGTGCGCAACCCGCTGTTCCTGCTCGACGAAATCGACAAAATGGGCAGCGACATGCGTGGCGATCCGGCGTCGGCGTTGCTCGAAGTGCTCGACCCCGAGCAGAACCACAATTTCAACGACCATTACCTGGAAGTCGACTACGACCTGTCCGACGTAATGTTCCTGTGCACCTCCAACTCCATGAACATCCCGCCGGCGCTGCTGGACCGGATGGAAGTGATTCGTCTGCCGGGTTACACCGAAGACGAGAAGATCAACATCGCCGTCAAATACCTCGCGCCCAAGCAGATTTCGGCCAACGGCCTGAAGAAGGGCGAGATCGAATTTGAGGTCGAGACGATCCGCGATATCGTGCGCTACTACACCCGCGAGGCCGGTGTGCGGGGCTTGGAGCGCCAGATCGCGAAGATCTGCCGTAAGGCGGTCAAAGAGCATGCACTGGAAAAACGCTTCTCGGTGAAGGTCACGGCCGATTCCCTGGAGCACTTCCTGGGCGTGAAGAAATTCCGCTATGGCCTGGCCGAGCAGCAGGATCAGGTAGGGCAGGTGACTGGCCTGGCGTGGACTCAGGTGGGCGGCGAATTGCTGACCATCGAAGCCGCGGTGATCCCTGGCAAAGGCCAACTGATCAAGACTGGTTCCCTGGGTGACGTGATGGTTGAATCCATCACTGCCGCGCAGACCGTGGTGCGCAGCCGCGCCAAGAGCCTGGGGATCCCCCTGGACTTCCATGAGAAGCACGACACCCATATCCACATGCCGGAAGGGGCGACCCCGAAAGACGGCCCTAGCGCTGGCGTAGGTATGTGCACGGCCTTGGTGTCGGCATTGACTGGCATTCCGGTGCGCGCCGATGTCGCCATGACGGGGGAAATCACCCTGCGTGGTCAGGTATTGGCCATCGGTGGTCTGAAAGAGAAATTGCTTGCTGCACACCGGGGTGGTATCAAGACGGTGATCATTCCTGAAGAGAATGTTCGCGACTTGAAGGAAATTCCAGACAACATCAAGCAAGATCTGCAGATTAAACCGGTTAAATGGATTGACGAGGTCCTGCAAATTGCGCTGCAATACGCGCCGGAGCCCTTGCCGGATGTGGCTCCGGAGATAGTTTCCAAGGACGAAAAACGTGAGTCTGATTCCAAGGAAAGAATTAGCACGCATTAATGTGTTAAAGCCTGGGGGCTTCCTTGACAGCTTTTTAGAGCCCTTGTTATAAAGCGGCTCTTAAGTGTCTGTAGGGCATTCAGCACTGGTTTTTGCTTTCACCAAAAAACTTAGAATCATACTCAATAGATATATAAGGGGACTTAGAGTGAACAAGTCGGAACTGATTGATGCTATCGCTGCATCCGCTGATATCCCGAAAGCTGCTGCTGGCCGTGCGCTGGATGCAGTAATCGAATCCGTCACTGGCGCTCTGAAGGCCGGCGACTCCGTGGTACTGGTAGGCTTCGGTACTTTCTCTGTGACTGACCGCCCAGCTCGCACTGGCCGTAACCCACAGACTGGCAAAGCACTGCAGATTGCTGCTGCCAAGAAACCAGGTTTCAAAGCCGGTAAAGCCCTGAAAGAAGCCGTTAACTAAGCTTCGATCCAGCCTTTACCTACCCAGGTCGAACCCAGGTTCAACCTGGGAGCGGAGCGGCAGCAGACCCGTGTATGCATCGGGTCGCCAAGCCGGGGGGAGAACCAAAGCCCTCGTCCGCTCCGCCAGTTGCGAGAAGGCGCATCCTTGGATGCGCCTTTCTTATATCCGTACTCTACCCACGCTCCACGGTTGCCAATTTCTGAAGTTCAACCGTTTCTGGGGGACGCATGCTGCAAAATATCAGGGACAATTCACAAGGCTGGATTGCCAAGACCATTATCGGGATCATCGTCGCATTGATGGCGTTCACCGGTATCGAGGCCATTTTCCAGGCTTCGGGTAACAGTAAGCAGGACGTGGCCAAGGTCAACGGTGAAGAAATCACCCAGACCGAGCTGAGCCAGGCCGTCGACATGCAACGTCGCCAGCTGATGCAACAGCTGGGCAAGGATTTCGATGCTTCCCTGCTGGACGAAAAACTATTGCGCGAAGCGGCCCTCAAGGGCCTGATCGATCGCAAGCTGTTGCTGCAAGGTGCGGCCGACTCCAAGTTTGGCTTCTCTGAAGCTGCATTGGACCAGGTGATCCTGCAGACGCCGGAATTCCAGGTAGACGGCAAGTTCAACGCCGAACGCTTTGACCAGGTAATCCGTCAATTGGGCTACAGCCGTATGCAATTCCGTCAGATGCTGACCCAGGAAATGCTGATCGGCCAGGTTCGCGCAGGTATTGCCGGCAGCGGTTTCGTCACCGATTCCGAAGTGCTGGCATTTGCGCGTCTGGAAAAACAGACCCGCGACTTCGCCACCGTCAACATCAAGGCCAACCCTGCCGCGGTGAAACTCACCGACGATGAGGTCAAGGCTTACTACGACCAGCACGCCAAAGAGTTCATGACCCCTGACCAAGTGGTTATCGACTATCTGGAACTGAAGAAGTCTTCCTTCTTCGACCAGGTTGCCGTGAAGGACGATGAGCTGCAGGCTGCCTATCAGAAAGAAACCGCCAACCTCGCTGAACAGCGTCGTGCCGCGCATATCCTGATTGAAGTCAACGACAAGGTCACCGACGCGCAAGCCAAGGCCAAGATCGAGGAAATCCAGGCACGCCTGGCCAAGGGTGAGAAGTTCGAAGCCCTGGCCAAGGAGTTCTCCCAGGATCCGGGTTCGGCCAACAGTGGCGGCGACCTCGGCTTTGCCGGCCCAGGCGTCTACGACCCGGACTTCGAAACCGCCTTGTACGCGTTGAACAAAGACCAGGTCTCGGCACCGGTGCGCAGCACCTTCGGTTGGCATCTGATCAAGCTGTTGGGCGTTGAGGCACCGCAACTGCCGACGTTTGCCAGCCTGAAAGACAAGCTGACCAAAGAGCTGAAGACCCAACAGGTTGAGCAGCGTTTTGTTGAAGCGACCAAGCAATTGGAAGACGCAGCATTCGAAGCCTCCGACCTGGCCCAGCCGGCGTCCGACCTGAAGCTGACCGTTCACACCTCCGCGCCGTTTGGCCGTGACGGTGGCGAAGGTGTTGCGGCCAACCGTGCCGTGGTCACTGCTGCGTTCAGCCCGGAGGTGTTGGATGAAGGTGCCAACAGCACCGCCATCGAGCTGGACCCGGAAACCATCATCGTGCTGCGTGCCAAAGAGCACCTGAAGCCTGCGCAATTGCCGCTGGAAAGCGTCAATGCGGCGATTCGCACGCAGATGGCCAAGGAGCGCGCCAGCGCGGCTGCCAAGGCTCATGCTGACGAGCTGATCGCCAGCCTGCGTGATGGCAAGACCCCGCTGAACCAGCCGGTCGACGGCCAGGCGTGGAAGGTCACTGAAGCGGCTACTCGTAGCCAGGAAGCGATCGACCCTGCCGTGCTGCAAGCCCTGTTCCGCATGCCCAAGCCTGCGGCCAAGGACAAGCCGACCTTCACCACTGTGAGCCTGGCGGATGGTAGCCTGGTGATCGTGCGCTTGAACGGCGTCAACGAAGCCGCGGCCCCAACGGACGAAGAAAAGGCGCAATACCGCCGCTTCCTCGCCTCCCGTGTCGGTCAGCAGGACTTCGCGGCGTACCGCAAGCAGTTGGAAACCAAGGCTGACATCAAAAAGTTCTGATGTCGGTTTGAACAAGAAGCCCCCGGCCTGAAAAGACCGGGGGCTTTTTTATGGGCGCTGGAGTGGGCTGCTCGGTTGTGAGGCCCCCGTCGTCCTGCTCCTTTTCAGTTTGCCTGCGGCGACTTTGAGTAGACGCTGGAAGTTCGGGCATTGGCCATGGTCAGTCGCGGGGCACTCTGCAGCGTGGCGCAACCCGAGGCTCATCGCTTTCAGGCGCTTGATGGTCGCGTCTATGCTGTCTGCCTTGTCCAGCAACAGCTGCCTGTCCACCTGCAATGGGCCCTCGAAGGGGAGCATGCTACGGATCTCGTCCAGGGACAGGCCGCCAGCTTGCCCAAGGGCAATCAGCGCCAACTGATCGAGCACATCGGGTTTGAAGTGCCGTCGTTCGCCGGGCGCGCTGGTCGCGGCGATCAACCCGGTCTTTTCATAGAACCGCACGGTGGAAGAGGGTAGTCCGGTACGTCGGGCCACTTCTGAGATATCCATGATGCATCCCTTGACTTGAAGTTGACTTCAACTTCTATCCTGCCTGTGAACGAGAGTCTCATCAATCAGAGGGCGGGCAATGTTGTCGATGGCAGAAGGCGTCAGGTTGGTATTGGTCGGAGTGGGTGCGACCGTCGTGATGGACGTGTGGTCGCTGCTTCTGAAAACCTTGGGGGTTGCGACGCTGGACTACGCCATGGTGGGCCGATGGGCGGGCCACCTTTGTCGTGGCACGTTCGCCCATGCCAGTATCGGCAAGGCGACGCCGGTACGTGGGGAAGCCTCCTTGGGGTGGGTGATTCACTATGCCGTCGGCATCGCCTTTGCGGCGCTGCTGGTGGGCCTCTACGGCGTGCAATGGTTGCATGTCCCTACGGGATGGCCTGCGCTGATAGTGGGCACGGTAACGGTGGTGATTCCTTACTTCGTACTGCAGCCGGCCATGGGCGCAGGTGTGGCGGCGTCTCGCACGGCCACGCCTTGGAGAAATCGCCTGCGAAGCTTGGTGTCCCATGGCGTGTTTGGTGGCGGTTTGTACCTTTCGGCTGCGACGCTTGCGCAAACAGTGGGTTAGGTAAGGCAGCAGTACCGTGCGATGAAGACTTGTGTCCAGTTGTGTTTAACAGGGATGCTGGAGAGCCACTGACGAAGGAGTGTTCAAATATGTGGACTCAAGGAAGCGACAGTTTGGCGATCCGCCGTGCCAGCGCGAAGGACGCTGTGGCCGTATTGCAGGTGTTCGACGAGGTGATTGCCTGGTTTGTCGCCATCGGCAACCATGGCCAATGGGGCACTGAGCCCTGGTCGATGTCGCCCCGGCGGGTCGTGCAGGTGACTGAAGCTTGCGCATTGCCTGGTGCGTGGGTCGTGGAAGGCCCTGACGGGCGCATTCACGCAGTCTTGGTCCTGGGTGAGCCTATGCCTTATGTGCCTGCGGCAACTGAGCCGGAGGTGTACGTGCGTCTGCTGATCGCCGCACGCGATAGCGGTGTGCGTGGCCTGGGCCGGCGTCTCATGGCTTTCGCCGATGAGCGCGCCCGTGCCTTGGGAGTGCAGCGTTTGCGGGTAGATTGCTACGGGGGTGGGAGCGGCGATCTGGTGCGGTTTTATGAGTCTTGTGGGTATGAGCGCCTCTCAACGTTCGACGTGGACGGGTGGCCGGGCCAGTTATTGGGGCGCAGTCTTTAGCGCACCGGCAAAGGCCAGCAACATCAGCAGCGTGACCGCCCAGGCAAATGCGCCGACGCCCCAACCCTGCAGCAACACCCCGCCTGCCACGCCCCCGCCCGCTATGCCCAGGTTCCAGAAGGTCACCAGCATCGATTGCGCGGCATCGGCCGATTCGCCCGCCGATTGGGCCAGTGCCGTTTGCAACAATGCAGGTAACCCGCCGAATGCCAGGCCCCATAACGCCACGGCGACGTAGATGACCGCTGGCAGGTGGATCCAGAACGCCAGCGCCAAGGCAATCAGGCCAAACATCGCGCAACTGATCAGCAGCAGCACGCGCAGCCATCGATCAATCAGCACGCCAGCCAGCCATATGCTCAATAAGGCCGCAAGGCCGAACACCAGCAGCACCTGGTCGATATCGGCAGCCATTCCTGCTGGCGCCAGCAGCGGCGCAATGTAGGTGTAGAGAATGTTATGGGCCAGTACGTAGGTAAATGTCACCCATAGCACCGGACGAATGCCCGGCAACGTCAACACTTGATGCAATCCCAAGCGTTTTCCTGCCGGTTCGCCTGCGAAGTCTGGGAGTTGCCAGCGCGCCCATGCCAACAGCACCAGCGTCAGTCCCGTCATGATCGCAAAGCTCAGGCGCCAGCCAACGGCGGCCCCGAGGAAGGTGCCTGCAGGTACACCCAGCGACAGCGCCAGCGGTGCGCCAAGCATGGCCACTGCAATTGCCCGGCCTTGCAGGTGTGGCGCAACCATCCGGCTGGCATAACCGGCCAGCAGCGCCCACAGCAGGCCGGCAAATACACCGGCAAAAAAGCGCGCCACCAAGGTCAGCCCGTAGTGACTGGAAACGGCGGTCACGCTGTTGACCAAGGCGAAGCCGCCAATGGCCAGCAGTAGCAAGGGGCGACGTCGCCAGCCCCGGGTCAACAGCGTCAGTGGAATGGCCGCCAGCAGTGAGCCCAGTGCGTACAGCGTGACCATTTGACCGACCAGCGCGGGCGATACGGCCAGTCCTTCGCCTATTTGCGGTAGGAGCCCGGCGGGCATGGCTTCGGTGAGGATGGTGATGAAGCCGGCGCTGGCCAGCGCAAGCAGACCGCCCAGCGGCAGTGTTTCGGGTCGGGCGTTTACGGGGGAATCGGTGAGGGCAGTCATCGTGCTCTGTCCATGCAAGAGGGCAAGGGACTAGAGTAGGGGGCTGTGTCTGGCGGAAAAACAGGCTAAGGTTCCGAACTTATCGGACTTGAATGTCCGCAATCATCAAGGACGCTTTCATGGACAGCCTGGGCCGTCTTTCCGTATTCGTGCAGGTCGCGGAGACCCGCAGTTTCACCGCCGCCGGGCGGGTATTGGGCGTATCGTCTTCGGCCATCGGCAAAAGCATCGCGCGGATGGAAGAGCGCCTGGGGGTGCGGTTGTTTCACCGCAGCACCCGCAGCATCACTTTGACCAGCGAAGGCGCGCTGTTCCTTGAGCGCTCGCGACGCATCCTGGCCGAGGTCGAAGCCGCCGAGCGAGAGTTGAGCGAAGCCAGCGCCACCCCTCGGGGCAAGTTGCGTATCAGCCTGCCGCAAGTGCGTGGCTTGCTGATGCCGGTGCTCAGCGATTTCATGCGCGCCTACCCGGACATCGAGCTGGATGTGGATTTTTCCGACCGCATGGTGGACGTGATCGAGGAAGGGTTCGACGCGGTGATTCGCACCGGCAAGCCAGAAGATTCGCGGCTGATGGCCCGTCATCTGGGGCATTACCAGTTGGTGCTGGTGGGCACGCCAGGCTATTTTCGCGAATATGGCACTCCGCTACAGCCGCAGCACTTGCGCGAGCATGCCTGCCTGCGCCACAAGTTCTGCGCGACCGGCAAGCTGGAACCTTGGCCGTTGCGGTTTGCACCGGATGCCGCCGAGCCCATCTTGCGTGCGCCGTTGGTAAGTACCACCATAGAGTCCCTCAACCACGTGGTGCACGAAGGCTTGGGCATTGCCTGCTTGCCGGACTACATGGTCAACCAAGCCGTGCGCGAGGGACGCCTGCAAAGGGTGCTGGATGATTACGTGGAGCACCGCGGCAGTTTCTGGATGCTCTGGCCATCCAGTCGCCACACCTCGGCCAAACTGCGCGTGTTTATTGATCATATGTGTGCTGGGCTGTTTCCTACGGGCAGTGTCGTGTAAGGCAGTGACGTTTTACCGACAGGAATGTGCGCGCCAAGGCCGTGTTCTGTTGCACAATACCGCCCGGACTGTTTTCTTCAGGATTTTCAATGTCGACATCATTTCACTTGCGTAGCCTCGGGCTGGCGCTGGTGCTGGCGGGCGCCGCGGGCTGCTCGTCACCCAAGACCGCCATTTATGAACATGAGAATTTCGACGACTCCGGCACGTTTTCCAGGGATTACCCGGTCACGGACGTCGCAGCGTGTGAAGCCGCGCGGCGTGCCTTGCTGAGCCAGGGCTACATCATCACCAGCAGCGATCCGAAACTGGTGGTGGGCAACAAGAGCTTCCAGCAGACCGGTGAGACCCACTTGCAGATCAGCTTCAATGTGGTGTGTGCCGATGATGGCAAAGGCACCAACCATTCGACGATGTTCGCCAACGCCTTGCAGGATCGCTACGCGCTGAAGAAGGTCAACAACTCCGCGAGCCTGGGGGTGGGCGTGCTGGGCTCGGTGTCGATGCCGATCGGCTCCACCGATGACTCCATGGTGAAAGTGGCGAGTGAGACCGTGTCCGCGCCGAAGTTCTACGAGCGTTACTTTGCGCTGGTGGATGTGTTCCTGCCGCAAGAGGTGAAAAAGGCCGAGAACATTCCTGAGAAGCCCAAGGCTGAGCTTGGCGTGCCGGAACCTAAAGCCGCACCCGTCGCCGAGAAAGTCGAGCCGCCGAAGGAAGAGCCCACTGTGTCACAGCCGGTGGCACCGCCTGTCGAGGCTGCACCGATTGCACCGCAGGCCGAGCCTGCACCTGCGCCAACCAATCCCGAGCTGCCACCGCCGACAGAAGCCATTCCGCCGCTGCCGACGCCTGCGCAGTAACTCAGACCGCTACGGGATTCGCCTTGTCGACGTTGATCCCGTAGCGGCTGATGGCTTCACTGACTTTTTCACGCCCCATCACGCCGTCATCCGCCAATGCCTTCAAGGCCGCCAGTACGATGAAGTGCCGGTCCACTTCAAAGAACGCCCGCAGGGTTTCACGGGTATCCGATTGCCCGAAGCCGTCCGTGCCCAGCGCTACAAAACGCCGACCGGGAATGAAGGCGCGGATCTGATCGGCGAAGAGCTTCATGTAGTCGGTCGCCACCACCACCGGCCCGGTTTGCCCGGCCAGGCATTGCTCCACATAGCTCATTCGTGGGTCGCTATCCGGGTGTAGCAGGTTCCAGCGCTCCACCTCTTGCCCCTCACGGCGCAATTCGGTGAGGCTGGTTGCGCTCCATACATTGCTGCGCACGCCGAAGTCCTTTTCCAGCAGGTCGGCCGCAGCCATCACCTCGCGCAGGATTGAGCCACTGCCCATCAGTTGCACCTGCGCCTGGTTGCTTCCACTCAGCCGGTACATCCCCTTGAGAATGCCGTCTTCCACCCCTTCTGGCATTGCCGGGTGCGGGTAGTTTTCGTTGAGCAGGGTGATGTAGTAGTAGATGTCCTCCTGTTGCACATACATGCGCCGCATGCCCTCGTGAATGATCACTGCCAATTCGTAGGCAAACGTCGGGTCGTAGGACACGCAGCACGGGATAACCGACGACAGGATGTGACTGTGCCCATCGTCGTGCTGCAAGCCTTCACCCATCAGCGTGGTGCGTCCGGCCGTAGCGCCCAGCAGGAAGCCACGCGCACGCGCATCGCCTGCCGCCCAGGCGAGGTCACCGACCCGCTGGAAGCCGAACATCGAATAGAAAATATAGAACGGCACCGTCATCAGGCCGTGGTTGCTGTAGGACGTACTGGCCGCAATCCAGGAGGAAATGGCGCCGGACTCATTCAGGCCTTCCTGCATGATCTGCCCGTCTTTGCTTTCCTTGTAGTAGCTCAGTTGCCCTGCATCTTGTGGGGTATAGAGCTGGCCCACGGCGGAGTGGATACCGATCTGACGGAATAGGCTTTCCATACCAAAGGTGCGTGACTCGTCTGGCACGATGGGCACGATCAGTTTGCCCAGATGCGGATCTTTGAGCAGAGTGCCGAGGATACGCACAAAGGCCATGGTGGTGGAGATCGAGCGCTCGCCCGTGTCCTTGAGCTGGGTAGAAAAGGCGCTCAGCTCAGGGATTTGCAACGATTCGACCGCACTGTGTCGTGCTGGTACATAACCGCCCAAGGCCTGGCGGCGTGCAGCGAAGTAGCGGGCTTCTTCACTGTCAGCGGCGGGTTTGATGTACGGAATGTCGGCAAGCTGGTCGTCGGCCACTTCCAGGCCGAAGCGGTCGCGGAAAGCTCTTACAGCCTCTGCGCCCATCTTCTTGAGCTGGTGGTTGATGTTCTGGCCTTCGCCGGCTTCACCCATGCCGAAACCCTTCACGGTTTTCGCCAGGATCACGGTGGGCTGGCCAGTGTGGCGTACGGCAGCGGCGTAGGCGTTGTAGACCTTGTCCGGATCGTGCCCGCCTCGTGAGAGTTTCCATATTTCGTCGTCGGACATATCTGCAACCAGCGCTAGTAATTCCGGGTATTTGCCAAAGAAATGTTCGCGTACGTAAGCGCCGTTCTGTGATTTGTAGTTCTGATAGTCGCCATCCACGCATTCCATCATGCGTTGGCGCAGCAGCCCGGTCGTGTCTTTGTCCAAGAGTGCATCCCAACCACCGCCCCAGATTACTTTGATCACGTTCCAGCCGGCGGCGCGGTACAGGCTTTCAAACTCTTGGATCACCTTGGCATTGCCGCGCACGGGGCCGTCCAGGCGTTGCAGGTTGCAGTTGACCACGAAGATCAGGTTGTCGAGTTTCTCGCGTCCGGCCAGGGAGATGGCCGCCAGTGATTCCGGTTGGTCCATTTCGCCATCACCGAGGAAGGCCCAGACCTTGCGCCCCTGGTGTTGCTTGAGGCCACGCAATTCCAGGTAGCGCATAAAACGCGCCTGGTAAGCGGCGGTGATGGGCCCGAGCCCCATGGACACGGTGGGAAATTGCCAGAAGTCCGGCATCAGTCGTGGGTGCGGGTAGGATGAGATGCCCTCGCCACCGGCCTCGCGACGGAAGTTGTCGAGTTGCGTTTCGCTGATGCGGCCTTCCAGGTAGGCGCGGCCATAGATGCCGGGGGAGGAGTGGCCCTGGATGTACACCAGGTCGCCGTCAAAGGTATCGGTACGCCCACGGAAGAAGTGATCGAAGCCTACGTCATACAGCACCGCGGCTGACGCATAGGTCGCAATATGCCCGCCGACACCAGAGTGTTTACCTGCGCGGAGCACCATCGCCATGGCATTCCAGCGGATATAGGCGTTGGTGCGACGTTCGATGGCCAGGTTGCCGGGGTAGGGCAGTTGCCGGTCCACCCGGAGGGTGTTGACGTAAGGGGTGGTGACCCGCCCGTAGAAGTCGCCATGCCGCGCCACGTCGAAATCCAGCAACTGATCGATCAGGTAGTGGGTGCGCGGGCGGCCTTCGGTGGACAGCACCGATTCGATGGAGTCGAGCCATTCGCGGGTTTCCTGTGGATCATCGTCGCGTATGACTGCGTTGTTCGGGGTCATATGAGGCTCCAGGGTAGGCGGATTTCAAGTGGCGGGCTCGTTGTGGGAGTGCCGGCTAAAGTAATTGCAATTGCAACTATATGGCCGAATCTAGCGCGAGATGAGCTACTATTGCAACCTTCTTGAAATGTCCCGGATGGTGTTGCATGTCGTCGAAAGAGCCTGATGTATGGTTCCGTTTTGTCAGGGCTCACAGGACGGTCATCCGTGAAATCGAGCGTCGCCTGGCCGAGGCGGACCTGCCGCCGTATGCCTGGTATGACGCTCTGTGGGGCTTGGAAAGCGGCCCCGACGGCACTCGCCGCATGCACGAATTGGCTGATGTGCTGGCCATCGAACGCTACAACCTCACGCGTCTGGTCGACCGCCTGGAAAAAGACGGCCTGGTGGTACGTTCGCGCTCCGATGGCGATGGCCGGGCGGCGTTCGCCTCGATCACCGAGGCCGGTCGGGTGCTGCGTAAAAAGATGTGGAAGATCTACGAAAGCACGGTGGATGAGCTGTTCCTGTCACAGATCGAGCCCGAGCAGCACCAGTGCTTTGCCGACGCACTGGAACGCACCGCCGGGCTGGCGATGGACGCGGGCGTCCAGACCCGCAGCCGCCGCAAAACCTAAAGCCCCACGAGAATTGTAGGAGCCGGCAAGCTGGCTCCTACAGTCCAGTGCGGTCCATTGCATAGCGATTCATCGCGGCCTGCACCTGGCGTGCGTTGATCCGCCCTTCATCCGCCAATGCCCTGAGCGCCGATATCACGATCCAATACCAACTCGGCGCCGCCGCCTGCACCGACAGCGCACGAGTGCGCGTTGTGCAGGTACAGCAAGGGTTTTTCGGCAGTATTGCGTGCAAACCAACTGGGCCAGTTACTCACGCGCCGGGAGTGTGACTGGCCGCGAATCACCCATGCTCATCACGGTATACAGCCGTGAGCTGTCGACGGTGGCGGTGGTGTTCAATGCATCGATACAGAGTTGCGCGGCGTGTGCAGTAGTGCGGTCATCGGGAGGTTCACCTGGCGACGAATGCCATTACCCTAAAGGACATTTGCATATGATTGCAATTGCAATCATTGCAATAGTTCCTAAAAGCCCAAGTGCTAAATCCCGGTAACGCTGCTACGTTTAATCCTTGAGTGCAGGAACGTCATGGCGTAGACATTTTTTCGTCATGACGGCACTTTAGGCTGGCTGTGCACGTCATTTATTCACAGCCGCTTTTAACGTCAAGAAGGAGTCCACCATGGACGATTACCAGGAAGAACTGCTTGAGTACCACGCGATCGAGTTGGACCCGCTGGAACCCGCAGACGATGCAACAGAGCTGTAACACCGGCTTCAGGCGGAATGCCGCTGACTGCGGCGAAATTCCCCTGGGGTCTGGTTGTTCCAGCGCCTGAAGGCCCGTTGAAACGCTTGGGCCGAGGCAAAACCGAGCAAGTAGGCGATCTCGCCGAACGCCAGTTCCGTATCGCGGATGTAGGTCATGGCCAGGTCGCGGCGGGTGTCGTTGAGAATCGCGCGGAATTGAGTGCCTTCGTCGGCCAGTTTGCGGCGCAGCGTCCAGGTAGGCAGCTTCAAGCGTGCCGCCACTTCTTCCAGGTCGGGTTCCCGGCCGCCATTGAGCATCGGCCCGAGCAACCGGGTAATGCGCTCGCGCAGGCTGCGGGTGCGAGTCAATTGCTCCAACTCTCGCTCACACAGTTGTAACAACAGGTTCCAGGTGCTGGGGCAATGCTGTGGGTTGCGTAGGGCCAGGGTTTGCTGGTTGAGGCGTAATTGGTTGGCCTCGGCGCCGAAGTGGATGTCTCCCAGCACGCTGTACTGATCGCTGTATTCCGGCGCTTCAAATTCGATGTCGATGCGTTGTGCCTGCACCGGCTGCTGGGCCAGGCTCGACAGTTGATGCAGCCAGCCGGCGATGATCGAGTCCACCACAAAGCGGTTGTAGGCGTTATAGGGGCTGATGGAATAGAAGCGCAGCCAGGCGCCTTCAGCATCTTCTACAAAGCTCGACTGCCCGCGATAATTGGAGCCGTACAGCGCTTCGAAGCGGGTGAGTGCACGCGCCGCTTCGCGCACGTTGGGGGCCTGGGCGGCGGTGACACCCGCCAGTCCGCCTTGGCTCAGGCGGCTGAGTTGGCCTATGCGCAGTCCCAGGCCCGGGTCGCCGGTGAGTTGGATGGCCGCATGGCCAAGGCGCATGTAGCGCGGGATCGACAAACGGGCACCCGCTTCGGCGAGACGTGCCGGGTCGAGGCCGTATTGCAGCAGCAGTGGCTGCGGGTCCAAGCCATGGCTGTGGATGGCGTCGGCCAGGGCGTGCACGAAGCCCACCGACAAATCCCCCAGCCGTACGGGCTTCACAGCCAGATATTCAACAGGCGCGCGCCACGGGCTTCGCCATCGGCGTTGATTTGCCCGTTGCTGCTGAGAAAGCTGTGCCCGGCAGTGCCCAGGTCCCAGAATTGCCCGCGCAGGAACACGCTCATTCCGGCGCTGGCCTGGCTGATGGGTTGCTGGCTGATCAACGTGAGGCGACGCCAGGCTTCGCCCTCACTGAGTTCTTCGGGCTTGAGGCTGATTTCGGTCGGGGTCGACACGCTTTTGAAGCCGCGCCAAGGGCGATCCCAGGTATCGCGACCCAGCACCAAGGCGGGCACTGCGATCAACTGCGCGCCTTGTTCGTTGAGTTTGCGGTAGTTGTCCGGGTACCAGCTGTCGCTGCCTACCAGTACGCCCAAGCGGCCAGCCGGAGTGTCGACCACGCTGACGACATTTTCGTCACCGGGCTCGATAAAGCCACGTTCGTCGTAGATCGGGTAAAGCTGGCGTTGCGGGCTGCCGATCGGCAAGCCATCGGCGGCAAACACCACGCTGGCGTTGTACAAGGCGCCATGGCCAATCCGCAGTTGGCCCTGGCTGACACTCGGGTTGGGCAAGGTGATGGAGCCGGCGACCAACGTGACGCCGAACTCCTTGGCCAGGCCGCCGAACAGCACTTGGTAGTCCCGCGCCATGCCGTCGGCTTTCATGCGCAGGTAGGCGTCATCGGTGCGGTTGTCACCGGTGGCGCTGATCCAGGCACGGGCGAACAGCAGCGGGTTGCTGACCGACAACCAATTCATCGCATCTTTGGCGTGGAGGGCCTGGTACACCTCGTTCTTTTCGCCAGTGAGCATCAACCAGGTACCGATGTGTTCGGGCAGCACCACGATGGTCTTGTCGTTGATCAGCCCTTGGTCGCTGGCTTTTTGCAGGTAGGCCGCGAGCTTCAAGTGCAGGCGTTCCAGGCTCTGGTAGTCGGCCGGGAACAGCTCCGGCTGGATGCCCAGCAAGTTGCCACGGTCGGCTGGCAGGCCTTCGTTGACGGCGAGGGTGATGCGCAGGTCCGACAGGTAATGCGCCACGGGGCGCTCCTGGGTCCAGACCAGATACGCGGCGACGGCGGCAACCAGGGCCATGGTGACAGTAAAAGCTAGAAGTTTACGCATGGGGGAACAGACAACAGACCGTGTGCAGGGTTCGCGACTAGGGTAGGGCCCATGGACGGGCTTGCCAAGGGGCGCTGTGCATTTGGATCAATAACTTGTCAGTTTCGGTCATTGAGCCGTCGTCCACCGCCTCTTAGTCTGTGGGACATAAACCGATGGCAGGCCATTCGAGCCTTCCACGTCCCGTGATGATCCGTTGTGGAGCTTGACCATGACCGCTGCTGCCTACCCGCACCTGCTGGCCCCGTTGGACCTGGGTTTTACCACCTTGCGCAACCGTACCCTGATGGGTTCGATGCACACCGGCCTGGAAGAAAAGCCCGGCGGTTTCGAACGCATGGCGGCTTACTTTGCCGAGCGCGCCCGTGGTGGCGTGGGCTTGATGGTCACTGGCGGCATCGGCCCGAATGATGAGGGCGGTGTGTATGCCGGTGCGGCCAAGCTGACCACCGACGAAGAAGCGCAGAAACATAAGATCGTGACCCAGGCCGTGCACGAAGCCGGCGGCAAGATCTGCATGCAGATCCTCCACGCTGGCCGGTATGCCTACAGCCCCAAGCAGGTAGCACCGAGTGCGATCCAGGCGCCGATCAACCCGTTCAAACCCAAGGAGCTGGACGAAGAGGGCATCGAAAAGCAGATCCAGGATTTCGTCACCTGCTCGTTGCTGGCCCAGGTCGCCGAGTACGACGGCGTGGAAATCATGGGCTCCGAAGGTTATTTCATTAACCAATTCCTCGCCGCTCACACCAACCACCGTACCGACCGCTGGGGCGGCAGCTACGAAAACCGTATGCGCCTGGCCGTGGAAATCGTGCGCCGTGTGCGCGAGGCCGTGGGCCCGAACTTCATTATCATCTTCCGCCTGTCGATGCTGGACCTGGTGGAAGGCGGTAGCACCTGGGAAGAAATCGTGCAGTTGGCCAAGGCCATCGAAGGTGCTGGCGCGACGATCATCAACACCGGGATCGGCTGGCACGAAGCGCGCATCCCGACCATCGCCACCAAGGTGCCCCGTGGGGCGTTCAGCAAAGTCACCGCCAAGCTGCGCGGTGCGGTGCAAATTCCGCTGATCACCACCAACCGTATCAACACCCCGGAAATCGCCGAGCAGATCCTCGCCGAAGGCGATGCCGACATGGTCTCCATGGCGCGGCCATTCCTGGCCGACCCGGACTTCGTCAACAAGGCTGCCGCCGGGCGTGCCGATGAGATCAACACCTGCATCGGCTGTAACCAGGCGTGCCTGGACCACACCTTCGGCGGCAAGTTGACCACCTGCCTGGTCAACCCGCGGGCGTGCTACGAGACTGAACTCAATTACCTGCCGGTCAAACAGATCAAGAAGATCGCCGTGGTGGGCGCCGGTCCTGCGGGCCTGGCGGCTGCCACAGTGGCAGCAGAGCGCGGGCATCAAGTGACCCTGTTCGATTCCGCCAACGAAATCGGCGGCCAGTTCAACATCGCCAAGCGTGTGCCGGGCAAGGAAGAGTTTTTCGAAACCCTGCGCTACTTCAAGCGCAAATTGCAGACCACCCACGTCGAGCTGTGCCTCAACACCCGCGTCGATGTGGCGCAACTGACGGCAGGCGGTTATGACGAGATCATCCTCGCCACCGGCATTGCGCCGCGTACCCCGGCGATTCCAGGCGTCGACAACGCCAAGGTGCTGAGTTATCTGGACGTAATCCTGGAACGCAAGCCCGTGGGCAAGCGCGTTGCGGTGATCGGCGCGGGCGGTATCGGTTTTGACGTGTCGGAATTCCTCGTGCACCAAGGCGTGTCCACCAGCCTTGACCGCGAAGCGTTCTGGAAAGAGTGGGGCATCGACACCCAGCTGCAAGCCCGTGGTGGTGTGGCTGGGATCAAGGCCCAGGTGCATGCCCCGGCGCGTGACGTGTTCCTGCTGCAGCGCAAGACCTCCAAGGTCGGCGATGGCCTGGGCAAGACCACCGGCTGGATCCACCGTACCGGCTTGAAGAACAAACAGGTGCAGATGCTCAACAGCGTCGAATACCTGAAGATCGACGATGAAGGTCTGCTCATCCGCATAGGTGCCGAGGGCGAACCGCAGGTGCTGGCGGTGGACAACATCGTCATTTGCGCCGGCCAGGACCCGCTGCGCGAATTGCAGGACGGGTTGGTCGCGGCCGGCCAGAACGTGCACCTGATCGGCGGTGCCGATGTGGCGGCCGAGCTGGACGCCAAGCGCGCCATCAACCAAGGCTCGCGCCTCGCCGCCGAGCTGTAAGACCCGGAACGGGGCGGTGTTAGACTACCGCCCCGTTTTTCACGCAGACTCCCTCCGATGGGCCCCTTCGATTGGCTTCCCCATGCACCGCTTGAACCTTTGCGCCTGGATTGGCTGAAAGGTGTCGAGCTGGCCGTGTTGCGCCTGGACCGCATCGACCCGCTGATCAGCGGCAACAAGTGGTTCAAGCTCACCGGGCACTTGGCGCAGACGCAGGATGCGCGGGGCATCATCAGCCTGGGCGGTGCCTACTCCAACCATCTGCATGCGCTGGCGGCGGCGGGGAAGCGTTTCGGTTTTCCCACGGTGGGCCTGCTGCGTGGGCATTCTCAAGACAACCCCACAATCCAAGACCTGAAAGCCTTCGGCATGCAGCTGCATTGGTTGGGTTATGGCGGTTATCGTGCGCGGCATGCGCCGGGGTTTTGGCAACCTTGGCGCGAGCGATACCCGCATCTTCATCCCGTGCCCGAAGGCGGTGGCGGACTCGCCGGTGCGATTGGCTGTGGTGTGCTGGTCAATCAGGCTCGCGCGCAGTTGCCCGCACTGGGCTGGGCGGATTACGACGCGTGGTGGTTGGCGGCGGGTACGGGGACCACCTTGGCGGGGTTGGTGCTGGCAGAGGCGGGCGCACACCGGGTGTATGGCGCCATGGCGGTGCCGGATGATCACGGCGTGGCACAGAACGTCGACGCCCTTGTGCAGGGCGGCTATGAGCTGCTGAACGCCAGCCGAGGTGGCTTCGCCAAAGTCGACCCGGTGCTGCTCGACTTCATCGACGCCACGCAACAGGCTTGTGGATTGCCTCTGGAGCCGCTCTACACCGGTAAGGCTTTACTCGCATTGAAGCAACAGATCGAGGCCGGGCGTTTTTCCCCCGGCGCTCGCCTGATTTTCGTCCACACCGGCGGCCTGCAGGGCAACCGGGGCTTCACGGGTTAGCGCGCTTGCCCGGCATCATGCGCAACGCCGTGTTGTCCCGCAGGATGTAATGGTGGGCAATCCCCGCCAGCGCATGCAGCCCGATCAGCCAATAACCGACCTTGCCGAACCACACATGCCAGCCTTCGATCTCCTTGGCCAATGCCTTGTTCTCGCCGATCAACGGCGGCAATTCCATCCCGTAGAACATCACCGAATGCCCCTCGGCACTGACGATCAGCCAACCGGCAATCGGCATGCCGATCATCAACGCGTAGAGTGCGAAGTGCATCAGGGTCGCCAACAGGCTTTGCCATTGCGGCGGCGCCGGTACGATCTTCGGTGCCACCCCCAGGCTGCGTGCGAACAACCGCAGCCACACCAGCACAAACACGGTGAGGCCGAACATAAAGTGCATCTCGACGATCAACGTCCGCGCACCGCTGCCTTTGGGAAATTGGCCGCGTAACTCAATGCAGGCGTAGACCACCGCCAGCAGCACCACCATCAACCAGTGCAACGCGATTGACATAGTGCTGTAGCGCGTATCGGAGTTTTTCCACGGCATCGCTGGGTTCCTCACTTATCAGGGCAAACCTCCATTCTTTGGTGATGGAGTCCTTTAACTGTATGCCGGTTTTGAGCGGTTTGCCTGACCGCGATCAACTTTTTTGTGAACAATGTCGTCAAGAGTGGGATTGTTGAATTATTGATAATAAAAGTTAGGTCGGTCCGGTGTTCAGTGCATAACACTTTATAGGTTTTTAGATGTGTTTTTGTTTTTGGGGTGGCGCAGGTGGGTTTTCCTTTGTTGCAAGTAAATAATTTTTACTAATTATAAGAGGGTGTAAATATTGTTTGGTGTTTGCGAGCGAACAGTGGAAGTCATGGTTGCGATGTTTAACCTGCGGGTTGTGCAATGACATACTTTGTCGGCATATACGTGTGGCAGGTTCCCGGGGGACGTGAGAATGTGGACTTGCTAGGGTCAATAACTGAATTGATCTCGAGCGAAAGGAATACCGCCTACGTAGATGTTTATGTTTGCAAGTGCGGCCTCTTAATGATTCTTAGGCTTTAATGTCATGAGGTGTTTGATATGGGTTTTATGTCGTGTGAATCCGTCGGAAGTTGCAATGCGTGGCCAAATATGCAAGGTTTGAGTTTGAAGTCAAATCAACAAGAATTGGCTTCGGCTTCGGTTGCGGGGGCGAAACTGAGAGTGCCAGAGGTTGACGTGCATCGGTCTAGTGCGCCGAACGCTAAAAATATTCAAGAACAACTGGATGCTTTGTTGCCGGTAATGGGGGCTCTCGTCATGAAACTTAATACGATGCTGGAACATAAAAGTGCACCCTCATCCAAGCCAATTAATAGTGTTTTAATCTCGCCAGCTCTGACTAAGCCGGTTGGCCAGGCACCTTTAGCCCTCAGTGAGAGCACTAAGGCCTATTCGGCATTTTCTACAAAGAAAGTTGGCGAAAAACCAGATGATGTTTATAGAGGCGTAAAATTTTCCGATTACAAGAACGAACCAGTACTTTCATCGATAAAGGCGGCAATGGAAAGGTTTGGTCAGAGCCCTCTGAGTGTCTATGCAAGTGTGACACGGTCCGGTAAAGGTTACGATATCGTCATGAGGGACGGTGTGAAGGTCAGTATTACTCTCGGGGAAATAGCCAAAGCAAAATTATTGTGTGGGTTCCAATATGAGAGTGGCAGGGAAAACGGGAAAATGTTTAAAGATGTTGTGTTTATGTATGCGGCAAGTGCTAAGAGAGTTCAGTTGGAGCGTCGGGAAGATAAACTGTTGACTTATGACGAGGCTCTCAAGGTGCTTGTCTCTCATCCAGGGGCGTACGAGAGTCTGAAGCGGTTGGGGATTATTGAATATGTCCGCTCCTCAACGGCCCAAGAGCTCGTTGAAACTGGAGCTATAGGTGTTGTGGAACACGGGGGGAATACAAACTTCGCACGTGAGGGATTGCTGGATGGGTGCAATAGGACGAAAAGAATGCCGTCAGCCAGTGATTGCCGATCTGTTTATAGGCTTGTTTGATTGGATTTTATTGGGTGGTTTCCATTGCTTGGGTGACTGATTTTTCTGCATCAGTTTGCGCAGGCGTCTATTATATTTTAGAGGGTGTGAAATGAACTGCTGCCATGTGTCAGGTGTTACCGGGTTTTCAGGAGATGTCGGTATATATTCGGATAAGAGTATCACGCCCAAACCTGTGGAGCGAGAAGCAATCCGCTCGGGATTTTCTGTTGCTACGAAAAACACTTCATTGCTTCCGTCTGTCAAAATGTCGAGTCTTGATGAGGTGGGGGGCGCTATTGGAAGTTTGATGTCCCTTGTTGCTGAATTAACGGCGGCGGTTGAGTTATTGCTGCGGATGAAATCAAGTGATGATCGTCGAGACGAGAAATCCAATTCTTTAAATGTATCGCATGATAAGAAAGACATCAGTCCTGTTGTGAATGATTCTCCCGTGAAGCCGTTAATAGATAAGAAAAGTGTGGCTATCTTCAATGAGAAAGCCGTCGGGATTCCCAAGGATATTTGGTTTGGACTCACTGAGGGAGAATTCAATAACACTGGTATGGTGGCGGGGATCAAGGCTGCAATGATGAGGTTTGGTCAGAGCCCCACAGAAGTGTTTACTTCAGTCAGAGAAGAAAGGGGGGGCTATGAAGTTGTAATGAAGGATGGCTATAAGGCATATCTTGCCCGAGAAGAAGTTGACAAGGCTCGCCAGTGGGCAGACTTTAACGGTGCTGATGCGGGGATGGTCAAAGATGCTACTTTTATGTATGCGGTGGCTGCCAAGCGCGAACAACATAACAGATCGATTGAAATTCGCAACGGCGGGGTAATCCAGTATAGCGACGAGCCGTTCGAGGCTGCAATGGATTCGCTGAACAACTATTTTTGGGGGAGCAAGGCCTTGGTGAATTTGGGCCTCTCCGACTACATGCACGAGATGCCGTATTCGCAAGCAGAGTCAGAAGGCGTGGTGGGGGTAGTGAGTGTTAACTATCAAAGTCTGCTTATGACAGACGGCAATGTCGATTTGTCTGGGCCGCAGAAGCTAGAGGGTTCGGTTAGAATACAACGGGATTTTTTCGGTGAGGAGGCTGGTGATATTACCGTACATGCACTGCGTTAGTAATCAGTGCATATACGTAGAATAGCGGGGGCGTTGTGGTGTAACTCCACTAATCCAAGCCCTGTGTTGGAGCCATCAGGTGCTAATAGCTCACCTCATCGAACAAGGTGAGCCATTAATGCTCTGAGGCATCTCGCCTTCAGCCAGGCGCCGGTTGATGTCAGCGATCACTGCAGGCAGGTCATTGATGGTGTCGATCAAGTAGTGCGGGCGCGAGCCTTCGAACATCGCCTCGATCCGTTTGCGCTCGCTGGCCAGGGTCCTAGCATCCAAGGCGCGGAATTGCTCGTAGGTCAGGCCCAGCGCATTGCCGGAGCAGGTCAGGGCCACGGTCCACATGCCGGCGCGCCGCCCTTCGAGGATGCCCGGCACGGTGTCGTCGACCTTCACGCACGCCGCCACATCGTCAATGCCCAGGGCGATGACGTTGGCCAGGGCCTGGGCCGGCCATGGGCGACCGTTGGGCACTTCGTCTGTGGCGACCACATGGTCGGCGATATAGCCGTTGGTGGCGGCCAGGGCGACGACTTTATCCATGACTTGCTTGGGGTAGCCGGAGCAGGAACCGATCTTGATGCCTTGCACACGCAACCGGGCGATGGTGTCGAGGGCGCCAGGGATCAGCGCCGAGTGTTCGGCGATCTTCTCGATCTGCAAGGGCATGAAGCGCTGGTAGATAGCTGTCACGTCGTCATCGGTCGGCGTACGGCCAAAAGCCTTGCGGTAGCGCTCGGCGACCTGCGGCTGGTCGCAAAGGGTGCGGATGTGGTCCCACTTGCCCATGCCCATTGGGCCACGGGCTTCTTCGATGGAGACTTGCACGTCGAATTCGGCGAAGGCTTCGACAAAGATCTGCGTGGGGGCGAAGGAGCCGAAGTCGACCACGGTGCCGGCCCAGTCGAGGATCACCGCCTGAAGGGTGTTGGGGTTCTGATAGTTCATACACAAATCCTGTAGGCGCTGGCGTGCCAGCGATGAACGAAAATGAGGTTTTACAGAATGACCGCGTCGCCGGTGATCGCCGGCAAGCCGGCTCCCACAGGTTGGAGCACATTCATGTCTTGCAGTACTTGCGCGATCGCGGCGACGGCTGCTTGCATGTCCCTCGCATCCACATGCCCGATGCAGCCCACACGGAAGGTTTCCACCTGGGTCAACTTGCCCGGATAAAGGATGAAACCCTTGGCCTTGACCCGTTCGTAGAAGTCCTTGAACTGGTAGCGCGGGTCCTGGGGGGCGTGGAAAGTGACGATGATCGGCGCCTGGATTTCAGTCGGTAGGAAGCTGCGCAGGCCCAGTTCGGCCATACTGTCGAGCAGTGCCTGGCAGTTGCGTGCATAGCGTTGATGGCGGGCGGGCAAACCGCCTTCCTCGACGTATTGCAGCAGCGCTTCGTGCAGGGCTGCGACTACATGGGTCGGCGGGGTGAAACGCCATTGGCCGGTTTTGGCCATGTAGGCGTTCTGGTCGAACAGGTCCAACGCCAGGGAGTGGCAATTGCCTTGGGCCGCGGCCAGCGCCTGTTTATCGGTGAAGACAAAACCCATTCCCGGCACGCCTTCCAGGCACTTGCCTGACGCGGCGATCAGCGCATCGAATGGTACTTCGCGGGCATCGATCGGCAGCGCTCCAAACGAACTCATGGCGTCGATGATCAGGCGCTTGCCGTGGGTTTTCACGACTTGGGCGATCTCGGCCAGGGGGTTGAGAATGCCGGTGCTGGTTTCGCAGTGGATCAGTGCGACGTGGGTGATGGCCGGGTCGGCTTGCAGCAGACCGTCCACATCGGCGGCGGTGGTGGGTTCGTCCTCGGCGGTTTCAAAGGTGCTGAAGTCGCGGCCGAGCACTTCACAGATTTTTGCCAGGCGCTTGCCGTAGGCGCCGTTGATCAGCACCAGCACCTTGCCGTTACGCGGCACAAGGGTGCCGATGGCGGCTTCGACGGCGAAGGTGCCGCTGCCTTGCAACGGCACGCAATGGTGGCTGGCCACACCGTCGATGATTGCCAGTAATTGTTCGCAGACGCTGGCGGTGAGGCGGTTGAAGCGGTCGTCCCATGAACCCCAGTCCACCATCATGGCCTGGCGGGTGCGGGCGGAGGTGGTCAGCGGGCCGGGCGTGAGCAGGATGGGCGTCGTCATTACAAGTCCTTGCGAAGCATCGGATGAATCTACGGCGCCTAAATTGCAGTTTGGCTTGTCATCAATCAAATTGTTTGTTGTTATGCGAGCTATCAGTGAGGCCGATAGCTATGAACCTGTTTCAACTGCGTGCATTCGATGCCGTGGCCCGCGAGGGCAGTTTTACCCGTGCGGCGGCGCGGTTGTTTATCAGCCAGCCGGCGGTGACCGGGCATATCAAGGCGCTGGAAGAGCACTATCAGATTCCGTTGTTACGCCGCACCGCCAGGCGCGTGGAATTGACGGAGGAGGGCGCGCGGTTGGCGGCTATCACCCGGGCCATCTTCGGCCTGGTGGACGAAGCGCAGACGATGCTCGAGGCCAACCGCCAATTGCTCATTGGGCGCCTGGAAGTCGCGGCCGACGGCCCGCACTTGGTGATGCCGATGATCGCCAGTCTGCGTGCGCGCTACCCCGGCATCACCGTCAACCTGCGCTTGGGCAATGCCCAGGAAACCCTGGCTGCGTTGCTGTCTGAGCATGCGGATGTGGCGGTGCTGACGGAGGTGGAACCGCGCAACGGCCTGCATCTGCAGCCTTTGAGCGAATCACGGATTTGCGCGCTGGTGCCGGCCAGTCACCCGTGGGCCGCGCTGCCCAAGGGGATCCGCCTGGAGCAACTCAATGAGGTGATCATGGTGCTGCGCGAGCCGAGTTCCATCACCCGGCGTACGTTCGATGACGCTTGCCTGGCTGTCGGTGTACAGCCCAAGGTGCTGCTGGAACTGGACAGCCGCGAGGCGGTGACCGAAGCCGTTGCCGCTGAATTGGGCGTAGGCGTGGTGTCGTCGATGGAGGTCAGCCCGGACCCGCGCGTGCGCGCCGTGCCGCTCCAGGGCAACGGGCTGGTTAACCGGCACATGCTCGGTTGCATGGAGCGGCGTCGGTCGTTGCGCTTGATTCAGGCGTTTTTCGAGTTGGCGCCCTGACGGTTTTTTGGTGGAACGTTGCGTTTTTGCGCTATAAACTCTGCCCCCAAAGCGCCGGCCAGTAGACGTTTGGGCGCGATGGACAGAAGAGAGTGAGTCATGGGCGCACAGTGGAAAGTCAAACATAAAGAAGCGGCAGCCAATGCCAAGGGCAAGATCTTCGGCAAGCTGGTGAAAGAAATCACCATCGCCGCCCGCAACGGCGCCGACACCTCCACCAACGCCCACCTGCGTCTGGTGGTGGAACAGGCCAAAAAGGCCTCGATGCCCAAGGAAACCCTGGACCGCGCCATCAAGAAAGGCGCCGGTCTGCTCGGCGAAACCGTGCAATACCACCGCGTCACCTACGAAGGCTTTGCGCCGCACCAAGTGCCGCTGATCGTCGAGTGCGTGACCGACAACATCAACCGCACGGTGGCGGAAATCCGCGTGGCTTTCCGCAAAGGCCAACTGGGCGCTTCCGGTTCCGTGGCCTGGGACTTCAACCACGTCGGCCTGATCGAAGCCTCGCCGGACAGCCCGGACGCCGATCCGGAAATGGCCGCCATTGAAGCTGGCGCCCAGGATTTCGAAGACGGCGAAGAAGAGGGCACCACCTTGTTCATCACCGAGACCACCGACCTCGACGCCGTACAGAAAGCCTTGCCGGAGCAAGGTTTCACCGTGCTGTCAGCCAAGCTGGGCTACCTCTCGAAGAACCCGGTGAGCGGTTTGAGCGATGAGCAGATGGCTGAGGTTGAAGCCTTCCTCGAGGGCTTGGACAACCATGACGACGTGCAGGATATGTTTGTCGGGTTGGCTGGCTGATTTTTAGCAGGATACATGTGATCTAAATGTGGGAGCGGGCTTGCTCGCGAATGCGCAGAGTCAGTCAACATATTGATTGACTGATACACCGCATTCGCGAGCAAGCCCGCTCCCACATTGGTTTAGTGGTGTTGTATAGAACCCAGCATGGTTTCGATTTCGTCGAACCCCGGCCGCGCCAGCACATCTGGCTGACAGCAGCTTTTTTCCAGCCTAACCAACTCATCACTGGCCTGTCCTTCAACCCGCTCCAGCAGTTCCCCCAGCAAAATCCCGAACGCCCGCACTTCAATCCGCTGCAATGCCCTGGTTTCCACGCTATCCGCCGTCGCATGGAACGATGCCGCGCCAAAATCCCCCAGCAAGCAGTCGCCGGCTGCATTCCACAGAATATTGTGGCCATACAGGTCACCGTGGGTGATGCCGTGCCGGTGCAGGTGCGCGGCGACCGAAGCGATGCCCCGCGCCATGCGCAGCGCCACTTCCAGGCTGAAGCGAGTTCCCGATTCATAAATGTCGCGGGTGCACGACGCCAGGCTCGGCAAGGCCGCGAGGTTGCGGTAGCTCGGGTCGATCAGGTCCATGACCAGTGCGGCTTGGTCATCCGGGTGGCCGACCACGCGGCCCTCTACCTTGATCAGGTTGGGGTGCAGCCCGGCAGCGATGCAGGCCTGCATTTCGTGCAGCGGCGAGCCATCGCTGGTGATGGTGCCTTTGTAGAGTTTGACCGCGACGGGCTGGCCTGACGGTTTCCACAGGGCCTTGCGGATAATGCCGGAAGCGCCTTCGCCAAGGACTTCGGCCAGTTCCAGCTCTGGCCAGGGAATGTTCGGCGTAGCGTCATCACCCGCTACGTCCACGGCCATTTCCACAGGGTTGCCGGCATAGGCCAGCCAAGCCAGGCTTGGCAGTGTCAGTAACCATTCCGGCAGTTGGGAGAAGCGGTTGGAGGCGATGCGCAGCAATTCGAGGTTATGGCAGTTGGCCAGGCTTTCTGGCAGGTGCGCCAGTTGGTTGCCGGCCAGCATCAGCTTTTGCAAGAGCGGTCGCTTGCCCAGTTCGTCGGGCAACTGGCTGATCCGGTTATCGGTGAGGATCAACCAGCGCAACAACGGCGGCAGCGCGGCGGCAGGCACGTGGCTGATCTGGTTGGCCTTGAAGCCGATCATGCTCAATTTGGCGCATTGGCCAAGGCTTGCCGGCAACTCGGTGAACCGGTTGTCCGAGCAGAACAGCACGCGCAGATGGGGCAGCCGGTGCAAGTCGTCGGGCAGGCTGCTCAGCGCGTTACCGCTGAGGTTGAGGATCTCCAGGGAGTCGGCCAGTTCGAAGATTTCCCGGGGGAATTCGGTCAGCCCGCAGGACAGGTCCAGGCGGGCGATACCGGCCAGTTGGCCGGCCTTGAGTTGGTCGAGGGTATGCATGAACGGGGTGGTCACTCGGCAAAGGGGCATCAATGGCGCTCATGATACCGGGTCAGGTGCCAGTTGCGGGTCAGCCTGTTGCAATTGTCCCAAACGGCTGGCGGTGCGGGCCAGGTCGATGGCCTGGCCGCTCAGGGCAAGGTCTAGGGGCTGCGCGCCGATCAGGATCAGGTGCTTGTCCCGGTCGTAGAGCACGTCCACCAAGTTGATAAAACGTTGCTGTACGGCGATTGGGCAGTCTGCCAGTTGAGGCAGGCCGTCGATGGTCCAGTGATCGTAGTCCTGGCACAGCAGCAGGTAGTCCATTACTGCGGTCAACTGCTCGCAAAGATCGCTGAAGGTGAAGGCGATGGAGCGGCCTGCGCGGTGACGGCAGATCAACGTCCGATTGCCGACGGCCAGGGGCTGTGGTGGGCAGTCGGCAGCGGGAAGACACAAGGCTTCGCGCTGACGCGCAGTCCCCGGCCAAACGTACTGACCGCTGGTAAAGCGTTGTGTGCTTTGGGCCTGGGGCAGGCTGCGAAAGTCCTGGGGCGAACTGACTTCCAATACCTCCATGCGCGCATCGATCAGGTCGATCACCGGCTTGAAACGCTCGTGGTACAGCGGGTTGGGCAGCAGCCCCTGTGGCGCATAATTGGACGTCACCAGCACCAGCACACCGCGTTGGAACAAGGCTTTGAACAGCCGCGTGATCAGCATCGCGTCGCCGATGTCGTGGACGTGAAATTCGTCGAAACACAACACCCGGCAGTCCGTCAGCAGTTCGTCGAGGGTCACGGCCAGCGCATCGTCTTGCTCACGGTGTGTGAACATGCCGCGATGCAGGCGCGCGAAAAAGTCATGGAAATGCACGCGCTGCTTCTCGGTAATCGGCAACGCTTGGAAAAAACCATCCAGCAGCCAGCTTTTGCCGCGCCCAACCGGCCCGTGCAGGTACAGGCTACGGGTGTGCCGGCCGGCGAGCAGGTGCTGGGTTTCTCGGGCCAGGGCAGCAATGGCTCGGGTTTGTCCGGCACTGAGGGTGTAACCCTGTTGCTCGGCTTTTTGCTGGAAGAACGCGGGGATAGGTGAGGCGTCGAGGGCGTCGGTTTTCTTGCCGAGCAGGCGACGGATCAGGGAAAGCGCGGCCAATGCGAGTCACTCTGTATTTCAGTGGTCGCTCACTTTAGGGCGACTGCTGCGTTTTGACCAATAGAGAAGGGCGCTGCGTGCTATCTCGAAAAGGCATGTCACGCTTGCAAGCCTGCCCCGACTGGCAGTTTCTCGTTGAGTGACTAACCTTCTACACAGCAGTCACCCCTGTACAAGGATTTGGGGCAGTGAAGGGACGAGCAGTATTGGCAGTCATGGGCGCGATGCTCTGCAGCACGGCTTTCGGGGCGCAACTCCAGGTGGAGGTGCGTATAGACGTGCAGCGGGGCTGCCAGTTGGTGGGCACCACCCGCAGTGCTGGCATCGAGCAGCTTGGCGTATTGGATTTCGGCAGCGGCGCGCGTCTGGATGACCCGGCCGGGCCCCTGAGTGCGGCACTGATCAGTCAGCGCCAGCCACGGCTGGAATGCAACCCGGACACTCCGTATCAGGTGCGTGTGGATGGCGGCCTGCATGGCGGCACCGGTGAAGTCCGTTACCTCAGCGCTACCCCTTTGATCAAACCTATTCCCTATCGAATTTATGCCGACGCCGCGCGGCGCGTGCCGTTGCCGGTGGATGTGCCGATCAGTGGTCGTGTGCCGGATGCAGGCTTCGTCAACCTGCCGCTGTATGGCCGCATCGAGCCGCTCAAGGACATCCCCGCCGTCGGCCGCTACACCGACCTGCTCAAGGTTACTGTCACATGGTAAGCCGCTATCTGGCCGTGATGGCCATGGGAGGCTTGCTGGTGCTGGCGGATGACGTGCAGGCGGCTGTCGCCACCGGGTTTATCCAGGCGCGACTGGTGATCACCGCCAGTTGCGAAGTGAGCAAAGGCGTCGAGAGCGCGCCGGTCAACCCCACGGGAGGTACGGCGATGCTCGACTTCGGCAGCCAGGGACCGACTTGGAACAACACGCTGGGCGCAGCGGTCTCCGACGGCGACAAGGCGCCGCTGGCGGTGTCGTGCAACCCCTCGGTCTCAAGCTTCACCGTGACTATCGACGGCGGTACCAACGGCGATGGCACTACGCGGCGCCTGAGCAATGGGCGTCAGATGATTCCGTATCGGCTGTCTGCCGATCCACAGGGCCGCAGCACCTACAGCATCGGCCAGCAACGCAATTTTGTCGTGGCCAAGGGCACCCAGATACCGATCCCGGTGTTTGGCTCCGTGGTGGCAAATACCAGTGCCTTACCGGCAGGGATCTACACCGACACGTTGACGGTGACACTGGACTGGTAACTCAAGAGGATGAACACCATGCATGTACTTGTTTCGCGTTTAGGCGCTTGCGCGCTGGGGCTGGCAATGGCCTCCAACCTCAATGCGGCAACCACGGTCACCGGCCAGATCACATCGAGCCTGATATTGATCGCCAGTTGCCAGGTCAACGGTTCCGGTGCGGCGACCGGGCTGAACTTCGGTAGCTTGAACTTCGGCACCACCAACAGCCTGTTCACCAACGCCGATGCCCAGTTGCTTGGCGGCACCGGCACCGGCGGGGCGCTGTCGATCCTGTGTTCCAGCGGCACCACGCCAGCGGTCAAGGTGCGTGCCGGTGCCCATGACGGTGCGTCCCCGGGTGGCAGTCGTGCGTTGGCCGACGGTGCAGGCAACTTCGTGCCCTACGACTTCTACACTGACAGCGGCCACTCCGCGCTGTTGGCGATTGACGGCGTGATCACGCTCGCCACCAGTACCGGCGTGGCGCAAACCGTCAATCTCTACGGTCGGGCGGTGGGCAAGGCGGGTCTGCCAGCCGGCACCTACACCGACACCGTGGCCGTGGAACTGACGTTCTAGCGATGTGGCTCAGAGTGTTGCTGGCCTGTGGGCTGGCGGTGCCGCTGCCGTTGTCGGCGGTGACCAGCCAGAGCTTCCAGGTGAGCGCGACTATCACGCCGGGTTGTCTGATTGTGGGCGGGGGCTCCAATTACGGCGCGTTGACCTACGGCAGTTACTCGGCCCTGGCCACCAGTACGGTCACGGCGGCGTTGACCGGGGGTGTCACCTTGCAATGCACGCCGGGGGTGACATTGAGCATGAGCGTCGACGGCGGCCTGCACAGCAGCACCGGGCGCAATCTGCAGCTCAACAGCGGCAGCGCGCGGGTGGCTTACCAGTTGTTTCGGGATGCGGCGTTCAGCCAGAGCCTGGGGATCGGCCAGAGCGTCAATGTGGCGTACAGCGATGCGAACAACATCAGCCTGCCGATCTACGGGCGGGTGCAATTGCCGGGCAATCAGCCTGGGGGGACATACAGCGACACGCTGCAGGTGCAGCTGACGTGGTAAGGCAATCGGTATAAGGAGTGGGGTTATGCGTTCACCTTCCCGGCGGCTGTGGGCCGCGGGTATTGCCTTGAGTGCGGTGTGCACGGCGGGGTTCGTACAGGCAGCCAGTTCGGTGCTGATCTGGCCCATCGACCCGGTGCTGGAGGCCGATCAACAGGCCAGTGCGTTGTGGTTGGAAAACCGTGGAAGCGAAACCGCGAGCCTGCAGATTCGTGTATTTGCCTGGAGCCAGAGCGGCTTTGACGAGCAATACCAGAACCAGCGCGATGTGATCGGCAGCCCGCCGGTTGCGCGAATCGAGCCTGGGCAGAAACAACTGGTACGCCTGACCCGCACCCGCGAAGTCCCGCCGGGACAAGAGTTGGCCTACCGCATCATCATCGATGAAATCCCTTCGCCCTTGCAGGTGCCGACACCGCCGGAGGGCAAGAACACTGCGGCGGCGATTCGCTTCCAGATGCGTTACTCGGTGCCGCTGTTTGCCTATGGCGCCGGCCTGTGGAGCAAGGAAGACAGCACACGCCAGCGCGACCCCAAGGGAGCAGGCAAGCCAGACTTGAGCTGGCACAAGGTTACGGTGGCGGGGCGCAACTACATCGAGGTGCGTAACCAGGGCGCCGTGCATGCGCGCCTCACCGATGCCTCATTCAAACAGGGCGGCCAGACCAAACCCCTGGTGGATGGCCTGTTGGGCTACGTGCTACCGGGCGCGACCATGCGTTGGCCAGTGCCGGATACGCTGTCGGCTGATCAGCCCCTGCAAGTCAGGGTCAACGGTGCGCAACAGTTGGAGAACCTGGCGCCGAAGCGGTAACCGAGTGTAGCGGGGCGGGACGCTCCGGGATTTAAACGGATGGAGATGTCCATTGAAGGACACAACGCCATGTGTGAGTCGTGGTCGGGCTCGTCGTCTATGGCCGTCGGTGGCAGTGGTAAGCGGGCTATGGGCCGCCATGGTTGCGCCCCAGGGCGTGGCTGGCGACCTGCCGCCGCCGCCGAGCAGTATGGAGGCTGTCGCCGATGCACAGTTGTTTCTGGAGCTGGTGGTCAACCAGATGGACACCGGTCGCGTCATCGCGGTCGATCAACGTGCCGGGCAGCTCTTTGTCCCCGCCAGCGCGTTGCAGGATGTGGGCATGAAACTACCCGGTGACCTGAGTGGCAGCGTGGCGTTGGACACCATCCCAGGCCTGCACAGTGACTACGACAGCAATGGTCAACGCCTGCTGCTGGATGTGCCGCCTGCCTGGCTGAAGGAACAGTTCATCGGCAACCGCAACACCTACCCGCGCACCCAGGCGATGAGCAGTTTCGGCGCCTTGCTCAACTATGACCTGTACTTCAACGATACCGACGAAGGCGGCAGCTACCTCGCCGCCTGGAACGAAGTGCGGCTGTTCGATACCTGGGGCACCTTGTCCAATACCGGGCAATACCGCCAGACCCTGGCCGATGGCGTCAGCAGCAGTACCTTCAACAACGGCTACCGGCGCTATGACACTACCTGGCGTTTCTCCGATGACGAACGACTGCTGACCTACGAGGCCGGTGACGTGATCAGCGGCGCCTTGCCCTGGAGCAGCTCGGTGCGTCTGGGTGGGATGCAGTTTTCACGGGACTTCGCCGTGCGCCCGGACCTGGTGACCTACCCCTTGCCGCAATTTGCCGGTGAGGCCGCGGTGCCGTCGTCGGTGGACCTGTTTATCAACGGCTACAAATCCGACAGCGCGTTGCTGCAACCAGGGCCTTACACCCTGACCAACGTGCCATTTATCAATGGTGCCGGTGAGGCGGTGGTGGTGACCACCGACGCGCTGGGTCGCCAGGTGTCGACCACGGTGCCGTTTTATGTGACGAGTTCGCTGCTGCAAAAAGGCCTGACGGATTTCTCGGTGGCCGCCGGTTCCTTGCGCCGGGAATACACCTTGAAGGATTTCGCCTACGGGCCTGGCGTTGCCAGCGGCACCTTTCGTTATGGTTATTCCGACAACCTGACTCTGGAAAGCCACGCCGAAGCCTCCAGTGACCTGACCCTCGGCGGCCTGGGTGGCAACCTGCGGCTGGGCAACTTCGGCGTGCTCAACACTGCCGTCAGCCAAAGCCAGTTCGAAGGGCGCAGCGGCCAGCAACTGAGCCTGGGGTATTCATACAACAGCACGCGCTACAGCCTGTCGTACCAGCGGGTCGAACGGCGCGACGAGTACGCCGACCTGACTCTGGTCGACACCCCCTATGCCAGCCTCAGCAAACGCAGCGAGCAAGTGACCTTGAGCCTCAACCTTGAGCGCTTCGGCAGCCTGGGCGTAGGTTACTTCGACGTGCAGGCAGCGGACGATTCGCGCACGCGCTTGCTCAACCTGAGCTGGAGCAAACCCCTGTGGCACAACACCAGTTTCTACCTGTCGGCCAACCGTGAGATCGGCGACAGTAACTGGGCGATGCAGGCGCAGTTGGTTATCCCGTTCGACCTCAACGGCAGCCTGGCCGTGAGCACCGAGCGCAGCAAGGATGGCGCCAGTCGCCAGCGCCTCAATTACAGCAGCGCGGTGCCGAGCGAGGGCGGGGTGGGCTACAACCTCGGTTATGCTCAGGGCGATGGCGCGGCGTATCGGCAGGCTGACCTGACCTGGCGCTTGCAGTCGGTGCAGTTGCAGGCCGGCGTGTACGGCAGCAGCGATGCCGAGACCCGCTGGGCGGATGCCAGCGGCTCGCTGGTGTGGATGGGCGGCGACACCTTTGCCGCCAACCGGATCAATGATGCCTTTGTGGTGGTGAGTACCCAGGGTTTCGCCGGGATCCCGGTGCGCTACGAGAACCAGTTGGTGGGAGAAACCGACCGCAACGGCCACCTGCTGGTGCCGTGGAGCAGCGCGTACTACCGCGCCAAATATGAAATCGATCCGCTGAACCTGCCGCTCAACGTGCAGAGCCCGAATGTGGAGCAGCGTGTGTCGGTGCGCCGTGGCAGTGGCTACCTGCTGGAGTTCCCGCTGCGCCGGGTGCTCGCGGCCAGCGTCACCCTGGTGGACACCGAGCATCAGGAACTGCCCCTGGGCAGCCTGGTGCTGCACGAGCAGAGCAACCAGCAGGCGGTGGTCGGCTGGGATGGCCTGGTGTACCTGGAAAACCTCTCGGCGCATAACACCTTGCAGGTCACGTTGGGTGAAGGGCGTACGTGCCAGGCGCGGTTCGAGATGGACGAGCAGCAACAAGGCGTGCCGCTGATCGGGCCGTTGGTGTGCCAATGAGGGGGCTGGGGTGGCTGTCTGTCGTAGGCGTAGTGTTCTCGGGCCAGGCCATGGCAGCGTGTTCGGTGGTGACCACGCTGCCGGCGAGCTTCGGGTCGATCAGCTCGATGACGGTACGCACGGCGGCGCAGGCCACGTCGACAGCCAACTCAGGGTTGAGCTGCACCTCGGCATTGATCTCGCTGCTGGTGTCCTCCGACCATTTCTACGCGACGATCACCTCCTCCAAGACCGGCATGGTCGGGCCTACCGGTGACGTCATCGGCTATACGATCTACGCCAACAACAGCACCAGCTTTCCGATAACCCGTGGGGCGCAATTCGATTTTGGCGGGGCGGGGGGCATTGCCCAGAGCATCGGGTTGATCGCGGGGCCTGGCTCGAAAACCGTGCCGCTGTACGTGAGCAGCATCACCGGCAGCAACGTCGCCGCTGGCTTGTACACCGAGACCTTGAACATTGCCTGGAACTGGAACTACTGCTCGGGGATTGGCATTGGCGGTGTCTGCCTGGGCCGTGACATCGGCAGTGGTACCGCCGCTTTGACGGTGAGCATGACCGTCACCAATGACTGCCAGATCACCGCGCCCAATATCAGTTTCGGCAGCGCCCCGGTGATCAGTGGTTTCACCACGGTGACCGGGCAGGCGAGCATTTCCTGCACCAAGGGCAGTGCGTACAGCGTAGGGTTGAGCGACGGCCAGAATTCCGTCAGCGCGGGCGGGCGGCGGCGGATGATCTCAGGCAGCAACTACCTGGCCTACGACATCTTCAAAAGCGCCGGCACCACCCGTTGGGGCAGTGTGGGCGCGGCGCGTCGCGACAGCTCCACCGCCGAGGTCAACCCCGGCAATGGCCTGGGCACCGGCAGCCAGGTGTTCAACTACAACGCCAGGATCTATAGCGATCAAACCACTCCGCCGGCCGGCACCTACCTCGACAACGTGGTACTCGACGTGGGCTTCTAGAACTTCAGCATCGCCGGAGTGGGCTGGTCTGCCGGGCTGACCACCGCATAGTTGTAGCCGGCACCGGACCAATATTGGGCCTGCAAACCATCGGCACTGCGGCTGCCACGGGGCAGGAAACCGTTCTCCGGTCCCGGTGGGCGGATATAGAAACTGATGCGCCGGCCTTGCGGGTCCTCATATAGCACCATGGCCGCGGCGCCTTGCTCGGTGGTGAGCAGGCGCCCGCTGACCGGTGTGAACCCGGAAGCACTCAGGTCCGGCAGGCGGTGTGCCTGGTTGAAGTAGCGGTCGAGCCAGGCCTGCATCGTGCCACTGCCTTGCACTTTGTAGTCGGCGGGCATGATGCTGTCCTGGGCGAATAAGCGGAACGCCTGCATCGCATCGGCCATGGGCAGTTGGGCGGGCTGGGTGGCTTCACGGGCGTGCCAGCCACCGATACCGCCGAGGCTGATAGCGATCAGCAGCACGGCGGCCGTAGCAAAATGGCGCCGTGATTGACGCTTGATGCGCTGGCGGATCAGCGCCGGGTCCAGGTCCGGGTTGGCCGGCTGTTGCAGGGCACCGCCCAGCGCGGCACGCAGCAACTGCGCGTCGTGTTGCCAGGCGTGGACCTGGGCGGCGACATCCGGGTGGGCGGCCAAGTAGGTTTCAAGCATGCGGCGATCACTCTCCAGCAGTTGGTGATCGACGTAGGCATGCAAATCGCGTTCGCTGGGGGGCAGGCTGATCATTTGAGTATCCGCAGGGAAGGGCTGGCAATTTCGCCATCACTGAGTTGACGCAAGGCTTGGCGCGCCCGTGACAGGCGCGACATCACGGTGCCGATGGGCACCTCAAGAATCTCGGCGATTTCCTTGTAGCTCAGGCCTTCGACCGAAACCCACAACAGCAGCGCGCGCTGCTCGGTGTTGAGTTGATCGAAGGCTTGCAGGGTCGCTTGGGCGATCACCGTACGTTCCACCGACGGCTGCGCATCGTCGCGTCCGGTGAAGAATTCCAGCATGCGCGCATAGCGCCGGGTGCGACGGTGGGCATCGAGGAACTGCCGGTAGAGGATCGAAAACAGCCAGGCGCGCAAGTCGCCTTCAACGCGTTTGTCGGCCCAGCTGGTGATCGCCCGCTCCAGGGTCGACTGCACCAGGTCGTCGGCGCTGCTGGCGTTACGGGTCAGGGACACGGCAAAACGCCGCAGCCTGGGGATGAGTTCACGTAACTGTTCGTCGAGTTCATGCATGGGAATCTGGCTGGTCACTACGCTGGGACTAGAGAGACGTGCGGCGTGTACGGTTATTCCCGATCCTGGGAAATAAATCAAAGGCCAGGGAATAGAGCCGATCGACGTTCGTCTTAATGCTCCGACCTTATGTTCACCTCTCATTATGTTCACCCCTAAGGCCTTCGGCCCTGGAGTTCCTTCATGGTAGATCACTCATCACCGCCCCGTCCTCCGCTGAGCACTGCGAGCCTGATCGCGCGCCTGGCAGGTATCGGTGCCGTGGTTGCGGTTGTGGCGGGGGCTTTCGCCTACGTCAATGGCACCCTCGATCCACAGCGCCTGCGTCCTAAAACCCTGGTCAATGCCCTGGAAACCAACAACGGCGTGCACCCTGGCTTCCGGCGTAACCACGCCAAGGGTGTGTGCGTGGCCGGGTATTTCGAGAGCAGTGCCCAAGTTCGTGCCTATTCCAGCGCCCAGGTATTCAGTGAGGCCAGGACGCCGTTGATCGGTCGGTTCGCCTTGCCGAGCGGTAACCCCTACGCGCCGGACAGCAGTGTGCCGATCCGCAGTTTTGCCGTGCAATTCAGCCAGGCCAACGGCCAGCAGTGGCGCACCGGCATGAACAGCATGCCAGTGTTTCCGGTGGGCACGCCCGAGGCGTTCTACCAAATGCTCAAGGCCGGTGCACCGCAGCCTGCCACCGGCAAGCCGGACCCGGCGAGCATGCCGGCATTTTTTGCCGCCCATCCCGAGACTGCGCCGTTCCTGGCGTGGGTCAAGACCGCCAAGCCTTCGGCCAGTTATGCCACCGAAACCTACAACGGTATCAACGCGTTCTTCCTGGTAGGGGCCGATGGCAATCGCCAGGCCGTGCGTTGGGGCGTGGTGCCGCAGCGTCAGGATGCGGCGGGCGATCTCGCCGCCGCCGGCAGTGATTTCCTGGAGAAGGACCTGGTCCAGCGCCTGGCGATCGGGCCGTTGCGCTGGCAATTGAACATGACCCTGGCCAACCCCGGCGACCCGGTGGACGATGCAAGCAAGGCCTGGACTGGCGAGCATAAAGTCATCAACGCCGGCACCTTGGTGCTGCAAAGCAGCCAGCCGCAGGCTGATGGCGATTGCCGCGATATCAATTTTGATCCACTGATTCTGCCCAGCGGCATCGAAGCCTCCAATGACCCGTTGCTGGCAGCTCGGTCGGCGGCGTACGCCAGTTCGTACCTGCGTCGTGCCGGTGAAGTCAGTCCGTTGCACAACGCCCCTCAGGAGTCGAAACCATGAATGCCCAACCGCGGTTTTTCGCACCCCTGGCGCGCCTGCTGCACTGGCTGATGGCGCTGATGGTCATCGCCATGCTGTTTATCGGCGCGGGCCTGGCGGCTTCTGTTTCGGAGCGCCATGAATGGTTGATCCACCTGCACAAGCCGTTGGGGATCGCGATCCTGGCCTTGGTGATCGTGCGCTTGGTCGTGCGCTTCGCCACGCGCCAACCGCCGTTGCCTGCCGACTTGCCGCTGTGGCAAGTACTGGCGGCCAAGGCGTCCCATCTGGTGTTGTATGCGCTGATGCTGGTGTTGCCGCTGCTGGGCTGGGCGATGATTTCGGCGGCGGGCGACCCGGTGATGCTCAGCAGTTCGGTGCAGTTGCCGGCGCTGGTGGGGGCGAATGCGCCGTTGTTCGCGGTGCTGCGCAGGGCCCATGGATTTCTGGCGTACCTGCTGTTCCTGACGGTGCTGTTGCACTTGGCGGCGGCGCTGTTCCATGGGTTCATCCGCCGCGATGGTGTGTTGCAAAGCATGACTGGCAGTAAACGCTGAGTGTGTAGGAGCCGGCATGCCGGCTCCTTGGGGTTAGCGTAGGGCCGTCACGATATCGGCGACCGTGCTCAATACGTCCTTGCCCAGTTGCTTGGAGCGTTCACCGGACCAGCCGGTTGTAACGTTGGGGGCGTCGTCGTTGTCCTTGAAGGGCATCTCCAGGGTCAGTGACAGGCAGTCGTATTGCTGGCCTACCGCGTTGCACGCCAGGGTCATATTGGCCTCGCCGGGCAGGTCGCGGGTGTAGCCGTAGGTGGTCTGGAAGTCGCGGGTCAGGCCGCTCAAGTGGCTGCGGAAGTGTTTTTCCAGCCTCTCGATGCGTGGGGTGTAGCCGGGATTGCCTTCGCAGCCGGCGGTAAAGACGTAGGGGATTTCTTCGTCGCCATGGATATCGAGGAACAGGTCGACGCCGTATTTTTCCATCTGTTGTTGCACGAACAACACTTCTGGGCTGATCGCTTGGCTGGCGCTCTGCCATGCGCGGTTGAGGTCCTGGCCCATGGCGTTGGTGCGCAGATGGCCGTGGAACGCGCCGTCCGGGTTCATGTTGGGCACCAGGTACAGGTCGGCGACTTTCAGCAGGTTTTTCAACTCGTCATCACCGTCCTGTTGCAGGCGTTCGATGATGCCTTCCATAAACCATTCGGCCATGTGTTCGCCAGGATGCTGTTGGGCGATGATCCAGACCTTGCGTCGACCGGCGCCGCCTTTGCCGCGACGCAGCAGTTGGATATCACGGCCTTCGACACTTTTACCGGTGGCCAGCAGTTGGGTACCGGCGCGGTTCAAGGCTTGCTCGATCAGCCAGTCGTGACGCTCACGGCTGTAGGGTTCGAAATAGGCGATCCAGGCGTGCCTCTCACGGGTCTCAAGGCTGATATGCAGGATTTCCCCATCAAAGCGCGAGGGCACCCGAAACCAGTTGATATGGTCGTATGACGCCACGGCGTTGTAGCCGCTCCACGCGTGTGGGTAGGAAGACTTACCCGCGTTACTCAGGCGAAAAGTGTGGGTGTGGCCCACGTGCATGCCTTCGGCCTTGAAGTGGAACCATTGGAAATGCTGGCTACGGGTGTCGGGTTTGATCGCCAGCAACAACTGGTGGGAATCGTGGGCATCCAGTACCTGGATATTGCCACTGTCGAAGTCGGTGCTGATCTTAATGGAGGTCAAGGCCACGGTCATAGTCTGGTTGCCTGAATATGAGTGTTGTGGCGGCTATATTACACAGGAGTCTGGTAAAGACTGGACGCAAAATTATTGCACGGGGGAGGGGGCGTCATCCTTGACGCCGCAGCAGCTTAGAATCTATGAGATTGATTCTCAAGCGCTATTTCGCAAAGGTTTGGACTAGAGCGTTCGACTGGCTTTCTTTTGACGATGGTCTTTTGCTACCATGCGCGCCATCGAGCAACAGACAGTCTTCATTAGCCTGAAGCCATGCCAGGGAAACTGGCAAAAAAAAGACCCGGCCAAAGAGCCGGGTCAAAAACCGTGATTAGCCTGATGAGGAGATATTCCAAGAGTCCGACCTAAGGTCCCTTGGTCTATCGACTGATCTCGCGATCAGCTAGGTCCAATAATAATCATTATCATTTGCAAGTCAAATGTTTTTATCCGTGAGATAGAAATATTTTTCTTCTGCGCCTGTTATCCGTTCGCTCGAGCCGCTGGCGCCTGCAACGACCGCTCCACCATCGCCTTCGCCATATCAATCAAGTACACCACCGAAAACGCCAGGTCGCGATGATTGCCCTGGTGGCTGCTCGCAGATTCATACGCCGTGGCTGCGGCACTGCGCAACAGGTCCGAGGCGTGCACCAGGGCTTCCTCCTGGCTGATGCCTGGTTTGATGGCGAACAGGGCGTCGTCAGGGGCTGTCGTCGACATATCTTCTTTCAAGTAAAAGTCCAATGCGCGCCGGACGGCACCGCTGCTACGCAGGTCGTGGTCTTCAGGGGTTTCGGGTAGGGGATACGGGCTGGTCGTCATAAGGGGCGGTACTCTGTCGTGGGTGTCAAAAACCTTATGTCCGATGATAGTACGTATCGTATTCATGTCGTTTTATGGATTACTACAAACTGTTTATTGCCCTGAAAACTGCGTGACGTATTGTCAGCGCCCATGGATAACTGGATAGCGTTGGTCAAGGCCAACATGGAAGACCGCAAGGTCACGCAGGGTGAATTGGCTGAGCGCCTGGGCATGTCTCAAGGCGGCGTGGGGCATTGGCTCAATAAACGCCGTGCGCCTAGCGTCGTGGATATGAACCGGGTGTTGGCGGCGTTGGGGTTGGGGTATCTGGAAGTCGCGCTGGACATTCGCGAGCGGGCCGAGGAAGTCCCTGTGCAGAAGCACTACACCCCGTATTTCCGCTACCCGGTCAGCGATTGGAGCGGGCTGTGCGAGGTCCGTGAAGAGCGTGCGGCCTATGGCGCTGCCCGCTTTGAACTTACCGATTACCATGCCCAGGGCGAAGCGTTCTGGCTGCCGGTCAGCGGCGACGCTATGACCGCGCCCAGCGGACTGAGCATCAGCGCGGGCATGCTGATCCTGGTCGACCCGGCCATTCAGGCCGAGCCTGGCAAGCTGGTGGTCGCCCAATGGGCCGCGAGCCCCCAGGCGACCTTCCGCCAATTGCTGGAAGAAAGCGGCCAGCTCTACCTGGTGCCGCTCAATCCCACCTACCCAAAGCAGCTATTCACTGATGACTGCCACATCCTGGGCGTCGTTGTGCAAGCCACGGCAAAGTTCTAGCCGGCCGGTTCGAGTTCCACCAACGCGCAACCTTCTGCGACCATTTCACCTTCCTGGCAGAACAGCGCCTTGATCACCCCGGCTTGAGGCGCGCGGATGCTGTGTTCCATCTTCATGGCCTCCAGCACCACCAGTTGCGTGCCGGCCTCAACGTTTTGGCCGACCTCCACCAGCACCCGCACGATACTGCCGTTCATCGGCGCCGTCAGGCCGCCTTGATGGGACTGGTTGGCCTCAACCGCCGCAATCGGGTCGAACACTGTCACGCCCTGCATCTCGCCGTCCCAGCGCAAAAACACGCGGATGCCGCTGCGAACTGCCAGATGGCTGCGACGCACGCCTTGTTGCTCGATCAGCAACTGTTCGCCTTGCAAGTTCGGCGCATCCGCGGCCAGCGTGACTAACCGATCCTGGCCATTGCAGCTCAGATGCAGCGAAACTTCGGCAGGCAACCCGGCACGAAACCCTCGCGTCTCCCCCCAAGGTCCATCACCCTTCGGCAAGCTCTGAATGAAGGCCGCGCCCGCCGCTTGCCAGAATTCATCACTCAATTCCCCAGGCGCCGGCAGCAACTGTTCCTGATAGCGCGGAATGAACCCGGTATCCAACTCGGCTGCCGCAAATGCCGAGTGTCCGATAATCCGCCGTAAGAAGCCCAGGTTGGTCTTGAGCCCGCCGATGGCAAACTCCTCCAGCATGGCCAACAATCGCAATCGCGCCTGTTCACGGTCTTCACCCCAGGCAATCAGCTTGCCGAGCATGGGATCGTAGAACGGCGACACGCTGTCGCCTTGCTCCACACCGCTGTCCACGCGGCGCCCAGGGCCCGGTGCGGATTCGCGGTACAGCGCCAGGTGACCGGTGGCAGGCAGGAAGTCATTGGCCGGGTCTTCGGCATACAGCCGCACTTCGATCGCATGGCCGACCAGCGGCACCTGCTCCTGGGTGATCGGCAACGCCTCGCCCTGGGCGACACGGATTTGCCAGGCCACCAAGTCCAGGCCGGTGATCGCCTCGGTCACCGGGTGCTCCACTTGCAGTCGAGTGTTCATCTCCATGAAGAAGAACTCACCGCGTGCGTCCAGCAAGAACTCCACGGTGCCTGCGCCGACATAGCCGATGGCCTGGGCGGCGCGCACGGCGGCTTCGCCCATGGCCTTGCGCTGTTCAACACTCAGTCCCGGTGCTGGCGCCTCTTCGACGACCTTCTGGTGACGACGCTGGATCGAGCAGTCACGTTCATTGAGGTACAGGCAATGTCCATGCTGATCGGCAAACACCTGGATCTCCACATGGCGTGGCTTGAGCAGGTACTTTTCCACCAACATCTGCCCATTGCCGAAGGACGACAGTGCCTCGCGCTGTGCCGAGGCCAGGGCTTCGGCCAACTGGCTGACATCCTCGACCACCTTCATGCCCTTGCCGCCTCCACCCGCCGTAGCCTTGAGCAGCACGGGATAGCCGATGCGCTCGCAGGCTGCGCGGAAGGTCTCCAGGTCCTGGGCTTCGCCGTGGTAACCCGGTACCAAGGGGACCCCGGCGGTTTCCATCAAGGCCTTGGCGGCCGACTTGCTGCCCATGGCATCGATGGCCGAGGCGGGCGGGCCGAGAAAGATCAATCCGGCCGCTTCAATCGCGCGGGCAAAACCTGCGTTCTCCGACAAAAAACCGTAACCCGGATGGATCGCCTGGGCACCGCTGGCCTGGGCTGCAGCGATCAGTTTGTCGATTTGCAGGTAGCTGTCAGTGGCCTTGCTGCCGCCCAGGTCGACGCGGATATCCGCCTCACGGCTGTGGCGCGCATCGCGGTCAGTGGCGCTGTGCACCGCCACGGTGGTCAGGCCCATGGCCTTGGCGGTGCGCATCACTCGGCAAGCAATCTCGCCACGGTTGGCCACCAGTAGGGTCGTCAACATGCTCATGAACGCGGCTCCTGCGACTGCCAGCTGGGTGGACGTTTTTGCAGGAAGGCGCGCAGGCCTTCCTGGCCTTCGGCGCTGACACGGATGCGCGCAATGGCGTTTTCGCAATAGCGGCGCAGGGCCGGGGTGAGGGCACCGTGGCCCACTTCGCGCAGCAAGTCCTTGCTGGCGCGCATGGCCGCCGGGCTGTTTTGCAGGAGGTTGGCAATCCACTGTTCGACCTGTTGATCCAACTCGCTGATCGGATAGCTTTCCGCCAACAAACCGATCTCCCGTGCCCGTTGGCCACCAAAGCGCTCAGCGGTCAACGCATAGCGCCGTGCTGCACGCTCGCCGATGGCTTGCACCACGAACGGACTGATCACCGCCGGCGCCAGGCCAATGCGCACTTCTGACAGACAGAACTGCGCATCGTCCGCACCAATCGCCATGTCACAGCAACTGATCAAGCCCAGCGCACCGCCGTAGGCCGCGCCTTGCACCACCGCCAGGGTCGGGATTTTCAACTTGGCCAGGTTGTACATCAACTCGGCCAACTCACGGGCATCGTCCAGATTGGTGTGGTAATCCAGCTCGGCCGATTGCTGCATCCAGGCCAGGTCGGCCCCGGCGCTGAAATGCTTGCCGCGCCCGCGCAGCACCAGAAAGCGCAGGGATGGATCACCCTGTACGTGGTCGAGGGCGATGATCAGTTCGCGGATCATCTCTGCGTTGAACGCGTTGTTCTTGGCTTCACGACTGAGCCACAGCGTGGCAAAGCCACGGCGGTCGGTGATCAGTTCGAGGGTGTTGAAGTCGCTCATGGGATACAGCTCCATTTACATGCGGAACACGCCGAAGCGGCTCGGCTCGATGGGGGCATTCAGCGAAGCGGACAAGGCCAGGGCCAGCACGTCACGGGTCTGCAACGGGTCAATCACACCGTCGTCCCACAGGCGCGCGCTGGAGTAGTAGGGGTGGCCCTGGGTTTCGTACTGGTCGAGGATCGGCTGCTTGATGGCGGACTCTTCTTCGGCGCTGAACCCCACGCCGGCGCGTTCAGCCTGCTCGCGCTTGACCTGCACCAGCACGCCGGCCGCCTGTTCGGCGCCCATCACGCCGATGCGTGCATTCGGCCACATCCACAGGAAGCGCGGGTCATAGGCGCGGCCGCACATGCCATAGTTACCGGCGCCAAAGCTGCCGCCGATGATCACCGTGAACTTCGGTACCTTGGCGCAGGCCACTGCGGTGACCAGCTTGGCACCGTGCTTGGCGATGCCACCGGCTTCGTATTTCTGGCCGACCATGAACCCGGTGATGTTCTGCAGGAACAGCAGCGGAATGCCACGCTGGCAGGCTAGTTCGATAAAGTGCGCGCCTTTTTGCGCGGCCTCGGCAAACAGAATCCCGTTGTTGGCCAGGATCGCAATCGGGTAACCATGCAGGTGTGCAAAGCCGCACACCAGCGTGGTCCCGAACAGCGCCTTGAACTCATCGAACACTGAACCGTCCACCAGCCGCGTGATCACTTCACGCACATCAAAGGGCTGCTTGGCATCGGCCGGGATCACGCCATACAGCTCCTCACTGCTGTACAACGGCGCCACGGGCGGGCGTTGCAGCAACTCGCCCTGTTTGCGCCAATTGAGGTTGGCCACACTGCGTCGGGCCAGGGCCAGGGCGTGTTCGTCGCTGTCGGCATAGTGGTCGGCCACGCCGGAGATCTTGCAGTGCACATCGGCACCGCCGAGGTCTTCGGCGCTGACCACTTCACCCGTCGCGGCTTTCACCAGCGGCGGGCCGGCAAGGAAGATGGTGGCCTGGTTGCGCACCATGATCGCTTCGTCGGCCATGGCCGGCACATAGGCGCCACCGGCGGTACACGAGCCCATTACCACTGCGATCTGCGGGATGCCTCGGGCGCTCATGTTGGCCTGGTTGAAGAAGATCCGCCCGAAGTGTTCGCGGTCGGGGAACACTTCATCCTGACGCGGCAAGTTGGCGCCGCCGGAGTCCACCAGGTAGATGCACGGCAGGCGGTTCTGCTCGGCGATCGTCTGGGCGCGCAGGTGTTTTTTCACGGTGAGCGGGTAGTAGGAGCCGCCTTTCACCGTCGCGTCGTTGGCGACGATCATGCATTCGACGCCTTCCACCCGGCCGATCCCGGCAATCACCCCGGCGGCAGGCACGTCTTCGCCATACACCTGATGGGCGGCCAGTTGGCTGAGTTCAAGGAACGGCGAGCCGGGGTCGAGCAAACGGTTGATGCGCTCGCGGGGCAACAGTTTGCCGCGTGAGGTGTGCCGCTCCTGGGCCTTGGCGCCGCCGCCTTGCTGCACGTGAGCGAGCAGGCTGTGCAGCGCGTCGACCTGTTGGCGCATCGCCGCGCTGTTGGCGGCGAACTCCGCCGAACGTGGGTTGAGTTGGGTATGCAAGGTGGCCATGGTGCGCTCCTTCAGCGGGTTTCGTTGAAGAGTTCGCGACCGATCAGCATCCGGCGGATCTCACTGGTGCCGGCGCCGATTTCATACAGCTTGGCGTCCCGCAGCAGCCGACCGGCAGGGAATTCATTGATATAGCCGTTACCGCCCAGGATCTGGATCGCGTCGAGTGCCATCTGCGTGGCGCGTTCGGCGCTGTAAAGGATCACCCCGGCCGCATCCTTGCGCGTGGTTTCGCCACGCTCGCAAGCCTGGGCCACCGCGTACAGATAGGCGCGACTGGCGTTGAGCTGGGTGTACATGTCGGCCACCTTGCCCTGGATCAGCTGGAATTCGCCAATGCTCTGGCCGAACTGCTTGCGGTCGTGGATATAGGGCACGATCAGGTCCATGCAGGCTTGCATGATCCCGGTGGGGCCGCCGGACAGCACCACGCGTTCGTAGTCCAGGCCGCTCATCAGCACTTTCACGCCGCCATTGAGCACGCCGAGGATGTTTTCTTCGGGTACTTCAACGTCATCGAAAAACAGCTCGCAGGTGTTGGAGCCGCGCATGCCCAGCTTGTCGAACTTGTTGCTGCGGCTGAAGCCTTTCCAGTCACGCTCGACGATGAAGGCGGTGATGCCGTGAGGGCCTTTCTCCAGGTCGGTCTTGGCGTAGATCACGTAGGTGCTGGCGTCGGGGCCATTGGTGATCCAGGTCTTGCTGCCGTTGAGCACATAATGATCGCCGCGTTTGTCGGCGCGCAGTTTCATCGAGACCACATCGGAACCGGCATTCGGCTCGCTCATGGCCAGGGCGCCGACGTGTTCGCCGCTGATGAGTTTGGGAAGGTACTTGAGTTTCTGTGCGTGGTTACCGTTGCGATTGATCTGGTTCACACACAGGTTCGAGTGTGCGCCGTAGGACAACGCCACCGAGGCCGAGCCACGGCTGATCTCTTCCATCGCCACCACGTGGGCCAGGTAACCCAGGCCGGCGCCGCCGTATTCTTCCGGGACGGTGATGCCCAACAGGCCCATGTCGCCGAATTTCTGCCACAGGTCGGCGGGGAACAGGTTGTCACTGTCGATCTGTGCCGCGCGCGGCGCGATTTCCTTGCTCACGAAGGACTGCACCTGGTCGCGCAGCATGTCGATGGTTTCACCGAGGGCGAAGTTCAGGGACGGGTAACTCATGGACAGGCACCTTAATGTGAGCGTTGTTTTTGTGTGGAGGGTGCGCCAGGGGAGGGCGCTCACCTTTACGTTAACGTAAGCTTGCGTTGCGGCGCTGTCAATCGTAGTTTACGTTTACGTCAACCTACAAAAAAGACAACAGGGGTCGTTATGGATCAACCAAACCAGAGCTACAGCCGTGGCTCCCAGGACAAGACCTTGCTGGCCATGACTATTGGCCAAGCCTTTGACCGAACCGTCGCGCAATTCCCCGAGGGTGAGGCCTTGGTGGTGCGTCATCAGCAGCACCGCTACACCTGGCGGCAATTGGCCGAAGCGGTCGATGTGCACGCCCGTGCGTTTCTCGCTCTGGGCATGCAGACCGGCGATCGTCTGGGCATCTGGGCACCCAATTGCGCCGAGTGGTGCATCAGCCAGATTGCCAGTGCCAAGCTCGGCGTGATCCTGGTGAATATCAACCCGGCCTACCGCAGCAGTGAATTGGACTACGTGCTCAAGCAATCCGGCTGTCAGTGGCTGGTGTGCGCCGGGTCGTTCAAGACGTCCGATTACCATGCGATGTTGCAGGAATTGAAACCCGACCTGCGCGGCATGATCAGCCTCGACCCCAGTCCTCCCCCAGGATTCATGCCTTGGTCGCAGCTATTGGCCCTCGGTGCAGGCGTCCCTCCCGAACAGTTGCACAGCCGCCAGGCCAGCCTGCATTTCGACCAACCCGTGAATATCCAGTACACCTCCGGCACCACCGGCTTCCCCAAGGGCGCCACCCTCAGCCACCACAACATCCTCAATAACGGCTACATGGTCGGCGAAAGCCTGGGCCTGACCGCGCAGGACCGACCGGTGATCCCGGTGCCGCTGTACCACTGCTTTGGCATGGTCATGGGCAACCTGGGTTGCATCACCCACGGCACCACCATGATTTATCCCAATGATGGTTTCGACCCACTGCTGACACTCACTACCGTCGCCGAAGAACGCGCCACCGGTCTGTACGGCGTGCCCACCATGTTCATCGCCATGCTCGATCACCCGCGCCTTGGTGAGTTCGACCTGTCCACCTTGCGCACCGGCATCATGGCCGGCGCCACATGCCCTATCGAAGTCATGCGCCGCGTGATCAGCGAGATGCACATGAGTGAAGTGCAAATTGCCTATGGCATGACGGAAACCAGCCCGGTGTCCTTGCAGACCGGCGCGGATGACGATCTGGAGCGCCGCGTGACCACGGTTGGCCGCACTCAGCCGCAACTTGAAAACAAGATCATCGACGCCGACGGCAACACCGTTGTGCGCGGCGAGATCGGCGAACTTTGTACCCGTGGCTACAGTGTGATGCTCGGATACTGGAACAATCCCGACGCCACCCGCGAGGCCATCGACGCCGCCGGCTGGATGCACACCGGCGACCTGGCGAGCATGGACGCCCAGGGCTACGTGTGCATCGCCGGGCGCAACAAGGACATGATCATTCGTGGCGGCGAGAACGTGTACCCGCGTGAGCTGGAAGAATTTTTCTTCACCCATCCGGCGGTAGCGGATGTGCAGGTCATCGGCATTCCGGATGAGCGCTACGGTGAAGCGATCGTCGCGTGGATCAAGTTCCATCCGGGCCATGTGGCCAGTGAGCTGGAACTCCAGACGTGGTGCAAGGGACGTATCGCGCACTTCAAGACGCCCAAGTACTTCAAGTTCGTGGATGAGTTTCCGATGACGGTGACGGGCAAGGTCCAGAAATTCCGCATGCGCGAGATCAGTATTGGCGATTATGGGCTTCTTCGTTTCTGATGGACCGCCAGTCCTGCCAGCTTATTAAGGGGCAGGACTGAAGGTGCTTATATACCTCTCTGTTGGCACTCGAATATCACATATTGACCGTTCATTCGGCCAATTAGAGTTCGCCACATGGCAGACCTTGAACAAAGTGGAAAAAATCCGGTAAACGATACGCGCAGTGTTCATGGCGTCGTTGTGCAGGCGCGCCTGTCATCTTGGTACAGCGCTGCAGCAGTCAAGCGAAAACAAGCGTTACATGAGTGGGAGTTGAATATTCCGCACTGGTATAAAACGCTGACCCCGGACAGACGGAAAGTCTTGGAAGCGGCTCATCAGAGAAGTATGGGTGCGCTTAATATGCTGGATGGGATTTTAAAGGATTTAAAAGGTGCTATCGAATTCGCCGAACCCTTGCTGCAGGCAGCCATACAACAGAAAACCGGGCGATTCATTGATGTAAAGCGTGTTTTTTTTGCGCGTAAGGAATTCATGGCAGCTGATCGGTCAAAGGTCTTCGGCGTTGAAGCAACAGGATATTGCTACTACACAGGTCTCAGCTTGATAGAGGCGGCCCTGCAGAACTTTTCCGCGAATGAGGCCGTTGAATCAAATGACGACGATTCCAGTCTTATCACGCATTACGACTTTCATCGGCGGCCCGCGCCAACGACGTTCAACGCAGGGGCAGTGCTAGCGCGTAATGACCCTCTCAAGCCTCATGTGTTTGCCGGCTTATGTCGAGACCTGGATTTGGGCAAGCTGTATCTGGCGCATGTAACGTCAATTGTCAAACCGCCGGACAAACCTGAGGGAGTTTCAGACAACGATGCCGCAAGGGTGCGTAGTCGAATCACGGCTTCAACGAGGCAGCAGTTATTATTCGCCGCTGAAGTAGCGCTGGAACTCGGCACTATAAAGCTAGACGCCTACACGCTATTAAAAGAGCTGGCTTTTTGGAAGGCTGATGTGACGTGGAGAGGCAAGAGTGTACATTTCTCAAACTTGAAAATGCTGCATGTTGAGCTAAAGCAGATCATTGTTATCGGGCCCCTGAGATTCGGGTATGTGCGGGGCGTCAAAGTGTTTCACAGGGAACCTTGTATTGTCTTTATTCCTGGAGATCCTATTTGCGAGTTGAAAGAGTACGCCGATCTTGGCGGTCTTCAGACTGATCTCGTCGAAAGATTGTGCTCGGGCGAGTATCGACGGTTTTTCAGCCAGTGTGTGCCCTACGAGCAACAAACGAAATTTTTTAGTACCGTGAAACTTCACCTTGATCAACTCAATATGTATGCCGAAGACGAAGATTTCGATCCTGCAAAAACAAGCACCGGTACTTGGTCAACAGGTTATGGCATCAGCATGCCTAGGACGTGGGGTGATCATTCTCTGCAAAAAGTCGATTTAATATTGAGCAATGCACGGGCGATGGTGGTATCCACCGCCCGTGCCGATGACAACGCCCGTAACGCATGGTTGATGTCGTTGGCCAGTGTTGCGTTGACCGTGGTGAATGTTGCCTCATTTGTCGTCCCGCAACTGGCGCCGTTGATGCTGTTGATTGGCGCGGTGCAAATGCTCTATGAGATTGCTACGGGCGCAGAGGCTTGGGAAGAGGGCGACATGAAAGAGGCGTGGGCGCACGTTTCGGCCGTAGCCTTTAATGTGACGACGGCAGTTGTAGGCGCCAAGCTGTTGCCGATGATCAAGACCCCGTTTGTCCAGGCACTGGCACACGTCCGTTGTCCTGACGCCAATGTGCGTTTGTATGCGCCTGGGCTGAAACCTTACCTGCGACAGGTAGCACTGCCCGAATCCTTGAAGGCCAATGCAAACGGGTTGTTTGAACACGACGATAATTTATACCTGGCGGAAAACGACGGGCATTACCTGGTGGAGCCGTCTGGCACCGGTAACATCTACCGGATTGTGCATCCGCAAAACCCTTCAGCCTACTCGCCGCAGGTTCGCCTTACGGAGGCTGGGGCTTGGATACATGAACATGAAAATCCGCTGACATGGACCACGCCGCAATTGATGCAGCGGCTGGGGCCAGTGGCGCAGAGACTTGGACAGCAACCCTTAAAGCTTGAGCGCATCTGCCAAATGGCTGCGGTGGATAGCAGCATGTTGCGCAAGATGCATGTAGACCAGGGGCGCGTCCCGGGTCTATTGGCAGACATTCTCAAGCGTTTTGACATCGACGAGACAATCGCGAGTGAAAAAAAACCGGGTGTGAGCGCGTCATTATTGGCGAAAGACCAGGCCGATCTTTTCGCCCAACGTTATGCGGCAACCGAGAGCGAAAGCGGTGCAGCGGTCGGATTGCTCAAACGGTCGTTCGGATCGCTGCCCGATAGTGTGGCGCAAGAGCTGTTGAGCCACGCCAGCAAGGCTGAAGTGCAGATGATCGAGCAGCACCAACGCGTACCGTTGCGTTTGGCAGAGGAGGCCCGCTGCTATCAACAAGAAGTACGCTTGGCGCGGGCTTACGAAGGGCTCTATCGCAAGACCCTGGGCAATGACGATACCCAACGTATGGTTCTGCATAGCGTGAAGACGCTGCCTGGCTGGCCATCTGACCTGCGCATCGAGGTGCTGGAAAAGACCAGCGAAGGAGGTGAGCGCGTTGTCGACTCCATAGGGCCGGAGGGTGTGGCGGCGAAGCGACTTTTGATCAAGTTTGGACCACAAAATCTTTATGAAGTACGGGATGACAAGTTCGGAGTATTGAACCAGCAGGCCGATATCTATGGAGCTATGCAGGCGGCGGTTTCGCCAGAGGATTTGACGGTGATGAAGTTGACGGCCGGTGACCGTGGCGCGAGCCTGAAACAAGCGCTGCAGCAGAAGCCGCTGATGCCACGTGATCAATTGCGCAAGTTACTGAAAATGCAGCCTGTGAAACCAGGGTATAAACCGCCAATGCGCCTCGCTGACGGACGTTTTGGTTATCCACTAAGCCCGTTGAGAGGCGCTGGCCGCCGGCCTTTTGTGTGTGAAATGAAAGCGGCAAAGCTCTATCCGTCAAAGTCCATCGAAGCGGTAGAAGAGATGCTGGGCCTCAGGGAGCTTGACGATGCCGGAATGTTGGCAAGACTGGAGCAGCTTGAGCAGGAGTTCAATCAACTTAATGCCGATTTGAAGGACTGGGAGCAGGAGACGGGCGCGGTTGGTTCTGCCAGGGACCGGCGCAGAGTCGCCAATACCCTGAAAGGAGTCTGGCGGCGGACCTCCCCGCAAGCGTTCGCCTCAGATCAAACGCCCATCGGTCACATTCTCGATTTGTCCGACGAGGTTGTCGGAGAGTTACCCCCGATCACCGCCAATATGGATCATGTGGGCAGTTTGGTTTTACCTCGAATGGCGCTGACAGACGCTTCCTTGCCCTTTCTGAGTTCATTCAGGCGCTTGCGCTGGCTGAATATGAGCGATAACCACCTCACCCGGTTGCCGGAGTTTGCTGACGGCGCGGTGACCAAGCTCGACTTGAGTAATAACGCTATCCGACTGACCGAACAGAGCCGTATGCGCCTGGAACGCATGCAGAGTTTGAAGATTCTCAGGCTCTCCGGTAACCGCCAATTGGGGTGGGTGGCCAATCTGCACGGGCTGCGCAATCTCAACCAGATTTACCTGGCGAACACTGGAACCACAACGTTTCCCGCTGGCGCTGAGCAGTTGACCAACCTGGCCATGATCGACCTGCATTCAAATCGAATCACCACTTTGCCTGAGTACGCTTACCAGCATCTGGATCGAATCAACTTGCATGACAATCCGTTTTCGGCAGCGACCCGTGCACGTTTTCGACTTGAACCGTTGGATCAGGCGCAATGGGGCGATCACGTTACGCACGATGAAGCGCGAGAGCTTTGGCTGCACGACTCTCCAGTAACTGAGCGGGCCCGCCGGGGCATGACTTGGGATGAGGTCAAGCTCAACCCTCAGTCGGATGCGTTTTTCACCGTGCTGGCAGACACCACCCGTTGCGCCGAATACGCCTCTGGCGTGACCCGTCCTGCAATGGCGGAGCGGGTCTGGGAGATGCTTGAAGCCGCGAAGGAAAGCCAGGCCATTCGTGAGTCGTTATTCAAGGCCGCTGATGATCGAATCACTTGTGGTGACGGCAGTTCGGTTGAGTTCATGAACCTGGAAAGTGAGCTGTTGGCGGCCAAGGCGCTTGAGATGGCAGGAGAGGGAGATGCGGAAGGCAAGCTTATTGCCACTGGCGAACAGCTATTTCGCCTGAAGCTGGTAGACGTCATCGCTCAGCGGGATGTCGAAGCGCGAGGGCGTGGTTTTACTGAGCAGGTCGAAGTCATTCTTGCCTATCGAACCAGGCTGGCGGACAGGCTTGGATTACCGGTCAAGTCCCGCGGCATGCTGTTTCCTCAGCAAGCTAATGTGAGCCAGGCGGCTATCGATGATGCCTATGCACAAGTGATCGTGGATGAGCGTGTTATCAACAACAAGGTTGATTTTTTTTTGGAGAGGGCGTTTTGGGAGAAACATCTTCGCAGCCACTACTCACGAGAATTCGCGTCGTTGATGGAGCCGGTTATTGAGGAAATAGACGAGAAAAGCGCGGCGTTGGATGAACTTTCAGCATTACAAGACGCTCAGGATAACGCTGCAGATCAAGCGACAAAAGATGCCTGGCAGGCAAAGCATGATGAAGTGGTCGACCGACTGGCGAGCCTGTTGGGCAAGACCAAGGATGAGATACTGGTGGATGGCTCGATGCAAAGTGTTTTTTACAATGACGAAATGAAGCTGCTCGGTGCCGAGCGAGCGCGAGAGGAAAGACTTAATCTACAAACCTTGACACGAAGCGTGCTTGGAAAAGTCGACGCGACGCACGGCGCTCAGGTCTGAATTTGATGCGCCCACCAGGGGCGGGTCAACAAGCTTGAACGCATCGCCTGATAAGCATTCCTACAGACAGCACAAAGGGGACCCGAGGGTCCCCTTTAATTTGTCGTTGCGTGCTCTTTTTTATTATTGAGGGGCGGTCTATTGTTGTTTTTGGCAACCGTTACCCTTTACCGCTGTTTTTGGCGACCCCCATCCGGGGTCAAGAGCAAACGTATTTTTTTGAGCGCTGATCTGCTTCTTCGTTAACGATCCAACCAGTGGGTAGCTACCTGAGGTAGTTTTATTTTTCTCTAACCGGTTGCGGGTTTCGGCACGCCGTACCCTGCGAAGCACATCTTCTCCAAAAAAATCTGTTAGCTGCGTCTCTGCCGTGTTGTTTTTGTTATGTCAGAGTCGTTTCGTCTTATTTTTATTAGGTTTGGCGCTTTTTATTCTTGTTATGCCATAGAGATAGCAGAAGCCGTGCCAACTTTTAAAAAACCTTTAAAATCAATGGTTTGATTTTTTTATAGGATTTCGCTTGCAGAAAATACGACAAAAAATGTTCCCGTGTTACTCGATGTGTAGGCGTGCGGTAACACATTGTCACGGCTAAGCTACTCAACCGGCGTTACGCGCCTTGGCCACGCGTGACCCTGTCGGCCGGCCCAGCACGTTGCTGATTTGCTGGCCCGCGCCAATCAATGCCTCCAGATCAACACCCGTCTCGATGCCCAGGCCGTCGAGCAGGTACAGCACATCTTCGGTAGCGACGTTACCGCTGGCGCCCTTGGCGTATGGGCAGCCGCCGAGGCCCGCGATAGAGCTGTCGAACACCGTGATTCCTTCCAGCAGGCTGGCGTAGATATTCGCGATGGCCTGGCCATAGGTGTCGTGGAAATGCCCGGCCAGCTTGTCCCGTGGCACCTGCGCGGCGACCACCTCGAACAACCGCCGCGTCGCGCCCGCCGTGCCGGTGCCGATGGTGTCGCCGAGGGACACCTCATAGCAGCCCATGGCATACAATTCCCGCGCGACCGCCGCCACTTGCTCCGGCGCGATCTCACCCTCATACGGGCAACCCAGCACGCACGACACATAACCGCGCACGCTGACCCCGTGCTGCCTGGCGGCCGCCATGATCGGCGCGAAGCGCTCCAGGCTTTCGCTGATGGAGCAGTTGATATTGCGCTGGGAAAACGCCTCGGACGCCGCCGCAAACACCGCCACTTCCTTTACGCCGGCCGCCAATGCGTCCTCGAACCCGCGCAGGTTCGGCGCCAGGGCCCCATAGGTCACACCGGGCTTGCGCTGGATCTGCGCGAACACCTCGGCTGAACCCGCCATCTGCGGCACCCACTTGGGAGATACAAAACTGCCGACTTCGATGTAGCTCAAGCCAGCAGCGCTGAGGGCGTCCACCAACCGGACCTTGTCCGCCACGCTGATGGGCTGGGCTTCATTCTGCAGGCCGTCGCGCGGGCCGACTTCCACCAGGCGGACGTGTGAAGGGAGGGACATGGTAATTACCTCATGATCAATGGCCGGCCTGGCGCAGGGTGTGGGCCAGGGCCTGGGTGCAGCGCTCTTCGGCGGTGTCCAGTTCCAGCTTCATTTGTTCGATATCCAGCAACTGCTGCTCAAGCTGCTCACGGCGCTCGGCGATTTTCGCCAGCATGCTGTTGAGTTGCACGTGGTTACCGCTGCTGGGGTCGTAGAGCTCGATGAGTTCGCGGCACTCGGCCAGGGAAAAACCGATGCGCTTGCCCCGCAGGATCAGCTTGAGGCTGACCTTGTCCCGGGCCGAGTAGATGCGCTCCTGACCCCGACGTTCCGGGGCCAGCAAGCCTTGTTCTTCGTAGAAGCGAATGGCGCGGGTGGTGATGTCGAGCTCGCGGGCGAGGTCGGAGATGCTGTAGGTGGTGCTCATGGCGATGCCCGAGAAAATGTCTTGGGCGCTAAGCTAATGGCTGGTTGACGTTAACGTCAAGCGATCACTGTAGGAGCCGGCTTGCCGGCGATGGTCGTCAACGATGACGCAGCAAGCCCGGACAAGTGCGGTGACTGTGCGTTTTTCGCCGGCAAGCCAGCTCCTACAGGGGGTGTGACAATCTCAGGATTGTTGTTTGTCGAGCTTTTTCTCGTGCGCCGTCACCTGCTGGCACAACTCGATCATTTGCTCGCGCATCCAGCGGTTCGCCGGGTCTTGGTCGGTGCTTTCGTGCCAGTACAGGTGGGTTTCCACCGGCGGCACGTCGTTGACCGGCAGGTTGAACCAATGCAATTCATGGCGGCGCGCGAAGCGCTCGGGCACGGTCATGACCATGTCGGTCTGCTGCAACACCTGCGAGGCCATCAGGTAGTGCTGGGAGCGCAGGGCGATCTTGCGTTGCAGGCCCATCTTGCCCAGCGCCAGGTCCACATGGCCCAGGCCGTTGCGCCGGCTGGAGATATGGATGTGGGTCAGCCCCAGGTAATCATCCAGGCTCAGCTTGTCCTTGCCCGCCAGCGGATGGCCCTTGCGCATGGCGCACACGTAGCGGTCTTCCATCAGCTTGACGTGGCGTACCTGCGGGTCGGTGTTGAGCGGCGCGTCCACGGCAAAGTCCAGGCGCCCAGCAGCCAGTTCCTTGGTGGTTTCGCGGCGCTTGGACAGGAAACTCTCGATGACCACCGTGGGCGCCAGGCGGCGCAGGCGCTGGAACAACAGTGGCAGGATCACCGCCTCGGTGAGGTCGGTCATGCTGATGCGATAAGTCTTGGCCGCCTGTTGCGGGTTGAAGATGCGGCTCTCTTGCACCGACACCCGCAGCAATGACAGCGCATTGCGCACCGGCCCGATGATGTTCTGCGCCATCGGCGTGGGCACCATGCCCTGGGCGGTGCGCACGAACAATGGGTCGTTGAAGGTTTCCCGAAGACGTGCCAGAGCGTTGGACACCGCCGGTTGGGTGATGCCGACAATCTGTCCGGCGCGGGTCAGGTTAGCTTCGGTGTAGATAGCGTCAAAGACGATGAAGAGGTTGAGGTCGACCTTGCTCAGATTCATTTCGTTGCGCTCTTATTGTTAGGTGGCCATACGTCGATCATATATCGGTGATGAATGTTAATACACGCCGAGAATAGGTTAGGTAAATTTTCGTAGCTCATCTAGCATCGACTTCATGACCTAAACAACCTCTCAGAGAAGGGAGCTGCTCATGGATTTCGCCTATTCGCCCAAGGTTCAGGAACTGCGTGAACGCGTCACTGCGTTCATGGACGCTTACGTTTACCCGGCCGAGCCGGTGTTCGAACGCCAGGTCAGCGAAGGCGACCGCTGGCAGCCCACCGCAATCATGGAAGAGCTGAAGGCGAAGGCTAAAGCCGAAGGTTTGTGGAACCTGTTCCTGCCGGAATCCGAGCTGGGCGCCGGCCTCACCAACCTTGAATACGCACCGTTGGCCGAAATCATGGGACGTTCGCTGTTGGGCCCGGAACCGTTCAACTGCTCGGCGCCTGACACCGGCAATATGGAAGTGTTGGTGCGCTATGCCAACGAAGAGCAGAAACAACGCTGGCTGGAGCCACTGCTGCGCGGCGAGATCCGTTCTGCATTCGCCATGACCGAACCCGACGTCGCCTCATCCGACGCCACCAACATGGCTGCCCGCGCCGAACGCCAAGGTGATGAGTGGGTGATCAACGGCAAGAAATGGTGGACCTCCGGCGCCTGCGACCCGCGCTGCAAGATCTTGATCTTCATGGGCCTGAGCAACCCGGACGCGCCGCGTCACCAGCAACACTCGATGATCCTGGTGCCGGTGGATACCCCCGGCGTGAAGATCGTGCGCCCGCTGCCGGTGTTCGGCTACGACGACGCACCCCACGGCCATGCCGAAGTGCTGTTCGACAATGTGCGCGTACCCTACGAAAACGTGTTGCTGGGTGAGGGCCGTGGCTTTGAAATCGCCCAGGGCCGCCTTGGCCCAGGCCGTATCCACCACTGCATGCGTTCCATCGGCATGGCCGAGCGCGCGCTGGAATTGATGTGCAAGCGTTCCGTCAGCCGGACTGCATTCGGTAAGCCATTGGCGCGCCTGGGCGGCAATATCGACAAGATCGCCGACTCGCGCATGGAAATCGACATGGCGCGCCTGCTGACCTTGAAAGCAGCCTACATGATGGACACCGTGGGTAACAAAGTCGCGAAAAGCGAAATCGCCCAGATCAAGGTGGTTGCACCGAATGTGGCCTTGAAGGTGATCGATCGTGCGATCCAGATCCATGGCGGCGCTGGTGTCTCCAACGACTTCCCGCTGGCCTACATGTACGCCATGCAACGTACCTTGCGCCTGGCCGATGGCCCGGATGAAGTGCACCGGGCGGCGATCGGCAAGTTTGAGATTGGCAAGTATGTGCCGAAAGAACTGATGCGCAGCGGGCAATAAACAGCAATAGGCGGGGAGGTTGGGTATTCAATACACCCAAACCTCCACCCGCCGATTCTTGATCCGCCCTTCATCCGCCGTATTCGCCGCCACCGGCATTTGCGCGCCAAACCCGCGGATATCGCGCAGCACCACGCCGTTCTTGACCAATTCCCGGCGCACTGCCATTGCCCGCAACTTTGACAGCAATGCTGCCCGCTGCGGATCGTTCTTGGCATCGCCAAAGCCCACCAGCGTCACCTGCTTGTCCAGCTTGTTGTGGCTTTTGAGGTACGCCACCACCCGCTGCAAATCCTGGCGGGCCTTGCTGTCCAGGCTTGCGCTGCCTTCCTCGAAACGAAAATTCACCGTCAGGCGCTGGGCATCCCGCGCAATCGCTTGATAGTCATCAGGCATCGAAGTACGCGGCTCCACGGCCATCGCCTGTACCTGCTGCGCGATAAAACCATTGGCTGCCACGATCGCCTGGCCCTTGCTGCTTTGGCTGAAGTCCACCAACGCCTTGGCCCATGGATTGCGACTCAACGGCGGCAAGTAAAAGAGCAGCCGACGTGACAGCGGATAATCCTCGGTCGCAATCAGGCTGTTCAACGGCAACATGGGTTGCGAGTCGCCATCCACTATCGCCGCCGCTTTGGCCTGGCGGATGTAGGGCAGCCCGATAAAGCCAATGCCCTGGGGATCCTGGCTGACCGCGTCGGAGAGTTGCTCGCTGGATTCGAAACGCTTGGCGCCCGGCGCGAGCGGCTTGCCACGCAGACGCAGTACCAGGTCCTTGAACGTATCGTAGGTGCCGGATTGATCATCCCGCGCGTACAGATGAATCGGCCCTCCGACGCCACCGAGCGCCTCCCAGGTACTGACTTCGCCATTGAAGATCTGCGCCAGTTGCTCGGTATTCAGGGTGTTCAACGGGTTTTGCGGGTGGAGGATGATGGCCAGGCCATCGATGGCTATCACCTGTTCGGCTTCGGGGCTTTTCAGGTCGCCGAGGGGTTCGAGGTCTACCAGTTCGCTGTCTTTTATCGGGCGCGATGAAGCTGCCAGGTCGGCTGTGGCCTTTTTTAGCGCCGCGAAACCGGTACTTGACCCGTGAGCGGCGACTTCGATGCTCACCGTCTTGCCCTGGCGTGTCTTGCCGATCACGCGTTGTTCATTGGCACCTTCGGCCGGTTCGCTGTGCACCGCCTGCAAGCCCAGCTGTTGCATCAAGCCTTTGACCAGTGCAGGACCCAGTGCCGCGCCAATGGTATTGGAACCCTGGATACGCAAAGCAGGACCTTGATCAGGAACGGGAAGGGGAGCGGAAACAGCGAAGAGGGGGAAAAGCACCAGCAGGAACAGAACGCGCAGCCTCATGCCGGCACCTTCTCAAGCCAAAGGGAGTGCCGCGAGAGTAAGTCAGGCAGGTTGCATAAATATGACGGGGCCGAGAGGGCGGCCCCGTCAGGGCGATCAGCTCAGTTCAAGCCAGATCGGCGCATGGTCCGACGGCTTTTCCAATCCACGCAGCTCGTAATCCACCCCGGCATCCTTGACCCGCGGCAGCAGGCCATTGGAGGCCAGGATCACGTCGATGCGCAGGCCGCGCTTGGGTTCGTCCTCAAAGCCACGGCTGCGGTAGTCGAACCAGCTGAAGCGGTCTGCAACCTCTGGGTTGAGGTGACGGAAGCTGTCCACCAGGCCCCAATTTTTCAGGCGGGCCATCCACTCGCGTTCTTCCGGCAGGAAGCTGCACTTGCCAGTCTTGAGCCAGCGCTTGGCGTTGTCGGCGCCAATGCCGATGTCGATGTCTTCCGGGGAAATGTTGATGTCGCCCATCACCACCAGCGCCTGGTCATTGCTGAACTGGCTCTCCAGCAACTGTTGCAAGTCTTCATAGAAGCGCTGCTTGGCCGGGAACTTGGTGGGGTGGTCGCGGCTTTCGCCCTGGGGGAAGTAGCCGTTCATGATGGTGACCGGGTGGCCGTTCTCGTCGGCGAAGGTGCCCCAGATGAAGCGGCGCTGGGCGTCTTCTTCATCACTGGCAAAACCTTTGTGCAGGCTCAACGCCGGCTGGCGCGAGAGCAGGGCTACACCGTAGTGACCTTTTTGGCCGTGGTAGTACACGTGATAGCCAAGGGCCTGTACTTCGGCCAGTGGGAACTGGTCATCGTGGACCTTGGTTTCCTGCAGGCCGATCACGTCGGGCTGGTGCTTTTCAATCAGCGCCGCCAGCTGATGGGGGCGGGCGCGCAGCCCGTTGATATTGAAGGAGACGATTTTCATGGTCGGCAGTCCAGTCCTGGCAAAAGGGCGATGCTAGCGGACAAGTCGGACGGGGGCCAGCGTGGCGGTAGGGCACTTGCACTGCTAATGTCTGGGAACGACTGGTGCTGTGTAGGTTCGTACCCATAAGAACGCTGCCTTTTGAGCCGCGCCCAGGGAGATTGATGGTATGCCGGACACTTCAACTGCAACTGCTGAAATTCGCCTGCTCAATAGCGGCTATTCCCGCGAAGCCCGTTCCTTGCTGTACCAGGCTTATCGGCATGAGCCGACGTTCGCCTACATTTTCGAAGCCGAGCGCCCGGGTTATGAACAGCGGGTGCGCGCTACCGTGCGGGAGCTGGTCAAGCAGCACTTTTTTCAGAAACTGCCGGCCATTGGTCTGTTCGTCAACGATCGGTTGATCGGCATTGCCCTGATCGCACCGCCGCAGCGGCGCCTGGGGATTACCGAGAGCTGGGCCTGGCAGTTGCGCATGTGGCTGAGCACGGGCGTGCGCGGGACGCGACGTTACCTCGACTACCATCACGCCGTGCTGGCGTGCCTGCCCAGTGAGTCGGTGCACGTGCTGCCGTTGTTGGGCATTCATCCGCAATTCCAGGGCAAACATTTCGGCGAGCAGTTGCTGGAGGCCGTGCACAACTGGTGCGCCGAAGACCCGCATTCGTCCGGGGTGGTACTGGACACGGGCAACTCACGCTATCTGGAGTTCTATAAGCGTCAGGGCTATGAGGAAATCGGCGAAGTCGCTGTGGGACCTGTCCTGGAGCACGTGTTTTTTCACCCCAATCCTCAGTCGTTACATGCTGCAACGCCTTAGTACAGAATTATTCAGACATTTCCGAGTTCAAAGAGGCTCCCCAGGTCGTGTAGCATCCGCGCCTATGAAGTTTCCAGGAAGATTTACCAGCGGCTTGATTCTGCTGTTCACAAGCTGCGGCGCCTTGGCGCAAAGCGAATTGGACGTGCGGATCAAACCCTCAAACGACGCGTTGAAAGCCAACATCGAAGGCTATATCGGCGGGGTGGGCGATCGTGATGAAGAAGCCTTGCTGCGGTTCAGCCGTGGCGCCGAGGAGCAGGCGCGCAAAGCTGCCCAGGCCCTGGGCTTCTATCAGCCACGGATAGAGAGTGACGTGAAGGGCGGCAAGAACCCGCGCCTGATCCTCACCATCGACCCCGGCGAACCGGTGCATTTGCGTAACGTGACCATTCGGGTCGACGGCCCCGCCGCCGACCTCAAGACGTTTCGCGTGCCCGTCAGCGACGACCTCAAATCCGGCGCCGTGCTCAACCACGGCCATTACGAAGACGCCAAGCGTCTGATCCAGAACCAGGCCTCGCGCTACGGCTTTTTCAGCGGGCGCTTCACAAGCCAGAAACTTGCGGTAGACCCCCAGGCCGGGGTCGCCGATATCGAACTCATCTACGACAGCGGCCCGCGTTACACCCTTGGCAAAGTCAGCTTTGCTGGGGATACGCCGTTTGACGAAGAATTGCTGCAACGCATGGTGCCGTTCAAAAGCGGCACGCCCTACGACTCCGAACTGATCGCCGAACTCAACCAGAACCTGCAAGGCAGTGGTTTTTTCGAAGGCGTGCGCGTGGACGCTGCTCCCGCCGCTTCGACCAACGACATCATCCCGGTGGCCGTGCGCCTGGAAACCCGCAAGCCGCGCACCATGGGGCTGGGCTTGGGTTTTTCTACCGACGTCGGCCCGCGCGGCAAAGCCAACTGGACCCGCCACTGGGTCAACCCCCAGGGTCACAGTTATGGCTGGGAGGCCGAGCTGTCGGCGCCCCGGCAAAACGTTGGCCTGTGGTATGACATCCCGCTCGATCCGCCACTGACCGACAAGCTGCGTTTTGCGGGCGGTTACCAGAACGAAGAAATCGCCAACACTGATACGGTCAGTAAATTGCTGACCCTCGGCCCTGAATGGCACAGCAAGTTGCCCAGCGGCTGGACCCGGGTGATTTCGCTCAAATACCAGCGTGAGGAGTATCGGCTGGGCAATGACTCCGGCCTGAGTAACCTAGTGATGCCGGGCGTCAGCTATTCCTACCTGCGCAGCGATAACCGCATCGACCCGCACAACGGCTACCGCCTGCAGTTCGACACCAAGGTCGCCAAAGAAGGGCTGGGTTCCGACACTAACCTGCTTTATGGCACGGCCATGGTCAAAGGCCTCACCACGTTGTGGGACAACCACCGCTTCCTCGCCCGCGCCCAAGTAGGCGGCAGTGCCACCAACGGCTACAAATCGGTGCCGCCGTCGCTGCGCTTCTTTGCCGGTGGTGACCAAAGTGTGCGCGGTTACGAGTACCAGACGTTATCACCCGAGAACGACCGGGGCGATCGCATCGGTGGTCGCTACATGGTGGCCCTGAGCGCTGAGTATCAATATTCCATTGCCGAGAAGTGGCGGATTGCAACCTTCATCGACCAGGGCAACTCCTTCAACAACCTGGACCTGCCCAGCCTGAAAACCGGCGTCGGCGTCGGTATCCGCTGGGTTTCGCCGGTCGGTCCGATCCGTCTCGACCTGGCCCATGCCCTCGAAGATCCGGGCGGCATTCGATTGCACTTTTCCATGGGGCCTGAGCTGTGATGCGTGGTGTAAAAATAGCGGGGCTGGCCGTGGTGGCCATCCTTGCCGTGCTGGTACTGGCCCTGTGGACGGTGCTTGGCACCCAGGCGGGCAGCCGCTGGGCGTTGGCCCGTGTTCCGGGTTTGACGTTAGAAAATTTCCAGGGGCATCTGGGCGGCCGGTGGAGCGCCGACCATGTGTTGTGGCAGCAGGACAACAGTCGCGTCGAACTCCAGGCGCCCCAGTTTGATTGGTCGCCAGCGTGCCTGTTGCGCATGACCCTGTGCATCAATCAACTGGACGTGGAGCAGGTCAGCCTGCAATTGCCGCCGAGTGCCGAGGAAAGCAGCGGGCCAATTCAACTGCCCGACCTGAAGCTGCCGCTAGCCATCCAATTGGGCGACGTTCGCGTTGGTAGCCTGCTGTTCAATGGCAGTGAAGAACTCAAGGGCCTGCAATTGGCGGCGCACTGGACGGCCGCCGGCATGCAGATCGACTCGGTGCACCTGCAACGGGACGACCTTGTGCTGGACCTCGCCGGCCTGCTGCAACCGACTGGCAACTGGCCGTTGAGTGCCACCGGTAACCTGAGCCTGCCCTACGCACCGGGCGGCGCACCGTGGAAGGTGGCGCTCAAGGTTGACGGCGACCTGCTCAAGACCCTCAAGCTCGACGCCGACAGCAGCGGCTATCTGCCCGCAAAACTGACCGGAGAACTGCAGCTCCTGGAGGAAAACCTTCCGGCCCAGGTGCACATCACCGCCGACGGCTTTAAACCCAGCGCCGATCTGCCAGATACCCTGCAACTCAATCAGCTGGACCTCACCGCCAAAGGTGACTTGAGCCGCGGCTACGAACTGCTGGGCAAGGCCGTGTTGCCAGCAGAGAAAGGCCCGGTTGACTTGCTGCTGCAAGGCCGGGTCGACGCCAAGGGCGCGCAGATCGCAGGCCTGGACCTGAATGCTGGAGACCAACAAAGCCTCAAGCTGACTGCCCAGTTGGATTGGCAGCAGGGTTTCAGCGCCGACGCCAAGATCGACTGGCTGGACTTCCCCTGGCATCGCCTCTATCCGGTGATCGACGAGCCGCAAGTCGCGCTGCGTACCTTCAATGGTGAGATTTCCTACAAGGACGGCAACTACCTGGGTAACCTCAAGGCCGACCTCGACGGCCCGGCGGGCAAGTTCAACGTGGTCACGCCGTTCAGTGGCGACCTCAAGCAGATCTTCCTGCCTGAGCTGAAACTCACCGCCGGCCAGGGCAAGGCCGAAGGCCACCTGAACCTTCAGTTTGCCGACGGCATTGCCTGGGATACCGCGCTGGACCTGTCCGCGTTGAACCCGGCGTACTGGGTCGCAGAACTGCCGGGCACCCTGGCCGGACCGCTGCGCAGCAAGGGTGAGTTCAAGAACGAGCAACTCAAGCTGAACGCCGACCTCGACCTCAAGGGCCGCCTGCGTGGGCAAACCGCCGTATTGGCGGCCAAGGCGGAAGGCGCGGGCGAGCAGTGGACCTTGGCCAACCTGGATATCCGCCTGGGTGACAACCGCATAAACGGCAGCGGCAGCCTGCAACAGCGGTTGGCTGGGCAGATCGATATCAAGCTGACGCGTCTGGCCCAGCTCTGGCCGCAACTGCGTGGGCAGGTCAACGGTCGACTCGACGTGGCCGGCAGCCTCAACGCCCCCCAGGGCAAGCTCGCACTCAAGGGCCAGCAACTGGCATTTGCCGACAACCGCCTGCAAAACCTCACCCTCGACGCCAACCTGGACAGTGCCCAGCGCGCCAAGATCGACCTGAAAGGCAGCGGCATTCAATCCGGCGACACCCAGGTCGGCACCCTGACCGCCAGCGCCCAGGGCGATATCAAGAACCAGAAAGTCCAACTGGACCTGGCCGGGCCGCTGGTCAAGCTCGCCCTGGCGTTGGATGGCAACCTCGACAAAGGCAACTGGCGCGGGCGCCTGGCCAGCGGCGATGTCCAAGCCGGCGGTCAGGACTGGAAGCTGCAGGCCCCCGCGAAGATCGAACGCATGGCCGATGGCAAGCTGACATTTGCTGCGCACTGCTGGGTATCCGGTCCTGCCAGTTTATGCGGTGAAGACCAGCGGCTGATGCCTGAGCCGAAGCTGCGTTATCACCTCAAGCAATTCCCCATCGACAGTCTGGCGGCGTTCCTGCCCAAGGACTTTTCCTGGCTGGGCAAGCTCAATGCCGACCTGCAACTGGACCTGCCCGACAGCGGCCCCAAAGGCGTGATTGCGGTGGACGCCAGCGGCGGCACCTTGCGCGTCAAGGACAAGGACCAGTGGCTGGATTTCCCCTACGACACGCTCAAGCTTGAAACCACTCTCAACCCCAAGCGTATCGACACCCAGCTGAATTTCCGTGGCGGCAAGCTTGGCGAATTGATGTTGCAGGCGCAGATCAACCCGCTGCCGAAGAACAAGCCGATTACCGGCAACTTCAGCCTGGTCGGTCTGGATCTCGCGGTGGCGCGGCCGTTTGTACCGATGGTGGAAACCCTCAGCGGCAAGCTCAATGGCAACGGGCGCATCTCCGGTGGTCTGTTGGCACCCCAGGTCAACGGCAACGTGAATCTGGTGGGCGGCGAGATTTCCGGTCCGGAACTGCCCATCAGCCTGGAAGGTTTGAATGTGCAGGCGCTGATCGCCGGTGAAAGCGTGCAGCTCAACGGTGGCTGGCGCAGTGGCAAGTCCGGGCAGGGCAGCCTCAAGGGCCAGATCGACTGGGGGCAGGCCCTGGCGGTGGATCTCAGCCTGCAAGGCTCGCAACTGCCGGTCACGGTGGAGCCCTACGCGGTGCTGGAAGTGGCGCCCGACCTGAAAATCAGCCTGAAGAACGACAAGCTGGCCATCGCTGGCAAAGTGCATATCCCGCGTGGCGATATCAGCGTGCGCGAACTGCCGCCGTCCACCGTCAAGGTCTCGGACGACACCGTGATCATCGGCAGCCAGACCGAAGAGGGCAAGCCGCCGATGGCGATGGCCATGGACATTGACGTGGTGGTGGGCGAAGACAAGCTCAACTTCTCGGGCTTCGGCCTCACCGCCAAGGTGCAGGGTCAGGTGCATATCGGCGACAACATGGACACCCGTGGCGAACTGTGGCTCAACGATGGCCGTTATCGCGCCTACGGGCAGAAGCTGGATGTGCGCCGTGCGCGGTTGCTGTTTGCCGGGCCGTTGGACCAGCCGTATCTGGACATCGAGGCGATCCGCAAGACCGATGACGTGATCGCCGGAATTCGCTTGAGTGGTAGCGCCGAACAACCCACCACGCAGATCTTCTCGGAGCCGGCGATGGCTCAGGAGCAAGCCTTGTCTTACCTCGTGCTGGGGCGTCCGCTGAGCTCCACGGGTGAAGACAACAACATGCTGGCTCAGGCCGCGTTGGGCCTGGGGTTGATGGGCAGCGCCGGGGTGACGTCGGATCTGGCGAAGAATCTGGGTATCCAGGACTTTGAACTGGATACGCAAGGTAGCGGGAATAACACTGCCGTGGTGGCGAGTGGCAAGATTACCGAGAAGCTCAGCCTGCGGTATGGGGTTGGGGTGTTTGAGCCGGCCAGTACTATTGCCTTGCGGTATTTGTTGAGTAAGAAGGTGTATCTGGAAGTGGCCAGTGGTGTGGCCAGTTCACTGGATATCTTCTACAAGCGGGATTTTTGAGTTCGTCCGTTATTTGGGTAACGGCTGATATGGGTTCCGCCCTTACGGCGGGTCACTTTTGAAAAGAGCCGGAAGCCGGCCCAGCCAAAAGTAACCAAAAGGCTCTTGCCCCAACACTCGGCACCTCGCCTAGGCTCGGTGTGCCCGAACGCAGGCTTGAATCCGTGGGCCGCCGCGATGGGCCATCCTTGGCCCAGCGCGGCTAACCCGGCGTCCTGCCGGGTTACCCACGGATTCAAGCCTGCGTTCGGCCAGCGTGTTTGACGGGGCGCCTGAGATCAAAAGCCAGATCAAGAGCGACTCGCTTCGCCTCGTGGTTGGCGCTAGGGCGCGCAGGTCAATGCCACTCGCTCATAGTTCAGCGCCTTGTTGGGTTCGCCCAGCGCATAGGGCGCCTGGCAGTGCTGGTCGCCCCATTTGATCACCAGCGTCCCCGTGTCTTCTTCCACCAAGGCCAACGCCTTGCCACTCGGGTCGGCGATTGCAATTTGCTTGCCCGCTGTGTTTTCCAGCGATGCGCCAAACGGGATCGGTCGGTGCTGGGCGTCGAACAAGGCGAACTGTACGCGGCGTCCGGTCTTGCTGGCGTAGCGGGCCAAAACCACGGCGCCGCGTCGAGGTACGACTTGTTGGGTGGCGTTATCGATTTCGATCTCTGCGCCCAGGTCGCGGGTGTCCAGGCTGATCCAGTTGACCCGGTAAGGCTGGGCATTGGGGATCACGGCATAGCCGTTGCTGCCGGTTTTTGCGCCGGAGAAACTGCCAATCTTCACGCCGGGAATGCCTTCGACTTGCGCCAGCGCAAAGGTCTCGCCCACGGTCTGTCCCAGGTTGATACCACCCGCGTGGGCCACCACTGACCCGGCCACGTTGAGGTTCTGCGCGCTGTAGCCACGGCCCTGGCTGTAACCGCCGCTGATGTCCATCAGCGAGGTGCGGGTGCTGAGGTTGGCCGAGCCGGTGCTGCCGCCCGTGTTGCTGTTGCCGGCTTGCAGTGAGTAATAGGTGTCGCTGTCGTCCGTCAGGTAACCGTTGACGCCCATTTGCGTGGTGTCGCTGTCTTTTTGCGTGCTGGCGGAGACAAATGCTCTCGGCGCGCGTGGCTTAGAGCCCAGTGGAAACGACAGGGACAGGTTGATCAGCGTGTCATTGTTCGTCGGCCCGTAGTTGCCCACATCCTTGGTATGGGTGGCACTGACGTTGTAGCTCACGTCGCCCCAGTAATTGCTGTAGCCCGCTGACAGGCTTTGCGCGCCGCCGCGTCCCCAGTAGCGCTGATCGCTGGCGTTTACGTACACACTGCCGAACTGCTGGTTGCGGCCCAGGCTCTGGTTGACGGTCAGGTCGGTGCGGGTTTTCGAGCTGCCCAGGCGTGTGCGGCCGTCGCTGCTCAGTTCCTCGACATGCTCGGTGAGGGTGCGATAACCCTCGGTCGAATAGCGGTAGGCCGCCAGTGTGAAGTTGGTGTCGGTGCCGGTAAACGTCTTGGCATACAGCGCGCGCAAGCTGTTGCCCGTGACCTGCCGGCCAAAGGTGCGGCTGGCGGAGTGGGTCATGTCCAGCGACACCGCACCGATCGACGTATTGCGCCCGGCCCCGATGGATAGCGCCTGGAAGTCCTGCGTGGCCTGCACCCCGACGATTCCCGACAGGTTGCTGCTGATGCCATACGCCAGGGTGCTGCTGACAAACTGCGGGGTCTTCTGCGCGTCACTGTTGCTGTTGTACTTGCCCGCCGAGACGCTGTATTTCAGTTGGCCTTCACGCACCATGATCGGCAGGCTGGAAAACGCCTGCACCGTGACCCGGCGACGGCCGTCCGCTTCGATCACCGTCACCTCAAGGTCGCCGTTGGAGCCGCTGGGGTAAATGTCGCTGATCTCGAACGGACCCGGCGGCACGTTGGCGGTATAGAGGATGTAGTTGTTCTGGCGGATCTCCACGGTGGCGCTGGACTGCGCAATGCCGCGGATGATCGGCGCGTAGCCGCGCTCGCTGTCAGCGCGCATGCCGTCGTCGGAGGCCAGTTTCAAGCCGCGATAGCGCACGCTGTCGAACAGGTCGGCATCCGAGAAAATGTCCCCGGCACTGAACTGGCCCTTCAAGGCGGTCACGTCATGTTGCAGGTAGCTGCGGTTGCTCTTGAACGTGCTGGGGCGGCCGGTGTTGCTGCTGAAGTTCGACTCGTTGCGCAAGCGCCACGCACCCAGGTTGATACCGTTGCGAAGGCCCAGGTTATTCGAGAGTGTGGTGTCGGCGTCGGTGCTGCTGCGGTTGCTGCTCAACTGGTAGTTGATGAACGCGGCGGGTACGCCGTCATCCCACAAGGCCGGATCGACATAACCGCGGCGTCCGCGCTCCATGGCGCGTTGCGGCACACTGACCAGCAGGCGCAGGCGCGGGACGTCGTAGCGCACTTTGGCGTGTTCGATCAGCGCAGGCAGGTCGAGGCAGGCATTGGGATCGGTGTCGACGAGTTTGCCGCTGGACTGCAAGGCGCCGATATCGACGCCCACTTGTTGCAGCATCTCCAGGGTCAGGCAGGCTTCGACTCGGCCGTTTACAGGGTTGCGGCGAAAGTCGATATCGCGTCGGCCCACCAGGGTGTCGTTGCCATACAGGTCAACCCGGTAATTGCCGGGGAGTACGCTGCTGCTGGCGAGCAATGACTGCAGGTCGACCGACGCTGCGGCGCCTTGCAAAAATGACGTATTGAACTGTTCATCGCCGTCGGCCTGGCAGACCGAACTGAAGCCCACGGCAATCAAAAATGGCGCCAGACTATCGCGCTTGAATAAAAACATGCAGGAACCCTATATCACCTCCGATACGAACTAACGGAGCGAAGAGAAATACAGTGAAAGTGCGGCTGCGCGAACGGCAGGCGCGTTATGGCGACTCTTTGTTCAAACTGGCGCTGGTTTGAGCACGCTCAGAAAGTTGCGCGCTATAAGGGTCTTGTGCGCCATAGTCGTTGATGCTGCTGAACTTCAAGAGCGCGGAGTTAATCGAGGAAAGTTGCTTGAGTTGGAACTCTTTTTGTTCGCCTGGCGCAATCAACATCGAATCAAATGGATGTTCGCTGACGGCCCCGGCCTGCAGGGTGATGTCGGCAATCGACACGTGATAAACCCCCGGGTTGCTCACCCGCAGCACGCGTTTACCGGCGTGTTCGGCCAACTGCCAGAGCAGCTCGGTCGGCGCCAGGTAGGCGTTGTTTTTCAACGCGGGCGGGCGGAAGAACACCTTGATGCGCTGGCGCACGGCAAGCTGCAAGGTGTTCTCGGTTTTTGAGGCCTTGGGGATTTCCTGCACGTTGAGCCATACGACCGACTCGCGGTCGCTGGGCATGCCCGTGCCTTCATAGATCACGCGCAACAGTTGTTGCTCATTGCTGGTGACCCGCGCCAGCGGCGGGGTGACGGCAAACGGTACCGAAGTCGCGTCGTCGGCGTCCGTGTCGACCCAGGACTGGATCAACACGTCCTCACCGCTGTTGCGTACGGTGATTCCGGCTTCTTTGTGTTGGCCGTCGAACACCAAACGCGTGCTGCTCAACGAAATCCCGGCTGTGGCTTGCCCGACTGCAAGCAGGCCGAGCAGGCCCGCGCACAGGGACAGTGAATGGCGAAGAAACATAATGGCTACCGCTACGTTCGAGAGGTGTGCGAGGCCCGCAGGCCCCGCATCGGGTTGGGGTTATTCGTACTGCAGGGTGAACGGCAGGGTGGCATCGCCGCGACCGGCCACGGCAGAGGCAGCGTCGATGGTGGTGACGTAGGCGGCCGAAAATTTCAGCGTGGTGTTGCTGTCCTGCAAGGTGTTCTCGATCTTCGCGGTGGTCGGCGAGCTCAAGTCGATCAGTGCGCCATTGGCATCCAGCAGGGCGATACCGATGTTCTTGGCGGCGCCCAGGCCGTCGATCAGCTTCAACACTTTGGTGCCGGTCACGATGCCTGAGCCGGCGCCTTTGGTCGGTTCGAAGATCATCGCCACCTTGGTGCCGGCGTTGCAGCTGATCTTCATGTCAAAGTTCTCGGCGCTCAGGGTGCCGTTGCCTTTGGGGGCGGTGGCGGTGCCCATGTCCTTGATCGACACTTCGCCCATGCTGATCGAGATGGTTTTGTTCAAGCCGATGCCTTCAACGGAGCAGGCGTCATTGTTGATACTGCCGGTGAAGTTGATGGTGCCGCTGCCGGCCTTGGTCGGTGTTACCGGTGGGTCGACGGCAAAGGCATTGCCCGCGGCGAAGATCGATAATGCCAGAAGTGTGCGAGACAGCTGTTTCATGTTGTTTTTCCATGGTGGGGTTAAAACAACACGATAAGACGGCGGCGGTTAGTGGAACATCAGACGATCCCTAGAAGCGGGTGTTAGTTGAACAAGTTTCGCTCTATGCAATAAGCCAGCAAGTCTTGGTCGCTGTTGACTTCCAACTTGCGCATGGCCGCAACTTTTTGTGTGCTGATGGTTTTGGCACTGCGGTTCAACCCGCGTGCAATTTCATTGACGCTTTGTCCTGATACAAACAACCGCAGGATCTCATGCTCCTTGGGCGACAGCCGGGTGAAGCGCTCATCGAGGTCGGAAGATTCCAGTACCGAGGTCGGTTGCGGGCCCTTGCTGCGAACCGGGTTGCCACGGGCGATAGCCTTGAGCGCGGCCTGGATCTCATTGTGCAGTTGGTTTTTCTGGATCACGGCCAGCACGCCCAATTCCTGCAAGCGCGTCAGGATCAGTGGATTGGAGATCATCGTCAGCACCAGCACGCGCACCTTGGGAAAGTGCCGCACCAGGTACTCCACCAACTTCAGGCCATCGCCGTAGGGCGAGTCCGCCGGCATGTTGAAGTCGGTGATTACCAGGTCCACGGCGGTGTTTTCCAGCAGCGTCACCAATTCGTTCGAGCACACGGCTTCGCCCACCACGCGAAAACGCTCATCGCGCTCGACCAGTTCCCGTACTCCGACCAGCACGATGGGGTGATCGTCTGCAATGACTACGTTGAGGGTTTCCATGGGGTGATTATCCAGAGTGAGGTTATTCAAAGGTGTCGAGCAATGCCGTGAGGCGAGCCAGGTTGCGCCGCACTTCCAGGGCGAGCGCGGGCGTGACGGCCATGCCGGTCAGGCGCAGTTCCAGTTCAACAAAGGCGCTGGCCATGTCACCAAGTTGCACCGCGCCGAGGGCGCCGGCCATGCTGTGCAATTGCTGCGCCGCGCCATTGGCGTCCTGGTTGTCCAGCGCGGTCAGGGTGGCCTGTACATCCTGACGCAGGGTGGTGACAAACAGTTCGCGCATTTTGGGCGACAACGGCGGCATGTCGACGACGGCGGGCACCTCGATCTTGCAGTACTTTTCCAACTTAGTACGCAAGGTGGCGAGGTTCAGCGGCTTGACCATCCACGCATTCATGCCGACGGCGGTGCAGTGTTCGCCTTCTTCACGCATGGCATTGGCGGTCACCCCGATAATGGGCAGCGCGGCATCTTGCTGGCGCAACGCCTTGGCCAACTGGTAACCGTTCATCACCGGCATGTTCACGTCGGTCAGCACCAGGTCGAAGCGCCCCGGTAGCCATTGCATGAGCGCTTGTTCGCCGTTGGCGGCCAGCACCACCGAGCAGCCCAGTGCTTGCAGTTGTTCCTGGATGATGGCGGCGTTGATCACATTGTCTTCGGCTACCAGCACTTGCAGGTTGAGCGGGCGCGCGTTGACGGTGGGCGCGGGGCGGTTGCCGGCCTCGGCACCCTGCTGTGCCAGGGAAATGGCCCAGGCAATGGCGCGTACGTCGTCGGCGTCGACGGCCCAATCGCTAGCACACCGCTGCGCCGGGTTCGGCCCGCCGGCTGTGGCGATGATCCGCGTGCCGGGCCAAGCCGGCTCTCGGGTGAAGTCCACTAGCAGTGCAGAGGACGGCGCATCGGGTGAAACCGTGCGGCTGTCGAGCCCTAGGCGCTTGAGCCAGTCGATCAGGTGTTGCGCCCGTTCAAGTTCCTGCGCGCGCACATAGACCGTCGGCATGCCGGGGCTGAAGGCGGGGCAGTCAGTCAGGGCGCCGGGGACTGACTCCAGCGCGAGGTGCAGGGTAAAGCTGCTGCCCAGGCCGGGTTCGCTGACCACGTTCAGTTGGCCGCGCATCAACTCGCACAACCATTTGCAAATCGCCAGGCCCAGGCCTGCGCCGGCCTGGCTAGTGGCATCTTCGGCCTGGTAGAACGGGTCGAACAATTGTTGCTGTTGCGCTTGGGAAATGCCCACACCGGAGTCGCTGACTTGCCATTGCAGGTCTACCTCGCCGTCGGTGTTCTCCGACGCGCGCAGGCGCAGCACCACACGCCCGTTGTCGGTGAACTTGATCGCATTGCTCAGCAGGTTATTGAGGATCTGGCGGATGCGCAGGGGGTCACCGCGCAATCGATCCGGTAGGCCCGCGTCGATGCAGGCATACAGCTGCAGGCCCTTGGAGCGGGCGAACGCGCTGTAGGTGCGCACGCAGTCTTCTGTCAGTTCCAGTGGGCAGAAATCCTGGAGTTCGAGGGTCATTTGCCCCGCTTCGATTTTGGAGACATCCAGCACGTCGCTGATCAGTTGGAACAGCGTGGTTGAGGAACGCTGGATGGTCTGCAGGTAATCCTGCTGGCGCGGCGCGAGCGACGTGAGGCCGAGCAGCTCCAAGGTACCCAGCACGCCATACAGCGGCGTACGAATTTCGTGGCTCATGGTCGCGAGGAAGCGGCTTTTGGCTTCGCTTGCCGAGTCTGCGGCTTGGCGCGCTTCTTCCAGGGCCGCAGCGTCTTCGATATGCCGGGTCACGTCATGCACCGCACACAGCCACGCGTCCTGGCCCTGGTAGCGGGTGGGCACAAAGGCCACGTGCAGGTGGCGGCCTTCGCTTTCCAGGTCGGCCTGGCCCGGTTCAGCATGCGTCTGTTGCTTGAGCAAGTCGAACAGCGGGCGAGCGTCGCGCCACTCCAAGGCGCGCTGGTTCTGCAGGAGTACGTGATGGTCGCTGCGCCGGATCACGCACAGGCCGGTCGGTGCGGTGTCGATGACTGCTCGTGCGAATGCCGAGCTTTCGGCAATGCTGGCATGGGCTCGGTGCGCAGGCAGTACTACCCGTGCGGTGTACCAGCGATTGAACGCGCGACTGCACCCCAGCATCACCAACACCACGCCCACCAGGCACAGCAAAGGCCATAGCGCATAGTCGAGGAAGCGTTGCAGGCTGATCACGTAGATCGCCGTCCAGGGCTGCTCGCCCTGGCTTGTCAGCTTGAACACCAGGCCGTCGCGGTTGAAATTTACACCTTCATTGAGCACCTCGCCGGGCTTGACGGCCCCGGTTAGCACTACGCCACCTGGAGTGATCAAGGTGAAGTCGTCGTAGATCGACCACTGCATCAGCCGCTCGATGTTATTGACCTTGGACAGGTCCAGCAGCGAGGCCACCACCACCCAGGTGTTGGCGCCGGTGACGGTCAACGAGGTGGAGGCCAGGTTGATATCGACATAACCCAACAGTATCGGAGCTTCCTTGCCATCGGGGGCAGTGTCGTAGGGTTCCCAGTGCACGGTGTGAAGGGTCTGGGAGGTGTTCTGTAGGTGCAGGCGCTCGTTGAGTTGGGTCATCACGTCCACCAACATACCTATATGCACGTGGCCGCCATCGCGCAGCCGGCCGGAGGAGGGCACGGCGATGTCGAAATTGTCCGGGCCGTTCACCACGACCACTTGAGGAGCCTGGTAATGGGAACCCGCCCAAAAGGCGCTGTAGTAAGCCGACAGGTAGATGCCCAGGGCGAAAACCTTGGGGTATTGGTCAGCGGCTATTTTGTCGGGGTTGATTTTCAAACTGTAGGGCAGGGAGAACGGCAAACCGCGGCCTTCATAGGTGTTCGGCCCTTCCTCGGGCAGCGGCTTTTGCACAAAAGGCGGCGGCAGGCCAATGGACTTGTACTTAGCGTTGGTGCTGCCCCGTGAGATATCGATCAAGAACACTTCCTGCTCGTGGATGTTCTCCATCAGCCGGGCGAAGTGGAACTGCAAGGTGTCGCGCTGTTCGTGAACCATGCGCTGCACCCCCAGGTAGCTGATCCCCAGCAGCAACAGCACCAAGGCCCCCAGCACCAGCAAGCCTTTGTTCAGGCGCAGCGAACTGCTGGTGAGTTTCTCCAGGAAGGCGTTGGGGTGATGCATGACGCGGTGACCTCGCAAGCTAACGGCGTTCGTTCGCACCCGGCCAGCGGGTCAATAGGCGCTCGCCGGCCCGTCGTGGGTCAGCAATTGCTGGAACTGATCCGAAGACACGGCGTGGGAGATCAGGAAACCTTGGACCTGAGTGCAGTCGATCTTACGCAACAGCGCAAGTTCTTGCGCGGTTTCTACGCCTTCAGCCACCACGATCAACCCCAACTGACGGCCCAGGCTGACAATGCTCGTGAGCGCCTGGGCCAGTTCCTCGTTGGCGTTGCAGCCTTGCACCAGTGCGCGGTCGATTTTCACCTCGGTAAACGGCGCCGACACCAGGTTCATGTACGAGCTGTAGCCCTTGCCGAAATCATCCTGGGACAAGCCAAAGCCCTTGATGCGCAAACGGCAGGCCCCGGCGTAGAAGTTGCTGATGTCATCCGGCACCGAACACTCCATCAGCTCGAAACAGATGCGTGCGGGCAAACCCTGATGCTCCAGCACGAACGCCAGGATGCGATCGGGCAGGTCGTGGCTGTTAAGCAAGTGAGTGGGCAGGTTGATGGATACCGGGATGTCATAGCCGTGTTGGCGCCAGGCGGCTTGGGCGGTCATCGCTTGTTTCAGCACGCACCACAACAAGCGTTCTTCGAGGTTGCAACTGATCAATGCCGGCAGGAACATGCCGGGTAACAACAGGCCATGCTCGGGGTGAACCCAGCGCACCAAGGCTTCGGCCGCGACGATGCGACCATTGCTCAGGGCTTTCTTGGGTTGGAACCAGGCTTGCAGTTCGCCATTGACCAGGGCATTCATCAGGCTTTGGCAATCAATGCCGGGCTGGGTCTCGGCCGGTTCGACCTGGCGCAGCGCCAGCAATTGATCGGTCAGGCAGCGCAAGGCCGCGGCATTCACCGGCTTGGAAATCAGCCCGATCACCTTCACTTGCAGGTTGCTCGCCACCAGGCTCGCGCCCATCAACATGCGCCGTGAGGCGGCGCTCATGATCGCCAATGCTGGGCGCGACGGTTGCGCGGCCAGGCCTTGGATAAATTGCACGCCGTCCATGCCTGGCATCAACAGGTCAGTGAGCACCAGGTCGAAGTCTCGTTGCTTCAGGCAGGCCAGCGCCTCCTCACCGTCGCGTGCGCACACCAGGTCGAACTCACCCAACTCGCTGAACAGGTTCTGCAAATACAGGTGCTGAAAGGGATGGTCTTCGACAATCAGAATGCTACAGGGCTTCATGGATGGCTCGTTCGTAGGGAGCCAGGACAGTCGACAAGGCTCGCAGCGTAAAGGGTTTGACCAGGCAGTGATTCATGCCGGCCGCCAGGCACAAGGCTTCTTCACCGCGCAGGGCGTTGGCGGTTGCGCCGATGATCGGGGTGGTGCAGCCCAGGCGTCGAAGCGCTTCGGTCAGTTCGTAGCCGTTGAGCCTGGGCATGTTGACGTCGGTGAGCACAATGTCGAAGGTGCCCTCGTGCCAGCGCGCCAAGGCCTCTTCGCCATCGCTGGCCAGTTCCACGCTGCACCCGAGTTCTTCAAGCTGGTCGCGCAGGATCAACTGGTTGATGACGTTGTCTTCGGCCACCAGGATGTGCAGGTGCAAGGGGCGCAGGTCGCGCACTTCGCAGCGCGCCTGGGGCGGCACCACCTGGCCGTTCTGGGCGTGGCGGACGGCTTGTTGGATCGCGTCCAGGTCGTTGAGGTTGACCTGCCAGCCATCGCCGCTGAACTGCGGTTCGTGCGCGCCGTCATTGCTGGCCAGTACCCGTGGCCCGTGCCAGGGCAAGTCGGGGCGGCGTTCGATGAGTTCAAGCAATACACCGGGCCCCGCCAGCTCTGTGCTGGTCGGCAGACCGACCTGCGCGCGCGCGCCCCAGCGGCGCAGCCAGCCGCAGAGGCTGTCGGCCAGTTCGCGGATTGGCGACAGCACATACACGATTTCCGCTGCCAATGGCTGCAAGGCCGGCGTCGCGTTGCCGGACGGTTGCTCCAGCGGTACGGTCAGGGAAAAGCTGCTGCCCAGTCCCGGCTCGCTGACCAAGCGCAGGGTGCCGTTCATCAAGTGGGTCAGGCGCAGGCAGATCGCCAGGCCAAGGCCGGTGCCGGCGATCACATGGGAGTTGCCTTCGCTCTGGTAGAACGGCTCGAAGATAAACGCCTGGTCGGCAGGGGCGATGCCTTTGCCGGTGTCGGAGATTTGCCATTGCAGGCACACCCGTTCGCCTTCGCGACTGAGCTTTTTGACCCGCAGCACCACGCGGCCGGAGTCAGTGAACTTGACCGCGTTGCTCAGCAGATTGTTGAGAATCTGGCGTACGCGGCTGGCATCGCCGATCAGGCGCCGGGGCAGTTGCGGATCGAGGCAGGCGTACAACTGCAAGCCTTTGCTGTGTGCCGCTGCCGCATAGCCTTGCACCACTTCCTGCACCAGGGTCGGCACACAGAATTCGCTCAGTTCCAGGGCCAATTGCCCGGCTTCGATTTTTGACACGTCGAGCACATCGCAGATCAGTTGCAGCAACGTCGCGGACGATCCCTCGATGGCGTGCAGGTAGCTTTTCTGCTGGGCATCCAGGCGGGTGCGGGCGAGCAGTTCCAGGGTGCCGAGCACGCCATACAGCGGCGTGCGGATCTCATGGCTCATGGTGGCCAGGAACAAGGTCTTGGCTTCGTTGGCGGCGTCTGCGGACTGGCGTGCCTGTTCCAGCGCAGCTTCGATCTGCCGGCGTGCGCTGATGTCGCTGAAGGCGCAGAGCAATACGTCTTCGCCTTTGTAGCGGGTGGGCGCGCAGCTCAGGTACAGATGGCGGCCGTCGGCGGCTTCGAAATAGTCGGTGAGGCAGGGGGCGTCGGGGTCGAAGGCCTGACGGATCCAGCCGGGACCGAGTTGTGCGCCACACTCACCGAGCCACTGTTGGGCCAGGGTGTTTTTCAGCACCACCGTGCCATCGGTGCGACGCAGTACGCACAGCGCCACGGGGGCGGTCTGGATCACATCGCGGCTGAACAGCTCGCTTTCCACCAGCGCCTGGATGCGGTGGATCGCCGGCGTGATAAAGCGGTGTTCGAGGCGACGGGTGAGCAGGCACACCAGGCTGATGGTCAGCAGGCAGAACAGCAGGGCGCCGAGCATCTGTGGCCAGAGTGCCCACAGGACCGCGCGCAGGTCGATGGAGTAGGTGAGTTGCCAATCTGAAGACTTCAGTTGTTTGCGCAGCACCAATTGTTCGGGCAGCCAGCCATCGCCGACAAAACCGAAGAAGTCCTGCTGGTGCAAGTGCGGCAGGTTTTGCCCTGGCGGTGGTTTATGGCTGTTGCTGAAGAGCGGCATGCCTTGGGCATTGAACATGGTGAACTCGCCAGCGCTGTGATCGCTCAGCGCGTTGGAGACTTCACGGTCATCCATTTCCAGGCCGAGCCAGCCGGAGTCCAGGTCGCGTTCATCCAGGCGAATGAAGATGTACAGCTGTGAGTGGCCGTCCGTGGCGTGGGTCAGCCAGAGTTCCTGCAGGGTTTTCTGCTGCTTGAGGGCGTGCAGTTGCTCAAGCATGGTCGCGGGGAAATCGGCCGCCACGGGCGACGCATCGTACAGCCGCAGCACCTGGGCATCCGTGCTGACATACAGCAGGTTGAGCTGCTTGGCCCTCAAGAAATCACGCATGCGCTGGGTCAGCCAAATGCTCCATTGCTTGCCCGGGGTATTTCCCAGCAACAGGCGGATTTCCTCATCGGAGACCGGCAGATTCAATTCGGCCTTGCGTGTCGCTGACAGACTGAGGCTTTCCAACAGCGCTTCACGGGTGGTGAAAAAGGTATGCGCCTCGGCGATGGCGCTGCTCATGTAGCTGCGCCGCTGGGAGATCTCATTGTTGAAAGTGAACAGCAGGAAGCTGTACACGCCGCCCAACATGCCCACCAGCAGTACCAACGCAAAAATACGCAACAGGCGGCGCGCGGCATGGGGCGTGGACAGCACGGGGCTGATCTGGTGCAGGTAGCTCTTTAATCTCATCCCGCCACTTTAGAGATGGCCAACCGTGGGAAAAATCAGACGATCCTTAGAACCCCCCACTCATCCGCCAGATACCAAGCAAGCTAATAATTCCATTTGACATTCGCTGCCTAAGCAGTAACATCTTGTCATACATTCACTGCCTAGGCAGTAATAAGGTGACTTCCGATGTCTCACTTCACTCCTGACAGTTTTCGCAACTGCCATCTCGGCCTGCTTCTGGGCCGGGCGGCGCTGCTCAAGGACCGCATTATCGATACCCATATGGAACCGCATGGCGTGACGGCCGCGCAGTTCAAGGTGTTGATCATCATTGCCCAGTTCGACGTCGATACCCCGGCGGAACTGTGCCGCAACCTGTCCCTGGACAGCGGCTCCATGACCCGCATGCTCGACCGCCTGGAACAGAAGGGCCTGCTGGCGCGCCAGCGCTCCGAGCAGGACCGGCGCCAGGTGCGGCTGGTGCTCACCGAAGACGGCCAGCGCCTGGCGGACATGCTGCCGCACATCGGCGCGCAGTCGATGAACGAGTTGGCCGGCGCCCTGGAGCCTGGCGAGTTGCAAACCCTGGAACGGATCCTCAAGAAAATTCTGGTAGCTGCCGGTGACGCCATCGTCATCCAGCGGGTAGGTAATGAATGAACAGACGCGCACTTAGCCTGGTGCTGGTGGCCATGAGCATGGCCGGTTGCGCCAACTACAGCGGCCTCGACACCCAAGGCAAACGCCTCGACGCCGGCAGCCTGCAAACGGGCAAGACGTTGAGCGGCGTGACCTTATCGAGCGCGGCCTGGCCCAGCGCCGATTGGTGGAAAAGCCTCGGCGACCCACAGCTCGACGGCCTGATCCAGGAAGCCCTGCAAAACAGCCCCGACATGCAAGTCGCCAGCGCCCGTGCCCACCAGGCCGAGGCCGCTGCCTATGCCGCCAACGCCGCGCGCATGCCGACCCTGGATGCCAGCGCGGGCGTGAGTCGTTCGCGCCTGGCCAAAGACCAGGACCCACGCGGGGAGGGTGATGCCTATTCCACCGTGCGCAACATCGGCGCCAGCTTCAACTACAACTTCGACCTATGGGGGGGGCAGCGGGCCGCCTGGGAAGCCGCGTTGGGCGAGGCGCGCGCCGCCCAGGTCGATCAACAGGCCGCGCGGCTGACCCTGGCTGCCAACGTGGCCAAGGCCTACAGCGACCTGGGTCAGGCCCACATCGTGCGGGACTTGGCCGAAGACGACCTCAAGCGCACCCGGCAGATGCTCGACCTGGGCAAGCGTCGCCTGAACTCGGGTATCGACAGCCACTACCAGTACCAGCAGACCGAAAGCCTGGAAGCCAGCTCCCAGTCGCAACTGATCGACGCGGAAAAACAGCTGCAAAGTGCCAAGATCGCCCTGGCGGTGTTGCTCGGCAAAGGCCCGGACCGGGGCAGTGAACTGGCCCGGCCCAACGTGCTGAAGCCCAGCGCCGTCGCCGTGCCCTCGGTGTTGCCCGCCGAGCTGCTGGGCCGTCGTCCGGACCTGATCGCCGCGCGCTGGCGTGTCGAGGCAGCCGGCAAGAATATCGATGCGAGCAAGACCCGCTTCTACCCCAACCTCAACCTGAGCGCGAGCGCTGGGGCCGAGTCGTTGTTGGGGGATGCAATGTTTGGTTCGGCCAGCCGCTTCTTCAACATTGCGCCGACGATTTCACTGCCGATCTTTGACGGCGGCCGCCTGCGCGCCGACCTCGATGCCCGTGACGCTGACTACGACCTGGCCGTGGCGCAGTACAACAAGACCCTGGTGCAAGCCCTGGGCGACATCGGCAACACCCTTTCACAACTGCGCGACACCGGCCGGCAGATCCAGGCCCAGCAACATGCCGCGGACATTGCCCAGCAGTCCTACGACACCGGTGTGCAGCGCTACAGCTCTGGCATCGGCAACTACCTGGATGTGCTCAGCATCGAGCAGCAATTGCTGCAGGCCCAGCGCCAGCTGGCGACGCTGAATGCCGCGCAGATCGATCTGTCGATTCAATTGATGCAGGCCCTGGGTGGCGGATACGACGCCAGGAACATGGCCGCGACCACCCCCGCCCGCTCGGAATAATTTGAGGTATTTGTCATGGCCACTGCCGAAAACACCAACGCAACTGAACAACCCAAGGACAGCAACCCCCGCAAACGCAAAGTGATGCTGATCGGCCTGGCGCTGATCGTCATCCTGGCGGTAGTGGGAGTGTGGGGCTGGTATGAACTCTACGGCCGCTTCAATGAAAGCACCGACGATGCCTATGTGAATGGCAACGTGGTGGAAATCACCCCACTGGTCACCGGCACGGTGGTCAGCATCGGTGCCGACGATGGCGACCTGGTCCACGAAGGCCAAGTGCTGGTCAACTTCGACCCGAACGACGCCGCCGTCGGCCTGCAAAGCGCCCAGGCCAACCTGGCCCGCACCGTGCGCCAGGTGCGCGGCTTGTACAGCAACGTCGACGGCATGAAGGCGCAGGTCAATGCGCAGAAAGCCGACGTGCAAACCGCCCAGGATAACTTCAACCGCCGTAAAACCCTGGCCCAGGGCGGGGCGATTTCCCAGGAAGAACTGTCCCACGCCCGTGACAGCCTGACCGCCGCTAAAAACGCACTGACCAACCTTGAGCAGCAACTGAAAACCACCAACGCGTTGGTGGATGACACCGTGATTTCGTCTCACCCCGACGTGCAGGCCGCCGCTGCGCAATTGCGCCAGGCCTACCTGACCAATGCGCGCAGTACCTTGATCGCACCGGTCACCGGCTACGTGGCCAAGCGCACTGTGCAACTGGGGCAGCGCGTGCAACCGGGCACCGCGTTGATGGCCGTGATTCCGCTGAACCAGCTGTGGATCGACGCCAACTTCAAGGAAACCCAACTGCGCGACATGCGCATCGGCCAGCCGGTGGACATCGAGTCGGACATCTATGGCAGCGACGTGAAATTCAGCGGCACCATCGATAGCCTGGGTGCAGGTACGGGTAGCGCATTTGCCCTGCTGCCGGCGCAGAACGCCACCGGTAACTGGATCAAGATCGTGCAACGGGTGCCGGTGCGCATCCATATCAATGCTGACGAGTTGGCCAAGCACCCGCTGCGCGTGGGCTTGAGTACCCTGGTCAACGTGGACCTGCACGACCAGAGCGGCCCGGTCCTGGCGCAGCAGGCGCCGCAGAAAGCCTCATTCACCACCAACGTGTATGACCGCCAACTCGCCGAAGCGGATGCCATGATCACCCAGTTGATCCATGACAACAGCCTCGCCGCACCCAAGGCTGTGCAACGCTGATGAGCAATAACGCCTCCTTCACGCCACCCAGCCTGTTGATGGCCACTATTGGCCTGTCGCTGGCGACCTTCATGCAGGTGCTCGACACCACCATCGCCAACGTGGCGTTGCCAACCATTTCCGGCAACCTGGGCGTGAGTTCGGAGCAGGGCACCTGGGTCATCACCTCGTTTGCGGTGAGCAACGCGATTGCCTTGCCGCTCACCGGCTGGTTGAGCCGCCGTTTTGGCGAAGTGAAGCTGTTTCTATGGGCGACCATGCTGTTTGTGTTGGCGTCGTTCCTCTGTGGTATTTCCACGTCGATGCCCGAGCTGATCGCCTTTCGGGTCATACAAGGCCTGGTGGCCGGGCCGTTGTACCCGATGACCCAGACACTGCTGATTGCGGTCTACCCGCCGGCGAGGCGCGGCATGGCCCTGGCGTTGCTCGCGATGGTTACCGTGGTGGCGCCGATTGCCGGGCCGATCCTCGGCGGCTGGATTACGGACAGCTACAGCTGGCCGTGGATCTTCTTCATCAACGTACCGATCGGCATTTTTGCGGTGATGGTGGTGCGTTCCCAGCTGAAGAAACGCCCAGTGGTCACCAGCCATCAACCGATGGACTACGTGGGGCTGTTGAGCCTGATCGTCGGCGTCGGCGCCTTGCAGATCATCCTCGACAAGGGCAATGACCTGGACTGGTTCGAATCCAACTTCATCATCATTGGTGCGGCGATTTCGGTGATTGCCCTGGCGGTGTTCATCATCTGGGAGCTCACCGACAAACACCCGGTGGTCAACCTTAAGCTGTTCGCTTACCGTAACTTCCGGATCGGCACCATTGTGTTGATCCTGGGCTACGCGGGCTTCTTCGGTATCAACCTGATCCTGCCGCAATGGCTGCAGACCCAGATGGGCTACACCGCCACTTGGGCCGGGCTGGCGGTGGCGCCAATTGGTATCTTGCCGGTGCTGATGTCGCCGTTTGTCGGCAAGTACGCGCACAAGTTCGACCTGCGCCTGTTGGCGGGCCTGGCATTCCTGGCGATTGGTCTGAGTTGTTTCATGCGCGCAGGTTTTACCAATGAGGTGGACTTCCAGCATATCGCCCTGGTGCAGCTGTTCATGGGGATCGGCGTGGCGCTGTTCTTCATGCCGACCCTGAGCATCCTGATGTCCGACCTGCCGCCGCACCAGATTGCCGACGGCGCGGGTTTGGCAACTTTCCTGCGGACCCTGGGCGGTAGTTTTGCGGCGTCGCTGACCACCTGGATCTGGATCCGCCGGGCGGACCAGCACCATGCTTACATGAGCGAAAACATGACCACCTACGACTCCGCGACCCGCGATGCCTTGCAAGCGCTGGGCGGGGCAGGGCAGAAGGCCTACACGCAGCTCGATCAGATCCTCACCAGCCAGGCGTACATGATGTCCACCGTGGACTACTTCACGTTGCTGGGGTGGATGTTCATGGGGTTGATGTTGCTGGTGTGGTTGGCGAAGCCGCCGTTTGGCGCGAAGGCGGGGCCGGAGGCCTCCGGCCACTGATACCCGGATCACTGTAGGCGCCGGCTTACCGGCGATAGCGGTCTATCAGTCGGCCTATGTGCCAACTGAAACACCGCCATCGCCGGCAGGCCGGCTCCTACAGGGGGATGGGTGATCAGGCGCCGGGTAGGGCCAGCTGCGGATTGACGAAATCAAACGCCGCCAATTGAAACCCTTGCTCATCCACCTGCAATGCCCACCCTTGCTTGTCCCAATCCCCCAGCACGATGCGCTTGGCCGCCTGGTCACCAATCTGCAACTTGTGAATGGCCGGGCGGTGGGTATGGCCGTGGACCAGGGTGCGCACGCCGAACTGCTGCATCACCCGCGGCACTTCCTCGGGCGTCACATCCACAATGTCGTTGGCTTTCATGCGCGTCTGCGCCCGGCTTTCACTGCGCAGCTTGCGCGCCAGCTTATGGCGGGTGCTCAAAGGAAGGTGGCGCAGGATAAACAACACAATCGGGTTGCGCAGGATGCGTCGCAGCTTCATATAGCCGACGTCGCGGGTACAGAGGCTGTCGCCGTGCATCAATAGCACGGGCTCGCCATGGAGCTGCACGACACTCGGGTCCTTGAGCAAGGTGGCACCCGCGGCTTTGCAGAACGCCTTGCCGATCAGGAAATCACGGTTGCCGTGCATGATGAAAATCGGGGTGCCGCTGTCGCTCAGTTCGCGCAGGGCTGCGCAAATGGAGCGCTGAAACGGTGTCATCCCATCGTCGCCAATCCAGGCTTCAAAGAAGTCCCCCAGAATGTACAACGCCTGGGCGCCACGGGCGCGGGTGTGGAGCAGATCCAGAAACGCCCGGGTAATATCCGAGCGCTCCTCTTCCAGATGCAAATCTGAAATCAGCAATATCACCCAACGATCTCGGCTTTCTCGACGATAACGTCTTCTACCGGAACGTCCTGGTGACCGGCTTTACCGGTGGTCTGCACGCCTTTGATCTTGTCGACGACGTCCTGGCCTTCGGTGACTTTACCGAATACCGCGTAGCCCCAACCCTGCACGTTCTTGCCGCTGTGGTTCAGGAAGGCGTTGTCGGCGACGTTGATGAAGAACTGCGCGGAGGCCGAATGCGGCTCCATGGTACGGGCCATGGCGACGGTGTACTTGTCGTTGGAAAGGCCGTTGTCCGCTTCGTTCTGGATGCTTGGACGCTTGTCTTTCTTTTCTTTCATGCCAGGCTCGAAACCGCCGCCCTGGATCATGAAGTTGCCGATGACACGGTGGAAAACGGTGTTTTCGTAGTGGCCGGCGTTCACGTACTCGATGAAGTTGGCGACGGTGATCGGCGCTTTCTCGGCGTTCAGCTCGATGACGATGTCACCGTGGTTGGTGGTCAGTTTGACTTGAGTCATGTTCACTACTCTTTTCAGGGAATTCGTGGGTTTGGGTGCCTGTGCACCACGACCGGTATGGCGAATCTGCGGCCAAGGCGCGCAGTTTAGCGTGCCCTGCAGGAATTTCGAGGTGGTTTTTTACCGCCGATGCAATAAATGCTGCAGTTTTTGGCCTCGCTCTGTCAGGTACTTGACAGCATCGGCTATGATATCGCCTTTGTTTTGTCGGCCTAGCCCGGCCACGTACTTGTCTGTTCAAGGATCCTATGAGCAAGCCCACTGTCGACCCTACCTCGAATTCCAAGGCCGGACCTGCCGTCCCGGTCAATTTCCTGCGCCCGATCATCCAGGCGGACCTGGATTCGGGCAAGCACACGCAGATCGTCACCCGCTTCCCGCCAGAGCCCAACGGCTACCTGCACATCGGTCACGCCAAGTCGATCTGTGTGAACTTCGGCCTGGCCCAGGAGTTCGGTGGCGTCACGCACCTGCGTTTCGACGACACCAACCCGGCCAAGGAAGACCAGGAATACATCGACGCCATCGAAAGCGACATCAAGTGGCTGGGCTTCGAATGGTCCGGTGAAGTGCGCTATGCCTCCAAATACTTCGACCAGCTGTTCGACTGGGCCGTCGAACTGATCAAGGCCGGCAAGGCCTATGTCGACGACCTGAGCCCGGAACAGGCCAAGGAATACCGTGGCACCCTGACCGAGCCGGGCAAGAACAGCCCGTTCCGCGACCGTTCGGTGGAAGAGAACCTGGATTGGTTCGCCCGCATGCGCGCCGGTGAGTTCCCGGACGGCGCCCGCGTGCTGCGTGCCAAGATCGACATGGCCTCGCCGAACATGAACCTGCGCGATCCGATCATGTACCGCATCCGCCACGCCCATCACCACCAGACGGGCGACAAGTGGTGCATCTACCCGAACTACGACTTCACCCACGGTCAGTCCGACGCCATCGAAGGCATCACCCACTCCATCTGCACCCTGGAGTTCGAAAGCCATCGCCCGCTGTACGAATGGTTCCTGGACAGCCTGCCAGTGCCGGCGCACCCGCGTCAGTACGAGTTCAGCCGCCTGAACCTGAACTACACCATCACCAGCAAGCGCAAGCTCAAGCAACTGGTCGATGAAAAGCACGTACACGGTTGGGACGACCCGCGCATGTCCACGCTGTCGGGCTTCCGCCGTCGCGGCTACACCCCGGCATCGATCCGCAACTTCTGCGACATGGTCGGCACCAACCGTTCCGACGGCGTGGTCGACTTCGGCATGCTCGAATTCAGCATCCGCCAGGACCTGGACGCAAACGCTCCGCGCGCCATGTGCGTGCTGCGTCCGTTGAAGGTCGTGATCACCAACTACCCGGAAGACAAGGTCGACAACCTCGAGTTGCCGCGTCATCCGCAGAAAGAAGAACTCGGCGTGCGCAAGCTGCCGTTCGCCCGTGAAATCTACATCGACCGCGATGACTTCATGGAAGAGCCGCCAAAGGGCTACAAGCGCCTGGAGCCGAACGGCGAAGTGCGCCTGCGCGGCAGCTACGTGATCCGTGCCGACGAAGCGATCAAGGACGCCGATGGCAACATCGTCGAACTGCGCTGCTCCTACGACCCGGAAACACTGGGCAAGAACCCTGAAGGCCGCAAGGTCAAGGGCGTGATCCACTGGGTGCCAGCCGCGGCCAGCATCGAGTGCGAAGTGCGCCTGTACGATCGCCTGTTCCGCTCGCCGAACCCTGAAAAGGCCGAAGACAGCGCCAGTTTCCTCGACAACATCAACCCTGACTCCCTGCAAGTACTCACTGGTTGTCGTGCCGAGCCATCGCTTGGCGACGCACAGCCGGAAGACCGTTTCCAGTTCGAGCGCGAAGGTTACTTCTGCGCGGATATCAAGGACTCGAAACCAGGTCAGCCGGTATTCAACCGTACCGTGACCTTGCGTGATTCGTGGGGCCAGTGATTCTCTAAGGAAGCCGTTGTGCTAACGATCTACAACACACTCAGCAAGACCAAAGAAGTCTTCAAGCCGCTGGATGGCAACAAGGTGCGCATGTACGTGTGCGGCATGACCGTGTACGACTACTGCCACATCGGCCACGGCCGCAGCATGGTTGCCTTCGACCTGGTGACCCGCTGGTTGCGTTTCAGCGGCTATGACTTGACCTATGTGCGCAACATCACCGACATCGACGACAAGATCATCAACCGCGCCAATGAAAACGGCGAGTCGTTCGACGCGCTGACCGAGCGCATGATCGCCGCGATGCACGAGGACGAGGCCCGCCTCAACATCCTCAAGCCGGACATGGAACCGCGTGCCACGGACCACATTCCTGGCATGCACGCGATGATCCAGACCCTGATCGACAAGGGCTACGCCTACGCCCCAGGCAATGGCGACGTGTACTACCGCGTCGCCAAGTTCATGGGCTACGGCAAGCTGTCGCGCAAGAAAATCGAAGACCTGCGCATCGGCGCACGTATTGAAGTCGACGAAGCCAAGCAGGACCCGCTCGACTTCGTGCTGTGGAAAGGCACCAAGCCCGGCGAGCCAAGCTGGGAATCGCCGTGGGGCGCCGGGCGTCCGGGCTGGCATATCGAATGCTCGGTGATGTCCACCTGCTGCCTGGGCGAGACTTTCGATATTCATGGCGGCGGCAGCGACCTAGAGTTCCCGCACCACGAAAACGAAATCGCCCAAAGCGAAGCCGCCACCGGCAAGACTTACGCCAACGCCTGGATGCACTGCGGCATGATCCGCATCAATGGCGAGAAGATGTCCAAGTCCTTGAACAACTTCTTCACCATCCGCGACGTGCTGGCAAAGTACCATCCGGAAGTCGTGCGTTACCTGCTGGTGTCGAGCCACTACCGCAGCGCCATCAACTACTCGGAAGACAACCTCAAGGACGCCAAGGGCGCCCTGGAGCGTTTCTACCACGCGTTGAAAGGCTTGCCATCCGTGGCACCTGCCGGCGGCGAAGCGTTCGTGGCACGGTTTACCGAAGTCATGAACGACGACTTTGGTACACCGGAAGCCTGCGCGGTGCTGTTCGAGATGGTGCGCGAGATCAACCGTTTGCGTGAGAGTGATCTCGACGCAGCGGCGGGCCTGGCGGCGCGCCTGAAAGAACTGGCCAGCGTGCTGGGGGTTCTGCAAATGAAGCCTGAAGATTTCCTGCAAGCCGGCGCCGAAGGGCGTGTGGATGCGGCGCAAGTGGACGCGCTGATCCAGGCGCGTTTGACTGCTCGTGCCAACAAGGACTGGGCGGAATCCGACCGACTCCGCGACCAACTCACCGCCATGGGCGTGGTGTTGGAAGACGGGAAGGGTGGGACGACGTGGCGGTTGGCTGATCAGGCTTGATTGGTAAACGCTGAATGAAAAACGCCCCGACTGGTTCGGGGCTTTTTTTTGCACACCGTTTTAACGGCTCACTCGATCCACTGTGCCCGCTTCATTCAGTTGTTGATCCACGCCTCACGTAAAAATCGTCCGGCACCATTCGCAACAACCCGCCGGCTTTGCCGATGGAGCGGTTACGGCTTCCTATGCCTGCGACCAATGCGAGGCGTGGGTACATGGTCTGTTCCTTCAGAGAAGTCCATTATTGCGCGGCGTGAGCGCCTGCCGTCACTTGATATCGACTCTGCACAAAACCATTGTCCGACACGTAGGTGCCTACATGGTGCAGCTGCCGCTCACTGCCAATCTGGCTGAACAGTGGCACGCCTTGCCCGAGTAAAACCGGGATACGCGTAATGATCAGCTCATCAATCAGGCCCGCTTCAAGAAACGCCTGGATGGTCTCGCCTCCGTCGATATAGAGGTGCTTCATGCCGCGCTCGGCTAACGTAGCCACGAGTGAGGTGACGTCTCCTGCCATGACCTCGACCTTGCCCTCCAGGTGCGCAGGGATCAGCAGAGGCTGGTGGGACAGCGCAATGACGGGCGTGCCCTCGTAGGGCCACTCGGGGAAGGACAAGATTTTCTCCAGGGTTTTGCGACCCATTACCAGTGCATCGACCGTGGCGATGAAGCGTTCATAGGTCACGCCGTTCAACTCGGCGGTTTCGTACTCTGGTCGGTGCAACCACTCGATATCACCGTCCGCGCGGGCAATAAAGCCGTCGATGCTGGCTGCGATGAAGACCGAACATTGGTTATCCATGGCGAAAACTCCTTTTAGCGCGTGGACGCTAATACTAATTTAATCCTCGCGTGCAACAACCGGGCGTCTAGACACAGTCCTGATGCCCCTTTCTGCCGTGCGAGGATGTATGCGAAGTTGGTTGATCCGTTACCGTTACGCAATCATTTTCTGGATGTGCTTCGGCGTTTTCCGTACGTCCCTGGCCGACTGGAACCCCATTCCCTCTGGCTCCATGCGCCCGACCTTGCTGGAGGGTGATGTGGTGTTGGTGAACCGGGTGGCCTACGACCTCAAGCTGCCGCTCACGGACATTTCCCTGGCCAAGCTCGATAACCCCCAACGTGGCGATGTGGTGACGTTTTCATCACCCAAGGACGGCATGCGCCTGATCAAGCGCATCGTCGGCATTCCCGGTGACACCCTGGAAATGAAAGATGAGGTGTTGTGGGTCAACGGCGAGCCTGCCACCTACAGTGACGCGCAGGACATCAGCGAACCCATCCTGCCCGGCCATACGGTGCCAGGAATCAAGCTGAACGAGCGGGCGGCCAACCGTCAGCGCACGGTGCAGTTCATGCCGACGGTGCGGGCAATGCGTAATTTCGGGCCGGTGGTGGTGCCGGCCGACAGTTACTTCATGCTGGGGGACAACCGTGATAACAGCGATGACTCACGGTATATCGGCGTTGTGCCACGCCGGCTGTTGATCGGGCGGGCGCATCATGTAATGGCGTCGGCGCAGATCCTGGATCACTGGATGCCACGCCTGCACAGATTTGGCGCGCCGATCCTGTAAGGACAAGCCCCCATTACCCCTGTGGAGCCGGCAAGCCGGCTCCTACAGTTGGGTATGTTACGAGGGGCCCTGAATCCAGACACTCACTTTTGGGTTAGCCCATTACCTTTTCGTGCGTTCTTGTGGGCTGTCCGCCCGGTTCCTATCCTGCGGTCTTCGTTTATCCAGGAGTAGGTTCCATGAGCTTTGATCTCGGACTAAAAGGCCTTCGTGCGCTGGTCACCGGTGGCACCAAAGGTATCGGCGCCGCCGTGGTGGCGGTGTTGCGTGAACAAGGCGCCCAGGTGATTTCGGTCGCGCGTTCGGCGGCGGATTCGACGCCCGAAGGCGTGCATTTCATCGCTGCCGACCTAGGCACTGCCGCCGGTTGTGCGAGTGCTACTGAGGCGGTGAAGGCTCGGCTTGGCGGTGTCGATATCATCGTCAATGTGCTCGGCGGCTCAAGCGCACCCGGCGGTGGTTTTGCGGTGCTCGATGATGAGCAGTGGGCGAATGCCCTGGGTCAGAACCTGATGGCGGCAGTGCGGGTGGATCGGGCGCTTCTGCCTGGGATGCTCGCGCGCGGCGCCGGGGTGATTATTCATGTCACATCGATCCAGCGGGAGTTGCCGTTGCCGGAGTCGACCACGGCGTATGCCGCTGCAAAGGCAGCGTTGGCGACCTACAGCAAGAGCCTGTCGAAAGAAGTCACGCCCAAGGGTATTCGGGTGGTGCGGGTTTCGCCGGGCTGGGTGGAGACGGACGCGGCGGTGGCACTGGCGGAGCGCCTGGCGGAGCAGGCGGGAACGGATTACGCGGGGGGCAAGCAGATCATCATGCAGGCGCTCGGCGGTATCCCGCTTGGACGGCCGGCCAAGCCCCAGGAGGTGGCTGACTTGATCGCCTTCCTGGTCTCGCCCCGCGCCGCGTCGATCAGCGGCACCGAGTACGTGATCGACGGCGGCACCGTCCCTACGGTCTAAATCGTCGGTTTGGCGGCCTGCCATTTGAGCAGGCCATCCAGTACCGGGCACAGGCTCTGCCCCCACTCGGTCATACGGTATTCCACCTTGGGCGGCACCACTGGGTAGACCGTGCGCTGTACCAGGCCATCGGCTTCGAGCTGGCGCAATTGCTGGGCGAGCATCTTCTGCGAGATATCCGGGATCAGTCGCTCAAGGTCGGAATAACGCTGCACCTGGCCGCCGAACAGGTGGAACAGAATGATCAGCTTCCAGCGCCCGCCAAGCCAGGCGAGCGTGGTTTCGACGTCGGCGGCGGCGGTGGCAGGGGTGTAGGTTTTACTCATCGCATACGTCCTGGGACATTTCGGAAAGTTGCCATTTGTTTTGACGTCCGCCGCAGCCTGGCTTTAGATGGTCGACACGACCAAACCCACGATGAAACCAGCGGTGATTCAAATGGATTGTATCTTCTGCAGCATTGTTCAAAAGACCTCCCCAGCGCACATTCTGTGGGAAGACGACCAGCATATGGCGTTTCTTTCGATATTTCCCAATACACCGGGTTTCAGCGTGGTAATCCCCAAGCAGCACTACGGCAGCTATGCGTTTGCGCAGTCGGATGAGGTGTTGGCCGGGCTTGCGATAGCGGCGAAGAAGACCGCGTTGCAGATCGACCGGGCGTTTCCGGATGTGGCCCGTACGGGGATGATGCTGGAAGGCTATGGTGTGGATCACCTGCATGCGAAGTTGTTTCCCATGCATGGGACGGGTGGGGACAGTAGCTTCAAGCCTATCAGCTCCAAGGTGGAGAAGTTCTTCGAAGCCTATGAGGGTTATATCTCGTCCCACGATTTTGTGCGGGCGGATGATGCCGAGCTAGCGGAGTTGGCGGCGCATATCAGATCATTTGTCTAATGCAAAACCAAATGTGGGAGCGGGCTTGCTCGCGAATGCGGTGGGTCAGTCGCTGATGTGCTGACTGAAAAACGCATTCGCGAGCAAGCCCGCTCCCACCTTTTTTACTGTGTTCGCTTGATGAATCAGCGGCGGCTGCTGACTTCGGCCGGTACGTCATCACCGGCCATGCGCTTGCGGAACAGTGCAGTGCGCGCCAGTAGCAACGTGGTCACCGGCACCGTGATCGACAGCAAGATCGGTATCAACCACCCGTGCAACACCGGCCCGGATTTGAGCACCGAAAAGTAGATGATCGACGCCAACGCCACACACCACGCCCCCAACGTCGACGCCAATGCCGGCGGGTGCATGCGCTGGAAGAAGTCCTTCATGCGCAGCAAGCCGATCGCGCCAATCAATGCAAACACGCTGCTGAGCACCAGCAGTACCGCGACGACGATTTCCATCCATAACGGCATCATTCAATCACCTCCCCACGCAGCAGGAATTTGGCCAGGGCAAACGAGCCCACGAAGCCGAACAGCGCGATCAGCAGCGCCGCTTCAAAGTAGGTGTCACTGGCATAGCGAATGCCCAGCACCAGCATCATCAGCATCGCCAGGATGTACAGGTAGTCCAGCGCCAGTACCCGGTCTTGCGCGGATGGGCCTTTGAACAGGCGGACCAGGGTCAGCACCATCGCCAGCGAGAACAGGAACAGGCTGAACAGGATCGCATTGGAGAGCAGGGCGCTCATTCGAAGATCTCCATCAGGGGCCGTTCGTAGGTGGACTTGAAGTGCTCGATGAAGGGCGCTTCGTCCTCCAGATCAAACACATGCAGGAGCAGGATGCTGCGGTCCAGCGCCAGTTCCGACCAGATGGTGCCGGGCACCACCGTGGTGATCATCGACAGCGCAGCCAGGCCGTTGGCGTCGCGCAGGTCCAGGGGGATCTTGATAAAGCGCGAACGCGGCGGGCGGGAGCCGCACATCAGCACGCCCCAGGCCACTTGCAGGTTGGAGATGATCACATCGCGGCCTACCAGGAAAAACAGGCGAATGATCACCCCAGGGCGGCGAATGCGGATTGGCAGGGGCCGCAGCGGCGCCATCATCAGTGGTGCCAGAAAGCCCAGCAGCGCACCCAGCAGCAGGTTGCCGGGGCTTACCGACAGGTTCAGCACCAGCCACAACAGCCACAACGCCAGCGACAACCACGGGGCAGGTAACAGGCGTTTCATGGCTGCACCTCCAGCGCGGCGGCTTTGGCTTCAGGGCTCGGCACCGGTCGCGTCGCCATCACCGCCATAACATAGTGCTCCGGGTTGTTAAGGCTGACAGCCGTGTCCTGGGTGTAGCGCATCAGCGGCTCGGCCTTGAAGGTCAGCAGGATGCTCAGGCCGAGCAGGAAGAAGATCGGCAGGCACTCGTAGCGACGCAGCAGTGGCGATGGACGCTCTTCCGGGGTCCAGAAGCGCTGGATGCCCAGGCGCGCGAAGGCGATCAACGAGGCCAGGCCGGAAAGAATCAGCAACGCCACCAAGCCCCAGGCCGCCGGGCGGATCGGCGCGTCAACGCTGACGCCCAGGCCCAGCGGATTGACCAGTGCACTCAACAGGCTGAGCTTGCCGATAAACCCGGAAAGCGGCGGCATGCCGATGATCAGCAGGGCGCAGGCGATAAAGCTCAGGCCCAAGAAGGCCATGGTCCAGGGAATCACCTGGCCGACCACGGCTTTCTGCTCGTCATCGAGGTTGACGCCCGGGCGCGGATGCAGGGACTCCATGGCCTTGGGCAGCGCATCGATCTCTTCATCCAGCGGCAGGTCGTTGGCCGAGCGCGAACGCTCGATCAACTCGGCCAGCAGGAACAGTGCGCTCAATGCCAGCGTCGAGCTGACCAGATAAAACAGCGCCCCCGCCGTCAGGCTTGGCTGAGCGAAACCAACGGCAGACAGCAAGATCCCGGCCGACACCAGGATGCTCAAGCTGGCCATGCGTTCCAGCCGCTGCGCCGCCACCATCGCCAGCGCCGCACAGATGATGGTCGCCATGCCGCCGTATACCAGCCAGTCACCGCCAAACAGCGCCGAGGCACCGGCCTGGCCGGAAAACAGCAGGGTCCACAGGCGCAGCACGGTGTACACGCCGACCTTGGTCATGATCGCAAACATCGCCGCCACCGGCGCACTGGCCGAGGAATAGGCGGGCGCCAGCCAGAAGTTCAGTGGCCACATGCCGGCCTTGGCCAGGAATGCCGTCGCGAGGATGGCCGCACCGGCGTGCAACAGGCCGCGATCCGCCTCGGGCACCAGCGGGATTTTCAGCGCCAAGTCGGCGAAGTTCAGCGTGCCGGTAACACCGTAGATCATCGCCGCGCCAATCAGGAACAGTGACGAGGCCAGCAGGTTGATCGCGATGTAATGCAGCCCCGAGGACACCCGCGCACGCCCGGAACCGTGCAGCATCAAGCCATAGGACGCCGCCAGCAGCACCTCGAAGAACACGAACAGGTTGAACAGGTCGGCGGTGAGAAAGGCCCCGTACAACCCCATCATCTGCACCTGGAACAACGCATGGAAACTGGTGCCCGCGCGGTCCCAGCGGGCCATGGCGAACAGCAACGCGCTCACGCCGATGATGCCGGTGAGCACCAGCATCAGCGCCGACAACTGATCCACCACCAACACGATGCCAAACGGAACTTGCCAGTTGCCCGGCAGGTACACGCCGATCGAGCCAGGGCCGCCTTTTTGCGTCCAGTACAACAGCAAAATAGCGATGCCCAGGCCGATCATGCTGGAGAACAGGTTGATGCGCGCCTTCAGCGGGCGGTGCTTCTCGCCGAGCATCAGCATCAATGCGGCCGTCAGCAACGGCAACAGGATCGGCGCGACGATCATTTGATTCATCCACGTCATTCCTTGGGCTCCCGGCCGTCCACATGGTCCGTGCCGGTCAGCCCGCGGGAGGCCAGCAGCACTACCAGGAACAAGGCGGTCATGGCGAAGCTGATCACGATGGCCGTCAGCACCAGCGCCTGGGGCAGGGGATCGGTGTAGTTGAGCAGGTCCTGCGGCACGCCGTCCTTGATGATCGGCTCCTTGCCGATAAACAGGCTGCCCATACTGAAAATGAACAGGTTGACCCCGTACGACAGCAGGCACAGGCCCATCACCACCTGGAATGTCCGTGGCCGCAGGATCAGCCAGACGCCGGAGGCCGCCAGGACCCCAATGGCAATTGCGATGACTTCTTCCATCAGGCGGCTCCTTCCGTTGCGGCAACCACTTTGGCCTGGTTGCTCGGTTTATGGGCCCGCACGGACTGGTGACCGAGGGCGGTAAGCATCAGCAGCGTCGAACCGACGACCATGGCGTACACGCCGACGTCGAAGAACAAGGCGCTGGCGATATGGATGTCGCCGAGCAGCGGCAGGCTGAAATGCCAGGTGTGGGTGGTGAGGAACGGATACCCGGCAAACAATGCACCGAGGCCGGTCAGCGTCGCTGAGAACAGGCCAAAGCCCATCCAGCGCATCGGTCGCAGGCTCATCTGCGCTTCGACCCACTGCGTGCCGGCGACCATGTATTGCAGGATAAACGCCACCGACATCACCAGCCCGGCGACAAAGCCGCCGCCCGGTTGGTTATGGCCGCGCATGAACAGGTAGAACGACACTACCAGCGCTATCGGCAGCAGCAGGCGCACCAGCACCGCCGGCACCATCATGAAGCCCAGGGCGGTGTCGCTGGCCTGGCGCGGGTTGACCAGGTCGGTGGCCACGTCCGGCGCCAACTGGCGCTGTTGTGCGGGCAGTTGCATGCTTTCCTTGGATGGACGGAAGCGCCGCAGCAGCGCGTACACGGTCAGCGCCACGGCGCCAAGCACGGTGATTTCACCCAAGGTATCGAAGCCCCGGAAGTCCACCAGCATCACGTTCACCACATTGCTGCCGCCGCCTTCGGGCAGGGCGCGGCTTAAGTAGAACGAGGAAATATCGTTGGGCGTCTGGCGGGTCAGCATCGCGTAGGACAGCAGCGCCATGCCGCCACCTACCACGGTGGACAACAGGAAGTCGCGCAGACGGCGAATGCGCGCCTTGCGCAGCGAACTCGGCAGTGGCGACACTTCCTCGATCCGCCGTGGCAACCAGCGCAGGCCGAGCAGGATCAGCACCGTGGTCACCACTTCGACCACCAGTTGGGTCAGCGCCAGGTCCGGCGCTGAGAACCACACGAAGGTCACGCAGGTCATCAGGCCGCACACGCTGACCATGGTCAGGGCTGCCAACCGGTGGTACTTGGCTTGCCAGGCAGCGCCGAGGGCACAGGCAATCGCCAGCAGCCACAGGGTCACGAACACAATGGAACCCGGGATCTTCGGCCGGTCGCCCCAACTGAGGCCGCTGTTGAGCATCGGGATCATGCCGCCGATCACCGCCACCAGCACCAGCAGGAACAACTGGGTCTGCAGACGCTTGGTGCTGATGCGTTTCTCGATCTTGCGCACACCGCGCATCATCACCACCAGGCTGCGCTCGAAGCCGCGCTTGCCGTTGAAGTAGCTGATGATGGGCGGGTATTTGAAGCGGCCACGCTTGAGTTGCTTGCGCAGCAGCAGATAGAGCACCACGCCGCCGGACATGGCCACCAGGCTCATGATCATCGGCGCGTTCCAGCCGTGCCAGATCGCCAGGCTGTACTCCGGCAGCACACCGCCGACCACTGGCAGGGCGGCAGCGGCGAGGATCGAACCCACCACCTGGGCCGGGAAAATCCCCACCAACAGGCAGGTGAACACCAGCAGTTCAACCGGTGCGCGCATCCAGCGCGGCGGTTCATGCGGGGTGTGCGGCAGGTTGGTCGCCGTAGGGCCGAAGAACACATCGACCGTGAAACGCAGCGCGTAGGCCACGCTGAACGTACCGGCAATGGTCGCGATCAACGGCAGGGCAAACTCCACCCAAGCGGTCGAGGTGATGAACACGGTTTCGGCGAAGAACATCTCTTTGGACAGGAACCCGTTGAGCAACGGCACGCCCGCCATGGACGCACTGGCCACCATCGCCAGGGTCGCGGTAAACGGGATCAACCGCACCAGCCCGCTGAGCTTGCGGATATCCCGCGTGCCGCTCTCGTGGTCGATGATGCCCGCCGCCATGAACAGCGAGGCCTTGAACGTGGCGTGGTTAAGGATATGGAACACGGCTGCGACGGCAGCCAGCGGGCTGTTGAGCCCCAGCAGCAAGGTGATCAGCCCGAGGTGGCTGATGGTGGAGTAGGCCAGCAGGCCCTTGAGATCATTCTGGAACATGGCGCAGTAAGCGCCGAGGAGGAGGGTGAGAGCGCCGGCACCGCCGACGATCCAGAACCATTCTTCGCTACCGGACAGCGACGGCCACAGGCGGGCCAGCAGGAACACGCCGGCCTTCACCATCGTCGCCGAATGCAGGTACGCCGACACCGGCGTGGGCGCCGCCATTGCGTGGGGCAGCCAGAAGTGGAAGGGGAACTGCGCGCTTTTGCTCAAGGCGCCGATCAGCACCAGGGCCAGCATGACCGGGTACAGCGCGTGCGCGCGAATCTGATCGCCCGCTGCCAGCACCTGGTCGAGGTCATAGCTGCCGACGATATGCCCCAGCAGCATCACGCCCGCCAGCAGGCACAAACCGCCGGCGCCGGTGACCATCAACGCCATGTATGCACCGCGTCGCGCATCGGCGCGGTGGTGCCAATAGCCGATCAGCAGGAACGAGAACAGGCTGGTCAGTTCCCAGAAGAACACGATCTGGACCAGGTTGCCGGAGATCACCAGCCCGAGCATGGCGCCCATGAAGGCCAGGAAAAACGCAAAGAAACGCGGCACCGGGTCATCCGGCGACATGTAGTAGCGCGCATACAGCGACACCAGCGTGCCGATGCCCAGCACCAGCATCGAGAACAGCCAGGCAAACCCGTCCATGCGCAACACGAAGTTCAGCCCAAGGCTGGGCAACCACATGAATTCTTCGCGGATCACGCCACCGTGGGCGATCTGGGGGTAGAGCAGGGCGACTTGAACGGTACCGACCAGGGCCACAAGGCCAGCCAGCAAGGATTCGGTGTTACGTGCATTGTGCGGCAGCAAGGCCGCCAGACAGCTGCCAATAAACGGCAGAAGCAGTAGAACTATCAGGGACATAGGCTTCTAATCTGCGGGAGTTTGGGATGCATCATACGTGCCGCTTTCTCGATCACCAAACGGCAAGATGTGGCAGGATCCTACAAGCTAAGCTGAAAACCCTTGTAGGAGCGAGCTTGCTCGCGTAAATCGTCAACGGTAACGCGGGCCTCCTGGATTCACACAGTGTTCTCAGGTTCTTCGCGAGCAAGCTCGCTCCTACCTGTGGATGCGGCTGCCTTCTGGGCCTTGGTCTTCATCTCACTGACAATCACCGCCGCCACAATCAAAGCTGCGCCCAGCATCGCAATCGGCGGGAAGCGTTCCCCGGCGATCCGCCCCACCACGCCGGCCCACACCGGCTCACCGGCATAGATCAACGTGGCGCGGGTGGGCGAAACACTTTGCTGCGCCCAGTTCATCGCCACTTGGATCACCGCACTGGTCAAGCCCAGGCCGACTGCACTGAACAGCAGCAACCATGAAAACCCCGGCAGCGCCTCACCCATCGGCACCACCATCAGGAACGACAACAACGACGCCGTGGCCAGTTGCACCACGGTCACCCGGCGTACATCCACCTGCCCGGCAAATGCACTGATCAAAATAATCTCCGCTGCAATCGCGACCGCGCCAATCAAGGTGGCGATTTCACCCGGGCTGAAATTCAGTGACGCGCCCGCAGGCCCGGTCAACAGCATCAAGCCGTTAAACGCCAGCATGATGCCAATGCTCGGCATCAAGCCCGGACGGCGCCCCAGCACCAGCCATTGCAGCAACGGAACGAACGGTACATACAAAGCCGTGATAAACGCCGATTGGCTGCTCAAGATCGTCTGCAAGCCAATGGTTTGCAGCCCGTAGCCAAACATGATCGCCACGCCGATAAATACTCCGGCCTTCAACTCGAACAGCGTCAGGTCACGCAACGTGCGTAAGGAAAAGAAGCCGACCACAATCGCCGCCGCCGCAAACCGTAGCCCGACGAAAAACATCGGCCCGCTGACGGTCATCGCGTGCTGCACCAGCAAAAAGGTGCCGCCCCAGATCATGGTGATCACTATCAGGATGCATTCGGCTTTACTGAAACGGTTGAAACGCGAAGGGGAGTTCGGGGTGGTCATGGCGGCTCGGTCTTGCAAGGGAAAGGTACGGACCGCACAATGCGCCGCACGCTGGGCAGTATACTGCGCACACCCACCCATTGAGCAATATAGTGCACAAAGAAAATCCACAACGGGCCTCGGTCCTGCAGCACGTCAGCCAGAACGTGCGTCGCCTGCGCCATGCTGCCGACTTGAGCCAGACCGCGCTTTCGGAAAAGTCCGGGGTCAGCCGGCGCATGCTGGTGGCCATCGAGGCGGGGGAGAAGAACGTCAGCCTGTCCACCCTCGACCGTGTGGCCGAAGCGTTGGACGTGGCCTTCAGCGACCTGATCCAGGCGCCGGATGCCCCCGACCACAGCCGCATCAATGAGCTGGCCTGGGCCGGTGAAATCCCCGGCAGCAAGGCGGTGTTGCTGGCCAAGGCCACGGCGCGGCGTGAGGTCGAGTTGTGGGAGATGCAACTGGAGCCGGGCGATCGCTACAGCCCCGATCCCGACCCGGATGGCTGGAGCGTGCAACTGTTCGTGTTCGAAGGCTGCCTCACCCTGCTGGTGGGCGAGGAAGAAAAGCACGTCGCCGCAGGCGAGTTTTATATGTTCGCCAGCCGTCACGTGCATGGCTATCGCAATGACGGCGAGGTGTCTGTGCGGTTTGTGCGAAACGTGGTGATCTAACTGTTCGCCCGGCAACAGTGGATGGACACTTTGCTGGTTTGAAACGCGCTCTGTTGCACTGAATTACCGGCAAATCGCTGATTTTATTGGCGATTACATTCAGGCACGACTCCTGCAATCACTCCAGTATCCCCTCGGAGCCTGGAGTCGGCCCATGTCAGCCCACCCTCAATACCCTGCCCATATCATCCGCTCTGACGCGCAAGCCATCGAGGTCGCCACGCGCCTGGCTGCACGGTTTGCCGTCGACGCCAGCGAGCGCGACCGTGAGCGTCGCCTGCCGGTGGCCGAACTCGACGAGTTCTCGGCCAGCGGCTTGTGGGGCATCACCATTCCCAAAGAGTACGGCGGCGCCGGGGTGTCGTATGTGACGGTGGCCGAAGTGATCAAATTGATCTCCGCCGCCGACCCGTCCCTGGGGCAGATTCCGCAGAACCACCTCGGTGTCGTCGACATTCTGCTGCAGACGGCCACGGAGGCACAAAAGCAGTATTACTTCGGCAAAGTCCTCCAAGGCTATCGCTTCGGCAATGCCTTCTCCGAAGCCAAGAGCAAGAACGCCGGCACCTTCGACACTCAGATCCGCTTCCACGGTGACAGCGCGCAAATCAACGGCGAGAAGTTCTACTGCACCGGCGCGTTGTTCGCTCATATCGTGCCCACAGTCGGCAATAACGAAAAAAACCAGGCGTTCATCGCCTTCATCGAGCGCGATGCCCAAGGCCTGAGTGTGATCGACAGCTGGGACGGCTTCGGTCAGCGCACCACCGCCAGCGGCGGCGTGACCCTCGATGGTGTAACCGTGCCCCTCAGCGCGGTGATCCCCGCTCACCAGGCCTTCGATCAACCCACCGCCAACGGCCCGATTTCACAGATCATCCAGGCAGCGGTCGACACCGGCATCGCCCTGGGTGCCCTTGAACAAGCCAAGATCTATGCGCGCCAGGCGCGACCCTGGATCGACAGCCAGCAGGAGCACGGCTGGCAGGACCCGTTCACCATCGCTGCCATCGGCGATCTGGAATGGCGTGTGCACGGCACCGAAGCCATTCTCGCCAAGGCCGGCCTGGCGGTGGACCGTGCCCTCGCCGAGCCCAGCGAAGACACCGTCGCCCACGCCTCGCTGGTGGTTGCCCAGGCCAAAGTGCTGTCGGCCGAAACCGCCTTGCTCGCCAGCAGCAAGCTCTTCGAACTGGCCGGCACCCGCTCGGTCACCGGCAAACACAACCTTGACCGCTTCTGGCGCAACGCACGCACCCACACCCTGCACGACCCGACCCGCTGGAAGTACCACCTGATCGGCAATTTCGTGCTCAACGGCGTGAAGCCCGCGCGCCACGCCTGGAACTGAGGATTGACCATGACCGCACTGAGCCTTGCGCGCCAACTGTTGGACAGCACCCGCCGCCACGTCGAGACCAGCGATGACCCCTATGTGATCAGCCGCTTCGGCGATCTACAAATCCGCGTCGACGTGGCCGCCGCCCTGCTGGAACGCGCTGAAACCCACCCCAGCCCGGTGGCCGCCACCGAAGCGCAGATCGCCGCCGCCGAAGCCCTCATCGCCGCGAGCAACGCCGAATTCGAACTGACCGGCCAACGCACCGAACTGCCGTCGAGCCTCGATGACCCGTTGCGCTGGAAATACCAGATCGTCGGCAACTATTACCTCAACGGAGTGCTTTGATGTCCCGTGAAATCCGCTTGAATGCCTTCGACATGAACTGTGTCGGCCACCAATCGCCCGGCCTGTGGGCGCACCCGCGTGATCGTTCGTGGCAGTACAAGGACCTGGAATACTGGACCGACCTCGCCAAGATCCTAGAGCGCGGCAAGTTCGACGGCCTGTTTATCGCCGACGTGCTGGGCATCTACGACGTGTACAACGGCAACGGCGACGCGGCGATTCGCCAGGCGGCGCAGGTGCCGGTCAATGATCCGCTGTCGTTGATCGCGCCGATGGCGTTGGTCACCGAACACTTGGGGTTTGGCCTGACGGCTTCGTTGTCGTTCGAACATCCGTATCCGTTCGCCCGTCGCCTCTCCACCCTGGATCACCTGACCAAGGGCCGCATTGGCTGGAACATCGTTACCTCCTACCTGGAAAGCGGCGCCAAGAACCTCGGCCAGAAAGCCCAGACCGAACACGACGCGCGCTACGACTACGCCGAGGAGTACCTGGAGGTCTGCTACAAACTCTGGGAAGGCAGTTGGGAGGAGGGCGCCGTGTTGCGCGACCGCGAGCGCCGGATTTTCAGCGACCCGAGCAAGATCCACGAGATCCGCCATGTCGGCAAACACTTCCAGGTGCCCGGCATTCACCTGTGTGAGCCGTCGCCGCAGCGTACGCCGGTGCTGTATCAGGCGGGTGCGTCCAGCCGTGGCAAGCAGTTCGCCGCCGAGCAGGCCGAGTGTGTGTTCGTCGCGGCGCCGTCCAAGGTGCTGCTGAAAAAGACCGTTGCCGACATCCGCCGTCGTGCCGCCGAGGCCGGGCGTGATCCGAAGAAAATCCTGATCTTCAACCTGCAGACGGTGATCGTCGGTGAGACCGACGCCAAGGCCAAGGCCAAGTTCGACGAGTACAAATCCTACGTCAGCTACGAAGGCGCGATGGCGCTGATCTCCGGCTGGACCGGTATCGATTTCAGCCAGTTCAAACCGGATGAACCGCTCAAGCATGTGCATACCAACGCCATTCAATCGGCGGTGGAAGCCTTTTCCACGGCAGACCCGAACAAGGTCTGGACGCCCAACGAGCTGGCCGATTGGGTCGGCATCGGCGGCTTTGGCCCGCTGTTTGTCGGTGGTCCGGAAACCGTGGCGGATCTGCTGCAGGAGTGGGTGGAAGAGACGGATGTGGATGGGTTCAACCTAGCCTATGCGCTAACTCACGAGACGTTTATCGATGCTGTCGATTTGCTGGTGCCGGAACTGCAGAAACGCGGCGTCTACAAAACTGAATATGCCCAAGGCACGCTACGTGAAAAACTGTTTGGCGAGGGTGCACGGTTGCCTGAGGTGCACCCTGGAAGTGGCTATCGGAACTTAAAAAAGGAGGCTTGTGCGCCAGCGTAATGCGTACTGGATAGTGCGACAGGGCTTGCTGACGACAAAACAGCAAGCCTATGAACGCATTCACGCAACCACTTATTTTTTAATGTGCAAGTGTCCGTCAGTGGCGCAAACGGTCTGCACTGTACCGTCTACAAGAGTAACCTTCGCTTTGAACTTAAAGCGGGCTTCCAGCTCACCAGTGGTAGCGTTCTCTGCCGGCATTTTAATTAGTGTTACGCGGCCCTCGGTTGCCCAGTAGCCAAGACCGTTATTGATATCGAAAAAAATAACTCTCACCTCCTTACTGTCTTCGGTGACTGTGTAAGTACCCAATTTTAGATTATCTGCAACGGATAGACTGATGCGCAAATCTCGAACGTCGGGTCGGGGTGTGTAATGGCGCGACCATCCAGCAAAGCTAGGCGGAAAGGTACGAGAGGCAGGCTGATGGGTCAGACTGACTTCAGTGGATTTGTAACGTGCCTCGGCATCGCCTTTTATCTTGGCGGTCACTGAACCCGTATCGTGATCTAAACCCTTGACACTTAACTTGCCTTTGATCTGGACATGTTCGGGGTTTCTCTCAGCTTTGAAGTCGAAGCTGGCAGTTAATGTGGCTGCACCGGTATCAAGAGTGACAATGGCTTTCCCTTCGATACCAAAGTATTGATCAATGCCACCATTTATTCGTTTTACCCAGACCATCGACATTTGATCGGGGCCATTGGGGTTGCTGACAATATTGAATTCCTTGTTGGCAATACTCTCGGAAAAAGGGATGTAAGCGGTGAGTTCTTGGTGACCGTCTGCTGTGGATGATTGGGTCGTTATTCTCCACCGCGTGTATACGTTATCTTCGACGAATGTCACTTGGTCGGCGGTAAAAGTTTTGAAGTCCGGATCGCCGAGAATCTCCGCAGTACAACTGCCTTCGGTATTTTTGGGGCTTAATTGATCAAGGGTGTTCATCGCGATTTCCTCATTAGTGTCTCGACAACTACGTCTATATGGCTTTGAAAATTAATACTCTTTAATGGGGGCGTCTACTGTCAGTAATGACAGGTTTAAGGTGTTTGTTTTTTATAGCGAATGTGTTTGCGGTGAGTCAGTGACGATGCAGGGCTGAGGTGTTGCTCTCGCAACACTGAATAGACACTTTGCTCGCTCAGCACGCTTCGCAAATTCTTTGTGGGCTTATAACCCATTGAATACGTTGGAAGTTTGTATAGGCACGACTTCTGCAATAGCTAGTTAAATCCCGTCGGCCAGCGGACCACCGCACGCACATCACCCCATTAGGAGCACTACCCCTATGAGCGTGCACGAACTCAAACGTCCGCTGGCCCTGGAATGGCCCGCCGAACTGCTCGGCAACCTACCCAAGGCGCTGGAACAATTGCAGCACTGGGCGCAGATCACGCCGCTGCACACTGCCTTGCGCCACAAGCGCCAGGGCCAGTGGTATGCGTGGCGCTGGATCGACGCCTTGCGGGATGTGGAACGCCTGGCCGATGGCTTGCGTCAGCAGGGCTTTGACGAGCAATCGCGCTTGGCCCTCAGCGGGGCGTTCGAGCCGAACCTGTTGCTCCTGGCTCTTGCGGGTCAAGCCATCGGCGGGCAAGTCCTGACCCTGGCCGATGATTTGGAGCCCGAAGCGCTGCAACAACATTTATGGCGCATCCGTCCCACCCATGCCTACACCCAGGACCGCCAGCAAGTGCGGCATTGGCAATCGGCCAACCTGCTGGATTTTGCCCAGTTGCTCGGCCCGATCGACCCGGCGCAGCACCTCGTACGCTGGTGGCAACCCAGCGGCGAAACCGCGTTGTGGAGCGAAGAGGGCACCCACTGGCAGGGCGGCCTGGCGGTAGTGCTGGAGCAATGGCTGAACAGCGGCCACGGGCTGGCCTTTCCGGAAAGCCTGGCCTCGGCGCGGCGCGATCGCAGCGAAGTCGCCCCCACCGGCTTGCTGTTGTCGCCCGCACGTTTACAGCACCTGGCCGACGAGATCGAAAGTCGCCTTGCACCCCATGGCACCTGGCGTCGACGCCTGTGTGACTGGGCCATCGCCCACCCGCAAAGCGGCCTGCGCCGCTTGTTGAAAAACCGTGTGCGCAAGCTGCTCGGTTTTCAGCGCCTGGCTTACATCTGGCAACCCCTTAAATCGACCCCGTCGCCGGTGTGGCTGGCGCAATTCAAACGGGACATCGCATGAGCCAAGCCATTCTCCAGGTGCGGGATATCTCGCTGTCGTTCAAGGGCGTCAAGGCGATCAATGCCTTGTCCTTCGAGGTGGCGCGCGGCGAGATCTGCGCGCTGATCGGTCCCAATGGTGCCGGTAAAAGCTCATTGCTCAATGTACTCAACGGCGTGTATCGCTTCGATGCTGGCGAGATCGTCTTCGAAGACCAGCACTTCCATCGCATCGACCCGCTGGGTGCCGCACGCCGGGGCATTGGCCGTACGTTCCAGAACAACGCGCTGTTCAAGAAGATGAGCGTGCTCGACAACATCCTCACCGGCCTGTCGCGGCATATGCGCAGCAGCGTTATCGAACAGGCCCTGGGTTTGCCCCGCGCACGCCGGGAAGCCGAAGCGTTCCGCCTGCGCGCCCAGGGCATTCTCGAATTTCTTGAGTTGCAAGCTCAGCGTGATGTGCTGGTGGGCAACCTCTCTTATGGCCTGCAGAAGCGTGTCGAGTTGGGCCGGGCATTGATCGCCGGGCCTAGCCTGTTACTGCTCGACGAACCCATGGCGGGCATGAACGCTGAGGAAAAACAGGAAATGGCGCGCTTCGTCGCCGACGTGAACCGCGACCTCGGCACCACCGTGGTGTTGATCGAACACGACATGGGCGTGGTCATGGGGCTGTCCGACCACGTGGTGGTACTCGATTACGGGCGCAAGGTCGGCGACGGCACGCCCGCCGACGTGCAGACCAATCCCGAAGTGATCGCGGCTTACCTGGGAGTGGTGCACTGATGACGTTTTTCTTTGAAACCCTGCTCGGCGGTCTGCTCGCCGGCTCCATGTACTCCCTGGTCGCCATCGGTTTCGTGCTGATCTACAAGGCCAGTGGCGTGTTCAACTTTGCCCAGGGCTCGATGCTGCTGTTCGCCGCGCTGACCTTTGTCAGCCTGCATGACCAGGGCGTGCCGTTTGCCCTGGCGCTGCTCTTGACCGTGATCGTGATGATCGTCGGCGCGTTACTCATCGAGCGCCTGGTTCTGCGGCCGCTGGTAAACCGCTCGCAGATCACGCTGTTCATGGCGACCCTGGGCCTGTCGTTCATTATCGAAGGCCTGGCCCAGGGTTTGATGGGGTCCCAAGTGCGCGCCCTCGACCTGGGCATCGACGACGTGCCGCTGTTCGTCGGCCCGCTGATGCTCAGCCAATTCGATTTGATCGCCGCGGCCGCTGCGGTGGTGCTGGTGACGGTGCTGGCGCTGCTGTTCAACAAGACCCGCATCGGTGTGTCGCTGCGCGCGGTGGCGGATGACACCACGGCTGCGCTGTCCATCGGTATCAACCTCAACCGTATCTGGCAGATCGTCTGGGCGGTGGCCGGGATTGTCGGGCTGGTGGCGGGGCTCCTGTGGGGCGCGCGCCAAGGGGTGCAGTTTTCGTTGTCGCTGGTAGTGCTCAAGGCCTTGCCGGTGCTGATCATCGGCGGCTTTACCTCGATTGGCGGGGCGATTGTCGGCGGGTTGATCGTCGGCGCGGCGGAGAACCTGGCCGAGGTGTATATCGGCCCCTTGATCGGCGGCGGCATCACGCCGTGGTTCGCCTACGTACTGGCCCTGGCCTTCCTGTATATCCGTCCCGCCGGCCTGTTCGGCGAGCGCGCCATCGAGCGAGTCTGAAACCATGTCGATTCCCGTTGTTCAAGACACCGCCCCGTTGCTGCTGATCCAGCGGCGCATTCCCTGGGGGCTGATTGGCCTGTTGGCGCTGGCCTTTGTCGTGGTGCCGCTGTGGGGCAATGACTATTGGCTCAATGCGATCCTGATACCTTTTTTAGTGCTCTCGTTGGCCGGGTTGGGCTTGAATCTGCTCACCGGCTACACCGGGCAAACCTCGGTGGGGGCCGCGGGTTTCATGGCTGTTGGCGCATTTGCCACTTACGGGTTTTTACTGCGCCTGCCGGAGCTGGGCTTGCCGGTGGCGCTGCTCGGCGGCGGGATTATCAGCGCGTTGGTTGGCCTGCTGTTCGGCCTGCCCAGCTCGCGGATCAAGGGCTTCTACCTGATGGTCACCACCTTGGCCGCACAGTTTTTCCTGGAGTGGCTGTTCGTCAAATTCCCCTGGTTCTACAACTACGGCTCCTCCGGGACCATCTCCGCGCCGAAGCTTTCGCTTTTCGGGTATGACCTCAATACCCCGCTGGGCCGTTATCTGCTGACGTTGGTCACCGTGCTGCTGCTGACCTGGACCGCGATCAACCTGGTGCGCAGCCAGGTCGGCCGCAACTGGATGGCGATCCGCGACATGGACACCGCCGCCGCCGTGGTTGGCATTCCGGTGGTGCGTTACAAGCGCCTGGCATTTGCGGTCAGCTCGTTTTACCTAGGCATCGCCGGCGCGCTGTGGGCCTTTGCCTACCTGGGCACGGCCAGCGCCAGCAGCTTCGATATCAATCGCTCTTTCCAGATCCTGTTCATCATCATTATCGGCGGCATGGGCAGCATCGCCGGCAACTTTGTCGGTGCGGCCTTCATTAGCCTGTTGCCGATCTTCCTCAGCCATGCCGGGCAGGCGCTGTTTGGCGGTTCGGTGGATGCGGGGCAGTTGCAGAACCTGCAGAAAATCATCTTTGGCGTGTTGATCATCGTGTTCCTCATAAAGGAACCCGAGGGCTTGATTCGCCTGTTGCACAACCTGCGTGACCGTGTGCGGCAATGGCCGCTGCGTTTCTAACCTTCCCTCAAGAGAATTCCCATGCGTGCATCCTTGAAACATTCCCTGGTCGGCGCTGCATTTGCGCTGGCCGCCCTGGCCGGTGCTGTTCCCCAGGCGATGGCCTCGCCGGACCAGCAATTCATTCCCCTGGCCACCTACCGCGTCGGCGCCTACGCGTCCAGCGGCGTGCAGGTGTGGGCCGGGATGATCGACTACCTGCGCTACATCAACGAGGTCGAAGGCGGCATTAACGGTGTCAAGTTGGTGTGGCAGGAGTGCGAGACCGAGTGGACGGCGGAGAAGGGCATCGAGTGCTACGAGCGCTTCAAGAATGGCCTGGATGGCGCGCCGGTCGCGGTGTACCAGCCCAACGGCGCACCGGCAGCCTATGCCCTGAGCGAGCGCGCGGAAGTGGACAAGATCCCGCTGATCACCCTCGGCTACGGCCGCACTGAAGCCACCGACGGCACGGTGTTCCCCTACAACTTCCCGGTGATGCTGACCTTCTACAGCGAGGCGTCGACCCTGGTGAACTACATCGCCCAGCGCGAGGGTGGTTTCGATAAGCTCAAGGGCAAGAAAATCGCCACGGTCTACCACGACTCGGCTTATGGCCGCGAAACCCTCGGCCCGCTGAAATTGCTGGCGGAAAAGTACGGCTTTGAAAACATCCAGATTCCAGTGGCTGACCCCGGCAACGAACAGTCCGCGCAATGGCGCCAGGTGCGCCAGGCCAACCCGGACTGGGTGTTCCTGCGTACCTGGGGCGTATCTACTCCGGTCGCGGTGAAGACTGCCGCGCGCTTCGGCTTCCCGGTGGACCACATCATCGGCGACATCTGGGCCAGTTCCAGCGAAGACGTCTTGCCCGCAGGCAGCTCGGCCAAAGGCTACCTGGCGCTCACACCTTACCCGGCGGGTGCCGACTTCGAAATCCACAAACGCCTCAAGCAATCCATCCTCGACAAGGGCCACAGCGACCTCAAGGACCTGAAGAACTTCGGCAGTGTCTACTACAACTCCGGCCTGGTGAACGCCGCTGTGGCGGTGGAAGCGATTCGCACCGGCCAGGCCAAGTTCGGCAAGCGTCCGCTGAGTGGCGAAGAGGGCCGCTGGGGCCTGGAACACCTGAACATCGACGACGCCCGCTTGAAAGACATGGGCTACTTGGGGCTGATGCAGAACCTCAAGCTGTCGTGCCGCGACCACGAAGGCGGCGGTTCGGCGCGAGTGCAGCAGTGGGATGGCGCCAACTGGACGCTGATCAGCGAGTGGATCGCTGCCGACCGCGCGTTGCTGCGTCCGTTGATCGATGAAAAGTCCGCCGCTTTCGCCAAGGAAAAAGGCCTGACGCCGCGCACCTGCACCGGGGATGAATAAAGCATGAGCCAGCTCGCTGCTGAATCCGCCAGCCCTTCACTGTTGACGGTCAACGACATCGAAGTGATCTACGACGGCGCAATCCTGGCGGTAGCCGGGGTGTCGCTGCACGTACCCAAGGGCGCCATCGTCGCCTTGCTCGGTGCCAATGGCGCCGGCAAGAGCACCACGCTCAAGGCGATCTCGGGGTTGGTACGGGCCGAGCGAGCGGAGGTCAGCCGAGGTGTGATCGACTATGCAGGCCTGGACCTGGCCGGTGTCGATCCCAGCCAGCGCGTGCGAAAGGGCATGGTCCACGTGCTGGAAGGCCGTCATGTGTTCGGCCAACTCACGGTGGAAGACAACCTGCGCAGCGGCGGCTTCGTGCGGCGCTTGAGCCGCAAGGACATGGAACAGGACCTGGAGCGCCTCTACACCTGGTTCCCGAGGCTCAAGACCAAGCGCCACACTCGCGCCGGGCTCACTTCGGGCGGCGAGCAGCAGATGGTCGCCATCGGCCGGGCGTTGATGACGCGTCCTACTTTGGTACTGCTCGACGAGCCGTCCATGGGTTTGGCGCCTATGATCGTGCAGGAGATTTTCGAGATCATCGCGCAGCTCAATCGTGAGCAGCAGGTGAGCTTCCTGATCGCCGAGCAGAACATCAATGTCGCACTGAACTATGCGTCCCACGGCTACGTATTGGATACTGGCCGCGTGGCCTTGAGCGGCAGCGCCGCTGAGCTGTTGGCGCGGGGCGACTTGCATGACATTTACCTGGGCAAACAGTAAGGGCGACTCTGCATGACTGAATCCATCCGCAACGCTGATGTTCTGATCATCGGCGGCGGCCTGAGCGGCACGATGCTGGCCGTGCAACTGCTGCGCCTGCCGGGTCGGCGCCGGATCCTGGTGATCGAGCCGCGTGGCGAACTCGGCCGGGGCGAGGCCTACAGTGCTGTCGAACTGGGCCACACCCTGAACGGCAATGCGGCGCGCATGAGTGTCGACCCGGACAATGCCGACGATTTGACCCAATGGCTCACCGAGTACATTGGCGCAGGCGGCTGGCCGGAGTCGCGCCAGCAGCACGTGCCGATCAGCGAATTGTTCCCGCCGCGCGGGATATTTGGCTTGTACGCCCAGCAACGCTTGGCCGAGGCGAAGGCGCAGTCTGCCTCCAGCGTCGAGCATGTGCGTGCTGAGGGGGTTGACCTGCAGGTGGACGAAGGTTCAGCACTGCTCACCCTGGATGACGGCCAACAATTGCGCGGCGGTTGTGCGGTGCTGGCCACCGGCATGTTCCCGGCGGCGCGCACACCGCAGACCGAGTCCAGCGGGTTGAACGCGGCGGCGGTGGATCCCTGGGATGTGAAAGCCATGACCGCGATTGACCCGCAAGCGCCGGTGCTGATCATCGGTTCCGGGTTGACCATGGTTGATGCCGTGGTGTCCCTGGAACAGGCTGGGCATCGCGGGCCCATCGAGATTTTCTCGCGCCACGGCCTGTTGCCCCATGTGCGTCGGCAGCCGCCGAACTGGGTGGATTTCCTTGGCGAAGATCACCGCCTGCGTAGCCCTCGGCAATTACTCCGCGAGGTGCGTCGGCAATGCACTATGGCGCAAGCACAGGGCATCGATTGGCAGGCGCCGCTGGACACGGTGCGTGCGCATATCGGCCGGCTGTGGAGCCAGGCCAGTGAGCGCGAAAAACGTCAGTTCGTGCGCCATGTGCGGCCGTGGTGGGAAAGCCATCACCACCGTTCGCCGCCGTTGAGCGCGCAGTTGGTGGCGCGGTTGCATGAAGAAGGACGGTTGAGGATTCGGGCGGCGTCGTTCAAAGGCCTGGAACCTTCGGTCGAGGGCGTGACCATTGGTGTGCGTCACCGAGGCGAGCAGGCGGTGAAGCGGGTTTGCGGCGCGGCCCTGATCAACTCCAGCGGTATCGAATACGACTGGCGCCGCGTGGCCCGGCCGTTGCCCCAGCAATTGCTCAAGCGTGGGCTGATCCAGCCTGGGCCCTTGGCGCTGGGGATTGCGGCGGATACGTCGGGGGCAGTGGTGGATGCCCAGGGGCAGGTCAGCCAGCGCTTGTTCGCCATGGGCCCGCCCTTGCGGGGGATGTGGTGGGAAAGCACGGCAGTGACGGATGTGGCGCTGCAAGCCAAGGCCCTGGCCGCACGACTCACCCTGTAGGAGCCGGCTCCTACAGGGGGTTGGTGTTCACGAAACCGGGCTTTAGGCCGAAGACCTCGACGCCTAGGGCGGTCGATTGCCCGGTCGTCACCTTCACCCGCTCCACCGGCTTATCCATCGCCTCACGGTATTCAACCGTCATATCCGGCCCTATCGCCTGGCTCGGAATCACCATCGCCTGCGCATTGTTGTAAGTCACGATGGTCAACCGCGCGCTCATCCCCAGGCGCACCCGTTGCAACTGCTGCGGCGTGAGCTTGGGGATCGACAAGGTCACCGGAAACTGCGCACTGCCCTGGCCGTCACCGGCCATCGCCAAGCCGCTCACCACGCTGACCGAGCCGTTCAGTCGCTCGCCGTCAAACCCATCCCCCAGCACTTCCACCGCCTGGCCCTGATGCAACTGGTTGATGTCCAGCTCTGAGACCTTGGCGACGATTTTAAGCCGTTCGATGTTCGCCAGGCCAAACAGTACCTGACCCTGGCTGACCTTGCTGCCGGCCTGCACCGGGGCCGTGTTGTTGCCGCCAGCCTGGGGTGAGTTGTTGCCGGGCGGCGGCACCACGATGCCGGAGAACGGCGCCTTGATTTCCCGGCCTTCGAGCAGCTTGTGCAGGGCGTCGTATTTGACCGTGGCATTGGTCAGTTCCATGTCGGCGATCTGGCGGTATTCGCCCTTGCCCTGGTCGAGGGCCTGCTGCAGTTCGCTGCGCGCGGAGGCGAGGTCCAGTTGTTGTTGCTGGGTCTGCTGCTTGAGGTCGTCCAGTTCGTTGCGCGGGATGATGCCGCGCTGGAACAGGTTTTCGCTCTCGGTGAGTTTGCGCTGGGTATTGCCGGCGGTCATTTGCGCCGTGCGCAAGCTGCGACGTGCACGGCTGACGGTGGGGCCGTTGTCCCAGTCCTGCATTTCTTGCACGGTGCGCCGGGCCTTGAGTTGGGCGGAAAGGGCCTCGCGCAGTTGCACCTCCAGGGTGGCCGGGTCCATGCGCAGTAGCACCTGGCCGGCCTCGACCCTTTGGCCTTGCTCCACCAGGTTGGCTTGCACGTTGCCGTCGAACGGCGCGGTGAGGGTGATGGTGGTGTCGGGTTCGATCTTGCCCACCAGGCCGATCTGGTGCACCAGCGCGTCGGGCTTGATGGCCAGCCACTGTTCGGTGGTGCCAGCGGGATTGGAGGCCGGGCTGCGCAAGGCCAGGCCCGCGCCGCCCAGCAACAGGATAAGTACAGCGCCCAGCAGGCGTTTCTGATTAGTAGTCATTGAGGGCGATTTCCCAACTTTCCAGCGTCATGCCCAGGGTCAAGTCAAGCTGGGTCTGGGCGTTCAAATAAGCGATCAGCGCATTGAGCTGCGCGTTCTCGGCGTTGCGCAGGTCGGTCTCGAAACTCAGCACCTGGAAGTTGGTGGAGCGTCCGGCGCTAAGTTTTTCCCGCTCGATCTCGATCTTGCGCCGCGACAGCTCCACGGCGCGCTGGGAGATTTCATATTGGCGCCAGCGGGTGCCGAGGTCGCGCACCACATTGTTGACGCTGCGCTCCAGCTCCTGGCGCGCATCGGTGATACGGATCTCCTGATCCTCAACATTCACCCGCGCACGCACTTCGGCCTGGCGCGTGCTGATATCGCCGATGGGGATTTGCACCTGCACCCCAGCGTAGCTGTCCCAGGTGCGGTTGGTGGAGCGGCCGGCGTCGTTATCGGTGTTGGCCCGTATCTGATTGGCACCGGCTACCAGGTCCACCTGCCAGCGCCCGGAATCCTTGGCGATCACCAGGTTGAGGTCGGCCTGTTGGCTGCCGAGCAGCGCGGCCAGGTATTCCGGCTGCTGGGTCTGCGCAAGGTTGAAGGCCTGGCGCTTGTCGACCTGCATGGGCCGGGCCTCCAGGGCCTCGGTGGCGCGAACCGGCGTGGACAGGTCCAGGGCCAGCAGACGCAGCAGGGCCAGGCGGCTGGTGTCCAGTTGGTTCTGCGCTTCTTCCACGCCGAGTTGCTGGGTGGCGATATCGGCTTCGGTCTGCACGATTTCGAACTCAGCCATGCGCCCGGCATTGATCAGCGCTTTGTTCACCTCCAGCAAGGTGCCAGAGCGCTTGAGGGCGTCCTGCACGATGCTCAGTTGCTCCTGGGCACGCAGCAGTTCGCGGTAGGTGGCGATGATCTGGCTAATGGTTTGCGCCACGGTGGCCTTGAGGTTCAGGCGGTTGGCCTGTTCCGACAACCGCGACAGGCGCAGCGGCGCGGTGGTGGCGTCCCAGCCAGCGCCACGCAACAGCGGCTGGATGATCGCCAGGTCGAGGCCGTCGCTGCGGTAACGGCCGGCGCGGTCGGCGGTGTTCAGTTGCTGGGTCCAGGCCATGCTCAGGCGCGTGCCGTATTCGCTGAGCAGGCTGGTGGCCGGCGCGAGGTTGGCATTGCGTGTGTTGTCGGCGGAGCCACGGTTGGTGCGGTAATAACTGTTGAGGGTGAGCTTGGGGTTGAACACATCTTCGGCCACCCGCAGGTCGAATTTTTGCGCCACCCGTTGCAGGTAGGCGCTGCGGATCGCCGGGTTATTGCGCAAGCCCAGGTACACCGCATCGCCCAGTGTCAGGCTGGTGACCTGAGCATTCAACGAGACGCTGCGGTCATAGCCGCTGCGGGTGCTACTGGGCGCCGATGGCTTGATCACCACGTCGGCGGCCGTGCCGGGCAGGCTGAAGAATGCGAGCAGCCAGAGCCATTTATTCATCGCGCAGGGCCTCCACCGGCTGCAAGCGTGAGGCCGACACCGCTGGGTAGATGCCGAAGAACAACCCTACCAGCAAGGTACTGCCCACCCCCAGCGGCAAGGCGGCCACCGCCAGCGCAAACGCCCAGCCCGACAGCCAGGCGTACAACCAGGCAGCGGTCATGCCCAGCACCGCGCCGCAGAGGGCGCCGACGGCGGTGAGGGTCACGGCTTCGAGCAGGAACAGGTTGCGGATATCCCGCTGGCGGGCGCCGAGGGCCATGCGGATGCCGATCTCGCGGCGGCGCTCAGAGACGTTCATCAGCATCACGTTCATCACCCCCACACCACCGCCCACCAGTGAGATCGCGCCCAAAGCCAGCAGCAGGTAGGCGAATGTGCGGCTTTGCCGGGTCATGCCGTCGATCATTTGCTGGGGCACCTGGATGTCCACATCGTGGTCGGGGAGTTGGGGTTTCAGCGCGGCGACCGCTTCTTTGGCGACGCGCTCCATGTCCTGGCCGGGCGCTGCACGAATGATCAGGTTGCCGATCTGCGGTGTTGCATAGATGCGGCGCATGCCTTCGGCGGGAATGAACAGCGACTCGTTGGCCTGTACTGGCATCAGCATCGCCCGTGGCTGGCTGCGCAGGATGCCCACGATCAGGAACAGGTAGTCGTTGATGCGCACGCGATCGCCCACTTGCAAGGGGTCGCCCGGCGCACTCAATGACTGGGCCACTTGGTCACCGATCACACCGTAGGTTTCGTTGACATCGAAGCTCGACAGGAAACGCCCCCGCTGCACCACTAGGCGCATCGCATCCTTGATGTCCGGTGTACTGCCCACGAAGTTGGCGTTGGCGGTACGGCCATGGAATACGATGGGCCCGCTGAACAGTGTGAGAGCACCGATATGGGCTATGCCAGGCACCGTCTGGCGCATGGCGTCGAGGTCGAGGCGGGCGGGCATCGGCACAGTGCTGGCGCCCTTGGGGGGGAACTGAGCGATCAGGGTGTCGGTGCCCATGTCCTTGAAGATCATCGCGGCATCCACCGACGCGTTATGCCCGATGTTGATCAGCGCCACCACCGACGAACTGCCGATCACGATACCCAGCAAGGCCAGAATCGAGCGCTTGCCCAGGGTGCGCAGGCTGACGAACGCTTCATGCAGCACTTGGCTGAGGTTCTGTTCAACCCGCAGGCTGCTCTTTACCCGCTCGATCATGGGCGCCCGGCCTCTTGCACCACGCCGTTACGCACCAGGATCTTGCGGTCCAGGCGCTCGGCGATGTGGGGGTCGTGGGTGACGATGATCAGGGTGACTTGTTGTTCACGGTTCAGCGCCAGCAGCAGGTCCATGATGTCCTGGGCCGTGGTGCTGTCGAGGTTGCCGGTGGGTTCGTCGGCGAGGATCACCGAGGGTTTGCCCACCAGTGCCCGCGCAATGGCGACGCGTTGACGCTGGCCACCGGAGAGGTCGGCGGGGCGATGGTGGGCGCGGTCGGCCAGGCCGACTTGTTCGAGCATGCGCAGGGCCTGCTCCACCGACTCATGACGCGATACGCCGCGATAACTCAGGGGCAGGGCGACATTGTCCAGGGCGCTGAGGCGTGGCAACAGGTTGAAGCTCTGGAACACAAAACCGATCTGCTGATTGCGGATCGCCGCCAGTTCATCGGGCGTGGCGTTGAAGATATCGTGGCCGGCAAAGTGGTACTGGCCGCAGTTGGGCAGGTCCAGCAGGCCAAGGATATTGAGCAGCGTGCTTTTGCCAGAGCCGGAGGCGCCGAGGATGCCGCAGCTGTCGCCGCGGGCAATGGACAGGCACACATCATTGAGAATGGACAGGTGCTGCCCGGCCAGCAGATAGTGTTTGCCGATGCCTTGCAGGGAGATCAAGCCTGGGTGCGCGGGGGTATCTGTCATGAATACGCCTTCAGTCTCGACGCCGTCGTCATCGTCCCCGGTAAAGCCTTGTAACAAGTTAGGGGACGCCTCAGGGTGCGCCATGGACCGGTTTTTGTTTCTTGTTTTTAAAATATTGTTTGAATACTAACCGCCTTCCAGCCGCTTCGCCAGCCGTCGATGTAGAGCGGTTTCAGCTTGGGAAAAGGCCTGCCCCAAGGGCGCGGGAGGTTGAACAAAACCCGCTTGCCCGCCTCCGACGAGCCCGTCGGCCAAGGCTTTCGATCATATGGCGGTGTGTCACTACTTGCTTTCGAGCGAGGGCCCCGGTATAAAAAATCAAATTATTTTTTTAAACAATATTTCCTACGTGGAACTTCTATGGTCGCGAAGAAAGTCAGCGCTCCAAACATCACCAAGACTCGATTGCTGGATGCGACAGAGGCTCTCTTCATAAAGTATGGCTACGACGCCGTTCTGCTTCGGCAGATTACCGAGCGTGCCCAGGTGAACCTGGCTGCGGTGAACTACCACTTCGGGGACAAGGACTCCCTGATGCAGACCCTGCTCAAGCAGCGCCTGGAACCGCTCAACGAGCAGCGCCTGGAACTGCTCGCGCGTTGTGAGGCCGAGTCCGACGGCCCTCTGGACTGCGACACGTTGCTCGGCGTGCTGTTTGCCCCGGCCATGGGCCTGGAGCGCAGCGATCCCGCCAGCGCCAGTGGGGAAGGGCGTTCATTCATCCGTTTCCTGGGGCGGGTGTACAGCGACACGTCGCCGTTCATCCAGGAATACCTCAAGGTTCACTACCAGCCGGTGTTCCAGCGGTTCTTCGAAGCCTTTGCCCTGGCCCTGCCGGACCTGCCGCGCAATGAACTCGGCGTGCGCCTGCAATTTGCCCTCAAGGCGATTTCCGGGGTGATGGCCGGTACCGAACTGCGCCTGCTGATGAACTCCATGAGCCTGGGCCGCCCGGCCACGGATGCCGAGGTGATGGCCAAGTTGATCACGTTGGTGTCGGCAGCGATTCGCGTGCCGCAGCAAAGCCCTGAGGCGGAACATGCCTTGGCCAAGGTGCTGGATACCCAGCGGGCGATTCGTGAGCAATCTGCCGCGCCAGCGAGCAAGGCCGCGCGTTGACTCAAATCCCAGGCAAAAAAAAGCCCGCTGGGGCGGCGGGCTTGATGTGCAACATTTGTAACGGATGAGGCTTCACACTACGTTCCAGGATGTGAATAAAACGTGAAAAATATGTAAGAAATGATGTGTAAATTGCGATAGTTCAAGCATTCAAACCACTACTTCAAACGATCACTCTTCGCTACTGTCAACTTTGACAGCTAGACACGTTGAGTGATCAGGCGTGTGATTTTCCCCTGACTCGTGTACGACCTGCACGGGCTTAAACCCGGAGAAAAATCATGTCTGCAAAACCCAAGGCCCCCAAATCCTCAGTCGAGGACGCCGAGACACCGGCTTCCGCATCCTCTGAATTGTCCGCGTCAGGCACTGGCAGGCCTGCTCCGCGAAAAAAACCATCTCCCGTGGTGAAGTCGTCGGACACCCGCCCCGGGTTTACCATTATTGAGGATCTGGACTCTCCCTATACCTCCCCTGCGCAGGTTATACCGGTAGAGAACGCGTCCTATGGTGTGGGCATCCGTCATATTGAGGAGGGACTGGATGTTGTCTTTGAGCGTTGGGCAGGATTTTCCGAGGGTGACATCTATCGGTTCAAGCAGGGAGATCTGGTGCTGGGGGAGGACACCGTTAAGGCTGACGAAATCACTAATAAAAGAGTCTACCTAAACATTCCTCGTAGCATTCTGCCGTTGGGCTTTGTAGGCGATGTCTACGGCGAAGTTGAGCGTATTGGCAGCTCAACCCTCAGTACCTCGCCGCCCCAAGTTATATTTGTAAAGGAAACCCGTCCGGGAGGTGCCGACGAACGTCCCCATGAAAATTGGCACTCCAAACTGATGCTGACCCTTTCGGTTACATTTATTGACGCTGTCGTCGCAGACAGGGGGGTTACTGCAACGATTCGGGCATGGGAGAACATGCGGGTTAACGACTTGGTGATGTTCTACTGGGGCGAGCATCGTTTTGAGCTACCCCCTGTCACAGCTGACCAAGTGGGTTCTGACCTGACGTTTGTGATCGATGGTGAATTCATAAAGGCGGCCGGATCAGGTCATTTTGTCGTGCAGTTTTATCTGTATGACGAGGTGCGCAACCGCTCGGGTGAGCTGCAGCCGTGGTGCAAACCGGTACCGGTAGAAGTCAAGTTGGACCTATCGTTGCCGCCGGAACCGTTGATCGTCGAAGCGGACGTAATCACCGGGGTCCTGGACGCAGATGCTCTAGGTCAGGCTTCTGCCACTGCTGAAGTAGAGGTGCCGCGTAACAGTGCTTTTTTTCGGGTGGGTGATTTTATGTTGCTCACCGTGCACGGCACGACTCCAACAGGTGAGTATGTGACTGAATCCTTGCGGCTGCTGGTTGACAGGATTCCAAAGTATTACGAATTTCCTATCCGGAACGAGTTGGTCCGCTCACTTATTCAAAGCACCCTGACGGCTTCCTATGTTAGGCAAAGAGACGGTGAAGATGATCTGCGCTCCAGGGATACGACGGTTACCGTTGCCGGCCGGCGTTTTGAATTGCCAAGGCCCCTGGTTCGCCAAGCCCATGGACCGTTCATCGAGCCGAATTTGCCGCTCATTACCGTGGAGATGCCGGACTACCAACCGTCGGGCAGTCCTGGGGATAATTTGACAGTTCAAATTCAGGGGTTTCAGTTGGACAACACCTCTGAACTGGTTTCGTCTTCGCGTCTGGCTGGCTCGCATGTGCGCACGCGTGATTTTCTCAATGCCCAATACGCGCGTTTCGAAGGCTTGCGCGACACCAATGTGCACTACATCGTCACTGGCGCACTGGGGATACGTGAGTCAGACCGCCGTTGGATACAAGTAGGACGCCCAGCGCGAACGCTGCAGGCACCTGTGTTCCAGGATGCAATCAATGGCAACGTCGACCCCGCGCTGGTCGGCAGCGTGGGTACGCTGGAGCTGCGTGCGGATTTCAAACAGGGCGACCTGGTCATCATTAAGTACACGGGCTCCGTCAGTGGGGAAGTGCAGTATGAATACCCGCTGTTTGTAACGGGCAATCCACTCTTGGTGGATGTTCCAAAACAGCTCTTCGATGACAATCTGGACGGCACGCTCACTGCCAGCTTCCTGATTGAGCGCTATGGTGTCTTCGAGTATTCCGAGGAGGCGGTGGTGACAATCGGCACGGCATTGGGCGAACTGTTCATGCCCGAAGTGCTGCAAGCCAACCCCGACACCCATGAACTCGACCCGATGCATACATGGCCGAATGGTGCGACGGTCCGGGTGCGTTACAAGTTCATCAAGCTCTCCGACAAAGTCCAGGTTGACTGGATGGGGCTACCAGGAATAGGCAGCTATTCGGAAATCAAGGAAGGGCAGACCGGAGACCATATCGACTTCACCATCCCGGTCGAAGCCATCGGCTACAACATCCATCCTGATGGCCGTGATATCGAAGTGTCCTTTAAAGTGATCCGCAATGGATTTGCTACACCGTCACCGACACTGGTGGTGCGTTTACTCTCGCTGCATCATTTGCCTGGGCCCCTGATCGACAGCATTGGCGATGACATCGTGTTGCAGAAAACGTTGTTGGACGATCTGGACATGACTCGTGTGCCGCCCTACCCATACGCCGCAGTGGGGCAACACATGTGGTTGCACTATTCGGGCAGGCTCGACACGGGAGCCCCCTATGAGGAGTCGACGTTTGTCGCCCGCACGGTTGTTGACGACGATGTCACATTTGGCCCATCAGCATATACGCCAGTGGGTCGTCTGCGCCGCCTTCAAGACTGGTCTGCACTGACGATCAGCTTCTGGGTGACGTTCGATCACAGTTCGCTGAAGGACAACGCTGTGCTATTTGGCGTTCGTCATCATGTGGTCCAGGACCAACCGAACGTATTTCCTCATCCGTCGATCAAAGACTCGACGCCTGCCAGCGGGCCGGAAGTGTCGGTTGACCCACTGACAGTCGAAAACAAGTGCCAGGTGCTGGTGAGCTACCCCAACATGAACGTGGGTGGTACGGACCGGGTAACGCTTCACTGGGCCTTTGAAAATGGTTTGACGATTGATTTGGGGCCGCTGGATGGTTTGGATGGTGGCACGGTTACCTTCAACGTGCCCAATGATTTGGTCGCCAGGAGTGTGAACAGTACTGTTCATTTGCAGTACTTCGTACAGTTGGGTCGAGGTGGCGAGGGTACATCCGATGAGCAGAAAGTCACGTTCGATACGATTGCGTCCGCCAACCTGCCACGTGCCCTCATCAATGGCGTGGCCCATGGAGGGAGCCTCAATCCACCCACATTTACCGGTGACGGCCGGATCGCAGTTGCCAAATGGCGCTTGAGTAACCCCGGGCAGCGGGTGTGGATGTCGGCTTCCAGTCCTGGAGCTGTCACGCAGGACCTGTTAACGGCCTATCCGATCAACTCGTCGCAGGCTGCCAATGGCCTGCGCGACCAGTTGCTCTCGCTCGCCTGGTTATTGGGACTGCCGAATAACAGCGTGGTCACGATCACGCTGGCGGTCACCTTCGACGGCAGTGAGGAGCGCAGTGATGCGTTACCTTTCCTTTCCACTCAGTACACCATTCGCCTGACGTCGCCGCTGAATTTCGACCAGACTGCGGTCACCTTGAGTGCTCGGACTTACCTACTTCCCGGAACTCCCGGTGTATTGCCAGCCTTCGGCGCAGGAAACTCGATCAGGCGCCAGGCTTCGGGCGGTACAGCGCCCTACAACTACTCATCAAGCAATACATCGATGGCCGTGGTGGATGGCGGCGGGCTGGTGACCGTGCGTGGCAATGGATCTGCGAGGATTACCGTCAGGGATTCGTCGGTGCCGGTGCAGACCCGCAGTTACGACGTTTATGTCAGCAACGTGGTGCAAGTGTATGGCGTGGGCAGGAACACGTTCAGGAATGTCAGTGCGGCAGTGGCGAATGCAGGGCTACGCATGCCCAGTCTTGATGAGCTACGCGCCATCAACCAAGCCTATGGAGCCAGGTGGCCCATGGGGTATGCGTGGTACTGGTCGGGTACCTTCTCCCATTCATTTCTCTTTACCAATTATTACTACTTTCTGGATATTCCTGGCGGTGGCACAGGGACGGAAGCCGACAAGTTGCTCGGCGGCCACCTAAATGGTATCGGGTTGAGATAATGCAAGCGTGAAGTGCTGGCCGGTGGATCGTATAGAGAAACCGGCCTTTTCATGATCAGTTGAGTGAGGAGGCTTAGATCTTCCAGCGACCTGCACTATTGGCCAGTCTTTGACGCATCGCATCCACATTCGCCGCCAGCTGTACGGTCAACAACCGATAGCCATCCAAAGCACTGTAGATCGGCGCTTTCATTGCAGGCTCACTGCCAATTGCGTGTCCGCTGCGCTCCAACCGCTCCGTCACCCCCGACTTCAACGCCCGCGCCATCCCCACTAACTGCACCCGAATCTGCCGATGCTCGGCTTTCAACATCACCTGCATGCGTGCCATCGCCTGCTCATCACGCGGATCCGGTCGGGTATTGCCGAGAATCTCCAAGGTACTGATGCACAGGCGCAGGTGCCGTTGGATTGCGTCCAGCTCCGTCATGGAAATCCGCACTTCCTTTGACACGGACGGCATCAACGAACGCAGTTGCACCATCGACGCATTCAAGCGATTGAGCAGCTTGAGATGCTCATCATCCGTCACCGACTGGCCATTGATGATCCGGCTATAAATAGCGGCGCAATCGCGCAATGCACTGGCCAGGTTGTAACGCCACGAATACACGGCGTACAGCGGCAGGGCGAAGGAAAAGGCCAGCGCCAACACGATACCGATCAGGATATCCACGGTGCGCCACAATCCGTCCGATACCGGATTGTCACCATGCCCAGCGACGATAAACACCGTGATCGCCGACAGTAGCGCGATATAGCCGCCCTTGCCGATGGCGTGATAGGAAAAGAACCCGCACACCACCGACATCAGCAGATAGGTCAGCAACGGCTGGCCCAGCCATGCCTGTTGCAGCACCAGCAGCAAACCGACGCTGGCGCCGATCAAGGTGCCATAGGCGCGCTCCACGGCTTTCTTGCCGATATTGCCGTGGTGCTGCAAACCGCCGATCACGATCAGCATCGTCACCGACGCCCACTCACCGTGAGGCAGGTTGATGCCGGTGGTCAGCAGGATCGTCGCCAGCAAGCCGATGGACACGCGCACGGCGTGGATCAGCTTGGCATGGCGATAGCGGCGGTACGGGTCGAGCAGTGGGCGCAACAGGCGCCGGGCAAACACAGGCAGATGCAGGTTAATCAACGACGAATCGTCCTCTAGAAAATGTAATCGGTGGTCAGGAAGCTTGAATCACGGTTGCGCAATATGTCGCTGACCAGCGCCTTGTTGCTTTCCTGGAACTTGGTCGCCACCAGCGTGCGGATCGAAAACACGCGCAATGCGTCATGCACCGACAGCGTGCCCTCGGCCGAGTTCTTGCGCCCGTTGAACGGGAACGTGTCCGGGCCGCGCTGGCACTGGGCGTTGATATTGATCCGGCCGACCTGATTGGCGAAGGTGTCCACCAGGCGCCCGACTTGCACGGCGTTGGTGCCGAAAATGCTCAACTGTTGGCCGAAATCGGAATCGAGCACGTAGTCGATCACGGTCTCCAGGTCGCGGTAAGGCACGATCGGCACCACCGGGCCGAACTGCTCCTCGTGGTACACACGCATCTGCGGGTTCACCGGGTACAGCACCGCCGGATAGAAGAACGATCCACGGCTTTCAGCGCCATGCTCATTCACTACCTTGGCACCGTGCTGCGCGGCATCCGCCACCAGGCCGTTGAGGTAATCCACCTTGCCCGCTTCGGGCAATGGCGTCAGCGCCACGCCGTCTTCCCACGGCATGCCGGGTTTGAGCGTGGCCAGCTTCTGGTTGAATTTCTCGATGAAGCGGTCGACCACGTCTTCGTGCACGAAGAGGATTTTCAACGCGGTGCAGCGCTGGCCATTGAACGACAAGGAACCGGTGACCGCTTCGCTGACGGCATTATCCAGGTCGACTTCGGGCAGCACGATGCCAGGATTTTTCGCGTCCAGGCCCAGCGCGGCACGTAGGCGATGCGGCTTGGGATGCAGTTTCTTCAAGTCACTGGCGGCTTTATTGGTGCCGATAAACGCAAAGATATCGATCTTGCCGCTGGCCATCAGCGCGCTGACGGTTTCGCGGCCGCTGCCGTAGATCACATTGATCACCCCGGCCGGGAAGCTGTCGCGGAACGCTTCCAGCAAAGGGCGGATCAGCAGTACGCCTAGCTTGGCCGGCTTGAACACCACGGTGTTGCCCATGATCAACGCTGGGATCAGCGTGGTGAAGGTTTCGTTCAGCGGGTAGTTATAGGGGCCCATGCACAACGCTACGCCCAGTGGCACGCGACGGATCTGGCCGAGCGTGTCCTGTTCCAGCTCGAAGCGGCTGGAGCGGCGGTCGAGTTCCTTGAGGGCATTGATGGTGTCGGTGATGTAGTCGCAGGTGCGGTCGAATTCTTTCTGCGAGTCCTTGAGGTTCTTGCCGATCTCCCACATCAGCAACTTGACCACCGCGTCGCGCTGTTCACGCATGCGCCGCAGAAAGGCTTCGACGTGCTGGATACGTTCGGCCACGCGCATCGTCGGCCATTCACCCTGACCACGGTCATAGGCACGCACGGCGGCATCCAGAGCGGTGAGGGCGGTGTCGGCGTCCAGCAGCGGTGTGCTGCCGATATGCACACGTTCGTCGCCAAACTGCACCGGGCTTTGCACCTTGGCCAACGGGCCGTTCCACACCTGCAACTGGCCGTCGACCAGGTAATCACGCTGTTCAATGGGCGCCCCTAGCTGGAATTGCTCGGGAATCTCGGTGGCGGAGGTGGGAAACAGCTGGGTGAGCAGGTTACTGGTGGTCATGTCGCTACCCCTGGAATAGTTGCAAAACATGACTAGAGAGTCACCCAACAACAGGCTCTATGGCAAGGCTTGCGCGCTTTCTTGTACGCAGCGCTGTGGCTGAAGGTTAAACTGCGCGGCTTTTCAGAAGGAGTTCACATGAGTCAGTACCAGCCGGGCATTCTTGCCGCACCGGTGCCATTGCAGGCACGCCATCTGTTTTTTGCCGTGGATTCGCTGGCCGCCGTGCCCGCTGCGTTGGATGCGCTGGTGCAGTTGACCGATTCGGCGGCGGTGGTCGGTTTTGGCGAGCCGCTGGTAACTGCATTGGGCGCCCGGATTGAAGGCCTGCGCACATTCCCCACGGTCAGCGGGCCGGGCGCGCACAACCCGACAACCCAACAGGCGTTGTGGGTGTGGCTGCACGGCGTGGATCGCGGTGAATTGCTGTTGCGCAGCCGCGCCTTCGAAAGGGCCCTGGCCCCGGCGTTTCGCCTGGTGCAGATGACCGAAGGCTTCCGCTACAAGACCGGCTTCGACCTCACTGACTACGAAGACGGCACCGAAAACCCCCACGATGACGCGGCGGTTGAAGCGGCCCTGACCGACAGCGGCGCCAGCTTTGCCGCGATCCAGCAATGGCAGCACGACCTCGATGGCTTCGCGGCCTTGCCTGCGCAAGAACGCGACCACATCATCGGCCGCCGCCATGGCGACAACGAAGAACTCGACGACGCCCCCGAGTCCGCTCACACCAAGCGTACCGCCCAGGAAAGCTTCACCCCGGAAGCCTTCGTGGTGCGCCGGTCCATGCCTTGGGCCGAGAACGGCCAGGCCGGGTTGATGTTCCTTGCGTTCGGCCACTCCTTCGATGCATTCGAAGCGCAACTGCGCCGCATGAGTGGGCTGGAAGATGGGATTGTCGATGGCCTGTACCGCATCAGCACACCGTTGACCGGTGGTTACTACTGGTGCCCGCCGATCAAGGATGGGTACCTGGACCTGAGTTCGATCACGCCGTAAATCGAAACTGTAGAAGCCGGCTTGTTGTGGCGAGGGAGCCGACTTCTACAGGGTGGTGGGTTTTTTAGATTACGCGGCAGGCGGCCATCAACTGTTTTGCATACCCATCTGCGCAAACAGCGGCATCATCCCGGCACCACTGCAGTGGCGACACCCATACACACCTAGCACCACCGGTTCTTTCACAGCCGGTTTCGGTGCCCGCTCGACCCAGGTCGGTGCGACAAAGCGATAACCCAGCCCCGGCACCGTGGCGATGTACAACGCATCGTCTTCACCCAGGGTACGGCGCAGGGTTTTGATCTGCGTGCGCAGGTTGCATTCCTCCACCACCAGTTTCGGCCAGGCGATGTCGAGCAGTTCGGTTTTTTTCATTAATTCGCCGGGTCGCGAGGCGAGGGCAATCAGCAGTGTCAGGGCGCGGCTGCCGAGGTTCACCGGTCGTCCGTGCTTGAGCAGTTGATGGCGCTTGGGGAGCAGTCGATAAGGGCCGAAGTGAATCTCAGCGCAACCGTCGTTTTCGAGGAGCGTTGTGGGTAAATAATTCATGTCGGTCATAGATCACCTGGAAGTTTTATATATAGCCAGCCTGTGAACAAGTCCTTTGGTTATTAGTGCAGTTGCACTAACAGGCACGGCGGAAAGTTAGTCACCCAGCAATAAGGCTGCTGGGGAAGGGCTATCAAACGCGATGATTAAGTCGCTGTTGTTACAAATTGAAATATCTGGGAAGTTGGGCAAAAGGCTATTAGCGAGAAATGTGAAGTGGTCGCGAAAATAAATGCCAAGCCTTGCTGCGCAGGGCATCTACATCGCGGTTTATTGTTCCAGTCCGATCTCCTTCCAGTTGCCAAGTCCACGTAAATCGGGGGCTGCAGCGTGTCTTGGATTTTTTCTTAAAGTTCCGTGGCTCAAAATGGATGAGTTTTTCTCAATGCCAGGTTGAGCCAAACCTTTCACACCGTCTCTGCTAAACGTTTCACAAGCTTTCACAGCGAAGGCGTTTTGATCGTGAGTAGTATGGAACCCATGCAAACCGACGGCAGTTCGAAGGCTCACTGTCTGACGTTTTGGGCATTCACCGGTTTGCATACTTTCAGCTTGCTGTTGCGCAACTGAATAACTTCCCTATCGATGCAAGGAGATGAACATGGCTGATGTCCCACCAGTAAAAGCAGGCGGCGCCGACGACGCTATCGCGAAGATGGAAGCGACCTTCAACATGGCTATCGAGAAGTCGGCCAAGATCACCGAGATCAGCACCGCGAAAAAAGCGGAACTCGACGCCACCAAACAGCGTCCGCAGAACTGATTCGCCAAACGGGCGGCGCCGGCGCTGCCCGTTTACCCTCTGATGCTTGACCCCGTTGCACATGCTCAAGGGGGCAAACCCAACCATGACAGCCTTGATTTCCTTGGGTCCGGTCGCCGCTACTGGCGCACCGACCTTGACCGTGACCGGTGGTTTGCACCAGGGCAGTTCCCTGGTGCTCGACCAGCCGGTCTACACCCTCGGCGCCGACCTGGCGGCCGATCTGGTCCTCAGCGATCCCGGCATTGCCGGTCTGCACCTGCGCCTGCGGTTTGAAGGCGACCAGGTAGCGGTCGAAGCGCTGGGCGGTGACGTGCTGCTCGCCGGCAATGTGCGCATTCCCCACGGCAGCGGCCATCGCGCGCGACTGCCGCTGCAACTGCGGATCGGCACGGCGGCTGTGAGCCTGGCAGGGCCTGGCGGTGCTGCAAAACCATCGGACGCCCCACGCAAAATTACCCCCTGGATTGCCGCGACCGTCCTGCTGTTTATCTGTGCAGGCGCGCTGGCGTTTCGTAGCGAAGCACCACTGTTGCCCGCAACGGTCGAGGCCGACGAGGTAGCGCCGCTGAAAATGCCGTCCCGCGAGCAAGCCAGGGCCTGGCTGGAACAGCAGCTACAAGCCGCCCACTTGGACACCGTGAAGGTCAGTGACAGCAACGACCAGCTCAGTGCCACCGGCACCTTTGAACAGTCGCAAAAGCCGCAGTGGCTGGCATTGCAGCAGGCTTTCGATCAGCGCTACGGCCAGCAGATCGTGCTCAGCCCGCGTGTGACAGCCCGCGCCGATGCCGCCGCGCCGCGTGTGCGCTTCCAGGCCGTGTGGTTCGGCACCCACCCCTACGTGATCAACGACAGCGGCAAGCGCCTGTACCCCGGCGCAGCCCTGGCGGACAACTGGGTGCTGGAACGCATCGAAAACAACCAAGTGATCCTCGCCCGTGGCGAGGAGCGCTTCACCTTCACGCTGTGACCATGCTTTTAAGCTAAGGCTCTGGGATGAAAGTCGAACCCCGCCCGTTGATTCCCAGTGATGTGCGCAGTGCGCCGGTCGAAGCGGTTCGCCCGGTCAACTCGCGCCAGGCCACCGCCTTCGAGGCGGTGCTCAAGACCCGCAAGACCCAGACCCGCCGCTCCCTGCGCAGTGACCTCGAAGCGCTCACCGCCGCCGCCGGCGTCGACTCGTTGCTGTTCGGCGGCGCTCGCTCCCTGGAGCTGCTGGAGCATGTGATGGAACACATCCTGCCCGGCCTGGACGCCGAGCCACACATCAAGGAACTGGCCGTCGAGCTGATTGGCGAAGAGATCGAGATGCGCCGCAACCTCGAACAGCAACGCTCGGAGGTCCATACCTGATGGCCCGCGATAACGAAGACGCCGTGCAACTGCTCAAAGGCATTGGTGAACTGTACCGGCGCAATGGCCAGTCCCAGCGCGCCCTGGTGATGCTGCTGATTGCCGTCAGCGTCGCGCCCCACGACGGTGTGTTGCTGCGCTCGCTGGTGCTGGCCTTCACCGACAGCGGTGACGCCGCCCGTGCCCTGAGTGCCCTGGACCGCCTGGTGGCGCTGGAAGGCGAATCTGCCAGTCTGTTGCTGCTGCGCGCCCGCGCCTTGTGGTACGGCGAGCGCAAGGACGAAGCGCGTCAATGCTTCAAACGCTACCTGGCTGCACGCAGGGGCGGCGCATGAGTGCACTCAACCGCCTGAACAACCTGGCGCGCCTCGCTGCGCAGCGCACCGACGTGATCATCGTCGCGTTCATGCTGATGGCGATCGTGATGATGATCATCCCGCTGCCCACCTACCTGGTGGATGCGCTGATCGGCCTCAATATCGCCCTGAGCATCCTGATCCTGATCGTGGCGTTCTACATCGGCCACTCGGTGGAGTTCTCCGCGCTGCCACCGCTGATCCTGCTCAGCACATTGTTTCGGTTGTCACTGTCGATCACCACCACGCGTTTGATCCTGCTGCACGGTGACGCCGGCCATATAGTCAAGGCCTTCGGTGACTTCGTGATCGCCGGGCAAGTGGTGGTGGGCATGGTGGTGTTCCTGATCATCACCGTGGCGCAGTTCGTAGTGATCACCAAGGGCGCCGAGCGCGTGGCGGAAGTGGCCGCGCGCTTCACCCTGGACGCGATGCCCGGCAAGCAGATGAGCATCGACAACGACCTGCGCAACGGCGACATCGATCAAGCCGAAGCCCGCCGCCGCCGTTCGCGCCTGGAGCGTGAAAGCCAGATGTTCGGCGCGATGGATGGCGCCATGAAGTTCGTCAAAGGCGATGCCATCGCCGGCCTGGTGATCCTCGCCGTCAACCTGCTCGGCGGCATGCTGATCGGCATGATCGAACGTGACATGCCCTTTGGCGTGGCGGTGCACACCTACTCGTTGCTGACCGTGGGTGACGGCCTGATCGCGCAGATTCCGGCGCTGCTGATTTCCGTGGCAGCGGGCACCGTGGTCACCCGCGTCAACAGTGATGGTGAAGCGGGTGACCTGGGCAGCGAGATCATCAAGCAACTGGGCGCCAGTTACCGGGCGCTGGGCTTGACCGCGTTGATCATGATTGGCGTGAGCTTGCTGCCGGGGTTTCCGACCTGGGTCTTTCTCGGTCTGTCCCTGGTGTTTGGCGGTGCTGCGTTCATGATGTATCGCCGTCATCACCGGCAGCCTGAAGATCAAGTGCTCGTCGAGACGCCGGAACCGGTGGCCGAAGTGCAGGCCGAGCTGGATGACAACCTGCTGCCCGATACCCGTGTGCTGCTGACCATTGGCAGCGGCGTGTCCCAGAGCGCGCCGCGCCAACTGTTACGCCAGCGCGTCGAAGCGCTGTGCCACGATTTGCGTACCGAGCTTGGCGTGGACGTGCCGGTGCCGGGTATCTACATGGAGGCCAAGGCCACGCCGGGCAGTTTCCGCGTGTCGTTGGAAGGCGTGCCGGTGAACGAAGGCGAGTTGCCGATCAACTGCCTGTTGGTGCAGGACGACCCGGTGCATGTGCAGTTGCTGGACATCGCCAGCGTGCAAGCCGACTCGCCACTCAATGGCCGCAACGCCCACTGGATCGAACGCCAGCACGAAGACACGCTGCGCAACGCCGGCATCGGTTTCCTGATGCCCGACGAGGTGCTGCGCGGCGTGCTGGAACGCAGCCTGCGTCGCTATGCCGCCGACTTCCTCGGCATTCAGGAAACCCGCCTGCTGCTGGAGCGCACCGAGGCTACCTACGGTGAACTGGTCAAGGAAGCCTTGCGCCTGGTGCCGTTGCAGCGCGTGGCCGAAACCCTGCGCCTGTTGGTCGGCGAGGGCGTGTCGATTCGCAACCAGCGTGCCTTGCTCGAAGCCATGGTGGAGTGGGGCGCCCGCGAAACCGACGCCGGGCGCTTGGCCGAACACTTGCGTGCCGCGCTGGCGCGGCAGATCAGCCATCAATACGCCGACCGCAACCGGGTGATCGGCGCGCTGGTGTTGGCGCCGGGCCTGGAAGATCAACTGCGTGCCTCATTGCGTCGCCAGGAGCCGCAGCGCGAACTGATCCCCGAAGAAGTCAGCCGTGCCTTGCTCGCCCAACTGCGCGTGGCCTGTGACAACACTCGCGAAGTCAACAGTGCGGTGTTGCTGGTGCACCCGGAACTGCGCCGCAGCCTGCGCCGCCTGGTGCTGCGCGGTGAGCTGGAGCTGGCGGTGCTGTCGTTCCGCGAGTTGGCCACCGAGTACAACCTGCAAGCGCTGGTGACCATCAGCCTCACCGAAATCTCCAACCGCCGCGCGCCTGCCGCGGCTTCCGTCACTTCCCTGGCGTCTGCCTCATGATGCGTTTTTGTGTGCTGTTGCTGAGTGTTTTGTCGTGCGTGAGCCAGGCTCAGGAAATCGCGGCGGGTGCCGGGGGCTCGATTGCCCTGGCCTCCGGTGAAGGGCGCATCCTGCATTTTGTCGCGCCGGTGGATTCGGTGCTGGTGGCCGAGCCGAATGTGGCCGACCTGCAAGTGGTGTCGCCGGGCACGATCTATATCTTCGGCAAGGCACCGGGCAACACCAGCCTGATCGCCCTGGGCAGCGACGGCAAACAACTGGCGAGCCTGACCCTGGCCGTGAGCAGTGGCAGCCAGGCGGTGACCACCCCGATGCAGGCACTGCACCCCGGCAACGGCGCACAGATCAGCGGCGCCGGTAACCGCCTGGTCGCTAAAGGCACCCTGGGTTCGGTGGCGGAAGCGACCGACCTGAATGCCTTGCTCAACCCTCAGGGGCAAGGCTTTCAGAGTGCGATCAACACCACCGAATACGCAGGCTCCGCCCAAGTGAACCTGCGCGTGCGTTTTGCCGAGGTGTCCCGCTCCGAGCTGCTGCACTACGGCGTGAACTGGAACGCCATGTTCAACAACGGCACGTTTTCCTTTGGACTGATCACCGGCGGACCATTGGCCGCCGCCACGGCGGGTGGCTTGGCAGCAGCGGGTGCCGGTTCAGGCAATGTGAATATCGACGGCATGCTCGATGCGTTGCAGGCCAACGGCGTGCTGCAGATTCTGGCTGAACCGAACATCACCGCCATGACCGGCCAGACCGCCAGCTTCCTTGCGGGTGGCGAAGTGGCGATCCCGGTGCCGGTCAACCGTGACCTGGTGGGGATCGAATACAAGTCGTTCGGTGTGTCGCTGTTGTTCAACCCGACCCTGCTGCCCAACGGCCGCATCGCCTTGCAAGTGCGTCCGGAAGTCAGCAGCGTGGTCAGCGGCGGCACCGTGGATTTCGGCAATTTCCATGTGCCGTCCTTCAGCGTGCGCCGCGCCGATACACGGGTGGAAGTCGGCAGTGGGCAGACCTTCGCCATCGCCGGGCTGTTCCAGCGTGAAAGCAGCCAGGACATCGAGAAACTGCCACTGCTGGGCGACCTGCCGATCCTCGGCAACCTGTTCCGCTCCAAGCGCTTCCAGCGCAATGAAACCGAACTGGTGATTCTCATCACGCCGTACCTGGTGGAACCGGTACGCGGTCGCACCCTCGCCACGCCCCTCGACGCGCAACCGGCTACCGCAGCGTCCACCGGACCGCGCAGCGGCGGGGCGTTCGGTTTCTACATGAATTGATCAGGGGGACTGCCATGACTGCTTTACGCGTATTGATGCTGTTGCCCCTGGCGCTGATGGGTTGCCAGACCCACCTGGCGCCGACGTACTACTCGTCCGAGTACCGTGCCGATGGCTTGCCGACCCAATGCCAGCAACCGCCGGCAACGGACACCATTGGACTGGGCGAGGATTTCAAACCAACGCTGGCGTTGGGCTGCGCGAATAACCTGAACCTGATGCAAATGGTCGAGCGCAAGCAAGACCTGATCCAAGGCCGCACGACCGGCCCAGTGATGGCCGCGCCCGTGGGGCGCGCCGCCCAGGTCTACATCGAAGGTTTCGACCGCGAGCAGCTACAGCGACGCAAAGACCAACAAGAAGCCAAGGCCGAAGCGGCAGGGGGTAAGCAATGACCCGTGTTGAACAGGCATTCTGTGGTGAGCGGGCAAGCCCGCTCACCACAACAAACCCACCCATCATAGGCTCAACGCGGGTCAACCAGCCCCAATTCTCGAGCCTGTACCACCGGATCACTGATGGCTTTGATGCGCTTGGCTTCCGTCACCAGCCGTGCACGTTCGGCAGCCGGAATGTCATCCAGCGGCAGTGTGGCCACCCGCTGCTCATACCCGGCCAACACCATCACCAACAACTCATTACGTTGATGCCGGGGCAAGGCGCGTGGCGACTGCGCAACCGGTGCAATGGCATCCAACGCCTGTTGCGCCTGCCCACCCAGCGCGTAAGCCAGGGCCAGGTTGCAGCGGTTGTCGAGGTCGTCGGGCTTGAGGCTCAGGCTCTTGGCGAACGCGGTTTGCGCCGCCGCGGCCTGGCCATTGAGGATTTGCGCCACACCCAGACGGGTGTAGGCCACCGGCAAATGGCTGGTCTCGGCAGCCTGGCCCAGGGCAGTCACCGCCCGTTGCGTCTTGCCCAACTGCAACTGCGCGGTGCCCAGGCCGAGCAGTGCGTCGGCATTGCGCGCATCGAACCCCAAGGCTTGCTGGAAGGCACGCTCGGCGCCCAGCGCATCCTTGGCGTCGAGCCTGGCCTGGCCGAGCTTGAGCCACAACTCGATGCCGGCACCGGGTTGCTGCGCCGCACGCTCGTACAGCGCGGCCGCACTGGCGTAGTCGCCGCGCTTGCTCAGGTCATCGGCCAGTTGCAACGACTTGTCGGAATCGGTCGCGGGTTTGCTGGCGCAGGCGGCCAGCAACAGGGTACTGGCGAGCAGGAAATTCTTGAACATCGTCACAACTCGTCTGGCGAAGGCGGACGCCATGTAAGCATATTTTTGCTGGCTGTCCTATGCCTGTTCGGCAGCCGTTTTGCCACCGCCGCCGAAGAACCTGCGTGGTTCTCCCAGCCCTATGCCTACGTGCTGGTGGACCAGGATGTGCGCAGCGCCTTGGAAGAATTCGGCCACAACCTCGATGTGCCCCTGGTGCTCTCCGACAAGGTGCGTGGCAAAGCCCGTAGCACGATTCGCGGCGCCACCGCCGGTGAGTTCCTGCAGACGCTGTGCAGCACCAACGGCCTCACTTGGTACTTCGACGGCAACCTGCTGTACCTCAACGCCAGCGATGAAATCGCTACCCGGCTGTTCAAGGCCAGCGCCCTGGACCTCGACCAGCTGCAGGCCTACCTCAGCAACCTCGATGTGTTCGGTCAGCAACTGTCGATGCGCAACGGCCCCGAGGGCGATGAAGTGTTCGTGTCCGGACCACCGCCGTACCTGGCGTTGGTGCAGCAGCATGTGGATCACTTGCAACCCAATGTCGTGGCCGCCCCGGTGGCGCGCGAGCACGGGGTGCGGGTGTTCCGTGGCGCGCAAGTCAGTACCGAAACCCCAACCCAGTAAAGGAGCAGCACCATGTCCGTAACGGCCGTAGACAGCAATCTCGCCCCTGGTGGCGCCAGCCCTGAAGCCAAGTTCAATGCCGCGGTGGATAACGCCAAGGCCGCCGACAAACCCAACGAAGCCGATGACCCCGAGTTCACCGATGCGTTGATCACTCAGGCAGTCACCATCGGTGGTCAGTTCATCATCATGCCGAAGATGCAGGAACTGCTGAACGACGCCATGTCCGATGACGACGAAGAGTAGGAAGCCCCTATGACTATCAGTCTCGCCGCCGGCGCCTCGGCGCTGCCGCCGTCTGCCGGCGCGGGGCCCGCCGGGGCCTCGCAGAACCTGTTCGAGCACATGGCCAACACCGCCAAGGGCATGCCCGAAGGCGCCAGCCCGCACCAGATCGGCTCGGGCCTGATGGAGCGCATGAACAGTTTCATCGACCGCACGCGGGCGTTTTCCGAGCGTGCCGACGTGCTCACCAACAATCCGTCGGCGCCGCCACCGGCCTCGGCAGAAATCCGCACCGCCAGCGCGTCGCCTCAAGGTGAACCGGGGAAAAAGGTCGGCGAACAACAGGTCGACCAGATCGTCCACTCCCTGGGCAAGATGTTCGACTACTCCATCGAAACCCAGATGGTGGTGCGCGGTGCGACACAGATTTCCGGTTCCGCCAACACATTGCTCAAGGGCCAATAACGCCATGCCAAGCCCCAACCGCGTCTTGCGCCTGCTGCTGATCGGCCTGCTCGCCAGCCTGTTGCAAGCGTGCAACACCGACCTCTATACCAACCTCAGCGAGCGCGACGCCAACGCCATGGTCGCGGTGCTGCTGCGCGGTGGCATCCCGGCGGAACGCAAGGCCCAGGACAACGGCCAGCTCAAGGTGGTGGTCGATGAGTCGCGCTTTGCCGAAGCCATGACCCTGCTCGACAACGCCGGCCTGCCACAACAGAGCTTTTCCAACATGGGCGAGGTGTTCAAGGGCAATGGCCTGGTGTCGTCGCCGGTGCAGGAGCGGGCGCAGATGATCTATGCGCTGAGCGAAGAACTGTCGCACTCGGTTTCGCAGATCGACGGCATCGTCGCCGCTCGCGTGCACGTGGTGTTGCCGGACAACGACTTGCTCAAACGCGTGATTTCACCGTCTTCGGCGTCGGTGCTGGTGCGTTACGACCCAGGCACCGACATCAATACGCTGATTCCAAAGATCAAGACCCTGGTGGCCAACGGTATTTCCGGGCTGAGCTACGACGGCGTTTCGGTGACCGCGATCAAGGCCGCCGTGGCCATCAGCAACAACCCGGCACAGCCGCGCCTGGCCCGCTTCATGGGCCTGTGGCTGCTGGAAGACAACCTGCCACAGGCGCGGCTGATGTTGGGTGCCTTGTTATTGATCGCCTTCGGCGCTGTCGGGGTGCTGGCCCGTCAGCAATGGGTGCGTCGCCAGTCCCAGGCGCTGTATGTGCTCAAGGAGGGTGAATGAGTCTGTTCGAGCGCTGGCAGGGGCTGATCGCCGAGCCGTTGCAGTTCATACGCGGGCCGAGCCTGGGCGCGTGTTTTGCCGATGAGTTGCCGGACGCCGTGCTGCGGGCGATGCACGGGCAGCCGCGTTTTCGCCAGCGCCTGGAACAACTGCTGGTCCGCCATTATCAATTGGCGCCCATGGACCAACTGGTCACGCCGTTGGCGGCGGACCTGTCGGTATTGCTGCTGTCGCCCGCGCAGTTCGCCCGCTTGCCGAGGCTCTGCGGGGCGATCTGGCATGCTGTGACCCTGAGCCGGGAGATCCGCCGCGAGGTAGTCAATGAGCTGCGCGAGGGCCTGGGTGCTGAAGTCTTTGTCTCAGCCCTGGCCTTGCGCCAACTCGGCGGCGCAGCGGATTTACTGCGCGATCCGAGCGAATTGATCGAGGCCATCGACCGCGACGGCCAAGGCTGTGTCGCCGCCTGGTTGCACGCCCAGCATGCCGACTGGCAGGGCTGGTTGCGTTTGCGCTTTGCCTTCCCCCAGGGCCATAGCGCCCGAGTGCCGCGTGACCTGGAAATCGTCCAGGCCGCCGCCGCGTGCCTGCTGGCCGAGGAGATGATGCCATGAGCGAATTGCCGAGCCGTCCCACTGCACGCATCCTGCGCGCCGACGATGCCGCGTTATGGAGCGACGGGTTTGCCTTCCTGCAAGCGGCCAAGGAGCAGGCCGAACAGGTCAAGGCCGACAGCGAACAATGGCTGAGCAGCGCCCGCGCCGAAGGCTTCGAAAGTGCCCGCCAAGCCGGGGCTGAACAGGTTGCGCAATTGCTGCTGCACACCCAGTCCCAGGTGCAGCACTACTTGAGCAGCCTGGAAGCCTCCCTCGCCGACCTGGCGCTGGGCATCGTGCGTGAAGTGCTGGGCGAACTGGACAACGCCGACCGCTTGGTGCGCAGTACCCGCCAGGCCTTGAGCGCGTTCCGCCAGGACCAGGCGTTGACCTTGTGGGTGGCGCCAGTGGAGGTCGACGCGTTGCGCCAACGCCTCAAGCTGGAAGGGCTGGCCATTGCAGTGGATGCAGACGATCAGTTGCAGTCTGGCCAGGCGCGGCTGAACAGCCCGGCCGGTTCAGTTGAACTGGGCCTCGAGGCCCAGTTGCAAAACCTGCGGCGCAGCCTGTTGCCTTTCGCCGAAGAGGGCGTGGCATGAACCTGGAACAGCTGCTGCCTCGCCTCTGCGGGCGCCTGGCCCAGGCACGCTTGCGCCCTATGCACGGCACGGTGTTGAGCATTCGCGGTGTGTTGCTGCGGGCCAGCGTGGCCGGGGCGAGCATCGGTGAGCTGTGCCAACTGCGTGATCCGGGCAGCGCCCGCAGTCTGAGCGCCGAGGTGATCGGCTTTGACGGTGACGAGGCGATCCTGTCCCCCATCGGCTCCATGGAAGGGCTGTCCACCCGCACTCAAATCACCGCCACCGGCGAAACCCTGGGCGTGGCAGTGGGGGATGCTCAGCTAGGGAGGGTGATCAGCCCTATGGGCGATTTTCTCGACGGTGACGGCCTCCCGCCGACCGTGGCCCTGCAGCATTACCCGCTGCACGCTGAACCCCCGGCACCGTTTTCCCGGCAGTTGATCGTGCGCTCCATGGCGCTGGGCATTCGCTCCATCGACGGCCTGCTGACCCTGGCCCAGGGCCAACGCATGGGTATCTTTGGTGAGCCTGGCGTGGGCAAGTCGTCGTTGCTGGCCAGCATCATTCGCAACAGCGAAGCCGATGTGATCGTGATCGGCCTGATCGGCGAGCGGGGCAGGGAAGTGCGCGAACTGCTCGACGTGCAGCTCGACGCCCAGGCCCGGGCGCGCACCGTGGCGGTGGTTGCCACCTCGGACCGCCCGGCGGCCGAGCGGGTGCGCGCGGCGTTTGTTGCCACCACCCTGGCCGAATACCACCGCGACCAGGGCCGCAACGTGTTGCTGTTGATGGACAGCCTGACCCGCTTCGCCCGTGCCCAGCGCGAGATTGGCCTGGCGGTGGGCGAGCCGCCGACGCGGCGTGGTTATCCGCCGTCGTTTTTCTCGGCCTTGCCGCGGCTGCTGGAACGCGCCGGCCCAGGCCCAACCGGCAGCATCACCGCGTTGTACACCGTGCTCACCGAGGGGGATGCCGCCAGCGATCCGGTGGCCGAGGAAGCCCGTTCGATCCTCGACGGGCACATCGTCCTCAGCGCCGAATTGGCCCAGCGCAACTACTTCCCGGCGGTGGATGTGTTGCGCAGCCGCAGCCGTTTGATGGAGCAGGTCGCCGATGAAGAACACAAGCGCCTGGCGATGCGCATCCGCGAATTGATGGCGCGGTATGGCGAGATTGAAATGCTGATCCGCGTTGGCGAATACTCCCCCGGCAGCGACCCCCTGGCCGACGAAGCGATCAACCGCTACGCCGCCATCGAAGCCTTCCTGCGCCAGAACGCAGGCGAGCCGAGCAACCTGGAACAGACCCTGGCCCATATGCGCCGGGTGTTGGCATGAATAAGGAGCAAACCCAATGAAAACCGAGCAACTGCGCACGCTGCAAACCCTGCGGGTCTTGCGTGAACAACGCGCCGCCAGCCAACTGGCCGCTCAACAACAACGCTGCGAACAAACCCACGGCGTGCTCACCGACGCCAAGGAGCAATTGCGCCTGCACCGTGAGGCCATCGCCGAGGAAGCGCGGCAGGTGTATGCCTCGCTCACCGAAGGCCTGTCGGTGGCCAGTTGGCAGGCGGCCCAGGATCGGTTGCGCGGCCTGTCGGACGACCAGCAGCAACTGGAAAACGACGTGACCCACGTGTCCACCACGCTTGAAAGCCAGGAGCGTGAGCGCGATCTGTTCCGCCAGGAACGGCTGAGCCGTCAGCGTCAGTCCGACGCCTGGCAAAGCCTGCTCAAAGGCCGTGAGAGCGATGAGCGCCGTGTTGGCGAGCTGCGTGACGAAGGCGTCGGCACATGATCGCAGCTCTTGCCGACCCGTTGTCGCCCTGGCTGACCCATTTCGACCCAGCGTTGCTGGCCCTGCATAACGCGTTGCACCGCCGTTACCGTCCTTGGCAAGGCCGTTGCGCCGGGCAGGACCTGCGTGTGAGCTGGGCCACCGAGCCTCAAGCCCTCACTGCACCGCGTGACGTGCTGTTGTCACTCGGCCGTGCACCCGTGCGCCTGCGGTTGTCCGCCGCAACGATGGAACAGTTGTTGCTGCCGCTGGCATTGTCATTCGATGTGCAGGCCTTGCCTGCACTGCCGCGTTCGCTGTTGCTGGAACTGGCGCTGCTCGACCTCATCGAGACCCTGGAACCGTTGCTCGGCCACCCGGTGCAGTTGCTCGACGCGGGCGAAGGCCAAGACCCGTTTGCCGTGCACGTAGCGCTGGAGCTGACTTTCGCCAACCAGCCGCCAATGAGCGCCCAACTGGACCTGAGCGAAAGCGCCGCCGTGCGGGTGGCGCAGCTGCTGGCGCAGTACGCCCAGCCCGAACCCGAGCCGTTGCTGGCCCTGCACCAGACCCTCGCGGTGGTGGCGGGGCGGCAGTGGCTGAGCCTCGGCGAACTGCGCAGCCTGCGCCCCGGCGATGTGCTGATGCTGGAACAAGGCCCTGGCCTGCTGCTCGACCTCGACGGCCGCCTGCAGGCGCGCTGCCAATACCAGGGTGAAGTCCTGCGCCTGCAGGAAGCCTTGAGAGCCCCCTTTGTGGAACCGGAGAACCCCATGACTGATGTTGATGCCGCCGCGACACTGGATGACCTGCCGTTGAAACTGGTGTGCCAGGTCGGCACGCTGGAGCTGACCCTGGCGCAATTGCGCGAGCTCGGCGCGGGCAGCCTGTTGCAGCTCAATACGCCGGGCGTCGACAGCGTCGACCTGATGGTCAACGGCCGCCGCGTCGGCCAGGGCCAACTGGTGAAAATTGGTGACGGCTTGGGCGTGCGTCTGCTGAGTTTCGCCACCTCATGACCGGTTATCAGCCGAACCTGATCGAGATCATCCTGGTCGTTGCGACGATCGGGCTGATCCCGTTGGCGGTGGTGACACTCACCGGTTTCATGAAGATCTCGGTGGTGCTGTTCCTGATCCGCAACGCCCTGGGCGTGCAACAGACCCCGCCGAACCTGGTGTTGTACGGCATTGCGCTGATTCTGTCGGTGTACGTGACCACGCCGTTGATTGGCGACATGTACCGGCAAGTGGAGGGGCGCGACCTCAACATCGAGCATGTGGAGCAACTCAAGGACCTGGGGGACGCCTTGCGTCCGCCGTTGCAGGCGCACCTGAAGCGCTTTGCGAATGAATCCGAGCGCGGCTTTTTCGTGCAGGCCACCGAGACTATCTGGTCGCCGCAAGCCCGTGCCGACCTGCGCGATGATGACCTGGTGGTGTTGATTCCGGCGTTCGTCAGTTCGGAACTGACCCGCGCCTTCGAGATCGGCTTTCTGTTGTACATCCCGTTCCTGGTGGTGGACTTGCTGGTGTCCAACGTGCTGATGGCCATGGGCATGTCGATGGTCTCACCGAACCTGATCTCCATTCCGCTGAAGATCTTTTTATTCGTGTCCCTGAGCGGCTGGTCGCGCTTGATGCACGGTTTGATTCTGAGTTACGGCTGAGGCACGACCCATGGGCCAGGACGTATTCCTGTCATTGATGAAACAGGCACTGATGACCGTGCTGATGCTCTCCGCGCCGGCGTTGGGGGTGGCGATTATCGTGGGCTTGAGCGTGGGCCTGTTTCAGGCGCTGACGCAGATCCAGGACCAGACCCTGCCGCAGGTGGTGAAGTTGGTGGCGGTGCTGCTGACCATCGTGTTTCTGGGCCCGATTCTCGCCGGGCAAGTGGCGGAACTCGGTGGCCAGGTGCTGGACAATTTCCCGATGTGGACGCGCTGACCGCCCATGGATGCCAGCCTGACCGCGCAGTTCCTGGAGGTCGCCTACCCGGTGATCAGTTCCGCCTCGCTCGCCGCCTGCCGCGCCATGGGCGTGGTGGTGATCACCCCGGCGTTCAACCGCCTCGGCCTCACCGGCATGATTCGCGGCTGTGTGGCCGTGGCCATTTCCATCCCGATGTTTTTCCCGGTGTTCGAAGCGCTGACCTCGATGCCCGAACATGGCAGCGTGTTTATCGCCGGGTTGCTGATCAAGGAATTCCTGATCGGCATTTTGATCGGCCTGCTGTTCGGCATTCCGTTCTGGGCCGCTGAAGTGGCGGGGGAATTGATCGACCTGCAGCGCGGCTCGACCATGGCGCAACTGGTGGACCCGTTGTCGTCCGGGGAGTCCAGCGTCATGGCGACGCTGCTCACCGTGATGCTGATCACGCTGTTTTTCATGTCCGGCGGGTTCATCCTGATGGTCGACGGGTATTACCACAGCTATCAACTCTGGCCGGTCACCTCGTTTACCCCGGTCTTCGCCAGCTCGGCTTTGCTGGCGGTGTTGTCGATTCTCGACCAGATCATGCGCGTCGGCGTGCTGATGGTCTCGCCGTTGTTGATCGCGCTTCTGGTGACGGACCTGATGCTCGCCTACCTGTCACGCATGGCGCCGAACCTGCACATCTTCGACTTGTCGTTGCCGGTGAAGAACCTGTTCTTCACGATCCTGATGGTGATCTACATCGGCTTCCTGATCCCCATGATGCTTGATCAACTGGCGGAGTTTCGCGGCACCGTCGAACTGCTCAAGACCCTGGCCGGCATGGAGTAGCCCATGGCCGATACCAGCGAAGAGAAATCCCAGCCGGCCACGGACAAGAAGCTCCAGGACGCGCGCAAGAAAGGCCAGGTCGCCAAGAGCCAGGACTTGGTGTCGGGCATGGTCATCCTGTTCTGCACGCTGTGCATCTCGATCCTCGCACCCCGCGCCAAGGCCCAGGTCACGGCGCTGATCGACCTCACCGCGCAGATCTACATCGAGCCGTTTGCCACGGTATGGCCACGGGTGCTCGACCATGCCGAGCAACTGGTGATCGGCATCACGTTGCCGGTGATGGCGGTGACCACCGGCGTGGTGATCCTGACCAACATCATCACGATGCGCGGTTTTGTGTTCTCCACCGACCCGATCAAGCCCGAGTTCAAGCGCATCAACCCGGCGGAGGGCATGAAGAAGATCTTTGCCCTGCGCAACCTGGTGGAGTTCATCAAGGGCCTGATCAAGGTGCAGGTGCTGGCGATCGCGTTCTACGTGGTCGGCAGGCATGCGTTGCAGGCCTTGATGGAGTCGTCGCGTTGCGGCGCCGAGTGCATGGAGTCGACGTTTTTCCTGGTACTCAAGCCGCTGGTATTCACCGTGCTCTGCGCGTTCATCCTGGTGGGCGGTGTGGACGTGATGATGCAGCGCTGGTTGTTCGGTCGCGACATGAAGATGACCCGCAGCGAAACCAAGCGCGAACGCAAGGACATCGACGGCGACCCGCTGATCAAGAGCGAACGCCGGCGCCAGCGCAATGAAATGCAGGCCTTGGCCACCAAGCTCGGCTTGAGCCGCGCGTCGATGATGATCGGCACCACCGATGGCTGGGTGATTGGCGTGCGTTACGTGCGCGGGGAAACGCCGGTGCCGGTGATCGTGTGCCGGGCCTCGCCAGAAGAGGCGTTGTTGATGTTGCAGGAGGCCTATGACCTGGGCATTCCCCACGCGCCGGACAAGGCACTGGCCGCGGAGATTGCCCGCAAAACCGTGCCCGGCGACCCGGTGCCGGATGCGTCGTTCCAGGCGGTGGCGGATTGGTTGGTGGCCGCGCGGTTGATTTAGGCAGTGGCCGGGCTACGCTTGTTGAACGCTTTTGTTACAGAGGAAGTATCTGCTCGGCAGGAGCTGAGGTTGTATCTGTCAGCGTAATGAACGGTGGGGTCGACGGGAGATTACCGTTGCTCCGCCTCCTGCGCTCAAGGGAGTTTCACCATGACAGATACAAATCGTGAATTGATTCAGAAATGGGCTGACCTCTGGTCTGGCACCTCCAAAGCCGATTTTCTCGGGATTTTTTCAGAGGCTACTGTCTATGAAGACAAGGCCGCGGGGCTAACCATGCGAGGACGGCCCGAGCTGGGTGACTTCTTCGACCTGATCAGAAAGGCCTTGCCCGATTTCAAGGTCATCAGCGACTTGATCAGCCTTGGCGAGCATGGCGGGACGATCCAGTGGCATATGACGGGAACCCATGAGGGTGAGCTGTTCGGCCATGGCGCCTCCCATAAAACGATCAATGTCGATGGTTGCTGCGTGATCAGGATCAAGGACGGTGAGATCGTGAAGAGCACCGACTACTACGACATGAAAACGCTGTACCGGCAGTTGGGCTTTGACAAAAACTGACGGTTTCCCAAAGCCGGGCCCCATGCAGCAGGGCCCGGTGTGTCGGGCTTCAGGGTTTGTCTACGTCGTGGTATTCACCGCCATTGGGCTTGAGCAAAGCATCCTGCTCGAACATCTGCGGGTTGGTGTCTTCGCTGAAGACGATTTTCTTTTCGGCCCCAATCCAGTCGCCGCATGTTTCCATCTAGAACCGGGTTGTCTGGTTTTAGGGCCGCTTCGCAGCCCAGCGCGGGGCAAGCCCGCTCACCACGGATATATTCAGTCAATAAATAAGCCGGGCTCACGTTAAATCTGCCGCTAGCGTTGATGCTCTCAAGGACTTCTCCAGGAGCAACGGATTTGCGCCCAGCACCTCAATCCCACCGCCTGCGTCACGGACGTTATTCGGAACACGGCCGCAGCTACCTCATCATCATCGTCGTCCATAACCGACAACGACTATTTACCGACTTGTTCCTGGGGCGTTTGCTGGTTGCCGAGTTCCGGAACGCCCACGAGCTTGGTCATATCGACTCTCTAGCCTGGGTCATCATGCCCGACCATATCCACTGGCTATTCGAACTGAAGCAAAAGACCCTGGCCGATGTAGTGCGACGTATCAAGTCATGTAGCACGCTGACCATCAACCGTCGTCGCCGAAGCAAGGAGCGTGTCTGGCAGCCCGGCTATCACGATAGGGCGGTGCGTGAAGAGGATGATATTCGCAAGATGGCCCGTTACATCATCGCGAACCCGTTGCGGGCAGGGTTGGTTGATCGGGTAGGTGATTACTCGCTGTGGGATGCGGTTTGACTTTAATTGAGCTCCAACTGAGGATGGCTTTGGTTGTGGTTGTGGTTGTGGTTGTGGTTGTGGTTGTGGTGAGCGGGCTTGCCCCGCGCTGGGCTGCGAAGCAGCCCCAATCCAGTCGCCGCATGTTTCCATCTAGAACCGGGCCGTCTGGTTTTAGGGCCGCTTCGCAGCCCAGCGCGGGGCAAGCCCGCTCACCACAACAGCCCCGCTCACTACAGAAAATCGTTCTAGATTGACGTCTCTATCGGTGCTGGAAGCGGGGTAGGGAGGCGATGCGCAACTTAGGCTCCTGCAACCGCGCCAAATCCGTCGCAATCTGCGCCCGCCAAAAATGCGCGCCCGACAATTGCGCATCCACCCACGCCTGGCGCAGCAGGACTTTGGCCTTGTCTACCGAGCCGTAGTGCGCCTGGCGCAGGGTCATTTGTGCCTTGATCCGCAACATCTGTGGCGCGAACCAGCGTTCGTGGCGACCGAGGGCCAGTTGCAGGGTGTCTTCCAGTACTTCCAGGGCAAGTTTTTCCAGGCCCAGGCGGGCCAGGCCCAGGGCGTATTCACAGCGCAGCAGGCTGTAGAGTTGGCTGTCACCCTGGCCTTGCAGGTGGTGCAAGGCTTCGCCCAATTGCGGCACGCCGGCTTCGGGCGAACCTTCGCGGATCAGCAGGATGCTCTCGAAGCACAGGCGAAATTGCCGCCAGATATGCAGGTCCTGGCCAGTGGTGCTGTCTTGCAGCAACCCCAGGTAATAGCGCACTTTCGGCAGGTTGGACGCCAGCAAGGCCAGGGGGATCGCGCCCAGGCACAAGGTGTACCAAAGGGTCGCGGGGTGATCGAGGGAGATGGCTTCATCCACGCAACTGCCGATCAGGCGCAGCGCCGGGTCGACATCGCCTTCGAGCAACTGCACCTTGGCCTTGAGGCAACGGGCGGCAATGCGTTGGTCGAAGTGCACGTCGATGATGTGCGAACGCGGCGCCGACGGTGAGCCGAGGGCTTCGTCGATATTCTGCCGTGCACCCATCAGATCACCCATGTGGAACAGCGCCACGGCGCGCATGCGCTTGCCGAGCAGTTGGTGGCTGCCGCTGCTGTTCAGGGCGATGTAGCGCTCGGCCAGTTCCAGCGCTTCGGTGTACTGGTTGCAGCCGCAGCGGTCGGTCCACAGGCCCCACAGGGCACGCAACTTGTGTTCGGCATCACCGAGGTCGCGGGCGTCTTCGCGCACCTGGCGCCAGGCTTCGCGCATTTCGCTGCCGGTGCCGTAGGTGAGCATCAGCACACTGGCCAGAGCGGTCTGCAACAGCATGCGCTGGCGCAACGGCAGTGGGACGAGGCCGTCGCTGGCCAGGCCTTTGTCGACCCAGGTGCGGCACTCGCTGACCAGGGACATACGCAACCACAGCGGTACGCCGCCCAGGGTCAGTTCGATGCCCAGGGGCAAGTCGCCGCTGGGCGAATAGGCCCAGTCGAGCGCCGCGCGGATGGTGTTGATTTCCGGGCCGTACAGCGCCAGCCAGGTTTCCGGCGACAGGCCATCCAGGGTCTGCCCGGCTTCTTGCAGCATGCCGAGGGCGTAACGTGCATGGCGTTGGCAGGTTGAGGTGGTTTCGCCCTGTTCGCTGAGTTTTTCCAAGGCGTAGGCGCGGGTAGTTTCCAGCAGGCGATAGCGTTTGAGCGCCTTGGATTCACCGGCGATCAGCAGTGACTTGTCCATCAGGCTTTCGAGCAGGGGCAGGGCGTTGCGCGGGTCGAGGCTGCTGCTGGCGGTCATCGCCTTGACCGCTTCCAGGGTGAAGGAGCCAGTGAACACCGCGAGCTGGCGCAGCATCGCCTGTTCATCGCCACTGAGCATGGCGTAGGTCCAATCCAGGGTGGCGCTCAGGGAGCGGTGGCGGGCGAGGGCAGTGCGTCGGCCGGTCATTTGCAGGCGGAAACTGCCGTCGAGCAGGCCCACCAGGTCCTGGATGCCAAAGGTGCGCACGCGGGCGGCGGCGATCTCGATGGCCAAGGCGTTGCTGTCGAGCTTGCGGCAGATCGCACAGGCCGCAGCGACATCGGCATCACCGAATACAAAGTCGGGGTCGAGGGCGCGTACGCGCTCCACAAACAGGCGCACGCCGGACCAGGCGAGGGCTTCGTGGGCGCTGAGGCTGGCGTGTGCGTCGGGCACTTGCAGCGGCGCCAGGTCGTGCACCCGTTCACCTTCGGCACGCAGCGGTTCGCGGCTGGTGGTCAGTACATGGCATTGGGGCGCGCTGCGCAGCAGGGTTTCCACGGCGTCGGCGGTTGCTGGCAGCACGTGTTCGCAGTTGTCCAGTACCAGCAGCAAACGCCGGTTGGCCAGGCTGGCGGCCACGCCCTGCAGTGGGTCTTCGCTGACCGTCTGGATACCCAGGGCGCTGGCGAGCATGCCGGCCACCCATTGCCCGCTGGTGGCGGGGGCCAGGTCGACAAAACAGCTGCCCAGGTTGAGTTCACTGGCCAGGCGTTGCGCCACGGCCATGGCCACGGTGGTCTTGCCGATGCCGCCGGGACCGGTGAGGGTGACGAAGCGCTGGCTCATGACTTGGTCGGCCAGGCTGGTGATCAAGGCATCACGGCCGATCACTTCAGCGGTCGGCGTCGGCAGGTTGGGCTCATCCACCCGCACATAGGGGACTGGCAGGTGCTCTTCACCGGCGGCCTGCACGGTGATCGGCGCGACAAAACGATAGCCCCGGCCCGGCACGGTGACGATGTAGCTGAAGTTGCCATCGTCACCCAGGGCCCGGCGCAGCGCGACGATCTGCGCGCGCAGGTTGCATTCTTCCACCACCACCTTGGGCCAGGCGAACGAGATCAGTTCGGATTTCTCCAGCAATTCGCCGGCACGGGTCACCAGCGCAATCAACAGGTAGAGCGCGCGGCTGCCGAGGGTCACCGGCTCGCCGTTGCGCAACAATACGTGCTGTCTTGCCAGGAGTAGAAAGGGACCGAAGCCAATGGTGCTGTCCGGGGTAGCCGGCGCGGGGTGGTCTGCGTCCAGGAAGGACACTGCGTGGTTCTTGCTCGAGCTCATCAAATCGTCCTTTTTATAGTCGGGCTTGTTTTCGGCGATCAGGCCGTTCGCCCTTTTTGGGGTGCAGATGTGCAGCAGCAGTCTTGAAAAGTTGATGTCGATCAAAAGGTCGGAAAGGCCACCCTTCTTTGGGGGGGCGTTTTTATAGGTGGATCGCCGGCCATGCTTCAGGGGATGAGACTGTCTCAGAGCTGAAACATTTTATTACCAGAAACATGGATGAAGCAGAATGTATGCCAGTTGGCATGTAACAAACATGACAACAACCGTATGAAATTTATGGTGATTTTTGCGGTCGTCGACGCCCTGATAGGGCCTTCGTTCGGAAAGGCGAATATTTCTAATTGTGTCGTTCGGGATGCCGAATAAAACGCCAGGGTTTTGGCACTGTTTTATTGACTGTGTAACGAACTGTATCCCCGCCCCCTCCTGATACACCCGCATGACGTTCTATCGCGTTCGCGACACAGACCGGATACACGCCTGGCTTTAACTCTGTTCACCAGCTGGCGCAGGCGGTCACCGACCCCAAGGCGCCCTGGCCACACTCAGTCAAGCCAGGAGACTCACCCCATGAAGCGTCCTTACGCAGCCCTCGCGGCAACCCTCGCCCTGTCCCTCAGCGCCTTCGCGGCCGTGGCCCATGCCGATGAACCCAAGCCCCAGGAAAAATGCTTCGGCGTGGCCCTGGCCGGTGCCAACGATTGCGCCGCAGGCGCTGGCACTTCGTGCGCCGCCACCTCCACTACCGATTACCAGGGCAACGCCTGGGTGCTGGTGGACAAAGGCACCTGCACCCAGATCAAGACCCCTAAAGGCTTCGGCAGCCTGACGGAGCAACCGTGATCCAGCGCCTGCTCCCCGAAGCCCTGCTGTTGCTGGTGGCGCGGGTGGCGATCGCGGCGGTGTTCTTCTTGTCGGGGCGCACCAAGGTCACGGGTTTACTTGAACTCAAGCCGTCGACCTACACGCTGTTCCGTTCGGAATACGCCTTGCCGCTGATTCCGCCTGATTGGGCCGCGCACCTGGCGACTTACGCCGAGCACCTGTTCCCGCTGTTGCTGGTGCTTGGCTTGCTGACCCGCCCGGCCGCCGCCGCGCTGCTGGGCATGACGTTGGTGATCGAGGTGTTTGTGTACCCCGCAGCGTGGCCGGTGCACCTGACCTGGGCGGGCCTGTTGTTGCCGCTGCTGGCGTACGGCGGTGGGGCCTGGTCGCTGGATCGCCTGATCTCAGGCAAACGTTCTTAACTTTGATGGAGATTTCCAATGCGTATGCTTTCTTCACTGGCCATTGCCATGGCCCTGACCGTTCCGATGTTGGCCCAGGCGGCGGATGCCCCACAACCCGGCACCGGTAAAAGCGTGGTGATCGTGCCCGGTTCGTTTGTCGACGGTTCCGGCTGGCGGGTGGTGCACGACATCCTGATTCACAAGGGCTACAAGGTCACCGTGGTGCACCAGGGCCACGAGAGCCTGGCCGCCGATGTGGCCGAGGCCCGCGAAGTACTGGAGCAGCAAGTCGGGCCGGTGGTGCTGGTGGGCCACAGCTCCGGCGGCGGGGTGATCTCGATTGCCGGTGACCGTGACAAGGTCAAGTCGCTGGTTTACGTCTCGGCGCTGCAGCCGGAAGTGGGCGAGAACATGGCCCAGTTGATCGGCTCGATGCCGGCGCCCAGCGATGACATCAAGGCCAGCCGCGACGGTCATCTGTTCTTCGACCGCACCAAATTCAACGCCGACTTTGCAGCCGACCTGACCACCAACCGCACCGACTTCATGGCCGCCTCCCAAGTGCCGGCGACCACTGCCTTGTTCGGCGGCACCGTGTGGGCTGCGGCCTGGCACAAAAAACCGACCTACGCCGTGGTCTCCACCGAAGACCGTGCCCTGAGCCCGGACCTGCAGCGTTGGATGTACAAGCGCGCCGGATCCAAGGTTACCGAAATCAAGGCCAGCCACTCGGTGTACATCTCCCAGCCTGAGGCTGTGGCGAAGGTCATCGAAGACGCTGCTTCCGTTATCAAGTAATTCACCCCAACCCCGGAGAAACACCCATGAACACTGCACTCAAATCCCGTCTGAGCCTTGCTGCCGCTGCTGCCCTGATCGCCATGGCGTCCGCTTCGTTCGCCACCGCTGCCAGCGCCGCCGACCAACCGGAAAAACCCGGCCGCTGCTACGGCGTCAACACCTGCAAAGGCACCAGCCTGTGCGCCACCGCCAAGAACGACTGCAAGGGCCTCAACAGCTGCAAAGGCGAAGGCGTGATGGTCAAGACCCCGTCCGAGTGCCTCAAGGCTGGCGGCACACTGACTGAACCGAAGTAATCCACCGGGCGGGCCCCTTGCGGGCTCGCCACTTATTCTTTGCGGAGATCCGCCATGTCGACATCCAACCCTCACTTTTCAGGCTACGGCCTGGGGCTGCGCAAGGAGCATTACTGCGATTTCCTGGAGACTTCGGTGCCTGTGGATTTTGTCGAAGTGATCTCCGAAAACTTTATGGTCGCGGGCGGCCAGCCCCGGCACATTTTACGTCAGGTGCGCGAACGGTATCCGGTGGCGCTGCACGGCGTGTCCATGTCCATCGGCACCGCCGAAGGGCTGGACGGGGATTACTTGAAGCGCCTCAAGGCGCTGGTAGACGAGATTGAACCGCTGTTTGTGTCCGACCACCTGAGTTGGTCGCGCATCGGTGACTTCAATTCCCATGACTTGTTGCCAGTGCCCTACACCGACGAAGCCCTGGACCGAGTCTGCGCCAACATCCATCAAGCCCAGGACGTGCTGGGCCGCACGATGTTGTTCGAGAACCCCTCGAGTTACCTGGCGTTCGAAGGCGCCTCCATGACCGAGTGGGAATTTATCGCGGCCATGGCCCAGCGTACCGGCTGCGAGTTGCTGCTGGACGTCAACAATGTGTTCGTCAGTGCCAGCAATCACGGTTTCGACGCCCTGGCGTTTCTCCAGGGGATTCCCGCCGAACGTGTGCGTCAGGTGCACCTGGCCGGTCACAGTCAAGGCCGTGACATCTTGATCGACAGCCATGACAGCCCGGTGTGCACCGGCGTCTGGGAGCTTTACGCCCAGGCCATGACCCGGCTGGGCCCGGTGGCGACCATGATCGAACGCGACGATGAGATCCCGCCACTTGCCGAGCTGCTCCAGGAATTGGCGATGGCCCGCACGTTGGGAGCGCAACGATGAACCTGGCGCAGCTACAGCACACCTTTCGCAGCTGGTTGGTGAGTGCGTCGGATGAATCCGCGCAGTCGCTGGGCAATCATCACGCCGGCCTGGCGGTGTACCAGAACAACTACCGCGCGCAGTTGGTCGGGTGCCTGGAGCAGGCATTTCCCAACCTGCGCCGTTGGGTTGGAGAGGAGGCCTTTCTGGCGGCGAGCATCACCCATATCGACAACCATCCACCCCACGCCTGGACGCTGGACGCTTATCCGGAGGGCTTCTACGCCACCTTGAGGGAGGTGTTCCCGCGCAACCCGGATGTGCATGAGCTGGCCTGGATCGAGTCGGCCCTGAATGAGGCCTTTGTCGCCGCTGACGCACAGCCGTTGGCCCTGGAGGTCGTGGCCGAGCTGGATTGGGACACGGCCGTGTTGCAACTGACGCCGTCGTTGCGCTGCCACGCCCTGACCACCAATGCCGAGGCCATCTGGTCGGCGCTGTGGCAGGAAGCGCTTGCGCCGGAAGCGGTGATGCTGGAACAGGCGGGTGGCTTGCTCGTGTGGCGTCGGCAGTTCACGTCGCGTTTACGCCAGGTGGATGCGCTGGAGCTACTGGCCGTGCAACAGCTGCAGGCCGACGGCAGTTTCGCTGGGCTGTGTGAGTTCCTGGTGCAGCGCCTGGGGGAAGAAGCGGGTGTGATGCAGGCAGGGGAATACCTGGCCGGTTGGCTGGGCAGTGAATTAATAGTGGGAGTCAGTCATGTTTGATCGTCGTGGTTTTTTGCTGCTGGCGGCGGTGGTCATGGCCGCGCCGGCGTTGGCGGTGCAACAGGTGAGCACCGATGACCAGGAGATCCGTTATGAACAGTTTGGGCCGGAGGAGGGCCGGGCGATCATGTTGCTGGGGGCAGATGTCAGGGCGTTCTCCGAGGTGGCGGCGCCGCTGGCTGCCCAGGGCTTTCGGGTGATCGTGCCGTACTTGCGCACCGCAGACGACGCTGTGCTTGGCCAGGATGTGCTCGACCTGATGAATGCGCTGCACATCCCCGAAGCGGTGTTCGCCGGTGCGCAGCAGGGCGCACGGATCGCTGCGCGGGCCGCGACGTTGAAGCCGAGCCGCTGTGTCGGGCTGGTCACGCTGAACACCGCACCCCAGGCGGGTTTTGCGCAAGCCGTGGGGTTGATGGCCAGTACCGGGCACTGGCGTTGAGGGTCAGCCGATCAACTCGACCCGGCCACTGTGCAACCTGTAGATACCGCCGACAATGTGCAGTTTGCCAGCGGCCAGGGCGTCCGCCAGCAGCGTCGACTCGGCCTTGAGCCGCGCTACCGTGTCGCTGACATTTTGCGCAATGGCGTTCGCAAGCAGATCGCCAGGCGCTTTCAAGACCTTGCGCACCGACGGCTTGAACGCGTCTGCCAGGCCCTGGATCTTGCCGGGGAACGTGGCGTTGTCCTTGGTGGCTTTCACCCCGGCGGCAAGGGCGCCGCAGCTGTCGTGCCCGAGCACCATGATCAACGGCGTGCGGAGCACCGCCACCGCGTATTCGAGGCTGGCGAGCCCGTCGTCGGTCACGAAGTTACCCGCCACCCGTACGGCAAACAGGTCGCCAAGGCCGGTATCGAAGGCGTATTCCGGAGTAATCCGTGAATCAGCGCAGCTCAGGACCGCTACGAACGGATTCTGCCCGCCCTCCAACGCCTCGCGCTCGCTCATGAATTCATGGCGCTTGGTGACGCCTTCGGCATAGCGACCGTTGCCTTCCATCAATCTGGCCAGGGCTTGTTGTGGGTTGAGGTTATTGGCCGCCTTCGGTGCCGGCGAGGCGTGTGCGAGCGCTGCAGGTAACGCGCCCGTGAGCATCAGGGCGCCAGCGCCGACCGTAGCAAGGCGTAGGAATTGTCGACGGTCATGGGTCAGGGGTGGCTGTTTTAGCATGGGCGGCGCTCTCCGGTTCGTTAAGAGAAGAAACGCCAAGGGTGCAAAGAATGGTCGGGGTGAGATGTAGGCGCTGTCCGTTTTTTGTCGGGAATCGCGTGGGCATCAACATGAAAATTCTGACAGCCAGGCCATCGGCCACTGAAAAAAAAACGGTCTACCCGTAATCTAGGGGCCTTTGTCACCTGCGCGGATAGTCCATGTCTTCTGTTGCCGATGGGTTGCCCCTCAATAAACGCCTCCCTGCCGTGATTGCGATCTCCCTGGGGATCGGCATGGCGACCCTGGACACGGCCATCGTCAACACGGCCTTGCCGACCCTGGCCGAGGGGATTGGCACCGATTCCGCCTCGGTGATCTGGGTGGTGAATGCCTACCAGTTGGCGATCATCGCCACGGTGTTGCCGTTTGCGTCCCTCAGTGATGTGCTGGGGCATCGCCGGGTGTATCTCGGCGGGTTGCTGTTGTTTATTGTCTCGTCGCTGTTTTGCGGGCTGGCCGGCTCGCTGGTCACCCTGACGGCGGCGCGGGTGGTGCAGGGGCTGGGCGCGGCGGCGATCATGAGCGTGAACACGGCGCTGCTGCGGCATATCTACCCGTCAAAAATGCTCGGTCGGGGGCTGGGTTACAACTCGCTGGTGGTAGGACTGGCGTTTACCCTGGGGCCGACCGCTGCGTCGGCGATTCTGTCGGTGGCGACCTGGCACTGGCTGTACCTGATCAATGTGCCCTTGGGCTTGCTGGCGCTTGCGTTGGGCCTGCGCTCGTTGCCGACCCTGCCGATGACCGGGCATGCCTTCGACCGTCTTGCCGCCGCGTTGTGCGCGGGGCTGTTTGCCTTGTTGGTGTTGGGTCTGGGCACGGCGGTGCACGGCGCCCAGGGCGCCTTGACCTGGGGACTGATTGCCGTGGCACTGGTGTGCGGTGCATTGCTGCTGCGGCGCCAGGCTGGGCACCCGGCACCGATGCTGGCGCTGGACCTGTTCAAACGTCCGGTGTTTGCCTTGTCTTCCCTCACTGCTATTTGCGCGTTCAGCGCCCAAGGCCTGGCGTTTGTGTCGCTGCCGTTCCTGTTGCAGGCGGTGCTGGGGCACAGCCAGGTGGAAACAGGTTTCCTGATGACACCCTGGCCCGCTGTTGTGGCGGTGATGGCGCTGGTGGCGGGGCGCCTGGCCGACCGCGTGAACCTGGGCGTGCTGTGCGGCATCGGCCTGTTGATGCTCAGCGTGGGCATGGCCGCGCTCGCGACCCTCGGCAGCGGTGCGTCGGCATTGGATATTGGTTGGCGCATGGCGCTGTGTGGCGCGGGCTTCGGCTTCTTCCAGTCGCCCAACCTCAAGGCCTTGATGACCAGTGCGCCGTTGGCGCGCAGCGGCGGGGCCAGTGGCATCGTGGCGATTTCGCGGTTGTTGGGGCAGACGTTGGGCGCGTCGTTGGTGGCCTTGTGTTTTCACCTGTCCCTGGGCAGCGGGCCGCAATATGCGCTATGGCTGGGCTGCGGGTTTGCCTTGGTCGGGGCCGTGGCCAGCGGTCTGCGGTTGTTTCCCTATGGGAAAAAGGACTGATTAACGCTACCGTGGCGACCTGAATATTTCAGGATGTTTCAGATTTATGTCGAGCCTGGCCCTTCGCACCGCTGATACGCACTCCCGCCGCGCCGCGCTGACCCTGGCGTTATGCCTGCCCAGTGACGTGTTGCTCTACCTGCTGCTGCCAATGGAATCCCAGGCGTTCGGCATCACCCTGGCCCAGGCCGGAGTGTTGCTGGCGGCCAACCGCCTGGTGCGGATTTTCGGTTACCGCCATGTGCTGAATTTCTACGCGCGCAACGGCGACCGCCTGACCTGCATGATCGCCGCCGGCGCCGCCACCCTGTGCGCCGTGGGCAACTCGCTGCTGTCCGGGTTCGCCGCCTTGCTCTGCCTGCGGTTGGTGTGGGGCCTGTGTTTTGCTGCGCTGAACCTTTCGACCCAAGTATTGGCCACCTCGGAACCTGCCGGTGCCGCACGCCGGGCCGGGCGTTCCCGCGCGCTGATCGCCCTCGGGCCGATGCTTGCGTTGCCGTTGGGCGGCTGGCTGACATTGATGGCCGGGCCGCGTCCGATCTTTCTGATTCTGGCTGGGTGCTGCCTAGTGGGCTTGTGGATGGCGCGTGGCTTGCCTACGGTCGGGCATGATTTGCACAGCACGCCGGGGCGGCGCTTCAAGTGGCCGGACAGTGTGGCGATGTGGTCGTTTATCGAGGGGGTGGCGCTGGACGGCCTGTTTATCTTCGGCCTGTCGATCCAGGCGCAAAAGCTGCTGGGTGGCGATGCGGTGCTGATCGCCGGTGGCCTGATGGCGCTGCGGTACGTCTCGGAAATGCTCCTGAGCCCCCTGGGCGGTCGCGCCGCCCAGCGGTTTGGCGCGACCTCGATGCTGCTGCTGTTTTCGTTCCTGAGTGCCCTGGCCCTGACCGCATTCGGCAGTTACTGTGTGATTGTCGGCGCGGCGGCGGTGCTGGTGCTGCGTGCGCTGCAACTTCCGCTGGTGACGACATTGGTGGCCGAGCGCAACCCCGGTTCCATGCGCGTGTCGGCGCTGGCCTCGAACGCCGTGTGGCGCGATATCGGCGCCGGCCTCGGGCCCTTGCTCGCCGGCTTGTTGCTGCCGATCGCCTCGGCGCCCTGGGTGTTTGGCCTGGCCGGTGCGGCGATTGCCGTCAGCGCGGTGTTCTGCTGGCGGGCAAAAAATTCCAACTGACGATGTGAGGGTGTGCGTGTCCCATCAAGAAGACTTCGTAGGCGTGCTGGCCTAAGCGCTTTTAAACGCGTCCAGCCAAGCGGGGTCGAACCGGGTCTGCTCGGGATCGATCCCCAGCGCCTGCATCTTGGCCTTATGCGCTTCGACCTCAGCCACCAGTTGCACCTGGGCGCTGGAGTTGGCGTCCAGTTCATGCATTTGCGTAAGGCCCAAGTGATAAAAGCGCAGCACCTTGATCGCCGTCGGGTCATTCGCCTGCACCCGCTCGGTGACCTTGTGCATCACATTGGTCACGCTCATCAGGTTGCGCTTGAGCTGCCAGCCATACACCGCCGCCGCCAGCCACGGCTGAGACCAGAACGGACCGCGCACCAGCGCCACCGTAATCAGCACCCCGGCGAACACCCCGCCGACATTAAAGCGGAAATTATCCCCGCCAGGCTCGCCAAACAGCATCACCGCCAGGCTCGACAGCAACATCGCCAGGGCCACGAACAGCACCGCCACAATCAAGGTGCTGCGCCGGGTTTGTTGACGGAAGGTGACAGGGTCGCAGGGTTTGAGCTCGAACATCCGGTTCATGCCTCAAGAAGGGGTGGGCATCATCTCACGCTTGGGCAAACAAGTTGAACGATGGCGCACGGCGGTTTCTCTAAACCTGTGTAGACCCCTTGAGGTGAACCATCATGTCCGACTACAACCAGCCGCCCCCCGGCACCCCAAACCCTGACCGCACACCCGGAGAAGAAGAGCGCGACAACGATGCGTTGCGCCCCAACGACCCGGCGGAGCGTCAGGACGACGACGTGGAACGCGTCGAAGAAGACCTGGAAAACCTGCACGACAAGGCCCGCCCGCTCTGAACGAGGAGAACACCGTGAGTAACACACCAAAAGGTCCGGCTTCGGGCGAGCATTCCAGTGGCAAGGATGAGTTGGGGTTTGACCCGGATTCGCCGGATGTGGCGGATCCGCAGGTGGATCCTATCGGACCGGCGATTGCGCCGTTGGATAAGGAGAAGAAAGACAAGGATGAAAAAAAGCCGCCTTATGATCCGTTGGGCGACTTGAAGCCATAAAACTAGCCCCGCCATTGAGCGGGGCTTTTATTTACTTGGGCGCGATCCAGGTGACTTCAGTGATGCCATATTTCTCCGCCCAGGGCCGAGTCGTCTTCTTCACTTGCTCGTGCCCAACTCGCCCCACGCGGCTCACATGGGCGATATCGGCATCCACCGCCGCCCAGTGCCAGGCCTCGGCGTTGTTCATCACTTCGGCGCGCACCACAAAGGATTTCGGTTTGCCGTGCAGCTGATAATTGATGGTGTAGATTTTTGCGGTACTCATGTTGCCTCCCTGTGTTGTTATAGATGGATAGGGCAGCGCTTAAAAAGGTTCATTCAAAATGACAATCTGCACGTCGACGCGGCATAGTGTCGGCTTCATCCCGTGCCCAAGGATTGCGCCATGTCACTGTTGACCCATAGCCGCCTCTATCTGCAACGCCTGGGCTATGACTCGCCGCCAGCGCCGACCCTGCAAACCTTGCAGGACCTGCAATTGCGCCATGTGTGCACCTTTGCTTTCGAGAATTTGTCGAGTCTGATGCGCCTGCCAGTGCCCATCGACCTGCCGAGCGTCGAGCGGAAAGTGCTGCTGGAAGGGCGGGGCGGGTATTGCTACGAGTTGAACCAGATGTTCCTGGCGTTATTGCAGGAACTTGGCTTTGACGCGCGCGGCATCACCGGGCGGGTGGTGATGGGCGGGGCGCCGGATGCGCGCACGGCGCGGACTCATCGTTTGAGCCTGGTGACGTTGGATGGCGTGCGCTATATCACCGATGTCGGCTTTGGCGGCATGGTGCCCAGCAGTCCGTTGCTGTTGGACACCGAGGCGGTGCAGGCCACGGCCCATGAGCCTTATCGGTTGACCTTCGACGGGCAGGGCAGTTACACCCTGTGGGCGCAAGTGGCCGAGGAGTGGCGTGGCCTGTATGTGTTCGATCTGCAGGTGCAGGCGGCCATCGATTATGAAATCGGCAACTGGTATGTCTCCACCCATCCGGATTCGGTCTTCATTGGCCAGTTGAAAGTCGCGCGCTTGGCTGCGGGTAAGCGCCATACCCTGAACAACGCCCATTATGCGATTCACTACCTGGACCGGCCGAGTGAAAAGCGCGCCCTCGCCAGTGCCGACGAGGTGTTGCAGGTATTGACTGAAACCTTCGGGATTCGCGTGCCGGAAACGCCGGCGCTGCGGGCAGTCCTTGATGGCTTGGTAATGGCTAATTCGTAACAGTATTGAGATAGAGCCTTCGCTGAACCGTTTTACCTCCAAATCAACGCAAATTAATTCGAACCTTTGGCGCCGGCCGGGGTTCGAACCGGTTCCTGAATAATTTGCTCACCAGACAAGGAGATGTAAAACGATGTCCAAGCTATTCGGAAAATTCCTCAAGGGTTCCTCGCTGCTGGCGCTGGTCGCTGCGCCTGCTGCGGTGTTCGCCGCACCGTCCACTGACCCGATTTCCACCTTCGGGATCCTGGGCAGCTATAACGATTTCAAATTCGAAGGCGGCAGCGAAAGCGACAAGAGCCACATGCCCGAGGCGGGCCTGTTCTATAACTTCGGCAACAAGCTCACCGCCGAATCCGGCTTTATCTACCAGGCCGGTATCGAAGCCAAGTACGGCGAAAAGAGCGACAACAAGCTCAAGGAAGGGCAGGCTGACCTGGACCTCGGCTGGCGTGCCGCGCTGGATGCGCGCAACTTTGTCGACGTGATCGTTGGCGGTGGCTACAGCTGGACCCGTTACGAGCCAGAGATCAACGATCTCGACGTGAAACTCACCAACAAATCGCCGTTCGCCAAGGCAGCCCTGGGCTACAACCATCAGTTCGATGACATGACCCTGCGTGTCGAAGCCGGCGCCCGTCGCACCATCGACGGCCGTACCAAGCTCAAGGTCGATGATTTCGGCAGCGACACCGTGGACCTCAAGGACCGCACCAATCCCTACGCCGAAGTCAGCCTGTTGATGAACCAGAAGGGCGACCTGCCGGTGGTCGCGGGCCTGTACTACACCCGCACCGAGTACAAACTCGACGGTGATTCTGAAGTGGCCGATAACACCAAGCTCAAGCGCAACGAATACGGCTTCAAGGTCGGTATCGCGTTCTGACGCCATGCACCGAAAAACGCCCCGAATATCCGGGGCGTTTTTTTTTGAGGCAATTGCAGATCAACCCAAAGCGGCAAGTTGCGCCGCGGTCTCAGGAAAACGTGCCACCAGGCGAATCAGCGTGGCAGCCTGGGCATTCGGCTTGGCTCGGCCTTGCTCCCAGTTTTCCAGGGTGCGGGTATTGGTGCGCAGGTACATGGCGAACACCGACCGGGAGAGGTTGAGTTGTTGGCGCACGGCGATCACTTCCTCAGCGGTGAGTGGCGCCAGGTTTTTGAGGTGAACCTTGTGGGTTCGCAAGGTGACTTTGCCTTGGCGTTCGTCTGCCAGGGCGTCGAAGCCTTCGACAAGTTCGGAAAAGATTTCACGTTTCATGATGTGTTCTCGCTTTGATTTCCCTGTCCAGCATGTGTTTTAGGGCTTTTTTGTGCTGTGGTGTCAGGTCATCCTGTTCGTGCTTGCCGTACAGGGTGAACAGCCAGAATTGCGTGCCGCCCGACCACCAGTAGTAAATGACCCGCAGGCCACCGCGCTTGCCTTTGTTGCGTCGCTCATCGATGAAGCGAACTTTGCGCAGTCCGCCTGTTCCCTCGATCACATCTCCTGCTTCCGGGTTCTTCATCAACTCTTGTTGAAAACCCTGGAAAAGCTCGTCACTCAGATAGTCCATGCGATGCCGCTCGAAGGCCGGCAGTTCGATAAATAGAGCATCCATGTTCTGTACGTAGCCTGCGTATAGTTTGGTGGCCCACTCGCAAAGGGTCAAGTGACCCTGCCGTGGGAACTTTCCTAAAACGCAGACACCATACGGCGGCGTTAATCGGGTAGATGCCGGATGGGGAGGCAGACGGGCGAGGAAATTTCCGTGAATAGGGGAGGGTAAAAACCCCTGCCCCTGAAACGCAAAACGGCGCCCGAAGGCGCCGTCTTGTTTACTGCATCCCGCTAAGCGATCAAACGCCCAGCACCGCGTGCTGCACCAGGGTGAGCAACGGTTGTGGGTACACGCCCAGGAAGAACGCGAGCAGGGCGATGGCCAGCAGCATCACGCCGCCTGCCTTCTGTTCCCAATGCAGCTCGGCATCCACACGGCGCAGGTTTGGCTCGATCAGGTACAGGGTGACCATCACGCGCAGGTAGTAGAACACGCCGATGGCGCTGCCCAGTACCAGGGAGGCAACCAACCACCATTCGTGGGCTTCGACACCGGTGGCGACGATGTAGAACTTGCCGATGAAGCCGGCAGTCAACGGGATACCGGCCAGGGACAGCATCATCACGGTCAGTACGGCGGTCAGGTACGGACGGCGCCAGAACAGGCCGCGATATTCGTACAGGGCGTCGGCATCACGGCCTTTGAACGGCGAGGACATCAGCGTGATCACGCCGAACGCACCCAGGCTGGTGATCACGTAGGTAACCAGGTACACACCCATGGCTTCCACGGCCAGGCCTTTGCTCGCCACCAGGGCGATCAGCAGGTAGCCGAAGTGAGCGATGGAGGAGTAACCCAGCAGACGCTTGAGGTTGTTCTGAGTCAGGGCCAGCAGGTTACCGAACAGGATCGACGCGATGGCGATCACGGTCAGCACGGTGCTCAGCACACCGGTGTTGGCAGCAGGGGAGATCTGGAACAGACGCACCATCACCGCAAACACTGCAACCTTCGACGCGGTGGCCAGGAACGCCGCTACCGGCGCCGGGGCGCCTTCGTACACGTCCGGGGTCCACAGGTGGAAGGGTACCAGCGACAGCTTGAACGCCAGGCCGATCAACATCATGGCCAGGCCCAGTTGGGCGATTGGCGCAGGCATGTTGGTGGTGGCCAGGGCGTGACCGATACCGGTGAAGCTCAGGCTGCCGGCTTCGGCGTAGAGCAGGGCCATACCGAACAACAGGAACGCGGAACCGGCGGCCGACAGCACCATGTACTTGATGCCGGCTTCCAGGGAGCGCTTGTTGAAGAAGGCGTAGGCCACCAGGCCGTAGGTCGGGATCGACAGCAGTTCCAGGCCGATGAACAGGCCCGCCAGGTGCTGTGCGCTGACCAGCACGATACCGCCGGCCGCAGCCAGCAGGATCAGCAGGTACAGCTCTTCCTTGTTGCCTGGGTAGCCGGTGCCGCCTTCGCCCATATAGGCGTGGGCGAGGGTGACGCATGCCAGGGTCGCGACCAGGATCAGCGCGATATACAGCAGGGCGAAGTCATCCACCATCATCAACGGCGTGACCGCCAGTGGTGCGACCTTGAGGGCCGGGATGATCGACAGCAGGGCCAGGTTGAGGCCGGCACAGGACAGCAGGAACGTTTGCGAATGATTGCGGCGCCAGGCGATGGCCAGCATCACCACCACGATGGTGAGGCTGGTAATCAGCAGCGGCGCAAGCGCGATAAAGTGTTGGATCGTGAATTCCATAGCGCTCTTACCGGGCCGAAGCGAGTTGAGAGAAGGCGGTGCCGAACCACTGCTGCACGCCATGCATCGTCGCGGCAGAAGTGTCCAGGAACGGTTGCGGGTACACGCCGATGTAGATCAGCAGCACCGCAAGGCCGAGCACCATGATCAGTTCGCGAGCATCCATCCCTTGCAGGACGGTGTCGGACTTGGCCGGGCCGAAGTAGGCGCGGTGGATCATGATCAGCGAGTAAACCGAACCAAACACCAGGCCGGAGGTAGCAATCGCACTGATCCACGGTGTTTGCACGAATGCACCCATCAGGATCAGGAACTCGCCGATGAAGTTGCCGGTGCCCGGCAAGCCCAGGGACGCGGCGGCGAAGAACAGGCTGATCGCCGGCAGGTACGCGATGCGCGACCACACACCACCCATTTCACGCATGTCACGGGTATGCAGGCGCTCGTACAACTGGCCACTCAGGATAAAGAGGGCAGCGGCCGAGACACCGTGGGCCAGCATCTGGATGACTGCGCCTTGCAGCGCCAGTTGGCTGCCGGAGTAGATACCGATCAGTACGAAGCCCATGTGGGACACGGACGAGAAGGCAATCAGACGCTTGATGTCAGTTTGTGCGAAGGCCAGGAACGCACCGTAGAAGATCCCGATCAGACCCAAGGTCATGGCGATCGGCGCGAACTCCGCCGAGGCATTCGGGAACAGCGGCAGGGCGAAACGCAGCAGGCCGTAGGCCGCAGTCTTCAACAGGATACCGGCCAGGTCCACGGAACCGGCAGTCGGCGCCTGTGCGTGGGCATCCGGCAGCCAGGAGTGGAACGGCACCACCGGCAGCTTCACCGCGAACGCGATGAAGAAGCCCAGCATCAGGATGTACTCGGTGGTGAGGGACATCTTGGTTTTCAACAGGTCGGCGTAGTTGAAGGTAATCACGCCGGTGTTGTTGAAGTTGACCAGTACCAGGCCCAGGATCGCCACCAACATGATCAGGCCGGAAGCCTGGGTGAAGATGAAGAACTTGGTCGCCGCGTAGATCCGGGTTTTCTTGCCGTCCGAAGAACTGTGACCCCAGAGCGCGATGAGGAAGTACATCGGCACCAGCATCATTTCCCAGAAGAAGAAGAACATGAACAGGTCGAGGGCGAGGAACACGCCGACAACGCCGCCCAGGATCCACATCAGGTTCAGGTGGAAGAAGCCCACGTGACGCTGGATCTCTTTCCAGGAGCAGAGTACCGAGAGGATACCCAGCAGGCCGGTCAGCAGGATCATCAACAGCGACAGGCCATCGAGGGCCAGGTGCACGTTGATGCCGAAGCGCTGGATCCACACGTGCTTGAATTCAAGCGCGAACGTTGGATCGACACCCGGTGCCGGAGCAAATGAATAGTCGCCATGGGCCCACAGCCAGAGGCCGAGTGCGAGTTCCAGGGACATGGTCAGCAACGCAATCCAGCGGGGGAGGGTGGCGCCGAAGCGTTCACCCATCCAGCAGAGCAGGCCGCCGATAAAGGGGATCAGGATTAGCCAGGGCAGAATCATGACAGGCTCGTTTCCTTTCGCAAGTTCGCAAAGTTCATATCAGACCGCTACCACTACGATGGCGCCGATCACCAGCACGGCACCGGCCGCCATGGAAGCTGCATACCAACGCAATTGGCCCGTCTCGCTGCGGCTCAGGGCGGTGTGACCGGCCTTGGCAGCACGCGGGATCAAACCAATGGTCTGGTCGAGCGGGTCTTTACGCAGAATGTGGCTGATGGCCAGGTACGGTTTGACGAACAGTTTGTCGTAGATCCAGTCGAAGCCCCAGGCAGCGAACCACCAGGCCGAGAGGAAGCGGCCAATGCCACTGTTGGCAACGGCCGTCACGAAACGGCGCTTGCCGAGGAACAGCAGGGCCGCCAACAGGATACCGGCAATGGCGATGGCACCCGAGGCGATTTCCAGGCTGTGCTGGGCTTCGCCGCCGGCATGGCCGACGCTTTGCGGCAGTACACCGTGCAGAGGCGGGGTGATCATGGCGCCGACGAAGGTCGACAGCACGATCAGCACCGACAATGGCAACCAGTGCGAAATGCCGTGGCCTGCGTGTGCTTCGGTCTTGGCTTCACCGTGGAAGGTGATGAAGATCAGGCGGAAGGTGTACAGCGAGGTCATGAACGCACCCACCAGGCCTGCGTACAGCAGGTTCTGGTTACCGCTGGCAAAGGCTTCCCAGAGGATTTCGTCTTTCGAGTAGAAACCGGCGGTCACCAGTGGCAGGGCGGCCAAGGCGGCACCACCGACGATGAAGCTGGCGTAGGCCAGTGGCAGTTTCTTCCACAGGCCGCCCATCTTGAAGATGTTCTGTTCGTGGTGGCAGGCAACGATCACCGCACCGGAAGCGAGGAACAGCAGGGCCTTGAAGAAGGCGTGGGTCATCAGGTGGAAGATCGCCGCGTCCCAGGCGCCAACGCCCAGGGCCAGGAACATGTAGCCGATCTGGCTCATGGTCGAGTAGGCGAGGATGCGCTTGATGTCGGTCTGCACCAGCGCGGCGAAGCCGGCCAGGACCAGGGTCACGCCGCCAACGATGCCCACCAGATGCAGGATATCCGGCGCCAGGGTGAACAGGCCGTGGGTACGCGCGATCAGGTAGACACCGGCGGTAACCATGGTTGCCGCGTGGATCAGTGCGGAAACAGGGGTAGGACCGGCCATCGCATCCGCCAGCCAGGTTTGCAGCGGCAGTTGCGCGGATTTACCCACGGCGCCGCCCAGCAGCATCAGGGTCGCCAGGGTGATCCAGAAGTCGCCAACCTGGAATTTCTGCGGTGCCCGCACCAGCAGTTCCTGGATATTCAGCGTGCCCACCTGTTGGAACAGGATGAACAGGCCGATGGCCATGAACACGTCGCCGATCCGGGTGACGATGAAGGCCTTGAGTGCCGCGTTACCGTTGTTGCGGTTGCTGTAGTAGAAACCGATCAACAGGTACGAGCACAGGCCCACGCCCTCCCAACCGAAGTACAGGAACAACAGGTTATCGCCCAGTACCAGGAACAGCATGCTGGCGATAAACAGGTTGGTGTACGAGAAGAAGCGCGAGTAACCGGCTTCACCGCGCATGTACCAGGACGCGAACAGGTGGATCAGGAAGCCCACACCCACCACCACGCCGAGCATGGTGATCGACAGACCGTCGACGTAGAGGGCGAAGTTGGGCTTGAAGCCCTCCACCGACATCCACTGCCATAGCACCAGGGTGTAGTGACCGCCTTCTGGCGGCGCCACGTTGAATTGCCAGATGACGTAGGCGGCCACAATGGCCGACAGGCCAATGGAGCCCACGCCGATCAAGGCCGAGAGGTTTTCCGACCAGCGCCCGCGAGAGAACGACAGCAGCAGGAAACCGATCAGGGGAAATACGAAAGTCAGAAAGATCATGTTCATCCGCGCATCTCACTGGCAGCGTCGATATCAAGCGTGTGGAAGCGACGATACAGTTGCAGCAGGATCGCCAGGCCGATACTGGCCTCGGCGGCTGCCAGGCTGATCACCAGGATGAACATGACTTGTCCATCCGGCTGGCCCCAACGTGCACCCGCTACGATGAACGCCAGTGCCGCGGCGTTCATCATGATTTCCAGGCTCATCAACACGAACAGAATGTTACGGCGAACCATCAGGCCGACCAGGCCAAGGCAGAACAGGATGCCGGCGACCGCCAGACCATGCTCCAAAGGGATAGCAGGCATCGTCATTGCTCCTTGGCTTCGTTGCGGCCCAAGTGGAAGGCGGTGATGGCTGCGGCGAGCAGCAGCATCGAAGCCAGTTCGACCACCAGCAGGTACGGGCCGAACAGGCTGATGCCCACGGCCTTCGCGTCTACGGTGGTGTGGCCGATGGCCTGGCCGCTCTGGTGAGCGAACAGCACATACAGCAGTTCACCCAGCAGCAGGGCTGCGAGGATAACCGGGCCGAGCCAGATGCCGGGCTTGAGCCAGACGCGTTCCTGGGCGACCGAAGCCGGTCCCAGGTTGAGCATCATCACCACAAACACGAACAGCACCATGATGGCGCCAGCGTAGGCGATCACTTCCAGCACACCGGCGAACGGTGCGCCGAGTGCGAAGAAGGTCATGGCCACGGCGATCAGCGAAATGATCAGGTAGAGCAGGGCGTGCACAGGATTGGTGTTGGTGATCACGCGAAGCGTGGACACCACTGCAATACCGGACGCGAAATAGAAAGCGAATTCCATCTTTCTTCCTTAAGGCAGCAAGCTCTTCACGTTGATCGGCTCGGCTTCGTTTTGTGCGGCGCCTTTCGGCTTACCGGCAACGGCCATACCTGCAACACGATAGAAGTTGTAATCAGGGTTTTTACCGGGACCAGAGATCAGCAGATCTTCTTTCTCGTACACCAGGTCCTGACGTTTGAACTCGGCCATCTCGAAATCCGGCGTGAGCTGGATCGCGGTGGTCGGGCAAGCTTCCTCGCAGAGGCCGCAGAAAATGCAGCGCGAGAAGTTGATGCGGAAGAAGTCCGGGTACCAGCGACCGTCTTCGGTTTCAGCTTTCTGCAGGGAGATGCAACCCACCGGGCACGCCACGGCGCACAGGTTGCAGGCTACGCAACGCTCTTCGCCATCGGGGTCGCGAGTCAGCACGATACGGCCGCGATAGCGCGGCGGCAGGTACACCGCTTCTTCCGGGTATTGCAGGGTGTCGCGTTTGCGGAAGCCGTGACCGAACACCATCACCAGGCTTCGCAACTGGGTACCGGTACCCTTAACGATGTCGCCAATATATTTGAACATGGGTCAAATCCTCACTGAACCGCGCCGGCTGGCGTGTTCAACAACACAACAGCAGCCGTCACCAGCAAATTGATCAGGGTCAGTGGCAGGCAGAAGCGCCAGCTGAAATCCATCACCTGGTCGTATCGTGGGCGCGGAATGGAAGCGCGCAGCAGGATAAACAACATGATGAAGAACGCGGTCTTCAGGAAGAACCAGAAGAACGCCAACTGCGGCAGGATGCCGAACGGACCGTGCCAGCCGCCGAAGAACAGCGTGACCAGCAGGGCCGAGATCAAGATGATGCCGATGTACTCACCGACGAAGAACATGCCCCATTTCATGCCGGCGTATTCGATGTGGTAGCCGTCGGCCAGTTCTTGTTCCGCTTCCGGCTGGTCGAACGGGTGACGGTGAGTCACGGCGACGCCAGCGATGAAGAAAGTACAGAAGCCGAAGAACTGCGGAATGATGAACCACAGGTTCTGCGCCTGGTACTCGACGATATCGCGCATGTTGAACGAGCCAACCTGCACCACGATGCCCATCAGCGCGAGGCCCATGAACACTTCGTAGGACACGGTCTGGGCCGAAGCCCGCAAGCTGCCCAGCAGGGCGAACTTGTTGTTGCTCGACCAACCGGCGAACAGCACCGCATAGACCGACAAACCGGCCATGGCGAAGAAGAACAACAAGCCGATGTTCAGGTCCGCCACGCCCCAGGTCGGGGTGATCGGGATGATCGCGAAGGCGATCAGCAAGGCGCTCATGGCCACGACCGGTGCCAGGGTGAAGATCACCTTGTCGGCAAACGGCGGGGTCCAGTCTTCCTTGAAGAACATTTTCAGCATGTCGGCCGCGATCTGGAACATACCGAACGGGCCAACGCGGTTCGGGCCGTAACGGTCCTGCCACCAGCCCAGCAGGCGACGTTCGACGAAGCTGAGCAGGGCGCCCGCGACGACCACGGCCAACAAGATCACGATGGCCTTGACCACCGAGATGATCACGTCGATCACTTCAGGAGTGAACCAAGTCATTGCGCTGCCTCCTGCAGACCGTCAACGGTTTTGCCGAAGATCGCGGCTGGAATGCCGGCGATGCCTTTAGGCAGTGCAACCAGGCCAGCGCCCAGCTCTTCATTGATGCGCAGCGGCAGACGCAGGGTCTGGCCGGCCACGTTCAGGCTGAGCAGGGCGCCGTCGTTGACGCCCAGGCGGTCGGCTTCGGACTTGGCCAGGGAAACGTAGGCGGCTGGGATACGTTCTTGGACCGGTGCGGCTTTCGAAGAGTTCTCTTCGCTGCCGAACAGGTGGAAGAACGGCACAACCTGCCAGGTGCCTTGGGCCGGGTTGAACGGACTCGGTACGGCAGAGAACCAGTTCAGCGAATCACCGGTGCTTTCGATCAGGCGCGTGCCCGGGTCGCCAGCTCGGATGTGACCACCGACTTCGTCCTGGAACTTGTTCCAGGCCTGCGGCGAGTTCCAGCCCGGCGACCAGGCGAACGGCACCTGTTGGCGCGGTTCGGCAGAGCCCGAGTAACCTTCCATGGAGAAGGCGAACGCGGTGTCCGGGTCTTGCGGAGTACGTGGCTCGTGCACGCTGATGTTGGCGCGCATGGCCGTACGCCCGGAGTAACGCAGCGGTTCACGGGCAAGCTTCATGCCCTTGATGCGGAACGCGGCGGACGGTGCCGCGTCGACGATACGGGCCAGTTGCGGCGCGCTCGCGGCGGCAGCGGCGGTCACGTGGTCGAGCTGGGTCCAGTCGATCGGCTGGTTCAGCAGGGTGGCGCGCAGGGCATGCAGCCAGCGCCAGCCTTCGTGAACCAGGATACTGGCGTCCATGTACTTCGGATCGAACACCTGGAAGAAGCGCTGGGCGCGGCCTTCCTGGCTGACCAGGGTACCGTCGCCCTCGGCAAAGGTGGCGGCTGGCAGCACCAGGTCGGCGCGCTCGCTGGTAGCGGTCTTCTGGTGGTCGGCAACGATCAGCACTTTGGCGGCGTTCAGCGCAGCGTCAACCTTGGCGGCATCGGTGCGGGTGTAAAGATCGTTTTCCAGCACCACGATGGCGTCGGCATTGCCGTCGATCACCGCTTGCAGGGCCGCGTCCAGGGACTCGCCACCGAGCATGGCCAGGCCAAGGCTGTTGGCTTCCGGCACGACCAAGCTGATGGAACCGTTCTTGTCGCGCAGCTTCAGGGCCTTGGCGATGTTGGCAGCGGCTTCGATCAACGCCTTGGAACCCAACGAGGTGCCGGCAATGATCAATGGGCGCTTGGCCGCCAGCAGTGCGTCGGCGATACGCTGAGCCAGTTCAACGGCTTCAGCGTCCAGGCCTTCGACGGCAGGCGCGCTGGCGTCGAGGGCGTGGGCCACGGCGAAACCGATGCGGGCCAGGTCGTCCGGTGCTGCGTGCACACATTCTTCGGCGATGTCGTCGAGCTTGGTTTCAGCGATGCTTGCAATAAACAGCGGGTTCAGCGCGTGCTGGCCGATGTTTTTCACGGCGGCGTCGAGCCAAGGCTGGACGCGCATGGCGTCGGCCATGTCTTCGGCCTTGCCTTTGACCGACTGGCGCAGCGACAGGGCGATACGTGCGGCGGTCTGGGTCAGGTCTTCACCGAGCACGAAGATGGCGTCGTGGTCTTCGATGTCGCGCATGTTCGGCACCGGCAGCGGGCTGTCGTTCAGCACTTGCAGGACCAGGCGGATGCGCTCCAGCTCACCGGCTTCGATGCCGGAGTAGAAGTGCTCGGCGCCGACCAGCTCGCGCAACGCGTAGTTGCTTTCGAGGCTGGCACGCGGCGAACCGATACCGACGATGTTACGCCCGCGCAGCAGGTCGGCGGCTTTATCCAGGGCGTCGTCCAGGCTCAGCTTGCCGCCATTGGCCAGCAGTGGCTGGCGTGGGCGGTCTTCGCGGTTGACGTAGCCGTAGCCGAAACGGCCACGGTCGCACAGGAAGTACTGGTTGACCGAACCGTTGAAGCGGTTTTCGATCCGACGCAGTTCACCGTAGCGCTCACCTGGGGAGATGTTGCAACCGCTGGAACAGCCATGGCAGATGCTCGGGGCGAATTGCATGTCCCACTTACGGTTGTAGCGCTCGGAGTGAGTCTTGTCGGTGAATACACCGGTCGGGCAGACCTCGGTGAGGTTGCCGGAGAACTCGCTTTCGAGCACACCGTCTTCAACGCGACCGAAGTACACGTTGTCGTGGGCGCCGAATACGCCGAGGTCGGTGCCGCCGGCGTAGTCTTTATAGAAGCGCACGCAACGGTAGCAGGCGATGCAGCGGTTCATTTCGTGGGAAATGAACGGGCCGAGGTCCTGGTTCTGGTGGGTACGCTTGGTGAAGCGATAACGGCGCTCGTTGTGGCCGGTCATCACCGTCATGTCTTGCAGGTGGCAGTGACCGCCTTCCTCACAGACTGGGCAATCGTGAGGGTGGTTGGTCATCAGCCATTCGACAACGCTGGCGCGGAACGCCTTGGATTCTTCATCGTCGATGGAAATCCAGGTGTTGTCGGTGGCTGGGGTCATGCAGGACATGACGATACGACCACGGGTGTCGTTCTCGTCGGTGTATTGCTTGACCGCACACTGGCGACAGGCACCGACGCTACCAAGCGCGGGATGCCAGCAGAAATACGGGATGTCGAGGCCTAGTGAGAGACATGCCTGTAACAGGTTGTCTGCCCCATCGACTTCGAGCGCTTTGCCGTCTACGTGGATAGTGGCCATGGTTCAAAGTTCTTCGTTGGCCCGTTGTCAGCGGGCGTGGCTAATGGAATCTTGTTATTCATGGGCATCAACACAGCCTTTACGGCGTCAGCCCATGAGAAAGCGAAGGGCACGGACCCTTCGCCTTTTAAAGCGTTACGCGCCGACTACGATCGGCTTTGCCAGAGGCGGGACGGCGGCGCTGGTAGGCGCGATGCCGGCTTCGAACTCCGAGCGGAAGTATTTGATTGCGCTGCCCAATGGCTCCACGGCGCCCGGTGCGTGAGCACAGAAGGTCTTGCCTGGGCCGAGGAAACCGACCAGGCCGAGCAGGGTTTCGATATCACCCTCGCGGCCTTCGCCATTTTCCAGGGCCATCAGCAGCTTCACGCTCCACGGCAGGCCGTCGCGGCATGGGGTGCAGAAGCCGCAGGATTCACGGGCAAAGAACTGCTCCATGTTGCGCAGCAGCGAGACCATGTTCACCGTGTTGTCCACCGCCATCGCCAGGCCCGTACCCATCCGGGTGCCGACCTTGCCGATGCCGCCTGCATACATCTGTGCGTCGAGGTGCTCGGGCAACAGGAAACCGGTGCCGGCGCCGCCTGGCTGCCAGGCTTTCAAGGTGTAGCCGTCGCGCATGCCGCCGGCGTAGTCCTCGAAGAGCTCGCGGGCGGTCACGCCGAACGGCAGTTCCCACAGGCCAGGGTTCTTGACCTTGCCGGAGAAGCCCATGAGCTTGGTGCCCATGTCTTCGCTGCCTTCGCGGGCCAACGATTTGTACCAGTCCACGCCGTCGGCAATGATCGCCGGCACGTTGCACAGGGTTTCGACGTTGTTCACGCAAGTCGGCTTGCCCCACACGCCGACAGCGGCGGGGAAGGGCGGCTTGGAGCGCGGGTTGGCGCGGCGGCCTTCGAGGGAGTTGATCAGTGCGGTTTCTTCACCGCAGATGTAACGCCCGGCGCCGGTGTGCACGAACAGTTCGAAGTCAAAACCCGAACCGAGGATGTTCTTGCCCAACAAGCCAGCGGCCTTGGCTTCTTCCACAGCACGGTTGAGGTGCTTGGCGGCGGTGGTGTACTCGCCACGCAGGAAGATATAGCCACGGTAGGTTTTCAGCGCGCGGGCGCTGATCAGCATGCCTTCGATCAGCAGATGGGGCAGTTGCTCCATCAGCATGCGGTCTTTCCAGGTGTTTGGCTCCATTTCATCCGCGTTGCACAGCAGGTAGCGGATGTTGATGGATTCGTCCTTGGGCATCAGGCCCCACTTCACGCCCGTGGGGAAGCCTGCACCGCCGCGGCCTTTGAGGCCGGCGTCTTTCACGGTCTGGACGATATCGTCCTGGGCCATGTCGGCGAAGGCCTTGCGCGCAGCGGCGTAACCGTTCTTGGCCTGGTACTCGTCGAACCATACAGGCTCGGCATCGTCACGCAGGCGCCAGGTCAGGGGATGGGTCTCGGGCGAACGCTTGATCAGGTTGGCCGGGCCGAAAGATGTAAGGGTCATGGGTAGCCCTCGAGCAATTGGGTCACGCCAGTTGCCTGCACGTCACCGAATGTGTCGTCGTCGATCATCAACGCCGGCGCCTTGTCGCAGTTGCCCAGGCAGCACACTGGCAGCAGCGTGAAGCGGCCGTCAGGGGTGGTCTGGCCGAGGCCGATGCCCAGTTTGGTCTGGATCGCGTCAACCACCGATTCGTGGCCGCCGATGTAGCAGACCATGCTGTCGCACACGCGAATGATGTGGCGACCGACCGGCTGACGGAAGATCTGGCTGTAGAACGTGGCCACGCCTTCAACGTCGCTGGCAGGGATGCCGAGGATCTCGCCGATGGCGTAGAGCGCGCCGTCCGGCACCCAGCCACGTTCCTTCTGGACGATCTTCAGGGCTTCGATCGACGCCGCGCGCGGGTCTTCGTAGTGATGCAGCTCGTGCTCGATGGCCGAGCGCTCGGTTTCACTCAGGGTGAAACGGTCTGTCTGGATAAGCGTGCTGTTCATGCTTAGCGGTCCACGTCGGCCATAACGAAATCGATACTACCCAGGTACGCAATCAAGTCCGCGACCATCTCGCCTTTGATCACCGAAGGGATCTGCTGCAAGTGGGCAAAGCTTGGGGTACGGATCCGGGTGCGGTAGCTCATGGTGCCGCCATCGCTCGTCAGGTAATAACTGTTGATACCCTTGGTCGCTTCAATCATCTGGAAGGATTCGTTGGCCGGCATGACCGGGCCCCACGAAACTTGCAGGAAGTGCGTGATCAGGGTTTCGATGTGCTGCAGCGTGCGTTCTTTCGGCGGCGGCGTGGTCAGCGGGTGATCCGCCTTGTACGGGCCTGCCGGCATGTTGCGCATGCATTGCTCGATGATCTTCAGGCTTTGGCGCATTTCTTCGACGCGCACGATGCAACGGTCGTAGGCATCGCCATTGGCGGCTAGCGGGACTTCGAATTCGAAGTTTTCGTAGCCCGAGTAAGGACGCGCTTTACGCAGGTCGAAGTCGCAACCGGTGGACCGCAGGCCAGCACCGGTGACGCCCCATTCCAGGGCTTCTTTGGTGTTGTACTGGGCGACGCCAATGGTACGACCCTTGAGGATGCTGTTATCCAGCGCAGCCTTTTGGTACTCGTCCAGACGCTTGGGCATCCAGTCGATGAATTCCTTGACCAGGCGCTCCCAGCCATTCGGCAGGTCGTGGGCCACGCCGCCGATGCGGTACCAGGCCGGGTGCAGGCGGAAGCCGGTGATGGCTTCGATGACCTTGTAGGCGCGCTGACGGTCGGTGAAGGTGAAGAACACCGGGGTCATGGCGCCGACGTCCTGGATATAGGTACCCAGGAACAGCAGGTGGCTGGTGATCCGGAAGAACTCGGCCATCATGATGCGGATGGTGTCGACGCGGTCGGGCACCTTGATACCGGCCAGCTTCTCGACCGAGAGCACGTACGGCAGGTTGTTCATCACGCCGCCGAGGTAGTCGATACGGTCGGTGTACGGGATAAAGCTGTGCCAGGACTGACGCTCGGCCATCTTCTCGGCACCACGGTGGTGGTAGCCGATGTCCGGGACACAGTCGACGATTTCTTCGCCGTCCAGTTGCAGGATGATACGGAAGGCACCGTGAGCCGAAGGGTGGTTCGGGCCCAGGTTGAGGAACATGTAGTCCTCGTTGGTGCCAGAGCGTTTCATACCCCAGTCTTCCGGACGGAAACGCGCCGCTTCCTCTTCAAGCTGTTGCTTGGCGAGGTTGAGGCTGAACGGATCGAATTCGGTGGCGCGGGCAGGGAAGTCCTTGCGCAGCGGGTGACCTTCCCAGGTCGGCGGCATCATGATGCGCGTCAGGTGCGGGTGGCCCGGGAAGTCGATACCGAACATGTCCCAGACTTCTCGCTCGTACCAGCTGGCGTTCGGCCAGATACCGGTGACGGTCGGGACGCTCAAGTCGCTTTCGGACAGCGCGACCTTGATCATCACGTCGCTGTTACGTTCCAGCGACATCAAGTGGTAGAACACGGTGAAATCGGCGCCGCTCGGCAGGCCCTGGCGCTTGGTGCGCAGACGCTCGTCCACGCCATGCAGGTCATAGAGCATGACGTACGGCTTGGGCAGGTTGCGCAGGAAGGTCAGGACTTCGACGAGCTTGGCGCGCGCCACCCACAGCACCGGCATACCGGTGCGTGTGGCCTGGGCGGTGAAGGCGTCAGGGCCAAAACGGTTATTGAGTTCGACGACCACATCCTGGTCGTCTGCCTTATAAGGCGGGATGTACAGAGCGCTGCCTGTAGTCATGGTTTTTTTATCGCTTTCGGTCAACGTAAAGAATGAAGCCAGGTGTTCGTTCTATAAAAGAACCGGTCTGGATCAGACTTCGTCAGGGCTGCGCAGATTGGTGACTGCGATTCGCTGTTCGCGGCGCTCTTCCTTTTGCGAAGGCATCTCGGCGCGGTACACGCCTTGATCGCCTACGACCCAGGAAAGCGGGCGACGCTCCTTGCCAATCGATTCCTGCAGCAGCATCAAGCCTTGCAGGAATGCTTCAGGGCGGGGCGGGCAGCCAGGCACGTAGACGTCCACGGGCAGGAACTTGTCCACCCCTTGAACGACGGAATAGATGTCGTACATGCCACCGGAGTTGGCGCACGAACCCATGGAGATAACCCACTTCGGCTCGAGCATTTGCTCGTAGAGACGCTGGATGATCGGCGCCATCTTGATAAAGCAGGTGCCGGCGATAACCATGAAATCCGCCTGACGCGGTGATGCCCGGATAACTTCGGCGCCAAAGCGCGCGATGTCATGGGGCGCCGTGAAGGCGGTGGTCATTTCCACGTAGCAGCAAGAAAGGCCGAAGTTGTACGGCCACAGGGAGTTTTTACGTCCCCAGTTGACCGCGCCACTCAGCACGTCTTCGAGCTTGCCCATGTAGATGTTTTTGTGGACTTGATCTTCTAACGGATCGGAAACGGTTTCCCGTTCGCCGATAGGGTACTGATCGTTAGGAGCATCCGGGTCGATCCTGGTGAGATTGTATTGCATCGCCAAAGCCTCATTGTTTCAGCTTCGCTTGCCGCTTACGACGAGCTTCCGGAGCCCAGTCAAGGGCGCCCACTCGGAATAGGTAGACAAGGCCTGCCAACAGAATTGCTATGAAAACGAGAGCTTCGACGAATCCGGTCCAGCCGCTTTCGCGGACGGACACAGACCAGGCAAAGAGAAAGAGGGCTTCGATATCGAAGATCACGAAGAGCATCGCGACCAGATAGAATTTGGCTGAGAGCCGCAAGCGGGCGCCACCTGTAGGCAGCATGCCGGATTCGAACGGTTCATTTTTGCTGCGGCCCCAGGCTTTTGACCCGAGGAGGCTGGAGACACCAAGCATGAAGGCGCAGAGGCCGACAACACCGAGGAGGAAAATGGCAAAGCCCCAGTTGTGGGCCATGAGTCCTGTCGCTTCGGTCATGCTGGAAATCCTTAACAGAGAGCAAAGGTCTCTGAGCTCGAAAAAGTAACGATGCAGTGACGATATGTCGCACTGCAATCAATCGCGGTGATTTTATGGCTAAACACCGGGCAAGTAAAATTCCTATAGCGAAATTATTCGATGGAATAAGGACATAGTGCACCTTCGTGGGGCTGTAGCCCTTGCGTGGCGGGCATTAGCGGGCATTTGATCAAATGTGTTTTGTTTAGCCTGTAACGAAGTTTTCATGCGCCAAATGATAATGAATATTGTTTGCGTGGGGTTTAAGCGAATGTTTCTCGTGTGGCGAGGGAAGTTGCCGTTACTTGCTAGAGTGTCGCTTAGTTGTTCACTGGGATCTTTTAACCGATTCGCTCGAAGCGAATACCGCTCTGGATCAATGTTTTGCACAAAATCATCAAGCTGAATGCATTCCCCCTGTGGGGGCGGGCTTGCTCGCGAAAGCGGTGTGCCCGGCAAAGATGTGCTGACTGAACCAGCGCTTTCGCGAGCAAGCCCGCTCCCACATTTGGATCGCGGTGCTTCAGATAGATTTGTGCGGGCAAAAAAACGCCCCGAACGGGTCGGGGCGTGATTTTTGTGCGGCACTGCGGTTAGGTCTTCCTTGGTGCCGCAGTGGCCGTGTACGCGGTGCTTAGTGGAACTGCTCTTCTTCGGTCGAGCCGGTCAGCGCGGTCACGGACGAGGTGCCGCCCTGGATCACGGTGGTCATGTCGTCGAAGTAGCCGGTGCCCACTTCCTGCTGGTGCGCCACGAAGGTGTAACCCTTCGATGCGTCAGCGAACTCCTGCTCCTGCAGCTTCACGTAGGCGGTCATGTCGTTGCGGGCATAGTCGTGCGCCAGGTTGAACATGCTGTGCCACATGTTGTGGATGCCGGCCAGGGTGATGAACTGGTGCTTGTAGCCCATCGCGGACAGTTCGCGCTGGAACTTGGCGATGGTCGCGTCGTCCAGGTTTTTCTTCCAGTTGAAAGAAGGCGAGCAGTTGTAGGACAGCAGTTGGTCCGGGTATTCCTTCTTGATCGCTTCGGCGAAACGACGGGCTTCGTCCAGGTCCGGCTTGGCGGTTTCGCACCAGATCAGGTCGGCGTACGGCGCGTAGGCCAGGCCGCGGGCAATCGCCTGGTCCAGGCCGGCACGTACCTTGTAGAAACCTTCCTGGGTGCGCTCGCCGGTCACGAACGGTTGGTCGTACGGGTCGCAGTCCGAAGTCAGCAGGTCAGCAGCGTTGGCATCGGTACGCGCCAGGATGATGGTAGGAGTACCGGCAACGTCAGCAGCCAAGCGGGCAGCGGTGAGCTTCTGTACCGCTTCCTGGGTCGGAACCAGTACCTTGCCGCCCATGTGGCCACATTTCTTCACGGATGCCAGTTGGTCTTCGAAGTGCACGCCGGCAGCGCCAGCCTCGATCATGCTCTTCATCAGCTCGTAGGCGTTCAGTACGCCGCCGAAACCGGCTTCAGCGTCAGCCACGATAGGCGCGAAGTAGTCGATATAACCTTCATCACCCGGGCCTTTACCGGCTTTCCACTGGATCTGGTCGGCACGACGGAACGAGTTGTTGATGCGCTTGACCACGGTTGGAACCGAATCCACCGGGTACAGCGATTGGTCGGGGTACATGGATTCAGCGGAGTTGTTGTCCGCTGCCACTTGCCAGCCGGACAGGTAGATTGCCTGGATACCGGCTTTCACCTGTTGCACTGCCTGGCCGCCAGTGAGGGCGCCCATGCAGTTGACGAAATCTTTGTCGGGACGGAAGGAAGGCTTGGCACCTTGGGTCACCAGGTTCCACAGCTTCTCGGCGCCGAGTTTTGCAAAGGTGTGCTCAGGTTGAACCGAGCCACGCAGGCGGACGACGTCAGCAGCGGAATAAGCGCGGGTCACGCCTTTCCAGCGTGGGTTTTCAGCCCAGTCTTTTTCGAGGGCTGCAATTTGCTGTTCGCGTGTCAGTGCCATGGAAGTAAACCTCGTCGCGTCTTCTTGTGGTGGAAAAAATCCATTTGCCAGCCCTGCATTCAAATGCGTGGGCAGGGCTGCTCGCTGACCAGAAGCTTAGGCGGTCATGTCGGGTCTGGCGGGGAATGCGACGGGATGAACGATTGGCGAGAGGGGCGGTAGGTAAAGGCGGGCCGCGAACAGTCTGAGGGCGTCGTGGGCCCTTGGGGGTTCAACAGCGTGTAGCCGGGTTACCTGGTTAGCTTCCGTCCCTCGGGACAACTTCGTTCCAGTCGCAACCTCGTCAAACACGCCTTGTGGGCGGTACAGACACGAATCGGCTCAGGTGGGTAGCTTAGAGCGGCGATCCGAAGGCCCTTGCCAGGGCCCCTGATTAGCGGGAGCGAGGCCATCATGCCCATGCTTTTTTGGATCGTCAAATGTTTTGTAGTGCTTTTTTTAAAGCACTACATCTTTAGTCTAATACGACTCATCAGTCAGTTTTTGGTGCTTCAGTTCAGGGTGTCGACCTTCACCCGTACAGTCAGGTCGTCGCGGCCTTGAGTAGAGTAGCTGCGGGTTGTAGAGGATTTGTCGGCCTGGGTTTCGCGATTGATGCCGGCCAGGGGAATCCATTCGCCTAGTCGCCCGCTGACGGTTGTGTCGGTACTTTGTACATTCACTACATCGGGACGTTCCTGGCTCATGCGGTCACGGTTGGTACTGATCGCCAGGTGCACGGTTTCGCCAGTGACGCTGGCCGTCACGTAGAACCCCTGGGTGACGTTGCGATACTGGGTCTGGTTTTGCAGGCGGCCGTAGCTGTCTTGCTGGGTGGTGGTCAGCGGTACGCTCTGGCCGACCTGGATCAGCGCGGGCACGCCTTCGCTGGCCTGGATCTGCTGGACGCCACCGTCACGACTGGCGGTGCCGTAGCTGATGATGCGCGTCTGGCTGTCGCCGCTGTTCTGCTGATTGTTTTCGTTGGTGTCGACGGTGATCAGCAGGCGCTTGGCGGGTGTGTCGAGTTGAGAAAGCAGGGCGCGCAGATTCTGGATCTTGGCCGGGTCGGCGTTAACAATCAGTTGGTTGCCGTAGGCGCTGACGGTGCCGTCCTTGCCGATGAAGTTCTGCGCCACGGGCAGCAGGTCGGCGCTGGTGCGGTTGCTCAGGTTGACGACTTCAGTGTCGGCCATGGCCGAGACGCTGGCGGTCAGGAGGAGGGCGGTGAGCAGGGTGCGTAGGGACATGTCCGTTATCTCTGCGAGTCATTTAGGCTGGATAGTGCCAGTTTGTCGGCCTGGCAGGTCGCAAATTGAATCGTAGACGGCAAAATGCCCTGGCAGTGCAGGGCATTTTGGGTGTTGCTGAAGTAGCCTTCGCGAGCAAGCCCGCTCCCACATTCGACCGCATTCCAAAGAGTGCACTCGGTCAAATGTGGGAGCGGGCTTGCTCGCGAACGAGACAGCTCAGTCCCCGCGCACCATGTCCACATGCGGAATCCCGACTTCAAGGAATTCTTCACTGACGATCTTGAAGCCCAGTCGCTCATAGAACGGCGCCGCATACACCTGCGCACTCAGGAACTGCTTGGCCTGGCCGCGCTGCTCGGCCACGCCGATCACCGCTTCCATCAGCTTGTCGCCGACCTTCAAGCCGCGCCAGTCCTTGAGTACCGAAACGCGTCCGATCTCGCCACTGGGCAGCAGGCGCGCGGTACCAATCGGAAAATCGCCTTCGAATGCAAGGAAATGCGCTGCGCCGGCGTCATCCGCGTCCCACTCCAGCTCCGGTGGAACCGATTGTTCAGCGATAAACACCGCTTCACGAATGCGCCGAATCTCGGCGATATCCTTTTGCCAGTCCGCGACACTTACGTGAATTTTATTCATCGGCAAATCCCAGGCTTCCTTGCTTGACCAGTTCGCACAGCAGATCGCGACCGTCTTCGTCCTCCAGCCACGGGCCGAGGTTTTCGGCGTGCAGGGCGTCGGCGGCGCAGATCAGCTTGAGCAGTTCGCGCAGTTTGCCCGGCAAGTAACGGCTCTGGCCGCTGGCGAACAACAGCACGTCGTCGTCGACTTCCGACCAAGCCATGCGCGCGCTCGGGTTGCGCACCAGGATTGCGCCGTCTTGCAGGGCGCTGATGAAGTCTTCTTCGCCCAGTTCCTCGCCGGCTACCAGTTCAGGATAGCGTGGTTCGGTCATGAACTGGCCGAACCAGGTCAGCAGCATGCGCTCGTCGCTCATGTGCTCGGCCAGCAGGCTCTTGAGGCGGTCCAGCGCGTCGCCCTGGATCTGGTGCGGGTCGCTGACCGGCTGGGCGTCGGCGTCGGTGTAGCGCTCTTCGTCAGTCAGGTACTGGCTGAGGAAGTCGGTGAAGTGGGTCAGCACTTCGGCGGCGCTTGGAGCGCGGAAACCGACGGAGTAGGTCATGCAGTCATCTTCGGCAATGCCGAAGTGCGCCAGGCGTGGCGGCAGGTAGAGCATATCGCCCGGTTCCAGGACCCACTCAGCGCTCTCTTCGAATTCGGCGAGGATGCGCAGGTCGGCGTGCTGCAGCAGCGGGCTTTCCGAGTTGCACATCTGGCCGATCTTCCAGTTGCGCTTGCCTTGGGCTTGCAGCAGGAACACATCGTAGTTGTCGAAGTGTGGACCCACGCTGCCGCCGGGCGCGGCGAAGCTGATCATCACGTCGTCGATGCGCCAGCTTGGCAGGAAGCGGAACTGCTCCAGCAATTCGGCCACTTCCGGCACGAATTGGTCGACGGCCTGCACCAGCAGGGTCCACTCGCGCTCAGGCAGGGTGCTGAAGGCATCTTCAGCAAACGGGCCGCGGCGCAGTTCCCACGGACGCTCGCCGTGTTCGATCACCAGGCGCGATTCGACTTCTTCTTCCAGGGCCAGGCCGGCCAGTTCGTCGGCGTCGATCGGGCTTTCGAAATCAGGGATGGCCTGACGGATCAGCAGCGGTTTTTTCTGCCAGTAGTCGCGCAGGAATTCCCGTGCCGTGATGCCGCCCAGAAGTTGAAGAGGGATATCAGGATTCATGTGTAACCTATTGAAAGAAAGCACTTTTCAGACTGGAATAAAAACGCCCGGCGCGGCCGGGCGTCTCAAAGGGTCAAGCAACGATCAGATGCGCTTGGCTTGCTCTACAGCGTTGCCGATGTAGTTGGCCGGGGTGAGCAGTTTCAGCTCGGCCTTGGCCGCGGCTGGCATGTCCAGGCCATCGATGAAAGTCTGCAGTGCTTCAGGGCTGATGCCCTTGCCGCGCGTCAATTCTTTCAGCTTCTCGTACGGGTTTTCGATGTTGTAGCGACGCATCACGGTCTGGATCGGCTCGGCCAAGACTTCCCAGCACGCGTCCAGGTCAGCGGCGATCTTCTGCTCGTTGAGCTCCAGCTTGCTGATGCCTTTAAGGCTGGCTTCGTACGCGATCACGCTGTGAGCGAAGCCCACGCCGAGATTGCGCAGTACGGTGGAGTCGGTCAGGTCGCGCTGCCAGCGGGAGATCGGCAACTTGCTGGCCAGGTGCTGGAACAGTGCGTTGGCGATGCCGAGGTTGCCTTCGGAGTTTTCGAAGTCGATCGGGTTGACCTTGTGCGGCATGGTCGACGAGCCGATTTCACCGGCAATGGTGCGCTGCTTGAAGTAGCCCAGGGAGATGTAGCCCCAGATATCGCGATCGAAGTCGATCAGGATGGTGTTGAAGCGCGCAATGGCGTCGAACAGCTCGGCAATGTAGTCGTGGGGTTCGATCTGCGTAGTGTACGGGTTGAAGCCCAGGCCCAGTTCGTCTTCTATGAAGGCGCGGGCGTTGGCTTCCCAGTCAATCTCAGGGTAGGCCGAGATGTGGGCGTTGTAGTTGCCTACGGCGCCGTTGATCTTGCCCAGCAGCGGTACGGCGGCGACTTGAGCGATCTGGCGCTCCAGGCGGTACACCACGTTGGCCAGTTCTTTGCCCAGGGTAGTCGGCGAAGCCGGTTGGCCGTGGGTGCGCGACAGCATCGGCACGTCGGCGAAGCGGATAGCCAGCTCGCGGATGGCGTTGGCGGTCTGGCGCATCAGCGGCAGCATCACGTCATCACGGCCTTCGCGCAGCATCAGGGCGTGGGACAGGTTGTTGATGTCCTCGCTGGTGCAGGCAAAGTGGATGAACTCGCTGACCTGGGCCAGTTCCGGCAGCTTGGCCGCTTGCTCTTTGAGCAGGTATTCGATGGCTTTGACGTCGTGGTTGGTGGTGCGCTCGATCTCTTTCACACGCTCGGCGTGCTCCAGGGAGAAGTTTTCCGCCAGAGTGTTGAGCACAGCGTTGGCTTGCGCGGAAAACGCCGGCACTTCGCTGATGGCGGGGTGAGCGGCCAGGCGCTGGAGCCAACGCACTTCAACCAGTACACGAGCACGGATCAGGCCGTATTCGCTGAAAATAGGGCGCAGGGCCTGGGTTTTGCCGGCGTAGCGGCCGTCTACAGGGGAAACCGCAGTGAGCGAAGAGAGCTGCATGGGGTGTTCTCGGACAGTCGGGCAACGAAATGGGGCGCGTATCATACATGAAAAAATCCGCCGGTCCGTTGCCAACTGACCGGCGTATTACGCGTAACGGCTTGAAAAAGGCCTGCTGGTGCGACTTATTCGTTGCGCATCAACGGGTAAAGCTCTTTGAGCAATTTGCGACGACTGATCACCAATTGCCAACGATGACCGCCCAACTGGCGCCATAACCGCGCCGAACGAATGCCGGCCAGGAGCAGGGCGCGGATTTTCGAGGCGTTGTTCGGTTGCTGCAGGTTGCGCATGTCGCCGTGGACCTGGATGCGTTGGCGCAAGGTGCTCAAGGTGTCCTGGTACAGCGCACCACAGGCCGCGATCACGTTTTCGTGGGCTGGACCGAAGTGTTCCACCTGGGATTGAATCTGTGGCAAGCGCTTGCCGATGACCTCGAGCATGTCGTCGCGCTTGGCCAGTTGACGCTCAAGACCGAGCATCGACAGGGCGTAGCGCAGCGGCTCGCGCTGCAGGGTGCTGGGGTCGCGTTCCAGTGCGCCGATCAACGCGCGATAGCCTTCACGCAGCGCGAGGTCGTCGCCGCCGTAGACTTCCAACGTGTCCTTGGGGTCACGGATCAGCAGGCTGCCGAGCATGCAGGTCAGGCCGGCCTCGGTGACCTGGCCGGTCTTGGCGATCTTGTCCACCAGTACAGCGGCGAGAAAGACCCCACCTAGCGCTGTCAATTGCTCCTGGGTCGGGCTCATGCCGATTTGCTCCAGGCTTCGGCCACTTCAATCACGCCGCCGCCCAGGCAGATTTCGCCGTCGTAGAACACCACGGACTGGCCAGGCGTGACTGCGCGTTGCGGGTCATCAAAGGTGGCGCGGTAGCCGGTGGCAGTTTTTTCCAGGGTGCAAGGCTGGTCGCTCTGGCGATAGCGCACTTTGGCGGTCAGGCGGCGCGGGGTGCTCAGGTCGATCGGGTTGACCCAATAGATTTCCGAAGCCAGCAGGGCGCCGGAGAACAGCAGTGGATGCTCGTTGCCTTGGCCGACGATCAGCACGTTGTTTTCCAGGTCCTTGACCAGCACGTACCACGGTTCTTCACCGGCATCTTTCAAGCCGCCGATGCCCAGGCCCTGGCGTTGGCCGATGGTGTGGTACATCAAGCCATGGTGACGGCCGATGACTTCACCTTCGGTGGTATGGATTTCGCCTGGTTGCGCCGGCAGGTACTGCTTGAGGAAGTCGCTGAAGCGGCGCTCGCCGATAAAGCAGATCCCGGTGGAATCCTTCTTCTTGGCGGTGGCCAGGCCGTGTTTCTCGGCGATCTTGCGCACTTCGGGCTTTTCCAGCTCGCCCACCGGGAACAGGGTCTTGGCGATCTGTTCACCGCCGACGGCGTGCAGGAAGTAGCTCTGGTCCTTGTTCGGGTCCAGGCCCTTGAGCAGCTCGGTGCGGCCATCGATATCGCGGCGGCGTACGTAGTGGCCAGTGGCGATCAGGTCGGCACCGAGCATCATGGCGTAGTCGAGGAACGCCTTGAACTTGATTTCACGGTTGCACAGGATATCCGGGTTCGGCGTGCGGCCTGCCTTGTATTCGGCCAGGAAGTGCTCGAACACATTGTCCCAGTACTCAGCGGCGAAGTTGGCGGTGTGCAGCTTGATACCGATCTTGTCACACACGGCCTGGGCGTCCGCCAGGTCGTCCATGGCGGTGCAGTATTCCGTTCCATCGTCTTCTTCCCAGTTCTTCATGAACAGGCCTTCCACCTCATAACCCTGCTCCATGAGCAGAACGGCGGAAACGGAAGAATCCACGCCGCCGGACATGCCGACGATGACGCGCTTCTTTTGTGTGTCAGAAGGGGCTGGATCACGCATAGGGTTTCAACGGGTGTCTTGAAAAAGGACGCGATTCTATCAGGCTCAGGCCTTCAAGGCTAAAGAGAAGGGCGGATCAATTCGAGGCTGTGGCGCTGGCCGGCCAGATAATCATCGATACAGCGGATGATCAGCTCGCTGCGCCAGTCGTCGCGCAGCTCCATCAGTTCGTCGCGGGTCAGCCAACGGGCACGCAGTATGCCTTCGTCGAGTTGATAGTCAGGGTGGTGTTTCAGGGCTTTGGCGATGAAGCACACACGCTGGTAGGTCACGCCATTGCTGGGGGCGGTGTACAGGTAAATGCCGACGATGCCAGTGGCTTCGACGTCCCAGCCGGTTTCTTCGAGGGTTTCGCGGATGGCAGCTTCGGTCAGGGTTTCGTGTGGGTCGAGGTGGCCGGCAGGCTGATTCAATACCGCGCGGCCGCCTTTGAGCTCTTCGACCATCAGAAAGCGGCCGTTGTCTTCGACGATGGTGGCGACAGTAATGTGGGGTTGCCAGGTCATGGAAAGTCTCAATGAAGAATGCGACGCGGTCTTTGGGCAGGATTGCAGTCAATGTGGGAGCGGGCTTGCTCGCGAATGCAGAGTGTCAGTCGCTGCAGGTGTAGGCTGACCACCGCATTCGCGAGCAAGCCCGCTCCCACATTTTGATTCAGTTTTTTCAGTTAAAGAGTAAAAACAGAAACCCCGGCACAGGGCCGGGGCTTTTTTGCAGCCTTACAACCTTACTTCAACTTGGCAATTGCCGCATTGAGGGTGTTGCTTGGGCGCATGGCTTTGCTGGTCAGCTCCGGGTTCGGCGCGTAGTAGCCGCCGATGTCGACTGGCTTGCCCTGCACGGCGTTGAGTTCGGCAACGATGGTTGCTTCGTTCGCGGTCAGGGTCTTGGCCAGTTCGCCAAACTGCGCTTGCAGTGCAGTGTCTTCGGTCTGGGCGGCCAGGGCTTGAGCCCAGTACAGCGCCAGGTAGAAGTGGCTGCCGCGGTTGTCGATGTTGCCGACTTTGCGCGATGGCGACTTGTTGTTGTCGAGGAACTGGCCGGTGGCCTGGTCCAGGGTCTTGGACAGTACCAGGGCTTTCGGGTTGTTGTACGTCACACCCAAATGCTCAAGGGATGCGGCCAGGGCCAGGAACTCGCCCAGGGAATCCCAGCGCAGGAAGTTCTCTTCCACCAGTTGCTGCACGTGCTTCGGTGCCGAGCCGCCGGCGCCGGTTTCGAACAGGCCGCCGCCGTTCATCAGCGGCACGATCGACAGCATCTTGGCGCTGGTGCCCAGTTCCATGATCGGGAACAGGTCGGTCAGGTAGTCGCGCAGTACGTTGCCGGTCACCGAGATGGTGTCCAGGCCCTTGCGGGTGCGCTCCAGGGTGAACTTCATCGCGTCGACCGGCGACATGATGCGGATGTCCAGGCCTTCGGTGTTGTGGTCTTTCAGGTAAGCCTGAACTTTCTCGACCACGACGCCGTCGTGTGCACGCTTAGGGTCCAGCCAGAAAATGGCCGGGGTGTTGCTGGCGCGGGCGCGGTTGACGGCCAGTTTGACCCAGTCCTGGATCGGCGCGTCTTTGGTCTGGCACATACGGAAGATGTCGCCGGCTTCGACTTTCTGTTCCATCAGCAGGCTGCCCTTGCTGTCGGTGACGCGGACCACGCCGTCAGCTTTGATCTGGAAGGTCTTGTCGTGGGAGCCGTACTCTTCGGCTTTCTTCGCCATCAGGCCAACGTTTGGCACGCTGCCCATGGTGGTTGGGTCGAAGGCGCCATTGGCCTTGCAGTCTTCGATGACCGCTTGGTAGATGGTGGCGTAGCAGCGATCCGGGATCACAGCCTTGGTGTCGTGCAGCTGACCGTCGGTGCCCCACATCTTGCCGGAGTCACGGATCATGGCCGGCATCGAGGCGTCGACGATCACATCGCTCGGCACGTGCAGGTTGGTGATGCCTTTGTCGGAGTTGACCATCGCCAGGGACGGGCGAGCCGCGTATACGGCCTGGATGTCAGCTTCGATCTGCGCTTGCTGCTCGGCCGGCAGGGCCTTGATGCGAGCGTACAGGTCGCCGATGCCGTTGTTCAGGTTGAAGCCGATCTGCTCCAGCACGGTGGCGTGCTTGGTCAGGGCGTCTTTGTAGAACTCGGCAACGATCTGGCCGAACATGATCGGGTCGGAGACCTTCATCATGGTGGCTTTCAGGTGAACCGACAGCAGCACGCCTTGCTTCTTGGCGTCTTCGATTTCAGCGGCGATGAATGCGCGCAGGGCTTTCTTGCTCAGTACGGCGGTGTCGATGATTTCGCCGGCCTGTACCGAAGTCTTTTCCTTCAGGACAGTGGCGGTGCCGTCTTGGGCGATCAGCTCGATTTTGACAGCGTCAGCGGTTTCGATCTGCACGGCTTTTTCGCTGCCGTAGAAATCGCCACTGTTCATGTGGGCAATGTGCGACTTGGAGTCGGCAGCCCAGGCGCCCATCTTGTGCGGGTGCTTGCGTGCGTAGTTCTTGACCGACAGCGGCGCGCGGCGGTCGGAGTTGCCTTCGCGCAGTACCGGGTTCACGGCGCTGCCCTTGACCTTGTCGTAACGTGCACGGGTTTCTTTTTCCGCGTCGGTGGTTACGGTTTCCGGGTAGTCCGGCAGGGCGTAGCCCTGGGCCTGCAGTTCCTTGATCGCGGCTTGCAGCTGCGGGGTCGAGGCGCTGATGTTAGGCAGCTTGATGATGTTGGCTTCAGGCGTAACGGCCAGGTCGCCCAGTTCGGCGAGGTGGTCCGGGATAGCCTTGGCGCCCAGTTGCTCGGGGAAGCTTGCGAGGATGCGCGCGGCGAGGGAGATGTCGCGGGTTTCCACGGCAATATCAGCGGAAGCGGTGAAGGCCTCTACGATAGGCAGCAGTGAATAGGTGGCGAGGGCCGGGGCTTCGTCGGTGAAGGTGTAGATGATCTTCGAGCGGGTGGGCATATTCGGATTAACTCTCTTCTTTGCTGAAAGCGTGCGCAGAAACTCGAGATGCGCCGGGTGGAGCGCGTTCGTTCAAAGTCATCCATGAGCGAAATGTCGAGGTTTCTTCGCGGTGATGTTGGGTTGCATCAGTCGAGCGTCAAGCGGGTGGACTATTGTTTAGTCCGGCTTTTCTGGCGGAGGGCACTGTTATAGAGCGGTCGGCCGTCGTGACTCTTTGGTCAGCGGCGGCATTATACATAGGTCGCTATGCTTACGCCGAGCCTTCATACAAAAGGTGTGTCGTCCATTGGTCTAAAGGTCGCAGGGCGCAGGTTGCGACCAAAGTCGCACGATGTGCTCGAGATTGGCGATTTTGCCTTTGCTTTCAGGCTTGTAGGCGACAAATTATGCTGTTTTCGATGCAAATGAGCATGGCGTGAGGTTTCAGTCGCCATTTATCTGGAGTAGGCTCGAACGCAGCCAGATGTTCAATCCATAGATGGAGTTCAGCATGGGATACAAGAAGATTCAGGTTCCGGCAGTCGGCGACAAAATCACCGTCAATGCAGACCATTCTCTCAATGTTCCTGACCAACCGATCATCCCTTACATCGAAGGTGACGGTATCGGCGTCGACATCAGCCCGGTGATGATCAAGGTAGTCGATGCAGCTGTTGAAAAGGCCTACGGCGGCAAGCGCAAGATCTCCTGGATGGAGGTATATGCCGGCGAGAAAGCGACTCAAGTCTACGACCAGGACACCTGGCTGCCCCAGGAAACCCTGGATGCGGTCAAGGATTACGTGGTTTCCATCAAGGGGCCGCTGACCACCCCCGTCGGCGGCGGCATCCGTTCGTTGAACGTGGCCCTGCGTCAGCAACTCGACCTTTATGTATGCCTGCGCCCGGTGCGCTGGTTTGAAGGCGTGCCCAGTCCGGTCAAGAAGCCTGGCGACGTGGACATGACTATTTTCCGTGAAAACTCAGAAGACATTTATGCCGGCATCGAGTGGAAGGCGGGCTCACCCGAAGCGATCAAGGTGATCAAGTTCCTCAAGGAAGAAATGGGCGTCACCAAGATCCGTTTCGACCAGGATTGCGGGATTGGCGTGAAGCCGGTCTCCAAGGAAGGGACCAAGCGCCTGGCGCGTAAAGCCCTGCAATATGTAGTGGATAACGACCGCGACTCACTGACCATCGTGCACAAAGGCAACATCATGAAGTTCACCGAAGGTGCCTTCAAGGAGTGGGCCTACGAAGTGGCGGCCGAAGAATTTGGCGCCACACTGCTCGACGGCGGCCCGTGGATGCAGTTCAAGAACCCGAAGACCGGCAAGAATGTGGTGGTCAAGGACGCCATTGCCGACGCCATGCTCCAGCAGATCCTGCTGCGTCCGGCCGAGTATGATGTGATCGCGACGCTTAACCTGAATGGTGATTACCTGTCCGACGCATTGGCGGCGGAGGTGGGCGGTATCGGTATTGCGCCGGGCGCGAACCTGTCGGACACCGTGGCGATGTTCGAAGCGACCCACGGTACTGCGCCTAAATATGCGGGCAAGGATCAGGTGAATCCGGGGTCGTTGATTCTGTCAGCCGAGATGATGCTGCGGCACATGGGCTGGACCGAGGCGGCGGATTTGATCATCAAGGGCACCAATGGCGCGATTTCTGCCAAGACTGTGACTTATGACTTCGAGCGTCTGATGGACGGTGCCACCCTGGTGTCTTCGTCTGGCTTCGGTGATGCGCTGATCTCGCACATGTAAGCGAAGGGGGTAAAAAAAACCGGCCATACCGTAAACGGAATGGCCGGTTTTTTATTGGGCGCCTGCTCGGTGGTCGATTAGGCTAATTGCTCTTTTGATTTTTGAGCGACGCCCTCTTTGGCTGTGCCGATGGTGACTGGCGCACTGATGTCGACTGCGTGCTTGCCTTTGGGCCCCTGAATAATGTCAAAGGAGACCGGCTGCCCCGCCTTCAGCGTTTTATAACCTTCCATTTTGATCGCTGAGTAATGCGCAAAAAGGTCTTCATCCTTGCCGTCTTCAATAATGAAGCCGTACCCTTTGGCATTGTTGAACCACTTGACCTTACCGCTTGCCATGCCCATATCCCTCTGCACCAGACTCCATCACTGGAGTATCATCCAGTTTATCCGTCCTAACCCGAATAAATAAGGTTGACTGCGCGGACCTTTTTTACCCACTGTGGGTTCTATTGGTTGTAACACCGTTTCGCCGATAGTCAAGGCGACCGATCGGTCAGTAGTTGAAATTCTGACAGGTCGTCCCCACCACTGTATTTGAACCACTGACGAACCTTTCTTTCCATGCATGCAAACAGCCAGATTCGACTAACATTCAATCAGGATCGACCGGATCAGGAACATGATGACGACGGTTCTGCAGGCATTGCTGTTCAGGAGGCCAAGCCTGCCTTACAGGCGCCGCCGATGTATAAGGTGGTTTTGTTCAATGATGACTACACACCGATGGATTTCGTGGTCGAAGTGCTCGAGGTGTTTTTTAACCTGAACCGCGAGTTGGCGACCAAGGTAATGCTGGCCGTTCACACAGAAGGACGGGCAGTATGTGGAGTGTTTACCCGCGACATCGCCGAGACAAAGGCCATGCAGGTCAACCAGTACGCCAGGGAAAGCCAGCATCCGCTACTCTGTGAAATCGAGAAGGACGGTTAACGCCGACCACTTGGGTATGAGGTGAAGCTATGTTAAACCGCGAGCTCGAAGTCACCCTCAATCTTGCCTTCAAGGAGGCTCGTTCGAAGCGTCATGAATTCATGACCGTCGAACACCTGCTGCTGGCACTTTTGGACAATGAAGCTGCCGCCACCGTTTTGCGTGCGTGCGGCGCCAACCTCGACAAACTCAAGCATGACCTGCAGGAGTTTATCGACTCCACGACGCCACTTATTCCAGTCCACGATGAAGACCGTGAAACCCAGCCAACCCTGGGCTTCCAGCGGGTGCTTCAGCGTGCCGTGTTCCATGTTCAGAGCTCCGGTAAGCGTGAGGTCACAGGCGCCAATGTGCTTGTGGCGATTTTCAGCGAACAGGAAAGCCAGGCAGTGTTCCTGCTGAAACAGCAGAGCGTTGCGCGTATCGATGTCGTCAACTACATCGCCCACGGTATCTCCAAGGTGCCTGGGCACGGCGATCATTCCGAGGGTGAGCAGGATATGCAGGACGACGAGGGCGGTGAGTCTTCTTCTTCGGGCAATCCACTGGATGCCTATGCCAGCAACCTCAACGAACTGGCGCGCCAGGGGCGGATCGATCCGCTAGTGGGGCGTGAGCTTGAAGTTGAGCGCGTAGCGCAGATCCTTGCACGTCGTCGCAAGAACAACCCGTTGCTGGTGGGTGAGGCGGGCGTGGGCAAGACCGCAATTGCCGAAGGCTTGGCCAAGCGCATCGTGGATAACCAGGTGCCTGACCTGCTGGCCAATAGCGTCGTCTACTCCTTGGACCTGGGTGCGTTGCTCGCCGGGACCAAGTACCGTGGCGATTTCGAGAAGCGCTTCAAGGCGCTCCTCGGCGAGCTGAAAAAACGCCCGCAGGCGATCCTGTTCATCGATGAAATCCACACCATCATTGGCGCCGGTGCGGCTTCCGGTGGGGTGATGGACGCCTCCAACCTGCTCAAGCCGCTGCTGTCGTCGGGGGATATCCGTTGCATCGGCTCGACCACGTTCCAGGAATTTCGCGGCATCTTCGAAAAAGACCGTGCCCTGGCGCGTCGCTTCCAGAAAGTCGACGTGTCCGAGCCTTCGGTTGAAGACACCATCGGCATCCTGCGTGGCCTCAAGGGGCGTTTCGAGGCGCACCATGGCATCGAGTACACCGATGAAGCTCTGCGTTCAGCGGCTGAGCTGGCGTCGCGCTACATCAATGACCGGCACATGCCGGACAAGGCCATCGACGTGATCGACGAGGCGGGTGCCTACCAGCGCCTGCAGCCGGTTGAGAAGCGTGTGAAGCGCATTGATGTGGCTCAGGTCGAGGACATCGTGGCGAAGATCGCGCGGATTCCGCCTAAACACGTCAACAGTTCCGATAAGGAGCTGCTGCGTAACCTGGAGCGCGACCTCAAGCTCACCGTGTTCGGCCAGGATGCGGCCATCGATGCGCTGTCCACCGCGATCAAGTTGTCGCGTGCGGGCCTCAAGTCGCCGGACAAGCCCGTTGGTTCGTTCCTGTTCGCTGGCCCGACCGGCGTCGGCAAGACCGAAGCGGCGCGGCAGTTGGCCAAGGCCATGGGCATTGAGCTGGTCCGTTTCGACATGTCCGAATACATGGAGCGTCACACCGTGTCGCGCCTGATCGGTGCGCCTCCGGGCTATGTCGGTTTCGACCAGGGCGGTCTGTTGACCGAGGCGATTACCAAGCAACCGCATTGCGTGCTGCTGCTCGATGAAATCGAGAAGGCCCACCCGGAAGTCTTTAACCTGCTGCTGCAGGTGATGGACCACGGCACCCTGACCGACAACAACGGGCGCAAGGCGGACTTCCGCAACGTGATCGTGATCATGACCACCAACGCCGGTGCCGAAACGGCCGCGCGGGCTTCGATCGGCTTCAGCCATCAGGATCACTCTTCTGATGCAATGGAAGTGATCAAGAAGAGCTTCACGCCGGAATTCCGCAACCGTCTGGACACCATTATCCAGTTTGGTCGCCTCAGCCATGAGGTCATCAAAAGCGTGGTGGACAAGTTCCTCACCGAGCTTCAGGCGCAGCTGGAAGACAAGCGCGTGCAGCTGGATGTCACGGAAGCGGCGCGCAGTTGGATCGCCGAGGGCGGCTACGATGCGGCAATGGGCGCTCGCCCAATGGCGCGTCTGATCCAGGACAAGATCAAGCGGCCATTGGCCGAAGAGATCCTGTTCGGCGAACTTTCCGACCATGGCGGCGTGGTGCACATCGACCTGAAGGATGGCGAGCTGACCTTCGAGTTCGAAACCACGGCTGAAATGGCCTGATAGCTGACCGCAACAATGCAAAAGGCGCCGAAAGGCGCCTTTTTGCTATCCCGCGAACGCCGCGCCACCTGTAGGAGTCCGGCTTGCCGGCGATGAGGCCCGCAAGATCGGCGCTTGCCTCACGGTCGCCATCGCCGGCAAGCCGGGCTCCTACAAGAGCGCGCGCATGAAAATGGCGCGCACACAAAAACGCCCGGCATAACCGGGCGTTTTGTATTGACTTGCTTAGCGAGCGCGGTAAGTGATGCGCCCTTTGCTCAAGTCATAGGGCGTCAGCTCGACGCGCACTTTGTCACCGGTAAGAATACGAATGTAGTTCTTGCGCATCTTGCCGGAGATATGCGCGGTTACGACGTGCCCATTTTCCAACTCCACACGAAACATGGTGTTGGGCAGGGTGTCGACGACAGTGCCTTCCATTTCGAAGCTGTCTTCTTTCGACATGCAGTAAAGCCCTCGGTATCCAGTGAATGGCCCGGTGCAACTGCGCCAGGCAAAAGCGGCGTGCATTGTGCCCGAAAAAGGGTGTTTAAGCCAAGGGGTTCTAGTTAAGCACGACCCATCTTTGATTAATCAGCAGTTCTATGGGCCGATATTGGGTCTTGTAGTTCATCTTTTTGCAGTTCTTGATCCAGTAGCCGAGGTACACCGCCTCCAGTTCCAGGCGCAGTGCTTCGCCGATTTGCCACAGGATTGCAAAGCGTCCCAGGCTGCGGCGCTCTTCGGCAGGCTCGTAGAAGGTGTAGACCGCCGACAGGCCGTTAGGCAGCAAATCGGTCACGGCCACTGCCACCAACCGGCCGTCGGCGCGAAACTCATAGAAGCGCGAGAAGGGCAGGTCGCGTACCAGGAACGTGGAAAACTGGTCGCGACTGGGCGGGAACATATCGCCGTCGGCGTGGCGTTCCTCGATATAGCGCTGGTAAAGGTCGAAATATTCTTCGGTGAAGCGTGGCTTGGTTGGCATCACCGTCAGGTCGGCGTTGCGCTTAAGGATGCGTTTCTGGTTGCGGTCCGGCAGAAACTGCGCCACGGGAATGCGTGCCGGGACGCAGGCATTGCAGTTCTGGCAATGAGGCCGGTACAGATGATCGCCACTGCGCCGAAAGCCCATCTCCGACAGGTCGGCATACACATGCACGTCCATAGGCTGGCTGGGGTCGAGGAACAGTGTGGTGGCCTGCTCGTCGGGCAGATAGCTGCAAGAGTGGGGTTGAGTGGCATAAAACTTCAAACGCGCCAACTCGGTCATGATCAACCCTCGGATAAGCTTTGAAATAAGTGTAAGCCAGGAGCGCGGAAGTCGCCTAGGAAACCCACGGTCCAGCGCTGCGCTGATCCAGATGGTCGCGCAGGAAACCTGCGAAGTCGCTGCGGGATATGGCGCGGGCACCCAGGCTGTGCAGGTGATCGTTGGGCATCTGGCAGTCGATCAATACAAAGCCCCATTCCTGTAGTTGGCGGGTCAGCGTGGCAAAGCCGAATTTCGAGGCGTTATCGGCACGGCTGAACATGGACTCGCCGAAAAACAGCTGGCCCATCGCCAGGCCATACAAACCACCCACCAGTTTGCCGTCGTCCCAGACCTCCACCGAATGGGCGTAGCCGCGCTGGTGCAGTTCCAGGTAAGCGCTCTGGATGCTCTCGGTGATCCAAGTGCCATCGGCATACGCGCGCGGTGCGGCGCAGGCTTGGATGACGGCGGCGAAATCCTGGTCGAAGGTCACGCTGTAGCGCTGCTGGCGCAACAATTTGCCTAGGCTGCGGGACACATGCAGCTCGTCGGGGAATATCACCGTGCGCGGGTCGGGTGACCACCAGAGGATCGGCTGGCCGTCCGAAAACCACGGAAAGCAGCCGTGGCGATAGGCTTGTACCAGGCGTTCGGCCGAAAGATCGCCACCGGCAGCCAGCAGGCCATTGGGTTCGCGCATGGCCTTGGCCAGTGGAGGGAATGTCAGTGAATCGCGTTGTAACCAGGTCAGCATGGCATCCAGGCTTACGGAAGGGGAGGGGATGGCAGGTATGACACCTGCTTGCGCAGTGCTGATTATTGTCGACATGGCGCCATCGGGCCAGCCCGAATCGGCTATTGAGGTGGATTAGCGTGAGCAGGTGTTTCTGCAACTCTGCCTCGGCGGCGTGGTCGTAATCGGGTCTGTGCCATGCAGGCCATTTGCCAAGCTTGCCTGGATTGATAAAAACAGCGCATAAGCCTTTGTCAGCAAAGACAATGCATGCTCAAATTGAACATGTTGTGACACTAAATTGGCTATGCTGCCGAGTGAAGGGCAGGGGCGTGGCATCGCCGGCACAAACCCGTACAATGCGGGCATTGTGGCGCTTTCGTCATTTCATCCAGCAAGCGCCCAATGTTAAAAGTAGATTCAACGACGCACGTTCATTTTTCAGCTGCTCGGATTGGGCAGTATTTGCAGTCATTCAACAGATGGACGCGCTAAAGGCGCAGGAAAAGACCCGTTTTGAAGAAATCCGCCGCAACACCTAAAGCAGCAGTCGTGCCGGCCTGGCGCCAGCACCTGCATTATCGTCTCAAGGAAGGCGCGCTGATCGCTATCGGCGCGCTGTGCCTGTTCCTGATGATGGCCTTGCTCACGTATGGCAAGGACGATCCGGGCTGGAGCCACAACAGCAAGATCGAAGACGTGCAGAACTTCGGCGGGCCTGCCGGTTCCTACAGCGCCGATATCCTGTTCATGGTGCTGGGTTACTTCGCTTATATCTTCCCGTTGCTGCTGGCGATCAAGACCTGGCAGATCTTCCGCCAGCGTCATGAACCGTGGCAGTGGAGCGGTTGGCTATTCTCGTGGCGCCTGATTGGCCTGGTGTTTCTGGTGCTGTCCGGCGCGGCGCTGGCGCATATCCATTTTCATGCACCGACCGGCTTGCCGGCGGGCGCGGGTGGGGCGTTGGGCGAAAGCCTCGGTGACTTGGCACGCAGGACCCTGAATATCCAAGGCAGCACGCTGATGTTCATCGCGCTGTTCCTGTTCGGCCTCACCGTGTTCACCGACCTGTCGTGGTTCAAGGTAATGGACGTGACCGGCAAGATCACCCTCGACCTGCTGGAGTTGTTCCAGGGCGCCGCCAACCGCTGGTGGGCGGCACGGGTCGATCGCAAGCGCATGGTCGCCCAATTGCGCGAGGTAGATACCCGCGTCAACGAGGTGGTGGCGCCGAGTACGCCGGATCGGCGCGAGCAGGCCAAGGTCAAGGAACGCCTGATCGAACGCGAACAGGCCCTGAGCAAGCACATGTCGGACCGTGAGAAGCAGGTGCCGCCGGTGATTGCCCCGGCACCGCCCAAGGCCCCAGAGCCGAGCCATCGCGTGCAGAAAGAGAAACAGGCACCGCTGTTCGTCGACAGTGCGGTTGAAGGCACGTTGCCGCCGATCTCGATCCTCGACCCGGCCGAAAAGAAACAACTCAACTATTCCCCGGAATCCCTGGCGGCCGTCGGCCACCTGCTGGAAATCAAGCTCAAGGAATTCGGCGTCGAAGTGTCGGTGGACTCGATCCATCCCGGCCCGGTGATTACTCGTTACGAAATCCAGCCGGCCGCCGGCGTCAAGGTCAGCCGTATTTCCAATCTGGCGAAAGACTTGGCGCGTTCCCTGGCCGTAACCAGCGTACGTGTTGTGGAAGTCATCCCCGGCAAGACCACCGTAGGTATCGAGATTCCCAACGAAGACCGCCAGATCGTGCGCTTCTCCGAGGTGCTGTCGACGCCGGAATACGACAACTTCAAATCGCCGGTCACCCTGGCGCTGGGCCACGACATCGGCGGCAAGCCGGTGATCACCGACCTGGCGAAGATGCCTCACCTGCTGGTGGCCGGTACCACCGGTTCCGGTAAGTCGGTGGGGGTGAACGCGATGATCCTGTCGATCCTGTTCAAGTCGGGCCCGGAAGACGCCAAGCTGATCATGATCGACCCGAAGATGTTGGAGCTGTCGATCTACGAAGGCATTCCGCACCTGCTGTGCCCAGTGGTCACCGACATGAAGGACGCCGCCAACGCCCTGCGCTGGAGCGTCGCCGAGATGGAGCGCCGCTACAAATTGATGGCGAAGATGGGCGTGCGTAACCTGTCGGGCTTCAACGCCAAGATCAAGGAAGCCCAAGAGCGCGGCGAGACCATCGATGACCCGTTGTACAAGCGCGAAAGCATCCATGACGAAGCGCCGAAACTGACCAAGCTACCGACCATCGTGGTGGTGGTCGACGAATTCGCCGACATGATGATGATCGTCGGCAAGAAGGTCGAAGAACTGATCGCACGTATCGCCCAGAAGGCCCGTGCCGCCGGTATCCACTTGATCCTCGCCACCCAGCGTCCTTCGGTGGACGTGATCACGGGCTTGATCAAGGCCAACATTCCTACGCGAATGGCGTTCCAGGTATCGAGCAAGATCGACTCGCGGACCATCATCGACCAGGGTGGCGCCGAACAACTGCTCGGCCACGGTGACATGCTCTACATGCCGCCGGGCACCAGCCTGCCGATCCGGGTCCACGGTGCCTTCGTTTCCGACGATGAAGTACACCGCGTGGTGGAAGCCTGGAAACTGCGCGGCGCACCGGAATACAACGACGACATCCTCAACGGCGTCGAAGAAGCCGGCAGCGGCTTTGAAAATGGCGGCGGCGGTGGTGACGATGATGCTGAAACCGACGCGCTGTACGACGAGGCCGTGGCCTTCGTACTGGAAAGCCGTCGCGCTTCGATTTCCGCGGTGCAACGTAAGTTGAAAATCGGCTACAACCGCGCCGCCCGCATGATCGAAGCCATGGAAATGGCCGGTGTCGTCACTGCAATGAACACCAACGGCTCGCGCGAAGTCATTGCCCCCGGGCAGATGCGCGACTGATCCCGTGCCGCGTGGCAGCACGCGGCACGCCCTGAACACTCAATGAGGACTCCCATGCGCCTTATCCGCATGCTGTTGTTGCCGGCACTGGCCCTGACTGCTGTTTCGGCCCACGCTGACCCGGCTTCCGTGGCCAGCCTGAAGAACCTGTTGGACAAATCCCAGACCCTGACTGCGCGCTTCTCCCAACTGACCCTGGATGCAGGCGGCACCCAGTTGCAGGAAACCGCAGGCGAAATGGCCGTGCAGCGTCCTGGCCTGTTCTACTGGCACACCGAAGGCAAGGCTGAGCAGACCATCGTGTCTGATGGCCAGAAGGTCACCCTGTGGGACCCGGACCTGGAACAAGCCACCATCAAGAAGCTTGACCCGCGCCTGAACCAGACTCCGGCGCTGCTGCTGTCGGGTGATGTGTCGAAGATCAATGACAGCTTCGACATCACTTCCAAGCAAACCAGCAACGTGATCGAGTTCACCCTCAAGCCGAAATCCAAGGACACGCTGTTTGACACATTGTCCCTGTCGTTCGGCAATGGCGTGATCAACAACATGCGCCTGGTCGACAGTGTTGGCCAACGCACCGATATCCTGTTCTCCGGGGTCAAGGCCAACCAGCCGGTGCCTGCGTCCAAGTTCAAGTTCGACATCCCCAAGGGTGCCGATGTGATCCAGGAATAACACGCTGCCCATGGACCTGTTTCGAAGTGACCCGATTGCCCAGCCCCTGGCCGCGCGCTTGCGTTCGACCAACCTGGATGAGTACGTCGGTCAGGAACACCTGCTCGCTCGCGGTAAGCCTTTGCGCGAAGCCCTGGAGCAGGGTGCGCTGCACTCGATGATTTTCTGGGGGCCGCCGGGGGTGGGCAAGACTACCCTGGCGCGGCTGCTGGCGAAGGTCTCGGATGCGCACTTCGAAACGGTCTCGGCGGTATTGGCGGGGGTCAAGGAGATCCGCCAGGCGGTGGAAGTCGCCAAGCAGCAGGCCGGGCAGTACGGTAAGCGCACCATCCTGTTTGTCGACGAAGTGCATCGTTTCAATAAGTCACAGCAGGATGCGTTTCTACCCTATGTGGAAGATGGAACGCTGATTTTTATCGGCGCCACCACGGAAAACCCTTCGTTTGAATTGAACAACGCCTTGCTGTCGCGTGCGCGGGTCTATGTGCTGAAAAGCCTGGACGAAGCGGCGATGCAGAAGTTGCTGCACCGTGCCCTGAATGAAGACAAAGGGCTGGGCAAGCGGCAACTGAGTGTGAGCGAAGAGGGCTTCAAGATTCTGCTTGCCGCCGCCGATGGCGATGGGCGCCGCTTTCTCAACTTAGTAGAGAACGCCTCCGACCTGGCCGAAGACGGCAGCGAGATTGGCGTCGACCTCCTGCAAAGCCTGCTCGGCGACACGCGCCGGCGCTTCGACAAGGGCGGCGAAGCCTTCTACGACCAGATATCGGCGCTGCACAAATCCGTGCGCGGCTCCAACCCGGACGGCGCGCTGTACTGGTTCGCGCGCATGATCGACGGCGGCTGCGACCCGCTTTACCTCGCACGCCGCGTCGTGCGTATGGCCAGCGAAGACATCGGCAACGCCGACCCGCGCGCATTGAGCCTGTGCCTCGCCGCCTGGGACGTGCAGGAGCGCCTCGGCAGCCCGGAAGGCGAGCTGGCGGTGGCCCAGGCCATCACCTACCTGGCCTGCGCGCCGAAGAGCAATGCGGTGTACATGGGCTTCAAGTCCGCCCTGCGCGCCGCCGCCGAATACGGCTCCCTCGAAGTGCCGATGCACCTGCGCAACGCGCCGACCAAGCTGATGAAACAGTTGGGCTACGGTGATGAATACCGCTACGCCCACGATGAACCGGATGCCTATGCGGCCGGTGAAGACTACTTTCCCGATGACCTTGAGCCACTCCCGCTCTATCAGCCGGTGCCCCGTGGCCTGGAGCTGAAGATCGGCGAAAAGCTCAATCACCTCGCCCAACTCGATCGACTCAGCCCCAGACAGCGGAGAAAGTAGTGCTCAAGACGATTCTTGCCGTGTCCGCAGCCGGCATCGCTGGTACATTATTGCGTTTCGCCGCTGGCACATGGGTCAGCGCCAATTGGCCGAAGCATTTTTATGCGGCGACCCTGGCGGTCAACCTGGTCGGCTGCCTGATCATCGGGCTGTTGTACGGCTGGTTCCTGTTGCGCCCGGAAGTACCGATTGAAATTCGCGCCGGCTTGATTGTCGGCTTTGTAGGCGGTCTGACGACCTTTTCATCCTTTTCACTGGATACGCTGCGCCTGCTGGAAAGCGGGCAGGCCCTGATAGCCTTCGGGTACTTGGGCATCAGCGTGTTCGGCGGGCTGCTCGCCACCTGGGCTGGCCTGTCCTTGACCAAACTTTGATAAACGAGAGACCGACATGCTCGATTCCAAACTGTTACGTAGCAACCTTCAGGACGTAGCGGACCGCCTGGCATCCCGTGGCTTTGCCTTGGATGTTGCGCGCATCGAAGCGCTGGAAGAACAGCGCAAGACCGTCCAGACCCGCACCGAAGCACTGCAGGCTGAGCGTAATGCGCGTTCCAAATCCATCGGTCAGGCCAAGCAGCGCGGCGAAGACATCGCCCCGCTGATGGCGGATGTCGAGCGCATGGGCACCGAGCTGTCCGACGGCAAGGTCGAGCTGGACAAGATCCAGACCGAGCTGGATTCGATCCTGCTGGGCATCCCCAACATCCCGCACGAATCCGTGCCGATTGGCGCAGACGAAGACGGCAACGTTGAAGTGCGCCGTTGGGGTACGCCAACCGCCTTTGATTTCGAGATCAAGGACCACGTTGCCCTGGGCGAATTGACCGGCGGCCTGGATTTCGAAACTGCCGCCAAGATGTCCGGCGCGCGCTTTGCCTTGCTGCGCGGTCCGATCGCGCGCATGCACCGTGCCCTGGCGCAGTTCATGATCAACCTGCACACCGGCGAACACGGTTACGAGGAAGCCTACACCCCGTACCTGGTGCAGGCGCCGGCGCTGATGGGCACCAGCCAGTTGCCGAAGTTCGAAGAAGACCTGTTCAAGATCAGCCGGGACGGCGAAGCCGACCTGTACCTGATCCCGACCGCCGAAGTGTCGTTGACCAACATCGTCGCCGGCGAAATTCTTGATGCCAAGCAACTGCCGATCAAGTTCGTGGCCCACAGCCCGTGCTTCCGCAGCGAAGCCGGTGCGTCGGGCCGCGACACCCGCGGCATGATCCGCCAACACCAGTTCGACAAAGTCGAGATGGTGCAGGTGGTCGAGCCGTCGACTTCCATGGAGGCCCTGGAAGGCCTGACCGCCAACGCCGAGCGCGTCCTGCAACTGCTGGAGCTGCCGTACCGCGTGCTGGCACTTTGCACCGGCGACATGGGTTTCAGCGCCGTGAAGACCTACGACCTCGAAGTGTGGGTGCCGAGCCAGGACAAGTACCGCGAGATTTCGTCGTGCTCCAACTGCGGTGATTTCCAGGCCCGTCGCATGCAAGCGCGCTTCCGTAACCCGGAAACCGGCAAGCCGGAGCTGGTCCACACCCTCAACGGTTCCGGTTTGGCCGTAGGCCGTACTCTGGTGGCGGTGCTGGAAAACTACCAGCAGGCTGACGGCTCGATCCGTGTACCGGAAGTGCTCAAGCCTTACATGGCGGGCGTTGAGGTCATCCGCTAAATGGAATTTCTGCCGCTGTTTCATAACCTGCGCGGCAGTCGTGTGTTGGTCGTCGGTGGCGGGGAGATTGCCTTGCGCAAATCCCGGCTGCTGGCCGATGCCGGTGCGTTGCTGCGGGTGGTTGCTCCCCAGATCGAAGACCAGCTCAAAGAGCTGGTACTGGGCAGTGGCGGGGAACTGATTTTGCGCGGTTATCAGGAGGCGGACCTCGACGGTTGCACCTTGATCATCGCGGCCACAGACGACGAGCCGTTGAACGCGCAAGTGTCCAGCGATGCCAAGCGCCGTTGCGTGCCGGTCAATGTGGTGGATGCGCCGGCCTTGTGCAGCGTGATCTTCCCGGCGATTGTCGACCGTTCACCCTTGGTGATCGCGGTGTCCAGCGGCGGCGATGCGCCGGTGCTGGCGCGCCTGATCCGGGCCAAGCTGGAAACCTGGATTCCGTCCACTTACGGCCAGTTGGCCGGGTTGGCGGCGCGGTTTCGTGCTCAGGTTAAAGGTTTGTACCCGGATGTGCAGCAGCGCCGCGCATTCTGGGAAGAGGTCTTCCAAGGCCCGATTGCCGACCGCCAATTGGCTGGACAGGGCGATGAAGCTGAGCGCCTGTTGATCGAAAAGGTCAACGGCGCACCGCCGAATGCACCCGGCGAAGTCTACTTGGTGGGTGCAGGCCCGGGTGATCCCGACCTGCTGACCTTCCGCGCCCTGCGCCTGATGCAGCAAGCCGATGTGGTGCTGTATGACCGGCTCGTAGCGCCCGCGATTCTCGAGCTGTGCCGCCGTGACGCCGAGCGTGTATACGTCGGCAAACGCCGCGCCGATCACGCCGTGCCGCAAGACCAGATCAACCAGCAATTGGTGGACCTGGCCAAGCAAGGCAAGCGCGTGCTGCGCCTCAAGGGTGGCGATCCGTTCATCTTTGGCCGGGGGGGCGAAGAGATCGAGGAATTGGCGGCCCACGGCATCCCGTTCCAGGTGGTGCCGGGGATCACGGCGGCCAGCGGTTGCGCGGCGTATGCCGGGATTCCGCTGACTCACCGTGACTATGCGCAGTCCGTACGTTTCATTACCGGGCATTTAAAGGACGGGACGTCGGACCTGCCCTGGGATGACCTGGTGGGGCCTTCGCAGACCCTGGTGTTCTACATGGGTTTGATTGGCTTGCCGATCATCTGCGAACAACTGATCAAGCATGGCCGTGCATCGGATACCCCTGCAGCGTTGATCCAGCAGGGCACCACGTCCAACCAGCGCGTGTTTACCGGCACCCTGGCGGATCTGCCACGCATGGTGGCGGAGCATGAAGTGCATGCGCCGACACTGGTGATCGTCGGTGAGGTGGTGGTGTTGCGCGAGAAGCTCAAGTGGTTTGAAGGCGCACAGTCCCAGGTCTGAGAACGCTATGGTGGCCGGTAAGCCTGCTGTGGAGAGCAGGCTTTCTGTGGTGAGCGGGCTTGCCCCGCGCTGGGCTGCGAAGCAGCCCTACTAAAAAACGCCGAGTTCTTTCAGAAAGAACTCGGCGTCTGGTTTTGGGGGCTGCTGCGCAGCCCAGCGCGGGGCAAGCCCGCTCACCACAGTGACTGATCAGCTCCAGACACTTTTGCCGTTCAGTTGTGCCCGATCATGCTGTCCATCAAATCGCTGCAACGGCCCCTTCGGCACAATCCCCGTCGGATTGATCGTACGGTGGCTGGCATAGTAATGCCCTTTGATGTGCGCGAAATCCACCGTCTCGGCCACGCCCGGCCACTGGTACATCTCCCTCAACCAATTCGACAGGTTCGGATAATCCGCAATCCTGCGCAGGTTGCATTTGAAGTGGCTGTAATACACCGCATCAAAGCGAATCAGCGTGGTGAACAGCCGCACCTCCGCCTCGGTCAGGTATTCGCCGGCCAGGTAACGGTGGTCGCTTAAGTGCTGCTCCAGATGATCCAGCTCCGCAAACACATCATCGAACGCATGTTCATACGCCTGCTGCGAGGTGGCAAAGCCTGCGCGATACACGCCGTTGTTCACGGCGGGGTAAATGCGCTCGTTCAGCGCGTCGATGGTTGCGCGCAGCGGCTCGGGGTAGAAGTCCAGGGTATTACCGGTCAATTGATTAAACGCGCTGTTGAACATGCGGATGATCTCCGCCGATTCATTGCTGACGATGCGCTTGAGCTTCTTGTCCCACAGTACCGGCACGGTGACGCGCCCGGTGTAGTCGGCCGTGTCAGCCGTGTAGCGCTGGTGCATGAAGTCGAAATCATCCAGCTTGTCGCCGGTCGAACCGTGAGCCTTGTCGAAGGTCCAGCCGTTTTCCAGCATCAGCCAACTGACCACGGACACGTCGATCAGGCTTTCCAGTCCTTTGAGCTTGCGCAGAATCAGGGTGCGATGGGCCCACGGGCAGGCGAGAGAGACATAGAGGTGGTAGCGACCGGCCTCGGCCTTGAATCCACCTTCGCCACTCGGGCCTGGCGCGCCGTCGGCGGTCACCCAGTTGCGGCGTTGCGCCTGTTCCCGTTGGAATGCGCCGTCTGCGCTACTTTCGTACCACTGGTCTTTCCAGTGTCCTTCGATCAGCAAACCCATGACTGGCTCCTTGGCTAATAAGCGTTGGAGGCCAGTCTAAAGGGCTGAGTTCGATTTAAAAGCGCAAAGACCGGGGGTTAATTATCGATTAAATCGATTTTTCCCGCGCATCCCAGTATTGCTGGGCCAGGACAAACGCCTGTTCCCGTGAATGGCCCAGGCCACGCAAGGCCAGGGCCATGGTCGCGATCAAGGCCAGTTGCGGATAGCTGTCTTCGACGTCGCCGCGCCACAACGCCTTCAGGTGCTCAGGTTCGAGCGTGGCCGGCTTGACGTGACGCTGGGCGGAGAGGGCGGGCCACTCTTCGTCCCAACTTTCGCCGCCCGTGGTGCCGTACAGGTGGCTGGCCGAGTCGGGGTTGATCTCGATCTCGCCGCCGTCGCCCTTCACCACGATCACGTTGTCGCCGAGCAAGCCGCTGGCATCGCGGTGCACGCCCTGGTAACCCGGATGGAAAATACTCTGCAGGCCCAGACGCGCATTCAAGGGATTGAGCAAACGCGCCAGGGAATGGATTGGCGAGCGCAGACCCAGGGTGTTGCGCAGGTCGATCATGCGCTGCAACTGTGGCGCCCAGTCGCCCAGCGGGATAAACGCCAGGTTGCCTTGCGCATAAGCCGCCTCGACCTGCTGCCAGTTGCGGCACAGTGGGATCTGCAAGCCTTCGAGCAATTGCTCGGTGTACAGCCGTCCGGCCGTATGCGCGCCGCCACCGTGCATAAGGATGCGCACACCGTTCTGCGCCAGGCATTTGGCCGCCAGCAGATACCACGGCAGATGACGCTTCTTGCCGGCATAGGTCGGCCAGTCGACATCCACGTTCAGCGCCGGGGCATCCAGGCGTTCGCGCACGGCTTCGGTGAAGCCGGCGAGTTCTTCCGGGCTTTCTTCCTTGTGGCGCAACAGCATCAGGAAAGCGCCGAGCTGGGTGTCTTCGACCTTTTCGTCGAGCAACATGCCCATGGCTTCGCGGGCTTCCTCGCGGGTGAGGTTGCGCGCGCCGCGCTTGCCTTTGCCCAGGATGCGCACGAACTGCGCAAACGGATGTTCGGCAGGGGTTTCAAGGGTCAGTGGGGCAAAATCGGTCATAAGCAATTCGTCGGCCTGGGCAGGCCCGCCAGCTTGGCGGCGAGTTTGGCGGGAGTGCCGTTGAACAGTTTGTTGAGGTGCAGGCTGTTGCCCTTTTCCGGGCCGAGCTTCAAGGCGGTGTACTTGATCAGCGGACGCGTAGCCGGGGACAGCTGGAATTCGGCATAGAACTGGCGCAGCAGTGCGAGGATTTCCCAGTGGGCCGGGGTGAGTTCCAGCGCCTCGGCGGCAGCCAGGGCATGGGCGACCTCTGCGGACCAGTCGTTCAGGTCGGCCAAATAACCGTCCTTGTCCAGTTCCAGGGTACGTGCGCCTACGGTCAGGGTGTTCATAGCCAGGTGTTGACCTTGTCGTAGTCGATCGACAGTTGCACGAAACCTGGGTAGTCCACGCTGTCGGCCCAGTCCGGCAGCGGCAGATTGCGCGCCTGCATGTCTTCGGCCAGCACAAACACCTTCACGCCCTTGGTGTGCAGGGCGGGGGCGTGGAGCCCATAGGCGCCGTCGCCGCACAGCAGGATCGCGTCCTCGGCGCCGCAGATACGCAGGCAGCTGTCGAGGCGACTATCGGAAAACGGGGAGTGAGACACCACGTGTAAAGTCGACATCAGAGGGTAATCACCTGGTCGTAACGGTCAATCAATTGGGAAATCGCATCGTTGCTCAACGGATGCGCCTCGGTGGGCGGCGTCAAGCCACGCACGGCCATGCTGTGGCGGCAGACAAATACATCGTCGATGCCGAACAGCCCCAGTGCCTGCAGGTTGGCACTGAGGTCCTTTTGTTGCACGGCCTTGGCGTTCTGGTGCGCAGCGAGCTGGAACACGCCGTCATCCATGAACAGCAAGCCGATGGGCAGATCGAACGCGCCACCGGCCAGCACGATGTCCAGCGCTTCCCGTGCGCTCGGCCCGGACCACGGTGCCTGACGGCTGATCACCAATAAGGATTTAGACATCTCACGGCCCTCCAAAACAGATCAGGCGGTCGGCATCCTGGATCGCATCATGTAATTGCCCCAGGCCAGACAGCGCCCAGGGCGCATCCAGATTCACCGCTGTGCGCTGATACCGCGTGGCTTCCTCCTGGTTGAGAACGCCACGGCGTAACGCAGCGGCAATGCACACCACGCCATCAAGCTGGTGCTGGCTGACAAACTCACGCCATTGGCGGGCGATGTCTTGCTCATCCTGGGGCGCGACGATGTTGTTGGACGCGCTGTACACGCCGTCCTGATAGAAAAACAACCGCACAATCTCGTGCCCGCCGGCCAGCGCCGCCTGGGCGAACAGCAGGGCGCGGCGCGAGGAGGGCGCGTGGGCGGCGGAAAACAGGGCAATCGCAAACTTCATGGAACACTCTGCAAGCAAACGTGGGCCAATGATAAAGCCGCCGCCACGAAAAAGCCCGCCGTGATCAAAACGGTCACTGTCGGTGACTGTTTCGGCGATTGCCGGCAGGCGCAGGGCTGCCTAGTCTGTGGGCAGTCGAAACGGAAATGGAGTGCCCATGTCAGGTCCCTTGGCGTCCCTCAAAGTGCTGGATTTTTCCACCCTGCTGCCCGGCCCGTTTGCCTCCCTGATGCTGGCGGACATGGGCGCCGAGGTGCTGCGTATCGAGTCGCCTACGCGCATGGACCTGTTGCGAGTGCTGCCGCCCCATGATCAGGGCACATCGGCCAGCCACGCCTACCTCAACCGCAATAAACGCAGCCTGGCGCTGGACCTCAAGCAGGTCGAGGCGCTGGAGATCGTGCGGGCGCTGGTGAAGGACTACGACATCCTGCTTGAACAATTCCGCCCTGGGGTGATGGAGCGCCTGGGTTTGGGTTATGAGGCATTGAAGTCGATCAATCCCCGGCTGATTTATGTATCGATCACCGGCTACGGCCAGACGGGGCCCTATAAGGACCGCGCCGGGCACGACATCAACTACCTGGCATTGGCCGGCGTGGCCAGCTACACCGGGCGCCAGGACAGCGGGCCGCTGCCATTGGGCGTGCAAGTAGCGGATGTGGGCGGTGGTTCGCTGCATGCGGTGGTGGGGTTGCTCGCGGCGGTGATCGCGCGGCAGCAGAGCGGTGTTGGTCAATACCTGGATGTGAGCATGACCGACTGCTCGTTCAGCCTGAACGCCATGGCAGGCGCGGGTTACCTGGCGTGCGGGGTGGAGCCGGAGCGGGAAAGTCATGTGCTCAATGGCGGCAGCTTTTACGATTACTACCGCTCGCGGGATGGCCGCTGGATGTCGGTGGGCAGCCTGGAGCCCGGGTTTATGCAGCAGCTCTGCGCGGCGCTGGGGCGGCCGGAGTTGGCGGCGCTGGGTTTATCGCCCAAGCTCAAGGTGGCGCTGCAAGTTGAATTTGAAAAGCGCAGCTTTGATGAGCTGTGCGCGCTGTTCGCCGCGGTGGATGCGTGCGTGGAGCCGGTGCTGAGCCTGAGTGAGGCGGTGGAGCATCCACAGCTCAAGTCGCGGCAATTGGTCAGCCAGGTGCCACGGGGCGATGGGTCGACTCAGGCGCAACTGGCCTGTCCTTTGAAGTTTTCCGAGGGTTTGCCGCCGCCCCGACATATCGGTGTCGAGGTGGGGGCGCACAGTGACGAAGTGCTGGCGGAGTTGGGATTCAGTGTTCAGCGGATAGACGCCTGGCGAAAAAACGGCACAATTCTGTAGGAGCCGGCTTGCCGGCGATGGCGATCTTGAGGGCGCCATCGCCGGCAAGCCAGCTTCTACGGAAGAGGTCACTCCACCCGCGTTTCCCCCGTAAACACCAAGGTCTGCCGGCACCGCCTGCACAAATACCGCCGCCCCTGAGCCACCATGCCATGGCGTTGTGACGAGAACGGAAAGTCACTGTCCGCACACGGGCATCGGTAGATATAGCGAGTCACCTGGCGACGCTTAACTTCATAAGTGTGGCAACGATCCGGCGGCAGTTCGTAAACCCCGCGCATGATCAATTGCCATTCCTCGCCATGGGGCTGGATGCGTTCGCCAAATAATTGGTGGGCAATCAGGTGCGCCACTTCATGGGCAACGGTCTGTTTCAGGAAGTGTTGGCTGTTTTCACGGTACAACTGTGGGTTGAAACGCAGCAGGTTCTCGTGCAAATGCGCGACACCGGCCTTCTGGCCCCGCAGCTTGAGGCTGACCTGGGGGCGTTTGAAGCTTCGTTTGAAAAAGGATTCGGCTTGTAGGAAACAATCTTCGACGCGGGTATTGAGTTGCTCGGGCATGCTGTACATATCTCCAGAGACGTCCAGTATGCCGCAAAGCTGGGTGTTTCCGAATCTGTCAGGCGCCGAATGGTCATGCATGATGCACAAAGCCACCTTGCGGTGGCTTTGCCTAAGGTTTTAAACGGTCAGTTGGTGTAGATCGGGCCCACGCCCAGCCCCCAGACGATCACGGTAAACGCCATGATCGCCACCAGTACCACCAGGCCCACGGCCAGAACCGAGCTGGAAAACAGGAAGCCTTCATCCGGGTCGATGTTCATGAAGGTCGGCAGCCCCACATAGAGCAAGTACACCGTGTAGCAGATGGCCGCCGTGCCCACGACCATGCCCAGCCACATATGCGGATAGAGTGCGGCCAGCCCACCGATAAACAGCGGCGTAGCGGTGTAGGTGGCAAAGGCCACGCAGCGTGCCATGCTGGGATTGGCGTCGTAGGTGCGCGCCATCCAGTGAATGAACGCCCCCATCACCGCCACGCCACCGAGCATGGCGGCGTAGGACATGATGGTCATCCACAAGGCGCTTTCCTGGGTCAGCATCACCGGCGCACGATTGCCGATGACCCAGCCGACCTGGGTGGTGCCGATAAAGGCGGAAACGGCAGGGATCGCCGCAAGAATCAAGGTGTGAGTGAGGTACATGTGGCCGATGCTTTCTTCTTTATCGCCACGGATTTCCCGCCATTCCTGGTCGGGATGGGTAAACAGCCCCACGACGTGATGGATCATGCCAGTCACTCCTGTCGTTATTACCATCGCCCCCCATCGGAGCGCCCACGGGCCAAATGGCCTCAAAGGTCTGGATAGATGTGCGACCTCTAGTCGCAGTATAGGAAGTGATGACCGGAATAACTGTAGGGCCTTTAGAGCAAATTGCGCTGTAAACATTGGGCTTAATCGCGGTGGGGTCTTTTACCGCTGGCCCTTTTGATGGTTTTTTTGCGTAAAATACCCGGCTTTTCGTCACACACCTCTAGCGGATCCAAGCGCCATGGGCACTCTTACGGTCAACCAGAACAAACTGCAAAAACGCCTGCGTCGCCTGGCCGGTGAAGCGGTCGCCGATTTCAACATGATCGAGGACGGCGACAAGGTCATGGTCTGCCTCTCCGGCGGCAAAGACAGTTACACAATGCTCGACGTGCTGCTGCACCTGCAAAAGGTCGCGCCGATCCGGTTCGAGATCGTTGCCGTCAACATGGACCAGAAACAACCGGGCTTCCCTGAGCATGTGCTGCCGGCCTACCTCAAGGAGTTGGGCGTCGAGTACCACATCGTCGAGAAAGACACCTACTCGGTGGTCAAGGAACTGATTCCGGAAGGCAAGACCACCTGCTCGCTGTGCTCGCGCCTGCGCCGTGGCACGCTGTACACCTTCGCAGATGAAATCGGCGCGACCAAGATGGCCCTGGGTCACCACCGCGACGATATCGTTGAGACCTTTTTCCTCAATATGTTCTTCAACGGCTCGCTCAAGGCCATGCCGCCCAAGCTGCGCGCCGATGACGGGCGTAACGTGGTGATCCGCCCGCTGGCGTATTGCAACGAGAAGGACATCCAGGCCTACTCCGACTTCAAGCAATTCCCGATCATTCCGTGCAACCTGTGTGGCTCCCAGGAAAACCTGCAGCGCCAGGTGGTCAAGGAAATGCTGGTGGACTGGGAGCGCAAGACCCCAGGCCGCACCGAAAGCATCTTCCGCAGCCTGCAGAATGTGCAGCCGTCGCAGTTGGCTGACCGCAACCTGTTCGACTTCACCAGCCTGAAAATTGATGAAACCGCCGCCTCGCGCTTCGTCAATGTGGTGAACCTCTGAGCCATTTCAATGCTCTGACACACGGCGCTCGCGGGCGCCGTTATCAATTCAACTGCCAGGAGAGGGCATGCGCGATTACAAGTGGCTTCACGAATACTGTCTGAACCGCTTCGGTTCGGCAGCCGAGCTGGAAGCCCATCTGCCTGTAGCCAAGACCCCGGCGCAACTGCGCAAGATCAGCGATGATCGCTACCTGTCGACCCTGGCGCTGCGCGTGTTTCGTGCGGGCTTGAAGCACAGCGTGGTGGATGCCAAGTGGCCAGCGTTCGAAAAGGTGTTTTTCGGCTTCGACCCGGAAAAAGTCGTGTTGATGGGCGCTGAGCACCTGGAGCGCTTGATGCAGGACACCAGCATCATCCGTCACCTGGGCAAGCTCAAGAGCGTGCCGCGCAATGCGCAGATGATCCTCGACATCGAGCAGGAGAAGGGCAGCTTCGGCGCGTTTATCGCCGATTGGCCGGTGACTGATATCGTCGGGCTATGGAAGTACCTGAGCAAGCACGGACATCAGCTCGGCGGGCTATCAGCACCGCGCTTCTTGCGCATGGTCGGCAAGGACACTTTTGTGCCGAGTTATGACGTGGTGGCGGCGTTGAACGCGCAGAAGATCGTCGACAAGGCACCGACCAGCCTGCGCGACTTGGCGACGGTGCAGGGCGCGTTCAACCAATGGCACGCCGAGAGTGGGCGGCCGATGTGCCAGTTGTCGATGATGCTGGCCTACACAGTGAATCATTGAGACCGGGGTGATGCCTTCGCGAGCAAGCCCGCTCCCACATTTGGAACGCATCCCCGTGTGGGAGCGGGCTTGCTCGCGAAGACTGACTTTCAGGCGACCCGGGCTTCAGCCAGGCGGCGATTTAATTGATGCCGCCAGCGCACATACAACAACGCCGTACAAAACACCGCCAGGCTTGCCAGCATCTCCAGCACCCCGAACCACTGCCGGTTCGGGTCGTACGCCGCCAGCGCGCCCTTGATGAAATACAGGTTCACCACAAAGCACATCCACGAATGCCCGCGCGCGCTGCCCGTCAGCATGCCCGGCGTCAGCACCAGCAGCGGCACCAGTTCGATCAGCAGGATCACCCAAGGCCGCGCGCCATGCAGGTCGGCGACGAACAGGTAATACACGCACAGCAGACCCACCAGGCCCAAAAACGCCAGCAGGCTGAGCACGCGTGCCAGCTTGACCCGCGGCTCGAGCCACGCTTGGGGTGGCAGGACCTTAGGCTTTCTGGCCACTGCCGCTCTCCAGCAAGGTAGCGGTAGTCGCCAGGCGCAGGCCAAGGGCGCGGCACAGGGCGATTTCATGTTGATCGAGCATGCGCTTGCCATCGGGGCCGGCGTGATGGCTGGCGCCATACGGGGTGCCACCGCCCTGGGTATCGAGCAGCGCTTGTTCGCTGTAGGGCAGGCCGGTGATCAGCATGCCGTGGTGCAGCAGCGGCAGCAGCATCGACATCAACGTGGTTTCCTGACCGCCGTGCAGGCTGGCGGTGGAGGTGAACACCCCGGCCGGCTTGCCGACGAGGGCGCCGGTGAGCCATAGGTTGCTGGTGCCGTCGATGAAATACTTGAGCGGCGCTGCCATGTTGCCGAAACGGGTCGGGCTGCCGAGGGCCAGGCCGGAGCAGTGCTTCAGGTCATCCAGGCTGGCGTACAGCGCGCCTTCGTCCGGGATGCTTGGCGCCACGGCTTCGCACTCGGTGGAGATCGCCGGCACGGTGCGCAGTCGCGCTTCCATACCGCCTTGCTCGATGCCCCGGGCGATCTGCCGGGCCATTTCGCTCACCGAGCCATTGCGGCTGTAATACAGCACTAGCACATAGGGCGACGTCACGGCAGGATCTCCAGCACGTTTTCCGGCGGACGGCCAATGATGGCTTTATCGGCGGTTTCCAGGATCGGGCGTTCCATCAGCTTCGGGTGCTCGGCGATGGCGGCAATCAACTGCGCTTCGCTGAGGCTGGCGTCGGCGAGGTTGAGCGCCTTGTATTCATCTTCGCCGGTGCGCAGCAGTTGGCGGGCGCTGATGCCCAGCTTGCCCAGCAGCGCCTTTAATTGCGCGGCGTTCAGCGGGGTTTCCAGGTAGCGCACCACGTTGGGGGTAAGGCCGCGGGCTTCGAGCAGTTCCAGCGCACCGCGGGATTTCGAGCAGCGCGGGTTGTGATAAAGCGTCAGATCGGTCATGTGCGGGTCGCATCTTGCGTAAGGTGGCGGGTATTCTACCCGCGCAGCGACCTGTCCTTAAACCGTAAGAGGCGATAGGTCGCAGCCAACGTTCATTTTTGCGAAGGATTACCCCATGACAAGGCGACTGATCGGTGCATTGGCGATCATCACAACCCTGCTGCTCAGCGGCTGCGGTAACGATTACGGCGTTGACCAATATGGCAAGAAGGTGGCTTCCGAACGCTTGGACAAGCAGTGGCTGGTGGTCAACTACTGGGCCGAATGGTGTGGTCCGTGCCGCACGGAAATCCCCGAGCTCAATGCCTTGGCCGAGCAACTGAAGGCGCAGAACGTGGGCGTATTCGGGGTCAACTTCGACAACGTGCAGGGCGAAGAGCTGAAAGCCGCCAGCGACAAGCTGGGCATCAAGTTCACGGTGCTGGCGCAGAATCCGGAAGAGATCTTCGATATCCCGCGCAGCGAAGCGTTGCCGGTGACCTACATCATCGATGACAAGGGCAAGGTGCGTGAGACGTTGATGGGTGAGCAAACGGCGGAAGGCGTATTGGCAAAACTCAAGGCCTTGCGCGGGTAAAGCAGCCACTCAAAACAAATGTGGGAGCGAGCAAGCCCGCTCCCACATTTTGATCGTGAAAGGCTAGGGTTAGCCTTCTTCCAGCCACAGACGAATCGGCTTGCCTTCGGCCGGCCAGAACCGCGTCTGTTCGATCGGCGAGATGTCCCAGCGCTGCACCCCTTGCAGGGCCTGGAAGAAGCGGTGTTCCTGCTCCATCAAGGCCTCGGCGCAGAGTTTACGGGTGCTGCCGATCTGGCCGAAGCTGAGCTTTTCGCCGTCGACGGTGTAGGGCGCGAACCAGTGGTTGCAGCCGCCGTTGCCGTAGGCACGGCCATCGGCGCCGAGGGTGACGGTCAGGTGCGCGTAGTCCATCAGCGGCCGTTCACCAATCCATTCGACCACGTAGCTGTGATCCTGCTTGAGCTTGACTGCATCCCCGGCGCAGCCCGCCAGGGCCGCTCCGACGGCGGCGAGCAGAAGCAGGCCTTTCATTGCGCGGCCTTTTGGCATTTCGGGCAGCGGTGCTTGTCGCCCTCGCTGGCCCAGCCCAATTCGGCAATGCGTGCATTGGCGGCGGGTTGCAGCGGCGCTTTGGTCAGCTTGGTTTCCACCGCAAATTCGAACTCCAACACCGCATCGCAGCTGTCGCAGTTGACCTTCCAGGTGTGAATCTCCAACTCGCCGAATTTCGGCCCCTGGGCCATGGCGACCCACTGGCCCGCCGGGCGGATGGAGTAGCGCGCATCACCTTCGACGGTGAGGCGCATCGACAGGGTTTTACTGCCGCGCAGGGAGACGATCAACACGTCGCCATGCTTGATCGAACCACCGTTGCCGGTGACCTGGTAACGGCCCGGCACCAGGGCGCGGCATTCGATCAGGGTGTGTTGCGGGCTCAGCAAACTGAAGCGGAAATCGTGTTCGGCCATGGATCCTCCAAATAGGCGCGGCATCCTATCACGGGTGCTGGCTCATCATGAGCCTGGTATGTGACCGCTGATCATCCTTCGACAAGGTTCCGCGCCTGGCCGTCGGCCCAGGCCGCGATGTTGGCCAAGGTGGTGCCGGCGATGGCCGCCAGGGCTTCGCGGGTGAGAAACGCCTGGTGGGCGGTGATGATCACGTTGGGGAAGGTCAGCAGGCGCGCGAGGACGTCGTCCTGTAGGGGCAGGTCGGAGCGGTCTTCGAAGAACAGCTGGGCTTCTTCTTCATACACATCCAGCCCCAAGTAGCCGAGCTGACCGTCCTTGAGCGCTTCGATCAGCGCCGGGGTGTCCACCAGACCGCCGCGACCGGTGTTGATCAGCATCGCGCCTGGCTGCATCTGCGCCAGGGAACGGGCATTGATCAAGTGCTTGCTGTCGGCCGTCAGCGGGCAATGCAGGCTGATGATCTGCGCCTGGTCCAGCAGTTCGGGCAGGCTCACGTAGCGCGCGCCCAGGGCCTGCACTTGCGGGTTGGGGAAGGGGTCGTAGGCGAGTAACTGGCAACCGAAGCCGGCCATGATCTTGGCGAAGGTGGCACCGATCTGCCCGGTGCCGACCACGCCGACGGTCTTGCCCACCAGGTCGAAACCGGTGAGGCCGTGCAGGCTGAAATCACCGTCGCGGGTGCGGTTATAGGCGCGGTGCAGGCGACGGTTGAGGGCGAGGATCAGCGCGACCGCATGCTCGGCCACCGCATGGGGCGAATACGCCGGCACGCGCACGATGGTCAGGCCCAGGCGCTTGGCGGCGGCCAGGTCCACATGGTTGTAGCCCGCCGAACGCAGCGCGATCAACCGCGTGCCGCCCTTGGCCAGGTGCTCCAGGACCGGGGCGCTGAGGTCGTCGTTGATAAAGGCGCAGACCACGTCGTGATGCTCGGCAAGGGCCGCGGTGTCGAGGTTGAGGCGGGCGGGCTGGAACTGCAGTTCCAGGCCGGGCGGCAGGGGTTCGCCGAGAAAACTGTCGCGGTCGTAGGTCTGGCTGCTGAAAAGAATGACGCGCATGGAAAAGCTCCCTGCAATTACAAATGAATGAGCAGGCTTTTGTGGTGAGCGGGCTTGCCCCGCGCGAGGCAAGCTCGCTCACCACAAAAGCCTGTTCCTGTAAAAAGTCAGGCGTTGACCCGCGCTTCACTGGCGAGTCGGGCAATGGCCATGTCCAGTTCGTCCAACGCATGCTGGGCCTTGGCGTCGTCCTGCTTGAGCAGGGTTTCGGCGCGGTGGCACGCAGCCCGCAACTGCGGTACGCCGCAGTAACGGGTGGCGCCGTGCAGGCGGTGCACGCGTTCGATCAGGGCGTTGTTGTCATTGGCGTCACGGGCAAGGGTGATGGCGAGTCGGTCGGCCTCCAGGGAGGCGAGCAACATGGCGAGCATGTCCGCCGCCAGATCAGCCTTGCCGGCGGCCAGGCGCAGGCCCTCTTCATGGTCCAGTACGGGCACTTGTACGCCGGGGCCGAGGCCATCCGTTGCACGTTCCGGGCCTTGATTACGCAGCGCCAGGCCGGTCCACTTCAACACGACTTGGGCCAGTTGCCGCTCGCTGATGGGTTTGGTCAGGTAATCGTCCATGCCGCTTTGCAGCAAGGCGCGTTTTTCGTTGGCCATTGCGTGGGCGGTGAGAGCGACCACCGGCAATGGCGTGCCGCTGCGCTCGCTTTCCCACTGGCGGATCGCTTCGGTGCTCTGGCGGCCGTCCATGCCGGGCATTTGCACGTCCATCAGCACGAGGTCGAAGGTGTCCTGTTTCACCGCGTCGATGGCGGCATACCCGCTTTCCACGGCGCGCACCCGTGCGCCCATGTCTTCCAGCAGGGTCTGTACCAGTAGCAAGTTCGCCGGGTTGTCGTCCACGCACAGCACACGCGGCGCGCGGCTGGACAACGGCTCGCCCGGTTCGCTGCGCGAAGGGCGCGGGCTGATCAGGTCGGACAGCGCGCGACGCAGCTTGCGTGTGCACGCCGGTTTGGCCTGCAATTGGCTGTTGGGATTGGGCACGGATTGGTTGAACAGCATCTGTTCGGTGGTCGGGCACAGCACCAGCACTTTGCAGCCCAAATGTTCGAGGTCCCATAGATGCTGGTTGAGGCGCTCGGGCGGAATGTCATTGGCGGTCACGCCGAGCACCGCAAGGTCAATGGCCTGCTCAGTCTGATGGGCGCTGGTAATGCCGTTGGTCAGGCTTTCCAGGCTATTGAACGGCGTGACTTCCAGGCCGCAGTCTTCCAGTTGATGTTGCAGCGCCTGGCGTGCCAATTCGTGGTTTTCCAGCACCGCCACGCGATGGCCCAGCAGCGGCGCGGAAGGCAGGTCTTCGACATCGTCACGGGTCTTGGGCAGGTTCAGGCTGATCCAGAATTCCGAGCCTTCGCCTGGCGTGCTGTCGACGCCGATTTCACCGCCCATCTGTTCGATCAGGCGCTTGGAAATCACCAGCCCCAACCCCGTGCCGCCGGGTTGGCGCGACAGCGAGTTGTCGGCCTGGCTGAAGGCCTGGAACAGCGCGCGCACGTCCTGGCTGGACAGGCCGATGCCGGTGTCCTGCACGCTGATGCGCAATTGCACGCTGTCTTCCTGCTCGTCCTCGATCATCGCCCGGGCGACAATGGTGCCTTCGCGGGTGAACTTGATCGCGTTGCTGATCAGGTTGGTAAGGATCTGCTTGAGGCGCAACGGATCACCCACCAGCGCCAGTGGCGTGTCGCGGTACACCAGGCTCACCAGTTCCAGCTGTTTGGCATGGGCGGCGGGGGCGAGGATGGTCAGGGTGTCTTGCAGCAAGTCGCGCAGGTTGAACGGGATGCTGTCGAGCACCAGTTTGCCGGCCTCGATTTTCGAGAAGTCGAGGATCTCGTTGATGATGCCCAGCAGGTTGTCGGCGGACTTTTCGATGGTGCCCAAGTAGTCGAGCTGGCGCGGGGTCAGCTCGCTTTTTTGCAGCAAATGGGTAAAACCGAGAATGCCGTTGAGCGGGGTGCGGATTTCATGGCTCATGTTGGCCAGGAACTCCGACTTGATGCGGCTGGCCTCCAGGGCCTCCTTGCGCGCCAGGTCCAGCTCGATGTTCTGGATCTCGATGGTTTCCAGGTTCTGGCGCACGTCTTCGGTGGCTTGGTCGATGCTGTGTTGCAGTTCTTCCTGGGCGTTCTGCAAGGTCTCGGCCATGCGGTTGATGCCCGAGGCGAGTTGGTCCAGTTCCTGGCTGCCCAAGGGCGGCAAACGGGTTTCCAGGTTGCCGTCCTTGAGTTGGGCCACGGCTTGCTTGATCTGGCCGATGGGCGAGTTGATGGTGCGGCTGATGCGCAGTGCCAGCGCCGCGGTGCAGATCAGGCCGATGGCGATCAGCAACAAGCTGGCGAACAGGCTGCGGTAGCCACGCAGCAACATACCGTTGTGGGACAGTTCCACCTCGACCCAACCCAGCAGGCGGTCGGCTTCATCCGGGATCAGTTCGCCGGCGAGGTTGCGGTGACGGCCAAACACCGGCAGCAAATAGCGGGTGGCGTCATTGCCGGTGCGCTGCAATAAATGGGAGCTGTTACCGACCGGCGGCTGGTTGAGCATGGTCGGGCCGGCGTGGGCGAGGGGCGCGCGATCCGGGCTGAGGAAAGACACGGCACGCACGTCCGGCTGTTCCAGGGATTGAGTGGCGATGCGCTCGAGCAAATCGGTGTTGCGCGCACTGAGGGCGGGCGCGACCAGGGGCGCCAACTGTTCGGCGATCATTTCGCCGCGTTGCAGCAATTGGGTCTGCAGTTCCGAGAGCTGCATCCAGGTGAAATAACCGCCCAGCAACGAGGCCATCAGGCTGGTCGGTAATAAGGTCAGCAACAGTACGCGGCCTTTTATCCCCATTCTTGTCAGCACGCCACTCTCCTGCTACCACATTGATATCTACGGAATTGCGCGGGCATCCGGCCCGCGCCACCTGCGCAGTGTAGCCATTTGCGCGGCGAGGAATCTTGCAAATTAATGACATACGGCAATCTTGAAGGCATTTGGCGGCCAGTGGCGATTGCCTGCTGCGGGGTTATCTTGAATAATCAGTCATTGAGAATGACTTGCAGATACTAATGAATCCTGTAGCAACTGGCCTACCCAGTATCCTGACCATCGAAGATGACCCCGTGCTGGGCGCTTATGTCCATGAGCACCTGGGGCGCTGTGGTTTCCATGTCACCTGGTGCCAGAACGGCCAGCAAGGCCTGCAGATGGCGCGCGACCAGGTGTTCGACGTGGTGTTGATGGACATTCTGCTGCCAGGGCTGGACGGGTTGTCGATCCTGACCCATCTGCGCCAGAGCCATTCGATCCCGGTGATCCTGATGTCGGCACTGGGGGCTGAGGCCGATCGCATCAGCGGTTTTCGCCTGGGCGCCGATGACTACCTGCCCAAGCCGTTCAGCATGATCGAGCTGCGCGTGCGCATCGAGGCCATCCTGCGCCGTGTCGCCTTGGACAGACGCCCATTGCCGAGCCTGGCACCCGCACGTGACGATACCCGCACCCTGCGCTTCGACGATGAACTGTGCGATGTCTGCCACCTGGAACATCGGGCTGGCCTGACCCGCAGTGAATATCGCCTGCTGGAAACTTTGCATCGCAACGCTGAAGAAGTCCTCAGCAAACCCTTCCTTTACCAGCAGGTGCTGCAACGTGGTTATGCGCCCCATGACCGCAGCCTCGACATGCATATCAGCCAGATCCGCCGCAAGCTCAAGGCCATCGGCTACACCGAGCGCGAAGTGCGCACGGTGTGGGGCAAGGGCTATGTGCTGAGCGGTGCTGATGACAGCCTTTAAAGGCCTGCCGGGCAAGCACTCGTTATTCTGGAAGCTGGCCTGCCTGTTGATCGCCTTCTGTTTGCTGATGATCTGGCTCAGTTGGTCGTGGGGGCGCTACATGGAGCAGAAGAACGCCTACCTGTCCGATGAAGCGCGGATCACCTTGAGTGGTTACGCGTTGCGAGCGGAGCAGGCCTGGAACCGAGACGGCAATGCTGGCGTCGATGCGTGGCTGCAGGAGATGGGCGAGCGCGAAACCACCTGGATCGGCGTGATCGGCAATGACTTGCAATCGCTGAGCAGCTACCCGCTGACCGACAAGGAAAGCCAGCGCCTGACCTTTCTGCGTGGCCTGGACTGGCCGGTGAGCCGGCATGCCAAAGGTCTGCCGTGGCTGAAAATCCCGTTTCCGGTCGACCCCAACGCAGGCTCGCTGGTGATCGAGTTGCCGCAGCGCTTCATGCCGGGGCGCTACCAACTGTTCTGGCGGGTGGTGACCAATGGCGTGATCCCCGGCCTGTTTACCCTGTTGCTGTGCGTCGGCCTGTATCGGCTGCTGATCATGCCCCTCAATCAACTGCGTGAGCAGGCCAACGCCTGGCGTGCTGACCAGTTGAACACGCGGCTGTCCCACGACGCGACCAGTCGTCAGGATGAATTGGGTGAGCTGGGCCGCGCGTTCGACCACATGTCCGAGCGCTTGCAGGGCACCGTGGTATTGCAGCAGCAACTGCTGCGGGACATGTCCCATGAGCTGCGCACGCCGCTGAGCCGCCTGCGCGTGGCGTGTGACAGTGAGCAGGACCTGACGCAACTGCGCGAGCGGCTTGGCCGTGAGATCGATGCGATGCAACGCCTGGTGGAAGACAGCCTGCAACTGGCGTGGTTGGACACCGAGCGGGCGCCGCTGCCCCAGGAAGATATCCAGCTTCAGGCGCTGTGGGATATGTTGCGCGAAAACGCATGCTTCGAAAGCGATTGGCCCGCGTCGCACCTGCCGTGTCTGCTCGGCCCGGAATGCTGGGTGCGCGGCAACCTGAATGCGTTGGCCCAGGCCTTGGAAAACATTCTGCGCAATGCCATTCGCCATTCACCCGTGGGCGGTGTGGTCAGCCTGGATGGGCGTCGCGAAGGTGACTATTGGCATGTATGGCTGGAGGACGAGGGCGGCGGGATCGATGACGGGGACCTGGAACGGATCTTCGCACCGTTCACCCGCCTGGACGGATCACGCCCCGGCGATGGTGGCTTCGGCCTGGGCTTGAGCATCGCGCGCAACGCCGTGCAGCGCCAGGACGGTAGCTTGTGGGCGCAAAACACCGGAAAAGGGCTGCGGGTGCATCTGCGTCTGCGGGCTTGCTAGGCGCGACGCTGTTTGCGTTTTTTCCATTGGTGGGCCACCCACCAGCGCCAATAGCCCATGGTCAGGCAATACGCGAGCGCACCCAGCACCAGCCCCAACACCACTGAACCCAGCAGGAACGGCTGCCATAACGTGCTCAATTGGCCGCTGATCCATTCCCAGGTCAGGTCATCCGGCAAGCTGCGCGGGGGCACATTCATCAACCAGGCGCCTGTCATGTAGGTGCAGATAAACACCACCGGCATGGTGATCGGGTTGGTCAGCCATACCAGGCTGACCGCGATGGGCATATTGCCGCGCACGGTGATCGCCAGGACGGCGGCCAGCAGCATCTGTAACGGAATGGGAATAAAAGCCGCGAACAAACCCACAGCCATTGCGCGCGCGACCGAGTGCCGGTTCAGGTGCCAGAGGTTCGGGTCATGCAGCAAGGTGCCAAGGAACTGTAATGACTTGTGTTCCCTGATACTGCTGGGGTCAGGCATGTATCGTTTGAATAAGCGCCGGGGCATAAGGGGTCCAGGTCAGTTCGAGGGGCAAGTATGCCCGCATTCTATAAACAGAAAATTCAGACTTTGTGACAAAACATCATAGGCCGTGCTGGGCATCCGGCTAAGACTGAGTGGATCACTTGAAAAGGATGATTCATGAGGACAGGGATGTGCGCGTTTGCGCTGGGGCTGCTGGCCTTGCGCTTTTTACCGGCATTGCCGACGACCGGTTGGCTGATCGCCTTGCTGGTGCTGGCCCTGATGCTGTTGCCGTTTCGCACGTATCCCTTGGCTTTTTTCCTGTTTGGGCTGAGTTGGGCGTGCATGAGCGCGCAGTGGGCGCTGGATGATCGCCTCAAGCCAGTACTGGACGGTCAGACGCGCTGGGTGGAAGGGCGGGTCAGCGGGCTTCCGCAACAGACGGACGAGGGCGTGCGCTTTGTACTGACCGACAGTCGGTCGCGTAATGCCCGGTTGCCCACGCACATCCGGGTGTCCTGGCGTGGCGGGCCGCCCGTGCGCAGCGGTGAACGCTGGCGCCTGGCCGTCACCCTCAAGCGGCCCGCCGGGTTGCTGAACTTCCACGGCTTTGATCAGGAGGCTTGGCTGCTGGCCCAGCGCATTGGCGCCACCGGTACGGTAAAGGATGGAGAGCGCCTGGCACCGGCTGCCAACGCCTGGCGCGACAGTGTGCGTCAGCGTTTGCTTGCGGTGGACGCCCAAGGCCGGGAGGCTGGCCTGATTGCCCTGGTGTTGGGCGATGGCTCTGGATTGGCGGCTGCTGATTGGCAGGTGCTGCAGGATACAGGGACTGTGCATTTGCTGGTCATCTCCGGCCAGCATATCGGCCTGCTGGCGGGGTTGATTTACGGTTTGATCGCTGGCTTGGCGCGCTATGGATGCTGGCCTCGAACCTGGCCATGGCTGCCCTGGGCTTGTGGGCTGGCGTTCACTACGGCGCTGGGTTACGGCTTGCTGGCTGGATTTGGCGTGCCGGTGCAGCGCGCCTGCGTGATGGTTGGGCTGGTGTTGTTGTGGCGATTGCGCTTGCGTCACCTAGGGCTGTGGTGGCCTTTGTTGCTGGCGCTCAATGGGGTGCTGATCCTGGAGCCGTTGGCCAGCTTGCAGCCGGGGTTCTGGCTGTCCTTTGCGGCGGTTGCGGTGCTGATCCTGGCGTTTGGTGGCCGTCTGGGACCCTGGAGCCTGTGGCAGGTGTGGACTCGGCCGCAGTGGTTGATTGCCATCGGGTTGTTTCCGGCCTTGCTGGTGTTGGGGCTGCCCATTAGCCTGAGTGCGCCGTTTGCCAACCTGGTGGCGGTGCCATGGATCAGCCTGGTGGTGTTGCCGCTGGCCTTGTTGGGCACTGCATTGCTGGCGTTGCCGTTTGTAGGGGAAGGTCTGCTGTGGCTGGCGGGCGGGGCACTGGGTGCCTTGTTCAACGGCTTGGCGTGGCTCGCCGGACAGATGCCGGCCTGGATTCCGGCCGATGTACCGCTGGGGTATTGGTTGGTAAGTCTGCTGGGCGCAGTGCTGCTCCTGCTGCCCAAGGGCGTGCCGTTTCGTGTGTTGGGTTGGCCGATGTTTCTGCTGGCGGTGTTTCCCCCACGAGCGCTGGTGCCCGACGGACAGGTGGAGGTGACGCAGCTTGATGTCGGCCAGGGGCAATCGTTGATTTTGCGCACCCGTCATCACACGTTGCTCTACGACGCCGGCCCGCGTTCCGGCACATTCGACTTGGGTGCGCGCGTGGTACTGCCGTCTTTGCGAAAGCTCGGGGTAGGAGAGCTGGATATGCTGCTGCTCAGCCACGCCGATGCCGATCACGCCGGGGGTGCAGCGGCGATTGCCAATGGCATGCCGATCAAGCGTGTGGTGGGCGGAGAAACTGAAGGTCTGCCCCCATCGCTCGCCACCCAGCCTTGCACCAGCGGCGAGCGCTGGATCTGGGACGGTGTGACCTTCGAACTCTGGCAGTGGCCGGACGCCATAAGTGGCAACGCGAAGTCCTGCGTCTTGCAGGTGCAGGCCAATGGCGAGCGCCTGCTGCTGACCGGTGATATTGGCCGTGCGGCGGAACAGGCCATGCTTGCGTCACCGCTGGCGGTGCCCACCGATTGGCTGCAAGCGCCGCACCATGGCAGTCGCAGTTCTTCGTCCTGGCCCTTTGTGGAACGGCTTGCTCCGCGATCCGTGCTGATCTCGCGAGGGCGCAACAATGCGTTCGGCCATCCCCATCCACAGGTGATGGAACGCTACCAGCGGTTGGGCAGCCAGGTATATGACAGCGCCGAGCAGGGCGCTGTACGTCTGCAGTTGGGTGCTTTTACGCCCCCGATAGTTGCGCGCAGTCAACGCCGGTTCTGGCGCGAGCGGTTACCCTAGCCGCGGCCGATGGGGTCTGTGGTCGACGCACCTATATGGTAAAGTGGCGCACTTTTTCGAGGGGACATTCACTGTGTGGGAATTGGTCAAATCCGGCGGCTGGATGATGTTGCCGATCATCATGAGTTCTATCGCCGCACTCGGCATCGTCGCCGAACGCCTGTGGACCCTTCGCGCCAGCCGCGTGACCCCCGAGCATTTGCTGGGGCAGGTCTGGTCCTGGATCAAGAACAAACAGCTCGATAAGGAAAAACTCAAGGAGCTGCGCGCCAATTCCCCGTTGGGTGAGATCCTCGCTGCCGGGCTGGCCAATTCCAAGCACGGTCGCGAGATTATGAAAGAGTGCATCGAGGAAGCCGCCGCCCGCGTCATCCATGAACTGGAACGCTACATCAACGCCCTCGGCACCATCGCCGCCATGGCGCCGTTGCTCGGCTTGCTCGGTACGGTGTTGGGCATGATCGATATCTTCAGCTCGTTCATGGGCTCCGGCATGACCACCAACGCGGCCGTACTGGCCGGTGGTATCTCCAAGGCGCTGATCACCACGGCCGCAGGCCTGATGGTGGGTATTCCCTCGGTGTTCTTCCACCGCTTCCTGCAACGCCGTATCGATGAGCTTGTGGTGGGCATGGAGCAGGAAGCCATCAAACTGGTGGAAGTGGTGCAGGGCGACCGTGACGTGGACCTGGTTGGGGGCAAAGCGTGAAATTTCGCCGCAAGCAACGGGAAAACGTCGATATCAACCTCGCGTCGCTGATCGACGTGGTGTTTATCCTGCTGCTGTTTTTTGTCGTCACCACCACCTTCACCCGGCAGACCGAACTGCGCGTCGACCTGCCGGAGGCCGTGAGCGGTTCGCCGGCCGAGGACCAGCAAGTCAAGCAATTGGACATCGCCATCAGCGCCGACGGGGTGTTTTCGGTGAATAACCAGTTACTCGAGAAAAACGACCTGGCCAGCCTGATGGATGCCTTGCAGAAAGAGTCCGGCGGCGACACTAAGCTGCCGCTGTCGATCAGTGCCGATGGCAAGACCCAGCACCAGGCCGTGATCACCGCAATGGACGCCGCCGGCAAACTCGGTTTCAGCCATTTGCGCATGACCACTGTCGAGGCGGCGGGCCAACCCTGATGGCCCTGTCTGATCGTTTGCTCAAGGCCTGGTACGAGGGCCATCCGGCGCTTGCGCTGTTGCGGCCGCTGGAGTCCTTGTATCGCCGGGTGGTGCAGCGCAAGCGTGCACGCTTCCTGGCGGGTGAGGGCGAGATCTATCAATCGCCGGTGCCGGTGGTGGTGGTCGGTAATATCACCGTGGGTGGCACCGGCAAGACGCCGTTGATCCTGTGGCTGATCGAACACTGCCGACGTAGCGGCTTGCGCGTAGGTGTGGTCAGTCGAGGGTATGGCGCCAAGCCGCCGCAGTTGCCATGGCGGGTCGAAGGCAGCCAGAGCGCCGAAGTGGCGGGTGATGAGCCCTTGTTGATCGTGCAGCGCTGCGGCGTGCCGTTGATGATTGACCCCGATCGCAGCCGTGCGGTCCAGGCGCTGCTGGCCAGCGAAACCCTGGACCTGATCCTCTCCGACGACGGTCTCCAGCACTACCGCCTGGCCCGTGACCTTGAACTGGTGCTGATCGACGCTGCCCGGGGCCTGGGCAACCGCCGTTGCCTGCCGGCGGGACCGTTGCGTGAGCCTGTTGAACGTCTGCAGAGCGTCGATGCGCTGTTGTACAACGGCGCCGCCAGTGATCGAGACGATGGTTTCGCCTTTCGCTTGCAGCCCACCGCACTGGTCAACCTGCTGACCGGCGAGCGGCAGCCGGTGGATCATTTTCCAGCAGGTCAGCAGGTGCATGCGGTTGCCGGCATCGGCAACCCGCAACGTTTCTTCAATACCCTTGAAACGCTACACTGGCAGCCGATACCCCATGGGTTTGCCGACCACGCGACTTACAGCGCCGAAGTCCTGAATTTTACGCCGTCATTGCCGCTGGTCATGACCGAGAAGGACGCGGTGAAGTGCCGCGCCTTTGCCCAGCCCGACTGGTGGTACCTTGCGGTGGATGCACTGCCGTCGCCGGCGTTCGTCGCCTGGTTCGACACGCAGCTGATGCGTCTGTTGCCTGCCCGCCTTTTGCCTTAAACCGCTGCTTTCCAGGAAACACTCATGGACACCAAATTGCTCGATATCCTCGCTTGCCCGATCTGCAAAGGCCCGCTCAAGCTCAGCGCCGACAAAACCGAGCTGATCAGCAAAGGCGCCGGCCTGGCTTACCCGATCCGTGATGGCATCCCGGTGATGCTGGAAAGCGAAGCTCGCACCCTGACCACCGATGAGCGCCTGGATAAATGACCACCGCCTTTACCGTTGTCATTCCTTCCCGCTACGCCTCGACCCGTCTGCCGGGCAAGCCGCTGCAACTGATCGGCAGCAAGCCGATGATCCAGCTGGTGTGGGAACAGGCCTGCAAGAGCAGCGCCGAGCGCGTGGTGGTGGCCACCGACGACCCGCGCATCATCGAAGCCTGCAAGGGCTTCGGTGCCGAGGCGGTGCTGACCCGCGAAGACCATAACTCTGGCACCGACCGCCTGGCCGAAGTCGCCACCCAGCTTGGCCTGGCGCCTGACGCCATCGTGGTCAACGTGCAAGGCGACGAACCCCTGATCCCGCCCAGTGTGATCGACCAGGTGGCCGCCAACCTGGCCGCCCATGGCGAAGCACGCATGGCGACCCTGGCCGAGCCGATTGAAGACATCGAGACCCTGTTCAATCCGAACGTGGTAAAGGTAGTCAGTGACATCAACGGCCTGGCGCTGACGTTCAGCCGTTCGACCTTGCCTTGGGCGCGCGACGCCTTCGCCAAGCAGCCTGACGTGTTGCCGGAAGGCGTGCCTTACCGTCGCCATATCGGCATTTACGCCTACCGCGCCGGCTTCCTGCATGACTTCGTCAGCTGGGGCCCATGCTGGCTGGAAAATACCGAGTCCCTGGAGCAACTGCGGGCCCTGTGGCATGGCGTGCGCATCCACGTGGGCGATGCGCTGGAAGCACCGCCGGCCGGTGTTGACACTCCGGAAGACCTTGAGCGCGTCCGTCGCCTGCTGGGGGCCTGATGGAGGTTCTGTTTGTCTGCTTGGGCAATATCTGCCGCTCGCCCACCGCAGAAGGCGTGCTGCGCCATAAATTGCGCGAAGCGGGGCTGGCGGGGCAGGTCGAAGTCGCGTCCGCCGGGACGGGTGAATGGCATGTCGGCAACCCGCCGGACCAGCGCAGCCAGCGTGCGGCGTTGGTGCGCGGCTACGATTTGTCGGCCCAGCGTGCCCAGCAGGTTTCTCGCGCCGACTTTGCGCGCTATGACCTGATCCTGGCCATGGATCACAGCAATCTGCGCAACCTCAAGGCCCTGCAGCCGGGCCAGGGCAAGGCTGAGCTGGACCTTTTCCTGCGCCGTTACGACGCCGAAGTGGACGAAGTGCCGGACCCGTATTACGAAGGCGAACAAGGCTTTGAACGGGTCCTGGACCTGATTGAACGTGCCTGTGATTTATTGGTGATCGAATTGAAGGGGCGGTTATGACCTTGCAGGTGCTTGCGCAGGTGTCGCTCAAGCCATTCAACAGCTTTGGCATTGACGTGCGTGCCCAGCTGTTCGCCGAGGCCCGCAGCGACGATGATGTCCGTGAGGCCTTGGCCTATTCGGCGGCACACGCGGTGCCGCTGCTGGTGATCGGCGGCGGTAGCAACTTGCTGTTGACCCAGGACATTCCGGCGCTGGTGCTGCGCATGGCCAGCCAGGGCATCCGTGTGTTGCACGACGACGGCACGCAGGTGGTGGTCGAGGCCGAAGCCGGCGAGGCCTGGCATCCGTTCGTGCTATGGACCCTGGAACAAGGCTTCTGCGGCTTGGAAAACCTCAGCCTCATCCCCGGTACCGTTGGCGCCGCGCCCATGCAGAATATCGGCGCCTACGGTGTCGAGATCAAGGATGTATTCGCCGGCCTGACCGCTCTGGATCGTCACACCGGCGAGTTGCGCAATTTCAGCCTGGAAGAATGCAACTTTGCCTACCGCGACAGCCTGTTCAAACACGAGACCGCGCGCTGGCTGATCTTGCGGGTGCGCTTTGCCCTGAGCCGCGCCAGCCGCCTGAAACTCGACTACGGTCCGGTGCAGCAGCGCCTGGCGGGGCAGGGGATCACCGAGGCAACACCGAGTGACGTCAGCCGCGCGATCTGCAGTATCCGCCGGGAAAAACTGCCCGATCCGGCCGAGCTGGGCAATGCGGGCAGCTTCTTCAAGAACCCGCTGGTGTCCCAGGTGCTGGCGGCTGAGCTGCAGGCGCGCTATCCGGACCTGGTGGCGTACCCGCAGGCCGATGGGCAGATGAAGCTTGCGGCCGGCTGGCTGATCGACAAGGCAGGCTGGAAGGGCTTCCGTGACGGCGATGCCGGCGTGCACAAGTTGCAGGCGCTGGTGTTGGTCAACTATGGCGATGCCACAGGGCACGATATTGCGAACTTGGCCCAGCGTATCCAGCGCGACATTGCAGAGCGTTTCAAGGTCGATCTGGAAATGGAGCCCAACCAGTATTAAGCCCCTTCAAACAAAAATGCCCCGCATCTTTCGATGCGGGGCATTTTTTATTGCGCTGACAATCAGTCGTCGCGGCTCATGATGCCAAAGATCTGCAACAAGCTGATGAACAGGTTGTAGATCGACACATACAGGCTGATGGTCGCCATGATGTAGTTACGTTCACCACCGTGGATGATCGCGCTGGTCTGGAACAGGATGCACACCGAGGAGAACAGCACAAAACCTGCGCTGATCGCCAATTGCAGGCCGCTGATCTGGAAGAACATGCTCGCAACCACAGCCGCCAGCAACACGAAGAAACCAGCGGTAATGAAACCACCCAGGAAGCTCATGTCCTTGCGGGTGATCAGCACGTAGGCCGACAGGCCGCCAAACACCAGTGCGGTCATGGCAAACGCCGAGCTGACCACTTCCGCGCCGCCGGCCATGCCGAGGTAACGGTTGAGGATCGGGCCGAGGATAAAGCCCATGAAACCGGTCAAGGCAAACGCCGACACCAGGCCCCAGGCCGAGTCACGCAGCTTGTTGGTCAGGAAGAACAGGCCATAGAAGCCGATCAGCACGACAAAGATATTCGGGTAGCCGACGCGCATCTGCTGGGCCACGAACGCCATCACGCCGCTGAATGCGAGGGTAAGGGCGAGCAGGCCATAGGTGTTGCGCAACACGCGGCTGACTTCAAGCTGCTCAGCCTGCGCGTTACCATTCACTGCGTAATTCTGTTCGCGCATGGCGACACTCCTTCGGTTTTGAAACGTTCAGTCGCAAAGATCATAACAGACGCTCTGTAACAAGCGATGGCAAGAGTTTGACAGTGTGTTTCATTCGGGTATTATGGCGCCCGCTGAGACGGGATGGGCTACTATAATCCTGTGATGCACAAGGGAAATTGGCAGAGTGGTTGAATGCACCGGTCTTGAAAACCGGCGGACGTTAATAGCGTCTCCAGGGTTCGAATCCCTGGTTTCCCGCCAAGATTCAAACAAAAGCCCCGCACTAGCGGGGCTTTTGTGTTTCTGGGGCTTGATGCTCCTACCAGCTTAGAGCCTGATAGTTTCCGCATCATTTCAGGCAGTTTCCGCAACTCGATGTCAGCGGGTCGGTTTCACGATCTCCCCGACACGCCTGTAAACCGTCTCGGTTATGCGTTTGTCGGTGTGCCCCAGCAGTCGGCTGGCATCACCCAGGTCCAGGATTTCGCTGGCCGCTTTTGGGCGGATGTCACGGAACTGGAACTGCCGAATACTCGCGGCCAACACCCCATCACCTGCGCCCCTGGCGATGACGATTGCCTTGTCGCGCGCATCGTCAAAACGCAGTCGCAGCATGTGCTTGGTCACTTGCCTCCCGTCCTCCGTGACGATCAGATAAGGGTTTCGAACCCCCCGCGCGCGTCTCTGCGCAGTCAGGCGCTCAACCAGCATGCCCAAATCATTTAGCGCACCGGCGGCCGTCAGGCGGATCCGCAGCTTCTTGGACGTCTTGCCTTGGGATACCTGCAGGAATTCGTTAACCGCGTCGGCCTCCCGCATTGACAGCGTGTCAGCCGGGCGCTGGGCAGTCAGGTATGCCAGATCCATTGCATCGCGCAGCTCTGAGGTTGCCACCGCGTATACGGCGCTCCAGATTTCCTCGCTGGCGTAGAAGTCGCGCGGCGCCTCTTTGTTCTTGCGCACACCGGCGGCGGGGTTGGCCTCAGTCAATCCCCATTCGCGTGCGATGTTGTAGATGTGTGACAGCAGGGAGATCTCCCGGTTGGCTCGAACTTTGGCGGTGCGGCTGTCGCGGTACTGCGCAATAATCTGCGGCGTAACCGCATCGATAGGCGCGTCACTGAACACATTGCGCAGCTGTTTCAGGCTCAGCCGGTTATCGCTTTGCGTTTTGGGCGCCTTGCCCGGGACGATCTCCCGTTCGTACCGGTCAAACACTTGGCCCAGCAGAGCGTTCTTCTTCGGCACCGGCTTGCAATCTAGCTTTGCCCATTCAGCCTTGGCGATGTCCAAGTCACCCCCGAGCGGGATCTCTACCCGCTTCCCGTCTTCATTCCTCCCGTCGTAGTAGTACCCAACCCACTCTTTACCGCCTTTCAGCGTGCGCACGCGCCGAATCATTCGCGGCGGCAGGTCCCTGTTCGCCGCCTTTTTTGCTCGCATCGATTTATCCTACTTTTGACAGATCCAGTGACCAGGCTTCGGCCGCGACATTCTCTGCTGATGGTTTTACGCCTGCCAGTTTCATGCGGGCGTAGAAGCGGCCTACTACAGGTCGGCGCGCGCGGGTCAGCACATACTTCCAGCCGTTTCGATTGAGCCAGGAGATCTGGCCTGACGGGATCATGTAACCGGTGATTGCCGCGATCTCTTCCTCGGCAAGGGTTTCGCTTTGAATTTCCATAGTGGTGTCCTTGCCGCGCTGGGCGGCAGAAAGTGGTCCACCGCTTTGCGGCAGGCACTTGTGCTTTAATGAGAAAAATTCTTACAGGTGGCGCGAAATGGATAAGGCGTTTAGAAACCCTTTGTTTTTGACTGGGATCCCGTTGGCAATCTGCGGCATCGCGATCACTGCGCCAGCCCTTTGGATTCCCGGTTTGGTTTTGATGGTTTGTGGCTTGGCGAAGGGCAAGAAACAGCCTTGATGCTCACCGGCAGGCATGTAGGGGGATTGGGGTTAGGGCTTCTTGCGTTCTGGCGGTGAGGGCGGGAAGCTGAAGTAATGGCGGCTTTTGCCGGTGTAGCCGCATTCGCTACATCCCGTGGATGGGCCACAGCTGCAGCCACCCTCGCACCCGCAGCTGCATCCGGAGCAATCCAAGGTGCACCAGCTTTCCTGCTCAACTTCTCCTTCCTGTGTGATCAGGTAGTTGATGCGACGGTCCAGGCGAAATCCGGTTATTTTCTCAGCGTCCTCATAGGTCGCCGGCACTGAGCGGAAGCCGTACTGTGCTTTGGGATCATCTACGAAACGGCTTACCTTCCTCATGGCCTTGGCCCCTTGTAGATGAACACATAGGCGAACCAGAGGGTGGCGGTCACGACCTCCTCCCAATTTCAGCAGCTGCCTCAACTATTGCGCGGCGAGTCGTCCCGAAAGGATCATCTTGGTGATACATGGTCTGCTCGCCGAAGCGCTCAGCATCCACGTAGGTGTATGGGCCGGTGTCGCCGTCGAACGGCTCGACTATGTGAATGGCCACGCCCAGGCGCTCCATGCGCCCCATCACCACAGCCAGGCGTAGCGCATCCCCGTCGTTGATGAGGGGGTTCCAGTGGCCACGGACGCCGGACTTGCCAGCCAGCCGGAAAGGCCACTTTGGATCGCTGCAGGTGCACCGTTCTATATCGATTCGCGCGGAGTGCGCGGCCTGGATGAGTAGCTTGCGGTCAGCTGCAGCCAAGTCGTGTTTGTTTTCTTCGGGCATGACTTCGTCCTTGCCGCTATAGCGGCTGACTTTGAAGGGGGGATGGGGAGGGGTGGAACGAAAGAGCGAGGCGCTAATTCCAGCGAACGTCGAGTTCTGAAATTTGCTGCTGCAGCTGCTCTATGAGTTCAAACCAAGAATCGAAACCATTTGATTCGTTCTGGACCAGGAACAGGTAATAACCTCCGGTTTCACCTGCGCGGTCATCCTGAATTTCTATCGTCCAACCGGCGTATTCGCCAGTCAATACTGTTCCAGTACGAATGATCTGCATGTGTTGGTCGGAATCCAGTGAATGTTTGAAATGGCAGCTGTACTTTTTACATCAGCTTGAAAAATGTTGGTACTGCGGCATTCTCCCTCGTTACCAGATCATGGGCATTCACAACCGTCATGCCGAGTTGTTCCGCAATCAGGACTTCCAGGCGTGCGCCTTGCGACTTCTCCCAGTCGGGCAGAAGTGCGATCACGCCACACAGACCCAGGCGCGTCAGGTCGTAGGCCATGTAGTCGGCCCACTGCGCGCCCTCGACGATTCCGTGGTCTGCCGGGTTTTCGACTTCGTAGCCCTGGGCGCGCAGCTGATCGGCTACGGCGTTGAAGGCCGGGTAGTTGAAGTCGGCGATACCCGTCATTGGCCCAGCCACGTAGACGCGGTTGGCGCGGCTGGCCTGGAGCGTTACGAATTGCTCGCCTGGCTGACTTTTACTGCTGAATGCCCATGCGGTAGGCCCCTGACACATCTCGCAAGTGAGGTTGCGCGTGATCTCGTCGATCGTTTCTCGATCAAGCTTCTTGCCGTAATGGTTGACGAGCTCGTTGGCGATCGTAAATACCATCGTGCCGAGTCGGGTGGATTGCGGATCTTGGTTGTCTTTAGTGCGCATGGGGAGTCCTTGCCGGGCATGCCCGGCTGTGGAGTTGGGGAGTTACGCGGCGTGTGCTTGGCGTTCTTCTGCGCGCCACGGGTCGTTGGCGCGTGCCAGCGCTGCCATAGGCGGAGGGCTCACGCTGTTGCCGCACATGTGCACCTGCTGAGTCTTGGTGAACGGCTTGCCGTCGGCTCCGTGGTTGATGATGTAGTCGGCGGGGAAGCCTTGGGCTTTGTACAGCTCGGACGGCTTCAGCATCCGCAGGCAGATATCGACGATCACGTAGGGCGTGCCCTTCACCATCACGGTGACCATTGCCAGCCGATCCTTGGTAGTGATCGTCGGCGCCGGTGAGTCGCAAGCGCTGATGTTCTCCGTGCCGTAGTAGCTGATCAGGAAAGCGGCAACGCGCAGGGCGCCCGCTTCATGCTCTGGCGAGAGGGTGAGCGACACCAGTGAGCTCTTGCCACCGCCGCCGGCCGTGATGGTCGGCGCCGGATCTTCCAGGCCCTGGCCAACACTGCCGCCGAATGCACGCTCCATGAATGCGCTCACCAACCCGTGGTGCTGGCCGCCTGCGCTAATGGTGTGCAGCGGATCATTTGCGTCCCGTGCATCGCAGTTGCCACGCAAGTGCACCAGGTTCGCCGCCACCAGCTGTTGCTGGCTGCCGGTGTTGGTCACCGTGGTCATCGGGTCTTCGATGCTCTTGGCGTCGGTAGTATTGAAACCGCCATTCATTTGAGCCATGAACACCGTGGATATGCCCATGGCGTGAGCGGCGCCGGCCGGGCGCTGATAGTTGCCGCCGCTGGTGATGGTCGGCAGTGGCTCGTCCAGCGCCTTGCCCGCGTCATCGAAGCGGAACTTCACCAGGTGTGCCGCTGCGATCGAGCGGTGGTTCTGGGTCATCAGCGTGCCCACCGGCTGGTCCATGCCCACCGGCTTGCCCGAATACTCGGGGCCACCGGCCCCAACCATTAACGGGCTGATCAGTGTCAGCTCACCGCGGTTCGCGCAGGTCACTGTCGGCAGCGGGTCGAGCGGATCGTTGATGCGGTCGCTGCCCTGGTGTGTTGCCGGTGCGATGATCGGGCTGACCACGCTGAAGGCGCCGCCCTTCGGGTAGGAGGTGATGGTGCGCAGCGGCTCGTCGGCCGACTGCACTGCCTCGCCGGACCAGTTGGCGATTGGCACAATGAACGGCGCCGCGCTGTCGATGACGAATTTCTTCATGCCCTTGGCAACGCGGCGCAGGGTGGCCGGGGCCAGGTCTTTCTTGCGGCCGAAGATGCTTTTGCCCAAGTCGGTAAAGTCGATGCAGTCGGCGGCGGTTTTCCACTTCTGCTGACCCTTGGCTGGGTTCTTGGCGTGGGTTGGCTCAGGCCACACGATCGGCTGACCATCGCACCGGGCGATCATGAACAGGCGTTCCCGGCTGGTCGGCGCGCCGTAGTCGCAAGCCCTGAGCACTCGCCACTCAACGGCGTAGCCCAGACCCTCCAGCAGTTGAACGAACCGGCGCCAGGTGGTGCCCCGGCGCTTCGGGTCTGGCACCAGAAACTGATTCGACACCGGCACCTGTTCGCCCAGATCTGCGACCCGGTTGATTTTGCTCTTTGGCTTGGTCGGGTGCGGTACCAGGTCCAAAGTGACTACGCGCCCGGTCTCCTTGTCGCGCTTGGCGATCAGCGGCCCCCACTGGAGGATTTGTTTCACGTTTTCCAAGCTGATCACCCGGGGCCGCTTCTTGCCTCCCCACTTCAAGCCGATCCACGAAAGGTTCCGGATCTCACGCTTGCGCGGCTGGCCGCCGGCCGCCTGGCTGTGGTGCGTGCAGTCCGGCGACATGTGGAACCAGCCCACCGCCTTGCCGCCGCATTCGGTGTCCGGATCACCCTCGAACACGTCGGTGGTGAAGTGCTGGGCGCCTGGGTGGTTCATGGTGTGCATGCTGATCGCTTGCGGGCTGTGGTTCTTCGCAACGTTCACCGCGCGGCCCAGGCCCATTTCCAACCCGGTCCCGGCACCGCCACCACCGCAGAAGAAGTCGACAACGATCTCATCGTCCTGAGGGTTGAAGCCGAGTCCGTATTGGGTTTTGAAATCGAAGGGGTGTTTCTTCTGTTGTGCGGACATAGAGGATCCTCGCCGGTATAGTTCCGGGATCTACAGGGGAGTGGGTTATGAGTCGTGACTGGGTCGTTTGGCTTTGTTCGTTTTTACTTTTTGCTTGCGGTGCTGTATGGGCAGCGGTACCGATCCGCAGCGATTTTTTCGTTGTGAGCAACGTGCATGATCTATTTGAGATACTCGGCTCGTTAGCGACAGTAGTCGCTGTATGCGTCGCCGCAGCCAATATCAATAGTTGGAAGCATCAAGTTAATGCCGCTGCAGATCTTGAGCTCGCGCGCAGGCTTGTCGCGTGCCTTCATGGGTATAGAACTCGAATGCAAAACATGTGGTATTGGGCGGATTTCGCAGTTCAAATGGTAGAAGTCGATGATGAAATAACCGCCAGCGATATGGGGTTTGATGAGAAAAAGATATCACCAGAGATTAAAGAGACAAGGGAGCAACAAATGCAATTAAAGGAGCTTGTGCTGCAGTCCCAATCTGCCTGGCGTGTCGAGCTTGAGTCGGAGGCTGCTGAGATTTTCAAGTTCACGGATCGATGTTTTTTTATTCTTAATAATTCATTTATTTGGATGGGGGCTTATGATTCTAATACTAAGCTTGGTGAGAGAATGAATGGATCGATTAATCGGCACTGGTCTTGGTTCGTAAAAAATAATTGCCGGACTCCAGAGCAGGCATATATGTTTATTGATAGCTTGATTTCCAATTTTGAGAAGAAAATTGAAAAGAAACTTATGATTCAATGAGGTATTGTTCTATGGCGTATTCCTAGCTCCGCAGTTCCGGCAGTCTTCCCGATAGCGCTGCGCGTCGCTGATGAACCGGCCGCAGCCATCGCATTTGAACATCATCATTCGTGGCTTTTGCGATTTCGCCAGCCTTATGCCGGTGCCTCGCAAGGCCTCCTTGATGTTCACGTCGTCGCGTTCAACCAAACGGCGTGCAAACTTGTCGATGTATGGTTTAGGCCACACTACGGCGCCTGTCTGGCCCAGCTTTCCGATCCAGGTAATGGTGTGCGCCCTTGGCACTACCACTGCTTTTGACAGGTCGCTATTGAACATGCCGTCATCACAAAGCCAAATCAGGTTGTTGCCGTTCCAGCACTGCGGCTTTTGGATGTAAAACTCTGCTGCGTCAGGGTGCTGGTCCAGCGCCTCGCTCAATGTCACGTTCTGGCAATCAACTCCGACGCGCGCCCGGGCATCGACATAGGCCTTGGGCCACGGTATGTCCGTGTCGCGGTGATCGCAAGCGCCTTCACGAGTGAACACCTGGGCCTTTTCCAAGTCGGTGACATATCCGGAGCCGCCAAAGCCCCAGAACGACAACCCGTCGCCGACGTAGGCGTGGCTGCGGCTGTCTTGCAGATAGAACTGGTCGTCCATGGATTATCTCCAGTCAGGCGCCGCCCTCCGGTAGTCGGTGGTGGCAATTTGGTTTCGGTTGGGGTATTAAGTGCCGCCTAGACATCGACACGGATATCTAGTCGATAGAGTTTTTAAGGATTTATAATATGAAGGAAGAATTAATCGTACCGTTTGTGGGTGCAATACTGACTGCGCTCATAGCTGGCATCGTATCTCTGGTAATGGCCATTTTGTCGAAGGATCAAAAAACATCAGAATTCCGCCAAGCCTGGATAGACGCTCTTCGAGATGATATATCGAGATTTGTTGGAACGGCTCATTCTTTAGCTGGCGCAGCAGATATAGTAAATAAAAAGTCTAATGACGAAATTAAAGATTATGTTCTATCGATATCTCGTGATTTTGCGGAAACAAGTTACCTTTTGTCAAGAATTAGACTTCGCCTGAATGTGGATGAACATACAGACATATTAGAGACGATCGCTTGGCTTCAGGACGAAACTACCGGAGGCACGAAAGAAGAAATGCTGCACAAGATCGAGACGTTAGTTGTAAGAATACAGGAGGAGCTTAAGAGGGAATGGGAAAGAGTAAAAGCAGGTGAGAAGTCGTTTAGGGTCTTGAAGATGACCTCCGCAGTCGTTGTCATATCTCTTGCGACTGCTATGACAGGATATGTGCTGAGCCCATTATTGACCAAGGGCTTGTGGTGATGTTTTAAATATTTATTGGAGAGCAACTGCTTGGCAGCGATGAAGCTCATTTGTCAAAATTATCACCTTGATTGATCGACAGTATGATTTTTCAACCACTCGCGCTATCGTCCTTAGCATCCATCTGAAGCGATTCGGCGAATCCTGCTTGCTGTAATCTGCGCGCCACGTTTTCAGATACAGTCAAATCGTGGCGCGGAATTTCGAAGAGATGCGCAGACTTCTTGACGCCCAATGAATGCGCGTGCGCAATCAGTCGCCAGATGGTCGCCCTGTTCTTCGTCTCGCCCAGTTCGGCGGTGAGCGTTGCCAGCCGGTCGCGCATTCCCTGGCGGAAGTAATGGCGGATGATGTCGGTCGGGCCTTTGATCTTCGGCGGCGCCGGTGGCAGATCATCGGCCTTGGCGTTGATCACCATCAGTTGCACTGCCTCGCTGACCTCTTCGATCTCATGCCAGCACATCAACTCGTCGAGCATCTGCCGAGTGCCGTACGGGACCGTGTGCCGTAATTCCTGCTCGCCCAGTTCCTGCCGTTTCTCGGCAAGCTTGGCTGTGCGTTCCTTCTGTTCGGCAGCCATGACCTACCTCTTCTATTCCGCTGGCCGGCAGTGCGAGCCAGGTTTGGCGTTTGCGTTGCTGGGTGCGGGCTATGCGGCGCATCGGTTACCACCTGCAGCAGACATGGGATAGTCGATCGAGTACTTTTCGAGTATCCGCTTGAGTGTGCCGCTGGTGATGTGGAGCTTTACGCATACCCGGCGCCTGCTTATTCCAAGCTCCTTGTAAGCCTTGATCCGCTCGACCAGCACTGCATCTCGCTCAGCCAGGGCCTTCTTTCGCTCTGGGCTGTTATGGCCGCCGTGGGCGGATCGCTTGAACTTGAAGTCGAACTCTTTCGACATGGCGAGCAGCGTCTGCCTGCCGATTCCCGTTATCTCGATTACTTCGGACTGGGTGTGGCTGCCAGCGCTCGGCCAGAGCTTCGAGCTTAAGGCCTGGGTGCAGATGCGCTTCAAATTTGGCTCGCCGATTACGCGCCAGTCGTAGTCGACGTTGTGCCCGATTAGGTATACGACGTCTTCCGGCAGAGCAAAATCGGTGTGAGGTGGGCAATCAGTCAGTTCCTCGTCGAGGATGTGGCTGGTGGCCAACGCGCTCAGTTCTATCGGCTTGCCTGGCTTGTAGCGATGCAAGAACGAATCGGTTATAGCTAGACTGCTGACGCAGCTGAGTTTCAGCCATGCAGCCTCAACCAAGTGCGGATCGTTCAAACCGGTTGTTTCGCTGTCGAAGATATAAGCGGTCATGCTAATTGCCTTTGTGGGGAGAGTTCGTTTTTGCGCTTGTCTTTGGCGGCCACTACCTGTTGAACGAGATCGTCAAAGCCTAAAGCAATGGCTTTGGCTGCGTTGAACGCCGACTGCAGCGAGGCCATATCCTTGGCTGTGGCGATATCAGCCAGTGCATCCACCAGCAACTCCTTGGCGCGCTCCTCAGGGCTGACGCCCGAGTTCAGCCACGCCAGCAACCGTCGGCCGGTTTCTTCGGTGATCAGCTCAGGCTCTTCGAATAACTTCGTTCGATCTTTGCTCGCCATGGCGGTGTGCCCGTCATGAGTCAGGTCCAGCACCACGGTGAATTCGTAATCTGTGCCGTCGCGCTGCTCAGATTTCATGCCCAGTTTGAGAATCTTCTTCCCTTCGCCTTGCACGGTTTCCGTTTTGCTCCGCATGGTGCAGATGATGTGCAGCGAGCTGGTCAGGATCTTGTCGGTCAGCCGCCGGTGGCGCGGTGTTGTTTCATTCCAAGCTGCCCAGGTGTTGCCCTTGAATTTCTGGTGGGCAAGCTTCTCGTTCGATTCGAGGCATCCGCCGGAGCCTGTCCACTCATGGGAATAGCTATCGATGATGAGAACGCTGTAACCGGCCTGCTCGGCAGCGGTGATAGCGTCGACGTAGCGCTCTGGGGAATAGGGAGCGTGCAGTTCTAGCGTGTCGAAGTCCGCGATGTCGGCGTACAGCGAGGCGCTGCCATGCTCCGTATCGATCACCGCGATTCGCCCGCCCAGCCCCTGTGCGAGAAGGAGTGCGGAGTAGGTTTTGCCTGATCCAGACGGCCCGGCAAGTGCCAGCCGTAGCTTGGCCTGCTTGCGTTCGGCTTTCTTGAACATTTGAGTTTCCTCAGCTTGGTTGGTTGTCCCACTGCCGTTGGATGCGGCGGGCTTCGTCTTCGTACTCTTTGCGCTGCTCGCCGGTAAATCGGTCAGGCGAGAAGGCGCCGACCATCATCCAGTCGAACTGGGCGGCCATTGCAGGGCTCATACGACTCTCCGGTGGCTCAGGCCCATAAGCTGAGCTGCTTGGGCCATGGTTTGCGGTTGGATGACTCCCAGGTTGCTGGCTACGCGCTTGACCACTACCAGGTCATCCAGCGTCCGCGCCTTGTCGATGTAGCCGGCCAGCGTGACCAGCTTCGACTGGCTGGCTGTCAATGCCATGCCGAGGTGCACGACGCTGAGCTGGCGAACATCCCGACCCACCGCGGCGCTGATCGACTCGAAAACCTGCTCCAGCTTCTTCTTGGCGTAGTTCGCCTCGACCTGTGCGCGCTTTCGATCATCGACGGCGGCTGCAAGCCTGGCCTCCAGGTCCAGAACCAACTCAGCCGACCCACCAAGCCGCTCGATGCGCTCTCGCTCGGCTTGGCGGTGGGCAGCATCGAGTTCTTCTCGCTCAATCTTGGCGGTTGGCGCGGCGTGGGCAATCGTTCGCAGATCTGCCGCAGAGAGAGGTGATTCACTTTCTTGAGACATAGAGCCTCCGGCGCGGCTGGTAGCGACGCGTTGTGCGTTATGAGGGGAATTACAAGGGCTCGCCGGTAAGTTGCTCGCCCATCGAAACCAGCGCATCGAACAGGAAATTCTGCATTTCGTAGGTTTCGTCACGAAGCTTGTGACGCAGATGGATGAACTCTTCGATCAGCGTCCCGCAAAGCATCTTGGTGCCCATCATCAGCGTCCGCTTGCTGATGAAGATGTGTTCGTTGTGGGCGCGCCCAAGAACGCCTTCACCCAGGAACTCGGTAACCACAATGGGGTACTCATCAACCGAGAAGCCGATGCCCTTGCAGAACGCGATAGCGCGATCCATCCGCACCTGGTCAATGCTGGTCAGCGGCATGTGCTCGACGTTGGCAAGCGAGTCGAGCAGGTTCCCGCGGCACGCAGTGACCGCAGAATGGTTCAGCCCCTTGGTAAAGGACTTCGCAAGTACGCGCACGACCGTGGCGAACTCTTCGCTTGGGGTTGTACTGGAGAAGTCGATAGACCGCTCGTAGACCCCATCGTCAGGCACGACTACGCGTGAGATGGCGTATTTGTCGGTAAGTTGGCTAAGCCCCTGCCGGATGTAATGGTCGGCGTAGAAGGAATGCTTGATTGTCCTGTCTTCTGTCAGATCCATCGACGAACTGATGTTGTAGGTATAAATCGACGGCGACGACAGCTTCAGTGCGCGAATCCCGCGATAGAAAACATATTCAGAGGCCCCGGCATGAACGTCCAGGCCTGGCATTTGATGAAGCGGCTCCGATCCCAGGATGATGGCGTCACGGTTGACCCAAGAATCGTAGAAGTCCTTGCCACGCACGATGATCAGCGTTTCATCTTCGGCTGGCTCAGGCTCTTCATCGGTCACAAAGCACTCGCCTTGCTCATCCAGGGTATTGCAGTACAGTTCGCGGAAGGCCTGCCAGGTTTCCCAGGTCTTGCCGACCTCGGTAGTGAACCCAAGCGCCTGGCCGTTCATAGTCACGAAGGTGAACTCGTCGACACGGATCTTTTCCTGGCGCGTGCCAAACTCCATTTTATCCTTACCGGCGTAGATGGTGATCGAGCCGCCCTGGCGCAGGATGATGGAGATTGCGTACTTCAAGCCAGTGCCGAAGAACCCGATGGCGCCTTCACCCTCCTTGGAGGAAACGCCAAAGGTGGTGATGCTTTTCGGGTCAATAACACCCTTGTTGCGGAAGGCGACGATTTTTCTAGACATGACTGTCTCCCGCGCCATCCTTGCGGGGCGCCTTGGTTTTGATACGGGTAGGGAAGGGTTCGTTACTTGCTTTCGAGTTTGCGGGCGAGGGCACAGGCTTCGTTGTGGTTGCGACGGAACCCTCTCACCTTGCCAGTGGACGAGTCGACGACGTGGAAGAACTCATTGCCGGCCGGGATAACCCGAAACAACGGCGACGTCTTCGGTGCGCTGGAGCCGACCAGGCCGAGGCAAAGCGCCAAGGCCATGTTGCGGCGCTGATTCATTGCGAGCGCTACGTCGCAGTAAGCGTGCTGACTTTGATTCATGGTCAACTCCATTCGTTGGTTCACCTGTATTCGTCAACACTCATGCCTCCCGCTGGTTGCCGATGGGCGCGGGGGAGGAGTGCTGACGTAATAGAGGTGGGGAAGGGTGGTTCCGCATGTGCGGGCTGCTGCTACCTTTCGGATTCCTCCCGGTGGGATGTGCAGTGTTCCCCGGGTAATTCTGTTTTCCGCGCCGCTTACCAGGTCATTCGCCAGTTCGGTCAACACCTCGACAGCCGTATGGGGTATCCCATCGTTGGCAGGCTTTCGGGCCTGTCTGTCGCCGGTCACCAGTAGTGGCAGCGCGTTTTGTTCACCTGACTTCCTCTCGCCCCACAGGTGATAGCCGGGGCTGACCTCCCAGCGTGAGCCGGGTAATCGTGTATGGCGCATGTTGTTAAAGAGCGGCGGGCGGAGGCCCTTCGCAGTCCCTCGTAAGTCGCTGCGATGGGATTAATTTAGCCTTAAGCTAAAATGTCGTCAATAGCTCCAAGCTAAATATTTAGCGATGGGCGAAATTATTTCGGTCCGCCAGGACGCGCCTGGCCTAGGAATGAGGTCCATAAGCGCTTTACGCGCCAGTTAGCAGTGAGCTATGATTTTTCCATTAGCTGTATGGATATACAGCATTTAACCGGGATGGGATTTTATGGCGAAGAAGCAGGCGGCACCGGCAGCACGACAGGAAATGAGCGGTATGGCGCGCCTGGGTCTGCGCGTCTCATCGATGATCAATCACCCGGTCGCGCAGGCGCAGCGCTGGGTGACGATTCATCGCCTGGACACGGACGGGGATCGAGAGTGGGAAGAGGTGCTGAGTGTGATTGCCGACACTGACGAACTCGAGTTGACGCTCAATGACGACGGCAGCGTGACCGTGAGGTGGGAGCAGCAGGAAGTCGAGGTGGCGGGCAGGGGAGAGCTTGAGTTTGAGCAGGAAGAGGAGCTGGCGCCTTTCTGACGGGTATGAAAAAGCCCGCGCTTGGCGGGCTTGGCGGGCTTTGCGATCTTTAGCCTTTTTGCTCCTGTTGCTGAAGGCAGGCCTGGAAGATTGTATCTCTGAAATCTACGATTGCCTTTTCTTTGTACTTGGGAGATGAGTAGGCGCTCTCTTTGTACGCACCATCAATAAGCATTTTGAAGACTCTGGACGTATAGCTGTTATCGGTCACGGACGCTTCGTACATTTTTGCCATGGGAACGCCGTTTTGGCGGGCCTTCATCACAGATTCGGCCATCTTATCCATTTGAGGGCAGTCGTATGCTTTGTCTGCCGCAATGGCAGATGAGGCCGTAACCGTCGAGATAAGAACGGCTGCGATCATTGCTTTCATCGGATCCCTCCCATAATTGAGTCAGCACTTTAGCATTCGTGGCGTACAGCCAACAATGAGGCTCGGAGGGAGGGCTAGCGAGTCCCTACAGGCCTATAACTGCTCGTGGAGCTTATCCTCGACTTGCTGGCTCTCTGGATTGCACAAAGCCATGTAGTAAGCCACGCACCAGCCGATCAGCGTCCATCCGGTCAGTAGATTTATTACAAATACCCGGCGGGGAGGAATCGGCTCGACTAGGACGGTATAGATTGAGGGGAATAGGTAAAGTGCTACGGCGCTGATGTAGAACAGAAGATCAGCTGCAAGAGCGACTCCATTGTCGCCGCTGCTGATGAAGAAGCTGATCAGGCAGGTTGGTGCGAGTAGTGCTAATCCAAAGACCCTCATCGCAGTTTCTCCGTGAAAACTTGGCGATAGCTAATTGATACCATGCGGCATTTGCTTTGGATAGGGGATGTTTTTCTGCTCAGGCAGAGGGCCCACATAAGAGCCGGGCGCTCACCTCAGTACGTTGTTGCGATGGCCTGCGCGAGCTGCTGATCATTCATCAGTGGCGGTGTGTAAGTCGTACGATAAAAGCGCACCGCCTGCTCAAACTCAGCACCGCGGATCTCGCCATCCGAACCTATGAACGCCAGGGCGTCCGTCTTGGCTGACTTGAAAATCTTTGGCGGTTCGGTCGTAAGAGAAGTGGTGAATCCAACTAAAATAGTTGGCGCGGAGATTGTGAGAAATATCGCTGCAGCGATAGGGTTGGCGCCATCACCTGATACGGCCTGTGTGCTGACCGATGCCAGTAGGGCGATGGCCAGAGCCTTCCATGAGTCCATTCTTCGATGCTTCCATTGCGATAAGAGGGCGCCACCATAGCAGAGCAGGGCGCTTGGCAGAAACAAGAAGCCCGGCGCTGGGCCGAGCTCGATGATGGCTGCTTATGCTGCTACCGCCAGGGTAACAGCTCTCACAAGCACCAGGATCTTCACATGGCGGCCTTCAGAAGGACTTTGCATTCGGCGTCGTATTTTTCACGCAGCTTGGCAGTGCTAGCTGGCGTCATCCGCCCTGGTGTCTCTTTGTGCAATTCCACCATTTTTTGCGCAACTTCTTCCTGAGCCTCCGGGGTGTAGCCAGCATGCACCAATAGTACATAGGAGGCTCTTGAGGACTGACTGCGGCTTATGTCTGGCTGGTCACCAGCTACTGAAAGCACTTCGTAGTAGGCCGCGCAGTTGAGGTCTCTCTCTTTTTGGGTTTCTGCTTGGGCGGTGAAGGAAATGCAGGTGAAGAGGGCGCAGAAGGCCAGTGGCATCGAGGATAGGCGCATGAAAACGAGTCCATTCGAGAGGGGCGATTATTTTATCAGCTCAGATGACAGAAACAAGAAGCCCGGCGCGGGGCCGGGCTGCGTACGTTACAATCCTAAAGCCCGTTATCTATGCATCACAAATTTCGCGTTGAGTGTATCTAGTAGATCAAATGAGCTTATGTAGGGGACATCGAAATCGCGACAGATATTCGGAATTTTTATCTTTTGGCTGTTTTCTGGGACTGGAACCTCATGAGTAACAATTGTAAAACCTGAAGAAGAGGCTTTCGCTATAAGCCAAGGATCTGCACCTTCTAGAAATCTAATTTTCTCATTTTCCTTTGGTAGTTTCAGTCCCATTACATGCTCTGCAATATGGCCAAAAATTTTCTGGGTTTCTAGGTCGTCAACGTCAACGAATTGCTCTGGTCTCTGCTTGGCCCATTTAGATAATTCGTCTCCATAATCAGTTATTTCTTTGTACACCATGGAGATACTTGCTAGCTTTCCCGCAGCAAATGAGCTATCTATCCACTCCCAAAATCCTGGGCAAAACCCCATTCTATAATGCGAGTTTTTAGCCTGTATGTAAGAGTTTGCATCCAAAAGATAGCTCAAAACCCAAGGTCCTTCTTCGAATATTCAGAGATCCTGTGCGGCTTGATTCCAGTAAGTCTGGCGGCATCCCTAAATAGCATGCGACCACTCAAAGCTTCGCTTGCAATAGCGCTTGCTAAGACCTTACTAATCCTGCCGGTTTGGAGGCGGTTATAAGTTGGCTTTCCTTTTTTCTCCAGAAGCTTGTATAGAGCCAGCTTCTGCGCCACAAAAGAGCTGTATTCGTGAGCCTCTATGTATCCAAGTGTTAAAGCTCTACGGGCAATAACCCACTCGCTCACATGAAATATTTTGGCGAGAGGGTGAAGATTATCCTTCCAGGTGTCCACTTTGTTCCATCTGGCTCGGAATTCTTTCTCTGGAGCTAGTAGCTCAGCAGCTACGGCATTGCAGAAAACTTCTTCAGCTATATGATTAGATGGTTCTGCATCAGACACGCCGGACTTTCCAAGCCATATGTGACTTATTTCATGAGCTAGCGTGAATAGTCTAGCTTCTGGGCAATCAGCTGTATTTATAAAGATTACTGGTGCGATCTTGTCGCTGATAGCAAAGCCTCTGAACTCGTCTACGGAAAGTGGCCTAGAAGTATTGTTGTTCACCACACTGTTGCGCATTACTAGTATGCCAGTGCGCTCGATTTTCGTAACAAGATCAGTGAAGTACTCTTCAAAATTTCCTTTTTTACGAATCTCAGGAATTTCTAATTTTTCCCGAATGTCATTGACTATTACGCCAACTCCATCACTAATTTTGTAACGGCCGGTAACTTCGTTCTCTGTATAGCCCTGCGCAATTAACCAATCGCGATACCAAGCTTGGCGCTCCAGCGCCCATCGAATTGTATCCTTCAATGCTAAGCTATAAGACGGCTCTCGACCATTTACGGTACGCAAATCTGGTAGCGGGAGGTCTTCCGCTGGGGCCTCCGCGAGATAAAGGTATCCAAATGGAATATGCGTCGCTTTTGCATAATTCATAGCCTGATTAAAAGATGGGCGCTTCTGACCCTCCTCCCAAGCAATAATATTATCCTGAGCGGTCCCGAGGCTTTTTGCGACAGAGTCGATGCTTAAGCGAGCACGCGACCTTGCCCAGCGTAGGATCTCTGGGTTGATTAGCGCTTCCATGTGCAGAGCCTTTTCTTAGTCATTTCTGATGGGTAGCCGGTCATGTTTCATGATTGGACACTAATGTCACCCACGGGGTCACGCAAAAAAAATCTATCGCAGCTCACTATATATCAGCCTTACCCCGCGCAATCCTTCCCGCCTTCACCTCATCCGCATAACCCGCCAGCTTGTCCTCGGCATCCGGAAAGCTGCCAATGATCGTGAGCAGCTCCATGGCATCACGCTCAAACCCTGCATCAGACAGCCGCACAGCCATCTTCATCAGGTCCACGCCTGACCACTTGAGTAGGGCGGCAGCTTCTTTCAGGTCGCGGCGCAGCTGCTGGTTGGGTTTAGTGAGGGCCATGGCGTCACACCGGTTGTCCGTTCCACACGTAAAGCACCCGAGCCAGGATATGGGTGTCGTCGACACGGATGTCCTCGGGGTCGTGGTGCTTGTTGTCCGAAATCATCTTGAAGCGATCCTTGCCTTTCTTCTGCAAGCGCTTCACGTACAGCATGTCATCGTGGGAGAACAGGTAGATACCGTCGCCGGTGAACTCCCGGATAGTGATGTCGACGAGCAGGGGGTCGCGATCCTTGATCGTGGGAGCCATCGACTGGCCCCAGCCGGTGATCATCTTGAGGTGGAAGTGCTCTTTGAAGGTGACGCCCAGGTCGCGTAGATGTTTGGGGCTGACTCTGACGTCCTGGAGCATTTCCGGGTATTCGTGCGGGATCTGCCCGCCCCCCATAGCTGCGCGCACGTCGTAGTGGGCAATCCACACCTCGTCACCGACCTGACCGGGGCGGGAGAAGTCGACGGTTATGACGTTGCTCGTTTCGTCCGCCGCCGCGATGATCCTATCGCGAGCGGTGCTGCTGAGCCCCTTTACCTTCGAAAGCATCTGCTTTATCTGGTCCACCGCGCTCGGTGCAGTCTCTTCGCTCGTCGCTCCTCCATGCCCGCCGAAATTTAGAGCTGCCGACTCATCGGCTGAGATGGAATCGAACCAGCCCCTGGGCAACTTTTCGATTGCCTCAATCCGCCGGGCGACATCGTCACCCAGGTTCTTTGCTGTCTTATCAGACAAAACCTGACTCAAGTGCGCAGGCGCCATCCCCCAGCGCTCGGCGCATGCGCCTTTCCGCTGGGTTCCGATGAGGCTGATCAGTTTCTGCTTACGAATCGCATAAATATCCATGCGGGCAAGAATGCCAGCGTTTAGCTCAATGCTAAATGTGCTCAAAGCTAAATATTCCTTGCTACGATATTAGCTATAAGCTAAATTTCTCCTATGTTTAAGGAGAGATCCCATGAATGACCATCTGCGTGACTGGCTCGCCAGCGCTTCAAACGAACGGCGCCAGTCAGTGGCTGCCGCTGCTAAGACGACGGTAGGCCACCTCTGGCAGTTGGCAGGCGGTCACCGAAAGGCCTCGGCTGATCTGGCGGAACGCCTTCAAGACGCATCTGGCGGCGAGATCACTATCGCAGGTCTCCGGCCTGATCTTCTCGACCTTGCGCATAAAGTCCTGCGCGGCGCCGCCTGACATCCCTGTCCGCCGTTCCATTGAGCAAATGATCGCTTCTGCACCGGCAGGGCGCCACGGAAACAAATTTGAGGTTTTACGAATGGAAGACTTTTTGGATGCATGCCAGGCAGCAGTGAAGGGCAACGAGCCCAAGTCCCTGGCTGCAAAGATGGGTGTTCCACACGTTGGCCTGCTTCAGCGTGCAAACCCAGACAACGAGGCTCACCACCTGACCGTGGAGCATCTTTTCGGGATCTTACTGCACACCGGCGACATGCGTCCGCTTGAAGCCTTGGCAAATGAGTTCGGCTTTGAGCTGGTGGCGAAGGCCGCGCCCAAGCCGCAAGGGCTCACAAAGTCGCTGATCAATGTCGCGAAGGAAGTGGCCGACCTGACCATCGCCGTGCATGAGGCGCTGGACGACAACCACGTCAGCACCTTCGAAAAGAACCTTATCCGCCAAGAGATCAACCACGTTCGCCAGAGCCTTGACGTGATGGATGCATCGGTAAAGGCCGCCTGAATTTCAGGCGCAAAAAAGCCGACGGTCAAGGTCGGCTAATTCGATAACACTTTGTGAGGCCGATTATATGCAAACCCCGCCACATATCAATAGCTCTGCCAATCTCGCGCCACGTTTTTCGCAATCTGAAAACGTGGCGCGCAATTCCTCAGTAATTCCGTTTGACTTCGACGGCGCTGCGATCCGGGTCATCACCGACAAGCTCGGCGATCCATGGTTTATCGCCCGCGATGTCGCTGACGCACTGGGTTACTCGAAGCCAGAGAACGCCGTGTCCCGTCACTGCAAGGCCGCGACCACTACCCCGAAACAGGGTGGTGGTTTCATGACCATTATTCCTGAGCGCGACCTGTACCGGCTGGTGATGAAGTCCAAGCTGCCGGCCGCCGAGAAGTTCGAAGAGTGGGTGGTGGGCCAGGTTCTGCCGAGCATTCGCAAGACCGGCACCTTTTCCGTCCAGGGCCCGAACAACTCCAAGATCGTCGGCGAGCTTGCCATTTTGGAATGCTTCGACCGCCTGTTAAAGCCTGCCAACTCCAGCAAGATGCTGATGCTGGCCAAGATCGCCGCCAACAACGGCCTGGACGCCAAGTTCCTTCCAGGCTATGCGGTGGACGCTGCGCCTGACGCCGCTGGCGGCTCTTCGATGCCTACCAAGGCAATCACCGCCCTGATCAAAGATCACGCCATCGCCAGCACCGCCCGCGCTTTCAACCTTGAACTCAAGGCTCACGGCTTCCTGACGCTGCTCCAGCGCAAAAACTCCAAGCAGGAAATGGTCGATTTCTGGTCCGTGACCGAGAAAGGCCTGGCCTACGGCAAGAACCTCACCAGCCCTCAATGCCCCCGCGAGACGCAGCCTCACTGGTACGTGGATCGCTTCCTTGAATTGGCCGGCCTTGTCGGCAAAGGAGCCAAGTAATGGCCGGAGATTGGATAAAAATGCGAATAGACCTTCAGACGCATCCGAAAGTGTTCCGAATGGTGTCCGCATTGAAAGCGGACAGGTTGCGGATCATCGGCGGACTGCATATCGCTTGGAGCATCTTCGACACCCATTGTGATGATGGCGTGCTGGTGGGCTACACCGTCGACGCGATGGATGCAGTGGTGGGCTGGCCAGGCTTTACCCAGGCCATGATTGACGTGGAATGGGCGGGCATCCAAGACGACGGAAGCCTCGTAATGCCTCGCTTTGAAGAGCATAACGGGGCCAGCGCCAAGCGCCGCGCCAATGATAACGAGCGCAAGCGCAACGACAGAAAGGCGAAGAATGTCCGCAATGTGTCCGCTAGTGATGCGGACAGTTTGCGGACCAGAGAAGAGAAGAGAAGAGAAGATAAAGAACAAAAGCCTTATGGCGATGATGAGGTCGATCACGCTGAGTTGTTCGCGCAGTTCTGGGCCCTGTATCCACGCAAGGTGGGCAAGGAGGCTGCACGCAAGGCGTGGGACAAGCTCAAGCTGACCAACGAGCTTTTCGATTCTTTGGTTCAGGCTTTGGGGGCGCAGTGCCTCACGACAGACTGGCTCAAGGACGAAGGCCGGTTCATCCCGCACCCATCGACGTGGATCAACGGCAAGCGCTGGGAAGACGAAGTACCGGATCCGTCGCCGGCCGGTAGCAACGTCCACCAGTTCACGCCGCGCCCTCAGTCTGGCGAACCAGACTTCAACAGCAACGCGTGGGCTGACGGCCTTGTGGCTCGCCCATGAAGCCAGTCAACCAACTGATGGCGACCATGGGCAACCTGCCCGCTGAAAGCCATGTCCAGCCGATCGACATCACGCCGCAGACGGTCGAGGTGGTTAACGACTTGTTCCGCCGGCTGCGTGGGATCTTCCCTGCATGGCGCCAGGCGTGGCCGTCCACCGAAGCACTGGACGCTGCAAAGGCCGAGTGGATCAAGGAGTTCGCCGAGGCGGGCATCCGCACCCTGGAGCAGATCGAGTTCGGCATCCAGAAGTGCCGCAAGCTCAAGAAACCTTTCGCGCCGAGCGTTGGTGAGTTCATCGCCATGTGCGTGCCTGGCCCGGAAGACTTCGGCATGCCAGCCGCTGCTGACGCCTGGATCGAAGCGCTGATGGCTGCGTACAGCCATGAAGCGGTGAAGCTGGCCGCCGAGGCTACCGGGCTTTTCGATCTGCGCGTCGCCAAGCAGGAAGACAAGGGACTTCGCGCCAGGTTTGACCGCAACTACGAAATCATCCTTCGCCGCGCTCAGGCCGGGCAACCACTCGACGGCAAGATCCTCACCGGGATAGGCCACGACAGCCAGAAGACCGAATTCGAACTGGCCAACGAACTGGCCGACCAGCAGACCCAGGCGCGAATCCTTCAGCAGGGCATCCCGACTGACGGCAAATCAGCGCGTGCGCTGCTGCTGGCCAGGTTCGGCAAGAAGACCATGGAGCAACGGACATGAGCAACCACACCAAAGAGCAATGGCTCGTAGACCGGCAGGACTACTGCGTCTGCGTAATGCGAGATGGGGATCCGCTTGAGATCGCCACCATCGGTGCCATGGACCACAACGGCATCAAGTTCGTGATCGGAGACGAAAGCTGGGCGAATGCTTACCTCATGCGCACCGCTCCAGAACTGCTGAAGACCCTCGAAGCCATGATGGCCAAGGCCTACAAGCAGAATTGGGATGATCAGTACCCAGAGTTGCTGGAGCAGGCCGAGAAGGTCATTGCGCTGGCGAAGGCCGGTTCTGCGCCGGGTGATGGCGGAGAGTCACTGGAGCAAGAGCTATGACCTACGTCCGAGAACAAACATCCGCCGAGCTTGCCGAACACATACGCAGCTTGAAAAAAATGGCTGGCTGGTTCGATCCGCTTTCCGACCGACTCTGGCAAGAGGTTGAAGCACTCCAGGCCGAAGTCTCCGTCCTCAAGGCCGGATACGAAGCCTACGAGCGGGTGAATGCTGAGCAGAAGGCTGAGATCGGGTCGCTGCGCAAGGGCGCAGCCCGTTACGAATGGCTCCGTCTGGCGCGCAGCGGCTATATCGAAGTCGTGGAGTGGATTGGTCCACACGCGACCGGGATGACCGGTGAAGACCTGGACGCGTTGCTCGACGCCGCCATGGGCAAGGGAGAGCAGTTATGAACCCGCTCATCACTCACCAAATGCAACCGTGCCCGTACAGCTGCGTGTCGACCTGCCTGGCAATGATCGTTGGGCGCCCTGCACCGGAAGTCATCGAAGAGATGCACAAGCCCTATCGCGACGGGGGTCTGACCTTGCGGCAGATGCTGGAGCGCCTCGGCGTTGAATACACTGCCTTCTTTAGCCTGGACTGCCCACCGCTTGCTGATGAGGGTGTTTATCTGTGCACGTCACCTTCACTAAACATCGAAGGCGGCAACCACCAGATCTTGATCGAGGTCACCGACGAGAACTACTCCGTCCTTGACCCGGTTCAAGGGCGTAAGGATCGCAAGTACTACGTGGCTCGCGGCAAGGGCGATGGCATTCAGCTGGCGATCGACCTTGGCGGCTTCGTCGTCGACGCCTTTATCTCGCGTGAACATCTTTTGGCCCGGCGCGCCGGCGAACCTTTGACGGAGGTTGCAGCATGACCAAGCCTGCCAAGCCTCGCCCAATGCCCGTGTACCTGGTGCTGCGCCGCCTGGTAGACCCAGCCACCGGCAAGGAGGTTGCCGCGTTCGTGCCGTCCTCCGACGCTGACCGGTCGATCCTCCGCGAGCGGGATTTCCGCATCAACACCAAGATCCGCGCCGACCTCAAGCAGCCGCGCAACCCACGGTTCAATGGATTGGTCCACGGCCTGGGCCGGGTGCTGAGCCAGAACATCGATCGGTTCTCTGACAAGCAGTCCCATGACGCGATCAAGGCCCTGCAACTGGAGTCGGGCGTGTACTGCAATGAGGAGCTGTTCGACATCCCTGGCCTGGGCCAGCTCACCCGCAAGACACCCCGCAGTCTTTCCTACGACTCGATGGGCGAAGAGGTCTTCCAAGACTTCTGGCGCCAGTGCTGCGCGTACCTGGTGCTGCATGACTGGCCGACGCTCACCGAAGAGCGCTTGACCGAGATGGCAGAGTTTGAAGCATTCAAGGAGGCTGCATGAGCCATAACTTCAAGCCGGGCGAACTCGCGCTGGTGATCTCTGGTGGCTACATGGGCGAGACAGCGGAATTGATGCACTTCGTTCTGCCAAACGAGGTAGTGGTTTCGCCGACGTCAGGTAAGAAATACCAGTTCAGGCCATCGGCGGGAATCGGTGGTTGGATGTGCCGTTTCCGCGATGAATGGGCAATCAAGCATGAGAAGAACCTGATGCCCCTTCGCGGCGACTTCGCCCCCGAGCAGCAGAAAGCCAAGGAGGTCGAGCCGTGCCTTTGACCACTCCACTCAACTGCGAATGCCACCGCTGTATCGCTGAGAACAAGCTGGGCCAGCAGGTCGGCTTCATGTGGTTGCCGCTCTCATCCACGAAAATGATTCTGTGCCCTGTGTGCGGATGCAAGCGCTGCCCGAGAGCAAGTGATCATGACTTGGCTTGCACCAACAGCAATGCGCCAGGTCAGGCTGGGAGCGTGTACCAATGAGCATCGAACGAAAGCCGGCCAGGCCGAAGAAATGCCGAGTCGCTACGTGCAGGGCCTTATTCGTGCCTTCGCGCATGGGGCAGGCGGTATGCAGCCCGGCCTGCGCAATGATCGACGCGCCACGGCATGAGCCGAAGGCTCGCAAGGCCTTGGCCGATATCGAGCGCGCCGAGATCAAGGTCCGCAAGGAGAAGCTGAAGAGCAGGGCGGACCACCTGCGCGAAGCTCAGGGCGCCGTGAACGAGTACGTGCGCCTCCGTGACGCACACCTGCCGTGCATCAGCTGCGACTCCACGCCGAACGACAGCGACCTGATGACGGGCAGCCGCTGGGACGCTGGGCACTATCGTTCCGTCGGCGCATGCCCAGAGCTACGTTTCGAGCCGCTGAACATCCACCGGCAGTGTGTGAAGTGCAACCGCAACCTTTCCGGCAACGCCGTGGAGTACCGCATTCGCCTTGTGCTGCGCATCGGCGCCGAGAAGGTCGCCTGGCTGGAGGGCATGCACGCGCCGTGCAAGTACACCGCGGAAGAGATCAAGGCCATCAAGGCCAAATACCGGGCAAAGACCAGAGAACTCAAGAGGGCTGCAGCATGATCTATCTAGGCGTATTGAACGCAGTTGTTTCGGCTCTCGCCGCCGAAGCCATCGACAACACCAGCAAGCAGGCATGGCAGAAGCTGTACAACTCTGCCGACGAGGAAGAAGGTGGAGATCTGGCGACTCTGGTACGCTCCCGTGGCGCTGACACAATCGACCGCACCCAGGTTGATTGCTGGGTATCAGCTCGCCTGCATAGTGCGCTCGAGCCAAAGCACTGGGACGCGCTTGTGGCCAAGTACAGCACGCATCGCGGCCGCAAGGTTCAATCCATATCGGCACTACAGGCCCTGATTAGCACCCCTGCGCCGAAGCTGTTCCTGTTCAAGGCGACCACGGCCTGGGCGGTGCCGCAACTGAAGGGCGCGCGGCCCAAGGTCGCCACGTCGATATCGGTCGATATTCCCCTGGATACGCCCGACTGGCGCCGCGAGGCGGTAGTGAAGGCAGCGCTGGCCGCCGGAAAGTCGAAGGCTCGCAAGGATGAGTCGCGATCTGCGGACATGATCGTGCTGAAGGACAGCTTTTACGACATGAACACCTGGGACAACGACGCTACGCCCGAGTCTACCCGGCGCCGGTGGCGCCAGGACATTGGCAAGGCTGCTGATGACCTGGTGAACGAAGCCCTGGCGCACGCTGCTGAGATTCTTGAGGGGGAAGGATTGCTGATTGAGCGCGCCGCGTGATTGCCAGTTGACATCAGTGAGCGGATGAGCGAAATTAAACCCATGCTGTCGACTCTGCGCTCAAATAGATCGCCTTCGCAGCATGGTTAGTGTTTTTTGGATAACGCGAGCTAGCGTTATGGACCAGGGGACGAGCAATTTATCCGCTGCAGCAGGAAAGTTACTCCTAGCATTCCTTTTAACCGTTGGCTTGTACTTCTCAGCAACCTTAATAGCAATGCCGATTACGGCGGTACTGACCGTAACCACAGGAGGAATTATGATGATGAAAAGTCTAATCTCGTCTAGTTTGTTTGTTTTATCTGGGCTAGGGGTTAACTGCTGTTCTTCACTCCTGTTATCCAAAAAGCTCTAACTTAAGGAACCCGGCCATCGAGCCGGGTTTTTTATTGCCCAAGCGCAGGCGATAGACCGGAAAGACCCTCCTGCCCATTCGATACAGAGGATCTCCCGATGTCGCATATCACTCGCTGCAAAATGACTCTCCGCTCTAAGGGGCCCGTTCAGAGCTCGACGGAATCATTGACCCGCCTGCACTTCGGTGCAGTGTGGTCAGCCAATCCAGTGGAAGAAGACGCGATCTACGGCAAGTACACGCCTTATGGTGAATACACCGTTAACGTGGCCGCCGACCGCGCCGAGCGTTTTGAAGAAGGGAAGGACTACTACTTCGATATCTCGCCCGCTTTGTGAGTCTGCTGGGAAATTTCTCGGTTGAGTTCGGCACGAATATCCCGAACTCGGCCGTCAGCGAGAAGTTTTCCCCGGAGGTTCAAAACGTGACCATTTACATGTGATCTGTGCGTGCTGTAGTCGGATATCACTGCGTGTGGGATTGATACAGCCTCTAACACCTCATAGGACTCGCTGAAAATAACTGCGATCAGTTCGTCGAAATCGCCTTTATCCAAATTGCGTATTACGCCTAGCTGTCTGGATTTGTTAGTAGGGGTGGCACGCCGCGCCTTTATCTGAAATTTTTTGCCGTCATCAGACACTGCATCATGGCCAGCAGATGAGTTGTTGGCGAGCATCAATCCGAGGGCTGAAGCAACCAGCCACTCAGCATAGTCGCCGACTGGATTGTTCATTGTTCTCAGGACTCCACGAGTTCTGAGCTCAGCTATTACTTCAGACTGAAGCCTTAGCAAATCTTTGGTTTGGAGGTTGGCGAGATCCATCGTGCGAGAGTCCTGTAATGCAGAGCAAATGGCGACGGTTGCATTGAATAGCGCTCTGTATCGCCACCTTACACCTACCAGCCTCGGTAGCGCCTGTGCGCCGACACCGGGATAGTGGGAAAACCCGCACACCTATTCAGGGCCTCGACATGATCGGGGCCTTTTCGTTTTCGGCCCCGCCACACCCTTCGCTCTAAGCAGGGAGTGCCGCCGGGGCTGACCTATTTCAAACATGCCCCACGGAGTCGAGCGCATGGATCTATTGCATCGCTTGCTCGACAGAATCGAGTGGGTCATCGCGGGCCTCATTGGGGCCATCGTCGCCAGTTGGTGGCACAAGGAAGACCTGACCGACTGGCGCGCCTGGGGCAAGTTTCTTTTCACCGGCATTGTCTGCGCCCTTTACCTGACCGGTATGGTGAGCGCCTACCTGAATGTCACCGAGCCGAGCATCGTGGCCGGGATTGGTTTTCTCCTGGGCACCTTCGGCGGTTCGCTTCTGCTGGCAATCAACCGAGCCATCAAAGCCGCCGACCTTTGGGCGCTCATTCGCCAGCGATTCGGGGGAGGCAATCCACCATGAATCTTGAACTGATCAACTCCATCGCCTGCGGCCTTATCGCGCTGTGGGCAGCCTGGTGCGTATTGAGCGGGAAGGTGAGGGACGGCATCCTTGGGAAGCTGATCTACTCGACGATCGCCATCAGCGGTTTCGTCGTCATGGCTCGCAGCCAGAACATCTTCTTCGGCCCGACCAGTGCAGGGCTGACGCTGCATGTGTCTCTGGCCCTGGCTGGCGCCCGACACATCTTCATGGTCACGTACTGGCAGCGGGTGAAGGTCTGGCTGTGCCGGACGTTGAACTGCGAGCACTGCCTGCACTGTGACAAGGCTCCAGGTGGTGTCGAGCGCCGGGGTAAGTAATCCGCGCCACGTTTTCGAATGCGCCAAATCGTGTTGAAAGATGGCTGAAGTCAGTGGCTTTTTCTCTCTATACTTTTGAAAAGTGACTTGAGATTGGAAGGGTCTAGGCAGTCAGGTGCTATTGTCTGCGACTGCTTGAAATAAGCCTGAACTTTCGGGTTCGCGAAATCGCCCATAAGGGCCAACAGGTAATACCCGTCGGCGCGATACTGTTCCAAGCTCAGAGAAACTGGTTCGAAGAAGTCCCTCATAGTGGTCAACGGTAGTTGACGGTTGGCTTCCGTTTTCAGTGAATCTTTGAAGCAGTACGAGCGTATTGCAGGCAATGGATAATGGTCAGAGTACAGATCTGGTCGCTCTAGAGCATTGGCTAGCTGGCTATACTTGCGAAGAAACTCGGGGTCATCGAACTTGAATCGCTGGAACGCCTCGTCACAGTCGCGCAACAGCATTATCGCTCCGGCAACCAAGCCTTGATCCGCAGCGCTCTGGTAAAGCGCGCAGGCTTCTACATGCATAGCCTTATAGCCATTTAGAAAGGTTGCCGCTTTACTCTCTTGCATATTCGCCAACATGAAAGTCGCTACACCGTGCCCTCCGGCGCTAGCTTTACGCAGCTCGTCCTCATAGGTCTCAAGTCCTTTCGTGGCCTCCTGTATGGATTGGCTCAGTGTGAGCTTGTCAGTTTTGCCCTGCTGTTCTTTTTCAACCAGCTGATTAGCCCGTTGCTGTATTTCATCAGCTAAAAGCATTGCGTGTTCAAAGACAGCTTCGGATTCGGGGGATGGTGCAGCCTGCACCTCAGCACACAGAGCGATGCTGGAAAGTAGGACTAAAAGACGAAGTTTCAAAGGCGTTTCTTCCGTGATTGCAATTGTTCGAGTCTCCATTACTGTAATGGATTCAATCAGGGTGGGGTAGTTCACGTGCTTGACCGTCACTCCAGTATGAGTCGGAGTTAGGTGAGCTTTCCGATTGGTGCAGAGTTTCATTACAGAGGGGCAGACATGAACAACGTTACCCGCCTGCGGCACGTGCTGCCAATGAGCCCAGACATCAACGTTACGGTAGTCGCTCTCGACAAGGCTATTGCCGATGCTGTGGGCGCTGCCAAGGCTGCAGGGCTGCCTCAGGGTCTGATCGTTGGCTTGCTGCAGGGGCACGCACATGCACAGGCACACCAAATGGTGACGCAATGACCGCAACCATCCATGACGTCGCCGACCAGCGCCACCATCCCGTTGGGATCATCGGAGCATAGTTAATTGGTGCAGCATCTTAGATGCGTTGATTGGTGCTATCGTTACGCCACCTCTTCTCTCGGGTGACCAGCCATGGCTACTGGCGTGCTGATAAGAAATTGCGTTGATGTGAGGCTCGACAACATCTCCATGGATGGTATGGATACCGCTTTTGAGATTTATGACTCTGAAGATATCAAGCTAACCAAATGTCATACCGACTCGTCGAAATTGGTTAGTGGTGAGAGGCTGAAGCGTTTTGAGGTTGCGGGCTCTTCTGCGTTCGCGATGCGGCCAGACCCTTCGGTGCCGCCCAAACGCAATTTCTTTCGGTTCTTTGCCGAGAACCTTTTGACTTCACTTCTTGCCTTGGTCGTAGCCTTGATTGCCGGATATCTCTTATGGAGGTTTGGCTGGACCGGATAATAAATTACTGACAACGAGGAGGATTAATGCATAGACCACTTCCTCCTTCGTTCCTGCTTGAGCTGTCCGACCTGTCCGACTTCGGCATCCGCCTAACCCCGGCCCCTGAAGTGCGGGATTGGCTCCAAGCCGAGATCCTTGCCGACACTGGCAGCATTCACAACGAAGACCATGCCCACCTACTGGATGCAGACATCCAGGTCATGTGGGCGTCTTCGAGCTCTGAGCTACAGGGGCAGACTGTCTTGGGCTAGGGCGAGCCGCTGGCGCACAGTGATCTAACTCAACCCTTAGAAACGATTACGGGGGTGGTTAGGGGCTGCCAATGAGGGGTCTTGGATGGCATGCGGAAAAATCGTAGAGAGAATTCGCTAATGCGATGCTTCCCCAACAATTAGGATGACTCTTAGCCACGCGTTCGTACGTCAAAAATGGTATGACGGAATTCCCCATCTCGCAGAAGTGTGCAACGCGATGTCGGCCATCTTCAAATCTTAGAGAGCCGTCCGGTCTCATCTCGAGCCGTGGTAGCTCGAGTCGCCAGCCGGGATTTGCTTGAGCTCGTCTCAACAGCAGCTGGCTCGTCGGCCAGAGGTCCCCTTCCTTTCTGATTTGGGAATCAAGTACCCGCTTGGCCATGGCCAAGCTCATGACCATAACTACTTCCGTGTCTCCCTCGATGTGGCCTGGTAGAACAGAGCTTAGAGAGTTTGGATAGATTCCGCTTTCTCCGTCGGTGCAGTTGAGTTTGCTCATAAATTTCTCTCCATGATTGCGTTGGAGGTCACCATTACAGTTACTTACTCTCTGTTTCAAGGCCTTATTAAGCGAGGCAAAATCGTCTCAAGGAATCCCTATGGCGCTGACAGCAAAACAGCAGCGCTTTGTCGATGAGTACCTGATAGATCTGAATGCCACACAAGCCGCTACCCGCGCGGGTTACAGCAAGAAGACGGCGAACGAACAAGGTTCCCGCCTGTTAGCAAATGTTAGTGTCAGCGCGGCCATCCACCAGAGAATGAATGAACGCTCTGGAAGGGTAGAGATCACGCAGGATATGGTCCTCCGCGAGCTTGCAAAGATCGGCTTTAGCGACATTCGCAAGGTGGTTCGATGGGGTGAGACGCAGGTCCGCATGGTTGACGGCGATGAAGGTGAGGCTGAAGACATGGTTCCGTACCACGGTCTGGCTCTCATCGACTCTACCAGTGTGGATGACGCAACCGCCGCTGCAATTGCTGAGGTATCCCAGGGGCGCGACGGGCTGAAAGTTAAGCTGCACGACAAGAAGGGCGCTCTGGTCGATATAGGCCGGCACCTCGGTATGTTCACTACGCCAGGCCATGCCGAACTCGACGCTGAACTGAAGCGCCTCGAGGTCGAGAAGCGCCGCGCTGAGCTCAAGCTGATAGAGAAGGGCGGCGGCAACTCCAACGCCCAACTGCTGGCTGATCTGATCGCGAGGCTGCCGTCATGATCGCGAATACCGGCAATCTGATGCTGGATCGACAGCTGTCGCGTTGGTACCCGCTCAAGGATCACCCTGTACAGCTCGCCTTGGTTGCGGCTGTGTCGGAAGGCATTCGCTTCCCGCTGGTGCCTGCTGGTCGCCGGAGTGGCAAGACTGAGCGGTTCAAGCGCTTCCTCGTTAAGCAGGCCTCGGCCTACAACGGGATGTACTTCGCTGCGGCACCAACGCACGCCCAGGCTAAGAAGATCTTCTGGGATGACCTAAAGGCCTTCACGCTGAGTTGCATGCACAGCCGTCGGCCTTCTGAGTCTGACCTGATCATCTACCTGGACAACGGTAGCGAGATTCACGTCATCGGCCTGGACAAGCCGCAGCGGATTGAGGGTATTCCGTGGACTGGCGGCGGCATCGACGAGTTCGCCGACATCAAGCCGGATGCCTGGGAGGCAAACATTCTCCCGGCGCTGAATACCGTCAATCCCACCATGCCGGATTACCGGGCCTGGTGCTGGTTGCTGGGCGTGCCGGACGGCCTGAATCACTACTACGACCTGTGCATGCAGGCCGAGTCAGGCAACGACCCGAACTTTCGGGTGTTCCATTGGAAATCGGCCGAAATCCTGCCGGCCGACGTTATGGACGCGATGAAGCGAGCCATGTCTGCCAAGCAGTTCAAACAGGAATTCGAAGCATCGTTCGAAACGGCGTCTGGCCGGATCTACGAGGACTACAGCAAGGCGAACACCACGAATGCAGCCATTGAGCCGCATGAGCAACTGATGTGGATGCACGATCAGAACTTCACGCCTCTGTCATCTGCGATCGGTGTCCGGCGCAACGATGGCAAAGACCTCTATCTGCTGGATGAGATCGTGCTGATCAGCGCGGTATCGAAGCAGTCAGCTGCTGAGTTCGTGGACAAATTCAAGGATCACAAGAACAAGCACGTCCTGATCTACGGCGACCCGGCGGGCAAGGCTGGTGAGAAACACGGTCATGCGTCCGACTACACCGACATCGAGGGCGTGTTGAAGGCCAATGGCTGGACGTACACCCGTAAGGTCAAGCCTGCTCACCCATCCATCAAGGACCGGCAGAACGCTGTGCGGGCGAAGATCCTGACGTCGTCAGGAGAAACCAGCTTATTCATCAACCCGGCCACTGCTCCCTGGTGCCATAAGGGCTTGAGTACGGTTCAGCTTCAAATGGGCTCGACCTTCCAGGAAGACCAGAAGAACGACTACCAGCACATCACCACAGCGATCGGCTATTGCATCGACGTTGAGTGGCCGTGCATCAAACGCACAGGCGGAACACGCCGAATTGGAGGCTTGGCCTGATGCCAGTGCAATCGACAAACCCCGACTACGACGCGCACATCGCCGAATGGGAAATGATGGACGACGCGCTCGAGGGTGAGTGCGCCGTGAAGCGCAACGAGCGCAACCTTCCAAAGCCGAGCGGTATGGTCGAGGCTGAAAAGCTCGACGGCGCCGGCAACAAGTACCTGTACGAGAACTACACGAACCGGGCTCAGTACGAGCATTGGGTGCGCGACTCGTTGCGTTCGATGATGGGCCTGGTATCAAGGCTGATCCCGGAAATTGAACTGCCCTCTGGGCTAAAGGGGCTGGAGGACAACGCCACCGCTGACGGTTTCGGCCTGAAGCAGTTGTTCTTCCGCATGGTGCGTCAGGCTATCTCGCATGGCCGGGTGCCGCTGGTGGTGAACATCGATGAGAGTGGCGAGCCGTACTTTTCGACGTACGCCACGCGCAACGCGATCAACTGGGACACGGCTGATCAGGGTGGTCGGCAGGACCTGGTTCTCTCGGTGTTCCGCGAATTTCGCAAGAAGGGCGGCGACCGCTACAGCCATGACTGCGACACGGTGTTCCGCGAGTTCTTCATGCAAGGCAATATCTGCTACACGTCGGTGCGGAATGAGGGCGGTGAGCTGGTCGAGGACGAGAAACCGCTGGGCACCACCGGCACTGACAATCGTTTGATCAAAGGCCTGGCGTACCTACCAGTGATCTACTGCGGCTCGACCGACAACTCGCCGGAGGTGGACGAGGTGCCGCTGCTGACGATGGCGCGCGCTGCTTTGAAGTCCTATCAGATCAGCGCTGACTATTTCAGCTCTCTGCATCAGACCAGTCATCCGCAGCCTTGGGTTTCGGGTTTGGATGAGGCGGTAGAGTTGAGCGTAACCGGTCCTTCCGCTGCCTGGGATCTTGGGCCGAACGGTAAGGCTGAATACTTGGAGTTCAAGGGCACCGGCATTGAAGCCAACCGCAAAGCCATGGATGACCAGAAGAACGCCGCGCTTGAGGCTGGAGCCAAGGTCATGGATGTGGCCGGCACCGAGTCGGGTGAGGCGCGTAAAACACGCCAGAACGATCAGCACGCCACGCTGCACAGCATCGTCATCACGGTGGCCGAGGCGGTGGAGCAGGGCCTGCGGTACGCCGCCGAGTGGAAGGGCTACGACCCCAAGCAAGTCAAATTCAAGGTTAACCCTGAGTTCGTGACCCCGGTGGTCGACGCCCAAGTACTTGCCGAACTGCTCAAGGGCGTGATGGCCGGCACGATCAGTGCCGAAACCTACTGGCAGTACCTCACCACCGGCAAACTGCCGGACCGCCCATACGACGAAGAGGCCGATCTGATCAGCGATGAGCGCGAGTCGGCCGGCATCAACCTGGACAACGACGATGCCAACGACAAGCCTGGCGCAGGCCGACAGCCAACTGCTGGAGCAGACGACCCGCCACTCGGTAATGCTGGAGCGGCTTAAGGCCGGCGAGGTCAAGAAGTTCGAGAAGTACCTGCGCCAGATCGACAAGCTGGTGCGGGATCAACTCACCCGCAAGGAACTGACCACCTATAGCCGGGACCGCCTTGAGCAGTTCCTGGCCCGGGTGGACGGCAAGCTGCTGGAGATCTACAAGGCCTACGGCGATCTGGTGCAGGCCGATCTGGTCGACATCGCGCTGTATGAGTCGAGCTTTGAGGCCAAAAGCCTGAGCAATGCACTCTCCTTAGACGCGGTGGTGCCGACAAACACGGTTATCCGTGCAGCGGTGTTCTCCTATCCGCTGCAGGTGAAGGGCATCGATGGCGGAAAGCTGTTGAAGAGCTTCGTCAGCGGCTGGACGCGGACCGAGACGATGCGCGTCACGAACACTATCCGGCTCGGCTTCGGCCAGGGCCAGACCAATGCCCAGATCATCCAGGCGATTCGCGGTACCGCGGCGCAGAACTTCACGGACGGCGTCCTGGCGGTGAGCAACCGCAATGCTGCCGCCGTGGTGCAGACGGCAATCCAGCACGTAGCCACCACGGCACGAATGGAGACGCTAAAGGCCAACAGCGACGTGGTGCTGGGCTATCGCTGGGTGTCGACGCTCGACCGCAAGACCTCGCAGCAGTGCAAGGGCTTGGACGGGATGCGCTTCGACCTGGGCAAAGGTCCGCTGCCACCAGCGCACATCAACTGCCGGTCAACTACGGTGCCGACCACCAGGCTTTCGGAGATGTTCGCGAAGGACGCCACGCGCTCCTCGGTGGGCGATAATGGCGGGGCCCAAGTCGACGCAGGCCTGAATTATTACGAGTGGCTGGCAACGCAACCGGCGAGCTTCCAGGATCATGCTCTAGGGCCGGTCCGGGGTAAGTTGTTCCGCGACGGTGGGTTGACGCCGGAGAAGTTCGCCAAGCTGCAACTTGATAAATCGTTCAAGCCGTTGAGCCTGGCACAACTGAGGGCGGCCGAGCCAGACATGTTCATACGCGCGAATCTTTAGGTGTCAGCCTAAGATGCTACCTGGCCAATCACGCGATACGTTATTGAGCATGGGAGGTTCTTTCCCGATAAAAATTCGTAGGGATCCGACTTTGTAATCTCCGGGAATGTCAGAGCGCATCAGTACGTGCGGGTCTTCTCCTTCTTGGAACTCATAAGTAGCAATTCCAACCTCGCACCGTGCCTCATTCAGAATGAGCGGCGAACACTCTTCAGTAAGCTGAACCACTACAGGGGCGCTTGACTGTGTCAAGACGCCTTGGAATCCGATGAGAGTTTTCAGGCCGGATTTGTGGCGTATGCAGAAAAGAAGTGCGCCATCTTCACAGCCTTTTGTGGGGTAAAGTTCGCTTAAGACAAAGCGGTACATTTTTCTTCCTTAATTGAGTATTTTGGCGAGATGCTTATATCTGAACGAGTGCTGGTAGTCGAGCATGGTCAGGGGAGTAGGTTTTCTAATAGCTTCGTGCCGCTCGAGAAGCTGACCTTCTACCGCGACTACTACGGGTTCCGGATACCTGAAGCTGAGGCTGAGCAGGTCGAACTGCTGCTACGCGCTGCGGCCGACATCAACGGTCGCCAGTGGAAAGGGCGCAAGGCCAATCCTGATCAGGCTATGGCCTGGCCTCGGCGTGACTGCAAGATTGAATACCAGACGCTCTCCGAGACGTTCGTGCCCTTTGAGCTTGAGTGGGGCCAGGTGCGGTTGGCGGTTGAGTTATATGCCGCCGAGCAGGGCTTCCAGATCGAAGAGCCGACGCATTGCACTGAGCTGAATGGCCGGCGCACGAGGCTCAACCGCGATACGCCAGGCTTTCGCATGCGGCCGCCGCCATACGCGCCGAGCAGGACACAATTCGCCGATTACCTAGTCATGCGTGGGTTGACTGTCGTTGAGTAGAGTGCGAAGCGATTGGCCGGTAGCGTGCTGGCTGCTATAAGCTCCTGCTATTTAGGGAGCTAGTTAATGAATTGGATGGCAGTGCTGATCGCGGCGCTAATATGCCTCATTTGCGGGATGCTTGGACTTACCGCAGGCATCAATCTTAACTCTACGTCGACTGTTTCCTACGTTTGGGATTGGAATACCGCTGGAAGCTGGGTCTCTGGGGTGGGAGCTCTGCTAGCCGTTCTTGCTAGCCTATGGATGGCTAACCGCGGCGAGAGAATTCAAGCGGAAAGAGAGAAGGAAAATCTGAAGATTGATGTAAGGGTGGGCGGCATGTTTGCGCATCTGCACATCGTTTCTCTCGGACATTACCCGGTAACAGTAAAGACCGTGCTTATTGGTCGTTCGACCAAAAACGCCATCAGCCCCGTCCTTAACGATTCTTCGGGAGATCAAATTATATTTCCCGTTCGTTTGGGCTTTAGGGAGGAAATACATGCCAGTTGGCGGTCAGATCAGGCCAAACAATTAGTAACGATCGTAAATTGGTTGCAGCCCTTCACCCTAAATGAATTGACGATCGAAGTAATCACATCGATGGATGTGTACGTTATGCCCGTGGATGCCAACTTCATTGCCTGGCTACAGGATGCAGCCAACAGGCATGATATTAATCTTCTAAGCCCGCATTGACTTTATCGATGCAAATTCCAAACCTCGGCCATGCCGGGGTTTTTTTATGCCTGCAAAGCGGGCCGACCAAACCCAAGGGGTGCACCAAGTGGCAGACGAAAACCAGATTGATCTTGAAGACCCGGCAGTTCAGACCGCCATTGCTGCAGCTGTCGAGGCTGCGACTCTGGGCCTCAAGAACAAAAATACCGAGCTGCTTGGCTCGCTCCGGACCACCAAAACCGAGCTGGACGGCTTCAAGTCCCAGTTTGAGGGCCTGGACATCGCCGCCGTGAAAGGGCTGCTGACCAAGGTTGGCCAAGATGAAGAGACCAAGCTGATTGCGGAGGGCAAGCTGGACGAGGTGATCACCCGCCGTACCGAGCGCCTGCGCACCGACTACGACACCAAGCTGGCCGCCGAGAAGGCGCGAGCCGACAAGGCCGAGCAATTCGCAGCCAAGTACAGCGACAAGGTGCTGGCCGATTCCATCCGCGCTGCTGCCATCAAGGCCGGCGCGCTGCCTGAGGCTGCCGAGGACATCATCTTGCGCGCCCGGGGCACTTTCAAACTCAGTGAAGATGGTGAGGCAATTGCCACCGACCGTGACGGCGAGGTCGTTTACGGGAAGGACGGGAAAACCCCGCTGTCGCCGCTCGAATGGGCGGAATCGCTGCGTGAAACAGCAACACACCTGTGGCCAAGGGCTCAGGGTGCCGGGCCGACCGGTGATCAAGGTGGCAAGGCCACGAAAAAGTGGGGTGAGTACACGGAAACCGAGCGCGCTGCGATCGCCCGTGACAATCCCGATCTCTTCAAGAAAATCCAGGCCACCAAAGGAACCTAATCCATGCCAACTACCCAATTAACCGACATCTTCGTCGGCGACTACTACGCCTCTCTGGCACCGGTTAACAGCCCGGAAAAGACCGCTGTGTACGAGTCGGGCATCGTGACTCGCTCCCCTGTACTGGATGCAATCGCCTCCGGCAGCCAGGGCACCGCCGAAATCAGCTACTGGCAGGATCTCAACGCTGATGAAGCCCCGAACATCAGCAACGACGACCCGAACGACCAGGGCGAAGTAGGCAAAGTCACTCAGGACAGCATGCGTGCCCGGGTTCTGTACCTCAACAAAGGCTACGGCGTCACCGACCTGACCGCTGAGCTGGCGAACACTGAACCTCAGCAGCAGATCCGCAACCGCTTCGGCACCTACTGGACCCGCCAGTGGCAGCGTTACACCTTGGGCGCAGCTCGCGGCATCATCGCTTCGAACATCGCGAACAACGGTGGTGACATGGTCATCGATGCGGGCGCGACCATCAGTGCGAACGCCTTCCAGGATGCCGCGTTTACCGCCGGCGATGCGGCCGACCAGTTCGGCGCGATCGGCGTGCACTCGGTGGTGATGAACCAGATGGTCAAGCAGGACCTCATCGAGTACCTGCGTGACTCAGACGGCAAGATCATCCTGGCCACCTACCTTGGCAAGCCAGTGTTCATGGACGATGCCCTGGTGTATGGCGCGGGCAAGTACCTGTCCGTGTTCTTCGGCCAGGGCGCTTTCGGCTACGGCGAAGGCACTCCGAAGGTGCCGGTAGAGCTGGAGCGTAAGCCTGGCGGTGGTAACGGCGGTGGTGCCGAAGTGCTGTGGGAGCGGAAGACCTACATCCTCCAGCCCGCCGGCTTCAGCTGGAAGGGGTCCGAGGCTCAGAACCTCAGCCCAACCGCGACTCAATACGCAGCTGCTGCGAACTGGCAGCGCGTGTTCAGCCGCAAGCAGGTCCCATTCGCCGCTGTGATCAGCGGTACCACGACGCCGTAATTCGGCCCACACAGCCCGGCGCCCATATGGCGCCGGGATGCTTTTGAGGTGACTCATGAAAGTGATCTACACGGACAAGCCGGGCAAAGAGCGCGGCGTTTGCTACCGCCTGCTGAGCGAATTCTTCGGTGTCATCGGCTCTGCTACCCAAGTGGTAGTTGAGGGTGACGCCCCTGAAATCTTCGACGCCTACCAATCGGCCGGCATCAAGGTGTCAGACGGCAAGGAGCCAGAGAGCAAAGAAACCGACCCTCTGAAAATGAAGGTCCCCGAACTGAAAGAATGGCTGACCGAAAAGGGCATTGCCTTCGACCCGTCCGCCAAGAAAGAAGACCTGCAGGCCCTGGTGCCAGCGGAATAAGGACAAGCATATGACCGACTTCATCACCGTTGCCGATGTTGACGCCCAGCTCGGTCCTGACTGGGCCGGCACCGGTGATCCGGTCCTTGCTGTGGTCATGGCCAACGCCTGGCTCACAGCCAAGATTAAGCGCGCTGTTCCCGATCCGGTTCCGACCGAGATCAAAACAGCTGGCGCCCAGGTCGCCAAAGAGGCGGCCGCGGGCAAGCTGTACACGTCCACGCAGAAGGAAGTGCAGAGTAAGACGGTCTCGGCTCAGTCCGGCACATCGGTGAGCAAGACCTACGTGGCAGGCTCTGCCGATCAGTCGGCCGGTGTGAACTTCGCCCTGGCGCTGCTGGCCCCGTGGATCACGCGCTCCGGCGTGATGATGCTGAAGAGGGTCTGACCGTGGGCATGCGTGAAGAGATCCAGTCAGAACTGGCCGAAGCGTTCGACGATCCCGATGGCCTGGCCGACGCAGTCAAACCGCTCACAGGCGTGCGCAAGGTGGCGGGTGAGTATGACCCCGACCTAGGTGGCGAAACGCCTGAGACCACCGTGACGTACTCGGGCCGCGGCGTTCTTGGCAGCTACTTGTCCAAAGAAATCGACGGCTCCCTCATCCAGACCCGCGACAAGAAGCTGCTGGTGCTGCAAAACGAGCTGTTCGTGTTGGAGGCCGGCGTTCCGACGGCGGTACCGGCTGCCCCGGCCATTGGCGATATCGTCAACGGGCTGCGGGTGATGAGCGTGTCTGCGGACCCTGCTGATGCAACGTGGACGGCGCAACTGAGGAAATGACATGGCGACCCAATCCGGCAGCTTCGCCCTGAGCCTGGCCGAGTTCGCCGCCCAGGCCAGTGAAGCAATCGACGCGAGCCTGCGTGAAATCATCATCGAGATTGGCAGCAGCCTCATCCGTATGTCGCCGGTGGGCAACCCTGATATATGGGCTGCGAACGTCGCACACCGCGAATCCAATGCCCGCGCTGCCGATGACTACGACTTCAACGTCGCCGTCCGCAACACGCTCATCAACCTGACCGAATCGAACTTCACGAAGGCGGGCAGTCTCAAGCGCGGCGTCAAATACGCCAAGCCGCTGACAAAGACTGAGCGCGACCAGAATTTCAACGTGAATGGCCTGGTGGCCGGTCAGGACTATGTCGGCGGCCGCTTCCGGGCGAACTGGAATTTCTCTATTGGCTCTGTCGACAACAGCTTCCGCATTCACCCGGACCCGACAGGGGCAGAGGCGACTGCGCGGCTTGTGGCGGGCGCCATTGAGTTCAAGGCCGGCGAAACGGCTTTCATCGTAAACAACTTGCCCTACGCGATTCCGCTGGAGTTCGGCCATTCAACCCAGGCCCCCGGCGGTATGGTGAGGGTTACCGTGGCTCGCTTTCAGCAGATCGTGGTTGAGGCCATCAGGAACAACAAGGTATGAGTCACGCACGAGCCCGTCAGGCCATCGAAACGAAGCTGGCTGCATGGGCGGCTGCGCGCCCGATACGAGTGGCCTACCCAAACCAGCCTTTTACACCAAGCGCTTCTGAAACGTATCTGCGAGCCTTCCAACTGCCGGCCAGCACAACCTGCCGCTATCTCGGCGGGGAGGCTTACGAATACGCCGGTGTTTATCAGGTCAGCATCGTCTGCCCCTCTGCGCAGGCCATGGTCACCGCCGAAGCGCTTATTGACGAACTGACCCGGCTGTTTCGCGTCGACACGCCACTGGCCCGCAATGGTTTCGAGGGCTTGGTCACCGAGCCAGTAGATCAAGGTCCAACTATTACCGAGTCGGCGACCTACACGGTCCCGGCCAGCTTCACCTATCTGGGTGTCGCAGACCAACCGCCCGCTGGGGCATAACCTACCGCCGTCAGGCGGGCACTCAAGAGGAAATACACCATGGCTGCACGCTTCCCGCTGCCGAACGGCGCTGTGCTGGAGATCGCCAGCGTTTTGGGATCTGCTGTCCCATTCACCGCCTTGACCAATGCCAAACCTCCAGTCGCTGCATCTGTTGGACACAGCATTGAAATGGGCGACATCTTGCTGGTCAACTCTGGCTGGGCGCTCATCAATGACCGCGCTGTAAAAGCATCCGGGATTACTGCCGATGCCTTTTCCTTGGCTGGCCTCAATACCACCAACACCGACAAGTACACCGTCGGCGCAGGTGCCGGCTCAGTGATTCCTGTATCCGGCTGGACGCAGATCTCGAAGGTCACGTCCTTCACATCTTCCGGCGGCGAGCAGCAGTATCAAACTGTCGGCTACCTGGAGGATGATGACGACAAGCAGTTCCCCACCAACCGCAACCCGACCACGATCACTATCGTGGTGGAGGATCAACCCACGGCGCAGTACGTCGAAACCGTCGAAGGGTACGACGACACCAAGGAGCTGGCGGTGGTCCGCATGAAGCTGCGTAACGGCGATCAGATCCTCTATCCGGGCTATGTGAGCATCACACCCGACCCGACCATGGAGCGCAACAACGTCATGACGCGCACCATCAGTATCGGGCTTTCGGCTCGTTCGCTTCGCTACCTGGCTGGCGCATAAGGACTTCTCATGGCAAAGATCAGGATCGCCCAGAACCCAACATTCAAGGCATTCGTGTTGATCCCGGTAGTTGGGGAGGAGCCCGAGAAAATCGAGTTCACCTTCAAATATCGGGATCGCCCGGGACTTGCAGCCATGTTCGATGATTGGAGCGCAAAGGGAAAGGAGATGCGCGCCAGTTTCGGTGAAGGCACCACTCTGTCTGATGTCGTTTCGGCCGAGACCGAGCTTCAGGTGCAGCAGATCAAGGATCTCGTTGTTGGCTGGGGTTTTGATGACAAGTTCGACGACAAGAGCATCCAGGCTCTTGTTAAATCGTGCTATGGCACCGCCGAAGCGGTAGTGAGCGCCTATCAGAGCGCTTTTAGCCAGGCCCGCCTGGGAAACTGATATCGGCAGCCAAAGCCATGTACGAAAGTGGCCCATCTGCTGAGCAGTTGGGTGTTCTCGGGCTGACGGCTGCCGACCTTGATGATGAAGATGTCGAGGTCTGGCCCTGCAACTGGCCGGCCTTCCTGCTTTTCAACCGCATGTCCACCCAGTGGCGAGCAGGCGCCGGCGGCGCGATCGGTCTCGACTACAGCTGCATTCGCGACGTGGCCGGTTTCCTCGGCATCAAGAAAAAGAAACTCGCTGAAATGTTCCCTGACCTTCAGGTACTGGAAGGCGAAGCCCTGCGCGTTATGGCGGAGGAAAGGGAAAACAGCCCGTAACCACGGGCACTTATTCAAGGTGAGTCGATGAACATTGCAGAACTCGGCGTCAAGATCGACTCGGCCGATGCAATCCAGGCCAAGACGAGCCTGGATGAGATGGCGAAGGCCGGCGGCCGGGCCGAGCAGTCCGCTGTTTCGCTGATGAACGAAATGCAGGCCCTGGAAAAATCGCTGTCCACTAGCGCCAAAACCACCCAGGACCTGGCAAAGCAGCGTGACGCTCTCGCCAAGCTGACCAAGACCGGCGCCTATGGCGAGGCCGAGGCGGCGAAGATCTCCGCTCAACTGGACAAGCAGCAGATCGCCCTGGCCAAGTCCGCCATGGACGAGCAAAAGGCCCTGAATAGCCTGCTGGGTGCCATCGACCCGGCCCGCGCTGCGCTGGCGAAGCTGGATACCCAGGTCGAGCAACTGGGCAAACACCTGGACGAAGGGCGGCTGAGTCAGGAGGACTACAACAAAGCCCTGGGCAAGATCGATAAGGATTACGCAAAGCTCGAAAAGACCACCACCGGTTTCGACAAGCTGCGGCTCGGCACGCGCCAGGCGCAGGAAAACGTAGTTCAGCTCGGTAACGCGCTGTCGTCGGGCGACTGGGGCAGTGGCATGCGTGCCGTGGCTCAACTGGGCGCCGGTGCAGGTGCGGGGGCTGCTGGGCTTCTCGCCATTCTGGCGCCGCTGGCCCTGGCTACCGCCGCCGTGGGCGGACTGGCAGTCGCCTACTACAAGGGCGGCGAAGAACAGGACCGTTACAACAAGTCGCTGATCCTCACTGGCAACTACGCCGGCGTGAGCGCTGGGCAACTGGGCGATATGGCGCGGCAGGTCAGCGCAACCGTGGGCACCACCGGCCAGGCCGCCGCAGTGCTGGCGATGCTGGCGGAGAACGGCAAGATCGTCGGCGAGAGCTTCACTGAGATCACCCATGCCGCAGTATCAATGCAGGAAGCCACCGGCAAGGCGGTTAGCGAGACGGTCGCGGAGTTCGTGAAGCTGTCCGGCGACCCGGTTAAGGCCTCCGCCGCGCTGAACGAGCAGTACCACTACCTCACTGCCTCGGTTTACTCGCAGATTGCCGCGCTGGAAGAGCAGGGCGACCACGCTGGAGCCGTGAAGCTGGCCACCGAGTCTTACGCCGATGCGATCAATGAGCGTACGCCGAAGATTCTGGAAAACCTTAGCTTTTGGGAGCGCGCATACAACGCTGTCGCCAAGGCAGCTGACGGTCTCAAAAACGCCGGGCGGCGTGACATCAATTCGGACATCGAGAATGCCAGGTCGGACCTGCTCGAAGCCCAGAACATGGACGGTTTGTTTCAGAACCAAAAGTCCAAGGATGCACTGATCGAGTTCCGGCAGAACCGCCTGAACATGCTGGAGGACGAGAAAGCCGCCCAGGCCGACATCGCCAAGTGGGAGGGTGATCAGGCCAAGGCTCAAGGCGCGGCTGTCACGGCAATGACGAAGGTCGACGCATTGACCAAGTCGTCGCTGACCAATGAGCAGAAGCGGACCAAGGAGCTTGAGGACTATAAGCAACAGCTCGACGACATCCGCAAGGTAGCGCCGAACGATCCTCGCCTTGCCCAGGCAACGGTCGACAAAAACATTGCCAACATCAACGACAAGTTTAAGGATCCGAAAGCAACTGGTACCCAGGTAGACCTAACCAGCTTCAACAGTGCCAAGAACGACCTAGCAGCGGTCACCGACACCTACAAAAACTACCAGAAGGAACTGGAAGCGGCGCAGAAGGCAGGCCTGCTGTCGGAGGAAGAGTATTTGCTGCGGCGCCAGGCGCTGATCGGCAATCAGCTCGACCAGACGACGGCGGCCTATGAGGCTGAGATTGCGGCGCTGGAGGCAGCCAAGGGCAAGAAGATTACGTCGGCCGCGCAAAGCATTCAGCTGGACCAGAAGATCGCTGACGCGCGGGCAGGGATGGTCAAGGCGCAGAAGGATGCCGACAGCCAGCTTGAAGTGCTCGCTACCAACGAAACCGGGCGCCTGGCAAAGCAGGAGCGGGCGATCAGCACGTACGTGCAGGCGCTGGGGCAGCAGCAACGGGCTTTGCAACTCGCGGGCCAGCGCGCAGTGCTCGGCGTTGGGCAGGGCGATCGCCAGAACGCGCTCAGCGTTGAGCTGAACAGTCAGCAAGATCGGTTCGCTCAGCAGTCGCTGGAATTGGCCAACCAGAAGTCCGACCCTTCCCGAAACATGTCGGAGGAAGAGTTCAAGCGCAAGTCGCAGGCGCTCGCAGACGCGAACAAGGCTGCGACTGATCAAATCCGGCAGAACTATGCGGATGTGGAGGCCGCCCAGGGTGATTGGACGAAGGGGGCTACAGCAGCCTGGGACAACTACTTGGATTCGGCAGCCAACATCGCCGGCCAGACCAAGAGCTTGTTCGGCAACGCCTTCAGCTCCATGGAGGACTCAATCGTCAATTTTGCCATGACCGGCAAGCTGTCCTTTGCCGACTTTACCAAGTCGATCTTGGCGGACATGGCACGCATAGCAACTCGTCAGGCCAGCTCCGCTTTGCTGGGCAGTCTGGTGGGAGCTGCGGCCAGTTATTTCGGGGGTAGTGCTGCAGGAGGTGGTAATGGTCTCGCGGCAGGTTCCGCTGGCGCGGCGTCGTCGAACCTCGGCGCCTCGGCGGCTGGTTACTCCAACACCTACTTCCCGCAAGCCACTGGCGGCGCTTGGTCGGGCGGCGTGCAGCTGTTTGCCGATGGCGGCGCCTTCACGAACTCAATCGTCAGCAAGCCCACGGCGTTTGGCATGGCCAACGGCAAGACAGGGGTTATGGGTGAGGCAGGGGAGGAGGCGATCATGCCACTGACCCGGACATCCAGCGGGAAGCTTGGCGTTATAGCTGCCGGCGGCGGATCTGGCTCAACGCAGATCAACGTCGAGGTGCACATCGATGGCGAGGGCAACGCCTCGTCTTCGGCTGATGCTCCAGGCTATGACCTGTTCGGCAAGGAACTGGCCGCGTTTGTTGAGCAGAAGTACCAGCAGATGCGCAACAAGGACATGGGCCAGGGCGGCGTCATCAACAAAGCAATTAAGGGGCGCTGATGGCTATCGAACGATTCACCTGGGCGACGGAGAAGGGCGCGGAAGGCGATATCGCCCAGCGTGTTCGCTCCAAGCAGTTCGGCGATGGATATGAGCAGTCGGTAGAGGATGGCCTCAACAATCGGTCGCAATCCTGGCCCGTGACCTTTACCGGCTTGAAGCCGCGCATCAAAGACATCATGGCGTTCCTCGACCGCCACAAGGGGGCGAAGGGCTTCCTCTGGGAGCCGCCCCTGGGTGAGCTTGGCCTCTACAAGTGCAACGGCTACAAGCCAGTGCACCGCGGCGGCCAGGTCTACGCCATCACCGCCACCTTCCAGCAAACCTTTCATCCCTGAGATAACCGCCCATGGCACTGATCACGGACATCCAGAAACTGGAGCCCGGCGGCGAGATTCGCCTGTTCGAAATTGATGGGACCGAATATGGCGCGGATTACCTGCGCTTCCATGGGCACGCCATTCCGCACACGCCTGAGGAATTGCTGGCCTACGAAGGTTCGGAAGAAGACCTGCCTGCCAAGTCGATTATCTGGCAGGGACAGGAGTACGCGGCCTGGCCGGTGCAGATCGAGGGTATCTCTTCGAGCAGCGACGGCACCGCCTCTCGGCCGACTTTCGCCGCAGGCAACGTCAACGGGCGCGTAACGGCGTTGTGTCTGGCCTTCGAGGACATGCTCAAGTTCAAGCTGACGGTTCGCGAAACCCTGGCCCAGTACCTGGATGCAGCGAACTTCCCAGAGGGCAACCCAACTGCTGATCCGACTCAGGAAGCGCTGGAGATCTGGTACATCGACCAGAAAACCAGCGAGGACGGTGAGGTGGTTGTCTGGGAGCTGTCTTCGCCGGGCGAGATCGACAACCACGGACTTCCCGGCCGACAGATGACGACGCTGTGCCATTGGAGCATGACAGGGGGATATAGAGGCCCTGATTGTGGATACATCGGCCCGTACCGTGACATTGATGGAAACCTCACGGACGACCCAGCAAAGGACGACTGCGATGGATGCCTTTCGACTGGTTGTAAGGTGAGATTCGGAGAGCACGAAGAACTCCCATTTGGGGGGTTCCCAGCTGTGAGCTTGATCGCTCGCAGTTGATACAATAGGGCCTCAGTTCTACGGCACGGAGGTCATTGATTCGGGCTGCTGCTTTTCTTCCAGGTGCAGGGGTTAATCATGAAGAACTTTAAAGATTTTTCGGGTAGTCAATTTGTTCGATGGACCGTAATCCAAGAGAACGAAAGCAGAGGTGGACGGCGATATTTTTTGTGCCGCTGCGACTGCGGAAAAGAGGCTTCGGTTCTTCTCTACAGCCTGACGTCTGGGGCATCAAAGTCTTGTGGCTGCTTACAGAAGGAGGTCGCTTCTAACACTGGCAGAACTCATGGTTACAGTGACCACCCTCTTTACCATACTTGGATTTGCATGCATTACCGTTGCTCAGACCCCGGGTATGTCGATTATCCGAAGTATGGCGCGAGGGGCATCTCCGTCTGCGATAGGTGGTCTGACTTCAATCTGTTCGTTTTTGACATGGGTGATAGGCCGGACGGCATGACCCTTGACCGTCGTGACAACGATGATGGGTATTATTTGGAAAATTGCCGCTGGGCAACTGCAGAGCAGCAGAACAGAAATCGTCGCAATAGCCATATGATCACCGCATTCGGCCAAACCCTCAGCTTGGCTGAATGGGTGGAGAAGACTGGCATCGGACGTTATGCAATTCGCGGCAGATTACGGGGAGGCTGGGAGCCCGAACGGGCTCTATCCACTCCCGTAGACCATTCAAGAAAAATAGTTTAACCAAGGGCGCTACGGCGCCCTTTTTAGTGGGCGCTAAAAATGCGAAAACATATCGTCTCAGCCATCCAGGCGCACGCGGCGGCGGAGTATCCGCGCGAGTGCTGTGGCCTGCTGCTGGCCGATGGCCGGGCGCAGAAGTACTTCCCGTGCAGGAACATCGCCACGGAGCCCAACGAAGAGTTCCGGCTGGATCCAGAGGACTACGCCGCGGCGGAGGACTTGGGTGAGGTGATCGGCATCGTTCACTCACACCCGGACGCCACCAGCAGACCGTCACCGCACGACCTGGCCATGTGCGAGGCCACGGTCTTGCCCTGGCACATTTTGTCCTGGCCCGAGGGCGACATGCGCACGATCACACCAACGGGCAGCACGCCGCTGCTCAAGCGCCCGTTTGTGCATGGGGCCTGGGATTGCTGGCAGGTTTGCGCTGATTGGTATTCCCGTGAGTGGGGCCTTGAGTTCGAAGCCTTCAAGCGCACCGATGGTTGGTGGGAGAGTGCGGAGAGCGCGAGCCTTTACGAGCAGCACTACGAGGCGGCCGGGTTTGTGCGTGTCGACCGTCCGCAGCGCGGTGACATGATTGTTATGCAGGTTGGCCGGACGGCTCACCCAAACCACGCTGGCATATACCTGGGCACCGATCCGTCGCTACCTGGCGAAGAGTCGGGCGCTTTCGGCCCTGGACCGTTCCTGCTGCACCACCTGTATGGCAGGCCGTCCGAGATCATCGTATATGGCGGGCCCTGGCACGACCGAACGCGGCTGATCCTCAGGCACAAAGACGCTAAACAACCAACATGACGCGGCATGGCCGCAGGAGCAGGATATGAATCAGCCGTTTGAAGTAGCTGAAGACGGGAAAGTGCGCATTGCCGGAACCGTGATTTGCGACGATTGGAGGGTGCTGATGGTCAAGCACCCTCAAACCGGTGTTTATTACGCAGCCGGCATTAAGCTCGGCCGGTAATCGCTTGGGATAAGCTGTCTAAGTAGCTATCGTGCAGCCCTTTATCGATGCCCTCGAACCTTTCTGCCTTCAGATTTTGAAGATCTTGGGAAATTACGTTCGCTATTGCATCGTTGCCAAATGCAAGTCGACGCCCGAGAACTGCTGCCGCATTCATGTTGAAAACAATTGCAGTCTTGAGTGCTAGCTCTAATTCTTCTAGGCGTTGATCGACTGTTTTCTGATTACTCACATTGACCTCCAGGTCATAAACGCGCCGACATTGGCGCAACCCCGTCCTTGGGCTTGCAGGCGAAGGACTGGGGAATCCTTAACCGTCCGCTCTATGGAAGTAGGCGGATATCGTGGCGCAGAGCAAGTTCGTCAGCGGTATCGCTTAAGTCAGCCTGGTTCGAGCTTTCAATGGCGTCAGCTATACCCCTGAAGATTTCCTTGGCCTCTTCGCTTAGCTCATAGGGCGTCTTGTCGTTCTCGTCGACTCTTATATGTTTGTCACATATTTTGACTATCGGGATTTTTGTTTCAATCAGGTTTCCGACTATCACTTCCCTGGCTTTGTAATGCTCATCAAGAGAGGCGCCAGCGTTATCTACGGCATCGCGAATTAGCTTCGCTTTCTGTCTGTTAGTGGTCATTGGCCTTCCGGACTGGCTTGTTTGAAGGCATAAAGCTACTACGACCCGATCAATGTGGGTTACTGGCATTCCATCCACGCTGGATGCCTGGCCAGGTCGATTTCCTTCCAGATAGATTCGATGTGCTGATCTGTCTGACCGTCTGGCTAATTTCGATAGTGCCCACTATTCTCGGTGAAAATGGCATATCGCCATCGCGGAGGCGGTCATGAGAGCTAGCTTGGTATTGACAGGTACGATTTTGCTATCAGCTTGCACAACCGATCGAATGACCGACCCAGCGATTGTGACTTCGGTTAACGAGAAGTCAGAGTTTACAACTCTGACTACAACTGCCGACCGCAGGATATTTATCATAAACAACGTCACCAATCGGACGTGTGGCGAGCCACCTGCTGGAGTGGCGGAAAACATCAGTGCAAGTTTGAGCAATTCACTTTCCGTAGCGTTAAAAACGCAGGCAGGCGACCCGTCAGCAAAAAATTCATTTGCTGAAAGCGCGGCGAAAACCGTTGCCAACGTATCGCAAAAAACACAGGGATTGATGCTTTACGAAGCCATGTCCTCAGGCCTCTGCATGGCCTTCGCTAATGATCCAAAAATGACAGCAACTCAATATATTGAATCACTGATAAATGCAGGAAAAGTGACTGCCCCCCTTATTGAATTGGAGCTGGCGGCAAGCAAAGGGAAGATTGGGCCTACAGAAAAAACACTCGAACCCGGCGGTGCCACAAAACCAGCACCGGTCGCAGTCTCAGGAACAGGCACGTCTGCTGATGGCGCAACTGCCGCCGCGGTGGCTGCAGGCTCTACTGCGGTAGCTCTTGCCACACAAAGCGCGGAAGCGGGCCAGGCGGCGGGAGTTGCTATATCCGAGTCGATGCCAATAGGTGCATCAACAGCTGAACAGCAATCAGTAGTAAAGCAAGTCACGGCACAGACAGTCACTCAAGTGAGTGGTAGTTCAAAAGAGGGTCAAAAAGCTGCAAAAAATGCGGTAGATACTCTTTCACAGTCATCCAGCGATGCCATTGACAAAGGCGTCACGCGAAACGTTTTGAATGCTCTCGAAAATATGAATCGGTCTCTTAAGTAAGACTGGATTTCATGCAACCGGTCCCCAGTGCTACAGTCCCGCCAAACCAAAGAGGGGACGACATGCGGATTTTGATAGCGGTGGCAGCGGTGGCGATACTGGCGGGGTGTATGGCACCAACGATGAATGAGGCCCGTAACGAAGGCCCATACAAGGTTCTCGCATCGAAGAAGACCGATGCTGCACTGGCTAAATGCGTGCAGTACGAATGGCAGAACCAGTCGATCTTCGGCGGCACACCTGGCGCAACCCTTCAGCCTGGCCGCGACACCGGATACACGGTATTCACCGAGGGGTCGCAGTACTTCGTTGACATCCATCCCAAGGGCTCGGGGTCCGAAGCGAAGTATTACGTGGTGGTCGGCAACTGGATTGCGAATAAGCGGTTGGCCGCGCTGCAAGGCTGCCTATAGCCCGCACCACTTCATCAAAGGCTCGCTTCGGCGGGCTTTTTTATTGTTCGGAGAAAACTCAATGGCAGCACTCGCCATCAATTATCAGCCCATGACCACGATTCTGCTTTATGGGCAGCTCCGGCAGTTTGGCCGCTCTTTCCGAATGGCTGTGAGCACTCCGGCCGAGGCCGTGAAAGCGCTCTGCGTCCAAATCCCAGGATTCGAACGGTTCCTGTCCAATGCTAAATCCAGGGGTATTGAGTTCGCGGTTTTCCGAGGCAAGACGAACCTGGCTGAGAAAGAGCTTGGCTTCGTTGGCGCCGGAGATATCCGCATTGCTCCCGTGATCACCGGCAGTAAGCGCGGCGGGGCGCTGCAAACCATTATCGGCGCTGTACTGATTGTTGTCGGCCTTGTCATCACCGGCGGCACTTTTGGCGCGGGTGCGCCATTCGGTTCTGCGCTGATCATGATGGGCGGATCTATGGTGCTGGGCGGTGTGATTCAAATGCTTAGCCCGCAGGCCGGCGGCCTCAAGACCAGCGCCGCGCCAGAAAATACGCCTGGCTATGCCTTCGGCAGCGCCAAGAACACCACGGCATCGGGTAACCCGGTCCCGCTCTGCATCGGCGAGCGCCGCTGGGGCGGGGCGATCATCAGTGCCGCCATCTACGCCGAAGACCAGATGTAGCCAATACCTGAAGCACAGCAGCCGCCCGTGAGGCGGTTTTTTATTGCCTGGAGAAAAGTATGGGCGCAGCACGCAAGATTGAAATCCACGGCGCCAAGGGCGGCGAAGATAAGCCAAAAACGCCAACGGAGGCCCCGGACAGTCTGCGCTCAGTCGCTATTGCCAAGATGCTCATCGCTATCGGTGAGGGTGAATTCGAAGGCACGCCGACCGCCCAGGACATTTATCTCGACAACACCCCACTGCAAGACCCCCAGGGCAACATGAACTTCCCGAACGTAAAGTGGGAGTGGCGCACCGGGGCGGTGGACCAGACCTATATCCAGGGGATCCCGTCGGTCGAGAACGAAACCACAATCAGCACTGAGCTGCGCAGCGGCACGCCATGGGTCCGGGCGATCAGCAACACCCAGCTTTCCGCCATTCGTGTTCGCTTCGCCTGGCCAGCGCTTCAGTCCGTAGACGCTGGCGGCAACATCAACGGCTACCGTATTGAGTACAAGGTCGAGGTGGCCACCGACGGCGGTACGTATCAGCAGGTGCTGAGTGAGGCTGTAGACGGCAAGACCACCAATACCTACGAACGTACCCGTCGTATCGATTTGCCCCGGGCAGCCACTGGCTGGCTGATGCGAATCACCCGACTGACCGCCAACCAGAACAGCCCGGCCAAATTCTCCGACATCATGCAGATTGCCGGCTTCACCGAGGTGATCGACGCCAAGATCCGCTACCCGAACACCGCTCTGCTCTACATCGAATTTTCCGCCGAGCAATTCCGCAGCATTCCGGCGGTTACCGTCGGCTGCAAGGCTCGAAAGTGGCAAGTCCCGAGCAACTATGACCCCGTGTCGCGCACGTACAGCGGCATCTGGGACGGGACCCTCAAGGAGGTATACACCAACAACCCGGTTTGGGCTACGTACGGAATCACCACGGTTGACCGCTTCGGATTGGGCCGTCGCATCAAGCCGTGGATGGTGGACAAGTGGGAGCTGTACCGGATTTCGCAGTACTGCGACCAGCTGGTGCCGGATGGGAAGGGCGGCCAGGAGCCTCGCTTCATCTGCAATCTGAACCTACAGAGCAAGGCTGACGCCTGGTCACTGCTGCGTGACATCTCGGCGATCTACCGAGGCATGACCTATTGGGCCCAGGGCCAGGTATTCACGCTGGCGGACATGCCGCGCGCCACTGACTTCGACTTCGCCTACACCCGGGCGAACGTGATAGATGGCAAGTTCACCTATTCCAGCGCATCGGAGCGCACCCGCTACAGCCGCGCGCTGGTGAGCTACGACAACCCGCTGAACAACTACGACACCGACGTCACCGCAGTGACTGACCAGAAGCTGCAGCGGCGCTACGGCGATAACCCGCTGGAGATCAGTGCCATCGGCTGTACGCGAGAATCCGAGGCCCAGCGCCGCGGTAAGTGGGCACTGCTCACGAACTCTAAGGACCGGGCTGTAAATTTCAAGGTGGGTCTGGACGGCCGCATTCCGCTGCCTGGATACGTGATCCCAATCGCTGATGAACTGCTGGCCGGTCGGCCTGTGGGTGGACGCATCTCGGCAGTGAACGGCAAGGTCATCACCCTAGACCGAGAAACCCAGGCGAAGCCCGGCGACCGGCTGATCCTCAACCTGCCAGACGGCAAGTGCGAGGGGCGGACCGTGCAACTTGTAAGCGGCAAGCAGGTCACCGTGACCGTGGCTTATTCCGTGCCGCCTGAGCGCGAACTTGTTTGGGCGCTGGATGCAGATGACCTGGCCATCCCGCTATACCGGGTGGTCAGCGTGGCGCGGCCGGAGCCTGGCGTGTTTGAAATCTCGGCCGTGCAGTACGACCCCAGCAAATTTGCTCACATTGACACCGGCGCGCGCCTGGAAGAAAGGCCAATCAGCGTTGTCCCGATCACCGTAGTCCCGGCACCGGCAAGTGTGACGCTGACGTCGAGCTACGCCGTGAATCAGGGTATCGCCATCAGCACCATGAACATTTCGTGGCCCGCTGTTGCTGGCGCGGTTGCTTATGACGTGGAGTGGCGCAAGGACAGCGGCAACTGGATCAAGCTGCAGCGCACGGGCGCGACGAGCGTTGATGTCACCGGCATTTACTCGGGCGCCTATCTGGCCCGTGTTCGATCGGTGAGCGCCTTCGAGATATCTTCAATCTGGAAGAACTCCAACCTGACCAACCTAGAAGGGAAGGTCGGACTGCCGCCTGCGGTGGCGTTCTTGACCACCACCAGCGAGCTGTTCGGCATCGGCATCAAGTGGGGCTTCCCCGCCGGCGCCGAAGATACCCAGCGCACCGAGCTGTGGTACGGCACGGCCAACAACTTGGCGGCAGCCTCCAAGCTGGCCGACCTGGCGTATCCGCAGGCCGACTACCGGATGCAGCAACTGCTGGCGGGGGCGACGTTGTTCTTCTGGGCTCGCCTTGTGGACCGGACTGGCAACATCGGTCCGTTTTATCCGGTGGGTAACGGAGTGATGGGCAGGGCCAGCTCCGATGCTGGCCCGGTTCTTGACCTGGTCGCCGGCAAGATTGGCCGGACCGAGCTTGGTCAGGACATCGTGAGCCAGATCGACAAGATCCCTGGCCTGCAGGATCAGATCACCGCGCTTGGTGGGTTGAAGGCCTACAACAAGGATGCCACCTACCTCAAAGGGCAGATGGTTGTAGAGGGCAGTCGAATCTACCAGGCCGCCCAGGCTGTACCGAAGAACCAGCCGCCGCCGAACATCACCTACTGGCTCGATGTTGGCCAGTCGGTAGAGACGGCGAACGGCCTGGCTCAGCAGGTCTCCACCAACACCGCCGATATCACCAAGCTTGACGGTGTGGTGACGGCCTCGGCGTCGAGCCTTCAGGTCTTGCAGGCGGCGTATAGGGATGACAACGGCGAGGGCGAGCTTGCGGATGCGCTCCAGGGCTTTAACGCCAAGGCCAGCTTTGCGGAGGAGGTGAAGACGCAGGCCACTAAGAACGCGGCAATGGTGCAGCGTACGACCGAGTTGGCCGCCGCAGTGGGTGATGTCAGTGGCTCTGTGACCGAGTTGGAAAGCGTTGTGGTCACTGACCGCCAAGCCACGGCCCAGGCCATCCAGCAGATTGGTGTGCAGATCGGTGATAACTCAGCGTCCATCCAGACGGTAAGCCAGGCCCAGGCCAGCACCGATGGCAAGCTTTCCACCATCTGGTCCGTGAAGATGGAGCTTTCCTCGAGTGGTAAGCCGTATGCAGCAGGATTTGCATTGGGCCTAGAAACAGGTCCTGGCGGTACGACATCCAACTTTGTCGTCAGAGCTGACACGTTCGCCGTGATGAATACCAACGCTCAAAACCCCGAGTCGTTTTTCGCGGTTACGGGGGGGCAGACCTTCATACGATCGGCGTTCATCCAGGACGGCAGCATCACCATGCTGAAGATCGGAGAGGCGCTGCAGTCCGACAACTATGTCGTCGGTGTTCAAGGATGGCGCCTCGATAAAGCTGGCAACCTGGAGTTTAACGGCCCGGCGCCTGGTGGTGGTCGCCTGACGATGACCAATCGTGCAATCAAGGTGTACGACGAAAACAACGTCAAGCGGGTGCAGCTAGGGGATCTGACAGCATGATCGGAGGAATCAGAATATGGGGGCCTACGGGCCTCCTTGAATTGGATGAGAACTCATTCACCGTGAGGGTTGTTTATTCAGCACTCATTGGCACGGCGGGCGTGAGTACCTTTGTTTCCATACCTGGCGTGAATCCCTCTACTCACATCGGTATATGTTTGCCTAATGGGCAGTACTCGGGCGACCCATCTGGACAAGACGCAAGTTTGTCTCAGTTCGATGTGCAGATGCTTACGGGCGGCGTTCAAGTTTGGTTTAGAAATAGAAATATGCCAACCGGCCGGATAGGGGTATCAGTTCAGCGACTTCTAGTATTCAGGTATAGATAATGTCCTATGGGCTAACTTTTACGAATAATTCAGATGTCGTAACGCTTGACTCTGAGTTTTCACGGCTGGTTGTAATACACAAAGGGATCTATGGGCCGTCTGGCGGTGACTTTCCATCGGTCGTCACGTCGCAAGAACCGCCGTTAATTTTTGTCAGGCCCTCAACTGGTGGCTTTCAATGGGTAAGCCTGAAGGGCTCCCCTGGCAATTGGACGGGTTTTATCAACGGGGCGAGCGGTGGCTCTGGTTCGTTTTTTGTTGCCGCCTATGAGTCCACTCCAACCGCACAATATGGACTCAGGTTATGGGATGGAGGAGCAAAACAACTATTCGATAATGGAACGCCTTGTGCTCAGTTCACAGACGTCGTTGCCGGCTGGGCTTATGGTGGCGCAGCAAATCCCTCTGTAGGGCGTTGGATATATACCTTCTATGCGAGTGTTCCCTTAAATACAGGGAACTACATGCTGATTAATAACATAGCGATGAATATCCCTGGAGGGGATACGTTCTCGCTACTTTCTTGTTATTGGGATTATGCAAACAGCCGAATAGTCGCACAACTGCAAAACATCGGCGACTTCAACGGCTCAAGCTTCTTTCTCCCGCTAATGTTTGCAAAGCCAATTTCTTAGGAGGCTTAAATGGCCTGGTACAAAACAGGAACTGTTGCCGTTACTTTCAATAACAACGCAGTAATTGGCACCGGCACGGCTTTTATTGCAAACGCTCGCGTTGGGGATGCTTTCCGTGGCCCGGACGGCTTGTGGTACGAGATCACCAACATCGCGAGCAATACGGCGATTTCCATCGCCCCGAACTACCAGGGGGCTACAGCTGCTGCGGGTGTGTACACCATTGCTCCGATGCAAGGCTACGTCAAAGAGTCAGCGGATCGACTGCGCGCCATCACTGATCAGTTCAAAGATTTGGATCAGGAAGTGGCCAATGCACAGGCCTCGGCCGCCGCGGCGAAGGTTTCAGAAACCAACGCCAAGACATCCGAGACGAAGTCCAAAACATCGGAAACCAATGCTGCTACCTCGGCGACGACTGCCAGCGGTGCCGCGACGTCTGCAACGGCATCCAGGAACGCGGCGGCACAATCTGAGACCAATGCGGCTACCTCTGCGTCCAATGCGCTGACACAAGCCGATCGGGCGAAGACCGAGGCTGACAAGCTGGGAAATGCGAACCTTTTCCTGGCGACCGTTGACTCTGTATCCGCAGGTGTGCCGCGCTTCAAAGATGCCCTTCAGGTTGGCGGTGCTGGCGGCGTTCTCCTGCGCAGGGAGGGGATCACTGATCCCAACTCAACGGCAATGGTTCGACTCACCCATGCTACCGACAGCAGTGTCCGAATAATCGACGACGCCCGAGGGATTGTGCGGTTGCTGTTGGATGCTGCCGGCTCTGCTCAGTTTGGCGCGAACGTTATTGTCAGCGGAGGTAACGTCTACATCAGGGCCGGCGCTGCCGGAGGAAACTCTCACCTTTGGTTCAATGAGTCTGGTAGCACCGCCACGCGCGGGGTTATTTACTGTGAGCCATCAGGCAACATCAATTTTTCAGCAGGTTATGGGCAGTCTGGCGCAGGGCCGATAGTTACGATCACGAAGGCTGGCGTTCTTGTGACCGGCGCCGGCATCACGCTCAGCGCCGGCAGGTCGATCAGCTCTACGGGCGACATTACTTCTAACCTGTATACGGGCGGAAGCCTAAGCGCACAGCTTACATCGATGGGCGCGCAGATTTCTTCGAAGCTGGATTCCTCGGTAGCGGATTTCGCAATCATCTATCCCAATGGCGGTACCGCCGCAGCGCCTGGGAACATCGTTACGGCGTCGAGATTCACGTCCGACAACCCGTTTCCAGGGTTCCATGTAATCACGGTGCTGGAAATTCTCATCGGTGGTATTTGGTCAGAGCCAAGGCTTGACGGCAACGCAGGCACCGGCGGCGCATCATACGGCGCCTATGCACAGCAGATCCTGCCGACAGACAAGATCATCTGCCAGGCTGGTGCGAGCGGGGTTGCATTGCCCAGTGCTTCAGCAGGTGGCGGTCACGGTTATAGCGGCGCAGTGCTGACCACAGCGCCAGTGCGCGTAAAGGTCTGGAAACTTAAGGGGGCCATCTGATGATCCGATTTTATGCAGTGGTGGGCTCGAACTTCTTCGAGGGTGACGAGACAGACAAAGGCCCCGATGAAGGCTGGATCGAGATGGAAGGGGAGCGGCCACAAGGCGATAACAGCATGGACTACACGGCCCAAGCCGATGGCACCTGGGCAATTACCCAGGAAACCCTGATCGCTAAGCTGAGCGTGGTGGAAAATGCCTGGCGTGAAGAACAAATGCCGATCGCCCAGCAGACGGTTACAGCAATCGACTTTGGCGAGGAAGGCATCCTTGGGTCCATAGAAGACTGGAAGCTGTACTGGCGCGCCCTGCGCAAGTGGACAGCGGACAACCCCGACTTCCCCGACATGAGCAAGCGACCAGTTCAGCCAGCCTGAACCGGTAAAGAACACACCGGCCGCCTTGAGCGGTTTTTTTTCGTCTGGAGAAAAGTATGCCAAATGCCGAAACCCGCGGGGTGCGCAACCGAAACCCCGGCAACATCGACTACAACCCGGCCAATCAATGGCAGGGCCAGCTCAAGCCAGATCCTGCCGCCGAGAAGCGCTTTGCTCGGTTCGATACGGCGGAGAACGGCATCCGTGCCCTGGGGAAATTGCTGCTGACCTACCAGCGCAAGCACGGCTTGAAGACAGTGAAGGCGATCATAAGCCGGTGGGCCCCGTCGGCGGAGAACGACACCGACGCCTACGTGCGCGCCGTCGAGGCGAACACCGGAACCCGGCCAGGTGCTGAGGTTGACCTGACCCAGCCGGCGGTGATGGCTGGCTTCGTAAAGGCGATCATTCATCATGAGAATGCTGGGTATGCCTACCCAGAGGCGGTGCTGGCCGAAGGCTTGCGGAGGGCGCTGACATGACGCCGGTGCAGAAGCTGGCTGGTCTGTTGGTGCTGATCCTGGTGCTGATGGCCGCCGCCGCCGGCGCCACCTGGCAGATACAAGACTTGCGGATGGACGAGAAGCTCGCGAAGCAGAGCGCGGCGCACCAGAAAGCCCTTGATGCCATCACCAGCGAGGCATGGCGCCAGCAAAATGCCGAGCAAGATAAGCGCTTGGCCATCGAGCAGAGAGCGAGCGCTGCCGACCAACAACACTCCCTGGAGCTTTCCAATGAACAACGCAAGCAGGCTCTTCTGCGCGATCGCCTTGCCACTGCTGATGTGCGGCTGTCAGTCCTTCTCGACGCCACGGATTCAGCCATTGGCTGCAGCGTGCCTGCCACCCCCAGCGCCGTCGGCGTGGTTCATGCAGCCCGTCGAGCCCAACTTGACCCAGCGCATGCTCAAAGAATTATCGGGATCACCGACGCAGGCGACCAGGGACTGATCGCGCTGCGGGCATGCCAGGCGTACGTCCGTGCAATTGCACCCTGAGATCAATGAACTACTCTCTCGGAGCGGGTTCGTATCGCGATCATTTGGTTTATTGAAGGGCGCCATGGATAAGAGGCTCGCTGGCCTTTCGTTTCTGCTGACTCTGGGCTGGGTTACTGCGGTAGCGTTTGTGATGTGGTATTTCTCGCAACCTTAGCGCAGGGGGCGAATCAGTTCGGGCCCTTTGTTCCTCACGTTGCCTATGGCCGTATCGACCTTGAACCACTCGAACACCTCCGAAGGTTCGCCCTGGTGCAGTACGATCTGCTCTGCGCGCTCTTTGGGCGTGGCCAGGTCCAGCCATTCCCGAGCCAGTTCCGGATTCAGCACCACTGGCCGACGGTCGTGAATATCCACCATGCCTCCGGCACTGTCGGCGGTGATGATCACGAAGCCGTCTTGCTCGCCTGGGCCTTCATCAGCATCCGGTAACTGGCCGATAGAGGCACAGAATATTGGTGCACCATCCCGCCGACGGATCATGTAGGGCTGCTTCTTGGGTCCGCCTTCATCTACCCATTCAAACCAACCGTCTATGGGGGTGATAGCCCGGTGAGGCCAGATCGCCCGGAAGAATGGGCCGTGGGCTACCTTCTCGACGCGCGCGTTGATTGGAGCTGCGCGGTCTTTCGCCCAATGTGGTCGCCATCCCCAACGGACCGGGTCGGCGTGCAGCAAGTCGCCCTGCAGGTGGAGCAGTGCAACCTGAGTCGTTGGCGCGACGTTAAAGCGCTCAATTGGCTGATCGCCCACGGAATTGGCCAGGGCATTGGGCATGCTAAGCGCCGCAACAAAGTCGTGGATTCCGCGGTATTGCGTCAATCTTCCGCACATGATCGTCTCCGCTCGTCGGGGCTGGTGAACAGACAGGCTTCGGTCAGTCTCTACAGGGTAGACACTGGGCAAGAGCATTCGTCATGACGATCAGTAATGGGCAAGGCAACGCATTAGAGGGATCAACCCCGCCGAGCAATAGCACAGCGCCGGGGTCTCTATCCCCTCAAGAGCGGTACGACATGAGCATGTCTGCTGCGAGCGTTTTGAGGTCGCATGGACTGATTGACGGGGCCGGTTTTATCGACTTGTCAGATAGAGCTTTGACTGCTTACGCAGACGAGCTAGGTTGAAGGCTCTTTTAGATTTGTCAGCTCCACCAGCAACCGCTGATTCTCCCTTAATAGGTGCTCGTTCTGACTTGCGATCATTTTCAAGCCCATGATCTCTTTTGCCATTTCCGACGACTCGACATTCGTACGGCTTAGTTCCGCTTCAAAATATCGCAGCTTCGCCTCTGCTGTCGTCTTTCCGGTAGCCAGCAAGTCATTCATCTGGACAAGGCCGGCCACATTGGCCCGGGCCTTTCGCAACATCGATTCGGTCTGGATGAGTTCGTCCTCCAGAAGCGCGCATTGGTGCTGATACATTTCGAGGGGCGTGGGGCACCCGAGCCATTCCTCTGTGTCCAAGTCGATGCTCATGTTTGTCATATCCAAATACTGTATGCGTGCACAGTAATCTGGATTTGGTTAGGCGGAAGGCTTGAGGCGACGAACTGCAGGGTTACCCGTCGATCAGTCAGGCGACATGAGGACTGCGAGAGTCAGCTTAATGAACTCCTCGTTTTCGTCGATTGTGTGCAAAGCGCCGCGGATGTTCTCAGCCACATCGGCTGAGCCACGCTGTTCGATCCAGTTCGATAGCTCCATGATGGAGGCTTCCAGGGCCAGCTGATTTTCGTAGAGCTTGGACAGGAGGGAGGGAAGTAGGTCTGAGTTTGGCATCGGCGTTCCTCTGGTGGAGTGAACAGCGTAGCAGTTGGCGATTGGGAGCCCATCCGAAGGTTATGAGTGTCCGCTCTCGACCCAAAGCTGGCTCTGGTGAACGGCAGCAGCCGGCCAAAAGCCGTCCTTCGTGCCCCATCGTTTTGGACTCAAATTGACTTTCTGAGGTAAACATGAGCTATCACGTCACGCACAGGTACGGCGCCATGAGCTCCAACCCTGGCATACACACGTTCCCTGAGCTTCTTGCCGAACTGAAAACTCGCCCGGAAGATGAGGAGCACGGTGATGTTTCGGTGACCGACGAGGCTGACTGGTGCATTTCGGTGAACCTGTCACGAACTGTCACTTTTGAAAACCTAGAGTCCGGCGAGCCTCGCCACATGAAGGGCGTTCCAGAGACAAAGATCTTGGAATTGTGGCGTCTATTGGCCATTGGAGAAGTTGCAGCAATCGAGCAGGAGCCATGGTTGCCTGGTTACCTCTAGGTCGCCGCCGAAGGGCAGCAATCGGCCAGATGCAGCCATTCGATTTGTCTGGTGAGTAGCGACCTATTAGTGGTTTTGGTTTGGTCGGCAGGACGCCGGGGGAGGGGTAATTCGTTTCCGCAACCTGATGCGTGCCCCTTGTTCTATGCGGCTTGTAGGGCATCAAAAAATGCTCTGATGCGGAAATGATGATGGTCTAAGCTGTTGATTTGTATTGTTAATTTGGCAGTCTTGAAAACCGGCGGACGTTAATAGCGTCTCCAGGGTTCGAATCCCTGGTTTCCCGCTAAACATGAAAAAAGATCCCGCGAGCCAATAGGCTTTGCGGGATTTTTTTGCCTGCTATTTCGTTATCGCCGGGTGGGGGGCGGTAGTCCAATAGTGCATTGCTGATGTGTGTCGATGAAAGAATCGACCCGATATCCATTGCAGGAACGCACAGATGAGTTGCAACGACCCGATTAAAAACGAAAATGCGCGGGGCATCGACGTGTCGCGCTGGCAGGGCGATATTGACTGGACCCGCGTTGCGGCTGCGGGCATTACCCATGCAATCGCCAAAATGACAGAGGGTGGAGACTACACCGACCCAAAATTTGTCACGAACTTCCAAGGTATGCAGGCAAACGGTTTGAAAGCCGGGGTCTATCACTATTTTCGTGCGTTGAGCAGTACGCCGTGCGAGCAGTTGACCAATATCAAGGGGCGTCTGGCCGAGGTGGCGTTCAACGCCAAGCGGGATATCCTGGTCATTGATGTCGAGACCAATCGCAACGAGGGGGCCAGCCCGGATCAGATGGCCGATGCCCTGTTTCAGTTGGTGACGCTGATAAGGGTTTCTCTGCTGGAGGGGGCATACCCGCACATCTACGCCTCTCCCAGTATCTGGAGTAACCGCTTGGCCTGGCGCAAGTACGATTTCAGTGTGTGCCCGCTGTGGATTGCCCATTGGGAAGTGGCTCAGCCCACAGTGCCTGAAACCTGGAGCGCCAAGGGTAAAAGCTGGGAGTGGTGGCAACACAGCAGCAAGGGCCAGGTTGACGGTATCCACGGCCCGGTAGATTTGGATTGGGTCAAGTCTTAATGCCCTGCATCACAACGGCCCCATTCAGGGCCGTTGCTATTGACTACCTTTGCCTATTTGAAGGGCTTGGCGGTTGCACGAATTGCATTGATCTTCGCATCTGCTCTGCGATCGAGCTTTTACTCGTCATCTCTTTGTTTTTTTACTACTATTACCCGTCTGTGCGCTCAAGGAAGAGAGGCTGAGCGCCTTGAGTCTGGTAGAAAATCTACACTCGATCATTGAGTGAGCTATTGCTTTTACCCAGAACCTAACGACTCAGCCAACCATAATTACTTCTTGGTGAAACCGATGGATAAAATGTGTGGCATCGTTGTAGTGGTAGGACTTGCCCTCGCGGGATGCGCTACGAAAACTCCAGAAAAAACTGAAGTGACTCCACCTCCTGCCGTCGTCCATGAAGCATCACCTGAAGCCGTACCGTCGTCACCTAATTATACTGTGCGATATGAGTCTGAACCTGCTGCTGACGTTGCAGCCCATGCTTCTCCAGAGGCCGCTCAGCCAGAATCAGAAACAAGTCGCGCAGAGCAATGCCGTAAAGAGCTGGATGTCTTGAAGGTTTACAACAAGCCGTCTTACGTTAAATACGAGGCGGAATACCAAGCCATTGCTTCCAAGACCGCTAAATATATGCAAATCAAGGACTCGTTGGGTGCTGATTTGAACTATATGGTCATGCCCGCCTATCAATTTCAAATTCGTGAGTTCTGCTTCCGGGTGAAGACCCGTCTGTCGGAGCTTGTGCTTCGCCAAGCCAAATAATATAGGTAGACCCGCCGTGGGTGCTTCCTGGTCTAGAGAGGTCAGGTGGGCCCGTAAGGCTTAAAAGCGCTGTGGGTTTATCCAAGACTACAAAAGCCAATGCCCCGACCTGTCGGGGCATTGGCTTTTTACGTTTCGACACAGCCCGTGCCGACACTGAGCGTTCTACAAATAGCTCATCACAAAGGTTACCGACGCGTTTGCAGTACCCGCCTTGAGTTCGCCATTAGCCAGCCGGTAATAAGCCGCAGAAAGCGGGATGTTGAAGCTGGTGCCGGTGCTATTGAAGCCATTGAATGGGTAAGTGGTACCCAGGGCGATGGGTTGACCGCTGTCGTTCATCAGTTTCAGGCCGATGCCTTTGGCCGTTGAGCTGGCGTTCAACGCTACGATGCCCTGCTGCTGGTCAATCACTTGAGAAGTTGCGTTAAGGGAATAAGTGACCTTCTGGATACCGGTCTGGCACTGGTTAAGGCCAATGTTGAATTTAACGGCTTGAGACGTATCACCGATATTGGTGAACTCATCCAGGTAGTAGTCATCTCCCATTTGAACAGACACGTCTGGTGTCTCGCAGGACGCGGCGTTCAAGATGATTGGATTGGCCAGGTTGATGCTCACAAGGTCAAGGTCACCGTACCGATGCGCCCCAAGATTGCCTGCGGGAACCTCATTTTTCGATGACAGTTCACCTGATTTAATAATTTCAATGGTGTATGTCCTGATAGGGTCTAAGTAAGACCCACTGAGAAGCCTGTCTGCAGTTAAATAACCATTCTGTGTGTTCTTGACTTTGAGTGATAGCCCTGTCTTGCCCAGGGGATAGGTGTTGCCAGTGGTAACGCTGCCGAGTGTCGGGTTGAGTCTAAAGATAAAAGGGGATGAACCGGTGCAGTTAAAACCTTGCTGTGGTGCTGTGATGGATTCTTGATACACCACCGTGCCTGCAGGCGCATCTCGAGGAACCGTCAAGGCAACCGGTGCAGCTGCGTAGTTAGCTGTGAACGTTTTCCCTTGGGTGAAAGCACAATTCGCGGCCAATGTATCCGTTGAATAAGCAGAGACTATTACGGCTGCGGTATTCAACAGTACACGCAGTCGGCGTTGTTTTTTTGAAACGCACATTTTGTTTGCGGCCGTGATGGGGAAAGATGGACGGCCACCCTATCGATCACGCACACCTGAGAAAATCAGGCGATCCTTAGAGTGTGTGCTGCGATGATGCTTTTTGCATTGGAAGGGCGGGAAATCATTTGCGCGCCTTGATACCTACCCGCGACTTGATTAGCCCACCGTCTGCAACCATTCAATCAACGCCATTTCCACGCTGCCTTTCTCGGGCTCCGCCGGAGACAGTAGGCAATAGTTTGAGCCGTCTTCAACGAATCCCATGGGCGCAGCCAATACGCCGTTCTGGAGGTCGTCGCGCACTAGATGCCAGGGGCCGATGGCAACCCCGAGGCCTGCTACAGCTGCCTGGATGCTGAAGTAAAAGTGCTCAAATGCTTGCATCTCCATCACAGGGGGTGGCAGTTCTTTTGCCGTTGCCCATTCCTGCCACGCCGTCGGCCGGCTTTTCGTCTGAAGTCGTGGGGCCGATGAGCGCAAAATGTCCTTGCTTGTGTCGAACCATGTGTCGACCTTTTCCGGCCGACAGACAGGTCCAACTTTTTCCGGGAATAGCGCCACGGCGTGATAGTCGGGCGGACGGGGGAAGTCGTCACGTCGAATAGCGAGGTCTATGCCCTGGTCGAACGAAAATGGCCCACCACCCGCCACTAAGTGAATGTCCAACCCTGGGTAACGTGCCTGGAAGTCGCTCCAGCGCGGGATCAGCCAGCGCATCAACAGGGTGGGCTCGCAGGACAGAACAAGCTGTCGTGCGCGGCGGGATTCGGTGCGGATCTCGCGCACGGCGTGGCTCATCACCCCAAACCCTTCACTGACCGCCTTTGCGAGGCGTCTTCCGGTATCCGTTAGAAAAACCTTGCGATTACGTCGATCGAACAGGTCAACGCCCAAGTCCTCTTCAAGCAAGCGAACCGCGCGGCTGATGGCACCTGGCGTCAGGTGCAATTCCTCTGCTGCACGGGCAAAGCTTTCAAACCGCCCGGCGGATTCGAAGCAACGCAGTGCAAGTAAAGAGGGCATGCGCAGGTCAGAAATAGACGATTTAGAATCACCTTTTTCTTTAGAAAACATCGTTAGTGCCTGTCGTTAGAGTCTGAAAAAATAACGGCTGTGATCGATATTTCTCAAGGTACACCATGAACGAATGGATAGCAGTAATCACCATTACACTGTTGGCATGCATCAGTCCTGGGCCGGATTTCGCCATGGTTTCCCGCAACGGGTTGCTACTGTCCCGGCGGGCGGGTGTTTTCACGGCGCTGGGAATCGGAATGGGGGTGCTGGTACACGTGGGCTATACGCTGCTCGGTCTCGGGTGGGTACTTCAACAAAGCCTGTGGTTGTTCACCCTGTTGAAGCTGGCCGGAGCGGCGTACCTTGTCTACCTGGGTATCAACATGCTGCGTGCCAGGCCAGCGAGTGAGCATGCCGACACTCCGGCGCCGGCCCTGTCCGATCTGGCGGCGCTGCGCAGCGGGTTTCTGACCAATGCGTTGAATCCTAAAACCGCGATTTTCATTGTCAGTCTGTTCATGGGGGTGGTGCGACCGGAAACGGGCGTAGCCGTGCAGATGGCCTATGGCGTGTTTATCGCGGGGGCACACGTCGCGTGGTTCAGCCTGGTCGCGCTGTGCTTCTCCGCTGGGCGGGTGCGTGAGAAGTTGCTGGCCGCACGGCGTTGGATTGACCAAGTGTTTGGTGGCCTGCTTGTGGCCTTTGGTGCGTCATTGGCGATTGCTCAGCGTTCGAGCTAGGTCGTCACAGAAGATCATCGCCAGCCCGGCTGGCGATTAATTCCACCGCAACCTTTTCACCCGATACATCTCCCCGTCCGCATGACTCAATAGCGTATCCGCATCTTCCCCATCCGCCGGGTAAAACGCTACGCCGACGCTGCACGACGGCATCTTGACCCCGCCAAACTCAGTGCCCAGCGGCTCAGCCATGACCGCCAGTATCTGCGCCACCTTGCCGGCCATCGCATCCTGTGACTGAACATCCGTGATCAGCACGGTAAATTCATCTCCGCCCATCCGGGCTACCAGGTCGCTCTCGCGCACGCAGCGCTCCAGTCGTCGGGCAATCACACAGAGCACGCGGTCGCCCATGGCATGGCCATGCACATCGTTGATGCCCTTGAAGTCATTGATGTCCAGAAACAGCAAAGCGAGCGTTTGGTTGTGATGCCGTGCGGATTGCAGGGCTTGGTTCAGTCGCTCATTGAACAGCGAGCGGTTGGTGAGGGCCGTCAGCGGATCATGATGGGCGAGAAAGCGTAATTCTTCCTCGGCCTGGGTGAGCGCCGTCACGTCCCGCGCGACACCGATCCGCGCGCCGACTTCCTTGGACCAGAAGGCCGCCCACAGAATGTGCACGACGCTGCCATCCTTGCGCAGGTAACGATTGCGGAAGTCGACGTGGGGTTGGCCATTCATGACCCGCACAATGGAGGCGCGGGTGCGCGCCAGGTCTTCAGGGTGCATGTAGTCGGTGATCGGGGTGCCGGTCAACTCTTGGGCGCGGTAGCCGAGCAGTGCCTCGCAGGCATCGCTCACGAAGACAATCTGGTTATCGCTGTCGACGACGAAGACCGTATCCAGCATCAAGTGGATCAGTTTGGGATAAAGGGCTTGCAGGTCAACGGGCATGGGGCATAGGGCGTCCGGTTCAGATGGCCGATCATAGCCCGATCATCACGTAAGGCGCCTAGGGGGATTGCACATTTTTAATGCCGTTCATGCCAATTGTGCCCTGATTGTTAAAAACCGCTGGCCAAACGTATGATCGGAGCCAGCGCCTAATCTGGTCGCTGAGACTCACCCCTATAAAGGACATGAGCATGCAAAAGCACTTCGGCAATTCAGGCCTGTTCAAGGCTGCTTCGTATCGCTGCACCGAGACCCTCGGCAGCGGTATCACCCGCTGGGAGTTGAAAAACAGTGCGTTGAATACGAAGGAGTTTTTGATATGTCCAAAGAATTACTCGGAGTTTCTGCTCTAGGATTGATGGTCGTCGGTGAGTTTTGTGCAATCTACAGTGAGGTAGTCACTGCCAGGCTGGCTCAAGCCAGTGACGGCTCGTGGCAGGCATTCATCATGCCGGTGGTGGTGATGTGCTTTGCGGGGCTGTGTCTGTTGGGGGCTTATTGGCTGGGCTATCGGGCGGTCGGTGATATCTGGGTGGTCACAGTGGTTTCCGTCACCTCGTTATTGCTGCTGGAACCGGTCGTGATCTGGGTGCTGTTCCAGGAGTTTCCCGGGCGAGGTGCGTTGATCGGGTTTTGCCTGGGTGCCTTGGGCATGCTGGCCACTGTCTTGCTGTAGCTGCACGTGCTGGCCCGGCATTCGGATGTCGGGCCAGATTGGAGTGGGTAGTTGGCAATACCTTCCACCGCCGCAACGGCGGCTGAGTGTTGAAACGCTGACCTGCAGCTCAGCAAAAAAGCTGTGCCACCGAAAGCAGGCAAATCATCTGAACAACCATTTGCGCACGAATTGGATGTTTCATCGCCATCACCCTTTGTACTGCTGTTTTAATGAGTATAGATCCTGAAAAGAATTATTCAGAATCAAGCCCATTCATCTGCCCAGCGGTCTTTAGTTACAACTATCTGCTCTCGACCGCTGCACTTTTCTGGATTTCTCCGCTCTATCCTTGTCCCAGTCCCGCCGATCCCCCGCGTGGGCGGATGAATCAGATCGGGTGCCGATGGATCGCACGTTTCCTTGTTTTAACAGTCGACGGATGCGCCAGCCGTTGCTGCTGGCGGTCTTGTTAATGCTGTGTGCCAGCGGTTGCAGCCAGCAACAGGGTCGGGATATCGCCAAGCAGTTCAGCAATGGCAAGCCCGATGAGTTCTTCCAGACCAGTGTCGATCGCATGGCGACACTGGGTATGCGCGACAACCTGCAGAGCCTGTATTTGCTGATGAACAAGCTCTATCTGCGCAACCCCAGCCAGTGGCGGCAGTCGGGGTACCCAGACGCTGTGACGGCGGCGCGGGAGATTCGCCAGGCCATTGAGCAGCGTCGATCCCTGCCCGCGTTGGGCGATCGGCGTGATCTGGAGGCGCTGAGCTATTCCTTGGGGCCGGACTTCAAGGGCGATCGGGTCGGCGCTTTTATCTATGCCATCGGCAGCATGATCGTGACCGCCCACGGCGGACGTACCGAGTTCTACATCACCGACTCGATCGACCCGCAGTTCGTCAGCAATGCTGCGCGCAATATCGAGAAGGCCACCTGGCTGCTGAGCAAACGCCAGGATGCGAATGGCGTGCTGCTGCTGTTTTCCAACGAGATATCGGAGGAGGGCAGCAACCTCAGTTTCGCGGTGGAGTTCGGCAAGATCGTCGCGCGTCTCGACCTGCTGACCCAGATGCTCGACGAACGCTACCGGCGTATTGGCCTGAACTATGCGCAGAGTTTGTTGCTGATGAATTTTTTGCCGGTGCAATAAACGGGTCAGCCTCAGGATAAGTGTACGGTGTTTCCTTTTGACGTGTAGGACTTTGCCTATCTTGCCGCCCCATGCTTGAAACACTTCGCGCTCATCAATAGCCTCGGATTTTTCTGAAATCTGAGGCCTTTACCATGGGAAAGCGAAAAACGGTTTGGCCTACTGAAAGAGAAATACGCTTGCGTTTTATCCTGTTTGCAGTGATCGACGCGGCGAGCGTTCAAGGCGTTTCGTCCGATTTGCTCCTGCCCGCGCACAAGTTACTGCGTGATTCACCGACTGAGGCGCAATTGCTGGAGGTATTGGGCGAAATTCTCAGCACTGATGAGATGTATGGCTTCCGGTTTGTTCCTGGATCAGAAGCGGAAGAATTGATGCGGGTGCTGAAAGTCTTCGATAGCTAACGGTTTTGTGTGTGGGGCGGCAGCGTCTACGAACCAGCTACAGGTGAACATACTGGGCTGCAGTTTGGCTTTCACAGTATTTCGAACTAAACGCTGGATTTAGATGACGTGGTCGGGAGGCTGGGGTTTTAGCTTCCCAGGTCATGAAGTGTCGAATGGTTGCGTCTCCCCATCCGTTAGAACGTTTATTTCCTTAAGATTGGTCTCTATTCCTCCATCGAATATCCATAGCGTCAAATGGCGAAATACAGCAGTTATTGACACTGCAAGAGTGCCGAAATCGTCGCTTTTACAACCATTACAGCTGTTCTATTCAACTAAGCTTCCCTCCGAACACCCATTCCTGCTGCTCTGCCGTCGTCTTGCGCCGCCGTTCTCCGGCTTTAGAATCGACGCCAGAACTTACTCATTTCTTGTCGATTACGGAGTTTCGAAGATGATGAATGCCATGCAGATGCCAATGAACACCGCCATGCCAATGATGCCGATGATGGGCATGCCGATGATGATGGCCACCATGAAATGCGAAATGGCCGCGGACGCCATGATGTGCACCATGAAGCCGGCCGCGGGCATGGACATGGCTCAGTTCAAGACCAACGCCGAAATGATGGCGATGATGATGAACTGCGGCATGCCGATGATGATGCAGTGCGCCAATATGTCGATGATGTGCATGTCGGCCGATGCCATGGCCATGATGACGGGCATGAACATGATGCCGATGATGGGCATGCCAATGCCGATGATGAAGTGCGTGATGGAATGCACGCTGATGGGTGACAGCATGATGTGCAAAATGATGCCAATGCCGGGCATGAGCATGGACATGATGAAAAACTGCTGCATGCTGATGAACAAAATGATGAACGACTGCGCTATGCCGATGATGATGAGCTGCAACGGCATGCCGATGATGTGCTGCACCTGCTGATAGGTCCGGCGCAATAAAAAACGCCCCGATTATTCGGGGCGTTTTGCATTTTAATCCAGGTCAATCCAGGCGCTCGGGGTAAGTGATCACCAGGAAGGCCACTGCCTCGCTGTCTGCCGGGTTGCGGTAGCGGTGGGGCTGATCGGCGTAGAACAAGATCGAGTCGCCAGTTGAAAGGAGGTAGCGCTCATCGTTGACGCTGACTTCCAACACCCCTTGGGCCACCACCAGGTTTTCCTGGATACCGGGCCCGTGGCCTTTGGAAATCTCCTCGCCCAGCGCCCGCAGGCGGATCTCGTAAAACTCTGACTGGCGCGCCGTATCGTAGGGGAACAACGCTCGGCTGATAAACGCACCATCGGCACTGACAAGGCGCTTGCTCTGTTGCGCCGGCAGCACCTCCACCCCCTCAAACGCGCGGTCCTCCAGAAACGCTGCCACAGATACCTTCAGACCCTTGGCAATCTTGCACAGAACCTTGATCGACGGCACGCTGCGCCCGGATTCGATCTGCGCCAGCATCGCTCGGCTCACGCCACAGGCGCGCGCCAACCCGTCCAGGGACAAATGGCGCTTACTGCGCAGGCGTTGCAGGTTGTGGGCGACGCACTGGCTGATTACATCGTCGTCAGTGCCGGACTTGGGCAGCGGTTCAGGTGGTTCTGGAATCACGTGCAGGAAATTCATCGGCCTTACGCCCGGCGGGTATCGCTGGACGTGGCGGCTTGAGCGGTAAATACCGCCAGCCCGGCACGCGCTGCGTACATCGCCCACATCAACTCGGCCGCTGCACGCGCTTGGCGGCGTTTACGGTGGAGTGTGAAGTCGATGACGGTGGCGGATACGTGCATGGGGGCGATCTCTGGGTACGTGGTTGACTCAGTGACTCCACAGTAATGCGTGGCGGTTATTTCTTTAAATACTGAGTTTGCATGTGGTAATTCGATTTCGGACTTAGCAAAGGATTCCGGTCCGGCGCTGTTGTAGGAAGGCTCTGGTCCGTTAATAAGGAGTGACCTGGCGAGCGTCCCAGCCTTCCCACCACGTGCCCCCCGAATTCCAAGGACCTGCCTGATGCTGTTGCGCCACCCTCCGTTGCTGTTTGCCGCCCTGACGTTAAGCTCGCTGGTGCACGCCGAAGACCTGCAATTGGCCCCGGTCGAAGTTACCGGCAGCGAAGCCAGTGCGGGTGAAGTGGCTGAGGCGCAGCTCAAGAGCGTGCCCGGCGGCACCAACTACATCGACATGAATAGTGTGCAGCAGGGGCGGGTGAGCACCAACGAAGACGTGTTCAAGTACCAGCCCGGGGTATACGCCAAGGCGGCGAACAACGAAGGGGTGAAACTCTCGATTCGCGGTTCGGGCCTGAACCGCAGCCCCGGTTCCCATGCCTCCGGTCTATACGAAATGTTCGATGGCCTGCCGCTGACCGGTCCCGGCGGCACACCTTATGAGCTGAAAGACCCGTTGTGGCAAAGCCGCGTCGAGGTGCTGCGGGGTGCCAACGGTTTTGACCAGGGTGCCTTGGCCCTCGGCGGCGCCGTCAACTACGTGACGCGCACCGGCTACGACGCACCCAAGCTGCAACTGCGCTATGAAGCGGGCAGCAAAGGCTACACCCAGCGCGAGATCAGCTCGGGCCAGGTGCTGGGGGACGCTGACTACTACATCAGCCTCACCGACTCCGAGTCCGACGGCTACCAGCGCCAGAGCGCCGGCACCGGCAAGGGCGTGGCCGGCAACTTCGGCTACCGTTTCAACCCGGACCTGGAAACCCGCTTCTATTTCCGCTACCGCGAAACCACCAACGACACCCCCGGCAAACTCACGCGCAGCCAGATCAGCCATGACCCACGCGCGGCCAACAGCCTCAACGCCGCCCGCGATTCCAAGCGCCTGCAACCAGGGTCTACCTGGATCGCCAACAAAACCACCTTGCAGTTGGATGACAATGCCCGGGTCGAAGTCGGCCTGGCGTACCACGACTACCCGATGGACCTGCGCGAAGGCACCAACCGCCTGAAAGTCGCTTACACCGATATCAGCAGCACCCTCAATTACATCCGCCAGGACACGCTGTTCGGCCACGACAGCAAAACCACCGTTGGCCTGCGCACCACCCAGGCGATGCCCAATAACGGTGCTTCGGAATACGTGCGCACGCCGGCCGGCAATACTGCCGGCTACGCGCCCGGCACCAAGACCCGTGACTACAGCTACCTGGGTTCCGACACCGTGGTGCATGTCGGTAACGACCTCGAACTGGTCCCCGACCTGTGGCTGACCACCGGCCTGGCGGCGATCTACACGCGTCGCGAGACCCAAGTCACCTACCCAGAAGGCCAGGCGCCGCTCAGCCAGCATGACTGGGACTACGCCCCGCGCATCGGCCTGCGGTATGACTTCACCCCGCAACTGCAGGTGTATGGCAACCTGAGCCGTTCGGTCGAGCCGCCGCATGCGTGGTCGATGATCTGGGGTTCGAACAAATACTTTCCTAAAAACAGCGGCCCGGCCACCGGCCTGCAGCGCGAAGGCGTGAGCCTGAAAAACCAGACCGCCACCACTTTGGAAATCGGCGGCCGTGGTGAAACGTGGCTCGGCCAGTGGGACCTGGCGCTGTACCGCTCCGAAGTACGCCATGAGTTGCTCACCGTGGAAACCCAGGCCCAGACGTCGACCAGCAACGCCATCGTCGCTGAAAACAATGCCAGCCCGACAATTCACCAGGGCGTGGAACTCAGCCTGCTCAGCCCGTTATGGGAAGGCGGCCGCAACGGCCAACTCACCCTGCGCCAGGCTTACACCTTCAGTGACTTCCACTACCGCGACGACGACCGTTTCGGCGACAACACCTTGCCGGGCATCCCTAAGCATTACTATCAGGCGCAAGTGCGCTACAGCCATCCGACCGGTTTCTACACCAGCCTCAACACCGAGCATTCATCAAGAGTGGCGGTGGACTACGCCAATTCCTACTACGCCGCGTCCTACACCATTCTCGGCGCTACCTTCGGTTACGAAGCACCCAAGCAGGATTGGCAAGCTTGGGTCGACCTGCGCAACCTGACCAACCGGCGCTACGCCAATACCGTCACGCCGGGGTATGACGACAAGGGCGTAGACATGGCGCGCTCCACGCCAGCGGACGGCCGTGGCCTCTACACCGGCGTGTCATGGAGCTGGCGCTAAAGGAACGTAGTTTTTAAAACACCCCGTTCCTCTGTATGAGCCCGGCCTGCCGGCGATAGCGATCTTAAGGGCGCCATCGCCGGTAAGCCGGGCTCCCACAGTGGGCAACATCCGACATAGGAGCGGCACTTGCTCCTACACCGTTTTACTGGCATTGTTTGCGCAATTGGCAACTATTCCCATTTGAGATCTTTTTGCGCATGCATGACATTCCGGCCGCGCTGGGCGACTCCGTCCGGCAGCAGACCCTTACGGCGATGTACAGCGAGCACCACGGTTGGTTGCATGGCTGGCTGCGCAAGAAGCTCGGGTGTTCCCAACATGCTGCCGACCTTGCCCATGACGCCTTCATTCGCGTCTTGATGCTGGCCGAACCCCAACAGATCAAAGAGCCGCGTGCATTCCTCGCCACCACGGCAGGGCGGTTGCTGATCGATGGCGCCCGTCGTCGTCGCATCGAAAAAGCCTACATGGAAGCCCTGGTGATCCAGAGCGAAGACGCAGGCATGCCCGACCCGGCCGCTATTCATGTGGCGCTGCAAGCCCTGGAACGCATTGCTGAGATGCTTGCCGGATTGCCGGCCAAGGCCCGCGAAGCGTTCCTCTTGAGTCGTCTCGATGGGCTGACCTACAGCGAAATCGCCACACGTCTGGACGTGTCACCCAGCACGGTCAAAAACTACATCTCCAGTGCCCTGGTGCACTGCTACCACAGCCTGCACCCGGCAGACCCGCTGGCATGAGTTCCGAACAGATCATCCAGCAAGCGGCGCAGTGGCTTACCCGCCTGCACGACGAAGGCGTCACCGAAGCCGACCGCCAGGCGTTCAACACCTGGCGGTCGGCCGACCCGCGTCATGCCGTGGCCATCGAACGCATGGGCGCGTTATGGGGCAGCCTCGATACGCTGCCGGCCAAACCCGCACGCATTGCCCTGAACCGCGCATTCACTCCACGACGCCCGCGGGGTGCGCAGGTGGTGGGCTTGCTTGGCGTAGTCTTGTGCGGCTGGTTGGGCCTGCAACACCTGCCGGTCTGGATGGCCGACCAGCGCACCGGCGTTGGCGAGCGCCGGCAGATCGCCCTTGAAGACGGCAGCCAGTTGCAGCTCAACAGCAATTCCGCGGTGGACGTGAAGTTCGACGGCCATCAACGGGTCATCGAACTGCTGCAGGGCGAGCTCTGGGTGGAGGTGGCCAAGGATGCGCAAAGGCCGTTCGTGGTGCGTACCGACCAAGGGACGGCCACGGCATTGGGCACGCGTTATCTGGTCAAGCGTGCGGCGGATGGCGCCACGGTGGTCACGGTGATCGAGTCCACCGTCGCGGTCAAAGGCGACACCCGCGACGGGGTCAAGGTCACGGCCGGCCAGCGTACGGTCCTCGACCATGGCCGTGCCCAACCGCCGCAAGCCATCGGCAACAGCGACCCGGACGCCTGGACCCGTGGCCTGCTCAAGGTCAATGACCAACCCTTGAGCGAGGTGCTGCAAACCCTCGCCAGCTACCGCCACGGCATGCTGCGCTTCGATCCCCAGGCCTTGCAGAACCTGCGGGTGTCCGGCGTGTTCAAGCTGGACGACACGGCGGCGGCGCTCTCGTCACTGGCTGACAACTTGCCGATCCAGGTGGAGTACTTCACCGACCTGCTGGTGGTGGTCAAGCCGCGCTAGCGTTCGTGCTGGCGCAGACGTTTGTACAGGGTATTGCGGCTCACCCCCAGCTCCCGCGCCAGGTGGGAGATGTTGCCGCCGGCCGCCTTCAAGCGCTGGTTCAGGTCAATGCTGTCATCCAGGTATTCACTGGCGGGCAGCGGCGGCTCCACCTTCAAGTCGACAAAGAAATCATCCGGCAGATGCTCTGCGCGGATCGGTTGTTCTTCGGCCATGGCCAGCGCCACCTGCAACACGCTGCTCACCTGACGCAGATTCCCCGGCCACGGATGCTGCTCGAATAGCGCCAGCACTTCGGCGCTGAGGCCCGCCCATTGAGTCGGCTCGCGGTGCTGCTGCCACAGTTGCTGGAACAGCGCCTGCTTGTCGGTCCGTTCGCGCAACGGCGGCAGTTCCAGGGTCAGGCCGCCGATGCGGTAGTACAAGTCTTCACGGAAACGTCCGGCCTGTACCAGCTCACGCAACGCGCGGTTAGTGGCCGAGATGATGCGCAAGTCCACCGGGAACAATTCGCTGCTGCCCACCGGCTGCACACAGCGTTCCTGCAACACCCGCAGCAAACGGGCCTGGGTCGGCAGGGGCATATCACCGATCTCATCGAGAAACAGCGTGCCTTTGTCGGCCTTGCGGATCAGGCCGATGCTGCCTTTCTGATTGGCGCCGGTAAAGGCGCCTTTTTCGTAGCCGAACAGTTCCGATTCCACCAGTTCGGCGGGAATCGCCGCACAGTTCACCGCGATAAACGCCTTCTGGCTGCGCGAACTGGCCTGGTGCAGAGCTTTGACGAACACTTCCTTGCCCACGCCGGTCTCGCCGTGGATCAGCAGCGGAATGTCCTTCTCCAGTAAGCGTTCGGCCTGACGCACGGCTTTTTCCACGCGCACATCGCCAAAGTGCAGGGTCTTGAGACCGATCGACGCAGGCTTCGGCGGCGTTGGCTCGGTGAACACGCGTGCCTGCACGGGTACCTGCTTGGGGCGTCTCAACAAACATTGGAAACGGTTGCGTCCCGCGGCTTGCAGGGAGAAGGGCAGCCCTTCCGGCTGGTTCAACAACTCCAGCAATGACACCTTGAACAAACTGTCGATCATCACCCGCGACAAGCTGATACCCAGCAGGTTGTCGGCACGCCGGTTGGCCGACAACACCTGGCCGCTCTCATCAAAAATCAACAAGCCCGCCCATTGACTGTCGAGGTTGCTCAGGCCGGTGTTGAAGGTCAGTTGGAAGTGCTCGCCGCGAAACAGATTGAGGATCAGCCGGTTTTCCACGGTCTGGCTCATCATCTTGACCATGCCCAGGGTGTGGGAGGGCGGCAGGTAGCTGTCGCTGGACACATCCAGCACTGCGATGATTTCGCGCTGGGCATCGAAGATCGGCGCCGCCGAGCCGGTCATGAAGCGGTTAGCCTTGAGGAAGTGTTCATCGTGTTCGATATGCACCGCCTGGGCACACGCCAGCGCGGTGCCGATGGCATTGGTGCCGCTGGAGCGCTCCATCCAACTGGCGCCAGGGTTGAAGCCACGCGCCAGCTTGGGCTCGATAAAACGCTGGGTGCCCCAACTGGTCAGCACCTGGCCCTGGTTGTCGGCCAACATGATCAGGCAATTGGAATTGCTGAGGATGTTTTCGTAGTAGGGCAGCACTTCCTGATGGGTGGTCTGCACCAGCGAATGCTGGCTTTCCAGCAATTGACTGATGCCCTCGGCGGGGAGTTGGTCGAAGCTGGGCGTGCTCTGGTGATCCAGGCCGAAGGCGCGGCAACGGCGCCAGGATTCCTGGATAAGGGTGTCGTGAGCCAGTGGTTCGGCCATGGGCGACCTTCTGCTTTTTATTGTTTTTATGGGGGCCCGCAGGCGCGGGGGCCTAACTAGTGTTGTTCAGTGCTGTTCATTGTCAAGGGCCTGAGTGTTCAGTTGTTCAGCCTGTGATGTTCATTTCTGTTCACACCTGAACACCCCGTTTAGCCCATTTCCTTGCACATCAAGCACTTGCCGTTTTGGCACGAAACTCGCTCTGACACCTCGCCAGATTCATTCCAATAATAAAAAGGTCGTGTCATGTCATTGACCCTGGAAAATGTCTCCCGCGTTGTCGAAGGCCAAACCTGGATCGACGACGCCACCCTGCGATTCGAAGCCGGTTCCTTCAACGTCCTGCTCGGCCGCACCTTGTCCGGCAAGACCAGCCTGATGCGCCTGATGGCCGGCCTGGACAAGCCAAACAGCGGCCGCATCCTGATGAACGGCGTGGATGTCACGCAAAAACCGGTGCGCCTGCGCAACGTGTCGATGGTGTACCAGCAGTTCATCAACTACCCGACCATGACCGTGTTCGAGAACATTGCCTCGCCGTTGCGCCAGGCCGGTGTGTCCAACGAGGTGATCCAGGGCAAGGTGCTAGAAACTGCGAAAATGCTGCGTATCGAAAAATTCCTCCAGCGCCACCCGTTGGAACTCTCCGGCGGCCAGCAGCAACGCACGGCCATGGCCCGCGCGCTGGTCAAGGACGCCGAGCTGATCCTGTTCGACGAGCCGCTGGTAAACCTGGACTACAAACTGCGCGAAGAGCTGCGTCAGGAAATGCGCGAGCTGTTCGCCGCGCGCCATACCATTGCCATCTATGCCACCACCGAGCCCAATGAAGCCCTTGCCCTCGGCGGCACCACCACCATCCTGCATGAAGGCCGGGTGATCCAGAGCGGCAAGGCCGCCGAGGTGTATCACCAGCCGCAGACGGTGCTGGCCGCCGAGCTGTTTTCCGAGCCGCCGATCAACCTGATGCCAGGTCGCATCAGTGGCAACGAAGTGAGCTTCGCCAATTTCGTGCACTTCCCGCTCAACGTCGACCTGCGTCCCATCGGCGAAGGCGAGTTCCGTTTCGGCGTACGCCCCAGCCATATCAGCCTGGTGCCGAGCAACGATGACGACCTGGAGCTGGCGGTCACCGTGGAAGTCGCGGAGATCAGCGGTTCGGAAACCTTCCTGCACGTACGCAGCGAGCATTTCCTGCTGGTACTGCACCTGCCGGGCGTGCACGAGTACGACGTCGACGCGCCGATCCGTGTGTACATCCCCACCCATAAACTGTTTGTGTTCGATGGTCAGGGCCGTTTGGTCCAGGCCCCCGGGCGCCGTGTCGCGAGGGTTGCCTGATGGCCGAGATCCATTTGCAGAACCTGGCGCACAGCTACAGCCCTACGCCAAGTGGTCCTGAGGACTACGCCATCCGGGAAATGAACCATGTGTGGGAGCAGGGTGGAGCCTACGCGTTGCTTGGGCCGTCGGGCTGCGGCAAGTCGACCTTGCTCAATATTATCTCCGGCCTGCTCAGCCCGTCCGAAGGCCAGGTGTTGTTCGACACCAAAGTCGTGAACGACCTCACCCCGGAAAAACGCAACATCGCCCAGGTGTTCCAGTTCCCGGTGGTGTACGACACCATGACGGTGTTCGACAACCTGGCGTTCCCGCTGCGTAACCAGGGCATGGCCGAGGCGAAAATTCACAGCAAAGTGCAGGAAATTGCCGAAGTCCTCGACCTGCAAAACCTGCTGAGCAAAAAGGCCCGCAACCTCACCGCCGACGAAAAACAGAAAGTCTCCATGGGCCGTGGCCTGGTGCGTGATGACGTGTCGGCGATCCTCTTTGATGAACCGCTGACGGTGATCGACCCGCACCTCAAGTGGAAACTGCGGCGCAAGCTCAAACAGATCCACGAGCAGTTCAACATCACCATGGTCTACGTCACCCACGACCAGTTGGAGGCCTCGACCTTCGCCGACAAAATCGCGGTGATGTACGGCGGGCAAATCGTGCAATTCGGCACGCCGCGTGACCTGTTCGAACGGCCTAGCCACACTTTTGTCGGCTATTTCATCGGCAGTCCTGGGATGAATCTGATCGAGGTGCAGGCGGAGGCGGGCGGGGTGCGCTTTGCCGGCACCCATCTGCCGTTGTCCGAAGCGCTGCAGCAACGCATTGCCAGCACCGACTACCAGAAACTGCAGGTCGGCATCCGCCCGGAATTCATCCACGTGTGGGACGAGCACAATCCCGACGCCCTGCAGGCCGAGGTCACACACCTGGAAGACCTTGGCACCTACAAAATCATCACCCTCAACCTGGATGGCGCGTTGCTCAAGGTGCGCCTGGCCGAAGACAAACCGGTGCCCGAAGGCAAGGCCTCCATCAGCTTTCCCGCGCAGTGGCTGATGGTGTACGCCGACGATTACCTGCTGGAGGTGCAGCCATGAACAAGGTGCAGAACAACAAGGCCTGGTGGCTGGTGTTGCCAGTGTTCCTGCTGGTGGCGTTCAGCGCGGTGATCCCGATGATGACCGTGGTCAACTACTCGGTGCAGGACATCTTTGACCAGTCCAGCCGCTACTTCGTCGGCGCCGACTGGTACAAGCAGGTGCTGCTTGACCCGCGTCTGCACGACTCGCTGCTGCGCCAGTTCATCTACTCGGCCTGCGTGCTGCTGATCGAAATTCCGCTGGGCATCGCCATCGCCCTGACCATGCCGACCAAGGGCCGCTGGTCGTCGCTGGTGCTGATCATTCTCGCGATTCCGCTGCTGATCCCTTGGAACGTGGTGGGTACGATCTGGCAGATTTTTGGTCGCGCCGATATCGGTTTGCTGGGTTACAGCCTCAACGCCTTGGGCATCAGCTACAACTACGCGGCCAACACCATGGACGCCTGGGTCACGGTGCTGGTAATGGATGTATGGCACTGGACGTCGCTGGTGGCGCTGCTCTGCTACTCCGGGCTACGCGCGATTCCGGACGTGTACTACCAGGCTGCGCGGATTGATCGGGCATCGCCTTGGGCGGTGTTCCGACATATCCAGTTGCCCAAGATGAAAAGCGTGCTGCTGATCGCGGTGATGCTGCGCTTCATGGACAGCTTCATGATCTATACCGAACCGTTCGTCCTCACTGGCGGCGGGCCGGGTAACGCCACCACGTTCCTGAGTCAGACGCTGACCCAGATGGCCGTAGGCCAATTCGACCTGGGCCCGGCGGCGGCTTTCTCGCTGGTGTATTTCCTGATCATCCTGTTGGTGTCCTGGCTGTTCTACACCGCCATGACCCACTCCGACGCCAACCGCTGAGGCCGCCAACATGAGCAAGCGCAAGCTTATTCCGCTGCTGATCTACATCCTGTTCCTGCTGGTGCCGATCTACTGGCTACTGAACATGTCCTTCAAGAGCAACACCGAAATCCTCGGCGGGCTGACGCTGTTTCCGCAGGATTTCACCTTGGCCAACTACAAGGTGATCTTTACCGACCCGAGCTGGTACACCGGCTACCTCAACTCGCTGTACTACGTAAGCCTGAACACGGTGATCTCCCTGAGCGTGGCGCTGCCGGCGGCCTATGCGTTTTCGCGCTACCGTTTCCTGGGTGACAAGCACCTGTTCTTCTGGCTGCTGACCAACCGCATGGCGCCGCCGGCGGTGTTTCTGCTGCCGTTCTTCCAGCTGTATTCGTCGATTGGTCTGTTTGACACCCATATCGCCGTAGCCCTGGCCCACTGCCTGTTCAACGTGCCGTTGGCGGTGTGGATCCTCGAAGGCTTCATGTCCGGGGTGCCCAAGGAAATCGACGAAACCGCCTACATCGACGGCTACTCGTTTCCCAAGTTCTTCGTGAAGATCTTCATCCCGTTGATTGGCTCCGGCATCGGGGTGACCGCGTTTTTCTGCTTCATGTTTTCCTGGGTCGAACTGCTGCTGGCGCGCACCCTGACCTCGGTCAACGCCAAGCCCATCGCGGCAGTAATGACGCGCACAGTCTCGGCGTCGGGTATCGATTGGGGCGTGCTGGCGGCGGCGGGGGTGTTGACTATCCTTCCCGGCATGCTGGTGATCTGGTTTGTTCGCAACCACGTGGCCAAGGGCTTTGCCCTGGGCCGGGTCTGAGGAGTCGATGATGGAATGGATGGCCTGGACCACCCCCACCGCGCTGTTCTTTGGTGCCATAGCCCTGATCCTCGCGGGCATGACCACCTGGGAATTGCGTTCGCCGAGCATTCCTCGGCGCGGTTTGTTACCGATCAGCACCACCCGTGGTGATCGTTTGTTTATCGGTCTTCTCGGCAGTGCCTACCTGCATTTACTGGTCATTGGCGCTACCGACTGGAGCATCTGGGTGGCGTCCGCGCTCTCCCTGGTATGGCTGTTGAGTGTGATGCGTTGGGGCTGATGCCCTTGTGAATAAACAACCTGGAGGTCTCTATGTTGAATAAGAACAATAAGCTGCGACATAGCATTTCATTGGCCGCCGTACTGGCCCTCAGCGGTTTGAGCGCTTCGGCTTGGGCCGATGCGTACGAAGATGCCGCGAAAAAATGGATCGGCAGCGAATTCAAACCGTCCACCCTCACCGCTGAACAGCAGCTTGAGGAACTCAAGTGGTTTATCAAGGCGTCGGAACCGTTCCGTGGGATGAAGATCAACGTGGTGTCGGAAACCCTCACCACCCACGAGTACGAGTCCAAGGTGCTGGCCAAGGCCTTCAGCGAAATCACGGGGATCAAGCTGACCCACGACCTGCTGCAGGAAGGCGACGTGGTGGAGAAGCTGCAAACCCAGATGCAGTCCGACAAGAACATCTATGACGGCTGGGTCAATGACTCGGACCTGATCGGTACGCACTTTCGCTACGGCAAGACCGAATCCATCACCGACCTGATGGCCAACGAAGGCAAGGACTTCACCTCGCCGACCCTGGATATCAAGGACTTTATCGGTATCTCCTTTACCACCGCGCCGGACGGCAAGATCTACCAGCTACCCGACCAGCAGTTCGCCAACCTGTACTGGTTCCGCGCCGATTGGTTTGAGCGCGCGGACCTGAAAGCCAAGTTCAAGGAAAAGTACGGTTATGAACTCGGCGTGCCGGTGAACTGGTCGGCGTATGAAGACATCGCCAAGTTCTTTAGCGAAGACGTCAAGGAAATCGACGGCAAGCGCGTGTACGGGCACATGGACTACGGCAAGAAAGACCCGTCCCTGGGCTGGCGCTTCACCGATGCCTGGTTCTCCATGGCCGGTGGTGGCGACAAGGGCCTGCCGAACGGCTTGCCGGTGGACGAGTGGGGCATTCGCGTGGAGGACTGCCACCCGGTCGGCTCCAGCGTCACCCGTGGCGGCGACACCAACGGCCCTGCCGCCGTGTACGCCACCCAGAAATACGTGGACTGGATGAAAGCCTACGCGCCACCGGAGGCGGCGGGCATGACCTTCTCCGAATCCGGCCCGGTGCCGTCCCAAGGCAACATCGCCCAGCAGATTTTCTGGTACACCGCGTTTACCGCCGACATGGTCAAACCGGGTTTGCCGGTGGTGAATGCCGACGGCACGCCGAAGTGGCGCATGGCGCCGTCGCCGGTAGGACCGTACTGGGAAAAGGGCATGAAGAAGGGCTATCAGGACGTAGGTTCCTGGACCTTCCTCAAGTCGACGCCTGAGAAGCAGAAACTCGCGGCCTGGCTCTACGCGCAGTTCGTGACCTCGAAAACCGTCTCGCTGAAGAAGACCATCGTCGGCCTGACGCCGATCCGTGAGTCCGACATCAACTCCCAGGCCATGACCGACATGGCGCCGAAACTGGGTGGCCTGGTGGAGTTCTATCGCAGCCCGGCCCGTACCGAATGGTCGCCGACCGGCACCAACGTGCCCGACTATCCACGCCTGGCACAACTGTGGTGGAGCAACATCGCGGCGGCCGCCAGCGGCGAGAAAACCCCGCAGCAGGCGCTGGACAACCTGGCCAAGGAGCAGGACGCGATCATGACGCGCCTGGAACGCTCCAAGGTGCAACCGGTGTGCGGCCCGAAAATGAACCCAGAGCGTGACGCGCAATACTGGTTCGACCAGCCGGGCGCGCCGAAACCGAAACTGGCCAACGAGAAGCCGAAAGGCGAGACCGTGGCTTATGGCGACTTGCTCAAACAGTGGGAGGCGGCGCGCAAGTAAACGCGTTGAGTGGAGCAAAACGGCACTCACGTGCCGTTTTGTTTTTCCATCACGGAAAGCATGCAAATTTCAAAACAATACAAATCAAATGTGGGAGCTGGCTTGCGGTGATTTTAAGATCACGCCGCCTGCGGCTGAACCTGCAACACGCCCTCTACGTCCTTGACCAACCCACTGGCCAAAAACAGCGGTGCCAGGCGTTTGTGCAGTTGCGGCTCGACAAACTCCTTCACCGTGTCCAGCGCCAGTACACCGCTCAATGGCAACTCCGCCTTGGTGTACGACAACCAGGCTTTCTTCAACGCTTGCAACACATCGCTGCCCGCCGTGGTGGCGAAGCGGCGGTGGGTGGGTTTGCCGTCGAAGGTGAAGGTGTGCTGGAACTCGTAGCCGGTTTCATCACCTTGGCTGGCGGTGCAGCGGATGCAGCTGCACGGGCCGTCGCCGAAGGCGCTGCGCAGGTAGGCGTTGAAGTCCACCACGGGTTTGAGTGACAGGCGCTTATCCACCTCGAACAGGTCCCCGGTCATTTTTTCGTCAGTGTTCAACGTCCATTTCCTCGCAGTGTGCGGCAGGTTTTCAAAGCGCGGCACAATACCAGCCGAGCGCCTGTTTGTGGGTTATTTGCATAACAATAGATCCCGATATTCTTTTCCAGTCTTAAAAATCGCCGCTAGGCTCCATCACCTTATTAAAAACGCGGCAGACTCCTATGACTTTCAAGCGTTCTTCCCTGACCCTGCTGGCTGCTGCGACAGCCTTGATCAGTATCGGCGCCCACGCCGAAGGCAAGATCAGCATCGCCCAGCAATTCGGCATCGGCTACCTGATCCTCGATGTGGTGCGTGACCAGAACCTGATCGAAAAGCACGGCAAGGAACAGGGCCTGGACATCAAGGTGGAGTGGAACAGCATTTCCGGTGCCACCGCGATGAATGAGTCGCTGTTGGCCGGTGCCTTGGATGTGGTCTCGGCCGGGGTGCCGCCGATGCTCACCCTGTGGGACCGCACGCAGGGCAAGCAGAACGTCAAGGCCATCGCCTCCCTCGGCTCGATGCCCAACTACCTGTTGACCAACAACCCCAACGTGAAAACCCTCAAGGACTTCACCGAGAAAGACCGCATCGCCGTGCCCGCCGCTGGCGTGGGCTTCCAGTCGCGCACCCTGCAGATCGAAACCGCCAAGCAGTTCGGCGACGCCAACTACAAGAAGTTCGACGACATCTCCATCAGCCTGGCCCACCCTGATGCGACTGCCGCGCTGATTGCCGGTGGTTCGGAGATCAATGCGCATTTTTCCAGTCCGCCGTTCCAGTACCAGGAACTGTTGAATCCCAACGTGCACAAGGTGCTCAGTTCCTATGACATCCTGGGTGGTCAGGCGACGTTCAACGTGCTCTACACCACGCAGAAATTCCACGACGAAAACCCCAAGACCTATAAGGCGTTCTATGACGCGCTGGCCGAGGCCGAAAAGATCATCAAGGCCGACAAACCGGCTGCGGCCAAGGCCTATATTCGCGTAGAACAGTCGAAATTGCCGTTGGACCTGGTAGAGAAGATTGTCCAGGACCCGGAAATCGATTTCACCATCGTGCCGCAGCGTACCTACATCTACGCCGAAAAATTGCAGGAACTCGGCGTGCTGAAAAACAAGGCCGCCAGTTGGAAGGACTACTTCTTTGAAGAAGCCCATGGCGGCAATGGCAGCTGAAATCGCTTTCTGTAGGAGCGAGCTTGCTCGCGAAGGTCGTTAACGATAACGCAGCGCATCGGGTTTGACGCGGCGCTCTTGGGTTCTTCGCGAGCAAGCTCGCTCCTACAGTAGGTTGGGTTAAACGGCGATCAGACTGCGCTTGATCCAGTCATACAAGTCATTTCCCTCGCTCGACAATTCACTGTTGGCCCGCCGGCACAGGTAGTACTGGCGGCCATCATTGACCTCCAGTTCAAACAACTTCACCAGCTCGCCACTGGCCACCAGTGGTGCCACCAGCGGCTCGCGCAGCAAGGCGCAGCCGAGGCCGGTGAGGGTGGCGGTGAGCGCCAGTTGGCCGTCTTCCAGCAACAACCCATTCAGTGCCGTGGTGTCGACGTCGGCCGCTTCGAACCACTGGCCCCAAGTGCCACGCTCTTCGTCGTGCAGCAGTGGCAGTTGGCTCAGCGCCTCGGGTGAGTCGATAGGGCCGTGCTGCGCCAGGAAATCGCGGCTGCAATAAGGCGTCACCGCGCCGGAGATCAGCGGCTCACTGTAATAACCCGGCCAATGCCCGGTGCCGAAGCGGATCGACAGGTCGGCTGCATCGCTGGGGTAACTGCGGTGGTTGGCGTAGGTCACGTTGATGTCCAGCGCCGGGTGGTCCTTCAGAAAATCCGCCAGGCGCGGGATGAATAGGTTGATGCCAAACAGCGGGATCAGGCTGATGGTCACCTGGCGCGTGGCGCTTTTTTCGCGCACGTGCTCGGTGGCGCTGCGCAGTACGGCGAAGGCCGAACGAATCGCGCGGTAATACTCACGGCCTTCATCGGTAAGCACCAGGTTACGGCCCTGGCGCAAGGTCAGCGGCTGTTGCAGGAAATCTTCCAGCAAGTGCAATTGATGGCTGATGGCCGAGGCGGACACGTCCAGCTCGCGCGCGGCGGCATTCACTCCGCCATGGCGCGCGAAAGCTTCGAACGTGCGCACGGCACGCAGGGGAGGGTCGTTGGCTAACTGTTCTGATTTATTCATGTATTGAATTAAATACTAACTTTTAACCTGAATAAAGAGCCATAAATGCCGTATATCTGGCATAAATAGCCTGTTATTCGTTTGATATATGCATATGACTTTCTGATATTTGATAAAAACAGAATAGATGCTTAGTGTGCCGCCCTTGCACGCACTGAGGTTTCTGGTCCTGATGGATGGGTTTATCCAACAACTGCTCAACGGTCTGATGACGGGCAGTCTCTACGCGCTGGTGGCCCTGGGTTACACCATGGTCTATGGCATTTTGCGCATCATCAACTTTGCCCACGGCGATGTGCTGATGATCGGCGCGTTGGTGGGGTTGTCGGTGATCCGCCTGGTGCAGGCCGCTTGGCCTGCGCTGCCGCCGGTGCTGGTGCTGCTCTGTGCAACCTTGGTTGCCATGGCGGTTTGCGCGGTACTCGCGGTGGTGATCGAACGCGTCGCCTATCGTCGCCTGCGTCATGCCCCGCGCCTGGCGCCCCTGATCAGCGGGATTGGCGTGTCGCTGCTGCTGCAAACCATCGCCATGCTGGTGTGGACCCGCAACCCGCAGATGTTCCCGCAACTGCTGTCGCTGGCGCCGATTGAAGTGTTGGCCGGTGCCTCGGCGCACCCAGCGATTACCAACGTCACGGCGCTGACTACTATCGCTATCGCGCTCTCGGTGATGGTCGCGCTGCTGGTGCTGGTGGAGCGCACGCGCTTCGGCCGGGCCATGCGTGCGGTGGCGGAGAATCCCCAGGTCGCCAGTTTGATGGGCATCAGCCCCAATCGGATTATCGTCATCACCTTTGCCATCGGCGGCGCCCTGGCAGCACTCGCCGGGATCATGATGGCCAGCAACTACGGCAGCGCGCATTTCTACATGGGCTTCCTGCCCGGCATCAAAGCCTTCACCGCAGCGGTGCTGGGCGGCATCGGCAACCTCAAGGGCGCCATGCTTGGTGGCCTGCTGCTGGGGCTGATCGAAGCCCTAGGCACGGGTTACCTGGGCGCGGCCACGAATGGCGTGTTCGGCAGTAATTACCAGGATGTGTTCGCCTTTATCGTGTTAATCGCGGTGCTGGTGTTCCGTCCTTCGGGGTTGTTGGGCGAACGTTTGGCGACCCGCGCATGATCAAGTCTCTGTCTCCCAACAAGCGTGCGAGTCTCGGCCTGCTGCTGTTCGCCGTGGCCCTGGTATTGGCGCCTTGGATCGTCGGGCATGCCGGCGGCAACACCTGGGTGCGCACCCTGGACTTTGCCCTGCTGTACATCATGCTCGCCCTTGGCCTGAATATCGTGGTCGGTTACGCCGGGCTGCTGGACATGGGCTTCATCGCGTTTTACGCGGTGGGTGCCTATCTGGCAGCGTTGCTCTCGTCACCCCATCTGCTGCAACAGTTCCCGGCATTGGCCGCGCTGTTGCCGGCAGGGATGCACACCTCGATCTGGCTGATCCTGCCGTTGGGCGCGCTGCTTGCTGCCGGTTGCGGCGTAGTGCTGGGTGCACCGACCCTGCGCCTGCGCGGCGATTACCTGGCCATCGTCACCCTGGGCTTTGGCGAAATCATCCGCATCCTGCTGCGCAACCTCGATCGCCCGGTAAATATCACCAACGGGCCCAAAGGCATTGCCCAGGTCGATCCGGTCAGCCTCCTGGGCGTGAACCTCGGTCGCACCCAGGAACTATTCGGTCTGCGCCTGCCGTCGGTCTATCTCTACTACTACCTGTTCACCGCGCTGGTGGTGCTGATCCTGTTTGCCTGCATCCGCCTGGAGCGCTCGCGCATCGGCCGCGCCTGGGTGGCGATCCGTGAAGACGAAGAAGCGGCGCAGGCCATGGGCGTGAACACCGTGCGTCTCAAGCTGTTGGCGTTTGCCATTGGTGCCGCGTTCGGCGGGGTGAGCGGGGCGCTGTTCGCTTCGTTCCAGGGCTTTGTTTCGCCGGAGTCCTTCACCCTCAACGAGTCCATCGCCGTGTTGGCCATGGTGGTGCTGGGTGGCATGGGCCATATCCCTGGTGTGATCCTCGGCTGCGTGCTGTTGGCGGCCTTGCCCGAAGCCTTGCGCGCCAGCATGGGCCCGCTGCAGCAGGCGCTGTTCGGCCAGGTGCTGGTGGACCCGGAAATCATCCGCCAGTTGTTTTACGGCCTGGCGCTGATTCTGGCGATGCTCTATCGACCGGCCGGGCTGTGGCCCAAAGGAGTGGCACGATGAACGCACCGCTGTTGCAGATAGACCACGTCAACAAGCACTTCGGCGGCGTCGCGGCGCTGACCGATGTGAGCCTGAGCATCCAGCCCGGTGAGATTTATGGGTTGATCGGCCCGAACGGCGCGGGCAAGACCACGTTCTTTAATGTGATGACCGGCTTGTATACCCCGGATTCCGGGCGTTTCCAGTTAGATGGCCGCGACTACCAGCCCACCAGCGTGCATCAGGTGGCCGAGGCGGGCATTGCCCGCACGTTCCAGAACATCCGCCTGTTCAATGCGATGAGCGCCCTGGAAAACGTTATGGTCGGGCGCCATGTGCGCACCCGCAACGGCCTGTGGGCGGCCTTGAGCCGCCACCGCCGCGCGCAGGAAGAAGAGGCGCAAACCCGCGCCCATGCCCATCGTTTGTTGGCGTATGTAGGCCTGGCCGGCTTTGCCAATTACCGCGCCGACAGCCTCAGTTACGGCCATCAACGCCGCCTGGAAATCGCCCGCGCCTTGGCCACCGAGCCACGCCTGTTGGCCCTGGATGAACCGGCGGCCGGAATGAACGCCAGCGAGAAAGTGCAACTGCGCGGCCTGCTGGAAAAGATCCGCGATGACGGCCACACGCTGTTGCTGATCGAACACGACGTCAAGCTGGTGATGGGCGTATGCGACCGCATCAGCGTGCTCGACTACGGCCAGGTCATCGCCGTCGGCCCACCAGCCGAAGTGCGTCAGCATCCGGCGGTGATCCAGGCCTATCTGGGAGCCAGCGCGCATGTCTGAAGCCTTGTTGAACGTCGAGGGCTTGCAGGTGCGCTACGGCGCCATTGAGGCCGTCAAATCCCTGGACCTGCATATCGCTGAAGGCGAGCGTGTCACGCTGATCGGCGCCAATGGCGCGGGCAAGTCCTCCAGCCTCAAGGCCTTGACTGGTTTGCTCCCAGCGGCCAAGGGTGAGATCCGTTTTGCCGGGCGATCGATTCTCGGCCAGGCGCCGGAAAAACTGCTGCGCCAGGGCATCGCCATGGTCCCGGAAGGCCGCGGGATTTTCGCGCGCATGAGCGTGCTGGAAAACCTGCAGGCTGGCGCCTTTCTGCGTCGCGATAACGAGCAAGTGCAGCGCGAAATGCGCCAGTTGTTCGAACACTTCCCGCGCCTGGAAGAACGCCTGCATCAGTCCGCCGGCCTGTTGTCTGGTGGCGAGCAACAGATGCTCGCCCTGGCCCGTGCGCTGTTGTCACGCCCGCGCTTGTTGATCCTGGATGAGCCGTCCATGGGCCTGGCGCCGATCATGGTCGAGAAGATCTTCCAGGTGATCGACGACGTCTGTCGCCAGGGCATGACCCTGTTGCTGGTGGAACAGAACGCACGGCTGGCGCTGCAAGTCACCGACCGTGCCTACGTGATGGACACCGGGCGCATCACCTTGACCGGCCCCTCCCAGGCTTTGCTTGAACACCCCGAGGTGCGCAGTGCCTACCTCGGTGAATAAAACCATGACGCTACCGGACGCCCGGCGTGTTCCGACCCGCCCGACACTTAGCAGGAATAACCCATGAACACTTTGAAAAAAACCGCATTGATCGGCCTGGCCCTGAGCAGCCTGGCCAGCGCCGTGGCCCAGGCCGACCAGACTGTGTTGATAGGCCTCGCCGGTCCGCTCACCGGCCCCTCGGCACGGATCGGCAAGGACCTGGAAAACGGCGCGCAACTGGCCATCGACCAGGCCAACGCCAAGCACCCGAAAATCAACGGTGAAGCCGTGACCTTCAAGCTAGTGTCCGAAGACGACCAGTCCGACCCACGCACCGCCGTCACCGTGGCCCAGCGCCTGGTGGATGAAGGCGTGGTGGGCGTGGTCGGCCACTGGAACACCGGCACCAGCATCCCGGCGGCACGGGTTTACCACGACGCGGGCATCGCCCAGGTCGCACCGGTGGCTACCGGTCACGCTTACACCCAGCAAGGGTTCGACACCAGTTTCCGAATCATGGGCCATGACGACGATGGCGGTCAGGTAGCAGGCGACTATGCCTTGAAAACCCTGAAAGCCCAGCGTATCGCCGTGATCGACGACCGCACCGCGTTCGGCCAGGGCCTGGCGGACCAGTTCGTCAAATCCATCGAAGCCGGAGGCGCCAAGGTGGTGTCCCGCGAATACGTGGATGACAAGACCATCGACTTCAGCGCCGTGCTGACCAATATCCGCAGCCAGAACCCGGACCTGATCTTCTTCGGCGGCGTCGATGCCCAGGCCGCGCCGTTGGCCCGTCGCATCAAGCAGTTGGGGATCAAGGCGCCATTGATGGGCGCCGGGGGTTTCGTCAGCCAGACCTTCCTGCAATTGGCGCAGAACGAAGGCGAGGGCGTAATCGCCCTGGAGCCGGGCCTGGCGATTGCGCAGATGCCGGGCGGCAAGGCATTCGAGCAGGCTTACAAGGAACGCTACAAAACCAACATCGAGCTGCACGCGCCGTTCGCCTACGACGGTGTGGGGGTGTTGGTGGCAGCGATCGAAAAGGCCGATTCGGTGGACCCGCAGAAATACCTGCCGGTGCTGCGCGCCATTAGCTATGAGGGCGTGACCGGCACCATCGCCTTTGACGGCGAAGGCAACTTGAAGAAACCGTCGTTCACCGTTTACCAGGTCAAGGCCAATCAATGGCAGCCGGTGAGCGTGGCAGGCGGTCAATAACCGCTGATCTGGGGTGAGCATACTTTAGTGTGGTGAGGAGGATTAGAGTGGTGAGCGGGCTTGCCCCGCGCTGGGCTGCGAAGCGGCCCCAAACCAGGCGCTGAGGAGTTGTCTGACACACCGCGGCGTTCCCAATGGGGCTGCTACGCAGCCCAGCGCGGGGCAAGCCCGCTCACCACAACAAGCCCGTTCACCAGAGAGAGCCCCCCTTTGAGCTTGGGGGGAATTAATAGGTTTTGTGGAGCTGATGGAGGCACACAATGAGCAAACTGGAAGGTGAACTGGGCATCCTCGCCCGGCGGCGCATCGAGGCCGAAATCATCAAGCCGATCTACGAGATCCTCAAGCGCGAACAGGGCAAGGACTTTGCCGCTACGGTGATCGGTGAAGCCGTGGGCAATGCCGCGATCCAGGCCGGCAAGCATTTTGCTTCGCTGGAAGAGCAGGGCGCTGACCTCAAGAGCTTCGTCGAGCTGCAAGTGCTGTGGGAAAAGGATGACGCGCTCAAGGTCGAGATCATCGCCAGTGACGCCGAGCACTACGACTACGACGTCAAGCGCTGCCGCTACGCCGAGATGTACCACGAGATGGGCCTGGGCGAGATCGGCCATCTGCTGTCGTGCAACCGTGACGAGCTGTTTATCGTCGGCTACAACCCGGACATCAAGTTGACCCGCACCCAGACCATCATGGGCGGCGATCACCGTTGTGACTTCCGCTATCGGGCCAAACCTCATGAGTAAGCTGGCGCGTGTGAACGGCGAACGCCTGTGGGCTTCGCTGATGGAAATGGCGCAGATCGGCGCCACCGAAAAAGGCGGCGTCTCACGCCTGGCGCTGACCGACGAAGACCGCCGTGGCCGCGACCTGTTCGTGCAGTGGTGCGAGGCGGCCGGTTGCAGCATTCGCGTGGACGCCATGGGCAATATCTTCGCCCGTCGTGCGGGGCGCTTCGATGATTTGGCCCCGGTGATGACCGGCTCCCACGGCGACTCCCAGCCCTTTGGCGGCAAGTACGATGGCATCTACGGCGTACTTGCGGGGGTGGAAGTGCTGCGCACCCTGAACGACCTGTGCATTGAAACCGACCGGCCCATCGAAGTGGTCAACTGGACCAACGAAGAAGGTTCACGTTTTGCGCCGGCGATGATTTCGTCGGGCGTCTATGCGGGGGTGTTTGACCTGGAATACGGGCTGTCCCGGGAAGACAAAGCCGGCGTGACCATTGGCCAGGCGCTGCAGCAAATCGGCTACGCTGGCACCGAGCCGGTGGGTGGCCAAGCGATCCACGCCGCATTCGAACTGCATATTGAACAAGGCCCGATTCTGGAGGCACAGGGCATTACCATCGGCGTGGTCACTGGCGCCCAGGGCCAGCGCTGGTACGAAGTGGAACTGAGCGGCCGCAGCGCCCACGCCGGCACTACGCCCATGGATCATCGCCTGGATGCCTTGCTCGGTTTTGCCCGTGTGGTCGAGGCCGTCAACGGGCTGGGCCTGGAGCAGGGCGCCGAAGGGCGGGCCACGGTGGGCATGGCGAATATCTTCCCTAACTCGCGCAACGTGGTGCCGGGGCGGGTGTTCTTCAGTGTGGAGTTCCGTCACCCGGACGAAGCGGTGCTGGCGCGCCAGGACCAGCAGTTGCGCGATGCCGTGGCGCAGATTGCCGACGGGATTGGCTTGCAGCACAGCGTGAAGCAGATTTTCCAGTACGCGCCGATTGCCTTTGACGCGGGCTGTGTCGAGGTCGTGCGGGCGTCGGCTGAGGCATTGGGCTACAGCCATCGGGCGATGATTTCCGGTGCTGGGCACGATGCCTGCTACCTGAACCAGGTGGCGCCGACGGCGATGATTTTTGTGCCCTGCGTGGATGGGTTGAGCCATAACGAGGCGGAAGAAATTTCTCAGGAATGGTCGACGGCGGGGGCGGATGTGTTGCTCCAGGCGATGCTGGCGAAGGCCTCTGCCTAGCGAAAGAACTCACCCGGCGTCGCCTCGAACTGCTGGCGAAACGCATTGATAAACGCCGAGGTGGATTCGTATCCACACCCCAGCGCCACATCCGTCACCCGCTCGCCTTGCTCCAGGGCGGGCAGGGCGGTCAGTAACCGCAAACGCTGACGCCACGCCCGAAAGGTCAGCCCGGTGTCGCTCAGGAACAAGCGGCTGAGGGTCTTCTCGCTCACCCCCAGCTTCTGGCTCCACTGGCCCAAGGTCGTCTGCTGCTCCGGGTGTGAGTTGAGGCTGCGATAGATCTGGCGCAAACGCGGGTCCAGTGGCAGCGGCAGCATCAAGTCGACTTGCGGCGCCGCCGCCAGTTGGTCCAGCACCACCTGGGCCAAACGCCCATCCGGTCCATCCTCAGCATATTCCACCGGCAATTCGCTGAAGCTGCGGATCAACTCCCGTAACAAACTGCTCACCTCCAGCACATGACAGCGCTCATCCGCCCAGGTGGTGACGCTGCAATCCAGGTACAAACTGCGCATTTCCGTGTGGGGCGAGCTGAACACGCGGTGCGGCATGCCGGCCGGAATCCACACTGCCCGCTGAGGCGGCGCGACGAAGCGGCCGACGCTGGTCTGGATCTCCAGAACCCCGGAAATTGCGTAGGACAATTGCACCCACGGGTGGCTGTGGCGACGGGTCAGCGCACGATTGGGCAAGGATTCGGTGCGTCCGTACACCGGCCGTGGCAGGCTGAAAAGCCCGGGCACACTGCGGCGGACGGTCTTGTCATGTCCTTTTGGCGGCATTTACTGGCTCATTGGCGTTAGTCGGTAACAAGCCGTTACGTTAGAGTCGCGACGACGCTCTTGGCAACCCCCGGAAGATCCTGCTTATGACTCGCCCCCGATTTCTGCCCGACAACTTCACCCTGACGCTGATCGCCACGGTGATCCTCGCTTCCCTGCTGCCCGCCAGCGGCCAGACCGCCGTGGCCTTCGGCTGGGTCACCAACCTGGCGATCGCGCTGCTGTTCTTCCTGCACGGCGCCAAGCTGTCGCGTCAGGCGATTGTTGCCGGTGCCGGCCACTGGCGCCTGCATCTGTTGGTGTTCAGCCTGACCTTCGTTCTGTTCCCGCTGCTGGGCCTGGCCCTCAAGCCGGTGCTGTCACCGTTGATCGGCAAAGACCTGTACATGGGCATGCTGTACCTCTGCGCCTTGCCGGCCACGGTGCAATCGGCGATTGCCTTCACGTCCCTGGCGCGGGGCAATATCCCGGCGGCGATTTGCAGTGCGGCGGCGTCCAGTCTGTTCGGGATCTTTCTCACGCCGTTGTTGGTGACGCTGTTGCTCAACGTGCACGGCGAGGGCGGCTCTACCGTCGACGCAATCCTGAAGATCAGCGTGCAATTGCTGTTGCCATTCATCGCCGGGCAGATCGCCCGGCGTTGGATCGGTGAGTGGGTCGGCCGCAATAAATCCTGGTTGAAGTTTGTCGACCAGGGCTCGATCCTGCTGGTGGTATACGGCGCGTTCAGCGAAGCGGTCAACGAGGGCATCTGGCACCAGATCCCGCTGTGGGAACTGGGCGGTCTTGTAGTGGCGTGCTGCGTGCTGCTCGCCTTGGTGCTGGTGGCTTCGACCGTGTTGGGCAAAGCCTTCGGCTTCAACCAGGAAGACCGCATCACCATTCTGTTCTGCGGTTCGAAAAAGAGCCTGGCAACCGGCGTGCCGATGGCCCAGGTGTTATTTGCCGGAGCCTCCATGGGGGTGCTGATCCTGCCGCTGATGCTGTTCCACCAGATCCAGTTGATGGTCTGCGCGGGGCTGGCGCAGCGTTATGCCAAGCGGCCGGAAAGCATTCCGGAACTGATGGGCCAGGTGGATCCATGATCCCTGTCACAACCTTCGGCGAATAGGCTCAAGTAAACGCCGGCCCAGGCGACTACCTTCTTAACTACCCAAGAAGGAGCGTCGACATGAACGTTAAGCGTTTGTCACTGGTTACCGGCGTTCTTGCGGTATGGGCGGGGGCTAGCCTGGCAGGGCCCTCAGGCGTCATTCAGTTTCACGGCAGTATCGTCGAGCCCGGCTGTCATGCAGCTGCACCAAGCGGGTCGACGCTGGAACTCAAGGGCTGCCCGCAGGCCTTGCGTGGCAGCCAGTTCGCGGTGCAGCCCGTGCGCACGGTGACGGCGCTGGGCACTGCGCAGGCAGACGTCAAGTTGGTCGCCCAAAGCAGTGATGGGCGCTATTACGACCAGCGGTATGTGCTGGTGGACGCCCTCGGCAAGCCCATTCAATCGGGGGCCTACGTGGTCACCATGACCGCGCCGTGACGTCCTGAGGTGGTTTTGAGCCGGATCGGCGTCAACAGCCGCGCCAGAAACCTATAGAATGCTCGGCGGCGGCGCTTGTCCTGGGTGGCCGTCTGATCATCGTCCGAGTACCGCGCCCTTCAATGAGCATTTCAGCCGCAACGCCCCAAGCCAACTGGCAACCGGTCATCGCCCTCGCGTTGGCCGCCTTTGTGTTCAATACCACCGAATTCGTGCCCGTCGGGCTGCTCAGCGCCATCGGCGCCAGCTTCGACATGCCCGTGTCCAGCGTCGGGCTGATGCTCACCATCTACGCCTGGATCGTGTCCCTGACCTCGCTGCCGGTGATGCTGCTGACCCGCAACGTCGAACGGCGCAAGCTGCTGATCGTGCTGTTCTGCATGTTTATCGCCAGCCACATCCTTTCCAGCGTCGCTAACAGCTTCGGCCTGCTGATGCTCAGTCGCATTGGTATTGCCTTGTCCCACGCCTTGTTCTGGTCGATCACCGCGTCCCTTGCTGTACGCCTGGCGCCGGAAGGCAAGCAGGTGCAAGCCCTCGGCCTGCTGGCTACCGGTACTTCTCTGGCGATGGTCCTGGGCATTCCACTGGGCCGCCTGCTGGGCGAAGCCATGGGCTGGCGCACCACGTTCCTGGTGATCGGCGCGTTCGCCGCCGCCCTGGTGTTCTGGCTGGCGCGCACCTTGCCGCTGCTGCCGAGCCAGAACTCCGGCTCCTTGCGCAGCCTGCCGCTGCTGTTCAAGCGCCCGGCGCTGGTGGCGTTGTACGTGCTCACGGCCATGACCGTGACCGCGCAGTTCACCGCCTACAGCTACATCGAGCCTTTCGTCGAAGGCGTGGCCGGCATGAGCGGCAGCGCGGTGACCCTGATCCTGCTGGTGTTCGGCGGCGCGGGCATCATCGGCTCGCTGTTGTTCAGCCTGGTGCACCGCTTCAATCCGCACCTGTTCGTAGTCGGCGCGGTATTCATCCTCGCCGCGTGCCTGGCGCTGCTGCTGCCGTTAAGTGGCGCAGAATCCTACCTGGTGATGCTGAGCGTGTTTTGGGGTATGGCGATCATGGGCTTCGGCCTGGCGATGCAATCCAAGGTGCTGGTGTTGGCGCCGGATGCGACCGACGTGGCCATGGCGATGTTTTCCGGCATCTACAACATCGGCATCGGCGGCGGCGCCCTGATGGGCAGTTGGGTGGGTAGCCAGTTTGGCTTTGCCTGGATCGGCGCGGCGGGCGGTTTGCTGGCGGCGCTGGCGTTGATTGGCTACTGCCTGGCGATCCGCCGGTTTGGGCAGGGTGTCGTAACCCGATAAAACAGGACAAGTCTTACACAGCAATTTGATACCCATTGCTACCGTCGCCCAAGACCGCCCACGGCCTGTGGTGACGGCACTTGAACAGCAATGGAGTCGATTGTGCAAAAGCGTTTGACCGCCGAGTTTATCGGTACTTTCTGGTTGACCTTCGGCGGCTGTGGCAGCGCCATCCTGGCGGCGGCTTTCCCGGAACTGGGCATTGGGTTTGTCGGCGTTTCGCTGGCGTTCGGGCTCACGGTGCTGACCATGGCCTATGCGGTAGGCAGTATTTCGGGTGGGCATTTCAACCCGGCGGTGACCCTGGGTTTATGGGCGGGGCGTCGTGTGGCGGGGAGTGATGTACTGCCGTATATCGCGGCGCAGGTGGCTGGAGCGCTTGGCGCTTCGGCAGCGTTGTACCTGATTGCCAGCGGGCAGCCGGATTTCGCAGTGGGAGGTTTTGCCGCCAATGGTTATGGCCCACTAAGCCCTGGCCTCTTTGATATGAAGGCCGCGTTGCTCGCGGAATTCATCGCCACGTTCTTTTTCTTGTTCATCATCATGCGCGTGACCGCACCAGGCGCGGTGCCTGGCTTTGCGCCGATTGCGATTGGGCTGGCCCTGACCTTGATTCACCTTGTGTTGATTCCGGTGACCAATACCTCGGTGAACCCTGCACGCAGCACCGGGCCTGCGTTGTTTGCCGGGGGCGAGTACCTGGCGCAGCTCTGGCTGTTCTGGCTGGCGCCGATGGTAGGCGGAGTGATGGGGGCCTTGGCGGCGTATTCGTTGGGTGAGTGCGCAAAAAAAACACCCGCCTAACAATTATCGGCGGGCGCTCGGGAATGACCGGATCAGCACGGAGTGAGCTGGCCGGTGTAGGGCGTATGGGGATCAGGCCACCGGAATCAACGGGTCTGCCGCCGCCAGCGCCACCGCACGATCAGCGGCCGATGGCTAGATCCACACGGTGTTGATCTGGTGCTTGAGGTCCTTGGCTTCCTGGCCGACCAGTTTCAGCTGGCGGTCCCAGCCTTCGGTGAACACGGCGCCCCAGGCGCCAAGATCGAGTTGCCCAGGGTGTCGGTGGCGGCGTAGGCCACGTCACCGGCGGCGAACAGTCGGCCTAGCCCTTGACCTTGAGGGTGCCGTCCACATGCAGGCGGCCCTGGGGATCGCGGGTGCCGCTGACCTGCTCGGTGAGCGGGTTGGCCCAGAACACGGTCTGGGCACCGGTCAGGGCAAGCAGGCCCATTTGCAGGGTGCGCGGTTGAACGAGTGGAGCGATGGCGGTCATGAAAGACGGTTTCCTGGGGCGAGTACAGGGACGCCCTTTGTACCACTTAACCGGGTTCGCCCGCTCAGTCCGTCAAGGCTTCCAGGTCTGCACATCCTTGGCATCCACGGCCTTGGGCAGTAGGCCTGCCTTGAAGAACGCATCGGCGATTTTCTGCTGCTCGCCCAGTTGGTCGAGCGTCACCGGCTGCACCTGGTAACTGCGGTGTGCATTGGCGGCTTCAACGGTGGCCGTATCCAGGTTGCCCCACAGCGGGCCGAGGATCCTGGCCGCGTCCTGCGGGTTGGTTTTCACCCACTGGCCGGCCTTTTCCAGCTGTTCATACACCACCTTCAACACCTCAGGATGCGCCTTGGCGTAAGGCGTGCCCGTCAGGTAGTAGCGCTTGTAACTGGCCAGCCCTGCGCCGTCGGCCAGGGTGCGCGTGGGCAGTTGACGTTGCACGCTTGTGAGGAAGGGTTCCCAGGTAACCCAGGCGTCGACCTTGTTGTTCTCGAACGCCGCGCGACCATCGGCGGGTGTCAGATAAGCCGGTGTGATATCCGAAAATTCCAGGCCCGCCTTGGCCAGCGCGGCGATCAGCAAATAGTGGGTGCCCGCCGCCTTGGTCACGGCGATTTTCTTGCCCTTGAGGTCCGCCAGTTGTTGGATCGGTGAGTCCTTGCGCACCACGATGGCCTGGGCTGAAGGCGAGGGTGCTTCCTGGGCGAAGTAAGTGAGCTTGGCCTGGGCGGCCTGGGCGAAGATCGGCACGGTATCGGCCACGTCGGCGCTGATGTCGACGTTGCCCACGTTGAGCGCTTCGAGCAGCGGCAGGCCGCTGGGAAACTCATGCCAGCTCACGTCGATGTGGTCGGCCTTGAGGGCTTTTTCCAGGGTGCCTTGGGTTTTCAGCAGGGTGATCAGGGTCGAGGACTTCTGGTAACCGATGCGCACGGTTTCCTGGGCTTCGGCGCTCGCCGCGACGGAAAAGGCCAGCAACCCGAGTACTGCGGCGAGGGGGCGACGTATGGACATGGCGAGCTCGATCTTGAACGGAGTAGCGTCGAGCTTAAAGTTCTAAAAACTATTCGTTAAATACTCTTTCGGTCTTAGCTTAGGGCGCTTTTTTTGAGATCAAACCCATCGGTAATAACCATAGAACTATATGGTTCTTTCATAGTTGTTCGTGATTAATATAATTAAATGGAATTTTTAAGCGAAAATATTCCATGACCAAAAACCGCCAGATCCATTTATCCGCGTTCCTGTTGAGTGGGCCGGTGGTGCACAGCCACGCCGTGTGGCGTCATCCGGAGACCGTCGGCAATTACCTTGACCCCGAGTACTACGCGCGGGTGGCCAAGGTGGTGGAGGAGGGGTTGTTCGACTTCCTGTTCTTCGCCGATCGCCTGGCCGTGGGCGATCAAATGGGCGGCTCCCGCGAGTTCGCCTTGCGCTACGGTGCCCAGGACGCTACGCGGTTGGACCCGCTGCCGATTCTCTCTTACCTGGTCGGCAAGACCACCAAGCTTGGGCTCGGAGCGACCCGTTCCACCACCTATTACGAACCGGCGCACATCGCCCGTGAATTCGCCACCCTCGACCACCTGTCCAAGGGCCGTGCAGCCTGGAATATCGTCACCTCGATGAACGACAGCGAAGGGCGTCTGTTCGGCAAGGACAAGCACTTGGAACACGATCTGCGCTATGACCGCGCCGATGAGTTTGTCGAAGTCGCGCTGAAGCTCTGGAACAGCTGGGGCAAGGACGCGCTGAAGCTGGACCGAGAAAGCGGCGTGCTGGCGGACCCCGAGTTGATCCGTTCGGTGCAACATCAGGGTGAGTGGTTCAGGGTCGAAGGCCCGTTGAATATTCCGCGCACGCCCCAGGGGCGACCGGTGCTGATCCAGGCCGGTTCGTCCGGGCGGGGCCGGCGCTTTGGCGCGCGGTGGGCCGAGGCGATTTTCACCATTCACCCGCATTTGGCGGCCATGCGTGCGTTTCGCGATGACGTGCGTGCGCAGGTGGTGCAGCAAGGCCGTGAGGCTGACAGCTGCAAGGTGCTGACGGCGGTGATGCCGTTCATTGGCGCGAGCGAAGCTGAAGCTCGCGCCAAACGTGATCAGCACAACGCCCTGGCTCGGCCTGAGTTGGGGCTGGTGACCCTGGCGTCGCAGCTGAATGTGGACCTGTCGCCATTCCCGCTGTCCGCGACCCTGGCCGAGATCGCCCAGTCGCCACTGATCCACCCGGCCGCCGCTGAAAAGCTGTTGATGCAAGGCCCGCAAACCACCCTGGAACAACTCGGGCGCCTCTTCGCCAGCAGCGTGCGCGTACCGCAGTTGGTGGGGACGGGCGCGCAGGTGGCCGATCAGTTGGCCGAGCTGTTTGAGCAGGGCGGTTGCGATGGGTTCGTGGTTTCACCGGGGTATCTGCCGGGCTCGTTCACCGAGTTTGTCGAGAGCGTGATTCCGCATTTGCAGCGCAAGGGGTTGTTTCGCACGGCGTATGAAGGCTCGACGTTGCGTGAGCACCTCGGCCTCGCCGATCTCAACCCCTGAACTCGGTCCCTGTAGGAGCTGGCTTGCCAGCGATAGCGGTGTATCAGTCAGCCGTGATGTCGACTGGCCCGATGTTATCGCCGGCAAGCCGGCTCCTACAGGTGCCACACCGTCCAGAACACTCATTTATAGGGAATATTGTGTATGGCTGACTTCGATCACTTAACCCGCCGCCGCCTGCTGGGGCTGGCCGGTATTACGCTGGCCAGCCTGTCGCTGCCACGCCTGGGCTTCGCCGCCGATGAACACGCCGGCCATAACACTTCACAGGAACCTGCTGGCACCGGTGAATTCATCCGCCTCGACGCTCCGCGCAAGCTGAAGCTGGCAGTCAACCTCAACGCCGTATGCCTGGCGCCAGTGGTGATCGCCCACGGCCAAGGCTTTTTCACCAAGCACAATCTGGACGTGGAACTGGTCAACTTCGGCAACTCAACCGAAGTACTGCTGGAGGCCATCGCCACCGGTAAAGCCGACGCGGGCGTGGGCATGGCGCTGCGTTGGCTCAAGGCGCTGGAGCAAGGGTTCGATGTGAAACTCACTGCGGGCACTCACGGCGGCTGCCTGCGTTTGCTCAGTGCGGTGAATGGCGGCGTGACCCAACTCGAAGACCTCAAGGGCAAGGCTATCGGCGTGACCGACATGGCCAGTCCGGACCGCAATTTCTTCTCGATCCTGCTGAAGAAACACGGCGTGGACCCGGTGCGCGACGTGGAATGGCGGCTGTACCCGGCCGACCTGCTCGGCACGGCCCTCGAGCGTGGCGAAGTGCAGGCGGTGAGTGGCAGTGACCCGTTCATGTACCGCCTGATCAAATCCGGCGTGGCCCGCGAACTGTCCACCAACCTGGTGGAAGAGTACGCCAACCTCAGCTGCTGCGTGGTCGGCGTCACCGGCAAACTGGTGCGCGAAGACAAACGCGTGGTCGCGGCCTTGACCCAAGCGATTCTGGAAGCCCACAACTATTCCGTGCAGCACCCCGAAGAAGTTGCCAAAGGCTTCCAGGCCCATGCGCTGAATACTTCGGTAGAAGAAGTGCAGGCGATCCTCCACGACCACACCCACGGCCATCACGCGGTGGGCGCGGCGCTGACCCAGGAAATCCTCACCTACGTCACCGACTTGAAAACCGTCGAAGTGATCAGCAAGAGCACCGACCCGGTGGAGTTTGCCAAGGAGATCACCGCCGATGTCTTCAGTTGATGCGGCAACCCTGAACCCGTCCCTGGCGTTCAAAGTCTGGTGGCAGGGCGTGGCGGTGGTGGGGGCCTGGCTGGCCGTCGCGCTGCTGATCAGCTACTGGCCCAACGCGACGCGCAACTGGCCGATGACCCAAGGCCTGGCCAATCTGTGCGTGGGCATCGCGGCGCTGTTCATCGTATTGAGCCTGCTGGGGCGCAAGATAGCGAGGTTGGGCCTGCGCCTGCGCAACGCGGGTCCCTGGCTGATCGCCTTGCCGGTGCTGCTGGGTATCTGGGAACTACTCACCGCCAAACTGGCGCTGTTGCCGGTGCCGTTTTTTGCGCCGCCCCAGGCCTTGCTGGCCGTGTATATCGAAGACTACCCACGCCTGGCCGACAGCCTGTGGCACTCGGCGTTGCTGCTGGGTTCGGGCGTGGCGCTGGGCGCGATCACCGGGTTTATCGCGGGGGTGGCGATCGGATGGTCCACGCGCATCGGCTACTGGTTGCACCCGGTGTTGCGCATTCTCGGTCCGGTGCCGTCGACGGCGTTGTTGCCGCTGTGCTTCTTTCTGTTTCCGAGCAGTTGGAGCGCCAGCGTATTTTTGATCGCACTGGCCACCTGGTTTCCGGTCACGGTGCTTACCTGGTCCGGCGTGGCGAGTGTAGACAAAGCCTATTACGACGTGGCCCGCACCCTCGGCGCCAAGCAAGCTTTTCTGATTTTCAAGGTGGCGATTCCCGCCGCGTTGCCGCATGTATTTGTCGGCCTTTTCATGGGCCTGGGCGCCTCGTTTTCGACGCTGGTGGTGGCGGAGATGATGGGCGTCAAATCCGGTATCGGGTGGTACCTGCAATGGGCCCAGGGCTGGGCCGCCTACGCGAATATGTACGCCGCCTTGCTAATCATGGCGCTCGCTTGTTCAGGGTTGATCACCGGGTTGTTCCTGGTGCGTGACCGGTTGTTGGCCTGGCAGAAAGGATCGATGAAATGGTAGCCCTGGCACACGCAGTATCGGCGTCGGAAGGTTTGGCGCTGAGCATAGAAAACCTGAGCCATGGCTTTGCCCTGGACGGCCTGCATCTGCCGGTATTGGAGCGGGTTTCGTTGGCTGTGGCGCCAGGCGAATTCGTGGCCTTGCTCGGGCCTTCGGGATGCGGCAAGTCGACCTTGCTGCGCTTGGTGGCCGGCCTGGAACCGGCGGACTCCGGCCGTTTGCTGGCGGACGGTGAAGCCATCACCGGCCCGGACCCGAGCCGCGTGGTGGTGTTCCAGGACCCGACGCTCTACCCATGGCGCCGCGTGTGGGACAACGTCGCCGTCGGCCTGGAAGCGCAGGGGCTACTCAAGACTCATTCGGCCAAGGTCGACGAAGCCCTGGAAAAAGTCGGTCTCAGTCAGTTCGCTCGCGCTTATCCACGGCAGTTGTCCGGTGGCATGGCGCAACGGGTGGCGCTGGCCCGCGCACTGGTCAATCAACCACGCCTGCTGATCCTCGACGAGCCGTTGGGCAAACTCGACTCCCTGACCCGTATCACCATGCAAAAGGAACTGATCGACTTGTGGCAGCGCCAGGGCTATACGGCCTTGCTGGTGACCCACGATGTGGAAGAAGCCTTGCTGTTGGCCAACCGGGTGGTGGTGTTCAGCGATCGTCCGGCGAACATCCTGGCGCAACTGACGATTGACCGGCCGTACCCCCGACACCGGGACGATCCTTATCTGGTGGACTTGCGACGCCAGATTCTGGGCCTGCTGGGGCTGGGAGAAAGTTGGTAGCCAGATACGTTCATGTGCCGGCGTTTGCCTACCCGGCTTGGTTCATCGGCGTAGCCGCACTTCATCGAGGGCGAAAAAAAACCGGCTGATCAGGCCGGTTTGGGGTTCCCGCCAGCAGTGCGGGATTAAACGTTGTTGCCTTGCAGGCGATCAGCACCACCTTCGGCCAGACCACGTTCTTGCAAGCGATCAGCACCGCCTTCGGCCAGACCACGTTCTTGCAGGCGATCAGCACCGCCTTCGGCCAGACCACGTTCTTGCAGGCGATCAGCACCGCCTTCAGCCAGGCCACGTTCTTGCAGGCGATCAGCGCCACCTTCGGCAACACGGCGTTCCAGCAGGCGGTCCGAACCATTTTCGGCAACGCGGTTACCTTGCAGGCGGTCCGAGCCACCCTCTGCGACGCGACTTTCGATCAGGCGATCCGAACCGCCTTCAGCGACGACAGGATGGGCAAAAGCATTTGCAGCGAGTACCGAGAAAGCGAGGCTAAGCAAGATTTGGCGTTTCATGAGAGTGTGCTCCGAGTGTTTTAGTTTGGGTTGTTGCTGGTATGGGTTTGATGTTACGCGTTGCATTTTTTAAGAGAACTTCATTGGGCTGATGGTGACTATCGACGCCAGCGATGGCTCGTTCCGACGAGCCATCGCACGCCTGGTCATGGCATCTGCGGCAGCTCTTGCGGGCGCAGATCGAACACCAGCACTTCGGCGTCCTCACCATGGCCCAGGCGGATCTGCCGTTCATCCCGCACGCGGGCGCCGTCGCCTTCCTGCAAGCGCTGGCCGTTGACTTCAACGCTGCCTCGGGCCACATGGATGTACACATGACGATCCGGCGCCAGGTCCAGGGTGGCGGCTTCGTCGCCGCTGAACAGCCCGGCATACACCCGTGCGTCCTGGCGCACGCTGAGGGAACCGTCGTTGCCGTCCGGCGAGATGATCAACTGCAAGCGCCCACGTTTCTGCGCCTCGCTGAAGTGCTCCTGTTGATAACGCGGTTCGGCGCCGGCTTCATTCGGCACGATCCAGATCTGCAGGAAGTGCACGCCACGGGTCTGGCTGTGGTTGAACTCGCTGTGGGCCACGCCGCTGCCGGCGCTCATCAGTTGCACATCGCCGGGGCGGATCACCGAACCGGTGCCCAGGGTGTCTTTGTGTTCCAGCGCGCCTTCCAGCACATAAGAGAAAATCTCCATGTCGCGGTGCGGGTGTTGGCCGAAACCTTTGCCGGCCGCGACGCGGTCATCGTTGATCACCAGCAGGTCGGAAAAGCCTTGTTCTTTCGGGTTCCAGTAGTTGGCGAACGAGAAGGTGTGGAACGACTTCAACCAACCGTGATTGGCGGCGCCGCGTTCGGAAGCTTTGCGAAGGGTCAGCATGGTCTTGTCCTCAAGTGGGAGCGGGCTGCGGCATGCAGGGCTCCGGCGTTGAGAAGAAGGTTAATAGTTAATGAATGATTCATTAAGAAGCTGAAATCTGAATAACTGTCGCCTTCAAGTTGACAGTTCTGAACGTGCAATAATGGCGGCCGCATTCCTTCTCGATGGACTTTTCTCGCTATGAAAACCGTGGCCATGGCGCTATTTCCGGACTTCCTCCTGCTCGACATGGCCGGGCCGCTCGAAGTGTTTTCCATTGCCAACCGCTACCTGCCAGCGGCGGATCACTATCAGATCCTTACCCTCGGCACGGAGCCCGGCGCGTTGCGCGCCTCCAATGGTGTCGCGGTACACACCGACTTGCTGTTGGACCAGGCCCAGGATGCCTACGACCTGCTGCTGGTGCCCGGCGGTCCTGGTGCCTACAACGAATGCCATCCCGCCTTACTGCCGTGGCTCAGGGCGGCAGCGCCACGGGCGCGTCGCTTCGGCTCCATTTGCACCGGCGCCTTTGTGCTGGGGCATGCCGGGTTGTTGGACGGCCATCGCGTGACCACTCACTGGCACTACACGGAGCGGCTGATCAAGGCGTTCCCCAAGGCTGTTGTGGAAACCGACCGTATCTATTTGCAGGACGGGCGCCTGATCACCTCGGGTGGCGTCACCGCCGGTATCGACCTGGCGCTGTCGGTAGTGGCCCAGGACCACGGCAAGCATGTCGCCGTGGAAGTGGCCAAGGTGTTGCTGGTGGTGATGAAACGCCAGGGCGGCCAGGCCCAATTCAGTCCGATGACGGCGGCGGTGGCGCCTCAGGAAACGGCGATCACCCGCGTGCAGAAGCATGTGCTGGAGCATCTTGATCAACCGTTCACTATCGAGTCCATGTCCGAACTGGCCGGCATGAGCGCGCGCCACTTTGCGCGGTTGTTTGCCAAGGATGTGCAGATGACGCCCATGGCATTCCTGCAGGGCGCGCGCATCGACCGCGCCCGGCAATTGCTGGAAACCACCGACTTGCCGCTCAAGACCGTGGCTTTCCACGCGGGCTTCGGCAGCGTGCGGCACATGCGCTTTCTGTTCAGCGAAAAACTGGGCCTCAACCCGACCCAATACCGACAACAGTTCAGTTAACGACAGAATGTCCGTCTGGCGCACCCGAATGTCCGTATCACTCCCTGTGCCAGCATTGTCCTGTCATCGCCAACTGGCAAGATAGCGGCAAGCCCACGGAAAAGGATGCGCGAACGCCCAAGGCCGGGTGTTTCAGCGCTTTTGCACAGATGAACAATCCTCAGGCGATTGACGCTGATGGCACGGTGCGCTTCGGCGCCTATGTCTTTCACCGGCAACAGCGTCTGGTCAGCAAGGCAGGCTGGCCGGTGCCTCTGGGCGGGCGGGCGCTGGATATCCTCACGGTGCTGCTTGAAGCGCCTGGGCAGTACATCAGCAAGGCCACCTTGATCGAGCGCGTGTGGCCGAACAGCGTGGTGGAAGAAAACAACCTGCGGGTGCACATCGCTGCATTGCGTCGCGCCCTTGATGGGCAGCGTTTCATTCTCAACGACCCACAGCGTGGCTACTGTTTCGCCGCCCCCGTGCACGGGGTTGTGCCGGCCACGTTACCCCTGCATAACCTCGCCGCACGCCTGAGTCCGGTGATGGGCTGTGATGAGCTGTTGGGCGTGCTGGTGAGACGCCTGTCCGGCCAACGCCTGATGACGCTCACCGGGTGTGCCGGCGTGGGCAAGAGCAGCCTGGCCCTGGCGTTGGCTGAGCGGGTGTTGCCGCGTTACCGGGACGGCGTGTGGTGGGTCGATTTGGCCACGGTGGAAGCGCCGATGAGCATGCTGCGTCACCTGGCTTCGGTACTGCACCTTGAACCCTGCGCCAATGCCGCTGAACTGGGGCGGCAATTGGCGGCCCGCCAGTTGTTGCTGGTGCTCGACGGTGCCGACCTGCTACTCGGTGCCTGCCGTCACCTGGTGCACGTGCTACGCGAAGCGGCGCCTCAGGTCAGTGTGCTGGTCAGCAGTCGTGAAGCCCTGCAAGTCTCCGGGGAATGGGTGCAACGCGTGCCTCGGCTGTCGGTGCCTGCGCCATCGGCGTTAAGCCGTGTCGAAGAAGCGATGGCTTACCCGGCGGTGCAAGTGTTCGTCGCCCGAGTACGTGCTGCTCAGCAAGGCTTTGTGCTGCGACCCCAGGACTTGGCCCCGCTGCGTGACATCTGTCGACGCCTGGATGGCATTCCCCTGGCCCTGGAGCTGGCGGCCGCTCAAGTGGACGCCCTTGGCGTGCGTGGATTGCAGCAGCAACTGTGCAAAGGCGTGCATGTGCTGAGCCGGGGCCGGCGCACGGCGGTGGAACGTCATCAATCCCTGAACGCGGCCCTGGACTGGAGCTACCAGCGCCTGAGCCTGCCGGAGCGCTGGCTGTTCCTGCAATTGGGGTTGTTCAAGATGGCGGTCACCTTGCCCGCCTTGAGTGAACTGGTCGCTGGTACCGAGCTGGAACATGCCGACTTGGCCTACCTGCTGGGGCGTCTGGTGAGTACTTCGTTGCTGACCCTCGAACCCGGCCCCGGCAATGCCCGTTACCGCCTGCTCAACTGCGTGCGCAGCTATGCACTCGCGCAGTTACGCGACCCGATGCAGGTCGCGCGCTTGCAGCAGGGCTATGAGCATTACCTGGGGCCGTTTTCAGGCCGGCCGCTTGTCCTGCAACTCGTCGAGCAGGCCGCGTACGCGGACTAGGTCCTGGGTGGCAAAGCCCTCCGTGAACCGCGTGTAGACCGAACTCAGCAGATCGCGGGCCGGCTGCACGCGGCCTTGCGCCTGCCACAGCCGTGCCAACGACGTCGCACAGCGCAACTCCCAGGCCAGCGCGCCTTGCTGGTGAGCCAGGCCCAAAGCTTCCAGCAGCAGCGCTTCGGCCGCACGGGCATCGGTCGTGCTTTCTGCGTGTATCCGCAGGATCTCCGGGGTGCACCAACCCGCGTCGCCCGCGCGGGCGCGTTCGAACCCAGGCTCGTCCAGTGCATGGGAACCCAGCGTGACCAGGATATCCTCAATCAACCCCAGGCCTTGCAGGTCCTTGCGCCCAAGGATTCCCGCGTAGTGACCTGCCCACGTCTTGAACAACTGCACCGAATGCTTGTGGGCATGTTCCAACAGCAGTGCCTGTAGGGTCTGGGCGGTGTCTTCGTCACCGTTGTAACGGGCGATGACCACGCCTGCCAACGCCAGGGTGTAGCAGATGGAGGTGCCATGATTGATCTGCTGCGCCAGTTCCAACGCCTGGTTGGCGGTGCGCCAGGCTTGCTCGGGAAAGCCTTGCAACCACAGGATTCGCGCCAGCACCGTGAGTGAGGCAACGCTCTGGTCGTATTGCACACCGATGCCGTGGGCAAATCGGTTGACGTGGCCGCTGTGCGCCATGCGTTGGATCACTTGCTCGGCATTGTGCCGGGCGAGTGCCTGGTTGCCGTTGTAATGCTGGGCCAGCACCCGCAGACGCTGGGCGCTGATATCCAGTTGCGGGTCGGTGCGTGGGTCGAGGCGATCAAACTGCACGCTTTGCGCCAGCGCCTGACGATACTGGCCTGCACACAGGTTCACCGCCATATGCCCGGAGACCGCGCGCAGTTGCCCCGCGACGTCCTCGTGCGCTTCGGCCAGGTGCCGCGCACGGACGAACGCGGCAATGGTCTGCGGGGCCCCGCCCATGGCGTGATAGGACAGGCTGCCCAGCGCCAGTTGCAGTTGCATCGACAAGCGGGGGCAGGGCGATGCGGCCTGGTCCATCAACGCCAGCGCCTTGTCCACGTACAAACGGTGTTCCCTGAGCAACGACAATTCTTGCCACAGCGGCATTGCGCTGACGGTCAAGCGGATCGCCAGCAGGTGTTCGCCCGCCTGCGCGAGCCCCCAGTCGAGGGCAGCGCGGATATCTTCACGCAGCGGCGCGTAACGGTCGATCCAGGGTTGGGTGGCGACCGAATCCCAATCGTCGCGCGCCTGTTCCATCAGCGCCAGGCACCGCTCTGCATGGCGTTCGCGGGTGGCGTCAAGCTCTTGGGCGACGCTGAGCTTTTCCAGGGCGTAGGTACGGGTGATGTCCAGCAGGCGATACACCATCTCATCATCACCGGCCTCGACGTTAAGCAAGGATTTGGCGACTAGTTGAGTGATTGAGCCCAGCACTTCGGCGGGTGCTACCTGTTCCCCGGCAATCACCGCCGCCGCACTGGCCAGGCTGAAACCGCCGCGAAACACCGCCAGGCGACGCAGGCAGATCTGTTCGCAGGCGGTCAGCAGCTCAAAGCTCCAGTCCAGCGTCGCGCGCAAGGTTTGATGACGAGGCAGGGCGTTGCGCCGGCCACGGGTCAGCAGGCGGAAATTGTCCTCCATCTGCACCAATAGCCCTGGCAAGCCAAAGCGCTCGATCTGCGCCGCCACCAACTCGATCGCCAACGGAATGCCGTCCAGGCGCTGGCAGATATCAATCGCCAGCGGCAGCTCTGCCTCGCTCAGCTCGAAGCTGTCCTGATGGGACATGGCTCGCTCGATCAACAATTGCAGTGCCGGGTAGCCCAACGCTTGGGCGCGATTGCCGGTGACGGGCGGGCAGGCCAGGGGTTCCAGGCGCTGCACGGATTCGCCTTCGGCGCGCAATGCCTCGCGACTGGTGGCCAGGATGTGCAGCCTGGGCGCATGGCGCAGCAGGGTTTCGCTGATCAGGGCGATGTCGTCGAGCAGGTGCTCACAGTTGTCGATCACCAGCAGCAACTGGCGTTCCTGCAGGCTGCGCGCAAAGGTCGCCAAGGGTTCGTGCTCGGCATGAGTGACGTCGAGCAGGGCAGCCAGGTTGGGCAGGATCATCGATGGCGCGCTCAACGGCGCCAGGTCGAACAGCCGGATGCCGTCGCGGTAATGCCCGATCAACAATTCCGCCACCCGCAGCGCGACAGTGGTCTTGCCGATGCCGCCGGCGCCGGTCAGGGTGATAAAGCGTTGTTCCGGCAGTTGCTGCACCAGGCTGTCGATCAAGGCCTGGCGGCCGATCATCCGGGTACGCCGCAACGGCAGGTTGTGGCAGGGGCGTTGTGGGGCACCTTCGGAAGGCGGTGTCATCGGTTCGATGCTCAGTGGCGCAACAAAACTGTAGCCACGCTGGGCCACGGTCACGATATAGCGCTGCCCGGCCTGGCCATCGCCCAGAGCCTTGCGCAACGCCGCCATATGCACCCGCAGGTTGCCATCTTCCACCACGCTTTTGGGCCAGACGCGGGCGATCAACTCCTGTTTGCTCACCACATTGCCGGCCTGCTCCAGCAGGATCAGCAGGATCTCCACCGCACGCCGTCCCAGGCGCAAAGGGCGACCCGCCTCGAGCACCAAGCGTTGGCGCGGGTGGATGCGATAGGGGCCGAAATGTACGGCCTGGTCGCCGGGGTCGCTCATGGCTGGCCGTGCTCGGAAAGGGGGGAGCGGCCAGCATATTCCAGGTACGCACCGACCACTAGGCTGCGATGACTTGAAGCTTGTGACGTAAGTGGTGATTTCGCCAGGTCATCGGGTTGACGCCTTCGCTGCGGGTGAACATATGGCAGAAGTGCGCCTGGTCGCAAAAACCGCATTCCAGGCTGATTTGCGTCAGGCTCAGGGACGAGCTGGTGATCAGCTCCTTGGCGCGCTGGATGCGCTGTTGGCGGATCCACTCCTGCGGTGACAACCCGGTGGTGCACTTGAACGCCCGGGAAAAATGGCTGCGCGACAGCGCGCAGGCCTGGGCCAGGTCGGCAATGGCCAGGCTCTCGCCCAGATTGGCCAGGATCAGTTGCTTGGCGATGCGCTCGCGCCGAGGGCACAGGCCTCCGGTGGCGGACAAACGAGGTGCATATTGATCGAATCGGGCCATGACAAATATCCGCAGTCGATGGGAGCGTTCCCGGTGGATGGATGCAGTGTAGACGCGGTCAATCTTGTTGCCGGACCGTCCGGCTGACGAGTTAATCGTTGTTAATTTCGCCAGGTGCCGAGGTGAAAAAGACAGCACAGACATGCAATGCCGGTCGGGTTTTGCATGCTTATCTGTGCGCTTGCCAACCGTTTGGATGCTTCCCATGAACCGCAACGACCTGCGCCGCGTCGACATGAACCTGCTGGTGATTTTCGAAGCACTGATGTTCGAGAAGAACCTGACCCGGGTCGCCGAAAAACTCTTCATGGGCCAACCGGCGGTGAGTGCGGCGTTGGGGCGTCTGCGCGACCTGTTCGACGACCCGTTGCTGCTGCGCAACGGGCGGGGCATGGAGCCCACGCCACGTGCCGTGGCGATACTCAAGGAGTTGCAACCGGCCATGGACACCATCTCCGGAGCGGTCAGCCGTGCCAAGGATTTCGACCCTTCCACCAGTTGTGCGGTGTTTCGCATTGGCCTCTCTGATGACGCTGAGTTTGGCCTGTTTCCGCCGTTGCTCAGTCAATTGCGCGAGGAGGCGCCGGGGATCATCGTGGTGGTGCGTCGGGCCAATTACCTGTTGATGTCGTCGTTGCTGGCCAGTGGCGAGATTTCGGTGGGGGTGAGTTACACCACTGAATTGCCGGCGAATGCCAAGCGCAAGAAGCTGCGGGATATTCCGTGCAAGGTCTTGCGTGGGGATGGTGGTGTCGAGCCGCTTACGCTGGATGATTACTGTGAACGCCCTCATGCAATGGTGTCGTTCTCGGGGGACTTGAGTGGCAATATCGATCTGGATTTGGCGCGGATCGGCCGGGCGCGGCGGGTGGTGTTGGCGGTGCCGCAGTTCAGTGGGTTGCGGGCATTGTTGGCGGGGACGCAGATAATTGCGACGGTGCCGGATTATGCGGCGTGTGCGTTGACCGAGGGGACGTCGTTACGCGCGGAGGATCCGCCGTTTGCGATTGAGGAGGCGCAGTTGTCGATGGTGTGGAGTGGGGTGCATGACAATGATCCGGCGGAGCGGTGGTTACGGGCACGGATTGGGGAGCATATGGCTCGGGGGGCGTGAATGAGTACATATCCGTTGTTTGGGTAACGGCTGGTATTGGTTCCGCCCTTACGGCGGGTCACTTTTGGAAAAGAGCCCCAAAAGTAACCAAAAGGGCTCTTGCCCCAACACTCGGCACCTCGCTTAGGCTCGGTGTACCCTCACTCCGGCTTGAATCCGTGGGCCGCCGCGATGGGCCATCCTTGGCCCAGCGCGGCTAACCCGGCGTCCTGCCGGGTTAGCCACGGATTCAAGCCTGCGTTCGGCCAGCGTGTTTGACGGGGCGCCTAAGATCAAGATCAAGAGCGACTCGCTTCGCATCGTAGATACGCGGTCCCTGTAGCAGCCGGCTTGCCGGCGAAAAACGTGAGAACGCCGCGTTCATCCAGACACCCCACGTCATCGTTAACGACCATCGCCGGCAAGCCAGCTCCTACAGTGGACTGCCTTTGCTTTTGCTTCACACCACTCAAGCCGGCTGTCAGGCCGCTGTGCTCTTGCTTTTGATGTTGATCTTAGGCGCCCCGTCAAACACGCTGGCCGGAATTCGGCAGGGATTTGGGGGGTAAACCGGCAGGGATGCCGGTTTAGCCGCCCCGCGCCATGGATGGCGCGTGGCGGCGGCCCCCCAAATCACTGTCGGATTACGGGCACACCGAGCCTAGGCGAGGTGCCGAGTGTTGGGGCGAAGCGTTTTTGGTTACTTTTGGCGCTCTTCCAAAAGTGACCCGCTGTAAGAGCGGAACCATAGGTGGCCGTTACCCAAATAACGGATATGTACCCAACCCAACCCAACCCAACCCAACCCAACCCAAACAGCACGTACATCCAATTTTCCCCACCCCAACCCCCGCAAACTCCCTCATCGCTGAAACATCAAGGCAGAGGACCACGCCATGGACCCAGCAACAAAACCAACCCCCGACGAAGTCGTCACCCTGGTGGTCAAACACCTGATCAAACCAGGCCGAGAAGCCGACTACGAAGCCTGGCTACGCCGCATCGTACGCATCGCCGGCGCACGCCCAGGCCATCTCGGTGTCGACGTGGTGCGCGGCAAGCAAGGCAGCCTGGCCCTGTTCACCTGCGTATTGCGCTACCGCTCCACCGACGACCTGGAAACCTGGCTCGAATCCCCAGAGCGCAAAACCCTGATCGCCGAAGCCACCCCCATGCTCGCCGACGGCGACAACACCGAAATCGGCGCGGTCAACGAATTCTGGTTCAACCCCGAAACCCCAAACGCCGCCAAGCCACCGCGCTGGAAGCAGGCGGTCGTCACCCTTTGCGTGATCCTGCCGCTGACCCTGCTGGTGCCGATCATCTGGGGCCCGGTGCTGCGCCTGCATCCGTTCCTCTCCAACTACGTGGTCGCCACTTTCCTGGTCACCCTGACCATCGTCCTGCTGGTGGTCTACCTGCTGATGCCGGCGGCCACCCGCCTGTTCGCTCCCTGGCTCGAAGCCTCCGTAAAGGAAACCCTATGAACGCCGACCTGATTCTGTTCAATGGCCAGTTCCACACTGTGGACCGTGAAAACCCCCGCGCCACGGCCGTCGCCATCCACCAGGGACGCTTCGTCGCCGTGGGTACCGACGGTGAAGCCATGGCCCTGCGCGGCAATGGCACCCAGGTCATCGACCTCAAGGGCCGCACCGTGATCCCCGGCCTCAACGACTCGCACTTGCACCTGATCCGTGGCGGTCTGAACTACAACCTGGAACTGCGCTGGGAAGGCGTGCCGTCACTGGCCGATGCCTTGCGCATGCTCAAGGACCAGGCCGACCGCACACCGACGCCGCAATGGGTCCGCGTGGTCGGCGGCTGGAACGAATTCCAGTTCGCCGAAAAGCGCATGCCGACCCTGGAAGAACTCAACCAGGCCGCACCGGATACGCCTGTATTTGTGTTGCACCTGTACGACCGCGCCTTACTCAACCGCGCCGCCCTGCGTGTGGCCGGCTACACCAAGGACACGCCGAACCCGCCGGGCGGCGAGATCGTGCGTGACAGCAACGGCAACCCCACCGGTATGCTGGTAGCGCGACCCAACGCGATGATCTTGTATTCGACCCTGGCCAAGGGCCCGAAACTGCCGCTGGAATACCAGGTCAACTCGACCCGCCAGTTCATGCGTGAACTCAATCGCCTAGGCCTCACCAGCGCCATTGATGCCGGCGGTGGTTTCCAGAACTACCCAGATGACTACGCGGTGATCGAGCAGTTGGCCAAGGACGAACAGTTGACGGTGCGCATCGCCTACAACCTGTTCACCCAGAAGCCCAAGGAAGAACTCAGCGATTTCAAGAACTGGACTGGCAGCGTCACCCTGCACCAGGGCGATGACTACCTGCGCCACAACGGCGCCGGCGAGATGCTGGTGTTTTCGGCGGCCGACTTCGAAGACTTCCTTGAGCCGCGCCCGGACCTGCCGTTGACCATGGAGCAGGAGTTGGAACCGGTGGTGCGTCACTTGGTGGAGCAACGCTGGCCGTTCCGTTTACACGCGACCTATGACGAATCCATCTCGCGCATGCTCGACGTGTTCGAAAAGGTCAATCGCGACATTCCGTTCAACGGCCTGCCGTGGTTTTTCGACCACGCTGAAACCATCACGCCGAAAAACATCGAACGAGTGCGGGCGCTCGGTGGTGGTATCGCGATCCAGGACCGCATGGCGTTCCAGGGCGAGTACTTCGTTGAGCGTTACGGCGCCAAGGCGGCCGAAGCCACGCCACCGATCAAGCGCATGCTCGCCGAAGGCGTGCCGGTCGGCGCGGGCACTGACGCTACGCGGGTGTCGAGCTACAACCCTTGGACCTCGCTGTACTGGATGGTCAGCGGTCGCACCGTTGGCGGCCTGGAGCTGCACGCCGAAGGCCTGCCGCGCCTGACGGCGCTGGAACTGTTCACCCATGGCAGCGCCTGGTTCTCGTCCGAGCAAGGCAAGAAGGGCCAGATCAAGGTTGGCCAACTGGCGGACGTCGCGGCGCTGTCGGCGGACTTCTTCAGTGTCGACGAAGAAGCCATCAAGTGGATCGAATCGGTACTCACCGTGGTCGGCGGCAAGGTGGTCTACGGCGCCGGTGACTTCGAAGATTTCGCACCGCCCCGCGTGCCGGTGCTGCCGGACTGGTCGCCGGTGGTCAAGGTGCCGGGTCACTGGCGCCCGAGTTCGCCGTTGCAGGCTCAGGTTCACCAGTGCAGCGGCCCGTGCGGCGTGCATTCCCACAGCCATGAAAAGGCGCGGCTTTCCAGCGTGCCGGTCAGCGACTTCCAGGGATTCTGGGGTGCGTTTGGCTGCTCGTGTTTTGCTTTCTGATTTCCCATCCCCCGTAAGGAGTTGAACCATGGCTAGCCCTCGTTTGAACAAAGATGATGCTGTTGTACTGTTGGTCGACCACCAGACTGGCCTGATCTCCCTGGTACAGGATTTCTCGCCCAACGAATTCAAGAACAACGTCCTGGCCTTGGCCGATGTGGCGAAGTTCTTCAACCTGCCGACCATCCTCACCACCAGCTTCGAAAGCGGTCCCAACGGCCCACTGGTGCCCGAACTTAAGGAGCTGTTCCCGGACGCGCCGTACATTGCCCGCCCTGGCCAGATCAACGCCTGGGACAACGAAGATTTCGTGAAGGCCGTCAAGGCGACTGGCCGCAAGCAGATCATCATTGCCGGTGTGGTGACGGATGTGTGCGTCGCGTTCCCGACCTTGTGCGCCCTGGAGGAAGGCTTTGAGGTGTTCGTGGTCACTGATGCGTCGGGCACCTTCAACGAAACTGTGCAACAGGCGGCCTGGGCGCGCATGACCGCCGCCGGTGCGCAACTGGTGAACTGGTTCGCGGTTGCCTGCGAATTGCAGCGCGACTGGCGCAACGACATGGAAGGCCTGGCCAACCTGCTGTCGCCGCGCATTCCCAACTACCGCAACCTGATGAACAGCTACTCGGCGTTTACCACCAAGTAAGCTGTCCCCAAGCACCCCCCAATACCCCTGTGGGAGCCGGGCTTGTGTGGTGAGCGGGCTTGCCCCGCGCTGGAGTGCGAAGCGCTCCCAGATTGGCGACGCAAGTTTACGCGTAGCTGACTTTGGGGCCGCTACGCAGCCCGGCGCGGGGCAAGCCCGCTCACCACAGCAAGTCCGCTCCCACCTTTTGGTTTGTGGTGTGGCAATAGACAGGCTATAAACCAGCCAAATGTCCACCGAGAAGCGACAATGAACCCCTTCGAAGACATGCGTCTGTTCTGCCAGGTCATGGAATCCGGCAGTTTCACCGCAGCCGCCGAGCAACTGGGCCTGTCCAAGCAGTTCGTCAGCCGCCGCCTGATCCAGCTGGAAGACCGCCTCGGCGTGCGCCTGCTCAACCGTTCCACGCGCCGTCTGGATGTCACGCCACTCGGCCAGAGTTACTACGAATCCGCCTTGCGCCTGCTCGGTGAAGTCGAGCAAGTGGAGCAGGGTATCGCCGGGCAGAACAGCGAACCACGCGGCACCATCCGCCTCAGCGCGCCGTTGTCGTTTGCCATGGCGCACCTGGGCTGCCTGTTGCCGCTGTTCCTGCAGCGCTATCCCCAAGTGTCGGTGGAGGTTGACTTGAGCGACCGCCCCGTGGACCTGATCGGCGAAGGCTACGACCTGGTGCTGCGCATCGGCACCCTGGAGGATTCCACCTTGATTGCGCGCCGTATCGCCAGCATCCCCCGGGTGTACTGCGCCAGCCCCGACTACCTGGCCCTGCGCGGCACACCGCAAAAACCCGAAGACCTTGCTGACCACGACTGCCTGCCCTACGGCCATGGCCGCCAAGTGCAATGGCGTTTCAAAGGCAAGCTACAGGCGCTGAACGTGAGCGGGCGTATGCGCGTTAACAACGGCGATTTGCTGCGCGACACCGCCATCGCCGGCTTGGGTGTGACCTACCTGCCGACCTTTATCGTCGGCGATGCGTTGAAGGACGGCCGCCTGGTTACTCTCTTGGACGAGTTCGCGCCCGAGGCGTTGACCCTGTCGGCGGTGTACCCGCAACACCGGCAAAGCTCGCGGCCGGTCCAGGCGCTGGTGGAGTTTCTGCGCGAGCGCCTGGCTAGCGGCTGTTGAACAGTTGGCGGATCAGGTTGGGCGTGCTGCCGGTCCAGCGCTTGAATGAACGGCGAAAGTTCGCTGCGTCGTTGAAGTTCAAGTACGCCGCCACTTCGTCATTGCTGTAGCCCTTGACCTGATACAGGTGCAGCGCCACTTGCTTGCGCACACGGTCGACCTGTTGCTGAAAGCCGGTATTGTGTTTGTGCAGCTTGCGCTTGAGGGTCGCCGGGCTCATGGCGAAGGCCTGCGCGGCTTGTTCCAGGCTTGGCGGCTGGCGCACCTGCTCGCGCAGGTAGTCGTAGAGACAATCCAGAAAACTGCCGGTGAAACCCAGCTGTTCGATCTGCTCGCGGGCTTGTTGGCGCGCTACCTGGCCGGCGGTGGCCGAGGCGCCCGGCCAGGCGCGGGTGAGGTGCTCGCGCGGGATGCTCAGCATGTCCAGCGGCCGCTCGAAACGCGTGTCTTCCCCCAGGTGCACCCAATATTGCTCGACATAGCGCGGCTCGGCATGGCTGAAGCTGGCCGTCCACGGCAGGCGTTCGCCGCTGAGCCATTGGCTCATGGCAACCAGTGAGGTCATGCTGGCTTCAAGCAAGAAGCGCCAGTGTTCGCCGGCGCCGCAACTGTCGAGCCAATACAGATAGGCGTGGTGCTCATCCAGCTCCAGTTGCAGGGTGACCAGCGGGCTGAGCAACACCTGTTGCTGGATCAGGATATCCAGGGCCTGGTGCAGGTTCTGTGCATGGCCCAGCGCATGACTGGCGGCGCCGTAATAACCGGGCAACAGGCGTTGGCCAAACAGAAAACTGCTGTCGTCTGCGTCGAGCAGTTTGCGGCTGTTGCCGATCAAACCCAGGAACTGCTGCGGGCTCAGCCGCGCCGTGCCGGCCAGGATGTCTTCGTGGAACAAGCCGGTGCCGCGCAGCAGGCGGTGGCTGTCGATGTCCCGGGACAGGGCCAGGTCGATCAACGTGGCCGGTTGATAGTGCCCGGGGATGAAGCGGCTGTCGGCCTCGTACCAGCTGGTTTTAACGGCCATTTCAGGCACTTTTCGCCAGGGGTTGCTTGGCCCTGGCCAGGGCCAGGTTGAGGCGCTTGAGCAAGTCATGGGGCGGCTCGTTCAGGGCCATGACCACGGCGGTGGTCGCCGCCAGTTGCAGGCGCTCACCGTGCAGCCGGGTCTTGTGGGCCAGGCCGCGCACGGCCTGCTGCAACTCCAGCGCCAGCTCCTTGGCCTGGCGCTCGCCGGTATTGGGCAGCAGCACCACAAACCGGTCACCGGCCAGGCGGCACAGCAGGTCCTGACGGCGCAGGTTGAGCAATAACAAATGGCTGAGCGCCTGCAACACCGCATCGCCTTCGGCATGCCCGTAGGCCTGGTTGATGGCGGCGAAGTTGTCCAGGTCCAGGGCCAGCAGCGACAGCGGTTGTTGCTGCGCGTGGCTGTCTTGCAGGCTGTCGGCCAATTGGCGCTTGAGGTAGTCGGCACCGGCCAGCGGCGTGAGTTTGTCGAACAGCCGATGCTCGCGGAACAGCCGCTCGCGCTTTTCCATCTGCGCGCTGATCGCCAGTTGCTCGCGGTGCCAGTGGTAGATGCCGATGGTCAGCAGGATCATGCCCACCGGCATCGGCCCGGACTCCAGCCAGTGATCCCAGGTAATGCTGTCGGGCAGGCGGATGAACTCATCGAGGCTGTCGATCCACCAGGAGAAGAAAATGCACGACAGGCCTAACGCCAGGTAGTTGGTGACGCGCCCGGCGGGGCGACTTTTCAGCACCAGGCCCAGCCAGACCAGCGCCAACAGCGCGGAGCCGCCTTCGCCGAAGATGTCCAGCCACACCCATTCGCTGACGCTCTTCAACTCGCCACAGGCCAGGTGCAGGATCAGCCCGAGGTTGGCGGCGATCAGCAACAGGGAGAGTTTCCAGCGGTGGGGTTTGAGCACGGAAAACATGGCCGCGAGTCCTTGGGCAAAAAAGCGATGGGCGCCAGCACAGCAGATGGATGTGACGGTTGCGTGACGGTGGGGAGGGGTCGAATCAGCTCATGCCATACACACAATCTCCTGCCAAACACAAAACAAATGTGGGAGCGGGCTTGCTCGCGAATACGGTGGATCAGCCACACATGTGCTAGCTGCAATACCGCATTCGCGAGCAAGCCCGCTCCCACATTTCGATCGAGGTCATTTCAGCTCATTTGCTTGCCGGAACAAGCTAAAAACCGCGGTTTACGTGGCTTTGCGCCAACCCCTGTCACAGAACCGTCATCCCCCACCCCTAGCGTGCCCTCCCAGTTGCCGGGCCTCTTGCCTGGCGCCAACGGATTCTTGGGGAGGATTGCATGTACAAGCGCACCGGGCTCGTCGGCTTCACGCTTACTGCCTTGGCCCTGGCAATGGCCAGTGAGCGGCTTTCGGCGGCCGAAGTGGCCAACACCGAGCACGTCGAGGTGGTCGGCCAGGCGGCAGCCATTGATCAGGCGCTCAAGGAGCAACGCAGCGCCGACAGCATCAAGAGCGTGGTGCATGCCGACGGCGTGGCCCAGTTGCCGGATGAAAACGTCGCTGAGGCGGCGCAGCGCCTGCCAGGCATCAGTGTGGAGCGCGACCAGGGCGAAGGGCGCTTTGTCAGCGTGCGTGGCCTTGGCCCGGACCTTAACAGCGTGACCATCAACGGCACCCTGGTGCCGGCCCCGGAAAGCGCACGCCGCGCCGTGGCCCTCGATGTACTGCCTTCGGAGCTGGTGCAGTCGCTGTCGGTGATCAAGACCCTCACGCCGGACATGGACGCCAACTCCCTCGGCGGCACCGTTGATGTGCAGAGCCTGTCGGCCTTCGACCACAAGGGGCTGTTCTACACCGGCAGCACCGAGGCCAGCTACGACAAAAACACCCACCAGACCAGCCCGAAATTCTCCGGTGCCGCCAGTAACCGTTTCAGCCTCGGCGACGGCATCGACAACTTCGGCGTGGCCGCTGCACTCAGCTGGCAGAAGCGCGACTTCGGCTCGGACAACGTCGAAACAGGCGGCGCCTGGGACTTCACCAACGGCGCCAAACTCAATGAATTCGAGCAGCGCGACTACGACATCAGCCGAGAACGTGCCGGTGGCGGCCTCAACTTCGACTACAAGCCCGATGACCTCAGCAGCTACTACCTGCGCACCCTCTACAGCCGCTACAAAGACACTGAGACCCGCAACTCCACCAGCCTCGAATTTGCCGACCCCCAAGCGCCCGGCGAGCTGGGCGATGCCGAGGCCAAACGCAAGCTGAAGAACCGCGAAGAAACCCAGGAAATCCAGTCCTACGTATTCGGCGGCGAGCGCATGCTCGGCCTGTGGACCCTGAGCGGCCAGGCCGGCTACAGCCAATCCAGCGAAGACAGCCCGGCGCACATCGCCGGTGCCACATTTGACGGCGGCGATTTTGCCAACAGCGGCTTCTACGACAAGGACAAGCCACGCCCGATCATTGGCAGCGGCTTCTACGACGCGCGCAACTTCACCCTCGACAAGGTCGACTGGGAAAAACAGAACACCAAGGACACCGAGAAAAACCTGCGCCTGGACCTGGCCCGTGACTATGACCTGAGCGGTTATGCGTCCCTGGTGAAGTTCGGCGGCAAAGTCAGCCGTCGCAACAAGGACAACGATCTGGAGGCCTGGGTCTACAAAGACTTCGACACCCTCGGCTTTACCGACGACCAGCTCAACCTCAGCCAATTCCAGAAAGGCAACGTCGACTACCGCCTGGGCAACTACGGGCCGGGCATCAGCCCCAGCAGCATCAAGCAGTTGATCGGAGGCCTCAACGCCGCGGACTTCTATGACGAGACCGAATCCCGGGTCAACGACTTCACCATCCGTGAAGACATCAACGCCGGTTACCTGATGAACACCATCGACATCGACGACTGGCGCTTTATCGCCGGCCTGCGCTACGAGGGCACCGAATTCGAAGCCAAGGGTACCGGCGCCACGGACGGGGTGTTCACACCCACCGAAACCAAGCGCCGCTACCATCATTGGCTGCCCGGCCTACATGCGCGCTACCAGATCGACAAGAACACCCAGGTGCGCGCGGCCTGGACCAAATCCGTGGTGCGTCCGACCTTTGGCCAATTGGCGCCGGGGTTCGTGATCGACGATGACGAAGCCACCTTCGGCAACCCGGACCTCAAACCCTTGGAGTCGAGCAACCTGGACCTGGGCATCGAGCATTTCATGGGCCGTGCCGGTACGGTCTCCGCATTTGTGTTCTACAAGGACATCAAGAACTTCGTCTACAACACTGACCTGGCGGGCACTGGGGCCTGGACCAACTTTTCCGAGGCGCATACCTACGCCAACGGCGACAGCGCCAAGCTATACGGCCTGGAACTGGCCTACTCACAGAAATTCGATTGGCTGCCGGCACCGTGGAATGGCCTGCTGGTCGGTGCCAACACCACATTCAGCCGTTCCAGTGCTGACATCGAAGGCTTCGACAGCGCCAGCGGCGCGAATCGCAAGCGCAACATCAGCCTGCCCAATCAGTCGGACACCGTCGGCAACCTGATGCTCGGTTGGGAAAACGACAAGCTCAGCCTGCGCCTGTCGGCCAACTACAAGTCGGCCTACCTCTTTGAGCTGGCCTCGATCAACGACAAGGCCCACGACCTGCACGTCGACGCCCAGACCTTCGTCGATTTCAGCGCGCGCTATTCGCTGACCAAGAACCTGCAAGTCAGCTTCGAGGCCCAGAACCTCACCGATGAGTCGTACTTCGTCTACACCGGCCACCGCAGCTACAACGGCCAGTACGAGGAATACGGCCCGACCTACAAGCTGGGCCTGACCTTCACCCATTTCTAACCCCCCACGTTTCCACTGTAGGAGCGAGCTTGCTCGCGAAAAACGCCAGGGCACCGCGTGCATCCAGATAGCCCGCGTCATCGTTGCCGTTCTTCGCGAGCAAGCTCGCTCCTACAAGACAAGGATTTTGATTGTTCATGAGAATTTCCAAGCTCTACCTGATGATCGCGTTGGCCGCTTGCTCGCCGGTCATGGCCGCCGACCTGGCGCTGACCCCTTGGGCACCGAGCCTGAAGGCCGAAGCCGTGACCTTCCTGCCCAATGCCACCCAGCGCCTGGCCGCCAGCACCCGTGACGGCCTGCAATTGCTCGATAACCAAGGTGCCGAGTTGGCCAGCTTCAAAGGCAACTTCAGCAGCCTCGACACCCGCGCCGCTGGCACCCAGGTGCTGGTTGCCAGCCTCGACAACGACCGCCAGCAGGCGCTGTTGGTGAGCCTTGATGCCGCGACCAAAACCTTTGGCAAACCGCTGTACCTGCCCGCCCGCGATTACCCGGTCAATGGCCTGTGCCTGTTCCGCGACGCAGCCGCCAACCTGTTTGTGTTCCTGGTGGGGGAAGAGGGCAAAGGCGAACAATGGCTGGTGGGCAATGGTACGACGCTGTTAAGCAACCCTCAGCGCGTGCGCGGTTTGCCGCTGCCGCCGTCGGCGCAGTTCTGCCAGGTGGATGACGCGACCCAGCAGTTGCTGGTCAATGAAGAAAACGTCGGCTGGTGGGCTTACCCGGCACACCCTGAGGCGGATGTGAAACGCATCCCGGTGGCGCTTTTCGACAACCCCAAGCGCGAGGCTGGCGCCATGGCGCTGGTGCCGGGCGGGGTGGTCGCACTTGATCCGAAGACCGCCCAATTGCATCTGTTCCAACAGAACGGTGTGCGTTGGGTCGAACACGCCAGCCTGACGCTGCCGGGGCTCAAGGAACCGGAGCAACTGAGCATCAACGGCCAGCAACTGCTGGTACGTGACGATGACACCGGCAAGTTCTATCAGGGCGCACTCGAGTGGAAGGCCAAGCCTGTGCCGGTCGAGCCCGTGCTGCCGGAAGTCGCTGCGCTGCACCAGACCGACCCGGTCGGTCGCCAGGGGGATGCGGCGGATGACCCGGCAATCTGGATTCACCCCGAACAACCCGCCAAAAGCCGCGTGCTCGGCACTAACAAAAAGCAAGGCCTGCTGGCCTATGACCTCGACGGCAAGCTGCTGCAGGAGCTGGCGGTCGGTCGCTTGAATAACGTTGACGTGCGCGCCAACTTCAAGCTCGGCGCGCAAACAGTCGACCTCGCCGTGGCGAGCAATCGCGATCACAACAGCCTTAGCCTGTTCAGCATCGACCGCCAGAGCGGCGAGTTGCGTGAAGCGGGTGAAGTACCGACGCCGCTCAAGGAGATCTACGGCATTTGCCTGTTCCAGCCCGCCAGCGGCGAGATCTACGCGATCGCCAATGGCAAGGACGGCACCTTCCTGCAATACCGCCTGAGTGCGCCGGACGGCCGGGTGCAGGGCGAACTGGTGCGCCAGTTCAAAGTCGACAGCCAACCCGAGGGCTGCGTGGCCGATGACCAGCGTCAGCGCTTGTTCATCGGTGAAGAAGATGTCGGCGTCTGGGCAGTGGATGCCCGTGCCGACCAACCGGCCACGCTCACCAGCGTGATCAAGGTCGGCCCGCAGTTGCATGCGGATGTCGAGGGTTTGGCGTTGTACCAGAGCAAGGAACGCGACTACCTGGTGATCTCCAGCCAGGGCAATGACAGCTACCTGGTGTTGGATGCCGAGCCGCCGTTCACCACCCACGGCGCCTTTCGTGTCGGCCTGAACGCGGCAGCGGGGATCGATGGCGCTTCGGAAACCGACGGTCTGGAAGTGACGGCCATGAACCTCGGCGGGCCCTGGAGCAAGGGCATGTTGGTGGTGCAGGACGGCCGCAAGCGCATGCCCGAGCAGACCCAGAACTTCAAGTTCGTGCCGTGGGCCGAGGTGACCCGCGCATTGAAATTGCCGTAGGCGTCATCACCCGGTCATCACTTTTTAATCGAATAGGAGCTTAACCATGCACGCGACGATGGAACATATGACGATCTGGGGTTTGATCAGTGACGCCAGCCTGTTGGTCAAGGCCGTGATGGTCACGCTGCTGCTGGCGTCCTTGCTCAGTTGGTACCTGATCATCCAGCGCGCCAGCGTGTTGCGCCGCCTGGAGCGCCAGTTGAAGGGCTTTGTGCTGCGCTTTCGTAGCGCTGCGGACTTGCAGCCGCTGTACCGCGACACCCTGCAGGCGGGCGAGGGCGGCATTGCGCCGATCTTTATCGCGGGAGTGCAGGAATACCAGCACCTGCAGGGCCACGATCCGGCCGTGCTGGAAGGGGTCGAGCGCGCCTTGCAGGTGGCGATCACCGAGCAGGAAATCGAGCTGGAAAAGGGCCTGCAGTTCCTGGCGACCGTGGGTTCGGTCAGCCCCTACATCGGCTTGTTCGGCACCGTGTGGGGCATCATGAATTCCTTTATCGGTTTGTCCCAGGTGCAGCAGGCGACGTTGTCGACGGTAGCACCGGGCATTGCCGAGGCACTGATCGCCACTGCCATCGGCTTGTTCGCGGCGATCCCGGCGGTGATCGCCTATAACCGCTTCGCGGCACGTGGCCAGACACTATTGACTCGTTACTACGCCTTCGGCAACGAACTGCAAGTGCGCCTGCACCGCGCCTTGCGCGGTACGCCGATCAACCTGGCCGTGGCCGCCTGAACAAGGAGCAAACCGATGTTGACCAGGCCGCAACGCAAGCACGGGCCCAAGGCCGAGATGAACGTGGTGCCCTACATCGACGTGATGCTGGTGCTGCTGGTGATCTTCATGGTCACCGCGCCGATGCTGACCCAAGGCGTAAAAATCGAGCTGCCCAAAGTCGCGGCCGAGGCACTGGCGACCGACACGCGCCAGCAGATCCTCACACTGTCGGTGAAGGCTGACGGCGGCTACTACTGGAACCTGGGGGGCGAACTCGATACCACGCACCAGACCGACAGCGCCGTGACCCTGGATGAAATGGGCGTCAAGGTCATGCAGGTGGTGGCGGCGCGCAGCGATACCCAGGTGTATATCCGCGCCGACGACAGCGCTGGCTACGGCCGGGTCGTGGCAGCCATGGCGGTGTTGCAGAAGGGCGGTGTCAGCAATCTGGGATTGGTGACCGAGGCCCCGCAATGACGGCAATGATCATGCACAGTCCGATGCTCGCAGTGGAGCCTGGGGAGCCTTCCGGGTTCTGGAGAAACAGCGTGGCGGCCAGCCTCGCGGTGGCGCTGCATGTAGGCGTGCTGGCGGTATTGATGCTGGGTGGGTCGACAGATAAGCCGCAGGTGGAAACGCCGAGGGTGATGCATACCCAGTTGGTGATGGTGCCGCCGACGCCCGCTCCCGTGCCTGAGCCGGTGGCCGTCGCAGCGCCTGCTCTGGAGCCTGTGGTCGCTCCCGTGCCGGCGAAACCGGTGATCGATCCACAGATCCAGGCACAAAAACTGGAAAAAGCCGCATTGGCGCGCAAGCGGGTCGAGGAAAAGAAGCTGGAGCAGCAACAGGAGCGCCTGGCCACTGAACAGCGCAACCGCGAGCTGGAGCAGCAGCGTCTGGCCCGGGAGCGCCTCGCCGCTGAACGTGCGCGCCCTGCAGCACCGGCCGCCGCGCCGGCCTTCGACAGCCGTCAGTACCAACCCTTGAGCAAAGAGGCGCCGGACTATCCGGAGCGTGCCCTGGACAAAAACATCGAAGGCGATTGTTCAGTGGAGTACACCGTCAACACCCAAGGGCGTGTAGAAAACCCCAAGGTGCTGGACGGCTGCCATCCACTGTTCATGCGGCCTTCACTGGCGGCGGCGAATACCTTCCGCTACCAGCCGAGGGTGGTGGATGGCAAGGCCGTCCCCGTACCGGCGGTGCGCAACACCTTCCACTACCGCATCAAATAACAACTGTAGGAGCCGGCTTGCCGGCGATTGGCCTTTGAGCCTGGTGGTGATCATGAGGACGCCATCACCGGCAAGCCGGCTCCTACACGGGGGTACTCGCCAGGTTATGGAGTTCAAGTCCGGCCACATACCGCTCCAAATTCGCCAAAAACGTATCGGCAATTTCATTGCGGCTATTCGTGGAAATCGCCGAGGTATGTGGCGACAACCTCACCCTCGGGTGGGTATACAGCGCATGCCCGTCCGGCAACGGCTCCGGCTCGGTCACATCCAGCGATGCCAGCCCGATCTGCCCGTTATCGAGCGATTCCAACAGCGCCTCCTGGTCGAGCAGCCCGCCCCGCGCGATGTTGATCAGGTGCAGCCCAGGCTTGGCGCTACCCAGTACATCGCGGTTGATGATATGCCGCGTGGACGGGGTCAGCGGTGCGGCCACCACCAGGTGATCGGCGCGGGCGAACAGGTCGTGGATGTCCTTGGCGGCGTCCACTCCCGCGCTGAAAGGCTCCTGGCTTTGGCGCAACGCTACGACCTTGATCCCCAGGGCCAGGGCTTTTTGCGCGAGACGTTCGCCTATCGCACCAAACCCCAGGATGCCCAATGTGGTGCCCTTCAGCGGGCGCAACGCGGTGAAATTCCACTGCGAATCCTTTACCCAGATGTCCGGCAAATGCTTGGCGGCGGCAAAGATCGCGGCCAAGGCAAACTCGGCCAGGTTGTCAGCGGCACTGCCACGGGAGGTGGTCACCGGCGGGCCGTTGAACAGCCATTGCGGGTAGAAATCGATGCCCGACGACACCAGATGCACCCATTGCACGCCGTAAGGCCAACCCGGTGGCGGCGTGTCCGGCGCGGTGTAGCCGCGCACGTTGATCGGGCGCAGCAGCAGGATATTCGCCTGGGGCGGCAGGTCGCTCGGTACGCCAACGGGCACGTCGATCACCTGGGCGTCGGGATGGATCTTTGCCAAGCGCTCGCGAATCACTTCATTGAAATCTTCGTCCAGCTGGCTGGCGACAATCACCTGACTCATGTGCGTTCCTTCTGGCGTTGGGCGAAGACGGCTTTGCCGACGCCTTGCAATACGGCGTCGTTCTGCGGGGTATGCACGCGGCTGCACAGCACGTCGCGGTAATGCCGTTGCAACGGGCTATGGCGCGACAGGCCGGGGTTGCCCGAGGCTTCGATGGCCAGCTCCACGGCGCGGATCGCGTTGTGGGTCACCAGGTACTTCAACTGCGCCGCATGGGCGGCCGGGGTGTGGCCTTCGGCGGCAGCATCAAGCAGGCTGCGGTTGGCGAACAGTAGGGTGTCGATATGGCCGACGGTTTCCTGGAAACGTGGCAAGGTCGACAGCGCAGCGCCGAGGTTGGACGGCGCGCGTTCTTCCAGCCAGTTCACCAGCCAGTCCCGCGCAGCCTGGGCCACGGCGTCGTATACCGAGGACAACAACACCGACATCCACAGGAAACCTTCGCCGTCCAGCTCCGGCGACGGCGCGCTCCACGGGCTGACGCTGACGGCGTGGTCCAGCGGCACCAGCACGTTGTCGAGCACCACTTCATGGCTGCAGGTAGCACGCATGCCCAGGTGGTGCCAGGTGTCGATGATGGTCACGCCGGGACTGTCCTTGGGCACCAGCCAGGCGCCTACCAGTGGGTCGGCATCGTCACTGCGGCCCCATACGCTGAACCAGCTCAGGCCGTGGCTGCCGGTGGAGTAGATCTTGCGGCCGCTGATGCGCCAGCCCTCCGCGGTGCGTACGGCGGTGGTCGCCGGCAGGCCGCCACGGGCCGGGGTGCCAAGGTCGGGTTCGACGCGCAGGGCGTTGATCAAGGCGCCGTTGCGCACGGCGTCTTCCGCCACTTGTGCGCGCAGGTGTGGCGGCCAGGTTTTGCTGTCTTGCAGGCGCGTGTGTTGCAGGTACTGCATCACCAGGATCAGCGCGGTGGACGGCTCGCCCTTGGCGATCGCACTGATCGCCTTGCGAGCCTGGGGCAGGCTCGCGCCGCCGCCGCCCAGGGCCTTGGGCACGGTGAGGGCGACCAAGCCATGTTGGTGCAGCAACTGGAAGTTGGCATGGGGGAAGGCGCCGCTCTCGTCATAGACGTGTGCGGTGCTGGCCAGCTCGGCAGTGAGGCGTTCGAGCAGGGCGTCGAAATGGGCGACTTCCACGGAGCGTAGGGAAGGGTGCGAGGATTGGCTCATGCCAGCGCCTGCTGCTGCTCTTCAACCTCGACGGCGACGCTGTAGCGGTTGGCCGGCACGTCCAGGCCCAGGTTGTCGCGTAGCGTTTGGCCGCTGTATTCGGTGCGGAACAGGCCGCGTTGCTGCAGCACCGGCAACACCAGTTCGGTGAAATACTGCAAGCCATCCGGCAGTACCGAATTGATGATGAAACCATCGCTGGCGCCGGTTTCGAACCAGGTCTGGATCGCGTCAGCGACTTGCTCCGGGGTGCCGACAAAATCACGTTTTGGCCGCGAAAAGCGCAGCGCCACCTCACGCAATGTCAGGCCTTCGTCCTTGGCCAATTGCTTGATGCGGTCGGAACCGCCTTTCTGGCTGTTGGAACCCAAGTCACCGAGTTCGGGGAAGGGGGCGTCCAGCGGGTATTGACTAAAATCGTGGTCGTTGAATGGGCGGCCGAGGGCGACGATTGCATCTTCCACGGTGACCAGGTCCACGGCCTGCTGATAGCGGCTTTCCACTTCGGCCTCATCGCGGCCAACAATCGGGCGGATACCCGGCAAAATCGACAGGCTGTCGGCGTCGCGGCCAAACCCTTTGGCGCGGCGCTTCAGGTCTTGGGAATAGGCCAGGCCTTCCTCGATGCTGTCCACATGCACAAAGATCGCGTCGGAGTTTTCTGCGGCGAAGTTGCGCCCATCTTCGGAGGTGCCCGCCTGGAAAATCACTGGCTGGCCCTGACGCGAACGCGCGATGTTCAGTGGGCCTTTCACCGAGAAGAACTCGCCCTTGTGGTTCAGCGCATGCAGCTTGCTCGGGGTGAAAAATTCGCCGGATTGCTTGTTGTAGGCAAAGGCGTCGTCTTCCCAGGAGTCCCACAGGCCCTTGACCGCGTTCACGTGTTCCTTGGCGATGCGGTAGCGCACGGCATGGGGCGGATGCTCGGCCTTGCCGAAGTTGTCGGCGGTGCCGCTCAACCAGGAGGTGACCACGTTCCAGCCGGCGCGGCCGCCGCTGATATGGTCCAGGGACGAGAACTGGCGCGCCACCTGGTAGGGCTCGGTGTAGCTGACGGTCACGGTCGCCACCAGGCCGATGTTCGTGGTGATTGCCGCGAGTGCCGAGAGGATGGTCAGCGGCTCGAAACGGTTGAGGTAATGCGGGCTGGATTTGGCGTGGATATGCAGGCTGTCGGCGATGAACACGAAGTCGAACTTGGCGGCTTCGGCCAGTTCAGTCTGCTGTTTGTAGAAGCCAAAGCTGGTGCTGGCGTTGGGTTGGGCGTTCGGGTGGCGCCATTCGCCCCAGCCGTGACCGACGCCGTGGACCATTGCACCCAATTTTAAATGGCGCGGTTTGAATTGACGTGGCTTGCTCATGTTCTGCTCCTATTAGCGCGAGGCTTGGGAAAGGGGGGCACGCTTGGCGTTGAAGCTCTTGTCGAAGCCCTGTGACACGTCGATATGCGTGAGCAGCAGGCCTTCTTTTTGATAGGTGTCGGCGGTCGCTTGCAGGCCGCTGATGACCGCGTCGTCGATGGCGACCGGCGTCAGGTGGGTGTCCTTGGCGACTTCCACATGCACTGCCAGCGGCAGGCCAGTGATCTTGGCCTGGGCGGCCGCGTATTCATTGGGGTGCACGTTGGCCCAGGCATAGGCGCGGTCGAGACGGGCGACAAAGTCATCCAGTTGCGGGCGCTTGTCGGCGATGGCCTGGCTGGTGGCGGCGAGGTACAGGTGATTGCTTAGCAGCTTGTTGCCGCTGATCAGCACGCGGGCCTGGCTTTGCGAGGTGACCACGGTGGTGTACGGGTCCCAAGTGGCCCAGGCGTCGGCGGTGCCGTTGTCCAGCACCAGGCGCGACTCGCTCGGCAGCAGGAAAATGAATTGCACGTCCTGGGAGGTCAGCCCGGCGGTGGCCAGGGCCTTGATCGCCAGGTAATGGCCGATGGAGCCACGCCCGGTGACAATCTTCTTACCCTTGAGGTCGGCGACAGTCTTGATCGGTGAATCCTTGGGCACCACCAGGGCGGTGGTGTTACGCCCTTCGGAGTGAATGATGCTGACCACCTTGAGCGACGCGCCGGCCCCCAGGGCGAACACGTAGGGCGCGTCACCGAGGGCGCCGATGTCCACGGCTCCGGCGTTCAAGGCTTCACCCAGGGGCGAGGCCGAAGGGAACTCCGACCAGCGGATTTCGTAGGGCACGTTTTTCGATTCGCCGGAGGCTTCCAGCAGCGCCTTGATGGTGGATTTCTGATTGGCGACCCGCAAGGGTTGCAGGTCGTCGGCGTAGGTGATGCCCGATAGTAGAGCGATCAGCAGGAGGGGCAGGGTCAGACGCATAAGTGAGGCTCCAGACTAAGGGTTTTAGGTTGCAGTCGCCTCCGCCTCGAGAAGGGGTCGGCTGTTGGGAAGGCCCGGCAAGGGCATACCGTCAGATCACATAGAAACCATGGGTGCCGTCACGCGCCAGTTGGTCGACCAGGCCGAATTCCCAGTCCAGATAGGCCTGCATGGCTTCCTTGGGGTTGTCGGTGCCTTCGTACGGGCGGCGGTAGCGGTCGATGCGCGGTGAGGCCAAGTGAGTTTCACCTTCTTCCAGCGGCAGTTGCGCGTTGATCCAGCCGGCGGTGCCGTCCTGTAACAGGAACACCTGCTTGCCGGTGATGGCTTCGACTTCCGCCACCGCCAGGCGCGCCAGTTGGCTGCTGCCGCAGGTCAGCACGTAGCGTTGCGCGGCAGGCACTTTTGCCAGGGCCTGGGGCAGCTGTGCCCGCAGCGCCCACCAGGCACCGGGGATGTGACGTTTCACGTAGTTGGCGCTGGCGGTGAAGTCCAGCACCACGGTGTCGCCATGGCCGAGCCAGTCGGCGAGGGTGTGCGGACTGATCAGCTCGGCTTGGGCGGGCGTCGGCACCGGCGCGATCCAGGTGCCTTTCTCGCTGAAGTGCGTGGGTTGCAGGTTATCCAGTACGTAAACTTCCCAACCCAGCTGGGCCAGCCAGGAGGCGGACATGTTGGCGCGCACGCCATCGTCATCCGCGAGTACCAGCCGCGCGCCACGCACACTGGCGACGTGATCGGTTTCCTGCACCAACTGACCGCCTGGCGTGGAGCGCGCGCCCGGCAGATGCCCCGCTTCGAATTCTTCCGGCGTGCGCACATCGAACAGGTAGGTGGTACGCGTCGGTTCCTGCTGCCAGGCGTGCAGATCGGCCAGGGTGGCGCGGCCCACGCGGGCCTTGTCGGCAACCCGCCGGGCATCGGCGGCGGCGACCTGGCGATGCTCTTCCGAGGTCGGCGCAAAACGGCGCGACTGGCCATGGGCGAGTTTCTGCCCGGCCAGGGTCCAGCCAATGGTGCCGTTGCGTAGCGCCGACACCGGGTTGGCCACGCCGGCATTGATCAGCGACTGGGTGCCGATAATGCTGCGGGTGCGCCCGGCGCAGTTGACGATGATGCGGGTGGCCGGGTCCGGCGCCAGCTCGCGGGCGCGCAACACCAACTCGGCACCGGGCACGCTGATGCCGGTGGGAATGCTCATGGTCTGGTATTCGTCGAAACGCCGCGCGTCGAGCACCACCACATCGGCCTGGCTGTCGAGCAGGGCCTGTACTTCTTCAGCGGCCAGTGACGGTGTGTGCCGCTGGCTTTCCACCAGTTCACCAAACGCCTTGCTTGGCACGTTCACGTCGATGAACAGCTCGCCACCGGCCTTGCGCCAACCGTCCAACCCGCCTTCAAGCAGGCTGACCTGTGTGTAGCCCAAGGCGCTCAGACGCTCGACAGCACGGGCCGCCAGGCCTTCGCCGTTGTCGTAGACGGTGACCTGGGTGTCACGCCGTGGAATGCGTGAATACACCTCCAGTTCCAGTTTGGACAGCGGTATGTTCGCGGCGAACAGCGGGTGGGATTCGGCAAACGGCGCCTCTTCGCGCACGTCGATCAGGGCGACTTCTTGATGGTCCAACAGGGCCTGGCGAAGCTGGGCAAAGCTGCGGGTGGATGCGGTGGTCATAGGGCAGGGCTCTTTTCTTTGGACAAATCCCAGATATTCGGGAGGAAGGCGTTGGAATAACCGGAGATAAACAGTTTCTCGCTGCCGTCGGGCTGGTACACCGCCCGACGCACCGCACCGATGTTGGCGCCGTACACATGGATGCTGATGGACACCTGGTCGCTGTGGGCATTGCTGACTTGGTGGATGTCACCGACCTTGGGCGACACGGCTTCAACCTGGCCCGGCACCAACTGGATCGGTTTGCCTTCAGGCACCAGGCGGCCATCCGGCGCGCGCTCGAAGCCTTGGGAAAATTCGGCACCGCGCAGCATGCCGATCAGGCCCCACACCCGATGGTCATGAATCGGCGTGCTTTGGCCCGGCCCCCACACAAAACTGACGATGCTGAAGCGCTGGCGCGAGTCGGCGTGCAGCAGAAATTGCTGATAACGCTCGGGATCGGGCTGGGCGAACGCATCGGGGAGCCAGTCATCATGGCTGACCAGTTGCGCCAGCAGTTTGCCGCCCCGGTGCAACAGGTCGCCTTCGCGTGGATTGCCGTCGATCAATTCCGCCAGGGCGCCGATGAAGGCTCTGAGTCTTTCGGGATGCTTGGCCTGGGTCATGACAATTCCATGGTGTGGTCGGTGGTGATGGGTTTATCTAAGCATAATGTTTATAGTTAATATGCTATTTTTTAATGATTAGCTTATAGCTGAAGGTAATTTAGAACCGGTCTGAATAGCGTTAGACGTTATCGATCACAGCGCGGACTATCCAGATAGCTTTCCTGCAACTATGCTTCGCACACATCTTAATGACTGTTCTCTATGTGCGGCCCAAATGAAAATTGACGATATCGATGCCTTTGTCGAAGTGATTCGTTGCCAGTCCATTAGCCATGCCGCTGAGTCGTTGCAACTGACCCAGCCGGCCATTACCCGCCGTGTGCAGAACTTCGAGCAGGCGCTGGGCGTGGAGCTGTTCGACCGTAATACCAAACCCCTCAAACCTACGCTGATCGGTACCCGCGTCTACGAGCAGTGCCGGCTGATCCTGCGCGAGATGGATGCCCTGCGTGAGCTGGTGGCCACCGACGCACCGCCCACCGGCGTGCTGCGCCTGGGTGTGCCGCAGACCATCGGCGATGTAGTGCTGCTGGATGCGCTCAAGCACCTGCGTACCGAATACCCGGACCTGCGCGCCCAGGTCGCCACGGGCTGGGGCAGCCAATTGGTCGGCAAGATCGAGCGCGGCGAGTTGGATGCGGCGGCGGCGTTGTTCCCGGCGGGCAAGATCTTCCCGGACAACATCATCGGCGAGTCCATCGGCAAGATGGAACTGGTGGTGGTGTGTGCCAAGGCCCAACTGCCGAAGAAGCCCTGCAAGCTGGCGGATGTGTACCAGAACGGCTGGATTCTCAACCCGGACGGTTGCGGTTTCCGCGCAGGCTTGCAGCGGACCTTGTCCGACCAGGGGCTGGCATTGCGGGTGAACCTGGAGACTTTTGGCACTGAGCTGCAATTGGGCTTGGTGGCGGACGGCCTGGGCCTTGGCCTGGTGCCACGCCCGTTGCTGGAGCGTAGCGCCCATCGTGAGCAACTGGCGGTAATGCCGCTCAAGGATTTCAAGCCGGTGATGGACCTGTGGCTGATCTATCCGCACTTCCTGGGTAACCTGCAGGGGCCGGTAGATGCATTTGGCAAGTGGGTCGCGGCCTCGTTGCACAAGATCAAGGATGCAGCTTGATATGAAAAAAAATAATAATTAGCTTAGATTAAAATGTGCTTTTTATTATTTTTTTGCATCCCCTAGGCTTGCCTGGAAGTCCTTAAGGCCATCCAGGAAGTTTTGCCATGAGCAGCGTCACCTCGATTTCCAGCGTTTCCACTAATGTTCGCCAGCGCGTCACTTCGGAAGAATGGGAAGTGCGCGTCAAACTGGCCGCCGCCTATCGCCTGGCGGCCTTGTACAAGTGGACCGACCACATCTACACCCACTTCTCCGCCCGTGTACCGGGCCCGGACGAGCATTTCCTGATCAATGCCTTTGGGTTGTTGTTCGATGAAATCAGCGCGTCCAACCTGGTCAAGGTCGACCTCGATGGCACCATCGTCGACGATCCTACCGGCCTGGGCATCAACTACGCCGGCTATGTGATCCACAGCGCCATCCACGGTGCACGCCACGACCTGCAAGCAGTGCTGCACACCCACACCCGCGACGGAATTGCAGTGTCAGCGCAAAAAGACGGCCTGCTGCCGATCTCCCAGCATTCCATTGGTTTCTCCGGGCGGGTGGCGTACCACGGGTATGAAGGCGTAGCCCTGGACCTGGACGAGCGTGAGCGCCTGGTCGCGGACCTGGGAGACAAGAGCGTGATGATCCTGCGTAACCATGGGTTGTTGACCGCAGGCGTCAGTGTCGAGCATGCGTTCCAGCAGCTGCAGCAGTTGGAGCGTGCGTGCAATATCCAGGTCGCGGCGCAGGCCGCGGGGAATGCGCAATTGATCTTCCCGCCGAGGGAGGTGGTGGAGAAGGTCGAGCAGCAGGCGAAGGTGTTTGCCAGTGGGGAAGGCCCAGGTGTGGCGCGGCATTGGAATGCGTTGATCCGGCAGTTGGAGCGCAGTGATACCGACTACAAGAACTGAATCTTCAGTGGGGGAGTTGGCTAACCAACTCCCCTGGGGATCAAGCCACTTGCTGGGCCTGCTCGCGCTCAGCGATCAGCTGGCGAGTGAGGGGAATCAGGCGCTTGCCATAGTCGATGGCATCATTCAACGGATCAAACCCACGGATCAGGAACGTGGTGATCCCCAGATCGTAGTAATCCACCAACGCCTCTGCGACTTGCTCAGCGGTGCCTACCAGCGACGTGGAGTTACCCTGTGCACCGAGCAACCCCGCAATCCCCGTCCACAAGCGCTTATCCAGGCGCGACCCCTGCGCCGCCGCTGCGAGCAACCGGCGCGAGCCTTCATTCGGCGGTTCGCGCCGCACAAAACCATTTTTCTCTGCCAGCTCGGTCGCCTGCTGCAAGATGCGCTCGGCCCGTGCCCACGCCAGTGCTTCGGTCTCGGCAAGGATCGGCCGCAGCGACAGGCTGAAGCGAATGGTGCGTCCATGCTTGGCTGCTTCGGCACGCACCTGGGTCACGATCTCGCGCACTTGTTCGTAGGTTTCGCCCCACAGCGCATACACATCGGCGTGTTTGCCGGCCACTTCGATCGCGGCTTTGGACGAACCACCAAAATACAGCGGGATATGCGGCTGTTGCGGCGACTTCACGGTGGAGTGCGCGCCTTCGACCTGATAGTAGGTGCCCTTGAAGTCAAAAGGCTGTTCGCTGGTCCATTCCTGGCGCACCACGCTCAGGTATTCGTCGGTGCGGGCGTAGCGTTCGTCCTTGCCGATGTGGCTGCCGTCGGCACGCAGTTCGCGGTCGTCGCCGCCGGTGATGATATGCACGGCCGTGCGCCCACCGTTGAACACATCCAGGGTGGCGAACTGGCGCGCAGCCAAGGTGGGCTGGGCGAAACCGGGACGGTGGGCGATTAAGAATTGAAGTTTTTGGGTCACGCTGGCGGCGTGGGAGGCGATCAGTGTGCTGTCCGGGCTGTTGGAATGGAAGGCCACCAAGGCGCGGTCGAAGCCGGCGTCTTCGTGGGCGCGGGCCACGGTCTCTACGTAGTCGGGTTGCAGCGTAGGGCCGCTGCGCGGGTGGATTTCGGAAGCGTGATGGCCGCCAATGTAGCCGATGAATTCAATGCTCATGGTCTGTCCTTGTGTCGTGCGTGAGTGACACCTCCACCGGGCAGGGGGTCGGTTATTCGCCTCCAAAGTAGGTGGCGGGACCGGGGCTGTAAAATGCCGATTGGTTCTAACCTAATTATTAAAATGTTTAATCATGAGTTTGGCTATATATCAATAATTTGCATCTGTGCACCGTCCGCACGCGTCGGCAACACCGGTCGCCTTGGCTTAAAGCCCCACGCGTATCTCGGCACACAGCCCACCTTGCGGCCGATTGCTCAAGGTCAGCGAGCCGCCTATCGCCACGGCCAGTTGTTGTGCAATCGCCAACCCCAGTCCGGTGCCGCCGGTTCCGCGATTGCGTGAACTTTCGACGCGGTAGAATGGCTGCATCACCTGAACCAGTTCGTCTTCGGAAATCCCCGGGCCACGATCCAATACCTTGATCGACAATTCCCCGTCCGCCGTCGAGCCCACTTCCAATTCGGCACTGCCTGCAAACTTCAAAGCGTTGTCCACCAGATTCACCAGCACCCGGCGCAAGGCGTGGGGGCGCGTGTCGAACACGACGGCGCTTTTACCCGTGAGGCTGACCTGTTTGTGCATATCCTGGTAGTCGAACACCAGGCTGTCGAGGAAGGCGTCGAGGTTGATCCGGTGGCTGGTTTCGGTCGCGCCGTGGACGCTGCGCGCATAGGCCACGCCTTCGCGCACCAGGTGTTCCATTTCGCCCAGGTCACTCCAGAGTTTGTCGCGTTCGGCGCAATCCTCCATGAACTCGGCGCGCAGTTTCATGCGGGTGATCGGGGTTTGCAGGTCATGGGAAATCGCCGCCAGGATCTGCATGCGTTCCTTGAGGTACTCGGCGATGCGTTTTTGCATCTCGTTGAACGCGGCCGCCGCGTGGGCGACTTCGGTGGGGCCTTTTTCGTCCAACGGCGTGGGGTGGGCGTTGGGATCGAGGGTTTCCACGGCGCGAGCGAGGCGGGTCAGTGGGCGGATGGCCAGGCGCACGGCGATCCAGGTGCAGCCCAGCAACAGTGCCAGCTGTAACACCAGCACCACAGGAAGCCAGTAGGCGACGGGCAGGGCGGCGGGGCGTACGTCGATCGTGATCGGGCTGCCATCGGCCAGGGTCAGGTGCACCTGGAAGTGTTTCTGCATGCCGGGAATGTCGCGCAAGGTCAGCGCGTAGTGTTCGCCCAGCGCGTCTGCGATGGAGGTGGCGGCCATGGGCACATCATCGCTGCTCATCGGTTCGCCGGTCTCGCCGGCGTTCAGCAGGTAGCGGTAGTTCTGCCGGTCGAGACGCGGCAACCAGCTGGACCGTTCGTTGGCCGGTAGCCGGTCGAGGATTGCCACCGAGGTGGACACATCGTTTTCCAGGTTGCCCAGCATGGCAGTGCGCGCACTGATGTAGCGCTCGTAGAACTGCGCACTGAAGGACAAGCCATGGGCACACAGCAGACTGATCAGGAAGATCAGCGACAGTTGCGACGCCAGGGTGCGCGGCCAGCGAAACCTTAGGCTCATTGCTCGGCCCCGAGGATTTCCACCGGCAGCGAAAACACGTAGCCCTCGCTGCGCACGGTCTTGATGTAGGCCGGTTCGCGGGCATCATCCAGCAGGCGTTGACGCAGGCGGCTCACCAGCAGGTCGATGGAGCGGTCGAACAGGTCGGCATCCCGCCCTTGGGTCAGGTTGAGCAACTGGTCGCGGTTGAGCACGCGTTGGGGGTGGTCGAGGAACACCCGCAGCAAGCGATATTCGGCACCGCTCAAGGCCACCAGGGTGTCGTCTTCGTCAAGCAGGTGGCGGGCGGTGGTGTCCAGGCGCCAGCGGCCGAAGCGGATCAGCCGTCCGGTTTCGCTGACCACCAGGTTCGGCGGTAGCATCCGTGTGCGGCGCAACACGGCGTTGATCCGCGCGAGCAATTCACGGGCGGCGAAGGGTTTGACCAGGTAGTCGTCGGCGCCCATCTCCAGGCCGATGATGCGGTCGGTTTCATCGTTGCGCGCGGTGAGCATCAGTACCGGAGTGGCCTTGTGCTTGCCCACCCGCAGTTCGCGGCACAGCTGCAGGCCGTCGTCACCGGGCATCATGATGTCCAGCACGATCAGGTCCACGGGAGTGGTGTCGAGGAAGCTGCGCATCTGGCGGCCGTCGGCGACCACGGTGGTGCGCATGCCGTTTTTCTTCAGGTAGTTGCCTACCAGTTCGCGGATCTCCCGGTCGTCATCGACGATCAGAATGTGATCGACATGATCCATGCTGCCTTCCTCGTTAAATACTCATTGGGGCGCAGTCTAGCCATTGGCGACGCCCTTGCCTTGTACCCTTTGTATTGCAGTGTATCTGGCGATAAGCAGATACACGACGATGCAAAATGGCGGGTGCGACAGGCTATGTTCATCAGTCAAAGGGCGTGCGAAGCCTTGCCCAGCAGCGTTTCGAACAGCCGCTGGACCTTTGGCTCATCACTGTGGGCCACGTTGAAACGCATCGAGTCACGCTGCGCCGGGTCATAGCCAAACAGCGCGCCGGGCGCCAGCACCATGCCTTGTTTTAATGCCGCCTGGGCCAACAGCTCGCCGTTGACCCCAGGCGGCAGGCGCGCCCAGATAAACATCCCGCCTTCGTAACCCATCGGCAATTCACAACCGCAACGCTTGAGCCATTGCTCCACGCGTCCACCGGCTTCCATCAAGCGCTGCACCATGCGCTTGCGGTGCTTGGCGTAGCTGCCTTCGCTGAGCATGCGGTACACGATTTGCTCGAACAGTTCGGACGTCACGCCGCCGCTCATCAGCTTCATGTTGGTGAGGTTGGCCGCCAGTTGCGGCGCGGCTACCACGAAGCTGACGCGGGCGTTGGCGCTGAGGATCTTGGAAAAGCCCGACAGGTAGGTGACCTGGTCCAGGCCGGCGAGGGCGGCCAGGCGCGGTGGTGGGTTGGGGTGCAGGTCGCCGTAGAGGTCGTCTTCGACGATATGGCAGTGGTACTGCTGGGTCAGTTGCAGTAGGCGGAACGCCTGGCCGGGGCTGAAGGAGTGGCCGGTGGGGTTGTGCAACACGCTGGTGGTCAGGTACAGGCGGGGGCGATGCTCGGCCAGCAGGTGTTCGAGGGCCGTGAAGTCAAAACCGTCGGGGCGCCGCGGGATCGTCACCACCTTGACCCCGTGCAGGGCCAGGTTGGCGTGGAAGTTGAAATAACAGGGTGCATCGAGCAGGACTGTATCGCCGGGACGTGCCAGCAGTCGCATCAGCATGTCCAGGCCTTGCACGGTGTTGGGGGTGGTGATGATCTGTTCCACCGACACCGACAGGCCCTCGCCATGCAGCTTCTGTTGCAGGGCCTGGCGCAACGGCAGCAACCCGGCCGGTGTGCCCAGGCTGGCGATGCGCAGTGACGGCGCCCGCACCACGCTGCGCAAGGTCTGGCGCAGGGCTTCGCTGTCCAGCCAGGATTCCGGCAGGTGTCCGCCGCCAGGGCGCAGGTCGCCGTGGGCCGCGGCCAGGGGGCGGCGCAATACGCTGAGCAGGTCTTGAGGCAGCAGGTCCACCCAGTTCGCAGCGGGCGGACGCACGGTCTCCATCGCCACGAAATAACCACGGCCCTGGCTGGAGGTGAGCAGGTTGCGGCCGCGCAGGCGGTCGAGGGCTTCATTGAGGGTGAACTTGCTCACGCCCAGGGTCTCGGTCAGTTCGCGTACCGAGGGCAATTTGCTGCCGGGCGCCCATTCGCCGTTTTCGATGGCCTGGCTGAACGCCTCGACGATCTGTTGCACCTTGGGGGTGCCTTCTACAAAGGCGATGGCCGATACGAACACGTGATTTCCTTATCTTTGCTGGTGATTTTACCGGTAAAGTCAGGGCGGATTAGGCATCACTTTACCTGCCTTGCGCAATGCCAGCTGCCTAGACTGCGGGCTCTATCCTCAAGGTCCCCGGCCATGACAAGTGCGTTAACCCTTTCCTCGTTCCTGTATTTCCTGCTGTTTTGCGCCACCATGACGTTCAGCCCCGGCCCCATGACCCTGCTGCTGTTGAGCCTGGGTGTGCGTGACGGGTTGCGCCGTTCGATCCCGGCACAAATCGGCGCCAGTGTGTCGTACCTGATTTCGATCCTGATCTTTGCCGTGGGCTTTTCCGAATTGATCAAAGGCTATCCGGTGATCACCCAAGTGATCCAGGTGGTCGGCGTGGCGTACGTCCTGCACCTCGCCTACAAACAGTGGACCAGCAGCGGCGTGGTGATCGAACGGATCGGCCATGTGGAAGCGGCGCGCAACCTGTTCGGCAAGGGCTTGCTGACCGGTTTTTCCAACCCCAAGACCCTCATCATGTTCAGCGCGGTATTCCCGCAGTTCGCCGGGACAGGAGAGCACAGTTCGACGGTGGACATTGCCATCCTCGGGCTGACATTCCTGTTGCTGCAATTCGCCAGCGGCTGCCTGTATTGCTACTTCGGCCAGCGCATCAAGCATGTGTTGGAAAACCCCAAGCGCCGGGTGGTGTTGCAGCGGATCACGGCCCTGTTGCTGTTGGGCGTAGCACTGATGCTGGCGCGGGGCTTTGCCCACTGAGAAGTGAGCTTATGAGCGGTAGTGGCGATCTGCCGTTGCCCTGTTAGACTCCAGGCATTCCTCCAGGATCTCACCTCACCATGTCAGCTGCAGAAGGCACCGGACTTCCGCTCGCTTCACGGCTGTACAAATCCCGTACCCTTGGGCTGACACTCGGTTTTGTCTGTGTGGTGTTCGGGATGTATCCCTTGGACCCCGCTGGGTGGGTGTGGGCCTGGATGGTGATCAACGCGTTTGCCTGGCCGCATGTGGCTTTTCAGTTGACGCTGCGCAGCACCAACGCTCTGCGCAGCGAGCGGCGCAACCTGTTGTTCGATTCCTTTTGCGGTGGGTTCTGGGTGGGCGCCATGCACTTCAATCCGCTGCCCAGCGTGACGACCTTGTCGATGATGACGATGAACAACGTGGCCATCGGCGGTCCGCGCTTCATGCTGGCAGGGTGGGTGGCGCAGGCGCTGGGTATCGGCACCGCGTTACTGATCTTTGCACCCGCGTTCATCGCCGTCACCTCTCAGGGGCAACTCTATGCTTGCCTGCCAATCCTGATGCTGTATCCGCTGGCGTTGGGCTGGATCTGTTATCGCCAGGCGGTGACACTGGCGCGGCACAAGCGCGAACTGCTGGCCCTGAGCCGCACCGACAGCCTGTCCGGCCTGCTCAACCATGGCGCCTGGAAGGACCATCTGGAAATCGAATTCCAACGCTGCCGCCGAGGTCCTGCCGGCGCCGCCATCGCGTTGATCGACATCGACCACTTCAAGACCATCAACGACACCTATGGTCATGTCACCGGTGATATCGTCCTGCGCCAGCTCAGCAAAGTGCTGCGCCAGAACCTGCGTGCCACTGACCTGGCCGGGCGTTACGGTGGCGACGAGTTCTGTGTGATCCTGCCCGACATGCCGCTCAACCGCGCCACTGAAGTGATGGATGCCCTGCGTGACCGTTTCAACGCCCTGGCCTACGCCCAGGACCCGACCTTGCGCGCCAGCTTGAGCATCGGCCTGGCGCCGTATCAACCGAGCCATGCCGACTCCACCCAATGGCTGAACGATGCCGACCAGGCGTTGTACGAGGCCAAGAGCAGCGGGCGCAACCGCGTCAGCTCGGTACAGGGGAGTTGGTTGCGATCGATCTAGTGGAGTAGGGTGTGGCGGCACCTTTCAACAAAAACAAGGATCGGTTCATGCTCTTCACCTTCCCCCGTACCCTCCTGGCCGCCACCCTGGCCCTGTCCTTCGCCCTGCCGGCCTACAGCGCCGAACCCCATAAACAGATCCAGGCGCAATCCGAACAGTACAAGGCCGAGGCCCTGAAACTGCTGGAGCGCCTGGTGAATATCGACTCGGGCTCAGGCTATGAACCGGGCCTGACCCAAGTGCGCGACATTGCCGTGGATGAGCTGAAACAGCTGGGTTTCTCTATCGAGCTGGTGCCGGACAAAGCGGCCAACAACAGCCACGTGGTCGCCACCCTCAAGGGCACCGGCAAAGCCAAGATCCTGCTGATGGCCCACATGGACACAGTGTTCAAGGAAGGCTCGGCCGCCGAACGCCCGTTCCATATCAAGGACGGCCGCGCCTACGGTCCCGGCGTGATGGATGACAAGGGCGGCATCGTCGCCGGCATCTATGCGCTCAAAGTCCTCAAGGACCAAGGCTTCAAGGACTACGCGCAGATCACCTTCCTGCTCGACGCCAGCGAGGAAACCGGCTCCGACGCCGCCTCCGACCTCATCCGCAAAACCGCCAAGGGCCACGACGTCACCCTCAACCTCGAACCCGGCCGCCCCGCCGACGGCCTCGTGGTGTGGCGCAAAGGCAGCGCCACCGCCGTGGTCGAAGTCAAAGGCAAAGCCGCCCACGCCGGCGTCGCCCCGGAACTTGGCCGTAATGCCGCCATGGAGGCCGCGCACCAGATCCTGCAACTGGGCAAGCTAGGGGATGAGGAGAAGAAAACCACCATCAACTTTACAGTGATCAAGGCGGGGGATCGTACCAACGTCATTCCTGACCAGGCCACTGCGAAGGCCGACGTGCGTGCGGCATTGCCGGAAGAGTTTGATCGCATAGAGAAAGACCTGGCGCGGGTCTCGGCGAACAAGCTCATCCCGGAGACCGAAGTGAAGACCAGCCTGCAGCGTGGGTTGCCACCTATGCCGCAAACGCCAGAGTCGGACAAACTGGTCGCGATCGCCCAGGGGATTTATGCGGAGTTGGGTAAGACGCTGACCATTGAAGGCAGCGGCGGGGCGGCGGATGCGAGCCTGTCGGCTGGGGTTGGGACGCCGACGTTGGATGGGTTTGGGATTGTTGGCGGGAATATTCATACGCCGGAGGAATATGCGGAGGTGGAGAGTGTGGTGCCGCGGGTTTATTTGCTGAGTCGGATGATTATGGAGTTGTCGAAGCGGTGATTTTCCGGTGATTGACATCCTTTTTGTGAGCAGGTGTGGTGAGCAGGCTTGCCCTGCGCTGGGCTGCGTAGCAGACCTAGAACAGTCGATGCCGATTTGCCTGAAATCCCCATCGCCTGGATTGGGGCCGCTGCGCGGCCCAGCGCGAGCAAGCTCGCTCACCACAGGGGCCTCCGGCGCCGACGCCCTGCGGCTGATGCCCAGAAAGCCAACGCACTCAATAGAAAATCCATCTGCAATCCCTCGCACTGTGTGATCAGGCGAGGGACTTTGCAGAGGTTTTCAGGTGATATCTGTAGAGCTTATCTCGCTGTTACGTGGGAGGTTTCAGCAGTTTTTGTGCGCGTTCGCCCCAGCACCAGACTGCACAACGCCGGCAGGAACAGCAGCGTCAACACCGTCCCCACCAACACCCCGCCAATCAGCACATAGGCGAGGGACGACCAGAACACCGACAACGTAAGCGGAATAAACGCCAGCGCCGCCGCCAGTGCCGTGAGGATCACCGGCCTTGCACGCCGCACCGTGGCTTCGACGATCGCCTCTCGGATCGCCATGCCATGCTCCTGGTTCTGGCGGATCTGGTCGGTAAAGATCAGCGTGTTGCGCATCAGGATCCCACCAATCCCGATCAAGCCCAGGATCGCGTTGAAGCCGAACGGCTGGTTGAACAGCAACAAGGTCGGCACCGCGCCGATCAACCCCAGCGGCGCCGTGGCGAAGACCATGAACATTACGCCGAACGAGCGTACCTGGAACATGATCACCGTAAGTGTCAGCAGGATCATGATCGGGAACAGCGCGGCCAGGGCGACGTTGGCCTTGGCGCTTTCTTCCACCGGGCCGCCGATGTCGATCTGGTAACCGGCGGGCAGCTTGGCGATCAGCGGTTGCAGGTCTTTGTACACGGCCATTTCCACGTCGGGCGGTTGCACGCCGTCGATGATGTCGGCGCGCACTTCCACGGTGGTCGCGCGGTTGCGGCGCTTGAGGATCGGTTCTTCCATCACCGCCTGGAAATGCCCGACCTGGGCCAATGGCACTGAGGTGCCGGCGCTGTTGGTCAGGGTCATGTTGTTGAGGTTGCCGAGGTCTTCACGTTGGCTGCCCTGGGCACGGGCGACGACGGAGACGGTGCGGTTGCCTTCACGCACTTCGGTGATCGGATTACCGCTGAGCAAGGCATTGAGCTGGGACTTGACCTCGTTAGGCGTGAAACCCAGCAAACGCAGGCGGTCTTGATCCAATACCAGGCGATAGCCGCTGGTGCGCTCGCCCCAATCGAGGAAGGCGTCCTTGGTCAGCTTGTTGGCGGCGACGACTTTGCGCACGTCTTCGGAGACCCCGCGCAGCACGTCCACGTCAGGGCCGGACACACGGAACACCACGGGGAACGGCACGGGCGGACCGAACAGCAACTGCGTCACGCGCACCCGCGCCGCAGGAAACTCACCGGCGGCAATGCGTTCACGCATGCGCAGTTTCAAGGCGTCACGAGCGTGGGAGTCCGGGGTCTGCACGATCAGCTTGGCAAATGCCGGGTCCGGCAGTTCGGGGTTCAGCGACAGGAAGAAACGCGGTGCGCCGCCGCCCACATAGGTGTCGACCATTGTGGTTTGCGGCTCTTGCAGCAGGGCTTTTTCCAACTGCGCAGCCACCGCTTCGGTGCTTTTGAAGGCGCTGCCGGGCGGCATGTACACCTCAAGAATCAGCTCGGAGCGGTCGGAATTGGGGAAGAACTGCTTCTTCACCACGCCCATGCCCAGCACGCACAGCACAAACGCCGACACCACCAGTGCGGTGACCAGCCAGCGCCCACGCACGCAGGCTTCGACCAATGCCCGCAGCTTCTGGTAGTAACGCCCGGCATAGATTGCGTCATGGCCGCCAGGCACCGGCTTGATCTGCGGCAGCAGTTTCACGCCCAGATACGGCGTGAACACCACGGCCACCAGCCAGGACGAGATCAGCGCAAAGCCGACGATCCAGAAGATGTTGCCGGCATATTCCCCGGCACCGGAGCGGGCAAACCCCACCGGCAGAAAGCCGATGATGGTGACCAGCGTGCCGGTCAGCATCGGCGCCGCCGTGGAACTCCAGGCAAAGGTGGCGGCGTGAATACGATCGAAACCTTCCTCGAGCTTCACCACCATCATCTCGATGGCGATGATCGCGTCATCCACCAGCAAACCCAGGGAAATGATCAGCGCGCCGAGGGTGATGCGGTCGAATTCACGCCCGGTCAGCAGCATGATCACAAACACCACCGACAAGGTCAGCGGCACCGCTGCTGCCACCACCAGGCCCACACGGAAACCCAGGGCCAACAGGCTGATCACCATCACCACCGCGAGGGCGACGAAGAATTTCAGCATGAACTCATTCACTGCCAAGCTGATGTTCTTCGCCTGGTCGGAGACCTTGGCGAAGTTCACGCCCAGCGGCAAATCGGCCTGGATCCTGGCTTCCTGGGCCTTGAGGCTCTTGTCCAGTTCCAGGCCGTTCCAGTGTTTCTCCATGATCACGCCCAGCATCAACGCGGGGTCGCCCTGGTGACGGATGCGGTAGCTGGGCGGGTCTTCATAGCCTCGGCTGACGGTGGCTACATCGGCGATGCGCAACACGCGGCCATTGACTTCCAGCGGCACGTTTTCGATCAGCGACAGGCTGTCGAACGCACCGTCGATACGGATATAGGCGCGGGCCCCGGCGGTCTCGACGAAACCCGACGGCGCCACGGCGTTTTGTGCGGCCAATGCAGCAAAAATCTGATCCGGCTTGATGCCCAGGGTTGCCAGGCGCTCGTAGGAAAACTCCACAAACACCCGCTGCGCCTGTTCGCCAAGGATATTGACCTTCTTCACCCCCGGCAGGTTGAGCAAACCCTGGCGCAGGTCTTCGGCCATCTGCACCTGTTGCCGATGAGGCAGGTGTTCGGCTTCCAGAGCGTACAGCGCGAAATACACATCGGAATATTCATCGTTGAAGAATGGCCCGATCACCCCCTTGGGCAGCTTCGCGGCTTCATCACTGAGCTTTTTACGGGTCTGGTAGAACAGGTCCTGGATTTCGCTGGGGCGCGTGGACTCCTTGTAGGTCATGCGCATCGACACGAAACCGGGTTGGGCGATGGTCTCGACGCGGTCGTAGTAGTCCAGTTCCTGCAAGCGTTTTTCCAGGCGGTCGGCCACCTGTTCCTGCATTTCCTGGGCAGTGGCGCCGGGCCAGGCGGCGGTGATGGTCATCACTTTGACGGTGAAGGAGGGGTCTTCCGCGCGTCCCAGTTTGCCGAAGGAGAAGATCCCGGCGGCGAGGATCGCGATGATCAGGAACAGGGTGACCGCGCGATGTTTGACCGCCAGTTCGGAGAGGTTGATACCGCGCATGCTCAGTTGTCCTGTTTGCGGTTGAGGGCCAGTACTTGCGCGGGCAGCAGGCGCACGGCGTCACCGCTGTGCAGCAGGTGTGCGCCGAGGGCAACGATGACCTGGCCGGGGGCAACACCACTGTTGAGCAGCGCGTCTTCCTGGCCGAGGCTGGCGACGTTCACGGGAGCAAAGCTGACTTTGTCATCTGCGCCGATCAGCCACACGCCGGTGCCTTGTCCCGCGTCATGCAGTGCGCCGATGGGCACGCGGGTTTGCTCGGCCTGGCCGTTGCCTTGCAGGCGCACGGTGATGGTGGAACCGAGGGCGAAGCGGTCGACGGCGCCGTGCAGCACGTAGCGGGCACGGTAGGTGCGGGTGGTCGGGTCGGCGCTGGCAGAGAGTTCGCGCAACGTGGCGCTCACCGCTTGGTCAGGCGCGCCGAAGGGGAAGGCCAGGGCTTTCCGTGAGGCCTGGTCGCGCTGGTTTTCCGGCAGGTTGACGATGGCTTCGCGGGCACCGTCGTGGGCCAGGCGCGCCACAATCTGCCCTTCGGCGACCACCTGGCCGCGATCCACACGCACGTCGGTGATGATGCCGTCGCCATCGGCTTTGAGCACGGAGTAGGTGCGACGGTTTTCGATCTGGCTGGCGTCGGATTGCGCCGAGGCCAGCTCGGCTTCGGCGACGCGCAGGTTGGTCGCGGACTGGTCGAAGATCTGCCGCGACACGGCGCCGGTATTGGCCAGGCGCTGGTAGCGGTTTTCGTCGTCACGACGCTGGCGCAGTTGTGCCTGGGCGGCGTTGACGCGGTTCTTTGCCGAGCGCAGGGCCAGTTCGAAGTCGCCGATGTCCAGTACCAACAGGGTGTCGCCACGGGACACGTGCTGGCCAGGATCGACCTTGCGTTCGATGACTTTGCCGCTGACCCGGAAACCCAGGTCGCTTTCGGTACGTGCCGCGACCACGCCGGTATAGGCGCTCTGTTGGGTGCCGGCGGCTTCGACTTTGGCCGCGAGGACCGGGCGCGGTTGAGGGACTTCGGCGGCGGTGTCGGCTTTGCTGTTGCAACCATTGAGGACGATCAATAGGGCCAGGGGCGTGAGAAGACGCAGGGGAAGAGGGTGCATGGCGGGCTCCGGGGATAACCGTTGGGCAAAAAATTATGGACATAATTTTTTACGCATATTATGGTCGAAATATAAATTAATCCAGCCCCCCGGATACACCTCATGACAAATGCCCCGGTCCCCTCGCGAAGCCTGCTGTTTTTACTGGTGGCCCTGACGGCACTGGGTGAGGTTTCGACCCAATTGATCATCCCTGGTCTTGGCGCCATCGAGCAGGCATTGGCAGCGCCAGCCGGCTCGGCATTGATGGCGCTGTCGGCATTTGTCGCTGCCTTTGGTCTCGGGCAATTGCTGTTCGGCCCGCTGTCGGACCGTATCGGCCGGCGTCCGGTGCTGATCGGCGGCCTGGTGCTGTACGTACTGGCGACCTTGTCGATGCTGTTGGTCCACGATATCCACCAGTTCATCGCCGCCCGCGTGCTGCAAGGCCTGGGCGCCTGCGCCGCGTTGGTACTGGCGCGCACGGTGGTGCGGGACGTATGGAAGGCCGAGGCGGGGCCTGCACTGGCCTTGACCATGATCGGCATGCTCTACGCCATTGTGGTGGCACCCATGGTCGGTGGCCTGTTGATCAAACTCTTCGGCTGGCACGCGCCGATCGTCCTGGCGCTGGTGATTGGCAGCGTAGTGTTGCTGCTGGCCTTACTGTTCTTTCGCGAGAGCAACCACTACCTCGATCCCAAGGCCGGCCACTGGCGCACCCTCGGTGGGCAATACCTGGATCTGCTCAAGGGCCGTCAATACCGTGCGTTCGCCGTGGCCTTGGCGTGCACCTATGGCGCGATGTTTGCGGTGATTGCCGGTTCTTCGGCGGTGTTTATCAACCTGCTGGGCTTCAGCACTCTTGAGTACGGGATCAATTTTGGCCTGATCGTGTCGATGCTCATCGTCGGTTCCACCTACACCCGACGCAATATCCTGCGCCTGGGTCCCCAGAGGATTGTGGCGATGGGCGTGACGATGGTGGCCATCGGCGGGGTGTCAGCGCTGGTCATTTATGCGCTGTTTGGCCTGTCGGTACTCGGCCTGGATATTCCGATCGCGCTGGTCACCTTGGGCGGCGGCCTGGTGCTGCCAGGGTCGGTGACGGGTGGCGTCATGCCCAACGCACACCGCGCCGGTCTGGCGGCAGGCTTGATGGGGTTTGCGCAGATGTTCGGCGCCACCTGCAGCGGTGTCTTGCTGAGCCAACTGCGCGATGGCAGTGCCGCGCCGATGATCATCATCCAGGCCTGTTTTGCGCTGACGGCCTTTGTCGCGTTTCATTTGCTGCGTCAGCGCCAGGTCAAGGGATTGTCCTATACGTAGGACGATCCAGGCCGCTTTTGCCGGCTAGTGCCCAACGGCCAGCGGCCTTATGGTGTATGCACTTTGGAGGTACACCATGAAAAAGCTTATCGGCATCTACACCAGCCCTCGCGGCCATTGGGTCGGCGACGGTTTCCCGGTGCGCACGCTGTTTTCCTACGACACCATGGGCAAGCACATCAGCCCATTCCTGCTGCTGGACCACGCCGGTCCAGCGGATTTCACTCCGACCGAACAACGTCGCGGCGTCGGTCAACACCCTCATCGCGGCTTTGAGACCGTGACCATCGTCTACGATGGCGAAGTCGAACACCGCGATTCCACCGGCGCCGGTGGCACCATCGGCCCCGGCGACGTGCAATGGATGACTGCCGCCAAAGGCATTCTTCACGAAGAGTTCCATTCCGAAGCGTTTGCCCGTAGCGGCGGGGCGCTGGAGATGGTGCAACTGTGGGTCAACCTGCCGGCCAAGGACAAAATGGCCGACGCCGGTTACCAGACGATTGTCGATGGCGACATTCCGGTACTGCCGTTGGCCAACGACGCCGGGCAACTGCGCCTGATTGCTGGCGAGTTTGCTGGCACCCAAGGCCCGGCCCGCACCTTTACGCCTATCGACGTGTGGGACTTGCGCCTCAACGCCAGCAAGCCCGTCACTTTGGACCTGCACGAAGGGCGTAATACAGCCCTGGTGATCCTGCGCGGTACGGTGTTGGTCAATGGCGCGGAAGTTGCGCGCCAGGGGCAATTGGCGCTGTTTGAGCGTGATGGTCGCCAACTGACACTGGAGGCCAACGACGACGCCAAGGTGTTGCTGCTCAGTGGCGAACCCATCGACGAGCCTATCGTCGGGCATGGCCCGTTCGTGATGAATACCGAGCAGGAGATTCATCAGGCGTTTGCGGACTTTCAATCCGGTAAATTCGGCCAGATGCACATCTGACAGCTAGTGGTAATCCCCTGTGGGAGCGAGCAAGCCCGCTCCCACATTTCGTTTTGCGCTATACCCGATATCTCCAATTCATGCGATCTTCACGGCATTCACCCTGGAGTCGCCTGGATGCCCTCATTTATCGCTGATCACCCGATGTTGTGCGCCCTGGCGCTGATCTTTATCGACATTGCCGTGTGGCGCCTTATTTCCGTCAACCTCGCCAACTGGAAGCTCGCGGCGCGGTTGGCGATCTTTGCCGTGTACAGCGCCGTGCTGTTCAACGACGGCATGAACCCCATGCAAATGGCACCCTATGCGGACAACACCGCATTGCACCTGGCGGCCACTGCTTTGCAGATCGGCTGGTGGCTGTTCGCGGCGCGCACGCTGACGGTGTTGCTCGGTGCGGTGATGATGCAGCGCGTCGGGCATACCGGGCGCCTGTTGCAGGACCTGGTTGGCGCCGTGATCTTCCTGATCGCGATCATCGCCGCCATGGCCTATGTGCTCGACCTGCCGGTCAAGGGCGTGCTCGCTACTTCCGGCGCGGTGGCGATCATTGTCGGCCTGGCGCTGCAAAGCACGTTGAGCGATGTGTTTTCCGGGATTGTGCTCAACACCACCAAGCCGTATCAGATCGATGACTGGATCTCTATCGACGGCACCGAAGGCCGCGTGACCGATATTGACTGGCGCGCCACGCGTCTGCAAACCTCCCAGGGCAGCCTGGCGGTGATCCCCAACTCCCTGGCGGCCAAGGCCAAGATCATCAATTTCTCGCGCCCGGCGGACATGTTCGGCCTCTCGGTCAGCCTGCAAGTCAGCCCCCATGCGCGCCCGCAAACGGTGATCGAGGCGCTGGAGCGGGCGATGCAGGGGTGTCGGCCGCTGCTGGGCAAGCCGGCGCCGAGTGTGGCGTTCAAGACCTCGGCCAGTGGTGGCGTCGAGTATGAAATCAGCGGCTTTGTACCGGCCATGGCCCTCAAGCGGGAGGTGCGCAACCAGCTTTACGACCTGGCCTTCCGTCACCTGCAAGCGGCGGGCGTCGGCCTGCTGTCGGCCACTGAAAGCAGCGCGCCGCCGGCGATGTCCGCCGCACGCGCGCTGCTTGAGCGCTCGTCGATTTTCTCCACCTTGCGCCAGGAAGAGAAAGACACCTTCAGCCAGAACATGACCCTGCACACCTACCGTGCCGGCGAGATGATCCTGCCGGCCGGGGAGGTCAGTGATCATTTGTTTATCGTCGAATCCGGGGTGGTCTCGGTGATGCTGACCAAGGGTGGACACAAGTTCGAAGCCGGGCGGATGGGGCCGGCGGAGGTGATTGGCGAGGCGGGTATTCTGTCAGACCAGGCGGCGCTGGCGGATTTCTCAGCCAAGACCTTCTGCACCCTGTACCGCATCGAGAAGGAATACTTGAAGCCCTGCCTGGATGCGCGGCACGACATCAGCGAGGCCATGAAAACCTTGCTGGATTTCCGCCTGCACGCCGCGCAGGCCTTGACTCAGGACGCGCCGGTGGTACCCGTCAAGAAGGGTTTCCTGCAATGGTTGCGCAATCGCGGGTTGTAGCCGGTCAACGCGCCATGGCGATGCGATAGCGCTGGTCAAAGTCATTCGCCAATTGTTCCAGCGTTACATCCCCCAGCCGCGCCAGCAACAACGACTGAGCCTGGTCAAAGGCATCGGTCAGCGCTGCGTTCACCGCCTGTTCCACCAGGCATTGCGGGTGGTCGGTCGACAGGCCGATGGCAAATATCGACGGCGTGCCCAGGGCGTTGTGAATCTCCAGCAAGGTGATCTCACTCAGGGGCTTACCCAGGCTCCAGCCGCCCTGGTGACCTTTCTCCGAGCGTACATACCCTTTTTCCCTGAGCAGCCCGAGTGTGCGCCGCACCACTACCGGGTTGGTGCCGAGCATTTGCGCGATAGTCTCCGAGGTTGCGCGCTCTTCATGGCGACCCATGTGGATAAGTACGTGGAGCATGCGCGACAGTCGGGTGTCATTTCTCATCAATAAACCTCAGGGTGATTCGGACCAAAGTATCGTTCGTAACCTAAAAAGTTGCGAGAGTCTTGACGCAGTATTTTCACGTAACATATGGTGTGTCGTGAAAGCATTCGGACAACCGAATGCATAAAGCAGGGATCACCATCATGATGTACGACGTCATTATCGTGGGCGGCAGCTATGCCGGTCTGTCAGCGGGCTTGCAACTGGCAAGGGCGCGACGCCAGGTGCTGGTGGTTGATGCGGGGCAACGGCGCAACCGTTTTGCGGCAACGTCTCACGGTTTCCTCGGCCAGGATGGCCAGGCTCCGGAGGCCATCGTTGCTCAAGGCCGCAGCCAGTTGATGCAGTACCCGACGGTCACTTGGGTGCAAGACAGCGTGATTGAGGCGAGTGCAGAATCACAAGGGTTTGCCGTTCGCAGCGAATGCAACGGTACCTTTCACGCCAAACGCCTGATCCTGGCCACTGGGGTGGTGGACACGTTGCCCGCCATCGAAGGCCTCGAACAGCGGTGGGGCAAGCACGTTTTCCATTGCCCTTACTGCCACGGCTACGAGCTGGACAAAGGCCGCATCGGTGTGTTGGCAACTTCACCCCTGGCCATGCACCACGCACTGATGCTGCCGGACTGGGGCACCACCACGTTGTTCACCCAAGGCGTGTTCACCCCGGATGCCGAACAACAGGCGCAGTTGGATCGGCGTGGCGTCAGCGTGGAAAGCGGCGCGGTACGGCGCATCTTCGGCGAGCGAGCCGACCTGCAGCTGGACGATGGCCGAGTGTTCAGCCTCGACGGCATCTTTACGATGTCTCGCACCCAAATCAGCCCTTTGGCCGCGCAACTTGGCTGTGAGTTTGACGACGGCCCCACCGGTGCTTACCTGCACACCAATGACATGCGCCAGACATCCATGCCTGGCGTGTTTGCCTGTGGCGATGCGTCCCTCGCCGCCGGATCCGTAGCGCTGGCCGTGGCGGAGGGCGTGCGCGCCGGAGTCGGCGCGCATTTTTCGTTGATCAACGGTTGAGGTACACCGGGCTGTCCGTGGACAACGAAGCCTTTACCGCCAGGTTCATGATCGGTGATCAACACTGCGCGCCGGCGGGTACAGCGTCTATTTGCTGTCAAGGAAGCCCAGTACGGCCGCATTGAACAACGCCGGGTCCTGCAGGAACGCAAAGTGGCTGGTGTTCGGCAGGATCAACAGGCCAGCACTTGGAATGGTCGCTGCCATGTACTCGGTGTGTTCGCGCTTGATTGCTTCGTCATGGTCGCCGTCGGCAATCAGGATCGGCGTCTTGATGCTCTGCAGTTGGGCGTCGGTCCAGTTCGGCTGGCTGGCCCACATATGGCTGATCTGCTCGACAAACGCGTCGTACTCTTTAGGCGTCGGCGACAGTTTGGCGTACTCCTTGCCAGCACGTTCGATAAAGGCGGCGAAGGTCGGATTTTTTTCCACGGCGTCCTTCACACCCGAGGTCTGGGTGTTGGCGGCGAAGGCGAATACTTTGCCGATACGGTCCGGGTGACGCAGGGCCAGGTCGATGCCGATGATGGCGCCGTCGCTCCAGCCGACGATATCGGCGCGGGGGATCTTCAGGTGGTCGAGCACGGCCACCACATCGTCGGCCATCAGGTCATAACCGTAAGGTTTGTCATCCCGCGAACTGCGCCCGTGGCCACGGCTGTCGATACTGATCACCGTGTGCTTGGCCGCCAGCGCCTTGACCTGGTTGCCCCAGTAATCGGAGTTGGACAAACCGCCATGCAGCAGCACCACGGGTGAGCCATGACCGGTGCGGGTGTAGTAGACCTTGATGCCGTTGACGGCAGCGTAGCCGGTTTTCGCGCCCGTCACGGCGGCGGGAGTCGGCGGCAGGGTTTCCCAGCGTTCAGCGGCTTGAGCCGCAGAAAAAGACAGCATCAGGCAGGCAACTGCTAACAGGCGACGTGACATAGCGGTTCCTTCTTTGCGATGAGTAGGGGCTGAACTCTAGCATCGGCTCCTACACGGCAAATACGCATTTTTGCCTATCAAAACCGGCCTTTCGAAAGAAAAAAATGCAGTTATATCAATGGAATAAAAGCATCTAAACGACCTTGTGGGTGATCAGGCCATTGGCACAATCGATCAGCGTGTTGCTGGTCGAGCGTGGTTGCCAGCGCAGCTGCAGGCGGGCTTTTTCCGTCGAGTGGCTAATCCGACGAGGGTCATTTTGTTCAATACCGCGATCTGACTCGCCGTTTACCGTGGCCACACCATCACGGTTTCGAACAAAAAGGAGTTGCAATGAGCTTGATTATTTCCATGGCTGCCTTCGCCCTGGCCACGTCCATCACGCCGGGTCCGGTGAATGTGGTGGCGCTGAGTTCGGGGGCTCGCTTCGGTTTTGTCGCCAGCCAGAAGCATGTGTTCGGTGCTGCCGTCGGCTTCACGCTGTTGCTGGTGTTGATTGGGCTGGGCTTGCATGAGGTGCTGGTGCGCTGGCCGATTTTGACCCAGTTGATCCAGTGGGGCGGGGTGGCCTTCCTGCTGTACATGGCCTGGAAACTGGCCGCGGACGATGGCCGGCTGGATGCCGAGGGCGCCGCAACGGCGCCGTCGATGGTCTATGGGGCGATCATGCAATGGCTCAACCCCAAGGCGTGGCTGGCCTGCGTGGCCGGGATGGGCTTGTTTGTGGCGGATGGCGATGCCGCACAGGTCTGGCTGTTTGCGGCGCTCTATCTGGTGATCTGCTACCTGTCGGTGGCGTGCTGGGCCTACGCTGGTACATTCCTGCGCCGCTACCTCGGCAACCCTCAGGGCGTTCGCGTGTTCAACCGCTCGATGGCCGCGTTGCTGGTGGCCAGTGTGGGTTATTTATTGATGGCTTGAGCCGGTCGCGGTACTGCCCCGGTGTGGCAGCAAAATGCTGCTTGAAGGTGCGCTGGAAGTGCGCCTGGTCGGCAAAGCCTGCGGCCAGCGCGACATCGGCGATCAGTTCCCCCTGGCGCAATTGCGCGCGGGCAAACTGGATACGCTGGTTGACCAGGAATGCATGGGGCGTCAGGCCGTAATACTGCTTGAATGCACGGATCAGGTAGGACGGTGAAAGCTCGGCTGCTACACAGATATCTTCCAGTTTGAGGGCGTCGGTGCAGTGTTCGCGGATGTAGTCGGCGGCGCGTTCCAGCTTGTGGTTGACCTCACGCACCGGCGTGCCGGAGGGGTTGAGGCGCTGTTGAACTTCAGTGAAGTAACTCACCAGCGCGCTCTGTTTTTGCAGGTGTTCGGCCTGTTCATCCGCCAGTATCCCGTACAACTCCAACAGGCCATCGTAGAGCACCGTGTCCCGGGTGTAGGGCGTGTTGAATGGGCGGTAACCCTGGTCCGTGCCGAACCCCAACTGGTGCTGCAAGTCGGTCAGCCAGGGCGTGTCGATGTACAGCATCTGGTAGGACCACGGCTCATTGGCGATGGGGTTGCAGGCGTGTACGTCGCCAGGGTTCATCAACACCACCGTGCCGGCGCTGATCTCAAACGTTTCGGCGCCGTAGTGGTAATAGCTGCGTCCGGTGGTGACTACTCCGATGGAGAAATGCTCATGCGCGTGACGGCTATAGGTCACCTTGCGCCCATCGGCGATGGTGCGCGCTTCAACGAAGGGCAGGCGCTCGTCGCGCCAGAAGCGGGGCGAATCCAAAGGGTGAGTGATGGCGTTCGGCAACATGAAGAGGGTTCCATCCTGAGCGACGTCGAGCGGCGATCATTACACAGCCCGGCGCCCCATCGCCATGCTTGTCAGACCAGCAACGCCGCGCGGTCGCCATTGGGCACCAGGCGATTGATATACGCTGTCCACGGGTCGTACCCGCCAGCCGCCTGTTCAAGCGTGAGCGGGTTGGCCGCACGCTCGCGCAGCGCCGCACTGCCCAGCAGCAGTTGGCGCTGGACGATCAGCGTCGCCAAAGCGCTGGAGCGTGCGGAGTTGAATGTCTGCGGCGCGCGGGGCCTGCGCTCATCCGGGTTGCGCCATTGGGGCATGGGCAGGGTGAGGTCGAGTTTGCGGATGATCACTTCGGGTTGCAGCGACGGGAGCGCAGATTTATCGGGCGCACGGCCTTCTGCATAGGCGGGCCAGTTGAATCGCTTCCACGCATGGGGCCTGGGCGTGTTGCCCTCGGCAGTCGCCTGGATGACGTTGGCGTATTCAAGGTCGCGTCGCGGCAGGATGACATGGTGCAGGGGGAAAAATTCATAGAAATACCGGTCGCTGAAGTACTGGACATAAACCAGTGTTGCAAACCGGCCATGAGTGGCTGCCTTGCTGAGGCTGAAGCACTCAACCTGTCCATACTCCAGTGCTTCGCGTCTTGGCAGTGACAAATGTGACAGCCAGTGAGTGACGGTCTCCACATACGCCACCTGCAATTGATCCAGCCTACGGGTGAAGGCGTTGCCAAATCGGGCGTTGATGTTGTTCAGTTGGTGGAAGTTCTTCGCCACTTCCGGGTAGTCGAGGCTGCCTTCGGACGTGCGCCAACGCTTGGCCTGAGCTTTCAGCTCACCTGCCATGTGCAGTTCAACCAGGGTGTACTGCTTTGTATCCGGCGGCGATTCCAGGATGGGTGCTTGCAGCTCTGTCTGTTGCGGGTAGACCCGTTGCAGGTCTTGAAGCGCTGTCTCGTGAAGCGAAGTGAACGCTGAAGAGAAGGTCTCCAGCGCATTTTTCAGGCGCTCGCGTTGTTCGTTGAGCGCCTTTATGGCGTCGTTGGTCTCAATGGCGGTGTAAGTCTCGCCCTTTGCCAACACGCCGTTGGCGACCGCCCAATCAACAATCGGCGCGGTTACATTGTTATGGTTGAGAAATCGTGTCCATCTGGCTGACGCCGGCATGTGGGCGAGGGTCATTAAGTCGTCGTAGCTCAGTTGACGCGACGAGCCCGACAATTCCTGCTCGGTGTACATGACGTAGTGTTTGAACAGCACCCAGGCTTGGGAGGTCATGAAGGGCAATGCTTCTGGAATATTTCGAATCAGGAACTCCGGCGATTTGTTGGACAGCAGCACGTGTGCGGCCAGGGCTGCTGTTGGGCGTGAAAGCGCCGTCAGGCTGGCTTCGATGATTTCGCGGACGAACGCAAGGGACTCCCCCCATAGGTAGCTGTCCGTCAGGTCGAACACGTTGATCGAACCCTGGGGTGCATTCAATGCAGGGTCCAGGCTCAGTATCAGCGCGGCCAGCACCAATGCCTTACGGCTGGCACGGGTGGTGGTTTCACCGGCGTCGCGCCCATGCCAATCGACCTGGTTTGACAACTCTTCGCCGAGCGCCAGGGCGCGGGTGGAATGCAGTAGGTGAGACAGCAAAAAGTCTGCTTCGGCGCGCACGTCGTGCACAGGCCTGTCTTTCAGGATCGGTTCGCTAAGGTAGGTAAACAGGTGGGAGTACGTCTGCGGAAGGGTGCGCCGACTGATATCGAGGATCAGCTGGTTTTGGGGCCGCGACAAGGTCCAGCGTGAAGGTTGCGCCAGGGTCAGTGCTCCCCAGTACTGGCTGGACTGAGGTTTGATGGTCAAAGGGATTGCCAGCAGGCGAGCGGTCTTAAGTGCTTCACCCGCGTTGCTGGGGGCTTCGACGTCACAGAGCGCGAGCGCCTGCTTGAGGGAGACCTCGCCATTACTGCGCAATTCGCCTCCGTTGTTTCGGACGGCAATCAGCAGCGGCGGTAGCAGCGCTCGCAGGCGCTCGTTCTCCAGTACTTCAGCACTGAGTTGCTTCCACTGCCCGTCCAGCCCCCGGGCGCCCATATGCGCAACGGTGAGTAACACATGGCTTCCCGGGTCAATGCCTTTAGCATCGCGCAGGGCGATGAAATCCGGGTGCTCTGTCAGCTTCACCAGCAATTGACGGGCCTTTTCCAGCCCAGGCCCGAAGACATCCGGGTCCATGTCGACGATCCGGTTGAGCTCGATTCTATCCGCCGCTTGTTTACCTAAAGCGGTTTGTTGCAGCGCGACCTGCATGTGGTAACGATCATTTAGCAGGCCCAGGTAGTAGCGATGGGCATAGACCGCAGAGAAGGAGCGTGCCCATTCACTGATGTAGGGCACGACAGGTGGCGACCATTGGCGTAACAACGCCAGCAGTTGCGTCAAATCGCCTCCGCTGGCAGGGCGTTCGATACCGTAGACGGACAACAAGGAGGCCACGCTGAATGTCTCATCCTGGTACACATTGCTCTGGAGTGTGGCGGCCAGTCGCTCCAACTCTTGCCACCGAGGTGTATCCGAGGGCGGAATATAACGAGTGTTGTTCTGACGGCTGGGCGGGAGGATGCACAGCGCGCGCATTTCGTAATCGTAATAGTAGCTGGCGGTTTTTTCGGCATCCCTGTCGAGGCCCAGTTTCCCGATAAGCGCACCCAGCAGTCGGGTCGCGTATTTCATGGTATGGGCCAGCAGCGAGTCAGAGCGCAAGGCGATGTGTTTGCGGTACACCTGGAGCCAATCAAAATCTTGGTCGCCGTTGCGGGTTTCCTCCAGTACGCGAATCAACTGCTGGTAGTCCAATTGCTGGTTCTTCAGCTCGCTATGAATGACCGACTTGCTGTGGCCGCTGTCATCAATGCCAGGAAAACCGTTGAGCGCGTGTAGCTCATCGACAATCACCTGCACCTGCAAGCTGTTGTCGGGCAGCGGGTAGCCATGGAAGGCAAGGGCCAGTTTCAAGGGCAATGTGCGGTCCTCGATCTCGAAACGGTTGCCCAGATAGGGCATGCCAACGTTGCCGGTGTCGATGACTTGGGTGATCGCCAGGATCGGGTACGCCACTTCCCGCCATCCCGAATCATCAGCCAGTGTGAAGGTGTGCAACGGCGCGTGGTAGGGCGCCTGTTTCCTCGCTTGTAAACGGGTGCCTTGCAGAAACAACGTTGGCAGGTCCAGGTCAAGAGCATCTGCCCAATCCAGAAAGGCCGGTTGATTGATCGCTTTCCAGTACACGGCCAGCCAACTGCTGAGTAGTGAGTCTTCGGGAATGGTGACGCGCAGCTCATGCAGCGAGCGCGGCGGGGTTGGGCCTAATGCCACTGACAGTGTGTTGATCAGGTTGGCGGCCAGGGTCTGGCTGGCCTTGAGTCCCATGCTTTGTGCCTGGCTCAGATAGTCGGGTGAAGGGGAGAGGTTTTCAACGGGTTGGGTGAAATGACGCAGATGCTCCATGGCGATGAGGCTCGCTGAGTAAAGGGAGCTTACATCGTCCAATGCCCTGGCGTTGGACGACAGGGGGCGCTTCCTCTCGGGCGGTGGCTTAAATCAGCCGCTTGAGTAGGCGGTTAGATATCCCTTCGTTGCCGAAACCAACGGCCACCTTGTCGGTTTCGCCCAAATCAAGTGGCGTGCTGAACACGCGGTGATCTCAGCGCCCGATGTTGCTGAACTGCAACGCCTGTACCTCCAAGAGCGCTTCACTGGCCTGGGCATCGGCTATCGACTGTTGACGGCGGCCGAGGAGCGGGCGGCGCAAGGGGGCGCTTCATTGTTGTGGGCGACCGTGTGGGTGGGGAATGAACGGACCCTGGGAGTTTATCCAAAACGTGGCTACGTGTTACTCGGTTCGCCGACGTATAGCTTCCAGGGCGAAACCCATCAGAACCGCTTGTTTGGCAAAGCGCTGTCTCTCACAACTGCATAGGCAGAAATACCCGGCTGCTACCCTCAGGTTTGCAGGGCACTTCACCGAACGAGAATACGCTCGGCATCGGGGGTTGGTTGGTCGCTGATTTCAACATGCGCTGCGTTCATCTCTAGAGCGCCATGACCATTTCATGCCACGCCATGCCACCGTGATCCGACGGCGAAGGTCGCACATAGTCATAGCCCATGCGCTCGTACAACGGCACGTGATGTTTTTTGCACATCAAGTGAATCGCCTGCTTGCCCATGGTGCGCATGCGCTGCACAAACTCTGTCATCAACGCCTTGGAATAGCCCTTACCCTGATGCGCCGGGTCGACCACCACCGACATGATCACCACATTCGGCGCCTCGGCCGAATGGCCCACCAACTCCTTGAACGCCTCGTCCGACATCACCACGTCATAAGCGCAACCGCAGTTGATGAAACCCACGGTTTGGCCCTCGGCCTCCAGAATCAAAAAGCCTTGCGGGTACTGCGCAATGCGCGTGGCGATCTTTTCCAGGGTCGCGGCTTCGTCGCCTTCGTAGGCGCTGATCTCGATGTCAAAGCAACGGGCGGCGTCGGCGGCTACGGCGTTGCGGAAGGTGAGGGCGGGCATGGACGTTTCCTGAGGCGTTGAGCGAGAGGCCACATGATAGACAAACATCGACCCCAGCAACACAAAACCCCCTGTAGAGCACTCCCTAAAGACCTGAATGGGCTTGTTGTGGTGAGTGAGCTTTCTGTGGTGAGCGGGGCAAGCCCGCTCACCACAACAAGCCGGTTTGCCATAAAAAAGCATCTGACGAGCTATCCAAAAATTAGAAAACCCGCCAAGGCGGGGTTTCTGATTGCTCAAGTTGCAGGCGGCGAATGTATCAAACCCCGCCCACCAGCTTCCCCCCCTCCATCCGGCGCTTATACGCACTGTCCCGGCTCGCCAACCAGAAATACAACGGCGACGTCACCACCAACCCAACCACCCAGGACAAGTCCGCCCCGTTGATGTGTTCCGAAATCGGCCCCACATACAGCGGCGTATTCATAAATGGAATCTGCACCACAATGCCGACCGCATACGCCAACAGCGCCTGTGGGTTGTACCGCCCGTAAATCCCGCCATCCACGCGGAAGATCGAGGCAATGTCGTATTTGCCCTTATGGATCGCGTAGAAGTCGATCAGGTTGATCGCCGTCCACGGCACCAGTACCACCAGTAGCACCAGCACCATGTCGACGAAGTGGCCGATGAAGTCCTTGGAGGCAAACACCGCGGCAATCGCACAGGCCGCCAGCACCAGGATCGAGATCACCGCGCGGCTTTTGGCCGTTGGAATCCAGCGGTAGGCAAAGGTCTGCACCAGGGTGATGATCGACAGTACGGCACCGTACAGGTTGAGGGCGTTGTGGCTGATCACGCTGAGCAGGAACAGCACCAGCATCAATGGGCCGATCGCGCCGGTGGCGAGTTTGACCGCGTCCATGGTGTCCATGCCGACTGGCGTGGCGAGGACGGCGACGGCGCCGAAGATGAACGACAGGCTGGAGCCCAGGGCCGAGCCGAGGTAGGTGGTCCAGAAGGTGGATGCGACCGGCACGTCTGCCGGCAGGTAGCGGGAGTAGTCGGACACATAAGGGGCGAATGCGATTTGCCACAGCGCCGCCAGGGACACGGTTGCCAGCCAACCGGAGATGTTGAATTCACCGCGGGTCAGGAAGTCGGTGGTTTGCACGTGAGTAAAAATATAGCCAAACCCCAGCACGATCCCGGCGCCCAACACCCAAGTGCCGATGCGGTTGAGCACGTGGATGAAGCGGTAGCCGATGATGCCGATGATCCCGGAACCAATGGCGCCGATCACGATGCCCACCGGCACGGGCACCGCGTCGACTACGCCGTGCAGGGATTTACCCGCAAGTACGATGTTGGAGGCGAAGAAACCGATGTACATCACGCCGGCGATCACCACCACCAGCAAGGCGCCGAGGGAGCCGAACTGGGCGCGGCTCTGGATCATTTGCGGGATGCCCATTTGCGGGCCCTGGGCTGAGTGCAGCGCCATCAGCACGCCGCCGACCAGGTGGCCGACGAGGATGGCGACGATGCCCCAGAGGAGGTTGAGGTGGAACAGTTGCACACCCAGCGCACCCGTGACGATCGGCAGCGGCGCAATGTTGCCGCCGAACCACAAGGTGAACAGGTCTCTTACCTTTCCATGGCGATCTTCCGGAGGCACGTATCCAATCGTGTGTTTTTCGATAAGCGGGGCGGAGGATGTTGCAGTGGTGACCATGACGAACTCCAAGGCAAGGTGAGTACGTTGACGTACTTCGCTGTGCGCCACGTGCGCGGCGCTTTGTTGTTGGAGTGATGATCTGCAATGGGCGCAGGGAGGTAAATTAGTAAGTTTGTTGCTATAGACCTTAAAAAATATAGCTCGCAGCCGTGCCGCGCTCCGGTATGTTGCCTACACCTGTTTAGCGGGCGAAGTCCCACGTTTCTGGAGGTCCCGATGGCTGCGTACAACCTGCGCCAACTCAGATATTTCGTCACCACGGCCGAATGCGGCAGCGTCGCCGAGGCCTCGCGCAAGCTGTACATCGCGCAGCCGTCGGTGTCCACGGCGATCAAGCAGTTGGAAGACAGCTTTGGCGTGCAGCTGTTTATCCGTCATCACGCCCAGGGGGTGTCGCTGACGCCCAGCGGCGCACGCTTCTATCGCAAGGCCCTGGAACTGCTGCGCGTAGCCCATGAGTTCGAGCAGAACGCCCTCGCGGACAATGACGTGGTGGCGGGGCAAATCGATATCGGCTGCTTTGAAACCGTGGCGCCGCTTTACCTGCCCCGCTTGATCGCCGGCTTCAAGGCGCGTTGGCCGGGGGTGGAGATCCGCATTCGTGATGGCGAGCAGCAGGAACTGGTGCAGGCGTTGACGGCGGGCAGTATCGACGTGGCGATGCTGTTCGAACATGACCTGGGCACGACCATCGAAACCACGCCATTGATGCCGCCGCAGCAGCCCTATGCGCTGTTGCCGGCGGATCATCGTTTCGCGCAGCAGGCCAAGGTCTCACTGGCGGACCTGGTGCTGGAACCGATGATCTTGCTGGATGTGCTGCCGAGTCGCACCTACTTCGTGAGCATCTTTGAAGAGCGCGGGCTGACGCCGAATATCGTGTTCAGCTCGCCGTCCATCGAGATGGTGCGGGGGATGGTGGGGCGGGGGTTCGGGTTTTCCATCCTGGTGACCAAGCCGTTTACCGAATACACCTACGATGGCCAGAAAGTGTTGTGTGTGCCGTTGGCAGAAACGGTGACCGGTTCAGGCTTGTCGGCAGTCTGGCTTCGCCGCGCGCCGTTGACCAAGCCGGTGCAACTGTTTGTCGATTACTGCCGCGAAGAACTCGCCCGACTCCTCGCCTAGGGCTCCGGCCGTAGGAACCGAGCTTTTGTAGTGAGCGAGCTTGCCTCGCACGGGGCAAGCCCACTCACCACAAAAACAAGGCCACAGGGATTTGCATGAAGTGTTCAGGCGCGAATCGAGTCCAGCATCCGCCCCAGCATAGCGTCACACCCCGCCAGTTGCTCCAGGCTGACAAACTCATCCGGCTTATGCCCCTGGTCCATGCTCCCCGGTCCGCACACCACCGTGGGAACGCCCACGGCGTCAAACAACCCACCTTCAGTGCCAAACGCCACCGTGCCGAACGCCCGCGAGCCGGAAAACGCCGCGATCAACTCCGCCGCCTGGCTGCGCTCATCGGTGACCAAGCCTGGGTAGGCCGACAACTCAGTAAAGTGAATCGCACTCTGCGCACTCACCGCCTGCATGCGCGGCAACACCTGCTGCTCGGCGTAGGCCTTCAGTTCTTCAGCCACTTCGGCGGGGTCCTGCGACGGCAACGCACGCACTTCAAAATCGAACCGGCAATCCGCCGGGACGATATTCAGGGCCTTGCCACCGCTGATCACACCGGTTTGCACCGTGCTGAACGGCGGATCAAACCGCGCATCCTGGGTCTCCCGCAGCCGCTGGCCAATCCGTCCCAGCTCACCAATCAGCTCGGCAGCATGCTCAATCGCATTCACGCCATACGGTGCGTAGGCCGAATGGCATGCCTCGCCGTGCACGTCGCAGCGCATCGCCAACTTGCCCTTGTGGCCGAGCACCGGCTTGAGTTCGGTCGGTTCGCCGATGATGCACAGCATGGGTTTCACTGGCCGTTCTTCAAGCACCTTGAGTAACGAACGCACGCCCAGGCAACCGACTTCTTCGTCATAGGACAGTGCGATGTGCACCGGCATCCGCAACGGCGCCGCGACCAACGCCGGCACCAGTGCCAACACGCAGGCGATATAACCCTTCATGTCGGCGGTGCCGCGCCCGAACAGCTTGCCGTCGCGTTCGGTCAGCTCGAACGGCGGTACGGTCCAGGGCTGGCCGTCCACCGGTACCACATCGGTGTGCCCCGACAGCACGATCCCCGGCAACTCAACCGGACCCACGCTGGCAAACAAATTGGCCTTGCTGTGATCTTCGTTGTAGACCAACTCGCTGGATACCCCGAAACCGGCCAGGTAATCGCGTACAAACTCGATCAGTTGCAGGTTGGATTCGCGGCTGGTGGTGTCAAACCCCACCAGCGCCTGCAGCAGTTCGCGGCTGGTGCTCATCGGTCGTCTCCGGCCACGCCGTAGCCAGGGGAGCGGTCCGGGGCAAGGGCGCGGTCGATGTAGTCCTGCAATTGCGGGCGATAGGCCTCCCAGAGCTTTTGCAATTCAAGGATCGGTTGTTCATCGGCCCAATCCACGCGCAGGTTGATGATCGGCCAGGTCAGTTCGCCCACCACCACCAGCGCGGCGGAGTGCACCGGGCCGGCTTCGCCACCGGCGGCGATGGCGGCATGCATCGCCGCTAGCAACCGGTCCGCCAACTGGCCTTCACCTTGCTCGAAGGCCGTGATCATCGCCTCGATCACCGTGCGGTCGGCGAGCATGTTGCCCGCCGCCACACATTGTTCGCCCGACACGGCGTTATGGGTGCCGAGGGTTTCGCTGCCGCTGAAATGCACGCTGCGGCCCAGGTGATCAATCGCCGTCAGTTGCCGGTACTGGCTGTAACCGTTGCGCGTCAGCGCCTTGTCGACCGCATCGGCGGGTGCGAGGCCTTGCTCCAACAGGTCCAGCACGTCCGGGCCCAGGGCCGGGAGGGTGATGTTCTGGGTCGACACCGCGCCCACGCCGGGCCGCAGCCACGGGCAACGGGCACCTACGGCAATGCTCGATGAGCTGATGGCAATGCCCAGCTGGCCGGTTTCGGCACAACGGCCGACGATTGAAAAGGTCATGTGCGGCTCCTTACTCTGGAATAACGGCGATCACATCGATTTCCATCAACCACTGCGGCTGACCGAGCGCCGATACGACCAGCCCGGTGGAAATCGGGAACACGCCCTTGAGCCATTTGCCGACTTCCTGATACACCGGCTCGCGGTAGCGCGGGTCGATCAGGTAGGTGGTGGTCTTGACGATATGCGACAGGTCGGAACCGGCCTCTTCCAGCAGTTGCTTGACGTTTTTCATCGCTTGCTCAGCCTGGGCGCGCGGGTCGCCAAGGCCAATCAGGTTACCTTCGAAATCCGTGCCCACCTGGCCGCGCACGTACACGGTATTGCCGGCACGTACGGCCTGGCACAGGTCGTTGTCCAGGCTCTGATTAGGGTAGGTTTCCTTGGTGTTGAACATGCGGATGCGAGTGTGAGTAGGCATCAAAAACTCCGGCAATAAAGGGATCAGGCGCTGACAGGGGAGGGACGAACCACCGGGGCGGCTTCGCGGTATTCAAGGTATTGACGCTGGATGGCGATGTGGTCGGCCACATACTTGGCGTCATGCCAGACGCCCCAGATAAACGATGAACCCCGACGCGATTGCCATGGCAAGCCGAGGAAGTAGATCCCGGCTTCGCTGGACACGCCGCGCTGGTGCTGGGGCTTGCCGGCTTCGTCGAAGGCGGCGACCTTCAGCCAGCTGTAGTCCACGGCAAACCCGGTGGCCCAGATGATCGAGGTGACACCGGCCTGGGCCAGGTCCAGTTCCAGGATCGGGTGCTTGATGCAGTCGGCGTCAGGGAATACGCGACGGGCTTCGGGCTCCAGCGGCAGATCGACGCCGTTACGCTCGATATAGGCGTCGGCTGCGTCCAACAGGGCCAGGTAGTTTTCATCGCCGCGTGCCAGGTTTTCCACCAGGTTCGGCTGGAAGCTGGCGACACTGCCGTTGAAGGCTTGCGTGAGGCCGACCAGGGTCATGCCTTGCTGGGCCAGCTCACGGAAGTCGATGGTCTTGCCGCCGTGTGCGCCGCTGACCGCGATGGTCACGTGCTCACGGCCGGGTTTCATGGCCGCCTGGTCCCACTCGCCCAGCACCCCCAGCCACCAGCAGAAGTCGCGATTGCGATAGGCGCGGGGCGGGCGGTCGTGGGCACCGACCGAGAGATACACCTGGCGTCCGGAGCGCTGCAATTCATCGGCGATCTGCACGCCGGAGGAACCCGCGCCCACCACCAGCACCGCACCGGCCGGCAATTGCGCGGGGTTGCGGTAGTCGGCGGAGTGGATCTGGTGCAGCGCGCTGTCTTTCGGCGCGATGGCCGGAATCACTGGTTTTTGGAACGGCCCGGTGGCGGCGACCACACGGTTGGCCTCGATCACGCCTTCGCTGGTGTGCACGGTAAAGCCTGGGCGGCCGACATTACGCACCACGGACAGCACATCCACGCCGGTACGGATCGGCGCATTGAACTTGCGGGCATAGGCTTCAAAGTAATCCGCCACATGCTCTTTCGGCGCAAATCCATCCGGAGCGACCGTGTCGAATTCCAGCCCCGGAAAGCGGTCATGCCAGGCCGGCCCATTGGCCACCAGCGAATCCCAACGCCCGGTGCGCCAGCGCTCGGCGATACGGCTGCGCTCCAGCACCAAGTGGGGCACCCCTTGCTTGCTCAGATGCTCGCTCATGGCCACGCCAGCTTGGCCGGCGCCTACCACCAGCGTGTCTGTTTTTGTTATTGCTTGAGTCATGTCTCTGTCCTTGCGTAATGCAGTTGGATTCAGCGTTGGCATGACTTCAAGGCTAGGGGGAGGGGGGTTATAAATAAAATATTATTAAGCTGGGAAGTGAGCATAAATATCGGATGCAGGGCTGACCAAGCGACTGGCAAGCAGCGTCTTTGGTGAACCCGCTTACCACTAAAACTCCCCGGAATACTTCACCGCTGCCGCCGCCCGCGACGGCACATCCAGCGTGCGCAACAACGACGACACATGGATGCGCACGGTAAACGGCGAGATATCCAGGGCCTTGGCGATTTCCTTGTTGGTCTTGCCTTGGGCGATCAGGCGCAGCACGTCCTGTTGGCGGGCGGTGAGGGTGTGGGTGTCCAGCGGCAGCAGGCCGGAGGGGGCGAACTTGACCAGCACTTCGCCTTCGCGGATGGCCAGCAGGGCCTGGCCGATCTCATCGGGGGCGATGTTCTTGCCAATGAAGCCATCTGCGCCCAGGGCCATGACCTGATCGATCAATGCCGGGTCATCCACCATCGACACCACGATCAACGTGGTGCGCCGCAGTTGCTGGCGCAGGTCGACCAGTTGGCTCATGCAGGTCAGGCCGGGGAAGCGCAGGTCGAGGATCAGGGTATCGACCTCGCCGCCTTCTCGGATCAGCGCGAGCACCGTTTCCAGGTCGCCAGCTTCCTGCATCAAAGCGTCCGGCAGTATGCGCTGTACGGTGCGCAACATGGCCTCGCGAAACATTGGGTGATCGTCGGCGATGATGATGCGACCGGTCATAGGAGTGCTCCTTCCTGGGGCAAGGCTGTGCAGTTGCATGCTACCTTACCACCGCGCCCTGGGCCTGCCTGGGGTGTGTGAAGGAATTGATGACTGCCGCACAAGGACGTAACCCCATGAGCCTTGAGACCAACTCCGAACTCGATCAAGCCAACCTGCGCATTGTGGTGGCCAGCATTGCCATTGTGTATATCGGCGCGCTGGGCTTCCTGCCCGGACAGTCGGTGGACACCTACCTGCCGGTGATCCTGTATATCTTCCTGTTCCTGCTGGCCTCCATAGTCTTGCGCCAGGTGATTGTGCGCTGGCCCGGGCATTATCCGGCACGGCGGATCTTCGGCATGCTTCACGACTACACCGGCACCTCGTTCGGTATGGTGGTCGGCGGCGAGGCGGCCTTGCCATTGTATGCGGTGATGGTGTGGGTCAACCTCGGCAATGGCATGCGCTACGGCTCGCGATACCTGGCGATTGCCACGGCGTTGGCGTTGCTGGCGCTGCTGATCGTGTATCGCCTCACACCGGTGTGGCAGGCGCAACCTTTCATGGTGCTGATGCTGATGATCACCAGCACGGTGATCCCGGTGTACGCGCATATCCTGCTGGAGCGCACGCGCAAGGCATCTGAGCAGGCCATCGCCGCCAACCTGGAAAAATCCCGTTTCCTCGCCCAGGCCAGCCATGATTTGCGCCAACCCATCCACTCCATCGGCCTGTTCACCGCGTGCCTGCGCGAAGCCCGGCTGGGCGATGAAGAGCGGCGCCTGGTGGATAACATCGACCGTTCGCTGCTGAACGTGTCGCAATTGTTCCGCTCGATTCTCGACCTCTACACCCTCGACAACGGCCGCCTGCTGCCTAAATACCAGGCGGTACACCTGGGCGAGTTCCTTGCCGACCTGGTGCGCCAGAACGCCGAGGCCGCGCGCTGGGCGGGGGTGGAATTGCGCCTGCGGCCGTGCGCGCACTGGGTGCTGGTCGACCCGGCGCTGTTGGCGACCATGGTGCAGAACGTGCTGTCCAATTGTTTCAAATATGGCGCGCATCGTCCGGTGCTGATCGGCGTGCGCATTCGCGACGGCGGCTTGGCGGTGGAGATTCATGACCGGGGGCGAGGGATTGCCGAGGAGCATCTGTCAAAGGTCTTCGAGGAGTTTTATCGGGTACGCCACCTGCGTGACAAAGACGTCGAAGGCGTGGGCCTCGGGCTGTCCATCGTCAGGCGTTTGGGGCAGTTGATGGGGGTTCAAGTGAGCCTGCGTTCACGAGTGGGTCATGGCACTTCCGTAAGCCTGTATGGCCTCACCCTGGCCACCGCGCCGCGAGCAACGGCTCCGCGTGATGACACGCGCCAGGCCGGGTTGCTCACCGGGTTGAAGGTGTGCCTGGTGGAAGATGACCACAACGTGTTGCTCGCCACCCAGGCGCTGCTGGAGCGCTGGGGATGCGAGGTGCAGGCGGCGTCCTCGGGGCGTGATCTGGTGAGTGATTGCGACATCATCGTCGCCGACTACGATCTGGGTAACCACGCCACCGGTATCGAATGCATTGATGCCCTGCGCGAACAACGTGGCTGGGCGGTCCCGGCGCTGATCCTCACCGGGCACGATGTGGAGAAAATCCAGGCCGCGTTGCACGACCGTCAGATCGCCATTCTCTCCAAGCCTGTGCGCCCCGCTGAACTGCGCGGTGTTCTGCGGGACCTGAGCCAGGAGGCGGTTACTGGGTGAAGCCCTGAAGGGGGTTGCCGCGTGCACCTTTGGGCTGGCAGTAGGCGGCAGGCTTCATCAGCCCAAAGCTCGCCACCGCGAACGCTCCGCCGCTGGCACCGCTGGGCACTGAGCAGTTGTATTCGCCGGAGGCGGCACTGGCGACGTAGTAGGTGGTCATCGAGTCGCTGCGCACATTGGAGATACGCTTGACCGGCTCACCCAGGTTGGTTTCCGACAGCGTCTTGAGGTGGTCTTCGGTAGGCTTGATGTTGCTGCAGCCGGCCACGCCGATGATCAGGGCACCCAACAGGGTAAGGCGGGTAACAGAGGATTGCAGTTTCATGGTGCTTCTTCCTTGGGGTTGTTATGGTTTTTCCAGCGCACAACGCGCCCACGCGCAAGAGATGCACGGTGCCGAAGGAGCGCTGGAAGTGTCGGGGAATATAGCGCCGCAGGGGGGAGGGGTCGATTAGCACAAGTGTGCTAATGGCACGATGATTTCATGGAAGGAGCGTGAAATGCTGGAGATAAAACGGGCTACCCCAGAACACGCCCAGGTGGCGTTCGACATCCGCTTGCAGGCCATTCGCGGCCAATGCATCGGCGCGTACACGCGCGAGCAAATGCTGCTGTGGACGCGGGGTAAGGCCGAAGATGGTTACAGCGCGCTGATGGATAAACCGTTTTACCTGGGGTGGGTGGAGGGTCAGGCGGTCGTCACTGGAATGCTTGATCCGGACAACAATGAAGTCGGCGCGCTGTTCGTCCTGCCGGATCACACCGGATGCGGCTATGGCAAGGCGATGCTGGATTTTCTAGAGGACCAGGCGCATAAGCGGGGCATCCCCACATTGGTGCTGGATTCGACGCTGAATGCAGTGGATTTCTACCGCGCGCACGGGTATGCGGGAGATGAGGAGGCGGTCTATCACTCACCATCAGGGTTGCAGTTGGCCTGTATCCCGATGACTAAACACCTTACGACCTGACACCCAACCCCTGTAGGAGCCGGCTTGCCGGCGAAAAAATCACGGACGCCGCACTCATCCAGAACACCAGTGTCATCGTTGCCGATTTTCGCTGGCAAGCCAGCGCCTACAGTGGAACTGTTTCAATCATCAAAACGTGCCTGTAGGCGTTCGATGACCTGCGCCACCGAGGCTCCGTGGATTACCGGTGGTGTGAGGCTCTCGCCAAACTCACGCCACACAAACAGCGTTAACTCCGCGCCATCGGTCAACGTTTGCGTCGGGGGCTGCGAGCCAAAATCCTGCAGCAAGCGATACCGATCATCCCGCCAGAATGCTTCCTCCACCCAGTCGTACACCGGTATGAAATGAAAATGCAGCGGGAATCCCGGCATGTGTCCATAGCGGCTGATGTACAGCCATTTCGGCTTGAGCTGCGCTTCTACCACTCGCTGGGTTTTCGCCAGCAGCCCACCCAACTCGGCCAGCGCTGCTTCCGGCATGTCGGCCAGGGAATGGATCGGTCTCTTGGCGCCCAACATCAGGTAGCCGGGCAACGCCGAGGCCAGGTGGTGGTTGAGCAGCCAGTGTTCGGTTTCGTGAAGGATGTACGCGGGGTCGATGTGCATAAGCGAATCCAGGGGAGCGGTGCGAGCAGGATACCTGTATCCCAGAAAAGCGTTTGATCTGTGCCTATCGCCCGTTGCTCCAGATGATTAGCCTCAAGCCTCGCTAAATAACCATCGAGCCCACCATGGAACTCACTGCCGTCCCTTTTGGCACCACCGACTGGTCTACTGTCGAACCTGCCATTCACCCAGGCATTACCGGCAATGCGTTATGGCGCACCTGCCACTTCGGCACAACCCGCGTGCGCATGGTCGAATATACCCCCGGCTACCTTGCGGATCACTGGTGCTGGAGAGGGCACATTCTGTTGTGCCTTGAAGGCGAGTTGCACACCAAATTGGAAGACGGCCGTCAGTTCACCCTGACGGCCGGAATGAGTTACCAGGTGGGCAATGACATGGAAGGCCATCGCTCATCGACGACTAGTGGGGCGAAGCTGTTTATTGTGGATTGAGGCGCACGATCAACTTGCCGAAATTGCGACCTTCCAGCAGCCCGATGAACGCTTCGGGTGCCCGCGCCAGTCCGTCGACAATGTCCTCGCGCCATTTGAGTTTGCCTTCGGCGATCCACTGCGCGGCGTCGTGCAGGAATTTGTCCTGCTGCTGATCGACAAACTCGGTCTGGATAAACCCACGCACGGTCAGGCTCTTGGCGAGAATGTCATGCATCGTTGCAGGCAATCGGTCCATCGTTGCTTCTTGAAGGGCGTCATCGTTGTAATGAGCGATCAGCCCGCACACGGGTATACGCGCAAAATCATTGAGCAGCGGTCGCACGGCATCCCAGACAGGTCCGGCGACGTTCTCAAAGTACACGTCGATACCCTGGGGGCACGCCATGGCCAGCTGTTCGGCAAAGTCCGCTGCGTGATGGTCAATGACCGCATCAAAGCCGAGTTCGTCTTTCACGAATGCGCACTTATCCGCTCCCCCGGCAATGCCCACGGCACGAGCACCGTGCAGGCGGGCGATCTGGCCGACCACTGAACCGACTGCACCGCTGGCGGCTGCGACGACTACGGTGTCGCCGGGTTTGGGTCTGCCGATATTGAGCAGGCCGGCGTAGGCCGTGAAGCCCGGCATGCCCAGCACGCCGAGGGCGGTGGTCAGCGGTGCGACGCTTGGGTCCAGGCGGCGCAGGTCTTGTCCGTCAGACAACGCGAAGCGCTGCCAGCCGGCGTAGGCCAATACGATATCGCCTGCGTGCCAATCGACGTGACGTGAGTGCTTGATACGCGCCACGGTGCCGCCGACCATCACCTCACCGATGCCCACCGGCTCGGCATACGATTTGGCTGCACTCATGCGCCAGCGCATGTAAGGGTCGAGAGACAGGTAAAGGTTTTCCAGCAGCACCTGTCCATCGTTCGGCTCGGGGATCGGTGCGTACTCAAGGCGGAAATCGCTGGTTTTCGGGCGACCTTCGGGGCGAGCGGCCAATACGACGCGCGGGTTCTGGGGGTTATCCATGATGTTTCTACTCACTGATTGAACAGGCTGAGCAGCGTAGTCATACGATGGGTATCAAGGTAGGCTGATAGCGGTTGATTCAGAGTTATGCCAAACATGATATCCGACGCGTTCGAACCTTATTTGCTGCGCACCTTTGTTGCGGTGTGTCATCACGGCAGCCTCAGTGGCGCCGCGCACCAGGCGGGCAGGGCGCAATCGGCGCTGAGCGCGCAGATTCGCCGGCTGGAAGAATTGCTCGGGCAACGCCTGTTGCGTCGCACCGGGCGTGGCGTGGTGCCGACCACTGAGGGCGAACTGTTGCTCAGCTATGCCACACGCATCCTGGCGTTGGGCGAAACAGTGGCGACACGCTTGAAGGAGCGTACGGTAATGGGCACGGTGCGCGTCGGCCTGTCGGAAGACGTCGCCGTCTCAGCATTGCCAGCCGCCCTGGGCCGCTTACGCCGTGCCAGCCCCCACGTGCACATGGACATCACCGTGGACCACGGCGATGCACTTGCTGAACGCTGGCACGATGGTTTGCTCGACGTTGCCATTGGCGTGAGCTCGGTATTTGCCGCCGACCCCGTGCATACCTGGAATATGCCGTTGTATTGGGTGTGCGGGATCGATGACGAGATCGACCCGGCGTTGGCGTTGGATGTCATCGTGTACGCCGAACCTTGCGCGTGGCGGCGCCTGATGTTCGACGCGTTATTGACTGCCGGCCGCGATTTCCGTGTCACCGTCACCAGCCCGAATATCGGCGTGATCATGGCTGCCGTGGAAAGCGGCTTGGGCGTCGCGTTGTTGCCTGCCGAAAATATCCGCCCGGACACCATGCGCGTGATCGCACTGGGGCCCAACGGCAGCCCGGCGTTAAGCGTCAATTATGGGTTGTTCGCGGTACCGCGTCAGACCGACAGCATTCGCGCCACGGTCGAGTTGCTCAGCGAGAGTTTTCACCTGATGACGCAGCCAAGGGCAGGTGGCCTGATCCGTAGCGATACACCCCACCCGACGCCCGCGCCAAGCCGATAAAACGCTCGTTTGGTGTGGTGAGCGGGCTTGCCCCGCGCTGGGCTGCGAAGCAGCCCTAAAACCATCCACTGCGTTCTGTCAGAGGGAATTGAGTGCTCTTGGTTGGGGCCGCTTCGCGCCCCAGCGCGGGGCAAGCCCGCTCACCACAGTAAGCTCGCTCACCACAACAGAACTGACAAACCTTCCGAACCCGTCAGCCACAGTCCCCATCAATGCATCTTGCTGTGATCCATCCCGTCCACGCCACGGGCCGGTGCCTTCACTTCAATCGCCTGCTGCTCGCCCTTGGCGTTCTGCACTGTCAGGGTCAGCGGCACCTGGTCGCCTTCCTTGATCTGGCCGGTCAGGCCCATCAGCATCACGTGGTAGCCGTTAGGGTCGAGGGACACGGCCTTGCCGGCGGGCAGGGCTACCGAATTCACCGGGCCCATGCGCATCACGTCGTCCTTCATGCTCATTTCATGGATCTGCACGTCCTTGGCCACCGGCGAGGCCACGCTCAACAGTTGGCTGTCGCTGTCGGCGGTGACGGTCATGAACGCGCCGCTGGACGGCTGGCCCGGCACGGTGGCGCGTACCCAGGCGTCGGTTACTTCCACCTGGGCGCTGGCGTGGGCGGCAAGGCCCAGCAGGGTCAGGCCGATGAGGGTGCGTTTGAGGTGTTGAACGGCAGTCATTAGCAGACCTCCATGACGGTGAGCAGGTCTTCTGCGCACTCTTTAGCGGTAAGGGATGCCTGCAGGCCCAGGCGCAGGTTGCCACGGGTGTCGAACACGAAGCTGGTGGCGGTGTGGGACAGTGTGTAGGTGTCGCCGGCGGGGATCTTTTCATAAAAGATCCCGAATTCCTTGGCGGCCACGGCGATTTCTTCCGGGGTGCCGTACAGCGCCTCGAAGCTCGGATCGAAGGCTTTGACGTACTTGTCGAGAATCTCGGGGGTGTCGCGTTCCGGGTCTAGGGTGATGAACACCACCTGCATGATTTCGCCGTCGCGGCCCATCAGCTTCTTGGCCTGCGCGGCGCGCGCCAGGGTGGTCGGGCACACCGCCGGGCATTGGGTGAAACCGAAGAACACCACCGGCATCAGGCCACGGAACGAACTCAAGGTGACGGTTTCGCCGTCGGTGTTCTTGAGCTTGAAGGTACGGCCCATGATCTTGTCGCTCAGGTCCTTGCCGTACTTGAAGTTCAGCTTGGGGCTGTAGTCACAGCCGCCCAGCAGGCTGCCCAGGCCCAGCAGGCCCATTCCGGTCAGCACTTTGCGGCGGGTGAATAAGGTACTCATCAACGTGCATCCTGTGAAACGCCTGCATTGCTCTGGATCAATACGTCAGGCTTTGAGGGCGCCCAGTCTACCAACCCTGGGAAGTGCACGTAATCTGCGACGTTCTGCCACAGGGGCCTGCGACACTTCATCCTTTGGCGGCTCTGGTGGTAGAGTCGCCGCCATGAAATTGAGCCACCCCGACCGTTCCCTGATTGCCTGGGCCCTGTACTTCTGCGTGCTGATGAACCTGTTCGTCTGCGGTTTGGGGCATGGGCAGATGATGGGCCAGGAACTGAATGGCATCGGCGGGGCGTTCTGTTCGGTGGACGGCAAGCCGGCACCACTTTCCGACAAAGGGTTGGGCAGCCCGTCTTCCGGCAACATCTCGAACTACTTTGCTTGCCCGGTCTGCAACGCCTTGACGGTTGCGCTGGTGTTTCTGGTGGGTCTCGCCTGGCTGTTGGGCCTGCGGCAAGCCCCTCGACCCGCTCACCAACGGCGCAACAAGGCGCCACCGCGTTATGCCTGGCCTTCGGCCAACCCTCGCGCTTCCCCCACTTTCTGACGTATGCCTTGGGCCTCCCGTGATCGGGCGGCATTCCATCGTCATGACTGTGAGTGCGTTTCATGAACCACCTGTTGCCCGCAGGCGCCAGCCGCCTGGTCAGCAAGGCGTCCCGCCGCCTGCACGCGGAACCGGCGCCGCCTGAATACCCGAGTAATTCCCGCAGCTTCGTGCACCTGGATGCGCGGTTGTTGCCGTATTGGCACACCCTGTTCGATATCTGCCCGGCGCTGCTCAAGCTGGATCCGCCTGAAGGATTGAACCTGTTTCGCAGCTTCATGACCTGGGCCTATCGCAACCGGCCGCCGCTGGATTGGACCTATCACCTGAATGTCTGCCGTTGGCTGCTGGGATCGCCGTATCGGTCGCAGATCGACGACGAGCCGATCGAGGCGTTCATGGCGGCGGCTGCGGCGCGTTGGGTCAATACGGATGAAAGTCAGGCCCAGGGTGTGGCCCTGGCCTGGCAGTCGTCACGGGTTGTAGATTGGAAAGACGCCCGGTCTGCAGGGGACGAACAGCAGGCGTTGCCGCCGCCGCCCGGGGATTTCGCCTGGTGCCCGTTAAAGGCGCCGGACAGTTTCAGTGGGTGGTTGTCGGTGCCTTGAGAGGCTGTTACGGCGTGGCCGACCTGGCCTGCGCGCACCCTGCACCCGGCGGAAATGCTCGCTGATGACGGGTATGAACACGGCGACTGGGGGCTGGCGCCCGCGCCGCCGGGAACGAATGAGCCGTCAACTGCCTGAGCGGGTTTTTTGCTGAGTTTCTTTTTGCTGGCGGTCGGCAGGTTTAGCCGGCTTGCTCGGCTGCTTTGCAGTTTCTTTGGTTTTCTTGTCGCTGTCGGAGGGGCTGCTGGGGTAGGTTCCCGGCGGCAGTGCTGAACCGGCAGCGCTGTCGCCACTCAACGCGCTAGCAGCTGGTTCGGGGTTATCGCCAAATGCGGCGTAGGCGGGGCCGGCGAGCAGAGCTGACAGGCCGACTATAAGTAAAATCCTTTGGGGCAATCTGGTCTTCATGATGCAATCCCCTATCGTGATGCATCAAGAGCCTGAGTTTCCTCCAGGCTCGGGTCATGCCTCGATCAGGCCGCCATTGGCTTGGTCGACTGCAATTTTTTATGCGCCGCTTTCATCGCTTCCATTTCAGCGCCCAACTCTTCAAGCAACGCTTTGCCCAGCAGTTTTTTCGCCTGCGGGAACATCTCGGTTTCTTCTTCCTCGATGTGGTGTTCCAGCAGCTCCTTGACCACTTTTACGCGACCGGAAAACTCCGTAGTCGAAGGTTCGGTCTGCTTCAGATCCGGCAGTACCAAGGAATCGACAGTGCGGTGCTCCTCTTTGGCTTCGTGATACATGATGTCCTGCTCCTTGCCACCGGCCTTCCTGAACGCCGGGTAAAGAATTTCCTCTTCGAGCTTGGTGTGCAGGCTTATTTCCGCTTCCAGCTTGGCCAACAGCTCAGTGCGTTTTTTAACCCCGCGTTCGGTGGATTCACTCAATTGGGTCAACAGGGCCTTCACGCGTTCATGGTCGGCTTTGAGCAGGTCAATGGCATTCATGGGTGACACCTCACGGAAATATTCAGGGCATGTCGAAATGCATGCCTCGTCCCGTACTCAGGTGCATCAGTTGTACCAACTTGAGCTATTTTGAATTCATCAAGTAATTCAATGGCCTACGATAAGCTGAAGGTGGAGCGTGTCGTGCAGGTTGCATGGTGTTGCCTGTGACACGTTGCATTCCACAACCCGTGTCAGTTGACGCAAATTTTAATGAACCCTCGCAGCCATCGCTTGACCTAATGCATACGACCTAGGAGGTGAAGCATGGAAATTCAATACATCTGGATCGGGTTGGCGGTGATTCTGCTGCTCTTGGAACTATGGGCCATCAATATCGTACTGCGCAGCACGGGGGGCTGGGAGTCGAAAGGATTGTGGCTGGTCATTCTGATTTTTGTGCCGTTGTTTGGGCTTATCGCCTGGGCGATGTTCGGGCCCAAACGCGAGATGCCCGAGCAGCGTAAAAGTTGAGTCAGGCCTAAATAGACAACAGGCGCCATTGCGGCGCCTGTTTTCGTTCTGCTCGGAGTCAGCCGGCTACAGCTTTGGCGATGGCCTCGCTGAACGCTGACAAATCGTCCGGTGTACGCGACGTGATCAACGTCCAGCCATTGGCCTGGCATTCCTTGACCTCGGCATCGACCCAGCCTGCGGCGCCGGCGTTTTCCAAGTCGATACGTACACTTTTATAGGAGGTCAGGGTCTTGCCCTTGATCACACCTGCATCGATCAAGGCCCATGGCCCGTGACAGATTGCCGCCACGGTTTTACCCGCTTTGACGAACTCATTGATTAACGTCAGCGCCGCCGCATCCTGGCGCAAGGTATCCGCGTTAACGGTGCCGCCGGGGATCACCAGTGCATCGAACTCGCTGCCCGATAGCTCGGACAGCGCCGCATCGGACTCTACCGTCTTGTCTTTCTCGGTATCGCCGACGAAGGTCTGGGTCGTGCCGCCTTTGCTGGAACCGTGGGTCACTGTCGCGCCATAGCCGCGCAGCGCTTCCAGGGGCTTGAGCAGTTCATCGCGCTCGATACCGGTGTTGGACGTGATGACCAGAATCTTCTTGCCGTTAAGGTTTGAACTCATGATCGAGTGTCTCCTGATGGGGGGGGAAGGATGGATGGGGTATGGGAGAGTTGATCCGGCCCGGGTGGCAAAGGTTTAAATTAATTTGCGCTTATTTCTTGGATGGTTGGCGCGGTCAATTTCCTTGAACTATCCAAGGCTGAAGGCTTCTGCTGCATAGGTGCCCGATATTTCTGCGGGCATTCATTGATTGGAGAATCACCATGACTGCCGATAAGACCCCAGCACCCATCAGCTCCGAAGAAGCTCAGCAGGGCACTGATAAAGCCACAAAAGGCCAGACCCTGGAGCGCCCAAATCCCAACACCGAAACCGTCGATAAAGTGCTGACGCCCACCTCGATCAAGGACACCGAGCGCCAGACCAATGCCATCAACGAGCAGGCCGCCAAGGCCGAGCGCAAGCTGGGCCATTAAACATGGCCCGTTCTATCACCGCGTTGGAGTTGGGCATCGAACTCAAACCCGACGATGATGACGGCCTCTTCAAGTGGTTTATCGCCAGCTTCCTGATGGGCAAGCGCATCCAGGCACCGATTGCCGCACAGGCCTACAAGGTGATAGTTGAAGAGCAGGGCCGCGACACGGCGCGCAAGCTGCAGCACTGCACATCGCGTGAGTTGGTCGCCATGCTCGGGCGCGCGCATTACGTGCGCTATGACGAAACCACCGCGCAACGTTTGCTCGACCTCAGCGCCAAGTTGAATGCTGAGTACGCGGGAAAGATTACGCATATGCGCAGGGCCAGCGAGAGCCGAGCGTCCTTCGAAAAGCGCCTTGGGGAATTCGATGGTGTGGGGCCCAAGACCATCGAGATTTTCATGCGCGATGCCGCCAAGGTGCTGTTTTGACGGCAACCCTGTTTGTGGGCTGTGCCGGCTGGAGTTTGCCGCGTGAGTACTGGGCAGCATTTGCCGACGAGGGCACGCATTTGGAGCGTTATGCTTCGCGCTTCAATGCGGTGGAAATCAACAGTTCGTTCTATCGTCCGCACTTGGCGAAGACGTACGCGCGTTGGGCACATTCGGTGCCGTCGGGCTTTGGTTTTTCGGTCAAAGTGCCCAAGCGCATCACGCATGAATTGCGCTTGCAGGGCTGCGAGGCCGCACTGGATGCGTTTCTCGGGCAATGCCTGCAACTGGGTAAAAAGTTAGGTTGCCTGCTGGTGCAATTGCCGCCTTCGTTGAATTACGAACCGGTTGTTGCCAACGCATTCTTCACGCTGTTGCGCCGACGGTTTACAGGCGCTGTCGTATTGGAACCACGGCACGCGAGTTGGTTAGCGGCTGAAGAGATGCTGCAGGATCTGCAGATTGGGCGAGTGGCTGCCGACCCGCCGGTCATCGAGGCGGGAAATGCTCCGGCCGGTTGGCAGGGCGTGCATTATTGGCGCCTGCACGGAGCACCGCGTATCTACCACAGTGGTTATGGGCCTGAACGCATTCAGGCGTATGCGCGTTTATTGAGTGCGTCTGTTGCGGCTGGCATTCCCACCTGGTGCATCTTCGACAATACCGCCAGCGGTTTGGCCACGCCCGACGCGCTGTGCCTACTCGACTTCCACGCGTAGCACTTCCAACCCTAGTTGCTCATACGCCTCCACACTTGGTACATGCCACTCGGTAATCAACGTGTGAATACGGCTGCACGGTGCCACCACAAAAGGCTCCACGGCACCGAGTTTATCGGCCATGGTCACCGCTACCACATGGGAGGCGCTGTCGAGCAGAGCTTGTTTGACCGCCACCTCATCAAAATGCAGCGAGCTGATGCCCACTTGCGGATGCAGCGCACACACGCCGGTGAACAGTAAATCGGCCTTGATGCCCTGGATCATGCGCACAGTTTCATGGCCGCTGGTGGACAGGGTCGCCGGGTTGAGCTGGCCGCCCGTGAGGATCACTTTCACATCGGGATGGTCGGCCAAGGCGATGGCGATCATGGGCGATGTCGTGACCACAGTGAGGCGAATCGAGCGCGGCAATGACTGGGCAATCTGCAGCGTGGTAGAGCCGGAATCGAACAGTACGATCTGCCCATCTTCCACACGGTCGGCGGCCAGCCGCGCAAGGTGACGCTTGGCTTCGCTGGTCTCGCCGACGCGAGTGAAGAAGTCTTTGCCGGTGTCTTTGGGCCGGGGCAGGGCGCCACCGTGGACGCGTTGCAACAGGCCGGCGGCCGCGAGTTCGCCGAGGTCGCGGCGGATGGTGTCCTGGGACACGGCAAAGTGTTCCACCAGCTCCGAGGCGGTGACTTTGCCATCGCGCTCTAGCAGCAACAGGATTTTCTGTTTGCGCAAAGAAGGCAGGTCGATGTCGTGATGAGTGTTGTGCATGTTTGTGCGCTTTTTTGCAGGTTTCTGCGAGGTTAGCCGTACGGCTATCTAAACGCAATGGCTGGTTGCGCAGGCGATGGGCGGTTACTCTCAGCATTCAGTTCAGGGAGAGGTGACCTAGATGTCGTTGATTACAACCATCGAAGATTTACGCAAGCTCGCGCAAAAACGTGTCCCACGCATGTTCTACGACTACGCTGATTCCGGCTCCTGGACTGAGAGCACTTACCGGGCAAATGAAAGTGATTTTGCCAGCATCAAGTTCCGCCAGCGGGTGGCGCGCAACATTGATGAGCGCTCGATCCGCGCCACGATGATCGGCCAGGAGATGGCCATGCCGGTGGCACTGGCACCCACCGGATTGGCCGGTATGCAGCACGCCGATGGCGAGATTCTGACCGCGCGCGCCGCCGCCGCATTTGGCCTGCGCTACACCTTGTCGACCATGAGCATCTGCTCCCTGGAAGACATCGCCGAGCACGTCGGCCAGCCGTTCTGGTTCCAACTCTATGTGATGCGCGACCGCGGCTTTATCGAACAACTGATCGAGCGGGCCAAGGCTGCCGGTGTGGATGCGCTGGTGCTGACCCTCGACCTGCAGATCCTTGGCCAGCGTCACAAGGATTTGATCAATGGCCTGTCGGCGCCGCCGAAACTGACCTTGCCGAATATCCTCAACATGGCCACCAAGCCGCGCTGGGTGATGGGCATGCTCGGCACTAAACGCCGGGGGTTCGGCAACATCGTCGGGCACGTGAAAGGCGTGGCAGACATGAGTTCGCTGTCTTCCTGGACCGCCCAGCAGTTCGATCCGCGCCTGAGCTGGGATGATGTGGAGTGGATCAAGAAGTGCTGGGGCGGCAAGTTGATCATCAAGGGCATTCTTGATGTAGAAGACGCTCGCCTAGCGGCGAACGCCGGTGCCGACGCACTGGTGGTGAGCAACCACGGTGGCCGTCAACTGGACGGTGCGCCTTCGAGCATCAGCCAGTTGCCGGCGATTGTCGAAGCGGTGGGTGAGCGCATTGAGGTATGGCTCGACGGTGGCATTCGCTCCGGCCAGGACGTGCTCAAAGCGATGGCATTGGGCGCCAAAGGCACCATGATCGGCCGCCCGCATTTGTATGGTTTGGGCGCGATGGGCGAGGCGGGTGTGACCAAGGCGCTTGAGATCATCGCCCGTGAGTTGGACGTGTCGATGGCATTGTGTGGGTATAACGATATACGCGATGTGAATCGCGAGATTTTGTTGCCCGGTACATTTCCTGAAAGCTTTTGCTGAGCAAAAAAAACGTAAAAATATAAAAAGAGTTGTCCACGAAAACCGTGGGTATCTCTGTGGATAACTTTGCGAAGCCCCGGCAGGGTTGGCGATTTCGGCAGAGGTCATTATTTGATCAACTTCTGTTTTGGCCCAGTATGGGCAGGGTTTGCGCTTGACACGCAAGCGCGAACCCAGTGCCGAAATACGCTTTTACGAGTCTGCGCTTCGACCTGTGGAGTGTGTGGCAACCTGGTCCGGCATCTTCGCGTGCATCAGTTTTTCCAGCGCCTGGCCATAGCTGCGACCGGCCAGGCTCATGCTGTTGTTATGGCTGGCACCGGGCACCAATAACAGCCGCTTGGGTTCCTGGGCAGCTTCAAACAATTGCTGGCTGAAACGCGGCGGCACGTAGCGATCATCAAGGCCATGCACCACCAGCAGCGGCATATGGATATCGGCAATCTTGTCGATGGAATCGAATTTCTGCGACAGCAACCAGCGCACCGGCAACGAGGTATTCGCCACGGCCGTGGCCACATCTGCCAGCGACGTGAAGGTGGATTCGATCACCAGCCCGCGCACCGGCAGTGGAGTCTGTTTGCCCAGCTCGGCAGCCAGGTCGATGGCCACCGCGCCCCCCAGGGAATGTCCGTAGATCAGGCGTTTATTCGGGTCCGGTTGCAGCACCTGGAAACGTTCCCAGGCGACGCGCGCGTCTTCGTAAACCGTGGTTTCCGAAGGCAGCTCGCCGTGGCTCTGGCCGAAGCCGCGATAGTCGATAGCCAGTACCGAATAACCCAGGGCGTGCAGCTGCTCGATGCGAAACAGTTGCCCGGTGAGGTTCCAGCGCACGCCGTGCAGGTAGAGGACCGCGGGCGCGTCTTTGTTGTCCGCCGGGTACCACCAGCCATGGATATTCTGTCCGGCTTTGAAACTGGCCGGCTTGAGTTCGAACTCTTGCACCGCCTTGGGCAAGCCGCTGTACCAACTGGCGGTACCCGGCTCGATGCGAAACACCAGTTCGCGCTCCTTGTGTTGCAGCACCGCGCAACCCACCGGCAGGCCGACGATCAACAACGCCATGCACACCATGGGAAACCAGCGCAGGCTCAGGCGCGAGAGAAAACGAGAGGACATGAAGGTTCCAGGAAAAAGGTGAAGCAGGGGTTTTACCAGATGGCCCAGCCAGGCAGGAATTAATTCGACAGCCGTCAACGGGGATTGCTTGCAAAGTATTACAGCATTGAACAAGGCGCGCCGAGGTTGTTAGGGTGGGCGGCCCGAACAGGAGAGCAAGCACATGGATTTCACAGGCAAAATTGCAGTCATCACCGGCGGTGCACGCGGGTTGGGTCTCAGTTACGCACGGGCTTTGGCCCAGGGCGGCGCACGGGTGGTGATCAGCGATATCGGTGCCGACAATGCCGGCGCGGGCAGCGATGCCTCGGTGGTCCAGGCCGCGGCAGAAGCCTTGCAGGCCGAAGGCTTGAACGTGATCGGCCACGGCGGTGACCTGTCCACGAACGCGGGTTGCGAGCAACTGATCACCTACGCCATCGAGGCCTTTGGCCAACTCGACATCCTGATCCACAACGCCGGCTGGGTCGGTTACCAGAACATCGCCGACCTTGACGCCGCGTTCCTGCAACGCGCCATGGACATCAATCTCTACGCACCGCTGTGGCTGTGCAAGCACGCCTGGCCGCACCTGCTGCGCTCATCTGCGCCGCGCATCATCCTCACCACCTCCGACCGCGCCATGTACGCACAGTATGAGCAGACCGGCCTGGTGGCCTACAGCGCGGGCAAGATGGCGCAACTGGGGATCATGAACGCGTTGAGCCACGAAGGTGCTGAGGCCGGGATCAAGGTCAATGCAATCTCACCGGTCGCCAAGACGCGCATGTGGGGCGTGACCGAAGAACCGGACGAACTCAAGCCCGACTGGGTGACGCCGGGCGTGCTGTTTCTCGCCTCCTCACAGTGCGAGGACACGGGTTATATCCTGCGCGCCAGCAACGGCCAATTCACGGCCACGCGCTTCACCGAAAACCCAGGGGTGGACTACCCGCGCAACCTCGCACGGATCAAGGCGAGTAGCGCCGAAGCAGTCGCTGCTGCCTGGAACAGCATCAAACAAACACAACCCTTTTCTTGAGAAACCCGAGCATGGACAACAGCCCCGTTCGCATCACCGCCGAAGAGACCCTCTCGGAAAACTGGTACCTGCTGAAAAAATACAGCTTCGACCTGCGCCGCCGCGACGGCAGTTGGCAAACCCAGACCCGCGAGGTATACGACCGCGGCAATGGCGCGACCATCCTGCTGTACAACCGCGAGCAGCGCACGGTGTTGCTGATCCGCCAATTTCGCATGCCGACGTTCGTCAATGACTACCCCGGCTACCTGATCGAGGCGGCGGCCGGTTTACTCGACAACGCCAGTCCCGAAGAACGTATTCGCCTGGAAGCGGAAGAGGAAACCGGGTATCGCGTGGGGCATGTGGAGAAGATCTATGCGGCGTTCATGAGCCCGGGGTCGGTGACGGAGCGGATCCACTTTTTCATCGGTGAGTATCAGCCGGGGGATCGGGTGGGGAGCGGCGGTGGGCTGGAAGAGGAGGGTGAGGATATCGAGGTGCTGGAGCTGGGGTTTGAACAGGCGCTGGGGATGGTGCAGAGCGGGGAGATTGTGGATGGGAAGACCATTATGTTGTTGCAGCATTTGGAGTTGCGGATGCTCAAAGAAGGGTGGTGAATTCGCTGATTAGCGGGTGAATACGATCATTGTGGTGAGCAGGCGGTGCCGAATTAACTAAAAAAACCATTGCCTGGATTGGGGCCGCTGCGCGGCCCAACGCGAGCAAGCTCGCTTGCCACAGGAGTGGGTCTCGCTTTATTAAGCGTCGTTTAGTTTTTTTCATTTTTCATTTGGAGGATTCCATTTTTCAGTATTGATACGACATGTCTCAGCCAAGTGATTCCGTCGGGCCATTCGCTGCGATAATAATAATAGCAACCGATATCACTGAATAAGTAATTTTCGAGCTCTTGCTCTGTCGTTCCACTTCGCATTAGCTTATCTAGTTCTTCTTGCACTTCTAATAGCGTATCTTCAGATGATTCGGAGATAAAATATTTAATAACGTCGTCCGCTTTTTTGTGGTCATCAACCCAGTCTTGATTGAAGTAACCCGCAAGAAATTGCTGTAGCTCAGGATAGTCTTGATTCATGGGTTTGGAAATCCAGTATGAATTCGGTAGCCAGTATGCATTTTATGATCTCTACGGATTATCAGTTGAATTTCCTTTCCCGGAAGCGCTGTTGTGCTGTTCTTTTTAAAGCTCGTGCCTACGGGGTAGTTGGTTTTTTGAGTGATGACGGTTTGATTCTTTGTTCCCTTTAAAAATTTATCGATTTTTGCTTTGTTTTGATCCAGTACAGTCGATACTTCATGCTCTGCGCTGGCTCTGTCATGGAAAGTAGAGGCGGCTGGGATGTGTGGTTCTTGTTTCAAACGGTCCAACAATTGTTTGTCGCTTCTACCTATGTGCTTTTCCATTAAATGTCCTCCTGCCTTCTCATGTGCATCTAAACCTCCTCCCGGAACTATTACGCTATAGGGCCCTTCAGGACAGTTCGCGTTCTTACAGTTTAGGCCTAGAGGATCTATCCATCCGATTGGATTCTGCGCGTACTGATACGCGTTGATGCCTCCTGCCAGTTTCACCGGATCAGGCGTCAGGTAGCGACCGACATCCGGATTGTAGTAGCGATGACGGTTGTAGTGCAGCCCACTTTCTTGGTCGAAGTATTGGCCTTGGAAACGAAGCGGATTGTCCACTTTTCCTATGTCGAGACGGCTGATTTCGCCGTAGGCGCGGTAGTGCGCGGACCAGACGATTTCGCCGTTGGTATCGGTGAGTTCCTGCGGGGTGCCGAGGTGGTCGAGTTGGTAGTGGTAGGGCTTGGTTTCCTTTGGACCAAAGCCTTCCAGCAGCGCCAATGGCCGGAAGCTGTCGGGCTCGTAGAGGTAACTGCGGTGGCGATCCGTCTGGTGTTCGGCGATGAGTCTGTCGCCTTGCCAGAAAAACTCGGTAGTTGTGCTATCAACGGTCTTGCTGATGCGCCGCCCAAACGGGTCGTAGCGATAGCTGGCGGTCTGGCCGTTGGGTTTTTTGATGCCGATCAGGCGGTGCTGGCAGTCGTAGCGGTATTCAGTAACGAGTTGATGGCCTTTGCCACGCCGTTCGCGGATAAGGTTGCCGAAGGCGTCGTAGTCGTAATGGTGGTCGCCTTGGATCATCAGGCGGTTGCCGGCCACGATGTCGGGGCCGGGGCGGTTTTGCATGAGCAGGTTGCCGGCGGGGTCGTGGCCGAAGCGTTCTTGCTCGCCTTGCGAGTGGTTGGCCCGGGTGAGGCGGTTTAGCGGATCGTAGTGGTAGTGGTGGTCGCCTTTGTGGGTGTCGAGCAGGCGGGTGAGGTTGCCGGATTTGTCGTAGTCGTAGTGGCGTTGGTAGAGGGTGTGTTGCTGTTGGGTAACGGCGTGGGCGTGCAGGCGTTGTTGATCGTCGTAGTGGTAGTGGCTGATCAGTTGGCCTTGTTGGCGTTGGTGTTCCTGACCGGCCTTGAACAGGTGGGAGGTAAGGGTTTCACAGTTCAGTTCGACGGTGACTAGGTGGCCGCCTTTGCCGTGGTTGAACGCCACCCGATTGCTGTCGGGCAGGCGTAGGTTTTGCAGTTGGCCGCAGGCGTCGTAGCCATAGCGCAGCGTGCCCCAGCCTTGGTGTTCGGCGGTGAGACGGTTTTGGCTGTCGTACTCGTAGGCCAACGCCCAGTGGCCATCTTCGACGCTTAGGAGATTGCCTTGACGGTCGTAGGTGTAATCGACATGGTTGCCGTCGGGCAGGGCTTTTCTTACGAGCCGTCCGACATAATCGCGCTCGTAGTGGGTAACCAGCTGACTACCGTCATCGCCATGCTCGGTCTTTTCCTGCAGGTTGCCGTTGAGGTCGTAGAGGTAAGCAGTGCGCTGGCCGTCAAAGCCGGTTTCCTGTTGGATCAGGCCATTGGTGTGATACTGGAGTCGGTAGGTTTCGCCCACCTCATTTTCGATCTCGGTCAGCAATAACCGCACATTGTCGTAACGGTATTTGATCTGAGTGCCATCGGCGTTGATGCGCCGGCTGATCAGGTGCAGGCCATCGGCGTATTCGTAGCGAGTGACGTGGCCGAGTTCATCGCGTTCGGAGGTGATTTTTCCGTACGCGTTGTAGGTATATTTACGCGTATCACCGCTCGGCAAGACGATTTGGACTAATCGTCCTACGTGGTTCCACTCAAATTGCGTGAGCGCGCCGTGTTCGTCTTCCAGGCTGATTTTTCGCCCGAGATCGTCATAGCGGTAGCGCTTGACTCCGCCATTCGGCAACTGCTCTTCAAGCAATTGCCCGTGCTCATTCCAGACCAGTCGGTGACAGCTGTGATCCGGCAGCCAAACCTGCGTCAGTTGTCCGCGTTTGTTGTAGCTGTAGTCAGTAGCGTTGCCGTCAGGATCGGTCCTACGCGTAACGTCGCCCTGGTCATTACGCTCATACTTCCAAACCGCTTCACCACGCCGCACAACCCGTACGAACCCATTGTCATGCTCGTAGGTCGTCGGCTCATCATTCCCCCGAAACAACGCCACCAAACGCCCAGCTTCGTCGTACTGGTAGGCCGTGATCGCCCCCAACGGATCTTGCTCAACCGTCAGCCGGCCTTTCTCATCGTAGGATTTGAAGTGCTCAGCACCGTCAGGATCCACCCGCTGCACCAGCCGCGCCCGCTGGTCATGCACATAGACTTCCTGGCTGCCATCGGCGTT